>NZ_RCYZ01000001.1 GCF_006439025.1 Hymenobacter nivis
GAGGGCTTGGCCCCGGCGTACCTCATCGCCGACCGGGGTTACGATTCCGACCCGCTCGTGGCCGCACTGGCCGCCCGTGGCACCTGTGCCGTGATTCCGCCCCGGCGCAAGCGCCTCTTCCCGCGGGCCTACGATGCGGTCCGCTACGCCCAGCGCCACCCCATCGAGCGGCTTTTCAGCCGTTTAAAGCAGTTTCGGCGCGTGGCCACGCGCTACGACAAGCTCGACGCGCACTTTTTGGCCTTCATTCACTTGGCGGCGACCGTACTCTGGTTGCGCGACTGTTAACACTTCCTAGTTTTCCGTCCCCACAACCAGCCCACGATACCTACCACCACAGCGGCGCACACGGCGTGGTTGAGGCGGGCGACGCGGTGGATTTCCTGGGGCCCGATGGGGCGCGGGTTTTCACCGATGTAGGGCTTGGCCACGAGCTGGCCGTGGTAGTAGTTGGGGCCCCCGAAGCGGCAGTTGAGCACGCCGGCCAGGGCAGCTTCGGGGTAGCCGGCGTTGGGGCTTTTGTGCTGATTGCCGTATTTGAGGATGAAACGGAAGCTGCGCCGGCTGCCATCCAGGGCCCCCAGCAGCGCGGCCGTGAGGCGGGCAGGCACGAGGTTGGCCGCGTCGTCGAGCCGGGCGGCGAACTTGCCGAACTGCTCGTAGCGCGGGCTGCGGTAGCCCACCATCGAGTCGAGGGTGTTCACCATTTTGTAGGCCATCAGGCCGGGCACGCCGGCCAGGGCGTAGGCGAGCAGCGGGGCCACCACGCCGTCGCTCAGGTTTTCGGCCAGGCTTTCGAGCACGGCGGTGCGGATTTGCTGGGCGTCGAGCCGGGCCGTGTCGCGACCCACGATGCGCGCCAGCTGGCGGCGGCCGGCGTCCAGCCCGTCCTGGTCCAGCACCGCAAACACCGCCTGGCCCTCGCGCACCAAGCCCGTGTTGGCCAGGCCGTAATACACCCAGGCGCTGTTCACGGCCACGCCCACGGCGGGCGGCAGGCGACGCAAAGCCTTGTCCATCAGCCAAAACGCGCCGAACGTGCCGCCCACCAGCCCGCCGGCCAGCAGCGCGCCCTTGGCGAAGCGCTGGGGCCCCCGGTTCAGGCTGCGCTCGCCGGCGGCGATGAGGGCCCCGTAGGTGCGCACGGGGTGAGGCCAGCCCTCGGGGTCGGCCAGCAGCAGGTCGAGGGCGTAGCCGGCGAGCAGCGGCGCGGCTAGGCGCGGGAAGCGGTCCATTCAGCAAGGGCGTTGACGAGCAGCTGGTTGTCGTCCGGGCGGCGGGTGCACAGGCGGAAGTGCGCCGGCGTGAGGCCCCGGAAGTTGGCCGCGTCGCGGATCAGCAAGCCGTGGCGGTCCAGCAGCCCGCGCTTCAGCTCCGCCGCGGTGCCGCGGCGCAGGGCCCCCAGGAAGTAATGCGTGTGGCTGGTAAATATCTCTAAACCAGGGTTTTCGGCCAGCTGGGTGGCGAAGGCGGCGCGGTCGGCCAGGAGCTGGGCGGTGGGCGGCTGCACCTCGGCGAAGTGCTCGAAGATGAAGTGGCCGGCAGCGGCGGCCAGCGCGTTCACCGTCCAGGGGGCCCGGGCGCGGGTGAGCCGGGCCACCACCGGCGCCGACGCCACCACGTAGCCCAGGCGCAGCCCGGGAATGGCGTAGGCCTTGGTCATCGAGCGCATGATCAGCAAGTTATCGAACCGCGCCAGCAGCGGGATGGCCGTTTCGGCATCGGTGGTAAATTCGATGAATGCCTCGTCGAGCACGAACACCGTACGCGGGTGGTTGGCCAGCAGCGTTTCGAGCACCCGGGGCCCCAGCAAGCTGCCCGTGGGGTTGTTGGGGCTGCACACAAACACCAAGTCACTGTTTATCACCGTTTCCGCGTGCAGGTCTTCCCAGGCCAGGAAATTTTGCTGGTGGTCGTGCAGCCGGCCGGCGTCTTCATACTCGGCGAAGGCGGGCGTGACGACCGTGCTGCGGCGCCGGGCCCAGGCCTGCGCCACGAGGTAGATGGTTTCGGTGGTGCCGCTGCTCACCAGCACTTGGCCGGCGGGCACGCCGTGGTGCGCCGCCGCCCGAGCGGCCAGGCTTTCGGCCAGCACTTCGGGGTAGCGGTTCACGCGCGGCCACTGGCTGAACACGTACTCCTTGAGGCCGGCTGGCTCGCCGCCGTACCACACGTTGGTGCTGAAATCCGCTACGATATCGGAAGTGTGACGGTAGCCGTCGTCGCCGTGGCCGTGCAGCATGGCTAGAGGGGGTTAAGGGAGAAAATTAGCTTGTACCGCCAAGCTGCGCTTGGCCTTGCCTATGCTGCCCCGAGGGCCCCTGGAGCAAGGCCAAGCGCAGCTTGGCGGTACATCACATTTGCAATGCTTTATAAATCTGCGCCATGTCTACGTTTTCGCGGATGAGGGCGGCCAACCGGTCGTACTGCTCGTTCTTAAAAGCCGCGAAATCGAGCGGCGCGGCGGCCGTTTCGGTGGTGTGGGGCCCCAGCAGCGCATCGATGACGGCCGGGTTATCGAGGATGCCGTGCAGGTAGGTGCCCCAGCAGCTCGGGCCGGCGTAGTAGCCGTCGGGCGCGCCGCTGGCCAGGGTGGCCACGGGGCGCGGGGGGCCCTCGGCCACGGTGCGGCCCATGTGGATTTCGTAGCCCTGGCAGTCGGCCGCCGCGCCGTCCAGAAACACAAATTGGCGCTGCTGGGTGGTTTTCTCGCCTTCCAGCACCGTGCGCACGGGCAGCAGGCCCAGGCCGGCGGTGGCGGCCACGCGGCTCTCCACGCCGGCGGGGTCTTCCACCGAGCGGCCCAGCATCTGGTAGCCGCCGCAAATGCCGACCACAGTTTTGCCGGCGCGGTGGGCCTGCACGATGGCGGCGGCCAGGCCGTTATTTTTCAGGGCAATGAGGTCGTCAATCGTGTTCTTGCTGCCGGGCAGAATCACCACGTCGGCGGCCAGGATTTCGGCCGCGTCGTGGGTGTAGAACAGGTGTGCCCGCGGGTCGTGGCCCAGGGCGTCGAAGTCGGTGAAGTTGGACATGCGGCCCAGCAGCACCACCGCCACCTGCACCCGGCCGGGGGCCCCGGGGCCCCGCTGCTTGCGGGCCAGCGCCACGGAGTCTTCCTCCTCCACAAAAATGTCGCGGAAGTAGGGCAGCACGCCCACCACCGGCACGCCGGTCAGGTCTTGCAACTGCTGGCGGCCGTCGGCAAACAGCCGCGCATCGCCCCGGAACTTGTTGATGATGATGCCCTTGATGCAGGCTTTTTCCTCAGGCTCCAGCAGGGCCAGCGTGCCGTACACGCTCCCAAACACGCCGCCCTTGTCAATATCCGCAATCAAATACGTAGCGGCGCCGGCGTGCTGGGCCATGCGCAGGTTGGTGATGTCGCGGGCCTTCAGGTTCAGCTCCGAGATGCTGCCGGCGCCCTCCAGCACCACCGGCTCGTGGCGGGCGGCCAGCCGGTCGTAGGCCGCGGTGGCGGCCTCGAACAGGGCGTGGCGGTCGTTGGTGCGGAAGTACTCGTAGGCCGACTGCGTGCCGATGGGCCGGCCGTTGACGACGACCTGCGCGGCCTGGTCGGAGGTGGGCTTGAGCAGCACCGGGTTCATGTCCACGTGGCACGGCACGCCGGCGGCCTCGGCTTGCACGGCCTGGGCCCGGCCAATTTCGAGGCCCTCGGGCGTGGCGTAGCTGTTCAGGCTCATGTTCTGGGCCTTGAAGGGGGCGGGGCGGTGGCCGTCTTGCAAAAAAATGCGGCAAAACCCGGCGGTGATAACGCTCTTGCCCACGTCGGACGCGGTGCCGACAAACATGATGGAACGAAGCATAGGGCCACAAAAAGGAAGGACGGGGCCCCCAAAAGTATTGCCCAGCCGGCGGCCGGCGGCGGCCGGGCCCCGCCCCGGCCCGCGGGGGCCGGGGCCATCTTCCGCGCAGTGGCCCCACATTTGCGCAGCCCCTGCGCCACCAACACCGCCCGCCATGCCCCCCTTCACCGTCCACCGCTTGCTGCGCCCGCTGCTGGTGTGGCGGGTGCGCCACATCAGCGAGCGCATGTACCTGCTCATCCTCAGCGTGTTGGTGGGCGCGGGCGCGGGCCTGGCGGCGGTGCTCCTCAAAACCAGCGTGCGCACGGCCGCCCGCCTGCTGCAAGCCAGCGTGCCCGAGCAGCAGCGGGTGTTTGCCTCGTCGCTGTACCCCATCATCGGCATCACCCTCACGATGCTGACCACCAAGTACTTGCTGCACGGGCACCTCAACCGGGGCATTGCGCCCATCATCTACAACACGGCCCGTGAGGGCAGCGTGGTGCCGCGCTCCAAGCTGTACTCGCAGCTCATCACGGCCTTTTTCACGGTGAGCTTCGGGGGCTCGGCCGGCACTGAGGCCCCCATCACCGTCACGGGTTCGGCCCTGGGCTCCAACGCCGGCCGGGTGCTGCACCTCGACCGGCGGCGGCGGCGCTTGCTCACGGGGTGCGGGGCGGCGGCGGGCCTGGCGGCCATCTTCAACTCGCCCATCGCGGGGGTGCTATTTGCCGTCGAAACCATTTTGCTGGAGCTGCCGGCGCAGTACTTCATCCCGCTGCTGCTCTCCTCGGCTGCGG
Source organism: Hymenobacter nivis (assembly GCF_006439025.1). GTDB lineage: Bacteria > Bacteroidota > Bacteroidia > Cytophagales > Hymenobacteraceae > Hymenobacter > Hymenobacter nivis_A. Next base: position 4,607 of record NZ_RCYZ01000001.1, read on the forward strand.
CCACGGTGGTGTCCAAAGCCCTGTACGCGGGCCAGCCGTTCGTGCTCATTACCACGAGCTGGCCGGTGCACGCGGTGCCGTTTTACGTGCTGCTGGGCGTTTTCACGGCCTTCTTTTCGGTATACATGATCCGGACCTACTTCTGGTTCGACCATTTTTTTGCCCGTTGGCCCGGCCTCAGCTGGCGCAAGGTGCTGCTGGGCGGCACGGCCCTGGGGGCCCTCATTTTCCTGTTTCCCACGCTGTACGGCGAGGGCTACAACACGGTGGAGCTGCTGCTGGCCGGCAAGTCGGGCCAGCTCACCGACGGCAGCATCTTCTCGGTGTACGGCGACCACAACCCCTGGCTGCTGCTGGTGCTGGTACTTTTTAGCCTGCTGCTCAAGGTGGTGGCCACCAGCATCACGGTGGGGGCGGGCGGCAACGGCGGCATGTTCGGCTCGTCGCTGTTTTCGGGGGCCCTGGCGGGGTTTTTCTTCGCTAGGCTGCTGAACATGAGCGGCCTGGTGCAGATTCCGGAGGTACACTTCATTGTGCTGGGCATGGCCGGCACGCTGGCGGGCGTGGTGCACGCGCCGCTCACGGCCATTTTCCTCATCGCCGAAATCACGGGGGGTTACGCGCTGTTTGTGCCGCTGATGGTGGTCAGCAGCCTTTCATACCTGATTACCAAGTACTTCGAGCCCTATTCGGTGTACACCAAAAAGCTCGTGCCCCAGGGCGTGGACGTGAACGCCAACCGCGACCAGGGCCTGCTGGCCCAGCTCGACCCCCGCAAGCTGCTCGAAACCGACTTCGTGCCCGTGCGCCCCACCACCACGCTGGGCGAGCTGGCCGACATTTTCCGGCACGCCTCGCGCAACCTGTTTCCGGTGGTGGCGGCCGGCGGCCGGCTGCTGGGCGTCATCGGCCTCGACGCGGTGCGCGACGCCCTCTTCGACGAAAGCCACTACGATACCACCCTGGCCCGCGACCTGATGACGCCGCCCCTGGCCATTGTGGGCCCCGCCGACGACCTCGAGCACACCCTGGCCCTGCTCGACCGCCACGGGGCCTACGCCCTGCCCGTGTGCGAGGAAGACGGCCGCTACCTGGGCTTCATCCTCAAGTCGGCCATCCTGGCCCGCTACCGCCGCCAGCTCATTCAGGACAGCCAGGGCTAGGGCCCCCGGGGCCCTGTTGGCGTGGCCCGCGCTGGCCGTAGCGCAAGCCACGCCAACAGGGCCCTACACCTCCCCTTCCAGCGGCACGCCTTTGGGCACGAGCTGCAGGCCCACCATCATGAGCACGCCGGTGAGCAGGATGACCAGAAACATGAGGGTTTCGCTGACTTCGCCGATGAGCAGCGGGGCCGGAATGCTGTAGAACAAAAGCACCGAAATCAGGCCCTTGGGGGCGATGAACAGCTCGGGCAGCAGGTCGGTGCGGGCCACGAAGCGCAGGTACAGGTAGCGGATGAAAGTGAGCACGGCCACCACCAGCAGGCCCTGCCACAGCAGGTGGGTGTTGAGCAGGTTGGTGAGGTCGATGGAAAACCCGAAGACTAGGAAGAAGAACGTGCGCACCAGAAACGCCGACTCGGCGGTGAGGCTCTTGAGTTGGCCCAGCTCCGAAACCAGCTCGCTGGGGTGCAGCCAGCTTTGCAGGCGGCGGCCCCGCAGAAACAGGTCGGCGTTGTTAACAGCCAGCCCGAACACCAGTACCAGCACCAGCGAGGACAAGTGCAGCTGCTTGGCTAAGCTGTAGAGGAGCACCAAAAAGGCGAAGAGCAAAAAAAACTTGATGTGCCCGCGCAGCCGCGCCAGCAAAAATGCCAGCGCCGCCGTGCTCAGCACCGCTACTACCATTACGGCCAGGATATCGGCCCCGAACGTGACCAACGACACGCCCTGAGCGAAGTTTTCTTGCAGGGCGAAGTTGAAAAACATGATGCCCAGGATGTCGGAAAACGTGCTTTCGTAGATGATGAACTCCTTTTTTTCGGCCGTGAGGCCCGCCACGCTGGGGATGGCCACCGCGCTGCTTACCACCGACAAGGCCACGGCGTTGGCCAGGCAGCTCTGCCAGCCCGCGCCGGTGTAGAAGTGCAGCAGCGCGGCAATGGCCGACGAGGCCACCACCAGAATGGTGGCCGCCGCCAGAAACGAGCGCCGCACCATGGGGCCCTTGTCGCGGGTGAGGCGCAGGTCGAGCGAGCCTTCGAGCACGATGAGGATCAGGCCCACGATGCCCAGAATTTGGAGGAGCACCGGCGGCAGGCGCACCGGCAGGTGCCAGTAGGCGGTGGCCTGGCCGAAGGCGATGCCCGCCAGCAGCAGCAGCAGCACCGAGGGCACCTTGGTGGCCTTGGCGGCCAGGTCGAACAGGTACGAGAGCACCACGGCCAGGCTCAGGCCAATGAGAATGGTATAAGGATTCATGGCCCGGCTTAACGGGCCGGCGCGGATGCGGGTTGGGGCCCCGCGGCGGGCGGGGGCGTAGTTTTGGGGCTGAGTTCCTAAGCTGGTGGCCGTAATGAGTGGTGATACTTCTGCGTTTGTGGCCGTGGTGGGCGGCGGCCCGGCCGGCCTGCTGGCCGCCCAGCGCCTGGCCGAGGCCGGCCACCGGGTGCGCGTGTTCGAGGCCCAGGCCACGGCGGGGCGCAAGTTTCTGGTGGCCGGGCACGGCGGCTTCAACCTGAGCAACGCTGCCCCCGGGGCCGCCCGCTTCGCGGCGCAGTATGGGGCCGCGGCGGGGCGCTTCGGGGCCCTGCTGGCGCAGTTTGGGCCCGCCGAGCTGCGCGCTTGGGCCGCCGACCTGGGCATCGACACCTTCGTGGGCACCAGCGGGCGCATCTTCCCCGTACCGGCCCACACGCCCGCCGCCGTGCTGCGCGCCTGGCTGGCCCGCCTGGGGGCCCTGGGCGTCGAAATCCATACCCGCCACCGCTGGCTGGGCTTTGCGGGGCCCCGCGGCCTGCGCCTGCGCCGCGAGGCCACGGGCGAAGAATTCGTCGCCGAGCCTGCCGCCACAGTGCTGGCCCTGGGCGGCGCGAGCTGGGCCAAAACCGGCTCCGACGGCACTTGGGCCCCGTTGCTGCGCGAAATTGGCGTGGAGGTGCTGCCCTTCGCGCCGGCCAACTGCGGGGCGGAGGTGGCGTGGTCGGCGTTTTTCCGCGAGAAGGTGGGCCGCCAGCCGCTCAAAAATATTGCCCTGCGCGTGCACGAGGGCCCCGAGGTGCGCGGCGAGCTGCTGCTCACCGACTACGGCCTGGAGGGCACGCCCGTGTACGCCCTCACGCCGCAGGTGCGGGGGGCCCTGGCCGCCGGGGGCCCCGCCGTGCTGCACCTCAACCTCAAGCCCGACCTGCCCGCCGCCGCCCTGCTGGGCAAGCTGGGGGCCCCGCGCGGCAAGGCATCGCTGGCCGAATTCCTCAAGAAAACCCTGCACCTGGGGGCCCCCGTCCCCACCCTGCTGCGCGAAATTCAGCCCGACGCGGCCACGCTACCGCCCGCCGCCTTGGCGCAGCTCCTCAGCCACTTGCCGCTGCCCGTGGCCGGCCTGCGCCCGCTCGACGAGGCCATTTCGACGGCCGGCGGCGTGGCGTGGGCTGAACTCGACGAGCACCTGATGCTGCGCCGCCGCCCGGGCACCTACCTGGCCGGCGAAATGCTGGACTGGGAAGCCCCCACCGGCGGCTATCTGCTGCAAGGCTGCCTGGCCAGCGGGGCCGGCGCGGCGGCGGGCATCCTCGCCGCTAAGGCCCCAGGCGGCGGCGCGTAGAAAGTCGCAGCGGCTTTCATCTCGGCGCACTTTTGGAAAAAAGTTAAAAGTTGAGAGTTAAAGACTAGACTATCTGATCCTTAACTTTCAACTCTCAACTCCGCCTGGGCCCCACTACGCCCCGGGGAATGCCTGCGCCAGCTCCGCCATCACCTCGGCGGTGACGGCCGTGACCTCGCCCACGAGCCAGGCTGCGCGGGCCGGGTCGGGGTGCTGGGCCTCACTGGCCTCCAGCTCGCGGATGGCGTCGTAGAGGGGAATCACGCCCATGCCGTAGAGGGAGCTTTTGAGGTGGTGGGCAGCGTCGGCCAGGGCCGGCCAGTCGGCCTGCGCCAGGGCCTGCCGCAGGGCTTCGAGGATGGGCGGCGTGCTGGTGCAGAACACGCCCACCAAGTGGCGCACAAACGACTCATTGTCGCCCACCATCTGGCGCACGGCGCTCAGGTCGTAGAGCGGGCCGCGGGGGACCGGGGCGGCGGCGGGGGCCTGGCGGGCCACGGCCAGCGCCTGGCGTAGCGCAGCCTCGCCGAAGGGCTTGGCCAAGTAGGCATCGAAGCCGCTGGCGCGCAGGGCATCGGCGTCGAGCTGTGCGTGGGCCGTCACGGCGAGCACGGGCGTGGCGGCGCGGGCCGGGTCGGGGTGCTGGCGCAGGCGGGCGGTTGCGGCCGTGCCGTCGAGGCCGGGCAGGCGCAGGTCCATCAGCACCACGTCGTAGCAGTGCTGCTCAAACAGGGCCACCGCGGCGGGGCCGGTGGCGGCCGCGTCCACGGCCCAGCCCCAGCCGCGCAGCAGGGCTTCGGCCAGCAGGCTGCTCACGGGGTTATCTTCTACGAGCAGGGCGCGGCCGGCGCTACCGGGCGCGGCCTTGGCAGCCGGGGCGGGGGCCACCGGGGCCGTGCCCGGGGCGCTTTGGTCGGTGTCGAATTCGAGCGCGAAGTGGAACGTGCTGCCCACGCCCAGCTCGCTGGTAGCACGCAGCGTGCCGCCGAGCAGGGCCACTAGGCTGTGCGAAATGCTCAGGCCCAGGCCGGTGCCGCCGTAGTGCTGGTCGGTGGTTTCGCCGGCCTGCACGAAGGGCTCGAACACGGCGTCGAGCGCAGCGGGTGCAATGCCGATGCCCGAGTCGCTCACGCTGAACGCCACCCGGGCGCGGCCCGGCGCGGCCCCGGCCGGGCACTGCACGCGCAGCTCCACGCCGCCGCGCTCGGTAAACTTGAGGGCGTTGCCGAGCAGGTTGAGCAGCACCTGGCGCAGGCGGTGGGCGTCGCCCACTACGCGGGGCAGTGCGGGGGGGGCGTTCAGGCGCAGGGCCAGGCCCCGGGTTTCGGCCTCGGGCGCGAGCAGGGCGGTGCAGTCGCGCAGCAGGGCCCCCAGGTCGAAGGCTTCGGCGGCGGCGTGCAGGCGGCCGGCCCCCAGGCGGGCGGTAATCAGCACGTCGTTGAGCACGGCCAGCAAGTGCTGGGCCGAGCCGTTGAGCAGGCGCAGGTGTTCGGCCTGGGCGGGAGCCAGGGCCGAGGCGGCCAGCATTTCGGCCAGGCCCAGGATGCCGTGCAGCGGCGTGCGAATTTCGTGGCTCATGTTGGCCAGGAACTCCTGCTTGGCCCGCACGTTGGCCTCGGCGGCCTCGGTGGCGGCGCGCAGGCGGGCTTCGAGTTGCTTGGAGGCCGTTACGTCGAGCAGCAAGCCGCTGTAAACCACGCCCTTGTCGTCGCGGGTGGTAACGGCGGCCGTGCCACGGCACCAGCGCAGCGGCTGGCCCGGCACCACCACCCGCCCCTCAAATGCCCAGGGGCCCCGCACCTGCACGGCGGCAGCCAGCGAGAGGCGAAACGAGCGCACGTCGGCCGGGTGCAGAAAGGTTTCGGCCTGCTCGAGGGCGGCCGGGGCCATGCCGAAGCACTCCTGCAGCCGCGGGCTGACGTAGGTGACGTAGTGCTCGCCGTCGCGGTTCACGCGCCACTCAAAGAGCACGCCCGGCACGCTTTCGGCCAGCATCTGGAAGCGGGCTTCGCTGTTGGCCAAGGCGTTGGCCGCCTCGCGCCGGTCGGTGGTGTCGAACAGAGCCAGGCGGCAGCCGGGGCCCTGGGGCGGCAGCGGCTCTTCGCGCACGGCCTCCAGCTGGGCATAAAACGCGGTGCCGTTGGCGCGGCGCAGCTCCGTTTCGGTGTGCTGGGGGGCCGGGCTGGCCAGCACCCGGGCCAGGAAATCGGCAAAATCGGCGCGGTGCCCGGGGGTCACAAACAGCGCGAAGGGCCGGCCGGCCAGCCGGGTGCCCCCCGTGCCCAGCAGCTGGCTGGCCGTGCGGTTGAGTTGGGCAATGCCGCCGTGGGGCCCCAGCGTAACGAAGCCCACGGGGGCGTGCTCGTACAGGTCTTCGTACTGAACGCGGTTGGCCTCGGCGTCGGCCTGGGCCAGCAGCAGCGACTCGTACTGCATCTGCAGCTCCAGCTGGTGGGTTTGAAGCTCCTGCACCAGGCCGGGCAGCTGGTCGGGCGGCGTATTCTCAACGGCTTGCGTGAGCGGGCGGTGGCGCGAGCCTTCCGGATGAGGAAATAATGAGTCGGCAGCAGTCATAACATAAGGGCATAGCATATCGCCCAGCAAGTTACTGCCCGCCCCCTAAACTTGCCCCTCGGGGCCCTAAAGTGGCGTTTATTCGGGGCCCTGCGCGGCGGCTTTGGCCTGCGCGGCGTCGCGCAGGATCAGGCGGGCATCGGCCAACAGGCGACGGCCGGGGTCGAGCTGCTCGCGCAGAATGAGCGCGGTGAGCAGGAAAAACGAGGCCAGCGGCAGCACCCAGCCCAGCGCAAACCACAGCCAGAACGAGCGCCCGTAGTTGTAGGCGCAGTAGCCGGTGAGGATGGGAATAAACGAAATGGCCACCGCCATCACGAAGATCATGTCGACGAAGAGCATAGGCTGCGGGGGTGGGGCGGGGCGGCCCGGCGTTGGGGCCCTCGGGTACCCCGAAGGTACGAAAAAGCCCCGGCTTTGAGCGCGTGGCGGCAGTTATTTTGGCCGGCTTGCCACCGCGGGGCCCACTTTTGCGTATGCCGGGGCAGCGCCGGGGCCGCCACCGCCCCGGGCCCCTTTTTGCCCATGTGGGAGCACCAAAGTTTGTTCCGGGTTTCGGCCCAGTTGTTTGCCGAAGGCGTTTTTAACCTGCTGGACCGCAACCTGCGGCCGGAGGTTTTTTTGCTCGGCCTGGCCTCGGCCCGCGAGGCCGACGAGCCCGAGGGCGTGGTGCTGGAGCCCCAGAGTGTGCGCTACCGGCCCCTCGACTTTGCCGATATTAAGGACCGCGCCGCCGCCCTGGAGGCCGACGCCGGGCCCCGCGACGTGGTGTACCACCTGCACCCCAACGACCACGACCGCTACGAAAAGCAGCGCTGGTACGAGCTGGTGTGCCAGGCCACCGAGAGCACGCTGCGCGAGCTGACGGCCGCACGCCAGGAAAACCGCCGCTCCTTCTGCTCGGTGCCCGTGAACTTGCAGGGCTACCTCGTGACGGTGGTGCTGCAAGTGGCCACCGATTGCTACGAGAGCTACTACGCCATCCCCAAATCGGGGGGGCCGCGGCCGGCCAACTTGCTGCACGCCACGGTACTGGAGTTTTTGCACGACTGCACCCGGGCCCTGCGCGAGGCCGACACCGCCGACAACGAGCAGCCCGCCCTCGACCGCGACTACAACGAGGTGCTGCGCAGCGCCGGCCGCCGCCTGATGCTGCGCGCCGCCCCCGCCGGCACCCAGGGCCTGTACGATGCCTGCAACGGCGTGGCTGCCCTGCGCCACGAGGGCAGCGAGGGCGTGGGCACGCTGCTGGTGGCCCGCCGCCAGCACCCGGCCATCGTACCGGTGCTCACCCTCGAAACCCCCGTGACCCTGCGCGACCACCGCTCCATTCGCAAGCTGCTGGAATTGAGCGAGGACGCCACGGCCCTGGTCTCCGATGCCTCGCACGTATTCGGGCTGGGGCAGCTGGTGCCGGAAACCGACCCGCGCTACGAGCCCTTGGTTACCGTCAACTTCACCCACCACTACAGCTGGGAGATGAGCCACGCCGGCCACGTGCTGATGCGCGTGGTGAGCAACACGCCGCGCCTGCCCCAGGGCCGCGTGGCGGCCGACAATTTCGGCCGCACAGTGCGCCGCGTGTTCCCGTCGCTTGACTCCGACAGCGTGGACTACCTCTGGGACCTAACGGCCAGCGCCAGCACCCAGCCCACGGGCACCATCCTGGTATTCAGCACTGGGGCCGCCCAAGAGGCCCAGCGCCTGAGCCGCCAGAGCTTCCGGGTGGCCCCGCGCATCATCACGCCCACGGTGCTGCGCCTGGTTACCAACATCGACGGGGCAGTGTTCATCGAGCCCACCGGCGTGTGCCACTCCATCGGCGCTATCCTCGACGGCCTGGCCACCGAAAAGGGCGATTCGTCGCGCGGCTCGCGCTTCAACTCGGCCCTGCGCTACGTCAATAGTAGCCAATACCCTTGCCTGGCCGTCGTCGTCAGCGAAGACGGCTGGATTGACCTACTGCCGGCGCAATGAGCGAGTTGGTGAATGAGTAATTTAGCAACATGCTCATTGCTAGCTTACTCATTCACCAACCCGCTCATTGAAAGCTAGCCGTTCACCGAGCCCATCATGGCGGCGGGGTAGCGGCTGCCGGCGGCCACGCCCTTCGGGGCAATGTCGTCGAGCTGGGCCAGCTCGTCTTGGGAAAGGTTGATTTCCAGGGCCCCCAGGTTTTCTTCGAGGTAGGCCACGCGCTTGGTACCAGGGATGGGCACTACGTCGTCGCCTTGGGCCAGCACCCAGGCCAGGGCCAACTGGCCGGGGGTGCACTCCTTTTGCCGGGCCAAGTCGTTGATGCGGGCCACGAGGTCGAGGTTTTTCTGGAAGTTCTCGCCCTGGAAGCGCGGCGTGAAGCGGCGGTAATCGTCGGCCGCCAGGTCCTCAAACTTCTGGATTTGGCCCGTTAGGAAGCCCCGGCCCAGCGGCGAATAGGGCACGAAGCCAATGCCCAACTCGCGGCAGGTGGGCAGGATTTCGTCTTCCGGCTCGCGGCTCCAGAGGCTATACTCGGTTTGCAGGGCGGCGATGGGGTGCGTGGCCACGGCCCGGCGCAGGGTGGCGGGGGCAGCTTCGCTCAGGCCCAGATAGCGCACTTTGCCCTCCTCCACGAGGCGGCTCATGGCGCCCACTGTTTCTTCAATGGGCGTGCTGGCGTCCACGCGGTGCTGGTAATAGAGGTCGATGTGGTCGGTGCCGAGGCGCTTGAGGCTGGCTTCGCAGGCCGATTTCACATACTCGGGCCGGCCATTAATGCCGCGCTTGGTGGGGTCTTCGGGGTCGCGCACAATGCCGAACTTGGTGGCAATCAGCACTTGGTCGCGCTTGCCCTTGAAGGCCCGGGCCAGCAGCTCCTCGTTTTTGAAGGGGCCGTACATGTCGGCCGTGTCGAAGAACGTGACGCCTAGGTCCACGGCCCGGTGCAGGGTACGGAGGCTCTCGGCGTCGTCTTGCTGGCCGTAAAAATCGGACATGCCCATGCAGCCGAGGCCGAGGGCGGAAACCGTGAGGCCGGAGCGGCCGAGGGTGCGGGTTTGCATTGAAAAGGGATGGGAGGGTGAAGCTGTATAAACGGCCGGGGCCCCGCCGGGTTTGGGCGGGCTGGGCGGCCGGCTTTTCGCCGGCTGCCGGAAAATCGTTGAATCGCCGCCCATCCGGGGCCCTTACTTGCCCGCAAATCTTCCCCCAAAGATTACCGCCCATCCGGGGCCCCTACTTGTTCGCAACCCTTCCCCAAAGATTACCCGACAGGCGGCGAAAAGCCGGCACCCCGGCCCGCTGCGCAGCGGGCACGCCGCTGGCCGGTACCTTTGCGCCATGAAGGCATTTACTCCCAAAACCCTATTTGTGGCCCTGGCGGCCGCCGCCGGCTTGGCCGCCTGCTCGCCCACCACCACCGCCGATTCGCCCGCTGCCAGCGCCCGCGCCGCCGAAAACCTGCTCATGGACCGCCACGATTCGGTGATGGCCCAGACCGGCCACCTCTTTGAATTGCGCCAGCAGATTGCCGCCGCCAAGCCCGCGGGCGCGGTGCCCTACGCGCACGGCCTGCAGGCCGCCGAAAACGCCATGATGGCCTGGATGCACGGCTACCACGCCCCCGACACCGTCACCACGCCCGCCCCCGCCCGCCTGGCCTACATCCAGCAGCAGCAGGCCAAGCTGCAAGCCGTGGAAAAGCAGATGCACGGCACCATCGATTCGGCCGCCGCGTTGTTGAAGCAAGCGCCGGGCACCCCCGCCCCCGCCACTAAATAAGCTATGTCGATTCGCTTTTGGCTGGCCCCCGCGCTGGCCGCCGCCCTGCTCACGGCCTGCTCGGGCCCCAGTGCCGACCAAGCCGCCCGCCTGCCCATTCTGGGCGAGCGCGACGTGCGCCCCAACCCCAACGGGGGCCCCGCCGATACCATTTTTGCCACTGCCCCTGCCTTTAAGGCCGTGGACCAGGCCGGTAAGCCCGTCACGAACCAGACGCTGGCGGGCCGCGCCTACATCACCGATTTCTTCTTCGCCACCTGCCCCGGCATTTGCCCGAAGATGAACGGGGCCCTGCTCTCGGTGTTCAAGCCCTACGCCACCGACCCGCGCGTGGCCTTCGTGTCGTTCACCATCGACCCGGCCCACGATTCGCTGGCCGTGCTGGACGATTACGCCCAGCGCCTGGGCGTGACGAATGCCGCCCGTTGGCACTTCGTGACGACCGGCCACTCGGCCACCGCCCGCGATACGGTGTACGGGCTGGCCAAGGGCTTCTTCACGGCCGCCCAGCCCGACAAAGAGGCCCCCGGCGGCTTCGCGCACAACGGTACCTTCGCTTTGGTGGACGACCAAGGCCACATCCGCGGTCTTTATGACAGCCTGGACGCCAACGAAGTAGCGCGCCTGCAAAAGGAGCTGCCCGTGCTGCTGGCCGAAATCGCGGAGCGCCACCCCCAGGCCACCGCCGCCCAATGATCGGGCGCTGCCTCGGGTTGGGGGCCCTGGGCGTGGTGGCCTGCCTCTCGCTGCCCGGCTGCTTCTCCAACAACCGCCACCAGGGCGCGCGCCTCTACGCCGAGGCCTGCGCCGGCTGCCACGGCGACGCCGGCCAGGGCCTGGGCCGCCTCATCCCGCCCTTGGCCGGGGCTGACTACCTGGCCCTGCACCGCGCCGAGCTGCCCTGCCTGCTGCGCCGCGGCGTGCACGGCCCCATGACGGTAAACGGCGTGCTCTACAACCAGGTGATGCCCGCCGCCCGCGTCGATGACAAGCAGCTCAGCCCCGCCCGCCTCACTAACCTGCTGAACTACATCGAGAACAACTGGGGCAACCACGCCGCGCCCCGCACCATCCAGGAGGTCGAGCGCCAGCTTACCGCCTGCCCCAATGTCGGCGAGTAAACGACCATCCAAAGCAGGTCTTGTCCTGCTGCGCTTGCGAACCATCTTTCACCGCTGAACGACCTGTTGTAACCCAATAAAATGCTTCGCAAGCGCAGCAGGACAGGTCCGGTTCAGGCGGTTTCCAAGTGCTGGGGCCCTGCTATGGGCCCCGATAATAATTCTATAATTAGCCGACCGCTGGCTAAAAATCGGCCGGCTGCTCCCCGGGGCCCTGGCCCATTTCCCGTCCGGGCCGTACTTTGCGGCCCATTCCACTGCTCTTTTTCTTTGCCTCATGGGTCTGCTTGACTTTCTAAAAAATAAGCCCGAGAATAAGCCCGCCGACGCGCCGGCCCCCACCCCTGCCACCCCCGGGGCCCCTGCCCCCGCTTCGCCCGGGGCCCCCGCGGCACCGGCCGATGCCGCCGGCAAGCCCGCCGGGCCCCGCTACCAGGGCTCCAACTTCAAGACGCCGGCCCCCGAGCCCGCGCCGGTACCGGCCACCCCGCTGCCCTTCCCGGCCCCCGAGCCGCTGCCGTTCCCGTTCGAGCCCGAGAACGTGCTGGAGCAGCTGCTGCTGATGGCCGCCACCGAGGAGCAGGCCCGCCCGGCCTTCTACCAGGCCCTGATGCAGGAGGAAATCCTGATGATTCTAGCCCCCGAAGAGGGCGTGGGCCCCGGCGACGTAGTACCCACCGAGGGCGCGCAAATCCAGCTCCAGGTGCTCACCGACGGCAAACTGCCCATCTTCACTTCCCCCACCCGCCTCACCGACGGCGGCCAGGACGCCAGCGAGGTGAGCTACGTGCGCATCCCCGGCCACGCGTTTTTCAGCATGGTGCAGGGCCAGGACTGCGTGCTGAACCCCTTCTCGCCCGCCGGCAAGCTGCTGCCCAAGGAGGAGATTGAGGCCCTGCTCAACGGCCAGCTCACGGGCCCCACCTCGCCCGCCGGCGGCGATGCCGAGGTGCTGCTGAGCCAGCCCGAAAACTACCCCACCGCCGTGGCCGATGCCGTGGTGGCCTGGGCCGCCACCCAGCCGCACCTGCGCACCGCCTACCTGGCCCAGATGCAGCTTGCCAACGCCCCCGAAACGCCCCGCCTGCTGCTGGCCTTCGAGAGCGACGCCGCCGGCCCCGAGTTCATGCAGGAGCTGGGCCCCGTGCTGGAAGGCAAAACCGACGCCTACCAGTTTGTGGACCTGATGCTGCTCGACCTGGATTCGGACGAGGGCGTAAACCCGTATTTCAAACAGGTAGACCCCATCTACCAGCGCGCCTAGCGCCAATTTAGGGCCCCGGGCGGCTGGCTTTTTTGCCGCTTTCCGGGGGCCCCATGTGCAGCGTTTTTGAAAAGCCCGCGCCCTTGGTGGCGCGGGCTTTTTTGTGTTTAACCCAGGCCGCGTATGTTTACCGCTGTATGAAAGCAATTTTCCTCCTGGCCCTGCTGCCGCTGGCTGCCGCTGCCCAAACGGCCCCCTCCCCCGCCCCGCTGCTGCCCAAGGCCGACCCAGCCATTGCCAAGCTGGTGAACGAGATTTCGGCCAAAAACCTGCAAACTGACATCGAAAAGCTCGTCAGCTTCGGTACCCGCCACACCCTGAGCGACACCCAAAGCCCCACGCGCGGCATCGGGGCGGCCCGCCGGTGGGTGCAGGGCGAGTTTGAGAAATACAGCAAAGCCGGCGGCGGCCGCCTAAAGGTGGAAATGGACACCTTCACCGTAAAGCCCGACGGCCGCCGCATCAACCGGCCGGTGCTGATGGCCAACGTGCTGGCCACGCTGCCCGGCACCGACCCCACCGACACGCGCGTCATCCTCGTGAGCGGCCACATCGACTCGCGGGTAAGCGACGTGATGAACGCCACCGCCGACGCCCCCGGCGCCAACGACGACGGCTCGGGCACGGTGCTGGTGATGGAGCTGGCCCGCGTGCTGGCCGGCCAGAAATTCCCGTGCACCCTGAAATTTGCGGTGGTGCAGGGCGAAGAGCAGGGCCTCTACGGCTCGACCCACCTGGCCGAGCGCGCCAAGAAAGAGGGCTGGAATGTGGTGGCCATGCTCAACAACGACATCGTGGGCAACTCGCACGGCCACGACCCCGACCTGAGCGACGCCACCAAGCTGCGCGTGTTCAGCGAGGGCGTGCCAGCCACCGAAACCCCCGAGCAGGCCCGCCAGCGCCGCCAGCTCAGCTCCGAAAACGACGCCCCCAGCCGCCAGCTCGCCCGCACTGCCCAGCGCGCCGCCCTCGTCTACACCAAGGGCCAGGAGCTGGTGCTCATCAACCGCCCCGACCGTTTCCTGCGCGGCGGTGACCACACGCCGTTCAACGCCCAAGGCTTTGCCGCCGTGCGCTTTACGGAGATGAACGAGGACTTCAGCCACCAGCACCAGGACCTGCGCACCGAAAACGGCCGCGCCTACGGCGACGTGGCTTCGGGTGTGGACTACGCCTACCTGCGCCGCAACGCCGGTATTAACCTGGCCACCATGGCCAGCCTGGCCCTGGCCCCCGCCGCCCCCGCCAAGGTCGAAGTCCTCACCGCCAACCTCACCAACCGCACCGAGCTGCGCTGGCAGGCGCCCACCGGGGGCCCCAAGCCGGCCGCCTACGCCGTGCTCATCCGCGCCAGCGACGCGCCGCAGTGGCAGCAGCGCTACCTCGTGACGGACCTCAAAGCCGACTTGCCCATCAGCAAGGACAACTTCACCTTCGGCATCGCCAGCGTCGACGCCGCCGGCCACGAGAGCCCCGCCGTGCTGCCCGTGGTGGGCCGGTAAGTGGTTGCCTCCCGGCCCAATCAACGATAGATCTTAAAGCGAGTTAATAAACTTTTTCACTTGAATAAGAGGCAAATCGTTTTTTGATATGATAATAGAGAACGGAGAAGATGAATGGTTATTGGCGTACACAATGGGCAACATTTCAGAGCGCTGCTACTACGCCGGCTGGATGATGCATATCGAGTATCTGCTATGGTATTCACTAAAAGAGGGCCCCAGACGCTACGGCCATGGTGAAATTTCTCTTGATGATATAGACGCTCTTAGGTTACTATCGGGCAGATGCAAGCATTGGGTTTTTTTGACGACGTAGACGAGGAAACGGCAATTCCTTTTGACTTGTGGCAGAAGATGTATGCTGAATTTATTTTAGCCAATCCAGCAGTAGTGAAAAAGTGGGGCAACGGAGCCGCTTGACGCAGGAAACCCGTGCAGCGAGCGTTTAACTCAACGCAATCCGTGCTAAGCGGCGTAGACCATACAGAAAAGATGAACTGATTTATGGCCAATGCCTTCAACTTACAAAGGTTCGTCAGCGCCCAGGAAACGGCGTATCCGCAGGCCCTGACCGAGGTGAAAAACGGCCGCAAGCGCAACCACTGGATGTGGTACATCTTCCCCCAGATTCAGGGGTTGGGGTTCAGTGAGATTTCCCAGCACTACGCCATTGCCGACTTGGCCGAGGCAGCGGCCTACGCCCAGCACCCCGTTTTGGGGCCCCGGCTGGTGGAAATTTGCACGGCGCTGCTGGGGCTGGCTGGTAGCGATGCAGGCCGGATTTTTGGCAGTCCCGACGATTTAAAACTCAAGTCATCCATGACGCTGTTTGCCGCTGTGCCGGGCGCTGACCCAATTTTTCAAGCGGTTTTGGCAAAGTTTTTCGGCGGCGTGCGCGACGCCAAGACGCTGCAAATTATTGGCCGGCAGCCGTAGACGGGGTTGGCTGTAATGTTCCGCTTTGCGCGGCGATACATCCCCCAAACTCACCCATTCTTTCGGCCATGTCGCCACTCGTTCTGCTTGCCATCGTGCTCGTTCTCCTCGTGCTCAGCCTGCGCATTGCACAGGAATACCAGCGCGCCATTGTGTTCCGGCTGGGGCGCTACACGGGTACCCGGGGCCCCGGGCTGTACTTCCTCATCCCGTTTATGGAGCGCCAGCAAACCATCGACATGCGCACCAAAACGGTGGAACTGGAGCAGCAGGAAACCATCACCAAGGACAGCGTGACCATCAAGGTGAACGCCGTGCTGTGGTTCAAGGTGCTCAACCCGGCCGATGCAGTGATTAAGGTAGCCGACTACAACAAGGCGGTGTACCAGCTTTCGGTCACGGCGCTGCGCAACATTATTGGGCAAAACCAGCTCGACGAGGTGCTGCGCGAGCGGGCCCAAATCAACGGGGCCCTGCTGCAAATTGTGGATGCGGCCACCGAGGCCTGGGGCGTTAAAATCGAGCTGGTCGAAATCAAGGACGTCGAGATTCCGGAGTCCATGCAGCGGGCGATGGCGCGCGAGGCCGAGGCCATCCGCGAGAAGCGCGCCCGCATCATCAAGGCCGAAGCCGAGCTGGAGGCCTCGCTCAAACTCACGCAGGGGGCCCTGGAAATGGAAAAAAGCCCCATTGCCCTGGAGCTGCGCCGCATGCAGATGCTCTCGGAAATCGGCATCGACAACAACACGACCACCGTGGTGCTCATCCCCTCCGAGTTCACGCAGGCCGCCAAAAGCTTCTCGCAGATGGTGGGCCAAGGCACCCCGCCGCCGGCCGCATAGCGCAGGGGCCCTACTGCACGGCCACAATCTTGCGCAGCAGCTCGTCGGCCTCGAAGGGCTTGGCCAGGTGGTCGTCCATGCCCGCAGCCAGGTACTTGTCGTAGTCGCCCTGAAAAGCGTTGGCCGTGAGGGCGATGATGGGCGTGCGGGCCCGGGTACGGTCGGGGTCGCGGCGTATGCGGGCCGTCACCTCCACGCCGCTCATGTCGGGCATCTTAATGTCCATCAGCACCACGTCGTAGCGGGCCTGGGCAAACAGGGCCAGGGCCCCCGCGCCGTTCACGGCGCTGTCCACCACCAGGCCCTGGTGCTCCAGCACGTACTGCACCAGCTGGCGGTTCAGCTCGTTGTCTTCCACCAGCAGCACCCGCAGGCCACGGGCCACGCCGGCGGCCGGCGGGGGCGTGGAGGCCCCCGCGCCCGCCGACGCTTCGGGGGCAGGGGCGGCGGCTTCGGCAAAGGTGAGGGCGAAGGCGAAGGTGGTGCCCTCGCCCGGGGCGCTGCTCACCAGCAAGCGCCCGCCCAGCTGCTCTACGAGGCGGCTGCTGATGGTGAGCCCCAGCCCAGTGCCCCCAAACTGGCGCGCCGTATCGGCCGAGGCCTGCGCGAAGCTCTCAAAGATTGCCTCCTGCCGGTCGGCCGGAATGCCCAGCCCCGTATCCGTCACGCGGAAGGCCACGGTGAGGGCCCCGGCGGGGCGGGCCAGCACCCGGGCGCGCAGCGCCACGGTGCCCCGCTCGGTGAACTTGAGGGCGTTGCCGAGCAGGTTCACCAGCACCTGGCGCAGGCGCAGGGCGTCGCCGCGCACCCACGGCAGCGGCGCCAAGTCGAGGGTCAGGGCCAGGTTTTTCTCGGTGGCCTGGTGGGCCAACATCTGCCCCACGGCGTGCAGCGCGGCCGCCAGGTCGAAGGGCTCGTGCTCGGGGCCCTGCTCGGCCGAGGTAATCTTGGCGATATCGAGCACGTCGTTGAGCACCCCCAGCAGGTGCTGGCCCGCCGTGCGGATGGCCCCCACGTACTCCTGCTGCCGGGGCGTGAGCGGGGTGTTGCGCGCCAGCAGGCCCGCCATGCCCAGCACCGCGTTCAGGGGCGTGCGAATTTCGTGGCTCATGTTGGAAAGGAAGCTCTCGCGGGCCAGGGCCGCCTGCTCGGCCGCCAGCTTGGCCCGCCGCAGCTCGCGCTCGGCCAGGTAGCGCTCCGTCACGTCCAGCCCCGAGCCCACCACCATGCGCAGGGCCCCGTCCGCCCCAAACACCGGCCGCAGGCGCCGCATTTTCTGCTGCAGGCCGGTGGAAGTTTCCACGGTTTCCTCCCAGGCCGCGTCGGCCCGCTGGCGCAGCACCTGGTTAAATACCCGCTCGCGCTGCACGGCCACCTCGGCCGGGCGCCCCCGCCAAGCGCAGTATTCCCGGTTGGTCATGCCCATGGCCTGCTCCCGCACCTCGGCGTCGGCAATGGAGGCGGGGTTGGCGTACAGGTAGCGGTGGGCCGGGTCAAACACGGCAATGTCAACGGGTAATTGATTGAGGATGGCCTCGTAAAACTCGCGCTGATGCGCCATTTTCTGCTCGATGCGCAGGCGTTCGCTGATGTCGATGCCCGTTAGCATAACCATCCGCAGGGCCCCATCCGGGCCAAACAAGGGCTGGGCACTGCCCAGCCAGCAGCGTTCCTTGCCGCTGTACAGCAGTCGTTCTTCCCACGTTACCTCGCGCCGCTGCTGCACGGCCCGCTCCAGGCGCTGCTGCCGCAGCTCGGCTTGCAGCTGGGAGCGGCCGCGCAGGCCGTAGCTTTCCGTCGTGTTGCATCCCACCATCGCCCTCCGCAACGCCTGGTCGGGCTCAGAGGTGGCGTTCACGAACAGATACCGCAAGTCGGCGTCCAGCACCGACACGGCCGAGGGCAAGTGCATCAATACATCCTCATAAAAGGCTTGCTGCTCCACTAATTGCTGTTCGGTACGCCGTTGTTTCGTCACATCGCGGGCGCTGAGCAGATACCCCGCACCCCCACCGTCCAGCACCAGGTAGTCCACCGCAATAATGCGGCCGTCGGCCAACGCAAAGTCGTTGTTGAGCGACGTTTGGTTAGCCTCCCGCATCGCCTGCATTCGGGCCCCAACGCTTACCGGATCGGCCAGCAGCCGCTGATCGGCCAACATGCCCGAGGCATTGCGCTGCTCATTGAGGTCTTGCACACTGTCTGCGGGCAGTGCAAACATGTCGCGGCACTCGTCACTCACAAACCGGACCTGGTTATTACCGTCGAGCAGCATTGTGGCCACGGGAATGGCCCGCAGCACCGCCAGCAGCTCGTTTTCATGGCGATGGGCCGCTTGCTGGGCGGTGGCCACTTCTTGCTCGAGGGCGGCCACCCGGGCCTCCAACGCCAGGCAGCGGGCCCGTTCGGCCGCTAGCTCGGCGGCCAGGTCGGGTTTTAAGCCGGTAGCGGGAGGGAAAGAAACCATGAAAAAACAGCAAAAAACCTATCTCTATCTGTTGCGCAATTCAGCCGCAACAAGTCCGGTAGCCCTAAACAATGTACAACTTACGGGTAATTCATCAATTGCACTAGTTGCCGGTGTTATAGGCCAGCCAACCTAAGAGCAATGAGGGGCGCACTGCGTTAGCAATTTGCCAGTCAGCACCATCCGTTATTATGAATAAGCTCAACAGTAAACTAATATTATTTATTATTTATCTTTTTATAATACAACCAAGATAGCGGTTAGGTACTCGCCCCGCCAAAATACCAACCTGCCCGGGGCTGCCCCCTGCGTGCGGCCCCGAGGCCCCAAGGTGGCAGTTTTGGGGCCCCGGGACCGAACATGTGCAGCCTTTTCACGTTCTCAAAAACACCGTTGCGCGGAGCCCCGGCCCGGGGCCCCACCGTTTTTTTCCTCGTCGCCCATGAAAATTTTACTCACCGGGGCCACCGGCTACATTGGCCAGCGCCTACTCCCGGGCTTAGCCGAGGCCGGCCACGAGGTGGTATGCCTCGTGCGCGACGCCCGCCGCTTTGCCCTGCCCGATACGCTGCCCGAGGCCCGACGCGCGCAGGTGAGCGCCGTGCAGGGCGACTTGCTAAAGCCCGAAACCCTGGCCGACCTGCCCCTGGACATCGACGCGGCCTACTACCTGGTGCACTCGATGAGCGGGGGCGATAAGGATTTCTTCCAGCTGGAGCAGGACTCGGCGCGCCACTTCGCGCAGTACCTCGACCGCACCGGGGCCCGGCAGGTCATCTACCTTTCCGGCATCGCCAACGACCACGACCTGAGCGTGCACCTGCGCTCGCGCAGCGCCGTGGAAGACGTGCTGGCCGGTGCCCAACGAGCCCAACTCACAGTACTGCGGGCCAGCATCATCATCGGGTCGGGCTCGGCTTCGTTCGAGATCATCCGCGACATTGTGGAGAAGCTGCCGGTGATGGTGACGCCGCGCTGGCTGGACTCGCGCTGCCAGCCGCTGGGCATCCGCGACGTGATGTTTTACCTAGTGGCCGTGCTCGGCAACCCCGCTTGCCTGGGCCAAAGTTTCGACTTGGGGGGGCCCGACGTGCTGACCTACAAAGAGATGCTGCTCGGGCTGGCGGCCCAGCGTGGCTACAAGCGCTGGATCGTGACGGTGCCCGTGCTCACGCCGCGGCTCTCGTCGTGGTGGCTGTACTTGGTCACCAGCACCTCGTTTTCGCTGGCCCAAAGCCTGGTGGAAAGCCTCAAGAACGACACCGTGGCCGACCCCGCCCGCAGCATTGCCCGCGCCGTGCCGCACCAGTGCATGAGCTACCGCGAGGCCCTGGCCCTGGCCTTCCAGCGCATCGAGCAGAACGAGGTGGTGAGCAGCTGGAGCGACGCCATGAGCAGCGGCACCCTGCGCCAGAACTACATGGACGCCATCCAAATCCCCAAAAACGGGATGTTTTTCGACCGGCAGCTGCGGCCCTTTACGCGGCCCGTGGCCGAGGTGCTGGACAATATCTGGCGCATCGGCGGCGAGCGGGGCTGGTACAAAACCGACTGGCTCTGGCGCATCAGGGGCCTGATGGACAAGCTGGTGGGCGGCGTGGGCCTGCGCCGGGGCCGCCGCTCGCCCAGCCGCCTGCGCGCCGGCGACCCGCTCGATTTCTGGCGCGTGCTGGTGGCCGACCGCGCCGCCAAGCGCCTACTGCTCTACGCCGAAATGCGCCTGCCCGGCGAGGCCTGGCTCCAGTTCCGCATCGTGGACAACGAGGACGGTACCCACGCCCTGGAGCAGCTGGCCGCCTACCGCCCCCAGGGCCTGGCCGGCCGCCTGTACTGGTACTCGGTGCTGCCCTTCCACGGCATCATTTTCAAGGGCATGGTGAAGAACCTGATTGAGTTTGATGCCCCGGACGCGGAAAAGTAGCCAATTAATAGGCCGACCATAAGTCTAATGCTTTTTGCTTTAAGCACTAATAATCAATAGTCTATATCGCGCATATTGGGCAGTGGCGAGTCTAACGGTTGTGTTTTTTGGATCGTGTTTGGGCAGGACGGGCGGCTACCTTTCTAGCCGTCTCCCCTCCTTTCCAACGCACGGCCCATGTTCCTTTATACTTTCGAACTGCCCGCCGTTTTTCGGCCCGGCCACTACACAGCCTGCTACTTACTGGCCGTGGCCACCTACCAACTGTTGTTGCTGCTGGAAGGCCAGCGGCGCGGCTTCGCGCTGCGCCCCTGGCTGCTGATGCAGGCCGCCACGCTGCTGGCTTTTGTGGTGGGCTGCAAACTGGTGGTGCTGCCGCTGACCGACTGGTCTTCGCTGGGGCCCGGCGGCGCGGCGCTGGGGGCATACCCGGTGCGCTCGGCGTTGGGTGGCATTGCCGCCAGCAGCTTGGTGCTGTTGGCGTTGCGGCGGTGGTTGGGCCTGGGCTGGGCAGCATTCGATGCGTTTGTGGGGCCCCTAGCGGCGGGGCTGGCCGTGCAGTGCCTGGGCTGCCTGGCGGCCGGCTGCTGCTGGGGCGAGCTGGCGGGCAACACTGGCTTGGGCATAAGCTTCGGGCCTGGCACGGGGCCCTACGCCGCTCAGGTGGCGCGGGGCCTGCTGGCCGCCGGGGCCCCGCACGCGCTGCCGGTGGTTCCCACGCAGCTGTACGGACTGGTGCTGTGCCTGGCGCTGGCCGGAGCCACCTGGGCCACGCGCCGCCGCGCCTGGCCAGCCGGCACGCGCTACTTACTGGGCACGGGGGCCCTGCTGCTGGTGTGGGGCGGGCTGTGCCAGTGGCGCGACCCGGCCAGCCAAACCCTGGGGGCCCAGCCGCTGGTGCTGGGTGGCTTGCGGCTGCTGGCTATCCAGTGGAGCGTGTTGGAGCTGGGGCTGCTGCACCTGGCCGGCGCGGCGCTGTTGAGGTGGTGGGGCACGGTCTTCCCGGTGGCCCGGGCGGCTGCACCCAGCGCGCCACGGCCGGCACGGCAACTGGCCGGCACCGCGGCACTGCTGGCCTTCACGGCCGCGCTTGCCCCGCACGCCCTCACCGGAGCCGAGTTCCGGGTGCTGCAAGTGGCGCTGGGGGCCCTGTTGCTGGCCGAAGCGGCTGCCTGGTGGCCGGCCTTGGCCGCGGCCGGGTGGCACGGGCCGCCGCGATTGGCCTTCGCCGGGGCCCTGGCCTTGCTCGTGCTGATGAGCCAGGCCCCCGCCCCCAGCCAGGATTCGGTGCGGTCCATCGATTTTTCGGTGGGCGCGTCGCAGGGGGCTTTCGACCAAGATTTCAATTACTCTTCTACCACCGGCGGGGGGTGCGGCGGCGGCTCACAGTTGGCGGAGCGGGACGGTTACTTGCACAACTACCGGGCCGTGGGCGGACAAGTAGCCGTACAGGTTAATCCGGGTGGACTCGGCGGAATAGGCACGCTGGGCGTGGGCATGTGGGGCGGCACCGACCGGGTGAGCTACGCCCCGCAACCGCCCGGCGACGGCCCTCTGCAAACCGACCACGTACGGTTCGTCAGCAACTACAATCTCTTCGACGTCAATCCTTACTTCGAAGGGCAGGGCCGAATGACGAAGGATTTGCGCATTGGCTACCGCCTCGGCTTTCACATGGGCAACCTATTGAATAACCGAGCTACGCGCAGAGATTCAACGCTAGAAACCCTGCATTTCCTGCCCGAAGCGCAGCTATGGGTAGGCAGCCGCCGGCTGCTGTTCGTGCAGGCCGATGCCGGCTACGGCGCGGGAGGCTTGGGCAATTACCTCTACCGCTTCGGCCTGGGCTCGGGGTTCGGCTCCGACAAATGGGGCAACGTAGTGGCCGGCCTGGCTCTCACCGACGCCAGCACCCAAACGTTTTCTGCGCTTTTCAGCTCCACCAGCGAACGTCCCATCAATTCCACGCTGGGCTTTGCAGCGGCCAATATCCACCTAGCCAACAGCAGCTTTACCCTGGAGCCCAGCGCCGCCACCGACTTTGGCCGGCACCATCAAGTCAATCTACGCCTGCACTACCGGCTGAATAGAAAATAGGGCCCCGGGGCCCTATTTTTAGCCAAATACTGGCACCACGCGCCCCTCGTCCACCTTCAAGGCCGCGTCGTACTTTTTGCCGGTTTTGGCCGACACGAAGCCCTTGATGACGCCCGTTTCGCCGCGGCGCAGCAGCTGCTTTAGTTGCGTATCGGTCAGCTCCTTGCCGCCCCAGGCGAAAGGCACGCGGAACTGGCAGTCCTCGCGGAAGCGCGAGCAGCCGTAGGCGCTGCTGCCGCGCAGCATGGTGCCGAGCTTGCACACCGGGCACGGAATCTGGCCGGGGTCGGTGGCGGTGGTGGGCTTGCTTTCGGCGGCGGGCAGCAGCACGGGCTGGTGCTGCGCGTCGAGGCCCAGGGCGGCGTCGAACTTCTGCCCGTCGGGTCCCACGAAGCCCTTCATAATGGGCGTGCGCCCCTTGCTGAGCAACGCCTTGATTTGCGGGTCGCTGAACTTCTTGCCTTGTAACTCGGCCGGCAGCCGGAACTGGCAGCCCTCGCGGAAGCGGGCGCAGCCGAAGGCCGTTTTGCCGCGCAGGATGTGGCCGGTTTTGCACACCGGGCAGGGCCCCAGGCCAGCCGTGGCGTCGGCGGATTTCTTGGCCGCGGGCGTGGCGGTGGCCTTGCTGCCCGGCGCCACCGCAGCGGCGCCCTGGGGGCCCCGGGCGGCGGGCTGCTCGGCGCTGCCGCTCGTCACGGCGCGGCCCGAGCCGTCGGTTTTCACCTCCTGCACCATCTCGCGCACTAGGTTGGTGAGCTCGCCCAAAAACTGCTCGCTGGTGAGTTCGCCGCGCTCGATTTGGCGCAGCTTGTGCTCCCACTGCCCGGTCAGCTCCGCCGATTTCAGCGTCGGGTTGCGAATCAACCCGATGAGTTCCACCCCCGTGGGTGTGGGCAGGATGCGCTTTTTCTCGCGCCGGATGTAGTTCCGCTTGAACAGCGTTTCGATGATGGCGGCGCGGGTGCTGGGGCGGCCAATGCCGTTTTCCTTCATCGCCTGGCGCAATTCCTCGTCGTCGATGTTGCGGCCAGCGGTTTCCATGCCGCGCAGCAGGCTGGCCTCGGTGTAGTCCTTGGGCGGCTGGGTCACCTTGCTGTCGAGGCGCGGGGCGTGGGGCCCGCTTTCGCCCTTCGTGAAACTGGGCAGCACGGTGCTCACCACGTCGTCGTCCTCGGCGGCGGGGGCCCCGGGCTGGGCGCCGGCGGCGGGCGCGGGCTTGGGCGCGGCCTGCTGGGCTGGGTCGCCGTACACCACGCGCCAGCCGGGGCTGAGGATCTGGCGGCCGCGCACCCGGAAAGGGCGCTCGGCGGCCTCGGCCAGCACAGTGGTGTTGCTCACCTCGCAATCGGGGTAAAACGCGGCGATGAAGCGCCGGGCGATGATGTCGTACACGCTACTTTCCATACCGCCGCTGGGGCCCGCCGCGCCGGTCGGAATGATGGCGTGGTGGTCGGTTACCTTGTTGTTGTTGAACACCTTGCCCGTCTTCGGTATCTTGCCCGCCAGCAGCGGCGCCGTGAGCGTGGGGTAGGCCAGGCCGCGCAAAATGCCGGGGATTTTCGGGTACTGGTCGTCGGGCAGAAACGTGGTGTCTACCCGCGGGTAGCTCACCGCTTTCTTCTCGTACAGGGCCTGCACAATCTTGAGCGTGTCCTCGGCCGAGAGGCCCAACTGGTTGTTGCACTGCACTTGCAGCGAGGTCAGGTCGAAGAGGCGCGGCGGCGATTCACGGCCTTTCTTAATCTCGACATCGGTGATGGTGAGCGGCGCGGGGCGCACGGCTTCCAGGGCTTCGTTGGCCTCTTTTTCGGTCACGAAGTAGCCCAGGGCCTTCAGGCGCTCCTTCTCGTCGGGCGCGTCTTCGGCGGCCTTGGCCTGCTTGGGCGGGGCAATGTGGGCGAACATCGTGCCCCGGTATTCGGTGCGCAGCACCCAGTAGGGCTCGGGCTTGAAGTTCTGGATTTCGTGGTGGCGGGCCACCAGCAGGGCCAGCGTGGGCGTTTGCACCCGCCCGATGCTCAGCAGCTGCTTGTCCTGGTAGGTCGTGTATTTCAGCGTGAACAGGCGCGTGGCGTTTAGGCCCAGCAGCCAGTCGCCCACGGCGCGGCTCTTGCCCGCCTGGTAGAGCTTGTCGAATTCCTTGCCGTCGCGCAAGTTGTTGAACCCCTGCCGAATGGCCTCTTCGGTGAGCGACGAAATCCAGAGCCGCTTCACCGGCTTGCGGCACTTGGCCTCCATCAGCACCCAGCGCTGAATCACCTCCCCTTCCTGCCCCGCGTCGCCGCAGTTGATGACCTCCGTGGCCTCGTCAATCAGCCGCTTGATGGTGTGGAACTGCTTCACCACGCCCTCGTCGCGGCGCATGAGCTTGATGCCGAAGCTCTCCGGCACCATGGGCAGCGCGTGCAGGCTCCAGCGCTTCCAGGCCGGGTCGTAGTCGTCGGGTTCCTTCAGCTGGCAGAAGTGGCCGAAGGTCCAGGTCACCTGGTAGCCGTTGCCCTCCATGTAACCGTCCATGCGGCGGGTGGCGCCCAGCACGGTGGCAATTTCGCGGGCTACGCTAGGTTTTTCGGCAATGCAGACAATCACGGGTTTTCAGCGTTTTTCGTTGGTTGCGCGGGGTTTTCGGCGCGCGTAATCAACAAAGGTAACCGCGAAAAAGGTCGGCGTTTGGGACCCTTGGCACGAACCGCGCGGCCACCCGCCACCGGGGCCCTACGCCGCCACCGCTTCCCAAACCGCCGGTGCCTCGTCGGCTGCCGCGCCCGGGGCCCCAGCCGGGGGCGTGGTGGTTTGCCGCACCCGCCACAGCACGGCGGCCAGCACCAGCGCGCTCAGCCCCACGGCCCCCGCATACGCCCAGGCCGAGCCAAACCCTTCGACCAGCGAATCCTTTTGCCAGGCCGCCGGGGCCCACCGCATGGCGATGAACGCCACGGAATTGTTGAGCGCGTGAATGGCCATGCACACGCCCAGCGACCGGGTGCGGTAGTAGAGCCAGCCCAGCAGCAGGCCGAACAGCCCGGCGCTCACGCTCTGCGCCGGATTGAAGTGGATCAGCCCGAAGAGCAGCGCCGACTGCCCAATGGCCACCCAGGGCCGCTGATGTTGCAGCAATCCATTTAGGATGACGCCCCGAAACAGCAGCTCCTCCAGCACGGCGGCAGCGCCGGCCCCCAGCAGCAGGGCCACGGCGGGCGTTCGGCTTACTTCCTCGAAAAGGCTGCCAGCGGTGTTGGGCAGGTGCAGAAAGCTGAGCAGCGAAAGCACCAAGATGTTGGCTACCACCACCGCGGGCAGCGCGACAAGCAGCCACGGCCGCGCCTGCCCCAGCAGCTGCCAGGGCTGCCACCGCGCGCCCGCCTTCCAGCGCAGAAACGCCAGCAGAGCCGCGTTGGCGACGGTTGCCGCCACCATTATCCGTTGGGCCCGGGGCCAATGGGTGACGCTGAGCGCCGCGTAGCAGAGGCCACCGGCTACCAGCGAAACCAGCAGGTACCACCCTAGGATGCCCCAGCTCTCGCCCAGCGTGGGGTAGGCCAAGACCGGGCGTTTCGGAGCAGCAACGGGTGCTTCGGGAGCAGCTTTGGAGGCGAAGGGTACAGGTATTTCCATACAGAAAAGACGGGCGAAGCGAAGGATGGGGCCCCTAAAAATACCGGCCTGCGCCCCACCAAACAGCAGCGGCCGCCACATTTATTTTGGCGGCTGCCCCCACTCCCCGCTCACTGCCGCGGGCCGGCCGAAACCGCTGAGCCGGCCAGACTCTTCGGGGCCTGGATGGGGCCCCGGGGCGCAGCTTCTGGTGCAGCTAGCGGCGCTTTTGCGGTGGCCGTTGCTGCGCCGACGCCTACCCGCGGGGCCGGGCCGCGTATGTCTAGCCTCACTTCTCTTGCTGCCCATGGTTGTTCAAAAACAGTTGCGGCTGCCGGCCCTGCGCCGGGGCTTCCACCTCATCACCGATTACGTGCTGGCTGAGCTGCCCGAACTCCAGCAAATGCGGGCCGGCCTGCTGCACGTTTTCATCCAGCACACGTCGGCCAGCTTGTGCCTCAACGAAAACGCCGACCCCACGGTGCGCCACGACTTCGAGCAGTTTTTCAACCGCACCGCGCCCGAAAACGCGCCCTATTTCCGGCACAATTCCGAGGGCCCCGATGACATGCCGGCCCACCTGAAAGCCGCGCTGTTGGGCAGCAGTGTCAGCATTCCCGTCGCAAACGGGGCCCCAGCCCTGGGCATTTGGCAGGGCATATACCTGGGCGAGCACCGCGACCACGGCGGCCGCCGCGCACTGGTGCTCACACTGATGGGCGAGTAGGCCCGCACCGCCCGTGGGGCCCTGGCGTTGGCCGGCCAATACGGCGGCGTCGGCCGGGTTTTTCGGGGCGTTGGCGGGGGCCCGCGTCACATTTTGCGCGGTGGGGCCGTATGCGGGGCGGTGCCTTTGGCGGCGTCTTTCCAACGCCCCACACCCCGTTTCTACCATGTCCGACGTCGTTCTTATTGCCGAGCCCTACGGCTCGATGTTGTTTGCCCCCGAAGTGCCGTGCCTCATCGTGCAGTGGCACGGCTTCGCCACCAGCGCCGAATTTCGCTCCTTGATGGACCGCGGCCTGGAGCTGTACCGCGGCAAGGCCCGCCAAATCAAGCCCCTGGGGTGGCTGGCCGACACCCGGCTGGTGGGCGCCGTGCGCGCCGAAACCCAGCAGTGGATGTGCGACGACTGGAACCTACGGGCCGCTAAGGCGGGCATCCACCACGTCAGCTTTGTGGTACCCGAAACCGTGTTCGGGCAGATTTCGGTGGGCACCTACACCGAGAACGTGGCCAAGACCGCGGCCTACGCCATCGACCCCAGCCAGCACCACACCCTGGCCACGGCCAAGGCGTGGCTGCGCGAGCAGTTGCAGCAGATTAAGTAGGTGCAGCGGGCGCGCTGAGCCCCGGGAATTATCGTGCCCATTACGCTAGGCACTGCCCAGGGCCCAAAACGGGCTACTGTGCGTCGGCGTCGCCGCGCTCCTGGGCTTGGCGCAGCTTGCTATTTTTCTTGCCGTAGCCGTAGTAGATGGCCAAGCCCAAGGCCAGCCATACGAACAGGCGCAGCCAGGTTTCCCAGGGCAGCGAGGCCATCATCACCAGGCACACCACAATGCCGAGGATGGGCACCACCGGCACCCACGGCGTGCGAAAGCTGCGGGGCGCGTCGGGGTTGGTGCGGCGCATGATCATCACGCCCAGGCACACCATCACGAAGGCCAGCAGCGTGCCGATGCTCGTCATTTCGCCCACCACGGAGATGGGCACGAAGCCCGCAAACACGGCGATGAAGCAGCCCAGCAGCAGGCTCGACTGGAACGGCGTGTTGAAGGTGGGGTGCAGCTTGGAGAACACCGGCGGCAGCAGGCCGTCGCGCGACATGGAGAAAAACACCCGCGACTGCCCCAGCAAATCGACCAGAATAACCGACGTGTAGCCGATGAGGATGGCCAGAATCACGGCCGAGCTGAGCCAGGCGTAGGGTGTTTTTTCGATGGCGATGGCTACCGGGGCGGCGCTGTTTTTGAACTCGGTGTAGTTGGCCAACCCCGTGAGGACGTGACCGAAGAGCACGAACAGCACCGTGCACACCGCCAGCGAGCCGAGGATGCCGATGGGCATGTTGCGCTGCGGGTTCTTGGTTTCCTGGGCCATGGTGGCCACGATGTCGAAGCCGATGAACACGAAGAAGATGACGCCCGCCCCGCGCAAAATGCCGCTCAGGCCGAACTCGCCAAAGTTGCCGGTGTTGGCCGGAATGTAGGGCTGGTAGTTGGCGGGGTCGATGTACTTCCAGCCCAGGGCGATGAACACCAGCACCACTGCCACCTTCAGGGCCACCACCAGGGCGTTGAACCACGCCGAGCCTTTGGTGCCCCGCGTGACGATGGCCGTGATGGCCAGCACCACCAGCATGGCCGGCACGTTGCCATAACCGCTCACGCTAGAGCCGTCGGCGAGCTTGGCCGACTCAAACGGCGACATCACCAGCTGGGCCGGCAGGTGCAGGCCGTACTTGCCCAGAAACTTGATGAGGTACTGCGACCAGCTGATGGCCACCGTGGCGGCCCCCACCGAGTACTCAAGCACAAGGTCCCAGCCGATGATCCAGGCAAAAAGCTCGCCCATGGTGGCGTAGGAGTAGGTGTAGGCCGAGCCCGACACGGGCACCAGCGCGGCAAACTCGGCGTAGCACAGGGCCGAGAAGGCGCAGCCCACGGCCGCCACCACGAAGGAGAGCGTAACGGCGGGCCCCGCGTTGTTGGCCGCCGCGATGCCGGTGAGCGAAAACAGGCCCGCGCCGATAATGACGCCGATGCCAATGGCAATGAGGCTGAAGCCGTTGAGGGTGCGCTTGAGGGTGTTGCCCCCGGTTTCGGCCGCTTCGCGCTGCAACAGGGCCAGTGATTTTTTTAGCATGTAAGCAAAGGGCCCGCGGCGGGGCGGGCGGGGGTGAAGGCGCGGCGGGGCCCCGGCGGGGGCCGGCGGTGCCCCGCCGCGGGGCGTAGGAAAAAGGACGGGGGCTTGGGGCGGGGGCCCCGGAGCGGCGAGCGGCAGGGCCGGGCACCGGGCGGGGCAACGGAACGAATCAGGGCATTGCGGCGGCTTGTTTTTATAGGTCCAGGGCTTGGCACCTTTCCACGGGGTGGGGGTTGCCGGCGCGTCAGCGAGCCTGTCTCTCGGCGCCTCTTTATAAAAACAACCCGCGGCGCACCGCGGCATTGCCGGGCAAAGGTACGGCGCAAGGGCCTTGGCCCGGCGCGCGGGGCCTTACTTTGCGGGCCATGAAGATTCTATTGGTTGAAGACGAACCGTCCGTGGCCGCGTTCCTGCACCAGGGCCTGAGCGAGCAGGGCTACGCTGTAGACCTGGCCGCCGACGGCCTGCTGGGCCTGCGCCGGGCCCAGGCCACGCGCTACGATTGCCTCATCCTCGACCAGCTGCTACCCGGACTGAGCGGGCTGGAGCTGTGCCGCCAGGTGCGGGCCCACGACGCGGGCGTGCCCATCCTGATGCTGACGGCGCTGGGCGAGACGGACGACAAAATTCGGGGCCTCGACGCCGGGGCCGACGACTACCTCGTGAAGCCCTTCGCCTTTGAGGAGCTGCTGGCGCGGCTTCGGGCCCTTGTGCGCCGCCGCACCGAGGCCCCCGCCCCCGCCGCGCCCCTGCACCTGGCCGACCTCACCCTCGACCCCGGCGCCAAGCGCGTGACGCGCGCCGGCCAAGCCGTGCAGCTCACGGCCCGCGAGTTTGCCCTGCTCGAGTACCTGCTGCGCCACCAAAACCGGGTGGTGAGCCGCGCCGACCTGCTGGAGCACGTTTGGGACCTGAGCTTCGACACCGGCTCGAACGTGGTGGACGTGTACATCAACTTCCTGCGCAAGAAGATTGATAAGGGATTCGATACCAAGCTCATTCACACGCTGGTGGGCATGGGCTACATGATGAAAAGCGAGGACTAATTTCTTGATGTGGACGAATGCGGCAATGGGCAAACTGTAGTTCTACGAATGAAAGCGGCGCGCTGCGTGACGGCCTTTTGTTTACCTGGGGCCCCATTGTCCACATTCTTTACATCCTGCACATTCTTCCCTTCCTGCCCATTTAACCTCCCCCACTGCCGTGTCCATTCGCCTGCGCCTGGCGCTCCAGTTCGGGGCCATTCTGGCCGTTACGCTGCTGCTGTTTGCGCTGGTCATTTACGTGGCCACGCAGCAGTCGCGGCGCGTGCTGTTCACCGAAAGCCTGTTTAAGCGCACGCTGGTGGTGGGCCACGCCTACGCCGCCGGCCAGAGCGAGGCCGCCGACGCCGACGCCGGCCACCGCACCGCCTACCGCCACTACCTGCGCCAGCTCTACCGCACGCTGCCCGCCGAGGAAGGCCGGGTGTACAACGCCGCCGGCCGCCTGGTGTTTCGGGAGGGGCAGGGGCCCGGGCGCGCGGTGCCCGCCGCCTGGCTGGCCGAGGTGCGCCGCACCGGCCGCGCCGTGCTCGAACCGGAAACCAACTACCACGAAACCGTGGGCCTGCTCTACCACGACGCCCGCCTGGGGCCCCTGGTGGTGGTGGCCTCGTCGGTAGACGAAGACAGCCGCCAGCAGCTGGGGCAGCTGCGGCAGCTACTGGCCGCGGGCCTGCTGGCGGCCCTGGCCGTGACGGGCATCGGCGGGTGGGGCTTTGCCGGGCAGGCGCTGCGGCCGCTGCGGCGCATGGTGCGGGAGGTAGACGGCATCACGGCCACTGACCTGAGCCAGCGCCTGACGCCCGCCACGGGCCACGCCGACGAGATTGGCCGCCTGGCCCAGCGCTTCAACCGCCTGCTCGACCGCCTCGAATCGGCCTTTGCCGGGCAGCGCACCTTCGTGCGCGACGCCTCGCACGAGCTGCGCACGCCCCTCACCGCCCTCATCGGCGAGCTGGAGGTGGCCTTGCTGCAAGCCGAGCGCCCCGCGGCCGAGTACCGCCGCGTGCTCCAGCGCACCCTCGATTCGGCCCGCCGCCTGAACGAGCTCACCAACGGCCTGCTGCAAATTGCCCGCGCTTCCGACGACCCTTCGCAGGTGCCGATGGCCGCCGTGGCCCTCGACGAGCTGCTGCTGCTGGCCCACGAGCAGGTGCTGCGCCGCTACCCCACCTGCCGCGTCGACCTGGCCTTTGGCGATACCGATGCCGACGCGGCCGACGCCTTTGCCGTACGCGGCAACGAGGCCCTGCTGCTGGCGGCCGTGCTCAACGTGCTCGACAATGCGTGCAAGTTTTCGGGCAGTGGCGGCACCGTCACGGCCACGCTGGCCACGGGGCCCGCCCGCCTCGTGCTGCTGGTGGCCGACGAGGGCCCCGGCCTCCACGCCGAAGATCTGGCCCAGGTGTTCGTGCCGTTTTTCCGGGCGGCAGCGGCGCGGGCGGTGCCGGGCCACGGCATCGGCCTGCCCCTCACGGCCCGCATCATGGCCCTGCACGGCGGCACGGTGCGCCTGGCCAGCCAGCCCGGTCAGGGCACGCAAGTGTGGCTGGAGTGGCCCCGGCGCGGCGCGGGCGCGGCCTAAGGGCGGCGGGGCTTGCCGCCGCCCGGGGCCCTAGCGCAACCTATTTAATGGTTTTAATTTCATTTTAATTGGGCTTTAACCCCGGTTTAATAGCGGCTTTCTAACCTTGCATTGCGCTTTTACCCGCGCTCGATAACGTGTCGTTTTCGAGCCGCTGGGCGCGCTCCCGCACCTTTATGTCGCAGGTTATTTCGTCGCCGGTGCGCACCGGCACCCCCATTGCCCCCGCCGGGGGCCCCACGCCGCAGCCCGCGGCCCCGTCGTCGCTCTTCAGCACCCTGGGCCAGGATGCGCCGGCGGGGCTGGTGGTGTTTCTGGTGGCGCTGCCGCTGTGCCTGGGCATTTCGCTGGCCTCTGGGGCCCCCCTGCTGGCAGGCCTGGTGTCGGGCATCGTGGGCGGGCTGCTGGTGAGCACGCTCAGCGGCTCGGCGGTGAGCGTGAGCGGGCCGGCGGCGGGCCTCACCGCGATCATGCTCTCGGCCATTGCCACGCTGGGCTCGTGGCCGGCGGTGCTGGCGGCCACGGTGGTGGCGGGCGTATTGCAGCTGCTGCTGGGCGTGGCGCGGGCGGGCATCATCGCGCTGTACTTTCCGGCGGCCGTGATCCGGGGCATGCTGGCCGCCATCGGCATCATCTTGATCATGAAGCAGATCCCACACTTTTTGGGAGCTGATACGGACTATTTTGAGGACATGGACTTTTTGCAGTTCAACGGCCTGAACACCTTCTCGGCCATTGCGGCGGCGGCCAAGGGCCTGAGCCCGGGCTCGATGCTGGTGGGCGCGGTGTCGCTGGCGCTGCTGCTGCTCTGGGACACGGCGCCCGTGCGGCGGCAGCCCTGGGCGCGGCTGGTGCCGGGGGCCCTGGTGGCGGTGCTGGTGGCCGTGGGCCTCAACCAGCTGCTGCGCGCAGTGGCCCCGGGCCTGGCCGTGCGCCCCGAGCACCTGGTGAAGCTGCCGGTGCTCTCGTCGCTCGGCGAGCTGGCGGGGGCCATGACGTTTCCCGACTTCGGCGCCCTGCGCAACCCCGCCACCTACGGCGTGGCCTTCACCATCGCCGTCGTGGCCTCGCTCGAAACGCTGCTCAGCGTGGAGGCCGTGGACAACCTCGACCCGCTGAAGCGCCACACCCCCACCAACCGCGAGCTGATGGCCCAGGGGGCCGGCAACCTGGTGAGCGGCCTGCTGGGCGGCCTGCCCCTCACGGCAGTTATCGTGCGCTCGTCGGCCAACATTGCCGCTGGCGGCCGGAGCAAGGTGTCGGCCTTCATCCACGGCATCCTGCTGCTGGTGAGCCTGTTGTTCTTGGGCGCGGCCCTGAACATGATTCCGCTGGCGGCGCTGGCGGCCGTGCTGCTGCTGGTGGGCTTCAAGCTCACCAAGCCGGCCCTGTACCGGGCGCAGTGGCGCCTGGGCTGGGCCCAGTTTGGGCCGTTCATCATCACCATCGCAGCTGTGCTCTTCACCGATTTGCTCAAGGGCGTGAGCATCGGCCTGGTCATCGGCTTCTTCTTCATCCTGAAGGACAACGCCAAGGCGGGCTCCTACCTGCGGCGCGACGAATCGGCCGGCGGCGACGACGAAACCCCGCTGCACCTGCGCCTGCCCGAGCACGTGTCGTTTCTCAACAAGGCCAGCATCGTGACGACGCTGGAGCAGCTGCCCGCCGGCAGCCGCGTGGTGCTCGACGGCACCCGCTCCGACGCCATCGACCACGACGTGCTGGAGGCCATCGAGGCCTTCCGGCAGGCGGCCCCGGCGCGCGGCATCGAGTTGGAGCTGCGCGGCATCCGCCAGGTGGCGCTGGCCGGGCACTAGGCCTGTCAGTTGCCAGAGCAGTTTCGGGGCGAGGGCACGCAGCGCCTGTACCACCGAGCTGTGCTGGTAAGTAACGGGCGGCAACCAGTCGCTTTTTTACTCGTAATTTTCCTTTCCTGAGTGGCGGACATTTCCGCTTTATCTTCGGTGGGGCCCCGTGGCGCACGGGGCCCCACTTCCCACCGCAGCGCCGGCCGGGCCCCTGGGCCCACCGGCCGGCGCTGCGCTCCTAACCCTTTTATCATGGCTGGCATCAGCGAAATCCTCGAAAACAACAAGAAGTGGGTATCAAGCCGCAACGCGGAAGACCCCGAATTTTTCCACCGCTTAGCCAACGGCCAGAAGCCCAAGTACTTGTTCATCGGCTGCTCCGACTCGCGGGTGCCGGCCTCGGGCATTACGGGCACGGGCCCCGGCGAAATGTTTGTGCACCGCAACATCGCCAACCTGGTGGTGCACTCCGATATGAACCTGCTGAGCGTGCTGCAATACGCCGTGGAAGTACTGGGCGTACAGGACATTATGGTGTGCGGCCACTACGGCTGCGGCGGCGTGGCCGCGGCGGCCGCCAACAAGCAGTACGGCCTGATCGACAACTGGCTGGTAAACATCCGCGACGTAATCCGGCTGCACGAAACCGAGTACCTGCGCTTATCGAACGAGACCGAGCGCATGCGCCGACTGGTGGAGCTGAACGTGATTGAGCAGGTGCGCAACCTGGCCAAAACCAACATCATCCAGAACGCCATGCGCGGCGACAATCCGCCCCGCCTGCACGGCCTGGTGTACGACATCGCCGACGGCGTGCTGAAGGACCTGGAGGTGGACGGCAACGACGTGATCAAGAAAATGGAGCACATCTACGCCACCGAGGCGGCGAACGCCCGCCACGACGACGACGCCAGCTCCTACGAGGGGCCCCAGCACGACCCCGCCGACTTGCCCCTGGCCGGCGGGCCTAATGAGGAGCAGGCCAAAGCCAAGAAAACGGCCAAGGCCAGCTAGCCCACCAAGTGCTTCGGCCCAACAAAAAAGGGACTTCCGGCTGCGGCCGGAAGTCCCTTTTTTGTGCTTGTGCTGGTGCGATGAGGTCCAGCGCCGGGGCCCTATTTGGCCTGCTGAATTTCCTGCACGGCGCGCTCCAGGGTGGCGCGGTTGGCGGGCACGGCGGCGCTGGCCGATTTTTGGATGGGCTCGCTCTGGAGCAGGCCGATGATGGCCTGGTCGGCCCCCTGCGACTTGTACTGGATGCCGATGGCCTTGAGGCGGTCCACGTTTTCGGCGAACAGCTTGGGGTCGTCCAGGCGGGGCAGCATGGCGGCCATGCCGGGCAGCAAGCCCGCCTTGCCCGAGATGGGGGCCGCGTCGAACTTGTCGCGGATGTAGGGCCACTGGGCAGGGCCCCCAGCCACGGCGTAGGTAGAAGCCACGGCACCAACGAGGGCGCCGTGGTCGTCGCTTTCCAGGGCCTGGGCCTTGGCCAGCGCCTGTTGGGGCGCCACTTCGGCCAGGCTTTGCAGCGCCGCGCTCTGCACGCCGTACGAGCGGCTATCGGCCAGGTACTTGGTGAAAGTGGCCGCGTCGCGCTTGTCCTTCAGCTGGCCCAGGGCCCCCAGCACGGTGGCCTGCACGTTGGGGTCTTTTTCGGTGGCCAGCAGCTTGCGCAGGGCCGGGCCGGCGGCTTTGGCCACGGCTTTGTTCTCAAAATCAAGGCTTTGCACGGCGGCCATGCGCAGGCTGTAGTACTTGTCGTTGAGGGCGGCCAAGAGCAGGGCCCGGGCGGCGGGGTCGGTGTCCTGGGCCTCTTTGGCGGCGGCCACGGCCTCGCGGCGGTCCACGTACAGGGGGGCGTGGGCGTACTGGTAGGCGTAGGCGCTAAAGGGCTGGTTGTTAGCTTTCAGCCACACCATCTTCTTCTCGGCGTCCACGTTCACCAGGGCGGGCTGGGCGGCCAGGGGCATCTCAAACGTTTGGCTGGCCTGGGTCATCAGCACGCGCTGGCGCTGGGCCTTGCCGTTCACGTAGTAGTCGATGGCGAACGGCAGGCGGAACGGGGCCCCGGGCTGGGTTTGCTTCACGGTCACGAGCTCGGTTTTGCGGGCCGCGTCCCAGGCGTAGTCGATGGCCACGACCGGGTGGCCGGCCCCAAAGTACCACTGGTTGTAGAACCAGTTCAAATCCTGGCCCGATACGGCTTCCATGGCCAAGCGCATCTGGTGGGCCTCGCCGTTGCCCAGGGCGTTGTCCTTCAGGTACTTTTGCAGGCCGGCGAAGAACACGTCGTCGCCGAGGTAGGTGCGGAGCATGTCCACCACGGCCCCGCCCTTCTGGTAGGTCACGAGGTCAAACATCTCCTCTTTGTCGCCGTAGTGGAAGCGCACGAGGTCCTTGGCGGCGTCGGCGGGGTTGGCCAGGTAGCGGCGCAGGTTGCGGTAGTTGTGGGCGTCGGCGGCGTCGCGGCCGTACTTGTGCTCGGCGTAGAGGCCTTCGGAAAAGTCGGCCATCGACTCGTTCACGGTCAGGTTGCTCCAGCTTTCGGCCGTCACGTAGTCGCCAAACCACTGGTGAAACAGCTCGTGGGCAATCACCGATTCGCTTTCGTACTCGCGGTCCAGCAGCTCGCGGTCGGTCATTTGCACCTGCTCGCCGTGCAGCGTGGCGGTGGTGTTTTCCATGGCCCCGCTCACGTAGTCGCGGGCCACAATCTGGGCGTACTTGTTCCACGGAAACTCCACACCCAGGCGGGTCGAGAAGAATTCGAGCATGTCGGGCGTGTTACCGAAAATCTGCTTGGCGAAGGGCGCGTACTTGGGCTCGAGGTAGTAGTTCACCTCCTTGCCGCGCCAGGTGTCTTTGTATATTTTGAAGTCGCCCACTGCCATCATGAACAAGTAGGGCGCGTGGGGCAGGTCCATCTTCCAGGTGTCGGTGCGCAGGCCGGGGCCCGCGGGCACCTGGCTCACCAGCTTGCCATTGCTGAGCGTCACGTACTTACTGGGCACGGTCATGGCAATTTCCTCGGTCGACTTCTGGTTGGGCCGGTCGATGGTGGGGAACCAAGCCGACGAGGCCTCGGTCTCGCCCTGCGTCCAGATTTGCACCGGCTTGCCCTTGGTGGTGCTATCGGGGTTGATGAAGTACAGGCCCTTGGCGTCGGTAATGGCGGCCGAGCCCTTCACCTTCAGCTCGTTGGGTTTGGCCACGTAGTCGAGGTACACGGTGTAGGCCTCGCCGGGCTTGAAGCTGCGGCCCAGGTTGACGTACACGTTGTTCTGGTCGGTGTAGGTGAACTGGAGCGGCGTCTGCTGGGTGCCGTTCATCAGGGCCACCGCCTTGATGTCCATGCCCTTGGCGTCGAGCCGCAGCGAGTCGGTGGCGTAGCCGTGGGGCTTGAGCGTGATCCAGGCCTGGCCGTAGAGGTAGCGCTTGGCATAGTCGAACTTCACGGCCAGCTTGGTGTGCACCAAGTCGTTGACCTTGGTGGACGAGGCGCGGTAGGGCCCCAGGTCGGCGGCGGGCGGATCGGTGGCGGGCAGCGGCGGGGTGGGCGGAACCGGGGTTTGGCCCAGGGCAGGGCCGGCCAGCAGGCCCAGCAGGCCCAGCGCGGAAGCGTATTTCATAAAAAGCAGCGGTGGTAGGGAGTCGGGGCCCAAAGATGCAGGATTTGGGCCACGCGTTGCGCACCGGGGCCCCGGCCGCGCGGCCGGCGGGCGTGGGCACGCGGCCCCGGTTGCCAGCTTTACCGGGCCGCTTCGGTTGCACAAACCCGCCGGGGCCCCGCCGGTGCAGCCCCCGGGCCCCTACCTTTGCGGCTCATTACCCCCCGAACCGACTTGGACAGCCCCACCCCTACCGCCGCTTTCGACAAGGCCCGCACGGGCCTGTGGACGAGCTTGCAGAAGCACTTGGCCACGGTGTACGCGGCCGAAGCGGCCTACCGGCAGGCGGTGGCCTTCGCCCCGGACGTTCCCTTTGCGGCGGCCGATGCCACGGACGACCAGCTCGACGCCTACCACAAGCAGCGCAGCGCCCTGCGGGACCTCTTTGCGGACGAAACCACGCAGCTCGACCAGCTGACCAAGGCCATCCGCACCAAAGGCTACGCGGCCGACGAAAAGAAGCAGCTCTACGTGTTGCTGCTGGGCTACGTGGACATTGCCGCTTCGGTGTTTGCCCTGCTGGATTCGCACGCCCCCAGCGCGCTGGCCCCGGACGAAGAGCTGGCGGAAACCAAGGCGCGGTTTGACCGGGTGAAAAACTTTGCCCGCCTGAACGTGAAAGGCGTAGCTGGGCTACTAACAAGCCTATAGGAACGCGGCGATGGCCCAGGAGCCAGCCATTTTACCGCTGGCAGCAGGCCTAAGCAGTGGTTGAAGTGGACAGCGCAGCCGCCGCCCGCACCCGGAAGTGCGCCAACTGCGCGCCCAACGCAAGCGGGCTGGGCAGGCGCCCGGGATGGGGCGCGCTCACGATAAAACGTAAACGCGGTGCTTTTTCGGTCAATTGTTGGGGGCCGCTGGCACCGAAACTGGGCAAAACCGACGAGCTAGATGCGCAGGACTTGGGCCGTGCGTTGCGCCCCGGGGCCCCGGCCGCGGGGCCGCTGATCGTCCGTGCGTTATGGCAATTACCAGATTTTTTGGGCTGTTCCGCTTACGCAAACCCGGCGGGGACCCGCCGGTGCGGCCTTGGGGGCCCTAGCTTTGCGGCGTCATTTCACCCCAACCATGCTGGCCATACGCACCACTGCTACTCTTTTCGGCACTTTTTTTACCCTCAACGCCCTGGCTCAGACGGCCCCGGCCGACAGTGCCCGCACCCTGCGCGAGGTGACGGTGTACGCCTCGCGCTTGGGCCAGGCGGCGGGCCAAACGGGCCGGGCCGTGACGGTTATCCCCGGCAGCCGGCTGAACGAGTACCCGGTGCTCTCGCTCGACGACTTGCTGCGCGTGCTGCCGGCGCTGGAGGTGCAGAGCCGCGGCAGCTTCGGGGCCCAGGCCGACGTGACGCTGCGCGGCTCAACCTTCACGCAGGTGCTGCTGCTGCTCGACGGCATGCGGCTGAACGACCCGCTCACGGGCCACTTTGCGGGCTACTTGCCCATCAGCCCGGCCGAAATCGAGCAGATTGAGATTGTGCGGGGCCCCGGCGCGGCCCTGTACGGGCCCGACGCGGTGGGCGGCTTCATCAACATCGTCACCAAAACCTTCGCCGCCACCCACCGGCCCGACGGCACCCAGCTAGCCGCCACGTTCCAATCGGGCGAGTACGGGCTGAAAAGCACCAATCTGGGCTTTTACGGCCAAGAGAAGGGCCTGCGCCTAGCCGGGGGCTTGTTGAACAACACGGCCAGCGGCCAGCTGCTCGACGCGCCCGGCGGGGGCCGCAACGACGTGAAGCTCAACACCTACTCGCTGTCGGGGGCCTACGACATCACGCCGAAGCTCAGCGCCGCGGCCCGCGCCAGCTTCGACCGGCGCGACTTCAACGCCCAGAACTATTACACCACCAACCTGGGCGACCGGGCCCGCGAAACCTTCACCCGCGACTGGTACCAGGGCCAGCTGCGCTACGAGTGGAGCGCCAAGGCCCGCACCGAACTGCAAATTGTGGGCACGGCGAGTACCGATTACTACGTGTACACGCCGACCTCCGTGCCCAGCGACCACCTCATGCACTACCTCAACGTGCAGGGCCAGCACCAGCTGCAAATCAGCCCCAAGCTGCGGGCCACGCTGGGCGGCCAGGCCGACCGCCGCGCCGTGCTCAGCAACGACCGCGGCGACCACGCCGTGTGGCACACGGGGGCCTTTGCCGTGGCCGCCCTCGCCCCCACCCCGGGCCTGAACGTGACGGGGGCCCTGCGCCTCGACCACGACCAGGCCTACGGCACCGAGCTGGTGCCGCAGCTCAACGCCAGCCAGCAGCTGGGCGACAAGCTGACCGTGCGCGGGGCCCTGGGCAAGGCCATCCGGGCGGCCAACTTCACGGAGCAGTACAATTCCAACGTGCGGCCGGGCATCACGCCGGCGGGCTTCAACGTGGGCGACCCGGGCCTGGCGGCCGAGCGCACCTTCAACTACGAGGGCGGCGCGGACTACCAGCCCACGCCGGCGCTGCTGGTGCGCGCCACCTACTTCCACCGCGACGGCCGCAACCTGATTGATTACGTAGCCCAGTCCGGGGCCCAGGTGATTGCCGCCACCGGCCTCACGAACATTAACCCCAATAGCAGCTACCGCTTCGCCCAGAACCTGTTCAGCGTGACCACCCAAGGCGTGGAAACCGAGGTGCAGGCGCAGGCGCAGCTGGCGGCCGGCCTGCGCCTGAACGGCTCGCTGGGCTACACCTACGTGAACCTTGATAACCGGAGCGGCGTGGCCTCGCAGTACCTCTCCAACGTGGCGCGCCACCTCGTGACGGGGGCCCTGAGCCTGACCCATCGCCGGGCCAACTTCGCGTTCAGCGGCGTGTTCAAGCAGCGCGCCGCCCAGCAAACCGACCCGGCCAGCGCCACGGCCCTGCCCAGCGTGCTCACCCCCACCTACGCCGTGTTCAATATTCGCCTCGAAGTGGCGCTGCTGCCCGGCCGCCTCTGGGTGCTGGGCCAGGTGCAAAACCTGTTCGACGCCCGCTACGCCGACCTGCTGGGAGCCCAAATGCCCCGGCGCTGGAGCATGCTGGGCGCCCGCCTGGCGCTGGGAAAGTAAGTAGTTTATGAAGTATGAATGAGGAAGATGGGACGGTTTGTAGCGTACTTGGCGCTGCAAACCGTCCCATCTTTTTTATGCGCTGTTTTCTACTTTATCTGTTGCTTTTCCTAGCCGGTGGTCGGGCTTTTGCCCAAACCACGCCGTCGATGGCCCGCACCGACTCATTGGTGGCCGCTTCGCAGGCGGTGGTGCAGGCCCAGCAACTGGCGGCCCAGGCCAGCGCGGCCACCGCCCAAGCCAACGCGGCCACCGATACCGTGGGGGCCCTGCACCGGCTGTACGCGGCGCGGCGGCATCGGCGCCTGCTGATTGCAGGTGGCTTCATAGCGGTTACCGCGGCCGGCCTGGCCATCGACCAAAATAGGGACAATCCCGGGCAATACCAGGGCTTGGTTAACATAGCCTTCGTGGTCTTAGTGGGCGTGCCGGTACTGGCGGCTAATTTTTTCTACCACGCCCACTACAGCCGCAAAAAGGAGCGGCGCACCATTGCCGCCTTCGAAGCCCACCAGTTGCCCGCGTCCACCAAGGCCCAGCTGCAAAGCAAGTTTTTCCAACTGCCAAACAGCGCCACGCAGCGCTAGCTGGGGGCCCCCGGCGCGTGGCCTGAGGGCCCGTTCCGCAGCCTGTGTATCGAGTTAAAAGTTGAGGGTTAAAAGTAAAAACACACAATCGTTGTGTTTTTACTTTTAACCCTCAACTTTTAACTCCACTTTGGCGACTTGCCCTACCCTGATAGGAACCGCGCCAGGTACGGCGCAATGCGGCTGGCGGGGGCCCCGGCCACGTCGGCCGGGGGCGCGGCGATGACCACTTTGCCGCCCTCGTCGCCGGCGCCGGGGCCGATGTCGATGAGCCAGTCGGCGGCGGCGATGACGCGCATTTCGTGCTCCACCACCACCACCGTGTTGCCGGCTACGACCAGGGCGTTGAGTTGCAGGAGCAGGCGCTCCACGTCGGAGGGGTGCAGGCCGGTGGTGGGCTCGTCGAGCACGTAGAGGGTGTGGCCGCGGGCGGGGCGCTGCAGCTCGGTGGCGAGCTTCACGCGCTGGGCCTCGCCGCCGCTGAGCTCGGTGGCGGGCTGCCCGAGGCGCAGGTAGCCCAGGCCCACGTCGCGCAGCACGGTGAGGGGCCGGCGCACGGTGGCGTCTTCCGAGAAGAAGGCCCAGGCGTCGTCCACGGTCAGGCCCAGCACGTCGGCAATGCTTTTGCCCTGGTACTTGATTTCCAGCGTTTTCTCGTTGTAGCGGGCCCCGTGGCACACCGGGCAGGGCGCGTACACGCTGGGCAAAAACAACAGCTCCACCATCACGAAGCCTTCGCCCTGGCAGTTTTCGCAGCGCCCCTTGGCCACGTTGAACGAGAAGCGGCCGGCGTCGTAGCGCCGCTTCTTGGCCTCGGGGGTGGCGGCGAACAGCTGCCGCACGGGGTCGAACAGGCCCGTGTAGGTGGCCAGGTTGGAGCGCGGCGTACGGCCGATGGGGCGCTGGTCTACCTGCACCAAGCGGCGGATGCCGGCCAGGCCCTGGGCCAAGTGGCCGCCGGTGGCCTCGGGCGCGGCGCGCTCCAGCGGGTCGCCTTCCTCGTCTTCGGCAGGCAGGGCCTGGCCGAGCTGGGCGGCCACCAGCTCCACCAGCACCTGGCTCACGAGGCTGGATTTGCCCGAGCCCGACACGCCCGTGACGGCCGTGAAGACGCCCAACGGAAAGTCAACGTCCAGGTTGCTAAGGTTGTGGCGCGTGACGCCGCGCAATTGCAGCCAGCCGGCGGCCGGGCGCGGCGCGGGCAGCGCGGGCTTCGTAGCGTCAAAGAGGTAGCGGCGGGTTTGCGACTCGGCCACGGCGGCCAGGCCAGCGGGTGGGCCGCTGTAGAGGATGCGGCCGCCCAGGGCCCCGGCCTGGGGCCCCACGTCCACGAGCCAGTCGGCCTGGCGCACCACGTCGAGGTTGTGCTCGACCACGAACAGCGAATTGCCCGCTTTTTTCAGGCCGGCCAGGGCCGCGAGCAGCGCCTCGGTGTCGGCCGGGTGCAGGCCGGCGGAGGGCTCGTCGAGCACGTACACCACCCCGAACAGGTTGGAATACAGCTGGGTGGCGAGCCGCAGCCGCTGCAGCTCGCCGGGCGAGAGCGTGGGCGTGCCGCGCTCCAGCGACAGGTAGCCCAGGCCCAAATCGAGCAACACGGCCAGGCGGGCCACCAAGTCAGCGGCGATGCGCTGCGTGACGATGGCCTTCTCCGGCGCGGCGGCTTCAGCCTTCTTGCTCAGCGCCTTGGCGTCGGCGTAGGGCCCCAGCACGTCGGCCAGGCGCTTGAGGGGCAGGCGTGAGAAATCGGCAATGTCGAGCCCAGCGAAGGTCACGGCCAGGGCCTCCTGGCGCAGGCGCTTGCCGTGGCAGGTGGGGCACTCCTGGCTGAGCATGTACTGGGCCACGCGCTTCTTCATCAGGGCGCTTTGGGTGGTGGCGAAGGTGTGCAGCACGTGCCGCTTCACGCCCGTGAAGGTGCCCATGTAGTTGGGCGGCTCCTTGCGCTTGAGGGCCCGCTGGGTCTGCTCGGGCGAGTAGCCGGGGTACACGGGTACCACGGGCTGCTCGTCGGTGAACAGGATCCAGTCGCGGTCCTTTTGGGGCAAGTCCTGCCAGGGCGTGTCCACGTCGTAGCCCAGCGTCACGAGGATGTCGCGCTGGTTTTGGCCGCCCCAAGCCTGGGGCCACGCCGCAATGGCCCGCTCGCGGATGGTGAGCGTGGGGTCGGGCACCATGGTTTGCTCGGTCACTTCGTACACGCGGCCCAGGCCGTGGCAGGTGGGGCAGGCGCCCTCGGGCGTGTTGGGCGAAAAGCCCTCGGCGTACACAATACCTTGGCCCTTAGGATAATCACCGGCCCGCGAGTACAGCATCCGCAGCAGGTTGGCGAGCGTGGTGACCGAGCCCACCGACGAGCGGGTGCTGGGGGCCCCGCGCTGCTGCTGCAACGCCACGGCCGGCGGCAGCCCGTCGATGCGGTCCACCTCGGGCACCGCCATTTGGTGGAACAGGCGCCGCGCGTAGGGCGACACCGACTCGAGGTAGCGGCGCTGGGCCTCGGCGTAGAGCGTGCCAAAGGCCAGGCTGGACTTGCCCGACCCCGACACGCCGGTGAACACCACCAGCGCGTCGCGCGGGATGTCCACGTCCACGTTTTGCAGGTTGTGCTCGCGGGCGCCGCGCACGGTTACGTAGCCGGCAAGCGGCTCATGGTTAGTTTTTTGGGAAGAATTGGCCATACACAGCAGAGCAAAAACGAGCCGGCGGGTAGCGGCGGCGCGACTTTCCCATACGCAAGTGGGGCCCCGGCATCTGGCTCTGGGGCCCTACTTTTTGACCGCCGGGACCACCGCGCGGCTTGCGGCAGCGGCTGAAGCGTAGCAAAGCGCATGCTCATCAAGCACCGCGGCACCCCACGCAAACGGCCGCGGCGGGAATTGCTCCCACCGCGGCCGTTCAATACTATTCTTAAAAGCGCCCTGGGCTAGCGCCCGCGGCCGCCCCGCCCGCCAAAGCCGCCGCGGGGGCCGCCGCCCCCAAAGCCGCCACGGGGGCCGCCGTTGAAGCCGGCGCGGGGGTTGCCGTTGCCGCGGCCGTCGCTGTAGTGGCCGTGGCCGCCGCGGTAGGCACCGCCCCGGTTAGGCACCACGATGACGTTGGGGCGCGGGGCGTAGTAAGGCCGCCGCGCGTAGTAGCCAGGGGCCCCGTAGCCGTAGCCGGGGGCCCCGTAGTAACCGGGCCCGCCGTAGCCGCCACCGCCGTAGTAGCCGCCGGCCCCGACGGAAGCGGTACAGCCGCTGAGCAGCACCACAAACAGCCCCAAAACGAACAACATGGATTTAGCTTTCATATCG
This sequence comes from Hymenobacter nivis, assembly GCF_006439025.1. GTDB lineage: Bacteria > Bacteroidota > Bacteroidia > Cytophagales > Hymenobacteraceae > Hymenobacter > Hymenobacter nivis_A. The sequence goes on from NZ_RCYZ01000001.1 coordinate 48,355, forward strand.
ATAAGCGCCGGAGCGCGTCAGTTAAAAGTGAAAGGATAACATTGGTATACTATACAAATTGCCGGCCAGAATAATTGCCGGCCCCAGGGCCCTACGCGCCGCTGGGGCCTGGGGCGGGGCGCGGTTGGGCGGGTTTGGGGGGCCGGCGGCTGGCCGGGGCGCGGGGGCCCCGGGGGCCGAAATATGAGGAAGCAGTGAGCCGAATGCCCCGTTTTTGGTGTTATCCCCGTATACCATCGGATTCTACCATCCGCACACCCCGCATGCCCAGAACAATTATTGTTTCTAACCGCCTCCCCACCAAAGTACAACGCACCGACGACGGCCTCACCTTTCAGCCCAGCGAAGGCGGCCTGGCCACGGGCCTGGGATCCATCTACCGCCAGGAAGGCAATGTGTGGGTGGGCTGGCCGGGCCTATTTCTAGAAGATGCCACCGAAGAGCAGTACATCACCGAGGCTTTGCGGGGCGACAGCATGGCCCCGGTGTTCCTCACGGAATCCGAAATATTAGATTATTACGAGGGCTTCAGCAACTCCACGCTCTGGCCCACCTTCCACTACTTCCCGCAGTTTGCCACCTATGAGCCCGCCCACTGGGCCGCCTACGTGGCCGTGAACGAGAAGTTCTGCCAGGCCGTGCTGGCCCAGGCGGGCCCCGAAGACACGATTTGGGTGCACGACTACCAGCTGATGCTGCTGCCGGCCATGCTGCGCGCGGCCCGGCCCGAGGCCACCATCGGCTTCTTCCTGCACATCCCCTTCCCTTCCTACGAGCTGCTGCGGGTGCTGCCCTGGCGTACCGAGCTGCTACTCGGCCTGCTCGGGGCCGACCTCGTGGGCTTCCACACCTTTGGCTACATGCGGCACTTCCTCAGCGCCGTAACGCACCTGCTGGGCCACACCACCACCAACGGGCTGATTGAAACGCCTACCCGCACGGTGCTCGTCGATGCTTTCCCGATGGGCATTGACTACGAGCGGTTTGTGAAGGCCGCGGCCTCCGAAGAAGCCATTCAGCACGAAGCCGTCTACCGCCAGGCCCTGGGCACGAGCCGCGTGGTGCTCTCCATCGACCGGCTCGACTACACCAAGGGCATTGCCCAGCGCCTGCTGGCCTTCGAGCAACTCTTGATGCGCTACCCCGAGTGGGTGGGCCAGGTGAGCTTGATCATGGTGGTGGTGCCCTCGCGCGACCAAGTAGCGCAGTACGCATCGCTGAAGCAGGAAATTGACGAGCTGGTGGGCCGCATCAACGCCCAGTACCGCACCATCGGCTGGAACCCCATCCACTACTTCTACCGCTCGTTTCCGCTTGAGGAGCTGGCCTCCCTCTACCGCCTGGCCGAAGTGGCGCTGGTGACGCCCGTGCGCGACGGCATGAACTTGGTAGCCAAGGAATACATCGCCAGCAAGGCCGACGGCCACGGCGTGCTCATCCTCAGCGAGCGGGCCGGCGCGGCGCGCGAACTCTCCGATGCCCTGCTCATCAACCCTACCGACCTGGTGGGCCATGCCGAGGCCCTGCACCAGGCCCTGGTGATGCCCGAGGATGAGCAGGCCCAGCGCCTCGACGCCATGCGGGCCCTGGTGAAGCGCTACAACGTGTTTTCGTGGACGAAGCTGTTCATGAACCAGCTCACCTACAGCAAGATGAAGCAGCACACAATGGCCACCGATTTCCTGAGCCCCAACACCATCGACCGGCTGGTGGCCGACTACCGTGCCGCGCCCCGGCGCTTGCTGCTGCTCGACTACGACGGCACCCTGACCAGCTTCCACCCCGATCCCCAGCGCGCCGAGCCCGACTTTGAGCTGCGCCTGCTGCTGCGGGCCCTCGCCGACAACCCCCAGAACCGGGTGGTCGTCATCAGTGGGCGCGACCGGACCACGCTGCAAAAGTGGCTCGGCGACCTGCCCATCGACTTCATTGCCGAGCACGGCGTGTGGCTGCGCCCGGCCGGCCAGGAGTGGGAGCTGTTTCAGGCCCTGAACAACGACTGGATGCGCGAAATGCGCCCGGTGCTCGATCTGTACGTGGCCCGCACCGCCGGCTCGTTTGTGGAGGTAAAGGACTACTCGCTGGTGTGGCACTACCGACGCGCCGACGCCGACCTGGGGGCCGTGCGCGCCCGCGAGCTGCTCACCCACCTCACCTTCATGACCTCGAACACCGACTTGCAGGTAATGGAGGGCAATAAGGTCATCGAAATCAAGAACGCCGGCATCCACAAGGGGGCCGCCGCCAGCCGCTGGCTGGCCCAGTACCCAGCCGATTTTGTAATGGCCCTCGGCGACGACCGCACCGACGAAGACACCTTCCGGGCCCTGCCCGACGCGGCCTACACCATCCGGGTGGGCACCGGGGCCCGCTCGCGCGCCCGCTTCCACCTACCGGGCGTGCCAGCGGTGCGCGAATTACTCCGCAAGCTGCTCTAGGCACTGAGCCATTAGCTGATGAATTTTACTCTTATTGTCAGTCAGTTACAAAATAAAACGGTAGCTGTTTGCTTTTGTAACTGATTACGCAAACGCAGCCGTACGAAACAGCGTGGCCCCAACCAATCGGTTGGGGCCACGCTGTTTTTGTTTAGGGCCCCCACCGGCCCCGGCGCACCTGGGCCGGTGGGGGCCCTAATTCCTTAGTCCGCGTGCGTGGCGAATAGCGGCAGTTCCTGGTTTGATAGGGCCGTGCCGTCCCCGGGGCAAGCAGGCGCCGCCTTAGCCAATTCACTGTCCTTTATTGAACTCGCCGATGTGCCACAGCACGCCGGAAGGGTCGTGGACGAACCCCTCCTTGCCCCAAGCTTCCTGCCGGATGGGCACGAGGCGGACGCCCTCGCACTGGCCGGGCAAGTCCAGCGCCGTTAGCTCCGCCCAAAACTGCTCCACGTCCGCCACTTCCAGAAACAGCATGGTGTTGTCAACCCAATCTTGCACGTAGGCGTCCTGCAAATAAAAGCCGGCGCCCGGTAGCGCGAAATAGGACAGGGCCGGTGAGACAATCGTTTCGGTGAAGCCGAAGGCGCGGTAGAAGCGGCGCGAAACGGCAAAATCTCGGGCGCCAACAAACGGGCGAATGGAAAGGGCTGGGGTGGGCATGGGGTCAGAAATTGCAGAAAACGAGGTGGCAGGGGACCAGCGCTACGGGGCAAGATGGGGCTTCCTTGCCAATTATTAGGCCCCAGGCAGGGGCGCGCAATTGCGGGCTCATTACTCGCTACCTACGCAGCCTAATCAGCCTAATCAGCATGAAGTTCTGTTAAAATTAAACCAAGGAAATATATCATTGCAACTACCGGCGGCGTTTACCTTTGGCAGCTAAGAGGGCATCTGGGCTGCAACTAACTGGGTCCACTTTGTCTCCTTAAGCCGTTCTCTTCCTTCCTTCTATGAAACATTTTTCCGTTGTGGGTTGCCGGCTGCTGCCGTTGCTGTTTTTTATACTGCTCGGCCAGCGGGCGGCGGCCCAGGCCCCCGCGCCGGGCAGCGGCTCGGTGACGGGCACGGTGCTCGATTCGCTCACGCGGCAGCCGGTGCCGTTTGCCACAGTGGTGCTGCTGCCGCCGGCCCCGTCGGAGAAAACCGTCGCGGGGCAATCGGCCGACGAGCAGGGCCACTTTGCGCTGACGAAAGTGCCCGCGGGCAGCTACCGGCTCCGCGTCAGCTTTGTGGGCTACGGCGTGCGCACCCAGGCCGTGACGGTGGCCAACGGGGCCCTGGCGCTGGGCCCCATCCGGCTGCCGGCCACGGCCCAGCGGCTGGGCGAGGCGGTGGTGGTGGCCCAGCGGCCGCTGATGGAAGTGAAGCCCGACCGCCTGGTGTACAACGCCGAGCAGGACGTGACCAACGCCGGCGGCACCGCCCAGGACGTGCTGCGCAAGGCCCCGCTGCTGGCCATCGACGGCGACGACAACGTGACGATGCGCGGCAACAGCAACTTCAAGGTGCTGATTAATAACAAGCCCTCGCCCACGCTGGCCGCCAACTTGAAGGAAGCCCTCAAGAGCATTCCGGCCGACCAGATTAAATCGGTGGAAGTAATTACCACGCCGCCGGCCAAGTACGACGGTGAGGGCACGGCCGGCATCATCAACATTGTGCTGAAAAAGGGTGCCAAGCAGGGCCTCAACGGCACGGTGGGGGCCAACGCCGGCAGCCGCGGCAGCAACGGTAACGGCTCGCTCAACTTCCGCCAGGGCAAGTTCAATTTCACCTCCTCGGCCAACGGCGGGCTGAACTACAACAACCGCAGCTCGTCGAATAGCGAGCAGGTAACCTACCGCAGCACCCGCAACGACACGCTGCGCCAGAACGGCAGCGGCAGCAACACCGGCTACTACGGCTCGGGCTCGCTGGGCCTCGATTACGACCCCGCCGAGCACCACAGCCTCTCGCTCAACGGCTCGTTTTTCAGCTACGGCGGCGCCAGCCAGTCGGGCAACCTCAACCGCTACACCACGCCGCTGCCGGGCTTCGGGGCCCTGTTCCTGCGCGACACCCGCTCGACCTACAACGGCGGCAACGCGGAGGTGACCGGCACCTACACCCGCACTTATAAGCAAGAGCGCCGCGAGTGGAGCAACATCTTGCAGTACGCCTACAACGGCAACCGCAACGGCTACGAGTTCAACCAGTTCAACAACTCCGAGCAGCCGCTCGACGTGGGCCAGGCCAGCTACCGCGAGCGCAGCCTCACCCGCCTGCCGGGCCACGAGTACACGCTGCAAAGCGACTACACCCTGCCCCTGGGCGAGAAGAAAACCCTGGAATTTGGCGTGAAGGGCATTTTGCGCCTCACCGGCTCGCAGGCGCAAGTCGACACGCTGTTTCCGGGCCGGGCCGCCGATTTTGCCACTTCCCGGTTCCGCGGCACCTCGTTTGATTACCGGCAGGACGTGGAGGGCGCCTACGCCACCTACAACTTCAACCCCACCGCGAAGCTGCACCTGGGCCTGGGCGGCCGCGTGGAGCGCACGGGCCTCTGGGCTGAGTTTGCCAACACCAACACCGGCATCCCCTACCGCAGCTACGTCACGCCGCTGCCCAACGCCAACCTGAGCTACGAGCTGAGCAAAACCAGCAGCCTGCGCCTGGCCTACAGCCGCCGCATCAGCCGCCCCTACATCTACTACCTCAACCCCTACGTCAACCGCAGCAACCCCATCAGCTACTCCTACGGCAACCCCAACCTCGACCCCGAGCTGACGCACTCGGTGGAGCTGAGCTACAACAACTTCATCAAAACGACGTCCTTCAACATCGCGCTGTCGGTACTGCGCACGGGCAACTCCATCGAGCAGGTGAGCTTTTCCAGCACCCAGCCGCTGCTGCCCGTGCCCGACGAGATTGTGCCCGCCGCCAACCTGATCCTGGAAACCAGTGCCAACGTGGCCAGCAACACCGCCTTCCAGCTCAACGGCTACGTTTCGGCCAAGCCCACCGAAAAGTGGAGCCTCAGCATGGGCGGCAACCTGGAGTACCTGATGCTGCGCAGCACGGCCCTGAGCCTGACGCGGAGCGGGTTCGCCGGCAACTACAACGTCAACACCTCCTACAAGGCCACCAAGACGCTGACGCTGCAGGGCAACCTGTACCACAGTTTGTCGCGGCCCACGCTGCAAGGGCGCAACAGCGGCTTCATCTTCTACGGCCTGGGCTTGCGCCAAACGCTGCTCAAGGGCCGCGCCGACGTATCGTTCAACGCCCAGTACCCCTTCTCAGCGCAGCGCACGTTTGCTTACGAAACGGCCACGCCTACCTTCTCGCAGAACAGCCGCTACACCAATCAGCAGCGGCAATTTCGGCTGGGCTTCACCTACCGCTTCGGGCAGGCGCAGCAGTCCACGCGCCAGCGCAAAAGCATCCGCAACGACGACATTAAGGGTGGCGGGGGCGGCCAGAGCAGCGGCGGCTAAAGGTTGGCCAAGCAGGCGCTGCCAGGCCTTGTCGGTCGGTCACTCGCAGGGGCCCCAGCCCTATTGCTTTGAAACCCCGGTTGCTTCGGCAGCCGGGGTTTTATTTTTTTAAAGCCCAACCGTGCGCCGCGCTAAAAACAAATTCCTGGCATTATGAGCAAAAAGTGAAACAACCTTTTTACTGCCGGCCACGCCCTTGGGTAGTTACTGCATCGCCCGTCTATATGCCCCCAAGGATTACCCTCACCCGCCTACTGCTGACCACGGCACTGGCCGGCAATGTTCTGCTTAGCCACGGCCAGCAGGGCCCCGCGCGGGGCCCCGGCTCGCTCCCGCCCGGCCGCACCGCCGGGGCCCTAACCGGCACCGTGGCCGATGCCGCCACCGGCCAGCCCATTGGCTATGCCTCGGTGGCGGTGCTGGACGCAGCCGGCGCGCCCGTAAGCGGCGGCGTGTGCGGCCGCGACGGGCAGTTTGCGTTACCGGGCGTGCCGCCGGGCACCTACACCGTGCGCGTCAGCTTCCTAGGCTACCAGGATTTGGTGCGGCCGGGCGTGGTGGTGCCGGCCGATGGGGGCCCCGTGGCCCTGGGGGCCCTGCCGCTGGTGGCCGCGGCCCAAAAACTGGGCGAAGTAGTGGTGACGGCCCGCCAGGCGCTGGTGGAAGAACGGGTGGACCGCACGGTGTACCACGCCGAAAACGACCAGACCACCCGCGGCGGCGACGCCACCGACGTGCTCAAGCGGGTGCCCCTGCTGAGCGTGGACCTCGACGGCAACGTGAGCCTGCGCGGCAACCAAAACATCAAAGTCCTGATCAACAACAAGCCCTCGACCATCATGGCCAACAGCGTGGCCGACGGGCTGCGGCAGATTCCGGCCGACCAGATCAAGACGGTGGAGGTCATCACGTCGCCCTCGGCCAAGTACGACGCCGAGGGCTCGGGCGGCATCATCAACATCGTCACCAAAACCAATACCCTGCGCGGCGGCCAGCTGAGCCTGGACGGCAGCGGCGGCACCCGCTCGGGCACCCTGAACCTGAACGGCGGCTACCGCACCGGCCGCATGGGCTTCGCCCTGGGCGGCTTCGGGCGCGCGGGCTACAACACGCCCGGCAGCTTCACCAACGGCCAGCTGACCACCGACCCCGCCACGGGCCGCCAAACCCGCACCACGCAGGCCGCCGACACGCGCCAGAACCAGCTGTTCGGCCGCTACACGCTGGGCTGGGACTACGACCTCGATAAGCGCAACTCGCTGGCGGCCACGCTCACCTACGGCACCCGCAACGCCACCAACTACCAAGACGCGCTGGCCACGACTACCGCCGCCCTGGCCTCGCCGGGGCCCCCAACCACCTCGGTGCGCAACGTAAAAACCACCGACGACTCGGGCACCATCGACGCGAGCCTGAGCTACACCCACGCCTACGACGTGCCGCAGCGCGAGCTGAGCGCAGTGGCGCTGCTGAGCCGCAACAACCGCACCTTCGCCTTCAACAACGACACCTTCGCGGCCTCCTACGCGGCCCAACTTGGCGCGTCGGGCAACGACAACCGCAGCTCGAACCAGGAACTGACGGCCCAGGTGGACTACCAAACCCCCACCGGCCCCAACCAGCTGCTGGAAGTGGGCGCCAAGGAAATCCGGCGCACCGTGCAGAGCGACTACACGTACTACGGGCAATTGGCTAATTCCCAGGCCGACAATTCCTTTCAATACCGCCAAAACGTGGCCGCTGGCTACGCCGTCTACACCGTGGGCCTGCCCCAAGGCTTCACGCTGAAGCCCGGCGTGCGTTACGAATACACCGCCATCGCGGCCGACTACGACCAGGGCCCCATCGGGAATATTCCCAGCTACGGCATCCTGGTGCCCAGCGTGAATTTGCTGCGCAAGCTCGGCAACGGCAACGTGCTGAAGCTGGCCTACAACCGCCGCATCCAGCGCCCCTCCTTGCAGTTCCTAAACCCGAACGTGCAGGCGGCCAACCCCCTGATTCAGACCGAGGGCAACCCCGAGCTGCGGCCCGAGTACACCAACAACTACGAGCTGGGCTACAGCACGTTGCTCAAGCAAGCCAACCTAAATTTCAGCGCCTTTGCGCGCAATACCACCGGCTCCATCCAATCGGTGCGCACGCCGCTCGGCGACGCCAGTTACCCCGGGGCCGTGCGCGTCACCTACGCCAACGTGGGCCAGGAAGACGCCTACGGCGGCAGCGTGTTTGCCAACCTGGACGTGGGCACCAAGTTCAGCCTCAACGGTAGCGTGGACGCCTACTACGCCGTGCTGCGCAACAACGTGCCCGACCCCCGCTACGCCGCCCGCAACGCCGGCCTCGTGGTGAGTGGCCGCCTCTACGGCAGCTATGCATTGCCCCGGCACTGGGGCTTGCAGGTTTTTGGCTTTTACCGAGGGCAGCAGGTGCAGCTGCAAGGCTACCAAAGCAACTTTGCCACGTACAGCATGAGCTTGAAGCACGACTTCGCCGCCAAGAAAGGCAGCCTGGGCTTCGGGGCCGAAAACTTCTTCTCGCCCAGCAACACCGTGCGCACCGAAATCAGCGGCCCGCTGCTCGCCCAAAGCAGCCGCAACGTGCAGCACATCACCAGCTTCAAGGTGTACTTCAGCTACCGTATCGGCCAGCTCACGGCCGAGCCCCGCGCCCACAAAAACGTGCAGAACAACGACTTGAAGCTGGACGAAAACGGCGGCGGCAGCCAGGGCAGCGGCGCCGCGCCGGCCGCCACCCGGCCCGCACCAGGGGCCCCAGTCCCAGTACCGGCTATGCCCACCGCGCCCACCGCACCGGTGGCCCCAGCAGGTTCGCCCGCGCCGGGCACTGCTGCGCCGGGCAGCGGCCCACCGGCGGGAGCCCCGGGCAAACGTCCGTAATGCTGGAGCCCCGTTGCTTACAGAACAAAACGCAAAAAGCCGTTTGGAATGTGCTCCAAACGGCCTTTTGCGTTAGACATTTAGCTTACGAAGCGGCGCTGCGCTGGGGGCCTACGGTTTCGATGAAGTTGGGCAAATCGAGCTTTTTGGCGATGCGGTAGGCGGCGTTCACCAAGCCCACGTGGCTGTAGGCCTGCGGGAAGTTGCCCCACTGCGAGCCGGTTTTGGCGTCCACGTCTTCGCTGAGCAGGCCCAGGTGGTTGGTGTAGCCTGCTAGTTTATCGAACTCCACGATGGCCTCGTCCACGCGGCCCACGCAGGCCAGCGCGTCCACGTACCAGAACGAGCAGATGAGGAACGTCGTCTCGGGCGTGCCGAAGTCGTCTTCGTGGCGGTAGCGGTAAAACAGGCCCTCGGGCGTTTTCAGCTCCTTTTCCAGGGCCTCCAGGTGGCGGTGGGCCCGGTCGGAGGCGGGGTCGAGGTAGCCCATCATGATGAGCTGGATGGTGCTGGCGTCGAGGTTATCCGAGCCGATGGCGTTGGTGTAGGCCCCTTGCTCGGCGCTGAAGCACTCCTCGATGTGGGCGGCGGCCACGTCGCGCAGGCGCTCGGCCTCAGCCTCCAAGTCGGGGCGGCCCAGGCGGCGGGCTACTCGGATGGCGGCGTGGCTGCCGGCCCAGTGGAAGAGGTAGGTATAGCAGTGGCGCTGGGCAATGTGGCGGAACTCCCAAAGGCCAGCGTCGGGCTCGTCCATCGTCTTGGCAATCATCTCCAACGCGTCCGTTACCAGCTGCTCGGCGTCGCGGCGCGTGGGGTCCTGGAAGCGGGCATCGACGTAGAGCGGCAGCAGGGCCACCAGCACCTGCCCGTACACGTCGTTCTGGATGTGGGTGTAAGCGTCGTTGCCGATGCGCACGGGCTTATTGCCCAGGTAGCCGGCCAAATCCAGCTCCTGCTCCACCAATTTGGCCTCGCCGCTGATGCCGTACAAGGGCTGGTAGCGGGCCTGCTTGGGGCGCGGCAGGTTGGCAATGTACTGGAAGTAGCGGTCCATTTCCTCGAAGTGGCCAATGTTGTTGAAGGCCGTGAGGATGTAGTAGGTGTCGCGCATCCAGCAGTAGCGGTAGTCCCAGTTGCGGGTGCTGCCGGGGGCCTCGGGCAGGCTGGTGGTGGTAGCCGCAATGATGGCCCCGGTGTCTTCGTACTGGTGGATTTTCAGGGCCAGCGCCGAGCGGATGACCTGCTCCTGGCGGAAGTTGCCGATGCTGGTGCTCTTCACCCAGCCGCGCCAGTAGGCCAGCGTGCTGCGCAAAAACTGCTCGGCCGTTTTCTCCAGCGGTGCCTCCAGCGGGGCCCCGTAGGTGAGCACCAGGTACTTGGTTTCGTTCAGCAGGAAGCCCTGCTCGTCGAGCACGTAGGTGAGCGGAATATTGGTCGTGAGGCGGATTTCTTCTTCCAAGCCCAGGTAGGCCACGTGGTTGGAACTGCGGCGGCGCGTGAGGGGCAGGCGGCCGTAGTCGCCCACCGGGCGGCAGGCCACGCGCACGCGGGGCGTGCCGCCGAGGGGCTCCACCTTGCGCACAAACATCAGCGGCTTGTAGTAGCGCTCGTATTGGGCAAAGCGGGGCGCAAAATCCGTCACGCGGTAGCTGCCTTCCGCGGTGGTAATCTCGGTGCAGAGCACGTTGGTATTTTCCTCGTAGTACTGGTGCGAAGTGAAGGCAGCGCCGTCGGCGGGCCGGATGCTGTACTCGCCGCCCTTGTCGTCGTCGAGCAGGCTGCCGAACACAAAGCTGCTGTCGAAGCGCGGCCAGCAGAGCCAGCGCACGGCCGTGTCGGTCCCGATCAGGCCCAGAAAGGCGCAGTTGCCGATCAAGCCCATGTCATACGTGTGTTTGCTCATCAAAATCCGTCGGTTGGTAAGGCGGGCCGGGGCGGCCCTGGGGCTCTGTGTACCCCGTTTGGGGCCCCATAGTTGCCCCGGCCGGGCCCGGGGGCCCCAAAACCAACGGCATTACTTGTTCACCAGCAGCTATTTACGGGCCGTGCCAAAGTTTTCCGGGGCCCCGGGGCTGGGGGCCCTGCTGTGGCGGGGGCCCCCGGTGGCGGCGGCGGGCAGCGGCGCGGCGGGGGCCAGGTGCATGCCCAGGGCCAGCAGCGTGGCCAGCACCAGGGCCAAGTAGTAGCGGAAGTAGCGTTGAATGTTTTCGAGCATGGCCCAGGCGGCGGGGTAAGTGCTTCAAAGGTAGGCCCAAGCCGCGGTCCACGGTTGGCTTTGGGCCCCACAGGCACCCGGCGCTGGGCCAAAGGCAGCATGGGCGGGGCCAACATTTGAAAAACTACATTCACTATTCACTACATTACATATATTAACCGCGTGATTGCACCCTGCCCGAAAACCGCTGCACCGGCCACGCCGCGGGGCCTATACTTTCCCGTTATGATGAAGATTTTAGTTGTCGACGACGAGCCCGATGTGCCGCTGCTGTTCGAGCAGCGCTTCCGCCACGAAATCCGCAGCGGGGCCCTGGCTTTTGCCTTCGCGCCCTCGGGCGAGGCGGCGCTGGAGTACTTGCAGCAGGCGCACCACTACGCGGAGGTGGTGCTCATCCTCTCCGACATCAACATGCCCGGCATGAGCGGGCTGGAGCTGCTGCGGCGCATCCGGCTGGCCCACGCCGGGCCCCGGCCCACGGTGATGATGATTACGGCCTACGGCGACGCCGAGAGCTGCCGCCAGGCCCTGCAGCTGGGGGCCCAGGATTTCCTCACCAAGCCGCTCAACTTCGCCGCCCTGCGGCAGAAACTCGCCCCGCTGCAAGCCGCCTAACCCCATGACAACCAAAATACTGGTGGTGGACGACGAGGCCGACCTGGAGCTGCTCATCAAGCAGCGGTTCCGGCGCAAAATCCGGGAAGGGGCCTACGAGTTTCGGTTTGCGCGCGATGGCGAGCAGGCCCTGGCGCGGGTGGGCGAGTGGCCCGAGCTCGACGTGGTGCTCACCGACATCAACATGCCCGGCCTACTCGACGGGCTGGCGCTGCTGCCCCGCCTGGCCGCCGCCAACCCCGTGCCGAAGGCCGTGATGGTGTCGGCCTACGGCGACATGGCCAACATCCGCACGGCCATGAACCGCGGGGCCTTCGACTTCGTGTGCAAGCCCGTGGACTTTGCCGACCTGGAGCTGACCATCGACAAGGCGGCCCGGCAGGTAGCGCAGTTGCGCCAAACGCTGCGCGCCATCCAGGAAAATAACATTTTGCGGATGTACGTGGACGAAACCGTGCTGAACGTGATGACGCGGCCCGACTACCAAACCACCTTCACGGCCAGCGAAACGGTGACGGCCACGGTGGTGTTCATCGACATCTGCGGCTTTACGGCCCTGGCCGAAGTGCTGGCCCCCGCCGACGTGGTGACGCTGCTCAACACGTACTTCGACCAGGCAGTGCGCGAAATCATCGCCCAAGGCGGCTACGTCGACAAGTTCATCGGCGACGCCATCATGGCCGTGTTCCGGGGCGAATTTCACCTCGACCGGGCCGTGGACGCGGCCCTGGCCGTGCGCGCCGCCGTGCAGGCCCACGCCACCACCCTGCCCGACGGCCGCACCTACCAGCCGCAGCTCTCCATCGGCCTCAACGCCGGTGAAATGGTGTCGGGCAACATCGGCTCGGCCTCCCTCAAGCGCTTCGACTACACCGTCATCGGCGACGCCGTGAACCTGAGCCAGCGCCTGCAAGCCGCCGCCGCCCCCGGCCAAATCATCATCACCGCCGCCGTTTTCGAGCAGGTCAAGGAATCTTTCCAGTGCCTCCCGCTCAAGGAAGTCAGCTTAAAACACAAGGCCAAGCCGGTGATGATTTACGAAGTAGTGGCTTGATTAAGCGCTCAGCATGACGGCCTGGGGGCCCTAGTGTCCTGGCCCCTAACGGCCTGGGGCCCTAGCCCCTACCCTACTCCCTTACGCCACCACCGGGGGCATCTTCTCGTTTTGGCGGCGCAGGCGCTGGCAGAGCACGCGCAGCACGTTGCGGCCCACCTCGGCGCACTCCTCCATCACGTCGTAAAAATCTTCCTGGTCGATGCGGAAGGCCGCCACGGGGCCCTGGGCCACGGCAGAGGCCGAGCGGGCCTCGGCGTCGAGCAGGGCCAGCTCGCCAAAAAAGTCGCCCGGGCTGAAGGTGGCCAGCGGCCGCAGCCCGTCGAAAATGCCCACCTCGCCGGTGCACACAATGAAGAGCGAGGTGCCCAGGCTGCCCTTGGCGAAGATTTCCTGGCCCGGGGCGAAGGCCATTTCGCGCATGATGGGCTCGATGGCGGCCAGGACGTTTTCGGGCGTTTGGGCAAACAGGGCGGTGCCCTTGAGCAGGCGCACGCGCTCCAAGGCCGAGGCGCAGGCGGGCGAATGATCGGAGGAAGGGGCCATGAGCAGGGCGGCAGCGCCGGGAAATTCGGTGAGCAATACATCGTAGGCGGCGGGGCGCAGCACCGGCAGCTGGCGCAGCAGGGCCCGGGCGCTTTCCTGCACCAGCAGCCCCTCGGCCAGCAGGTGCGGGTAGAGGTGGGCCACGGTGGCCGGCTGGGGGTGCCAGCGGCGCAGGGCCACGCCCACCGTCCAGGCTGAAAACGCACCCAGGCCCCGGCGCACCACCAGCGCCGGCAGAGCCTCGGGGGCCACCAGGGGCCCCAGCAGGTCGTTAAACACCAGTACCTTATCGCGCAGTCGGCCCGCGTCGAGCATGGCTTGCAGGCCCTGGTAGAGCGGGCGGGGCAGCAGGTTGTCGAGCATTTCGAGGGCGTTGGCCTGCCGCTCGCCAGCGGTGTGGGCCGCCCCGCGCTGCGCGTCGAGGATGGGCTGGCGCTCATACAGCTGCGCCAGGGCGCCAAACAGGCGCTGCTGGCCCTTACGCAGCTCGTAGCGCAGGGCCGCCCGCAGCTCGGCGTCGGCCGCGGCCATGCCGTGCAGTAGGTGCTGGGCAAAGCGTAGCTCCTCCTCCACCAGGCGCTGGAAGCCCGGCGCATCGGCCCCATCAGAGGCGAAGGCGGTGAGGGCCCGCAGCGCCGCCGCCCGCCCCGGCAAGTGGGGACCCTGGGCCGTGGCCACCAGCAGCTGCCGGGCGGCGGGCGTGCCTTGGTGGGCGCAGGCCTGCGCCACGCGCTGCAGGCGCCGCCCGTCGGTTTCGCGCGCCAGCACGTCGCCCAGCACCGGCAGGGCCGCCGCACCCGCCCCGGCCAGGGCCGCGGCGGCCAGCGGCTGCACGGCTTTGGTGTGCAGCAGGGCCACCAGCTGCGCCAGCACGGCGGGCGTGGGCGCGGCGGCGGCGGCCCGCACGGCGGCCTGCACCAGCGCCGGGTTGGGGCCCCGCAGGCCAGCGGCCACGGCCTCGGCTTGCGGCCCAGGCTCTAGAAAACCTGCCAGGGCGAGGCACGCGAGGCGGGCGGCGGGGGCGGCATCGGCGGCCAGCGCGGCCAGGCTGGCGCGGGCCAGGGCGTCGGCCGGGGCGGCTTCGAGGCGGCCGCGCAGGGCCCCCTGGCGCGCAGGCCAATCGGGGTGGCCGAGCAGGGCATCGGCGGCCGGGTGGGGGCCGGCCAGGCGGGCGGCCAGTTCGCGCAACGCGGGGTCGGGGTCGGCCAGGGCGCGGCGGCAGAGCAGGGCGACGTCGGCGCGGGGCCCCAGCAAGGCCAGGGCGCGGGCGCGCACCCGGCCGTCGGGGTGGCCGAGCAGCGCCTCGGCGTGGGGGGCCAGGGCGGCGGGGCCCGCGTATTGCAGGTGGGCCAGGGCTTGCAAGGCCGCGGCGGAGGCGGGCGCATCAGCCGCTTCGGCGGCAGCAGTGGCCTCCGCGGCATCGGTGGCTGCGGCAGGCACGGGGCCGCCAGGGGCCCCGGCGGGCTCCCTGGGGGCCCCGGCGGCTTCCGCGGGGGTGCCGAAGCGCAGGCCCAGCGCGCCCCGCAACTCGTTCAGGTACTGGCCATAGGCGCGGCGCAGCAACACCAAGGCCCCCAGCAGTAGCGCGGCCATCCAAGCCAGCGGCAGCCACTGGCCCAGCGCCGCGGCCCGGGGCAGCGCCAGCAGCAGGGCCCCCAGGGCCAGGCCCAGCGGCTCGTACACGCCCTTGGCCTGGGTGTGGCCGGCCAGGCGCGCCGGCGGCGAGAGCGGCTGAAACAGCACCAAAAACACGGGCTCGAACACGGCCCGGCGCAGCAC
This sequence comes from Hymenobacter nivis, assembly GCF_006439025.1. Taxonomy (GTDB): domain Bacteria; phylum Bacteroidota; class Bacteroidia; order Cytophagales; family Hymenobacteraceae; genus Hymenobacter; species Hymenobacter nivis_A. The sequence continues at coordinate 63,381 of NZ_RCYZ01000001.1, forward strand.
TTCCAGCCCCAGGTACAGCCCGCAGAAGTACGCCAGCTGCGCGCCCGGCCCCGCCTGCGCCGCCCACAGCACCCCAAACAGCCCGATGCCCGCCAGCGCCGCCAGTGGCAGCACCAGCAGCGCCCGCCGCACCCCCAGCCAGTCGAGGCCGCGGCGCGCAAACAGCAGCTTCAGGCCCGTGGCCAGCAGGTAGGTAAGCACCAGCACGCCGCCCACGTATTGCAGCACGGGCCCCTGGCCCTGAAACTTGTACTTCACGTTTACCAAAAACAGGTACTCCACCCCCACCGCCGCCGCCGCCAGCGCCAGCAGGCTGAGGCCCAGCGCCCGCACCAGCGCCTGCCCTCCCGCCGCCGGGGCCCCGTGCGCCGCCGGGGGCCCCGGGCGGGCCGCGGCCTGCGCCCGGAACGTGGCCCGCTGCACCAGCAACGCCAGCAGGTAGGCCCCAAAGGCCGTGAGCAGCAGCCCGTACAACGCGTGCTGGGCGTGCACAAACACGGCCAGCCCCGCCCCCAGGGCCTTGGCCGGCAGGTCGCCGGCGCTGATGACGCCGAACAGCCGCCGCCCCTGCCGCACGTTAAATACCACCGCCGACATTCCCCAAAACTCCAGGCTTGTCAGCAGATAAATTAGCCGGTAGCCCGCCATGATGGCCACCGCCGCCCCCACCGAGGGCCCCCACCGCAGCAGGGCCCCCAACACCAGCACCAGTACGGCCGCCGCCGCCAGGGCCCGCCCCGCCAACCGCTGCAGGGCCCAGTGGTGCTCGGCGCGGGCGTACAGCCGGCCAACGGCCAGCGCCGCCAGGGCACCCGCGCCGTAGGCCAGCGGCAGGGTACGCGCGGGGTCGTGCGCCAGCAGCAGCACCGTGGCCGCCACGTACACCAAAATGGTGCCCGTGCCCAGCAGGAAATTGTGGGCCGCAAACAGCCCCACGGCTTTCATCTCGCCCGGCCGCACCCCCAAAAAACGATGCCATCTTTCCATCGGTAAGCTGCTGGTTGGGGGTGTTGATTTATGGGCGAGGCAAGTTTTTTTATTATGATTTCGCAGGTTTTGTCATGCTTCCTTCGTCGGCATGACAAAACCTATTCGGGCAGCTTATCCGTGGCAAACCAGCTTCTTAATTAGCCTCCTTGTGTAGTTATCTAGTGCAAGGCGCGCCTTTTAATTAGCCCGCCCTTAATGTCGCTCACGCTGTGCTGCACGATAAAGGCGCGGGGGTCAATTTTATTAATCTCGTCAGTCAAAGCCATGATTTCCAGGCGGGTGACGACCGTAAAAATGGCCTCTGCCTTCAGGTGCTGGGCCCCGTGCGAGCCGTAGCCCTGGGTGACTTCGTAGACGGTGGCGCCGCGGTGCAGGCGCTCGGTGATGAGCCGGCGGATTTCGGGGCTGTGGAACGAGATGATGGTCAGGCCGATGTATTCCTCGATGCCCACGAGCACAAAATCCACGGTTTTGGCCGCCGCCAGGTAGGCCAGCACCGAGTACAGCGCCGTCTCAACGGAAAGCAGCCAGGCCGCCACGCCAAAAATTAGCACGTTGATGACCAGCACAATGTCGCCGATGGACGCGGGCAGCTTGCGGGTGAGGTACACGGCCAGGATTTCGGTGCCGTCGAGCACGCCGCCGCCGCGCATGGCCAGCCCCGAGCCGGCCCCCAGAAAAAAGCCTCCGAACACGGCAATCAGCAGCTTGTCGTGGGTGAAGGGCGGCACCGCCACCACCGCCACGGCCCCCGCCAGCGCCAGGATGGCCACCAGCGTGCGCGCCGCAAACGCCCGCCCCAGCTGCCGGTAGCCCAGCACCACAAACGGCACGTTGATGACCACAATCAGCAGCGACAACGAAATGTGCGTCAGCTGGCTAACCAGCAGCGCGATGCCCGTCACGCCCCCGTCGATGAACTCGTTGGGTAGCAAAAAGCCCTTCAGCCCCACCGCTGCCGAGGCCACGCCCGCCAGCAGCAGCCCCGCCCGGAGCACCTGCGCGCCCACCGCTCCCCACCGGCCCGGGGCCACGGGCGGCGCAGGGGGCGCCGGGGCAGGCGCCCCGCCGGGGGCCCCGGGGCGAAAGCGCAGCGCAAGCGGTGGATTGGGCAGCATGGGCGAAGGGCTAGGGGCCCTAAAAGTGAAGTAGGTTTAAAACTATAATGTGTAATATATAAATAAATTAATTTTAATCTACTCCGCCGCCGCTGCCGCCGGGAGGGTGATGGTGAACTCGGTGAACTCGCCCTCCTGGCTGGCCACGGCCAGCGTGCCGCCGTGGCCCTTGGCGATGATGTCGTAGCTCAGCGACAGGCCCAGGCCGGTGCCCTCGCCGGTGGGCTTGGTGGTGAAAAAGGGCTGGAATATTTTCTCGCGCACGGCCGCCGGAATGCCGTTGCCGTTGTCGCGCACGCGCACGCGCACCGTGCCGCCGGTGCGCCGCGTGGCCACGGCCACCTGGGGGCGGTAGGCCGGGCCGGCGGTTTTGGCCTTCTCGGCCACGGCGTAAAAGGCGTTGGTGAGCAGGTTGAGCAGCACCCGGCTCAGGTCTTGGGGCACCACGGGCACGGGCCCCAGGCGCGGGTCAAAGTCAGTTTTCAGCTCGGCGTTGAAGTCCTTGTTTTTGGCGCGCCAACCGTGGTAGGCCAGGCGCAAGTACTCGTCGGCCAGGGCGTTGAGGTCGGTGGGCTGGCACTCGCCGCTGCGGGTGCGGGCGTGCTCCAGCATGTTCTTCACGATGCGGTCGGCGCGGTGGCCGTGCTGGTGAATCTTGGCCTGGTTCTGGGCCAGGGCCTGCACCAGGGCCCCAATGGCCGGCCCGCCTTCGGCCGAAAGCCGCTCTTTGGCCAGCTCCGCCTCCAGCTCAGCCACCAGCTCCACGCTCAGGTCGGCGAAGTTGGTGACGAAGTTGAGCGGGTTCTGCATCTCGTGGGCCACGCCGGCGGTAAGCTCGCCGAGCGAAGCCATTTTTTCGCGCTGCACCAGCTGGTTCTGGGTGGTTTGCAGCTCAGTAAGGGTGCGGTCGAGGTCGTCGCGGTGGGCGGCAATTTCCACGTTCTTCTCGCCCAAGCGGCGGTTGGCGCGCTGCTTGAGGAAGATGTTGCGCAGCAGCAGGCCCACCACCAGCACCACGCCCCCCAGCCCTACCAGCGCGGCCAGCATCTGCTGGCGCTGCCGGTAGGCTTTCTGGGCCGCAATTTCCTGGTCTTTCTTCAGCAGCACAATCTGGGCCTGCTTCTTGTCCAACTCGTAGCCGTAGCGCAGGGCGCTGGTGCGGCGCTGGGTGTCCTCGCCCGAGAGCGTGTCGTTGTAGGCCATCTGCAAATTGCGGTAGCGGTAGGCCTGCGCAAAGTCGCGCCGCTGCGCGTAGGCCTGCGCCAGGATGTCGCCCGCGTTGCGGATGTTCTCGTTGCTGCGCGACTGCTGGCTCAGGGCCAGCGCGTGCCGGGCCAGGGCCACGGCGCTATCGGGCTGCCCGGCCAGCACGAAGCCCCGGGCCAGCATCAGCTCCACCGAGGGCAGGTTGTACTGGTCGTGCGTGGCCCCCACCAGGGCCCGGGCGCGCCGCCCGTGGGCCAGCGCCTCGGCTTGGTTGCCTTGCAGGCCATACACCTCGGCTAGGTTGGTTTCGTCCACGGTTTCGCTCGATGCATCGCCCAGCTCCCGGCTCAATTGCAAGGTTTGCTGGTGGTAGAACAGGGCCCGGGGCCAGTTTTTAAGCCGTTGGTAGGCGTTGCCCAAGCCACTTAGCGCCAGCGAAACGCCTTGCCGGTCGCCGGCCTGCCGGCTGCTTTTCAGGGCGGCCCGCAACATGGGCAGGGCCTCGGCATAGTTGTCCATCTTGCAGTAGATGTCGCCGATGTTGGCCTGCAAACTGGCCTGCGTTACCCCATCGCCGGTTCGCTCGGTCAGGGCCAGGGCCTTGAGGGCCACGGCCAAGGCCGGCACCAAGTCGCCCTGCAGCTTATCGACCCGGCTCAGCTGGAGCCCTGCGCGGGCAAGCCCCCAGCGGTCGGCACGGCCCGCGAAGAAGCGTTGTGCCTCGTGCGCATAGCGGCGAGCATTAGCATAATCGGTTTGCCGGCGGTGCAGCATGCTCAGGGCCAGCAAAGCTTGGCCCTCTCCCGTAGGGTCGGCCAGTTGCCGGGCCAATTGTAGAGCCTTGGCGCTCAACTGAGTTGCCTGCGGGGCATCGGTGGTTTTAAGCTCCTGCGCCAGCGCTTGCAGCCAGCGCACCCGCGTGGTATCGGGCCGGGCCGGCGTGCGCAGCAGCTGGCGCAAGCTGTCAGCTCTGGGCGTCTGGCCCGCGGCGGGCAGCGCGCACACAACCCAGCACAAGAGCAACAAAATGGCCAACAATTTCATGCGGGGGCCCTAAAAACCGGAGTGCACCACTGGGCCGGTACATCGGCCGAAACCGTACTATGCTTTAGTGGGTGGATTATGGTCTACTGCAAGTACGCCCACTACATCAGAGTTGCTAAGCTTTGCGTTGTCCTCATTCAAATAAAAGCTGCCGAACCTGACGTACTCTATTTTTATCGCTCGACCAATAAATGCATCCCGGTAGACAGGAAGTGTAGTAACTGGGTCTTTTACTTTCAACCCAAGGCACTTAAAATCACCAATCAAAGCATCAAATTCAGTCCCTGGGGCAGCTTTAAGGAAAATATCATGTCCGGCTGGGACAACGGTCTGACCCCGCTGCAAGTCCACGCCAGATTCATTATTGCCCCATTTTGCTTCGTCAGCTTCGTCTACGGTTGACACAGGATCCCCAGATTTTAGCAGATCAGGTTTGCCTAAGCTTTTGGTAAATATTTGCACTGTTCTGACCCATTTATCGTCGGAAACAAACGTAGATGGCAGCACGTGGACCGTATCTATGACGGACGAAGGATCAGGATTTAGGTAGTCTGCCATGGCTGGAATGGTGGGGTTTGTTAGTTGACGTTAAGGGAATTGTTAAACGAGCGGATTATGGTCCACCGCACTCTGTATAGTGGCTGCTTCAGTTGCTTCGGCGGCGGATTGGGAAGGGGCTGTGTCTGCTTCCTGCGCATCGTTGGGATCTGGGCCCCGGGTAGTTTCCATGAGTGGGTTGGATGAGGTGGAGAGCACAAGAAAAAGCAAGGCCTAAATATAGGTTTATTATTTTATATATAAAATATATGATTCTTAGATGCGTCCACTATTCCCCACGGCTGCAAAAATTCTACCACTGTGCCGGGGCCCCAAACGGGCATCTACGCACCCAAGCCCCCCGTTATAACTCCCGGTATATCACCAAAATTTTGGTTAGGGCCCCGTGGCTCACTTGGCGCTAACAGCTGCTAACGAGCAGGTAAGCAGCTGACCGTAAAGGCATTCTGCATTTACCATGGCGCTTAACGCAATTAGGAATTAGTCTAAATATTGCCGGGGCCCTAACTACCCTACAACCGCCGCGTAGGCCAAGCATTGACCAACTCATTGCTTGAATTTTATGAGCTTACACTTCACCCAGGAGGCGCTCGACAAAACGCCGCCGACCATCGTGCCCACCCAGCCCGTGACGCTGAACGTCAACGGCGAAGACCATACCATCCAGATTGCGCCCTGGACCAGCCTGCTCGACGCCCTGCGTGAGTACATGGACCTCACCGGCACCAAGAAAGGCTGCGACCACGGCCAGTGCGGGGCCTGCACTGTACTGGTTGACGGCAAGCGCATTAACTCGTGCCTGGCGCTGGCCACGGTATACCAGGGCAAGCAAATTCAGACCATCGAGGGCCTCGGCTCGGAAGACAATCTGTCGCCGCTTCAGCAGGCATTTGTGGACCACGACGCCTTCCAGTGCGGCTACTGCACGCCGGGCCAGATTTGCTCAGCCCAGGGCCTCATCAACGAGGGCCGTTGCAAAACCGAGGACGAGGTGCGCGAGCACTTGAGCGGCAACCTCTGCCGCTGCGGCGCTTACACCAACATCCTGAGTGCCGTGATGGAAGTGCTCCACGACGGCCAGGTAGTGGTGGATAACGGCACGCTGGTCACCATTCCGGCCCAGCCATCAGCATCTAGCTCCGTTAATTAATTCGCTATGAACAGTTTCACCCTTACCCAAGCCACGGCCGCCGACGAGGCCGTGCGCGACCTTACCAGCCACGACGGCGCGGCCTACCTGGGCGGCGGCACCAACCTCGTGGACTTGATGAAGTACAACCTGGAGCGCCCCAGCCACCTCACCAGCCTGGGGATGCTGCCGCTCGCCGACATCACGGGCCTGCCCGACGGCGGCCTGCGCCTGGGGGCCCTGGCCACCAACGCCGACACCGCCTGGCACCCCGAGGTAGAGAAGCGCTACCCCCTGCTGAGCCAAACCATCCTGGCCGGGGCCACGCCGCAACTTCGCAACGCGGCCACCAACGGCGGCAACCTCAACCAGCGCACCCGTTGCTACTACTTCTACGACTTGGCCGCGCCCTGCAACAAGCGCGAGCCTGGTACCGGCTGCTCGGCCCTCACCGGCCCCAACCGCGTGTGCGGCGTGCTCGGCACCAGCGACAGCTGCATCGCCACCCAGCCTTCGGATATGTGCGTGGCCCTGGCCGCCCTGGAGGCCGTGGTGCGCGTGCAGGGCCCCGATGGCGAGCGCACCATCAAGTTTCAAGACTACCACCGCTTGCCCGGCGACCAGCCCGAGAAGGACAACACGCTGAAGCCGGGCGAGTTGGTAACGGCCATCGATCTGCCCGCCGAGGGCTACGCCGACCACTTTGTGTACCTCAAGCTGCGCGACCGCAGCAGCTACGCCTTTGCGCTGGTGAGCGTGGCGGTGGGCCTAAAAATGAACGGCGATACCATCGAAAAAGCCCGTTTTGCCCTGGGCGGCGTGGCCCACAAGCCCTGGCGCGACCAGGCAGCCGAGCAGCTGTTGGAAGGCCAAAAGCCTTCTCCCGACCTGTTTCGGCAGGTGGCCGCCAAGGTGTTTGCCGAAGCCAAGGGCTACGGCGAGGGCTCGCTGCACAACTCGTTTAAGATTGAGCTGGGCAAGCGCGCCATCGTGCGGGCCCTCAAGCAGGCCACCGAGATGCAGTACGAGGTGAACCCCAATGCTTTTTTGAATTCTAATCCGTAAGTTATTATGAGTCAGACTATCGCAACCCCGCCCACCGTGCGCTTGGATACCGACGTTATTGGGCGGCCCGTCAGCCGGCCCGAGGGGCCGGCCAAGGTAAGCGGCGCGGCCAAGTACGCGGCCGAGTTCAGCGTGACCGGCCCGCTGTGGTACGGTTACATTGTGAGCAGCCCCATTGCCAAGGGCAAAATCACCAAAATTTACGCCGACGAGGTGTTGGCCATTCCGGGCGTGCAGCAGGTGTTCTCGCACGAGAATGTGCCCTCGCTGGCCTGGTTCGACCGCAGCTACAAGGACCAGGTGGCCCCCGGCGGCTCGCCCTTCCGGCCGCTGCACGAGCCCGAAATTCAGTTCAGCCAGCAGCCAGTGGCGATGGTGGTGGCCGAAACCTTCGAGCTGGCCCGCTACGCGGCTTCGGTGCTTCGCATCGAGTACGATGTAGATGAATTCAACACCGATTTGAAGGCCGCTGCCTCGAAGTCGTTCGACGCCCCAAAGGGCAAAACGGGCTTCTTGCCCCCGCCCAAGCCCAAGGGCGACATGGACGCGGCCTACGCCGATGCCCCGCACAAGGTGAGCGGCGAGTACACGCACCGGGCCCAAATGGCTAACCCGATGGAAATGTTCGGCACGACCATCGACTGGCTGGGCGATGGCAAGAAGATGAAAATCTACGACAAGACGCAGGGCGCGCCCAACGTGCAACAGTACCTCACCAAGATTTTTGGGCTGAGCAAGGAGGAAGCGCGCATCATTTCGCGGTTCACGGGCGGCGGCTTTGGAGCAGGACTGCGGCCGCAGTACCAGGTGTTTATGGCTGTGCTGGCGGCGCTGGAGCTCGAGCATTCGATACGCGTGGTGATGGACCGCTCGCAGATGTTCAGCATGGGCCACCGCCCCCACACCATCCAGAATCTGCGCCTGGCCGCCGATGATAAGGGCCACCTGCAAGCCTTGGAGCACACGGCCCTGGCCGAAACCTCGCAGTTTGAGGAAGAGACCGAAACGGTGGTAAACTGGTCGGGTATTATGTACAACTCGCCCAACTCGAAATTCGACTACCAGCTTACCCGCATCGACGTGAACACGCCGGCCGACATGCGCGCCCCCGGCGCGGCCACCGGCTCGTTTGCCATCGAAAGCGCTATTGACGAAATGGCCTACGCGGCCGGCGTGGACCCGCTCGATTTCCGCCTGCTCAACTACACCTACGAAGACCCCACCGAAAATAAGCCCTTCAGCAGCAAGCGCCTCGATGCCTGCTACCACGAAGGCGCCGCCCGCTTCGGCTGGGAGCAGCGTACCCCCGAGCCCCGCTCGATGCGCGACGGCAACATGCTGGTGGGCTGGGGCATGGCCGCTGGCTGCTGGGATGCCTCCACGCAGAAGGCCGCCGCCAAAGCCATTCTGCACGCCGACGGCACCCTCGTCGTCAACAGCGCCACCAACGACCAGGGTGCTGGCACCTACGTAATTATGACCCAGGTGGCCGCCCAGACCCTCGGGCTGCCGATGGCACAGGTGAAGTTTAACCTTGGCGATACCGAGTTTCCGGAAGCCCCCATCCAGGGCGGCTCCTGGACGGCCAACTCGGTGGGCACGGCCGTGCAGAACGCCTGCCAGGAGGTCGGCAAAAAGCTGCTCAAGCTAGCCCAGGACATGGACGACTCGCCCCTGAAAGGCGTTGATTTTGAGGACGTGCAGTTCGCCAACGGCTGCCTGCGCGCCAACGAGGACGTCAGCCGCTCGGTGGCCATTACCGACATCCTGGCCGCCAGCGGCGAGGCCAAGATTGAGGCCGACGGCAAAGCCGGCCCTAACCCCGCCAACCTACTCAAGTACTCGATGCACTCGCACAACGCGGTGTTTGTAGAGGTGAAGGTGGACGAAGACCTGGGCACTGTGCACGTCACGCGCGTGGTGGATGCCGTGGCCGCCGGCCGCATCCTGAACCCCAAGACGGCTCGTAGCCAGGTATTGGGCGGGGTAGTGTGGGGCATCAGCATGGCCCTGATGGAAGAGGCCTATCTCAACAACGACCTGGGCCGCTACGTCAACCACAACTACGCCGAGTACCACATCCCGGTAAACGCCGACATCAAGAAAATCGACGTGATTTTTGTGGAGGAGGAAGACCACATCGCCAGCGCCATCGGCGTCAAAGGCGTCGGTGAAGTCGGCATGCTGGGCGTAGCCGCCGCCATCTGCAACGCCGTGTACCACGCCACCGGCAAGCGCGTCCGCGAATTGCCGCTGACGATTGATAAGCTGCTGTAAGGTTGAATTAAGTTGAGTGCAAAAGCGCCCCGTAGCCATTACAGCTACGGGGCGCTTTTCTATTTAACCTAATCCTCAACTCACCCAAGTAGCCTGGGCCGAAGCCCGTGTTTTTCAGTGTTCGCCTCGAATCTTAGGCTACTGCTTAGACTGCCACAGTAACTTTGCGGCCATAGTGACGGGCTTCTCAGCGAAGGCCCGTTGTGCGGATGGGACCACGCGCGGCCCAATAGCCAGCTGTCCGGATGCGGATTTTAGCCCGCACTTACGCCCAAAAATCCGTTTTTTCGACCACCCAGGGCGGCTCCGCCCCCTTACGATAAGGCTTACCATGAGTACCCTTAATACCTCCAACACTCCTAGCCCCAGCGCTACCCCCGGCAAGCCAGTGGTTGGCGTGGTCATGGGCTCCAGCAGCGACTGGGACACCATGCAGCACGCCGTGCAGATTCTCACCGACTTTGGCGTGGCCCACGAAGCGCGCGTGGTATCGGCCCACCGCATGCCCGACGACTTGTTTGCCTACGCTGAGCAGGCCGGCCCGCGCGGCTTGCAGGCCATTATTGCCGGCGCGGGGGGGGCCGCCCACCTGCCTGGTATGCTGGCCGCTAAAACCACCGTGCCCGTGCTGGGGGTGCCGGTGGCCAGCCGCCATTTGCAGGGGGTCGATTCGCTGCACAGCATCGTGCAGATGCCCAAGGGGATACCCGTGGCCACGTTTGCGATTGGCACCGCCGGGGCGGCCAATGCCGCGCTGTTCGCGGTCAGCCTGCTGGCCCTGCACGACCCGGACCTGGCGACCAAGCTGCTGGCCTTCCGCGCCGCCCAAACCGAAGCCGCCCGCAACATGACGCTGCCCGTATGAGCGCCGATAGTCACGCTACCGCCATGGCCCCAATTTTTCCCGGCAGTGTGGACGCTGCGGGCCGGCCGGCTACCCTCGGGGTGCTGGGGGGCGGCCAGCTGGGCCGGATGTTTGTGCACGCCGCCCAGCGCCTAGGGTACTTCACCGCCGTGCTGGAGCCCGACCCGCAAAGCCCGGCCGGGCTGGTGAGCCACCACCACATCCAAACCAACTACGACGACCCGACCGGGCTGGCCCAGCTGGCCCAGCTGTGCCAAGCCATCACCACCGAGTTTGAAAACGTGCCGGCCCAGGCCCTGCAAACGCTGGCGCAGACCCGCCCCGTGGCGCCGGGCGCGGCCGTAGTGGGCATTGCCCAAGACCGTATCGAGGAGAAAGCCCACTTCGCGGCCTGCGCCGAAGTGTCGGGGGTGACCTGCGCGCCCTATGCGGTGCTCGAAACGCCGGCCCAGCTCCAGGCCGTGCTGGACGAGCGCGCCGATTTACTGCCCGGTATCCTGAAAACCGCGCGCATGGGCTACGACGGCAAGGGCCAGGTCCGCGTGAAGACCGCCGCCGAGCTGGCCGCCGCCTGGGCCGAGCTGGGCGGTGTGGCCTGCGTGCTGGAAAAAATGCTGCCGCTCGCCGCCGAGTGCTCGGTGCTGGTGGCGCGCGGCTGGCACGGGCAAGTCGTCAGCTTCGCCCCGCAGCGCAATGTGCACGAAGCAGGCATTTTGGCCGTAACCCACGCTTACGAGGGCGCCATGCCCGCAGCCCTAGCCGATAGAGCCCGCGAGGCGGCCGTAGCCATCGCGCAGCACCTCGGCTACGTCGGGGTGCTGTGCGTCGAGTTTTTTGTAGTAGACGACGGCAGTGAGCACGGCGGCCTGGTAGTCAACGAGATGGCCCCGCGCCCGCACAACAGCGGCCACTACACGATAGACGCCTGCGATGCCTCGCAGTTTGACCTCCAGGTGCACGCCATGGCGGGCTTGCCCTTGCCCCAGCCGCGCCAGCATTCCCCGGCCATTATGCTCAACCTGCTGGGCGACGTGTGGTTTGACGCCAGCGGCCAGCCGCAGGAGCCAGCCTGGTACGCCGTGCTGAGCCTGCCGGGCGCGCACTTGCACCTCTACGGCAAGCTGGAGGCGCGCGCCGGCCGCAAAATGGGCCACCTGACCATTACCGGCCCGGACGTCGCCAGTGTCAAAACCGTGGCACGCCGCGCCGCGGAATTGCTCGACTTGCCGGGACTGGACGCCATTTAGGTACACCGAATCAGAAAAATGTCCGTCGTGCTGAAATACCGAACTTGCTCCTAAGAAGCTTTCTCACAACCTGCTGCTTGCCGCGCTAAAAAGCCGCCGCGAATTCCCGGGCGAAATCCTCTAGCTTCACCTGGCCCAGGACGGGCTTGTGCTGCTCGTAATCCTCGCCCAGGGCCCCGGTGCGGATGCTGGCGTAGATGTCTGCGATTTCGGCGGCGCGGTCGGCGGGCAGGCCGTGGTTGGTTAGGTTGTGTTGCATCTGGGTATCGGTGAGGGCCACCCAGGGCAGGGCGGGCTGGCCGATGGCGGCCCCCAGCACCTGGGCCACTTCGTCGGCGGTGCGCTCGTCGCTGGCCACGTAGCGCACGGAGCGGCCGGGGGCGGCGGGCGTGGTCAGCTCTTCGGCGGCGGCGGCGGCAATGTCGCGCTGGTGCACGAAGGCCACGCGGGTGCTGCCAGGATAATTAACGCCGATAACGCCCGCCGCTCTTATCATACCAATAAAGCTCAACATATTGGTGTAGAACGAGGTGGGTCGCAGGTAGGTGAGCGCCAGGCCCGGTACCTCAGCCAGAATACCCTCCACATCGTGCGAGCCCAGGATGCCGCCCGTGCCCGCCGCCCGGTGCGCCCCCCAGCTGCTGAGCAGCACCACGCGCCGCACCCCGGCCTGCTGCACGGCCTCGGCGTAGCTGCGGCCGATGTGGCGGTGGTAGGCCCGCGAGTCGGCCACTGCAAAGTTGGGCGGCACCATGAGGTACACGGCATCGGCCCCGGCAAAGGTGGCGGCCAGAAAAGCCGCATCGTCGACCGAGCCGATGGCGGCGCGGGCCCCCAGGGCCCCAATGGCCGCCTGCCGGCCCGCCTGGCTGCTGATCACCGTAACGGCGTGGCCCTGCTGCACCAGCAACGCGGCAAGCGGCTGGCTGATGTTCCCGAGAGAACCGGTGAGAATGATTTTCATGCCACAAAGCTCCGGCCGGCGGGTACCCGCCCAAAGGGCCAAACGGCGGCAATATTGGGCCAAACGGCGGGGGCCCGCGTGAGCAAAGCGCTACGCCCCGCCCTGCCGGTAAGCGGCCGGCCCTACCCCCACGTGGTTCCGAAAAAACCGGCCGAACGCCGATTGGTCGGCGAAGTGGAGCGCGTCCGCAACCTGGCCGATGGTGAGAGCGGGGTTTTGCAGCAGCACGCGGGCCTCCAGCAGCACGGCCTCGGCTAGCCAGGCCAGGGCGGGCTTGCCGGTGGCTTGCTTAATAGTTTCGGCGAGGTGCTTGGGCGTGATGCAGAGTTTATTGGCATAAAAAGCCAGGCCACGCTCGTTGGCGTAATGACTGTTTACCAAAGCTTTAAATTCGGCGGCGATGAGCTGGCTACGCGTCTGCACGGCTTTCAGCGAAACGTGCTGAGCGCTATAAATAGGCGCCGTTTCGTGCAGTAGAATGTGGATGAGGCTGCGCACAATTTCCGTGCGGTAAGCGTGAGGCGCGTTGTATTGCTGCCCGATGGCCCGCAGCAACTCCGCGATGCGCTCGGCCGGCGCCGGGGGTAGCTCAAACACGTGCCGGGCATCGCGCTCAAAAAACGCGAACGCATCGGGGCTGGGGCCGCCGCCGGCCGCCACAAATTCCTTGGTAAAGAAAACACTCAGCGCCTCCATATCGGCCGCCATGTAGGGCCACTGCTTGATGGCGTAGGGCGAGAGCAGCATCAGCGACCGGGGCCCCAGCTCGTAGGTTTCGAGGTTGACTTGCAGGCGGGCGCTGCCGTGCAGGCACAGTCCGATTTTGTAGTAATCGCTGCGGTAGGGCCGCTCGATGGGCAGCCTCGCCGGTGCCGAATCGGGCCCCAGAAAGAAAAAATCCGCCGGCGCTGCGGCGGGCTCACCGAGGGCCGCCAGTGGGTAAACGGGAATGGGTGCGGGCATAAGGGCCAAAGTACGCGCCGCCGGGCGCGGGGGCCCCGAACCATGCCGGCAGGCGGGCGGTTGTTACAACCCCGCCCCGCCACCGGGCGTACTGCCCCCGCGCCTCTTTTTTTGCTCATGACCGAATTACAACGGCTCTTTATTGCCTACGACCAGCACCGCGCCACCGCCCGCCCCTGCGCGCTGGCCACCGTGGTGGAGGTGCTGGGCTCGGCCTACCGCCGCCCCGGCGCCCGCATGCTCGTGACCGAAGACGGCGAGCTGACCGGGGCCATCAGCGGGGGGTGCCTCGAAGGCGATGCCCGGCAGCGCGCCCGGCGGGCCATTTTTCGGGGCGAGCCAGCCCTTGTTACCTACGACACGCGCGACGAGGACGACCCGCGCCACGGCCTGGGCCCCGGCTGCCAGGGCGTGGTGCGCATCTTGCTGGAGCCCCTCGATTTCGCCAACCCCGACAACCCGCTGGAGTTGCTGCGCGGCTTTGCCCAGCACCCCGCCCCCGCCGTGCTGGCCACCGTGTTCGAAACCGACGCCAGCGGCCTGAAAGCCGCCGTGGGCCAGCGCGTGCTGCTCTCGGAGGCCGGCGTAGTGCGCGGCACGCCGCTGCTGGCTGCCCCGCTGGCCGCCGCCGCCCGCGCCACGCTGGCCCAGCGCCAGCCCCATATCCTGACCATCGAAACCGATGCCGGCCCAGTGCGTGCCTCGCTCGAGCTGTTGCTGCCGCCCCTGCGCCTGGTAGTGTACGGCGCCGGCAACGACGCCCAGCCGTTAGTGCACCTGGCCGGCTCGCTGGGCTGGCACATTACGGTATTCGATGGCCGACCCAACCTGGCCACCACCGCCCGCTTCCCCGAGGCGGCCACCGTGCGCATCGTGCCCGTAGCCGAGCTCGAAACTGCCCTGCCCGACCCGCTGGCCTACCACGTGCTGCTCAGCCACAACTACGCCTACGACCTGGCCGCGCTGCAAACGCTGCTCACCTCGCCCGCGCCATACATTGGCTTGTTGGGCCCGCGCCTCAAGGCCCAGCGCCTGCTCGACGAGCTGGATACCGCGCCCGTGGCCTTGGTGGCGCAATTGCGCGAGCGCCTGCACAGCCCCATCGGCCTCGACCTGGGCAGTGAAACGCCCGAGGAAATCGCCCTGGCCATCGTGGCCGAGATTCAGGCGCAGCACAGCGGGCGGCAGGGCCGGCCCCTGCGCGAGCGCGCCGGCACGGTGCACATTCCGGCGGCCGACGCAGCAACTATTAACCAGTAATTATTACCGGCAATAACAACCAGGCCCCCCACCGGGGCTGCATAGCAGCCAGGTAAACCACTGGGGCCCTAAAGGCGACGCTTACCAAAAAACGGCGGCGGTTTAGATGCGGCAGAGTGGCCGGGTGCATTGCCCGAAGGGCTTCGTCGGGCCACTCTTATGATTGAACAGGACCCCTGTACTTTAATCAGAGCGGCCCGGCGATTGGAAAAGTCGCTGGACCACCCTCGCTTTAGGTCACCACTAAAAAATATAATGCGGCCAGTCGTATTTCCCCGCCCCTGTTTGCGGCAGAATTAGGGCCCCAGGCGTTTGTAACCAAACCCATTACAATACAGTCCGTTACCAGGCCAAGCGCCCGTTCGTGGGGGCCCCAAAGGGCGAGCTAAGGTGCTTGCAAACAGGCCGGTTCCCTGGCCACTGTGGGCCTGCGGCCCAAACAAAACGGGCCCATGGCTGCTTACGAAGCGCTTCCAGCCGGAAGCCTTTCCCTTATTTATTCATTACCGCACCAAATCAAAATGGCTGAGCAACCGCTTCTGACCCCCTTTCATTCCGATAAGCTAAACTTGCGCAACCGCGTTGTGATGGCCCCCATGACGCGCAGCCGCGCCGACAACCCGGGCAACGTGCCCAACGACCTGATGGTGACCTACTATGACCAGCGCGCCACGGCTGGCCTCATCATCACGGAGGGCACTTATGTCAACCGGGAGGCGACGGGCTACATCAACGTGCCCGGCATCTACACCCCCGAGCAGGTGGCGGGCTGGCAGAAAATCACCAGTGCCCAGCACAAGCTGGGCGGTAAGATGTTTGTGCAGTTGTGGCACGTGGGCCGCGTGTCGCACCCCGACTTGCTTGACGGCGACCTGCCCCTGGCCCCCTCGGCCATCAACCCCCACGACAAGGTGTACACGCCCACCGGCTTCCAGGGAACGGTGGAGCCCCGGGCCATGACCACGGCGCAGATCAAGCAAACCGTAGCCGACTTTGCACAGGCCGCCAAAAACGCCATCGAAGCCGGCTTTGACGGCATGGAGGTACACTCCTCGAACGGTTACCTGTTCCACCAGTTTTTCAACGGCACCAGCAACCACCGCACCGACGAGTACGGCGGCTCGAATGAGAACCGTGCCCGCTTTTTCTTCGAGGTGCTCGACGCCATCAAGGCGGCCGGCGTGGACATGGGCAAGGTGGGCGTGCGCCTCAACCCCTCGCTCGACGGCCTGTTTGGCATCACGATGGACGCCGACACCATCCCCACGTTCGACCTCATTATCAAGCGCCTCAACGACTACGGCCTGGCGTATCTGCACCTCAGCGAGCCGTTTACCGACGTGAGCAAAATCCCGTTTGCGGAGCCGCACATCGCCAAGCACTACCGCCCCATGTACCAGGGCACGCTCATCATCAACGGCGGCTTCGACCAGGAAAAAGGCAATAAAGTAGTGGCCGACGGCGACGCCGACCTGGTGGCTTTCGGCACCCTCTACATCTCCAACCCTGATTTGGTGGAGCGCTTCGCTGAGCACGCGCCCCTGGCCGAGGGCGACAAGGACACCTTCTACACCCCGGGCCCCAAGGGCTACACCGATTACCCCAAGCTGAACGACTAACCGGCAACGGCTAGTTTTGGGCCGGCGGTGGGCTGGTTGCGGGTTGCCTGCCGGGCAATGCGCAACCAGTTCGCCGCCGGCTTTTTTGCGCCCATTCTTCTTCCGGTTATGGATTCGCTACCGCTCATTACCCCGCCGGCCGCCGCCATTGTTTTGGCAGCCGGCAATTCCAGCCGCCTGGGCCAGCCCAAGCAATTACTTGTGTACCAAGGCGAAACCCTGTTACACCGGGCCGTGCGCACGGCCCTGGCCGCCGGATACGCCCCCGTGGTCGTCGTGACGGGGGCCCTGGACGCCGAGCTGCGCCTCGCTGTGGCCGGCCTCCCCTGCCAGGCCGTGCACAACCCCGGCTGGGCCGCCGGCATGGGCGCCTCCATCCGGGCGGGGCTGGCCGCGCTGGGCCCCGCGGCCACCGCCGTGCTCGTCATGAGCTCCGACCAGCCGCTGATCGAAGCCGCGGCGCTGGCCGCTCTGGCCCAGCACCAGCAGGCCACTGGGGCCCCAGCCGTGGCCGCCGCTTACGCAGAGGCGTTTGGCATCCCGGCCCTGTTCGCCGCCGGCGCGCTGGCCGGCTTGCGCAACCTCCGCCCCGAGCAGGGCGCCAAGCCGCTACTAGCCAGCTACGGCCCCACCCTGGCCCTGGTGCCCATCCCGGAAGCCGCGTTTGACGTGGACACGCCCGCCGCTTACCAGGCCCTGCTGGCCCATCGGGGCCCTAAATAAGGCCCTGGGCGCTTGCTATTTTTTGGGTTAATGGGCGTGTCTCCGAATTAAGAATCGCTTAAACAAAGCCGTTATGCTTGGCTGCGCTCAGCATAACGGCTTTGTTTTGTCGTTTTTCCAGCTCGGGAATACGTCTAATTTCTAATTATTAGGGCCCCCAGAACAATGTGTTTTCACATCGTTCTGGGGGCCCTAATAATTAGCTCAAACGGCTCAGCGTTTAGGGGCCCCGCCCAACACCTGGCTGTACGCTTTCAGCTGCTGAATTTTGGCTTCGATTTCGGCCAGCCCCGGGTTGTGCACACTGCCCAGGTGCGTGGTGCGGAAGTCGCGGTGGGCCTGGTAGCTGCCGTCTTCTACCGATTGGCCCACCTGGCGGTACGCCTCGCGGAACGGCACCCCGCTCTGAATGAGCTGGTTGATGTTCTCAACCGAAAAAATCGGGTCGTATTTGGCTTGGTTGATGATGCCGGGCACCACCTGAATTTCGGGCACCGCGAAGAGCAGCATATCCAGCAAATCGAGGAACTGCTGCAGGGGCCCAAACAGGATTTCCTTGAGAATCTGGAAGTCGCGGTGGTAGCCGCTGGGCAAGTTGCTGGTGGCCAGAATCAGGTCGGTGGGCAGGGCCTGGAGGCGGTTGGCGTGGGCCCGCACCAACTCGAACACATCAGGGTTTTTCTTGTGCGGCATGATGCTGGAGCCCGTCGTGAACTCCTTGGGCAGCTTCACAAAACCCATGTCCTGGCCGTTGTAGAGCACTAAGTCGTAGGCCATTTTGGCCAGCGTGGCGGCGGCTCCGGCGATGGCAAAGGCCACGGTGCGCTCGGTTTTGCCGCGCAACATTTGGGCCCCCACGGCGCTCACGGCCACGCCGCCAAAGCCCAGCGCCGCCGTGGTTTGCTCGCGGCTGATGGCAAAGCTGCTCCCGAAGCCCGCACCCGAGCCCAGCGGGTTCTGGTCGGCCACCGTGTGGGCGGCCTCAAAAAGCGCCACGTCGAGCAGCAAGTGCTCGGCGTAGGCCCCAAACCACAGCCCGAAGCTGCTCGGCATGGCCGCCTGGAAGTGCGTGTAGCCGGGCAGCAGGTCCTCGCGGTGCACGGCGGCTTTTTGCAGCAGCACCTCAGCCAGGGCCACCAACTTGGCCGCCGCCTGCTCGGTGTAATCTTTAATGAACAGCTGAATGGCCGTCAGGACCTGATCGTTGCGCGAGCGGGCAGTGTGGATTTTCTTGCCCGCATCGCCGAATTTCTCCGTCAGGTACGACTCGATTTTGGAGTGCACGTCCTCAAATTCGGCCTCAATCTCAAACGTGCCGCCCTCAATCTGCTGCTTCAGCTCATCCAGCCCCTGGGCCAGCTGCTGCTGCTCGGCGGCGGTAATCAGGCCCGCGCCGGCTAGCATGTCGGCGTGGGCCCGGGAGGCCAGCACGTCATAGTACGCCAGGTACATGTCGAGTTCCCGGTCTTGGCCCACGGTAAATTTTTCAATCTTTTCATTGACCGAAAAACCTTTTTCCCAGATTTTCATCCTTGCTTTCTATAATTAATTAAATCACCAAATCCGTCAGCAGCGCCACGTAGTCGCGCACGCCACTAATTATTTCGCTGCGCAAAATAAATTCATCCGGCGTATGCGAGCGGGCACTATCGCCGGGCCCTATTTTCACCGTCGCGAACGGCATCAGGGCCTGGTCCGACAGCGTAGGCGAACCGTAGGTTTTTTTGCCCAGGGCCCTACCACGCTGCACCACGGGGTGGTCGGCCGCAATGCGCGACGAGTTCAGGCGCAGCGAGCGGGGCGTAATTTCCGACCGCAAGTTTTGCTGGAGAATTTCCACTATTTCGGCGTTCGAGTACAACTCGTTGGTGCGCACGTCTACCACGAAGCGGCACTCGTCGGGCACCACGTTGTGCTGCTGTCCGGCGCCGATTTGCGTGGCCGTGGTTTTTACGGGCCCTAGCAGCGGCGAAACGCGCGGCAGCTGGTTGCTGCGCAGCCAGGCAATGTCGTCCAGGGCCCTGTACAGGGCATTTTCGCCCTCGTCGCGGGCCGCATGGCCGGTTTTGCCGCGGGCCATGCAGTCGAGCACCAGCAAGCCTTTTTCGGCAATTGCCAGCTGCATTTGCGTGGGCTCGCCCACAATTCCCAAGGCAATGGGCCCCAGCTCCGGCAATAGCTTGGCAATGCCGTTGGCCCCCGAAATTTCTTCCTCGGCCGTGATGGCGCAAATTAAATTGTACGCCCGCGGCTGGTGTTGCAAATAAATAAATGCCGCCAGCAAGCTTACCGCCGAAGCGCCCGCGTCGTTGCTGCCCAGGCCGGTCAGCTTATTGCCCTCCCAGGTGGCCTCAAATGGTGGGTAGGTCCAGGCCACGCCGGGCTTCACGGTGTCGTGGTGCGAGTTGAGGAGCACCGTGGGCTGAGCGGGTGCGTAGCCCGGGGCCACGGCCCACACATTGTTGCCCTGGCGCTGCGGCAGGGCCCCGTGCGCCGACAAGAAATCAAAAATCAGCGTAGCAGTGGCCCCTTCTTCCCGCGAGAACGAGGGCGTCTCAATTAATTGCTCCAGCAGCGCCACGGCCGCCTCCGTTAGCGCGGCTAGTTCAGGCATAGCACGGTTTTGAGCGAATCGTTAATTTTTAGCGCGTGGCCAATAATAACCTTGTGCACGCCTTGGCCCAGGGCGTCAAACGAATTATCCAGCTTCGGAATCATGCCGTCGGCAATAATTCCGGCTTCTTTTAATTCTGCGTAGCTCGCCAGATTAATGTTGTCGATAACCGAATTATCATCGTTTACGTCGAGCAGCACGCCGTTTTTCTCGAAGCAGTAGTGCAGCTCAACCGCAAATTGCTGGCTCATTGCCACCGCTACCGTGGCGGCCACGGTGTCGGCGTTGGTATTTAATAGCTGGCCCTGGCCGTCGTGGGTAATGGCGCAAATTACCGGCGTCAGGCCCAGCTCGAGTAGGGCCCCCAGCAGCTTTGCATTAACGCCCGCGGGCTTGACGTCGCCCACGAAGCCATAGTCAATCTCGCGCACCGGCCGCTTCACCGCCCGAATCACGTTGCCATCGGCTCCACTGAGGCCCAAGGCGTTGACGTGGTTTTGCTGCAAGCCGGCCACGATGGCCTTATTGGTTTTGCCGGCGTAAAACATGGTCACCACATCGAGCGTGGGGGCGTCGGTGATTCGGCGGCCGTTCACCAGCTTCGGCGCAAGGCCCAGGGCCCGCAGCATTTCGCTGGCCCCCTTACCGCCGCCGTGCACCAAAATTCGGGGGCCCTCCACCCGGGCAAATAATTGCAGAAAATGTGCTAGGCTCACCGCGTCGTCGATGATGCCACCGCCTATTTTAATTATTTTTAATTGCTTCATTTGCCCTTAATAATTAATTAATTCCCCTTGCACTTATGCGGAATTCAAAGAAGTGACCTTCACTTCACCGCCCCTAACTCCTCGGCAACTGAGTGGCTCGCCAAAAAACTTCCCCAAAAGGTTGCGGGCAAAAGTAGGGGGTTTTACTTTTGCAGCAGAATTGAACTCTGCGCCTCAGTGGCTCGTTTAGCCCCCGATTTCTCGCTCCTGCCAATGACCGCATCCATGCCCACTAACCCGTTGTCTGACGCCGCCGCGATGGCTGGTGGCTCAATGGGGTGCGTTCGGACTGCGTGGGTACGACGACCCTAGCGGCTACCGCAGCCGCTTGGTGCGCCCGCCCGGGCCACCTCTCCTTGGCGCCGGGCTGGGCCCCGCGCCACTTACCGACAGATTTTTGGGCCTTCCTGACAATACCAAGCGCGCACTGCGTTTGTCAGGAACCCGCGCATCTCTCCCTAAGTTTTTCTCAATTCACAGAATGGAAATACGGGTTGCAACGGCAGAAGATGCCATTTACGCCGACACGCTGTGCCAGTGGTACATCGCATCGGCCCAACAGCGCGGCACGGGCATCGCCAAACGCGAGCCCGCCTACGTGGCCCAGAAAATGGCCAGCGGCGACGGCATTCTGGCGTTTGTCGACGGCGAGCTGGCCGGGTTCTGCTACATCGAAACGTTTGACGACAAGTCTTTTGTCGTGAACTCGGGCTTGGTGGTGAACGTCGAGCTCCGCAAGCACGGCGTGGGCCGCGCCATCAAGCAGGCGGTGTTCAACCTCTCGCGCACCAAGTACCCGCAGGCCAAGATTTTCGGCATCACGACCAGCCTGGCCGTGATGAAAATTAACACCGACTTGGGCTACGAGCCGGTCACCTTCTCCGAGCTGACCCAGAGCGAAGACTTCTGGAAGGGCTGCAAAAGCTGCAAGAACTACGGCATCCTGATGGAGAACGAGCGCAAAATGTGCCTCTGCACCGGCATGCTTTACGACGCGGCCGATAAGCTTGTGCAAGTGCAGGTGCCCGATTTTGCCGCCCTGGGGGCCCCCGCCGCGCCCGCTGCCCAAGCCCTCGCCCCTGATTCTGAAACCGATTCTGCCTCCTAAATGATGAAGAAAAAAGCCATTCTCGCCTACAGCGGCGGCCTCGACACGTCGTACTGCGCCGTGTACCTCTCCCGCGAGCTGGGCCTGGAAGTTCACACCGTCATCGTCAATTCCGGCGGCTTTTCGCCCGAAGAATTGGCAGCCATTGAAAAGCGCGCCTACGAGCTGGGCTCGGTGCAGCACGAGGTGATCGACGTGACGCAGCGCTTCTACCACGACTGCCTGCGCTACCTGCTGTTTGGCAACGTGCTGAAGAACGACACCTACCCACTGAGTGTGAGCGCCGAGCGCATGTTCCAGTCGCTGGCTATCGCCGAGTACGCCCGCCAGAACAAGGCCGACTACATTGTGCACGGCAGCACCGGCGCCGGCAACGACCAAGTGCGCTTCGACGTGGCTTTCGCCGTGATTGCGCCCGATACAGAAATCATTGCCCCCATCCGCGACAAGAAACTCTCGCGCCAGGAAGAGATTGAGTACCTGCAAAAGAACGGCTTCGAAATGAGCTGGGAAAAGGCTAAGTATTCCATCAACGTGGGCATTTGGGGCACGAGCGTGGGCGGCGTCGAAACGCTGACCTCGCACTTGGCCCTGCCCGACAGCGCCTACCCCTCGCAGCCCACCGCCACCGACGCCCAGCAAATCGAAATCACCTTCGAGAAGGGCGAGCCCGTGGCGCTGAACGGCGAAAAAATGGATTCGGTAGCGCTCATCCAGCGCCTCAATACGCTGGGGGCCAGCTACGCCATCGGCCGCGACACGCACGTGGGCGACACGATTCTGGGCATTAAGGGCCGCGTGGGATTTGAGGCCCCGGCGGCGCTCATGCTCATCAAAGCGCACCATTTGCTGGAGAAACACACCTGCTCGCGCTGGCAGCTGCTGCACAAAGACAACCTGGCTAACTGGTACGGCACGCTGCTGCACGAGGCCCAGTACCTCGACCCGGTGATGCGCGACATGGAGGCCTTCCTTGCCTCGTCGCAGGCCCGCGTGTCGGGCAAGGTATCGGTGCGCCTGCAGCCCTACCGCTTTGATTTGCTGGGCGTTGTCTCGCCCTACGACATGATGCAGTCGAAGGCTGCCACCTACGGCGAAACCAACGACGCCTGGGATGCCCGCGACGCCAAGGGCTTCATCAAAATCTTCGGCAACCAGCTGAAAATCCACGCCAGCCTCGACGATGCAAACAATTAAGGCCGGCATCGTGGGCGGGGCCGGCTACACGGCCGGCGAATTATTGCGCATCTTGCTGCCGCACCCCAACGTAGAAATCGCGGCCGTGGTAAGCAGCTCCAACGCCGGGGCCCCCGTGGCCCTGGTGCACGACGACCTGCTAGGCGACACTGACTTGGTGTTTGCCAGCGAATTGTCGGGTGACGAAGACGTGGTATTTCTCTGCCTGGGCCATGGCAATTCGCGGGCGTTCCTGGAGAACACCCCGCTGCCCGCGGCTACCCGCGTCATCGACCTGAGCAACGATTTCCGCCTCGCCGCCGACCGCGACGTGGCCAGCCGCCACTTCGTGTACGGCTTGCCCGAGGCCAACCGGGCGGAAATAAAAACCGCCACCAGCATTGCCAACCCGGGCTGCTTTGCCACGGCCATCCAGCTGGCGCTACTGCCCCTCGCCGCCGCCGGGGCCCTCACCGACGCTGTGCACGTATCGGCCCTCACCGGCTCGACGGGTGCCGGCCGGGCCCTGAGCGATACGGGCAACTTCTCGTGGCGCAACAACAACGTGTCGGTCTACAAAGCCTTCACGCACCAGCACTTAGGCGAAATTGGCGAAACTCTAACGGGCTTGCAGCCGGGCTTTGCACGGCCGATTCACTTTATCCCTTATCGCGGCAATTTCACGCGGGGTATCTTCGCCTCGGTCTACACCACGTCGGATTTGCCGCTGGCCGGGGCCCTAAAGCTGTACCAGGACTACTACCGCGACGCGCCGTTTACGGTCGTTTCCGAACGCGAAATCCAGCTTAAGCAGGCCGTCAACAACAACAAGTGCTTCCTGCACCTGGCCCAGCACGGCGACCAATTGCTTATCACCTCAGCCATTGATAATTTGGTAAAAGGTGCCTCGGGCCAAGCGGTGCAGAACATGAACCTACTTTTTGGCCTCGACGAAACCACGGGCCTGCGGTTAAAATCAACGCTGTTTTAATTATTCCTTGTCATCCCGAACGCAGTGAGGCAGCTGAGTTAGTCGATTTACAAAGAATTAATTCAAATTCCTCACTGCGTTCAGAATAACAAAAATGAAATAACCTGCCATGAATTTATTCGACGTTTACCCGCTCGTGGACATCACGCCGGTGCGGGCCCTGGGAGCCAAGCTGTGGGATGATAAGGGCCAGGAATACCTAGATTTTTACGGTGGGCACGCCGTCATCTCCATCGGCCATAGCCACCCGCACTACGTGCAGCGCCTGACGGAGCAATTGCAGAATATCGGCTTCTACTCCAACTCGGTAAAAATCCCGATTCAGCAGCAGCTAGCTGCCAAATTGGGCCAGGTATCGGGCTACGAAGACTATACCCTTTTCCTGTGCAACTCGGGAGCTGAAGCCAACGAGAACGCGCTGAAGCTGGCTTCCTTCCATACGGGCAAAAAGCGCGTGGTGGCTTTTAAAGGCGCTTTTCACGGCCGCACCTCGGGCGCGGTGGCCACCACCGACAACCCGAAAATCGTCGCGCCCTTCAACGCGGACCACGCCGTTTCCTTCGTCGAATACGACCTAAAAGCGGTGGCCGAGGTGCTACGCGGCGGCGACGTGTGCGCCGTCATCATCGAGCCGATTCAGGGCGTGGGCGGCATCATCATGCCCTCCGATGATTTCTTGCAGGGTCTCTCGCTGCTCTGCGGGGCCCATAACGTGCTGCTGATTGCCGACGAGGTGCAGTGCGGCTACGGCCGCAGCGGCAAGTTTTTTGCGCACCAGTACGCCGGCATCCGGCCCGATATCATCTCGGTCGCCAAGGGCATGGGCAACGGCTTCCCCATCGGCGGCATCCTCATTGCGCCGCAGTACAAGGCCTCGTATGGCTTGCTGGGCACCACCTTCGGCGGCAACCACTTGGCCTGCGCCGCCGCGCTGGCGGTGCTCGAAGTCATTGAGGACGAAGACCTCCTGGCCCACGCCACCGCCATGGGCAACCACCTCCGCACCGAGCTGCTGGCCCACGCGGGGGCCCTGGAAGTTCGCGGCCGCGGCCTGATGGTGGGCATCAAGTATGACTTCCCCATCAAGGCAACCCGTGACAAGCTGCTCTCGGAATACCATATTTTTGTAGGCAATGCCTCGGACCCCACGGTGCTCCGGCTGCTGCCGCCGCTTAATATTACAAAAGCGGAGGTTGACCGGTTTTTAGGGGCCCTGTATACATTGACAGAGAAGTCGGTAGAAGCTGTTCAACCAGCATCGGTATTGGATTAATAGGTTATAGAGACGCAATATTTTGCGTCTCTTTGTTTATCGGCCCATGCCAGAACGACGCACATTAATATAGTCTGCGACGATGATGGCTTAATAACTTTGCGTCTCTAAAACAGCAACAACGTAGATGTCCCAAACAGTAAAACTCATCCTCGAAGACGGCACCGAAATCCAGGGCGAATCCTTCGGGGCCCTAACTTCCGCCGCGGGCGAAGTGGTGTTCAGCACGGCCATGACCGGCTACCCCGAAAACCTCACCGACCCGTCCTTCGCCGGCCAGATTCTGGTGCTCACCACCCCCATGGTGGGCAATTACGGCGTACCCGGCGAGGAGCTGTACGAGTCGATTTCCACCATTTTCGAGTCAGATAAAATTCACATTGCCGGGCTCGTGGTGAGCTACTACTCCGAGGAGCATAGCCACTGGCACGCCGCCAAAAGCCTCGGCGACTGGCTCAAGGAGTACAACATCCCCGGCATTTTTGGCGTCGATACCCGCATGCTCACCAAGAAGCTGCGCGAGAAGGGCGCCATGCTGGGCAAAATCGTGGCCGAGGAAGACGTGCCCCTGCACGACCCCAACCTGGACAACCTCGTGGCCCAGGTGAGCCCGGCCGGTGTGCAGCACTACGGCAGCGGCCAGCACAAAATCGTGCTCGTGGACTGCGGCACCAAAACCAACATTATCCGCTGCTTCCTGGAGCGCGACGTGGAGCTGATTCGGGTGCCCTGGGACTACGATTTCACCACGCTGGACTACGACGGCCTGTTCCTGAGCAACGGCCCCGGCGACCCCAAAATGTGCGCGCCCACCATTCAGAACCTCCATAAAGCGCTGCAACAGGACAAGCCGATTTTCGGCATCTGCCTGGGCAGCCAGCTCATGGGCCTGGCCGCGGGCGGCGACACCTTCAAGCTAAAATACGGCCACCGCAGCCACAACCAGCCCGTGAAGCTCACCGGCACCCAGCACTGCTACATCACCAGCCAAAACCACGGCTTCGCGGTAGACACCGCCACCCTGCCCGCCGAGTGGGACATGCTATTCGAGAACCTGAACGACGGCACCTGCGAAGGCATCAAGCACAAAACCAAGCCGTTCTTCTCCACCCAGTTTCACCCCGAAGCTGCTGGGGGCCCCCAGGATACGGAGTTTCTGTTTGATGACTTTTTGAAAGCGGTGGTGGAGTATAAGACCACAACAGCCAAATAGCTTTTGTCAGCCATGACAACGGATAAAAGCGAAATTCTCAAAGTATTGAAAGCGGCGCTTTGCGGCACGTACTACACGGAATTCAAATATTATATCACCGCTTTTGAGTACGAACTACTTAATGACAGCCTTGATATTAGCGCCTATCTCGTTGTCAGCGAAATTGAACTAGCAGATAAGATTGAGTGGAACAAGTGGGTGCAGTCAGCTCCATTCAATATAGCGAATAACAATGGGCCAGAAGAGCCTGCCAGAGTCTTTTTGATGGGCCTATTAACGCAGGCCATAGTTCAAGATGTAGAAGAAGAGAATGAAGGCACAATCATACTTACTTTCCAAAATGGACTGAAGGTGAGACTGGTAGGCGAAGTCGAAATCGAAGATATTTCCTGGACTATTCAATTCAGAAATTCTGATGGACAGAAAATTGGCGAGTGCACCTGCTCGTTCAATAAACTGTTTTTGAATATCAGTGAAGAGTTAGCACATAAGCTGCATTTGGCAAGCCATTGATTTAGAAACTTGGACTGGTTGATTGTGCAACGAAGCGGTAGAGATGTTTCGACTCCGCTGCGCTCCGCTCAATATGACGTTCAAGCCGTTCAAATAGAACACACCCCTTAGAATGAACAAACCCAACAAAGTTCTCATCCTTGGTTCCGGCGCCCTCAAAATTGGCGAGGCCGGGGAGTTCGATTATTCCGGCTCGCAGGCCCTCAAGGCGCTGAAAGAGGAAGGCATCCGCACCATCCTCATCAACCCCAACATTGCCACCGTGCAGACGTCGGACAACATTGCCGACGACGTGTACTTCCTGCCCGTGACGCCTTACTTCGTGGAGGAGGTCATTAAGAAGGAGCAGCCCGACGGCATTTTGGTGGCCTTTGGCGGCCAAACGGCGCTGAACTGTGCCGTGGCCCTGTACCGCGCCGGCGTGTTCGAGAAATACAACGTGAAAGTGCTGGGCACGCCCGTGCAGAGCATTATCGACACCGAGGACCGGGATATTTTCAAGGAGAAACTAGAGCAGATTGGCGTGCTCTCGGCCCGCAGCGTGGCCGTGACCACGATGGACGACGCGCTGGCAGCGGCCGAGAAAATCGGCTTCCCCATTATTGTGCGGGCGGCGTTTGCGCTGGGCGGCCTGGGCAGCGGCTTCGCCAACAACATGGACGAGCTGCGGACGCTGGCCCAAAAGTCCTTCACGACTTCCGACCAGATTTTGGTGGAAGAATCGCTGAAGGGCTGGAAGGAAGTGGAGTACGAAGTGGTGCGCGATGCCTATGATAACTGCATCACGGTCTGCAACATGGAGAACTTCGACCCCATCGGCATCCACACCGGCGAGAGCATCGTGGTGGCCCCGTCGCAGACGCTCAGCAACCGCGAGTACCACAAGCTGCGCAGCATCGGCATCCAAACCATCCGCCACCTGGGCATCGTGGGCGAGTGCAATATTCAGTACGCGCTCGACCCCGTTTCGGAGGATTACCGCGTAATTGAAGTGAACGCGCGCCTGTCGCGCTCCTCGGCGCTGGCCTCCAAGGCCACGGGCTACCCGCTGGCCTTCGTGGCCGCCAAGCTAAGCCTGGGCTACTCGCTGGCCGAACTGAAAAACAGCGTAACGCAGACGACCTCGGCCTTCTTCGAGCCGGCCCTCGACTACGTGGTGGTGAAGCTGCCGCGCTGGGATTTGGGTAAATTCGCGGGCGTTAACCGCCAGATTGGCAGCGCCATGAAGAGCGTGGGTGAGGTCATGGCTATCGGCAAATCCTTCGAGGAAGCCATTCAGAAAGGCCTGCGGATGCTGGACACCGGCAAGCGCGGCTTCGTGGCCAACCGGCCCGAGGACGAGTTGGATAACGCCGCCATCGACCAGCTCCTGAGCGAGCCGAACGAGGAGCGCATCTTTGCCATTAACAGCGCGTTTGAGGCCGGCTACTCGCTGGAGCAGGTGCATCAATTGACGAAAATTGACCACTGGTTTTTACAGCGCTTGTACACCATTTTCGAGCTTGGCAATCAACTGGCTGCTGGTCGCTCCAATGGCCTTGATGGCTTAGAAACCAAGCTGCTACGTGACGTCAAGAAAGCCGGTTTCTCCGACCAGCAAATTGCCGTGAAACTGCTGGGCGAAGGCGACGTGAAGGCCGACGAGCTGCTGGTGCGCGCGCACCGCAAGGCCCTGGGCGTGCTGCCCGTGGTGAAGCAGATTGACACGCTGGCGGCCGAGTTTCCGGCCAAAACCAACTACCTATACACCACTTACTACGGCACCGAAAACGACCTGGAGCGCGAAACCGCGCAGTCGGTGGTGGTGCTGGGCTCGGGCGTGTACCGCATCGGCTCATCGGTCGAGTTTGACTGGTGCGGCGTGCAGGCCGTGCAAACGGCGGCGGCCGAGGGCTACAAAACCATCATCATCAACTACAACCCCGAAACCGTTTCGACCGACTACGATGTGTCGGACCGGCTGTATTTCGAGGAGCTGAGTTTCGAACGGGTGATGGACATCCTGGATTTTGAGCAGCCCGGCGGCGTGATTCTGAGCACCGGCGGCCAGATTCCCAACAACCTGGCCACCCGTTTGGCCGATGTCAACGCGCCCATCCTAGGCACCGCACCAGCCCGTATTGACGAGGCCGAGAACCGCCACAAGTTCTCCAGCATCATGGACGAGCTGGGCATTTCTCAGCCGCGCTGGAAGGAACTGACCTCGCTGGAAGCCATGAACGAGTTCGTGCGCGAAGTCGGTTTCCCGGTGCTCATCCGGCCGAGCTACGTGCTATCGGGCGCCGCTATGAACGTGGTATCCAACAAGTTTGAGCTAGAAGCCTTCCTGCAAACCGCTGTGGAAGTGAGCGCCGAATACCCAGTGGTGGTGTCGGAATTCATCCAGGAAGCCAAGGAAATTGAGCTGGACGCGGTGGCCGACCACGGCGAGATCGTGAGCTATGCCATCTCGGAGCACGTGGAGTTTGCCGGCGTGCACTCCGGCGACGCTACTATGTACTACCCACCCCAACGGGTGTACGTGGGCACCATCCGCAAGCTGAAAATTATCGCCGAAAAGATTGCCAAGCGCTACGAAATCAGCGGCCCGTTCAACATCCAGTTTCTGGAAAAAAACGGCGAAATCCGGGTGATTGAGTGCAACATCCGCGCCTCGCGCAGCTACCCGTTCGTATCGAAAATATCGGGCAACAACCTCATCAAGAAAGCCACGCAAATCCTGCTGGGCAAACCCGTAGAGCGCGACGAAAGCGAGCGGATTTACGACCTGCCCTTCGTGGGCGTGAAGGCCCCGCAGTTCTCCTTCACCCGCCTGCCCGGCGCCGACCCCGTGCTGCGCGTCGACATGGTGAGCACCGGCGAAGTCGGCTGCCTAGGCGACACCGCTGAGGAAGCCCTGCTGAAATCGATGCTGAGCGTGGGCTACAAAATCCCGCAGAAAACAGTGCTCATTTCCGGCGGCCCCATCATCTCCAAAGTGGCCCTGCTCGCGCCCGCCGCGCTGCTGGTAAAAAAGGGATACACCGTGTACGCCACGCAAGGCACGCACCGCTTCTTTGCCGAAAACGGCATCCCGAGCAGCCTCCTCTTCTGGCCCGATGAGATGCAGGAGCCCAACGTGCTGACATATTTGAAGGAAAAGAAAATCGACCTGGTCATCAATATTCCCAAAAACCTGTCGAAAGGCGAATTGGATAACGACTACAAAATCCGCCGTACGTCCGTGGATTTTGGCGTTGGTTTGCTAACGAATGCGCGGCTAGCGAAGGCGTTTATTCAGGCGTTTTGCACGCTGGAAATGAAGGACTTGAAGATTAAGAGCTGGAACGAGTATAAGGCGATGTAAATCGGCAGGACAATAGCGAAAGCAACTTTTACATAGAACGTCATGCTGAGCGGAGTCGAAGCATTTCTACCGCGAGAGTAATTATTTACTACTGCGGTAGAAATGCTTCGACTCCGCTCAGCATGACGTTCTTTTTGACAATGAAACCCTATGAAAAACTTCACCTCCTTCGCCGATGCGGGCGACTACAAAGCCCTGCTGGCGAAGGCTCTCGAAATAAAGGCTAATCCCTACGGCTACCAGCAAATTGGCAAGAACAAAACTGTGGGGCTCATCTTTTTTAACCCCAGCCTGCGCACCCGGCTCAGCTCGCTGAAGGCGGCCTACAACCTGGGGGCCCAGGCCTGGGTGCTGAACGCCGGGGCCGACTCGTGGACGCTGGAAACAGCCGACGGCGCAGTGATGAACGGCGGCACCCAGGAGCACATTAAGGACGCTATTGCCGTGATGAGCGAGTACTGCGACGTGCTGGGCGTGCGCACGTTCCCCACGCTCAAGGATAAGGCGGAGGACTATGGCGAGGTTCTATTCAACAAGATTGTGCGGTACGCTACCGTGCCGGTCATCAGCCTGGAAAGCGCCACGTTGCACCCGCTGCAAAGCTTTGCCGACCTCATTACGGTAGCTGAAACCAAGCAGAAGGAGCGCGTGAAAGTGGTGCTCACTTGGGCCCCGCACGTGCGCGCCCTGCCCCAGTGCGTGCCCAACTCGTTTGCCGACTGGTTTTCAGAGGTGGACTGGGTGGATTTCGTCATTACCCACCCCGAGGGCTACGAGCTTGACCCCAAGTTCACAAAGGGCGCCCGCATCGAGTACGACCAGCGCAAGGCGTTTGAGGGCGCCGATTACATCTACGCCAAAAACTGGAGCAGCTACCGCGACTACGGCCAAATCTTGAGCACCGACCCCGCTTGGATGGTGAGCGAGGCCCACATGGCCCTCACCGACAACGGTAAATTCATGCACTGCCTGCCCGTGCGCCGCAACGTGGTGGTGACGGACGCGGTGCTCGACTCGCCCAATTCGCTCATCGTCCGGGAAGCCGGCAACCGTACTTTTTCGATGCAAACGGTGCTGCACGAGCTGCTGAAGTAGCTGGGGTAATGGCGAGCTTACCTGCTGATAATGGGGCCCCCGAGTTTCGGTGGGCCCTTTTCGTTGCACATCGTGCGTGCTCAGATTGCAGCCGAGGAACACTTACTTGCTACTCGGGTCGCAGGGATGGCGGCACGGTATGCGGCGCAGCCTGCTGATGGCTGCTGGAATAGCGCAGGTTACGTTCCCACACCGCGTCCACGTCTTGGCAACGGTTGGGAAGTTGCGGCAATCGCAACGACTGCCTTGTGTGGGGTTGCCGCCCTGCTAAAAATTCTGGGTGTGCCCGGCGGCAAGAGGCGGCAGAATGATGCCGTGGGGACTCAAATTTTCACTACACTGTCCTTTGACTCACAACAAGTTAAACAAAGTCATTTTACTTGAATGTGGCGAAATCGGTTGGCAAAGGATGGTTCCTACGGCTTTGCCTCAGAAAATTGTAGATTTATCGATAATAACTTCATGTTTTGGCAGCACTTCACCCGCCTGGCCGCGCCTGCCTTTTCCAATGGACAAAATCAACATCAAGCGTCTGGCCGAAGAGCTGAACCTATCCACGTCGACCATTTCCCGGGCCTTGCAGGACAGCTACCAGATCGGGGCCGCAACCAAGCAGCGGGTACTGGAGCTGGCCAAAAAGCTCAACTACCAGCCCAACCCCCACGCCAGCAGCCTGGGCAGCAGCCGGAGCAAAACCATTGCCGTCGTCATTCCAGAGGTCTTCGATAGCTACTTCGCGCTGGCCATCAACGGCATTGAGGCCGTGGCTCAGGCCCAGGGCTACCACGTACTTATCTACCTCACGCACGAGCGGTTGCAGCTGGAGCAGGAGATTTTGCACGCCTTCCGGAGTGGCCGGGTAGATGGCGTGGTGATATCAGTATCGGCCGAAACTACGTCTACAGCGCACATCCAGGCTCTGCGAGCGCAGGGCGTGCCAGTGGTATTTTTCGACCGCGCGGCTGACGACGTTGACACGGCACGGGTGACGACCAATGATACTGAGAGCGCCTACCAGGCCACCTGCCACCTCATCGAGCGCCGGTGCACCACGCTCCTATTGCTTTCCATTTCGCGCCACCTTTCCATCGGCCGGCAGCGCATTGCGGGCTACCGCCAGGCCTTAACCGAACACGGCCTGGCGTTCCGCGACGACGACATTGTGGACTGCGGCCAAGACCCAGAAGCCAACCGCGAGCTGCTGGAAGCAACCCTGCGAGCGCGCCCCGGCATCGACGGCATTATCTCCACCGTTGAGATGCTGACCGAGAGCACCTACCAGGCTTGCTACGCCCTGCACCGGCGTATTCCGCAGGATGTGAAGGTGGTTAGCTTCTACAACTCGCGCTCAGCGGCCATCCTCAACCCGTCGCTGACCACCATCAGCCAGCCCGCTTTCGAGATGGGGAAGACTGCCGCGACGCTACTGCTCAAAGCCCTGCGAAACCCGAAAAGCACCCTAGTGGCCGAAAATGTCGTGCTACCGTCCGTACTCACCATCCGCAATTCGACGGCCTCTATTGGGTAGTGAATGTGGGCGAATTAGGGCCCCCAGGGCAAAGTTTACTGCGGGCGTTTCGCTTTGTTAATCAACGCTTCATCTTCGGAAACAGGGCTAAAAGGTGAATTAATTGGCCTGTAGGAGACTACCGGAGACCAAAACGCTTGTGCCAGATTACGCAAGCGTTTGCGCAGATATAGGCTTGTTCATAGTATCTACATTCAGGTTAGGGTATCAATTTCGTGGTCTTAATCGCCCACTTTTTATTCCCTTTTTGTGTATGCGGACAACTTTTACGCGCTTACTGGCTAGTAATGGCTTAGCGGCCGCGCTCTGCTGCCTCAACCTCCCGGCCCAGGCCGGAAACGAGTCCGTTGCACCAGCGAACGGCCTGCCCCCCCACGCGTTGCCGGAGGTCCACCCCGCGCTGGGGGCCCCAGCGGTAACCATTACCGGCAAGGTGACCGACGAAAAAGGCGAGAGCCTGCCCGGGGCCACGGTGCTGCTGAAGGGCACTACCAACGGCACGACCACGGACATGAGCGGTAATTTCTCCATCGCGGTGCCCACCGCGAAAGGGGTTCTTATTGTCTCCTTCGTTGGCTACCAAACCATAGAAGTACCGATCAGCAACAACCTGGACATTAAGGTTGTGCTGAAGGCCGATGCCAAGTCGTTGGATGAGGTGGTGGTGGTGGGCTACGGCACCCAGAAAAAGCGCGACTTGACCGGCACCGTGGTGTCGCTCGAAAGCAAGGAGATCGTGAACTCCAAGGCCCCCAACGCCCAGGAGGCATTGCAGGGCCGACTGTCGGGGGTAGACGTGAAACGCTCCTCGGGCAAGCCCGGCGCCGACCTGACTATTGAGATTCGGGGCGCCAACTCCATCGGCGGCAACACCCAGCCGCTGTACGTGCTGGACGGCATTCCGGTGTCGAACATCAACGACATCAACCCGGCCGACATCGAGCGCATCGACGTGCTCAAGGACGCCTCTTCGACGGCCATTTACGGCTCGCGTGGGGCTAACGGGGTCGTAATTGTGACGACGAAGAAGGGCTCGGCCGGTGGCGCGCGCATCACCTACGACGGCTACGCGGGCTTTGTGGAAGCCTACAACCTGCCGCCCATGATGAACGGGGCAGAGTTTGCGGCCTATGCCCGCGAATACAGCCGCACCCGCGCCATCGACCAGGGCCAGAACCCCGATGTGGTGGCCACCGACGACAAGATATTTTCGGCCACGGAGCTGCGCAACATCCAAAACAACAACTTCACCAACTGGATAGACCTCATCAAGCAGCGCGGCCTGCAAACCAGCCACTTGCTTTCGCTCAATGGCGGCGATGGCAAAACCAATACCTTCTTGTCGCTCGGCTACCAGGATTACCAGGGCGCCGAGAAAGTAGCAGACCTGAAGAAGTACACCATGAAAATCGGCGTTGATAAGACGCTCAGCGACAAGTTCAAATTTGGGGCTTCGACCTACACAGCCTTCGTCGACAACAAGCCCGGCGGCTTCGAAGCGTTTCGGAGCGCCCACCGCCTGCGGCCCACCGGCAGCGCCTACAACGAGGACGGCAGCGAGCGTTTCATCGCCTTCGAAACCGAGGCGCAGATCACCAACCCGCTCTTCGACTTCCGCAACGAGGTGCGGCGCACGCAGTACGTTCGCCTCCTGCCGAACGTGTACGGCGAGTGGAATATCCTGAAGGGCCTGAAGTTTCGGTCCACGTTCACCACCGACATCACGTACCAGCGGGGCGGCTCGTACCTGGACACCTACACCAAGTCGCGCGCCGGCACCCAGCCCAGCAATGCCAGCTACAACACGTACCACGTCTTCAACTACGACCAGGAGAACTTCCTGAGCTATGCCAAGGACTTTGGGCCCCACAGCCTAAGCATTTTGGCGGGCACCACGGCCAACTATTACCAGAACGACGCCAGCTCCACCACCGTTTCGGGCCTGCCCTACAACTCGCTGTGGTACAACCTGGGCACGAGCACGGCCGTGACCATTGGGGGCACCACTACCCCCCCTTCCACTGTTGCCACTAGCAACTACGCCAAGCAAACGACCATGTCGTACCTGGCGCGGGCCAACTACTCGTTCCGCGGCCGGTACTTGGTGACGCTGACTGGCCGCTACGATGGCAACTCCATCCTGGCCGAAGGCAAAAAGTGGGACTTCTTCCCGTCGGCCGGCTTTGCCTGGGTAGCCAGCGACGAAGACTTCTTCAAGCAGTACGAATTCCTGAACCTGCTGAAGGCGCGGGTGAGCTACGGCGAATCGGGCAACGCGGCCATTTCCAGCAACAACCCGCTGGGCTTGAACCCCTACGCCACGCAGGTAACGGTAACGCCCTCGTACTACGACTTCAACGGCGTGACGGCCAACGGTTTTTCGCCCTCGGGCCTGGGCAACAAAAACCTGACCTGGGAGAAAACCCGCGAGTACAACGCCGGCCTGGAAATCTCGCTCTTCAAGGGTCGGATTTCACTTGATGCCGACTACTACAACAAAACGTCGCGCGGCTCCATTCTGGTGCAGCAAATTCCGGCCGGCAACGGCTTCAACTCGGTGCTCTCTAACGTGGGCCGGGTGCGCAACGAGGGGGTCGAGCTGAACCTGAACACGGTGAACGTAACCAACAGCAAGTTCACCTGGAAAACGAACATCAACTTTGCCCACAACCACAACGCGATTCTGGACCTCTACGGCGACGGTAAAGACGACGTGGGCAACAGCTGGTTTATCGGCCAGAACGTGCGGTCGTATTACGACTACAAAGTAATTGGCGTGTGGCAGACCGATGAAGCGGTGAAGGCCGCCGAGTACGGGCAGAAGCCCGGCCAATGGAAATTGCAGGACACCAACGGCGACGGCAAGATTAGCAGCGACGACCGGGTGGTGCTGGGCAACAACTCGCCCAAGTGGTTTGGGGGCATTTCCAACACCGTCAACTTCGCCAACTTTGACTTGAACGTGACCGTGTACACCCGCCAGGGCGTGACGGAGTACAACCAGTTTCTGTCGGCGCACGAGTTTGGCGACGAGGGCCGGGCCCGCTACAACTCCTTCAACCGCTCCTACTGGACCCCCACCAACCTGACCAACGAGTGGGCCAACGCCGCCATTGAGCAGGACGGTAACCGCCGCCGGGCTTCGGGTTACACCGACGCTTCGTACACCAAAATCAGCAACATCACCCTCGGCTACAACGTGCCGAAAGCCATGTCGGGCCGCTTCGGCGTGGGCAGCCTCCGGGTGTACGCCACGGCCTACAACCCCTTCATCTTCACCGACTACGTGGGCTGGGACCCCGAAACGGCTAGCCTGAACACCTACGGGTTGCAAAGCTTCCGGACCCGCACCTTCCTCTTTGGGGTGAACGTGTCGCTGTAACCTAACCTTCTACGAGCCCAGTCTTACTTTATGAAACGCTACATCAACGGCCTGTGCGCAACGGGCTTTCTGGCCCTGCTGGCCCTCAGCGGCTGCAAAGACTACCTAACCGAGGAAAACCTGGGCGGCCGCACCGCCGAAACCTACTACGGCACCGCCCAGGGCTTCGAAGACCTGGTGAAATCGAACTACGCGCCCCTGCGGCCCCTGCTCACCTACTCGGGCATGTTCTTCCTGGGCACCGACATCTTCACGGTGGCGAACGTGGGCACGACCGATGCCTTTAACAGCTACGACAACAACCTGAATTCGAGCAACTACGACCTCGATTCGTATTGGAAAGAGGCGTACTACGCCATTCAGCTGACGAACACGACCATCTTCTGGTCGACGCAGGTAGCGGGCCTGGACGCCGCAACGGTGGCTACCCGCGTGGCCGAAGCCAAGGCGCTGCGGGCCTACCACTACTTCCTGCTGACCGAAACTTTTGGCGACGTACCCCTGATTCTGGCCCCTTCGACGCAGCCTACGTTTGGCTTTACCCGCACGGCGGAGAAGGACGTGTACACCCAGATTATCAAGGACCTGACTGAAGCCACGGACGCCTTGCCGGCTACTACCCCCAACTTCGGCCGCGTGACGAAGGGCATGGCCCAGCACCTCTTATCCAAGGTGTACCTAACCCGCGGCTACAAGAGCTACGGCAGCGGCCAGGCCGACTTCACCAAGGCGGGCCAGCTGGCCGAGGCACTTATTAGCTCGGGCACCTACGCGCTGAGCAGCAACTTTGCGAGCCTCTTCGACCCCAACAACGCCAGCTTTCAGGTAAACCCGGAGGTTATTTTCTCGGTGCAGTACAATCCGAACGTCGAGAGCAACCGCTACTACTACATCAACAACCCCGGCGCGTTAATCACGGGCAACGGCCTCCAGAACCTGTTCAACATGGAGTTTCAGACGTACCCGGCCATTGGCCGGAGCGCCTATTACAACAAGTCGTCGCTGTACATCTCGCCTACTCCCTACCTGTACACGCTGTTTGACAAGACGCGCGACGCGCGCTACCAAGGCACGTTTGCGACGGCCATTTATGCCCAGCTGGCTACCGCGGGCTTCGCCGTGGGCGATACGGTTATTTACTTCCCCGACGTGCCTTTTTCGGCGGCGCGCAAAGCAACGAAGAAGTACTACGTGTACAACTTCGATGAGTACGAGAACAAGACCAGCTTTTCGCCCCGCTCGCTGCCCTTCGCCAAGAAGTTCCGGGAAGTGGGTGTGCCCTATAGCGACGACAACAAGGGCGTTCGCGACACCTACGTGTTCCGCTTGGCGGAAACCTACCTCATTGCGTCGGAGGCGTATTTGAAGGCCGGTGACATGGCCAAGGCGGTGCAGTACTACAACGTGATCCGCACCCGGGCCGGCAAAACCGGCACCAACCCGGCCACCAATCTGGCCTACAAAGACGAGTTGAAGGCCACCAGCATCACCATCGACAATATCCTGGACGAGCGCGCCCGCGAGCTGTTTGGCGAAGAATTGCGCTGGTACGAGCTGAAGCGCACGGGCAAGCTGCTGGAGCGCGGCAAGCTCTACAACAAGGAGCTGGCGAAATTCAACCGCCTCCAGAGCTTTAATTTGCTGCGCCCCATTCCGCAAACCCAGATTGACCTGAACCGCGGCGACTTCCCCCAGAACCCGGGGTACTAAGCGTTCATCCGCACCAGGTAAAAGCAGAACGTTCTACCCAGCTGGCACATCCGCCGCTGGGTGGAACGTTCTGATCGTTTAAAGACTCAACGCCTACCCCCCCCGTCCCTCCCCTGAAAACGCTTACCCCCCTCCTCTTCCTCGGCCTGCTGGGGCCCCTGCCCGCCGCCGTGGCCCAGGCGCCCGACCTGGTGCACTACGTGCAGCCGCTGGCCGGCACCGCGGCCAGCACCACCGTGGGGGCCCTAAAGCACGGCGAGGGCACCGAGCACCTGGCCAACACCATCCCGGCCGTGGGCACGCCTTTTGGCATGACGCAGTGGACGCCCCAGACCCGGCCCTCGGAAACCAAGTGCCAGGCCCCCTACTACTTCCGCGATACGGTGCTGACCGGCTTCCGGGCCAGCCACTGGCTCAGCGGCTCCTGCACCCAGGACTATGGCAGCGTCACGATCATGCCCATTACGGGCCGGCTGCGCACGCAGGCGGCGGCCTACGCCGCCGGCTTTTCGCACCGCACCGAAACGGCTACGCCGGCCTACTACCAAGTCAGCCTGCCGAAATACCGGCTCCGGGCCGAAATGACGGCGACGGCGCGGTGCAGTATGCTGCAATTCACCGCCGCGCAAGCCGACAGCTTGTACGTTTTGGTGGCGCCCAACAGCGACCAGGGCCAGGGCTTCGTGCAGGTGGACGCGGCGAAGGGCGAGGTGTGGGGCTACAACCCGGCGCACCGCATTTACCAGGGCTGGGGGCAGCCGGCGGGCTTCAGCGGCTACTTTGTGGTGCAGGTGGAGCGGCGCGGGGCCCGGGGTGGCACGTTCAGCGGCGGGCGCGCCTCGGGGGCCCTAAGCCTGAAAGACCAGAAGGACCTCGGCGCGTTTCTCGGGTTTAAGGTGGCCAAGGGCGAGACGCTGCGCCTGCGCGTGGGCACCTCGTTCAGCAGCCTGGCCGGGGCCCGGCGCAACCTGGCGGCCGAGATTCCGGGCTGGGATTTTGGGGCCCTATTGGCGCAAAACAAGGCTGTGTGGCAGAAGGCGCTGGGCCAAATCCAGGTGGAAACTGCCCAGGAGCGCGACAAGCGCATCTTCTACACGGCCCTGTACCACACCATGCAGCAGCCCCGACTGTTCAACGACGTGGACGGCACTTACCCAGCCTTCGCGGGCAACTACCAGAACCAGCGGCTCGCTAAGGGCAATTACTACGACGATTTTTCGATGTGGGACATTTACCGGGCCGAGCTGCCGCTCTACGAAATACTGCGGCCGGCGCTGGTGAACGACCTGGTGAACTCCTTGGTTTTGAAGGGGCAGCAGGGCGGCTGGCTCCCGATTTTCCCGTGCTGGAACAGCTACACTTCGGCCATGATTGGCGACCACGGCACGGCGTTCATCGCCTCGGCCTACGCCAAGGGCATCCGCGGCTACGACGTGCCCGCGGCCTACCGCCTCATGCGCCAGAACGCCTTCGACCCGGCCGGCCCCGCCGACTACGCCAACGGCAAGGGCCGCCGGGCCCTGTCCTCGTACCTGCGCTACGGCTTCGTGCCGCTGGAAGACAGCGTGCAGGAAGCTTTCCACAAAAAGGAGCAGGTGAGCCGCACCCTCGAGTACGGCTACGACGACTACGCCCTGGCGCAAGTGGCTAAGGGCCTGGGCAAAACCGCTGATTACGACACCTTGACCAAGCGGGCCCAGGGCTACCGCCGGGTGTTTGACCCGGCCGTGGGACTGGTGCGGGGCCGCCACGCCGACGGCCGCTGGGGGTCCCCGTTCCGGCCAGACGTGCGCGAGCCGTACATTACCGAGGGCACGCCGCGCCAGTACACATTCTACGTGCCGCACGACGTGCCCGGCCTGGCCCGGCTGATGGGGGGCCCCGCCCGGCTGGAAGCGGCCCTCGACAGCCTATTTGCCAAAAACGAGTACTGGCACGGCAACGAGCCCGGCCACCAGATCCCGTTTATGTACAACTACACCGCCGCACCCTGGAAAACGCAGCAGCAGGTGCGCCGCATCCTGGCCGAAGAATACAGCGACGGCCCCGGCGGCCTGAGTGGCAACGACGACGCCGGGCAGATGTCGGCCTGGTACGTGTTTGCGGCGCTGGGCTTCTACCCCCTCGACCCGGTGTCGGGCGAGTACTTGCTGTGCGCGCCGCTGTTTGCGCGCACCCGCGTGCAGCTGCCCAGTGGCAAGACCTTGGAAATCAACTGCCGCTGCGCCACACCGGGGGCCCAGTACATTGCCACCGTGCGCTGGAACGGCCGAC
Organism: Hymenobacter nivis; assembly: GCF_006439025.1. GTDB lineage: Bacteria > Bacteroidota > Bacteroidia > Cytophagales > Hymenobacteraceae > Hymenobacter > Hymenobacter nivis_A. The sequence continues at coordinate 103,399 of NZ_RCYZ01000001.1, forward strand.
CCTACCCCCGCAGCTTCCTCCGCCACGCCGACCTGATGCAGGGCGGCCGGTTGGAGCTGGACTTGCAGGCCGCGCCCGCCCCCAAGTGGGCCAGCGAAAAACAAAACCGGCCTTCGGGCTTATCCGCTAACTAATGGTGAATCCTATTTTAATGCGTCCGTCCGTCCTTCTTTTGTGCTTGAGCATTGCCTGGGGCTTACTGGGCTGCCAGGCTGGGCGCACCGTGCCGGCCACGGCGGCCAGGGCGGCGCTAGCAGTAGCCCCTGGGGCCCCAGCCGTGCCGCAGGGCGTGTTCAACATCCGGGCGTTTGGGGCCCTGGGCGACGGCAAAACCGACGACGCCGGGGCCCTGCAACGGGCCATCGACGCGTGCGCGGCGGCGGGCGGCGGGCGCGTGCTGGTGCCGGCGGGCGGCACATTTCTGGCCGGGCCGTTCGATTTAAAGTCGCGCGTGGAATTTTGCGTGGAAACCGGGGCCACGGTGCGGGCCAACCCTGACCCGCGGGTGTACCAGAAAAGTGCCTTCCGGGCCAACCGGGGCGAGGGCACCATCTGGATGGGGGGCGAAAACCTGGAGTCCGTTACGCTGTGCGGCGGCGGCACGCTCGACGGCAACGGCGTTTCGTTCATGGGCGCGGAGTTCGACGATTCCTACGAGTTGAAGCCCTTCGTGGGCACCGACCCGCGCCCGCATCTACTGACGCTGGTGGGCGTGAAAGGGCTGCGCATCCGCGACCTGCACATCCGCAACTCGGCCTACTGGACGGTGCACCTGGTGGGCTGCGACGACGTAGCCATCTCTGACATCACCCTGCTCAACAGCCTGAAGGTGCGCAACAGCGACGGCATCGACCTGGACCACAGCAAGAACGTGCGCATTACTAACTGCTACATCGAATCGGGCGACGACTGCATTTGCCTGAAAAACCGGCGTGAGTACGCCGAGTTTGGGCCCTGCGAGAACATCACCGTCACGGGCTGCACCATGACCTCGCGCTCCTGCGCCATCAAAATCGGCTCCGAAAACGTGGACCGCATCGGCCACGTGGTGTTCGATAATTGCATTGTGCGGGCCAGCAACCGGGGCGTGGGCATCCAGAACCGCGACGAAGGCACCGTGGACAACGTACTCTTTTCCAACCTACTCGTCGAGTCGCACCTGTTTTCCGACGTGTGGTGGGGCAAGGCCGAGCCCATCTACGTGACGGCCTACCGCCGGGCCCCTGGCAACAATAAGGACGCTGGCTGGCGCTTCCCCCCGGGCCAAACCGAGGGCAAAGTGGGCGCGGTGACGAACATTTTTTTCAGCAACGTGAAGTGCCAGAGCGAGAACGGCATCTACGTGAGCGGCGAAACCGCCGACAAAGTGTCGGGCATTTACTTCGATCAGGTAGACGTGCTGCTCGACAAGGTTACGCCCATTGCCGGCGGCGTGTACGACCGGCGCCCCAGCCAGGCCGCGGGCCTCGTGCCGGGCCGCACGGCGGGCTTTTACTTCGACACCGCCACCAACCTCACCGTGCGCAACAGCTCGGTGCGCTGGGGCCCTAATCGCCCCGCCTACTACGCCCACGCCCTGGAAAGCCACGGCGTAAGCGGCCTCGTCCTCCAGAACTTGGCCGGCGAATCGGCATTCCCCACCAAGCTCCCCGCCATTAAGAAATGACTTCCTGAAGCAGCTTCGGCAGCAACTCCAACAGGTCTTTTTCGCTTTGGCTACTCCACAGAATGACATTGGCCACACCCCGCCGGCCAGCAGCCGGCGCTTTATCCTAACTTCCGATGATGCCCACCTTAACGCCCGACCTCGTGCGGACCAGCGCCGCCGGCCCCGCCGTTTGGCTTCCCGCCCCGGCCCTGCTCAGCCTCCCCGAAAAAGTACTACAATTCGGCACCGGCGTGCTGCTGCGCGGCCTGCCCGATTTCCTGATTGACCAGGCCAACCGCCAGGCCCTATTCAACGGCCGCGTGGTGGTCGTGAAGTCCACCGATGGGGGCGACGCCAGCGCTTTTGCCCGCCAGGACAGCCTGTACACGGTGTGCGTGCGGGGCGTGGACGACGGCCAGCCCGTGGCCGAAAACGTTGTCTGCGCCGCCATCAGCCGGGTGCTGTCGGCCCGTAGCCAGTGGGCCGAGGTGCTGGCCTTTGCCACCAGTCCCGATTTGCAGGTGGTTATTTCCAACACCACCGAAGTGGGCATCGAATTGCTTGACGATGAGGACATTCACGCTAACCCACCGCGCTCGTTTCCGGGCAAGCTGCTGGCCGTGCTGTGGGCGCGGTTCCAGGCCTTTGCGGGGGCCCCGGACCGGGGGCTGGTCATCGTGCCCACCGAGCTGGTACCCGACAACGGCACCAAGCTGCGCGCCATTCTGCGCACGCTGGCCGAGCGCCAAGCCCTGGGGCCCGACTTTCTGCACTGGCTCGACACGGCCAACGACTGCTGCAACTCGCTGGTGGACCGCATTGTACCCGGCACGCCGGCGCCCGGGGCCCTGGCCGCGCTGCAGGCCGAGCTGGGCTATACCGACGAGCTGCTCATCATCGCCGAGGCCTACCGGCTGTGGGCCATCGAGGGCGGCGAGCGGGTGCGGCAGGTGCTGAGCTTCGCGCCCGCCGACCCCGGCATTTTCATTCAGCCCGACATCGCCTTGTTTCGGGAGTTGAAGCTGCGCCTGCTCAACGGCACGCACTCGCTGAGCTGCGGGCTGGCTGTGCTGGCCGGTTTCGGCACGGTGCGCGCGGCGATGGACGACCATGACCTGGCCGCGTTCGTGCAAAACCTGATGCTGGCCGACCTACTGCCCGGCATCCCTTACCCCATCGACGAAAAGGTGGGCCAGCGCTTTGGCCAGCAAGTGCTCGACCGTTTCCGCAACCCCGAAGTGGAGCACCGCTGGCTGGCCATCACCCTGAACTACAGCGCCAAATTGCAGCTGCGCGTGGTGCCTACGCTGGTGCATTACTGCCAGCAGTTTGGGGCCGTGCCGCAGTACGTGGCCCTGGGCTGGGCGGCGTATTTACTGTTTATGCGCGGCGAAACGCAGGATGAAAAGGGCACTTGGCATGGCCGCCTGCCCGACGGCACGGCCTACCCCATCAACGACGAGCAGGCCGGCTACTTTGCCGACTTGTGGCAGCGCCTGCCCGTGCACATGGTCACCGCCAGCGCGTTGGCCAATGCGGAGCTGTGGGGCCAGGACCTGGGGGCCCTGCCCGGCTTCACGGCCGCCGTCACCCAGCACCTGAACCTGATTCTGACGCACGGGGCCCCCGCCGCCCTGGGGGCCCTGCTGGGCCGCGCCGTGCCCACGCCGGCCCCGTAAAACGGAGCGGTCCTCCGTTAATCGTTGCACGATAAGCCGCTGCCGCTTCAATCATCAGCCAAGCGGCGCTTTTTGGGGCCCCAGTGGCACCTTTGCAGCGGCGCGGGGCAGGGCCGGCTCAGTTTGCCGCCGCCGGGTGTGGGGCCTGGTTTTTTATTCTGGTTAGCCTAATTCATTATGAAACACCTGGTTGCGAAAATCCACCCCGCCGACAATGTGCTGGTAGCCCTCACCGACCTGCCCATCGGCACGCCCGTGACGGCCGGCGGCTTCACCGTGACCACCACGGCCGCCATTCCGGCCAAGCACAAGCTGGCCATGCACCCGCTGGCGCCCGGCGACGCCGTGACCATGTACGGCGTGCTGGTGGGCCGCATGCGCCAGGCCGTGCCCGCCGGCGGCCTGCTCACCACCGCCAACATCGCGCACGCCACCGACGGCTACGACGAAGGCCAAACCCGGGCCCCCTGGGTAGCCCCCGACGTAACGCACTGGCAGGGCCGCACTTTCCAGGGCTTCCACCGGGCCGATGGGCGCGTGGGCACGGCCAACCACTGGCTGGTGGTGCCGCTGGTGTTCTGCGAAAACCGCAACATCCAGGTACTGCAAGAAGCCCTGGTGGACGACCTCGGCTACGGCCGCCGCAAAAGCTACCAGCCCCAAACCCAAGCCCTAATCGAGCTGATGCAGGCCGGCAAATCAGTGGAGGAAATCCTGCAGGCCGACCTGGCCGGGGCCTTAAATGGGGCCCCCAAGCCACGCCTGTTCCCAAACGTGGACGGCGTACACTTCCTCACCCACGAGGGCGGCTGCGGCGGCATTCGGCAGGACGCGCAGACGCTGTGCGGCCTGCTGGCTGGCTACATCACGCACCCCAACGTGGCCGGCGCCACCGTACTCAGCCTCGGCTGCCAGAACGCGCAAGTGGCCATGCTGCAAGCCGAAATTGCCAAGCGCGACCCGAACTTCAGCAAGCCGCTATTCGTGCTGGAGCAGCAGCAGCTGGGCACCGAGGAAACGCTGGTGAGCCAGGCCCTGCGCCAAACCTTCGTGGGCCTGATGCAGGCCAACGGCCAGCGCCGCCAGCCCGCGCCGCTCAGCAAGCTCACGCTGGGCCTAGAGTGCGGCGGCTCGGACGGCTTCTCGGGCATTTCGGCCAACCCCGCGCTGGGCTACGCTTCCGACGTGCTGGTGGCCCTGGGGGCCTCCGTTATCCTGGCCGAGTTTCCGGAGCTGTGCGGCGTGGAGCAGGAAATTGTGAACCGCTCGGTGACGCCCGAAACGGCCCACCGCTTCACCTCCCTCATGAAGGCCTACGGCGACAGCGCCGTGGCCGTGGGCTCGGGCTTCGACATGAACCCCTCGCCGGGCAACATCCGCGACGGGCTGATTACCGACGCCATGAAGTCGGCCGGGGCGGCCCGCAAGGGCGGCTCGTCGCCGGTGGTGGCCGTGCTCGACTACCCCGAGCTGGTGACGCAGCCCGGCCTGAACCTGCTCTGCACGCCCGGCAACGACGTGGAAAGCACCACCGCCGAGGTGGGCTCGGGGGCCAACATCGTGGTGTTCACCACCGGCCTGGGCACCCCCACCGGCAACCCCGTGGCGCCCGTCGTCAAGGTGAGCTCCAACACCAAGCTGGCCCTGCGCATGCCCGACATCATCGACCTGAACACCGGCACCGTCATCGACGGCGAGGAAACCATTGAGCAGGCCGGCGAACGGATTCTCGACTACCTGGTGCGCGTGGCCAGCGGCGAAACCGAGGTCAGCGCCGTGCGCCACGGCCAGGAAGACTTCATCCCCTGGAAGCGGGGCGTTTCGCTGTGAGCGCCCACCCTCACTCCTTTTTTTAATGCCGACGGCCCGCGCCGTTCATGCAAGCCGTACCTAGGGGCCCTACTTTCGCCCCCGTATCTCACCCGCCTCCGCCCTGTTCGTCCCATGAGCAAGCCCTTTTTGAACGAAGATTTTCTGCTGCAAACCGACGCGGCGCGCCAGCTCTACCACCAGCACGCCGCCTCGCAGCCCATTATCGACTACCACTGCCACCTGCCGCCCGACCAGATTGCCCAGGACCGGCAGTTTGACAACCTGACGCAGGTGTGGCTTTACGGCGACCACTACAAGTGGCGCGCCATGCGGGCCAACGGTGTAAACGAGCGGTTTATTACGGGCGACGCTTCGGACTGGGAGAAGTTCGAGAAATGGGCCGAAACCGTGCCCTACACCGTGCGTAACCCCTTGTACCACTGGGCACACCTGGAGTTGCAGCGCTACTTTGGCATCACCGAGCTGCTCGACAAAAACAGCGCCCGCCGCATCTACGATGCCTGCAACGCTCAGCTGCGCACGCCGGAGTTTTCGGTGCAGAGCCTGCTGACCAAGATGAAGGTGGAAACCGTGTGCACCACCGACGACCCCGCCGACTCGCTGGAGCACCATAGGGCCCTGGCCACCAGCGGCCTGGCCACGCGCATCCTGCCTACCTTCCGCCCCGACAAGGCCATGACCCCGGAGGCGGCCGACTACAACCAGTACCTCGACCGGCTGGGCGCGGCGGCGGGCCAGGAAATCCACACCTACGCCGACCTGCTGGGGGCCCTGCGCCAGCGCCACAACTACTTCGCCGCCCAAGGCTGCCGCCTCTCCGACCACGGCCTGGAGCACCTGTACGCCGCCGACTACACCGAAGGCGAGGCCGCGGCAGCCTTCGCCAAAGCGCGCGGCGGCTACGACCTGGATACGTTTGAAATCAACCAGTTGAAATCGGCGCTGCTGGTATTTATGGCCGAGCTGGACTGGGAAAAAGGTTGGACGCAGCAGTTCCACCTGGGGGCCCTGCGTAATAACAACGCGCGCGCCCTGCGCCAACTGGGCCCCGACACGGGCTGGGATTCCATCGGCGACTTTAGCCAGGGCCGCGCCCTTTCGCGCTTCCTCGACCGGCTCGACAGCCAGGACAAGCTGGCCAAAACCATCATCTACAACCTCAACCCCGCCGACAACGAGCTGATTGCTACCATGATTGGCAATTTCAATGACGGCTCGGTGGCCGGCAAGGTGCAGTTCGGCTCCGGCTGGTGGTTCCTGGACCAGAAGGACGGCATGGAAAAGCAGCTCAATGCGCTGAGCAACATGGGCTTGCTGAGCCGCTTCGTGGGCATGCTCACCGATTCGCGCAGCTTCCTCTCCTTCCCGCGCCACGAGTACTTCCGCCGCATCCTGTGCAACCTGCTGGGCCGCGACGTAGCAAATGGCGAGCTGCCCGCGGAAATTATGCCGTGGCTGGGCGAAGTGGTCGAAAACGTGAGCTACCGCAACGCCAAGGCGTACTTTGGCTTCGAGCAAGGGGCCCCAACGGCAACGCCGGTGGCGAAGCAGGCGCACGTTTAGCGCATATTTGCCGGCAGTTAAGCAGCGCGAGCGTGTACCGCCAAGCTGTGTTTGGCCTCGCATATGCTACCCGTGGGGGCCCTAGGGCGAGGCCAAGCACAGCTTGGCGGTACACGCTCGCGCTACTCAACTACTAACAATTCAACCCCCTAGTAATCTAACCATCCAGCATGAAGCAAGTCGTGACGTTCGGCGAAATTATGATGCGGCTCTCGCCGCCGAACCACGAGCGGCTGACCCAGGCCCCTGCCCTGGCCGTGACCTACGGCGGCGGCGACGCCAACGTGGCCGCCGCCCTGGTGCAGCTGGGCCAGCCCGCCGCCCACGCCGGCTGCTTCCCCGCCAACCCGCTGGGCCACGCCGCGGCCGAGCATTTCCAACGCTACGGCGTGGACATGCAGCACTGCGTGTTCAGCGAAAACGGGCGGCTGGGCCTGTACTTTCTGGAAGTGGGGGCCTCGCTGCGCCCCAGCCGCATCGTGTACGACCGGGCCGAATCATCATTTGCCCACCTCGATCCGGCGGCGTTTGACTGGGCCAAAATCCTGGACAATGCCCGCTGGCTGCACTGGACGGGCATCACGCCCGCCATTTCGGCCAGTGCGGCGCAGGCTTGCGGCGCGGCCATTGCCGAAGCCCGCCGCCGCGGCCTCACCGTGTCGGCCGACGTGAACTACCGCCGCAACTTGTGGCAGTACAGCCAACGAGCCCAGGACGTGATGCCGCCGCTGGTGGCCGGCTGCGACCTGGTGGTGTGCACCGAGGGCGACGCCGAGGACTTGTTCGGCATCCGGCCCGCCGCCGGGGCCCCCAATTCCTTCGTGTCGATGGCCGAGCAGCTCATCGCCCGCTTCCCCCAAATCCGGCAGGTCATTGCCACCAAGCGCGAAACCCAAAGCGCCTCGCACGAGCGCATCCGCGGGCTGCTGTACCAAGGCGGCGAATACTACGAGACCACGCCCTACGACATTGCGCCGGTCATCGACCGCATCGGCGGGGGCGACTCGTTCATTTCCGGCTTCATCTACGGCACCACGGTACACCCCGCCGACCCGGCGCGGGCCCTGGCTTTCGCCACGGCGGCCTCGGCGCTGAAGCACACCATCGCCGGCGACATCAACCTGGTATCGGCGGCGGAGGTAGAGCACATCGTGGCCGGCAACACCACCGGACGGCTTCTGCGTTAGGTTTCGGGACCCCAAGAGGGCCCCAGCTACCGCAAACGTTCCCGGCGTTTTTCCTAGGATGGGGCCCCGGATTGGGTCATCTTCGCACAATCGTTTATCTTTTGCCAAGGCCAATGTCTCCATTCTCTGCCGCTGATGTGGTGGCCCGCACGCTGCAAGCGCCGCTGGTGCCCGTTTTCTACCACGCCGACGCGGCCCACGCCCAGGACGTGGTGCGGGCCTGCTACGCGGGCGGCGTGCGGGTGTTTGAGTTCACCAACCGGGGGCCCCAGGCTTTCGAGGTTTTCCAGGCCTTAGCCAAGCTCACCACCGAATTGCCTGAGCTGATCCTCGGCATCGGCACCATATACACCGCGGCCGACGCTGAGCGCTTCATTGGGGCCGGGGCCGCCTTCGTGGTGCAGCCCGTAACCACGGCCGAGGTGGCCGGCGCCTGCCGCGCCCACGGCGTGGCCTGGGTGCCGGGGGCCCTCACGCCCAACGAAATCTACGCCGCCCAGCAACTCGGGGCGGGCCTGGTCAAAATCTTTCCCGGCAACCTGGTGGGGCCCGACTACGTCCGGGCGCTGCGGGGCCCCATGCCCCAGGTGCCGCTGATGGTGACCGGCGGTGTGGAGCCCACGACTGAGAGCCTGGGCGAATGGTTTGGGGCCGGCGTGAATGCGGTGGGCATTGGCTCGCAGCTCTTTAAAGGCGCGGCCGACCCGGCCACGATTACCGCCCGCGTGGCCCCGCTCATGCAGTTTTTGCAAGCGCGCGCTTAGTTGTCAGCTGCTAGTTGGTCGTTGCCGGTTCGCTCAAAAAACGGCACTGGCACGCCTTACTTGATGCCTGACAACTGCTAACTCCTAACTGATAACCGCCCATGAACCCCGCCCTTCGCAGCTCGCCGCCCCCGCCCGTGGCCGCAGCCCCCGGCATTGGCCGCTACCGCTGGACCATCTGCTCGCTGGTGTTCTTCGCCACCACGATCAACTACCTCGACCGGGCGGTTATCTCGCTGCTGAAGCCCTACCTGGAGAAAGCGTTCAGCTGGAATTCGGGCGATTACGCCAACATCGAAATTGCCTTTAAACTGGCCTACGCGGTGGGCATGGTGGGCGCGGGCCGCATCATCGACAAGCTGGGCACGAAGAAGGGCTACGCCCTTTCCACGGCCCTATGGAGCCTGGCAGCGATGGGCCACGCACTGGTTAGCAGCACGTTGGGCTTTGGGGTAGCGCGGGCCTTTTTGGGCATCACCGAGGCCGGCAACTTCCCGGCGGCCATCAAAACCACCGCCGAGTGGTTTCCGCAGCGCGAGCGGGCCCTGGCCACCGGCATCTTCAACTCGGGCTCCAACGTGGGGGCCATCATCGCCCCGCTCACGGTGCCGCTGATTGCCGTCACCATCGGCTGGCAGTGGGCGTTCATCATCACCGGGGCCCTGGGTTTTGTGTGGCTGGTGCTGTGGAACAAGCACTACGAAACGCCCGCCACCCACCCCAAGCTCAGCAAGGCCGAGTTCGACTACATCAACGCCGACATCCCTGCCGGCCTGCCCGCCGAGGGCGTGGTGGAGGAAAAACCCAAGGCCTCGTGGGGCCGCCTGCTGGGCTTCCGCCAAACCTGGGCCTTCGTGATTGGCAAGTTCATCACCGACCCCATCTGGTGGTTTTACCTGTTCTGGCTCCCCGACTTTCTGGGCAAGCAGTACCACCTCACGGGCACGGGCATTGCCCTGCCGGTGGCGGCCGTATACGTGCTCTCAAGCATCGGCAGCGTGGGCGGCGGCTACCTGCCGCTGGGCTTCATGAAGCGCGGCCTGCCCGCGTTCCAGGCCCGCAAGTCGGCCATGCTGCTCATTGCCTTTTGCGTGTTCCCGATTGTGTTTGCGCAGTACCTGGGCCGCACCAACATGTGGCTGGCCGTGGGCGTAATTGGCATCGCGGCGGCGGCCCACCAGGCCTGGAGCGCCAACATTTTCACCACCGTGTCGGACATGTTTCCGAAGCGGGCGGTGGCCTCCGTCACGGGCATTGGCGGCATGGCCGGGGGCCTGGGCGGCATTGCCCTCACGGCCCTGGTGCAGAAGCGCATGTTTGTGCACTACGAGGCCCTCGGCCAGCTCAACCACGCGTATTTCATCATGTTTTTGATTTGCGGCGGGGCCTACCTGCTGGCCTGGGTGCTGATGTTTGCCCTGGTGCCGCGCATGGAGCCCATAGTACTCGACGACGACGACATCCTCCCCACTGCCTAACTTGGTAGTTGACAGATTGGGGCCCCTGGGGTAAGACCAAGCACAGCTTAGTTTTACCCCAGGGGCCCCAATCTGTCAACTACCAATTACCAAACCTACAGCGGCTTGCCAGCTTCGGGGTAACGGTTCAGGAGCCAGAGCAGGGTGCCGTTGGTCCAGCCGAAGCCGTCTTGCAGGGGGTACTCGCCGCCGCCGGCCGCAGTGTTCACGTCCAGCACGTTGTATTTCTCCAGCAGCTTGCCGGTTTGGGTGAACACGCGGGCGTTCAGGCCGGCCCAGCGCAGGGCGATGGTGCGGGCCAGCGCGGGCTGGTTGTACTGGCGCAACCCGCTGATGCTCATCCACTGCAAGGGGGCCCAGGCGTTGGGCGCGTCCCACTGCTGGCCGGTGCGCAGGGGCGTGGTCACGAGGCCGCCGGGCTTGAGGAAGTCCCGCTCCAACCCCGCTGCCACCAGCTTGGCTTGGGCGGGCCGGGCCAGCCCCAGGGCCAGCGGAAACACGCCCGCCAGCGTGGGCCGCGCCGAGCGCTTACCCGTCCGCCAGTTGTAGTCGAGGAACCAGCCGGTGGCCGGGTCCCAGCAGTATTGCAGCAGGGCCTGGCTGCGGCGAGTGGCCTTCTGCTCGAAGGCGGCGGCCTGGGCCGCGTTGCCCTGCTGGCGGTAGCCGCGGGCGATGGTCTGCTCCAGCCCGTAGAGCAGGCAGTTCAAATCAACGGCCACCAAATCGGTGGTTTGGATGGAGCCCAGCGTATTATCGGGCCCAAACCAGCGGCTGCTGAAATCCCAGCCCGAGGCGGCCGCCGCCCGGATGTTGCGGTAGAACGCGGCCGGGGCCTGGCGGCTGAGCTTGGCGGCGGCCACGTCCTCGGCGTACGATTCTTCGCGGGGCTCGGTGCTGGCGTCCCAGTAGCGGTTCAGCAGGGCCCCACCGGGCAGGCGCACCACCGGGCCGGCGGCGGTGCCGGCGCGCACGGCGTCGGCCCCGCCCATCCAGTAGGCGTACTCGCCCAGCAGGGCCCCCTGGTAGCGGCGGCGCACGGTGTCGCCCTGGGCGGTGGCCAGCAGCTCCACCATTTGGGCGAAGAAAGGCGGCTGCGAGCGGGTGAGGTAATACGTGCGGTTGCCGTTGGGAATGAAGCCGTAGCGCCCGATGAGGTAGGCAAAATTGTCCACCATGTCGCGCACCAGGCCCACGCGGTGGGCGTCCACCAGGCCCAGCATCGTGAAGTACGAATCCCAGTAGTACACCTCGCGGAAGCGGCCGCCGGGCACCAGGTACGGGTGCGGCAGCGGCAGCAGCGACGAGCCCGGGGTCACGGCCGCGGCGTCGGGGCGGCGTTGCAGCACCGTCCACAGCGTGTCGAGGTGGGCGCGCAGGCCGGCGGCCACGTCGCTGCGGTAGATGTCCGTGCCCGCAACCGGGGCCTGGAAGTAGGTGTCGGTGAAGGCTTTCAGGTTGAAGCCGGGCTGCTGGTGCTGTTGGGCGTAGGCGGCCATAATGGTGGCCACCGGGGCCTTGGGCAGCGCGTCTACGAAGGTTTTATTATCGGCGTACACGTGCCCGAGCTGCACGGCCTCAAACAGGCCAGGATAGAGCTGCCGGGGCGAGAGCGGCAGCGCCGCCGCGGGGGCCACCCGGGTGGTGGTGGCGGTGGCCGGGGCGGCCGCGGGGGCCTGGGCGTGGGCCGCGCCCGCCAGCAGGGCGAGCCCGAGGGCGTACAAATGGTGGCGCATGGGCAAGGGGCGTTGGGATGGGAACGGGCCGGCAAGTTCGGTGCTTTTTGGCCAACGGCCGCGGGGCCTGGCCGGGACCTAGCCGGGGCCCTATCGGGGGCCGTTCACGCATTTTTTGCGCCCTTTCTTTTCTGCCCCGGGGCCCGCCTAAATTGCTTTTGCAAGCCCCTGGGCACCCTTTGGTACGCGGCCTACGCACGGGCTTAGCCGGCGGCCAGCGCAACCCCGTGCGCTGGGGTGCGTTTCTTTGCGGCAACGCGCCACCCGGCGGGGCCCCTTGCCCCGCCCCTGCGCCCGCCCTTTGCCCCCAATGGAAGAACAACGACGCCTCGCCGCGGCCACCGCGAAAACGGCCCCCTGGAAAAAATTTGGCCCCTACCTCACCGAGCGCCAGTGGGGCACGGTGCGCGAAGACTACAGCCCCAACGGCAGCGCCTGGGACTACATCACCCACGAGCGCGCCCGCGCCTACGCCTACCGCTGGGGCGAGGAAGGCTTGGGCGGCATCTCCGACGACCAGCAGCACCTATGCTTCGCCGTAGGCCTCTGGAACGGTCGGGACGACCAGCTCAAGGAGCGCCTCTTTGGCCTCACCAACGGTGAGGGCAACCACGGCGAGGATGTGAAGGAGGCTTATTATTACCTCGACAGCACACCCACGCACTCCTACATGCGGATGCTGTACAAGTACCCGCAGGCTGCGTTCCCCTACGAAAAGCTGCGCCAGGAAAACGCCGCCCGCAGCCGCCAGGAACCGGAGTATGAGCTCATCGACACCGGTATTTTCGACGAGGGCCGCTACTTCGACGTGTTCATCGAGTACGCCAAGGCCGGGCCCGACGACATCCTGGTGACCATCACGGCCCACAACCGGGGCCCCGAGGCCGCGCCGCTGGCCATCCTGCCGCAGCTGTGGTTCCGCAACACCTGGGCCTGGGGCTACGACGACACCCGCCCCACCCTGGCCGCCGGCCCCGCCGGCACGGTGCACGCCGCGCACCCCGCCCTGGGCCGCTACCAGCTGTACTGCGACGGGCCCGCCGCCCTGCTGTTTTGCGACAACGACACCCGGCCCGAGGTACCGCCCGGCGCCGACAGCGGAGCTGACGCCAGCGCCGCGCCGGGGGCCCCAGCCGCCGCCGGCGCGTATTACAAAGACGGCATCAACCGCTACGTGGTGGAGGGCGACGACGCGGCCGTGAACCCCGCCCGGCGCGGCACCAAGGCCGCCGCCTGCTACACCGCCACCTTGGCCCCGGGCCAAGCCTACACCGTGCGCCTGCGCCTGAGCCAGGCCGAGCTGGGGGCCCCATTTGCCGATTTCGACACTTTGTTTGCCGCCCGCCGGCAGGAGGCCGACGTGTTTTACGAGTGCGTGCAGGAAGGGCTAGTGGGCGACGATGCCCGCAACGTACAGCGCCAGGCCTACGCCGGCATGCTCTGGAGCAAGCAGTTTTACTACTACGATGTGGCCCAGTGGCTCGACGGCGACCCCGCCCACCCCGAGGCCCCGCTGCCCGCCGCCCGCCGCGAGGGCCGCAATGCCACCTGGCGGCATTTGCACAATGCCGATATCGTGTCGATGCCCGACAAGTGGGAATACCCGTGGTACGCGGCCTGGGACCTGGCTTTCCACTGCCTGCCGCTGGCGGCCGTGGACGCCGAATTTGCCAAGGGCCAGCTGCGCCTGCTCTGCCAGGACGGCTACCTGCACCCCAACGGCCAGATGCCGGCCTACGAGTGGAAGTTTGAGGACGTGAACCCACCGGTGCACGCCTGGGCCACCTGGCGCGTGTACCAAATGGACAAAAAGCTGAACGGCGGCCACGGCGACCGTGCCTTTCTGGAGGCCGTATTTCAGAAGCTGGTGATGACTTTCACGTGGTGGGTGAACCGCAAGGACCGCGACGAGCGCAACATCTTCGAGGGCGGCTTTTTGGGGATGGACAACATCGGCATCTTCGACCGCAGCTCGCCGCTGCCCACGGGCGGCAAAATGGAGCAGAGCGACGGCACCAGCTGGATGGCCATGTTTGCCCTCAACCTGATGCGCATGGCCCTGGAGCTGGCCCAAACCAACCCCGTGTACCAGGACATGGCCAGCAAGTTCCTCGAGCACTTCCTCTACATCGCCGACGCCATGACGCACGGCGGCGGCGGCGAGCTGAACCTCTGGGACGAGCAGGACAACTTTTACTACGACGTGCTGCACGCCCCCGACGACTCGCGCACCAGCCTGCGCATCCGCTCGATGGTGGGCCTAATTCCGCTCTTCGCCGTGGAAATCCTGGACGATGAGCTGCTGGCGGCCGCGCCGCAGTTCATGGCCCGGGCCACCTGGCTGCTCACCCACCGCCCCCACCTGGCCGCCCTTGTGGGCCAGATAGAGGAGCCCGGCCAGCCCATCCGCCATCGCCTCAGCCTGCTGCGCCGCACGCGCCTGCGCCACGTGCTCACGCGCATGCTCGACGAGCACGAGTTCCTGGCCGACCACGGCATTCGCTCGCTCTCGCGCCACCACCAGGCCGCGCCCTACGAGTACCACACCGACGAGGCGTCGTTTGAGGTGAGCTACCTGGCGGGCGAGTCCGATTCCGATATGTTTGGCGGCAACTCCAACTGGCGGGGCCCCATTTGGTTTCCGGTCAACTACCTCATCATCGAGTCGTTGCAGCGGTTTCATTTTTACTACGGCGACTCGTTCACCATCGAGTACCCCACCGGCTCGGGCCAGGAGCTGAACCTGCACCAGGTGGCCGCCGCCCTCGCCGAGCGCCTCACCCGGCTGCTGCTGCGGGGCCCCGACGGCCGCCGCCCGGCCTTCGCCCAGGCCGAGCTGCTTCAAACCGACCCGCACTTCAAAGACTACCTGCTCTTCCACGAGTACTTCGACGGCGACAACGGCAAAGGCCTCGGCGCCAGCCACCAAACCGGCTGGACCGGCCTCATCGTGCGGCTGTTGCAGCAGGCGCAGCAATAGCGGCTAGGGGCCCTGTGGGGAGTTAAAAGTTGAGAGTTAAAAGTTAAAACACTGTTTGTGTGATTTTTAACTTTTAACTCTCAACTTTTAACTCCCCACAGGGCCCTACTTTTTGCGCGGCTTGAGGTACTGCTGGGCCTCGGCGCGCAGGGGCAGGGCTTTGTCGGCGTGGTCGAGCACAGCCTGGTAGTAGCGGCGGGCGGCGGGGGCGTCGTGCTCCTGAAGGGCAATTTTGGCCAGGTTGCCATTGGCGTAGGAGTAGTAGCGCTGCTGGGTTTGGCCGCTCACTTCGGCAAACACGATGCAGCGCAGGTAGTAGTCCTTGGCGGCCGTCAGGTTGTGGTAGATGAACTGGTTGTAGTAGCCCATGTAGTAAGCCGCGTAGCGCCCGCTGGTGGCCTCGTAGCCGGGCAGGCCGAGGCTGATTTTTTCGAGCATTTGGCGGCTCACGGCCTCGCCCGCCCCGATGTTGCCCGTCACGAAGCAGAGCTTGGCGTACTCGCGCTGCACGTAGGCATTGTCGGGGAATTCGGCCAGCAGGCCGGCGCAGATTTGCAGGGCCCCCAGGGGGTTTTTCTCGCGCGTGCTTTGCAGCATGTCGATGAGTTGGATTTTGGCCTCGGTGCGGGTGTAGAAGCCCTCGGTGGCCACGGTGCGCACCTGCTGGAGGCCCAGCACGCGGTTGCCCTTCGGGAAGAACACCAGGACGGGTTTCAGCCAGGGATGCGCCTCGGTGATGACGTCGGCGTAGTAGTTGAACAAGCCCTGGCCGAGCAGGAACTCGGGGCTGAGGCCGTTGGCTTCGCGGCTGCGCTCCAGGTAGTTGAGGGCCCGCTTGCTGTACAAGCTGGCCTTGGCGTAGGAGCTGCGCTCGCCAAACAGCCGGGCCTCAAACCCATAGGCGGCCGCCAGAAAAAAGCACGCTTCGTAGTTCTTGTCGTCGGCGTCGTAGCGGCGCTTGGCCTGGGCGATGGTCGTGTCCATGTAGGCCAAAAACAGCCGGTCGTACTTCGTATCGGTGAAGTTGCTGGGCATCATCTTCCACCACACGTTCAGGCCCAGCAAAAAGTAGGGCATGGGGTGGTGCGGGTAGCGCCGGCGCAGCGACCGGAACTGCCGCTCGGCGCGGTCGAACTTGAAGTTGTAGAGGTTGGCCACTGCCCCGCCCAGCTCCCCGCGGATGTCGGGGTCGAGCAGCAGCCAGCCCTCCGTGTTCACGGCCTGCGGGGCCACGGCCACCGTGTCGAGGGCCACGGTGCGGGGGCGGCGCACGGTATCGGCCGGGGCTTGGGCGCGGGCCCCAGGGGCCCCCAGCAGCAGGCACAGCAGCACCAGCAGCCACCGAGCGGCGGCGCGGCGCGGCCGGGCGCGGCAATTCAATACATGGCGTGGAAAGGGCACGGTAGAATGCAAGTGGCGCTACGCCTCGGCCGGTTGTTCCAGGATTTCCATTTGCCAAGCTACTTGCTCGGCGCGCACCGGGTAGGGCTGGCCG
Source organism: Hymenobacter nivis (assembly GCF_006439025.1). GTDB lineage: Bacteria > Bacteroidota > Bacteroidia > Cytophagales > Hymenobacteraceae > Hymenobacter > Hymenobacter nivis_A. The sequence continues at coordinate 119,759 of NZ_RCYZ01000001.1, forward strand.
TGGCGGATGGTTTGGGCCACAGCATCAAATAGGCCCAAATAGTTTCCCGTCGGGGCCGGGTCGGGCTGGGTGCTCAGGCCCCCGTCGGGGCCGGCCAGGGTGAGGTGGCCGGCGCTGCCGGGCAGCTCGTGGCCGTAGGCGGGGTCGGTGGGGCGCAGGCCGGCCAGCAGCTGGGCCTCCTGGGGGTCGGTGCGGCCCTTCTGGTAGCTGCCCTGGGTGCCGTGCAGCACGTAGGCCGGGCCGGGGGCCGCCACCAGCAAGCCAGCCGTCAGCCACACGTTCAGGCCGGCGGGGTAGCGCAGGTGGAAGCTAAAAAAATCGTCGACCCGCCCGCCGGGCCGGTAGTGGCCCTGCACCTTGCGCACGCCCAGCGGCCGCCCAAACAGGGATACGGCCTGGTCCACGAGGTGGGGCCCCAGGTCGTAGGCCAGGCCCACGGCCGGGCCCGGCGTTTCCTTAAAGGGTTTGGCGTTCAGGGCCATCTTGTAGCGGTCGTAGCGGAAGTGGGCTTCGATGAGCGAGCCAAGCTGGCCACTTTCCACCACGCGGCGCACGGCGCCGAAGTCGGTGTCCCAGCGGCGGTTTTGGTAGGCCAGCAGGTGGCGGCCCTGCTGCTGGGCCAGGGCCCCCAGGGCCTGCCACTCGGCGGCGGAAGCGGCCACGGGCTTTTCGATGAGCACGTGCTTGCCGGCCAGCAGGGCCTGGCGGGCCTGCTCGAAGTGCAGGCCGCTGGGGGTGTTGACGACGACCAGCTCGAGGGCGGGGTCGGCCAGGAATTCGGCCACGCTGGGGTAGCTGCGCACGCCGGGGTAGTCGGCGGCCAGGCGTTTTTCGTGGCGCTCCACCACGGCGTGCAGCGCAAAGCCCGGGTGGGTGGCCACGAAGGGCGCGTGAAACAGCTTGCCCGACATGCCGTAAGCCAGTAAGCCAGTGCGGATGGGTGCGGAGGAAGGCATCATGCCCAAAACTACCGCCCGCGCCCCGAACGCGGCCGCCCCGCCCGCCGGGCCCCTACTTTTACACCTCCCCTTCCGCCCCGCTTATGGAACCCGAATCCGCCAATACTTCCTCTACCCTGGCGCTGCTGGGCCTGCGCTGCCCGCGCTGCCACGAGGGGGCCCTGTTCACGCACCCCGCCACCAGCCTCACCAAATTCACCGAAATGCCCGCCGCCTGCCCCGTGTGCGGCCTCAGCTACGAACCCGAGCCGGGCTTCTACTTCGGGGCCATGTACATCAGCTTCGGCTTCGCGGTGGGCATTTTCTTTGCCGTGGGCATCGCCCTCTACTTCCTGGCCGGCGACCCCGATACGTGGGTGTACGTGACGGTGGTGGCCGCCCTCACGCTGGTGGCCACGCCGCTGGTGTTTCGCTACTCCCGGGCCATCATGCTCTACCTGTTCGGCAACAGCGGCTACGACCCCAACTGGGCCCGCTTCGCCCGCCGCAGCCTAGAGGAATAGGGCCCCCAAACGGCCCACGCCTTCGTCAAGCTTGCGAACCAGCCAACAGTAGCTTGGACTTTGCAAGTCCGAGCGCGAGCGCAGCGAGCAGGCGGAACCGGACGATTGCAGGCGCCAGATGCTCGCCATGCTCGCGCTCGGACTGCAGAGTCCAAGCTACTTAATCACCGCCTTCGCCTTTGCGCAGCTCGGCGTCGAGGAAGTAGGCGCCTTTGCGGACCAGCCGGGTGGTGTCGGACAGCGGGTCGAGCACGGCCACGGCCACGTCGCCGTGCTGGGGGGCCCCGGCGCGCACCTTCACGCGGCGAAACACGGTGCGGCCCGAATCCTGGCCCACGGCGCGGAAGATGTAGCTCAGCTCGCCGGCCTGGATGAGGGCTTCCTCGGGCAGGGTGCGCACCCGGGCCCCGGCCGTTTGGATGCGGGCGGCCACGAACTGGCCGGGCAGCAAATCGGTGCGTTCGGGCTCGAGGTGGGCGTGCACGCGCACGGTGCGGGCGTTGTCGTCGAAGGCCTTGCCCACCAGAAACACGCGGGCCGTCAGCTCCTCGTCGCGCCCGGCGTTCTGCACCTTAAAGAGGATTTTCTGGCCCACCTTCACCTGGGCCACGTCCTTCTCGAACACCTTGAGCTCCAGGTGCAAGTCGTCGCGGTTCAGTACCTCCACCAGCACGTCCTGGGGCCCCACGTACTGGCCGGGGTTGATGTTGACGGCCTTCACGTAGCCCGCAATGGGCGAAACAAGCGGCACGCTCTGCACGATCTGGCCCGTGGCGTCGAGGCGGGCCACCGAAATACCCAGCAGCCGCAGCTGGGCGGCGGTGGCGCGCAGCGTGGCCTGCTCGGTGGCGTAGTCGGCGCGGGCCATTTGCAGCTTGCGCTTGGCCCCCACGTCCTCCACGTCGAGGATGCGCTGGCGCTCCAGGTCCTCGGCCAGGAAGCGCACCTTGGCCTTGCTCTGAAGGTAGTTTTGCTGCATGGTGAGGTACTCGGGCGAGCGCAGGGTGGCCACCGTGGCGCCGGCCCGCACCCGCTCGCCGGGCAGCACGGCCACGCTTTGCACATAGCCACCCAGCACCGCCGTGATGGACACGCGGTTCTGAGGCGGCACCTCCACCGAGCCGTTGGCCTGCACTTCGGTGGTCATGTTCTGCCGCTCAAAAGTGCCGAAAGTGATGCCCGCGGCTTTTTCCTGGGCGGGGCTCACGCTGATTTGGTCGGGGTTGGCGGGAGCGGCCGGCGCGGCGGGCTGGGCGGGCGCGTCGGCCGTCTTGGCGGCGTCGCCGGCCTTGGAGCCGCAGGCCGTGAGCAGCGCCAGGGCCCCCAGCACGGGGTAAAATTTAAAGTTGAAAGGCATTGGGGTTTGGTCGGATACGTAGGAGGAAGAACGGCGCCCAGCACTGGCGTGGGGCCGCATTATTTAGGGCCCTGGGCAGCGGGGATATCCGTACCCGTCAGCGCCTGTACGCTCACCACCAGGTCGTTGTAGCGCTGGGCTTGGTCGAGGTAGTTGATTTGGATTTGCCAGGCGGGCTCGGTGTTCACCACGTAGGTCACGTAGTCGATGTCGCCGGCGCGGAAGCTTTTTTCGGCCGTGCTCAGGATAAGCCGGGCCTGGGGCAGGGCCGACTGCTCGTAGTAATCGAGCGAGGCCCGGGCGCGCCGCAGCTGCAGGCGCAGCGTGCGCACCTGGGTGCCGAGCTGGCTGGTGGCGTAGGCCAGCTGGCCCGCGGCCACCTGCTCGCCGAGGCGGGCGGCGGCCACCCGCGCCCGGCCGGCGCCGCCAACCAGCGGAATGGCCAGGCCCAGCTGCACCACGCTCAGGGCCTGGTACTCGGGCCGCAGGGTTTGCTGGAAGTAGCCGGCCCGCACGTCGGGCAGGCGGCGCAGCTGCTCCACGCGGGTTTGCTGCTGGCTCACGGCCACTTGCTGGCGCAGCAGGCCCAGGGTGGGGTTGCTCTCGGGCGAAAGGGCGGCCGTGTCGGCGGCCGCGAGCGGGGCCACCAGCGCGTCGGTGGTGTCGATGGCCGCCGGGGCCCCGCTGCCCAGCAGCTGGCCCAGCAGCTGGCGCTGCACTTCTAGGTCGGAGAGGGCGGTGAGCAGGCGGTTTTCCAGCTCGCGGGCGCGGGCTTCGGCGGCCACTTGCTCCAGGCGGTTGGTTTCGCCCACCTTGTAGCGGATGAGGGCGGCGTGGGCGGCGCGGCGGTACAGGCTGTCCTGGCGGCGCAGCAGGGCCACCCGGCGGTAGCTCACCAGCAAGCCGTAGTAGTTCGAGCGGATGGCCTGCACCAGCGCCCGCCGGCTCAAGCGGGCCTGCTGCTCGGCCGTCACGCTCTGGCCCTGCAGCAGTTTGCGCTGGGCGACGTACACGCCCGGAAACGCCGCCTGCTGGATGATGTTGAACGTGCGGTCGGTCAGGGGCCCCGAAATCTGGCCGAGCTGGAAATCGACGATGGTGCGCGGCGCCTCCAGGCCGGTGCGCACCAGGGCTTGCTGCTGCTGGGTTTGGAGGCCGGCGGTTTGCAGCGACTGGTTTTGGGCCCCGGCCGCTTGCAGGGCCCCGCGCAAGTTCAGTGGCTGGCCAGCCGTCGAGCCCAGCGTGTTTTGGGCCCGCGCCGGGATAGCCAGGGCCCCCAGCAGCGCCAGCAGCAGGGCGGTGGCCACGGCCGCGGCGGGTTTGAGGGCCGGCGCCGGGCCGAGATTAGGGCCCTGCTGGGGGCCCTGGGGCGCGCCGGCGTCCGGGTTGGGGGCCTCCCCCGTTTCGGCGGCGCGCTTGGCGTCGGTGGCGGCCCGGGCGGCGTCGCGCGGGTTGGGCTCGCCGTCCTTGGTGAAGAGGCCGTAGAGCACGGGCAGCACCACCAGCGTGAGCAAGGTGGCCGAAATGAGGCCCCCAATCACCACCGTGGCCAACGGCTTCTGCACTTCGGCACCGGCCGAGGTGCTCAGCGCCATCGGCAGGAAGCCCAGCGAGGCCACGCTGGCCGTGAGGATCACCGGCCGAAACCGCTCCTCGGTGGCGCGCAGCACCCGGTCGCGCACGCTGGCCACGCCCGCGGCCGCCAGTTCGTTGAGGCTGGCCAGCAGCACGATGCCGTTCAGCACGGCCACGCCGAACAGGGCAATGAACCCGACGCCCGCCGAAATGCTGAACGGCATGCCGCGCAGCCACAGCGCCAGGATGCCGCCAATAGTGGCCAGTGGCACGCCCGTGAAAATGAGCAGCGCCTGCTTGATGGACCGGAACGAGAGGTAGAGCAGCAGGAAAATGAGCAGCAGCGACACCGGCACGGCAACCTTGAGGCGCTCGATGGCGTGGTTCAGGTTTTCAAACTGCCCGCCGTATACGATGGTGTAGCCGGCGGGTAGCTTGAGGCGCTGGCCGAGCTTGCCCTGGATTTCCTCCACCAGGCTCTGCACGTCGCGGCCGCGCACATTGATGCCGATGTTGATGCGGCGGCGGGCGTCGTCGCGCGAAATTTGGATGGGCGCGTTGCGGTAGGCCACGGTGGCCAGCTCGTCGAGCGGGATTTTCTGGCCCCCGGGCGCGTCCACGAACAGGTCCTGTAGGTTGCCCAGGCCCTGGCGGTGGGCGCTGTCGAGGCGCATCACCAGGTCATATCGCCGCTCGCCCTCGTACACTTGGCCCGCCACGTCGCCAGCGAAGGAGGCGCGCAGAATCATGTTCAAGTCGCTCACCTTCACGCCGTACTGGGCCAGCTTCTGGCGGTTGTAGGTCACGCGCATCTGGGGCAGGGCGGCAATCTGCTCCACCTTCAGGTCGCCCACCCCCGCCAGCGGGCGAATGAGCGCGGCGGCCTCGTTGGCCTTGTCGTAGAGCACGCCCAGGTCGTCGCCGTAAATCTTGATGCTCACGTCGGACTTCACGCCCGAAATCAGCTCGTTGAAGCGCATTTGGATGGGCTGCTGGAACTCCATCGTCACGCCGGGAATGCCGGCCAGGGCCGCTTGCATCTTGTTGGCCAACTCCTCGCGGGTGCCGGCCGAAGTCCACTGGCCGTGGTCTTTGAGGATGATCATCTCGTCGCTGTCTTCCAGCGACATCGGGTCGGTGGGAATTTCGGAGGTGCCGCTCTTGCCCACAATCTGCTCGATTTCAGGAAACTTGGCTTTCAAAATTTGCTGCACGCGCAGGTTGGTGGCCACGGTTTGGCTCAGCGACGAGCCCGGGGCCAGCGTCACGTTCAGGGCAATGTCGCCTTCGTCGAGTTGCGGGATGAACTCGCCGCCCATCCGCGAAAAGACGAAGCCCGCCAGCACCAGCAGCGCCACCGCCGCGCCCACCACCACCGCCCGGGCCCCCAGGGCCCAGCGGATAATGGGGTCGTAGCCGCGGTGTAGAAACTTCATGATGCGGTAGGCCACGGTGCCTTCCTCCTTGATGTCTTTGCGCAGGGCCCAGGCCGTGACGGCCGGCACGTAGGTGAGGCACAGCAGCATGGCCCCGACGATGGCGAAGCTCACGGTGAGGGCCATGGGCCGGAACATCTTGCCCTCGATGCCGGTGAGCGAGAGGATGGGGAAATACACGATGAGGATGATGAGCTGCCCGAACAGCGCCGACGACATGAGGCGCGTGGCGGCCACCTCGGTCATGTCGTCCATGGTTTCGCGGGCGGCCTGCGCGCGCTGGTGCACGAGGTGGAAGATGACGGCCTCCACCACAATCACGGCCCCGTCCACGATGAGGCCGAAATCCAGGGCCCCCAGGCTCATCAGGTTGGCCGACACGCCGAACAGGCTCATCATGCCCAGCGCAAACAGCATGCACAGCGGAATCATGGTGGCCACCACCACCCCGGCGCGCCAGTTGCCGAGCAGCAGCAGCAGCACCACCAGCACAATCACGCCGCCCTCCACCAGGTTGTGCTCCACGGTGGCAATGGCCTTGTCAATGAGCTTCGTGCGGTCGAGGAACGGGGTGATGACCAGGCCCTTGGGTAGCGTTTTTTGGATCTCGGCCACCCGCGTTTTCACGTTCTGGATGGTTTTTTCCGAGCTGGCGCCCTTCAGCATCAGCACCACCGCGCCCACGGTTTCTCCCTGGCCGTTGCGCGTCATGGCGCCGTAGCGCACGGCGTGGCCCATGCGCAGGGTGGCCACGTCGCGCACCAGCAGCGGGGCCCCGGCGGCGGCCTGCTTGATGACGGTGGCGCCCACGTCGTCAAGCGAGTTGGCCCGGCCCTCGCCGCGGATGAAGTAGGCGTTGGGGCCCCGCTCGATATAGGCACCGCCGGTGTTGGCGTTGTTGTCCTGCAAGGCGGCGTAGAGCTCGGCCACCGTCACGCCGTTCGAGGCCAGGCGGGCGGGGTCGATGGCCACCTCGTACTGGCGCAGGTAGCCGCCGAAGCTGCTCACGTCCACCACGCCGGTCACGCCGGCCAGCTGGCGCCGCACAATCCAGTCCTGCACGTCGCGCAGCTTGGCCAAGTCAAACTGCTTTTCGTAGCCCGGCAGCACCCGGATGCTGTATTGGTAAATTTCACCCAGGCCGGTGGTGATGGGCGCCATGGTGGGCGTGCCGGCGCCGGCGGCCAGGTCGGCTTCGGCGGCTTTCAGCTTCTCGGCCACCAGCTGCCGGGTCTGGTAAGTGGTCATGTCGTCGGGGAAGACGACGGTAATCACCGAGAGCCCGAAGCGCGAAATGGACCGAATTTCCGTCACGCCAGGCACGGTGCGCAGCTGCAACTCCAGCGGCACCGTGATGAGCTGCTCGACCTCCTGGGCGGCCAGCGCGTCGCTCTGCGTGATGACCTGCACCTGGTTGTTGGTGACGTCGGGGATGGCGTCGAGTGGCAGGTTGGCCGCCGAAAACCCGCCCCACGCAACGAGGGCCAGCACCATGAGCGCCACCAGCAGCTTGTTGCGGACGCTGGCGGCAATAATTTTTTCAAGCATAAAAGACAGGAACAGGGCCCCGGCGCCGCCCGTAGCGTGGACTCTGCGAGTCCGCGCGTAGGCCGTTCAACGCGCGGACTCGCAGAGTACACGCTACACCCAAACCACTAATTTTCAATGTACTGAACCACACACTACATCACCCAGGGCCCCTGACCCAACCGGGCGCACTGCCCCCGGGGGCGGCCACCGGGCTACGCTCGCGGCGGTTGCAGCAGCGAGGCGCTGGGCCGGAATTGGTAGCGCACGGCCCAGGTGCTGCGGGGCCCCGGCACCGCCCGCGGCACGCGCCGGGCCGGGCCAAACTGCGCCGCGGGCGCCACCAGAAACGCCACCGCCCCGCAGCCGTGGTGGCAGCGCAGGGGCAGGTTGTGGTGGTCTTGCCGGTGGCGGGCCGAGAGGGTGCAGCCGGTGTAGTGCACGCTGCCGGCCCCGTAGTGCTCGGCCAGAAACTGCCCCAGCGTGAGGCCCCCGCCCGCCGCCGAGTGGTGGAAGCGGTAGTGCCGCGCCAGCTCGGGCAGCTTGGCCAGCTCGCCCAGGTCGTTCTCGGGCACGCAGCTCCCCAGCAGCATCAGCAAGCTCAGGAAGAGGGCGGCGAGGCGTTTCATTGGCGGCAATACCCGGTTGGGGGCCCGATGGTTCGGGAGTAACCGCAAATTTAAGGCGTTTTTAAGGGCTTGCTCCGCACTCCCCGGGGCCCCGGCCAGCGCGCGCACCCACAAATTTTGTTTCCCGTGGCCGGGCGGCTCATCAAAAAAGTAGGGCCCTGGGGCCCCACGGCGGCCCGCAGGCCCCTATCTTGCCGGCTCACCTTGCCCCACGTGCTCCGGCATGGAAAGCCTCTTGCCCGTTGTATTTGCCTCGGTGGCCGGCCTGGGCCACGCCCTGGAGCCCGACCACGTGCTGGCCGTGAGCAACATGGTTTCGCGGCGCGACGCCCTCACCCCCGCCCTGCGCGACGGCCTGTTTTGGGGCCTTGGGCACACGCTCATGCTGGCCCTCATCGGGGCGGTGCTGCTGCTGGGGCGCGTCACGTTCCAGCACTGGGGCTACTTCGAGGCGCTGGTGGGGCTGGTGCTCATCGGCATGGCCGTGCACCGCCTCTTCACCGAGCACGCCGCCCGGCCGCCGCGCTTCAGCCGCACGGCCCACGGCTGGGCCTTTGCCGTGGGGCTGGTGCACGGGCTGGCCGGCAGCGGGGCCCTGGTGGTGCTCGTGCTCACCGAAATCCGCAACCCCTGGCTGGGCCTGCTCTACATCGTGGTGTTCGGCCTGGGCTCGGTGGCCGGCATGTTCGGCGTAGCGGGCCTGCTCAGCATCCCCTTCACCCAGCGCATGCGCCTGAGCCGCCGCCTGCGCCGCACGTCCGTCTGGCTCTCGTCGGTAGTGTGCATCCTGTACGGCGGCTGGATGGTGTATAGCAATTTAATTGTCTAGGCAGCATGGAAGATTCAGAAGCTATTCAGAGGATTTCCAAAGACTTAAATTTAGGTTCTAGGGCAGATGACTATGGGGATTGGGGAATAATAAACGCTGATTACAAAAGAACCTCCGAGTTTATAGCCTACTTCAACGATACTAGAGCTGAAAACTTCGATGACTGCGAATTGATAGAATTAATAATTGCTTCGTTTGAAGAAGCTTTATTTAAGAAGTACGCCGATACAGAAATGAAAAATTCTTTTCAAGAATTTATTCAGTGGATCGTCAAAGAGAAAGTTTGCCCTGATACAATCGAGTACTGGAGAATGAGAAGCTTAGGTAGTAAATCTCACCCACTCTGTGCTTTTTTAAAAAACAAATAATTCCCCCATGCACCTCGCCCCCAAAGACCTCGACAAGCTGGTGCTGCACCAGGCGGGCTTCGTGGCCCAGAAGCGCTACGCCCGCGGCCTGCGCCTCAACTACCCCGAAGCCGTGGCCCTCATCGCCACCCAGCTGCTCGAGTTCATCCGCGACGGCGAGCGGGTAGCCGTGCTCATGGACAAGGGCAAGCAGCTGCTGGGCCTGACCGACGTGCTGCCCGGCGTGGCCGACCTCGTGGGCGAAGTGCAAGTAGAAGGCACCTTCCCCGACGGTACCAAGCTCGTGACCGTGCACCACCCCATCTGCCGCGAGCACGGCGACCCCGCCCTGGCCCTCTACGGCTCGGGCCTCGCGCGCACGCCCCGGGCGGGGGCCCCCGACACCACCGTCAACGCCCAGCCCGGCGAATACCTGCTGGCCGACGGCGACATCATCCTCAACGAAAACCGCCCCACGGTGGAAATTGAAGTAATAAACATGGGCGACCGGCCGGTGCAAGTCGGCTCGCACTACCCCTTCTTCGAAACCAACGCCGCCCTGCAATTCGACCGTGCCGCCGCCTACGGCTTCCGCCTCAACATCCCGGCCGGCACCGCCGTCCGCTTCGAGCCCGGCGAACGCAAGCGCGTCACACTAGTAGCCCTCGCCGGCGAGCGAATCGTGTATGGTGGAAACGGTTGGATTGACGGGCAGTTGGATGAGGAAGGGAAGAAGCAAGCGGCGCTTTTAAAAATTAAAAAGTAGCTCCCAGAATTATATCAGGTTCTTGTAATCTGCAACATGGAAAAGCTGATACATAAAATTAATAATACCCTAGCCCAAGCACTTGGAGTAGCGTTTATTAGCTTATTTATTATTATCATTCTACCTGTCATTCCATTCCTTCTAATTCACTCTCATTTCAGCAATAAACAGTTCAAGAAGGATTACAAGTTGTTTCTAGAACGTATGAATGGCACTTGTTTCTTTTGTTATAACAGTCGCAAAAGCAGTATTGAATTTGCCAGAGAGGTTATTGTGCCCGGATTAGATCCTTCCGTTCACGTCGTTTTTGTAGATGGGAGGAAAGTGAAATATGGCGCAGATAGCCAATATATTTCAACAATGCTTTACAGCATTAAAGAACGAAAAGGCTTTCCATATCTGCTAAAAATACAGGACGCACAAGTAATTGACACTTCGATTAATAACCAGTTTTATAGTGTCATGATCGGACGAAAACCAGTAGCGCCACTTCTAGAAAGAATTAACGCTTTTTTTATTTCCGCGCCAGCCATTTCACTAAATTAATATGTCCCTCCCCCTCTCCCGCCGCGCTTACGCTGAAATGTATGGCCCCACTACGGGCGACCGGGTGCGCCTGGGCGACACCGACCTGCTGATTGAAGTCGAGCGCGACTATTGCCAGTACGGCGAGGAATGCAAGTTTGGCGGCGGCAAGGTGCTGCGCGACGGCATGGGCCAGGCCGCCGGCATCCCGCAGGCTGGGGCCCTGGACTTGCTCATTACCAACGCGCTGGTGCTCGACTACACCGGCATCTACAAGGCCGACGTGGGGGTGAAGGCCGGGCGCATCGTGGGCATCGGCAAGGCCGGCAACCCGCACATCATGCCCGGCGTGACGCCCGGCATGGTGGCCGGCGTCACCACCGAAGTGGTGGCCGGCGAGGGCCTCATCCTCACCGCCGGGGCCATCGACTGCCACATCCACTTCATCAGCCCCCAGCAAATCCCCGAGGCGCTGGCCTCTGGCATCACCACCATGGTGGGCGGTGGCACGGGGCCCGCGGCCGGCACCACGGCCACCACCTGCACGCCGGGCGCGTTCTACCTCGAAATGATGCTGAAGGCTACCGAGGCCTACCCGCTCAACTTCGGCTTCCTGGGCAAGGGCAACACGTCGAAGCCCGAGGGCCTGCGCGAGCAAGCCGAGGCCGGGGCCCTGGGCTTCAAGCTGCACGAGGATTGGGGCACCACGCCCGCCGCCATCGACCAGTGCCTGGCCATCGCCGACGAGTACGACGTGCAGGTGTGCATCCACACCGACACGCTGAACGAGAGCGGCTTCGTGGAAAACTCCACCGCCGCCTTCAAGGGCCGCACCATCCACGCCTACCACACCGAGGGCGCGGGCGGCGGCCACGCCCCCGACATCATCAAAATCTGCGGCGAGCCCAACGTGCTGCCCTCGTCCACAAACCCCACGCGGCCCTTCACGGTGAACACCCTGGACGAGCACCTTGACATGCTCATGGTGTGCCACCACCTCGACCGCAACATCCCCGAAGACGTGGCCTTCGCCGAGAGCCGCATCCGCGGCGAAACCATTGCCGCCGAAGACATTCTGCACGATATGGGGGCCCTGAGCATCATCAGCTCCGACTCGCAGGCCATGGGCCGGGTGGGCGAGGTCATCACCCGCACCTGGCAAACGGCCCACAAAATGCGCCAGCAGCGGGGCCCCCTGCCCGAAGACGCCCCCGGCCGCCACGACAACTTCCGCGCGCGCCGCTACGTGGCCAAGTACACCATCAACCCCGCCCGCGCCCACGGTTTCGCCGACGAAATTGGCTCCGTCGAGCTGGGCAAATTGGCCGACCTCGTGCTCTGGAAACCCGCGTTTTTCGGCTCACGCGCCGAAATGATCATCAAGGGCGGCGTCATCGTGCAATCGCAAATGGGCGACGCCAACGCGTCCATCCCCACGCCGCAGCCCTCGTTTTCGCGCCCCATGTTCGGCTCCTACGGCAAGGCCGTGGGCCCCACATCCATGGTGTTCGTCTCGGCCGCCTCGGTGGCGCACGTGCAAGCCAACTACGGCCTCACCAAGCAAGTAGTGGCCGTAAAAAAATGCCGCAACATCGGCAAGAAAGACATGGCCCTCAACGACTACCTGCCCAACATCGAAGTAGACCCCGAAACCTACCGCGTAACAGTGGACGGCGTGCACTTGACCTGCGAACCAGCCGAGAAATTACCCCTGGGACAATTGTATAACTTGTTTTAGGAGCAGTTTCTATTATTAGTGTCACAGTTAATCTTTTGTCATGTTGATAATCTTTTGTCATGCTGACGAAGGAAGCATCTTTTCACGATTGAACAATACGCTAGCAACGACGCAGCCCTAATAAGATGCTTCCTTCGTCAGCATGACGAAAGATTATTGTGATAGCCAGTTATAGCGACACCAACCAATCAAAAGCGCCTATTTAAATCTTGTCCCAATTCGTCCGCCTGCTGCACCTCGTCGATTCGGCCTTGCCCACCGGCTCATTCGCCTACTCCTACGGGCTGGAAAGCAGCCTCACGTTCGGGCTAATTGATACGCCCTGCAAGCTCCGCAACCACCTCTACGCCTATTTGCAGCAAGTAGCCAGCCTGGAAATCCCCTTTATTAATTCCTGCTACCTACTACCCGAATACTCGGACGAAATGCGTGAAATGGCTGCCGACTACGACGCCCTGCTGCTGGTGCCCACGCTGCACCGCGCCAGCATCGTGCAGGGCAAAAACTGGCTGAAACTATTAGCCACGTTTTACCCCGAAGCCAAATTAGCAGAAATAATTAATTGGTTCGGGGCCCAAAACCTACCGTTGCATTTCACCCTCAGCTTCGCCCTCACGCTGCGCCGGGCCGGCTTCGCGCAAACCGACTTGCAAGCCGTGTTTCTGCACATGGCTCTGCGCGACCAGCTCAGCGCCGCCGTGCGCCTGGGCTTTTTAGGGCCCCTGGAAGGCCACCAATTGCAGCACGATTTCTACACCGTATTCGAGCACCTGCTGGCCGCGCACGCCGGCCACGACTACACGCAAGCCACCCGCTCTGCGTTCATGCTCGACGCCGCCCAAGTGCTGCACGAAGACATTTATTCCCGGCTTTTTCAGAATTAGTTTTCTAGCGCTAATTAATTACCGTCATGGCTTTTGTTGACAAACTCGCCCTGCTGCTCCACGGCCACAGCCACGAAGCTTACGACTCGCCCGGCGATTTTCAGGCGCGCGAGACGCGGCGGTTGCCCAGCTACCGCGACTTCCGCAAGCGGGCCTTCACGGTGGGCATCGGGGGCCCCGTGGGCACGGGCAAAACGGCGCTGCTCAAGGCGCTGTGCGAGCGGCTGCGCAACGAATTCGAGCTGGGCGTGGTCACGAACGACATTTTCACCCGCGAAGACGCCGAATTTCTCATCGGCCACAGCGCCCTCACACCCGAGCGCATCGTGGGCGTTGAAACCGGCGGCTGCCCCCACGCGGCCATCCGCGAGGACATTTCCGTGAATATGGACGCGCTGGAAGGCCTCATGGTTAAGTTTCCGGCCCTCGATTTTCTGTTCGTGGAAAGCGGCGGCGACAACCTGGCTGCCCACTTCAGCCGCGAATTGGTGGACTACTCCATTTACGTCATCGACGTGTCGGGCGGCGACAAAATCCCGCGCAAAGGGGGCCCCGGCATCACCCAGTCCGATTTATTAATAATTAATAAAATCGACCTCAAGGACCTCATCCGCGCCAACCTCGGCGTGATGGAGCGCGACTCGAAGCGGATGCGCGGCGAGGGGCCCTTCCTCTTCGCCCGGGCCCTCGACGGGTTCGGTTTGGATGAGATTATCGGCCACATCCACGCCGCCAAGGCCCGCGCTTTTGCCGCCGTCAGCCCCGAGCGACGGCCCCGGTAGCGCTTATTAGTATTTCCGCGCCAGCGGGTTATACCCCAAAAAATCCTCGCCGGCCAGCGTTTGCAGTAGGTGGTGGTAGATGAAATCCGCGTCTTGGCGGTGCAGGGCGCCGGCGCGCAGCACCACCACACCCGGGCGCGCCTGGGCCACGGCCACCACGCAGGCGCGCCCGGCTAGGCGGAAGTGCGGGTCGTCTTGCACCGGCATTTTGAGGGCGTGCAGGGCCCCGGCCAGCGCGGCGAAGCGCGGCTCCTCGGGGGCCCCCACCAGGTACACCGTGAGCATGGTTTCGTAGCGGTCGAAGTTGGCGGGCGCGGTGGCGATGTGCTCGGCGGGGTTGAAGACGAAGCGGTCGAGCACCAGCGGCCGGCCGGCCACGCGGATGCGCGTTTCGGACGTAAACTCATGAAAGGCAAACCGTTCGCCAAGGTCGGTGCGGCCGGCGGCCCACCAGTCGGCCAGCAGCAGCAGGGCCCCGGGGGCCAAGTCCCAGCGCTGGGTTTGGCGGTAGCGGCTGCCGGCCTGGGGCACCACGGGGTCGGGCAGCACGGCGGCCAGGGCCCCGGCTTCGAGGGTGCCGGCGAAGTGCTGCGCCGCCCACTGCCCGTCGATGGATTTAAAGACCTTGGTATTGGCTTGGGTGCTGAGGCACAGGCGCGTGCCGGCCCCGCCGTGGATGCGCAGGCGCAGGTCGTCGCCGGCCACCAGGCCCCCGCCGTAGCTGGAGAGCACCACGTGGCAGGCCGCGTGGGCCGCGCCAGGGTTGAGGATTTTAAGCGGTTGGAGGCTTTTGCTGGCCACGAGGCGCGCGCGGCCCTGCACCTGGGCCACGGCCAATTCGCTCCATTCGGCGGGGGTACTCATCGGGGCAAAGTAAGCGGGCAAACCGCCGCCGCCGGGGCCCCAGAAACGCATTTTCCGTTGCGGTTATGAAAAAACGGGATTTTCATTATGAAAAAATAACGCCTTTTTGCGGCTGAAATTTAATTTTATAATTAATTATTTTACTGAATATCAATTGCTTAAATAATTAATTAAGCGCTGGCCAGCGCGCGGCATCTGGATTGGCAATAGGTGACCATCCCCCACCAACCGCTGCTTCCGCCATGCCCCTGTTTGATAACCTCGCCAAAGCGGCGAAGGATTTCTTTGTCGAAGACGACGCCGCTGCGCCGGCCGCAGCAGCCCCCGCGCCGCTGCCTGCCCCGGCCCCGCTCACGGCCGGCCCCGCTGGGGCCCCCGTGGCGGCCGAGCAGCGGCACATAGACCACGTGGCCCAGCTACTGGCCGACGACCACGACTTCGGGGCTTACCTGAAAATCGTGAAGAGCCTGACCGGCGGCGGCATGGCGGGGCCTCTGCTCTACCAAACGGCCTTCAACGCATACAGCGCCGTCACGGGCCACGACCTGCCCGCCCTGCTGGCCTCGGCCGACCGCCTGGCCCAAACCCTGGCCGACGACCGCGCCCGCGTGCTGGCCCGCCACCGCCAGAAGCTGGGCGAAACCGCCCCGCCGCCCGGCACGCCGCCCAGCGCCCTGGCCCAGCTCGCCGGCCAGGAAGCCCAGCTGCAAGCCACCGTGGCCGACCTCACCCGCCAGCTGGCCGAGCGCGGCCAGCAGCTGGCCACCGCCCAGCAGGCCCTGGCCGCCGAGCGCCAAAAGGCCCAGGGGGCCCTGGCGTCCTACGAGGTGGCGCAGGCCGCGGCGGCGGCCGAGGTACAAACGCACCGCCAAGCCACGCAGTCGTTTCTGGTGGCCCCTTCTTCCGATAAACCTTTAACTACCAACCAACAATGAACACGCTGCCCGTTTTTTCTTCTTCCTCTGAGCCCACCGGCCTGCCCAAGTGGCAGCAGCCCGAAAAGGTAGCCGGCTGGGTAATGCTGGCCGGCCTGGGGGCCGCCGGAGTCTACGGCTGGGGCTACATCGTGCCCTTCCTGGTGGCCATGGTGTTCGACACCGTGCGGCTGGGCATTGGGCTGGGGGCCCTGTTCGTGCTGTTTTTGCTGGGCACCAACAAGCGCATCCAGGCCGGCTTTTGGTACGCGGGGCAGCGTATTTTGCGCACCGCGGCGGGCATTTTCGTCAACACCGACCCCATCGGCATCATGGAGGACTACATCCGCACCACCGAGCAGGAGGCGCGCAAGATGGACGCCGAAGTGGGCCACATCGAGGGGGCCCGCGAGCTGGTGCAGCGCAAGCTGGCCGCCAACGCCGCCCAAACCCGCGAGTACCTGGCCCTGGCCGACGCCGCCACCCGCCAGGGCGAAAAGGACGCCGCCGACAGCTACGCCAGCCGCGCCGCCCAGCTCCAGGACTACAGCCAGCGCCTGCAGCCCATGGCCACCACCACGGCCAACGTGAGCGTGGTGATGCGCCAGATTCTGAAAGCGGCCCTGCGCCAGATCGACGCCAGCAAGTTCAAGGTCAACCTTTTGAAGGACGAGTATGAGCTGGTGAAGCGCACCAGCTCGGGCATGCGGGCGGCGATGAATATCCTGCGCGGCGACCCCGACAAGAAGTACTTCTTCGACCTGGCCACCGACCGCGTGGCCCAGGACATGGCCCAGCAGCTCGGCCAAATCAAGCAGGCCATGCGCTACTCGCAGGAGTTCGTGAAGGAAATGGACATCCAGAACGGTGTGATGAGCGCCCAAGGCCAGCGCTTGCTGGAGAAGTACCAAAAAGGCGACTTCAACGCCCTGATGACCACCGACAAACCCGCTGCCCAACCCGCCGCTGCCACCCTAAAAAAAGCTTCCGATGATGCCTATTCTAGCCTGCTTGACTAGCTGCGCCCTGGGCCAGCTCGTGCTGCTGCTACTGGGCTGCTAGCGGTGTACCGCCAAGCTGTGCTTGGCCTTGCCCCAGGGCCCCCAAGGCAGCATACGCAGGGCCAAGCACAGCTTGGCGGTACAGCCAGGGGCCCTTTCTCTTCAACTTCTTTACACTTTCCCTACAATGACAACCCGCGGTAAAATCGTTATCGGCGCCTTGCTCGCCGTACTCCTCTACTTTGGCATCAACAAACTGGTGGCCAGCGGTAGATTCTTCAAACCGGCCGAAACCCAGTCGGTGCTGCTCAGCTCGATTGAGCTGCCGGCGGCCACCGGCGGGGCCCGCACCAACCTGGCCGTGCCGCTGGCCCCGCTGCCCGGCACGGCCCCGGCCGAAAAAGGCACTGCCCTCACCTGGGAAGTGATGGCTTGGAACAGCCAGATGGCCGCCATGCTGGCCAACGGGGGCCCCCGCACCACGCAGGGCTCGGCACTGGCCGCCAACGGCTTGGACGTGCAAATCAACCGCCAGGACGACGTGGCCAAGATGCAGGCCGACCTAGTGAAAAACGCCCTCGACCTGCAAAGCAACCCGCAGGCCCCGGGCTTGGTGGTGAGCATTATGGGCGACGGCCTGCCGGCCTTCTCGGCGGTGCAGGCGCAGCTGGCCAAGGCCGGTACGGGCCTGGCCGTCATCCCCTACAGCGTGGGCAAATCGTTTGGAGAAGACAAGCTGATGGGCCCCAAAACCTGGCTCGACAACCCCAAGGCGGCGCTGGGCAAAACCATTGCCTGCTACCTGCGCGACGGCGACCAGAACATAGCCCTGAAGTGGTGCGCCGACAACGGCCTGAAGGTCAACCCCGACGAGACGACCTACGACCCGCAGGCCGTGAACTTCATGGCCGCCGCCGACTTCCTGGCCGCCGCCGAGAAGTACATCGTGGGCAAGCCCGAGAGCCGCGCCCAAGTTATTAACGGCCGCAACACCGGCACCCGGGTGGACGTGGTGGCCGACGCCGTGGCCACCTGGACGCCCGGCGACGTGAACATTGCCAAGCAGAAGGGCGGCCTCGTCAACATCGTGTCCACCAAGGACTACTCCAACCAAATGCCCAATATCATGGTGACCACCAAGCGCTGGTACGACGCCCACCCGCAGCAAGTGCTGGGCCTGATGACGGCCCTGGCCGTGGCCGGCGACCAAGTAAAAAGCCACCCCGAAGCGTTGAGCCGCGCCGCCGACATTTCGGCCCAGGTGTACGGCGACCAGGACAAGCCCGGCGCCTACTGGCTGAAGTACTACAAGGGCACGAGCGAGGCCGACCAAACCGGCGAAGTGGTGGAGCTAGGTGGCAGCAAAGCCTTCAACTTCAGCGACAATCTGGCCTTGTTTGGCTTGGATAATGGCGGCACCAACATCTACGCCGCGGTGTACAAAACCTTCGGCGACGTACAGAAGAAGCTGTACCCCAAGGAGCTGCCCAGCTACGTGCCGCTCGACGCGATGCTCGACCTGGGGCCCCTGCGCAAGCTGCAAGCCCAGTACCAGGGCAAGGCCGTGGCCCCGGCCGAAACGCCCAAGTTTGCCGCCGACGATGAAATCAGCCGCCGCGTGAGCCAGCGCGTGTGGGACATCGAGTTCAACACCGGCCAGAGCACCTTCACACCGGCCGCCCAGCGCCAGCTCAGCCAATTGTTTGACGACCTCGTGGTGGCCGGCCGCCTGAAAGTGGCCGTGCACGGCTACACCGACAACGTGGGGGCCCCCGCCCAAAACCTGCGCCTCTCCGAAACTCGCGCCCAGGCCGTGGCCCAGTGGCTGGCCCAGCAGAGCGCCAGCGCCTTCCCCGCCGGCCGCGTGCAAGTGTACGCCCACGGCGCTGCCGAGCCCGTGGCCCCCAACGCCACCGAAGCCGGCCGCGCCCAAAACCGACGCGTCGAAATCGTACTGGGCAATTAATTAACTGTAGCGCGGACTTTGTAGTCCGCGGCTCTGAACGGTCGCCGCACGATTATCGGCAGGACGAAGCGAGAGTCGCGGACTACAAAGTCCGCGCTACAGTACGCCCCACCCTAAAACCAACTTCCCAATGCACGCGCTTTTCACCCCCAATGCCCAGCCGCGCCGCACGGTGCTGGCCACGCTCGTCGGCACGCAGGCGGCGGTGCTGCTGGGCCTGTGGGCGTTTTACCCGCTCCAAATCTTCCCCCGGCTCGGCGACGTGCTGGGGGCCCTGGGCGACCTGGTGACCACCCAGGGCCTGGTGCCGGCGCTGTGGGCCAGCATGGTCACGGCCGGGCAGGCGTTGGCGGGGGCCACGGCGCTGGCGCTGCTGGTTTCGTACTGCACGGCGCTGCCGTTTTTCCGGCCGCTGGCGTTCGTGGCCTCTAAACTGCGCTACCTCACGCTCACGGGGCTCACGTTTTTCATGGCCCTGCTGCTCAGCTCGGGCCACCAGGTGAAGCTTTCGGTGCTCACCTTCGGGGCCACGGTGTACCTCGTCACGGGCATGACGCGCGTGATCCTCGACACCACGCAGGAGGAAATGGACCACGCCCGCACGCTGGGCCTGGGCGAGTGGCGCAGCTTCTGGGAAGTGGTGGTGCGCGGCAAGCTGCCCGCCATGCTCGAAGTGGTGCGCCAAAACTTCGCCATCGTCTGGACGCTGATTACGCTGGTCGAAACGCTCTACCAGTCCGAAGGCGGCATCGGCCTGCTGCTCTACAAGCAAAACCGCTACCTGCACCTCGACGGCGTGCTGGCCATTCAGCTCGTCATCCTCGCCACCGGGGCCCTGCAAGACTACGGCTTTGAGGCGCTCAGAAGGTGGATTTTCCCCTACGCCGCGCTGGGCACCGCGCGGTAACACCTCCCTCCCCCATTCCCGTGCGCGGCCCCGTAGCGGCCGCGCTACCTTCTACTCACTGCTATGACGCCTTTCCCGCATACCTACAAAGCCCCGCTCTTGACGCTGGAAAACGTCTCGATGCGCTTCGGCTCCGAACTCGTCCTGCGCGACCTCAACGCCCAGGTACTCGACGTAATCCGCCCCGGCATGAGCCAGGGGCAAGTGGTGGGCATCTACGGGCGCTCGGGCATCGGCAAGTCGGTGCTGTGCCGGCTGCTGGCGGGGTTGGGGGCCCCCAGCGCGGGCACCGTGCGGGTGGGCGAAGCCCAGCAGCCCGTGCGCGCCGGCGCCGTGGGCTACGTGCAGCAGCGCTACCCGCTGTTCAACCACTACTCGCTGGCCGACAACCTATTGCTAGCCGCTCGCCGCAAGCACGCCCCCGCCGACGCCCTGGCCCACGTGGACGTGTACCTCGACCGCTTCGGCCTGGGGGCACACCGCCGCAAGTACCCGGCCCAGCTCTCGGGCGGGCAGCGCCAGCGGGCGGCCATCGCCCAGCAGCTGCTCTGCTCCGACCACCTCATCTTGCTCGACGAGCCCTTCTCGGGCCTCGACGTGGCGATGATCGACGAGGTGAAGAAGATCATCATCGAAGTCACGACCCTCGACGAGCTGAACACGGTGCTCATCGTGTCGCACGACGTCGCCACCACCACCGCCCTCGCCGACCGCCTCTGGCTGCTGAGCCACGAACGCGACGCCGCTACCGGCCAGCTCCTGCCCGGGGCCACCATCAGCCCCCGCCACCAGTACAACCTGGCCGATACCGGCCTAGCCTGGCACCCCAACGTGGAAAGCGAACCCGAATTCGCGCAGTTCGTGGAGCACTTGAAGGATGAGATTCGGGGGAGTTAGAATCAGTGGTTCCTCCTGCAGACATTTGCTTTAAACGCCTAGAAATGACTACCAATCAACCTATGGAAGCTGACAAAATTTTCGAAGACAAGGAGCGTACAGATTTCAATTTTGCCAATCATTTAGATGACCTATTTAACTTCTATGATAGAAGTGCGAAACCGGAGTTTACTAAAGTTAGAGACATTATCAATGAGTGGTTCGTCGATTACCCTCAAAGTGAAAAGAGTGAACTCAAAACTAGGTTCAGAAAAGCCTTTTCACCTGCCTTCTTCGAGCTGTTTATTTATCAACTATTCACAAAACAAGGATTCACACTTACGCCTCATCCTCAAATACAAGGAACTGATAAGTCGCCTGATTTTCTCGCTGAAAAGGGTGACATAAGTTTTTATATTGAAGCGAAAGAAGCAACAGATACATCTGATAGTGAAGCAGCCGTAAATAAGCAGGTTAATGCTATTTATGATGCCTTATCGAAGCTTGATATTCCTAATTATTGGCTCTTTATTGAGAAATTAAAAATCAAGAGCACTCAGCAACCTAGCAGCAAAAAGACAGTTGAATACCTTAAAAGGCAATTACCTGACTACATTTCAAATATCGTTGCAGCAGACATCCAATTATCAGATTGGAGCAGCGTTATTCCACTCGTAGTCGACAGGGCCGATGTTAAATTAGTTGTAAGACTTTTCCCAAAATCTGCAGAACATAGCAAAAAAGAATCAACGCCAACTATCGGTGGATTACCGGGAGGCAGTGGCTGGGGATACCCTGAAGAAGAACTAATAAAAAGCGCAGTACATAAGAAGGCATCTCGCTATGGTGAACTGGATAAGCCTTATTTAATATGTATCAATGTATTTAGCCGCCTCGGCATCACTGATACTGGAGTAAAAAATGCTCTTCTGGGATCCCTAGTTGATTCATTACCGAGTAATCCTAATAGTCTTCATTTTCAAAGGAAACGTGCCGAAAATGGAGTATTCTATTCGGAGTCAGGTCTAACCAAAACGCGAGTTAGTGGCATTTTTGTAACCAGCGTCTTTCCTTCTAATGTTGACGTTGCGCATCATTGGCTAGCAAAACACCCATGTGGAAAAATGGAATTAGATTTTACTGCACTCAAACTAAGTTATCAGGAATTTGATGGCTCTCATTGGCAGCTAATTCCAGGTCAGGGTATTGCAGATATTTTAAAATAGTTACAGCGTAAGTCAACCAGCGTAAAATACCCAACGGTACGCGCTAATTATTAAACGGGGCGGGTGCGCTGCGGCTACCTGCCGCAATGCACCCGCCCCGTTTACTATTCCTGGGGGCCCTAAATGGCTTATTGCATGTGCACGCGGAACTGCCACACTTGCTTGTCCAGGGCGTAGCTCAACTCCTGCAACTGGTTGGATGTCACTTCGTCAATCTTGCTCTGGTGGTCGATGCGCTGGCGCACGCGCTTGGCCACAGTGGTGATGCGCTCGGTCATGAGGATGAGCACTTGCTTGTCGGTGAGGTAGCCGCCGGGCATGTCGCCCAGGTTGGCGGTGGCGGCCACCACGGCGGTGCGGCCGTCGATGGGGTGGCCCACTTGCAGCACGCGCTCGGCCAGGATGTCGGCGTACTTGCGGTACTCGTCGGCGTTTTCCTGCAGCTTCTCGTGCAGCGGCAGGTACAGGGGGCCCCGCAGGTTCCAGTGGCACTGCTTCGAGTCGTGGAACAGCTCCAGCAGCTCCGCCACCGTGGCTTGCAGGTCGTCGGTGACGGGCTGGCGCTTGTCGGCTTCCACCGGAATCTGGGCGTCGGCGGCCGGGTTGCGGTAGTCGAGCTTGCCGTTGGCGTCGGCCGGGGGCGTGGCGGTATTGTCGGGGGCGGTGGGGGCCCCAGGAGCCACCGGGGCAGCTTGCCCGGTGGGGGTCCGGTTGGCGCGGCGGGTTTGGGCGGTGGCGTGCTGAGGGGCTGCGGCGGCCAACAAGGCTACCGAAGCCGCGAGGAGGTACACTTTCATAAAAATGAAAAAAGAAGAAATTGGGCCGGCGGTAGGGCCCCGGGTGGGGCCGGCGTCTCCGGCGTGAGGGAATGCGCTTTCAACGGCCTCCAGCCTTAGGCCTCGCTTAGCAATCGCTTAAAATTGCCTTAAGACCACGCCTGGGGGCCCCAGGGTGGCGTTTATAACGGTGTACTTGCCGTTTAAACATTACCGGGCGCCGTGCGTTGCGGGGCTGCGGGGGCCTGGCCTTTTCTATTCTTATGCGACTATTAATAATTGAGGACGAGCCCGGCATTGCCCGGTTCCTGAAGCAGGGGCTCGAGGAAGAGGCCTTCGCCGTGGACGTGGCCGGCACGGGGCCCGCCGGCCTGGCCCTGGCCCAAGCCCAGCCCTACGCCCTGCTGCTGGTGGACTGGATGCTGCCCGGCCTGAGCGGGCTGGAGGTGTGCCAGCAGCTGCGCGCCGCCCACAACCGCACGCCCCTCATCTTCCTCACCGCCCGCGATGCCGTGGCCGACACCATCGCCGGCTTGCAGGCGGGGGCCAACGACTACATCAAGAAGCCGTTCCACTTCGAGGAGTTGCTCGAGCGCATCCGGGTGCAGCTGCGGGCGCCGGGGCCCCCGGCCGCGCCCGAGCGCTTCCAGGTGGGGCCCATCGTGCTCGACGTGGCCACCCACCAGGTGCACAAAGGCGGCGAGGAAATCATGCTCACCCAGAAAGAGTTTGCCCTGCTCGAATACCTGCTGCGCCACAAGGGCAAGGTGTGCCGCCGCCAAAGCATCATTGAAAACGTGTGGGACATCCACTTCGAGTACAACACCGGTGTGATTGACGTGTACATGAACGCGCTGCGCAAAAAGCTCAAGCTGGGCAAGGAAGACGAGTACCTCCAAACCATCCGCGGCATTGGGTACGCCGCCCGCGACTAGCCGTGGAGCTGCGTTTCAAAGACCGCGTGGCCCTGCACTACGTGCTGGCCACGGCCGCCCTGGTGGCGGCCGCCTACCTGCTGGTGTTCGGGGTGGTGCGCCACCGCGTGTACACCGACCTCGACGCCAACCTGCGCTTTGAGGCCGCCAAGCACATGGGCGAGCTGACGGTGACGGGCCGCACCGTGCGCTTCTCGGACAAGGGCGAGTGGGAGGAGCGCGAGCACCGCGAGGTGCAGGTCGACCCGGTGTTCATTCAAATAAACGACTCCCAGGGCCGGCTGCTCGACCGCTCGCCCAACCTCAAGGCCGAGCAGCTCACCTTCGACGCCACCCCGGCCGGGCGCACGCCGCTGAACTCGGTGTTGCGCGGCAAGGCCATCCGGCAGGTGCAGGTGCCCATCGTGCAGGATGGGGCCCCGGTGGGCTACCTCATGGCGGCCTTGTCGTCGGAGGCCGCTCAGCACGTGCTCGACAGCTTGGCAATGGTGCTGCTGGGCTCGTTTCCGGTGGTGCTGTTGGCCCTGTTTGGCAGCGCGCGGCGGCTGGCCGGGCGCAGCATCGCCCCCATCACGCAGATGACGGCCACCACGGCCCGCATCACGCGCGACAACCTGGCCGAGCGCATTGCCCTGCCCCCGCGCCCCGACGAGCTGCACACGCTGGCCAGCGCCATCAACGGCCTGCTGCACCGCGTAGAGCAGGCCGTGGCCCGCGAAAAGCAGTTCACCGCCGACGCCTCGCACGAGCTGCGCACGCCGCTGGCCGTGCTCCGGGGCACGCTGGAAGTGCTGGTGCGCAAGCCCCGCACCCCCGCCGAGTACGTCGACAACATCACGCTCGGCATCCAGGAAATTGACCGCCTCACGCACCTCGTCGAGCAGCTGCTGCTGCTGGCCCGCTTCGACGACCACACCCCCGGGCCCCACCGCCAGGAACTGGCCGTGCGCAGCAGCGTGCACGACGTGCTGCTGCGCCACCGCGGGGCCCTCAGCGCCAAGCACATCCGGGTAGACGTGGAAGAGGGCCCCGCCGACGCCATCGCCTCCGACCCGTACCTGGTGGACCTGATTCTGGACAACGTGCTCAGCAACGCCATCAAGTACTCGCCGGCCGGCTCCACCATTGCGGTGGGCCTCGCCCAGCAGGGCCCCCAGCTCGTGTGCACCGTGGCCGACCAGGGCATCGGCATTTGCCCCGCCGACCTGGCCCGCATCTTCGACCCCCTCTACCGCTCCAACGCCCTGGCCCACAAGCACATCGACGGCACCGGCCTGGGCCTGTCCATCGTGGCCAAGGCCTGCGCCCTGCTCGGCATCGAGCGCACCGTGCGGAGCGAGTTGGGCCAGGGCACGGTCTTCACGCTAGTATTCCCAGCCTAGGGCCCCGGGCGGCTTTTAGGCCAACTGGGGAAACGCAAAACGGTCATGCTTCGCTGCGAAGCATGACCGTTTTGCGTTTCCAACCCTTGCTTACGGCATCACGAAGCCTAGGTCCACGCTCACCACGTTGGCCGTGAGGCCGGTGGTTTGCCAGTAGTGGCCGTAGCGCAAGTCCAGGGATTTGAACTTGGCCACCCGGTTCCCAAACGGTACTTTGAAGCGGCTGAGGCCGTAGAGCGGGGCGTAGCGGAAGCCCAGGCCAAGCTTTTGGGCCGAGAAGGCCGCCAGGTCGTAGTCGGAGGTGTAGAACTCGTCGGCGATGGAGTGGGCCAGGTAGGGCGCGAAGTAGTCGGCCGCCGTTTGGGTGTGGTAGCGGTAGAACGGGTAGAGCGTGAAAAAGGGCGTCACTTTCACCGGCGTTTCCAGCTCAAAGGTGTGCGCCCGGATGCCGAAGTTGTCGTTATAAAAGCGGTAGAACCCGCGCAGCTGCACCAGGTCGGTGGCGTAGTACGTCAGGCGCAGGCCCACGGGGTACTTGTAGCGCAGGCGTGGCAGCACCTCGGCCTTGGCGGTGCCCAGGGCCCCGGGGGCCCCCAGCGCGGGGTTGCTGTTGAAGAAGTACACCCGCTGAAACGGCGTGCTCAGCAGCCCGCGCTGGGCCACGGGCTCGGCGCTGACGGCCACCTGCAAGCGCTTGCTCAGTACCTGCGCGTACACCAGCGACAGGTTGAAGCTCTGGCGGTTATCCGAGCCGTACTTTTTATCGCCGGGGCCCCCGGGGCGCAGCTCGGCGGGCAAAATGAGCGTCACGCGGTCGAGGTACACCTGCCCGGTGGCGCTGAACTGGCGGTTGCCGTCGCGCGAGGTGCGGGCGTAGGAGCCCACGAGGTTGAAGGACAGGTAATCGTATTCTTTCGACACGCCGGCCCCCACGCCCACGGTCGTCAGCTTGTCGGCCAGCAGCCGGGCCAGGCCAAAATCGGCGTGCAGGCGCACGTCCTGGGCCGAGGGCGACGACAGCACCTGATCGATGCGGTCGGTCGAGGCCGAGGCGTAGTAATCGAAGCCCACGTTGGCCGAGAGGCGCGTTACCGAGTCGAGCGGAACGTTGAGTACGATGGTGGGCGACGCGTCGGTGAGGTGCTGGGTGCCGATGCCGCCCTCCACGGCGCTGTGGTCGCCGTTTTGCTGGTAGTAGCTGCCGAGGATGTCCACCTCGGTTTCGCCCACCGACACGGGCCCCCTGCTGAGCGGCGCGGCCGTGGCCGGCACCCCCGAGCCGTCGAGGCGGTTGGGCGTGGGCGTGCCCTGGGCCCAGGCCGCGGCGGGCGCTGCCAGCAGCAACCCCACTGCGAGTAAAAATTTCATAGATAATCGGTTAGCCAAGTGTTGAAAATGCGGCCGGGGCCCTAATTGCAGCCGCAGCCGCCGCCTACTTTGCCGCCGTTGGCCCCGCCGCCGCCCTCGCGGTAGCTCTCGAAGTTGACCTCCGGGGTTTCCACTTTCTTGGTGGCCAGCTTCATGTCCTCGTCGTTAAGGTAGGCCTTCTGGTAGGCGGCCACCGACACGCAGGCGGGCAGGGCCCCGGCGCCGGCCAGTAGCAGACCCAAGGCAGTAATACGCAGAATAACAGGGTATTTAGTCGTCATAAAAGGTGCTTTAGCGCTAAGGTTTGGCCGCGGCGGGGGCCGCACTGTGGTAGGAGTTGAGCTGCATTCCGCGCGATACTAGCGTCTGGCCGTCGTCGGTGATGAGCGTGCAATCGACGCCCTTGAGGCGGTTGACCAGGGCCAGGCCGGCCTGGGGCCCCAGCACAAACACGGCGTCGTCGAGGGCGTCGGCCAGCTCCACGTCGGGGCAGATAATGGTGACCGAGCGCAGGCCCGTGGCCGGGTAGCCGGTGTGCGGGTTGATGATGTGGCCGTAGTACGTGCCGTTTACCGTGAAGTACTGCTCGTAGTTGCCGGCCGTGACCACCGCCATGTCGCTCACCGTCAGCCAAGAAGAAACCGTGCGCGGCCGGGCCGGGTCACCGATGGCAATGCGCCAGCCGCTGCCGTCGGCCTGCTTGCCCCAGCAGTACACGTCGCCCGAGCCGTTGATGAGGCCCCCAGCAATGCCCATCTGCTTCATCAGGGCCTGGGCCCGGCGCACGCCGTAGCCTTGCAGCACGCCGGCCAGGTTGAGGCGCATCCCCTTCTCGGGCAAGTACACGGCGTGCGTGGCCGGGTCCATCCGCACCTTTTCCCAGCCGATGCGCGCCACCGAGCGGCGCACCGTGGCCGAGTCGGGCAGGGCCGGGTGGGCCTGGCGGTCGAAGGTGTAAATCTTGTCGCCGCTGGCAAACGTAGCATCGAAGGCCCCGCCGGTGAGGGCCGATATTTTCAGCGTCCGGGCGATGAGGTCGTACACCTCTTGATCCACCACCACCGGCCGCACACCAGCCATCCGATTGATTTTCACCACTTGCGAGGTCGAATCCCAATACGAAAAGAGGTGGTCGATGCGCTGGGTTTCGCGCATGCCGGCGCGCAGGGCGCGCCAGGCCAATGAGTCGTCGGCCGACACGGCGGTGAACGTGAAGTGCGAGCCCATCAGGTGGCCGCTGCGGGTGTAGGCGCGCGGTGCGCGGGCCGCGGCCACGGTGGCCCCCCCCTGGGCCCGGGCGGGCGGTGCGCCCACGGGGCCCCAGGCCAGCGCCACCAGCGCCACCCACCCGGCCAGGTTACGTAGCAAAAAAGTGCGCACGGGGCCTAGCGGGCGGTGAGCAACTGCGACAAATAGGCGTCGTAGGCAGCGGGGCCGCCAGGGCGGTAGCCGCTCTTGGCCAGCACCTTGCCCTCGGGCGAAAGCACCACCACCAGCGGAAACGTGCCCTCTTTGTTCAGCTGCGCGGCGGCTTGCTCGCTCTGCTTGGTTTGGGCGGGCGGCAGCTGGTTTTTGCGGTTGCGCGGGAAGTCGAAGCGGGCCAGCACGAACTTGTCCTGGGCGTATTGGGCAAACTCGGGCTGGTCGAACACCTCCTGCTTGAGCATGATGCACGGCTTGCACCAGTCGGAGCCCGAAAACACGGCCAGCACCGGCCGCTGGCTGGCCTTGGCCTGCGCCAGGGCGGCGGCGAGGTCGGTGTTCCAGGCCGGGGCGGGCAGCGTTTGGGCGCGGGCCCCGGCAGCCGTCAGCAGCGCAAACAGGAAGAAAATGGGGAAGCGCATAGCGGAGCAGCGGTAAAAAACGGGATTTGCCCAATGAACGCAAGCGCAGCACGCCGCGGTGCCCGAAGCTGGTGGGTGATCTACTTTTTAAGCAAATTTTAAGCCGCTTACCAGACCACTTGGGGCCCTGGGGGCGGGCTCAAATTCGCTGAATCAGTTCCATCCAGCTAGCCAGCGCTAAAGCAGCAAGAGGCGCTCCCACTCCCGCGGCATTTGTCTCAGGTCTGGGCTGAGACCTCGGCATGGCTGCGCGCTAAGAACAGAGTCAAACCCTTTCCTCCTGGTTAACAAATGCAGACAATTTGTTAACACTTTCGCAACGCGCCGGGGCCCCCAAAAAACCAACTTTGTATTTGAAAAATGCCTCGATCCCTTGCGCGAATTGTCTACTGCCCCACCCGTCTTCTCCGCGCCGCGTTCCGGATTGCAGCGCTGGCAGCTGCGCACGGGCCTGAGCCTGTTCGTGGGTTACAGCGCTTACTATGTGTGCCGCTCCAACCTGGCCATCGCCGCGCCGCTGCTCATCCGCGAGTTTGGGCCCCAGGGCCTGAATAAGGAGGTATTGGGCCAGGTGGCCTCGGTGGGCGTGCTGTTTTATGCCGCGGGTAAGGTGCTCAACGGCGTGCTGGGCGACTTCCTGGGGGGCAAAAAGATTTTCCTGCTGGGCATGGTGGGGGCCGTGGCGGCCACCGTGGCCTTCGGGCTGGGGCAGGGCGTGGCGGTGTTTTTTGCGGCTTGGGCCGCCAACCGGCTGGTGCAGTCCATGGGCTGGGCCGGCCTGGTAAAAACCACGGCCAACTGGTTCTCCTACCAGTCCTACGGCCGCGTAATGGGCCTGCTCAGCCTGAGCTACCTGTTTGGCGACGTGGCGGCCAAGCTGGTGCTGGGGCAGCTGCTGGTGCTGGGCCTGGGCTGGCGGGGCCTGTTCCTGGCGGCGGCGGGCGTGCTGGCGGTGGTGGCCCTGGGCTGCTCCTTCAGCCTGAAAAGCAGCCCCGAAGACGTGGGCCTGGCCGCCCCGCCCGCCAACCCGGACAACATATTCGCCACCGACGCCAGCCCCGCGGCCGACCGGCCGGCGTCGCTGGGCAGCTTGCTGGGGCCCTACTTCCGCAGCCCCGCCTTCCTGCTGATGCTGCTCATGTCGTTCGGCCTCACGGCGTTGCGCGAGGCGTTCAGCTTTTGGGTGCCCACCTACCTGGTGGAGGCCGCGCACCTGTCCGAGGGCGCGGCTTCGCAGTGGAGCGCACTGTACTCGGTGTGCGGCATGGCCTCCATCCTGGGCGCCGGCTACCTCTCCGACGCCTGGCTGCGGGGGCAGCGCGGGGTGCTCATCCTGGGGGCCTGCGTGGGCCTGGTGCCCGTGCTGGCCCTGATGACGCAGCCGGCCAGCGGCCCTGCCCTGCCGCTGGTGCTCACCGCGTTGGTGGGCCTGCTGCTGCTAGGGCCCTACTCGTTTTTGTCGGGGGCCATGGCCCTCGATGCCGGCGGGCGGCAGGGCGCGGCCACCGCGGCGGGCCTACTCGACGCCGTGGGTTACGCGGGCGGCACCGGGGCCCTGTGGCTCACCGGGGCCCTGGCCGAGCGGCGGGGCTGGGAGGCGGCCTGGGTGGCGCTGGCCGCATTGGCGGCGGCCACGGCGGTGGCGGCGCTGGTGTTCTACCGCACCCAGGAGCGGCGGCCGGCCCTCGTGCCCACGGTGGCGTAGCGCGGTCCCGGCTGTTTACTCATATGAAAGGTTAGGTCATCATTAGTTAACGATTTGATGACCATCCGGCGACCTACCGCCAACGGGCAAACTGGACCTTTGCAATAATATATTGGATTCGGGCCGCCAGCGCGGCTTGCCCCGCGCCAGCCCAGGCACCACGCCCAGCACGGGGCCCCCGAAATAAGCACGCAGACCAGCCGGCCCGAGGTCGCCGGCTCCTTCCCAGGCTCGCTCATCCCCAACCCCGGCCGCATGACGCCTTCTCCTACCCCAACCACCCCCCAGGCCACCGTGGAGGCTCTTTTTGCGCTGTACGAAGCCCACGGCCACGACGATTACATCGGCGAGCCGGTGTCGCAGCTCGAGCACATGTGGCAGGCCGCGGCGCTGGCCGCGGCCGAGGGCCACGAGGACGAGGTGGTGCTGGCCGCCTTCTTCCACGACCTGGGCCACCTGTGCGCCCCCGACGAAGGCGCCGGCTCGATGGACGGCTTCGGGGCCGTGGACCACGAGCGGCTGGGGGCCGACTACCTGCGGGCCCGGGGCTTCTCCAAGCGCCTGGCCGCGCTGGTTGAGAGCCACGTGCTGGCCAAGCGCTACCTCACCCACAAGCACCCCGACTACCTGCGCCGCCTCTCGCCCGCCAGCCGGGCCACGCTGGCCTTCCAAGGGGGCCCAATGAGCGCTGCCGAGGCCGCCACCTTCGAGCAAAACCCCGACGCTGCCCTCATCCTGCGCCTGCGGGAGTGGGACGACCGGGCCAAGGAAGAACACCAACCCGTTGGCTCCCTCGACCACCTCAAGCGCATGGCCCTGCGGCACTTGCTGCGCCAGCCCCGGTAGCCCGGCGCGGGCCTTTTTCTGACTTTCTCTATCCCCTACCCCTTTCGTATGCGAAGCTTTTACAGAATGTTTCAGGTGCTGCTGCTGGTCTCTGGGCTGGGGCTAGCGCCGCAACTGCTGCGGGCGCAGGGCCCCGGCACCCCCGTGAGCGGCGTGGTGAGCGACGACCACAAGCAGCCCCTGCCCGGCGTGAGCGTCGTCATCAAGGGCACCAACAAGGGCACGACGACCGACAGCGACGGGCGCTTTGTGCTCAACGCCAGCCCCGGCGACGTGCTGGCCATCAGCTCGCTGGGCACCGTGGGGCAGGAGCTGCCGGTGGGCAGCCAAAAGACCTTCGCCGTGGCGCTGGCCACCGACAACAAGGCCCTTGACGAGGTGGTGGTGACCGCCCTGGGCGTGAAAAAGGACGCTCGTAAAATCGGGTACGCCGTGCAGGAACTCAACGGCGAGGACGTGACGCGGGCCCGCGACCCCAACCCGATTTCGGGCCTCACGGGCAAAATCGCCGGCCTGTCGGTGGGGCCCTCGGCCGAGCTGCTGCGGGCGCCCAACGTGCTGCTGCGCGGCAACAACGTGTCGCTGTACGTGGTGGATGGCTTCCCCATCGACACCGATACCTGGAACATCAGCCCCGACGACATTGAGACGTACACCGTGCTGAAGGGCCCCGCCGCCGCCGCCCTCTACGGCAACCGCGCCTCGAACGGCGCCATCCTAATTACCACCAAGAAGGGCAACAAGAACAAGAAAGGCTTCACGGTGGAGCTCAACAGCAGCAACGTGATTCAGAGCGGCTTCCTGGCCTTTCCGCGCTTGCAAGACTCGTACGGGGCCGGCGAAAACACCTTCTACACCTTCGTGGACGGCAAGGGCGGGGCCCCCGGCGGCGTCGATGGCGACTACGACGTGTGGGGCCCCTACTTCGCGGGCCAGCTCATTCCGCAGTACGACTCGCCCATTGTGAACGGGGTGCGCCAGGGCACGCCCTACGTAGCGCGCGGCGCCAACAACCTCCAGAACTTCCTGCGCACGGGCTTCCAAACCAACAACAACGTGGCCCTGAGCGCCAACGGCGACAACTACACCACGCGCTTCTCGGTGTCGCAGCAGAAGCAGAACAGCTACATCCCCAACAACGGGCTGAACATCATCAACTTCAACCTCTACGGCTCCTTCAACCCCAGCCCGCGCTTCAAGATTGAGGCCAACGTGAACTTCAACCGGCAGTTCACCGACAACTTTCCCGACGTGGACTACGGCCCCAACAGCCTGATTTACAGCTCTGCGGTGTGGACCGGGGCCGACTGGGACGTGAACGCGCCCGACATCCGGGGCATTTGGCAGCCGGGCCAGGTGGGCATCCAGTCGGTGTTTGCCGAGTACCAGCGCTACCACAACCCCTGGCTGATGGTGGAGAAGTGGACCCGCGGCCACTACAAGAACGACACCTACGCCTACCTCACCGGCAACTACAAAATCGACAACCACTTGAACGCCACCCTGCGCACCCAAATCAGCACCTACAACCTGCTGCGCACCGAGAAGATGCCGTTCTCAGCCCACCCCTACGGCCGCGAGGGCAACTTGGGCGACTACCGCGAAGACCGCCGCAACCTGTTCGACAACAACGCCGAGGGCTTCCTGAACTTCAACTACGACCTCGGGGCCAGCAAGTTCTTTAATGTGAGCGGCTTGGTGGGCGGCAACGTCCGCAACATGACCTACAACTCGAACTGGACCTCGACCGACTACCTGAACGTGCCCGAGGTGTACGCCTTCAGCAACTCGCTGAACCCGGTGCAGTCCACGAGCTTCAACTCGCAGATGCGGGTGCTGAGCGCCTACTACTCGCTCGACGTTTCGCTGGGCAAGTTTGCCACCCTCTCCACCACGGGCCGCGTCGATCGGTCGTCGGCCTTCCAAACGCCCACCACTTACTACTACCCCAGCCTGTCGGTGGCTTCGGTGCTGACTGACTACCTCCCGATTCCGGCCGCCATTTCCTTCCTGAAAGTGCGGGGCTCCTACGCCAACATCCGCACCGACGCCACTTCGCCCACCATCGGGCCGGCGCCGTTCAACTCCATCACGGCCCTAGGCGGCAGCACCGGCAACTCGCTCTTCACCAACCCGCTGGGCTACGGCAACACGTATACTTCGCCCTACAACGGGCCCGACTACTCGCTGCAATCGAACTTCTCGACCAGCAAGCCCTACAACAATCAGTCGGCCGGCTACGGCACCAACAACCTGTTTGCGCCCGGCCTGAAAACGAGCACCCGCGTGAACTACGAGGAAGGCCTCGACGTCAAATTCCTGCAAAACCGCTTGGGCGTGAGCGCCACCGCCTTCCAGTACATCGACGGGCCCCAGATTTTGCCCAACCCGCTCTCGTCGGCCACCGGCTACACCACCGAGTACATCAACGCCCTGAAAACCAAGAAAACGGGCTACGAGCTGAGCCTGACCGGCACGCCGGTGCAAAACGCCAACGGCTTCGGCTGGGACGTGCTCGTGAACTGGAGCACCTACAAGCAAGTGTACAGCGAGCTGCCCGCCGGCCAGAGCGCCTACCAAACCTTCTTCAAGGCCGGCGACCGCACCGACAAGTTCTACGGCACGGCCTTCGTGCGGACGCCCGACGGGCAGGTGATCAACGACGCGGCCGGCAAGCCCCTCACCAACCCCGTGGCGCAGTACCTGGGCAACCTGAACAGCGACTACAACTGGAGCATCTACAACAAGTTCCACTACAAGTCGCTGAGCCTGGGCGTGCAGTTTGACGGGCAAGTGGGCGGCGTGACCACCGACTACATGTTCAACAAAACCATGCGCGGCGGCCGCAACGCCCTCACCGCCGAGGGGGCCCTGGGCGACGCCCGCTACCAGGACTGGCAGAACTACGGCAAGGCCGGCTACGCGGGCTCCTACGTGGGCGAGGGCGTGCAGATTGCCAACGGCGCCAGCATCAACTACGACTCGCAGACGGGCGCCATCCTCAACGCCGAGGGCTTGCAGTACGCGGCCAACACCACCAAGGCCTTCGTGCAGGACTACGTGAGCAAGTACTACAACGTGCAGGAATCCAACCTGATGAGCAAAACCTTCGGCAAGCTGCGCGAAGTCACCGTGAGCTACGACCTGCCCCGGGCCCTGCTCGGCAACGGCTTCATCCAGAAGGTGTCGGTATCGGTGATTGGCCGCAACCTGCTGTATTTCTACGGCGACAAGCGCTTCAAGGACGTGGACCTGGACCAGTACAACGGCGCCATCTCGGTCACGGGCCTGCAGTCGCCCACGGTGCGCAGCTACGGCCTCAACCTGAACGCTACTTTCTAACTGCTACCGCCTCTACCAAGATGAAAAATATCTTCAAAACCGGCGGGCTGCTCGTGGGCCTGGCCCTGGCCACCACGGGCTGCAACAAGACGCTGGACGAACTGACCCTCAACGAGAACAAGCCCAACAGCGTGCCGGCCTCGCTGCTCTTCAACGGCGTCCTCAACGACGCCTACGAGGCCCCCAACGGCAGCTACGAAACCTGGGACCAGTACTACCTCAACAACTACGACTACTACGGCAACAACCGCTATGACTTCGGCAGCGGCACCAGCTACTACACCACCCTCAAAAACGTGGGCCTGATGGAGCAGCAGGCGCTGGCCGCCGGCTCGCCCGCCGTGAACCCCTACGCGGCCATCGGCAATTTCTTCCGGGCCTACCTGTTCACCCGCATGAGCCTGCAAATGGGCGACTTGCCGCAGTCGCAGGCCCTGCAGGGGCTGGAGGCCCTCACGCCGGTGTACGACCCCCAGAAAGCCATTTTTGTGCAGTCGTTTAAGTGGCTGGAGAGCGCCAACGCCGACCTGACGACGCTCATCGCCAGCGGCTCGGCGGGCTTGGCCAACGACATTTACTTCAACGGCAACCTGAAGCAGTGGCAGAAGGTGGTGAACACGCTGCGCGTGCGCCTGCTGCTGGAACTGAGCAAGAAGAACGGCGACGCCGACCTCAACATTGCCGGGCAGTTTGCGGCCATCGTGGGCAACCCCACCAAGTACCCGCTCATGGCCAGCGCCGCCGACAACATGCAGTACACCTACGTGGCGGCCACCAACAACTTCTACCCCAACAACAACCGCAACTTCGGCCAGGACGGCTCGCGCAAGAACATGTCGGCCACCTACGTGGGCCTGCTCACCCAACTGCAGGACCCGCGCGTGTACGCCACCTGCGAGCCGGCCCGCGACCTAGTGGACAACAAGAAGCAAAACCCCACCAGCTTCGCGTCGTTCGTGGGCGCCGACGCTGGCCTCGACTTGGGCGTGATGTACGTGAACGCCGGCCTGCAGCAGTACTCGCTCCTGAACCGCAAGCGCTACTTCTCCACCCTCACCGGCGAGCCGACCATCCAAATTGGCTACCCCGAGCTGTGCTTCAACATCGCCGAGGGCATCAACCGCGGCTGGCTAAGCAGCGGCAGCGCCGAGACCTACTACACGGCGGGCATCCAGGCCTCAATGGCCTTCTACGGCCTGCCCGCCAGCGGCACCTACACTGCCTCGTTCTACCGCCCCGGCTCGACGGACGTGACCGCCGCGGCGAACTACGACACATACAATATTCCCGTCAGCTTCGCCGCGTACTATGCCCAGCCCAGCGTGAAGTACACCGCTGGGGCCCCCGGCCTGACCCAGATTTTGCAGCAGAAGTACTTGGCCCTATTCCGCCACTCGGGCCTGGAGGCCTACTACAACTACCGCCGCACCGGCGTGCCCACCTTCACCACGGGCCCCGGCACCGGCAACGGCGGCCGCATCGCCCAGCGCTTCCAGTACCCCACCTCCGAGCGCACCGCCAACACCGCCAACTACCAAGCCGCGCTGGCCAGCCAATACGGCGGCAACGACGATATTAACGGCGTGACGTACGTGCTGAAATAACCCGTAGCGCAGACTGTAGCGCGGACTTTGTAGTCCGCGTCGCTCGCTTCGTCCTACCGACAATCGGGCAGCGACTGGGCAGCGACGCAGGCTCGTAGAGTCCGCGCTATAGCGCACTACGGCCGGCTTATCCTTTTCCATTGCCCTTATAGCTATGTTCCCCACCCGCCCCATTCTGCTCACCGCCCTGGCCGCCGGCCTTGCCCTGGGGGCCCGCGCCCAATCGCCCAAGCTGCGCACCGAAAACGTCATCCTCGTCACCCTCGACGGCATGCGCTGGCAGGAGGTGTTCGGCGGGGCCGACACGGCGCTGTTCCGCCAAACCAAGCACTACTACGCCGACCGCGGGGCCCTGCAAAAGGACTTCGGCCAGGCCGCGCCCGAGCAGCGCCGCGCCGCGCTCATGCCCTTTTTGTGGGGCACCGTGGCCAAGCAGGGCCAGCTCTACGGCAACCGCCCCGCCGGCAGCCTGGTGAACGTGACCAACACCATGCGCTTCTCGTACCCCGGCTACAACGAAATCCTGACCGGGGCCCCCGACGACGCCCGCGTCCACAGCAACGACCCGCTCGACAACCCCAACCAGTCGGTGCTGGAAGTGCTGAACCAGCAGCCCGCGTTCAAGGGCAA
The DNA here is from genome assembly GCF_006439025.1 of Hymenobacter nivis. Classification (GTDB taxonomy): domain Bacteria; phylum Bacteroidota; class Bacteroidia; order Cytophagales; family Hymenobacteraceae; genus Hymenobacter; species Hymenobacter nivis_A. Next base: position 155,802 of record NZ_RCYZ01000001.1, read on the forward strand.
GGTGGCGGCCTTCGGCTCGTGGGAAGCCTTTCCGTACATCTTGAACGAGAAGCGCAGCGGCCTGCCCGTTAACGCCGGCCAGCGCCTGGCCACCGGTGCCAACCTCACGCCCGGCGAGCAGCTGCTCAATCAGTTGGAGGTGGCTTCGCCCAGCCCGTTTGGCGAGGAGCGGCTCGACGCCTTCACCTACGGCTACGCCCTGGAATACCTGAAAAAGAACAAGCCCCGCGTGCTCTTCGTGAGCTTCGGCGACACCGACGACTGGGCCCACGGCGGCGAGTACGGCGCGTACCTGCACGCCGCCCAATACACCGACGGCCTCATCCGCCAGCTGTGGGAAGCCTTGCAAGCCGACCCGCAGTACCGCGGCAAAACCACGCTGCTCCTCACCACCGACCACGGCCGGGGCGCCACCGGCAAGGGCTGGGAAACCCACGGCAAAGACGTAGCCGGCGCCGACCAAATTTGGATGGCTGCCCTGGGCCCCGACACGCCCGCCCTGGGCATGGCCACCACCGGCCAGCTCTACCAAAACCAGGTGGCCGCCACCCTGGCCCAGCTGCTGGGCCAGCCCTACGCCCCCACGCCCGCCACCGGCAAGCCCATCGAGGCCGTGCTGGGCCGCAAGGCGCCGGGCAAAAAGCTGGGCCTTCGCCCCGGGGCCCCATTGCCGGCCGCGCCCCGCGCATTGCCCACCGGCCACACCGCCGCCCCCAGCTGGCGCAGCGAGGAAGGCGCCACCGGCGAGTAATTCCCGCCCCGGGGGCCCCGGTGGGCCCCACTACGTCCTGCTTTTTTGCTCTTTTTTTCGCGCCGCATGAAAAACTTTTGCCTGTTGCTGCTCGGCCTGCTGGGGCCCCACGGGGCCCCGGCGCAAGCACCCGTCCGCAAGGTGGTGTTCGTCATCGCCGACGGCATTCCGGCCGACGTGCTGGAGGGCGCACCGGCCCCGAACATCAAAAAACTGATTGCGGGCGGCACCTACCTGCGGGCCCACGTGGGCGGCGAGGTGGGCACCTACACCCAGACGCCCACCATCTCGGCGCCCGGCTACAACGACCTGCTCACCGGCACCTGGGGCTACAAGCACAACGTGTGGGACAACGCCATCAAGGCCCCCAACTACCACTACCCCACCGTCTTCCGCCTGGTGAAGGAGGCGCAGCCGGCCCGCAAAATCGCCATCTTCTCGACTTGGCTCGACAACCGCACCAAGCTCGTGGGCGAGGGCCTGCCCGCCGCCGGCAACCTGCGCTTCGACTATAAAGCCGATGGTTATGAATTAGACACGGTGGCGTTTCCGCACGACAAGGCCAGCCGCTACACCCACGCCATCGACGACCGGGTGGTGGCCGACGCCGCCCAGTGCCTGCGCGCCCAGGGCCCCGACCTCTCGTGGGTGTACCTAGAGCACACCGACGACATGGGCCACCGCCACGGCGACAGCGACGAGTTGCGCGCCGCCGTGGGCTACCTCGACGCGGAAATCGGCCAGCTCCAGGCCGCCCTCGCCTACCGCCGCCAGCACTTCCGCGAAGATTGGCTGCTGGTGCTCACCACCGACCACGGCCGCGACGCCGCCACCGGCCGCAACCACGGCGGGCAGTCCGTGCGCGAGCGCACCACCTGGCTGGCCCTCAGCGCAAAAGACGTGAATTCCTACGCCCGCCAGCAGCCGGTGGCCATCGTGGATATTCTGCCCACCATCGCCCGGTTCATGCAGGTGCCGCTGCCGGTGGCCGCCCAGCGCGAGCTCGACGGTGTGCCGCTGCTGGGGCCCGTGTCGGTGGCCGCGCCGCGGGTGCAGGCCGCGCCCGGCGACAGCCTGCGCATCAGCTGGACGGCCCTGGGGGCCCCGGCGGAACCCCTGAAGGTGTGGGCCACGGCCACCAACCGCGCCAAAACGGGCGGCGCCGACGACTACGTGCTGCTCGGCACCGTGCCGCTGGGCCGGCAGCGCCTGGCCGTCGGCCGCGCCGCCTACCCGGCCGCCTTCTACAAAATCGTGCTCGAAGGGGCCCACAACACCGCCAATGCCTGGTTGATGCCACCCGGCCCGCCCGCCCCCGGCGGCACCGATTAAGGAGCTATCCACACAGGATTTTATCAATCTGAACGGTGGTTTGTTGTCCTAAACAGGGGTTTGTCATGCCCATCTGGCATCCCGAAGGAAGCATCTTATCAGGTTAGAGCAGGTCGTTTAGCAGTGCTAAGATGCTTCCTTCGGGACGCCAGATGGGCATGACAAATCTTATTCAAACAGGGCCCCTAAGCCGGCACCAACTCGGCCAGCAGGTGCTGGTGCAGCTCGGCGAGCGAGGCAAATAGGCCATCGTTAGGGCAGGCGGCCAGCTGCGCGTGGGTGTGGGTGCCGTTGACGACGCCCAGGCTGCGGGCGCACCCGGCGCGCCGGCCCGATTCGAGGTCCGACGGTGTATCGCCCACGTTGTACACGCGTTGCGGGTCGGTGATGCCGAATGCCTGCATGGCTTTTTGGATCATGAGCGGCGCGGGGCGGCCCTCGGCCACCTCGTCGCTGGCGATGGACAAGCCAATGAGCGAGTGGGCGTTGCCGCGGTGCTGGGCGTCCAGGCCCGCGTCCCAGCCCAGGCGGTGCAAAATCAGGTCCGTCACGGTGCGGTAGAAGCCCGTGGTGAGGGCGATGCGGACGCCCTGGCCCTTGAGAAACGCCAGCAGCTCCAAGCAGCCCGCCGTGGGCACTACCTCGGCCGTGCGGTAGTGGTCCTCCAAAATGCGGCGGAACGCCCCGTACGATTTGTCGACCAGGGCCCCCAGCTCGGCTGCGGGGGCCCCGGGGCCCAACTGCTCGCGCCACAAGGTTTCGAACACGAAGCGCTTGGCCTGGCCCTGCGCGGCCAAGATGCGGGCGGCGGTGGCCCGCAAGCCGGTGGCGGCGGCGGCCTGCGCGAAGCAGGCTTCCACCTCGTGCTGGTCGCGGACGGTGGTGCCGGCCATGTCGAATACTACGAGCTGCAAAGGAGCCATCGGGAGGGGATTTACTGTTTACTAATATGCAACAAATATACGGCCCTGAGCCGGCCCCGTGCTTCGCCATCGTCACGTTTGGGTTACGTTTGCCGTTTCTAGTTATTCCGCATGAAGCACGATAAGCTGAGTTTGATTGGCGTCCGCATCTTGGAGCTGCGCAAGGCCAAAAAGCTGAGCCTGCGCGAGCTGGCCAAGCGCAGCGGCCTGTCGGCGGGCCTGCTCTCCAAGATTGAGAACTTCCGCACCGTGCCCTCGCTGTCCGTACTGGTCGAAATCGCCACTTCGCTGGAAGTGGACGTGTCGGTGCTGGTGAAAAACATCACCGGCGAGGCCGCCGCCCCCTACCTGCTGGTGCGCGCCCACGAAGGCCGCCCCGAGCCGCGCGACGATTCCAAGGGCCTGCTCTACAATTTTCTGCTCTCGCAGGACTTACTCAACTACAGCCTGCGCGTCAACGAGGTCATCATCAGCCCCCACACCTACCGCAAGCCCCTCTCCACCAACGCCCTGGAGCTGGTGTACGGGCTGGAAGGCACGGTGCGCTACGGCTTCAAGGACGAAGAAGTGGCCGTGGGGCCCGGCGACACGCTCTACTTCGACGGCATCGTGGCCCACTCCGTTCGCAACGACACCGAGCTGCCCGCTCGGCTGCTGAAGGTGTACCTGCTGCGCCATACCGACTAGGTTTTTTGGGGGAAGCCTAGAACGGGGGCCCCAGATATAACGCATTCTTAACCGCTGCAATAGTTTCCTATTAGTTAACAATTGGTACGTTTGCGTCGGCAACACCATTAACCGGCGCAGCATGGAAAATTCGTATGATTTGATCGTCGTGGGCGCGGGGGCCCTAGGCGCCTTCCACACCTACTTCGCGCTGGAGCGCGGCCTGAAGGTGCTGCTGTTGGAGAAAGACGCCCGCCCGATGGAGGCCACCGTGCGCAATTTCGGGCAGATCATCACCTCGGGCATGGCCGAGGGCGCGTGGTTCGACTACGCCCGCGCGAGCCTCGCCACGTACCAGAAAATTCAGGCCGAGTACGACATTTCCATCCGCCAAAACGGCTCACTCTACCTGGCCTCGACGCCACTCGAAATGCAGGTGCTGGAGGAAAAGCACGCGCGCTACCAGGCCATCGGCTATGCCTCGCGGGTGCTCACGGCGGCGCAGTGCCGGCAGCGGCTGCCCGCCGTGCAGGCCAGCTACTGCGTGGGCGGCCTGCTGTTTGAGCAGGAAGTGACCGCCGAGCCCGACCAAATGATCCACCGCCTGCTGGCCTACCTCGGGGCCCGCTACCGGCTCGACTACCGCCCCGCCACCCCCGTGCGCGAGGTGACGGCCGGCGACGCGGGCGCCACCGTCATCGACGCGCGCGGCCAGCGCTACACGGCCGCCCAGGTGCTGGTGTGCAGCGGCCGCGACGTGCAGCTGCTGTTCCCCGACGTGTTCGCGCAGAGCGACTTGGAGCTGGTGAAGCTGCAGATGCTGGCCACCTACCCCCTGCCGCAGGTGCGGCTGCCGGGCTCGGTGCTCACGGGCTTGAGCCTGCGGCGCTACGCGGCGTTCAAGGCGTGCCCGTCGTTTGCCCAGCTCCAGGCCGAGGCCATGGACCCCGACCTACGCGCGTGGGGCATCCACATCTTGTTCAAGCAGGCCGTGGACGGCTCCATCATCATCGGCGACACCCACGAGTACGCCGACCTGCCCCAGGCCGCCGACCTGGACTTCAACAACGCCGATTCCCTCAACCAGCTCATGCTGGCCGCGGCCCGCCGCATCGTGGACCTGCCCGACTGGCGCATCCAGCGCGCCTGGAACGGCTACTACACCCAGAGCAAGTCGGCCGAGGTGTTCCAGCACTCACCCGACCCGCGCATTCACCTCGTCACGGGCATCGGGGGCAAGGGCATGACGAGCGCCGGCGGCTTTGCCCAGCACCACGTGGCGCAGCTGCTGGGCTAGGGCCCCGGCGGGCGGGGCCCCGGATTGGGCGATTGCGCGTTCTTTGCGGCGCTGACGTTCACTTTTTGCCCCGCCCATGCCCACCGGTACGCTGCTAATTATCGACGACGAGGCCCGCCTGCGGCAGCTCCTGGCGCGGGTGCTCGAACTGGAAGGCTACGCCGTGCTCCAGGCCCCCGACGCGGCCCGCGGCTTTGAGCTGCTGCGTGACCACGCGGCCGAGGTGCTCGTCATCCTCTCCGACGTGAAGCTGCCCGACGCCCACGGCGTAGACCTGCTGCCCCGCTTCCGGGCCGCCGCGCCCGACGCCGAAGTGGTGCTGCTCACCGCCTTCGGCACCATCGCCGACGGCGTGCGGGCCATGAAGCAGGGCGCGTTCGACTACCTCACGAAGGGCGATTTCGAGCAGCAACTCGTGGTGGTAGTGGAGCGCGCGGCCGACAAGGCGCGCCTGCGCCAGCGCCTGGCCGCCCTGGAACGCCGCGTGGGCCAGCGCGCCAATTTTGACGCTATGATTGGCACCTCGCCCGCCCTGCGCCGGGCCCAGGACTTGGCCCGCCAAGTGGCGCCCACCGACAGCACCGTGCTGCTGGAGGGCCCCACCGGCGCGGGCAAGGAGCTGTTTGCCCAGGCGCTGCACGAGGCCAGCGGGCGCCGGCAGAAGGCGTTTGTGGCCGTCAACTGCAGCGCCTTCCCGCGCGACTTGCTGGAGTCGGAGCTGTTTGGCTACAAAAAAGGCGCCTTCACGGGGGCCCTGGGCGACAAGAAGGGCCTGCTGGAAGAAGCCAACGGCGGCACGCTGTTCCTGGACGAAATTGGCGAGCTGGAGCTGAACGTGCAAGCCAAGTTCCTGCGGGTGTTGGAGTTGCAGCAGTTCACCAAGCTCGGCGACACCAAGCCCACGCAGGTGAACGTGCGGTTGGTGGCCGCCACCAACCGCAACCTCAAGCAGGAAGCGGCCGACGGCAACTTCCGGCTCGACTTGTACTACCGGCTCTCGGTGTTCACCATCGTGGTGCCGCCGCTCAGCGCCCGCACGGCCGACGTGCCGTTGCTGGCCGAGTACTTTTTGCAGCACTTCGCCGCCCGCCTCGCCAAGCGCCTGCCCGGCTTCGAGCCCGACGCCCTGCGCCTGCTGCAAGCCTACGCCTGGCCCGGCAACGTGCGCGAACTGAAGAACGTGTTGGAGCGCGCCGCCATTCTGGCCCCCGCCGGCCAGCCCCTGGCGCCCGACTACTTGCCCGACGAGTTCCACGCCCGCGCCGGGGCCCCACCAGCCGGCGGCGACAGCCTGCGCGCCCTCGAAGCCCAGCATATCGGCCGCCTCATGCGCGAGCGCGCCGGCGACAAGCCCGACGTGGCCAAGCGCCTGGGCATCGGCCTGACGACCTTGTACCGCAAATTGCAGGAATATGGCCTGGAGCAGTAGCGCGCTGTAGCGCGGACTTTGTAGTCCGCGGCTCTTGCTTCGTCCTGCCGATAATCAGGCAGCGACCGGGAAGCGTCGCGGACTAAAAAGGCCGCGCTACAGCGCCAGCAACCTTACCAAACCTGCCCAAGCCACTGCTACCCATGACCCTGAAACTCAAAATCCGCCTCGGCGTGGGGCTGCTGCTGCTGCTGTTATTGGGGTTGGGCGGCTACACGCTAGCCACCATCGCCTTTTTGGAGAAAGGAGCCCACGGCATCGAGCAGGCCGATTTTGACGCGGCGCGGCGGGCGGTGGTGGCCTTCGTAATGGCGGGCACGGCGCTGGGCGTGCTGCTGGTGGTGCGCCTGCCGCGGGCCGTGGTGGGGCCCCTGCACCGCCTGCGCGCCGACATGGAACAGGTGGCGGGCCCCGGGCCGGCCACCCGAGTGGCGGTGCGCAAAAACGACGAAATCGGCAACGTGGCGGCGGCCGTGAACCTGGTGCTGGGCCAAGCCCAGGACGAGCGCCGCGCCACGCTGGCCGAGCTGCTGGTACAGCGCAACCGCATGGACAGCCTCGTGATGAGCCTCGACGAGGGCCTGCTGCTGCTCGACCAACGCGGCGACCTGGTGCTGGCCAACCCCGCGGCCTGCAACCTGCTAGGCGAAACCGCCGCCACCCTGCTCGGCCGCCCCGCCGCCGAAGTGGCCCGCACCAACCCGCTGCTGGCTGAGTTGCTGGCCGCCGTGGCTACCCCCCACCCCTCCGGCGCCGTGGTGCAGGGCCCCGTTTTCACCATTGCCCACAAAACGCCCGAACCCCACTATCGCCTCACCATCGGCCACGTGGAGGCGCCGGGGGCCGACGGCAGCCCGCCCACGCCGGCCGGCCACGTGCTGTGCCTACGCAACGTGTCGGACTTCAAGAAGCTCGACCAGCTGAAATCTAACTTCCTGGCCACCATTTCGCACGAGTTGAAAACGCCGCTGGCCAGCATCAACCTGAGCCTGTTCCTGCTGCAAGACGAGCGCACCGACCCGGAAGAACGCCAGCGTATCGCGGCCGGCATCCGCGACGAGACACAGCGCCTGCTGGGCATGGTGGGCCAGCTCATCGACGTGTCGCGGCTCGACGCCGGGGCCGGCATCCAGCTCAACGTGCGGGCCCTGGCCCTGGCCGACGTGGTGGCCTACGCCACGGGCATCGTGCGGCCCCAGCTGGAAGACAAGCAGTTGCAGCTGGAGCTGCGCCTGCCCCCCGACCTGCCCGCCGTGCGCGGCGACGCTGAGAAAACCTCCTGGGTGCTCATCAACTTGCTGGCTAACGCCATCCGCTACTCGCCCGCCGGGGCCCCGCTCGTCGTCAAGGCCATTCCGTGGGGCGAGATGGTGCAGCTGAGCGTGCGCGACCAGGGCCCCGGCATTGCGCGCGAGCACCACAAGCGCATCTTCCAGCGGTTTGCGGGCGGGCCGGGGGCCCCGGGCGAGGGCCCCGGCCCCGGCAGCTCGGGCCTGGGCCTGAGCATTTCGCGCGAGTTCATCGCCGCGCAGGGCGGGCAGCTGTGGGTGGAGAGCCAGCCGCCGGCCGGCAGTTGCTTTTTGTTCACGCTGCCCGTAGCAGCAGCGCAGTAGCGCGTTGGTCCTGTACCGCTAGGCTGTGCTTGGCGGTACAGGACCAACGCGAAAAAAGCCGCCGGCCCGCAGCAAATTGCTGCGAGCCGGCGGCTTTTTAGGGGCCCCGCGGGTGGGTTATTCCACGATGCGGGTGTAGTAAATCTTGAATTGCAGGGGCGCGGCGGTGTTTACCTGGTTGCCCAGCGCGGCTCCTTCAAAAATCAAGGGGTTCACGTCGGGGCTCAGCAGCAGGCCATTGTTTTCGATGGTGCCGGCCAGCACGCCCTGAACGTAGCTGAACATATTGAGGGTGTAGGCCGCCTGCGGCAGGTTGGTCTGGGCCGAAGTGGCCACGGTGGCCATGACCGTATTCGGGGGTTGAACGCCGGGGTTGCTCTCATACGGGGCCCGGAGTTGATTGGAGCTGTTGGTGAGGGCCGTGCCCAAGGTGGGCAGGCGCGACGCGGCGTTGTTTTGGGCCGCGCCGGGCACGGCCAGTTGTAACGAGGCTGAGTTTAACACCAGGCTGCTGCCAAACTGGTTCAGCGACCGTAGGTACGGAAACTCCACCCTGGTGTACACGCCCAGCGTGCCCTGCACGAAGCTGCGGTTGCCCGTAGCGGTGCTGCTCAGTGATTGGCGGAAGGCAGTGAGGCCTGCCAGCGCGGTACCCGCCCGGTTGGTTTCGAGGTGGTAGAAGTGCGGCGTGGCGCTGCCCCCACCCGTGAAGGTGTAGGTGAGCACCGTGGCCGGGTCGTTGGCAACGTGGTGGTACAGGCGCAACACGACGGCCGCCCCGAAGCGCAGAATGGCCCCGTTGTCGTTAGCCCCCGGCGTCAAGGCCAGCCCGTTCAGGTAGCGCCCCAGCTGCTCTTGCGCATCGAGCTGGTTGGTTTGGCCAGCGTTCCAGAGGGTTCGGCCCAGCACGTCGCTCAGGCGGATGTGCAGCGACTTAACCTTGCCGTTCGTCCGGTACTGGCGCTGGCCGAGCACGGTGCTGCTGTAGGGCACATCGTCCTTGGTGTAGTAGGGCTTGCCGTCGGTGCGCAGCGCGTTGGGCAGCTGGTGCACCTCCATGCGCTGCACCTTCGTGCTGTCGCCGTAGCGGTAGGCGTCCGAGGCGACGTCCAGCGCCAGCGAGTCGTACACCTGCGTCTGGTCGGGCACGAGCGGATTATCCAGCGTGAAGCTGACGTAGCCCCGGCCCGTCACGGTGCCAAACACCGGATCGACGTAGCGCCCCACGGCCAGGCCGGAGTTGTTCGACGAGATGATGGAATCGATGAGCACCGTGCTGGTGCGCACCGTCACGGTATCGGTGAAGAAGGCCAGGCGGTTCACCGCCGCGGGAGCGGGCAGCGAATCGTTGATGCCTTCGCCCTTTTTGCAGCCCGCCAGCAGCACCAGGGCCAGCAGCAGGCCCAGCAAGCCGGCCCCGGTGCGGGGCCGGCTCGTGGAATGGTGTGCTTTATTGAGGAACTGCATCCGGAGCAAACTGGTACAGATCGTCGAGGCGGGTGGTGCCCGTCAGGCCCAGGCCCACGTAGCCCGTGCTGCCGATAGAGAAGCCAATGCCATTGGCGCGGCCCACGCCGCCGCCGCCGCCGCTGGTGGTCGCGTTAAAGGCCGTTTTCACCGTCCAAGTGTCATCGGTGGGGTTATAGGCCCAGCAGTCGCCCTGAATGGCGCCCTTGGTGCCCGTGGCAATGTAGCCCATCGAGCCCACTGCGAAGCTCGCAGCGTTGGCGCGGGGCAGCAGGCTGTAGTCGTAGTCCAGGGCATCGGCCGAGGTGGCCGAGTGCGCCAGGAGCTGGCGGTGCGCGGTCCAGGTGCTCGTGCCGGGGTCGTAGGAGTACACGTCGGCGGGGTAAGCGGCGTTGGCCGTGCCCAGCATCACGTAGCCCTTGTCGTTGAGGGTGAAGGACGAGGCACCCTGGCGCTTGGCACCGGGGTAGCTGCTGATGGACGACCAGGTGTTGGTGCCGGCGTTGTACTGGTAGAAGTCGTTCTGGGCGCTACCGGTGTAGCCGGTGCCCACGTAGCCCACGTTTTTGGCGGTGAAGGCCACGGCGCCGTAGCGGGCCGAGGGGAAGTCGGCAATGCGGCTCCAGGTGTTGCTGGCGGGGTTGTAGCGCCAGAAGTCGCTCAGGTAGCTGGTGCCGGTGTAGCCCGTGCCCACGTAGCCGTAGTTAGCGTCGGAGAAAGCCACGGCCAGGTAGCGGCCGCGGCCAGGGAAGCTGGCCACTTTGGCCCAGCTGTTGTTCGAAGCCGTGTAAGCGTAAAAGTCTTTGAAAGCACCTACCGTGTCCACGCCGTTCATGCCCAGGCCGGTGTAGGCCACGTTGCCAATGGTGAAGCTAACCGCTCCGCTGCGTGCCAGGCCGGGCAAATACGCGCTGCGGGTCCAAACGCCGGTAACGGCGGCAGTGGAATCACTTTTTTTGCAGGAACCGAGGCTTAACGTCGCCAGCGCGAGCAAAACAACTGAAAAAAAATTCTTCATGAAAAGAAAAATGGAGTAAGCAAAATGGATGTCGTATGCCGCAAAGATACCTGAAACCTGTCCGATGGTTGCTTGCCCGCGCAACTACTTTTAAGCTTTAGGGGCCCGGCAGGGCCTCACCAACGGCAGCGGGCTACAGTTTAGTGCCCCGGGTGGCCCCGCCTTGTTGCTGCACCAGCCACTGGTTTAGGGCCCCTTCCTCGGCGAAGAAAGCCACCCGGGCGGCGGCGGCGGGCGGCGCGGGGGCCCCCAGCGCCGCCAGGTGGCGCGGCGAGGCCAGGTAGCCCAGGTACACGGGGCCGGCCAGGCGGGCGGGCAGCAGCGGCAGGAAATCGGCCGTGAGCCAGCGCGTGGCCACCGCGTCGAGGGCGCTGCCGCGGCCGCGCACGTCCACCACCCAGTAGGGGCAGGCGGCGGCTTCGGCGGCGGCCAGCAGGGCCCGGTAGCCGCGCCGCAGCTCGGCGCCCGACACCGGCCGGCGCCAGCGCGCCACCAGCTGGTGCACGTCGGGGCGGTAGGCCAGGTGCAGGAAATCGGTTTCCGGCGGCGCCAGGGCGGCGGGGGCAGCGGTACGGAGGGGCATGGCCAACAGCAGAAGCAAGCGGGCGGCCCCAGTGCCGGCCCGCGGCGCAAAGGTGCCGCCCAGGGCCCCGGGGGCCGCCGGGCTTCGGCCGGCAGCCGCGCTTCCTAGACCAACCCGGCGGTTCCATCGGCGGGGCCCCGGCGGGCCTCAGGACCAGCGGCTCAGAAACTGCCCAAACGCCTCCTTGTACTGGTCGCCCACGGGCAGCGTGGCCTCGCCGATTTGCACGGTGAGGCGGCGCACGGCCTCAATTTTATCGAGCGCCACGATGAACGAGCGGTGGATGCGCAGGAAGCGCCGGGCGGGCAGTTTCTCCTCCATCGCCCGCAGGCTCATCAGCGAGAGCAGGGCCCGGGGCGAGCTTTTGAGGTGCACTTTCACGTAGTCCTTCAGCCCCTCTACGTACAGAATGTCGGCCAGCAGCACCCGCACGAGCTGGTACTCTACCTTCAGGAAAATGCTGTCTTCCTCGGGCGGCGCAGCGGCCGGAGCGGCCGCGGCGGCCTGGTCGCGCTCGGCGTAGGTGCGGGCCTTGCCAGCGGCGCGCAAAAATTCCTCGTAGTTGAAGGGCTTCACCAGGTAGTCGAGGGCATCGACGCGGTAGCCCTCCACGGCATACTGGCTGAAGGCAGTGGTGAACACCACCCGGGGGCCCCCACTCTGGGCCAGCACGCGGGCCAGCTCCAGGCCGTTGAGCTCCTGCATTTGAATGTCAAGAAACGCCACGTCGACCCCGCCCGGGGGCAGCGCGTGCAGGCCCTTCAAAGCTTCCACGCCGTTGTCGTAGCGCCCCACCAGCTCCAGAAACGGCGTTTTTTCAATAAACGAGCAAACTAAGCCGAGGGCCAGCGGCTCGTCGTCAACGGCAATGCACTTGAGAACGGTAGACATGAAACGAGAATTCGTAAGGTTTTAAGTCAAGGAGAACGGATAGAAAGGCCCCAACGGCTACCGCCAGCTACACCGTCAGCGTCAACTCCACCAGGTATTCGTTGGCGGGCGTGCGCTCGGTCACGCGCAGGTCGTAGCGGCCGGGGTAAAGCAGTTCGAGGCGGCGACGGGTGTTGGCCAGGCCGATGCCGTTGCTACCGGCCAGGTCGGTGGTGGGCGTGGGCAGCAGCGTGTTGCGCACTTCCAATTCCAGCGTGTGGGGTGTGGGCTGGCGCAGGGCCACCACAATGCGGCTGGTGTGTGAGGCTGCCGCGCCGTGCTTAAAGGCATTTTCGACGAAGGGCAACAGCAGCATGGGAGCCAGCGGCACGTCGTGCAGCGGCGCGGGCGGCGCAAATTCTACCGTTACGCGGTCGGTGAGGCGCAGCTGCATCAGGGTGATGTAGTCCTGGATGAAAGCCACCTCCTGGCTGAGCAGCGTGGGCCCCGCGGCCGTGTCATACAGCACGTAGCGCATCATGCGCGAGAGCCGGTGGATGGCCGAGCGCGCCTGCTCGCCGTCGAGCAGCGTGAGGGCGTAGATGTTGTTGAGCGTGTTGAAGAAAAAGTGCGGGTTGATTTGGGCCTTCAGCGAGGCCAGTTCCGAAAGCACGCGCTGCTGCTCGAGCCGCTCGCGGTTCTGGGCCTCGTTTTGCCAGCGCTGCACCACCGTGATGCTGGTGGCAATGCCCAGCACCAGCAGTGTGATGAGCGTGCCAGTGGCATCGAAGCGAAACGCGCTGCGGGGCCCCCGCAGGCCGCCGCCGGGCAGGGGGCCGCCGGGGCCCCGCAGCTGGGGCCCCTGGCCCGCTGGCTGGGTGGCCGCATGGAAGGCGCGGTCCATCAGCTCGCGCAGGTGCAGCTGCTTTTCCAGGCCGTAGTTGGCCAGCAGCAGCAGCGCGGCGGTGGCCACCAGGGCCCCCACAAACCAGCCCGTGTGCCCCCGAAACAGCAGCCGCGGCACGCTCACGCCCGCCGTTAGGTAGAAAGCGCCCACCCACACGGCCAGCATCACGCCCTGCTTCACCCAGAACTGCGGGGGCATGACGACGCGCCCCGTGAGCGGGTGAAACAGCAAAAAAGTGAGCCCGAACAGCCCCCACACCAGCACGTGGATGAGCGGCTGCAGGGCGCGCCGGAACGTAAAATCGGCCATTGGGGGGAAGCAAAAGGGTAGGCAGGCGGGAAGGCAAATTTAGGCCCACGCCCCCCCCGCCGGCCCCCGGCCCGACCGACCGGCCGATTGTGCCGACCAGCGCCCGGCTTTGGCCGCTCGCCCCCCGCCGCCGGGGCCCCATCTGGCGCTATCCTTGCACTGCACCTTACGGCTAATAATCGGCCCGGCCGGCGGCGCGTTAGCTTCATCAAAAACCCCGGCGGCAACGCTAGCTTTAGGGCCTCCCGTTGCAGCAGCCCTTCCTCCAGAACACCAGTTTAAGGAGGATTAAAAATTAAAGCCGTTGAATTAAAAATCTGTCTGTCAAATTCTTAATTCAACGGCTTTAATTTTTAACTCCCCTCCCAAGCCGCAAACCGCCCCTACTTTCACACCCGCCGCGCCGGGGCCCCAGGGCCCCGGCGCGGTCCCCCGCCCCTATGCTCGACGTGAACGAACCGCTGGTTTCGCCGCCCGCGGCCGACCCGGCCCCGCCGGCTCCTGAATTTGAAGTTCAGTTTCAGAAGAAGGAAAAGCTGATTGCCGGCTACCTGGCGGCCTTCGCGGTGGTGTACTACCGCCACGCGCCCGAGCGCGACCCAGCCCAGCTGCAAGCCACGCTGCACATCGCCAACGCGGCCCTCGACTTCCCCGCCGCCGCCGTCACGCTGGGCCTGCACAACGGCCTTGCGCTGGCCGAGGTGGCCGCCGAGGCCACCGCCCAGCTCGCCCTGGCCCTGGCCGGCGTGGCCGAAGAGCTGGGCGCCGGCATTGTGCGGGCCCGTATTTCCTTCCCCGCCCCCGAGGCCCAGCGCCCCGACCAAACCTGGTGCGTGACGCTGGGCTTCGAGCAGCCCGAGCAACTCGAAGCCGTGGCCGTGGGCTTTAGCTGCACGGAGGCCGCGGGCGGGCTGCGCGGCGAGCCCTTTATGCCCGCCCACGTGCAAAGCGTATTTGAGCAGCTGGCCACGGCTCCCGGGGCTACTGTGGGCCACGTGTTTTTCCTGGCTCCTGAAGAGGTGGCGCAACTGCGGCAGTTTGGCAGCGGGCCCCCGGCGGTGCCCAGCGAGGGCCCCCAGCAGCTCCACCGGCTGTTCGAGGAAACCGCCCGCACCTACCCCAACCAAACGGCTGTGCAGTGGGCCGGCCGTGCCGTGCCCTACCACACGCTGAACGCGCAGGCCGACGCCCTGGCCGCGCGCCTGCAAGCGGCCGGCGTGCAGCCCGGCGACTTCGTAGGCCTGCTCATGCACAAGTCGGTGGCGCTGTACGCGGGCATGCTGGCCGTGCTCAAGGCCGGGGCGGCCTACGTGCCGCTCGACCTCTCCTACCCCGCCGACCGCGTCACGTTCATTCTCAACGACTGCGGGGCCCGGGCCCTGCTCGTGAATGACGAAGCGCCCGACTACCTCGCCGCCTGGCCCGGCCAGGTGCTGCACCTGGCCGAAGCGCCGGCCGCCGGGGCCCCCGCGCTGCTGGGCGCCGTGGCCGGGGGCCCCGAGTCCATTGCCTACGTCATCTACACCTCCGGCACCACAGGGCTGCCCAAGGGCGTGCTCATCCCGCACCGCAGCATTTGCCACCTGGTGCGGGCCGAGCAGCTGCTGTTCCAAACCACGCCGCAGGACCGCGTGGCGCAGGGCTTTTCGGTGGCCTTCGATGCGTCGCTGGAAGAGCTGTGGCTGGCCTGGGCCGCCGGCGCCGCCCTAGTGCCCGTGCCCGAGGAAACCATGAAGGCCCCCGATGCGCTGCCGGACTTCTTGAGCACCAACCAGGTAACAGTATTCTCCACCGTACCCACGCTGCTCTCGCTGCTGGCCAGCGCCGTGCCCAGCCTGCGCCTGCTCATCCTCGGCGGCGAGGTGTGCCCGCCCGAGCTGCTGGCCAAGTGGGCCAGCCGCCAGTGCCGCGTGGTGAACACCTACGGCCCCACCGAAGCCACCGTGGTGGCCACCGCCGCCGACTTCGTGCCCGGCCAGAAGCTCACCATCGGCCGGCCCCTGGCGGGCTACGAGGCGCTGCTGCTCGACCAGCTCGGGCAGCTCGTGCCGCTGGGCGCCACCGGCGAGCTGTGCATTGGGGGCCCCGCGCTGGCCGCCGGCTACCTCAACCGCCCCGAGCTGACGGCCGCCAAGTTCAACACCGTGGCCGGGCTGGCCACCGGCTTCAGCGGCCGCCTCTACCGCACCGGCGATTTGGCCCGCTTCGAGGCCGACGGCAACATCGACTTTCTGGGCCGCATCGACACGCAGGTGAAAATCCGGGGCTTCCGGGTGGAGCTGGCCGAAATCGAGTCGCTGCTCTTGCAGTGGCCCGGCATCCGCAACGCCGCCGTGGCCCTGAAAACCGGCGACGACGGCGTGCAAAAGCTCATCGCCTACCTCATCCTCGACCCCGCCCACCCGCTGCTCGACGCCAAGGCCGTGCGTGCCTACTTGCGCGAGCGGCTCGCTCCTTATATGATGCCGGCCGCGCTGGTGCCGCTGGCCGCGTTCCCGCTGCTCACCAGTGGCAAGGTCGACCGCAAGGCCCTCCCCTACCCGGTGGTTGGCGACGCGGCCCCCACCCGCGAGCTGGCCCTGCCCCGCACCCCCACCGAAGCCGCCGTGTACGCCGCCTGGCAGAAGCGCTTCGACACGGCCGACCTCTCCACCACCGACGACTTTTTCGAGATTGGCGGCAACTCGCTGCTGGCCTCGCTCATCATCTCCGAGCTGCGCCAGCAGCCCCAGTTCGCCGGCCTCTCGGTGAAGGAGATGTACACCCGCCGCACCATCGAGGCCCTGGCCCAGGCCGTGGACGCGGCCGCCGCCGCTGCCCCCGCCCCAGCCGCCGAGGGCCCCGCGGGGCCCCCGGTGCCACGCGCCTCGCACGCCCTGCGCGTGTTCACGGCGGTGCTGCAAGCGGCGGCGGTGTTCCTGTTCTACCTCGTGCCGGTGCTGGTTTTGAACACTTCCATCGCGCTGCGGCCCTGGGCGGCGGCGCAACCCGAATGGGCCATTGCGGCGCTGGTGGCGGCCGCGGTGCTGGCCTACGTGCCGGTGGCCTGCGGGCTGGTCGTCGTGTTCAAGTGGCTGATTATTGGCCGGTTCCGGGCCGGCGAGTACCCGCTGTGGGGCCTGTACTACTTCCGGTTTTGGGTGGTGAAGAAGCTGGTGGAAGCCGCACCCACCCAGCTGCTTTCGGCCACGCCCTACCTCAACGTGTTCTACCGCCTGCTGGGGGCCCGCATCGGCCACGGCGTGTACCTGGGCTCGACGCGCCTGATGTGCTTCGACCTGCTCACGCTGGACGACGGCGCCAGCATTGCCCGCGAGGCCGGCCTGCTGGGCTACCGCATCGAGCGCGACCGCCTCATCCTGGGGCCCATCCGGGTGGGGCGCGACGCCTACGTGGGCCTGCGCGCCATCCTCGAAACCAACACCGAGCTGGGCGACGAGGCCGAGCTGGACGACCTCTCGGTGGTGGCGGCTGGCCACCGCGTGCCGGCCCGCGAGGGCTGGCAGGGCTCGCCATCGCAGCGCGTGCGCACGCTGGCCGGCGCCGCCCCGTCGCGGGTGCGGCCGGGGGCCCCCTATATGGTGGTCCAAACCCTGGCCATCGCCCTGATGCTGCTGCTACCCACGGGTGCGTCGGTGCCAGTGTTCGGCTTCTTCTACGAGGCCGTGGAGCGCTACGGGCTGCTGCCGGCGCTGGCCACGCTGGTGCCGCTGGCGGCCGCCTACGTGCTGGTGCTGGGGGCCCTGCTGGCCCTTGTCAAGCGCTTCGTGGCGGGGCGGCAGCTGGCCGGCACGCTGCCCTTGTACAGCCTGGCCTACGTGCGCCACTGGCTGGCCGACGCCGTGCTGGCCCAGAGCCTGAGCGTGCTCAAGCCGGTGTACGCCACCATCTACGCGCCGTTCTGGCTGCGCTTATTGGGCGCCAAGGTGGGCCGCCGGGCCGAAATATCCACCCTCAACCACATCTCCGCCGACCACCTCACGGTGGAGGCCGGCGCCTTCCTGGCCGATTCGGTGAGCGTGGGGGCCCCGCGGGTGCAGCGCGGCCAGGTGGCCGTAGAAGCCACCGTGGTGGGGGCCCGCACCTTCATCGGCAACAGCGCGGTGCTGGCCGGGGGCACGGTGCTGGGCACGGGCCAGCTCATCGGGGCCCTGTCCACGGCGCCGCCCGCGGGGGCCCCGCCGAACACGTCATGGGTGGGCTCGCCCTCGTTTTTGCTGCCCAACCGGCCAGTGTCGGCCACGTTCACCGACGCCCTCACCTTCGACCCGCCCACGCACTTGGTGTGGGCGCGGGGCGCGATGGAGTTCTTCAAGATCACGCTGCCGTTTGCCTTCGTGTCGGCCACATTTGCGGCGGTGTACCACTACTGCGCGTGGCACCTGCGCAACGGCTACCCGTTCTGGATCAGCGCGTTGCTGGGCACGGGCGTGTTGCTGGGCACCGTGCTGGCACTCTCGCTGCTCACCGCCGCCACCAAGTGGGTGCTCATCGGGCGCTACCGGCCGTCGGAAAAGCCGCTGTGGTCGAGCTATGTGTGGCGCAACGAGCTGGTCAACTCACTGTGCGAGAGCTACGTGTTTCTGTACTGGGTGGCGCCGCTGCTGGGCACGCCGTTCGCCACTTCATTCTTTTTGCTGATGGGTAGCCGCATCGGCCACTCGGTGTACTTGGACACGACTGAAATCACGGAGTTCGACCTGGCCTGGGTGGCCGACCACGCCGTGCTCAACAACGGCAGCACCATCCAAACCCACTTGTTCGAGGACCGCGTCATGAAGATGTCGACCCTGCGCATCGGGCGCTACGCCACGGTGGGCACCTCGGCGGTGGTACTCTACGACTCGGTTATCGGCCCCGGCGCCACCCTCAAAAGCCTGTCGCTGCTGATGAAAGGCGAAACCCTCCCCGCCAACACCCGCTGGCAGGGTATCCCGTGCGCCTTCATCCCGGGGGGCGGCAATGGGTGAGGTTGGGGTGGCATTTCGGATAGCGCGCTAGCCTCTCAGATTGATAGGTTGACGAGAATCAGGGATGGTCAACCGTCGAAATTCGAGGTTCAACGGCAATCAATCTAACTACACTTTTGACTAGCTCTTAATTCGAAGAATTTTGCAAGAGTTAAAAATTCATGCTAAGGATTATTAAGAGCCTTATATCGTGCTCATGCTTGCTGCTTGTCTCCTGCGTTACAAGAGAAACTGAGTTGGTTAAGCAGGGTGAACAACTCGTTTACAGAATCGAAGCCTACAGAAGCAGAAAAGGATACGTTCCAAATGATTTAGGTGACATAGACATTATAGAGAGGGAAGAAAGCACTTTGCATTATAAAAAGCTTAATGAATCCAACTATGAGATTTGGTTTGGAACATCATTAGGTGAATCCAAGACTTATTACTCCGCTAAAAAATCATGGGAAAGTCATCAACAATAGTTTTGCTAACGCTTGCAAATTGATCTTCTGTACTCTACCCCGCAACCCACCCCATGCCCCTTCCCTTCGTGCACCTCTGGCACGCCGACCTGGCCGCCGAGCACCCCGCCTGGGGCCCCGCGGAAACTACCTTGTCCGAAGCAGAACGGGACCGGCAGGCGCGCTTCCGCACCGCGGCGCTGCAGCAGACGTACGGGCGGGCCCACGGCTTTTTGCGGGCCGTGCTGGGGCCCTACGCGGGGCAACGGCCGGCAGATTTGACGCTGGCGGCGCCCGTGCTGCGCGGCAAGCCGGCGCTGCCGGCCCCGGCGGCGGTGCAGTTCAACCTCTCGTACCGGGCCGGGCGGGCGCTGCTGGCGGTATCAAACGAATGGGCCGTGGGGGCCGATGTGGAGACCCTACACCCGATGACCGACGCGCTGGCCCTGGTGCAGGAGCTGTTCTCGGGCCCCGAGCAGGCGGCCTTGCGCGCCACCGCGCCGGGGGCCCCCTGGGAGGCCTTGTTCTACACCATTTGGACGCGCAAGGAGGCCTACGCCAAGGCGTTGGGCATGGGCTTGTCGCTGCCGTTTGCCGATTTTTCGGTGCTGGGGCCCGGGGCGGACGGGGCCCCGTGGCTGGCGGCGCCGGCGGGCGCACAGCTGCTGGGCTTCGCGGCGGGGCCGGGCCACCTGGGGGCCCTGGCGGTGCTGGGGGCCCCGGCCGGCGTGGTGCCGCGCCACTTTTATTTTCCCGATGATTCGCTATATTATTGTAAATCAATATTTTATTAATATATTTTCTCACTTACCTACGTGAAGCTATTATTTCTGGCCGGGGCCCTGGCGCTGCCAGGCGCCGGGTTGCGGGCCCAAACCCTTGCCGCGCCGCCGCCCCCCGCCGCGGCCGATACCGCCGAGTGGACGGTGGCCCTCGACGCCGACCAGCGCACTTACTACCTGGGCCGCGAGTACGGCGACCACGCGCTGGCCCTGAGTCCGAGCGTGGTGTACAGCCACCCGAGCGGGTTTTACGGGCAGGTGCAGGGCTATTATTTCCGGCAGAGCGCACCGCCGCGCTACTCGTTCACGGACCTGGAGGTGGGCTACGCCAACGAATTTTTGCCCCGCTGGACGTACTCGGTGTCGCTCGACCGGGTGTTTTTTACGCAGGCCTTGGGCCCCGGCGAGCCCCGCATCAACAACGGCTTCGAGGCCAATACGGCCTACGCCTGGGGTCCCCTGGCGCTGGCGCTCGACTACAATTTCTTCTTCCAGCAGCAACGCGCCCAAACGGTTTCGGTGCTGCTCACGGGCACGCTGCGGAAGGATAACTGGCTGGGGGCCCAAAGCTTGACCCTGACGCCGGGGGCCGAGGTGTTCTACGGCTCGCCGCTGGCCTTGCTGCGCTACGGCGGCGCCTACGCGCCGCCGGGCGCGGCGGGCGCGCCGGCGGTGGCCACGCGGCGGCGGCGCAACGGCACGGTGGTGCCGGCCGTGCCCGACGCCTCGGCTGCGCCGCGCCTGATGGGCTACGAGCTTACCTTGCCGCTGGCCTACGCCCACTACCCGTTCTCGTACGCCCTCACCGGCCACTACGTGCTGCCCCGGCGCACCCCCACCGACCCCAGCGCCGAGGTGCTGCGCCCGGCGGCGTACGCAAGCTTTCGGGTCGACTTTACGTTTCGGTAGCGCGGGGCGGCAATAGGCTGATCGGTAGGCCGTGGTTTTGCGTATGGGGCCCCATTGCCCCCGCGCTCGTTTAGTATGAAAAAAATATCCCTCCGTGTGTTGCTGGCCGGCTTGCTGCTCGTGCTGTTGGCGGCGGGGGGCGGCGCGTGGCTGCTGGGCAGCCGCTACGGCCGGGCCCTGATTGCCCAGCGCGTGCGCCAGCAGCTGGCCAAAAACTCGGACCTGGTGCTGGGGCCCTTCGAGGTGGAGGTTTCACCCTGGCGCGACTTCCCGCACCTCACCGCCTCGCTGCGCCACCTAGCCCTCACCGACACCGCCCGCGGCCGCGCCGAAACCGTGCTGCGCCTCGACCGGGCCGATGCGCGCCTGGAGCTGGGGGCCCTGCTGCACGGCCGCGTGCAGGTCACGCGCCTCACGCTCAGCAACGGGGCCCTGCGCGAAGTGGTGGACTCGACGGGCCACAGCTGGGGGCTGCGCGGCAAGCGCCGGCCCGGCCCGGGCAAGGCCCCGGTGCTGGATTTGGGCCTGGATTCGCTCATTATCAATAACTTCACCATTGAAACGCGCAACGCCTACATCCACAGCGCCATTGGGGCCCGGGTGCGGGTGGGGCGGCTGGCGGGCCGGCTGGCGGGCGGCGTGCTGCGGGTGCAGGGCCTGCTGGACGGGCAGCTGGAGTTCCTGCAAAACCCAAGCGGCACGCTGCTGGCCCACGAGCCGGTGCGGGCCCGGGTGCGCTACCACTACACGTTCCGGGCCCGGCAGGGCAGCTTCGACGACACGCGCTTCACGCTGAACGGCGACACCGTGCGCCTCAGCGGCACCCACACCGTGGACCCCACGCGCCCCACCGGCACCCAGCTCGCCCTGCGCTTTGCCGGCGACCAGCCCCTGCTGGCGGTGCTCAACACGGCCCTGCCCCCGCGCCTGCGCCCCTACCTGGCCGGGGCCACCAGCCCGAGTAAGGCCCAGGTTACCTACCGCATCGAGGGGCAGAGCGGGCCCACCATGCGGCCCCGCACATTGCTCTCCTTTAAGCTGCGCGACGCCAGCCTGGCCTGGCCCGACTCGGCCCGCCGCATCAACCACTGGGACCTGGCCGCCACCTACGACAACGGCCCCGGCCACCGCCCCGAAACCACCACCCTCACCCTCCAGCGCTGCCGCCTGTATTCGCCCGCCGGGCAGCTCGACGTGGCCCTCATGCTACGCAACTTCCGGCAGCCCTACGTGCGCGGCCGCCTGAGCGGGCGCACCGAGCTGCCCGAGCTGGCGGCCCTGCTCACGCCGCGCGGCCTCTGGCAGGCCCGGCGCGGCACGGCGGCGCTCAACGTGACCTTCCAGGGCCTGCTGCGGCCGCCGCCCAACAGCACCCGGCTGGCGGCGCTCCAGCGCAACCTCGACGTGCGCGGCGCGGTGGTGCTGCGCAACGCCGACCTGCTGCTGCCCGCCCGCCACGCCCGCCTCTCGGCCCTGAACGTGCGCATCGGCATCGCCGACAGCGTGTGGAAGCTGACGGACGCCTCGGGCGTGCTCGACGGAATGCGCTTCCAGGCCTCGGCCACCACCGTGCACCTGCTGGGCTACCTCACCGGGCAGTCGGCCACCACCACCATCCGCGGCGATTTTGCCGTGGACGACCTGCACGTGGGGCGCCTGCGCGGGCTGCTGCGGCCCCCGGCGGGGGCCCCGGCGCGGCCCAACGCCCGCCGCCGCGCCCAAGCCCGCGCCGCCCTCACGGCCACGCTGGGCACCAGCCTCATCCCGCAGGGCATGCGCCTGAGCGTGGCCCTGCACTGCCGCCGCCTGCTGCTGCCCGCCGATACGCTCTCCGACTTATTTGTGCGGGTGTACCACGACGGCCGCCAGGTGCGCCTCCAGGGCCTCACGGGCCGCATTTATGGCGGGGAGGTGCAGGGCAACCTGGCTTGGCCCACCGACACGGCTGCCACCGACGTGCCCCCCATCAACTTTCAGCTGTCGGTGCACTTCGGCACCCTGCCCTACCGGCAGCTGCTGGCCCGCCTGGCCCCCGTGCGCCGCCCCGCCCCGGGCCGCCCGGGCTACCGAAAGCGCGCCGCCTTGCCGGCGCTGCGCGAGCTGCTGCTCACCGCCGACGGCCAGCTCGACTGCTCCATCGACGCCGTGCGCCTGCCCGACGGCCAGTCGTTGCGCAACCTGCGCCTGCGCCTGATAAAGGAAGACTCGCTGCTCGACATGCCCTACCTCACCGTGACGGTGCCCCAGGGCGGGCAGGGCCGCGCCTCGGCCTCGGCCATTGTGGACGACTTGCGCCTGACGGCCGCCGCCGCCGACGTGAGCCTGCGCTACGCCACCCTCGACGTGCAGCAGCTGCTGAAGCTGTTCGCCGCCCTCAGCCCGCCCGACAGCCTCGTAACGCCCGCTAAGCGCGTGGCTCGCCAGGCCGCCCGCACCCGCCGGGCCAGCGGCCGCACTGCCCGCGGCCGGCCCCGCACGGGCTCGATGCTGACCAACGGCGTGCTCGCGGCCACCCTGCACGTGCAGGCCGACCAGGTGCGCTACGCGGCGGTGCGCGGCGGGCAGTTCCGGCTGGCGGTGCACTTGCGCGATGGCACGGCCCGCATCGACACGGCGGCCCTCAACGCCTTTGGGGGCCGGGTGCGCCTGAACGGCGTGCTGCACACCAACCGCGGCCGCGACCACCACCCGCTGCATGTGCAAACCAGCCTCGAGGACATTCAGCTCCCGGCGTTTTTCACCGTGGCCCAGGCCATGGGCCTGCGCGTGCTCGGCGGCGACAACATCCGGGGCACGGTGCGCCTCTCCGGCGACCTGCGCACCGACCTGGACGCGGCCTTTTTGCCCGGCTTCGACCAAACCCAGGCCTACCTCCAGGCCGACATCCGCAACCTGGAGCTCATCGACGTGGAGGCCCTCACCGAGAGCCTCAAGTTCATCCGCAAGGAGCGCAGCGGCCACCTCTACTTCGAGCCCGTGCGCACCCAGCTCATCCTCGACCGCGGCGAGCTGCTCATCCCCGACCTGAAGCTGAACAGCAACCTGGCCAACATGGCCCTGAACGGCACCTACGCCCTCGACGGCCGCGCCAACCTCTACATCGGGGCCAACGCCATTCAGGCCCTGTTCGGCGACAACCAGAAGCGCATCGAGCGCATCAAGAACAACCAGCCCCTGGCCCCGCGCCCCCACCCCGGCCTCACCTACGTGAACCTGCGCCGCACCAGCAGCGAGACCAAGTACCGCGTGCGCCTGTTCAAAAAAGAGGAGCAGCGCCAGCAGCAGGACCAGCTGCGCCTCCAGGCCCGCCAGTTCCTCGTCACCCAGCGCCTCGACACCACCCTGCGCCTGCTGCCGTAGGGCAGCCCCCCGGGGCCCTGGCTACACCTGGCCGTTTTCGGGCAGGGCCAAGCCGATGAGCAGCAGGGCCCAGAACAATACGCCCCCCACCAGCAGCACCCACTGCCGGCCGCTGAAGCCGGTGGGCTCGCGCAGGGGCACGCCGTGCAGGCGCGGCAGGGTGCAGTTGAGGGCCTCAAACCCCGACACCAAAAACCCGAAGGCCCCCACCGACACCAACCAGTACGGGTCGGGCAGGCGCGACAGCAGGCTGAGCACCACGTAGCCGCTGGCCGCGTTGCCGGGCGAGAAGCCAGCCGGGGCCCCCGCCCGCCGCGCCAGCTCCTTGATGCGCACCAGCAGGCCGTAGATGGTGAACACGCTGAGGAGCACCCGCGCCACGGGCCAAGTGTCGTTCTGCTCCCATTGCTTGAAAAAACGCCAGGCTTTGTACTGCCACCACAGTGCGTACACGCCGCCCGTGGCCGCGCACAGCGCCACAAACCGGCCGGTGCTCAGCAGCACCTGCTCCTCCACGTACACGAGGGGCGGGGCAAAATAATCGTCGGCAGTCAGGGGAGCGTCCATGCGGGCGGAAATGGCGGAAGCGGTGCGTTTCCCAAAGAAACGGCGCGGCCGCTGGGGCCCCGCACGGGCCAGCCGTCGGCGGCGAAAGTTGCTGTTTTTTGGCCGAATAAGCCAACGGCGCGGCGGGCCCGCCCCGGGGCCCCGGCGTTTTTTGGCGCGGTTTGGGGGCCGGCGGTGGGTAGGGCCCCGGGGAATAAAGAACGCGGGGTTTCGGTTGTTGCCGGCCGTTTGCCGTAAAAGGGTTCAGCTTATTCGCACTTTATTCCCTTTTCCGATGCCAAATTTCACCGTCGAACGCCTCTCCTTCCAGCACCTGGCCGAGCTGCCCACCGCTTGGGACAACGCCGATTACAAGGCCCTGCTGACCAAAATGGCCTACGACAACCCCGACGAAATCGCCGCCGCCGAGCTCAAGGCCATGTGCCAGATGTCGCTCACGGACCTGGAGCCCGCCGAGTCGGCCAAGCTCGTGCTCGAGTATTTGTTTGAAGACGCGCTGACGGGAGGCCAGCTCGACCAGCTTGCCCACCAGCTCCAAACCGAGAAGCTGTGGGAAGAAAACCCGCGCCTGGAGCTGCACGAAGGGTTTTTCAACGCCACGCAGCTGCTCTACGAAGCTTACAACGGCAAATTCCCGCACCCGCAGGCCGTCGAGTTCAAGGTGAAAGTAACCGCCGCCGACGCCGCCGACCTGGCCGTATTTGACGAGAGCCCGGCCGCTCCGCTGCTGCGCCTGCTGGGCCCCGGCCTGTCCGACAGCGCCCTGCTGCACCGCCTCTTCGGCGACCAGCTGGCCGGCACCACCTTCCCCGAGGCCCCGTCCATCCTCTGGCAAATCAAGCCCACCGAGAAAACCGCTACCAGCGTCGTGTTCGACGTCATCGCCTCCGATTACTGGCTCGAAGACTTCAAGTACGCAGACACCTACGAGGCCCCCACGCACGCCGACGAGGCAGTGGCCGAAGCCGAGTAAACAGCTCCGCCGCGCACAAAAAGAGGGCCCCCGCTCCGTACTAGCTACGAAGCGGGGGCCCTCTTTCTGTGCGCGTTGCGGCTGGCCGGCTAGCTGTACAAGCCCGCGATTACGGGCTCGTGGGCCTCGGTGATGGCCTTGCGCTTGAGCTTCAGGGTGGGGGTTAGCTCGCCGCTTTCCACGGTCCAGGGGGTGGGCAGGAGGGCAATTTTCTTCACCTGCTCCCAGTGGGCAAACTGGGCGTTGCAGGTCTGCACCAGCTCGTTAAACAATTGCTTCACAGGCTCCTGGGTTACTAATTCTTCGATGGGCAAGCCGGCCAGGGGGCCCTGGCTTTGGGCCCAGTCCAGCAGCGCGGCGGCGTTGGGCACCAGCAGGGCCCCGGGGAATTTCTGGCCGTCGCCCACCACCATGGCCTGCTCGATGAGCGGATCTTCCATGAGCTGCGCCTCGATGCGCTGCGGGGCCACGTACTTGCCGCCGGAGGTTTTGAACATCGCCTTTTTGCGGTCGGTAATCTTCAAAAACCTCCCGTTCACAAACTCGCCGATGTCGCCGGTGCGCAGCCAGCCGTCGGCGTCCACGGCCTCGGCGGTGAGGTCGGGGCGGTTGTAGTAGCCCAGCATCACGGAGGGCGAGCGGGTGAGGATTTCGCCGTCGGGCGCGATTTTCACCTCCGCGCCGGTCAGCACGGGGCCCACGGTGCCGGGCATGTTGTTGGCGCGGTCGTAGCGGCAGGCGCTCACAACGGGCGACGATTCGGTGAGGCCGTAGCCTTCCATTACGTGGATGCC
The DNA here is from genome assembly GCF_006439025.1 of Hymenobacter nivis. Taxonomy (GTDB): domain Bacteria; phylum Bacteroidota; class Bacteroidia; order Cytophagales; family Hymenobacteraceae; genus Hymenobacter; species Hymenobacter nivis_A. The sequence goes on from NZ_RCYZ01000001.1 coordinate 181,765, forward strand.
CGCCGCCCAAAACACCCGGGCCAGGCGCGGTTGCAGGGCCCCGCCGCCCACGATGATGCACTTCACGCGCCCGCCCAGCGCCGCCCGCCACTTGGCAAATACCAGCCGCCGGGCCACGGCCAGCTGGGCGTTGTACCAGGGCCCCAGGCTGCGCTGCGGGTCGAAACGCAGGCCCAGGTTCACGGCCCAGTTGAAAAGCTTTTTCTTGATTCCGCCGAGCTGCGCGCCCTGCGCCAGAATCTTCTCGTACACTTTTTCGAGCAGCCGGGGCACGGCCACGAACGTGACGGGCCGCACCTCGCGCAGGTTGTCGCCCACCGCGCCGATGCTTTCGGCGAAGGTGATGCCCAGGCCCAGCTGCATGAACAGGTAGGTGCCCGTGCGCTCCAGCACGTGGGCCAGGGGCAGCACGCTCAGCACCCGGTCGCCGGGGGCCCCGGGGATGAAGTCGTGCATGGCGCGGCAGTTGCTGAGCATGTTGTCGTGGCTGAGCATCACGCCCTTGGGCTGGCCGGTGGTACCGCTGGTATAGATGATGGTGTGCAGATCGGTGGGCTGCACGGCGGCCTTCAGGGGGGCCAGCGCGTCGGGCGCCACGCCGCGGCCCAGCTCCTGCAGCTCGGCGAAGGGCCGCGCGTCCGGCACCGACTCGAAGGTGAAAACGTGGGCGGCGGGTAGGTCCAGGCCTTCGCTGGCGGCCAGCACGGTGCGGTACAGCTCGGCGTTGGCCACGAACACGGCCCGCACCTCCGCATCCTTCAAAATGAAGCGGTAGTCCTCGTCCGTCACGGTGGGGTAGATGGGCACCGACACGGCCCCAAGTTGGGCGATGCCAAAATCGGCCAGTAGCCACTCCGGGCAGCTAGGGGCCACGATGGCCACCTTGTCGCCCCGGCCCACGCCCAGCGCGTGCAGGCCCCGGCTCACCAAATCTGCCGCCTCCTGCACCTCCGCCGTGCTGCGAGGGGCCCACTCCTCCCCGCGCTTGGCCACCAGGCAGCGCGGCTGCGGAAATTGGGCGAGCTGGTAGGCAAGGATATCAAACGTGCGGGTGACGCCGGGAAAAGGCATGGGGGCGGGTGTAGTGAAACGGGTTGCGGGGCAGCGGCAGGCCGCTCCGCCTTGGTATACGGTACTTGGGGCCCCATCGGTAACCTCGGGCGTAGCGAAACGGGGCAGCGTGGCGGCTTTTCCCGTCGTTGGGCCGCGCGGGCGGGGCCCCGGGGCGGCGGCTCGTTTTGGCTATTTGGGGTAATAGAGGTTCCCGTGCTGAGGGCAAGCCAATTACTCAAACAGCTTCTAAATCAGCGACGGTCTGGAGCAAGGTGGCCCGACGAAGCTCTGCGGGCAATTCGCCAACCCGCCCCGGCCAATAAAAGCCCCGCTACGCCCCGGCCGCGGCCTGCCCGTAGCCGAGCAGCAGCACCACTACGCCGATGGCGAGGTACACGAGGAAGCGTTTGAGGTTGGCGGCGGGCTTTTGGTGGTCACACATACCGGCCCAACACGCGCGGCGCCGGCGGCGTTTCATGGGCCGCATAGCCGCGGGGGCCGTACTTAGGGCCCCATTCGTTTTTCCCTTCTTCGCATGACTCGTTTTGCTTTCGCGGCTGCCCTTTTGGTGGCCGCCGCCGCTGGTTCGGCCGGGGCCCAAACGCCGGTGCCCACGCCCGCCCGGGCCCCCACGCCCCCCACCCGCGCCCAGGATTCGGCCTTTGTGCGGCAGCACTACCGCAAGCTTGAGCACCAAATCGTGATGCGCGACGGCACCAAGCTCTACACCGTGCTCTACGTGCCGCTCGACGCCGCGCCCGGCCGCCGCTACCCGTTTCTGATGACGCGCACGCCCTACTCGGCGGGGCCCTACGGCGCGGAAAACTACCGCCTGCGGGGCCCCGGGCCCAGCCGCGAGCTGTCGGAGGAGCAGTACATTTTCGTGTACCAGGACGTGCGGGGCCGCTACCAAAGCGAGGGGCAATTTGAGGAAATGACGCCCGCCCTGCCCACGGCGGCCTCGGACAAGGCCCGCCGCCGGGGCCCCAAGGGCCAGCCCGCGCCCCACGACGAGAGCACCGACACCTACGATACCATCGAGTGGCTGCTGAAAAACGTGCCGAACAACAACGGCCGCGTGGGCATCATGGGCATTTCGTACCCCGGCTTCTACGCCACGGCCAGCCTGCCCACGGCCCACCCCGCCCTCAAGGCTGTGTCGCCCCAGGCGCCGGTCACGGACGAATTTCTGGGCGACGACGCCCGGCACAACGGGGCGTTTTTTTTGCTGGATAACTTCGACTTCACCAACTACTTCGACGTGCCGCGGCCCCAGCCGGTGGCCAAGTACGAGGCCCTGTTCAAGAGCCAGCCGGCCGACGCCTACCAGTTTTTCCTGAACCTGGGGCCCCTGGCCGGCGCCAATGCGCCGCAGTACTTCAACGGCCGCGCCCGCATCTGGAACGAGTACTTGCAGCACGACACCTACGACGCCTACTGGCAGGCGCGCAACATTCGCCCGCGCCTCACCGGCGTGCGGCCCGCCGTGCTGGTGGTGGGCGGCTGGTTCGACGCCGAGGACCTGTTCGGGGCCCTGCACACGTATAAGGCCATTGAGCAGCAAAACCCCGGCGCCACCAACCGCCTCGTAATGGGCCCATGGACCCACGGCGCCTGGAGCCGGCCCGACTGGAGCCGCTTCGGGCCCCTAAACTTCGGCGCCAACACCGCCCAGCACTACCGCCAAACGCTGGAAACGCCGTTTTTCAACCACTACTTGAAGGACAAAGGCGCCTTCAACCCCGCCGAAGCCACCGTATTCAACACCGGCACCAACGATTGGCAAACCTACCCCGCCTGGCCGCCCAAGGCCGCCGCGGGCCGCTCGGCCTACGCCGGCGCCAACGGCCGCTTGGCCTTCGCCGCGCCCGCGGCCGACGAGAAACCCGAGGAATACGTGAGCGACCCGGCCCACCCCGTGCCCTACTCCGCCGGCGTAGCCGACGGCCGCAACAACGAGTACATGATTGAGGACCAGCGCTTCGCCGCCCAGCGGCCCGATGTACTGGTGTTCCAAACTGAGCCGCTGGCCGAGGACCTGACCGTGGCGGGGCCCCTGGGCGCGGACTTGTGGGTGAGCACGTCGGGCACCGACGCCGACTTCATCGTCAAGCTCATCGACGTGCTGCCCGCCGACACGCCCGCCCCGGTGCCGAACCCCGACGAGCTGCTGATGGGCGGCTACCAGCGCTTGGTGCGCGCCGAGGTGATGCGCGGCCGCTTCCGCCAGAGCTTTGAGCACCCCACCGCCTTCGTGCCCAACCAGCCCACGGAGGTGAAGTACGAACTGCCCGACGTGCTCCACACCTTCAAAAAAGGCCACCGCCTGATGGTGCAAGTGCAAAGCACCTGGTTCCCGCTCGTGGACCGCAACCCACAGCAGTTCCTCAACATCTCCACTGCCAAAGCCGCTGATTTCCAGAAAGCCACCATCCGGCTCTACCACGACGCCGCCCACCCCTCGGCGCTGACGCTGCCGGTAGTGGCGCCCTAACAAAAGAACGTGATGGGGCGCATTATGGGGCCCCCAACCCTGTCATCCTGAACGCAGTGAAGGATCTGAGGACAATGAAACGGCACGCAGTAAATCATTGACTACTGCAAGATGTTCGACTGTCCTCAGATCCTTCACTGCGTTCAGGATGACAGGGTTGGGGCCCTACTTTTTATTGCACGCGCTGCACGCGCAGGTAGTCGAGCATAGCTTGGTTCACGGCGATGTTCATGTTGGTGTTGGCGGGCTCCAGGGCAAGGCGCAGGCTGTTTTTGCCTTTCTCGAGGCGCACCAGCACGGGGTTGGTGAAGCCCCAGTTCGACCACTCGCCGGTGCCGCGCTGGGGCAGCACCACGGTGCCGAGCAGGGCCCCCGCGCCGCTGCGCAGCGTGCGGATGGCGCACTTGTTCTCGGTGTTGATGGGGCCGTTGCCGTTGGCGTAGCGGAAATCGAGGGCGTAGAGGCCGGCCTCGGGTACCGTGACGGGGATGGCCAGGGCCGGGTTTTGAGTGGTGCTGGTTTCCACGAAGCCCGCGCCCGTGAAGCCCTGGTAGGGCAGCTTCGACTTGGGCGCCACGGTTTCGAGCGGTACTTGCTGGGGCCCCACGCCGGCGCTGGCCACAGCCACCGGCTCGCTGGCGAACGACTCCAGGCCCTGGGCGTCCACGGCCACCACTTGGTACTCGGCGAAGGCAGCCGTGGGCACCGGCCAGCCGATGGCCGGGTTGGCGTTGGTGGTGATGACCTGGGCGTTTTTCAGCACTTTGTAGCTTTTGGCGCCGGCCACGGGGGCCCAGCTCAGGCGGTTTTTGGCGTAAGTGACTTGCGGCGTTTCGGGCGAGAACTGGTTGGCCACGCGGTTGACGGGTGCGGCGGCCGGGGCCTGGCTTTTGAGCACGATGCGCAGGGCATGGCGGCCGGTAAGGGCGGCGGGCACGGCCGCGTCGGGCAGCGGCTGGCCGTCGAGGGTAATCGCCTGGATTTCATTGCCAAAGCCGCTCATTTCCACGTCCAGCACCGCGCCGCGGTAGCGGAAATTCGTGAGCTTGCGGGGGCCCTGGAAGGCCTGCGGCACGAAGGGGCGGAACACCAGCCGGTCGGTTTCGTAGTGCATGCCGAACAGCACTTTGTACACCAGCCCGAGGCTGCCCGACAGGCTCCAGAGCATGTTGGAAGAGTTGATTTGGGTGCCGGCGAAGTCGCCGTTGCCGGCCACGAAGTTCTCTTTGTTGGTGAGGAATAGCGCCGCCGGGCGGTAGATGGCGGCCATACTCTCAGTGAGGGAGGCTTCGTTGCCGGTTTGGGCGGCGGCCAGGGCCCAGAAGCTTTGCACAAAGGGCCACACGGCGTCGTTGTGGTAGGGCGGGATGCCGGGAATTTGGGGGTAGATGCACGGCACGCCGAACGGCACAGTGGGCGTGCGCTCCACCACCGTTTTGGCCCGCGCCGCGTCGGCCACGCCGAAGTACACGCTCAGGGCCTCGCCCAGGGCCTCGGCGCGCGGCGACACGCTGCCGAACACGCGCCCGTAGCGGAACTGGCCGTAGTAACCGGCTTTTTCGAGCCACAGGTACTGGTTTACGCCGTGGCGGATTTGGTTGGCCAGCCGCTCGTGGTCGGCGGCCACGTCGGCGTGGCCCAACTGGCGGGCCATGGCGGCCAGCACGGTGTTGGCCTGGGCGTGCACGGCGTTGGTGCCCAGGTTCTCGCTCTGGTAAATGTCCACCGGCTGCATCCAGCGCGGGTAGGTTTGCTCGCGCCAGTCCAGAAACGACGACTCGCCGCGCACCAGGCCGGTTTCGGGGTTGTAGGCGTTCTGCACGTCGTCGGCAATGGACTGCTGCACAATGGGGTACACTCGACGCAGCCAGGCCTCGTCGCCGGTTACCTTGTAGATTTCCCAGGCGGCCACGGCCCATATCAGGCGGTCCGTGGAGCACGGGTAGGCGCCGCCCGTGCCCGTGTCCTGGATGATGCGGCCCTGGGGCGACACCTTGCGCAGTAGGCTTTTCATGGCCGAGCGCGGCTGCAACGTGGCCTGCGCCAGGATGATGGAGTAGCTGATGTCGCGCGTCCACACGCCGGCCCACTCCTTGCCGGTGCGGAAAGTGCTGTCGGGCTCCACGGCGCGGCGGGCCTCCTCCAGGGCCAGGTTGTAGAGGGCGTCGGCTAGCGGGTACTCGGACGAATACTGCGGGAAGTCGTCGGTTTTAATGGTTTGGTGCCACTCCTGGGCGGTGGTTTTGGCGGCCTCGGGCGCGTTCAGCACCAGCGTGGTTTCGTAGATGCCGTCGCCGTCGGGGTCGTGCATTTCCAGCTCCGGCTTGTTCACCAAGTTGTCGAAGTCCCAGCTCAGCGGGGCCACGTCGCCGGCCACCAGCACGTGCTTCAGGTCCTGCTTGTAAATCTTTTCGCCTTTGAAGGTGGTGTAAAACCCGTCCTTCTGAAACGCCGCCAGCACGGGCCGCAAATCCAGCCGAATCTTCACCGGCGTGCCCGGGGCCAGCGTTGCGCCGTCGGGCGCGGCCGCGGCTTCGGGCCCCGGCTGGCCGAAGGTGATGACCGGCGTTTCCAGGGGCCCCGCGCCCGCCGCGCCGGGGCCCCGCAGGGCCACAAAATGGTGGTCTTGGCCCGATGGCAGCTCGTTGTCCTTGCCGTTGAGGCTGAACTTGAAGGCGATGCGCGGGCTCAGGGCGCGGGCCGGGCTGTGGTAATTGGACGTGAGGGCGGTGGCCGAGGCGGCCGTGGCCCGGTAGGGCCCCTGCACCACGGCGTCGCGCAGCAGGGTGTAGGCGTCGGAGTGCCACACCGCGCCGGGCGTGGCAGCCGGCGCGGTGCCGGCGGCAGTCAGGGGTTTTTGCGTTTGGCAGGCCATCACCAGCAAGTTGCCGGCCACGGCGGCCGGAAGCACCAGGTATTTCATGGCCGCAAAGAAAACCCAAACCCCGGGGCCCCGGGCCGAGCGCACCGGTTTGGCACGGTATTGTAGCAATAGTACTTCGATAGGCAATATTTTTTCCCGCCGCGCAGTTTAGGGGGCGGGCTTGGTATTGGCCTCACGCGCTTTTCGTTCTCCTCTTAATCCCCCCTCCCGCCCCATGCCCCGTTTTCTGCTGTTGCTCTTTTGCGCGTCGTGCGCCTGGCTGGTTGCCCCCGATGCGTCGGCCGCACCCCTGCGCCACCGCTTCCCCACCCCCGGCAACCACCGCCCGGTGTACACCTACTACCACGGCGGGGGCAGCCCCCACCGCAAATTCAGCCTCTTTGGCCACCGCTCGGGCACCCACAAGGTGAAACCCCACCGCCCGAGCCGCCACCGCGGCACGCGCTAGGGCCCCGGCCACCCATCCCCCACACACAAAAAATCCCCGCCGGTTGGCGGGGATTTTTTTGTTGGAAGACCGGCCGTTTAGCGCAGCGTAATCATCTTCGTCCAGGCCCCTACCGTCACGCTGGCGGAGTTGTCGCAGGCCTGCGTGCCGCTGGGGTCGTAGTCGAGCACGAGGGTACTACCCTTGTCGTTGGCCAGCGTCACGGTGCCGGCCACGTAGTACTTGTAGCAGTCGCCGCGCTTGACGAGGGGCTTGGTGATGGTGGCCGTGTAGCTAACGCCCCGGCGGTTGGTACCCGCCGCCTGGCCGGTTACGCTGTACACGTCGTCGGCTACCTGGGGCGTGCCGTAGCCGGCGGTGCGGGTGTAGGTGCGCTGGGCCGTCCAGGTGCAGGTGCCGCCGTTGTTGGCGTAAATGATGCTGCCGTTGGCCACGGCCACCGAAAACGAGCCGTTGCCCAGGTCGGTGAAAGTGCGCGTGGCCGTGTGCTGGTTGTCGTTCACGAAGTAACCCTCGCGGGTAACGACGGCCCCCGAATGGCGCGCGAGGTTGGCCCCGGTGAAGCGCACCACAATCTGGCCGCGGCGGTAGCGCCCGTCGGGGCACAGGCAGTTGGTGGCCCCAAAATCGATGGTGAGCGTGCGGGTGGCGGCCACGTAGGTGCGGGTGCCGCAGGTACCGTACACCCGCGCCAACTCAGCGGCACCGGCCACGGCGGGCGAGCTGTTCTGGGTTTCGTCCTGGGGCGCGGCGGCCGTCATGATGTCGCCGCTCAGCGCGGTTTCGCTTTCGGTGGTGCTGTTGTCCTCGGCGGTCGTCACGTCCTGGTCGGGCGTCACCACGTCGGTTTGGCGCTTGCAGCCCGAGGCGAATAACAGGCCGCTGGCCAAGCTGGCCAGCACAAGGGAACGGGCAGAAATAAGGGGCATGGGCTTAAAGAATAGAAGGTGAAGCAGGAAATAATTTGGCAGTTGGAGGAGCTTGGCAGATGCAAGTTTAACCCCATTACCAAAAGATTTTATCTCTCCTAAATTCTTCTATTATAAGTAGTTTAGATGCCATAATACCGCGCCTTTCTCGCGCCGACCCTGCGAATCTATTGGGCAGCTAGGGGTCCCAGCCGCAGGGCCCAGGGCCCCCGCGCCGAGCAGCCGGGGGCCCCGGGCCGCGCGTTATTTCTGATCAATGGCCACGGGCGCGCCGGCCAGCAGCACGCTGGCCTGCTGCACGCGGCCGGCCTGCACGGCCGCCGCCAGCGGCTGCCCGCCGCCCACGAACACCTGCACGCGGCCGGGCGCTTCTACCCGGTGGGCCTGCGCATCGAGGCGCGAGAGTTGGCGCGGCGTCAGCGTGAACTGCACCGTTTGCTGCTGGCCGGCGGCCAGGCTCACGCGCCGGAAGCCCTCCAAGGCGTGGCGGGCCACCCGGCCGGTGGCGCCGGGGTGGCGCACGTAGAGCTGCACCACCTCGTCGCCGGCCCGGGCGCCGGTGTTCTGCACCTGCACGCTCACGCGGAGCGGCTGGCCAGTTACGGGTTTCGACAGCAGTTTTAAGTTACTGTATTTGAACGTGGTGTAGCTCAGGCCGTGGCCGAACGGGTACAGCGGCTCGCCGGTGAAGTAGCGGTAGGTGCGCCCGGCCATGCTGTAGTCGTCGAAGGCCGGCAGCTGGGTTTCCGACTTGTAGAACGTGACCGGCAGGCGGCCGGCGGGGTTGTAGTCGCCGAAGAGCACGTCGGCCAAGGCCGTACCGGCGGCCTGCCCGCCGTACCAGGCGTTGAGGATGGCCGGCAGGTGGGCGGCCTCCCAGGGCGTGGCCAGGGCGCTGCCCGTCATCAGGGCCAGCACCACAGGCTTGCCGGAGCTGTGCAGCACCTTCAGCAGGTCGGTTTGCACCTGCGGCAGGCCGATGGTGGTGCGGTCGCCGCCGCTGAAGCCGGGCACTTTCACGTTCATCTCCTCGCCTTCGAGCTTGGGCGAAATGCCACCCACGAACACGATGGCGTCGGCGTCTTTCACCCGCGCCAGGATGTTGGCCGCGTTCATGGTTACCACCTTTGCCCCGGTAAACTTGAGGATGGTGCGGCGGTCGGTTTGCAGGTATTCTAGCTTGATGCGCAGCGGCTTACCGGCCGTGACGCCCAGCAGGTGCTCCTTGGTGGAGAAGCCGCGCTCGGCCCAGGCGTCAATCACCAGCTTGTCGTCCACAAACAGCCGGTAGCCATCATCGCCCGAGATTTGCAGGGCCAGGTCCTCGGTTTTGGCGGGCGTGAAGGTGGCCAGGTAACGGGCCGAAAAGTTCTCGGCCGGCAGGCCGGGGGCCACTTCCATTTTCACGTTGGCCAGGTAGCGGTCGAGGCCGGCTTCCTGGCGGGTGGCCACGGCGGGGCCCTCCAGGCCAATGCCCTTAAAATACTCGGCCCGGAAGCCCGGCTTGCCGTCGTAGCTCAGTTGCTGGTTGAGGTCCAGGGGCTCGTACACCGTGTTGCTGGCGTAGTCAACCCCTTGCATGTAAACCACTTCAGTGCCCGCCCCCACCTTGGCCCGGATGCCGGCAAGCGGCGTGACGAGGGTGGTGGGGAAACCGTTGTAGTTGCCCAGCTGCACGCTTTCGTTGTCGGCGTTGGGGCCCATCACCACAATCTTCTTCAGGTTTTTGCGCAGCGGCAGGGTGTTCTTTTCATTCTTGAGCAGCACCATCGACTCGCGGGCCATCTTAAGGGCGTGGGCTTGGTGCGGGGCGCTTTCCACCACGCTCATCGGAATGCGGGCGTACTTCACGCGCTCCACGGGGTCGAACATGCCCAGCTGAAACCGGATTTTGTAGAGCCGCTTCACCGACACGTCGAGCTGCTGCTCGGTGATGAGCTTTTTCTGCACCGCCTCCAGAAGTGAACTATAGGTGCCTGGCTGACCACCGCACTCAATGTCAGTGCCGTGCATCACAGCATTGGCGGCGGCGGTAGCCGCGTCGGGGTCGGTTTTATGATGCTGCCAGAAGTCGTCGATGCCGCCGCAGTCGGAGGTAACGTAGCCCTTGAAATTCCATTTCTTGTATAAGATGTTGGTCATCAAGATGTCGCTGCCGCAGCAGGGCTGGCCGGCGTAGGCGTTGTAGGCGCACATCACGCCGGCCACCTTGGCATCCACAATCAAGTCGCGGAAAGCGGGCAAATACGTGTCCCACAGGTCGTAATCGCTGATTTGGGCGTTGTACTCGTGGCGCGACGATTCGGGGCCGCTGTGCACGGCGAAGTGCTTGGCGCAGGCCGTGATTTTGAGGTACTTGGGGTCGTCGCCCTGGAAGCCGTGCACCAGCGCCGAGCCCAGCTGCCCGGTCAGGTAGGGGTCTTCGCCGTAGGTTTCCTGGCCCCTCCCCCACCGCGGGTCGCGGAAGATGTTGATGTTGGGCGTCCAGAAGGTAAGACCTTGGTAGATACCGCGTTCACCGCGCCGCACGTACTCCTGGTGCACCGCCCGTGCCTCGTCCGAGGTCATGGTGGCCATGGCCAGCATGGCGTCCTTATCAAAGGTGGCGGCCATGCCGATGGCCTGTGGGAACACCGTGGTTTTCAAGCCGGTGCGGGCCACGCCGTGCAGGGCCTCGTTCCACCAGTTGTAGGCCGGAATGCCCAGCCGGTCGATGGCCGGCGAGGCGTTGAGCATCTGCGACACCTTTTCGGGCAGCGTGAGGCGGCCCACCAGGTCATCCACGCGCTGGTCGAGGGGCAGGTCAGGGTTCTGAAACGGGAAGTCGGCGGCCGGGGCGGCGGGCGGCGACTGGGCCCCGCTGGCAAGCAGCAGCAGGCCCAATAAGGTGGTAACTAGCTTCATGGAATAGGAAGGAACAGGAATTATTTGGTGAAATTAGCGGGCTAAGCGGGCCGGCTGGGGCCCCAAGGCTAATGCGCCTGCCGTGAGGCAAACGCCAGCACGGCGCGCCCGCGCCCAGTCGCAGGCTAAAACAGCTTCTGCGCGAACAGGTACAAATCGTGCCGCCACACGGGCCAGGTGTGGCCGCCGGGGTACTCGCTGTAGGCATACTTGAGGCCCATTTCGTCCATCTTGGCGCGCATCACCTTGTTGTTGGCGTAGGCGATATCGGTGGGGCCGCCCATCGAGAGCCACAGCTGCTTCAGGTTGGTGTTAATAGTGCTGGTATTGGCCTTCATGAAGGCAAACTGCGGGTCGGACAGCTGGGGGCTATTGGCAAAATAGCCCGAGCTGAACACGCCCAGGTACTGGAACATATCGGTGTTGTGCAGGCCGGCATACAGGGTTTGGATGCCGCCCATCGACAGGCCCGCCAGGGCCCTATTTTGGGCCCCGGGCGCTACCCGGTAGGTGCTTTCCACCAGCGGCAGCACGGTTTGCTTGAGCTCGTCCTCAAATTTTTTCAGCGTGGCATCGCCGAAGCCAGCCAGGCCGCCGGGGCCACCCATGTTGCCGTCCAGCATCACGATGAGCATGGGCTTGGCCTTTTTATCGGCGAGGAGATTGTCGAGAATCAGGTCGGCTTTGCCTTGCTTGGCCCAGCCGGTTTCGTCCTCGCCGCCGCCGTGCAGCAGGTACAGCACGGGGTACTTGGTGGGGGCGCTGGCGTCGTAGCCAGGGGGCGTGTACACGAATAGCTGGCGCCACGAGTTGGTGACTTTGGAGTAGTAGCGCTGCTGGCGCACGGCCCCGCGGGGCACGTCGCGCGGGGCGTAGTAGGCACCGTTGCGCGAGGGCACTTCGATGCCACTGGCCATGCGCCCCATACCGTAGAAGGTGTCGCTGGCGGGGTCGGCCACGGGCAGGCCGTCGAGCAGCAGCGAGTAGTAGTGCAGGCCCTCGCTGAGGGTGTCGGTGGTGGCGGTCCAGTAGCCCTCGGCGTCTTTGGTGAGGTCATATTTCCGCACCAAATCTATCTGCACGCGCTGGGCGTCAGGGGCTTTCAGGCGAAATACGGCGCGGTTGTCGGGCAGCAGCTGGGGGTATTTGGCGTTGCGCACGTTGGTAGCGGCCGGCGCACCCAGCACGGTGTAGGTGGGCAGGGAGGCCACGTCCACGGGCTTAAACAGGAACTGCGAGAACATGTAGAGCCCGTTTTTCCAGACCTTGAAATCGTGCCCGCCCGGCTCGATGTAGTACACGTGCGGCACGTTGTGCTGGTAGAGGTAGTCGTGGGTGCGCTGGCTGATGCCGAGCAGGCCATCGGCATCGCCGCACGAAATCCAGAGCAGCTTGAGCAGCTTTTTGGCGCGGGCCGGGTCGGGCACCAGCACCTCGGGCATCTTGGTGTTGGGGGCCGAGGAAAAGCCACCGACCCAAGCGAATTTATCCAAGTTGCCCAGCCCGAAATCCAGCGACTGGCCGCCGCCCATTGAGAGGCCGGCAATGGCGCGGTTCTCGCGGGTGGTCAGGGGCTTATAAGTCTTTTCGATGTAGGGAATGAGGTCGGTCAGCAGGTCCTGCTCGAAGTTGGCGAACCCAGCTACTTTCTCGGGGCTGTAGATATTGCCCACGGCCCGGTCGTCCTTCAGGGCGCGGCCATTGGGCATCACTACCAGCATGGGCTTGAGTTTGCCCTGGGCGTACAGGTTATCCAGAATCACCTCCGGGTGGCCGCCTTTCAGCCATTCCTTCTCGTCGCCCCCGATGCCGTGCAGCAGGTACAGCACCGGGTATTTTTGCTTTTTGGAGTAGCCCGGTGGCGTGTACACCAGGGCCTTGCGCACGGTACCCACCGTTTTGGAGGGGTAGGCGATGCTGTCGATTTTGCCATGAGCGATGCCCGCCGTGGGCTGATCGAAGCCCTTGGGGCCCTCCGGGGCTATTTTTTGGGCAAATGCGCCGCTGGCGCTCAGCAAGGCCACGCTTAGAATAAGGGAGAATACAGTTCTCATGGGTGGTAGGAAAAGGGTCTGATGAATTATTAAAGGGAATCAGGCGGTCACGCTCGCCGGGGGCACCTCCCCCCTAGCCCCTCACTCAAAGCGCACCCAGTCGATGGCCACGGGCGTAGTGGTTTTGGGTGCCACATACAGCCCGTGCGTGCCAGCCCGAAAGGCCGACAGCGGCGCTTTCACCTCCTGCCACTGGCCGCCCTTGGGCACGGTCACCAGCGCCAGCACGGGGCCGGTGGGGCCGTCGGCGCGCAGCTGCACGGTGGCCCCGGCGGCGGCTTGCACGCGCAGCGTCACCGTTTTAAGCGCTTTTTTGCCAAAGGCTACGCCGTTGTATTGCACCCAGCCCAGGCTGCTGGCAAAGTCGGTTTTCCAGCCCTGGAAGGTGTTCGCCGTATCCAGAAAGGCAATGGACGCACCCGTGCTGCTGAGGCGGCTGTAGCGGTCGAGCTGGATTTTCTGCCGGGCATCGGTCAGGCCCGCGCCGCGCAGGGTGGGCATCACTTTGCGGATGTTCCCATTGGGCTCAAAAAACAGGCTATCGAGGCGAATGGAGCGGGCTTTATCGAAGTTGGGCGACAAGTCGTTGTGGTGGTAAAACAGGTACCACTGGTTCTGGAAATTGATGATGGAATGGTGGTTGGTCCAGCAGCCCGTAAACTCATCCATAATCACCCCTTGCACCTTGAACGGCCCCAGCGGACTGGTGCCGGTGGCGTATTCGAGGCGCTCAATTTTGTTCTCCACGTGCGGGTAGGTGAGGTAGTAGGTACCGTTGCGCTCCAGCATGTAGGGGCCCTCCTTCAAGCCTTTGGTAGGCAGCTCGCCCAGCGTGATGGGCTCGGAGGCCAGCTCCAGCATGTTCTCCTTCAGCTTGGCCCCGTAGATGTTGCCCTGCGACCAATACAAATAGGCCTGCCCGTCCTTGTCGATGAACACGTTGGGGTCGATGCCGCGCACGCCCTTGATGGGCAGCAGCTGCGGCACGAAGGGCCCCGTGGGCTTATCAGCCACGGCCACTCCCACCGTAAAGCCCTTGCTGACAGTGGTATCCTTGGGCGTTGTCGGGAAGTAGAAGTAGTACTTGCCATTGCGAAAAACGCAGTCGGGGGCCCACATGCTGTAGCTGTCGGGCTTCACCCAGGGCACCTTGTTCTGGGTCACAATCACGCCGTGGTCGGTCCAGTCGGTGAGGTTGGCGGACGAAAACACGTGGTAGTCCTCCATGCAAAACCAGCCGAGCCGCCCGCGCTCCTTGGTGGCCAGAATATCGTGCGACGGGTACACGTACACTCGTCCATTAAAGACCCGCGCCGATGGGTCGGCCGAGAATTGATTGGTAATTAAGGGGTTTTGAGCCCCGGCGGTGCCGCCTGTTAGCACCACCAGCAGGATTAGAAAGTAAGTCAGTTTGCGAAGCAGCATGGGAATAGGAAGGAGAAATAAGTAATTCAGTAAGACAAGGCTGGGCTAAAAAAACGGTTATGCTGAGCGCAGCGCAGCGGAGTCGAAGCATGACCGTCCTTTTTGGTGTAACAGGATAGCCTTTGGGGGCCCCAGCCGCCCTCACTTACCGCCTACCAGCGTGTCGATGATGTGGAAATAGTCGAAGTCGGCGTAGCCGCCGGTTTGCTTGGTGGCGTAGTTGAACAGCCCGAACCGGTAGCCCATAAAGTGCGGCAGGGTGTAGGCCATTTTGAGGGGTTCGCCAATGCGTTTCCAGTACTTGCCGTCGAGGCTGTAGAAGAAGATGGCGCGGTCCTGGCGGTCCACAAAATCGCAGTCTATCTTGAAATAGACCGTGTTTTGCGCCAGCGGCAGGCGCGCCAGCTCCACGGGTTTCTCCGATTCGGCGCTTACCATCACGATGGACTTCTGGCCGTTCTGCTGCTGCACGCCTACCAGGCCGTAGCGCTTTTGCAGCAGGGCCAGGCCAGCAAAGTCGCCGTCTTTTAAATGCGCCACATCCAGCGACGTGCTGCCGGCGCTCACGGGGCCGATGGTGCGCTGCGTGAGCGTGTTGCGGGCCAGCAGGAAGGTGGTATCGAGGCGGCCGGTGCGCAGGCGCAGGTAGCCGGGGCGCTCCCGCACCGACCACAGGGCGTTGGCGGGATTGTGGTTCCACTGCCAGACCAGGGGCAGGGCGGGCTCGCCCTTGCGGCGGGTAAATTCGTCGGAGGCCACGAGGCCCGGCAGCAGGCGCTGATTGGGGGGCAAGGCCAGGGTTTCGGGCACCTTGCCGGCCGGGTCGCCCAGCACGGGCCAGCCGTCGGCCCAAGTTACCGGCACGAGGTAGGGAATGCGGCCCACGGCCCCATTGTCGCGGAACAGGTAGGCGAACCACCGGCCATCGGGCGTATCGATGAGGCCGCCCTGCGCCACGCCTTTGTCTTGCAGCGCCAGGCGGCCCTCGTAGGGCCCCGTGAGCTTGTCGGCCCGGTGCACCACCACGGTGCGCATCCCATTTTTAGGCCACACAATGTTGAATAAGTAGTACTTACCCTTGATTTTGAACAGCTGCGAGCCCTCGGCTTGCAGGTTGATATCGGGGCCGGCGGGGGCGCTTGCGTTGTCGATGAGCACCTGCGGGGTGGTGCCCGGCTTCACGCCCGAGGCATCGGCGGTGAGCTCCACCAGTTGGATTTTGCCCGCGCCATACACCAGGTACACGCGGCCATCGTCGTCGAAAAACAGCGAGTGGTCGTGGTAGCTGGGCCGGAACGACACCGATTTCCAGGGGCCCTTCTCGATGTTTTTGGTCGAGTAGATGTGGGTTTTGCCGGTGGTTTGGGCAAAGGTGCTCACGTAGTACGTGCCGTTGTGCAGGCGCAGGCTGCTGGCCCACGAGCCCCGGCCGTAGGTGCTTTTGCCATTGGTCAGCGTCATGGCGTCCACAGTAGCCAGGGTGTCGTAGGCGTAGCCCACCAGGTGCCAGTTCACCAGGTCCGTCGATTTCATGATGGGCACGCCGGGGCTCATGTGCATGGTGGTGCTGCTCATGTAGTAGGTCTTGCCCACCCGAATCATCGACATATCGGGCACGTCGGCGTAAATGAGCGGGTTGTGGGCCGTTTCCGGCACCTGCGCCTGCGCCGCCGGCCTTATCCCCCCCAGTAGCGCCAGCGCCAGTAGGGCCCCACGCATCCATCCAATTATTTGATTTAAAATCATTCAGGTAAGTTTTAGTGAGCCGTGGGCTTGATGGCCTGGTAGCGTCCGCTCAGGTGCAGCAGGCTGAAGAGGTAGAGCATCCCGTCGTAGTAGGGGTCAAAATAGCCATCGGGATAAGGGGCCAGCTTGGCCTCCCAGAGGGCGCGCACAAAGTCGAGCTGGGGGTCCTGGCCCATGAGTGAGGCCGCCGCGCTGGTAGCGACCAGGCCCAGCGAGTGCCGCAGCTTCGTAACGTTGCCGGCGGGCAGGATGAAGCCGGGCCGCGTGCCATCCACGTTGAACTGGTCGTCGAAAGTAGCCAGCCCCTTGCCACGCAAAAAGCCCTGAAATCGCCGGGCGTACTGTTGCTGCCAGGCCCGGTCCTGGCCAAACCACACGTAGTCCATCGCAATATTCATGGGCACCCGCCACGAGTCGTAGCGGAAGGCCGGCGGGGCCCACTTGGTGGCGTGGGGCGCGCCGCTAAACTCGGTATAATCGTAGTTGAGGCCGGTGGGCGCGGCGCAGGCCCGGTGCAGAAACGCCCGCGCCGTGTCGGCGCAGGCCCGGTAAAACGGCGCGTGCCCGTCGTTGGCATACGCGGCCCACACTTCCAAAAACGCGGGCAGGTGGTACGAGGGGTCGGTCCAGTTGTACATCTCCCCCACCGGCACGAAGGTTATCTGCTTGCGGCTGGTATTGAACAGGTTGCGCACGCCGCCGGTACCGTCCTTCTGCCACGAAGCATCCAGAATACGGCGGGCTTCGCGGTAGTAGTCGATGCCCGTGGCGTTGCCCCAGCGGTTGGCCGCAAACAGCAGGCTGGTCACGAAGTACAGCTCGCCATCGGAGGCGGGGCCCTCCGAATTGAGTTTCATTGTGGTGGTGCTGAAGCTCCAGGCGAAGTAGCCCGCCAGGGGCCCACTCTGGTGCTGCAAGTTCTTTTTCGACCAGCGCCAGAGGCGGTCAAAAACCTCTTTTTTATCGAGCTGCACGGCCACCATCATCCCGTAGGACAGCCCCTCGGTGCGGGCGTCGTGGTTTTTCAGGTCCGAAACGTAGGCCAGCGAGTCGCCCACTTCGAAGTACACCTTGTGGGGCCCCTCGAAGACGTCGTGGTAGGCCTGGGCCACTTTCTGGTCGATGGCGGCCTGGCTGTAGCCGGCTTCGCGCAGCAGGTTGGGATACTTACCGGTGTAGAACGCGCCTTGCCTCGCCGGCGGGGCGGCTTTGGCTGGGCGCTGGGCCACCGCGCGGCCGGCACCCAGGCAAGCCAGGCACAGCAGCAGCGAGGCGCGCCAGAGGCCGGAATTTCTGAAAGGCGAGGAATGAAACATGGGAAGCGAAGGGGGCTGCGTGAGAGGCTACGGCTGGCCGGCTGGGCGCCGCAGGGGCGGCGCATCGTTGGCAATCACGCCCTCCAACGTGTGCATGGGCGGCTCAACCTCGGCCGGAATGGGCAAGTGGCTGAATTGCTGGAAGTAGAGCAGGCAGGCATCCTTCCAGAGCACGGCGTTGCCGCTCTGGGTGCGCAACTTGTTCTGCACCACCGCAAAGCGCTCGGCATCCACGTAGGGCCGGGCCGCGTCCCAGGTCTGCTGGAACTGCCGCACCTGGCGCACGCCGTGGTCGTAGTGCAGGGCCAGCTCATCCCACAGCGTGCGGCCGCTTTTCATCTTGAAATCCCAGGGCAGGTGATGAAACCAGAGCAAGTACTCGTCGGGGCAGGTGGCGGGGTTGTTGAACTCGGCGGCCAGGGGCTCGTGGTACTGGCTCACGGCGTTGCTGCCGGCCGTGGTGCGGTCGAAGCCCACGCCGTTGGCGGCGGCCTGGTGGTAATAGGGCGGCGTCCAGTCGGCGCGCATGCCGGGGGGCCCCCACCAGGGGCCGGGGCCATAGTGCCCGTGGGTGGCCGACATGATGTGGTGCAGGCCCAGGGGCATCGAGTAGTTCACGGCGGCCTCGCGGCTGGCCAGCAGCAGCTGCGTCATGGGGGCCAGGAAGTGGGCATCCCAGTCGGCGGCGGCCAGCTGGGCGGCGGTGCCGAAGGTCAGCTTCAGCCACTCGTCGGCAATCTGGCGGCTGTCGAGCTGGTTGTTCCAGGCCAGGCGGCCGAAGGCGTACCAGTTGGCCTGGGCAAAGTCGTGGCCGGTCCAGTTGGTGTCGAGGCCCACGTTGGACACGCCGGCCATGGCCGAGTGCTTCTGGGCGTACACGCTGCCGTCGGTGCAGCGGGCCACGGTGCTGCCAGGGCCGGCTTGGTGGGTGTCGCTGCGCAGGCACTCCTGCCACATGGGGGCCAGGAAAACCAGGTCGATGGCCTGGCCCAGGTACTCCTGGGTAATCTGAAACTCGGGCATCACGGCCGTCTTTTTCAGGGCCCCAAACAGGGGGCTGAACGGCTCGCGGGGCTGAAAGTCAATCGGCCCGTTTTTCACCTGAATGATGACGTTGTCGAGAAACTTACCGTCGAGGGGCACAAACTCGTTGTAGGCCTGCTTGGCGCGGTCCTTGTCGCTGGGGCTGTACACGAAGGCGCGCCACATCACCAGGCCGCCGTAGGGCCGCAGGGCGTCGGCCAGCAAGTTGGCCCCGTCGGCGTGGGTGCGGCCGTAGTCCTGGGGCCCCGGCTGGCCCTCGCTGCTGGCCTTCACCACAAAGCCCCCGAAGTCGGGGATCTGCTGGTACACCTCCTTCACCTTGGCATGCCACCACTTGATAACGGCCGGGTCGAGGGGATCCGAGGTTTTGAGGCCGCCCAGCAGCGCCGGCGACGAAAACTTCACGGCCAGGTACACCCGCACGCCGTAGGGCCGTAGCGCGCCGGCAATGGCCTTGGTGCGGGCCAGGTAGGCGGCCGACAGCATCAGCGGCGAGGAATTGACGTTGTTGATGACGGCGCCGTTGAGGCCCACCGAAGCGTTGGCGCGGGCGTACTGCTGCCACAGCGCTCGGTCGTGGCCCGTCACCACAAACGAGCTATCCTTGCGCCAGAAGATGGACTGCCCGGCGTAGCCCCGCTCCACCGAGCCGTCGGGGTTGTCCCAGTGGTTGAGGAGGCGGTACTCGTAGGATGGGTTGGAAATTTCTTCGGCTACCGCCTGGCCAGTCTGCTGGCGCCGCAGCAGCCCAAACGCCCCGTACAGTAGGCCCCGCTCGGTATTGGCCTGCACACCCTGCGCATTCAGTCGAAACCCGTCATACTTGATGGCTTTATCCTTTGTGAGTTTCAGCGTCACGGTGGCCCCGGCGGTTCCCTGCCAGCCTTGCTGCAGCTCCTGCCTGGCCGTGGCGAGCAGGGCTGAGCTTTTGGCGGGGCCTACCACCTTAACGGGCACCGAGGCGTGCGGGCGCAACCAGAGCTGGTGGCCGTCCTCGGCGCGCAGCCCCGAAACGGTGCCCAATAAGCAAATACTAAACAGGATTTTTTTCATAGGGTGGAATTGTATAGGCAAGTGTGTGTTGAGGCTAGCTAACAGGCTCAATACAAGCTATTTTTAGCTGATGCCTTGCTGGTAAATTGGCTGACCTCGTGCTCCCCGCATGCTTGAAAACGACCTGCCCGTAACCAAAAAACGGCAGTAGTAAAAGCGCAAGGAGCAGCTAGGTGGTTGACAGCTTTTTGATGGATACCTGAAGTGTTCGCTGGCGGCCACCCCAGCCTTGGTTATTGATTAAACTGCCACCAGTCGAATCGGAGTTGGTTGTTAGCGGCTGCTTTAAAGACGAAGTACACGTCGTGGATGCCACTCTTCCGGCTGACTTTGCACGACTGCGCCACCCAGCTTGCCAGGTTACCGGTGTTCTTCACTTTTAAGGTTCCCAGCAAGGCACCTGCAGGGCTGTCCAAGTGTATTTCAATGGCTGAGCCGGCAGAAGTGCTGGCCACCGAAGCCACCAATTCCTTTGCGCCCTGTGCAAAATCAACGCCCTTGACTTTGATGTAATCGTCGCTGTCTATGCTCGTTACGTACATGCCATTGGGCCCTTTGCTGGTTTTTAGGCCCTGGCTCGCGGCAATGGTTTCCGCCTCGATGCGCTGGTAGGGGTTCAAGGCCGCCACGCGCTTTACCCCCTCTTCCGACCAAAACGGCAGCTGCTGAATGGTGCCGTCGGGGTTGTACGTCAGCTTGGCCACGCACACGGAGCGCCGCTCGGTGTGCGTTGGCGACAGGGCCTTGGAAATGGCGTAGTTGAAGCCGAACAGGTAGGAGTTGCCCTTGTAGTCGATAATGCCCGGGTGGTTGCCGTTGGACTTAGGGCTGTGGTCCATGAGCGTGCCGGTGTAGTTCCAGGGGCCCGTGGGGCTGGTGCTCATGCTGTAGCCGATGCCCTCGGGGCAGCAGGTAGAGGCATAAGCCACGTAGTACTTGTCCTTGCGCTTGTAAAACCACGGGCCTTCCTGGTAATCAGCCGGCTTGGTAGGCGATTTGACAATGTCGCCCGAGTAGGAAATCATGTCTTCGTTCAGCTTAACGTAGTACAGGTTCGGATTGCCCCAGTACAGGTAGGCCTGGCCGTCGTCGTCGATGTAAACGGTCGGGTCAATGTCGTCCATACTATTCTTAATCAGTGGCTTGCCCAGCGGGTCGGTGAAGGGGCCGTAGGGGCTGTCCGACACCAGCACGCCAATACCCTTGACGTGAATGGGGCAATACAAATAGAACTTGCCATTGCGGGCGATGCACTGCGGCGCCCACGCCCCGTTTTGCGGCGACCAGCTGAAGCTCTTGGTCGAGGCGACCGTGCCGCGGTCGGTCCAGTTCACCATGTCGGTGGAGGTGTAGAGCAGCCAGTTGTACATTTTGAACCCCTTGGCATCGTCCTCGTCGTGGCTGGTATAGAGGAACACGGTGTCGCGGTACACCATCGGCGCCGGGTCGGCCGTGAATTTGGTTTGGATGATGGGGTTTTGGGCCTGGCCGACCAAGGCGGCTGAGACCAGGAAGGAGAGAAGTAAAAAACAGAAGGCTGGTTTCATATTGTCCGATGTAGTAAAGGGGGCAGTTAAAGGCGTTTCTACTTTGTCTGTTGTTCTTGTTTGCTGGTCTAAGTTTCTTCGCTACACCGATTGCAAAGTGCTCGTCTACTGTTCGAAGACAGAAAAATCCACCCCCTTACTGCACGCCCTGCGCGCTCAGCCGAAGCCCGTCGTAGCTGATGGCCTGGTGTTTTTTGAGTTGCAGCGTCACGGGGGCCCCGGTGGTGCCCCGCCAGCAAAAGGCTAAAAAGAAGTTTTTTCATGTTCCTGCTAGCTGTTGGTAGCTGACGCTGGCAGTAAGTGGCGTCCCCCGTATCGAAAATCACCGGGCGCTACTGCTTTATTGTCAACCGTTTGCCGGTGTAAACTACTTGCTTTTGGGGCATGCCAAACGCGGCACCCAGCCCGTTGGCCGCACTGGGCCACACGAGGTTGAACACCCGCCGCGGGAGGGCCCCGGGGTAGGTACCCTGCGCGGGGCCGATGGTGAGGGTTTGGCGCTTTTCATCCCAGGCGAAGGGGATGGTGCGGTGCTCGCCCTGCTCGTAGCGGTAGCCGTCGCCGGCGTCTTCGTAGAGCGTGAAGTGGCCATCGGCCCCGGCGTAAACTCTGATTTCCAGCGTATCGGCGGTTTTTTGGCCGGTGTATTGGAGGCGCTTGCCCAGGGGCACGATGGCCCCGGCTCGCACGAAAACCGGGGTGGTGGCCGCGGGCGCAGGGGCCGCCACGGTTTGGCCGCCCGCGTAGCGCCGGCCCGTCCAGAAGCTGTACCACGGCCCGCCCTTCGGCAGGTACACCGGCCACTCGGTGCGGCCCGGCGCGGTGACGGGTGCCACCAAAAACGCGGGCCCAAACAGGTACTCGCCGGCCTGCCGCGCGGCGGCGGTATCGGTGCGGAAGTCCATCACCAAGGGCCGCATCAGCGTCGAGCCCTGGCTGTGCACCTGCCACGCCTCGGAGTAGAGGTAGGGCAGCAGGCGGTAGCGCACGTCGAGCAGCTGCCGGACGTTGGCCTCCACTACGGGGCCGTTTTTCCAGGGCTCGGTTTCGGTCTGGTAGCCGTGCACGCGGAAAATGGGCGTGAACGCGCCCCACTGGTACCAGCGCATCAGCAGCTCGTTGTACTGCGGGTCGGTGTACTGGCTGGGGCCGGGCCGGAAAAACCCGCCGATGTCAGTCGTCCAGTAGGGCTGGCCGGTGATGGTGAAGTGCAGCCCGGCCGGCACCTGCCGCCGAAACGAATCCCAGGTGCCGCCAATGTCGCCCGACCAGTTGATGGTGCCGTAGCGCTGCTGGCCCAAAAAGGCCGACCGCGTGAGGATGCACACCCGCTTATCGGCGGTGGTAGCGCGCTGGCCCTCGTATACGGCCTGGTTCACAAACAAGGGGTATGTGAGGCGGTAGAAGTCGCCCGGCCCAATCGCCAATTGCTTGCCGTGGAGGGCGTCGTTTTCGGGCTCGGTGGCGTCGAGCCACCACGAATCGACGCCGTAGCCAAACAGGTTTTTATTCATGGCCGCCCAGTGGGCCGTGCGGGCAGCAGGGATGGTGAGGTCGAGCCAGGGGCTATCCGGAATGTAGAAGTGGTTGGCCACGTGGCTTTTGCCGATGGCCGATTCCTTGTTCAGGTTTTCCCACACCGATATATTGAAGCGGGCGTGCTGGGCGTGCAGGTTCTGCATGAGGGCGGCCGGGTCGGGGTAGTGGGTTTCGTCGAACTGCATCACGCCCCACCCGTATTTGCCCCAATACTGCCAGTCCTGCACAATCACGTCCATCGGAATCTGGCGCTGCCGAAACTCGGCCACCGTGGCCTCCAGGTGGGCGCTGGAGGTGTAGCGCTCGCGGCACTGCCAGAAGCCGTAGGCCCACTGCGGCAGCATCGGCACTGCCCCCGACAGCTGCCGGTAGCTGCCAATAACGGCATCGGCCTGGGGCCCATAAAACACCACGTAGTCAAGCAACTGGGCGTTGGGCGAGCGGAAGGTGGTGCGGGCATCCACCCGCTTGTAGGTGAGGCGCGGCGTGTTGTTGGCCTTGCACACCACCCGCACCTTGTGGGGCCCCGCCGCCAGCGGCAGCTGGGCGCTGGCAGTGGGCGGCAGCCAAAAATTGCGGTGGTCGATGCACGCTACCCCGTCAATTTCCACGTAGTGCCGGTTGCCCATCGCGCCCAAATCGAGCAGCACGGAATAGGGCCCCGCGGCGGGCAGCGTAAACGTGCCGGTGTAGGTGGCTTGGTCTTGGGCTACCTTCTGGGTGCCGGTGGCGGTGGTGGCGTCCACGGCGGTGCCGGCCTGGGCGGCCTCGGCCTGCTTTTCGAGCGCAATGGGCGCGTCGGCGGGGTTGAAATCGGTGAGGCCGTACTGGTGCCAGAGCAGGCCGTAGCCCTTGCTGGAATAAATAAAGGGCAGGGCCGTTTGGGTGTTCACTTGCGTGAGCTGGCGCGTCACGCCCCGCAGGTTGAAATGCCCATCCTGGAATTGCCCCAGGCCCAGCATAACCTCGTCCGGCGCAGCCTCAAAGGCCTGCTCGGCCACCACATTGGCCTGGCCCAGCACGGGTGGGGCCGCCCGCAGGCGGGGGGTAGGCGCTTCGCGCAAAAACGTGCGCCCGGCCGGGTCGAGGTAGCTCACGGTGCCGGTGGCTTTGTCGAGCCGGGCGCTCAGCTGCCGGGTCGTGAGCAGCAGCGCCGCCGCCGTTTCCGTCACCTTAAAAGCGGGTACCGGGGCCCCGGCCGTGAACACCAGCTCCGGCAGCTGCGGCAGGGGCCCCTTGGCAAATTGCAGCCGGATGGCATTATCGGCCACCGGCCGCAGCACCAGCTGGCCATCCGCCAGGGTAACCGTCACCCGGTCGGCCGTGCGGACGTAGCGCTGGAACTGCTGCCCCAGGGCCACTCCCGGCCAGCACAAGGCCAGAAGCAGATAGCGGCGGAAGAGGGCGGGGCGGGTAAAGGGCATGGTAGCTGGGTAAGTATTTAGAAATGAAGCGTATGAAATGGGGCTCGCCACCTGGGAATCTCACGAGGACAAAACCCCTATTTCACCGCCTTCACGCCCTCAGTCGTCTGCACGATGGGCTGGATAGTGCCGTCCTTGTTATAGTGCAAATAATCGACGCAGATGGAGCGGCGGTAGCTGCCGCCGGTGGGCAGCGAGCCGTTGTGGTAGAAGAAGTAGCTCTTGCCCTTGTAGTCAACGATGCCGGGGTGGGTGGTGAAGCTGTTGGGCACGTTTTGCTGGATGATGCCCCGGTACTCCCAGGGGCCGGTGGCGCTGGGGGCGGTGCAGTAATCTATCATCTCGGGCTTGGTGCCGGCGCTGGCGTACACGAGGTAGTAGAGCTTCTTGCGCTTGTACACCCAGGGGCCCTCGATGTAGTTTTTGGGCTTGAGCACGGTGATGGGGCTAGCCAGTTCGGTCATGTTGTCCTTCAGCTTCACCCAGCGGCAGCTGCCGTTGCCCCAGTACATGTACACCTGCTTGTCGTCATCCACGAAGATGGTGGGGTCGATATCGTCCCAAGAATGGGGCTGGTCCTTGGTCATCTCGTTCACGATGAGCGCCTTGCCGATGGCATCCTTGAAGGGCCCCGTGGGCCGGTCCGACACGGCCACGCCGATGGCCGAGCCGCCCTGGCTGTTCTCGTCCTTCTTGTGAAAGGTGGCCACAAACCAGTAGAACTTGCCGTTGTGGTACACGCATTGGGCGGCGTAGGCATCGCCGGTGGCCCAGGCAAACGTCTTGACGGAGAGACGCGTACCGTAGCTTTTCCAGTTCACCATGTCGGTGGTGGAGTAGATGCGCCAGTCGGGCATCTTGTAGTTGGTTTCCTGCACCGAGGCCGTGTCGTGGCCGGTGTACAGAAACAGCGTGTCGCGGTACACCAGCGGCGCCGGGTCGGCCGTGAACACGTCCTTGATAATGGGGTTTTGGGCCCGCAGGGCCCCGGCGGCCAGCAGCAGGAGCAGGAAGGCTAAGAGGGTGTTTTTCATGGGGTAGAGAATTATTTCAAGGAAAGGATTCAAGCCAATTACTGCGCCCGCAGCTGGTAGGCCTGGCCGGCTTTGGTGGGAAAATCATATACCCACGACGGGGCCAGGGTGGGCCGCCGGGCCGTGGTTTTGCTCGATACCAGCGGAGCCTTCACGGACAGTGTGTAGTAGAAGGAATTGGGGTTTTCGCCCTCGGCGGGGCGCAGCTGGGGGCCGCCCTTGGCCACTACCTGGCGGTGCACCCGCACTCGGCAGGGGCCCCCAAGGCGCGAGACGATGCGCGCCCGCGTGAGTTGGCCGTTGGCCCAGGCCAGGTCCACTACGTAGCCGCCGCGGGCCACCAGGCCGGTTACCTCGCCGGTGGGCCAGGCATCGGGCAGGGCGGGCAGCAGGTCGAGGGTGCCGTCGTGGCTCTGCACAAACAGCTCGGCCAAGCCGGCGGTGCAGCCGAAGTTGCCGTCAATCTGAAATGGGGGGTGGGCATCGAGCAGGTTGGGGTAGGTGCCGCCCCCCTCGTTCACGCCGCCGGGCTGGCTGGTGCGGGGCCGTAGCTGCTCGGTGAGCAGCTTGTAGGCGTGGTTGCCGTCCTGCATGCGGGCCCAGAAATTCACCTTCCAGCCCATCGACCAGCCCGTGCTCACGTCGCCGCGCTCGGTGAGGGTGGTGCGGGCGGCCTCAAACAGCTCGGGGGTGCGGTAGGGCGAAATCTGGGCGCTCGGGTAGAGCCCGTAGAGGTGCGAGATGTGGCGGTGCTGGTCGCGGGGGTTGTCCTCGTCTTGCAGCCACTCCTGCACCTGCCCGTACTGGCCAATCTGCATGGGCGGCAGCTGCTGGCGCAGGGCGCGCAGGGTGTCGGCAAACGCTTGGTCCTGGCCCAGCAGCTCGGCGGCGCGAATGGTTTTCGAGAACAGGTCGAACACCAACTGGTTGTCCATGGTGGTGCCGGCCACGAGGGCAATATTCTTACCCTCAATATTATAGCTGTTTTCGGGCGATACCGACGGGGCCACCACCCGCCACTGGTGGGTGGGCTCGGTTTGGAGGGCATCAATGAAGTAGGTGGCCGCGCCGCGCAGCACGGGGTAGTAGTCGCGCAGAAACTTCTCGTCGCCGGTGAACTGGTAGTGGTCCCACAAATGCTGGCTCAGCCAGGCCCCGCCCATGGGCCAGAGGCCGTACTGCGGCGGGTCTACCTGCCCCGTGATGCGCCAGATGTCGGTGTTGTGGTGCAGCAGCCAGCCGCGGGCCCCGTACATCGTGCGGGCGCTTTGCTGCCCGGTGATGCTCAGGTCCTTAATCATGCCGAACAGCGGCTCGTGCAGCTCAGTTAGGTTGGTGATTTCGGCGGGCCAGTAGTTCATTTCGGTGTTGATATTCACCGTGTACTTGCTGTCCCAGGGCCCCTTGAGCTGGTCGTTCCAGATGCCTTGCAGGTTGGCCGGCTGCCCGCCCGGCTGCGACGACGAAATGAGCAAATAGCGCCCGTACTGAAAATAGAGCGCCGCCAGGGCCGGGTCGTGGCCCTGGGCAAAGCCGGCCAGGCGCACATTGGTGGGCTGGGCGGCAGCGGGCGTGGTGCCCAGGTTCAGCGTCACGCGGTTGAAGTAGCGCTGGTAGGCGGCCACGTGGGCGGCCAGGGCCTGGGCGTAGGGCTTGCCCAGGGCCCCCGCCAGGTAGGCCGTGGCCCGCGCGGCGGCGTCGCCGCTCACGTCGTGGTAATTCACGAAGTTGGTGCCGATGGAAATGTACACCGTGGCGCTGGTGGCCCCCGCAATGCGCAGGCCCGCGTTGGTGGCCTGCACGGTGCCGCCCTCGGCCACTGCCTGCACCCGCGTCTGAAACTTGATTTTACCTTCCTGCCCCTCGTGCGCGCTGCCCGTGCCGTCGAGCACCAGTTGCGTGCCTTCGGGGCGCAGGGTGTGCTGCATGGGCGTTTCCTCGCTGAGCAGGCAGCTGATGCGGCCCGGCTGGCTGGCCGTGAGGCGCACGATTATCACCTGGTCGGTGAGCGAGCTGAACACCTCGCGGCGGTACTGCACGCCATCGAGCTGGTAGCTGACCGAGGCCACGGCCCGCCCAATATCCAGGTCGCGCTGGTAAGCTGTGGCGCGCTCGTGACCAGGGAAATCGAGGTACACGTTGGCGGCCAGCTGGTAGGGCATGCCGCTGTTGCCGAAGGGCTGCATTTTTTCCTGCGCCAGCGCCTGGGCCTCCACCTGCTGCCCGGCCAGCAGCTGCTTGCGCAGCTCCCGCACCACCGGCAGCGCGTCGGGCTTCACGTTGTTATTGGGGCCCCCGCCCCAGATGGTTTCCTCATTCAGTTGCAACCGCTCGCGCGCTGGCCCACCGAATACCATCGCGCCCAGACGGCCGTTGCCGAGGGGCAGGGCCTCGTTCCAGTTGGCGGCGGGCTGGTCGTACCACAGGCGCAGGGGGGTAGGCGCGGGTTTGGCGGCGCTCACACTGGCCACAGTGCTCGCCCAGCAGACCAGCAGCAAAAAAGCTTTAGCAAGAGAAGGGGACTGACGCAAGGCGGATGAATAGTTAGTAAGCGTTGATAATGAAATGCTTATGGCTGCACCACGAAGCCCCCCCGCGCGGGCAGCGTCAGGCGCAGCGTGTTGCCGGCCAAAGCCTGCGTGCGGAAGCTGCGGTTGGTGTCGCCGTCGGTGATGAGGGCGCCGCCTGTGATACCCAACTTACTGAGGTCCACCTCAATATCCTGGGGCACGTCGGTGCCGTTGATGCCGGCCACGTACCACTTCCCGCCGGGGCCCTGGCGGGCCAGCACGGCGTACTGGCCGGGATAGCCGGCCACGTACTTCACGTCGGACCAGCGCGGGGGCAGCTTTTTCACGAAGTCCTGCACGTAGGCGGGCTGCGAGGCCATGCCCTCGGGCACCTCGGCGTAGTGCTGAATGCCCGACTGGAACAGTACCGACAAGGCCAGCTCAAACGCGTTGGAGGTGCGGCGCTGCTTGCCCCTTATCTCCGAAAAGGCCATCGGCGTGAAGTCCATGGGCCCCACGGCGTTGCGGGTGAAGGGCAGCGTGGCGCAGTGCGTAGGCTCCTGGTCAGTGTTTCTCTGGTCAAAAGTCAGGAACTCGAAGCCTTTCACGGCCTCCATGGTCATCAGGTTGGGGTAGGTGCGGTTCCAGCCCCTCGGGATGGTGGCGCCGTGGAAGTTCATCAGCAGCCCGGCCTGCGCGCCGTCGGTCAGCAGGTCCTGGTAGTAGTTCATAAACGACTGCCCATCGCCCCCGAAAAAATCGACCTTGATGCCCACGATGCCCATCTGCTTGAGGCGGGCAAACTCTTTGCGCCGGCTTTCGGCCTCAAACAGCACGTTGGTGGGCGTTTGGGGGGCCTCGTTCCAGTGGCCGTTCGAGTTGTACCAAGCCAACAGGCCCACATTTTTGCTGCGGGCGTACTGGGCCAGCTCCTGCATCTTGTCGTAGCCTATCTGCTTGTCCCAAAGGGCATCCACGAGGCAGTAGCGCCAGCCCATCGCGGCCGAGTAGTCGATGAAGCGACGCTGCACGTCGTAGGTCGTGTTCTGGTCGCCGAGCAGCACCCACGACCACGACGACTTGCCGGGGGCCTCGGGCAACAGGGCCGTTTGGGCGGGCGCGCTCAGGTCGGTGGTCAGCGTCGATTCGACGATGGGCGCCAGCGAACTGCCCACCACCAGCACGCGCCAGGGCGTGCGCCACGGCAGGCGGCTTTCGGGCAGCAGGGCGGCGTCGGGCGTGGTTTTTTCGGGGGCCTGTGGGAAGGCCACCGTGTACTCGCCGGCCGGCGACTGGTGGGCCAAATGGCTGCCGCAGTAGCTGCGGCCCATGCCGGCCTCGGTCAGCAGCACCCAGTTTTTCCCCACCTCAAACAGCGCCGGAAACGACCACCCCTGCCCCAGCGGTGAGGCCGTACCGGCCGCAATTCCTTTTTCGTAATACTCCTCGTACGAGGGCTGGGTATTGGCAAAGCCCGTTTGGGCCACGGCGTGTGGGTGCAGCCACCCCTTGGCCCCGGCCGGCAAATGGAACGTAGTACCCTCAGCATCAACCTTCTGCACCTCAACGCTTTTACCCTCGATGAGGTATTGGAAAGCTACCCCGTCGTCCGACACCTGAAACACCACGCTCAGCGTGGGGGCCCCTACCCTGCCCGCATAGTGCAGCACGCGCCGGTTGGCCCGGTAGCGGCAATTGGCGCGCTTGTCGGTGGCCAGCTGGTAGTCGTCGGCCACGGCGGTTTGGGGGTCGGCTTTGGCCAGGTGCAGGCCCTGGGTAAGGTCGGCGCTGGCTAGGCGCAGCCCCAGCCGCGAGGGCTGCAGCAGCTCGGCCTGGCGGTAGCGCACGGCATAGGTAGGCTGGCCCTGGGCGGTCACGTCCACCGTCACCTGCACGGCCCCGTTGGGACTGCTGATGCGGATGGGGCCGGCGGCCTGGGCGGCAGAAATGGAAAGGCCAAGCAAACAGCAAAGCGAGAGAAAGTGCATGAGCAGTGGGTAGGTAGTAAGGAGGGGCGTTGGCAGGGCCCAAACCCCGGCCAAAAGCGGCGCGGCTAGCGGGTGCCGCGCACCCGCAGCACCGTGAGCGAGAAGGGGGCAGCGGTGTATGTGAAGCGTTTGGTGGCTTTGTAGCTCGCTACTTTTGGCAGCACCGTGCGCGGACTGTCGAAGGTGTTTTGCGCGTTGCGCGGCCCCGTGAAGGTCGTTTGGGTGGCTGCCGTTTTCAGGCCCTTAAAGCGCGTTAGGTCAACGGCAAAGGGCTTTGGCTGGGGCCCCAGGTTGATTAATTTCAGAATTACGTCGCCCGTTTGAGCGTCGCGCACGCAGGAAGCGGCGGCGGCGGTATCGGCTGGGGCGCCCGTAGGCAGCCTCACCACTCCGGCGTGGTAAGTAGAGCCCTGGTTTTGGCCAAAAAGCTGCTGCACGTAGTAGTTCACCGAGGGCACTACGGTGGCGTTGTTGAAGTAAATGAGGTCGGGTTTCCACTGGATGTGGCCTTCCTTGGCCAGCAGGGGAGCGTAGGACGCCAGTTGCACCACGTCGCCGTTGCGCTCCAGCGTGGTCATGTAAACGGCCTCGGCCAGGGCGTTGTACAGCTCATTGCCCCACGAGGCATATTCCCCTAAATAGACCTTGGACTTGGACCGGTCGTAGGCGTCGTAGCGCTGCTGGTTGGCCAAAAACCACTTGGGATTTTCGTAGTAGTGCTCGTCCACCACGGGCACGTGCAGCTGGCTCGCAAAGGCCCAGCCCTGGTCATAATCCTCGCCCTTGGGGCTGGGGCCCACCGTGCCGATAACCGTGACGGCGGGGTACTTCGCGCGCACCGCCTCGTACAGCAGCTTAAACCGCTCCCGAAACTCGGGCGTTTGCTTATCCTCGTTGCCAATGCCGATGTACTGCAGGCCAAACGGTGCCGGGTGGCCGGCCGCTGCCCGCTTGGCGCCCCAGGTAGACGTGGCCGGGCCGTTGGCGTACTCAATCAAATCGAGCACGTCCTGGGTGTAGGCGGCCATATCAGCCAGCGGCACGCACTGCTGGCCGATACCCCCGATTTTCCAGGAGCCGCCCGAGTTCTGGCAGCTCACGCCGGCCGCCACTATCGGAATGGGCTTGGCCCCGATGTCTTCGCAAAACTGAAAGTACTCGAAGTAGCCCAGCCCGGTGGTTTGGTGGTAGCCCCAGATGTTGCGCTGCGCCGTGCGCTGCTCCACGGGGCCAATGGTTTTTTTCCAGTCGTAGAGGTTGTCAAGGCCGTCGCCGTGGGCCAGGCAGCCACCGGGAAAACGCATAAACCTGGGCTTGAGGTCGGCAATGGCCTGGGCTAAGTCGGCCCGCAGCCCGTTGGTGCGGCCCCGGAACGTGCGCTGCGGAAACAGCGACACCATGTCCAGGTCCAGAATGCCCTTGCCGGTGGCCAGCACCACGAGGCTGCCCGCGGCCGCGGTGGCCGTGGGCGTGAGGGTAGCCCGGTACTGCTGCCAGCCGGCGGCCTGCGCCGAGAGGGTAGCTTCGGCCAGCACCTTGCCCTGCGCATCTTGCAGCTGCACCAGCAACGGCATGGCCGCCCCCGACTTCACTCGCGCCCACAGCGAGAAGTCGTACGTGGCACCCGCCGTCAGCGGTATGCCATCGAAGCCGTGGTTTCTCAGCCCCAAGCCCTTTTGGAAGGGGTTCTCTATCCGCAACTGCACGTAGTGCGGGTTGGTGGCGTGCAGCGGGGCCGCACTTTCCACCGATACGCTACCCATCGCAAAGCCCTCGTGCAGGTAGTCCCAGCTGGTGAGTGGGTGCCAGCCGTCATGGTCACTGGGGGCGTATTCGAACGAGCGGTTTTGCACCAGCTCGGCGTAGAGCCCGCCATCGGCCGCGTAGTTCAGGTCTTCGAAGAAGATCCCGAAAAGGTCGGCGCTGATGGGCTTGCTGGCAGCCTCGGATTGCGCTTTTGTGGGCGCCGCTGCGGCCAATGCTACTATCAGGGCAAGAAAGGCGGGTATCTTCATGTCTAAAGCTGAACAGAATTAAGATCTTGAAAAACAAGCAATTAAAGTGATATTATCGTTTGCAACGGGCGAAAACGGCGGCTTTACTTTTGGTACACAGGGTCGTGGCCCTCGTATTTCAGCCATTTGAAGGCGGCCGTGCTGGCGGTGGGCTGCCCCGCCGACGTGCCGTACATCCCAAACAGGCAGCCAATGAAGCCGCCCGCTACCTGCGTACTCAAAAACTTACCGTCTACCTTGTCTTTCAACACCTTGTAGGTCTTGCCATCTTCCGCAAAGCTGAAGGCGTAGTCGGCGGCCTCGGCGTTGATGCGCAGCCACACCTTGCCGGCCGCCGCCCGCAGCGGGGCCTCGGCCAGCAGCTCGGGGGCCTTGGCGTCGGCAGTGCTTTTGAAGAGCTGCACTACGGGCTTGCCCGCAGCCGTCGATTTGCAGAGGTAGTAAAAGTGCTTCTCGTCCTGAAACGCCACCAGGCCGGCCGTTTCGTTGGCCGCTTTGGCAGCAAACGTCAGCTCGGTTTCGGCGCTACAGTGCATGTGCTGCTGCCGCTTGCCGATGAAGGAGGGGTTGCCGGTTTCGGCGCAGGTTTCGGGCTTTAGCTTGAGGGTAAGGCCGTTGGCCTTGCTCAGGGCGTAGCTCGCCTTGTCTTCCGTGCGCAGAAACAGCAATGCCGGGTCCAGCTCCTTTTCAAAAGTGAGGGTGTAGCCGAAATTGCCGCTCTGGGGCCGGGCCCCCGGCTGCTTCACCTCCGGGAAGCTAGCCCGGTAGGTGTACTGCACACCGTTGGGGCCGGGGTTCATCACGGGCCAGTCGTTTTTCCACTCCACGGGCACGATAAACGTCTCGCGCCCAGTGTTATAAAAATTTCCCTCGTAGGGCCGCACGGCCAGAAATATGGCGTAGGTCTTGCCATCGGGCCCCTCCACAAACTGCGCGTGGCCAGCCGACGTGATGGGGTTCGGGCGGTCGCGGGGCAGTTCGCGCTGCGACAAGATGGGGTTGTTCTCATAGGGCACGAAGGGCCCCAGCGCCGCCTTACTGCGGAAAACGACCTCCGTGTGGTTCACCGACGTGCCGCCCTCGGCCGCGTAGAGGTAGTACCAGTCGCCGCGCTTCATGAGGTGGGGCCCCTCAATCCAGACCGGCTTTTTGCTGAGGTCCACGCCCCCGTTGACCACGATTTTGGCCTCGCCCACCGTTTGCAACGTACTCGGGTTCAGCTCAATGATTTTGATGGAGCGGTGGCCGTCATAAAGCGGCTTATTATCGGGCGGGTCGCTGTTGTAGATAACGTACGCCTTGTCGCCCTCGAAGTACAGCGAGGGGTCGATGCCGCGCACCTCGGGCAAAAATGTGGGGTCGCTCCAGGGCCCGGCGGGGTTTTTGGCCGTCACCACGAAGTTGCCCTTGTGGTCGATGAGCGTGCAGGTGACGTAAAACAGGCCGTTGTGGTGCTCGATGGCGGGCGCAAACAGGCCCCGCGTCATGCGGTCGCCCAGGAAGTTCATCTGCGAAGGCCGGCTGATGACGTTGCCCACCTGCTTCCAGTTTTTGAGGTCCTTGCTGTGCATCACCGGAATGCCCGGAAAATACGAAAACGTGGAGTTAACCAAGTAGTAATCAGTCCCTACCTTCACAATGCTAGGGTCTGGATAAAAGCCAGTCAGAATGGGATTTACCAACTCAATCGATTGTGCGGAAACCGCAAAGCTGCGGAGCGCCAGGGCCGTTGCGGCAATGAGAAAACGTTTCGCGGAGGTTGTGTGCATGCTGTTGATTATCTGTGGTTTCAGGACGTTGGGAAGGTTTTTTTTAGCATTAGAAGCTCATAAGGCGGGCTTCACTTCGAATACGGTGCGGGCGGTGCCGGCCTGGCCGTTGGCCCCGAGGCCCTGCACCACTACCTGGTAGCGCCCTGTTTGGTCGGACGTGTAAAACGTTATTTCCCGCGTGGCACCGGGGGCCAGGGCAAGGTCGGGCTGCCAGTGCAATAGGTTGCGGAGGTCGGGCAGCGGGCTGGGGGCCCCGTCGTAGCGCGGCGCGAAAAACTCACGCGCCCCCTGCACGCCAGTGTACTCTTCCAACAGGGCGCGCGCATCGAGTGGGAAATCTTGCAAATCACCTTGGTAAGTGGTAAAGCTCAGCAGGCCCCCGAAGCTTTGTGAGCCGTAGAAATAGCGGTTGGTGAACACCGCCACCCGCTGGATGCGCAAGGGGTCGAAGGCCAAAAACTTGCGCACGTCGAACATGGGCACGCCATCGAGCAGCACCAGCGGCGCGTCCTCAAACAGGGTGCGGTGAAACTGGTCGGCCACCAGCAGCCGGGGGCCCTGGCGCACATATACGCCCTGCACGTACTCGCGCAGCACTTCTTCGAGGGTCTTGAAGCGGGTGTAATCGTCGAGGCGGTACTGCGCCGGCGGCGTGCCGTAGAAGGCCACCGTGTCGCGGGGTAGCCGCTGAAGCTGCTGGTAGCGGCCGTAGTAGGTGGCTTGCAGCTGCGTTTGGAGGTGGCGGCGGGTGAGGTCGGCCGCGAGTGCCGGGCCGAGACCCAGCGGCGCCAGCGGGTAGGCCGCGAAGCGCGCCGAGTAGGGCGAGAGCAGCGCCAACTGGTAGGTGCTGTCGCGCCGCCAGTCGGTTTGCAACGTGTAGAGGCGCGGGCCATCGGCGTCTTTGGGCGCAAACTGCGCGATGCCGTCGGGGCCGCTGGTGGCGGTGTAGAAGCGGGCGATGCGGCTTGGCGCAGCCAGGTAGGTGACCACGCCGGGCGCGGGGGCCCCGGCCGCGGTCAGCACCTGCGCGCGCAGCACGGGGCCGTTCGGCTCGGGGGCGTAGGGCAGCGCGGGCGCCTTATCGGCCAGCACATCAGCCCAGCGGAAGCGGCTCCAGCCGTGCGTGAGCATCAGGTTGTCGGCAGCGGCCTGGCCGGTTTGGCTGGAGTCGCGCAGGTAGTAGCCGGGGTTTTCCACGTGGCCCTTCAGGTCGGATGTCAGGCTGAGCACGCTGCTGATGTCGGCGGGCGCGGCGCCAGCAGTCAGCGAGTCGAGCTGGTACACGGCCAGCGAGCAATTGGCGGCGGTGGATGGGGGCCCAGTCAGGCGCAGCGTCACCTTGTCGCGCAGGCCGTAGCGGGCCTGGCTAGCCGCCACGGCCACCGGCAGCGCCCTGGGCCGCTGGAAATACAGCCGCTCGCCCACCGGCTGCCGGCGGCTGTTGAAAACCGTGAAGTGCGAAACGCCGGGTAGCAGCTCCGCCGTCGCAATCAGGAAATCTACCTCGCCATGCGCATTGGGCTGGGCCACTTGCGCGGTGGCCACGCGCTGCCCCGAGTGCCCTACCAGCGCCAGGTGGGCTGCATCGGCACCTACCCCTTTGGCCACCACATGCAGCCGCAATTGGCCCGGGCTGGCTTCGGTGAGGCGCAGCGCGTAGCCTTGCGCCGCAGCGGCAGGCAGCGGCTGAACCAGCTTTTGGCCGGTGACCAGCTGCATTTCAGCCGCGTAGGTGGCGCCCAGCGCGGGAGTGAATACGAAGCTGCCGAGGCCAAATTGCAGGGTGCGAAACGTGGCCACGGCCCGGCCCTGGCCGTCGCGCACGGTGCCGGCCACCGCCTGGCCGCGGCCCGCCGCATCGGTCACCCGGAAGGCCACGCGGCCGGGCACGCCCTGCACCAACTGGCCGCCCTCCGGAAAAAACTGCGCGTCGTAGGCCGGGGCTTTGGGGGCCCCGGCGGGGGCCCCCGAGGCGGCGAAGGTGTTGATGATGGTGACCGGCGTGTGGAAGTAAAAAGCGGGGTCGAAGTTCTTCATCCAGCTCGTGTAGGCGCGCACCACGTAGCGGCCCGTGGGCAGCGTGGCCGGCAGGTCGAGGGCGCCCCGGCCGGTGGCGTCGCGCAGGGCCACCTGGGTTTGCAACACGGGCTGCCCCAATGCATTAAGCACTTCTACGTACGCTACCGAACTCAGGTCCAGTGGCCTATGAAACGTGCCGTCCACGGCATAGAGCTTGAGCCACATCGTTTCACGGGCCGTGTACACGGTCCGGTCGAGGTGCACGTACAGCTTCTCCACCAGCGTGCGCTGCTGGTGGCGCTGGAGCTGGCGGGCAGCCCCGGCAGCCAGCGAATCGGACGCTTGGGCACGGGCCCCAGCGGGCAGCAGCGCCACTAGGCCGGCCAGCGCGAGGCCGCACCAAACAGCGCGCAGCAGGCGCGGCTTCCTGTTAGCCAGCAGGCCGAAAACGGGATGAATGTCGTTCCTCATGGCCAGTAGTTGGGCTTAATGCTCGTGCCGTGCAGGCGGCAGTCCACGCAGGCCGGAGTGCCGAAATAAATAGTTGAGGGAACTATGGGGTCGCGAGACAGTGGTATTAGAAAGCCTCCCCGGCATTGTTGCAGGTATATCAGGTACAAAGGGCTCCTCTCCGCGGCACCATCGGGGGGCGCGCATGCTGCGTAAAAAGGGTCGTTCAATACGCTGTTGGGGCGGGGGGTAGGAAACCGGGCGCCATCGACAAAGAGGCGCTTCTCGGCCACCGAGTGCACGCCCACGTAGCCCAGCACCGGCTCGGTAGTGTCGGCCAGCGCGTGCACGTTTCCCGTCACGCGGCCCGGCAGCGGGTCGTTTACGGTACCCAGGTTTTCGGTGCTCTTGCGCAGCGTTTCCCAGTACGTGTACTCGGCTTGGGTTTGGGCCAGCTGGCGCACCAGCAAGCTGTAGCCATAGCGCAACTTGCTGCTGGGCAGCACGGTCAGCAGCGGCGCGTCGGCCAGCGTGTTCTGGGTGAGTTGGGCGGTGTTGCCTTGCAGGATGGCGGTCGAAGGCTCCGTGCGCCAGCACGTAAATAGTTGGTTGGCAGCGGAGCGCTGCACCAGCGAATTACTGCTGGCTTCGTACTCCAGCGCCGACTGGTAGGCGGCCGTGAACTGGTACGTCTCGTCGTATTCCCAGCGGTAGTAGCGCGCGGCCGTGGCGGCGGCGTGCGTAGTCAGGTTCACCTGAATGCCTTGCACCGGCGTTAGTTTCCAGGTAACCGAGTCGATGGGCGGCGTGAGCACTACCGGCATCAGGTCGGTGGCGTATTCACGGCCCTGGGCCGTGGCCAGGCGCAGCTGGTACTGGCGGGCGGGGTCCAGCGCTTGGGGCCCCGCGGTGTAGGTACCGGCCGGGTTTTCGGCCAGCGGGTAGCGCCGGCCCGCGTCGTCCTGGATGGCTACCTGCGCCCGCGCCTCGGCCGGGGCCGTGTTCTTAGTATTCACGCTGAACGTGCGCGAGAGCTTGATAACCGAGCGGCCCAGCGGGTTGATGAAGCCATCGACCACCAGGTTGGCCTGCGCCGACGGCGGCACATCGGGCACGTAGCGGTCGATGCAGCCACCCAGGGCCAGCCCCGCGCTCACCAGCAGAAAGAGAAGCAGCCGGTTCATCTAAAAGCGGAAATTGTAGGTGACGGTCGGGATAGGCTGTCCGAAGATGGACAGCTGGTAACCATTGAGTTGCCCCTGCTGCGCCTGGAAATAAATGGAGTACGGGTTGCGCCGCCCCAGCAGGTTGTAGATGGCCAGCGTCCAGGAGCCGTGGGCCAGCTTCTTGATTTTGTGGTTGCCCTCCAGGTTGAAGGCCAAATCGACGCGGTAGTAGTCGGGCACCCGGTACTGGTTGCGCTCGGAGTAAAACACGCGCAGCACGCCGTTGAGGTAGTACTGGCTGAGGGGCAGCGTGATGGGCCGGCCAGTGCTGTAATTAAAATTGACCGACGCGCTGACGCGGCGGTTGAAGCGGTAGTTGCCCACCAACGTCACGTCGTGGGGCTTGTCGTAGTTGCTCGGGTACCAGTTGCCGCTGTTCACCTGGTCGGTGGCCGTGTTCACCTGCACCAGCGAGCGGGCGTAGGTGTAGCTCAGCCAGCCGTTGAGCTTACCGGTGGTTTTGCGCACCAAAAATTCGGCGCCATAGGCCCGGCCGCGGGCGTTCACCACGTCGGTTTCGAGGTGCGGATTCAGCAGCAGCGTGGCCCCGTCCTTGTAATCCAAGAAGTTGTACAGCTTCTTGTAATACGCCTCTACCGACACCTCAATGGAGTTGGCGCGCAGGTTGCGGTAGTAGCCCAGCGCCAATTGGTCGGCCACCTGCGGCAAAATGTAGCCGTCGCTCAGCTTCCAGTTGTCGGTTGGCGATACCACCGTCGTGTTGGTGAGCTGGTGAATGTACTGGCGCGTGCGGTTGTAGCTGGCCTTGAGCGCCGTGTTTTCCGTGAGCTTGTAGTTGGCCGAAAACCGCCACTCGGGGCCCTGGTAGGTGGCCAGGGCCTGGCCGCTGCCGTAGCGGGTGCTGCCGGTCACGGTCTGCTCGCTGCGCGAGAGGCCGGGCTGGTACGTAAGCACGTCGCGGGGCCCCAAGGCACTAAAAAGCGAGTAGCGCAGCCCCGCCTCCAGCGCCAAGCGGGGCGCCACGTCGAAGCGGTCGGACACATACACGGCGCTTTCCAGGGCCTGCTCCCGCGCCAGCGTCGTGTTCACGACCAACGATTGGTCGCCCACCTGCGTGAGTTGGCCGGGGTTGATGCGGTACAGTATCGTGCTCGCCCCGGCCTCCACGGTGTGCTTGGCACTGGCGAAATACGTGAAATCGGCCTGCAAGCCGCCCTGGTTTAGGTTGTAGCCCAGCTCGGAGGCTGTAGTGGCGGTGCGGTCGCTGCGCAGCCCGTACTGGTAGCGGCTGTATGTGCCCGTGAGCACCCCATACAGCTTGTTGCTCAGGGTGTGCTTCCACTTCACGCTGCCGGCCAAGTTGCGGTAGTTATACACCGTGTCGGTGGCCAGCCGAAACCGGTCCTGGCTGAAATAACCGGTGGCG
Organism: Hymenobacter nivis; assembly: GCF_006439025.1. Classification (GTDB taxonomy): domain Bacteria; phylum Bacteroidota; class Bacteroidia; order Cytophagales; family Hymenobacteraceae; genus Hymenobacter; species Hymenobacter nivis_A. The sequence continues at coordinate 220,026 of NZ_RCYZ01000001.1, forward strand.
TACAGGCTATTGCGGTCGTTTAGGTCGTAGGCCAGGTGCCCGCTCAGGTCCGAAAACCCCGCCGCGCTGTTGTTGAGGTTGCGGTTGGGAAGCTGCCGCAGCAGCCAGTTGGAATACGAGGTGCGGCCCCCCACCAGCCACGAGCCCTTACCGTGCGCCAGGGGCCCCTCCAGCGTGAGGCGGCTGGTGAGCAGCCCAATGCCGCCCGCGCCCGAAAACTGCTTGCGGTTGCCGTCGCGCGTCACCACGTCGAGCACCGACGACAGCCGCCCGCCGTAGCGCGCCGGCACCGCGCTCTTGTACAGCTCCGCCGACTTGAGCATGTCGGCGTTGAAAGCCGAGAAAAAGCCGAACAGGTGCGCCGGATTGTACACCACGGCCCCGTTGTAGAGCACCAGGTTTTGGTCGGCCCCACCGCCGCGCACGCTAAAGCCCGTGTTGCCCTCCCCTATCGACTTCACGCCCGGCAGCAGCAGCACCACCCGCAGGATGTCCGTTTCGCCAAATACCGTGGGTATCTGCTTGATGTCCTTGATGTCGAGCTTGGCCACGCCCATGCGCAAGCTGGTCAGGTTCTTGGCTTTCTCGGCTTCCACCACCACTTCCTTGAGGGAAGTCACGTCCACTTCCAGCTCCACATCGAGCCGGCCGCTGCCGTACACCTGCACCTGCCGGGTGGCATTTTTGAACCCTAGGCTGCGCACGTTCAGCCGCTGCCGCCCCACGGGCAGCGTGAGCGTATAGGCCCCAAACTGATCGGTCGAAACCCCGTTGTCCGGCAGCTCGCCATACACCAGGGCCCCCACCACCGACTCGCCTTGGCCGTCGCGCACGCGGCCGGTCAGGGTGGCTTTGCCGTTGGCCGGGGCCTGCCCCAGCCCGATATCGTACACGCGGCCCGGTGCAGTTCGCCCAGCCAGCGCGGCCCCGGAGGCCGGGCGGCCCGGGCTGGCCGGGGCGGTTGCCATCGGGGCCAGCGCCGGGGCGGGGGCCTCAAAAAAGTTGGTGGGCAGCTGGGTTTGCACCGTTTCGCCGGCCGTGATGTACACCCGGTTGTCGGCATCGATGGAAAAGTGCAGCCGGGTGGGCCCCAGCACTTGGCGCAGCACCTCGGGCACAGGCTGCCCAGTGGCCGCCAGCGTCACCCGCAGGCTATCGGTTTCGGCTGGCACGAAGTAGAGCCGGTAGGACGTGGTGGCTGCCACCCGCCGGGCAAATTCCGCAAACGACACTGCCTGGAAAGTACCCGTCAGCGTGGCAGTGGGCGCCGTGGGCGTTTGCTGCGCATAGGCTTGCCGGCCGCATGCTAGCAGCAGCAGCAACGCAGCCCCCGAAAGGCTTTGCGCACGCAGCAAGGGGGTAGGCACCGGCTTCACGTAATTCGCAGTTTAAGTAGCAATTATTTCAATATCAGGTAATTGTACTCCTTTACCAACGCCGCCAGCGACGCCTCGCGGCTGTCGGCGGCCAGCCGCAGGTGGTTGCGCCGGGCGTGGGCTTGCAGCTCCGTTTGCTTGTCGGCCAGGGCCCCCAGCACTTGCCGCAGGGTGGCTACTTCGTAAAAGCCAGCCGGCCGCTGGATGAAAAACCGCGTTATTTCCTCGTATTCTCCCTTCATGCTGTAGCCGCCGGTGCTGGCTTCCAGCTTCTTGGTGCGCCGGGCCAGCAGCTGCGCCGGCCCGGCCACTACCACGTCGTAAAACCCTTCGGCCACCACGCCCGCCGCGTCGGCGGGCAGGTGCACAAAACGGTGCCCCGCCAGCTCGAACCCGCGCACCTGTTGCCGAATGAGCTGCACGGGCTCGGCCTGCGCCGTGCCATAGAGCAGCACCTGGTCCTGCACCTGCTCATACAGCAGCGCCACGCCCGCAAAATGCTGGCCGTCGTAGTCCAAGGTGCCAGGCTGGGGCTCACTGGACAGAAAAAAGGGCCGGCCCGCAACGTAGGAAGGCGCATTATTGCCATAAGCCACCCCGTTTACCAGGCGCGGCTCCGGCGCGGTGGCCCGGTAGCGCTGCCGGGCCGCGCGCACGGCACTTAGCAGCAGGCTGGTATCGCCGGCCGCCACCGTTTGGGCCTCCGCATTACAAGCGGCCACCAGCATCCCCACACTCAATAACATTTTTTTCATGCGGGGTGGCTGGTGGATAGCTTAACCATTAAGATGTTTAAAACCAGTTTATTACTACTAGCGCTTCTTCGCGAAACGACTAGCGCAGCACAGGCCGGGGCCCCAGGCGCGGGCCTACCGCAGCAGGCGCACGTCGTACACGCCCCCCGCCGTGGAGCCCGGCGCCGCCTGAAACCGCACAGTGAGTGCGGTGGGCGCGCTGGCTTGCCGCAGGGCTTCGGGCAGGGCGTAGTCTACGTCGTAGAAATCGCCCTGCGGGTTGCCGGCCATTTGCACGCTGGCCAGCAACTGGCCGTTTACCAAGATGCTGAAATTCCGATTTTTATCGCCGCCCGAGTACGTTACGCGCAGCGTGCGGGCGGCGCGCTGCGGGTTGCGCATGGCGTAGCTGAACCAGCCGGCCGCGTGCCGCCAGTGCCGGTCGCGGTAGGAGCCCGTTTCGGTTTGCTCGCCCCGGAAGCCGTGGTCCGATTCGGGCTGCTGCTCACCGGGCGTCACCTGGTCCACGGTGCGGGCTTCGAGGGCGCGCCGGGCCTCGTCTTTGCGGCGCAGCTCGTCTTTGCGCGCCAGCAGGCCGGCGGGCGTCGTTACGGGCCAGTACACCATGTAGCGGGCGTCCTGAATCTGGTAAAACGGTACTAGCTGCACCTTGCGGTACTTGTCGCCGTCAATCAGCCCGGCCGCCGTGAAGGCGAGCGGCTGCCCGGCCACGGGCCGGATGCCCGCCGCTACATCGGGCCCAGCCGACACCAGCACGGGGGCCTCCTCGATGGGGTAGAGCGGGCCGCTGGCCACGTGCGCCATGCGGGCGCCGTTGGCGTGCAGGCCCTCCAAATCAGTGGTATCGGTGACGGCCGCCAGCACTACCGGGCCGTGCACAAACGACACCCAGGCCGTGTGGTCGGGCAAGTATTCGGCGGTGGTGGTCATGGGTAGGGCCACGGTCACCACGTCGCCCGGGCGCCACTTGCGCGTGAGGGTGAGGTAGCCGGGCGTGGCGGCGGTGGCCGCCGCCGGGGCCCCATTTACCAGTAGCTGCAACTGGCCCGCCGGCACCCAAGCGGGCTGCCGAATGCTGAGGGCGAAGGTGCGCGGCTTTTTTAAACCCAGCTTCAGCTGGGTGCGCTCTTCGGCGGGGAAAGTAGTTTCCTGGGTTAGGGTGAGGCCTTGCGCGGCCCAGGTGAGGGTAGAGGGAATGAAGAGGTTAACCAGCAGCTCCTGCGGCCCCTTCTGCAGCCCACGGTGGGCATACACTAGCTCGCCGTACTTGCCGTGGTTTTCGAGGCCCGAGCCCACGCAGCACCAAAAGCCTTCCTGCGGCTGCGAATACACGCGGTAGTGCCGGGGGCGCATGGGCGTGAAGTACACAAAGCCGCCCGTGCCGGGGTGCTGCGACGAGAGAATGTGGTTGTAAGTAGCCCGCTCGTAGTAGTCGAGGTACTTGGTGGCGCCGCCCGCCAGGTACAGGTCCTTGCTGAGCTTGAGCATGTTGTACGTGTTGCACGTTTCGGGCCCCTGCGGGTTTTCCAGCATCGACGTAAAGTTGGTGGCCGGGTTGAAGTGCTCGCTCACGCTGTTGCCGCCAATGGAAACCGTGCGGTTTTCAACCACCGTTTTCCAGAAAAAAGCCGCCGCCCCCGCCCAGGCCGGGTCGCCGCCCGCGGCCGCCACCCGCTCAAAGCCGATTACCTTGGGAATCTGGGTGTTGGCGTGCATCCCGTTGAGCACATCCTGGCCCGCCAGCAGGGGCCCCAGCACCGCCCGGTGCGAAAACCGCTGGGCCAGCACCAGGTATTTATGCTCGCCGGTGAGCGTGGCCACGTCGGCAAAAATCTCGTTCAGGCCCCCGTGCTCGCTGCGCATCATTTCCTGCAATTGCGCATCGGTGAGGTTGGCCGTAAGGTCTAAGAACCAGTCGGTCAGCTTGATGAGCATGGTGCGGGCCTTGGCGCTGCCGGCCACGGCGTAGGCGTCGCGCAGGCCGGCGAAGGTTTTGTGCAGGTTGTAGAGGGGAACCCACTTGTCGTTGAGCCCGAAGCTGTTGGCCTTGATGTTGCCAGCCTTCACCTGCGCCCACATGGCCGGGCCGCCGGTCACGCCGCCCAGGTAGCCGTCGCCGCTTTTTTGCTGGCAAAGCTCCAGCTGGTCGAGCATGTAGTTGAGGCGCTGCTGCACGCGCGCGTCGCCGGTGGCGGCGGCCATGTAGGCCAGGGCCGACAGGTAGTGCCCACCCATGTGGCCGTCGAGGCCAGTATTTTCCCAGTTGCCGTAGTTTTCGGCCTGGGGCGGCAGGCCTGCCGCGGCCCGGTAGGGCGCCAGCAGGCGGTCGGGGTTGAGGGCCAGCATGTAGGTGAGGTCCGTCTGCTGGGCTTCGCGAAACGGCCCGTCCAGCAGGCGCACCGCCGCCACGGGAAAGCTTTGCAGCGGCCCGGCCTGGCCCCAGCCCAAGGCTGGGGCCAGCCACAGCCCGCAAAGCAGCCACTTTCCTTTGTTCATCAACATGTTTTTCATAGCCTATTGAAGTACTGAGCCATTAACTGACAGCTATTGGCTAATTTCTTTTATTCTTAACAGCAGGCAGTTACGTTAAAAGCACTGGTTACTTAATGATAAACAAATGCTTAACATGAACTAGCGGCTGCCCAGTGCGCCCAGCGCGGCTTTGCCCGGGCCCACCGTTTGCGCTGGGGGCCCCAGGTAGCTGGGCGGCAGCGCACCCTGGCTCAGCACCAGCTTTTCGAGCACCACGCCGGGGTCGACGCGCCAGAACTTGAGCACGTGCGGGCCGGCGGTGGCCACGTTGTGCTGCGAAGTTTTCAGGATAATATTCTCGGCCACCGCCTGTTGCCATGGTCGGTTACCGTTTTCGGGGGCCAGGCCGGTGTGCAGGTTCACCAACTGCGGGGCTTCGTCGTCGATGGACACGGCGTAGCGCAGGCCGGTGGTGTTGGTGAAGTCGAGCGTGGGGGCCAGGTAGGCGCGCACGGCCACGGGGCCGGCCTGGGCGAGCGTGATGCGGTACTCGAGGTGCGGGCTGCCGCCGCCCGGCGCGGCCGTGGGCGGGGCCGTGGTGGGGTACGTGCTCACGGCCCCCGCCGTGCGACCCAGGTCGGGCAGGCGCTGCCAGGTCACGGGGCCGGCGTTCACGGCCAGGGTATAGTTCTCGGCCTCAAGCGATACATAGCCGGTGGCCGCGCCAGGGGCCGGGGCCCCCAGCGGCGCACCCGCGGCGGGGGCCCCTACTGGCAGCGATGCCACGTCGGGCATTTTGTCGGTTTCCGGCTGCTGCCAGTAGGTGTAACCGATGTGGGTCTGGTCCATCATGTGGTTCCACTTGCCGCCGGCCAGGGCATGGTAGCGGTTTTTCAGCTCGCCGTCTTTGGCGTACAGCGCCCGGGCTTTTTCGGCCAGGGCGGCGGTAGTAGGCTGGCCCGTTTTGGCCGCCTCGCGGTTCTGGGCCACGGTGTAGTACAGCTCGTTGAGGTTGGCGCAGGCCAGCACGGGGTGCAGCACCAGCTCGAAGTAGGCGTCGCGGGCGGCGGCGGGCAGCTTTTGGTTGATGGCCTCGGCGCGGGTGGCCAGGGCGTTGTACTCGCGCACCACCGTGGCCCACTCGCCAGTGGCCAGGCTGTAGGTGTTGGCGTCGAGCAGCTCGGGCTTGCGGCGGGCGTTGTACTTGGCGTACTTGGCCAAAATATCGGCAATGTCGGCCGCGTACTGGGGCCCAAACTGCTGCTGCGCCCAGCGCTGGGTGTAGGCCGCCACTTGGCTGGCCGCAATGGCGCGGGGGTTCCAGGCGTAGTCGAGGAAGAACGAAATGGGCAGCTCCATGGGCTTGAGGTCGCCCACGTTCACAATCCAAATTTGGTCCACACCGTGCTCGTAGGCCAGGTTCATCTGCTCCCGAATGCGCGGCAGCGGGTTGGTGTTAAGCCACTTGTAATTACGGGGCCCACCCACGTAGTCGAAGTGGTAGTAGATGCCGTAGCCGCCCCGGCGGGGCTTGTCGCCCACCTTGGGCAGCTTGCGCAGGTTGCCCCAGTTATCGTCGCAAAGCAGCAGCGTCACGTCGTCGGGCACGCGCATGCCCTTGTCGTAGTAGTCCTGCACCTCCTTGTAGAGGGCCCACACCTGGGGCGTCTGATCGGCGGGCTTGTGGGTTTCTTCGGCAATAATCCGGCGCTGATCGGCCACTACTTTTTCCAGCAGGCTGATGTTGTTTTCCTCGCTCATGGGCTCGTCGCCATCGCCGCGCATGGCCATGGTCACGATGCTTTCATGGCTGCCCATGTTGCGGATGCCCTGCCGCCAGAAGCGGCGCAGGGTGGTATCGTTGGTCTGGTAGTTCCAGGGGCCGTGGCCGTAGCGCTTCCACTCCTGCTGGGCGCGCTGCATGGGCTCGTGGTGCGAGGTACCCATCACAATGCCGTACTCGTCGGCCAGCGCCGGGCTCAACTTGTCATCGTCGTTGAAGGCGTTTCCCCACATGGCGGGCCACAGATAGTTGCCTTTCAACCTGAGAATTAGCTCAAATACATGCCCGTACATCTTCGAGTTGATACCGCCGAATTTATCCTTGGCCCAGCCCGTGAGCGCGGGCGCCTCATCGTTGAGGAAGATGCCGCGGTACTTCACCGCCGGTGTGCCCAGCGTGTGGCGGCCGGCCGCCACGTAGAGCGCCTTTTGGGTCTTGGTCGGCACATCGGCCCACCAGTACCAGGGCGACACGCCCATCTGCTGCGAGAGGTCGTAAATGCCGTAGATGGTGCCGCGCTTGTCGCTGCCGGCAATCACCAGGGCTTGCTTCACGCCGGGCATGGGGTTGTCCACCAGCTGCTCCACAAACACTTCCCATTTGCCCGCCACGCCCGTCACGTCTAGCTTCTTCTGCTGCACCAGCGCATCAATCACGGGGCTCTTCCCAATGGTGCCGATGAGCACCACCTGCGGCCCAGCGGGGGCCCCACTGGTGCTGAGGGCGGGCAGCACCTGCGTCACGCGGTTGATGTCGGCCTGCAGGTCATGGGCGGCGCGCAGCACGCCGGGCCAGTCCTGGCCGCTGGCGTAGAGCGCGGCGGCCTTGCCGCCCGCCACCAGTGGGAAGCTGCCCGCCGCTTTTTTATCGGAGACGTAGTGGTCGGCAAGGGGCGCGGCGGCCGGCTGCGCCACGGCCAGCGTGGGCAGTAGCAGCAGCAGGGCAGCGCAGCGGAGGCGAAAAAGGATAGCTTGCATAATATTATTCAATTAGTTACCCCACCCCTACCCGCCCGTAGCCGGCCCGGGCACCTTATCGGGCAGTTAAAACTTCACCACCTCATAGTAAGCCGCCTTGGGCTTGAGCTGCTCGTCGAATAGCAGCGGGTGGTTTTTGCGGCCCGCCACGGGGTAGGTATCGAGCCAGGAGTAGTGGTCAGAAATGTTCCAGAACGTGATGCCCGTCATGTACTTGGCCTCGTCGCGGAACACTTTGAAAAACAGCTTGTACTGAGCCGTCTGCTTGGTTTGCATCTCGGCCGTGTAGGCGTCCGACTCGTCGGGGCGCTTGGCCCGGCGGTCTTTCTCCCAAGGGTAAACGGACACGTCCAGTTCCGTTACCTGCACCTTCAGGCCCAGCGAGCCGAAGCGCTCGATGGTGGTGCGCAGCTCTTGCTCGGTGGGCTCCACCAGCGACCAATGGCCCTGCAGGCCCACGCCATCGATGGGCACCTTGGCGTCCTTCAACTTTTTGAGCAGCTGGTAGATGCGCTCCATTTTCTCGGGGCGCTCGGTGTTGTAGTCGTTGTAGAACAGCACGGCCGTGGGGTCGGCGGCGTGGGCGTAGCGGAAGGCTTCGGCGATAAAATCCTCGCCGCAGATTTTGTACCAATCCGAGTTGCGCAAAAACTCCTGGGGATTGTCCGAAATCGCCTCATTCACCACGTCCCAGGCGTAGATCTTGCCCTTGTAGCGCTTCACCACCGCGTCGATGTGGTCGTGCAAGCGCTTGAGCAGCCGCGCTTTGCTGACCTGGCTGCCGTCGGGATTCTTAAAAATCCAGCGGGGCGTTTGCTCGTGCCAGCACAGGTTGTGGCCGCGCACCTTCAGCTGGTGGGCCTGGGCAAAGTCCACGATAGCATCGGCAGGGCCCCAGTTGTAGCGGGTCGAATCGGGGTGGATGGGGCCCATCTTCATGTCGTTCTCCGGCGTGAGGCTGTTGAACTGCTGGAGGATGAGCGCCACCTCGGCCGGATTTTTCAGTGCCCGCGTCGACACGGCCACTCCGATGGGAAAGTAGCTTTTGTAGTAATCCTTCAGGCCTTTTTCGGCGGGCGGGCGCTGGGCAGCGGCCAAGCCCAGCCCGACCAGCAGCACGGCGGCGGCTGGTAAAATGCGAATTTTCATAGCGTTGCGGGGGCCCTAATTGGGCAAGATCTTATTTCAGTTCGAGTACGACTACCGACTTGGCCGGCAAGGTTACGGCCAGCTTGTCGCCGCGCTTTTTGGCCCCCGTGAAGGCCGCCAGCTTGATGTTGTTAGGCTTGTCAAACGTGTTGTAGTCGCTCACGCTAGCAGAGGTCAGCACGCGGCCGGTCACTGTTTTAAAGCGCACGCCGGGCAGGGCAGTTTCCAAGTTCAGGGCATTCTTGGGGTCGAGGTTGACCAGCGAAATGTGCACTGCACCGTTCTTGTCCTTGGAGGCCGAGGCGTTCAGGGCCGGAATTTTCTCGCCGCCAAACGAATACTCGGGGCTCGTGAACTGCAGGGGCAGGAACTTGGCATCCTGGTGCACTTGGTAGAGGTCGAACACGTGGTAGGTGGGCGTGAGCAGCATTTTCTCCTTGTCCGTGAGCACCAGGGCTTGCAGCACGTTCACGGCCTGGGCCAGGTTGGCGCCCTTCACCCGGTCGCAGTGGTTGTTGAAGATGTTGAGCGTGGTGCCAGCCACCAGGGCATCGCGCAGCGTGTTTTGCTGGTAAAGGAAGCCGGGGTTGGTGCCGGGCTCCACGTCGGTCCACACGCCCCACTCGTCCACCAGCAGGGCCACCTTCTTGTCCTTGTCGTACTTGTCCATGATGGCCGCGTGCTTAGTCACTATCGCGTCCATTTTCAAGCAGTTGCGCAGCGTGCTGAAGTACATGTCCTCGCCAAAGCCAGTGGCTTTGCCTTTGCTGCCGCTCCAGCTGCCGGTGGGCAGCGTGTACTGGTGCAGGGTGAGGCCCCACATCTGGTTGAGGGGGATGTTTTTCATGCACGTTTCGGTCCAGTGCGTGTCGTCGCCGTTGGCCCCGCTCACGATTTTCTTCAGCCGGGTGCCGGGGTAGTCGTGGGCGAAGGTGGCGTAGCGCTTGTACACGTCGGTGTAATATTCTGCCGTCATGTTGCCGCCGCAGCCCCAGCTTTCGTTGCCGATGCCCCACCAGCTCACCTTGTAGGGCTCGGGGTGGCCGTTTTTGCGGCGCTCCAGCACCATGGGCGTATCCTCGTTCGAGTTGAGGTACTCCATCCAATTGCTCATTTCCTGCACCGTGCCGCTGCCCACGTTGGCGGCCAGGTAGGGCGTAGTACCCAGCAACTGGCACAGCTCCATAAACTCGTGGGTACCAAAGCTATTGTCTTCCAGGGTGTTGCCCCACCACAGGTTTAGCATCTTGGGGCGCTGGGCGGTGGGCCCCACGCCGTCGTGCCAGTGGTAAGTATCGGCAAAGCAGCCACCGGGCCAGCGCAGGTTAGGCACGTGGATTTTCTTGAGTGCCTCCACAATGTCGAGCCGAATGCGGCCCTGCTGGGGCACGCTCAGCCCCGGCTCGGCCCAAAAACCGCCGTAGATGCAGCGCCCGAGGTGCTCGGCAAACTGCCCCTGGATGTCTTTGCTGATAACCAGGCTAGGGTTGCCGGCCTGCACCGTTATGGGCACCGTGGCCTGGGCCAGCGCGGCGGTGGCAGGGGCAGCGGCCAGCACTAAAGCCAGGGCTTGGCGGCGAAACTGGAAATGGGAATTCATGGGAAGAGTGGGAAAGAATTTAATTTTGTAAGTTTTTAACCATCAGCAATTTGTCAAAATTCTAGCAGTCGTAAGGCGGAAGAGCCAGGGGCCCTAATCTCAGATTAACGATTGTGTCAATGGGCAACGCAATGCAGGCCGTTGTGCGCCGCACAACGTTGCATTTATCCTAAAAGCCAGCCACAGCGGCCAAGCCCCAAAAGCAAAAGTGGAGAGTCAAAACTAGTGCTTGTTTTCGACTCTCCACCCTTAACTCTCAGCTAACCATCTAATTTAGTTACCCTTGGCTACCACTTGCTTCTTCTCTTCCTGCTCGTCTTCCGGGTGGCCGGCGAGCACGCCCTGGGCGCGCTTCACCACGTTCTCCACCGTGAAGCCAAACTTTTCGAATAGCTCCTCGGCGGGGGCCGACTCGCCGAAGCGGTTCATTGCAATTACGCCGCCCTCGTCGGTGGTGTACTTGTGCCAGCCGATGGGCGAGCCGGCCTCGATGGCCAAGCGCTTGCGCACGGTGGGCGGCAGTACTTTTTCGCGGTAGGCTTTATCTTGGTGCTCAAATAGCTCCCAGCTCGGCATGCTCACCACGCGGGTGGGGGTACCGGCCTTTTGCAGTTCAACCTGAGCCTTCATAGCCAGGGCCACTTCCGAGCCGGTGGCGATGAGGATGAACTGTGGCTGGCCACCGTCGGCCTCGCTCAGAATGTAAGCGCCCTTAGCCACACCTTCGCGGGCCGAGCCCAGCTTGGTCTGGTCAAGAATCGGCAATTTCTGGCGCGAGAAAATGAGCACAACCGGCGATTTGGGCGTCGTCATGGCGATGCGCCAAGCCTCGGTGCTCTCGTTGGCGTCGGCGGGGCGCAGCACCACAATATTGGGGATGGTGCGCAAGGCCAGTACTTGCTCCACCGGCTGGTGGGTGGGGCCGTCCTCGCCCAGGCCGATGCTGTCGTGGGTGAATACGAACGTGGCCGTGCTCTCGGCCAGGGCCGTGAGGCGGATGGCTGCCCGCATGTAGTCACTGAACGTCAAGAACGTACCACCGTAGGTACGCAGGCCACCGTGGTGGGCAATGCCGTTCATGGCCGCGCCCATGGCGTGCTCACGCACACCCCACCACACGTTGCGGTTGGCTTTGTGCGCGGGCTGGAAGCTGTCGCTGCCCGACTTGTCCATCTCATTAGAAGAGGCCAAATCGGCCGAGCCGCCGAACATAAACGGCACCGATTTCTTGATGGCGTCCAGGGCTTTGCCCGAGGCCTGGCGGGTGGCCAGCTCGCCATCGGCGGGCGTATACACCGGCAGGTCCTTGTCCCAGCCTTCGGGCAGCTTGCCGTCGAAGGAGAGCTTGAACATATCAGCCTCATCCTTGAAAGATTCAGCATACTTAGCGAAGTCAGCATCCCACTGCTTCTGCATCTCGGCACCGCGCTGGCCGGGCTGTTTGAGGTGGTCGTACACTTCCTGCGGCACCTGGAAGCTCTGCTCAGGGTCGAAACCGTAGAACGTCTTGGTCGTCTTCACGTTTTCGGGGCCCAGCGGCGAGCCGTGCGACTTGCTGGTACCAGCCAGCGGCGAGCCGAAGCCGATGATGGTGCGCACCGCGATAATCGAGGGCCGGTCCGTCACCGACTGCGCCACCTTGATGGCGTTTTCGATGGCGTCGAGGTCATTGCCATCCGTGACGTGCTGCGTGTGCCAGTAGTAGGCATCGAAGCGCTTCATCGGGTTCTCGGTGTAGGTCAGGTTGGTGGGGCCATCGAGCGAGATGTTGTTATCGTCGTAGAGATAAATCATCTTGCTCAATTGCAGGTGGCCCGCCAGCGAGGCGGCCTCCGAGGCGATGCCTTCCATCAGGTCGCCATCGCTCACCAGCACGTAGGTGTAGTGGTCCTGCACCGGCGCGTGGCCTTCCTTGTTGTACACGGCCCCGAGGTGTGCCTCGGCCATGGCCATGCCCAGGCCGTTGGCGAAGCCCTGGCCCAGGGGCCCCGTGGTCACTTCCACGCCGGGCGTGATGTGCGACTCGGGGTGACCCGGCGTCTTGGAATCCATCTGGCGGAATTGCTTCAGGTCCTCCAGGCTCAAATCGTAGCCGTAGAGGTGCAACAGGCTGTAAAGCAGGGCCGAGCCATGGCCGGCCGACAGCACGAAGCGGTCACGGTTGGGCCACTTGGGGTCCTGGGGGTTGAAGCGCAAGAAGCGCGACCACAGCACGTAGGCCATGGGGGCGGCGCCCAGCGGCAAGCCGGGGTGGCCCGAGTTGGCCTTCTGCACCATGTCCACCGACAGTAGGCGGATGGTGTTGACGCTCAACTCGTCAATGGAGATTTTTGGATTGCTCATATTTTTTTCGGGCGAAAGAATGACGCCGTAAAGGAACACAACGCGGAACGTCCACGCTGCCTTCGCTTACGGATTTTTCCGCTTTGTAGTAGCGTAGCCTCTCTAAGTCCGCGCGCGGCATCATTAAATGACTTTCCCACGCACGGACTCAAAGAGTCCTCACTACATCTACTAAATGTACTGATTGACAATGCTTTCCAGCCATTCCTGCTTGCCGCTGCGGGGGGTAGGCTCGCCCGACTCGTGCGCGATTTTGCGCAGGTCTTCCAGCGTGAGGCCGCCTTTGGCGAACTCGGCACCTTTACCCGAATCAAACGAAGCGTAGCGGTCGGTGCGGAACTTCTTATAAGCTGATTTTTCCAGGATGGCATCGGCCGTAACGAGGGCCCGGGCGAAGGTGTCCATGCCGGCAATGTGGGCCACGAAGATGTCCTCCAGGTCGGTCGAGTTGCGGCGCGTTTTGGCATCGAAGTTGATGCCACCCGGCGTGATGCCGCCGTGCTCCAGGATGATGAGCATGCTCTCCGTCAACTCGTTGAGGTTGTTTGGGAACTGGTCGGTGTCCCAGCCGTTCTGGTTGTCGCCGCGGTTGGCGTCGATGCTGCCGAGCAGGTTGGCATCAGCCGCCACTTGCAGCTCGTGCTGGAAGGTGTGGCCAGCCAGCGTGGCGTGGTTCACTTCCAAGTTCAGCATAAAGTCATTCTCCAAGCCGTGCTCGCGCAAAAAGCCGATGACGGTGGCCGCGTCGAAGTCGTACTGGTGCTTGGTGGGCTCGGCCGGCTTGGGCTCGATGAAGAACTTACCCGTGAAGCCCTGCTTGCGAGCGTAGTCGCGGGCAATGCTGAGGAAGCGGCCCAGGTGCGCCTGCTCACGCTTCATGTTGGTGTTGAGCAGGGTCATGTAGCCCTCGCGGCCGCCCCAGAAGGTGTAGCCCTCGCCGCCCAGTGCGATGGTGGCGTCGATGGAATTCTTCACCTGCGTAGCGGCGTAGGCCACCACCTGGAAGTCGGGGTTGGTGCTGGCGCCGTTCATGTAGCGCGGGTTCGAAAACACGTTGGCCGTGCCCCAGAGCAGCTTCACGCCGCTCTCCTGCTGGTGCTGCTTGAGGTAGTCAACTACCGTGGCCAGGTTGCTTTCGTACTCGCTCAGCGAGCCGCCCTCGTCCACCAAGTCCACGTCGTGGAAGCAGTAGTAGGGCGTGCCGAGCTTAGTAAAAAACTCAAACGCAGCGTCGGCCTTATCCTTGGCGCGGCCTACGATGTCGCCTTTGCTATCCCAAGCAAAGTTCTTAGTGCCAGGACCGAAGGGGTCACCGCCGGTGCCCACGAAGGTGTGCCAGTAGGCCGTGGCGAAGCGCAGGTGCTCCTTCATGGTCTTGCCGGCCACCATGCGGTTTTCGTCGTACCATTTGAAAGCCAAGTGATTATCTGATTCGCGGCCTTCGAACTTAATCTTGCCGATGCCTTTGAAAAATTCAGTGGTTGCCATGTTGGAATATGATTGGGGGGTAATAGAGAAGTTTTAGTAAAAGAGTAGTCAGTTGAGGGGCCCTTATCCCTAACCCGCTCGCCAAAAAAAGCGGAGCCTGACGGGTAAATAGCACTAGGCCAGCAGCAATTCTGCTGCCCGGGTTTCGCGGACCAGCAAGGTCTGCCAGTCGCTGTACGTTTCCTGGTATTGGGCCTGCAAGGCCGGCGTGGGTTCTACGGTGCTGATGAGGGCCAGGCCATTAAAAGCCTCTTTGGGGCTGGCGTAGATGCCGGTGCCGATGCCCGCGCCACGCGCCGCGCCCTGGGCCGCGTCAGTATCATAGAGCTCCAGCGTCACATTACCGCAGTTCACAAACGCCTCGCGGAACACGGGACTTAGGAACATGTTCGCGTGACCAGCACGCACTTTCTGCACTTGCACGCCCGAGGCGCGCATGATGTCCATGCCGTAGTTGAGGGCGTACACGATGCCCTCCTGCGCAGCCCGGATGAGGTGCGCCTGGCCGTGCACGTTGAACTGCACGCCGTGCAGCAGGGCAGCGGCGGGCCGGTTTTCAAGAATGCGCTCGGCCCCGTTACCGAAGGGCAGAAACAGCAGGCCCTGGGCCCCTACCGGGGCCTGAGCGGCCAGCGTGTTCATCTGGTCGTAGGGCAGGTTGCCCACCATTTTGCGCAGCCAGCTGTTGAGAATGCCGGTGCCGTTGAGGCACATGAGCACACCGTTTTTGGGCTGCTCGCGGGTGCTGTTCACGTGCACGAAGGAGTTTACGCGCGAGCGCGCATCGGCCGTGGTGGTTTCGTTGATGCCGTAAACTACGCCACTAGTGCCGCCCGTGGCGGCCACCTCACCGGCGTTCAACACGTTCAGCGAGAAGGCGTTGTTGGGCTGGTCACCGGCGCGGTAGGCAATGGGCGTGCCCGCCGCCAGACCCAGCACCTGGGCTGCCTCGGTGGTGAGGTGGCCCTGCACCGAGAACGTGTCCACGACTTCGGGCAGCAATTCGGCGCTAATACCGTAGTAATCAAGCAATTCTTGAGCAATAGCCTGCTTCTTAAAGTTCCAGAACACTCCTTCCGACAGGCCCGACACGGTGGTCTGCATCTGGCCCGTGAGCTGGTAGGCGAGGTAGTCGCCGGGCAGCTGAATCTTGTGGATTTGAGCGTAAATCTCGGGCTCGTTTTCGCGCACCCACTTGAGCTTGGAGGCGGTGAAATTGCCGGGCGAGTTCAGAAAATTCTCCAGGCAAAATTCCTCTCCCAACCCGGCAAACGCTTCATTGCCAATGGCTACAGCGCGGCTATCGCACCAGATAATAGCGGGGCGCAGCACGTGGCCGGCCTTATCTAGCAGCACTAGCCCATGCATCTGGTATGTGATGCCGATGCCGGCCAGCAATGAGGCGTCGAAGCCGTACTGGGCCTTGAGCTGCTGGGTAGCGTTGATGACCTCCTGCCACCAGCGCTCGGGGCGCTGCTCGGCCCAGCCGGGCTGGGGCACGTCCATGCCCATCTCGGTAGTGGGCGAGGTTACGGCGGCCACGCAGCGCCCGGTAGCGATGTCGAGCAGCGAGGCTTTAATGGAAGAGCTACCGATGTCGTAGCCAAGCAGGTATTTCATTTTCTAGTTATGAATTGTGAGTTGTGAGCTGGGGGCTGTTTCCGTTTTCTGGGCGATACGCCCTTGCTCATGCGCTCATCGTCAAATCAATAGGTTGCCGTGCCAGGCCCAGCCGGCTTAGAAGTCATCGGTGCGGAAGGTGGAGGCGGGCAGGCCCTCTTTGTTATACAGGTTGGCGTTTTCGGGGTTGTCGGACCAGGCGTAGCGTACGGCCACAGGCGCAGCCACCTGCGGGCTGCTCACCACCACTTTACTGCCCTCCACGCGGGCCGTAGCGGGGTAAAACTTCTTGTCGGCCCCGGCCACCGTGAAGCCGCCCAGCGGGCCGCCGCCTTTGGCCACCAGCCCGCCGCCCACGCTGCCAAAGGTGAGCGCGACCTGGCTGCCAGCGGTTTTTGAGCTTTGATAAAGAGGGCCCTCGGCCACCAGCTTGGCGTCGCTATAGGCTACTTTTTCGGCTACCAGGGCCAAACGGTGGCCCACCGTCTGCTTGTCGAGGGGATGAATGTCGTTCCATTCGCCCACGTCCGAAATCACGGCCATGCCGGTGCGGGGCAGGGCCAGCAGGCGGCGCTGGGCATCGCGCACCTTGGCCTGGTTGCTTTCGCCGGGCTCCTTTTTGGCGGCGTTGATATTGGCCAGCTGCACGTACAGAAACGGCAAATTAGGCTGCTGGAAGTGGGTGCGCCAGTCTTTGACGAGGCTGGTGGTGAGGGCCAGGTAATCGTCGGGCCGGCTCACATTGCTTTCGCCCTGATACCAGAGCACACCCTTGAGGGCGTAGGGCAGCGCTGGGGCCACCAGCCCGTTGTACAGCCCGCCCGGCTGGTACTGAAACGTAGTGGTGCCCGGCGTGGGCGGCGTGGTAGCGCCCAGCTTATACTGCCAGGGGCCCCGCAGATCTAGCGTCTGCCCGCCCGCCGTGAGCTGGTAGGTTTTCTCCTTCGTAAAGCCGCCCCGCCCGCCGTTGCTGATGATGCGCACGGTTACCACGTTCTTACCAGCCTTCAGTACGCCGGGGCCAAAATCGTACTTGCGCGGCGGATACTGGTAGGCGGTGGTGCCCACCAACTGGCCGTTGATGTAAGTGGAGTCGGCATCGACGAGTGTGCCCAGCTCCAGGCGGCCGGGCTGGCCGGCCATGGCGGCGGGCACCTCCACTTCCTTCCGGAACCAGAGCACGCCATTTACCATGCCCAGGGGCGTTTGGTCGGCCCAGTAGCCGGGCACGTTCATCGTGGCCCAAGCGCTGGCGTCGTAGCCGGAGCTGCTCCACTTGGGCTGGCCGGGCTGTTCGCCCTGGTCGGCCTGGTGCAGGTGCTGGTACCAGGCCCCCACGGCCGCGCCTTCGCGCTGCTTAATGCCGGCTACCGCCGCGCTGTCGCGGTAGGGCGCCACCTGCGCCTCGTACTTGGGAAACTGCTTGAGGGCGTCGGCGCTCAGCCAGGCTTCAGCGGGCGAGCCACCCACGGCCACCTTTATCAGGCCCACCGGCACTTGGTATTTGGCGTTTATCTCCTTGGCGAAGAAGTAGCCCACGGCCGAAAAGCCGAGTACCGTTTCGGGGCTGAGGGCCACCCAGGCGCCGCCGCTCACGTCGGCCTTAGGGCCCCGGAAGTCGTAGCGCATCGGCACGTCGAACTGCCGGATGCGCGGGTTGTTGGCCGTGGCCACCTCTTGGGGGTACTTGTCGCGCACGCGCCGCATGGGCAGTTCCATGTTCGACTGCCCAGCGCAGAACCACACGTCGCCAAGCAAAATATCCTTCACCACCTGGTGATTGCTGGCGTCGATTTTCATTTCGTAGGGGCCCCCAGCTTTCATTGCGGGCAGTTGCACGCGCCACTGCCCATCGGGGCCCGTGGTGGCGCGGTAGGTTTTGCCCTGAAAGGCCACGCTCACGGCCTCGCCGGGCGCGGCCCAGCCCCAGAGGCGTACCGGGGCGTCGCGCTGCAGCACCATGCCGTTGCTCACGAGGCGGGGCAGGCGCACCTGGGCGTGGGCGGGCGCAGCGGCCAGCAATACCAGCGCTAGCCCAACCTTAGAGAACAGATGCACGTTGTTTTTCAAAGCCTTAGTAGGATTATGGCATTTTTTACAGTACCCCTTCATAAATAAGCCCCGGTTTCGAAGCGAAACCGGGGCTTATTAAGTCATCAGATAGTCAGCGTATTAATAGCCAGGATTCTGCGTGATTTTACCACTGGTGCGGTCAACCTCGGTCTGTGGAACTGGGCGCAGCACGTGAAAGTCCCGGATGTTGATAGCCGCATTGGAGCCGTACACACCGGCGGAGTTTTTAACCAGCGGCGGCGCATAATTAGTGTTGCGGACCCGCGTGAGCAGCTGGCTGGCACCACTGGCAGTAGTGGTGCGCTTGAGGTCTTGCCAGCGGGTTTGTTCGCCCACGAGTTCGCGCAGGCGCTCATCGAGGATGAAGTCGATGTTCACGCGGCTGGCCGTAATGTCCATCAGCTGCTTTTGGCCCGTGGCCCCGGCGCGCTCGCGCACCACGTTGAGGTAAGTAGCGGCCTGGGCCGAATTGCCGAGGTAGAAATAGGCTTCGGCCGCAATGAGGTAGGTTTCGGCTAGGCGATACACGATAACCGGTCGAATCGAGAAGCCGTTAACCGACGTGCGAGCACGGCTATCGTACTTGTTCATGGTCGGGAAGAACTGCGTGGTGAGCTGGCTAGGTTGAAAAACCCGGTAGGGAGCCGGCTTGCGGGCGGCAATCTGGGCCAGCTTGGCGGCCGACAGCTCGCGCCCCGGGTACCAGATGGAAGTATCCCCGACTACGGCTGCGGTGCTGCCGCCGTTGGCGCCGGGCGTGTTCACGCGGTACACTGATGTAAACCACTTGTTGTAGCGGGTATCGGTCGTGCGCAGCGTTGGGCCTGACTCCAGGGCGTTGCCAGCGGCATCGCGCAGGATGTACGAATTGATTAGGAAGAAGGTGGGGGCGAGCCGAGCAAACGGGCGACCGTTATTAATGTCGCGGTTCATGTTGGGGAGCTGGTCGTACTGGCTGCGGAAGAAGAAGTTCATCGCGTTTTCGCCGCCATACGTGCTGCCGTCAATGCGCGAGAATGTGGCATCGCCGTTGAACTGCGCGTTCATGATTACTTCTTTGCCATTCTCGTTGCCTTCGCGGTGCACATCGGCCACGTCAGCTTCCAGGCCCAGGCCGTAGCGGCCCTGGTTGTCGATAAGCTCCTTGGCGTACTGGGCTGCCAGGGTGTAGTCGGTAGGCTGCTTGGCCGGCGAGGTAGCGCGGGTCAGGTACACCTTAGCCAGCAAGTGCAGGGCTGCGGCACGGGTTATGCGGCCCGGCTGAGCTGACTTGTCGGCGATGGTAGCCAGCGCTTCCGTCAAGTCCTTAATAATCTGAGCGTAGACATCAGCTTGCGGCGCACGAGTGAAATCCTTGCTGGGCGAATCGACAAAGGTGATTTGCAGCGGCACATCCCCAAAATCCTGCACAAGGGTGAAGTAGTAGTTGGCGCGCATCACCTTCACTTCAGCCAGGAGCTGCGTAAGGCGGGCCGGGGTGATGCCCTGGGCGTTGGGGCCGTATTGGAGCACCCCGTTGATGGTGTTTATCTGCGTGTAGCAGATGCTCCACCGGTAGCCGTGCGCGCCGTCGTTGAGGGGGGTTAGCGCGTTGTTGTCGTAGTCGTTCAGGCCACTGTTGGACTGAATACCGCTGGTAAACGCGTCAGTGCCGGCCTCCGTGGCGAAGGCATCGCCTTCGTTGCCGTAAAGCTGGCGCAGGCCCGAGTACGCGCCGGTTACGCCGGCCTCTACCCCTTGCGAGGTTTGCAGCAGCGAAGGCGTGAGCACCGATAGGGCGTTTTCATCTAAAATATCTTTATTGCAGCTAGTAGCCGACACTAGCAGGACGGCGCTAAGAAGACTTAATACTATTTTTTTCATGACGATTAGTAGAGAGTGGGTGGGAGGCCTGCCGGGCCGTTGAGCTTGAGAATAAGGCCAGCATATTAGCTACCTCTTCTCAAGCTCAACGGTCTGGTCATTCGTTTCCTAGAAGCCGAGGTTTACGCCCAGGATGAAGGACCGCGTGACGGGGTAGTTGCTACCGCCCTGGAAGGAGATGTTGGCAGCGTTAACGCCGGCCGACGAATCGAAGCGCGACGAGTACGACAGGGCATCGGGGTCGATGGCCTTATTGCGCTGGAAGTACTTATCGGCCGCCCAGATGTAGGGGTTCTGCACTTGCAAGTAGATGCGTGCCGAGCTCATGAGGGCAGATTTGGCCCAGGCCGCCGGCAGGGTGTAACCCAGGTCAATGCTGCGCACCTTGATGAAAGTGCCGCTGTGGTAGCCCAGCGTCGAGCCGTAAGTAGGCCACTCGGTAGAGCGCGAGCTCTGGTCGGGCTGCGGGTAGTCGTTGCTGCCGTTGGTAGGCGTCCAGTAGTTGAAGTTCAGCTGGTTGCGGCGACCGGTGTTGGTGGCGTAGTAGCTCGGGCCGAAAGAGTACGGGTCTACTACGGTAGCACCTACGCGGGTCAGCGCCACTATCGTCATGTCGAAGCCTTTGAAACGGAAACGGTTGGTAAGGCCGGCTTCAAACTTGGGCTGGCGCGAGCCGATGATCTGGCGGTCGCTGGCATCAATTTTTCCGTCGTTGTTCAGGTCCTCTATCTTAATCTGGCCGGGCTTCGTGCCGTACTTCAAGGCTTGGTCGGCCTCGTTGGACTGCCAGATACCAATCTTTTTGTAATCGTAGATTACGTAGAGCGGCTGGCCAATAAAGCGCTGGTTGCCAATGTCGTTACGCGGGCTGCCATCCGCATTGTATACGTTCAGGTCAAGCACCTTCTCGCGGTTCACCGTGAAGTTCCAGTCGGTGCTCCACTCAAAGCCACCGAGGTCTTTGGCCCGCAGGTTAACTGTAGTCAGCGAGATTTCCACGCCGCGGTTCTGGGTTGAGCCGGCGTTGCGCAGAAACGAGCCATAGCCGCTGGTTACGGGCAGGGCATCGGGCAGCAGCAGGTCGCTGGTGCGCTGCTGGTACACCTCTACGCTACCCGTTACGCGGTTTTCGAGGAAGCCAAAATCAAGGCCGACGTTGGTGGTGGTCGTGTATTCCCAGCCCAGGTTCGGGTTCGGAATGCTAGAGGGTACCACGCCCACCGCGCCGGTGGCGCCGTAGTTGTAGGTGCCTACCGAGAGGGAGCCCTGCGTCTGGTACGGGTTGATGGCGGTGCTGCCCACGCGGCCCAAGCTGGCGCGCAGCTTCAGGTTGCTTACCCACGCGTAATCCTTCAGGAACGACTCGTTGAAGATGTTCCAAGCCACGGCCGCTGACGGGAAGGCCTTAAACTTGTTGCCCGGGGCCAAGCGCGACGAACCATCGGCTCGCATGGTCAGCGTGGCCGAGTAGCGGTTGTTGTAAGCGTAGTTGACGCGCGCCATGAACGACTCCAGCGCCCAGTCGATGGACTGCGTTGCGTTAAAAACGCTGGTCGGGGTACCCCCGGACAGGTTGTTGTTGAGCTGGTAGTTGGCCAGCAAATTCTGCACGTTGCCACCTACGCCGTCGGCGTGGTAGGTCTGGCGGCTATAAAGTGCCGTCACGTTCAGGTCGTGCTTCTCGGCAAAATTGCGGTTGTACGTCAGGATGTTCTCCGCCAGCAAGTTGTAGGCAATCGTCGACGATTTGCCAGCCGTGTTGAGGCCGTTGCCGTTGTTAGGCGTTGCCGAGGCGTAGAAGTTATCGTTGGCCTCGGTGCGGCCATCCAAGCCCACGTTGAGGCGATAGTCCAGCCCTTTCAGGATATTTACCTGCGCGTACAAGCTGTTGAAGGTGCGCAGGCGGCGGCGCTGGTCGAGGTGCGCGTTGGGCACGTACAGCGTCAGCGGGTTAGAGAGCTGGTCGGCGGTAGGATACAGCAGCTGTTGGCCGTTAGCATCGGTAGTCGAGGCCAGGGGGCTCGTGGTCAGTATCTGGTACAGCACGTTCACGTTCGGGTCGTTCTCATTGGTGAACGTGTTGAGCGTGTTCAGTCCCACCTTGATGCGCTTGCCAACCTGCTGATCAAGCGTGCCGCGCAGCGAGTAGCGCCGGAAGCGCGACACGGGTACGATGCCCGTTTCGTCGTAGTAACCCAGCGAGGCCGAGTACTGCGTCTGGTCGGTGCCGCCGCTCAGGCCCAGCGAGTGGTTTTGGATGTGGCCGTGTTGGAAGAGCAGGCTTTGGTAATCGGTCGTTTTGCCGGCCGCATAGTTGGCCCGCTCGTCCACCGTCAGGAACGTAGTAGCCGCCACTGGGTCGTAGCTCGGGTTCTGCGTCCGGTAAGCCTGGAGGCGGTAGTCGTAGTACTGCTGCCCGTCTTGCAAGTCGAAGCGGTCGTAGATGCGCTTCTGGCCGTAATAGCCGCTGTAGGTAGCCTTGGGGGCCCCGCTCTTGCCGCGGCGGGTGGTAATGAGGATGACGCCGTTGGCGCCCCGGGCCCCATAGATGGCCGTGGAGCTGGCGTCCTTCAGCACTTCGAGCGAGGTGATGTCGTCGGGGTTCAGGTCGTTGAGGCTGCCGTCGTAAGGCACGCCGTCCACCACCAGCAGCGGGTCGTTGGAGCCCGAGAGCGAGCGGTTACCGCGGATGCGGATGGTGGGCGCCTGGCCCGGCGCCGTGCCGTTGCTCGACACCGTGATACCCGCCGCACGGCCCTGCAGGGCCTGGGCCACGTTGGCCACCGGCACGTCGCGCAGCTGCTCGTCGCTCACGCTCGAGATAGCGCCCGTCACTTGGCTTTTCTTCTGCACGCCGTAGCCCACCACCTGCACTTCGTTCAGGGCTTGGGTTTCGGGTACCAGGCTTTGGCTCACGTTGGTGCGCTTGCCCACGGCAATTTCCTGCTTGGCGTAGCCTATCGAGCTGAATACCAAGATGCTGTTGTCGCCCGGCACGGTCAGCGTGTAGGAGCCGCTGGCGTCGGTGGTGGCACCGGTGGTGGTACCTTTCACCACCACCGTCACGCCGGGGATGCCCTCGCCATTGTCGGACGTGACCTTGCCCGTAACGGTGTGGGCCCCGGCCACTTGGGCATAGGCTACTTGCGGGACCAGCGGGGCTAGGCCACCGCTCAGCAGCAGCAGGGGCACCAGGCGCGACCATTTCCAGGCCCCAAGGGGCATGGGTTTGGATAGAATTTTGTTCATGGGTTGGGCGGGAATAAGTATGAAATTGGTGGTAGTTAATTGGCTTCCAGTGGGTAGCTAGTGCCTTCTCCTTAGCGAGGCCGCCCAAAACCAGTCGTCAAGCATTCTAAAAAACCAGGGCCAGTGGGGGGCCTAAAAGCCGATGGAGTTGCCGCCGTCCACGGGCAGCGAGGCCCCGGTAATGTAGCGGGCCCCCTCGGAAGCTAGGAACACGGCCGCATGGCCGATGTCGGCGGGCTGGCCGAACTTGCCCATGGGCGTGCGGCGCATGGCGCGGTCGCGGCGGTCAGGGTCGGAGTTCATGGCCGTACGGCTCATGGCGGTTTCGATGAAGCCGGGCGCAATGGCATTCACGCGCACGCCGTGGGCCGAAAACTCGGAGGCCAGCACCTTCACCATGCCCTCGACGGCCGACTTGGAGGCGGCGTAGGCCACCACCCGGTCGATGCCGTAGTAGGCAGCCATCGACGAAATCATGAGGATGCAGCCGCGGCCCCGGGGCACCATGCGCTTGGCCGCGGCCCGCGTAAGCGAAAACACAGCGCTCAGGTTCGTATGGATGATGCGGCTGAAATCTTCGTCCGTCATCTCCAGGGCGGGCTTTTTCATGTTGATGCCGGCGTTGTTCACCAGAATATCGAGCGGGCCGTGCTCGGCCTCAATCCGGGCCACCAAGTCGTCCAGGGCCCCCAGGTCGCAGATATCGTTGACGAGGTACTGGGCGCGCTCGCCCAAGTCGGCCGTGGCGTCTTGGAGCACAGCCTCGCGCCGGCCGGTGATGACCACCGTGGCCCCGGCGGCTACCATGCAGCGGGCAATTTCGAGCCCGATACCCGTGCCACCGCCCGTGACAAGGGCCAACTGGCCGGCCAGCGAAAACACATCGGCCGTAGCGGCCGCGGGCTGCGGCGCGGGGGCCCCGTGGCCGTTGGTGGCGGGCAGTGGCAAGGTATCGAGAGAAAAAGTGTTCATAAATTAATCAGAATTAAGTAGCTAGCAAACAATTACTTGAGTTGGTACACCTGCACCTGGCGCTTGATATCGGCCAACGTGCGGGTGGGCGGCGCGAAGGGCCCCGGCACCGGCTGCCGGGCCAGGGTTTGGAAGTAGAGCACGCAGGCATCGCGCCACCAGTAGGCCTCCTGCTGCTGGATTTGCAAGCGGGCGGCCACGTCGGCGTACACCTCCGCGTCGAGGGCGGGGCGGGCGGCGGCCCACTGCTTTTGCAGCCAAGCCACCGAGTCGGCGCCGGTGTAGTAGCGGTAGCACAGCTCGTTCCAAAGGGTGCGGCCGGTGCGCAGCGGCTGCTGCCAGCCCACGTGGTGGAACCAGAGCAGGTAGTCAAGCGGGCAGGTGGCGGCACTCCCCCACTGCTGCTGCACGGCGGGCCGGTACAGGGCCAGGGCGTTGCTGCCGGTGGCGGTGCGGTCGAAGCCCAAGCCCAGCGAGTCGCCCCGGTGGTAGTACACGGCCGTCCAGTCGGGGCGGCCGGCCTTGGCCAGCCAGGGCTGGGGCCCGTAGTGGATGCTTTCGCCCATGATGTGGTGCAGGCCCAGCGGCGTGGTGTAGCGCACGTAGATGCTGCGCGACTGGTCCAGCAGCGCCGTGATGCTGCGCACGGCGGCAGCGTTAGTGGTCAGGCTCATGCGCGCCCACTCGGTGGCCAGGGCCCCGGGGTCCAGGGTGTGGTCCCAGGCCAGGCGGCCGAAGGCGTACCAGTTGGCCTGGCCCAGCGGGTGGCCGGTCCAGTTGCGGACGCTGCCGATGTTGGCCACCCCGGCGATGCCGGTTTGGGCGTGGCGGTCGAGGCTGCCGTCCACCACCTTGGCCACCGTCGAGCCGGGGCCCTGGGCGTAGGTATCGGCCTCTAGGCACTCCTTGATGAGGGGCCCCAGGTACACGGCGTGGGTGGCGAAGCCCAGGTACTCCTGCGTGAGTTGCACTTCCAGCACCAGCGGCGTGCGCGGCATGGCCCCGAACAGCGGGTGGAACGGCTCGCGGGCCTGGAAGTCAATCGGCCCGTTCTTCACCTGCACCAGCACCTTGGGGTCGAACTTGCCGTCGAGGGGCTGGAAATCCTGGTACGCTTCCTTGAAACGGTCGCCACTGCCGTCGGCCTTGTACACGAAGGCGCGCCACATCACCACGCCGTCGTGGGCCCCCAGGGCCTTGGCCAGCATGTTGGCGCCGTCGGCGTGGGTACGCTGGTAGTCCTGGGGCCCCGGCTCGCCCTCCGAATTAGCCTTTACCAAGAAGCCGCCAAAGTCGGGGATGGCGCGGTAGATTTCGTCGGTTTTGGCAGCCCACCACCGCTGCACGGCGGGGTCGAGGGGGTCGGCGGTGGGCAGGCCGCCCAGCACCTTGGGCGCGGCCCAGAACACCGACAGGTACACCCGGATGCCGTAGGGCCGCATCACGCCGGCCAGGGCCGCCACCTTGGGTAGGTAGTCGGGCGTGAGGTAACGGGCGCTGGCGTTCACGTTGTTAATAACCACCCCGTTCAGCCCAATGGAAGCGTTGGCGCGGGCGTAGTCGGTGTAGCGCGGGTCGAGGCGCTGGGGCAGTTCGTCCCACTTCCAGATGGACGAGCCCGCGTAGCCGCGCTCCACGGTGCCGTTGGGGTTGTCCCAATGGTTGATCATGCGGTGGCCGATGCGCGGGGCGCTGCGCACGGCCCAGCCGGCCAGGGCCCCGCCGGTTTGCACGCGGCGCAGCACGGCGTAGGCTCCGTAGAGCACGCCCGCCGCACTGGGGCTGGCCACCACCAAGTTGTTTTTCTCGGAATAAATGCGGTAGCCTTCGGCCGCGTTGGGCGTACTGGCATCGATTGCAGTGCGGTCCAGCTTCAGCACGATGCCGCCACCCAGGGCCCCCATGCTGGCTTGCACCGGCACCGGTTGGCCCAGCAGCCCCTGCAAGCCGCGCTGCAGCTCGGCGGCGGCGGTGCGCAGCACGGGGTCAGTACCGGTGGTGGCCACGAAGCGCGCCGCGCGCTGGTACTGCGCACACTGGCCGGCATCGGCCAGGCGGTCGTACTTCAGCCACAGCCGGTAGCCATCGTCGGCCACGCCGCGGTGCGCGGCGGCCACGAAGACCAAGAGCAAGAACAAGTGGCGAAATACAGACACGCAGTAATCAGTTATCTAACAAGGAAATGCCGAAAGCTCGGGCATTCAAATTTTTGCTAACGCCAAGGCCGGCCAGGGCCCCGCGCCCAGCTCTATTCGGCCAAGGCCCGGCGGATGCCGTATTCCAGGCCCCGCAGTTCGGCCAAGCCGCGCAGGCGGCCGATGGCGGAATAGCCGGGGTAGGTCTTTTTGTGCAGGTCGTCGAGCATCTGGTGGCCGTGGTCGGGGCGCATGGGCAGCGGCGGGGCGTTGCTACCAGCCGCGGCACGGCGCGCTTCCTCCCGCACCAGGGCACGCACCACTCCGTACATGTCCACGTCACCGGCCAAGTGGTCGGCTTCGTGGAAGTTGCGCGGGTTGTCCTCGCGCTTGGTAGTACGTAGGTGCACGAAGTGGATGTGGGGCCCAAACCGCTCGGCCATGCCCACCACGTCGTTGTCGGCCCGCACGCCCAGCGAGCCGGTGCAAAAAGTGAGGCCATTGGCCGGTACGTCGCAGGCGGCCAGCAGGCCGGCCAGGTCGACCTCGGTGCTTACCACGCGCGGGAGGCCCAGCAGCGGGAAGGGCGGGTCGTCGGGGTGGATGCACAGGCCGATGCCCACTTCCTGGGCCACCGGGGCCACGGCCCGGATGAAGTAGTGCAGGTTTTCGCGCAGCGCGGCCGCGTCGATGGTGGCGTACTCGTTCAGGTACTCCTGGAACGTGGCCAGTTCAAAGGCTTCCTCCGAGCCGGGCAGGCCCAGCAGCGTGGTGTTGGTAAGCTGCGCGATGGCCTCGGGGCCCATGCCGGCAAACTGCTGGCGGGCGGCCTCGGCCACAGCGGGCTCGTAGTCGGCCTCCGCGCCGGGGCGCTGCAAGATGCACAGGTCGAAAATGGCAAACTCCTGCCATACAAAGCGCAGGGCCCGCGAGCCGTCGGGCAGCTCGTGCGTCAGGTCGGTGCGCGACCAGTCGAGCACAGGCATGAAATTGTAGCACACCGTGCGCACGCCGCAAGCCGCCAGGTTGCGCAGCGACGCCTGGTAGTGGGCAATGTACTGGTCGCGGCTGGGGCGGCCCTTCTTAATGTCTTCGTGCACCGGCAGGCTCTCCACCACGGCCCAGTGCAGGGGCGCGTGGGTAGCGTTGTCGGCTTCGATGAGCTGCTGGTGCGCCCGAATATCGGCCACCGGCCACACCGTGCCCACCGGCAGCTGGTGCAGAGCCGATACCACGCCGGCGCAGCCCGCCTGGCGAAGGTCGAAAAGCGAAACTGGGTCGTTGGGCCCAAACCAGCGCATAGTGTGCTGCACGGCAACAGTATTTAAAAAGTACAAAAAATATTCTCGACTAGCTACCTATCGTACTCTATGCAATCGATAGGCGCTTGAAGTGGTAGGAATCGACTTCTTCTCAAATGTAGCCCATCAGCTACTTCTACAAAAGTATTAAAAGCTTGAAAATAAAGAAATTTGCCACAAAAACTATCGGTATCGTTACTGCAAGCGTTTTCGATAGGTAAAAAATTAAGATTTACAGTACCAATTTTTTTTCATGTTAATTTACGCCAACGAATGCGTAAACTTATTGTTAACTACTTCGTTTTCTTCTTTTTTTACAAAAGCATTTTATGCCCGTTTGCCCCAAGTGTAGTCAACCCGATGGCGTAATGAAGGCCGGCTTCGTGCGGGGGCGGCAGCGGTATTTTTGCAAGGGCTGCGCCTACCACTTCACCGAGGCCAAGCCGGCGGTGCCCGAGCGCAAGCGCTACCAAGCCACCCTGGCCGACGTGGCCCGGGCCGTGGGCGTGGCCTCGTCCACGGTGTCCAGGGCCCTAAACGGGCACGCCGACATCAGCCCCGCTACGCGCCAGGCCATTCAGGAGGCGGCCCGGCAGCTCGATTACCACCCCAACTTCTTGGCCCAGAGCCTAAAGCGGCGCGAGACGATGACCATCGGGGTAGTAATTCCGGACATTGAGCGGCCGTTTTTCGCCACCGCCGTGAGCGGCATCCAGGACGTAGCGACGGCGGCTGGCTACCGGGTAATGATTTGCCAGTCGAAGGAATCGTACGAGGCCGAGGTGAGCAACGTGCAGGCCCTGATAGCCAACCGGGTAGACGGCCTGCTGATCTGCCACTCGCGCGAAACCGAGAACTTCGACCACGTGAAGGAGCCAGCCCGGCGCGGCATTCCGGTGGTGCACTTCGACCGGGTGTGCAACGAGGTGAACAGCGCCAAGGTGATCCTCGACGACCGCCAGGGCGCGTTTGCCATTACCGAGCACCTCATCGAGCAGGGCTGCCGCCGCATTGCCATCCTGGCCGGGCCACCGTCGCTGCTCATCAGCCGGCAGCGGCAGGCTGGCTACCTGGGGGCCCTGCGCAAGCATGGCCTGCCCACCAGCGAGGAGCTATGCGCGCACATCAACTTCCGCACCGAGTCGGCGGTGGCGGCCCTCGATGCATGGCTGGCGCTACCCGAGCCGCCCGACGCCATTTTTGCCATCAACTACACGAACGCGTTCGACTTGCTGATTGCCCTCAAGCAGCGCGGCCTGCGGGTACCGGCCGACATGGCCATTGTGGGCTTTGGCGACGAATTCATGGCCATGCTTATCGAGCCCGGCCTCACCACCGTCGACCTCCACCCCTTCCGTATCGGCCAGCAGGCGGCCCGGCTTTTCCTGGAGCAAATGACTCAAAAAGAGCTGTTTGAACCCCGCACTTGCATCATTCCCGGCGAACTCATCATCCGCCAGTCGTCGCTGAAAAGCCGCGGCTAAGGTCTGTGGGGGCCCTCGACCGCGCCGGGGCCCCGGAAAGAGCGGCCTCACCTTGCAAGCAGTAAATTTCTCCTCCGCGCGCCCTTTTTCCCTTGAATAACTTGCATTCGCTGAGGCGTTGATTTTGGCTGGGGCTGCTGGCGCTGGCCGGCTGCGCCCCGGGCCCCCGGAGCCCACCTACCGCATCGGGTTTTCACAGTGTACCGCCGGTGATGCCTGGCGCCTGGCCATGCGGGTGGGCCTGGAAAAGGAGCTGAGCTTCCATTCCGACGTGCAATTGGAAGTGCTCGGCGCGCACTTCAACATGGCCTTGCAGCGGCGGCAGGTGCAGGTCCTGATCCAGCAGCGGGTGGACCTGCTTATCATCTCCCCCAACCAGTCGGGGCCCCTAACGGAGCTAACGGAAGCAGCTTATAACTAGGAGATTCCGGCAGTAGTACTGCCGCACTACCTCGCGCCTCTACACGGCCTACGTGGGCGGCAACAACGTGGAGGTGGGCCGCTCGGCCGGCCACTACGCCGCTCCGCTGCTGCACGGGCGCGGCCGCGTGCTGGAGCCCCTGGGGGCCCCATTGGCCACGCCGCCCACCAAGTGGTGCAGCAGCTGGGCATGTCGCAAATGCATCTCCACCGCAAGGCGAAGGCCGTGCTCGGCACCGGCGTCACTGATTGCATCCAGGTCCTGCGCCTCACCAAGGCCCAAATGCTGCTGGCCGAGGGCTGCACCATTGCTGCAGTGGCCTATCGAACAAGGTTCTCTTCCCCTTCCTACTTCTCCACGGCCTGCAAAGGCAGGTACCAAATGTCGCCCTCCGAGTACAAGGACCTTCACGCCCTTACCCGGCACTGACGGAATTTTACAAGTCGCGTCAGATCATTAACTACAACAGGTTGCGCCGCCTCCATGTCAATCAAGTTACTTATAATCAATATGTTATTTATGGAATGAATGATTGTAGTAATCTTGCAATCAATTGAAGGAAAGCAACAAGCTGGAAACCGGAATTTTAGCGGACATTTGGGCAATCGTTCCCCCCTCTCTCTGCCATGCAACGCAAAGTTCTGTTCTGGTCCTTGGTCACGGCCCTCGGCGGCTTCCTGTTTGGCTTCGATACGGCCGTGATTTCGGGGGCTGAGAAAGCTATCCAGCAGCTATGGCATTTGAGCGCCGTCGAGCACGGATTCACCATTTCCATCGCCCTCATCGGCACGGTCATCGGGGCCATCTTCGGCGGCATCCCGTCCGACCGGCTGGGCCGGCGCCAGACGCTGCGCTGGATTGCGGTACTTTACCTGGTATCGGCGGTGGGCGCGGCGCTGGCCCCGGCATGGGTGCCGTTCCTAGTGTTTCGCTTCCTGGGCGGGCTGGGTGTGGGGGCCTCGTCGGTCACGGCGCCGCTCTACATTTCAGAGATTTCGCCGGCCCGCTCGCGGGGCAAGCTCGTGGGCCTGTTCCAGTTTAACATCGTGTTCGGCATCCTCGCCGCTTACCTCTCCAACTACCTGCTGGCCAACGTCGGCAGTCACTCATGGCGGCTGATGCTGGGCGTACAAGCCGTGCCGGCCATTGCCTTTTTGCTATTCCTGTTCCGGGTGCCCGAAAGCCCACGTTGGCTGCTGCTGCACGGCCGCGTGGACGAAGGCCGCGACGTGCTCCGCCTCATCGAGCCCGAAACTGTGGATGCCGACGTGGCTGCCATCCTCGCCTCGCAGGCCCATTCGGCCCAGCAGAGCGGCTCGCTCTTCGACCCCCAGTACCGCACGCCGGTGCTGCTGGCCGTGGCCTTCGCCTTTTTCAACCAGGTGTCGGGCATCAATGCCATCATCTACTACGCCCCGCGCATCTTCGAAATGACGGGGCTGGGCCAGGGCGCGGCCCTGCTCTCGTCGGCCGGCATCGGGCTCATCAACTTCATCTTCACGCTCTTGGGTGTCAATCTCATCGACCGGTTTGGGCGGCGCACGCTCATGCTGGTGGGCTCGGTAGGGCTCATCGCCACGCTGGGGCTGGTGGCGCGGGCCTTTTATACCCAGCAGTTTGGGGGGGTGCTGGTGCCGGTGCTGCTATTCGTGTACATCGCCTTTTTCGCCTTTTCGCAGGGGGCCGTCATCTGGGTGTTCATTTCCGAAATCTTCCCCAACGCCGTGCGGGCCCGGGGCCAGGCGCTGGGCTCCAGCACGCACTGGGTGATGGCCACGGTCATCGCCTTCACCTTCCCCTATTTCGCCGAGCGGCTGGGCGGGGGCCATACGTTCGCGTTTTTCTGCGCCATGATGGTGCTGCAACTCGTATTTGTGCTGCGCTTCATGCCCGAAACCAAGGGCACCAGCCTGGAGCAAACCAACCGCACACTGGTGATTCACTAGTCCGCTGGGGGCCCCATTTTCTACCTTAATTACTTGATTTTTATGGCTATTGCCTGCTTCGGCGAAATGCTTTGGGACGTGTTGCCTACCGGCAAGCAGCCCGGTGGGGCCCCGCTCAACGTAGCGGTGCACCTGCACAATTTTGGCACCGCCGCGCACATCATTAGCCGCGTGGGGCACGACGACCTGGGGGCCGAACTGCTGGATTTTGTGGCCGCCAAGGGCATCAGCACCGACTACGTGCAGCAGGGCGAAACCCACCTCACGGGCGTGGTAAAGGCCAACGTAAGCGACAACAACGAGGTGGTTTACAAGATTTTGCAGCCCGTGGCCTGGGACTACATCCAGTATGACGACGCGCTGGGCGAGCTCGTGGCCGCCGCCGATGCCTTCGTGTTTGGCAGCCTGGTGGCCCGCAGCCCGGCCTCGCGCGAAACGCTGTACCAGCTACTGGAGCACGCCCGGCTCCGGGTGTTCGACGTCAATTTTAGGGCCCCGCACTACTCGCGCGAGGTGGTGAGCTACCTGCTCCAGCAGGCCGACGTGGTGAAGCTCAACCACCACGAGCTGGCCGAAATCACGGGTTGGTTTGGGGCCCCGGCGGCCGAGGAAACGGCCCTGCCCTGGCTGGCCGAGCGCTTCGGCCTGCAAGCCGTGTGCGTAACCAAAGGTGCCGACGGGGCCGCGCTCTGGACCAACGGCCAGCTCTACCAAAGCGCCGGCATACCCATCGAGGTGCAGGACACCATCGGCAGCGGCGACGCGTTTCTGGCGGCCCTGCTCACGGGCCGGCTCGCCGGACAGGCCCCCGCTGATTACCTGGCTTTTGCCTGCGCCGCCGGGGCCCTGGTGGCTACTTACCAGGGGGCCACGCCGGCCATTTCGGCCGCCCAGGTTAGGGCCCTGGTCGCTGCGGCCGCCTAATTTTCGTCCGTTTCTACCCCGCATGAAGTCACTTCTTCCCTGTGCACTGGTTTTGCTGGGCGCGTGCAGCAGCCCGGCGCCGAGCTGCGCACACTGGGTAAAGAGGCGATAAACTTAGCCAGCCAAGCCATTCCGGCTGGCACAGCGGCATACGAAGTGCCCTTCAAAGACAAATCGTACGATTTGAGCGTGTCGCTGGCCCTGAACGTACTGTAAAGCGCCAATGAGCGCATCACCCTCAGCTACGACGTGGCCCGGCAAATGCTGACGCTCGACCGCACGCATTCGGGCAACGCGGGCTTCCACCCCATGTTTGCCAGGAGCCTCGAAACGGCCCGCGTGCCCCTGCGCGACGAGCAACTGCAACTGCCATTACTGGCGGATAAATCGGTGGTGGATGTGTCTGTTTAAGATGGTGAAACGACCCTGACGGATCTAGTTTTCCCGCAGCAGCACACCGGCCGCATCACCCTCACCACTACGGGCGGCACTGCCCAAATGACCGCTTTATGGCTCTCCGACCTTAGCCAGGCCCTGGCCTCCTAGCGTCGGGGTTATTCCTTTCTGGCCGCCCGATACCTATTGACCAACCCCTCACCTGGGGGACCGCCCTTAGCTGCTTTTGCTGGCCCGTAGATATCCACAGGGGCGCAAACGCTTGCATCTTATATACCTAATTTTATATTATAAGCAAAACTAATGATATTACAACATTTTTTGATATAAATAAACTATATAAATTAATTACGGGCAAGTACTTTTACTCTGTGCAATGCCATTCGCCGCAGCAACGGCCATTACAGCCACCTTCCGTAATCGTTTGCGGGAACGGTTGTGTTGAAGACAATTTTCAAGAAAGTGCCAAATTGGCATCTTACCCCGAATTTTTCCCACTTTCAATTTTCACCCATGAGTAACAATCTGTACAAACGTTACAACCTCTATGAGCAGCCCGTTGCCCAGCGGGTGGGCCGGGCCAAGCCCGCGCTACTGCAGCTGCTGACTTTTGCCCTGCTCATTGTTCTGCTTCCGCTCCTGGGCCACGCCCAAGCGACCCGGGCCATCACCGGCAAGGTGGTAGATGCCCAAGCAACCGGCCTGCCCGGCGTGACGGTGATTGTGCCCGGCACTACAGTGGGCGCCAGCACGGGCCCCGATGGCACCTTCCAACTTCAGGTGCCCACCACGGCCACGGCACTATCGTTCTCGTTCATTGGCTACACCACGCAGCGCGTTGACATCACGGGCAAGAATTCGGTGAACGTGACGATGAAGGACGACGCCCAGGCCCTGGGCGACGTAGTAGTAGTCGGCTACGGCACAGCCCGTAAGGAGGACTTGACCGGCGCTGTGAGCACCTTGAGCACCAAGGACTTCAACAAGGGTACCTTCACCTCGCCCGACCAGCTCATCCAGGGCCGCACCTCGGGCGTGCAAATCACCCAGAACAGCGGGCAGCCCGGCGGCGCCTCCACCATTCGCATCCGGGGCAACTCGGCCGTGACCGGCACCGGCCAGCCGCTGTACGTAGTGGACGGCGTGCCGCTCGACGGCCGCTCGGCCCGCCCCGGCCTGAATACCTCGGCCGGTGACAGCCCCGACAGCAACCCGCTCAACTTCCTGAACCCCGCTGACATTGAGACGCTGACCGTGCTGAAAGATGCCTCGGCCACCGCCATTTACGGCTCGCGGGCCGCCTACGGCGTGGTGCTCATCACCACCAAGCGCGGCAAGGTGGGCGAGCCCCGGTTCGACTTCGGCGTATCGGGCGGTGCCGCCAGCATCATGCGCCGCATCAAGGTCCTGAACGCCAGCCAGTACCGCGAGGCACTGACTTACTACGGGGCCCCGGCTTCCAACGACAAGGGCCAGAACAACGACCCCCTGGACGCCATTCTGCAAACCGGCCCCCTCCAGAACTACAACGGGGCCGTGAGCGGCGGCGGCGAAAACGGCCGCTACCGCCTCTCGCTCGGCTACCTCGATCAGAAAGGCATCGTGAAGAAAACCGAGTTCCAGAAGTACAGCGCCAACTTCGTAACCAACGTAAAATTCCTGGAAAGCAAGCGCTTGGGCGTGGACGTGAACATCACGGCCAGCCAGACGCGCGAGCAGCTCGCCCCCATCACCAACAACGGCGACTTCCGGGGCAGCCTCATCGGCCAGGCCTTGCAGTGGAACCCCACCGACTCGCTCTACGGCGCCAACGGTCTGCCTATCTCGCGTCTAGGCAGCACCACCATCAACCCGGTGGCCCAGCAGCAGTACTACGACGACCACTCGCGCGTGACCACCGCCCTGGCTTCGATCTCGCCCTACTACAAGTTCAACGACTGGTTGGAGTACCGCGCTTTGGTGGCCGTTAACTACAGCACCGGCTCGCGCCGCACCTCCATCGACCAGCGCCTCAACATCCAGGACTACCAGCGTTTTGGCTACGCCGCTGTTAGCGCGACGGAGCTGCAAACCCAGCAGATGACCCACACGCTGAACTTCAATAAGAAGATTGCTTCTGACTTGAACCTGAACGCGT
Organism: Hymenobacter nivis; assembly: GCF_006439025.1. Taxonomy (GTDB): domain Bacteria; phylum Bacteroidota; class Bacteroidia; order Cytophagales; family Hymenobacteraceae; genus Hymenobacter; species Hymenobacter nivis_A. The sequence goes on from NZ_RCYZ01000001.1 coordinate 254,490, forward strand.
TGGTGGGCTATGAATACACCAAATTCAACTACTCGGGCACGGGCCTGAGCGGCCGGGGCCCTGCAAACTCCGATGGCTCAGCCATTGGCTTCGGCACCTACGGCCTGGACTACACCAACTACCTGCAATACTCCAACCCCTCGGGCCGCCTCATCTCGTCGTTTGTTGATCCCGTAACGGAGCTGCAATCGTTCTTCGGCCGTGCCACCCTGAACTACAAAGACCGCTACTTGCTGACGGCCACGCTGCGTGCTGACGGCAGCACCAAGTTCGGCGACAACAACAAGTACGGCTACTTCCCGTCGATATCGGCGGCCTGGGACATCAGCCAGGAGGATTTCCTCAAGGTGGACGCCATCAACCAGTTGAAGCTGCGCGTGGGCTACGGCCGCACGGGCAACCAAGAGTTTCCGGCCGGTTCGGCCCGCAGCCAGTTTGTATTCCAGGCCAACAACGGCGGCTTGCAGCAAACCACCAACGCCAACCCCAACCTGAAGTGGCAGTCGGATGAGCAGTACAACGGCGGCGTCGACGTGGCCCTGTTCAACAACCGCCTGACGCTGACTGCCGACTACTTCTACAAGCGCACCACCGACCTGCTGTACCCCAACATCCCCGGCTTCCCGGCGGCCCCCGGCGGCAGCAGCGTAATCTGGCAGAACCTGAACGGTGTTATCGTCAACAAAGGCGTGGAAGTGTTGGCGGGCATCACGGCCTTCGACAGCCCGGCTTTCGGCCTGAGCTTCAACGCCAACGCTACGTTTGTGAAGAACAACGTATCGGGCCTGCCCAACGCCCTCATCATCCAGACCGGCACGCTCAGCGGCCAGGGCCTGTCGGGCGTACTGGCCGAAACCATCCAGAACGGCCAGCCCCTCAACGGCTTCTACCTGCCCACCTACAACGGCATCAACCCCACCACCGGCCTCTACAACGAGTTCACCCCGGCTAGCTACGTTGGCAACCCCAACCCCACCACGCTGGCGGGCCTGAGCACCACAGCCCGGTTCCAGAAGCTCTCGCTGACGGCTAACTTCAACGGCGTGTTCGGCAACAAGATTTACAACAACACCTTCAACAGCGTGCTCAACGTGAGCCAGATTCGTGCCGGCCGCAACATCTCGCTGTCCGAATACCAATTGGGGGTGAAGGAGTCGCTGGCTAACGCCGTAACGCCTTCGACGCGCTTTTTGGAGAGCGGCAATTTCGTGAAGCTTGCCAACGTAACGCTGTCCTACGCCCTCGGCGACCTGGGCAAGGTATTCAAGGGCGCGAGCGTCTACGCCATCGGCCAAAACCTGTTCGTTATCACCAAATACCGTGGCTTCGACCCGGAGGTGAACACCAACAAATCCTCGGGTGTGGTGCCTTCGGCGGGCATCGACTACACCGGCTACCCCTCGGCCCGCACGTTCACGTTCGGCGTCAACTTCTCCCTTTAATTCATTTCTCGCTACTACTTTATGAAAAAGATACTCAGCGCGGCGGCCATGCTGGCCCTGTTGCAATTAGCGAATAGTTGCAAGATCAACGAGGAGTTCCAGGCCGGCCTGACGCCCAACCAGATTGGCGCGGGCAACGCTTCTTCCATCCTGGATGGGGCTTACAACGCCATGCGCAGCCCGTTCCAAGGAGCTACCCAGATTTTTGCCATGTCGGAGGTAACCACCGATGAGCGCATTATGCCCACCCGGGCGGGCGACTGGGACGACAACGGCAAGTGGCGGGCCCTGCACCTGCACAACTGGGACGCCAACCACCCCGAGATCCGCGACGCCTTTGCTAACCTGGGCGGCGTCATCTTCGCGGCCACCGACGTGCTGCGCCCCGAGTTCAACGCCAGCACCCAGCAGCAGTCGGAGGCCCGCTTTGTACGCGCCTTTGCCAGCTACTGGACCCTGGACCTCTACGACCAGGTACCGTACCGCGACCCGGGCGAGCTAGTGGCCAACAACGCCCGCGTGCGGAAAGGCACGGAGGCCCTCGACTTCATCATCAGCGAGGTAAACGCCGTGCTGGCCAACCTGCCCGATGCGCCGGTGTACCGCGCCAATAAGGATGCGGCCCGGGTGCTGCTGATGAAGTGCTACCTCAACCGGGGCGTGTACACCAACCGGTCGGCGCCCACGTTTGCCGCGGCTGATATGAACCAGGTGATTACCCTGGCCGACCAGATCATCAACAGCAACCGCTACAAGTTTGCCTCAAACTACTTCGACAACTTCGCCCCCGACAACACCAACATCGGCACCGAGAACATCTTCACGGAGCTGAACATTGGCGGGGTGAGCAGCGGCGCGCAGTACGATTTATGGCGCTTTATCTCGCACTACAACATGTCGCCCACCGGCTACAACGGCCCGTGCGCGCTGCCCAGCTTCTACGACACGTTTGGTGCCAGCGACCTGCGCCGGGGCCAGGTGTACAAGTACACCAACGGCCCGACCAACCGCTTCAACCACCAGAACGTGGGTTTCCTGATCGGCCAGCAGTATGACCTGACCACCACAACTGATGTCGCGCTCAAGGACCGCACCGGGGCCCCGCTGGCCTTCACCCGCGAGGTGAACCTGATCGAAACCGGCTCAAACCTGGAGGTAACCGGCATCCGGCCGATGAAGTACCCTCCCGATTTCACCAACAACCCGGCTGGTACGACGGACAATGACATGGTGCACTTCCGCCTGCCCGACGTGCTGCTGATGAAGGCCGAAGCCATCCTGCGCGGCGGCACGGGCACCACGGCCGGCACTTACGGCAGCACGCCGCTGGCCTTGGTCAACTCCATCCGTACCAACGCCTCGCGTGGCGCCGGTGCGCTGGCCAGCCTCGATTTGAACACGCTGTTTGCTGAGCGCGGCCGCGAGCTGTACCTGGAGAACTGGCGCCGCCAGGACATGGTGCGCTTCGGTAAGTACTTGGGCGCTATCGAGCAGGGCCCCACAACCAGCGACGCCAAGTACCTGATTTTCCCGATTCCGAACCAGCAGTTGGCCGTGAACCCCAACCTGACTCAGAACCCTGGGTACTAAGCTGCTTAGGGGTCCCTGGGGCCCCACGGCGCTTGCTTACTGACAATGCAAAGGAGGATAAGCACGCGCTTATCCTCCTTTCTTTTAGGCCATTTTTCACCGCTTATCCCTTTCGGATGCTACGCACCCTTCTTACTAAATCGAGCCTGGCTTTTGGCACGCTGGCGCTGCTGTGGTCGGCGGCCTGGGGCCCCGTGGGGGCCCAAACCGCCGCCCCCGACCCCTGGCGCATCGCTGCCGACAAGGTGGACCCAAACCACTACTACGGCGTCACGGTGGGCAACGGGCTAATTGGCATCGTGTCGGCGCCGGTGCCGTTCCAGGTGAAGAGCGTGGTGCTGGCCGGCGCCTACGACCAGTACGGGCGCGGCCGGGTGAGCAACTTCCTCAACAGCTTCAACCTGCTGAACATGTACCTGGAAGTGGACGGCCGCCGCCTGGGGCCCCAGGATGCCACCAACTTCCGCCAGGAGCTGGACATGCAGCGGGCGTCCCTGACGACAACCTTCGACTACGCCGACAAGGCCACGGTGCGCTACACCTACTACGCCCTGCGCCACCTGCCCTTCACGGTGCTACTGGATGTGTCCATCACGGCCAAGAAGGACGTGAACCTGACCGCGGCCAGCGTGATGGAGGCCCCCGACGCCCTGCGCGACGTGCAGAACTACTACAACGAAATCGATAGGCCCCACGCCACGCTCAGCCTGCTCACCTCGTCGGCCAAAAGCCCGACGGGCAAGATTCAGCTGTGCGCCTCCACCAGCTTTTTGTTTGAGGAGCCGCACGGGCAGGAGCCCCGCATCATCCACGAGATGTGGGACAACAACATGCACCTGATGAAATTTGGCAAGGCCCTAAAGGCCGGCCAAACTTACGGCTGGGCCATTGCGGGCTCCAGCATCACCTCGGCCCACCACCCCGACCCGCTGAACGAGGCCGAGCGCCTCACCATTTTTGCCCGCCTGGAGGGCCGCCAGCGCCTGCTCGACTTCCACGCCAAGGCCTGGAAAGACTTGTGGACCAGCGACATTCAGATTACCGGCGACGCGCAGGCCCAGCAGGACGTGCACAGCATGATGTACCACCTCTATAGCTTCTCGCGGGCGGGCACCGATTACTCGCCCTCGCCGATGGGCCTTTCGGGCCTGGGCTACAACGGCCACGTGTTCTGGGACACCGACGTGTGGATGTTCCCGGCGCTGCTGGTGCTGCACCCCGAAATCGCGAAGTCGCTGCTGGAGTACCGCTTCCAGCGCCTGGAGCCGGCCCGGCGCAACGCCTTCGCCCACGGCTACCAAGGGGCCATGTACCCCTGGGAAAGCGCCGACTCGGGCGTGGAGGAAACCCCGGTGTGGGCCCTGAGCGGTCCGTTTGAGCACCACATTTCGGCCTGCGTGGCGCTGGCCGCCTGGCAGTACTACTGCGTGACGCAGGACAAGGACTGGCTGCGCGAGAAGGGCTGGCCCATCCTCTCGGCCACGGCCGACTTCTGGGCCAGCCGCGTGGAGCGCAACGGCCCGGGGCACTACGACATCAAGAACGTGGTGGCCTCCGACGAGTGGGCCGAAAACGTGGACAACGACGCCTTCACCAACGCCGCCGCCCAGGTGAACCTGCGCAACGCCGCCGCCGCCGCCCAGCTGCTGGGCCTGCGCGCCCACCCCGACTGGCTGCCCGTGGCCCAGAACATTCCCATCTTGAAAATGGCCGACGGCGTGATTCAGGAGCATGCCACCTACCACGGCGAGGGCATTAAGCAGGGCGACGTGAACCTGCTGGCCTACCCGCTGAAAACGGTTACCGACCCCGCCCAAATCCGCAAGGACCTGGCCTACTACGAAACCCGCGTGCCCACCGAGGGCACCCCGGCCATGACGCAGGGCATCTTTGCGCTGCTCTACTCGCGGCTCGGCAATGCGGACAAGGCCAAGCTGTGGTTCAAAGATGCCTACGAGCCCAACCTGCTGCCGCCCTTCCGCGTCATCGCCGAAACCAAGGGCGGCACCAACCCCTACTTCGCCACCGGCGCGGGCGGCGTGCTGCAAGCCGTGCTCATGGGCTTCGGCGGGCTCGACATCACGCCCACCGGCCTTGTGCAGCGCAAAACCACCCTGCCCACCGGCTGGCAGTCGCTGAAAATCACCGGCGTGGGGCCCCAGCACAAAACCTACTCCAACGGCCGCTAGCCGCCGCCGCCGGGGGCCCTGTTTTCCGTTAATGAGCAAGTACCCATCGCTCATTTTTCCCTGTCCCGTTCCATGCCCATTGCCCTCAAACGCTTCGACCACTTGGTGCTGACCGTGGCCGACCTGCAAAAAACGCGGGATTTTTACACCGCCGTGCTGGGCATGGCGGCGGAAGAATTTCAGCCCGGGCGCTGGGCCCTCAAGTTTGGCCAGCAGAAGATCAACCTGCACCCGGCCGCCCACGTGCCCGACCCCAACGTGCGCCACGCCACCCCCGGCTCGGCCGACTTGTGCCTCCTGACCGATACGCCGGTGGCGGAGGTGCTGGCGTGGCTGGCCCACCACCACGTGCCGGTCGTGACGGGCCCCATCCGGCGCAGCGGCGCGCTGGGGCCCCTGCTGTCGGTGTACGTCTACGACCCCGACGAAAACCTGATTGAAATAGCCCACCAGCTGCCCGCCTAAGCAAGCCGCTGCCGCAATTTCTTCCCATTGGCTGAGGCCGCAGCCCCCGCTGCCGGGGGCCCCGGGCTACGTTTCACCCCCCTTATTTTCCCATGCATCCTTCCCGTATTGCGCTGGCCAGCGCGCTGTTGGCCGGCCTGGCCACCGCCTGCAACCCGAGCCCCAAAACCGAAACCGCGGCCACCGCCGGGGCCCCCACGGCGGCCACCCAGGGGCCCCAGGCCACCGACTGGTGGAAGGAAACCGTGGTGTACCAGCTCTACCCGCGCAGCTTCCAGGACAGCAACGGCGACGGCATCGGCGACTTGCCGGGCATCAGCTCGCGGCTCGATTACCTGAAGAGCATTGGCGTGGGCACGGTGTGGCTCAACCCCATCTACGGCTCGCCCAACGACGATAATGGCTACGACATCAGCGACTACCGCGGCATTATGAAGGACTTTGGCACGATGGCCGACTTCGACGCCCTGCTCAAAGGGCTGCACGGGCGCGGCATCAAGCTGGTGATGGACCTGGTGGTGAACCACAGCTCCGACGAGCACGCCTGGTTTAAGTCGGCCCGGGCCTCGCGCACCAGCCCCTACCGCGACTACTACTACTGGTGGCCCGCCGAAAAAGGCACGCCCCCGGCCCGCTACAGCACCTTCGACGTGAAGCACGACGCCTGGCAGTACGACGCGCCCACCAAAAGCTACTACCTGCACTACTTCTCCAAAAAGCAGCCCGATCTGAACTGGAACAACCCCAAGCTGCGCCAGGAAGTGTACCAGATCATGCGCTTCTGGGCCGATAAGGGCATCGACGGTTTCCGCATGGACGCCTTCCAATTTGTGGCCAAAGACCCCGCATTTCCGCCCATCCCGGGCGTGACGGAGCGCACCTTCACCGACGCCTACAACCACGGGCCCCACCTGCACGACTACCTCCAGGAAATGAACCGCGAGGTGCTCAGCAAGTACCCGCTGATGACCGTGGCCGAGGGCGCCGGCCGCAACCCCGCCGAGGCCATGCTTTTTGTGGACCCCGCCCGCAAGGAGCTGAACATGACCTACCACTTCGACGCCGTGGGCGTGGGCAACGGCCCCGAAGGCGTCCGCCTCACCGACCTCAAGCGCGTGTTCACGCGCTGGGACAGCGCTTTTGCCCAGAAGGGATGGCAGTCGATTTACCTCGGCAGCCACGACCAGCCGCGCATCACCAGCAAGTTCGGCGACGACCGGCCGGCGTTCCGGGGGCCCTCGGCCAAGCTGCTTAACACGTTCATCCTCACCATGCGCGGCACGCCCTACTGCTACAACGGCGACGAGTTGGGCATGACCAACATCCGGTTTGGCCGCATGGCCGACTACCGCGACGTGGCCGCCCGCAACGGCTTTGCCCTGGTCAAGAGCCAGGGCGGCGACACGGCGGCCTACCTCCGGTCGTTGCAAAAGTTCTCGCGCGACAACAGCCGCACGCCCTTCCAGTGGAACGCCACGGCCAACGCCGGCTTCACCACCGGCACGCCCTGGATTAAGGTAAATCCCAACTACCTCACCGTCAACGAAGCCGCCGAAAACCAGGATTCTAGCTCCGTGCTGAACCACTTCCGCCGGGCCATGGCGCTGCGCAAGGCCCACCCGGTGCTCGTGCACGGCCAGTACCAGCTGCTCGACGCGGCCAACCCCCGCATCTACGCCTACACCCGCACGCTGGGGCCCGAAAAGGTGCTGGTGGTGCTCAACTTCTCGGCCGCGCCGCAACGCTGGCTGCTGCCCACCGGCCTGGCCGCCAGCGGCTTGCCCTGGCTCAACAACTACGCCGCGGCGTTTGCTACGGGCCCCACGCTGGCGCTTCAGCCCTGGCAAGCCGTGGTGCTGCCCCTGCGCTAGGGTGATGGCCAGGCGCGGGCGAAAAGGGCGCCGCGAAGCATTTCTGCCCGCAGCAGCAACGCTTTTTTTTACAAGTATTCCTTTATCCAAATTCAGAAAACGTTAATTCCCCGAGGCCAACCCGCTGCCTGGGGGCCCCAAACGCTGCCCGCCGTCTACAACGACGACTCGCGCACGACCAGCTGCGTGGCCAGCACCACCTGGCGCGGGGGTACGGGGCCGGTGGCCTGCTCCAGAAACAGCAGCGCGGCCGTGCGTCCCATCTCAAACGTGGGGTGCATCACCGACGTGAGCATGGGCTCAACCACCGTGGCGTGGTATTCGTCGGTGAAGCCCACCAGGGCCACGTCGGCTGGAATACGCCGGCCCTGGCGCTTAATCTCCTTCATGGCGGCGAAGGCGGTGGTGTCGTTCACGCCGAAGATGGCATCGGGGGGCTGCGGCAGGGCCAGCAGCCGCTGGGTGGCGGCGGTGGCGCTGTCGGCGCTCAGGTCGGAAAGCTCGAGCAGCTGCGCGTCGAAGAGCAGGCCCGCGGCGGCCAGGCCCTCGCGGTAGCCCAGCACCCGCTCCTGGCTAATGTTGAGTGCCGGCGGGCCGGCAATGTGCGCGATGCGCCGCCGCCCCTGCGCCGCGAAGTGCCGGGTGATGCCGCAGGCCGCCGCTTGGTTGTCGACCACCACGGTGGGCACCTCGGCGGGGCGGCACACGCGGTCGAAGAACACGAGCGGGATGTCGGCGGCCAGCAGGGGGTCGAAGTGGGCGTAGGTGCTTGTTTCCTGAGACAAACACATGATAATGCCCTCCACGCGCAGCTGGAGCAGGTTGGCTAAGCACTCCTGCTCCTTCTCAAAACTCTCGTAGCTGCACCGGATAACGATGTAATAGCCCCGCTCAATGGCCACGCTCTCGATGCCGCTGATGATGGAGGCAAAGAAGTGGGTAACCAGCGCCGGCACAATGACGCCGATGATGCGGGTGGCGTTTTTGAGCAGGCCTATGGCCAGCGGGTTGGGGCTGTAGTGCAGCTCCCGGGCCAGCTGCTGCGCCCGCTGCGTGAGCTCGGGGCTAATGTCGGGGTGGTTGCGCAGGGCGCGCGAAACGGTTGATATGGAAACGTTTAGCACCTGGGCCAGCGTCTTTAGCGAAACGGGGCGCTTGCTCATAGCTTCGTGCTTTCTGTGGCTTGGTACTTTTTCGAGGTCATGGTTTGATAATAGTACAGGCTGGGCGGCACAAGTAGGCTGGGCACTGGGCGCCGCGCCGCCGCCCGGCCTCCCCCACGCTGCTACGAAACCGGCGAAGTGGCCAGCGGCGGGTATTTTTTCTTCGCAAACCTTTGCGCAAAGGTTTGCGAAGAAAAGGGGATAATTAGTTGATAACCGTTGATTTTACCGGCTTAGCTTTGGCTACTACAGCCCTTGGCGGGGCCAATTAAGTTGCCTGTCTTCTTCCTTCTCCCACCCACCCCATGCACTACCGCCAAGTTGGCCGCACCGGCCTGCACGTATCGCCCCTGAGCCTGGGGGCCTCGGCCCTGGGGGGGGTATTTGAAGACATTGACCCCGCGCAGGGCATTCGCACGGTGCACGAGGCAGTGGCGCAGGGCGTCAATTTCATTGATGTGGCACCGTACTACGGCTTCACCAAGGCCGAGGCCGTGCTGGGCCAGGCCCTGCGCACCCTGCCCCGGCAGCAGTACCTGCTCTCGACCAAGGTGGGCCGCTACGGCCACAACGGCGTGAAAGCCTGGGACTACAGCGCCGCGCGCGTCACCCAGAGCCTGCACGAAAGCCTGGCCCGCCTGCACACCGACTACCTCGACCTGCTGAGCGTGCACGACGTGGAGTTTGCCGACCCCGACCAGGTGATTCACGAAACCATCCCGGCCCTGCTGGCGCTGAAGGCGGCGGGCAAGGTGCGCTACGTGGGCATCACGGGCCTGCCGCTGGCCAAGCTGCACCACATCCTTGACCGGGTGCCGGCCGGCACCCTCGACACGGTGCTTTCCTTCTGCCACTACTGCCTGACCGATGACTCGCTGGCCGACCACGTGGCCTACTTTGAGGAGCGCGGCGTGGGCATTGTGAACGCCGCCCCGCTGGCCATGGGCCTGCTCTCGGCCCAGGGGCCCCCGGCCTGGCACCCGGCCTCGGCGGCGCTCCGGCACCATGCCCGGCAGGCGGCGGCATTTTGCGCCAGCCAGGGCTATGCTATTGAGCAACTGGCCATTCAATTTGCAGTGAGCCACCCGGGGCTGGCCACTACGCTGGTGAGCGCCGCCTGCCCCCGCCTGATGCGGCAAAACATCGAATGGGCACAAACGCCCCCCGACCCCGCCCTGCTGCGCGAGGTGCGCGCCCTGCTACACCCCGTGCTGGGCGAAACCTGGGACAATTCCTGAGGGGGATTTAAAAACTAAAAAAGAGGGATTGAAAAGGACACAGGCCCTGAATAAACTTTTAATTCCTCACTTTTAATTTTTAATTCCTACTTCCCCTACCCCCTCCCCACCCAATGGCCCCTGCCGAAGAAGCCCGCCCTGCCCCCTTGTTTAAGCGCTACTGCAAGACGCTGCGCCTGCAAGCCGATGCCAACCTGCTGGCCGCCTACCGCCGCCTGCACGCGCCCGGCGCGGCTTGGCCCGAAATCGCCCAGGGCATGCGCGAAGTGGGCATCCTGAACATGGAAATATACCTGGCAGGCAGCCAAGCCTTTATGATCATGGACACCGTGCCCGGTTTCGACCACGACCAGGCCATGCAGGCGCTGGCCGCCAAGCCCCGCCAGGCCGAGTGGGAGGCCCTGGTGGCCCCCTACCAGCACACCACCCCCGACGCCACGGCCGCCGAAAAATGGCAGCTTCTCGAGCGCATCTACCAGCTCGGCGCCTAGCCCCGGGGCCGCGTTAGGGCCCCCGGGGGCCCTGGCCCGCCGCCTTCCCCTGCCTGCTTTCTTCCGCTTTTTTCCCACACGCCCTTGACTGCTGCCCGCTCCACCACGTTTGCCGTTGGCCTGATCACCTGCCTGTTCTTCCTCTGGGGCTTTGCCCTGAACCTGAACCCGATCCTGATTCCGCACCTCAAGAAGGCCTGCCAGCTCACCGATGGCCAGTCGGCGCTCATCGATTCGGCCTCCTACCTGGCCTACTTCCTGCTGGCCCTGCCGGCCGGGCAGTTCATGAAACGCTTTGGCTACAAGGGCGGTATGCTGCTGGGCCTGGGCTTGTTCGCCCTCGGGGCCCTGCTGTTTTACCCTGCCGCCGCGCTGCGCTCCTACCCCTTTTTCCTGGGGGCCCTGTTCGTCATTGCTTCCGGCCTCACCTTCCTCGAAACGGCGGCCAACCCCTACATCACCGGCCTGGGCAGCCCCGAAGGCGCCACCCAGCGCCTGAACTTTGCGCAGTCGTTCAACGGCCTGGCCGCCACGCTGGCCCCGCTGCTGGGCGGCGTCTTCATCTTATCGGGCAACAGCCCGAGCCCCGCCGCACTGGCCGCGCTCGCGCCCGCCGCGCGCACCGCCTACCTCGACCACGAGGCGGTGGCCGTGCAGGGCCCCTACCTGCTCATCGGCGGCTTCGTGCTGCTCATTGCGCTGCTGCTGTGGCGCACGCCCCTGCCCGCCCTGGCCGAGGAAACGACTGACACGGTGGCCGAGGGCGGCTTGTGGCAGCAAAAAAACCTGATGTTTGGCGTGCTGGCGCAGTTTTTCTACGTGGGGGCCCAGGTGTGCGTGAGCAGCTTCTTCATCCGCTTTGCCGGCAGCGTGGCGGGCTTCGAGGAGAAGCAGGCCGCCCAGTACCTGGCCGTGGCCTTGTTTGGGTTCATGGCCGGGCGCTTTTTGGGCACGGTGCTCATGCGCTACGTGCCGGCGGCGCGGCTGCTGGCCCTCTACAGCGTGCTGAATGTGGGCTTGCTCGTCCTGGCTACTACGCTGCACGGCACGGGCGCGGTGTACGCGCTGCTGGGGGTCGAGTTTTTCATGTCCATCATGTTCCCCACCATCTTTTCGCTGGGCATCCGGGGGTTGGGGGCGCGCACCAAGGATGGTTCGGCGCTGCTGGTGATGGCCATTGCGGGCGGGGCCGTGCTGCCGGTGGTGATGGGCCACGTGTCGGACGCCAGCACCATCCAAACGGCCTACCTGGTGCCCGCGCTCTGCTTTTTGGTGGTGCTGGGCTTTGCGTTGCGCAACAGCTCGGTGAAGCACCTCACCCTTTCCACCGCCCACTAGCCGCCCTATCCCCCTCATGAGAATTGACGCGCACCAGCACTTCTGGCAGTACAACGCCCAGCGCGATGCCTGGATAACGCCCGACATGGCGGCCATTCGGCGCGATTTTGGGCCCGACGACCTGGGGCCCCTGCTGGCCCAGCACGGCTTTGGGGGTTGCGTGGCGGTGCAGGCCAGCCAGAGCGAGGCCGAAACCGACTGGCTGCTGACGCTGGCGGCCGCGCACCCGTTCATTAAAGGCGTGGTGGGCTGGGTGGATTTGCAGGCCCCCGACGTGGCCGAGCGGCTGGCTTATTACCAGCAGTTTGGCAAGCTGAAAGGCTTCCGCCACGTGCTGCAGGGCGAGGCCGACCGGGCCCTGATGCTGACGCCCGCCTTCCGGCGCGGCCTAACGGCGCTGGGGCCCCTGGGCTTCACCTACGACCTACTCATCTTGCCCGACCAGCTGCGCTACGCCGGCCAGCTGGCGGCCGCTTTTCCGCAGCAGCGCTTCGTGCTCGACCACCTGGCCAAGCCGCCCATCAAAGCACAGGAAATCGACGCCTGGGCCCGCGACGTGCGGGCGCTGGCCGCCCACGGCAACGTGTGGTGCAAGGCATCGGGCCTCCTGACCGAGGCCGACTGGCACGCCTGGCAGCCCCAGGATTTCCGGCCCTACCTCGACGTGGTGTTCGAAGCCTTCGGGACCGGGCGGGTGCTGTTTGGCTCCGACTGGCCGGTGTGCAACGTGGCCGGCGGCTACGCGGCGGCCGTGGGCGTGGCCCAGGGCTACGTGGCCGCGCTTTCGGCCAGCGAGCAGGCCGGGTTCTGGGGCGGCAACGCGGCCAGCTTCTATTCTATTGACAGTTAAAACCTCGCTTATGAAAACCCTCGTTTGCCTCGCCCCCGGTACCCTCGCCTATGAAGACCGGCCGGCCCCCGCGCCCCGGCCCGGCGAGGCGCTGCTGCGCATCCGGCGGGTGGGCGTGTGCGGCACCGACTTGCACGCCTTTGAGGGCACGCAACCGTTTTTCAGCTACCCCCGCGTGCTGGGCCACGAGCTGGCCGGCGAGCTCGTGGACACGGGCGGCGCGGCGGGCTTCGCGGTGGGCGAAGCCATTACGTTCATCCCCTACCTGCACTGCGGGCACTGCGTGGCCTGCCGCGCGGGCAAGCCCAACTGCTGCGTGCACATGCAGGTGTGCGGCGTGCACGTGGACGGCGGCCTAGCCGAGCTGCTGGCCGTGCCGGCCACCGCGCTGGTGGCCGGCCAGGGCCTGGGCTACGACGAGCTGGCCCTGGTGGAGCCGCTGGCCATTGGGGCGCACGGCGTGCGCCGGGCGGGCGTGCAGCCCGGCGAGTGGGTGCTGGTGGTGGGCGCGGGCCCCATTGGGCTGGGCATCATGGAGTTTGCCCGCATTGCGGGGGGGCGGGTTATCGCCCTCGATGTGAACGAGCAGCGGCTGGCTTTTTGCCGCGAACGGCTGGGCGTGGCCCACACCATCAACGGGCGCACTACGGACGTGGCCGCCGCGCTGGCTGCCCTCACCGGCGGCGACATGCCCACGGTGGTCATCGACGCCACGGGCAGCCTGGGAGCTATCAACCAGGGCTTTGCCTACCTGGCCCACGGCGGGCGCTACGTGCTGGTCGGCCTGCAAAAGGGCGATATCAGCTTTGCGCATCCCGAGTTTCACAAGCGCGAGGCCACGCTCATGAGCAGCCGCAACGCCACCCGTGCGGACTTCGAGCAGGTAGTTGGGGCCCTAAAATCCGGGCAGGTGCAGCCCACCACCTACATCACGCACCGGGTGGCCTTCGGGCAGGTGGCCGAGGAGTTTGCGGGCTGGCTCGACCCTGCCAATGGGGTCATCAAGGCCATGATTGAGCTGCCCTAGCACGTGGCGCGGGCGGCCAGGGCGCAAGCGCCCGGGCCCTGCCTCCTCCTTTTTTCCCTTCCCTGCTGACGATGAATAGAAGAAAGCTGCTCAAGAACATGGCCCTGGCCGCCCCCGCCGCCTGGCTGCCCAGCGTGGTGGCGGGCCTGAACTGGAGCCCCCTGGCCCCGGCCGCGCCAGCCGCCCCGGCCGCCGGCAAGTTTTTGCCTACCTGGGATTCCTTGGCCCAGTACCAGACGCCCGAGTGGTTTCGGGATGCCAAGTTTGGCCTGTGGGCGCACTGGGGGCCCCAATGCGAGCCCGAGCGCGGCGACTGGTACGCCCGCGGCATGTACGAGGAGGGCTCCGACCAGTACAAGTTTCACGTCGAGAAGTACGGGCACCCCTCCAAGTTTGGCTTCAAGGACGTGATAAACGTGTGGAAGGCCGAGCAGTGGAACCCCGAGGAGCTGCTGGCGCTGTACAAGAAAGCGGGCGCCAAATACTTCGTGTGCTTGGCCAACCACCACGACAACCTCGACCTCTACAACAGCACCTACCAGCCCTGGAACTCGACCCGCGTGGGGCCCAAAAAAGACCTGGTGGGCGGCTGGGCCAAGGCGGCCAAAAAGCAGGGCCTGCGCTTTGGGGTGAGCGTGCACGCCGCCCACGCCTGGCGCTGGCTGGAAACGGCCCAGCGCGCCGACAAGATGGGGCCCCTGGCCGGCGTGCCCTACGACGGCAAAGTGACCACCGCCGACGGCCAGGGCCTGTGGTGGCAGGGCTACGACCCCCAGGCCCTGTACGCCCAAAACCACCCCCTGAGTGAAAATAGCCTCGACAACGGCTCGGTGCACCGGCAGTGGAACTGGGGCAACGGCGTGACCCCGCCCAGCAAGGAATACTGCGAGAAGTTCTACAACCGCACCATCGAGCTGCTGGATAAATACGAGCCCGACCTGGTGTATTTTGACGATACGGCCCTGCCGCTGTGGCCCGTGAACGACGCCGGCCTGCGCATTGCGGCCCACATGTACAACACCAGCGCCCAGCGCCACGGGGGCGGTAATGAGGCCGTTATCTTCGGCAAAATCCTGACTCCCGAGCAGCGCAAGTGCATGGTCTGGGACATTGAGCGCGGCCAAAGCAACGAGATTGAGCCCCTGCCCTGGCAAACCGATACCTGCCTGGGCCAGTGGCACTACGACCGCCGCATCTACGACCGCCACGGCTACAAGAGCGCCCAAACCGTGATTCATACCCTGGTGGACGTGGTGAGCAAAAACGGCAACCTGCTGCTAAGCGTGCCCGTGCGCGGCAACGGCAGCATCGACGACCAGGAGCGCGCCATCGTGGAGGACATTGCCGCCTGGATGCAGGCCAACGGCGAAAGCATCTACGGCACCCGGCCCTGGAAAATATTTGGCGAAGGCCCGGCCCAGGAAGGTGCAGCCGCCCTCAGCGCCCAGGGCTTCAACGAGGGCAAAGGCAAGCCGTTCGGGGCCGAGGATATTCGGTACGTCACGAAGGGCAAAACCTTGTTTGCTACGGCCTTGGGCTGGCCCACGAGCGGGCGCCTGCTGCTCAAGTCGCTGGCCGTGGGCGGGCCGCACTACGCCGGCAAAGTCAAGCAAGTAGAGCTGCTGGGCGCGCCGGGCAAGCTCAAGTTCGAACACACCAAAGACGGGCTGGCCGTGGTGCTGCCCGCGCAAAAGCCCAACGCCATTGCCTACGCGCTGAAGATTGTGCCGGCGTAGCGGGGCCCCAAAATTTGGGGGCGACTAGCCATTTACATTAACTTGCCGGCCTAACCAGCTGGCTTGCCGTGCACTGCTTTCGAGCAGTTCGCGGCGAGCGGGCCTCACACTCTTACGCTTGCCCATGATTCACAATCGATTGTGTACTTTTTTTGCGGCGCTGCGGCGCTGCGGCGCGGCCGGCCTGCTCGTGCTTGGGCTGGCCACAACAGCCGCCGCCGGGCCGCCTACCCCCCCGGCCAAGCCCAGCGCCTACCTTTTTACCTACTTCACCGGCAACGACAAGAAGGAAGAGGCCATTCGCTTCGCCCTCAGCCCCGACGGCTACCACTATACGGCCCTCAATAGCGACCGGCCCGTCATTAATTCGGCCGCCATCAGCGAGACGGGTGGCGTGCGCGACCCGCACATTTTGCGCGGGGCCGATGGCAAAACCTTTTACATGGTAGCGACGGACATGGTGTCGGCCAAGGGCTGGAGCTCGAACCGGGGCATGGTGCTACTGAAGTCCACCGACCTGATTAACTGGACGCACAGCGCCATTAATTTTCAGAAGCGTTACACCAAGCAAGACGACTTGAAGCGCGTGTGGGCCCCGCAAACCATCTACGATGCCAAGGCTGGTAAGTACATGGTTTACTTATCCTTGCAGTATGGCTCGGAGCCCGATAAAATCTATTATGCTTACGCCAATAAGGATTTTACCGACCTGGAAGGCGAGCCCAAGCAGCTGTTTTTTAGCCCCAACAACGGCTCGTGCATCGACGGCGACATTGTGGCCAAGGATGGCAAGTTTTACCTGTTCTTCAAGACCGAAGGCAATGGCAACGGCATCAAAATCGCCGTTTCGGACAAGCTCACCAGCGGCTACGTGCAGCGCGCTAACTACGTGCAGCAAACCACCGACCCGGTGGAGGGCGCGGGCACGTTTAAGCTCAATGATTCAGAGGATTACATCTTGATGTACGACCGCTACACCAGCGGCAAGTACCAGTTCACCCGCACCCGCGACCTGCAAAACTTCACGGTGGTAGACCAGGATATCAGCATGAATTTTCACCCGCGGCACGGCACCGTGCTGCCCATCACGGCTGCTGAAGCCAGCCGGCTGGCCCAGCGCTGGATGGTGCCGTCCGACGTGCTGCTGACCGCCCAAAACCCGGCTATCCGCAAGCTGAATACCGTGGTGGACAGCGCGGCCGGCAAGGTCGCCTTTTTGGCCTTGCCCGGTACCAAGCTGAATGCGTTCGACCTTCAACTTGGTAGCTCCGCGCTGCCGGTGTCGCCCAGCGGCCCGCAGAATTTTGCCAAAGGCCCCGTGACCTACACGGTAGGGCAAGGGGCGGCCAAGCGCACCTACCAAGTGAGCGTGACCGAAACCCACAACCCCGCGCTGACCGGCTACTACGCCGACCCGGATATCCTGTATTCGCAGAAAAACGGCAAGTTTTACCTCTACCCCACGAGCGATGGGTTTGATGGCTGGTCGGGCACGTATTTCAAGACGTTCTCGTCGCCCGATTTGGTGAACTGGAAGGACGAGGGCGTGATTCTGGACCTGCCGAAGGATGTGAGTTGGTCGAAGAAAAACGCCTGGGCGCCGACCATTATCGAGCAAAAAACGCCCACTGGCTACAAGTACGCCTACTATTTCTGCGCGGGCGCCAAGATTGGCGTGGCGCTGGCCGACAGCCCCACCGGCCCGTTCAAAGACTCGGGCCAGCCCTTGCTCGACAAGCTGCCCGAGGGCGTGAAAGGCGGCCAGCAGATTGACCCCGCCGCCTTCCGCGACCCCAAAACCGGCAAATTTTACCTCTACTGGGGCAACGGCTACATGGCCGGCGCGGAGCTGAATGACGACCTGACGAGCCTGAAACCCGGCACTACGCAGGTGATGACGCCCGATAACACCTTCCGCGAGGGGGCCTATGCCTTTTACCGCAATGGCAAATACTACTTTATGTGGAGCGAGGACGACACCGGCAGCCCCAACT
Source organism: Hymenobacter nivis (assembly GCF_006439025.1). Lineage (GTDB taxonomy): Bacteria > Bacteroidota > Bacteroidia > Cytophagales > Hymenobacteraceae > Hymenobacter > Hymenobacter nivis_A. Next base: position 271,884 of record NZ_RCYZ01000001.1, read on the forward strand.
ACCAGGTGCGCTACGGCACCTCCGACACGCCGCTGGGCAAGATTACGGTGCCCGCCAATAACTCGGTTATCGCCAAAAACCCGGCGTTGGGCATCTACGGCACCGGCCATAACTCGGTCATTCAGGTGCCGGGGCGCGACGAGTGGTATATCGTGTACCACCGCTTCACCTACCCGAAGGGCATTACCATGAATGGCCCTGGCTACCACCGCGAGGTGTGCATTGACAAGCTGGAGTTTAACGCCGACGGCAGCATCAAGCCGGTGAAGCCGACGCACGCCGGTATTCAGCCGGTGCGGGTGAAGTAGCGGCCGGGCCGGGGGCCCTAACTTGACCACGGCCGGCCCCGGCAGGCGCACGTAGCCGGCCCGCGTGGGCAGCGCGCATACCGGGCGTGGGGCCTGTGCCCCGCCGGGCCCCACAAAGCCGCACAGGTTAAAAAAGAAGAGCGCCGGGCGGTGTAGCCCGGCGCTCTTCTTTTTTAACCTGTGCGGGGAGCCCGCCCCATCTGCGCCGCACTAAGCTGGAGCCTGGCTTGCCAAGCGGCCCACGCTTGCCGCGGGTGGGGGAGCCAAACCGCCGGGCAAGCGGGTTGCGCGGCGCGGAAGGGCGCGGGGGCTCCAACTCGCTTTTTGTGCAATGCGATGATGAAAGTGAACTATTGCCACTGTTGAGGCTTGCGTAGAAACCCATGCTGGCCTAAGTTTGCGAAGCACAGCAGCTTGGCTGCCCACGCGGCGGCGGTGCACCCGGGGCCCCCAATGCTGCGCAACGCCCCCCGCCAGGGCCAACCCCGCAGCAGCCCCGGCAATGCCTTTCCGGCACATTTCTCCTTGGGCCGCTGGCTTGGCGCACCAGCCGTTGCGGCCCGCAGGCTTTTCCTTGATTGTCAACAGCAGATGCCTTCCACCGAAGAAACCGAGTTGCTTTGGCAGCAATTTAAGCGCGGCGACTGGGAGGCCTACACGAAGCTGTACAACCAAAACATCAAGCTGCTGACCAACTACGGCCACAAGTTCACCCGCGACCGGACCCTGATTGAGGACACCGCGCAAGACTTGTTCATCAAGCTGTGGGCCAGCCGGGCCAGCCTCGGCACGCCCCTGTCGGTCAAAAACTACCTCTACAAAGCCTTGCGCAGCATCCTGTTCCGCAAGCTGGAAGCCCGCGCCCGCCTGAGCGGCCGCCTATACAACTATAAGAACAAAACCGTGACCCGCGCCCGCTTCGCCTACCGCCCCTACCGCGGCCGGGTCGAAACCCTGTACGCCGACCCATGGCAATACTCGGCCTAGGTGCCGGTGGGTGCCGGTGGGCGCCGACGGCCGCTTCGGCGCGCCTGTGAAAACGCCCATCGGTACCTTCGAATACAAGGCGGTGGCCGAGCAAAGCGGCATCGCCGTGGAAGGCGACACCAAGCTGGTTAATCGAGGAGGCCCATTTTGCAACAACAGCTGAAAACAAGATTCCCGCTCCGAACCGCGCTGTGCCTGGTGCTACTGAGCCTGGGCCTGGGGAGGGGGGGTAGAGCCCTGGGGGCCCCACTGCCGATTATTCCGCAGCCGGTGCAAGTGCGGGTGGGCGGCGCACCGTTTGTGCTCACGCGCCGCACAATGGTGCACACCGGGCCGGGCCTGGCGCCGGAAGCGGCGGCGCGGTTCCGGGAGTACGTGCGCCGCGTGGGCCACCTGGCGCTGGGGGCGCCGGCGGATGGGCCGGGCAGGCCGGTGGGCGCTGGCATCTACCTGCGGCTCGACCCGCGGGCGGTGCCCCAGGCCGAGGGCTACCGCTTGGTGGTGGGGCCCCAGCGCATTACCCTGACGGGGCACGACGCGGCAGGCGTTTTCTATGGCTTGCAGACGATGAGCCAGCTGCTGCCGGCGGGCACGGGCCGGGCGCTGCGCGTGCCGGGCTGCGTGGTGGACGACTACCCGCGCTTTGCCTACCGCGGCATGCACCTCGACGTGAGCCGCCATATGTTTCCGCTGCCGGTGCTGAAAAAGTGGGTGGATGTGCTGGCGTTGTACAAAATCAACACCCTGCACTGGCACCTCACCGATGACCAGGGCTGGCGCATTGAAATCAAGCGCTACCCTCGCCTGCAAACCGTGGCGGCCTACCGCAGCGAAACGCTTATTGGCCACAAAAAGGAGCTGCCGCACCGCTTCGACGGGCAGCGCTACGGCGGCTACTACACCCAGGCCGAGGCACGCGAGCTGGTGCGCTACGCGGCGGCGCGCCACATCACGGTCATCCCCGAAATTGAAATGCCGGGGCACGCGCTGGCGGCACTCGCGGCCTACCCGGCGCTGGGCTGCACCGGGGGCCCCTACCAGGCAGCCACGTTTTGGGGCGTGTTTGACGACGTGTACTGCGCGGGCAATGAGGACACGTTTGCCTTTCTGGAAGGGGTGCTGGACGAGGTGGCGGCTATTTTTCCGTCGCGCTACCTGCACATTGGCGGCGACGAGTGCCTCAAGGGGCGCTGGCAGGCCTGCCCCAAGTGCCAGGCCCGGATGCGGGCCGAGCACCTGCCCGACGAGCACGCTTTGCAGAGCTACTTCATCCGGCGCATCAGCCAGCATTTGGCCACCAAAAACCGCCGCATCATTGGCTGGGACGAGATACTGGAGGGCGGCCTCACGCCGGGCACCACCGTGATGAGCTGGACCGGCGAGCAGGGCGGCGTGACGGCGGCCCGCCTGGGCCACCCCGTCATCATGACGCCCGAGAGGTACGTGTACCTCGACTACTACCAGTCGCTGCGGCCCACCGACTCGCTGGCGGCCGGCGGCTACCTGCCGCTCAGCAAAATCTACGGCTATGAGCCCGTGCCGGCCGGCCTCACCGCCGCCCAGGCCGGCTACGTGCGCGGCGTGCAGGCCAACGTGTGGACGGAATACATGCCTACCCCCGCCAAGGCCGAATACATGATGTTCCCGCGCCTGCTGGCGCTGGCCGAAATGGCCTGGTCGCCCCGAGCGGCGCGCAACTACCCCGCTTTTCTGGCGCGGACGCGGTCCCACGACCGGCATCTGCGCGCCCTGGGCGTGGCCGCCAACCGCACCTTTGACCAGCTCACCGACACGCTGCGCACGGGCCCCGGCGGCCTGCCCCTGCTGGAGCTGCGCACCAGCGCCGCGGTGGGCGAAATTCACTATACCACCGACGGCCAGGCCCCTACCCCCCTTAGCCCGCGCTACGTGGGACCCCTGGCCGTGGCGCGCAGCGGCGTGGTGCGGGCGGGCCTGTTTGTGGGCGCGGCGCGGGTGCAACCGCTTTATGCGAAGGAGTTTAACATCAACCTGGCTACTGGCAAGCCCGTGGTGCTGGCCCACCCGCCGGCCGGCAGCTACGCGCCCAGCCCGGCCGTGCTCACCAACGGCGTGGCCGGCAGCCCCCGCTACAACGACGGGCAGTGGGTGGGCTTCAGCGGCACCGACCTCGACGCGACCTTCGACCTGGGGGCCCCGCAGCGCATTACCGCCTTGGGTACCAACGTGCTCAATTACCACTGGCAGAAGATGTGGGCCCCGCGGGAGCTGGTCTTCGCGGTGTCACTGGATGGAGTGAACTACCAGGACGTGTACCGCCAAACCGATTTTCCAATCAATGGCATCAACCCGGTGCGGGCCACCGTGGCGCCGGTGCAGGCCCGCTATGTGCGGGTGCGCGGCGTGAGCCAGGGCCTTATTCCGGCCGGGGAGTATGGGGCGGGCGGCAAGGCCTGGCTGCTGCTGGATGAGCTACTCGTAAACTGATTTTGCCGTGACCCTCACCCTCGTTTTGCTGTGCATTGCCGGCCTCGTCGTGTTGATTTCCGTTTGTAAAATCAACGCCTTTGCGGCCTTTCTCCTTACGGCGTTTGCGGCCGGGGCCCTGCTGGGGATGCCCCTGGCCCAGATACCCAAGTCGGTAGAAAAGGGCCTGGGCGACACGCTGGACTCGCTGGCGCTGGTGCTGTGCCTGGGCGCGGTGCTGGGCAAGCTACTGGCCGAAAGCGGGGCCGCCCAGGTGCTGGCCGGGGCCCTGATGCGCGCCTTTGGGGTGCGCCACATCCAGTGGGCGCTGGTGGTCACGGGGTTTGTGGTGGGCATTCCGCTCTACTACGGGGTGGGGTTTGTGCTGCTGGTGCCGCTCATTTTTTCCATTGCCCAGCGCTATAAGTTGTCGGCCATCTACATCGGGTTGCCCATGCTGGCGGCCCTCTCGGTCACGCACGGGTTTTTGCCACCGCACCCGTCGCCGGCGGCGCTGGCGGTGCAGTTTCACGCCAACATGGGCCTGACGCTGCTCTACGGGCTGGCCGTGGCCGTGCCCACCATTGTGGTGGCCGGGCCCCTGTTTGCCCGCACCCTGAAGGGGCTGGCCGCCCGGCCGCTCGAAGCCTTTGCCGGGGCCCCTACCCCTGGTCCCGCGGCCCAGGTGCCCGGCACGGCCAACAGCTTTTTCACGGCCCTGCTGCCCGTGCTGCTGCTGGCAGTGGCCGCCGCCTACCCCTTCGTGGCGGGCGGGCGGCTGCCCGGCCAGGCCGTGGTGGCGCTGGTGGGGCAGCCCTCGGTGTCCATGCTGCTGGCGGTGGCCTACGCCACCTACGCGGTGGGGCTGCGCCTGGGCAAAACCATGCCGCAGCTCATGGCCCTGTTTGCCGAGGCGGTGAAGGACATTGCCATGATTTTGCTGATAATCGGGGCCTCCGGGGCCCTGAAGCAGGTGCTCACCGACAGCGGGGCCAGCGCCGAGGTGGCCGGGCTGCTCTAGCACGTGGCCCTGCCGCCGCTGCTGCTCGGCTGGCTTATGGCGGCCGTGCTGCAGGCCTGCGTGGGCTCGGCCACGGTGGCGGGCCTCACCACGGCGGGCCTGGTGGGGCCCCTGCTGCTGCACACGCCCACCAACCCCAACCTGATGGTGCTGGCCGTGGGCGCGGGCAGCCTCAGGTTTTCGCACGTCAACGACGCCGGCTTTTGGATGTTCAAAGAATACTTTAGCCTCAGCGTGAAAGACACCCTGCGCTCGTGGCCCGTGATGGAAGCCCTGGTGGGCCTCATGGGCCTGGGCGGCGTACTACTTCTCAATCAATTGCTTACCTACTAATTTTCTCATGCCTACCCCCGACGAAAACTTCGCCCAAACCGGCCTGCGCCTCCCCCCCGCCCCCGCCCCGCTGGGCGTGTACAAGCCCTGCCTGATCGATGGCCACTACCTCTACGTGTCGGGCCACGGCCCCGTGCAGGACGATAAAAGCCTGATAATCGGCCGCATCGGCGCCGACCTTGACCAAGAGGCCGGCAAGCTCGCCGCCCGCCAGGTGGGCCTCACCATCCTGGCCACCATCGTGGCCAATTTGGGCAGCCTCAACAAGGTGAAGCGCGTTATCAAGGTGCTGGGCATGGTCAACTGCACGCCCGATTTTGAGAAGCACCCCTTCATCATCAACGGGTGCAGCGAGCTCTTCGCCCAGGTATGGGGCCCCGAGCACGGGGTGGGCGTGCGCAGCGCCGTGGGCTTCGGCTCGCTGCCCGATAATATTCCGGTGGAAATCGAGGCGCTATTTGAGCTGGCGTAATTGGTTTTAAGCAGCCCCGACATGGAGGAGTGGTTTAATATCCTAGATGCCGAAACGGTGGACACGCCGGCCCTGGTGGTGTACCCCGAGCGGGTGCGGCGCAACCTGGCGCAGCTGGTGGCGAGCATCGACGATGTGGGCCGGTTGCGCCCGCACATCAAAACGCACAAGTGCCCCGACGCCGTGCGGTTGACGCTGGCCGCCGGCATCACCAAGTTCAAGTGCGCCACCATTGCCGAAGCTGAGCTGCTGGGGCAGTGCCAGGTGCCCGACGCGCTGCTGGCCTACCAGCCCGTGGGGCCCAAAGCCGCGCGGTTTATAGCGCTGCTCCGGCAGTACCCGGCCACCCGGTTTGCCTGCCTGGTGGACCACCCGCAGGCGGCGGCCCAGCTTAGCGCGCTGGCCGGGGCCGCGGGCCAAACGGTGCGCGTGTACCTCGATTTGAACGTGGGCATGAACCGCTCGGGCATCGCTCCAGCCGTGGCCTTCGCCCTCTACCAGCAGTGCGCGGCCTTACCCCACCTGGCGGTGCTGGGGCTGCACGCCTACGACGGCCACATCCACGACGAGGACTTGGCCGTGCGCACCGCCCGCTGCCACGCCGCCTTTGCGCCGGTGGGGGCCCTGGCGGAGGAGCTGCGGGCTGCGGGGTTCGACCCGGTTATCGTGGCGGGCGGCACGCCCACTTACCCGGTGCACGCCGCCCGGGCGGGCGTGGAGTGCAGCCCCGGCACGTTCATCTACTGGGATGGGGGCTACGGCCGGGCTTTTGCCGAGCAGCCGTTTGCGCCCGCCGCGCTGGTGCTGTGCCGGGTGGTGTCGCTGCCCGATGCTACCCGGCTGTGCTTGGACTTGGGGCACAAGGCCGTGGCCTCTGAAAGCCCGCTCGATAAGCGCGTGACCTTCCTCAACGCCCCCGAATTGCGGGTGGTGGGCCACAGCGAGGAGCATTTGGTGGTGGAGGCCGGGCCCGGCCACGGGTACCAGCTGGGCGATTTGCTCTACGGGATGCCGCACCACATCTGCCCTACGGTGGCCCTCCACGACCGGGCCGTTACTATTGAAAACCACCGCGTAGCCGGCGCCTGGCCCACCACCGCCCGCGCCCGCGCCCTTACCCTCTAGCGCATGCTGATTGTAGACGCCCACCTCGACCTGAGCATGAACGCGCTGGAGTGGAACCGCGACCTGACCCTGCCCGTGGCGGCCATCAACGCCCGCGAAGCCGGCCTCACCGACCGTCCCGACCGCGGCCGGGCCACGGTGAGCCTGCCCGCCCTGCGCCAGGGCGGCGTGGGCCTGGTGGTGGCCACCCAAATCGCGCGTTTCGTGGCCCCCGACAACCCCCTGCCCGGCTGGCACTCCCCCGCCCAGGCTTGGGCCCAAACCCAGGGCCAGCTGGCTTGGTACGAGGCGATGGAAGCCGCCGGCGAGATGTTACAAGTCAACAACTTAGCCACTTTGGAGCAGCACCTGGCTCTCTGGGCCGACGCGGCGACCCCCGCTGCCCGCAAGCCCGTGGGTTACATCCTGAGCCTGGAAGGAGCTGACTCGCTGGTGACCGTAGACTACCTGGCGCAGGCGCACGCCCGCGGCCTGCGCGCCGTGGGGCCGGCCCACTACGGCCCCGGCCGCTACGCCCAGGGCACCGACGCCACCGGCGGCCTGGGGCCCCAGGGCCGCGCGCTGCTCAAGGAAATGGAGCGCCTCAACATCATCCTCGACGCGACGCACCTCTGCGACGACAGCTTCTGGGAAGCCCTCGACCACTTCCAGGGCCCCGTGTGGGCCAGCCACAACAACTGCCGGGCCCTGGTGCCCCACAACCGCCAGTTCAGCGACGACCAAATTAGGGCCCTGGCGGCGCGCGGCGCCGTCATCGGTGCGGCGCTGGATGCCTGGATGATGGTGCCCGGCTGGGTGCGGGGCGAATCGACCCCCGAGGCCCTGCGCTGCAACCTGGCCGTGATGGTGGACCACATCGACCACATCTGCCAGCTCACGGGCAGCGCCCGGCACGTGGGCATCGGCACCGACCTCGACGGTGCCTTCGGCCGCGAGCAGTGCCCCTACGACCTGGAAACCATCGCCGACCTGCAAACCATCCCGGCCCTGCTGGCTAAGCGCGGCTACCGCCCGGCTGATATTGAAGGCCTGATGCACGGCAACTGGCTGCGGTTTCTGCGCCAGGCGTGGGGGTAGGCCTGGGGCCCCTACTGGGGCTTCAGCGTCAGGCAGGCCCCGCCCCCGGGGGCCAGCTTCACCCGGATAACGTCGGCGGCGGTGACTGGCCGCGTGGCCGCGGCGTAGCTTTCCTGCTGCGTGCGGAAGTCGGCCTGGGCGCCGTCCTGCACAATGGTGGCCGTGTAGCGCCCCTTGCCCAGGAAGGTGAGCGGAATGGCCAGCTCGCGGGCCTGCTCGTTGGTGGCGGCGCCCACCAGCCACGTTCGGTCCTGGGCCTGCCGGGCCATCACGATGTACTCGCCAATCTCGCCCTGCACCGTCTGGCTGTTCAGCCACGGCATTTTTTGCGCCGCGATAAACTGCAGCAGCTCCGGGTGATTTTCGTAGTTCTCGGGAATGTCGGGGATGATGGTGGCGCCCGAAAACACGATGAGCGTGCGCGCAGCCTCGCTGACCAGGGTAGAGGGCACCGGCGACGAGTTATCGACCCTACCCGCCTGGCTCAGGCTCGCGAAGCCATTGCCCATGTCCAGGGGCCCGGCCACCATGTTGACGAAAACGGACGTGACGAACGTATTGGGCCCAAACTGCTGGTGGCCATCAAGTTGGGCCTTGCAATACTCGCGGGTCAGGGCGTTCGGGAACGTGCGCATTTGCCCGTAGGGATGCACCGGCCCGTCATGGAAGTCGCACACCAGGTGGTGTTGCGCGCACAGCTCGGTAATCAGCTGGGTGCGGACGTTTTTTTCGGTGGGCGTGCCCGACATAAAGCCGTACTTGATGCCCACGGCGCCCCAGTCGTGGTAGCGCTTCAGGGTCTGGCCGAGGTCAAAGTTGCGCCCCCCTACGTCGTTGAGGTACAGCCAGATGCCGACTCCTTTACTTTTGCCGTAGGCAATAATATCGTGCACCTGCGCCACCTTGCCGCCCTTGATGGGGTCCGAGTCCTTGCCAAACTCGGGGCCGTACCAATCAGCGTCCAGCACGAAATAGGGGAGCTGGTGGGCGGCGGCAAAGTCCACCATGCGCTTCCACGAGGGCAGCGACATTTCGTAGTTAAAGCCCGCTACGCGCGCCCCGTTGATGCGCCAGTCCCAGAGGGCTACCCCCGGCTTCACCCACGAAAAGTCCTGGGTGGGCGCCGGGTTCAGCAGCTCCAGCAGGTGCGAATCGACCAGGGCCCCGGGGGTGGGGCCGTAGAGCACCACCTTCCACGACGTGGTGAGCTTCGAGGCGATGGCGAAGCGCGTTTCGCCCTTCCGGGAGCGCAGAATGAGCGGCTCGCCACTGGTGAGCGCGGCTTCGTGCAGGGCCAGGTAGGCCGCGTCGTCGGCCTTCACGGTCATCACCGGCAGGCGCGTCGAATCGCAATCCGCCAGCTTTTCGGGCCCGATATTATGGTTTTCCCCGTTGTAATACCACGCCGTGTAGTTGCCGGCGAAGACAAACGTAGTCAGCTCTTTTACGGCCTGGTCGGCCGGGTAGTCGTAGCGGAAGGCGATGCCGTCGTTGTAGGCCCGCACGAGTATTTTGTAGGCTTTTAGATTGAGGGTTAGCTCATTGTACTGGTCCGGCACCATCGCCCGCTTGCCCCACACGGGCTTCCAGACGGTAGCCACGGAGCGCCGCGAAACCACCGGGGCCGTGGCCGCCGCCGCCAGCTTGAGGCCCAGTTTCCCATCCTTCAGCAGGGTTTTGGCATTGGCCACGAAGCTGTAGGTAATCGTCCCGGCGGGGTCGTACTGCAACTGCACCCGCAGCTTTTTGTCTGGCGAGGTAAGGGTGGGCAGCGGCGAGGCGCGGGCCGCCGAGGGTGCCGGCTTTGCGCAAGCTACGGCGGCGCCAAGCCATCCGGCTAGCAGCAGCAAAATATTGATTTTCATAAAGTAAGACCGTGAAGCTCGCCGGGTGCGGTAAGTGTTGCGCTTCAGATAAAGGCGTCCAACAGAAGCCGGATGCTTGGGCAGGCAGCGCCCGTCCCCACCACCGGTACCCGCGGGCCAAGGGGCTAGGCCGCGGCCCCGAACCGGCTTGCAAACTAGGCAGCACAAATTGCACAACCAATTATTGGCCAGCTAATACCCCGGGTGAAATGTTGCTTTACCAGCCAAGCAGGGCCTTCGGGGCAGTCGCGCCGGGCTTTCTCCTCTGCCAGTTAGCTTTCAAGGCATACGGCATGGGTACTTGCAGCGACTGTTGGCGGTAGCACGACCACGCCTGGGGCACGGCAACCGGCTGCGGTGTCTGCGCAAAGCGTGGGGACAGGGTGGCGGCGTTGGGCCCTGCCCAGCGGGACGGCTACTCCGATTACCTTCGCTTTTCCTTGCATCCCCCCAGTGCCCACCCATACAGCCCCCGAAGAGTCCCACCCGATGCCCGTTAAGTGCAGCGGCTGGCAAGCGGGCGGGCTTACTGGTCGTGCCCGGCTTTGCCCTGCGCAACGGCTCCGTCAAGCACCCCACGCTCTTGGCCGCTCACTAGCCCAGGGGCCCTATTCGCTCTTTTTTCAGCTTCTTTACTCCATCTAACGCGTTCGTTTCATGTTTGAATTAACCGGAAAGCAGGCCGTGGTGACGGGCGGCGGCAGCGGCATTGGCCGGGCCATTGCGCAGCTTTTTGCCCGCCAAGGCGCGGCCGTCCACATCATCGAGCGTACGCTGGCGGCTGGCCAGGCCACCGCCGACGAAATAGCGCAAGCCGGCGGCACGGCCCAGGTGCACGCCGCCGACGTGGGCCAGCAAGCCGCGGTGCAGGCCGCGTTTGCGGCCATTGGCCGGGTCGATATTTTAGTGAATAACGCGGGCATTGCGCACGTGGGCACCGTGGAAAATACGCCGGAGGCCGATTTCGACCGCGTGTACCAGGTGAACGTGAAGGGGGCCTACAACTGCCTGTTTGCAGCCGTGCCGCGCATGCGCGAGCAGGGCGGCGGCACCATCCTCAACCTGGCCTCCATTGCGGCACACGTGGGCTTGGCCGACCGCTTTGCCTACTCCATGAGCAAGGGCGCCATCCACGCCATGACGCTCTCGGTGGCCCGCGACTACCTCAGCAGCCACATCCGCTGCAACAGCATTTCGCCGGCGCGGGTGCACACGCCGTTCGTCGATGGCTTCATTGCCGGCAACTACCCGGGGCAGGAGGCGGCCGTCTTCGACAAGCTCTCGCGCAGCCAGCCCATCGGCCGCATGGGCCAGCCCACCGAAATTGCCGCCCTCGCCCTCTACCTGTGTTCCGACGAGGCGGGCTTCATCACCGGCTGCGACTACCCCATCGACGGCGGCTTTATTAAGCTTAACACCTGATCACCAACGCATAATAGTATTTTTTTTCGCATGAAACTCATCCGCTACGGCCAGCCCGGCCACGAGAAGCCCGGCGTGCTCCTGCACGAGCAGCGCTACGATGTATCGGCCTTCGGCCAGGACTACACCGAGGATTTTTTTGCCACCGACGGCCTGGCGCGGCTCGCCGCTTTCCTAGAGGCCAACGCCGGGGCCCTGCCCCCCGTGGACGCTGCCGAGCGCCTGGCCCCCCCGGTGGCGCGCCCGTCCAAAATCCTGTGCATCGGCCTCAACTACGCCGACCACGCCCGCGAAACGGGGGCCACGCCCCCGGCCGAGCCGGTGCTGTTCATGAAATCGACCACGGCCTACGTGGGCCCCAACGACGACATTATCATCCCCCGCAACTCGGTGAAAACCGACTGGGAAGTGGAGCTGGCCGTGGTCATCGGCCGGCGCGCTTCGTACGTGGCGGAGGCCGACGCCCCGGCCTACATTGCGGGTTACGTGCTGCACAACGACGTGAGCGAGCGCGAGTTCCAGCTGGAGCGCAGCGGCACCTGGGACAAGGGCAAGGGCTGCGATACCTTCGCCCCGGTCGGGCCGTTCCTGGCCACCCCGGATGAGCTCGGCGACCTCGACAACCTGCGCCTGTGGCTGACGGTGAACGGCCAGCTGATGCAGGACGGCACCACGGCCAACCTCATTTTCAAGGTGCCCTACCTGGTGTCGTACCTCAGCGAGTTCATGACGCTGCTGCCGGGCGACATCATTTCGACGGGCACGCCCGCGGGGGTGGGCCTGGGCTTCAAGCCGCCCGTGTACCTTAAGCCCGGCGACGTGGTGGAGCTGGGCATTGAGGGCCTGGGCACCTCGCGCCAGGTGGTGAAGGCCTACAGCCCGGCCTAGCCTCCCGGGGCCCCAGCCGGGCCAGGGCAGCCCGTATTAACCATTTGCAACCCATTTAGCCATGAACTTAGCGCTTCAGGACAAGGTAATTATCGTCACGGGCGGGGCCCGGGGCATCGGCGAGGGCATTGTGCGGGTGCTGGCGCAGGAAGGAGCCGTGCCCGTCGTCATCGGCCGCAAGGAGGCCGACAACCAGCAGGCCGTGGCCGCCGTGGTGGCCGCCGGGGGCCGCGCCGGGCAGGTGGTGGCCGAGCTCACCGAGCCGGCCGATTGCGCCCGGGCGGTGGCGGCCGTGGTGGCGCAGTTTGGCCGCATCGACGGGCTCGTGAACAACGCCGGCGTGAACGACGGCGTGGGCCTGGAAAGCGGCGACTACGCGGGCTTTATGCAGAGCCTGCACCGCAACGTGGTGCACTACTACTTGGTGGCCCACCACGCCCTGCCCGAGCTGAAAAAGGCGAAGGGCGCCATCGTCAACATCACGTCCAAAACCGCCGAAACGGGCCAGGGCAACACCTCGGCCTACGCCGCGGCCAACGGCGCCCGCAACGCCCTCACCCGCGAGTGGGCCGTGGAGCTGCTCAAGTACGGCATCCGGGTGAACGCCGTGGCCGTGGCCGAGTGCTGGACGCCCGCCTACGAAACCTGGCTGCAAACCCTGGCCGACCCCGAGGAGAAGCTGCGCGAAATCACCGCCCGCATCCCGCTGGAAAGCCGCATGACCACCGCCGAGGAAATTGCCAACGCCGTCGCCTTCCTGCTCTCGGCCCGCAGCAGCCACACCACGGGGCAAATCCTGCACGTCGACGGCGGCTACGTGCACCTCGACCGCGCCCTGGCCAACGCTTAAGCGCTGCGCCATTGGCTGGTAGCTAATAAAGCCGGGTGGGTGTAGAGACGCAAGGATGCGTCTCTACACCCACCCGGCTTTATCCTGCGGGGCTAACGCCCGCGCAGTGCAACGGTGCGTGTTGGCCCTAAAAATCAATTCATTAGCCGCTTACAGCGACACCCCGCGCTTCCACGGGATGAAGTCGTCCTGGCCCAGAGCCACGGCTTTGGGAATGACCTCGCCGCTGGCCGCGCGCACGCAGTAGTCCAGGATTTCTTCGCCCATCTGCTCGATGGTTTTGGTGCCCGCGATGACAGGGCCGGCGTCGAGGTCGATGATGTCGGCCAGGCGGCGGGCCAGCCCGGTGTTGGTGGCCACCTTGATGACGGGGCACACGGGGTTGCCGGTGGGCGTGCCCAGGCCCGTGGTGAAGAGGATGAGCGTGGCCCCGGCCGCGGCCTGGCCGGTGGTGGCCTCCACGTCGTTGCCGGGCGTGCACACCAAGGACAGGCCCGGGCGGCGGGCGGGCTCGGTGTAGTCGAGCACGTCGGCCACGGGCGAGGTACCGCCTTTTTTGGCCGCCCCAGCCGATTTAATGGCGTCGGTAATCAGGCCGTCGGCGATGTTGCCCGGCGAGGGGTTCATGAAGAAGCCCGAGCCGACCGCCGTGGCCAACGCGTCGTAGTCGCCCATGAGCTGGGTAAAGCGGCCGGCCAGGGCCCCATCGGGGCAGCGGTCGAGGATGTTTTGCTCGGCCCCGCACAGCTCCGGGAACTCGGCCAGCAGCACCTGGCCGCCCAGGCCCACCAGCAGGTCGGCGGCGTAGCCCACGGCGGGGTTGGCCGAAAGGCCGCTGAAGCCGTCGCTGCCCCCGCACTTCACCCCGATGGAAAGGGCGCTGAGCGGGGCGGGCCGCCGCACGTTTTCGTTGGCCCGGGCCAGGCCCCGGAACGTTTGGCGGATGGCCTCGCTCACCACCTGCTCCTCGCTGTCCATCAGCTGCTGCTCAAATACCAGCAGCGGCTTGTCGAACTGCGGGTTGCGGCGCTGGAGGCTAGCCCGGAAATTACTGGTTTGCAGGTGCTGGCAGCCCAGGCTGAGCACCGTCACGCCGGCCACGTTGGGGTGGTCGGCGTAGGCGGCCAGCAGCTCGCCGAGGGTGTCGGCGTCTTGGCGGGTGCCGCCGCAGCCACCGCTGTGGTTCAAGAACTTAATGCCATCAACGTTGGGAAACACGCGGGCCCGGGCGGGCGTGGACGCGGGGGCCAGCTGGATGCCCTGCCCGTCGTCGCCCTGCTGGTAGGCCCGCAGCAGGTCGTGGGCAAAGAGGCGGTACTTGCCCGTGGTGGCGTAGCCCAGCTCGTGGTGCAGGGCCTCCTTGATGGCGTCGAGGTTGCGGTTTTCGCAAAACACCAGGGGCACAAACAGCCAGTAGTTGGCCGTGCCCACGCGGCCATCAGCGCGGTGGTAGCCCTGGAAGGTGCGGCCGGCAAAGCGCGCGGCGTCGGGGGCCACCCAGGGGCCCTGCTGCCAGCCGCGGTAGGCGTAGGGGTCGGCGGCGTGGGCGGTGTTGGCCGTGGTCATGCGCCCCCCCTGGGCAATGTGCACCTGCGCCTTGCCCACCAGCCCGCCGTACATGGTCACTTCCGCGCCCGGCGCCATCTCGTGCAAAAAGAACTTGTGCTTGGCCGGAATGGCCTCGGGCAGCACAAGAACTTGGTTTTCAAAGCGTACCACCGTGGCGGCGGGCAAGTCCTGGAGGGCAACCATCACGTTGTCGGCCGGGTGAATGCGCAAAAAGCGCGCAGCAGGAGCACTCATAACAAAAGGAAATAAAACCGGCGCTGCACACCGCCGCGTCCGAAGCGCATGCAAGGTAGGATGCCCGCCCTTTATTGGGGCCCGGCCAAGGGGCCCTGGTGGTGGCCGGGGCCCCTTGGCCGGGCCACTTCCACGAACGGTTTCCGCACCGGGCGCCATTACTCCCTCGTGCCCAGGGGCCCTAACTTGGGGCCCCGGCGCGGGCGTTGCCGGCCTCAGTCGTCATCGTCGTCGCGCTTGGGGGTGGGGCGCAGGAAAGCCCCGCGGCGGGGGGCCGGCACGGCGGCATTTTCGCCCCGAATGGCTTTCCACACCACTTCGGTGAGGTCGCGGTCGGGGGCGGCGTCTTCGGTGGCCAGGTTGAACTTGGCCGAGCGCTCGGCGCTGCGGTTCCAGGCGGTGTTGCGGGCATCGAGGGGCACGCGGGCAGCCTTGGCCTGGTAGGGGGCCCCGGCGGGCGCGGCCTGAAACACGCCGAACAGCGGCCGTGCGGCGGCGTCGTACTGGCTCATGGGCGGCAGGCCCAGGATGAGTTCCATCGTGCGCAGCACCCCGGCCGTGGTGTAGAGGGTGTGGTCCACGGCGCCGCGGCGGGTGTAGGGGCTGATGACGAAGGCCGGCGAGCGGTGGGCGTCCACGTGGTCAGGGCCGTTCTGGGCGTCGTCTTCGAGCACGAACACCACCGATTCGTTCCAGATGGGGCTGTGCGAGAGGTGCTCCACGAATTGGCCCAGGGCGAGGTCGTTGTCGGCCACGGCCGAGATGGGCGAGATTTTGCCCAGTTTCTGGCCGCTGGTGTGGTCGTTGCTGAGGCGGATGGTGCTGAACTGCGGCACGGCCCCGCGGGCCAGCAGCGAGTCGAAATCCTGGGCCCAGATGCGCACCCGGTCCACGTCCTTCACGTCCATGTCGAAGCCCGGGGCCTTGGGGCACAGGTGCCCTTCGAGCGACTTGAGCGGGGTTTTGCCGTTCTCGGCAAACTCGCCGTAGCTGCGGTAGCTGCGGCCGGCGCGCTGGCAGTAGTCCCAAATGAAGCCGTCGCGCGGGTAGGCAATCTTGCGGGTGCCCTCGTAGTCGTAGGTACCGCCGCGCCCGCCGTAGCTGATGGGCCAGGTCTTCTCCACGTAGTCGGTGGCGTAGGCGGCGGTGCTCCAGTTGTGGCCGTCGGCGCTCACCTCGGCGTTCACGTAGAAGTTGTCGAGCAGCACAAACTCGCGGGCCAGCGCGTGGTGGTTGGGCGTCACGCGCTCCGGGAAAATGCACAGCGTCGAGTCGCCGTTGCCCTCGCGCATATCGCCCAGCACCTGGTCGTACGTCCGGTTTTCCTTGATGATGTAGAACACGTGCTTGATGGGCGACGCCTCCCCCGCCCGCCGCGGGATAGGGCCCCCAGCCACGCCCAGGGCCTCTTTCTCCAGGGCCGGCGTGAAGGGCGTGTTGGCGTACACCTGCGCCGAGTAGGCCTTCAGCTGGGCCGCGCTGGGCACCGGAATGGCTGAAAGCGTGCCCTTAAACAGCCCGCCGATGTACTGCACCGGCCCAGCCGCGGCCGTGCTGCCCAGCTGGTAGCCGCTGTTGTCGGTGCGCTTCACCGGCTGGGGCCCCCGGGGGTTGGGCAATGACGAGAAGCCCTTGCCATTGGCCACCAGCACCTGCCGGCCCAGCGTGCGCACGCAGGTGGGGTACCAGCCCGTGGGGATGAAGCCCTGGGGCGTACTCTTGCCGGGGTGGGCCACGTCGAACACGGCCAGGCAGTTGTTGTCGGCGTTGGCGATGTAGAGGGTTTTCTCGTCGGGGCTCAGGGCCAGGCCGTTGGGCGTCGAGCCGGTGAGCTTGGTGGGGTACAGGGCCGAGGAAATGGTTTCGAGCACCCGCCAGCTCTTCGCATCCACCACCGACACGGAGTTGTCGTTGGCGTTGGCCACGAACAGGTAGCGGCCGTTGCGGCTCTGAATCAGCTCGTTGGGGTGGCTTTCGGTGGCCAGGCGCTGCCGGATGGTGCCGGTGCGGGTGTCGTAGGCCAGCAGCTCGTCGCCGCCCCACAGGCTGATGTAGAGCGTGTTGCCGTCGGGCGCCAGCAGGCAGCCGTAGGCCTCGTGGCCCAGCGGCACCCGGCGCAGCGTGCGCTTGGTTTTGAGGTCGAGCACGTACAGCGCGTTGTCCTCCTTGGTCACGGTGTAGAGGCGCTCCCGGGGCCCGTCCACGGCCAGGCCGGCGGGGCTGATTTTCTCCTTCGGCCAGGCTCGGCCCAGGCGCATCGTGTCGGGGGCCCCCAGCTTGCGGGCGGCCACGGGGTAGGCCAGGATGATGTTGTCGTTGGCCCCGGACACGTACAGCCGGTCGGCTTTGGCGTTGAAGGCCAGCCCGTACCACGACTTGCCGATAACCTTCTCGTCGAGCAGCGCGTGCGTCACCGGGTCAATGAGCTGCACCGTTTGGGTGCTCTGCCCGTTGTTGGTGACGGCCAGCAGCCGGCCCGATTTCGACAGCTGCATGTTCAGGGGCAAGTCGCCCAGGGCCAACCCGGGGCCCCCGGCCGGGGTAAGGGACCAGCCGTTGGGCAGCAGGATTTTGGTGGCCCGGGGGTCGTTGGTGGGCACTTGGGCGGCGGCGGGGCGGGCGGCCAGCAGGCCGAGGGCGGCGGCCAGGGCAAAGGAAAGTTTCGGGCAGAGCATAAGAAGCCGGCAAAGCACCGCCCAACCCGGGCGGCGGGCCCGGCGCAAGGCCCGGGCTGGGCGCAAAGGTCGGCCGCGGGCGGCTACGCCAATGTTACGTTTGCGTGGCCTACGCCGGGGCCCCGGCGTGGGCCACGGGCCGCGCCTTGGGGGACCGGCGCAGGCTGCATAAACGTTTTAGCGGAATGATACGGGGATAATTCGCAATTTTCTGTACCTTCCCCCTCGAAATTGTCCTTTCTTTTCCTCTTTCCCTCCCCTCCTATCCCCGCCCCCTTATGAGCCAACTTCCCGATGCGTCGTCCCGGCGCGATTTTGTTAAGAAAAGTACGCTGGCCGCGGCTTCGTTTTTCATCGTGCCGCGCTTTGTGTTGGGCGGCAAGGGCTACACCGCTCCCAGCGACCAACTCGTGATTGCTGGCATCGGCGCGGGCGGCAAGGGCGAGAGCGACATCGCCATGTTTGCCAAAACCGGCAAGGCCCGCATTGCCTTCCTCTGCGACGTGGACGACCGCCGCGCGGCCAATTCGCGCAAGGCCTTTCCGCAGGCCAAGTACTACAAAGACTGGCGCAAGATGCTGGAGAAGGAGCGCAAGCACATCGACGCCGTGTCGGTATCGACGCCCGACCACAACCACGCCATGCCCGCCCTGGCGGCCATGCAGCTGGGCAAGCACGTGTACGTGCAGAAGCCGCTGACCCACGACATTTTCGAGGCCCGCACCCTCACCGAGGCGGCCCGCAAGTACCCCAAAGTGGTGACGCAGATGGGCAACCAGGGCTCATCCAACGACGGCGTGCGCCAGCTGATGGAGTGGTACGACGCCGGCACCATTGGCGACGTGCACACCGTGTACTGCTGGACGGACCGGCCCGTGTGGCCCCAGGGCATTGCCTGGCCCACCACCAGCGCCCCCGTGCCCGCCGAGTTGGACTGGGACCTGTGGCTGGGCACGGCGCCCAAGCGCGACTACGTGGACAAGCTGGTGCCCTTCAACTGGCGCGGCTGGTGGGAATACGGCACCGGGGCCCTCGGCGACATGGGCTGCCACCTGATGGAAGCCCCCTTCCGGGTGCTCGACCTGGAGTACGCCAACGCGGTGCAGGCCAGCGTGGGCAGCGTGTACGTGGATGAGTTTAAGCGCGGCTACTTCCCCGACGGCTGCCCCCCCAGCAGCCACGTCACGCTCACGTTCCCCAAAACCGCCAAAACCAAGCAGGACATCACCATGCACTGGATGGACGGCGGCATCCAGCCCGAGCGCCCCGACGAGCTGGGCGCCAACGAGCTGTTTGGCGACGGCGGTAACGGCATCCTCTTCATCGGCGACAAGGGCAAGATGATGGCCAGCACCTACGCCGAAAATCCGCGCCTGCTCCCCCTCTCGCGCAACGAAGAGGTGAAGGTGCCCCAGACCCTGGCCCGCGTGCCCGGCCAGGCCAACGGCCACTACGGCCAGTGGGTAGAGGCCTGCCTGGCCGGCGCCGGCAAAACCAAGCTCAGCTCGCCCTTCGCCCTGGCGGGGCCCCTCACCGAGGCCCTGCTGATGGCCAATCTGGCCGTGCGCGGCTACGACCTGCGCAAGCCCAAGGCCGCGGGCCAGGGCTTCGACTACCCCGGCCGCGGCCGCAAGTTGCTCTGGGACAACAGCCAGATGCGCATCACCAACCTCGACGAGGTCAACCAGTTTGTGAAGCGCGACTACCGCACCGGCTGGTAAAGCCGGCGGCGGCGGCAGCGGGGCCCCGGCTTGGGGCTCTGCCGCCGCCGCCGTATGTTTGCCCGCACTTGGGGGATTAGCTCAGCTGGCTAGAGCGGTTGCTCCGCAAGCAACAGGTCATCGGTTCGACTCCGATATTCTCCACAAAAAATGCCCCGGCCGGTTGGCGCGGGGCATTTTTTGTGGGCCAGGGCGCTGCCCGAGGCCCTATTCGCCCACGTAGTAGCGCAGGTTTTCCTTGGTGATGATGTCGAGCGGCAGGTATTTCAGCGGGGGCACTTCCTTCTTGAACACCAGCTGGTCGGCCAGGGCGAACACGCCCTGGTAGCCCTGCTCGTGCGGGTTTTGGTTGATGAGGAAATCAATCACGTTCTCGTGGAGGAAGTGGATGTTTTTTTCCAGCAGGTCGTAGCCCACCAGGCGCACGTCTTCGCGGTGGTAGGCCTGGAGGTAGGGCGCAATTTCGTAGGCCTTGGACGTGCTCACGAAGATGCCGCGCAGCTGCACGGTTTCGTCGTCGAGCAGGCGGTTGAGCTGCCGGGCAAACGAAGGGTCGGTCGGGTCGGGCAGGGCGATGCTGACCACGTTGGCGGGGGCCCCCGGGGCCCCGGGGGCGGGGGCGGGCAGCTGGGCAAAGTAGTCGCGGAAGCCCCGCTCCTTCTGCGTCACGTGCAGCGAGTTGGCAATGTCTTCGGCGATGTGCGCAATGAGGTAGGTGCCCGGCTCGGCCTGCCCGAACTGCACCAGCTTGCCCGCCAAAAACCCGCTCTGGTACGAGTCCTGCCCCACGTAGCTCAGCGCGGGCAGCTCGGCGATGTAGGTATTGAAGAGCACGTAGGGAATACTTTCCGCCTGCCAACGCGCAAAAAACGCCAGCGACTCGCGGTAGAACAGCGGCGCGATGAGGATGCCGTCGGGCGCGGATTGGGTGGCCGCCTCGGCCTGGGCCACAAACGAGGCCACCTCCGTGAGCTCGTAGGGGTACATCGTGACGGTGACGCCGTACTGCTTGAGCTCCTTGGCAGCCTTGCCGATGCCGTCCCACGGGGCCTGCCAGTAGGGGTCGATGAGGTGGTCGGGCTGCACCACGGCCAGCTGGTAGGTGCGGTTCGAGCCCAGGGCGCGGGCAATGAGGTTGGGCTCGTAGTCGAGCTCCTCCATCATGCGCAGCACCTTCTGCCGCACTTTTTCCGAAACCCGCCCCCGGTTGTGGAGCACCCGGTCCACGGTGCCGACCGATACGTTGGCCTTGGCGGCAATGTCCTTGATGCGTACCGCACTCTTTTCCATACTACTAACTGCTGCTCTGCACGGCGCGCGCACTTGGCCGCAGCGCCCCCTGCGTAGGGAAGCCGCAGCCGCCAAGCGGGCGCGCCGGCCCTATAAAACTCCTTAAAGCTACCGCTTAATGCCACCCCGGGGCCCCGGCGCTGCCGCAATGACGAAGAACGGGGCCCGTGGTTGCCGCCCGGCTGCTTTTTCTCCTGCTGGGGGCCCCGGGCCGGGGGGCGGCGGGCCCGGGGGCCCAAAGTGCGGTGTGCGCGCACACTCCGAAGGAAAAAGCTTGCGTGTGCGCACACATTATTTTGTCATGTGCTTGCTTTGCTTGCGCGGCCGGCTTAAGTTTGAATCGGATAAACCATTATTTACTTAAATAATTCTATTGAGCCGCGCTTGCCTGCTCCTGACGGCCGTGCCGGCGCTACGGCCCAGGTTGCCGCTACCCCGATCAGTGCCCGCCTGATTTATTGCTGGCCGCTGCGCGAGGGCCCCCGGGGCCCCTGGTTTTTCGCCAGCGCCGCCGCCCTGCTTCGTTCTGAAAACTCCGCTTTTTTACTCTCGAAAATTCAGCCATGGAAGTATTGAATTACTCGGAAACCACGTTTGAGAAGCTGCCGGTCACCGTTTTTGAAACGCCGCAGGAAGGCGCCATCTACGTGGCCCACGAGATTGCCGCACTGATCCGGGCCAAGCAGGCCCGCGGCGAGCAGGCCGTGCTGGGCCTGGCCACCGGCTCGTCGCCCATCGGCGTGTACAAGGAGCTGGTCCGGCTGCACCGCGAGGAAGGCCTCAGCTTCCAGAACGTGGTCACCTTCAACCTCGACGAGTACTACCCCATGCAGCCCGACGAGCTGCAGAGCTACGTTTATTTCATGCACGAGCAGCTGTTCGACCACGTCGACATCCGGCCCGAAAACGTGCACATCCCCGACGGCACGCTGCCCATCGAGCAGGTAAAGGCTTACTGCCAGGCCTACGACAAGCTCATTGAGGACTGCGGCGGCCTCGACTTGCAGCTGCTCGGCATCGGGCGCACCGGGCACATCGGCTTCAACGAGCCGGGCTCGGCCAGCACCTCGGCCACGCGCCTGGTTAAGCTGGACCCCTTGACGATTACCGACGCGGCCAAGGACTTCATCAAGGAGGAATACGTGCCGCTGCGGGCCCTCACCATGGGCGTGGGCACCATCACCAAGGCCCGCCAGATCATCCTGCTGGCCTGGGGCGAAGGGAAGGCCAAAATCCTCCAGGAAACGGTGGAAGGCAAGATTTCGGACGCCGTGCCGGCTTCCTTCTTGCAGCAGCACCCCCACACCCGCGTGGTGGTGGACCAGTGGGCCGCCCTGGAGCTGACGCGCATCAAAACGCCCTGGCTGGTGGGCATGTGCGCCTGGGACGACGCCCTCATCCGCCGGGCCGTTATCTGGCTGAGCCTCAAGATGGAAAAGCCCATCCTCAAGCTCACCGACGAAGACTACAAAGACGGCAGCCTGAGCGACCTGCTGGTGGAATCGGGCAGCGCTTACAGCCTCAACATCCGGGTGTTCAACGGCATTCAGCACACCATCACGGGCTGGCCGGGCGGCAAGCCCAACTCGAACGACGACAAGCGCCCCGAGCGCGCCCTGCCGGCCCACAAGCGGGTGCTCATCTTCTCGCCCCACCCCGACGACGACGTGATTTCGATGGGCGGCACGCTGCTGCGCCTCGTCGACCAGGGCCACGACGTGCACGTGGCCTACCAGACCAGCGGCAACATCGCCGTGTTCGACGACGACGCGCGCCGCTTCGCCGACTTCGCCCTGGACTTTGCGCAGAAGTCGGGCGTGGGCGCCAACAAGATGCAGAAAGAGCACGCCGAAGTGGTGGAGTTCCTCGGCCACAAGAAGCTCGGCGAGGAAGACAGCCCGCTGGTGCAGGACATCAAGGCCCTGATTCGGAAGGGCGAGGCCGCCGCGGCCTGCCGCTTCTGCGGCGTGAAGGACGAGAACGTGCACTTCATGAACATGCCGTTTTACGAAACCGGGCAGGTGAAGAAGAAGCCCCTGGGCGAGGCCGACATCCAGGCCGTGGTGGACATTTTACAGGAAATCCGGCCCCACCAGATCTTCGCCGCCGGCGACCTGCGCGACCCGCACGGCACGCACAAGGTGTGCCTCGACGCCATTTTTGCCGCCCTGGCGCGCCTCAAGGGCACGGAGGCCTGGCTCGACGACTGCTACCTGTGGCTCTACCGCGGGGCCTGGCAGGAGTGGGACGTGCAGGACATTGAGATGGCCGTGCCCATCAGCCCCGAGGAGCTGATGCGCAAGCGCCAGGCCATTTTCAAGCACCAGTCGCAGAAGGACAGCGCCGTGTTCCCCGGCAACGACAAGCGCGAGTTCTGGCAGCGCTCGGAAGACCGCAACCGCGCCACCGCCGAGCGCTACGACCAGCTCGGCCTGGCCGAGTACGAGGCCATGGAAGCGTTCGTTCGCTACAGGTTTTAGGGCCCCGGGGCTACTTTTGGGGTCCCGGCCGCCTGCGTGGCGGTTCGGGGCCCCTCCTTTCCTCTTCTCCATCATTGCATGAAAGACAGCAAAGCCACCGTCGTTCCACCCCTGGTCATCATCGGGGCCCTGTTTTTCATCTTCGGGTTCATCACCTGGCTCAACGGCACGCTCATACCGTTCCTGAAAATTGCCTGCGAACTCACCTACGCGCAGGCGTTGCTCGTCACGTTTGCCTTCTACATCGCCTACGTGTTTCTGGCGCTGCCCTCCTCGTTTATTCTCCAGAAAACAGGTTTTAAGAACGGCATGGCGCTGGGGCTGGTGGTGATGGCGGGCGGGGCCCTGGTGTTTGTGCCGGCGGCGCAGGCCCGCTCCTACCCGTTGTTTCTGGTGGGCCTCTTCATTCAGGGGGCCGGGCTGGCGCTGCTCCAAACGGCCTCCAACCCCTACGCCACCATCCTGGGGCCCCTGGAGAGCGCCGCCAAGCGCATCAGCATCCTGGGCATCTGCAACAAAGTGGCCGGGGCCCTCAGCCCCATCGTCATCGGGGCGGTGGTGCTGAAGGGGGCCGAAGAGCTGGAAAAGCAGCTGGCGGGCCCCATCTCGCCGGCGGCGAAAGAAGCCCTGCTGCAACAGCTGGCCGGGCGCGTCATCACCCCCTACCTCGTCATGGCGGCGGCGCTGGTGGTGCTGGCCGTGCTCATCCGGGCGTCGGGGCTGCCAGAGGTGCAGGCCGGTGCCGCCGGCCCGGCGGCCGCAGCCCCCGAGCCAACGGGCAGCATCTGGCAGCACCCGCACCTGCTGCTGGGGGCCCTGGCCATGTTTCTCTACGTGGGGGCCGAGGTCATTGCCGGCGACACCATCATCCAATACGGTCGGTCGCAGGGCATTAGCCTCGACGTGGCCCGCAATTTCACGTCCTTCACCCTGGCGGCCATGCTGGTGGGCTACGTCGTGGGCATCGTGGCCATACCGCGCTACGTGACGCAGCAAACGGCCCTGCGCCTCTGCACGTTCGTGGGCCTGGCCTTCACGGCCGGCATCGTGCTCACGCACGGCCTGGCGTCGGTGGCGTGCGTGGCGCTGCTGGGCCTGGCCAACGCGCTGATGTGGCCGGCCATTTTCCCGCTCAGCATCAAGGGCTTGGGCAACCTGACGGAGCGCGGCTCGGCCCTGGTGGTCATGGGCATCGGGGGCGGGGCGGTGCTGCCTTACCTGTACGGCAAGCTGACGGAGGTGCTGGGCCTGCAAAATGCCTACCTGCTGCTGGTTCCGTGCTACCTCTACATTCTGTTCTTTGCCCTCAAAGGCCACACCTACCGGCCCAAGCCCGTGCTGGCCGCGGCTGCGTAGCGCCGCCCTGGGGCCCTCCGCGGGCATTTCGCCACTGCGGCAGGGCCCCCAGGTGCGCCGCCCGGACCCCCGAAAAACCTGCTTCCCATTGCTCCTGCAAAACTAGGCCCGGGGCATTAGCGAGCTGATTAACAGAAATTGATTAATTTGTTAACTAAACAGTCAATTTCTCTCATCAATTGACTACCTTCTCCTTACCAGCCAAGGCAGAAAGCAGTTAACCTCCCCTATTGTACTTTTTCCCACCCCCTTGCCTTTTAATCGCCCATTCACCAAACCCCCGAACAGTGATGCAAAAAACCTTACACCTAATAGTTCTACTCTTGCTGCTTTGCCGAGGGTATAGCTACGCCCAGGCAACCAAGATTGCGGGCAGAGTCGTCGGCTCAGACAACGCGCCCCTCATCGGGGTGAGCATCCAGGTGAGCGGCACCTCGCAGGGCACCACCACCGACGTGACCGGCAACTACGCCATCATGGCCCCGGGCAACGGCTCGCTGGTGTTCTCCTACGTGGGCTACCTGCCGCAGACGGTGGCCATCGGCGACCGCTCGACCATTAACGTGGTGCTGGCCAACGACAACAAGGAGCTCGGCGAAGTCGTGGTGACGGCGCTGGGCATCAAGAAGGACGAGCGCAAGCTTGGCTATGCCGTGACCAAAGTGGAAGGCGGCCCGCTCGCGATAGCCCGCGAAACCAACGTGGCCAACTCGCTCGAAGGCCGAGTGGCCGGCCTGAACGTGGGCGGCACCAGTGGGGGCCCCGGCTCATCGGCGCGCCTCAACATCCGGGGCGTGACGTCGTTTTCGGGCACTTCCTCGCCGCTGATCGTCATCAACGGCGTGCCCATGGACAACACCGTGCGGGGCAGCGCCGGCGAGTGGGGCGGCGCCGACCTAGGCGACGGCATCAGCAACATCAACCCCGACGACATTGAAAACGTGACGGTGCTGAAGGGCTCGACCGCTTCGGCCCTGTACGGGGCCCGGGCGGCCAACGGCGTGATTCAGATTACGACCAAGACCGGCTCGCGCACCAAAACCACGATTGAGTACAACACCAACCTGCAGTTTGACCGGGCGGTGAACAACACGGACTTCCAGGACGTGTACGGTCAGGGCAGCCAGGGCCTGCGGCCCACCGACAAGGCCTCGGCCATTGTATCGGGCAACACGGCCTGGGGCCAGCGGCTGGACGGCGCGCCGACCGTCGGCATCGACGGCCAGCAATACGCCTACTCGGCAGTGAAGGGCAACATCAACAATTTCTACCGCGTGGGGCCCTCCTTCACCAACACGGTGGCAATTTCGGGCGGTGGCGACAAGGGCACTTACCGCCTGTCGGTGTCGAACCTGGACAACAAGTCCATCCTGCGCAACAGCGGCCTGACGCGCCGCACCGTGAACTTCAACACGGCCTACGACCTGACCAAGAAGCTGAGCTTCAACCTGTCGGCCAGCTACATCGACCAGAACGACCAGAACCGGCCCCAGCTCAGCGACTCGCCCCTGAACGCCAACAACATCCTGTTCCTGGCCCCCAACATCAACCAGTCTACCCTGGCCCCCGGCTTCGACCCCAACAACAACGGCCTGGAAACGGCTTGGAACGTGGACAGCTACGCCACCAACCCGTGGTTTGTGGTGAACCAGTTCGTAAACAACGTGTCGCGCAAGCGCCTCATTAGCTCGCTTTCGGCCCGGTACGCCTTCACCGACTACCTGTTTTTGCAAGGCCGCATCGGCTACGACTACTCCAGCGACCGCCGCTTTGGCGTGACGCCCTACGGCACGCTGTACTCGACCGCCGGCGAGGGGGCCCTCGACAACCTGACCCTGGGCAGCCGCCTCGAGATGAACTCCGACGCCTTGCTCTCGTTCAACAAGAGCCTCAACCAAGACTTCTCCATCAGCGCCAGCGTGGGGGCCAACTACCGCCGCAACAAGTTTGAGAGCAGCCGCTTGTCCGGCGGGCAGTTCATTGTGCCCTACCTGTACACGCCATCCAACGTGCGCATCGCCAACCGCCCCGAGTACCAGTTCTCGGAGCTGGTAACGCCCTCGCTCTACTACACCGCCGACTTCACCTACCGCTTCCTGACCCTGAGCACGACCGGCCGCTACGACCGCTTCTCGTCGCTGCCCAACGGCAACCGCAGCATCTTCACGCCGTCGGTGGCGGGCAGCTTCATCTTCTCCGACCTGCTCGACTCGCCGGCCCTGAGCTACGGCAAGCTGCGCGCCTCCTACGCCAAGACCAGCGGCGAGGCCGCCAACCCGTACCTGACGCAACAGTACTACAACATCGGTAACCCCATCAACGGCGTGCCGCGTGCTAACACCAGCTCGACGCTGCCCAACGCCAACCTGCGCCCCTACAACCTGCGCGAATTTGAAATCGGCACAGAGCTGAAGTTCCTCAATAACCGCATTGGGGTGGACCTGGCGTACTTCAACCGCAAAACCACCGGTGAGATTGTGAACGCCTCCCTCTCGGTAGCCACGGGCTACGAGGGCACCACCGTGAACCTGGGCTCGACCCTGAACCGCGGCGTAGAGCTGGCCCTGACGCTGGTGCCCATCAAGCGCGGCGCCTTCACCTGGACCTCGTCGTTCAACTTCACCAAGCTGCACAACGAAGTGCTCGACATCGACGGCGGCGCCAACAACCCGCTGCAAACCGGCACCTACCGCCCCATGAACGCCAACATCGGCATCGTGAAGGGCCTCCCCATCTCGCAGGTGCGGGCATACGACTACAAGCGCGACGCCAGCGGCAACGTGATTGTGGGCGCTGATGGCATTCCGCTGCGCGGCGACCTGAAGCCCATGGGCTCGGGCATTGCCAACCTGTACGGCGGCTTCAACAACGATTTCACCTTCAAGAACTTCAACCTGTCGTTCCTGATTGACTACAAGTTCAACAACAAGATCCTCTCGGCCACCGAGTACTACTCGTACACCCGCGGCCTGAACCAGGCCACGCTGACCGGCCGCGAAACCGGCGTAGTAGCTGCCGGCGTGACGGAAAGCGGCGCGGTGAACACGGTGGTGGTGCCCGCCTACACCTACTACCCCACCCTGGCCAGCAACGTGTCGGCCCTGTCGGTGCTCGACGGTAGCTTCATCAAGTTCCGCCAGCTGTCGTTCGGCTACAACTTCAACCAGAGCCTGCTGGCGCGCACGCCGTTCCAAAATATTACCCTGTCGCTGGTGGGCCGCAACCTGTTCACCATCCTCAAGCACACCGACAACATCGACCCCGAGAACACCATCTCGCCGTTGGTTGCCTATGCAGGGGTAGAAGGCGGCTCGCTGCCCTTCGCCCGCACGTACGGCGTCACCCTCAATGTTAAATTCAAATAAGCTAGCGCGATGAGAAAGACTGTTATCTACGCGGCTTTGTCGGCCGTCCTGTTCAGCACTTCCTGCTCGGAAAAATACCTGGATGAGGTAAACACCAACCCCAACGCGGCCTCCGCGGCCAACCTCAACCCCAACTACCTGCTCACCGACGGCCAGCTCACGTTTGCCAACACGGGCTACGGCGAGCTGCTATACCCAGCCCCGGCCATTCAGGCCCTGGCCAGCACGTTCAACTACTACGGCAACGGCGATAAGTACACCAACTCGGGCGGCTTTACCGGCTACCAGGCCCTGCTTTTCGGCCAGGGCTACACGGCCCTGAGCCGCCTGCAGCAGGCCATCGACGTGGCCAACACGCAGGGCGCGACGCGCTTCACCAACTTGATTGCCATCAGCAATATCATGAAAGTCATGATATTCCAGCGCATCACCGATACCTACGGCGACATTCCGTTTACGCAGGCAACAATGGCCACCCAGGGCATCAACACGCCCCAGTACGACAAGCAGCAGGACATCTACCCTGCGCTGCTCACGCAGCTTGACGCGGCCATCACCAGCCTCGACGCTGCGGGCCCCAAGACGGCGGGCGACCTACTCTACGGTGGCGACGTGGCCAAGTGGAAAAAGCTGGGCTACTCGCTGATGGTGCGCGTGGCCATGCGCATGACCAAGGCCAACGCTGCCCTGGCCAAAACCTACACCGAGAAGGCCGCGGCGGCTGGCACCATGACCAGCTACACCGACAATGCCCTGATAAACGGCGACATTGCTTACGGCGACACCCAGAACGCTACGACCAACGCCCTACTCACCACCGACGACTTTCGGGAAGTGAAGTGGAGCAAAACCCTGATTGACTACCTGCGTACCACCAGCGACCCGCGCCTGAGCGCCGTGGCCGAGATTCCGCAGGCCGGCGCTGCCAACAACGCCAACCAGTCGCTGGCCGGTGACAACACGGCTTCGCTGCAGCGCGGCCTGCCCAACGGCTACGACCTGACGGGCGGCGCCTTCGACATCCGCAAGCGCAGCGACTACCCCGGCGGCACCGGCTCGGCCAGCGACCTGGCCCTGGTCGGCGGTTACTCGCGGCCCCGCGTGGCCGTGTACATCCAGCGCAGCGCCCCCAACTTTTTGCTGACCTACGGCGAAACTGAGCTGCTGCTGGCCGAGGCCGCCAGCCGCGGCTGGAGCGTGGGCGCCACGGCCGCCACGCACTATGCCAACGGCGTGCGCGGCGCCATGCTGTCGCTCTCGCAGTTCGGCTCGGCCGCCGCTATCGACGCCTCCACCATTGACGCCTACCTGCTGGCTCGCCCCCTGAGCGCTGCCACTCCGCTCAAGCAAATCAACGAGCAGTACTGGCTGGAGGCCTCCACGACCTTCAACTTCATTGAGGCCTGGAACAACTGGCGCCGCTCGGGCTACCCCGAGCTGACGCCGGTGAACTACCCCGGCAACGTGACCAACGGCACCATTCCGCGCCGCCTCATCTACCCGGTGACGGAGGTATCGAATAACCCCGCCGGCTACGCCATGGGCGTGGCCAGCCTCACCGGCGGCGACCTGCTGACCTCCCGCGTGTGGTGGGATAAGTAGTAGTTAGCTAATTGATTACGAGAGGCTTTACTCCGGGCAAGCCTGGGGTAAAGCCTCTCTTTTTTTACTTATTCAGGAATTGACGCTTTGTCGTATTTGAAAAACCTGCTCGCCCCTTTTCGCCGGCCCCCGGCCCCGCGCCGGCCTTTGGGCCGCTGGTGGGGGGTAGGGCTGGGGCTGGCCGCCGCCCTGCCGCTGCACGCCCAAACCACGCCCTTCGCCGGCCTGGAGGAACTCTTTACGCCGCCCAAGGGCTACGTGGTGCAGCACACAAGCCAGCCGCTGACGATAGACGGTAACCTGCGCGAAAGCGACTGGCTAAAAGCCCCCTGGACCACCGACTTCGTCGATATAGAAGGCGCCAAAAAGCCCCTACCCCCCTTCCAGACGCGGGTGAAGATGCTCTGGAACGACTCGACGCTCTTCATTGCCGCCACCTTGCAGGAGCCCCAGATTTGGGCTTACCAGACGCACCACGACGACATTATTTACAAAGACAACGACTTTGAGGTGTTTATCGACCCCGACAACAATGCGCACCAATATTTTGAAGTGGAAGTAAACGCCCTGAACAAGATTTTTGACTTGTACCTGCCCAAGCCCTACCGCGACAAGGGCGACGCGCTTATCAGCTGGGACGCGGCTGGCCTGCGCTCGGGCGTGGCCCTCAGCGGCACCCTCAATCAGCCGCGGGACATGGACAAAAGCTGGACCGTGGAAATAGCCATTCCGTTGCGGGCCCTGCGCATGGGCTTTCCGTGGCAGCCGCCGGCCGAGGGCGCGCTGTGGCGCATCAACTTCTCGCGCGTGGAATGGGACACTAAAGCGGTGGGTGCCAAAAACGTGAAGCTGCAGGACGCCAGCGGCAAGGACCGGCCCGAGCACAACTGGGTGTGGTCGCCGCAAGGCGTCGTCAACATGCACTACCCCGAGCGCTGGGGCTACTTGCAGTTTACGCGCCGGGCGGGTACCACCTGGCAGCTGCCCGCGGCCGAAGTGCGCAAGCAGTACCTGTGGCTAGTGTACTACCGCCAGCAGCGGTTCAAGGAGAAAAACGGCCGCTACGCCGCCACCCTGGCCGAGCTTGGTATCGCCCCGCAGGTGGAAGTTGATAACCAAGCGAACCAGCTGGAGCTGGCCGCCACGCCCTACCAGTTCACGGCCACCATCACGGCGGCCGGTGGGGCCCCCATCCGCCTCAACGACGAAGGACTCATCGAAACCCTCAAGCCCTAGCCCCGCCATGACGAACCGCCGCAAATTTGTTCAGAACAGCCTGCTGGTGGGCCTGGCCGCGCCGCTGCTGCCCGCCGTGGCCCAGGCCGCCCTGCCCGCCCCTACCCCCCCCAAGGCCGGCTGGAAGCACTGGGTCTGGACCAACCCCGACCAGAAAGACACCGCCGACCAGCTGGCCGAGCGCTACCGCAGCTACTACGAGGCGGGCGTGCGGGGCATCTTTTTCGAGGCCGACAGCGAGCGGCACTTCCGCGCCGCCAAGGCCCAGAAGCTGGAGGCCCACCGCTGGATTTGGACCATGAACAGGGGCGAGAAAACGCTGCTGGCCGCCCACCCCGAGTGGTACGCCGTGAGCCGCAAGGGCGACTCCTGCGCCACCCACCCGCCCTACGTGGACTACTACCGCTGGCTGTGCCCCTCGCGCGAGGAGGTGAAGCAGTACCTGGAGCAGGACTACGCCGCCGCCCTCAAAAAGGACTACATCGACGGCATTCACCTCGACTACGTGCGGTTTTGCGACGTCATTTTGCCCGTCAACCTGTGGGATAAATACGGCATTGTGCAAACCAGCGAGCTGCCCGAATACGACTTTTGCTACTGCCCGGTGTGCAAGGCGGCCTACAAGGCCGAGTGCGGCGAGGACATTGATAAAGTGCAGTACCCCGAAGCCAGCCCTTCGTGGCGCGCCTTCCGCTACCAGCGCGTGAACGAGGTGGTGCGCCGCCTCACGGCCGTGGCCAAGCAGTACCGCAAGCCCATCACGGCCGCCGTATTTCCGACCCCCGACATTGCCCACCGCAACGTGAAGCAGGACTGGGTGAACTGGAACATCAGCGCCGTGTGCCCCATGATTTACCACGGCTTCTACAAGGAAAACGTGTCCTGGATTGGCCAGGCGGTGAAGGAAGGCGTGGGGGCCCTAAACGGCAAGTTCCCGCTCTACGCGGGGCTGTACCTGTCCGATTTTAAGAGCGATGCCGAGCTGACGCAGGGCATCGAGCTGGCCCTGCGCCACGGCGCGGCGGGCGTTTCGCTCTTCGGCAACGTGTCGGCGGCGGCGCTGGGGGCCCTAAAGGCGGCCTCGGCTACGGTGCGCGGCTAGCGGGGGGTAGGGCGAGCGTCGTACATTTTAGCTTGCAAAGCTTTTTGCAGCCTTTATTCATCAATTCCTTGAGCGTTTTCACCACCAAATTAGGGGCCCCGGGGGCCTGCTGGCGCGCTGGCTGCCGGCTGCTGCTCACGCTGATGGGGCTGGGCGGCGCGCTGGGCAGCCGGGCGCAGCAGCGGGAGCAGCAGCCGCTGTTCACGCTGCTCAGCGCGCAGGAAACGGGCATCGCGTTCAACAACGCCGTGAGCGAAAACGAGGCGCTCAACATTTTGTCCTACGAGTACTTCTACAACGGCGGCGGCGTGGCGGTGGGCGACATCAACGACGACGGCCTGCCCGACCTGATGCTCACCGGCAACATGCGGCCTAACCGGCTGTACCTTAACTTGGGCGGCTGCAAATTCAAGGATATTACCGACCAGGCCAACCCGGGGCTGGGCGGGCGCAAGGACGGCTGGAAAACCGGCGTGACAATGGCCGACGTGAACGGCGACGGCCGCCTCGACATCTACGTATGCTACTCGGGCAAGAAGGCCGACGACGTGCGCCGCAACCAGCTGTTCATCAACCAGGGCAACAACAAGTTTGAGGAGCAGGCCCACCAGTACGGCCTCGACGACCCCGGCTACAGCACGCAGGCCGCGTTTTTCGACTTCGATAACGACGGCGACCTCGACATGTTTTTGCTCAATCACAACATCAAAAAGATTGACAACATGGCGTTTGCGCGCTACCAGGGCGAGGTAGATGCGCTGGCCGGCAACAAGCTGTTCAAAAACGAGGGCGGCCATTTCACCGACGTTTCCAAGGCCGCCGGCATCGTGCAGAGCCCCCTCACGTTTGGCCTGGGCATTGCCGTGGCCGACATCAACAAGGACGGCTGGCAGGACATTTACGTCACCAACGACTACAACGAGCCCGATTACCTGTACCTGAACAACAAAAACGGCACGTTTACCAACCAGGCGCAGCGGGTGCTGCGGCACCATTCCCACTTTTCGATGGGCGTGGACATTGCCGACTTCAACAACGACGCGCAGCCCGATATTTTCACGCTCGACATGCTGCCGGCCGATAACCACCGCCAGAAATCGCTGCAGCTGGAGGAAAACTACGAGGTATTTGAGCTGATGCAGCAGCAGGGCCTTTACCCGCAGTACATGCGCAACATGCTGCACCTCAACAACGGCGACGGCACGTTTAGCGAAATCGGGCAGCTGGCCGGCGTGGCCAAAACCGACTGGAGCTGGTGCCCGCTCATCGCCGATTTCGACAACGACGGCTACAAGGACATTTACATCAGCAACGGCTACCTGCGCGACTACACCAACAAGGATTTTTTGCGCTACTGGGGCGATTACAAGATTAAAAAGGCGATGGCCCGCGAGCCGTTTCTGCTCATGGACCTCGTGACGGCCATGCCGGCCACGGCGGTGCCCGACTACATTTTTCGCAACGAGCACAACCTCACCTTCTCCAACAAGCAGCAGGAATGGGGCCTCAACCAGGCCAATATTTCGAACGGCGCCGTGTACGCCGACCTTGACAACGACGGCGATTTGGACCTGGTGGTGAACACGATAAACCAGCCGGCCAGCATCTACCGCAACCACAGCACCGACGCTAACCACACCAACTACCTGGCCCTCAGGCTCCGGGGCCCCGGCGCCAACACCCAGGCCGTGGGGGCCAAGGTGTACGTACACACGCCCGGCCAGGTGCAGTACCAGGAGGTGAACCCCAACCGGGGCTACCTCTCGTGCGTGTCCACGGTGCTCAACTTTGGGTTGGGCACCGCCGCGCGCGCCGATTCGGTGCGCATTGTGTGGCCCGACCAGACCACGCAGCTGCTCACCGCCGTGAAGGCCAACCAGCTGCTGCGCGTGAGCGCCAAGCCGGGGGCCCTACCCGCCGCCCCGCCGCTGGCCCGCGCCGCCAAGCCGGTGTTCCGGACCGCCGCGCCGCTGTTTGATTTCCAGCCCGAGCAGGAGTCGCTGAACGACTTTAAGCGCCAGCTGCTCATGCTGTTTATGTATTCTAAAACGGCCCCGGTAATCACTAAGGCCGATGTGAACCGCGACGGCCTGGACGACCTGTTTGTGAGCGGCGCGCCCGGCGAGGTGGGCCGGCTGTACGTGCAGCAGCCGGGCGGCACGTTTGTGGCCGCCGCGCTGGGCCGCCCTACCCCCCGCCCCACCGGCACCGTGGCGGCGGCCACGTTCTTCGACGCCAACGGCGACGGGGCCCCCGACCTGTACCTGGCCAAGGGTGGCTACGCCCTCTACGAAGCTGGGCAGGACGAGCTGCAGGACGAGCTGTACCTCAACGACGGCCGCGGGCACCTGGCGCTGGCCCCCGCCGCCCTACCCCCCCTCAGCGCGGCCAGCAAGGGCTGCGTGCGCGCCGCCGACGTGGACCACGACGGCGACCTCGACCTGTTTGTGGGCGGGCGCGTCATTCCGGGACGCTACCCCCTGCCCCCCCCCAGCTACCTGCTGCTCAACGACGGCAAGGGCACCTTTGCGGCGGCCGAGGTGCCGTTTGCTCACGCCGGCATGGTGACCGATGCGCAGTGGGCCGACCTCAACCACGACGGCCGCCCCGACCTGGTGCTGTGCGGCGAGATGATGCCGCTAACCGTGTGGCTCAACACCCCGCAAGGCTTTCAGGACCAGACCGCGGCCTACTTTGGCACGCCGCAGCCCGGCTTTTGGTTTAGCCTGCACGTGGCCGACGTGAACGCCGACGGCCAGCCCGACATCGTGGCCGGCAACCTGGGCCTGAACAGCCCGCTGCGCGGCACCCCCGCCGAGCCCGCCACGCTCTACTACGCTGATTTTGACAACAATGGCTCCCTCGACCCCTTCCTCAACTTCTTCGTGGATGGCAAGAGCTACCCCTTCGTGAGCCGCGACGAACTGAACGACGTCATCTACCCCATGCGCCGCCGCTTCACCTCCTACAAGGCCTACGCCGATGCTACCATGACGGAGATTTTTGCCCCCGAAGACCTGACCAAAGCCAGCAAACTGGAAGCTACTGAGCTGCGCACCATGCTGTATATCAACAATAAAGGAAAATTCATAGCCACCGAGCTACCCATGGAAGCCCAGTTTTCGATGGTGACCCAGATTACCAGCGGCGACTACAACCACGACGGCCACCCCGACCTGCTGCTGCTGGGCAACCACACCGACAACCGCCTGAAAGTAGGCAGCCTCGACGCCAGCTACGGCTGCCTGCTGCAGGGCAACGGCCAGGGCGGCTTCCGCTACGTGCCGCAGCCGTCGGCCGGCCTCAGCGTGGTGGGCGACGTGAAATCGGTGAGCGAAATTACGGTGGCCAAGCAGCCCTACCTGGTGGTGGGCGTCGGCAACGGGCCCGTGCAGTTTTACAAAGCACCATGATAAAGCACGCACTACTACTGGCCGCGTTGGCCGCTACCACGTTGGTACCCGGCAGCGTAGCCGCCGGGGGGCCCCAGCCCGCCGGGGCCCTCGACCCCAGCAAGGCGCTCGACGCCATCAACATGACGATGGTGCACGACGTCATCAGCCCCCCGGCCGCGGCACGCTACTACGCCTACAGCATGCTGGGGGCCTACAGCATTGTGGCGGCCCGCAACAAGAGCCTGCCCCCGGCGCAGCACCTGGTCAAAGGCTTCGGCGCCGACCTGCGGCTGGACACCGTGCGCGCCCCCTACGACTACCAGGTTGCCGCCTACTACAGCATGCTCGAAACGGCCCGCCTGCTGCTGCCCTCGGGCGAAAACCTGGCCGACGAAGAAGCCAGCTTTTTGCAGGACATGGCCAAGCAGGGCCGCAAGCCGGCGGTGTTGCGCCAGTCGGTGCGGGTGGGGCAGCTGGCGGCGGCGGCCGTGGTTAAACTTTCTAAATCAGACCACTACGCGCAGCTGAGCACCCTCAAGCGCTACACCCCGGTGCGCGCCGAGGGCAGCTGGTACCCTACCCCCCCCGCCTACCTCGAAGCCGTGGAGCCCAACTGGAAAACCATTCGCCCGCTGGTTATCGACTCGGCCGGCGAGTTTCGGCCGGTGCGGCCCTGCGCTTTCAGCAAAGACACGGCCTCGGCCTTTTTCCATCAGGTGCTGGCCGTGTACAAGGCCGGCAAGCAGCTCACCGAAGAGCAGATTCAGGTAGCCCAGTTTTGGGATTGCAACCCGTTTGCTGTCAACACCTCGGGCCACATGGCCATTGGCTTCAAGAAAATCAGCCCCGGCGGGCACTGGATGAACATCGCCGCCCTGGTGGCCCGGCAGCAGAAAGTGGGGTTCGACAAAACTGTCTATGTGCTTCTTGCCGAAGGCATTACCCTCATGGATTCCTTCATCAGCACTTGGGATGCCAAGTACCTGACCAACCGCATTCGCCCCGAAACTTACATCAACAAGTACCTGGACGTGAAGTGGCAGCCCTTTTTGCAAACGCCGCCCTTCCCGGAGTACACCAGCGGGCACGCCGTGGTGTCCAACGCCTCGGCCGAGGTGCTCACCTACCTGCTGGGCGACCACATCGCCTACGTCGACAACACGGAAATCCCGTTTGGCAGCGGTGAGCGGTCCTTCAAGTCGTTCCGCCAGGCCGCCCAGGAGGCATCCGTGTCGCGCTTCTACGGCGGCATCCACTACATGGACAGCGTGACCGGCGGCAACGAGCAGGGACAGAAAATAGGCCGCTACATCGTAGCTAAAATCCTGATGCCCAACAAGAAATCCTTATCTAAAAAATAGTACCGGGGCCCCTAAGCAAGCCACCGGCTCGGCACCGCTGGGCTGGCAGCCTAGCCGGCCGGTCCGACCTGCCAACGCAAGTAAGCAGGTGCCTTCTGGCCGCTCCAGGGGTTGCTTAAACATTTTAGCAAAGCTGCTTTTCAGCTCATGTAATTGATGTTCTGTTAATTATCATCATTCTGTACTTTCCATTGATTGGCAGGTGCTGGACGGGACACGCAGCATTTTTTCATTTTATTCTCTTTTCCCATGCTGCGCGTGTATTTTTCCAGCTCGGTACCTGCGCCTGCCCAGCTGGTTGGTGGGCAGCGCCCGGGGCCCAAGGGCGGGCTGATACTCGGTATATCAATGGGAAGGCGTGGTTTGCCAGCGCAGCCCGATATTGCCGACCTAAAAGGTTTTAGCAAGCCGCTGGCCAGTACGCACGCCAACCGGTTACTTGCTGCAAATGGCCTGAATGCTCGCCAGCCTACTGTCCTCATTTATCACGGATGGCATCGGCTGGCTTTGCTTGGCCCGCGCACCGCGGGCGTTCGGCCGGTTGCCTTTGCCGAAGAATAGGGCCCCGGGCTAGCGCATAGTGCTACATATGTACCCCGCAGGGCCGGCACAGTAGATGGCCGCGGGGCGCTTACGCCACACGGCGGCCGCAAAGAATTAATCGCTTGACTTTCAACAAATAGCTTACCCCATTAATGAAAAAAGTAACCCTCGCCCTCGCCTTGCTCGCCGCGGCCAGCGCCCTACCGGCCCGGGCCCAGCAGCAGGGCATCCACCAGCAGTCGACGCAGTACGAAGCGCCCACCGACCCGCTCGTGGTGCAGAAGCTGGACAAGTGGCGCGACCAGAAGTTTGGGCTCATCCTGCACTGGGGCATATACGCCATTCCGGGCATTATCGAGTCGTGGACCATCTGCTCGGAAGACTGGATTGAGCGCGACAGCACCGTGGCCTATGAGGACTATAAGAAGCACTACTGGGACTATAGCAAGCAGTTCAACCCCACTAAATTCAACCCCGAGCAGTGGGCCAGCGTGGCCAAAAAAGCCGGCATGCGCTACCTGGTGTTCACCACCAAGCACCACGACGGCTTCAACATGTTCGACACGAAGGAGTCGGATTTCAAGATCAGCAGCGGGCCGTTTAAGGACAACCCGCGGGCCGACGTGGCCAAGTACGTGTTCGACGCTTTCCGCAAGGAAGGCTTCATGATCGGGGCCTATTTCTCGAAGCCCGACTGGCACTCGCAGGATTTCTGGTGGTCAAAATACGCCACGCCCAACCGCAACGTGAACTACGACATCAAGAAGTACCCGTGGCGCTGGAAAAAGTACCAGGACTTCACCTACAACCAGATTGGGGAGCTGATGCACAACTACGGGAGCATGGACATTCTGTGGCTCGACGGCGGCTGGGTGCGGCCCAAGGAAACCGTGAACGACGAGGTGCGCTCGTGGGGGGCCCCCATCCCGGAGTTCAGCCAGGACGTGAACATGCCGCGCATTGCCGCCATGGCCCGCCAGGCCCAGCCCGGCCTGCTGATGGTGGACCGCACCGTGCACGGGCCCTACGAAAACTACCAAACGCCCGAGCAAAAGGTGCCCGACCGGCCGCTGGCCAACCCCTGGGAAAGCTGCCTGACCCTGGCCAACAACTGGGGCTTCGTACCCAACGACGTGTATAAGTCGCCCACCAAAATCGTTCACACGCTGGTGGAAGTGGTGGCCAAGGGCGGCAGCCTGCTGCTGGGCGTGGGCCCCAAGCCTGACGGCACCCTCGACCAGGAGGCGGTGACACGCCTGGCGGCCATTGGCAAGTGGCTGGACGTGAACGGCGCGGCCATTTACGGCACCCGGGCCACGGCGCGCTTCCAGGACGGCACCACGTACTTCACGCAGGGCAAAACCGGCACCCGCTACGCCATTGCCTGCCTGCCCGAAAGCCAGCCCGCCCCCGCCACCGTGGCCTGGACCGGCAACGTGCCCAAAAAAGGCAGCGCCGTGAAGCTGCTCCAAACCGGCAAAACGG
This sequence comes from Hymenobacter nivis, assembly GCF_006439025.1. GTDB lineage: Bacteria > Bacteroidota > Bacteroidia > Cytophagales > Hymenobacteraceae > Hymenobacter > Hymenobacter nivis_A. The sequence continues at coordinate 310,091 of NZ_RCYZ01000001.1, forward strand.
TGAAGTGGACCAGCGACGGCGACAAGGTGACGGTAATGTTGCCCGCGGCATTGTCCAAAACGGCCGGGGCTTACCCGGCGCTGGCCTTTGCCTTTGCCGCGCGCTAGCCGGGGGCCCCGGCCCGTGGGGGCCCTGTTTTCTACGCGCTCAGTTGGGCGCGCACAACTACGTAATAATATGCTGAAGCAGCTTTTTTTCGGGTTAAGCGTGGCCTGTGCGGCGCCCGCCCTGGCGCAGTCCGCCAGCCCGCCGCTCTATAAGAACGCTAAGGCCCCCACCGAAGCCCGCGTGCAGGACCTGCTGGGCCGCATGACGCGGGAAGAGAAAGTGGGCCAGCTCTCGACCCTGCTGGGCTGGGAAATGTACCAGAAGCAGGGCCCTAAAGTGGACGTCAGCCCCGCCTACCGCAAGGCCGTGGACGAGCGCCACATCGGCATGCTGTGGGCCACGCTGCGCGCCGACCCGTGGACCCAGAAAACGCTGCTCACCGGCCTGAACCCGACACTATCGGCCGAGGCCACCAATGCCCTGCAGAAGTACGCCCGCGAGCACACGCGGCTGGGCATTCCGCTGCTGCTGGCTGAGGAGTGCCCGCACGGCCACATGGCCATTGGCACCACGGTGTTCCCCACCTCCATCGGCCAGAGCAGCACCTGGGACCCCGCCCTGATCGAGCAGATGGCCACCGCCATTGCCGCCGAGGCCCGCGCCCAGGGGGCCCACGTGGGCTACGGCCCGGTGCTGGACCTGGCCCGCGAGCCGCGCTGGTCGCGGGTGGAGGAAACTTACGGCGAAGACCCAGTGCTGAACAGCGCCATGGGCGTGGCCATGGTGCGCGGCTTCCAGGGCCCCACCGGCCCGGTGGGTGGGCCCCACATCATCTCCACCCTCAAGCACTTCACGGCCTACGGCGTGCCCGAGGGCGGGCACAACGGGGGCAGCATCAGCACGGGGCCCCGCGAGCTGTACCAGAGCTTTCTGCCACCGTTCCGGGCCGCCGTCAAGGCGGGGGCCCTGTCGGTGATGACGGCCTACAACTCCGTGGACGGCGTGCCGTGCTCGGCTAACGAATTCTTGCTGACGGACTTGCTGCGCAAGCAGTGGGGTTTTCAGGGCTTCACGGTGTCGGACTTGGGCAGCATTTCGGGCCTGGTGGGCGGGCACCGCGTGGCAGCTACGGCCCCGGCGGCGGCGGCACTGGCCATCAACGCCGGCCTCGACACCGACCTCAGCGGCTACGGCTACGACAAGGAGCTGCTGGCAGCGGTGAATAGCGGCGCGGTATCGAGTGAGGTGCTGGACAGAGCGGTGGGCCGACTGCTGCGCCAGAAGTTCGAAATGGGCTTGTTTGAAAACCCCTACGTGGCGGTGAAAAACGCGGCCAAGCAGGTGAAAACGCCCGCCCACGTGCAGCTCGCGCGCCGCGTGGCGCAGGAATCGGTGGTGCTGCTGAAGAACGAGGGCGACTTGCTGCCGCTCAGCAAAACCCTGAAAACCATTGCCGTCATTGGCCCGAACGCCGACAACATTTACAACCAGCTCGGCGACTACACCGCGCCCCAGCCCGACGACAACGTGGTGACGGTGCTGGAGGGCATCAAGGCCAAGGTGTCGGCCGCAACGAAAGTGACTTACGTGAAGGGCTGCGCCATCCGCGACACCACGAGCGCCGACCTGGCGGGCGCGGTGGCGGCGGCCCGGGGGGCCCAAGTGGCGGTGGTGGTGGTGGGCGGCTCCAGCGCCCGCGACTTCAAAACTGAGTACCAGAGCACCGGCGCGGCCACCGTGACGGCCGCCGCGGGTGGCCAACTCGTCAGCGACATGGAGAGCGGCGAGGGCTACGACCGGGCCACGCTGGACTTACTGGGCAAGCAACTGGCGCTGGTGCAGGCCGTGGCGGCCACCGGCACGCCGGTGGTGGTGGTGCTAATCAAGGGCCGGCCGCTGAACCTGAACTGGTTGGCGGCCCACGTGCCCGCGATGCTCGACGCCTGGTACCCGGGCCAGGAGGGCGGTAATGCCGTGGCCGACGTGCTGTTTGGCGACGTGAACCCGGCCGGGCGCCTGCCGATTTCGGTGCCCAAAAGCGTGGGCCAGCTGCCCATCTACTACAACTACAAAACCCCCACCCGGCACGACTACGTGGAGATGGACGCCAAGCCACTTTACAGCTTCGGCTACGGGCTGAGCTACGCCAAATTTGCCTACGCCGACCTGCGCACCGACGTGGTGGAAAGCGCGGGCACGGTGCAGGTCAACGTCAGCTTCAAGGTGAAAAACACCAGCGCACGGGCCGGCGACGAAGTGGCGCAACTCTACCTCAACGACAACGTCAGCTCGACGGTGACGCCCGCCAAGCAGCTCAAGAAATTCCAGCGCCTGGCGCTAAAAGCCGGCGAGGAACGGACGGTGACCTTTGCCCTGGGCCCCGACGAGCTGATGCTGCTGGACCCCAAAATGAACTGGGTGGTGGAGCCGGGCACCTTCACCGCGATGGTGGGCGCCGCGTCGGACGACATCCGGCTGAAAGCCGATTTCCAGGTGCGGCAAGCCCTTGCTGTACCCGCTGGCAATAAATAGCCGGGCATTTTTACTTGATTCCTTTACCCATCTACGCCAACAACTGCCCCCTGGGGGCCCTTGCCGATGACTTACCGCTTGCCCTTTTGCCTGCTGTGTGCGCTGCTACTTCACCTGCCGCTGTGGGCCCAAACCCAGCGCGAACTCAACTCGGGCTGGCAATGCCTGCCCGCTGCGAAGGTCAGCGTACAAGGGCCGGCGCTGTCGCAGCCATCGTACGCCCTGACGGGGTGGGCCCCGGCCGTGGTGCCCGGCACCGTGCTCACCACCCAACTGGCGAATAAGCAGGTGCCCGACCCGTTCTACGGGATGAACAACAAGCACATTCCGGACATTTACACCACCGGCCGCGACTACTACACCTACTGGTTTGTGCAGGACTTCACGGAAGCGCCGCTGGCCGGCCAGCAGCAACTGTGGCTGCACCTGCGGGGCGTGAACTACAGCTGCGAGCTGTACCTGAACGGCCAGAAGGTGAACAAGCAGACGCACCACGGCATGTTTCTGCGCCAGGCCTACAACATCACGCCCCTGCTGGCCCGCAACGGCCGCAACCGCCTGGCTGTCATCGTGTACCCGGCCGACCCGGTGGGCAACCCCAACGGCGGCCAGGGCGGCGACGGCCGCATTGCCAAGAGCGTGGCCACCCAGTACACGGCGGGCTGGGACTGGATCCAGCCCATTCGGGACCGCAACACCGGCATCTGGGACAAGGTGGTGCTGGAGCGTACCGGGGCCGTGAACCTGAAAAACCCGCACGTGGTGACGCGCGTGCCCGGCGTGCGCTTGCCCACGGGGCCCCAGGCGCCGGCCATCGTGCAGGTGTCGGCCGAACTGGAAAACCCGACCGCGCAGGCCGTGGCGGGGGCCCTCACCTACACCCTCGACGGCCACACGGTATCGCAGCCGGTGAACATTCCGGCGCGCGCCACCAAGGTGGTCAGCCTCAAGAACCTGAGCTTGCCCAACCCCAAGCTGTGGTGGCCCAACGGCTACGGGGCCCAGCATTTGTACCCGCTGAAAATGCAGTTCGTGGTCGGCAAAACCGTGTCCGATGTGGAAACGGTGGACGTGGGCGTGCGCGAAATCCAGACCCAGTGGAACACCAAAACCGAAAGCCGGCAGGTGCTGGTGAACGGCCAGAAGGTGTTCATCAAGGGCGGGAACTGGATTATTTCGGACGCCATGCTCCGCTTTACCGATGCGCGCTACGACGCCGAAATCCGGTTCCACCGCGACATGAACCTGAACCTGATCCGCATTTGGGGCGGGGCCCTGGTGGAGCGGCCCGAGTTTTACGCGGCCTGCGACAAGTACGGCCTGCTCGTGATCCAGGACTTCTGGGTGTCGGGCGACGCCAACGGACGTTGGCTGGACCCGCAGAAGGCCGACGACCAGTGGACGCGCCGCAAGTACCCCGACGACCACCGGCTGTTCATCAACTCGGCCGCCGACCAGGTGAAGATGGTGCGCAACCACGCCTCGCTGGCCATGTGGTGCGGCGGCAACGAAATCACCCCGCCGAAGGACATCTACACGGCCCTGGCCGATTCCATCATTCCGAAGCTCGACGGCACGCGTTGGCTCATTCCGTATTCTAACTCCGATAGCCTGTCGTACAACCGCTTGGGCGGCAACGGCGACGGACCCTACGGCATCCAGGACCCGCGCAGCTTCTGGGGCACCCGCACCTACCCGTTCAACTCGGAGGTGGGCTCGGTGGGCGTGGGCGACTACGAATCGCTGGAGCGCTTCATTCCCAAGGCCAACTTGGTGGCGCCCCAGTACCTGGGCCCGGCCAGCAAAAACGCCGAAAAAGCCGACTCCGTCTGGACCTACCACACCTACACCGGCGTGGGGTACAACCAGTACATTTTGCCCTACGGGGCCCCCAAAGACGTTCGGGACTTCGGCCTGAAGGCCCAGCTCGTGAACTACGACCAGTACCGCGCCCTGATGGAAGGCTTCAGCGCCCACATGTGGGATTGGTACACGGGCACCATCATCTGGAAAACGCAGAACCCCTGGACGGCCATGCGCGGCCAGATGTACGACTACTACCTCGACCCCAACGCCTGCCTCTACGGGCTGCGCAGCGGCAGCGCCCCGCTGCACCCCATGTACAACCCCGTGGACAGCATGGTGATGATCGTCAACAACTCGTTTGCTGTGCAGCGCGACCTGATGCTGGTGGTGGACGCCTACGACCTGGCCGGCAAGAAGACCAACATCACCCAGGTCATCGTGGAAATCAACCCGTCGATGGCCAAAAACTACCTGCCCATTGGGCCCCTGGTGCGGCGCATGGCCAAGGACAAGGGCATGTTCCTCTCCATTCAATTGCTGGACCTGAACAAGAAAGTGGTCAGCAGCAACTTCTACTGGCTGGCCGATGCGAAGGGCGAGTATTCGGGGCTGAAAACGATGGCCAAAACCACCGTTAAAGTAACCGCCAAGCAGCTGGCCAAAAACCAAATATCCGTGACGCTCACCAACCCGGCCAACGCCCCGGTGGCCTTCTTCAACCGCCTGGCCCTGGTGAACCCGCAGACGCAGCAGCGCCTGCTGCCCGTGTTCTACAGCGACAACTACGTGTCGGTACTGCCCGGCGAAAGCACCACCGTGGTGATGGACTACCCGCCCGGGGGCCCCGCGCCCCTGGTGTCGGTAGAAGGCTGGAACGTGGAGAAGCAACTGCTGCCGGTGGGGGCTAATTAGAAACACGCCCGACTAGCATCTACGGTCCAGAATCTCTGCTATTGCACTCATCCATGCCCAAGTCTCCGCTGCCAACCCAAGTGCTCCTCTGCCTGCTCTGCGCCTTGCTCCTCGGGCGGACGGGGGCGGCGCAGCCGGGGCCCAATGCGTACCCGCTGATTCCGTACCCCGCCTCCCTGGTGCCGGCCGCGGGCAGCTTTCCCATCACTCGCGCCACCCGCCTGGCCATGCCCGGCGCAGCGAAGGTATTTGCGCAGGAAGCCGCGCAGCTGCAAGCCCTGCTGGCCTACGGTCTGGGGCAGCCCCTGAAGCCGGCCGCAGCCGCCGGGGCCAACACCATTGTGCTGGTGTACGACGCCACCATTGGGGCCCCGGAGGGCTACCGCCTCACCGTCACACCCCAGCGGGTGACGCTGGCGGCCAAGGAGCCGGCGGGCATGTTCCGGGCCGTGCAAACGGTGCGGCAGCTGCTGCCGCCCACCATCGAGCGGGCCGGCGCTGGGGCCCCACTGCGGCTGCCCGCCGTGCGCATCGAAGACCGGCCCGCCTACGCCTGGCGCGGGATGCACCTCGATGTGGCCCGCCACTTTTTCTCGGTCAATTACCTCAAAAAGTACCTCGACCTGCTCGCCCTCTACAAGTTCAACAAGCTGCACTTGCACCTGACCGACGACCAGGGCTGGCGCATCGAAATCAAGAAATACCCCGAGCTGACCGCCCAGGGGGCCTGGCGCACGTTCAACAAGCAGGACTCCAGTTGCATTAAGAAATCGAAGGACAACCCCGACTTTGCCCTCGACCCCCAGCACCTGCGGCAGCGCAACGGCCGCACCGAGTACGGCGGCTTTTACACCCAGGCGCAGCTCAAGGACGTGATTGCCTACGCCGCGGCCCGGCACATCGAAATCATCCCCGAAGTGGACATGCCCGGCCACATGATGGCCGCCCTTAAGGCGTACCCCGACCTCTCCTGCACCGGCAGCGCCACCTGGGGCAAGGAGTTTTCGGTACCGCTGTGCCCCTGCAACGAAGGCACCTACACCTTCGCCGAGAACGTGCTGAGCGAGGTGGCCGCCCTCTTTCCCAGCCCCTACGTGCACATCGGGGCCGACGAGGTGGAGAAAACCACCTGGGCCCAGGCGGGCGCCTGCACCGCGCTGATGCAGCGCGAGGGCATCAAGGACGTGAATGGGCTGCAGAGCTACTTTGTGCGCCGCATCGAGCGGTTTTTGCAGTCGAAAGGCAAGAAAATGATTGGCTGGGACGAGGTGCTGGACGGCGGCGTAGACGCCAGCGCCACCGTGATGTACTGGCGCAGCTGGGTGCCCGACGCCCCCGCCCGCGCCGCCCGCAACGGCAACCAAGTCATCATGACCACCAACAACCCGCTGTACTTCGACTACTTGCCCGATAAAAATTCGATTGCCCAAGTGTACCAGTTTAAGCCCACGCCGGCGGGCCTGAACCCGCAGGAAGCCAAGGCCATTCTGGGGGCCCAAGCCAACCTCTGGACCGAAACCGTGCCCTCGGAAAACCGCGCCGATTACATGGTGGCGCCCCGCATGACCGCCCTGGCCGAAGTGGTGTGGACCAACCGGCCCGATTACGCCGGCTACCTGCAGCGCCTGAAGGCCCACTACGCCCGGCTGGCCCGAATGGGGGTGCACTACCGCGTGCCCGACCTTGCCGGGTTTGCCGAGGAGAGCGTGTTCACCACCAGCACCGCGCTGGCCGTGCAAAAGCCTTTGGACAACCTGATCCTGCGCTACACCACCGACGGCAGCGCCCCCACGCCCACCTCCCCCACCCTGGCAAAACCGCTGCCCATCAGCCAACCCGTTACGGTGAAGCTGGCGGCCTACACCCCGGAGGGCCTAAAGGGCGACACCTACACCATCCACTATCAGCAGCAAAACTATGCCGAACCCGTGCGCGGCAAAACGCCCGCCGCCGGCCTCACCGCCACCTACTTCGACGGCTATTTCCCCACCGCCCGCATGCAGGGGGCCCCGGCCAAGGGCAGCGCCGTTGTGACGGAAATAGCCGTGCCCAAGGCCGCCGAGGCTGACAAGTTTGGGGTGCAGTTCCGCGGCTACCTCGACGTGCCGGCCACGGGCATCTACACCTTCTACCTGACCTGCGACGATGGCGGCACGCTGCAAATTGCGGATCGGATGGTGGTCGACAACGGCGGCTTGCATTCGGCCATTGAAAAGAACGGCCAGGTGGCCCTAGCCAAAGGCTTGCAGCCGCTGGCCCTCGACTTTGTGGAAGGCGGCGGCGGCTACAAGCTGCTGCTCCAATACAGCCTCAACGGCAGCCCGCCGCAGCCCGTGCCGGCCGGCTGGCTTCGGCACTAAGCCCTTGTGCCCGAGCCCGGCTAGTACTACCCTGGCAAGATATCTCCTCCCATCCTACCCTAGTTGCTTAAGCAAATGCGTTTTATGAAGTATCGCCCATCCCAACTTAGTTATTTTGTGGCCGCGCTGGCCGGGGCCCTGGCCCCGCTGGCGGCCACCGCCGGCACCCCGCCGCCCCGGGCCCCACGTCCGGCCCCGGCGGCTAGCCTCACGCAATACGTGGACCCGTACATCGGCACGGGGTTTCACGGCCACGTGTTCTTGGGCGCCAACGTGCCGTTTGGCGCCGTGCAGCTCGGGCCGGTCAACCGCTCCGAGGGCTGGGACTGGTGCTCGGGCTACCATTTTTCCGACTCCACCATCGTGGGCTTTTCGCACACGCACCTCAGCGGCACCGGCATCGGCGACCTGGGCGACGTGGCCGTGATGCCCACCACCGGCGAGGTGCGGGTGGTGAAAGGCACGCCCAAAAACCCGCAGAAGGGCTTCATCTCGCTGTTTTCGCACAAAGAGGAGCGCGTGCGGCCCGGCTACTACAGCGTGCGCCTGAAGCGCTACAACATCAAGGCCGAGCTGACGACCTCCGAGCGGGTGGGCTTCCACCAGTACACGTTCCCGAAGTCCGACGCGGCGCACTTGGTGTTCGACTTGCAGCAGGGCATCGGCTGGGATTTGGCCACCGATACCCACATCGAAAAGCTCAACGACAGCACCTTGGTGGGCTACCGGTACTCCAAGGGCTGGGCCAAGGAACAGCGCCTCTACTTCGCGGCGGTCTTCTCGAAGCCCATCCGGCAGTTCACGAGCGTGCAGGTGACGGATTCCTTGGGTAATACGACGCCCGCCGCCAGCGGCAACCGCCTGAAGGGCGTCGTCACCTTCACCACTACCGAAGGCGAAAAAGTGAAGCTGAAAGTGGGCATTTCGCCCGTCAGCACCACCAACGCCATGGCCAACATCCGGGCCGAAATCCCGGGCTGGAACTTCGCCAAAGTGGCTGCCGCCGCCGATGCCGCCTGGAACCAGGAGCTGCAAAAGGTGCGCGTGCAGGCCGACCCGGCCCGGATGAAAACCTTCTACACGGCGCTCTACCACACCATGGTGGCCCCCTCCATCTTCAACGACCACAACGGCGACTACTGGGGCACCGACAAAAAGGTGCACACCAACCCCGGCTTCACCAACCTCACCACGTTCTCGCTCTGGGACACGTACCGCGCGGCGCACCCGCTCTTCACCCTGCTCCAGCCCAAGCGCGTGAACGACATGGTGCAGAGTATGTTGGCCATTTACCAGCAGCAGGGCAAGCTGCCGGTGTGGCACCTCATGGCCAACGAAACCAACACCATGGTGGGCTACAGCGCCGTGCCGGTGGTGGTCGACGCCTACCTCAAGGGCTTCAAGGGCTTCGACGCCAACCTGGCCTACGAGGCCGTGAAGGCCACCGCCATGCGCGACGAGTCGGGCCTGAAAGCCGTAAAGGCCCAGGGGTTCATTCCGGCCGACAGCGAGGTTGAGAACGTGTCGAAAGGCCTGGAATACGCCGTGGACGACTGGTGCATCGCGCAGATGGCCAAGCAGATGGGCAAGACCGACGACTACGCCTACTTCAGCAAGCGTGCCCAGAACTACCGCAACTACTTCGACCCGCGCGTGGGCTTCATGCGCGGCCGGGTGTCGCAAACCGAGTGGCGCACGCCGTTCAGCCCCTTCTCGTCGGTGCACATGAAAAGCGACTTCACGGAGGGCAACGCCTGGCAGTACACCTGGCTGGTGCCGCAGGACGTGGAGGGCCTCATCGGCCTGCTGGGGGGCGAAAAGCGCTTCAGCCAGAAGCTCGACTCACTATTCACGGTGAAGGGCGACATGGGCGCCGAAGCCTCGCCCGACATCTCGGGCCTCATCGGCATGTACGCCCACGGCAACGAGCCGGGCCACCACATCACCTACCTCTACAGCTACGTGGGCCAGCCCTGGAAAACGGCCGAGAAGGTCCGCTTCATCACCGAAAACTTCTACACCACCAAGCCCGACGGCATCATCGGCAATGAGGACGTGGGGCAGATGTCGGCCTGGCACGTGCTCTCCACCCTCGGCTTTTACCCCCTGAACCCGGCCAACGGCACCTACATCTTCGGCAGCCCATCGGTCAACCAAGCCACCCTGGCGCTGGCCGGCGGCAAAACGCTGGCCATCGAGGCCAAAAACAACAGCGCGGCCAACAAGTACATCCAGCGCGTGCTGCGCAACGGCCAGCCCTATACGAAGTCCTACATCACGCACCAGGACCTGCTGCGAGGCGGCAAGCTCGTGTTTGAGATGGGGCCCCAGCCCAGCGCCACTTGGGGCGTGGCCGCGGCCGACCGCCCAAAATCGGTGATGAAGTAAGTATTTCGATGCGGCGGCGGCCCCGTTAGGGCCCCCGCGTTGCCCGCGGTTTGCCGCTTTGCGCGCCCATTTTTTTCACTCCCTGAGCCTTTCCCTTATGCCTTCGTTCCCCGCTCGCCTCGGCGCTTTCCTCACCACCGGCCTCCTGCTGGGGGGCCCCGCGTTTGCGCAGCAGCCCGCGGGCCCGCTGGGCCTGGTGCCGCTGCCCCGCGAGGTGCAAACCAGCACCGGCGCCTACGCCCTGCCCCAAAAAATCAGCGTGTACGCCGCCGGCCCGGCCGCCCAAAACGTGGCCGAGCTGCTGAAAGGCTTTTTGGCACCGCTGGGCAAAACCGTGGCCCTGACCACCAACCGCCAGGCCGCCCAAATCCGGTTGCTGACGGCGGCGGCCACGCCCGGGGGCCCCGAGGGCTACGAGCTGGTGGTGGACAAAAGCGGCGTGAGCATCTCGGCGGCGGGCGGCGCGGGCCTGTTTTATGGCAGCCAGACGCTGCTGCAGCTGCTGCCGCCCACGGCCACGGCCGCCGCGCGCGTGCCCTACGTGCGCATTGCCGACGAGCCGGCGTTCAAGTGGCGCGGGGGCATGCTCGACGTATGCCGCCATTTCTTCCCGGTGTCGTTCGTGAAGAAGTACATCGATTTTTTGGCCGCCTACAAGCTCAACACCTTCCACTGGCACCTGACCGACGACCAGGGCTGGCGCATCGAAATCAAGAAGTACCCCAAGCTCACGCAAATCAGTGCCTTCCGCAAGGAAACGCTGATTGGAGCCCAGCAAACGTTCAAAACGCCCGCCGATTTCAAGTACGACGGCACGCCCTACGGCGGCTTCTACACCCAGGACCAGATCCGCGAGGTGGTGGCCTATGCCCAGAAACGGTACATCACGGTGGTGCCCGAAATCGAGATGCCGGGCCATTCGGTGGCCATCCTGGCCGCCTACCCCGAGCTGGCCTGCAAGCCGGGGCCCTACGAAACCTGGACGATGTGGGGCGTCATCGACGACATCGTGTGCCCCACCGAGCCCACGTTCACGTTCTTTGAGAACGTACTGGCCGAGGTGTGCACCCTGTTTCCGGGGCCCTACGTGCACATTGGCGGCGACGAAGCCCCCAAAACCCGCTGGAAGGAAAGCGCGGCGGTGCAGGAAATCATGAAAAAGGAGGGCTACACCGACGTGGAGAAGGTCCAGGGCTGGTTCAACCGCCGCATCGAGGCCTTTCTGACGGGCAAGGGCAAAAAGATGATCGGCTGGGACGAGATTCTGGAAGGCGGCATCGACGACAAGGCCACCGTGATGAGCTGGCGCGGCGAGAAAGGCGGCATCGAAGCGGCCCAGCACGGCAACGACGTGGTGATGTCGCCCGCCGGCTACCTCTACCTGGACGCCGGCCAGAACCCGCAGATCCACAGCCCCAACGAGCCGCTGATGATCGGCGGCTACCTGCCCCTGGAAAAGGTGTACGGCTACAACCCCCTGCCCAAAGAGCTCACCCCGGCGCAGCAAAAGCACGTGCTGGGGCCCCAGGCCAACCTCTGGACCGAGTACATCGCCACCCCGGCCAAGGCCGAGTACATGCTCTTTCCCCGCCTGCTGGCCGTGTCGGAAGTGGCCTGGACGCCCGCGGCCAAGAAAAACTACGCCGACTTTCTGCCCCGCCTGGGCCAGCAGTTTGCCCGCCTCGACGCCCACCGCATCAACTACCGCGTGCCCGAGCCCGTGGGCCTCGACAGCCTGAGCGCGGCGAAGCAGAGCGGCAAGGCCGTGTTCACGCTCCGCTCCCTGGTGCCGGGGGCCCAAATCCGCTACACCCTCGACGGCCTCATGCCCGACGAAACCACCGAGCTCTACACCAAGCCGCTGGCCGTGCCGCAGGGCAAGCGCCTGCTGGTGCGCGCCGTCACCATCGCCCCCAACGGCCGCAAAAGCCCCCCCGCCGAGCTGCTGGTGAAGTAGCAGTGGGGCCCCGGGCCGGGCCCCGCCGCCGGCCATTGGCGCGGCACACGCCGCCGCTTGCGGGGGCTGGCCCGGGGGCTTCACAATAAAAAAGGCTTTCCTGCGCGCAGGAAAGCCTTTTTTGTGGGCCCACTTGGAATCGAACCAAGGACCTACTGATTATGAGTCAGTTGCTCTAACCGATTGAGCTATAGGCCCTTAGCAACCGCCATCAGGCAGGTTACTGGCCCAAAGATACGCCGCCACCCGCAATTATGTGTACAAGCCCGGGTGCAAAGGCCCCGGGCAGGGGCGAACTTTGCGCGGCGGCCGGCACCCTCGCCGGCCCCGCTTCTGCCCTATGCTTCCCCACTTGCTTTTTGATTTCGGCGGCGTCCTCATCGACATCGACTACGACCGCACCCCCGCCGCTTTCCGCCGCCTAAGCCGGGCGGGCAGCACCGTGGAATACAGCCAGGCCACGCAGGCCGGGCTGTTCGACCTGCTCGAAACCGGCCAGGTGACCCCGGCCGAGTTCCGCGACGGGCTGCGTGCAGCCTACGACCTGGAGGCCACCGACGCGGAAATTGACCAGGCCTGGCACGCGCTGCTGCTCGATGTGCCCGCCGAGCGCCTGGCTTTGGTGGCCGAGCTGCGCCGCCAGGGCCACCAGACGGCGCTGCTCTCCAACACCAACGCGCTGCACATCGCCGAAATCAACCGGCGGCTGGCGGCGCAGTACGGGCTAAAGCACGGCATTGCCGACTGCCTCGACCGCGTATTTTACTCGCAGGAGGTGGGGCTGCGCAAGCCGGGCGAGGCGTTTTTCCAGCACGCGCTGCGCGAAATGAACTGGCGGGCCGAAGACGTGTTGTTCATTGAAGACAGCCCCCAGCACGTGGCCACCGCCCGCCGTCTGGGGCTGCGGGTGCTGCACCTGGCCCCGCCGCTCACCCTCACCACCGCCCTGCCCGAAGCCATCCGTGCCTTTCCCCGAGAATACGCCCCCCCCGTTGCCTGAGTTTGCCCCCGCGCCGGGGCAAGGGGGCCCCGGGGCCCCCTTGCCCCGGCCCGAGCCGCTGCCCCTACCCGAGCTACTGACCTCCCCGCCGGCAGACTTCGCCGGGGGCCTCGGCTGGGGCTTCCGGCGCTACGAGCGGCTGCCCGCGCCGCCGGCCCGGGTGTACGCCCGCCACCTGGGGCTGTTTTTGCTGACGCTGCTAACGACCACACTGGCCGGCGTGCAGCTCACGCGGGGCGACGTGGGCCTGCCGCCGCTGGGCGTGTGGGGGCTGCCGCCGCTGCCGGGGCCCGGCGAGTGGGCGCGCGGGCTGTGGTTTGCGCTGCCGTTTTTGGGGGTGCTCACGGTGCACGAGTTTGGGCACTACTTCACCGCCCGGCGCAACCGGGTGGCCACGTCGCTGCCGTACTTCATCCCGTTTCCCTTGGGGCTGGGCACCTTTGGGGCCGTCATCCGCATTCAGGACCGGATTTTTTCGCGGCGCGAGTTTTTTGACATTGGGCTGGCGGGGCCCCTGGCGGGCTTCGTGGTGGCGGTGCCGCTGCTCATTTACGGCTTTACGCACCTGCCGCCGCTCGATTATCTGTTCCAAATCCATCCCGAATACGCCCGGTTTGGGGCCAATTATGCGCAGTACGTGTACCCGCCGGGGGCCCCGGACGGCATCAGCCTGGCCCGGCCGCTGCTCTACCGCCTGCTTGAGTTTGGCTTTGCCGACCCCGCCCGCCTGCCCCACCCCAACGAGCTGCTGCACTACCCGGTGCTGCTCGCCGGGGCCCTGGCATTGTTTTTCACGGCCCTGAACCTGCTGCCGATGGGCCAGCTCGACGGCGGCCACATCCTGTACGGGCTGCTGGGGGCCCAGCGCTTCAACCGGCTGGCGCGGATGCTCTTCGTGGGCTTCATTTTTTACGCCGGGCTGGGGCTGTTTTCGCCGCGCTCGGCCCCCGATACGTGGCTGTACTGGGGCCCCGCCTACGCGCTGTACCTGGGGCTGGTCTGCTGGCGGGCGCTGCCCACGCCGCGCCAGGGCCTGCTGCTGGCGGCCGGCATCTGGGCGGCGCAGGTGGCCGTGGCGGCGGCCGTGCCGGGCGTGCTGGGCAACCCCGGCTGGCTGGTGTTTGGGCTGCTGCTGGGCCGCCTCACGGGCATTTACCACCCGCCCGCGCCCGACGACCGCGCCCTGAGCCGCGGCCGCCAATGGCTGGGGTGGGCAATGGTGGTTATTTTTGTTCTTTGCTTCACGCCGTCGCCTTTTAAGTAGGTTGCGCGTTGTCGGTTGTTCATTTATGATTAACCGACTTCTATTTAACGCCTTCACAGCTGGCAACGAAAGGCTCGTAGCTAACACCAAGCGGCTCAAAGCGTTTTGCGCCTGACAGCTGACAACGAACACCTGACAACCAAAACATCCATGCATTTTCAGCAACGCCAGCTTACCCGCGCCACGCTGCTGGTCCTGCGCGAGCACGGCCTGTACGTGTGCGAGCGCAACGGCCGCGGCCACATTGCCCTGGAGCTGGAAATGCCCTACGAGGAAATTTTGCCCGTGCGCACCGAGCGCCGCCGCCAGGTGCCCCGGCGGCAGCTGCTGGCCCTGCTGTTTGGGGCCCTGTGGCTGGGGGCCACCCTAGTGCCCAGCGGCACCCTGGCTTCCCCCGAGGTCACCGATTTTTGGGGGTGGGTGCTGGTGGCGGCGACCGGCGCGGGGGGCCTCTTTTTTCATGGCCTGCACCGCTGGTGGAGCCAGCGGGTGCTGCACACGGCCCGCGCCCAGGTGGTGCTGCCCGACACGCCCACCGAACGCGCTGCCTTCCAGGAATTTGCCACCGCCCTCGAGCGCCGTGCCAAAACCTACCTGCGCCGCGAATACGGCACCGTGAACCCGCTCGGCAACATCGAGCCCCAGCTGCGCCGCGTGGCCTGGCTGCGCGAGCTCGACGTGTTCAGCCCCGCCGAGGCAAAGGCCCTCACCACGCGCCTCACCGGCCAGGTGCCCAACGCGCCCCTCACCAGCCTGGGCCAGGACCTGGACATGCCCTTCGTGAACTAGGGGCCCCGGGGCGGGCAACGGCCAGGCTCGACCATAACGCAGGGGCCCCAGGCCGCGTAGATTCGGGCCCACCCATTCCCTCCCGCCGCATGCCCCTTGCCCTTAACCCCGCCGCCGTCACCTTCGCCAGAAAGCTCATCGAAGCCGGTAAAATCAAGAACGACGCCGGCCACTGGGGCCAGCACAACCCCGACCCAGCCCACCAAAATACGTTCCTCCAGCAGCACGGCATGGCTGAGTACGCCAACTGGCACCTGGCCGTCGACGCCAGCCACCAGGAGTCAACCAAGGGCCGCTACAAGTTTCCGTACGGCGATTTCCAAACCGTGCACCGCGACGGCCTCATCGCCGCCAAGGAGCGCGCTGCCCAGCAAGGCTACGACGACGTAGCCCAGGCCGCCGCCGAGCTACTGGGCCTGCTGGAAGAATCCACCAAGTAGCATTCTCGGTTATTTACATAACTGCGGGGGCCCTGCATTCAGCGTTTACGCGCCGAACGCAGGGCCCCCGCGTTTTGCCTGAATTACTCCCCGCTCACCACCAGGCGGCGCGTCACGGCGCTGCCGTTGGCTAGGTGCAGGCGCACCAGGTACACGCCGGCAGCCAGGCGGCCGGGCGTGAGCCGGGGCCGGCCGGCCTCCGCAGCAGGCTGCTCCCAGATGGTGCGGCCCAGGGCGTCGAGCAGGCTGGCGCGGGCGAAGGCGGGGCCCGCCACGGCGATGGTACCGCCCGTGGGCAACGGATTGGGGTAGAGCGAGAACGCGGCGGGGGCGCCGGCGGCCGCGGGCGGCGTGGTGGCGGTAATTACCGTCTGGTTGTTTGTGAGCAGCGCGCGTACCATGGGGGCCCCCGCGGGCAGGGCCGAAAACGTGAGCCACGTGCCCTGGTTGGTGCGCCACAAGGTGTTGGCGGGGGGCGGGTTGTTCAGGTCGATGCCGTAGGGCAGAAACTGGCCGCGCGCGGTTTGGCCGTAGCCCACGTACACGCGCCCACTCACCGGCACGGAAGCACTAAAGAGCACGTCCACAAATGTTTGGCCGGCGGCCGAAGGATTATTGAGCGGGTTGAGCAGGGTGGCGGTCTGGGTCATCAGGGGCGTGGCGGCGGGCTGGCCGTTGGCATCGGCCCACACGCCCACGGTGATGCTGCGGTTGGCACCGTTGTCGCCCTGGGCGTTGTTGAGGAACACGGGGTAGAGGCGCACACCCTTCACCTGGTCGGGCTGGTTGAGGTCGAGGGCGTAGGCCAGGTACTGGATGGGGCCCGTGGACGTGGCCGGCAGCGCCAGCACGGCCTCCGCCGTGCCGTCGTCGAAGGCGTAGTAGTCGTTGAGAAACACGTCGCGGCTGAGCGTGTCATTGGGCAAGGTGCGGTCGCCGGCGGCCACACGGGTGTTCAGGGCCAGGGTGTAGCGCAGCTGCTTGGCGGCGGCCGTGGTGGGCAGCGGCGCCGTGCGGGCACTGCCGCCAATCACGGTTTGACGGGGCTGCGTGGGGATGCTGCGGCTGTCGGTCAGCCACGTGCCCGTGTAGCCACCGGCCACGTCCTGCACCGTGCCCGTCCAACTTATGGGCGTGGGAATGGGCCCCGGGTTGAGGTTGGTGATTTCGGCGTTGAGCATAGGGTTCAGCTCGGCGGCCGGCGCGGCGGCGTTGTACTGCCACCAGGGCAGGGCCGTGTAGCGTCGCAGCGGGTTGCCCAAGCCCTGGGCGGTGGCCAGGTCGGCGTAGGTAGTGTCGGTGGCCGTGCGGTTGGCATCCAGCACGAAGTAGTCCAGGCTCCAGGCGTCGGTGCTCACCGACACGTTGCCGGTGGCTAAAAACTGAAACTGAAACCCGGCGTGGAAGAAGCGCGCATCGGCCACGGCCACCGCTTTTTGCCGGAAGCCGCTTACCGCCGCCCCGCCGGCCAGTTGCTTCCACTGCGACACCCAGCGCCCGTCGCGGTCCAGGAAGAACAGCTCCAGCGCCACCGGCGCGCTGCCGCTGCTGCGCTCCGAGGGCCCCACGATGCTGCCTTCCTGCCAGGCAAAGGTGAGGTACACCCCGTTGCCGGGGCCGTAGCCGCTCAGGTCGATGGGCTGCGAGGTGAGCGAGTCGATGGCCCCGTAATTGGGCGTGTTGGCATAGCCCTGGCCGTTGGCCTTCAGCCCGTCGAGCGTGGCCACGCCCCGCGTGAGCGGGTGTACCGGCAGGCGGTTGTTCACCAGGGCCCCGCCGCCAGGCAGCCAGTTTTGCACCCGCGGGTTGCCCTCGCGTGGGGTCGTGAAGTCGTCGAAGAACGGCAGCGACAGGGCCGTGCCGCGCCGCGCCACCACGGGGCCCCGGGCCGGGGCCGCGCGGCTGGGGTCGGCGGGCAGGGGCTGCACGGGCAGCGCGTTCTGGGCCCGGGCGGCTAAGGCAAGCAGCAGCAGCGCCGGCAACAAGCGGAACAGTCGAATCATGCGGAACGAGGTGGTAGTGAGCGCCAACGCCGGGCCCGGGGCTTTAGTGCCTACGCAAGCCGCCAGCGCTGGTTCGGCGCCAAGGCGGGGCCCCGGGCGGCCAGCTTTTCACCAGCGGCCCGGCAACCGCGGGGGCCCCAGCAACGGCTGGGCAACGATTCAGCAACTAGCGGGCCACTGGCGAAAAGCCAAATAGCCGCCCCGCGCAGCGGCTATTTGGCAATCCACAGGTCGACGAGCATTCCCATACGGATGGTGGCGTCGGGGCCCGGCACGGGGCGCTGGCGCACCACGGTGCCAGGCGTTTGGCCGTCTTCGGCGTCTTGCTCAAACACCTCCCCTTTTTGCAGGCCTTGGCCCACGAGCAGCGTAATGGCTTCATCCTGCGGCATGTTCACCAAGTTGGGCACCGGGAATTCCTGGTTGCCCAGGCCGTCGCCCACTTCCAGGTCGATGCGCGTGCCCTTGGCCACGGGGGCCCCAGGTGCGATTTCCTTACCGTTCACGAACTGCTTCAGCACCTCATTCTGATGCAGATTGGGCACCAGCTTGATTTGGCCCACCACTAGGTCGTAGCTCTGCAAAATGAGCTGGGCGTTCTTCACCGAGCCGTCCACCAGCTTGGGCATTTTGATGACCGGCGGGCGCTTCATGGCCACTTGCAGGTAAATTTTGCGGCCCTCCTTCACCTTTTCGCCCGGCACGGGGTCCTGCGTGAGCACCGTGAACGGGCGAATGCTGGGGTTGTAACTGGAGTCGTCCACGAAGTAGGCCAGGTTGCGCTCGTCGAGGTATTTTTCCAGGTCGGCCACGTTCATGCCGGTCACCTTGGGCACCGTGATGGTTTCGCCGTGGTGCGTGGTCACGGGCAGGTACACGTAGAAAAAGCCCAGCACGAGCAGCGCCGCCGCGCCCACCACCAGGGCCAGGTGCTTGGCCACGTCGAGCGGGGTGTTGGCTTTGAAAAAACTGGCCATTGCAATCAGTAACTAAAGTAAAAAAGCGAAGAACGGGCCCCGGGGCCCTAGCGCGGCGCCGGGGCCCCGGCGGCCACCCGCCCGGCCCGCGCCTTGCCAAATTCGAGGATGCGGTCCACGAACTGGTAGGGCGTGTAGCCGGCCAGCGCCGTTTGGTGGAAGATGCAAGTAGCGGGCGTCATGCCTGGCAACGAGTTGACTTCGATGATGATAACCTCCACCGCGCCGCTTGGCCGCACACGCACGAAGGCATCGATCCGGGCGTAGCCCTGGATGTCGAGCACCTCGGCCACGCGGCGCAGCACGGCCTTCACCTCGTTGCTCACGCGCTGGCGCTCGCCGGGCTCGGCGGCGTAACGGGCCGGCGTAATGTTCTGGCCCTCACCGGCCAAGAACTTCTCCTCCAGGCTCAGCACCTCGCCGTTGGCCAGGGCCTCGCTGGCCTCAAACACCTCAATGTCGAGCAGGCCGTCCTCGTCGTAGCTCGTGAGCAGGCCCCCGGTCACTTCCAGGAAGTGCGCGGCCCCGTCGCGGCTGATGAGTGTTTCCACCAAAAAGGCGTCCTTCTGCGGAAACTCCTCTTTGAAGCCCAGGTGCAATACCGTGGCGGGGCCCTCCAGCAGGTCCTCCTGGTCGCGGAACATCAGCTCCGAGAAGGCCACCAGCTCGGCGCGGTTCTTAATCTTTTTCACCGCCGACGAGCACCCGTCGTCGGCCGGTTTGGCAATGAACGGGTACGGAAACTGCGTTTCCAGGCTGCGGTAGAAGCTTTCGGGGTCGGCGGCCCACTCCAGGCGCGGGGCCATGCGGTGGTCGGCCACCAGCAGGCCTGCTTCGCGCAGGCGCCGGTTGGTTTCGAACTTGTTGATGGTGACGGCGCTGCTGGCCACGCCCGAGCCGTTGTAGGGCAGCCCGAATTTCTCCAATTCCTGCTGCAGGGCCCCGTCCTCGCCCGGGCGGCCGTGTAGGGCAATGAACACCTCGTCGGCCAGCTCGGCCAGCTCCGCAAACGAGATGCGGCGCGGCTGGGCCAGCCCCTGCCCGGCGTAGGTGCGCGTGAGGGCCCCGGCCTCGGCCTGGATTTTGGCCAGGATAGGGTGGGGGCCCTCGCCGGCCTCGGCGTGCTCAATTTTCTCGCGGATGTCGTCGGCGTTGTCCTTGAGCATCACGTTGATGGGCAGCACGTAGAGGCGGTGCTCCGCGGCCGAGCCGGTGAGGAACACCGGCACCGGCGCGTACTTGGCCGATGAGCTGAGCTTCTCGAAAATGTTGCGCCCGCTTTCCACCGAAATGTGGCGCTCCGACGAGTACCCGCCCATGATGACGGCCACGCGGATGCGCCCGCCCGCGCCGGCCTGCTGCCGGTCGGCCACCGCCGCGTCGAGCGTTGCCAGCAGGGCCCCCAGCCGCACCGGCGCCAAGCCGCCCGCCCGCCGCGCCGCCAGCGACGTGCGGATGAGGTAGGTAAGGAACTGGCTGGGGTTCAGGCCAATCTCGGCCGCTTGGTGGAAGAAGAACGAGGCCGGCAGCATGCCGCTGGTCGTGTTCGGGTCGTTGAGGAAGATGGTGCCGTCGGCCTGGATGAAGCCGTCGAGCCGCGCGTACACCTGGAAGCCGAACGTGCGGAACATGGCCTGGCACTGCTGCCGGATGCGCTCAATTTCGGCCTCGGGCAGGTCGATGGGCGTGATTTTGCGGGCCAGGCCGGGCAGGTACTTCGAGCGGTAATCAAACACCTCGCTGCCCTTCACAATCTCGGTAGGCGGCAGGGCTAGCGGCTCGCCATTTTCGTTTTCCACCACGATGCACGAGAACTCGCGGCCGGCCACGAAGGCCTCCACCAGCACGGCGGTTTCGCCGTGGGTGCTGGCCAGGCGCACGGCATCGGCCGTTTCAAACCAAGCGGTTAGGGCCTCCAGCAGCGCCTCGGGGTGGTAAATGGGCGCGGGCGCGGTAGCGGTCGGGGCCCCATTAGCGGCTTCGAGCACCACGGGCAGGCCAATGCCCTCGCGGATGTCGGCGAGCTGCTGCACCCAGGCGCGCTGGCCTTCCGCGTCCAGGCCTTGCCACTCGGCGCGGGTCAGCTTTTTGCGGAACAAGCTGCGCTCCACGGCCGCTTCGAACGCTACTAAGTTACTCTCCTTCAATATGCTAATACCGATACTACTACCTTGGTGCGGCGCCTTGAACACCAACGGCAGGCCCAGGGCCTCCACGGTGTCGGCCAGCACGGCGGCGGGGTCGGCGGCGTCCCAGGCGGCGGCAGTGAGCACGCGAAAGGCGGGCGTGGGCAGGCCCGTGGCTTGCAGCATTTTCTTCTGCGCCACCTTGTCGATGCCGAACGCGGAGGGCAAGATGCCCGAGCCCGAGTACGGCACGCCCAGCCACTCCAGCAGGCCCTGGATGGCGCCATCCTCGCCGCCCGGCCCGTGCAGGGCCAGGAACGCAAAGTCCATCAGCAGCGGCAGTTCTTCGGGCATCACCTGGCGGCCCACGCGGCTCAGGTGCGGGTCGAGCAGCGGGCCAGCGGGGGCCCCCAAGCTCTCCACGTACACCGACCACGGGTGGGCTGTGGGCGGCAGCGCGGCCACCGGTGGGTAGAAGTCGCGGATGGTGCCCTTGTACAAGTACTGCCAATCGAGCAGCAGGAAGCGCCCCAGGCTGTCCACAAAAATGGGCACCGGCTGAAACAGCGCCTTGTCCAGGTTATCGAAAACGGTGCGGCCCCCGGCAAACGAAATTTCCCGCTCGCGCGAAGTGCCCCCGAAAAAAATGCCAATTCTCATAGTAGCGCAAAGGTAAGGCGGGAGCGTTGGGGCCCCAGCCGTAGCGTGGACGCTGCGAGTCCGCGCGGTTGAACGGTCGCTGCAAGATCTGTAGCGCGGACTTTGTAGTCCGCGGCGCTACCCGGTCGCCCAACGATTAATCGGCAGGAAGAAGCGAGAGCCGCGGACTACAAAGTCCGCGCTACAGCGCAACGGCTACCGGCAGGACGAAACAAGCGGCGCGGATTACTGATTCAGCAGCGCCACCAACTCGGCCACCAAAGCGGCATCCGTTTCGAACTGCGGGGTGGTGAACAGGCCCGCGCTGGCCTCAGCCGGCACCAGGCGCTTGGCGCTGGCGTGCAGCTCGGGGGCCCCGGTGCGGGCGGCCAGCGCCTGCACATTGGCCGCCGTGATGCCCGCGCCGGGCATGATGCGCACGCGGCCCGCGGCTTGTGCCACCAGCGCGGCCAGCCGGTCTTGCCCCGCTTCGGCGGTGGGTTGGCCGCCGGAGGTGAGCACGCGCTGGCAGCCCAGGGCAATGATGGCCTCCAGGGCCCCCAGCTGGTCGGGGCAGGCGTCGAAGGCGCGGTGAAAGGTGACTTCCAGCGGGCCGGCGGCGGCGATGAGGGCCCGGCAGGCGGCCACGTCCACACGGCCGGCTTCGGTGAGCACGCCCAGCACCACGCCGGCGCAGCCCAAGTCGCGGCAGATTTCGATGTCGGTTTGCATGAGGGCCAGCTCGTCGGCGCTGTACACGAAGCCGCCCGGCCGCGGCCGGATCAGCACCATCACCGGGATGTGCAGGCGCGCGCGCACCGCTTTTATCAGGCCGTACGACGGCGTGGTGCCGCCCTGCTCCAGGTTTTGGCACAGCTCAATGCGCTGGGCCCCACCGGCTTGCGCGGCCAGCGCCGAGGGCAGCGACGCGGCGCAGATTTCCAGCGGCCGGCTCACTTCAGGAAGTACTCGCTGTTGACGAGGCGCGGCGTGTCGGTGGTGCTCAGCGAGTAGCTGAAGCCCTTCTGCAAGGCGTAGGCCCCGATCTGGCCCTGGCGGTTCACGGCGATGAACGCCACTTGGATGTCGCGCGCCTGGGCCCCCTTGATCTTGGCCACGCGCGCAACGGCCTCTTGGCAAGCGGCTTGCGGTGAGCGGCCCTGGCGCATCAGCTCCACCACGGTGTGCGAGCCGGCCATGCGGATCACGTCCTCGCCCTGGCCGGTGGCGGCTGCGGCGCCCACTTCGGGATCCACAAACAGACCGGCGCCGATGATGGGCGAGTCGCCCAGGCGGCCGCGCATTTTGAAGCCCATGCCGCTGGTGGTGCAGCTGCCGCTAAGGCGGCCCTGCGCATCGAGGGCCAGCATGGCGATGGTGTCGTGGTTGTTGGCCCCGCCGGCGGGGCCCGTGGGCCGCGTGCCCGAGTTTTCCACGTTGATAATGGGCTTGTACTGGCTGGTTTTCAACCACTCGCGGTAGGCTTTCTCGGCATCGGGGCTCAGCTTCTGCGCTTCGAGCGGGAAGCCCTGGGCCACGGCAAACTGCTGGGCGCCGGGGCCCACCAGCATCACGTGGGGCGTGCGCTCCATCACGCGGCGCGCCACGCTGATGGGGTGCTTGATGCGCTCGAGCGCGGCCACGCTGCCGCAGCCGTACTTGTCGTCCATGATGCAGGCGTCAAGCGTCACGATCCCCTCGCGGTCGGGGTTAGCGCCCAGGCCCACGCAGCAGCTCTGCTCGGCCTCGGTCACCATCACGCCGGCCTCCACGGCGTCGAGGGCGTAGCCGCCGGCGCCCAGTATTTTCCAGGCGCCGCGGTTGGCGTTCAGGCCGGCGTCCCAGGTGGAGATGACGAGGGGCTTGCCCACCGCGGGGGGGCCCGGCAGGGCCGCGGCGGCGAGTGGCGCGGTGGCCAGCCCGGCCAGGCCAGCGGCGGAAGAATGCAGAAATTTCCGGCGAGAAGACATAAAGCAAGGCAAATGAGTAGCGCCGCAAGATAGGGCCCGCCGCCAACTCGCGTGTACTTTCGCGCCGATGCTACTCCTCGCCGACGGCGGTTCGACCAAATGCAGCTGGTGCCTGCTCGACGACGCCCCCTCTACCCCGCCCACCCACTTCACCACCGAAGGCTACAACCCCTACTTCTGGGACTCGGCCGCTATTGCCGCCTCGCTGGCCCGCGGCCTGCCCCCTGGCCTCCGCCCCGAGCAGGTGCGCGCCGTGCACTACTACGGGGCCGGCGTGCTCTCGCCGGCCAAGGCCGAGGTGGTGGCCGGGGCCCTACGCCAGGTGTTCCCGGGGGCCCAAGTGCACGTGGCCGAAGACCTGCTGGCGGCGGCCCGCGCGCTGCTGGGACGCCAGCCGGGCTTCGCCGCCATCCTGGGCACGGGCACCAACTCGTGCCTGTTCGACGGCGAAAAAATCACCCACGTGGTGGAGTCGCTGGGCTACTCGCTCGGCGACGAGGGCGCGGGCACCTACCTGGGCCGGCTGCTGCTGCGCGACTACCTGCGCGGCCGGGTGCCGGCGGGCCTGGCGGCGGCCATGCAGGCTAGCCACGGCCTGGGCGACCTCAGCGAAGTGCTCGACCGGCTCTACGGCCAGCCGCTGCCCAACCGCTTCCTGGCCAGCTTTGCCCGG
This sequence comes from Hymenobacter nivis, assembly GCF_006439025.1. Lineage (GTDB taxonomy): Bacteria > Bacteroidota > Bacteroidia > Cytophagales > Hymenobacteraceae > Hymenobacter > Hymenobacter nivis_A. The sequence continues at coordinate 333,975 of NZ_RCYZ01000001.1, forward strand.
CTGGCGCGCGAGCACTACCACGAGCCCTACTGCCAGGCCGCGGTGGCGCAAACGTTCGAGGCGTTTTTCCAGCAAATTGTGACGCACTACCCCGATTATCAGCGCTATACTTTCAACTGCGTGGGCTCGGTGGGCTACCACTTCCGCGACGCGCTGGCCGAAGCCGCCGCCCGCCACGGCATGGCGGTGGGCCGCATCATTCAGGGCCCCATCGAGGCGCTGGTAGACTACCACCGCGCCCCAGCCGCGCGGTAGGGCCCCGGGCGCGGCGTCACAAAAGCCGGCGCGCGCCGTTCAATGGCTTGGCCGGGGCCCCGCGGGGCGTTCGGCGTTCTTCCGGCACCTTTGCAGCACTTTCTTCTCCTAACCCTCTCCCCTGCTCCATGAACACCCTGGATAACACCAACTTCGCCGGCCGCCGCGCCGTGGTGCGCGTCGATTTCAACGTGCCGCTCGACAAAGACCTGCACATCACCGACGACACCCGCATCCGGGCGGCCACGCCGTCCATCAAAAAAATATTGGCCGACGGCGGCGCCGTAGTACTAATCTCACACCTGGGCCGGCCCAAGGGCGGCTACGAGAAGAAGTTTTCGCTAGAAAGCCTCGTGCTGCGCCTCCAGCAGGAATACGGCCAGGACGTGCTCTGGGGCGGCGACGTGCTGAGCGACGAAGCCCTTGAAAAAGCCAAAAACCTGCAGCCCGGCCAAGTGCTGCTGCTCGACAACCTGCGCTTCCACAAAGAAGAGGAAGGCGGCAACCCGGCCTTTGCCCAGCGCCTGGCCGCGCTCGGCGACATCTACGTGAACGACGCCTTCGGCACGGCCCACCGCGCCCACGCCTCTACCGCCGTTATGGCGCAGTACTTTTCCCCCGAAAACCGGGTGGGCGGCTACCTGCTGCAAGGCGAGGTGGACAATGCCCGCAAGGTGCTGGAACACGCCGAGCGGCCCTTCACGGCCATCATGGGCGGCGCTAAGATCTCGGACAAGATCTTGTTAATCGACAAGTTGCTGGATAAGGTAGACAACCTGCTCATCGGCGGCGGCATGGCCTACACGTTTGCCGTGGCCCAGGGCGGCCACGTGGGCAGCTCGCTGCTGGAGGCCGACAAAGTGGACCTGGCCCGCGACCTCATCGCCCGCGCCAAGGCCAAGGGCGTGAACCTGGTGCTGCCCGGCGACAGCCTCATCGCCGACGCGTTTGCCAACGACGCCAACGTGGACGTGGCCCCCAACGACAGCATCCCGGCCGGCTGGATGGGCCTCGACCTGGGCCCCGACGCCCGCGAAGAGTTCGCCGACATCATCCGCGCCAGCAAAACCATCCTTTGGAACGGCCCGATGGGCGTCTTTGAAATGAGCAATTTCTCGCTCGGCACCGAGTTTGTGGCCCGCGCCGTGGCCGAGGCTACCGAGGCTGGCGCCTACTCACTCATCGGCGGCGGCGACTCGGCCGCGGCCGTGCAGCAAATGGGCTTCACCGACCGCGTGAGCTACATCAGCACCGGCGGCGGGGCCCTGCTCGAATTCATGGAAGGCAAGGAGCTGCCCGGCGTGGCGGCCCTAGGCTAAGCGCGGGCCCTCGGGCTCAGTAATTAGGGCCCCGGCTGCGTTGCAGCCGGGGCCCTTTGCGTGGGTGAACCTGCGAGGTCCTGTAGCTTTGCGGCCAGCAATCCTCTTTTTTTAACCGCTTTTTTTGCGCTAGATTCCATGGCCGACATCACTTCCGACGAGCTAAAGCAACGCCAGCAAGCTGGCGAAACCCCCACCATCATCGACGTGCGCGAGCCGTGGGAGTTTGAGGAAAGCCGCATCCCCGGGACCCAAAACATTCCGCTCAACTCGCTGCCCACCAAGCTCGACGACTTAGAAGACCTCAAGGACCAGGAAGTTATCGTGCACTGCAAAAGCGGCGCCCGCTCTGCCTCGGCAGCGGCCTACCTAAAGCAGCAAGGCTTCACCAACGTGCGCAACCTGCTGGGCGGCATTATGGGCTACTAGGCGTAGGGCCTGAACTATTCGCGCAGCCCCGGCGGGGCGACCCATTGGTTGGGTCGCCCCGCCGGGGCTTTTGGTTTCTACTGCGGCGGCCGCAGCTGGCCGTCGGCCTCGTAGCGCAGGGCCCCGGCGTCCACCAGTTCGCGCAGCGTAGTCTTCACTTCCTCGGCCTGGGCGGGGGCGAAGGCGGCCACTACTTCGCGGGGCGTTTGTGCCTGCTGGGTCAGGCGCTGCACCAGCTGCTCGCGCAGGCCGGCGGTGGCCACGGGGCCCTGGGCGGCTTTTTTGGCAGCCAGGCACACGTCGCATACCCCGCAGCGGGGCGGGTTGCCCTCGTCGAAGTACGTGAGCAGCAGCTGCTGGCGGCAGCGCGTGCCGCTGAGATAGTTGATGGTGGCAGCGGTTTTTTCTTCGGCCAGGGCCCTAGCGGCTTCGAGGCGGCGCTGGTCGAGGGGCAGCTTGGCGGCGTCGTGGCGCGGCGTGGTGAACATGGCCTGCGGGGCCTCGTGCCGCGGCTGGTAGTGCAGCACGCCGGCCCCGTGCAAGTAGCGCAACTGGTGCTGCACTTCCACCAAGCTGCGCCGCACCTGGTTGGCCAGCCCCTGCTCCGACACCGTTTGGAAGCCAGCGAACAGCTCGCCGCCGTGCAGCCGCAGCAGCGCTTTGATGAGCAGGTCGTGCTCGGCGTTGGCAACTTGGAAGGCGTACAGGTCGTGGTTATTGGTCACGAGGTGCACCCGCGCGGGGTTATTCACGGCTTCATTGAGCTGGATAAAACCTTCGCGCTGCAAGATTTTCAGGGCGTTGTGCGCGTCCACGGCCCGGATGCGGTAGGTTTCGGCAAACTGTCCCAGGTCGAAGTCAAACGGGGCCAGCTCGCCGCCGCCCACCGCCGTGCGCGAGTAGTTGGCCAGCGCCTGGTACACGCGCCGCACGGTGTCGAGCGGCGGGAAGGCCAGCGTGGTGCGGCGGCGCATTTCCGGCCCGTCGTGGGGCCCCGCCAGCAGCACGGCGAAGGCGTAAAGGCCGTCGCGCCCGGCGCGGCCGGCCTCCTGGTAGTAGGCCTCCAGCGTGTCGGGCGCGTCGAGGTGGGCCACCACGCGCACGTCGGGCTTGTCGATGCCCATCCCGAAAGCATTGGTGGCCACGATGATGCGCGTTTTATTTTCCAGCCAGTCCTGCTGCACTTTGGTGCGGCGCTCGGGGCCCAGGCCGGCGTGGTAGGCGGCGGCGGGCAGCCGGTTTTGCTGCAAATAGGCAGCCGTGTCCTCGGTTTGGCGGCGGGTGCGGGCGTACACAATGCCGGTTTTGCCGGGGCCCACGCCGCGCAGCACCTCCAGCAGCCGGCGAAGCTTGTCCTCCGTGGGCAGCACTGAGTACGATAGCTTGGGCCGCAAAAAGCTCTGCTGAAACACGCCGTGGCCGGGCCGAAACAACAATTTCTCCACGATGTCCTCCCGCACTTGCCGGGTGGCCGTGGCGGTGAGGGCCACCACCGGCACGCCCGGCGCCAGCAGGCCCCGCAGCTCGGCAATGCGCAGGTAGGGCGGCCGAAAATCGTAGCCCCACTGCGACACGCAGTGCGCCTCGTCCACGGCCAGCAGGCTCACCGGCATTTTAGCCACCCGCACCCGGAAAATCTCGGTGAGCAACCGCTCGGGGCTCACGTACAGAAACTTAACGTCGCGGCCATACACGCAGTTGTCGAGCGTATGGTCAATTTCCTGGGCGCTCATGCCCGCGTAAATCGCCTCGGCCTTGAGGCCCCGGCGGCGCAGGCCGTCCACTTGGTCTTTCATCAGGGCAATCAGCGGCGACACCACCAGGCACAGCCCTGGCCGGGCCAGCGCCGGCACCTGGAAGCACACGCTTTTTCCGCCACCCGTGGGCAGCAGCGCCAGCGTGTCGTGCCCATCCAGCACCGATTGGATGATGTCTGCCTGGCCGGGCCGGAACGCCGCGTGGCCCCAAAACTCGCGCAGCAGCGCCAGGGGTTCGGTATGGGCAACGGGCTCGGGCATGGACGAAATTACCCACAAAAAAAGCCCGGCACCTTGCGGCACCGGGCTTTCTGAATGTCGCGGGGGCCCTGTAGGTCTGCGCGGCGGCTAGTTAAGCAGCGGCTTTCTGGCCGCCGTTCTCGCGCTCGTCGATGGCGTTGCCGAGCTTGGCAATGGCCTGGATGGCGCGCTCCTCGTCCAAGCGGTTGATGTTGAGCAGCATCTTGGTCTTCTCCTGGCGGGTGATGACCGGGTGGTTCAGCAGGCGGATGATTTCCTCTTTGTGCGCCGCGGTGGCGTACTGCACTGGGGTAGGCGCCGCGGGGGCCTCAGCCGCCGGGGTGGCATCGGCGGGCATCACCTGCATGGCGGGCACGGCGACCGGGGCAGGAGCTGCCACCGGAGCCGGGGCCTGCGGCACCACGGCGGCCGGCGCGTTGGTGTTGTAATCCATTTCTTCGGCCGGGGTAGGCTCGTAGCCGGCGGCGCGGATGATCCAGGCCAGGATGTTGCGGTAGGCTTTGCCAATGGCGCGGGTCTGGGCCATGCTCATGATGGCAAATTCCTGGTAGAATTTCTTGCCGCTCTCCTTGTTCGAGCACACCGCAAAGCCGGCGCCCACCGTCACGCCGTGGCGCAGGTCGTAGAGCGTCACTTTGGCCTGGTACTTCATCTCGGCTTCGGTGCTCACGTTGATGACGTGCTCCACAATGGGCACGATGCCCAGGCGCGAGCCGGCGTACTGCCAGCCCTCCACATTCACAAACTCCTTACCCTGCACATTGGTGGTGAGCTTGTTGTCTTTAATGAACTTAGCCAAGTCCTTGGCCAAATCCAGTGTCTCGTCGGAGCGCGCAATGTCAAAGCTCTCGGCTTTCACCTTCTTGAGCGGTGTTTCCTTGGTGGTCTTGGTGGCGTCGGTGGTCATGGCGGTAGGGGTTATGGGTCTTAAGTCCATTTTGGATTCGGATATATAACCGCACCTTTGCCTAAATCGTGCCAGAAAAGCCAGAATTTTTAGTAATTTTTGTTACTGATTGTTAGCAACTTAAAAACACATTCATTTCCATTAGCGGCAAAGACGTAATCTAAACCGGTTAGCCAGCCCGATTCTTTAGTTAGCCAACCGGTTTTTACCACTGTAAGGGGCCCCAGCGGTAGTCCTAGCCTTACTGAAAGCAGCGAAGAATTTCTAAAACCTTGAGTCAACAAGACGTCTACCCACCGGCATAGCCCCAGCGGGGCGGCCCGTCGGTAGCTAGGCGACACCAAACGACAAAGCCCCGGCGGGGCGAACCAACGGTTACAACACCAGTGGGCCGCCCCGCCGGGGCTTTGTCGTTTTTGCTTGCTACCATAACTACCAACGGGTCGCCCTGCCGGGGTTACGCTGGTTTAGGTACCCTGTAGATGGACTGAAAAATTAGCTCGTCCCGGGGCCCCTATTCCTCCAGCACGTAGCCGTCGCGCATCACGATTTTGCGGTCGGCCATTTCGGCCAGCTGGTCGTTGTGCGTCACGATGACGAAGGTTTGGTCGAGTTCCTTGCGCAGCTGGAAGAAAATCTGGTGCAGCTCCTGGGCATTCTTGGTGTCGAGGTTGCCACTAGGCTCGTCGGCAAAAATGATTTCGGGCGAGTTGATGAGGGCGCGGGCCACGGATACGCGCTGCTGCTCGCCGCCGCTCATTTCGCTGGGCTTGTGCTCGGCGCGGTGCTCCAGGTTCATCATGCCGAGCAGCTCGCGGGCCCGCACGCGCACTTCCTTCTCCGAGCGGCCGGCTAGGTAGGCGGGCAGGCACACGTTTTCGAGGGCCGTAAACTCGGGCAACAGGTTATGGAATTGGAAAATGAACCCGATGTGGCGGTTGCGAAACCGCGCCAAATCGTTGCGCCCCAAGCTGCTCACCGAGGCCCCGTCGAAGAGCACCTCGCCCGCGTCGGGGTTGTCGAGCGTGCCCAAAATGTGCAGCAGCGTGCTCTTGCCGGCCCCCGACGAGCCCACGATGCTCACGATTTCCGACTTCTCGATGGTGAGGTTGATGCCTTTGAGGACTTCCAGCGACTGGTAGCTTTTGCGGACGTTGATGGCTTGGAGCAAAACGGGGGCGGTAACGGGGTGTGCAACAAAGGTAACCGGCGGGTGGGCACGGGCCTTATACGGCCCGCGCCGCGGCCTTGGGGGCCCCGGCCGGCCGTGGGGCCCCCAAGGCCGCGGCCGCCACGCCCGGGGGCCCCACTCCAAATTTTGCCTGCCACCTTGCGGCCGCGCACCGTACCTTCGCCGCACTCAAACCAACCCGACCTCCCCGCATGAACATCCACGAGTATCAGGGCAAAGAAATTCTGAAGAAGTACGGCGTCCGCGTCCAGGAAGGCATCACGGCCGATACGGCCGAGGAAGCCGTGGCCGCCGCCGAGAAACTGACCGCCGACACCGGCACCAGCTGGTACGTCATCAAGGCGCAAATCCACGCCGGGGGCCGGGGCAAAGGGGGCGGCGTGAAGCTGGCCAAAAACCTCGACCAAGTGAAGGAAGTGGCCGGCAACATCCTCGGCATGCAGCTCGTCACGAAGCAAACGGGCCCCGAGGGCCGCAAGGTGCACAAGGTGCTCATCGCCCAAGACGTGTACTACCCCGGCGAAAGCCCCACCAAGGAGTTCTACATGAGCGTGTTGCTGGACCGCACCAGCGGCAAGAACGTCATCATCTACACCACCGAGGGCGGCATGGACATCGAGGAGGTGGCCGAGTCGCACCCCGAGAAAATCCTGAAGGAATTCATCGACCCCGCCGTGGGCCTGCAGGGCTTCCAGGCCCGCAAAATCGCCTTCGGCCTCGGCCTGTCGGGCGAGGCGCACAAGGAGATGGTGAAGTTCGTAACGGCCCTCTACAAGGCCTACGACGAAACCGATTCGTCGATGTTCGAAATTAACCCGGTGTTGAAAACGTCGGACAACAAAATCCTGGCCGTGGACGCCAAGGTAACGCTCGACGAGAACGCCCTGTACCGCCACAAGGACTTCGTGGCCCTGCGCGACCTCAACGAGGAAGACCCCTTGGAAGTGGAAGCTTCGGCTTCGAACCTGAACTACGTGAAGCTCGACGGCAACGTGGGCTGCATGGTGAACGGTGCCGGCTTGGCCATGGCCACCATGGACATCATCAAGCTGAGCGGCGGCGAGCCGGCCAACTTCCTCGACGTCGGGGGTGGAGCCAACGCCCAGACGGTGGAAGCCGGCTTCCGCATCATCCTGAAGGACCCGAACGTGAAGGCGATTCTCATCAACATCTTCGGCGGCATCGTGCGTTGCGACCGGGTGGCCAACGGCGTGGTGGAAGCCTACAAGAAAATTGGTGACATCCGCGTGCCCATCATCGTGCGCCTGCAAGGCACCAACGCCGAAGAGGGCGCCCGCATCATCGACGAGAGTGGCCTGCAAGTGAAGTCGGCTACGCTGCTGAAAGACGCCGCCGCCCGTGTGAAAGAAGTGCTGGCCGAAGCTTAGTCTTCTTCTTCGCAGCAAGTGTTTTTAAAAGCCCGTCTGGTAACCCAGGCGGGCTTTTTGGGTTATAACCCCTTCGCGGCCGCTCGTTTCGAACGGCTTTTCACCTCAACGCAACTTCCGATGGAATTCACCCGCTTGGGAAACACTGGCTTGCAGGTTTCCAAAATTTGCCTCGGCACCATGACTTACGGCACGCCCACCGAGCGCTGGCCCTGGGCCCTGGGCGAGGAGGCCAGCCGCCCGTTCATTCAGAAGGCGCTGGAGCTGGGCATCAACTTCTTCGACACGGCCGATGTGTACAGCAACGGCGCCAGCGAGGAAGTGGTGGGCCGGGCCCTGCGCGACTTTGCCAAGCGCGACGAGGTGGTGCTGGCTACTAAAGTGTTTAACGCCATGGGCCCGGGGCCCAACGACCAGGGCCTCTCGCGCAAGCACATCATGAGCGCCATCGACGCCAGCCTCAAGCGCCTGGGCACCGATTACGTAGACCTCTACCAGATTCATCGCTGGGACTACCACACGCCCATTGAGGAAACGCTGGAGGCCCTGCACGACGTGGTGAAGGCCGGCAAGGCGCGCTACATCGGGGCGTCGTCGATGTACAGCTGGCAGTTTGCCCAGGCCCTGTACCTGGCCGACAAGCACAATTGGACGCGTTTTGTGAGCATGCAGCCACACTACAACCTCGTGTACCGCGAGGAGGAGCGCGAGATGCTGCCGCTGTGCCAAGATCAGAAAATCGGCGTCATTCCGTGGTCGCCGCTGGCGCGCGGATTGCTCACGGGCGGCCGCGGCAAGGCGCGCAACGAAACCGAACGCGCTAAAACCGACGCCTTCGGCAAGAGCCTCTATGGCCGCGACGACGACTTTGCGGTGGCCGACCGCGTGACGGAAATTGCCGAACAGCGCGGCCTGCCCAACGCCCAAATTGCCCTGGCCTGGGTGCTGGCCAACCCCGCCATCACCGCGCCCATTGTGGGGGCCAGCAAGCCCGGCCACCTCGAAGACGCCGTAGCCGCCGTGGACGTGAAGCTGTCGGCCGACGAAATCAAAAGCCTCGAAGCCCCTTACCAGCCGCACCCGGTACTGGGCTTCAGCTAAACGCAAAAAGGCCCGCCTGAACATTCAGGCGGGCCTTTTATTTGCTAAGTAACTTAAGCAGCTACGCCGCCTTTTTCGGCCACACCTGCGTTTTCCTCCGGAGCCACGGGAATGGCTTCGCCTTGTACTTTCAGTTCCACTTCCATGTTGCCACGGGTGCCGACTGAGTACGGGCAGATTTTGTGGGCTTGGCGCACCATGTCGATGGTTTTATCGCGGTCGAATGCCTTCAGGTCGATATCCAGTACCGCCGACAGGCCGTAGCCTTCGCCTTCCTGAAACAGGGTCACGCCGCACTTCACTTCCGTGCCGGGGTCGAGCTTGTCGCCGGCGCGCTGGGCGATGACGAGCAGCGCCTGCTGGAAGCACGACGCGTAGCCGGCGGCAAACAGTTCTTCGGGGTTGGTAGCGCCTTTTTTGCCGCCCAGCCCTTCGGGCACCGACATGTCGAGGTCAACGATACCGGTGGCGGAACGGACGTGGCCGCTACGGCCGCCCACAGCCGTTGCGTCGGCCGTGTAAAGATTCTTTTTGGTGGATTCCATGAGATGGGGTGTGTTTGGGCAGTTTAACGGGTAGTTAACTGACTTTTGCTGCTTAGGGTTGTGGCAGAATTTTGGGGCCCCGGCCACCAATTTACTGGAGCGGTTTGGCAGCCGGGGGTTTTGCGGCTACTTTTGCAGTCCTATTCCGACTTGGTCGCGTCGTACAACGGATAGTATGAGAGTTTCCGAAGCTCTTGATCTAGGTTCGATTCCTAGCGCGACCACTTTTAGTTATCAGCAGCCCGCCCACCGCCTCTCTAGGCCGTGGGCGGTTCTGTTTTGGGCCCTCGTCCTCAAGTTATTGCATCACGGCCGCGCTGGGCACCGGCCTTGCTAATGGCTTACCATTTGAATTCGCAGGCGCGCACTGCTCAGCAGTGCCGAGGCTGGTAATTTTTATTATCCAAGAAGCTACAGGCTTGAGGGTTGGTAATGGGGCACGGTAACGCACCGCGCTGGCTTTGCGTAAAACGGCTTCCTCCCTCATCACTGCCCTTTCCGTCAACTACCATGATCAAGACAATCTTAACCGCCTTTGTTGCTGCCGGCATGCTTAGCGCTACGGCCCAGGCGCAGACGACTCCAGCCGGTACCGCGGGCAACCGCACAGCCGGCGCCGCAGCTAAGTCCACTAGCTCGGCCAGCAAAACTAGCCAGGGCAATTCTGGCAACATGGCGCCTAACCGGTCCAGCACTGCTGGCAGTTCCACCGTCGGAACTTCAAACAACCCAGTAGATGCAACCGGTAAACCAGTGGGCGCAACCCAGTCTGGCAACACGAGCACTGGCAAAGCCCCAAAACCAAAAAACTAGTATTTCCACCAAGCAGCGTTTGGCGTGGCTTTTCCAGCGCACCAAACGCATAGCTGCATCAGAAGCCCCACGCACCACCGTGGGGCTTTTTTGTGGCCCAGCAACGGTTCCGCATACCGATTGGCCCACCGATGCGGCCCATGAAAACACCATCGGGCAGCCGGGTTAGTTTTGGCCAAATGCCCAGGTACGGGCGGGCAAAATACAGGCAGTGCAGGGCACTGTGGTGGGTACTCGGGATTTTTGGATCGAACGGCTACGAGGGCAACAGATTAGCAGCCACTCGAAATAGGGGCCCCAAGGTGACCGGCGATGGGCGGCGCGGGAGCAGCGCCCTGGCTAGGGGCCCTACCGGTGGTGAGCCCCGCGGTGGCAACCGCCCAACACCATTTGCAGGCTAGGCACCGCGGGCCGTTGCACAGGGCCCCGGGGCACTAATGGCCAGGTATTCGCACCTTCGTGCTATGAGCATGCCTACTGTGCCATTCGCTGCCCGCTTGCCACGCTTGCCCCGCTTACCTAAGTTTGGCGCGGGCCCGGCGCGGCACGCCGTGCTGTTTCCCCGGCGCACGTACTTGCTGATTACGCTGGGTATTTCCATCGCTTTCGGCTTGCTGATCTTGCCCGCCAGTATCCTCCAGCGCCCGCACACCACGGCCGCGGAAGCCTTGCTGCTGTTCATCAACCCCGTGTTGGTTTTTCAGGTCCAGTTTGAGTTCAACTACCTGCTACGCTACCGCCGCCACCCGGTGCAGCGGTGGCTGGGCCGGCAGCCCGCGCGGCCGGCTTACCTGTTTCGGCTGGCATTCACCGCCGTGGTGGTCAGCCTCTACAACGCGGGGCGCTACTACTTGGACACGCGCCTGCACCTGCGCCTGGACAATAACCCGCTGGATGCCGTCCTGGCGTGGTCGCAGGTGGCCACGGTGGTGGGCTTCTCCTTCCAGCTTGCCCTAGAGCTGGTGGAAAACAGCCGCTACCTGACCATTGAGAACGAAATGCTGAAGCGCGAGCAGCTGCAGGCGCGCTACGAAAGCCTGAAGCAGCAGCTGAGCCCCCACTTCCTGTTCAACTCGCTCTCAACCCTGGGCGAGCTGATTTACGACGAGCCAGACGCCGCGGCGCTGTTTGTGGAGGAAATGGCCCACGTGTACCGCTACCTGCTGCGGCACGGCGAGCAAGCGGCGGTGCCGCTCCGCGACGAGCTGCATTTCCTGCGTTCCTACGTCTACCTGCTGCGGATGCGTTTTAGCACCGGCATCCAGCTGGAAATAGATCTACCAGACGACATCCAGGACCGCCCCGTGCCGCCTCTGGCTTTGCAGTTGCTGCTGGAAAACGCCGTGAAGCACAACGCAGTGAGCCACCGGCAGCCCCTGGTGGTGCGCATCGATTTTGTGGCCCCGGCCACGCTACGGGTGCGCAATAACCGCTACCCCCGCCTCACGCCCACACCCGAAACTAGCAGCGGGGTGGGCCTGAGCAACCTTACCAACCGCGTGCGGCTCCTGCACCAGCAGCACCTGCTGGTGGAGCAAACCCCCGACGAATTTTGCGTGTACCTCCCCCTCCCGGCTTAGCTTTCCTGCGCATTGAACATCCTGATAATTGAAGACGAAATCCGGCCGGCCCGGGCGCTGGAGCGCCTGCTGCAAGAAGTGCGGCCCGAAGCGCAGGTAGTGGGCCGCCTGGAGTTTGTGGCCGACACGGTGGCCTGGCTGCAAGCGCACCCAGCGCCCGACCTCATCTTCATGGACATTCACCTGTCCGATGGCAGCAGCTTTGAGGTATTCAAGCAAGTGCCCGTGACGTGCCCCGTCATCTTCGTGACCGCCTACGACGAGCACGCTTTGGAGGCGTTCCAAGCCAACGGCATCGAGTACTTGCTCAAGCCCATTACCCGCGATGCCTTGCTGCGCGGGCTCCAGAAGTTCGACGCCCTGGGGCGGCACTACGCCGGCACCGACCCAGCCAACGAAACCTTGCCCGAGCTGCTGCGCCTCGTGCAGCAGCTCGCAAGGCCCCCGGCCTACAAAACCAGCTGGCTGATTCCGTACAAAAACAAGCTGCTGCCAGTCGCTGTGCACGACATGGCGCACTTGGTTATCCAGCACAGCCTGGTGCACCTCACTACTTTCGACGGGCAACAGTACGCCGTGGACAGTAGCCTCGACGAATTGGAGGCGCAGCTAGACCCACAGCAGTTTTTCCGCGCCAACCGGCAGGCGCTACTGGCCCGCGCCAGCGTGGTAGCCCTCGAGCCCCACCACAACGGCCGCATGCTGCTGCACTTGCAGCCCCCCGCCGCCGAGGCGGTCATCGTGCCGAAGCCGCGGGTGGCCGAGCTACGCAAGTGGGTGAGCGGCGGCTAGGGCCCCTATCCTCGCGCACAACCCAAGCAAATAATTGGGGCCCTTAAAAACACAAAACCCGCCCCCGGTGCCTCGTAAGGCGCCAGGGGCGGGTTTTATTGGGTAAGCTAAATTGCTTAAGAAAGTAATTAGAGCCTTTTGAATCGCCTAGAGCCTTTTGATGGGCCCTAGGCGATTCCGGTCACTTACTTCTTGCGCTTAGCGGGAGCCTTCTTGGCAGGAGCCTTTTTAGCGGGCGCCTTTTTCGTGCCGGGGAGGGCTTTGCCATCCTTCAGGATTTCAGAAATCGTGGGGGCAGCACCATACTTCACTTCGGCAGCGTTGGTCTCGCCGGTGAGGTAGGGGTCGAAGTCCACACGACGGTTCAGGGCCTGGCCGGCGGCCGTTTTGTTGTCGGCAACTGGGTGGGTCTCACCGTAGCCGCGGGCTTCGATGCGCTCGGCGGGGATGCCTTTGCTCAGCATGTAGGCACGGGCCGAAGCGGCGCGCTCGTAGCTCAGTTTCAGGTTGTAGTTGTCATCACCCTTGCTGTCGGTGTGGCCAGCGATGCTGAGCGAGTAGTCGGGGTACTCGTTCATGATCTGCACCATCTGCTGCAGCTTGGGGAACGACGAGGGCTTCAGGGTAGCCTTGTTGAAGTCGAAGTTGATGTACTTCGTGGCTTCGTTGAGCACCTTTTTGGTCTCGGCCTTCATCTCGGGGCAGCCTTTGTTGCTGGCGGGGCCGGCACGGTCGGGGCAGCGGTCTTCGTAGTCAGCTACGCCGTCGCCGTCGCGGTCAAGCGGGCAGCCATTGGCATCAACTTGCACACCAGCGGGGGTGTTGGGGCACTTGTCTTGGAAGTCAGGCACTTTGTCGCCGTCGGCGTCAAGCGGGCAGCCCGAAGCATCGACGCGTACGCCGGCCGGGGTGTTGGGGCACTTGTCGTCGTTGTCAGCCACGCCGTCGCCATCGGCGTCGGGGCAACCTTGCAGGGCAGCCAGGCCCTTCACATCGGGGCACTTGTCTTGGTAGTCGGCCACGCCGTCACCGTCCGTATCAACCGGGCAGCCATTCACGTCAACCTTAACACCGGTTGGGGTGTCGGGGCATTTGTCTTTTTTATCCGACACGCCGTCGCCGTCGGTGTCTTTGGCTTTGCCCAGGTTAGCACGAATGCCAGCCGTGAACTGCATGTAGCGGTCTTTCTTGTCCCAGAACGTGGTAGAGCTGCTGGTGAAACCGTCGAGGTTCTCGTCTGAGGTCTGCAGGTAAGCCTGCGAAGCCTGCACGTAGAAAACGGCCGACTCGCCCAAGTGGAAGTCAAGGCCAGCGCCTACCTGGCCACCGAAGGAACCAAAGCGGCGGAAGTTATTGGGGGCCGTACGCGAAGCGTAACGGTCGGTCAGCACCCACGAGTACTGGGGCTCTACCAACAAGTAAGGGTGCAGGAAGAAGCTATCCTTGATCGGAGCCTTCAGCTTGAAGCCCAAGCCAGCCTGGTACATCTGCGCCTTGAAGCGCTGGCCGGTGCTGTTAAACGTGCCCTCGTTTTGCGGGAAACGCAGGCGGGTGTAGTCCAAGTCTAAGCGCAAGTCAAGCCAACGGCCCACGTACCGGGTGATGTCGAGGCCACCGCTGTAGGGCATATTGTCCCACTTCCAAAAGGCGCTGCCAAGGTCGCCCTTGTACTGCGTAGCGTTGGCGTGGAGGCCAATTGAAGTTTTGCGGTCGGCCGTTTGCGCGTTGGCTTCCGAGGCAGCCAACAACCCAACCCCGAGGAGGGCGGCTTTGTAACAGAGGTGTTTCATAAAAAAAGGGCTACGCGGTGTTAACGCAGGCTTTGTTTAGGTAAAAAAGAGAGAAAAGTTTTAGTTGAAGACCTGCTAAAACCGGCGTAACCGGGGCTGCAGGAAGGATTTGCTATCTTAATATTGGGCTAATACGAGAATGAGAACTAAAAGTCTTATTATTGCCTTAGCGTTGTTGCAGAAATTCCCTTAATTAATGTTTCACTGCTAGTTAATTTTTGGCATTGAGAATCATAGAGTTTCTATACTGGGCTATTTGAGCCAGACTGGGCTATTTGAGCCAGCGCGGCAGCAAATAGCACGCCAAAACCAGTCAAATCGCGGCAAATAGATAACGGAAGCAAGAACAAGTTGGCTTCCGCAAAGAAGCCAGATAGTTCCCTTGAACGGCAATGGCCATAATACGTTTGGCAAAACCACCCGAATGCCCCGAATTAGTGGCTGAACGCACCTAATTAGCCCCTGAAGCACCGCCGAAGCTGCCAATGACAACGGCGTAGCCCTCCGCAGCGGTCCAAGGTTTGTCCTAGCGGTGCTGGCCTGCCCCAGCGGCCCCGCACGCCTGCTGCCCCACTGCACCTATACCGATGGAATAAGCCTAACAGGGGCCCCGCCGGCTTTTCCGTCGGGGCCCTAGTGTTTTCCGGACGGGCACTATTCTTAGCTGGTATTACCGGCCGACGCATTGGCGAACAATGCGTAGAACCTGGATTTCAGGGTGCTATTTGAGGAACAAGTGCCCGGGCGGGACACGAGAGCGGGCCTACCAGGCTTGCTCCGTAGCCGCTACCGGCCAGTAGGGCCCCCGGTGGCCGGGCCAGGCGGCCACTGCCCGGCAGGCTTCGTGACAATTGCATAATACAGGCAACATATTGGCTAAACCTTAGCCCGGGAACTTTGCAGCACCGAAGCCAACCCCTACCAGGATAGCGCCAACGGCCTTTTCGAGCCCTTTCCGCTGCTTGCTCGCCCTGCCCCACTGCCCGCCCTGGGGCCCTACCCTCCTGCTGCTTTTGCCACTCCCGACGCCGGCGCTGCCCGGCGCCTCACCCTTTTGTTGCCCTATGCCCAGACGCCTACCCCAGTACCGCACCGCTGCCACCCTCGCCCTCGGCCTAGCCGGACCAGCTGCCCTCACGCTGGCCCTGCCCACCACCACCCGCGCCCAGGCCCCCGCCGCGCAGACCGTGGCCGGCCAGGTAACCGACGCCGTCGGCCAGCCCCTGCCCGGCGTGACGGTGCTGGTGAAGGGCACCAACAACGGCGCGGCCACCAACGCCGAGGGCCGGTTTGAGCTGCGCGTGGCCAGCCCCGCGCAGGCCGTGCTGGTGCTCTCGTTCGTGGGCTTTGAACCGCAGGAGGTGCCCGTGGCGGGCCGGGCCAGCTTCAGCATCAGCCTCAAGCCCAGCCTGACGGGCCTCGACGAAGTGGTAGTGACGGGCTACGGCACCACCAAACGCGAAAACCTGACCACCGCCGTAGGCTCGCTGCCCAACCCCGAGAAGCAGGCCAACCGCCCAATTACCAACGTGGCCAGCATGCTGCAGGGCAACGTGGCCGGCGTGACGGTGCTGACCCAGGGCGGCGACCCCACGGCCACGCCGCAGGTGGTTATCCGCGGGGCGGGCTCGACCAGCAGCGAGCAGCCGCTGTACGTGGTGGACGGCATGCCCTACTACGGGGGGCCCCTGAACCCCAACGACATCGCCAGCATTACGGTGCTGAAAGACGCGGCCGCCGCCGCCATCTACGGCGCGCAAGCCGCCTCGGGCGTGGTGGTGGTGACCACCAAAAGTGGCAAAAGCGGCACGCCCCGCGTGACCGTGGACACCTACCAGGGCTGGCAAACGGCCTACCGCCGCCCCGGGGCCCTAAACGCCGCCGAGCAGGCCGCCGCCTACAACCTGGCCGCCGACAACGCCGGCGTGGGCCGCCCCGCCGCCCACGACGCCACCAAAAACCCCTGGGGCCAGACGACGCGCACCAACTGGCTCGACGATATTTTTCGCACCGGCAGCATCTACAACCTCAACGCCACCGTGAGCGGCGGCAGCGAGCACGGCCGCTACCTGTCGTCGTTCGGCTACCTCAAAAACGAGGGCCTGCTGGTGGGCACCAATTTGCAGCGCTACACCCTGCGCCTGAAGTCGGACTACGACCTGAGCGACAAAATAACGGTGGGCCAGAACGTGTACATCAACCGCACCAACGGGCGCGGGGCCAACACCAGCAACAGCTACTCGGGCGCAATTATCAACGCCATTTACATGCCCCCGGCGGCCACCGTGCGCTACCCAGACGGCAGCTTCGGCGGCGTGACGCCACTCGCGCCCGACCCGGCCTTTCAATTTGCCGGGGCCTACGGCGACGTGTACAACCCGGTGGCCCTGCTGCTGCGCCCGGCCATCGACAACCCCGTGCTCAACGTCAACGGCATCGGCTACGTGGAGTACGCGCCGCTGGAAGGCCTGAAACTGCGCAGCAGCTTCGGCCTCGATTTGCTGAACGAGAATTACAAGCGCTTCGACCCGCGGGTGCCCGAGCCCGGCCGCAGCAACACCATGAACTACTTGACCCAGAGCCAGTCGGCCCGCACCAAGTGGATTTGGGACAACCAGGTGAGCTACCAGAAAACCCTGGGCCGCCACGCCCTCGACCTCACGGCCGTGTACTCGGCCCAACGCACCAACTACGAGTACTCGTGGCTGCAAGGCCAGAACTTCGACCGCGAGGACGACTGGTACCAGTACATCGGCAACGCCAAGGAATTTGTGGTGAAGCCCACCAGCAGCGTGTACCAGGACGCCCTGACCTCGGCCATCGGCCGCGTCACCTACAGCTTTGCCGACCGCTACTTCTTGATGGCCAGCGCCCGCCGCGACCAAACCTCGCGCCTGGCCACGTATAATTCCGACTACTTCCCGGCCGTGTCGGGGGCCTGGAAAGTCTCCTCCGAATCGTTTTGGAACCCAAAGCTCATTCAGACGCTGAAGCTGCGCGGCTCGTGGGGCCAGATTGGCAACATCCAGTCCGTCAACTACTACGCCTACAACGTGCCGCTGGTGGCCGGCCAGGCCTACCTGGGCGGCGCGCCCGGCTACGGCACGGCCTACTACGTAGATAAGCAGTCGAACCCCAACCTGAAGTGGGAGCGCTCCGAAACCTTCGACGCGGGCCTCGACCTGGGGCTGCTCGATAACCGCCTCACCTTCAGCGTCGATTACTTCCGCAAATACACCCGCGGCCTGATTCTGCCCATCGCCCCCAACACCGGCTCGGGCGTGGGCGAGGGCCCCACCGCCAACGTGGGCACCGTGCGCAACCAAGGCCTGGAGCTGAGCCTGGGCTACAACGGCCAGGCGGGGGCCCTCACCTACCAAGTGAACGGCAACCTGGCCACCCTCCAAAACCAGGTGCTGGACCTGGATGGCTACGGCAACAGCTACATCCAGCACACCGACAACGTGCGCACGCAGCTCTACCCGTTCCGCTCCACGGTGGGCCAACCGCTGTACGCCTACTACCTCATCCCGGCGCAGGGCTTGTTTAAGTCAGACCAGGAGGCGGCCGCCTACACCACCGCCGACGGGCAGCGCATTCAGCCCAACGCCAAGGCTGGCGACCTCAAGTTTCAGGACGTGAACGGCGACGGCAAAATCGACGACAACGACCGCGTGTACCGGGGCAGCGCCATGCCCAAGCGCACCTACGCCCTCACCCTGAGCGGCCAATACAAGAGCTTCGACCTCAGCGTGTTCTTGCAAGGCGTGAGCGGCGTGCAGCTCTTCAACGCCTACAAATTCTCGACCTACAACGCGGGCCTGCAGGGCTACAACCTCGACCGCCGCGTGCTCGACGCCTGGACGCCCAATAACCCCGACGCCACCATCCCGCGCCTGTCCACGGCCGATGCCAACCAGAACTTCAGCCGCGCCTCCGACTGGTACCTGGAAGATGGCTCCTACTTGCGCCTCAAAAACCTGACCGTGGGCTACACCCTGCCCGCCGCCCTCAGCGGCCGCGTGCGCACCGGGGCCAGCCTGCGCCTCTACCTCACGGCCGAAAACCTGGTCACCTTCACCAAATACACCGGCCTCGACCCCGAAGTGGGCAACCGCGGCCTCGACGTGGGCACCTACCCGCTGCCGCGCACCCTCACGGTGGGCCTGAACCTGGGGATTTAAGCGGCCACCAGACGGGGCACCCGGGAGCATCTCCCCCCCAGCCAGATGGCCCAACCAGCATAAAATTGAAATTTACCTACTGATAATGAAACCCACTACTACCTTCCTGCTTGCCGCTGCGCTGCTCGCCACCGCCACCGGCTGCAAGAAATCCTTCACCGACCTCACGCCCCAGGGCACCATCACGGCGGCCAACTTCTGGCAAACGGCCGATGATGCCACGGCCGCCTCCAACGCCCTCTATACCTACATGCGCGACGACGACATGTTCGGGCGCGGCTTTTTCTGGTTCATCAACGCCTCCGACGACATGGTGACGGGCCGCGTGCGGGCCACCGCCGCCAACACCCGCAACTTCACGGCCACTGGCTCGGAGGGCGACATCAACAAGATGTACGGCTACTCGTACCGGGCCATCCGGCGCTGCAACGAGGTGCTCAAGAACGTGCCCGGCATGAGCATCAACGCCAGCCTCAAAAACCGGGTATTGGGCGAGGCCTACTTCATGCGCGCCTTCTCGTACTTCCACATCGCCACCCGCTACGGCGACCAGCGCGCCGGCGTGCCCATCGTGACGGAAGCCACCATGGACCAGAACGACTTCCCGCGCCCGGCCAGCGTGGTAGATAATTACGCCATGATGGTCAGCGACTTCCAGAAAGCCGCCGAGTTGCTGCCGCTCATCACCACCTACAGCAGCACCGACCAGGGCCGCGCCCACAAAGACGCCGCCCTCGCCTACCTGGCCAAAACCTACACCTTCTGGGCGCAGTACGACCGCAGCAAGTGGGCCCTGGCCGAAGCCGCCGCCACGGCCGTGGCCACCTCCGGCTCGGGCCGCGCACTGCTGAATACCGGCAACCCGGCGGCCGACTTCCGCAGCGTGTTCAGCATCGACAAAAACTGGTCGAGTGAGTACATCTGGTCGGCCGTATCGGGCCGGCAGGACGGCAGCATTCTACCCGGTGTGGTGCTCGAAAACAAGGGCTGGGGCCTGTATAACGGCTGGGGCTACTTCCAGCCCACGCTGGGCCTGTATAATGAGTTTGAAACCGGCGACGTGCGCCGCGCCGCCACCGTGCTGAGCTTCGGCGACTCGTTCCAGTTTTTGGGCAGCACGCGCCGCTACTTTTCGTCTAACTCGCTCACGGGCTTCCAGTTTAGCAAGTACATGCAGCCCTTCGCCACGCCGGTGAGCGACCACATCAACGCCAACGGCGACAAGCCCACCACCGACCTCAACGTGCCGCTGCTGCGCTACGCCGAGGTGCTGCTGCTCAAGGCCGAAGCCCAAATCATGCAGGGCAAAAGCGGCGACGACGCCCTCAACGCCGTGCGCCGCCGCGCCGGCCTGGCCGCCAAAACCGGCGCCACCCTCGCTGACCTCAAGCACGAGCGCCGCGTGGAGCTGGCCGGCGAGTTTGCCGACCGCCACGCCGACCTCGTGCGCTGGGGCGATGCCCAGGCCGCCTACGCCCAACCCCAGCTCGGCCGCGCCTACGCCAACCAGACCGACCCCAACTCGACCTTCAAGGTAGTGACCGTGTGGCCCGCCCGCACCTTCAACCCCGCCGTTCACCACGTATGGCCCATCCCGCCCAACGACTTGGCCAACTCGCACATCGCCCAGAACCAGGGCTGGTAATTATCCGCTTCCGAGATACTTGTTCCCCTATTCCGCCCCGCTGGCCCCACCGCCAGCGGGGCCCCTGTTTTCAGCCCATGCGCCTCTTTTTCTGCTTGGTGGCCAGCCTCTGTTTCTTGGCCACGGCCCGGGCTCAGCCCACTGGCTTCCAGCCCGCCGCGCCCCTGGGGCAGGGCCACTCGCACAACGACTACTGGCGGCCCCACCCGCTGTTCGATGCCCTGGCGCTGGGTTTCCAAAGCGTGGAGGCCGACGTTTTTCTGGTGGATAGTACCTTGCTGGTGGGCCACGAGGCCGCCGCCCTGCGCCCCGGCCGCACCCTCGAAAGCCTCTACCTTGACCCGCTGCGGCAGCTCGGCGCGGGTCGCTACGCCCGCCCAGCCGAGCTGTGGCTGTTCATTGACGTGAAAACCGACGGCCCGGCCACCTACGCCCGCCTGCGGCGCGTGCTGGCCCGCTACGCGCCACTGCTCACCACCCCGTTGCACCCGCGCCCCAACGGCGTGCGCGTCATCCTCACTGGGGGCTACCCGCGCGCCGAGGTGCTGGCCGATACTAGCCGTTTGGTCTTCCTCGACGGGCAGCTGCCGGTCGACCTCCGCCCCGAGCTGGCGGCGGCCATCCCCACCGTCAATGCCGACTGGCAGGTGCATTTCCACTGGACTGGCCAGGGGCCCCAGCCCGCCGCCGAGGCCGCCCAGCTGCGCCAGTGGGACGCCCTGGCCCGCCGCAGCGGCCAGCGCATCCGGTTCTGGAACCTGGCTGCCGCCACGCCGGCCCAGCGCCGCGCCGTGTGGCAGGCGCTGCTGGCCTACCCCAGCCTGCTCGTGGGGGCCGATGAGCTGGCCGAGCTGGCCCAAGTCGTTGGCGAGAACCGGGCGCGCTAGCCCTACCCCACCCCACCGGGGCCCCAACAGGGCCCCCTTGCCCGTTTTATGAAACACCTCACTTGCACCCTGCTGAGCCTATTGGCGGCCCCGGCGGTGCACGCCCAGGCCCCGGCCCCTTCCCGCAGCGTCATCATCGAGGCGCTCAAGCACCAGCCGCCGCCCGCGCCGGCCACCGCCGAGCCGCTGTATAAAACCCAGTACGAGGCCCCGCAGGCAGCCTACGCCGTGCCGCCGCTGGCGCCCTACGGGGGCCCCCGCAAACCCATCAAAAATGTCATCTTTATGATTGGCGACGGCATGGGGCCCGCCCAAGTAATGGGGGGCCTGCTCGCCAACCACGGCCAGCTGTTTATGCAGCAGGCGCAGGCCACGGGCCTGTCCTTAACCCAAAACCAGTACGGCAAGATTACCGACTCGGCGGCCAGCGCCACGGCCATGGCCACGGGCCACAAAACGTACAACGCCGCGCTGGGCACCGACTCGGCGGGCCACCAGTTCCGGTCCATCATGCACGATGCGCGGGCCCACGGCAAGGCCACTGGCCTGGTGGTGGCCTGCGAGCTGACCGATGCCACGCCCGCCGCCTTCGCCATCGTGCACCCCAACCGCAACGAGCACGAGGCCATCGCGGCCAAGTTTCTGGCCGCGCCCATCGACTTTATGTACGCCGGTGGGGCCCAGTATTTTACCCAGCGCCAAGACCACCAGAACCTGCTCGAAAAGTGGCAGCGCCTGGGCTACCAAGTGGCCACCACGCCCGCCCAGGCCGCCGCCCTCACGGGGCCCCGGGCCGTGGCGCTGCTTGCCCCCGGGGGCCCCAAGCCGGTGGCCGAGCGCACGGCGGCCTACATGCGCTTGGGCTTCGGCAAGGCGCTGGAAATTTTGGGTCGCAAGAAAGAGGGATTTTTTCTGATGGTGGAGGGCTCGCAGATTGACGACGCGGGCCACTTCAACAACGCCACCTACAACGTGGAGGAAGTGCTCGATTTCGACCAGCAGGTGGGGCGGGCTTTCGCCTTTGCTGCGGCCAACGGCGAAACGCTGGTCGTCGTCACGGCCGACCACGAAACCGGCGGCTACAGCCTGGTGGAGGGCGATGCACAGGCCGGCAAAGTCGTGGCCAACTTCGCCAGCCACCAGCACACCGCCGTGATGGTGCCGGTGTTTGCCTACGGCCCCGGCAGCGAGCTGTTCACGGGCATGTACCAGAATACCGACCTCTACTTCCGCCTCAAGCGAGCCCTGGGCTGGCCGTAGCCAAGCCCGGGCCCGCTACATCCAAACTGGGCGAGGGGCCGTATAGGGCCCCGGGCGCGCAGTTGGCGCGGCCGCTATTTCAACTGTTCTTTCTTCTTACACGATGAACACCAAGCACTTCCTCGCCACCCTCGGCCTCGCCCTCGCTTTCACCGCCCCCGCCTTTGCCCAAACCGAGGTGTCGGACGGCGGCGACAAGGTGAAGACCACGCAGGACGGCGTGATGACCAAAACCAAGGTTGCCGACGACGGCAAAATGAAGGTGAAGGCCAAAACCGACGCCGGCGACCGCCTGAAGGCCACCACCAAGCCCCGCAAGGGCGAAAAAGGCATGAAAATGGGCAAGGGCGTGATGGTGGGCGGCGCCATGATGACCCCCGATAAGGACATTGTGGACAACGCTGTGAATTCGAGCGAGCACACCACGCTGGTGGCCGCCGTGAAAGCCGCCGGCCTGGTGGAAACGCTGAAAAGCGCCGGCCCCTTCACCGTGTTCGCCCCCACCAACGCTGCCTTCGACAAGCTGCCCGCCGGCACGGTGGACCAGCTGGTGCAGCCCGACATGAAGGATAAGCTCACCACCATCCTCACCTACCACGTGGTGCCCGGCCACCTGATGGCCGCCGACCTGAAGGACGGCCAGGAGCTGACCACCGTGGAAGGCGAAGTCATTAAGGTGTCGAAAAAAGGCAAAACCGTGATGCTGACCGACGCCAAAGGCGGCACGGCCACCGTTACCATCCCCAACATCATGGACTCGAACGGCGTGACCCACGTCATTGACACCGTGCTGATGCCGAGCAAGTAAGCTGCCCGTCTCGCACAAGAAAGAGGGCCCCGCCGGATGATTCGGCGGGGCCCTCTTTTTTATGTGGGGGCTGGGGGCCCTAGGCGGCCAGCACGTCGGCGTATTCGGCGTGGTGGCGCTGGGCAAAGCTGGCCATGAACGAGCACGTGGTGCGGGCCTTCAGGTGCTGGGCGCGGGCGTAGGCCAGGCCGGCGCGGGCCAGCTCGTCGGCTACGCCCTGGCCACGCAGAGCTTCGTCGACGAAGGTGTGCACGAAGTCGATGACGCCGGTTTTGGGCAGCTCGTACACCAGCTCGCCGGTGCCCTCGGGCTGGGTGGCGGTGAAACGATGGGCAGCTGAGTCGTGTTGAATGGACATGGGAAGGGATTGATTGGTTGGGGGTTGAAGTACGAAAGGTGGCGTTTGGGGAGCGGCGGGTGAACGGCGGCGGCAGATTTGCGTAAGCATACGGGAAGGCTCCTCCGCGGGGCGTTCATTCTGCCCACTTCTCCTCAATTCCCAATGGATACGCAAGATTCCCCCCACACGTCGGCCCCTGACCAGCGGGAGCGCGCACAGGAAGCCCGCCTCAACCCCAACGACCCCGCCAAAGATCCTTCGTCTTCGCCCCAGTACGGTGACTTCGGCAAGCCCGCCGATGCCGCGCCGACCGCCGACAAGCCCGAGGGCCGCAGCGGCTCGAACGATAACCCCGACGAGTTCAGCGAATTCCGCAACGAAGAAGAAGCCAAAGCACACCCCGACAAGCTGGAAGACCAGCCCGGCCACGTGATGCAGAACCAGGACACGGCGGGCGTGGCCGAGGCCCAGGCCGAAGGTGCCGACACCGACGAGCTGCGCGCCGCGTGGTCTAAGGACGACCCGCGCTACGCCGGCGGCGGCTCGCACAACAAGGTATACAACGAAGCCCCCGGCGAAGCCAAGCAGAACGCCCGCGACACCGACCAGGCACCTAACACACTGTAGGCCCGCCTACTTGCACATTGGGGCCCCGCTCGCGTGGCCCCTTCACTCCTTACCCGCTTCCCATGTCCCCCAATACCCCCGACGCCAACCAGCAGGAGCAGCCCGAAGAGAACGGCCTGTCCACCCCCATGCTCGACGCAGCCACCTACGGCCAGCAGCTCGACAACAACAACTCGTCGGGCCAGGAAATGGCCGACGAGATGGATGACTCGCTGCGCAATTACGAGCAGGAAATGGCCGTCAACGACCGCATCAACGGCGAATTTGTGTCGTCGGACCCCGACGCGCTGCCCAAGGAGCTGACCGACCCCAGCGACCGCGCATTCACCCTGCCCGAAGAGCAGGAGCCTAAGTAAGGCTGCGTTCTATTGATAAAAAAGGGGCCCTGGCAAATATGCCAGGGCCCCTTTTTTATTGGTCTAAATACTATTACGGAGAAATAAAAAACCAGGCGGTCACGCAGCGCGCATTGGAGCATGACCGCCCGCTTGGGTAGCCCACGGGGGCCCTACCACGCCCAGCCCACCTGGGCGCCGCCGTAGTAGCTGCGGCCGGGCGCGGGCTGAAAGAAGCGGTTGCCGAAGGCGTTCAAGTCGTTGCCGAGGCTGTAACGGCGGTCCAGGGCATTGTCAAGGCCGGCGAATAGGTTGACGTCCAGGTGGCCGGCCAGGGTGTGGCGCCAGCCGCCGCGGGCCCCGTACACCCAGTAGCCCACGGCCGCCGCCGAGTTGGCGTCGTTGAGCTGAATGCGGGCCTGGTGGCCGAGGTTGGGGCTGAGGTAGAAGCCGGTGCGCTCGCTGAAATCGAGGCCCGCGCTGAGGGTTTGGGGGGCCGTGCCGGGCAGGCGGTTGCCGCTGGCGTCGCCGCCCGCCCCCGCGTAGGCGCTGCCGAAGCGGAAGTTGTTGTAGGCGAAGCTGGCCCAGGCGCGCAGGCCCCTGGGGCCCTGGCCGGGGGCCCCAGGGCCCCCCGCCGCGCCCGCCGGCTGCCACAGCCAGCCGCTGAGGCCGGCCTCCACGCCGCGCTGGTGGGTGGCGCCGGCGTTGTTGAACACGGCGATGCCTTGGGCGGTGGTGCTGCTGGTGATGGTTTGGCGCAGCTCAAAATCGAACACCGCCACCTCGTAGCGCAGCCGGTTGGCGAAGAAAGCGCCCCGGGCCCCTACCTCGTAGCTCACGCCGCGCTCGGCCTGCAAGCCGCCGTTCAGGCTGCCGTCGGAGGGCCGGATTTCCTCCACCGTGGGCGGCGAGAAGCCGGTGCTCACGCTGGCGTACACCGACGCGGCGGGGCTGAATTCCTTGAGCAGCGCTACCCGGGGCGACACCTCGGGGCGGAAGCTGCGCTGGAAGCGGTAGGCATCGGGCCGCGCGAGGGCGTCGCTCACGCGCTCGATGTTGTAGTGCAGGCGGTTGTAGCTGGCGGCCACCGTCAGGAGTAAGCCGGCGGGCAGCTCGTAATCGGCCTGCGCAAAGGCAAAGCCGGTGGTGGTCGTGATTTCGTCGTCGTAGCGCAGGGCCCCGGGCGTGCCGGCCAGGTTGGCGTAGCTGCGGCCGTTCACGAAGCCAAACTGGTACTCGCCGCCGGCTTGCAGGCGCAGCACGCGCCCGGCCAGCGCCGTGCGGTAGCGCAGGGCCGTGCGCCCGCCCAACCCCAAGCCAGTATTGCGTTCGTAATCCACCAAGTACGGCGTGCGAATGGCCGTGCCGCTGCCGTAGAGCGTGGTTTCGAGCCCCAGCGCGTCGGTGAATTGGTACGTGTGGGTGAGGCCCAGCAGCGCCGTGCGCGAGGCGTAGAACGTGCGCTGGGCCACGGTGCCGGGCGCGGCGGCGGTGCTGGGGCGGGCCTGCCGCGGGTCGGCCTCGTACTGGGCGCGGGTGAGGCCCCCGGGCAGCTGGTAGTTGAGGTCGGTGTAGAGGAAGTGGGCGGCCAGGGTGGCTTTCTCGCCGGCGGTGGTGCGGGCGTCGAGGGCCAGCACGTCGCGGCGCAAATTGCTCTGCTGGCGGTAGCCGTCGAGCTGCTGGTGGGCGTACTGGGCGCGTACGGCGCTGGTGGCGGTGGCGGCCTCGGCGGTGGCGCCGTAGCGCAGCAGGCCGTAGCTGCCCACGGTGGCCCCGGCGCTGGCGCGGGCGGTACCGGCGGCCACAGCGGGCGTTTCGAACAGGGCCACGCCGCCGGTACCGGCCCCGTACACGCTGCCGCCGGGGCCCTTCACCACCTCCAGCCGCCCGATGATGGCGGGGTCGAGCAGGTTGAGCGGCGTGGTACCGCCGGCGTCGGTGAAGGGAATGCCGTTGTAGTACGTCTTCACGTTGCGCACCCCGAAGGGCGAGCGCAGCGTGCTGCCCCGGATGCTGAGGCGGTAGCTGGCGGTGGCGCGCTCCTCCAGCCGCACGCCGGGCAGCGTGTTCACAGCCTGCGTGAGGGCGGCGGGGTTGAAGCGGTTAATCGTCTGGGCGTCAATCACGCCGATGGCGGCGGCGGTGCGGCGCAGCGGCAGGCGCTGGCCGTAGCCGGTCACGGGCACGTCGGGCAGGCGCACGGTGCGGGCGGTGTCGGGCAGCGGCGGGGCGGCGGTTTGGGCCAGGGCCCCCAGCGGGGCCAGCAGCAGCAGGGAGTAGCGAAGCATCATAAGTAGCAGTAGCGGCGGGCAGGGGCCCCAGGGCCCGATACGGCAATTTTGCGCCGGCCGCCGCCGTTGGCGTCATTAATTTCACCGCCGCCTCACCTAATGGCCCACCGCCATGCACCTCTACCTGCCTCGCCGCCACCGCCGCCCACTACTGTTTCCGCCGGGCCTGCTGGCGCTGGCGGGGCTGCTGTGGTTGGGCTGCGTGGCGCTGGGGCCCTGGCAGGACCGGCTGAAACTGCGGAGCGTGCTGCAACTGACAATGCCACCTATAGGTGCATTGTCGCCTGCCGAGGCAAAGACCTGTCTTTTTTGCGCGTCTACTCTACCTAAAATAATACGCGCCATGGGCCCTTGGCAGAAAAATCATCTTACTGGTAAGCCCGAAAATCAGTCACAAGAACGGATTCACGTAACCACTGCTATATGTGCTATGATGGCTGACTCCAGTCACCGCGGCCGGGTAAGTATTAGCCTTGACCCTACAGCTCATTATAAGGATTTGATCTTTCTGCTAGATTTAATGAATCGTGAAAACACCAGAAAGTATTGGCTTGACATCGTGCATAAACCTATCACGCTGTATGCTCTAACTGAAATAAGAAATCGGCAGGATCAGCATGTGTATGGTGACGTTATCCTGACTCCATATACGAGTCCTCAAATTCCATTATGGACCCGCCTTAAGGATATAGATAATTGGTGGCCCTTATTTGAAGTGCAACCTGAGAAGTGGCAACTACTGGCTCTACCTGTGTGGCGCTGGCCGTTGGCTCTACTAGCGCTCGTAGCAGGATTAGCCATTTGGCGGTGGCGGCCTTAGTAGAGCAACCCGGTGCTGCCGCGTGCGGTATTACCATTTATGCCTGCCCTCCCGCCCGACCTGCGCAAAGCCTTATTCCAACTGCCGCAGAAGGAGAAAGACCAGCTCCTGGCCCGCCTCGTGGCCCAGGACGCGGTGCTGACCGAGCAGCTCGCCTACCGCCTGCTGGAGGGCCCCGACGCCCTGGAAACCCGCCGCGCCGCCCTGCGCGCCCTGGTCGACGACCCGGTGCGGGGCTTCCACCACACGCCCAACGACTTGCTGGTGGTGCTGCGCCAGGTGCAGGCCCGCCTGGCCTACCACGCCAAGGTTACCGACGACGCTTTTGGCGAGGCCGAACTGAGCTGGCGCCTGCTGGCCAACGTGTTCCGGCACCAGGGCCCCACCGTGGCGCGGCTGCACGGCCCCACCCAGCCGCTGCTCCAGCACCTGGTGCGCCGCGCCCAGGAAGCCCTCAAGCTCAGCCAGCGCCTGCACCCCGACTACCACCTGGAGCTGGCCGCCACTGCCACCGATGTGCTGGGGGCCCTGGGGCAGTCGGGGGCCGCGCCGCTGGCCCGCGAGGCCGGCCTGCCGCGCGCCTGGGGGCCCCAGTAGCAGCGGGCACATCTTTTCGGGGCTGGTGGCAGTACAATGAGTTCTCACTTCCCTTCCGCACCATGTCCGATTCCGCTGCCCCCGTCCCGCCCCTTTCCGCCGCCGATTTGCGCCACGCCCTCGACGAGCTGGACGCCAAAATCCACACCCTGCGCCAGCGCGCCCATGCCACGGCCGCCGGCTCGCCCGCCACCTACCTGGCCCACGCCGACGCCCTGGAGGCTAAGCGCGCCCGCTTGGCCATCCAGCTCACGGAGCACGCCGCCGCGGGCGCGGCCGAGCCGGGGGCCTGGGCCAGCATCTGGCGCGGCATCGAGGCATTGCGCGAAGATTTGCGCAACATTTTGTAGCGCCGACGCCGGCGCCCGCCCCGCCTAGTAGGGGCCCTGACCGCGGTTTTCGTTTGGCATTTTCGGGAAAAAATAGCACCCTGGCGGCACGCCTTGCAAACTTGCAAATTTGCTGGATACGGCACCGCGCAAGTGGGCAAAATATTCCCGTATTTTACCGATAATCAAGGTGTTTACTAACGCCTGCGACTTATCGGAATATGGCTAAACTATTACGTATCTGCTATTTACTGCTGTGGTTTGGCACGGTGGGGGCCCCGGCCAGCGCCGCGCCGCCCACCATCCCCGGCCGCCTGGTGCTGAAGCTGCGGCCCGGGGGCACACCCGCCGCGCTGGCAGGGGCCCTGGCGCAGCTCGGGGCCACGGGCTGCCGCCAGAAATTTCCGCACGCGCTGCCGCTTGATTTGGAGAAGCCCGGGGCGGTGGACCTGCTGGCCGTGTACGAGGTGGCCGTGCCGCCCGGCCTGCCCCTGGCCCGGGCCCGCAAGCTGCTGCTGGGCACCGGCGAGGTGGCCTACGTGGAGCCCCTGTACGTGCGCGCCCCCCTGCAACAGCCCAACGACCCGCGGGCCGACTCGACCCTCACCGACCCCAACCAGGGCCAGTACTACCTCCGGCAAATCGGGGCCTACCGGGCCTGGGACCTGGCCCCGGGCGACAGTACGCTGGTCATTGGCATCACCGACGGCGGGGTGCGCTTGACCCACGAAGACCTCAAGGGCCACGTGCAGCACAACTACGCCGACCCCATCAACGGCATCGACGACGACAAAGACGGCTACGTGGACAACTTCACGGGCTGGGACCTGGCCAACGGCGACAACAACGCCGGCTTCGACGCCGCCATCATCCACGGCACGCTGGCGGCGGGCGTGTGCGCCGCCACCCCCAACAACGGCCGCGGCATTGCCGGCGCGGGCCTCAACTGCCGGTTCCTGCCCCTGAACATTTACCCCAACGTGCCCAGCGGCGCATTTGCCGGCTTCGAGGCCATTGTGTACGCCGCCGACCACGGCTGCCGGGTCATCAACATGTCGTGGGGCGGCACGGGCGGCTACTCCCAGTTTGAGCAGGACGCGTGCACCTACGCCGCCGTGAACCGCGACGCTGTGCTGGTGGCCGCCGCCGGCAACACCAACGCCGACCTGCTCTTCTACCCTGCTTCCTACGAGCACGTTATCTCGGTGTCGGGCGTCGACAACGCCGACCGCAAGGCCCCCAACGCCACCTACTCGTGGCGCGTGGACCTGGTGGCCCCCGGCATCGACATCCTCACCACCTACGGCTACCAGGGCACCACCCCGTCGGGGGCCCCCGATGCCGACTACATCGCCGTGGGCGGCACCTCGTTTGCGGCCCCGCTGGTGGCGGCGGGCGCGGCACTGGTGCGGCAGCGGTTTCCAGCCTACACCGCCGCCCAGGTGGCCGCCCAGCTGCGCCAAACCACCGACCCCATCGGCGCCGTGGCCGGCAACGCCGCCTTTGCCGGCCGCCTCGGCACCGGCCGCCTCAACCTGTACCGGGCCGTGGCCGCCCCCGCCCGCGAGGTGCGCGTGACGGCCAGCACCGTGGCCCCCCTGCGCCGGTCCTACGCCCCGGGCACCGCCCTGCGCCTCACGGCCACCGTGCAAAACCTGCTGCAACCCGTGGCCGGCCTCACCGTCACGCTCACATCCCTCTCGCCCTACGTGGTGGTGACGCAGGGCGCGTTTGCCGTGGGCAACTTGCCTACCCTGGCCACCGCCGACAACGCCGCCGCGCCCTTTACCGCCGCTGTGGCCGCTACCGGCGTGCCGCTCAACGCCACGGCCGTGCTGCGCTACCGCCTCACGGCCGCCGATGGCTACCAGACCGACCAGTTTGTGCCGCTGCTGCTCAACCCCGACTACGTGACCCTCGACGCCGGCGACCTGCACCTGACCGTGACCAGCCGCGGCAAGCTGGGCTACGACGACCTCGCTGCCACCCTCGGCGACGGGGCCACCTACCAAGGCGAGGGGCCCCTGCTCAGCGAGGGCGGGCTGCTGCTGGCCACCGCCCCCGCCCGCGTGGCCGACCGCCTGCGCACCAGCGGCGGCAACGTGCGGCAGTCGTTTTTCAGCACGGCCCAAGTCGGCTTTGGGGCCCTGGGGCCCCGGGCCGACCAGCTGGCCACGGGCACGTTTCAGGATTCTGTGCCGGCCGCCGGGGCCCCCGTGCGCTCGGTGGGCGTGCGCGTGCGGCAGCGCGCCTACGCCTGGGCCACGGCGGCGCGCAAAGATTTTGTGGTGCTCGAATACACGCTGCGCAACCTCACCGCCGACACCCTGAAACCCCTGTGCGCCGGCCTGTTCATGGACTGGGACCTGCCCAGCGCGCCCGGCCGAAACGCCGCCGCCTACGACTCGGCCCGCGCCCTGGGCTACTGCTACGACCTTGCCACGGCCCGCCTCTACGCCGGCGTGCAGCTGCTGCGCGGCGGGGCCCCGGCCGTGTACTCGCTTAATAACAATGCCCCCGCCGGCAGCCCCGTGCGCCTGGCCGACGGCTTCTCGCCCGCCGAGAAGTACCTCACCGTGAGCAGCGGCACGGCCCGTACCCAGCGCATCGCCGGCCTGCCCAACGGGGCCGATGTGTCGCAGGTGGTGGGTACCCGCCTCGCCCGCCTGGCCCCCGGCGATTCGGTGCGGGTGGCCTTCGCCGTGCTGGCCGCCCGCTCGCTGCCCGAGCTGCAAGCCGCCGCCGACGCGGCCCGCCTCGCCTACGCCATCGTGCTGCCCACGCGGGCCACCGCCGGGGCCCCCGGCTTCGCTGCCTTCCCCAACCCCACCGCCGGGCCCCTGCGCCTGGAGCTACCCCCCGGCTTCGGCCTCACCGAAATCCAGGTGCTGAACGCCCTGGGCCAAACGGTGCTGCGCCGTCCCAGCAGCGGCGCCTCGGCCGAGTTGGATTTGAGCGGCTTGGCCCCGGGCCTTTACATAGTCAGGGCCCGGGGCACGGGCGGCGTGCTGGCACGCGGGGTGGTACGGCGGTAGTTCCGTCGAACGGCTCAACCACAGAAGTATTTGCAGCTGAACCTAATGAGCTTCATATACTGCGGTGGCCGATGCCGGCGCGACAGGGCATGTGCCAGCGGCGCCAGCGCCTACCACGCCTTGCCCAACCAACACCGGTGCCGGCACCCGGGGCCCCAGCGTCTCAGAACCGAGGCGCTGGCCCCCCCCGGGTGGCTAGGGCTCCGCGGCCTGGCCCACCCGTGGGGCCCCAGCAGGGCCGCTCATTTCGATTATTGCAGCCGCAAGCGCCGCCAACTGGCACTCGTCTTCCTGGCTTCACAAGCCTTTTACCTTCAATAACTTGCAAATAATGACCTGAATGTTCGTGCTTGATTGGGTCACCTCATCTTTGGTTAACATGGTCGAAATACACGTAACAATGCCGTAGCTTTGCACCGTGCTTCAACCAAAAAACCTGTTGACGAAGCGCGGAATCCTGCTCGGCTGGGAACCGCGAATGGACCGCAAGGTCTTCGCCACCATTGGTTTTCCTGATTTTGCCTTTGGCGTTTCCGTTGTTTTTTCTGATTGTTGCCCCGCCGCCGTTTCGGATTCCGAAACGGTTTTTTTATGCCCGTTGAGTGCGTGGCTGCTGCCGGGCAATCCTGCCAGCCAGCGTCCCCTGGGCTCCCCCTGGGGCCCCCACCCCCTGCCCCAGCCGGGCCGGCGGCCGCCATTGCCTCGGCCCGTGCCGGCAGCCGGCCACTCCGCCAGAAGCATTGGCAGATAATACTTTACCTTATTCGTTTCAGCTAGTCAACCTCATTTTTCCTTCCATTCGGTATGGCACGTAAAGACCTGCTCGACATCGCATCCCTTCAGCGCGAGGAAATCGAGTTCCTACTCGACCAATCCACGTCCTTCAAGAAACTGTTCACCCACTCGGTGAAGAAAATCCCCGCCCTTGAGGGCAAGTCCGTGCTCATGCTGTTCTACGAGGCCAGCACCCGCACGCACTCCTCCTTCGAGGTAGCGGCCAAGCGCCTCTCGGCGGAGGTCACCAATTTCGACGTCGCCCACTCCTCCATCACCAAGGGCGAGTCGGTGCGCGAAACGATTGAGACGCTCCAAGCCATGCGCACCGATTACATCATCGTGCGCCACAGTCACCCTGGCCTACCCGGCATGATAGCCCGCCAGACCACGGCGTCGGTCATCAACGCCGGCGATGGCGCCCACGAGCACCCTACCCAGGCCCTGCTCGACGCCTTCACCATTCGGGAGAAATTTCCCGACCCTAGGGGCAAAAAAGTCCTCATCATCGGTGACATCCTTCACTCCCGCGTGGCACGCTCTACCAGCACGCTGCTGCAAAAGCTGGGAGTCGAGGTTGCGTACCTCGGGCCGGGCTCGCTGGTGCCTAAATACGTCCCGGAAAGCATCCCCCGCTTCACCGACTACGAAGCGGCCATGGCCTGGGGCCCCGATGTGGTGTACCTGCTCCGCGTGCAAATGGAGCGCCAGGACGTGCAGTTTTTCCCCAGCGTGCGCGAATACCACCGGGTCTACGGCATTACCACCGCCCGGCTGGCCGAAATCCGCGACCGTGGCCTCTACATCATGCACCCCGGCCCCGTAAACCGGGGCGTGGAGCTCTGCGACGCCGTGATGGACTACGAGCGCAGCCTCATCACCAACCAGGTTGAAAACGGGATTTCCATTCGCATGGCCGTACTCGACTGGCTCACGCCGGGCGGGGAATTCCCGAAGCAAGAAGCCTATACCGCGCGGCAACGGACTAGCTCGTCGGTGATTATGCCCTAAGCGTCCGCCACGACGACTGACTCCACTCTTTAGTTACATCTCTCATAACCCTAGCGGTTTACAGCAATTACTACTTCATGCTGCTTCTTCAAAACGCCCGCATCGCCTCCGAAAATTCATCCGTGCTGCTTGAGAGCGATGTCCTGATTGTCGAAGGAAAAATTCAGGACATCGGCCCCAACCTAGCCGTTCCCAAGGATGCCCGCGTTATCGACGCGCGAGGCCGGGTGCTGATGCCAGGCATGTTTGATGCCCACGTCCACTTCCGCGCTCCCGGCTTTGAAAACAAGGAAACCATTACTACGGGCAGCGAGGCGGCCATCAACGGCGGCATTACCGGCGTGGTGATGATGCCTAATACCCGCCCGGCCCTCGACTCGGCGACTACCGTGGCTACGGTGCTGGAGAATGCGAAGGACCGCTCGCGCATTCCGGTGTATACCTCTGGCTGCGTCACCAAGAACCGCGAGGGCAAGGAACTGGCCGAAATTGAGGGCATGCGCGGCCTCGGCGTGAAAATGCTCACCGACGACGGCGACACCACCAACGACCCGGCCGTGCTGCTGCGGGCGATGCAGTACGCCACCGAGTTCGGGATGTTTTTTGCCAGCCACTGCGAGGTACCGGAGTTAGCTGGGCCGCGCGCCCTCAACGAAGGCGTGATGAGCTACCGGCTCGGCATCAAGGGCTCGCCAGCGTGCGCCGAGGAAATTATTATTGACCGCGACATCCGGCTGGCCCGGGCGGCGGGCGCGCACGTGCACATCCAGCACGTGTCGAGCAAGCTCGGTATGGAGACCATCCGCTGGTGGAAATCGCGCGGTGATGTGAAAGTGACGGCCGAAGTGGCTCCGCACCACCTACTATTCACCGACGAGCACATCGGCGACTACGACACGAACTACAAGATGAACCCGCCGCTGCGCACGCAGGCCGACTGCGACGCGCTGCTCGAAGGGCTTAAGGAAGGCGTTTTCGACCTTATCGCCACCGACCACGCGCCGCACACGCCGTTCGAGAAAGCCCAGGATTTTATCAGCGCGCCCAATGGTATTACCGGCCTGGATACAGCCCTGGTGTCGCTTCACCACTTCTTCGTCGAGCCCGGCAAATTTGGGTGGGACCTGGTGGTAAAGCGCTACTCGGCTGAGCCCCGCCGCTTGATGGGGCTGCCGGTACCCGCCATCGAAATCGGCCAGCAAGCCAATTGTGTCTTGTTCGACACCGAAGCAGAAACGACCTTCACGCGAGATTTCATGAAATCTAAATCCCAGAATACGCCCTTCATCGACCAGACGTTGAAAGGCCGGGTGGACCTAGTGATTTTAGGCACCGAAATCCTGCTGGAGCGCTAATTAGTTAGTACCCCCAGTCCTGAAATATCCCGGAATTCGAGGGAATTCCGGGATATTTTTTTGCAGCATTTCCGTCCACAAAACACACCAGGAGCACGGGAACAATCCATTAAAACAACTGGCTTGCAGCTATAAATCAGCACCATAAAGCGCGTTTTTCATCGACCGGGAATCCTGATAAATGCCCACTTTTAATTATTTATCGGCTCAATTTATGAGGTCTATTCCCGAATTAGAGAAACAAAAAAAGGTGAACGCGCTCCGCTCGGCATGTTCACCTTTTTAATTGCAATCCTATTTATTAAAAAGCAATAAACAGCGCTGGCTCAATTGCCCAGATTTTATTGCTTCTTCGGCTTACTGCCCATCACAAACGCCAGCTCACCGCCGCTCATCACTTCGGCTACGGGGAGGAACGGGCGCGTCAGGAGCTTGCCGTTGAGACGGGCGGACTGGACGTAGACGTTTTTGGTGCCCTGGTTTTTGACGGTGACGGTGAAGGTTTTGCCGTTTTCGAGGCGCAGCGTGGCGCCTTGCACGGCAGGGCTGCCCAGGGCGTACTCGCCCGAGGCAGGGGCCACGGGGTAGAAGCCCAGGGCGCTGAAGATGTACCAGGCGCTCATCTGGCCGCAGTCGTCGTTGCCGCCCAGGCCGTCGGGCGTGGGGTGGTACATCTTGGGCAGGATCATGCGCACGCGGGCCTGGGTTTTCCAGGGCTGGTCGGTCCAGTTGTAGAGGTAGGCCACGTGGTGGGCGGGCTCGTTGCCGTGCACGTAGTTGCCGATGATGCCGTCGCGGGTGATGTCCTCGGTTTCGGCGAAGAACTTGTCGGGCAGGCTCATCGTGAACAGCGAATCGAGGTGCGGCACGAAGCGGGCGTTGCCGCCCATCTTGGCAATCAGGCCGGCGGGGTCGTGGGGCACGGCGAGGCTGTAGTTCCAAGCGTTGCCCTCGATAAAGCCCTGGCCGTTGGTGCTCAGCACGTCAAACTTGGCCCGGAACGTGCCGTCGGCCGCGCGGGGCCGCATGTAGCCGATGCGGGCGTCGTACACGTTTTGCCAGTTGCCGGCCCGCTTGCTGAATTCCTGGTAGAGGTCGGCGTGGCCCAGCTTTTGGGCCAGCTGGGCAATGCACCAGTCGTCGAGGGCATACTCGAGGGTGGTGGACACAGAGGTGCCGCTGCGGCCGTCGGGCACGTAGCCGCGGTCCAGGTAGTCGCCCAGCCCGTCGTACCAGCGGTGGCGGGCGGTGGCCACGCAGGCGGCCAGGGCCCGCTCGCCCTGCGCCGCCGGCACCGTGCCGGTGAGCACGGCGTCGGCCAGCACGGAAACGCTGTGGTAGCCGCTCATGCACCAGTTTTCGTTGGCGTAGTGGCTCCACACGGGCAGCATGTGTTCGGCGCTCTGGTCGTAGTGCGCCAGCATGGATTGCACCATGTCGGCGTTGCGCTTGGGCTGAATCAGGTTAAAGAGCGGGTGCAGGGCCCTAAACGTGTCCCAGAGCGAAAACGTGGTGTAGTTGGTGAAGCCCTCGGCCTGGTGGTTGTTCTGGTCGAGGCCGCGGTACTGGCCGTCCACGTCCTGGTACATGGTCGGGGTGAGGCAGGCGTGGTACATGGCCGTGTAGAAGTTGTCCTTGTCCGTTTTCGAACCCTGGATTTCGACCTTGCCCAGCTCCTGCTGCCACAGCTGCTGGCCCTGGCGGCGCAGGGCGTCGAAGTCCCAGCCCGGGGCCTCAGCGCGCAGGTTGCGCAGGGCCCCGGCGGTGCTCGTGGAGGAAAGCGCCATTTTCAGCAGCACCTGCTCGCCGGCCTTGGTGGCGAAGTCGAAGTGCAGGCGCAGCTGGTGGCCGGCCAGGTCGGGCCAGTCGTGCACCTGGTCGAAGCGGCCCCAGAAGCCGCGGTAGGGCTCCTTCTGGTCGTAGTTGCGGCTGCCAAAGTGGGCGAAGGGCTTGGAAAAGGCCAGCGCGAAGTATTCGGTGCGGGTGCGGCCCCAGCCGTTGGTTTGGCGGTAGCCGGTCACCAGCGAGTCGTTCTCCACGCGCACAAACGTCCACACGTTTTTGCCCGGGTAGTTGTAAATCCCGGCCATCAAATCGAGCACGATGTGCGCGTCGTTGGCCTGCGGAAACGTGTAGCGGTGCACGCCCACCCGGGCCGTGGCCGTGAGCTCGGCCAGCACGCCGGGGTCGTCGAGCTTAACGCGGTAGTAGGCGGGCTCGGCCACCTCGGTTTTGTGCGAGTAGCGCGAGCGGTAGCCGCTGCCGGGCCGGGCGGCGGTGCCGGGGTTGAGGCGCAGGGGCCCCACGGTGGGCATCACCAAAAAGTCGCCGAGGTCGGAGTGGCCCGTGCCGCTGAAGTGCGTGTGGCTGAAGCCCACGATGGTGGGGTCGTCGTACTGGTAACCGGCGCAGTAGCGGTACACGTCGGGGTTGTACTTGCCGTCGGCCGTGGCGTAGGCCAGCGTGTCGGTGTCGGGGCTGAGCTGCACCATGCCGAAGGGCACCGTGGCGCCGGGAAAGGTGTGGCCCATTTTGGCGGTGCCCACCAGCGGGTGGGCGTACTGCACGAGGTTGGCGGGGCCCTGGGCATGGGCGGCCCCGGCCAGGCCCAGGAGCAGGGCCAGCGTTGCTGTTTTCATGCCAGCAAATAAAGGCCGCCGGTCCATATACGGGCCGCTGGCGGGGCCGGGGGCCCTATTTTGCAACCCCCGGGGCCCTTTCGCTCAGCAGCTATTATGTTTAGCAAATAGCCGTTTTCGCGGCAGAAAGGGGCCCAGGCCGCAATGGCGCGTTTGGGGCCCTAATGGGGCATAAAGTATTTTTAATGAGATTTTAATCTGAAACTCATAACAATTTTCTAGTATTGACGCTGTAATAAAAATACTGCCAATATTTTTAGCGTATCACAATTATTTCGTATCTTTGAGTATGTCCAACGTCAAGCTCCCGACCCCCGCTCCCGTGCAGCTTTTCGCCCGCTGCGTGAACGCCGACCACCGCCCCACCGACTTCATCGGCGACTGGCCCGCGGCTGGCCGCGTGTACCCCGTGCGGGTGCTGCCCCACGTGCACACCGGTGCGCCGCAGGTGCACGTGCTGGGTTTCCACGCCGAGCGCCCCTACGGTGCCTTTGCCGCCCACCGCTTCGAGCAGGTGGCCGAGCTCTGGCTCAACTAACCCCATCCTTCGCCCGCAGCCAAGCTGCGAAAAGCCCCGACGGCCAACGGCCCGCGGGGCTTTTTCATGCGCGGTGGGGCCCCGGGGCCCTACTCGGCGGTGCCTTCGGGCGGCTTGCCGCTGCGGCCGTACTGGTAGAAGATGCCCCCCTCGAAGGGTGTCCAGAGGCTAGCCTTCTGGCCGGCCACTTTCAGGGCGTTGTTGGTCCAGGTGTTGCAGGTGTAGAGGATGCTGTAGGTGCCGTGCGCTTCGTAGAAGGCGTCGTCGCGTCCGTAGCTGTGGCCCGGAATCCAGCGCACGTTGCCCGCCGCGTCGTGCTGGAAGCTGGCCTGGATGTAGGCAATGAGGCGGGCGTACTCGGCGCGGCTCAGGTGCAGCGGCACGCAGGCGGGCGAGGGCGCCAGGTCGGCGGCGCGGTAGAAGGTGGCGTGCATGGCCGTGGTGCTCAGCCAGAATCCGGCCTTGATGGCCGTGCTGGCCTTGAGGTCGGCCCAGGTGGGCGTGTCCATGTAGAAGC
The DNA here is from genome assembly GCF_006439025.1 of Hymenobacter nivis. Lineage (GTDB taxonomy): Bacteria > Bacteroidota > Bacteroidia > Cytophagales > Hymenobacteraceae > Hymenobacter > Hymenobacter nivis_A. Next base: position 372,096 of record NZ_RCYZ01000001.1, read on the forward strand.
CCTTGTCGCCCCACCCGATGCCCACGTAGCCAAACGACGGGTCGTTGGCCTGGGTGTGGGCGTAGGGCAATTGCCGCGACCAGTCGAACTGGTCGGTGCGCACGGGCAGCACCAGGTCGGAGTGCACGCCGTTGGTGAAGATGAATATTTCTACGTCGGCCGGGGCCCCGGGGTCGGCCTTGGCCACCGGAATGCGCTCAAGCACCAGGGCCGTGCCCATGTACAGGGCCACGGTGCCCACCACTGCTCCCACCGTGTAGCCGGCAATCTTCAAAGTTGTGCGGAGGAAAGCGGCCATGATACGGTTGGGTTTAGGGCCGCAAGTACGGCACGGGGCCCCCGGAAATAACGCGCCGGGGGCCCCTACCTTTGGTTTTTAGCCGCGCCCATGCCCGTTCCCCCCGCCCCCGCCGACGAAGAAATCTACCAAATCCCGGCCGCGTACCGGAAGATGGAAAACACCCACATCCTGTTCTGGCTCGTTAAGGACATCAGTTGGTGCATGATCTGGAAAACGCTGGGCCTGCTGATGGTGGGCCCCACGCTGGGCATCGCCCTGGTCATCGCCTGGCGCACGCGGGCCTACAAGTCGGAACTGGCCCACAACCTGGCCATCGTGTTTTGGATCACGGCCAACTCGTACTGGATGGCCAGCGAATTCTTCCACTTCGATACGGTGATGGTGGCCCCGGGCATCACCGGCAAGCACCTGGCGCTGGTGCCGTTCCTCATCGGGCTCGGCATTCTGCTCTACTATTACCTCGTGCAAAAGCCCCGCGAAACGCGCGAAGCACAAGTGGCTACGCTTTAAGCAGATATGGGGGCCCCAGCGAAGCGCTTGATTTACCGGGCAGGTGCCATTTAGAGCCCCGGCCTAGCCCTGCGCGGTGGGCCGGTTGGCGTCGCGCGTGTTTTTCTGCACGGCGATGGCGGCGAACAGGGCCAGCAAAAACGACATGCCGTAGAAGCCTTTTTCGCTGAGGGCCAGCGTGGCGTTCCACAGGCCCACCACCAGCAGCCCGATGGCCAGCACGGTAGAAAACCAGCTCAGGCCGTAGTAAATGTTGGTGACGGGGATGCCTTCAAGGCGGTCGCGCACGCTCTTTTGCAGCGAAATGGCCGAAAACAGCCCGTACATGAGGATGGTGAAGTAGTAGCCCTTTTCGTTCAGGGGCATCACGGCGTTGAACAAGCCCACCATGAAGGCGCCCATGCCCGCCACCAGGGCCACCCAGGAAGCACCAATAAAAGCAGGCGACGGTTGTTGAGGCGACATGGCGGTAACTGGAATTAGGTGAGGGGCGAATGAAGCGGCAAGTAAGGCAGAAACAATATATTTCCGGCGCAATGCCGGGGCCCTGAACGCAACCTTATGGGCGCACCGGCCGAACAAGGGCCCACCATGCACTTTTCCGTCATCACCCCTACCCTCGACCGCCGCGCCCTGCTGCCCGAGGCCGTGGCCAGCGTCCGGGCCAGCACCGGCGCTCCGCTCGATTTCTCTTTTGATCACCTCGTGTTCGACAACGGCTCGCAGGACGATACCGCTGCCTACCTACGCACCGCCGCCGCCCAGCCGGGGCCCCCACTGCGCCACTGGCACCACGCCACCCCCCAAACCGTGGGCCGCGCCCGCAACCTGGCCATCCGCGAGGCGGCCCCCGATGCCTGGCTCGTGCCCCTCGACGACGATGACCTGCTCCTCCAGCGCGCCCTCTACCACTACGGGGCCCAAATTGAAACCAACCCCGGCCGCCCCTGGCTGGTGGCCGATTTCCTGCGCGTGGACGAAAACCTGCGCTACATGCCAGGCGAGGATTACTACGCCTGGAAATTCGACACGCCTACAGCCATGCTCCAGGCCATTTTCCGGGCCGAGCACTTCCTGCAAGGCAACGTGTGCTACAGCCACGCCCTCATCGACCAGGTGGGCGGCTACGACGAGGAGCTGAAGATGGCCGAGGACCTGGATTTGTACGTCCGCTTCTTGCTGGCCGGGCACCTGCCCGTGGTGTGCCCGCACGTCAGCCACCTGCACCGCTTCCACACCCGCAACGTGAGCATCGGGGTGGACGCCGCTAAGCACAACGCCGACCTGCGGGTGATTTACCAGAAGTACGCCGCGCAGCTGGGGGCCCTGGGCATCGCCGAGCCGGGCCGGTAGCCGGGGCGATCGAGAACACGCTGCGCTAAATCAGCTACTTCACCGGGGGCAGGAAGCAGTACTTGCGGTACACGGCCTGCCCGGCGGGGCTGGTGAGAAAAGCCACAAAGTCCTCGGCGGCCTGGGCGTGGGGAGCGGCTTTCATCACCCCGGCCACGTAGTTGGCCGTGATGTTTTCCTTGGCCGGAATCTCAATATTTTCCACCGGGTGGCCCAGCATTTTCTGGTAAAACGCCTCCGTGTACCACACCGGGGCGGCGTCGGACTGGTTATACAGCACCCGCATGGGCGACTGCCGGTGGTGAATTTGGGTTAGGAACGTGCTACCGGCCTGCACTTTACTCGTCATCACGGCGGTGCGCAGCGCCGCGCCACCGGCCTTCTCGTACGCTTCCTCGATGCGCTTGCCAATGCCTTCCCAGGCGGGGTTGGGCATGCTCACCCGCACCTCGGGCCGGCCCAGGTCGCGCAGGCCCTGCACCTTTTTGGGGTTGCCCTGGCGCACCAGTATGGCCAGCCGGTTTTGGGCATAGCTGCTGGTGTGGGCAAACCACTCGGGCGTCATATCCATCCGGCTTTTGCCAGCCGCGTACACGTCGGGCTTCAGGGCGATGCGCAAGTTGCCCACCACCAGGGCCCCACCCTGTGCAATCTGCTTGGCCAGGATGCCGGGGGGCAGGGTTTCGACGAAAATGCGCTGGTATTGGGGATGGGCCTTGCGGAATTCGCGCAGCAAATCATCGAGCACCATGAACTGATTGCCGCCAAAAAACACCACCAGCTGCGGGTCTACCACGTCGCCGTAGAGGTCGGGCACGTTGTCGATGCCGGGCACCGTGAAGGCCTCACCGGTCTGAAACGGCGCATTCCAGGGCGGGTCGAAGCGGTGGGCCGGCTCGGGCGGGGCGGGCTTCTGGGCGGGCATGGCTTGGGCGAGAGCAGCGGCTGGAACCAGCGCCAGCGCGGCCAGGGCAAGCAGGTGAGAAAAGCGTTTCATGGGTAACCAATTCTTTGGCTGTCAGCTATTAGCTGTTAGCTTTTCCGTTAACTAATAAGTAGTTGCGGTAACTATTACTCAACTCAAAAGCTAACAGCGCAGTACTCCCTACGGGTGCACCAGGGCCCAGCCCTGGGCCTGCCGGATTATCAACTCCCCGTTGCCGCTGGGCACGTAGGAGATGATGGGCAACAGCTCATCCTTGCTTATCTTCCTCTCCCTGATTGTGTTGAGGCACTGCGCCAGGATAACGCCCTTCTGCTTAAGGGCCGTGAGTTGCGCCTCGTAGGGCTGGTCTTTGCGAAAAACGGCCGTGCCGTTGGCAAAAGCCACCAGCTCGATGGTAATCTTGCCCTTTAGACGCGTGTCTTCCAGCGCGTTGCTGAGGTTGCGCAGCGTCTGCTGAATCAGCTTGGGGTCGTCGCTATCGAGCTGGTACACGGCGTTGTAGTGGGCAAGGTCGGCGGTGGCCCCCTGGAAGGTGCCCTTCTGGAAAGCTTCGGCGTCGGACATGGCAGCGGAGGTTTGGGCGTGGCTGGAAAAGGCGAAGCCAGCGGCGAGCGCGGCGGTCAGGAGCAAGGTTTTCATGGGCAGGAAATAGGAATTAGAAAGTTAACTGCCAGCCAATTACTCCGCACCTTTCTTGCCCTGGTTCATGGCCGCGTAGGGCCCCACCTGGTGCTGGTGCTGCGTAAACTGGTCGGCGTAAGGAGGATAGGGGCAGTCGACCGGCTTCTTACGCAGGTCGGGGTAATCGTGGTCGAGGTGGGCCATGTGGGGCCGGGGCATCGAGTTGATGTAGGCCGCCACGTCGTAGGCCGCCGCGTCGCTGAGCACGGTGTGCTCGGCGGTGGCCCCAAAGGGCATGTTGGCCTTGATGAAGCGGGCCGCCGTTTGCAGGCGGTGCATGCCGGCCCCGTCGTTGTAGCTGTCGGGGCCCCAGAGCGGCGGGTACTGGTACTGCGCGTCGGCGCCGACGCGCTGGCCCTGGCCGCCCGCGCCGTGGCAGCTGGCGCACTGCTGGGCAAACACGATTTTGCCCTGGCCCAGGTCGGCCGCCCGGTTGGGCATGGTAAACTTCACAAAGCCCTGGCCCTGCACCTTCTCCCCCACCGGTACCTGGCGGCCCAGCCATTTCATGTAGGTGATGATGGCCTTCATCTCCCTGCCAGCAAGCGGCAGCGGCCGGCCGTTGAGGCTGCGGGCCATGCACCCGTTGATGCGCTCCTCGAGGGTGCTGATGGCGTTTTCGCGGCCCTTGTAGGTGGGGTAGATGCCCCAAATGCCCACGTAGGGGGCCGAAAAGGCCTTTTGGCCGGCTTGCAGGTGGCAGTTCTGGCAGGCCAGGTTGCTGCCGGCCAGGCGCAGCAGCGGGGCCTTGGCCCGGGGCCCCAGGTACTGCGGCGTGTGCGCAATCAGCGCGTGGCCGTAGCGAATGAGCTCGCCCTCGGGGTTGTGCGCCACGCTGTCGAGCAGGAAGCGGGCCGGGGCGAAGAAGTTGGCGGACTGGCTTTTAGCCGGGGCCGGCGCGGTCGCCGTGGCGGCCAGCGGCGCGGCGGGCCGGGGCGGAAACACCAGCAGGTAGGCCGTCACGGCCACCACCAGCATTAGCAGGCCGGTGAGCCAGGTGAGCAGGCCCGCCACCTTCACAAACACCTGCTTGTCTTCGGGTTGCAGGCGGGAAGCAGGATCAGGGGGCGGGGCCATGGCGAAGCGGATTACTAAGTATTAGGCTAATGACTGCTATTTAATCTTCTCAATAACAATATCTTACATTAAAAGCAATGCCTCCTTGATTTTGTCCAATTGCTTAACAATAACTGGCTATCAGCCGGCTAATATCGCCCCGGCCACCCATACATACCGCCTGCAGAACCCCCTGGGACGAAGCCGCGGAAACGACTACCCGCAGCGGCGCGCTCAAGGCGTAGGGTGGGCGGCCCACCAAGCGCTACCCCGCCGGGCCAAGCGCCCCAAATTATTGAACATCAAGTTTCAGCTCCGGTAACTTACCAATATCGGGCTACTGCACTGGGGCGATGAACGCACGAGCCTTCAACAATTCAACAGGACCCGGTCAATTAAAACGGGTTCTTGAAAAGAGCGTATATGAAGATATTATGAATTTTAGATCCCTCGGGGCCTGCCGCCAGTAGCTATCTTAGTATCCGGCGTAGGGCTCCTGGCCAGGGGCCCTACGCCGGGCGCGGCACCCGCCGGCTGTCTTATTCTTCTGCTTCCTTGTCCTTTCCCACCCACGTCATGAAAAAGGTCTTGCTATCGATTACCCTTGCCCTAACCGCCCTCGGCGCGTGGGCCATCTACCCGCAGGCCGCCGCGCCCAAGGGCTACTTGATGCTGGTGGGTAGCGGCCGGCCAGGCACCACAGGGGCCCCAGAGCTGACCACCGTGTGGCCCGACGGCCGCCGCGAGGTGCAGTCGCTGCGCACCATTAAAACCGGCACAGAGCGCTCCAGCACCTCAGCTGCCGTCGATCTGCACCAGGCCGAAGTGGTCAAGCTCAACGCTTTGTACAACCAGCAGTGGCGCTTGGTGAGCGTGGCCCAGAGCACCGTGGGGGTGGGTGCCACCACCGAAACCATCTACTTGCTGGAGAAGCGCTAAGCCAGGGCCCCTAGCCCTGGTAGCTGGGCACGCTCGTCACTTGCGGCTCACTTTATAAAATCTTGCTGGCCAGAAGCTAAGCCTCTGGCCAGCGATTAACTACCTATTGCTTATGGCAACGATTCAACGGCTTCCAGGCAGCATCTACGTGACCCGGTTGGACTACGGGCGCCTGACCGACCTTGTGCGCCAGCCGCCGCCGGGCGCCTCGCCCGAGTTGGTAACTGTGCTGGGGCAGGAGCTGGCACGGGCGCAGCTGGTCGATTCTTACGAGATTCTGCCGCACGTCGTCACCATGAACTCGCGCCTCAAGTTGCGCCAGCTCCGCAGCGACGACGAGCTGTGCTTCACGCTAACGTACCCCCCGGCGGCCGACGAAGCCGCCGGGCAGCTCTCGGTGCTGAGCCCGCTGGGCGTGGCCGTGCTGGGCTGCTGCCTGGGCGACCAGTTTCAGTTGCAACAGCCCGGGGGCCCTGCCAACTACTGGGTCGAGGCCATCCTCCACCAACCCGAAGCCGCCGGCGACTGGGACAGCTAAACGTGCCTGCTGAGGGCTTGCTGATGGATTTTTGGAGTGATGCACACGCGCCACAGGGCCCCAAAATCAGTTGGCACCGTAAATTATATGGCTGACTTCAAGCCGCTTGGGTGAGCAACCAGGCGCCTAGCCCTCACGTGCTCGTATGACAGGCCAGTTCAAGCCGTCTTCATTCAAGCTCGTTTTTTGAAAAAGCTATTCATCTGCCTGCTGGCGGCCCTGCCACTGCCGGGCACGGTAGCGGCCCAGGCTGCCCGGCCGGCCGCCCCCACCGCCTACGTGTGGTTCCCACCGCTCGCCTCACGCTGGCCGCCGCCCTGGAAATAGCTGCCCGTGCCCGCGTCAAGGTTGCCACCCTCGATAAGCAAGTGTCGGTGGCCGTGGTGGATGCCAGCGGCCGAACCATCCTGCTGCTGTAGGGCGACGGCGTGGGGCCCCACAACACCGAGGCTGCCCGCCGCAAGGCCTACACCGCCCTCTCCACCAAACCCGCCACCCTGCTGCTGGGCCGCAGCGCCCGCGCCAACCCCGATACCTAGAACCTGGCCAACCTGCCCGAGCTGCTGCTGGGCGGTAGCCGGTATTACCACTCCGTAGCCAACTGTTTAACTGCGTTTTATTTTAATTTTTTTGCATGAAAACCCTGTTCATTGCCCTGCTTAGCCTGCTGCCCCTGCTGGGCCTGGCCCAGCAAACGCCGCCCGCCTACCAGCTCAGCACCCACATTCTCGACATTAGCCGGGGCCTGCCCGCGCCCGGCGTCACGGTGCGCCTCGAGCGGTACGACGTCGCCAAAAAAACCTGGAGCTCGGTAGCCGAAAAGCAGACCGACGCCGCCGGCCGCATCGCCGACTTCCTGCCCACCGCCGGCCAGAAAACGCCCGCCACCGGCACCTACCGCCTCACCTTCCTCACCAAGCCCTACTTCGCGGCGCAGCAGCAAACCTCGTTCTACCCCTTCATCGAAGTGGTATTTGAGCTCACCGACGGCGCCCACTACCACGTGCCGATTACGCTGTCAGCCTTCGGCTATTCCACCTACCGCGGCAGCTGATAAATACTTGCTTAACTGTTGCTTGTGAAAAATATTCTGTTCGCCCTGCTGCTCGCGCCCGCCGTACTGGCGGGCTGCGAAACTGCCCAGAAAACGCCCGCCGCCACAGCTTCGCGCCCCGAGGGCATCGTTAATAAATACTGGAAGCTGGTGACGCTGGAAGGCCAGCCCGTGACGATGGGCCCCGGCCAGGAGCGCGAGGCCTTCTTCACGCTGCGCGACAGCAGCCGCGTCACGGGCTTTGGGGGCTGCAACGCGCTCAGCGGTAGCTACGAGCTGAACGAGCGCCAGTTGCGCCTGCGCTTCACCAACGTGCTCACCACCCTCAAGGCCTGCCCCGGCCCCGGCCCCGAACGCGGCTTTCTGAACGTGCTCAACCGGGCCGACAACTACACCGTGCGCGCCGACACGCTGCGGCTGAACGTGGGCCGCCGCGCCCCACTAGCCGTGTTTCACGCCGTTTATTTTTAAGCGAAAGGCGTATTTTTTATTTTCAAATTATTGATTGTAAGTAATATATTTCCCATTCCCACCTGTGCAAATGCTTGACTTACTCGTAAAAAACGCGCGGCTCGACGACCACGAGGCCAGCGTAGACATCGGCATCGTGGGCGAGCAGATTACGCTGCTGGAGGCCGGCATTACGGCCCCGGCCCGCGTGGTGCTCGACGCCGAAAACCAATTTGTGTGCGCCGGCTTCTACGAAACCCACATTCATCTCGACAAAGCCTGTATTCTGAACCGCAGCCAAATAAAGGAGGGCACCAAGGAGGAGGCCACCAAGCAAACGCTGGAGGCCAAAAAGGATTTTACGGAGGACGACGTGTTTGCCCGCGCCAGCCGGGTGGTCGAAATGGCCATCAAGAAAGGCACCATGGGCCTGCGCACCTTCGTCGAAACCGACCCCCGCGCCGGCCTGCGCTCCCTGGCGGCCCTCAAGCGGGTGAAGGCAGCCTACGCCCCGGCCATCGACATCGAGCTGTGCGCCTTTGCCCAGGACGGCCTAACCCAGGAAATGGAAACCTACGAGCTGCTGCGCCAGGCCCTGCAGCAGGGCGCCGACCTGGTGGGCGGCTGCCCCTACACCGACGACGACCCCGACCGCCACGTGGAATTGATTTTCGACCTGGCCGAGGAGTTCGACGTGAACGTAGATTTTCACCTCGATTTTGACCTCGACCCCGCCCAGTCGGGCATTCCCAAGATTGCCGAGCAAACCCGGCTCCGAGGCTACCAAGGCCGCGTGTCCATCGGGCACGTCAACAAGCTGAGCGCCATGCCCCCGGCCCGGCGCGCCGAGCTGGTGCAGCTGTTGCTGGACGCCGAAATCGCCCTCATCGTGCTGCCCGCCACCGACCTGCTGATGATGGGCCAGGAGCATACCCACCTTATTCCCCGGGGGGTAGTGAATGCCAACGAGCTCAGCACCAAGGGCCTACTCACCACCATCGCCAGCAACAACATCCTCAACGCCTTCACGCCCTACGGCGACGCCTCGCTGGTGCGCATGGCCAACATGTACGCCAACATCGCGCAGCTCAGCACGGACGAGGAAATCCGCGCGGCCTACGAGATGGTGACCACCAACGCCGCCCGGTTGCTGGCCCGGCAGGCCCGCCTGCGGGTGGGCGGCCCGGCCACTTTCGTGCTGCTAGAGGCCCCCAGCGCCACCGATGCCATCCGCACCATCGCGCAGCCGCTGCTGGGCTACAAGAACGGCCGGCCCACGTTTGCCAACCCAAAGGCCGTGCTGTACCCGGCTGGTTAAGCGGATCGCCCAACAAGCAACTCCCCACCCCTCCTCTCATGCCCACCAACCTGCCCCTCACGCCCGCCGACTTACCCCACCTGCGCCACTGCCTGGCCCTGGCCACCGAGGCCCTGCACGCCGGCGACGAGCCCTTTGGCTCCCTGCTGGTGGGCCCCGATGGCACGGTGCTGGCCCAGGCCCGCAACCGCGTCAACGAACTCAACCACCTGGCCCACCCCGAACTGGAGCTGGCGCAGTGGGCCGCTGCCCACCTCGCGCCCGAGGCCCGCGCCGGCGCTACCCTCTACACCAGCGGCGAGCACTGCCCCATGTGCGCCACCGCCCACGGCTGGGTGGGCCTGGGCAAAATCGTGTACCTCGCCTCGGCCCAGCAGCTTACGCAGTGGCTGCTGGAGCTGGGCGCACCAGCCGGGCCCGTGCGCATGCTGCCAGTGCAGGAGCTCATTACCGATGCCCAGGTGGCCGGGCCGGCCGAGGGCGAGCTGCTGGCTGCCATCCGGGCGTTGCACGTGGCCTACCACACGCAGCGGCCGGCGGCGTAGCAGCTCCTAATAGCTTTTAGCAAAAGCATGGATAGGACACATTCTGCACATTTCCGAACGGTTTCGACAGGGGCCCCAGGCCTTGGAAATAGGGGCCCCAGGAATTGGCAAGCGTGCTACGACGACAGAAAAAGTAGCTAAACTAATTCATCTCGACCCTTCTACTTATTACTTGTTTCTGGATTGCAAAAACGCCAAACCCAAGCATTCATTCAGTGAATGGATGCTTGGGTTTGGCGTTTTTCAGCTTGAGAATAATTCTACAATTTACGGAATATTTTAATTGGCGTTAACGGTAATTTCTGCGGGTTTTCTTTTCCAGCCAATTAATAAAACGACGATAATTACTAGGGCCGTGCCGCAAATTTGCTCGAAGAATATTTTCTCGTGCAGGAAGAAATGTGCTTGCAAAATGGTGGATACCGGCCCGATGCCGCTGATGATGGCCACATTGTTGGCGCCGATGCGCTTGAGGCCCTGCGACAGCATAAACGAGGGCAGCACGGTGGCCACCACGGCTAGCGCCAACCCATAGGCCCACAGGCCTTTGCTGGTCACCAAGGCCTGGGCATTGCCCGCAAGGGCAAAGTGCACGAAGATGCCCCCGGTGGCGGCCAGCATGGCGTAGGCCGTGAATTTGTTGGCCCCGACGCGGGGAATAACCCAGCCGCTGCCCGCAATGTAAATGGAGTATGTAATGGCGCACAGAAACACCATGAAGCTGCCGAGGTAGAAGTTCGGATTGCCCGCATCCAGCCGTAATTCGCCGAAATACGCCAGCGCAATGCCGGCATACGTGAGCAGCAGGGCCCCTTTCTGCACGGCCGTTATGCGCTGCTTAAATAAATAGACATTAATAAATACGGCGAAGCTGGGGTAGAGAAACAGGATGAGCCGCTCCAAGCCGGCCGATATGTATTGCAGGCCAATAAAATCGAACAAGCTGCTCAAATAATAGCCGCACAGCCCGAGGCCAATTACCAGCAGCCACTCCCGCTGCGTCAGTTTGGCGCTACTCTTTTGCCCGGCTACCAGAAAGGCTGCGGCCGCGTAAAAAGGCAGCGCAAACACCATGCGGAGAGTGAGCAGCGTCAGGGCATCGACGTGCGTACTGCCGAAAGCCAGCTTGACGATAATGGCTTTGGTAGAGAATAAGATAGCCCCCGCAACGGTGAGCAAAAAGCCCGGCACCGAGCGGGCGGGCGGCAACGAATTACGCATGGAAGACCGCACAAAAAAAGCCGCCCCAAGCGGAGCGGCTCTTTGCAAATGATTAATTACCGATTACTTCTGCGACAGCTGGGCTTCGCCGCTCTCTTTCAGGCGGATCAGGTTCAGGGCCGAACCGGCCTTAAACCACTCAATCTGGCCCTCGTTGTAGGTGTGGTTGAGGGTAATGAGGTCGGTGTCGCCGTCGTCGTGGCGCAGGCGCGCCTGTAGGGGCTTGCCGGGCTGGAAGTCCGTCAGGCCGAGGATGTCGATGAGGTCGCCTTCCTGAATCAGGTCGTAGTCAGCCTTGTTGGCAAAGGTGAGGCCGAGCATACCCTGCTTCTTCAGGTTGGTTTCGTGGATGCGGGCGAAGCTCTTCACAATCACGGCGCGCACGCCGAGGTGGCGGGGCTCCATGGCGGCGTGCTCGCGCGAGCTGCCTTCGCCGTAGTTCTCGTCGCCGATTACCACCGTGCCGACTTTCATGCTCTTATAGGCGCGGGCCGACTGGGGCACCGTGGCGTAGCCGTCGCCCTGCACGGCGAAGTTGCGCACCGAGTTGGTCTCCTCATTGAAGGCGTTAGTGGCCCCGATGAGCATGTTGTTGGAGATGTTGTCCAAGTGGCCGCGGTACTTCAGCCAGGGCCCGGCCATGCTGATGTGGTCGGTGGTGCACTTGCCTTTGGCCTTGATGAGGATGCGCAGATCCGTTAGGTCGGTGCCTTCCCATGGCTTGAAGGGCTCGAGCAACTCGAGGCGGTCGGAGGCGGGGTTAACCAGCACTTGCACGCCCGAGCCGTCGGCGGCGGGGGCCTGGAAGCCGGCGTCCTCCACAGCGAAGCCGCGGGGGGGCATTTCCACGCCCACTGGCTCATCAAGCTTCACGGGGCCGTTGGTGCCGGGCAGCGTGTCGGTGAGGGGATTGAAGGTCAAATCGCCGGCGATGGCGAAGGCGGTCACGATTTCGGGCGAAGCCACGAAGGCGTGGGTGTTGGGGTTGCCGTCGTTGCGCTTGGCGAAGTTGCGGTTGAAGCTCGTGATGATGGAGTTCTTGCGCTTGGGGTCGTCGGTGTGGCGGGCCCACTGCCCGATGCACGGGCCACAGGCGTTGGCCAGCACCACGCCGCCCATCTCGGCAAACGTATCGAGGAGGCCGTCGCGGGCTACGGTGTAGCGCACCAGCTCCGAGCCGGGCGTGATGGTGAACTCGGCGGCTACGTGCAGGCCCTTGGCCACGGCCTGCGCGGCGATGGAGGCGGCGCGGGTGATGTCCTCGTAGCTTGAGTTGGTGCACGAGCCGATGAGGCCCACTTCGAGCTTCTCGGGCCAGCCGTGCTCTTTCACAGCGGCGGCAAACTCCGAAATCGGCCAAGCGGCGTCCGGCGTGAACGGGCCGTTCACGTAGGGCTCCAGCTCGGAGAGGTTGATTTCGATGAGTTGGTCGTAGAACTTGCCCGGGTCGTTGTACACCTCATCGTCGGCGCGCAAGTGGGCCCCCACGGCAGCAGCGGCTTCGGCAATTTCGGCGCGGCCGGTGCCACGCAGGTAGTCGCCCATCTTCTCATCGTAGCCAAACACCGAGGTGGTGGCCCCGATTTCCGCGCCCATGTTGCAGATGGTGCCCTTGCCGGTGCAGCTCAGGCTTTCCGCGCCTTCGCCGAAGTACTCCACGATGGCGCCGGTGCCGCCCTTCACGGTGAGGATACCGGCTACTTTCAGAATTACGTCTTTGGCCGAGGTCCAGCCGCTCATTTTGCCGGTCAGCTTCACGCCGATGACCTTGGGAAACTTCAATTCCCAGGCCATGCCGGCCATCACGTCCACGGCATCCGCGCCGCCCACGCCGATGGCCACCATGCCCAGGCCGCCCGCGTTGGGTGTGTGCGAGTCGGTGCCGATCATCATGCCGCCCGGGAAGGCGTAGTTCTCAAGCACCACTTGGTGGATGATACCGGCGCCGGGCTTCCAGAAGCCGATGCCGTATTTATTGGAAACCGAGGCTAGGAAGTCGTACACTTCCTTGTTTTCGGAGTTGGCTTCGGCCAAATCCTCGGTGGCGCCGTCTTTGGCCTGGATGAGGTGGTCGCAGTGCACGGTGCTGGGCACGGCGGCGGTGGGCTTGCCGGCCTGCATGAACTGGAGCAGCGCCATTTGGGCGGTGGCGTCCTGCATGGCCACGCGGTCGGGGGCAAAATCAACGTAGGAAACCCCGCGCTCGTACGCCTGCTTCACTTCGCCGCCGTAGAGGTGAGCGTAGAGAATTTTCTCGGTGAGGGTGAGCGGGCGGCCCACCGCGGCGCGGGCCGCCTCGATGCGGGCCCCCATGCCGGCGTACACGCCGCGAATCATTTCCAAGTCGAATGCCATAGGAGAAGTATAAAAAGTGGTTGTGCAAATGTAACATCCCCGATTAGGTTGCGCCTAATCCGGCGGGCGGCCGTTATTTAGTGGCCCGGCCTATACTTATAACTTAGTTGGGGCGGTCTGGGTTGTGGCCATTCACGTTTGCTTTTTGCCGTTGCCATGAAGAATGTTGCATTTGCGTTGCTGGCTGGGGCCCTATTGAGCCTGGCGGGCTGCCAGGGTACCTCCTCCCCCACCGGCGCCGCGGCGGCCGGCGGCACCTCGGCAACGGCGCTGCTCACGCCGGGGCCCTGGCGCGGCGAGCTGGCCATGCAGGGCCAGCAACTACCGTTCCTGTTCGAAGTGAAGACCGAAGCCGGCCAGCCGGTGGTGTACCTCATCAACAAAGGCCTGAACGGCGAGGAGCGCCTGCGCTGCCCCGAAATATCCGCCGCCGGCGACTCGGCCACCATCCGGCTCCACGCGTTCGACGCGGCCTTGGTGGTGCGGGCCGACGGCGCCGGCAAGCTGAAGGGCAACTGGGTGAAGTACGATGCCAAGGGGCCCTACCGCGTGCCGCTTGTGGCTTCGGCGGGGGCCCAACCACTATTCGTTGATGACGATAGCGGCGAAAAAAAGTTTATAGTTAAAGTGTCTGGCGGAAAAAGTGTTACCTTAAAAGTTCTATTTGAAGACGAAAAGGGAAATTCGTATCCAGCTGTTGGTGTCCTTTCTAACACCGGCAAAAACTATACAGGAACGTTCCTAACTACAACTGGCGACTACCGGTATTTAGCAGGCAACCTCGTTGGTCGAAAAGACAGTCCTCATCTATTATTATCAACTTTTGATGGAAGCCATGCCTTCCTTTTCGATGCAAAAGAGCAGCCCAACAGCACTTTAAAAGGCGACTTCTACTCGGGCAAAAGCGGACATGAAACCTGGACGGCCGTTCCCGACCCCAAGGCCAAGCTGCCCGACGCCGACACGCTGACCTACCTCAAAAAGGGCGAAAGCCGGCTGAGCTTCAAGTTTCCGAGCGTTGTGCCGGGGGCCAGCATTTCTCCCACCGACCCTAAGTACCGCGGTAAAGTAGTGGTGCTGCAAGTGCTGGGCTCGTGGTGCCCCAACTGCATGGACGAGACCAACTTCCTGGCCCCGTGGTACGAGAAAAACAAGCAGCGCGGCGTCGAAATCATCGGCCTGGGCTACGAGCGGATGCCCGAGTACGACAAGGCCGCGGCGCGTCTGCGCGGCATGAAGGAGCGGTTCAACATCGGCTACGACGTGGCCGTGGCCGGCGTGTCGAACAAAGATTCGGTGGCCAAGTCGCTGCCCCAGCTGGCCAAGTTTCTGGCCTTTCCCACCACCATCTTCATCGACAAGAAGGGCGCCGTGCGCAAGATCCACACCGGCTTCAGCGGCCCCGGCACGGGCAAGTACTACGCGGAGGAAACGGCGGCCTTCAACCAGGAAATCGACAAGCTGCTGAAGGAATAGGGCCCCGGTGGCGGGAACAAGCGCGGGTGTACTATATTACTAATCAATCGGTAGCCGTTTGCAACGGTCGATGATTGATTGGTAATTTTCTCCTCCACCCCCACCCGCCCCGGTCATGAAAAACATCCTCGTTGCCACTGATTTTTCGCCTGAAGCGCACCACGCCTTCGAGGTTGCCGTGCAATTGGCCCAGCACACGGGCGGCCAGCTCACGCTGCTGCACGTGCAGGAAGACGCCGACGGGGCGGGGGGCGCTTTCAGCACCGTGGGCGGGCCGGTGAGCGGCCACAGCATCGACCAGATTTTCACCCTCAAACTGCTGGAAACCACCAAGCGCCGCATGCACGCGCTGCAAGCCGAAGCCGCGCAACTGGCCCCCGGCGTGCCGGTGCAGGACGTGGTGGAGGTGGGGCGCGTGGGCGAAGGCATCCTGGCGGCCATTCAGCGCCACGGCACCGAGCTGGTGGTGGTGGGCGCGCGCGGCCACGGCGCCACGGAGCACTTCTTCGTTAGCTCGACCACCGAGCGCCTGATTCGGCTGGCTCCCTGCCCCGTGCTCACGGTGAAGCACCCGGAGCTGGCCTTTAAAGTAAAGCAGATTGTGTTTCCGTCCGATTTTGCGGAGGATGCCACCGGGGCCCTCGACGGCTTACGCCAGGTGCTGGCCGCGTTCCCCGACGCGACGCTGCACCTGCTGCACGTGGCCGCAGGGGACGGTGACCACGTGGCCCAGCAGCAAATGCAGGACTTTGCCCGGCAGCACCAGCTGGCCCACGTCGTGGTGGCCGAAGTGGCCGCGAACCGCACCAGCGCGGGCATCGAGGAATACGCTCGGCGCGTGGCCGCCGACCTGGTGGTGATTCCGACCCACGTGCGCTTGGGCCTAAGCCACTTTTTCAGCGCCAGCATCGCCGAAACCGTGGCCACCCACGCCTTCCCTCCGGTGCTCACGTACCACTTCGCCGGCTAGCCGGCAGCCGCCTGGGGCCCCTCCCGCAAGCGCAACCGCACCTGGAAGTCGCCCCGCGGCCGCAGGGTGATGAGCGGCTGCTTAACTACCAACGGCTGGCCGGCGGGCCACTCCACGTCGAACACGCGCAGCAGCTCAATGGCCACCAGCTGCATTTCGGTGAGGGCAAATTGCAGGCCCACGCACAGCCGGGGGCCCCCGCCGAAGGGCGCGTAGGCAAACGGCACGAGCGGGCGCGGCGCATCGGGGGCGAAGCGGGCGGGGCGGAACTCGGTGGGCGCGTCCCAGTGCTGCGGGTCGCGGTGCAGGCCGTAGAGGTAGAGCGAGAACAGGGTGCCCTTCGGAATGCGCAGGCCCCGGTAGTCGTCGTCGGCCAGCGCCACGCGGTCCACCATCCAAGCGGGCGGGTAGAGGCGCATGGTTTCCTGCACGGCCTGCAAGGCGCGGCCGAGGCGGGGCAAATCGGCAAACGTGGGGGCCCTATCGCCCAGCACTTCAGCGGTTTCAGCTTGGATGTCCCGCGCCTCGGCCGGGTGGTGGGCCAGCAGGTACAGCAGCCAGGTGAGGGCGTTGGCGCTGGTTTCGTGGCCGGCCACGAGCAGAATCAGGGCTTCGTCGAGCAGCCGGTCGGGGGCCATCGGCTCGCCGGTGTCCTCGTAGCGGGCATCGAGCAGCATTTGCAGCAGGTCGTCGGGCGGGGCGGGGGCCCCGGGGGCGGCGCTGGCGGCCTGGCGCTGGGCAATGTAGCGGCCCAGCAGCGCCCGCAGCTCGGCCGTGAGGCGGTCGTGGTGGCGGAACTGGCCCCGCAGCCGCCGCCACCAGTTCAGGTACGGCTGGCGGATGGTGCGGATGTAAAACGCCTGAATCTCCGTAATAAGCTGGGCCAGGCGGTCCAATTCAGCCTCGGCGAAGCTGGTGCTGAACACCGAGCGGGCAATGATGCGGAACGTGAGCCGCGTGAGCAGCGCGTGGGCTGGCACGGCCACCGCCCCGCCGCTTTTGGCCGCGGCCTGCGCCAGGGGCCCCAGCGTGTCGGCCACCACTTCCTGCATCAGCCCGGTGAGGCCGGCCACCCGCTGGCGGTGGAAGCCGGGCTGGATGAGCCGGCGCTGGCGCAGCCAGTCGGGGCCCTCGTTGGTGAGCAGGCCGTGGCCGATGTAGCGCGCAAAGCCGAGCGTAAACTTCGATTTGGCGTAGTTGCGGTGGTTTTTCTGCAAAATGTGCTGCACTAGGCCGGGGTCGCGGGTGAGCACGCTGGGCTGCACCCCGCCGATGTAGAGCCGCGCCGTGTCGCCGAAGCCGGCGTGCACGGCGTCGAGGGCCCCGATGGGGTCGGCCACGAGCCGCAGCGAGCCGCGGATGGAGTGCCAGCGCGGCACTTGGGGCAGGACCAAGGGCGGGGTTTGGGGCCCCAAAGTATCGTCGGCCATAGTGCGGGCGGGGCCCTAGTGGGGCCGCGCCCAAAGGTAGGCCGGGGCCCCGGGCCATCCTTTTGCCGGGCAGCCGCGTAAACCCGGGCAGGCCCCGCCGCGGGCCGCCGCTCTTTCTTCCAAAACCAACCCGATTGCCCCATGTGGATTGCCCAAAACCCCGACCAAAACGCTCCCCTCGAAGACCTGCAAGGCCGCGCCGTGGGCCTCAAGTTTGAGTGCAACAAGTGCCACACCGAAGTCTTTACCGACCTGCTCGGCGTGCCCACCCCCGACCCAATGGCCGACTCGCTGGCCGACACCGACCAGTACGAAAAAGAGGAAGTAAAATGCCCCGGCTGCGGCATGATCCACACCCTGGAGGTGGACGCCACCTTCGACGGCGTGAAATTTAAGGTGAGCGACGTGGCCCCCGGCAGCGTCAGCTACCAGCTGGCCGAGCCTAAAGGCTAGGGCATTGCGCACCGCTACAGAAAAGGCCGTTCCCTAGGGAACGGCCTTTTTTAATGCTCCCCAGGAGTTCCAGGGCCCTATTTTTCCCGCTCAATGGTGTAGTTGATGAGCTGCTCGAGCGAAGTGCGGCTGGCCGATTCAGGAAAGGTGTGGAGGATGGCCAGGGCCTCGTCGCGGTACTTTTTCATGGTGGCCACGGCGTAGTCCAGCCCCCCCGACTGCTTCACAAACTCGATGACCTGCTGCACCCGCTCGCGGTGGCCCTCGTTGTTCTTGACGTTGAAAATCATGCGGCGCTTTTCCAGCCAACTGGCCTGCTGGAGGGCGTAAATCAGCGGCAGCGTCATCTTTTTTTCCTTGATGTCGATGCCCACCGGCTTGCCAATTTCGGCCGTGCCGTAGTCGAACAGGTCGTCCTTTATTTGGAAGGCCATGCCCACTTTTTCGCCGAAGAGGCGAGCGCGCTCCACGGTTTCCGGATCGGCGCCGGTGGAGGCGGCCCCCACAGCGGTGCAGGAGGCGATGAGCGAGGCCGTTTTTTGGCGGATGATGTCGAAGTACACGTCCTCCGTGATGTCGAGCTTGCGGGCTTTTTCGATTTGCAACAGCTCGCCCTCGCTGAGCTCGCGCACGGCCCGGTTCACGATTTTCAGCAGCTGAAAGTCGTCGTGCTCCAGCGCTAGCTGCATCCCGCGCGAAAGCAGGTAGTCGCCCACCAGCACGGCTATTTTATTCTTCCACAGCGCATTGATGGAAAAAAAGCCGCGGCGGTAGTTGCTTTCGTCCACCACGTCGTCGTGCACTAGCGTGGCCGTGTGCAGCAGCTCGATGAGGGTGGCGCCGCGGAAAGTAGCTTCGGGCAGGGGCCCCGCGGCGTCGGGCAGGGCGATGCGGGCCGAAAAGAACACGAACATCGGCCGGATTTGCTTGCCCTTGCGCTTCACAATGTAGCCCATTATCTTGTCGAGCAGCAGCACGTTGGTGCGCATCGACTGGCGAAATTTGTGCTCAAACTCCGCCATTTCGGCCGCAATGGGGGCCTGGATCTGGTCGAGGGAAGCGGAGGTGGGCTGCGGCATGGCGTGGCAATATTACGGCGTAACGGACGAGGCAGGGGCCGCCCGGGCGCAAAACTTTTGCGCCCCGAATGCCTTACTTGCGGGGCCCGCCCGCTGGCTGCGCCGCGGGGGCCCCGCCTCACCCCTGCCCCTGCACCCATGCTCGCCCACGTTCCGTTCATTCTCACCGGCTTGCGCCACGGCCGGCCGTTTGCCGCCGATGCCACCTACCGCGCCGACGGCCGCGCCAAGCCGGTGGTGGTGTTTGTGCACGGCTTCAAAGGGTTTAAGGATTGGGGGCACTTCCCGCAGCTGGCCGATTTTTTTGCCGAGCAGGGCTTTGTGTTCGTTAAGCTGAACCTCTCGCACAACGGCGTGGTGGTGGGCGGCACCGGCGACCTGGAGGACCTGGACGCTTTCGGGCGGAATAATTTTAGCATCGAGCTCGACGACCTCGGCCAGCTCCTCGACGCCCTGCACGCGCCCGGGGCCACGCCCCTGCCCGCGGCCGAGCTGGATTTGGGCCGGCTCGCGCTCGTGGGCCACAGCCGCGGCGGGGCCCTGGTGCTGCTCAAGGCCGCCGAAGACGCCCGCGTGCGGGCCGTGGCCACCTGGGCCGCCATCGCCGACATCGACCAGCGCTGGGGCCCCGAGGTGCTGGCCGAGTGGGCCCGCGCCGGCCACCTCCTGGTGCCCAACAGCCGCACCGGCCAGCCCCTGCCCATGTACTACCAGATTGTGGAGGACTACGAGGCCAACCGCGCGCGGCTCGACATTCTGGCCAACGTGGCGCACAACCTGCCCCAGCCCCTGCTCATCGTGCACGGCGACGCCGACGAAACCGTGCCCCTGGAGGCGGCCCACGCCTTGCACGCCGCCAAGCCGGGCGCCGAGGTGCTGGTGGTGCCCGGGGCCACGCACATGTTCGGCGGGGCCCACCCCTGGCCCACCGCGGGGCTACCCGAGCCCGCCGGCCTGGTGGCGGCGCGCACGGCCGATTTTTTTAATCGCCAAGCGTGAGCGCGCCCGCCCTGGCCTACCTGCTGCTGGGCAGCAACCTCGGCGACCGCGCCGCCTACCTGCAAGCGGCGCGCACCGGCTTGGCCGCTGCGGGCGAAATCGTGGCCGCCTCGGGCATTTACGAAACCGCCGCCTGGGGCCCCGCCGACCAGCCCGCCTACCTCAACCAGGCCGTGGCACTGCGCACCGCGCTGGCGCCAGGGGCCCTGCTGGCCCACTGCCTGGCCACCGAAGCCGCCGCCGGCCGCGAGCGGCACGAGCGCTGGGGCAGCCGCACCCTCGACGTGGACGTACTCCTCTACGACGACCTCATCATCGACACCCCCGCCCTGACCGTGCCGCACCCGCGCCTGGCGCAGCGCCGGTTCGCGCTGGGGCCCCTGGCCGAAATTGCCGCCGCGCGGGTGCACCCGCAGCTACACCTCACCGTAGCTGAGCTATTGGTTATCTGCCCTGACCCGCTGGCCGTGCGGCCGTGGGCAGAGGAATAGAGCGGCGCCATTGCGCTTTGGCTTAAGGCTCTTGGCTCAGCGCCGGGGCCCTACTAGGGGCGGGCGCAGGCGCAGCTCGGCCACGTTGTGGCCCACGCGCAGGGCCGAGTAGCCCAGCCAGGCGGCCAGCACCAGGCCGTTCAGCACCTGCCGCCAGCGCACCGGGCCGGCTGCCGGCCACCGGGCCAGGGCCAGCAGCAGCATGGGGCCGGCCACCGGGGCCATGTAGCGTTCGGCGTCGTGCACCCCGCCGGTGCCCAGCCGGAAGGTGACGGCCACCATGTGGCCCAACACGTTGGCCACGACCAGCCACCAGCACAGCTGCAAGGCGGCCGTGGCCGACGACAGTGGCACGCGCCCCGGCCGGCCGCCTGGCCACAGCCACGCCAGCAGGCCCACCAGGCCCAGCGCCCACCAGGCATAGGGCACGGCCCCGTACCACCCCGCGGCCAGGGGCCCAAACCAGCGTAGCATCACAAACCCGTACTGGGCCTGTAGCTCGGCGAGCATGGACCACCCGCCGGGTATCCGCACGACGCGGGGCCCCGCCAGCGCCGCGTGGATGCTCCACAACACTTCCCCGCTGGCGCAGCCGAGGCCGTGCGCCACCAACTGCCAGCGGCTGCGCGTGCGCCAGGCCCCGTTGGCCAGCAGGGCCACGCCGGCTCCTACCAGCAAAAACGCCCCGGAGGTGCGCTGCAAGGGCAGCAAGCACCCAACTAGCGTGGCCCAGCCCAGCCACCGGCCGCTGTTGGTGCGCAGCCAGGCCAGCAGCGCACCGCTGTAGGCGGCGGCCAGCAGAAAGAACACCGGCTCCGACCAGATGAACTTGGCTGGCACCAGCACGGCCGTGCTCAGGGCCAGGGCCAGGGGCAGCGCCCCGGCCCGGGGCCCTGGCAGCAAGCGGCGGCCCGCCCTGCTCCACAGCAGCAAGTGGCCCAGCAAAGCCAGGGCATACAGGCTACGAATGGCCCCAAACGAGCCGAATACGCTCAGCAGGGCCGGGTACAGGGGCCCCCACAGGCGGTAGGGCAGCCCGTCGGGGCCCAGCAGCTGGCCGCTGGCGCGCAGGCTGCGGGCCGCCGACAGGTAGCTGTACGAGTCGGCGGTGCCGCCAAACCCGCCCTGGCTGAGCACTCCGTACAGGCCCAGCACGACCAGCGCCGCGAGGCCCAGCGCCCAGTGGTAAGCACGGGCCGGGCCGGCCGCTGGCCTCACTGCGCCGAGGCGACGGTGGCCGTGGGCACAATCTTCTTCACCAGGCCCTGGAGCACCTTGCCGGGGCCGCACTCCACAAACTCCAGGGCCCCATCGGCGGCCATGCGCTGCACCGATTGCGTCCAGCGCACGGGGGCCGTGAGCTGGGCCAGCAGGTTGGCCTTGATTTCGGCGGGGGCTTGGTGGGGCTGGCCGTCCACGTTTTGGTACACGGGGCAGCGGGCTTCGCGGAAGGTCGTCTTCTCGATGGCCTCGCCCAGGGCCGTGGCGGCCGACTGCATCAGGGGCGAGTGGAAGGCGCCGCCCACCGGCAGCAGCAGGGCGCGCTTGGCCCCGGCGGCCTTCAGCTGCTCGCAGGCCAGCTCCACGCCGCGCACCGCCCCCGACACCACCAGCTGGCCGGGGCAGTTGTAGTTGGCGGCCACCACCACGTCGCCCCCGGCGCTGATTTCCTGGCAGATGCGCTCCACCACGTCGTCGGCCAGGCCCAGGATGGCGGCCATCGTGCCGGGCTGCTCCTCGCAGGCGGCTTGCATGGCCTGGGCGCGCCGGGCCACCAGGCGCAGAGCATCGGCAAAGTCGAGGGCCCCGGCCGCCACCAGGGCCGAGAACTCGCCCAGCGAGTGGCCAGCGGCCATGCCCACCGCCCGCCCGGGCACGGCCACAAACTGGGCCACCGAGTGCACGAAAATGGCCGGCTGCGTCACGTCGGTGCGGCGCAGGTCGTCCTCCGAGCCGTTGAACATCAGCTCGGTGAGCGAAAAGCCGAGAATGTCGTTGGCCTGGGTGAGGAGCTGGCGGGCGGCGTCGTTGTTATCAAACAGCTCGCGGGCCATGCCCGGAAACTGGCTGCCCTGGCCCGGAAATACAAAAGCCGGAGCCGGCAGCGAAGACGAAGAAGAAGGGGTCACGGAGAAGGAAGCGCGGGGGCGGAAAGTGGGTGGAAAGAGGGCCCCGGGCGGCGGGCGGCGGTGCCGCGCCCGCCCGGGGCAAGCGGGGCGCAAGCTGCACAAAAGCCCGCGGCCCACCAAATCGGGGCCGCTGCCTGGGGCCCCGCTGGCCGCCGCGGGGGCCCTAAAAAGCTATCCGGGCCAGGATTTATCACCCCGCCGTGGGGCCCCTAAAAAGCAAAAGCCGGACGACTCCCGTGAGGAATCCGCCCGGCTTTTAGTTGCCTGCGAATGGAAAGCTATCAGCTAAAAGCTCAGCAATTACCGCACAATCTGCACCCAGCCTTTGTAGGTGATTTTTGTGTTGGCGGCGTCGGCAAATTCGACTTCAGCCAGGTAGTAGTACAGGCCGTCCGATACCTTGCCGCTGCTGCCGCTTTCGCCCACAGCCCCGCCGCCGTCCCAGTTGATGAAGATGCGCGACGTGGTGGTGCTCTCAAAAACCTTCGCCCCCCAGCGGTTGAACGCCTTGAAGTGCACGCTCCGCAGCGGGCTGGCCGACTTGGGCTGGAAGATTTCGTTCACCCCGTCGCCGTTGGGCGTGAAGATGTTGGGCAGGATGAAGAACGGGCAATTGTTCTGGCACACCACGTTGCTGAGGGCGCTGCGCAAGCCGCCCGTGCTCACGGCCTGCACGGCGTAGCAGCCGCCCAGCTCGGGTAGGTTGCGGTGCACGTAGCTCATGGTATTGGTGGAGTCGAGCAGTGCCAGGGCCCCATCGACCGTGGGCCGGTAGAACACACGGTAGTAGGCAATGGGTGCACTACAGCCGGTGGGCACGGCGCTGGCGGTCCAGCGCAGGGAATTAGCGTAGGTCTGGTTGTCGCTGGGCGGGTTGCGGGCCAGGCTGTCGCAGTTCACTAAGGCCAGCGACAGCACCGGCACGCAGGGCTGGTCGGTCAGCGTGGTGCAGATGATCTGGCTCTTGTTGAGCAGCTCGCTGAGGTAGCCGGTGGGGTTGTACTGGCCATTGGTCTGCACGTAGTAGCAGTAGGTGTTGCCCTTCACGAGGGCGGGATCTTTGTCCACGAAGGTGCCACCGGCGGTGGTCGACGTCACCGACCCTACTTGCGCGAAAGGGCCCCCGGCCGTGCCGCTGCGGAATACCAGGGTGGGCTTTTTGGTGTTGTCCCACGGCGTCTGGTAGGTCCAGTTCACGGTGATTTGCTTGTTGGGGCTGTCGGGCACCAGCGCGGTGCGCACGCTGCTGGCCGTGCCAGCGGGCTCCACAATCTCGGTGGTGCTGCCCGCAGCCGAGGCGTAGAACAGGTCGAGCTTGTAGGTGTACTGGTTGGCCGCGGTGTTGACGTTGGTATCCACAAACACCGAATCGGTGAGCGAAAACGGCGTGGCGCGTACCACGGTGTAGGCCGTGGCGGCCGGCGACAGGCCCACGGCCCGCGAGAGGCGGTAGCCCGAGGGCGTGTTCAGCAGCTGCGTGGTGGCCAGCTTGGCCGGCGACCACCGCACCGTAATCTGGCCCGTGGCGCTGGTCTGGTCCACGTCTACGTTCTTGAGGCGCGCCGACGAGCCGCCCACAGTGGCGCAGGCTTCGGCCGAGGCAATGCTGGCCCCAAGCGCGGGTAACGGGAAATCGGCGTAGATGCGGTAGCAATACGTCTTGCCCCGGTCGAGGCCCCGGCCCGCGTTGTCGTCCTTAAAGGCCGACAAATCAGCCGTTACCGAGCCCACCAGCGTGTAGCCCGCACTCGCCGGAATACCCGTGTCGCAGGGCCCCGGCACGAAGTTCGACGAGTTCTCCTTGCGGTAAATGCGGATGAAGCTGGCGTTGGAACAGATGTAGCGGTCCCAGGTCAGGGTCACTTGGTTGCCGGCGGGCACGGCGCGCAGGTTTTGGGGCGGGGGCCCCACCACAGTGATGCGCCACACCTGCTCGTCCACCAGCGGGAAATCGGGGCTGGGCGGGCTGTCCTGGGCTCGGAAGACGACCGAGTAGGGCTCCTTGGCCACGTTGCTGCAATCGGTGGCCCAGGTGAAGCGGCCAGTGGCCGTGGGGGGCCCCTTGGCGCTTTGCGTGAACACGGCCGGCGGCAAAATGCCCGAGTAGGCATTCAGGGTAACGGGGGTTGGCGCGGCGCTGCCCGCGGCACTGCCGTCGGTGGCCGTCACGGTGCCGGTCACAGTAGTGCCGGCTATCACGCACAGGTCGGGCGGAATCGTGAGGATGGGCCGCAGGTTGTTGGTGGGTATTACGATAATCTGTATGTCTTGTATTACCGTTCCAATCTGTTGCGCAGGAAATCCATCTATCCTCCGCCATTCCTGCACTTCAAAAGCTACGTTGTAAAAACCGGTTTGCAACGGCGCATTCCACGTAATTTGGCCAGTGCGTGAGTCCTGCTGGAAAATGGCCGCCCCCGATCCGTTGGATGCAGGTACCCCGTTGTAAGGCACTTGCCTGGCGTTGGCGTTGCCCGGCGTTTTGTCGGGATACACAAAGCCGGCGATGACGGCCGGCACCGGCCTATTGTTGGTAGGCGTCGACGGGGCTTGCTGCGAAGGGCGCAGCTTGAACACCATCGAATCGCCGTCAGCATCATAGGCCCCGGGATTGTGCAAATACACTTGGTTTTGGCCAGCCTTGTCTACGGCCGGCGTGCGCAGTATGGGGCTGCGGTTGAGGCCCAGCGCCGGATCGATGGTGAGGGCGGTGCTGACGTAGAAGGACTGCGTATTAGACTGTGTGCCAATAAAGTTTAAGATGCCCTGGTTGCGGTTTTCGCCAATAAAACTCGCAGTAAACTTACCCGCCGCTGGGTAGGTATGGTCGAAGTAAAAGACATCGAGGCCGGTATCGGGGCTGCCAGCAATCGGAATCACCTGTTTATTACCAGTACCAGATACGCGGTTTACCGTCTGCGAAGTACCGTCGCCGAAGTACAAAGTGGCCGTTGGCTGGTCGGCGCTGGCCGGCGACAAATCCTGGTAGATGATCAGCTTGAAGAAGATCCGGTTGGGGTTGTGGGCAGCCGTGGTATCCACCTTGGCCTCGATGTTGCCAGCGCGGATGTGGGAGGCGCGTGCCGTGCCCGGCAGCAGGGCCCCCAGCACCAACAACAACCCAAAGGTGGCCAACTGCCAATTGTACCAAATTGCGGAAAGTGCCTTCATAACCGTTTCGTTGTGATTGAGGGCCCGCCAGCCGTCCCGCCGCGGGCCCGTAATAAACCTGTGTGCGAAGCTAACTTTTTTTTGCCCGTGCTGGTTACTTAGCCAGCCCACAACGCCGCCAACGACAGGCTCCCCCGATAAATTCACTGCCCCCGGCGCGTGCGGGCCAACGGCCTGGTTTTTTTGCCCGCTTAGCCCCTCGGCCCTACCTTTGGGCAGCACAAACCTACTATTTCTCCGCCCTGCGGACCGTTTTATGAGTTGGATTTCCAAAACTTTCTCCAGTAGCATCGGGCGCAAAATTGTCATGTCTCTCACGGGCTTGTTCCTGTGTACGTTTCTGGTGGTACACCTCATTGGCAACTTGCAGCTGTTCAAGCACGACGGTGGGACGGCCTTCAACATTTATTCGCATTTCATGGGTACCAACCCCATCATCCGCACCATCGAGTGGGGCCTGGTGTTGGGCTTTGGCTTCCACATCTACGAGGCGCTGATGCTGACGCGCCGCAACCAGGCCGCCCGCCCCCAGAAATACGTGGTGAACCACTCGGAGCAGAACTCGGAGTGGACCTCGCGCAACATGGGTATCCTGGGCAGCCTCATCCTCATCTTCCTCATCGTTCACCTCTACAACTTCTTCTGGCGCGCCCGCTTCGGCGGCCTCGACAAGATTGGTGGCACCGACGTTGAAACCCGCGACTACGACAACCTCTATATGGCCGTTGTGTCGTCGTTCCACGTGTGGTGGTACGTGCTGCTGTACGTGGCCGCGCAGTTCTCGCTGGGCTACCACCTGTGGCACGGCTTCGGCTCGGGCTTCCAGACGCTGGGCCTGAATCACCGCAAGTACACCCCGCTCATCAAGGCTGTGGGCTACGGCTTCGCCGTG
Source organism: Hymenobacter nivis (assembly GCF_006439025.1). Classification (GTDB taxonomy): domain Bacteria; phylum Bacteroidota; class Bacteroidia; order Cytophagales; family Hymenobacteraceae; genus Hymenobacter; species Hymenobacter nivis_A. The sequence goes on from NZ_RCYZ01000001.1 coordinate 398,453, forward strand.
GTGGTATCGGCGGCCTTTGCGGCAATGCCCCTCTACTTCTTCCTGTTTACGGACGACAACGGCCAGCTCACTTCGGCCGTGTCGCCCCTGGTCCACTCCCTCACGCTAGCCCTGAAATAATATGTTTCTCGATTCAAAATCGCCCGAAGGCCCCCTAGCCGAGAAGTGGGACCAGCACAAATTCAACGTTAAGCTCGTCAATCCTGCCAACAAGCGCAAGTACGACGTGATTGTAGTGGGCACCGGCCTAGCTGGGGCCGCTGCCGCCGCTTCGCTGGCCGAGTTGGGCTACAACGTTCACGCCTTTACTTACCACGACTCGCCGCGCCGGGCCCACTCCATCGCGGCCCAGGGCGGCATCAACGCGGCTAAGAACTACCAGAACGATGGGGACTCGGTATTCCGTTTGTTCTACGACACCATCAAGGGCGGCGACTACCGCGCCCGCGAAGCCAACGTGTACCGCCTGGCCCAGGTATCGGTAAGCATCATCGACCAGTGCGTGGCCCAGGGCGTGCCCTTCGCCCGCGAGTACGGCGGCCTGCTGGCCAACCGCTCCTTCGGGGGGGCCCAGGTGAGCCGCACGTTCTACGCCCGCGGCCAAACCGGGCAGCAGTTGCTGCTGGGGGCCTATTCAGCCCTAAGCCGCCAGGTGGCCTACGGCAAAGTGAAGCTGCACACCCGCTCCGAGATGCTGGACCTGGTAGTGGCTGACGGTAAAGCCGCTGGCATCGTGACCCGCAACCTGCTGACGGGGGCCATCGAAAACCACGCTGCCCACGCAGTAGTGTTGGCCACCGGCGGCTACGGCAACGTGTTCTACCTGAGCACGAACGCCATGTATTGCAACGTAACCGCCGCTTGGCGTGCCCACAAAAAGGGCGCGTACTTCGCCAATCCTTGCTTTACCCAGATTCACCCTACCTGCATCCCGGTGTCGGGCGATTACCAGTCGAAGCTGACGCTGATGTCGGAGTCGCTGCGCAACGACGGCCGCGTGTGGGTGCCCAAGACCAAGGAGCTAGCCGAGCGTCTGCGCAAGGGCGAAATCAAGGTGAAGGATCTGAAAGAGGACGACCGCGACTACTTCTTGGAGCGCAAGTACCCCGCCTTTGGCAACCTAGTGCCGCGCGACGTGGCTTCGCGCAACGCCAAGCAGATGTGCGACGAAGGCCGCGGCGTGGGCAGCACCGGCCTAGCCGTGTACCTCGATTTTGCCGACATCATCCAGCGCACCAGCGCCGAAGCAGTGAGCCAGAAGTACGGCAACCTGTTTGAGATGTACGAGAAAATCACTGACGAGAACCCCTACGAGCTGCCGATGCGAATCTACCCGGCGGTGCACTACACCATGGGCGGCCTCTGGGTGGATTACAACCTGCAAACCACCGTGCCCGGCCTGTACGCCGCCGGCGAGTGCAACTTCTCCGACCACGGCGCTAACCGCCTCGGCGCTTCTGCCCTCATGCAGGGCTTGGCCGACGGCTACTTCGTGATTCCGTACACCATCGGCGATTACCTCGCCAAAACGGCTCCCAAGCCGGTGAACACCGAGCACCCCGCCTTTGCCGAGGCCGGCAAAGCAGTGCAGGAACGCACCGCCAAGCTACTCAGCATCAAAGGCAACCGCACCCCCGACCAGTTCCACAAGGTGCTGGGCCACATCATGTGGGAGTACTGCGGCATGGCCCGCAGCGCCGAGGGCCTCACTCACGCTAAAGCCGAAATCCAGAAGCTGAAGCGCGAGTTCTGGCAGGACTTGAAACTAACCGGCACTAACGAGGAGCTGAACCAGGCGCTGGAGAAAGCCGGCCGCGTGGCTGACTTTATCGAGCTCGGCGAACTCATGATTGACGACGCCCTCGACCGGAACGAGAGCTGCGGCGGCCACTTCCGCGAGGAGTACCAGACCCCCGAGGGCGAGGCCCTGCGCGACGACGAAAACTACGCCTACGTAGCGGCCTGGGAGTTCATGGGTGAAAACCAGCCTGAGCGCCTCAACAAAGAGGAGCTGCAATTCGAGAACGTGAAGCTGACCCAGCGCAGCTACAAATAATTTTTCAGCTGTTAGCCATTAGCTGTTAGCTGTTAGCTCTGTGCCAATAGTTTAATAGCTCTGATGAAAACTAACAGCTAATAGCCAACAGCTAACAGCTAGAGAGAAAATGGCCGGTTCCAACCCCAACGCTAAACCGATGAACCTGACCCTGAACGTATGGCGGCAGCCCAGCCCCAAAGCGCAGGGAAAGATTGTGGAGTACCAAGTGAAAGACATTTCGCCTGAAATGTCCTTCCTGGAGATGCTCGACGTGCTGAACGAAGACCTGCTACACAAGGGCGAAGACCCGGTGGCTTTCGACCACGACTGCCGTGAGGGCATCTGCGGCTCGTGCGACTTGTTCATCAACGGCCGTTCGCACGGCCCGGAGAAGGGCACTACTACGTGCCAACTCCACATGCGCAAGTTTTCGGACGGCGACACCATTACCATAGAGCCCTGGCGCGCCAACTCCTTCCCAATCAACAAAGACCTAAGCGTGGACCGCTCGGCCTTTGACCGCATCATCCAGGCGGGCGGCTACGTGAGCGTGAACACCGGCGGGGCCCCCGACGGTAACGAGATTCCTATTCCGAAGGACATTGCCGACCGGGCGTTTGAAGCGGCTACCTGCATCGGCTGCGGCGCGTGCGTGGCGGCATGCAAGAACGCATCGGCCATGCTGTTTGTGTCGGCCAAGGTATCGCAACTGGCCCTGCTTCCCCAGGGCGACGTGGAGCGCAAAACCCGTGTCGAGAACATGGTGGCGCAGATGGACATCGAAGGTTTTGGGGCATGCACTAACATTGGCTCATGCGCTGCCGAATGCCCGGTGGGCATCTCGCTCGAGAACATCGCCATCCTGAACCGCGAGTTCTTGACTGCCAAGGCTACGTCAAATAATTTGGCATAAGCTCATAAGCAAGTACCGGAAGGGTGCACTAGCTTAGCTAGTGCACCCTTTTTTTTGGCCATTGCCCCCTTTTTGTCGTAGAATTCCCGATATCATCTTATCAACGGTCATACAACTAACGGTCGTAGGAGCGGTTTAACCGTTGACTTTTGCTCCCTTATCCGCTTTTGCTTTGATTACCCTAATTGTCGGCACTAACCGCCCCAACTCCCGTGCCCGCCGCGTGGCCACGCTCTACGCCACGCTGCTGCACGCATTAGGCGCCGAAACCCAGCTCCTGGACCTGGCTCACCTGCCCGCCGATGCGCTGGAGAGCACCCTTTACCACAACGCTGGTCAGCACGAAGCCTTCAACCACCTCGCCGCCAGCCTCGACGCCAGCGCCAAGGTGGTATTTTTCGTGCCTGAGTACAACTGCTCATTTCCCGGGGCCCTCAAGCTCTTCATCGACGGCCTCCCCTACCGCGGCGGCCTACGCGGTAAAAAGGCCGCCCTGGTAGGCCTGGGTACCGGCAGCCAGGGCGGTAGCCTGGCGCTGAGCCACCTCACCGACGTGCTCATGTACCTCGACTCGGCCGTGCTGCCCCAGCGTGTGCGCCTGCCCTTCATCGACAAAGAGTTGACTGCCGACGGGCAACTGGCTACGCCCCTACTTATGGAGCTGCTGCGCACGCAAGCGGCGGCGCTGCTGGCGTTTTAGCTTTGCGGGGTTCGTTGCTCACCCCCTCCCCTGCTTAGCTTGTCTGATTCTGCTTCCGTTGCGCCAGCTCCCGCGGGCCTTGCCGTGCCCGGCAGCCTACCCTCGGGCTACCGCCCGGCCCTAAACGGGGTGCGGGCCCTGGCCGTATGGCTGGTGGTGCTGGGGCACTGGACGCTGCTGCCCTTCCCAGTGGGCGAAATGGGCCGGCTGACGTTTTTTGTCCTCAGCGGCTACCTTATTTCGGGCATCGCCTGGAAGCAGGGGTTGTACCAGGGCCCAGCGCGCCGGTGGTGGGGGCCCTTGCGCACCTTCTACGCGCGGCGGGTGCTGCGCATTATTCCGCCTTACTACGCGGCCCTGGCCCTGGGGGCCCTGCTGCCCCTGGCCACCCTACGCGAGTACCCGGGCTGGTTTCTGCTGCCCGCTTCCAACCTGCTCTTCTACCGCCTGCAGCGCTGGGGCGAGGGCGTGGGCCACTTCTGGACCATGGCCGTCGATGAGCAGTTTTACTTGCTTTGGCCGCTGCTGCTGGCCGTGGTGGGCCGCCGCACTGCCGCCTTTCTGGCCGTTGCGGTGGCCAGCCTGCTGTTTCGCATTTGGTGGGGCACCCACCAGGGGTCGGGGTTTGTGTTGGTGCTCCTGCCGGCCTCCCTCGATCTGTTTGCCTTGGGCGCGGTGCTGAAGCTAGTGGAGCGCCGGCCCGCAGTGCAGCGGTGGGCGCAGGGACGGTGGGCTTGCCTCGCCTGGGCGACCTGGGTGGCCTTTTGGTTTGCCACGCACCTCACCAACGCCCACGGCCTTTGGCTGTTGCTTTACCCCACCGTGGGCAGCGGGGCCGCGTTCCTCACCCTGAATTGGGTGTTGAGCCTGCCCGCCCGGCCGGCCGCAGGGCAGCGCCCCAGCCTACTGCTGCACCCCGCCTTGCAGTGGCTGGGCCAGCGCAGCTACGGCTGCTACCTCTACCACCTGATGCTGCCGGTGCTCTACCAGCGGGTGGTGTACCGGCTGTTTGCCGGGGCGGGCACGCGGGCCGAGTTGCTGGGGCCCCTGCCCACGGCCCTGCTCCTCACACCGGTGCTGCTGCTGATCACGGCGGCCTCGTGGCGGTGGATGGAAGCCCCCCTCGACCGCCTCAAGCACCGCCTATCCTACACGTCCACGAGCACCGTTTCGTGAGGCCCGCGCAAACCAAATCCCCTGTTGAGTAAGCACTAAAAAACCAAAAGCGTGGAGAGGCGTTTGCTTTTGCGCAACTACTAAAACGCGCAACGGCCCGCCCCGAATACTCAGGGCGGGCCGTTGTGCGTTGGGCCAGGGGCCCTAAGCTAGTCCACGTTATCGTGCAAAAAGCGGTTGTCGCCCAGCAGCTCGTTATCGTCGGAGAGGTTAAAACGAGAAATGTTTTGCTCCGAGCTGGGCACCACGGTTTCCAGCTTCACCTGGCGGCGCAGGTAGGCCGGGGCCTCGTACTGCGTCACGGCATCGGGCGGCAGGCCGTGGCTCAGCTCCTGCATGCGGCGGCGGCGCTCCTCAGCCTGGGCGTCCAGGGGACGCGGGCGGGCCGGGGCGGTAGTGGCGTTGGCCGGCAGCAGCACCGGCTCGCCGGGGCCCGTAATGGGCTGGCCCGTCAGCGGGGGCGTGTTGCCGGTCAAGCCAGGGCCGTCCAGGGTGAGGTGCACGCGGGCGGGCTCGGCCGGGGGCGGGCCGAAGCTCGGCACGAAGGGCGCGGCGGGGGCCCCAGCGGCGCTGGCGGGCGGCGCGGGCTGGCGCTCCGGCTCGGCAGCGGCTTCGGGGGCCGGGCGCTGGCCGGGCGTGGTGATGGTGTGCGCCTCGCGGGCAAAGCCCGTGGCAATCACCGTCACCCGGATGCTCTGGCCCAGCGTTTCGTCCACGCCGTGGCCGAAAATCATCTCCGCGTCCTGCCCAGCCTTGTCCTGGATGTATTCGGTGATTTCCGTTAGCTCGTCCATCTCCAACTCGTGCTCAATGCCCGACATGATGGAGAGCAGGATTTTTTGGGCCCCGTGGATGTCGGTGTTGTTGAGCAGCGGCGAGTTCAGGGCCTCCTCGGCGGCACGGCGGGCGCGGTTTTCGCCGTCGGTGATGCTACTGCCCATCACGGCCGCGCCCGACTGCTTCATGGTCGTTTTCACGTCCTCGAAGTCCACGTTCACGTCGCTCGTCACCGTAATGATTTCGGCAATCGACTTGGCGGCTGTCGTCAGCACGGTATCGGCCTTGGCGAAGGCGGCGCTCATCGTCAGGTTGCCGTAAATCTGGGGCAGCTTGTCGTTAAGAATCACCAGCACCGTGTCGCAATGCGCACTCAGCTCCTTGATGCCTTCCTCGGCCTGCAGGCGCTTTTTCTTACCTTCAAACAGGAAGGGTGCCGTTACGATGCCCACCGTCAGGATACCCAGTTCCTGCGCTACTTGCGCAATGACCGGGGCGGCCCCGGTACCAGTGCCGCCGCCCATGCCTGCCGTGATGAAGAGCATTTTGGTACCCTGGTTCAGCAGCTCGCGGATTTGCTCCTTGCTTTCCAGCGCAGCCTGGCGGCCGCGCTCAGGCTTGGCGCCGGCACCGAGGCCCTCGGTCAGGTCCACCCCAATCTGGAGCTTGTTGGGCACCGTCGAGCTTTGCAGGGCCTGCTGGTCGGTATTGCAAATGATAAACTCCACGTCCTTGATGCCCTGCTTGTGCATGTGCTTCACGGCGTTGGAGCCACCGCCGCCCACCCCAATCACTTTAATGATGGATTTGGTCTGGGCAGGAATATCAAATTTGTAATTCATATGAATTCATTTAACATTTAGCAATTAACATTTAACATTTTCGCTCGCAGCCCCCAATTGGGGCCCCCGAAATAAAAATGTCAGTTGTTAAATGATAAATGATAATTGTTAAATGATTTAGTAAGATTTATCGTCGTAGTCGTCAATCAGCAGCCCTTTGGTGCGGCTGAGGATGTCCTTAAAGAAGCCCGCGGCGCGGCTGGGCTGCTTGGGCTCTTTCTTGGGCTCAGGAACCGGGGCAGCCACTGGGCGCGCCGGCAAGGCGGCCTGCGGCGCAGGGGCCGCGGGCAGCGCTACGGGCGGCACCACGTAGGCGCTGGGCTCCTCGTCGAACAACGAGCGCGGGCTGCGCTCCTCTAGGCCCTGATAGCCCGAGAGCACAAGGCCCACGGTAGTGGCGTACATCGGCGATTTCACAGCTTCGATGCGGCTCTTGCCCAGGTGCTGGTTGGGGTATCCGATGCGCGTGTCAAGGCCGGTGATGTACTCGGTGAGCTGCTCCAGGTTTTGGAGCTGCGAGCCGCCGCCAGTTAGCACGATGCCGGCCGAAAGCTGGTCGTGCAGGCCCATGCGGTAAATCTCGGCGTACACCAGCTCCATAATCTCCGACATCCGGGCCTCAATGATAAAGGCCAAGTTCTTCAGCGAAACCTCCTTAGGCGGGCGGTTGGGCAGGCCGGGGATGCTCACAATTTCGTGGTCGCTGGCTTCCTCGGCAATGGCCTTGCCGAATTTCACCTTCAACTGCTCGGCCTGGCCGGGGGCCACGTTGCAGCCCTGCTTGATGTCTTGGGTGATGATGTTGCCGCCGAACGGCAACACCGCCGCGTGGCGGATGATGCCGTCCTTGAAAATAGCCAGGTCGGTGGTGCCGCCCCCAATGTCAATCAGGGCCACGCCGGCCTCCTTCTCCTCCTCCGAGAGGATGGATGTGGCGCTGGCCAGCGGCTCAAGGATGAGGTCGGCAATTTCCAACCCCGCCTTCGTCACGCACTTGTTGATGTTATTAATGGCCGTGCTCTGGGCCGTGATGATGTGGAAATTGCCTTCCAGCCGCACGCCCTCGTAGCCCACCGGGTCCACAATGCCTTCCTCGTAGTCCACCTTGTAGTCCTGGGGCATTACGTGGATGATCTGCGAGCCGGGCTGCGTCACGAGCCGGTACATGTCCTGGGTGAGGCGGTTTACGTCGTCGGGACCGATCGTATCGGCCGAATTGCGCGTGATGCTGCCGTTGTGGCGCAGGCTTTTGATGTGCTGCCCGGCAATGCCCACATTCACCACGCCGATGCTGATGCCCGACTGTTCTTCGGCCTGCCGGATGGCGCGGCGGATGGCATCCACCGTCTTGTCGATGTTGAGCACAATGCCCCGCGAAACGCCCTCCGACACGGCTTTGCCCATGCCCAAAATTTCGAGTTTGCCGAATTCGTTTTTGCGGCCCACCAGGGCGCAGATTTTTGTGGTGCCGATGTCGAGCCCGACGACGATTTTATCCTGTTGCATGAGAGGGGTGCCTGGCGAAAGCAGTGGGGGCGGGTAAAAAAAAGAGCGGGCCGTCGCCCAATGTAGTTATATATCAGCGAATTGCTATTCGCAGATGATTTGATTCTGGTACTCCACATTCACCCGATGGTAGGTATCCCACCCGAGGACTGAAGGAATTTGGCGGTAAAATACCATAAGCTTAGCGAATTTCTCGGGAATGTTGTCCGGGGGCCCGAACTCTACGCGCTGGTCGCCCACTTGCTGAGTGAAAGATAAGCGTCCATCGGCCCCGATAATTACCTCCGCCACCTGTGCCCGCCAAAAGGGATGTTCGTCCACGAAACGCAAAAACCCGAGGCAGCGTTGCCCCGTGCTGTCCTGAAAAAAATCGGCCGGCAGCGCCGCCCCGCCCGGCCGGGCCACCGTGGCCACCCGCGCCGTGTAGAGGGGCGAGAGGGGCAGCGGCCGGCCGGCGGCGTCCACGTAGGTGTCGAGGCGGGCGTCGGGGTGGGTGAGGCGGGCAATGGGGCGGTTCTGCGTCACGTCGGCGTGCAGGTCGCCCGAAAGGTCGCGGTACACCTGGGCGGTGCGCACAAACGGGTGGGCCGCGAGGCGAGCTTCCAATTCGCGCAGCCGGGGGCCCTCGGGGCGGGTGCCCAGCACGGGCTCCTGCCCGCCCTTGGTGAGCAGGGCCGTCACGCCCCGCTCGCTGATGAAATAATTATCAAACTCGTTGGCGATGCGCACGTCTACGGCCCCCACCGGCCGGTGGGCTTGGCGCACGGCCGCAAACACGCCCAGCCCGCCCAGCACCAGGAGGCAAACGACAACAACTGAAAAATTACGAACGGTGCGGTGCATAAGTAACGGCAAGAAATCGAAGAAATAAATTAATTATTGTGCTTCGCAGAATTCAAAAATTGGATGCTGATTTTAATTTTACCAAGCCAAAATTTAGCGTTGCGGAATTAATTATTTTTTCCAGCGCTCGGCAAAAATCGCTCTTAATTCTGGCACGAGGGTATCAATGTCGCCGGCCCCCACCGTGGCCAGCACTTCGAGCGGGTCGGTTTGGGCCCCGGCGAGCACCTGGGCCTTGGTTTGGATGGATTTGAGCGGGCTGGTGAGGCCGGCCAGGATGATATCCGACGTGACGCCAGGCAGTGGCAGCTCGCGGGCTGGGTAAATATCCAACAGAATTACCTCATCTGCAATACTTAAACTCTGCGCAAAACCCTCGGCAAAATCGCGGGTGCGGGTGAACAAGTGGGGCTGGAACACTACCCGCAGCCGCCGCCCCGGGTACAGGGCCCGCACCGACCGCAAAAACGCCTCGATTTCGCGCGGGTGGTGGGCGTAGTCGTCCACGTACACCTGCCCCTGGGGCCCCGTGGCCACAAACTCAAACCGCCGCTTCACGCCCCGGTAGGCGGCCACGGCGGCCGTGATTTGTGCTGCATCTAGGCCTTCGATCTGCGCCACGGCGGCGGCGGCCAGCATGTTTTCCACGTTGTGGAAGCCGGGCACGGCCAGCGCCAGGCCTGGCAGGGCCCCCAGGGGCCCGTGCAGGTCGAAGTGGAACTCGTGGCCCTGGGCCGTCACGTCGGCGGCAAATAGCTCGCGGCCCGGCGCGGCGGCCAGGCCGTAGTGGATGACGCGGGTGCCAGCGGGCACGGCCGCGGCCACGCTGGGGTCGGCGGTGTGGTTGATGAGCAGCGTGCCGCCGGGCTTGATTTGCCCCACAAACTGCCGAAACGAATCAATCAGGGCCCCTTGGGTGCCGTAAATGTCCAGGTGGTCGGCATCGGTGCTAGTCACAATGGCCACATCGGGGCGCAGGGTGAGGAAGCTGCGGTCGTATTCGTCGGCCTCCACCACCACGGGGGCCCCGGGCGACTGCGGCAGCAGCAGGTTGCTGCCCAGGTTTACGGCGATGCCGCCCAGGAAGGCTCCGGCGTCGTGGCCGGCGTGGTGCAACAGGTGAGCCACCATGCTGCTGGTGGTGGTTTTACCGTGGGTGCCGGCCACCGCAATCGTGCGCCGGCCCTGCGTGAGCACGCCCAGTACCTGGCTGCGCTTGCGGATGTCGTAGCCCTCGGCGCGCAACCAGGCCCACTCGCGGCTATCGGCCGGAATGGCGGGCGTGAGCACCACCAGCGTTTGCGCCTTGTTTTCCCGCACCGCGGCCGGAATATTTTCTACCGCGTCGGCGTAGTGCACGGCAATTCCTTCCGCTTCCAAAGCCTGCGTGAGCGGCGTGGCGGTTTTGTCGTAGCCGCTGACCTGGTGGCCGTTGGCGCGAAACCACCGCGCCAGCGCCGACATGCCGATGCCCCCAATGCCCAGGAAGAAAATGTACGGAAACTGATCCAAGTGGCAATTATTAATTAGAAACAATAAATCGAAACAGCGACGCTTTAATTAATTAAATTACTGCTTAATTAATTTCAATAGTTCATCGACGATGGCCGTGGTGGCATTGGGCCGGGCCAGCTCGCGCACCCGCGCTTGCAACTGCTGCTGCCGGGGCCCATCGGCCAGCAGGCGCAGGGCCTCGTCGTAGAGGCGCTCGGCGGCGTGGGCGTCGGTGATGAGCACGGCGGCACCTTTCCCCACCAGGGCCAGGGCATTTTTGGTTTGGTGGTCTTCGGCCACGTTGGGCGACGGCACTAGGATGCTGGCCTTGCCCGTGAGAGCCAGCTCACTCACCGACAGGGCCCCGGCGCGGCTCACTACCACATCGGCAACAGCGTAGGCCAGGTCCATGCGGCGAATGAATTCGTGGGCGAACAGGCCGTCGGCGGCGTAGGGGGCAGCCTGCTGCTTGGCCTCGGGGTAGTAGAGCTTGCCGGTTTGCCAGAGCAGCTGCACGCCGGCGGCTTGCAGGCGCGCCAGGGCGGCGGCCGTGGCCAGGTTGAGGGTGCGGGCCCCCAGGCTGCCGCCCACCACGAGCAGCGTTTGCTTAGCCGGGTCGAGGCCGAAAAACGCCAGGGCCTCAGCCCGGTCGCCGCCCACAATTTCGGCCCGCACGGGGTTGCCGGTCAGCACCACCTTATCGGCGGGAAAGAACTTCTCCATACCCTCGTAGGCCACGCAGATGCGCGCCACCCGCCGGCCCAGCAGCTTATTAACCAAGCCCGCGTAGGAATTCTGCTCCTGAATGAGCGACGGAATGGCGCGGCTGGCGGCGGCCAGCAGCACCGGGGCCGAGGCGTAGCCGCCCACGCCCACCACGGCGTCGGGCAAAAAATCTTCGATGAGCTTGCCAGCCCGGCGCACCGAGCGGAACACCTTCACCGGAAACAGCAGGTTTTGGGGCGTGAGGCGGCGCTGCAAGCCGCTGATGTCGAGGCCCACGATGTCGTAGCCGGCCTCGGGCACGCGCGTCATCTCCATGCGGCCATTGGCGCCCACGAAGAGGATAGCCGCGTCGGGGTGGCGGCGGCGCAGCTCGTTGGCTATGGCCACCGCTGGGAAGATGTGCCCGCCGGTGCCGCCGCCGCTGATTATGATTCGCATAGTTTAAGCTGTTGGCTATCAGCTATTGGCTGATAGCTGCTTGTGCAATGATAATTAAAAAAGCGAACAGCTACCGGCTAATAGCTAACCGCTACTTTTGGGATGCGGGGCGCGTCGGGGTCGGAGCCCACCACGGGGCGAATTTCGGGCTCGCCCCGGCTCACGGCCAGGATGATGCCGATGCTGATGCCGGTGAAAATCAGCGAAGTGCCGCCCATGCTCAGCAGCGGCAGCGGCAGGCCCGTGATGGGCCCCAGGCCCACGGCCACGCCCATGTTTACCAGTGCTTGCAGCACCAGGCTGAAGCTGAGGCCCGCCGAAAGCAGGCCCCCGAAGGCGCCGTAGCTGTTCATCACCGTTTTCAGGCCCCGGTACAGCAGGGCCAGGTACAGCAGCAGCACCACGGCCCCGCCCAGCAGGCCGTATTCCTCGATGATGATGGCAAAAATGAAGTCGGAGTACGGGTGGGGCAGGATGTTGCGTTCGGTGCTTTTGCCGGGGCCCTTGCCGGCCACGCCGCCGGTGGCAATGGCGATGTAGCTGTGCTCAAGCTGGAACGGCGTCTTTTTATTAGGGTCGGAGAAGCTCGACACGCGCGACATCACGGTGCCCAGGCGCTGGCCGGCGGCCAGGCCCGCGCCGCCTAGCACCACGCCGATGCCCACCATCACGGCCATTTGCTTGAGCGGCACGCGCCCAATGAACATCAGCAGCATGCAGGTGGCAAACAGCAGCAGAGCCGTAGAGGCATTGCTGAGAATAATCAGGCCGCAGATGACGCCCACCCACAGCATTACCGGCAGCAGCGTGGATTTGAAATCGTGCAGGTGCTGCTGGCGGCGGCTGAGCATGCTGGCCAGGTGCGAAATCAGGGCCAGCTTGGCCAGGTCGGAGGGCTGGAAGGTGAGGTGGATAACCGGAATGGTGAGCCAGCGCGAGGCATCATTGAGGGTGGTGCCGCCCACGAAAAACGTGAACAGCAGCAGCGGCACCGAAATCAGCAGCGCGTAGAGCGATAGGCGCGAGTAGTGCCGGTAATCGACGCGGTGCGCCAGCCACATCAGGGCCAGGCCCATGAAGATGAGGCCGCTGTGCTTGAGCACAATCATCTCTGCCGAGCCGGGCCGGCCGCGCATTTCGTTGCGGTAGGCCAGCGTGCCGGTGGCCGAGTACACCACGGCGATGCTGATGACGGAAAAGATGAGCACAATGGCCCACAGAATGGGGTCGCCCTTAAGGTTGCGCTGGAGCCAGTTGGGCCGGAAAGTGGTTTCCATAAATCGCAGGTTATGCAGATTATATTGATTTACGCAGATTCAGACGGGCGTAATTCCTGCACGGCGGCAGCGAACTGACGGCCGCGGTCTTCGTAGTTTTTGAATAAATCGAAGCTGGCGCAGCAGGGCGAGAGCAGCACCACGTCGCCGGGCTGGGCCAGGGCCCCCGCGCGGCGCACGGCGTCGGCCATGCTTTGGGTTTCTTCCAGGTGCGGCACCACGCCCTCAAACGCGGTGCGTAGCTTGGCATTGTCCACGCCCAGGCAGACCAGGGCCCTAACTTTTTGGCCGGCCAGGTCCAAGAGCGACGAGTAGTCGTTGCCCTTGTCGGTGCCGCCAGCAATCCACACAATTGGGGTTTTGATGCCCTCCAGTGCGTACCAGGCGGCTTCCACGTTAGTGGCTTTACTGTCGTTAATATATTCTACCCCAGCAACCTCGCCCACGGCTTGTAAGCGGTGGTCGGCATTGCGGAAGGTGGCCAGGGCCCCTTCGATCTGGGCAATGCCTACGCCCGCTGTGCGCGCGGCCAGCACAGCGGCCAGCACGTTCTGGCGATTGTGCTCACCAATGAGCGGCGACTGCGCTGTATTAATTGTTTCGGTTTCGCTGTAATAGCCGGGCAGCAGGTCCACGCAAAGCTGTGTCGCCGCTTTGTAGTAGCCCGCAAGGTGCAGGTCGGCCCGGCGCTCCATACCAAAAGGCATTTTCATCACCGGTCGCAGCGCGGCCTGGAAGTGGCGCGTGATGTTCTCGTCGTCAGCGTTATAGATAAAGTAGCCGCTGCTGTCCTGCTTGCGGGCGATGCGCAGCTTGGCGTGGGCGTACTCGCTCAGCGAATAGTTGTAGCGGTCGAGGTGGTCGGGAGTGATGTTGAGCAGCACGGCAATCCAGGGTCGAAACTCATGGGTATCGTCGAGCTGGAAGCTACTGATTTCCAACACGTAGTAGTCGTGCTCATCGGCGATGACCTGCTCGGCAAAGCTGCGGCCCACGTTGCCGCCCAGGCCCACCTTCAGGCCCGCCTCCTTCAGCAAGTGGTAGGTGAGCAGCGTGGTGGTGGTTTTGCCGTTGGTGCCGGTGATGCAGATGCACTTGGCCTTGGTGTAGCGGCCCGCAAACTCAATTTCGGAAATAATTGGCGTTTGCTGCTCGCGCAGGGCCTGGATGACCGGGGCTTTTTCAGGGATGCCGGGGCTCTTGACCACCTCATCGGCGGCCAGGACCCGCGCCAGCGTATGCTGGTTTTCCTCGAATTCGATGCCTGCCTGCATCAGCTTTTCCTTGTAGCTGGCCAGAATGGCGCCGCGGTCCGACACGAACACGGCGTGGCCCTTGGCCTGCGCCAGCAGCGCCGCCCCTACCCCACTTTCGGCCGCGCCGAGAATGACAATGTTCATAGTTAGCGCAGCTTAAGGGTAACCAAGGTGATGACGGCCAGCATGATGCCCACAATCCAGAACCGCGACACGATTTTGGATTCGTGGTAGCCCAGCTTCTGGTAGTGGTGGTGCAGCGGCGACATGCGCAGGATGCGGCGGCCCTCGCCGTACTTGCGCTTGGTGTATTTGAAGTAGCTGACCTGGAGGATAACCGACAGGTTTTCAATTAGAAACACACCACAGAGAATGGGAATCAGCAGCTCTTTGCGCACAATCAAGGCCAGCACAGCGATGATGCCGCCCAGGGCCAGCGAGCCGGTATCGCCCATGAATACCTGCGCCGGGTACGAATTGTACCACAAAAACCCGATGCAGGCCCCCACGAACGCCGTGCAGAAAATGACCAGCTCGCCCGAATCCGGAATAAACATAACATCCAGGTAATCAGCCAACAAGGCATTGCCGCTCACAAAGGCGAAAATGGCCAGCGTGATGCCGATGATGGCCGAGGTGCCGGCCGCCAGCCCGTCCAGCCCGTCGGTGATGTTGGCCCCGTTGCTGACGGCGGTGATCAGGAAGATGACGATGGGGATGTAGAAGATGCTGTACAGGCCGTTGAAAAACGTGCCCGCGGTGGCGAACAAGTCGCCGTAGTTCAGCTCGTTGTTCTTCATGAACGGCACGGTGGTAATCATCAGGTGCACGTCGTGGTACACTTTGCTGGCGTCCACTTCCGATAGGGCCCCGTTGGGCAGCAGGTACTGGCGCACAGTTACTTCGTTCGAGAAAAACAGCACCCAGCCCACCGTGAGGCCCAGGCCCACCTGGCCCAGCACTTTGAAGCGCCCACTCAGGCCCTCCTTGTTCTTGCGGAACACCTTGATGTAGTCGTCCAGGAAGCCAATCAGCCCGAGCCACACCGTGCTTATCAGCATGAGGATGATGTAGATGTTGCGCAGGCGGGCCAGCAGCAGCACGGGCACCAGAATGGCCAGCAAAATGATGAGGCCGCCCATCGTGGGGGTGCCTTTTTTCTCGTTCTGGCCTTGCAGGCCCAGGTCGCGGATGCTCTCACCGACCTGCTTTTGCTGGAGCAGGCGGATGAGGCGGCCGCCAAAAATCTGAGCAATGAGCAGCGAAATCACCACCGCCAGGCCGGCCCGGAACGTGGTGTATTGAAACACCCCGGTGCCGGGCATGTGGAAATGGTCGTGGAGGTAGCGGAAGAGGTAATAGAGCATGGGCAACGGCGAATAAAGCGGGGCGGGGCCCCCGGCTTTACTTGTTCAAAGTTTCAAATAATTCGAGCAGGACTTCCTTGTCGTCGAAGTGCGTTTTCACGCCCTGCACGTCCTGGTAGTTCTCGTGGCCCTTGCCGGCCACCAGCACAATGTCGTGGGGCCCCACCCACTCGAGGGCGGCTTGGATGGCGGCGCGGCGCTCGGGCAGGGTGCGCACGCGGGCGGCGTCGGGGGCCAGCACACCAGCCTGCATCTGGGCCAGTATTTCGAGCGGGTCCTCGAAGCGCGGGTTGTCGGAGGTGAGCACCACCTGGTCGGAGAGGCGGGCGGCGAGGGCGGCCATCACGGGGCGCTTGGCGGCGTCGCGGTTGCCGCCGCAGCCCACCACCGTGACGATGCGCTGCTCAGGCCGCCGAATCTGGTGCAAAGTTTGGAGCACGTTTTCCAGGGCGTCGGGCGTGTGGGCATAGTCGACGATGGCCGTGATGCGCTGGCCCGCCGACACCACCGGCTCGAAGCGGCCGGGGGCCGTGTTCAGGCCCGAGAGGATGGTGAGCACCTCTGTGGGGTCTTCGCCCAGCAGCACGGCGGCCCCGTACACGGCCAGCAAATTGTAGGCGTTGAACACGCCGATGAGCCGGAACTGAACCTCGCGGCCGTCAATTTCCAGGAATAGGCCGTGCACCTCGTTGGCGATAAGGCGGGCCCGGAACGTGGCCGCCCCGCGCAGCGAGTAGGTTTCGCGGCGGGCGGCGGTGTTTTGCAGCATCACGGGGCCCCGCTTGTCGTCGGCATTGGTGAGGGCAAAAGCCGTTTTGGGCAGCGCGTCGAAAAAGCCCTTCTTGGCCTTCAAGTAGTTGTCAAACGTGCCGTGGTAGTCGAGGTGGTCGTGGGTGAGGTTGGTGAAGATGCCGCCCGCGAAGCGCAGGCCCGTGACGCGGTGCTGGGCCACGGCGTGGCTGCTCACCTCCATGCAGGCGTGGGTGCAGCCGGCGGCCACCATGCGGGCCAGCAGCGCGTTCAGCCGGATGGCGTCGGGGGTGGTGTGGGTGGCGGGCACCACGGTTTCGTCGATCTGGTTCTGCACCGTGCTCAGCAAGCCGGCGTGGTAGCCCAGCTCGCGCAGCAGGCGATGCAGCAGCGTGGCGCAGGTGGTTTTGCCGTTGGTGCCGGTCACGCCGATCAGCTGGAGCCGGCGCGAGGGGTGCCCGTGGAAAGCCGCCGCCACCAGGCCCAGGGCCCCGGCGCTGTCGGCCACCTGCACGTAGGCCGTGCCGGGGTTGAGCACGGCCGGCAGCTCCTCGCAAATGACGGCCGCCGCACCCTGGGCCACGGCGGTCTCAATGAACTTGTGGCCGTCGGTGGCCGTGCCGCGCAGGGCGCAGAACGCCACCCCGGGGCCCGCCTCCCGCGAGTCGAGGGTGAGGCCGGTGATGGGCACATCGGCGGGGCCCTGCTGCTGGAGCACGGCTACGTCGGCGAGCAAGGAAAAGAGCGGGAGTGAAATCAAGGGCAGAACCGCGGGGCCGCGGGGCTTTGGGGCGAAAAATGGGGCTAGGCGTGGGGAGTCGGCTTGCGGGGCTTGTCGGCGGCCAGGCGGGTCTTGGCGGGCTTGGCCTTGGTGGCGGGCTTCGGCTTGGGTTTATCAGCTTTGGGCTTGGCAGCAGTTTTAGCGGCGGGCTTAGCTTCCACTTTGGCCTTAGCTTTTGCCTCCGCCTTGGGTTTGGCCGGGGCCGTTTTAGGGGCCCCTACTTTGGCTTTGGCAGGGGCCGCCTTGGCAGTCACCGATCCAGCTTCCGTGGGCACTAGTAGGATATTCTCTTCCAGGTCGGTATGCTCGGGCTCGGGCAGGGCCCGGGGGGCGTCGTCGCGGGGGCCGGTGTCCACCAGCGTGAGGGTGATGGCGTCGCCGCGCTTGAAGGGGGCCCCGGCGGCCAAGCTTTGCCCGCGCACGCGGCCCGTGCCCAGGGCCCGCACGTGCAGGCCCCGGTTTTCGAGCAGAAACAGGGCATCGCGCAGGCTCAGGCCCCGGGCGTTGGGCACGCGGCCGGCGCGCATGGGATTCACCACCAGGGCTACGGTACGGGCGTGGAACGCCGTATCGGACGCGCCCCGCACCCACTCCTCGCCGCCGGTAGCCTGGGTGTTGCCGACTAGGCCCAGCTTCTGGCAGACCAGGGCCAGTTCATCCTGCATGCCGGCGCGCACCAGCGGCACGCGGCTCTTGTTCAGGCGGGCCTTGGCCAGCAGCGGGCGCTGGCTGAGCAGGTCGCGGGCCATGCACTTGTCGGCCACCTCGCGGAACACCGGGGCGGCCACGTCGCCGCCGTACACGCGGCCGCGGCTGGGCGAATCAATCACCACGATGCAGCTGTACTTGGGCTTGTCGGCCGGGAAGTAGCCGCAGAAGCTGGTCGAGTACGTCTTGGTGTAGTGGCCATTCTTGAACTTCCAGGCGGTACCCGTTTTGCCGGCGATGGTGTAGTCTTTGGGCCGGATGCGGCTGGCGGTGCCCTCGGCCACCACGCCTTCCAGCATAGCCTTGAGCTTGCGTAGCGTGTTGTCGGAGCAGATTTTGGGAATCAGCACCCGCGGCGCAAACTCCTGCACCACTTGGTCGGCCTGCTTGATCTGCTTCACGATCATGGGAGCCACCTTCACGCCGTTGTTGGCCACAGCGTTGTAAAAGGCCAGGGTTTGCAGCGGCGCCAGCTTCAGCTCATAGCCAATGCTCATGGTGCTCAGCGAGGTGCGGCTCCAGCTGCGGTCGCGGGGGTCCTTCACGTAGGGCAGCGCCTCGCCGCTCATCTGGAAGCCCAGCGGCTTGTCGAGCCCGAATTTCTTGAGGTAGTCGGTGTACTGCGAGGGGTTGGCGGCGAAGTGCTCTTGCACCAGCCGCGCTACCCCGATGTTGCTCGATTTCTCAAACACCTGCTGCACCGTGATGCGGCCGTTGGGGTGCGAATCGGTCTTCACGGCCCCGCCGATGGACATGCGCCCGGGGCCCGTGTCCACCACGTCGTCGAGCGTGATGTTGGGGTAGGCCTCCATTAGGGCCATCATCGAGGCCAGTTTGAAGGTCGAGCCCGGCTCGGTGCGGCCCTGGTCGGCGAAGGCGTAGTTGTAGTCTTCCTTATAAGTGTCGTCGGCGGCGCGGCCCAGGTTGGCCACGGCCTTGATTTCGCCGGTAGCCACTTCCATCAGAATCACGCAGCCGTACTGGGCGTTGTTATCCACCAGCGACTTGTACAGCGCGTTTTCGGCCACGTCCTGCAAGTTGATGTCGAGCGTGGTTTTGATGTCGTAGCCCGGCTGGGGCTTAATTTCGGTACCGTCGTAGAGCGGTTTCACGCCGCCTGGCACGCGCTCAAACAGGGCCTCGCCGGCCTTGCCCGCCAAGCTGGGGTCGAAGGTGAACTCCAGGCCCGCGCCGTGCTGCTGCTCATTCACGAAGCCCACGGTGCGCTGCGCCAGGCCCCCAAACGGCCGGAACCGCTTGTCGACCTTCTCAAAAATGGCGCCGCCGCGGTTGCGCTTCGCCCGGAAAATGGGCCACTGGGCCAGCAGCTTTTTCTCCTGGAAATTGATTTGGCGCGAGTTCAGGCGGATGTAGCGCAGGGCCGGCTCCTTGGCGCGGCGGGCGTTGGTGAGGCGCTGCTTGTACTCCTGCTTGGTGCGGTCGCCAAAGAAGTGCGACAGGTGCCAGGCCAGCGAATCGACGCCGGCCTGAAACACGGCTTCTTCCACCACGCCGGGGTCCCAGGCCACCCGGTAGAAGGGCAGCGAGGTGGCCATGATGCTCTCGTTGTCGGAGAAAATGTTGCCCCGCGTGGCGGGCACCGGCTGGTAGCTGATGCGCCGCTCTTGTTCCAGGGCCCGCCACTTGGCACCCTCCTGAAACTGGATGCGCGTGGCCTTCCACAGGATGAGGCCCGAGAACACGGCCACCCCCAGAAAGGCCAGCCGCACTCGCGTCACAATCGACTTTTTAACGCTGCCTTTCATCGACGGGGGGTGGTAGTGGCTTGGGCACGAGCGGCTTGCTTCTTGTGCTCGGTTGTACTCTTTGTACTTTTTTTAACTGATTTCTTATCGTTGGGCTTAGCCAACACTTTAGCTTTGGGCTTCTCGGCCAGCACTTTAGGGGCCCGACGCACGGGCACGGGTGCAGGCGCGGCGGCCAGCGAATCTTCGGGGATGGCAGCGGCGATTTCGGGCTCGCCGTCGGTGCCCGCCGCGTTGGCGTAGCGGCGGCGGCCGGCGAGGGCATCGGCCCGCTGGGCGGCCAGCGAGTCGCGGCCGGCGCGGGCAGCCAGCGTGTCGGCCGTCAGCACGGGCATCAGCTCCAGAGCGGCGGCGTCGAGGTGGCCGGCTGGCACCTGGATGCGGAAGGGCGGCGACGAGCTTTCAACCAGCCCGAAGGCTGCCACTTTGCGGGCCACCTCGCTCTGCTTACTGGCCTCCATGTAGTCCGATTTCAGGGTGGTGTAATCGGCGCGCAAGTCCTCAGTTTCCTGCTTGAGGCGCTGGATGTTGCGGCTCATGCGGTTGCCGTAGTGCGTGTTGCCAATGTAGAGCAGCGTGAGGAACATCACGAACAGCAGGTGCGGCAGGTAGCGCACCGGCAGCCCCTCGCGGAAGAGGCCGTCCACGCTCGTCATCCGGTCGAAAACCGAGAACAGGCTCCAGGTGCGGGGCACGCGCTCGGGGCGCGGCGGCGGGGCGGGCCGGGCCGGGCGCTCGGGGGCCGCCGCCCGCGGGCGGGGGGCTTCCGCCACGGGCTCCGGGACCGCGGCGGCCGGCGCGGGCGGGGGCCCATGCGCTGGCTCGGGGGCCCGGGGCACGTTGGCGCGGCGCGGCGCGTCGGTAGGTTTATAAGTATTGGCGGCCATGCAGGAGCGGAAAGGCAAAAGGATGGGGCGGCCCGCCGGGCAATACCCCGCAACAGCCACCTACTTAACTCAACTTCTTAGTTACAAATTGTTTACACTAAAATAACTCCTCCCAACAACGCGGTTACTTTGGCTCAATTGCGCACCGCAACCCGCAATTTAGCACTGCGGGCGCGGCTGTTCAGGGCCACTTCCTCGGCCGAGGCCTCATCAGGGCGGCGATTGAGGGCGGTGAATGGCTTGGTTTCATGGCCGAAAAAGTCCTTTTCTACCTCGCCGAAAAACTTGCCTTTGCCAATAAAATTCTTCGCCAGCCGGTCTTCCAGCGAGTGGTAGCTGAGCACCACCAGCCGGCCGCCGGGGAGCAGTACGTCGGCCGTTTGGAGCAGCATTTCCTGCAAGGCGTCCATTTCCTGGTTCACCTCGATGCGCAGGGCCTGGAAAACCTGCGCCAAATACTTATTCTCCTTACCGCGCGGCATCACGCTCTGGATGGCCGTTTTCAGCTCCTGGATGGTGGCCAGCGGGCGGCCGCGGCGGGCCTGCGCCACGGTGGCGGCCAGGGTGCGGGCGTTGGTCACCTCGCCGTACATGCCAAAGATGCGGTGCAGGTCGGCTTCTTTGTATTCGTTGAGCACGTCGGCGGCCGTGGGGCCCCCGTCGGTGTCCATGCGCATGTCCAGGGGCCCGTCGAAGCGGGTTGAGAAGCCCCGTTCTGGCGTGTCGAACTGGTGCGAGCTCACGCCCAGGTCGGCCAGGATGCCGTCCACGGGCAGGGCGTCGCGGCGGCGCAGCTCGGCAGCCAGGTCGCGGAAGTTGGCCCGCACGAAGGTGAACTGCGGCCGGGCCAGGCGGGCAGCTTCGGCCTCGGCGTCAGCGTCTTGGTCGAAGCTGTAGAGGTGGCCCGTGGTGAGGCGCTCGAGCAGGCGCGCCGAGTGGCCGCCGCCGCCAAAGGTCACGTCCACGTAGCGGCCGCCGGGCTGCACGTCGAGCCCAGCCAGGCATTCGGCCAGCAGCACGGGGCGGTGATAGGCGGTATCGTTGGGGCGCGGTTCCATTATTAAAAGGCCAGGGCGGTGTCGGTGGCCAAAAATTTCTGTGCCTGTTGGCTGAAGGTCTGTTGGTCTTTGATCAGGAATTCCTCGTAGCGGGCCGGGTCCCAGATTTCGCAGCGGTTGCCCAGGCCCACCACGATGGCCTCCTTCTCGATGCCAGCGTAGCGCAGCATGGTGCGCGGCAGCATAAAGCGGCTGATGCTGTCGAGCTCCACCTCCGTCATGCCCCGGAAAAAGTTGCGCTGGAACTGCCGGTACTCCTCGTTGAACTCGTCGAGGGCCATCACTTTCTCGTGGATGACGCGCCAGGCGGCCCGCGGGTACAAAACCAGGCACGGCTCGAAGCCGCGCACCAGCACCAGCTGGTTGCCCGACTCGTCGGGCAGGTTGCCCTTCACCTTGGCCGGGAGCACGAGCCGCCCCTTGGGGTCGAGCTTGCATTCGTATTCGCCGGAGAGCAGGTGCATGGCGGGGCCAGGGAAAAGGGAGGGAAGTAAGCAAAAGTACGGGCCGCCTTTTGAATAACAACCACGATTTACCATTATTTACCACAATCCCAAACCCGTTTTCAGGGCCCCAGGGGCACATTCGCTTGAGCTAGTGAGCGCATTTGCCAAAATGGCAGCTACTTTCGGGGCCACCCTAGCCGTTTTGCTCATGCGCTTTTTCTCCTGGCGATTCCCCGCCCTTTCGTTGGCCGCCGGTGCGGCCCTGCTGCTCCACGGCCCGGCGGCCAACGCCCAGAAACGGGCCCGGCCGGGGGCCCCGGTGGCCATTTTGTTCGTCGGCAACAGCTTCACCCACGGGGGGCGCTTGCCGGTGCAGCAGTACAACGCGGCCGCCGTGACCGACGAAAACTACGGGCAGCCCCAGGGCACGCCCCGCCAAGGCAACCCGCCCGAGCTGGGGCCCTGGGGCGGCATCCCGGCCATTTTCAAGAAGCTGGCCGACGAGGCGGGGCTGAACTACGACGTGCACTCGGAAACCCTGAGCGGCCAAACCCTCAAGTTTCATTACGATAACGCCCTTTCCGTCATCGCCCAGCCGCGCTGGCAGGCGGTGGTGTTGCAGGAGTACAGCACGGGGGCCCTGCCGGAGCGGCACAGCGGCAAGCGGGCCGAATTTTACGACTACGGCACCCGCCTGGAGCAGGCCGTGCACCAAGCTAACCCCGCCGCCCGGCTGTATTTGTACGAAACCTGGGCCCGCGCCGACCTGACCTACCCGCCCAATAAGCCCTACTCGGGCCAGCCCGTGGACTCGATGACGGCCGACCTACGCGCCGGCTACTACGGCCTGGCGCGGGCCAACGGCCACTTTGCGGGCGTGGCCCCGGCCGGCGATGCCTGGCTGCGGGCCATTCAAACCGGCGTGGCCCTGCCCAACCCTTACGAACCAGCCGCCGGCAAGCTCGACCTCTGGACCGACGACCATTACCACCCCAGTTCCTGGGGCGCCTACCTGAACGCCTGCGTGCTGCTGGCCACCATCACCGGCCAAGACCCGCGCACCCTGGGGCCCCAGGAGCAGGCCGCCGCTACCCTGGGCATTGCCCCGCCCGACGCCGTGGCCCTCCAACGCTTGGCCTACGAGCAGGTGCAAGCCTCGCCAAAGGCCGAGGCTATGCCCCGCCGTGGCCGGCTGAAAGCCAAGCATCAGCGTACCCAGGCCGCGCCAGTTCGCTAGGCGTCGCGGCGGAAGTTGTGCACGCAGCGGGGCCGAATTGTGTGCGCCGCCGGGGCCCCCAGGCCGTACCTTTGCGGCGTGAAACCCCGCTCCCTCGCCCACCGAATCGTCAGCCTGTGGCTGGCCGTGCTGGTGCTCACCGCCTCGGTGGGCCTCACGGTGGAGCGGCACACCTGCCGCTTTAGCGGGCGCAGCCGGGCCAACCTGGCGCTGCTGGGATCTGCCCCGCGCGGGTGCTATGGGACTGCCACGCCGCCGCGTATTAAGGATGACTGCTGCGACTTCAGCAGCCACTTGCACAAGCTGACGGCGCCGGCCCACGCGCACGCCTTCGAGAAGGTGCTGGTGCCGGGGCCCCTGCTGGCGGCGTGGCTGCCGGAGTTGGCCTGGCCGCAGCGGCCGGCTTTCGAGGCCTCAGCGGGCGCGGCTGGGCCCCGCTGGTTTGCGGCCGATGCCTCGCCGCCGCCGCCGGGCGGGCGGGCCCTGCTGCGCTGGGTGGGCAAGCTGGTGGTTTAGGGTTTTTCGAAAGAGACGGCCGCTGGTGCAGCGGCCACGGGCAGGGCTATTTAGCCCGGCCCTTCTTTTCGCAACGCCTTAACTAACAGCTATTATGAAACTATTGCGCGGGCTTAGCCCGCTGCTGACCAGCGGCTTGCTGCTGGCGCTTGGGGCCCCTACCCCGGCCCGGGCGCAGGCCGTGCCCGGCCCGGTGCGGGGCGAAATCACGGAAAAAACCACGGCCGCGCCCCTGCCCGGCGCGCTGCTGCGCTGGCTGGCCGACGCCCCCGCCGCGGCCGACAACTTCCCCACCGCCACGGCCGATGCGGCCGGCCACTTTGTGCTGGCCCGCCCGGCTCGCGCCGCCGGCCGCCTGGTGGTGCAGGCCCTCGGCTACCGGCCCGATACGGTGGCCGTGCCCGCCGCCGGCAGCCCCTACCTGCGGGTGGGCCTGCGCCCCGGCCTGGAGCTGGGCGAGGTGACGGTGACCACACGGGCCCCCGCCTACTCGGCCATCACGCCCACCAACACGCAGGTAATCTCGGCCCGCGACCTCACCAAATCGGCCTGCTGCAACCTGGCCGAGAGCTTCGAAACCAACGCCGCCGTGGAGGTCACCACCTCCGACGCCGTATCCGGGGCCAAGCAGATTCAGCTGCTGGGGCTCGATGGGGCCTACTCGCTGCTGACCGTGGACAACCAGCCGGCCCTGCGCGGACTGGCCACGCCCTACCGCCTGGGCTACCTGGCGGGGCCCTGGATCGAGAACATCGAAATCATCAAGGGCACGGGCTCGGTGGTGAACGGCTACGAAGCCATTTCGGGCCAGATCAACATTAAGCTCAAGGAGCCCGAAAAAACCGACCAGCTGCTGTTCAACGCCTACACCAACGACCTGGGCAAGTTCGACGTCAACCTCAACACCTCGGCCCGCCTCAACCCGAAGTGGAGCACCGTGCTATTGCTGCACACCGACCACCTGGGCCGGCGCGTGGACCGCAACAGCGACGGTTTTATGGACCTGCCGCTGGCCACGCAGTTCAACGCCGTGAACAAGTGGAAGTACATTTCCGGCCACGGCTTCGTGACGGAAGTAGGCCTAGGGGCCCTGCACGAAGACCGGCAGGGCGGCCAGCTGGGCTTCCGGCCCGACGCGCCCGACGCCTACCGCCAAGCCTACGGCACCACCAACACCACCCGCCGCTACACGGCCTTCACCAAAACGTCGTACACCTGGCCCACCCGCCCGTTCCAAAGCCTGGGCTTGCTGATGAACGGCACGAGCCACGATTTTAACTCGACGTACTCGTTCAGCGACGTGACGGGGCCCCGGCACTACGACGGCACCCAGCGCACGGGCCAAGCCACGCTGCTGTTCCAAAGCATCATCGGGAGCACCACGCACGGCTACCGGGCGGGGCTGAGCTTTTTGTACGACGACTACCGCGAGTTTCTGGGCACCGGCCAGGCCATTGGCACCGAGACCCTGGCCGATGCCTACACCCGCGAGCACCGCACCCGCCGCGAGCTGGTGCCCGGGGCCTTCGCCGAGTACACGTACCAAAACAGCCGCAACCTGACCGTAGTGGCCGGCCTGCGTGCCGACCGTCACAACCTATACGGCTGGCAGGTGACGCCCCGCTTCAACCTGAAGTACGACGCCACCCAAAACTCCATCTTCCGGCTCTCGGCGGGCCGCGGCTGGCGCGTGGCCAACCCCATCGCCGACAACGCCTACCTGCTGGCCAGCGCCCGCAGCTTCGTCATCGGCAACGCCCTGCGCCCCGAAACGGCCTGGAACATGGGCGGCAGCTTCACGCAGTATTTTGAGTTGTGGGGCCGCCAGGCCACGTTCGTGGCCGACTACTACAACACCACGTTTGGCAACCAGGTGGTGGCCGATATGTACACCGCGCCCCAGCTCGTGCTCATCAACAACTTGGGCCCCGGCAGCCGCTCCTTCGCCCGCAGCGTGCAGGCCGAGCTGCAAGTGGAGCCCGTGAAGGGCTTGCAGGTGAAGGGCGCCTACAAGTACCTCGACGTGCGCACCACCTACGGCGACGAGCTATTGCCCAAGCCCCTCACCCCCAGCCACCGCGCCTTCCTGAACCTGGGCTACGCCTCGGCATTCGATAAGTGGCGGGCCGATTTCACGGTGCAGTGGTTCGGCCAGCGGCCCTTGGCCCACCTCGGCAACGACGCCACCCACCAGCACGCCCCCGGCCAAAGCACGGCCGTGTACTACGCCCCGCGCTACGCCGCGCTCAATACCCAAATCACCCGCGCCTTCAAGCGGCTGGAGGTGTACGCGGGCGTCGAAAATCTTACCAACTACCGCCAGCCCAATCCCATCGAAAGTGCTGCCTTCCCGTTCAGCCCCAACTTCGACGCCGCCATGGTGTGGGGCCCCGTGTACGGCCGCCTCACCTACGTTGGCCTCCGCTACCGGATCGAGTAACAGTTTTCACGCCAAGCAGCGCCAAGTTTTCTGGTTTAATGCCACTCCGCTGGCGCGAAATCTGGCTTCGTTTTCGCACTATTTCCCCTTCTAATCTCTTTTCATTTTATGAAAGCTCTTTCGTTTTTCCTCTTCGCCGCCTTCAGCGCGGCCGGTTTCAACGCCCAGGCTCAGACGGCTCCCTCCCCTGCCAAAGCCGTGGCCGGCACCGAAACGGTCAAGTTCAAAACCTCGGCCGTGTGCGACATGTGCAAGGCGCGCATTGAAAAAAGCATGGCCTACGAGAAAGGCGTGCAAAGCGCCTCCCTCGACGTGCCCACCAAAGTGCTCACGGTGAACTACCGCCCCGAAAAAACCAACACCGCCGCCCTGCGCGCCGCTGTGCAGAAGACCGGCTACGACGCCGACGAGCAAACCGCCGACGCCCGCGCCTACAGCCGCCTACCCGAGTGCTGCAAAAAAACCGCCCCGGCCCACCAATAGGGCCCCGGGGCCCTGGCTCAATAAAAAAGGCCCGCTTCGGCGGGCCTTTTTTATTGAGCGAATTTTTGAATCCATAGTTCAGACCTTCGTTTTCCACAGGCGCCACCAGGGCAGATAAGGCTGGTCGTGGTGCTCGTAGTGGTAGCCAAAGAAGTAGCACGTGGCGAAGGCCCAAGCATGGTGCCGTAACTGGCTGCGCGACTTGTGCTGGTTGTCGGGCGCGTGCTCGCCGCGGTGCGGCAAGTAGGTGCCAAAGAAGAAAAGCTGCAAGGTGGCCAGCACCGCCGGTATCATCCAAAAGGCGATGACGTTGGCCTGCAGGAAGTACAATTTCAGCACGTTGTAGGTCACGGCCATCAGCAGCACCTGCCACCAGGTTACGTAGTTCCAGGCGAAGCGGGCCAGCCAGGGCAGAAAGCCAGCGTGGTCTTCGGGGTGGAAATCGGGGTCTTCTTGCGTGCCCACGTGGCGGTGATGGTTGTGGTGCTTGGGCAGCTGGTTCGGAAACCAGTTATAGGCAAACAGCACCGTGGCCACCGTACCAATGGCGTTGTTGAGGCGCTTATTAGGGCTTACTACGCCGTGCATGGCGTCGTGGGCCGTGATGAACAGGCCGGTATAGAGGTGCGTTTGAAGCAGCACTAGCAGGTAGGGCCCCGGCGCGTGCCAGTTGGGCTGGTAGCCGGCCAGCAACCAGGCCAGCAAACCACCCCAGGCCGCTATAATCAGCAGGGCCACCGCTACCCCCTTGCCAGCCAACGGCGCGGGGGCCACGCGACGGGCCGAAACGAAGGAGGCAGCGGGGGCACTCATGGGCTAAAACAACATAATTAAAGGCCCACCAGGGCTTCGCGCACCTGCTCCATCAGCCACATGGGCGTGCTGGTGGCCCCGCAAATACCCACCGACTGCCCCGGCCGGAACCAAGAGCGGTCAATGTCTTCGACGTTGGAAATGAAGTGGGTGTCCGGGTTCGTTTCCTTGCACACCTGGTAGAGCACTTTGCCGTTGGAGCTTTTGGTGCCCGACACGAAGGCAATTTGGTCGAACTGCGCGGCGAAGCGGCGCAAGTCCTTGTCGCGGTTGCTCACCTGCCGGCAAATGGTGTCGTTGGCGTTCACCTGGTAGCCCCGGTTTTCCAGCTCGCTCTTGATGTTGTAAAAACTGGCCGTGCTCTTGGTCGTCTGGCTGTACAGGGTCAGGGCCGTGGGCAGCTCGTGGGTCATCAGCTCAGCCAGGCTCTCAAACACCACGGCCTGGCCGCCGGTCTGGCCCAGCAAGCCCAGCACCTCAGCGTGGCCGTGCTTACCGTAAATGAAGATTTGCTCGCGCTTGTCGAAGCTGGTTTTGATGCGGTTTTGCAGCTTCAGCACCACCGGGCAGCTGGCATCAATCAGCGTCAGGTTGTTCTCCAGGGCCAGCTTGTAGGTGCTCGGTGGCTCGCCATGGGCCCGGATGAGTACGGCCTCGTCGCGCAGCTCAGCCAGCCGCTCGTGGCAAATGATGCGCAGGCCGCGCTGTTGCAGGCGGTGCACTTCCTCGTCGTTGTGCACGATGTCGCCGAGGCAATACAAATACCCTTGCTCGTCGAGCAAGTCTTCCGCCATTTGAATGGCATAAATAACCCCAAAGCAAAAGCCAGAGTTGGGGTCGATGCGAACACTGAGCGACAAAGGCGGCATAGTGGCAGGGTAACCCGAAAAGCCCGCGTAAGGTTGCGGCTACAATTTCCCGAAAATGCGGCGGCCCTCAAAATCTTCAATTACCTGGGCTTCCAGGGGGCTGTCTTTCACCACGGCGTTGTCGCGCCAGAACGCGGGATGGTAGCGCCGCTTTTTGATTTCTGCCAGGTCCTTCACATCCTGGGCCGTGTCGTGGTACTTCTGGCCGGGCGTGGGCGGGCCGTATTCGTACAGGAAAAACTGGGAAGTCGTCGTCGTTTCCGACGGCACGCCCTTCACCGTCATCTGGATGTTGGCCACTACCTGCGTGCTGGCCAAGCGGCTGAGCGAGTCGCCCAGGGCCCCAAAGTTGGTAGTGATGCGAAACGCGCAGGGCCCAAACTGGATGGTGGGGTTGCTGGACGTGAACATGCCGGCCGTGGGCAGCTCCCGCTCGAAGCGGAACAGCGCCGCCGTGCGCGAGTCGATGTAGAGGGTACCGCTGGCCACCGGGTCGCCGGCCACCCGGGGCCCAAAATCCACCACGGCCAGCTCGCGGCCTTGGTCGCGCAGGGTTTGGCGCAGCACAAACCGGAAACGCTCGGCCGCCCGGGGCCCCAGCGGCACGGCCGTGCGGGTGGTTTCGCCGGGCAGCACAAAAATGGGCAAGGCCCGCGTGTAGATGGAGAAGTTGTTCAGGCCCATAATGCCCGGCACGAAGGCGTAGCGGGCCTCGCCCAGCACCCAGCTGGGCATGTTGCGCGGCGTCAGCTTCACGTCGTAAAAGGCGTCGAAGAACTCGCGGTAGCGGCCGTTCTCGCGGGTCTTCTGGCGGTAGAAGCCCCGGCCGTACTGCACGTCGGCCTGGTGGCGCAGCAGCTTAGCGTAGCAGCGGGCCACCAGTTCTTCGGCCTCGGCGTTGGCCCGCACCGTCACCTCGGGAAGCGCCACGGCGCTGGCTTTGAGCACGATGCTCGTTGCCAGGGGCCCCGCTTGCACCGCCAGGGCCCCGGCGCGCGCATAGCTAATGCTGAGCACCACGAGCGGCTGCGGCAGCGCCAGCACCCGCAGCACGAATTCGCCCACTTCGTTGGTGGCGGTGCCGGTACGGCCATCGGCCAGAGCCACGCTGGCGTAGGGCACGGGCTGGCCCTTTTCGTCCACCACCCGGCCCGTTACCAGGCCCTGGGCAGCGGCCGGGCCGTGGGCACATAGCAGAAGTAGGGCCCCCAGCAAACAGTAGAAGTAGCGCATGGCCGCAAGGTAGCCCCGGCCATGCCAAGCCCGGCACCACCTATTTAAAAGAACAAAAAAAGGGCCTTCCGCCACTGCGGAAGGCCCTTTTAGCACAGCTAAGCGGTACTTAGTACTTCACCACGCGGCTGCGTACTTGCTGGCCGCCCACGTTGAGGAGGTAGGTGCCCACGGGCAGGGCCCCCAGGTCTATCTCGCCCGAAGCGGGCAGGCTCAGCTCCTGCACCACGCGGCCCATCAGGTCGCTGATGCGCACGCGGGGGGCGCTGGCGGCCAAAGCGGCGGGCAGGGTGATGGTCACCTTACCGCTCGTGGGGTTCGGGTAGATGCTGATGTCCACCAAGCCATCGCTCTGCACCGATACCGTGGGCGAGTAGGCCACTTTGCCATCGTTGTCGATTTGCTTGAGGCGGTAGTAGCTCACGCCCGGCAGGGGCTGGCGGTCCACGGCGTCGTAGGTGGTGCGGGCGCTGGTGTTGCCCTGGGCGTCCTTGGTCAGCACCGTAGCAAACGTCTGGCCGTTCGAGCTGCGCTGCACCTCAAAGCTGCGGCTGTTCTTCTCGCTGGCCGTCACCCAGTTCAGGTTCACCTGCTTGTTGCGGAGCTGCGCCGTGAACGACACCAGCTCAACTGGCAGCGGCGTGAGGGGCTGGTTGTTGGGCACGAGGTAGTTTTCGGCGTTCAGCACCGCATCGTTGTTAAACTCGAAGGCGTAGAAGTAATACTGCGTGTTGGGGTCCAGGTTTGTTACCGTGAAGGTGCTGGAAGCGCCGCTGAACACTACGTAGGTGTTGGTCGATGCTTCAGTGGCCGTGCCGGTGCCAAAAATGTACGCCCCGTTAGCATCCGTACTACCCGGGTTGAAATTCTGCTTGTCCAGCGGGAACAAGTTGGTCGGCAGCTTCGAGTAGGTAGTGGAAGCAATTACCAAGCGGTTCTGGCCATAAGCCTTCCCAGCGGGCGGGCTGGCCAGGTTGAACGTGATGGTGGCGCTGGCACCGCCCGAGGCCCGGTTGATGGTGGCCGTCGACTGCACCGTAGGCTCAGTGGCGATGGCGAAGCCCGAAGCCTGGCCAAAGCCACTGTCCAGTGCGTTGAAGTTGCCGTCCTTGATACTCGGGTTTTTGAACTGCATTTCCTGCGCGGCATTACCCACCCGCACCGGCGCGAAACGCACCTGCAAAAGCTGGGAGAAGTTGCCCGTCGTCGGGTCGGGCGTTACGCTGCCCGTGCTGGTGTAGGTGGTACCGCCATCCAACGAGAACTCGAACTGGGGGGTCTGCGCGGGGTTGCGGTCCGATACGTCGGCCGGAAAGCGGATGGCTACATCGCTTCCCAGCAGGAATCCGTCGAGACGAACCGTGGCGGAGGCCGACACCGTGCCTTTAACAATGTTGGTGGGGAACGAAGGAATGGCGCGGCTCAGGCGGAGCGTGGGCTGGCTAATGCCCGTTACCGACACGTCGGTGATGGGGGCAGGCGAGCTCGAGCTGCGAATGTTAGCGTTCACGGTCAAGGCGTTGTTGCCAGGCACGAAGCGCACGTACACGGTTTGCTGGGCCACGTTGCCGTTAGCATCTGGCACAAAGGTCAGCGACGATACGAAGTTTATGTTGTCGCTCGATACCTGGAAATAGCCAGCATTTTCGCCGTTGGGGGCCACCGTCAGGTTTTGCAGCAAGTTGGTACCGGCCACCCGGAACGACTGCGACGCCGACGCCGTGGTGGGGCGGGTAGCAAACGTGAAATCATTGTTGTTGGGGTTTACCACCGAGATGTCCGAAATGGCCCCGCTGTTGTTGGTAGCCGAGATGGACACCGGCGACGAAAGCGACCCGCTGGTAGCGGTGAGCTGCTCATTGTAAGCACCCTGGGGGATAGTGGCCACCAGCCGCACTTCGATGGTTTGGGTGGCTACTACGCCGTTGGTTTGCGCCAGCGTAAGGGGGTTGCTCGAGAAAGTACCACCGGCCGATGCATTGCGGAACTGGATGGTATTCTTGGTAGGAGTCAGCACAATGCCCTCGCTCAGGTTCGTGCCGCTGATATCGAACTGAAGCGTACCAGCGCTGCCGCTGCTGGTAACCGTGCCGAAGCTGAGGGCCCCGGGACTGGTAACAATCGTGGGGGTCGTGGGGGCTGGGTCACCCGTGCCGCTCACGGCCACGTTCTGGGTCACGCTGCCGCCACCGTTGGGGGTAGAGGCCACTATGTTGTCGCTGTACTGCTTGGCGTCAACGGGGGTAAAGCGCACATCGATGGTGGTGCTGGCAATACTGCCGTTGGTGGGGGCCAGCACGATGGGGTTGGTCGAGAATAGGTCCGTACCCATGCGAATGCGGAAGCCCGTGGGGGGCGTAATGGTCACGTTACCCGCCAAGTTCTGGCCATTAATCGTGAACGATTTGATGGTTGTGCTGGAGGCACCTACCACCACTGTGCCGAAGTCGGTAAGAGCATTGGACGATACGTTCAGTACCGGCGTAGGGGCCACGCCGGTACCGGACACGGAGAGGTTGGTGCTGGCGGTGGTGCTGGTCAGCATCACCCGGCTCACATATCCCTGGGCTTTGGTGGGCTGAAATTTCACAAACAGCGTGGTGTTAACCGAGCCATTGTTGCGAACCAATGTGGCCGTCGTACCATACGTGTTGCCATCGATGCTCACCAAAAAATCAGTGGGAGCCATCACCATGATATCAGCCTCGAGCGAAGTTCCCGTCACCGTCGTCGACATCGCACCAGATGTGGTATTAATAATCTGGTTATCAAAACCCAAAGCATTGGGGTTCACAGTAATAG
Source organism: Hymenobacter nivis (assembly GCF_006439025.1). GTDB lineage: Bacteria > Bacteroidota > Bacteroidia > Cytophagales > Hymenobacteraceae > Hymenobacter > Hymenobacter nivis_A. Next base: position 430,595 of record NZ_RCYZ01000001.1, read on the forward strand.
CAGGAGGCCCGGGGGTCCCGTTACCCGTCAGCTTAATCGGCGACGGAGTAGAGGTTACCACTACTGAGTTTCCGCTAGCGTCTTGGGTGGGGGCGCTAAAATTGCGGTTGATAACCCCAGTAGCCGTCGGCTTGAAGCGCACATAGATAATGGTGTTGGCAATGGTGCCACCGGCGTCGGGCGTCAGCGTAATGCTGGTCTGGCCAAACGTCAAGTTATTGGTACTCCCCTCAAATCGGGTTGGGATAGCAATGGTAATTTCATCAGCTAATCCGCTGCCATTTACCGTGTAAGCCTTTGAGGAAGAGACACTTCCCAATTGGACATTCCCAAAATCCTGAGGGTTACTAGCGTCGTTCGGCGTGAGGGAAACCGTCTGGGCAAAGCCTAGTCCGGGCAAGGCCAGTAGCAAGCAGAGGCAGAGCCACCGCAGCCAGCTTGTTAATGGTGAGTAGGTATGTTTCATCTTATTGAAGTGTCAGGTTAACTAAGTGGACAGAGAATTAATTATGAAAGATTAAATTGTATTATCCGTAGAAAATGGTTCAGACATAAAACAGTTTGTGATTAGGCTACGAAAATATTGCACTATTTTATGCAAAATCAATCAAAATACCCAATTGAGTTGCATCAGCTAGGTATTTCAATTGACGAAGTTATACTAATCTAAGCGAACCCCCATTACTGTAGATCTATATTTTTAGTTACCCTGCGAACAGCGAATACTATTTATATCCAATAAAATCAACCGTAATTAAAATAATCTAAAGCTATTTTTATTTTATATGGTTGGTTTTCAAATTATTGTGGTAAATAAATTATCTGACAAGGATAGACTGATAAAATGCATCTAAGACTGTTTTTTTTGCGTCTGACACAATAGCCCCTCTTGGTTCAATATATTTTCTGCACGATTTTTTGCATTACGCCCAGTTGAGGCCCTGTGCCGCAGCGGCCGTAAACAGCAAAATGGGCCCCCAGCGACCCCGCCCGCTAAGGGGGAGCACGCCGGGGGCCCATCGGTGGCCGGGGGCTTATTAAGGTTATGCTACGTTATTCGGATACCTCGCCCAAGCGGGTAGCGTCGGCGGGGCTGACGTGGCCGCGGGCCACCAGGAAGCCGCGCACTGTGCGAAACGATTCGGCATCGAGGCCCGACCGGGGGTGGGCCAAAGCAGAGTTGAGCAGGAAGGCCTTGTCTTCGTCGACGTGCGTGCTCAGGCCCAAGAAGGCTGGCAGATTGCTTTCCACGGAGAAGCGCAGGAAGCGGATTTCGGCGTTGTCGGGGGCCAGGGCCACGGCCTGCGCAAAGGTGCGGGCCGCGTCCTGCACATAGGTGAGCTTGTTGAACATCGACGCGTCGCGGGCCCGGATGGCTTGGGCGGCGGCTTTGTAGCCCAGCACGAGGGCATCTTGGTCGTGATACTCGGCCAGGAGCTGATAGAATTTTTCGCCGGCGGCTTTATCGGCGGCGGCGAGTTCGTAGTGGCGGCGCAACAGCGCGGGTTCGTAGGGAGAAGGCATGGCAAAAGGGTACGCCGCTGGGCGCGCTGCGGCCGCCACCGGGGCTAAGGCAAGCAGCGCAGCGACCAATAAGTAATTCATATTCATGGGGCCCCAAAGCTACCGCCCCGCCGCTGCCCACTCACAGGCGCGCCAGCCGGTAGCGGAAGTACGAGCCCAGCAGCAGCAGCAGCTTAGTGTTGGTAGGCACCCGCACGCGCTGGTGCAGAATGTGCGCCGCGGGTAGGTTCTTAATCTTATAAAAAAGCTTCAGATAGTACACGTAGGCCAGGTAAACGCCCAGCCGGGCCGGGCGCGGCAGCTGCTGAATGCCGGCATATCCGGCCTCAAAATCAGCCCGGATGTCAGCCTCCACCTTGCGCTTGGCAGCGTCGTCAAATTCATGGTACACCACGCCGGGGAAGTACACGCGGCCCCGATCTTCGTAGTCGGAGCGGATGTCGCGCAGAAAATTCACCTTCTGAAACGCCGCACCCAGCCGCCGCGCGGGGCCCCGTAGCCGCTCGAACATGGCCGGCTGCCCGTGGCAGAAGATGCGCAGGCACATGAGCCCCACCACTTCAGCCGAGCCGTAGATGTACTCATTATACAAGCCTGGGTGGTAGTGCTGGTCCTCCAAATCCAGGGCCATGCTGTGCAGGAAAGCGTCAATGAACTCCTGGTCGATGCCGTACTCGTGCACTACGGCCTGGAAGGCGTGCAGCACCGGGTTCAGACTGAGGCCGGTAGCCAGGGCCTCGGCCGTCTGGCGCTGGAAATCGGCCAGCAGCGCTGCCCGGTCGTGGCCGTGGAAGGTATCCACAATCTCGTCGGCCCAGCGCACAAAGCCATACACGGCGTACACCGGCGCGTGCAGGCGCTCATCGAGCGTGCGGATACCCAGCGAAAACGACGTGCTGTAGCGCTTGGTAATGAGCTTGCTGCACGCCAGGCTGGTATCGGTGAATAGTTTAACGTGGTCCATGTTTTCAATGAGTGAATGGGTAAGTGAGCGAATGAGCGAATGGGTAGCCGTTGCCAGCATTCATTCGCTCGTTTACTCATTCACCCATTCTCTTTAAGTACCTCCCCTGCTACTACCTGGCCCGAAATGAGCGACGGCGGCACCCCGGGGCCCGGCACGGTGAGCTGGCCCGTGAAGTACAAGTTACTCACCTTCCTGCTCTTAAGCGTGGGCTTGAGAATGGCGGTTTGCTTGAGCGTGTTGGCCAGGCCGTAGGCGTTGCCCTTGTAGCTGTGGTAGTCGGCCTGGAAGTCGCGGTGGGCGTAGCCGCGCTTAAACACCACGGCGTCGCGGATGGGATGACCGCAGTGGCGCTCCAGGCGGTCCATCAGCTGGTTGTAGTACCGCTCGCGGGTAGCCTCGGTATCGTCGAGGCCGGGGGCCACGGGGATGAGCAGGAACAGGTTTTCCTGGCCTTCGGGGGCCACGGTGGGGTCTGTTTTGCTGGGCACCGAGGCGTAGAACAGCGGCCGACTGGGCCACTGCGGCTGGGCGTAAATCTCGCGGGCGTGCTGGTTCAGGTCCTCATCGAAGAACAAGTTGTGGTGTCGCAGCTTGTCGAGCTTGCGGCTCACGCCCAGGTAGAATAGCAGCGACGACGGGGCCATGGTGCGGCTGTCCCAGTACTTTTCGTCGTAGTGGCGGTACTCGGGGGCCAGCACCTCCTGTTCAATGTGGTGGTAGTCGGCCCCGGCCACCACGGCATCGGCTGCAAAGAAACCCTGGGCGGTGCGCACGCCGGTGCTGCGGCCGTGCTCGACCACAATCTCCGTTACTTCCTGGTTGTAAAGTATTTCGACGCCCTGCTCCTCGGCCAGGCGAACCATACCTTCCACAATTTTGTGCATGCCGCCGAGCGGGTACCAGGTGCCCAGGGCCAGGTCGGCGTAGTTCATCAGCGAGTACAGGGCCGGCGTGTTTTCCGACACGGCCCCCAGAAACAGGATCGGAAACTCAACCAACTCCAGCAGCCGCGGGTCTTTAAAGAAGCGGCGCACGTGCTTGTGCATGCTCTGGAGCACGTCCATACGTAGCATGTCCACGAGCAGGCGCGGGTCGGCAAACTCAAGCACCGAGCGGCTGGGTGCGTACACGAGCCGGTTGATGCCCACCTCGTATTTATAAGCGGCTTGCTTGAGAAACTCGTCGAGCCGGGCCGCGCTGCCGGGCTCGTAATGCTCGAACAAGGCCCGCAGCTCGCTCATTTTCGCAGGGATGTCCACCGCTTCGGGGCCCTTGAATATGACCTGGTACGAGGGGTCGAGGCGCACCAGCTCGTAGTAATCGGCCACTTTTTTGCCAAAGCGAGCGAAGTACTTTTCGAACACGTCGGGCATCCAGTACCAGCTGGGGCCCATGTCGAAGGTGAAGCCTTGGGCCCGGAACACGCGGGCGCGGCCCCCGGGGCCTTCATTTTTTTCGAGCAGCGTGACGCGCCAGCCGGCCTGGGCCAAGGTACTGGCGGCGGCTAGGCCAGCAAAGCCGGCCCCGATGACAACGGCGTGTTTGGAAGCAGTGGAAGTAGGCAAAGCAAGGATGAAATTGGACCGGCAAGCTAGCAACGCCGCTGAAGAAAGGCCGCCAAAAAAGCCGCCGGCCCCGGCGCTGCTGATGCAACGCCGGGGCCGGCGGATAGTTTTAACCAAAGGCTATTTTGTACTTAATCCTCCACGGCGTCGCTGGCATCAGCGGCGCTGGCTCCCACCGGAGCGTACACCTGCAGGGCCGCTTTCAAATCCTTGCGGGCAATGTGGATGCGGTTTTTGACGGTGCCGATGGGGATTTGCAGCTTTTCAGCAATCTCCAGGTACTTGTAGCCGATGTAATACATCATAAACGGTGTGCGGTAATCGGTGCCGAGGCTGGCAATGGCCTCGTTGATGTCGCGCACCACAAAATCGGACGTGGCCCCGTTGTGGGTGATGTAGTTCTGGTCGGTGTTGAAATACTGGAAATACTCCGTCGAATCGATATTGGAGCTGCGCTTGGTAATCTTGTTATAGTTATTGATGAAGGTGTTGCGCATGATGGTGTACAACCACGCCTTCAAGTTGGTACCCGCTTTGAACTTGTCTTTATTCAAGAGGGCTTTAAGCAAGGTTTCCTGCACGAGATCCTTCGCATCGTCGGCGTCGCGGGTGAGGTTCAGGGCCGCGGGCCGCAGGGTAAGGGATATCCGCTGCACTTGCGAAGTGAATTCTAGCGAAGTCATAGAGCCTTGGTTTCGTGACGAAATAAGCAACCACCCAGCCCAAATTTCGCTGAAAACCCAGGCTATAGGGCCCGGCTTCCCAGCCCGGCTGAGTAACGATGCAAGGTACGGCAACTCGTTGGGCTACGGCTGAAATATAGGACCCCGCAATGTTAATTTTTTGCAATTCAACCATTAGAATTGCTTATATATCCGCAGCAGAACTAATCAATACATTGACTAGCAATGTATGTACATTGATCTACCGCTGATAGCTTATTCGCTGGCCGCGGCCGGGGCCCGCCGCTGCGATTGCTCCCGTGCCAGGCGCAAATATTTGGGCGATACCCACAGCAGGCCAAACTCGGCCGAGCCATCGCGGCCGGTGGTTTTGTGGTGCATCTTGTGGGCCATATTGAGGGCCCGCAGGTAGGTGTTTTGAGATTTTTTCCAGAATCGCAGCCGGCCGTGGATCAGTACGTCGTGCACGAAAAAGTACACGGCTCCGTAGGCCGCAATGCCCACTCCCACCCAAAACCACCAGCGGCTGCCGTTGCCCCCGGTGATGAACAGTGCCGCCGAGAGGGCCCCGTAGATGACGAAGAACAGGTCGTTGCGCTCGACTGGGTGCGGGTGGCGCACGTGGTGCGAGCGGTGCAGCACCCACAGGGGCCCGTGCTGCACAAACTTGTGCATGAACCACGCCCAAAACTCCATGAAGGCGAACGTGGCGAGGGTGATGGCAACGGCGAGCAAGGCAGACATACGGGGCTAACCGGGCAAGGCGGCGGTTGGTTTTAGAACGGGCCTCGGGGGCCCTACCAGCTAATCTTTTCTTTGTTCAAAAAAGCGCTGATGCCGCGGCGGCAATCGTCGGAGCCGCGCAGCTCGGCGTTGCGCTGGGCAGCGTAGCGCAGGGCTTCTTCAAGGGCCATTTCGGGAAGGGCGGCCAGCATTTCCTTGGTCACCTCCATGCTCTGGCCCGAGTTTTCGTGGCACAGGCGCTGGGCGTAGGTGCGCACGGTGGCCGCCAACTCGTCGGCTGGCACCAGGAAGTTGATAAGGCCGAGGTCGAGGGCCGTTTGGGCCGATACCACGTCGCCGCTCAGCAGCAGCTGCTTGGTGCGGGCCTCCCCTATTTTGCGCAGCAGAAACACGCTGACGATGGCCGGCAAAAACCCAATTTTCACTTCGGTGTAGCCAAACTTAGCCTCGGGCACAGCGAAGGTGATGTCGCAGATGGCAGCCAGGCCGCAGCCGCCGGCAATAGCATGGCCCTGCACTTGCCCAATAACGACTTTTTTGAGCGTGTACACCTGGTGAAACAGCTGCATGAGGTGCGTGCTGTCGTCAAGGTTGTCTGTGTAGCCGTAGCCTTGCAGCTCTTGGATGTAGGCCAAATCGGCCCCAGCGCAGAACACGTCGCCGGCCGCCCGCAGCACCACCACTTTGCAGGCGTCGTCGTTTTCAGCGTGCTCGAACGCTTGCTTCAGCTCGGCTACCACGTCGGCGTTCAGGGCGTTACGCTTCTCGGGGCGGTTGAGGGTGATGTAGGCAATGCGGTCCTCACAGTCGTAGGTGAGGTAGCGCAGGGCTTCGAGTTCGGGCGTAAGCAAGTGGTCCATGAGCGGGCAGATGAAGCGTGGAGCGGGCCAACGGGCACCGAGGAAAAGACTCGGCCGGCCACCAAACGGTGGCGTCCCGGTGGGTAAGTAACGCAAAAAACCGGCGTTTGGTCGGCGCGCATCGGCCAATGGGGCCCCTGGCTCGTCCAAAGCAGCCCCGCGCTTGCCCCACCAGTGCTGGGCCCCGGCGGCTGGCAGGGGGCCTCAGCGGCCCGGCGGGCGCAGCCGGAACGCACCCTGAGCCGCCACGTCCCAGGTGCGGAAGCCCTGGGCACGCAGGGCCGAGTCGTGGCGGGCCACGTACCAACTTTTGCACGACGAGTCGAAAACGACTTGTGCCTGCGGGCCGAAGGCAGCCGCCAGGGCCCCCGGCGTCACGCGGGCATTGCGGCGCAGCACCAGCACGTCGAGCGGCGTGGGGCGGGCGGCCGGGGCCAGGCGGCCGCTCACGAAGCCCAGGCGCAGGCCGCGCCAGCGGGCCAGTACCACGGGGCTGGTTTGCAGGTAAAATTTGGGGTTGGCGCTGTCGGCGTCGGCGAGGCGGCGGTTGGGCACGGCGGCCCCACGCCAGCCCACGCGGCAAGCGGGGGCCCTAGCGCCGCGCTGAATGAGGCCGGGCAGCAGGCGGTAGGTGCGCTCGGTTTCGGAAAGCGGCAGCGAATCGACGGCCACAAACTCGGCCGTGGGGCCCTGCCAGAAGCCCACCACCGAGCGCCGCGGGATGCTGTACACCACGAATTCTTCGAGCGGGGCGCCGGCGCGGGCCTCGGCCACGCGGCTGCCGGCCAGGGCCACCGCCACGCTGGCCGCGGCTCCCAGCCAGGCCAGGCGGCGGGTGCGCTGCCAAACCAGCCACGCGCCCAGCAGCCCGAACACCAGCACCGTTTGCCCGGCCGTGACGTGGATTTCGCGCACCAGGGCCCCCGGCAGCACCCGGCCAATCCAGCCGATGTACTCGTTGAAGGCCCAGATCATCCACTCGAACACCCAGGCCACGGCCTGCGGCAGCAGGTCGAGGGCGGCGTTGGCGGCGGCGGGCAGCGCCAGGCCGATTACGGCCAGCACACCCTTCATTGCCAGCAGGGCCAGGCCCACGTACACGGCGGCGCTGGAGATGGGCACGGCCACCAAGTTGGAGAACAAAAAGCTGAGCGGGAACTGGTGGAAGTAGTAGAGCCCCAGCGGGAAGGTGGCCACCTGCGCGGCCAGGCTCAGGGCCGTCGCTTGCCACACGGCCTCGGCCGCCCAACCGGCGCCGCGCCAGGCAGCCTGCACGGGCCGGGGCTGCCAGGGGCGCTGGCGGCCGGCAAAGTACGCCTGGGCATCCACCCAACGGGCGATGCGCGGCTGCAAGTACACGATGCTCAGCACGGCCAGAAACGAGAGCTGGAAGCCCACGTCGGCCACCAGAAACGGGTCGTAGAGCAGCAGGCAGAACGCGGCCACGGCCAGCGTATTGATGATGCCGTCCTGCCGGCCGGCGGCGCGGCCCACAATCACGAACGAGAACATAACCGCCGCCCGCAGCACCGAGGGCGAGAGGCCCGTCAGGAAAGCGTAGGCCCATATAACGGCCAGCCCCACCCCCGCCGACCAGTACCGGAACCCGCGCACCCGCCCAAAGCCCAGCCGCAGCAGCCACGTCAGGGCCCCAAACAGCAGGCCCACTTGCAGCCCCGACACGGCCATGATGTGCGTGGTGCCGGTGGCGGCGTAGGCCTGCTTGGTGTCGGCGTCCACGTCGTCCTTAATGCCCAGCACCAGCGCCGAGGCCAGGGCGTACTCGCGCTTCGCCTTCACGTAGTGCCGGAACACGCCATCGAGCTGCTTGGCGGCCCGCATACTAATGGCCACCAAGTAGTTGGGCGGGGCCATGCCTACCACCCGGTACTGGTCGGGGTGGACGAACTGCTGGTGGTACACCTGATGGAAGGCTAGGTAGCGGCGGTAGTCGAACTCGCCGGGGTTAAGGGGACCCTTGCTAGCATCGGGGTGGCCGCGCACCAGCCACACCTCGCCGTAGCGCGGCGGGGCCCCGCCGCCGGCCCGCGGCACCGACACGCGGATGCCGCCGGTGGCCGTGCGCCAGCGGCCGGCCACGCGCACCGCCTGCACCCGCAGCGTGGTGGCGTAGGTGGCGGGCCGCACCACGGCGTAGTCGTCCACCACGGCCCGGTACATTTCCACCGGGGCCCCCAGCTGGGCGAGGTGGTCGGGGCGGCGACTTTCGGTGGCGCGCTGGGCCAGGGCGGCCCCCAGCACCGCCACGGCCAGCAGCGCGAGCAGCCCGGCGGCGTCGGTAGCGGCGGGGTGGGGACGGCGCACGGCTCCGGCCAGCAGCGCCGCGCTAGCGGCGGCCAGCCCCAGGGCCCCCGGCCACAGCGGGGGCCAACTTTCCCCCAATACCATGTAGGCCACGATGCCCAAAATCAGCGCCGGGGTGTAGCGCAGGAAGGGAAACGTGGCCCAGGTAATCATCCTAAAATAGTGGCTTGGCAAATTCAGTCGCCAAGATAGCCCAGGGGCCCTACGCCAGCCGCATCCGGTAGTGCTGGATATTGGCTTCCTCGAACATATTCCCCTCCGTTTGGAAGCCGTGGCGCTCGTAGAACGGCACGGCGCGGAGCTGGGCATTCAGGTACACTTCCTGGTCGGGCAATTCGGCGCGCACGTCGGCCAGCACGGCGTGCAGCAGCGCGGCCCCAATGGCCTGGTTGCGAAATGCTTCCAACACGGCGAAGCGCTCCAGCTTCACGCCGTGCTCGGTCTCGCGCCAGCGGGCGGCCCCGGCGGGCGTGCCGTCGGCGGCGCGGGCTAGGTAGTGGCGGGCGTCGCGGCGGTCGTGCTCGTCGTTTTCGAGGGCGGCGGGCACGCCCTGGCCGGCCACAAACACGGTTTCGCGGATGGTGAAGGCGGCGTCGAGGTCGCGTAAATCGGTGACGCGGTAGGCAGAAGCAGGCATATCGGCGGGGAGCGGAAGGAACTGGGGGCAAATATCCGGCGCGGGCCACGCATTTGCGCCGCGGGGGCCCCGGGGCGCTGGTAGCCCGGGGCAGGCCGCCGCTTTCCACCGGGGAGCTGCGCGCAGTCCTGGCCGATATTTGCGCTGGAATTATCCCGGGGGCCCTACTTTATTAAGGCCCCGGCGCTTGCTTCCGTTCGTCGCTCACCTTTCCACAACTAGCTATTAAATAGTATTTTATGTTTAAATTCTTGCTGACTTCGCTGGCCCGGCTGCGGGCCATTAGCATCCTGGAAGGCGCCTCGCTGCTGCTGTTGCTGTGCGTGGCCATGCCGCTCAAGTACTTGGCGCACGAGCCGGCGGCGGTGCGCATAGTGGGCATGGCGCACGGCGTGCTGTTTGTGGGCTACGTGCTGCTGCTGCTGCAAAACACCATCGAGCAGCGCTGGTCGGTGGGCAAGTTTTTGCTGGGCCTGGTGCTGTCGGTGCTGCCCTTCGGGGCTTTTTACGCCGAGCGGCGGCTGTTTCAGCCCGGCACCGGCGCGGGGCTGCCGGGGTAGCGGCAGAAGAACCAGCAGGGCCCAAAAAGAACCCCGTGCTTGTACAAGCACGGGGTTCTTTTTGGGCTTTCAGTATTTTACAGGCCCTGCTCGTGGTTCACGGGCAGCTCCATTTCCGGGGCGGGGGCCCCGGCTTCCTGCTGCTCGCGCAGGCGGCGCTCGTGGCGCTCGTCGCGGCGGGGTGGGGCCCCGGCCTGGGCGGCCTGGCGGCTCATTTCGTCGGTGTCGTACTTGTCGTAGGCTTCCACGATTTCCTTCACCAGGCGGTGGCGCACCACGTCTTCGGAGGTCATCTCGACGTAGCCGATGCCCTGCACGTTCTTCAGGATGTCCATGGCCTGCATCAGGCCCGATTTCTGGCGCGTGGGCAAGTCAATCTGGCTGCGGTCGCCGTTCACCATCACCTTGGCCGTGGGGCCCATCCGGGTCAAAAACATCTTGATCTGGCTCGGCGTGGTGTTCTGGGCCTCGTCGAGCAGCACGAAGGCGTTGTTGAGCGTGCGGCCGCGCATGTAGGCCAGCGGAGCGATTTCGATGATCTTGTTCTCCTGGTAAAACTTCAGCTTCTCGGCCGGAATCATGTCCTCCAGGGCGTCGTAGATCGGGCGCAGGTAGGGGTCCACCTTCTCCTTCATGTCGCCGGGCAAAAAGCCCAGGCTTTCGCCGGCCTCCACCACGGGGCGCGAGATGATGATCTTCTTAACTTCCTTGTTCTTAAGGGCCCGCACGGCCAGCGCCACCGAAATATAAGTTTTGCCAGTGCCGGCGGGGCCCAGCGTGAAGGTCAAGTCGTGCTTCATCACGGTGTCCACCAGCTTCTGCTGGTTGGGGGTTTTGGCCTTGATGACGCCGCCCTTGGCCCCGAACAGAATCACGTCGGGCGAGGCGGCCAGCACGCGGCCCTCGGCCTCCTCAGAGGTGGCGGAGAGGTACTGGTGCACGTCGCGCTCCGTGACGATGCCGTACTGGTGGTAGTGCTCGATGAGCGAGCTGAGGATGTCGTTGATGCGGGCAATGACGACCGTCTGGCCCTGGATTTTGATTTCGTTGCCGCGGCTGATGATTTTGGAGCCGGGGAATGCGGCTGCCAGCTGGCGGATATTTACATTGTCGGCCCCGAGGAAATCCACCAGGGAGACGTTTTCAAGGGTGATGACTTTTTCGACCAATCTTTTGGAGGTGAGGAAGTGAGGAAAAACGGGGGCCCCGGGCCGCCGGAAATGGCCCGGGCATCCGCCCAAACCGGCTACTTTTGCCCCGGTGCGGGCGGCTTAACAATACTACGAAAAACTACGGAACGCGGGCATGGGATTGATAACGCTGCTGACGGATTTTGGCTACCGCGACCACTACGTGGCCGCGCTCAGGGCCCGGCTGCTGCGCCTGGCCCCCGGCGTGCCGGTGGTCGACATCAGCCACGGCGTCGAACCCTTCAACACCGCGCACGCCGTGCACGTTCTCCAAGCCGTGTTTCGGGAGTTTCCGGCGGGCACCGTGCACGTGGTGGGCGTGAAGGACCACGGCGCGGGACCCGCCCCGGCTTGGCACGCGGCCCAGTACCAGGGCCACTACTTTGCCGTGGCCGACAACGGCATCCTGGCCCTGCTCTGCGACGGGGCCCCCGAGGCGTGGGTGGCGCTGGCGGCCGCCCCCACCGCCTCGCCCACCCGCGACGTGCTGCTGCCCGCCGCCGTGGCCCTGGCCCAGGGCGCGCCGCTGGCCAGCCTGGGGCCCCCGGCCACCGACTTGTACGTGCGCACCAACCGCCAGCTGCGCCTGCAAGACCACCGCATCACGGGCCACGTGGCGCACGTGGACCACTACGGCAACCTGATTACCAACATCTCGCGCACCGCCGTGGAGGCCGTGGGCCACGGCCGGCCGTTCAGCGTGCACTTCGGGCGCGAGGTGGTGAAGGGCGTGCAGCCGCACTTTTCGGCCGCGCCCGCCGGCGAGGCCGTCGTCGTGTTCAACAGCCAGGACTACCTGTGCCTGGGCATCTGCGAGGGCAACGCCGCCGAGTTGCTGGGCCAGTACTTCGACTCGCAGGTGGACGTGCGCTTCAAGGTGGAATAGGGCCCCGGGGTGGCCGGGCCGAACGCAAAACAGGGCCCCCACCGTCACCGGCGGGGGCCCTGTTTTATTCAAGACAAAGCAATAAAGCTTACTTGCCGAAAGCCTTTTTCAGGTCGGCAGCGGCGAGCTGCTCGGCTTCTTTGGCCTGGGGCACCACGGCGCCCATGCCGTAAAACTCGTGCGTCGTGCCGGGGTACAGCTTGTAATCGACTTTCACGCCGGCCTTCTCCAGGTTGTCGGCCAGGGTTTTGCCCTCGCTCATCAGCGGGTCCAGCTCAGCACCGATGATGGTGGTGGGCGGCAGGCCCTTCAGGTTGGCGTTCACCAGGTCGATGCGCGGGTCCTTGCCGTCGGCGGGGGTGCGCAGGTAGTTCTTGAAGAACCAGCCCATGGCGGCCTTGTTGAGGGGCACGTAGTCGGTGGCTTTCAGGTAGGAAGGCGTGTTTTGGTTGTAGCCAGCGATGGGGTACACCAGCACCTGGTACTTGGGCAGGGCCACTTTCTTGTCGCGGGCCATCATGCTGACGGCCCCGGCGAGGCCGCCGCCGGCGCTCTCGCCCACTACGGCCACGTTGTTAGGGTCGCCCTTGATGCTGGCGGCGTTTTTCAGCACCCACTGGTAGGCGGCAAAGCTGTCGTCGTGGGCCGTCGGGAACTTGTGCTCCGGGGCCTGGCGGTAGGCCACCGACACCACCACGGCCCCCACGTCCTCGGCCAAGGCCTGGGCCGACGAGCTGTAGGTATCAACGCCGGCAATTACCCAGCCGCCGCCGTGGTAGTACACGATGACGGGGAATGGCGCGGTGCCCGTTTTGGGCGTGTAGATGCGGGCGCGCACGCCGGGCACCAGGGTTTTGCCCACGGTGTCCACGTTCATGGGGGGCATCGGGATGCCGGCCACCTTCATTTCCTTCATGGCCGCGTCGGCGGCGGTGGGGTTTTTGCGGGCGGCCTGCGGCGTGAGGGAGGTCAGCGGCGGCGCTTTGAAGCTCATCAGCTGCTCAATCACGGCCTGCATTTCGGGGGCGATGGTGGGGCCCCAGGCAGGCTTCGGGCCGGTGGGCTTCACAGCGCCGGTGCCAGCGGCCGAGGCCACGGTGGCGGTGCTATCGGAGGCGGCGTTGGTTTCGCCGGGCACCACCACGGCGGTTTTGCTGGTGTCGGTTTCGGTGGGCTTGCTGTTGCAGCCGCCCAGCAGCAGGCCAGCGGCGGCCAGCGCGGCCGGGTACGAGAATATGCGTTTCATGCGGAAAGAGTGAGGTTTTAAAAAACTATCCTCCCTTACGGCGCCATCACAAGCTGGTTGCGGCCACGTTTCGCTACTCCTTCGCACTTGCGCCAGCGCTCGCCCCGGCCCGCGGGGGCCCCGGCACCCCTCGTTCGCCGCCGCCCGGCCCGGGGCCCCCAAGGCCCGCCCTGGCCCACTGGGGCCCAGCCTCAGCGCACCACCGGAAACGCCGTAATCCGCAGCTTGGCCGCGCCGTAGGGCACCAGGGTGAGCCATTCGGGCTGGCTGCCGGCGGGCCGCGCCACCGGGCTGGGGGGCACGGGGCCGGCCGAGTTGTCGGCCAGCTGCCAGGCCGGTAGGCGCAGGCCCCGCACCCGCAGCTCCACGGGGGCCCCTTCGGGCGAAAAGACCACGCCGGTGGTGGGCTTTTCGTGCACGGTGAAGGCCGCCGCGCCGCCCTGGGGCCCCATTAGCAGGCCGTAGTTCCAGGGCGTAGTGGCGTGCACTTCGTAGTCATCGGCCGGGCTGGGGCGCTCGCGCAGCTTGCTCCAGGCCTCGCCCAGCTTGAGGGCGTACACCAGCGGGCCGCGCTCGACGGACACCGACTGGTGGTAGCCGACCGGCAGGCGCACGGCCATCGGCAGGCGCAGCGCCACCACGTCCCCGGCCTTCCAGGCCCTTTTCAGCACGTAAAAAGTGCCCGCCCGCGGGGCCGGGGCCGCCCGGCCGTTCACGGCAACGCTGGCCGCGGTGGCCCAGGCCGGAATGCGCAGGCGCAGGGCAAACGGCCGGGCCGCACCTTTTTCGACGGTGAAGCGCACCGTTTCGCGGAACGGGTAGTCCGTGTCTTCGCGGATGACCACGCCCGGGCTGCCCCCGGCGGGGGCCGTCACGCGGCTCGGGGCGTAGGCGGCCGCTACCAGGCCGCTGTCGGGGCTGGCCAGCCAGAGGTGGCTGGCAAACTTGGGCCAGCCCTGGTGCATGTTGGCCGTGCAGCAGCCGAAGTTGGGCTCCAGGCCAAACACGTTCGACTCGTCGCCGTTGGTTGACCACGGCCGCTTGGCTTTGCTGGCCAGCACCTGGTTGGGCTGCTGGTCGTACTGGTGGGCCCACATGGTGGGGTCGAAGGTGGCGGGCAGGGCGTTGAAAGTGATTTTTTCGAGCCGGTCGCCAAATACCGGGTCGCCGAGCAGGGCCAGCAGTTCCTCGTACGAAAACTGCGCCTCCACCACCGCGCACAGCTCGATGCCCTGCGACGGGCTATGGCCCGAGAAGTGCTCGTCGCCGCTGAACATGCCGTTGGGCAGGCCGTGGTATTGGTCCAGCACCTTGAGCTGCTGGTAGATGCCCTGGCGGTCGGCCGCCGTGCCGCCGGTCATGCCCCAGAGCACGGGCATCTTCAAGGCCATCGCGTTGTTGACGCCGTGCGCCTTCAGGGCCAGGTCCTCGTCGTGGCTGCCGTCGGGCTTGCTCATCGTGGCCCAGCTAGTGGGCGCAGTGAAGGGAAAGTGGGCGTAGAACTGCTGCCAGTCGAAGCCCTGGCCCGCGAGCTGGGCGGCCAGCGCCAGCAGCTGGGGGTCGTGGGTTTTCTCGTAGGCCCAGCGGATGGGGAGCAGCTCCTCGGCCCAGCGGTAGTGCGCCCACACCTGCAGGGGGCGGGCGGCCAACTGCTGGCCCTGGTAGGCAAAGTACCGGGCCATAAACGGCAGCACGCGCGCGTCGCCGGTAGCTTCCTGGTACTGCATCAGGCACTTGAGCACGAGCATATTGGGCCACCAGTCCTGGTTCTTGGCCGGGCCGATGCCGCCGTCGGGCCGCTGGCTTTGCAGCGTCCAGTCCACCCATTTCTGGGCCCGGCTTTTGAGGGCGGCATCGTCGAGCAGGTAGGCCAGCGGCAGCAGGCCGTCGAGGTAATAGGGCCCCCGCTCCCACCCCTCGCCGCTGCCGCCCAGCCAGGCACTATTGGGCCCCAGATCGGGCCAAAATTCCTCCAGGTGCCCGCTCAGGCCGTCGGCCTGCACCCGCAGCTGGCGTTGCAGCCAGCCCGCCGGCCGAATGGCCCCCAGGGGCAACGCCTGAAACGCACCGGGCCGGTAGGCACCGGCCGCCGCCGGCGCAAGGGGTTGGGCCGGGGCGGCCAGCGCCGGCAGCAACGCCAGCAGCCAGCAGATTGAACGATTGGGCATAAACGGAAGGAAATGATGGAAAGCACGCCGGGGGCCCCAGCCAGATGGCTGGTACAGCAGCCCAGCCAGAGGGGCGACTGTCGTGGGCAAAAGTTGCACCGGGCCAGGCATTTGCCGGCGGCCGGCGCACCGGGCAAAACCATCGGGCGGGGTTTGTGGTAAGCAGGGGCCCCATCGCCCGACCTACCTTCGCCCCATGCCCGACGCCACCCCCGCCCCCGCCGATTACTTCGCCTTCTACGGCCTGCCCGAGTCGTTTTGGCCCGACGCGGCCGCCCTCAAGCGCCTCTACTACGCCAAAAGCCGCGAGACCCACCCCGATTTCCACGCCACTTCCAGCCCCGAAAACCAGGCCGAAATGCTGCGCCAGGCCACCCTCAACACCGACGCCTACCGCACCCTGGCCGATGCCGATCAGCGCATGGCCTACCTCCTGCGCCACCACGGCCTGCTGGTAGAAGGTCAGTCGGAGCAGCTCCCGCCCGATTTTTTGATGGACGTGATGGACCTCAACGAGCAGCTAATGGAGCTGGAAATGGACCCCAACCCCGCCGCCGTGGGCCCCGTGGCCGCCGAGGCCCAGGCCCTGGCCGATACCCTCGACGCTGGCATCGCGCCCGTACTCGCTGGCTACGAGCAGCTTCCCGCCGACCACCGCCCCGCCGCCCTGCGCCAAGTCCTCACCTACTACTTAAAGAAGCGCTACCTGTTGCGCATCCAGCGGCAAGTGGCTACCTTTGCAGCCCGCTCCTGATACCGGCAGAGCGGAATTGTTCTGCAAAACTCATCCTGCCCGGATGGCGGAACCGGTAGACGCGTTGGTCTCAAACACCAATACCGCAAGGTGTGCCGGTTCGACTCCGGCTCCGGGTACTTTTTAACCTTTTTCTGGCCCCCAACGGGGCAAATCAGCCGAAAAGCGGCCTTTCCAGTGATCTGGAGAGGCCGCTTTTCGGCTTTTTGGCGTCCACCATTTAGCAATCATTTATCAGTGAATTTTTCTGCTAAAATCAAATTGCGGCGTCCGGCCCGCCGCGACGGCACCTGCGCCATCCTGCTGCAAATCATCGTGGGCACCGAGGTGTGGCCCCGGGGCCTGGCGCTGAGCTGGCCCCCGCTGTTCTTCGACGAGGACCGCGGCGAGTGCCTGGCCTCCCTCCCATCCGCCGAACGCCCCGCCGATTATGCGCAGCAGTTGACCGCCGCCGTAGCCCTGTTTGGCGGCACCCCCAAAGCCCTGGCCAAGCGGGCCGACGATTACAACCTGCTCATCGGCCAGGCGCTGGCCAAGGCCAACCTGGTGCGGGTGAACTGGCGCCTGAGCGGCGAGGTCATGACGTTGGAACGGTTCAAGCGCGACTTCGAAACGGAGGGCAGCAAAACCGACTTCGTGGTTTACTTCCGCAACAAAATCATCGAGCGCCACCGCAAAGGCCAGATTGGCGACACCACCCGCAAAAACCACTTCAGCACCCTCAACGCCTTAATCGCCTTCCGCCCCGTGGTGCCCTTCAACACCCTCACCACCGAGTTCGCCGATGATTTCGACCGCTACTTACTGAAGCACGTGCCCGGCGTCAACACGCGCTGGGGCCGCCACAAGGATGTCAAAACGTACCTGGCCAAGGCCCGGGAAGACAAACTCCGCTTCGAGGACCCCTACAAACACTTCAAAAACCGCGACGAGCCCGGCAAATGGAAGCCGCTCAAGTCCGACGAGCTGGCCAAGCTGGAGCACTACTACCGCCTCTGCGGGCCCCGCACGGTGCACCGCCGCATCCTGGCCAAGTTCCTCTTCAGCTGCTCCTCTTCCCTGCGCCTGGGCGACCTCAAGCGCCTCGACGGCAGCAAGGTGGAGAACCAGGAGCTGACGTTCAAGGCCCATAAAACCTACGCCAAAAGGCTCCAGCAGACGCTGCTGCCCCTCACCAACAAGGCCCTGGCCTATTTGCGCGATGCCCAGGAGGAGGAGGAATTGCCCGGCTTCCGCAACTACGCCGACCAGTACTCGAACCGGGTGCTCACGGCCATCGGCCTCCAGCTGGGCATTGTTTCGCGCCTGCACTGGCACGTGGGCCGCGAAACGTTCGCCACCGAGTTCATCCGCCGCGGCGGCCAGGTGGCGGTGCTCCAGAAACTGATGGACCACGCCAAGATCAGCACCACCATGAAATACGTGCACGTCGACGACGACATGAAGCGGGCGGCCATCGCCCAGCTCAACGTTCTGGATGAAGCACAATGAAAAGGGGCCCCAAGCTGGGGCCCCTTTTTTATTTAGCGTTGGCTTGGCCCAGGGCCGCCAGCAGATCGCCCAGCGCGTGCAAGTGGTCGACTTCCTCCGCAGAGAGCGTCGGGCTGGTGCGGAGGAACTCGAAGAACATGCGGCGCGTGGTGGAGGCAAGCGCCGGTAGGTCATCGTTCATCTCCAGGAATTTTGCGACGGCAGCCGCCGCAATGGGAGGGATAGGATAGACTGAGGAATGTGGACTCATGTGGGAATTAGTGAAGTGTTTGCCAGGGGGTAACGCTGGCGCCACGAAATACGGCTACTCCCACGTCATCCGATTTTCACGTTGAGCCCTACTGTATGTATTTAGCTACGGTACTGGGGGAAATCTTCATTGCCCGGGCGATGGCCCCGTTCGAGGCCCCGCCCGCCTTCAGCCGTTTCACCTGCTCGATAACGTCCGCACTTTTCACCGGGGGGCCCAGCTTGACGCCCTCGGCCCGCTTGCGGTCGAGGGCGGCCTTGGTGTTCTCCCGAATCTTGATCAGGTCCTGGGCGGCGATGGTGGCCAGCATCGAGACGATGACGTCGCCGAAGGGCCCCAGCGAGTTGAGGTAGGGCTCGGTGAAGGATTTGTAATCCACGCCGTGGTCCTTCAGCTCCTTCAGGTACTTGAGGGTTTGCAGAGCCCCCTCGCGGCTGAAGCGGTCCAGCCGCCAGAACACCACCAAGTCAAACTTCTTCTGGTAGGCGTCGAGCATCATCCGCTTGAACTCTGTGCGGTCGGCCTTGCCGCCCGATTCCCGTTCGATGTACACCTGGTGAATCGTGCCGTGCTGGTCGGCGAAGTCGCGCAGCTGGTGGAGCTGGTTCTCGGTGTCCTGGCCCTTGTCCTTCGTCGACACCCGGGCGTATAGGGCTACTCTCATAACCGGGCCTCAGGGAATGCACGCGTAAACTCTCCGGCTCTAAGATTATGATAATTCACAATGTGACGAGCTTGATCTGCTGCGCTAATTAATAAAACGAGGTTGTCCTGATCAATTAATTGCCAAACGGAATCTACTTTCCTTACATAAGCACGAACCCTACTCCCTAAGTAATCAGGTAGGTCCACGATATCCATCTCGTACAGATTATCGCCACTCCTACCAACGGGCCCATAGACCATTGATATTTTATTGCGAAGCCGATACGATGCATCAGCTAATTCTGCTGGTGTTACTCTAATCTTATTGATTAGCCCTGCTAATTGCCCCCAGCTGTCGGGGCGGTGCCATCTATTATTGTCAGTCCACACAACCAAGGCAGGCATCACCAATCCTTGTCGTTCCATATCCTCCTGAACTTGGTGCCAAGAGTGCTGTAAGAACATCGGCACCATCACTGGGTGAATCCAAACATCCCGCTCCATCTCTACGGAGAACTGAAAGCCAGTTTCGAACTGCTGTCCGCGAAAAACAACTTTGCCTTGTCTGGGCTCGTGTACAAAGTCAACCTCCCAACCTGCATCGCGGTAAACCTGTAGTTCAGCTTCGTATTCTTGCACGGTTGGAACAGTAACTGCTGGCATGATGGAATTCGTTTAGGTGGGCCGAAATATACCCTCCAAAAAACGTCCGTTCATTGGAGGGCAATCGACCCCACGCAAACAGCCCGGAAACGCAGGTTTTCCGGGCTGTTTTTTTACACCTTTTAATGGAGGGCTATTCGGGCTTCGTTCCGATGCCCGATTTGTTCTGCACCTGCTTCACCTTTTTCAAATCACGGTCCAGCCCGAGCAGGTCGTTCACCACCTGGAGCTGCGTCGCCCAGTCCTGGACATCCTGCAACTTTCCATCGAGCGAGGTCAGCACCTGCAGCAGGCGATCTTGGTTAGCATCGGCCGCCGTGGGCCCGGGGGCCGCCGGCACCGGGGGCCCAGCCTGACTGCCGCCGTCGCTGGTGGCCCCGCCCTGGGCGAAGCCGCGGAGCCGGCGCGTTTCCAGCCAGTCCTCTACCTGGAGCACCTGCGGGTCTTCGCGCAGCCAGGCCGGGATGACGTACTCGTTCTCGTGCACGATACCGGCCACGTTGAAGCCGCTGTCGTCGCGCAACTTGCCGTTGGCCCCGAGGCGCAGGCCGGTGGCCGCCCCGAGCATGCTCAGCGAGCCGGCCGCCGTGGGGCCCTGCACCTGCATCCCGTCGCCGGTCGCGCCGCCCTTGGCGAAGCCGGCAATCTTAGCCGAGGCCCCGATGCCGCGGGCGATGGCCAGCGCCGACATCGCCGTGCCGTAGATGGGGCCCGCGATGGGCCCCAGCGTGGCAGCCGTGGCCCAATAGGTCTGCACCTCCTCCACCACTTTCACGCCGATGTTGGCGATGGCCGCGGCCTTGCGGGCCACCTGGAACGCTCGGTAGGCGATGGTCTGCTTGCCGAGGCTATCGGCCAGGAACTGCACGTTCTCGTCGTTGAGGAGCTTGTCGGCGGCGCTGAGTCCCTTTTTGAACTTGACCATGCCGTCCTCGGTGGCCTTGGTTTTGGTGGTGTGGGCCGCCTGCTCCCGCAGCTTCTCCGCGTTCAGCTTCTTGTACTCGGCCGACTCCTCCCCGTTTTTGGCCTTCACCATCGCCAGCTCCCGGTCGCGCGACGCCTGCTTGGCCTGGAACAGGGCCTCGTCGTACTGCTGCTGGTTGAGGATGCCCTCGGCCAGCTTCACCTGGAGCTTCGCCACCGACTCCTGCTCGTCGGCCTCGTTGAGGGCAATCTTCTTGTCGATTTCGGCCTTGCGGTCCTGCTCAGCCTGCTGGTCGAAGCGGGCCTGCAGCTCGCGCAGCTGCAAGTCGCGCTCGGCCATGATGGCTTTCACGCGCTCGGTGTAGTCGAGCTCCTGCCCGGTCAGGGCGTCGGCCTGCTTACCGGCCGCCTCGAAAATCTTCTCCCGCTGCTGGTCGTGCCGTTTGAGCTCGTCCGAAATATTGTCGCGGTCGAGCTGGGCCCGCAGTACGTTGCGGGCGGTAATCGCGTCGCCCTCCTCCTTCACCCACTTTTTCACGGCGTCGAGCCGCTCCTGGTCGGCCTTGTCCTGGGCCGCTTTCCGGTCCTTGCGCTCCTTCTCGCGGGCTTTCTGGGCCGCCTCGCCCGCTTTTTGGCGCACGGCGTCGGCCTGGCCATCGCCGCCCGCGGCGCGTTTGGCGGCCGGGTCCTCACCGCCGGCCTGCACGGTGGCCGCCGTGACCACGGCCTTGTCGGTGGCCGCCGTGAAGGCCAGGCGGTAGGCGTCGCCCGCGCTTTTACCCAGGGTGGCGAACTCGGCCGAGGCCCCGCTGAAGTTGCGGTCCTTCACCAGCTGCCACACCCGGCCCAGGGTGCCGAAGCTGGCCGCCGCCGCCGCGCTGAAGCCCTGGAAGTAGGCGGGCCCGTTGCTGAGCAGGTCGTAGAGGGCCCGCACCGGCGCGGCCACCAGGTTGAGGTAGCCGCGGGCGTTGTCCGACGACTTCGCCCACTCCACGGTGGCCTTGGTGATGTCGGCAATTACGCCCCACAGCAAGCGGGTGGGCGTGAAGATGGCGTGCAGCACGTCGCCGAGCAGCTGGCCGGCCGACTTGGCCGTCATCGTGCCCTCGCTCAGCCAGCCCATGCTCTCGGCCAGCTGCGTCAGCTGGCCCCACACCTCCTGCACCGGCTGGAACAACTCCTTAAAGGTGGCCCCCAGGCTGGCCAGCAGCGTGTAGAGCACCGTCATGCTCTTATTGGTAAGCGTGTCGAGGATGGTGCCCCCGCCCTCGAACGACTTGGTCAGCTCGTTCTGGGCCTCGGCCAGCTCGGTTTGCGAGTTCAGCAGCCGCTCCTGGCGCTGGGTGTACACGTTGGTTTTGTCGACCAGCTCGTCGACGCCCTTGCCCACGTTCTTCAGCGACTTGAGGTAGTCGATGCCGGCGTCCTCGCCGGGGCCCCCGAACACGTCGGCGATGACGGTCTGCAGCTGGTTGGCCGGAATCTTGGTCTCGTCCATCTCCTTGCCCACGCGCTGCAGGGCCTGCTCCACGGTGATGGTGCCGTTGTTGATGCCGTCGAAGATTTCCTTGGTGAAGTCGGAGCCGAACGCGGACTGGAGCGCCTCGGTGGTGGCCTTGGTCTGCTCCCGGATGCGCAGGCCGAACTCTTTCACCACGTCGGCCCCCTTGTCGGAGAAAATGCCCTGGGTGGCCGACTGCGAAATGTGCCCGATGAACTCCTGGGCCGCGAAGCCCGCATCCTTGAACTGCGGGGCGTACTCCTTCACCTGGTCCAGGAAGTCGCCCCCGGCGTCGGCCCCGGCCAGGAAGCCCTGCTGGATCAGGCGCATGGCCTCCTGCTGGCTCACGCCCATCTGCTTGCTCAGCGTGTTGCTGGCCTGCAGCACCTCGTTGAAGTCCTTGCTGAAGGTGCGCGACACGGCCAGCACCGACGTGGTGAGGCCGTCCAGGTCCTTGCCGGTGGCCCCGGTCAGGGTGTTGATGTTGCCCCGCAGGTTGGCCACTTCCTTCGTGGTGTTCACGATTTCGGCCCCCAGTTCCTTGATGCCCTCCAGCACGGCCTCGGCCCCTACGGTCACGCCCGCGAAGGCCAGCGCTTCCTTAAATACGCTGCTCTCCTTTTCGGCCGCGCCCATTTCCTTCTTCACGCCCTCGATCCGCTCCTGCAGGGCGTGGTAGTCGTCGAGCAGCTTCTTGCGGCCCGGGGCGTCGGAGTTCATGTGCTCCAGCTGCTTCTGGAGCACCTCGGCCGAGTCGGTCATGTTCTTGAACGAGGCGTTCACTTTCTGCCCGTTCAGGATGACCTCCGCGTTCTTTTTGTTGAGTTGCTCCTCGGTTTCGATCAGGCCGTTGGCCTGGTCGCGGGCCCCCTTCAGGCGGTCCTTTAGCTCCAGGAACTCCTGGTTCAGCTTGGCCCGGCGGGGGTCGTCGGCGGCCATTTTATCCAGCTGATTCTTCATCAGCGCAAAGCCCGCGCCCAGCTCCTTGATGCTGGCGTTGGCTTTTTGGGCGTTCAGTACAATCTCTAATTCCCGGGTTTCCTTATCGGTAGCCATAACAATACTTCACTTATAAGTTAATAATTGCCTCGCCCGGCAGCGCGTCCGTGGCGGTGGTGAGCAGCACCTTCCCGTAGAGGTCCAGCATCAGCTCGCTGAGGCGGTGGGTCTGGTGGGCGATTTCAGTCGAGTACCAGGCCCGGGGCTTGCGGGCCCGGCGGCGCAGCTGGCCGCGGGTGTTGCGCAGGCGGTCGTAGCCGTCGTCGCCCTTCTTGATGCCGGCCCCGTGGCCCCGGCCCACGCCCATGTCGACAAACTTGCCATAGAGCGCATAGCTCAGGCGCAGGCGGATTTGGTCGCCCTCGGCCGCCCCAATGACCTCCTTTTTAAAGCTGGCCATCAGGGCCCCGGTGTTCTGAATTTTCAGCCGGCGCATGTTGCCCACGAAGCGCTCCACGGTGATGTCGAGCCAATCAGCGGCCAGCTGGCGCGGGCTTAGGGCCTGGCTCATAAGCGGGTGTAGCGGTAGGTGAAGGCCGCCGTTTCAAGCTGGCGGCCGGTGGTGCTCAGGCTGAGGGAGACCTTCTCCCACAGGTATTTCTTGTGGTCGACCAGGTCCTTGCGGGCGGGGTCGAGGCTGAGCAGGTCGGCCACGCCGAATTGCACGGTGCGCTCCTTGGTGGTGGCCCGGTCCAGGAAGGCCAGCCAGCCGGCGTAGGCCGTGGCGTAGAGCCCGCCGTCGCCGGCCCAGCGCAGGGTGCGGGCCCCCACGGTGCGGCCGGCGAAGTCCACGGTGTCCCAGGTGGCCAGCGGGTAGGTGGCCCCGCGGCTGTCGGGCTGGAGGCCGCGGTCGTAGAGCAGGCGTAGGCCGCAGCGCGAGTCGTCGCCGGCTTCGAAGGCGGCCGAGGCCCCCTTCACCTCCACGGCCGGCACCAGCCACTGGCGGCCGGCGTCGAGTGGGTCGGCCTCGCGCAGCACGTGCAGGGTGCCCGCGGCGGTGCTCAGGGCCTCCTTGCCGTTGCCTACGACCAGGCTTTTCCAGCCCGTGTCGAGGGTTTTGTTCAACTCGTCGTCGGCCTCCAGCTCCATTTCCAGGGTGAAGCCGTCGCTGGTCACGGCCGTGGTGCGGGCGGGGCCCCCAACGCGGTCCACGTAGGCCGGGTCGGCGATGACGTCGGCCAGCGCCACGAAGCGCACGTCGCGCCGCACCGGGTGAAAGCCGTAGCCCACGCCGCAGAATTTCTGGATGGCCACCAGGAAGTCGCCGACACCGATGTCGGGAACATGCCGGTTCAGGGCAAACTCGGTGAGCAGGTTGCCGGCGGCGTCCTCGGCCGCCCGGTCGGAGTACACCACCAGGCGCTGCACCTCCGGCTCGGCCAGCCAGGGCCCGCTGGCGGTGTAGCCCACGGCCCCGAGCACGGCCCGGATCAGGAACACCAGGCGCGGGAACGGCACGATGGGGGCCCGCTTGCCGCCGGGCTTCAGCTGGTAGAGGCCGTCGCGGTAGTAGTTCACCACGTGGCCGTAGGCGGGCACCTTTTCCACGTCGTAAAACAGGGTGTTGCGCACGCACGGCAGGGCGTAGGCCGGCGCGTCGGGCACCAAGGTCAGCGGCACCAGGCCCAGGTCGAGGCCGGGCAGCGACACGCCGTCGATGCGGGTGGCCAGGTCGGCGGCGTCGGCCACGAAGTTGTACTGGAACATCTGCTGGGCCTCGTCGCAGTCGAGGTACACCAGGCTGCCGGCCCAGCGCAGCACGCCGTCCAGGTAGAGGCCCGCCGGCTCGGGGGCAATCTTATCGCCCTGGTCAGCGCGCAGGTGGGGGAAGTTGAGCCGGGCCAGGTTGCCGGCCGTCATCGGTAGCCCGAACGGGTACGTGATGGTGCCCGGCACCGAGTCGGCGCTGAAGAACGGATTATTGATTTCCAGCGAGATGGCCCCTTCGGCCAGGTCCAGCCAACCGGCGGCGTTTTTGAGTCCGACCATCGTTAGGGCTGAAAAATAGTGGCGTAGGTGACCTGGGCGGGCCCCAGCGCGGGCGTGTAGAGCCGCTCGGCCGGCAGGTAGAACTCGAACTCCTGGGTCTGCACGGCCTTGCTTTCGTCGAAGAGCGACGAAGTTTTGGCCTTGATGTAGCCCGGCTGCCAACGCTGGCCGTCGTGGCTGAGCAGCAGCACGCGCTTGCTGAGCAGCAGGTCCTGCGAGGCCAGCATCTGGGCCCGCGTCCGGGGCCCCGACGCCGCCTTCACCACCGGGCGCAGCACGCGCCCCTGCACCGCCGTGTCGCCGGCCAGCGGGTCGTAGTCGGGGGCCAGGGTAAGGGCGGCCTCCTGGCCAGTGGTTTCGCCGTCGAGCTGGGCTTCGCCGGTGGCGGCATAGGTGGCCATGCCCCCCAGGGAGGTGGCAAACAGGAAGTAGCGGCGCTTGGGGAAGGTGCGTGCGTCCAGTTCGAAGCGACGGGTTTCGCTGAGCACCGTGGCCCGGTCGGGGCTGGTAACGAACACTTCCCACCACAGCACCGCCGGGCCGGCCCCGGCCAGCTCGGCCAGGCGCAGGGCGGCGTAGCCCACCGGCAGGCAGTAGACTTCGAAGTCCAGCGCGTCGTCGGCCCCGCCGTGGGCCACCAGCTGCTCGGTGCCGTCGCTGAAGTGCACGCGCACCTGGCATCGGAAGGCCGGGGCCCCGCCGGTGACCATGAAGTAGAGGAACTCGGGCTGGTCGCGGAGCACGGCCTTCACTGGCGGCTCCCAGGTGAGAAACGGCTTCACCTGGGCCTGGTAGGCCGTGAACCAAGTGCGGGCCCGGTTTTCGTAGAAGCCCAGGCCCCCGAGCAGCACGTAGCTGCGCTCCAGGGTAACGGCGGGCACGGCCACGCCGCCGAAGAATTCGGCGTGCTTGAGGAAGAAGCGGCGGAACAGCGGGGCGGCCCGCTCCACGGCGGTGCTGGCCGGGGCCGGCACATGGTAGTCCAGGAAGGCCACCAGCAGGGCCTCCACCTGGAACACCGAGCGCCCGTCGCGGTCGGCGGGCTGCTCCACGGTGGTGCCCACTTGCTCGAACACGTTGCTGCCGTACTCCTTCTCCAGCCACACTTCGCAGAGGAAGCTCAGGTCGGGTTTGGTGGTGGGGTCGGCCCGGTAGTCGTCGCCCGCGTCGACGGCCAGCGTGATGGGGTTGCGGCCGAAGTAGAAGTGGAAGGGCGAGAGCACCACCACTACGTCCAGGGTAGTGCCGCGGGCATCCTGCACCCGGCACTTGTAGGTGCCGGTGGCCAGGCCGGTGCGGCCGGGCCCCGTTGAGCCATCATCCTCCCACAGAAATGCGTAGGGCGCCAGGCCCCCGCTGGGCACCAATTGCGCGGTAGTGGCCGTGGTATTCACGGCCACTTCGAAGCGGGCATCCGACTTGACGACAACCGGCAGCACCAGCGAGGCCCCGCTGGTGGCCGTAATGGTGCACCGATAAGTGCCCGCTTTTAGCTTGTCTCGCTG
Organism: Hymenobacter nivis; assembly: GCF_006439025.1. Taxonomy (GTDB): domain Bacteria; phylum Bacteroidota; class Bacteroidia; order Cytophagales; family Hymenobacteraceae; genus Hymenobacter; species Hymenobacter nivis_A. The sequence continues at coordinate 456,671 of NZ_RCYZ01000001.1, forward strand.
ATAAAGGGTGGCGGGGCCCTGGTTAGCGGGCAGGGAGAGGTCGTCCGCCCAGACGAAGGTGTGGGGCTGGGCATCACCGTCAGTTATGTAGACGTCGGCGCTGCCCGTCGCCGTGCCAAACGCCAGCGCATCCCTAATGATGGCCACGGCGGTGACCGGGGGCACCGTGGCTTGGTTAGCGATGACCGTCCAGCCGCTGGGGGTGCCGGTGTAGCGGCAGAAAAAGCTCAGGTCGTAGCTCTTGACGTACTCCAGGGCGGAAATATCGAACTCCGCCACGCCCTGCTGGGTGGCAAAGTCGAGGGGCAGCGCCCGCACTTCGCTCACCAAATAGGGCAGGTTGCGCTGCTGGACGGTGTTCTTAATCAGCCCCACCAGGTTGGTGACGGCGTTTTTCACGTAGTCCTCGCGGCCGTCGTCGTCGTCGGGGTCGGGCACCACAAACTCGTTGGCCAGGGGCCCGTTGCCCCCGCGCCGGTAGGTGAACCAGGTGCCGGCCAGTCGGAAACGCACCTCCTCGGATTGGGCCGCGCGCACCTCGTCGGCGCGCGAAAAGGAGACGCGAATGGTCAGTTTTGCTAAGTGTTCGCCGGGCATTAGGGTACGGGAGTAAAGGCCGCCGGCTTGTAAACCAGGGCCGCGTTGGCGGGAGAAATGATTTCGAAGTCGAAGCGCGTGCCGTACCAGGTGCCGTCGCCCAGGGGCCCCACGGCGTCGGCCAGGATGGCCCCGATGGGCCAGCGCGTTTTCACGTCGCGGCCCTCCTCGTAGTCGCGGCGGGCCCCGGCCAGCAGCTCCTCGCCGGTTTGCTCAGTGCGGTCGAGCACCTCCCAAGCCTCCACGTCCTTGGTTTTCTTCTCCAGCACGAAGAAGGCCCCGCGGCCGCGGCGTTGGTAGTTGTCACCGGCGTTGTCGGTGAACTGCACTTGGAGCGATTCGAGGACCAGGACCTGCTCCCCGGCGCCGGGCTTCAGGAAGCGGCCCAGCAGTACTTCCTGCATTTCCATCAGGTCGACCTGGCGCTGCAGCGGGTCGACGCTGACGATGATTCGGGCGAAGCGGGCCGAGTCCTTTCGGTGGCGGATGCGCACGTGGCGTGCGGCGAGGCCCTCAAACAGGGCGGCGTAAGTGGAATTGCGCATCAGTGGGTGGCTTTTTGGTTTTTGAGGCGGTGGTAATCGGCGGCCAGGTCCTGCATTTCGGCCAGCACCAGGCGTAGGGGCTGGCCGGCGGTCTGGTCCACGGCCCCAAAGGCCCCGCCCGCCAGCTTGCGCAGCACGCGGGCCCAGTCCGGGGCCTTGGTGGCCCGCTTCTTGGCGTCCTCGTCGGCGGCCACGAACACGTCGGGGAACTCCTGGGCGAGCTGGGCGCGGCACCCGCGGTACCAGGTGAGCACGGCCTGCCTCTCCAGGATGCCCAGGGGCCCCACCCGCGGGGTGCGGTTTTCCAGCTGATGCTCGTTAAAGGGCAGGCGCACGTCGCCGGTCCAGTCGGCCGAGGCGGGGCTGGCCCCCACGCGCCGCGGGCGGTAGAGCACGGCCAGGAACTTGTCGAGGTGCTCGGCCTTGCCGTGCAGCGCGTAGAGCACGAAGAAGGTGTCGGCGAAGATGAACTCGCCAAACAGCACGTTGCGCAGGTGCCCCCGCGGGCCGTGCCAGGTCACGGCCCGCTCAGTCACGTGGCGGCCGGGCAGTTGCAGGGTGGGCAGCAGCTGCTCGGTGAGCAGCTGGTCCTCAGCCTCCAGGAAGTGCGCCAGCGGCAGCAGCTGGGCCAGCACCACGACGGGCTGGGTGCCGAGCAGCGGCAGGGGAAAGCCGGTGACCACGCTGAGCAGGCGCAGCGGCCGGCCCGGGCGGGCCGGCGCGTAGAGTTCGGCCACCACGGCCAGCAGCTGCCGGCGCTTCAGCTCGTTCCACGAAGAAGGCACTTGCTTGGTGATGGTGCCGATTTGTAGGGTTTCCATGCCCCGAAGTTGCCGGGCCCTGCCACGGGTAGAAAGGACACAAAAAAGCCCCGGCGTAGGCCAGGGCTTCGTGCTTTTGGTAAGGGGTCCCTAGTCGAGGATAATCCAGTCCGTGGCTTTTCGGTCTTCGGAGGTAAACTCCTGAACTATGATTTCTCCAGTGGGGAGCAACACGTACAGTATGGAGCTAATAGGCACCGTAATTTCTTCTCCGGTGGGGCGATGCGTTTGCGATCCGTGCGGCCGACGCAACTGACGAATTACTGCTTTGGGTAACCAAGAAACGCTATCCAGCGTGCGCAACGGCAATTCGGTAGCAGGAGCCAGAAACACTGTGTATTGCCCGTCCCAGAGCACGCGGGTAATGCAGTGGCCCTGGAGCGCGGCCCTCCAAGCCAGGTTGAAGGGAAAAGTTTGGGACTCGATAGTGGGGGCCATTGGGGCAGGTTTGAGGTAGAAGATGCTCAAAGTTGCCGGGGCCCGCCACGGGTGAAAAGGACACGAAAAGGCTCACTCAGAGGCCTGGGAAATAAAGCCGTGCTCCTTGAGGTCGGCGACGAAGTTGGCGATGCCATTGGTGCGCACGGTCACCCCTTTCTGGGTGCGGCAGCGGTCGGCCATGCCTTCCATAAAGTCCTCAATGCCTACGCTGGGGGCCCACGCCTGGCTGTCCTGGCGCAGGGCCTGGACTAGGCCCAGGTCGGTGGCGGCCGTTACGTGGCCGCCACCTAAGATTTCATATTTCATACTAGCGTGTTTGTAGCGCCATACGGCGGCGCTGGTAGAAGGTGGCGATGTCGCGCTGGTTAAAGGTAGCAAACTCGGCTACGGGCAGGGCCGGCGTTACGAGGCGGGTGGCTGAAAATTCGATCAGGTTGTTGAGCAGCTTGACCCAGAAGCTGATTTTCTCAAAGTTCGTGGTGCCGCTGTGCTGGCGAAATTCGATGGTGCCGTGTCGGAAAAAGCTCTGCAGGTTGACCTTGTGGTAGCGGCTGCTGCTGCCGGTGCCGTTGGCGGCCTGGGCCAGCTGCTCGGCCGTGGTGGCGGCGAGGACCTGGGCTTCGGCGGTGGCCTGGGTACGGCCGCGCAGCAGGCCCTGGCAGTAGCCGTTGGCGTTGCCGCGGCGGCCGGCGGGCATCAGCTGGTCCAGGGTGGGCTCCAGCACCAGGTAGTTGCGGACCACCTGGCGCAGGTGCTCGATGCGCAGGTCGCGGGCCCCGAAGTGCACGTGCAGGCCGCAGGAGTCGTTGACCTGGGCCCCGCAGATGCGCAGGGCCCGGCAGGCGCGCTCCAGGTCGGCCAGGCCTTCGAGGCCGCGCAGCACCGGGCTTACCAGCTCGAAGCCGTTAGCGCCGGTTACGCTGCCGTCCGATACGATTTTCCAGTAGCTGGTGGTGGCGTGGGTGTAGCCGGCGTCCTGGGCTTCGAGGCCCTGGGCCCGCAGCTCGGCCAGCAGGGCGGCGCGGGTTACGCCGTAGGCTTCGATCTCTACGCCGAAGGTGCGGGTGAAGGCCCCCGGGGCGAAGGGGGCGAAAGCTACCGGCGTAACCAGGGCCCGGGGGGTGGCGGCGGCGGTGGTGGCCCAGGCGGCGTACACGTTCTGGGCGAAGCCGTAGCCTACGCTCATCATGGTGGCTACTTCGCGGCGGGTCAGGCCCAGGGCGAAGAGTTGCTGCATCTTCCAGGTTTTGGTACGGCCGGTGGTGGCGAGGATTTGGGCGGCGGTCATCGTGGTAAGGCGTTGTGTGCGTGTCGTTTAGTATGACAAACAACGCTCTCGATGGGGCCCCAAGTCAAGTTAAATAACTTGTTTTTGAGTGCGTTAGCGCAGATTCCATGCACGGTGGAATCGTCGACTGGCAGGGTGCAAAAAAAGCCCCGGCTGGTGGGCCGGGGCTTATAAAACGTGGTCGAAAGGATAGGGATTGTAAGCCAGAATAAAGGCTACTGATCTAGCATATCGGTAAACACCCGGCCGAATACGCGGGCATGATGAATGAAGTGCGGCAAAGCAAGTAGTGACAGGCAGAGCCCAAAGGCAGCGGCAGCAATATTTTCCATAGCGTTAAAGATCTGGGTCCAGTTCACGCACGCGCTTTTCGAGGGCGGCGATGACCTGCACAAGCTGGTATTCGAAGCGGCTGACGGCGGCCAGGGGCAGCAGATTGTAGCGCGCCAGGATTTCGTACATCACCACGTCGTCGACGAAGATGGGCTCCACCAGGGGCGGCTCCGGCTCGTGGGCCGGTTGCTCACTCGCCTGTTCGTTGCCCACCTCGTCGGGCATGGCTTTGCGTCCAAAGCCGATGGGATCATTTTTAGGCGTCTTAGCCATAGCGCAGTTAGTCGAGCAAGCCGGGGAAATCGCTGCAAACACTTCTGAGCCGATTGCCCTTAGCATAGAGGTCACGCTCCTCCACTACTCCCCGGCCGTATTTCGACGGCCGGGGCGACCGGCGTAGGTATTCAGAAGTGTTTGCCCGACGAAGGTACGGCCGGACGGGGCACAAAAAAGCGGCCCGCCGGGGAGGGCGGGCCGCTGATTAAGTTGGCCAACATGGCGGGGAACTACTACGCCGATCAAAGCGCTGGTGGCCTCTCGGCTTCCCTTTCCCTCCACATTGGTTGTGCAAATATAGTTATTGCACAGAGTGTAATCCACTTGCAAAGCCCGCGTTTTTAGTGCAGCACAAATATCTTAACAAGCAGCAGGGCCAGGGCCCCCAGGCCGGCACCCTGATACGTGTGGGCATCGAGCAGAAAAGGCCGGGGCGTGGGCAGGTCCTGAAGGCGGGCGGTGGTGGCCACCAGCTGGGTGAAGTCCGACTCGCGGGCCCGGCCCTCGCCGCGGCACCGGCGCAGCTCAGCCGCGCGGTCGGCCAGGGCCGACGAGTCGCGGCGCACCACCTGCTCCAGGACGGCCACCCGGGCGGCGCGGTTGGCCAGCAGCAGTTGGTCCAGGGCGCGGTCGGTGCGCACCGAACGGTAGAGGGTCGTATCGATGCCAATGAGTGGGCGGCGCACCACCGTGCCGCTGTCGAGGCGGACCACCAGGGGCCGCAACGGGGCAATGGGCTGGCTACTCGCGGGGCGGGTCAGCAGGCAGCTCATAAGGAGCAGGGCGCTGAGCAGTAAGTTTTTCATCTTCGGTTCGGAGCAGAGAGGCGTTGCGGAGGAGTTCGGCGCGCTGGCCGGCGTTGTAGTGGGCGGCGCTGTCGGCGCGGGCCTGGGCCCGGGCGTCGGCGGCCACCGCCGTGATGTGGTGCTGCACGAGGCCAGCGGCTTGCTTGCTGAGCACGTGGCGCTGCAGCAGGCCCACTTCGTAGATGCCGAGGCTGGCAACCAGGGCCACTAGCATCACCAGGGCGGCCCACTTCCAGTGGCGGGCCACGAATTGCAGGGCGGGGAGCAAGATGGAAATCATTTGTAGCGGGGGTCGTCGACCACGTTGGCGGCGGCGGCCACCAGGCGCTTCAGCCGCCAGTTCTCGTACACGCCCTCCCCTTCGCGCTGCAGGGCCCCGCCCCCGCCGGTGTTGCCGCCTACGGCCCGCACGCTGGGGCCAGTGCCCCAGGGCCCCACCAGCGTTTCGACGTGGCAGATATCCGGATGGCCCCAGGTGAAGCCGAGCAGGTCGCCGGGCTGGGGGCCCAGGCGGCCCAGCACCTGCCGGCCGGCCCGCCAGATGGTGTGGGTCAGGTCGAACCAGCTCCGGGCCTTGCCGAAGCGCGGCACCATAATCCCGGCTTTGCGCAGATTGTACACCGCTGTCCAGGAGCAGTAGGCGTCTCCCACCTTGCCGCCGGCATACTTGATGATGGCTTCCACCGCCGCCCCGGCGTTGCGGCCGACTTCACGGATGCCGACCAGGCTGCGGGCGACGGCGACTACACGGGCGCGCCGCCGGGCACTGCTGTCAGCGCGGCTGTCAGCGCGTGATTGGCCAGCAGCAAAAACAACAAGAAGGGCGACAAGGAGAGTACGAAACGGGTGCATCGGATAAGGAATTGAAATTGAGCAATGTGACGGTATTCAGTAGCCTCGAGTAAACTGACGGAGCGCGTCGGGCCGAGCAGCGCCTTCAGGTCGTCGGTGAGGTTTTCCAGCAGCTTGCCCTCCATGCAGTCCATCGCGTAGCGGTAGAGGTCCGGGAAGAGCCAGCGCCACGAAGCGTAGGCCATGCTCAGGGCGGCGAAGAATTGAAAGGCACCCAGGGCGGCGGCGTTGATCGTATCGGGCGCGAAGCCCCCGGCCGTGGGGTCGATGAGGCGCAGGGCGAACGGCAGCAGGAAGAATACGCCCAGGGCCAGGGCCCCAAACACCGCCACGCGGGCGCCCTTGGGCAGAGTTGGCAACGCGGGCAGCGCGGGCAATAGTGGGCTAGTGGCGGCCTCACCAGCGTGTAGGCGCACGGCCAGGGCCCCAATCGTGCACAGCGACATCAGGAATTGCAGGGTGGCCGCCAGGTCGAAGCAGTGGTTGGCCGAGGCGATGAATGCCCCGGCCAGCGTGAGGGCCCCACCAAGGGCCATCCAGCGGAATAGATGTAAGGGGTTGAACATAAATAATTTATTAATTGGGTGAATGGGTAGTTTTTAATGCCTGCTGCACGGCGATGTATTTGTCGAAAGTGTGGTGGGCGTCGCGCAGCACGCGGTTCTCAGATTTCAGCTCCTTCACGTCGCCGCTCAGGTATTCCACCAGCATGTTGTAGCCGGTCATTTCCACCCGCATCTCCTGCACCACGGCCATCGTTTTGCTGGTCAGGGCGTAGTTGTCGTCTGCTTTCTTGTCGATGCCGGCGATGGCGCGCTGAAACAGCCAGGCCATCACGCCCACCACGACGCTCCCGAGCAGGGTCAGAATCCACGTGTTGGTGTTCATTATCCGCAGAATTTGTAAGTGGGCGAGTCGGGACGGTTGCGCTCCAGCACTGGCGTGTTGGGGTTGGTGTAAGCGCTGGAATTGAAGTAGGTAGCGAAGCGCGTGGCCGAGGCCGTGCGGTCGAGGTAGGACGTGAGGTTGCGCAGGTAGCGGGCCCCGGCCATCAGGGCCTCGTTGGCTTTAGTGCTCAGCAGCTGGTCAAGGCCGGCGTCGGCCTCCTTGGAATTGCTGTCGTCGACGCGGGCAATGGTGAGGTCGATGCCGTCGCCGTTCAGGGCCAGGCCCAGCTCGGGCACGGCATGGCCGATGGTAAGGCTGGCCAGGGCCGGGTACACGTAGGTGCGCAGCAGGTTCTCGTTGTCCGACGTCAGGCTGCGAGCGCGCACCTGGTCGCGCAACTCGGCCAAGAAGTCGGGGCCCAGTACTGGGCCCAGTTCGAACGCCTCCAGGCGGCGGCGCACCGGACCCAGGGCCCCGAACACCAAGCGCGAGTTGGAGATGTTCTCGTACTCCTGGAAGTCGGCGGTGCACGTGAACAGCTCGCGGCGGTGGCGCCGGCCAGCGGGCGAAATGGCCCAGTCCCGTAGCTCTGCCGAATCCTCGCGGTGGTCCTCCAGCCACTGCACCACTTCGTCCAGGCCGCGCTGGCCTTGGCGCAGCAGCTGCTGCTGGCGCTGCACCACTTGCCACTGGAAAGCGGTCTTCATTGTGTCGCCAACGATGATGTGCACGCCGGTGGCGTCAATGCTCACCTGGTGGCCCGTCAGTCCTACGCCGGTGCCGAGCCGGCCCAACGCCCCCTGCACCCGGCGCAGCAACTGGGCGGCGGGCGTAGGGGCATCAGGATCAAACGTCGGCGCGTCGTAGGCGACCTGGAGCCAGTCCTGCAGCGCGGAGCCCAGCAGCGGGCTCAGGCAGTCAGCCTCGGCCTCTATGATGGCCAGCGCGATGGCGGGCGGAATGTCGGAAGCGTCGATGGCGACGTAGCGCCGCAGCTCGTCGATGGTTTTGAGCAGGGCCATAATTACTCGGATGGGGGGGTTGAGGCCGCCGGCACTTCCGTAGGGGCGTCCAGGGTGGCGATTTGCGGATTGAGGAAGCGGAACTCCAGCTCGGGGTCCCAGCCGTTGTAGTCGCGCACCAGGTTGAGCACCTCCAGCAGCAGGTCCTGGTGGAAGGTGTGGGTAGCCACGAAGGCGTTGAAGGCCACGCGCTTGTCGGAGCCCGAGCCAGCGCCCATTCCCTTGCCGGGGCTGATGCCGCTCAGGGTCGGGTCCACCTGCAGGGCGGTGTACACGTGGCTGCTGGCCTCTTGGGAGTCCTCGATGTAGAGGCCCGACTTGATTTTGTCGTCGATGGCGCTCACTGTGAACGCCTTGATGGTGGCCCCGGGGTTCTGCGGGTCGGGCATGGTGATGGTCATGATCGACTTGCCGGCGCCCTCGGTGCCGGCCATCGTCCGCTCAAAGGCCTCCAGCTCTTCGCCGATGATCTGCTTGCGCTGGGCGTCGGTCTTCTCCTTCCAGTCCGGGTGCTTCCACTCCCAGTAGCGCACGTCGGCCTCGATCAGGTACTTGATGGTGAGCTGGTTTTTGAACAGCGCCTTCTTGAACTCGGGCACGGCGTAGGCCACGTCGAGCCAGCCCGACTTGATGATGGGATTCCAGGCCGCCAGCTGGTAGAGGGCTTGGCCGGGGCTGGGCAGCGAGAGCGGGTAGATGTACTTGAAGCCGCGCGTGTCAGCGCGCAGGGCCTCCACGTCGCGGAAGTAGGGGTCGAGCACCGGCACGCGGTCGGTGTAGCCGTCGCCGGGCTGGGCGTCGGGCCAGTTGGCCGAGATGTACACCCACTCGGGCACGGCCATGCCCGGCGCCTGCACCGAGTAGCGGCAGAAGGGCGTGTCCTGGATGGCGATGCTGGTGATTTCGCTGCGGTCGCGGCTGAGGATCAGCTCCGGGAAGGCGTTGGCGTAGTAGTGCAGGCCTTGCAGGCCCTCGTAACCGAAGCGCGCCAGGTTGGATTTGCGGAAAAATTCGCGCACCACGTGGTCGTTGTATCGCTGGAATATCTCCGAGCCGTCCGGTTTGTAGCCGATGACCTTGCCGTAGACAATGCCCTTGCCGTAGGTGGCGCGGGTTTTCCAGTCGAGCACCGGCCCGATGATGGTGCTGAGCGAAATCTTGGCCAGCACCTGCTGCGGGAAGTCGTTGGCCGCGCCCCAGGGCGCGACCAGGCCGCTCTGACCCTTCACGATGGGCGTGGTGGCCGGGGCCCCGTCCTGCTTGCCGGCCGCGGGGCCCTGGGCGCTGCCGCTGGCGGCCCCCAGCGCGCCGTGCAGGCGCACCACCGAGCCCGAGCGGGGCAAGTAAGCGTGTTGGCCGCGGCCGGTGAATACAACTTCTTCCATCAGATTATGACTTTGCGGCCCGCGACGTGCACGAGCAGGTAGATGTGGACTTTGACGAGGGCCCCGGTGCGGGTATCGACCAGGTTTCGGGTGGCGTTGGCCCAGTGGGCCGGGTCCTTGGGGCCCGCCCCGGGCACCGGCGCCAGGCCACTGGCCGCCACGGCGGCCCGGTCGGCGGCCGATTCTTCGCCTTGGCGCGGGGCCCGGAGCGCCGCGGCGGCCGAGCGGGTACCGCGGCCGATGCGGGCGGCCGGCAGGGCCCCGAAATCGCCCCCGGTTTTGCGGCGGCGGTCGCACTTGACCCAGCGCACGGCCACCGGAGCGGGGCCGTCGAGCAGGGCAAGGGCGTCTTTAAGGCGGATGGTTTCGGCTTTCATTGGTAGGCCGAAGTACCCGCGCCGCCGAGGCAGGCGAAAGGACACAAAACCGCCCCAGCAGCCCCGAAAAGGCATAAAATCTCAATCTCAATCACAAGTGCCCGGGCGCGCTGGAATCGCAGCTTTTAGCCGCCGAAGGTGATTCAGCGTCTCACGAGTCGAACGCGCGTCCCCAGCTTGCACTGTCGGCCGTCGGCAATTGCCAGGGGGTGCCTCGGACCATATCTGCTGGGGGCCCCCAACAAAAAGCCCCGGCTGGTGGGCCGGGGCTTGGTGACTGGACGACATCGATGTCGCTCAGTGCTCAACTGCTGTGCAGGCCGATGAGGTTGAAGTCGGGCGCGGCATTGACGATGTCGGTGCCGATGCTGAGCAGGTGCAGGTCCACGTTGTCGGTGAAGTGCGTGGCATTCTCTTGCGGGAAGCTCTTCTTCTTCTCGCTTGCCTTCACCTTCACGATGCGGCCCTTGCTGTCCTGGCTCACTGGAGCCAGCAGCATGGCCGTGACCACGTCCTTGCAGTTCACCTTGTTGAAGCGAATGCGCAGCAGGTTGGGGTTCTGCTCCCCGAGTAGCTCCTGGGCCACCAGGTAGCGCGTGGAGTGGCCCGATACCCGGCCCAGGCCATAGCGTTGGATGCGCCAGCCCTTCTTCTGAAACGCCCGCATGAGGGTCTCATTCAAGGTAAACTCACTGTCCTCGCGCTTGGCATCGCCCCGCTCCTCATCGGCCAGGAACTGGATTTCACGCCGCAAGTGGGTCGAGTAGTAGGTCGTAACGGCGTCGACCAGGTCGTTGATGAAGCCCGGGTGCTTGACATAGAACCCCTTCAGGAACCGATATTCACGCTTGTCCAGGTGGGGCTGGCCCACCACCATGGTGATGATCGAAGCCCCCCAGTCCACCGATATGCGCAGAAACTGATGGGCCCGGCAATCACTGTCCCCCCGGCTATCATTGAACTCTGTGAGCTTCTTGAGGTTGAGGCCCTTGCCCTTGCCGAATTCATCGCCCAGGGCCAGGCCCAACACGAAATCATCGGCGGCGCACTCCACCACGTGGCGGGCCTGGTTGAGCTGCGGATAGAAGCCGCCCTCCACGGTGGTGGGGCGGCGGTTCATCATTTCAATCTGGAACGTGAAGTCCGTCATGAAGGCCCGCTGGTCGAGCATGTACTGCAGGCCCAGGTTCTGGATGTTATCGAAGGCGTTGGCCTCCGAGTAGAACGTGCCCTTGGTGGCGGCGCTGGGAAAGTAGCGCACGGCCTTCATGAGCGGCACCACCTCCTGCGCCCAGATTTCCATCTTCTCCTCGTCGCTGGGCGCGTCCAGGAAGCGCACCTGAGCGTCGATCAGCGCGTTTTGACGCTCCTCCAAGTTTACACCCTCGTTTTCGTAGTATTTCGACTTGTCCAGCAGCCAGCGGCCCGTATCGCCCCAGGGCATCGAGCTGAAGAGGAAAACGCCGTGGTGCATCGGGTTTTTGCCGAAATACTGGCCGTTGCCGCGGTTCGTGGCCGACAAGTCGGCATCGAGCTTGGTTTTATCGAACAGCAGGGCCTCGTCGCCAATAAAGCCGTCGACGTTCAGGCCGCGCGAGGCGGACCCACCGGCATCGAGCGACACCAGGTGAAACCCGGTGCCGTTCTTGAAAATAATGAAGTGGTCGTAGCTCAGGGGGCCCTCGTAGGGCCGGTCCCAGTTCAGGGTGGGCGGCGGCTTGCGGCCGATGTAGAAGTCGCGGTTCAGGCGGTAGCCCAGGCGCTCGAGGCCCGCCACCGTCGAGGGCAGCGTGCGCGTGAGCACTTGCTTGTAGGTCGAGCCCACGATGACCCAGCAGCTGCGGGGCATCGTGGTCACAATCTGGTGAATGTCCCAGGCGATGATGCTGGACTTGCCCGTACCGCGGCCCCAGATGCTAATACCCTGCTTTTTGCCCCTCGCCGTGATGTAACGCTGCTGGGGCTGGTTGAACTTGAGCTGCTCCTGGCTGATCATAGACGGCCGTCTCCTTCCTTCGCCTGGGCGATGAGAATGGCCATCTGGTTCGGGCTGACGACGTTTTCGCTCACCGCCTGGTCGATTAACTCGTAGTCAGCGTCGCTGATGTCCTCGGGGCGCGTGAGGTCGAACTGACGCGGCTTACGGCCCTCCACCGTCAGGTTGAGGATGTAGGACGTGTTACCTGAGCCTGGCCCGGCGTCCTCACCATGGGCGTCAGCCCGCAGCAGGCCGCTGATGTTGGCCTCGAACTTCATGGCTGCCATGGCCCCTTTCACGTCCGGGGGGCGCATGGTGAGGCAGAGCTGCAGCAGCTTGCGCGCAAACTCCAGCAGCACGGCCCTACGGCCCTCCTTCTTCACCTTTTTCACGTCGCCGAACAGGTTCTGGGCGTCGCGCAGGCGGCGGTAGCACGTGGGGCGACTGATGCCGAATTGCTTCGCCATCAGCGGCCAAGCCTGCTCGAAGGAGTGGTAGTTCAGGATCAGCCCGTAGGCCGCCTCCAGCTGGCTGTGCACCAACTTATCGGCGTGGCTCAGCCCCTCGAGCCCGGGGCCGTTTTCGTCGTGGTAGGCCGCAAAAATGCGCTCCACGGCCGTGGCCGTGGGCATGGGCACCATGTCGGAGCCCGGCAGGCTAGTTACGGAAGGCAGCGAGTTGCTCATCGGTCAGGTCCTCCCCGTTTAGCGTGATGGTGAAGCGGCGCTGGTTATCGCGCATGAACTGGGCGTAGCGGCGCACGTGCACGTCGACGTAGGCGGGGTCCAGCTCCACCACGCGCGCCTGGCGGCCAGCCTTCTCGCAGGTGATCAGCAGCGAGCCCGAGCCCCCGAAGCCATCGAAGCACACGGCCCCGGGCTCGCTGGAGCACTCCACCAGGTACTCCAGGATGTCGAGCGGCTTCATCGTGGGGTGCTCCGCGTTGCGGCTGGGCCGGTCGAATTGGAGCACCGTGGTCTGCTTGCGGTCGGAGCACCAGGTGTGCGCCGCGCCCTCCTTCCAGCCGTACAAGATGGGCTCGTGCTGCCAGTGAAAGTCCTGGCGGCCCATCACGAAGGCTTGCTTCACCCAGATCAGGCACTGGCTCAGCTTCAGCTCCGCGTCCTTGAACGCCTGGCGGAAGTTGGCCCCCTCGCTGTCCGCGTGAAACACGTAAATCGGGGCCCCGGGCCGCATGTACGCGTAGCAGTTGGTGTAGAAGTCGCGCAGGAACTGGTAGAAGTCGCCGTCGCCCATGTCGTCGTTCTGGATGGTGAGCGCATCCTTGGTTTTGCCCTGGTAGGCCACGTTGTAGGGCGGGTCGGTGTTGACCAGGTCGATGAGCACGCCCTCGCCCACTGCGCGGGCCACGACGTCGGAATCGGTGCTGGAGCCACACACCAGGCGGTGCACCAGGCCCAGGCCATCGGAGTGAAACTCGTACACGTCGCCCAGCACCGATTGCGGCACCGCGGGCGGCGTGGGGTCGAATTCCTCCTCTTCAGCGGGCGGCAGCAGCGAGGCGCTCAGGCGGGCCAGGTCCTCCAGCGCGGGCGCGTCCATGAGGCTGGCCAGGTCGAGGTGGCTGAAGTTATCGAGCAGGCTCTGGTAGTCCCAGACGCCGGCACCGACGTTGCTCACGACGTTGTACTCGTCGAGCTCGTCTTTCGTGAGCTGGCGGTTGGGCATGCGCACGTCGATGAGTTCGTCGCCGCGGCCCAGGTCCAGTAGCACGGCCAGGCGCTGGTGGCCGGCCAGCACCACGTTGTCGAGGTTCACGGCCGGCACTTCGGCCAGGTTGAACTTCTGAATGCTGCGGGTCAGGCGGGCGCGGCCCTCCTCGGTGAGGGTGCGGGGGTTGTAGCTCAGCGGCACCAGCTCACGCACGCGGCGTTGAGCATTGTGCCATTCCAGGGGCAATAATTCGATAGGATTCACGGACTTAGGATTGAAGTTTTAATTGGATAAGGGCGATTTCTTCGTCGACGGCGGCCAGGGCATCGGCGCGGTCGGGGCGGGCGCGCAGCTTCGAGCGGCGGCTGCGCAGGTTGGCCAGGCGCTGACGCAGGGTGCCGGCGTCGCTCACGTCGGCCGTGGGCACTGGGCCCGGCAGGCGGCCGTGCGCCAGCACGTGCGCCTCCTGGGCCGTTAGCTCTGTGATGTGGTCGGTGAGCATGAGCACGCGGAAGGCCAGCTCGAGGCGGGCCGTGGGGCCCACGCGCGGGGCCGTCAGCTGGGCGTGGCTCAGGCTGCGGGCGTCGTAGCATTCGCGCCGCTGCTGGCGCAGGTCGGCCAGCAAGGGCGACTCGGGGCCCGGGGCAGGTGCCGAAGCCACTGGCGGTGGCACCACCGGTGCCAGGACGGGTTGGGGCCCTACCAGGGCGGCCAGCTCACGCGCCAGCACCTGGCGGCTGTAGGGCGTCTCGCCCAGGCTGAAGAGGCGCTGGTAGGTGGGGTTGGTGCCGTGGGCAGCGTAGAAGGCCACGCCCGCGGCGTAGGGTTGATCCGAGGCCAGCCAGGCGGTGATTGCGGCAGTTTCCATGAAGCGAAGTTGCCGGCGACTGCCTCGGGCGGAAAGGACGTAAAAAGGGCCCACTGCGCAGTGCAGCGGGCCCTTTTCCCTGGGTTCATCGTACTTTATTGCACCGCCTTGCTTCGCTTTCGAATCGGGATTAAGTAGGTGAACTTCGGGTCTTTCACCAGCTCCTCCGCTTCGGCCAGGGTCAGCGTGCACAAGTCAATCTTGCGCCCGAGCCGTTGAATTTCGATCCTGCATGGGACGACCGTACAACGGAACTTCGCGGCTACTTCCGGGAGCAGCTGGGGAGATTTAGCACCCATAGCTTAAACAGCAGGCTCCGGCTTCTCGGTCACGTCACCGGCGTAGATGTAAATGCCGTTGCCGTAGGCCTCGCCTTTGATCATGAAGCCCCGACGACCGCTGGAGAGCTTGCCCGAATCGAAGTCCGGTGCCAGCTCTACGGGCAGGCCCTCGCTGCCCACCTGGATGTACGTGCCATCGGCATCGGGCACCAGCATGATCAGGCCCAGGTTCTTCACTACGCGGGCGAACTCCAGCACCTCGGCCTTATTGCCGGGCAAGAAGCCCTCGAAGTTGAGCTTGTAGCCCTTGCCGTCGCGCTCGCCTACCAGGCCAGCTTTCAGGGTGTTCGAGTCCAACGTGATGTACGTCTTCACGAAGCCTTTGCCCGTTTTGAAGGTGTGCTTCTCGATGATGACGGCCGTATCGCCGGGCTTGGTGCCGGTTTTGGGGGCCTTAGCGATTTTGAGGAAGTCGCGCTCCAGGGCCAAGTACACATAGCCCAGCAGGCCGGGCGTGTTATCCGAGCCGTTCGGGCCTTCGAGCCGGCTTAATTCAAACGTATCCATAGGGAATAGTTAAAACGATGATGGAATAATTGTCAGTCTATTGATGCTTCAGGGGGCTATTTGCCTTCCACCAGCTCCAGCACACCCGAACCGGCTTCCACCAGTTTGGCGACCAGGCTCGCATCGCTGGCCAACGACTCGGCCTTAACGTGCTGGCCTTCGAACTGAAACTTGGGCACGAGCACGCGGTAGAGCTTGTCCTGGTGGCTCACCACGATGCTGCCGTCACCGGCAGCTTCAGCGGCGCGCAAGCGGGCCTCGTGGCCGGCAATTACCTGCTCGTTAGCCTCTGCCTCCTCTTCCAAGCGGCGGATGGTGTCGACCTTTTCGCTCACGGTGGAATTCGCCTGGTCGCGCTCCTTGGACACCTGGGCCAGGTCTTTGCCTTGGGTTTCCAGTTTGCCTTTTTGCTCCTGGATGGTGCGGTCTTTCTGGTCCGATTTGGTATTCAGGTCGGCAACCTGCTTGCTGAGGGCAGCGATTTGCTCTTCAGCGGTGAGTTCTTTGGCCACGATTAGAGAAATAAAAGTGATGAAATGAATGGGTTGGCACCACCAAAGCCGGCGCCCTGGGTAGGGCGCCGGCCGGCGGGTATTGGTTGGCTTATTGGACCGTGGCGCCCAGGTCCAGGTCGTTGGTGAAAACGGCCTGCTCCAGCGGGAAGCCCACGCCTTTGTAGAAATCGGTGAAGATGGCCACCTCACGCTTGGCGCTTTCGACGCGCACCATCTTCTCGTTTACCGACTTCTTCGCCAGCTTCTTGCGGTTGTCGGCCGGGGTAGCCCACAGCTTCGACGAGGCCCCCATGCTGGGCAGGCCCACCACGGTGTGCTGGGTGAACTCCACCGGAATCTGCACGATTTCGTCGCCGTTGCCCGCGATGATCGGCTTAACGCTGGTGAAGTTGGAATCGCGGCCGTACTTGGCCTGGCGGCCCCGGGCGTAACGCTCGGCCAGGGTCGTGTTCATGCACACCGGCATGGGGCGGCCCTTGTAGCGGATGTCGAAACCGCGGGTGAAGGCCTCCACGTAATCGCAGAAGGCAGCGGCATCCGCAGGGATGGCGCCCAGGGCGATGGGGCTGATGCGGCCAGCGGTCACACCGGCGTTGATGATGGTGCGGATGCCGTTCATCGACGTGCCGGCAGCAGAGGCCACGCCCGTGGTGGGGGCCACGAACTTGCCGAAGTACACCTCGTTCAGCTCGTAATCTTCCTGCACCTGGGGCAGGATGTGGGCTTCGATCAACCAGCGGATCACCGGCCACTGGGCGCGGTCGAGGTTGTTGTCGGTCAGGAAGCCCAACCACGAGGCCTCCAGGGCGTCGGGGCTCATTTCCAGGTCCACCTTCATGGGGAACTGCGAGAGCACAACGGGGCTAACCTTCAGCTCGCCCAGCGGGGTCCAGCCGGGCTGGAACGCCTGCAGGATGCGGCCCAATTCGGTCTTGGCCATGCGGAACTGCGTGTCGTCGGTCACGATGGAGCCGAAGAGCGATTCCGTCTGAGCCGCGATGTAGGCGCGCTGAATCAAGCGAGCAACGTTTTGGCCACCAGCAATGTAGTAGCGGCCGTATTCTGCTAAGATGGCTTCAATAGTGAGCATCAGAGGATAGTAAAGAGATGAAAAATGGAGAAGTAGAAGGTGGATTCACGCCAGCCGGTCGGGGCTAGACGGGGATGCGTTTGCCGAAAAGCGGGTGGTTGTCGAGCGCCGAGTTGTGGGGCATCTCGTCGATGGCCTTCTGGTTCTCGTCGGTCGCCTCGGTGTTGATGTCGGTCTGGCCAGCACCCAGGGCGGGGTTGGAGTGAGCAGCGCCGGGCACCTTGCCCAGGGCAACCAGCGAGGCGTTGGCCGTGGCCAGGTCGGTGGTGAGCTGAGTGTTGGCGGCCGTGAGTTCCGTCACCTTGGCAGCGGCCTCGATGGCGGTAGTTTCGGCGGCGTCAACGCGGCCGGCTTTGGCTGTCAGGTCGTTGAAGGCGGCCTCGGTGATGAGCTGAGCGCCGGTAACGCCGGCATCGGTCAGCTCCTGATTGGCGGCGGCGGCCTGCTCAGGCGTGATGGTTTCGGCGCTGACGAGGGCGAAAGCAGCGGCCCCGAGGGTGAGTTTTTTACTGAAAAGCGACATAGAATTTTGGGTTGAAGAGGAGTTGGTGGAAGTATCGGCCTCGTCGGCCAGCTGCTGGGCCAGGGCAATGGCGTCGTCGAGCGTGCCCATCACGTCGGCCAGGCCGTTGTCGATGTTGGCCTGACCAATGAAGACCGAGCCGCTGAGCACGTTTTTCTGCTGCTTAGGGTCGATTTTACCGTCGCGGTTGGCCAGCACGGTGCTCAGGAAGACTTCGTTCAGCGGGTCCAGAATCTCCTTCTGGAGCGGCTTGAGGTCGCCTTCGATGGCGGCCTTGAACGAGGCGTTCTTATTGGTGCTCAGGGTGGCGTAGCCCGTCACCTGCTTGATGCCCATCTTCTCGAAGTAGCCCGTGAAGTCCAGGAATTCGGCCATCGTACCGATGGAGCCGAGCATCGCCGTGCGCCCGGCCACCATCACCACGTTGCCGCTGCAGGCGCTCCAGTAACCGGCCGAGCAGCCCTGCTGCACGAAGGATACGAACGGCTTCTGGGTGCCGGAAATGGTGGCGGCGAAGTCCTCCAGGCCGCTCGTGGAGCCGCCCGGGGTGCGGAACACGCCGACGTGCGCCACGATGTTCTCGTGCGCATCGGCCTGCTTCATGCGCTGGCCGATGCTCTTGGTGCCCAGCGAGTAGTAGCCGTCCTCGGGCATCATCACGCCGGCCACCGTGTGCACGGCAATCGAGCCGGCGGGCACTTCGTCCAGGGCGTTGTAGCCCATCATGCCCAGGGCCGCGGCGTGCGGCGTGATGGCGAAGTACTGCGGCGGCTTGGCGTCGGCGGTTGGGACCGGGGCCCCACCGGCGAGGCCGTTGAGCAGCTGGGCGACTTCGGCGTACACCAGCTGCAGGGCCTGGCCTTCGACGAGGAAGGGGGCCTGGAGCATCGCCGCGAGGTTGGAGTTGAGGAGCATCGTTCAGGATTGAATGATGCAAAGCTGCCGGCGCGGCCCAGCGGCGAAAAGGACACAAAAAAGCCCCGCCGGATGGGGCGGGGCCTTTTTACTTTTTCGATACCAACCACACAGCCACCAGCAGCGCCAACAGAAGCAGCAAAGGCAGCCAACTGTCCTGCACCCATCCTTTGCGCAGCCAGGAACGGAACTTGCTTCGTGATTTATTGCGGCGCTTGGGCATAGCAGTGCGGTGTTCGGTTTTAGCGCGGGCCCAATACGGCGTTCACCTTCCGGGCAATACCTGCGTCACCTGCTGCGGTTTGGTGCACGCCGTCCTGTAATGTAGTGGAGTCAGCCAGGGCCCGGCCGTCAACAACTACCGCATCTGCACTGGCCCCGGCTTCCTCACCCACCCGGTATTGTGGCAAGCTGAAGCCCAGTTTATTTGCCTGCTCTCCTCTCTTCCATAAATCGGTTTGCAGGTACACCCGTACGCCGGGGATGGCTGCCCGCACTTTGGGTAACCATTGCCGGTAGTACGCCGTCAGCTGGTCCGGTGAGTAAGTGGCGCTCAGGTAATCGTTTACGCCTGCTTCGAGCCACAGCGTTTTGACTGTGTACGGGGCCAAGCGCTGGCTGATTTCGTGCGTGAGGCTGTCTTGGCGGGCAGCGGTGCCCAGGTGAGCCCCAAGCTGAAGGCTGGCGTAACCTGTCACGTAAACGTCTGCCCGGCGTAGGTGGCGCAGTTGCACTGGCCAGGCGTCGCGGCTGGTGCGGGTGCCGGCCCCGCCCACCGTGCGCGAGTCGCCAAACACCACAATTCCTTCTGTAGTGCGGCGCAGGGGCACCACTGTAAGCGCCTGGCCTCTCGGCACCGACACGCCCGTAATGCTGGTAAACAATACGGGGCCCTGCTCATTGGGCCGAATTTGCGCCCCTTCCACCAGCTCAACTTCGTGCGGGCCGCTGCCCGGCAAACGCAAAAGAAAATGCTGCTCGTCGGCGCTGGCCAGCAGGGCGAAGGTGGTGTCGGCTCGCCCATCCACCGAAGCCGTGATGCTGGCACCCACGGTGAACGGGTCCACGTAGGTGGTTTTGGCGGTGATGTCCAACGTGGCGGCTGGGGTTTGCACCAGGTAGGCGGCCAGCGGATCGTGCCGGGCAGCGCTGGGCGCCTGTCCGGTGCCGTTGTAGTAATACTGAGCGGCTGCCGGCACTACGTCGGGTGCCCGGTGACAGCCAACAAATAACAAGGTGGCAAGCACCGATATACCCAGAACTGTTTTCATGGCTCGAAAGTACGGGCGGCAAAACAAACCCCGCCGGATGGGGCGGGGTCTGTTTTATTAGCCGTTTTTAAGCGAGAAACCTCGCGTGCTATCCACCAGGTTGCCCCAACTGGTCGCGTTTTGCGAGGTACTGAGCAGCGAGCTGACGGCAATCAGGCCGGGCGTGCTCAGGTTGAAAGCGCCGCCGTCAGCCTTGAGCTGGCCCCGGCGCTTGCCGCCGGTGGTGGAGAAGGCGTGGTCCACTTGTTCGTCCGTGACCTCGTCCTTGGAGAAAATGAAGTCTTGCACTGTTTGATCTACAAAGCCGATGCGCGTTGTGCCATCCTGGAAATAGCCCGCGCCAATCATTAGCGGCACGGTGCTGGCCTGCAAGGCCCCGGCCAGCACCGTGCCGTTGGGCGCGTAGGGCGTGAGCGTGCCCGCGTTCACGTCCCCAATCCAGGCCTTAACAGGCTGGCCGATTACGGCCTTAATGGCCAACCAGTAGGGCTTGTTCAGGGCTAGGGTCACGCCCAAACTGTCGTCAAACCGTTGTCCTTGATTCGTGCGATACGACGCGCGCAGCACCCGCTCAGCACTTCCACCTACCGGCTCGTAGATAAAGAAGCCGGCCGTGGAGTCGTCGCCGTTCTGCACGCGCAAAATGCCCGCCAGCACCATGGACAATTGGGTGTAGTTCGAAATCGTGAACACGCCGGACATGAAAAAGGCGCTGGTTGCCAGACCCACGCTGTTGGCCAGTTCGATGTATTTGTTGTTGGCGCTGGTTTTGGCCGCGTAGTAGGGCCCGGCACCGCTGCCGTCCTCGGGTGGCGTGGTGGTTGGGGGCGCGTAATCCAAGTTTTGCCGGTAGGCCGGGTTGGCCAGCGTTAGGCCCGCCGCCTGGGCCACGCCCTGGGCGGCCAGTTCCCCTACGACGCCCGCCCCGCCGTGCCCGTTGGTTCCGCCCGACCCCGTAAAGTGCACCCCGTCATAGCTGAAGGTCGGGTCCGTGGGGTAGCTGGATTGGAACACGCGCAGCTGGCTGCTGGCCAGCGGCTTGACGTCGAAATCGCCGCTGTTGTCGTTCTGAATGCCGGTGTTAACGTTTTGACGGGTGGCGTCTTGGGTGGCAATCGCGTAGCTGTCGTTGCGGTTGACGTAGGGGATGGGCACCGTCCGGGTCTTGGCTGCGTTCACGCTCTTCGCCGCCTGGGCCAAGGCTTTCAGGTCGGCCACCTCCTGCGCCGCGCTCCGGCCAAACTGGTTGGTGATGCCGTTGCCGCCCGGGAAGCCCAGCACCACGATGACCTGCGAGTACTTGCTAAAGTCCAGGTAGCCCTTCAACTCGTCGAGCCGGTTGGTCAACACCCAGCCGGGCGATTTGCCCGCATAGCCCAGGTTCACCGTTTCCCAGGCGCTGTCCAATGCCAGGCGATCAACCATGACGTCCCACCAGCCCGGCCCGGTGTTGCCGGTGTAGCCCGTGGTGGCCCCCGGCGTGTTGGTGTCGCGCATGGTGCTGTCGCCGGTGCCGATCAGCAATTTGCGGCCGGCAACTGCTGCCGCGTTGACCGTCACCAGTACGGCATCATCCAGCGATACCGCACCGTGGTTGTCGGTGGTGATGAGGTGGAAGGTGTAGGCACCGGCAATCAGCCCGCTCACCGTGGGCGTGGCCACGGTTTTACTGCTGAAGGTGGCGCTGTTGGGCCCGCTGCTCTGGCTCCAAGAGTACGTGATGGTGTCGCCTGGGTCAGGGTCACTGCCACTGCCTTGCAGCTGCGCGGCGTTGGTGGGCAGCTGCACCGTAGTGTCGCTACCGGCATTGGCCACCGGCAGCTGGTTGACGGCGACGGCGGCAATGGACGGGCTACCGGCCCAGATGCTGGCGGTGCGGCCGGTGGCGGCCTTCACGCGGTACTGCCACTCGCTGGCGGCGTGGGCCCCGCTATCCACGCCGATGGCGGCGTAGGCCAGCACAGTGCCCGTACCGCCGTGGCGATACTCCAGGTCGGCCGTGCCGTAGCTCGGGTGCGAGGCCGAGAGGATGCGCGAGGTGACGTCGAAGGCCACGTCCGGCGCGTCCGGCGTGATGGTAGGATCGGGCGTGGTAGTCGCGGCCTGAATCGTGACCGTTACTTCGGCCGTCGTGAAGAGTCCCTCGGCATCGATGGCCTTGGCCGTGATGGGGAAGCCACCGGCCGTACTCGGCACGGTCATGCTGGCCGAGTACTGGTTGCCGTTCTTGACGCCCAGGGCAATTACGCCGCCCACGGCGTTGAGCCACTGCAGCGACTGCACGGCCTTGTCGTCGGTGGCCACCGCCACCAGGGCCAGCGTGGCCCCAGCCGTCACCAGCACGCCCGGGGCGGGGCTGCTGATGGTCACGTCGGGGGCGGCGTTGGCCACCACGGCCGGGCCGGTGAAGCGCTCGGTGCTCCGGAGCACGCCGCCGGCCGGCCGGCTGCCGCTCTCGGCGACGCGCACGGCCACGGCCCCGATTTCAATCGTGCCGGCCAAGCCGCGGATGTAGATGCGCTTGGCCAGCAGGTAGGCGTTCTGGCTGGTGAGGGGCTGGAAGCCGGTGAGCAGCGGGAAGCCCGTGGCCTCGTACTCCTCCAGGGTTTCGTAGCCGGGCACCACGTCGAAGGAGAAGGTATTGGCCTCGTCGTTCACGAAGCCATTGGCTGGGGCCCCGGGCGCGACCGTGGTGCCCAGGCCCATCACCTTGCGCATCATGAACTCCTCGAAGCTGCGGCGCGTGGGCAGGGCGGGGTGAATGCCGAACTCGTTCAGGGCAATCGGGGTGTAGCCCACGGCGGCCAGCATCTCGCTGAGCACGCGCTGCGACATGGTGGCCACCGTGCTCGTGCCGGTGGTGTCGAGCACCTGCACCGCGGCCGGCACCTCCAGCACCACTTCCCAATAGGCCGTGTTGCCGGTCGGTGCCACGGAGGCGTTGAACGAGGACTTGGCCCGCACGATGCGGCGCTTATCGACCAGGTAGAAGCAATCCTGCGTGACGGGCTGGGGCACGTCGCTGGTGCCGCGGAAGAGGCGCAGGCGGCCGGCTTCGTCGAGCGTGCCCTGGGCCCCGGCCGGGGCGAAGGTGGCCCGGATATCCTCCGCGAAGGCCCGGAACGTGGCCTCAGTGATGTTTTGAAACTCGTTGTCGGCGAACACCGCCTGGTACTTGCTGGAGAATTCTTCGGGTAACATATAGTCGATAGCTTATAAAATAGTGAAGGCCACGCGGAAGCCCGAGCGCACCACGACGGTTTGGCCGGCCTCGGCCACGCCCATCAGCTTGCCGGCCCGGTCGCGGATTTCCACGCGCCCGCCGGGCACGGTGCCCAGCTGCACGCTGCCCTCCAGGCCCACGCCGCTCACCTGCCAGGTGCCCAGGTAGGGCCGGGCCCGGCGGGGCGTCTCGCCGGTCAGCGTCCAGTCGTAGTTGTTGCGGGTGCCGTAGTCCAAGCCCGAGTCGTTGGTGTCCTTCCAGACCAGCGGCTGCTCGGGCGTGCCGAGCAGCTGCGTCTCGCCGTTGAGGTCGCGGTAGAGGGCCACCAGCTCCTGGCCGTCGAGCGCCTCCAGGCCGGCGGCCAGGGCCCCCGAGTGGCGGGCCAGCGTGCCGGCCAGGCTCTGGGTGTAGCTGGTGCCGTGGCGGCCCAGGTCCTTCGGCGTTTGCTTGTAGCGCACCGTGCGCCGCACCGACACCGCTTGGTACCAGTAGGCCCCGGGGCGCAGCAGCAGGTTCTCGCGGATGACCAGGCCGCCGGTGGCGGGGAAGTTAAGCAGGTCGGCGGCCAGGGCGTACCACAGGGCCCCTACGCCGCTCAGGTTCTCGCCCGGCTCCTGCGCCAGGTTGCGCAGGAGGTAGTCGTTAGCGTCCGGCATGGAGAAAATCGAGTTCAGAGATAGGTAAAGGCAACGCCATAAGTGATTGACGCACAGCGGCGAACACATCCTTTTGGGACAAAACGCCCGTTTTCGGGGACGTTTTGCGCTTTTTCGGGGACAATTCGCCGGTTTTTGGGGACAGATTCACCGGAAAATTCTCCGATTTGGCCTTCTTTTTTTTGCGCAGCCGCAGGCCCCCGTTGCGCTGCACCGACTTCTTCAGGGTCTCGTAGGCCAGGTCGTCCTCGCTCACGTCGTAGAAGACCATGAAGGAGCGAATCGCATCCTTGATGGTCGAGCGGCGCTCCACGTGCTGAGCCACCCACCAGTAGAGTTCGGCCTTGAAGATGTCGTCGACAAAGTCGTTGAACTGAAACACGACGTAGGCCGAGAGCTTGCCCTGGAGCAGGTCGTAGTAGGCCGCGTTGAAATTGCGCAGGTCCACGCCCAGGCGGGCGGTGCACCCTTCCAGGCTGCCCTCGTGGCGCGCACTCTTCGCCGGCTTGCGCAGCAGCTGGTTGAGGGCGAAGCCGAAGCGGTTGCTTTTCGACAGCAAGTAATCCTCCGCCTTAAAGACCGGAAACTCGGCCACGGTGGCGAGCTTCAGGTGCACCTGCAAATACTTTAGCAGGTGCGGCTTAATGGGGAAGTCAATGCGTTTCACGGCCGCGGGCTTTGGGGTAGCAAAGCTGCCCGCGGCTGGGGGTGGGAGAAAGGACGAGGATAGGGATGGTAGAGCAGCTGGGGAATAGAGGTGCGCAGGGGGCATGTAGGAATTAAAATGGGCCAGGAAAGACGTAGCAATATACCCATTCTAATGCCACGATTAGACATTAGTGCTCAGTTAGTTCAACACATATGTAAAGCCAAATTGTACTCTGGGAGAACGGGAGAGCACATTTCCATCTGAGAGGGTGCTGGCGGAACGCCCCCGCAGTGGGGGCCCTGCTCTGTAAGTGGTCGGCGACCGTTTTCAGATTTTCCGCACCCTCTCAAATCGGTTTCCCCGCTCCTTTCCTTTCCCCGTTTTCCACTGCGCTATAAATCAAAGCAATAGCTTTTTTCGGCCGGAGGAAAGGCGGGGAAATAGGGTCGAAAACGGGGAAAGTTGGGGAAACAGGAGGCGTTTTGGGGCGCTTCGTTTCCTCCGTTTCAAGGGTGTTTCCCCAACTTTCCCCAACTTTCCCCAACTTTCCCCGGTACTATACCAGTTTGAAAAAATATTAAAGTGCTTACTCAGAATATTTTATTTTATTTCTGAATTGCATTAACAAGGTCAAAAAGGAAAGAGGAGGAAAAATATATTTTATAGTTACTTGGCTAGAATGCACCTGCTGACCGGGCACAAAAAAAGGGCCGCTGGGGGCCCTTTTTGTAGTTGAATTATTCTCCTCCTTTCCTCAGTCCACGGGGCGCGGCGGTGGTGACGGGCGCAGCGATTTGAGGTACTTGATAATGTCGGCCGGGCGGTCGTGGGCAGGATGGCCGTCGAAGTAGCGGGCCGCAATTCCGGCCAGGTGGCCTTCCACGGCCGCAACATCTTCTGGACCCAGTTCTTCGACGAACTGCAGCGTATCGCAACTGGTAAGCAGGTTGGCGGCGTAGAGCTTGGCGAAGGCCAGTAGCTCACGCTTGCGCAGCGGCGCGTTCGTGTCGGGTAACTGGGCCAGGGGGTCGGAGGCGGGCGTAGGCTTCATTTATTTTTTAAGTGCTTTTTGACAGTGCGAACATGAAGGCAGTTTGCTGAGGCTTTGCTACCGCTGGGCGTTTCGCACCAATCACACCAGCCGCGCCCTTTGCCATTGTTGGCAGCGGATATAAATGTGATAGTGAATCCGTCCGGTCCGTCAACGTGGTATTCGACTACACCAGGAACGCCAGTTTCGAGTGGGCCGGTAACAGCAGTGTTACTCATTCTTCCTCTCCCCAATTGGCATCTACATAACCAGTGCCACCGCATTCTTCGCATTCGCCGTCGTCGCTGCCATAGCCATCACCACCGTAGCCGCCGCAGATCGGGCATAGCACTAGGCTTTCGTCGTCGTCCTCGTCATAGGGAGGGATTGTTTCTGTCGTTGAAGTAACAATTTCGTTTCCCTCGGCAGCGGCTTCGCGCAGTTCTGCAGGAGTGGCGGGGGTTTCGTTTTCGTAAGTCATGGCATGAGTGAAAAATTGAAAGCTGGTTAATTAGTCCCGTTGATGAAATGCCGAACCTTATCTGGCGTATTGAGGCCTCCCGAAAAGGCTTCCATTGCGTAGACCATGCCGGCAGCAGTAGGGTCGATTTCGGGATGCTTGGTTAAGTCAGACATGAATGAGGCGCAGGCATTGGCGAGCTCGCCAGCGTCAACGTATTCGAGGGCCCTGGCTTTAGCCCATTCTAAGTGTGCTGCACGTGTGGTTGGCATAAGTTAAAAGTCAAGGGGTGGATCAAAAAGGCATCTTGAGGCGG
Source organism: Hymenobacter nivis (assembly GCF_006439025.1). GTDB lineage: Bacteria > Bacteroidota > Bacteroidia > Cytophagales > Hymenobacteraceae > Hymenobacter > Hymenobacter nivis_A. The sequence continues at coordinate 482,318 of NZ_RCYZ01000001.1, forward strand.
AAGCGCTGCTCGTCGCTGCTGAACTCCAGCTCGTGGTTATGCTTGCCCTCCGCGTAGCTCAGCAGGTGCTGGCGGAAGGTGGGCTCGGCCAGCTCCGGTAGCTTGTCCTGGTTGTACAGGCGCAGGGCGGCCGACACGGCCAGCGTGGCGTCGGTGGCCTGCTCATCGAGCCAGGCGTGCACCGCGGGCCCGGCGTCGGCCGGTGCCACCTGCTTGTTACTGGCCCGGCGGCTCGGATCGTCTTCGGCTTCTAGGGTGGCCAGGTTGGTGGCCGTGGATAGCTCCACGCCGTCGTCACGCATGCGGTCGTAGTTGAACACCATCGCCGACGTCGGGTTGGGCTCCTCGGCGAAGCGCACGCCCTTGGTGCGGTCCTCCAGGAAGAAGCGGCTCTTGGTGAGGTAGCTCCGGATGGTGGCCGCCGACAGCGGCTCGATGCCTTGGCGCGCGGCGGCCTGCAGGTAAAGGGGGTGCACCTGGCGCACGCGCAGGAACAGCTTGGTTATGCCGTCATCTTCCTTCCACAATTTGAAGTGGCGGCCTTCGATGATGTCGCGGCCAATCATCGACGAGAGCACCATGAAGTACTGTTCCACGTCGTCGCTGGTGTGCTGGATTTGAATGACTTCCTGCACGCGCTCCATGAGCTTATCAAATAACACATCCAACTTAAAAGGGAATTTTAAGCCCGCTTCGCTCAGGATTTCGGCGGTGGTCAGCAGCGTCGAGGCGTTCTGCACCGTGCGGTCCTCGGGGTCCTCAATGCCCAGCACCGTTTGGCAGTGCTCCCGGATGCGCCGGGTGACGTCGGGCTCCCGGCGGCGGTAGGCGGCCATCTGCGTGCGGTACTGGAGCACCTCGCGGGTCACGTGCACGGTGGCCCCGCTCTCCTGCAGGCCGCGCAGCTGGTCGTAGGCCTCGCGGTCGTTCTGGCGCTTCATCTCCTCGCTGAATTCGAGTACTACGCTCCGGCTGAGCAGGGCCGGGTCGCGGGTGGGCAGGTCCTGGCCGCACACCACGGCGCTGCTCAGGGGGCGCAGGCTCTTGGTTTCGTTGCCCCCAGTGGCCCGGCCCATCAGCTTGCCGGTGCCGTTGGCGATGCCCTTCAGCAACTCAATGGTGGGCATGGGCAGGTAGTTCTTGTACTCGTCGAGCATCATCAGCGAGTTGCGGGCCGTGCTCATGTACCGCTGGATGCCGGTGGCGGTGGCCCCGCCCGCCAGGCGGATGGCCGTCTCCTCCGAAAACTGGCCGAAGCACGAAATCAGGGCCTCGGCCGCCTTGCTCTTGCCCGAGCCGCGCAGGCCGTACAAATGCAGCAGGGGGAAGTAATTCCCGTTGGCCTTGTAAATCAGGTCGCGGAACAGGCTGGCCAGGTAGAACGTCACCAGGATGGGGTTGTTGGCCCCGTAGGCCCGCTGCATCAGCGCGCTCCAGTCCTCGAACGAAATGCCCGGCACCTTCACCGGCAGCCGGAAGCGGCGCTCGTTTTCGAAGTTGTCGTCGTCGTCGTCCGTCAGCTTCAGGGTACTAGCGAAGGGCAGGAAGTAGTGGGCCAGGTGCTTCACCTTGCCCTCCTCCAGCAGCTGCTCCAGCGCCGGTACCTTGGCGGCCAGGCGCTCGGCCGAGTGCAGCACGTGGCCCTTGCCGTCGACGTCCAGGTGCGACTCGCTGCGCAGGTCGGCCAGCTCCTCGAGCGTGGCCACCGGCCGCTCCAGCTTGACGATGCCGTAGCGGTCGGCGGCGAAGAATTGGTTTTGAAACAGCAGCCCGTTGGCGAAGGTGGTGAAGTCGCCGGTTGGGTTGTAGAGCATCGTGCGCGGCTGCACGGCTTCGGCTACGCCGTCGAAGTACTTAATCTTGATGTTGTTCAGGTCGTCGTCGTTTCCCTCGAAGATGAAGTTGCCCAGCCGACCTACACATTTTTTAAAGGTTGCCACGCTCACGAAATCGTCCGTGATGATGGCCATCGTGCGCTGGGCCCCGAAGCAGTTGGTGAAGTGGCACACGTACTTCGGCTCGTTCTGGCTGAGCACGAAGTATTGAATGGAGAAGGTGAAGTTGCAGATGCGTACCTCCGCCTTGCTTTTGTAGGTGTAGAAGCAGCCGTCTCTCTCGAAGAATTTGAAATCAAAGTAATCCTTGCGGCTATCGCCCAGGGCATCCAGGGCCCTCATATCCAGCCCGTCCTGGCCCCGCTTCACCAGCTTGTAGCCTTTCTTAAAATCGGCCCACACCTCGCACACGTCGCCGTAATAGACCTGGCGCAGGGTGTCGTTGTCAATCAGCTCCAGCACCTCGCCCATGCGCCCGATGGCCGCGGCCTTGTCGTGGCCCCCAAGCGAGGCATCCTTCTCGCACTCCTCCAGCAGAGGCCCCCGGATGTAGTCGCGGGTTTTGCGCTGCCAGGCCTCCAGGTCGGCGGGGGTCTGAATCTTGCGCTTCAGCATGTCGTCCGGGTCCAGGCCTGGCTCGGGCAGCAGCGTCTCCACGCGCAGGCCGGCGGCCAGCATCAGCTGGCAGTTGCGGTGCATGGCCTTCAGGCCGGCCGGGTCGTTGTCCGGGATGTACACCACGCGCTCGGTGTGGCGCTTGAGCAGCTTCACCTGGTTATCGGTCAGGGCCGTGCCGCAGGGGGCCACCGTCTGCTCGAGGGGAAACTGGTGGAACTGCACCACGTCGACGTTGCCTTCGACCAGGTAGGCGAAGCCGGCCTTCCGGATGGCGTCGGCCGCCCGGTCCAGGCCGTAGAGGTGGTCGCCCTTCACCCACACCGTGTCGGGGCTATTCACGTACTTCCCGGGCTTGTAATCGGCGTCCGGCGCGGGCTCCGTCACCAGGCGGCCGGTGAAGGCCACCACGCGGCCCCGGGCGTCGCGGATGGGGAACATCACCCGGTCCTGGAACACGTCGTAAAACTTCGATTCCGCGCCCTCCTGCTTCTTTTCGCGCACCAAGCCGGCCTTCACCAGCACCTCGGCCGAGTAGCCGTTGCGGAGGGCGTCCTGGTAAAAGCCGTCGCGGCGGTTCTCCGCGTAGCCCAGCTGGAAGGCGTCGCGCACCGGCTGCTTCAGCTTGCGGCTCTCGGCCCAGCGGTCGGGCAGCCGGGTGCCGGCGAAATAGGCCGCGGCGTAGGTCAGGGCGATGCGCACGGCCTCGCGGTCGCGCTGCTCAGCCTCGGCCACGGCGGCGGCCTCCGGGCTCATTTGCTGGTATTCGATGGCCAGGCTGTGGTCGCCGGCAATCTCCTTCACGGCTTCGATGAAATCCAGCTTCTTCAGCTTCATCACGAAGCCAATGCCGTCGCCGGCCGCGCCGCAGCCGAAACACTTAAAGATGCCCTTGGTGGCGTTTACGTGAAACGAGGGGCTTTTTTCGTTGTGAAAGGGGCAGCACGCTTCGTGCTTGTGGCCCCGGGATTTTAAGGTAACGTAGCGGGCGATGATGGATACAATATCGAGCTGACGTACCTGGTCAATAGTTGATTCGGCTAATAGCATGGGGTGGGAAAGAAGGCTAAAGGGCGAGGCTGAACTGGCCCTTGTGGAAGCGCCGCCGGTAGTTATCCCAGCGGTCATAATTGAGGTGGCACCGCTGGCAGAGCGCAGCCAAATTGTGGAAGCGGTTGTGGCCCGGGTCCTGGTCGAGGTGGGCCACCGTCAGGATGATTTTGACATGGGCCCGGGCGACGTAGTTGTCGCGCCGGCCCAGGGCCTTGCCGTTGGTGGCGTCGAACACCTGGCCGCCGCTGAGCATGTAGGTGCCGGCGTCGCGCCCGGTACCGCGGGCCACTACCTGGCCGTTGGGGGCCCCGCACCATTCGCACTTATTCCCGGCTCGCCGGTAGCGGACGAGCCGGGAAATCAGGCTCCACTTGGGGTGGTATAGTTTGAGATCAATCGGCACCAGCTATTCCTCGCTCACGATGGTTTCGTCGGCAATCAGTGCCCACAAAATGATTATGCCGCCCACTATCACGGCTACAATGAAATAGGACTGTTTGCCACTGTTATCGCTGAGCACTGCCCCGCAGAAAATCATGCACATGGCCAGTAAGCAGATGCCGAAGGTTCTCATCAGTTCAGGTATTTAAAGTCGGCCGCGGCCAAGCGTTGGAAAAGGGTCTGCTGCTGCTCCTGGTCAAACTGGAAGGCCAGCAGCACCTGGAGGGGCTCGACCATGCGCAGGGCAATCATATCGAGCTGAATCTGGCACCACTCGTGGAGCGTGCGCCAGGCGGTGCGCTCGGCCTGGGCCCGCAGCGCGGCGCGCTTCTTAGTATCGAGGCGGTAGGCCCGCTTCACGAAGTCCTGGTACACCGCCTCAGCGTTGGCCGGCAGCTTGAAGCTCAGGAGCTGGGGCCCCACCTGCAGCTGGAAGAAAAAGCCCTCGCAGCGCTTGGTGTCCTCGTGGTAGAATTTGCTGATCGTGCGGGCCCCGGCTTCGACCAGGAGCAGCTCGATGGCGTGCTGGCTGACGGCGGGCGTCACCACCGACGTGTAGTTGCGGATGCGGCTCATAGGGCGGCGGCGTGAGCAGGCTCCGCTTCTTCCTCAAGGCCTTGCAGCTCGCGCAGCCGGGCTTCTACCGCTTCCTGGCCGCCGGGGCCCATGCGGTCCATGCCGGCTTTGTTTTCCAGCAGGTACTTCATGTGCTGGAAAATCTGGCCCTGCACCACCTTCACCTGGTTGTGCATCGCCGCCTCCAGTACCAGGCGCTGGTTGTTGTTCAACTTCTCCCACACGGCCGGGGCGAAGTGCTTCTGAATCGTGGCCAGGTCGATGGCCATGTGGCCTACCTCCCGGTAGTACACCTGGTACTGCTCCAGCACGCCCACCAGCAGCAGGCCGATGTCGAGGCAGGCCCGGCGGCCTGCCTCGGTGAGTTGACGGGAAATTTCCAGGTTCACGATGCGCACGGCCGATTCCTTGACCGTGGCCACGTTCATGCCCTTGATGGTTTTGGCGGTCTTAGCGGGCGTTTTCATCGTCGGCGAAGGCTTGAAAATTGAGGTAGAACACGTTCAGGAATTCCCGTTCGGCATGCAGCGGCGGCTGGGCCTGCCAGTAGGCGTACTCCACGGCCGGCTTGAGGTGGAAAAGGGCCGGGTCGTCCCATGCCTTGTCGCAGGGGCCCATCAGCTTGCGTTTTTCCAGCAGCAGCACGCGCAGGTCCATCTCCTTCACCTCGGCCGGCGTGATGGGGTCGAGGCCGAAGCGCTCGTAAATGGCGGTCTGGAGGCGTTTCTCCGCTTCGCGGTAGCCGGCGAATTCGGGCCGCTGCTTCAGCGGGCGGGCCAGGTCGAGCAGGTACGCCTCGCTGGCGTCGTGCAGCAGCGCGTGGCGCTGAAATTCGAAGGGCACCCGGGTGGTTACCTCTACCGAGTGCTGGGCCACGGAGTAAAACTGGCGGGTGTGGCCGGTGAAGCGGCACACGTTGGCCAGCGCGTGGGCGATATCCTTGATGCAGATATCCTCCGGCTTGGGGTTGAACGGGTCGAAGGCTTTGCCCGAGTAGGTTTGAATCCAGCTCATGACAGGGTCCCTCCTTTCTCAATCACCTCGTCAACGGCGACGCTGTAGGCTATCTCCGACGTGACCTCGGCCAGGTAGAGCATGTCCATCCAGAGGTCGTTGAAATCGCCGAATCCCACCGTGAGCATGAAGGTGTCGACAATTTCTACCTTTTGAATGCTCAGGTACTTCAGGTACAGGAAGTCGTGCAGGTTGAAGTATTTCGCCCGCTTCATGTGCGAGTCCAGCGTGGCGGAAATTTCTGCCCATTCGCGCCGCTTGGCTTCGCGGCTGGGGCCCTCCGGTAGGGGGCGGATTTCGCGCTGCACGCGCGAAACGTCTTGAACCAGGTGACGGATGATATCCATCTGATTCACCGGCTTTTCAGTTGCTACTTTCATTTGATCGTTTAGTAGGGTGAAAGGGTGAGAAAGTCAATTCCAGACGGCCCAGCCGGTCATTTTCAGCACGAGGCCGAACTGCTCGCGGCTGAGCACGTGACCGCTGAAGCGGTGAATGCCGGCGGTGGGCCGGTGCGTGGCGTGGTCGTGCTCGGTGAGCACGAGCCGGCTTTTGGGCATCATCAGCCAGATGCGGCAGGTTAGACGCTCGTGGAAGGGATGGAGGCGGGCCCACGAGGCTTCGCCTTCCTCCAGCTCGAAGCCCAGGGCTTCCAGGTCGGCGGCATCGGGGGCCCACACCGTCACCGGCGCGTTGTTGAGCAGCTGGGTGGTTTCCATTAGTTGGGCTGTAGGGTGGCTAAGGTGCGATGAATGGCCGGCGCGATGACCGGCTTTTTCTTCTGCTGCAGGGCGCTGAGGGGCCGCAGGAACACCTGCAAGCCGCAAGCCTGTAAGCGCTGCATGTAGGCCAGCATTTCGGGGCTGTTGGGCTGGGACGTGTGGAGGATGATGACGCCGTCGACGATCATACCGTGGCCTCCTCTTCCAGCAGTTTGACGGTGTTGGGGTCCTGGTTCAGCACGCCGCCCAGCCACCGCTTCAGCCGGCCAACTTCGGCCACGCTCAGCTCCGTTTTCGAGCTGTTGTTCAGCAATTGGTTGAACCGGATCATGGTCATGCCGCCCAGCTTATTTGTCAGCAATTCATCGGTGGGGACCATCGTCTTGATGCCCATCTCCAGTAGTATTTCCTGAAGGCGATTCCTGATTTCCATGAGGCAGTTTTGTAAAGTAATGGCCTACTATTTGTCTAGTGTGCCGCTACTACTTACGTAGTAACTATACAAAAGTGTCAAATTATATGGACAATACCAAATACTCCCTCACCAATTTTGTCAATCCCGCTGGACTATCCATTGCACAATTTTGTCGGGACATGGAATCACGCGGCGAAATAGTGCGAAAGGCAGTCAAGGAAAGTGGATTATCCATCACTGCCGTGGCTAAAAAAATTAATATCTCCCGGGCCCAGCTCTACCTGGACTTCGAGAACCCCCAGATGTCGTTTGACCGCATCCTGGCCATTGGCAAGGTCCTGCGCCACGATTTTTCCAAAGAATTTAAGGAGCTATCCGGGGCCCTGATCAGCCTGGTGAATGAGGAGCCGGCACCCTACGTAAAGGCGCTCGAAGACTGCCGCTCGAACCTGGTCGACGTGCAGAGCCAGCTGATCAACGCCCTGAACAAACTCGACACCTATTCCAAACGCTATGGGCCCCTCGAACCAAGTTGATGCCGTCGTGCGCGCGCTGGAGGCCGCGCTTACCTCCGGGGCCCTGGCCCTGGTCGACGAGGATGGCCAGCCCCTGACGCTGGCCGAGGCCTACGACCGGCCGACGTGGGCCCACCTGCGTGACGCGGCCGATGGCCAGGTGCACGTGCAGGCGCTGCGGGCCGGCCGCGAACTGCTGGCCCCGCGCTACCTGGAGCTGCTCGGAATGACCGATTTTTTTAACGCCGATTGGTAATTGGTTAGATAAATACCTCAGAGCCAACCCTGTTTAATACCCCGGCTCCGGGTACTTTTTAACCTTTTTCTGCTCCCTAACGGGGCGAATCAGCCGAAAAGCGGCCTTTCCAGCAATCTGGAGAGGCCGCTTTTCGGCTTTTTGGCGGTGGGTGCTGGGGCAGGGCCCCCGGCCGGCTTTGTGCGGCCACTGCTGCGCCGCACCGGTTGCTACTGGCCCGCCCGGCTGCCGCCCTATCTTCGCCCGCGCACCCTGCACCGGGTGGGGTGGCACGGCGGCCGTAAGGGCCTCTTCGCCAGCCTGGGAGGGCGGCGCGTAGCATTCATAGCAGCATGGCCAAATCAATAAAAGCAATTGAGTGCCCGAAGTGCGGCAGCACCCAGAAAACGATGGTTCGGCCCGACGTATTCCGCTGCGAGAGCTGCGGCACGGAATACTACCTCGACAACGACGACATCAACGTCAATTACACGGTGCGGCAGCAGGGGCCGGCCGCGCCCCTTCCCTCCCTGCTGGCGGGCAAGAGCCGGGCCGTGGTGGTGGGCGCGGTGGCCGTGGGCGCTTTGCTGCTGACGGGGGCCCTGCGCAGCCTGTTGCGCCCCGCTCCGGTGGCCTACTACCCAGTGGCGCCCCCGTACGGATCGGTAGTGGCCGGTAGCCGCGATGATACTGACAAACAAGCCATTACCTATACCTGGGGCTCCGATGAAACCATCCTGTACCCGGGGGCCGGCGGGCGGCCCGAGCGTGTTATTATCGGCAACCGCAGCTACCGCGGCGGGACGGGAATTTCCCGCGACAGCCTGTTTGCCAGCTTCTACGAGGCGGGCACGGGGGCCGAGCTGCGGAGCCAGCCGCTGCCCCAGCCGGCGGGCCGCTCGACGCCCAGCTTCGCGCTGCGGCGCTTTGCCAACGGCGCCATTTATGCGGTGCTGAACAAGGCCACCGTGTACCAGCTCGACCCCACCACGCACCGCGTGGCAGACGTAACCCAGACCCTGTTCCGGGGCCAGCCGGAGCTGGCCAGCGGCGTGGCCAGCGTGGAGTTTATCGGCGAAAACTACGGCGACGGCTTCACCCTGTTCACCAACGACGGGCGCACCCTGAGCTACTACCCCCTCATCCACCGGGTGTACGGCAAGGACGAGGTGTACGCGGCGCAAACGGGCTTCGGGAGCCTGCGGCCGGGCAGCCCCACCAAAACGGCCTTTACCTTCAGCACCAAAGGCTTGTCGTATCCAGAAGATAAAATCCAACTGATCAAATACCAGTACCGCGACAACGGCGGGGGCCCTAAAAACGCGCCCGAGTTTGAGTGGGAAGACGACTACGGCGGGTCGGGAATTTTTACCAGCGCCGACCCGCACCGCAAGGTGCTCACTACTCCTGGCGCGATGCGCAAGGCGCGGGTGCTGTCGTTTGCCGATTTCACGCCCGGCCGGCTCTACTTCAGCCCCGGCGTGCAGTACTACGATGCTGATTACGTGCTGATAACCTTCCGGCCCACGGCCGCCGAGAACAGCCCCCTGGCGGTGCAGTGCCTCAACGCGCGCACGGCGGCCATCGTATTTACGCTGCCGCTGCCCGAAGCCAACGGCAGCCTCGACCAGGGGCTGCGCACCAGCGCGGGCTTTGTGCTGGGCGGCGACCACGATACGTACGTCATCAGCCCGGACGGGCGCTTGCTTCACCACCTCGACCCCGAAAAGCAGTAGCCATGGCCTTCAACTTCTTTCGCAACCAGCTGGCCATCATCATTGAGTGGGCCAACCAGCAGCCGGGCGTGCTGCTCTACCGCTTCCCCACGGCCAACGACGAAATCAAAAACGCCAGCAAGCTCATTGTGGGCCCCGGCCAGGGGGCCCTGCTGGTGTACGAGGGGCGCGTGAGCGAGGTGCTGGCCACCGAGGGCATTTACAACCTGGAAACGGACAACCACCCGTTTATCACCACCTTAACCAAGCTGCGCACGGCCTTCGAGAGCGAGCACAAGCTGCGCGTGTACTTCTACCGCAGCGCCGAAAACGTGAACCAGAACTGGGGCACGGCCGCGCCCGTGAAGTACCTCGACCCGGTGTACCAGCTGCCGGTGGAGCTGGGGGCCCACGGTAACTTCTCGTTTCAGCTGGCCGACGCCCAGCAGTTTGTGACGGAGGTGGCGGGCCTGAAGGACCTCTACACCACGCAGGAAGCCAAAACGCTGCTCCAGAGCCGCCTGGTGCAGGTGCTGGCCACGCAGCTGGCGGGGGCCCAGTTTTCGTACCAGCAGCTTGATGCGCAGCTGGGCACCCTCGCAGCGGAGCTGCGCGCGCAGCTGGTGGCCGACTTTGCGCAGCTGGGCTTCGAGCTGACGGACTTCCGCATCAGCGGGACGGTGTTTGACCAGGGCACCCAGCGGCGCATCGGCCAGATAGCCAACGTGACCGCCGCCGCGCAGGCCGCCGCCGCCGGGGGCCTCAGCTACGCCGAGCTGGAAAAGCTGAAGGCCCTGCGCGACGCCGCCCGCACCGAGGGCGGCCTGGCCGGGGCGGGCCTGCAGCTGGGCGCGGGCGCCGAGCTAGGCAAGGTATTCGCCGGCCAGCAGGGGGCCCCACCCGAGGGCCCGCCCGCCGGCCCCGACCCGGTGCAGCAGCTCCAGAAGCTCAAGCTGCTGCTCACCGAGGGCATTCTCACGCAGGAAGAATTCGACGCTAAAAAGCAGGTTTGGCTCGACAAGCTGTGAGCAGGCCGGAGCCAGTGCCCACCCGCTATTGCCCGGCGATTCGGCCAGCAGATTTGTTTTGAAATACTTAAAACCAACCACTTATGAAACAAGCAATTGGTGCTTTCATCCTGCTACTGGGGGCAGGGCTGGCCGGGCTGCTGGCCCTGCGCATTTGGGGTGTGGCGGCGGTGGGGCTGCCCACGCTACTGCGGAGCGGGGCCACGCTGGTGGTGCTGGCGCTGGCCCTGGTAGGGCTGGTGGTGGTGTGGTTTGCCTTTTTTAACGACCCCGCGGCGGGCTACAACGTGCGCGCCGGCCGCCGGGCCCACCCCAAGGCCGACGCCAAGCGGCAAAATTTTTCGGGCCTGCGCTAGCCCCGGCCCCCGGGGCCCCACGCCACTTTATTGCGGACACTCACTCGGCGGGCATTTTCCCGAGCCTGCCAACTAATTCTATAACATGGCAACTGAATTCTCGCTTTTGGAGCGTACCATCCTCAAAGCCAAGGGACTGAGCGACGAGCAACTGGCCGCCCTGGGCGAAATGGGGGTGCAGGGCCGCGCCGCGTTTGAGGAGATTGGCACCGTGGTGACCCTGCTGGAGCTGCTGCCCGACCTCGACCCCGCCGTGGCCGCCCGCGTGCTCGAATGGGCCCTGCCCCCGGCCCCGGGCGCCGCGCCAGCCGCGCCCGGGGCCCCGCTGCCCACCATCGTAGTCGATTCGTCGGACGTAATATTCTGTGCCAACTGCCACCACAAGCAACCCAAGGACTACACCCCCGGCGACCTGTGCGTGAACTGCGGCCGCCAGGCCGAGCCCATTGAGCAGTGCTTTTGGTGCGGGGCAAGCGGCCCCGGCAAGTTTTGCCGCAACTGCGGGGCCCACTTTGTGCGCACCGCCGAGCTGCCGCTGGCCCTGCTGCTGCGCCGCGACGGCCTGGCCAAGGACGAGATTCCACGTCGCCTCAACGAGGCTTCGGCGGAGGAGAAGGAGCAGCTGTGGGGCCGGGTGCGCCGAGCGCGTATTTAGGTTAGTCAGTTGATTTTCTGAATTTTGCCTGCCTCGCTGCAAGACGGTGCGGCAGGCATTTTGGGGCCCGCTCGGCAGCGGGGGCTCGTGGTTTCACCGCCAGTTACTTGCTTATTTGCCATGCGCGCTACCTGTGAAACCTGCGGCCAGCTACAGCCACCCGACTGGCAGCCCGGCGACTTGTGCGGCCAGTGCGGCGGCGTGGTGCGGCGCGAAAAGCGCTGCCACTGGTGCGTGAAGCTGACGCCCGACGGCAAGTTTTGCCGGCACTGCGGGGCCGGCCAGGTGCCCGGTGAGCAGTTTGGCGCGGCCCGCTGGCTCAAGCACCTGGGCATCGACCAGTTTGCGCTGCCCGACCGGCTGGCGGCCATGGACCCCGAGCAGGCCGCGCATTTCACCCGGCTCTACCAGCAGCACGCCATGGTGGCCGAGCGGCACGTGCAGGACGTGGCGTACGCGGAGGGCTTTGCGCGGCAGCGCGGCTGGGCCCGCGCCTGCGAAGAAACGCTGCTGCCGCTGCTGCCCCTGCCCGAAGCCGACTTGAAGGCCTTGACCCTCCCCCCCCACCGCGGCACGACCGACCTGGAGCTGCTGCTCGAAATCCGGCAGCAGTCGCCGCTGGTGGTGGCCCGGCTGCTGGGGGCCCTGGCCCGCATCCGGCTCTGGCAGGCGGGGGCCCTCAGCTACGCGGCCCTTGGCCTGGGGGCCGATGTGGAGCTGGCCCTCCCGCACCTCCAGGACCCCGACCCCGCCGTGCGCCTGGAAGTGGCCCTTACGCTGAGCCACTGGCGCTTCGGCATCAACGGGGCGGCGTTTGGCAAAAACGCGATAGAGGTGGTTTTGCGCGAAGCGGCGGCGGGGCCCCTGGCCCTGGAAGCCGGCACCAACCTGGCGCTGCTGGCGGCCGCCTGGCAGGGCAAGCCCCAGGCCGTGCGCCCCGAGGCGCTGGCTTCGGAAGACCCAGAAATTGCCTTTGCCGCCGCCCTGGCCCACTACGCGCCCGAGCCGCTGCTGGGGGCCCTGCGCGTGCCCCGCCGCCAGTTTGCCGCCGCGCTGGTGCTCACCCGGGCCGGGGTGGAGGTGGGCCTGGCGGCGCTGCTGCCGGCTTTCACAGACGATGAGCGCGACAGCACCCTGCGGGCGCTGGCCAACCAGGGCCGCCCCCGGCCCGACCTGCGGGCCTACTTCAAAGCCGCGCTGGCCGGCCCGCAGGCGGTACCGCCGCACACCCGCGATGCCCTGCGCGGGCTGCTGGCCCTCGACCTGCAGCCCGGCGACGCCGCCCGCCTGCTGCGCGAGCACCCCGACCGGCACTTTGGGGCCCAGCTGTTGAAAAACCCGGCCCTCACGCCCCCCGATCTGGCCGACCTATGCCGGGCCTACGTAGAACTTAACCTATTTACCAACAATAACTTACCCGGCGGCCTGTTTCCCGCCTTGCCTCCCGGCTTTGTGGCCGAGCACTGGCGCACCGCCCCCGCCGACTCGCTGCAAGGACTGAGCGGACTGGCGCGCCAGCGGCTCGAAACTGGCCCGCCCGCCGAGGTACAGGCCCTGCACACCTTTCTGCGGGGCGTGCTCTGGGACGAAGCCGCCCCGCTGGCGGCGCGCCGCCAGGCCAACCAATTGCTAATCAGCTGGTACGAGGGCTACCACCAGTCGCCCACCTTGGCGCTGGGCTTCACCGAGGCGGCAGCGGGCTGGTACTTCGGCTCTTGGGCGGCCTACGTCGCGTACTTCGTGCACGGGGCCCAACACCTGGGCGTGCTCATCGGCCTCGAAACGGAGGACAAGTTTCTGCGCCCGCTGCAGGGGGCGGCCGAGGCACCGCCGGCCGAAACAGCGGCGTTTGTGCAGGCGCTGGCCGCGCTGCCGCCGCCGCTGGTCGCGCAGTTTCGGGCGGCCCTCGTGGGCCTGGCCCGGCACTACACCCGCTGGGGCATGGTGAACCGCTGGGCCGTGCAAGTGCTGGCCCAGTTGCAAGCCCACGCCCCCTGGCGCGCGGCCGTGCGGGCCGACCTGGCCAGCCTAGCCGATGCCCCCGACGACCAGGCGGCCTACCTGGCCAGCCAGGCCCTGGCCCAGTAGCGACGCACCCATGCAAACATCCTGGTCGGCGGTGGGGGACCGGTTACCAGGGTTCGAGCTGGCGGGCTGCGTGGGCCATTGGCTTTTTTTCGCTGTGGGCCCCACGGCACCCAGCGGGGTAATCACTAACCAGGAGCTGGGCCTGGCCAGCAAAATAACCGGCTACAAATAGGCCCGCGGCTACAAAATCTACCGCAACCATTCGCCAGTACCCGACAACTTCGATTGCTTCGAAAACCAGGCGCTGGCCCGGCGCAACGGCCTGAGCTACTTCCTAAAGCATGTTAATTTTATGCACAAGCTACGCAATACCAATCCGTTGCGCCTGATTCGGCGAGGGCAGCGCAGCAGCTGGTGCTTGGTGCCGCCCGCTGCCCCCGCGCCATGAAGTGGCTCGCGCAGCTGCGGGCCTGGTGGCGCGGCCCCGCCGCCCTGCCGCCCCGCACTTACTCCGACCCGCTGGACTACGCCCTCCAGTATTGCCTGCACCCGCCGCCCGGGGGCTTGCCGGCCCTGCCGGGCACCTGGCAGGCCGCCTTTCCGGCCCTGACGGCGGCGGCGGCCACCGCCGTGCAGCAGGAGCTCCTGGCGCTGCAAGCACTGGCCCTGGACCTGGGCTCCTGCGTAAACCAGGGGCAAATGACCAGCGCCGACGCCTATAACCGCCTCTGGGCGGCCTACCCCCGGCTCGACCGGCGCAACCTGGGCGCGCTGCTATTGCAGGCATTTATGGGCACCCGCTAGGGCCCCAGGCCCCGGCCCACCGGGGGAGGAACGAAATAATACCCCGCGGATAAATAGTTGTACGGAGGTAATATTCTCCTAACATTCAGGGCATAAATTTGCTAGCAAATATTGGGATAACCATGCCTGCTGGCGAAAGCCGGGGCGGGGGCCCAGGTTCACTTCTCTGTTTGCCTGAATGAAACAACACTTACTACGCCTCGGGGGGCCCCTGCTGCTCTGCCTGATGGGCTTCACTGGGCCGGCGCGCGTGGCGCGCCAGCCGCTGGCCCCGCTGCGCGCGGCCGCCGTGGCTCCGGAAACCTTCGAAACCGGCACCAAGCCGGACTACCCCACCGGCACCGTGGCGTTTGCCACCGGCAGCTGGACGCTGGCCGATGCCCTGGTGGGCACCGACGCCGCCGACCACAAGAACGGGGCCCAGGCCGTGCGCTTGCAGCAGACGGGCACGCTCACGATGAACTTCTACCTGCCCGACGGCGCGGCCACCGTAACGGTGCAGCACGCCACCTACGGCACCGACGGTAGCAGCAGCTGGGAGCTGTGGGCCCAGTCGCAGGGCTGCGACTGCACCAAGTGGACGAAGGTGGGCGCCACGGTGCTCACCACCTCGCCCGTGTTGCAGGCGGCGTCGTTCGTGGTGAATATCCCGGGGCCCGTCAAGTTTGAGATTCGCAAGACTTCCGGGGGCCGGGCGCGGCTCGACATCGACGACTTTACCGCCACGGACTTCGGCGTGGCCCCACCCGCTGCCGACAACAGCAACCTGGCCCTGGGCAACCCGAGCGGGGCCCAAACAGACGTGTCGATGCCCAACAACTACTTGCTGCTCAAGCCGCAGTACGCCGTATCGTACAGCCGCGACCGGGGCAAGCCCAACTGGGTGAGCTGGCACCTGGACTTGTCGGACCGCGGCGGCATCGACCGGCAGGACAACTTCCGGGCCGATCCCACGCTCCCTGATGAGTGGTACCACGTCACGGAGTTCAGCTACTCGGGCTCGGGCTTCGACCGCGGCCATAACTGCCCCTCGGCCGACCGCACGTCGAGCGTGGAGAACAATTCGGCCACGTTCCTCATGACCAACATGATGCCCCAGGCCCCCCAGAACAACCAGCAAACCTGGGCCAACCTGGAGAACTACACCCGCTCGTTCTTGGCCGGCGGCAACGAGGTGTACATCGTCTGCGGCTCGTACGGGGTGGGCGGCACCGGCTCGGCCGGGGGCCTCACCACGACCCTTGACCAAGGCCGCGTAACCGTGCCCAGCCGCTGCTGGAAGGTGGTGGTGATTCTGCCGGTGGGCGACAACGACGTGGCCCGCGTGAACGCCGGCACCCGCATCATCGCCATCGACACGCCCAACGTCAACTCCATCAACACGGACTGGGGTGTGTACCGCACCACCGTGGACGCCATCGAGGCCGCCACCGGCCTGGACTTGCTCTCCAACCTGCCGGTGGAAGTGCAGGCCGCCGTGGAGGCAAAAATTGACGCCGGCCCGGTAAGCTAAGCCGGCCCTGGGGCCCCTGTTTCTTTCTTTCTTCTGGCTTTCTCGCGGTTACGCCGCCTTTCTATGTTATTGACTTCTAAATTTTTGCGCGGCCTGCGCCGGGGGTTGGCGCTGGCTGCGGCCGGCGCGCTGCCCCTGGCCGCCGGGGCCCAAGCGCTGCTGCCCAGCGCCGCCCCGGTTACCGAAACCTTCGACGGGCTGGGCACGGCCGCCGCGGCCGCGGTGCCCACTGGCTTCCGCCTTTCGGCCGAGGCCGTGCCGACCTACGGCAGCGCCGCCAACTACGCGGCCACGACCGTGGCCACCACGGGCAACAACTTCACCGCGGGCGGCACCTACAACTTCGGGGCCGCCGCCGGCTCGGCCGATAGGGCCCTGGGCTTTCTGAACAGCGGCTCCTACACCTCGCCGCGCCACATTATGCTGGCGGTGCAAAACACCTCGGGCGCGGTGGTGCAGGACCTGGCCGTGCAGTTCGACATCGAGAAGTACCGCTCGGGTAGCCGGGCCTACGACTGGAAATTTTACGTGAGCACCGACGGGGTGACGTGGACCGCCCAGCCAGCCGGCGACCAGAACTTCCCCGCCGACGCCAACAACACCGTTTACTCCTACCCACCGCTGAGCACCACCAAGCAGGTGGCCCTCACCGGCCTCAACCTGGCCGCCGACGCCACCTACTACCTGCGCTGGAGCGATGTGGGCAGCGGCGGCAGCACCAACGGCCAGGGCCTCGCCCTCGACAACCTCGTGCTGACGCCCACGCTGGGCACCGGGACCGGCACGCCCACGGCCAGCATCGCCACCGGTACGGCGGCCTACGGCAGCCCGTATTGCCTGACCACCAGCGCCGGCAGCGCCAGCTTTGCGGTGGCGTATGCTGCCACGGGCTTTGCGGCGGGCACCACGTTTAAAGCGCAGCTTTCGAGCGCGGCGGGCGTGTTTCCGGCGAATGCCACGGAGGGCATCATTGGCAGCGGCACCGCTTCGCCCCTCGCGGCCACTTTGCCGGCGGGCACGCCGAGCGGCAGCGGCTACCGCGTCCGGGTGGTAAGCGATGCGCCGCTCACCTTCGGCACCGACAACGGCCAGAACCTGACCATCAACCTGGCCCCGGCCACCAACCCCGTGGCGGTGACGCCCACGACCAGCCAGTCGGTAACGACCACTGGCACGGGCACGGCCCTCACGGTCACTGCTGGGGCCCCCTCAGCCTTTGCCTGGTACTACGGCACGGCGGCGGCGGGGCCCTACGCCACGGCGCTGGCGGGCGCCACGAGCGCCACTTACCAAGTTAACGGTGCCGATTTCCCAGCGGCGGGCACCTACTACGTGGTGGCCCAGGCCACTTCGGCCTGCGGGGCGGTGGTGGGCCTGAGCGCCCCCGTGGCGGTAACCGTGACGGCCCCGGTGGTGGTCACAAAACCCACGCTGACGGCCTCGCTGGCTACGCTGGCGGACTTCGGCAGCACCGCCAGCGGCGCGGCCAGCGCCTCGAAAAGCTTCACCCTGAGCGGCGCCAACCTCACCGGCCCGGTGACGGTGACGCCCGCGCCCGGTTTTGAAATCCGCGTGGGGGCCCAGGCTTTTGCCTGCTGCGCCATTCAAGTAGCGCCCGTGGACGGCGCAGTGAACGCCACCGTAGACGTGCGCTTCGTGCCCACGGCGGCGCAGGCCTACGCGGCCAGCCTCACGGTGCAGGGCCCCGGCGTGCCGGCGCTGGCCGTGGCTGCAAGCGGTACCGGCGTGGCGCCGGTGTACCCGGCCTCGGTGAGTAGCGTGGCCGTGACGGCCCTCGCGCCCACCACTGCCACGGCCGGCGGCACCGTGGACGCCGACGGCGGCAGCGCTGTAACGGCCCGGGGCGTGGTGTGGAGCAAAACCGCCAACCCTACCCTAACGGCCACTAAAACCACCGACGGCGCGGGCTCCGGTACGTTCGCCAGCGCCCTCACCGGCCTGCTGCCCGGCACCGCCTACTTCGTGCGGGCCTACGCCACCAACGCCGCGGGCACCGCCTACGGCGACGAACTGACCTTCACCACGGCCACCATCCCGCTGGCTGCCGAGCCCACGGCTTCGGCCACCCTCACGGCCAGCGCCGTGACCAGCAACTCGCTGCAACTGACTGTAGCGGGCGGCAACGGCGCCAAGCGCCTCATCCTGGCCCACCTCACCACCGCCGTGGACGCGGCCCCCGTGGATGCCACGACTTACACCGCCGACCCTGCCTTTGGCGCCGGGGCCCAAATTGGCACCGGCAACTACGTGGTGTACAGCGGCACCGGCAGTGGCGTGACCGTGACCGGCCTGCGGGCCGGCAACACCTACACGTTCGCCGTATTTGAGTACAACGACAACGGCACGCCCTTCGCTGAGAACTACCGCACGGCCACGCCCGGTACGCTGACGCAGGCCACGACGGCCGCCTCGGCCGCGCTGCTGCTCGAAGAGAACTTTGCCTACCCCGCCGGGGCCCTACTCACGGACAACGACTGGACGGCCCACAGCGGCGCCGGCACCAACGCCGTGGCCACGGTGGCCCCCGGCTTGAGCTACGCCGGCTACGGCGCCAGCGGCATCGGCAACGCGGCAGCCATCGTGGCCAGCGGCGAGGACGTGAGCCGCGGCTTTGCGCCCGTGGCGCCCCGTACGCCGGTGTACGCGTCGTACCTCGTGAACGTGGCCAGCGCCACCACGGCCGGCGACTACTACTTCCACCTGGGCCCCGCGCCGCTGAGCACCAACTTCCGCAGCCGGGTGTTTGTGCGCCGCAATGCCGCCACCGGCAAGGTGCAGTTCGGCATCAGCGGCAGCGCCGCGGCTACCTACGGTACCACCGACTACGAACTGAACACGACCTACCTGCTGGTGGTGAAGTACACCTTCGACGAAACCGGCAACTTGGCCCAGCTCTTCGTCAACCCGTCGGCCACGGCCGAGCCGGCTACGGCCGACGTGAGCGCGGCCGAAGCCGCCAGCACCTCGCCAGCCAACATCGGCACGGTGGCCCTGCGCCAGGGTGCCAACTCGCCCAACCTGGTGGTAGACGGCCTGCGCGTGGGCACTTCGTACCAGGTGGTGCGCGGGGGCCCTGCTTGCACGGCCCCAGTCATCACGGCGCCGGTGGTGCCGGTGGCCACGGCCCAGGCCGGCTTGCGCGGCGCTTCGGTGGCCTTCGCGGCCACGGCCACGGGCGCGCCGGTGCTCACCTACTCGATTCTGGTGAACGGCACGGCCACGGCCATCACGTCGCCCTACGTGTTCGCGCTGGGCACCACGGTGGTCACGGCCACGGCCACCAACGACTGCGGCACCGCGTCGCTGCCCTTCTCCGTGACGGTGCAGAGCCCGATGGTGGTGACCGTGCTGCACCAAAACGCCGACTACCTGCCCAACGACGACACCGTGCGGCCCAACCTGGACCTGGTGAACAACGGCCCCGAGGCCATCCCGTACCAGGAGCTGACCGTGCGCTACTGGCTGACGCCGGAGGACTTCGCCCCCATTTTGACCTCGGTGGACTACGCCCAGCTCGGCACCAGCGACGTGCAAATGCGCTATGTGCCGCTGGCCCAGCCCGTGCAGGGCGCCTTCGGCTACGTGGAGTACAGCTTCACCTCGCCCAACAGCCTGCCCGCCGGGGGTAATTCTGGCCAGATTCGCTCGCGCATCTACAAGGAAACCCGCACGCGCTTTGATCAGACGGACGACTACTCGTACACCTACAGCCGCGCCTACGCCCCGAACGACCACCTGAC
Source organism: Hymenobacter nivis (assembly GCF_006439025.1). Classification (GTDB taxonomy): domain Bacteria; phylum Bacteroidota; class Bacteroidia; order Cytophagales; family Hymenobacteraceae; genus Hymenobacter; species Hymenobacter nivis_A. The sequence goes on from NZ_RCYZ01000001.1 coordinate 501,599, forward strand.
CGTGTACCGCAACGGCGTGCTGATTGGCGGGGTGGAGCCAGCGCCAGTGGCCCCCGTCACGAGCCTGCAAGTGTTGTCACAAACCCAGACTACGGTGCGCTCGACCCAGACCATCAGCACCTACCTCCAGCTGCAAAACACTGGCAACCAGCCCGTGCCCTACCAGGACCTGGCCGTGCGTTACTGGTTCACCCCGGAAAGCGCTGCGGCGCTGAAGTCGTCCGTGGACTACGCCGTGCTGGGCAGCAGCAACGTGAAAGTCACCTTTGGTACGTCCGGCACCGAAACGTACGCCGAAATCCGGTTCAACCCGGCCCTGGGAAGCCTCGCGCCGCTCAGCACCACCGGCAACGTGCAGTACCGCCTCTACAAGGACGACTGGTCGTTCTTCGACCAAGCCAACGACTTCTCTTACTTGCCGTTCAGCCTCCAGTTTGCCGCCAACGACCACATGACGGTTTACCAGCAGGGCCGCCTCGTGTACGCCCAAGAGCCGGCCGGGGCCGCCGGTGCCAACGCCGCCCTGGCCAACCGGGGCCCCCAAACCGCTGCTGAGGCGCCCGAAGTTCTTGCAGTGGCGCAAGCTGTGCGCAGCTACCCCAACCCGTTCACGGGCAGCACCACGCTCGCCTTTGCCCTAGCAAAAGACGCTGCTTACCAGCTTGATGTGTATGACGGAACCGGCCGCCTGGTGCAGCACCTAGCCGCTGGCCAGGCCGCGGCTGGCGAACTGGTGCGCACCACCTGGCAGGCCGCCGGCCTGGCCCCGGGCCTCTACCTGGCCCGCCTCCGCACCGGCAGCACCGTGCAAACCCTTAAGCTAATCAAGCAATAAGCCGCACGGCCGCTACCGCATTGGCTACCAAAAAAGCCGGGCCCCAACTGGAGCCCGGCTTTTTAATTTTCGGCGCGGCCGCCCTTATTGCTGGTACTCGGCCAGCACCCGGCGCAGGTCATTCAAGCGCCGCGCCACGGGTTCGAGCACGGCATCGGGCACCGGAATTTGGGCGCTGTAGCGGGCGAGGAGGTAGCGTACCAGGGCCCCCAGGGCGACGAGCTCTTCTACCACTTGGCTGCGCACGGCCTGCCAGCGCGGCTCACCCAAGCCCTTGCCCGTGAGGCAGTAGTGACGCACGGCGATGGTTTGGCCCACCAGCTGGGCCACCTGGTCGAGAATCTGCTGCTCGTCGGCGCTGAAGGTGCGGGGGGTGCGGTCGATGACGCACAGCGTGCCAATGTTACGCTGGTCGGGCATGCGTAGCGGGGCCCCCGCGTAAAACCGCAGGCCTTTGTCCCGGGCCGCGGCGTCAGCCGCGGCGGTCAGGCGCAGAGCATCATCATTGGTGAGGTCGGTGAGCACCACGGCTTTGTTCTCGCGCACCACCAGCGAACAAATGGCTTCGACGCGCGGCTGCGAGAGCAGGCCCGGCAAGCCGTAGCTGGCGTGGTAGTACACCTCATTTTCGTCGACGAGGGCAATGAGGGAAATGGGCAAGCTGAAAATACGCGCCGTCAGGGCCACAAACTCGTCGAACACCGACTCGTGCAGCGTGTGCACGATGTCGTAGTGACGCAGGGTACGCAGGCGTTCGGCGTCTTCGGGAGGCAGGAGCGCGGCGGGAGTTGGTATCATAGCGAATGCGGAGAAGGGCGGTTGGCGGCCAGAGCTACCATATGTAAAGCTATTAAATTATATATATTTTTCACAAACTTTTAAATCGCATCGGACTCTTGATCAACACTTGGCAGGTGCTTCCGCGGGCGGTGAGGCCCTGGCCCTTGGCTGGCTGCGGGGCCGCCCCGCCACTCCCGCGATGCGTACTGGTCACCTATTTCGGTACGGGTAAATGCGGTAGGGCCCACCTCCGCGTAGCTGCCGTCGTCGGCCACCAGGTAGTAGCACGGGTTGTCGAGATTGCGGGGCCCAGCGGTAACCACCGGAACCGGTTTTTCGGCCACGCGCTTGGCCACCAGGGGCGGCACCGGGGCCCATTCGCGCCAGTAGATGTAGTAGCTTATAAGGGCGCTGCACAGCAGGAAAATCAGCAGGATTTTCATCGGAGCAAGTCAACAAATCGTGGTTTCGAACGCACGGGATTTACCGCAATATGCAGCCCTTCCCCCCTGTTTCGCGCTCCCCGGGGTGGCAGCCCGGGGGACCCCAGTGCGCCCAAAACCCGGGTTCCCCCCGCACTGGTCCCACCCCACGCCCCGCCAGTACGCACCAAGCACCATGGCCAGCCAGCCGGTGGCTCATCAGTGTAAGATGGTGTAAGTTATTAACTGCTTGTTAGTTAATCATATTTAAAACTAGCGGCCGACGCTCGTGCCCGCGTCGAACCGGGGCTCCGGCGGCTACCAGCGCCACGAGCCGAATCTTCTGACTACCCGTCCCAAAAAACTTATAAATATTTGCCTGCCTTCGGATTGTTTTTTACTCCTTTGCCCGCACTTGTTTTTTCGAAACTGTTTTCTCTATATTTTATCTTTATTAGGTCCTACGCCCTGGAAGGCATTAAAGCTTGGCCAGACGCGGCTGGGTGAAGCAGCACCGGCGGCGGCCGCCGCGCCACAGCGACTAACGAACGGTCTTAGAAAAGTGCAGCGCCAGCGCGGTCCAGCGCGCGGCGGCCGGCCCCCCCGCGGCCCCGGTGTCGCGGGGGGCTGCGGGGCTGCGCATGGGCCCGGTGGGTCACGCCACCGTCGCCACCAAGGCCGTGCTGCCGCCGCGGTCGTCGTCGGTGACGAGCAATAGCTCTTGGGGCGCGCCGGGTTGGCGCGGCCGTAGGGCCAGGCCTTCCACCTTGCCGCGGTAGGCGCGGCCGTCGGCCCAAGCAAGGCGGGCAAATTCGGCCGTGCCCGCCGCTAAATCGATTACGCCCACGAACGAGCCCAGCACCTCACCGTCGAGCACGGGGTCCGCGGTGTTTTCTACCGACGCCGCCACCCACAAACGCCCCCCCGCGAACGTGGCGCCGGAAAACCCCGCCGGGCTGCCACCGATCAATGGCAATTGAAACGCTTGCGCCACGGGGCGCGGCGGGGGCCCCTGGCCGGCCAGGTGGGCCAGCGCGGCGGCCAGCGGCAGCCGCAACACCGCCGCCGCCGCGCCCGCGCCCACCCCGCGCTGCAACAGCAGCAGCTCAGTGCTAGTGGCCGCGGCGGCCTCGATGTTGAGGGGCGCGCCGGCCGGCAGCGCAGCCTGGGCGGCGGCGTATAGGGCGGTCAGGTCGAGGGGTTGGGGCTGCTGGGCCAGGGCAAAACCGGGCGTGGGCAGCAGCGGCACCCAGCAGCCCCGCCGCCGCTGCGGGCCGCTACCCGAGCCCAGCAGCAGCAGCCCCACGCCGCGCCCGGGCCAGGCGCAGGCCGTGAGGGCTTCCAGGTCGGGCTTGGTGGCCTTGGGCCAGCGGCCGCCCACCACAGCCGTGGTTTCGAAGAGCTGCACCCGGCCCGTGGGGGCCAGCGTGGCTGCGTCGAGGGCGTAGAGAAACGGGGCGTCGTCGGCGATGACGTAGGCCGTGGGGCCCACCAATTCTACCCCCGAGGCAGAGGGCAGGCCGGGCAAGGCGGTTTCGGAGAGGAGGACGGCCGTCATGCAGCGGGGCCCCGGCGGGGCGGAAAAGGGCGAAAAGTAGCGCTGGGGCCCCGGGCCACTAGCGGCACCAAACTTAGGCCATGGCGGCCCGGCCGGCCGCGGCTACGGGGCCCCAAGCAGCCGCAAGGCAACTGGGCTTACTTCATAATAACTTCATTTTCAGACTCTTTCTGCGGGCATCCGTAGATGCGCGCATTCCCCACTGGTTTCCGCCGCGCCATGCCCGACGCCCCCCAAGAACTACAATTTCCGCTTTATGTGAAAGCGCCGCTGGTGCTCCTGGGCCTGGCCTTGGTGGTGTTCACGCTGCACATTGCTTCGGACCTTATTTTCCCGATCTTTTTCGCCGCCATTTTTGCCATCATGCTGCACCCCGTCGAGCAATGGCTGCTGCGGCGCAAGGTGCCCCCGCTGCTGGCCATTGCCCTCACGGTGGTGCTAGGCGTGGCGGCGCTGCTGGCACTGCTCTACTTCATCTACTTGGAGGCCACGCAATTATCGGGACAGCTGCCAATGTTCAAAACCAAGTTTTTCCACACGGCCCAGGTGGTAGAGCAGTGGCTAAACGCGCGCTTCGGCATCACCAACCAAAAGCTGATGGGCTACCTCAACGAAGCGGGCAGCCGGGCGGCGGGCCTGGCCGGGGGCACGCTCACGGCTGTATCGGGGCTGCTGGTGGCGGCCACGCTGCTACCGGTGTACATCTTTTTATTGTTCCTGTACCAGAAGCGGCTGGTTACGTTCCTCACCCAAGTATTTGCCGGGCGGCAGCCAGGCACGGGCGTGGACGAAGTGCTGCACGAGAGCAAGGCCGCCATCCAAAGCTACATGATTGGCCTGCTCATCGAGGGCAGCATCGTGGCCGTGCTCAACGTGGGGGCCCTGCTGGCGCTGGGCATCCCCTACGCGCTGCTGCTGGGCGTGCTGGGGGCCTTGCTCAACTTCATCCCGTACGTGGGCGGGCTGGCGGCCATTGCACTGCCGGTGCTCATGGCCTTCGTTACGAAGGATGGCCTGGGCTACCCGGCGGGCGTGGTGGCGGTGTACGTGGTCATTCAGTTCATTGATAACCACTTTCTTATCCCGCGCATCGTGGCGTCCAAAATCAAGGTCAACGCCCTGGTGGCCATCGTGGGGGTACTGGTGGGCAACGCCGTGGGCGGGGTGGCGGGCATGTTTCTGGCCCTGCCGGTCATCGCCATCCTGAAAATTATCTTCGACCGCATCGAGTCGCTCCGGCCCTGGGGCCTGCTGCTCGGCGACGAGGAAGCCACCGAAAAACCCGCCGCCGAAGGCACCGCCCCGCGGCGGCGGCCGCTGCTGCGCAACACCGCAGCCCGCCCGATAGCCGCGCCCGGGCAGTAGCCACCGCGGCCAGCCGCCCAAGCCAGCCGCTAACTGGCCGCTTGGCGGCTCACAGAACCAGGCTAGTCAGCCACGCCTCGCCGCCCGCCGCACTACCGAACCGCTTGAACACAAAATCTTTGGGAGCAGACGTCACCACTGATTCGGTGGAGAGGCGGTGCACCGGGTCGGCACCCTCCACGATGGCGCAGTGGCGGGTGCGGGCCTGCGCCATGGCCCGCGGAATCCAGTTTTGGGTGAGCCACTGCTGGGCTGCGGGCAGCAGCGGGGCGCGCTGCCCGTGGTCGGACAGGATTTTGCGGGCCCCGGTGGTGAGCAGCGTGGACAGCACCTTTTCGTAGTACGCCTGCACCACGTCGAGGGGCACGCGGCCGGGGGCCCAGGCCAGGCGCACGTGGCCCGCGGGGTGGTAGTAGAGCTGGCCCGCAGTGCTAGCAAATGATAATATTTCTTGTTCTAACAGTAATGAAAGCATAATACAGGAGGCCCTAATGTAATATAAACGTGGAATGGGTTAAAGATAGGGGCCCCGTATGCGCATTACCAAATGGAGCTTGCATGAAGCGCCGCGGCCGCCCCTATCTTGCGGGCCGCAACCCCGCCTTCTTTTGCTCATGCCCGCCTACCTGCCCGGCCTGCACATTCTGGCCACCTTCGAGGCCCCCGCCCCGGCCCTACGCGATGCGGGGGCCTGCCGCGCATTTTTCGACGAACAGATCCGGCGCTTCGGGCTGGAGAAGGTGGGCGAAACCTACCACGCCTTTCCGGCCGATGGCGGCTTCACGGCCGTGCTGGCCCTCACTGAATCGCACCTGAGCCTGCACACCTGGCCCGAGCATGGCCTGGCCACGTTCGACGTGTTTTTGTCGAACTTCCGGCGCGACAACTCGGCTACGGTGCGCGGGATTTACGCGGCTACGTTGGCCTTTTTTGAAGGCACCGAGCAGGCCAAAACCGAGGTGTGCCGATGAGCGCGCCTGCCCAACCCAGCGCCGCGCCATCGGCCCAGCTCACCTGCCCCAGTTGCCAGCAAAGCATCACGTACTACGACGTGGCGGGCAGCGAATACTACGCTTGTCCACACTGCCACAGCTACTTCCGGTACCACGGCGAGGGGCCTCCGAAGCTATTTGGCAAGTACCGCGAAGTACCCAACGACCTGGGGGTGCTGCCCGTGGGCACCCCGGGCACCTTGGCCGGGCAGGCCTGCCGGGTGGTGGGCTACGTGCGCCGCGCCGAGGCCAAAACCCCGCACTACGAGTGGGTAGAGTACCAAATTTTCAGGCCGGCCACCGGCGACTGCGTGCAGCTTTCCCAATTTAATGGGCACTGGATGATAATTCAACCGGCTAAGCGTAACTACGATGTGCAGGCCGCCAGCACCCGCGCAGCCTATGTGTCGCAGCCGGGGGCGCAGTACAAGCTTTATAACCGCTACCAAGCACGCATTTGCTACGCGGAAGGCGAGTTCGACTGGGATATTGAGGGCGACGACCAACTCAAGGTCGCCGAATTCATTTGCCCGCCAATCATGCTGGTGCAGGAAAAATCCAAAGCGGGCAGCAAGTGGTACCACGCCGAGCACCTGGAGCCCGCCGCCGTAGTCGAGGCCTTTGGGCGCGATAAGGTCGTCGTGCCGGCGCGCATGGGCGTAGGCGCCGTGCAGCCCGACCCCACCGATGCCATGTGGCCGGGGCTGCGCAACCTCACGCTGCTGGCGCTGATTGCGCTGTGCATCGTGCAGTTCGGCGTCAAGCGCTCCAGCAAAATTCTGTTCACCGATACTCTGCACGTGGTGGCCGACGCGAGCGGTACGCCGGGCACCGGCAAGGTCATCGTGTCGCCGTCGTTCACCGTCGGCCAGCAGGGCCCCCTGGAAATTGACCTTACCACCACCGTCAACAACCAATGGCTGGAGCTGCCCGTGAGCCTGGTGAACGAGCAGACCGGCCAGGGCTTCGAGTTCACCAAAAACATTGAATTTTACAATGGCGTGGAAGGTGGCGAAAGCTGGAGCGAGGGCAGCCGCAACGCCGACGCGGTGCTCTCGCGGGTGCCAGCCGGGCGCTACCACCTCAACTTCTATCCCTTCAGCGAGGCCGGCCCCGCCGCCCCTGATATTGCGGTGACCGTGACGGCCGACCCGCCGCTGTGGTCGAATTTCCTGACGCTGCTGGCCCTGATTCTAGCGTTCCCAGCCTTCCAGCTGTGGCGCAGCTCCAATTACGAAACCCGCCGCTGGGACGAAAGCGACTACGCGCCAAAAACCGACAGCTGAGCATTACCACACCCTTTTTTAGCCTTCACAACCCTCCCGCTTTGTTCGATTTCTTATCCGATTTGCGCCCCGTGCGCTACTACGCGCTGCTGCTGCTTTTGCCGCTGGGCTGGTTTGTGTGGGGCACCAATACCGGCACGCGCCTGCTCGGCGACGACAACGAGAGCACCGAAACCCTGGGGGCCCCGGGCACCCGCGGCAGCCACGGCTCGGCGGGCCACGGCCTGTATTTCCACAAGTAACCTTTTGGCCATGAACCTCATCCAATACCATCCGCTGCTGGCTTCCGTCATTTACTCCGTGGTGGGCATCGCCATTCTGGTGGTCAGCTTTTTCCTGTTCGATAAGCTGACGCCGGGCACGTTGCGCAAAGAAATCCTGGAAGACCAGAACACGGCCCTGGCCATTTTGGGCGCGGCATTTATGCTCTCCGTGGCCCTCATCATCAACGGCGCCGTGCATGGCTGAGCTGCTGGACGAGCCCGCGCTGGGGGCCCCGGTAACCGACGCGGGGGCTCCGGCGGCCGACGCCCGCCTGCCCGGCCTGCTGCTGGTGGCGGTGGCCGTAATTGCCACCTGCGGGCTGATTTATGAGCTGATTGCCGGCACGCTGGCCTCGTACCTGCTCGGCGATTCGGTGACGCAGTTTTCGACCATCATCGGGGCCTACCTCTTTGCGATGGGCATCGGCTCGTGGCTCTCGAAGTTCCTCGACGGGCCCCTGTTGAAGTGGTTCATCCGGCTCGAAATTCTAGTCGGGATTGTGGGCGGGTGCATGGCGCCGCTGCTGTTTTTGCTCTTTGAGTACGTCACCTCTTTTCGGCTACTGCTTTACGCGCTGGTGGGCCTCACGGGCGTGCTGGTGGGGCTGGAAATCCCGCTGCTGATGCGCATTCTGGAGCACCGGTTTCCGTTTAAAGACCTGGTGGCGCGGGTGTTCACCTTCGATTACGTGGGGGCCCTGCTGGCCTCGCTCATCTTCCCGCTGGTGCTGGTGCCGCACCTGGGGCTCATCCGCACCTCGCTCCTGTTTGGGGCCCTCAACCTGGTGGTGGCCAGCGTGGTATTGGCCCGCTTTGCGGAAACGCGGCCCTACCGGCGGCGGTTTGCGGGCGGCATCGGGGCGGCCCTGGCGGGGCTGGGGGCACTGTTCTACTTCGCCAACGACCTACTGGCCCACACCGAAACCCTGGCGTTTCAGGACCAGGTGATTTACTCGAAATCAACGCCTTACCAGCGCATCGTCCTCACCCGCAACCCGCGCGAGCTGCGCCTGTTCCTCAACGGCAACCTCCAGTTCAGCTCCCTCGACGAGTACCGCTACCACGAAGCCCTGGTTCACCCGCTGATGCAGGCCCTACCCAGCGCCCGCCGCGTGCTGGTGCTGGGCGGCGGCGACGGCCTGGCCGTGCGCGAGCTGCTCAAGTACAAGCAGTTGACCAGCATCCGCCTGGTAGACCTCGACCCGGGCATGACGCAGCTCTTCCGCCACAGCCCCCTGCTGCTGGCCCTAAATAAGGGGGCCCTGAACGACCCCAAGGTGCAGGTAATCAGCGCCGATGCCTACCAGTGGGTGCGGGCAGATACGGCGCGCTACGACGCCGTGATTGTCGATTTCCCCGACCCGTCGAACTACTCCATCGGCAAGCTGTACTCGGCGGCTTTTTACACGGCGCTCACGAAGCGGCTGGCCCCCGGCGGGCGGCTGGTGGTGCAGAGTACCTCGCCGTACCTGGCGCGGCAATCGTTTTGGTGCGTGGCGCACACGCTGCAAGCCGCTGGCCTGCACGTAGTGCCGTACCACCTCTACGTGCCCTCGTTTGGCGAGTGGGGCTACGTGCTGGCGGGCCCCGACGCCCAGTGGCGCGGCGACGCGGGGCCCCTGCCGGCGGGCCTGCGCTACGTCACGGCCGGCACCATCCACGACATGCTGCGCTTCCCGCCCGACATGGCCGAAGTGCCCACGGAGGTTAACCAGCTGAACAACCAGGCGCTGGTGCGCTACTTTGAGGAGGACTGGGGGCCCTACGTGCACTAAGCGGCCATCCGAATGGGTGAAATGGTCGAAGATTTTGTTGCCACCCACATGGAGAGCCAAACGAAAGCAGCAGACTTTGCGCGGGCCCGGTTCGTGGCCCAATTGGCCGCGCAACCGGTCTGGGATTTGATTGTGATTGGCGGCGGGGCCACGGGCCTGGGCGTGGCCCTGGACGGCCTCAGCCGGGGCTACAAAACCCTGCTGCTGGAGCGCGACGACTACGCCAAGGGCACGTCGAGCCGCAGCACCAAGCTGGTGCACGGCGGCGTGCGCTACCTCGCCCAGGGCGACGTTGGCCTGGTGCTGGAGGCGCTGCACGAGCGCGGGCTGCTCCTGAAAAACGCGCCCCACCTCGTTAAAAACCAGGATTTTATCATCCCGAACTACGAGTGGTGGGGAGGCGCGTTCTACACCATCGGGCTAACGCTGTACGACTGGCTGGCCGGCAAACTGAGCCTGGGGCCCTCGCAGCACCTGGGCCGGGCCGAAACGCTGCGGCGGCTCGGCAACCTGCGCGCCGCCGGGCTGCGAGGCGGCGTGCTGTACCACGACGGGCAGTTTGACGACGCCCGCCTGGCCATCAACCTGGCCCAAACGGCCGTGGACCTGGGCGGCACCGCGCTCAACCACTTCGGCGTGCACGGCCTGCTGAAGGATGCGCAGGGCCGCATTGCGGGCGTGCGCGCCACCGACCACGAAACCGGCCAGTCGTACGAGTTGCGCGCCAAAGCAGTGGTAAACGCCACCGGCATTTTCGTGGACGAAGTGCTGCAAATGGACAAGCCCGGGGCCCCCAAACTAGTGCGGCCCAGCCAGGGTGTGCACCTCGTGCTCGACAAGTCGTTTTTGCCGGGCGACGACGCGCTGATGATTCCCAAAACCGACGACGGGCGCGTGCTCTTCGCCGTGCCCTGGCACGGGCGCGTGGTGCTGGGCACCACCGATACGCCGCTGGACGAGCCCAGCGCCGAACCCCAGGCGCTGGAAGAAGAGATTGATTTCATCCTGCGCACGGCCGCCCGCTACCTCGCCCGGGCCCCCACGCGCGCCGATGTGCGGAGCGTATTTGCGGGCCTGCGGCCGCTGGCGGCCCCGCAAAACGGCGCGGCGAAGACCAAGGAAATCTCGCGCAGCCACAAAATCCTGGTGTCGGCGGCGGGCCTGATTACCATTACCGGCGGCAAGTGGACGACCTACCGCCGCATGGGCCAAGATACTGTGGACAAGGCCATTGCCCTGGGCCAGCTGCCAGCGGCGGCCAGCCGCACCGCCCACCTCGCCATCCACGGGGCCCTGCCCACCCCCGACTGGAGCAGCCACCTCTACGTGTACGGCAGCGACCAGCCCGCCCTGCACGCCCTCATTGCGCAGGACCCGGCACTGGGCGAAAAGCTCGACGACGCGCTGGAATTCCTGAAAGCCGAAGTGGTGTGGGCGGCGCGCTGCGAAATGGCCCGCACCGTGGAAGACGTGCTGGCCCGCCGGGTGCGGGTGCTGTTTCTCGACGCGGCAGCGGCCCTGCGCGTGGCCCCCGCGGTGGCCGCGCTGCTGGCCCAGGAGTTGGGCCACGACGCCACCTGGCAGCAGCAGCAAGTGGCGGCGTTTGGCGAGGTGGCCCGGCACTATTTGCTCCCGCCGCTGGCCGCGCCGGGGCCCCCAGCGCCAGCGTAAGCAGCCCGCGCTGGGGGCCCCGGCGGCGCGGGCCGCGGGCCGCTTTCGCTGATTTCCAAGTTAATTGCCAGCCCATTCTCCCACCCACCCCGGCCGCCCATGCAGCAGTACATCCTCGCCCTCGACCAGGGCACGACCAGTTCCCGCGCCATCTTGTTCGACCAGCAGGGGCAGGTGGTGGCGCAGGCGCAGAAGGAATTTACCCAGTTTTTCCCGCAGCCGGGCTGGGTGGAGCACGACCCGCTGGAAATCTGGTCGACGCAGGCCGGGGTGGCGGCCGAGGCCACGGTGAAGGCCGGCCAGAACGGCCGGAGCATCGCGGCCATCGGCATCACCAACCAGCGCGAAACGGCGGTGGTCTGGCACCGCAAAACCGGCAAGCCGGTCTACAACGCCATTGTGTGGCAAGACCGGCGCACGGCCGACTACTGCGACCAACTGCGCGCCGACGGCCACGAAGACCTGATTCGCAGCAAAACGGGCCTGGTAATCGACGCCTATTTTTCGGCCAGCAAAGTGCGCTGGATTCTGGACAATGTGCCGGGGGCCCGCCAGCAGGCCGCGGCCGGCGAGCTGGCCTTCGGCACCGTGGACAGCTGGCTGGTGTGGAACTTCACGCAGGGCGAACTGCACGTCACGGACGTGTCGAACGCCTCGCGCACCATGCTGTTCAACATCCACACCCTGGCCTGGGACGACGAGTTGCTGGCCCTGTTCGACATCCCGCGGGCCATGCTGCCGGCGGTGCGGCCGTCGAGCGAGGTGTACGGCACGACCAAAACCACGCTTTTTGCCAGCAAAATTCCGATTGCCGGCATTGCCGGCGACCAGCAGGCGGCCCTGTTTGGGCAGCAGTGCACCGCGCCGGGCATGGTGAAAAGCACCTACGGCACGGGCTGCTTTATGCTGATGAACATCGGGGCCACGCCCCGGGCCTCGCAGCACAACCTGCTGACCACCATTGCCTGGCAGATTGACGGGCAGGTGTGCTACGCCCTGGAAGGCAGCATTTTCATTGCCGGCGCGGTGGTGCAGTGGCTGCGCGACAGCCTGGGCCTGATCAAAACCTCGGCCGACATTGAGCCACTGGCCCGGCAGGTCGGCAGCACCGGCGGCGTGTATTTCGTGCCGGCCTTCGCCGGGCTGGGGGCCCCGTACTGGGACGCCCACGCGCGGGGCACCCTCTTCGGCGTGTCGCGGGCCACCACGGCCGCCCACCTGGCCCGCGCCGCCCTCGAAGCCATTGCCTACCAAACCCTGGACGTGCTCCGGGCGATGGAAGCCGACGCGGGCCTGGCCATTGCCGAGCTGCGCGTGGACGGCGGCGCCACGGTGAACAAGCTGCTAATGCAGTTCCAGGCCGACGTGCTGAACGCCAAGGTAGTGCGGCCCGCAATGGCCGAGGCCACCGCCCTCGGCGCGGCCTACCTGGCCGGCCTGGCCGTGGGCTACTGGCGCGACGTGGCCGAAATCAGGGCCCTGGCCCAGGCCGACACCACCTACACGCCCACGGCCAACCGCGCCAGCCTCGACGCCGGCATTGCCGAGTGGCACCGCGCCGTGCACGCCCTGCAAGTGTGGGCCCAGGGCCCCCAAGCCGCCGCTGCCACCGAAGAAACGACCACCGCGTGAGTTCTTTCGCAGCAGAGCCCACCGGCCCTACATCACTAGCTAACTTATCGATGGTAAGACTATTAACAGCGAACCCCCAGACTCATGCCGCTTTCCAAGCCCTGGCGCAAGCTCCTTTTCCCGGCGCTGATGGACGTTAGCCGCCGCTCGTTTCTGGTGCGCGGCGGGGCTACGCTGGCGGGGGCCGCGCTGGTGGGGCCCCTGCTGCCGGGCTGCGCACCGGCCGCGGCCAGCCTGGCGCACATCCAGGGGCAGCTGCTGGGGCCCAACGCCGCAGCCGGCCACCTGCTGCGCGACCCCGGCAAAATTCCCGCGCCCACCCGCACCGTTGACACTGATGTGCTCATCGTTGGCGGGGGCGTGGCGGGGCTCTCGGCGCGGCGCTGGCTGCACCGCCACGGGCTGACGGACACGCTGTTGGTAGAGCTGGACGGCCAGGCCGGCGGCAACGCGTCGGCCGGCCACAACCCCACCTCGGCCTACCCTTGGGGCGCCCACTACCTGCCTGTGCCCGACGTGCGCAACCGCGAGCTGCTCGATTTTTTGCAGGAAACCGGCTCGCTCACCGGCTACGCGCCCAGCGGGCTGCCCATTTACAGCGACTACCACCTCTGCGCCGCGCCCGACGAGCGCCTTAGCATCAGCGGGCACTGGCAGGACGGGCTGGTGCCGGCCGTGGGCCTTTCGGCCGAGGAGCAGGCGCAAACGGCGCGGTTTTTCCAGCTGATTGAGCGCCTGAAAACCGCCGTGGGCCGCGACGGGCGCGACGCCTTCCGCATCCCGCTCGACGCCTCCTCGGCCGACGAAACCTACCGGCGGCTCGACCGGATTTCTTTCGCCGACTACCTGAGCCAGGAGGGCTACTCGGCCGCGCCGCTGCGCTGGTACCTTGACTACGCCTGCCGCGACGACTACGGAGCCCCCGCCGCGCAGGTGTCGGCTTGGGCCGGGCTGCACTACTTCGCCTGCCGCAAGGGCCGCGCCCACAACGCCACCGGCGGCGACGTGCTGACCTGGCCCGAGGGCAACCACTTCCTGGCCGGGCACCTGCGCCGCCAGGCCCCTACCCCACTGCAAACCAACACTCTGGCCTACGACCTGCGCGAAACCGCCGCCGGCGTAGAGGTCCTCACCTACGACACCGCCGCCCGCCAGAGCACCCGCGTGCGGGCCCGGCGCGTGCTGCTGGCCACCCCGGCGCACGTGGCGCGCCGGCTGCTGGCGGCCGTGCCGGGCCACGCGCTGCCGCCGGCCGCCGCGTTTCACCACGCGCCCTGGCTCGTGGCCAACCTCACCGTGAGCGGCCTGCCCCAGGGCCCCGGCCGTCCCCTGAGCTGGGACAACGTGCGCTACGGCAGCGCCTCGCTGGGCTACATCAACGCCAACCAGCAGGACATCAGCCAAGACACCGGGGGCCCCAGAGTCGTCACCCTCTACTGGCCCCTTACCGATGAGGCCCCCGACCTGGCCCGCCGCCACGCCTACCAAACCTCTTACGCCCAGTGGCTGCCGCGCGTGGTGGCCGAGCTTGAAACCTACCACCCCGGCGTGACGCCCTACCTCCAGCGGGCTGACCTTTGGGTGTGGGGCCACGGCATGGTGGCCCCCACGCCCGGCCTACTCTGGGGCCCCGGGCGAGCCGCCGCCCAGCAGCCGGTGCGCGGCCGCATCTTCTTCGCCCACACCGATTTCAGCGGCATCTCCATTTTTGAAGAAGCCTTTTACCAGGGCATTCGGGCCGCGCGGGAGATGCTTGGGGCCGCTTAACTTTTATTATTCGGCGGATAATTGCTCATACTCAGCTGACAGCCTAACCCAATCATTCCTTCGCCCGTGTCTGCTCCCAACTCCCAGCCCTGGATTCGCTCGGCCCGCTACGACGGGTGGCTGATTCTTGGGCCCCCGTTTGGGGCGCTGCTGGTGGTGCTGGCGCTGCCCGCCCGCTACCGCGCCACCGCCGAGCTGCCGCTGCTGGCCTGGGTGGGCCTGGTGCTGCTCATCGACGTGGCGCACGTCTACGGCACGCTCTTCCAAACCTACTTCGACCCCGTGCGGCGGCGGGCGCGGCGCACGTTGCTGTGGGCGGCCCCGGTGGCCTGCTACGCGGCGGGCGTGGCGCTGCACAGCGCGGGCGGGCTGTGGTTTTGGCGGGCGCTGGCCTACCTGGCGGTGTTCCACTTCATGCGGCAGCAGTACGGGTTTTTGCGGCTGTACGCCCGGCGCGAGGGCCCCGCGCCGGGCGCGTGGCTGGCCACGGCTGCCATCTACGCGGCTACGCTCTACCCGCTGCTGTACTGGCACTTATCGCCGCCGCGCAACTTCAATTGGTTTGTCGATGGCGACTTTGTGCAGCGCGACTGGCCCTTGGGGCGGCACCTGGCCACGGCCCTGTACGGGGCCCTATTGGTGGCTTACGCGGGGCGCGAGGCGTGGCTTTGGCACCGCACCCGCGCCTTCAACGTGCCGCGCAACCTGCTGCTGGCGGGCACTGCTGCGTCGTGGTACGCCGGCATCGTGTGGTGCAACGGCGACCTGGCCTTCACGCTCCTCAACGTGGTGTCGCACGGGGTACCCTACCTGGCGCTGGTGTGGCAGGGGCGGCCGGCATCGGCCACGGGGGCCCCAGTGCCGCGCCGGGGCCCCTGGGCGGGTAAGTACGGCTGGCTGGCGTTCCTGGGGCTGATTGCGGCCTTTGCCTACCTCGAAGAAGGGCTGTGGGACGGGCTGGTGTGGCGCGAGCACAGCGCGGTATTTGGCTGGTTTCAGGCGTTGCCCGACGTATCGCGCGCCGCGTGGCTGGCTTGGCTGGTGCCGCTGCTGGCCCTGCCCCAAAGCACCCACTATGTGCTCGACGGCTTCATCTGGCGGCGCGGGGCCGGCGGCGGCGCAGGGGCCCAGCCAAGCCAGGCGCAAGTTGAAATCAGTTAAATGCCAATAAAAATCTTGTAAAAAGTCAATTAATATTTAAAATGTACAATTAATAAAACGTCCTTACCTTCGCAGCACCAGCCCGGGATTATCCTACGCCTTATCCTCTCTACTGCTATGCCGCGAAACTCTCTTCTCCTCACCTGGGGCCTTTGCGCGGGCGCGCTGCTGTGCGCCGCCCCGGCCCGGGCTCAAGTCGACAGCGTGCGGGCCAGCACGCTGCCCGGCCGGCAGCTGGCCGAAAAAGCCTACAACGCTGGCTTGGCTAACTACTCGGCCCAGAACTATTCGGCCGCGCTGGCCAGCTTCAACCAGGCCCTGGCGGCCAAGCCCGACTTCGCGCCCGCCTACGCCAACCGCGCCGCTACCCGCCTGGCTCTCAAAGACTACCCGGCCGCCGTGGCCGACTACGACCAGGCCTTGAAGCTGGAGCCGGGGGCCTATGCCCACTACTTCGGCCGGGCCCAGGCCCACGAGGCGGCCGGCGAGGGACCCGCAGCCGCGGCCGACTATGGCGCCGCGCTGCAAGCCAACACCGCCTACGCCCCGGCCTGGTACAACCGCGGCGTGCTGCGCTTCGAGCAGGGCGAGTACCAAGCCGCCCGCGACGATTTCGACGGGGCCGTGAAGGCCGACCCGAACTACGCCTACGCCTACCACGACCGCGCCAGCGCCAACTTGGAACTGGCCAACTGGCCCGCCGCCGTGCAGGACTACACCAAGGCCTTGGCCCTGCAACCCACCCTGCTGCCGGCGCTGCTGAACCGCGCCGCCGCCGAGCGCCGCACCGGCCAGCTGCCCGCGGCCCTGCGCGACTACGATACCTACCTCACTCAAAAAACTGATAACGCGCTGGCCTTCACCAACCGCGGCAACGCCCGGTTCGAGAACAAGGACTACGCCGGGGCCCTGGCCGACTTTGACCGCGCCATCGCCCTCGACGCCAAGTACGCCTACGCCTGGAACAACCGCGCCGCCGTCGAGCTAAAGCTGGAGCACTACGCCAAAGCAGCTGCCGACGCCACCGAGGCCCTGCGCCTCAACCCCAAGTACGCCGAGGCCTACCTCAACCGCGGCCACGCCCGCGAAATGCTGCGCCAGGCCGACGAGGCCTGCCAAGACTGGCACCAAGCCGCCGCCCTGGGCCTGGCTGTGGGCAACGACTACGCTGCGGCCGCTGGCTGCTCCGGCGACGCCGCCGAAGTACCGGCCGGCAAGTAGTCTTTGGTTTCAGCAATTCTATTTCTATTTATATGATACGTGCTTTTACCCGGGCGGCGCTGCTGCTGAGCGGCTTAGCCACTGCCGCGCATGCCCAAAGCGTGGAGTTTTCAAAGGAGAGATTTGGCGGCGACAAGGATGCGCTGAAGAACGCGCAACGCGAACTGAAGGCTGGCGAAGACGCCTACGCCGCCGACCCGGCCAACTACGGCGCGGCCCTGCCCCACTTCCTGCAAGCCCAGCAGCTCAACCCCGACAACGCGGCCCTCAATGCGCGCATCGGCGACTGCTACCTGCACTCGGGCACTAAGGCCCTGGCCCTGCCCTACTTGCAGCGCGCCCAGGCCCTGGCCCCCGCCGACGATTCGCGCACGCACTACCTGCTGGCCCGCGCCCTGCACCTGAACGCCAAGTGGGCCGAAGCCATCAAGGAATACCAGCGCGCCACCCCGATGGGCGGCGGCAAGCGCGCCGCCGACGGGGCCCTCACCGTGACGGCCGACGACTTGGCCCGCCGCCTGCGCGAGTGCCGCAACGGCCAGGAGTTGCAACAGCACCCCGTGCGCGTGTTCGTCGACAACGCTGGGCCCGAGGTGAACTCCACCTTCTCGGACTACGGCCCCGTGGTGTCGGCCGACGAGGCCACGCTGCTCTTCACCTCGCGCCGCCCCGGGGGCCCCAACGCCAAGAAAGACCCCGACGGTGACAGCTACTACGAGGACATTTACCAGACCGCCTGGCAGGGCAAGCGCTGGCGCCCGGCCGCCAGCCTAGGGGCCCCAGTGGATACCGAGGGCCACGACGCCACCGTGGCGCTGGCCCCCGACGGCCAGCGCCTGCTGGTGTACGACGACGAAAACGGCGGCGACCTCAACGAATCCAACCTCAAGGGCGCGGCCTGGGGCAAGCCCCAGCACCTGGGCAACCGCGTGAACACGCGCTACCACGAGTCGTCGGCCTCGTACTCGCCCGACGGGCGGTATTTGTACTTCGTGAGCGACAAACCCGAGGGCGGACGCGGCGGACGCGACATCTACAAGATTGAGCTGGAGGGCAAAGGGCCGGCCGAAAACCTGGGCGCGGCCATCAACACGCCCTACGGCGAGGAAGGCGTGTTTATGATGCCCGACGGCCGGACGATGTACTTCTCGTCGGAAGGCCACAACTCGATGGGCGGTTACGACATCTTCAAATCGACGCTGACCAACGGCCAGTGGAGCGCCCCCGAAAACCTGGGCTGGCCCATCAACACCCCCGACGACGACGTGTTTTTCGTGACCTCGGCTTCGGGCCGGCACGGCTACTATTCGTCGGACCGGCCGGGCGGGCAGGGCGGCAAGGACATTTACCGCGTCACGTTTTTGGGCCCCGAGAAGGCCCCCGTGCTCAGCGAGGAAAGCCAGCTGCTGGCCTCGCGCCTGGCGCCGGTGGCCCAAACCCTGCTCTCGCCGCCGGTGGCCGTGGCCACGGCCCGCGTTACCATCCTCAAGGGCACCGTAACGGACGACGCCACCCACCAGCCGCTGGAAGCCACCATTGATTTGGTGGACAACAAGTTGAACCAGGTGATTGCCACGTTCCACAGCAACGCCACCTCGGGCAAGTACCTCGTGAGCTTGCCCTCGGGCACCAACTATGGCATCGTGGTGCGGCAGGACGGCTACCTGTTCCACTCCGAAAACTTCGACCTGCCCGCCGAGGCCGCCTACGCCGAAGTCATCAAGGACGTGCCGCTGAAGAAGCTGGAAGTGGGCGTGGTTATCGTACTGAACAACATCTTCTTCGACACCGGCAAGGCCATCCTCCGCCCCGAGAGCACCGCCGAGCTGGAGCGCCTCCAAAAGCTACTCACCGAGCAGCCCACCCTGCGCCTCGAAATGGCCGGCCACACCGACAACGTGGGCAAGCCCGCCGCCAACCAAGACCTTAGCCAGCGCCGCGCCCAGGCCGTGGTGGCCTACCTCACCCAGCACGGCGTGGCCGCCGCCCGCCTGGCCGCCGCCGGCTACGGCGACACCAAACCGGTAGCCCCCAATACCACCAAGGCCGGCCGCCAGCTCAACCGCCGCACCGAGTTCAAGGTGACGGGCAAGTAGATTTTGTTGGCGGTGATACAGAACGGGGTGGCCCGGCGAAGCCCTTCAGGCAATTCGCCGGGCCACTCCTGCTACGGCCCGGGGCCCCTGTTTAATAGCCAAAGTGGCCCGACAACTAAAAAAGCCGCCGGACCACCCTGCTTTATGTTACCGCATTTGGTTTTAGCTGTTAGCCAACAGCCAGAAAGCAACTACTTTACAATCACCAATTCCACGCGGCGGTTGAGGCGGCGTGTTTCCTCGCGGTCGTTGCCGAAGCGGGGGCGCGTGCCGCCGAAGCCAACAGTGGTGATGCGGTTTTCGTCGACGCCGCGCTTCACCAGGTAGCGCTTCACTTCGGTGACCCGGTCTTCGGAGAGCTGCTGGTTTTTGTCGGCGGGGCCCACGTTGTCGGTGTGGCCTTCGAGGCGGACCTGAATGCCGGACTCGGCTTGCAGGGCAATGGCCAAGCGGTTAAGCTCGGTGTAAGACGTGCCCAGCAGTACCGCCTTGCCCTGGGCAAAGATGATGGTGGGCAGGTCGACGGTGGTGCCGGCAGCGGCGGGGCGCAGCAGCAGGTCGCGGCCCGAATTACCGGTAAAGGCCAGGGTATCAACGCTGGAGAGTAGGCCACTGGCGCCCGCCACCCGGTAGCGGCCGGCCAGCAGCGAGAGCACGTAGCTGCCCGCGGCGTCGGTGCGGGCGGTGGCCTCAAACTGCACGCCTTGGGCATTGGGCAGCAGCACGGCCCGCACGGTGGCCCCGGGCACGGGCTGGCGGCTGCGGGCATCGAGCACCCGCCCGCTCACAAAGGCGCGGTTGGCCTCCGACACCGGGGCCGGGCCGGCGGCCACGGCGGTGGTATCGGGCGCGGCGCGGCCGGCGCGGAACAAGTCGGCCGAGGCGTTGGCCGTGGCCGACGAGGCGAAGTAGGCCGTTTCGCCGTCGGCGGCCAGGCTAAAGTAGGCGTCGAAGCCGGGGCCGTTCAGGGCGGGGCCCAGGTTCTGGGGCTCGCTCCAACGCGTCCACGAATCGTCGAGGCGCTGGCTCACGAACACGTCGGCGCCGCCGTAGCCCATGTGGCCGTACGAGCTGAAGTACAGCGTTTTGCCATCGGGCGTGAGCCACGGGGCGAAGTCAAAGCCCGGCGAGTTCAGCACGGGGCCCAGGCTCTGGGGAGCGCTGAAGCCCCCGCCCGCCACGGGCCGGCTGAGGTAGAGGTCGTTGCCGCCTTCCGAGTCGCCGCGCTCGAGCGAGAGCAGCAGGATTTTCTCGTCGGCCGTCATGAAAAAGCCCGTGGCGGGCACGGCCGTGTAATAGTTGGCCACGTCCACGTCTTCGGTGCGCAGGCCCTTGGCGGAGCCCCCGGGGGGGCCGGCGGCCACGCGGCTCACCCGGCTCACGCCCTCGTCGCGGAAGCCCTCGCGGTTGTAGGTGCCGCGCACGAGCAGCGTCTGGCCCTGGGGCCCCACCACGGCCAGCACGCCGTTGTTCTGGGGCGTGTTCAGGGCGTCGAGGCGCTGCGGGGGGCCCCAGGTTTTGCCCTTATTGGGGCTCTGGGAGGCCCAGGCGTCGCCAGTGTCGGTGTTGCCCTCGGTGTTGCCGGCAAACTTGGTGCGGCCGAAGTACAGCGTCTGCCCATCTGGGGCCAGCACCGGCCCGATTTCGTTGCCCGACGAGTTCAGCGCTGCCAGCGGCTCGCGGGGTCCGAAGCCAGGGCCCGGGGCTACGTTCAGGCGCAGCTTAAATAAGTGCCACTGCTGGCTGGCGCGGCCGTTGGCCTTCTGGGCTTGCAGGGGCGTGCCGTTGAACTTGTCGGCGGCGGCCAGGCCGGCCACGCGGCCCTCCAGCCGGTTCTCAAACGTGAAGCTGCCCAGGGGCCCCGCCGGTACCAGCCGCCACTGCTGGCCCAGCCCGCCCTGAAACGGCTGCTGCACCAGCGGCACGGCCTCGCCGGGGCGGGGCACGGTCAGGCACAAATTGCTGTGCTTGGCCTCGATGCGGAAGTATTCGCTGCCCGCACTCACCGGCACGAAGCGCCACTGCTGGCTGTTGGAGTGGGTAAATTCCCACTGCACGGCCGCGTCGCCGGCGTTGGTGCCGGCGCTCACCACGTCGAGGCAGCGCCCGCTGCCGCGGTCAATCAAGCCGTAGTAGGCCCGCTCATCAGGTTGGAAGGGGCCCTGGGCCAGGGCCCCCAGCGAGCAAAAAAACAGCAGCAGCGGCAGCAAACGAAGCATGGCAGGAGCGCACGGCTTGGCCGCACGCATTGGTTAAAGTGAGCGCAAAAGACGCTATGAACGACTGAAACGCCCGCCGGGCTGCATTTCGCTTGGACGGGGCTGTTTTATTTGGAGAAAAGCCGCAGCGTGGGCGCTCAGCCCCGCCCTATAAAACCCAAAAGGACGGACATGCTTTGCTGCGTGCTGCATGACCGTCCTTTTGGGTTCTCGAAATGCTCGAGATGCCCCGCCCTACTCCAATCCGTACTTGCCCAAAAACTTGCGATTGAGGGCCGTTTGCTTGGTTTCGAGGGTGATGCGGCGGCCGTCGATGAAGGCGGAGGTGACGTTGTTGGTGCGCATGTCGAGCAAATCGCCCTTGCTGATCACGAGCGTGGCGCTCTTGCCGGTTTCGAGCGAGCCGTAGGCCTTGTCGATGCCCATGAGCTGGGCCGGGGCCAGGGTAATGGCCGTGAGGGCCTGCTCTTTGGTGAGGCCGTAGGCGGCGGCGGTGCCCGCAATAAAGGCCAGGTTGCGGCCGCCGGGGGCCTCCTGGCTGCCCTCGTAATCTAGGCAGTAGCGGATGCCGGCGGCTTGCAGCTGGGCGGGCAGCTTGTAGGGCTGGTCGTAGTCGTCGGCGTCGCGGCGGGGCAGCGCGTGCAAGCGGCTCACTACCACGGCCACGTCGTTTTGCTTGAGGAAATCGAGCACCATCCAGGCGTCGCGCCCGCCCACTACGGCCACCTTTTGCACGCCCAGGCGCTTAGCGAAGCGCACCGATTCGATGATTTCTTTGCCGTAATCGGCGTGCAGGTACAGCGTTTTACTGCCATCGAACAGGCCGGCCAGGGCCGTCAGGCGCAGGTTTTCGCGGCGGCCGGTGGGCAGCTGGCGGTAGGCGGCGGCCTCGCCGAAGAGCTGCTCCAGGTCGCGTAGGTTCGTTTCGCGGGCCTTCTGGCGGCGCTCCAGGGCGGCGGCGTCCTCGGCGGGGTTGGTGCGCACAATGAGCTGGGGCCAGCTCAGGTGCTGGCCTTCGTCGGCGCGCACCACGGCGTCCTGCCAGTTCCAGGCGTCGAGCTGCACCACGCTGCTCTGGCCCGTTAGCAGGCCGCCGCGGGGCGTTGGCTGGGCCAGCAGCACGCCGTTCATGCGCAGCGTGGGCAGTACGTCCGAGTCGGTGTTGTAGGCAATGAGGCTGCGCACGTTGGGGTTGAGGATGCCCACTTCGGCCTCGTCCACGGTGGCCCGGATGGACTCCACATCGGTGAGGCCCAGCGTGGTGTTTGGCAAAATCAGGCCCGGGTACAGGTCCTGGCCGGTGCCGTCCACGGTTTCGTAGCCCGCCTTGTCGGCGGTGAAGCCACTGGCCGGGCCGGCGTAGGTCAGCTTGCCCTGGGCAAAGGCCACGGCGGCGTTGGGCACCACCGTGCCGTTGCCCACGTGCAGCGTGGCCCCGGTGATGAGCACCGGCTTGGCCTGGGGCCCCGCCGGGGTGGGCACCTGGGCCAGGGCCGGGGCCCCCAGCAAAGCCAGTAGGAAGGTAAATTGGAAACGCATGGCGTTGATTTTTATAAAGTTGATTATTCCGCCAGGTCCTTTTCTTCGCCCAGCGTGTCGCAGTGCCAGGCGCCGTTGGCGCGGGCCACGGGCGGGCGCGTGGGGGCCCCGGCCTTCTTCTCCGTCAACATGCGCTGCACGAGGCGCTCCCGCTCGCGGGCCAGGTCGGCGCGCAGGGCCAGGTCGCTTTCGAGGCTGAACAGCTCGCGGCCGTCCACGAAGGTGTAGGCGGCTTTGGCGTAGATGCTCAGCGGGTTATCAGTCCAGAGCACCACGTCGGCGTCCTTGCCTTCCTTGATGGAGCCCATGTGCTGGTCGAGGTGCAGCATCTTGGCGGGGTTGATGGTGACCAGGCGCAGGGCCTGCTCCTCGCTCAGGCCGCCGTACTTCACCGTTTTGGCGGCTTCCTGGTTGAGGCGGCGGCTCATTTCGGCGTCGTCCGAGTTGATGGCCACGTTCAGGCCCTCCTTCGTCATGATGGCCGCGTTGAAGGGAATGGCGTCCTTCACCTCGTTTTTGTAGGCCCACCAGTCCGAAAACGTGCTGGCGTTGATGCCGCGCGCCTTCATCTTGTCGGCCACCTTGTAGCCTTCCAGAATGTGGGTGAACGTGTTGACCTTGAAGTTCATGCGGTCGGCCACGTTCATCAGCATGTTGATTTCCGACTGCACGTAGCTGTGGCAGGTGATGTGGCGCGTGTCGTGCAGGATTTCCACCAGCGCCTCCAGCTCCAGGTCGCGGCGCGGGGCCTCGGCTTTGGCCTGCGCTTTCTTCGACAACTTACTGTAAGCCAGCATTTCCTGCTCGTATTCCTTGGCGCGGGTGAAGGCGTCCACGAACACCTGCTCGGTGCCCATGCGCGTTTGGGGGAAGCGCAGCACGTTTTGTTCGCCCCAGTTGCTTTGCTTCACGTTTTCGCCCAGCGCAAACTTGATGAAGCCCGGGGCCCCCGCAATTTTCATGGCGTCGGCCGGGGCCCCCCAACGCATTTTGATGAGCGCCGACTGGCCGCCGATGGGGTTGGCCGAGCCGTGCAGCAGCTGGGCCGCCACCACGCCGCCCGCCAGGTCGCGGTAGATGCCAACGTCCTCGGGGTCAATCACGTCGCCAATGCGCACCTCGCTCGTCACCGACTGCGTGCCCTCGTTCACGCCCTCCGAAATGGCCAGGTGCGAGTGCTCGTCGATGATACCCGGCGCCAGGTGCTTACCCGTGCCGTCGATGGTGCGCCCGCCCTTGGGCAAGGCCAGGTTCTTGCCCACGCGGCTGATTTTGCCGTTTTCGAGCAGCACGTCGGTGTTTTCGAGCTTGCCGGCAGCGTCGCTGGTCCACACCGTGGCGTTTTTGATGAGCGTGGTGGTTTGGGCCGGCATCGCGGCGCGGCCGTAGGCGGCAAACGGGTACATGAGGGCCCCCAGCGCGGGCGCCGGCTTGGCCTTAGCCGTGTCGAGGCGGGCGGCGCGGGTGGCCTCCTCCTGGCGGCGCGCAAGCCACTTCACCGGCGTGCCGTCGGCCAGCAGCCCCTCGCCCTGAAAGGTGCGGCCCTCCTGCGCGTAGTAGCCGCTCAGGCGCGTGGCACCCTCGCCGGGTGCAGGGGCCCCGGGCGCGGTGCTGGGCCGCTTGCCCTTGCCGATTTTATCCTTCGGGTTGAAGACGATGGTGGTCAGGTCGCTGGTCACGGCCAGCGTGGCGCGGATGGTGTCGCCGGCGGTGGGCACAATCTTCAACTCGGGCGCCTCGGGCTTGCCCTGGATGAGGAAACTGCCCGCGGGCTGCTGGCCGATTTGCAGCGTGTACACGCCGCGGTAGTCGGCCGGCACGGTGCTGAGCTGGTACCGCTCGCCCTGCACCCAGTTGTCGAGCAGCACGTTGTCGTCGGCCAGCAGGTGGGCCGAGCACACCACGAAGTTGGCCACCAGGCCCGGGCGCAGGGCCCCCACTTGGTCCTGGGCGCGCAGCAGGCGGGCCGGTGTGTCGGTGAGGGCGCGCAGGGCGGCGGTTTCGCTCAGGCCGTACTGGCCGGCTTTGCGCAGGTTGGGCAGGAACTTCTTCTTGTCCTTGAGGTCAGCCGCGGTGAGGGCGAAGGGCACGCCGGCCTGGGCCAGGCGGGCGGCGTTGGCGGGGGCCAACTCCCAGTGCTTCAGGTCTTCGAGTGGAATGCGGCGCGCGTCGTACACGTCCTCCACGTTGTAGGCCTCGGGGAAATCGAGCGGTACCACGAAGGTGGCCCCGGTGGCCTTTATTTCGTCGAGGCGCTGGTACTCGTCGCCGCGCCCCTTGATGATGTACTGCACGCCGGCCTCGTCGCCCACGCGGTCGGCCCGGATGGCCGAGAGCTTGTCGCGCACCTGGAAAAAGGCGGGCAGGCTTTTTTGCTGCGTGAGTGCCTGCAGCGACAGGTTTTGCTCGCGGCGCGGGTTGCGCTGGTTCCAGGCGGCGTCGAGGTAGGTTTGGCGCAGCAGCGCGATGCTGCCCATCAGCGAGCCGGGGTAGTCCTGCGTCGAGGTGCCCTTGTCGAATGACAGCGCCGCGGCGGCCTTGTCGAGCAAAATCACCTCGTTCTCTTTGCGCTCGGTGTTGAGGCTCACCAGGGCCCCGGTGCCGCGCATGATGCCGTCGGCCTGCTGCGTGAGCACCGCCCCGAAGCCTAAGGCCCGGTATATGGCGGCCGCGTCGGCGTTCACCTTGAACAGGTCGGCGGCGTTCACCTCGGGGTGCACGGCCTGGTTCCAGTCGTAGGCGCCGGCCTTTTGCGAGTCGAACTGGGGCCCCGCGTCGCGGCGGCCGCGGCGCTCGGGGGCCTTGGTTTCGGGCACGCCGTAGGCCGTGTACACGTCCACGAAGCCCGGGTACACGAACTTGCCCTTGAGGTCTTGCACCACGGCGCCGGCCGGAATTTTCACCTTCGCGCCGGGCCCCACGGCCTCAATCTTGCCGTCGCGGATGACGAGCGTGGCATCTTCCAGGCGGGTTTGGTAGTCGGCGTAGAGCGTGGCGTGGGTGAAGGCGTACAGGCCGGGGCGCTGGTCGTACACGCCGTTGCGGGGGTAGGTGCTGGGCTGGGCCACGGCGGTGCCGCCGGCCAGCAGCAACCCGGCCAGCGCGGGCCAATGGGTAGCGTTTTTTTTCATCCAGAAGGGTAAAAAGGGAAAGCATCCGGCACCGAAACGCCGCGGCCGCGGGGGTGGGCCGCCCAAATGTAACCGCGCCCCCGCCGGGGTTGCAACAGTAAGGCCGGGTTCGCAGTAAGTAATTGTTCTATCAACTCTTCCTTACTTCCTACCCACCATGCGCAAAGGCACCCAAGTATCCTGGAAATACGGCACCGGCACGGCCACTGGCAAAATTGAATCGGTGCACAAAGAGCCCATCAAGCGCACCATTAAGGGCGCCGAAATTCACCGCAATGGCTCGGCCGACGACCCGGCCCTGGTCATCGTGCAAGACAACGGCGACAAGGTGCTCAAGCTCCAAAGCGAAGTGAAGGCCGCGGCCGACGCCAAGAAATAACTAGGGCCCCGGGGCCCTAACGCGCCAAAAGGCCCCGCCAGCAGCTGCTGGCGGGGCCTTTTGGCATTACCGGCAACGGCCGGAACGTTAGCGGTTGTTGGGGTCGGGCTTGATGAAGGCTTCCTTCTCCATCTCCTCGGGCACCACCACGATGCCCTGCTGGAGCTTGGAGTTGCGCTTGCCGTAGAGGAAGTACACCACGAAACCCACCAGCATCCAGCCCACGGCCACTTCCAGCGTGAAGGCGTCGAGGCCCACAATGAGCAGCGTGCACACCAAGGCGCCCATGATGGGCACCAGCGGGAAGCTGGGCGTGGAGAGCGGCGAGCGGAAAGGCCGGGGCTGCTCGGGGTTCGACTTGCGCATGATCCACACGCCCAGGCTTACGAGCACGAAGGCCAGCAGCGTGCCGAACGAGGTGAGGTCGCCGGCGAGCGAGCCGGGCACGAAGGCCGCGAACAGGCCCACGAACACCATCAGCATCAGGTTGGACTTGTAGGGCGTGTTGAACTTGGGGTGCAGCTGCGAGAAGGCGTTGGGCATCAGCCCGTCCTTGGCCATGGAGAAGAACACGCGGCTCTGGCCCATGAGCATCACGAGGATAACCGATGTGAAGCCGAGCAGAATGCCCACCGTAACGGCCGTAGCCAACCACTCGAAGCCGGGCATGTGGGCCCGGATGGCGTAGGCCACCGAGGCTTCGCCGCCCAGGGCCGGGTCGGCAAATTCGCGCCAGTTGGCCACGCCCGTCAGCACGTGGCCGAACAGGATGTAGAGCACCGTGCAGATGGCCAGCGAGCCGAGGATGCCGATGGGCATGTCGCGCTTGGGGTTTTTGGCTTCCTGGGCGGCCGTGCTCACGGCGTCGAAACCGATGAAGGCGAAGAACACGATGCCCGCACCACCGATGATGCCGCCGATGCCGTGTTTAAAGAACCCTTCGTAGGTGCGCACCACTTCGCCGGCGCCGTTTTTCACCACGGCGTCGGCCGGAATGAGGTAGGGCGAGTGGTTGGCGGGGTTGACGAACTGCCAGCCGATGATGATGAACACAATGACGATCAGCACCTTCAGCACCACCACCACGGCGTTGAACAGCGCCGACTCCTGGGTGCCTTTCACCAGCAGCAGGCTCAGGGCCACGATGATGAGCAGCGCGGGCAGGTTGATGAGGCCGGTTTGCGTCACGCCGTTCACCACGGCGTGTTCGAAGGGCGAGTGGCTTAAATTGTACGGTATACTGGTGCCGAAGACCTCCAAGAGCTTGTTCAGGTACTCGCTCCAGGCAATGCTAACGGTGGCCGCGCCCAGGGCGTACTCCATGATGAGGGCCCAGCCGATGACCCAGGCCACGAACTCGCCCATCGTGGTGTAGGCGTAGGTGTAGGCCGAGCCGGCAATCGGAATCATGGCCGCAAATTCGGCGTAGCACAAGCCAGCAAACACGCAGCCAAACGCCGCCAGGATGAACGCCAGCGTGACGCCCGGGCCCGAAGCCTGCGCGGCGGCGGCCGCGGTGCGCACAAACAGGCCGGCCCCAATGATGGCGCCCACGCCCAGGGCCACCAGGTTGCCGGCGCCCAGCGTGCGCTTTAGGGCCCCGTGGCCGGTGGAGTTGGCCTCGCCCAGCAGCACCGCCAGGGGTTTTTTGGCGAAAATATTGGCCATATCTTAGAAAAAGGGAATGTTTAAGAAGGGAAGGGAACCGAAAATACCCGCGCCGCACCACGGCCCAGGGCCCGAAATATAGGCAGCATTTTCGGGCCCTGGCCCAATTTCTGGCACCCTGCTTGCAAAGCGTTGGACGCGGCCGCTTAAACCAAGCAGGCCGCTTGCCCTCCAACCCGCTCACATTCATTTTATTTCTTCGC
The DNA here is from genome assembly GCF_006439025.1 of Hymenobacter nivis. Classification (GTDB taxonomy): domain Bacteria; phylum Bacteroidota; class Bacteroidia; order Cytophagales; family Hymenobacteraceae; genus Hymenobacter; species Hymenobacter nivis_A. The sequence continues at coordinate 529,562 of NZ_RCYZ01000001.1, forward strand.
TATGAACAAGTCCCTCGCCCTGCTGGCCGCTCTGGCCCTGGCCACCACCACTGCCTTCGCCCAAACCGCCCCGCCCGCCGCCCCCACGGCCCCGCCCATGGCCCGCCGGGGCCCCCACAAAATGAAGTCGCCGGAGCAGATGGCCGCCCGCCGCTCCCAGAAAATGGCCCAGCAGCTCGGCCTCAGCCCTGACCAGCAAAGCCGCCTCCAGGCCGCCCTGCTGGCCGAGCGCCAGGGCATGACGGCCGCCACCGGCCCGGCTCCCGCCGACCGCAAGGCCCTGCACCAGGCCATGCAGGCCAACCACGCCCAGTACGAGGCCCAGGTGCAGGCCATCCTCACCCCCGCCCAGCGCACCCAGTACACGGCCCTGCAAGAGCAAAAGCGCGCCGAGCACAAAGCCAAGCGTCAGCAGCGCACCGGCCTGGCCCCCAACAACTAACGCCGACGTTATTCCACCGCGCATTAGGTAAAAGCTCCGGCCGTCTGGCCGGAGCTTTTTTGCGTTTGGGGCGGGGCCGGGGCCCCGGCGGCGGGGCGGCGTTGGTCCGGGCCGTTTATATTTGGCTAAACCGATGGGGCCCCGGCGGGGTTGCTTCGGCTTGGCCGGGGCCCCGCCGCGGCGCTTCCACGCAAAACCTTTCCCATGCCCCCCCTCCCCAGTAGCGCGGCCCCGGCCGTGCAAATTCAGCAGTTTTACGACAAGGGCCTGGCCCACGCCAGCTACGCCGTGCGCAGCGGCCGCCAGGTGGCCCTCATCGACCCGGGCCGCGACCCGCAGCTCTACTACGATTTTGCCGATGAGCACGAGGCCAAAATCGTGGCCGTTATCGAGACGCACTCGCACGCCGATTTTGTGTCGTCGCACCTGGAAATTGCCGAAGAAACCGGGGCCCGCATCTATTGCAGCAAGCTACTGGGGGCCCAGTACCCGCACCAAAACTTCGACGACGGCGACCGCCTCCCCCTCGGCACCGTGGAACTGCACGCCGTGAACACGCCCGGCCACTCGCCCGACAGCATCAGCGTGGTGCTGATGGACGACCTGGCCCAGACCCGCGCCGTGTTCACCGGCGACACCCTGTTTGTGGGCGACGTGGGCCGGCCCGACCTGCGCGAGGACGCCGCTGTGGGCGGCCACACCCGCGAGGCCCTCGCCGCCCAGCTCTACCAGAGCACCCGCCGCAAGCTGATGACGCTGCCCGGCACCACCCGCGTGTACCCCGCACACGGCCCGGGCAGCCTCTGCGGCAAAACCACCAGCCCCGACCTCGACAGCACCATCGCCAAGGAGCTGGCCACCAACTATGCCCTCCAGCCCATGTCGGAGCCCGAGTTTGTGGAGGTGCTGCTCGAAGACCAGCCATTTGTGCCCAAGTATTTCGGCCATGGCGTGCGCCTCAACAAGCTGGGGGCCAAGCCCTACGAGGCCAGCGTGCGCGCCGTGCCCCACCTGCCGCCTGGTACAGCCCCCGCCCCCGGCGTGCTGCTCATCGACACGCGACCCGCCGCCAAGTTCCGCGCCGGCCACCTGCCGGGCTCCCTCAATTTGATGGACGGCGGCAAGTTTGAAACCTGGCTGGGTTCCGTGGTGGGGCCCCAGGAGCCGTTCTACCTAATGGCCGATTCCAACATCGCGCTGGATACGGTGATTCGCAAAGCCGCCAAAATCGGCTACGAAACCAACATCAAAGGGGCCCTGCTGGCCCCCGCCACCCTGCCCGCCACCGCCCCCGAGGTAGACGTAGCAGCAGTGCGCGCGCACCCCGAGCGCTTCACCATCGTCGACATCCGCAACTCCGCCGAGGCCCAGCCGCCCCTCTTCCCCGGGGCCCTCAACATCCCGCTGCCCGAGCTGCGCGAGCGCGCTCACGAAGTGCCCACCGATAAGCCCATCCTGGTGCACTGCGCTGGCGGCTACCGCTCGGCCGCCGGCACCAGCATCCTAGCCGCCGCATTGCCCGGCGCGGAGGTGCTGGATTTAGGGGAGGCCGTGGCGGAGTTTTAAAGGATGCGTTTTACCCAAACACGAACCTAACCAGTAGATAGATTAATTAAATGCGCGTACTGCACACCGCCGACTGGCACCTGGGCCAGCATTTCCTCACCGGGCAGGAGCGCCTGACTGAGCAGCGGGCGTTTCTGACGTGGCTGCTGGGGGCCGTACAAGTGCACGGCGTGGACGCGCTGGTGGTGGCCGGCGACGTGTTCGACACCACTACGCCTTCGCACGCGTCCCAGGAACTGTACTACAACTTCCTGGTGCAGATGCAGGGCACCGCCTGCCGCGATATTGTGGTGGTGGGCGGCAACCACGACTCCCCCACCCTGCTTAACGCCTCGCGGCAGCTGCTGCGGCGGCTGCGCATCCACGTGGTGGGCGGCGTGCCCGCCGACCCCGCCGAGCAGGTGGTGGCCCTGGCCGAAACCAGCGGCCGCCCCGCGCTGGTGGTGTGCGCCGTGCCGTTTCTGCGCGACCGCGACATTCGCCTGGCCATTGCCGGCGAAACGCCCGACGAGCGCCAGGCCCGCGTGCGCCAGAGCATTGCCGCCCACTACGGGGCCCTGGCCGACGGCGACGCCGTGCGGCGCCTGCGCGAGCAGGACGTGCCCGTGCTGGCCACCGGCCACCTCTACGCCGCCGGCGGCGAGCCCAGCGAGGGCGCCGAGCGCGACGTGCACATCGGCGGGCTGGGCTCGGTGGGGGCCCCCGATTTCCCGGCGGCGTTCGACTACGTGGCCCTGGGGCACCTACACCGGCCGCAGGTGGTGGGCGGGCAGGCGCACATCCGCTACTCGGGCTCGCCGGTGCCGCTCTCCTTCACCGAGGCCGACGACCACCAGCAGGTGCTGCTGCTCGATTTTAAGGGCGCCGGGGCCCCGGAAATTACCGCCCTGCCGGTGCCGGTGCTGCGCCGCTTGCAGCGCTTCCACGGCACCCTCGACGCGGTGGAAGCCAGCATTTTGGCCTACGATAACGCTGCCTTCGAGTTGGTGGCCTGGGCCGACGTGCAAGTACGCTCCGACGAAGCCCCCGCCGAGGTGCAGCGCCGCGTGCAGGCCGTGCTAAAGGAGCGCGCTGCCCACGTGCAAGCCCCCCGCGGCGCCCGCCACCAGCGCGCCACCGATGCGCCCGACGTGACGGCCGCCGCCGCGGGGCCCCTGGCCTTCCTGCACGATTTGACGGTGAGCGAGGTATTCGGCCGCCGCGTGGCAGGCCTGCCGCCCGAGCGCGCCGCCGCCCTCACCGCCACCTTTGGCGAGCTGCGCCAGCTGCTGGCCGAGGCCGACCCGCAAGCCTGGGGCAGCGACGAACGCTAAGCCGGAGCCCTGCGTTCGGCTTTTTCCACCACCTGGGGGCCCGGCGCCGGCCGTACCTTCGGGGTGTTTTGTGGGAAATTTGTTAGCATGAAAATCATCAGCGTCCGCTTCGCCAACCTTAACTCGCTGCCGGGCCCCTACCTCATCCGTTTCGACGCCGCGCCGCTGGCCGACACGGGCTTGTTTGCCATCACGGGACCCACCGGGGCAGGCAAAAGCACCCTGCTCGACGCCATTGCCGTGGGCCTCTACGGCCGCGTGCCGCGCCACGACCGCCAGGTGGGCGAGATGGTGAGCCGCCACGCGCCGTTCGCGTTTTCGGAGGTCGAGTTTGAGGTGCACGAAACCGACGCCGACACCGGGGTCGTGGCCCGCGTGCGCTACCGCTCGCGCTGGGAGGTGAAGCGCAAGGTGCGCGGCGACGACAAGGGCGGCCTCGGCCAGGACGCCATGTCGCTGGTGCTGAGCACATCCAACGCAGCCGTTGTCAGCGGTAAGGAGGCCGTACCGGCGAAGGTGGGCGAGCTGTCGGGACTCGATTTCGGGCAGTTCGAGCAGTCGGTGCTGCTGAGCCAGGGCAAGTTTGCGCGTTTCCTACACGCGCCCGAAAAAGAACGCAGCGCCCTGCTCGAAAAGATGACCAACGTGGGCATTTACTCGCGGCTGTCGGTGGCGGCGTTTGAGAAGGCCAAGGAGGAAGAGCTGAAAACCAAGCTGCTGCGCGCCCAGCTCGACGCCACCCGCCTGCTGCCCGACGACGAGCGCGGGGCCCTGGAAGCCCGCCTCGACCGCCTGCACGAAGAAGCCGAGGGCCACTACGAAGAGCAGCAGGAACTGCGCGTGTTTCAAACCTGGCGCACGATTCTTGACCAGCTCGGCCGCCAAGCCGCCGACGCCGACCGCCAAGCCGGGGCCCTGCACCAAGCCGACGAAGCCCTGCAACCCGAGTTCACCCGCCTCGCCGGCCACCTGCGCGCCAAGGACGTGGCCACCCCGCTGGCCCTGGCCGCCGAGGCAGAAAAGACCCTGCGCGGCGACGCTGCGCAGCACCAGAAGCTGGAGGAAGCGCTGCCGCGTCTCACCCAAAATGCCGCCGCCGCCGCCGAGCGCCTGGCCACCGCCACCAGCGCCCACGCCGCCGCCCTGGCCGAAGAAAACCGCCAGCGCCCCCTGCTCGAAGCCGCCGGCCAGCAGGACGCCGCCATTGCCGTGGCGCAGCAGGAGCTGGCCAAAAAAACCGCCGCCCACAAATTAGCGCAGGCCGCCCACGAGCAGGCCCGCACCGCCCTGGCCCGGCAGGCGCAGGAAATGGAGGACCTGGCCGCCAAAGCCGCCACCCTCGACCACTGGCTCATCGACCACAGCCCCGAGGCCGATTTGAAGAACCAGCTCATCGCCCTCGACCGCGAAATCATCGACTTGCAGGGCGCACAAAAAGAGACGGCCGTGCGCGAGGCCCGGCGCACTGAGCTGCGCCTTGCCCAGCGCACCACCAGCACCGACCTATTTCGCCAGCGGGGCCTCGAAAAAGAGGCCCTTGACCGCCAGCAAGCCATCAAAGAGGAAGGCCAGCCGTGCCGCACCGAGCGCGACGCGCTGCTGGCGGGCACCACCGCCCCCGCCCTGGCCCAGCGCGCCGACGACCTCACCGCGCACTGGCAGGGCTTGCAGCGGCTGCTGCCCAAGGCCGAGGCCGCCCACGAGCAGCAGGCCCGCGCCGGGGCCCTGGCCGCCCAGGCCGCCGCCGAAGCTCCGCTGCTGGCCGCGGCCGAAACGGCACTCGGCCACCTCGAAACCCGCCGCGCCGACGCCCTGCTGCTGCTTGAAAGCTACCGGCGCGAGCTGCGCGCCCAGCAGGCCCTGGCCGACCTCAACGCCCACCGGCGGCACTTGCAGCCCGGCCAGCCCTGCGCGTTGTGCGGGGCCCTGGAACACGTTTTTGCGCCCAGTTTTGCGGCCGAAGCCGATGCGCAGGAGCTGCGCGTGGCCCAACAGCAGCTGGCCCTGGCCGCGCTGGACGACGAAGTGCGCCGCGCCGCCCACGACCAAGCCCGCCGCCAGGCTGCCCAGCAGCAGCTCCAGCAGCTGCACGACGAGGCCGCCGCCGCCGCCGATGTGGCCCGCCAGCAAGCCGCTGCCTTGGCCGGGGCCCTCACCCCCGCCCCTGCCCAGCCCGCCGACCCCACTGCCGTGCGCACCCTATTGGAGGCCGCCGCCGCCGCGCACGCCGCCGCCGCCGCCGACCGCCGCCACCTGGCCGTGCTCGACGATAAGCTGGGCGCACTGCGCGAGAAATACTTAAAAGCCGGCGAAGCTGCCACCGCCGCCCAACGCGAGATTCCGCGGCTGACGGAGCGGCAGGAAGCCGCCGAGCTTGAGCTACTGAAGCTTGAAGATGAGCTAGTTGAGTGGCAGGAACAGGCCGGGGTTTTCCAGAACGCCATCCGCGACCTGCTGCGGCCGCACCAACTGCCCCTGCCCGCTCGCCCGCCCTACGACGGCCTACTGGCCACGCTGGCCGAGCGGGCGGGCTTCTATGAAATGCAGGCGAGCAGCCTGAGAGACGTGAGCGAGGGCCTAAAGGAGCGCCGCATCCAGTACCAGGTTTACGCCGAAAAGCTGGGCAGCCGGGCCGGCGAGCTGGCCGCGGAGGCTGCGGCGCTGGCCGAAGAACAGCTACTCCTTAGCCAGCAGCAGGACGCCCGCCGGACCCTGTACCCGGGCCCCGACCCCACGGCCGCCGCTGGGCAACTGCGCCGCGCCACCCAGCAACTGGCCGATGCACTGCAACTTGCGCACCACCAGCTATCTGGCCAGCAACAGGCCCTGGCCATCGAGCAGAGTGCGCACGCCGCGCTGCAAGTCCGGCTGGCCGAGCACCGCACGGCCCTGGCCGCCCGGCAGGCCGAGCTAGCCGCCGCCTTGGCCGCCGCTGGCCTGGCCGATGCGGCCGAAGCCCGGGCCCTGCTGCTGCCCACCGCCGAGGCCGACCGCCTGACCCAGCGCCGGCAAGACCACCTCACGGCCCGCGCCGCCGCCCATGCCCTCCAGGCCCGGCTCGGGCAGGAGCTGGCCCTGCACCAGGCCGATGCACTGACCGCGCTTTCAGCCGGGGCCCTGGCGGCCCAGCTGGCCGAGCTGGACAAGGCCGACGATATTTTGCAGCAGCAGCTGGGGGCCGTGAGCAACCAGCTGGCCCAGGACGACGCGGCACGCCGGCTGCTGGCCGATGGCCTGCGCGCCTTGCAGCAGCGCCAGCTGGAGGAGCAGCGCTGGCAGGATTTGAGCGAGCAGATTGGCTCGGCCAAGGGCGACAAGTTCAGCCAGTTTGCCCAGGGCCTCACGCTGAGCCACTTGGCCCGGCTGGCCAACCTGCGCCTGCGCCAGCTCACGGGCCGCTACACCATCCTCAAAACGCCGAACCGCAACCTGGAGCTGCAAATCATCGACCACGACCAGGCCGATACGGTGCGACCGATGGCCTCGCTCTCGGGCGGCGAAAGCTTCCTGGTGAGCCTGGCCCTGGCCCTGGGCCTGAGCGAGTTGGCCGGCCACAAGGCCCGCATCGAGTCGCTGTTCATCGACGAGGGCTTCGGTACCCTCGACCCCGACGCGCTGACCACGGCCCTCGACGCGCTGGAGCGCCTCCAGCATTCGGGCAAAATGATCGGCATCATCTCGCACGTGGCCGACCTCAAGGACCGCATCGGCACCCAAATCCGCGTCCAGCCCGGAGCCGGCGGCACCAGCACCGTGCGCGTGGTGGACGTGATGGGCGCCGAAACCTCGTGCGACGTGTGAGGCCGTGCTCGGGGCCCTAATCTGCTAACCAATAATACTAAAACGGAGTAATCCGGCGACTGAAAAAGTCGCCGCCCCCCCCTTTGGACCGTCGGCTTTCACTCAACAGCGCGGCCCCGTAGCGCCTACGCCCCGGTGGCCTTCACCTCGGCCCAGGTCCAGTATTTTTTGGGCTGGATGTTGGCGTAGCCGGCGCGCAGAAACGCTAATACTTCCTGCTCCATTGCGGCCGGGGCGATGGAGGAGGCGTAGATGGGGCGGCCGTCGGGGTCGGCGTAGCGCTGGGCTTTGCTGAGCTTGCGGGGGCCGGCCAGGCGCAGCAGCGGGCCGGTGTCGGTGGGGCCGTCGGCCACCCAGATTTGGCCGCTGGTTTCCAAGGCGTTGAGGCGGGCAGCCAGGGGCCCCAGGGCCAGGCGCGGCAGCGTGGAGCGGCTTTCGAGGTCAATCCAGGTGGTGTACTTGCACTCCAGCTCGTAGCGCTGGCCGTCGTAGAGGCTCAGCACCCAATCGAGCCCCGCCGTGGGCCCAAACAGCGCGTAGTACGGCAGCGGCCCGGGCGTACGAACGACCACCAAGCCTACGTCGGCGTAGCCAGTGCGCTGCGTACCAGGGCCCTGGGCCACGGCCACGGCTGCTTTCACGCGCGCATACTCGGGGCCCCAGGCGGCGCGGCCGGCGGCGGGGTTTTCCAGAACTTCGGCGAAACGGGGGAGAAACCAGGCGAACTTTTCGGCCGAAGCTTCGTCTTCGCGCCGCCGCCGGGCGGGGGCCCCAAAGGGCTCGTAGAAACGCGCTTTTTCCTCCGCGTTCAGCCAGCACACCAGCTGCAAGGCCGTATCGGCCAGCGGGTCGGCCCAGTCCAGCTCCCGGAAATCGCCCAGTGTGGCCACCCGGCGCAGGAGCATTTCGTGGCGCAGGGCCAGCGCGGGATTTAGCAAAGCCCACACGCCCACGAAGCCATCGACGTCGAAGTGGTTGGCCGTCACGGCCTGGGCTTCGAGGCCGGACGTGGCGGGGTGGTGCAGGGCGCGCAGGCACGAGCCGGCGCTTGTGTCGTCGCGCAGGGGCCCCGGGGTGGCCGCGCCGCGCCAGTGCGCCAGGGTGAGGGCGGCCCCCAGGCCCACGCTATCCACCACGATGGTGGGCTGCTGGCGCACGGCGGCAAAGGGTACGAAGTAGCGGACTGGGTTCATAAGGGGCGTAAAGGTGGGGCCCTACGCCCGCCCGCGGCGGTTGGTGATGCGCTCGACGCGCTGCTTCTTGATCCAGCGCAGGTAGGTTTGGAGCTCTTCGGCGGCGCGCAGGGCCTCCACCGTGGCGTAGGTGCGGGCCAAGGCCCGGTTGCTGAGGAAGCGGTGCACGCTGCTGTGGCAGGGCTGGCACAAGTCGACGGTGGGGCCGTAGCGGCCGCCCTCCTCGCGGGGCACCAGGTGGTGGCGCGAGGTGGCCTGCACCTCCCGCTCGCACAAGCCGCAGTGCGGGGCGGCGGGGCCCGGGGGCCAGTAAGCAGGCAACGAAGCGCGGCGGCGAGGCATGGGCATGGGCCGGCGCAAGGGCCGCCGGCGAAAAACAAACCCCGCCAGCCGCCGCCGAGTTGCTCCACTTTTAAGAATTTTCGGTAAAATTCTTACCTTGGGTCACAACTGCCAAAGTCCAATTTTTAGCGAAATATGCATTCATCCCTTCTTACAATTTTTTCTTATTTAACCTCTATGAAATATATACAATACTCGCAGTCAAGCTCTTCTACCGCGCATTGGGGCCGGGCATTGGGGGCCCTGGCGCTGCTGTGGCTGATGGCCCCGGCACCGGCCCGCGCCCAAACCTGGATGGTGAGCACCACGGCCCACGTCACGCTCGGCGTGCTCGACAAGTACGGCCAACTGGGGCCCTACACGGCCACGTTTGTGGTGCACAGCGAGCGCACCGGCAAAGACTACCAGCTGGTGCGGACCATTGAGAAAGGCCAAAACGGCGTGGATGTGCTGTTCCCGAGCGATGCCTCGTCGTCCGATTATTTCAAGGCCAGTACCGGCGAGGCGGCCCCCGCCACCCCCGGCCGCTACACCTGGGAGTGCCTGGTGAACGGCAAAAAAGCTGTGGGCGGCCGCTTTGCCTTGCCCGAGGTGGGCAACGACGTGACCGTGGTGCAGAAGTAGCAGCCAGCGGCTACAAGCGCAGGGTCCCCGGCTATTTTGTTGCGAATCCCGAAAGCCCGGCCGCCTGCCGGGCTTTTTTCGTTGAAGGCGCGGGGCCCCGCCGGGGCCCTATTCACCGCTAATTTCTCCGCTCCCATGCCCCGCAAGTCCTTCGCCGAACTCATTGACAGCCCCGGGATGCCCGTGTTGGTCGACTTTTTTGCCGATTGGTGCGGCCCGTGCAAAACGATGGCCCCCATCCTCCAGCAGTTTGCCGCCCAGCACCAGGGCAAGCTGCGCATCATCAAAATCGACGTGGACAAGAACCCCGCCGTGGCCCAGCAATACCGCGTGCAGAGCATCCCAACGCTGATTTTGTTTCGCCAGGGCCAGCCAGTGTGGCGCCAGGCCGGGGCCGTGCCCGCCGCCGAGCTGGCCCGCGCCGTGGGGCCTTTTGTGAACAGTTAGCAATTAGTAGGGAGCGGTTAGCAGTTCGATGTTCTGATCTCCCGCGATTTTCAGCTTGCGTGCTACCTGCTCACCGATAAATACTAAATGTTCGCTGATAACTGCTGCTAGCTGCGCACTACTTTGGGGGTGGCCGGCGTTGGGGAGGCGTACCTTTGGTGCGCTTTATCTGCCGCCTATGCAATTGATTACCCTAGATGTGCGCCGCTGGCCGGCATTGGTTTTATTTATTGGTTTATTGCTATTTAGCACGATTCCAGGGGCCCTGGCGCAGGCCAGCTTCACGCTAAGCGGCACAGTGCGGGCCGCTGGCGGCGAGGCCCTGCCCGGGGCCAGCGTGGCCGTGCCCGCCCTGAACACGGGCACGGCGGCCGACTCAGTGGGCCACTTCCGGCTGACGCTGCCGGCCGGGCGCTACCAGGTGGTGGTGGCGTTTGTGGGCTATGAGCCGTTGACCAGCGAGGTGAACCTGACCCGCAACCAGCGCTTCGTGTACCCGCTCACGCCGAGCGAAAACGCCCTGGACGAGGTGGTGGTGCAGGGGGCCCAAACGCTGGAGCAGAAGCTCAAAACCACCCAGATGGGCGTCGAGCACATCGGCATCCGCGAGGCCAAGCTGCTGCCGGCGCTGTTCGGGGAGGTCGACATTCTGAAAACATTGCAGCTCAAGCCCGGTGTGCAGCCCGGCGGCGAGGGCACCAGCGGCCTGTTTGTGCGCGGCGGCTCGGCCGACCAGAACCTGTTTTTGGTGGACAATGCGGTGGTGTACAACCCCAGCCACTTGTTCGGGCTGTTTTCGGTGTTCAATTCCGACGCCGTGCAGAGCGTGGACCTGTACAAAGCCGGCTTCCCAGCGCAGTTCGGCGGGCGCTTGTCGTCGGTGGTGGACGTGAAGCTGCGCGAGGGCGACCGCCAGAACTACCACGTAACGGGCGGCTTGGGCCTGATTTCGTCGCGCCTCACCTTCGAGGGCCCCATCAACAAAGGCAAGGGCTCGTTCATTTTGTCGGGCCGGCGCACGTATTTCGACGTGTTTACCCGCGCCTACAACCGGGCCAATGTGAACAAGGAGGACTTCACGCCCATCCCCGACTACTACTTCTACGACCTCAACTTCAAGGCCAACTACACCCTGGGGGCCCAGGATAACCTGTACCTGAGCGCCTACCTCGGGCGCGACAAGTTTGGCTATTCGGGGGCGTCCAGCGGCTTCAATTTCAACTTCAACTGGGGCAACACGCTGGCCACGCTGCGCTGGAGCCACGTGTTCAACCCGCGCCTGCTGGTGAACACCACGGCCACCGTGACCGACTACCAGTACAACCTGACCAACAAGCTCGACCAGTTTTCCTTCAACCTGGGCTCGTCCATCCGCGACTACGCCCTGCGCACCGATTTTGAATACGTGCCCAACGACCGGCACGCCATCAAGTTTGGGGCGGCGGCCACGGCGCACCGCTTCGGGGTGGGCCGCTTGCAGGCCGGCTCGGGCGACGGCTCGGTGAACTTCGGCGCCGACGTGGGCTACACCGCCGCCGAGGGAGCCCTGTACGTGGGCGACAACTTCCGGGCCACCGACAAGCTGCAAATCGACGCCGGCCTGCGCCTCTCGGCCTGGCACAGCGGCACCAATAATTACGCTGGCCTCGAGCCCCGCCTCTCGGGGCGCTACGCCCTGAACGACAACGTGTCGCTGAAGGCCAGCTACGCCCTGATGTACCAGTACGTGCACCTCGTGACTAATTCGGGGGCCACCCTACCGACGGATATTTGGTACCCCTCGCGGCTCTCGGTTAAGCCGCAGCGTTCGCAGCAGGCCAGCACGGGCATCAGCTTTTTGCTGGGCGGCGGCAAGTTTTTGCTCACCGACGAGGTGTATTACAAGTGGGGCAAAAACCAGATTGACTTCAAGGACGGGGCCCAGCTTTTTGTGAACCCCGAGCTGGACAGTGAGTTCTTATTCGGCAAGAGCTGGAGCTACGGCAACGAGCTGTACTTGGAGAAGAAGACCGGCAAAACCACCGGCTGGGTGGGCTACACCCTGGCCTGGGCCTGGCTGAACATAGGGCCCCAGCGCGGCACCACCGGCGTGAACAACGGCCAGGACTACCACCCCAACTACGACCGCCGCCACAACCTGACGGTGGTGGTGCTGCACCAAATTAACACGCGCCTCACCTTCACAGCCAGTTACATTTTCACCAGCGGCAACCTCACCACGCTGCCCCTGGGCCGCTTTGGCTTCCAGGATATTACGGGCGCCAACATCAACACCAACGTGGGCAACAACACCGGCGGCACCGACCCGCGCCCCATCCCCATCTACCCCGACCGCAACTCGTTCCGCCTCATCCCCTACTCGCGCCTCGACCTGGGCCTGGTGTACAAGCTGCGCCCCACCCAGCGCGGCGGCGAGCGCGACTTCACCTTCAGCGTGTACAACGCCACCAACCGCCGCAACGCCTACTTCGACTATTTCGAGACGTTGCGCGACAAAACCACCGACCGCATCACTGGCTTCCGGGCCCAGCAGGTTTCGCTGTTCCCGTTCATCCCGTCGGTGACCTACAACTTCAAGTTTTAAGTCTACGTTTCGCGTCGGTGTCTTAGCGCATCGAGCTTGTGGACAACCTATTAGCTATTCGTTATGAAGCCGATTCCCTTTCGTTATCTCATCGCCACCGTGGGGGCCCTGGCGCTGGCTGGCTGCGGCAAGTTCTCCAACGACCTGGCCGTGGTGCTGCCCGAGTACAGCTCGCAGCTGGTGGCCGAGTGCTACCTCGAGCCGGGCGTAGTGCCGCGCCTTACCGTCACCGAGTCGCAGGCGTACCTCTCGGCCGTGCTGCCCATGGTGCCCACCGACGTGACCGTGAACCTGACGCTGCCCGGTGGGGCCCGGTTGCCGCTGTACTATCGGCCGGGCCAGGACCCGGTTACTAAGAAACTTTATACCCACATCGGCACCGCGCCGCTGGTGGCCAAGCCCGGCGACACCTTCGGTCTCGACGTGCAGGACACCAAGGGCCGCCACCTCACCGGCTCGGCTACCATGCCCGCCACAGTGCCCCTCGACTCGGTCAACTACAAGTTCAACGACGGCACCGGCGACAACCGCAAGGCGTACTTCCTCAGCTACTTCCAGGACCCGGCCACGCCGGATGACTACTACCGCCTGCAGCTGCACAAGGGCTTGCGCATTTACAGCAGCCCGGAGAACGATCTGACGGTGCAGGACCGCCTGCTCAACGGCCAGCTCGTCACGCTGGGCACCAGCTACCGCTTCAACCCCAGCGACACCGTTACGGCCACCCTCTACCACCTCGACCCCGCGTTCTACCGCTTCCGCCAGTCGGTGAACGACGCCCGCAGCGCCAACGGCAACCCCTTCGGCCAGCCCTCGGCCATCTACAGCACCGTGCAGGGCGGCGTGGGCGTGTTCACAGTGCTCAGCTATACTCGCAGAACCATATTTCTGTCAAAGTAAACGCATTCATAAAACACTAAAAAAGGCGACCCTGCTGAGCAGGGCCGCCTTTTTTAGTGTTTTCGGGTAAGTTGGGGGCCCTATTACAGCCCCGCCACCACGGTCCGCAGAAGGGCCGTGAGGCGCGGTTCGGCGGCCCCGGCGGCAGCGAAAATATCGGCCAGCACCACCGGCTTGAGGTGGCCGGGCGCGCATAAATCGGTGATGACCGAAACGGCCAACACGGGCAGGCCCATGTGGCGGGCGGCAATCACCTCGGGCACGGTGCTCATGCCCACCGCATCGGCCCCGATGGTGCGCAGGTAGCGGTACTCGGCGGGGGTTTCGAGCATGGGGCCGGGCAGGGCCGCGTACACGCCGCGGCGCGTGGTGGGGCCCTGGCCGATGGCCTGGGCCGCTGCCTCGGCGCGGGCCAGCAGGCCGGCATCGTAGGGCGCAAACATATCGGGGAAGCGGGGGCCCAGCTCGTCGAGGTTGGCGCCCACCAAGGGGTTGGTGGGCAGCAGGTTGAGGTGGTCGTCGATGAGCATAAGGTCGGCCAGCTGGAAGTCGGGGTTCAGGCCCCCGGCGGCGTTGCTCACCAGCAGCTGCTCGATGCCCAGCAGCTTCAGCACCCGCACCGGAAACACCACCTGGGCCATGCTGTAGCCCTCGTAGTAGTGAAAGCGGCCCTGCAGCACGGCCACGCGCCGGCCGCCCAGCGTGCCCAGCACCAGCCGCCCGGCGTGGCTCTCGACGGTGGAGAGCGGGAAGTGCGGAATGTCTTCGTAGTCAAGCGCGTAGGCCACGTCCACCTCCCGCACCAGGGCCCCCAGCCCGGTGCCGAGGATGATGCCCGTGGCAGGCTGGAAATTACCGGATTGCTTCCGGATGTAGTCGGCGGCTTCGTGGAGGGCGCGTAGGGCCCCGGCGGCGTCAGGAAAGCTCATGCTGTCAGTTGGTTACTTCACCGCCAGGCGGTCGTTGCTGGTGTCGGCATCCATGTAAATGCCGTTTACTAATTCCACCGTTTTGATGGCCTTCGTACCGGGCAAGGCGATGGTGGCCTGCCGCTCGTTGGCACGCCACACGGCCGGCGACTGGTGCACGGCGGACGTGGTGCCGTCGGCGTAGGTCACCTTCAGGTTCACGGGCACCGCGAAGCCGCCCACGTTGCGCACCGCCACGGCGGGACCCTGGGCGGTGGCCGCCGCCGGCTCCAGGGCTAGGTCAATGTAGTTGTTGGTGAAGAACCAGTTGTTGAAAAACCAGTTCAGATCCTGGCCCGAGGCGCTGTTCATCGAGTTGAAATAATCCCACGGAATGGGGTGCTTTCCGTGCCAGCGGGCCATGTACTCTTTCAGGCTTTTCTTGAACAATTCCTCGCCCAGCATATCCTGCAACGCCAAGTAGCTCAGCGAGGCCTTGCCGTAGGAGTTGTTGCCGTAGCCGGCGCGCAGCTCGCTGCTGGGCGTGATGACGGGCAGGTCCTCGGCCGTGGCCGGGTCGTGAATCCAGCGGTTCACCCGGAACTTCTTGTAGAACTCGTCGGCCTGCTCCACGCCGTTTTCGGCCCGCCCGATGAACAGCTCCAGCGTGGTGGCCCAACCCTCGTCCATGAAAGCGTAGCGGCTCTCGTTGATGCCCATGTAGAATGGAAAGTACGTGTGGGCGATTTCGTGGTCGGCCACGAGCTGCGCGAACTTCAGGTCCTTCTCCGGGCTGTCGTTCACCATCATTGGGTATTCCATATCGGCAAAGCCCTGGAACACGGTCATTTTCGGGAACGGGTACGGCACGCCGGGTAGGTTGCGCGAGAACCAGCCCAGTGCGTTCTGCCCGTTTTTCACGGCGTAGTGGAAGTCCTCGGTCGAGTCGGCGAAGGCGGCCTGCACGCTGGCGCGGCGCTTGGTGGCGGGGTCCACCACCACGCTGGCGGCGTCCCACACGTAGTGGTCGCTCAGGCCCAGCGTCACGTCCGAAATGTCCTTGGCCGTCCACACCCACGTGTTCTGGGGGCCCTGGGCGGTGATGTTTTTCTTGGCCAAATCGGCGGCCGTGGCGATGTGCATCACCGCGTCGCTGGTCATGGATTTGTCCAGCTTTTTGGCGAAAGCCGGCTGCAATACCTGCTTGGGATTTTGCAGCGTGCCGGTGGCCCACACGAGGTAGTTGGCCGGCACCTGCACCCGCAACGTGTAGTCGTTGAAGTCGTTATAAAATTCCTTGCTGTCCACGAAGTTCAGCCGGTCCCAGCCGTTGTAGTCGTCGTACACCGAAATGCGCGGGTAGAAATAAGCCAGGAAGAACGTGGTTTTGTCAATCATCCCTTCCCGGCCGCTCTGCACCGAAAGCGGGAAGTGCCAGGCGAAGGCCATGCGCACCGAGTCGTGCGGGGCCAGCGGCTTGGCCAGCCGGATGACCTTCCAGGTGGCGGGGCCCTGGCCGGCAAACGGCCGCGCCTGGCCCGCCACGGCGAAAGAATCAATCGTGACGCCTTCCGTCAGGTAGTCGGGCCCCGCGTCGCTTTCCCGCGCCGCGCCGGGCTGGTGAATGTTCTGGATCAGCCGGATGGTCAGGCTCTTGAGCGTATCGGGGCTGTTGTTGAAGTAGGTGATTTTCTCGCGCCCCCGGATATCACGCGCCGGCGGCGCGGCCTGCACCGTAATGTCGTAGCGGGCCGTGTTCTGCCAGTATTTGGGCCCCGGGCGGCCGTCGGCGGCCCGCGTCTGCTTGGCAAAAGCCTGCTTGATGTCGCGTGGCTGGTAGAGCGCCTGGGCGTGGGCAGCTTGCTGGGATAGGGCCCCCAGGGCAAGGCTAATTAGAAGGAGACGACGCATTGTCAAGGGTGCTAATTTGAATTTAATCATCCGTCACGCTGAACCTGTCGAAGCAGCTCTCCCGCAGCAGTAATCATTTACTCAGCGGGAGAGCTGCTTCGACGAGCTCAGCAGGACCATTTTTTATTCTCTACTTCGGCCAACTACTTAATTTCCAGATCATACGGCAGCCGCGCCTGCACACCGCTCATCGTCAGCAGCTTCTGGTACTGGGCGTAGGCCGGGTACAGGGGCCCCAGCTTGGTTTTGAGGGCGGCTTGCACGCGGGCATCGGCGGCAGCCTCGGCCTCATCGCCGACGCCGAAGCGGGCCAGCAGCGCCTCCAGGCCCGATTTGCGGCGCGGCAGGCGCTGCACGTCATAGTCGTCGGCGACGAGGTGGGCGCGGGCGGCGGCAATTTTCAGGGCGTCTTCGTAGTCGCCGAGCACGTCCACGAGGCCGTTGGCTTTGGCTTCGGCGCCGCTCCACACGCGGCCCGAGGCCAGGCGGCGCAGGCGCTCCACGGGCATGTGGCGGCCCAGGGCAGCCTTGCTCGTGAAGTCGGCGTAAATCAGGTCCACGCTGTGCTGCATGGTCTTTTTCTCGTAGTCCGACAGGGCCCGTGTAATGGTGGGCAGGTCCGAAAACTTGCCCGTCGTCACGCGGTCCACCGTGATGCCGAGCTTGTCGGCCAGCAGCGGCTGGATGTTGGGCAGCACGCCAAACACGCCAATCGAGCCCGTAATGGAGTTCGGATGGGCCACGATAGTGTCGCACGCCATGGCAATGTAGTAGCCGCCCGAGGCCGCCACGTCGCTCATGCTGGCGATGATGGGCTTCACTTTTTTGGTCAGCAGCACCTCGCGGTAAATCACGTCGGAGGCCAGCGACGAGCCGCCCGGCGAGTTGATGCGCAGCACCACGGCCTTCACCTTGTCGTCGAGCCGGGCCTTGCGGATGGCTTCGGCAAACTTGGTGCTGCCAATGTTGTCGTCCGAGCCCTTGCCGCCCACGATGTCGCCCTCGGCGTAGATGACGGCGATGCGGCTGCCGCTGGTCTTGCCCTCGCTTTCGTCGGCCTGCTCGTCGTCGGTGTAGTCGCTCAGGCTCACCAGGTGGGGCTTTTTGTCCTTGGCCAGGCCCAGCTTGCCGCGCATGTAGTCCTGCACTTCGTCGAAGTAGCCGAGCTTGGTCACCAGCTTCAGGCGCAGGGCGTCGTTGGCGTCGTGCACCAGCATCGAGTCGGAGATGACGTGCAGGCGGGCGGGCGCAATGCCCCGCGCCGTGGCCACCTGGCCAATCATGTGGTCGTTGAGCGAGTGCAGGTACGACACGGTTTGCAAGCGGGCCGAGTCGGAGAAGTTCTCGCGGAAAAACGGCTCCACGGCGCTCTTGAACGAGCCCACCCGGAAGATATAGGGCTCGATGCCAGCCTTCTCAAACAGCCGCTTGTAGAACATTACTTCCGAGCTCAAGCCGTTGAACTCCAGCAAGCCCTGCGGGTGCAGGTAGATTTCGTTGGCTACCGATGCCAGGTAGTAGCTCTTTTCGGACGCCGTTTCGTGGTAGGCCACCACAAACTTGCCCGACTTCTTGAAATCGAGCAGTGCGTCGCGCACTTCTTCCAGCGAGGCCATGCCGCCCTGCACAATGTCCAGGTTCAGCAGGATGCCCTTGATGTCGTCGTCGGTTTTGGCCCGGCCGATGGCCTCCTTCAGCGCCACCAGGCCCGTGGACGACTGCCGGCCGCCCAGCGGATTGAAGTCGGTGGACTGGCCGCGCTCGGTGAGCGGCTCATTCAGCTTCAGCTCCAGCACCGAGTTAGCGGCCACGGTTTTGGTTTTGCTGGCACTGCTGGCCACGCCCACGATGACGGCGAACACCGCCACGCCAAGGCCAAAAAACAGCACCAGCCCCAGCAGCGTGGCCAGGGTAAATTTAAAGAATTGACGCATGGAACGGAATGGTTTTTAAACTGGGTAAAAGTAGCCCGGCCCAGCCGAAGCCCGCGCTTCGCTGTTGAGCCGCAAGCTGCGGCGGATTCATCGCCGCTGGGCGGCTATTGTTACAAACCGCGCGGCGCCCTGGTCCGTTCTGGGGCCCTACCACTGAGTTAATAACCATATTTCTCGCCCCACCAGCCGCGCAGCTTCTCGCGGATGCGCTGCTCGGCGGCGTTCTGGCCCGGCTCGTAATAGGCGGTGCCGCTGAGGGCGTCGGGCAGGAACTCCTGGGCCGCGAAGTTGCCGGCGCCGTTGTGCGAGTACTCGTACTCCTTGCCGTAGCCGAGCTGCTTGAGCAGGCGGGTGGGTGCGTTGCGCAGCGGCACCGGCACGGGGTGCACGCCCCGGGCCCGCACCTCGGCCTGCGCCGCCCGGATGGCCGTGTAGGCGGCGTTGCTTTTCTCCGACGTAGCCAGGTAGATAACCGTTTGGCTGAGAATCAAATCCGATTCGGGCAGGCCGATGACGGTGCATGCCTGGAAGCAGCTCGTGGCCAGCAGCAGGGCGTTGGGATTGGCGTTGCCGATGTCTTCGGAAGCCAGAATGAGCATGCGCCGGGCGATGAACTTCACGTCCTCGCCGCCCTCCAGCATCACGGCCAGGTAGTAGAGCGCGGCGTTGGGGTCGGAGCCGCGGATGCTTTTAATGAAGGCCGAAATCACGTCGTAGTGCATTTCGCCGCCCTTGTCGTAGCGGGCCAGCGGGCGCTGGGCCACCTGCTGCACCACGGCATCGGTGACGGTGACGACGCCCTTTTTGTCGGGCGGCGTGCTCTGCACCACAATTTCGAGCAGGTTGAGCAGCTTGCGGGCATCGCCGCCGCTCAGGGCCAGCAGGGCGTGGTCTTCCTTGATTTTGACCTTCTTCTGGCTTAAAGCAGCGTCTTCGGCTAGAGCCTTGGCCACGAGGTCGCGCAGCGTATCGGGCCCCAGCGGCTCCAGCACGTACACCTGGCAGCGCGAGAGCAACGCCGGAATCACTTCGAACGACGGATTTTCGGTGGTGGCGCCGATTAGGGTAATTGTCCCATTTTCCACGGCCCCCAGCAGCGCGTCCTGCTGCGCCTTGCTGAAGCGGTGAATCTCGTCGATGAACAGCACCGTGCCGCGCTGCCGCTTGGCTTTGTCGATGACCTCGCGCACGTCCTTCACCCCGGCGTTGATGGCGCTGAGGGCGGCGAAGGGCTGCTTCAACTCGCTGGCCAGCAGCAAGGCCAGGGTAGTTTTGCCCACGCCGGGGGGGCCCCACAGCAGCAGGCTGGGCAGGCGGCCGGCGGCCAGGTAGCGCGTGAGCACGCCCTGGGGCCCCAGCAGGTGGGGCTGGCCGGCGTAGTCGGCTAGGCGGTGGGGGCGGCGGCGCTCGGCCAGGGGCGCGTCGGGGCCCGGGCCGGGCGGCGGGGCGAAGGCGGCGGGCGGGTCGTCGGGAAAAAGAGAGGACATGGCGGAAGGAGCGCGAACTTTGTTGGCGTGCGCCGGGGCGCTGGCTGCCGGGGCCCCGGCGCACGCCGCAAAGTTCGCCCCGCGTCGCCCCAATCCTGCATGAAAAACCAATACCGCGTCCACGCGGCCCTGTTCGTCGTCGCGCTCATCTACGCCGCCAACTATTCGCTGTCCAAAGACGTGATGCCCCGCTACATGGGGCCCTTCGGCATCGTCACGCTCCGCATCCTGGGGGCCCTGCTGTTCTTCACGCTGGCCAAGCGCGTGGCGGCCCCGGGCGACCAAATCCGCGGGCGGGCCGACACGGTGCGCTCCATTTTGTGCGGCATCTGCGGCATCGGCGTCAACCAGCTGCTATTTTTTGCGGGCCTGAACTGGACCTCGCCCATCTCGGCCTCGCTGCTGCAAACCATCGCCCCCATCGTGGTGGTGCTGGCCTCGGCCGTGCTGCTGCACGAAAAAATCACCGGCTCACGGCTGCTGGGCATTTTGGTGGGGGCCGGCGGGGCGGCGGCGCTCATCCTCAGCCGGCCGGCGCAGGCCGCCATCTACCCGCACGCCACGCTGGGCAACCTCTGCATTCTGGCCAACGCCACGGTATTTGGGCTGTACCTGGTGCTGGTGCAGCCGCTCATGCGCAAGTACCACGCCTTCACCGTATTGGCCCGAATTTTTTTGGTGGGGGCCCTCATTGCCGTGCCCGTGGGCTGGCGCGACGCCCTAGCGGCCGACTACGCCCACTTCCCGGTAAAGATTTGGGCCGAAATCATCTACATGATTGTCTTTCTCACCATCATGGCCTATCTGCTGAACAACTGGGCTTTGAAATTTGCCTCCCCCGCCCTGCTTGGCGTCTACATCTACCTCCAGCCGGTGCTGGCCGTGCTCATCGCCGTGGCCCTGGGCAAAGACGCCCTCACCTGGGACAAGGCCGGGCAGGCCGTGCTCATCTTCGTGGGCGTGTGGCTGGTGAGCCGCAAGCCCAAGGGGGCCCCGGCGCCCGTCGCGCCGCTGGAAGTGGTGCAGGATTAATTATCCTGATTAATCAGGTTCACCACCAGCGTCACCATCGTGGCTTTATCCTCGGGCTTGCTCTCGGCAATGAGCAGCGTGAGGGCCACCAGGGCGTTATCGGCCAGGCGGCGCGAGCCGTCGGAATGGTATAGGCAACGGTTCCGGTCGAGAAACCACACAAATAAGAACGCGGCAATGCGCTTGTTACCGTCGGAAAACGAGTGGTTTTTCACTACGAAATACAGCAAATTGGCCGCCTTTTCCTCCACGCTTGGGTACAGGTCTTCGCCGCCAAAACTCTGGTAAATGGTGCGGACCGAGCTTTGGAACGACGCATCCTTTTCACGCCCAAACAAGGCGCTGCCTCCGAACTGCTTGCGCAGCCCTTCCACGGCCTCTAAGCCGGCTTCGTAGGTTAATTCAAACGGCTCGTCGGTGGCCGTGCCGCGCACCTGCAGGCGCTGGTGATCGTACTGGTCAAGCACGTCGAGGGCCCTGGCGTAGTCGCCCAGCACCCGCAGCAGTGCGTCCGATTGGTCGGAAGTCAGTTCCTGGCTGGCTGCCACTTCGCCCTGTAGCTGCACTAGCCGCTTAAGGTCAGCTAGTTGGCGGGCGCTTTCGCGCAGGCGCTTGTCATTCAGCGCGTAGCCCTGCACCAAGTACTGCCGCAACACGCCCGTGGCCCACTGGCGGAAGTGTGTGCCGCGTAACGACTTCACCCGGTAGCCGACGGAGATGATGACATCGAGGTTATAGTACTTGACGTAGTAGTTTCTGCCGTTTGAAACAACTGTCAAGGAATCCTTGACAGTTGAAGTTTCCTCTAATTCTCCTTCGCGGAAAAGGTTGCGCACGTGCAAGCTTACGTTTTGCTTTGTCGTAGCAAAAAGCTCCGCCATTTGCGCTTGGGTCAGCCAGACGGTTTCGTGGTCGAGCTGCACTTCGAGTTGGGTTTGCCCGTCGGGGGCTTGGTAGAGAAGGACGTTTTCGGTGGGATTCATTGGAACAGAGAAGAATGATTCGGCGAAACACGCCATAATTTTCGGTGCAAACAAAAGGGCCCCGACTGCGCGATGCAGCCGGGGCCCCAGCATTTCTTACAACCGAAAAGCTTACAGGTGAATTACTTCACCGTAGGCAGCGGCGGCGGCTTCCATGATGGCCTCGCTCATGGTGGGGTGCGGGTGCACCGATTTGATGATTTCGTGGCCGGTGGTTTCGAGCTTGCGGGCTACCACTACTTCGGCAATCAGCTCGGTCACGTTGGCCCCGATCATGTGGGCCCCCAGCCACTCGCCGTACTTCTTGTCGAAGATGACCTTCACGAAGCCGTCTTTGGCACCGGCGGCGCTGGCCTTGCCTGAAGCCGAGAACGGAAACTTGCCCACCAGGATGTCGTAGCCCTTGTCCTTGGCTTCCTTTTCGGTGAGGCCCACGCTGGCAATTTCGGGCGAGGCGTAGGTGCAGCCAGGGATGTTCTGGTAGTTGAGGGGCTCGGGGTGGTGGCCGGCGATTTTCTCGACGCAGATGATGCCCTCGGCCGAGGCCACGTGGGCCAGCGCGGGGCCCGGCACGATGTCGCCGATGGCGTACACACCGGGCACGTTAGTCTGGTAAAAGTCGTCCACCAGCACGCGGCCGCGGTCGGTTTTAATGCCCAGCTCTTCGAGGCCAATGTTCTCGATGTTGGTCTGGATGCCCACGGCGCTGAGCACCACGTCGCAGTTGATTTGCTCCTCGCCCTTGGCCGTTTTGATGGTCACCACGCAGCCGGTGCCGCTGGTGTCCACCTTCGTTACTTCGGCGTTGGTGAGGATGTTGATGCCGATTTTGCGGTAGGATTTCTCCATCTGGCGCGAAATCTCCTCGTCCTCCACCGGCACGATGCGGGGCATGAACTCCACGATGGTGACCTCCGCGCCCATGGTGCGGTAGAAGTACGCAAACTCGACGCCGATGGCGCCCGAGCCCACTACCACCATCTTCTTGGGCATCTGCTCCAGGGTCATGGCCTTGCGGTAGCCGATGATTTTCTTGTCGTCGATGGGCAGGTTGGGCAGTTGGCGGGCGCGGGTGCCGGTGGCCAGGATGATGCTCTTGGCCTCCACGGTTTCCTTGGTGCCGTCGGCCTTCGTGACCTCCACTTTGCCGGGGGCCACCAATTTGCCCACGCCCATCACGGTCTCAATCTTATTCTTTTTGAACAGGAAGTTGATGCCCTTGCTCATGCCGTCGGCCACGCCGCGGCTGCGCTGCACCACTTTGGCAAAGTCGAAGCTTACGCCCTCGGCGCTCAGGCCGTAGTCGGCGGCGTGGTGGAAATACTCGAATACCTGCGCCGATTTCAGCAGCGCTTTGGTGGGAATGCAGCCCCAGTTGAGGCAAATGCCGCCGAGGCTTTCGCGCTCGATGACGCCCACTTTCAGGCCCAGCTGCGAGGCCCGAATGGCCGCCACGTAGCCGCCCGGGCCGCTGCCCACCACCACCAAATCAAATTGCAATGCCATAAAGTCTTACGAAAGAAGAGAAAGGAAAATCGCCGGCCGCCCGCCGCCCCGGCCGGTGCGCAAAGATAGCCGCGCACCCCGGCCCGCTCCTAAACCCCGCCGGGCCCCCGAACGTGCCCGCCCTTTTGCGAAGCGGGGCAGCCACCGGGCCAGCTTGTCCGTATAAGGCGCGGTTTTGGCCGCCTCGGCCAAAATTGCTTGCTACCCCCTGCCTTATGCCCACTTCGACCCTTTCCCGCCTCGCAGCCCTCGGCTTGCTCGGGGCCCTCACCAGCTGCGCCATCACCACCGAAAAGGAGCGCTCCAAGGCCGTGGCCACCAGCATCTCCGCGCCTCCCGCCGCCCTGCTCCCCGCCGACTCGGCCGCCAGCGTGGCTGCGGCCGCCCCCGCCGCGCCGCCCGTCGACTCGACCGGGGCGGCCCGCTCGGCACCCGATGCCCGCGCCGGCCAGCTCGCCACCGAGGGCCCCGGCGCTGGGGCCCCGGCCGTGGCGCCCCCCGCCGTGGGGGCCCGCGAGGCATCGGCCGAGCGCAGCCGCGAGAAGAAGATGACCAATGCCGAGTACCGCCAGATGCTGGCCACGGCCGACGCCGCCCTCAAGGCCCACCCCAAAGACGCCGCCGCCCTGCTCCAGCGCGCCAAAGCCAAGAGCTACCTGCACGAGTACCCCGCCGCCCAGCTCGACTACTCGGCCGCGCTGCGCTACCAGCGCAACAACCCCGACGCCTACTACAACCGCGGCGTGAACCACCTGATGATGAAGCGCTACAAGGCCGCCGCTGCCGACTTCGCCGGGGCCCTCCGCTACCGGCCCGACGACAAGGAATCGTTCTTCGGCCGCGGCGTGGCCAAGATGCAGATGAACCAGTACAAGCCCGCCGTGGCCGATTTCACGCACGCCATCCAGCTCGATTCGGCCTACGCCGACGCCTGGGAATACCGAGGCATCAGCTACGCCTCGTTTGATAAGCTGCCCGAGGCCCGCCGCGACCTGGAGCACGCCACTACCCTCAACCCCGTCGCCGCCAAAAGCCTGCGCCGCTACGTGGGCCACGACGGCAAGGAGCCCATCAAGGCCGCGCCCATGCGCACCGCGCGTCCCACGGCCGTCCGGCCCTAGGGCAGGTTTAAGCCTGTTGTTAGGGCCCCGTATAAAGGGAGGTAGGGGCGGGGCTTGCCTCCGCCCTGCCGCTCGCGTCAATTCACCGATTTCGTTCAACGACGGGCGGGGGCAAGCCCCGCCCCTACTCCATCCACTCTATTTTCCGCCGAACAGCAGCTTGAAGTAGAAGCTGGGCTTGCGCAGCCGCTCGCGCAGGTCCAGGTCGAGGAACATGGCGGAGAGGGTTTCGGCCAGCGTGGGGTTGTTGGCGGCGCGGTTGGCCACGATGTTGAACAGGCTGGGGAAGTTGAGCAGGCGCTGCATGGCGCGGCTCAGGCGCAGCTCCTGCCAGAGGCGGTTGTACACGGCCTTGTCGTAGTTCTGGAGGAATTTTGGGCTGAAATCGCCGCTGGCCACGGCCTGGGCGGCCCACACGGCGGCGTGGCGCCCGCTCACCATGGCGTGCGAAATGCCCTCGCCCGAAAACGGGTCGATGAGCGAGCCGGCGTCGCCGAGCAGCAGGTACTGGGGCCCCGACAGCGGCCGGCGCTTCGAACCCAGCGGCAGCCCGAAGCCGCGCACGGGCCCCAGCCGCTCGGCCTGCGCGAAGCGCGGGGCCAGGGCCGGGTGGGTGGCCAGAATCTCGTCGAGGCGCTGGCGCAGGTTAATTTTTTTGGCCGCCACCGTCTTCGAGAGCATCCCCACACCCACGTTGGCCTGGCCGTTGGGCAGCGGGAACACCCACAGGTAGCCGGGCAAAAATTCCTTGATGAAGTGCAGCTCGATGAAATTATCGGGGCTGAGGCCGGCCACGCCCTGGTAGTAGGTGCGCAGGCCGGCGCAGTGGTGGTCGGGCTCCAGAGCGTGGCCGGCCACCTGGCGCGCAAACGCCGACTGGGCCCCGTTGGCCACCAGCAGCAACTTGCACTCGGCCAGCAGGTTGCCGGCTTTGTCAAACAGCTGCCAGCCGCCGGCGGGGGTGCGCTCGGTGCGGGCCACGTCCACGTTTTCGCGGAAGTCGATTTCGGGCCGCTGGCGCACTTCGTTCACCAGGAAATTGTCGAAATCGAGGCGCTTGGCCACGTGGCCGGCGGCGCGGTCGGTGGCCTTGTCGAACTTGGGCTTGAAGGGAATGGCCAGGCGGCGGCCGTTGGGCGCGAAGAAGTCGATGCCCCAGCTCGGCACCTGCGTGGGCAGGGCCCCCAGCCGGGCGGGCAGCGCCTCGTCGATGCGCTTGAGCTCCATCAACACCTTGCCGCTCAGGGCGTCGCCGCACACTTTGTCGCGCGGGAAAGTGGCGCGGTCGAGCAGCAGGCAGGGCTGGCCGGCGTTGGCCAGGTGCAGGGCGGCGGTGGCCCCGCCGGGCCCTGCGCCCAGGATGCAGATGTCGTGGTTCGCTGTCATTCCGAGCGCAGCGAGGAATCTGAGGTGCAGAGCATGGGGCAAAGGTCGCTACCAGGGCCCCAGATTCCGCGCTGCGCTCGGAATGACAAGCGCCCCTACCTTCGCCCCATGAATCAGACTCTCGCCGGAAAAGTAGCCCTCGTGACCGGGGCCTCGAAAGGAATTGGCCGCGCCATTGCCGCGCATTTTGCCCAGCTGGGGGCCCAGGTGGCCTTCACGTATTTGTCGTCGGTAGAAAAAGGCCAGGCCCTGGAGGCCGAGTTGGCCGCCCACGGCGCCAAGGCCAAGGGCTACCGCTCCGACGCCTCGGACTACGCCCAGGCCGAAAAGCTGGTCGAGGACGTGCTGGCCGACTTCGGCAAGCTGGACATCCTCGTCAACAACGCCGGCATCACGCAGGACGGCCTGCTGATGCGCATGAGCGAGCAGCAGTGGGACAACGTGCTGACCGTGAACCTCAAGTCGGTCTTCAACCTCACCAAGGCCGCCACCAAGCCCATGATGCGCGCCAAAACCGGCTCCATCATCAACATGACCAGCGTGGTGGGCATCAAGGGCAACGCCGGGCAGGCCAACTACGCCGCCAGCAAGGCCGGCATCATTGGCTTCACCAAATCGGTGGCCCTGGAGCTGGGCTCGCGCAACATCCGCTGCAACGCCGTGGCCCCGGGCTTCATCGAAACCGAAATGACCGAGGCCCTCGACGCCAAGCAAGTGGACGAGTGGCGCAAGGCCATCCCACTCAAGCGCGGCGGCTCGCCCGACGACGTGGCCAAAGCCACCGCCTTTTTGGCTTCGGACGATTCGAGCTACATCACCGGTCAGGTGCTGCAAGTGGATGGCGGCATGCTGACGTAGTAGAAATTGCCATGAAATTGGCTAACGAACAGGATCCACTTGAAACATCGGCTATTCGAAATCGTCAGGATTTTGCACGCTTCTTAAGTCGTTTGCTTATTGATTATCAAATCAATGGCAAAGATTGGGAGAACCAAAATCTTGGCGATTTTTTAGAAGCTTTAGCAGCTTATGCAACTGATATTGACGGTTACTACCTCAATATCTCATCGACTGATGAATTAGCAGTAAATGCAAATGTCGCCAGTTGGCGCGTTTTTGCTGATATGCTGCGCGGTGCTACGATCTACGAGTAGTTGAGCAATTACTATAGCACAATGCCCACATCCCAAGAACACGCCGCGCACGATGACGCAGCCGCGGAGGAGCAGATAATCAGCGACGTAGCGAAGTACGGGTTTCACGTAGTGGTAGTGCCCAGCGATGGGTACTCACCCGGTTTTGCCTACACCGTTGGGCTGTTCAAAACCTACGGCTACCCGGAGCTCATCTGCTTTTCGCTGAACCAGGACTTGATGCACTCGATGTTTTGGACGGCGAAGGAGCTGTTCGACCAGCAACCGCAGCCGGACCTTGCCCTCGGCTACCCTGATTTTATCGGCGACTTCGACGTGCGCTTCCTACGGGTTGCCAAAGCCAACTACGGTGATTATTTCGGCTACGGCCGCTGGTTTTACAAGGGCTGGGATTTCCCCGCTTTGCAAATCGTGTGGCCGGATAAGCAGGCCCTTTTCCCGTGGGAAGAGGGATTCACCGCGAGCTGGAAATTCGGCCAACCCTTGCTCGACCGAAACCATGATTTCAAGTTTCGGGAGGAGCACGGCCTGAACGTCTACACCACGCGCCAGGTTTTGGAAGGCCAACCCGTTCTACACGTAGTGCACGACGACGAAGGCAACTGGCAGTTTCTCAGCAATGCACAATACGATGACAACGACCTAAGAATGGTCGCGCTGATAGAAATCGTGGCCCAAGACCCAACCGTTAACGAGCTGTTCCAACTGAATTATGGTTGGCAAGCTCAGCGGGAAGCGATTGGTGGGAAGTGGCAAAAGGAGGCGTTTGAGGACGAGGAAGACGGCGCGGAATAAACCGCTGGCTTTTCCCCCTCGCTCTGCTCCCAGCGACCGCCCTCCTACCCGCGCCCGCCGGGTGGCTACGGCGCTGGGGGCCCTACTTGCGCAGGCGTTGGGAGCGCAGAAACACGCCGGCGGATTATTACACCACTGGGCAGTGTCGTTTCGCAACTTAATCAGGACTTACGCCAATGGGCTGCTGACCAGCCCCGGAGGGCCGGCTAGGGGCCCCGGCCAGCGCTAGGACAGCCAGTTGGCCTTTACTTCCTCGTAGGTGGCGAGCACGGCATCTTTCTCGTAGTCGGTGGCCAGGGTTTCTTCGGCGTGGCGGAGCAGCAGCTGGGCCTGCGCTTCCACCGCGGCTTTGCGCTCGGCCGAGCTGGCGTCTTCGCCCACCTGGCCCAGCGCCCGCAGCAGGCGCCGAAACAGCGCGTGGTTGCCCTTGGAATTGATGCGCACCAGGTCGAAGGCCAGCTTCACGTAGCCGGAGAAGTCGCGGGCCGGCATCAGCACCAGCACTTTGGCTTCGGTTTCGGTGGTGCGGAGCGTGGCTGGGAAGGGCCGCCCGGCCAGGCGCTGCACCAGCAGCCCCAGGTGGTCGACGGCCATGATGGCCGTGGTGGTGTCGTTGATGCCGGGCGAGAGGGCCTTCAGGGCAATGTCGACCAGCTGCTGCACCCCAAAGGCCACGTCCTGCCCGATGCTGCGGTGCGACTCCAGCCGCACGCAGCGCACCAGGGCCGCGTGCTCGTCATCGGAGAGGGTGGCCGCCGCGGCCTGCGGCTGGTAGCTGATCAGGCGGTTGCCCTCGCCCACGAAGGCCCCCACCGGCTGCTCGACGCGCAGCCAGGCTTGGTGCTCGGTGGCCCAGGCCAGCAGGGCGGCCGCGTCGATGTGCTGCACGTAGCCCGTTTCGGTGGCGCGCACCGACCGCCAGTGGGGCCGGGCCGCGGCCTCGCGCCAGGCCAGGTACAGGGCGGGGGTGTCGGCGGGGGCCCCCAGCGCCTCGGGGAAAAGCTCCTCCACGGCCTCCCGGCTCTGGCGGCTGATGCGCTGGAGGATGGTGTCGGTTTGCAGCGACTCGGCGATGTGGTGGATGAAGTAGATGAGCGCCGCCACGCCGCCCAGGGCCAGGGCCAGGCCCACCATGACGGCGGTGCTGGGCACGAATTTCTGCTCGTCGGTGCCCCGGATGGTGCCCAGCACGAGCAGGCAATAGGCAAACACGCCCACGAAGTAGCCCATTACCACTTGGTTGCCCCGGTCGCGCATGAAGTTGCGCAGCACCCGGGGCGAGTACTGGCTGCTCACCTGCGAGATGGTGGAGAGCGTGAGCGAAAACACCAGCGCCGCCACCGTCAGCATCGAGCCCGCCACCGCCGTGAGCATGCTGCGTGAGCCCTGGGCCCCCACCCCAAACAGCAGCGGAAAATTCTTGGCCCCGTCAAACGAGGTGCGGCTGTCGAACTCAATCAGCCCGTACGCCAGCCCGCAGGCCCCCAGCACCATCAGGGTGGGCACAAACCATAAAGAATCGTGCAGGCGCTGCCAGGAACGGCGAAAGAGGGAAAGCATGGGCGGCTACGGACTGGTTAAACTGGGCTCGTGTACGGCCAGGGCCCCGGTTCCGCCGGGTGGGCGGGGGCCCCAAGCTGGCATTTTTATCGGTATTTGCGTAAGGCCATGCCAAGCTGGGCCGTTGCGCGGGCCTTCTGCCAGTGCTACGGCCGGCCGCTGCCCCTTTTCCCCGCTTCTTATCTCCCCGCTTCTTACGCTATGACTTTTGCTGCTCTCCGCTGGTTGCGCTCGCACTTCGACCTGTCGTCCGACATGGCCGAGCCGGCCGAAATAATGACCGACGTTGAGGACGGGCTGGTGTTCAAGGGCACCAACCTGTGGGTGCTCATCTTCGCCATTCTGGTGGCCTCGGTGGGGCTGAACGTCAACTCTACGGCCGTTATCATCGGGGCCATGCTCATCTCGCCGCTCATGGGGCCCATCGTGGGCATCGGCTTCGGGGCCGCCACCGTGGAGGTCGACCTCATGCAGCGGGGCCTGAAAAACCTGCTGATTGCCGCCGGCCTCAGCCTGCTGGTATCGGCCGTGTACTTCCGGCTCACGCCCCTCACCGATGCGGGCTCCGAGCTGCTCTCGCGCACCTCGCCCACCACCTGGGACGTGGCCATTGCCCTGTTTGGCGGGGCGGCCGGGGCCATCGGCTTCACCCGCCGCGAGCGGGGCAACGTGGTGCCCGGCGTGGCCATTGCCACCGCCCTCATGCCGCCGCTTTGCACGGCCGGCTACGGACTGGCCACGGCGCACTGGGGCTACCTGTTTGGGGCCCTGTACTTGTTTTTTATCAACTGCGTGTTCATCAGCCTGGCTACGTTTCTGGTGGCCCGCATCCTGCCGCTGCCGCAGCACCAGTTCGACAGCGGCCGGCGCGGCCAGTGGGTGCAGCGCGGCATCTGGATTGTGGCGCTGCTCACGGCGGGCCCCAGCGTGTACCTGGCCGTGGGCATCGTGCGCAGCACCGTGTTCACGCACAACGCCCAGCAATTCATCGACGAGCAGCTGAGCCTGCCCGGTACTTACGTGGTCACGCGCCGCGTGGAGGCCGATACGCACACCGTCAACGTGCTGCTGGCCGGCCAGCGCCTCAAGCCGGCCCAGCTGCGCACGGCCCGCGCGCGCTTGGCAAAATACCGCCTCACAGACGCCAAGCTCACTGTGCGCCAGGGCCTGGCCGGCCTCGACTCGACCGATACCCGCGCCCTGCGCACCAGCCTGCTTGAAGACGTGCGCAGCCGCAACGAGCAAACCCTGGCCGGCTACGACACCCGCTTGGCCCAGCTCCAAGAGCTGCTGGTGCGCCCCAGCGCCCCCTCCGCCCCCGCCCTGCCCGCGCCGGCCGCCCTGCTGCGCGAGGTGCAGGTAGAGCACCCCACCGTGCGCCAGCTCGGCCTGAGCCGCCTGGTGCGCCCCGCCGCCGATTCGCTGCGCGCCGATACCACCGTGGTGGTGGCCCTGCGCGTGAGCCGGGCGCTGCCCGCCGCCGAGCAGCAGCGCCTGCGCCAGTGGCTGAGCCTGCGCGCCGGCACCCAGCAGCCCGTGCAGCTGCTGGTCGAAACGCAGCCGGCACCCCCCGCTCCGGCCGGGCGCAAGCGCTGAGCAGCTAGGAGCGCGGGGCTGGGGCCCTGGCTTACGCCCGCCTTGACTTTTAGCCGATGGGGTTGTTTCCAGAAATCAGCCTCCGGGCCCCGCCGCGCCCACGCTCGGGCTGGTGCTGCACACCACCGTCACCAGCGGCTACGACGTGCCCTGGGCGCAGGTGCACCAGCTGCTCATCGCGGCGGCCCTGGGGGCCGGGGGCATCCTGCCCGAGCCCCAGCCCTTCGTGCTTCAAACCAGCCTCGACGACGACTACGTGAGCTACCAGCTCAACGCCTACACCCGCGAGGCCAGCCGCCAGGCCGTGCTCTACTCGCGCATTCACCAAAACATTCAGGACGAGTTCAACAAGGCCGGCGTCGAAATCATGTCGCCCCACTACCGCGCCCAGCGCGACGGCAACCAAACCACCATCCCCGCCGATTACCTGCCCAAAGACTACGCAGCCCCGAAGTTTCGGGTAGATGGCGGGGAGTAGCGTGATTTAGACTGAAGCTGTTTGGGCAGTCTGGAAATTCAAAAATCGAACCGCATGCTGAGCGCCGCCAAGATTCCCAGAGCGGTATTCAGGTTAGTAAACGTGGCAACCGCTCTAAAATAAGCGCCACCGTTGGCGCAGGACAAAAGATTGTTTTTGGTACCTTCGTAGGTGTGCGGCTGGCCAATTGTTTGCGCCGCACGTTTACTAAACATGCCTCACCCTACCCTGGCTGGCCCTCTGGCCGCCGACGCGGCTCCGGAGGAGCTACTGCACACCCTGCTCGAGGTGGCGCTCACCGGGTTTATCCTCTTCCGGCCGGTGTACGCGGCGGCAGGCGCGGAAATCGTGGACCTGGCCTACGAGTACCTCAACCCCGCCGCCCAGCAGCTGCTACGGCTGCCCCAGTGCCCCCCCGAGTCATTTCTGACGCGCTTCCCGAAGGCCGGGCCGGCGGGCATCTTCGCGTTCTACCGCGACGCTTTTCTCTCGGGCGAAACGCAGCGCGAGGCGTTCAACTTCCAGCACGACGGCCTCGACGGCTACTTCCACTTGGTGGCCCGGCGGCAGGGGCCCCGGCTGGTGGTGAGCTTTCTGGACACCGACGCCCCGCTGCCCGGGGCCCAGGCGCAGGCCCTGCGCCAGAGCCAGGCCCGCGAGCAGGCCGCCCTGGCCGAGGCCGAGCGCCAGCGCGGCGAGCTTCAGCGCGTGTTTGAGCAGGCCCCGGTGGCCGTGGCCGTGTACCGGGGGCCCCAGTACATCATCGAGCTGGCCAACCCCACGGTGTGCCGGCTGTGGGGCCGCACCCCCGCGCAGCTGCTTGGCAAGGGCTTGTTTGAGGCGCTGCCCGAGGTGGCCGGCATGGGCTACGAGGCGCTGCTGGACGGCGTGATGGCCACCGGCGTGCCCCACGTGGCCCAGGCAATGGAAGCCCAGCACGACCGCAACGGCCAGCGCGAAACCGTGTTCTGGGATTTTGTGTACGTGCCTTTGTACGAGGCCGATGGCCGCATCTACGGGGCAATGGTGGTGGCCACCGAAGTTACGGAGCAGGTGCTGGCCCGCCGCCAGTTGCAGCAGCTCAACGAGGAGCTGGAGCTGCGCGTAACGGCCCGCTCGGCCGAGGCCCACACCGCCCTGTTTGAGGTGGAGCGGCAGCGCGAGCAGCTGCGGATGCAGCAGCGCCTACTGAGCCAGATCCTGGGCCAGGTGCCGGCCGCCATTGCCACGCTCAGCGGCCCCGAGCACCGCTTTTCGTTTTTCAACGACCAGTACCAAGCCATTGTCGCCGGCCGCGCTGCGCTGGGCCGCACCGCCGCCGAGGCGATGCCCGAGGTGCAGGAGCAGGGCTTTATTGCCTTGCTCGACCAGGTATATGCCACGGGCCAGCCCTTCGTGGGCACCGAAACCTCGATTATGCTGCACGACCCGGCCACGGGCCGGGCCGAGCTGCGGTACGTAGACTTCATCTACCAGCCCCTCTTCGACGGCCAGCAGCACCCGCAGGGCATTCTGGCCTTTATCATCGACGTGACCGACCGGGTGCGGGCGCGCAAGCAAACCGATACGCTGCAAGCCGCCATGCTGGCCGTGGTGCAGCGCCAGGCCCAGCAGCGGCAGGAGCTGTTTCAGATCTTTGAGCAAACGCCGGTGGCCATTGTGCTCCTGCGCGAGCCCGACCACCGCATCGACTATTTCAACCCCGCCTTTGAGGAGCTATTTCCGCCCGAAGTGTGGGCGGGGCCCCTGCAAGGCCACACCCTGGCCGAGGTGTACCCGCGCATCAAGCTGGCGGGCCTGGTTGAGCTGATGGACCGGGTGTACGCCACCGGCGAAAGCCAGGTCGTGCTCGACATGCCGCTCGAAAAGCTCCAGCCCGGCAGCCCGCGCTACGTCACGTTTGCCTACCAGGCCTACCGCGAGCAGGGCCGCATCACGGGCGTGGCCGCTTTCGTGTACGACGTGACCGACCAGGTGCTGGCCCGCCACCAGGTGCTGGCCCTGAACGAGGAGCTTGCCGCCAGCAACGAGAAAATGCGGGCCACCAACGCGGCCCTGCACACCACCAACGCCCAGCTCACGCGCACCAACGCCGACCTCGACACGTTCGTGTATTCGGCCTCGCACGACCTCAAGTCGCCCATCACCAACATCGAGGGGCTGCTGGGGGCCCTGCGTGAGCACCTGCCGCCCAACGCGTTGCAGGAGCCGCTGGTGCCGCGCCTGCTCGATATGATGGGCGGCGCAGTGGCGCGCTTCCAGCAAACGCTGGGCCACCTCACCGACATCTCCCGCCTGCAAGAGGCCACGCTGCACCAGCCCGCCGAGGCCATCGACCTGCCCGCCCTGGTGGAGGCCGTGCGCCTCGACATATTGCCCGAGCTGGCCGCCGCCGGGGCCACCCTCGCCGTGGACCTGGCCGCGTGCCCCACGGTGCACTTCTCGGCCAAAAACCTGCGCAGCATCATCTACAACCTGCTCAGCAACGCCGTGAAGTACGGGGCCCCCGGCCGGCCCACCGCGGTGCTGCTGCGCGGCTACCGCCTCGCCGGCCAGGTGGTACTGGCCGTGCACGACAACGGCCTAGGCCTCAGCCAGGTGCAGCAGGGCGAGCTGTTTCGCATGTTTCGGCGGCTGCACAGCCACGTGCCCGGCTCGGGCGTGGGCCTGTACATGGTGAAGAAAATGGTGGAAAACGCCGGCGGCACCATCGCCGTGCACAGCGAGCTGGGCGTGGGCTCCACCTTCACCGTTTCGCTGCCCCAGGCGGGCTAGCCCTTATTCTTAAAACAACATCCCCCCCTTATTTTGGAAAAGCTATCCAGTGTGCTGCTGGTCGACGACGATTCGACCAATAATTTCTTAAACGAGCTGCTGTTCAAGAGCCTGGAGGTGACGGACCGGCTGCTGGTGGCCGAGGGCGGGGCCGAGGCCCTGGAGCTTATCGGGCGCCTGCCCGGCCCCGCCGAGGAGCCCGCCCTCATCCTGCTCGACGTGAACATGCCCGGCATGAACGGCATCCAGTTTCTGGAAGCCTACAAGCAGCGGCCCCAGGCCGAGCGGCGAGCCACGGTCATCATCATGCTCACGACCACCATGGACGCCCGCGACCTGAGCCGCCTCGACGAGCTGCACATCGACGGGCTGGTGAGCAAGCCGCTGACTAAGGAGAAAATCGAGGACATTCTGCGGCTCCACTTCCAGCGCTAGCGGGCGCGGGGCCCCCAGCCCCGCCGCCAACGGCCACCCAAAACTACCGCTGGCCGCCATGATGGGGGGCTACCTGCTGGCCCAGCGCCTGCACGTATCGGGGCCCCTGGCCATGGTGGTGGCCGGCCTACTGGTGGGCGACTTTGCCCGCCAGGACGCCATGAGCCGCAAAACGGAGGACTACGTGGACAAATTCCGGGAGCTGATTGACCTGATTCTCAACGCCTTGCTTTTTGTGCTCATCGGCGTGGAGCTGCTGGTCATCAAGTTCGAGTGTTCGTATTGGTTCATCAGCGGGCTGGCGGTGGTGCTGGCCCTGGCCCTGTCCATCAGCAATGCCGTACCCCACAAGGGGGTCATCATGGCCATCACCTAAGCCGTGGTGCTGTTCTCGGTCATCGGCCAGGGCCTCACGCTGGGCAAGCTCATCCGCCGGCTCTACCCGGAGGGCCAGTAGGCCCAGGCATTGAATCTATTAGGTGATAATGGATAACGTTCTTGAGATGCCGGGCCCGCCGGGGGCCCCGGCAAAAACGGGGGCGCAAAAAACCAACCCCACTACTTAACTGCCTGGGGCCCCACGCGGGCGCAACGCCCCGGCCACCCGCCCCGTTTACCTCGACTATGAAGCAACTGTTAACCGGGCTCCGCTACGTGCTGGCCGCTGCGGCCGTGCTGGCGGTGGCGCTCACGCTGGTATCGGTGGTGCCCCGGCCCATTTGGTGGGTGCAGGCCGCGGGCTTTCCGCGGCTGCAGGCGCTGGCCGTGCTGGCCGTGGCGCTGGTGGGCCTGTTGCTATTGCGGTGGCCGGCGCACCCGCGGGTGCGGGGGGCCCTGGTGCTGGCCAGTGCGCTGGCGCTGGCGGTGCAGGCTTCTTTCTTGTGGCCCTTCCTGCCCCTGGCGCCCAAGGCCGTGCCCGACGCCACCCCCGCCCAGGCCCGCGACTCAACCAACCGCCTGCGCATCCTGGTCATCAACGTACTGATTAAGAACCGCGAGGATGCCCGCCTGCGCCGGCTGGTGCAGGCCCTGCGGCCCGACGTGGTGCTGGCCCTGGAGCCCGACGACTGGTGGGCGCAGGCCCTGAAGCCCCTGCACGCCAGCTACCCCTACCGCGTAGAGCTGCCCCGCGCCGATGCCTACGGGCTGATTTTGTACTCGCGCCTGCCGCTGGCCGCCACCCAAGTGCAGGACTTGCTGCAGCGCGGGGTGCCCTCGGTGCGCACGCGGCTGCGGCTGCCCAGCGGCCGGGAGGTCGATTTTTTTGGCATCCACCCCACCCCGCCCATTCCCGACAACTACCCCGACGGCGTGGGCCTGCGCGGCCTGGCGCTGCACAAAGTGGCCACCATGGTGCGGGGCAATGCCCGGCCCACCATCGTGGCTGGCGATTTCAACGACGTGAGTTGGTCGGGCACTATTGCCCAGCTGACCCAAGACGGGCAGCTGCGCGACGTGAACCGCGGGCGCGGCTTCTACAACACCTTCGATGCCCGCTCGCACCTGGCCCGCTGGCCGCTCGACCATTTTTTTGTGAGCGCCCCGTGGCGGGTAGTCGAGTTGAAACGGCTGCCCGACGTGGGCTCCGACCATTTTCCGCTGTATGTTGAACTGGCACTTTCGGCGGAGTAAATTGCACTGCGCCAGCTGTATTTCTTTTTTTCACTCTTTATTTTTCCCATGTCAGTCCGTACCCCCCTCCTCTCCCTCACCTTGCTGCTGGCCAGCGGCTTGGCCCTCAGCAGCTGCCAATCGGCCCCCGATGCACCCGTGGCGGCCGACCTCAACTCGGCCAGCCCGGCCGTGGCCGAGCAAGCCCAAAAAGTACAAGTGTTAATCAGCCAGGTAGAGCGCCAGAAGGCCGTGATCGAAACCGAAAAAACCAAGCTTAACGGCATCGAGCAGCAGCTCGACGGGGCCCGGCAAAACCTGGAAGGCATCAAGAAAGAGGTAAAGGCCACGCCGTAAGCGGGGCCCCCGGGCACTAAGGAAATTCCCCTGGGGGCCCTGTGGCGCAAGCTTCGCAGGGGCCCCGGGGGCTTTTTTTAGGGCCCCGGGGGGCGCTACTTGGGCCGGTTGGCCGGCCGGTTGCGGTCGAGCACGATGCCCAGGGCCAGGTTTTGGCTGTACTGGAAGCCCTGGTCCTGGTTGTAGTCGTAGAGCACGATGCCGCCCAGGCTCACGTTGAGCAGGGTGTTGATTTTGGCCGTGAGGGTGAGGTCGAGGCGGTGCGAGGTATCGACGAGGCGGGGGCGGGCGTAGTCCACAAACAGCACGTAGCGCACCTTGAGGTCGGCGTTGGGGCCCAGGGGCTGCTCGAGCTGGGCCAGGGCCTGGAAGCCCACCTGCCAGAAAGCAGAGCGGCCGGGCTTTACGCCGTAGATGGTGGTGTCGGCGGGGATGCGGAAGCGGTCGGGCTGGCGCACGATGGTGACGCGCGGGGCCAGCGGGGCCAGGCGCAGGTTGAAGCGCTCGTTGGGGTGAAACTCGGCCCCGAAGGAGCTGGTGAGGTAGCCCGGGGCCAGGAAGCTGGAGATGAGCGTGGCCTGGCCGTCGTCGGCGTAGTTGAAGCCGGCAGCAAACTGCGAGAGCAGGTTCATGGCCGTGAACAGGCCCCACTTTTTGGTGAGGTCGTAGCCGTACTTGGTATCGAGGTAAAGCCGGTCGTTGGTTTTGCGGTAGCCGCCCTCCTCGCCCTGCGTGTACTGGCCGGCGTAGAGGAAATCGGCCTCGCCGTTCCAGTTGTGGTGGCCGTGCTCGTAGCGGGCCGTGCCGTTGAACAACAGGCTGAGGCCCAGCGAGCTGGTACCACCGCTCTTCCAGTTTTTGGAGATGAGCGCCTCGTTGGCGTTGAGGCCCGCCCGCAGGTGGGTGGCCCAGTAGCGCACGCTGTCGGCGGGAATGGCGCGGGGGGTGGGGGTGGTTTGGGCAGCGGCGGGCAAGGCCAGCGCCCACAGCCAGGCAGTGTGGGTAAACAGTATCTTCATGCGTGAAAAATGGTGGGAAATAGGGCCCCTGGCGCCGGCCAGGGGCCCCAGCGCCGGCCGGGGCCAGGGCCCCCGGGGGCCGCCAGCGGGCCCGAAGCGGCCAGGCCGGGCGGTTTACCCCCGAAAATTACCGCCTTTTCCGGGGCGCTTTCCGTAAACCGTGCATCACCGTAAGCTCATCCAAGGAGCTGCTTGGTTTCCAGCCGGTTTCTGGTGGGCCCCAAGTGGCCGATGCCCCGGTAACTATCGTCCCACTTTTGCTAACGCGGCCCCCCGCCGCGCCCCGACACCGTATGGATTTTTCAATTGCCTGGCGACAAATCAACCAGATGGGCCGCGACTTTATGGCCCTGCTGCCCAACCTGGTTTTTGGCATTGTCGTCTTCGTGGCCTTCCTGTACGGGGCCCGCGGGGTGCGCTCGCTCGTGCAGCGCTTCACCCAGCACCGCCAGAGCCAGGGCCTCAACATCCTGCTCAGCCGCCTGGCCTACGTGGCCACCCTCATCCTGGGCGTACTCGTCACGGTCACCATCGTGGTGCCCAGCTTCACGCCGGCCAGTCTAATCAGCGCCCTGGGCGTGGGCGGCGTGGCCATCGGCTTTGCCTTCAAAGACATCTTCCAGAACTTCCTGGCCGGGGTGCTGCTGCTGCTCACCGAGCCCTTCAAACTCAACGACCAGATTAAGTACAAAGACTTTGAGGGCACCGTGGAGTCCATCCAGACCCGCGCCACCACCATCCGCACCTACGACGGGCGGCGGGTGGTGATTCCCAACGCCGAGCTGTTCATCAACGCCGTGACCGTGAACACGGCCTACGAAACGCGCCGCTTGCAGTACGACATCGGCATCGGGTACAGCGACGACATTGCCACTGCCCGGAAGCTGATGATCGAGGCCATGCGCGGCGTGGACGGCGTGCTGGCCGACCCCGCCCCCGAGGCCATCGTGGTGGACCTGGCCGGCAGCAGCGTCAACATCCGCGCCCGCTGGTGGATTAACCCGCCCCGCCGCGCCGACATCATGGACGCGCAGGACCGGGTGCTCGAGGCCATCAAAAACCAGCTCACCGCCCACGGCATCGACCTGCCCTTCCCGACCCAGCAAATCCTGCTGCACGACCAGACCGAAGTGACCGACGGCGACCGCAATACCCAGCGCGAAGGTTGGCCCGCCGGCAAAGGCGACGTGCCCCAATCGCGGGCCGAGCACCAACGCGCCGAGCGCCAGGCACGCCAAGACGCCCCCGAAAAGCCGACCGAAAAGGAGCCCGCCGCACCGGCTGCATAAGGGCGCAGGGCCCCTAAATCGCAAGGGTCATTAGCCAGCAAGGCGGTCATGTTGACCGCCTTGCTGGCTAATGACCCTTGCTGTTCAATTAGTTATGCAAAATCTAGCAGCTAATATCTAATGGCTCAGCACTTGGGGGCCCTGGCTACTCGTGCAGCGTGGTTGGGGGCCCAGCGGTGCGGCGTTTGGGCACGGTGCCGTCGGGGTGGGCCCAGGGCTGGGGCGGGGCCAGGGGCAGCAGGAGCAATTGCGCCACGGTCTGGCGGGCCGGATCGGGGTAGGCGGGCACGCCGATGGTGATGGCCGCCTGGGGCACGTTGAGGCGCAGGGTGCGGTGCAGGCGGTCCCAGAGGGTGAGTACGACGCCGAAGTTGCTGTCCGTTTCGCGCTGCACCTGCGAGTGGTGGATGCCGTGGGCGCGGGGCGTCACGAGCAGCGGCGCCAGCCAGCGCTCAGTGGCCAGCGGCAGCCGCCAGTTGCTGTGGTGGAAGGCCGTGCACGCTTCAAACCCCGCCTCGTAGGCCAGCACCGTGGCCGGCCTGATGCCCAGCAGCGCCGGCAGCCCCGCCCGGTACGGGATGCTGGCCAGCATCTCGCCGAAGTGGAAACGCCAGGCCGTGGTGAGGTCCATGTCGAGGTCGTTGTGGTGCACGCGGTGCAGCCGCCACAGCAGCGGCGCGTGCAGCAAGCGGTGCCAGCTGTAGGCCAGGTAATCGAGGGCCAGCACCTCAAGGGCCAGGCGCAGGGCGGGCGGCAGCTGGGCCAGGCGGCGGGCGGCGTAGTGCGGGGCGGCCCGCTGCGCCAGCCCCACCATGGCGGGCAGCAGCGTGAGGCGGGCGGCGGGCATCGCGGGGGCGGCCAGCAGCACGTTGCGCCGCCAGCGCTCGAGGCGGGGGCGGGTGCGGCGGCGCAGCGGGCGGCGGGTTTCGAGCAGCAGCAGGCCCAGGCCCACCAGGGCCAGGGCGGGGGCCGCCCATCGGTCGAAGCGTTTGAGGAAAGGGTGCGAAACGGGGAAAAGCGACATGGGCAAGTGGGCAGGAAGTACGGCGCACCGCTGTACGTTGGGAAGCCGCCCGCTGGCCAGGGCGGCGAGCGGCGGCGGTTTCGGCGCGGCGCGGGCAACGCGGCGGGCGCCCCGGCGTAGGTAGCCCAGGGGCCCCGGCTGGCGCGGCGCTCCGTGGTGCAGGGCCCCCGGGCATTGCGTGGCAAACCGCCCTAACTTGTGCAGTGTTTTTATTTTCCGTAGCGAGTGGCTGATACGAACGAGGCGGCCGGGGCCCCCACCGGCGCGGGGCCGGCCATCAGCATCATCATCCCCGCCTTCAACGAAGCGGAATCCATTGCCCACCTGCTGGGCTACCTGCGACAAGAAGCGGCCGGCGGCCCGGCCCCGGAAATCGTGGTGGTGGACGGCGGCAGCACCGACGCCACCGCGGCGCTGGCCCGGCAGGCGGGGGCCACCGTGCTGCCGGGGCCCCGCAAGGGCCGCGCCGCCCAGCTCAACCACGGGGCCCAGCACGCGCGCGGGGCGCTGCTGTATTTCCTGCACGCCGACTCCTACCCGCCGGCGGGCTTCTTGGCCGATTTGCGGCGGGCCGCGGCGCAGGGCTACGCGGCGGGCTGCTACCGCCTAGCCTTCGACCACCCGCATTGGCTGCTGCGCTTCAGCGCCTGGTGCACCCGGCTGCCCCTCACGGCCGTGCGCTTCGGCGACCAAAGCCTGTTTGTGCGCCGCGACGTGTTTGAGCGCCTCGGCGGCTACCGCGAAGACCTGCTGGTGATGGAGGACCAGGAAATAGTGGGCCGCCTGCGGGCGCAGGGCCCCTTCCGGCTGCTGCCGCGCCCCGTCACGACCTCGGCGCGCAAGTACCTGGCCAACGGGGTATTCCGGCTGCAAGGCATCTTCGCCCTCATCGTGCTGGGCTACAAGCTCGGCGTGCCGCAGCACCGCCTGGTGCAGTTCTACCGCCGGCTCATCCGGCAGGGCAAGCTCTAGGCTGGGGGCCCTCCGCGGGGGCCCTGGGCCCGGGCGTCGGCGGGGCGGGCCGTAGCTTGCCGCTTTGGTTTTTCAACTTGCCCCGCCCCTGCATGCCCGACGCTGCCCTGCCTCCGCACTTATTGGTTTTTGCCCGCGAGCCGGTGCTGGGGCGGGGCAAAACCCGGCTGGCGGCGGGCATTGGGGCGGCGGCGGCGCTGGCCGTGTACCGCGAACTGCTGGCCCTAACGGCCGCCGCCGTGGCGGGAGCCCAGGTGCCCGCCACGGTGTGGCTGGCCGAGGCCCCCGCCGGCGCCGGCGCCGGCACCGACCCGCACCAGCCGCGGCCCGAGTGGCCCGGCCACCCCTGGCGCGTGCAGCCCGCCGCCGCCCCGCTGGGGGCCCGCATGGCCCAGGCCTTTGCCGAAGCCTTCGCGGCGGGCGCGGGCCGGGTGGCCGTCATCGGCACCGATTGCCCCGGCCTGAGCGCCGCCCTGCTGCGCCAGGCCTTCGACCAGCTGCAAACCCACGACGTAGTGGTGGGCCCGGCCGATGACGGTGGCTACTACCTGCTGGGTATGAACCGGTTGCATCCCAAGCTATTCGCCAACAAAGCCTGGAGCA
This sequence comes from Hymenobacter nivis, assembly GCF_006439025.1. Lineage (GTDB taxonomy): Bacteria > Bacteroidota > Bacteroidia > Cytophagales > Hymenobacteraceae > Hymenobacter > Hymenobacter nivis_A. The sequence continues at coordinate 570,710 of NZ_RCYZ01000001.1, forward strand.
CCGCCACCGTACTGCCCGATACCCTAGCCGACGCCGCCCGCCTGGGCCTGCGCGTAGCCCAGCTACCCGTGCTGCACGACATAGATTCGGCCGAAGACCTGGCCAGGTGGCGAGCTGGCGAATGAGCGAATTGGTAAATGGCGAATGGGCGGGTTAGTGAATGAGTGGGTTGTTAGGGCCCGCTCATTTACCAACCCGCTCATTTACAATTCGCTCATTCGCCAGCTCACTGGTTCGCCATTCCCACGCTGCCCAGGCCAGCACGCCGCCGTATTCCAGCACAAGGAGCCAGGGGCTTTCCGTGTAAGCACTTGTGCGGTAGGCTGAATAGGACAGTACCGCCAGCCCGGCCCACACCCGGGCGTAGCGCAACGGCGAGAAGCAGCTCAGCGCCACCAGCGGCACCAGGTACCAGGGGTGCACAATGGTGGCCAGCGCAAAGTAGCCGCTGAGCGTGAGCAGCAGCCGTTGCGGCACCGCCGCCAGCCCGCGCCGCCCCGCATCTACCCCCCGCGCCAGCCAAAACGCCAAGCCGAGGGCCCCCGCGCCCAGCAGGGGCCCCAGGCCGCCCACCAGATCAAAGCCCACCAGCCACTGCCCCAGCGCCCGCAGCACGTAGAACACGCTGGCGTTGAACTCGAAGCTTTGGAAATACAAATCCAGACTCAGCCCAATGTGCAGCAGCAGGCCCCACGACAAGAAGGGCAGAAACGCCAGCCCCAGCCCGCCCGCCAGCACCCCCAGAAACCACCCGAAGCGCCGCCCCAGCTGCCGGGCCAGCAGCGGCAGCGCCAGCAGCGGCAGCAGCTTGGTGGCCACCGCCAGGGCCAGGGCCCCCGCGGCCAGCCGCGAGCGGCGGCGCACCAGCAGCGCCCCCGTCAGCAGCAGAAAAAAGACTACCACCCCTTCCATGTGCACGTTGCCGGCCACTTCCACGATGGCCAGCGGGTGCAGCAGGTAGGCCAGGGCGCGGCGGGCGGGCCAGCCCGCCAGTGGTAACAGCCACAGCAGCAGGGCCGCCGCGCCGGCATCGGCCAGCAGCAGGGCCCCGCGCACCACCAGCAGAAAGCCAGTTTCGGAGGACGGGAAAGCGGCGGCCGCGGCCCCGTACAGGGCCTGGCACACCGGCGGATACACCGAGAAGTAGCGGGGCGAATTGAGGTGGGGCCCCAGGCGGCGCAGCTCACGCATGGGCAGCGCGGCCGAGTCGGGGGGTGGGCGGCGCAGCAGCTGCGCCGGCGTTTCGGCAAAGGGGCTGTGGCCGTGGCTCACGAGCAGCCCATCCCAGTGGAAGCGGTAGAAATCGTCGCTCAAGGCCGGGGTGGCTGGCAGCCACAGCAGCCGGAACGCCAGCGCCGCGCCCAGGCCCCAGCGCAGGGGCAGGCGCGTGTGCAGCAGCCACACGTAGGCCGCCCCCGCCACCCCAAACAGCCCAAGCAGCTGGCCAAACTGTGCCCGCGGCGTGGCGTAGGCCAGGGCCCAGTAGGCCGCCCCCGCCAGCAGCAGGGCCAGCAGCTGGCCGGCGCGCAGCAGGGGGGTAGGGCGGGGCGGGGTCAAAAGGAGAAATGATTGGATGGTAGGGGCCCTGGCACCTCGCGGGGCGCCAGGGCCCCCAGGGCAAGCTCAGCATCACCGCCTTTGCGGCTCTAAAGGCCCCGTTTGGGTGGGCAAAGTGAGCGCCAGGGCCCCTACCAATACTTAAAAATCGTCCACAAAATCTTGTACCCGGCCCCGATGGTGCCGCGCACCGTGCCCGATATTTTGGAGGTGCCGATGCGGCGGCGGTAGCGCACGGGCACCTCGACCACGCGCAAGCCCAGGCGGGCGGCTTTCACCTGCATCTCCACCGTCCAGCCGTAGTTGGTGTCGACCATGCCGATGCGGGCCAGCGCCGCAGCCGTGACGGCGCGGAAGGGCCCCAGGTCGGTGTGGGTACCGCCGTAGCGCAGGCGCAAGAGGCGCGCCGCCAGCCAGTTGCCGAAGCGCTGCTGGGGCAGCAGGGCCCCGCGCTCGCGCTGGCCCAGCGCCCGCGAGCCAATAACCAGGTCGGCCGCACCGGCCAGCAGCGGGGCCAGCAAGGCGGGCATTTCCTCGGGAAAGTCGGAGTGGTCGCCGTCCAGAAATACGATGATTTCGGGGGTGAGGGCAGCGGGCTGGGCGGCGTAGTAGGCTAGGCCGGCCAGGCAGGCTTGGCCGTAGCCGGGGCGCGGCTCGGCCACCACGGTGGCCCCGGCGGCGCGGGCGGCGGCGGCGGTATCGTCGGTCGAGGCATTGTCCACCACCACCACTTCCTGGGCCAAGCCGGCCGGGATTTCGTGCAGCACCAGCGCGATGGATTGCCCCTCGTTGTGAGCCGGAATGAGGACGCCGATGCGGGGTAGGGAAGCTGACAAACCAGGAACAAGCGCGAGTGAGCCCGTAAAGAAAGCGGCTACGCTTCAGCTCCTTCGCGCGCCGCGCTGCTAGGCCGCTGCACCCACCCCGAAGTAGGTGCCCGCAAACGCCTGCGCGTAGGCCTTCACTTGGTTGCGCACGGCCCGAAACTGGCCCAGGATTTCTTCTGGCGTGCCCGTGGCCTTGGCCGGGTCGGGGAAATTGTGGTGCAGCTGCGTAGCCGCGGCCGGAAACACTGGGCACACCTCCTGCGCATGGTCGCACACGGTGAGCACGTAGGCGAAAAGCACGGCGGCGTACTCGTCCACGTGGTTACTGGTGTACCGGCTGATATCCACGCCATCCTCGGCCATCACCTGCACGGCTTTCGGGTTCACGCCGTGCACCTCCACGCCGGCCGAGTACACGGCGGCGCGGTCGCCAAGCAGCTGCTGCAAGTAGCCGTGCAGCAGCTGGCTGCGGCAGGAATTACCGGTGCATAGCACCAGAATATTAGGCTTCATATTATTGGAAATTAATTGCTAATACAGCAGCAGGCCAATAGCACACTAGCAGCACCCGCCGCCGGGCGTGCAGCCGGCCATCTGGAGCTGCGGCAGGGCAAAGGCCGCATCGGGGATGCCGCAGGCGTCCTGCGCCAGGCAGGCCGTTTGCTTGGGCGTCAGTTGAAAGTTCTGGCCATCGAAGACCAAGCCGAATTTGCCGATGGTGGCCTGCTGGTATTCTACCTCGATGTCCAAATCTTCCTGGCCCAGAATGCGCGCCGAGAGGTCCAGAATGTGCAGGAATTTCTGCGGGGCCAGGCGGTGGTCGTAGTCGCCGGCTTCCCAGAGCTGGAAATTAGCCACCGTTTCGCGGCGCTCGGTGCCACCGCAGTCGATGAAGTGCTTGGTGACAAGGCCCACCTCCGTCACGTGAAAGTGCGGGGGCAGGGCCGTGCCGTCGGGCAACCGAAAATTGATGGCTTTTAGTCCCGCCAGGGTTTGCTTCAGCTCGGAGATTTTCATGAGAAAAGGAGGGGTAAAAAGGTAAAAGCTAACAGGCGCAGGCCCCATCGGGGCCGCAGGCAGCGCCCGCGGTAGCCGCATCGAAAAAGGCCGTAAACTGCTGCTGCACTTGCCGCAGCAGCGCCGTATTGAGGCAGTAGCAGACGGTGAGGCCGTCGATTTCACCGCGTATCAAATCCACCGCCTTCAACTCCTGCAAGTGCTGCGACACGGTGGTGCGCGCCAGCGGCAGCTCGGCGGCAATGTCGCCCGAGATGCAGGTCGTCTGCCGGGCCAGAAATTGAATGATGGCCACCCGCGCCGGGTGGGCCAAGGCTTTGGCTACCCGCGCCAGCTGCTGCTGCTCGGCGGTGAAGGCGGCGGTTTTGGCGTGGGTCATGGGGAAGAGTAGCGGCGGCTATTAGAGTATGACGTAAATTTACGTCATAATATGTCGTATTTATACGTCATTACGAAAAGTGATTCTCCTACCCCCCGCAAACCCGGCCCCCGAGTGCGGGCGTAGGTAAGGCGGCGCGCCGCAACCGGGTGTTTTGGCGTTCATTTACGGCTTATGCACCTCGTTATCATTGGCAACGGCATTGCGGGCGTTTCGGCGGCCATCACGGCGCGGCGGCTGGCGCCGGCGGCCCGCATCACGCTGGTGGCCGCCGAGAGCGCGCACCACTACTCGCGCCCGGCGCTCATGTACCTGTATATGGGCCACTTGCGCTACGATGATGTGAAGCCCTACGGCGACTGGTTCTGGGCCGAAAACCGCCTGGAGCTGGTGCACGCCGAGGCCGTGGGCGTAGACACCGCCGCCCGCACCGTGCAGCTGGCCACCGGCCCGCCCCTGGCCTACGACCGCCTGCTGCTGGCCACCGGCTCGGTGGTGCGCACGCCCGACTGGCCGGGCCGGCAGCTGGCCGGCGTGCAGGGCTTCATCGGCCTGCCCGACGTGGAAAGTATGGCCCGCGACACCCACGGCATCACGCACGCGGTGGTGGTGGGCGGCGGCCTCATCGGCGTGGAGCTGGCCGAAATGCTGCACTCGCGCGGCATCCGGGTGACGTGGCTGGTGCGCGAGGGGCGCTACTGGCAGTCAGTGCTGCCCCCCGAGGAATCAGCCATGCTGGAGGCGCATTTCAGAAACTATCACATTGATTTACAGAAAAATACCGAGCTGCGCGAAGTACTGGGCGACGACCAGGGCCGGGTGCGGGCCGTGGCCACGACCACCGGCCGGGAGCTGCCCGCCGAGTGGCTGGGCCTGGCCACCGGCGTGATGCCCAACCTGACCCTGGCGCAGGCCGCCGGCCTCGATACCGACCGCGGCATCTTGGTAAATGAGCTGCTCGAAACCAGCGCGCCCGGCGTGTACGCGGCCGGCGACTGCGCCCAGCACCGCCAGCCCGCCCCCGGCGAGGTGGCCGTGGAGCAGCTCTGGTACACCGGCCGCATGCAGGGCGAAACCGTGGCGCACACCATCTGCGGGGCCCCTACCCCCTACCGCCGCGGCGAGTGGTTCAACTCGGCCAAGTTCTTCAACCTCGAATACCAGACTTACGGCCGCGTGCCCGCCCAGCCCGAGGCGGGCCTTGCCAGCTTCTGCTGGCAGCACCCCAGCGGCAAGCACCTGCTGCGCATCAATTTCCAGGAAAAAACCCAGGCCGTAACCGGCGTGAATGCCCTCGGCCTGCGCCAGCGCCAGGACGTATGGGAGCACTGGCTGGGCGAGAAAACCCCCATCGGCACCGTGCTGGCCCAACTGGCGGCGGCCAACTTCGACCCCGAGTTTGCGCGGCAGCACGAGGCCGCTATCCGGCAGGAATTTGGGCTGCAGTTTCCAAAGATTGAAGTGGCTAAGCCGCGGCGCAAAGGGCTGTTTAGCAAGTTGTAGCTTGGACGGTGCAAGTCCGAGCGCGCGCGACGCGCGCGGGCAAAACCGGCCGATTACCAGCGCCAGATGCTCACTGACGCTCACGCTCGGGCTCGCGGAGTCCAAGCCACTTTTCTTTCCTTATGTACGACCTCCCTACCCCCTCCTTTGCCCTTGCCCAGCCGCCGCCCGCCGCCGTACCGGCCGGCGAGAAGCTGCCCCTGGCCGCCGTGGCCCTGGGGCTGCTGGCGCTACTGGCCGCCGTTGCCGATGCCGACGCCGGGCGCGCCCGCCTCAGCCTGTACCTGGCCCTGGCGCTGGTGAGCGCAGGGGCCCTGGGCTGGGCCTGGCTGGCGTTTGGGCAGCGGCCGGCCGGCTGGCACCCGCACGATTTATGGCGGCGGGCCAGCACCGCACGCGGCGCCGTGGCCTGGGCTACGGGCGTGGCCCTCACGGGCTTCTACGTGGTGCTGTACTGGTTTCCGTGGCTGCTCGAAAACCTGATTAGGGCCCTGGACCCATTCAGCCAGGCGCTGCGCCACAAGGCGGCCGACCAGTGGTTTCTCTACGGCACGTTCTACACGCTGGCGGTGCTGGTGATGGGCGGCCGGGGGCTGTGGAAATACCGGTTTGCGCGCTACCACCTGGCGCGTACGGCCTCGGTGATGTTCTTTCAGCTGGGCTTCGGCTTCCTGCTACCGGGGCTGCTGCTGGCCTTGCAGCAGCCCGAGTATTATTTCTCGTATTTCTGGCCCTTAAAGTACGATTACCTCTTTCCGGGCACCGTGGCGCAGCTGCTGCAGGGCGGGGGGCTGGGCGTGTTCATGGTCTTTTGGGGAGTAGTGATGTCGCTGGTAGCCACGCCTATCCTCACGTATTTCTTCGGCAAGCGCTGGTACTGCGCCTGGGTGTGCGGCTGCGGTGGCCTGGCCGAAACGGCCGGCGACGCCTACCGCCACCTCTCCGACAAAAGCCGCCAAGCCTGGCGCTGGGAAGTGCGCCTCATCTACCCCATTCTGGGGCTGATTGTGTTGCTCACGGCGCTGCTGTGGCTGGGGGCCTCGGGCATGGTGCCGGCGCTGGGCGTGGTCACGGGGCCCCTGGGACAGTTTTATGGTTTTGCCATTGGCAGCGTGTTTTCGGGGGTGATAGGCGTCGGGTTTTATCCGCTCATGGGCAGCCGGGTGTGGTGCCGCTTCGGCTGCCCCATGGCCGCTTACCTGGGCCTGCTGCAAAAGCACTTCTCGCGCTTCCGCATCAGCACCAACGGCGGCCAGTGCATCTCGTGCGGCAACTGCTCCAACGCCTGCGAAATGGGCATCGACGTGAAGCAGTACGCCCAGCGCGGCGAGTCCATTGTGCGGGCCGCCTGCGTGGGCTGCGGCCTCTGTGCCACCGCCTGCCCACGCGGCGTGCTGAATCTGGAGAACGGGCCACGCGAAGGCCGGCTGGCCGGCTCAGCATTTATTCACGCCGATTCGCTGCGAATTTTGTAGTAGAAACGCCCTGCGCGGGGGGCACCTCACAAGACCCCTATGCTCTTTCTCGAAACCAGCCTGGTCGTCCTCTACGGCCTGTGTCTGGTGTTTATGCTCGGCTTCAGCGGCACGCAGTGGCAGCTCACGCGGCTGGCGCGCCGGGCCCTACCCCCCGCCCCGCCGCCCACGCCAGCCGCGTGGCCGCGCGTGACGGTGCAGCTGCCGGTGTACAATGAACTGAACGTGGTGGCCCGCCTTATCGACGCGGCCGCCGCCCTCGACTATCCTCCTGACCGCCTGCACCTGCAAGTGCTCGACGACTCGACCGATGAGAGCGTGGCCGTAGCGGCGGCCCGCGTGGCGCACTACCGGGCGCAGGGCGTGCACATCACGCACGTGCGGCGGCCTACCCGCGAGGGCTACAAGGCCGGGGCCCTGGCCCACGGCCTGGCCGAAACCGACGGCGAGCTCATCGCCATTTTCGACGCCGACTTTCTGCCCGAGCCCGATTTTCTGCGCCGCGTCATCCCGTATTTCGACCAGCCCAAAATCGGCATGGTGCAGACGCGCTGGGGGCATCTCAACGAGCATGACTCGCTGCTGACGCGCCTGCAAGCCTTTGGGCTGAACGCGCATTTTTTGGTGGAGCAGGTGGGGCGGCAGGCGGGCGGGCACTTTATCAACTTCAACGGCACGGGCGGCGTGTGGCGGCGCGCCTGCATCGCGGACGCCGGCGGCTGGCACGCCGACACCCTCACCGAAGACCTCGACCTGAGCTACCGCGCCCAACTGCGCGGCTGGCGCTTCCGGTACCTGCCGCAGGTGGTGGCCCCGGCTGAGCTGCCCGCCCACCTCGACGCCCTCAAGTCGCAGCAGCACCGCTGGAACAAGGGCGCCGCCGAAACCGCCCGCAAGCACGTCGGCCGGGTGTGGCGCGCCCCGGCCCTATCCCTCGCCACCCGCCTGCACGCCACCTTTCACCTGCTCAACAGCTCGGTGTTTGCCGTCATCCTGCTAATGGCTTTGCTGAGCGTGCCGCTGGTGGTGGTACGGGCGTACCGGCCCGATTTCGGACCGGTTTTCCGGCTGGCGTCGGCCTTCGTGCTCACGCTGCTGCCGCTCACGTATTACTACTACGTAGCCTGGCGGCGCAGCGGGCCGCCGGCCGGGCGCTGGTTTGCACCCATATTTTTGCTGTTTATCTCGCTCTCGATGGGCCTGGCGCTGCATAATGCGCGGGCCGTGGCACAGGGCCTATTGCGGCGCGCCTCGCCCTTTGTGCGCACGCCCAAGCTGGGCGCGGCCGGCGCACCTACCCCCGCCCGCCGCTACCGCGTGCGCGAAACCGGCCAATTGCCCCTGGGCGAGGCGCTGCTGACGCTGTATTTCCTGGCCGGGCTGGGGGCCGATTTTTACTACGCCGACTATGGGCTGCTGCCCTTCCACGTGCTGCTGGTGGGGGGCTTTGGGGCCCTAGCGGGCTACGCCTGGCGCGAGCGGCGGGGGTAGGGCAACCGCCGGGGCCCCGGCCTGCGTAATTACGGGCATGACGACCTCCTCCTTCGTGCTGCGGCTGGGTGGCGTGCTGCTGCTAGTGGGCCTGGTGGCCGCCTGCCAAAGCCGCCAAGCCGACGCCCCGCCCACCACCAACAAGCTCTACTCGGCCATGCTCAATGGCCTGCTCAAAGAGTCGGTGCCCTTCGTGAGCGTGGCGCAGCTCAAGAGCCAGCCCGCGCCCGTGCTACTCGACACGCGGGAGCCCGCCGAGTTCGCCGTCAGCCACTTGCGCGGGGCCAAGTGGGTCGGCTACGATAATTTTTCGCTGGCCGAAGTGGAGGATATTCCCAAAAACACGCCCATCGTGGTGTACTGCTCGGTGGGCGTGCGCAGCGAAAAAATAGGGGCCCAGCTGCAAGCCGCCGGCTTCACCAACGTGCGCAACCTCTACGGTGGCCTCTTCGAGTGGATGAACGAGGGCCAGCCCGTTTTCACCGCTGATAATGAGCCTACTGACCGCGTGCACGCCTACTCGCCCACCTGGGGCATCTGGCTCCAACGCGGCCAGAAGGTGTACCAGTAGCAATGGTACAGTAGCTCGGATTTTGCAGTTCGAGCTACTTCTCCAGCCTGATAATGAAGTTCTTAAGCGGGTTCTTTTTGACAATAGTCACCAGTTCGCCGTTGGTGTATTGGTACTCGTCTTCGCGGCCGTCGCGCACGGCGTGCCAGGTGCCGGGCTTCTCGCGGCTCAGGGCGAAGTAGTCGCCGAAGTACTCGGCGAAAGCCCGCGCCTGCCCGGCCGGCGGCTCGCTGAAAAACATGTTGGTGACGGCGTAGCGAATCGGCTGCGTTTCGGTGGCCCGGTAGTGGTGCTTGTATTGGTCGGCCACGATGTCGTAGTGGTCGCCCTTCCACTCGGCTTTGGAAGCAAAATCGCCCTGGTTGGTGTGCGCCTCTACGGTCGAGAGCAGCAGTTGGCCGTTGTGGAAGTGATTGACTACCCGATAGTAAATCTTGAGGTGATAGAACAGAAAGTTCACTTTCACGTCGCTCACCAGCGAGTAGGTCACGTCGGCGCCCACCGGCGCCTGGCGCGTGGCCGTCATCGTGCCCACCCGAATGCCCGCCACCTCAATGCCGTAGCGCCGCACCTCGGCCGCCGCTGCTTTGGGGCCCTGGGCCGCCACGGCCAGGGGGAGGGAGCTCAGGAAAAGTAGGGCAGGAAGAGTCATAAGCTTTAGGTAGGATAAAGAAGAACGTCATGCTGAGCTTGTCAACGCATCTTGGTCGCTTCATCCAACGATGCGACCAGGATGCTTCGACAAGCTCAGCATGACGTTCTTTTTCAACAACTAAGCCAACTGCCTAGCAGCAGCCACCGCCGTCGTAGTGGTAGGTCGAAGGCGAAATAAAGATGTCATCGCGGCCCAGGGCGGCTAGGTTGCCGGCGGTTTTGTCGCACACGGCCAGGGGCTGGTTCTGCATGAGCACGTGGCCCTTGTGGTCGTCGAAATACTCGTCGCCGCCGTAGAAAATGGCGGTGCGGCCCGTGAAAATGCAGGGCCCATCGGCCGGCATGGGGTCCTTGATGGCGCAGACTTCCACGCTCTCGATGAAGATAACCTCGTCGGTGGCGTAGTGCTGGGGCGAGAGTACGCGGTAGGCGCGCTTGGCCCGCACCTCAATGGTGCCAAAACCGACTTCGGCAATCATATCGAGGTATTGTTGCAGGGGCAGCGAGCCGGTGAGGCAGAGGGCGCGCAGGCGCTCGTCGGCGCGCAGCTCGTCGCTCATGGGCTGCTCGCAGGTGGGGTCCGACATCACCAGGCGGCCGTGGGGCTTGAGCACGCGATAGGTTTCCTGGAGGGCGCGCTTGAGGTCGTCGAGCTTGAAGATGTTGAAGAGGCAGTTTTGAGCCGCCACGTCCACGCTCTCATCGTCCACGGGTAGGTGCAGGGCGTCGCCGGCGCGCAGGTCGATGAAGTCGCTCTTGAACCAATCGTTCTGCTCCTCCGCCGTTTGCATGTTCTCGCGCGAGGCGTCGAGCATCTCGCTCACCACATCCACGCCAATCACGGCGCCCGGCCGGCGGCTGAAATAGGCAAATTGCAGCAGCTCCATGCCGCCGCCCACGCCCACGTAGAGCACGGTGGGCGAGTTGGTGAGGTCGCGCGGGTTCACGGTGCTGCCGCAGCCGTAGTTCATGCTCAGCATGCGCTGCGGAATGCTGAGGCCGGGCAGCTGCCACACGGGGTTGGTGGTGCAGCACAGGCCCACCTGGGGCTCTTGGGCCGCCTGGCGGTACACGTCGGCGGTGGTATCTAAGTAGCTCATTTCAGGGAATTAGGGGGAGGGAATAGTTGAGCCAAACCTACGGCGCTAGCAGCGCTTTTGGGCCAAGACAAAAACCTAACAGCACGACGGTCTTTAGTGCGAAATCCCGGCCGCTACTGCTTGTTCAGGCTCCAGTTGTAGTCGAGGTAGGAAATCTTGGTATTGTCGTCGATTTTGATGGTCGAGTACTTGTTCACCCACTTCACCACCGACTGGCCGTTGTTGCTCCAATCGCCTTTGTACCAGTCGAAATACTTGGAGAGCTGGGCGGCCGACTTGCTAATCTTGTTTTTGGCCGGGTTGTTCAGAAAGTCGCGGCCTTGGTCGTCGAGCTGGGCGCTGAGCTTGCCGGCGGTGTAGGCCTCGTTGCGCAGCCGGGGGCACGACATGGAAGCGCAAACCAGCGAAAAGTGGATGCGCGGGTCGTCAAATTTCTTGCGCAGGATGCCGTGCTCAATGTTGTCGAGGCTCATCTTTTCGCCGCCGATGCTGAAAAACTTCGCCGCCCAGGGCGTGGTCACGAACGGAATCTTGATTTTGGAGCCAATGTCCTTGATGCTTTCGACCGGGTAGTGGTCGAGGATAAGGCGGATGGTGTAGGCGTTGTAGGCGTTTATCCAGTAGGCCATCTGGTCGGCTTTGGGCCAGTTGGCGGCGGGCGGGTTCTTGCTCAGCATAGCCAAATACTGGTTGAAAGCCGCCTCATCGGCCTTAAAGCCCTTGTAATCGACGAGGCCCTGGGCGTTGACGTGCTGGTGAAGCAGCTTGTCGAAGGCCGTATGGTCCACGACGGCGCTGGCGGCGGCCACCGCGTAGGTGGGGGCCGGCACGGGGTTGAGGCGGGGCCCCACCACGGCCACGGCGGTGAGCGTGCCGGCGGCCAGGGCCAGCACTGCGATAGTCGAGGTTTTCATAAGCTTGTTCATTAAATGTACCTACGGCAAAAGGGGACAGAAAAGATTAGTTTCCAGCCGCATTGCCCAAACTAGGGCCCCTGAAGCCCCTAATTCGGGCAATGCGGCTGGGGGGCTCGGCCGGCCGGGGCCCCGGCTTTGCCAATTGCGCCGGAAGTTGCGGCTCCGTAGCCCTACTACCCATGCTCAGCGTCATCATCCCGACTTACAACGAAGCGGACAACATCGGCCGCCTGGTAGCCGACCTGCGCCGCCACGCCCCGGCCGAAACTGTCGAAATCCTGGTCGTGGATGCCAACAGCCCCGACGGCACCGCCGAGGTGGCGCGCCAGGCCGGGGCCACCGTGCTGGCCGCCCCCAAGCCCGGCCGCGCCGCCCAAATGAACCACGGCGCCCACCAGGCGCGGGGCGATGTGTTCTATTTCGTGCACGCCGACGTAGGCATTCACCCCCATTACGCGGCCACCATCGCGGCGGCCGTGGCGCGGGGGCACGCGGCGGGCTGCTACCGCTTCCGGTTCGACTCGAAGCACCCGCTGCTGCGCATCAATAGCTACGGCACTCGCTTTAAGGGAATTATGAGCCGCGGGGGCGACCAGACGCTGTTCGTCACGCGGGCGCTGTTTGAGCGGCTGGGCGGGTTCAACGAGCGGTTTGTGATAATGGAGGACTTCGAGATTATCCAGCGCATCCGGCGGGTCGCCTCGTTCTACATCGTGCCGCAGGAGGTCGTGGTGTCGGCCCGCAAGTACGAAACCAACAGCTGGCTGCGCGTGCAGCTGGCCAACCTCACGGCCTTCGCCATGTACTTCCTCAAGCTGCCGCCGCCGCGCATTGCCCGCACCTACAAGGCCCTGCTCAACTACCGCTGATGCCCGCCCAGTCTGCCCCGCTGCCCCGCGTGCTCGTGACCGGCGCCAACGGCTTTTTGGGCCGTCACCTCGTGGCCGAGCTGCTGCGCCGCGGCTACCCCGTGCGGGCGCTGGTGCGGCCCGGCGGCGCGGCGGCCGGGGCCCTACCCCCGCTTGCTTCGCTGCCCATTGAGGTATGCGAACTGGACCTGGCCCGCGTGGCGCGCAAAGGCGAGCTGGCGGCGGCCAGCGGTGGTTGCGGGGCCATCATCCACGCGGCGGCGCTGGCGCAGGTGAACCCCGCCCGCAGCCGCGCCGTGCGGGCCGCCAACCTGGGCGGTACCGAGCAGGCCATTGCGTTGGCCCGCGCCGCCGGGGTAGGGCGCTTCGTGTACGTGGGCACGGCCAACGTCTTTGGCTTCGGCTCCAAAGCGCGGCCCGGCGACGAAACCCAGCCCTACGCCGGCCGCCGCTACGGCCTCGATTACATGGACAGCAAGCGCGCCGCCACCGACCGCGTGCTGGCCGCCGTGGCCCGCGAGCAGCTGCCCGCGGTGCTGGTGCACCCCACCTTTATGCTGGGCCCCGGCGATGCCCGCCCCACCTCGGGGGCCCTGTTGCTGGAGCTGCACGCCGGCCGCCTGCCCGGCTACCCGATGGGCGGCAAAAACTACGTGCACGTGCACGACGTGGCCGTGGCCACCGTCAACGCCCTGACCATGGGCCGCGTGGGTGAGTCGTATATTCTGGGCAATGAGAATTTGAGCTATAAAGAAGCCTTCGGTTTGATGGCCGAGATACTAGGGGTAGGCCCCCCGCGCTGGCCGGTGCTGCCGCCGCTGGCTAGCTTTTACGGCGTAGTATGCGACCTCAAAGCCCGCTTCACCGGCCGCCCCGCCCAGGTCAACTCGGCCATGACCAGCGTGGCCAACGACGGCCACTACTTCACGCCGCAGAAAGCCCGCCTCGAATTGGCCTTGCCCCAAACCCCCGTTTCCCAAGCCGTGGCCGACGCCTTTGCCTGGTTTAAAAGCCACGGCTATGTCCGCTAACAATGCTGGCCCGCTGGCCGGCCAGGTCGCCCTCATCACCGGGTCCGAGTCGGGCATCGGGCGCGAAACGGCGCGGGCCTTTTGCCGGCACGGCGCGGCCGTGGTGCTCAACGGCCGCCAGCCCGCCCGCCTCGAGGCCACCCGCCAGGCCCTGGCCGCCGAGGGCTACCAGGTGGCCGCGTGCCTGGCCGACGTCACCGACTACGCCGCCGCCGAGCGCCTCATTGCTACGGCGATAGATACCTTCGGCCGGCTCGATATCCTGGTCACCAACGCCAGCATTTCGATGCGCGCTTACTTCCGCGACATGGCGCCCGAGGTGTTCCGGCAGGTGCTCGACAGCAACGTGTACGGCTCGGTATTTCCGCTCAAGGCGGCCCTCCCCCACCTCATCCGCGCGAAGGGCAGCGTCACGTTTATCTCGTCCATTTCGGCCCTGAATGGCGTGCCCAGCGGCTCGGCCTACTGCGCCGGCAAGGCCGCGCTGGCCAACCTGGCCCACACCCTGCGCCTGGAGCTGGCCGACACGGGCGTGCACTTCGGGGTGGTGCACATCGGCTTCACGCAGAATGACCCCGACAAGCGCGTGCTCGACGCGGCCGGCCAGCCCGTGCCCATCGCGCACCGCTCGCCGCGCTGGCAAAAGTCGCAGGCCGAAGTGGGAGCCATCATCCTGCGGCACGTGCGGCGGCGGCGGCGGCGCACCGTCATTTCGGGGCTGGGCAAGCTTATCTTGGTGGTGCACACGCTACTGCCGCGCCTCGGCGACTGGGTGGTGCTAACTTCCCAGCGCCGCCTGCGGAACTTCTACGAATGAGCCCAGCTTACAAACTGTCCCCCACCCTTTTCTCGTAATTACTTAAAACGCAGCATGGAAACCTATTACAACCCCGCCGACCTCAAGAAATTTGGCAACATCGGCGAGTTCCAGAAGGAATTTGCCGACAAGTTTTTCACCTACTACGGGGCCGTATTCGCCGAAGGGGCCCTCACGGCCCGCGAAAAATCACTCATCGCCCTGGCCGTATCGCACGCCGTGCAGTGCCCCTACTGCATCGACGCCTACTCGGCCGACACGCTCGAAAAAGGCTGCACCGAGCCCGAAATGATGGAGGCCGTGCACGTGGCCGCCGCCATTCGCGGCGGTGCCACCCTAGTGCACGGCGTGCAAATGATGAACAAGGTCAAGGAGTTGTCCATGTAAGTGTTGTTTAAAAGAACGTCGTGCTTCGCTGCGAGCTGCACGACGTTCTTTTTTGGTTGAAAAGCCTATTTGCCTGCTTCTACCCGTCCATGATAAAGTCCCTCAAAGCCACCGGCAACCAACTGGCCGACTCGGCTTTCCAGCTCACCGTCTTGCGCCAGGAAGTGGTGGACGTGCTGCACCTGCCGCCCTTCCACCAGAAGATGCAGGAGGCGGGCCTGTTTCCGCTGAAGCCGGTGCTGCCGGCGGTGCTGCAAATCAACGTGGGCAAGATGTGCAACCAGGTGTGCAAGCACTGCCACGTGGACGCCGGCCCCGACCGCAAGGAAATCATGACCCGCGACACGATGCAGCTCTGCCTCAACGCGCTGGCCGCCACCGATATCCCAACCGTGGACCTCACCGGTGGGGCCCCCGAGATGAACCCCGATTTCCGGTGGTTTGTGGAGGAAATCAGCAAGCTGGGCCGCAAAGTGCTGGTGCGCTGCAACCTCACCATCATTGTGGCCAACAAGAAGTACCACGACCTCCCAGAGTTTTTCAAAAAGCACGGCGTGGAGGTGGTCAGCTCCCTGCCCTTCTACTCGGCCGATAAAACCGACCGCCAGCGCGGCGACGGCGTGTTTGACGACTCCATCAAAGCCCTGAAAATGCTGAACGCTGTGGGCTACGGCCTGCCCGGTAGCGGCCTGACGCTGAACCTGGTGTACAACCCGGCCGGCGCCTTTATGCCGGGGCCCCAGGTGGCGCTGGAGCGCCAGTTCAAGCAGGCGCTGCTCAAGGACCACGGCATCGTGTTCAACAGCTTGTTTGCCATTACCAACCTGCCGGTGAGCCGTTTCCTCGACTACCTGGTGGAGTCGGGCAACTACGCGGGCTACATGGAGAAATTGGTAAATGCCTTCAACCCCACCGCCGCGGCCGGCGTGATGTGCCGCGACACCATCTCGGTGGGCTGGGACGGCGGCCTCTACGACTGCGACTTCAACCAGATGCTCGACCTGCACGTGGCCAGCACCAGCCAGCACATCCGCGACTTCGACGCCGATGCCCTGGCCCGCCGCCCCATCGTGCTCAACCAGCACTGCTACGGCTGCACGGCCGGCGCGGGCTCGAGCTGCGGCGGTACAGTGGCGTAAGGCGGCTTTACCTTGCCGCCCATCCAGCCGCCTGCGCCCGCCCGGGCGCTCACCCTCCAGGCCCCAACGCTGGCTACCGCATGACGATTCCCACCCTCCGCCAATGCCTGCTGGCCGAAGTGCTCGGCACCGCTTTTTTAATGATTTTCGGAACCGGCGCGGTGGTCGTGGACGAGCAGTTCCACAACATCGGCCACAGCGGCGTAGCCGCCGCCTTTGGGCTTATCGTGCTGATTATCATTCAGGGGCTGGGCCACGTGAGCGGCGCGCACGTCAACCCGGCCGTCACCATTGGCTTCTGGGCGGCGGGGCGTTTTCCGGGGCGCCGCGTGGGTCCCTACGTGGCGGCGCAGCTGCTGGGGGCCGGCCTCGGGAGCGCGGCCGTGCGGCTGCTGGCCGCCCCCGGCTCGCTGCTGGGGGCCACGCTGCCGGCCCACGGGGCGGGCGAGGCCTTCGCCGTCGAGCTAGGCCTTACCTTCTGGCTAATGTTTATTATCCTGCGCGTTACGTCGAGCTACTACGAGCAGGGGCTAATGGTGGGCCTCACCATCAGCGCCGTGGTGGGGCTGGAGGCGCTGGTGGGCGGCCCCCTCAGCGGGGCTTCCATGAACCCGGCGCGCTCGCTGGCCCCGGCGCTGGTAAGTGGCAACTGGACCGCCGCTTGGGTATACGTGGCCGCCCCGGTGGCCGGCGCGCTGCTGGCCGTGTGGGCCGACCGCTTGCTGGAACCCAAGCCCGCGCCAGCGGCCCCCACCTCTTCGCCTTCATAAGCAAGCGTTAGGGCCCCAGCGCCACCTGGGGCCCTAACGCTACTGTCTTGCTAAAGCAGCGCTGATAGGGTTTACGCAAGCATACCAAGGATTAGCCCCAGCGGGGCGGCCCAACTGCCTGCAACGGTTTTGGGTCGCCCCGCTGGGGCTTTAGCGTTATTAATCAACATTTTACTACCGATAGGCCACCCCGCTGGGGCTAGTCGGCAACTTATTCGCGTAAATCCTATTGATATAAATGACTGCCAGCAATATTATTAGCCATAAGCCAATATCTAACAGCTAATTATCCCACCTGAATGGCGCGAATTTTTTCCGCCGACAGCTCGGAGAAGTGCTGGATGATCATATTGGCCTGGTGCAGATCTTGGCCGGCCGAGTGCGGGCTGGCGTAGCCGATGCAGTAGATGCCCGCTGCTTTGGCCGCCGCCACGCCGTTGGCCGAATCCTCGATGACGACGCACTCCGACACGGGCGTTTCGGCCAGGGCGGCGGCGTGCAGGAAGATGGCGGGGTCGGGTTTGGAATGCGCAAAGTCTTCGCCGCTGACGATGTGCCCAAAGTAGGGCCCCAGGCCAAAGCGCTTGAACACCCGCCCAATGGTGGCCTTGGAGGCCGACGAGGCCAGCACCAGCGGCACTTGGTGGGCGCGCAGGTCGTCGAGCAGGCCGCGCACATTATCGAGCAAATCCAGGTCGGGGTCGTTGTCGAAGCGCTGGTTGAACAGCTCGCGCTTGCGCAGGAGCAGCGCGTCGATTTCCTGGGGCAAGCCGAACTGCTCCTTGAGCTGCTGGAACACGTTGCGCGTAGACGAGCCCAGGTACGAGGCGTACTGCGCGTCCGAAACGGTGATGCCCAGCTCGGCAAATTGGGTGAAAAAGGCGTGGTGGTGGATGGGCTCGGTGTCGATGATGACGCCGTCCATATCGAAAATCACGGTTTGAATCATGAGGCCGCTTACGAAGGTTGCGGCCAAAGGTACCGGGACGCCGGGGCGCAAGTCCCGCCGCTGGGGCCCAAATTGCCGGGGCGGGGGCCCGCGGCGGGACTATTTTTGCTGCGGGCCGCGTTGCGAAGCCCGCCCCGGGGCCCTTTTTTTTGCCGCTGCTTTTGCTCACGACCCAATATTCCGCCTGGTTTATCCCGCTGTGCCTGTTGGTGGGCGCGGGCTACGCCGCCCTGCAATACTCGGCCCGGGCCCCCTGGGGGCCCCGCCTGAACTACGCACTGGCCGCGCTGCGCTGGGCGGTGGTGAGCTTTTTGTGCTTCCTGCTGCTGGCGCCGTTCGTGAAATCGACCACCACGCGCACCGAAAAGCCCACCGTGGTGCTGGCCGTCGACAACTCGCAGTCGGTGGAGCTGTTCACGCCCAAGCCCGTGCTAAGCCAGGCCACCGCCGGCCTCGCCCAGCTGGCCGCCACGCTGCGGGCCAAGGGCTTCGCAGTGGAAACCCGCGCCCTGACGCCCGGCCGCACGCCGGGGCCCGATTCGCTGCGCTTCACCGCCGCCAGCACCGACCTCGACCAGCTCCTGGCCGGCACCCGCGCCGCCTACGACGGCCGCAACCTGGCCGCCGTGGTGCTGCTCAGCGACGGCATCGCCAACCAGGGCCGGGGCCCCGCCTCGGCCGACTACACGTTTCCGATTTACGCCGTGGCCGTGGGCGACACCGTGCCCAAGAAGGACCTGCGCCTGACGGACCTGGCCTACAACCGGGTGGCGTTCAGCGGCAACAAGTTTCCGCTGGAGGCCGAGCTGGCCTTTGAGGGCTACGCTGGCGGCACGGCCACCGTGGAACTGCGCGAGGGCCCCCGGGTGCTCGAAACCCGCCGCGTGGCCCTGCCCGCCGGGCGGCGGCGCGCGAAAGTGGCGTTCCAAATCACGGCGCCCGCGCCCGGCAAGCGCCGCTACGAGGTGCGCGTGGTGCCCCAGCCCGGCGAATTCACGGCCCTGAACAACGCCCGCCCGGCCTTCGTGGAAGTGGTGAAGGGCAAGCTGCGCGTGCTGCTGGCCGGCGCCGCCCCCCACCCCGACCTGAAGGCCCTGCGCGCCGCGCTGCAAACCAACGACAACTTTGACCTGACGCTGGCTGTGCCCGGCGTGGCCCCGCTCAAGGCCGGGGCTGATTTTGACGTGGCCATCCTGCACCAGCTGCCGGCCCAGGGCGGGCTGGGGACCGACATCCTGGCCCAGGTGCAAGCCAAGGGCGTACCGGCGCTCTACGTGGTGGGGGCCCAGTCGGACCTGGCGGCCTACAACCGGCTCGGCACGGGCCTTAGCATCCAGCCCCGCGGGGCCCAAACCGACGCCGTGACGCCCCTGCCCAACCCCGGCTTCACCCGCTTCGCCCTCGACGAGGAAACCGCCCGGCGCTTTGCCCAGTACCCGCCCGTATCCGTGCCCTTCGCCGACCTGCGCCTGGGCCCCGGGGCCGAAGCCGCGCTCTGGCAGCAGGTGGGCCGCGTGGCCACCCAGCGGCCGCTGTTGGTGTTTGGGGGCCCCACCGGCGCCCGCCGGGCCACGCTGCTCACCGACGGCGGCTGGCAGTGGCGCCTGAGCGAGGCCGTGGCCCACGACGACCGCCCCGAAGCCTACGACCGCCTCATCGTGCGCACCGTGCAGCTCCTCACCCAAAACGCCCGCAAAAAGCGCCTCGACGCCTACCCCACCCAAGATGCCTTCGGCACCCAGGACGACGTAACGCTGGCCGCCGAGACTTACAACGCGGTATTTGAGCGCATTTACGACCAGAAAATCGACCTCACCCTCACCAGCGACAGCCAGCGCGTGCGCCGCTTCTCCTTCAGCAACGGCGCCGATGGGGCCCCGCTGCACCTGGGGCCCCTGCCCGCCGGCCGCTACCGCTACCAGGCCCGCGCCACCCTCGGCGGCCAGGCCCAGCAAGACGCCGGCGAGCTGCTCGTACAAAACCAGCCCCTCGAAGCCCTCGAATCGAAGGCCAACCCCAACCTGCTGGCCCAGCTGGCCCGCCGCAGCGGCCAGCGCCTCTACTACCCCGCGCAGTTCGCGCAGCTCACCCAGGACTTGCTGAAGGCCAACTACAAACCCATCCTTTCTAGCGAGGAAGACCTAAAGGATTTGATTGACCAGAAGTGGATTTTCTTCTTAATTCTGGCCTTCGTGACCGCGGAGTGGGCCGTGCGCAAGTACTCGGGCAGCGTGTAGGAATGCGGTTTGGCAGGACGGCCCAATTGCCGTAAGCTCCCGTAAAGTAGAAACTCGTTTCAAACGTCTCCGCTCCTACTTTACCGAACCCCATGAAACTACGAGTCATCCTCACCGGCGCGACCGGGATGGTGGGCGAGGGCGTGCTGCTCGAATGCCTGGAAAACCCCGCCGTGGCGCACGTGCTGGTGCTCAGCCGCCGGCCCAGCGGCCGCAGCCACCCCAAAATGACCGAGCTGCTGCACGCCAACTTGCAGGACTTGGGCCCCATCGAAGGCCAGCTTACGGGCTACGATGCCTGCTTTTTCTGCGCCGGCACCTCGTCGGTGGGCGTGTCGAAGAAAGAGTACGAGCGCATCACCCACGACCTGACGCTGGACTTTGCCCGCACCCTGGCGCGCCTCAACCCGGCCCTGACGTTCGTTTACGTGTCGGGCGCCGGCACCGACGGCACCGAAAAGAGTCGCCAGCACTGGGCGCGGGTGAAGGGCCGCACCGAGAACGAGCTACTGGCCCTGCCCTTCCGGCGCGCCTACATGTTCCGGCCGGGCTTTATGCGAGCCACGCCCGGCCAGCGCAACCTGCTGAAATGGTACCGCTTCATTGCCTGGCTATACCCGCTGGCCCGCCGGTTGGCCCCGGCCTACGTCAGCACCATGCAGGAAGTGGGCCGCGCCATGATCAACGCCGCCAGTGCTGGGGCCCCCAAGCCCGTGCTCGAAGTGCGCGACATTGTGGCGCTGGCCCAAAATTCAGCGAAAAGTTAAAAATGCAGCGTTAAAATCAATCGAGTTTTTAACGCTGCATTTTTAACTTTCAACTACCAAATCTCACCCTTTGAAAACGTTTCTCTTGACCACTGGCGGCATTCTTGGGGCCCTGTTACTGGCCATGGTGGCCTTCACCGGCCTCAGCCCGCAGCTGGGCGGCACGCCCACCAAGGCCGACCGGCAGCGCTTTGCACAATCGGGCCACTACGCGGACGGCGAATTCCAAAACCTGCTGCCGACGAAACAGCTGACCGATGGCAGCATGGGGTCGGTGCTCTGGAACATGCTGTTTCGCAAGCACCCCAACACCGAGCCTCCGGGGCCCCTGCCCACGCAGCCGCTCGACTCGCTGGCCATCGTGCAGAAGTCGCCGGAGCTGGTGCGCGTCACGTGGTTTGGGCACTCGGCCAGCCTGGTGGAAATGGCTGGCCAAAACATTCTGCTCGACCCCATGCTGAGCGTGAAAATGGGGCCCCTAGCGCTGGTCACGCCCAAGCGCTACAACCCCAGCCTGGCCATCACACCCGAGCAGCTGCCGTCCATCGCCGCCGTGCTCATCTCGCACGACCACTACGACCACCTCGACTACGAAACCATCCGCAAAATCAAGGACAAAGTGGGGCGGTTTTACGTGCCGCTGGGCATCGGGGCGCACCTGCGGGCCTGGGGTGTGCCCGCGGCCCGCATCACCGAAATGAACTGGGGCGACAGCGCCCGGCTAGCCGGCGGCGTGCTACTGCGCTGCACGCCGAGCCGCCACTTCTCGGGCCGCGGCCTCACCAACCGCAATTCCACGCTGTGGTGCTCGTGGGTGCTGCAGGGCCCCACGAAGCGCATTTTTTACACCGGCGACGGCGGCTACGGGCCCCACTTCGCCGCCATCGGGGCCCAGTACGGGCCGTTCGATTTGGCCCTGGTGGAGTGCGGGCAATACGACCGGCAGTGGGCCGAAATCCACATGCGGCCCGAGCAGAGCGTGCAAGCCGCCCGCGACGTGCGCGCCGCCGCCATGCTGCCCGTGCACTGGGGCGCCTTCACCGAAGCCAACCACCCCTGGAACGAATCCGTGACGCGCGCCAGCGCCGAGGCCGCCCGCCTCGGCCAGCCCCTCACCACGCCGCACCTCGGCGAGCCCGTAACTTTGGGCCCCGGGCCGCTGCCCACGGCGCCGTGGTGGCGCTAGCTTCTGAGTTGCTTGTTGTTAGTTGTCAGTTGCTAGGCGCTTGTGAGAAGCTGATAACAAACAACTGACAACGAGCAACCGACAACTAACATGCGCTACATCCTCCTCAACAAGCCCTACGAAGTCCTCACCCAGTTCACCGACGAGGCAGGCCGGGCCACGCTCAAGGATTTTGTGCCCGTGCCGCACATCTACCCCGTCGGCCGGCTCGATTTTGACTCCGAAGGCCTGCTGCTCCTCACCGACGATAAAGCCCTCCAGCACCGCCTCAGCGACCCGCGCTACAAGGTGTTCAAAACCTACTGGGCCCAGGTAGAGGGCGAAGTGACCACCGAAGCGCTCGAAAAGCTGCGCCGCGGCGTGGTCATCAAAGAAGGCCGCACCGCCCCCGCCCAGGCCACCGACATGCCCGAGCCCGAAGGCCTGTGGGCCCGCAGCACGCCCATCCGCTACCGCGCCAGCATCCCCACCACCTGGCTGGAAATCCGCATTTCGCAGGGCATGAACCGCCAGGTGCGCAAGATGTGCGCCGCCGTGGGCCTGCCCTGCCTGCGCCTCATCCGGGCCCGCATCGACGAGTTGGACCTTGGCGCCCTGGCCCCCGGCGAGTGGCGCGAGCTCACGCCCGAAGAGTCGCGCAAGCTCAAGGCCAAGTTCTCGGCCACCAAAGACCCTGCTAACCGCCAAGTAGCTGCCAAGCCCGTTCCCGGGGCCCCGGCGGCCTCAGCTGCGCCGCCCACGCGCCGCCCGGGCGGCGGCCCGGCCGAGCGCGGGGCACCGCGCCGTCCGCGCTAGGGCCCCGGCGTTATGTCGAGCAAGCGCTTACTGCGTCATCTGTTAAGCACCAGCCTTGTATTGTTCGGGCTGGCGAACGTCGTGGTTTTCTTTCATGCCTGGCAACTCACGCACTTCAGCGCCGACGTAGGGCCCCGCACCAAGTCGCCGGAGAAACTGTCGGCCGCTGCCAAGCTGGGCCTTATTCTGACCGGCGTGCGCAACCCGCGGCCCGTTACCGGGGCGCCGCCGGCGTTTCCTTACCAAAGTGTATTTTTTGAGGGCCCCAACGGCCGGCTCGCGGCGTGGTACAGCTTGCCCGCGGGCCCGGCGCGCGGCACGGTGGCCCTGTTCCACGGCTACACCAGCGAAAAATCGCACCTGGTAACGGAAGCCGCTTTTTTTCGCAGCCTGGGCTACGCCGTGCTGCTGGTCGATTTTGCCGGCGGCGGCGGCTCGGCGGGCACCCACGTGACGGTGGGCTACCGCGAGGCCGACGACGTGGCGGCCGCCACGCGCTGGCTGGCCGCCCGCCCCGGTGGCCCGGGTCCCCTGGTGCTTTACGGCGTGAGCATGGGCGCGGTGGCCATCCTGCGGGCCGAGGCCGCGCTAGGCGTGCACCCGGCGGCCAACGTGCTCGAATGCCCCTTCGGCAGCCTCCGCCAAACGGCCCGCAACCGCTTCGCCGCCCTGCACGTGCCCGCCTGGCCCCTGGCCGATCTGCTGGTGTTTTGGGGCGGCTTGCAAAACGGCTTCTGGGGCCCCGGCCTCTCCGCCGAGCGCTACGCCGCGCAAGTAGCTACTCCCACCCTGCTGCTGTGGGGCACCGCCGATACCCGCGTGACCCGCGCCGAAACCGCCGCCGTCTTCCACAACCTCCGGGGCCCCAAGCAGCGGCACGACTTTGTGGGCGCGGGCCACGAGCCGTACTGGCACCGCTACCCAGCCGAGTGGCAGAGGCAGATTAGCGACTTTTTACTGGGCGTTAAACAATAACAACAACCTGTCTATCTACCCAGGCGTCACTTCGTTGCCAGCAAGAAACTGTTGCTTCCAATGCCGCTTCTCAATACTTCTAACATTCTGCACATCGTGCAGGGAATGCAGAAATTGGGCAAGAACAGCTAACTCGTTGTCGTCCGGGTCTCCCAGAAAAGGAGTAGGATAAATGGCATTTCCGTAGCAATTGCGCACTTTTTCCGGCGTATCGTCCACAATCAATACTCGCTCAAGATCGAAGCCAAGCCGCTTTACTTTCTTGAGAATCTTGGCATATTCGTAGTGACTGGCACCGTCCAGATTGTAGTAGCCGTACTCATCAAGCCGCGGCAAAACCAACGGTGTGCAGCGCGAGCGGCCCCACACAAATACGGGCTTTACTGCCGTTGGGAATATTTGCGCCACTACTTGCTTCACGTAGCCATCGCTGGCCGATGACCATACAGCTAAGTCAAATTTTTCCGCACAAGCGGCGATAAATGCATCCAAACCGGGGCGCTTGTACACATAGTGTTGGTAGAGTTCAAACGCAAAATCATCGCCGAGTTTGTTTACTGTCGCGTGAATCAGCGTTTCGTCAAGATCTAAAATAAGCAGGATTTTATCCTCCATCGCGTCCTTAAGTAAAGAGGGGCAATTTAAGGAAACGGAGATTCTGCACACCTGTCAGGAAAGCTTTCCCGAGGCAATGTAAACCCGGCCACCTCGGCGGATAAGTGGCCGGCTGGGGGCCCAATCGGTGACACATTGTCACCAAAATGGGGTTGGTACGTAGCTTGTAAAAGGACTCTCAGCTACCCACGGGCAGCTTCCTATTGACAAACTATCCACTTAACCTGAACACCCCAACATGGGCAAAATAATCGGCATCGACCTCGGCACCACCAACTCTTGCGTGGCCGTGATGGAAGGCAACGAACCCGTTGTTATCCCCAACTCCGAAGGCCGCCGCACCACGCCGTCCATCGTCGCATTCCTCGACAACGGCAAGGGCGAGCGCAAAGTGGGCGACCCGGCGAAGCGCCAGGCCGTTACCAACCCCAAAAACACCATCGCCAGCATCAAGCGTTTCATGGGCCGCCAGTTCTCGGAAGTATCCGCCGAGAGCAAGTACGTAGCCTATGACCTGGTGCCCGGCGCCAACAACACGGTGGCCGTAAAAATTGGCGACCGCAACTATACCCCGCAGGAAATTTCGGCCATGGTGCTTCAGAAAATGAAGCAGACCGCCGAAGACTACCTCGGCCAGCCCGTTACCGAAGCCGTTATCACGGTGCCCGCGTACTTCAACGACGCCCAGCGCCAGGCCACGAAAGAAGCCGGCGCCATTGCCGGCCTCGACGTGAAGCGCATCATCAACGAGCCCACCGCGGCCGCCCTGGCTTACGGCCTGGACAAGAAGCACAAAGACCAGAAAATTGCCGTGTACGACCTCGGCGGTGGCACCTTCGACATCTCGGTGTTGGAGCTGGGCGACGGTGTGTTTGAGGTGCTGAGCACCAACGGCGACACCCACCTCGGCGGCGACGACTTCGACCAAGTCATCATCAACTTCCTGGCCGACCAGTTCAAAGCCGATAACGAAGGCCTCGACCTGCGCAACGACCCCATGGCCCTCCAGCGCTTGAAAGAAGCCGCCGAGAAAGCCAAAGTGGAGCTGTCAAGCTCGAACGAAACCGAAATCAACCTGCCCTACGTGACGGCCACCGCCAGCGGCCCCAAGCACTTGGTGGTGAAGCTGAGCCGCGCCAAGTTTGAGCAACTCTCGGACGAGCTGGTGCGCCGCTCGATGGAGCCCTGCAAGAAGGCCCTGCAAGACGCTGGCCTCTCGGCCAGCGACATCGACGAGGTAATCCTCGTGGGTGGTTCGACCCGCATCCCCCGCATCCAGGAGGAAGTGGAGAAGTTCTTCGGCAAGAAGCCTTCGAAAGGCGTGAACCCCGACGAAGTGGTGGCCATCGGCGCCGCCATCCAAGGCGGTGTGCTGACGGGCGAAGTGAAGGACGTGCTACTGCTCGACGTGACCCCGCTTTCGCTGGGCATTGAAACGATGGGCGGCGTAATGACCAAGCTCATCGAGTCGAACACGACCATTCCGACCAAGAAATCGGAAACCTTCTCGACGGCGTCGGACTCGCAGCCTTCGGTGGAAATCCACGTGCTGCAAGGCGAGCGGCCCCTGGCCAGCCAGAACCGCACCATCGGCAAGTTCCACTTGGACAGCATCCCGCCCGCACCCCGCGGCGTGCCGCAGATCGAAGTAATCTTCGACATCGACGCCAACGGCATCCTGAACGTGACCGCCAAGGACAAAGGCACTGGCAAGGAGCAGAAAATCCGCATCGAAGCCAGCAGCGGCTTGTCCGACCAGGACATTGAGCGCATGCGCCAAGAGGCGGCCAGCAACGCCGACGCCGATAAGGCCGAAGCCGAGCGCATCAAGAAGGTGAACGACGCCGACTCGATGATTTTCCAGACCGAGAAGCAGCTAAAAGAGTACGGCGATAAGCTGAGCGGCGGCAACAAAACCGCCGTGGAAGGCGCCCTCGCCGACCTCAAGAAGGCCCACGAGAGCAAAGACCTCGGCGCGATTGAAACCGCTATGACGGCCATCAACGCCGCTTGGCAGGCTGCCTCGCAGGAGATGTACGCCGCCGCGGGTGCCGATGGCGCCGGCGCTGGCCAGGGCTTCCCCGGCGGGGGCGAAGGCCAGCCGCAGGGCGATGGACAGCCCGCCGCCGACCACGTAACCGACGTGGACTACGAGGAAGTGGACGGCAAATAAATCACTGATTGGCGGTGATTAACCGTGATTTCGCTGATTGATTTTAGGATGTTAAAAGGGCCGGAAGCGCATTGCTTCCGGCCCTTTTTTTGTGCGCGCTGGGGCCCTAACTCGTACCTGGGGCCCTACACAGCCCGCCGGATGAGAAAGCCGTCGACCATGGTTTCCATGCCCAGTTTGGGATAATACTCCCGTGCTTCGGGGGCAGCCCGCAGGACAAGGGCACTGCCGGGCCCCGCTTTTTCTTTGGTAATGGTTACCAAACGCTTACCAATGCCCTTGTGCTTGTATTCGGCGCGCACGGCCAAATCGCTAAGGAAGCAGCTGAAGCAAAAATCGGTGAGGGAGCGGGCCACGCCCACCAGCACCTCCCCGTCCCAAGCCGTGGCGATGAGGTTGCTATTGGCGTACATCTGGGCAATGCGGGGCGCGTCGTGCGTGGGGCGTGCCAGGCCAGCGCTCACGTACAAGTCGATGATTTGTTCGGTAGTGGGCAGGCGGTCGAGGTGATAGGTAACGGTCATGACGGGAACGAGGAGAAGATTTTCGGCGCAAGGTAATTCAGCTGAAACAGAGCGTAAATTGCCCCGGGTTAGGGGCCCTGCCGCCGGCCTTCCGCTTTTCTGCCGCATGGATTCCGTTGTCATTGCCTACCAGAAGTTTGCCACGCCCGAGGCGGCCCAGCCGCTGCTGGCCCTGCTTGAGGCTCACCGCATTGCCCACGAGGCCCACCACTCGCGGCCGCGCTTCAACGCCGTGCTGGGCACCACTTCAGCCGAGCAGTTTGTGGTGAGCCTGCTGCCCGAGGACTTCACCCGGGTGCGCCAGCTTGAGGAAAGCCAGGCCGCCAACACGCCCAGCAATTTCCCGTCGGACTACTACCTCTTTGGCTTCACCAACCCCGAGCTGTGGGAGCTGCTGAGCCAGCCCGACGCCTGGAGCAGCCACGACGTGGCCCTGGCCACTCACCTGTTGCGCGAGCGCGGCGAAGACGTATCGGACCATATTTTACTGAACCTCAGGGCCCTGCACACCGAAAACCTGGCCGCCCCCAACCCCCGCCCCACCGCCTGGATTGTGGCCGGCTACCTACTGGCCCTGGCGGGCGGCGTGTTCGGGCTGGGCATTGGCTGGTCGTTGTGGCGCTACCGCAAAACCCTGCCCGACGGCCGCCAGGTGCCCGGCTTCGCCCCCGCCGACCGCGCCCACGGCCGCCGCATTTTGTGGCTGGGCGCGGCGGGCGTGGTGTTTTGGGTGGCCGTGCGGATCGTGGCCGGCTGACCCCGCTACGGCGCCGGGGCCCTAGCTGGTGATTTGGGCTGGGTTTTCGGCGGCATCGGCGATGCCTTCCTCAATTTTTTCGGCGGCCTCCTGGCGGTCTTCCGCGTCGGGCATTTCCAGCTCCTCGGTTTGCTCGCGCCAGCCGGTGGGCTCGTAGCTGAGGCGGATGTAGATGGGGAAGTGGTCGGAGCCCATGTGAGTGAGGCGCTCGAGGTGCTGCAAGCGGAAGTGCGCGGAGTGAAACACGTGGTCGAGGGGCCAGCGCAGCAGCTTGTGGTCGGCGTGGAAGGTGGGCAGCAGGCCCCGGCCGATGCGCGGGTCGAGCAGCCGCGAGAGCCGCCGAAACAGCTCGGAGGTGTGCGACCACGCCACGTCGTTCAGGTCGCCGGCCACGATGGTGGGGCCGTTGTGGGCCTCAATCTCGCGGCCTACTACCAGCAGCTCGGCGTCGCGGCGCACGCTGGTTTTGGATTCGGCCGGGGCCGGCGGGCGCGGGTGCAGGAAATGCAGCCGCACGGGCACGCCGTTGGGCAGCACCACCTGCCCGTGAAACGAGGGAACGTCGGCCTCCAGCAAGAACCGGATTTCGGCCTGGCGCAGCGGCAGGCGCGAAAACACGAGCATGCCGTAGGTGTTGGGTAGCGGGGCGTGGCAGGTGTAGGGGTGCGATTTGGCGAGCGGCTGCAGCTGCTCCAGCCACCAAGCGTCGGTTTCCACGGCCAGCACAATGTCGGGCTGCCGCAGGCGGATGTGGCCCATGATTCGCGCCGAGTCGCGGTTGTACATTAGCACGTTGGTCACCAGCAGGCTCAGGTGGTTGTCGAGGTCGGCGGCGGGGCGGCTGGCGTCGGCCACCTGCTTGCCGTGCAGCGGCGTGTAGGGCCAGATGCGGTAGCCCTGGTAGCCGATGGCCACCGCCAGGGCCCCCAGCAGCCCCCCCTGCCAGGGGCCGGGCAGCGGCGGCAGCAGCAGGGCCCCCAGCAGGCTGGCGGCCAGCCCGGCCACAATTTGCAGGCGCGGGAAATCGCAGACCCGCACCCACCAGGCCGTTTGGCGGAGCAGCGGCAACACGGTGGCCAGCAGGGCGGCCGCGCCCAGCAGCCACGTCAGCCACTGCGCCAGGGTAAGCAATAAATTCATAAGTGGCAAAGGTAGGCGGCGGCCCCAGCGGCACCGCCGCCTTTAAACGGCCCGGGCGCGGGCCACGTTGGGGCCCCGGGCCCGGCTGCTACCTTTGGGGCATGGAAATCCTGCTGGCCACGTTCACCACCCTGTTCTCGCTCGTGAATCCTTTCGGGGCGATGCCGGTTTTCCTCACCCTCACCAGCGACGACAGCGGCACCGAGCGCTTGCGCATTGCCTTGCGCGCCTGCCTCTACATGGTAGCCATCTTGAGCGTGGCCTTTTTGGGCGGGCAGTACATTCTTAACTTCTTCGGCATCAGCATCCAGCACCTGCGCATTGCGGGCGGCATCCTGCTCATGCGCTCGGCCTTCGACCTGCTCACGCCCGGTGCCAACCGCGACCGGGTGGGCCCCGCCGCCCTCGAAGAAAGCAAGCTCAAGGACGACGTGAGCTTCACGCCGCTGGCCATGCCCATGCTCTCGGGGCCCGGCTCGATGGCCATCTGCATCGGCCTCATCCGCCCCAGCTACCCTGACAAGCTACTGACGCTACTGGGCTTTGCGCTGGTGGCGCTGGCCAGCTTCGCGGTGCTGGCCTCGTCGCTACGCCTCACGCGCCTGCTGGGCCGGCCGGGCATGGCGGCCCTGGCACGCATCATGGGCTTTATCACGCTAGCCATCGGGGTCAATTTTTTCGCCACCGCCATCGGGGCCCTATTCCCGGGGTTGACGAAATAGCGCCCTGCGCTTGCAACGAACAATGGCGGGGCCCCGGCGCCGGCTGTACTTTTGCGCCCGACTTATGACGACCAAGAACGACCTCTACCTGCGCGCCGCCCGCGGCGAAACCACCGAGCGGACGCCCGTGTGGCTCATGCGCCAAGCCGGCCGCATCCTGCCCGAGTACCGCGCCCTGCGCGCCCGCCTCTCCGGCTTCAAGGAGCTGGTGGAAACCCCCGAGCTGGCCGCCGAGGTCACCATCCAGCCCATCGACGCGCTGGACGTGGACGCGGCCATCATCTTCTCCGACATCCTGGTGGTGCCCGACGCCATGGGCCTGCCCTACGAGATGGTGGAGGCCCGGGGGCCCCTGTTTCCCAACGTCATCAAAACCGCCGCCGACGTAGACAAGCTGCGCATCGCTGACCCCGAAGAGCACCTCGGCTACGTGCTGGAGGCCCTGCGCATCACCAAGCGCGCCCTCAACGGCCGGGTGCCGCTCATCGGCTTCGCCGGGGCCCCCTGGACGATTCTGGCCTACATGGTGGAGGGCCACGGCTCCAAAACCTTCAGCAAGGCCCGCGGCATGCTCTACCGCGAGCCCGCCCTGGCCCACCGGCTGCTCGAGAAAATCACCGCCACCACCATTGCCTACCTGCAAGCCCAGGTGGCCGCCGGGGCCCAAGTGGTGCAGGTGTTCGACTCGTGGGCCGGCATCTTGCCGCCCGCGCACTACGCCGAGTTCTCGACGCGCTACATCGCCCAGATTTGCGCCGCCCTCGCCCCGCTGGTGCCCGTCACGGTATTTGCCAAGGGCGCCTGGTGGGCCGTGGAGGACTTCGCTGCCCTCCCCTGCCGCACGATAGGCCTCGACTGGAACCAGGACCCCGCCGCCGTGCGCCGCCAGGCCGGCGACAAAACCTTGCAAGGCAACCTCGACCCCTGCGCCCTCTACGGCACCCGCGAGCAGGTGCGGGCCGCCACCCAGGCCATGCTGCGCCAGTTCGCCGGGGGCCCCCACATCGCCAACCTCGGCCACGGCGTGTACCCCGACACCGACCCCGACAACGTGCGCGTGTTTGTGGACACGGTGAAGGAGTGGCGGGGCTAGGCGGCCAAGCAATTATTCCGAATACTAGGAAAACTGGTCCGGTGGCTAGCAAAGCCGCCGGACCAGCTCGTTTTACGCCACCGCCTTACTTGCCGCCGAATGGAATTATTTCGCCCTGTTTTACTGCCGTCCAAGTTTCGGTTTATCGAGCGCTTTTATGGCCAAAAGCCGTTCCGGCTATTGGACATTGGGGCCGGTAATCATTCGGCCTCGAACACCAAGAAATGGTTTCCGGCCTGCGAGTACCACGGGGTAGATTTAGATAAAAACTACCACAACGACGAAAACGATTTCCGGCTGATGACGGCCTTCTACGAAATGAACCTGGAAGCGCTGGATTTCGCCGCCATTCCGGACAATTATTTCGATTTCATCGTTATGGCCCACGTCGTGGAGCATTTAAAAAATGGCGACGACGTGATTGCAGGCTTATTGCCCAAGCTCAGAAAAGGCGGCCTCATTTACCTGGAATTTCCTGGCTACCACTCCACTACGCTGCCCCGCATGCAGGGAACGTTAAACTTTTTCGACGACGATACCCACGTGCGCATTTATTCGCTGCAAGAATTTTACAACCTGTTCCTGCGCCACCAATTCCAGGTAGTGGCCGGTGGGGTGCAACGGCGCTGGCACAACATTTTATTAATTCCGCTTAAAATTCCGCACAATTTAATTAAGTACAAACGCATTGTTCCCAGCATCTTTTGGGATTTGCTGGGCTTTGCTGAATACGTGGTGGCAAGGAAAAAATAATTAATAAGCAGCCCCTACTTTATTACCGCCGCTCTCCCAAAAACCAGGTATGGAAACTAAAGACAGTAACGGGGCCCTACTCGCCGACGGCGATTCGGTCACGCTCATCAAAGACCTGAAAGTGAAAGGCTCATCGCTGACGCTAAAGCGCGGCACGCTGGTCAAAAACATCCGCCTCACCAACTCGCCC
Organism: Hymenobacter nivis; assembly: GCF_006439025.1. Lineage (GTDB taxonomy): Bacteria > Bacteroidota > Bacteroidia > Cytophagales > Hymenobacteraceae > Hymenobacter > Hymenobacter nivis_A. The sequence goes on from NZ_RCYZ01000001.1 coordinate 602,090, forward strand.
GCCGAAATTGAGGGCCGGGCCAGCGGCAGCACCATGGTGCTGAAAACCGAGTTTCTGAAGAAAGCCTAGCCACGTCTGCGCCGGGTGGGCGGGGGCCCTGGGGCCCTAAAACAGGGCCCCGGGGCTACAAACCGGCTTCCTGCGCTTCTTCCAGCAGCCGCTGTTTCTCAATTGGCACTACTCCCACTTGCTCGCACACGAGCCCGCCGCCCAAGTTGGCCAGCGCGGCCAGAAACGGCGCCGGCTGCCCCAGCGCCACGCACAGCGCGGCAATGCTGATAACCGTATCGCCGGCCCCCGACACGTCGGAAATCGTGCGCAGGTGGGCCGGCAGGTAAGTTTTCTCATTGGCTTGCTGGGCAAATACGCCGTGCTCGGAAAGCGTGACCAGCACAATTTCGGGCTGCAATTCGGCGCGCAGCCGGGCCACGCCGGTTTCGAAGCCCGGACGGTCGGTGGCGGGGTCGCCAAACTCCAGCTTGAGGCCTTCGCGCAGTTCCTTCAGGTTGGGCTTGAACAAGGTGCAGCCGCGGTAAGCCAGGAAGTTCTTCTTCTTAGGGTCCACCACCGTCGGGATGCCCCGCTCCCGGGCCCGCGCAATGCAGGTGGCGATGATTTCCTCGCGCAGCACGCCCTTGTCGTAGTCCTCAAACACTACCACGTCGGCCTGGGCCAGCAGCGCGTCGTAGGCCTCCAGCAGCTGCGCCGTTTCGTCGGCGTTGAGGTCAGTTTCCACCTCCGAATCGATGCGCAGCAGCTGCTGGCCCTGGGCCAAAATGCGCTGCTTGACGGTAGTGGGCCGGTGCGGGCTGCGGATGAGCCCCTCGGTGGGCAGGCCGCACTGGCGCAGCAGTTCCAGCAGCTGGTCGCCGCCGGCATCGTCGCCAATCACGGCGCAGAGCAGCGGCGTGGCCCCCAGGGCCTGCACGTTCAGGGCCACGTTGGCGGCCCCACCGAGGCGGTTTTCGGTACGGGCCACGTGCACCACCGGCACGGGGGCCTCGGGCGAGAGGCGCGTGGCGCGGCCCCACACATAGGCGTCCACCATCACGTCGCCCACGATGAGGACGCGCAGGCGGTTGAAATTGGCAAAGAGCTGGGAGAGCGTATCGGCAGGCATTGCGGCAAGGATAATAGGGCCCCAAAGGTAAAGGCCCGCGGCAGGAGCGCGCCGGGGCGCACCGCTGCCACGGGCCTTGCACTTAAGCTGCATTCACTAATCATCAGCAAAAATGTAGCGCGGACTTTGTGGTCCACGGCTCTGAACAGTAGCTGCACGATTAATCGGCAGGACGAAGCGAGAGCCGCGGACTATAAAGTCCGCGTTACATTTTTACGCTACAAAAACTACAATTTGGCCAGGCTCTTCTTAATGCGCTGGAAGGCTTCCACCAGCTTGTCGTCGGCGGCGGCGGTGCTGAAGCGCATGCACTGCGGGGCCCCAAAGGCCTCGCCCGACACGGCGGCCACGTGGGCGTCGCTGAGCAGATAGAGAGCCAAATCGGCCGAATCTTTGATAACCTGGCCCTCGGCCGTGGTGCGCCCGAAGAACGCCGACACGTCGGGGAATACGTAGAACGCGCCGCTCGGCGTGGGCGTCACCATCCCGGGGATGTCCTTGGCAATGTCCAATACCAGGTCGCGGCGGCGGTGGTAGGCCGTTACCATCTCGTCGGCGCTGGCGTGGCCCCCGAGCAGGGCGGCGGTGCCGGCCTTCTGGGCGATGGAGCAGGTGCCGGACGTGATTTGGCCCTGGAGCTTGTCGCAGGCCGAAGCAACGTCGGCGCGGGCGGCCAGGTAGCCCAGGCGCCAGCCGGTCATGGCGTAGCCCTTCGAAAAGCCATTGACGGTGATTACCTGGTCTTTAACCTCGGGGAAACGGGCCAGGCTGTAGTGCTCGCCCACGAAGTTGATGTACTCGTAAATCTCATCGGCCAGGGCAAACACCTGCGGGTGGCGAGCCAGCACGGCGGCCATTTCGCCCAGCTCCTCCTGGCTGAACACCGAGCCCGTGGGGTTGCAGGGCGAAGAGTACATGATGAGCTTGGTGCGCGGCGTGATGGCGGCTTCGAGCTGCGCGGCGGTGGCCTTGTAGTCGTTTTCGAGGGTGCCCACCAGCGGCACGGGCACGCCCTCGGCCAGCTTCACCATTTCCTCGTAGCTCACCCAGTAGGGCGAGTAGATGATGACCTCGTCGCCGGGGTTCACCAGACTAAGGATGGCGTTGGCCAGGGCCTGCTTGGCGCCAGTGCTCACCACAATATTGGCGGGTAAGTAATCTAAGTCATTCTCTTTCTTGAGCTTGGCGCAGATGGCCTGGCGCAGTTCCAACGTGCCGGGCACCGGCGTGTAGAACGTAAAGCCGTCGTCGACGGCCTTTTTGGCGGCGTCTTTGATGTACTGAGGCGTCTGAAAATCGGGCTCGCCGAAACTCAGGCTGATGACGTCGACGCCCTGCGCGGCCAGCTCGCGGGCTTTTTTGGCCATGGCAATGGTCGCCGATTCGGTCATCGCCAGCAGGCGGTTGGAGAGCGGCGACGCGGGGGCAAGTACTTCGGGCATAGCGGACAGCGGAAAAAGTTGCATTGCAAAGGTATTGGCTGGGCTTAGCCAAACCGCGCGCCGTTTTATTTTTCCGCCGCCGGGGGCCCCAGGGCCTGCCCCAGCCGCCGCCAGCAGCGCCACAAAACGCCCAAATCCTGTCCTGGGGCGTAGTTTTTGGCGTACAGCAACTCTAGTTGGCGCTTAGCCCCCACCCCGAGCGGCCCACCGGCGGCGTCGGCGGGCGAGAGCACGGCGGGGCGCGCTTGGGCCGGGCCGGGCGTGTGGCGCAGGCCCACCCAGGTGGCGCGGCCCCGCAGCACGGCCACCGCATTATGCATAAAGCCTTGCCGATCAGCCTGAAACCACACGAGCAGGGGCCCCAGCAGCAGCAGGGCGGCGGCGCTCAGCGCGTCGAGCAGGCGCTTGGCACGGGCGGGGCCCGGCTGGTGCAGGTTCAGGGCGCTGTGCAGGGCGTAGTAGTTGCCGGGCGCGTCTTTGCGGCTGCTGCCGATAATGTAGGCGCTGGCTTCGGGCAGGATTTTGTAAGCCACCGGCGGCGTGGCGGGCAGCGCCAACATTAGGCCGATAATCTGGCTGGCGGGCAGGTCGCGGCCGCAAAAAATCAGCTCGTCGAGCGCGTACAGGCGCACCAAAGCGGGCAATTGGCGCAGCTCGCCCAGGGCCTCGGCCGGCGCGGGTGGGGCCCCGGGCAGCGGCGCAGCGGCGGCCAGCCCGCCGCCCGCCGGGGGCCCCACCGCCACGTAGCCAACGACGCGGGCCGGCACGGCGGCGGCTTCGAGCAGCTGGCGCACGCGCTGGCTTTCGGCCGCCGAGCCCACAATGGCAATGTTTTTGGGGCGGGGCTCGCCCAGGCGCAAGTTGTGGTACTTTGCGAAGTGCGTGGCCACCTGCCGCGCCACCAGCGCCACCAGCGCCCAGGCCCCGCCCAACACAATGAGGGCCTTGGAAAACCGCCAGGCATCGAGAAAATTCGACGCCGCCGAAATCAGCACCGTGCCCACCAGGATGCCCCGCGCCAGGGGCCCTAGCTTGAGGGGGCGGCTGTAGCCGCCGCTCAGGTAGGCCGAGGCCAGCCACACGGCTACGTAGCCCGGCACCGCCACCCGCATAAACTGCGGCGGATAGGGCCCCGGCGGCACTTTCTGGTGGGCCTCCCAGTACGTTTTCAGCAAGAAGATGCCGCCGTACACCAAGCCGGCGTCGAGCAGTACCGGCGCGGCACGGCGCACGAATCGCTCCGCAATGGCCGCGCCCGCCCGCAGCCAGATGGCGGTGTTGATGAGCAGCGACACCACCCCAGCGGGGCCCGGGGCGAAGTGCTTGCGGGCAAAAATCACCATCGCCCGGTAAAACACCAGCACGTAGTTCACGCTCGTACGCCGGGTACTTTCGCCCTTGTAGTGAATGATACGGGCCCCGGGGAAATAGTAATTTTTCCAGCCGCCCAGCGTGAGCCGGTACGAAAGGTCAATGTCCTCGCCGTACATGAAGTAGTCTTCGTCGAGCAGGCCCACCTGGGCCAGGGCCGTGCGGCGCAGCAGCATAAACGCCCCGCTGAGTACGTCGACTTCGTGGGTTTGGTTCTTGTCCAGATACCCCAAATGGTAGCGGCCGAAGATGCGCGAATTGGGCAGCAGGCGGCTCAGGCCCAGCATTTTGCAGAGAGCCACGGCGGGCGTGGGCAGGCCACGCTTGCTCTCGGGTAGGTAGTGGCCCTGGCCGTCGAGCATGTGCACGCCCAGGCCCCCACCGGCGGGGTGCGCGTCCAGAAAGTCGCAGCAGGCCCGGAAGGTATCTTCCTCCACCACGGTATCGGGGTTGAGCAGCAGCTGGTACTGGCCGGTGGCGCGGCGCAGGGCCTGGTTGTTGGCTTTGGCAAAGCCCGGGTTGTGCTTGTTTTCAATGAGGACGACCTCCGGAAACCGGGCCCGCACCATCGCCACCGAGTGGTCGGCCGAGTTGTTGTCCACCACAAATACCTCCACCGGGGCCCCCAGCTTTTCGGCCGCCCGCCGCACCGACAGCAGCGCCTGCTCGAGAAAGTAGCTGACGTTGTAGCTGACGACGACGACGGAGAGTTTGACCACGGCAGGCGAAATTAGGGCGCGCCGGCCGCCGGCCGCACCGGCCCTGGCGCGGCCCCAACAAAAAGCCCCGCCGCCAAACCGGCCGCGGGGCTTTTTCCGAAAGTTTTCAGTCGGCCCGGGGCCCTAGCTCACCTGCCGCTGGCGGTCGACGATGCTGCGGCCGAGGGTGATTTCGTCGGCGTATTCCAGCTCGCCGCCCATTGGAATGCCGCGGGCGATGGTGCTAATGTGCACGCTGGGCAGGTCGCGCAGGCGGCGCGAGAGGTAAAACGCGGTGGTGTCGCCCTCCATGGTGGGGCTGATGGCGAGGATGACTTCGCGCACGTCCGAGCCTTCGGCCGCCGCCCGCTCCACCAGCGAGTCGATGTGCAGGTCGGTGGGCCCCACGCCCTCGATGGGCGAGATGACGCCGCCCAGCACGTGGTACACGCCGCGGTACTGGCCCGTGTTTTCGATGGCTATGACGTCGCGCACGTCGGCCACCACGCACACTTGGGCGTGGTCGCGCAGCGGGTTGGCGCAAATGCTGCACTCCTCGGCGTCGGAAATGCTGTGGCAGGTGCGGCAGTAAGTAATTTCAAAGCGCATTTTAGCCAGCGCCTCGGCCAGCGAGGCCGTGGTGTCGGTGCCAGCCTTTAGCAAGTGCAGGGCCAGGCGCAGGGCCGTTTTCTTGCCAATACCGGGCAGGCGGGCTAGCTCGCCCACGGCGTTTTCAATCAGCTTGGAAGGGAAATCCATTTAGTAGGTAGCTGTTAGCTTATAGCTGTTGGCTGTTAGCTTTTTAGCCGGGCTTATTCATTCGATTCGAACGAAAAGCCAACCGCTAATGGCTACAAGCTAACAGCTCAATCAGGAGATATCCGCCGAGATGCCCCGGTCGTGGATGGCCGTGCACAGGGGCTCCAGCTCCTCGTACGAGCCGTTTTTAACGCTGCACTTGCCTTTGTAGTGGATGAGCAGCGTGCACTGCTCGGCCTGCTCGGGCTGGTGCTGGCACACGTCAATCAGGGTTTTTGTGACGTGGGCGAAGGTGTTCACCTCGTCGTTGTACACCACAAGGCTGCGCGGCTCGACGGTTTCTTCAAGCAGCAATACGTCCTCATCGAACTCAATTTGGGGGCGGGTCGTCATGGGGCAAATTTACGGCGGCGGCACCGGGTTGGCGGCATGTGTAAACGCCCAGGCCCCACAAATCGTTTCGGGAAATGAGCCCCCGGGACGCGGGGCCGGCGTAATTTTCGGCGGCCAAGGGCCCTGCCCCGCCGGCGGCCCGCCAACTGGGGCGCAATGGGGCCCTGGGGCCCCGCCGGCACCTTGTTCACCGCTTCCTTTTTTTTGCCCATGCCCGTTCCCGCGCCCGAATTCAAAAAAGCCATCAAGCGCCTCGGCGAAGCCGAAAAGGAAGCCCTGCTGCTGCGCGCCGTGCGCCGCGACGCCGAGCTGTACGAAACCTTCCGCTTCGAGCTGCTGGCCGACGTGTCGCTGGCCCAGATCCAGGAGGAAACGGCCGACCGCATCCACGAATTGTTCAACCTGGCCGTGAGCGGGCGCCTGCTCAACCGCAGCCTCGTGAAGGCCCTGCGCGCCAGCGTGCAGGAAGCCGCCCGGGCCCGGCGCATCACCAAAAGCAAGCAGCTCGAAATTGACCTGCTGGCCTACACCCTGCGCCTGTGCCTCGACCATTACTCGGGCCAGTTCGATAGCGTGTACGACGGCTTTTATAAGGCTGTGGCGCGGCTGGCAGCCCGCCTGCCAGCCCTAATTCTGAAGCACCTGCACGAAGATTTATGGGTCGAATACAAGCCCGATTTAGATGATGTTCTGAAGGACTTGCACCGCCGCAAGAAAAGCGCGAACCTGACCTTCGAGCTGCCCCGGGAATTGGTTGTTCCGCAGTAGCTTGCGCCACATTCATCTTCCTTTCACCCTATTTATATGCTAAAACGCTACCCTTCTTTTTGCGCGGGCTTAAGCTTGCTCGCGCTGGCTACCGGCTGTGCCGGCTCGTACACCTCCATCCGGCCCGACCGCATCGCCACTTACCAAGCCTCGGCCGCTAATGCGCCCGTCGAGTTTGGCTACCAGTACGACGTGCTGCGGCTGCACGGCAACAAAAAGTATGTTAAAAAAGAAGCCAAGCGCGGCTACCACGTAACTGCGGTGCGCGTAACCAACAATTCGGGCCGGGAGTTGAACTTCTCGCGCGACCTGAACCTGCTGTACGGCGACCGGCCCGTTATGCCCGTGGGCGGTACCGCGGCGGCCCAAGACATGAAGCAGGGCGTGGCCGTCTACCTGCTGTACCTGCTGCTCAACTTCAACGTGGGCGGCACGGTGGACGCCCGCACGGGGGCCACCAGCGGGGGCACTTTCATTCCCACGGGGCCCTTCATTGCCGGCGGCAACATGCTGGGAGCCAGCCAGGCCAACAAAAACATGCGCCAGGAATTTGAGGAGTTCGACCTTACCAACCGTATCATCAAGCCCGGCGAAACCGTGTACGGCATCATGAGCCTGCGCGAAACCTCGGTGGCCCCCATGCGACTCGAGCTGCGCCCCGGCACCGAATCGACCTACGTGCCGGCCGCCGCGCCGGTGGTGCTGCCGGCCCCTCCACCCGCGGCCTCGCCCCGGCGCGACGACTAGCGTGCGCACCGCTACGCTAGCCAGCATTTACCAAAAAAGAGGGGCCCCACCAATTGCTTGGTGGGGCCCCTTTTAACTAAACACGAGCAATAATTATTGCTTGGCAACCACGTTGAAATCCAGCGTAAAGTCATCGTTGATGGCTTTGTCGCCGATGCTGTCAAAGAACGACTTCGAGCCGTACTTCAGGCCAAACTTGGTGCGGTCGATGGTCATTTTGCCGCTGGCGGCAGCCACCCCGTTCTTCACGCCCACTTTGGCGGGGAACGTGAGGCGGTTGGTTACGCCCTTGATCATCATGTCGCCCACGATGGTGGCGTTATCGGCGGTGGCAGCAGCCCCTTTGATGGGGGTGATGCTCACGATTTTAAACGTAGAAACGGGGTTTTTAGCGGCGTCGAAGAAATCCTCGCTGCTCATGTGGCCCACAAACTTGGTCTGTGTGTCAGCGTCTTTAATATCGGTGGCCTTGATGGTCTTCATATCCACGGTGGTGGTGCCGCCCACTACCATGTTGTTTTTCACCAGCAAATCGCCGCCGGTAAACTGGATGGTGCCGTTGTGACCGTGGGTCACGGCTTTGCCTTCCCAGCCCAGGGTGCTCAGCTGGGGCTGGAGCTTGTAGGCGGTTTGGGCTTGCGCAGCGGGAGCGGCTACGAGGCCAGCAAAGGCCAGCAGGGCGGGAAACAGAATTTTTTTCATGGTTGAAAAAAGGTAAAAGAAAAAGGGGAAAAAGGCAAAAGAGGGCCCCGGGATGGGGCATTGAAAAGCAAATTTGTTAATCCGACGCCCGCATTTTATCGAGCAAATCGTTGAGCTGCTGCAACTCGGCTTCGGAGAAGCGGCCCATGCCCAGGCGCATGGGCTCCAGCACGTCTTCGGTTTCGAGGCGCGTGAGCAGCGCCAGGCCCGCATCGGTGATGCGGATGTCGACGGCGCGGCGGTTGGCGGGGCACACGGTGCGCGTCACCAGTTGCTTCTCCTCGAGCCGGTCCACGATGCGCGAGGCGTTGCTGGTTTTGTCCAGCATCCGGTCGATGAGCAGGGCCACGGTGGCCGGCCGCGGGTGTTGGCCGCGCAAAATGCGCAGCAAGTTGAACTGCGGCAGCGTGAGGCCGAAGGGCTTGAAAGCCCCCGCCTGCCGCACCGCTAGCCAACCGGCGGTGTAGGTGAGGTTGATGATGGCCTTTTCGTAGGCGTTGCGGAACACAGGTTGCTTGATTTCGTCTTCGATGCGCATAGATTATCTGCGATTGACAGTGCAAATATAATGTACGTACATTTAATGTTGCAACATTGTTCCGCGTAATTTTCCTTTATTTTCTTCGAGCCGCCCACGGCTGGGTCCCCAAAAACCCGTAATGGAGCGTAATTATACCTAAATCGCTAGTTTTATATGAAACATTTTCTTTTGATGATGAGCGCAGCCGGCGCCTTGGCCGGGGCCCCGCACCGGGCCGCGGCCCAGCAAGGCGGCTACCCGGTGGCCACCACGGCTCAAACGCAATTCGTGTACCAAAACGGCGCGGTGCTGCGCCGCGAGGGCGCCACCACCACGCCCCTCACCCAAAACGTGCGCCTGGCCAACGGCACCAAAATCAACTACAAGAGCGGCATTGTGGAATTTCCGGGCGGCAAGCTCACCACGCTCGCCGAGGGCGACTTTGTGCGGCCCGACGGCGGCCTCGTGTTTGCCACGCCGGCCAGCGCCGCCGCGGCCGCTGGCAGCGGCCCGGCCCCCGCCGGCGCGCCGGCGTTCAGCACCTACACGCTGCCCACCCGCGTGGTGCCCAGCAACGCCACGGCCGAAACCGCGGCCCTCCAGCTGCGCGTGCAGCTGCTGGAGCGCAAAGTGGCGCTGCTCGACCGCAAGGTGGCGCTGCTGGCCCAGGGCCAGGCCGCCTCGCCCGACACCCGCCAAATCGACCTCGACCTGACCGCCCTCGACGCGCAGCTGCAAACCGGCAAGTAATTTTTGGGATTTCCCAAGTGGCGCGTGGCCTGGCCCGGGGGCCCTAAAGCAGGGCTGGCGCCGCTTGGCGGGGGGCGTCAGGCCAGCACCAGGGCCCCAGCAGCTTCGTGCACCAGCCCAAACGGCTCGTCTTTGATAATGAGGATCCCGTCGAGGTCGTGCACGTCGGCCAGGGCGCTGATTTGCAGGGCGGCGGCGATGCCCAAGCTGGTTTCGACCATGCAGCCCAGCATGGGGCGCAGGCCGTGGGCGCGGGTGCGGCGCAGCAGCTCAATGCCGCGCCGGAAGCCACCGGCTTTCATCAGCTTCACGTTCACGCCGTGGAACTGCCGGGCAATTTCTTCAAAATCAGCCGTATCCGTCACCGACTCGTCGGCCAGCAGCGGCACGCCGGCCCGGGGGCGCAGGTAGCGGTAGTCGGCGGCGCAGGCGGCGGGCAGGGGCTGCTCCAGCAGGGCCATTTGCAGGCCGGGCACGGCGCGGGTGTGCTCAATAAACTGCAACAGGCCGTCGGCGTCGGCCCAGGCCTCGTTGCCGTCCACAAGCAGCGGGTGGCCGGGCAGCACCCGGGCCACCTCGCGCAGTAGGTCGAGCCCCCCGGCGGCGTCTACCTTCACCTTTAGCAACTCAAATCGCGCCGCCCGCTGCGCGGCTAGGAATGCGGCCACCTCGCCGGGCGGCATAATGGGCAGCGTGAAGGCCGTGGGCGTGGCGGCGGCCGGCGGCGGCACGCCCAGCCACTGCCACACCGGCTGCCCGGCACGGGCGGCCAGCCACTGCACCAGGGCCGCCTCCAGGGCAAAGCTCAGGGCGTGGGCCACGGGGTGGGCTCCCAGCAGGGCGTCGAGGTCGTCCAGCGTTTCAACTTGCTCCAGTCCGGCCGCGTGCAGGGCCCCAAACTGCTCGGCCAGCAACGCCGGCGACTCGGCGTAGCGCACGTTGGGCGCGGCCTCGCCCCGGGCGGTGTGGCCGTGGCCGGCCACCTGCACAATCAGGTTGGTTTTGGACGAGGAGGCGTTGCGGGAAATTTTCCAGACAAAGCGCAGCGGCAGGTCGAGGGCGGTGAGGGTCCAGGTGGGCATGGGCGGGGCAAGGGGCACGGGCGGCCCGAAGATGCGGCAAAAATGGCACTGGGCGCGCCGCCGGGGCCCCGGCGGCGCGCGCCGGACCGGCACACCGGGCGGGGGCCCCCGCCCTTACCTTTGCCTGGCCCGCGTTTTCTTCACCCGGGCCACATTTACTTTCGTCGTTGCCCATGAAGCTTTCACGCGTTACCGTGCTTGCCCTGGCCTTGCTGCTACTGGCCGTTTTGCTCACCGTATTAAGCGCCACCGGGCAGCTGGCCCTGCCGGCCGCCGTGCCCGTGGCCGCCCGCTGGGCCGCGCTGGGGGCCCTGGCGCTGGCCGTGGCCCCGCGCCGCTCGCTCACGCTCTGGATTGTGCTGAGCATGCTGGTGGGCATCGAAATCGGGCACGACGCCCCGGCGGTAGCCCTGCCCCTGAAGGTGCTCAGCGACGCCTTTTTGCGGCTCGTGAAGACCATCATCGCCCCGCTGGTATTTGCCACGCTGGTGGTGGGCATTGCCGGCCACGCCAACCTCAAGCAGGTGGGCCGCATGGGCCTCAAGGCCCTGATTTACTTTGAAGTAGTAACCACCTTTGCGCTGTTCATCGGGCTGGCGGCTATCAACTTCACCAAGGCCGGGGTGGGCATTAAGAATACCATCGTTGCCGAGAAAGCCGACGCCATTGCCGCCGCCGCGCCCCAAACTGCGGCCGACATCATCCTGCACATCTTCCCCGAAAACATTGCCAAATCGGTGGCTGAGGGGCAGGTGCTGCAAGTGGTGGTATTCGCCATCCTCTTCGCCATCGGCCTGGCCCTCACGCCCGAAAAGCCCCGCCGCCTGATGCTCGACATGTGCGAAAGCCTGTCGGAAGTAATGTTCAAGTTCACCAACGTAGTGATGTTTTTTGCGCCCCTGGGCGTGGGCGGCGCCATGGCCTACACGGTGGCCAAAATGGGCTTCGGGCCCCTACTGAATGCGTTTCAGCTGCTGCTTACGCTCTACGGGGCCCTCATCGGCTTCGTGCTGCTCATCCTGCTGCCGGTAGCGCTGATTATGCGCATCCCGCTGCGGCGCTTCGTGGCGGCAGTGGCCGAGCCGGTGAGCATCGCCTTTGCCACCACCAGCAGCGAGGCCGCCCTGCCCCGCGCCATGGAGGCCATGGAGAGCATCGGGGTGCCGCGCCGCATCGTGGCCTTCGTGATGCCCACGGGCTACTCCTTCAACCTCGACGGCACCACGCTCTACCTCTCGCTGGCGGCCGTGTTTGTGGCCCAGGCGGCGGGCGTCAACCTCTCCTTTGGCGACCAGATGCTGCTGGTTTTCACGCTCATGCTCACCAGCAAGGGCGTGGCCGGGGTGCCCCGCGCCTCGCTCGTGATTTTGCTGGCCACGCTGCCCTCGTTCAATTTGCCGGCATGGCCGGTGTTCATCATCCTGGGCATCGACGCGCTGATGGACATGGCCCGCACCGCCGTGAACGTGCTCGGCAACTGCTTGGCCTCGGCCGTGGTGGCCCGCTGGGAAGGCGAGTTCATCGACGATTACCAGGGCCCCGACCCGGCCGCCCTGCCCGAGCCGGCGGTGGCCGCCGGGCACTAATCCCTGCGGATTTAATCTTTCCGTTACCGCCGGCATTTCCCGGCAAACTGCTACCTTGGGCATCGCCGCGCCATAAAAGGTCTTTTTGCGCTTTTCAGGCACTTTTATCCGGCAATTATCTATTAAGTCCCGAGTTTACAGCGCGCATTCCATGAAAATATATTTGCATTATACTTATATAATCTTAGCAATTGCCGGGCTGGCGGTTAGCGGCTGCAAGTCGGCCAAAGTGCCGCTAGCGGCCACGCCTTCCGCCCCCTTGCGCGAGCGCCTGCCCCCGCTCGAAACCGCCGCTGACCCGGGGCCCCTGGCCCTGAGCGACGGCATCCTGCCCGACGACCCCATGCGCCTGCTCACCAACGAGCTGCAGCGCAACCTGGCCGAGCCCACCGACTCGGCCACCTACGGCTACGTGCGCTTCGTGGTGACCCAGGCCGCCGAGCGCCGCCTCAACCGCGGCCTCCAGGCCCTGCAAATGACGCTGCTGCTCACCCCCACCTTCCTGGGTGTGCCCTTGGAGACGTACCAGACCGATTTGACGGCCGAATTGCAGATTTCGGATGCCCAGGGCCGCCTGCTGGGCACCTACGCCGGCAAGGGCCGGGGCCGGGCCCGGGTGGCCATGTACCACGGCTACGCCCAGAAAAACGCCCCCCGCCTGGCCGACGTGCTGGCCCTGCGCGACGCGCTGGCCCACATCCGCCCACAGCTCGACACGGCCGCCGCCCGGCTCCGGCCCCTGCTACTGGCCCACCCCGTGGACAACCCCACGCTGCCCACCACGGCGGCGCGCGGCCGCCGCTAGGGGCCCCGGCGTATCTTTGGGACATGGCTGGGATGTTCCGATTGATTGCTTTGCTGGGAGTTGCCGGCGCGCTGGCTGGCTGCTGCGCCAACAACGTGTGCGACTGCGACGACGCACGGGCCGACGCGTTCTATTTCAAGTTTGACACCGGCCCGAACGGCTTTGTACCGGCCACCGAACTTGACACGGTGGTACTTAAGCGCTACACCTTGCAGCTGGACGATAAGGGCCGGCCGGCGCTCATCAAAACCAACAAGAAGACGTACACGGCCTACGCCGACTCTCTGGACAACGCGGGCGTGTTCGACCAGGCGAACGTGGTGCGCTACATCCCGCCGGCGTCGGCAACGCCCCTGCGCCCCCGGGTGGCCACCGACACGGTGATTGTCAACAACAACGCCCCGTTTACGCAGGCCGGGCCGCGCAAGCTCAACACCTACTTGTACCGCGTTGAGGTACGCCGGGCCCCGGGGCAGCTGCTGCGCAACAACCCGCGCCGCTACGAGCTAAGCAAGATTTCGCTAACGGGCGAGTTTTACGGCACGGGCTGCTGCACTTGCTACCGCAACCTTTCGAAAACGGGCGTGCTGATTAACCTCGGCGTTCCCAACAGCGATACACCCGTCGTCGCCACCGAAACCGGCCAGGTGATGCCGGTGCTCATCCAAAAGTAAGCGCCGGGGCCCTGGGGGCCCTGTTGCCGTCTTTTTCCGTTTCTTCACTGCCATGCCCGTCTCTGCTGTTGATGCCGCCGCGGCGGCCCCCTTCGTAACCGGTGCCGCGCCGGAAGGCCCCGCGCCGGGAGCCCCGGCGTTTCCGTTTGCTACGGCCCTCAGCCTGGAGCCGCTGCTGGCCTACTGGCGCGCCCGCGAAAACGACCCCAACCCCGGCCTGGCGCTGCTGGCCCGCGCCATTACCCGGCAGGCGGCGCGCACGCCCGCGCTCCGGGGCCCCCTGCCCGACCCGGCCGTGCTCGACGAGGCGCGCGACCTGCTCGAGACCATGATGCTGGCCGTATTTCCGACGGCCGCCGCGGGCGCCAACATCAGCGGGGCCGTGTCGCCGCTGGGGCGCACGAGCTTTTACTACACGCCGCGCTTCGCGGAAGTGCTGCTCAACAAGGAGCGCGTCATCAAGCAGCCCCTGAACCTGAACCTGGCGCAGATGGAGGTGTACATGGTGCGCATGGCCTACCAGCTCGTGCTGCACCGCGTGTACGGAGTGGAGCTGCCGGCGGCGGGGGCCATCATTTTCACGGTGCCCGACTACAAAATCGGCCTCTACCGCCACTACGGCGTCAGTGTCGACTCGTCGTTTATGCAGGTGCGGGTGGTGGGCGAGGCCCCCGTGCTTACGCCGGCGCAGTGCGAGCAACTGGGCCACCAGCGCCACAACCTGGCCGTGTGGCGCGAGCTGCTGCCGCCCGAGCACTTCGCGCTCGAAGGCTTCAACGTGCTGCAACTGGTGGACGTAACGGACCAGGAGGTGCTCTCCGAGTTGAAGTACGACCTGCTGGAGCGCGACGTGCTGCAAGCCTCCGACCGCCTCGAGCAGATTCAGGAGAAGCTGCGGGTGCTGTTTGCGCGGCCCGCTCTACAGCTCGGCATTGCGGCCTACGACGAAAAAAAGAAAGATTTTGTGGACTTCGGCCGCAAAATCAACCACAGCTTCCTCACCAAGCAGGTGCAGCACAACCGGGCCGACAGCGGCTTCCGGCAGATATACGAGCGGCTGCTGCGCGAGCGCCGCCCACTGGTGCTCTCCGACGTGGCGCGGGCCGACATTCCAGACGATTTGCGGGCCCAGATTCTGGAGCTGGGCATCCAATCGGCCATCCTGGCGCTGCTGCCCTACGGCGGCGACACGGTGGGCTTGTTGGAGATTGGCTCGCCCACGGCGGGCGACCTGGATGAGTTTGACTTAGAGAAAGTTGCGCAGTTTGTGCCGCTGTTTGCCGTGGCCGTGAAGCGCAACGCCGAGGACCTGCAAACCCGCATCCAGGCCGTGATGCAGGAGCGCTTCACCCCCATCCACCCCACCATGGAGTGGCGCTTCACCGACGCCGCTCGCCGCCTGCTGGCCCGCCACGACGAGGGCGAACGCGCGGCCGAGATGGAGCCCATCGTGTTTGCCGACGTGTACCCGCTGCACGGCTCCTGCGACATTCGCGGCAGCAGCACGGCCCGCAACGCGGCCATCGAGGGCGACCTCATCGAGCACCTCACCCTGGCCAACCGGGTGTTGAAAAAAGCCTCCGACCACCGGCAGCTGCCCATCCTCGACGAGCTGAAGTTCTATGTTAACAAGAACTTGCGCCGCCTGCGCCAGGGCATCATCAGCGGCGACGAGCTGAGCATCTACGAGTCGCTGCGCCAGGAAGTGGAGCCGCTGTTTGAGTACCTAGCCCAGCACACGCCCGAGCTGCGGCCAGTCATCACGGCCTACTGGGCGAATATTGACCCGCGCCTGGGCATTCTCTACAAGCGCCGGCAGGCGTTTGAGCAGAGCGTGACGGCCATCAACGACGCGGTGAGCACCTACCTTGACGACGAGGAAGCCAAGGCCCAGGCCATGTTCCCGCACTACTTCCAGCGCTTCCGCACCGACGGCGTGGAGTACAACATTTACGTGGGCGAGGCCCTGGTGCAGGACAAGCCGTTCGACTTGGTATTTCTCAAAAACCTGCGGCTGTGGCAGTTGCTGACAATGGTGGAAATCACGCGGCTCACCCACGCGCTGGCTGCCACGCTGCCCGTGCCGCTCGAAACCACCCAGCTCATCTACATCCACGGCCAGCCGCTGAGCATCCGCTTCCGGCAGGACGAGCGCCAGTTCGACGTGGACGGGGCCTATAATATTCGCTACGAAATCATTAAGAAACGCATCGACAAGGCCACCGTACTTGGCACCAGCGAACGCCTCACCCAGCCCGGCCGCCTGGCCCTGGTGTACGCCCAAACCCGCGAGGCCACCGAGTACCGCGAGTACATCGACTACCTCCAGGACCGCGGCCTGCTGGAGCCCGGCGTGGAAGAACTGGAACTAGAAGAACTGCAAGGCGTGAAGGGCCTACTGGCCTTGCGCGTAACAGTGAAGCTGTAGGGATCTAGCGCTCGGCGGGCAATTCCGCTGCTTCCACTTCCTTTTTCTCCTTCCAAAACAGCCGCACGCCGGTGCGCAGCAGCACCAGCCACGCAGCGCCGCCGGCAAAACCGGCCACCACATCGGTGGGGTAGTGCACGTGCAAGTACATGCGGGTGAGGCCGATGAGCAGCGCGAAGGCCACCAGCGCGATGCCCCAGCCCCAGCGGCCGGTGTGCTGCACCACCAGCCAGGCCAGGCAGCCGTAGTAAGCCATGCTCATCATGGCGTGGCCGCTGGGAAAGCTCAGGCCGTACTGGTAGATGAGGGCCGAGGAAGGGCGCGGGCGCTGGAAGTAGAATTTTAGCAACTCATTGAGGCCCAGACCACCGCCCATGGCCAGCAGCAGCTCGACGGCGTAGCGCACGAAGCCGCGGCGGTGCAGCACCAGCGGCACCAGCAGGCTGGCGGGTATGAAAAACGCCACCGATCCGAAGAACGTGAACTTGAACACCCACCACGTCAGCCACGGGGCGGCGGCCCGCAGGCGGTCCATCTGGGCGAAGCCCCAGTCGTCGAACACCGCCGATTTTTCGGCAAACACCTCGCGCGCCAGGTAGAAAAATACCCCGAACGCCAGCACGAACACCAGGGCCCCGCCCACGGCTTCGGCGGTGAGCAGGCCGGCCAGGGCCCCCCAGCGGGACGGCGTGGGCGGCGGCGTGGGCGAAGCGGAAGCGTTGGGCATGGGCGGCAGGCAAAAAGTACGTTGAACGGAATTGCTCCAGAAACGGCCACCACCGGGGCCCCTGGCCTGGCCGCAGCCTAACGAAAAAAGGCCAACCCGTACGGGTTGGCCTTTTTAAAACGTGCGCTCGGGGAGACTCGAACTCCCACACCTTGCGGAACTGCCGCCTGAAGACAGCGCGTCTACCAATTTCGCCACAAGCGCAGCGGTACCGTGGCGGCAAACATCCCGGGGGAGGTTGCCGTTTGGTGCTGCAAAGGTAGGTGGCCGGCGCGGTGCGGCGCAAGCGGGGCCACGTTTTTTTCCGTCGCAGCGGCCGTTGGGGCCCCGGGCGGGTTGTTTTTCAACCGGTTGACGCCGCACTTTTTTTTTAACTTGACCGCAAACCCACCCAATTCCCGCCCCGAACTGCCCGCCGGGGCCCCCGCGGTCCGCCTCAGCGGCAACTTCGACCGCATTGCTTGGTGCTACGATGCGCTGGCGGGCCTCGTGTTTGGCGGCAGCCTGCGGGCAGCGCAGCGGGCCGCTCTGGCCGGGCTGCCCGCCGGGGCCCCGCGCGTGTTAATACTGGGCGGCGGCACGGGCTGGGTGCTGGGCGAGGTGCTGCGCCGCCGCCCCGGCGCGGCGGTGCTCTACTTGGAGGCCTCGGGGCCCATGCTGGCGCGGGCCGCGGGCCGCCTGCGCCGCGAGCAGCCGGGCGCGGCCGGGCAGGTCGAGTTCCGGCTTGGCACCGAGGCGGCGCTGGCACCCGAGGAGCGGTTCGATGCGCTGGTGACGTTTTTCGTGCTTGATTGCTTTGCGCCGGCCGCGTTGGGGCCCGCCCTGGCCCGCCTAGCGGCGGCCCGGCGGCCCGCCGCCCCTTGGCTGCTGGCCGATTTCAGCCGGCCGCGGCGGGGCTGGCAGCGGGCGCTGCTGGGCACGATGTACCGGTTTTTTGGGGCGGTGGCGGCACTGCGGGCGCAGCGCCTGCCCGACTTGCACGGGGCCCTGGCCGGGCTGGGGCTGCGGCCGGGGCCCCCGGCCTACTTCTTTGGCGGGGCGGTGGAGGGCACGGTGTTCCAGCCCGTGGGGCCAAGCGGAACGGGCGCGTAGGAAGGGCCGGTTATTTTCCTACATTTGGGGATTCGATAACGGAAAATACTTATTGCGGCGGCCTTGCCAACCAGTTGGCGCGTCCTGCCCTTGCTATTGTACCAAAATCTCGCCCCTGCTGCATGAGCAACCCGAAGTACGCCCTGCATTTGCTGGCCCTGGCCTTGTGCGCCGGCCTCGCCCCTGCCGCGCTGCGGGCCCAGACGACGCGGCCGCGGCCCGCCCTGCCCCGCCCGGCGGCTAAGGCCCGCCCTGCTGCCCCAGCCAAGCCGGCCGCTGCCGCCCCGGGGGCCCCAGCCAAAGCCGCCCCGGTGGTGGGGCCCGCCGTGCGCTACGCGGTGGCATTTCCGAACGCGGCGCACCACGAGGCGCGCATCACGGCCACCTTCGCGGGGCTGCCGCCGGGGCCCCTGCGGGTGCGCATGGCGCGCAGCTCGCCGGGGCGCTACGCGCAGCACGATTTCATCAAAAATGTGTATTATGTGGTGGCCACCGATGGCGCTGACCACCCGCTGCCCACGGCCCGTCCCGACGCCTACGGCTGGGACGTGACGCCGGGCCCCGACGGCACGGTGGTGTTTCACTACACGCTGTACGCCAACCGCAGCGACGGCACCTACGCCGGCGTCGACGTGCAGCACGCGCACCTGAACGCGCCGGCCGTGTTTTGCTACGCGCTGGGGCTGGAAAACCGCCCGGTGGAGGTGCAGTTTGGGGCCCTGCCCGACTGGAAAATTGCCACCCAATTGCGGCCCGCGGGCGAGAAAAACACCTTTTCGGCCCCCAACTGGGCCTACCTCATGGACAGCCCCGCGATGCTGGGGGCCCAGCAGGTGCACACCTGGGAGGAGGGCGACCAAACCCTGGCCCTGGCCGTGATGGGCCCCGACGCGCCCGCTGCCGTGGACGCTTACGCGCAGCGCGTGCAGCAGGTGGTGAAGGAAGAAAAAGCCATTTTTGGCGAGCTGCCAACGTTTGATTTTGGGCGCTACACCTTCCTGGCCGATTACTTGCCGCAGGCCACCAGCGATGGCATGGAGCACCGCAACTCGACGTCGCTGACGGCCCCGCGCGACTTGCAGGGCGCCAACGCCCTGCGCAACCTGCGCACGGTGGCGCACGAGTTTTTCCACGCTTGGAACGTGAAGCGCCTGCGGCCCAAAGACTTGGAGCCCTTCAACTTTCAGCGCACCAACATGAGCGACGCGCTGTGGCTGGCCGAGGGCTTCACGCAGTACTTCGGCGAACTCACGCTGCGCCGCACCCGCGACTACGACGACGCGGCGTTTTTTGACAAGGTGAGCGACTGGGTGAGCGAGCGCCTCAACAGCCCCGGGGCCCGCTACACCTCGGCCGTGGGCATGAGCCAGCAGGCCGTGTTCACCGATTCGGGGGCGAGCATCGACCCCGTGAACACCGACAATACGTACCTCAGCTACTACTACTACGGCGCGGGCCTGGCCCTGGCCCTCGACCTGGAGCTGCGCCGCGACCACCGCGCCACCCTCGACCAGTACATGCAGGCGCTATGGCAGCAATACGGAAAAAAGCAGGCCAACTACGCCCCCGCCCGCCCCTACACCCTGCCCGATTTGCAGCGGGTGCTGGGCGAAGTGGCCCACGACACGGCCTACGCGGGGCAGTTTTTCCGGCGCTACGTGTACGGCCACGAGCAGCCGCGCTTTGCCGAGGACTTGCAGGCCGCAGGGCTGGCCGCGGTGCCCACCCACCAGCTGGCCCTGGCCGAGCAGGTACGGTTTGACCAGCAGGGCCGCTGCCTGGTGGCCGGCAACGCCCTCATCGGCTCGGGCCTTTACAAGGCCGGCCTCGACGTGGGCGACCAGCTAACTATGCTTGACGACAAGCCCCTGCGGGCCCCCGCCGACCTCGACGCCGTGCTGAAGCGCCACGCGCCCAACCAGATTGTGAGCGCCCAAGTGCGCACCCGCGCTGGCGCCGAGCGCGCCGTGCAGCTGCTGCTTAACGAAACGGCCACCGTGCAGGTGCAGCGCGCCGACGCCAAAACGCCCGCCACCCCCGCCCAGCAAGCCCTGCGCGATGCTTGGCTGGCCAGCCAGGTGCGCTAGGGGCCCTGGCGAGCGGGCCACCGCCCCGGGTGGCGGCGGCTACAGGGACAGCAAGGTTTTCAAAAAATCCTGCGTCATTTCGCCGTCGAGCATCTTCTCAAGCTGGGGGCCCGCCGCTATCATCGTGGGCGACTTCATGTGGGCGGCCAAGGCGGCCTCGTCGCGCCAGGCTTCGTAGGTTATGAACCGGCCGGGGCGCTTGAGGTCCTCGTGCAGGGCGTACGAGAGGCAGCCATCTTCCTGGCGGAAAGTTTTGGTGGCCGTTACCAGCAAGTCCCGCAGGGCGTCTTCCTGCCCGGGTTTAGCGCTGAGGGTGGCGACGATGTACAGGTCTTCAGGCATGGAAGGGGTTGTTGAAAGGTGAGGACTACTGCGGGACGGCCGCCGGGCGTGCGCCTCGCGGAGCCCCTTTTGCAAGAAGCAGTGGGGTGGGCAACGGGGCCTGCCGGCCCCCCGGCAGCCAGAACCGCTCTGGCAGCACTTGTACGCGGCGTTCGTGCGAAAGGCTTAAACGCGGCAAAGCCCCGGGCAACGACCCGCGCGTGCCAGGGCCGCACCTGGCCCCCACTTCGGCCCCAAAAGGTGGGCCCGGCGGGTTTTGCAGGCGCGCTGGGGTCCCGGGGCCCTACGCGGCGGGCCCTTTTGCGTATGCCCCGCATGGCATCTGTTTCGTACCTGAATAACCCCGCCTTGTCCACCGTGCGCCCCGGCTACCCGGGCAACAAGCGCATCGGCAGCCAATTTGCCAACGGCGAAACGCTGTTTGCCCCCACCCTGGCCGATGCGCTGAAGTGGCAGCTGGCCACCAATCCTCAGAAGGAAGCGAAAAAGCGTGACCTCTGGGTGCCCCGCGTGGTGGACGCCACGGGGGCCCTGGCCGGCACCGACGACGTGCTGCTGTGGTTGGGCCACGCCAGCTTCGTGCTGCGCATCGCGGGCCAAACGCTGCTCTTCGACCCCGTGCTGTTCAGTTCGGTGGGGCTGCGGCGCCGCCACCCCCTGCCCTGCCGGCCCGAAGATTTGGTGGGCATCGACTGGCTGCTGCTCTCGCACGGCCACCGCGACCACCTAGACGAAGCTTCCATAAAACTGCTGGCCCGCCAGAACCCGCAGCTGCGGGCGCTGGCCCCCCTGGGCATGGGGCCCCTACTGCGCGGCATGGCCCCCGGCCTGCCCGTGCAGGAAGCCGGCTGGTGGCAGCAGTACGATGTGGGCCCCGGGGCCCCGTTCGAGGTGTATTACCTGCCCGCTAGCCACTGGCACCGCCGCGGGCTGTTCGACGTGAACACCGTGCTCTGGGGTAGCTTTCTGATCAAAGTTCTCGCCACGGATAAGCTCATCTACTTCGCCGGCGACACGTCGTTCGGCAGCCATTTCGAGCAGATCGAACGGCAGTTTGGGCCCCTGGACGTGGTGCTTATGCCCATCGGGGCCTACAAGCCGCCCTACATGATGGCCAAAAGCCACGTGAACCCCCACGAGGCCGCCAAGGCCGCCAATGTGCTGCGCGCCGGCCACCTGGTGCCCATGCACTACGGCACCTTCGACCTGAGCGACGAGCCCGCATCGGAGCCCCTGCGGCAACTCACGGAAATTGCGGCCGGCGGCATGCTGCGCGGCGAGCTGCACGCCCCCGCCGTAGGCGAGGCCCTGCCCTGGCCGGAGTGGGAGTAGCCTAGCCCGCCTTTTTTTGGTTGATTTCGGCCAGCAATTCGGTGGCTTCTTCGGGGTTTTGCTTGTCTTTGGCAGCCAGCGCCGCAGCTTCCTGGGCGGCGCGGGTCGCTTCCCGGTCGCGGCCCAGCTTGTGTAGCAGCTTGGCCCGCGTGCAGAGATTATCGTAGCTGCGGCTAGCGGCCAATGCTTGCCGGATAATTTCATCTCCTTTGGTTAGCAGTACTTTGTCCTTCACGAAGAACGCCAGGTATACACCAGCCTCGCGCAAAGTGAAGTTGTCTTGGCTGGCGTATTTTTTTCCGTAAGCCAGCACGGCGTTAGTGTACGCCGGCCAGTCACGCTTCGGCTCGCCCAGCAAGTACCGGATATGGGCCAAGCCTTTCAATTGCATCGCCTCGGTAGGCATAAGGCGCACAATAATTTGCTGGAGCCGATCAAGGCCGGACAAATCGTTTTTAAGGCCCAGTTCCGCAGCTTTATTACCAATAATTAGCCGTCTCTTAGCGCTTACCTCAACTTGGCCGAACTGGGCCACGAATGCCGGCTGGTGCGCGAGGAAATATTGGGTCGTCGGAGCGTAAAAGCTCGTCCCTAATTCGAAGAGGTAATCCAGGTTTTTCTTTGAAGCCAGCTCCGCCGCCGTTTGGCTTTTCAGGTAGTCGGCGCTCACCTGGTCGTACAAAGCCTCCTGCTGCGAAAGCGCCGGCGACGTGCCGAACACATACAGAAACGGGGCACTGCGGTCGCCAGCCTCGTAGCGTTCCTTCAAAGTAAAAAATGCTTTATTCGGGTCGAAGGCGTCTTTGCCGTCTTGCAGAAAAGCAGTGGGCGATTTGTAATTGCCGCTCATGTGCAGCAGCTTGCCTTCGGGGCTGAAGTACAAGTACGTGGGCATGGACCTGACTTCGTAGCGTTCGGCTAACGCTTTTCCCTCGCCTTCGTCCACGTTTATCTTGTAACTCACAAAGGTTGCCGTGTAATACTGGCTAACCGCCGGGTCGGTAAAGACGTCCTTCTCCATCGGCTTGCACCAGTGGCAACTAGGCGAAGCAGCGTACAGGAAGATGCCTTTGTGCGCCTGCCGGGCCGTGGCCTGGGCGTCGGCCCAGCTGCCGCCGGCGAAGGCAATGGGCCCGCTTTGGGCCTGGGCCAGGGCACTGCCCAGCGAAAGGATGACAGTAAATGCGTGGCGCATAGGTGGGCAAGAAAAGTGGGCCCCTGGGCGCGGCCAGCGGTGGGGTGCTGCGCTAAAGCTACTGCCACACACCGGATAAAACCTTGTCCTGCATGCCCCTAGGGGCCCCAAGCGGCAGCGTGGCGCCCGCTGCCCGGGGGCCCTACCTTTGCGCTCATGTCGCCAACCCTCGTTTTGAGCCTCATTGCGGGCTACTTCGCCGTTCTGATTGTTATTGCGGTCCTCACTTCGCGGAAAGTCACGAGCGAGAGCTTCTTCGTGGCCGACCGCAACGCGCCCTGGTACATGGTGGCGTTTGCCATGATCGGCACCTCGCTCTCGGGCGTCACCTTTATCTCGGTGCCGGGCAACGTGTACGGCAAAAGCTGGAGCTACCTGGCCGTGGCCCTGGGGTTTGTGGCCGGCTACCTGGTCATCGGCACCGTGCTGCTGCCGCTCTACTACCGGCTGCAACTCGTGTCCATCTACTCCTACCTCGAGCAACGCTTCGGCTACTGGAGCTACAAGACGGGGGCCCTATTCTTCCTGATTTCGCGCTCGTTGGGTTCGGCCCTGCGGCTGTACCTGGTGGCGGGCGTGCTCCAGCTGGCGGTGTTCGACGCCATGGGCGTGCCGTTTGCCGTCACCGTCGTGGTCAGCATCCTGTTCATCTACCTCTACACCTTCAAAGGCGGCCTCAAAACCATTCTCTGGACCGATACTTTCCAGACGCTGGCCATGCTCAGCTGCGTGGGGCTAAGCATCTACTTCATGGCCGACGAGCTGAACTACTCCTTCAAACAGCTCGTGAGCAGCGTGCGCGAGAGTTCGATGTCGCAGGTGTACTTCTCGGATTTCCGCGACGATAAGTTCTTCTGGAAGCAGTTTGCTTCGGGCATGTTCATCACCATCGTAATGACCGGCCTCGACCAAGACTTGATGCAGAAAAACCTGAGCTGCCGCAGCCTCGGCGAGGCCCAGAAAAACCTGTTTTGGTTTACGCCGGTCATCGTGTGCGTCAATATTTTGTTCCTGACGTTGGGCGTGCTCATGTACCAGTACGCCGCCGCCCGGGGCTTGCACCTCAGCGAGTTGCCGCAGCTCCTCAACCTAAAGGGCGGCCTCGATACCGACAAGGTATTTCCGTACCTGGCCACTACGCAGTTCTCGCTCGTGGCCGGCGTCATCTTCATCCTGGGCATCATCGCCGTCACCTACGCCTCCGCCGATTCGGCCCTCACGGCCCTCACCACGTCGTTCTGCGTCGATTTTCTGGACATCAAAAAGTACCCCGAGGCGCAACAGACGCGCCTGCGCCAGCTCACCCACCTGGGCTGGTCGGCGGTGCTCATCGTCATCATCCTCATTTTTAGGGCCCTCAACGAGCAAAGCCTGATCGACGCCGTGTACAAGGCGGCGGGCTTCACCTACGGGCCCCTGCTTGGCCTGTTTGCGTTCGGCATCTTCACCCGGCGCAGCCTGCGCGACCGCCTGGTGCTGCCCGTGTGCGTGGCCGGGGTGGGCCTCACGCTGCTCATCGTGCAAAACTCGGTGGCGTGGCTGGGCGGCTACAAGTTCGGCTTCGAAATCCTGCTCCTCAACGGGGCCCTGATTCTGCTGGGCCTGTTCGCCATTTCGCGCCCCGCCCCGCTGAACCCCGCGCCCGTTGCCGCGGTTTAGCACGGGGGCCCGGCACCCACCCCGCCCGCTAATGTTCTGTTAATGAAAACCTCACTGTTGCTCTTGCTTCTTGCCGGCCCCGTAGCGGCGTGGGCGCAAACGGCTCCCGCCCCCACCGTGCTGCGCGCCGGCCGCATGCAGGCCCAGGCCCGCGGCGGGGCCCCCAACCGCCCCGACAAAGCCCCGCAGTACCCCGGGGGGCCCCAGGCGCTGGGTGCATTTTTCCAGGAAAACCTAAAGTATCCCGAGGCCGCGCGCGTCAAAAGCATCACCGGCAACGTGCTGCTCGGCGCCACCGTGGGCCCCGACGGCCGCCTCGGCGACCTGAAAGTGGCCCAGTCGCTCTCGCCCGAGTGCGACGCCGAGGCGTTGCGCGTGGCGGCGCTGCTGCCGCCCTGGCAGCCGGCCACCCGCCTGGGCGTGCCCCTGCCGGTGGCCATCCAGCTGCCGGTGCCGTTTGGCAACGGCGCCACACTCAAAGTATTGAAATAGGGCCCCCGGGCCCCTATCCTACCCAGTTTATTCATCTTACGGCGCACCCCGATACCTGCGCCACCAGCTATGGCCCGAAGCGGACTTAACACCAGCGGCGCCGACCTTGCGGCCGACGCCCCCAAGCCCAAAGTAACCAAAGAGTCGTTCAAGCGCAGCCTGCGGATTTTCCGGTTTGTGCTGCCCTACCGCACCAAATTCCTGGTGGGTCTGCTGATGCTCGTGCTCAGCAGCAGCACGTTCATGGCCTTCCCGTGGGTGGCGGGCAAGCTGGTGGATGCGGCCAACAACAAGCCCTACGTGCTGCCCGGCGGCGTGGTGTTCGACATCAACCGCATTGCCCTCACGCTGTTTCTGGTTATTGTGCTGCAAGGGTTTTTCTCGTTTGGGCGGGTGTGGTTTTTCACGCAGGTGAGCGAGTTTGCAGTGCGCGACCTGCGGCAGGCCATCTACGCCAAATTCGTGCAGCTGCCCATCCCGTTCTTCGAGCAGAACCGCGTGGGGGCCCTCATTTCGCGCATCACTTCCGACGTGGCCCAGGTGCAGGACGCCTTTTCGCTGACGCTGGCCGAGCTGTTCCGGCAGGTATTCACGCTGGTGGGCGGCATCGTGTTCATCATGGTGGTATCGGTGAAATTGTCGCTCTTTATGCTCATCACCTTCCCACCCATCGTGCTGGTGGCGGGGCTGTTCGGGCGCAAAATCCGCACCCTGGCCAAAACCACGCAGCTGGAGCTGGCCAACGCCAACGTCATCGTGGAGGAAACCATCCAGTCCATCAACTCGGTGAAAGCTTTCACCAACGAGCAGTTTGAGATTGGCCGCTACTACGCTTCGCTGGGGCGCGCCGTGCAGGCGGCGCTGCAAAGCAACCTCTACCGGGGCGGCTTTATCTCGTTCGTAATCATTGGGTTGTTCGGCGGCATCATCCTGGTGCTGTGGCGCGGGGCCACCCTGGTGCACGCCACTGGCCCCGACCACCTCGAAATCGGCCAGCTCGTCACCTTCATCATCTACACCGCCTTCATCGGGGCCTCGGTGGCGGGCCTGGGCGAGCTCTACGGCAAGGTGCAGAGCATTCTGGGGGCCACCGAGCACATCCGCGAGGTGCTGGACGAAACGCCCGAGCCCACGCACCTCGCGCCCACTGTGGGCCTGGTACCGGCGCAAATAAGCGGCGACATTCGCTACGAACACGTGGCCTTCCACTACCCCACGCGGCCCGACATTGCGGTGCTGCAAGACATCGATTTCCACATCAAGCCGGGCGAAAAGATTGCGCTCGTGGGCCCCAGCGGCGCCGGCAAAAGCACCATCGCCAGCCTGCTGATGCAGTTCTACCAGCTCAGCGGGGGCCGTATTTTGGTTGATGGGCACGACGTGCGCGACTACGACCTGACGGCCTTGCGCCGCCACATCGGCATCGTGCCGCAGGAAACGCTGCTCTTCGGCGGCACCATCCGCGAGAACATCGCCTACGGCAAGCCCACCGCCACCGACGATGAAATCATGGCCGCCGCCCGCCAGGCCAACGCCTGGCAGTTCATCAGCTCCTTCCCCGAGGGCCTCGACGCCGTGGTGGGCGACCGCGGCATCAAGCTCTCGGGC
Source organism: Hymenobacter nivis (assembly GCF_006439025.1). Lineage (GTDB taxonomy): Bacteria > Bacteroidota > Bacteroidia > Cytophagales > Hymenobacteraceae > Hymenobacter > Hymenobacter nivis_A. The sequence goes on from NZ_RCYZ01000001.1 coordinate 628,469, forward strand.
GGGCAGCGCCAGCGCGTGGCCATCGCCCGCGCCATCCTGAAAAACCCCGCCATCCTCATCCTCGACGAAGCCACCTCGGCCCTCGACAGCGAAAGCGAAAAGCTCGTGCAAGGGGCCCTGGACGAGCTACTCCAGCACCGTACCAGCATCATCATCGCCCACCGCCTCAGCACCATCCGCAAAGTCGATAAAATCCTGGTCATCGACGGCGGCCGCATCGTCGAAGCCGGCTCGCACGACGAGCTGAGCGAGCGGGAAGGCGGGCTGTACGCCAATTTGCTGCGCTTGCAGTTTGAGCTGAGCTAGAATGCGAACGGCGCTGCCTTTATTATTGATTGCGGTAAGCCCAGTAATCGCACAACGTTCACAAATTCCAGTCATTCCTCAAAAGATAACTCGATTACAAATAATTGAGTCGGCACCTTTTGGAATGGACAAAGAGTATTTAATCACTTCAGATTCTGTAATTATAGACTTCAAAACGATCGAGGGTCACGCTCTTTATTCAAGAGCACTTACCAATTCCGAACGTGAAGATCTTTTATCGCCATTTAATAAAATCTATCTATCGGGCATCAGGTCCTCGTACAAGCCCAAGACAATTAACATCGCTGATGCAGCCAGTTTTAATATTACCCTTATCAAAGGGAAATCAATTAAAGCAACTACTGTCTACTGCGTCAAATGGGAGCCATTCTACACATTTAGTAAAAAACTGAACAAGCTGTTGCCATCTAGTTTTAAAATAAATTACGCTACTGCGTACTTCTACAAGTGAGTAGCATTTCTACCCCAAAACCCGCGCCCCCAGCGCGGGTTTTGTAGTTTTGGGGCCTCAACCATACCTTTTTCCAAGTTCAATGAATTTTCAACTGCTGACTTTCTCCGCTGCTGCCGCTACGGCCGTTACGCTGCTGGGGGCCCCCGCGGCTCAGGCTCAAATCAATACCCCCCAGCCCAGCCCCAAAAGCACCGTGATGCAGCGCGTGGGCCTCACCGACGTGACCATCGTGTACTCGCGGCCAGGCGTGAAGGGGCGAGCGGCGTTTGGCAACAAAACCCCCTTGGCCCCTACTGGAATGCGCTGGCGCACGGGCGCCAACGCCACCACCAGCATCAAGTTTTCGGACGATGTAACCATTGAGGGCAAGAAGGTGCCCGCCGGCGAGTACGGCCTCTACACTATTCCCGCCGCGGCGGAGTGGACCGTGGTCCTCAACAAAAGCCTCAAGCAAGGCGCTGATGTGGAAGGCTTTAAAGACGCCGACGACGTGGCCCGCTTCACCGTCAAGACCTACAAGCTGCCCGCCAAGGTCGAAACCTTCACCATCAACTTCGCCGACCTGACGCCCGCCACGGCCAACGTGGAAATGACCTGGGCTACGACGGGCGCGAAATTCAAAATCGTGTCCGATGTGGACGGCAAAATCGCCGCCCAAATCGACGAAAAAATCACGAAAAACGCCAACCCCGCTCCCGCCGACCTCGCTGCGGCCGCCGTGTACTACAACGACAACAATAAGGACCCCAAGCAGGCCATGGCCTGGATTCAGAAGGCCAACGCCGCTGAGCCCACCAAGTTTTGGAACTTGAACACGGAAGCCAAGATGCGCCTGAAAATGAAGGATTACAAGGGCGCCATCAGCACCGCCGAAGCGTCGAAAAAGGCCGCCCAGGCTGCCACGCCGCCCAACGCCGAGTACGTGAAGATGAACGAGGACCTGATTGCCGAGGCCAAGAAAATGGGCAAGTAGGGCCCCTGGCTAGCGCACGAAGCCAATAGGCCGTCGTGCTGAACGAAGAGAAGCATCTTGCCCGCAGCAGTAATCAGTTGCTTACGCGGGCAAGATGCTTCTCTTCGTTCAGCACGACGGCCTACTTTTGTTTTGCCTTAGCAGGGCAAACCCCGCCTTACTGCCCCAAGGCCTCACCTAACCAAGCCCCCTAGCACGCCCATGAACCCTACCGCCCCCTCCACTGCCCCCGCCGGGGCCCTCACGCTGGCCCAGGAAAAGCAGGTGGCCGCCGCCACCGCCCTGCGCTGGGTGCGCGACGGCATGCTGCTGGGCTTGGGCACGGGCAGCACCTCGGCCCAGTTCATCACGCAGTTGGGGGCGGCGGTGCAGGCCGGCCTCAAGGTGCAGGGCACCGCCACGTCGATGGCCAGCGAGGCGCTGGCACGGCAGCTGGGCATCCCGCTGGTGGCACCCCAGCGCGGCCTGCGCTTCGACCTGGCCGTGGACGGGGCCGACGAGCTGGACCCGCAGCTGCGCCTGATAAAAGGCGGCGGGGGGGCCCTGCTGCGCGAAAAAGTATTGGAAACCGCCTCCGACTACCTGCTGGTCATCGGCGATTCGTCGAAGCTGGTGCCGGTGCTGGGCCGCTTCCCGCTGCCGCTGGAGGTGGTGCCGTTTGCCCTGCCTTGGGTGCTCGATGCGGTGGAGGCCCTGGGTGGGGCCCCGGTGGTGCGCATGGCCCAGCCGGGCGCGCCCGATTACTACTATTCTGACCAGAAAAACCTGATTGTGGACTGCCATTTCGAACAGATCACCGATGCGGAGCAACTGGCGACGCGGCTCAAAACCATCCCCGGCATCGTGGAGCACGGCTTGTTTATTGGGCTGGCCAAGGCCGCCATTGTGGTGCGCGACGGCGCGGCGCTGGTGCTACGACCCGGCGAAGCAGCCCGGCCAGCGACGGACTTTACGGAGCTGCCGTAGGGCCCCTGACAACAGGGCCCCTGGCAACAGTGCCCCAGGGCCCCAAAATGCAAAAAGGCCTTGCCACTACGGCAAGGCCTTTTTTATGCGGTTTCCGCTTAGCGCTTACTTCAAATCAGCGGCAGCAGCTTCGTCCAAGAACCAGTGCACATTACCGCCGGCGGGCGCGATGAGCTGGGCGGGGTACTGGTCCACGTCGCGGGGGCCCCGGAGGATTTGCTGCACGGCAATGGCCTTGCCGGCCCCGTACACGAGGAAGGCCGTGGCCCGCGCCTGGTTGAGCAGCGGGGCGGTGAGGGTGATGCGGGTCGTGTTCAGCTCGGCCACAAACACGTCCTTCACGCCCACCGCTTGGTCGTGGAGCACGGGCGTGTGCGGGAAGAGCGAGGCCGTGTGGGCGTTGTCGCCCAGGCCGAGCAGCACGAGGTCGAACCGGGCCGGCTCATCGCCGAAAAACTCCTCGATGGCCACGCCGTACTGCGCCGCCGCCTCGGCCGGGGCCAGGGCGGTATCAACGGCAAACACGCGGGCGGGCTTGATATCCAGCGGGTCGAACAGCGCCTTCTTGGCCATCAAGTAGTTACTGTCGGGCGAGGTGTGGGGCACGGTGCGCTCATCGCCGAAGAAGAACGACACCTGGCCCCAGGCTACTTGCGCCCGGTAGGCGTCGGAGGCCAGCAGCTCGTAGAGCTTTTTGGGCGAACTGCCGCCCGACAGCGCCACCGCGAAGCGCCCGCGGGCGGCAATGGCCTGGTTGGCGGTGGCCACGAAGTAATCGGCCAGGGCCCCTAGCACGGCGGCTTCGGCGGAAAAGATGTGGAGTTCCATGGGCTATTTCTTGCCGTTGAGCGGGAGCGTGAACCAGTGGAAGCCGTCTTTGGCCACGAGGGCTTCGGCGGCCTCGGGGCCCCACGAGTCGGCCGAGTAGTTGGGGAAGTCCTGGCTAGTGCGCGTCTGCCACGAGTTCAGGATGGGCATTACCAAATCCCACGCTTCCTCCACTTGGTCGGCGCGCATGAACAGCGTCTGGTCGCCGAGCATCACGTCGAGCAGCAGGGTTTCGTAGGCCTCGGGGGCCTCGCTCTGGTACGTGCCTTTGTAGTCGAACACCATGTCCACGGTGTTCAGCATCATGTCCACACCGGGGCGCTTGGCCTGCACTTGCAGGCGGATGCTCATTTCGGGCTGAATGCTGATAATGAGCCGGTTCTGGCGCATGGTTTCCGCCGTTTCGGGCGAAAAAATCAGGTGCGGCACGTCCTTGAACTGGATGGTGATGACCGACGCCGAGCGGTGCAGGCGCTTGCCCGTGCGCAGGTAGAACGGCACCCCCTGCCAGCGCCAGTTGTCTACAAAAAACTTCACCGCGGCGAAGGTTTCGGTGTTCGAGGTGGGGTTGGCGCCGGGCTCTTCGCGGTAGCCGGGCACCTGCTGGCCCTCCAGCCAGCCGCTGGCGTACTGGCCGCGCACGGCCTGTTCGCGCACGCTCTCGGGCGTGAAGCGGCGCATGGCGCGCAGCACGTCTACCTTACGGTTGCGCACTTCCTCGGCCGAGAAGCTCACCGGCGGCTCCATCGCCACGATGCACAGCAGCTGCAAGAGGTGATTCTGGATCATGTCGCGCAGGGCCCCCGAGCCGTCGTAGTAGCCCGTGCGCTCGCCTACGCCGAGGCTCTCCGTCACCGAAATCTGCACGTGCTCGATGCTGTTGCGGTTCCAGAGCGGCTCCATGATGGCGTTCGCAAAGCGGAAGGCCATGATGTTCTGCACCGTTTCCTTGCCCAGGTAGTGGTCGATGCGGTAAATCTGCTTCTCCTGGAAGATGCTGCCCAGCAAGGAGTTCAGCTCCTTAGCCGAGGCCAAATCGTGGCCAAAGGGCTTCTCGATCACGATGCGCGTGCAGCTGGCATCCTCCGTCAGGCCGGCCTTGGCCAGGTTTTCGGCGATGATGGGGAAGAAATTGGGAGCCACCGCCAGGTAGTAAATCACGTTGGCTGTGGCCTTCCATTCCTTCTCTAAGGCCTTGATTTTCTTACCAAAGTCCTTAAAGGTGTCGGCGTTCTGCACGTCGGCCGGCTGGTAGTAAAGGTTGGGCGCGAAGCCCTGCCATTGCTCGTCCTTCACCTTGCCGCTGCGCGAAAACTTGTTCACGTCGCCCAGCAGCCGGGTTCGGAAGTCATCGTCGCTGAGCTTGGTGCGGCCCGTGCCGATGCAGGCAAAATGGTCGGGCATCCAGCCTTCGAGGTACAAGTTGTACAGCGCCGGGGCCAGCTTGCGGGCGTTCAGGTCGCCGGTGCCGCCGAAGATGACGAACACCGTCGGCTGCGTTTTCAGAAGGGCGTTCATCTAAGCTTGGGTTTTAGAGGGCTCCGTGTTCGACTCCTTGGTGCCGGGCACGGGGGGCGTAGTGGGCGTTTCGTTGGCTTGGGCCCCGGCGGGGGCCTCCGGCTTGGCGCGCAGGCCGGTCCACTGGGTGTGGAACACGCCCTCCTTGCCAATCAGCTCGTAGGTGTGGGCCCCGAAGTAGTCGCGCTGGGCCTGGATGAGGTTCGAGGGCAGGCGAGCGGTGCGGAAGGCATCGAAGTAGCCCAGGGCGCTGGTGTAGGCCGGCACGGCCAAGCCAGCGGCCACGGCGGCGCCCACCACGGCGCGCATGCCGGGCACGGCGCCTTGCACCAGGCCGGCCACGCCGCCGTCGAGCAGCAAGTGGGCCAGGTTATTATCGCGCTCGAAAGCGTTGAAAATGTCGTTCAGGAACGTGGAGCGGATGATGCAGCCGCCGCGCCAGATTTTGGCGATGGTGGCCAACTGCAGGTCGTACTTATACTCGGCTGAGGCCTGGGCCAGCAGGTGCATGCCCTGGGCGTAGCTCATGATCATGCTGAAGTAAAAGGCCTGCTCCAGCTGCTTGAGCAGCTCGTCCTTGTCGCCGGCCAGGGCCCCAGCGGCGGGGCCGTACTGCTCGGCCAGCTGCCCGCGCAGCTGCTTGTACTTCGAGAGGTCGCGCATCGACACGGCCGTGTCGATGGTCGGCACGGGAGCCTGCAAGTCCATGGCCACCTGCGAGGTCCACTTGCCGGTGCCCTTCGAGCGGGCCTCGTCCTTGATGTCGTCGAGCAGCAGGTGGTCGGTATCGGGGGCCATGAAGGCGAAAATGTCTTTCGTGATATCCACCAAAAACGACTGCAAGCGGCCCTCGTTCCACTGCGTGAACACCTGGCCGATGGCGGCGTTATCCAGGCCAAGGCCGGTTTTGAGCACGCCGTAGGTTTCGGCAATAAGCTCCATCAGGCCGTACTCGATGCCGTTGTGCACCATTTTCACAAAGTGGCCGGCCGCGCCGGGGCCCATGTAAGCCACGCAGGGGTCCCCGTCCACTTTGGCCGCGATGGCCTCAAACACGGGCTGCATCGTTTTGTAGGCTTCGGCGTCGCCGCCGGGCATCATGCTGGGGCCGAACCGAGCCCCTTCTTCGCCGCCGCTCACGCCCATGCCGAAGAAGTGAAATCCTTTGGTTTCCAAATCTTTGGCCCGACGCTCGGTGTCGGTGAAGTGCGAGTTACCGCCGTCCACGAGGATGTCGCCGGGGCTCAGCAGGGGCAGTATCTCGGCAATCACGCTGTCCACGATGGCGCCGGCGGGCACCAGCATCATGATGGCGCGGGGCGTTTTGATGCTGTGCACAAAGGCCTTGGGGTCGGTGAAGCCCTGTACGGGCTTGCCCTGGCCTTCCTGGGCCAGCAGGTCTACCTGCTTCTGGTTCTTGTCGTACCCGGCGACGGCAAACTGGTGGTCGGCCATGTTCAGCAGCAAGTTGCGGCCCATGGTGCCGAGACCAATCATGCCGAACGCAAATTCCGTGGGGTTGGGGCTCATGAAGTTGGAGAGTTTTGGGGAAATTAAACGCCCGGGCGGCCGGGCAACGGTAAGAGCAAGCTGGCTATACGGAAGCCGGTACAGTTGGGCTATCCCAAGCGGGGTTTACGGCAGCACCTTCAGCACGAGTTGCGAGGCTTGGCCCGGCGCGTGGTACAGCCGGTGCGTGGCGCTTTGAAAGTCGCTGGCGTCGGCCTCGAAGATGTTGGGTACGTACTTCTGCGGGTTGCGGTCCACGAGCGGAAACCAGGTGCTTTGCACCTGCACCATCAGGCGGTGGCCTTTTTTGAAGGTGTGCATCAGGTCCTGCACCGTGAAGGGCACGGCCGTGACCTGGCCCGCCACGAAAGGCTCGGGCCGCTCAAAACTGTTGCGAAAGCGGCCGCGCATCACCTCCGAGCGCACCATTTGCTGGTACCCGCCAAGGTGCACATTGGGCAGGTTGTGGGGGTTGTCGGGCGTGTCGTCGGGGTACACGTCGATGATTTTTACTACCCAGTCGGCGTCCGTGCCGGTGGTGGCCACTTGCAGCCGGGCCTGTACGGGGCCCGCCAGGGTCAGGTCTTCGGCCAGCGGCTCGGTTTGGTAGGTGAGCACGTCGGGCCGGCGGCTGGCAAAGCGCTGGTCGTCGGTCATGTACTCGCGGGTCATGGCCGGGGCGGTGGCTTCGGTGTAGGGCACGGGGTGGGCCGGGTCGCTGATGAACTGGTCGAACTCGAAGTTGATGCCGGCCATGCGGCGCTCGTTATCGCCACTGGTGGGCGGGCTAAAGCTGAGGCCCCCGGCCTGGCGGAAGTACAGCACCTTGTCCTGCGCTTCCTTGGGCGGCCAAGCGCCAAACTGGCGCCAGCGGTTGGTGCCGCTCTCGAACACGGTGGCTTCGGGCAGGTCGGCGGGCTTGTTGTCTTTCAAGTACGCCTTGAAGAACGGGGCCTCCACGTTTTCCTGGTACCACAGCGACGTGGCGGCCCCGTAGGCCACGTTGCCCACGTACTCGCCGGTGAAATTGGCCCACCCGCCGTGCACCCAGGGGCCCATCACGAGGCGGTTGGGCAGGCCCGGGTTTTGCTGCTCGATGGCCGCGTAGGTGTGCAGGGCCCCGAACAGGTCCTCGGCGTCGTTGAAGCCGCCCACGGTGAGCACGGCGGTTTTCAGGTCGTGCAGGTGCGGGCGCGGGTTGCGGGCCTGCCAAAAGGCATCGTAGTTGGGGTGGGCCACCAAGTCGTTCCAGTGCTTTACCCGGCCGTGAAAGAGCTGGGCATTCACGTTTTTAAGCGGGCCCAGGCGGTAGTAGTAGTCGTAGCCATCGGGGGTGCCCAGCTGCAATTCGGGGGCGGGCGCGGCAGTGGGCTGCGGCCGGGGCTGGCCAAAACCGGCCCAGAAGCCCACCCCGGTGAGGAAATACGCGCCGTTGTGGTGGTCGTCGTCCCAAAACCAGTCCGTGACCGGGGCCTGGGGCGAAGCGGCTTTCAGGGCCGGGTGGCGGCTAAGCAGGCCCGCCGTGGTGTAGAAACCGGGGTACGAAATGCCCCACTGCCCCACGCGGCCGTTGTTGCGGGGCCCCTTCTTGGTCAGGTACTCAATGGTGTCGAACGTGTCGGTGCCCTCGTCAATGTCCTTTTTGGTGGCGTGCTTTTCCAGAGCCGGGCGCACGTCCTCAAACGTGCCTTCCGACATGAATTTGCCCCGCACGTCCTGAAACGCGAAAATGTAGCCTTCGTGCAGCATGGCGCTGCTGGGGCTGATGCGCAGCGAATACCGGGGCCCGTACGGCGCAATGGAGTACGGCGTGCGCTTGAGCATGATGGGGTAGCGCACCCGGTCCGCGTCGCGGGGAGCGTACACGATGGTGTAGAGCTTCACCCCGTCGCGCATCGGCACCTGGTACTCCGTCTTGGTGAAGTGCTGCTGGATGTAGAGCGTATCGGCCAGGATGGTGGCCAGCATGGCCTTTTCCGCGTCGGACGGCAACGGGTAGGCGGGGACCTGGGCTTGGGCCGGAGCGGCCGAGCTGGCCAGGCCCAGGGCGAGCAGGCCGGCCGCAATCAAGTGCTTCATATGCAGCAAAGTTGATTAAATGGTTTACGGAAGGGCCCCAACTTGCCCGCCAAAGGCGTTGAATAATTGGCGGGTACTCCTTCGCTGCCCACGGCCCGGCGCAACGGCAACGCGGCCGGCTAGCCGTCGGCCAGGCTCCTGTTTAAGGCAATGATGGCCGCTTTGTAATCGGCGCGGTCGATGATGAACTGGATGTTGACCTTGCGCAGCGCAAAGCCCGCGCTCATGATGTTGATGCCCGCTTCGGCCAGGGCCCCGGCGGCCTGCGCCAGTAGGCCGGGCCGGTCAATGTTGGAGCCGATGAGGCAGACCATGGCCGTTTTCTCCACCGTCACCTTCTCATACTTGGCCTCCAGTTGCTGCACCAGCTGCTTGTTCAGGTCCTTCTCCCAAATCAGCACCGAGATGCTGTTGGCACTCGTGGCCTTGAAAGCGTAGCTGATGTCGAGGGCGTAGAAGATTTGCATAATGGCCAAGTCGAAGCCGGCCGTGCCCACCATTTGCGGGTCGTACACGTCCACCATCACCACCTTGTCGGTGCCCGTAATCACCTCCACTCGCGTCTGGGCCGACACAAAGTCCTTGGTAATGAGTGTACCGGCGTGGGCGGGCTCGAAGGTGTTCTTAATGCGCAGGTTGATGCCGTTGATTTCGAGCGGCTTCGACGCCTTGGGGTGGATGGCCTCCATGCCCACGTCGGCCAGCTGGTCGGCCACGTCGTAGTTGGTGGCCCCCACCGGGCGGCAGTGGCCGATGCCCACCAGGCCGGGGTCGGCCGAGCACAGGTGGTACTCCTTGTGGATGATGGCCTCCTGGGGCCGCACCGCCACGGCTATCTTACTGAACGTCACCTCCGAATACCCGCGGTCAAACTCGCGCATGATGCCCTCCGTGCCCTTGGTGTAGCCGGTGGCAATGCAGATGGTTTCGGCAAACGTGATGCCCTTGAAGGCTTTGCTGATGCGCTCGTCGATAGTGTAGGGGTGGTGGTCGTGGAAGCCGCTCAGGTCCACCAGCGTGGCGTGCACGCCCTTGCTTTGCAGGATGTTGACGGAGTTGAAGGCCGAGTGCGCCTCGCCGATGGAAGCCAGGATTTCGCGGGCCGCTTGCAGAATGTTTTCGCTGCTCACGTAGCCCGAGGCCAGCACGTTTACCAGGCTATCGAGGTAGGTTTTGGCGTCCTGCATCCGCGCCTCAATAAAAGCATCGGCGGCGGCCAAGTCGAGGCCCAGCGGCACGTACTGTTGGTTCAGGGCCTTGAGCTGGGCCGTCACGTCGCGCAGCGCCTGGTGGAACTCCTTGAACTCGCTGATGCGGTGGTACACGCCGGGCGCGCCGGTTTTCTTGTTCTCCAGCAGCCAGTTGGTCACGCCCGCGTAGGCCGACACCACGAAGATGCGGTTGTACAATTCGGGGCCCCGGCGGTTATAAAAGATGATGTTGTTCAGCACGTCGCCAAAGGCGCTCATCGACGTGCCGCCGATTTTTTCTACTGTCAGCACTGTGGTTTGCAGAATGGATGAGCGGCAAACTTAGCCACAGGGCCCCAGTACACGCATGAACAGGGCAACTGTACCGAAACCAGCTAGGCCCTAACGCCAGAGTGGCCCGACGACGGAAAAAGCCACCGGACCACTTCGGCCTACTTGCCCAGCGACACCATATTGGTGAGTAGGCGGTAGGCGCCGGGCACGCCGGCGGGCAACTCGCGGAACAGCGAGAGGCCCGTGTAGATGTAGTGGCCCTTGCCGTAGTCGGCCACCAGGATGGCGCTTTGCTTAGGCGTTTCGCCAGGGTCGCTGCTGGCGATGATGGGCGTGTAGTGCGCGTCCCAGGCCGAGGGGTAGTACAGGCCCTGCTCCTGCACCCAGCCCTGGAAGTCCTTCTCGGTGATTTTGTTGGGCGTATTCAGCAGCGGGTTTTTGGGTTGCAGGAAGGTCACTGGGGCCCCTTCCACCGTCACTCGGTCGTTGGAAAGCGTCATCGGATAGGGCCCGATCTGGGGCAGCACGGTGCCGCGGTTCACCACGTACTGCACCACCAGGTTGCCGCCGTTTTCGACGTACTTCAGCAGCGCGGGCTGCTGGGTTTTGAGGCGATCGAGCACGTTGTAAGCCCGCACGCCGAGCACCACGGCATCGTAGCGGGCGAGGTGGTCGGCGGTGAGGTCGGTGGCGGGGTTGAGCAGCGTAACGGTGTAGCCGAGCTGCCGCAGGGCCTCGGGCACCTCGTCGCCGGCGCCCATCAGGTAGCCGATTTGCTGGCCCCGGCGCTGCACGTTCAGCTTCACCAGCGGCGCCGTGGCCTCCGGAAACAGCGTTTGGGTGGGGATGTGCGGGTAGATGATTTGCTGGATGCCGCGGCTGTAGGCCTGGCCGTCCACGGTGGCCACGGCGCGCAGCTCTGCCTTGCCCTCAGGGGCCCCTGGGCCGGGGCGCAAGGTGAAGTTCACGGTCTGCTCGTCGTCCTTGTTTTTGAGGTCGAACGGCGCAGTGGCCGGCTCGGCCAGCCAGCCGGCGGGCACCTGCAAGGCCAGGGCCCCGCGCACCCCGGCCCGGCCGGCGCGCAGCGTCACGGGCACTTGCTTGGGTTGCTGGTCGGCAAACACGTAGGCGCGGGCGGCGGGAATATTCACCATCACGGCCGGCACTACGGCCAGCGGCTGGTACAGCTCGCCCAGCACCGGGTCGGTGCGCTTGTATTGAACAGGGACGGTGAGGTAGAGCGAGGTGCCTTGCAACGTGATTTCCAGCGTTACGTTGGGAGAAATCGGGTTTTCGGGCCGCCCAATGAGGTGCTGCCGGTCAACGGTGAGCCAGGTTTCGGGCTTCGATTTCTTGCGCGCTGCCGGGTCGGCTTGCACCAGGGGAAACAAGGCCGGTACCGTGTACATGCCCACCGTACCCGGTTCGCGCAGCCAATAGGGCTGGGAGGCTGGCACCTGCGGGCTAACCGGTAGCCGCAATGCCACCCGCAGCGTTTGGCCTGGCCGTAGCTCCTTGGCCACGAGCGTATCGCGGCCAAAGCCCTCGGCCCATACCTGCCGCACCGTAACGGGCACCGCGCCCTGGTTGACGGCCTCAACTGCTACCTCGGCGGTTTGGCCGGCGGTAATGGCCATTGCCGGCGCACTTGCCTCGATGTGCAGGCCTAAGCAAGCTTGCAGCAGGACTTCTACTTCCTGCATTTTCTCCAACTGCCAGGATCCTTCCTTCGCGGCGGCCTGCAATTGGCCGTGCACCTTCAGCAACCCTGCCACGCTAGCGCTCGGGTTGCCCGCGTCGTACTTGCGAATCACGTCGTCCACCAGCTTGCCGATGGCCGCGCCGCCGGGCACGCGGTTCCAGGTCAGGTCCACGCCGTCGAACAAATCCTTCGTGGCGGGGGCCCCTTTAACGGGTTGGAAGTACTCCAGCGCCTCGCCGCGGGTGGCGGCTGAGCCGAAGCCCTGGCTGCGGTGCTGCGAGCGGGAATGGGCCGCGATTTCGCCGTAGCTCTGCCCTAGCAGCGGGTTGTAGCCGCCGGCGTCGAGGCTGAGGTAGCCGGCCATACTTTCGCCGGGCTTCACGAAGTAGCTGCCGGTGTTCCAGAGTAGGCGCTTGGGCTGCCAAGCTTGCACGTACTTGAGCTGCTCGGGGAAGCGCTTGGGGTCGCCGGCGGCGTCGAAGGCTTCGGCGGCTAAGATGGCGCTGGCCTGGTGGTGGCCGTGGCCGGCGCGCGCATCGGGCGGGAAGCGGGTGATGAGCACGTCGGGCCGCCGCTGGCGGATGACCCACACCATATCGGCCAGCACCTGCTCCTTGTCCCAGATGGTGAAGGTTTCGGCCGGCGTCTTGCTGAAGCCGAAGTCGTTGGCGCGGGTGAAAAACTGCCGGGCCCCGTCGATGCGCCGCGCCGCCAGCAGCTCCTGCGTGCGGATGACGCCGAGCTGCTCGCGCAATTCGGGGCCGATGAGGTCTTGGCCGCCGTCGCCGCGGGTGCAGCTCAAGTAGTTGGTTTCCACGAGGCGGCCGTTGGCGAGGTAGGCCAGCAGGCGGGTATTTTCGTCGTCGGGGTGGGCGGCGATGTACATCACCGAGCCCACTACGTTGAGCTTCTTCAGGCCCAGCAAAATTTCGGACGACGTGTAGGTTTTAGGGGCCTGGGCTTTGGTTTCAATTAACAGTGAGCAGTTAACAGTGAGCAGGGCCAGGCAGAGGCGGGCAACGGAGCGGAGCGAGAGGGGCATATAAGAGCAAACCGGTTCGGGGCGCGAAGTTACCGGGCAACCCCTCCCCGTATCATCCGCAACGTTTAGGGCCCCGGGCACGTCTTTCGCCCGCTTGCCGTTCCTTTGCTCGTGGCCGCACCGCCGCGGCGTTTTCCCTCCCGCATGACCGTTTTCACCTTCCGCCCCTGGGCGTTTGCTCTGTCCGCCCTAGCTTTCTCGGCTTGCACCCGGGCCGTGCCCACTACCACTGCCCAGGGCAACCCCAGCCCGGCCACCGCCACCAGCGCGATGGCTACGCCAGCCCCGGTGGCCCCTGCCGCCACGCCGCCCCCCGCCCCCGCAGTTCCCCCGGGGCCCACGGTGGCCGAAGCTGCCGCCGCCCAGTGGTACCTCCAAGACCCCAAGCTCGACGGTGTGCCCGGCATCGGCGATACCCGTGCCTACGCCGAGCTGCTGAAAAACCGCACCCCTACGCCCGTGATTGTAGCTGTTATTGACGGCGGCATCGACACGGCCCACGTCGACTTGAAGCCCATTCTGTGGACCAACGCCAAGGAAATCCCCGGCAACGGCCTCGACGACGATAAGAACGGCTACATCGACGACGTGCACGGCTGGAACTTCCTGGGCGGGGCCGACGGCCGCAGCGTGGGCGACGAATCGCTGGAGGTAACGCGCATTGTGGCCAAGTACCGGCCGCGCTTCAAGGGCAAGGTGCGCACGGCCATCCCAGCGGCCCAGCGCGCCGAGTTTGATATGTACACCAAGGCTGAGAAGGCCTTCACCGCCCGCACCAAGCAGGAAACCGACCGCGCCTCCCAGGTAGAAGAGATGGCCGGCCCGCTGAAAATGATGGTGGGGGCCCTGAAGAAGGACCTCGGCGTGGAGCGCCTCGACACGGCCACGCTGCGCAAGGCCCAGTCCAGCAACGCAAACATGCGCAACCTGAGCCGGGCCCTCGACCAAAACCTGCGCCAAATGGGCCTGGCCGATACCGACGCCCTGGAGAAGGAGCTGGAAAGCGGCGCCAAGGAAGAGCGCAACCTGCTCGACAACTCACTGAACCTGAGCTTTAACCCGCGGGCCGACATTGTGAAGGACGACCCCGAAGACGTGAACCAACGCTTCTACGGCAACAACGACCTGCACGGGCCCGACCCGCTGCACGGCACCCACGTATCGGGCATCATCGCCGCGGTGCGCGACAACGGCCTCGGGGTGCAGGGCGTGGCGGGGCCCCTGGTGCGCATCATGACGGTGCGGGCCGTGCCCAACGGCGACGAGCGCGACAAGGACGTGGCCAACGGCATCCGCTACGCCGTGGACAACGGCGCCAAGGTCATCAACATGAGCTTCGGCAAGGAGTTTTCGCCCCAGCGCCCGGCCGTGGAGGCCGCCTTCAAGTACGCCGCCGACCACGACGTGCTGCTGGTGCACGCCGCCGGCAACGAGAACGACAACCTCGACGTGAGCAACCACTACCCGGTTGCCTTCACCCTCGCCGGCCAGCCCTTCCCCAACCTGCTCACGGTGGGCGCCAGCGGCGCGAAGGACGACGCCAGCCTGCCCGCCGAGTTCTCGAACTACGGCAAAAAACAGGTGGATGTGTTCGCGCCCGGCGTGGCCATTTACAGCACGCTGCCCGGCAACACCTACGGCATGGAAAGCGGCACCAGCATGGCCTCGCCCGTGACGGCAGGCGTGGCGGCGGCCCTCAAGTCGTACTTCCCCACCCTCACCGCCGTGCAGCTCAAAGACATCATCCGGCGCTCGGCCCAGGTGCACCACACCATGGTGCGCGTGCCCGGCTCCGACAAGAAAGTCGACTTCACCACCCTCTCCATCACCGGCGGCGTGGTCGATTTGTACGAGGCCATCAAGCTGGCCGAAACAGTGGCAAAGTAAGTTTTTAATGGCCTGACCCCGGGTGGTCCTGAGCACTGCGAAGGACCTGAGGAGCACAGAACGGATGGCAGTAACTATTCGCTGCACGTCGTTCTACGCTCCTCAGGTCCTTCCCCGCGTTTAGTACGACCCGGGGTTATTCTTGCACCGGCTGGGGCCCCGCCGCCGCTGGCTGCCTAATTTTGCGCCATGCTCGACGCCGCCCTCCTCCTTTCGCAGCTCTTTATTTACCCCGTAAAGTCGCTCGGCGGCGTGGCCGTGGCCGAGGCCGACGTAACGCCCCAGGGCCTGCGCCACGACCGCCGCTGGCTGCTGGTGGACGCAAAAAACCAGTTCCTCACCCAGCGCCAGCACCCCGAGCTGGCCCTGCTGGCCGTGGCCGCCGCCCACAACGGCTGGCTGCTCACGCACCGCCAGCGGCCCGAGCTGCTGCCGCTCTACATCCCGTTCGAGGCCACGCCCGAGCGCACGCTGTTCGTCACCATCTGGGATGATTTGGTGTGGGCCTGGCGGGGCCCCGCAGTGGCCGATGAGTGGCTGAGCCAGGCGCTGGGCCATGAAATCCGGCTGGTGTACATGTCCGACATGGTGCGGCGCGACGTGGAGCCGGAGCGCAACCCCGAGGGCCAAATCGTAAGCTTTGCCGACGGCTACCCCTTCCTGCTCATCGGCGAAGCGGCCCTGGCCGACCTCAACCAGCGCCTGCCCGCGCCCGCGCCCCTGAACCGCTTCCGGCCCAACCTGGTGTTCAGCGGGGGCCCGGCGTACGACGACGACCAGTGGGCCAACTTCCAGATTGGCGAGGTGCCGTTTCGGGCCGTGAAGGGCTGCGCCCGTTGTGTAATGACCACCATCGACCAGCAAACCGCCGCCAAAACCCCGCAGGGCGAGCCCCTGCGCACGCTGGCTACCTACCGCCAAATAGGCCACAAAACCATGTTTGGCCAGAACGTGACGGGCCCCGGCCACGGCCACCTGCGCGTGGGCGACGCCGTGACGGTGCTCCGCCGCCAGTAATTTCCTGCTTTCCCTAAATGGACCTCGCCTACCTACTCGATTTCCTGCGCCGCCTGGCGGCCAACAACAACACGCCCTGGATGGCCGAGCACCGGCCCGAGTACCAGCGGGCCCGCGCCGCCTTCGCCGAGCTCATCGGCCAGGTGCTGGCCGAAGTGGCCCGAACCGACCCGTCGCTGGCCGGCCTCACCCCCACCGAGGCCATGTTCCGGCTGCACAAAAACGACCGCGGCCACCGCGACCCCGAGCCTTACAAGCGGCGCATGGGCGCGGGCCTGCTGCACGGCGGCCGCCACGCGGCGCGCGCCGGCTACTACCTGGGCGTGCAGCCCGACGGCAAATCGTCGCTGCGGGTGGGCTTTTACCACACCACGCCGGCGCTGCTGGGGGCCCTGCGCCAGGAAATCCACTACAACGCCGACGAGTTCCACCGCCAGCGGCAGGCGCCGGCGCTGCTACACCACTTCCCCGCCGGCCTCGCCACCGACGGCGAGCAGTTGGTGCGCCCGCCCAAAGGCTACCCCGCCGACCACCCCGACCTGGCCTGGCTCAAGCTCAAAAGCTTCGGAGCGGTGCGCACGTTCGCCGACGACGAAGTGGCCCAGGGCCCCGGCTTCGTGGCGCTGGCCGTGGCGGCCATCGCCGCGGCCCGGCCGCTGGTCGATTTTTTCAACGAAGCCTTGGTGCCCAACGAGTAGGGGCCGTAGGGCCCCGGGGCCCGGCCGGATACCCTAGAACAGGCCGAACAGCGTGGCGTTGATGCGCTCGATGATGGTGCCCAGGTCCTCGGGGTTGCGCACGTAGTCCAGCTCGCTCACGTCCACGATGAGCAGGCGGCCGGTGTAGCCGGCAATCCACTTTTCGTAGTGCTCGTTGAGGTTTTTGAGGTATTCGATGCTGATGCTGTTCTCGTAGTCGCGCCCGCGCTGCTCAATCTGGCGGATGAGTTTTGACAAGTCGGCGCGCAGGTAGAGCAGCAGGTCGGGCGGCTCGACGAGGTTGATCATCGACTCGAACAAGCCACAATAGTTGTCGTAGTCGCGGGTCGAGAGCAGGTCCGACTCGTGCAGGTTGGCGGCGAAGATGTGGGCGTCTTCGTAGATGGTGCGGTCCTGAATTACGCCCTTGCCGTCCTTGGTGAGGGCCTTAATGCGCTGGGTTTGGCGGAAGCGCCCGTTGAGGAAATACACCTGCAAGTGGAAGGCCCACCGCGGCATGTCGTGGTAAAAATCTTTGAGGTAGGGGTTATCGTCCACGTCTTCCAGGAATACTTCCCAGCGGAAATGGTGGGCCAGCTTGTGGGCCAGGGTGGTTTTGCCGGCCCCAATGTTGCCGACGATGGCAATGTGCATGTGTGCGTGCGCTAGTAATTTGGGCAAAATTTGCGAACCCCAAAGGTAGGAAGGGGGCCGTGCCCACCGGGGCCCCAGCAGCGCCTAAGCCGTACGGTTCAGCTACGATATACAGGTTACTATTTATTAGCCCGGGGGCCCTACATGTGCGTCTGGGGCCGCTGTCGTAGCATTGCACTGCACTTCTGCCGCCGCCCTCGCCCACGCCCTCGCCATGCAACCCGCGCCCTTTATTTTGCTGCACAAGCTGGCCGACGACTACGGCGCGCCGGTGGCCTCGTTTTACCAATGCCCGTCCGACGACCTGCTCTACGTGCGCTGGCACGGCCACCTCACGGCTGCCGAAGTAGTGAAAGGGTTTCGCAGCCTGCTGGCCTGGCAGCAGCAGCTGGCCCCCACCCGCCTGCTGCTCGACCGCAGCCGCAGCACCGGCGAGTGGGCCGACGCCCTGCCGTGGCTACGGTTTGAGTGGCTGCCGGCCGCACGGGCCGCGGGCCTGCAAGCCGTGAGCTACGTGTATTCCACCGACTTCCCGAGCCGCCACGACAGCGAGGCATTTTTGGAGAGCGTGCGCGGCTACGTGCCCGTGGAGCTGTTTGGCAGCAGCCACGAGGCCCTGGCTTGGTTGTGCCACCCGCACAAGCCCAGCAGCGCGCTACCGGCTTAGTTTTCGAGGTTTTTCTTCATCCGGCGGGCCCCCAGCAAGGTGTGGAATTCGGCCTGGGCCGAGCGAATGTTCAGGCGCTCTTGGAGCGAGAGGTCGGCGCGCACCTGGTCGTAGCGCTGGTTGAGGCGGGCCAAATCGTCGGCGGCGGCGTCCCAGTCGGCCTCGCCCCAGCTGCGGCGCTGCGCCTGGCACTTCTCGATGAACTGCTCGTAGAGGCCGGGCAGGTCGGCGGCGCGGGCACGGGCCGGGTTGATAGCGGCAGAGTTGGCGGCGGGCGCGGCGGCCATGGAGCGGGCCCGGGCCCCGGCGGGGCGGTGGGCGCTGGGGCGGCTGCCCACCAGCTCGCCGGCGCGGCGCAGGCTGTCGGGCACGTTGGCGATTTGGGCGTGGGCGGGGGCCCCGGCGGCGAGCAGCAGGGCGGCCAGGGGCAGGGTCAGTTTGAGGGCGTGGGGCATGGCGGAAAGCAAATAAGAAGCGGCAGCGCCAGAAAGCGCCGGGCCAAGTGAACGTTGGAAACGGCCATCTCGTACAAAAAGTGGGCTGGTTTTGGTTTTTTTGGCCCCAATTTCGCGTTTTGCTCCGCTGTACTGCTATGAATACCCCGCCCGCGCTGCCGCGCATCGTGCCCGCCACCCTCCGCGACATTCCCGCCATCATCCAATTGGCCGAGGGCACCTGGGAGCCCACCTACCGCTTCATCCTCTCGCGCGAGCAGATCGAGTACATGTACCGCGTCATCTATACGCCCGCCGCCCTCAAGCGCCAGATGGCCGAGCAGCACCACACGTTTTTGCTGGCGCACGTGGATGGGCAACCGGCCGGCTTTGCCTCCTTCTCACCCCAGCCGCCCGCCGATGGGGCCCCCACCGAGGCCGCGCCCACCGAGTACAAGCTCCACAAAATCTACGTGTTGCCCACCCAGCAGGGCCAGGGCCTGGGCTTGCACCTCATCGAGGCCGTAGAGGACGCCGTGCGCAGCGCCGGCGGCCGCACCCTCGACCTGAACGTGAACCGCTACAACCCCGCCCTGAGCTTCTACGAGCGGCGCGGCTTTGTGCAGCAGCGCGCCGAGGACGTGCCCATCGGCCCGTACTTCATGAACGACTACATCATGCGCAAAACGCTTTAAACCAAGTCACCAATAATCAAATCATTCTAAAAATGGCTACTAAACTCACTGTACTTTCCAACGGCTCGCTGCGCGTAGAAGGCGAAGACATCGAACTCGTTGACGCCCAGGGCCAGCCCTACGGCCTCGGCGGCCGCCAGCGCATCAGCATCTGCCGCTGTGGCCTCTCCAGCCAGAAGCCGTTCTGCGACGGCTCGCACAAAGGCCACTTCGAGCACCCCGCCGTGGCGTTTGATTTGCCCGCGCCCAAGCCGGCCGTGTAGCTTCCGGCTGCACACGCCCACAAAAAAAGGCAGCTGCCCCGGCTCGGGGCAGCTGCCTTTTTTTGTTGCGCCTAACTGGCGGGAGTGGCGAGGCGGGTGAGCAGGGCCACGGCGGCGTCGGGGTCTTCGACCTCGATGATGAGGCGGTTGAATTGCTCGTCGGCCAGGTCCACCACGATGGTGTTGGCGGCGTGCTGCACGTCGATGAACGAGGGCTTGCTGTCGAAAAAGCCGTCTATGTAAAACGTGCCGGCCTTCAGGAAGCCCGGGATGTGGGTGCCGGGCATGCGCAGGCCAGAGGCGTGCGCGGCCTGGGCATCGCGCCGGGCCCCCTTGATGTGGGCCTGCGGGATGCGTAGCTCGCTGCGCAGCGCCCAGAGCTTGTGCCAGCCTTCGACCACGAACACCACCACATCATCTTGTTGCTCAATCTTTACCATAGCGAGAAAGGTGGCTGCCGCCAGTAAGTACGCGCGTTGAAATGGTGTATCGCCGGGGGCCCTACGTCATTACAGTGGACAGGGTGCGGGGCCCCAGCATGAGCCACAAGTTTTGCCGCACCAAGTCGCCCATCGAGTCGCAGTGGTCGAATTTTTGGGTGCGGTGGTGGTGGTTGAGGGCCGCTTTCAGCTCCTGCACTTTCTCGGGCGGCGCCAGGTCGTGAGCGCGCATCACGTCGAGCAGGGCGCGCAGGCGGTGGCGCTCGGTGCGGGCGCGGCGGGCCATCAAGGTGCGCTCCTCGGTTTGGTACTGGCGCACGTTTTCGGGCTTCAGCAAGCGGGCGCACAGGTCCACCACCGCCGCATTGTCGGCGAAGTAGCGGGGCTGGTACATGCGCTGGTTGCCCTCGTAGCTCTGCTGGTCGAAGTCGATGGCCCGCACCCGGTACTGCTCGTCCTCGAAGTCGGGCGTCACGTCAATCACGTAGTTGTAGGCCCGCATGTCGCCCAACAGCCGGGCAAAGCAGCGCTCGTTAAACTTCACAAACTCCTTGGCGATGCGCACTTGGTTGAGGTGCGGCTGGCTGAGGCGCAGGCGAATAAAATCGTCGCCCGGAATGCCGGCAATGTGCTCCTCAATGAGCGTATTGGTGCCGTCAACCAGGAAGTTCATGGAGTTGGGCGAGAGCACGTGCTCCAGTTCCAGGCCGTAGAGGCGCGAGGCATCGGCCTGCTTCACATAAAAGAAATCGTAGTTATCGTTGAGCTGGTTGAGGATGCGCACCCGGAACGGCTGCGAGTTGCCGAAGTGGCAGAAGTCGATGCGGTCGGCCACTAGGTGCTCGGTAAACGACAGGTCACCGCCCATTTTCAGCAGCGCGTACACCTCGGCCAGGCCCGCGCTGAGCTCGTGCATGGCCTGGGGCTCGTAGTACACGGTTTGCCACAGGGTATCGCGCCCGGTGCGGTCGCGCAGCGGAAACGAGTTGCTGTAGCGCCGCAGGTCGGCGTAGCTCACCGGCAGTGGCGTGTCGCGGTCGTAGTCGCGCAGGTACTGCCGCAGCGCGGGCGTGAGGGGGTACGCGGGCTTTTTGCGGGAAATGTGCATTTCTGTAGGCTGTGGGGGTAGGCGGGTTTGGGGGTAGGAAGTATAAGGTTGGGAGGGCTTAGGCCGCAAACCTTGGGGTTTGCCCCATCCGCTTACCCCCCTACCTTCCCACCTTCCTGCCCTATTTTACCCCGCCAGCTCGGCCACCAGCGCCACGTACTGCTGGCGGGCGGCGTCTTTGCTGAGGCCGCGCTGGGCGGCCCAGGCGTCGTACTTGGCAATGGCTTTGAAGTCGAAGCCGCCGGGGCGGGTGCCGGCCACGTCGCCGTCGGTGGCCTGCTTGTAGAGGGCGTAGAGCTGGAGCAGCACCGTGTTGGCGGGCTTGCCGGGCAGCTGCTGGGCGCGTTGGGCGGCGGTTTCGAATTCTTCCTGGGTCGTCATCAAATGGGCTTATTAAAAGATTAGTTGGCAATGGGGCGGGGAAACTTGGCGGCCGCGGCCAGCCCGGGGTGTACCTTCCAGCCCCACCTTTAGCAAACCTATGATGCACAAGTTTATTCCCTGCCTGGCCGCCGCCCTGCTGCTGGGGGCCCCCGCGGCTTTTGCCCAAAAAACCTACCTGCACTGCGGCCACCTGCTCGACGTGCGCAGCGGCCGGCTGCTGGCCCAGCAAACGGTAGTGGTTGAGAAAGACCGCATTGTGGCCGTGCAAGCCGGCTACGCCGCCGGGGGCCCCCAGGACCAGGTCATCGACCTCGAAAGCCGCACTGTGCTGCCCGGCCTCATCGACTGCCACGTGCACCTGGAGTCGGAGTTCAGCAAGAACGCCTTCGCTGAGCAGTTCACCCTGAACCCGGCCGACGTGGCCTACCGCGCCCAGGGCTACGCCCTGACGACGCTGCGCGCGGGCTTCACCACCGTGCGCGACTGCGGCGGCTCGGGCGTGAACATTGCCCTGCGCAAGGCCGTGGCCCAGGGCCTCGTGCCGGGGCCCCGCATCTACTCGGCGGGGGTGGCTATTTCGGCCACCGGCGGGCACATGGACGGCACCGACGGCCTGAGTGATTTTATGATGGACAAGCTGAACCCGGGCCCCGTAGAGGGCGTGGCCAACGGCCCCGACCAGTGCCGCCAGGCCGTGCGCGAGCAGTTCAAGCGCGGGGCCGACCTCATCAAAATTGCCAGCACC
The DNA here is from genome assembly GCF_006439025.1 of Hymenobacter nivis. Taxonomy (GTDB): domain Bacteria; phylum Bacteroidota; class Bacteroidia; order Cytophagales; family Hymenobacteraceae; genus Hymenobacter; species Hymenobacter nivis_A. Next base: position 650,343 of record NZ_RCYZ01000001.1, read on the forward strand.
GGCGGCGTGCTCGACCTGAGCAAGAACGGCAGCGGGCCCCAGTACACGGAGGAGGAAATTCGGGCCGTGGTGGAAACCGCCCGCGACCTGGGCATGCGCGTGGCCTGCCACGCCCACGGCCCCGAGGGCATCAAGCGGGCCCTGCGCGCGGGCGTGAGCAGCATCGACCACGGCTCGCTGATGGACGACGAAGGCATTGCGCTGTTCAAGAAAAGCGCGGCTTGGTACGTGCCCACGCTCATCGCCGGCAAGTCGGTGGCCGACTCGGCCCGCAAGCCCGGCTACTTCCCGGCGGTCATTGCTACCAAAGCCGTGAGCATCGGCACCCAGATGCAGGGCACCTTCGGGCGGGCCTACAAGGCGGGGGTGCGGGTGGCGTTCGGAACCGATGCGGGCGTGTTCCGCCACGGCCAGAATGCCCGCGAGTTTGGCTACATGGCCGAGGCCGGCATGCCGCCGCTCGAAGCCATCCGCAGCGCCACCCTCAACGCCGCCGCCCTGCTCGACGAGTCGGCCAACCTGGGGGCCCTGGAAGCCGGCAAGCTAGCCGACGTGGTGGCCCTCGACGGTAACCCTCTCCAGGATATTACGGCCCTCATGCGCCCCCGCTTCGTGATGAAGGCCGGCGTGGTGTACGTGGGCAAGTAGCGCTTAGGCCCTGAGCTATTGGCTGATGGCTGTGCTTATCAGATTGGGGGCCTGGGTAATCAGGCGCGTGTAGAGGCACATCCTTGCGTCTCCCGCTAGGCGGTCATCGTTCAGCGAGGAGACGCGAGGATGCGTCTATACACCTCCCGGGCACTGACCTGCTAAGGCAGTGCTACGCCCCGTTACCGAATTAGAAAAGCCGGAAACTTATCCGATACCTTTTAGGGCCCCTGCAAAGCAGGTTTGCCAGAGGCCCTAAAACCAAAATGCCCGGCTCCCTTGGCAGGAAGTCGGGCATTCTGTTAGCCGCTTGCGCGGCAAAGGCTGGGTGGGAAAGAGAATTCGATACACAAATGTAATACATGCCGCGCAATGGATTGCGCAAATGGTTAAAAAAATTTCAATCGATTGATTAGATGGAGTATTGGGACGAGGTACCAATCGCGGAATATTACCGGTGCCAGCTAGGGCTGCCCCGGCTGGCTGGGGGCCCCAGCGGCCCGGGGGAGGCAGTTATTTTGCGCAATAGGGCCATTTTTGGCTACTTTTTGGGCCCCGGTGCTGCACAAATGCCGGCTGCTGCCGACCTTCGCCAATGAGCCGCCCGTGGTGGCATTTATCCTATTTCGCTGCATTATGAAAAAATTATTGTTACCCCTGGCGCTGGCGCTGCTAGCGGTGGGTTCGGCCGGGGCCTGGGGCTTTTTTGGCCACCGCCTCATCACGCAGGTGGCCGTGTACCGGCTGCCGGGCAGCATGCAGGCGTTTTATTTCCGCCACATGGCCGAGCTGGTGCGCCAGAGCACGGCCCCCGACGAGCGCCGCAACACCGACCCCGACGAGGCTGGCCGCCACTTCATCGACATGGACCACTACTCGGAGGACAACCCCTTCGGCAAGGTGCCGCAGGACTACGCGGCGGCGGTGGAGAAATTCTCGGCCGACACGCTGAAGAAGTACGGCACCGTGCCGTGGGCCATTGCCGAGAATACCGAGAAGCTCACCAACGCCTTCCGGGAGCGCGACACGGTGGCCATCATCAAGTACTCGGCCGAGCTGGGGCACTACGTGAGCGACGCCTTTGTGCCGCTGCACACCACCATCAACTACGACGGGCAGCTCAGCAACCAGGCCGGCCTGCATAGCCTCTGGGAGAGCGCCTTGCCCGAGAAATACATCGCCGAGTACAACATCACTTACGGACCGGCCACCTACATCAAAGACCCGCTGGCCGAGGCCTGGGGCACGGTGCAGCGCAGCTACGGCTTCCTGACCGAGACGTTTGACCGGGCCGGCAAGGTGGAAAAAATCCTGCCGGGGGCCGAGCGCTACACGTTTTCGCACCGCTACGGCAAAACCCAGCGCCGCTACTCCGACGCCTTCGCCGACGAGTACGAGAAGCTGGTGGGCGGGATGGTGGCCAACCGCCTCAAGCTGGCCCCCACGGCGGTGGCCTCGCTCTGGCTCACGGCCTGGCAAAACGCCGGCAAGCCCGACCTCGACCAGCTCATGACGCCCAACCGCCTCAGCAAGGACGAAAAGGCGCACCTCGAAACCGAACTGGCCGCCGCCAAGAAAAACACCCTCGCCCAAGACCACCTGCTGCTGGCCCAGCGCACCGAGAAGCGCGTGGAAAACCCCGACGAGATAAAGGCCGCCCAAGAGGCCCCCGCCGTGCAGGCCGAAGACGTGCCCGAAACCGCCACCCTGCCCGACCCCAGCGCCACCCCGGCCGGGGCCCCCGCCCCTGCCAAAACCGCCGCCAAAGCCGCCGCGCCGGTCAAGGTCAAAACCAAGAGCAAGGGCCCCAGCGGCACCACCAAGAGCAAAACCACCAGCACCAGCATTCCCTGGTAGTCCCCCGTTTATTGGCCCGGCCCCGCCGTTATTGGCGGGGCCGGGCTTTTTTTGCGCCATGAAACGTTTGCAATTCTTTGCTTTGGCCCGCGGCGCGGCGCGGTGGGGGGCCCTGGCGCTGCTGGCCACCGCCTGCAACCAGGCCCCGCCGCCCGCCGCCGCGCCCGCCGCCCGGCCCGTGGTGCCGGGCCCCGACATTGCCGCCCTCACCGACGAAACGGCCCCCGCCGCGCTGCTCGCCTACGGCCGGCAGTACCCCGGCTCGGAGGTGCTGTTCACCACGCGCTTCGGCAAAATCCGGGTGCACTTGTACGACGACACGCCCATCCACAAGGCCAACTTCTTGCTGCTCACCCGCAAGGGCGTGTTCAGCGAAACCATGTTCAACCGCGTGGTGAAGGGTTTTGCCGTGCAGGGCGGCCAAACGGCGGGGCCCCGCACCATCCGGCTGCACCGCTACCGCCTGCCACCCGAGTTCCGGCCCGGCCACTTCCACCACCGGGGGGCCCTGGGCATGGCCCGCTACGACGACGACGAGAACCCCAGCCGCCTGTCCTCCAACACCGATTTCTTCTTCGTCATCGGCGAAAAGCTCGACGCCCGCCAGGCCCAGGCCATGACGCCCCGCCGCCTGACGCCCGAGCAGCTGCGCGCCTACGCCACGCAGGGCGGCACGCCCTCGCTCGACGGCCAGTACACGGTGTTCGGCGAAATAACCGAGGGCCAGGACGTGGTGGACAAGATTTCGCAAGTGCCCGTCGAGCCCGATAAGTGGCCCGTGCAGGACATTACCATGAAGGTAGAAGTGGTGAAATAGGGCCCCGGCGACCAAAAAAAAGCCCCGCCAGAACGGCGGGGCTTTTTTGTAAACCATTGCTATTGAAAGCTTACCAGATGCGCGAGCGGTCGGCGGTGGCGCGCACCATCTTGGTGCCGTCCTTGCAGCCGAAGGCTTCGTAGAACTCGGGCATGTTCATGAGCGGGCCGTTGGTGCGGAACTGCTCGGGCGAGTGCGGATCGGTTTGCACCTGCTGGCGCACGTACTCGGGGCGCGAGTTGGCGCGCCAGATCTGGGCCCAGCCCAGGAAGAAGCGCTGCTCGGGCGTGAAGCCGTCGATTTTCTGGCCGCCCTTGGCCTGCTGCGTTTTCTGGAAGGCCTGGTGGGCGATGGTGAGGCCCCCAATGTCGGCCAGGTTCTCGCCCATTGTCAGCTTGCCGTTCACGTGCACCGAGTCAATCGGCATGAAGGCGTCGTACTGCTTGCCCACCATGTCGGCCTTGGCCGTGAACTTCTCGTTGTCCTCCTTGGTCCACCAGTCGCGCAGGTTGCCCTTGGCGTCCGAGCGGCGGCCTTGGTCATCAAACCCGTGGGTCATTTCGTGGCCGATTACCGCGCCCACGCCGCCGTAGTTCACCGCGTCGTCGGCCTTGGGGTCGTAGAACGGCGGCTGGAGAATGCCGGCCGGGAACACGATTTCGTTCAGGCTGGAGTTGTAGTAGGCGTTCACGGTGGGCGGCGTCATGCCCCACTCGCCGCGGTCAATCGGCTTGCCAAACTTGCCCAGGTTGTCGGCCCGGCGCCACTCGGAGGTGGCAAACAGGTTTTGCAGCGCGCTTTCGCGGGTAATTTTCAGCTTCGAGTAATCCTTCCACTTGTCGGGGTAGCCGATTTTCACCGCGAAAGCGTTCAGCTTCTCCAGTGCCTGCTTCTTGGTGTCGGCGCTCATCCAGTCGGTGGCCATGATGCGCTCGGCGTAGGCGGCGCGCAGGTTTTCCACCATTTGCTTGGCGCGGGCCTTGGCGGCGGGCGAGAAGGCTTCGTCCACGTAGAGCTGGCCGAAGGCTTCGCCCAGGGCCCCATCGGTGGCGCGGAGCGAGCGTTTCCAGCGGGGCTGCTGCACTTTGGCGCCCGTCAGCACCTGCTGGAAGCGGAACTGGGCATCGCCGTAAGCCTTGGGCAGGGCCGAGGTCACGTCCGACACCAGGTTCCAGCGCAGGTACTGCTGCTGGTCGGCGATGGGCGTGCTGGCCATGAGCGTGTTCACGGCCGCCAGGAATTCGGGCTGGCCGATGATGACGTCCTGGGCCCCCGTGAGGCCGGCATCCTTAAGGCGCAGGGGCAGGTTCAGGTTCGGGTAGTCCTTCACGGCCTGGGCCACGGGCACCTTGTTGTAGTTCTTGATGCGGTCGCGCAGGTCCACGCGGCCGCGGCTGGCCTGGGCCAGCTTGGTTTCCAGGGCCATCACCGTTTCGGCGTTGGTGGCGGCCAGGGCCGGCGCGTCGCCCAGCAGCTGGAATACGCTGGTCATGTACGTCTTATAGCCCGCCCGCACGGCTTTCGAGCGCGCGTCGTCCTTCAGGTAGTAGTCGCGGTCGCCGAGGCCGAGGCCCCCTTGGCGCAGCTGCACCGCGTACACCGTGCTGTTTTTGCTGTCCTGCCCCACGCCCATGCCGTACCAGCCGGTCGACATCGACTTCGGGCTGGCCATGTACTGCTGGATGGCGGCCAGGCTCTTGAGACCGGCAATCTGCGCCAGCTTCGGCTGCAAGTACTTCAGGCCCGCTTTCTCAATGGCCATCGAGTCCATGGCGGCGGCGTAGAAGTCGCCCACCTTCTGCTCGTTCGAGCCCGGCTTGGCCTTGGGAGCCGCCGCGGCGGCCTTCAGCAGAATGCGCTTCTCAATGGCCTGGTTGCGGTCGGCTAGCTCGTTGAACGAGCCCCAGCGGCTTTCTGCGGCTGGCACCGGGTTGTTTTTCAGCCAGTTGCCATTGGCGTAGTGGTAAAAGTCGTTGCAGGGCTGCACCGAGTTGTCGATGTTGGCCAGGTTGATGCCGATGCCCTGCTGGGGCGGGGCGGGCTTGGGCTTGGCGGGGGGCCCGGCGGCCACGGCCGCGGCCACGCCGCTCAGGCCCAAGGCGGCCAGGCTCAGCCGGCGCACAATAGTAGTTGAAAACATAGGGGAGCTGGCTTTGAAGAGAAAACGTTGCGTTAACGGCAAGGACATCGTTTCTTAACCGGCGTTGCAGCGGCGAGCTGCCTGGGGGCCTACACAATTTTGGCCTTACCGGCCGTTGGTGGCTGGCGCGGCGCGGCGTTTCATTTACCCGGGAGTTGTTTTGTAGCTACAAGCACCGGGCACGGGCTGAAACAGTAAATGCCGGCCAACAAAACGGAGTCGGCAGGTGGCCTTAAATAACGTCCGCATCAGAAGCCTTTTCCCCCGTTACCTAATACGGTGGTGGTTTGGCGACTTTTTCCGTTGCCGGGCCACGCTGACTACGGCCCGGGGCCCCCGTTCAATCGTCAGCGTGGCCCGCTGAAGCCCTTCGGGTAATTCACTGGACCACCTTTGTTTTAGTCCCCCGCAACTAATTCATTTATGCTATTTAATTTCGGGGCTCATAGCTCGTTGCTGCTGCCGGCCGTGGCAACTGGTGCACTGGCCACGGGCTGGCTGCTGCTGCGGGCGCTCCAGCGCCGCACCTTGGCCGATGTGCTGCTGGCCATGCTGTTGGCCGTGCCCACACTGAACATCGCGCAACAGATGCTGGGCTACGCCGGCTGGTACGACCGCCACGACGGGTACACAACGGCCATGCTGTACGGGCCCTGGCAGCTCAACCTATTGCTGGGGCCGGCCTACTACCTCTACTTTCGGAGCCTCACCAACCAGGAGTTCCGGCTGGGGCCCCGGGCCTGGTGGCACCTGCTGCCGGGCCTGCTGCAGCTCGGGCTGGTGGCCGGGGCCCTGAGCTACGACCTACTGTGGCTGACCGGCATCCGCGGGCAGCCCCTGCCGAACCAGGCCGCCACCATAGGGCCCGCGTTGGGGGCAACGGAAGTCTTCGGCCACTACCTCGGCTATGCGCAGTACGTGCTGCTACCGGCCTACTGCTGGCGGGTGCTGGCCGACTACCAGCGCTACAACCACTACCTCCAGGACAACTTTTCGGACACCGAGCGCCTGCGCTTTGCCGGGCTGCGGCAGCTGCTGCTGGTGCAGGTACTCGCCCTGGTTTTGAGCCAGTTTTTTACGCTAGCGAGCTGGAAATTTGGCTTGAGCGATGCCGTTTCCTGGTACTACTTTTTCTTGCGCGGCTTCCTGATTTATTGGCTGGTTGCGGTGGGCCTGCAAGCCAACTACGCGGCCGCGACGACCCCACTGCGCTTCGATACCGCCCCCGACCTGCCCGTAATTCCCGAGCCGGCGGGTGAGTTGCACCCGGCCCCAGCGGCCGACGCCCCGGGGCCCCAGGCGCAGCCCGCAGCCGGGTTGCCGGCGCCGCCGCTAGCCCCAGAGCTGCTGGCCTGGCGCGGCAAACTGCTGGCGCTAATGGCTGAGGAGCAGCCCTGGCTTGAGCCCGAGCTGACCCTAACGGAGGTAGCCAAGCGGCTGCGCATCACACCCGGGCTGCTGTCTAAAGTCATCAACACGGGCTGCGGCCAGAACTTCAACGACTTCGTGAATGCGTACCGGGTGCAGGAAGCGCAGCGCCTGCTCGCCGACCCCCGCTTTGCGCACTACTCACTGGTGGGCGTGGCCCTGGAAAGCGGATTTAACTCACGCTCAACGTTTAACCGGGTATTCAAGAAAGTGACGGGCCAGGTGCCGAGCGAACTGAGTCGCCCCAAAATATAGATTGGGGCAGGCCAATGCATGTACTGGGGCAGGGCGGTGCAGGGCCAGCGGGAGTTTTGCGGCATCGTTTCACTAGCCCGCTGCCTGCCGTGCGCCCTTGCTTCCCACCCCCCTTTTTTCACGCTCATTATAGCGCTTGCCCGGGCCTGCTGGCGGCTGCCCGGGGCCCCCACGGCCCGGGGGGGCGGGCGCCCGGCCCGGTCCTTTTGGCCCGGGCACTTTGCCTGGCGGCCCTCGTCTTTCCTCGGCGCCGGTGGCGGCTAGCGCACGCGCTGCTCTTGTGCGGCTGGCTGACGGCCACGCTGCCGGCCTTCGGGCAGGGCCCCGCGCCCATCACCGGCGCGGTGCGCGACCCCGCCGGGGGCCCCGTAGAGTTTGCCACCATCACCCTGCACCGGGTGGCCGATTCCGCCGTGGTGAAGTCGGAGTTCAGCGATGCGCAGGGGGCCTTTGCGCTGCGGGCCCCGGCCGGCACCCGCTACCGGGTATCGGCGGCGCAGGTGGGCTACGTGCGCTACTGGAGTGCCCCGTTTGAGCTGCCCGCCGCGGGGCTGGCCCTGCCCCCGATAAGCCTGCGCACCAGCGCCGCCACGGCGCTCCGGGAGGTGGTGGTGCTGGGCCAGAAACCGCTGTTCGAGCACCTGGCCGACCGCACCGTCGTGAACGTGGAAAACTCGCCGCTGGCGGCCGGCAACACGACGCTGGACGTGCTCGCCCGGGCCCCCGGCGTGACCGTGGACGGCAGCGACAACCTGGCGCTGCGCGGCCGGCAGGGCCTGCTGGTGCTCATCGACGGCAAGCGCCAGCCCATGACGGGCACCGAACTGGCCGACTACCTGCGCACGCTGCCGGCCGAGCAGCTCAAAAGCATCGAGCTGATTACCAACCCGCCGGCCAGCTACGACGCGCAGGGCACGGCCGGCGTTATTGCCATCAACTTCAAAAAAGACCAGCGCCAGGGCGCGAACGGCAGCGTGAACCTGGGCTACGGGCGCGGGGTGTACGGCCGCCTGACCACCGGGGCCACCCTGAACTACCGGCGGGGCAAAGCCAACGCCTACGGCACGTACACCTACGCCGACCGCAGCACGTACCTGCGCCTGGCCAGCCACCGGGTATTTTATGGCCAGGGCCAGCCCACCGGCGGCAGCCAGCAGGAAGACTACCTCGCCACCCGCACCCGGGCCCACAACTGGAAAGCCGGGGTGGACTACGCCTTCACTAGCCGCACTACGCTGGGGGCGGCCCTTACCGGCCAGGCGGCCCGCAGCACCGGCCAGGGCACCAACGCGGTGACGCTGCTGGACGCCAGCGGGGGCCCCAGCCGCGCCCTGGTATCCGGCGCTTACCGCAACGCGAACACCCCCAACCTGGCCGCTAACCTGAACCTGCGGCACGCCTTCGCGGACTCCAGCAACAGCCGCGCCCTGACGGCCGATGCCAACTACGCCGCGTACCGCCTGGGCCGGCAGCAAGGCCTGTCGGCCCTGCCCGAGGCCGGCAGCGGGGCCCCCACCCTGCTGAGCAGCGACCAGACGGGCCGCCTCACCTTGCTCACCGGCCAGCTTGACTACGTGCAGCCCCTGGCCCACCGCCGGCTCTTGTCCGGGGGCCTCAAAGTCAGCCGGGTGCAGTCCGGCAACGACGCTGTTTTTCAGCAAACTGCCAACGGGCTGACCACCCTGGACACGGCGCAAACCAACCAGTTTCGCTACACCGAAACCGTCCGGGCGGCCTACCTCAGCTGGCAGCAAACCGGGGCCCGGGCCACCTGGCAAGCGGGCCTGCGGGGCGAACAAACCACCGCCCAGGGCGTGCAGGAAGTGGGCAACCAGCGTTTCGACCGGCAGTATATTCAGCTGTTTCCCAGCGCCTCGCTCAAGTACACGTTTTCGCCCAAGCACGAACTGACTTTTGCCCTGAGCCGCCGCCTCGACCGCCCCGGCTACGACCAGCTCAACCCCTTTCGCATCTACCTCAACGCCACCACCTACCGCTCGGGCAACCCGGCCTTGCTCCCCCAAACCAGCTACAACGCCGAAGTGACGCACACCTACCGGCAGAAATACACCGTCGGCCTGAGCTACAGCCGCACGCAAGCCCCCATCCTGATTGTGGTGCAGCCCGCCACCGCCACTAGCCGCTTCGTGCTGGCCCGCCCCGTCAACCTGGGGCCCCAGCACTACGCCGCCCTCACCCTGACCGTGCCGCTGACGCCCACCAAGGCCTGGTCGATTTACAACAGCGCCGTTTTCTACTACAGCCGTTTCACGGGCGAGCTGGCCGGCACGACGCTCAACCGGGCAAAGCCTTCCCTCAACCTGAGCAGTACGCACACCCTCGCGCTGGGCCACGGCTGGAGCGCCGACCTGAGCGCCACCTACCAGTCGCCCGAAGTGTACGGCTTTATCACCTCCCGCGCCAACGGCGACGTGACCCTGGGGGCCCAAAAAAGCCTGCTGAAGGGCCAGGGCACCCTAAAACTCAACGTCACGGACGTCCTGTACACCAACCGAAACATCGCCACTTCCACCTACGACAACTACGTGGAAAACTTCACGCAAAGCCGCGATTCCCGGGTTGCCACCCTCTCGTTCAGATACCGCCTGGGGCGCGGCCAGGCAGCCGCCAACCGCCGCGCGGACGGCGCGGAAGAGGAAAAACGGCGGGCCGGCGGCCAGTAGCGGCGTTGGTTTGAGAGTTGAGCTGGGCGGTGCCAGTTTTGCTAGCGAACCTACCTGGCAATCCGTGCCCGGCCGTTGTCAACAGGGCCCCCAGCCCACAAAAAAGCCCCCGCTGCCGGGGTGGCAACGGGGGCTTAAGGGAGCAAATGCGCCGGGGCCGCTTACCAGATTTTGGCGCGGTCGGCCTGGGCACGCATCATCTTGGCCCCGTCCTGGCAGCCGAAGGCTTTGTAGAACTCGGGCATGTTTTGCAGGGGCCCAATGGTGCGGAACTGGTTGGGCGCGTGCGGGTCGGTGAGGATGCGCATGCGGGCGGCCTCGGGGCGCATGTTGCTGCGCCACACCTGGGCCCAGCTCAGGAAAAAGCGCTGCTCGGGCGTGAAGCCGTCGAGCTTGGCTTGCTCCTTGGCCTGGGGGGTTTTCTCAAAGGCCTGGTAGGCGATGGTGAGGCCCCCGAGGTCGGCGAGGTTTTCGCCCATCGTCAGCTTGCCGTTCACGTGCACCGAATCGAGGGGCGAGTAGGCGTCGAACTGCTTGCCTACCACGGCGGCGCGGGCGTTGAATTTCTCGCCGTCCTCCTTGGTCCACCAGTCCTTCAGGTTGCCCTGGGCGTCGTACTGGCGGCCTTGGTCATCGAAGCCGTGGGTCATTTCGTGGCCAATCACGGCACCGATGCCGCCGTAGTTCACCGCGTCGTCGGCCTTGGGGTCGTAGAACGGCGGCTGGAGGATGCCGGCCGGGAACACGATTTCGTTCATGCCCGGGTTGTAGTAGGCGTTCACGGTGGGCGGCGTCATGCCCCACTCGGTGCGGTCAATCGGCTTGCCGAACTTCTTGAGGTTGTCCTTGGCGGCCCAGGCGCGGGCGGCCAGCACGTCGTTCAGGTAGCTTTCGCGGCTGATGGTGAGGGCCGAGTAGTCCTTCCACTTATCCGGGTAGCCAATCTTCACGGCGAAGGCGTTGAGCTTCTTGATGGCCTCCACTTTGGTGGGGGCGCTCATCCACTCCGTGGCGTTGATGCGCTCGGCGTAGGCGGTGCGCAGGTTCTCAATCATCTCCTTGGCGCGGGCCTTGGCGGCGGGCGAGAAGGCCTTCTCCACGTAAATCTGGCCGAAGGCTTCGCCCAGGGCCCCGTCGGTGCTGCGCAGCATGCGCTTCCAGCGGGGCTGCTGCTTTTTGGCACCGCTCAGCGTTTGCGAAAAGCGGAACGACTCGTCAACGAATTGCTGCGGCAGGGCCCCCATCAGGCTGCTGGTGAGGTGCCAGCGCAGGTAGGTTTTCTGGTCGAGCAGCGGCTCGGCTTTCAGCATGGCGCTCACTTCCTTCAGGAACGCGGGCTGGCCCACAATCACTTCCTTGGCCGTGCCCAGGCCTTCGGTTTTCAGCATCAACGGCAGGTTAAGGTTCGGAAATGCCTTATTGGCCTGGGCCACCGTCATTTTGTTGTAGTTGGCGTAGGGGTCGCGCAGGTCCACGGGCTTTTTGCTGGCCTTGGCCAGGCGCGTTTCAATGCGCATCACGGCGGCGGCGTGGGCCTTGGCGGCGGCGTCGAACTCGCCGAGCAGCTTAAAGGTGTTCACCAAATACGTCTGGTACGCGGCGCGGATGGATTTCGAGCGCGCATCGTCGTCGAGGTAATAGTCGCGGTTGGGCAGCGTGAGGCCCCCTTGGTAAAACTGCACCGCGTACTGCGAGCTGATTTTGTCGTCGGGGCTCACGCCCGACTCAAACCAGGCGCCGCCGAGCGACACGGTGGGGTCGGCGAGCAGGCGCTGCATCTCGGCCAGGTTTTTCACCGCGTCGATGCGCTTGAGGTGCGGCTCGAGGTAGCGCAGGCCGGCCGTGTTGATGGCGGCCGAGTCCATGGCGGCGGCGTAGAAGTCGCCCACCTTTTGCAGGTTCGAGCCCTTAGCGGCCGTGGGGGCCTGCTGGGCCGCCTCGTCGAGGATGGCGCGCAGGGTGGCGTTGTTGTGCTCGGCTAGGATGTTGAACGAGCCCCAGGCGCTCTCGGCGGCCGGAATGGGCGTGTTCTTCATCCAGTTGCCCGACGTGTAGTGGTAAAAGTCGTCGCAGGGGTTCACCGACGTGTCCATGCCGGTCAGGTCGAGGCCCACGCCCTTCACCACGGGGTCGGCGGCCGGGGCGGCGGCAACGGGGGAGGCGACCGGCGCGGGCGCGGCGGCCGTGGGGGCGGGCTTGCTGCCGGCGCAGCCGGCCAGGGCCAGCGCGGCAGCGGCCACGGCCGCCAGGGGCAGGTGGGATGCTTTTGACATAAAAAAATAAGAAGAAAAATGAGGGGAGGCGCCGCAGCCGGCGTCCGCGCCAAAATTGTGTGGGCGCAAAGTAAAGGCCCAAAGCACATAAGCCGCGCCGGGCCCGGCCAGGGCCCCGGGGCCCCAAAACCTGCGGGGCCCCCGGCCTGTATCTTGCAGCCATGCCGCTCTACAACCGCCGTTCCGAAGCGCCCATTCCCGTGCCTACGCCGCCCGCCCCGCTGGGGCTGGCCGAGCTGCTGGCCCGCGTGCGCCTGGCCCTGCACCGCCAGTTCCCTGAGTCGTACTGGGTGGTGGCCGAGGTGGCCGACCTCACCAAGCCGCGCTTTGCGGGGGGCCACTGCTACCTCACCCTCACCGAGCAGGCCACCGATGAGCGCGGCCAGCCCGCCAAGGCCCAGGCCCGCGCCACGCTCTGGAGCCAGCGCTACCAGCAGGTGGTGCCCGCCTTCGAGGCGCACACCGGGCAGCCCTTGCGCCCGGGCCTGCGGCTGCTGCTGCGGGTGCAGCTGCGCTTCCACGAGCAGTACGGGCTGAGCCTCGACGTGCTGGCCCTCGACCCCAGCTACACCGTGGGCGAGCTGGCCCGCCAGCGCCTGCTGGCCCTGCAAACCCTCGAAATAAAGGGCCTGCTGGAGCGGCAGAAGCGGCTGGCGCTGCCCCTGGCCCCGCAGCGGCTGGCCGTCATCTCCTCCCCCACCGCGGCGGGTTTCCAGGATTTTGTGCGCCAGCTCGAAGAAGCGCCCTACGACTTCGCCCTTACCCTGTTCCCGGCCATGATGCAGGGCGACGAGGCCCCCGCCAGCATCCGGGGGGCCCTGGATGCGGTGCGCGGCCGGCGCCGGCAGTTCGAGGCCGTGGTAATTATCCGCGGCGGGGGCAGCAAAACCGATTTGCTGGCCTTTGACGACTACGGCCTGGCCGCCGCCGTGGGGGCCTTCCCGCTCCCCGTGCTCACCGGCATCGGCCACGAGCGCGACGAAGCTCTGGCCGACCTGACGGCGCACCGGGCCCTAAAAACCCCGACCGCCGTGGCCGCCTTTCTGGTCGAGCGCCTGGCCCGGGTTGATGGGTTGCTGCAACACCTGGCCACCGAAATCCGCGCGGCCGCCGGCCACCACCTGCGCCAGCACCACGCCCACCTCGACCGCCTCACCGCCCGCGGCCGCGCCGCCGGGCAGCGCCACCTGGCCGCCGCCCGCACCGCCCTGTACCAGCGCGCCCGCCAGGCTGCCCAGGGCCCCCGCGAGCAGTTGCGGCAGCAGGCCCAGCGCCTCGAACGCTTCCGCTACCAGGTGCCGCGGGCGGCGCGCCGGGCCCTGGCCCACGAGCAGCAGCGGCTGCGCCAGCGTGCCCGGGCGCTGCAGCAGCGCTTCGCCCGCCACCACCGGCGGCGGCGCGAGCACCTGCTGCGCCTGCGCTACCAGCTGGAGCTGGCCAGCACCCGCCTGCTGCACCGCGCCGAAAAGCGCCTTTGGGCGCTGCAAGCCAAGCGCTAATCTATTAGTTGTCAGTTGCTCGTTGTCAGTTATTAGCTGATTGACAATGGGTAACTAACAAAGAGCAACTGAAACTAACAACTACCCTATGCCCACCTACGCCGAATCTTTAGCCGAACTCGAAACCATCCTGCGCGCCCTCGAAACCGACGCCGTGGACGTGGACGACCTCACGGCCCGCGTCGAACGCTCGGCCGAACTCATCCGCCTCTGCCGCCACAAACTGCGCCACGCCGAAGCCTCGCTCGACCGCGTATTTGACGACCTCGACAACGACGAAGAGGGCCCCGAGCCCGACGAGGAAGACGACGAAACGGACGACGAAGAAATCCCAGAGGACGATACCGACGAGGAAGAGGACGATGAAGACGGTGGCGACAGCGAGGACGACGAAGACGACGACCGCGACCAAGCGGGCGGCGCCGGCCGCCCCGCCCCGCCCGCCTGGAAGTTTTAGCTCCAAACCAAGGCCCGCCCCGTGGCGCTACAGCGCGTAGCTCACCGAGAGGCGGCCGTTGGCACCAGCTTGCGGCACCCAGTAGTACAGCCCGTTGCGCTGCCAGGGCGTGGCAATGAGGTCGTGGTTCAAAAGGTTATTGACCAATAGGTTCACCTTGAGGTGGGCCGACTGCCAGCCCACGCCGCCGTCGAGGCGGAAGTAGTCGGGCGTGGCGCGCGGGGTGGCCACAGCGTAACGCTCGCCCCGGCCGGCCTGGTACTGGTAGCCGAGCGAAAAGCTCAGGCCGCGCACCAGCCGGGCGGGCAGCTCGTAGTTGAGCCAAGTGTTTTGCACGTGCTTGACGTAGAGCGGCGTGCGGGCCCCCACCAGCAGCGGGTTCGCGTCGGCGTCGATTTTGGAGTCGTTGTAGGCGTAGTTGACGACCACGTTTAGGCCGCGCACTACCTGGCCCACCACGTCCACGTCTACGCCCTGGGCATGGTTTTCGCCCACCTCGATGCGGTAGAGGCTATTGTTGGGGTCGGTGGCCACAATGCTGGAGCGCTTGATGTAGTACACGGCCACGGCCGACGTCCAGCGCCCATCGAACCAGTTTTTCTTGAGGCCCAGCTCGCGGTTGCTGCCCCGCAGCGGGGCAATGGCCGCGCCGGCGCTCGTGGTGCCGGCCTGGGGCACCAGCGTACGGTCGTAGAGCCCGTATACCGACAAGCTGGGCAACAGGCTGTAGCTGAGCCCCAACCGCGGCGTGAGCACCTGGTCGCGCGAGGCGCTGACCACGCCCGACACCAAGTTGCTGGTTTGCACCGCCGTGTAGCGCAAGCCGGGCGTGATGCGCAGCTTGTCGCCGAGCAGCGCCACCTCGTCGAGGGCGTAGGCCGAAGCGTAATTCACGGTTTGCTCGGTGTTGCGGGCGGCCAGGCCCTCGGGCGCGCGGTAGTCCGGCACCGCGGCGCCGTACGCGGGGGCATTCACGTCGAGCGGGTAGTACACGAGCGCGCCACTGTCCGTTTTGTTGTACTCCACGTAGCTGGCGGCCAGAAACTTTTTCTGGTTGGCATCGACGCCGGCCAGCAGCTGGTGGGTTAGGGCCCCGGTGGTAAACTTGCCGTTCACAAAGGCTTGCTGCGACAGCACTTGCGAGCGATTGAGGTCGTACTTAGGGTTGCGCAGCAGCACGCTGGGGTTGGCCGCGTTGGCGCCCGTCACCCAGAGGTAAATGCCCTCGGCGTTGTCCACCAAAAAGGCCCCGCGGGCCGTGAGCTGCCAGTTGGGGCTGAACCGGTGCCCAAGCGTGAGAAACCCCGAATGGTCCTGCACCCGGATGGGCGGCAGGCTGGCCTCGCTGATAGTGAAGTCGCGGGGCAGCGAGCCGTAGCCGTTGGGCGTCATCACGATGGGGCTGTACAGGCCGTAGCTGAAGGCCTGAAACGTGTACTCGGCCGCCAGGTAGGTGCGGTCGCTGAGCTGGTACTTCAGCACCGGCGCCACCAGCAGGCGTTTGTTGAAGTCGCCCTGCACGAAGGAGTTGCTGCGCATGGCCATGGCGTTGAGGCGGTACTGCAGCTTGCCCGACTTGGTGAGCGGGCCGCCAAGGTCGGCCGCCAGGCGGTAGAAGTCGTAGCTGCCCAGCAGGGCCGTGGCCGCGTAGTGCGGGGCGTCGGTGGGCTGCTTCGTCACGGTATTGAAGCTGCCGGCCGGGTCGCCGATGTTGTTCATAAACGACGAGGGCCCCTTCACAAACTCCACCCGGTCGATAACGGCCGCGTCGTCGGGCACGGGGCCCCGGTAGATGGGCGTCAGGTCCACGCCGTTGCGCAGCGAGGCAATCTGGCCGCCGCGCATGAAGAGGTAGGGCCCTAGGTTGTTGGAGATTTCGAGCCGCGTTACGCCGCTCACGTTGCGGCTCACGCCCTCGGTCATATTAAAGCTGCCCTGGTCAAAAATTACCTCCGGCGTCACGGCCTGGATGTCTTGCGAGAGCGCCAGCAGCGGGGTTTGCAGGCGCAGCGCACTCGACACGGTTTGGGTGGTGTACTGCCGGTAGTACTTCGAGGTGACGATGGCCTCGCCAAGCGTAGTGGCCCCAGCCGCCGCCAGCCCAACGGTGAGCGGCTGGCTCGCCCCGCTCACCTGCACCAACTGGGGCAAATAGCCCAGGTGGCTGACGGTGAATGTGGTAATGGCCGTGCGGCCGCGCAGCTCGAAGCGGCCGGCGCTGTCGGTGGTGGCCACCTGGCTGGCCTGCGGGCTGCTGACGGTGGCCCCGCCGAGCGGCGAGCCGGCCCGGGGCCCATCGGTTTCGCGCACCACGCCGCGCACCACGCCGCGCACCACCGTTTGGGCAAAAGCAAGCGAGGACAATAGGAAAAGAAAGCAAGCAAGTACAAGTTTCATAGACAAAAGCCAGGCAAAACCACGGGCCAGCGGCCCGGGGTAATTGGTGAAAAAGCATGAGAGAAATGGCCGGCGGCCCCGCACCAAGGCGGGGCCCCCAGCCGTGGCGCAGCGGGCACCTAGCGTCCGGCCCGCGCAGCACCAACCAGGCGCGGCCGGCGCCGGTACCACAGCGCAAAGCCCGTGAGCGCCAGCAGGCCTGGCGTGAGGCCCACCACCACGTAGAGCACGCGCATGGGCAAGCCGCCGAAGGTGCCGAAGTGCAGGGGCCCCATCAGCGCCTCCCACTGCGCGGGCCAGGCGGCCTCCCAGGCCCGGCGCACGGCCCGCACGCGGCCGGTGGTGGCATCTACCTGCACCGCCGCACCTGCCCCCCAGGGCAGTGCATGGCCGGGCACCGTGCCGTCAACCTCAAATGGGGCCCCCGGCTGGGTGGGCAGGCGGATGCGGGTGGGCACCAGCGCCGGGTAAGCGGCCCGGGCCGTGGCCAGCAGCTCGTCCACCGGGCGGGCCATGAGCTGGTTGGGCGGGGCCGGGTGGGTTTGCGCCCGCCAGGCGGCGGGGTCGAAGCCGAACAGGTTCATCCAGAAGCCCGTGAAGCAAATCAGGGCGTTGAGCAGCAGGGCCCAGGTGCCCACGTAGCGGTGCAGGTCGGAGGCCAGTACGCGCCAGTTGTGGCGGCGCAGCGGGGCGCGCAGCGTCAGCACCTTGCCCAGGTGCTTGCGGTACACCACCGCGCCCGTTGCCACCGAGGCCAGCAGGGCCAGGCCCAGCACGGCCGTGAGCAGCACGCCCCCCATGCCCAGCTGAAAGCAGAAATGAAACTGCAACAGCCAGTTGAGGGCCCCGCCCGCCAGCCCGGTGTTGGGCCCCTCCTGCAGCACCCGGCCCGAGTAGGGGTCGACCCACACGCTGGCCAGGTCGTAGGTGTTGGGATTACCGTCGTTGCCGTAAAGGCGAAACTCGTAGCTGTCGCCGGGCTGCTGCGGAAACCCCACAATGGCCATCTTCTTGAGGGCCGGGTAGCGCCGGCCCACCAGCCGGTACAGCGAATCGAGGGGCACGGCGGCGCGGCCGACCGGCGGCGCGGCCACCCGGGGCGCCAGCAGCTGGTCCAGCTCGGGCTTGAAAACCAGGGCGGCCCCACTCAGGCCTAGCAGCAGCAGCGGCACGCCCGTGAGTAGCCCCAGCCAGCTGTGCCACCGGAAAAGCCGCCGCAGCCAAGTGTTCTTCAATGTGCTCATACAAGCATTGCGTCTTGATGGAAAAGGATTTTGAGCCGGGCGCTGGGGCCCTTAGCGCAGCGCCCGGGCCGAGTCGAGGGCGGCTGTGGTGCGCTGGTCGATTTTCCGCAGCACGGGCAACTGCTGCTGCCAGTAGGCCGCCACCTGGGCCCCCGAGTGGCTGGTAGAATCGGGCGCGTGGGCGTTGTGCATCCAGTCCATCATTTGCCCATCGGCCGCTTCGAGGGCGGCCACGGTGCGGCGCAAACGGGCGGCCCGGCCCGGGTTGGCGGGCTTAGCGGTGCCCAATTGGGCCAGGGCCCCGGCCAAGCGCTGGCGCTCGGCGGCCAGGGCGTCCATGCGGTTCATGGCGGCGTCGTGCAGGCGCATGGCCTGGGCGTAGGGGCCCTGGCCGGCAGCGGCAGCGGGTGTAGCGGCCATGCCGGCCATGTGGTCGTGCTCCGCCATCATGCCGGGGCTATTTTCCATCAAATCGGGGCCGGTGCCGCTGGCGGTGGTGGCGGGTGCGTCGGGGGCCGACGCGGGCTGGCAGCCGGTGGCCAATAAGGCCAGCAGGCTGCCAAACAGCAAACTATTTTTCACGCGGAGGGGTGCCGGGCGATGGCCCGGGCGTTCAGCCAAGAAATTGATTCACAACCAGAACAGCCCTTTGCTACGCGCAGCCCCGCCGCTCCTGCTCGGAGCTGGGCGCCGAGGGCTGGGCCGGGCAGAAATGCCCCGGCCGGCCTCGGCTACGCAAGCGCTGGCTCACCGGGGCCCTGGGGGCCCGGCTGCGCAACGGCTGTTTCGCAATGTAGAAGTTGGCTTTACGCCTGGGGCGGGCGGAACACGCCCAGCGGGGTGCGGGCGGGGGCCCCGACGGGCCGATAGGCGGCGTGGCCGGCGGGGGCGCTGGCCCAGCGCACGGGCGCCCCCGGCACCAAGGCGCGGAACGCCGAGGGCAGCATTTCCAGCTTTTCCTTGAGGGCGTTGGGGGCCTTGGCTTCGCGGTCTTCCTGCTGCTTGAGGCGCTTGGCGAAGTAGCACTTGCCGTCGCAGTGCAGCTGGGGCCGGGCCTTGTTCACGCAGAAGCGCGCCGTGATGGTGGCCCGGTTCAGCGCAAAATCCACCACCAGCAGCTCGCGGCTGAAGGTTTGCAGCAGCACGAGGGCTACGAGGAAATGGGCGAAGAATGCCTTCAAGGCGGGGCCGAACGGTGGAAGCGCAAAGGTAGGGCCCCCGGGCGGCAATGTGGCCGCCAAAAAGCGCCCGGTGGGCTGCCCAGGGGTTAAAACACGGCGCACTTTTGAACCAATAGCGGGGGCCAAGGCCAGAAACCAAGTGATAGTATATTAATATCCGACTATTATTTAGTAACTAGCCATTAATCTTCTAGCCCTCACTTTTATTCCCATGCGCAAGCTCTTCCCCCTGCTACTGGCCCTGGCCTTGGTCGCGCGTTCGGCCGCGGCCCAAACCGCCTTGCCGCCGCTCATCGACCGCGAGCTGCTGTTTGGCGACCCCGAAATTTCGGGGGCCCAACTCTCGCCCGATGGCAAGTTCCTGTCCTTCATCAAGCCCTACCACGGCACCCGCAACCTGTGGGTGAAGGAGTTGAAAGCGCCCTTCGCCAGCGCCCGGCCCCTGACCAATGACCAGGCCCGGCCGGTGCGCGACTACTTCTGGAGCCGCGACAGCAAGTACCTGCTGTACGCGCAGGACAAGGGCGGCGACGAAAACTTCAACATTTACGCCGTGGACCCGGCGGGGGCCCCGGCCGCCGGCCAGGCCGTGCCCGCCGCCCGCGACCTCACGGGCCTGAAGGGCGTGCGGGTGCAGATTCTCAACGTGCCCCTGGCCGACCCCAACGTGCTCTACATTGGCCTGAATGACCGCGACAAGGCCTGGCACGACCTCTACAAACTGAACTTGGCCACGGGCGCTAAAACGCTGGTGCGCCAGAACAACGACCGCATCGGCAGCTGGGTGTTCGATTGGAACGACCAGCTGCGGCTGGCCGCCCGCTCGAACCCCGACGGCAGCACCGAATGGCTGCGCGTGGAAGGCGAGAAAATGACGCCGTTCTACAAAACGTCGATTGACGAGGCCAGCAGCATTGAAGGCTTCGCCAAGGACAACCAGCACGTGTACCTGGCCACCAACCGCGGCGCGGCCCGCGACCTGGTCGAAATTGTGCTCCTCGACCCCGCCACCGGCCAGGAGCAGCCCTACCAGGCCGACCCGCTGAAGCGCGTGGACGCGGGCGAGCTGCTGCTCTCGGAGAAAACGCACGAACCAGTGTACGTGGGCTTTGAGGACGACCGGATGCGCCGCGTGTGGAAGGACAAGGCCTTTGAGCAGGACTTTGCCAACGTGGGCCGGCAGCTGCCGGGGTTGGACGTGCGCCCGGTGTCGAACACCACCGACGAGCGGCTGTGGCTGCTCTCGGCCAGCGCGGCCACCCAGCCCAGCGTGGCCTACCTCTTTGACCGCCAAACCAAGCAGCTCACCAAGCAGTACGAAACCTGGCCCCAGCTGCACGCCGCCGACCTGGCCGACATGAAAGTGGTGCGCTACAAGTCGTCGGACGGCTTGGAGATTCCGGCGTACCTGACCTTACCCAAGGGCGTGCCGGCCAAAAACCTGCCCGTTATCGTGGTGCCCCACGGCGGGCCGTGGTCGCGCACGGCCTATGGCTTCAGCGCCATGCACCAGTTCCTCGCCAACCGAGGCTACGCGGTGCTTTCGCCCAACTTCCGGGCCAGCACCGGCTACGGCAAGCGGTTTCTGAACGCGGGCAACGGCGAGTGGGGCCGCAAAATGCAGGACGACCTGACCTGGGGCGTGAAGTACCTGGTGGCTGAGGGCCTGGCCGACCCGCAGCGGGTGGGCATCATGGGCGGATCGTACGGCGGCTACGCCACGCTGGCCGGCGTGGCCTTCACCCCCGATTTGTACCGCGCGGCCGTGGCCATCGTGGCCCCGTCCAACCTGACGACTCTGCTCAATGCCATTCCGCCCTACTGGGAGGCCGGACGCAAGCAGATGTACGCCCGCATGGCCGACCCCGGTACCGCGGACGGCCGGGCGGCCCTGGCCCGCATGTCGCCGCTGGGCGCGGCTGATAAAATCAAAACCCCGCTCATGGTGGTGCAGGGCGCCAACGACCCGCGGGTGAACAAGGCCGAGGCCGACCAGATTGTGGTGGCCCTGCGCGACCGCAACTACCCCGTGCAGTACCTGCTGGCCCCCGACGAAGGCCACGGCTTCGCCCGCCCCGTGAACAACCTGGCCATGTACGCGGCCGCCGAGAAGTTCCTGGCCGGCCAGCTGCACGGCCGCTACCAGGCCAGTATGTCGCCCGCCGTGGCCCAGCGCCTAGCCGAAATAACGGTGGACCCCAAAACCGTGACGCTAGCCGCGCCGGCAGTGGTGAGCAAGTAGTCAGGTAACTGAGTCAGCACCAAAAGCCGGGGCCCCAACCTGCACAGGTTGGGGCCCCAGCTTTTGACGTTAGGCGCGGGCGGCGGGCGCGGGCCGGTGGGCCCGCCCAGGCTGGTAGTGCACGCCGCCGAACCAGTACAGCATCAGGGCCCGGGAGTAGCGCAGGGCCAGCGGGGTGCAGGCGGTGGCCACGGCGCCCACCCCCACGATGTACACCCACAGCGCCGGGTCGCCGGCCAAGAAGTAGAGCGCCGCCGTGGTGACGGCAAAAATGGCCACCGAAAAGGCATAGCTCACGAACATGGCGCCGAAGTAGAAGCCCGGCTCGGGCTCGAACGCCTGGCCGCACACGGGGCACGCGGCGGGCATGTCGGCAAACTTGGTGAGGTGGTAGGCGGGGCGCGAAAACAGGTGGCCTTCGTGGCAGCGGGGGCAGCGCAGGGCCAGCAGGGCGGCGGCATCGGATGCAATAGGAGCCATAAGTGACAGGGCATTTTTTACCCTACAAAGGTCCGGCGGCCCGGCCGGGGCCCCCAGCCCAATTGCGGGCACCTACCGGACAAATCAACGATTACCCCCCGGCCGGCGGGTGTTGGCGGAAGTCCTCCGGCGTTTGGCCCGAGTACTTTTTGAAGTAGCGCGTGAAGTACGAGGCGTCGTCGAAGCCCAGCGCGTCGGCCACCGCGGCCACGGGCTCCGCCGAGTGCACCAGCCGCCGCTGCGCCTCGGCCACCACCCGCTCGTGGATCAGGGCGCTGGCGGTTTTGTTGAGCACGCGCCGGCACAGGGCGTTGAGGTGGTTGGCCGTGAGGGCCAGGCGGCCGGCGTAGAAGCCCACCGTTTTCTCGGCGCGAAAGTGCGCGTCGAGCAGCTGGCCGAAGGTGCGCACCTGCTGCGCGGCCAGCGCCGTGGGGTGCGGGGCGGCCTGCGCGGCGTAGGGGCGCGCGGCCAGCTCCAGCACCAAGTACAGGTAGGCCCCCACCACCTCGTACTGGTTATCGGCCGGCGCCTCTTTTTCCGCCAACATGCTGGCGAATAGGGCCCGGATGGTGGTTTCGTCGGGCGGCAGGTACAGCACGGGGGCCCGGGCGGGGTCGAAGAACGGGTAGGCCGCCAGGCGGTCGGCCGGGTACTGGCGCAGGTAGAAGGCAGCGCTGAAGAAGAAGATGTAGCCCCGCGCCTCGGCCGGCAGGGCCCAGCTGTGGGCCTGCCCGGGCGTGAGGAAAAACAGGCTGCCCGGCCGCAGGTCGTGGGTCACCAGGTCGATGGTGTGCGTGCCGTGGCCGTGCGTGACGTAGAGCAGCAGGTAGAAATTGTGGGCGTGCGGCGTGCTCACGATGGGGTAGCGCACGAGGTGGTCTTCGAGCCGCTCCACGTAGTAGAAGTGTGCCCGGCGGTCATCGGCCGGAAACTGGTCGAGGCCCAGCACGGGCAGCGCGGTTTTTTTCATGGCGTGGCAAGTAAAGGCAGGGCCCCGGCGGCCGGTCGCCGAGGCCCTAAACGGGCAGCTCCGGGGCCCTACGGCAACTCAGTGGCTGGGTTCCAGAACAGCTTTTCAAAGTCCACCACCGCGTCGTCGGCCACTTGCACACCCTCGGCTTCGAGGCGCTCCTGCATGGCGGTGGGCGTGGGGAAGTGGCCGCGCCCAGTGAGCTGCCCCAGCCGATTTACGACGCGGTGGGCAGGCACGGCTTCTTCGCGGCGCAGGGTGGCGGCGTCGAGGTTGGCGGCCATCAGGGCATAGCCCACGGTGCGGGCCCCGCGGGCGGCCCCCAGGTAGTGGGCAATGGCGCCGTAGCTCGTGACGCGCCCCGGCGGCACCAGGCGCGTGACGGCGTGCACGTCGGCGAAAAAGTTGCGCTCCGGCGGCGGAGCGGCGGGCGGCAAGGCGGGCGTTTTCATGGGCTGAAAGTAAGGCGCGGGCGGCGGGCGGGCGGTGCAACCCCGGCCGGGGGCCCCCGTCCTTGCCTTTCGCTGAACCCAACTACTGGGGGCCCCGTTAGCAGGGCGCGCGGCCGGTTCCCGCTGGCCGCTAAGCAATTCGTTTTCATGGGCGTTGTCTTCCGCGCCCCCACCTTCCAGCCCCGGCCCGCCGCTTGCATTATTTCCCTTCCCTGCGCTTTCTGCCCTCGGCCCGCCCCCTGCTGGCCTGCACCACCCTGGCCCTGCTGGCCGCCTGTGGCTCCAAGGCCGACGAAAAAGGCGGCAAAGACGCCAAAAAGAACAACGGCCCCGCCCTGGTGGACGTGCTGGTGGCCCGCCCCTCGGCCGTGACCGACTCCATCGAGGCCAACGGCGCGGTGGTGGCCAACGATTTCGTGGAGCTGCACCCCGAGGTGAGCGGCCGTCTCACGTATCTGCAAGTGAACGAGGGCCGGCGCGTGGCCAAGGGCAGCGTCATTGCCCGCATCAACGACGCCGATTTGCAGGCCACGCTGCTGAAAACCAGGGCCCTGCTGCAAGTCTCGCGCCTCTCGCAAAGCCGGCTGGAGAAGCTGCTGAAAATCCAGGGCGTGAACCAGGCCGACTACGACCTGGCCGTGAGCCAGGTGCGCAGCAACGAGGCCGACGCCGCCTACACCCAGGCCATGCTGGCCAAAACCGTCATCCGGGCCCCCTTTACCGGGGTGCTGGGCCTGCGCCAGGTGAGCCCCGGCGCCTACGTAACGCCCACCACCGTCATCGCCACGCTCCAGGCCGACACCAAGCTCAAGGTCGATTTCACGCTGCCCGAGGCCAACGGTGGCGTGGTGCACCCCGGCTCGGTGGTGCTGGTGCGCCTGGCCGGCACCCCGCCGCGCCGCTACCCGGCCACGGTCATCGCCCAGGAGAGCCAGCTGAACCAAACCACCCGCAACCTCACCGTGCGGGCCCAGCTGCCGGCCGGCGCGCAGGCCAGCCCGGGGGCCTTCGCCAAGGTGAGCGTGAGCACCGGCTCGGCCCGCCGCAGCGTGCTGCTGCCCACCAACGCCATCATGCCCGGCGACAAATCGGACCAAGTGGTGTTGGTGAAAAATGGCAAAGCCAAGATGCAAAACGTGCGCACCGGCGACCGCAAAGACGACCAAATCGCCGTCATCAGCGGCCTGGCCGCTGGCGATTCGGTGGTGACTAACGGCGTGCTCTTCACCCAGCCCGGCAAGCCGGTGAAGGTGCGCAAGGCCACGGCGAAAAAGTGATTTAGGGCCCCCGGGGCCCGGCGGGGCAACGCCGCCCCAGTATTTTAATCCCGCCGCACCGCAATGACATTCTTCCCTCCGCTATGAATATCTCCGAGTTATCCCTGAAGCGGCCCGTGCTCGCCACGGTGTTCAACCTGCTGCTGCTGCTGTTCGGCGGGGTGGGCTTCTCGTTTTTGGCCCTACGCGACTACCCGGCCATCGACCCGCCGATTATCAACGTCAGCACCGCTTACACGGGGGCTAATGCCGACGTGATTGAGAACCAAATAACGGAGCCGCTGGAGAAGCAGATCAACGGCATTCCGGGCATCAAGTCCATCACCAGCAGCTCGTCGCTGGGCTCCAGCAACATTACGGTCGAGTTCAACTTGGGCGTCGATTTGGAGGCCGCCGCCTCCGACGTGCGCGACAAGGTGGGCCAGGGCGTGCGCTCCCTGCCGCAGGACATCGACGCGCCGCCGGTGGTGTCGAAATCGGACGCCAACTCCGACAACATCCTCATTTTGGCCGTGCAGAGCCGCACCAAGAGCCTGATGGACCTGAGCGACTTTGCCGAAAATAACCTGCAGCAGCGTTTTCAGACCATCGACGGCGTGTCGGCCATCAACATTTTTGGACAGCAGCGCTACGCCATGCGCCTGTGGCTCGACCCGACCAAGATGGACGCCTACAAAGTATCGTTCACGAACGTGCAGACGGCCCTAAACGCGGAAAACGTGGAGGTACCGGTGGGTAAGGTTTACGGCGGCAAAACCGAGCTGACCATTCGCACCATGGCCCGCTTCTCGACGGAGGAGCAGTTCCGCAACCTCATTCTGCGCGAGGACAAAACCGGCATTGTGCGCCTGGGCGACGTGGCCCGCATCGTGCTGGGGCCCGAAAACTACGAGCAGAGCTGGAAGCTGAACGGGGCCTACGCCGTGGGCTTGGCCATCGTACCCCAGCCGGGCTCAAACTACGTGAAGATTGCCGACGAGTTCAACAAGCGCCTGGCCCAGGTGCAGAAGGAGAACAAGTCCGACATCGAAATGCACGTAATTGTGGACAACACCAAGATTGTGCGCGGCTCGATTGAGGAAGTGGAGGAAACCCTGGCCATCT
Organism: Hymenobacter nivis; assembly: GCF_006439025.1. GTDB lineage: Bacteria > Bacteroidota > Bacteroidia > Cytophagales > Hymenobacteraceae > Hymenobacter > Hymenobacter nivis_A. Next base: position 675,748 of record NZ_RCYZ01000001.1, read on the forward strand.
CGTTCGGGCTGGTGGTGGTGGTAATTTTCTTCTTCTTCCGCAACTGGCTCACGGCCCTGCGCCCGCTCATCGACATTCCGATTTCGCTGATTGCCACGTTCTTTATCATGTACCTGGCGGGCTTCACCATCAACATCCTCACGCTGCTGGGCATTGTGCTGGCTACCGGCCTGGTGGTGGACGACGGCATTGTGGTGACAGAGAACATTTTCCGCAAGCTCGAAGAGGGCATGAGCATTCAGGACGCGGCGCGCGAGGGCAGCAAGGAGATCTTCTTCGCCGTTATCGCCACCTCGCTCACGCTGGCGGTGGTGTTCTTGCCGGTTATTTTTCTGGAAGGCTTCACCGGGCGCTTGTTCCGCGAATTCGGGGTGGTGGTAGCCGGCGCGGTGCTGATTTCGGCCTTCGTGTCGCTCACCATCACGCCGGTGCTCAACGTGGTGCTGCACCGCGAAAACAAGGACGGCGGCAGCGGCCACGGCAAGCTCTACGACCGCACGGAGCCCTTCTTTAAGGGCATGGAGAGCTGGTATGGGCGCATCGTGGGCAAGTTCCTGCAAGTGCGGTCCCTGGCCTGGGTGGTGGTGGCGGCCTGCGCCGGCATTATCTATTTCATCGGCAAGGACCTGCCCACCGAGCTGGCCCCGCTTGAGGACCGCAGCAGCGTACGCATGGTTTTGACCGGGCCCGAGGGCACGAGCTTCGGGGCAATGGAGAAAATCAGCGACCAAGTAGCGGCGTTTGTGAACGACTCGGTGCCCGAAAACGAATTTGTGTTTGCCCGCACGCCCGCCGGCGGCAGCGCGAACACTTCGCAGGTGCGCGCCGGCTTGGTGCCGCCCGACCAGCGCAAGCGCACCCAAGAGCAGATAGCCAAGTACCTCACCCGCAACACGAAGCGCTTCAACGACGCCCGCATCTTCGTGGTGCAGGAGCAGACCATTGCCGTGGGCTCGGGGGCCAAGAGCAGCGTGCCGGTGCAGTTTGTGCTGCAAACCACCGACCTCGAGCAGATTCGCGCAGCGCTGCCCAAGTTCATGGCCGCCGCCCAGCAAGACCCCACGTTTCAGAACGTGGACACCAACCTCAAGTTCAACAAGCCCGAAGTGCAGTTGACGTTTGACCGCCTGAAAATCAGGGACCTGGGCCTCACTACGCAGGACGTGGCGGCGGCCGTGCAGGGTGCCTTTGGCGGCCGCCGCATGGCCTATTTCCTGCGCGATGGCCGCCAGTACCAGGTGATTGGCCAGGTGGACCGCGACGACCGCAGCGCCCCCAACGACATCAGCCGCCTCTACGTGACGAACAGCCGGGGCGAGAGCATCCCGCTCTCGGCGGTGGTGCACCAGACGGAAAACTCTAACCCGGCCACGCTTTACCACTTCAACCGTTTCAAGGCGGCCACCATTTCGGCGCAGCTGGCCGAGGGCAAAACCGTGGGCGACGGCGTGCGCGCCATGCAGGCCATCGCCGACAAAGTATTGGACCCCGACGTGTTCCAAACGGCCCTCACCGGCTCGTCGCGCGACTTTGCCGAGAGCGCGGGCAACACCACGTTTGCCTTTTTGCTGGCGCTGGTGCTGATTTACTTGCTGCTGGCGGCGCAGTTTGAGAGCTTTCGCGACCCGCTCATCATCCTGCTCACGGTGCCGCTGGCGCTGGCGGGGGCCCTGCTCAGCCTCTGGGCGTTTGGGCAAACCATCAACATCTTCTCGCAGATTGGGATGATTATGCTGATTGGCTTGGTAACGAAAAACGGCATCCTCATTGTGGAGTTTGCCAACCACCAGCGCGAGGCCGGCTTGCCCCTGCGCGAGGCCGTGCAGCTGGCGGCCCAGCAGCGCCTGCGCCCCATCCTGATGACGTCGCTGGCCACCGCGCTGGGGGCCCTGCCCATTGCCATGAGCCTGGGCGCGGCCAGCACCAGCCGCAAGCCGCTGGGCACCGTAATCGTGGGTGGCATCCTGTTCTCGCTGGTGCTCACGCTATTGGTCATTCCGGCCATCTATACGTTTATTGCCAAAGAGCACCAGCCCGACGCGGCCGACGGCTCGGCGGTGCCCGCGCACGCGCCGGCCGAAGTGGCGGCCTAGCGGTTGTGTCGGGGGCCCCGGACTTCCCGGGGCCCCGGCCGCAGTTGAAACGATTCTATAAGCCGCGGGCGGCCTTCGGCCCTTCGCCCATCCGATTCGATGAAAGTATTCTTTGCCTGGCTTTTTCTGCTCGCTTGCGCCGCGCTGCCACCCGCCGGGGCTCAAACGCAGCCTACTTTGCCCTCCTCCCTGCCGCCGGCCGACAGTGTAGCGCGCCCCGAAGCCCCCACCCTCACGCTGCGCGAGGCCCTGCAAACGGCGCTTAAGAACAGCCTTGACATCCAGATTGGCCAGACCAACGTGGCGGTGCAGGATTTGTACAATTCGGCGGGCTTTGCCGGGGGGCTGCCCACGGTAGGCATTGCGGCCAGCAACAACGTGGTGGTGAACAACACGCAGCAGGAGTTCAACACCGGCCTGGGGGTGACGCGCGTGGGGGCCCGCTCCACGCAGTACAACGTGGGCCTGACGGGCTCGTACCTGCTCTACAACGGCGGGCTGGTGGTGGCCACCCGCAAGCGCTTGGGCGAGCTGGAGCAAATCAGCCAGCTCCAGCTGAACTCGACGGTGCAGAACGTGCTGGCCGACGTAAGCCTGAAGTACTACGCCGTGGTGCAGCAGCAGCGCTACATCCGCACGCTGGAGGCCTCAACTGAAGTGTCGCGGCAGAAACTGACTCTTATCAAAGCGCGCCAAAGCGTGGGCTTGGCCAACAACGCCGACCTGTTCCAGGCCCAGCTCGACCTGAACGCGCAGCTGCAAACCCAGCAGCAGCAAGCCCTCGCCGCCCAGCAGGCCACCGCCGATTTGCTGCGGGCCCTAACGCTGGACCTCGACACGCGGGTGGCCGTGGAAGACACCATTCCGGTGAACCGCGACCTGCACTGGGCCGACATCGAAACCTCCCTCACCCGCAACCCCGACCTGCTGGCCGCCGAGCGCCAGGTGCGCGTGAACGAACTGCTCGAGCGCGTGGCCCGCGCCAACCGCTACCCGTCGCTGTCCCTCAACTCGGGCACCAACTTCGCCCGCAACCAGAACGCGGTGGGCACCACGCTCTTCAACCAGAGCTACGGGCCCTTCGCTGGCCTTAGCCTGGGCGTGCCCATCTACACGGGCGGCACCAACAAGCGCTTAGTAAAAATTGCCCGGCTCAACACCCAAACCGCGCAGTTGCAACGCACGGCTCTGGAGCGCGACTACCGCACCAACGCCCGCAAGGCCTGGGAGGCCTACCAGCAAACCCTGGCCTTGGTGAACACCGCCCAGGAAAGCTACACCACCGCCAAAAAGCTCCTCAACCTAGTGCAGCTGCGCCTCGACGCCGGCCTCTCTACGCTGGTAGATGTGCGCATTGCCCAGCAGAGCTTCGAGGACGCCGGATACCGCCTGGTGAATTACCGCTACAACGCCAAATCGGCCGAAATCACCCTGCAGCAGCTCGCGGCGCTGCTCGCGCCGTAGCGGCACAGTGGGGCCCCTGGGGCCCTAAGGTTGCCCAGTAAAAAGACCGGCCCCATTTCTGGAGCCGGTCTTTTTGTTGTCTTCTGAATGGCCTTTTACGACGGCATATTCTTCGCCCCCAGCACCTTGTCGGGCGTGATAGGCAGGCTGCGCACGCGGTGGCCGGTGGCGTGGGCCACGGCATTGGCCACGGCGGCCGACACGCCTACCATCGAAATCTCACCAATGCCCTTCACTCCCATCGCGTTGATGTAAGGGTCGTGCTCGTCCACGAATTCCACGGTCATTTCCGGGATGTCGGCGTTGGTCGGGATGTGGTAATCGGCCAGCGAGGCGTTGGTGTAGCGGGCCAGGTTCTGGTCGCGCACGGTGCCTTCCATCAGGGCGCAGCCGATGCCGAAAATGCTGCCGCCGATAATCTGGCTGCGGGCCGTTTTGGCATTCAGGATGCGGCCGGCGGCGTGCACGCTCACCCAGCGGGTCACGCGCACGGTGCCCAGCTCGGGGTCAACTTTCACCTCGCAAAAGTGGGCTCCGAAAGAGTGCATAGAGTGGTGGCCCACCTCATCCTTTTTGGCGGGGCCGGCGTTAGCAGCGGCCTGGGCGTCTTCGTAGCCGCTGCCGTAGCGGCCCTGGCCATTGCCCTCAATGTCGCTCAGGTCGGCCCGCTTCATCACGTCGGCAAAGCCTTCGCCCTTATTGGGGTTGGCCTTGAGTTGCAGACGGCCGGCTTTGGCCTCCACGTCGGCAATCTTGGCCCGGTACAGGGGGGATTTTTTGTCGAGCACCGCCACTTTGATGAGCTTCTGCCACACGTCCTGGCAAGCCAGGTACACCGACGACGACACGGTGCCACCGGCCACGGAACCGCCCGAGTTGGGGGCCGTGGGCATTTTGGTATCGCCCAGCTCGAAGCGGATTTTCTCCATCGGCAGGCCCAGGCCGTCGGCGGCCACCTGCGTCATCACGGTGTAAGTGCCGGTGCCCAGGTCGGTGGCGCCGCTCTGCACCACGGCGTGGCCGTCGGCGTAGAGGCGGGCGCGGGCCGTGCCCTGCGAGTTGTGCACCGGGTAGCTGGCCGTAGCCATGCCCCAGCCCACTAGTAGCTTGCCGTCGCGGGTAGCGCCGGCTTTGGGGTTGCGCTTGCTCCAGCCAAAGAGCTCGGCCCCGCGGGCGTAGCACTGGCGCAGGCTCTTGCTGCTCCACGGCTGGCCGGTGCTGGGGTCCTTCTCGGCGTAGTTGCGCAGGCGGATTTCCAGGGGGTCGATGCCCAGCTTTTCGGCCAGGTCGTCCATCGAGCACTCAATGGCGAACGAGCCGGGGGCCTCGCCCGGGGCCCGCATGAAGGTGGACGTCATTACGTCGGCCCGGGCCAGCTGGTACGTCGCCTCAAACGTGGGGCACTCGTACAGTAGGTTGATGATCTTGCTATTAGACTCGGCGTAGTTGTCCCAGGGCGAGGTCGTTGAGGTCTTCTCGTGGATGAGCGCCGTGAGCTTGCCGTCCTTCGTGGCCCCGATCCGCAGGGTTTGCTCCTGGTCTTCGCGGTGGCCCATGCTCGTGAACATCTGGGGCCGCGTGAGGGCGAGCTTCACCGGCCGGCCCACCGCCTTAGCGGCCTGCACCGTGAGGATGGTGTGGGGCCACGTCGAGCCCTTGCAGCCAAAGCCGCCGCCAAGGTACTTCGTCACTACCCGCACCTGGTCAGTGGCCAGGCCCAGCATGGTGCTCAGCGACTTCTGGGTGCGCGTCACGCCCTGCGTCGATTCGTACACCGTCAGCCGGTCGGGTGCCTCCCAGTGCGCCGTGGTGGCGCCGGGTTCCATCGGGTTGTGGTGGTTGATGGCGTGGGTGTACTTGTGGGTGAGCTGCACCGGGGCCGCCGCGAAGGCCGCCCGGGCGTCGCCGCGCCGGGTATGGCCGTCGGCCTTGCCATCCTGGATCTTCTCAGGGTCAAACAGCTTGGCCTTAGGATCTTCGTAAGAAGCCACCGGCTTTTCGGCCGTCACCTGCACTTTCAGCAGGGCCGCGGCGTACTGGGCATGCTCTAGCGTATCGGCCACCACCACCGCTACGGGCTGGCCAGCGTAAAAAATCTGGTCGCCGGTGAGCGGCAGAAAGCCCATGGGGGCCCCAATGGCTTTCTTGCCCTCCGCATCATTAGGAGTTTTGGCCAGCTTCGGAATGTTCTGGTGGGTGAGAATGGCCAGCACGCCCGGCTGTTTCTGAGCCGCACTGGTGTCGAAGCCCGTGATGCGGCCCCGGGCCACGTCGCTGGTTTTAATTACGGCATGCACCAGGCCCGGCAGGTTGTTGTACTCGGCCGAGTACTTAGCCGCGCCCGTCACCTTGGCGCGCCCGTCGATGCGGGTCACCGGCTGGCCCACCACGCCACCGGCGGGGTTGGTTTCAAAAAATTTAGGTTCGATATCCATCAGATGGTAAGGCTAAAGGCACAGAGAAATTACCCGGCGACTTTCGTCAGGGCCTGCACGAGGGTGTTCTGGGCCAGCTCCACTTTGAAGCGGTTGTCGTCGCGGGGCTGGGCGCCACGCAGCGCGGCAGCAGCGGCGGCGCGGAAAGTGGCCTCGGTGGCCGGGGCCCCCGTCAGCACTTTCTCGGCCTCGGGGCTGCGCCAAGGCTTGGTGCCCACCCCGCCCAGGGCCACGCGGGCCGAGCGGATGGTACCGCCCTGCACGTCGAGCCCCACCGCAGCCGAGGCCAGGGCGTAGGCATAGCTGGCGCGCTCGCGCACCTTCAGGTAAGTCGAGCGGCGAGCGTGAGCCGCGGCCGGAATGGTCACAGCCACAATCAGCTCGCCGGGCTCCAGCACGGTTTCCTTCTGCGGGGTTTTGCCCGGCAGCACGTAAAACTCCGTGACGGGCACGCGGCGCTGCTTGCCCTTGGCGTTCTCCAGGGTCAGCACGGCGTCGAGGGCGGCCAGGGCCACGCTCAGGTCACCGGGGTAGGCGGTGGCAATGCAGGCGTCGGAAGTGCCCAGAATGGCCAGGTTGTGGTTGTCGCCCTCAATGGCCGGGCAGCCCGAGCCGGGCACTCGCTTGTTGCACGGAAAGGCTGCGTCGCGGAAGTACCCGCAGCGGGTGCGCTGCAAAATGTTGCCCCCAATGCTAGCCATGTTGCGCAGCTGGGGCGAGGCCGCCAGCAGCAGCGACTCCGACACGGCCGGGTACTGCTGCAACACCAGCGGGTGCTCGCCCACGTCGCTCATGCGCTCCATTGCGCCGATGCGCAGGCCGTCGCTGGTCTGCTCAATGCCTTTAAAAGGCAACATATTGATGTCCACCAGCTGGGAGTGCTCCTCCAAGTTGGACTTCATCAAATCCAGCAGCGTGGTGCCGCCGGCAATGTAGGCGGCCTGGGGGGCCCCCTGGCGGAGGCTAGTGGCCTCCTTGGCCGTTTTGGCCTGGGTGTAGCTAAAGTTATTCATCGGGATAGTAGTTGAGATGCAGTGGGGCAACCAAGGCCTGCGGCACCTGCGCAGGCAGGCAAACCGCGCGGCGGGGGCCCTAGTAGCAGGCGCGCCAACGGCGCACCCGTGGGGCCCCAGCGCCGGGCTTAGGCCTTGCCGGCCACCTCCCGCACGGCGGCCACAATGTTGGGGTAGGCGCCGCAGCGGCACAGGTTGCCGCTCATCCACTCACGGCACTGGTCGTCGGAAGTGGCGTGGCCTTCCTTCACGCAAGCAACGCCGCTCATGATCTGGCCCGGCGTGCAATAGCCGCACTGGAAGCCGTCGTGCTTGAGGAACGCCTCCTGCATCGGGTGCAGCTCGTCGCCCTTGGCAATGCCCTCGATGGTGGTAATCTCCTTGCCCTGGTTCATCACGGCAAGTGTGAGGCAGGAATTAACGCGGCGGCCGTCCACCAGCACGGTGCAGGCGCCGCACTGGCCGTGGTCGCAGCCTTTCTTAGAGCCCGTAAGGTCGAGGTACTCGCGCAGGGCATCGAGCAGCGTCACGCGGGGCTCGGCGCGCAGGGTGCGGGCCGCGCCGTTGATGCGCAGCGTGAGGTCGGTGGGGCCCTCCAGGGTTTTGGCGGGGCCGGCCAGGCGGTCGGCAAAGCCGGTAATGGGCGGGGCCAGGGCCAGGCCCAGCAGGCCCCCGGCCTGCTTCACAAACGAGCGGCGCGAGCCGTCGGCTGCGGCGCCGTCGGCGGCCGCGTCGGGAGTAAGGTCGTGGTTCATCAGAAAAGGGAGGTTAGCGGTAAATGCTGGCGCTACGGTCTTCACTGTATACGCACGCAGTGCCCCTTCTGACAACCAGCAACCCCGAAAAGTTACCAGTTTTTATAATTTAGATACTGTCTTAATAACCAATTAATCAATATCTTATTTCCCTGTTTCCGCGGCGGGCAGCGCCTTCAACTCGGCCAGGGCCTCGGCGGTTTCTTTGCGGTTGTCGTCTTCCTGCTCCTCTTTATCGACGGGCTTTTCCTTGGCTGAGGCAAAGAACGTGAGGATGTTGGAGCGCACAAGCGGCGTGATGCCGGCAAACTTTTCGCGGGCCAGCTTGCGCACCCACTCGCCGTACGTCTTGTCAGCCAGCGCGTACTCGCCAAAGTGCGTGGCGCTGCCAGTGTCAAAATCCTCGTTGGCCAGGGCGGGCGCGGGCGGCTGGGGCCCCTGCTGGCTCAGCAGGCCACAGTAGGTTTTGAGCACGGTGGCGAAGCTGGCCCGGAAAATCTTCAAAGCCTCGGGCGTAGGCGGGCGGAACGCGAACGGCTTCAGGGGCCCCACCTTGGGCAGAATGCCTACGAACACCGACAGTACCCGAGCCCCAAATCCGGGCCGCTCGTACTTCTTGCCGTAAAGCTCGCGGTACTCTTTGCGGTTTTGGTGGTACACAAAAGCGCGGCGCTTAATGCCGGGGGTCAGCTTGCGGATATCTTTCTTCTGGTAGTGCCAAGCCGAGCGCGAAGCCAGGGGAATGACGCTTTGCACGGCGAAGCGGAAAGTAGCGATGCTTACGTCGGTGTTGAAAAATACCTTACTCAGCGGCAGACCGTAGGTTTTTTCAAAGGCCCGCTCCAACACTTCCTTGGCCACCTCAAAGCCAATGGCGTCGTGGTAATCCTCGGTGCGGTAGCGGCCGGCGGCCACCTGCGTCACGTCGAACGCGAACTCCAGCTGGTTGTGTTGCTTGGGGGCATCCTCGTAGGTAATGATGTTGCCAAACTTGGCCTTCAGTTCGGGGTACACCAGGGCCAGGGCGCGGTTGGTGCCCTCGGAGTGGCCTTCCAAATCGGCGGCGTAGTGCGCCAGGGCCCCCAGCGCGAAGGCGTATTCGTTGCGGTCGTGGGCCTCGTTGAGCAGGTTGCGCACGAAGTCGCCCGAGCGCACATAGTGGGTAAGGTTGGTGAACAAGGCGGCCCCCAGCGGGTAATAGCCCATATCTTGGATAATGGCCCCACCGTAGGCAAACGCCTTGGCCTTAACGAGTTCCTCGGCCGTTGAGCCGGGGTAGCGGCGTTGCAAGGCCGGCAGCAGGCAAGGCTTCCAGCACGAATCGACGTTGGCTTGGTGCGTGAGCACGGAATAGGCGGCGGCCGGCGCGAGGCCCAGGGCGCTCACCAGCAGCAATAGCGTAAAGAACCGGAACATAGAATACCTAAAAAGCGAGGGGTAGTACGGAAATAGAAATAGTAGACAAACGTAGTATAGAAGCCCAACAATAAATGGCCCAAACGGCAAAGCCGGGCCCCGCGTTGCCCCGGGGCCCGGGCCGAAAGTAATAGCCAATAAAAAATCCCCGCCTCCAAAACGGAAGCGGGGATTTTTGCGCCAGCAAGCGACGGTGCAGAGAAGGAGGGATTCGAACCCCCGGACCTGTTACAGTCAGCGGTTTTCAAGACCGCCGCAATCGACCACTCTGCCACTTCTCTGGGTGAGAAAAGCCTGCAAAGCCGGTTGCTGACAACAAAAAAGGCTCTTTCTGAAGTAGAAAAAGCCTTTTGTAGAGAAGGGGGGATTCGAACCCCCGATACCGTTGCCGGTATAACGGTTTTCGAAACCGTCGCATTCGACCACTCTGCCACCTCTCTATCGGTCCCCCGAGTGGTTCGGGGACCGCAAAAGTAAGAACGGCAGCGCAGTGAACAATAAGGCGCGCGCATTTTTTATTGCCAGGGCCCCAGCGTGCGGGCCTTAGCGGTTCATTTTCAGGGGCTCCTTGGCCGTTATTTTTTTCAGGCGGCCCGTCACCGCATCCACGCTCACGTTCACTTCGAAGCCGATGATGAGCGTCATGCACACAAATTCGAGCCACACCATGAAGCCCACCAGGGCCCCAATGGAGCCGTAGAAGTGGTTGTAGGAATCGAAAATGCGCACGTAGAGCGTGAACAGAAACGAGACCAAAAAGATAAGCAGCGTGGCCACGATGGCCCCGGCCGAGAGCAGCGGCCATTTGTCGTGCACGGGCGGCACGAAATAATAAATCACGCACGTCGTACTTAAAAACAGCCCCAGCAGCGAGCCAAACCGCACGGCCGTTAGCACGAGGTCGGTGTAGCGCTCGGGCACGATTTCGTAGTACACCAGCCCGTCGATGAGGTAGGTACCGAAGAAGATACCGGCAATGGCTAGCACTAGGATGGACGCCAGCACAAACGTCAACGCCGTGGCAATGAGCCGCTTGCGGATGTAGCTGCGGTGCTTGAAGTTGGGGTACTTCTTCTCGAAAGCGTCGAGCAGGGCCATGATGCCGTTGGAGCTGAGCACCAGCGCGGTGCCAAACCCGAACGAGAGCAGGCCCCCGTGCGGAATGTTCACAATGTCCTCGATGGTGGAGGCCGTGGCGGCGTACAGCTCGGGCGGCATAAAGTCGCCCAGGAACTGCAGGATGTCCACGTTCAGGTTCGGCACCGGGATGTACGGGATGAGCGTGAACAGGAAAATAATGGTCGGAAACAGGGCCACCGTGAGGTTGAAGGCCATGTAGGCGGCGCGCTTTTCCAGGCTATCGAGGCGCAACTCCAGCAGTACCCGGTCCAGCACGTCGTAGAGCGAGGCCTGGCCCCCAAACAGCCGGAACCGCTTCAACCCCACGATGGCGCGCCGGTACGCCCGCTGCTGGCGCAGGTCGGGCAGGCGGGTGCGGCGGCGGAGGGCGGGTGGGTGCATGGGCAGGGCGTTACTTACCGAATGCCGCCGGCGCGGGCGCGTCCGTCGGCACGGGCAGAACACCGCCGAGGGGCCCCGCCGTTTCGTCGTCGCTAAAATACGGGGCCAGCTTGCCGGCAATGGCGGGCGGCACCGGCACGGGCCGCCCGGTGGCCGTGCTCACGAACACCATCAGCGTGTGGCCCTCGGTAAGCAACTCGCGGGCCTCGTTGTACACCTCGTACTCAAAAAGCACCCGCGAGCCTTCAGCGGGCTGCTTCAGCAGCAGCCGCACGGTGAGCAGGTCGTCGTAGCGGGCCGGGCGGCGGAAGCGCGTGCGCAGCTCGCCCACCGGCATTCCTACGCCGTCGGCCTCCAAATCTTTGTAGCGGATGCCCAGCTGCCGAAACGCCTCGGTGCGCGCCACCTCAAAAAACGCCGCGTAGTTGCCGTGGTACACGTAGCCCATCTGGTCGGTTTCGGCGTAGCGCACGCGGATTTGGATGTCGGAAGTGTACATCGGTTATTCTTCTGTTAAACCGTAAAGCGTGACCAGATCCAGTAAGTGGTAACCGTAAATTTCCGGGCCAGCTAAGCTGAGTACGATGACTAAAAATACGTTCTTATCGTCAGTGCCAATCAGCACATGCTCAAAGGCATTGCTGTTATTCCTATACACATACGCTACGTCTTTCAGCATAAATCCGCCCAAACCCGCGACTGGAATTGAGCCAACATATGGCCAGATATCAATTACCTGCTCCGCAGTGGCCGTTACGTCCTGCATTGGCGGTTGAAACGTTTGGCTGTAATCAGCTGCAGTTAACTCATTAGTAATCATAGCCTAAATTCAACCATCGGCGCCAAACAGTTACCTAATCCCCGCCCGGTTCAGGGCCGCTTGGTAGCGGCGGGCGTTTAGGATGTGGTCGCGCTCGTTGGTGGCGAAGGCGTGGTAGCCGCTGAAGTCTTCCTTGGCGCAGAAGTAGAGGTAGTCGTTGTCCTCGGGGTGCAGCACGGCGTCGATGCTGGCGATGCTGGGCAGGTCGATGGGGCCCGGGGGCAGGCCGGCGTACTTATAGGTGTTGTAGGGCGAGTCTTTTTGCAGGTGCACGTTCAGCACGCGCTTGATGGTGAAGTCGCGGTTGGCGTATACCACGGTAGGGTCGGCTTGGAGCTTCATGCCTTTTTTGAGGCGGTTGAGGTACACGGCCGCGATGCGGGGGCGCTCGTCGGCGTGCTGCTGCTGCTCGGCCTCCACGATGCTGGCCAGGGTGCTCACCTCGGCCCGGCTGAGGTGCTCCTTCTCGCGGGCCGCGTCACGGGCCGGCGTCCAGAACTTCTCGTACTCCTTCTTCATGCGCTGCATGAGGTTCTCCGCCGACGTGTTCCAGTAAATCTGGTACGTGTTGGGAATGAACATGGTGAGCACCGTGGTGGTATCAAAACCCAAGCTGCGGGTGTAGGCCGGGCTGGCCAGCAGCGAGTCGATGTGGGCGGGGCGGGCGTCAATCTGGCGGGCCAGCTTGGCGGCTAACTCCTGGCGCAGGCGCACGTTGGCAAACGTGAGCTTGAGCGGCGACTGGATGCCGGCCCGCAGCACCCCGATGACTTGGCGGTTGGTGTAGCCGTCCTTTAGTTCGTAGCGGCCGGGCTTCACGGCCCCGGGGCGGTTGTACTTCATCAGCTTGGCCACGAAGTGCAGCGAGAGCCGGTCCACCACCACGTCGGTGTGGTCTATCGAATCGAGCACGGCCTTCCAGTCCTCGCCCCGGTGCACGAGCACGTAGGTGGGCTTGCCCTTGGTTTCGATGTTGGCCGTGAAAAAAATCTGGTAGAAATAGTACGAGAAGCACACCAGCGTCAGGCCCAGGACGGAGACGATGGCGGCGTTGCGGTTGCGGCGGCGCACCGATTGGTCGCGGCGCTCAACGCTTGACAGTTTGGCAGGTTCGGGCATGGAAAAAGCGAGGGTCAGCGGAAGTGCAATCCCAAAAGTACGCACCCGCGGGCCGGGGCCCCGGCGGGCAGCGGGGCCCCGGCCCAGAATTTTATGCGGGCACGAAACGGAGTTGTTGCTTACTTTTCCGCCCGTTTTGGGCCTTCGCGGTCCGCCCCTCCCCTACTTACCCTACCTAACCATATGGCTGCCACGCTCCTTCGCATCCACCCCGACAATCCGCCCATCAACCGCATCCAGCAGGCCGTGGACGTTCTCCGCAAGGGCGGCGTGATCATTTACCCCACCGACACGGTGTATGGCATCGGTTGCGACGTGACCAATGCCAAGGCCGTCGAGAAGGTGTGCCGCATCAAGGGCCTGAACCCCGAAAAGGCCAATCTGAGCTTCATCTGCCACGATTTGTCGCACATCAGCGACTACGCCCACGGCATCAACACGACCACTTATAAGGTCATCAAAAAAGCCCTACCTGGGCCCTTCACGTTCCTCTTCGAGGCTAGCGCCAGCGCCCCGCGCCACGGCGGCGTGAAGCGCAAAACGGTGGGCATCCGGGTGCCCGACAACCAGATTATCCTGAGCCTGGTGAAGGAGCTGGGCAACCCCATCGTGAGCACGTCGGTGCGCAGCGACGAGAACACGCTCGAAGAATACGTGACCGACCCGGACCTGATTTTCGAAAAATACCGGTCCCTAGTGGACCTAGTTATCGACGGCGGCTTCGGCGGAAACGTGCCCAGCACCATCATCGACTGCACCAACGACGACTTCGAACTGATTCGCCAGGGTGCCGGCGACATCGAGCAATACCTGTAGGGCCCCACACTAGCCTTCCAGCCGCAAAAGAGCGTCCCCGCCGCACCAGCTTCTGCTGGTGCGGCGGGGACGCTCTTTTGCGGCCTAGGCAGTCTTATAGCCGCTTGTGTTTCCAGCGGCGGTGCGTCCACAGGTACTGCTCGGGCGAGGCCTGAATGTCGCGCTCCAGCTGCCGGGCAAAGGCCTCGGTGATGGGGGAAGTGCCTTCGGGGGCCCCAGCCACGGTGGGGCCCCAAGGCATTTCGGTGAACTTGATTTCGTAGTGGCCGCGCCGCACCCGCCGGATGCCCACGTACAACACCGCGCAGTCAAACTGCGCCGCCAGCCGCTCGGCGCTGCTGTAAAAGCCGGTGTCCTGGTGCAGGAAATTGGTCCAGTAGGGCCGGTCTTCGGGGCCCGCGGCCTGGTCGGTGAGCAGGCTGATGTTGCGGCCGCCGCGGCGGTGCTGCACTAGGTAGCGCAGGGTGCCCAGCATGGGCACGGCCTCGGCCCCGGTGCGGGTGCGCACCCGCCGCATGAAGGCTTCCACAAACGGGTTTTTGAAGGGCTTGTACACGCCGGCCATCACGCCGGGCAGCGCCAGGGCCCCGCTGCCCAGGATCCATTCCCAGTTGCCCATGTGCGAGCCCAGCGTGATGACGGGCCGCTGCCGCGCCAGGGCCCCGGCCATCAGTTCGGGGTTTACCCAGGTGGCCCGGCGCGCCAGCTCGGCGGGCTTGATGGCCGCCAGCTTCAGAATCTCCACCACGAGCTGGCTGAAATGGCGGTAGAAATCTTTGCGGATGCGCTGGATTTCCGCCTCGCTCTTGTCAGGAAACGAGCGGCGCAGGTTTTCCTGCACCACCCGGCCGCGGTAGCGCAGGCCAAAGGCCAGTAGGTAGTAAAGCCCATCGGCCACCACGTACAGGGCCCCCAGCGGCAGGTGGGCCAGGCCCAGCAGCAGCCAGTTCAGCGGGGCGTAGTACCACGGGTAAGGTCGGCCCTGGGGGCCCCTCACCGCGACGCGGCCCCGGCGGGGGCGTACTCGGTGGTGCTGCGGCGGCCGGTGGCCCGGTGGCTGGTGAGCAGCTTTTTGCCGCTGTACACGTCCACGAGCAGCGTGAACTCGCCCTCGGGCAGGGGCCCAAACGGCAGCTGCCCGATGATGGTGGTGGGCCGCCCGGCCTGGGGCGTGAGGGGCGCATCGGCGTCGGCCGCGGTGCCGTCGGGGGCGGCCAGGTGGTAGTGCAGGCGCAGGGGCTGGCCGGCGGGGGCCCCTTGCAGCTCGGTGTAGAAATACAGATTATCAGCCCCGCGGCCGAAGAAGCCGCTGGGGGCCCGGGTGAGCAGGTAGCCGCCCCGCAGGAAGGCGTCGTCGCCGTTGCTTTTCACGGCGGGGCGGGCCAGCAGCAGCACGTCGCTCAGGGTGGGGCCCGCGGGGGCTTCCAGCACCAGGGGGCGCTCCACCGTGGCCTCGCCGTTGGCGGCGCGGTACTGGTCGCGCACGGTGCCGCGCAGCGTGTAGTGGCCGTCGGGCAGCGGTATGCGCTTGAGGAAGCTGACCGGGTTTTTCAGGGCCAGCGTGGTGTCGTTGATGACCGGCGGCTTCAAAATGACGGTTTCCTTGTAAGCCGATTTACCGTCCGCCTTGAGGATTTCGAGCGTGACGGTGGCCGCCGACTGAAACGCCCGGGGGGCCCGCTGCCGGTAGGTAAGCGACTGGGTGGGCACCGTGACGTACAGCTCCACCTCGGCCCCTTTTTCCACTTGGTTCAGGTTGCGGAAGCGGGCCACGTCGAGCAGCAGGCGCGGCGGGCCACCGGCCCGGGCGGCCAGCGCTGGGGCGAGGCAAGCCCATAAAATTAGGAGGAAACGCATGGTGCAAAAATAGCGTTGCCGTTACTTCGCCCCATGCTCATCCTTTCTGAACTACCGTACCACCCACCGGCGGCGTTTTTTGCGGCCCTGCTCCAAGCCGATGGCCTAGTGCTGGAAGCCCAGGAAAACTACCGCAAGCAAACCTACCGCAACCGCTGCCTCATCCGCACGGCGCAGGGCGTGCAGGCCCTCACGGTGCCGGTGGTGGACGGCAACCGGGCCGAAAAAGTCAAAACGTCCGACATTGACATCGATTACCGCCAAAACTGGGTGCACCGCCATTGGCGCACCCTGCAAACCGCCTACGGCAACAGCCCGTACTTCGAGTACTACGCCGATTACCTGCACGACATCTACCGCACCAAGCCCGCCCGGCTCTTCGAACTGAACCTGGCCTTCTTGCGCTTGGAGCTGCGCTGCTTTCGCCTCACGCTGCCCGTTGCGTTTACTGCTGATTACCGCCTCCCCGGGCAGCCGGGGGCCCCGGGTACGCTTGACCGGCGCGACTGGCTGAGCCCCAAGGCTGGGGCCCTCGGGCCTGACAGTCCGGCAGACTTGGGGCGGGTGCGGCCCTACCCGCAGGTGTTTGGCCCAGGTTTTGAGCCCGGGTTAAGCGTCCTGGATTTGCTGTTTGCGCAGGGACCAGCGGCGGGCGCATATTTAGGTTGAAGGTTTAGCAAACTTCGCCCGCCCGTTTTCGTTTCTCTTTTGCCCGAACCTTCGCCCGAACCGGCTTGTTTTCAAGCTACCCCGGCCTAACCCGTCTTCGTCAATTATTTCTATTCCCGACGCGGGGCTATCCATTTTTTTCATTACGTTTATCCGCATGGAAGCTAAATTCTCAAACCGCGTCAAGGAAGTCATCTCCCTGAGCCGGGAGGAGGCCATCCGCCTCGGCCACGATTACATCGGCACGGAACACCTGCTGCTGGGCATGATCCGCGAAGCCGAAGGCACCGCCCTCGGCTTGCTGCGCAAGCTGGGCGTAGCCCTCGACGAGCTAAAGTTCTCGCTCGAGCAGGCAACCCGTAACACCGCTACGCAGGGCAACAGCATCACGGGCTCGATTCCGCTCACCAAGCAGACGGAAAAAGTCCTAAAGATCACCTATCTCGAAGCCAAGATCTTCAAGTCGGAAGTGATTGGCACCGAGCACCTGCTCCTCTCGATTCTGCGCGATGAGGACAACATTTCTTCTCAAATTCTCAGCAAATTCAACGTGAACTACGAAACCGTCCGCGATTCGCTGGATTACCACGGCAACGCTACCCCCGCCGCTAAGGCCCCTGACACCGACGACGACGACAACGACCGTCTCTTTGGTGGCCAGCAGGGCCGCGGCCAGGGCGCTGGCAATGCCCCCGGCGGCGCCAAAAAAGCCGGCGAGAAATCGCGCACCCCGGTGCTCGATAACTTCGGCCGTGACCTCACCAAAATGGCGGAGGAAGACAAGCTCGACCCCATTGTGGGCCGCGAAAAGGAGATTGAGCGCGTGGCCCAAATCCTGAGCCGCCGCAAAAAGAACAACCCTATTCTCATCGGGGAGCCCGGCGTGGGCAAAACGGCCATCGCCGAAGGCCTCGCCCTGCGCATCATCCAGAAGAAAGTGAGCCGCGTGCTGTTCAACAAGCGCGTCGTGACCCTGGACCTGGCTTCGCTGGTGGCCGGTACCAAGTACCGCGGCCAGTTTGAGGAGCGCATGAAGGCCGTGATGAACGAGCTGGAGAAGTCGCCCGACGTGATTCTGTTCATCGACGAGCTGCACACCATCGTGGGCGCCGGCGGTGCTTCGGGCTCGCTCGACGCTTCGAACATGTTCAAACCGGCTTTGGCCCGCGGCGAAATTCAATGCATCGGCGCCACCACGCTCGATGAGTACCGCCAGTACATTGAGAAGGATGGGGCCCTGGCCCGCCGCTTCCAGATGGTGATGGTGGACCCTACCACGCCCGAGGAAACGATTGAAATCCTGCACAATATCAAGGATAAGTACCAGGACCACCACCACGTGGTGTACACGGACAAGGCCATTGAGCAGTGCGTGATGCTGAGCGACCGCTACATGAGCGACCGTTTCTTGCCGGACAAAGCCATTGACATTCTGGACGAAGCCGGGGCCCGCGTACACATCAACAACATCGTGGTGCCCGAGGATATTCTCACGCTTGAAGAGCAAATTGAGAACATCAAAGGCGAGAAAAACCGCGTGGTGAAATCACAGAAATACGAGGAAGCCGCTAAACTCCGCGACACTGAGAAGAAGCTTTTGGACCAACTCGAAACGGCTAAGAAGAGCTGGGAAGAGGAGACTAAGAAGAAGCGTTACACGGTGAAAGAGGAAAACGTGGCCGAGGTAATCGCCATGATGACCGGCATCCCCGTTTCGCGCGTGGCCCAGAACGAAAGCCAGAAGCTGCTCAACATGAACGAGGAGCTGCAGGGCAAAGTAATCGGCCAGGACAAAGCCATCAAGCAGTTGGTGAAAGCAATTCAGCGCACCCGCGTAGGCTTGAAGGACCCCAAGAAGCCGATTGGCTCGTTCGTGTTCCTGGGCCCCACGGGCGTAGGCAAGACGGAGTTGGCCAAGGTATTGGCTACGTATTTGTTCGACAAGGAAGATTCGCTGGTGCGCGTCGATATGTCGGAATACATGGAGAAATTCAGTGTGTCGCGCCTGGTGGGCGCGCCTCCCGGCTACGTGGGCTACGAAGAAGGCGGCCAGCTGACGGAGAAAATCCGCCGCAAGCCGTACTCGGTCATCCTGCTCGACGAGATTGAGAAGGCGCACCCGGACGTGTACAACTTGCTGCTGCAAGTGCTGGACGACGGCATTTTGACCGATGGGCTGGGCCGTAAGGTTGACTTCCGCAACACCATCATCATCATGACCTCGAACATCGGGGCCCGTGACTTGCAAGACTTTGGCGCCGGCATCGGCTTTGGCACCAAGGCCCGGCAGGATAACATGGACGAGATTACGAAGGGCACCATCACCAACGCCCTGAAGAAAACCTTTTCGCCGGAATTCCTCAACCGCTTGGATGACGTGATTGTCTTCAACTCGCTGGAGAAGAAGGACATCCACAAGATCATCGAAATCAGCCTGCGCAAGCTCCTCTCGCGTGTTAGCGCCCTGGGTTACCAAGTGCAGCTGACCGATAAGGCCAAGGATTTTGTGGCAGAGAAAGGCTATGACCCCAAGTATGGGGCCCGGCCACTGAACCGTGCTATCCAGAAGTACATCGAAGATCCGATTGCTGAAGAAATCCTGAAAGCCCAAGTGTTGCACGGTGACATCATCACCGCCGACTACGAGGATGGCAAGGACGAGCTTATCTTCTCGGTAAGCAAGAGCGACGAGAAGCCCAACCTGGCCAGCGACGAGCGGCCTGCTGAAGCCCCCGAATCGCCCGATACGGACAAGAAGTAAGCGCTAGGCGCGACCACAAGAAGCCGGTTCCTGCAAAGGGGCCGGCTTTTTTGTTACACCGCTGTTACCTTAACCCCGTCATTAGCCGGCAGCGGCCGCCTTGTTAGTATCCTCATTTTTCTGGTTTTATGCGAATTTTACAACGAGCCGCTGTGGCTAGCGCTGGCGCGGCCCTAACCACTGGGGCCCTGGCGCAGCCGGCCCCCGTCGCGGCCATCAAGCCCAAGGTATTCACCAACTTCGGCGTCACGCGAACGGACAATTATTACTGGCTCAACCAGCCGGAAAGCCCGGAAGTGCTGGCCTACTTGAACGCCGAAAACGCCTACTACGACCAGCAAATGGCCGGCACCAAAGCGTTGCAGCAGAGGCTGGTGGCCGAAATCAAGGGCCGCATCAAGGAGGACGACGCCTCAGTGCCCTACCGCGACAACGGTTATTATTACTACACGCGCTTTGAGCAGGGCGGCGAGTACCCTATTTACTGCCGCAAAAAGGGCAGCCTGGGGGCCCCCGAAGAAATATTACTGAATGCCAACCAGCTGGGCCAGGGCAAGTCATACTTCCAACTTGGCGGCTGGGCCGTGAGCGACGACAACCAGGTGCTGGCCTATTCGGACGACGTGGTGAGCCGGCGCCTTTACTCGCTGCGCTTTAAGAACTTGGCCACGGGCAAGCTCTACCCCGAAAGCATTGCCAACACCGGTGGCGAGGCCGTGTGGGCGGCCGACAACAAAACGGTGTTCTACACCAAAAAGGATACTACCACGCTGCTGCCCTACCAGGTGTACCGCCACACGCTGGGCACCGACCCGCAGCAGGACGCTTTGGTGTACGAGGAGAAGGACAACACCTTCCACGTGGGAGTAAGCCGCACGAAATCAAAGAAGTACATCGGCATCGATTTAGCTAGCTCGCTCTCTTCAGAGTACCGCTACCTCGATGCGGGGGCCCCAGCGGGTGCGTTCAAAGTACTGGTGCCCCGCGAACCCGACCACCTGTATGAGGTGGAAAACATGGGCGACAAGTTTTATATCCGCACCAACTGGCAGGCCCCCAACTACCGGCTGGTGGTAGCGCCCGTGGCCAACCCCGCCAAGGCTGGGTGGCAGGACGCGCTACCACGCCAGCCCGAGGTTTTCCTGGCTGGCTTCGACTTGTTCAAGGATTACCTGGTGCTGAACGAGCGCAAGGAAGGCTTGCTGCAGTTGCGCGCCATCCGCTGGAAGGACAAGCAAGAGCAAAAAATTGCCTTTGACGAAGTGGCGTACACGGCCACTATTGGCGTCAACCCGGAGTTTGATGCGCCTACGCTGCGCTACAATTACACGTCGCTCACCACGCCTTCGTCGGTGTACGATTACGATTTTGCAACTCACCAGCGCACCTTGCGCAAGGAGCAAGCCGTGCTCGGTGGCTTCAACCGAGCTGATTACGTGACGGACCGGGTATTCGTGAAGAGCCGGGACAATGTGATGATTCCCATGTCCATCGTGTACAAAAAGGGCACGCAGCTCGATGGCAGCGCGCCGCTGCTGCAGTACGCCTACGGTTCCTACGGCTACTCGATGGACCCCACCTTCAGCGCGGCGCGCCTGAGCTTGCTCGACCGCGGGTTCGTGTACGCCATCTGCAATATCCGGGGCGGGCAGGAAATGGGGCGACAGTGGTTTGAGGACGGGCGGATGCTGCACAAAATGAACAGCTTCACCGACTTCATCGACTGTTCGGAATACCTCACAAAGCCCCACGCCGCGCCCGGCGGCCAACGCCAGTACTCGTCCACGGCCAAGCTCTTTGCCATGGGTGGCAGCGCCGGGGGCCTGCTCATGGGCGGCATCGTGAACCTGCGGCCCGACCTCTACAAGGGTGTCATCGCCGCCGTGCCGTTTGTAGACGTAGTAACCACCATGTCGGACCCCAGCATTCCGCTCACCACCGGCGAGTACGACCAGTGGGGCAACCCCGCCGACGAGCCTTACTTCAAATACATGCTCTCGTACTCGCCCTACGACAACGTGAAGGCCCAGTCCTACCCCAACTTACTGGTAACTACCGGCTTGCATGACTCACAGGTGCAGTACTACGAGCCGGCCAAGTGGGTAGCCAAGCTGCGCGCCACCAAAACCGACCGCAACCTGCTGCTGCTGCACACCGACATGGCCGCCGGACACGGCGGCGCTTCCGGCCGGTTCAAGTCGATTGACGACACGGCCCGGCAGTTTGCATTCATGCTGCTGGTGCTGGGCTTGAATTCCTAAACTGATCTTCCGGCGCTTTTGCTGGGCCCGCCGCCTATCTTTGGGGCCCTACTTTTCTCGCCTCGCTCCCACCCGCAATGCCCGATCCGCACGCCCACGACGCCCTTTCCAAAACCGATTTACTGGCCCGCAAAAACGAAGAAGCTCTGCTCGGCGGCGGCCAGGCCCGCATCGACGCGCAGCACAAGAAAGGCAAGCTCACGGCCCGCGAGCGGCTCGATTTGCTGCTCGACGAAGGCTCGTTTGAGGAAATTGGCAAGTTTGTGATGCACCGGGCCCGCGACTTCGGCCTCGACCAGGAGCACTACCTCGGCGACGGCGTGGTGACGGGCTACGGCACGGTGCACGGCCGGCTGGTGTATGTATTCTCGCAGGATTTTACGGTGTTTGGGGGTTCGCTAAGCGAAACCCACGCCGAAAAAATCGTGAAGATCATGGACCTTGCTTTGAAAAATGGGGCCCCCGTGATTGGCCTTAACGACTCGGGCGGGGCCCGCATTCAGGAAGGCGTGGTAAGCCTTGGCGGCTACGCCGATATCTTTTACAAGAATACGCTGGCCAGCGGCGTGGTGCCGCAGCTCTCGGCCATCATGGGGCCCTGCGCAGGCGGCGCGGTGTACTCGCCGGCCATCACCGACTTTATCCTGATGGTGGAAGACACGAGCTACATGTTCGTGACGGGGCCCAACGTAGTGAAAACCGTGACCCACGAGAACGTGACCAGCGAAGAGTTGGGCGGCGCCAGTACCCACAGCACCAAGAGCGGCGTCACCCACTTCACGGCTGCCAACGAGGTGGTGTGCATCCAGCAGCTCAAGCAGCTGCTGAGTTACCTGCCTCAGAACTGCGAGGAAACGGCTCCGGCTATGCCCTACACCGCGGGCGACGAAAGCCGCCCCGCGCTCGATACCATCATTCCAGACAACGCCAACCAGCCCTACGACATCCGCGAAGTAATTGACGGACTGGTGGATGCGGGCTCATTTATGGAAGTGCACCAGAACTTTGCCGAGAACATTGTGGTGGGCTTTGCGCGGCTGGCAGGCCGCAGCCTAGGCATTGTGGGCAACCAGCCGGCGGTGCTGGCCGGCGTGCTCGACATCAACGCCAGCACCAAAGCCGCGCGTTTTGTGCGGTTCTGCGACTCGTTCAACATCCCGCTGCTGGTGCTGGAGGATGTGCCCGGCTTCCTGCCCGGCACCGATCAGGAGTGGCGCGGCATCATCACCAACGGGGCCAAGCTGCTCTACGCTTTCTGCGAGGCCACCGTGCCGCGCATCACCGTCATCACCCGCAAGGCCTACGGTGGGGCCTACGACGTGATGAACTCCAAGCACATCGGGGCCGACCTAAATTTTGCCTGGCCCACCGCCGAAATTGCCGTAATGGGCGCCAAGGGGGCCGCCGAAATCATTTTCAAGCGTGAAATCGCCGCTGCCAACGACCCGGCCGCCAAGCTCCAGGAGAAAGTAGCTGATTACCAGGAGAAATTTGCCACGCCCTACCGCGCCGCCCACCGCGGCTTCGTTGATGAAGTGATTCTGCCTTCACAGACCCGGCAAAAGCTCATCCGTGCCTTTAAAATGTTGGAAAACAAGGTAGCTACCTTGCCGCGCAAGAAACACGGAAACATTCCGCTGTAAGCTCCGCTGGCAATGGCAGAAACCCTAGTGCGCTTCCGGCAATGGCTGTTTTCGGTGGATAAAGAGGCTACTGAAACGACATACGCCGCTTCGCTTGCCAGTGTGCCAACGGCCTGCGGGTGCCACGACTGCCTCAATTTTGAAGCCGCCCGGGAGCTAGCGTTCCCGCCCGAAGCGCTGGCTCTCTTTACTGAGCTAGGCGTAGATTATCGGCGTGAAGGAGAGGTTTTTCAATACCAACGGTTACCTGATGGCCGGCACCATTATGGCGGCTGGCTGCATTTTCGGGGTGCCATTCTAGATGGCCCCGATTTTTTCTCAACTGCAGAGAATAAAATCGCGTCGCTAACCGATTTATTCAGCATTGGTTTCACTGCTGGCAACGCTCCCAGCATCTTTCCCAACCTGCATCACATAGTACAGATTGAGATTGAAACGTACATCCCTTGGTTACTAACCGATGTACCTGAGCCTGATTAACTTGTCTTACTCACTTCTTCCCTATGCGTACTGAATCGTTCGACTTCCTCCAGAAATACCTCAATAATCCCTCCCCCACCGGCTTCGAGAAAGAGGGCCAGAAGCTGTGGCTAGAGTACATCAAGCCCTACATCGACAGCTACTTCGTCGATACCTACGGCACGGTAGTAGGCGTCGTCAACCCCGACGCCAAGTACAAAGTGGTCATTGAGGCCCACGCCGACGAAATCTCCTATTTCGTCAACTACATCACCAAGGAAGGCTACTTGTACCTGCGCCGCAACGGCGGCTCCGACCCGTTGGTGGCCCCCAGCAAGCGCGTCAACATCTTCGGTACCAAGGGCATTGTGAAAGCAGTGTTTGGCTGGCCGGCCATCCATGTGCGCAAAGCGGAGCAGGATAAGGCCCCCACCATCGAAACGGTATTTCTGGACTGCGGGGCGGCCAGCGCCGACGAGGTGGAAGAAATGGGCATCCACGTGGGCTCGGTCGTCACATTTGAGGACGAGTTCACGGTGCTGAACGACAAGTTTTACGTGGGCCGGGCCCTCGATAACCGCGTGGGCGGCTTCATGGTGGCCGAGGTGGCCCGCCTGCTGAAGGAAAACGGCAAAACGCTGCCCTTCGGCCTGTACATCGTGAACGCCGTGCAGGAGGAAATTGGCCTGCGCGGGGCCGAAATGGTGGCCCACCGCATCAATCCCGACGTGGCCATTGTGACGGACGTGACCCACGACAGCCAGTCGCCGATGTACGACAAGAAGACGGCCGGCGACATTTCCTGCGGCAAGGGCCCCGTGATTACCTATGGCCCAGCCGTGCAGAATAACCTGCGCGACCTTATCATCACCACCGCCCAAGACCGGGGCATCGGCTTCCAGCGCGCTGCTGCGACCCGCTCGACCGGCACTGATACCGACGCCTTTGCTTATTCCGGCTCCGGCGTGGCTTCGGCCCTTATCTCGCTGCCGCTCAAGTACATGCACACCACCGTAGAAACGGTGCACAAAGACGACGTGGAAGCCGTCATCCAGCTGATCTACGAAACCCTGCTGCGGATTGAGGACGGCCACGACTTCCGTTACTTTGCCTGAACCACGGATTCGTCGGATTTTGGGAACGATCTGGATTGATTCTTTATAAAAAAAGGCCGCTTTTTAGCGGCCTTTTTGTTGTTGTATCCATGCCCAGGGCAGTTTCCGGGGTGGTATAATTAGCGCCGCTAGCCCGTGCCACCCCGGAAACAGCTTTTAAGAAAACCATATCCCTCACCAATCGTCCCCAAAATCCGTGGCATCCGACCAATCCGATACATCCGTGGTTCAGACACCGCTCACCGTTACTGACCAGCTGGGGCGGCGGGTGGTGGTACCGTTTCCGCCGCAGCGCATCGTGTCGCTGGTGCCATCCCAAACGGAGCTGCTGTTTGATCTGGGGCTGGGCGCACGGGTGGTGGGCGTCACCAAGTTTTGCATTCACCCTCCGGAGGCGCGCCAGCAAGCAACGGTCGTCGGTGGCACCAAGAACTTTGATTTTGCCAAGATTGCCACCTGCCAACCCGACCTCATCATTGGCAATAAGGAGGAGAACTACCAAGCCGGCATCGAGCAGCTGGCAGCGCATTACCCGGTGTGGCTCAGCGATATATCCGATCTGCCGGGGGCCCTGCGAATGATCAAGCAAGTGGGGCTAATTACGGGCCAGGGCCCCCGTGCCGCTGCCCTGGCGGCCACCGTGGCCGAGCGGTTTGGGGCCCTGGGGGTGGCCTTGTCGCCCCCCGAATCGGTGGCCTACCTCATCTGGCGCAAGCCCTACATGGCGGCAGCAGCCGGCACATTCATCGACGACCTGTTGGCACGGGCCGGCTTCGCCAACGCATTTGGGGCCCTGGGGCGCTACCCCGAAATTGCGCCGGAGCAGCTGGCCCACGCCGCCCCCCAGCGCATTCTCCTGTCCTCCGAGCCGTATCCGTTCAAGGAAAAGCACGTGGCCGAGTTGCAAGAAATTTGCCCCGCGGCTCGCATTCAACTGGTTGATGGCGAATTGTTTAGTTGGTACGGGAGCCGACTGCTGCACGCGGCGGCGTACCTCAGCCAGCTTCGCTGACGGCAAAACCCGCCTTATCCAACTCACGCCAGAACTGCGGGTACGACTTGCGCACCACCTGCGGCGCGGCCACCTCCAAGGGCCCCAGCAGGGCCAGCGGCGCGAAAGCCATGGCCATGCGGTGGTCGTGGTAGGTAGCCACGGTTTGCCCGTCCACGCGAAAGCCCTCGGACACGGCCCGGAATACGCCGGCCTCCACTTCCTGCAAATCGCCGCCGAATTTGGCCAGCTCGGTTTGCAGGGCGGCAATGCGGTCGGTTTCCTTGATGCGCAGGCTTTCCAGCCCGGTCATGTCGACGGGTAGAGCCAGAGCGGCGGCCACCACGGCTACGGTCTGGGCTAGGTCGGGGCAATTGGTGAAGTCCAGGCGGAGGACGTCCGTACGTTCCGGCCGGGGGCCCTGGCGCAGCAGCACGCCTTCCTCGGCGGGCAGGTAGGTGGTTTCGACGCCGAAATGCGCCATGATGCCCGCAATGGCCTGGTCGCCTTGCAACGACTGCTGCCGCAGGCCGGGCAGCGTAATTTCGGAGCCAACGGGGCCCAGGGCCACCATTGCGTACCAGTAGCTAGCGGCCGACCAATCGCTTTCCACCGCGTAGTTGGCGGCTTGGTAGCGGCCTGCGGCCACGGTTAGCTCAGTGGCGTCGGCGTTGGCTTGGCACGGGGCCCCAAAGCGGGCCATCAGCGCCACCGTCATGTCGATGTACGGGCGCGAGCCGACGGGGCCGGTCAGGGTCAGCACGAGGCCGCCGGGCAGGTAGGGTCCCACCATCAGCAGGGCCGAAATGTATTGGCTGCTGATGTCGCCGCGCACACTCAGGCGCGTGGGCCCGTCAGCAGCGGCGGCCGAAGCAAACCCATTCAGCCGCAGCGGCGGGTAGCCGTCGTTGGCCACGTAGGCAATGTCGGCCCCGGCCTGGCGCAGGGCCCCCACGAGTACGCCGATGGGCCGCTCCTGCATTCGCGGCGTGCCGGTCAGCTCGCCGCGCCAGCCGGTTACGGCCAGGTAGGCCGTCAGGAACCGCATCACGGTGCCCGCATCTTCGGCGCTGAGGCGGTCGGTGCCGGGCGCGGCGGCCAGCAGTGCCTGCATTAGCTGGGTATCGTGGGCGTCGGAGAGGTTGCTGAGTTGGCCGCCGCCGGCCAGCGCGTGCAGGATGAGGGCACGGTTGGCCTCGCTTTTGGAAGCGGGCAGGTGGGCCAGGCCGCGCAGGGGGGCCCCGGGCCAGCGCAGGGAAATGGAAGCGTCGATGGGATTCGTATATATAAGGTTAAAAATGAGCCGTAGGGGCCCTACAATTTGTGGTAGTAGCGCAGGGCTCCCGCAATGTCGGCTTCGGTGATGGGCTGGTCGTACACGCCGTGGCCAATGCCGTGCAGCAGCGTGCAGTTGATGACGCCAGCGGCGTTCTTCTTGTCCTGCCGCGCAAATTCAGCAATGGCTTCGGTTTCAAGCACCACGAACTGAATTTTGTCGAACACCGAAAACACGAAGGTTTCGATGCGGTCCAGTTCCTCGGGGCTCAGCAGGCCGCGCTGGGCCGAGAGCCAGCTCTCGCAGACCAGGCCCGCGGCCACGGCTTCGCCGTGCAGCACCTCGCGCCCGGGCTGGGTAAGGAGGTAGCTTTCGAGGGCGTGGCCCACGGTGTGGCCAAAGTTGAGCAGCTTGCGGGGCCCCGATTCGAGCGGGTCGCTGGCCACCACGCGCTGCTTCAGCGCCACCGACTCTTCAATAATGGGCGTCCAGTCGTCGGTGAGCCAGCCTAGGCGGCGCTGCCGCTCAAAGGCGTCGGCGTCGGCAATCAGCCAATGCTTCAGCACCTCGGCGTAGCCGGCCTTCATCTGGCGCGGGTCAAGAGTGTTGAGCAGCACCGGCGCGATGAACACCGCCAGCGGCTCCTGAAACACGCCCAGGTGGTTCTTAAAACCCTGGTAGTCAACGCCGGTTTTACCACCCACGCTGGCGTCTACCTGGGCCAGCAGCGTGGTGGGCACTTGCACAAAGGCCAAGCCCCGCTTATACAAGGCCCCGCAAAACCCGCCCAGGTCCGTCACCACGCCGCCGCCCACGTTCACGAGCAAAGCGTGGCGGTCGGCCTGCCGCTGAGTGAGCACATCCCACACCAGGCTGCACGTAGCCAGGGTTTTGTACTCTTCGCCGGCGGGAATCTCGATGATGTGGTGGCCCTGGGGCAGCTGGGCTTCCAGCACCGGCAGGCACAGCCGGGCGGTGTTGGCATCAACCAGCACGAAGACCTGGCTAAAAGCCGGGCGGCGCACATAAGTGGCCAGCTCGGCCAAGGCGGCGGAGCCAATGGTGACGGGGGCGTTCATGCGGCAAAAGTCAGCACAAAACCCGGCAATATTCCCAGACCTTGCCGCAACATTTGGGTAACAGCCTGGCAATCCAATGTTATGTATGCCAACTATCGAGCTAATTTATAGAACTGCCATGTCCTTGATATTCGAGCAATTGGTTAACACAAACGTTACCAAATTAAAAGCTAATCTTTAATTAATTCTTCCGAGGCATACTCTAAATGAAAAACAAATGATAATTTGCCTTCAGGTTTCATAGCCATAGTCTTCATTTTTCTCACTTTTTTTCATTTATATGAAAAAGTTTACTCTTTTATTCCTTCTGGCGATGACCAGCCTGTTGCAGCAGGCTTTCGCCCAGAACCGGAGTATTTCTGGCCGGGTAACCGACCGGACCAACAGCCAAGGCCTACCCGGGGTAACGGTGCTAGCCAAAGGCACCACCGTTGGTACTTCGACCAACAGCGACGGCACGTACGTGCTGAGCGTGCCGGCCACTGCCACTACCCTCACGTTTAGCTTCGTTGGGTACACCAGCATTGAACGGCCCATCGGCACGGCAGCTACCGTCAACGCAACGCTGGCACCCGATGCCAAAGAGCTGGGCGAAGTAGTGGTAACGGCTGCGCTCGGTATTCAGCGGCAGCAGAAGGAGATTGGCTACGCCACCGCCACCCTTGACACCAAGGAAATCACCCAGGCTCGCGTGACCAACGTGACCAACGGCTTGGCTGGCAAGGTTTCGGGCCTGCAGATCCAGACGATTGGCTCGGGCATTAACCCCCAGGTACGGGTGACGCTGCGCGGCTCGCGCTCACTCACCGGCACCAACGAAGCCCTCATCGTGGTCGACGGTGTGATTACGACCAACGACGTGCTCTCGACCCTCAGCCCCGACGACATCTCCAACATCTCGGTGCTGAAAGGTGCCAACGCCGCGGCGCTCTACGGCTCGCAGGCATCGAACGGGGCCCTGATCATCACCACCAAGAAAGGTGGCACCACCCCCCAGATCACCCTTTCGCAAACCTCGCAGTTCGAGTCCGTATCGTTCCTGCCCAAATTTCAGTCTGACTTTGGCCCCGGTGCCAACTCGTGGAACGGCCAGCGTCCCGGCCAGAACTCACGTGCCGATTTTGCCCCCAACGGCGCCATCGACACCAACGAGGATTACGCTTATAACAGCTTCGAGAACCAGCAGTTCGGCCCCCGTTTCGACGGTTCGCTCCAGCCTTTCGGCGAGAAGCTGGCCAACGGCGACATTCAAATGGTGACTTACGAAGGCCGCCCCAACGAGAAGCGGGCGTTCTGGAACAATGCGTTCCAGGTCCAAAACGGCGTTACGTTCTCGGGCGGCGATGAGAAAAGCAAGTTCTTTGCTTCGTACCAGAACGTACACAACAATGGCATCGTCCCCAAAGACAAGTTCGACCGCAACACCTTCCGCATCAACGCGTCGCGCGAGTTGGATCGCCTCACCATTGGCTTCAACGTTTCGTTTTCGCAGCAGCGCATCGACCAGACGAACAACTTGGATGCCGCTAACTCGGTGTACTACAACTGGTTCAACACGTCGTCGATGGCCCCGTTGACCTCCTACAAAAACTGGCAGACGGATCAGTTCGCCAACCCCAACGGCTACTACAACGCCTACTACTTCAACCCGTACTGGGTAATCGATAACAACCGCACCAACAGCCGCCAGAACACGCTGCTCGGCAACATCGACCTGTCGTACAAAGTGCGCGATTGGTTGCGCGTGCAGTACCGCCTCGGCACCACCAACATCAACCAGTCGAGCCTAGTCACGCAGAACAAGTTTGTCTACAACTCCTACATCGCTGGTGGCAACACCAACAAGGGTGGCGCGGGCACCACGGGCTTCGTGCAGGACCTGAGCAGCAACCTGAACCGCATCAACTCGGACCTGTTCGTCAGCATGGACAAGACCTTTGGCGACTACTCGGTGCAGGCCATTGTGGGCAACAACATCCAGCAGCTCGACAGCCGCTACAACTCTGTTTCGTCGACGGCCCTGGCTACCCCCGATCTGTTCAACCTCTCGAACCGGGTGGGCAACCTGGCCGGTGGCGATGCCAACGCCAAATCGCGCCTGGTCGCTTTCTACGCCGACGTAACCCTAGGCTACAAAGACTACTTGTACCTGCACGGTTCGGGCCGCTTCGACAACACCTCGGTGCTGGACGCCAACAACCGCAGCTTCTTCTACCCTGGCGTAGATGCCTCGTTCATCTTCACTAATGCCATTCCGGCCCTCAAAGACGTTTCGTTCCTTGACTACGGCAAGCTCCGCGGCGGCATCTCGAAGGTTAGCCAAGTGAACTTGCCCAGCAGCACCGGCATCGGTGTGTACCAGACGGGCGGCGCTTACGCCCTGAACTCTACCTACTCGCTCGGCTCGGGCTTCCCATATGGCTCGTTGGCTTCGTTCACCGCCAACGGCGGCTTGGTGCAGCCGGGCCTGCTGCCCGAAACGACGCGCTCCATCGAGGCAGGCATTGAGCTCAGCTTCCTCAAGCGCCGGGTATCGGGTGCCGTTACCTACTACGCCCAGAAAAGCACTGCCCAGACGGTGCAAACGAGCATTTCGACCGCTTCGGGTTATAGCAGCCTGCTGCTCAATGCCGGCGAAGTGCAGAACCGCGGCGTTGAAGTTGACCTGAACCTGGTGCCGGTACGCCTCGACAACGGCTTGGTGATCACCGTGGGTGGTAACTTTAACTACAACAACAACAAAGTGGTTTCGCTGCCGGGTGGCCTCAGCCAGTTGGCCCTCTCTACGGGTGGCAACGCCCAGCTCTACGCCAAGCCCGGCCAGTCGTACCCTGTGCTGTCGGGCTCGCACTACCAGCGCACCGACGACGGCCGCGTTAAAATGGCCACAGTTCGCAATGCCTACGACGCCAGCGACCCGACCATCTACTACTACCCCCTCAAGGCTACTGACAACATTGACTTCGGCAACACCCAGCCCAAGTTCAAGTACGGCTTCAACGCCAGCGCTACCTACAAAGGTGTGACCCTCTCGGGCCAGGGCGAGCTGCGCACCGGCTACGTGGTGTACAACGGCATCGGCGAAGACCTCGACTTCACGGGCAGCGGCGCACGCAGCGCCATGTATGGCCGCCAGGACTTTATCTACCCCAACTCGGCCATCTCGAACGACAACGGCGCTACCTACGTGCCCAACACGGCCGGCTTCACGCCCGGTGGTGCTGAGTTCTGGGCGCAGAACTCGACCTGGAACCGTACGGTGGCTGAGAACTACGTAACCTCCGGCAAATTCTTCAAAATCCGGGAAGTGTCGCTGAGCTACGCCCTGCCGGCTGCTTTGCTGACGCGGACGGGCTTCGTGAAAGGTTTGTCGTTGAACGTTTTCGGCCGGAACATCTTTACCTGGGTTCCCAAGGAGAATATCTACACCGACCCCGAGTTCAGCTTCTCGAACTCCAACGCTATCGGCATCAACACCAACTTGCAGACGCCGCCTACCAAATTCTACGGTGCTAGCCTCAACGCAACTTTCTAATATAATCAGCGATGAAAATACTTTTTAAGATGCTTACAGCGGCAGCGCTTACTACTGCCGCCTCCAGCTGCTCGTCGTTTCTCGACATTAACAATAACCCCAACCAGGCCCTCACCGTGGCCCCCAGTGCCATTCTGGCAACGGCCCTATCCACTACGGCTGCTAACTACACCGGCAACGCCCCTAGCTACAACAGCTACGCCAGCTGGGTGGCCAGCTACTGGGGCAAAACGGGGGTGGTGAGCGGCTACGGCGAAGAGCTGACCTACAACTACTCCTCTTCGTACTATGCCGGCCTGTTTGCCAACACGTACGACAACCTGAACGATTACAACATCATTCAGACGCAAGGAGCAGCTAATGGCTACCCCTACCATGCGGCCATTGCCCGCATCATGAAAGCCTACAATTTTCTGCTGTTGGTGGACGAATACGGAGACATCCCGTATTCGCAGGCCCTGCAAGGGGGTACTAACGTGAGCCCTGCCTACGACAAAGCCGCTGATATCTACAAGGACCTGCTTGTGCAGCTGACGGGGGCCATTAGTGACATCAAAGCGACAGCCGCTACGGCCACGGCCACGTTCACCCCGCTCGCGGTGGGCCCTGAGGATATCGTTTTCGGCGGCAACATGACCAAGTGGAGACAGTTTGCCAATAGCCTAAAGCTGCGGATTCTGCTGCGCGAGTCGCAGACTTCCGACGCTACCCTGACCGCCTCTGTAACCCAGCAGTTGGCTGCGCTGCAAACGGAAGCCGCCACGGACAACGTCGGCTTCATCACGGCTGATGTGGTGGCGCAGCCCGGCTACGCCCAGAGCGCCGGCCAGCAAAACCCGCTCTACAACCGTTACGCCTACACGGCCGCCGGTACCAGTGCCACGGAGCGGCAGTACCAGATTCCGACCCAGTACATCCTCAACCAGTACAGCAGCAACAACGACCCGCGCCTGTCGCAGCTGTACACCATTGGGGCCCGTACCACCGGCACCGATCCGAACTTGGTTACCACCCCCGAGTACATCGGGGCCCAGCCCGGCCAAAGCAACGCCCCTTCGTTCGTTGCTCCCATCGTAGCCTCGCGCATCCGCGGCGCCAACGCCTCGACCGCTACGGGCGGTATCCTGAAGGGCCTCGTTGCCCCCACCGCCCTCATGCTGCTCTCGGAGCACCTGTTCTCGAAGGCTGAAGCCGAAACCCGTGGCTTGTTCACGGGCGGCAACACCGCGGCTAAGTCGGATTACCTCGACGGCATCAAGGCCTCGTTCATCTACTTCTACCGGGCGGCGGCTACCACCAATGCTTCGATCAACGCTTCGACGCTGGCCGCTTCTACTACGGCCGGCGCGGCGGGCATCGACCAGTACAACACGTACATCAACGCCGCCAGCAACGCCACCAACCCCTTGGTGAGCTTTGATAACGCCGTGGTGAACGGTGCGCTGGGCAAGCAGAACATCATCATCTACCAGAAGTACCTGGCCCTGAACTCGGTGGCCAGCACGGAGGCTTGGGATGATTACCGCCGCACGGCCCAGCCGAAGCTGCCCGCTTCGTCGCAGTCGCAGTCGCCCCGCGCCGACAAGCTGCCGACCCGCTTGTTCTACCCGCTGGGCGAAACGAGCACCAACGCAGCCAACGTTCCAGCCAACGTTACGCAGTACACCAAGATCTTCTGGGATGTGGTGGATTAGCCCAACACGGCTTTAGAAGGCAAAAGAAAAGGGCTGCTCAATCGAGCAGCCCTTTTCTTTTGCCTTCTGGCCTTACAGGCCAGGGCCCAAGTGGAGGCCCTCCGCGGTGGGGGCCCCGTTCAGCACTTCGGTTTGCTTGCGGATGCTTTCGAGGTGCACCAGCTTATAGAGCTCGCCCACGAAGTCCTTGTTCAGATGCAACGTGTCAGCCCAGGCCGAGCGGGTGGCGAAGATTTCTTTCCAGCGGTCAAACTGGAGAATCTTGACGTCGTTGGCCTTCTTGTACTCGGCCAGCTCCTGCACCAGGGCCATGCGGCGCGCCAGGGCCTCCACAATCTCGCGGTCGGCCTCGTCCATCTTCTGGCGCAGCTCGTCGGCCTTGGCCTGGTAGTCTTCGTTGCTGGAGGAGCGGCGGCGGTACTTCAGCGCGCTAAAAATCTCGCCCAGCCGGGCCGGCGTCACCTGCTGCTCGGCGTCGCTGAGGGCGTGGTCGGGGTCGGGGTGGGTTTCGAGGATGAGGCCGTCGTAGTCCAAATCGAGCGCCTTTTGGGCGATGGGCAGCAGCAAGTCGCGCCGGCCGGCCATGTGGCTGGGGTCGCAGATAAGGGGAATGTGCGGGAAGCGCGTTTTCAGCTCAATGGCCAGCATCCAGGTAGGTGGGTTGCGGTATTTGCTGGGCGCAAACGTGCTGAAGCCGCGGTGGATGGCCGCCAGGTCGGTGATGCCGGCGCGGGCCAGTCGCTCCAGGGCCCCGGCCCACAGCGATACGTCGGGGTTCACGGGATTTTTCACCATCACCGGCACGCCGGTACCGGCCAGCGCGTCGGCCAGCTCCTGCACCGCAAAGGGGTTGGCAGTGGTGCGGGCCCCCACCCAGAGCACCTGGATGCCGTGGGCCAGGGCCTCTTCTACGTGGCGCGGGGTGGCCACCTCGATGGCTACGGGCAGGCCGGTTTCCTGCGTCACGCGCTGGAGCCACGGCAGCGCCGCCGACCCGGCCCCCTCAAACGAGCCCGGGCGGGTGCGGGGCTTCCACACCCCGGCCCGGAACAAATCGACATTGCCCAGCGCCTGCACGCCGCGGGCCGTGGCCAGGGTTTGGGCCTCGGTTTCGGCCGAGCAAGGCCCGGCGATAAGGATTGGGTGCCCCTTGCGGGCCAGTAGGCGGGTAAAAAAAGTCGTCGGCGAATCAGTCGTTTCCATGGTGCCGCAAAGATGGGGCCCTGCCCACGAAACGTTCGGCCCCCGGCCTGCTGTTTAGCGGCTAACTTCGCACCTGCTGGGGCCCCTCGGCATCCACCGCAACCCGCCGCTTCCGCCATGACCGCTCCCACCCTACCTTCCCCCGTTTCGTTCGACAACACCCAGATTGCCTTCGCGGCCAAATCGGACGCCCAACTGCGCAAAACCTACGGCCTGTTTGCGGCCATGAACAACAACGGCCTGGTGAAAACTGGCAGCGGCCTGATGCAAGCGGCCCTGAAATGGGGCGTGCCGGGCACCAAGTTCCTCATCCGGCACTCCATTTTCGAACAATTTTGTGGAGGCGAAACCATCGCCGAGTGCCGCCCAGTGGTGGCCGCCCTGGGGCGCTACGGCATCGGCACCATTCTCGATTATTCGGTGGAAGGCGAGGGCACCGACGCCAGCTACGACCGCACCCGCGACGAGCTGCTGGCCACCATTGAGGAGGCGCACCGCTCGGCCCACATCCCGTTTTCGGTGTTCAAGGTAACGGGCGTGGCCAGCGCCGCCATTCTGGAAAAAATCCAGGCCGGCCAAGCCCTCACCGCCGCCGAGCAAGCCGCCCATACCCGCGCCGTGGCTCGCGTGGAGGCCCTCTGCGCCCGGGCCCACCAGTACGGCATCCGGCTGTTCGTCGATGCCGAGGAGAGCTGGTTCCAGCACACCATCGACGCGCTGGCCGACGAGATGATGGCCAAGTACAACCGCGAGCAGGCCATTGTGTGGAACACCTACCAGCTCTATCGCCACGACCGCTTGGAGGCCCTGCAAGCCGCCCACGACGCGGGGGCCCGGGCAGGTTTCTTCGTGGGGGCCAAGCTGGTGCGCGGGGCTTATATGGAAAAAGAGGCCCGCATTGCCAAGCAACGCGGCTACGCCACGCCCATCAACCCCAGCAAGCAGGCCACCGACGACCTCTACGACGAGGCCCTGCGCTACTGCGTGCAGCACGTGGCCCGCATCAGCTTTTGCGCCGGCACCCACAACGAGGCCAGCTCGCTGCTGCTCACCCAGCTTATGCACGAGGCCGGCCTGGCCCCGGGCGATGCGCGCGTCTGGTTTGCCCAGCTCTACGGCATGAGCGACAACCTGAGCTACAACCTGGCACACGCTGGCTACCACGTGGCCAAGTACTTACCCTATGGCCCCGTTGAAGCCGTGATGCCGTACCTGCTGCGCCGCGCCAACGAAAACACGGCCATTGCCGGCCAAAGCAGCCGCGAGTTTTTGCTCGTGCAGCGCGAGTTGCGCCGGCGCCGGGGCCGCTAATAGGGCCCCAGCGCGCAGCTTGGCATTACAATTGCGTGTGATAACTTGCCGGTCGCGGCTGGAATCGTCCAGCCGCTCCGTTTCCGAACCGTGGTGCCATATCCCTTGCTAGGGGTGGCACCACCCGGTTCGGCTATTTTTATGGGCCGGTGCGCCGGCCCCCTGTCGCTGTTTGTACAGGCTGCCCCCTTTTCGTTTCCTATGACTGGTCGCATCCGCACCTACCTCATCCGCTACGCCCGCCAACAGACTGGCACCGTCAGCTACCTCACCCTGGTGCAGGAAGCCGAGTTGGGCTTGAACCTCGAGATTTCGCACGAAAAGTCGCGCCTGAACGAGATGCTTGCGGAAATATCCACCGTCGAGCACACCGAAGGCCGCCCCCCCTTGAGCTGCCTAGTGAAGGTGCCCGGCTCGAAAGGCCAGGGCGACAACTTTTACAAGCTGTGCGAAAAGCTTGGCATGGGCGAATGGCGCACCCTTAAGCAGGACGAGGATTTCCTGAAAAACCTGATCCGCACGTGTCGAGATTTTTGGTTGGACGACGCCAATTTTCAAGAGTTTTCGTGAGCCCCGCGCTCAAGTAAGGTGGAACCGTTCGCATAGCGAACAAGAAAGATAAATGCAACCCCCAATGGGGCGGTCCCGTTACAAACACAGCCCACGGCTCGCCGGGGCTACTGTTTTCTTTCATTTACAATTCCCACACTACTATGAACACCAACGATCGTAACAACCCGCAAAATTCAGGTACTGGCGCTGGCGCTAACTTCGGCACGGCCGCTACTGGCACCGGCGTAGGCAACAGCACCGGCCTCAGCAACGAAGGCACCAGCTACAACGCTGGAACGGGCGCTTCCTCCACAGATGCTACCAACAGTGACCATGATTACAGCGCCACCCAGAAAGGTGCTGCCGTAGCTGGCTCGGCTGGTGCCGCTGTTGGCGCTGGCATCGATGCTGTACAGAATACTGCTTCTGATGCTGCTAACGCAGTAGGAAATGCTTTTACGGGCGATAAAGATTACACCGAAGGCAGCACGATGAGCGGTATTTTCCGCGACCGCGCCAGCGCCGAGAAAACCTACGATTCGCTGCACGCTCGTGGCTACGGCAAAGACGACGTAAACCTGCTCATGTCGGATGAGACTCGTAAAGCACACTTCGGCGATGACACCGCCCATACCGACTTGGGCGACAAGGCCATGGAAGGCGCGGGCGTAGGCTCGGCCATCGGTGGTACTGCTGGTGCCATCATCGGCGCCATTGCGGCCATTGGCACGTCGGTAGCCCTACCCGGCTTGGGCCTAATCATTGCCGGTCCGCTGGCGGCTGCACTGGCCGGTGCCGGCGCGGGTGGCCTCACCGGCGGTCTGGTAGGGGCCCTGGTGGGCTCGGGCATTCCCGAGGAGCACGCTGCAGAGTACGAAACGGGCGTGAACAACGGCGGCATTGTGATGGGCGTGAAGCCCCGCAACGCCGAGGATGCCCAGTACTTTGAAGAGGAATTCCGCCGCAACAACGGCGACAAGATCTACCGCTACTAGTTTTCCCGTAGCACTGCTTAGTGAAAAGGCCTCTCCCATAGGGAGGGGCCTTTTTTTATTACGCCACGGCATCCGCAAAAAACGGCTTTACGTAGAGCCAACGAAGCTTTTTAGTTGGCCGGGGCAGGGCACTTATTCCCCCACTGCGGGCGTTTAAGTGGCGTGCAACCGCGCTGCTAAGGCCGCTGCCGATTTCGCGTATATTTGATTTTTCTATCGTTTTCTCTTCGCTGATGTCATTTCCTCGCCTAAAAATTGGACTTTACGCCTTCCTGGTGATGGCAGTATTCGTCCTGGCTTCGTACCGGTTATTTCGCCGCAACACTTCGGCGGGCCCCACCAAGGAACAAGTCCTTATCGGCACTATGGTGCAGGGCCTCAACAGCGCCCATTACCAGCCCGAAAAGCTGGACGATACGTTCTCTAAGCGGGTATTTGACCTATCGCTGAAGCGCGATGATTACCGCAAGACTTTCTTGCTCGCCAGTGACATCGAGAACTTGCGCCGGTACCAGAACGACATCGACGATGAAGTAAAAACCGGCCGCCGTGAGTTCTTCGACCTCAGCACCCAGCTGATGGCCCAGCGTGTGAAGGAGATGCAGGTGCTGTACCGCGAAATCTTGGCCAAGCCCTTCGATTTCACTACACCCGAAACGTTTCAGACGGACTTTGAAAAAGCTACCTGGCCCGCCGATAAGGCTGCTCAGCGCGAGTTGTGGCGCAAAATGTTGAAGTTCGAAACCCTGAGCCGGGTATCGGAGATGATGGACGCCCAGGAAAAAGCCAAAACTGCCAAGCCTTCGGCCGCTACTGCCGCTCCCTCGGCCGCCAATGCCAAGGCCCCCACGGCCCCCGAACCGGTGCGCACCCCCGCACAGATGGAGGCCGAAGCCCGCAAGCGCGTGCTGAAGACTTATGACGACCAGTTTGATGAGTTGCTGGATGTTAGCGCTAACGACCAATTGGCCAGCTACGCCAACGTTATTGCTAACACCTATGACCCGCACACCGACTACTTTGCGCCTAAGGCTAAGGAGGATTTCGACTACCAGCTCACCGGCCGTTTTGAAGGCATTGGGGCCCAGTTGCGGGAAAAGGATAATTTGATTTACATCGAGGACATTCTACCTGGTTCGGCTTCGGCCCGGCAGGGCGAGTTGAAGAAGGGCGACGCTATTTTGCGCGTGGCCCAGGGTGCCGCCGAGCCGGTAAGCATCGAGGGCTGGCGCATTACGAAGGCCGTGACACTGATTAAGGGCAAGAAGGGCTCGGAAGTGCGCTTGACGGTGCGTAAGCCCGACGGCACGACTAAAGTGGTGCCCATCATCCGCGACGTAGTGATCAACGACGAGGCGTATGCTCGTTCAGCGGCCATCACCAGCAAAAATCAGAAGTTTGGCTATCTGGATTTGCGCACGTTCTATGCCGACTTTAACAACGATGGTAGCCCCAACTCGTCGCAGGACGTGAAAAAGGAATTGGCCAAAATGAACCAAGAGGGCGTGAAGGGCGTGATTTTAGACCTGCGCTACAACGGCGGCGGCTCGCTAAATGACGCCGTGGACATGGGCGGCCTCTTCATCGACAGCGGCCCCATTGTGCAGATCCGCGACGGCCGCGGCCGCACCACCGTGCTGGAAGACAAAGATCCCCAGGTGCAGTACAGTGGGCCCCTGGTGATTCTGGTGAATAAGTACAGCGCCTCGGCTTCGGAGATTTTGGCCGCCGCCATGCAGGACTACAAACGCGCCGTGGTGGTGGGCTCGGCTAGCACTTACGGCAAGGGCACGGTGCAGCGTATAGTAGACTTGGACGAGAGCCTACCCAACGAGTTGAACAACCTTAAGCCTTTCGGCTCGCTGAAATTCACCACCTCAAAATTCTACCGTGTGAATGGGGGCTCCACCCAGTTCAAAGGCGTGGTGCCCGACATCATCCTCCCCGATATGTACTCGTACCTGGAAGAGGGCGAAAAGGGCTCGGACTACCCGCTGAAGTGGGACGAGATTGCCCCTGCCCGCTACCGCCCCTGGAATACCCAGCCGGCCTACGATAAGCTGCGCGCCGCTAGCAAAGCCCGCGTGGCCACCAGCCCCGGCTTCAACGTGATGACCGAAACCAGCCAAATGATGCTGGCCCGTAAGAAGGAATCCATCGAGTCGCTGAACTTGGTGACCTACCGCACCCGGCAGCGTCAGAATAAGGTGGAGGCCGAGAAGTACGAAGCCGCTCAGAAAGCCACGACGGCCCTCGCCTTCTCGCCCCTGCGCGCTGATGTTCAGGCCGCCAATGGCGACACGATTAAGATCAACCGCGACCAGCGCTTCACCAAGAATCTGAAGAAGGATATCATTATTGGCGAAGCCGTTTCGATCATCGAAGACCAATTGTAGGGCCCCCATCCCTGTCAATTTTAGGGCCTCCAGCTTCGCAGCTGGGGGCTTTTTTTGCGCGTTGCTTTGGCTATTAGACGTGTTCTTTTTCTGCAAAGCGGTAGTCTAACACGAGGTGGTCCGGTGAATTTTTCAGTCGTTGGGCCACGCTTACTACCGCCCAGGGCCCTTGTTCAATCGCTAGAGTGGCCCGACGAAGCCGTTCGGACAATTCGCCGGACCACTTCGTTTTATATCGCCACCTTCCGTGATTATTAGCAAGCAATGGTGCTACTATGCCACTTAGTAAATCGCCTGCTAAAAATATTTTTCATCCAATAGAATTACCATTTTACAAATTACTGATAATCAATAAAATGATAATATTATTAGCTTAGTAAAATTATTAGCAAATAGGCAACTAAAAAGCCGGGGAAATGCGTTTATCTGGTATGACAACGACGCACGAAGAAACCCGCATAATTCCGCTCATCCCGCAGGCTGGCCTGGGGGCCCCCGAGCCGCAGCCGCTGGTGGCCGATGAGGCCTGGCGCAAGTCCATCCCGGCGCAGGTATTCCTGAACTACTTCTTTGCCATCAACTACCACATCCAGGAAAGTGGCGACGTGCTGGGCGGCTTGCCCCAGTTGCCGTTTTTCCGCAACCACGCGGCTGAGTTGGGCGACGCCGACGTGGGGGCCCTCACCAAACTGCTGCACACGTGCTGGAGCACGGAGTATGCCCTGCGCGCCACGGCCGAGTTAGGCGACGACAACTTCCTGCGTAACGCCCTGCACTGGACGTTTCCGCAGGCGTACCACGCCATACTTTCGGGCCTTCAGGCCTTTTTGTACACCACCGGTGTGCGCAGCAACAACAACCAGCTGGTGCGCCGCGAGGTGGGCCGCTTGGTGGTGAAGAACGCTTACCCGCGCCCGGTGTCGTTTTACGCCGCGGGGGCCTACGGCGACTTTAGCATTCACCGTTTGCCGCTGGCAGGCTACAAGGCCGGCTTGCACATTGCCAGCAAAGAGATTGACGCCCAGGCCCAGATTGGTCAGTTCCTGCGCACCACGCGCAAGATGAAGGCCCAGTGGACCCGCGCCCAAGTGCAGGCTAACCCCAACACGGCCATCCGCAGCCAGAAAACCGGCCGGCCGCTGGATAAGTGGACCGCCGCGCACTGGCAGCAGATTACCTGGCGGCTGGGCTACACCACCATCTTCGACCTGCTGGGCCGCCTGCGCATCTCGCAGAGCAGCCGCGAGATTGAGCGCTACGTGGAGGCCGACATTGACTTCAAGCTGTTCCACGCCTCGCTGCTCAACATTGTGAGCTACCTCAACGGCATTCACGAAACCTACGTGGCCAAGGCCCTGGGCCTGGAGCGCTACCGCCAGCTGGTGGCCGAGCTGCCCGCTCACTTGCAGGCCGGCTTTGTGCAGGAGCGCCTGCGCACCCGCGTTGAGCCCGTGCTGGCCCCCACGCCGCCTGCGGCCCCGGCCGTCGCCGTGGAGGCCCCCACCTACCGCATGGCTGCCTAAGGCGCGCATTGCACGAACTTGGAAAGGTTAAGCGGAGCCCCAGGCATGCCGCTCGCCCTTGCCAGAATTTTTGAATCAGCAGTAAAGCCGCTCCGGTTCGGAGCGGCTTTTTTCGCGCCGTACTTTTGCGGCGGGGCCCCTGCGCTGCCGCTGCTTGCGGGCTGGCAAAACATGCAGCGGCGCAAACTGTCCCTACTGCACCGGCCCAAAGGCGTGGGGCCCCAAAAAATCCGTTCAATCCGTTAAAATCCGTTAAATCTGTGGTCCATTTAAGCGAACAAGAAATCCAGCGCCGCCACAAACTCGAAGAGTTGGAAAAGCTGGGCGTGGAAGCCTACCCGTCGGAGCTGTTCGACGTGACGTTTTACGCCAAGGAAATCCTCGACAATTACCACCCCGAGCTGAACAACTTCCAGGAAGTGAGCTTGGCGGGCCGCTTGATGTCGCAGCGCGTGATGGGCAAGGCCTCGTTTGCGGAGCTGATGGACACCTCGGGCCGCATCCAGCTATACATCAACCGCGACGAAATTTGCCCCGGCGAGGACAAGACGCTCTACAACAACGTGTTTAAGAAGCTGCTCGACTTGGGCGATTTCATTGGCGTGAAGGGCCACGTGTTCGTGACGCAGGTAGGCGAAACGTCCATCCACGTGACGGAGCTGAAATTGCTGGCCAAGGCCCTACGCCCGCTGCCCGTGGTGAAGGAAAAAGTGGACGAGGTGACCGGGGAGAAGGTCGTTTACGACGCCTTCACGGACCCCGAGCAGCGCTACCGCCAGCGCTACGTAGACTTGGTGGTGAACCCCAGCGTGCGCGACACTTTCATCAAGCGGACGCAGCTGGTGCAATCCATGCGCAACTTCTTGAACGACAAAGGCTACCTAGAGGTAGAAACGCCGATTCTGCAGCCGCTGTACGGCGGCGCGGCGGCGCGGCCCTTCAAGACGCACCACAACACGCTGGACATGGCGCTGTACCTGCGCATTGCCAACGAACTGTACCTCAAGCGCCTGATTGTGGGCGGGTTCGACGGCGTGTACGAGTTCAGCAAGGACTTCCGCAATGAGGGCATGTCGCGGTTTCACAACCCCGAGTTCACTCAGATGGAGTTGTACGTGGCGTACAAGGACTACAACTGGATGATGGACCTGGTGGAGGAAATGGTGGAGCGCGTGGCCATGACGCTGCACGGCAAAACCGAGGTGCAGGTGGGCGAGCACGTCATCAACTTTCAGCGGCCCTGGCAGCGCCTGACGATGTTCGAGGCCATCGAGAAGTTCACCGGCCACGCCATTGGGGCCCTGGACGAAGCGGCCCTGCGCGACGTGGCCGACCAGCTGCACGTGAAGCTGGACCCCAGCATGGGCAAGTCCAAAATCATCGACGAGATTTTCGGTGAGTACGTGGAGCCCAAGCTCATCCAGCCCACGTTCATCACTGATTACCCGGTGGAAATGTCGCCGCTGGCCAAGAAGCACCGCGACCACCCGGGCCTGGTGGAGCGGTTCGAAGCCATATGCAACGGCAAGGAAATCTGCAACGCCTTCTCGGAACTCAACGACCCCATCGACCAACGCAAGCGGTTCGAGGAGCAGTTGGAACTTGGCAAGCGCGGCGACGTGGAGGCCATGGTGCTCGACGAGGACTTCCTCCGGGCCCTGGAGTACGGCATGCCGCCCACGGCTGGCTTGGGCATCGGCATCGACCGCCTGAGCATGATCATGACCAACTCCAACTCCATCCAAGACGTGCTGTTTTTCCCGCAGATGAAAGCGGAGAAGCTGGACTAACCGGAGAATACAAAACGCAAAAAAGGCCCGCACGACGAATCGTGCGGGCCTTTTTACGTCAGCTTAACCAATGGGGCAGCTTTAACTATGGGAAGTTTGCGATGGGTACGTCTGATTTTACTACTGAAGTGTTTGACCAATTCCAATAGAAGCTCCTACGACCGGCAATTTTACGAATAGCGCGGGCAGCCTTCTTTTAAAGCTGTTGTGTTGGTTTTTACGCGCCGCTTAAAGGAAGAGTTGCGCTTGGGCAAAAATATTTTTTGATTCTTGCCTTACAGCGTGCCCGTGTGGCGGATTTCCTCGTCTATTGCTTTGTAATCCGCGTTGCGCTGCGCAAAATCCGTGGGTGGGGCCCCGGCACTCAGGCCGTCCAGGAGGCGGTCGGCGGCTTCCTTGTCCTCGCTCACGGCAGCGTCGGGGTTGGTGTGCCCTTCTTGAGCGGGTATTTTGCCAAGCAAGCCGTTCACCCGCTTGCTTAGGTCTTCACGCAGCTTGGTGGCCGAGCGGAGCAGGCTGCTGCGGGCCTCGTCGCCGGTTTCAGGGGCAAGCAGGAGGCCAGCTACTATACCAGCCGTGGCACCGGCCAGCAACGAGAAAATTACTTTGCCTTTGTCGTCATTCATAGCAGTAGGGTACTGGGGGTAAAACAAGTAGGAGCCCTGCACCATATTGGCGCAGGGCTCCTATAACTATGCTAACTTATTGGCAACTAAGCCTTCAAGTCGTTCAGCATCTTGGTGATTTCGGCTTTGCCTTTGCCAAGCTTGTCTTGCAGCTTGCCCACCAACTCGTCGCCTTTGCCTTCGGCATAGGTCAAGTCGTCGTCGGTGAGTTGGGCATACTGCTGCTTCAGCTTGCCTTTCAGGTCGTCCCAGTTGCCTTGCAGGCGCAAGCCGCCGGCACCGGTCAGGTCTTCGAGCTTGTCCGAGTACTCTTTGAATTTAGCTTCGAGGTCCGAG
The DNA here is from genome assembly GCF_006439025.1 of Hymenobacter nivis. Lineage (GTDB taxonomy): Bacteria > Bacteroidota > Bacteroidia > Cytophagales > Hymenobacteraceae > Hymenobacter > Hymenobacter nivis_A. The sequence continues at coordinate 719,272 of NZ_RCYZ01000001.1, forward strand.
CCAATTTTGGTGGCCTGGTCGCCCAGCTGGCTGCTGTACTTGGTGGCAGCGCCTTTCCAGTTCTCGAGGGTGTTCGAGCCCTTATCGGGAGCGAGCAGGATACCGGCGATGATGCCAGCGCCGGCACCGGCGAGGGCGGCGAGGAGAATTTTGCCGGCGTTGTTGTCTTCTTCGTGGTACGACATGGGGAAGGGGTAAAGAATGTGAAGGAATCGTGAAGGAACTGCGGGCCAGGGCCCCCAGCAGGGTGTCTTGGAGCCTAATACGCTACGGCGCGGCGAGGGTTGAGCTGGCGCGGCAAATTTTATGGCCCCGCGCCGGGGGACGCGTATTTTCGCCCCCCTGCCCTACTCCATGCCCACCCACGCCGCCTACCGCGCCTTCTGCCGCACTGCGCCCGACCTGCCGGTGTTTGCCCAGCCGTGGTACCTCGATGCCTGCGCCGCGGGCGGTACCTGGGGCGTGGCATTGGCCCACGAAAGCGGCCGTGTGGTGGCCGCCTGGCCGTACTTCCACAAGCGGCGGGGCCCCTGGCGCTACGCCACCATGCCGCCCTTCGTGAAGTGGCTGGGGCCCTACTTGCTGCCCGAGCTGCGCACCGACCCGCGCCGCGAAGCGGCGGCCCTGGCGGCGCTGGGGGCCCAATTGCCGCCGCTGGCCGCGTTTAAGCAGAACTGTTACCCTACGCTCGCCGATGGGCAGCTGCTACGCGGGCAGGGCTTCGAGCACGCCACCGCCTACACCTACCGCCTGGGGCCCCTGCACGACCTGGCACGGGTAGAGGCCGGGCTGCACCGGGGCATCCGGCGCGACATCCGGCAGGCGCGGGGCAAGGTGCGCGTGGTGCACGACCTGGGCTTGGACACGTTTTGGGCGGTGAACGGGCTGAGCTTCGCGCGGCAGGGCCTGGCGGTGCCGTATTCGGAGGCCCAGTTCCGGCAGCTCGACGGGGCCCTGGCGGCGCAGGGGGCCCGGCAATTATTTTTCGCCGTCGATGCCCAGGGCCGGGTGCATTCGGTGGCCTACCTGATTTGGGACGCCACCACGGCCTACTACCACTTGGCCGGCGACGACCCCGCCTTGCGGGCCAGCGGGGCGGGCATTTTGCTGGCCTGGGAATGCATCCGCTACGCCAGCGAAGTGCTGGGGCTCAATTGCTTCGATTTTGAGGGGAGCATGCTGCCGGGCGTGGCGCGGGTGCGGGTACGGTTCGGGGCCGTCCAAACGCCGTACTTTTTCATCTGGAAGTACCATTCCCGCCTGTTTGAATGGCTGGATAAATTGAAAAACTAACCGCCCTACCGACCCTCGCCATGCTCACCGAAAAACGCTACGTGCTCAACCCCGCGCCCTTCGTGGTGCCCACCACCGACGGCAAGCTAATTGAGGAGCACGTGGGCCAGGCCAGCACCGGCACGGCGGCCTACAGCCTGGCCCACATGGTGGCCCCGCCCCACTGGAGCGAACCCCACCAAACGCCCACCTTCGACGAAATCACCATCGTGGTGCGGGGCCGCAAGCGGTTCGAAATCGACGGCGACACCGTGGAGCTGCACGCCGGGCAGGCGCTGCTCATCAAGGGCGGGGCCCGGGTGCGCTACGCCAACCCCTTCGACGAGGAGTGCGAGTACTGGTCGATTTGCGTGCCCGCCTTCAGCCCCGACACGGTGAACCGCGAGGACGACTGACTGATTATGAAATTTTTGCCTAATAGCAAACCCTAATCGAACGGAGCCTTTACGCAAATGCCCCCTGGCTTTTAGCTCTGCCAAGGCTGGTCGCCAGCTCGTTTGCATAAAGAACCCAACAGCTAACGTCCACTGCCTAATGGCTAGTTAGCGGCTACGCCGGCCGCCAGCGGCAGGCTGGCCACGCCCACGATGCGGCGCGTGGCATCGTCCTGCACCAGCACCACGGCGCGCAGGTTTTCGGTTTTCCAGCCGGGCAATAGGGCTAGCGGGGCGCTGAACGTGGCGGGGCCGCGGGCGGGCCCCAGCGGCCGCAGGGCCCGCACCACGGCGGCGTGGCGCAGCAGGCGGCCTGCGTTTTCGCCCCGGCCCACCTGGGTGGCCAGGCCGGTTTCGGTGATGGCCAGCAGCACGGTGGCGGCCGGGGTGCCGGCGGGCAAGGCGCCCACCGTTACGGCCAGGGCCCCGGCGGTGCGGGCCAGCTGCACGGTGGCGTGGGGGCCCCGGGCGGCGTTGGCAATGGCCGCCACCAAGGCCGCGTGGTTGCTGCCCACCAGCTCGTACTGGCCATTTACCACCGCCTGGGGCGTGTAGGAGCCCGTGCCGAAGCCCGCCGCGTAGGCCTGCTGGCGGCTGGTGAACTGGGCCGACGAGAACGGGTCTTTCCAGCCCAGGCGGTTCCAGTAATCGACGTGCTGGCCGAGGGCGATGACCTCCACCCCGGGCACCGACTGGGCCGCTTCCAGCTCGCGCAGGGCCGCATCGGCGGCCGGGCAGCTGGAGCAGCCTTCGGAAGTGAACAGCTCCACCACCACCGGCACCCGGGTGGCGGCGGGCGGCGTGAGCGGGCGGTAGGCGGCCAGGGCCCCGGCCGCGGCCAGCAAGGGCAATCCAACGAGCACGAAACGTTTCATAGCAAACGGGGCTTAAGGTGAACGGGTGGGCTTTGGATGGGCAGACGCCGCCCGGGGACCGGCCTTACAACCGCGGTTCGAAAAAAAACATCTCCCCCGGCTGTAAGGGCCGCGGCGGGTGGGCGTCTGCCCAACTGGCTGGCCCGGCCGCCGCTGGGATTGCCGGGGCCCCGGTATCTTTCCTGAGAATTCCTCCGACCCATTTTTTACCGCCCATGAAACGCCTCGTCGAGAAGCACCCGCTGGCCATCCGCTGGTTCCACTGGCTGAACTTCCCCATCCTCGCGCTCATGATTTGGAGCGGGCTGCTCATTTACTGGGCCAACGACGTGTACCGCATCGGCTGGGGCCCCACCACGCTGTTCAAGTTCTTCCCCGAGAGCTTCTACAAGGCCTTCAACGTGCCGCAGCGGCTGGCCCAGGGCATGAACTGGCACTTCGCGCTGATGTGGCTCTTCGTCATCAACGGCCTGCTGTACGTGGGCTACACGCTGGTGTCGGGCGAGTGGCGCCACCTGCTCCCGGACCGTAACTCCTTCAAGGAAGCCATTTTAGTGACGCTCCACGACCTGGGCCTGCGCAAGGGCGAGCCGCCGGTGGTGAAGTACAACGGGGCCCAGAAAATTGCCTACACCGCCGTGGTGCTCATGGGCGCGGGCTCGCTGCTCACGGGCCTGGCCATTTACAAACCGGTGCAGTTTGCCTGGCTCACGGGCCTGCTCGGCGGCTACGAATGGGCCCGCGCCGAGCACTTCATCCTCACCATCGGCTACGTGCTGTTCTTCGTGGTGCACATCGCGCAAGTGGTGCGGGCCGGTTGGAACAACTTCCGCTCGATGGTGGCCGGCTTCCAGATTGTGGACGCGCAGCACCCGGCCCCCGGCGAACCGGTGGCCGGGGCCCCCGGCCGGCCCTCTTCTCCTACCCTGCCCGCTTAGCTTGTTACTGTGATGGATAATACGACCGATTATTCTGCCCCGCCGCTGCCCGAGTCGCCCGCCGGCCTGCCCGAAGCCGACGTGGCCCGGCAAGCGGCCAGCCGCTCGCGCCGCGCCTTTATTATTGGGGGCGTGGCGGCCCTGGCCGGCGTGGGCGGCTGGCGCTGGCTGCTCACGCGCCCCGCCGACGAAGGCACGCCGTGGCCTTTCCGCCGGGTGCTCGACGCCAACGGCCGCCTCTCGCAGGCCTACTTCCGCGAAACCCGGCTGGCCCCCACGTTCCCGAAGTCGATGGCTACCTTCCGCCAAAACGGCAACATTGGGCTGAAGGACTCCTTCGTAACCGCCGACTGGCGCATGCGGGTGCAGGCCTACGCCCCGGCCGGGGCCCCAGCGCGCGTGCAGGAATTCACCATCGACGACATCAAGGCCCTGCCGCGCGTGGACATGACCACTGAACTGAAGTGCATCGAGGGCTGGAGCATCAAGGTGAACTGGGTGGGGGCCCGGTTTTCCGATTTCCTGGAGAAGTACCCGCTAGCCACCGCCAACGGCAAAGAAGCCCGCTACGTCAGCCTCGTCACGCCCGACGAGAAATACTACGTGGGCCTGGATTTATCCAACGCCGTGCACCCCCAAACGCTGCTCTGCTACGAAATGAACGGCCAGCCCCTGACGGGGCCCCACGGCGCGCCGCTGCGCCTGGTCACGCCCCTCAAGTACGGCATCAAGCACCTCAAGCGCATCGGCACCATCGCCTTTGTGGACGAGCGGCCGGCCGATTTCTGGGCCGAGCAGGGCTACGACTGGGACTCGGGCCACTGATGCCGGCGCCGCTTGCCGTGCCGCTGGGCCCCCAGGGCCCCGGCCAGCCCCCCTACCCTGCCCCCGAGCCAACGCAGTGGCTGGCCCGCTACGGCAGCGAGCTGTACCGCTACGCCCTGGCCCGCGTGGGCGGGGCCGACGCCGCCGAAGAGCTGGTGCAGGCCACCTTGCTCCGGGCCCTGCAAGCGCTGGGCAACTTCCGGGGCGAGGCGTCGGAGCGCACCTGGCTGTTTGCCATTTTGAAGCGGCAAGTGCTCGATTATTACCGCCGGCAAGCCCACCACCCGGAAGTGTCGCTCGCCGAGCTGGCCCCCGAGGGCCCCACAGAGGCCGATTTTTTTGAGGAAGGCAACGGCCACTGGCGCGCCGCCCAAGCCCCCACCAGCTGGCAAACCGCCGATGGGGCCCTGGAGCAGGCGGAGCTGCAAGCCACCCTGCACCGCTGCCAGCAGCGCCTGCCCACCAGGCACGCCGCGGTGTTCGCGCTGCGGTTTGTGGAAGAACTGCCGGCCGAAGAAATCTGCCAAGCCCTGTCGTTGTCGGCGGCCAACTACTGGGTCATCATCCACCGGGCCAAGCTCCAGCTGCGCCGCTGCCTCGAGCAGCACGGCCTGGGCCGCCGCGCCGGGGCCTAACCTTACCACCCCGCTTGCCATGCTACGCCTGCTCTCCTGCCAACACGCCACCTTGCTCATCGAGCAGCGCGCCGACGCGCCCCTGGCTCCGCGCGACCGGCGTAGCTTGTGGCTGCACCTGCACTACTGCCCCTATTGCCACCGCTACGCCCGCCAAACCGTGCTGCTGGTGCAGCTAGCCCAGGCGCGGGCCGCGGGGGCCCCAGGTGCACTGCCTGGCCTGCCCGAAGCCGCCCGGCAGCGCATCCGGCAGCAGCTGGCAGGGGCCGGCCTCGATGCCCTGTGACGGCAACGGCCGGTGAATTACAATAGTAATTTACGCTGGTTCAATTAAATAAATCCGATATTCGCCGGGCCACTAGTTTCCACCCCTGGGGGCCCCAACGGATGCGGCTTACCGTTTTTTTACTCGTACTGCTCGCGGGGCTAGGGGCCCCCAGGGCGCGCGCCCAGGTGTTGAAGCCCGGCTTCGACAAGGCCGAATACCTGGAGATGATTCGGCTGCATTGCCGGCAGGGCGGCACCGATTCGATGTGGTGGGCGGGCATCCCGAAGCCCCAGCGGTTTGCCCTGGCCTACCGCTCGCCCACCAGCCCGCTCGACAACCGCTGGGACCTGTGGGCCCACCCGGGGCCCCAGCCGCAGGCCGTCATCAGCCTGCGCGGCACCACTGGCAAGGCCGAGAGCTGGCTGGCTAATATGTACGCGGCCATGCTACCGGCGGTGGGTGAATTGCAGCTTGGCGGAGGGCGCAAATTCGTGTACCACCTGGCCGACAACCCCCAGGCGGCCGTGCACGCGGGCTGGCTGCTGAGCCTGGCCTTTATGGCCGACGGCATCGTGCACACCGTGGACTCGTGCTACCGGCACGGCACCCGCGACTTTATCATCATGGGCCACAGCCAGGGCGGCGGCGTGGCGTTTTTGCTCACCTCGTACCTGCGCAACTTGCAGCAGCAAGGCCGGCTGCCGGCCGACCTGCGCCTCAAAACCTATTGCAGCGCCGGCCCCAAGCCCGGCAACTTGTACTACGCCTACGACTACGAGCGCGCCACCTACGGCGGCTGGGCCGTGAACGTGGTGAACCCCGCCGACTGGGTGCCCGAGGTGCCCCTCACCACGCAGACCGTTGGCGACTTCAACCCCGTCAACCCGTTCGTGGGCGTGTCCGAAATCATCAAAAAACAGAAGTTTCCGAAGAACTTGCTGGCCCGCCACGCCTACCGCCAGCTCGACGGGCCGGCGCGCCGGAGCCAGCGACGCTACCAGCGCTACCTGGGCGGCTACGTGGGCAAGGCCATCGCAAAAGCGGTACCCGGCTACCGGGGCCCTGCCTTCTACCCCAGCAGCAACTACATGCGCGCCGGCAATACCGTGGCTTTGCCCGCCGACGCCGCCTACTACGCCAAATACCCCAACGACCCGAGGCAACTCTTTCGGCACCACTTGTTTCAGCCGTACTATTACCTGGCGGAACGCCTGCCGTAGCCTGCCTTTTTCTTCCTCATCCCACCCCCGCCCCGCATGGATCAGCGCATCATCAACCTGTTCGACGAGTACACCCACGCCCCGCTTTCGCGCAAGGACTTCCTGGAGCGGCTGGCCAAGCTGGCCGGCGGCACCGCCCTGGCCCTGGCGGCCCTCGCCGTGCTGGAGCCCGGCTACGCCCAAGCCGCCACCGTGAGCACCTCGGCCGACGACCTGGTGCTGGAAGACGTGACTTGGCCCGGCGACGGGGGCCCTGTGCAGGGCTACCTGGCCCGCCCCAAGGGCAAGAAAAAACGCGGGGCCGTGGTGGTCATCCACGAAAACCGGGGCCTCACGCCCCACATCAAGGACGTGACGCGGCGCGTGGCGCAGGCCGGCTACCTGGCCCTGGGCGTCGATGCCCTCTCGCCCCTCGGTGGCACGCCCGCCGATGAGGACAAGGGCCGCACGCTCATCGGCCAGCTCGACCCTGCCAAGAACCTGAACAACTACCTCGCTGCCCTTGCCTACCTCCGCGCCCGGCCCGACAGCAACGGCCGCACCGGTTGCGTGGGCTTCTGCTGGGGCGGGGGCCTCAGCAACCAGCTGGCAGTGCACGACCCCAAGCTAAATGCCGCCGTGGCCTACTACGGCGCGCAGCCCAAGGCCGAAGACGTGCCCCAGATCAAGGCCGCCCTCATGCTGCACTACGCCGGCCTCGACGAGCGCATCGACGCCGGCATTCCCGCCTACGAAGCCGCCCTCAAGGCCAACCACACGCCCTACGAGCTGTTCGTGTACCCCAACGTGAACCACGCTTTCAACAACGACACTTCCCCCGCCCGCTACAACGCCGAGGCCGCCCAGCTGGCTTGGGCGCGCACCCTGAAGCTGTTCAAGGACAAGCTGGCGTAGGGCCCCGGGGGCCCCGGGCCGGATTATTTTTGCCGCTCACTACACCATTTTGGGCCCAGCCGAGTTAGGGCGAGCGGTATGAAGACACTCCGAATGACAACGAATGGCTGGGCCGGGGCCCTGCCCTGGCTCCTTTTGCTGACGGGCCTGGCGGGCCTACTGCTCGGCGGCCGGGCCTACGCCCAGGGGCCCCCGGCGGTGCTGCGCAAAGACTTGAAGCAGGATTTTGGGGCCCGGGGCGACGGCAAAACCAACGACCAGGCCGCTTTCACCCGGGCCGCCGACTTCTTCAATAAACGGGCCCAGACGCCGGCCGGCGCGGGGGCAGCCGTGCTCACCATCCCGAAGGGCGTGTACCTGGTGGGCCAGCAGGATGCCGCCGGCAACACGCCCGACGTGCTGCGGCTGGTGGGCTGCCGCAACCTCACCGTGGCGGGGGCCGACAGCGCCACCACCGAAATTCGCTACGCCGCCGGCCTACGCTACGGGGCCTTCGACCCCAAAACCCGGCGGCCCTACGAGGCCCCCACCGGCATGTTTACCGACCCCGCCTACGCGGCCCGGGGCGGCACCTGCGTGGTTTTGCAAGGCTGCGACAACGTGGTGGTGAGCGGCTTACGCCTCAACGGCAACAGCACTAAATTGGTACTTGGCGGGCACTGGGGCGACACTGGCATCCAGCTGCCCGCCGACGGCATCTTCGTCAGCGACTCGCGCCGCGTGTCGCTGCGGCGGCTGGCGCTGCACCACTTCGGGCGCGACGGCATCCAGGTGCTCAACCACTTGGCCAAAAGCCTCGACGATCCGCAGCGCGAGGCTATCTTGCTCGAGAACCTGACCTGCACTTACAACGGCCGCCAGGGCCTCTCCGTCACGGGCGTGAGCGGGCTGCGGGCCGTCAATTGCAGCTTCAGCCACACCGGGCGGGCGGTGGTGGCGGCCACGGGCAAGGCCCTGTCGTCCAGCCCCAGCGCGGGCGTCGACTTGGAGCCCGAAGGCGGCGTCGTGGCCAACGTGCGCTTCGAGAATTGCCGCTTCGTGAACAACGCCGGCGTGGGCCTCGTGGCCGACCGCGGCAACGACAGCCAGCCCAACGCTACCAAAAACGTGGTGGTGGCTGGCAGCCTGATCTGGGGCCCCACCAACTGGTCAGCCTGGGTCACACAGCCAGGGTTCCTGTTCACCGACTGCCGCCTCTACGGCGCGTTCGTGCACGGCTGCAAGGCCACCACGGCGGCCGAGGCCACGCGCTTTGTGCGCTGCACTTTCGAAGACCGCCCCTACCACGGGCAGCCGGCCTACGGCTCGTTCACGATGCACTCCGACGCCCACGCCCGGTACATGAGCTTTACCGATTGCCGCTTCGTGGGCACCCACAGCTACCTCGCCTGGGCCATCGTGGCCAAGCCCGACACCGCCAGTTTCTTTCACTTCCGCGGCAACACCTTTCTCTACGATTACGCACAGCTGCCCCAGGGCTCCTACAACAACTTGCAGGGCACCGTTTTCACGGGTACAACGGTTTTTCGCGACGGACCTCACCGCACGGCCCTGGGCCGCACCAACGCCACAATGGGCAACGGCGGGGCTCCGCAGTCGACGGTAGTTAGGGCCCCCGGCAGCCTCCAGCTGCTGGCCAGCAACTGCGTATACGGCGTGATAACGGGGCTTGACATCGGCCGGCAGCCGGCGCGGGCCCGCGATTCGGCCAGCGTGGTGGTGGGCCCCAACAACGCCCTGGTGATGAACGAGCCGATTTGGCAACCCTCAGAGCTGTACATCGGCCCCACTTCACGCCTGATCGTTAAGAAAGGCGGCTCGCTGGCGCTGCTGCGGCACGCCAAGCTGGTGGTAGCCGGCCAGCTGATTGTGGAAGACGGGGCCTATTTTTTCCTCGACCCGCAGGCCGAAATGGTCACCACCGGTCGGGGCCGGGTACGCATGGGGCCCCAGGCCATCAAGGCCCGCCACCCAACGCTCAATTAACCAGGCGGTTCACACCAGCAAGCTCAAAAAATCCTGCTGCCCGTTCAGGTACTCAAATCCAAAACCTTCCTCCGTCATGCGGGCCTTAATGCCCTCCACATCGTGCGGGCTTTTGACCTCGACGCCGATGAAAACGGGGCCTTTTTCCTTGTTGTTCTTCTTGATGTACTGAAACTGAATGATGTCCTCGCCCTCAGCCAGCACGTTGTTTACGAAGCGGCGCAGGGCCCCTGGCGCCTGGTTGAAGCGCACCATGAAGTAATGCTTGAGGCCCTGGTGGCGCTGGGCGCGCTCCTTGATGTCCTCCATGCGGGTGATGTCGTTGTTGGAGCCGCTCACGATGCAGACCACCGTTTTGCCCCGAATCTGGTCGGCGTAGGCGTGCAGGGCCGAGATGGCGAGCGTGCCCGCCGGCTCCAGCACCATGCCTTCCTCGTTGTACATTTTGAGGAGGTCTTCGCACACCTGGCCCTCGGGCACGAGGTGCACCTCATCGAGTAGCGCCTGGCAAATCTCGAAGTTGAGCTCGCCGGGGCATTTCACGGCCGCACCGTCCACGAAGGTGTCGAGGTGGGGTAGGGCCTGGCGCTGCCCGGCGCGCAGGGCGTCGTGCATGCTGGGGGCCCCAAGGGGCTGCACTCCAATGAGTTTGGTGTGTGGGCTCAGCTGCCGAAACACGCTCGACAAGCCCGAGGCCAGCCCGCCGCCCCCAATGGGCATGAAGCAAAAGTCGATGGGTTCTTTGGCGGCTTTCAGGATCTCAAGCCCCACCGTGGCCTGCCCCTCCACAATGGCTAGGTCATCAAACGGATGCACAAACGTGCTGCCGCGCTCGTCGCAAAACGCCTGCGCCGCCTGGTAGCAGTCGTCGAAGGTGCGGCCCGTGAGGTGCACCGTTACCATGTCCTTGCCGAAAAGGCGCACTTTGTCCACCTTCTGCGCGGGCGTCTGGGCAGGCATAAAAATGTCGCCCTGCAAGCCCAGCAGCTGGCAGGCGTAGGCCACGCCCTGGGCGTGGTTGCCGGCGCTGGCGCACACTATCTGGCGGCCCGGCACGGTAAGCGGCAGCGTCGAAATCTTGTTGTAAGCCCCTCGGATTTTGTAGGAGCGCACCACCTGCAAGTCCTCCCGCTTGAGCAGAATGGTGGCGTCGTAGCTGCGCGAAAGCCCCAGATTCAGCATCAGGGGCGTTTTGGTAATCACGCCTTTTAGGCGGCGGGCGGCGGCTTCGACGTTTTCCAGGGTGACGGCGGTGGCCGCCGGGGCTAGCAGGTCGGGCATGGGGGTAGGGCTGGCCAAGGCCAGTAATAATGAGATAAAAAAGAACGTCATGCAGAGCGCAGCGAAGCATCTCGCTCGCTTCTTCGGGGTAGTAAATCCTAACGATTGGGTTTACTGCCGCGAGCGAGATGCTTCGCTGCGCTCTGCATGACGTTGTAGGTCAGTGCAAAAGCAGCTTACGCCTCCACGCTGGCGCTGCTGCGTGAGCGCAGCTCGCGCACTTGTGCGCCGGTGGCCCACAGTTCCGATTCGCGCACTTCTTTCAGCTCGGCTTCCAGCTCCTGGCGGTAGTTGGGGGTACTGCCGCGCTCAATGGTGCGGCGGGCTTCCTCGCCGCTGGCCACGCTGTCGTACAGGTCGTTGAGCACGGGCAGGGTCGCGTCGCGGAACTTACCTTTCCAATCGAGGGCCCCGCGCTGGGCAGTTACTGAGCAGTTGGCAAACATCCAGTCCATGCCGTTTTCGCCCACTAGGGGCACGAGGCTCTGGGTCAGCTCCTCCACGGTTTCGTTGAACGCCTCGGAGGGCGAGTGGCCGCGCTGGCGCAGCACCTGGTACTGGGCCTCGATGATGCCGGCCAGGGCCCCCATCAGCACGCCACGCTCGCCGGTGAGGTCCGAATACACTTCCTTCTTGAAATCAGTCTCGAACAAGTAGCCCGAGCCCACACCAATGCCCATGGCAATGGCCTTTTCCCAGGCTTTGCCAGTAGCATCTTGGAACACCGCGAACGACGAGTTCAACCCGCCGCCGGCCACGAACAAGCGACGCAGGCTGGTGCCGCTGCCCTTGGGAGCCACCAAAATCACGTCGATATCCTTGGCCGGGATGATGTTGGTCTGCTCATTAAACGTGATGCCGAAGCCGTGCGAGAAGTACAGCGTTTTGCCCGGCGTGAGGTACTTCTGGAGCGTCGGCCACAGCGCAATTTGCCCTGCATCGCTCAGCAGGTTGCAGATAATGGTGCCCTTGTCAGCAGCTTCCTCGATGCTGAACAGCGACTCGCCCGGCACCCAGCCATCCTTGATGGCACGCTCCCACGAGGGCGTGCCTTCGCGCTGGCCCACAATGACATGGAAGCCGTTGTCGCGCATGTTCAGCGCCTGGCCGGGGCCCTGCACGCCGTAGCCGATAACGGCAATGGTGTCGTCTTTGAGGAAGTCGAGCGCCTTTTGCAGCGGAAATTCGTCGCGGGTGATTACGGTTTCGGGTACGCCGCCAAAGTTGATGGTTGCCATTGGTTGGGAGGTGTAGCGCGGACTTTTAGTCCGCGAGTTGAGTGAAAAAAGGTGTCTTATTAAATCGTTTTGGGCCGCGGACTGAAAGTCCGCGCTACATGGTAAAGACCTGCTCGCGGTCGTTCAAAAACTCATTCTCTGCCACGTCTTCGCTCGGCTCGCGACGCTCAAACTCCTTGAGCTTGTGGTGAAAACCGTCGCTGGCCTTAATGATGGCAATGCGCGCCGAGCGCACAAACTCAATCAGCCCATAAGGCTGCAAAGCCTTAATCAGGTTATCCGTTTCCTCGCGGTGGCCGGTGGTTTCAAACACCGTGTAGTCCTTGCGAATGACCACGGCGCGGGCCCCGTTTTCGCGCAGCAGGCGCTCCACGAGCACCTTTTCGGCAATCACGTCGGTAGGCACTTTATAGAGCGCCATTTCCTGCCAAATCACGTCGGCGTTGGTGTTGTAGTACACTTTGAGCACCTCCACCTGCTTCTCGATTTGCTTGGCGAGCTTTTCCACCACCTCCTCCGTTTCCACAATCACGATGTTGAAGCGGTGGATGCCCTCAATCTCTGAGGGCGACACGTTGAGGCTCTCGATGTTGATTTTGCGGCGCGAAAAGATGATGGCAATGCGGTTCAGCAGGCCCACCTGGTTTTCAGTGTACGCGGTGATGTTGTATTCCTGGCGGTCGGCGGGTTCGGGACTCATGGTACTTATTATCTGTTTTAGAACGTCAGTTCCTGGGTTGTCATGCTGAGCGCAGCGAAGTCGAAGCATCTCTACCGCCTCGTTGAACGGTGCGGAGGAAGCGGCCAAGATGCTTCGGCTGCGCTCAGCATGACGACCTTATTTGCTAGTTGCCAATTAATTAGCGCAGCCGTATTTCCGCCACGCTACACCCCTGCGGCACCATCGGGAAGATATTATTCTCCTTGGTCACCATCACTTCGAGCAGGAAGGAACCCGGATGCGCCAGCATCTTTTCCAAGGCCGGGCGTAGCGCGTCACGCGCATCCACGCGCTGGCCGGCGATGCGGTAGCCGGCCGCTACGGCCACAAAATCAGGACTTTGGATATCCACAAATGAGTAGCGGCGCTGGTGAAATAGCTCCTGCCACTGCCGCACCATGCCCAAAAACTGGTTGTTGAGAATGATGATTTTCACATCCACGCCCGTCTGCATGATGGTGCCCAGCTCCTGAATCGTCATCTGCACGCCGCCGTCGCCAATGACGGCTACCACCGGCCGATGCGGGGCCCCAAACTTGGCCCCGATGGCCGCCGGCAGCGCAAAGCCCATGGTGCCCAGCCCGCCGCTCGTGACGTGGCTGCGCGACTGGTTTTGCAGCGCGTAGCGGCAGGCTACCATCTGGTGCTGCCCCACGTCAGACACGATAACGGCCTCGCCGCCAGTTATTTCATTGAGCTGCTGAATGACTTCACCCATCGTCAATTCCTCCGACGTCGGAAACAACTCCTCCCGGATTACGGCGTCCACTTCCTGCGCCATGTGGTCATTGAAGCGGGCCAGCCAGGCGGCGTGCTCCTTGCGCTCGACCAGCGCCGTAAGCAGGGGCAGGGTTTCCTTGCAGTCGCCCCACACCGGCACGGTGGTTTTCACGTTCTTATCAATCTCCGTGGGGTCGATGTCGAGGTGCACGACCTGCGCCTGTTTGGCGTACTTATCCAGCCGGCCGGTCACGCGGTCGTCGAAGCGCATGCCAATGGCAATCAGCACGTCGCACTCGTTGGTGAGCACGTTGGGGCCGTAGTTGCCGTGCATGCCCAGCATCCCCACGTTCAGCGGGTGGGCGGTGGCCAGGGCCCCTACCCCCAGGATGGTCCAGGCCGCCGGAATGCCCGATTTCTCCACAAACGCCTGAAACTCGCGCTCGGCCTGGCCCAGCACCACGCCCTGCCCCCAGAGGATAAACGGCCTTTTGGCCCCGTTAATCAGCGCCGCCGCCTGCTCGATGTACTCGTTCCGCACCACCGGCGCGGGCCGGTAGCTGCGGATGTGCGTGCACGGCTCGTAGGCCGGCGCGTCGAAAGTCTGCATCTGCGCGTTCTTGGTGATATCCACCAGCACGGGGCCCGGTCGGCCGCTGCGCGCGATGTAGAAGGCCTTGGCCAGCGCCTCGGGTATCTCTTCGGCCCTGGTTACCTGATAGTTCCACTTCGTAACGGGCGTCGTGATGTTGATGATGTCCGTTTCCTGAAACGCATCGGTGCCCAGCAAATGCGCAAACACCTGCCCTGTAATGCAGACCAGCGGTGTGCTGTCAATCAGCGCGTCGGCCAGCCCTGTTACAAGGTTGGTGGCGCCCGGCCCGCTTGTAGCCAGCGCCACGCCCACCCGTCCCGAGCTGCGCGCGTAGCCCTGCGCCGCGTGGATGCCGCCCTGCTCGTGCCGCACCAGCACGTGGTTGAGCTGCTCCTTGAAGTCGTAGAGCGCGTCGTAAATCGGGATAATGGCCCCACCGGGGTAGCCAAAAATCGTGTCTACGCCCTCGGCCACCAGCGCTTGCAGCGTGGCTACCGCGCCCGTTATGGACGTGGTGGGGGCGGCGGCCGGGCTAGCGGCGGGCTGGGCTAAGGTCTGCGGTGACATAATCTTCTTCTGCTAAATCAGTTATACAACCGTGGCTGGCGTCGCTCACGGTGCGGATGTACTTGAGCAGCACACCCTGCTTGGCGGGCAGCGGCGGGCGCTGCCAGGCGGCGCGGCGGACGGCCAGCTCGTCTTTGGAAAGCTGCACGTCGATGGTGTTGGCGCTGGCATCCAGAATAATCCAGTCGCCGTCCTGCACCAGCGCGATGCCGCCGCCGTCGAAGGCCTCGGGGCAGACGTGCCCAATCACGAAGCCGTGGGTGCCGCCCGAAAAGCGGCCGTCCGTTATCAGGGCCACTTTATCGCCCAGGCCCGCGCCCATAATGGCCGAGGTCGGCTTAAGCATTTCGGGCATGCCCGGCCCGCCCTTGGGCCCCACGTAGCGAATGACGACCACCTGCCCGGCCTTGATTTTGTGGTCGATAATGCCCTGGTTCAGTTCCTCTTCCGAGTTGAACACTATCGCCGGGCCCTCAAACCGCAGGCCTTCCTTGCCGCTGATTTTGGCCACGCTGCCCTTGGTAGCAAGGTTACCGTACAGCATCTGAATGTGCCCATCGGCCTTGATGGGGTTGCTCAGGGGCCGCAGCAAATCCTGCTCGGCACCTAGGGACGGCACGTTGGCGAGGTTTTCGGCCAGCGTGCGGCCGGTCACGGTCATCAGGTCGCCGTTGAGCAGACCGTAGTTGAGCAGGGTGCGCTGCACGGCGGGCACGCCGCCGATTTTCGATAGGTCTTCCATCAAATACTTGCCGCTGGGCTTGAGGTCGGCCAGCACCGGCACGCGGTTGCTCACGGCCTGGAAGTCCTCCATGGTGAGGTGCACGCCGGCCGCGTGGGCAATGGCGATGAGGTGCAGCACGGCATTAGTCGAGCCGCCGAGCACAGTTATCACCACCATGGCATTCTCAAATGCCTCACGAGTAAGGATATCGCGCGGCTTGAGGTCCAGCTCCAGCAAATTGCGCAGATAGGCACCGGCATCGAGGCACTCCTGCACCTTAGCGGCGCTTTCGGCCGGCAGCGACGACGACGCGGGCACGCTCATGCCCAGAGTTTCGATGGCCGCGGCCATGGTATTGGCCGTGTACATGCCGCCGCAGGCGCCGGGGCCGGGGCAGGCATTGTGAATAATACCTTGGTAATCCTCGTCCGAAATCTGGCCGTTAACTTTCTTACCATAAGCCTCAAAGCACGATACAATGTTGAGCTGTTGGCCTTTAAACTCGCCGCCCTTAATGGTGCCGCCATACACCATCAGCGACGGCCGATTGAGCCGCGCCATGGCGATGAGCGCGCCCGGCATGTTTTTGTCGCAGCCCACCACCGTGGCCAGGGCGTCGTAGTAGTGCGCGCCCGCCATCGCCTCAATCGAGTCGGCGATTATCTCTCTGGATACCAAGGAGAACCGCATGCCTGCGTTGCCATTCGTAATGCCGTCGCTCACGCCGATGGTGTTGAAGCGCAGCCCTACCAAGCCCTGGGCGGCCACGCCGCGCTTCACCTCGTCAGCCAAGCCGTTAAGGTGCATGTTGCAGGTGTTGCCCTCGAAGCCCGTGGAGCAGATGCCCACGAATGGCTTGCGCAAATCCGCATCCGACAAACCCGCGCCGATGAGCATGGCTTGCGAGGCCGGCAAGCTGTCGTCCTGGGTGTAGATGCGGCTGAATTTATTGAGTGCCATGTGTTTCAGTGCGTAGTGCCTTGGTGCAAGCCGCGTTAATTCCAGTTAGTAATGGTGTCTTTCACGGCGGCGAGCACCACGAAATTCAGATTCTTGTACACGCAATCGACTTCTGCAAAGCCAGCTGTTTCCAGCATCTGCAATTGCGCTTCTAGGGTGCCAAAGTCATCCAGTTTGATGCGCTCGAAAGCCCGTTCAATAGCCTCATTAGGTAGGCCCGACGCTTGCACAGTGCGTGCCCAGTGCTGGCGGTTAAAGGCGTCGAAGCCAGTGGTACGCCCCAGCACCTGGTCGGCATTAATGAATAGCCCGCCGGGATTTAGCACGTCGTATATACGCTGATACAGAGTTGCCTTTTCCGCATCTGGCAGGTGGTGAATGGCCAAGCTCGAAACAACCACGTCATAGCGGCCGGGTAAGGGCTGAGTGGCAAAATTCAACTCTTGAAAATTGAAGCCTGGTAGCCCTGCGAACCGCTGCCGAGCTACCGCTAGCATCTCTGGTGCCAGGTCCACGAGCATAAATTCCAACTCAGGCCGCTGCTGGTAGAGGAAGTACGAAAACAGCCCCGTGCCTGCGCCCACATCCAGCACCGTGCGCGCCAGCGGTTGGTTGGCCAGTAGGGCATTGGCCGCGCCATAAAAGTCATCAAAGCACGGAATGAGGTACGGCCGCTGCTGGTCATACTTCGCCGATACCTCGTTGAACTGTTCCTTTATAGCGTTCATAATCAGGTAAATAAATTATGTTGAAATTCCGACAATGTCCTAAAAAAACCTCCCTAGCAGCGGGCTAGGAAGGTTCTCTTATGGGTAAGAAGTACCTGCTAGCCCGCGGGGGTAGGAATAATGACCTCGGAAATGACTAGCAGGAAGGGACGCATGGCGGGTAGTAGCGTGGACTCTGCGAGTCCGCGCGTGGGTTTTTTGGTATCGTTCAACGCGCGGACTCACAAAGTCCACGCTACACTCAGATAATCGTGCTCACGCCCACCGCAATGTTGTGAGCGTTCCACTGCTGCTCGTTCGAGTCCGCAATCCAAAACGCCACGTAGCTACCCACTTGCTCCGTGGTGTAAGGCGCGGTTGGGTTCAGCTCCGGAGTCAAAATATTGTTGGTCAGGGCTTCATCTACCGCTTCGCGCACCAGCTCGGCTTCGGCCGTGAGGCCCAGGTGGTCGAGCAGCATGGCGGCCGAGAGGATGGCGGCCAGCGGGTTGGCAATGCCCTTGCCCTTGGCCTGGGGGTAGGAGCCGTGAATAGGCTCGAATACCGCCACTTCCGCGCCCACCGAAGCCGAGGGCAGCAGCCCCATCGAGCCGGCAATAACCGAAGCCTCGTCCGAAATAATGTCGCCGAACATGTTCTCAGTCAGCACCACGTCGAACTGCCGGGGGTTGGTAATAATCTGCATCGCGGCATTGTCCACGAACAGGTAATCAACCGTTACATCGGGATAGTGCGAGGCAATTTCGCGCACCACTTCGCGCCATAAGCGCGAGGTTTCCAGCACGTTGGCCTTATCAACCAGCGTAAGGTGCTGCCGACGGCCGGCGGCAGCCTGAAATGCCAAGTGCGCGATGCGCTCAATTTCGGGGCGCGAGTAGGTGCAGTTATCATAGGCGGCGCCGTCGGCGGTGCGGCCCTTCTCGCCGAAGTAAATGCCGCCCGTCAGCTCCCGAAAAATCACCATGTCGGTGCCCTCGATGCGGTCCGATTTCAGCGGCGAGTGCTTCAGCAGCGCGTTATATGCCGTCACGGGTCGGATATTGGCAAACAAGCCCAGCTCCTTGCGCATCTTCAACAGGCCCTGCTCGGGGCGCACTTTGGCACTCGGGTCGTTGTCGTACTTGGGGTCGCCGATGGCGCCGAAGAGCACCGCATCGGAGGCGCGGCAAGCGGCCAGCGTTTCGTCGGGCAGCGGGTTGCCGGTGGCGTCGATGGCGCAGGCGCCTACGAGGTGTGAGGTAAATTCAAAGCGGTGGCCGAAGCGTTCGGCTACGGCGTCGAGCACTTTCACGGCCTGCCGACAGACTTCCGGCCCGATGCCATCACCGGGCAGCAAAGCTATTTTCTTGGTTACCATGTCCATGCGCGTTGTTTTTCAAAGGCCTCAATGGCCGATTTTTGATTCACTAAAAAGTCGATGTCGTCGTAGCCGTTAATCAGGCACTCCTTTTTGTAGCCGTCGATGGCGAAGCTGAACGTCTCCCCCCAGGCCGGCACGGCCAGCGTCTGCGAAGGCAAATCGACCACCAATTCCAACTGCGGATTCTCTTCGATAGCGGCCAGCAGACGGGCCAGCACCTCGTCGCTCACCTGCAAGGGTAGCAGGCCGGTATTCAGCGCATTACCCCGAAAAATATCGGCGAAGTAGCTCGAAATAACCGTCCGAAAACCAGCATCATACAATGCCCAGGCGGCGTGCTCGCGGCTGCTGCCGCAACCGAAGTTTTTGCCGGCTACGAGGATGGAACCAGTATAGCGCGCATCGTTCAGCACGAAGTCGGCTTTGGGCGAGCCGTCGGCGTTGTAGCGCCAGTCGCAAAACAGGTTTTCGCCGAAGCCCTCGCGCGTAGTAGCCTTCAGAAACCGGGCCGGGATAATCTGGTCGGTATCAATGTTTTCCAGCGGCAGCGGACGGCCGGTGGTGTGCAGGGTTTGAAATTTTTCCATTAGTTCAAATACTGCGTAATGTCTACGATGCGGCCCTGCACGGCCGTGATGGCGGCCACTAGCGGGCTCGCCAGCAGCGTGCGCGAGCCGGGCCCCTGGCGGCCTTCAAAGTTGCGGTTGGAGGTGGCCACGCAGTACTTGCCGGCCGGAATTTTGTCTTCGTTCATGGCCAGGCAGGCGCTGCAACCGGGCTCGCGCAGCTCGAAGCCAGCGGCGGCAAAAATCTTGTCGATACCCTCGGCAATGGCCTGTTGCTCAACCTGTTTAGAGCCGGGCACGATGAAGGCGGCCACGTGGTCGGCCTTTTGCTTGCCTTGCACGTATGCTGCCACGGCGCGCAAGTCTTCGATGCGCGCATTAGTGCAGCTGCCAATGAACACGTAGTCAATCTGCTTGCCGAGCAACGACTCGCCGCGCTCGAAGCCCATGTATTTCAGCGATTTGTCAAAACTCTCGGCCTCACTGGCGGGCACCTCGCTCGGCACGTGGCCGGTGAGCGGAATGCCCATGCCAGGGTTAGTGCCGTAGGTAATCATCGGCGTGATGTCGGCCGCCTGGTAGGTGTACTCGGTTTCAAACGTGGCGTCGGCATCCGAATACAACGTTTGCCAGTAAGCTACGGCGTCGTTCCAGGCCGCGCTTTTGGGGGCAAACGGCCGGCCCTCGACGTAGGCAAACGTGGTGGCATCGGGGGCGATGAGGCCGCCACGGGCCCCCATCTCGATGCTCATGTTGCAGATGGTCATGCGGCCTTCCATGCTGAGGCTACGCACCGCGCTGCCCGCGTACTCCACGAAATGGCCGGTGGCGCCACCCGTACCGAGCTGCGAGATAACGTAGAGAATCAAGTCCTTAGCCGTAACACCCGGCCGCAACTCGCCCTCTACCGAAATCCGCATCCGTTTGGGCCGGCTTAGTAGCAGGCACTGTGAGGCCATCACCTGCGCCACCTGGCTGGTGCCGATGCCGAAGGCCACCGCGCCAAACGCGCCGTGGGTGCTGGTGTGGCTGTCGCCGCACACCATAGTCAGGCCCGGCTGGGTTAACCCCAGCTCCGGCCCAATGATGTGCACGATGCCCTGGCGCGGGTGGCCAAGGCCGTATAATTCGATGCCGTATTTCTCGCAGTTCTCAGTCAGCTTCTCCACTTGCAAGCGTGAAAGCGGCTCCTGGATGGGCTGGTCTTGGTGCAGGGTGGGCACGTTGTGGTCAGCCGTAGCCAGAATTTGGCTGGGGCGAAACAGCGGCAGGTTGCGGGCCGCGATTTCATCGAAAGCCTGGGGGCTAGTGACCTCGTGAATCAGGTGGCGGTCGATGTACACCACGTCCAGCCCCTCAATGGAGCGGACGACGTGGGCATCCCAGATTTTATCGAATAAGGTACTAGGCATTACGGTGTTGACTTAGTTAGCGGCCACGAGTTTTTCCTGCTCTACGAGGGCGTGCAGGTCCTCGTCGCCCACTTCGCGCTTGCGGTCGGCGAGCGTGAGGAAGCTGGCGTAGGCGGCGTTGAGGGCCGGGCGCTCGAAGTCGTAGCCCAGCTTTTGGAGGCGGTAGGCCAGGGCGGCGCGGCCCGAGCGGGCAGTGAGCACGATGCTGGAATCGACGACACCCACTTCTTTGGGGTCGATGATTTCGTAGGTTTCGCGGCACTTAATCACGCCGTCTTGGTGGATGCCGCTGCTGTGCGAGAAGGCGTTAGCCCCCACAATGGCCTTGTTGGCTTGCACGGGCATACTCATCAGGTGCGAGACCAGGGCCGAGGTTTCGGCCAGGCGGCGGGTTTGCACGTTGGTGCTGAGGCCGAGGTCGGGGTGCTGGCGCAGGATCATCACCACTTCCTCCAGGGCCGTGTTGCCGGCGCGCTCCCCTACTCCGTTGATGGTGCACTCGATTTGCCGGGCCCCGTTGGTGACGCCGGCGATGGAGTTGGCCGTGGCCAGGCCCAGGTCGTTGTGGCAGTGCGTGGAGAGGATGGCGCGCTCGATGCCGCGCACGTTCTCGTACAGGTACTTAATCTTGGCGCCGTACTCGTGGGGCAGGCAGTAGCCGGTGGTGTCGGGGATGTTAAGCACGGTGGCCCCGGCAGCAATTACGGCCTCGCAAACGCGGGCCAGAAACTCGTTGTCGGTGCGGCCGGCGTCCTCGGCGTAGAACTCGACGTCTTCCACGAAGCTCTTGGAAAGCTTGACAGCGGCCACAGCGCGGGCCAGCACGTCTTCTTGGGTAGTGCGCAGCTTCTGGAAAATGTGCAGGTCGGAGGTGCCGATGCCGGTGTGGATGCGCGGACGCCGGGCCCCACGCAGGGCCTCAGCGGCCACGCGGATGTCGTTTTCAACGGCGCGGGTGAGGCCGCAGACGGTTGCTTCTTTGGTTTGGGCTGCGATGGCGGCCACGGCGGCAAAGTCGCCGGGGCTCGACACGGGGAAGCCGGCCTCAATCACGTCGACGCCCAGGGCTTCGAGCTGGCGGGCGATGACGAGCTTCTCGGCTTGGTTTAGCTTGCAGCCCGGCACCTGTTCGCCGTCGCGGAGCGTGGTATCGAATATTTGGATTTTTTGGACCGACATAGTGTGGCTGCTCCTGCGGGAGCACTATACAAAGTGGATATTGCACTGCAAGTACCGTTGTTAGGCACGCCGCCGAAAATTATTTTCTAGGCGTTGTACTATTTCCAATCGTTCGCTCTTTTGGTTTAATTAATTGTTATTAAAGCGGTTAACCCAACCGTTGCTACAATGCCCAATAAGCCCACCGACCCAGTTTTTCAGCTCATCAAGTCGCTCACACGCTCCGAAAAGCGGCATTTCCGACTGTTTACCGACCGGCCGGGGGCCGGCGAGGGCCTAAAATTCCTCCAACTTTTTGACGCCCTCGACGCGCTGGACGGCTACGACGAGGACCGCATTGTGGCGCAGGTGCCGGCCCTGAAGCGAGCCCAGCTGGCCAACCTTAAGGCCAACCTGTACAAGCAGCTGCTGAGCAGCCTGCGCGTGTACCACGCCGGCCAGAACCCCGATATTCAGCTGCACGAGCAGCTGGACTACGCCCGCGTGCTGTATAACAAGGGCTTTTATCAGCAGAGCCTGCGGATGCTGGAGAAAACCAAGGTAGCTGCCCAGCAAGCCGAGCTGCCGCACGTAGCGCTGCTGGCCATTGATTTTGAGAAGCTTATCGAGTCGCAGTATATCACACGCAGCCTGAAGGACCGGGCCGAAACGCTGGCCACCGAGGCCTTGGACACCGTGACGCACCTGGCCCGGATGCACACGCTGTCCAACGCGGCGTTGCGGCTGTACGGCTTCTACCTCAAGGCGGGGCACGCCCGCAACCAAGCAGACCACGAGCGGATTACGGCGTTTTTTGAAGCCAACATGCCGGCGGCAGTGGGGCCTGACAGCACGTTTTTCGAGAAGCTCTACTTTTACCAGGCCCACGTGTGGTACCACACCCTGAACCAGGATTTTAAGGCCTGCTACCGCTACGCCCAGAAGTGGGTAGATTTGTTTGAGGGGGCCCCACACCTGAAGGATACGCAGGCTATGCTGTATATAAAGGGGCTGCATAACCTGCTGGCTACGCTCTTCAACCTCCAGTACTACAGCAAGTTCATGGCGGTGCTGCAGCAGTTGGAGGACTTTGCGGCCAACCAGACGCGGCGGGCCAGCCCCAACACCGAGGCGCTGCTGTTCCAGTACATCTACACCAACCGCATCAACGCCTACTTCCTGGAGGCGCGCTTTACCGAGGGGCTGGCCATTGTGCCGGAGCTGCTGGAAAACCTGGTGCTGTACCGCTCACAGCTCGATCTGCACCGCACGCTGGTCTTTTACTACAAAATTGCCAGCCTGTACTTCGGCAGCGGGCAGTTCCGCAAGGCCATCGAATACCTGAACCTGATTATCGACCAGAAGGACCTGAGCCTGCGCGAGGATTTGCAGTGCTTTGCGCGCATCCTCAACTTGGTGGCGCACTACGAGGCCGGCGACGACGCCAGCCTGGAGTACCAGGTGCGGTCGGTGTACCACTTCCTAGGCAAGATGGACGACCAGCAGCCGATGCAAGTCGAGATTTTCCGGTTTTTGCGGCGGGTGGGCAATTTTGCGCCCAGCCGGCTCAAGGAGGAGTTTATTAAGCTAAAAGACAAGCTCGTGGCCATCTATGCCAACCCGTACGACCGGCGGCCTTTCCTGTATTTCGACCTGATTTCGTGGCTGGAGAGCAAGATTGCGGGCGTGCCGGTGCAGGACGTGATGCGGCGCAAGTTCGCCAAGCTGCGCTAGGGCCCCGGGCGGCTTTGGCGGGGTTGGGCGGGGTTTTGCGGGGGCCCGTCGAGGGGATGGCGGGGTTGGTCTAGGCGGCGGGAAAAGTGGGCGATGTGGATTCAGGTTTGCAAAGGGTAGGGTACGAACGGCTTGCTCCGGTCTTCGCCAATCGGGCGGATAGCAAGCCCCGCCAATGCTCCCCTTCCCAACCCACCTTTCCCCCTCCCCCACTCCGATGAAAACCTCCTTTTTCTCCGCCTTCGCCGCCATTGCCTTGCTCGCCAGCACCAGCGCTTTTGCCGCCCCCGCTCCCGCCGCTAACCACGACCGCGACGACCGCCGCCCGGCCCAGGGCCCCGGCAACCGCTACGACGACCGCAACAGCAAGGACTTCAACTACGGCTACGACCGCAAGCACCGCGTGACGCCCCAGGAACGCGCCCGCTGGGAAGCTGCCCACCGCAACGACCGTCGTGACGACCACCGCGATGACCACCGGGGCCCCGCCGTGGCCGTGGTAGCGCCCTCGCAGCAAGCCCGCTGGGAAGCCGAGCGCCGCAACAACTACGGCTACGCCAAGAACCACCGCGTGACCGACCAGGAGCGCGCCCGCTGGGACGCCGCCCACCGCTACGACCACCGTTAAGCTTTGGGGCCCCCGGCCAATCCAACCCGCCGGGGGCCCTATTTTCTCTGTTTCTCCCCCAATTTATTTATAGTTAAAACCACCATGAAAAAGTACATGTTTCCGCTGCTGGCCGCTTTCGCACTCACCATCGGCGCCGCCAGTGCCCAAACCACCCCGCCGGCCGGCGGCCGCCCCTCGCCCGAGCAAATGGCCGCTCGCCAGTCGGAGCGCATGACCCAAGAGCTGGGCCTGAGCGCCGACCAAACCAACAAGGTGCAGCAGATTATGGCCGCCCGCGACCAGGAAATGCAGGCCATGCGCGGCCAAATGCAGGGCGGCACCGCCACCCGCGAGCAAATGCGCGACCAGATGATGGCCGGCCGCACCAAGTACGATGCCCAGTTCAAGACCGTGCTCACGCCCGACCAGTACACCAAGTACACTGCCATGCAGGCCGAACGGATGCAGCGCGGCCGCGGCGGCCGCGGCATGGGGCCCCGCCGCGACAGCACCGACACCAAAGGCAAGGTGAAAATCAAAAAAGACAAGCTGAAGGTGAAAGCCGAGTAGCTTTTAGCCAACCATTGCCACTAAAAAAAGCGTCCCTGCTACGTAGCAGGGGCGCTTTTTTGCAGCTATTTAGCAACGTCTTAAGCCGCGGCGGGCTGCGCGGGGCCCGACGATTCGGCTTGGTCACGGGTTTCGGGCATCATCACCCAAAAGAAGGCCAGGCCCACGGCCGCGATGGCAGCCAGGGTGAGGAAGGTGAAGTTGTCGCCGCGGCTTTTGGCCAGGTAGCCGGCCACCGAGTTGCTGAGGAAGGCGCCCAGGCCCTGGGCCGTGGCAATGGCGCCCTGCGCGGCGTTGAAGCGGCCGGTGCCCTTGGTGAGGTCGGCGATGATGAGCACGCCCACCACCCCAAAAATGCCCGCCCCCAGGCCGTCCATGCACTGCACGGCGATGAGCGCGGCCGGCGCGTGGCTCACGGTGTAGAGTATGCCGCGGGCCGTCAGAGCCCCAAACGCAAAGAGAAACAGCGGCTTGCGGCCCAGCTTGCCGGCCAGCTTGCCGCTCGCGGCGGCCACCACCATGAACACCAACTGCGAGGCCAGCATGTAGCCCGAGGTGTAGAGCACCGCTTGCTTGGCACCCACGCCCCGGGCCAGCAGCTGCGTGACGAGGGGCACCATGGCGGCGTTGGCGAAGTGAAAGATGACCGCCGACACCAGAAAAATCAGTACGGGCTTCTGCGTCAGCAAGTCGCGGAAGCCGGCCAGCACATCCTGCACGCCGTCCCACACGCTACCCTTGGGGGCCCCGGCGGCTGCTTGGGCATCGTCGTTTTTAGCGTCCGCGCCGGCACCTTTTGGGTCGGCGCCGCGGGCCAGGTCGAAGTCGATGTCGTCGTTGTTGATGCGCAGCACGCACAGCACGGCACCCGCGCACAGGGCCCCCACGAGGTAAAACATCCAGCGCAGGTTGAAGTAGTAGCCCACCGCGCCCAGGGCCAGAGCGGCAAACATGTTGCCGGCCGCGTTGAAGGCCTGGTTGGTGCCCTGCGTCTGGTCGAAGCGCTGGCGACCAACGAGGCCCAGGGCAATGGCGGCCAGGCACGGCGGAAACACCGCGCCCGCCACGCCAATCAGCGCCTGCCCGCCCATCACCACGGGCCGGGTGGTGAAAAAAGCGGTGGCCAGCACGGCCATGGCAATCAGCGCAATACCGATCAGCAGCAAGTTGCGCTTCTGGCGCAGGCGGTCGATGAGGGCCCCGGCGGGGGTTTGGGCCAGCACCTGGGCGATGTTGCCCGCGGCCAGGGCCGAGCCGATTTGGGCGGGGCCCCAGCCCGCGCTCGATTGCAGAAACAGCGCCATGTAGGGCCCCATGCCGTTTTGCACGTCGGCAATGAAGAAGTTGAGCACCCGCAGCGCCCGGATGCTGCCGCCCTTGGGGTCGTCGGCGAGGTCGGGCGCGGCGTTTTCGGCGGGAGCTGTCTCAGCGGCGGCGGGGGCCGCCAGATTTTCGGGGGGAGGCATAGGGGTGGGCCAGCGGGTTGGGTGGGAAGCCAGGGGCTTGAGATTGACGAATTGCCCGTGCATACGGCCGTGCTTTAACTACGGCTGATGGCGTGCAGCAAAAGGCCATTCCGCCGCCGAAAAGCACGCAGAATGGCCCGTTGCGAAGAAAAAAGATGGCGCCACCGGCGGCAGCGCCGAAGCTTAGCGCACCAGGAACGACTCGCCGGCCACCGTCAGCAGTTCGAGCTGCAGGGGCGCGGGGGCCCCGGGGGAACGCACCTCGCCGGGGCGGTCGGCGCGGCGCACGGCGCTGGCCTGCACGGCCGTGCCTACCACCAAGTAATCAGCCAATTGCTGGCCCAGGTGCGGCGGGAAGCGCAGTTCAGCGGCTTCGCCTTCGAGGCGCACGGCGCGCAGGTGGCCTTTGGGGTCGAGCAGCAGCTCAGTTACCAGGCCGTGCAGTGACACGGCATCGGCGGGGGCCCCGGCGGGCTGGGGGCGCAGGGTGCGGCCATCGGCATCGAGGCTGGCCAGGTGCAGGTGCTCGTCGCCCTTGGGCGTGGTGTGCGGGAAGGCCAGCACCTGCACCGCTTGGCCGGGCTGCGCAGCAGCGTGCAGCGCCTCGCCGAAGTGGGGTGGGAATTTCACGGCGCGGGGGCCCTCGGCGGTGGCCAGCTCGAAGCGGTCGTACACGCCGTCGGGGTTGGCCCCGTAGGTGCCTACGGTGCCGGCATAGGTGTGCAGCGGGTGCAGCTTCGGCTTGGGTTTTTCGGCCTTGGGGTCGGGCTTTTTGGACTTGTCGTCCTGCCCGGGCTTTTTGGGCTTGTCGTGGCCAGGCTTGGCGGGGCCCTCGGCGTTGGCGGCGGGCTTGGCGGGTTTTATAGCGGGGTTTTGGATTTCAGTAGACATAAAAAAAGGAGGTTTGCAACGCAGTAAAAACTTACTGTGCTGCAAACCTCCGCTGGGCAGGTAAGCCCGGCCTTAAGCCCGAATTAATTTATCCTTAGAAGCATGTGCGTTGGCTGAAAAGGCGCCTTTACTGGGCCCGGGGCGGCGTGGGGGCCGGCATGGGCTTGCGGGGCAGCTTCTGGTCGCGCATGGCGGTGTTGTACACAAACGAAGCCACCACCACCGAGGCCTGCTTGAGGTCGTCGGCCACGAGGCGGTCGTAGGTGTCCTGGTTGGAGTGGTGGGTGCGGGCGAAGTAGTCGAGGCCGTCCTGGATGAACTGGAAGCCGGGCAGGCCCACGGCGTCGAAGGCCACGTGGTCGGTGCTGCCGGTGTTGCGCAGCGTCACGGTGGTGGCGCCCATGTCGGCAAACGGCGCGAGCCAAGTGGTGAAGATGGGCTTCACGGCCTCGTTGCCCTGGGCATAAATGCCGCGGATTTTGCCGGCCCCGTTGTCGAGGTTGAAGTAGCCGGCCAGCTTCTCGTGGTCGGGCTTGAGCTGCATGGTGGCGGGGTCGGCAAAGTGGTTCTTCACGTAGTTGCGCGAGCCGTGCAGGCCCTCCTCCTCCTCGCCCCACAGGGCAATGCGGATGGTGCGGCGCGGCTTCAGGCCACTGGCCTTGAGAATGCGGACGGCCTCCATCATCACGGCGCAGCCGGCGGCGTTGTCGGTGGCGCCGGTGGCCGAATGCCACGAATCAAGGTGGCCGCCGAGCATTACCACTTCGCTTTTCAGCTTGCGGTCGGTGCCCGGGATTTCGGCCACCACGTTGTAGCCCTTCAGGTCCTGGGTTTGGAAGCGGGTTTTGGTTTCCATCTCCACTTCCACCGGAATGCCGGCCTCGGCGAGGCGGATGAGGCGGAGCTGATCTTCGCTCGACATTTCCAGCTCGGGCAGCACAGGCTTGGCGTCGGCGGCGTAGGGGGCCCCGTTGGTGGTGAACACGGTGCCGTCGGTGCCGCGGCCGGGGCTGAGTACGGCGGCGGCGCCCTCGGCAATCAGCATGTCGGCCATTTTAGCACGCAGCTCGCGGGCCGTTTTCAGCGCGGCCATGCGCTCGGCGGTGGCGGGCTCCACGGGGCGGTTGGCGGCCGTGGTGGGGGCCGTGGCGGGGGCGTCGGCCAGCTTCTGGAGGTCTTCGGCGCTGAGGCGCTTGGCGTCGGGCTCGAAGTTGGGCTGGGGCGGGTTGGCCACGGGCAGCAGCACGATTTTGTCGCGCAGCTGGCCTTTGTACTTGGCCAGGTCGGCTTCGGTGGTGGCGCGCACCACCACTACTTGCTTGCGCAGGGCCCCGCCGGGGGTGCTGGGCGTCCAGGCCTTGGGCACGCCGATCATGGCGTGGTAGTAGGGCTTGGTCATGGCCACGTAGCTCTTATCAATGTCCCAGCCGCGGCCGAAGTCGCCCCAGGGCTCCACGGCGGCGTTGGCCAGGCCATACTCGGCCAGCTTTTTCTGCGTCCAGGCGTTGGCGCGGGCCAGGCCCTCGGAGCCGGCCAGGCGCGGGCCGCACACGTCGGTAAGGTAAAAGGCCGTTTCCATCACTTTGGAGCGGTTCATGCCCTCGTCCTTGATCTTGGCCAGGGCGGCGGCGTCGGTTTTTTCGGGCGTTTGGGCCCAGGCGGGCGCAGCGGCCAGGGCCAGGAGGCTGGCCAGCGGCAGCAGTTTGTGCAGCGAAGAAGTAGGCAAAGGGCAGGTTTTAAGGTGAGGGGAAAAAGCCCCTAACGACACCCCCGGCCGGGGCGGGTTGCACGGCCGCCGGGGCCCCGGGCAGCGTATTGCCACCGCCAGACAATTGTTATCAATACATTAAGCTATTGATTACTATGGGTCTATTGCATCGTGGCAGGGCCCCGGCCGCGGGTGGCAAGCAACCCCAGCGCATAAAATGCGTCTTAGCCCGGATAACTTTTGCTGACCAAACGGGTTGTGTCCCCCTATGAGTATTGTAACCAACGCGGTGCGCGTACAAGGCCAGCTATTTGCCCTGCTCGCGTGCCTTTTGTGGCCAGGGCTGGTGGGGGCCCAAACGGCCACTACGCCCCCCCCGCCCGCTCCCGCAGGGCCCCTCACCCTGCCCGAGTGCCTGCACTACGCCCTGGTGAACCAGCCGCTGGTGCGCCAGGCCCGCCTCGACGAGGTGAGCAACGAGGCCGATATCCGCATCTCGCTTTCGGGCTGGCTGCCCCAGGTGGGGGCCACGGGCACGGCGCAGCACTACTTCGGGCTGCCTTTCACCGTGTTTCCTGACCCCACCACGGGCATCAGCACCCCGCGCCAGCTGGGCGTGAAAAACGTGACGACGCTGGGCCTCTCGGGCACCCAGGTTATTTATAACAACGACGTGAACCTGGCCGCCCGCAGCGCCCGCTTCACGCGGCTGGCCGCCGGCCAGAACACCGTGAACACGACCATCAGCACGGTGTCGGACGTGAGCAAGGCGTTCTACACGGTGCTGCTCTCGCAGCGGCAGCTCGATGTGTACCGGGAGGACATCTTGCGCTTGCAGCGCAACCTGCGCGACGCCAAAGCCCGCTACGACGCCGGCATTGTGGATAAGACGGACTACTTGCAGGCCGAAATTTCGCTGAACAACTCGCTGGCCGGCCGCAAGCAGGCCCAGGAGGCCATCAAGGCCAACACCGCCAACCTGCAGCAGCTGATGGGCATTTCGGCCGAGCGGCCCTTGCAGCTGCAGTACGACACGCTCAGCCTGGAGCGCGACGCGGTGGTGGACACGCTGGAGCCGCTGGACCCCGCCCGCCGCATCGAGTACCAGCAGGTGCTCACCCAGAAGTCGTTGCAGGGCCTCACCATCGACTACTACCGGCTGGGCTTCCTGCCCTCGCTCTCGGCTTTTGGCAACTACAACTCGGTGTACCAGGCCAATAACGTGAGCGACCAGTACAACATGCGCTTCCCCAACTCCTACGCTGGCGTGCAGCTGGGCCTGCCTTTATTCACGGGCTTCCGCCGCACCCAAAACCTGCGCAAGGCCCGCATCCAGGACCAGCGCATCGATCAGGACGTGCTCTACGCCCGCAACCAGATCAGCTCGGAGTACGCGGCGGCCTTGGCCAACTACAAGGGCTACTTCAACGACTACCTGGTGGGCAAGCGCAACCTGGAGCTGTCCAAGGAAGTGTACAAGGTGGTTGACTTGCAGTACCGCGAGGGCATCAAAGCTTACCTCGACCTGCTGGTGGCCCAAACCACGCTGCGCACCTCGCAGCTAAATTATTACAGCGCCCTGTTTCAGGTGCTGAGCTACAAGGTGGAGCTACAGCGCGCGCTGGGGGCCCTGCCCACCAATTATTAATCCCTCCGCTTTCGCTCGATGAACACTAAATACCTGGCCTTGTGCTGCACCTTGGGCCTTGTGGCCGGCGCTGCATGCGGCAAAAAAGACGACGACGCCAAGAAGAACGCCGCCCCGCCGCCCACCCCGGTGAGCGTGGTGGATGCCCGTACTACCGACGCCATTTACTACGACGAGTTTCCCGCCACCGTCGTGGCCCTAAACAGCGTGGAGCTGCGCGCCCAGGTTACGGGCTTCGTCACGGCCCTTCTCTTCAAGGAGGGCGACCTGGTGCCCAAGGGCAAGGCGCTTTACGAAATTGACAAGCGCCAGTACGAATCGGCTTACCAGCAGGCCCTGGCCAACCTGAGCAGCGCCCGCGCCTCGGCCCAAAACGCCACCGTGAACCAGGCCCGCTACCAGCGCCTGCTCCAGCAAGACGCCGTGGCCCGCCAGCTGGCCGAAAACGCCACCACCACCGCCGCTACCGCTGGCAGCCAGGTGGCCGCGGCCCAGGCCGCCGTCAACATTGCCCGCACCAACCTGAGCTTTGCCACCATCACGGCCCCGTTTGCGGGGCGCATCGGCATCTCACAGGTGCGGCTAGGCACGCAGGTGAGCGCGGGCACCACGGTGCTGAATACGATTTCGAGTGAAACCCCGATTGGGGTGGACTTTGTGGTGACGGAAACGGACATCCCCCGCTTCACGGCGTTGCAAAACCGGGCCGGCGGCGCGGGTGATTCTACCATCCGCTTTGTGCTGCCCAACGGCCAGCCCTACGGCCAGCCGGGTAAAATCCGGGCCATCGACCGCGGCGTGAACGCCCAGACCGGCACCATCACGGTGCGGGTGGAGTTTGCCAACCCCGACCGCCGCCTTAAGGACGGCCTGAGCGGCGTTATCAAAGTGCTCAACAAGGAATCGGGCAACCGCCTGGTGATTCCCTACAAAGCCATTGTGGAGCAGATGGGCGAAAACTTCGTGTACGTGGCCGCCGGCGATAGCGCCAAGCAGCGCAAGGTGCAGCTGGGGCCCCGGCTCGTCGACCAGGTAGTAATCCTGAAGGGCATTGCCGCGGGCGACAAAATTGTGACCGAAGGCGTGCAGAAGCTGCGCGACGGTGCCAAAATCAAGGTGAGTGCCCCGGGGGCTGCCGTGGCACCGGCCGGGGGCCCCGCCGGGGCCCCCGCGGCCAAGTAATTTACTTAGCTGTTAGCTGATGGCTGTTGGCTATTGGCTCTACTCGGCTGGCTTTTGTAAAGCCATCGGCTAACAGCTACCAGCTAACAGCTCCAACGCAATGATTGCAGAAACCTTTATTCGCCGGCCCGTCCTGGCCATCGTCGCCTCGCTGGTGATTGTGCTCGTGGGCTTGCTGGCCATGCGCAGCCTGCCCATCGGGCAGTACCCCGAAATTACGCCCCCCACGGTGTCCGTTACCGGCAGCTACATCGGGGCCGACGCCCAGACCGTGGAGCAGACCGTGGCCACGCCCGTGGAGGTGCAGGTGAACGGCACGCCCGGCATGACCTACCTGCAGAGTAACAGCACCAGCAACGGGCAGATGAGCATGACGGTGAACTTCGAGGTGGGCACCGACATCAACATTGCCGCCCTCGACGTGCAGAACCGCGTGGGCATTGCCCTGCCCACCCTGCCGCAGGACGTGCAGCGCCTGGGCCTGACGGTGCGCAAACGGAACCCGAGCATCCTGATGCTGGTGGCCATGTACGCGCCCAAGGGCTCGCACAACACCACCTTCCTCGACAACTACGCCAACGTATTCATCAAGGACGCCCTGCTGCGCACCAAGGGCGTGGGCGATATCGTGTCGCGGGCCGACGACTTCTCGATGCGCCTGTGGCTGAAGCCCGACAAGCTGGCCCAGCTGGGCATCACGGCCGGCGATATTTCGGCTGCCCTTTCCGAGCAGAACGCCCAGATTGCCGCCGGCTCCATTGGGGCCCCACCGGCCGAGAAGGGCCAGCCGTTTGAATACATCGTGACGGTGCAGGGCCGCCTCGTCACGCTGGAGCAGTTCGGCAACGTCATCGTCAAAACCAACCCGCAAAACGGCCAACTGGTCTACCTCAAGGACGTGGCCCGCCTGGAGCTGGGCAAGTTCAACTACGCCAACAACTCGTTTGTGGACGGCAAGCGCGCCGCCTACCTGCTCGTGTACCAGGCCCCCGGCGCCAACGCACTCGAAACCTACGACAACGTGCTGGCCACCATGGACCAGCTCAAAAAGCAGTTCCCCGCCGACCTCAACTACATCGTGCCCTTCGAGGCCGCGAGCGTGGTGAAAGTATCCATCAAGGAAGTGGTGGAAACGCTGGCTGAGGCCCTGCTGCTGGTAGTGGTAGTGGTGTTCCTATTCCTTCAGAACTGGCGCTCCACGCTCATCCCAGTCATCGCCATTCCGGTGTCCATCGTCGGCACGTTCACGTTCTTCATTCCGCTGGGCTTCACCATTAATACGTTGACGCTCTTTGGCTTCGTGCTAGCCATCGGCATCGTGGTGGACGATGCCATTGTGGTGGTGGAAGCCGTGGAGCACAACATGAACGAGCGCAATATGAACGTGCTCGACGCCACGCTGGAGGCCATGCGCGAGATTTCGGCCCCGGTTATCGCCATTGCCCTGATTCTGGCGGCGGTGTTCGTGCCGGTGGGCTTTATCCCGGGCATCACGGGGCGCCTGTACCAGCAGTTTGCCATTACCATCGCCATTTCGGTGCTGATTTCGGCCTTCGTAGCCCTTTCGCTCACGCCCGCCCTGTGCGTGCTGCTGCTGAAGCCCACCAAGCGCGACGAAAGCTCGACGGGCCTCAACAAGCTGTTTTTCAAGTTTAACAACTGGTTTGGGCGCGTGACCGAGAAGTACGGCAACGGCGTGGCGAGTGGCATTAAGCACTCGCGCTTCGTGGTCATTATCCTGGTGTGCATCGTGGCGGGGGCCGGGCTGCTGTTCCGCAGCAAGCCCAGCGGCTTCCTGCCCACCGAAGACGAGGGCCGCATCATCATCACCTTCAACCTGCCCGAAGGCGCCTCCACAGGCCGCACCGTGGCCACGCTCCAGGAAATGATGAAGGAGCTGAGCAAAACTGAGGGCATCGCGCACTACGCCGCCCTGGGGGGCCTAAACGCGGTAAACTTCTCCTCAAAATCCAACTCGGGCACCATTTTCTGCCAGCTCAAGCCCTGGGAAGACCGCAAGGAAAAAACCCTGCAGCTGCAGGGCCTGATGGCCACCGTGCAGCAGCGCATGGCCCGCTTCAAGGAGGCCACCACCGTGGTTATTTCGCCGCCCGCCATCCCGGGCCTGGGCAACACGGGCGGCTTCTCGTTCATTTTCCAAGAGCGCGAGGCCGGCGGCGACATCCAGACCTTCGACGCCAACCTGCAAAAATTTCTGGCCACCATCCGCCAGCGGCCCGAAATTGCGTCGGGCTTCTCTTTCTTCACGGCCAGCACGCCGGGCTACAAGCTCGACATTGACCGCGAAAAAGCCAAGAAGCTGGGCGTGTCGATTGCCGACATCGGGGGGGCCCTGCGCACGTACCTGGGCAGTGCCTACATCAACGACTTCACGCTCTACGGCCGCACGTTCCGGGTGGTGGCGCAGGCCGATTCCAACTACCGCGCCGACATTGCCAACCTCGGCAAGTACTACGTGCGCAACTCCGCCGGTGGCATGGTGCCCCTCAGCACCCTCACCACCTACAAGCGCCAGGAAACCGCGCCGCTCATTTCGCACTACAACCTGTTCCGCTCGGCCGAAATCAACGGCAACCCGGCCCCGGGCTATAGCTCCGGCGACGCCATTAAGGCCCTGCAAGAGGCGGCGGCCCAGAACATGGCGCAGGGCTACGGCTACGAGTTTTCGGGCCTGAGCCGCGAAGAATTGCTGGCCGGCGGCCAGACGATTTACATCTTCGCGCTGTCCATCATCTTCGTATTCCTGTTCCTGGCTGCCCTCTACGAGAGCTGGTCGGTGCCGTTCTCGGTGCTGCTGGCCGTGCCGGTGGGCATCTTCGGGGCCATCCTGGCGCTGTTTTTCCTGCCCAAGCTCACCAATAACGTGTACGCCCAAATCGGTATGATCACGCTGATTGGCCTTTCGGCGAAGAACGCCATCCTGATCATCGAGTTTGCCAAGGAGCGCGTGGACCGCGGCATGCCGCTGGTGCAGGCCACCCTGGAGGCCGTGCGCCTCCGCCTGCGCCCCATCATCATGACGTCGCTGGCCTTCATCCTGGGCATTTTGCCGCTGGTGTTTGCCTCGGGCGCGGGCGCCCAAAGCCGCCAGACCCTGGGCTGGACGGTGCTGGGCGGGATGCTGGCGGCCACGGGCCTGGCCATTTTCATCGTGCCGGTGCTCTACGTCATCATCACGCGCTTCGCCTACGGCAAGGAAAAGCTGGCCGAGATGGAGAAAAACTACAAGCCCGATGAAGAGCACGGGGGCCCTAAAAAGGACGACCAAACGCCCCAGGATACCGCTGCCAAGGACGGCGGGGCCCCGGCCGAAGGCACTGTTGCCCCGGCTTAGCCTCCCCGCTTAATAAGCAGTCGAACGTCGTGCAACGGTCTTCCGGGCACGACGTTCTTTTTTAGCGGCAATCCAAAACGAGGTGTTCTGGTGGCTTTTCAGTCATCGGGCCACGCTGATAATTGCACAGGGGCCCCAGATTATAGTAAGAGTGGCCCAACGAAACTCTTCGGGCAATTCGCTGGATCACCCCGTTCAGCCACTACTTTTTTTCGGTTCTATTCATTTTTACCCATGCGCCTCTTCATCTATTCGCCCCTCAGCCCCGCCGCCCGCACCTACCTGCACCAACACCTGCCAGCGGGCCACACCGTTACCTACAATGCCGACGTGCCGGCCGAGCAGCAAGCAGCAGCCTTCCAGCAGGCCGAGGCGGTGCTGGGCAACGTGCCGCCCGCCTGGCTGGCCGCCGGTGCCCCGGCGGGCCTGCGATTCTGGCAGATTGATTCGGCCGGGTTTGAGCGCTACCGCGGCGTGCAGCTAGGCGTACCGGTGGCCAACATGGGCGACTTTTTTGCCTGGCCCTGTGCCGAAACCATGGTGGCCGGCCTTCTGGCCCTGTACCGCCACCTGCCCGAGCTAGCGGTGTTCCAGGCCGAGAAGCGCTGGGTGGGCGGGGCCTTCGTGCGCAACCGCGCCGGCCTGCTGCGCGGCAAGCGGGTAATTATCCTCGGGGCGGGGGCCATTGCGCTGGCCATCCGCCAGCAGCTCAGCGGCTTCGGGTGCCCGGTGCAGCTGCTGGCCCGCACCAGCCCCAGTGCCGAGCTGCACTCCGTGGACGAACTGAAGGCCGCCTTGCCGGAAGCCGATATCGTCATCAACACCCTGCCCGGCAGCGCCGACGGCTTCTTCTCGGCCGACCTCGTGGGGGCCCTGCGCCCGGGCAGCATCTACGCCAGCGTGGGCCGCGGCAACACCACCGACGAGCCCGCCCTCCTGGGGGCCCTGCAGGCCGGCCGCCTCGGCGGCGCCGTGCTCGACGTGACGGCCACCGAGCCGCTACCCGCCGCCAGCCCCCTTTGGGCCTTGCCCAACGTGCTCCTTACCCAGCACACCGCCGGCGGCCAGCCCCTGGAAGACGAAGGCAAGGTGGATACGTTCCTCGCCAACCTGGCCCATTTCCAGGCCGGCGAGCCCCTGGAGAACCTGGTGGACTTGGCGCGCGGCTATTAAGGCGTTTCAAAAACTGAGAGCGTGAGCATGACGCTGTTCAGAAATAGCTCCCACTCTTTCTGAGCGGCGGGTGAGCTGGCCTGGAATTAAGCGGCGCTCGTGACCAAAACTAGTCCTTTTCTCCGGAATCGTTGCCGGCAAAAATGCGGTTGGGGCCCCACAAAAAAGCCCGGCCAGTTACGGCCGGGCTTTTTTGTGGGGCCCCAACGGGCAATTAGCTGTTGGCTTTTTCCATCAAATCGGCCATTTCCTGCGAGATGCCGGTAGTGCTGAAGCCGCCGTCGTGCATCAGGTTTTGCATGGTTACGTAGCGGGTGAGGTCCGAAAACAGCGAGATGCAATAGTCGGCGCAGGCCTCGGCGGGGGCGTTGCCCAGCGGCGACATTTTATCGGCAAACTCATAGAAAGCGTCGAAGCCGCTGATGCCGGCGCCGGCCGTGGTTTTGGTGGGCGACTGCGACACGGTATTGACGCGCACTTTCTTGAGCTTGCCCAGGCGCTGGCCGTAGCTGCGGGCAATGCTCTCGAGCATGGCCTTGGCCTGCGTCATATCGGTGTAGTCGAGGAAGGCGCGCTGGGCGGCGATGTAGCTGAGAGCCACCACGCTGCCCCACTCGTTGAATGCATCCTGCTTCTCGGCCACGGCCAGCATTTTGTGGAACGAGAGGGCCGAAATGTCGATGGTTTGCTGGAACCACTGGTAGTTCAGCTCGCCGTAGTTCTTACCCTTGCGGATGTTGGGGCTCATGCCGATGGAGTGGAGCATGAAGTCGAGCTTGCCGCCGAGCTGCTCCTGGGCCCCTGTGAAGAGCTTTTCCAAATCCTCCACCGACGTGGCATCGGCCGGAATGATGGGGGCGTTGCACTCCTCGCTCAGCTTGTTGATTTCGCCCATGCGCATGGCCAGCGGGGCGTTGGTGAGCACGAAGCGGGCACCCTCGGCGTGGGCGCGCTGGGCCACTTTCCAGGCAATGGATTTCTCGTTGAGGGCGCCGGAGATGATGCCGACTTTGCCGGCGAGCAGGTTGTTGGACATTGCGTGAATGAGTGAATGGGTGGATGAGTGAATGAGAAAGCAACCCGGCTTTTTCGTTCGCCATCCGGTTCAGGGCGGCAAGTTAGCCACTTACCTTTTCATTCACTCATTCACCAACGCAGCCATTGGCCCCCGGGGCCCTACCCCGCCACGGCCTCGCCGCGCAGCGCCAGCAGCTCGCGGGCGCTTTGCAGGGCGTTGGCGCTGGGCTTGGCGCCGGCAATCATGTGGGCAATTTCCCGGATGCGGTCCTCCTCGCCGAGCTGGCGGATGCGGCTCACGGTGCGGTCGGCGCGGTCTTCCTTGTACACGAAGTAGTGGGCATCGCCGGCCGCGGCCATCTGCGGCAGGTGCGAAATGGCCACCAACTGGTGCTTGCGTGCCATTTGCTGCATCATGCGGCCCACCTTCACGGCAATTTCCCCGCTGATGCCGGTGTCGATTTCGTCGAATACAATCGTGGGCAACGCCGTCTTATCGGCCAGCATGTACTTCACGCACAGCATCAAGCGCGAGAACTCGCCGCCCGAAGCGGCCTTGCTCAGCGTCTGGGGCTGGGCCCCCTTGTTGGCCGTGAAGAGGATGTTCACCACGTCGGTACCACTGGCGCTGGGGGCCCCGGCGCGGTGGTCCACCACGATGCGGGCGTTGGGCATGCCCAGGTCGGCCACCAAGTTGCGCAGCTCCTGCTCGAAGCGCGGGAACGACTTGCGCCGGCTCTCCGAGAGCTTGGCCGCCTGCTTGGTCACCGAGGTCAGGGCCGCCTCCACGTCCTTGCGCACCTTGCTGATTTGCTTGTCGAGGTTGAGCACGTTGCCTACTTTCTGGCGCAGCTCGTCGCGCACGGCAATTAGGGCCCCCAGGTCGCGCACCGTGTGCTTGCGCTGCAAGGTGTAGAGCACGTTCAGGCGCTCCTGCAATTCCTCGGCGCGGGCAGGGTCGCCCTCGGTGCGGCGCTCGGCGGTTTCCACCTCGTCGGCAATGTCGTGCAGCTCAATCAGGCAGCTTTCCAGGCGCTGGCGCAGCTCGCGGAAGTTGTCGGAGTAGCTCGAAACCTGGCCCAGCAGCGTCGAGGCGTCCTTCATGGTGCCGGTGGCGCAGCTCTCGCTGTCGCGCAGCCCGTGCAGGGCCTGGCTCAGCTTGTACTTAATTTCCTCGGCGTGCTCAAGCTGCTTCACCTCTTGCTCCAAGGCTTCCTGGTCTTCGTTGTCGAGGCTGGCCTCTTCCAACTCATTCAGCAAAAAGCTGTTGTAATCGAGCTGCGCATTGGCCTGGTTCGACTGGTCCTCCAGGGTTTTTAGCTCGGCCTCCAGCTTGCGGTACTGCCGGAAGGCGTTGCTGTAGTGCGTGCGCTGCGGCACCAGCCCGGCGTAGAGGTCGAGCAAATTGAGCTGAAACACGGTGTCGCCGAGCAGCAGCGTGTCGTGCTGCGAGTGGATGTCCATCAGGTTGGCCCCGATTTTCCGCAGGGCCTCCAGCGTCACCGGCGTGTCGTTCACAAAGGCCCGCGACTTGCCCGTGGGGCTGATTTCGCGCCGCAAGATGCACTGCGCGTCGTAGTCCAGGTCCTCGGCCTCAAAAATATCTTGCAGCTGGTAGCTGGCAATGTCAAACTGCCCCTCAATCACGCACTTGCGCGCCGTGTCGAACAGCAATTTGCCGTCGGCCCGGTTGCCCAGCAGCAGCCCAATGGCCCCCAGCATGATGGATTTGCCGGCCCCCGTTTCGCCCGTGATGATGTTGAGCAGCGGCGATGGGCGCAACTCCAACGACTCAATCAGGGCGTAATTCTGAATGCGTAAATCGACTAACATAGGTCGCAGATTATGCAGATTAGACTGGATTTCGCTGACTCAATCGCAGATTTCACCGATTAGAATCACTGATTTTAACTGACTAACCGTGATTTCGCTGATTTTAATCGTTGCTAAGCAGCGAAATCACGGTTAATCTGCATAATCAGCGATTAAGGATGGCTTGGTACTTCTGCGCGTTGGTCGCGTCGATGTTGACCAGCATCGTTACCAGTTGTTGCTTCTGGTTCTGGTCGGAGCTGGTGCGGAAGATGTTGGCGATTTCATCCGATTTCGCGTCGAAGAAATACCGAAAAATGGGCTCGCTCACCCGTAGCGACGCCGCCGCGTTGATGCCGGTTAGGGCCCCCAGCACGGCCGCGCGCGCCTCCTCGGGTTTCTCGATGAAGATGTCCATGCCCTGCCGGTAGTAGGCGTAGGAGCCGGTGCGGAAGGCCTCCAGCTGCGGGTCGGTAAGGTTGGTGAGGAGCTGGTAGCGGCTGCGCAGGCCCCCGCCGTTGGTCCAGCTCGGGTCCTGGCCCTCGCTGCTGCTTTGCGAGGCCGAGTACGTCATAATCAGCCGGGCGTTTTCAAAGTACTGCGTGCCCCCGAGCTTGCTGAACGTATCACGGTCAAGCCCGATGATAATATTGGCGTAGAAACCCAGCAGCGACGAGAGGTTGGAAACGAAACTGTTGGGTGAAAAATCGAGCGAGTTGGGCGGCGGGTAGTTGAAGTTGAAGCTCTTGTCGACGATGCTGACGACGTTGGTTTCGTAACCCGTGCCGTAAATCGGGCGGGTCGAGAGCAGCCGCATCGTGGCTTGGTACGCCGGGGCCGCGCCGCCCGTAATCACCACGAACATGCGGCACTTGATGCGCTCTTTTTCCTGGTACGTGGTGCTCGTCCAGGTGCGCGTGTTGAGGAACGCCGAGATGTCGCGCTGCATATTGGCCACAATGCTCTGGTCGGTAATCACTACGCTGGGCCCGATGGATACCTCCACGGTGCAGTTCAGCTCCTGGGCCCGGGCGGGGGCCCCCAGCAACAATAGCAGCAGCGGCAGCAGGGCCCAAATCTTACGCATTTTCTTATCAATCAAATATTTATACGATCAGTCCGGCGGGCAAACACCAGCCGTACCAACTCAGTGGCCAGGTCGGTTTTGGCCATCAACTCAAAGGTAACCACCTGGCCGGCGCGGTCCAGCACGCTCACCTTGTTGGTGTCGTGGCCAAACCCGGCGCCGGCGTCGCGCAGTGAATTCAGCACCACGAGGTCGAAGTTTTTGCGGTGCAGCTTGCCCTGGGCGTGGGCCAGCTCGTTCGTCGTCTCCAACGCAAAACCGACGGCAAATTGTTCAGCCCGCTTGGTTTGGCCGAGCGTGGCGGCAATGTCCACGTTCTTCACCAGCTCCAGGGTCAGGGTGTCGCCGGCTTTCTTAATCTTTTCGGCGGCCACCTGGGCGGGCCGGTAGTCGGCCACCGCGGCGGCAAACACCCACACGTCGGCCGTGGGGGCCCCAGCGGCGGCGGCGGCATACATCTCGGCGGCAGTTTCTACGCGCGTGAGCTGCACGGCCGGGTGGGCCGGCGCGGGCAAGGCGCTGGGCCCGCTGATGAGGTCCACCTGGGCCCCCGCCGCCGCAAACGCCGCCGCCAGCGCGTAGCCCATCTTGCCCGTCGAGCGGTTGCCGATAAACCGCACCGGGTCCAGGGGTTCGTAGGTGGGGCCGGCGGTAATCAGGACGCGCATTTTTTCAGTTGACAATTAGTAGTAGCTGGCAACGCGGTGATCCGGCGAATTGCCCGAAGGGCTCTGTCGGGCCACTCTTACTACGGCCCGGGGCCCCTGTTCAATCTCTAGAGTGGCCCGACGAAGCCCTTCGGGCAATTCGCCGGACCGCCGCAGGTTGGGTCACCCCCATCCCAAAAGCCATTCAGCCAAGCTGACTAAAAAACGCTGCTAATTCGGCCACGATCTGCTCGGGCTCCAGCATGCGGCCGGGGCCCACGAGGCCGCTGGCCAGCTCACCGCTGGGCGAGTCGAACACGTGGTTGCCGAAGCTGCGCAGGCGCGCCAGATTCTGCGTCACGGCCGGGTGAGCGTACATGTCCAGGTCCATGGCCGGGGCCAGAAACACCGGGCAGCGGGCCGACAAGTACACCGCGCTCAGCAAATTAGGACACAAGCCATTGGCCAGCTGGCCAATGGTATTGGCGCTGGCCGGCGCAATAAGCAGCGCATCGGCCCACAGCCCCAGCTCGACGTGGTTGTGCCACTGCCCGGACGCCGCATCACGCAAAAAGCCCGTCAAGACGGGCTTTTTGGAGAGGGTACCCAGCGTGAGGGGCGTGACGAAAGCGGCGGCGGCTTCGGTGAGGATGACCTGCACCTCGGCCCCGGCCTGCACCAGCAGCCGCGTAAGGGCAGCGGCTTTGTAGGCGGCAATGCTGCCGCTCACGCCCAGCAGCAGGCGGCGGCCCGCCAGCGGCGACGAGGGCAACGAAGCGGGCGGCACTACCGGCAAGGCTTAGAACAGCTCGCGGGCCAGGGGCACTTCCACCGGGGCGGGGGTGGTGTAGTGCAGCTTGCCGTCCAGGAACTCCTCGATGGCGAGGCTGGTGGGCTTGGGCATGCGCTCGTATTGCTTCGATACCTCGATTTGCTCGCGGTTCTCGAACACTTCCTCCAGGTTGTCGACGGTAGAGGCGAACTCGGCCAGGCGGTCGTTCAGCTCTTCCTTCAGCTTGATTGAGAGTTGGTTGGCGCGCTTCGAGATGACGGAAATGGCTTCGTACACGTTGCCGCTTTCGATGCTGAAATCGGCCATGTTGCGCGTCACGATGGAGCTGGATACGGCGTTGGGAGCGGGTTTCATGGGCATTTAATTAATTGTTTTATTATTGAATGATCTGATTGTCAACTGGTTTTATTATTGAGTTACTGGTGGTTAATTTCTGGCCAGCAATCAACAAGGCAACAATAAAACCATTTAACGCATTACTTGGCCGCGGCGGCCTCGGCCCCGGGAATACTTTTTAGCCGCTCCAGCTCGGCGCGGCTGTCGTCGTACATGGCCTGGGCCAGCTTGAGGTTTTTGCTCTGCGGGAAGGTATCGATGTAGTGCTGGTAGAACGCCACGGCGTCAAGAAACCGTTCGCGCTGCTTTGACTCTATGCTTTCCTTGGCCCAAGCGTACTGGGCGCTCAGGCGCAGAAAATCGGCCTGGTCGATGAACGGCGAGGCCGGGTAGTTTTGCTCAAACACACCCATCGCCGTCACGGCCGCCTGGTTGTAGCGCAGCTTATAATACAGCTCAGCCGAGCTGAATGCCTTGCTTTCCAGCTTCTTCTGCAGTTCCTGCGACATGCTTTCCGTTTCCGGCCGGAATTTGCTTTCGGGGTAGCGGTTGATAAAGTCCTGGATGACTTCAAGCGCCGACGTGGTGTTGGTCTGGTCTAATTCGAAGCCCGGCGAGTCGCGGAACAGCGACTTGGCGTGCATGAACGAAGCCTCCTCGGTGTACTCCGAGTTGGGATACGTATCGGTGAACTGCTTGAAGTAGTAAGCCCCCAGCACGTAGTTGCGCTGCTTAAAGTTGGTGTTGGCGAAGTAGAACTGGGCCTTCTCGGCCTCGGGGCGGCCCTTGAGCAGCGGAATCAGGTCTTCGAGCAAGGTGCCGGCGCGGAAGTAGTCGCCCGCGTCGTAGTAGCGGATGGCGGCCTCGTACTTTTTATTCACGTCGCCGCTTTTGAGCAGCTTCTGGTAGCCAGGGTTGCAGGCCCCCAGCAGCAGCGCGGCCAGGCAGAAGAAAACGAGCGTTAAGCGGGAAAATGGCATAAGTAACAACAAAGGTACGATGGCAATCACAAACCGGAAACGGCCGCTGGGCCCCCGAGCCGGGGGCAGCAGGCCACTGGCTTTGGGCTAGACCGCCGCTGGGGCCCCAAGGGTTGCATTCAGGGCCGGGCGGCGGGCTTGGCGGGGGCAGGCTTGGGGCCCCCGGTGGCGGATTTGGCGGCGGGGGGCTTGCGCGAATTGGCGCTGGGGGCCCCGCGGGTGGTTTTTTTGGCCGGACGCTTGGGGCGGGCGGGCGTTTTTTTGGCAGCGGGCTTGCGGCGGGGCGGGCGGTCATCGAACTGCTTGCCCAGCACCTGGCGGCGGGTGGGCCGCTCGTCGTCGCGCCAGCGGTAGCCCTTGAGGCGCGTATCGGGCTCCTTTATTTCGTGCGGCGGGATGAAGTTGGCGTCGGGGTTGGCCAACATCGTGATTTTTTGCAGCTTGTTGTTGGCAAAGCGCAGCGTCATCGTGGCCGACACGCCCTTGTTCATGCCTGTTACCACGGTGTCGCCGTCGAGGGCGTAGGCGATGCTTTCGGCGTTGCCCAGCACG
Source organism: Hymenobacter nivis (assembly GCF_006439025.1). Classification (GTDB taxonomy): domain Bacteria; phylum Bacteroidota; class Bacteroidia; order Cytophagales; family Hymenobacteraceae; genus Hymenobacter; species Hymenobacter nivis_A. Next base: position 762,231 of record NZ_RCYZ01000001.1, read on the forward strand.
TCGATGCGCCCAATCTGGCCCCCGCGGAAATAGGCCATAATGTTGCGGCCCTTCATCTGGTTGAAGTTCATTAGCGTGTCTTGGTTGATGACGAACGAGTTGGCGTACAGCCGCATCTGGTCAATTTTGCCGCGCTTCTGCCGAATTTGCATCGAGTCGGCTACCATCTGGGTGTGGCCCTGCCACAGCACCGGGTCGCGGTTCAGGTAAATGATGCTGTCCTGGCGGTCATAGGTCAGCGAATCGCAGCGCCCCTGCAGGTTGGCCTTGAAAATCCGGGCCTTGGGGTAGGCGTACAGCACCTGGCGCACGTTGGGCGTGCCGGGGCGGCTTTCCACGCTCAGCAGCGTGTCGGCGGCCATGTACAGGGTGTCTTTGCCCGAAATATTGCGTACCACCGGCCGGCCGCCGTACAGTTTGGTGCGCCCCAGCCCGCGCCAGTGCCGGCCAAAGTCGCCGCGCAGCGTGATGTTGTCCTTCTTGGAAACGAGCGTGACGTGCCCCGCCGCCTCGCCGTAGAGCCGGCCCTCGTCGTACACCAGCCGGTCGCCGCCGAGCAGGTAGTTCGGCGTGTCGATTTTAGCGCTTTTCTGGAAGTTCGACACCCGCGTGACGGTGTTATAGTTGCCCTTCTCAGCGTACAGGTTGCCCTGCTGGCCCCGGATGCGGGTAGGCCCGTCAAAGTAAGCTATCTTGCTGATGGTGTTGTAGGTCAGCGTATCGTTGTTGAGGTCGGTGCGCTCGTTTTTGGCATCGATGGACACCAGGCGCACGTCGCGCTTGAAGACGAAGACTTTGCTATTAGTGTCGTAAAAACCCTGCTGGCTGTCGAGCGTATTTTGCGGGTCGGTGAGGTGGCCGGTTTCGAGGTAGGTGGCCGTTTTGCGGTTCAGGTCGTAGTTGAGCGTGGGCGTGGTCAGGGTCATGCGCGGGTCGCGCATCACCACGTTGCCCACCATGCGGGCCGTGCGCAGGTTGCCGTTGTAGTAACCCTTGTCGCCGGTAATGGTCACGGTATCATTCTGGATAACGCGCACGTTGCTGAACGCCTCAATCTCGTTGCGGTCGATGTACTGATAGGCCGAGTCGCAGTACAGAAACGTGTCGCCCTGCTTAAAGCCCACGTTGCCCAGCACCTTGCGGATTTTCACGCCTTCGGGCGTCGTCACGCCCACCAGCAAGCCAGCGCCGGGCAGCAGCGACACAGGCGTGCCCTTGGCGGGCTGGCCCCCCGGGCGGGGTGCGGCACCGGGCCGCTGGGCCCAGGCCAAGGCCGGCAGCAGCAGCAAGAGCAGGATAAAAAAGCGGAAGCGGGGCATCTAACGGGCAAAGGTACGGCGGCCGGCGGGGCCTAACGCGCATCTTTGCGGCTTAGTGCCCTGGGGCCCTGGTTCAGGTTAGTCGTTCACTGCCGCTATGAAAATCCATCTCTTCGGGGCCTCCGGGGCGGGCGCCACCACGCTGGGCACGGCGCTGGGGGCGGCCCTGGGGGTACCGTACTTCGACAGCGACGATTACTTCTGGGGGCCCTCCGTCGTGCCCTTTACCGTGCGGCGGCCCGAGGGCGAGCGCAACGCCCTGCTGGCCCACGACTTGGCGCAGGGCCCCCGCTGGGTGCTGGGCGGCTCGCTGCTGGGCTGGGGCCCCTGGGGCGAGCAGCAGCTGGCGGCGCTCGACTTGGCCGTGTTTCTGTGGCTGCCGCCGGCCTTGCGCCTGCACCGCCTGCGGCAGCGCGAACATGCCCGCTACGGCGACGTTATTACCACCGACCCCACCCGCGCCGCCCAATCCGAAGCCTTCCTGACCTGGGCCGCTGGCTATGACAACGGCTCCTGCGGCGGCAGCCGCACCCTGGCCAACCACACGGCTTGGCTCGGCCGCTTCGCCTGCCCGGTGCTGGCGCTGCGCGGCGACCTCACGGTGGCCGAGCGGCTGGCGGCGGTGCAGGCCAAAATGGCCCGTCTGGGCTTACACTGATTCCATTAATTTTCCCCTACTATGCTTGACCAAGTTCGCCAGTTCATTGAAACCCACCAGCTGTTTTCCATCGAGAATGACCCCGTGCTGGTGACCGTCAGCGGGGGCCTCGACTCGGTGGTGCTGCTGGATGTGCTGCACCGGCTGGGGGCCCAGGTGGCGGTGGCGCACTGCCACTTCGGCCTGCGCGGCGAGGATGCCGACGCCGACGAGCAGTTTGTGCGCAAGCTGGCCAAGCAGTACGATGCGCCCTACTTCGCCGAGTTTTTCCAGACAAAGGCCTTTGCCGAGCGCGAGGGCATCTCGACCCAGATGGCGGCCCGGCTGCTGCGCTACCAGTGGTTTGAGCAGGTGCGGCAGCGCGAGGGTTTGGCGGCCATTGCCACGGCCCATCACCAGCGCGACCAGGCCGAAACGATGATTTTGAACCTGACGCACGGCACCGGCTTGGCCGGCCTGCACGGCATCCAGGCCAAGAACGGCGCCGTGGTGAGGCCCCTGATGGGCCTGGGCCGCGACGACTTGCACGACTACCTGGTGGCCAATGGCTTGCGCTGGCGCGAAGATGACTCCAACGACAGCCCCGTGTACCAGCGCAACCTGCTGCGCCACGAGGTGCTGCCGGTGCTGCGCGAAATCAACCCCGGCCTCGATCAGACGATGGCCGCCACCGCCGAGCGCGTGGGCGGGGCCGAAGAAATTGTGCGCCGCTACGTGGCCGACACCGCCGCCCAGGCCCGCCGCGACGCGCCCGAAGCCACCTATTTCAGCATCGCGCTACTCCAAAACACAGCCGCCACGGCCCTGGTGCTGCACGAAATGCTGCGGCCCTTCGGCTTCTCGTGGGTGGTGACGAAGGAAATTGTGGCGGCCTTTGGGGGCCTGTCGGGCAAGCAGTTCGACTCGCCCACCCACCGCCTGGTGAAGGACCGCGACCAGCTTGTCATCACCCCACGGCGGCTGGCGCAGTATGGCACCTTCCAGCTCGCCGAGGGCCAGGACGACTTGCTGGCCGACGGCATGCGCCTGCGCGCCACCGCCCACGACGGCGCGGGCTACGCCATTCCGCGCTCGCGCAGCACCGCCGCGCTCGATGCCGACAAGCTAAAATTTCCGCTCACGCTGCGCCGCTGGCAGGAGGGCGACTGGTTCATGCCCCTCGGGATGCAGGGCAAAAAGCACCTCAGCAATTTCCTGATTGACCAGAAAGTACCGCTGAACCTGAAGGACGACGTGCGCGTGCTGGCCTCGGCCGACGGCAAAATCTGCTGGGTGGTGGGCCTGCGCGTGGACGACCGCTTCAAGGTGACCGAGGAAACGGCCCGGGTGCTGGCCGTGCAGCGGCTGTGAGCGGAGCCGGTGCGCTGTAGGATTCGTCCTGGAAAAAGCCCGGATTTTCTGGCCGCGCAATCCCCCGGGGGCCCTACTTTTACGGCGCAACCCGTTTTCTCACCCAACCCGTTTTTTATGAAAGTTACCGTTGTCGGCGCCGGCAACGTTGGCGCTACTTGCGCCGATGTGCTCGCCACCCGTGAAATTGCCAACGAAGTCGTGTTGGTGGACATCAAAGAAGGCATTGCCGAAGGCAAAGCCCTGGATATCTGGCAGAAATCCCCCATTATCGGCTACGACTCGCGCACCGTGGGCGTCACCAACGACTACGCCCGCACCGCCGGTTCGGAGGTGGTGGTCATCACCTCGGGCCTGCCCCGCAAGCCCGGCATGAGCCGCGACGACCTGATTGCCACCAACGCCGGCATCGTGAAATCGGTGACTGAGCAGGTGGTGGCCCACTCGCCCAACGCCATCATCATCGTCGTGAGCAACCCGCTCGACGTGATGACTTACCAGGCGCACCTCACCGCCAAGCTGCCCCGCGAAAAGGTGTTCGGCATGGCCGGCATCCTCGACACGGCCCGCTACCGCGCCTTTTTGGCGTCGGAGCTGAACGTGAGCCCCAAGGACATTCAGGCCGTGCTGATGGGCGGCCACGGCGACACCATGGTGCCCCTGCCCCGCTACACCACCGTGGGCGGCATTCCAGTTACGGAGCTGATTTCTAAAGAGAAGCTCGACGCCATCGTGCAGCGCACCGCCGTAGGCGGCGGCGAGCTGGTGAAGCTCATGGGCACCTCGGCCTGGTACGCGCCGGGAGCGGCCGCCGCCCAAATGGTGGAGGCCATCGTGCGCGACCAGCGCCGCGTGTTCCCGGTGTGCCTGGAGCTACAGGGCGAGTACGGCATCAACGGCGTGTACCTGGGGGCCCCAGTTATCCTGGGTAAAAATGGCGTGGAGCGCGTGATTGAGCTCCAGCTCAACGACGAGGAAAAGGCCATGCTCGAAACCTCGCGCGGCCACGTGAAAGAAGTAATGGATGCCCTAGATAAGATGGGCCAATCGGCGGCGTAAGCAGTTGCAGTTAAAAAAGCTAACTCCATCTGTAAAAACCCATTGATTCTGTCATGCTGCCGAAGGAAGCATGACAGATGGGCATTTGGAAAGCATAAAAAAAGCCCCGCTGGCCAAATGCCAGCGGGGCTTTTTAGTGCGTATTGGCAGGCCCTACTGCTGGCTGGCGCGGAAGAGCTTCTGCTTTTCGTCCTTAGACAAGCTCTCGTAGCCGGAGCGGGAGATTTTTTCCAGAATGGAGTCTACCTCGTCGGGGTGGGGCTGGCCGGCGGCGGCGGCCGGGCGGGCCCCACGGGCGGCGGTGGTCACGGGCTCGGGGCGGCGGGTGGTGCTGGCGCTTATGGTGGGGCGGCGGCTGAACAAGTTGCTCACCCAATCGCCGATGGCCAGGACGGGGCGGCCCAGGTCGCGGCCAGCCTTAAGCTGCTTGATGAACACGAAGCCCAACAGGGCCCCGCCGAGGTGGGTAATTTCCCCGCCGGGGTTGCCGCCGTTGATGCCGGCCAGCGAAATGAGCACCACGGCCACCGCTATCCACTTGATTTTGACGGGCCCCAGCAGAATCAGCATGAACGTGTAGTCGGGCAGCAGCGTGGCCGCCGCCACGATGATGGCCGTGACCGAGGCCGAGGCCCCCACCACCGACGTACCCAGCCCGGGCCGGAATGCGGGCAGAAAATTATAGCTCAGCAAGAACACCAAGCCCCCCGCCAGGGCCCCCAGCACGTACAAGCTCACGAGTCGGCGGTTGCCCAGGTACTCGCGGATAATCTGCCCGAACCAGTAGAGGTTCAGTAAGTTGAACAAGATGTGCAGGAAGCCCTCGTGCGTGAAGGCGTAGGTGAGCACCGTCCAGGGGTGGCGGGCCAGCACGGGCAGCGACGAGGACAGCTCAAACTGCCGCAGCACGGGCTCGTAGTAGCCGCCCACGCCGCCGATGGTGAGGCCGGCGTGCAGGATGATGAGGGCCGCAAACACCAGCACGTTCAGCAGCAGCAGCTGGTTCAGGGCGTTGTCGCGCCGGTCGAAGGCGGTGCGGATTTCTTGAAAAACACTCATAAAATCGCGGATTTTACAGCTAAGGCAGCGGCCCCGGCCCGGAAAATCCGGGGCCCGGGCGGGGGATTAAAGTTAATAGAACTCCGCCCGGCCGCGCTCCCAGTACTTGAGCACAAGGAAGCCGATGAGCAGGCCGCCGAGGTGCGCAAAGTGGGCCACGTTGTCGCCGGGGGTGCGGTGCACGCCGTTATACAATTCGTAGATGGCGTAAAAGAACACGAAGTACTTGGCTTTGATAGGAAACGGAAAAAAGAGCAGCATCAGTTCGGTGTTCGGAAACAAGTAGGCAAACGCGAACAGCACGCCAAACAGGGCCCCCGAGGCGCCGAGCATTGGCGAGGCCAGCACGGATTGGTACAATTGCTGGGTTTGCTGCACCACCGTAGCCCGCAGCGTGGGGTCGTTGGGGCTGCGCACCAGGGCGTCGGCCAGGGCCATTTCGTCGGCGGCGTAGGCCCCGCTGCCACGGGCAGTGCGCACGAGCTCGGCAAAGTCGCCGCCGGTAGGGTTTTGCACCAGGTCGCGCCGCAGCTCCGTCAGGGGCCGCAACTCGTAGGCGCGCACGCCCTCGTAGAGCAGGCCGGAGCCGAAGCCGCAAATCAGCCAGAAAAACAGGAAGCGCGGGCCGCCCCAGCGCTGCTCCAGCAGGGGCCCAAAGGAAATGAGGCCGAACATGTTACCGATTAAATGCCCCCAGCCGCCGTGCAAAAACATGTACGTAACGAACTGCCAGGGCTGGAAAAAGACCGAGCCCACCGGAAACAGGGCCCCGTACTCAACCACAGGAATCTGAGATAAATTGAGGGTAATGACGAGCAGCAAGACGTTCGCAATGAGCAGGTTGCGGACGGTGGGCGTGAGGTTGAACATGCGGGTAAAAATAGCGCCCGGGCGGAGCCGGGCGCGGGCGGGGGTGTTTTAGGAGCGAAAAAAATCGGCCAACTGGGCAGCGTTGAGCAGCACCAGGGTTTTGCGGCCGTCGGGGGTGTAACCGGGCACCTGGCAGGCAAACAGGCGGTCGGCCAGGGCATTAAGCTCGGCGTCGGGCAGGCGGGCGGCGGCGGTGCCGGCGGCCACGCGCCGCGCCAGGGCCCGCGCCAGGGCTTCGTGGCGGTCGAGGCGTAGGGGCCCCGCGGCGGTGCGAAACTGCTCGATCAAGCTTTCGAGCAGCTCCTTTTCGCCCTGGGCGGGCATGCCGGCGGGCACGGCCTCCACGGCAATAGTGTGGGGCCCAAACTCGACGAAGCGGAAGCCCAGCGTGTGCAGCGGCTCCGTCAGCTCCATTAGCACCGCAAAATCGGCGGGCGAAAAGCTTACCGTGCGCGGAAACAGCAGTGTCTGCGAGGCTCCATCGGCGCGCTCCAGGCCCTGCGCGTACTGCTCGTAGAGAATCCGCTCGCGGGCCGCTTCCTGGTCAATCAGCAGCACGCCCGACTTCACGGGCACCAGTACGTAACGCTCCTGCACCTGCACGGCGCGGTGGCCGGGGCTGGTCCTTAGCTGCTGGCTGCCAACCGTCAGGGCTGAGCCCTGGGGCCCCAACGCCTCCTCGGGAAAGCCCAGCGGCAGGGCCCCCGGGGTCCCTTCGGACGCAGGCGGCGCGGCGGGCGCGGCGTCCTCGGCAGGTAGGTCGTCGGCGGAGCGCACGGGCTGGCCCAACTCGCGGTAAAATGCTTCGAGGTCGCGCTTGGCCTGCTCGGTGGGGCGCGCCGGGGCCTGGCGTGCGAAGCCGTCGGTGCGGGTATCGGGATCGAAGTTGGCGAAGCCGCCGGCCGCCGCCGGCCGGGCCGTGGGGGCCCCGGCCGGCAGCAGGGGCCCCACCGGAAAGTCGTCGCGGTCGGCGGGCGTCACGGCGGGCAGGTTGTCTTCGGGGCGCAGCCAGCGCGAGGCCCCGGCAGCCGGCTTGCCGGCCCGCAACGGCCGGATGGGCGCGAAGTTCACGTCGCCGTCGAAGTCGAGTGAAGGCGCAATGTTATGCAAGCCCAGGCTCTGCTTCACGGCCGAGCGCACCACGGCGTACACCGTTTTCTCGTCCTCGAACTTGATTTCCGTCTTGGTGGGGTGCACGTTGATGTCAATGGCCTTGGGGTCCAGCTCCAAAAACAGCACGTAGAACGGGTGGGCGTCGCGCGGGAGCAGGCCCTCGTAGGCCGCCAGCACGGCGTGGTTGAGGTAGGCCGAGCGGATGAAGCGGTTGTTGACGAAGAAAAACTGGTCGCCCCGGCTCTTCTTGGCCGACTCGGGTTTGCCCACGTAGCCGCGCACGGCGATGAAGGGCGTCACCTCCTCGCAGTTGGCCAGCTGCTCCTTGTAGCCATTGCCCAGCAGCTGCACAATGCGCTGGCTAAGCTTGCCGGCGGGCAGCCCAAACACCTCCAAGTCGTTCTGAAACAGCGAGAAACCCACCTGCGGATTGGCCAGCGCCACGTGCTGGAACTCGTCGAGCACGTGGCGCATCTCCACGGCGTTGCTCTTGAGGAAGTTGCGGCGGGCGGGCACGTTGAAAAACAGGTTTTTCACGGCGATGCTTGTGCCATCGGGGCAGGCCGTGGGCTGCTGGCTGGTTACTTGCGAGCCCTCCACGAGCAGCAGCGAGCCCGTTTCCTGCGCGGGCTGCTTGGTGCGGATTTCGACCTGAGCCACGGCCGCAATGCTGGCCAGGGCCTCGCCCCGGAAGCCCAGCGTGCGGATGCGGAACAGGTCTTCGGTACTGCGGATTTTGCTGGTGGCGTGGCGCTCCAGGCTCATGCGGGCGTCGGTGGGGCTCATGCCCGTGCCATTGTCCACCACTTGCACCAGCTGCTTGCCGGCCTCTTTCACAATGAGTTGCACCTGTGTGGCGCCGGCATCCACGGCGTTTTCCAGCAGCTCCTTCACCACCGAGGCGGGGCGCTGCACCACTTCGCCGGCCGCAATCTGGTTGGCGAGGTACTCGGGAAGCAGGCGGATGATGTCGGGCATGGGCGGGGCCGGCCAGGGCCGGCGGGTAAACAAAGAAGCGGGCAAAGTAGCCGGGGGCCAACGCGAAAAGCCAGCGGGTGCCGCAAAGCAACGCCACGGCGGGCCGTTCTAAATCCGCCCCCCCGTAGTTTCTGCGTACCTTCGCGATTAAACGGCGGCATGCCAACGGCCCGTTGCGGAGCAGTTTTTGCCCCGTTTGGGCCGGGTGGGCGGCGGGGTTGGAACGGCCAACCCCCGCCTGTCAGTTCCGCAGCTTTCCACGACAAAAGTACGGCCCCCGGGGCCCGGTTTTCCTTTGAAGCTTTCCCTCCGCCCCCCGGGCTCGCTGCGCACCACGGTATGGCCGGCCATCGCGGCGCTGCTGCTGGCGGCGGGCACGCTGCTCTCCTTTGCCGGCCTGCGCAAGCTGCCCGCCGACCCGCTGCCCAGCTCACCGCTCGAAATGGCGTGGGTCGACAGCGTGTTCAACTCGCTTACGCCCGACCAGCGCCTAGGCCAGTTTTTTATGGTGGCCGCCTACTCGAACCGCGAGAAGGCCCACGCCGACCGCATCGAGCGGCTGGTGCGCAACCAGGGCGTGGGCGGGGTGATGTTCCTGCAAGGGGGCCCCAAGCGCCAGGCCCTGATGACCAACCGCTTGCAGGCCGCTGCCAAGGTGCCGCTACTCATCGCCACCGACGCCGAGTGGGGCCTCGACATGCGCCTCGACTCGTCGGCCCACTTCGCCAAGGAAATGACGCTGGGGGCCCTCGACGACCCGCAGTACGTGTACCAGATGGGCCAGGCCATTGCCCGCAAGCTGCGGGCGCTGGGCGTGCACATCAGCTTCGCGCCGGTGCTCGATGTGAACTCGAACCCCAACAACCCGGTGATTGGCAACCGCGCCTTTGGCGAGAACCAGGACCACGTAGCGGCGCTGGGCCTCCAGTACATCAAGGGCTTGCAGGACCAGCGGGTGATGGCCGTGGCCAAGCACTTCCCCGGGCACGGCGACACCGACACCGACTCGCACGTGGCCCTGCCGGTGGTGAATACCGACATGGCCCGGCTCACGAAGGTGGACTTGGTGCCCTTTCAGCAGGCGTTCGACGCTGGGGTGATGGGCACGATGGTGGCCCACCTCTACATCCCGCTCTTCGACACGACCAACGCCAAAACCACGACCCTCTCGCACGCCCTGGTTACAGACTTGCTGAAGGACAAGATGGGCTTTAAGGGCCTGGTGTTCACCGATGCGCTGAACATGCGCAGCGTGAGCAAGCTCTACAAAGACGGCGAGCTGGACGCCATGGCTTTGGCCGCGGGCAACGACGTGCTGCTGTTTTCGGAGGACGTGCCGGCGGCCCTCACCCGCATCAAGGAGGCTACGGCGGCCGGCAAGCTGCAGCAGGCCGACCTGGACCTGCGGGTGAAGAAAATTCTGCGGGCTAAGTACTGGGCCGGCCTGAACAAGTACCACCCCGCCAACCTGGCCACCTTGCACGACAGCCTGAACCAGCCCAGCACGCGGGTGCTGGCCCAGCGCATTTTCGAGCACGCCACCACCGTGGCGAAGAACGACGACAAGCTCCTCCCCTTCCATCGGCTTGATACCCTGCGCATTGCGGCCATCACCATCGGCACGCCGGCCGAGGGGCCCTATGCCACTATTTTCAATAAGTACCAGGCCGGCCCGGTGTACGCTGTGGCCGACCGCTACGCGCCCGACTCCACGTTTGCCCGCCTGCTGCCCCGCCTCCAGCCCTACAACGTGGTGGTGGTGAGCCTGCACCAGATGAACAACACGCCTGGCCACAGCTACGGCCTGGGCGACGGGGCCCTGAAATTCCTCAAGCAACTCCAGACCACCAAGGGCATCAAAACGGTGGTAGTGGCCATGGGCAATGCCTACGGCCTTAAGTACTTGGAAGGAGCCCGCACGCTGGTTTGCGCCTATGAGGACCACTACGCCGCCCAGCTAGTGGTGCCGCAGGTGCTGTTCGGGGCCCTGCCGGCGCGGGGCAAACTGCCGGTCACGGTATCGCCCACGCTGCCGATTGGCACCGGCCTAGCCACGCCCGACCTACATCGCCTGCGCTATGCCACGCCCGAAAGCGAGGGCCTCGACTCGCGGGTGCTGGCTGGCATCGACAACATTGCCCTCGAAAGCCAGACCTACGCCGCCGCCCCCGGCTGCCAGGTGCTGGTGGCTAAAAATGGCACCGTGGTGTTCGACCAGAGCTACGGCTACGGCACCTACGACCAGTCGCAGCCCATCACTAGCAGCACGTTGTACGACTTGGCGTCCGTCACCAAAGTCGCCGGCACCTTGCAGGCCGTCATGTACCTCAAGGACCAGGGCCGCCTGAACCTCGACGAGAAAGTAGCCACCTACCTGCCCGAAATGCAGCGCACCAACAAGCGCGACATGACCGTGCGCGACGTGCTGCTGCACCAGGCGGGCCTCAAGCCGGGCATCCCCACTTGGGAGCGCACCGTGCGCGACGGCAAGCTGAAGCCGACCTTCTACGCCGACCAAAAATCGGCCGATTTTCCCAATGAGGTGGCCCCCGGCGAGTACAGCCTCAAGGCCGCCGACGACTCGGTGTGGACATGGACGCTGCGCTCGGGGCTGCTGCCCAAGGTGCGCGGCAAGTACCCAGTGGAATACTCCGACCTCAGTTTCCTCATCATGAAACGGTTGAGCGAGAAACTGTTGAAGCAACCAATCGACGTCTTTTTACAGGCCAACTTCTACCGCCCCCTGGGCCTGGCCAACATGACGTATAACCCGCTCGCGCGCTTCCCTAAGAGCTGCATTGCGCCCACCGAGAACGATACGTACTACCGCCACGAGCAGCTCCAAGGCACCGTGCACGACCAAATGGCGGCCTTGGTGGGCGGCGTGGGGGGCCACGCCGGCCTCTTCGCCACCGCCAACGACTTGGCCGTGCTGATGCAGATGAATTTGCAAAACGGCAACTACGGCGGCACCCGCTACTTCCAATCGCCGGTGGTTTCGGAGTTTGCCCGGCCCCAGGTATCGGGCAATAAGCGTGGCCTGGGCTGGGACCACGGCGACCCCAGCAAGCCCCAGGGCCCCACCAGCAACCTGGCCCCGGCCAGCACCTTCGGCCACACCGGCTTCACTGGTACCTGCGTGTGGATGGACCCCGATAATCAGATTTTGTACATTTTCCTCTCTAACCGCGTGTACCCCGACGCCGGCAACAACAAGCTGCGCCAGTACAACATCCGCACCCGCATCCACGAGGTCATTTATAAATCCCTGGCCGCCGGCCAGTTGACGGCCAGGGCCAGTAAAGGTCTCGGCGCATCCACTGGAGCAACTGGCAGCCAATAAGTACTTGTTATTGGATGCGAGGCAGAAGTAGGTGGAAGCAGACCACCTTTAATGTATTTATAAATAAGTGCTTACGGCTCCACAGGCATATTTCGTCGGCCTACTTGCGTAAGCTCTATTGAATAAAAAAGGGGAAACGCTTCACTGCGTAGCGTTTCCCCTTTTTTGTACAGTTCTTATCCAGCAAAAAACTTACAATTTTTTCCCGCGGCCGTTCCAAAAGGTGGGGCCCCAACTGGGGCCCCACCTTTTTTCACTTACTCTGCATCGCGCTTGAAAAACCGGTACTGGGTCCGGCTTTGCGCGCTGGTCGTTTCTAAGTAGTACACGCCGGGCTTCAAATCGCTCAGGGAAAGCGTGTTCAGGCCCGCTGCAGCGTGGCCGGCCAGGGCCGGCTGGCCCAGCACGTCCAGCACGCGGTAAGCGTCGCCGGCCGCCGCGTAGAAGCTGAGGGAATGGTGGGCGGGGTTGGGAAATACCCCGGCGGCGGGTTCCGTTTTCACAGCCGCTACCGGCGAGTACGTGCCGGTACCGTCCGTATCTACCTGGCGTAAGCGGTAGTACACCAAGTCATTGAGCGCGCTAGGCGCATCCAGCCAGGCATATTCCTGGGCGGCGAAGCTGTTGCCGTGGCCAGGCAGCGCGCCCACTACCGTAAAAGCCTGACCGTCAATGCTGCGCTGCACCTCAAAGCGGCTGTTGTTGCGCTCAGTGGCGGTGGCCCAGCGCAGCCGTATCCCAGCCGCCTCGCGGTGCACCGTGAAGCGCAGGAGGCTGACGGGCAGCGGGTTGCTGCCAGAGCCCCCGGTAGCCCCCAGCACAAAATCGCTGAACGAAGTAAATGCCACCGTGGACGTGATGCTGCCCATGGGGGCCCCAGAACCGGTGCCGCCCAAGTCGAGCCAGTTACCGGCGTTGTCGCTCTTGGCAATGCGCAGCTTATCGGGCGCATCTACCTTGTCATCAACATCATAATTGAGCGTAATACTGCCTTGCTTGAAATTACTGGCGTTACCATTGGTCACGTTGAAATACCGCACAGCCGATACCCGCTGCAAACTGCCCGCCGCCGTGGGCCAAGCCCGCACCGCGGGGGCCCGGTTGAACTGCTGGGCCGTGTAGGCAGTGGCGGTGGCATCCGTTTGCTCGGCGCGCAGGATGAGCGGGCGGTAAGCCGTGCCGCTGCCGATGGGAAAAAGTAAGTCGGTGGCCGCGTTGGCCGTGGCCAGCACCCGGCTCAGCGGGCCATTCACGAAACTGCCGGTGCTGCCGCCACTCGTGTTAGCTTGGGGCCCCAGCGTGAGGCTGCTGGCGGCGGTAGTTGTCAGCAAGCCCTGGGTGAGCGTGAGGGTTGCGTTGACCAGCAGGGGGTGCTGGAGCGTGAGTCCCGCCGCGTTGTTCAGCGCCACGCTGACGCTGGGGCCCATGGTGAGCGTGCCCGTACCGGCAATGCTTTGGGCGGCGTTGCCGTTGAAGGTGAGCAAGGTGGTTGGGTTGGGTACGGGGTTAGCGCTGTTATCAACCGACGTAAAGACCAGGTTGCCGCCGTTCAACACCAGGTTGCCCTGCAATTCCAGGTTCTGCACGTTGAACGTGTGGGTGCCGGCGGCAACGGTTAAATCGTTGGCAATAGTCGTCTTACTTGCCCCGTACGTAGCCACGGGTGCCGTCCGGTTGGCGCTAATGGTAAGGTTGCCAAATGTGCGGCCACTCAACCCTACCGAACCCGAAGTAGCCGAAAACAAGAATGTGCTGCCTGGTTCAAATATGGATACTGACCACGTTTTGCCTCCAAATGCGCTGCCGCCGTTGGCCTGCTCGAAGGTGGCCCCGCTGTGAAAAACCACGGCCCCCGTGCTAGTCTTCAACTCGCCAAAAGGCGGGCCGGTAAACCTCGTCCCGGCCAGAAAGTAGCTGCCGCTCGCAAATTCTACGGCGCCGGGCGTGCTGGAAACCAGCAGGTGCGGGCAGCCGGTTGAGATGCTGGCCAGGCCCAGAAACTCCAGGCGCCCGGCAATAGCTGCCTTGGTACCGGCGGCCAACTGTACGGTCAGCGACGAGGCATTGCCTTGCGTACCAACAATTTTTACCACCGTGCCCGCGCCCAGCTGTAGGCCCGGGGCGGGCGGCTGGGCCCCCAGGGTAAGGGTACGGTCGATGTCGGTGCTCAGGGTTGCGCTCACTGCATTGGTAAACAGCAGTTGCCCAACGGTTTGGCTGGTGGCAAAATCGACATTAACGGCTACGGTCTTGGCCAGGGACCCGTCAAACACCAAAACGTCGGTGGTTGCCGGTATGGTGCGGGCCGGGCTCCAGTTGCTGCCGTCGGCCCAGCTGGTGCTACCGTTGGCGGGCTGCCAGGTATAGCGCGCTTGCCCGAAGCTGTTGACATAAACCAAGATTAAGCATAGAGATAATAATGCTTTGTAGATTACAAAAGAGCGACTATTAGGAATAGAAGTACGGTGCATAAAAGGCGTTAAGTTTAACGCCAAATTTACCGAATGATTATCAGTAACAATTACTTTATTTACAGATAATTAAATTATAATTTTATACATAATAAAACTCCAATATTGTCCACTAGTAGTACCTTATCTAGCCATTTCCCACACATTATCCTTGGGGAAGCTATCTGGTACGTAGAGGCTGCCGAGCAAGATTTTACTAATTGTCTTTTTACTGGATACGGGCACGACTACGGCATGGGCCCCGGCCTGCCATACGGCGATGGTGCGGTGGATTTTTTGGGTGGTGCCGTCGGCGAAGGTGAGCAGCAGGTCGATGGGCACGGGCTTGGTGCCCTTGGCTTCGATGGTGATTTCGCCGCCGCTGGGGCCCTGGGCCACGCGGGCAATGGCCAGGTCGGGGTAGCCGTCTTCGAAAAACCAACGCCGCCAGAACCAGTTCAGGTTTTGGCCTGCCCCGGCGTTCATCGAGTTGAAGAAATCGTGGGGCATGGGGTGCTTGCCGTGCCAGTTGCGGATGTAGGTGTGCAGGGCCCTGGTGAAGAGCTCGTCGCCGAGCAAATCCTTCACAAACAGGTAGCCCAGCCCCGGCTTGGGGTACGAATTCAGGAAAAACGCCTGGTCGGTTTGCTGGCTGCTGAGCGTGACGATGGGCGGATCAGCCTCGGTGCCGGCGGCGGCGTTGTATGGCTGCATTCCGTAAGAATCCACCAGCGTGGGGTCAATCATGCTGGAAATCAGCCACTCGCCGATGGTGGCCCAGCCTTCATCCATCCAGCCGTACTTGGTTTCGTTGATGCCCAGGTAAAACGGGAACATCGTGTGGAAAATCTCGTGGTCGGTGAGGGTGATGGCCTCCTGGCGGGTGGCGCTGGGGTTGTCGTTCACCATCATGGGATACTCCATCTGGTCGCGGCCGTCGAACACCGTTTCGTGGGCGTATGGGAAGGGCCACTTCGGGAAGGTGTAGCTCATGGCCAGCACCGTGCGCCGGGCAATGTCTATCACGTCGCGGTAGTCGCGGTGCTGGGGCGAGTACACGGCATCGACGCGGGTGCGGCGCTGGGTTTTGGGGTCCACCACGGGGCTGGCGGCCTGCCACACGTAGTGGTCGGCGGTGGCAAACACGAAGTCCGGTACGTCGCGGGCCTCGAAGCGCCAGGCGTTCTGGGCGTCGGGGTTGGTGATGTCGCGGCGGCGCACGTCGGTGCTGTCGATGATGGTGGTCACGCCCTCGCTCTGCTCGGCGCGGTGCAGGCGGTCGATGTACTTCTTGGTCAGCACTTCGCCGGGGTTCACAAGGTCGCCGGTGGCCCACACCACGTAGTTGCGCGGCACGGTGATGGACGCCTTGAAGGTGCAGAAATCGTTGTAAAACTCGGCCACACCGG
The DNA here is from genome assembly GCF_006439025.1 of Hymenobacter nivis. Taxonomy (GTDB): domain Bacteria; phylum Bacteroidota; class Bacteroidia; order Cytophagales; family Hymenobacteraceae; genus Hymenobacter; species Hymenobacter nivis_A. The sequence goes on from NZ_RCYZ01000001.1 coordinate 777,839, forward strand.
TGTAGGGCCAGCGGTTCCAGCCGTCGAGGTCGTCATACACGGCGATGCGCGGAAAGAAGTACGCCACAAAGGCCGACCCCGGCTCTACCTCGCCGGTGCGGTTGTGCGAGCCCTGGTTGAGCGTGTAGGCGTAGGTGATGGCCACCTTTAGGCTTTGGTGGGGCAGCAGTGGGGCCCCCAGCGGCACCACCATGTTAGTGGCGTCGATGGCCAGCTGGCGAACGTCGAGGCGCTGGCCGTTGAGGGCCATTTGCTGGATTTGCACGCCGTCACCAATGTCTTCCGGCGCGATGCGGTTCACGCGGGGGGCCCCTTCTTGGTAGAGGTTGGGGTAGAGCTTGAACCAGATTTGGCGCAGCGTATCGGGGCTATTGTTTTGGTACACAATATCTACCGTGCCCGAGAGGCGGCGCGACGATGGGTTGTAGGCCACGTCGATGTCGTAGGCGGCCGTATTTTGCCAGTAGTGGGGCCCCGGGGCCCCGTTTTCAGCGCGGGTGCCGCGGGCGTAGGTGGCGCGCAGGTTGCGGGCAATGGGCAGCGCGGGCTGGGCCCCAGCGGCCAGCGCCAGCGCGGCCAACAGCCCGGCCAGCAGGGCGCTACGGAGAAGAAACAGGGTTTTCAAGCGGCGAAAAAACGCGAGGTAACGAAAGCAAAATATACGCAAAGCAAGGCGGCCCCGTCCGAAAAACGGTTTTTTATTGCGTTTCCGTGCAACACCCGGCCCATTTATCCGACCAACTACGTAGAACCCCCTGCCCAATCCCATCCGCGGGGCCCCGGCAACATCTGCCGCGCCCGGCGGTTACCCCCGCGCTTCTTTTCTCCTTTTATGAACATCGGCATCGTCTGCTACCCCACCTACGGGGGCTCCGGCGTGGTGGCTACTGAGCTGGGCAAGGCCCTGGCCCAGCGCGGCCACCGCGTCCACTTCATCACCTACAGCCAGCCGGTGCGGCTCGACTTCTTCAACGAGAACCTGTTTTACCACGAGGTGTACGTGCCCGCGTACCCGCTCTTCCAGTTTCCGCCCTACGAGTCGGCCCTGGCCAGCAAGATGGTCGACATCGTGCAGAACGAGAAGCTCGACGTACTGCACGTGCACTACGCCATTCCGCACGCCTCGGCGGCCTTTTTGGCCAAGCAGATTCTGCGCTCGCGCGGCATCGCGGCGCCCGTTGTCACCACGTTGCACGGCACCGACATCACGCTCGTGGGCAAAGACGCCAGCTACGAGCCGGTGGTTACGTTCAGCATCAACCAGAGCGACGGCGTGACGGCCGTATCGGCCGATTTGCGCCGCGAAACCTACGAGTCGTTTCCCATCGACAAGGAGATTGAAGTGATTCCCAACTTCATCGACCTCACCCGCTTCCGCAAGCAGGACAAGAGCCATTTCCGGGCCGCCATTGCGCCCGACGGCGAGAAGCTGCTCATCCACACCAGCAACTTCCGGGCGGTGAAGCGCGTGGAAGACGTGCTGCGCATCTTCGCCGGCGTGCGGGCCGAGATTCCGGCCAAGCTGCTGCTTGTGGGCGACGGCCCCGACCGCTCACGCATGGAAAAGCTGGCCCGCGAGCTGGATTGCCAGCGCGACATCCGCTTCCTGGGCAAGCTGGAGGCCGTGGAGGAAGTGCTCAGCGTGGGCGATTTGTTCCTGATGCCCTCTGAGAACGAGAGCTTTGGCCTCGCCGCCCTGGAGGCCATGGCCTGCGAAGTGCCCGTGGTGAGCACCAACGCCGGCGGCATCCCCGAACTGAACATCCACGGCGTAACCGGCATGGTGAGTCAAATCGGCGACGTGGCCGACATGGTGAAAAACGCCCTTTACGTGCTCGACGACGCTAACCTGCCGCGCTTCAAAGCCGCCGCCCACGCCCGCGCCGAGGAGTTTGCCGTCGGCAGCATCGTGCCGCTGTACGAAGATTGCTACCGCCGCGCCATCGCCGCTACCCTGGCCGCAGTGTAGCGCGGGGGCCCTATAGTAGCGCTGGCAAATGCTTGCTGATTCGTACTGACCAATAAAAGAACATACCGTAGGAGGACAGCATGATTAGGCCGTAGCCTACGAGGTCGGAAGCGTTGATGGCAACGCGCTCGGCGGGCGTTATAGTAAGCCGATTGGGAAAAATGAACGGCCGGCCGTTGAGACGCTTGCTGAGTTGATTAACCAGCCCAAATGCTGCCACCAAGGTGAATGGCACCAGCAGACCCGCCGAGATGCTGGTGCCAGGGTAGCGCAAGGGCCTTGCGTAGCAGTACCCAAACGCCGCGGCTAACAGGAGGCCGCCCAACAGCCAGCACTTGTAGACGCCGGGCGCGTACAGACTGCGGTACCACCCGAACACCAACATTAGTATTGGCAAAGACAGGCCCGCGGTAGCCAACATGCTTAACAACTTCACGGTAGCCGTTGGCCTACAAGAAGATGCCCGCTATTTCCTGCCAGCTGTGCACGCGGCGGTAGCCCGTTTTGTGCACGTTGTGCGGGGCGTTGAACAGGATGCCTTCGCCCCGGAAGTGGTCAAAGTTGTAGGCGTTGTCGTCGATAAGGAAGTCGGCGTTGATGATGCTTTTATCGCCGCAGAAGACGTAGTGCGACCACGGAATAAAGGGAAAGTGCTGCTGCAACCAGTTGTACTTATCGAGAAACGAGTTGGAGAACTCCATGGCCGCCGTGGCGATGAACAACTCGTAACGCTCTGACATTTGGCGCAGCACGTCTTGGCTGTCGGCCATCACCGGCAGGTCTTTGAAGAAGCCGGGCGCGTTGGGATAGGCGCGCAGGGCGGCCTGGTGCTCGGGGGCCACGGCATCGGCGGCGTTGCGGCCATGCAGCGCTTCCAGGGTCAGTTCCAGCTGAAAATCACGGCCGTACCACTCCTGAAAGCGGGCGATGGAGTCGGCCATTACCTCGTCCATATCGACGGCAATGCGGGTCTTTTTTTCCATAAATAATGAGGCCCAGGGCCCCGAGCTAAACGGTTAGAACAAGCCGAACGCCTCGTGCTTCACGGCAGCCAGGGCCTGGGCGGTGGGCTCGGCGGCGTCGGTCATCAGGCCCTCCAGGATGCGCTTGGCCAGCTCGGTGCCGCGGGCCTGGCCGGGGTTGGGCAGGCCGTGGAAGGCGCGGTTCACCATCGTGAGCACGTTTTCCTTGGCTTCCTTCACCAGCACCCAGGCATCGGCCGACACGTAGAGCTGCTGCGAGAGGTTGTGGTCGTACTCGGCCCGAATTTCTTGTTGCAGCAAGCGGTGGTATTCGGGGGCCGACTGGCCGGCGCTGCTCAGGCGCACGAGCACATTATTGGGTGAAATGCGTTCCAGCATCAGCACTACCCGCTCGTAGGCTTGCAGGCGCAGGGGCAGCGTTTCCTTGCTGCTGGCCAGGCGCAGCTCGATGAGGCGGCGCTGCTGGTCTTTGTCGAGGTACTGCTTGAAGAGCAGGTAGATGGTCCCGGCCACGACGAGCGCCGGCAGAATAATTTTGAGCAGTTCGAACAGGTACGCGGAAGAATCCATGGGGGCAGCGCCCGGCTCCAGCCGGGCCGAAAGTGGGCCGGGCGCCGGCAGGGGCCCCACGCGGGGCCGGCCGGCGGGCCGCGCTGGAGCCCGGCCGCCGGCAAAACTACGCCGTGAACCGCCGCCCGCCCCGCGCTGTTTACCTTGCCGCGGGGCCCCAGCCCGGGCCGGTGTATATTTGTTATTGTTCTAATTAACCTAACCTCGACTTTCCTATGGCCAGCGTCGCCACCCTCGCCCCCATCAGCCTCACCGACCGCGCCGTGGTCGAGGTTAAAAATATCATCATGGAGAAAAACGTGCCTGATAACTACGGCCTGCGCATCGGCGTGCAGGGCGGTGGCTGCTCGGGCATGAGCTACTTGCTGGGCTTCGACCAGGCCAAGGAGCAGGACGAAACCTACGACCTCGACGGCCTCAAGCTCATCATGGACAAGAAACACGCCATGTACGTGCTCGGCATGGAGGTCGATTTTCAGGATGGCCTCAATGCCCGCGGCTTCGTTTTCAACAACCCCCAGGCAAAAAGCACCTGCGGCTGCGGCTCGTCGTTCTCAGCCTAAAACCGCTGCTTTTGGCTGATTAACCGTGCTTTTGCTAATTTTTTCCAAATTGTTATGGACGTAAAATATTTGTCGGACGACAAGGGAAAAATAACCGGCGTTTTCCTGTCCATCGAAGACTGGGAGCAACTGCAAAAGCAGTACAGTATTTCGCTTGATGCTGCCGGGGCCCCTAGCGCTCAGCTACAAAACGGCCTCAGCGCCGCCCTCGCCAAGGCCAAGCCCGGCGCTGCTGGCAACGAGTAGCGGCGGCCCGAACCAATAAAAAAAGCCCGGACGAGCCGGGCTTTTTTGTGTCCATTTTCCAACGGTTCAGAACTGTAACCGCTGGCCTTGCACCGGGTATAGCAGCCGCAAGCCCAGCGCGTTGGCCGCCGCCAGCTGCCGGGCAATGGCAGCCTCGTTAGCGGCCGGCGGCTTGCGGTGGGTGATGACGATGGGCACCGCGCGCAGGGCCCCGGGGCCCGCCACCTGGGCCAGCGCGGCTAGCTCCTGCATCAGCCGGGCGGGCGTGAGGTGGCCGAACAGCAGCTTCTCGGGCTGCTCGTTGGCGTAGGAGGTTTCGATGAACAGGGCCCGGAGCTGGCCAGCCCGCACCAGGGGCCCCACGGCTTGCCACAGCGCTTGCAGCTGGTGGCCCTGCTCCAGTTCGTCGGCCCCGGTGTCGCCCAGGTACAGCAGGTAATCGTCGTGGCTGCGCAGCAGCAAGGCGGCGCTTTCGTAGGGCCGGGCGTGGCTCAGGGGGAAGGTGCGCAAGCGCAGCGCGGTTTCGGGCAGAACCACTTCGGGGCCCGGCAGCAGGGCCTGGAGGCGGTACTTGCCCAGGGCCGGTGGGGCCCCGGCGGGGCCGAAGTTGGGCCAGGCGCGCCAGTTGAAGTAGTCGTTTTGCAACGTGGCCAGGCAGCTGGGCAGGCCGTAAATCGTTTTGGGGGCGTCGTCGGGTGCGTTCAGCAGCAGGCCGGCCACGTGGTCGAGGTGGGCGTGCGAGATGAGGTAGGCCTTGATGTACGTCTTGAGCACGGCGTCGGCGTCCACGGCAAACACCTGGTTGGCCACAGCCTTCTCGAGGCCGGTGCGCAGGCTGCCCGCATCGAGGCACACGTAGGCCGAACTGCCGGCCGGCGCCACCAGGTAGGCCGATAGGTTGCCTTCGTCCAGGCCGCCGCGCACGCCCAGCGGCACCACGTCGAAGGCCGGGCGCTGGGGGCCCTGCGCCAGGGCCCCCAGCGGCAGAAGCCCCAGTAGCAGGCCCGCGCAGGCGCACCCGAGGCGGCCCATTACCCCAGCCAGGGCCCTAACTGAAATCATGCGGATACCCGATTTCCTGCAAGTCGGCAGCGAGCATCGTCCAGTCTTCCAGCTCCTCATTAATGGCCAGCACCCGTTGGCGGGTCAGGGTTTCGTGCTGGTACACAGGGGCTACGGCGGCGGGCGCGATGGGGCGGCGGTCGGTTTCGTCGAGGTAATACTCGGTGGCCCACTCGGCGTAGGTAGCGGGCTGGCTGTCGAAAATGGCGAGCAGGTCTTCCGAGCCGTCGTCGTCATTCTCCACAGTACCGGTCTGCCAGCCGCCGGCAGGCGTGTACCAAAGGCAAAACGTGGTGCCGATGGAGGCCACCGGCTCGCCGGCCATGAAGTCGGCAAAAACGGCGGGCAGGCCAGTGGTTACCTGAGCCTTGGCGGGCTGGTCGTACTCGTGCAAGAAGCCGTTGATTACGCAGCCCTCGGGGCGGAACAAGACCAGCATTTGGTCGCCTTCGCCGTCGGTCATTTCGAGCAGCTCCTCGTTTTCGCCCCAGTGCGGGTTGTAGGAATAGTAGCGGTATTCCCAGTCAGGCGAGTTGATGGCGTCGAGCGCAGCCAGGGCCTGGCACAGGCGCCGGAGGGCGGGGGCGGCGGGCAGGGCCGCGTAGTTGGTCGTCGAAATCATGCGCAAAGCAAGCACTTAGTACGTCTTGTTCATGTCCTCGGGCACCACCACCACGTAGTCGGCCAGGTCCACGTTTTCCTTGGCCAGGCGGTCGAGCTGTGCCTGAGTGGCCACGCTGATGGTGCGTATTTTCAGCGCGGGGCCCCCTTGGCGGAGGTAGGCCACGATGCCGTCGTGGTGGTCGGAGTGGTAGCTGCCGTTGAGGTGCAGCAGGGTTTGGCCGGGCTGGCGGCTGCTGCGGATGAAGTAGGCCATCGTTGCGTCTTTCAGGGCCTGGGCTTGGATGATGGTTTGGGCCCCGCCGCCGTGGGGGCTGCCCGCACCGCCGCCGAACATGGCGGCCATGTTTTTGTAGCCGGGCAGCTCATAATCCACTTTCAGCGGCAGCGGGGCCAGCAGGGCCCTATCAGCGGCGGGCAGCTTATCGAGGGCGGTGAGGCTGCCGCGGGCCACCTGCTGGGCAAAGGGCCGCGGGGCATTGGTGCCCACCACTGCAATGCCACGGGCCTGTGCGAATTGCAGCAGCGGGCGGTAGTCGGTGTCGTAGTTGGGCCAGGGGCGCGCCTGGCGCTCGAAGGCCGAGTCGGGCAGGGTGCCGGCGGCGTAGCGGGCCACCAGCGGCTGCACGTCGCGCTCAAACATTTCCATTCCCAGTACCAACTTGCCGGGCCCCTTGAGGCGCTGCAAGTCCTTGGCTACCTGGAGCTCCAGCCAGTGCGCCAGGGGGTCGTTGTGCTGCTCGCCGAAGAGCACCACGTCGGCCTGAGCCAGGTCGGTGAGCATCTGGTCGTAGTCGGCGGGCTTGCCGTCGGCGGCAAAGAGGCGGTAGGCGGGCCGGTCGCCCAGCGTGAAGCTGCACAGGGCCAGCAGGCACACGATTTTTAGCGCAAGGTTTCGCAAGGTTTGGGGGATGTTTCGCGGAAGGAATGGGGCCGGGGTCCCCTTGCGGCTACGAACAGCGTCGGCCCGACGTGGGTTGCGAAAATCGGAAGAACTACTTGTTAGGGCGAGTGATGGGCTCTTACCAAGGACGTCCAGTTCATTCAGCGTTCCGGCTATGGCTAGCCCTAAAGCCGTCATGCTGAGCGAAGCCGAAGCATCTCTACTGCTCAAGTAAACCCAGTTGATTGAATTACTTAAACGGTAGAGATGCTTCGGCTTCGCTCAGCATGACGGCTTTTAATATTAGCCTTGGGGCCCTATCCTATCCTTTGTAGAACATCCACTTGCCCAGCTCCTTATAGGTTACTTTTTTGCCGTACATGAGGATGCCCACGCGGTAGATGCGGGCGGCCACCCACGTCACGGCCACGAAGCCGACGATGAGCAGGGCCCCCGAGAGCAGCACCTGCCACAGCGGCACGCCAAAGGGCAGGCGCATCACCATGGCGATGGGCGAGGTGAAAGGAATCATCGAGAGCCAGAACGCCAGGGGCCCGTTGGGGTCGCCGTTGATAATGACATTGATGCTCACGATGTAGCTGAGGATAAGCGGAATGGTGACCGGGAACATGAACTGCTGGGCATCGGTCTGGTCGTCCACGGCCGAGCCGATGGCCGCGAACATGGCCGAATACAGCAGGTAGCCGCCCAGAAAAAAGAATAGGAACCCACCGATGATGCTGCCAATCGGTAGCCCGTCCAGCATCTGCCAGATGCTGAACGGGGCCCCAGCGCGCGGCGCGCCAGCGGGCAGCCCGTCGGCATCAGCAACCGCGGCGGCGCTGCTGGGGCGCGCGTCAATGGCGGCTGGAGCAGCGGCGGCGTCGGGAGCAGTGGCGGCCGAAGCGGCGGGGGCCCCAGGGCGGCTGGCGGCGGCCACCACGGGGGCTTTGTCCTTCAGCAGCAGCGGCACGAGCACCGTGGTAAGGCCCCATGAGAGTGCCAGCCACAGCCCAAACTGCGTGAGCACCACGCCCGCAATGCCCAGGATTTTACCCATCATGAGTTGGAACGGCTTCACCGACGAAATCATGACCTCCATAATGCGGTTCGACTTTTCCTCGCTCACGCCGCGCATCACCTGCACACCGTAGATGAAGATGAAGAAGTACACCAAAATGGACAGCGCGTAGGCCATGCTGGTGGTCACGCCCACGTCGTTGCGGCGGCCGCCTTGCTGCGTCAGGTCAATGGTAGTCAGCTCGATGCGCGCTTGCAGGGCGTCGATGGTGGACTGCTTCAGGCCGGAGCGCTCCATTTTTAGGGCCCCCAGGGCTTTGCTCACGGCGCCGCGCACGTCGCGCTGGCGCTTGAGCGGCACGTTGCCGTTGCCCAGCAGCTGGATGCCGCGGGTGCTGTCGATGCTGGTGGCGGCGGGCACGTAAAGCAGGGCGTCTTCCTTGGTTTTGGACTTCTTAAACGATTCCTGTGCGGCGGCCAGCGACGTGCCCAGGGCGGGCACAAACTGCACGTCGTCGTTGCTCACGAGCTGCGCGAGCAGGTGCAGCTGGCTCTCGTCGTACACGGCCACGATGTCGGGGCCCCCGCCGGTGCTCAGCTTGCCGATGGCCAGCGACGAGGCTGCCAGCAGCACCGGGGCGAGGAGGGAAATGACCAGAAAACTCTTTTTGCGCACCCGCGTGAGGTATTCGCGCTGAATGATGAGCCAGATTTTATCCATGACGGCGGGAGGGTATTAGTTGGCGTAAGTGGCGGTTTCGGGCATGGTTTCGCCTACGCGCTGAATGAAAATCTCGTTGATGCTCGGGATTCGCTCGCGGAAGGCGTGCACCTCCACCTGCCCGATGAGGAAGCGCAGCAGCTCATTGGGCGTGGTGCCGGCGTGCAGCCGCACCCGGGCGTAGAAGTGGTCGTTCTCGCGCGCTTTCTGTTCCACCACCTCAAAATCGGGGTGCGAGAGAATGGGCCGGCCCTTGCCCTCCACCTCGTAGGTGTTGGTTTTGAACTGGTTTTTGATGGCCGACACCGGCCCGTCGAGCACCTTATGCGACTTGTTAATCAGGGCGATGCTGTCGCACAGCTCTTCCACCGATTCCATGCGGTGCGTCGAGAAAATGATGGTGGCCCCCTGCTCGCGCAGCGCCAGAATCTCGTCCTTGATCAGGTTCGCGTTGATCGGGTCGAAGCCCGAAAACGGCTCGTCAAGGATGATCAGCTCGGGCTGGTGCAGCACCGTGGCGATGAACTGCACCTTTTGCTGCATGCCCTTGCTGAGGTCTTCCACGTTTTTCTCGGCCCAGGGCACCAGGTCCAGGCGCATGAGCCACTGCTTGATGCGGGCCTTGGCGTCGGCGCGCGTCAGGCCGCGCAGCTGGGCCAGGTACAGCAGCTGCTCGCCCACCTTCATCTTTTTGTAGAGGCCGCGCTCCTCGGGCAGGTAGCCGATGCGGCCGATGTGCTCGGGCCCCAGGCGCTGCCCGCGGAAACGGATTTCGCCGCCGTCGGCCCCCGTAATCTGGGTAATGATGCGGATGAGCGACGTTTTGCCCGCCCCGTTGGGCCCCAGCAGGCCGAAAATGCTTTGCTCGGGAATGGCGAGGCTCACCCCGTCGAGGGCGGTGTGGGCAGCGTAGGTTTTGCGCACGTCCAGCGCTTCAAGGATTGGCGTCATGGCAGAAAGAAGGAAAGAATAGGAATTTGCAAGAATACGCATGAATGGCCGGGGCCCCAATGTCAGGCCCCGGGGCCCAGCTCGCGCAGATTGGCTTCGAGGCGGTCGAGGTGCTGGCCGTAGAGGTGTTGCAGGTACTTTTTGGTTACGCTGCCCACAGGCAGGTACAGCAGCGCCGGCAGCAGCAGCACCAGGCCCACTACAGTGAGCACGCCGGGCACGGTAGCCAGGCCGATGGGGTGCCGCGCGGTGGTAAGCACCATCAGCACGTTCAGCAGCCCCGCCACCGGCAGCATGGCCAGCGTGAACCAATAGTAGAACTGGATGAGGGACCGCAGCCCGCTGGCCAGCCGCGCCAAGTGCGCCCACAGGTCGCCGGCGGGGTCGTCCAAGCGGTGCAGCAGGCGCAGCTTGCGCAGCAGGTAGCCGATGCACACCGCCCCAATGGCCACCAGCAGCCCGCCGCATACCTGCAGCCACAACGGCCGGGCCAGCACCGCCAGCGCCAGGGCCCCCACTATCACCCCGCCATTCAGCCACAACTCCAACCGGGCGCTGCGCCGCAACTTTTCGATAATACCATCCGACTGCCGGGCCAGCAACCGAGTAAGCGCGGCCGCATCAAGTGCGGCAGTTGTTTCGGTAGGCTGCTGCCACTGCCGGCGCAAATCGTCGAGTTCCATAGTGAATAAGGCTTAGCGGCGAACCAATAATTGACGGAGCTTTTCTTGCACGCGGTGCATTTTCACGCGCACGTTGTTTTGGGTAATGCCCAATATGTCAGCCATTTCCTCGTACGTCCGGTCTTCCAAGTACAGCAGCACAAAGGCCTTGTCCACCTCCGAGAGCCGGGCAATGGCGCGGTAGAGGGCGGCGGTTTCTTCGGGCTCGTAGGCGGCGGCTTCGGGGGCCTGGGCCACTTGCAGCGCGTCGGCCCCCAGGGCCCCCGGGGCGGGGTGGCGGGTGCGGTGGCGCAGGTTGCTCACAGCCACGTTTAGGGCCACGCGGTAGAGCCAGGTGCTAAGCTTGGCGCCCGGCTGGGGCACGTAGCGCGGCCAGGCCCGCCAGAGCTGCAGCACCATTTCCTGGAACAAGTCCTGGCGGTCGTCGGCGTCCTGGCAGTAGAGGCGGGCCACCCGCCGCAGCAGCGGCTGGTACTCGTTCAGGGCCCCCACAAAGTCGGGCGAGGTAGCAACGGCGGTCATGCGGAGCGGTAATTTCGGGAAGTTAATCGCCGCCCGCCGCCGCGCATTACAGGGCCCCCAGGAAAAATTTAGGATAGCCCCGGGCGGCCGGCTTTCCACCGACTGCCCGGTAATCGCCAGGGGCCCTGTGGGCCTCCTCAAGTGGCCCTGGGGCTCCTGCCCTTCCTACCATGGCCCCACAAAAAACGCCCCACCCGGCCGAAGCCAAGCGGGGCGCTTTCCTCAACAAGCGGCCGGCGCTTATTGGAAGTATTCTTTCACTTTTTCGAAGAAGCCCTTCTCGTTCTTGCCGGGGTGGGGCACGAAGTTTTGCGACTCGCGCAGCTTTTCGAGCAGGTCGCGTTCCTCGTTGCTCACGCTTTTCGGCGTCCACACGTTCAGATGGATGAGCTGGTCGCCGCGGCCGTAGCCGTTCAGGTCCTTGATGCCCTTGCCGCGCAGGCGCAGGATTTTGCCCGGCTGGGTACCGGGGTCCACCTTAATTTTCACCTTGCCCTCGATGGTGGGCACCTCCAGGTTGGCGCCCAGGGCGGCGTCCACGAACGAGATGTACTGCTCGAACATGATGTTGTTGCCGTCGCGCTTCAGGAACTCGTGCGGCTCCTCCTCAATCTGAATGAGAAGGTCGCCGGGCACGCCGCCGCGCTCGGGGAAGTTGCCCTTGCCGTTCATGCTCAGCTGCATGTCGTTGGCCACGCCGGCGGGAATGTTGATCGGAATCACCTCCTCGTGCAGCTGGCGGCCTTCGCCCTTGCACACGTCGCAGGTGGCCGTGATGGTTTTGCCCTCGCCGTGGCAGGTGGGGCAGGTGCTGCTGCTCATCATCTGGCCCAGCATAGTGTTCACCACCTTTTTCACCTGGCCCTGGCCCTGGCAGGTGGCGCAGGTTTTCAGCTCGGTGCCGTTTTTGGCGCCGCTGCCGCCGCAGGGCTGGCAGGCCACGTAGCGCTTCACCTTAATCTTTTTCTCGACACCGTTGGCTACTTCCTCCAGGTCGAGCTTGAGCTTGATGCGCAGGTTGGAGCCCTTGCGCACGCGCTTGCCGCCGCCCTGGCGCCCGCCGAAAAAGCCCTCAAACCCGCCGCCGCCGCCACCGAAAATGTCGCCGAACTGTGAGAAGATATCGTCCATATTGGGGGCCCCGCCGCCACCGCCGCCCTGCTGGTGGCCAAAGCGGTCGTAGCGCGCCCGCTTGTCGGCGTTGCTCAGCACTTCGTACGCCTCCGCAGCCTCCTTGAATTTGTCCTCAGCCGAGGGATCGTCGGGGTTTTTGTCGGGGTGGTACTTGATGGCCATCTTGCGGTACGCCGACTTAATCTCGTCGCCGGCCGCATTGCGGGTCACGCCCAATACTTCGTAATAATCTGCCTTCGTTGCCATCTTTTTTATTGCTATTCACTATCGAACGTCCTGCTCGTCTGGGGTCTACGCAACCGGAGCGGTGCTTCAGCTGCGCAGACCCCGGACGAGCAGGACATCCTTATAGGGTTAATTTATCTTTTACTGGCCCAGCACCACTTTGGCGTGGCGAATCACCTTATCGCCTAAGTAGTAGCCTTTTTCTACCTCGTCAACAATCTTGCCGCGCAAATCGTCGCTCGGGGCTGGAATCTGGGTAATGGCCTCGTGCAGGTCAGCGTCGAAGTCGCCGCCCTTCACTTCCATCGGCACCAAGCCCTTCTGCTGCAAAGTTTTACCCAGCTTGTTGTAGATAATGGCGATGCTCTCGCGCACGGTGTCGGCGTCGGGGGTGGTGAGGGTGGCGGCGCGGGCCCGCTCGAAGTCGTCGAGCACCGGCAGCAGGGCCGTCATCAGCTCCTGGTTGGCGGTTTTGAACAGCTCGATGCGCTCCTTGGTGGTGCGGCGCTTGTAGTTCTCAAACTCGGCGGCCTGGCGCAAGTATTTGTCTTTGAGGTCGGCCAGCTCGGCACTGGCGGCGCTGGTATCGGGCGTTTCGCCGTCGGCCATTTCGCCAGCGGCGTGGGCGGGGTCAGCGGTCAGGTTGTCGTCCTGGGGCAGGTTGTTATCGTTAGCCATTGTCGGAAATATGCGTCGGAATGGGTTTTTCACGGGGTTGGGCCTTGCGGCAAGGGGCCTGGCGCAAGGAGTTTGCCAAAGGGCGTGCGGCTGCCAGTTTGGCACGGCCCGCACGGCCGGCCCGCGCCCCTCGGGGCCCCATTTCCGTACATTGAGCTGGCAACGACCTACCGCGTTGCCGCGCACTCATTCACCGCCTGGCCCTTTCCCATGCCCCCCGCCCCGCCCCTCACCTGCGTTGTCGTCGACGATAACGAAATGAACCGGCTCACATTGGAGCACTTAATCGAACTTACGGACGGGCTTGTGCTGGTGGCGTCGCTGGGCGATGCCATGGGGGCCCTGGACTTTTTGCGCCGCCACCCGCCCGTCGATTTGCTGCTGCTCGACATCGAAATGCCCCACCTCTCGGGCCTGGAGCTGGCGCGCATCCTGCCCACGCCGCAGCCCGAAATTATTCTCGTCACCTCGCACCGCGACTTTGCCGTGGAAGCCTTTGCCCTGCACGCGGCCGACTACCTAGTGAAGCCCGTGGAGCCCGCCCGCTTCCAGCAGGCCGTGCGGCGCGCCGCCGCCCGCCGCGCCGCGCCGCCCGCCGCTACGGCCGAGCTGCCGGCCCCCGACGATCAGGACCAGCACCTGTTTGTGAAGGTGAATAACAAGCTCGTGCGCCTCGACTTCGGTGATGTGCTGTTCATCGAGGCCCTCTCCACGTATTCGGTGCTGGTAACGGCCACGCAGCGGTACATCGTCTACGCCACGCTCAAGGCGCTGGCCGAGCGGCTGCCCTTTGGGCACTTCCAGCGCGTGCACCGCTCCTACATCGTCAATACCCAGCGCATCGAGTCGGTGGAAGACCATCTGCTGCACCTGGGGCCCTACGAAGTGCCGGTGGGCAAATCGTACCAAGAGGCCTTTTACCGCAGCCTGCGCAGCCTGTAGGGGCCCCGTGCATAGCTATGGCTGATGGCTTTAATAACAGGACTTACGCGCTTGTAGCCCCAGCGGGGCAGCCCGTCGGCAGTGATTGGCGTGAGTTCTCTATAGCTGCTTAGGCGGGCAGTTCGGCGGGCAGCTCGCGCAGGGCTTGCTCGGCGGCCGCCAGCAGGACAACCAGGGCCTGGGCGTGGGCCGCGGAGGGCCCTTCGGCGGGGCGGGGGGCGGTGAGCAGGGCCACGGCCGCCGCGGGCCGCGTGATGCCCAGGGCCACCAGGTTGGGCTTGATGTGGTGCACCACGCGGGCCACTTGGGGCCAGTCTTGGGCGGCGGCGGCGGCACGCAGCTGCGCCAGGCTCGTGGGCGCATTGGCCAAAAACGAGCGAATAATTTTTAGCACAAACGGGGTACGGCCCTGGGCCAGGCGGCGCAGGTGGGCCAAGTCGTAGGCCGGGGCGGACGGCGGCAGCAGGGCCACTATTTTGTGGTAGAGCGTGGCCTCGTCGTAGGGTTTGGCCAGGTAGTCGTCGAAGCCCGCGGCGAGGTAGCGCTCCCCATCGGCCCGAAAGGCGTTGGCCGTGAGGGCGATGACCGGCGTAGCGGCCCGGGCCGGGTCGGGCAGCTGGCGCAGGCGCGCCGTGGTGTCCACGCCGCTTAGGCCGGGCAGCTGGATGTCCATCAGCACCACGTCGTAGGGCGGGGCGGCGGCCAGCTGGGCCAGGGCGGCGGGCCCGTCGGGCACTTCGTCGAGCTGCGCGCCCCAAGGCTCCAGCAGCATCCGCACCACGGTGCGGCTGATTTCGTTGTCTTCCACCAGCAGCACGCGCGCGCCGGCCAGGCGGCCGGTGTCGTAGGGCGGGGGGCCCCCAGCGGGCACTTCGGCGGGCACCTCGGCCTTGGGCAGCACCAGGGTGAAGGCGAAGGTGCTGCCCACCCCCAGCGTGCTGGTGAGGGCGAGGGTGCCGCCCATTTGCTCCACTAGGGCGCGCGAGATGCTCAGGCCCAGGCCCGTGCCGCCGTAGCGGCGGGCGGTATCGGCCTGGGCCTGGGCAAAGCTCTCGAACACGAGGGCCTGCTGGGCGGGCCCGATGCCGGGGCCCGTATCGGCCACGCTGAAGCGCAGGGCCACGGCGCTGGCCGTTTCGCTGAGCTGCTCGGCCCGCACCACCACGCGGCCACATTCGGTGAATTTCACGGCGTTGCTCACCAGGTTGAGCATGATTTGGTTAAGCCGGTGCGCATCGCCCACCACCCACGGCGTGGGGCAGTCGGAGCCCAGCGGCAGGCCCTCAAAGGCCAGGCCTTTTTCGTGGGCCTGCGCCACCAGCGGCTGCAAGGCCTGCCCCACCGAGTCGCAGAAGTTGAAGCCCGTGGCCGCCAGCTCCAGCCGGCCGGCCGTGATTTTGGCCATGTCGAGCACGTCGTTGAGCACCGCTAGCAGGTGCTGGCCGGAGGTGTGCACCACGCGCACCAGTTCCTGCTGGCGGGCATTGAGGGGAGTTTTGGCCAACTGGGCCGTCATGCCCAGCACCCCGTTCATGGGCGTGCGAATTTCGTGGCTCATGTTGGAAAGGAAGTTTTCGCGGGCGCGGGCCGTGGCCTCGGCCTCTTCGCGGGCCCGCTGGGTGGCTCGCTCGGCCAGCACCCGGTCGGTAATGTCGTGGGCGTGCGATATGACGTAAGGGGCCTGGCCATCCTCGCGCACCATTACGTTACGGTACAGCAGGTGGCGCTCCCCGCCGGGGCCCTGCACCCGCACCACGCCCTCGGCCTCGCCGGTGGCCGAGGCGGCAATGCGGGCCAGGTACCGGGCAAAAGCGGGCCGGTCGTCGGCCAGCAGGTAGGCCGCCACGGGCTGGCCGGGCAGGGCCTCGGCGGGGGCCCCCAGCAGGGCGGCCAGCACGGGGTTGGCCGAGAGCAGGGTGCCGCACAGGTCGTAGGTGCAGATGAGGGCCTGGGCGTAGTGCATCAGGTCGCGGTAGCGTTTCTCGCTGCGCTCCAGCGTGCTCTGGGCTTGCTTAAGGGCCGTAATGTCGGTGCTCACGCCCAGCACGTGCACCGCACCGTCGGGGCGCAGCAACGGGCGCTTCACGGTGTGGTACCAGCGCACCTCGCCCGAGGGCAGCGTCAGGCAGTCTTCGGCCACTATTTCCTGCTGGTTGTGCACCACGCGGGCGTCGTCGGCGGCGTAGGCCCGCCGCTCGCTGGCGGCCGTGCTGCCCGGGGCCAGGGCGTTGCTGGGCACCACTTCGGTCCGCAGCACGCGGCACGCGTCGTTCTGAAACAGGAAGTTCTGGTTCAGGTCGCGGACGTAGATAACGTTGGGCGTGGTGTTGAGTACTAAGGCAGTAAAAGCCTGCTGCTCGCGCAATTGCGCCTCGGCCTGCACCCGGCCAGTAATGTCGGCATTGTGGGCAATGATGAATTCCAGGGCCCCCGTTGCACCAAATACGGGCTGGTAGTAGCGTAGAAAATGGCGGATGCCGTCGCTGTCGCTGGGGTAAGCCTCCTGCCATTCCACGGCGCGGCGCTCCGCTACGGCCTGCATCATCAGGTTGTGGCGCAGGGCCGCTACTTCCGGCGGGCGGCCCATGAAGCCGGCCGTGTCGAGCATGGTTTTGCCCATCCATTGCCGGCGATCAGCCTCGTCGGGCACGCTGCGGGCGTTGAGGTAGCGGTAGCGCGTGTCGGGGCCAAATACGGCGATCTGGCTGGGCAGCTCGTCCAGCACTCGCTCGTAAAAAGCCTGCTGCTCGCGCATTTGGCGCTCGGCCAGGTGGCGGGCCGTCACGTCGGTCACGTACACGTTCACGGTTCCATCGGCCATCGTCGGCACCAGCGCCACGTGCAGCCCGTAGGGCTCGTGGCGCAGCTCCGTTTGGTAGGGCTGGCCGTCGCGCAGGCTCTGGGCAGCCAGCGCCCGCAGCTGCGCCCGCAGCACCGCCGCCACCGGGGCCCCCAGCTGGTGGCGCAGGCGCACGGCGGCGGGGTTGGCGTAGATGCGCTCAGCGGCCGCGTTGTAGCGCAGCACGGGGTTAGGGTTTTGGTCGGGCAGGCACGAGGCCAGGGCCAGCTGCTGGTTGGCGGCCTGGGCTTCCCGCAGCGCCGCCTCCAGCGCCTGTATGCGGGCCTGGGCCGCGGCAAGGGGCGAAACAACGGGGGCATCGGGCATGGGCGGGGCGGCTGGTTGGGTAGCGGAAAGTACGCACGCGCCGCCATCTAAGGCTTAAGGCCCGGCGCACCGGCCCCCAAGCAGCCCCTGCGCCCGCTCGCCCAATCCCAAGCACGAAAAACCTAAGGGCAAAGCCAGTCCCCTTAAATTCTGTGCTACAAACAATAGCGCTGGTGGCGGCCGTAATCACGCATTCTAAAGCCAGCAGCTGTACCAACCAGCAGCCCAAACAGGGCCCTAGGGGCAACTATGCGCAGGAACACTTCGGCTGGCCGGGCTCCCACCTGGGCACTCCCATGCGTAGCACCGGCCGCCCGCCCATGCGCCTAGCGACCACGGCGGGCAGTGAGCCCAAGGCACCAGGGGCCCTGCTACACGCTCGGCGGCGGGGCCGTTTCTGCCTGCCATGGTTACTCAACGCGCAAGCATTTCAAAAACAAGTTATTACATGGATTAGGAAGTTTTTTGCTGGCCGGGGCGGTGGCTTCCAATACCAAAGGCCAGTTGCGGGGCAAAGGACCGCTGGTTTGGTAAAGCTGGAAGTAGCAAAAAACCAATTTCATTCTTCATGAAGCAATAGCTCCGGGGCTGCTTTGGCTTGGCAAACCGGTGGCGCGACCCGAACCGTTCAGGGGGGCAAAGGCCCGAATATTTCGACGAAAATGAAGATTGTCTAAACTTTTTTTAAGCTGTAATCCGGCACGTTACTACCAATTGTGCTAGAAACGCCGTGGTTTCACTTGAAATAAGCACAAAAAGCTATGTTTCACCAAAAGAGCCGAAAAAGCCCATTGTGTGCTGAATGAATTTGGTATTAATTTTCATCAAGATCAGCAGGATTCACCCAACAATAATTTGCGTTTTGCTACACCGGTTTATGCACATTTTTTAGTTGCACCTTATTGTTAATCAATCCTTCATCCAAAATTCATTTTCTACCAAATCAAATGAAAGCAGTAATTCTGGCGGGTGGCTACGGCACCCGCATCAGCGAGGAAAGTGGGGTGCGCCCCAAGCCCATGATTGAGATTGGGGGCAAGCCCATTCTCTGGCACATCATGAAAATTTACGCCCACCATGGCATCACCGAGTTTGTGGTGTGCTGCGGCTACAAGGGGCACATGATTAAGCAATACTTCGCTGATTATTTCCTACACAACTGCGATGTCACGTTTCGCATGGACCGCGACGAGATGCAGATCCACCGCACCCACGCCGAGCCCTGGACCGTAACGCTGGTGGACACCGGCCAGGAAACCATGACCGGCGGCCGCCTGCGCCGCGTGCGCGAGTACGTGGGCAACGAAACGTTCTGCCTCACTTACGGCGACGGTGTGAGCGACGTGGACGTTCGCGCGTCCATCCGCCACCACCAGGCCGAGGGGGCCCAGGCCACGCTCACGGCTGTGCACCAGCCGGGCCGCTTTGGCATGTTCAACCTGGCCGAAAACGACGACCGGGTGGGCAACTTTGAGGAGAAGCCCGAGGGCGAGGCCACGCCGTGGATCAACGGGGGCTTCTTCGTGCTGGAGCCCAGCGTGTTCGACTACATTGCGGACGACACGACGGTGTGGGAAAAAGCGCCCCTCGAAACGATGGCCGCCGCCGGAACCCTTTCGGCCTACCGGCACACGGGCTTTTGGCAGCCCATGGACACGCTGCGCGACAAGAACGTGCTGGAGGACATGTGGAAAAGCGGCCAGGCCCCGTGGAAGGTGTGGGACAAAGACCCCGTTACGCCGGCCGACGACGTGAATGTGCCCCTGGCCGGCCTGCTGGCCGCCACCGCCCCCTGCTAGGGCCCCGGCGGCTGAGCACCTTTCCTTAATAGCTGTATTTCCTTACCAGCGTACCTTTTACGTATCGCATGAACACTCCTATGCGCATTCTGATTACGGGCAACATGGGCTACGTGGGCCCCGGCGTGGTGCGCCACCTGCGCCACACCTTTCCCGCCGCTGAGCTGATTGGCTACGACGCGGGCTACTTTGCCCACTGCCTCACCGGGGCCCCCCGGCTGCCCGAGGCCTACCTCGACCGCCAGGAGTTTGGCGACGTGCGGACGCTACCCGCCGAACTGCTGGCCGGCGTGGACGCCGTGGTGCACCTTGCCGCCATTTCCAACGACCCCATGGGCCAGACCTACGAAGAGGCCACGCTGGCCGTGAACCACCGCGCCGGCATCCGGCTGGCCGAGCTGGCCAAGGCGGCCGGGGTGCGCTCCTTCGTGTTTGCCAGCAGCTGCAGCATCTACGGGGCTGGCGGCGAGGGGGCCAAAACGGAAGATTCGACCCTGAACCCACTCACGGCCTACGCCCGCTCCAAGGTGCTGAGCGAGCAGGATTTGGCCCCACTGGCCGGTCCGGGCTTTACCGTTACGTGCCTGCGCTTCGCTACGGCCTGCGGGTGGAGCGACCGGCTGCGGCTGGACCTGGTGGTGAATGACTTCGTGGCCGGCGCCGTAGCCAGCGGCGACATTAATATCCTCAGCGACGGCACACCCTGGCGGCCGCTCATCCACGTGCTCGACATGGCCCGCGCCATTGAGTGGGCCGTGGCCCGCGAGGCCAGCAACGGCGGCGAGTACCTGCGCGTGAACGTGGGCACCGACGTGTGGAACTACCAGGTACGCGAACTAGCCGCCGCCGTGGCCGAGGCCCTGCCCGGCACCAGCGTGCGCCTGAACGCCGACGCGCCGCCCGACAAACGTTCGTACCGCGTCGATTTCAGCTTGTTTAAGGAGCTGGCCCCCGACCACCAGCCCCTGCGCACGCTGGCCGGCACCATCGCCGAGCTGCGCGACGGCCTGCAGGCCATGAACTTCCACGACGCCGAGTTCCGCAGCTCGACCTTGATGCGCCTGCGGGTGCTCGGCGACCTGCGCGCCAGTGGGGCCCTGGGCCCCGACTTGGCCTGGGCCCCCGCCCCTGCCGCGCCCGCCCTGGCGGAGGTGCCGGCGTAGCCTTTTCCCCACCCATTCCCTTTCCTTCTATCAATGATTTTTACCGAAACCAAGCTGTCGGGCGCGTTCATTATCGATGTGCAGCGGCTGAGCGATGAGCGCGGATTTTTTGGCCGCTCGTGGTGCGAAGATGAGTTTGCCGCCCACGGCATTGCCATGCCCCCGCTGCAAGCCAACCTATCGTCGAACCCCAAGCGCGGCACGCTGCGCGGCATGCACTACCAGTTGCCGCCCCACGAAGAAACCAAGCTAGTGCGTTGCACCCGCGGCGCCATCGTGGACGTGATTGTGGACCTGCGCGAAGAATCGCCGACTTACAAACAATGGATTGCGGTGGAGCTGACGGCGGACAGCTACCGCATGCTGTTCGTGCCCGGGCGATTTGCCCACGGCTTCCTCACCCTCGAAGACAACACCGACGTGGCCTACCAGGTATCGGCCAAGTACGCGCCCGGCGCCGAGCGGGGCCTGCGCTGGAACGACCCCGCCATTGGCATTGAGTGGCCGTTTGAGCCAGTGCTGGTGTCGGCCAAAGACGCGGTACACCCCGACTTCCAGCCACTGCCCGTCGCGGCCAGCTAGGCAATCCACTTTCTCTATAACAGCCTTTTGTTCAGCTATTCATGATTATTGTTGATAACGCTTTAGCGGCGCGCGCGCGCTCGGGCAACCCTATCCGGGTGGCCATGATCGGGGCCGGGTTCATGGCCAAGGGCGTGGCCCGCCAAATCTGCCGCTACGTGCCCGGCATGGAGTTGGTGGCCATCGCCAACCGTACCCTGGACCATGCCCGGCAGGCCTACGCCGATACCGATGTGCTCGGGGTAGCCGAAGTGGGCACCGTAGGGGCCCTGGAAGCCTGCATTGCCAGCGGCCAGCCTGCCATCACCGACGACGCCCTGCTGGTTTGCCAAGCCGCGG
The DNA here is from genome assembly GCF_006439025.1 of Hymenobacter nivis. Classification (GTDB taxonomy): domain Bacteria; phylum Bacteroidota; class Bacteroidia; order Cytophagales; family Hymenobacteraceae; genus Hymenobacter; species Hymenobacter nivis_A. Next base: position 798,661 of record NZ_RCYZ01000001.1, read on the forward strand.
GCATCGACGCCATCATCGAGGTGACTGGGGCCGTGGAATACGGGGCCCACGCCGTGATGGAGGCCATCCGCCACGGCAAGCACGTGGTGCTACTCAACGCCGAGCTCGACGGCACGGTGGGGCCCATCCTGAAAGTGTACGCCGACCGCGCCGGCATCATCTACACCGTGGCCGACGGCGACCAGCCCGGCGTGACGCTCAACCTGGCGCGCTTCGTGCAGGGCATCGGCGTGACGCCCGTGCTCTGCGGCAACATCAAGGGCCTGCACGACCCTTACCGCAACCCCACCACCCAGGCGGGCTTTGCCAAGCAGTGGGGCCAGAACCCGAGCATGGTCACGAGCTTCGCCGACGGCAGCAAAATCAGCTTCGAGCAGGCCGTAATTGCCAACGCCCTGGGCATGCGCGTGGCCCAACGCGGCATGCTGGGGCCCACCGTGGCCCCCGGCACCCCCGTCACGGAAGCCGCCAACTGGTACCCCCACGAAGAGCTGCTGAGCGGCGGCCCCGGCATTGTGGACTACGTGGTTGGCGCCAGCCCGGGGCCGGGTGTGTTCGTGCTCGGCACCATCGACGACCCGGTGCAGCGCCACTACCTCAACCTGTACAAGCTCGGCGCGGGGCCCCTGTACTGCTTCCACACGCCCTACCACCTGTGCCATTTTGAAACGCCCACATCGGTGGCGCGGGCGGTACTGTTCCACGACGCGGCGCTGGCCCCCCGGGGCCCCATGTACGTGGAGGTGGTGACGGCCGCCAAGGTGCCGCTGACCGCCGGCCAGGTGCTCGACGGCATCGGCCACTACCACACCTACGGCCTGGCCGAAAACGCCGACGTGGCCCAGCGCGAAAACCTGCTGCCCCTGGGCGTGGCCGAGGGCTGCACCCTGCGCCGCGACGTACCCAAAGACCAGGTGCTGACCTACGACGACGTGGTGCTGCCCGAAGGCCGGCTCATCGACCAGTTGCGGCGCGAGCAGGCGGCGTACTTCCAAACGGCCCCGCAGGCCGCCGCGGTGGCGAAATAATAGCCTTGCCGTAACCAAAAAGGTCCGGTGCCCGAGCTATAGTTCGGGCACCGGACCTTTTTGGTTACCAGCGCCTTATGTCAGCAGGCATTTGCCGTGGCTTAGCCCGTGTGCAACGCCTTCCAGATCATGTCTTTCAGGGGCTGGATGTTCTTGTTGGTCAAGCTGGAGATAAACACCGTGGGCGGCATATCGGCGGGCAGCGAGGCGCGCATCTCGGCTTCCAGCTCCTCGTCGAGCATGTCGGTTTTGGTGATGGCCAGCAGGCGCGTTTTGTCGAGCAGTTCGGGGTTGAACTGCCGCAGCTCACCCAGTAGTATTTCGTACTCGGCGGCAATGTCGGGGCTGTCGCAGGCTATCATAAAGAGCAACATGGAGTTGCGCTCGATGTGGCGCAGGAAGCGCGTGCCCAGGCCCCGGCCCTCGGCGGCCCCCTCGATGATGCCGGGGATGTCGGCCATCACAAACGATTTGTAGTCGCGGTAAGCCACCACGCCCAGGTTGGGCACAAGGGTGGTGAAGGCGTAGTCAGCAATTTTGGGCTTGGCCGCCGACACCACCGAGAGCAGCGTGCTCTTGCCCGCGTTGGGGAAGCCCACCAGGCCCACGTCGGCCAGCAGCTTCAGCTCCAGCACAATCAGGGCCTCTATGGCCGGCTCGCCGGGCTGGGCGTACTCGGGAGCCTGGTTGGTAGAGGTCTTAAAATGGTCGTTGCCCAGGCCGCCGCGGCCGCCGGGCACCAGCACCAGGCGCTGGCCGTGCTCCGTAATTTCGAGCAACTGCTCGCCGGTTTCGACGCTGCGGGCCACCGTGCCGAGGGGCACTTGCAGCACAATATCGGCCCCCTGGGCCCCCGAGCGTAGGTTTTCGCCGCCGCCCTCGCCGTCTTTGGCAAACACGTGCTTCTGGTACTGCAAGTGCAGCAAGGTCCAGAGTTGCGAGTTACCCTCCAGGATGATGTGGCCGCCGCGGCCGCCGTCGCCGCCGTCGGGCCCCCCATTGGGCAGGCCCTTGGCGCGGAAGAAGTGGTGCGAGCCCGCCCCGCCCTTGCCCGAGCGGCAGACCAGCTTAACGTAGTCGATGAAGTTATTGGAAGCCACAGTAGTAATTATGAGTTTTGAATTATGAAGTATGAGTTGGGGTAGGGGCCAATAAATAAATGAGTTATGAGTTCCGGCCGCATGGGCCGAAACTCATAACTCATCCCTGGCAACTCATAACGGACGCCGCTAGGCCTTTACCTCTTGGGTAGCGGCGGCCGGGGTTTCGTCGGCGGCGGCGCGGTGCTGGTCAATCACGGCGCACACCTGGCCAAAGATGTCGTCGATGGCCCCGATGCCGTTGAGGGCGTGGAACTTGTGCTGGGCGGCGTAGTAGCCGGCCACCTGGGCGGTTTCGGTGTTGTACACCGTCACGCGGCGCCGAATCTTGGTTTCATCCTGGTCATCGGGGCGGTTGCTGGTTTTGCCCCGCTCCAGCAGGCGCGTCACCAGCTCCTCCTCCCCTACTTCCAGGGCCACCATGCAGCCGATGGTGGCCTGGTGCTGGGCCAGCAGCTGGTCGAGGCGCTCGGCCTGCGGCACGGTGCGCGGAAAGCCGTCGAAGATGAAGCCCGCGGCGGTTTTGTTGTCGTTCAGGGCGCTGTCGATCATGCCAATCACCACTTCGTCGGGTACCAGCAGGCCCTCGTCCATCAGTTTTTTGGCGCGCAGGCCCAGCTCGGTGCCCTGCGCAATCTGGGCGCGCAGCAGGTCGCCGGTGCTCAGGTGCACGAGGTGGTAGTGGGCGATGAGCTTCTGGCTCTGGGTGCCTTTGCCCGCACCGGGCGGGCCGAACAACACAATATTCAGCATGAAAACGGGGGATGGGCGCAAACGCGCCGGGTGGGTTGGGGTGGGAAGTTAATGAATCCTTAACAAAGGCCGGCCGCTGGGGGCCCTATGCGGCCACGTACACTTCGGGCAGGTTGCGGCCCAGCCCGTCGTAGTCGAGGCCGTAGCCTACTACAAAGTCGTTGGGGATTTCCAGGGCGATGTAGTTCAACTTCAAGGGATAGCGCAGGCTGGCGGGCTTGAAGAACAGGGCGGCGATTTCCACCGAAGCTGGTTTTTTGGCCAGCAGCGTGGGCAGCAGGTGGTGCAGGGTGGTGCCCGTGTCCACGATGTCTTCTATCAGCACCAGGTCGCGGCCCTGCACGTCTTCGCGCAAGCCCAGCACTTCCTGCACTTGGCCGGTGCTGCTCGTACCCTCGTAGGAGGCCACCCGGATGAAGACAATTTCGCAGTCGCCGGTGTAGCGCTTGAGCAAATCAGAAGCAAACATGAAGCCTCCCGTGAGCACAACCACGAACAGGGGCCGGCGGCCGGCGTAGTCGGCGCTGAGGCGGGCGGCCACCGCCTCAACGGCCGTGGCCAGCTCGGCGGCCGACAGGTACGGGCGAAACGCTTTGTCGTGGAGGGTGATGTTGGGGGACGAGCCCATGCGGTGCGGGGAAAAATGGAGCCGCAAAGCTACTGCCTGAATCCGGGGTTCGGCTCACTACTCCCGGTGCAAGGCCGTGCGCAGCAGGCGGGCCGCGGCGGGCACCAGCGTTTCGGAGTAGCGCACGCGAGGGCGGAAGGCCTGCTCGAAGCGCGGCGGTGCAGGGGCGGGGGCGGCCGATGCCCCGGGGCCCCCGGCGTGCTCGGCGATGTGCGGGGCGATGACCAGCGACACGATGCTCATGAGCTTAATGAGAATGTTCATGCTGGGCCCCGAAGTGTCCTTGAACGGGTCGCCCACGGTGTCGCCGGTCACGCTGGCCTTGTGGGCCTCGGAGCCCTTGTACTGCATCACGCCGTCGATGAGCACGCCTTTCTCGAACGATTTCTTGGCGTTGTCCCAGGCCCCGCCGGCGTTGCTCTGGAACATGGCCATCAGCACGCCGCTGACCGTGACGCCCGCCAGCAGGCCCCCCAGCACCTTGGGGCCGAAGAGGAAGCCGATGACGATGGGCGTGAGCAGGGCAATGGCCCCCGGCAAAATCATCTCCCGAATGGCAGCGTTGGTGCTGATGGCCACGCATTTCTCGTATTCGGGCCGCCCCGTGCCCTCCATGATGCCCGGGATTTCGCGGAACTGCCGGCGCACTTCCTGCACCATGGCCATGGCGGCGCGCCCCACGGCGGCAATGGCCAGGGCCGAGAAAATGAACGGAATCATGGCCCCCACAAACAGACCGGCTAGCACGTCGGCGTTGCTGATGTCAATCGTATCGATGTGCGCCGTGCCCATAAAGGCCGCAAACAGCGCCAGCGAGGTGAGGGCCGCCGAGGCGATGGCGAACCCCTTGCCCGTGGCCGCCGTGGTGTTGCCCACGGCGTCGAGTACGTCGGTGCGCTCGCGCACTTCCTTGGGCAGCTCGCTCATCTCGGCAATGCCGCCGGCGTTGTCGGCAATGGGGCCGAAGGCGTCAATGGCCAGCTGCATGGCCGTGGTGGCCATCATGCCGGCCGCCGCAATGGCCACCCCGTACAGGCCCGCCGCCCGGAAGCTGAGCACAATGCCCGCCGCCAGCACCAGAATGGGCAGCACCGTGCTTTCCATGCCCACGGCCAGGCCCCCAATCACGGTGGTGGCGTGGCCCGTGCTGCTCTGCTGCACAATGCTCAGCACCGGGCGCTTGCCCATGGCCGTGTAGTATTCAGTGATGATGCTCATCAGCGTGCCCACGCCCAGGCCCACCAGCACGGCGTAGAACACGTGCATGGCGTCGAAGCTCACGCCGCGAATGGCGAGGGCCCCGGCGGGCAAAATCCACATAATCAAGCCGTAGGAAGCAGCCGCCGACACAACGACCGAAATGTAGTTGCCCAAGTTTAGGGCCCCCTGCACATTGCCGCCTTCCTTCACCCGCACGCACAAAATGCCGACGAGCGAAGCCAGAATGCCCATCCCGGCAATGGCCATCGGCAGAAAGATGGGCGACAGGCCCCCGAACTGGTCCGCGCTGCCCAGCTGCACCTCGCGGCCCAGCACCATGGTGGCCAGGATGGTGGCCACGTACGAGCCAAACAAGTCGGCGCCCATGCCGGCCACGTCGCCCACGTTGTCGCCCACGTTGTCGGCAATGGTAGCGGGGTTGCGCGGGTCGTCTTCCGGAATGCCGGCCTCGACCTTGCCCACGAGGTCGGCCCCCACGTCGGCCGCTTTGGTGTAGATGCCGCCGCCCACGCGGGCAAATAGGGCAATGCTTTCGGCCCCGAGCGAGAAGCCGGTGAGGACCTCCAAGGCCTTTTCCATCTCCTGCCCATTGGCTAGGCCGCTGGGCACAAACATTTTATAGAACACAATGAACAGGGCCCCCAGCCCCAGCACGGCCAAGCCCGCCACGCCCATGCCCATCACCGAGCCGCCCGAAAACGATACGTTCAGGGCCGTGCTCAGGCTGGTGCGAGCCGCCTGGGCGGTGCGCACGTTGGCCTTAGTGGCGATTTTCATCCCGATGAAGCCCGCCAGCGCCGAAAACACGCCCCCAATCAGAAAGGCAATGACGATGACCGGGCTGGAGTTGCCGCTGGTGCTGCCCAGGTAAAACAGGAAGGCCCCGGCAATCAGCCCAAACAAGCCCAGCACCTTGTATTCGGCCGTGAGGAAGGCAATGGCCCCGTCGGCTATGTAGCCGGCAATGGTAGTCATGCGCTCGTTGCCGGCATCCTGGCGGGCCACCCAGCCGGCCCGCACCCAGGTATAAATAAGGGCAAATACGCCCAGCGCGGGCACCGCGTAGAGGTAAGGGGTCATACCGGCAGGAGGTTAGGTGGGAAGGAGTGCCGGTAAATGTAGGCAAGTATTACAGCTCGCGCAACAGCACCTGGCAGAGCGCCAACATACTGGCAATGTCGCGCTTATCCACCAGCCCGTCGGGGGTGGGCGCCTACTTTTGACCATTGCCTACACCGGATGCATGAGTAGCGGCACCTGCTCGCAAATGCGCCTATTCTATGCCTGTGCAGTGGGCCTGCCGCTGCATTAAGCAAAGGCACTAACGCGATTACTTATTTACTCAGGATTAGATGCAGGCTTTGACTATCTGAGCCTGCACTCAAGCGCACCACGTACAATCCATCCGGTAACGAGCGAGCATCAATGTAGTAATTAATTCGCTGTCCCATTTCGCCCACCGCTAAGTGCTGAACTAATCTACCAGTTCCATCATAAAGCTCCAGCGTGTACACCTGGGTCGAAGGCAAGTTTACCTCAACAGTAGCTTGACTACTGAATGGGTTAGGATATGCACTTAGCACTGGCGCGTTTGAAGTAAAAGAAGCATCCAAGCAGTTTCTCACCACAACTGCCAGAGGCAGGCGGGTACTTTCGCACGTGCCAACGGCCTGTGCCACGTAATACATCTGGGTGCCGGCTACAGTAGTGACCGGAGTGTAATCAGAACCCGCACCTAGCGCCGTACCACCGGCAGGGCTGGTGTAGAAGCGAAACGAAGCCCCTGCCATCGCGTGGCCAAGGCTATTTCCTAAGGGTGCAGCAAATGCCCCCTGGCAGTAGTTTATGGCCAAACCACCGCTCAGGATGTGCCCAATGTTGGCGTAGATGTAGTGCGCAATCAAATCGCTGCCGATTACATTGGGATGCAAAAAATCCCGACGCAGCGAATTAGGCGGAATATCGGCGTTGTGATCAGCTACGTCGTACGCATCGTTGGGATTATATGCTGACACTAAGTAGCTACGCACGTTCAGGTAATGGCTGCCATAAGTTTGCGCCAGCGTATTGTTCAGCTTTGTTATTTGCTCGTACGTGGCCGTGCCTTTCCCCTCTCCTTCTCCGTTGCAAACGGATAAAACCAGGTAGTTCGTGTGCGATAAGGCCGCTACCATCGTCGCGATGCTAGCTTGTACCTGCGCTGCGTTGTCCAAATCGTTACGGCCCGCCCAAATGATGGTAGGCCAAATGTGCTTAGCAGCATCGGCTACCATGCGGTCTTTAACTTGTACTGACGTTTGCCCCCCAACGCCGCCGTTATAAACGACACGGCCGCTGAGTTGGGTCAACGTTTGAGGATAGCGGCCATAATTAGAATCGGTAAACGAGTCGCCCCAGGCTGCAATGTTGTTGCCATCGATGGCAAGGGCAGCAGCTGGAGTGGGTATTCCGACTGCGGCCGCAACTGTAACCGTCAGCGGCGTTCGTGTACTCTCGCAGTTGCCAACCACCTGCGATGCATAATAGGTGGTGGTACCTACGACCGCCGTGGCGGGAATGTATGCATTTGCAAGAGGCGTGCTGGCCGTCGCACTAGCATAGAGAAGAAGTGACGCCCCGGCTAGGGCCCTGTAGTTGCTACTCAGTGGGGCTGCCGTACTCCCCTGGCAGTACGTCGGGGCAGCCACTGTTGCAGGCGGTGAGAGGGAGCATACAACTGAGCGCCTTAGCAGCTTGCTGATAGCCCCTACGCCGTTGCTTTGGTCGGCAGCCGCTGTTACAGTATTCGGCAAAGCACCAGAATGGGTGGTGGAGCGACCATTAGTGGCTAGGTTAAACTTAGCTAACGTGTTGATAGCCTGGATTTCACCAGCTATTCGAACTTCTTCCTTTCCAAAGGCAGTACCCCCGCCTCCGAAAGTCATGTTTGCTGAATCAAATTCCACCGAGAGGAGGTGGATTAGGCCCTGGTCAGCAAACGCTTCTGTCAAGCCGATCCCAAGGTCACAGCAAGAGTTGGGGCGATAAGCTGTCAGAACATGGGGGGTACTGATGGTTGCCTGCACAAAATTTACACCGGCCCCACCCAAGGTGCGTCTCAGTGTGCATTCGCGGGCGTAACTCACCAGTAGTGGCGCCGGAGCTACCTGCAGTAAATGTGTTTTCAAGCAAATGCGAGGAGCATTTCCCGTGTATAATTTGCCGTAATTATCGTGCTGGGCATAAAGTAGGAAACGACCTGCTTCTGGGGATGGAGCGGCAGCTTCGGCAGAATACCAGCACAGCAGCAAACAAGCCAACAGCCAAGTCACGTAAATAGCCTTACCCTGCGCGGCTGGATTTTTTCGCCGGGCACCACCTGAAGCGATGTTAAATAGCAAAAAACCACTTCGTTGTATGAGGTAAAATTGTTTCATAAGTAGGAATATGCGAAGTGGTTACCAGCAGCCGTTATATCCGCTTACACATAGCGGCGCATTTCGCAAATTTCCTGCTTAATAATTTTTTAGGCAAATTGTTTTAATGATTATCAAGCAAGTACCATCACGACTGACGAGGCATGGCACCGTGGCCAATAGCGGTTATGCACACGGCTTTACTAGCAGCAATAACCCCAAACGACAGCTAGCAGACGCAAGCCAAGGTCTTGGTGGGAAGAATGCTTGAGGCAACCCTGCTCAAAGGGCGTGTACAGTGGCTGCCGGGCATGGCGCCCTACAGCTCGCGCAACAGCACTTGATACAGCGCCAACATGCTGGCAATGTCGCGCTTATCCACCAGCTCGTCGGGGGTGTGCACGTGGTCTTCGGGGGCCCCCACGAAGCACCAGTCCCAGGGCTGGGCGGCGCGCTGCAGCTCCTTGGCGTCGGAACCGCCGATGTCCTCCACCTCCAGCTGCACCGCAATGCCGGCCCGCGCCGCAATGGCCCGGATGCGCTCCACGTAGGTGCGGCGCGGGATGAGCGAGTCGCGCAACGAAATCACGCAGCCCTGGCCCAGGTGCACGCCCTCGGTCACCCAGGTAATGTCGCAGATTAGGGCCTGGCGCACGCCATACGTGTCGTAGATGTGCTGGGCCAGGAAGGGCACCGTGCCGCCGCCGTGCTCCTCGCCGCACGAAAAGGCGATGATGCCGTGCTCCAGCGTCTCGCACAAGCGCAGGGCCGTCCACACCCCCAGGCGGTTGTCGAGGTAGCAGCTCTGCACGGTAGTATCGGTTTCGCGGAAGTTGCAGCGAAACGTGAGCTCGGTGCCGCGGGGCAGCTCGCGGCTGAACTCGTAGCCCAGGGTTTCGGTTTCCTCGTTGATGGTCAGCGCACAATCTATTTCCCCTTCCGCATCGTGGCCCACCAGGCGGTAACCGGCCTGGGTTTCGGGGCCCCCAATGGCCACCAGCTGCCGGCCGTAGCGCACCATGAAGCCGATGCTGTCGAGGTGCGCAAACACGGCCGTGCGCGGCTGCCCGAACACAAGCACCACGCAATCCTGGAAGCCCTCGCCGGCCAATACCTGCGGCTGGTGCTGCCAACTGGCTTGGTTTTGGTGCACGTAATCAAGCACAAAGGCCGTCATCGCGCCTTCGTGGCCGGACGGGGCCGCGAGGCGGCACAGGGTTTCGAGCAGTTGCATGGGCCGGGGGAAATTGGCCCAAAGCTAGGCCAGAGTCCGTACTTTAGGGCCCCCGCCGGCACGGGCCGGTTTCCCTGGGGCCCTGTTCTCCCGCTTTTTTCTATGGTTCGATTGCTTTTCTGCTGGGTTTTCTGCTGCGGATTGCTGCTGCTGGGGCCCCTGGCGGCCCGGGCACAAACCGCCGATACCGTGCGCCGCCCGGGCACCATGCGCGTGGTGCACCTCGACAGCGTGGCCGTGGCCCCCCAGGCCATCGACACCAAGGGCTGGCTGCTGCTCAACAAGGATATTCAGCAGGAGCTCGACGGGGCCGTGCACAACCTCTACAATTTCAAGTACGACCGGGCCGAAAAGCAGTTCCGCTCCCTCAAGCGACGCTACCCCGAGCACCCCCTCGCCTACCTCATGCTGGGCCTGAACACATGGTGGAAAATCCGCCCCACCAGCTTCCAGACCAAGGTGTACGACCGGCCATTTTTTGCCTATATGGACTCGGCCATTACCAAAGCCGAGGCCCTCTACAAGGCCGATAAGCAGAACTACGAAGCCACGTTTTTCCTGGCTGCGGCCTACGGCTTCAGCGCCCGCCTGCACGCCGAGCGCCACGACTGGCGCCTAGCCACCGTGGACAGCAAGCGGGCCCTGAGCTACCTGCAAAAGAGCCAGGAAGCCAACGGCCTGAGCCCGGAATTCCTCTTCGGCCAGGCTTTATTCAATTACTACGCCGTTTGGATTCCGGCCAACTACCCGCTGCTCAAGCCGGTGCTTTTGTTTTTTCCCAAGGGCAACAAGGAGCTGGGCCTCCAGCAGCTGCGTACCGTGGCCACCACCGGCTTCTACACCGCCACCGAGGCCAAGGTGTTCCTGATGGGCATCCTCAAAAACGAGGAGAACAACAGCGTCGACGCCCTGCCCGTGGCCAAGGAGCTGGCCACCACCTTCCCCGACAATGGCTACTTCCAGCGCTTCTACGCCCTGCTGGCCTACGACCAGGGCGAGTTTGTGGAGTGCGAGCGGGTGAGCAAGGAAATCCTGGCCAAAATCAACCAGGGCCTGCCCGGCTACGAGGCCATTAGCGGGCGCTACGCCAGCTACTTCCTGGGCTACCTGATGCAATACCGCTACCGCGACGCCGCCAAGGCCCGCGACTACTACCAGCGCTGCATCGTGTTTGCGGAAAGCAGCGGTGACACCAGCGGCGGCTTTTACTTATTTGCCAATGCCAACCTGGCCCGCCTCGCCGACAAGGAGCGCGAGCTGGCCACCGCCCGCCGCTACTACACCGTGGTAAAAGACATTGCCGACCACAAATCGGAGCAATACAAAGAGGCCACCACTTGGCTGAAAAAGAACAAGAGCTAAGCCAACCATGGAGTTTTCCGACCTCTTCCTCGCGCCGCTCTACCTCGGCATTTTCTACGCCGTGGCGTTTGGCATCCGCGGGCGGGTCACCAACCACTTCACCAAGCCGTTTTTCATCCCGGCCCTCACCCTCAAGTTCGTCGGGGCCATTGCGCTGGGGCTTATCTACCAGTTTTATTACGGCGGCGGCGATACCTATAATTACTACTTCCACACCAAAATCATCTATTCGGCCTTCGGCGATTCCTTCGCCAATGGCCTGAAGCTGCTGCTTGACAACGGCGGCAGCACCGACCCCGCCACGGCCAAGTACGTGGCCCAGATGTACTGGCACCAGCCCCATTCCACGGAGTACGCCACAGTGCGGGTTGCGGCATTCTTCGGAATATTTTGCTTTAATAATTACTCCGTCATCGCCCTGTTTTTTGCCGCCGCCAGCTTCAGCGGCCTGTGGGCCATGTACGTCACGTTTGCCACCATCCGGCCCCACGTGTACAAGCAGCTGGCCTGGGCTATTTTCTATATCCCGTCGATGTTTTTCTGGGGCTCGGGGCTGATGAAGGATTCGCTGGCCGTGGGGGCCCTGGGATGGCTTTTTTATGCTCTGTACCGGGGAGCTATCCAGAAGCGTGGCATTATCAAAGCGGGCATTGTGGGTTTCTTAGCGGCCTATGCTTTGCTATCCATCAAGGTCTACATCCTGCTGTGCTTCTTACCGGGGGCCCTGCTGTGGGTATTCAATGAGAATAACGCGCTGATCAAAAACCAAACGGTACGACTTTTAGCCAAGCCTGTGTTTTTTGTGGTGGGCGGCCTCATTGCCATTTATGCTGCCACCAACCTTACCAAAGGTGATGATAAATACGACGTCGACAAAATTGGTGAGCGCAGCAAAATCACCGCCGATTACCTCTACGAAACCAGCGTGAAGCAAAACGGCTCGGCCTACAACTTAGGCAAGCAGGACGGCACCATCGGCGGCATGGCCAAGCTGGCCCCGCAGGCCATCGTCACGGCCCTGTTCCGGCCCATGATTTTTGAGGCCCGCAACCCCATCATGCTGCTTTCGGCCTTGGAAGCCGGCTTTTTCCTGATTTTTACGCTCCGCATTTTTTGGCGCACGGGGGTCGTGGCCACCATTAAGTTTGTGGCCACCACGCCGGTGCTGGTGATGTGCTTCGTGTTTTCGCTAATTTTTGCCGCCTCGGTGGCCATCAACAGCTCCAACTTCGGCACGCTGGTGCGCTACAAAATTCCGATGATTCCCTTCTACCTCGGCGGCCTCTACATCCTCCAGAGCATGCTGGACGCCCAGACGGCCAAGCGCCGCCAGCCCGCCGCCCGGCGTCGGGTGGCGGCGTAGTCCCCGGCCCCCCGCGCCGGTTTAGGGCCCTGGAGGCCCACTCTAGGCGAAGAGGGCCAGAAAGTTGGGTGTGTTAGCGGCCACCGAGTAGCGGGCCTCCACAGTGGCGCGGGCGGCGCGGCCCAAGTGCTGGCGTAGGGTGGCGTCGGCCAGCAGCTGGCGCAGCCCCGCCTCCCAATCGGCGGGTGTGGCACACACGAAGCCGTTCTGGCCGTGCTGCACCACCTCGGTGTTCATGCCCACCGGCGAGACGAGCGGTGGCACCCCCAACGCCATGTATTGCAAGGCCTTAAAAGCGCACTTGCCCTTGGCCCAGGCGTCGTCTTCCAGCGGCATTAGTCCCACGTGGAAGCCCAGCAGATCGGCCATCTCGGTTTCTTTGCGCCAGGGCAGGTACACCAGCGACTGCAAGGGCAGCGCCGGCGGCTGGTTGGAGATAACGCGGAACTCAAAATCGAGCCCCTCGGCCTCCAGCTTCGCCAGCACGGGCACCACCTGGTCGAGGTACTTGAGGGTAGAGTGCGTGCCCGTCCAGCCGATGACCAGGCGGCCGGGCGCGGCCTGGTCACGCACCTGGTTGTGCAAGCCGGTGGTATCGATGGTGGTGGGGTTGACGACGGTACGCGGGTTGAAGCGCCGGGCGTAGGCGGCCAGAAAGGCGTTGCCACAGCTGTTTTTGTGGGCCCAGCCGCAAATCTGCCCTACCTTCTGGGACCACTTGAGGCCGGCGGCCAGCTGGTTGGCTTCCGACGTGTTGGCCAGCCAGATGGCGTCGTCAAAATCATAAACCAGGCGCTTGCGCAGCACCCGGGCCAGCAGCCACTCAAACACCGGGGGCCCAAGCGGCGCGGCCTCGCGGTGCACAAACACAAAATCGTAGCGCCGCGCCGCCCACACGTGCCCCAGCCGCCGCCCGAAGCCCCGCAGAATGCCCGCCACCTTGGCCCCGGCGCGCCCCGGCCGGTACAAAATGCCCCAAGTGGCCTCGTCCAGAAATGAGAGCTCGCGGTACTGGTGCCCGTGGGACCCCAAAATGCCCAAGTATTGCTCAAAGCGAAACCGCTGCGACGGGGCCCGGCCGGCCGGGTACGGGGTCAGAAATAAAATACGCGCCATGGAGTAGAATTAGCGGCGATGGTAAAAATCAAGGACGCCCGCAATCACGCGCGCCTGGCCGTCGGCGCTCAGCTCGTAAAATAAGGGCAGGCGCACCAGGCAATCGGTGTAGTGCTCGGCCCAGGGCAGCGGGCGGCCGCCGTGCCGGGCGGCGTAGTACGGGCTGCGGTGCAGGGCCAAGTAGTGGAACACGGCCAGAATGCCCAGCTGCCCGAGGTGGGCAATCAGGGCATCGCGCTCGGCCCGGCTGCGGCACACGAGGTAGAATAAATGGCCGTTGTTGGTGGCATAATCCGGCAGCACGGGCAGGCCCACGCCCAGGGCCCCCAGTGGGGCCAGGGCCGCGTAATAGTTGGCCCACAGGGCAGTGCGCTGCCGCTGGATGCCGGCTAGGTTTTCAATCTGCGCCCAGAGGTAGGCCGCCGTCAGCTCCGAGGGCAGGAACGACGAGCCCACGTCCACCCAGTTGTACTCGGTGGCCTCGCCTCGGAAAAAGGCCGACCGCGTCGTGCCCTTCTCCCGAATAATCTCGGCCCGCCGCGCGAACTGCAAATCATTGATGGCCAACAGGCCGCCTTCGCCGGCAATGATGTTTTTGGTTTCGTGAAACGAGAAGGCCGCCAGGGCCCCCAGCGTGCCCAGCCGCTGGCCGCTATAAAAACTGTCGATGGCGTGGGCCGCGTCTTCCACCACGGCCAGGCCGTGGCGGGCGGCGGTGGCCAGCACAGTACCCATGTCGCAGGCAATGCCCGCGTAGTGTACCGGCACCACGGCCCGGGTGCGGGGCGTGATGAGGCTTTCCAGGGCCCCCGCGTCGAGGTTGGGGTTCAGGGCCGTGCTGTCGGCAAACACGATGGTGGCGCCCCGCAGCACAAAGGCGTTGGCGGTGCTCACGAAGGTGAAGGCCGGCACAATCACTTCATCCCCCAGCTGAATGTCCAGCAGCAGGGCCGCCATTTCCAGCGCATCGGTGCACGAAGTGGTGAGCAGCGCCTTGGCAAAGCCCCACTCCTGCTCGAAGTAGGCATGGGCCCGCCGGGTAAACTGCCCATCGCCGGAAATCTTGCCCGAGCGCACCGCCTGCTCGATGTAGCGGGTTTCGTTGCCAGAAAAATACGGTTTGTTAAATGGGATGGGGGCGTCCATGGGCCCGGCAAAGGTACGCCGGGGCCCCGGCCGAGCGGCCCCGTCACAGCCACCAATGGTAGATGTGCTCCTCGTGGGCCAGCGCGAAGCCGCACTTCTCGTAGAAGCGACAGGCCGGCTCGTTGTCGCGCTGGGTCACCACCTGCAGCTCCTGGTAGCCCCAGTCGCTGGCCTGGGCCACGGCGGCGGCCACCAGGGCCTGGCCCACGCGCTGCCCGCGGGCCCGTGCATCCACGGCCAGCAGACCAATGTCGGCCCGGTTGTTTTTTTCGCCTAGGGTCAGCAGGCCCTGCTCGGTGCCGGCGGCATCGCGCCACACCAGCACCCGCCGGGCAATGGTGCCCGCCAGGGAGCTGCGCAGCCACCGGCTGTACAAGTCTTTAAACACGTGCAGGGCAAAGCGCGCATCGAGCCGAAACCGGGAATACTCGCCGCTTTGCCAGGCCAGCGACTCGAGCTGTGGCGTGTACTCAGTGGCCGTGCCCACCGCGGCCGCCGGCGCCCCCCCGGCACCGGGGGCCAATAAGGACATGGCAAACGTGGCCTTACGGTCGAAGAGCTGGGCCCCAGCTTGCTGCATGGCCGCCGGCACAGGCGCGTCGGCCGGCACGGCCACCACATATACTAGGCGAAACCCAGCGTGGCGCGCGGCGGCCATTGCCGCGGCCAGCTCCGCAGGCGCAAGCCCGGCCGCCGCTAGGCGCGCCACCGGAAACCCCAGAAAGTCAGTATCCCAGGGCAAGGCACAAAGGGCTGCGTGCGCCTTTGTCATTGGTTAGGGGCGGGGTCGGTGGCAGAATCAATCACATAGATGGGGCGGTTTTTTACTTGCTCGAAGGTTTTGCCGATGTAGAGCCCCACCATGCCCAGCACCGACAACACCAGGCCGGCAAAAAACCAGATGGAGATGATGATGCTGGCGTAGCCCGGCTCCCAGGTGTGGCCCAGCAGGTAGCGCCCCAGCGTGACGAGCACCATGGCGAACGCGCCCACCGAGATGCCTAGGCCCAGCTTCACGGCCAGCCGCAGCGGCTTGTCGGAGTAGGCCAGCATCACGTCCAGGGCCAGGTTGGCCAGCCGGCCCCAGGTGTAGCTGCTGGGCCCCACCGGCCGCTCGGCGTGGGCCACGGCCACCGTCGCGGCCCGGAACCCCACCCAGCGCACCATGGTCGGAAAGTAGCGCAGGCCCTCGCGCATGGCCAGCACGGCGTCAACCACTTTGCGGTGGTAGAGGCCGAAGTTGCCCACGGCCGGGTCCTGCGGCGTTTCGGTGAGGTAGGCTAGCAAACGGTAGAATACCCGCGACACCAGCTTCTTGCGCCACGAATCCTGCCGGTTGATGCGCCGGGCCAGCACCAGGTCGTAGCCCTGCTGGGCCTGGGTAAAAAGGGCTGGGATTTCCTCGGGCTGGTCCTGCAAGTCACAGTCCAGCACCACGACCCACTCGCCCCTGGCCAGCTCTAGCCCCGCCGTAATGGCCCGGTGCTGGCCGAAGTTGCGGCTCAGGCGCAAGCCCCGCACGCGCCCGTCCTGGGCCGCCAGGGCCTGGATGCGGGCCCAGGAGCCGTCGGTGCTGCGGTCGTCCACGAGCACAATCTCGAAGCTGCCGCCCAAGGCCTCACCCGCCAGCGCCAGGCGCCGCACCAGCTCCGCCAACAGCCCCTCGGCCTGGTACACGGGGCTGACGAAGGAAAAAGTGGGGGGCGGCACGCTGCAAAAACTAGGGTAATCTGGAGAAAAAGATGATCAAAGTTGAGCAAAAATATCTTCTGCTATGGGCAAGTACTGCGTCAGCCCACGGTAAGCAATGCCTGCTTCGCGGCAGCGAATTCTCGACTGTTCTTTATTTTCGGCCAGCAACTGCTGGATCCCAGGCCATACCCGCGCCGCTTCCGCAGTGCTAAACTCACTGACTACTACGCCCACATTGTATTGCCCTGCCACTCGGTCGTCTTCTGAAACCCCTGCGCATACCAAGTAAGGCAAGCCACAGCACAGGTACTCCCCCACCTTGATCGGTGAGCGAAAACGCTGGGAAGGAAATGAAGGCACGGCCACCACCCCAAAGTCAGCCGCCGAAATATAGTCCGGCACCTGCTCGTACGGGCTGCGCGTCACGGCAAACTGCTCGGGCAACAGTCCTTCGGAAGTCATCAGGTTTTGAACGTAATCGGCCGCATCGGGGCTCACGATTAGAAAAAACAAGTCGGGCCGTTCGGCCAAAAAGGCTTTGAATAGCGTGGCCACCTCCCGCTCGTAGTAGATGCCGCCGAACTTGCCCAAGTACAGGATAACGGGCCGGTCTTCGGCCACACCAATCTGGTGGCGAATGCGCTGGCGACCAGCGGGCCGGAACTGCATTTTGGCTTCGTCTACGCAGCTCGGCAATTTGTATACCTGCGCCTGACTGCCCCAGCTACGAAGTCGTTGCACCATGTGTTCGGTGCCGGTAGATAAGATGTCTGCGTTCATGCCCGACACCTTTTCCAAGTAATGCAGCCCCTTGTAAGCCAAACTATTCTCAGACCACACCCGGCAATCGAGCATAAATTCGCTGTGTGGCTCGTACTGGTAGCCGTAATAGCGCAGGCCAAACATGCGGGCCATGAGGTAGGCAAAACTGCCCGATATCGTGCCCAATGAGACGATGGACCGAGCCTTCGAGAATAGCTTCAAACGCAACACAAGGCCGATACCCATCACCAAATCGTAAGCTTTCTTCACCAGCTTGAACCGGCCGGAGTGCCATTTCAATGGGTGCCAGTAAATGTGATAGTGGGCAAAATCCTGGTGCCGCTGCTGCTGTTGGGACGGCGACAGCGCGTACTCGACTTGTTCGTAAGTAATCAGGTGCAGACGCAAATCGGGCTGTTGCAGGCCCACGTGCTGAAGCAGCAGCAGCAAGTTCCCCTTAAACAGCGGGTCGTCGCAGCTATTGTAAACGTAAATAATGATGACGCGAGGCTTCATTGGAAATGTCAAGTACAGCGAAGGAAAGCACCTTAGAGCGTCTGGATTACGGTTTCCCACTGCTGCATAATGGGACCTGGGGCAAAGTGCTGCACTCGTTGCAAGGCCTGGGCAGCATACTGCTGGCGCCGCACCGGCTCGCGTAGTAAGCTGGCCAGGGCGCCGCTCCATTCGGAGGTGTTCTGCGCCACCAAGGTGCCAGCAGTAAGCAACGGAAGCAGCAGGCCATACTCTGCCCATTCCGCCTGCTCCGCGCGCTGCGTAGCCGGGGTATCTGGAGCCAGAATTTCGCGGGGCCCTGTCGGGCAATCGGTGGCCGCCACGGGCACCCCACACGCCATTGCCTCGCACAGCGCCATTGGGAAGCCTTCGGTGTCGGAGGGCATCACCGAAACCGTGGCGCGGGAAATGTAACGGAAAGGATTAGCTTGAAAACCAAAAAGGAACACGTCGTATAGTACCGGGTCTGGGGGGCCCTGGATGGCCTGCCATGCGCTCCAGGCCCGCAAGCCCAGCTGCTGGCAGCGCGCCAGCAGTTCCTCCCGCTGCGGCCCGTCGCCGAGCAGTACCAACCGCGCCTGCGGCATCTGCCCTTCCGTTTGCAACAGCCGCAGCACCGGCAGCAAGCCCAGCTGGTTTTTCTCGGGCGATAGCCGGCCAGCGCTAATAAGCACTGGGTAATTGCTGAATAAATCTTCTTCCTCAGAAGGCAGCACTTCACGGCTTTTCGTCCGGATTCCCTCCACGTCAAAGAAGTTGTTGATGGTGACCACCTGGGCCGGCTGCAGCCCAAACGTGTCTAATAACTCCTGCCGCAAGTCCCGGCTCACCGCCACTACCAGGTCGGCCGCCCGGTACAGCACCGGCATCAGCACCCGGCGGCGCAGCGCGCCTATTGCCCCCTGAATATTGGGGTCGTGCCGCTTGGAGTTGTGGATGCAGAGCACCACTTTCTCGGTCCCTTTGCTCAGCAGATTTAAGTAATCTGCGCCCTCCAAGTGGCTAATGCACAAGTCAATCTCATGCTCTCGTTTCAGTGCTCTCACCCGCTGCACCCGCTGCACCAGCGCCCGCAGCTTGCCCAGGGGCCCCGTACCGGCTGGCACATCAAGGGCAACCAGCTGATTTTGCGTGGGGAAAGCTACTTCGGTACGGCTGTCAAATACGCACTCTATCACCCGGTGGTGGCGGGCCAGCTCCTGGCCGTGGTCGTGGAATACCCGCTCGGCTCCACCGTAAGTAAGCTGCGGAATCAATAATAGAATATTCTTACGGCGCAGCTTGTTAGATACGGTTGACATTATCAATATTATATATGTCGCAGCACAAAGCTTTTAAGCAAGAACTTTCCGTACTGCTTAGTAGTCGGCTTAAAATGCCGCGCTAGTTCTTGCCGCCGGTACTCATTAAGTGAATTAGTCTGCTTATCTGGATTAAGGTAGCAGGTCAGGAACCAGCGCTCTGCTACGCACCGGAGCATGGCCGCCGGCTCCGCATACCGCTGCTCTTGATTATGGGCTTGCATTTTCCACAGCCAGGTGTGCACTTCGGCAAGCGAAATATCACCGAGCGTGAAAGGGTAGTACGAAATGGTATTGTGCACGTGCAGCTCGCGCGCCGTGAACGGAATGCCAAACCCTTGCAGCAGCTTCTCCCGAATTTGGTTGGACTTGGCATTGCGCCGGGCGTGCACATCGGCCTTGACCGACTGGGGCAACGTGCGGTAGTTGAGCAACACCTCCGGCTGATTGGCAATACCAACCACTTGCGCAGCCCGCGCAATAAATTCGTAGTCTTCGCCAAAAGTATCCTGGATGGTATCGTCGTAGCGCAGCCCGTATTCCTCCAACAGCGAGCGGCGGAAGCAAACGGCGGGGTTGGCTACTGGCATATTGAAAAGCAGGAAGCTGCGCACCTCGTCGGTGGTCACCGGGTACGTGTAAACAATATCCGACTCGCCAAAAGCCTGCATAAAGCCGCTGCTCAATCCCACGGAGGGGTTCTTCTCCAAAAAATCGACCTGCGCTTGCAGTCGATGCGGCAAGGCTACATCGTCGGCGTCCATCTTGGCGATGTAGCGGCCGCGGGCGTGTTCTGCACCGTAATTATCACTGAAAGAGCGTCCCCGGTTTTGGGCGTTGGCCAGCACCTGCACCCGCGGGTCGGCTTCATAGTTGCGCGCTATAGCCAAGCTATTATCAGTCGAGCAGTCATCAACCAAAATGAGTTCGATGCTGCGAAACGTTTGGTTCAGAATACTTTCAATAGCTTCACTGAGGTACTGCTCAGCATTGAATACAGGTAGAATAACAGATACAATTGGCGGCGAGAGGCGCTTCATAAACGAGCAATTGGAGCAGGATGCGCCTGCAAGTTTAGTTGCAACATTTTCACTCTTTTAAAAATACGAAGTGCCTCTTTCCAACGAGTCAGCCCCATTCGCAGTCGATATAGCATCCTCAACGAATCGAATGTATCCGGGGCAAGCTCGTTGTGGCGTTGCATCAAATAAACCACCAGTTGCTTCGGCTGTCGCAGGTGCTGCCAGCTTAGCCACACCAGCCATCGGTAATAATTTCGCCGAAAACCTGCAGTATCAAGGTCAGGCGTGCGATGCAAAAAATAGTACACGAGACTAGTTAAACCTGAAGAGGCCGTGCCTTGCCCAATGCGTTTCAAGTATTCCCAAGTCAAGCGCTCCTTGTACATATAATGCCGTAGTCGCAACCGCTCATCATACCAGAGCGAATAGCCAGCCAAGCGCAGAGCATCGCCCAATTCCACATCTTCACCACTCACAATAATTTTGCCGCGCTTAGTCGAAGTACTAAAGGCAAAACCGTTGGCTCGCAAGTGCTGCCATCCTGAACGCCGCACTACTGAGCCAGCTCCGTACAAGTACGCATCGGGCGCATTTAGCGGCCCATTCTGTGCCGCCTGGGGCCCTACGGCATACACCGCCTGAAACCGCTCAAACCAAGCTGGGGGAGGTATCTCAAACGCCCCCTCCGCCTGGGCCCCCAAAATACCAATTTCGGGGTGCGCACCCATTAAACCCATCACTTGCGTTACATAATCCGGGTACAGCCAATTATCATCATCCACAATGCAGATGTATTCATAATTTGCCGCATCAAACCCCCGCACCAATGCGTTTTCTTTACCAGGCATTGGCTCATCAAGCACCCGCAACGGAGCAGTGCATTGGATTGCGGCCCATAAGCGCGGTGCTGCTATCAGGGTATCGTCTTGCGAAGCATTGCTCACCACTAATACCTCCCAAGGAATATCAGAAGACACCTGCTGGCCTGCTACGTGGCGGAGGGTTTCGGGGAGCCTATTTGCTCCATTGTAGGTGCAAATAAGAATAGTTACGCCCTTCACTACGCGCGGTGCGAAGACGTGTTCAACCGAGTGGTCAGTTGCTGGACTTGAATGAACTTGGGGTCTTGTTTCCACGCTTTGTTAAAGTATAGCCATACCTCATGCCAGTAGAAGGCCGCTAGCAAAAACTCTCGGTTACCTTCCCTAGGAAAGAACTGTTTCTGGCGAATAGCCCGCCAGCTGGCTTTTAAAGCAAAACGGCCAGCGTACAGCCCGTTGCGGATCCATGGTAGCACGGGTACATCGGTCCGTTGCATGAAGTGCCTATACGGCCGTAAGCTGACTTCTGATGCAGCATTTCCTTTGTACAAGCGGCGCACGTAATTCCAATTAAGCCGTTGCGCCGGAATAAAATGCTGAAATTTTAGTCGCTCGTCGTACCAGATGCGGTAACCCGCTAACGCCAATACGTAACACAACTCATTGTCTTCGCCCGAATTGAGATTGTTGCCATACCGGCCGGTAAGCAATGAATGAAAACCTGCCTCGCGCACCTGTTCCCATGCTGCCCGCCTAATTACAGAGCCGGCACCGTATAAAAACCCGGGTTCCGAAGTGATATCACCCGAATAATCGGCCTGCCGATCGGCTGCGTAGTCGATGGCGAACCTGGAAAACCAACTTGGTGGTACCACTTCACATACTGGGGCCCCGACTCCACCCAAGACCCCAATTTTAGGGTTGGCCTCCATCAATGCATTGGCCAGTAATAAGTAGTCTGGTGCAAGCCAGTTATCGTCGTCCACAATGGCAATGTACTTGTACTGCGCCTCTTGAAGTCCCCGTTCTAAAGCATGGCTTTTACCTGGTTTTTGCTCATATAACACCCGACCGTTATAAGGAAAATCGGGATCTTCCAGCAAAGACTTAGCAGTCGCATACGTTTTATCTTTCGAAGCATTATCAACCACTAATACTTCAATTGCAAACTCTGCAATATCTGGTCGCAATTGCTCAGCTAATGCACTTATTGTTCGTGGCAATCGCTGTTCACTGTTATAACAGCATATCAGTACTGATATACCATTCACGTAGTTTTTGTTATATGGCATTCAAATACTTGCAAAAGGCCTAAAAAATCAGAGTATTTATTTATAAAGTATACGGAGACATTTCGCAATTTGCAATAAACTTTTCTGATATTATTTTAAAAATACTGAAATACCAACATTTAACTAATATCGATTATCCAACTTCTACTTTTTCAATTGATCCAATAATACGTAACCTAATAATTTGATCAAGAGCGTAGCATCGGACGAATATAAAGACCGGAGCCCATGCATTACTCCAACTAAATTTTGATTTTTTCTATTTTTGATTTGATTAAATAGAAAGGATTTGAACTCATTTTTTATCTGACGAAACAATACTGTCTTCTGATCATTATGATTGGGCAAATTATTCAATGCGAAGGAAATACATTTAAATCTTTCTAGAAATATTTTGCCAGTTGCCACTGCTTCTACACTCACGTTTTCCGTATGAGTACGAAAAAAATTAAGACTCCGTGAGACATAAATAATATTCGCTTTCAAACAAAGCGCAATAAACGCAAACCAGTCGCCAGCATATCGAAAATCTTGAATTTTATCGATTACTTGTAATAGATTTTTTTTGCGAAAAAGGACTGCACTTGTATTATTAATTGTACAATCATACATCAGATAATCAGCAACTTCATTTTCGCCATTATTAATATAATCATTATTCCATCTATCAGTTTTGAAAGTTGCATTTTTCCATTCACTCCACTCATTCAGCAACATACCATTGCCATCTACTTTTCTCGAATTTGAATACGCAATTGCAGCATCCTCATTAGCAATTAGTAATGGTGCCAAAGTTGCAAGAAAATTCTCATTAGCGTAATCATCCGATTCGGCAATCCAAACTAAGTCGCTTGAACACAAGGCCAAACCTTTTTTCCATTGTTTGAATGTACTTCCGCTATTAAATTCATTAGCCACCACGCTAATTCTTTTATCTAAAAGTGCATAACTATTTATAATAGCTAAACTATCGTCTATCGAACAATCGTCAAGAATAAAAATTTCAATATTGCTATAAGTTTGATTCAATACACTTTCAATTCTTTTAGCTAGATAACCAGAATGGTTGTAATTAGGTATTATAACAGATATTTTTTTCATCGGATTATTGCTTTAAAATTTATTGCTGCTTAAAATTTAGATAATACTTAATATAATTCCTTATAAGCCAAAACGTGTTTCGATTAAAAGGGAAAATTTGGAAGCAATTAAATAAATACTTGAAACCGATATGAGGATCAATGTTCCGCTTTACTATTTCCAGAACAAAGTCTTTACAAACATTATATTCACGCGAGCGCAAATAATTAGGGCCTGACAATATATTTCCCATTGGCAATCTTTGCTTATGTTTATTATAAAATTTATCAGCATTTATAAACCAAGAGTCATTAATATTACCACGTGAAAAATGCCTTATATTAATATCGTACGTCACGCATATTCTGTATTCATTAAATATATTGGCACAGTAATCGATATCGTAAAAATGGAAGTCAGTAAATGTTACAGCATCGAAAGGATATTTTTGCCAAACATCTTTTTTTGAACATATCCACAGACCATCAAGCCCTGCAACATCCACTAATTTACTTTGCTCTGGATTTGAATAAGTTACTTTGTTGTAACCTTTTTTGTCATTTTCATCGATATTGATACTCACATACTTATTTCCACACCCCCACCAACTAATAGGTGCTTTGATATTCCATTTTCCTCCAGCGACACCTAATGCTCCAATTGAGTTATCTTTTAGTATTTCAGCTACTAACTGCCCCCAATTATTAGTGTTGAATTGCAAATCTTCGTGCATGAAACACAAAATATCGTATTTGCTTTGCGAAGCCCCTTTGTTGTAAGCTGCACATATACCATATTGGCCTTGGCTATTATCAATTGCAATAATTTCGTAAGGCAATCCAATAGTATCAGCCACGTTTTGACTAGCTAATGCAAGCACATTCTTATCGCGAGAACAAATGATAATTGAAATCATAATTTAAAAATCATTAGGTGCTCCTCATCCACCGTGTTTTCAAAACTAGAAGAATCGCACTTCAATGTTATTAATCAAAAGACAATGAAATTTAATGTCTTTTGACAATACGGTTTATGACATATTTTTTTACTAAAAACTTCAATCCGCTTAAATTATTGGACAAAATTTTATCATTGAAATTCGACCAAAATCGCTGATGAAAACTAGTATCCAGTTGTTTGAGATTATAATAAAGGTATCTATGCCTAGCCAGAGGAATATTATATTCTATTATTCCTGCTACCCAAAGACCAACAATTGAATCGAGCATTTTATTATAAAAAAAATAATCTAGAGCAGCGATTTTTTTTATAATATGTAATAATCGAACTTTTTCAATTAAAGCAGTGCCGTCCATTATAGTAGCACTACGCACGTTATTGGTGTGCTGACGAAAAAAATTAAGCTTTTTAGCAGAAAATGCTATTTTTGAAATAGCGAGGATTTTAGCCCAAAACACCCAATCTCCATTAACTCGAAATGATTCATCGGCTAAACCAGCTTGCATTATTATTATTTTCCTAATTACTACCGCACTTGCGTTAGGAATAATATTGCGATAACTCATGAATTTATTAAGCAATTGGCTTCCTTCTAGCACGAAATCACTTGTCCACAACTTATTGTCTAGCTCTGAATAGAAATCAACCCAGTCGCCAATAACGCGGCTATGTTCGTCTACGCTCCACGAGTCACAATAAGCTACACCAATATTTTCGTCTGCTTCTAACTGCTCAACTAGTGTTTCTAATAATCGCTCGTCAGCATAATCGTCACTCTCCGCTAACCATATATACTTACCATTAGCTAAGTTAATTCCCTTATTCCATTGCTTAAAAGTACTCCCACTATTTTTTTCGTTAAATATCAGTTTGATTCGATTATCGCGGGCTGCATAAGTGGCAAGAATTTCGCGACTATTGTCGGGTGAGCAATCATCAAGCAGCAGTAATTCAAAATCCTGATACGTCTGCTTTAATACTGACTCTATTCGCTGCGGTAAGTAACGCTCGTGATTGTAGTTCGGAATGATTACCGTAACCATAGGTAATTCATTCAACAAACTTTCTATGGCATTTTTGATAATCATACTATTTTTTACTAAGCTATCTATTTTTCTATTAATTATTAAACAACTAAACTATATAATATAGAGCAAATTAATAATAAACAAAGTGGCATTCGTAATTATGTGTACCTACTTCTGTTTAGTATACCAAGACCAAGTTTGAGCTAAGGCCTCCACAAAGGTAAGCTGCGGCTGCCAACCAGTTTCCGTACGTAGTTTGGTACAGTCCAGAACGTTTACTGGCACATCAAACGGCCGCGATGGCAGTACCCGAACATCCATATTATAACCTGCTTGAGCCGCCAGCGGCACTAATTCGTCCAACACTTGCCGATTACTCAAGCCCTGACCACTGCCGAGGTTATACACTTCTCCTGGCTGACCATGCATCAGCGCCGCTACGATACCTACTGCCATGTCAGTCACATGTAAGTAGTCGCGAATGGTGCCCTTTTCACCAAACAGCAGCAACTCGCGCCCATCTAGGACAGAGGCGATAGCCGTAGCAATAAAACCCTGCCCTGAGTACGTGCGCTGCCCTTCACCAAAGGCATTTGAAGGTCGCACGCATACAATAGGTAATCCTTTACTTTCAAAGTACATGTGCGCATACTTCTCAATAGCCAATTTAGTTATACCGTAGGGAGATAGTGGCAGTGTTGGATACGTTTCAGGAATTAAGTCAATCGACGTGCGCCCGTACACCGTACCACCCGAAGATATCCAGACAAACTTCTTTAGTGGCATAGCTGATGCCATCTCGAACAGACGCACCGCTTCAGGCAAATTTACTAGGATATCATTTACTGGGTCTTGAAAACTTGTTCCTGGAACCGTAGCGTAAGCTAAATCAACTACTTCATCACAGGCTACTAGTGCTTGATTAAAAGCAATCACGCTACCATCAATAGCATTTTGTATATACCGCACGCCCTTGGGCAGAGGCGGTGTAGGGGTCAATTGTCGGCCTACTACTACAACTTGTCGTCCTTTAGCGAGTAGTTCCTTGACAACTGCCCTTCCAATGAAACCTGTCCCACCAATAACACAGGTTGTAACAGCCGTTAATGAATTAGACAATGTACTTTTGTTTTAAAAGCCTAAAATTGCTCTTAAAGAGTCTAATCGAGGTAAATCTGATTTCCAAGTATTATGCATGTTCCAAGGCTATTAGGCGAGCAATACGTACTGCCACTTGCGGAGTATCGTACTCTGACTGCACAGTAATACGAGCATGTTCACCTTTGCGGTACCGCATTGATGAATCCTGCAAAAGGGCTTCTATAGCATCACTTAGCGCTATGACATCGCCATAAGGGACAACCGTTCCGTTTTTAACTCCCACAAAACCTGGTGTACCACCTGAATCTGCAAAACAAACTATTGGTTTGCCCGCTGCGGCCGCTTCTAATACGACTAGAGGAAATGGATCTTCGCGAGAAGTTAAAACAAACAGCTCGGCGGCAGCTATATAATTTAAGTAATCCGGTGTGACTGCTACTAAGTGGACTCGGCCATCTAAGTGGTAATGCTCAATTTCATATCTCATACGGAGGTGCTCTAGCGTACCAGCCGACACACCTACCCAAGCGAAATGTAATTGTGGCTGCATTTGCACTAAACGAGCAGCCATTTGAATGAACAAGTCGTTGCCTTTACGCCAATCGGCTGTACCTACTGCTACTATTAATTGTTCATGAGGCTGTAAGCATAAGGAAGCTCTAATGCTATCGACGTCAGTAATGGCTAGTTTTTCGGTGATAGCTGCGACGGGAATACTAGATGGCACTACGTGTACAAGATCATTAGCTACGCCTAAACTCAGTAAATTCTGCAATACTGCATTTGATCCGGCAAGAAACAAACTAGTTTGTTGCAAGGCCTTGTTTATTTCCGCCGAATTAAATGTTTGAATAGTATATGCCAGTTCGTGTACATACGTAATAACACGAGCTTTATTGAAGCTTAGTATTTCTTCTACCAGTTTTCCATTAACAATGGTATTAGAAAAAATAACTTTTACATTTTCAAAACTTAGCGCATTCTTACGTCTCCTATTATTATAGCTATTTAACAGCCGCAGACGACGTAGATTATTCGCAAATCGCCCACTAGCTAATAAGCTTGGGGCCACTACTACGTGAGCTAACTCTTCAAATTGTGGGCGAAGCGGTCCGTCTTTACCAAGCACAACTATAAAATCCTCTCTCAATTCACCACGCAAACACCGAATTATATTTAGCAGTAAGATAGGCGCACCAGTAAGAGTAGCTTCGTGTGAAACAAAAATGATTTTTTTCATAAATTACATCCAAGCGTCTGTGAACTTCTCAGAATAAGAAAGTATTTTTGTCACTCTTTTAACAAAAAAACTCGGTTCAGTTATATGATAATCGTTAGAATCACCGGCGGCTTGGGTAATCAAATGTTTCAGTATTCTGCAGGCCGTGCTGCATCATTACGCAACAAGACAACGCTAGCTTTAAATATTGATTTTTTTAGAGGGGCATTTACGAAACAAATACATGAGCAAGCTCTATCTGTAGAATTATTTCCTGAAATTCAATCACAGCACTTATTAAAACTTACTGGTGACGACCTAAATCGAATAGAAGATAAGAGCCGTGGATTTATCCGACGAAAATATAACAGGATACGTAATTCTTTTGGATTATCAACTTCCTTTAAAACGTTAGCAGAAACACAACTTTTATGTTTTCAACCAGATTTCAAGCAGCACAAAGCAGATACATTATACTTGGCGAGTGATTGGCAAAACGAAAAATATTTCAGTGATTATGAGTCGATAATTAGAAAAGATTTTACTTTTCCTAAAATTGAAACTAGCTCACAAAATTATTTCTTACTCGAAAATATTAATAAAACAAATTCTGTATCAATTCATGTTCGTCGGGGTGATTATCTACTATCAGTAACACATCAGCCAACCTCATTAGATTACTATAAACAAGCGATTGATTTAGTATTAAGTAAAATTATTAATCCATGTTTTTTCATATTTTCTGATGACATAGGCTGGTGTCAAGAAAATTTAGCTATACCAAACGCGCTTTATATAAATCATAATATTGGCGAAAATAGTTACTTAGATATGCAGTTGATGAGTAACTGCAAGCATAATATTATTGCTAATAGTTCTTTCAGCTGGTGGGGAGCTTGGCTAAATATCAATCCGAGTAAACTAGTTATTGCCCCCAACATATGGCTTGCAAGCCACCATATCAAATCTGAAAATATTATTCCTGAATATTGGATAAATTTATAACCACTATAATAAATCAAATATTTAATGGTTTTATTACTCTACAGGGATTGCCACCAGCTATAACATTTGCTGGTATATTCTTTACTACTACACTCCCTGCAGCAATTATAGAGTTCTTGCCTATATGTACTCCTTTCATTATTATGCTTCCTGCGCCAATGAAAGCATAATCGTCTATTTTGATAGGAGCTGTTTTAACATCTGTATCAGGAGCAGTAGTTCTTAAAATAGGATCCAATGAGTGAAAGTTAGTATCCCAAATTTTTACACCTCCTCCTATCATTACTTTGTTACCGATTTCAATTTTTTCCCAGGCCAAGATTGTTGAGTTAGATATACCCACATCATCACCAATAATGATTTTAGCATTTTCATTGACCGTAATTAGCCGTAATACTGTATCACCACCGATGGGATTATTGTTAACTCCAGAATTTGCTTGGAAATTCTGGCCAATTTGTATATGACCTTTATTTTCAATATATATTTCACCATTAATATATAATTGTCCCGCGTATTGCACTCCTTTTATTCTAAATTCCCTGATGTTTGGATTTTCATCAGACATACCAAAGATATGCTTCTTTACATTTCTCTTAACGAAGTTAATGCTACGCTTTATCATACAAATACGCCTTAGCAAACTGGATACGTGACCATCTGTAATTGATTCAATACGATACCTGTAGATGCATCATAGCTCACAACTGTCGCGTCAGCACTTTTGATTACTGGTATTATATTAAAGCTAGCAACGTCTTCTAAAAATTGAATATTCTGCGTGCCACCTATACTCAAAGCTACAAATACTCGATATTTACCCGCTGCAAATTGCACATCATTCTGCTTAAATTCAGAGCAATAAACGCCGGGAACAAAATCCATAGGCTCTTGCCAAGAAGTGCATATTGAGATATCTGCTGGACTCACTATTCCAATGGATGACACCATTCCTTTAATAACTTTATCTACTTGAAATGTTAACTTCACTATCCATTTTTTACCTATAGCAATTTCATAAACAGATTCGCCATCCTCATCAATTATCTCTACTTTAATGATACTAGCTGACTGACCTGTCTTGGGTTCTAATATTACTGAATTTCCATTATAAAAATTATTTGCTAAATACATATCAACGATAGGGTCAATCCCTTCATTAGCTAATACCGTCCCATTTTGAAGAAATAGGCCTGAAGTACATAGTTTTTGAATAGCAGCCATATTGTGACTCACAAACAGCACCGTTCGCCCGTCATTAACACTTACATCTTTCATACGCCCCAAGCACTTCTTCTGAAACTCGGCATCACCAACTGCTAGTACCTCATCTACTATAAGTACTTCCGGTTCCAGAAATGCAGACACCGCAAATGCTAAGCGCACATACATGCCGCTGCTATAACGTTTTACAGGGGTATCGATATAGCGTTCAACACCCGAGAAATCCACGATTTCATCGAACTTGCTACGAATCTCGGTTTTGGTCATTCCCAAGATAGCCCCATTCAGGAAAATATTTTCCCGGCCTGTTAGTTCTGGGTGAAATCCAGTGCCTACCTCCAGCAACGAGGCGATGCGACCATTCACTTTGATCTTGCCAGTAGTAGGAGCCGTTATTTTCGAAAGGATTTTGAGTAGTGTGGACTTACCTGCCCCGTTGCGGCCGATTATACCCAATACCTCTCCCTTTTTAACCTCAAAGTTTATGTCTTTTAGTGACCACACAAAGTCACTATTCCCTTTGCTGGTGCGGTCATTAGTTTCCCCAACAGTGGCAAAAGGGTCTTCCTTACCCCGCACGCTAGCCCACCAGCGATTCAAATCCTGGCTCATGGTACCTGTGCCCACCTCTCCTAAACGGTAGAGTTTACTCAGGTTTTCAACTTTTATTGCAATATCACTCATCAGTTTCGACTAAATAATTCTACACGCTGCCTTAAAGGCAAAGTTCACGCTATACAGTATCTGTAAAGCTTTTTTGAACCCGGTTGAAAATGATTGTTCCTAGTATTAGAATCACAACTGTAAATCCCAAGCTATAAGCCAAATACGTCCAGCTGAAAGAACCCGAACCTAAGAAGGCATAGCGGAAAGTCTCCACAATTGAAGTCATCGGGTTGGCTAGGATGACCCAACGGTACTTGCCAGTAATGCTAGACAGCGGATAAATAACCGGCGTGGCGTACATGAGCAATTGTACTCCAAATACCAGCAACATAGCCAAGTCACGGTATTTAGTAGTTAGGGCGCTGAATATCATTCCCAGCCCCAGCGACATCAAGCCCATGGTCACTACCAGCAACGGTGTGAGTAGAATCAGCCAGTTGGGATGGATGCCACTATTTCCCTTGAGCAGGTAATACAGCCAAATTGCGAAGAATAGCCCAAACTGAATGGCAAACCTCACTAAGTTGGAAATAACGATGGACAATGGCATCGTCAAGCGCGGAAAATACACCTTACCAAACATGGCGGCGTTGTCACGAAAAACCGTCGAAGTATTGGTTAGCGTCTGCGCAAAGTAATTCCAGATGGTAATGCCAGACATGTAGAATACTGCCTGGGGCAGCCCGTCCGTCGAGAGCTTAGCTACATTACCGAAGATGATAACGTAAGTAATCGTAGTGAGCAGCGGCTGGATAAAAAACCAGATTGGCCCCAGCACCGTCTGCTTGTAAGTGGAGACGAAATCACGGCGCACGAACAGCATTACGAGGTCGCGGTAGCGCCATACATCAGCTAGCCCCAGGTCAAGCAGATTGGTACGGGGTTGGATTACCTCGGTCCAAGTCTCGTCCTGCGGGCTATTTTCAGCCTGCAGCGGTTGTTGTTTTTCTAGTACGTTTATCGTGTCCACTGGAAATAACTTAATAAAAAATACGCCCGGAAGCAGCTTCTTCCGGGCGTAAAGGTAACTAGCAGGCGGGATATAGCTGCCGCAGAGAATTGCACTATGCGACGGGTGCCGTCAGAAATGCCTCCTGATACACGGCCCGGACGCCTTCGGGCAGGCCGGTGGTGTAGCGCCAGCCAGCTTCGGCGAGCTTCGACACGTCGAGCAGCTTGCGGGGCGTGCCGTCGGGTTTGTCGGTATTGAAGCGGACGTTGCCTTCGTAGCCCACCGTGCTACGCACCAGCTCCACCAGCTCACGGATGGTGAGGTCTTCGCCGGTACCCACGTTCACGGGCTCTTTGCCGTCGTAGTGCAGCATTAGGTGCAGGCAAGCATCGGCGAGATCGTCCACGTGCAGGAACTCGCGGCGCGGCGTACCGGTGCCCCACACTTCCACTTCCGGCGCGTTGTTCTCCTTGGCCTCGTGGAACTTGCGCAGCAGGGCGGGCAGCACATGCGAGTTCTTCAGGTCGTAGTTGTCGCCGGGGCCGTAGAGGTTGGTAGGCATGGCGCTAATGAAGTTGCTGCCGTGCTGGTCGCGGTAGGCTTCGCAGAGCTTGAGTCCTGCTATTTTAGCCAGGGCGTAGGGCTCGTTGGTGGCCTCCAGGGGCCCCGTCAGCAGGTATTCTTCCTTGATGGGCTGGGGAGCCATTTTGGGGTAGATGCACGACGAGCCCAAGAACAGCAGCTTCTTCACGGCCTGCTTGTGGCTGGCGTTGATGACGTTGTTCTGAATCTGGAGGTTTTCGAACAGGAAATCGGCGCGGTAGGTGTTGTTGGCCATGATGCCGCCCACCTTGGCGGCGGCCAGTATCACGTAGTCCGGTTTCTCTTCGGCAAAAAAGCTGTTGACGGCTTCTGTATTGCGCAGGTCCAACTCTTTGGAGGTGCGGTAAACGATGTTTTGGTAGCCGGCTTTTTGCAGGCGGCGCACCACGGCGCTGCCCACCATGCCGCGGTGGCCAGCTACGTATATCTTGGCGTTCAGTTCCATAAAGGAAATTTTGTAAGTATTCGCGGTTTTAAATAAGTCAGGCCGTCACGCCGAGCTTGTCGAAGCATCTCTTCCGCTGCGTAAATCCAAGTGATTGGTTTACTGCCGCAGTAGAGATGCTTCGGCTGCGCTCAACATGACGGCCTGGTTGTACCCCATTGTGGGCCGGTTTTTAGCAGCTTGGGGAAGCTGCACGGCCCGACCAGCTATTCGGCGTAGTTCTTCAGTATGGTGTGGCCACCTTCGCGCAGGTACTCATCGCGGCGGGCGCCTTCGACGTCCGACTGCATCATTTCCTTCACCAGGCCTTGGAGGTCGTACTGCGGTACCCAGCCCAGCTTCTGCTTGGCCTTAGTGGGGTCGCCGATGAGCAGCTCCACTTCCGTGGGACGGAAGTAGCGCTTATCAACCTCCAGCACGATGGTGCCCGCGGCAATCTGGTACTCGGGGTTGTGGCAAGCCACTACGCGGCCTTTCTCTTCCACGCCTTCGCCGCTGAAAGCTACTTCAATGCCGACTTCCATGAAGGCCAGGCGAATGAACTCGCGCACCGTGGTGGTGACGCCGGTGGCAATCACGAAGTCTTCGGCCTCGTCCTGCTGCAGCATGCGCCACATGGCTTCCACATAGTCTTTGGCGTGGCCCCAGTCGCGCTTGGCGTCGATGTTGCCCAGGAACAGGGCGTCTTGCAGGCCGAGGGCGATGCGGGCCACGGCGCGCGTGATTTTGCGCGTCACGAAGGTTTCGCCGCGCAGGGGGCTCTCGTGGTTGAAGAGGATACCGTTGCAGGCATACATGCCGTAGGCCTCGCGGTAGTTCACCGTAATCCAGTAGCCGTAGAGCTTGGCCACGGCGTAGGGCGAGCGGGGGTAGAAGGGCGTCGTTTCCGACTGGGGCACTTGCTGCACCAAGCCGTACAGCTCCGAGGTCGAAGCCTGGTAGATGCGCGTTTTCTCGGTCATGCCCAAGATGCGGATAGCTTCGAGCAGGCGTAGCGTGCCCACGCCGTCCACGTCGGCGGTGTACTCGGGGGTGTCGAACGACACTTTCACGTGCGACATGGCCCCCAGGTTATAAATCTCGTCGGGCTGCACTTCCTGCACGATGCGGATCAGGTTGGTCGAGTCGCTCAAGTCGCCGTAGTGCAGCTTGAAGTTGACGTTCTTCTCGTGCGGGTCTTGGTAGAGGTGGTCGATGCGCTCGGTGTTGAACAGCGAAGAGCGGCGCTTGATGCCGTGTACTTCGTAGCCTTTGCTTAGTAGTAGTTCGGCCAGGTAGGAACCGTCTTGGCCCGTGATGCCCGTGATAAGTGCGCGTTTCATGATTTATGAAATGATGTTTTGGATTATAGAATGATGCTGTTGACTATTATTTAACTTACGTCGTACGCAACGACTGTGGATTGTTTGCGGCATGCGGCCGCTCTTTGTTGCAATTAACATCAAAGATATAAGATGCTATGTCAATATTTTACCGCTCCACAACCCTGGGTTGGGTGTTGTGCTGCACTCAGGCCCCAGGGTGTTTTCCACCCCGCCGCCTGCCCAGTCGGTGAAACCGCTTATTCAGCAGCGTAGTGCTTGATTGGCCGGGCGACCCAGGCGGCCGGCGCGCTTGGTTACGTGGGGCCCTGGGCCGACAAAAATATTTCAACCGGTAATTAAACTTTGGTGGTAAAACAGCAGCGAGTATTTACCTATTATTTGAATTTATTCAAGTTAGCCGCGTCCTGTCACCTGCCCGGTAGATTTCCCTTATTCGTCCAATCCGGCTGCTACGCATTCGCTTGCATCCCCGCTTTTTTCCAACTTTTCGAGCATTTTGCTCACTATTTAAACTGGGGTTTGAGTATGGCTAGAGCTAGGTTAGAGGTAGGCTAGAGCTACCCTCGAGCTAGTCTGTCAATTGTGGCGCCACCGTACCGCCATTACCATTCATTACGCAGGGCTCCATGCCCTCATTAAGCGCCGCTTAATGAGCCAGCCAGTAGGTGCGACAAAATTGAGAGTATAACTTTATTAATAAATCGACCTGGTTGTTGCTAGCTTCGCCGATTGCTTGGGCCTTGCTGGCGGGCACTACCGATGGCGACGGGTAGCAGTGGCACATATCACTAATAAGTTGTTCTATAACACTTCTTTAACTACGTATAAAGGCCTATTACGAGCGGCATCGAGCCCCCGCCATACGTACTCGCCGATGACGCCCAGGGCTATCATCTGGAAGGCCGATACGAAGAGCAGCACCACCATGAGGGTGGTCCAGCCGGCCGGCTCGTTGGGGTGCACCAGCTTGAGGACGATGACGTAAAGGCCGTAGAGAAAGGCGAGCAGGCCCAGGCCCAGGCCCACCACCGAAATGGCGCGGATGGGCACGAACGAGAACGAGACGAGCGAGTCGATCAGGAGGGTGATTTTTTTGGTGAGCGTCCAGCGCGAGCGGCCAATTTGGCGCTTGCGGCGGGTGTAAGGCAGGCTTACGTGCGCGAAGCCCAGCCACACCATCAGGTAGAACACGTTGGAGTTGCGCTCGTGCAGCTTGAGGATTTCGGTGGCCACCTGGCGGTCGAACAGGGCGTAGTCGAAGCCGCCGTCGGGGATGTTGCGCAGGGCCAGGCGCTTCATCAGCCAGTGGAATACCTTGGCTAGCCGCTCGCCCGCGCCAGTTTCCTCGCGCTCCTGCCGGTTGCCGATAACGAGCTTAAAGCCCTGCTGCCAGTGGCCGTACATCTGGGCCATGAGGGCGGGGGGGTCTTGTAAATCGGCGGTGATGATGGCCAGGCAATCGCCGGTAGCATAGGCCAGGCCGGCCACAATGGCGTTGTAAGAGCCCACGTTGCCAGCCAAATCCACGATGCGCAGGCGGCCAGGATATTGGGCCTGGGCCCGGCGCAGGGCCCCCAGGGTATCGTCGCCCGAGCCGTCGTTGACGAATACGTACTCGAAATCTACTTCGGGGCCAAAGTTGGCCTCGTTGGCCACCAGCTCGGCCACCGTCACCGGAATATTCTCCTCGTTGTAGTAGCAAGGAATGACAACGGAGAGCTTGGGCATGGGGTTTTCGGTTGCGGAAACGGGCGCGGCAGGTAGTTAACTAGTGGGCCCAAAGCCCCGCTGCCCGCACTTCAGCCGGCGCAAAACTGCTTCAAAATTGGCGAATGGCGGTGGCTACGGCCGCTACCTGGCCTTCCGTCATGCCCGGCCACAGGGGCAGGCTGAGGCAGGTAGCGGCCAGGGCTTCGGCAATGGGCAGGGCCCCGGCGGCCAGCCCGAGCCCCGCGTAGGCAGGCTGGCGGTGCGGCGGCACGGGGTAATGGATGAGCGTGCCGATGCCCTGCGCCGCCAGGTGCTGCTGCAATGCATCGCGGCGCGGGGTGTGCACCACGTAGAGGTGGTGCACGTGGGTGGCCCCGGGGGCCACGGCGGGCAGGCGCAGGCCGTCGAGGCCGGCCAGTTGCTGGCCGTACCAGGCGGCCAGCTGCCGGCGTTGGGCCGTCCAGGCGGCCAGGTGCCCGAGCTTTACGCGCAGCACGGCGGCCTGCAGCTCGTCGAGGCGGGAGTTGTAGCCGACGACCTCGTTGTGGTACTTGCGCGCCGAGCCGTAGTTGCGCAGCGTGCGCACCTGTTCGGCCAGGCCCGCGTCGGCGGTGGTAAGGGCCCCGGCGTCGCCGAGGGCCCCCAGGTTTTTGCCAGGGTAGAAGCTGGTGGCGTTCAGGGCCCCAAAGGTGCCGGTGAGCTGCCCGCCGAAGGCGGCACCCTGGGCCTGGGCGTTGTCTTCTACTACGTGCAGGCCGTGCTGCCGAGCGAACTGCATGATTTCGGGCATACGGCACGCCTGCCCGTAGAGGTGCACCGGCATAATGGCGCGGGTGCGCGGCGTGAGGGCCCCCGCCAGCCGCGCCGGGTCGAGGTTGCTGGTGGCGGGGTCGGGCTCGACGGGCACGGGCCGGGCCCCCACGTGCGTGACGGCCAGCCAGGTGGCGATGTAAGTATTGGAAGGCACCAGCACGTCGTCGCCGGGGCCCACGCCCAGGGCGCGCAGGGCCAGCGTCAGGGCATCGAGGCCGTTGGCCACGCCCACCGCGTGCGGCACCTGGTTGAAGGCCGCGTACTCGCGCTCGAAGGCCGCGACCTCATCGCCCAGCACGTACCAGGCCGAGTCGTAAACCCGGGCCACGGCGGCCAGCACTTCCTCACGCAGCGGCGCGTGCTGGGGCACAATCGAGAAAAAAGGAATCGGCAGGGGCCCGGGCATGGTGCAAGCAGCGACCACCGGCGTAGCCTGCCGGCGGCCCGGGCAAAGATAGGCCCTCCCCTACCCCGGGCGCCCCAGCGCCCGGAACTGGTCGTAGTCGCGGATGTAGTCGGCTTCGTCGTAGGGCAGCGAGGCCAGCACCAGCTGCACCGCCGAGTGCGAGTACTGCATGGTGTGCCACATGCGCGGCGGCACGTAGAGGCCCACGTGGGGGTCTTCGAGCCGGAAGGTCTTCAGGGCCCCCGCCGCCGTTTCGGTAACGACGGTGATGCGCCCGGCCACGGCCACCAGCACCTGCTCGGTGCGGTGGTGGGCGTGGCGGCCCCGCACAATGCTCTCGGGGGTGTAATACGTCCAGAATACGCGCTGCACGGCGAAGGGCAAGGCCAGCCCGGGCCCCTCGGCCACCGAGATGTAGCCAATGTTAGGGGCCCCCAGCTTGGGCAGCGTGATGAGGTAAGGATCGGCGAAAGCAGGCATGGCGCAACAAAAAAAGCGGGAACGGCTTGGCGCCGCTCCCGCTTCAAAATAACTACCCGGGGGCCCTATTTCACGTGCTCCTTGAAATACTCCAGGGTGCGGCGCAGGCCCTCGGCCCGGTCTACCTTGGGCTCCCAGCCCAGAATTTCCTTGGCCTTGGTGATGTCGGGCTTGCGCTTCATCGGATCGTTTTCGGGCAGCGCCTGGTAGGTGGGCTTGAACTCGACGCCGGTGAGGCGGGCAATTTCTTCACCGAATTCCTTGATGGTGATTTCCGACGGGTTGCCGATGTTCACCGGCATGTGGTAGTCGCTGAGCAGCAGGCGGTAAATGCCTTCCACCAGGTCGTCCACGTAGCAGAACGAGCGGGTCTGCGAGCCGTCGCCGAACACGGTCAGGTTCTCACCGCGCAGGGCCTGCGAGAGGAACGCCGGCAGCACGCGGCCGTCGTCGAGGCGCATCCGGGGCCCGTAGGTGTTGAAGATGCGGATGATGCGGGTTTCCAGGCCGTGGTGGTTGTGGTAGGCCATCGTGATGGCCTCCTGGAAGCGCTTGGCCTCGTCGTAGCAGCCGCGGGGCCCCACGGGGTTCACGTTGCCCCAGTACTCCTCCACTTGGGGGTGCACTTCTGGGTCGCCGTACACTTCCGAGGTGCTGGCAATCAGCATCCGGGCGCCCTTCACGCGAGCCAGGCCCAGCAGGTTGTGGGTACCCAGCGAGCCCACTTTCAGGGTCTGGATCGGAATTTTCAGGTAGTCAATCGGCGAGGCCGGCGAAGCAAAGTGTAGGATGTAATCCAGCTTGCCGGGTACGAACACGAACTTGCTGACGTCGGCGTTGTGGAATTCAAAGTCCTTGTTACCGAACAGGTGCTCAATGTTTTGGAGCGACCCGGTAATCAGGTTGTCCATCGCAATGACGTGGTAGCCTTCGGCCAGGAACCGGTCACAGAGGTGCGACCCCAGGAAGCCCGCCCCACCAGTGATGAGGATGCGTTTTTTTTCTTCAGCCATTTTAAGTTGAGCTGTTAGCTAATAGCTGCTAGCTGTTAGCTTCTTTTGAAGAAGTAGTAAGTAATAACGAAGAGCTAACGGCTAGCAGCTGTTAGCCAATAACTTAGATTGCGGGCTCCTTGTGGTCGGTTTTCACGCCGATGCAGTGGTAGGCAAAGCCCAGCTCGTTCAGCTCCTTAGCTTCGTAGATGTTGCGGCCGTCGAAGATGGCTTTTTGCTTCATCAAGCGGGCCACCACATTAAAGTTCGGCACCCGGAAATCGGGCCATTCCGTCACCACCAGCAGGGCATCGGCGTCGATCAAGGCGTCAAACTCGTCTTTGGCGTAGGCAATCCGGTCGCCCAGGCTGTGCTTGGCTTCGGGCATGGCCACCGGGTCGTAAGCCGTCACGGTGCAGCCGGCGGCGAGCAGCTTCTCGATGATAACCAGCGAGGGCGCTTCGCGCATGTCGTCGGTCTTGGGCTTGAAGCTGAGGCCCCACACGGCAATGTGCAGGCCGCGCAGTTCGCCCTTGAAGTGGCGGCTCAGCTTATCGAACAGCACCGATTTCTGGGCGTCGTTCACCGATTCTACGGCCCGCAGTACCTGCATGTCGTAGCCGTTTTCCTGGGCTGTTTTGATCAGTGCCTTTACGTCTTTCGGGAAGCACGACCCGCCGTAGCCGATGCCGGGGTAGATAAACTTGGTACCAATGCGGGCGTCGGAGCCAATGCCGCGGCGCACCATGTTCACGTCGGCCCCCATGATTTCGCAGAGGTTAGCCACGTCATTCATGAACGATATTTTCGTAGCCAGCATCGAGTTGGCTGCATATTTCGTCATTTCAGCCGACGGAATATCCATGAAAATAATCGGGTGGCCGTTGAGCAGGAACGGCTTGTAGAGCTTGGTCATCACCTCTTCGGCACGCTCCGATGAGATGCCCACCACAATGCGGTCGGGCTTCAGGAAGTCGTCAATGGCCGCCCCTTCTTTCAGGAACTCGGGGTTGGAAGCCACGTCAAACTCCACCGTTGCGCCGCGCTTTTGCAGGGCCTGCTCCAACTCGGTGCGCACTTTGGCGGCCGTGCCCACGGGCACGGTGCTTTTGGTTACCACCACGCAATAGTCGTCGATGTTTTCGCCGATGCCGCGGGCCACGGCCAGCACGTATTTCAGGTCAGCTGAGCCATCTTCGCCGGGCGGGGTGCCCACCGCGATGAAGGCCACGTCGCAGCCCTTAATGGCTTCGCTCAAGTTGGTTGAAAAATGCAAGCGGCCTTTCTCGACGTTGCGCGACACCATTTCCTCCAGGCCCGGCTCGTAGATGGGCAGGATGCCGTTGTGGAGGTTATCGATTTTTTTCTGGTCGATGTCGATGCAGGTCACGTCGATGCCTACTTCGGCAAAGCACGTACCCGTCACCAGGCCGACATAGCCAGTGCCTACTACTGCAATCTTCATTTTAATTGGTTAAGGTTTAACATTCGGAATTATAAAGAACTAAGCAACGCCCTTAGAATGGGCCAACAAAGGTATTCATCTATTATAGCATATAACGCTTCCACCACGTCTGAAATACGATAAGGGCCCAAATGCGGGCGTGGACGTCGCCCGGGCTGCGCGAAAAAAGCTGGGCCTTGAGCTGGCGCACCGCCTCGACGTCGAAAATGCCCTGGCTCGCCACGAACTCGTCGGCTAGCAGGTCGTTTTCGATGAGGGGGCGTAGCTCGTTGCGCATCCACTTCAACAGGGGCACTTCGAAGCCGTGCTTGGGACGGTCGTAAAGCTCGGTCGGCAACTCCGCCCGAAAGGCGTCCTGCACGATTTTTTTCTTCATCGCGCTATCCACCTTGCTGCTGACGGGCAGCGAGAAGGCAAAGTCCACCACCTTGTAGTCGAGGAACGGGGTGCGAACCTCCAGCGAGTTCGCCATGCTCATCATGTCCACTTTCGTGAGCATATCGTAGGGCAATACCAGGGTCATGTCGGTGAGCAGCACCTCGTTGAGGTCGCCGTCGGCGTGCAGGTTTTCCAGGATGTCCTTGCGGCGCTTCTCGGCCAGCTTCTTACCTATTTTCTGGCGGCTGGCGGGGCTGAGCAGGGCCCGGGCATCCTTCTCGGAGGCGAAGGTGGCCCAGTCCCAGTAGCGGTCCTTCACGCCGGACAACATGCCGCGCGAGAAGCGCTGGAGCTGGCGCACCTTGTTGCCAAAGAAGCCGTTGCGCGACTTCGGCAGCGCGTCCCATAGGAAGTTCAGGCCCGTCACGGCTTCGGCCTTGAAGCCGCCCTGACGCACCTTGAACTCGCCCATGTGCTTATTGTAGCCCCCAAAAATCTCGTCGGCCCCGTCGCCGCTCAGCGCCACGGTCACCTGCTGGCGCGTGCGCTGGCTCAGGATGTACACGGCCAGAGCCGAAGAATCGGCAAACGGCTCATCGAGGTAGTCCAGCATATCGTGCAGGTGCTCGTACAAGTCGTTGTTGGTGAGGGAAAAGACCGTATGGTTGGTCTTGTGCCGGGCCGCCACCAGGTTGGCGTATTTGGTTTCGTCGAAGAAGGGCTCGTCTTTGAAGCCGATGCTGAACGTGCTCAGGTGCGGGGTGTGGCGGGCGGCCAGGGCCGTAATGACGCTCGAGTCGATGCCGCCGCTCAGGAAGGCCCCCAGGGGCACGTCGGCCACGAGGCGGCGCTGCACGGCGCCGTCCATCAGCTCGACTAGCTTTTTCTGCTGCTGCTCGTAGCTGAGCTTGTTTTTGGCAACCTTCTTGGGATCGTATGGAATCTTGTACCAAGCCTTGCCCACCACCTTGCCGTCCTTCACGTACAAATAATGGCCGGGCAACAATTTCTTCACGCCTTTAAAAATACTGGCGGGCCCGGGGATGTAGTTGAGCTGCAAATACTGGCTCAGCGCCACGTAATCAATTTTGCGCGGCACGCCCAAAGCCAGCATCGACTTCATCTCCGAAGCGAAAAACAGCTGGTCTTCGTCGCGGTACACCAGCAGGGGCTTCACGCCGTACCGGTCGCGGGCAATGAAAAGCGAATTTTCCTCTTTGTCGTAGATGGCAAAGCCGAAAAAGCCGTTCAGCTTTTTGATGAAGCTGCGGCCCTCGGTGATGTAGAGCTGGAGGATAACTTCGGTGTCGGTTTGCGAGTGAAACCGGCAGCCTTTTTTGATCAATTTCTCGCGTAGCTCGCGGTAATTGAAGATTTCACCGTTGAACACGATGGTGTATCGGCCGGCCTCGTCGGTCATCGGCTGGTTGCCGTCGGCCGACAAATCGAGGATGGCCAGGCGGCGAAAACCCAGCCCGCACTGGTCGTACACGAAATGGCCCTGCGAGTCGGGCCCGCGGCGGACAATGGCGTCGGTGGATGCCTGCAAGCGCGTCAGCGACTGGCGGCCGGCATCAGAAAAGGCAAAAACTCCGGTAATTCCACACATAAGCTGTGGACGAAAGTACGCACGGCCGGCGGTTGGGGCCCCAACGCGGCGCAAAACCTGCGCCGCAACCCGCGCCCGGCGAAGGCAGTACACCCGGCAGTTTCCACCCATTTTCCCTACCCTATGAATTCCGCCGACGCCACCCTCGACCAACAATTCCAAGCCGCCGTGGAGCGGGTGAACAACCTGCCGCCCGACGCCGCTGCCGCTCAGATGACTGACCTCTACGGCCTATACAAGCAAGCCACCGACGGCGATGTGGACATGCAGGGCGACGCCGTGGCCGCCGATGAGGCCACCGAAGCCAGCGGCCCCGGCGGCCTCTCGCAGGGCCAGTGGGACTCCTGGAACAAGTACAAGGGTACGCCCCAGGAGGAAGCCAAGCGCCAGTACGTGGCCCGCGCCGCCGAAGCCGCTGGGGGCCCCGCCGGGGCCGCCCCCGCCCAAACCGTGCCCACCGACGGCCGCACCGGTGCCCCCGCCCCCACCGACCACGGCGGCCTGCGCGGCGATATCACCGAAGGGGCCCCGTACGGCGGCGAGGATACGTTGAAGGACGCCCAGTAGCCTCACCAGGGCCCCTGACGAACATGGCCCCGTTCTGCACTGTGCAGAACGGGGCCATGTTCGTCAGGGGCCCTAAAGTGGTAGCAATGGGCCGGTTAAAATATCTTGCCGGGATTCATAATTCCTTGCGGGTCAAATACTTGCTTAATGCCGCGCATTAGGTTGAGGTTGATGTCGGGCAGGGCGATGCCGATGTAGCCTTTTTGTACTAGGCCGATGCCGTGCTCGCCGCTGATGGTGCCGCCGAGGCGTACGCAGAGCCGAAAAATCTCGCTGATGGGCTCGCGCAGGCCCACGTTCCACTTCTCGTCGTCGAGGTCGCCGCGGATGATGTTGACGTGCAGGTTGCCGTCGCCGGCGTGGCCGTAGCACACGGTTTTGAAGCCGTACCGGGCCCCTATTTCCTTCACGCCGGCCAGCAGCGTGGGCAGTTCGGCACGGGGCACCACGGTATCTTCCTCTTTATACACGGAATTATAGCGCACCGAATTGCCGATGTTGCGCCGGATGCGCCACAGCTCGTCCTTCTGGGCGGCGGTGTCGGCCAGCAGAATTTCGCCCACGTCGTAGCGCTCCAGCACTTCATACACCTGCTCGGCTTCCTTATAGAGATACTCCAGGTCCTGGCCGTCGAGCTCGATGAGCAAGTGGGCCTTGATGTCTTCGGGCAGGGTGAGTGGGATTTTTAGGTAGTCCGACGACCAGGCGATGGCCTCGCGCTCCATAAATTCCATGCCCGACGGCACGATACCGGCCCGGAACACCGCCGACACCGCCTCGGCCGCCTGCGCCTCCTGGCGGAAGGGCACCAGCATCAGGATGTTCTGCTTCGGGTAGGGCAGCAGGCGGAACACCACTTTGGTGATGATGCCCAACGTGCCCTCCGAGCCCACCATGAGCTGGGTGAGGTTGTAGCCGGTGGCGTTTTTGAGGGTGTTGGCGCCAGTCCAGATGATGTCGCCGGTGGGCAGCACCACTTGCAGATTCAGCACGTAATCTTTCGTCACGCCGTACTTCACGGCCTTGGGGCCCCCGCTGCTCTGGCTGAGGTTGCCGCCCAAAAAGCACGAGCCCTTGCTGGCCGGGTCGGGCGGGTAGAACAGGCCCACGGCCTGCACCGCGTTCTGAAACGCCTCCGTCACCACGCCGGGCTCGACGGTGGCTTGCAGGTTGCGCTCGTCGATTTGCAGAATCTTGTCGAAGCGCGCCATGCGTAGCACCACGCCGTGGTGCACCGGCAGGGCCCCACCGCTGAGGCCCGTGCCTGCCCCGCGAGCCGTGACGGGTACCCGCGCCGCGTGGCACAGGCGCATGATTTCGCTGATTTCCTCGGGCGTACCGGGCGTTAGCACCACGTCGGGGGCAAAGTGCAGGTCCTCGGTGTGGTCCTGGCCGTAGGCGGCGTATTCCTCGGCGGGCACGCGCTGGGCCGTGGCCACGTGGGCGGGCCCCACAATGGCTTCGAGCTGCACCAGCAGCGCAGGGGTGAGGGCTTGAAACTCGGGCATGGGTCGTAAAAGAAAGATGAGATTTTGCAGTTAGGTGATTGGTTGCTAGCAACAATCGGCAGCAAAGGATGGCACCAGCGGCGCAAATGTCTTACTCCAAACGGCGAATAAAAGTATATTTGCGGCCGATGGGTAGGAGGACGACGAAGATACTGCTGCTGTTTGGGCTCTGGGCCGCGCTGGTGCTGGGCGCGTGCAGCCGCAAGCTCAATTACCGCGACGGCCGCTACCGCTCGGCCCGCGACATGGTGCGCCTCAAGCACAGTAGCCGGGGGCCCTCCCGCCCGGCCTTCAAAACCAAGGACAAGTACAGCCCCGCCGGCGGCGCCACCACCAAAACCGTGGCCAAGCGCCCATTTCGGGCCGGCAACGCCACCGGTACGCTGGCCACCGTCATCGGCGCGGCCCGCGCCTACCAGGGCACGCCCTACCTGTTTGGGGGCACCACGCGGCTGGGGCTCGATTGCTCGGGGCTGCTGCAGCTGGCCTTTGGCGAAGCGGGCGTGGCCATCCCGCGCTCGTCCAACGAGCAGGCCGTGTGGGGGGCCCCCGTAGCAGCCCCCGACCTGCGCCCTGGCGACCTGATTTTTTTTGGGGCCTCGCCTGGCAGCCGCACCATCACCCATGTGGGCATGGTAACGGTGGTGGACGCCGAGGGGGTGGACTTCATCCACGCCTCCAGCTCGCTGGGCGTGGTCGAAAACAGCTTTGAGTCCGACTATTACCTGAGCCGGTTCATCCGCGCCGTGCGGCCCCGCCTGTAGCGCGCCCAGCAGAAGGGGTTTCGCAATCCATTGTGTAAAATACCGGGATTAAATACCTGTTTATCAATTGGTAACAATTCGGTAACATTGGGCATTGCTGCGTTAATTTTACCTTTGTGGCCAAAATGGCTCTTTGTTTCACCCATTATTTTCTATGAAAAGTCTTC
Organism: Hymenobacter nivis; assembly: GCF_006439025.1. GTDB lineage: Bacteria > Bacteroidota > Bacteroidia > Cytophagales > Hymenobacteraceae > Hymenobacter > Hymenobacter nivis_A. The sequence continues at coordinate 842,880 of NZ_RCYZ01000001.1, forward strand.
TACTTCGCCACTTTTTATTGCTAGCGCTCACGCTGTTGGCGGCCCGCCCGGGCTGGAGCCAGGGCACTACCACGGCCTCCATGAACGGGGTTATTTCGGACAAGACCGGCATGGGCCTGCCCGGGGCCACGGTGATTGCCGTGCACACCCCCACCAATACCCAGTACGTGGTGCCCACCAACTCCGATGGCCGCTTCAACCTGCAAAACATGCGCGTGGGGGGGCCCTACACCGTGAAGGTGACCTTTGTGGGCTACCGCGACGTGCAGCGCAACGGCTTGTTTCTGAGCCTGGGCCAAAACCTGCGCTTCGACGTGAAGCTCGATGATTCTTCGACCGAGCTGACCGAGGTGACCGTGAGCGGCCGCCGCGACCCGGTGATGAACGCCGACCACACCGGCGCGCAGACCACCGTGCAGCGCGAGGCCATCGAGCGCCTGCCCACCATTAACCGCTCGTTTGACGACTTCACCCGCCTCACGCCCCAGGCCAACGGCCAGAGCTTCGGCGGCCGCAGCAGCGGCTTCAACAACGTCACCATCGACGGGGCCATCTTCAACAACGCTTTCGGCCTAAGCTCCACGGTGGGCGGCCAGGCCAATGCCCAGCCCATCTCGCTCGACGCCATCGACCAGATTCAGGTGAGCATCGCGCCCTACGATGTGCGCCAGGGCTCGTTTACCGGCGCAGGCATCAACGCCGTGACGCGCAGCGGCACGAACAAATTCAGCGGCTCGGTTTACACGTTTTACCGCAACCAAGACTTCGTGGGCAACAAGGTGGGCAACTTCACCCAGGACTACCCCAACTTCAACCTCAAGAACTACGGCTTCCGCGTTGGGGGCCCTATTATTAAGGACAAGCTATTTTTCTTTCTCAACGCCGAGCAGGAAGACCGCATCGACCCGCCCACGGGCAACTTTATTGCCAACCGCGCCGGGGCGGCCGCCCCGGGGGGCAACTCCACCACTTCGGCGGCGGCGGCCCGCGACCTGGACGTGCTGAGTAACTTCCTGGCGAGCAACTACGGCTACAACCCGGGGCCCTACGAGAACTACAACCTGCGCTCGTTCAGCCGCAAGGCCACGGCCAAAATCGACTGGAACATCAACGCCAACAACCGTTTCAGCATCAAGTACAACTACCTGAAGTCGTACCGCGATGTGACGCCGAGTGGCTCGGGGGCCCTGGGGCCCAGCAACATCGGCCGCTCGCAGTCGCAGTTTGGCCTGCCCTTCTTCTCGTCGTACTACACCATCAACAACAACCTGAACTCGCTCATCGCCGAGCTCAACAGCACGATTGGGGGCGGCCGGTACTCCAACAACCTGACCGCGGGCTACTCGGCCTTCCGCGACTACCGCGAGAGCCCGGCCGGCGGCAGCTTTCCGCTGGTTGACATTGGCACGGCCACGGGACGGACGGCCGCGGGCGGCGGCGTAAACGCTGCCAACAGCCTGACCTCGTTCGGCTACGAGCCCTTTTCGGCCTTCAACATCCTGAACTCGGACGTGTACCAGCTGGGCGACAACTTCACGGCCTTTTTGGGCAAGCACAACGTGACGGTGGGCACCTACAACGAGTTCTATAAGTTCTCCAACGGCTTCTCGCCCAACTACTACGGCAACTACTCCTTCAACGGACTCGACGATTTCTACGCCGCGGCCCGCACCACGGCGGCGCCGCTGGGCTACACCCGCGACGCCAACGGCAACCCAGTGGCCAACACCACCGGGGCCCTGGCCTACCCGCAGCGCTACCAGCTCTCCTACTCGGCCCTGCCCGACGGCTCCTTCCCTTTCGCCGTGACGAAGGCTGCTCAGTTTGGCCTCTACGTGCAGGACGAGTGGAGCCCGAAGAGCAACCTGAAGGTGACGGTGGGCCTGCGCGGCGATTTGCCGGTCATCTATTCGGACATTGCCCGCAACGAGAACGCGGCCAACCTCACCTTCCGCGACGGGGTGAAAATTGAAACCAACAAGCTGCCCGACCGCAAGCCCCTCTTCTCGCCCCGCATCGGCGTGAACTGGGACGTGAACGACGACCGCAAAACGCAGCTGCGCGGCGGCACGGGCATTTTCACCGGCCGTATTCCGTTTGTGTGGCTCTCCAATCAGGCCGGCAACAACGGCGTGCAGTTTGGCTCGTTTTCGCGCACCGGGGCGGCCGTATCGGCGGCGGGCAACTACTTCAGCCCCAACGTGGACGCCTACCGCCCTAGCGGCGCGGCGGCCAACACGCAGTACAACCTGGCCGTAACGGCCAAGGACTTTAAGTTTCCGCAGGTTTGGCGGAGCAACCTGGCCCTCGACCAAGACCTGGGCGGCGGCGTGATTGCGACGGTTGAGGCATTGTACACCAAAGACGTCAACGCCGTTTACTTCCAGAACGTGAACCTGCCCCAGGCGGCGGGCCGGGCCACCGGGGCCGACAACCGCCCCATTTTTTACACGTTTGGCGCGGTTAATACCACGGGTAGCAACGCGGGCCTCTACACCACGTCCCCCGTCGGCAGCGGGGCCAGCGCCCAGCCCAGCCTGATTGCCAACAACCGCATTTACAACGGCCAGGGCGGCGCATCGGCCACGAACCCCGTCATCACGGACGCCATCCTGATGAAAAACACCAACCTGGGCTACTCCTACTCCGTGACCGGGCAGCTCCAGAAGTCGTTCAGCAACGGGCTCTACGCCAGCGCGGCCTACACCTACACCGATTCGCGCTCGGTGAACGACGGCGGCACCATTGCCCAAACCAACTGGCGCGACCGCTCGGTAGCGGGCGACCCCAACGATAACGTGCTGAGCTACTCGCAGTACCTGCAGCAGCACCGCGTGATCGGGTCGCTGTCGTACCGCCGCGAGTACCTGGGCCACCTGGGCACCACGCTCTCCATGTTTTACGAAGGCGCGGCGGCGGGCCGCTTCTCTTACACCTACGCCGGCGACATGAACGGCGACGGCTCGGGCGGCTCGGGCAACGACCTGATGTACATCCCCCGCAACCAGGGCGAGATTGCCCTGCGCGACCTCAACCTCACGGCCGCGCAAGGCGGCGGCGTGTACTCGGCCGCCCAGCAGTGGGCCGACCTCGATAAGTTCATCGGCCAGGACGACTACCTGCGCAAGCACCGCGGCGAATACGCCGAGCGCAACGGGGCCGTGCGCCCCTGGCAGAACCGCCTTGACGTGCGGTTGCTGCAAGACATTTTCACCAACATCGGCACCAGCCGCAACGCCCTCCAGCTGAGCATCGACATTTTCAACATCGGTAACCTGCTCAACAGCAACTGGGGCACTTTCCGCACGGCCAACGTCACCAACCCCCTCACGTTCATCGGCTACGACCAGCAGGGGCGGCCCAACTTCAACTTCCCCTATCTCACCAATCCCGTCAGAAACGCTGACAACACGGTGAGCCCCGCTACTTCGCTCACCAACAGCTTCCGCAACGACACTGGCGGCCTGGGTTCGCGCTGGCAGGCCCAGGTAGGCCTGCGCTACCTGTTCAACTAGGAACATTAGCAAATTGTAGTTTTTTAAAAAAGGAGCAGGAATTTTTCCTGCTCCTTTTTTTTAGGGCCCCGGCCGTCCCGGCGAGGGCAATGCATGATATTTTGAAACCCGGGGGCATATAATATAATTATTCGCAGCCAACCCACGACTAAGCTGCTTTTTTAAGGATTATTTTTATTAATATTATATTATATATATTTTTTAATAATTAACTATTTCAGTTCGGCAGCGAGCAATTATCGGGGTAAGGCTTGCGCGTGCCGTGTACATTTGTACTCACGTTGGTACAATGCCCTTTTTAACCATTTTTCCATTTTATGAGAAATCTACGTTTACACCATTTCTTGCTAATGGCGGTTTTGCTGCTCACGGCCCACTTAGGCTGGGGGCAGGGAGCCACCACGGCATCGATTAACGGGGCCATTACCGATTCGAAGGGCGAGTCTTTGCCCGGGGCCACGGTGATTGCCGTGCACACGCCCACCAACACCCAGTACGTAGCCCCGACGAACTCCGACGGCCGCTACAACATCCAGAACATGCGCGTTGGGGGCCCCTACACGGTCCGGGTTAGCTTCGTCGGCTACCGCGACGTTACCCGCGACGGCATCGTCCTGGCCCTGGGCCAGAACCTGCGCCTGGACATCAAGCTCGACGACGCCACGACGTCGCTGAACGAGGTGACCGTGGTTGGCCGCCGCGACCCGGTGATCAACTCGGGCCGCACGGGCGCCGAAACCAGCGTGAGCCGCGAGCAAATCAGCAACCTGCCCACCATCAACCGCTCGCTCACCGACTTCACCCGCCTCACCCCGCAGGCCGGCGGCGGCGGCAGCAGCTCGTTTGGCGGCTCCAACAACCGCTACAACAACATCACCATCGACGGCGCCGTGAACAACGACGTGTTCGGTTTGGCTGCCTCGGGCACGCCCGGCGGGCAGGCCAACACCAACCCCATCGCCCTCGACGCCATCGACCAGATCCAGGTCGTGCTGGCTCCTTACGACGTTACCCTGGGCTCGTTCACCGGCGCCGGCATCAACGCCGTGACGCGCTCGGGCTCCAACAACTTCTCGGCTTCGATCTACGGCTTCGGCCGCAACCAGAACACGACGGGCCTGAGCGTGACGGAGCCGCGCACCAAAGCGGGCGACTTCTACAACTACCAGACGGGCTTCCGCGTGGGCGGGGCCCTGGTGAAGGATAAGGTGTTCTTCTTCCTGAACGCCGAGCTCCAGCGCGTGAACACGCCCGTGAGCTTCCTGCCCGGCTCCCCGGAGTCGAGCATCAGCGTTGCCGACGTGCAGCGCATTGCCACCGCGGCCAACACCGACCGCTACGGGCGCTACGACGTGGGCAGCTCCGGCGACCTGGTGCGCAACACCCAGAGTAACAAAATCTTTGGCCGCCTCGACTTCAACTTGTCGGAAAACAACACCCTGACGCTGCGCCACAACTTCGTGAAAGCGTTTGACGACAACATCACCCGAACGAATAACAACCTGCGCTTCGGCAACAACGCTTACCGCTTCAGCAACATCACCAACAGCACGGTGGCCGAATTGAACTCGCGCTTCAGCGGCGGGCTCTCCAACAAGCTCATCCTGACGTACACGGCCATCCGCGACTCGCGCGACGTGCTGGGGGCCCCCGGCCCGGCTTACCAGATCACGGACAGCGGCAACACCTACAACCTGGGCCAGGAGCGCAGCTCGGTAGCCAACCAGCTCGACCAGGACATCGTGGAAATCACCGACAACCTGACCAAGGCGTTCGGCAAGCACACCATCACGCTCGGCACGCACAACGAAGGCTTCAAGTTCCGCAACCTGTTCCTCAACAACGGCGCGGGCTACTACACCTTCTCCTCGATTGCCAACTTTGAGAACGGCCGCGCCACCCGCATCCAGGCCAGCTACCCCACGGCCGAGAACGGCGAAGCCAAGTTCAAGGCCGCCCAGCTAGGGGCCTACCTCCAAGACGAGTACAGCCCGACCGAAAACCTGCGCCTGACCTTGGGCATGCGCATTGACGTGCCCGTGTTCTTCGACAAGCCCGGCTACAACGCCGGCGTGACTGAAGGCACGACTGTATCGGGCCGCGCTTACCCCGGCTTTGGCGACCAGTACAAAACCAGCAACACCCCTAGCGGCCAGGTACTGTACTCGCCGCGCATCGGCTTCAACTGGGACGTGAACAATGACAGCAAAGTGCAGCTACGCGGCGGTACCGGCATCTTCTCAGGCCGCGCACCGTTCGTGTGGCTGTCTAACAGCTACACCAACAACGGCCTGATTCAGGGCGGTGTGGACCAGACGGCGGCCTCGGGCACCTTTTTGCCATCCATTCCGCTCACCCCGGCTGACATTCAGCGCGTGTACACCACGAGCCCTTACGCACCCGTTGCCACTAGCCAGATCAACCTGGTTAGCAACAACTTCAAGCTGCCCCAGGTGTGGCGCTCGAACCTGGCCGTGGACTTCCGCCTGCCCGGCGACATCGTAGCCACGGTGGAAGGCCTCTATACCAAAACCCTCAACGACATCTACTACAAAGACCTGAACCTAACTGCCCCAGTGGGCCGCCTGGCGGGCCCCGACCAGCGCCCCGTGTACGCGGCTACCACGGCGCTGCGCCGCATCAACCAGAGCTTTACCAACGTGTACTTGCTCGACAACACCAGCAAAGGCTACCGCTACAACGCCACGGTGCAGTTGCAGAAGCAGTTTGCCAGCGGCCTGAACACCATGGTGGCCTACACCTACGGCGTGTCGAAGGAAATTAACAGCGGCTCGAGCAGCACGGCTTCCTCGAACTACGGCTTCAACCAGATCATCAGCGACCCGAACAACCCGGAGCTGGGCTACTCGCGCAACGACCAGCGCCACCGCTTCATCGCGTCGTCGGGCTACACCTTCCGCTACGCCAACAACCACATGGCCACGAAGATCTCGCTGTTCTACGAAGGCTTGTCGGGCCAGCCCCTCACCTACATCTACGGCCAGAACACGGACCTGAACCGCGACGGTAACCCCAGCAACGACCTGTTCTACATCCCCACCAACGTGCGCGATGCCAGCCAGATCGTATTGGTGCCCAGCGGCAATACCGATACCCGCAGCGTAGCCACCATCCAGAACCAGCTGGATGCCTTCATCGAGAACGACCCCTACCTGCGCACCCACCGCGGCGAGTACGCCGAGCGCTTTGCCGCCCGCTTGCCGTGGACGCACGAAGTGGACATGCGCATTGCCCAGGACTTCTTCCTGGCCAACAAAAACATGCTGGAAATCTCCTTCGACGTGTTCAACGTGGGCAACATGTTGAATAAAAACTGGGGCCGCCAGTTTGTGGTAAACAACAACGCCGTGGAGCTACTGCGCGTGGAATCGACGAACGCCGGGGCCCAGCCCACCTTCTCGTTCCCCACCAGCTTCGCCAACAGTGGCCAGTCGTACGGCTTCGCGCCTTTCCTGTCGCGCTGGCAGGGCCAGTTGGGCGTGCGCTACTCGTTCAACTAAGCCTTCCAGGCCCCTGTTATCCCGGAAAGCGGGCGGAACTTCGGTTCCGCCCGCTTTTTTTATAGCTGATTAGTTGGGCGTTGGCGTTGGCGAGGCAAAAAAAGTAGCGGGGGCCCTTGCCTATGTGCGCCGGGGCCTTACTTTTGCAGAACCAAATCGCAATAGGCGCCGCGGTAACCCACAAAATGGGGGATTAGCTCAGTTGGCTAGAGCGCTTGCATGGCATGCAAGAGGTCATCGGTTCGACTCCGATATTCTCCACTTTCTCAAAAGCCCGGTTCGCTTGCGTACCGGGCTTTTTTGTGTCCGGGCCAGGCCAAATTGCATTGCCTGCGCGCACAATCCTGCACCGGGGCCCCGGCACGGAAAGCCGCCCTGGCGCGTTACCCACCCGGCCGCGCATTGCGGCCCCGCTCCTACTTTACACTTATGAATACCCTGCACTTCAAAACCACCATCAATTGCGCCAACTGCGTGCGCGCCATCACCCCCGCCCTCAACGGCGAGCCCGCCATCGAGGCCTGGCAGGTCGACACCGCTAATCCCGATAAGCTGCTCACGGTGCACACCACACTGGGGGCCCCGCAGGTAGCCGCGCTGGTGCAAGAAGCCGGCTTCGAGGCCCAGGCCGTTTAGCGCCGAATACTTCTGAAAACGAAAAGAGGGCCCCGCCGAAGCGGGCCCTCTTTTCGTTTGCACCCAGCGGGCCTGTGCGCGCCGCAGTGGGGGCCCCGGGGCCCTACACAAACAGGCCGTCGACCGACAGGTACCGCTCGCCGGTATCGTAGCAGAAGGTGAGAATGCGGCCGCCCTGGGGCACGTCGGGCAGTTTTTTGGCGATGGCCGCCAGGCTGCCGCCCGACGAGATGCCGCAGAACAGGCCCTCCTCACGGGCGGCGCGGCGCGTCATCTCATAGGCCTCGGCCTGGCTGATTTGGATGACGCCGTCCAGGATGTCGGTGTGCAGGTTTTCGGGGATGAAGCCCGCGCCGATGCCCTGGATGGGGTGGGGCCCGGGGGCCCCGCCGCTGATAACGGGCGACGCCTCAGGCTCGACGGCGAAGGTTTTCATGTTCGGGAACAGCGGCTTGAGGGCCTCCGTGACGCCGGTGATGTGGCCACCGGTGCCCACGCCGGTGATGTGGAAGTCGAAGCCCTCGGGCATGTCGTGCAATATTTCCTGGGCCGTGGTTTCGGCGTGGATGCGCACGTTGGCGGGGTTATTAAACTGCATGGGCATCCAGGCGCCGGGCGTAGCGGCCACAATTTCGTGGGCCTTCTCGATGGCGCCCTTCATGCCTTTTTCGCGGGGCGTCAGCTCGAGGCCGGCCCCGTAGGCGGCCATCAGGCGGCGGCGCTCGATGCTCATGCTCTCGGGCATGACGAGCGTGATTTTGTAGCCCTTCACGGCGGCCACCAGGGCCAGGCCCACGCCGGTGTTGCCGGAAGTGGGCTCCACGATGAGGCTGTCGGGGGTGAGGATGCCGTCTTTTTCGGCCTGCTCGATCATGGCCAGCGCGATGCGGTCCTTAATGGACCCGCCGGGGTTGGTACGCTCCAGCTTCACCCACACCTCCACGTCGGGGCGGGTGGCGGCAAATAGCTTGTTGAGGCGCAGTAGCGGCGTGCGGCCAATGGTTTCGAGGATGTTATTGACTTTCATTTGGTTTAATTGTTCGATTGTTGGGGGGATAAATCGTTGGCCGGGCAGCCTAAGCACCAACCATTAAATCGAAAACATGAGTTCGTTGGCGGGGTCTTCGGTGCGGGAAATATGGATTTGGGCGCGGTGGTACACGCGCGAGTGCGAGGGTACGCTCTCGGTGAGCCACACGTTGCCGCCGATGATGCTGCGCGTGCCCACCACCGTGCTGCCGCCCAGGATGGTAGCGCCGGCGTAGATAACCACTTGGTCTTCAATGGTGGGGTGGCGCTTGTGGCCCTGCAAGCCCTTGGTCACACTGAGGGCCCCCAGCGTGACGCCCTGGTAAATCTGCACGTTGGACCCGATTTCGGCCGTTTCGCCGATGACGATGCCCGTGCCGTGGTCGATGCAGAAGGCCGGGCCAATGCGGGCCCCGGGGTGGATGTCGACGCCCGTGCGCTGGTGGGCGTGCTCGGCCAGCAGGCGCGGCAGGCGCGGCAGCCCGCGCTGGTGCAGGGCGTGGGCCAGCCGGTGCAGGGCCGTGGCGTAGAAGCCGGGGTAGGTGCTGATGACCTCGGCGCGGTTCTGGGCGGCGGGGTCGCTGGCGAGGATGGCGGTGGCGTCGCGCAGCAGGGCCTCGCGCAGCAGCGGCAGCTGGGCCGCAAACTCTTCGGCCAGCGTAGTGGCCGGTGCGGGCAGGCCCGGCACGGCGGCCAGCAGGGCCCCCAGCTCGGCCCGGAAGCGGTGCAGCTCGGCGGCTACGGCGTCGGCGCCGGCCAGGGGGCGCTCGGCCCGCTCGGGGAAGAGCAGGGCCAGCAGGTTATCGGCCAGGGCGCAGAACGCGGCCCCGGGCAGGGCATCGGGCACGGCGGCGTGGGCCTGGGCGAGGTGGGCAGCAAAACCAGCAGAAGCAGCGGTCACGGCAACGAAAGCAAAAGGGTGAACAGGCAAAGGCAAACCGTTTCAACCCCGGCGGCGGCGGAAGGTTTGCGGCCGGCCGGGCAACCGCTGCCCGGTGCCGGCCGTTAGCCTAGCAGCAATCAGTGCTTTTCTTTTTGCTTTAAATCCTTCTAAAATGTCCGATACCACCATCACCAAAGTTGATTCGCGCCACTCGCCCAAGGGCCCCGAGGGCGAAAAATTCCTAGCCTCCGGCAAGCACGTATCCATGCGCATGTGGGAAAACGAGCAGCCCGGCGAGCCCAAGGCCCCCAGCGCCGCCGCCTACGAAACCGTGGGCTACGTGCTCAGCGGCAAGGCCGAGCTGCACTTGGCCGGCCAGGTGGTCATCCTGGAGCAGGGCAACTCGTGGGTGGTGCCCCAGGGCGCCGAGCACACCTACAAAATCCTCGAAAGCTTCTCGGCCGTGGAGGCTACCTCGCCCCCCTCGCAGGTGCACGGCGGCAAGTAACCTCGCGACGCTTTTATCCAAATAAGCGCGGCCCCGGGGCCCCTAGTTATTACGCTAGGGGCCCCGGGGCCGCGTTGCGTTTAGGCGGGCATTCACGCGCGCTACACGCGGCCGATTTTTTCTTTACTGCACGCTCCGCAACTATCCTTGGCGGCGCGCTTCTGCATGAAATTCTGCCTTTTGCTAACCCTGGGGTTGGGCAGTGCCGGGGCCTGGGCGCAGGCGCCGCCGGCCCGGCGCGACACCACGTTTTTCGACGCCGGCTGGCACCACGTAAGCCGGGCCAACGCCGTGTTTTTTGGGTGGGTGACGCCGCTTGAAGCGGGCCGCTGCCGCATCCAAACTTACTACCTCACCGGCGAGCGGCAGTTTGAGGCCATGGGCCGCCCGGGGCCCCCGGTGGTGCGCGACGGCCCCGCCACGTTTTACTACCGCTCGGGCCAGCCGGAGGCCACCGGCCGGTACGCCAACGGCAAACGGACGGGCAATTGGGATTATTGGCACGAAGACGGCACGCCCAAGCCCAGCCTCACCTTTATCCCCCAGCTCCCCACCTCCGACGGCGGCGTGCCCCAGCTGGTGGAGCAGATGCCAGGGTTTCCCGGCGGCCAAGCGGCCCTGATGCGCTACTTGGCCACGCACGCCCGCTACCCCACCCCCACCGATAAAACCCAGCCACGCCCCGCCGGCCAAGTGCTCGTGCAGTTCGTGGTCGATTCCACCGGGGCCGTGGTGCGGCCCATTGTGCTCAAAAGCCTCACGCCGGCCTGCGACGCCGAGGCCCTGCGCGTGGTGGCCAGCCAGCCCCGCTGGAAGCCCGGCCGCCGCAACGGCGAGCCCGTAGCGGTGCGCTTCGTGGTGCCCCTCACCTTCCGGCCGTAGCCGCCCGCCCGGGGGCCCTACGCGGCGGCCGGCTTGGGCGGAAATATTACTGGCTGCAACTTTTCGAGGAGGCGGCTGGAAGCTTCCCCGTCCTGCCCGGGCAGGGTGTGGGCCCGGAACGCCAGCGTGGTGGTGCCGGCCTTGATGGCCACCACGTCCACCGCCGGGGCGGGAGCGGCCAGCACCTGCGGGTCGGCTCGCAGCACGGGCAGGGCGCGGGCGCGCAGGGCGGCCACGTCGGTACTGGCGTCCACGTCTACCTGGATTTCCACCAGCGCGTGCTTGCCCGACGACTTATTGACAATCACACCGTTGGACGTGGAGCCGTTGGGCAAAATCACCGTGTCGCCGTGGGGCGTGAGCAGCAGCGTGTTGAAGATTTGGATGGCCTGCACTACGCCGCTTTTGCCCTGGGCCTCGATGGCGTCGCCCACCACAAACGGCTTGAACACGAGGATGAGCACCCCGCCCGCAAAGTTGGCCAGCGTGCCTTGCAGCGCCAAGCCCACGGCCAAGCCCGCCGCCCCCAGAATGGCCACGAACGACGTAGTTTGCAGCCCTACCATGCCGGCTACGCTAATGAGCAGCAGCACCTTAAAGGCAATGCTGAACATGCTGGTGAGGAACGAGCGCAGCGACACATCGAGCCGTTCGGTGGCCACGGCCACTAGGCGGCTGGCCCAGCCAATCAGCCACCAGCCCACCACCAGCACCAGCACGGCCACCGCCAGCCGGGGCAAGTACAGCACCACCAGCGACACCAGCTGCGTGGCGTAGCCCGCCAGCCGCTCGCTAGTAAAAGGATTGTTAATCAACAGCATAAATACTTGTTAATCAATGCAAAATGATTTATTAAAGCTATTTAAGAAGTAGTTAGAACGTCATGCTTCGACTAGGCTCAGCATGACGTTCAATTCTGAAAACCCTAACTTCCAAAACAGCTTTGCTCTCACAGGTTGGCTACCAGCTCTACGGCCACGATTTTATCCCCGATTTCGAGGCGGTGCACCACGGCCATTCCGCTTACTACCTGGGCAAAAATGGTGTAGCGGCCGTCGAGGTGCGGGGTGGGCGTGTGGGTGATGAACCACTGGCAGCTCTCGGTGTCTTTACCGGCCGAGGCCAGGCCCACGCTGCCTTCCTGGTAGCGCAGGTCGCCGAACTCCGAGCGCAGCGTGTAGTCGGTGCTGCCCGAGCCGTCGCCGCGGGGGTCGCCGCCCTGCACCACAAAATCGGGCACCACGCGGTGGAAATACAGCCCGTTGTAGAAGCTCCGCCGCACCAGCGCCACGAAGCTGGCCACTGAGCCGGGCGCATCGTTCACCTTCAATTCCAGCACGATGTCGCCCTGGGTAGTGCTGATTTTTACGCGCTGGTTGGCCGGAATGCCCTGCACCAGGGCCCAGTCGATGGGGTGCTGGCGGGCCTGGCCCACGGGGCTGGGCGTGGGCTGCGGGGCGTGGTTTAGCTTGTCGAGGGCCTGCTGCAAGCCCTGCCAGGCCTCAATGTCGCGCGGGAGCTGCAGGTTGGACTGGGCCCGGCGCAGGGCTTCCAGGTCGGCGGGCGCGGCGGCGGGCACCAGCGCGGGGTCGGCAAAAGCCTCGGCCGCGGTGCCGAGCTGGGCCACGTCGCCACCGGCCAACGCCTGGCGCAGGGCCCCCGCGAAATCGGCCTGGCGGCCGGCCGGGAAATCGGGCTGCCGGCGGGCGGCCACCAGGGCCCCCAGCGCGTAGCCGCCCACCACCGGCGACTGCCCCGCGGCGAAGGCCTCGCGCTGCAAGAAGTCGAAGCTGCCCGCGTTTTCGCCCAGCGCTTGCAGCAAATAGCCCTTTTCGTACACCGAAGTAGCCGCGCCGTAGCGCTTCTCCACGGTGCCCGCGATGCTGGGGCGGCTGGCCGGGCTGGCCACCTTGAGGGCGGCGGCCAGCAGCGTGGCCCGCACCCGCCAGGCGTCGTGCCGGGTGGCTTCGGCGGCCAGGGCGTCGCCGGTTTCGCCCCGGGCGTGGGCCAGCAGCCACTCGGCCGCCGTGAGGGCCACGGGCTCGCGCCGGTCGTTCAGGGCCCCCAGCACGGTGGCGCGGCTGGCGCCGTACTCGGCGGGGCCAGCGGGCAAGCCGCGCAGCGCCACCACGCGCACCCGGTAGTCGGCGTCGCGGGCGGCGGCGCGGCGCAGGGCCCCGGCGGCGGCGGGCAGCGGCGCGGGGCCCCCAAGGGCCCCCGCCGGGGCCCCGGCGGGGGCAGCCAGCGGGCTGGCCAGCCGGCCCAGCGCAGTGGCGGCGGCGGCGCGCACGGCATAGGAGCGGTCTTGCGCTAGCAGGCGCAGCAGCGGGCTGCCGCCCAGCCGGGCCAGGTCGGCGTTGAGGATCCGGGGCGTGCGGGCAAGGGCCGTGGCGGCGGCTAGGCGGGGGGCATCGTTCAGCTTAAAGTCATTGAGCAGCACCACCGTGCGCCGGATGGCCTCGGGCGAGCTGAGGCCGCGCAGCGCGGCGCGGGCCAGGCCCCAGGCCTGGGCCCCGGCGCGGGCCGTATCGGTGAGCACGGGCACGCGCCACAGCTCGGGCAGCGAGGCGCGCGTTACGCAGCGGCCCAGGGCCTCGTGGGCGTAGCGGCGCGCCAGCGCGTCAGGCTCTTGCAGCACCCGCACGCGCAGGCTGTCCACGGCCAGGCTGTCGCCAGTTTGGCCCAGGGCGTAGGCGGCGGCGCGGCGCACGCCGGGATCGGCGTCGCGCAGGGCGGGCAGCAGAGCGGGCACAGCGGCGCGGGCCTGCACCGATGCCAGGGCCAGGGCGGCCTCGCGGCGGTAGGCGGGGCGGTCGTTTTTCAGGAAGGGCAGCAGCGCGGCGGCGTTGCGCTCGTCCTGGGCGGTGCCAATTTCGCGCAGCGTGGCGTCGGCGTATTTGTTGGGCACCAGGGCCCCGGCGCTGGGCCGTGGGGTGCGGGCGCAGGCGGCCAGCAGCAGCACGGTGGGCACCAAGCCCCAGCGGCGCGAAAGAAGTAACGTCATGCGAAACAAGGTATTAAACGATTTTTTAGTTATCAACTGGTAGTTGCCCATTGTAAGTCAGCGATGTACAAATCAGCCGGCAGCTAAATAATGGACAGCTAGCAACAAACAACTTACTCGGCGGCCAGTCCGGCCAGGCAGGCGTCGAGGTTGGCAAACAGCACGGCGTTGCCGTCCTGGGCGTAGCCGGCCAGGGCCCCCGCGAAGCCCGGCAGCCCATCCACAAAGGCGCGGATGTTTTCGGCCGTGATGGCCCCAAAGTGGCGGCCGTAGCCCAGCTTTTCTACCTCGGCGGCGTTCAGCCACTGCTCAAACTGCGCCGGGATGGGCACCGCGCAAATGGGCTTGTGCAAGAACACAGCCTCCGAAATCAGCGAAAAACCGCCGTTGGTGATGATGGCGCGGCTGCTGGCCAAATCGGCAATAAACCCGGCTTCGCTGAAGGCCTTGAGCTGTACGTTGCCGTGGCTTTCCTCCTTGTTGAAGCCGTACACGCGAAACTCCTGCTCGGGCAGTTGCTGGAGCAGGGCCACCAAATCGTGCTGCGTGGTGGCGGACTGGTACACCAGAATATGGGCCCCCGCGGTAGGACGGGCGGCCAAAATTTCGGGCCGAATGATGGGCGGCACCAGCGTGGTGCGCGCCTTGCTCACCGGCGGCGTGAAGAATGTGGCCACGAAGTAGTGCCGGCTGCGGGGCACCTTCAGCCGCACGATATTTTTGGCCAGCTGGAAGTTGCCGCGCTCCTCGCGCGGCACGGCCACGTCGAGCCGCGTACGACTGATAATCTGCATATTATCAATACTGACCACCGGCAGGCCGTGGGCCTTGGCGTAGAAGTAGCTGAACGACTCGAAGTCGGACACCACCGCGTCGGGCTCAAAGTCGTGCAGCAGCTGCTGGTACTGCCGGAAGTTCTGCTGCAAGCTTGCCGGAGCCGTGCGCAGGATCAGGGCCGAGGTGCGCGACTTGCTCACGGCCAACCCTTTGTAGGCCAAGTGAAAACCCCGGATTTCAAGCACCCGCCCGGGAAACGCGGCGTCGAGCACGTGGAAGGCGCGGCTGCTGCTCACGGCCCGCACGTCGTGGCCTTGGGCCAGCAAGTGGGCCATCACCACCTTGCTGCGGGTGGCGTGGCCCAGGCCCTCGCCGGGCACACCGTAGAGAATGTTCATAATGTTTTTTCTGGCGGGAGAAGCCGCAAAGATGCGCACGGGGCCCCGGGGCCCCAATTTCGGCCCGGTTTTCGTTTTGCCGCTCCCAACTCCCTTTTTTTGCTGTATGAAAACCCGCCTACCCCTCCCCTCCCGCCTCCTACTTGGGGCCCTGGCCGGCCTGATGGCCGCCTCGTGCTCGGCCCCGCGCGCCATTGTGGCCACGGGCAAAGTCACGCCCCAGGGCGAATTTCGGGTGGCCTACAACCAAGGCTTTAATATTGCCTCCGCGCCTCTGTCCAAGGCTACTTCGGCCCTGAAGGACGCCGCCAGCCAGGCCGTGGGCAAAGACACCGTGGGCTACGGCGGCTCGGTCAAAAACCTGCAAGCCGCCGCCCTGGCCTACATCCTCGACCCGGTGCAGCCCACCGCCGACCTCAGCATCCGCTACGGCATTGTGCCCCGCCTCGACGCGGGCTACAAGTACGCCTTCGGCTCGCACGTGTTCGATGCGCAGTACCAGTTTTTGGGCCCCGTGGGCTCGGTCGAGAACCCCGGGCGCGGGGCCGCCAGCGGCACCACCTACGCCAGCATCGGGCTCCAGTTTGCCACCCAGCGGGCCAAGCTGCCCTCGCTGCCGTTCCTCTCCGACATCAACTCGCTGCTGAACCTGCGCGCCAGCCGCAACGACCTGCTCATCCCGGTCATTTTCAGCCAGTCGTTCGGGCCCGAGGAGGAGATTGGCGCCATCAGCTACGGCGTGGTGTACGCCCACAGCTGGGTTACGTACGGGTTCGCGCCGAGCAAAATTTACGGTTCCAACAACCAAGTTGTCAGCGCCCTGCCCACCACCAGCCGCAACTTCTCGTCGTTCGGCGGCTTCGTCAACCTCAAGCTCGGCTACCGCTACTTCTACGTCATCCCGGCCGTGTCGCTTTTCTACCAAAATTACGGCGACTACGCCCTGCTGAACGGGGCCAGCACCTCGCTCAGTGGCCTCACCGTAGTGCCCTCGCTGGGCTTCCAGTTCCGCATTCCCACGGCGGCCAGCCGGCGCTAGGGCACTGGCCAGGAACAATAACCCGGGGCCCGGCGCTTGTCTTAGCGCCGGGCCCCTTATTTTTACCTTTCTGGCCCGCTTTTTTTTATTCTACTACCCACTTTTATGGAAGCTCCCAACCCCGAATTCATGCGCGAAGCCATTCGCCTGTCCATCGAAAAAATGCAGGCCGGCTTAGGCGGGCCGTTCGGGGCCGTGGTGGTGAAGGACGGGCAAATCATTGCCCGCGGCTTCAACCAGGTCACCACCACCCACGACCCTACTTGCCACGCCGAGGTGGACGCCATCCGCAAGGCGTGCCAGGTACTGGGCACGTTTCAGCTCGACGGCTGTGACCTCTACACCAGCTGCGAGCCGTGCCCCATGTGCCTGGGGGCCATTTATTGGGCCCGGCCGGCGCGGGTATTTTTCGGCAATACCAAGGCCGACGCCGCCGCGGTGGGCTTCGACGACCAGTTCATCTACGATGAGATTGAGCAGCCCCTGCCCCAGCGCAGCATCCCGATGCAGCAGCTGCTGCACACCGAAGCCCAAGCCAGTTTCCGCGCCTGGGAGGCGCACGAGAGCCGCACGCAATACTAGCCGCGTTTACAATCAGCTGTCTGCCCCAACGGCCAGCCCGTGCGCACGGCCAAGCTGCCCGCCAGCACCCTGCTCGACTCTGTGCGCTGCCACGAGCACTTGGTGGGGCCCCCAGCGGCGCGGAGCCGCACGCCACCGCTTCGCCTAGCAGCCACGCCCGAGGACAGAACGACCACTACCATTCGCGCTTTACCAGCGGATTTGCTGGTGTAACGCCGCGGCCCCACAAAAAAACCTCCCGGCGACAGGAGGTTTTTTTGTGGGGCCGCGGCGTTGGGCTACTTGAGCAGCTCGGCTTGCGCCCGCACTACCTCGCGGGCAATGGCCAAGTTGGTATCGCGGGGGTTGACGGCGAGGTGGATGAATTTCTTGCCGTCGTTCACCAGCTTTAGCAAGTGCAGCTGGTTGGTGAGGGTGATGAGGATGTCGTCGATGGCTTCGCCTTGCAGCTTGAGGGCGTTGATGGCTTTCTGCTTCTGCTTCACCACTTCGGTGTTGTAGGCGGCGGCGGTATCGGGGTTGATGCTGGAATTGGTGTGCGACGCCAGGCTCATGCCGGAGCTAATATCGACGACGGCCACGGCGAGCAGGGCCGGCAAGTCGTTGAGGATGTTCTGGACGGCTTGTCCGGCGGGGATGGTGGTAGAATAGGCCATTGAGTTGTTAAAAAATAAAAAGTAAACAGATGTAAGCGGTGAGTATAGCAGTGGTTGTTAGCTTATGAACGCTTGGATGGGCAGCGGCCGGAGCAAGCCCGCGGCGCCCCCCGAGCGGGGAATGGGGGCAGTGGCCGAACTTTGCGCGGCACCTAACCACCCGTCACACCGGACGGGGCCAGCGTATTGGTTGGTTGCCCAGCCCGGCGCAGGGGCCCCAGGAGTTGGCACGGGCGTAAAAGGCCACATCAATAGAGAGTATGAAAGCAGGATAAGCAATGCTGCCGTGGCAGTCGATGGCGCAAAAGTATCCCGGGGCCCCGGGGGCTTGCGTGACCGCCGTTACCCAAACCGGTGAGAATTATCACCCGCCCGGCTGATGGCTGTTATAGGCCACCACGCGGCAAGAGAAAGCCTCCGTCGGCGCAGGTGCAGCCGCACCCCAGGGCCCCACCAATTAATAATCAAAGTATTATATACCAATGCTTTGAAAATAAAACAAGGTTGCTCCGGCTATTGCCCGGCACCGGGGTTGCCGCTATCGCTGCGCAGGGGCCCTGCCCCACAAACACTCCTTCTACCCGCTATGAAAACCATTCTTTTAATCGACGGCGACGACGCTGCCCGCCAAAGCACGGCCGAGCTGCTGGTGCTGGCCGGCTACGCCGTGAGCACGGCCGGCAACGGCAAAACCGGGGTCGAGCAGGCCCGCACCGCCCGCCCCGACCTGGTGCTCTGCGCCATCGACCTGGACCTACTCGATGGCTACGGGGTGCTCTACAGCTTCCGGCAAAATGCCCGGCTGGCGGGCACGCCCTTTATCTTCCTCACGGCCCGGGCGGCGCGGGCCGATGTGCGCCGCGGCATGGAGCTCGGAGCCGACGACTATCTTACCAAACCCTTCGTAAACAGCGAGTTGCTGGGGGCCATTGCCGGGCGCCTCGCCCGCTTTCAGCACCTGCACCCCGACGAGGAGGCCCCCGCTGCCAGCAGTGCGCCGGCCGAATTTGTGGCCTCGCAGCGCAGCAACCTACTCACCCTCGTGGCCGACCGCAAACCCCACCCGGTGCCGCGCCGCCAGATTGTGTACGCTGAAGGCGACGAGCCAGCGCGGCTCTACTTCGTGCAGGCCGGCCGGGTTAAAATTGTGAAAACCACTGCTTCCGGCAAAGAGCTAATCACAGGCTTCTACCAGGCGGGCGAGTTTTTTGGCTACAAAGCCCTGCTCGAAGGCACCGTGTACCACGATGCGGCCGTGGCCGTCGAAGACTCGACGCTGTTCTACATTCCGGCCGACGACTTTGCGCAGCTGCTGCGCAACCCCGAGGTGAGCCAGCAGCTGGTGCGCCTGCTGGCCGGCCGCAAGCGCGAGCGCGAAGACCAGCTGCTCGACATGGCCTACAACTCGCTGCGCCGCCGCGTGGCCAATGCCCTGCTCGGTTTCTACGACCACGCCCGGCCCGACGAAGCGGCCGGCGCGCTCATCCAACTCTCGCGCGACGACCTAGCCGCTGTGGTCGGCATTGCGCCCGAGTCGCTGAGCCGCACGCTCAGTGAGTTTCGGCACGATGGCTTATTGGAAGTTACGCCCAAGGGAATCAAGCTTTTGCAGCCTGATAAACTCCGACGGACCGACTGGTAGCGGCTAGCGGCTAGCCGACGGCACGCCGCCAACGGGCAGCGTCGAGGCCCAGCGTCACGAGCAGCGCGTGGGGCAGCGTCACGACGGAGGCCACGAGCAGCGCCAAGCTGATGAGCGCCGGGCCGCCCGCCGCCCGCGCCCACTCCCAGCCGTAGAGGGCGGCCAACGCGGCCACGCTCACCAGCAATAGCGGGGCCGAGCGCCGCAAAAAGAAGCCCAGCTGGGGCCCCAGCGCCCCCCAGCTGCCGGCAAAGGGCCGGCCCATCAGGGCATTCATGCGCAGCACGTGCTGCAAGCTGTGCCAAAACACAAAGTACACGCCCGCCGACAGCACCGGCGGCAGCACCACCAGTAATCCGCTGAGCAGCAGCACTTCCAGCACATCGGTACGGGCCAGCCGGTGCTGGCTGGTGAGCCAGTAGCTGGCCCAGAGCAGCGCGTGGCCGGCCAGCACCAGGGGCCCCAGCCAACGCGCGGCCGCGCCCACGGCCGCCGCGCCCACCGGGGCAGCCCCGGCCAGTGCGAGCAGGTCGTTGGTGAGGGTGCGCGTTTCGGTGGGCCAAAACCAGAGCGGCACCACGAAGATGAGGCCGCCGCGCAACAGGCTGTGGGCCAGCCACTGCGCCCGGTAGCGGGCCGCCGCCGGCGCATCGCCCGACCCCCAGTGCCAAGCTGAGAGCCCGAAGAAAAACGCCACGGCCAGTGCCGGCCGCCACCACCACAGCAGCCCCACCGCCGCCGCCAGCGCCAGGTAGCCGCCCAAAAACACCGCCCAGTACCGCCCCGGGCGGCGGGCCAGCGCCGGGTGGGTAGCCGGCACCACGTACTGGTCGCAGGCGCCGTGGGCCACGCCCAGCAGCACCAGGCCCAGCAGCAGCGCGGGCCCCAGCAACCAGCCGGCCCAGCCGGGCAGCAGCCAGCCCACGGCCGTGGCCGCCAGCACCACCCCGTAGGAGTAGCGCTGGGGCCCCGCCGTGGGCTGGCGCAAGTAGCTGCCCGTCAGGCTAGGCCGTGGCATAGCCGTCGAGCACTTTCTGCTCGTCGAGGCGCTCGTCGAGCAGGCGCTTGCCCACCAGGTAGGCCACCACCGATATGCCTACTTTATTGAAGACGTCGAAAATGCTGAAGGCGATGTGGATGTAGTTCAGGTCGATGCTCGTCATGGTGAGCATGTAGCCCAGCGGGTACACGCCCCAGGTAGTCACGGTGGTGATGCCGATGAACTTGAAGCCCCAGCGCTCGATGTCATTGCCGCGCGCCGCAAACTTCTTGTACAGCCCGTAGAGGGCCACCACGGCCACCACGTAGCCCACCGTCGAGATGGCACCCCACAGCAGCTTGCCGCCGACGATGATTTCGCCCGTCGCCGTCAGCTGTTGCTCGCCGATGTAGCCGGTGAGTACCATCAGGAAATCGGCTACCAGCATCACTGTGATGGCCGTGGCGGCCTCGCTGTAGCGGATGCGCAGCATGGAGGCCGCCTTGAGTAGCAGCAGCGGCGTGGTCACGGCCCAGTCCATGTAGCGGTACTGGCCGATGGCCTGGTAACTATGCCGGACGAGGGCGGCCCGCGCCTCGGGCGACTCTAAGTGGCTGAGGTCTTGCAGCATGCCGTGGTAGAAGCGCGTGATGAGCAGGTACGACACCCCCGCCACAATGGCAATAACCCCGCCGTAGGCCCGTGAAATGCGGTGCTCGGGGGCCACACTCTGGTTGGTGAGGATGCTGAAAAACACGTTGCCCAAAAAGCAATACGCCGCAATGGTCATGAAGAAATACGTCAGCATCGGCACGATGCCCACCTCCCCAGCGGTAGGGACGAATTCAGTAGCGAAGGTCATGGAAAAATGAATAAAAGAGCGGGAAAAAGATTATTATTTGGATGGCTCCTTTACGCACCTATCACAACAAAAGTTAAACATTAACTGCTTATTAATCTGCGAATTACAGATGAAAATCTCATGAAAAACGCTTACTATACTGGGCCGGCCGGGGTTGCAAGCCACTCACTGCCAACGGCAAGAGCCCCGGTGGCCGGCGGCCCTACGCACTGCGTGGCCACCGGCCACCGGGGCCCTGCACAAAAAAATAGCGCGCCAAGACGGGCGGCGAAGACCGCAGCCTCGTGCTTCAGCACTGGCAATTGCGCGCGCGGCAGCTGCCGCACGCGGGCCATCTCCACAAAATTGGGCGCGTAGGCTTGGAGGCCGCGCAGGGCGATTCTATCCACCCGCACGCAGCTATCAGCCCTGAAAAGGCTGACAGTCGGGCCAGTGGCCGGGGCATTTTATTTAGAAGGCACGGTTGGCCGCGCCTGGCTGGTCGGGCAGGGCCGCTTGGCCGGTGTTGGCCGGGCGGTGTTTCATGGATAGAACGGAGCGGTGCCGCGTCTCCCCGCGAATGACTTGCGCAAGGGTAAACGGAGTACTACTCTGTTTTACGGCTGCCTCATGAGCCGCGGTAAGTGCTGTAGCCGAAGGGGTTGAGCAGCAGCGGCACGTGGTAATGGGTGTCGCCGGCCACAGCGAAGCAGATTTCTACCAGGGGGTAGAAGTGGGCGCGGCCGTGCTTAGTGAAATACTCGAGGGTAAAGAATTTCAGCTTGTACACGCCGGGGGGCAGCACGGTGCCGGCGGGCAGCAGGTCGGTTAGGTGGCCGTCAGCGTCGGTGGTACCGCGGGCCAGCTCGGGCCAGTTGCTGCCGTCTTGGCCAAGCAGCGCCACGGCTACGTCAGCGGCGGGCTCGCCGCGGGTGGTGTCGAGGATGTGGGTGGTTATCTGGCTCATAGAAGGGTTTTTTCGAGGCGCAGGCGCGTGGTTTTAGCCTGCTCGCCCATGGCAATGTGGATTTCGGCGGCCAGCTTACCGGTGGCGCAGCCGATAAAGATGTGGCTAAGTTTCGCATTGTAGACCGTGCTGCCCGTCGCCAGGGCCCCCACATCGCCAATTTTGTGGTGGTGCACGAAGGCAGCGCGCCAGTCGGCTTTCACCGGGCCGTGCCACGCCGCCACGGCCGCGGCCAGCGCCGCCGCCGCGGCCAAGTTGCGCCGCGCACTGGCCGCCAGAGGCTTCCCGGCCGCAGAGCTGGCCCGCCCTCGGGGCCCCATCGGCGTGGCCGCCGGCAACTGCTGGCCGTGCGCAACGGGGCCCCGGGGGCAGGCGGGTAGGGTAGCTTAGGCTACAAAAAAACGGTCATGCTCAGCCGGCAGACGCTAGCTGAGCATGACCGTTTTTTGTAGTCTAAGCTGCCCTACGGCTTTTCGCCGTCGGCGTCGCCGCCGCCAGCGCCGCCGTCCACGTTGCCGCCCTGGAAGTAGTTTTCGGTGAAGATGCGGTAGCGGTCGAAGATGGAGCGCACCGAGCGCACGAGCACTACCTCGCCGCGCAGGCCCTCGGGCACGGTCACGCCCGAGGCGTAGCCATTCCAGACGGCGCGGTTGGTGCGGGCGTCGATGAGGGTGACGAGCAGCGTGCCCTCGGCCAGCAGCAGGCGCACGGGCTGGTACACGTGGCGCTGCTCGTCGGGGGTTTCGTCCTCCTCGGCGTCGTTGTTTTTCACCCACGTCGTCAGCTCCTCCTGGTTGAAGCCGTGGAAGTGCATGTCGCCCTCAAAAATGCGGAAGCTCACCAGCAGATCGGGGCGGTTGGTGCCGCGCGTCGGGCGGTAGCCCTGGCTGCGCATGCGCTGCCGGATGGCGTCGCGCAGGGTTTCGCCCAGGTGGCTGGTATCGGCGGCCAGGCCCGTGCCGGTGATGAAATTGTAGGAGCGGTAGCGGCGGAAGCGCCCGCCGTAGCTGTAGTCTGACTCGACGCGGGCTTCGCGGGCCGCGATGCAACCGGGTAGCAAACCGGCCGCCAGCAGGCAGCCCAGCCAAAAAGCAAGGGTAAGTTTCATCTCAAATGGAAGGGAAAGAAGATTGAACCCCCAAGTTACAAAACCTCACCCAATTTCCATGCGCCGCCGCGGGCATAACGCATTCATAATGCAAGCGCTACCTCGGGTAACTGGCGCGGGGCGGCCCGCCGACCATTGTAGGGCCCCGGGCCCCCGTTTTGGCTTTGTAGGTGCAGCCACCGAGGCCCCCAACTGCCGCCGCGCCCTCATTTATTTGCCGGTGGTGGCCAGCCGGTTGGTTTTTGCCCCCGCCGCGGCGCCGGGAGCTACGCCGCAACGCCGGTTTCGGCCGGGGGCACGGGCTGCATGTAGGCGTGCTTCACGGCCGGAAACTCCTGCCGGATGGCGGCGTGAATGCGCCCGATGGCCGCGGTGATGCCCTCGGTGGTGAGGCCAGGGCGGAAGGCGACGCCCTGCACCAGCGTGATTTCCTCGGGGCCCAGGTAGATGGTGGCGATGCGCACGGCCTGCGCCACGGCGGCGTCGGCCTCGGTGAGGGCCACGAGGCGGCGTCGGGTGGCGGCGTCCACGCCTTCGCCCAGCAGCAGGCTCTTGCTTTGGGCCGCCAGGGCCCCGGCCACGCCCATCAGCAGCAGCCCGATGAGGATGGAGGCCCCGCCGTCGAAGTACGGATTGTGCAGCGTATGGCCCAGAAACACCCCCAGAAAGGCAATGAGCAGCCCCAGCACGTCGGAGGCATCTTCAAACAGCACCGTGAACGTGGCGGCATCCTTACTGCTTTGCAGGGCCGCCCAAAACGACTGCTGGCCCCGCTGCGCGTTGAAGGCCCGCCAGGCCGTCAGCAGCGAGTAGCCGTCGAGGGCGAAGGCGATGCCCAGCACGACGTAGTTCCAAAACGGGTCCTTCATCGGCTCGGGGTGCCGCAGGTGCGCCACGCCTTCGTAAAAGGACAGGCCGCCGCCGACCGCAAAAATCAGCAGCGCCACCACGTACGACCAGAAGTACTGCTCGCGGCCGTAGCCGAAGGGCCGGCGCTCGTCGGGCGGGCGCTGGCTGCGGAGCAGGCCCAGCAGCAGCAGCAGCTCGTTGCCGGTATCCACCAGCGAGTGAATGCCCTCGGAAAGCATGGCCGAGCTGCCCGTGATACTGGCGGCCACAAACTTGGTGGCCGCAATGCCCAGGTTGGCCGCCAGAGCCGTGTAAAGCGCGGTTTTAGAAGATGCCATGCGTTGGGTAATTGGTGCGGCCACCGGCCACTGGCGCCTTTAACGCAGCCGGGGCCCTGGCGGTAGCCAGTGGCTGGCGCGGCAAGCGCGTGCCCCTGGCCACCAGCTGGGCTGGGGGCCGTATTTCCCAATCTTAGCCGCCGGGCACCGCGCCCGGCACGGGTGCCGGGCGCAGTTTTTTGTTGCCTGGGGCCCCTATTTTTGGCTATGGGACAACAACCGCACCGCTACACCGCCGAAGAATATTTTGCCTTGGAAGAAGGCAGCGATGTGCGCCACGAGTTTTTCGAGGGCGAGGTGTTTGCGATGGCTGGAGCCAGCATCGCGCACAACACCATTGCCGGCAACGTGTACATGAGCTGCCGGCAGGCCCTGCGCGGCAAGCAGTGCCGGGTGCAGATGGAAGCCGTGCGGCTGGCCGTGCAGGAAAACCGCCACTACGCCTACCCCGACGTGATGGTGAGCTGCGACCCACACGACCAGCGCGAAAGCCAGCAGCTGCACCGCCCGGTGCTCATCGTGGAGGTGCTCTCGCCCTCCACCGAAGCCTACGACCGGGGCCTGCAATTCAACCAGTACAAGAAGCTGCCGAGCCTGCGCCACTACCTGTTCGTCTCGCAAAAAACCTGGCTCGTGGAGTGGTACCAGCTCACCGAGCACGGCGTATGGGCCCACACTGCCCTGGCCGAAGCCGAGGACGCCGTCATCATCCCGAAATTGAACCTGACGATGACGCTGGTCCAGATTTACGAAGAAGCGGGCGTAGCGCCGCTGCACGTGGCCCCACTGCTGGAGCTAGGGCCCCCAGACGAGCCGAGCTATTTGTAAGAGCTTATTAATCAAACTATTGGCTTTGATCTTGATAATCCGCTAGCGTTTTCTGAGCAAATGGAGACAGCGGGCACCCTTTGGCCTTGAATAGCGCAAGAAACTGGTACAGCTGGGCTTTCTTTTCAAAATTGCCCGTGAAGGTGGTGAGGCCCGTTCGGGGAACGATGGTTAGGTTATTGGTGCCGCTGCCCACGAAGGCAACGTTCAGCAGCTCAATGCTGGCATATGGTAAGCTGTTGGTAAAAAAAGCCCCTCGATACTCCACGTGGCCATCGTGCAGAATGAGTTTGGGGTTCAGGTTATTGGTCCCAATGGCAATTAATTCCGGCAGAAAACGCAGGCCAACAAAGCCCGCCCGCAGGTTGGCGGTATAAACGGTTGATTGCATAGGTAAGGGTGGTGGCGGGCCGATGAAAGAGGCCCAAAATGATTTTGAGCAAACGTAAGCTTCCTGCTCGACGCATCTCCGCCACTGGGCCCCTACCGATACCCGGCGGCTTGCAGCGCAAACAGCTCCGCGTAGCGGCCACCCTTGGCCAGCAGTTCTTCGTGGGAGCCAATTTCCACAAACTGGCCGTTTTCGATGACCAGAATGCGGTCGGCCATGCGCACGGTGCTGAAGCGGTGGCTGATGAGGACGGCGGTTTTGCCCTGGGTGAGCTCCTTGAAGCGCTCGAAGACTTCGAACTCGGCGCGGGCGTCGAGGGCGGCGGTGGGCTCATCAAGGATCAGGAGCTGGGCGTCGCGCATGTAGGCGCGGCCGAGGGCGATTTTCTGCCACTCGCCGCCGCTCAGGTCTACGCCGCCGCTGAAGCGGCGGCCAATCATCTGGTCGTAGCCGCCGGGCAGCTTGGCAATCACCGAATCGGCGAGGCTCTGGTGGGCGGCGGTTTCGATGCGGGGCTGGTTGTGGCGCTGGTCGATGCGGCCCACGGCCAGGTTTTGGCCGGCCGGCAGCTGGAAGCGCACAAAATCCTGGAAGATGACGCCAATTTCCTGGCGCAGCTCGGCGGGGTCGTACTCGCGCAGGTCGTGGCCGTCGAGCAGGATGCGGCCCTCCGCGGGGTCGTAGAGGCGGGCCAGGAGCTTGACGAGCGTGGTTTTACCGGCCCCGTTTTCGCCCACCAGCGCCAGCTTTTCGCCGGCGTGCAGCACGAAGGAGAGGTTGCGAATGGCCCATTTTGTACCATTCTTGTACTGGAACCCGACGTTTTCAAACTGAAACCCCTGCCGGATGGGCCGGGGAAAGGGTCGGGCTATTTCGACGCCCACCGCCTGCCGCGTGATTTTGGGCCGCAGGGCAAAGAAATCAAAGAAATCCTGCAAGTACAAGGCCCCGTCGGCCACCGAGCTGAAGCGGCTCAGAATACCTTCGAGCAGGCCCCGCAGCCGCGCAAACGAGCCGGCCAGAAAGGTAAGCTGCCCGATGGAGATTTGCCCGGCCACGGCCCGCGCCAGAATGTAGACGTAGGCCCCGTAGTAGCCGGCCGCGCCCACCGCCGCGAACACCGTGCCCCAGCCCGCCCGCCGCAGCGCCAGGCCCTTGTTCTGGGCGTAAAACTTATCGGACAAGGTGCGGAAACGGTCCACCAAAAAGTCCGAGAGGCCGAAGATTTTCACCTCCTTGGCCGTTTCGTCGGAGGCCCCGGTCTGGCGCAGGTAGTCCAGTTCGCGGCGCTCGGGCGTCCAGGAGTGGCTGAGGGAGTAGCTGCGCTCGTTGAAGTGGCTCTCGCCGAGGAAGGCCGGCACTACGGCCAGCAGCAGCAGCCCCAGCAGCCACGGCTGGAAGGCTACCAGCCCGGCGGCCAGCAGCACGAGCGTCACGGCGTCCTGGCCCTGGGCCAGCACCTGGCTCATCAGCACCGAGCGTGAGAGCGTCTGGCGGCGGGCCCGCTCCAGCTTGTCGTAAAAGGCGCTGTCCTCAAACTGGTCCAAGTCGAGTTCGGCGGCGTGCTCCATCAGGCGGATGGAGGAGGCGTTGGCAAACAGGTCGCCGAGCAGCGAATCGAGCAAAGCCACGGCGCGGCCCGAGGCATCGGCCAGCAGCACTAGGCCAAACTCCAGCGCCACCAGGGCCCCCACGGGCCCCAGGGCCCGCTCGGCAGCGGGCAGCCGCGTGAGCTGCACCACGTCGTCGAGGATGAGCTTGCCCACGTAGAGCGTGGCCAGCGGCAGGGCGGCCCGCAGCAGGCGCAGCAGCACGTTGCCCACCGTGAGGGCGGGGCTGGTGTGCCAAATCAGTTTGAGGAAGGCCGGCAGGTGGCGCAGGGCCCCCACCCGCTCGCGCACGCTCACGGCGGGCTTCTCGGGGCCCCGGCCGCCGTTCGGGTTTTTGGCGGAGATAGTTTTCAGAAAGTCAAGCATTACCGGGGCCCCGGCAAGGTTGGGGCCGGAAGGCCGGGGCCGCCGTTTTGGCAGGGCGGGGCGGGCCGCCAGGGCCGCGTGCCAAACGCAGCAATGGCCCGCAAGCGGTTCTTCTATCCCTCCAGTCCTGCCTTGATTTCAGCAATGCGCACCAACCCACCAGTTGTGTGGGCCCCTCCCGTGCCCCCCGCAGCATCTACCAATCAAGCTGAACAGAATACCATAATCTATTGGCAATCAGTATTATATTATTTAATAAGCAAATGCAAAAACTTCATTACCCCGTGGCAGGAGTATATTTCGGAAGATTTGTATGTATCCATGAGAAAACTAGATTATTAGCCCACCCCGGCTTCTGAGCAAGTGCTACCCCAGGCGGTAGGAAAGCCCCGGAACGCCGCTAAAAGCAGTGCTTTACACCTTCCCCTCTATGCCCAAGCTTTACCGCCTATTTTGGCTGCTGCTGCCACCTTTGGCGGCCTGTTCGGCCAACCAAGAACTACTAAACCGGGAGCCCAGCACCACCCGCTACAAGCGCGAAGGCGTCACCGCCCAGGTGCCAACCCGGGCGGTGTACGAGGGCGGCCGGCCCGATGGCACCGACGTACTAACCATCATCGTTGGGCGCTCCCCCCGCCCCGGCGACGGTTCCTTTATCATTAGCTACGCCAAGCCCACCGGGGCCCCCATTTCGGGCTACAAACCCACGGTGCTCACGTACACCTACGTAGAAAACTCGGTGGTCATTGGCACCAACTACAGCGCCCACCTGCGCGGCACGCTCACCCCAACGCCGCGGGGAGGGTATTCGGGCACTTTTCACGGGACGCGCCGGGGCGACGATTCCGACAAACGCAGCACCATCAAGGGCACCTTCACCGACGTGCGCCCCTGATCCAGCAGAGCACCACGGCTTCGGGCCAAGCGTGGGGCACGCCGTTTGCTTAAAATTCGCTTAAGTAAAGGTAAAGGCAGGAATTAAGCCACAGCTTTCATTCAAGCCCATATCCATTAGAGCTTATATTTGCATGTACGCTCGCTTCACATTATTGATATAAGAATGCGTACCCGTATCAAAAATGTACTATTATTCGATCAGCTAACTACAGTTAATTCTACTAATTAAAGTGGAACAAATACGAGGCAGAGCATTAACTATTTAAATACAGTTAATTTTTATTTAAAAGTCATTTATAAATTTTCAGGGCGTCGTTTTTGGCCTACTAAAGCATGTATACGACGTCATTCTTTGAATTTTAGAATCCCCCAGACAGCTTGTTTAAGTAGCTTTATTTCTACCAAACCCTAGCATTAAAAAAATAAGATAGAAGCATGAAGTTAAAACTCTATACAGACTTGAGCCTTTTGGGAAAAGGTCAGCCTGTTGAACTACTGATACCCTTCATAGGCGACTTCGAAGCAGGTGCCGAATCAATCAGGCATGGCAGATACGACGATTTTCTAAAAAATGGGAAATCATTCTTAGAGCTAACCAGCATCGAGGAATGTGATGCCTGCTTATTGCCGATCTTCTACGATGTCATTGACAATCAAGCGAAGTTCGAGAAAGATATAGCGGAGTTTATAGCAAAAGTGGAGCAATCGGGCAAAAAGATATTAATTTTTGTTGGCCACGATGTCTTGGAAATCAATATTCCCGTTAAAAACTCCATCATCTTCAATAGTGCGATAAGCAAATCAAAGCAAACCAAAAATGTCCATCCTTGGCCGCATTTTTTCGAAGATTTTTTAGAAAAATATAATAACGGGAAACTAAACCCAAGGAATAAAGACGCGAAACCAATTGTGGGCTTTTGCGGATACGCACCGCCCCTGAACATTAAAATGGGCAGGGAAAAAATAGTCGGCATTGCAAAATTGCTCGCCAACTACGCCGGGCTCCTTCAAAGGTACCCGGATAGAATATCGCACTCTTACAGAGCGCGAGCAATAATAGGGCTGCAAAAGGCAAAAAATGTTACCACCAACTTTAGGTTGAAAAGTAATTTTGCTTTTGGCCCTACGGGCATGAACACTGGAAATACCGTAGAAAGTAATCAGGAGTTTCGGAATAAGTTTTTCGAAAACATAGTAGACAGTGACTACACGCTATGCGTCCGTGGCTTGGGCAATAACTCGGTTCGTTTTTTTGAAACGATGTGCTGCGGCAGAATTCCGGTGTTTGTGAACACGGACAGCACCTTACCTTTCGACGATTTGATTGATTGGAAGAAACTGTGCGTGTGGGTAGAAGAAAAAGATATAGATAGGATAGGAGATATTGTGGCTGAATTCCACAGTAAGATTTCAGAAGAAGATTTTATTGAGCTGCAGAAGGAACTCCGCAGGATTTGGGAAGAGTATTTAACGCCAACCGGATTTTTCAAGCGGTTGAACTACTTCATCAACCAATAACGCAGCAATTGCTGGCCCCGGCGAGGTAAGAAACTGGCCGCTGCTTAGCTTCTTGGCGTTGTGCAAAGTGTGAGGGCCCCGGGGCGACAGTTTATCACTGTTGTCCCGGGGCCCTCTGCTTGCTTTTGTGGCACCACAGCTTACTCCTTCCCCACCAGCGGCCGGAAAAAAGGCTCCAGCTCTTTGGCCAAGGTGGCGTGATCTTCCACGTTGGGGTGGCCGCTGCAGCCGCGGGGCTGCATGGGCTGGAAGAAGAACAGAGCCACGGGCTGGTCGGCGGGGTGGGCGGCGTCGGTGCGGGCTTTGACTGCCGTCAGGCAGTTTTGCAGCTTGGTGCGGTTCTGGCCGTTGGCCATCGGGCTGCTGAGCAGCGCAATGCGGGCCTTGGGGTACTTCGATTTCACCAGGCCCACAAAGCCAACGTAGCGGCCCACAAATTGGGCGCTGTCGAAGGGCAGGCGCGGGCGCTTGCCGTCGCCGTTGCTCAAATCATTGGTGCCCAAGGCAATGCTGACCACCTGGGGCGTAAAGGCGCTGAAGTCCCAGCGCTGCGGACTGGCTTCCTGGAAATCCGTCTTTTCGTACACCTGGGGCATGGTGGGCCCGTCGCTGTTCCAGTTGCGGTAGGCCCCAATGCCGCTCACGCTGCTCAGCACAAAGCGCGTGTGCAGGGCCCGGGCCACCCGGGGCCCGTAGGCCTGGTAGGCGTTGTGCTGGTCGTGGTAGGCCCCCGTGCCGCAGGGCACCTCCGAGGCGTCCATGGCCGCGCCGCAGGTGATGCTGTTGCCGATGAATTCGATGAGCGGCGCGGCCGGTTCGCGCAGGGCTTTCAGGCGCTGGCCCGTGATTTTCTGGACGAAGATGGGCCCCGTGTGTGCCTCGGTGGCCTTATACACCCACACCGTGTGCCGGCCGGGGCCGGGGGCCGTGATGGTCAGCGGGTTTTTTGCATTGCCGTCGATGCGCAGGCGGCGCTGGTACACGCCGTCGAGCTCGTATTGCAGGTAGTTGTGGCTGCCGGCGTCTGGCAGGGAGGCGAATATTTCGCACTGGGGGCCCTCGAAGCTGAACCCAAAGTGCACCGCCGAACTGATGAGCTCCAGCTGCTTAGCTTCGGTGAGGCGGTAGCGGCCGTAGGCGGGCAGGGCGGTAGCGGGCAGGGTGCTGGGGCCCTTGGTGGGCACGGCGGCGGGCGCGGCAATCAGGCCCAGGCCGCAGAAAGCGAGGCGTACGTACTTGTTGAGCATTCTCATGGTGAAGCGGGCCACCGCCGCGGGGAGGGGCCCCGGGCACGGCAGCAGCGAAGGTAGCACGGCGAGCTAGCCCGCAAATGCCCCGTTTTTGGCAGGCACGGCCCTATACTCGCACTAGCTTTTGGCCGGGGCCCCGGCCCGCGGGGGCGCTTACCGGGGCCCCTAAGGCCGGCTAATTCCCTCACTGTCAAGCCCTGTTTCCCCATGCCACACCCCGCCGCAAAACTCTCCCTCAGCAGCTTTTTGGTGCTGCTTTCCGTTTCGGCCGCCACGGCGCAGGCCCCATCGCCAGCGGATGAGTGTGAGAAGCTAAAAATAGAAGTAGCCAAGCTCAAGTTTGAAAACGCGAACCTGCGCAAGGGCCTGCTGGCCACCCCCGGGCACCAGGCCGCGCTGGCCGGCACGGCCGGCGGGCCCGCGCAGAGCGGCCCCGCCCCGGCCGAGCAGCGCCAAACGGTGCAAAAAGTGACCCTGGCGCTCGTGAAGTGCGCGGGCAACGCCAAGGCCCAGACCGTCGCCGTCACGCTCCTGCTCACCAACGCGGGGCCCACCCAGGACCTGCAATTCGAGCAAGTGACGGCTGTTGACGAGCAGGGCCAGGAATATAGGACGTTCGACATGCACATCGGCGCGGGCGGGGCCCGCAACAAGCTGGCCACCGGCGTGCCCGTACGGGCCACCTTCGTCATCCCCAAAGTGCTGCCCACCACCAGGTCTTTCAAGCTCCTCTCGTGCCCGGTATATGACAATGCGAGCCCGGGCCGGACGCTCGGCGTGGAGTTCCGCGACGTGGCCATCGCCTGGAAATAGCCAGCGCGCGCGGCGCTAAACTCCCGCCCAAGGCCCGACCTTTGGGGCCCTATGCCCGCTGCTACCACCACCACGGCCCCCGCCACCCGGCCTTACACCGCCGGCTTCTGGCTGATGTGCCTGTCATCGTTCCTGTTTTTTGCCAGCTTCAACCTGTTGCTGCCCGAGCTGCCCGACCATCTCACCCGGCTGGGCGGGGGCCAGTACAAGGGCTTCATTATCGCCCTGTTTACCCTCACGGCGGGCCTGAGCCGGCCGTTCAGCGGCAAGCTGGCCGACACGGTGGGGCGCATTCCGGTGATGGTGTTCGGGTCGCTGGTGTGCTTCATCTGCGGGTTTTTCTACCCGTTTGCGCTCACGGTCACGGGGTTTCTGGGGCTGCGGCTGCTGCACGGCTTCAGCACGGGCTTCAAGCCCACGGGCACAGCCGCGTTCATCGCCGACATTGTGCCCGTGGCGCGGCGCGGCGAAGCCATGGGCTTGCTCGGCGTGACGGGCAGCCTGGGCATGGCCGCCGGTCCGGCCTTCGGCTCGTGGGTGGCCGAGCATTACTCGCTCAACACCATGTTTTACTGCTCCAGCGCGTTGGCGCTGCTCTCGCTGCTGGTGCAAGGCACCCTCACCGAAACGCTGCCCCAGGCCCAGCGGCAGCGCTTTAGCTTTTCGCTTCTCAAGCTAAACTGGAGCGAAGTACTGGAGCCCCAGGTGTTTGCACCGGCCCTCACGACGCTGCTGTGCATGTTTCCGTACGGGGCGGTGCTGACGGTGATACCCGACCAGAGCCGGCTACTGGGCCTGGCGGGGCCCACCAAGGGGCTGTTCTACATCTGCTTCACGTTGGCCTCGCTGGCGGTGCGGCTGGTGGCGGGCAAATCGTCGGATACCTACGGCCGGGTGGCGGTGCTGCGGTGGTCGGCAGGCATCTTGGCCGGGGGGGTGGCGCTGCTGGTCTGGGCCCCGTCGGTGCCGGTGTTTCTGGCCGGCGCG
Source organism: Hymenobacter nivis (assembly GCF_006439025.1). Taxonomy (GTDB): domain Bacteria; phylum Bacteroidota; class Bacteroidia; order Cytophagales; family Hymenobacteraceae; genus Hymenobacter; species Hymenobacter nivis_A. The sequence goes on from NZ_RCYZ01000001.1 coordinate 875,694, forward strand.
GTGGTATTTGGGCTGGGCACAGGCCTGAATTCGCCCACGCTCTACGCCTGGACCATTGACCTGAGCCACCCCGAGCGCCGGGGCCGCGGCGTGGCCACCATGTACATCGCCCTCGAAACCGGCATCGGCGTGGGGGCCCTGCTGGCGGGCTGGGTGTTTGATAACCAGCCCGGCCGCCTGCCGTGGGTGCACGCCGCCAGCCTGGCCAGTGTGCTAGGGGCCCTGGCGTTTTTGCTGCTGCGGCGCCCGGCCCCGGCGGGGGCCCCTGCGGCGTAAAAAAGACTGAAAAAAGCTGGATGAAGAATGCGGGAATTTTAGGCGAAGGCGGTAGTTTTAACCGCCCTTTCCTACTTTTTTCTGCTTTATTTGGATGCAACTATCTTTACTAATACGCTGTAGTGCTATAGTTATATTTATGGGCGAATCAGCAATCGCCCACGCCCAAAATGAGCCCATTAAGTTTGGTCAAATTGACGCCAAAGATTTGACGGCGGCACCATTTATGGCCGACAGCGCCGCCGGGGCCGTGGTGCTGTGCGACTACGGCCGCTCGCACCTGGTGGGTTACCGCGACGGTTTCCGGGTGGTGTTCGAACGGGTGACGCGGGTGAAGATTCTCAAGAAATCGGGCTACGACGCGGCCACGGTCGAAATCCCGCTCTACCACCGCGACGGCGACCAGGAGCAAATCACCAACCTGCGCGGCTTCACCTACAACCTGGTCGGCGGACAGGTGCAGAAAACCAAGCTCGACGCCACCGGCGTATTCCTCGAAAAGCGCAGCCCGCGCGTGAACGTGCGCCGCTTCACGCTGCCCAGCGTGCGCGAGGGCGCCGTGGTGGAGTACGCCTACACCTTGTCGTCGGACTACTTGTTCAACTTCCAGAACTGGGTGTTTCAGGGGCCCTACCCGGTGCGCTGGAGCGAGTACCGCACCAGTATTCCGGTGTTCTACAAGTACAAAATCATCTACCAGGGGCCCCAGCCGGGGCCCCTCGACCAGCCCTCGGTGGGCTCGACCAGCCTGGTGGTGGACCGCCAGTCGATCAGCATGGGTGGGGGCCCCAGCGGCTCGTACGCCATTACGGCCCCCACCGAGCAGCACCAGTGGGTGCTGAAAAACGTGCCGCCGCTGCGCGAAGAAGCCTATACCACCGCGCGGACCGACTACGAGGCGCGCCTCGACTTCCAGCTGCTGGGCGAGCAGTGGCCCGAGCAGCAATACCGCGACCTGGCCGACAGCTGGACGAAAATCAACGCCCGCTTGCTAGCCGACGAGAACTTCGGCCAGCAGCTGGAGCGCGGCGGCTTCCTGAAGGAGCAGATGGGGGCCCTGGCCGCCCAGCACCCCGACCCCGCCGCCCGCGCCGCCGCCGTGCGCCAGGCCATTATGGCCACCGTGCGCTACAACGGCACCAACCAGTACGCCACCGAGGCCAACCTTCGCAAGGCCTACGACGCCCACAGCGGCAGCTCGGCCGACGTGAACCTGCTGCTCATTGCGGCCCTGCGCCAAGCCGGCCTGCCCGCCCAGCCGGTGCTGCTGAGCACCCGCAGCCACGGCCGCGTGAGCCAGGCCTACCCGCTGCTCGACAAGTTTAACTACGTAGTGGCCCTGGTACCCGATGCCGACGGCAAAGACCTGCTGGTGGACGCCACCGACCCCGCCCTGCCCTGCGGCACGCTACCCGAGCGCTGCCTCAACCAAACCGGCCGCCTTATTGCGCCGGGGCCCGGCGCGGCCGACGGCCGCTGGGTGGACCTGCGCCCCAGCCAGCGCCACGTGCACTTCCGCCAGGCCCGCCTGACGCTGGACGCCCAGGGCGGCCTCGCCGGCCAGGTGCACGAAGAGTACGCCGGCTACGCCGGGGCCGACGCCCGCGGCGAGCTGGCTCAGCTCGGCGACAAGAAGTACGCCGCCCAGCTGGCGCGCCAGCACGCAGCCTGGGCCCTGGCCCCCATAGCCGTGGGCGCCCGCGAAGAAGTGCACAAACCCCTGGCCCTGGACTACGCCTTCACCCGTGCGGCCGACGATGGGGCCCCGGCGGGCACACTGTACCTGAGCCCGCTGCGCGAATTTTTGGACGGCCAGAACCCCTTCACTCAGGAAGACCGAAACTTCCCCGTCGATTTTGGGGCCCCGCAAGAGGAAACGCTGCTAGTAGCCCTGGCCCTGCCCGCGGGCTACGAGCTGGCCGAAACCCCCAAGCCCGCCGTGGTGGACCTGCCCGACGACGGCGGCCGCTTCGTGTACCAGGTCACCAGCCTCGGGGGCACGGTGCAGCTGGCCAGCCGCCTGGCCCTGCGCAAGCCCGTGTACTCGGCCGCCGAGTACGCCCACCTGCGCGAGTTCTACCGCCTTATGCTGGAAAAGCAGGCTGAGAAGCTTGTCATCAAGAAAAAAGCCTAACCCGGGCCCCGGCCCTTGGGGCCCCACCCATCCTTACCCCATCCCTTTCCATCCCCCTTCTTTTCTGCGTATGATTGCTTCGTTACTTTCCTCGCGCCGCTGGGCGCTGCTGCCGGCCCTGCTGGCTACCACCGGGGCCCTGGCCCAAGCCCCGGTCGACCCCATCAAGCTGGGCAAGCCCGACCCGCTGGACTTCAAGGCCGAATCCTTCAAGGGCGACAGCGCGGCGGCGGCCGTGGTGCTGTGCGACTACGGCGTGACGCGCTTCCGCCTCAACGGCACCAGCTTCCAGTTCGAAACAGACCGCGTGACGCGCGTCAAAATTCTGAAAAAAGCCGGCTACGACGCCGCCACGGTGCTCGTGCCGCTCTACCACCGCAACAACTCGGAGGAGCGCCTCAGCGGCCTGCGCGGCACCACCTACAACATGGTGGCCGGGCAGCTGCAAAAAACCAAGCTCGACATCAGCAAAACCTTCGTGGAAGACCGCACGGCCAACCTACGGGTGCGCAAGTTCACGCTGCCCGACGTGCGCGAAGGGGCCGTGATTGAGTACGCCTACACCGTGACGTCGGACTTCTTGGTAAACCTCCAGGATTGGACGTTTCAGGGGCCCTACCCGGTGCGCTGGAGCGAGTACCGGGCGGCCATTCCGGAGTACTTCGACTACAAAATGCTGATGCAGGGCTACGTGCCGCTGGCCGTGAGCACCCGCGAGGAAGGCGGCGGCCAGTACACGGTGCACACCGCGGGCGGCTTCGCCGAGGGCGGTGGCAGCTTCCGCGGGGGCAGCGGGCGCGAGGCGGCCAGCAACGACGTGCTCACGGGGCGCGTGACCAACTACCGCTGGGCCATGAAGGACGTGCCCGTGATGCGCGACGAGCCCTACATGACCACCACCGACGACTACGTGGCGCGCATCGACTTTGAGCTGGCCGGCACCCACATGCCCGGGCAGGCCTACCAGGCGGTGCTCGACACTTGGGAAAAAATCAACACGGACCTACTGGACGACAACGACTTTGGCCAGCAATTCGGCCGCGGTGGCTTCCTGAAGGAGCAGGTGCAGGGCCTGGCCGCCAAATACCCCGACCCCACCCAGCGGGCCGCGGCCGTGCGGCAAATCATCCTGGCCGCCGTGCGCTACAACGGCACCAACCGCTACGCCACCGATGGCAACCTGCGCAAGGCCTACGACGCCCACAGCGGCAGCTCGGCCGACGTAAACCTGCTGCTCATCGCCGCCCTGCGCCAAGCCGGCCTGACGGCTCATCCCGTGCTGCTGAGCACCCGCGCCCACGGCCGCGTAAACCAGAGCTTCCCGCTGCTCACCAAGTTTAACTACGTGGTGGCCCTGGTACCGCTGGCCGACGGCAAGGACCTGCTGGTGGACGCCACCGACCCAGACCTGCCCTGCGGCACGCTGCCCGAGCGCTGCCTGAGCCAAACTGGCCGCCTCATCATGCCCCAGGCCAGCGCCAGCCGCTGGGTCGATTTGAGCCCCAGCCAACGCCACGTGCACTTCCAGCAGGTGCAGCTGGCGCTGGACGCCCAGGGCGGCCTCGCCGGCAAAGTGCACGAAGAGTACGCCGGCTACGCCGGAGCCAACGCCCGCGGCGAGCTGGCCAAGCTGGGCGAGAAAAAGTACCTGGCCGAAATTGGCCGCCAGCACACGGCCTGGGCCGTGCCGCAGGCCGCCGTGGCCAAGCACGAAACGACCGAAGCCCCGTTTGCGCTCGACTACTCCTTCACGCAGCCCGCCGACGACAACGCCACCGCCGGCACCTTGTACCTGAGCCCGCTGCGCGAGTTCGGCTCTAGCCAGAACCCGTTCCGGCACGAAGACCGGCAGTACCCGGTGGACTTTGGGGCCCCGCAGGAGGAAATGCTGCTCGTGGCCCTCACCCTGCCCGACGGCTACGAGCTGGCCGAAACGCCCAAAAACGCCATCATCGACCTGCCCGACGGCGGCGGCCGCTACCTCTTCAACGTGGCCACCATTGGCAGCACGGTAAATTTCACCAGCCGCCTGGCCCTGCGCAAGCCCGTGTACTCGGCCGCCGAATACACCCACCTGCGCGAGTTCTACCGCCTGATGCTGGAAAAGCAGGCTGAGAAGCTCGTCATCAAGAAGAAGGCCTAGTACCGCCTTGCGGGGCCCTATTTTATTGGAATTATATAGTTTATGAAAGCTAAGAACTTGCTCGCACTGCTGTTCGCCGTGCCCTTGAGCGGCGCTCCGCGCTTCGCCCCGGTGGGGGCCCCCGAGCCGAAGTATTCCGTGGCAACCATTCCGGCGGCCCTGCGCGAGGGGGCCCACGCCGTGCTGCGCGCCGACGACGAAGTGGTGACCGTGAAATCGGCCGGCCGCCTGGTGCACACCGTGCACAAAGTCATCACGGTGCTCGACGCGGGCGGCGACGCCTTCGGCCGTACCACCGTGGGCTACGACGCGCTGAACGCCATCGGCTACCTGCGCGGGGCCGTGTACGACGCCGATGGCCGCCTGCTGCACCAGCTGCGGGCCAGCGAAATCCGCGACCAGGGCGTAGGCGACGCCGGCGGCAGCCTGATGACCGACGTGCGCGTGCGCTACGCCGACCTGCGCCAGCCCCAGGTGCCCTACACCGTGGAATTTGACTACGAAGTGGTGTCGGACAATACCCTCTTCTACCCCACCTGGCAGCCCCAGGACGAGGAAGGCCTGGCCGTGCAAAGCGCCACCCTGCGCGTGAGTACGCCCGCCGCCCTGCCCCTGCGCTACCAGGAGCGGCAGTGGCCCGCCGGGGCCCCCTTGCAGCACACCCGCGCCGGCAGCCAGGAGCAGTACGCCTGGGCCCTGGCCGACCGCCCCGCCCTCGACGAGGAAGACAACGCCCCGCCCCTGGCCGATACCACGCCCGGCGTGGCCCTGGCTCCCGGCGCCTTCGAGGTGCAGGGCCACGCCGGCTCGGCCAGCACCTGGCAGTCGTTTGGCCAGTGGAACTACGAGCTGAACGCCGGCCGCGCCGTACTGCCACCCGCCACCATCGCCAAGGTGGCCGAGCTGATTAAGGACGCGCCCGACCCGCGCACCCGGGTGGCGCGGCTGTATAACTTGCTGCAGGGCAGCACCCGCTACATTTCGGTGCAACTGGGCCTGGGTGGCTGGCAAACCTTTCCGGCCAGCGCCGTGGCCACCAGCGGCTACGGCGACTGCAAGGCCTTGAGCAACTACACCATGGCGCTGCTGGCCACTGCCGGCGTGCCCGCCTACGTGGCCCTCATCGGGGCCGGCTCCGACCACGCCGACCTGCGGCCCGATTTCCCCAGCAACCAGTTCAACCACGCCATTGTGTGCGTGCCGCTGGCCAGCGCCGGCCGGCCCGATACGCTGTGGCTGGAATGCACCAGCCAAACCACCGCGCTAGGCTACATGGGCAGCTTCACCGGCAACCGCCACGCGCTGCTGCTCACGCCCAAGGGCGGGCAGGTGGTGGCCACGCCCCGCTACCGCTGCGCCGACAACCGCCGCGAGCGCCGCATCGACCTGTACCTCGACGCCGCCGGGGCCGCCACGGCCACCGCCCGCACCCTGCGCACCGGCCAGGAGCAGGACACCTACGCCCAACTGCTGCACGAGCTGGGCCCCACCGAGCAGAAGCAGTACGTGGCCGAGCACCTGCGGCTGTCCACGTTCACCATCAGCAGGTTTGGACTGGCGGCGGCGCCCGGCGCGGGCACGCCCGGGGTGGTTGAAACCCTCGGGCTGGCCCTGCCCGGCTACGCCCCGCCCAGCGGCAAGCGCGTGTTCGTAAGCCCCAACCTGCTGAGCCGGCTGCCCGCTTTGCCCGCGCAAGTCGGCACTCGTCAAACGGCGCTGTGGGTGCCCCGCGCCAGCCTCCAGGCCGATACCGTGCAGCTGCATTTCCCCGCCGGTTTTCAGCCCGAAACCTTGCCCGCCCCCGTGCAAATGGCCACGGCCTACGGCAACTACTCGGCCCAGTACCAGGCCCTGCCCGACGGCACCGTGCGCTACGTGCGCCGCCTCGAAATGCCCCGCTTGCACCTGCCCGCCGCGTCCTACGCCGGCTACGTCGATTTCCGCCGCAAAATCAGCGCCGCCGACCGGGCCCAGGTGGTACTGTTGAAAACCGACGTGTAGCCTGCCCACAGTACGCTACGCGTCACGCATTACCAAGGAGCGCGGGCTTGATAGTCCGCGCTCCTGCTGTTTTATGGGCCGTTGAAAGTCCTTTCCTAAACGTACCTTGGGGCTGGATACCAGTCCCACTTTTCGCTCGTTAACGGCCCATGACCTCATTTTTTACCACGACGGGCCTGGCCACCCGCGCGCGCGGATTGGGGGCCCTGGCCACACTTTGTTTCCTGCTCCTTGCTACCGGGTCCGCCCGCGCCCAGCAAGCCTGGTTTGCCGACCAGCCGCTGGCGCGGACGGCCGCTGCCCGGCTGCCCCAGGCCCTGCGCCAGGGCCGCACCTTGGGCATCGACTTGCCCGCTGTGCGCGCGGCCCTGCGGCCGGCCGGCGCAGTGCTGCGCCTGCCGCTGCCCGAGGGCGGCACCCAGCGCTACCGGGTACGGCCAGTGCCGGTGCTGGCCCCGGCGCTGGCCGCACGCTTCCCCCAAATCCAGACCTACGAAGCCCAGGGCCTCGACGACCCCACCGCCACCGCCCGCCTCGACGTGGGGCCCACCGGCTTTCACGCCCAGGTGCTCAGCGCCGGCCGGGCTTACTACATCGACCCGGCCGGCGACAGCGCCCACGCCGTGGCCTTTAACAAGGGCGCTGGGGCCCCCGGCGATGGCTGGGCGTGCCTGACGGGCGGCCGGGGCCCCGGCGCGGGGCTGGCCGCCACGGCTGGGCAGCCCAACGGCGCGCAGCTGCGCACGTTTCGGCTGGCGGTGGCGTGCACGCCGGAATATTCGCTCACCCAGGGCAACACGGTGGCGCGCGTGCTGGCCGCCGTGGCTACGTCCATCAACCGCGTGAATGGGGTGTACGAGCGGGAGCTGGCCGTGCGCCTGGTGCTGGTGGCCAACGAGGACCAGGTCATTTTCCTCAGCGGCGCGGGGGCCCCAGCAGCCAACCCGGTGTACTCGAACAACAACGGCACGGCCATGCTGGGGCAAAACCAGACCAACCTCGACCGCATCATTGGCACGAACAACTACGACATTGGGCACGTGTTCAGCACCGGGGGCAGCGGCATTGCCTACGTGGGCTCGGCCTGCGACCCCACCGAAAAGGCCGGCGGCGTGAGTGGCCAGGCGCGCCCCACCGGCGACGGCTTCGACATCGACTACGTGGCCCACGAAATCGGGCACCAGCTTGGCGCCACCCACACCTTCAATGGCACCGGCGGCGACTGCGGCGGCGCCAACCGCTCGCCCGCTTCGGCCTATGAGCCGGGCAGCGGCGCCACCATCATGGCCTACGCCGGCATCTGCGCCCCCGAGAACGTCGTGGCCAACAGCCTGCCCTACTTCCACTCGCGCAGCTACGACGAAATCCTGGCGTTTCTGGCCACCCAGGGCACCTGCGCCACCGTTACGAGCACCGGTAACCGCCCGCCGGTGCCGGTGGCGGGCCCCGGTTACCGCATCCCCCTGGGCACGCCCTTCGCCCTCACCGGCCGGGCCACCGACCCCGACGGCGACGCGCTGACCTACGCCTGGGAGGAATTTGACCGGGATTCCGTGACTTCGCCCATTGCCAGCCCCACCGGCAACGCGCCGCTGTTCCGGCCCTTCGCGCCCAGCCTTTCGCCCACCCGCACCTTCCCGCAAATCAGCGACGTGGTGAACAACGTGCAAACCATTGGCGAGCTGCTGCCCACCTACGCCCGGCGGCTGCACTTCCGACTGGTGGCCCGCGACAACCGCGCCGGCGGCGGGGGCGTCGATTACGACTCGCTGAGCCTGGCCGTCGTCGGCACCGCGGGGCCCTTCCGGGTGCAGCAGCCCAACGCCGCCAGTGCGCAGTGGCAGCCCGGCACCAACGCCGCTGTGGTCTGGGACGTGGCTGGCACCGCCGGGGCCCCCATCAGCACCGCCCAGGTCGACATTCTGCTGAGCACCGACGGCGGCTTCACCTACCCTACCGTGCTGCTGGCCGGGGCCCCCAACACCGGCGCGGCCACCGTGGCCGTGCCCGCCGGCACGCCCCTCACTGCCAACGCCCGGGTGATGGTGCGGGCCGTGGGCAACGTCTTCTTCGATATTTCCGACCAGAACTTCAGCATCGTGCGCGTGCTGGCCACCCAGCCCGGCGCCACCGCGGCCGGGGCATCGGTGTTTCCCAACCCCAGCACCGGCGCGGCTACCCTGGCCCTGGCCAACGCCCAGCGGGGCCCCGTAGCCCTGCAACTCTTCGATGCGCTGGGCCGCACCGTATGGGCCACCCAAGCCACCAAAACCACCGACACCTGGCAGTACCCGCTGGATTTAGGCCCCCTGGCGGCGGGCGTGTACGCGCTGCGCGTAGCCCTGCCCGCGGGGCCCCTAGTGCTGAAGGTGGTTCGGCAGTAGCGGGCGAAACCGGAGATGATTGGCTTAGCACTGGCTTAGCAATTTTCAAGTTTGAGGGCCGCTAGATAGGATTCACTTGAAAAATGAGAATAGCGCCCGTCAAGAAATCTGAGCGCAAGAAGCTGACGGGTGGAGCACCGAAAGACCCATACGTTGGTGCGCACGAACTGCTCCGCTTGCTGGCCCGTGATGGCCTTACTTGCGCAAGAATCTACCCCATCGCCCTTTCCTTTTGAGAACCTCGTTCCTTTGCGCCCACTGCCAACATTTGTTTGGGTGGTTGTTCGTGCTACTCGTGCTGGGCAAGCCTACTGGGCTGGCCGCACAGGGCTTAGACAAGACCATTCTGCTGCAAGGGGTGGGGCCGGTGCCCTTACCAGTCAAACCGGATATTATCAGCACCACGATTACGCTCACCGAGCAGCCGGAAATCATCCTGACCGCCCCGGTTGAGACGGGCCTGCCAGGCTCGTCGTTTCAAACAATCGGGCTGGCTACTAGCCGGCTCGGCAAGGGGAAGCTCGTGGTGTTCAGCACGGCGGCCTATTTTCGCCAGCCCCTGGTGCAAAATGGCCAAGTACAGAAACTGCTCGTAAACTGCCTCAACTGGGGCAGTAGCGCGCGCCCGAAGCGCGTGCAGGTGTGGGGCGGCGATGGCACGCTACGTAGTTTTCTGACCCAGCAAGCCGGCGTCAAACTGGTTGGGACCGCCACCGCCCTCGACGTGACGGCAAATGTGTTGCTGCTTAATCAGGAGGTAACCGATACGCTGCTGCTACGCCCGCTGGAGCAATTTGTCCGGCGGGGGGGCACCCTGCTCTACGGCTTTCCGCCCTCCAGCAACCCCAACGCGCCGGGGCAGCTCAATCGCCTGCTGGTCCAAGCCGGGATTTGGCAAAGTGCCTATTACACCTTGCAGTACCCCACGGTGCACTTTCTGAGCGCGAGCCCCGCCCCCGCGTACCTGGGCATGCGCAATATCCTGCACAGCCTGCGCACGCACCACTACCCCACCGTGGGGCCGTGGCAGGGGGGCGAGCTGTTTGGCTACACGCTGGAAACGGCCGTGGCGCAGTTGGCGCCCACCTCGCCGGTAGTGCAGCAGTTGCGCCACACGGTGTATTACAACTCCGACTCGCTGCTGGTGCCCACCCCGGAACGCCCCCTCGAGCAAGGCAAAGGCCCACGGTACTTGGCTTACCAGGTGCAGCACCGCCTGCTGGATAAGGAGCTACGTGCCCACCTCCCCCCCACGTACCAGGCCCCCGCGGCCGCTACCTTTCCCGGGGCCGTACCCGCCGCGGCCCCCCGCCTCACGACGGAGCTGGCGCTGCCGGTGCGCGTGGGCCCGCAGGGACTGCTGGAACCGCCCCCCGGCTACCGCCGGCCGCACAGTACGGGCCTCTACGTGCCGGCGGGAGAAATCGTGCGTATTTCCTTGTCGGCCGCGGATGCGCACCGGCACCTAGAGGCCCAGATCGGGGTGCACGATAACGATGCGAGCCACTTGGCCACGCTTACCCGCGAGGCCTTTAACCTGACGCGCCGCTTTGAGCTCACGCAAGGCCACACCGATATTTACTCGCCCTACGGCGGGCTGCTGCTACTCAATGTGCCCGATACCTCCACGCTCCACGTGGTGCGCCTGCGCGTGCAAGGCGCGGTGCAAGCCCCGCGCTTTGAGCGCGGCAAAACCAGCCTGGCCGAGTGGCAGCAGACGATTCGCCACTACCCGGCGCCCTGGGCCGAGCTGGCCAGCGATAACATCAGCCTGACCGTACCGGCGGCGCGCATCCGCGCGCTCGACAACCCCGAGCAACTGCTGGCCTTCTGGGATGGCGTACTCGCCACCGAAGCCCAACTCGCCGCCCTGCCCTTGCCCCGGCGCCACCCCGAGCGCCTGATCGTCGACCAACTAGTATCGAGCGGCGCTTACATGTTTACCGACGCGGAAAAGATTGTGGTGCCCAACGACACGTATGGCTGCCAGAATATGTTGGACGTGAACTACATGCAGCAAAAGGGCTCCTGGGGGCATTTCCACGAGCTCGGGCACCGGCACCAGTTTCATGGCATCGACTTCAGCGGGCTCAAGGAAGTCAGCGTCAATCTCTATACCCTGTACGTGTTTGATAAGTTGTTGCACAAAGGCCTCTATCAAGAGTTTGGCCCGAAAAGCCGGCAGCAGGTAGCCGAAGAAGTAACGCGTTACCTCGACGATGCCCCTTCTTTTGAAAAGTGGCAGGCCAATTCGTCCCTGGCCTTGTGCATGTACCTCCAACTAATCAGTTCCTTCGGTTGGGGGCCTATCGAGCAGGTGTATCGGCAGTACCGGCAACTGCCGCGCAGCCAATACCCCGCCACCGAAGCGGCCAAGCGCGACTACTGGTTTTCGGCTATCTGCGCCGCTACCCGCCACAATTTAGGACCCTTTTTTAAGTTATGGCGGGTGCCCATTAGTCCGGAAGCAGAGAAGGCTGCCGCCGCCTACCCTAGTTGGCTGCCCCCAGAAATGCAACCTAAATAGGTGCAACGGGTTGTTATCAAGCCTCTCATTGTCTAGTCATGGCCGTTGTTTGAACGATTTTACACACTGCAAACGGTCTTTCACAACACGTAAAACCACTCGGGCAAAGCCCCCCACATCCCCCCTAAAACTTATACCGCAACTGCGCCTTCACTTCGCTGCGCACGGGGCCCCCAATGGTTTTCAGGCCGGTGCCAATAGTGGCTTGATGGCAGTAACAGGTTTCGGCGCAGCGCAGCCACAGCGTGGGAACCATCAAAACCACCGACGCCTGGCAGTACCCGCTGGATTTAGGGCCCTTAGCGGCAGGCGTGTACTCGCTGCGCGTGGCCCTGCCCGCGGGGCCCCTGGTGCTCAAGGTAGTGCGGCAGTAGCTGATGATTTAATTACTAGGTTTTAAGCCAATCCTGATTAACAGGACATCTTTGGGAACTGACGCTGGCCAAATATCCGCGGCCAACAACAATGCCTATCGTTCATTCGGTAGGACTACTAGATTTTTGTCTACTGCTTTGAATTAGCTCACGGGTTTGCATTATGCCTTTTTTCTACAAAACCCTGCCCGCTGCTCTTAGCTACGCGGCGCAGGGCTTCGGCCGCCTGCGCTTACCGCAAATCATTCGTTGCGGACCGTACGCGGCGGGCAATGGCGCTGTTGGCCTCGGGTTATTAGTCGGGGCCCTCTTGGGCCTGTCTGCCTGCAAGGCAAACCAAGCGGGGGCCGCAGCTCCCGGGGCTCGGCCCGCAACGGCTCAACTGCCGCCGTTCGACCCGGCGGGGGCCAAGCAAAAATTGGCCATTGCCCCAACCAAAGTGATGATTTTTGGTCTTGGCCACCTCGATACTGCGCCGGCGACGTTTCAAGTCAGTTGGCTGGAACCTGTTTTGTGCCGCCTACGGGCCTACAAGCCGGACATTATCCTGACGGAGGCCATGCCCGGCGAGCAAGTCATGGGCTTAGAGGCGTACGCGGCTTACCACGGCGATGCGGGCAAGTACGCTGGCCCAACCTTGCAAATGGCGAAAGCGGCCCAAGCCGACCTGCACCTAACCGCTGCTCAAGCACTGGTGCAGGCCAATGAATTATGCAAAAAAGGCGACCTGACCGCAGCGGAACGGCGGCGTCTGGCGGGCTTATTTGTCGCGGCGGCCGAACCGTTGTCCGCCGCCGTTCAGTGGCTGCGCTTGCCGGCGGCGGAGCGCATCGGGGCCGATGGCATTTCCCCGGCCCTGGCTAAACAGGTCACCCTTTGGGCCGGTCTGCGCAACGAAATGGCCTCGGTGGCGGCTCGCCTGGCCGCGGACCTCGGGCTGGAGCGGGTGTACGGGGCTGGGGACCACCTCAGCGACGTTGCCCAACCAGACTTTGCGGCGTTCAAGGCCGCCGTCGCCGCCGAGCCCGGCCAAGTGGACTTGTTCAACCACAACACACCCACATTTCGGGCAATACCGGAGGAAGCCATGAAGCTCGCCACGGCCGCGGAAGTCATGCCCGTCCTAAAGTGGAAAAACTCCCCGCGCTTCGCCGCGCTGGACGCCGATGCCCAGTGGCTGTCGATGGGCCGCAGCGAGAAGATGGGCCGCGTGGGCCGGCAGCGGCTAGCCGCGTGGGAAGCCCAAAACCTGCGCATGGCCGTGGCCATCCGTGAGGCCACGGCGCCGATTGCGGGCGGCCGGGCCCTCCTCATCGTAGGCGCATCGCACAAGCCATTTGTGGAGGCTTACCTGCGCACCTTCGCCGATGTAGAGCTGGTTTCTGTTCCGGCCCTGCTGGAGTCAAAACCTACTGGCTGCACGGAATAGCGAGACCAAGCAATTTTTCAATCTTCAGACTAATAAGTAGTTATTTTCAAAAACACTAAAATTTGTAGCGCAGCTGCGCCTTCACCTCGCTGCGCATGGGGCCCCCAATGGCCTCCAGGCCGGTGCCGACGGTGGCCTGGTGGCGGTAGCGGGTTTCGGCGTAGCGCAGCCACAGCGTGAGGGCCTTGCCCAGGCGGATTTCGGCCAGCGCGTAGGCCCGCGTGCCCTGCCCGTAGAGGGCCGGCACCGACACGGCCAGCCACACGTCCGACTCGTACACGTACTGGCGCACGTCGTAGTTGTCGGCGTCGAACACGGCGTAGCGGGCCGTCAGCTTCAGGGCCCTCCCGAAGCGGTAGGCCATGTCCTGGGCCAGCACGTAGCCGGCGCGCCAGGGCTGGCCGTCGTCGAGGCGCAGGCGCGAGGCTTGCAGGCGGGTGCGCACTTCCAGGGCTGGGCTGAGGGCGCTGGCGTAGTACAGCAGCAGGCTCTGCTGCAAGTAGTTGCCGGGCAGCGGCACCGGGAAGTCGGAGCTCGTGGGCAGGTTGCGCGGCTTGAGGCGCTGGCGCAGCTGGGCCAAGAGGATGGTGGTTTTGCTGGGCGTGTAGGCCAGGCGCAGCAGCGCGTCGTGGCCGCGGCTGGGGGCCCCCACGCGGTAGCGCAGCCAGGGGAAGCTGAATTGGTCGTAGTAAGTGGCAATTTCCCAGCGGGCGGCGGGCCGGATTTTCAGCCCGAAGTACACGCCACTCTCGTTGATGTTGCGGTAGTTTTCGCCGAACGCGTTGCCGTAGAGCGAGTGGAAATCGGCGGGGTAGTGGCGCACCAGCACGGCCGCGTCCACGGCGGGCCCGAGGCTGGCGAGCAGACCGTTCACGGTGCCCAGGGCCCCGCTCGAGGTGCGCGCCGTTTCGCCAAACAGCAGCAAGTTGCGCCACACGTAGCTGTAGTGCAGGCCCAGGGCCAGGTTGTTCTTCCCGCTGAATTCGAAGAGGTTATACGGTTCGGGGCGCTTCAGCAACGCCGTGCCGTAGTGCGTGCCCACAGCACTGAGGCCCACGGCCAAGTCGCCGTTGGCGCTGGCGTAGCCGAGGTGGCCGCCGCCCACGGTTTCGGCCAGGCGGTGGCGGTTGGCCAGCTCGGTGGCCGTGCGGTGCAGGCCGGTGTAAATCAGGCCCGAGCTGTACTCGTCGTACTCGGCCAGCGAGTCCTGGGTTTGGCGCAGGTTGGCGTCGGCGTTGCGGTGCGAGGCAAAGGCCGTGGCCTCCCACCGGGGCCCCAGCTGGTAGGTGGCGGCCCCGCCCCGGAAGAAGGAGTTTTCCAGCAGCCCTGCGTAGGGCCGCACGCCCACCGACGAGCGCCGCACGGTGGTAATCACCTCCGCGCCCTTGCCCACCGCGAAGCCCGACGAGAGCAGCAGCCCCTGCCCGAACTGCAGCTGGTAGTCGCCCAGGGCAATGGTTTTCCAGCGGCCGCGCGCTTGCAGCACCAGGTGCGCCGAGAAGTAATCAAACCCCACCCGGCCCTGGCCCGGCTGCCAGGCCCAGGGCTCGCCGGCGTCTTTTTCGAGCGAAAACCCAACGCTAAAATCTTGGCTGTGGCTGGCCCGGTAGCGCACGGCCAGCTTCTCGGGGCCGCCGAGGTAACGCAGCGTGGGCCGCCCCTGGTAGAGCGTGGGCGTGGTGTAGCCCTGGCGGGTTTGCAGCACCCGCTCGTAGCGCAGCAGCGCGTAATTGTTGTCTTCGTGCAAAATGCGCTGCCACAAGGGGCCCCGGGCGGCGCGGCCGTCGCCCCCGGCCACCGCCACAAACGGCAGGATGCGCGTGATGGTGCGCAGGTCAAACCCCTCGATGCTTTGCAACTCGTACACACTCAGCAGCAGGCCGTTGGCCTCGCGGTGGCGCAGTAGGTTGGTAATCTGCGTTTCGGACAGCAGCAGCAGGGCGCGCAGGTCTTCGCGGGTAGCGGCGTTGAGGTTGACCGGGGCCTGGTAGTAGTTGAGCAGCGTTTCGTAAATGTCCTCCACCGGCACTTGGTCGCTCTGGATTTCGGCAAACAGCTCCTGCGTCAGCCGGTCGAGGTCGGGCGGGCGGCGCGGGTAGTCCTGGGCACGGGCGGCCCCGGCCAGCAGCGCCAGCGCCGCGGCTACAATCCAGGTTTTCATTTTTTAGGGCCCCAGGTTTTCGTCACGCTCAAGTGCTGGCTGAAGCCGAGCACCGATTGGAACGCCGCGGCGTAGTCCAGCCCAAAGTCGCGCAGCCGCACCCCAATTCCGGCGCTAACTTCTTCGTTCAGCGAAGCCACGCCCACGCGGGCGGCCAGGGCCCCCACCGGCCGGTACTCCACCCCAGCTTTGAAGTTGGCGGGGCGCTCCACGTCCTTCTCGGTTTCGAGGGCCAGCAGCACCTGCGCCGTGGGCCGGTAGGCCAGGCCGGCCCGCAACACGGTGGGCACCCGCTCGTCCTGGTAGCTGGCCAGGCGCGCCTGGCCCAGGTTGTAGCCGTGCACACCGAGGGTGAGCTTGCCCGGCAGCACCTCGATTTGCCCGCCCAACGAAGCCAGCGCCACGCGCCGGCTGCCCAGCCCTTCAATGCTGATTTGCAGCATTTCCAGGCGCCCGCCCACGCTGATTTGGCCTAGCCGGTAGCCATAGCCCAGGCCCACCCGCGTCTCGTTGTAAAGCTGCCCGCCGAAGCGCTGCGCCTCGAAAGCCACCACGCCGCGGCGGGCCCAGCCGGCCGCGGGGGCCCCAGCCGGGGCTGCTACCGGTGCCGCGCCGGGCTCCTCGGCGACCGTTTCGGGGCCCCGGGGGCTCCCCAGTGGCAGCGCCACCACGGCCGCAACCACGTTGAGGGCGGCGCTGAAGTAGCGGTTTTGAGCATAGAAACCGACCGTGGGCCGGGCCAGGCTGCCCAGACCGGCGGGGTTGTTGGCCACGGCCCAGGCGTCACCGTCAAGAGCCACGGAAGCGTTGCCGAGGGCGGCGGCGCGGGCCCCGCGCACGCCCGGGCCGTTGCCCTGCGCCTGCGCAGCAGGAGCCCCGACCCACCCTATTGAAACCCCTAATAATACAAGTATAAGTAGCCGTTGGGGCATATAATAACTGATATGGATAGTTAGGGTACAAGATAGGGCCCCTGGTGCAAACGCGCGGACCAAGCCTCCGCGCCGCGCCCGTTCCGGCCGCGTATCGCGCCGGTTGCCGAACTTGCTTTCCCATGCCCCGCTTCCCCGCTGTGGCCCCGCGCCACGAAACCGTCTTTCACCAGGGCCAGCCGCTCAATTACACGCTCGTGTTTCGGGCGCGGCGCACCATTGGCTTCGCCGTGCGGCCCGACGGCAGCGTGCACGTATCGGCCCCGGCCGGGGTGCCGGCCGATTGGGTGGCGGCGCAGGTGCTGAAACGGGCCGACTGGATCCGGCAGCACCTGGCCGACTTCGCCCGCCGCACGCCGCCCGTGCCCGCCCGTCGCTACCACGCCGGGTCGTCGCACCACTACCTGGGGCGGCCCCTGGCCCTGCGCCTGGCCGAGGGGCCCCGGCCCGCCGTGGCCGTGGCCGGCAACGAGCTGGTCATCACCTACCCCGCGCCGCACGCGCCCGCCCGCACCGAGGCTGTGCTCCTGGCTTGGTACGCCCGGCAGGCCCCAGCGCTATTTGCCGAATCGCTGGCCCGCGTGTGGCCCGCGTTCGAAGGGCTGAATTTGCCCCGGCCCACGCTATTCGTGCGCCACATGCGCACGCGCTGGGGCAGCTGCACGCCCACCACGGCCCGCATCCGCCTCACCCCCGACCTGGTGCGCGCCACCCCCGGCTGCCTCGATTACGTGCTGTTGCACGAGTGCTGCCACCTCAAAGTGCCCGACCACTCGCCCGCCTTCTACGCCCTGCAATCCCGCCTCCTCCCCGACTGGGAGCTATGGAAACAGCGGCTAAATGCGCTACCGAAGTAGCCCACGGCCGCTACTCAAGGAAGTCGCGCACCTGCTTGCCGCTGGGGTGCTGCCAGGCCGTTTGGGCGTTGACGGAACGAGCCACCAGCACGGTAGCCGCCGAATTGGCTGAATCAAACAGGTGGTCAATAGCAAAAACCAATTGCTCGCCGTGCGGCTTTAGCACCCCACTCGCCAACAGCTTTTTACGCAGTGCTACCCCGCCCGCCGACAAGCTGGCGGCCTCCGCAGCGGCAGCTACCGAGCCGGCCAGCACCAGCAGGGCCCCACCGGGCTGCAGGTGCGCGGTGGCGTGCGCGGGGCCCTGCTTCAGTACGAACCGCTCCCCACCCGGCGCTTGTTCGGCAGGCGCGGGCCCCGCCGGCAGCGGCGCGGCCTTAGCCACTGGCTGCTTGCGGAGTGGGCGCTCGGCTGGTCTCCCAGTAGCTGGCGCCGCCACGGCCACAACCGGCGCGGGGGCCCCAGCGGCGGCCAGCGCCGTGCCCATCAAAAACGCCTGGGCCTCAGCCGGGGTGATGGTGAGCACCTTGGCGGCCAGCAGTTGCACCATAGCCACGGGCAGCGACGGAAACGGCGGCTGCGACACTAGCTTCTGGGCGTCGGGCAGCACGTCCTGCATGGCGCGCTCCTTCTTGCCCAGCATCAGGTAAGCCTCGGCTTTGCGGCGGGCCGAGTGGTTGAGAATGTTGTCGCGGAGCAGGAACGTGTCGAGATAGCCGGCAGTTTCGTCCGGTTCATCCTCTTGCAAGTCGAACTTGCAGAACAGCTTATCCTTGAATTCGCCGCTCGTGAAGGAGAAGTAAAACCGCCAATGCCGGCCATCGGTGATGACGGTGAAAAGCGCCGTGTGGTCGCGATTATAGTCGCGCAGCTGCCGTTCCACGGCCGCCAAATCGGCCGCGAACGCCCCCACGGCCTTGCACTCGATGAAGACGGCCGTGGCCTCAAAATCGTGGGTGAACAGGGCCACGTCTACCCGCGTGTTGTCTTCCTTTTTGGTGGCTTTGAACTCGGTGTACACCTCCGTAGGGTTCCACACGTCCCAGCCCAGCGCCTGCACCACCCGCGCCACCAGCGAGAGGCGCACGTGCTCTTCGTTTTTATACTCTTGGCGGCTTAGGCGCTGCCGGATGTCCAGTAAAATCTCTTGCATCGAAGCGGATCGGTGTGGGGCCCCGGGCCAAAGAACGCACCAAAACCCGCAAGCCCGGGGGCCCCAAACCGCCGTAACTTTCGGTAATGGTTCGCTCCCTGGCCCGCTCGTTTTTCTTGGCCCTCATCTGGCTCTACCGGCACCTGGTTTCGCCCCTCACGCCGCCCAGCTGCCGCTACACGCCCACCTGCTCGGCCTACGCGGCCGAGGCCATCACCAAGTACGGGCCCTGGCGCGGGGGCCGGCTGGCGCTGCGGCGCATCGGCCGCTGCCACCCCTGGGGCGGCCACGGCTACGACCCGGTGCCGTAGGCCAGGGCCCCCGGCGGGCCCCCAATTCAGCAAGTTCATTCCCAAAAAAGCCGCTTGCGCCGCCCGCTTTTAGCGCGAACAAGGCAAGCGGCTTCGGATGGAAATTCAGGGCCCCAGCTGGGGACCTAACTACTTACCAGTCCGCATTTTGCTTGATGTTGGGGTTGGTATTCAGCTCGCCCTGGGGGATGGGGAAGTAGGCGTTTTTGGCCGTGAAGAACTCGCGACCCACTTTGTCGCTGTTCTTGATTTCCTGCGCCAGCAGGCCCCAGCGCTTCAGGTCGTAGAAGCGCTGGCCCTCGCGGAAGAACTCCAGCATGCGCTGGTGCTGGAGCTCGGCCAGCATTTGCGGGGCCCCCAGGCCGGTGGCCAGCGCCGCCAACTTGGCGCGCGCCCGCACCCGGTTCACGAGTGGGTAGGCCTCGGCGGGGCGGCCCTGCATGGTCAGCGTTTCGGCGTAGAGCAGCAAAATATCGGCGTAGCGCAGGGCCTTTTCGTTGATTTCCGAGATGTAGATGCCCTCGTTGGCTTCGCGCCAGTTCTGGTACTTGCGCACCATCGACTTATAGCCGAACACGAGCTTAAAATCGGTGAACGGCCGGTTGTAGTACGTGGCGCCGGGATAGTCCCACACCAGCGTGGCGTACATGCGCGGATCGAGGTCGCCGCCCACGGCTTTCTCCTTCTGGAACTCGTTGAAAACCTTATCCGTCGGCGACACCTCAAACCAGCCAGCCACTTCGGTGGGGGCAAATTCCTGGGCCGTCGTCACGCCCAGCGACTCGTTGGCGTTTTCGCCGGCCCAGGGCTGCGAGCCGCCCACGTTCTGGTTCTGAATCTCGAAGAGCGACTCGGCGTTGTTGTCGCCGGTTTTCACGAAGTTGTCCTCAAAGTTCGGCATCAAGTCGTAGGCGTAAGGCGACTGCGCCACCCCGCTGGGCAGCGCCAGCTGCTTGAAGGCCTTCTCGGCCTCGGCCCAGTTTTTCTGGTACACGTAGGCCTTGCCCAGGAAGCCGATGGCGGCCCCTTTGGTGGCGCGGCCCACCATGTTGGCCGAGTAGGCCACGGGCAGGCCGGCGGCAGCAGCCTGCAAGTCGCTCACGGCCTGGGCCCACACGGCGGTTTCCGGCGATTGGCTGGCGAAGTAGTCGGCCCGCTCGACGGGCACCTTCGTGATGATGGGCACCGAGCCGAAGTTCATGGCCAGGTAGTAGTAGTTCAGCCCGCGCAGGAACTGGGCTTCGGCGATGTACTGCTTTTTAGAGGCATCGGGGAGCGCCGAGAGGGGCGCGTTCTCGATGATTTGGTTGGCCCGGAAAATGGCCGTGTAGAAGCCCGTGAACAACGAGCCCGGCGTGCCCGTGGTGGCGTTGTTGGTGAAGGTGGAGAGCTGGTACAAGTCCTTCACGTCGTTGCGGATGAAGAAGTCGTCGCCGCGGCCGTTGGTGGTTTCAATGCCGCGCACGCCGAAGTAGCCGTTGTTCACGTCGTGGAACACCTTGTAGGTGGCGGCTAGGCCCGACATAAAGTCGGCGTCGGTCTTCCAGAAGTTGGTTTGCACCACCGAGTTGGGGCTCACCTGGTCGAGGTTTTTGGTGCAGGCGGCCAGGCCCAGGGCCAGGCAGGCAATGTAAATAGCTGATTTCATGACAGTGATGCGTTTAGAAATACCTAGAAGGAGACCTGCACGCCCAGCAACGAGTTGCGGGCCAGCGGGTAGGCCACGTGCGGGAAGTCCACGCCGCGGTCGAGGATGCCGCCGCCCGGGCTGCCGGCGTTGTAGCGCCCCAGGTCGGGGTTGAAGCCCGTGTACTGGGTGATGGTGAACAGGTTATCAAAGCTCACGTAAAAGCGGCAGGCGCTGATTTTGGCGCTCGTGAGCAGGTTTTTCGACAGCGTGTAGCCCAGCTGCAGGGTGCGCAGGCGCAGGTAGGAGCCGTTTTCCAGGAAGCGGTCGGAAGTCTGGCTGTTCAGGTTGGGGTCGTTGATGACGGCGCGCGGGAAGTTGGTGTGGTTGTCGGGCGTCCAGGCGTTCAGCGTGGCCGGCGAGTAGTTGAATTCCAGGTTCATGCCTTCCAAATCTTCCCGGGCCCCGTTGTAGATTTTGTTGCCCTGCGTGCCCTGGAAGAACAGGCTCAAGTCGAAGTTTTTCCACCCCATGTTGGTGCCGAAGCCGTAGGTGAAATTGGGCGTGGGGCTGCCGCAGTACTGGCGGTCGTTCTGGTCGATCTGGCCGTCGCCGTTCGCGTCCACGAAGCGCACGTCGCCGGGCTTGGCGCTGGGCTGGATCAGCTTACCGTCGCGGCTGTGGGCGTTCACCTCGTCCTGCGAGTTGAAAATGCCGTCGGTTTTAATCAGGTAGAACGCGCCGATGGGGCCCCCGGCCTGCGTAACGGTGGCCGAAGCGCCGTGGTGGGTGGGCTGGCCGCCAAAAATCTGCTGGGTGCCGGTGCCCAGGAAGTCTACGTTGTTATTGATGGCCGTGAACGTGCCCGTTACCTGGTAGGTGAAGTCGCCCACTTTGTGGTTGTAGGCCAAGCCGGCCTCGATGCCTTTGTTGGTGATTTGGCCGGCGTTGACGTAGGGCGGCGAGCCGCTGGCGCCCGTGGTGAGCGGGATGGGCACTTGCAGCAGCACGTCGGAGTTGCGGCGCACGAAGTAGTCCAGGGTCAGGTTCAGCTTGTTGTCGAAAAAGCCCAGGTCGGTGCCCACGTCAAACGTTTTCGAGGTTTCCCACTTGATGTTGGGCGTGGCAAATGTGGTTTGGATGGCCCCCGACCACAGGTGCTGGTCCTGGCCAATCACGTAGTTGGTGTTGGAGGCGATGAGCGGGATGTAGCGGTAGTCGTTGATTTCCTGGTTGCCCAGGATGCCGTAGCTGCCCCGCAGCTTGAAGTTGCTCACCACGCCCAGCGCCGATTTGAAGAACTGCTCGTTGGCCACGTTCCAAGCCAGGGCGATGGACGGGAAGTTGCCGTACTTATAGGCCGGGCCGAAGCGCGAGGAGCCGTCGCGGCGGAAGGTGCCCGTGATGACGTAGCGGTCGTCGTAAGAGTACACCAGCCGGCCCAGGTACGAGAGCAGGGCGCTCTGGTAGGCGTTGCCGCCGCTGGCAATGTTGGTGATGCCGGCGTCGAGCTGCTGAATGCCCGTGGGCATGCCGCTCTTCGAGCCGCTGAGGATTTCGTACTTGGTGTTCTGGTAGGTGTAGCCAGCCAGGGCGTTGATGCTGTGCTTGCCCACCACGGTGCTGTAGTTCAGGGTGTGCTCTTGCAGGAAGTAGTTCATCTGCGAGCGGTTCTGGAAGAGGTCGGCGTCGGCGTTGTTGAACAGCGCGTTCTGGCCTTTGGCGTCGCCCAGGGCGTAGGGGGCCGTGTAGTCGTTGTAGGCCCCGAAGGTGTTGGTGTAGCCCACGTTGAAGCGGTACTTGAGGCCCTTGAACAGCGACACTTCCGCGAAGGCGTTGATGATGGCGGCGTTGCTGTTGGTCTCGGGGCTCTCCAGGTTTAGCTGGGCCACGGGGTTGGCCACGTTCACCACGGGCCCGTAGGCCCCGCCGTAGCCGCCCACCGCGTCGGGGGCGTACACCCCAAACACCGGAATCATTTTCAGGGCCGAGCCCACCGGGTTGCCGCCCTGGCCGCCCCAGCCGCCAGCCATGCCGCGCCAGTATTCCTTGGTCAAAATCACCGTTTCGCCCACCCGGAAGCGGCCCTTGGTGAAGTCCGTTTTCAGGCGCAGGTTCCAGCGGTTGTAGTCGGTCTGCTTCACGATGCCCTGCTGGTCGAGGTAGGCCCCCGAGAGGCTGTAGGTGAAGTTGTCGCCGCCGCCGCTGGCCGCCGCGGTGTAGTTCTGCATCGGCGCCACGCGGTAGATTTCCTTCTGCCAGTCAGTGCCGGCCCCCAGCGTTTCGGGGCTTTTGGCGATGTCGAGGCGCGGCAGACCGGCGTTGTCGTGGGCAGCGTTGCTGACGCCGGCCCACTCCGAGGCGTTCAGCACCTTGATTTTGTGGGCAATCTGCTGGGCCCCCACGTAGCCGCCCACGTCGATGCGGTTCTCGCCCTTCTTGCCGCCCTTGGTCGTAATCAGCACCACGCCGTTGGCCGCCCGCGAGCCGTAGATGGCCGCCGCCGAGGCGTCCTTCAAAATATCAAGCGAGGCAATGTCGGTCGGGTTCAGGTTGTTGATGTTGTCCACCTGCACGCCGTCCACGATGTAGAGCGGGTTGTTGTTGTTGAGTGAGCCGGCCCCCCGCACCAAGATGCGCACCCCGGAGCCGGGGTCGCCGCCCGCCGATTCGATCTGCACGCCGGCCACGCGGCCCTGCAGCGACTTCTGCACCGTGTTGGAGCCCTGGGTGCGCAGGTCTTCCGCCTTCACCGAGGCGATGGCGCCCGTCACGTCTTGCCGGCGCTGGGTGCCGTAGCCCACCACCACCACTTCGCCCAGGGCCTCGGTATCGGGGGCCAACGAGGCCCCCACGGTGCTGCGGCCGCCAATGGCGGCCTCCTGTGCCTTGTAGCCCACGAAGGAAAACAGCAATACCCCGGTGGCCGCGTTCGGCACGGCCAGGGCGTAGTTGCCGCCCACGTCGGTGGCCGTGCCCACCGAGGTGCCCTTGAGCAGCACCGTCACGCCGGGCAGGCCCGTGCCGGAGGCATCCGTAATCTTGCCTTTCACGGTGATGGCCTGGGCATAGGCCCCGGCCGCCGACCATAAAAAGAGCAGCAGGCACCAAAGGCCAGCTTTTTGGAGGGTAGTGTTTTTCATAAGCTGCGCTGGTTGGTAAGGTGAAGGATAAAAAGAGCCTTGCGGCCGGGTAATTGATCTGGTTGCCAGGGGCAGCGGCAGGGCGTTGCGGTCAGACCTGCGCCGAACAGGTGCCGTGATTATTAAAAACCATCGCAGCTAAAACAATCGTTTGCTTTAATAAAAAAGGGATTGCCTAATAGCCGGTGGGCACGTGGCTGCCACACTCCTGAACGGGCTAAATGTGTTGGACGGGCAAGGACAATCTTTCAGCGAGTTATCCAGCCGAAATCAATCTCTACAGGACCCCTGTCGCGTGGAAAACGCCAAGGATTGAGAAAGGAATTTTTAGAATAATACCGAGGCAAATTACAGGACGGCCGCCCAACAACGCAAACGTTTGTTAAAAAAATATTAATACTTAATATTCATACTACCAATAATGAGCGTGCACACGCCCAGCGTGGGGCCCTGGGCGGCGCGCTACTTTTCATAGGTGCCGCCATTGGGGAGTGCCTTTTTGCCTTTGGCACGAACAAAACGGGGCCCCGGCTGCGTAAAAGGGCAGCCTATGAAATCTTCCCTCTTTTTGCTACTGGCCGCTTCGCTCTCCGCCGCGTGCTCCCAAGCCCAACCAGACCAGACCGCCACAACGCCAACCGACGGCACCACCCAGCAGCAGGACCCCGACCAAGGCCAGCAGACCGGCGGCAAAAAGAAAAAAGGCAAGGGCGGCGACCGCCGCAAAGACAAGGATGCCGCCGCCCAAATCCAGGGCTTGCGCCAGGTGGGCTCGCTCAAAGGCGTGGTGCCCGAAAGCTCGGGCCTGTGCCCGGCCGACCAGCCCGGCACATACTTCAGCTTCGGCGACGAGGGCAACGACGCCACGCTCTACCGCCTCAGCGCCACCGGGCAGCTGCGGGGCACCCTGTCCCTGGGCACCACCAATTCGGACTGGGAAAGCCTGAGCCGCGACGACCGGGGCAACTACTTTGTGGGCGACTGCGGCAACAACGAAAACGACCGCCGCAACCTGGTCATCCACCGCTTCCGCCCCGAGCAGCCCCGGCAGGTGGCCGACATCAAGTTTAAATACCCCGACCAAACCGAGTTTCCGCCCGAGAAGAAAAAGGCCCGCAACTTCGACTGCGAGGCCAGCCTCTGGCACGGCGGCAAGGTATGGCTTTTCAGCAAAGACCGCGGCGCCGATGCCACCAGCAAGGTGTACAGCGTGCCCGACCAGCCGGGCAGCTACACCGCTCAGCTCGTGACGAAGCTCGCCATCCCGGGCCAAGTGACCGATGCCGCTTTGCGCCCCGACGGCCACCGCCTCGTGCTGCTCGGCCGCGGCGAGCTGTTCGTGCTCGACGGCAACTCGTGGGAGGAAATAATCAAAGCCACGCCCCGCCAGGTGAGCCTAGCCGGCGCCGGCCAAACCGAAGGCGCCGTTTTCAAAGATGCCAACACGCTGCTCATCAGCACCGAGCAAGGCAGCTTCTACGAGTTCAAGCTACCGTTTTAGAAAAGAGTTAAAAATTAAAAGTGAAGGGTTAAAAGAATGTCCTCTGGTTGGGAGTGTTCTTTTAACCCTTCACTTTTAACTCTTTTCTACTTGCGGCCCGCTAATGGCGTGGCAACGGGGCCCCCAGCGGCGGCAGCTTCGGCGGCGTCGAGGTCGCGCGGGGCGTAGCCGTAAGGGTTTTGGGGGTCTTTGCCGGCCCGCAGCAGCACCCAGATGCCAATGAGGATGAACGGGATGCTGAGCAGCTGGCCCTGGTTGAGGAAGTTGCCGTTTTCGAACGATACCTGGTTTTCCTTGAGGTACTCAATCAGCAGGCGGAAGGTGAAGAGCAGCACCACAAACAGGCCGAAGAGCTGCCCGCGGGGTGTTTTCTCGCGGGTGCGGTTCCACATTGAGTACAGCAGTGCGAGCAGGAACACGCAGAAGAGCGACTCGTAAATCTGGGTGGGGTGGCGCGGCACGGCCATCGGCGCGTCGGGGGCCACGGGGGTGCCTTCGGGTAGTAGGCGGTAGCTGCTGGTGCCGTCCACGAGCTGCACGGGCACGGCGGCCACCTGCACGGCCCCGGCGGGCAGCGGGCGCGTCACGGGCACGAGGTGCTCCACGTCGCGGGGGAAGGTGAAGGCCCACGGTGCATCGGTGGGCTTACCCACAATTTCGGAGTTCATCAGGTTGCCCATCCGGATGCAAGCCCCGCCTAGGGCCACCACAATCACGATGCGGTCGAGCGTCCAGAGGTAATCAAACTTGTTGTTGCGCGCAAACAGCCACACGGCCAGCAAGATGCCGATGGTGGCGCCGTGGCTGGCCAGCCCGCCGTGCCAAATCTTGAACACCTCCAGCGGGTCCTTCAAAATGGCGGGTTCGTAGAACAGCACGTGCCCCAGCCGGGCCCCCACGATGGTGCCCACCAGCATGTACACGGTGATGACGTCGACCCAGGCGGGGGAGGTTTTCTCCGACTTGTAGATGTAGCTCAGCACGAAGGTGCCCAGCACGAACGGGGCCATGAACAGCAGCCCGTACCAGCGCGGCGTGAGGGGCCCTATTTCCAGTCCAAACACGTGCCAGGGCCCCGCGGTGAAGATGGTGGGGTCAACGTTCCAGAAAATACTCGCGAGGGAAGATAACATGCGCAGCGAAGGTGAAAGATGGTTTCAAAGGTACTCAGCCCCTGGGCTTGCGGCCAGGCAGGTCGTTTTTTGGGCCCCAGCAGCAGGCGCCACGGCGTTGCTCAGCCAGGGTATATAAATCAGCGCGGGAGCAGCCGTGGCGGGCCGGCATTTTTGGGCCCCTGCAGGGCCGGGCGAAGCGTGGCCCCGTCGCCGCTCAGGACCAGCACTACCCCGCCGAGCAACACGGCGTAGGCCGGCCGGCGCAGCCAGCCGGGCAGGGCCAGGGCTGCCGCGGGGGCCCTGGTGGCCAGCCGGGCGTGCACCCGCTGGTAGAAATACGGGCGGGGCTGGGCCAGCGGCTGGGCGCGCAGCTGGCGCAGCAGGTCGTCCCATTCTTCGTCGGGAGCCGGGCGGGCGGGAATATCGGGCATGGCAGGCAGCGGGTTACAGGTAGTGGCGGAGGGTTTGGCGGGCCCGGAACAGCAGCGACTCCACGGCGGGCACGCTGGTGCCGAGCACGGCCGCAATTTCGGCGTAGCTCAGCTCCTGCTCGTGGCGCAGGGTGAAGGCCACCTGCTGGGAGTCGGGCAGGCGGGCCACGCGGTCCAAAAGCAGTTGCAGTTGCTGCTGGCCTTCGAGCAGCGCCAGTGGGTGCGCGTGGTCGGGCGGGTGGTGCAGCACAGCGTTGTTGAAGCCGAGCAGGCTAGTGAAGTAGGCCAGGCGCTTTTTGGTGCGGGCCCGCCGGCGGCTTTTTAGGGCCCCGGAGGTGGCCAGTCGGTACAACCAGGTGCTGAGGCTGGCCTCGCCCCGGAACCGGCCAATGGTTTGGTACACTTCCACAAAGACTTCCTGGGCCACGTCTTCGGCCTCTTCCGGCGAGCGCAGCAGGGCCAGCGCCGTCCGGTACACGCGGCCCTGGTAGCGCGCCACCAGGGCCCTAAAGGCCGCCTCGCTGCCCTGCTGGAGCTGCGCCACCAACTCGGCATCGGCCACCGGGGCGCTGGCCCGGGCGGTGGACGGCGGGCTGGGGGCCTCAAGCAGCGGAACGGGGTGGGCCACGGTAAAAATTCGGTAAGGGGTGCGCTGCGCGCTGGCCCACGCCACAGCGGCCGGGGTTGCAGGAGCTTAGGGCCGGCCCAACCCCGAAACTTGCGCCACTGCTCAATTTTATTCCGCAAAACACTGACTGTCAACGCCAATATTTTTTCGCAGGCGACAGCAGCAGGCCCGCCACCAGCCCGCGCCGCCTGGGGCCCTACAGCGCTGCCAGCTCAGCCCCGAACCCGCCGCTGAGGATGGGGAAGCGCAGCCACGAGCGCGGGTCCACGTTGTAGTCGTCGAGGTGGAAGCTGGGGGCGTACCGCTCGCGCTTCCACTGGTTGCGGCTCCAAAGGGTGTAGAAGCGGCGCACGTAGGTGCGCAGCTGCTCGGCGTCGGCGCCGGGGGTTTCGGCCACCAGCTGCGCCAGCACGGCGGCCGGTGCCAGGCGCTCATAGAACGCCAGGCGCTCGATGCGGTTGAGCAGCGGGTAGGGCATCAGGTCGCGCTCGTCGGTTTGCTTGTCGGCCAGCGGGCGTAGCTCGGCGGTGGGCTGCAGGGCGTTCACGTGGCGCAGGGCCCCGTAGCCCAATTCGGTTTCGGCCCAGCGCAGCCACTGCTTCACAAAGGCCTTATCGACGCCCGCAATAGGCGAGATGCTGCCGGCCGTGTCGCCATCCATGGTGCAGTAGCCCACGCTGGCCTCCGAGCGGTTGGAGGTGGTGATGAGCAGGCAGTTCTGCACGTTGGCCAGCAGCCAGATGCCGGGGGCCCGCACCCGTGCCTGGATGTTTTGCAGGGCTAGGTCGTCGGTGTCCCAGGCCAGCGCGCGGCCCAGGGCCCCCGAGATTTTGCCCACGTAGCCGGCCACTTCCTCGTCGATGGTCCAGTTGAAAAACCGGGCCCCCAAGCTGTCGGCCAGTTCCTTGGCCGATTCAAACGTGTCGTCGGAGGAGTTGACCGTACCCTGGTAGGCGCACGTCAGCAGGGCATTTACTATTTGCTGGTTCTCGCTCAGCGCCGGCGGCGCGGGGGCCCCCTGCGTGGCGGGCGTGTCCTGCAGCTCCTGCTTTGCCGGCCCCCCCGCCCCTTGCTGCACTGCCACGGGGGCCCCATCGAAGCAGCCGCTGCGCCGCTTGAACTCGTCCACGCCTAGTTCCTCCACGCCCAGGCGCACCATTTCGGCCACGCCCACGGCGCAGAAGCACGAGTCCGCCCCGCCGCTCAAGCTCAGCACGAAGCCGCGGCTGCGGGCCTTGCGCAGGTAGTCGAACAGGGCCAGGCTCATGGCTTGGTTGAGTTCCTTGTACTCGTCGGGCGCGGGCAGCGGCACAATTTCCGCGGCCAGGGCCAGGTCGTGGCCAAAGTCCACGTCGGTCCATTCCAGGTCCACTTCCTTGAAGCTGAGCAGCTGGTTGCGCTTGAGCAGGTGGCCGTTGCGGGCCACCAGGATTTCGCCATCGTAGATGATGCGCCCCGCCTCGTTGCCCAGCATATTGGCGTAGAGGTAGGTGCAGTGAAAATTGCGTGAGGCCTTGACCACCAGCTGGTAGCGCAGGTCAGTCTTGCTCATGGCAAAATGGCTAGCCGAGGGGTTCACAATCAAATCTACTTTGCCGCGCAGCCGGCAGGCCGGGCGCACGTCGTCGGCCCGCCACGCGTCCTCGCAAATCTCGAAGCCGAACCGCACGTCGCGGTGCTCAAAGGTGAGGTCGCCCAGTGGCCAGGTTTCGCCCTTAAATTCCACCGTTTTCTGCTCACCCGCGGGCCAGGCCACGAAGAAGCGCGGCTCGTAGTGCACCCCATCGTTGGCCAGAAACTGCTTGGCCGCGAAGCCCAAAATCTGGCCGTCGCGCAGCACCGCCGCCGTGTTGTAGGTGCGGTGCTGCAAGCGCACGGGCAAGCCCACGCACACACAAATCCCGTCCGTCCAGGGCCGAATGTCCTGCAAGCGCGCCAGGGCCTCCGCCGGCAGCCAGTCGCTCAAGAACAGGTCTTCGCAGCCGTAGCCGGTCAGGCACAGTTCGGGCAAGCACAGCAGCTCCACGCCCGCGGCTTTGGCCTGTTCAATGGCCGCGCGGATGGTGCGCAAGTTGTTGTCCCAGTCGAACGGAATTTGGTTGAGGGCGGCGCCGGCGATACGCATAGCAAGTGGCTGGTAGTTGATGTGGTCAATGCACAACTTACGGCAAAAACGGGGCGCAAGGCCATAAAGAGGGCCCCACCGGCCCGGCCCCACTGCTTGGGCCGGGCCGGTGGGGCCCGTCGATTGTCCACGTTCAACGGGGGGCCCTACGCCACGCCCAGCGCCGCTAGGGCCCGCTCGGCGGCCAGCTGTTCCGCCTGCTTCTTGCTGAGGCCCATGCCGGTGGCCACAATTTCCTCGTCAAGCAGCACCGTGGCGGTGAATTCCATGGTGCCGCCGGGCCGGGCCTCGCCGCTGAGGTCGTAGCGCAGGTTTTTGCCCTGGCGCTGGGCCCACTCCACCAGCTTGCTTTTGAAGTTGGCCGTGGTGGTGGTGAGCGTGTGCACGTCCACGAAGCCCTTGACGAGGCGGGTGAGGATGAACTTGCGGGCTGCTTTGTAGCCCAAATCCAAGTACACGGCCCCCACCAGGGCTTCCAGCGCGTTGCCGTTCACCGAGCGCGAGCGGGCCCCGCGGCCGCTGGCCACGTCGAGCTGCACCAGCTTGTCCAGCCCCAGCTTCAGCGCGATGCCGTTGAGGCTCTCGCGGTTGACGATGCGCGAGCGCACCTCCGTCAGGAATCCCTCCTGCTCGTAGGGGTACTTCTGAAACAGGTACTCGGCCACCACGGCCCCCAGAATGGCGTCGCCCAGAAACTCCAGCCGTTCGTTGGTTTGCTGGCGGTTTTTCTCGGGCAGTGCCCGCACCGCCGAGGCGTGCGTGAACGCCAGCCGGTACAGCCGGGCATTACCGGGGGCCTGGCCAGTAACGGTGCCGACGGCCTTGCGGAAGGCCTTATCCGAACCAAGCAGCCGCGAAACGAAACCTAACAAAACGAAGGCGAAAAATTACAGCTTGCGAAAAATCACCGACGTGTTGTGGCCCCCGAAGCCGAAGGTGTTGCTCATGGCCACGTTCACCTCGCGGGCCTGGGCCACGTTGGGGGTGAAGTTCAGGGCTTGGTTAATTTCCGGGTCGGGCGTGTGCAGGTTGATGGTGGGGGGCACCAAGCTGTTCTGCATCGCAAAAATGCACGCCACCGCCTCGATGCCGCCGGCCCCGCCCAGCAGGTGCCCGGTCATGCTCTTGGTCGAGGAAATGTTCAGCGCCGCGGCATGGGCCCCAAACACGGTTTCGATGGCCTTGATTTCGGCCCCGTCGCCGAGCGGCGTGCTCGTGCCGTGGGTGTTGATGTAGTCCACGTCTTCAGGCTTGATGCCGGCGTCGCGCAGCGCGTTCTGCATCACCAGCACCACGCCCGAGCCCGAGGGGTCGGGGGCGGTGATGTGGTACGCGTCCGACGACATGCCACCGCCGATGACCTCGGCGTACATTTTGGCGCCGCGGGCCTTGGCGTGCTCGTACTCTTCGAGCACCAGGGCCCCAGCGCCCTCGCCCAGCACGAAGCCGTCGCGGTCCTTGTCGTAGGGCCGCGAGGCAGAGGCGGGGTCGTCGTTGCGCTCGCTCATGGCCTTGAGGGCATTGAAGCCGCCCACGCCCGACTCGGTGATGGCCGCCTCGGAGCCGCCGGTCACGATGGCGTCGGCCAGGCCCAGGCGGATGTTGTTGAAAGCGGCAATCAGCGCGTCGTTGGAGGAGGCGCAGGCCGAGGTGGTGACGAAGTTGGGGCCCCGGAAGCCGTTTTTGATGGAGATGTTGCCCGACGAGGAGTCGGCAATCATGCGCGGAATGAAGAAGGGCGAGTAGCGCGGCGTGCCGTCGCCGCGCTCAAACTGGAAGCATTCTTCTTGCAGCGAGCGCAGCCCGCCGATGCCCGAGCCCCAAATCACGCCCACGCGGTCTTTATCCACGCCGTCCAGCAGGCCGGCGTCGGCAATGGCCTCGTCGGCGGCGATGACCGCGAACTGCGTGAAGAGGTCCATTTTGCGGCCCTCTTTGCGGTCGAAGTAAGTGTCGGGGTTGTAGTCCTTCACCTCGCAGGCAAAGCGGGTTTTGAACTTGGCGGCGGGGAAACGGGTGATGGGGGCCGCGCCGCTCACGCCGTTCTTTAAGCCCTCCCAGTAAGCCGGGACGGTGCTGCCAATCGGCGTGATGGCTCCAAGGCCGGTAACGACAACGCGTCGGATGGACGACATAAGCAAGCGCCAAAAGCGCAAAAAAGGGAGCAGACTAAAACCACGAAACCGGCCGGCGGCGAGCCGGCCGGTCATGGCAACTATAAGGCGTAGAGACTACTTGGCGTGCTCTTCGAGGTAGCTAACGGCCTGGCCCACGGTCTGGATGTTCTCGGCCTGGTCGTCGGGGATGCTTACGTTGAACTCCTTTTCGAATTCCATAATCAGCTCCACGGTGTCGAGCGAATCGGCGCCCAGGTCGTTGGTGAAGCTAGCTTCCGGGGTCACTTCCGAGGCTTCCACACCTAGTTTATCGATAATGATGGCCTTTACTTTTTCTGCGATTTCAGACATTTCCGTGGGGTTTAGGGAAGATTACAGCGCAAAGTAACGAGAGATTTTCTAACCAGGCCCGGTATTGGGGCCCAAAACGCGGGTGTAAGATTGTGGCCGGGGCCCGTGTTTGGGGCCCCAATCGCCCGTAGCTTTGCCCCGGCTGCCCAGTGAGGCGGCCGCCCGCTGCCGTGACGAAGACTTTTACCCTGGACGTGGAGCTGGCCTGCGATTTCGACCTGTTCGGGCTCGTGTCCAGCGCCCGCGACTACTCGCTGGCCTGGGCCCTCAACCGGGCCCTGCGCCTGCGCTTGTGCCGGCAGCCCGAACTGCTGCTGCCGCTGCCCGGGCGCGAGCCCCTCGTGTTCAGCCATTACTTGTACGTTACGGACGTGCTCACGCTGCGCTTGTTTCGCAACCGGGCCCTGGTACCTTCGGCCTTACCCAAGCCCTTCCTGGCCCCCGACGTGCGGGAATACGACTACCTGCTGGCCATTACTAACGGCGGCCAGGAGCTGGCCGGCGCGCCGTTGGTGCATCGCCTCCAGGCCCTGCCCGCCGTGCAGCACGCCGTCCAGTTCGACCCCGATACGCTTAAGTACAAAGAAAACTTGATTTTGTAGGGCCCCCAGCCCCGGCACCGGCCGGTTCCTTTTCCTTAAACTTGCAGCCCGAACCCTTCTCCCCTTCAATGGAAAACCGCCCCAGCTTTAATAAAACTAAGATCGTGGCCACCGTGGGCCCCGCCTCTAACACCTACGAGCGCCTCGGCACCCTCATCCGCGAGGGCGTAGACGTGTTCCGGCTCAACTTTTCGCACGGCAAGCACGAGGAGCACCTCGAGGTCATCAACTTGGTGCGCCGCCTCAACAAGGATCTGCGCACCAACGTGGGCCTGCTCCAAGACTTACAGGGCCCCAAGATTCGCCTAGGCGACGTGGAAGGCGGTGGCGTGGAAATCGCGCGCGGCGACAAAATCAAGCTCGTGTGCGGCGAGAAGGAGATCAGCACCGCCACCCGCCTGAGCACGATTTACCTGGGCCTGGCCCGCGACGTGAAACCCGGCGACGCCATCCTCATCGACGACGGCAAGATTGAGCTGAAGGTGCTGGCCACCGACCGCGAATCGGAAGTGGATGTGGAAGTGATTTACGGCGGCCTGGTGAAGCCCCGCAAGGGCATCAACCTGCCCGACTCGAAGGTGTCGGCCCCGAGCATGACGGAGAAGGACATCGAGGACCTCAAATTTGGCCTAGCCAACGACGTGGACTGGATTGCGCTGAGCTTCGCGCGCCGCGCCGAGGACATCCGCTTCATCAAGCAGCTGATTGCCGAAGCGGGCAAGGACACCCGCGTGGTGGCCAAAATTGAGACGCCCGAGGGCCTGGAAAACCTCGACGAAATCATTGCCATCACCGACGCCGTGATGGTGGCCCGCGGCGACCTCGGCGTGGAGGTGAAGATGGAAGAGGTGCCGATGGCCCAGAAGATGATCATCGCCAAGTGCAACGCTGCCGGCAAGCCCGTCATCGTGGCCACCCAGATGATGGAATCGATGATCACGGCCCCGCGCCCCACCCGCGCCGAAACCAGCGACGTGGCCAACGCCGTGCTCGACGGGGCCGACGCCGTGATGCTCTCGGCCGAAACCGCCGTGGGGGCCTACCCCGCCGAGGTCATCCGCTCCATGGTGGGCACCATCATGAGCGTGGAATCGCAGAGCCCGCGCCTGTTCTACCGCTGGCACACCATCGAGCCGGCCAGCACGTCGTTCATCGCCAACAGCATCTTGTCGGCGGCTTGCCACTTGGCCAAAAACACGGATGCCAAGGCCATCACCGGCCTCACGCACAACGGCTACACGGCCTTCCAAATCGCCAAGTACCGCCCCAAGGCCAGCATCTTCATCTTCACCGGCAACCGCTCGCTGCTCACCGCCCTAAGCCTCGTGTGGGGCGTGCGTGGCTTCTACTACGACCGCTATATCAGCACCGACAGCACTGTGGCCGATATCCGCTCGGTGCTCACCACCACCGGCCACCTGGCCGCTGGCGATGTGTTCATCACCACCGGCTCGATGCCAATGCAGGATAAGGGCAAGGCCAACATGGTGAAAGTGACCGTGGCCTAAGCCAGCAATTTCAGCAGCCGTCCACGGCTTACTGTTGAAAGAAGAACGCCCCGGCCGCAGTAGCAGCCGGGGCGTTTCTGCTGGGGGCCCATCGGGTATGTTATTAAGAATATTAGCCAACAACTAATTGTTAATCTTCTTAATATCAACAATTTACGCCAGAAGTAATAGCAGTTTACTTTTACGCAACTACTTACCGGGACCCATTCGAAAAGCAGTTGCAAAGCCAGCGCGCAGGGCCCCCAGATGACCTTGCGAGCCTCCCGCGAGGCCTTCTGGGGGCCCTGCGCGCCTACGGGCAGCATCAGCAGGCCGCTTGAACGCACCGCTCTCCGCAGGAGTGGGGCCGGTACGAGGGTGAGTGGGCCTGTAGGGTTCTCCAGGGGCCCAGCTGGTTTCAACGCTCCCACTTGGCCTTGCCTCAGTAGCCACTGCCAGCCGCCGCGTACGGGGAAGCTGCCTTATCCAGCCGGTCCAAACGCACAAGGGCCCCCGTTTCCAGCTGGAAACGGGGGCCTCTTGGTATAGAGCGGAGGACCGAACCTTGGGGCGGCGCAGTTCGGCCCTCCTATTCGTTACGCGCCAAGCGCATTAACGAACTTCGTGAGCTTGCTTTTGTTGTTAGCAGCTTTGTTTTTGTGGATGATGTTCTTTTTGGCCAAACGGTCCAACATCGACGACACTTTCTTCAACAGGTCCTGAGCGGCCGTTTTGTCGGTGGTGGCGCGCAGCTTTTTGATAGCCGTACGGGTCGATTTGTGCTGGTAGCGGTTCAGTACGCGCTTGGCTTCGTTGCTGCGGATGCGCTTGAGAGCCGACTTGTGGTTTGCCATGACAAGAAAAACTATAAAAATCGGCCGTTGGGCCGAGGATTTTTGCGTTTGGGAGAGCAAAGGTACTGAATTATTCTGAACCAGCAACCCCAGGCCCCAAGAAATTTGGGAAGGACTCGTTTCAAATAGCTTTTTGATGAAAAAGTGGCCGGCGGGCCGATTGCTTCCCACCTTTGGGCAGGGCCCCGCCGCTCGGTGCCGGGGCCCCAATTGCTTTTTTTGCCATGCCCCTCGTTTCGCACTCAGCCTACCAGCCGCCCCACTACCTGTTCAATGGCCACGTGCAGACCATTGTGCCCAGCCTGTGGCGCTCGGTGCCCGACGTGGCTTACGAGCGCGAGCGGCTGGAGCTGGCCGACGGCGACTTCCTCGACTTGGATTGGAGCCGCCTGCCCGCCGGGGCCCCCACCGATGGCCTCGTCGTCGTGTCGCACGGCTTGGAGGGCAGCAGCGACCGGGCCTATGTGCGCGGCATGGTGCGGGCCCTCAACCGCGCCGGCCTCGACGCGCTGGCCTGGAACTACCGCAGCTGCGGCGGCGAAATGAACCGCCTGCTCCGCTCCTACCACCTCGGCGACACCGAGGACCTGGACCTGGTACTGCGCCACGCCCTGGCCACCGGCCGCTACCGGCGGGCGTACCTAACGGGCTTTTCGGCGGGCGGCAACGTGACGCTCAAGTACTTGGGCGAGGCCCCCGGCCGGGTGCCGGCCGAAGTAAAGCGCGCCGCTGTGTTTTCGGTGCCCACCGATTTGCGGGCCAGCTCTATGCAAATTGCCCGGCCCCAAAACACGGTGTACATGCGGCGCTTCATGAAGACGCTGCGCCAGAAAATCCGGGAAAAAGCCGCGCTGCTGCCCGGCGAGGTGGACCTGACCGGGCTCGACGAGCTGCGCGATTTTCCGCAGTTTGATAACCGCTACACGGCCCCCATGCACGGCTTTGCCTCGGCCGATGCCTACTACGCCCACGCCAGCTCGGGGCAGTACCTGGCTGATATCCAGATACCCACACTACTAGTGAACGCGGAAAACGACCCGTTTCTGACGCCCTCATGCTTTCCGCGGGCCGTGGCGGCAGCCTCGGCTTTTATGTACCTCGAAACGCCGCCTGAAGGCGGGCACGTGGGCTTCGGCGAGGGGGCCCCCGACGGCGCGTACTACTCGGAGCGGCGGGCAGTGGAATTTCTACTGGGGCCCCTGCCGGCCTGATTACCCCCGGCTAGCGCACCCGCGAGTTGGCGGGCACGAACACGACTTTCTTGGTTTCGTAGAATTCTTCGGGGAAGAACTGTGCCAAGTCAGTGACGGTGGCCACCAGGCCCGATTCGGCAATTTCCTCGGTCAGGTCGCCGCCTTTTAGCAGGTACATCCCGCTCTCGCGCAGGCCCTTGGGCTTGAACAGGTGGGCTACCCAGGGGTGGAAGGTGGCGAGGCGGGCCACGGCGCGGCTCACCACAAAATCGTACTTGGGGCGCAACTGCTCGGCGCGGGTCTGCTCGGCCGTCACGTTGTCGAGGCCCAGGGCCCCGGCCATGAACTGCACCGCCCGGATCTTCTTCCCGATGCTGTCCACCAAGTGGAAGTGCACCTCGGGAAAGGCAATGGCCAGCGGTAGGCCGGGCAGGCCCCCGCCGGTGCCCACGTCGAGCACGGCGCTGCCCTTGGGGAACTGCACCACCTTGGCAATGCCCAGCGAGTGCAAGATGTGCCGCTCCGTGAAGTTGTCCATGTCGGCGCGCGACACCAGGTTCACCTGCTCGTTGATGAGACGGAACTCGGCTTCAAACTGCTTGAAAAGCTGGAGCTGCGCGGGCGTGAAGGCGGGGAAGTGCTGCTGGAG
This sequence comes from Hymenobacter nivis, assembly GCF_006439025.1. Classification (GTDB taxonomy): domain Bacteria; phylum Bacteroidota; class Bacteroidia; order Cytophagales; family Hymenobacteraceae; genus Hymenobacter; species Hymenobacter nivis_A. The sequence continues at coordinate 912,199 of NZ_RCYZ01000001.1, forward strand.
GAGGTTCATGGGTGCAAAGGTGCACGGTTCGGCGGGTTTGGGGTAGCGGCGGGGGCCCTGCGCTTGGCAAGGCGCGGTCAATTGTGAAAAATTTTATAGTTAATTGATTTACGATATAAATTTATTTTTTATCAACACATATTTATTGAATATCAATAAATATGTGTTGCTTTGCTGGCGGAAATTATTTCTTATTCGTCATGCAAAAAGAGCGATTGAAGCACTGGTTTGGCTTGAGAGGCATGCTGCTCCTCAGCCGGGTGGTGGTGGGCATGCTGTTGTTTGGTGCCTTTGTATTTTCAATTCAGGCAATTGGACGCACCTACGACATCGCCACCGGGGGCCCTGAGGTTCGGCTGGCGCTGAACACTTTTTCGCCCAATTTATTCCCTGCACTACACGATGCCAAAGCCGGGTTTGACGAGGGTTGGCAAGGCAATCCCATGCGCGAGGACCGGGGGCCCCTGCCCACACTGCAAGCTGCTACCACGGGTTTTGAGCTGGCGGCCAACCCACGCGAGCCGCTGCTTCGCTACCACGAGCCCACACCCTGGAAACGGGTGACGCTGTTTTACCTGGGGGCTTCCAATAGCTTGTTTTCATTGCCTTGGCTACTTTTCCTAGCCATTGGTAGCTGGCTGCTGTGGCGGCTGCTACTGGACGTGACGCCCGACGCACCGTTCACTTTTGCGAACGCCCGGCGGCTGAGCCAGTTGTCGCTGCTGGTATTGGGCTTAGCCATCTGGGAGAAAGTGGCCTATTACCTAGTCCGCGCCCTGGTGCCCACCTTTCGGGCCCCGGGATTAACCGAAACCCTCAACCATTACGTTTTCCTGAACACCGGAAACACGCTGCCGAACGTGTGGATGGGCATTGTGCTGGCCATTATCGCCATCGTATACCGGCGCGGCGTGGCGCTGAGCCAGGAAGCCGAACTCGTTATCTGATGCCAATTATTGTAAACCTCGACGTGATGCTGGCCCGGCGCAAGATGACGCTCAGCGCGTTGGCCGAGGCCGTGGGCATCACCCTGGCCAACCTCTCCATCCTGAAAAGCGGAAAGGCCAAGGCGGTGCGCTTCAGCACGCTGGCCGCCATTTGCCAGGCCCTGGACTGCCAGCCGGGCGACTTGCTGGCCCACGGCCCCGACCCGGCCGACCTGCGCCCGGGCACCGACTAGGGCCCCCGGGCGGGCACAAAAAAAGCCCCGGCTTGCGCCGGGGCTTTTTGCATTAAACCTGCTTAAATGATCTGGCGGGTGTGCTTCATCATGTCGTAGAGCAGCTCGCGGGCGCGGTGCAGCTGGGCCTTCACGGTGCCCAGGGGGGCCTTGAGCTCGGTGGCAATTTCCTCGTAGCTCAGCTCGTCGAAGTAGCGCAGGCTCACCAGGCGCTGGTACTTATCGGGCAGGCGCGACACGACGTGGCGCATGATTTCGATTTTCTGGTTGCGCACAGCGTGCTCGGCCGGGTTCAGGTCGTTGTCGCGGAAATCGATGGTGATTTCGTCGCCGTTGTCCACCTTGATGGCCGAATCAATCGACATCGTTTTGATTTTATTCTTGCGAATGAAATCGATACAGTTGTTGGTGGCGATGCGGAACAGCCAGGTGCTGAAGGCGTACTCGGGATTGAATTTGTGCAGGTTTTTGAAGGCTTTGGCGAAGGCCTCGATGGTGAGGTCCTCGGCGTCGTCCTGGTTGCGCACCATTTTCAGCACCACGTGGTACACGGGCTTCTTGTAAATCTGCATCAGCTCGGCGTAGGCCTTCTCGTCGCCGTGGTCCACGGCGGCGCGGATTAGCTTGAAGTCGTGCTTGGCTTTAGCAGAAAATTGCTTTTGAATATCTTGATTATTAGTTACTTCCATCGAAGGGAACGCTTGAATAGCAAGGAAAAGCTGATGGCAACGTATTGGGCGAAGTACAAGCCATCGAGCAGCGGTAGCCACGCGGACGGCAATTTCTGTTCCAATCGCCGGCCAAGGATGCCATACACGTAGGCCAGCGCGAAAGTTCGCAAGGCCCAAACTACCGCCAAAGGTACCCAATATTGGGGCGAAAATACTAGTCCCGCGGTGAGGGCGTAGGGCAGTAAATTGGCCATTACGAAGGTGCCGATGCGGGCGCGGTCGGCCAGGCGGTAGCGGCTGCCGGCCGAGAGGTGGCGGCGCTTCTGCGTCCACCAGGCCCCCCAGGTGGCGGCCGGCTCGCTCAGGGTGTGGGCGGGGGCATCGGCCACCACGGCGGCGCGCACGCCCTGGGCCACTGCATCTTGCACCAGCAAGTCGTCGTCGCCGCTGAGGCGGCGGATGTGGCTGGCGAATCCCTTAGCGGCCGCAAACGTGGCCCAGGTGTACCCCAGGTTGCGGCCCACGCCCATGTAGGGCCGCCCGCGCCAAGCAAAGCTGAGGTACTGGGCGGCGGTGAGCAGCGTTTCGTAGCGGATGAGGCGGTTGAGCAGCCCGGGGCCCTCGGCGTAGCCCGAGAAGCCCAGCACGAGGCCAGCCGGGGCCCCGGGGGCCCCAAAGCCGCGCTGCATCAGGCGCAGCCACTGGTTGGTGGCCGGAATGCAGTCGGCGTCGGTGAAGAGCAGGCGGGGGTGGGTGGCGGCCTTAATGCCCAGGGTGAGGGCGTATTTCTTGGGGGCGAAGCCGTCGGGGGTGCTTTTGATGGTGACGAGGCGGAAGCGGCCGGCGTAGTACTGGCCCAGCTGCTGGGCGTAGTCCTGGGTTTCGTCGTAGCTGCGGTCGTCGATGAGCACCACTTCGAAGCCCGCCGGGTAATCCTGCTTCAGCAATAAAGGCAGCAGGCGGCGCAGGTTTTCCAGCTCGTTGCGGGCACACACGACGATGGACACCGGCTCGTCGTCGGCGTGGGGCCCCGGGGCGTCGGCCGGGGCCTCGGCGGGGCGGCGGGCGAAGGGCCCGAAGTAGTAGAACCAGTAGTAGAACTGCGCCAGCACGCAGGCCACCAGCAACCAGAAAACAGGGGACTTGGGTAAATACGGAGGCAACGGCAGGCAACGCGAATGAGCGGGCAAAGGTAGGGGCCCCGGGCCGGCGGGGTTACCTTTGCGGGTGCTTATGACCTTTGACCTCATTGCCCGCGACCCCGCCACCAAGGCCCGCGCCGGCCTGCTGCACACGGCCCACGGGGCCATCGAAACGCCCATTTTTATGCCCGTGGGCACGGCCGGCACCGTAAAAGCGGTGAGCCAGCAGGTGCTGCGCACCGACGTGCAGGCCCAGATCATCCTCGGCAATACCTACCACCTGTACCTGCGCCCGGGCTTGGAGGTGCTGCAAGCCGCCGGGGGCCTGCACAAGTTCAACGGCTGGGACGGGCCCATCCTGACGGACTCGGGCGGCTACCAGGTGTTTTCGCTCAGCAACACCCGCAAAATCAAGGAGGACGGCGTGACGTTCCGCTCGCACGTCGATGGGTCGAAGCACTTGTTTACGCCGGAGGGCGTGATGGACATCCAGCGCGTGATTGGGGCCGACATCATCATGGCCTTCGATGAGTGCACGCCCTGGCCCTGCGACTACGACTACGCCCGCCGCTCGCTGGACATGACGCACCGCTGGCTGCAACGCTGCATTGCGCGCTTCGATACCACGGAGGGCCTCTACGGCTTCGAGCAGAACCTTTTCCCCATCGTGCAGGGCAGCACTTTTAAGGATCTGCGGGTGCAGTCGGCCGAGTTTGTGGCGGCCCAGGGGCGGGCCGGCAACGCCATTGGGGGCCTGAGCGTGGGCGAGCCCGCCGAGATGATGTACGAGATGACGGAGCTGGTCTGCGACATCCTGCCCGCCGACAAGCCCCGCTACCTGATGGGCGTGGGCACGCCGGCCAACATCTTGGAAAACATTGCGTTGGGCGTGGACATGTTCGACTGCGTGATGCCGACCCGCAACGCCCGCAACGGCATGCTGTTCACCACCCAGGGCATTGTCAACATCACCAACAAGAAGTGGGCGACGGACTTCACGCCCATCGACCCCAGCCTGCCCGGCGTGGCCAGCACCTTCTACTCGCGCGCCTATTTGCGGCACCTGTTCCAGAGCAAGGAGTTGCTGGGGCCCCAAATTGCCTCGGCCCACAACCTGGCCTTCTATTTGTGGCTGGTGCGCGAGGCCCGCACGCAAATCCAGGCCGGCACGTTTGGGCCCTGGAAAGACCGCATGGTGCAGCAAGTGATGACGCGCCTGTAGATCGCAGATTATGCAGATTAACCATGATTTTCGCAGATTCGACCGGGCCGTTCAACTGCGGCTGCGGCGGAATCTGCCATTAATCAGCTCCGTTTGAACGGTCCGTTAGAATCTGCGAAATCAGCTTAGAATCTGCATAATCTGCGATTTATGAATATCCTCGATAAATACATTATCAAGAAATTCCTCACGGCGTTCGTCTTCACGGTGCTCATCATCGTGTCGGTGATTTGCGTGATTGACTTCACCGAGAAGAACGACGACTTCATCCAGCACAAGCTGACGATGAAGCAGATCGTGTTCGAGTACTACGTGTTTCTGTTTCCGTACTTCTCCAACCTGCTGGCCCCGATCACCATTTTTATTGCGGTGGTATTTGTAACGGCCCAGCTGGCGTCGCGCACCGAGATTGTGGCCATCATGGCCAGCGGCGTGAGCTTCAAGCGGTTGCTGGCCCCGTACCTGGGGGCGGCCACGCTGGTGGGGCTGTTCATCTTTGCCCTCACGGGCTGGGTGCTGCCGCTGGCCAACAAGGAGCGCGTGCGCTTCGAGCGGGCCTACGTGAAGCTGCCCTACACCTTCAAGGGGCACGACGTGCACATCCGCATCGGGCCCCGCAGCTACGTGTACATGCAGAGCTACGACAGCCAGCGCAACGTGGGCTACCGCTTTGCCTTGGAGACGATTGACAGCACCATTCTGCACCGGCGCATGACGGCCGACGCCATCAGTTGGGACTCGACCAAGCAGGCCTGGCACATGTCGCCGCAGCTCATCCGCACCTTCCGGGGCCCCCAGGATGAGACACTGCTGACCGTGGCCGCCCGCGACACCACCCTGCGCCTCGTTCCCAAAGATTTCGCCAGCCACTACCGCGAGGAAGAAACCCTGACCTTGCCGCAGCTCAACGCCTTCATCCAGGAGATGGTAGACCGCGGCGCCGACGACACGGCCACTTATATGAGCGCCAAGTACGAGCGCTACTCCTACCCCTTCGCCACGCTCATCCTCACCCTCATCGGCGTGTCGCTCAGCGCCCGGAAGTCGCGGGCCGGGGTGGGCGGGCAAATTGCGCTGGGCTTCGTGCTGGCCTTCGTGTTCATCATTTTCGTGATGTTGAGCCGCAACCTGGCCCAGGTGGGCACCCTGGCCCCGCTGGTGGCCGCCTGGGTGCCCAACACCATTTTCCTGGTCATCGGCCTGGCCCTGTACCGCTTCGTACCGAAGTAAAGACCTGATTAGCAATTTTCTGTCATCCTGAGCGCAGCGAAGGACCTGAAGACAGCCGAACGGTTTGCAGTAATTACGAGTCACTGCGAATTGTTCAGCTGTCGTTAGGTCCTTCGCTGCGCTCAGGATGACAGCTTTTAACCGGACTACCTGCTTGCTGCTTTCCCCATCTGCCACTTTCCCAACATGCTAAAAGACTACCTCCGCCTTCATTTCATTGTGCTGCTGTGGGGCTTCACGGCCATATTGGGCAAGCTGCTGGCCCCCACGCCGGCCGTGGAGCTGGTGTTTTGGCGCACGCTGCTGGCCAGTAGCGGCCTGGGGCTGCTGCTGGCGGCGCGGGGCCTGGGCTGGCGCCTGCCGTGGCGCGAGGCCCTGAAGCTGCTGGGCGTGGGCACGCTGGTGGCCGCCCACTGGATTACGTTTTTCCTGGCCGCGCGCCTCTCGTCAGTGAGCGTGTGCCTGGCGGGGCTGGCCACGCTGGCGTTGTGGACGTCGCTGCTGGAGCCACTGCTGCTGTGGCGGCGGGTGCGGGCCTACGAGGTAGCCCTGGGCCTGGGGGCCATGCTGGGCCTGTACCTGATTTCGCAGGCCGAGCTGAGCCAGCTTACGGGCCTGCTGGTGGCGGTGGGCTCGGCGGGGCTCTCGGCTCTGTTCAGCGTGCTGAACTCGCAGCTGGTGAAGCGCCACGCGCCGGTCAGGCTTACCTTCTACGAGATGGCGGGGGCCTGCCTGAGCATCGCCCTATTCCTGCCGTTTTATGGGCGCTACTTCACCCAGGGCGCGGGCGTGCAGCTGGCGTTGCACGGCTACGGCTGGCTGTGGATGGCCTTGCTGGCGGGTGTGTGCACGGTGTACGCCTTCTCGTCGTCGGTGGAACTGATGAAGCGCCTATCGGCCTTCGTCGTCAACCTCACCATCAATCTGGAGCCGGTGTACGGCATTGTGCTGGCCCAGCTGCTGTACTGGCTGCGGGTGCCGGGCTTCGGGCAGGAGCGCATGTCGGGCGGCTTCTACCTGGGCACCGTCATCATCTTGGTGAGCGTACTTATCCACCCGGTAATCGAGCAGTGGAACCGCCGCCGGGCCCGCCGCGCCCAGGCCCTGGACGCGGTGGTGTAGCCCAGTTTGGAGCGCGGACTTTACTCCGCTGACCTTCGGTTGTAGTCCGCGGTGCTCGCTTCGTCCTGCCGATTGCCGTTCGGCGACCGTTCAGCGCCGCGGACCACAACCGAAGGTTAGCGGCGCTGAACGGTCGCGCTACAGCCGGGGGCCCTAAAGAAGTTTGCGGGGTTGCGCTGTTAGGGAGGCCAAACCCGCCGCTTCCCTTTCCATGACCACCGTTATTTACTGGCTGCGCAACGACCTGCGCCTGCACGACAACGAAGCCCTGGCCGCCCTGCCGCCCAGCGCCGGGGCCCTGCTGCCGGTGTACTGCTTCGACCCCGTGGCCCTGGGGCCCGATGCCTACCTGGGCCTGCCGCGCACCGGCCCGCACCGCCTGGCTTTCCTGCTCGAAACGCTGGCCGACTTGCAGCAGCGCTACGCCGCGCTGGGCTCCGGCATTCACTTCGCCGTGGGCCGCCCCGAGGACGTGCTGCCCGCCCTGGCCCGGCAGCTGGGCGCGCAGGCCGAGCACGCCAGCACCGAGCACACCACCGAGGAAGAGGAGGCTGAAGAAGCCCTCACCGCCGCGCTGGGGCCCCAGATTCCGCTGCGCCGCTTCGAAACCCTGACGCTGCTGCACCCCGCCGACCTGCCCATTCCCCTGCGCAACCTGCCCTTTTCCTTCAGCAAATTTCGGTTCGATGTATTTTCGAAAATGACGGTGCGGCCGCCGCTGCCCGCGCCGCGCCGGCTGCCACCGCTGCCGACGGACTTCGTGCCGGCCGCACTGCCCACGGCGGGGGCCCTGGCCGCGGCGCTGGGCCAGCCGGCACCAGCTACTGTGACATCCGACCAACGCTCGGCCCTGCCTGCGCTGGGCGGGGGCGAAACCGCCGGCCTGGCCCGCCTGCACGATTACGCCGTGGAGCGCCACCTCATCGGCCGCTACGATGACACCCGCAACCAGCTGCTGGGCGAGGCCTTCAGCACCAAGCTGTCGGCCTGGCTGGCCAACGGCAGCCTCTCGGCCCGCCAGATTTGGGCGGCCATTGATGGGTACGACGCCGCCCACGGCGCGCGCAGCAAAGGAGCTATGCAACTGCGGCTGGAACTGCTGTGGCGCGACTACTTCCGCCTGCTGGCCCACAAGGCCGGGCCCGATTTCTTCCGCTGGCGTGGCCTGCGCGGCCAGGTTCCCAAGCCCACTCAGCCCGATAGGGCCGTATTTGAGGACTGGGCCGCCGGGCGCACCGGCAACGCCTTCGTGGATGCCAACATGCGCGAGCTGAATGCCACCGGCTTCATGAGCAACCGCGGCCGCCAGAACGTGGCCAGCTACCTTATCCACGACCTGCACCAGGACTGGCGCTGGGGCGCGGCCTACTTCGAGCACCAGCTCATCGACCACGACGCGGCCTCGAACTGGGGCAACTGGAAGTACATTGCCGGCACCGGCACCGACGTGCGCGACACCGCCTTCGACGTGGCCCAGCAAGCCAAGCGCTACGACCCGCAGGGCCGCTACGTGCGCACCTGGCGGGCGTAGGCTGGTATTTTTTTCAAGATGCCGCTACCTGTATCGCCAAGCTGTGCTTGGCCTTGCCCATGCTGCCCTGGAACCTTGCGCTAGGGGCCCTGGGGCAGCATAGGCAAGGCCAAGCACAGCTTGGCGGCACAGGCACAGCCGGCCACCCCTGGGGCCCTACAGCACCCCGCGCCACACCAGGTACTCAGCGGGCCAATCCAGCGCGGGGGCCTCAGGCTGGCCGGGCCACAGGCCGTACACGGCCGAGCCCGAGCCCGATAGGCTGGCGTAGGCCGCGCCGGCGGCGTAAAGCTGCTCCTTGATGGCGGCCAGCACTGGGTAGGTGGGCGTGAGGGCGGTTTCGAAGTCGTTGGACACGGTGTGGCGCCAGGTTTCGATGGGCCCCCCCAGGGCCTCGCGCAACGGGTGGGCGGGCGCCTGCGGCACGATGCGGGCGTAGGCCTCGGCCGTGCTGATGTGCAGGCCGGGGTACACCACGGCGCAGGCAGTGCCGGCCAGATCGAGGCTGATTTCCTCGAACACGTCGCCTTTCTCGCGGGCCAGCACGGGCTTGTTCTGGATAAAAAAGGCGCAGTCGGCCCCCAGACGGCGGGCGTAGCCTTCCAGCACTTCCGTGGATAACTGCAAGCCAAACAGCTCATTAGCCGCCTTCAGGGCAAAGGCTGCATCAGCCGAGCCGCCGCCCAGGCCCGCCCCGATGGGCACCACCTTGTGCAGGTGCAGCTGCGCGGGCGGCAGCTGCGGGAAATCGGCTTGCAGCAGTTCGTAGGCCCGCACGCACAGGTTGGTGCTGGGGGCCCCGGGAATGGGGCGGCCGCTGAGGCCCAAGCTGGTGGGCTGGCCCGGGGCGGCGGGCAGCAGCTCCAGCGCATCGGTCCAGGGCAGGGGCACAAATACGGTTTCGAGGGTGTGGAAGCCGTCGGGCCGGCGAGCCGTGACGTACAGGCCCAGGTTGAGCTTGGCGTTGGGGAAGGTGAGCAAGGCGGGGAAGAGTGGGTAGAAGGTTGTTGAATGGCTCCGTTAGGCCGTCATGCCGAGCGCAGCAAAGCATCTTTACCGCGCCCGTAGTCAGCATTGGTTACGCAGTAAAGATGCTTTGCTGCGCTCGGCATGACGTTTTACTAGATATGCACCGGGGCCCTGTAGGTTGCCGGGCAACTGGCGACAAAGCCGCCCGCCCGGGGCGGCAGCCTATTTTTGTGCATGCCCGCGGCCGCCCAAAATTCAGCATTCCCCGCCCAAAGTTTCTACGTGCGCCGCGGCAAGCGCTGGCTCGACGTGGCCGGGGCCCTGGCGCTGCTGCCCCCGGCCCTGCCGCTGCTGGCGCTGGGGGCCCTGCTGGCCGCCGCCCAAAACCGTGGGCCCTGGCTGTTCCGGCAGGCGCGGCCAGGGCGCGGCGGGCAGCTGTTCACGCTCTACAAGCTCCAAACCATGACCAGCGCCCGCGACCCGGCCACCGGCCAGCTGCTGCCCGACGCCCAGCGCCTGCCGCGGCTGGGCCACTGGCTGCGGGCCACGTCGCTCGACGAGCTGCCCCAGCTCTGGAACATTCTGCGCGGCGACCTGGGCCTGGTGGGGCCCCGGCCGCTGCTGCCGCAGTACCTGCCGCTGTACTCGCCGGCCCAGGCGCGGCGGCACCTGGTGCGCCCAGGCCTCACGGGCTGGGCCCAGGTGAACGGGCGCAACGCCCTGGCGTGGGAAGAAAAATTCGCGTTTGATACTTGGTACGTCGACCACCTGTCGCTGGCCCTGGACCTGAAAATACTGTGGCGCACCGCCGGACGGGTGCTGGGCGGGGCGGGCGTGGCGGCCCCGGGCCAGGCCACCACCGAGGCTTTTCGGGGTTCGGCGTAGGCGATGTGGGGACCCGGCCCGACCTTTGCCGCTCACTTGCCCTTCACTCCGCTCCGCGCCCGCCGCCGCATGACCCAACTTTTCTTTTCGGATTACTACGCCGGGCCCGGCACCGGCCGGCCGCTCGTCATCTTTGGGGCCGGTGGGCTGGGGCGCGAGGTGCTGGGCCTGGTGCAGCAGCTGCCCCCGGGCCCCACCGGCGCCCCCGCCTGGGAGGTGCGCGGCTTCTACGACGACGCTGCGCCCGCCACGCCCACCGTGGCCGGCCTGCCCTACCTGGGCACCAGCGCCGACCTCAACGCCACCGCCGAGCCGCTGGCCGTGGCCGTGGCCGTGGGCAGCAGCGCCGGCCGGGCCGCCGTGGTGGGCCGCCTCACCTCGCCACAGCTGGCGTTTCCGGTGTTGGTGCACCCGGGCGTGGCCCTGGGCTCGGGCCAGCGCATCAGCCTGCGCGAGGGCTGCATCATCCAGCAGGGCTGCATTTTAACCTGCGACATTGCCCTCGACCGCTTCGTGTTCCTCAACCTGGGTTGCACCGTGGGCCACGACGCGGTGCTGGGCGAATTTTGCTCGCTGATGCCGCGCGCCAACGTGGGCGGGGCCGCCCGGCTGGCCCCCGGCGTGTACCTCGGCACGGGGGCCACCGTGATTCAGGGCGTGGCCGTGGGCGAGTACGCCACCGTGGGGGCCGGGGCCGTGGTGGTGCGCAGCCTGCCGCCCCGCGTCACGGCCGTGGGCGTGCCGGCCCGGATCATTAAGTAGCTGGCAACGATGTTTTAGCAAGTCAACACTTGGGGTATTCCGACAATCGTCCGAACGTCAGATGAGCACGACAGACTATTATTAAAATGTTCATTACAAATAGCTTCACGGCTAACTGCTAACTGATACTTGTTTACCGATAATTATTAAACTGACTAATTGCGCAGCCAAGACCACGACCGGATTTTCCTCTCCCCGCCCCACCTCGGCCGCCACGAGCTGAACTACGTGCACAAGGCCATCGAAGACAATTGGGTGGCACCCGTGGGGCCCAACCTGGTGGGTTTCGAGGCCGACATTTGCGCGGCGGCGGGCGTGGCCCACTGCGTGGCTCTGAGCTCGGGCACGGCGGCCCTGCACCTGGGCCTGCTGCTGCTGGGCGTGGGCCCCGGCGATGAGGTGCTGTGTCCTTCGTTCACGTTTGTGGCCACGGCCAACGCCATCCGCTACTGCGGGGCCACGCCGGTATTCGTTGACAGCGAGGCCACTACCTGGAACCTGTGCCCCGGGCACCTGCGCGAAGCCATTGAGGACCGGCTGCGGCGCGGCCGCAAGCCCCGGGCCCTGTTGCTGGTGCACCTCTACGGCATGCCGGCCCAGCTGGCAGAAATTGGGGCCCTGGCCCAGGAATTTGATATTCCCATCCTGGAGGACGCGGCCGAGGCCTTGGGCAGCACGTGGCAGCAGCAGCCGCTGGGCAGCTTCGGGCGGGTAGGCGTGTTTTCCTTCAATGGCAACAAGATCCTGACCACCAGCGGCGGCGGGGCCCTCGTGACCCAGGACCCCGCCCTGGCCGCCCGCGCCCGCTACCTGGCCTCCCAGGCCAAAGACCCGGCCCCCCACTACCAGCACTCGGAGGTGGGCTACAACTACGGCCTGAGCAACATCCTGGCCGGCATCGGCCGCGGCCAAATGGAGCTGCTGGCCGACCGCGTGAAGCGCCGCCGCGAGATTTTTCGGTGGTACCAGGAGCACCTCGCCGCCCTGCCCGGCCTGGCCGTGGCCCCCGCCGCCGAGCTGCCCGGGGCCCTATCCAACCGCTGGCTCACCACCGTGCTACTGGCCGAGCCGGCCGACCTGGCCGCCGCCGGGGCCCCCGCCGCCACCCCCGAAACCCTGCGCCTGGCCCTCGAAGCCCGCAACGTGGAGAGCCGCCCCCTCTGGAAGCCCATGCACTTGCAGCCGCTCTTCGCCGACGCGCCCATGTACGGCGGTGCGGTGTGCGCCGACTTGTTTGCCCGGGGCCTGTGCCTGCCCAGCGGCACCGCCCTCACGGATAGCGACCTACGCCGCGTGGCCGGGGCCCTGGCGGAAGCGTTGCGCTAGGCGGCGGCCCCGCGCAGCTTGGCCCCTTTATTGCCACGGGGCCCCCGCCGGGCTCCGTTTTGCCGTTAAAGGCCCAGCCAATCTTTTATCATCCATGAATAATTCCCGACTTTTTGCCGCCGCGCTGCTGCTAGCGCTGCCCGTGGCCGCCCACGCCCAAACCAAGCCCGCCGCCAAAACCACCACCGCGGCTAAGCCCGCCACCGAGCAGGTTACCGAGGTGACCGAGGACTTGGACCCGGCCACGGGCAAGGTCATCCGCCGCACTACCCGCACCACCACCCTACCGGCCGGCACCGCGCTGCCCAGCGGCAATGGCACTGCCGTGGCCGCCGATGGCCGCGCCACCGATGCGCAGGTGTCGGATTTTTTCCGCGAGAAAACCACCGTAGGCACCCTGACGGCCCCCGCCCTGCTCGACGCCTACACCCGCTTCATCGAGAAGGTGCGCAACGACCGCCGCACCTGGAACCCGGCCGACTGGTCGGCTGCCGCCGCCGTGCTCAGCAGCCTCAACGGCCGCTACGACCAGGTGCGCGCCAATTTTGTACTCGACGACAAGGTAACGATTCGCTCGCAGCAGGCTGAATTTCAGGCCCTGCGCACTACCCGCCAGATTTCCGATCAGGTATCGAACAAGCTATAATAGGGCCCCGAACGTGAACATTGGGCCGCGCCGCTGGGTTGTGGCCCTTCACCGTTTGTGTTTTCCATGCCCGTTTCCAAACCCACCGTCCTCATCACCGGCGCCACCGGCCAGATTGGCGGCGACACCCTGCGCCGCCTGCTCGCCAACGATTCCATCACACCCGTGGCCGCGGTGCGCTCAGCTGCCAAGGCCCAACCGTTTCAGGACCAAGGCATTCGCACCGTCATCCTTGACTTTGACAAGGAAGAAACCCTGGGGCCCGCCCTGCACGGCATTGACCGGGCCCTGCTCGTGACCGGCTACACCGTGGACATGCTGCGCCAGAGCAAGGCATTTCTCGACCAGGCCCACAAGGCCGGGGTGCAGCACATTGTGCACCTGGGGGCCTGCGGGCGCGACGACGCCACGGTGGCCCACTGGGCTTGGCACCAGCTCGTGGAGCGCTACATCGAGTGGCGCGGCTTCTCCTTCACGCACTTGCGCCCCGAAACCTTCATGCAAAACCTGCTGAGCTACGGCGGCACCCAGGTGGTGCGCCAGGGGCTGATTAAGCAGTTCGTGGGCGATGCGCGCATGAGTTGGGTGGATGCTGAGGACGTGGCTAAAGTGGCCGCGCAGGCCCTGCTGCACCCCGAGCGCCACGCCGGCCAAACCTACCGCCTAGGCTACGAGGCCAAATCGTACGACGAAATTGCCGCCACCATGGCCGAAATACTGGGTAAGCCCTTCCGCTACGAGGCCCAGTCTCCCGAGATTTTCCGCGAAAACATGCGCGCCGCCGGGGCCGAAATGGCCTACATGGATTGCGTGTATGACCACTACAAACGCTACGCCGCCCACACCATCCCCGGGGCCGACGACACATTCGACAACTTCCCCGCCATCACCGGCCAGCAGCCCACCTTGTGGGCCGATTTTGTGCAAAAGCACCGCGAGTCGTTCGATTACTAGCGTTTTTGGACGTTGGCAGTTAGCTGCCAGGGCCCCAAACGTTCGTCTGAGAAAGAACAAAAAGCAAGGGTTATGCAGCGCACAGCGAAGCATGACCCTTGCTTTTTACAGCCTTACCCAAGTGCCTTTCGCCTTGTCCAGAGCCCCTAGCCAACTCAATGGTGATGGTGCGCTTCCTCGGGCGGCGGGGGTAGCTCGGCGGCGGCGCGGTAGAGCAGGGCCGTGGGCACGCGCGGGTAGTGGTGGTGCAGGTGGTGGAAGGCGAACGAGGCCGTGATGGGCGTCCAGGCCTGGGCGAGGGCGGCGGCGGTGCGGGCTACTGGGTTACGCGACGACACGTGGTGCGGCACGTAGGATGCCCAGATGGGCATGGTGGCGCTCATGAAAAACGCCACGGCCCAGTACACCAGCCCCACCGGCGAGCCAGTAAGCCAGTACAGCACCACGAAACCCGCCAGCAGCGCCAGCGTGCCAGCCGTTTCCAGCAGCTGGATTTGCTTGGTGCTGGGCGCGATGCGCAGGGCTTCGCGGCGCAGCATCAGCGTGTGCCAGGGGCCCTGCCAGAGCACGCGCCCGAAGCTCCAGGTGGCGGGGGCGCCCTCGGGGTCGGCCTCGGTGAGGCAGCGGCCGTGGTGGCGCAGGTGCGTTACCTGCAAGCCGTGGCCACTTTTGAGGATGAGCAAACCGCTGAGGCTGAGCACCCGCTTGTTGGCGGCTTTGCTGAGGCCCAGGGCGTTGTGCATGGCGTCGTGCATCTGCACGAAGGCCGCCAGGCACACCACCACCACCAATGGTACGGCCAGCCACCACCAGCCCGCCGCGGCCAGCGCAATGTAGACGCCCAGCAGCACCCAGGGCCGGGCCAATTCGATGCGCCGCTGGGCGGGCGTGAGTTGCAGGTTCATGCTAAATAACGCTTGTTGAAAAATCTATCCTAGGGCCCCACGGCGCACCCGGGGCCCCACGCGACTCAGTCACGGAGCTCGTGGCGCACGGGCAGCGCGTAGGCCGGAATGTCGGCCGGGGCCACTTCGCGCCAAGTGGGCCGAAATGAACCGTAGTACCCGAAGAGCTTGCCAAACACCGGGTTGCTCACTTCCACCTGGATGCGGTAGCAATCTGCCTCGTCGTCGTACCACTCCTCCACGTCGGCCAGGCCCGAAAACAGCATCGGGAACCGGAACGTGACGGGGCCCTCGTGGAAGCGCTGCTCGCCCGAGCGCAGCCGCAGGCCGCCCCGCGCGGTCACGGCCAAGTCAATATCGACGGCCAGGTGTTGGTGCGTGCCCAAGTAATCGACGATGCGGCCGCGGGCCTCGCTGCGAATCATGGTGGCGTCGAAGCAGCGGGTGTGGCCTGGAAAGGCGAAGCGACGCACCCAGGTCACGGTTTCGCGGCCCAGCGGGTCGAGGTAGGCGTAGTTTTCAATGCGAAACGGCACGTTCTCGCCCGCGTCGGGGAACATGATGTTGCGGCGCAGCCCGATGCGCAAAAACGGTTGGGTGTAGAACGGCCCGTGCCACACCCGCTCCATCGTACCCTCGCCCACAAAGGCGCGGTTGTCCTCGCTGCTGAACGCCAGCCGCTCCTGAATGCGCGGGTGCAGCTTGCAGAAATCATCGCCGAGCTGCTGCTGGTAGATGGAGGCCATGGGCGGGGTTGGGAAAGTTAAAAGAAATCAAGCGAGCTGCTGCGCCGTCACTGGCGTTTTGGCAGCGGCCGTGGGGGCCCCGGCTGGCGGCTGGCGCAGGCACCGGGCGGCGCGGGGCACCATGTCGGCGGGTATTAGGAGGGCCACGGCAGCCAGCGCCATCAGCGAGACATTGAGGGTGAGCGGGTTGAAGGGTGCCACAAACACGGCCGGCTGGCTGAACAGGGCCCCGGCGCCCAGCACCAGCAGCCCCACCAGGTGCAGCCAGTACACGGGCCGCAACCGCCGCGCCGGCAGCAACCAAAACAGCAGGCCGAAGAGGATTTCGGCTACGCCCACCGCCGCCGCCACCCGGTGCGCCGCGGCCGCCGAAAAGCCCGCGCCCTGCAAAATGGCCAGCTCGCCGGTGTCCTGAAACAGCAGTTTGGGCACCACGCCCTGGTACACCCACACCGCGCCCAGCGTGGCGCGCGTCAGGCCATCCGCCAGGGCCAGGCGGCGCGACACGGCCGGCCGCTGCCCGGTTTCGAGCCACAGCCGCAGGCAATCGAAGCTCCAAGCCGTGGCCCAGCCGATGAGCGGCCGGAACGCCAGCCGGTCGAGCCAGCGGCCGGCGGCCCCCCCGCGCGTTTGGTAATCGTACTTGGTAAAGAACCGCAGGCCGTCGGCCGTGGGCACGTACTTCCAGTAGCCGGCGCCTTCGCGGATGAGCGACACCCATTCGTCGGACCAAAACTTGAGCACCGAGGTACGTTCACCGTTCTTTTCCTTGGTGCCCAGGCTCTCGCCGCGCCCGGCCACGCCCAGCCCAAACCCGATGCGCGTGGCGTACAGAAACTGCTGCGGCGCGGCCTCGGAGGGCCGGGGAAGGTAGGTGATTTCGGTGAACCGCAGGTCCCATTGCTGGTGCAATTCGGGCTGCTGGGTGTGCGCCCACAGCGCCTCCAGGGGGCAGCGAATGCGGGCTTCGACGTAGAGCGGCGGGTTCTTCATAGCGCGTGCGAAAGGTACGCCCGCACCCATCTGGAAGCCAAGCGACGCGGCTACTTATTCCGTTAAATACCAGCATAATACCGCGGCCGCTTGGCTTAATCCAACCGCTACTTTTGCCTGGGGCCCCTAGCTCAGCGCCTGGGCCAAATCGGCAAGCAGGTCGTTGGCTTCCTCGATGCCCACGCTGAGGCGGATGAGGCCCGGGGTGATGCCCAGGGACTGCCGGCGCTCGTCGGGGATGTGGCGGTGCGAGGTGGCCAGCGGGTACGAGCACGACGAATCGACGCCGGCCAGCGACGGGGCCAGCGGAAAGAGCTGGCTCTTTTGGATGAACGCATCGACGGCCGCGGCCGTGTCGTCGGCCAGCCGGAACGAGAGCATGCCGCCGAACTGGCCGCCGCGCAGCTGGGCCGCGGCCAGGGCGTGGCCGGGGTGGGTGGGCAGGCCGGGGTAGAACACCTGCCCCACGGCTGGCTGCTGGGCCAGGAACTGGGCCACGGCCAGGCCGTTGTCGGAGTGCTGGCGCATGCGCAGGCGCAGGGTTTTGGTGCCGCGCAACGTCAGCCAGCTTTCCAGCGGGGCCAGGGTAAGGCCGAGGCTGCCGCCCACTTGGCGCAGGCGCTGGGCCACGGCCGGGTCGCGGGCCAGCACGAGGCCGGCCGTCACGTCGGAGTGCCCGCCGAGGTACTTAGTGGCCGAGTGCCACACCAAATCGGCGCCCCAACTGAAGGGCTGGCTGATGGCGGGCGAGGCGAACGTGTTGTCAATCAACAGCAACACGCCCTGCGCCTGGCAGGCGGCGGCCAGCCGGGGCCCATCGAGCACCACCAGCAGCGGGTTGCTCAGGGTTTCGGCCAGCACCAGCTTGGTGTTGGGGCGGGCGTGGCGGCCGAGGTCGTAGAGGTCGGCCAGGGGCACGTAGGTCGTGTCGATGCCCAGGCGGGCTAGCTCGTTGGAGAGCAGCACCACCGAGCCGCCGTACAGCTCGGCGGGGCAGAGCACGTGGTCGCCGGCCTGGCAGGTGGCCAGCACGGCGGCCAGCAGCCCGCTCAGGCCCGCACCGGTGGCCACGCCGGCCAGGGCCCCGCCGGCCACGCCTTCGAGCAAGGCCACGGCGGCCACCAGCTCCTCGGTGTTGGGGTGCTCGGAGCGCGAGTAGCCGTAGCGGCCGCCGCGCCCGGGGGCCGTGTAGTACTCCTCCAGCTCGGCCAGCGAGGCAAATTTGAAGACCGAGGTTTGGTAGATGGGGGTGACTTTGGGGTGGATGTTGGTCAGGTTCATGGCGGGGGCCCGGCGCGGGCAAAAGAATGCGCCAAAGTAACGCCGAATTTGGGGGGCGGTGGGGGCCCCGGCGTATCTTTCCTTTCCCATTCTCACCCCATCTTTTTATGCATTATAAGATTACGCTACTGGGCCTGTGCCTGGCCGCCGCGCCGCTGCTGGCGCAGGTGGGGCCGGCCCCGGCCCGCGCACCGCGCACCGCCGTGGGGCCCCCCGCGGGGCCCCGCCCAGCCCCTACTGACCCCAACGCGCGCATCGGCGGCGAGCTGCAGCAAGTGTACCAGCAGTGGCGCGCCGGCGGCGGTGCGGCCGGCAAGGGCAGCCCCGGGCGGCTGGCCGCCGCGTTTCCGCAGCTGCACGTGGCCGCCACCGACGATGCGGTGCTGGTGCGCATCACGGCGAAGGACGTGGCCGCGCTGCGCCCGGCGCTGCTGGCCCGCGGCTTCGTCGTGGTGTCCGACCAAAGCAAGTTTCACTTCATCGAGGGCCGCTTGCCAGTGAGCCAGCTGGCCCCCGGTGCGGCCGGTATTGAGGCCCTGGCGGCGCAGGGCCTGCTGGGCGTGCTGCCCATTTACCTGCCCGTGGGGCGGGCGGGCAAGGTAACGAACCAGGCCGACTTTGTACTGGAAGCGGCCCGCGTGCGCGGCACCCGCCCCGGCGGCTACGACGGCACGGGCGTGCGCGTTGGCGTAATGAGTGACTCGTACAATGCCCTGAACGGAGCGGCGGCCGGCGTGGCCTCCGGCGATTTGCCCGCCAACGTGCAGGTGCTGCAGGAGTATTCGCGCGGCACCGACGAGGGCCGCGCCATGCTGGAGCTGGTGCACGACATCGCGCCCGGCGCCGGCAAGGCTTTCAGCTCGGTGTATTTCGGCGAGGCCGACTTTGCCACCCAGATTGCCCGGCTGGCCAGCCCCACGGGGGGCAACTGCAAGATTTTGGTGGACGACATTGGCTACTTCGCCGAGCCGCTGTACCAGGACGGCGTGGTGGCCCAGGCCATTGAGACGGCCGTGGCCGGCGGGGCAGCCTACTACTCGGCGGCCGGCAACCAGGCCGACGATGCCTCGGAATACGTGGCTCCCACGTTCACCAATGCAGCGCGGGGCGCGGACCTGGACTTCGGCCTTTCGACCGGGGCCCCTACCGATACGCGTCAGCCGTTCACGATTCCAGCCTCGGGCAAGTTCACCATCAGCTTGCAGTGGAGCGACCCGTTTTACACCGCCGCCGGCGTGAAGACCGACCTCGACGCCTACCTGGTCATTGCCCGCGCCGGGGGCCCCATCAAGGGCGACACGGTGGCCACGGCGGCCAACAACAACATCGCCAGCCAGGCCCCTTACGAAATCCTGAGCTTCACCAACGGCGCCACCAGCACCAATACGGCCTACAACCTGATCATCAACCGCCGGGCCAATACCGCCACCCCGGCCCGCGTGAAGTACGCCTCGTTCGGCGACTCGTTTGCCCCCACCAAGTACTGGACGCACAGCGGCACCATCACGGGCCACGCAGCGGCGGCCAGCGCCATGGCCGTGGCCGCGGCCCCGTCGTTCAACCGCCTCGCGGCCGAGTCGTTCTCGTCCATTGGCACCCCCACCATCCTCTTCAACCCCGACGGCTCGGCCCTGGGGGCCCCAGCCACGCGCCAAAAGCCCGATTTCACGTCGATTGACTACGTGAGCACTACGTTCTTCAGCGGCACGGTGTTTCCCGACCCGGCCGATGGGTTCATCTTCGCCGGCACCTCGGCGGCGGCCCCCAACGCGGCGGCCGTGGCGGCGCTGCTGCTGCAGGCGCGCCCCGGCAGCACGCCCGCCCAGCTCAACGCCCAGCTCAAGGCCACGGCCCTCGACCTGAACACCCCGGGCTTCGACGCCACCACCGGCGTGGGCCTGATCAATGCCTACGCGGCGGTGTACGGGCTGCCCACGGCGGCCGCGGTGCCGTTTATCGACGTGTTCGATGGGGCGGCGCTGGGGCCCAACTGGAGCGTTACGAGCCGCGGCGCGGCCCGGGTGGCCATCCGCCCCGACTTCGCGCCTGTTTCCAGCCCCGGCCATTTGGTGCTGGATGCCTTTTTCCCGTACTACGGCTTCGGCAGCTACACCGGGGGCCGGGTATCGCAGGCCGACCTGCGCCTGAACCTGGCCAGCGCCCCGGCCGGCGGCGCGCTGCTCACGTTTCGGCACAAGAAGATTCTGGGCGAAATCGACCAGGCGATGCCCGCCACCTTCACCGGCAGCAGCGACACCGACGGCGTGGCCCTGAGCGTGGACGGCGGCACCACCTGGTACAGCCTGGCCAGCCTCACGGGCACCAACGCCACCACCGACTACCAAACGGTGAGCGTGAACCTAACCCAGTTTGCCGCCGCCAACGGCCTGACCTTGGGCGCCGACGTGCGCATCCGCTTCCAGCGCACCGGCACCACGCAGGTTGATGCGGCCTCGAGCACCCTGCGCGGCGGCCGGGCCTTCGACGACATCGCCGTGACCAGCACCACCGCCGCCCCGGTGGCCTTGTTCAACGCCTCGGCCAGCGCCGGGGCCCCCGTGTGCCCGGGCACCGCCGTGCAGTTCACCGATGCCTCGCTGCTGGGGCCCTCGGCCTGGCGCTGGAGCTTCCCCGGGGGCACGCCCGCCACCAGCACCGCCCAAAACCCCGTGGTGACCTACGCCCGCGGCGGCACCTACGACGCCACCTTGACCGTGACCAGCGCCAACGGCACCGCCACCCGCACCACCGCGGGCATCGTGGTGGTATCGAGCGCCGTGCCCGTGGCCAGCTTCACGCTGAAACCTTCGCCGGTGTGCGCAGGCGGGGCCGTCACGTTCACCAGCACGTCGGGGCCCTGCCCCAGCACCTACGCCTGGACGTTCCCCGGGGGCACGCCCGCCAGCAGCGCCGCCCCGAGCCCCGTGGTGACCTACGCCACCGCCGGGGCCTACACCGCCACGCTGGTGGTGAGCAACGGCAACGGCAGCAGCGCCGCCGCCACCGCCACAGTGGCCGTGCAGGGCAGCGGCCAGGCCCTCCCCTACGCCGAGCCCCTGGCCAGCGGCATTCCCGCCACTTGGACGGTGGCCAACCCCGACAACGCCCTCACCTGGGGCCCCGCCGGCGGCGTGGTGCGCAAAGACGGCACCACCGGCACGGTGGCCGCCGTCCTGTTCTACAACTACTCGACGCGGGCCCAGCGCGACACGCTGCGCACCCCCGCCGTGGATTTGCGCGGCCAGGCCAAGGCCTTTTTGCGCTTCGATTTGGCCTACGCGGCCGTGTCGGCGGCCCCCGCGGCCAACAACGACTCGTTGGCCGTGGACGTGTACACCGCCTGCACCAACACCCGCCTCGGCCGCGTGTACTTGCAGTCGGCGGCCACGGGCCTGGGCACCACCGCCGTCCAGGCATCCGCCTTCATCCCCACGGCCGCCAGCCAGTGGCGCACCGAAAGCGTGGACCTCACGGCCTTCGCCGGCCAGCAAGTGTACTTCCGCTTCACGGCCTTCAACGAATACGGCAACAACTTGTACCTGAGCAATGTGCGGGCAGAAAATACCGTGGCCACCGCCACCCGGGCCCTGGCCGACTCGCCGGCGCTGCAGGTGTACCCCAACCCCGTGGCCGGCGGCCGCTCCCTCGCCCTGGCCCTGCCCCTGGGCTCCGGCACCGCCGCCCTGCGCCTGGTCGACGCCCTGGGCCGCACCGCCTGGCACGGCACCGCCCCCCTCAGCCCCACCGCCGCCGCCCGCCGCACCCTCGACGCCCCCCTGGCACCCGGCCTCTACACCGTCCTCTGCCAGGCCGCCGACGGCCAGCTCTACTCCCGCCGCGTGGTGGTGGAATAGTATTTTATTTATATCAAATATCCTTGAAAAGGCCGGCCGCAATGCCGGCTTTTTTCGGCTTAGGGCGGTAGTTGTCAATAAAATATTGCCTGGATATTGGGTGAACGTTATTTATTACGCCTACCTTGGCCTGGGATTTTTCCTACCCATTTCCTTTCTCACTTTACCCGCTTCTATGCGTAGCATTCTTACCCTTTTGGGCCTCGGAACCTGTCTGGCCGCCGTGCCGCTGCTCCCACGCCTGGGGGCCCCAGCCCCTGGCCTGACGGCTGAACCCCGCCCCGTGGCCGACCCCAACTCGCGCATCGGCGGCGAGCTGCAGCAGCTCTACCGGCTGTGGAACACCGCCGCCCGCGGCCAGGGCCCCCAGCTGGCCGCCGCCTTCCCCGAGCTAACGCTGGCGGATGGCAACGCGGTGCTGGTGCGCATCACGGCCCGCGACGTGGCCGCGCTGCGCCCGGCGCTGCTGGCCCGCGGCTTCGAGGTAGTGTCTGACCAAAGCAAGCTGCACTTCATCGAGGGCCGCTTGCCGATGGGCCAGCTGGCCCCCGGCGCGGCCGGCATCAGCGCCCTGGCGGCGCAGGGCCTGCTGGGCGTACTGCCCGTGTTCGACCCCATCAACAGCGCGGGCAAGGTGCTGAACCAGGCCGATTTCGTGCTCGAAGCCTCCCGCGTGCGGGGCGCGCAGCCCACCGGCTACGACGGCACGGGCGTGCGCATTGGGGTGATGAGCGACTCGTACAACGCGCTGGGCGGCGCGGCGGCAGGCGTGGCTTCCGGCGATTTGCCAGCCAACGTGCAGGTGTTGCAAGACCCCGCCACGGGCACCGACGAGGGCCGCGCCATGCTGGAGCTGATCCACGACCTGGCCCCTGGGGCCGGCAAGGCGTTCAGCGGTATCTACCAGGGCGAGGCCAACTTCGCCGACCAGATTTACAAGCTGGCCGACCCCACGCTGGGCAACTGCAAAATCATCGTCGACGACATCAGCTACCTCAACGAGCCCATGTTCCAGGACGGCGTGATTGCCCAGGCCGTGGAGGAAGTGGTGGCCACGCGCGGCGTGGCCTACTACTCGTCGGCCGGCAACTACGCCGATAAGTCGTCGGAGTACGTGGCCCCCACCTTCACCGCCACTACCGGCGGGGCCGCCGACCTGGACTTTGGCCTCTCGACCGGCGCGACGACCGACACGCGCCAGCCGTTCACCATTGCCGCGTCGGGCACGTTCCAGCTGGCCATTCAGTGGAGCGACCCGTTTTACACCACCAACGGGGTGAAGACCGACCTCGACGCTTACCTCGTGGTGGCCCGCGCCGGGGGCCCTGTGAAGGGCGATACCGTGGCCCGCGCCACCACCAACAACCTCGCCAACCAGACGCCCGGCGAAATCATCAGCTACACCAACCCCGCGGCGGCCACCAATACGGCCTTCAACCTAGTGATGGCCCGCCGGGCTGGCACCGCCGACCCCGCCCGCGTGAAGTACATCGGCTACGGGGCCTCGTTTACGCCCACCAAGTACTGGACGCGCAGCGGCACCGTGACGGGCCACCACGCTTCCGTGAACAGCATGTCGGTGGCCGCCGCGCCGTCGTACAACCGCCTCGCGCCCGAGTCCTTCACCTCGAAGGGCACGCCCACCTACCTGTTTGGGCCCCTGGGCGCGCCCCTGGCGGCTCCGGTCACGCGCCTCAAGCCCGATTTCACGTCGATTGACTTCGTGAGCAACACGTTCTTCGGCGGCAACGCCACGCCCGATCCGGCCGACGGCCTGTTCTTCTCGGGCACCTCGGCGGCGGCGCCCAACGCGGCGGCCGTGGCCGCGCTGCTCTGGCAGGCCCAGCCCGCCCTCACCCAGGCCCAACTCAACGACCGGCTGCGGGCCACGGCCACCGACATGCTGGCCGCCGGCTACGACGACCAGACCGGGGCCGGCCTGATCAACGCCTACGCGGCGGTGTTTGGGCTGCCCCTGGCGGCCACCGCCCCGTTCGTCGAAACTTTCGACAACGCCGGCCTGAGCCGCGCCTGGCAGATTGAGGGCCGCGGCGCCGGCCGCAGCTTGGTGCGCACCGACTTCGCGCCCGCCTCGGCCCCCGGCCAGCTCGTGCTCGACAACTTCATCCCGACCTTCACCATCGGGGTGGGTACCAGCGAGGCCACCCTGCGCCTCAACCTGAGCGCCGCGTCCGCCACGGGCTACGTGCTGAACTTCAAGCACAAGAAGATTCTGGGCGAAACCGACCAGGCCATGCCTGCCACCTTCACCACCACCAGCCCCACCGACGGCGTGGCCCTGAGCGTGGACGGCGGCACCACCTGGTACAGCCTGGCCAGCATCACGGGCACCAACGCCACCACCAGCTACAAAACGGTGAGCGTGAACCTGACCCAGTTTGCCACCACCAACAACCTGGTGCTGGGCGCCGACGTGCGCGTGCGCTTCCAGCGCTACGGCGCTAGCCTGCAAGTAGATGCCGCCGTGGCCACCCGCCGCGGGGGCCGCGCCTTCGACGACGTAACCGTGTCGGGCGGCACGGGGGCCCCAGTGGCCTTCTTCACGTCGTCGGCCACGGCCGCGGCGCTGTGCCCGGGCTCCACGGTGCAGTTCACCGATGCCTCGCTGCTGAGCCCCACGGCCTGGAACTGGAGCTTCCCCGGGGGCACGCCCGCCACTAGCACCGTTCAGAACCCCGTGGTGACCTACCCCACGGCCGGCACCTACGCCGCCACCCTCACCGTGACCAACGCCACCGGCACCGCCACCCGCACAACCGCGGCCGTGGTCACCGTGTCGGGGGCCCTGCCGGTGGCCAATTTCACCGCCCGCCAAGCCCTGATTTGCCCCGGCGGCAAAATCGGCTTCACCAACACCTCTACGCAGTGCGTGGGCAGCATCAGCTGGAGTTTTCCCGGCGGCAGCCCCGCCACCAGCACTGCCGCCAGCCCCGTCGTGACCTACGCCACGGCCGGTACCTACACCGCCACGCTCACGGCCACCAATGCCAACGGCAGCACCACCAAGAGCATTCCGGTAACGGTGCAGGGCACGGCGCTGGCCATCCCGTACACCGAAACGCTGGCCGCCGGCATCCCCGCCACCTGGGGCGTCCTCAACCCGGACAACGGCATCACCTGGGCCACGGCCACCAACATTCTGCTGAAGGACGGCACCCGCGGCTCTGCGGCCGACATGAACTTCTACGACTACGGCCCGGCCGTGGGCCAGCGCGATACGCTGCAAACCCCCGCCTTCAACCTGAACCAGCCGATGGCTTTCCTGCGCTTCGATGTGGCCTACGCCCCCGCGGGCCCCATCGCCGCCAACAACAACGACTCGCTGGCCGTGGACGTGTACACCGCCTGCACCAACACCCGCCTGGGCCGCGTGTATCTAAAATCGGCCGCCGATGGCCTGCCCACTACCCTGTTTCGGCAGGCGGCCTACGCCCCCACGGCTACCAGCCAGTGGCGCACCGAGAATATTGATTTGGCCGCCTACCTCAACAAGCAGGTATACCTGCGCTTCGTGGCCTTCAATCAATACGGCAACCACCTGTACCTGAGCAATGTGCGCGTGGGCAACACCGTGCTGGCCACCAAGGCCCTGGCCGATTCGCCGGCCTTGCAGGTGTACCCCAACCCCGTGGCCGGCGGCCGCTCCCTCGCCCTGGCCCTGCCCCTGGGCTCCGGCACCGCCGCCCTGCGCCTGGTCGACGCCCTGGGCCGCACCGCCTGGCACGGCACCGCCCCCCTCAGCCCCACCGCCGCCGCCCGCCGCACCCTCGACGCCCCCCTGGCACCCGGCCTCTACACCGTCCTCTGCCAGGCCGCCGACGGCCAGCTCTACTCCCGCCGCGTGGTGGTGGAATAGTCGTTAGCCACATATTACTGGTTACCAGGCTT
The DNA here is from genome assembly GCF_006439025.1 of Hymenobacter nivis. Taxonomy (GTDB): domain Bacteria; phylum Bacteroidota; class Bacteroidia; order Cytophagales; family Hymenobacteraceae; genus Hymenobacter; species Hymenobacter nivis_A. The sequence continues at coordinate 937,527 of NZ_RCYZ01000001.1, forward strand.
TAAAAGGTTTTCAGCCTTTGGAGCCGTTCACAGAAAAGGGCCACCCAACTCAGTTGGGTGGCCCTTTTCTGTGAACGGCTCCGGGATAGGCCGCTACTGCTCCTCGGTGGCGGCCAGGCGCTTCAGGGTATCGGCAGCAGCGTTGCTGACATGGGAGCGGGCCCGGTTTTCGCGGGCGAATACTTGCATCAGCACGATAAAATACGAGAGCAGTAGGGGCCCCATCACCAGCCCCACAATGCCGAAAATCTCCACGCCCAGCGTGAGGCCCACCAGCGTAATCCAGGGGTGAATGTTGCCCATGCCCTTGGCCAGCCAGATGCGCAACACGTTGTCGGCGTTAATGATAACTACCAGGCCCACCACCAAAATACCGATGCCCTGGGTGGTTTGCCCCTGGGCAAATTGGTAGAGCGCGGCGGGGCCCCACACGAGCGGCGTGCCCAGCACCGGAATAAAGGCCATGAAAAATGCTACTAGCGTCCAGAACAGCGGGTCGGGCACCTTGAAAATCCACAGCGTGAGGCCCGTGAGCAGGCCCTGTACCAGGGCCACCAGGGCCTGGCCCAGCACGTTGGCGTTCACGTTGTTGCGCAGCGAATCACTCAGCTCGTTCAGCGTTTTCTCGCGGAAGGGCAAGTAGCGGTGCAGGCCGGCCAGGAAGGCTTCCTCCTGCATGAAGAGGTAGTAGAGCGTGAACAGCATCAGGCCCACCACCACGATGACGTTCAGCACGCTGCTGGCCAGCGTGGGAATCCACTGGCTGACGCGGGCGGCTCCCTGCTGCAAGAGCTGACGCACGTTGGCTTCCTCCGTCACCTGCATGCCCACCTTGCGCTCGATGCGCTGCACCACCAGCAAAATCTGGTCGGTGTTCTTCGCCAGGGTCTGGATGCGGTCGATGAGCAGCGAGGTGAGGGCGAAGAACGGGATGACGAGCACCACCACCGCAAACACCAGCAGCAGCACCGTCACGAGGGTGCGGTTCCAGCCGCGCTTGTGCACCAGGGCCGTAAACCAGGGCCGGAACACCACGTACAAAATGCCCGCCCCGAGGAACGCCGTCAGGTACGAGAGCAGCCCGAACAGGGCCAGCACGCCCAGCAGCACCAGCGCCACGATGAGCAGCAGGAACCGCTGGTGGGGCGTGTAAATATTAGTTTCGGTAGGGCTCGCGGCCATGGCAATGCCAGAATTAAGGTGAAGCGCAGGTTAAGCTGCCTGGGCCCCCATACGTGCAAACGCCCCAGCAGGGCCGAAAACAGCAGCGCCCGCCCCGGCCGAAGCCAGGGCGGGCGCTGCCCATTACCAGGGCCCCGGGGCCCTAGGCGCTGGCCCCTTCGGCCAGCACAATCACGTTGTTGCGCAGCACTTCCACCACGCCACCCTCGATGTGAAAAGTGTCGCGGCCAGTCGCGCTGGTCAGCGTCAATTCGCCGGCCTTGAGGGCGGCAATCAGCGGGGCGTGGTTATTCAGCACTTCGAACGAGCCGTCGGCCCCCGGAAACCTGGCCGACGTCACTTCGCCTTCGAACACCTTGCGGTCGGGGGTGATGATTTCTAGATGCATCTGCTTAATTGTCAGTTATTCGTTGTCCGTTGTTAGTACCGATTATCCAACCCATCCGAGTCTGACAACCAACAACTAACAACGGACAACTAAAAATTACTTGGCTTCGGCGATGAGGCGCTCGCCTTTAGCTACGGCGTCCTCAATGGTGCCCACCAGGTTGAAGGCAGCCTCGGGCAGGTGGTCGTACTTGCCGTCGATGATTTCGTTGAAGCCGCGGATCGTGTCCTTGATGTCCACGAGCACGCCGGGCAAGCCGGTGAACTGCTCGGCCACGAAGAACGGCTGCGACAGGAAGCGCTGCACGCGGCGGGCGCGGTTCACGGTCTGCTTGTCCTCCTCGCTCAGCTCGTCCATGCCGAGGATGGCGATGATGTCTTGCAGCTCTTTGTAGCGCTGGAGCAGTTCCTTCACGCGCTGAGCGGTGTTGTAGTGCTCGTCGCCGAGCACGTCGGCCGACAGGATGCGCGAGGTTGAGTCCAGCGGGTCCACGGCGGGGTAAATACCCAGCTCGGCAATTTTGCGGCTCAGCGTCGTCGTGGCGTCCAAGTGGGCAAAGGTGTTGGCCGGGGCCGGGTCGGTCAAGTCATCAGCCGGCACATACACGGCCTGCACTGAGGTGATGGAACCGCGCTTGGTGGAGGTGATGCGCTCCTGCATGGCACCCATTTCGGTGGCCAGCGTGGGCTGGTAGCCCACGGCCGACGGCATGCGGCCCAGCAGAGCCGACAGCTCCGAACCGGCCTGCGTGAAGCGGAAGATGTTGTCGATGAAGAACAGGATGTCGCGGCCGGCACCGGTGCCGTCGCCGTCGCGGAAGCTCTCGGCAATGGTCAGGCCCGACAAGGCCACGCGGGCGCGGGCTCCGGGGGGCTCGTTCATCTGGCCGAATACCAGGGTGGCCTGCGATTTCTCCATTTCCACCAGGTCCACCTTGCTCAGGTCCCAGCCACCGGCTTCCATCGAGTGCTTGAACTCGGAGCCGTAGCGGATGATGTCCGACTCGATGAATTCGCGCAGCAAGTCGTTGCCCTCGCGGGTGCGCTCGCCCACGCCGGCAAACACCGACAGGCCCGAGTAGGCCTTGGCGATGTTGTTGATCAGCTCCTGGATGAGTACGGTTTTGCCTACGCCGGCACCGCCGAAGAGGCCAATTTTGCCGCCCTTCACGTAGGGGGCCAGCAGGTCAATTACTTTGATGCCGGTGAAGAACACCTCCGACGTGGTGGCCAGGTCCTCGAACGCCGGGGCGTTGCGGTGGATGGGCAGGCGGGCGTCGCTCTTGGGCTGGGGAATGCCGTCGATGGCGTAGCCGATCACGTTGAACAGGCGGCCTTTCACGCCGTCGCCGGTGGGCATCGAGATGGGGGCCCCCAGGTCGCGCACCTCCGTGCCGCGGGCCAGGCCCTCGGTCGAGTCCATGGCAATGGTGCGGACCCGGTCTTCGCCCAGGTGCTGCTGGCATTCGAGCAGCACTACTTGGCCGTTGTCTTTGGTCACTTCCAGCGCATCGAAGATGTTGGGAAGCTTGGTGGCTTCCCCAGCGAAGCTTACGTCCACGACGGGGCCGATAACCTGGGTGATTTTGCCGGTATTCGCCATTGGGTTTTCTGTATAAAAAAGATGAAGTTGCGGATTTTCAGGCCGCAAAATTACGCCAGCGCGGCCGCTTTTCCAACCCCTACCGCACTGGTTTTGGGGCCCCCAGCCGGGGGTGCCCGCGCCCGCCGGTGGGCTGAAAACCAGGGCGTAGGAGGGGCGTGGTGCGCTTTTGTGCGGGCAGGGCCCCGGGTGGGGTCAGAAATTTTTTTCTGCTAAAACTTGCCTACAAACAAACCAGTCGTACATTTGCAGTCCCAAACGGCCACAAGCCCGCGGGAAATTGTCCGATGGTGTAACCGGCAACACGCTTGATTTTGATTCAAGAAAGTCCAGGTTCGAGCCCTGGTCGGACAACGACAAAGCTCACGTACTAACTGCGCAAGGCGCTGGCTTCTCTTTCCAGAGAGGTCAGCGCCTTTCGCTTTTTACCCCCGCCGGGGCCCTGCCCGGCACCGCCCCGCTCCTACGCGCATTCAACCAGCCCATTACCTCCCATGAAGCAAGTCAGAATTTTTGCCGGTAGCGCCTCCAGCGCCCTGGCCGAACGCATTGCCGCGGCCTACGGCCAATCCCTGGGCGACCTCACCCTCCAGCGCTTTGCCGACACCGAAATGGGCCCCAGCTTCAACGAGAGTGTGCGCGGCTGCGAGGTATTCCTCATCCAGAGCACCTACCCGCCCGCCGAAAACCTGATGGAGCTGATGCTGATGGTGGACGCGGCCAAGCGCGCCTCGGCCCACAAGGTGAACATTGTGATGCCCTACATGGGCTACGCCCGGCAAGACCGCAAGGACAAGCCCCGCGTGAGCATCGGGGCCAAGGTGGTGGCCAACATCATCCAGAGCGTGGGCACCGACCGGCTGATGACCTGCGAGCTGCACGCGGGCCAGATTCAGGGCTTTTTTGACATTCCGGTGGACCACCTCGACGGGGCCACCGTGACGGCGCCCTACATCAAGTCGCTGAACCTGGAGAACCTCATCTTCGCCTCACCCGACGTGGGCGGCGTGGTGCGCACCCGGGCGTTTGCCAAAAAGTTCGGGGCCGAAATCGTGGTCTGCGACAAGACGCGCCTGCGGGCCAACGAGATTGCCTCGATGCAGGTGATCGGCGACGTGACGGGCATGAACGTGGTGCTGGTGGACGACATGGTGGACACGGCCGGCACCATCTGCAAGGCCGCCGACCTGCTGATGGAGCGCGGGGCCCTCTCGGTGCGCGCCGTCATCACGCACCCGCTGCTCAGCGGCCCGGCCCACGAGCGCATCCGCGCCAGCGCCCTCACCGAGCTGGTGGTGACGGACACGATTCCGCTACAACAGGAGAACGACAAAATCCGGGTGATTTCGGTGGGCGACCTTTTTGCCCACGCCATCCGCAACGTGGTGACGCACGAGAGCATCAGCTCGCTGTTTGTGTAATTGTGTAACACAGTAAACGGATAGGGCCCCGGCCGGCAATTAGCCAGCCGGGGCCCTATCCGTTTACCAGCACGCGCTTTGCTTGCTTTTTAAGCGGCTATCGTGGCCAAGCTCGTCGGTTTGCCGTTAAATGAGGGTACTGCCTCACTCTTTTAGCTTGTTCATGTCCATCCAACCCAAAACCAAGGGCCTGGCGCACGTCGCCCTGCGCACCACCGATTTTGCCCGCGCCAAAGCCTTTTACCACGATCTGCTGGGCCTGCCGATAGCGCTCGAAACACCTGAGATCCTGGGCTTTCTGGTGGGGTCTACGTTCATCGGCTTCAAGCAGGCGGCGCCGACTTACCCCGGCGGCGGCACCTTCACGCCCTTCAACGTGGGCCTCGACCACATCGCCATTGCCTGCGAAGACGAGGCTGAGCTGCACCGCGTGGCCGATGCCTTGCAGGCGGCCGGCGTCGAGAACACCGGCGTCAAGGTGGACACCGTGAAGCCCATGAAGTACGTGGCCTTTAAAGACCCCGACCGCATTTCCTGGGAGTTTTACATGGTGTAAAGCGCCGCTGGTTCGCCCCGCATCAGGGGCCCCCAAAGCAGAAGAAGCCCGGCCAGATGGCCGGGCTTCTTCTGCTTTGGGGGGATGGGTAGAGAACGGCTGAAACCGTATTTTTCTCGGATATAAAACCAAGGTTTCCCCTTAACCAAAAGAGGAGCTGACCGCTATTGGCCAGCTCCTCTTTTGGTTTGACTAATGCTTTAAACTCAGATTTTTACGTCGTAGCGGTCGAGCATCATCACCTTGTCCCAGGCTTTCACAAAGGCTTTTACGAAGCGCTTGTGGCCGTCTTTGCCGGCGTACACTTCGGCTACCGAGCGCAGCTGGCTGTTGGAGCCAAACACGAGGTCGGCGCGGGTGGCGGTGTAGCGCTTTTCGCCCGTTTTGCGGTCGTCGAGCGTGAAGGTCATGGCCTGGCCGTCGGCTTTCGTCCAGTCGTAGTCGGTGCTGGTGAGCACGGTGAAGAAGTCGTTGGTGAGCACGCCCACGCGGTCGGTGAAGATGCCGTGCGCGGAGCCGTCGTGGTTGGCGTTCATGGCGCGCAGGCCGCCGGTGAGGGCCACCCACTCGGGCGAGGTCAGCGAGAGCAGGTGCGCCTTGTCGAGGAACATTTCCTCGGGGGCCACGCCCTGCGCGATGCTGCTGAAATCCTTGTCCAAGTAGTTGCGGAAACCATCGGCCACCGGCTTGAGCCAGGTAAACATTTCAATGTCCGTCAGCTCCTGCGTGGTGTCGCGGCGGCCCGGGGTAAAGGGCACCTCGGTGGCCACGCCAGCATCGGCGGCCGCTTTTTCGAGTGCGGCGCAACCGCCCAGCACGATGAGGTCGGCGAGCGATACCTTTTTGCCGCCCGTCTGCTCCCCGTTGAACTGCTCCATCAGCGGGCGCAGGGCCGCGATGACGGGCACCGTGCGGCTGTTCACCGCCCAGTCTTTCTGGGGGGCCAGTGCCAGCCGCCCGCCGTTAGCACCGCCGCGCTTGTCGCTGCTGCGGTGCGTGACGGCGGCCGAGAAGGCCGTGTACACCAAGTCAGACACCGAAACGCCGGTGGCCAGAATGCGCTCCTTCAGGGTTTTCACGTCGGCGGCATCCACCAGGGCGTAGTCGGCCACCGGAATGGGGTCTTGCCACAGCAGGTCGTTCTCGTTCACCTTTTCGGGGCCGAGGTAGCGCTCGCGGGGGCCCATATCGCGGTGGGTCAGCTTGTACCAAGCCTTGGAAAACGCCTGGGTGAAGGCGTCGAAGTCACCGAGGAACTTCTCGCACACCTTGCGGTATTCGGGGTCTACCTTGAAGGCGATGTCGGTCGTCATCATCATCAGGGCGTTCATCTGGCCGGGGATGTGCGCGTCGGGCGTCTTGGGGGCGTCCGGGTCGGTGGGGGTCCACTGCAGGGCGCCGGCCGGGCTTTTCACCTGCTTCCACTCGTACTTAAACAGGTTGGTGAGGTAGTCGTTGTCCCAGCGCGTGGGGTGGGGCGTCCAGCTGCCTTCAATGCCGTTGGTCATCGTGTTTTCGGCGTTGCCGCTGCCCTTGGGGTTGTGCCAGCCCAGGCCCATGGCCTCCATGGGTGCAATTTCGGGCGGAGCCCCAATTTTGGCGGCGGGCACCATGCCGTGGCTCTTGCCGAAGGCGTGGCCGCCGGCGATGAGGGCCACGGTTTCTTCGTTGTTCATGGCCATGCGCGAGAACGTCACGCGGATGTCGCGGGCCGAGCCCATCGGGTCGCCGTTGGCGTAGGGGCCCTCGGGGTTCACGTAGATGAGGGCCTGGTGCGAGGCGGCCAGCGGGTTTTCGAGGTCGTAGTCGGCGTCGCCGTTTTGGCCGCGCCAGCGCTTGTCGCGGCTCACCATGCTGTCAAACGAGTCAGCGGTTTTGAGGTCTTTCACTACCTCGGGGCCCCAATAGGTGCTGGTGTCGGCCTCCCAGGCATCGTGGCGGCCACCGGCAAAGCCGTAGGTGGGCAGGCCCATGATTTCGAGGGCGCAGTTGCCGGTGAGCACAATCAGGTCGGCCCACGAGAGGGAGGCGCCGTACTTCTGCTTGATGGGCCAGATGAGGCGGCGCGACTTATCGGTGTTGCCGTTATCCCACCAACTGTTGATGGGCGCAAAGCGCTGAAGCGCCTCGCCGGCGCCACCGCGGCCGTCGGCAATGCGGTAGGTGCCGGCCGAGTGCCAGGCCATCCGAATCATCTGGGGGCCGTAGTTATTGTAGTCCGAAGGCCACCAGTCGACCGAGGAAGTCAGGAAGCCTTTGATTTCCTGCTTCAGCTCTTCCAGGTTGATGGAATTGAAAGCCTCGGCGTAGTTGAAATCGTCGCCGAGCGGGTTGGCCTGCGGGCCGTTGTGGTGCAGCTGCTCCACTTGCAGGCGGTTGGGGTACCAGTCGGAGAGGGCGGGCGGGGTGCCGTCCACGCCGCCAATGCGGTCGCCGCCAAACGGGCATTGGCCGGCCATTTCAAACGTTTTGGTGTCAGTCTTATCGGGGCTCATGTCTTTCATAGGGTTCCTTCTGGGTTGTCAGCGTTGGGTGAGTGGTTGGGGGCGCAGTGTACTAGCAGAACCATTTTTTGGGCTAAAAAGTTGGTTTAGAAGCCGTATTTGGCCACTGCGGGGCCCTAATGGCGGAGCAGCAAGCCGTTGCGCCTCGCCCGGCGCAGGGCCCCAGTGCCCTCAACGCCGGCGCGGCTTAGGATTTCCTTAGCCCGGGCTTAAGATTTGGTTAAGCCGGCCCGCGCCGGGCCGGGGCCCCGGCCCGGCCGCCCCGCCCCTACGCAGAAGGCCGCCCAACGCAACGTTGGGCGGCCTTTTCAATTAGCCAAAACCTGGGGGCCCTATTGGGCGGGCGGCACGGCAGGCAGCACCTGCACGTCGAGGAAGCTGTCGCCGAACACGGTGTGGGTGGCCTTCACGTAGTCGCTCTCGGCGGCTTTGTAGGGGTTGGGCACGAAGGTCTGGGGGTTGCGGGCGATGAACGGGAACCAGGTGCTCTGCACCTGCACCATGATGCGGTGGCCCTTTTTAAAGGTGTGGAGCACGTCCTGCAAGCGGAAATCGACGGCCGTTTTCTGGCCTGCCACCATCGCCTCGGGCTTCTCGAAGCTGTTGCGGAAGCGGGCCGGCATCACCTCCGAGCGCACCATTTGCCAGTAGTTGCTGAGCATGATGCTCTTGTTGGGCATGTAGGGGTTGTTGGGCTCGTCGGCCGGGTACACGTCGATGAGCTTCACCACCCAGTCGGCGTCGGTGCCCGAGGTGGCCACCTTCAGGTTGGCCATTATCTCGCCGCCCAGCGTCACGTCGTCGGCCAGCACGTCGGTTTGGTACACCAGCACGTCGGGGCGGCGGCCGGCGAAGCGCTGGTCCTCGCTCATGTAGTTGTGGGGCGTGAAGCCCATGGTCGTCGTCAGGTCCTCGGTGTAGGGCACAGGCTTGAGCGGGTCGCTCACGAAGGTGACGGGCCCCGGGGCCCCCGGCTGCTTATCCAGCTTGCCGTCGGGGCTCAGGTACAGCTTCTGGTGGGTAGCGGCGGCGGCGGGCCATTGCGCAAAGGTGTCCCACTGCTTCTTGCCCGTGTCGTAGAGGTAGGCCTCGGGCAGGCCTGAGTTCTTGTCGCCGTTGCCTTTCAGGAAATGGGCGAAAAACTTGGCCTCGATGTTTTTCTGGTAGAACGTGGCGATGCTGTCGCCGAAGTACACGTTGCTGTGCATGGTGTGGCCCGTCTCGCGCGACCAGCGGCCGTGGCCGAAGGGGCCCATTACCAGGGTGTTGTAGGTACCGGGGCTCTTCTTCTCGATGGCGTGGTAAATGGCCAGGGGGCCCCGCAGGTCTTCGGCGTCAAACCAGCCGCCCACGGTCATCACGGCGGGCTTCACGCCGGCGGCGTAGTGCTGGGGCAGGCCACGCTTCTGCCAAAACTCGTCGTAATTGGGGTGGTCGATGGTTTCCTGCCAGAAGAAATTGTTGGCGTAGTACTTATCCGCGTTCTTCAGGGGCCCCAGGTCCAACAAAAACTGGTAGCCGTCCTTGGCCGCGGGCTTGATGAGCTGCGCGTTGTACCAGGCCGTGCTGGTGGTGTCAGTTTTCTGCACCCCAAACACGGGGAACGTGAAAATGTACGACTCCAGGAACGCGCCGTTGTGGTGGAAATCGTCGAAGAAAAAGTCCGACACCGGGGCCTGGGGCGACGACGCCTTCAGGGCCGGGTGGTTGGAGAGGATGCCGGCGGCGGTGTAGAAGCCGGGGTACGAGATGCCCCACTGCCCCACGCGGCCGTTGTTGCTGGCCACCTTCTTCACCAGCCAGTCGATGGTGTCGTAGGTGTCCGAGCCCTCGTCCACGTCCTTCTTGCCCTTCTTCTTGTCGATGACGGGCGTCATGTTCGTCCAGGTGCCCTGGCTTTTCCAGCGGCCCCGCACGTCCTGGTACACAAAGATGTAGCCCTGCTTCATCATGGTTTCGGAGGGCCCCAGGCGGGCCGGAAACCGGGCGGGGCCGTAGGGCGCCACGCTGTAGCAGGTGCGCTGCATCACGATGGGGTACTTCTTGCCCGCGCTGGCATCCTTGGGCGTGTAAATGGCCGTGAACAGCTGCGTGCCGTCGCGCATGGGCACGTACACCTCTTGCTTGGTGTAGTGCGCCTGGGGGTAGGTGGCGGCCGCGGGGGCCGCCGCAGGGGCCTGGGCCAGCAGCGGGCCGCTGCCCAGGGCCAGCAGCCAGGCAAGAATACCGAATTGTTTCATGGGCAAGGGGTTAGGGATGGAGAATGAGGGCAAACAACCAGGGCCGCGGCGGGGCCCCGCGGGCGGGGGCCCTACTTATATGTGGCCCCGGGGGTAGCAAATCTAGCAGCGATTCCGTACCTTTGCGCCCCGTTTGGGGCTGATTGTCAGCCCGGGCGGAATTCTTATTCCATTTCCCAAAAACTTCTTTTATGAAAAGCCTCGAGATTGTAGGGTTTAAAAGAGCGAATCTCGGTAAGACGGATGCCAAGGCCCTGCGCCTGGATTCGCAAGTGCCGTGCGTATTGTATGGCGGTACCGAGACGGTGCACTTTTCGGTGCCCGCCATTCTGTTCCGCGAGCTGCTGTACACCCCCGAAGCCCACATCGTGGACTTGAACGTGGAAGGCACGCACTACCGCGCCATTGTGCAGGATTCGCAGTTCCACCCGGTGAACGAAATGCTGCTGCACGTCGATTTCCTGGAGCTGGAAGACGGCAAAGAAGTGAAAATGGACATTCCGATCAAGTACGTGGGCGTGTCGCCGGGCGTGCTGGCCGGTGGCAAGCTGGTGAGCGTGCTGCGCAAGCTGAAAGTGAAAGCCACGGCTGAGAACCTCCCCGACTACGTGGAAGTGAACATCAGCGGCATGGAGCTGGGCAAATCGATCAAGGTGTCGGCCGTGGAGACCAACAACTTCACCATCCTCACCAACCCCCTGGCCCCGATTGCCACCATCACCATCCCGCGCGCCCTGAAAGGCGAGCTGGCCGGCAACAAGTAAAATCACTGATTTGAGCTGATTAACCGTGATTTCGCTGAATCAAGCGGAGTTTGGGAAATCAGTCGAAAAAGGCGCTTCTCCGGAAGCGCCTTTTTCTTTGTCAGGCATTTCCTCTTTTCATTCCGCCCGCAATCCGTTTCCGTCCGTGGTCAATCCGCGAAATCACGGTTAATCAGTTTAATCAGCGATGAAGATTTTAGTCCTTGCCCTGGGCAACATCGGCCCCGAATATGCCGACACGCGCCACAACATCGGGTTCATGGTGGCCGATTACATGGCCGCCAAATTCGACGCGCCCCGGTTTGCGGTGGGCCGCCACGCCTTCACCACCGAAATCAAAAGCAAGGGCCACACCTACGTCCTCGTCAAGCCCACCACCTTCATGAACCTGAGCGGCAAAGCTGCCGCGCACTGGCTCAGCACGTTGAAGATTCCAGTCGAGAACATGGTCGTCGTGACCGACGACCTGGCCCTGCCTTTCGGCAAGCTGCGCCTCAAGGGCCAGGGCTCGGCCGGGGGCCACAACGGCCTCAAGGACATCCAGGCCACGCTGGGCACCGACGTGTACGCGCGCCTGCGCTTCGGCGTCGACGCCAACTTCCCCAAGGGCCGGCAGATCGATTACGTGCTCGACCCGTTCAGCGCCGACGAGCGCATTGAGCTGCCCACCCGCATCGAGAAAGCCGCTGATGCTATACTAGCGTTTGGGGCCCTGGGCTTAGAGCGCGCCATGAACGTGGTGAACGTGAAATAGCGAATGGGGCCCCGCGGTGCGCAATTGCGCACCGCGGGGCCCCATTCGCTATTTATTAATTACCCTATTAATTAATTGCGCTGCCGTTGCGCACCGCTTTGCCGGGCTGCATCAGGGCCAGGCTGCCGTCGGCATTTTCGGCCATCAGCAGCATGCCCTGGCTTTGGATGCCTTTGAGCTCGCGGGGCAGCAAATTGAGCAATACTTGCACCTGCTGGCCAATTAATTCTTCGGGCGTGAAATGCTCGGCAATGCCGCTCACAATGGTGCGCTGCTCCAAACCCAAGTCGACAGTGAGCTTGAGGAGCTTCTTGGTTTTGGCCACCTTTTCGGCTGCTACCACGGTGCCCACGCGCAGGTCCATCTTCTGGAAATCGTCGAAGCTCACGGCGGGCTTGGCCTCCGCTACCGGCGCGTTGGCCAGCAAATTGGCCTGTTTGGTATCGAGCAGCTTTTGCACCTGCGCCTCCACCGTGGCATCCTCAATTTTAGCGAATAGCAGCGCCGGTTCGCGCAATTGGTGGCCGGCTACCAGGGCGTCGGGGCGGCCCGCAGCGGCCCAGGGCCCCGCTTCAATGCCCAGCATGGTACCCAGCTTTTCCGCCGATTCGGGCAGGAAGGGCCCCAGCGTAGGCACCAGGGCGGCCGCAATTTGCAGGGCCACGTGCAGCACGGTGCCGGTGCGTGCCGCGTCGGTCTTAATTAAATGCCAGGGCTGGGTATCGGCCAGGTATTTATTACCCAGGCGCGCCAAGTTCATCACCTCGGCCAGGGCGTCGCGGAAGCGGTAGTTCTCAATCAATTCGCCAATCTTGGCCGGGAACGCGGCCAACTGCCGCAGCGCCTCCTGGTCAATGTCCAGCAATTCGCCCGCAGCGGGCACTCGGCCCTCAAAGAATTTATGCGTGAGCACCACCGCCCGGTTCACGAAATTGCCCAGCGTGGCCACCAGCTCGTTATTATTACGGGCCTGGAAGTCCTTCCAGGTGAAGTCGTTGTCTTTGGTTTCGGGGGCGTTGGCGCACAGCACGTAGCGCAGCACGTCGGCCTGGCCGGGGAAATCCTGCAAGTACTCGTGCAGCCACACCGCCCAGTTGCGCGAAGTGCTGATTTTGTCACCTTCCAAATTCAGGAATTCGTTGGCGGGCACGTTATCGGGCAAAATGTAGCCGCCGTGCGCCTTCAGCATGGCCGGGAAAATAATGCAGTGGAACACGATATTGTCTTTGCCAATGAAGTGCACCAGCTTGCTGCCCGCGTCTTTCCAGTACAATTCCCACTCGTCGGGAAATGCCTCCTTGGTGGCCGAAATGTAGCCGATGGGCGCATCGAACCACACGTATAGCACCTTGCCCTCGGCCCCGGGCAGCGGCACGGGCACGCCCCAATCGAGGTCGCGCGTGACGGCGCGCGGGTGCAGGCCCTGGTCAATCCACGACTTGCACTGGCCGTACACGTTGGTTTTCCAGTCGTTTTTGTGGCCCTCCACAATCCACTCGCGCAGCCAGGGCTCGTACTCGTCGAGCGGCAGGAACCAGTGCTTGGTATCGCGCAGCACCGGGTGGGCCCCGCTGAGCATGCTGCGCGGATTAATTAATTCGGTGGGGCTGAGCGACGTGCCGCAGCGCTCGCACTGGTCGCCGTAGGCGTTTTCGTTGCCGCAATTGGGGCACGTGCCCACGATGTAGCGGTCGGCCAGAAACTGCTGGGCCTGCTCGTCAAAATACTGCTGCGTGGTTTGCTCAATAAACTTACCGTCGTGGTAGAGCTTAAGAAAAAACTCACTGCTGACGGCCGCGTGCGTGGCCGACGAGGTGCGCGAATACACATCGAACGACACGTTGAAATCGCGGAACGAATCGCGGATCAGCGCGTGGTATTTATCGACCACCTGCTGGGGCGTAACGCCTTCTTTCTGGGCCCGAATGGTGATGGGAACCCCGTGCTCATCAGAGCCGCAAATAAATTTTACGTCGCGGCCCGCCGCCCGCAAATAGCGCACATAAATATCGGCGGGCAGGTATACGCCGGCCAAATGGCCGATGTGCACGGGGCCGTTGGCGTAAGGCAAAGCCGCCGTAACGGTGTAGCGCTGAGGAAGAACAGCCATAAAAACGAAGGTTGAAAGCAGCAATTGAACTGCACCGGCTGAAAGAGAAATTAATTCCGGTGGCGCAGCGTCAAACGATTAATTAAGCAAAAGCAAAAAAGAATTAAAATTAAATTCAGGGGAAACTTCGGCAAACCTATTTGCGGTGGTATTTAAATTTTATATTTGGCGCTAACTAGTGACATTAACACCGAAGATTCTACCCTGTTTGGTGCGAGCGCACATTTCATTTACCTTTTTCTCATCATGAAAAAACCTGCTCCATCCGTGAAAGCGGAGAAAAAAACCAAGCGCACGCCGGCCGAAAAAACCCAGCAAAAATCTGAGAAGGCCGCTAACAAAGCCAGCGCCGACCTCAAAGATGACCAGGCCGACAAGAAAGCCAGCCAGAAAAAATCGTTGCGCTCGGCTGCCAAGCAGCTGCAGAAAGAGCTCGACGGCCGGATGAACGCAGTGGTAGCCCGCATCCGCAAAGAAACGAAGGCCAAGCTGAAGGAAGTGGTGCGCGAAGCCACCCGCCGCCTCGACGGCGACACGGAGCGCATGTTTGAGCAGGCGCTGCACACCATCATGCAGCAATACGACGCCCCCGCGCCCACCGGCGAAACCTTCGCCGGGGCCCCCAGCAAGGGTGCTAAGAGCAGCAAAACGAAGAAAAGCAGCCCCTCGCGCGAGGCTTCGGCCCCCTCCCCTGCCGCCACCGAGGCGCCCGCCACTGACACTGCCGCCGCCGAGGCCCCCGCCGAAGCCGCGCCCGCCGCTGCGCCCCAGGCTGCCACCGCTAACAAGCGGGGCCCCAAGCCCGCCGCTGCCGCCGCCGCTACCAAGCCGGCCGCCCCCGCCGCTAAGCGCAGCACCAAAGCCCCCGCCGAAACCGCCCCCAGGAAGCGGGGCCCCAAGCCCGGCACGCCGGCCACCGGCGCCAAGCGCGGCCCCAAGCCCCGCGCCGAGCAAGCCGCCCCCGAAGCCACGGCTCCCGAGCCGGAAACCACCGACCTGCTGAATTCATCGGACAGCGCCAGCACCGGTGAGGTTAGAGAATAGCTTCTGCTAGGCGCTACCCACCAAAAAGCCGGCCCGCTGCTTCCCTCTTGGGGACGCGGCGGGCCGGCTTTTTGGCGGGTGGGGGCCCCGGCGGGGCTACGGCTGGCGGCCCAGCGTGTCGCCCTCGTAGCGGATGCGGCGGATGCGGGTTTCGGGCGTGGTGGTGTTGGCCGAGTTGGTGCCCAGGGTTTCGACGCGCTGGCGGGAATTGATGTCGGCGGCCTGCTCGCCCAGGCGCACGCGGCCGAGGGTGGCGTCGGGCACGGCTGCGCCGGCCCCATTGTAGCCGCCGTTGCTGTTGTAGATGGCGCGGCGGTCGGCGTCGGAGTTGACGGCGGTGGGCGTGACGCGCGGGGCGGCCATTTCCGAAGTTTGCTCGGTGGCGGTGCAGGCCCCCAGGCCGGCGGCGGCGCTCAGGCCCGCGAGGAGTCGAAGTAGTTTCATAATTCCGGAATGACGCAAAACGGCCGCCCAGCAGTGGGCGGCCGTTGCTTCAAACGCGGGGCGGGGCCTGGGGGTTGGGGCCCGGCTACGCGGCCACCGGGGCCATTGCCGCCAGCACGCCGTCCCAGAGGGCCATGCGGGCCTCCAGGCTGCGCTGGGCCACGTTTTGGGCGGCCTGCCAGCGCAGTGAATCGTCGGCGCACAGCTCGCGCACCATCTGCTGGGCCAGGGGCGTGTGCACCTCCTCATCGAGCTGGATGTGGCGGTCGAGGTAGTAAATAAACGTGTCGAGCTGGCCGGGGAACTGCGTTTGCAAGCGCCCCACCAGCTGCCGGAACATGTCGGGAATTAGGTCCTCGCGGCCGTAGGTGAAGGCGGCGGCCACCGCGTGCGGCTGCCCGGCCCCGATGATGTCGAAGGTGGTGTTCACGAACTGCTGCACCGATGCGGGGGCCCCGGCGGCCTCCAGGGCGGCGGCCACCGGCTGGCCGGTGGCCAGCGCGGCCAGCAGCCGTTCGGCGGGCGCGGTATCGGCGCCGCACTCGCGCATGGCTTGCAAGTATAGCTCGAAGTGGCTGGTGGGGCGGCCCTGCGGGTCCACGTCCGACTCTTCCTCCAACACAATCTCGTTGATGAGGCGGCGGGTGGCGGGGTTGGCCGTGGGGTACCAGGGCAGCGTCACGCAAGTCAGGTCGCGCTGCAAGGCTTTCAGCAGCGACATAAAATCCCACACCGCAAATACGTGGTGCGACATGAACAGCCGCAGGTCGTCGAGCGACTGAATCTGGCCGTAGAGGCCGTGGGCCAGCAGGCGCTGGCGGGTGGGCAGCAGGCCCGCTTGCAGGGCCTCGGTGGTGTTGGAAGTGGGCGACATGGGCAGGGTAAGTATGGATAAATGAAGCTGGTTATAAAAAATCCCGCCGGGCCCCTACTTCACTTGCGGGCCGGGGCCCCGGCGGGCCCGTGCAAAAGCCGCCCCTGCGCAAAGGCAGAAGCGGCTTTGACGCCGGCAAACCAACGACTTAAAAAATTATTTCTTCTCGAACACCATCGCGTTGCCGTCCATGCAGTACCGCTCGCCGGTGGGCTTGGGGCCGTCGCTGAACACGTGGCCGAGGTGGCCGCCGCACTTGGCGCACACAATCTCGTCGCGGCTCATGCCGAAGCTCTCGTCCGACTTCACCTTCAGGCTATTGTTGTTGGCCGGGGCCCAAAAGCTGGGCCAGCCGGTGCCCGAATCGAACTTGGTGGCCGAGCTGAACAGCAGGTTGTGGTCGGCGGCGCAGTAGTAGGTGCCGGCGGCGTGGTTGTCGTGGTACTTGCCCGTGAACGGCCGCTCCGTGCCCTCCTCCCGCAGGATGTAGTATTGGTCGGGGGTGAGCTGCTTGCGCCATTCGGCGTCGGTTTTTTGCACCGGAAATTCGCCGGGCTTGCCCGTGACGGCGGCGGGCTTGGGGTAGGTGCCGGGGGCAGCCGTTTGGCCCTTGGGGGTGGCCAGGGCCAGGGCATCGGCCCGCTGCTGCGAGCAGGCCACATTGAGGGTGAGGGCGGAAACGACGAAAAACAACAGGGCGGAGCGCATGAGCGAAAGAGGATTGGTTTTAGGAGATAAGCTGAACTAACCCAACATACGAAGCCGGGCCCCAGTTCGGTCGGCGGGTGGCAATCGCAAACGCGCCGGGAACCATCCGCCCCACTTAACCAATTTAACGCTACGCCCTTGGCTGCGCGGCCGCACGCCAGGGCCCCCAGGGGTTAAGACTTGATTACCACGAGGCTTTGCGCCTTTTTATATGTACCTTTGCACCCGCAAAAACAACCCATATGGCCAACAATATTCGGAACATTGCCATCATCGCTCACGTTGACCACGGCAAGACTACTCTGGTGGATAAGATTATCCACGCTTCTAAGATTTTCGACGCCCACCAGCAGTTCGACGACCTGATCCTCGACGACAACCCCCTGGAGCGCGAGCGTGGCATTACCATCGTTTCCAAAAACGTATCGGTACGCTACAACGGCACCAAAATCAACATCATTGACACCCCTGGTCACGCCGACTTCGGCGGCGAGGTAGAGCGCGTGTTGAAGCTAGCCGACGGCGTGCTGCTGCTCGTGGATGCCTTCGAAGGCGCCATGCCGCAGACCCGCTTCGTGCTCGGCAAAGCCATTGCCCTGGGCCTGAAGCCCATCGTGGTGGTGAACAAAGTGGACAAAGAGAACTGCCGCCCCGACGAGGTGCACGAGCAGGTGTTCGACCTCATGTTCAACCTCGGCGCTTCGGAAGACCAGCTTGATTTCGTGACCCTGTACGGTTCTTCGAAGCAGGGCTGGATGAGCACCGACTGGAAGGTGAAGACCGACAACCTGATTCCGTTGCTCGACGCGGTTATCTCCTCGATTCCGCCCGCCCCGACCTTGGAAGGCACACCCCAGATGCAGATCACCTCGCTCGACTACTCGTCGTTCGTGGGCCGCATCGCCATCGGCCGCGTGCACCGCGGTACGCTGAAAGAAGGCTCGAACATGAGCCTGATGAAGGCGGATGGTAGCATCAAGAAAGTAAAGATTCGCGAGCTGCACGTGTTTGAAGGCCTCGGCCGCGTGAAAGTGGACGAAGTAAGCAGCGGCGAAATCTGCGCCGTGTCGGGCATCGAAGGCTTTGACATCGGCGACACGCTGGCCGACGCTGACAACCCCGAGCAACTCGAGCGCATCAGCATCGACGAGCCGACGATGAACATGCTGTTCACCATCAACAACTCGCCGTTCTTCGGCAAGGAGGGCAAGTTTGTGACCTCGCGCCACCTGCGCGACCGCCTGTTCAAGGAGACTGAGAAAAACCTCGCCCTGCGCGTGGAATCGACCGACAAAGAGGACACCTTCCTCGTGTTTGGCCGCGGCATTCTGCACTTGTCGGTGCTGATTGAAACCATGCGCCGCGAAGGCTACGAGCTGCAAGTGGGCCAGCCCCAGGTGCTGTTCAAAGAAGACGACAACGGCAAGCGCACCGAGCCCATCGAGCTGCTCGTGGTGGACGTGCCCGAGGAATCGGCCGGCAAGGTGATTGAGCTGGTGAGCATGCGCAAAGGCGAAATGACCATTATGGAGCCCAAGGGCGACTTGCAGCACTTGGAATTCACCATTCCGTCGCGTGGCCTGATCGGCCTGCGTAACAACGTGCTGACCGCCACCGGCGGCGAGGCCATCATGAACCACCGCTTCGTGGACTACGAAGAGCACAAGGGCCCCATCCCCGGCCGCATCGCTGGTTCGCTGATTTCGTTGGAGACGGGCCCCGGCACCGCCTACACGATTGACAAACTGCAGGACCGCGGCTCGTTCTTCGTCGATCCGGGCGAGGAAGTGTACGGCGGCCAGGTAATCGGCGAGCACACCCGCCCGAACGACCTGACCGTGAACATCCAGAAAGGCAAGAAGCTGACCAACATGCGCGCGTCGGGCACCGACGATAACGCCAAGATTGTGCCCAAGCGCCAGTTCTCGCTGGAAGAAGCCATGGAGTACATCCAGAAGGACGAGTACCTGGAAGTGACGCCGAAGTCGATCCGGATGCGCAAAATCCTGCTCGACGAAAACGAGCGCCTGCGCTACGCCAAAACGGCCGAGTAGTCTATTAGATTTTTTTGAAGAAAGGGGCGCGGCTTTGGTCGCGCCCCTTTTTTATTGGTCGTTGCCGTTAAAAGGCACTTCCCACCTTTTCCTCTCGATATGAACCCCACCCCCCTGCAGCAGTTCGTTCAACATTTCACCGGCGCCAACGCCGCCGCCACCGAGCGGGTGAGCGCCCGGCTGGCCCTGGTGCTCGCCGACCCAGAGGCGTACCAAACGGAGTTTGCTGAGGAGCTTGCCGAGCGGGGCATGGCCGGGGCCCTACCCGCGCAAGAACTGCGCGACGTGGCCCTGCTCGACGCCCTGCTGGCCGACGACCTGGCTTGGGAAAGCGACGAGCAGGACACCCCCGCCGAACTCACGGAAGCCCTCAACGACATCCTGGCGCAGCAGGGGCAGGGCGTGGCCTTGGCCCCGGGGGCCCTGGCCGGCCGCCGCGGCGCGGGCCCTGAGCAACTCGACGCCGTGCAGGACGCGCTGGAGGCGCTGGGCCGGGCGCTGGTGCTGTTCACGCTCGACAGCGACGTGTTTCCGCTGGGCGTGGTGGCCGATGCGCAGGCGGAGGCCGTGCGCCAGCAGGCCGGGGCCCTGGGCTTTGGCCTAACGGTGTACTAGCCCGCGCACCCTGGGGCCCTAAACAAGGCCCTGCGTAACTGGTTGAGAAACCGGTCCTGGCACTGCGGGACCGGTTTTTTCATTTCTCACCACTTGCCCTTACTGCCATGGACCGCGCTACCGTCACCACTAAAATCATTGCCGCCAAAGTGAGAAACGGCCTGCGCTGGGCCGACGTGGCCCAGGAAATGGGCCTGAGCAAGGAATACGCCACCGCCGCCCTGCTCGGCCAGATGAAGCTGACCGCCGACCAGGCCGCCGTGGCCAAGCGCGTGTTCGGCCTCGACGACGAGGAGACTGCGTGGCTGCAAATTGTGCCCTACAAAGGCTCGCTGCCCACCGCCGTGCCCACCGACCCGCTCATCTACCGCTGGTACGAGCTGGTGAACGTGTACGGCACCACCATTAAGGAATTGATCAGCGAGGAGTTTGGCGACGGCATCATGAGCGCCATCGACTTTTCGATGGACATCACCCGCGAACCGCACGCCAACGGCGACCGGGTGAACGTGGTGCTAAGCGGCAAGTTTTTGCCGTATAAATCCTACTAAGCGGCGGCGCAACCGGGGAGCAGGCGTAGCTTTCGGGCTAAATCTGCTTCCCCATGCCCCGTTCCGCTCCCCCGCTGAAGACCCTGGCCGCTGCCCTGCTGCTGCTGGCCGCCCGCCCCGCCACCGCCCAAACCCGGCACGAGTACCTGCTCGACACCGACTGGAAATTCAGCAAGGGCGACGTGGCCGGGGCCCAAAACCCGGCCTTCAAGGACGCGAAGTGGCAGACGGTGCGCGTGCCCCACGACTGGGCCATTGCGGGGCCCTTCGACGGCAACAATGACCTGCAGGAGGTGAAGATTGAGCAGAACAACGAGGCCAAGGCCACCCAGAAATCGGGCCGCACGGGCGGGCTGCCGTTCATCGGCACGGGCTGGTACCGGCGGCGGCTGGCGGTGCCCCAGTTTGGGGCCGGCCAGCGTGCGGTGCTTCTCTTCGACGGGGCCATGAGCAACGCCCACGTGTTTGTGAACGGCAAGGAGGTGGGTTTCTGGCCCTACGGCTACAACTCGTTCTCGCTGGATATCACCTCGTTTCTGAACCCCGGCGGCGACAACGTGCTGGCCGTGCGGCTCCAAAACCAGCCCGAGGCCTCGCGCTGGTACCCCGGCGCCGGCCTCTACCGCAACGTGCACCTGATTGTGACCGACGACGTGCACATCCCCGTGTGGGGCACGTACCTGACTACGCCCACCATCACCGCCGAGTTTGCCAAGGTGAAGCTGCGCACCACGGTGGCCACGCCCACGGGGGCCTTCCAGGCGCTGCGCCTCGACACGGAAATCCGCGACGCGGCCGGCCAGGTGGTGGCCACCACCAGCACGCCGCTGGCCGCCACCGACGGGCTGGAGTTTGAGCAAAACCTGGCAGTACCCAAGCCCAAATTGTGGTCCCCCGAAACGCCGGTGCTGTACACGGCTTCGTCGAAGCTCTACGCCGGCGACGCGCTGAAGGACACTTATACTACGCGCTTCGGCATCCGCTCGTTCAAGTTTGAGGCGGGCAAGGGCTTCTCGCTAAACGGGCAGCCGCGCAAGTTCAAGGGCGTGTGCAACCACCACGATTTGGGGCCCCTGGGCGCGGCCATCAACGTGGCCGCCCTGCGCCGGCAGCTCACGCTGCTCAAGGACATGGGCTGCGACGCCATCCGCACCAGCCACAACATGCCCGCCCCGGAACTGGTGAGCCTGTGCGACGAAATGGGCTTCATGATGATGGTGGAGTCGTTTGACGAGTGGAAGACGCCCAAGGTGAAGAACGGCTACAGCCAGTACTTCGACGAATGGAGCGAAAAGGACCTGGTGAACATGGTGCACCGCGACCGCAACCACCCCTCGGTGATTATGTGGAGCATCGGCAACGAGGTGCCCGACCAGAGCGCGCCCGGCGGCAACAAAATTGCCAAGCGCCTGCAAGACATTGTGCACCGCGAGGACCCCACCCGCCCCGTGACGGCCGGCATGGACCGCATCGACGCGGTCATCAACAACAACTTCGCCTCGTTGCTCGACATTGCCGGCTTCAACTACAAGCCCGCCCAGTATGAGAAAGCCAACGAGAAACTACCCCAGGGCTTCCTGCTGGGCACCGAAACGGCCTCCACGGTGAGCAGCCGCGGCGTGTACAAATTCCCGGCGGTGCTGGCCAAGCAGAAGATGTACGACGACAACCAGTCGTCGAGCTACGACCTGGAGGCCTGCGTGTGGTCGCAGACGCCGGACGAGGAATTTGCGAAGCAGGACGACCTGAAGTTTGTCATCGGCGAGTTTGTGTGGACGGGCTTCGACTACTTGGGCGAGCCCACGCCCTACGACGAGAAGTGGCCTTCGCACAGCTCCTACTTCGGCATCATCGACTTGGCCACCATGCCCAAGGACCGCTACTACCTGTACCGGGCCCGCTGGAACACCACCGCCCCCACCCTGCACCTGCTGCCCCACTGGACCTGGCCCGGCCGCGAGGGCCAGGTAACGCCGGTGTACTGCTACACCAACGCGCCCTCGGCCGAGCTATTTGTGAACGGCGTGAGCCAGGGCCGCCAAACCAAGGGGCCCTCCGACCAGCCCCAGACGCGCTACCGCTTGATGTGGAAGGACGTGAAGTACGCCCCCGGGGCCCTGAAAGTGGTGGCCTACGATGCCCAGGGCAAGGCCGTGGGCGAGGAAACCGTGAAGACGGCCGGCAAGCCCGACCACATCCGCCTGGTGGCCGACCGCCCCGCCCTCGCCGCCGACGGCCAGGACCTGGCCTACGTCACGGCTCGGGTGGAAGACGCCCAAGGCAACCTCTGCCCCGACGCGACCCCCGAGCTGAAGTTTGCCGTGAGCGGCGCCGGAACCTTCCGCGCCGTGGGCAACGGCGACGCCACCAACCTGGAGCCCTTCCAGAAGCCCCAAATGAAAGCCTTCGGGGGCCAGGTGATGGCCATTGTGCAAGCCAGCACCAAGCCCGGGGCTCTGCGCCTGAAGGCCACCGGCGCGGGCCTGAAGGGCGGCGAAATCGAAATCAAAACCAGCACTGCCGCGCAGTAGCCTTGCCTGAATTACAAACGCAGAACTGCCGCGTTGGGGCCCCCAGCGCGGCAGTTCTGCGTTTGTAACCAAAGTAATTAGGCGCCGGCCTGGCGCTGGCGCACGGCCTCGAAGGCCAGCACGGCGCCGGCCACGCTCACGTTGAGCGAGTCGATGCGGCCCATCATGGGGATGATGACGGTTTCGTCGCAGGCGGCTTGGGCGGCGGGCGTCAGGCCGTCGGCTTCGGTGCCGAGCACCAGGGCGGTGGGGCCGCGGAAGTCGCACGCGGTGTAGGGGCGGGCGCGGGGCGTGAGGGCGGCGGCATAGGTGCGCACGCCCTTTTCCTGCAAAAAAGCCAGGATTTCCGCCATCGGCGCGGCCACCAGCGGCACCGTGAACACGCAGCCGATGCTGGCCCGGATGGCGTTGGGGTTGAACAAATCGGTGCGCGGGTCGCCGATGAGCACGGCGTCGACCGGGGCGGCGTCGGCCGTGCGCAGGATGGCGCCGAGGTTGCCGGGCTTCTCCACGGCTTCCAGCACCAGCACCAGCGGGTTGGGCGGCAGGCGCAGGCTGGCCAGGGGGCGGGCGGGGGTGCGCAGCACGGCCAGCACGCCGTCGGAGCCCTCGCGGTAGGCCAGCTTTTCGAACACCGGGCGCGTGAGCTCCAGCCACTCGGGCCGGCCGGCCTCGGCGGCAAACAGGGCTTGCAGGGCCCCGGCGGTGGGGGCCCCGGCCAGCTCGGGGCAGGTGTAGAGGGCGGCCACGGCCACGCCCGCGCCCACGGCAATGGTGAGCTCGCGCAGGCCTTCGACGAGGGTGAGGCCTTGGGTGCGGCGCTCGGCGGCTTTTTGCTGGAGGCGGGCCAGGGCCTTCACGCGGGGGTTTTGGGGGCTGCTGAGGCGGTCGAGCGGGGCAAAGGGCATGGCGCGAAGGTACGGCGTACCTTCGCCCTGGGGCCGCCGGCGGGCCCTTTTCCGCCCGGCCTTTTGCGCATGTCCCTTCGCCCCGATACCAAGCTTACCCTGGGTTTTGCCGGGGCCCTGGTGGTGCTGCTGCTGAGTGGGGTGGCGGCCCAGCTCAGCATCCAGGGCTTGCAGCGGCAAACCGAGCAGGTGCAGCACACCTACCAGACGATCCAGGAAACCGACGCCGTGAACGCCGTGCTGCGCGACGCCCAGGCCGGCGTGCGCGGCTACCGCCTCACCGGCGACACGGCTTTTTTGCGCACCTACCACAAGGCCGTAACCCAGCTGCCGGGCCTGCAAGCGGGCGTGCGGCGGCTCTCGCAGGGCCACCCCACCCAGCAGGCGCGCCTCGATTCGCTGCGGGCCATGGTGGATTTGGAATTCCGGGTGCTGCGGCCCCTGGCCAACCCCGACGCCGCCCTCAGCCAGGCCGACCTGCTCACGGCCCTCAACACCGACCGCCTCACGATGCGGGCGGCGCGCGTCATTTTCCGGCGGGTGAAGGACGAGGAGCTGCGGCTGCTCAACCAGCGCAGCGCCACGCAGCTCGTGTTTGAGCGCACCGCCCCCCGGGTGGTGGGGGCCGCAGGCATCCTGGCCCTGGTGGTGGTGGGCTGGCTGCTGGTACGCATCACCCGCGAGCTGCGCGACAACCGCCGCCTGCAAGCCGAGCTGGCCGCCGTGAACGCCGACGTGGCCCGGCGCATCAGCGCCATCCGCGACCTGGCCGAGCAGGTGGTGCGCGGCGACTACACGGTGAAGATTACCGATGCGGCCGCCGACGGCCTCGGCAACCTGGCCACCCTGCTCAACCAGATGACCCAGAGCCTCGACCAGAGCTTCGAGGCCCTGGCCCTGCGCAACCGCGAACTCGACCAGTTTGCCTACGTGGCCTCGCACGACTTACGGGCCCCGCTGCGCGGCATTGCCACGCTGGTGAAGTGGCTGGACGAAGAGCACGCAGCCGAGTTTTCGCCCGAAGTGCGCACGTACTTCGACCAGGTGAAGGGCCGCCTGGGCCGCCTGGAAGGCCTCATCAGCGGCCTGCTGGCCTACGCCCGGGCCGGGCGCGTGGCCCGCGTGCCGGCCCCCACCAGCGTGGGGGCCCTGCTGCGCGAGGCCGCCGAGCTGGTGGTGCCGCCGGGCTTCGTGCTGGACTTGTCCCCTGACCTGCCCACCTTCTGCACCGACCGGCTGGGCTTGCAGCAGGTGTTCACCAACCTGCTCGACAACGCCGTGAAGCACCACCAGGGCCCCGGGGGCCGCATTGCCGTGCACTGCCGCGACGCGGGCGGCCACTACGAGTTTGCAGTGGCCGACGACGGGCCCGGCATCGCCCCGGCCCACCACCAGAAAATTTTCCAGCTCTTCCAAACCCTGCGCGAGCGCCACTCGGCCGCCGAAAGCACCGGCATCGGCCTCAGCATTGTGAAGAAGCTCGTGGAGGAACAGCCCGGCAGCGTGCGCGTGGAATCGGCGCGGGGGGAGGGCGCAACGTTTATTTTTACCTGGCCCAAGGAAGCCGGGGCGGCCCCCACCCGGCCCCCAGCGCCCGGGGCAACCGCTTACCTGGCCCCGGCGCTCGTGCCGTAGCCCGCGGGCCCGGCCGCGTTCATCAGGGCCCCACCGCTTCGCCTTTTCTTTCGCTTAAAATTCCTCCGCCATGCGCTCCGTACTGCTAATTGAAGACGACATTTTTGACACGATGACGGCCCAGAAATCCTTCGCCCGCTTCAACGTGCCCCACACCCTGCACACGGCCTTCAACGGCGAGGAAGCCCTCGACCTGCTGCTGGGCCGCCAGGGCCAAACCGCCCTGCGGCCCCTGCCCGAGGTCATCCTGCTCGACCTAAACATGCCCCGCATGAACGGCGCCGAGTTTTTGGCCGAGCTGCGCGCCGACCCCGAGCTGCGCGACATTCCGGTGTTCGTCACCACCACTTCGAGCATGGAGGCCGACCGCGCCGCTACCGGGGCCCTGGGCGTGCACGGCTACATCCTCAAGCCCCTCGACTTCGAAACCAGCCCCGACCTCATCGACAGCCTGAGTCTGCTGGAGCACCTGCTGAAGTAGGGCCCCCGCGTTTGCCCCGGGCCCGGGGAATTTCTGGCCGGGGGCCGCGGTTTGCCCCGCGGGGCCCCGGCCGCGGGCCGCTCGCATTTCTTTTGCTTCTTGCCGCATGAAACTTCCGGTTTTCTTCGCCTCTTTGCTCGTGCTGGGCGCCGCCGCCCGGGCCCAGGCCCAAGACGATGGCCCCCGCCAGCTGGGGGCCCCGCCCATCGCTGCCCCGGCCCCGCGCCGCCCGGCCCCCGCCGCCGCGCCCGCCCCAGCCGATACCGCGGCCCGCCAAATGGTGAGCCAGCCCGTGCCCGGGGCCCCCGCCCCGGCCAGCGTGCCCCCCGCCCCGGGCCCCATGGCGGGCCCCACGCCGGTGTACGCGCCCACGCCCGCCGGTCAGCTGCCGGGCGGCACCACGCGCCCCACCCGCTTCCAGGTAGGCCTGAAAAACGGCATGGTGTACAATGTGTACAACGTGGAGCAGCACAGCCCCATTTTTGGGCACAGCTACCTGCTGCTCGACGGCCAGCGCAAGGTTGACTTTGCCGACGTGGGCTTTTACGAGGACGAAAACGGCCACTTCGTGCGCACGTCGCTGCCCGGCTCCTCGCGCGAGACCACGTTTCGGCGCGACCGCACCGGCCGCATCAGCCTGTATTCTACCCTCAGCAGCTCCTACAGCCCCGGCTACGGCGGCTATGGCATGGGCGGCTACGGCCTCGGGGGCTACGGCATGGGCGGCTACGGCGGCTACCCCGGCGGGGGCTACGGCTCGCCCTACGGCGGCTACCGCACCACCAAAACCGAGTATTTCAGCAAAGACAACGGCCCCATCCAGAGCCTGAACTACCGCAACCTGGCCCTGGCCACCCGCGACAACGCCGGGGCCCAGGAGCTGCTGGCCCAGGGCCGCCACTACCAAACGGCCATCACGGCGGCCTACGTGGTGGGCGGCGGCCTGCTGCTGGCCGGCGTGCTGCAATCGCTGCGCGGCACCAACGGCCAGCAGACGATTTCGCCGCTGCTCTACGCCGGCATTCCCATCCTCATCGTGCCCATTGTGCTGCAAGGCAAGCAAGCCAATGCGCAGCGCCAGGCCATTTCCCTCTACAACGGCACGCCGGGCCAGCGGTAAGCGCGGCAGTAACTTGATTTTTGAAAAAAGGCCGCCCATGGGCGGCCTTTTTTTTGCGCCGGGGCCCACCGGTGGCAACCCGCGCCTGGCCCCGGCCCGTACCCCGGGCATGAAAGCCCCCGCCGCCCCACCCGAAACCGCCGAAGCTTTTGCCGAGCGCTGCGCCAAAGCGTTGCGCGTGCACGCCCAGCTCTGCGCCGAGTACGGGGCCCCATTTCGATTTTTCAGCACCAAAGACCCGCTGAGCGAGCTGATGAGCGCCCTGCTTTCGCACCGCACCAAAAACGCCGATTCGCACCGCGCCTACCAGGAATTGCGCGCCACGTTTGCGGATTGGGACGCCGTGCGCGACGCGCCGACAGAGGCCGTGCAGCACGCCATCCGGGCCTGCACCTGGCCCGAGCAGAAGGCCCCGCGCCTGCAAGCCGTGCTGCGCGAGGTGAGCCGCCGCTGCGACGGGGGCCCCTGCGGCGACCTGCGCTTCCTGGGCGATATGGAAATTCCAGAGGCGCGCAGCTGGCTGGAAACCCTGCCCGGCGTGGGGCCCAAAACCAGCGCCGCTACGCTCCTCTTCAGCGACTTGCGGCGGCCGGCCATGCCCGTCGATAGCCACCACCACCGCGTGGCCCAGCGCCTGGCCCTCATTGGCCCGAAGGTGGACGAGAAAGCCGCCCACGTGCTGCTGGCCAACCTGTTGCCGCCCGGCTGGGACGCCCAGCAGGTGTACGACCACCACGAGGCCCTCATGTTCCACGGCCAGAAGTGCTGCTACTACCAGGCGCCCGCTTGCACCCGCTGCGTGGTGCTGGCCGAGTGCCCCTTTGGCCAGGCCCGCCTGGGCCGGGCCGAATAGCGCAGGTTGAAGGGCATAATGGCCATCCTGCACCTCAAAGCCAAGCCCGGCAGCCGCACCAGCCAGCTGCTGGTAGGCCCCGACGGCGCCGTAACGGCCCGCCTGGCCGCCCCGGCCCACGACGGCCAGGCCAACGCCGCGCTGCAAGCACTGCTGGCCGCCACCTTCGGCCTGCCCAAGCGCGACGTGACGCTGCTAACCGGCCACACCGCCCCGTTCAAGAAAGTAGAGTTGGCGGGGCTGAGCGACGAAACCCTGGCCCAGGTGCTGGCCAGGCTGGGGGCCCCGGGGCAGGGTGCTTAGCCCGGCGAGCCAGTTGCGCGGCTTACGGTTGGGCTTAGCATTATTTTAAGGGGAAATCGGCTTTATTTTAGGCAAGAAGGGTAACCCACCCCCGGGACTGGGCCGTACTAAAGGACACCTTTCCACCCTTTCCATCCCCTATCATGGCTGAGCAAGTTGCCGTTACCCAAGACGTTAGTAAGCTTCTGGACAAGATCAAAGAAGTAAAGTACACTACCCTGACCACCCTCGACGCGCGCAACCGGCTGCACGGCCGGCCGATGTACACCTGCCAGTCGGACAACGACGAGGTCCTCTGGTTTTTCTCGGAGAAAGACGCCCAAAAAATCACCGAAATCCGGCACAACGCCCAGGTAGGCCTGGGATATTCCGACCCCGATAAGGCTACTTACGTCACCATTGCCGGCAAAGCCGAAATAGTGGACGACCAACACAAAATCAAGCAGTTGTGGCGCGAAGATTTCCGTGGCTTCTTCCCGAAAGGCGCCGAGGACCCCAACATCGCCCTGATCAAGGTGACGATTGAGAACGGCGAGTACTGGGATACGCCGGGCAATGTGCTCGTGCGGGCCTTTGCTTACGCCAAGGCCATCACGACCGGCGAGAAGCACCACGCCACGCCCGAAGAGCAGTCCAAAGTGGAGCCCAAGTAGGGCCCCAGCACATTGTTTTTGGGGCCCAGCGGCCCAACCGGCGCGGCTGCTCTTTCTAACGGAAGGGCAGCCGCGCCTTTTTGCTGAGGGCCGGCGTGGCTACTTGCCGCGCTTGCGGCGGTAGTATTTGCGGTACCAGGAGGCGGTTTTCTTGAATAAGCTGGCCGTGGTTTCGTGCGAAAACATATTGATGCGGAACACTTGCAGCCGGTCGTCTTCCAGGTGCAGGCCGCCGGTGTCGGTGGCCAAGCCGAAGGCGAAACCGGCGGCCTGCACGGCAGCTTTCAGATCGTCGTTGAGGTCGCCGTAGGGGTAGGCGAAGCTGACGATTTCGGTGCCCAGCGTGGTTTCCAGACTGTTTTTACTGCGCACGATTTCGGCTGTGGCGGCGGGCAGCGGCAGGGCGGGCAGGTGCGGGTGCGACATGGTGTGGGCCCCTATTTCCCAGCCGGCGGCTACGAAAGCGCGCTTCTGGGCCTCGTCCATGAGGTCGGCGCGGGGCTCGGTGGGGTCGGCGGCGAGGTCCCACTGGTTGTAGCGCACGTCAAAATCACCGAGCAAGTACAGCACACCGCGGTAGCCGTACTGCTGCATGAGGGGCAGCAGGTTGGTGTAGTTGTCGACGTAGCCGTCATCGAAGGTGAGCACCAGCGGCCGCCGCGGGAACTCGGCCAGGGGCCGCTCGCCGCAGGCAAATTGCAGGTAATCGGCGAACGTGATGGGGGTGAAGCGGCGGCTTTTGAAGAAGGCCAGGTGCTTGGCAAAGTTGTCTTTCGTGACGAACGTCTGGTGCTTGGTGGCCGGCGCTACGTCGGGGATTTTGTGGTACATGAGCACCGGCAGGAAGTCGGGCACGGCCTTTTGCATGCGCGCCGACTGGTACACGGCCAGCACTTCGGCGGCCACCCGAGCCAGGCTATAGTGCGCGCGCACCTGCGCCTGCAGGGCCCCCGGCACCGGCTGCGGCGCCGCCAGAAACGCCCGCGCATCGGCCAGCAGGGCCCCGAAATCGACGTCCGACGGCGCCACGCGGGCCGAGATGTCGCCGAAGTTGGAGGCTGCGGCATCGGCAAAGTTGGCTTCCGTGACGAGGCCAGCGTAGCTGGCTTCGCCCAGGGCCAGCACGGCGTGGCCGGCCCCCAGTGCCTCGATGGCCACCCGGCCCGCGCCGATGGTGAGCGTGGTGCGGGCTAGCCAGCCGGCCACGTCGTTGGTGAACCCCACGACCTCTACCCGCTCGCCGAACTGCGCTTGGAGCTGCGCCAGGGCCCCCTTGCCGGCGGCGGGCAGTTGCTCCAGCTCGCCACCGATAAGGGCCAGGCGCAGAGCAGGAAATTCGGCCAGCAGCGGTGGAAACACTTGCTGGAGCAGCGCCGCGGCCCGCTCGCCCTTGCCGCCGTTGAAGCGGCCGATGAAGGCGATGCGCGGGGGCCC
Organism: Hymenobacter nivis; assembly: GCF_006439025.1. Taxonomy (GTDB): domain Bacteria; phylum Bacteroidota; class Bacteroidia; order Cytophagales; family Hymenobacteraceae; genus Hymenobacter; species Hymenobacter nivis_A. The sequence goes on from NZ_RCYZ01000001.1 coordinate 967,256, forward strand.
CGGGGCCCCGGCTTCCGCTGCTTCGCCAAACCGCACGCCGTTGGGCAGGGCCACAATTTTGCGGGCCTCCATCTTCACTTCTTCGATCAGGTGCGTGCGCAGATTGGCGCAGATGGCGATGACCTTGTCCCCGTAAATATCGAAGAGCGACGTGGACGTGTGCAGGTGCTGGCGGCCGTGCACGGTGCTCACCAGCGGCACCCGGAGGCCGCGCAGGGCGGCGTAGCTCACCCAGCTGGCGGCCCGCGAGTGGGCGTGCACCACGTCGATGCCTTCGGTGCGCACCAGCTGGCGGATGAGGCGGGCGTTGCGCAGCCGCTGCCCGTAGCGGCGGTTGCTGATGGCGGCCTTCACCTGGGGGGCCCCGGTGGGCAGCTGGTCGGAATCGGACACCAGCCACACGGCGTGGCCCTGGGCCCGGTGGGCCTCGGCCAAGGCCACGGCGTAGGCCGCCGAGCCGGCAAAAAACTCAGCCGAGAGAACGTGGAGGATGCGCATCGGGCGCAAAGGTCGGGGGCCCCGGGGGAATCGGGAACCATCGTCAGCGGAAGCTTTTGCCTGACTAAAACGCTGCGTCAGATTCAGCCCCCTTGATTGCATTTAAAAGGCCGTCATGCAGCGCGCAGCGAAGCATCTCTACTGCTCTACTAATTATTTACTGCTGCGGTGGAGATGCTTCGCTGCGCGCTGCATGGCGGCCTTTTGAATGCAATCTATTTTTTGATGGCTGCTTACACCCGGCTGCGGCCCTGCACGTTGGCGAGGTATTTCTGGGCGCTGCCGGTGTTGAGGAGCAGGATTTGCTCGTGGTGCTGGAGCCAACCGGTGGCCAGGAGCTGGCGGGCGGCCATCCACACGGCGGCGCCTTCGGGGGCCACGAACAGGCCCTCCTGCTGGCCCAGCTCGCGCATGCCGGCCAGCATGCCTTCCTCGCTGATGGCCACCACCGTGCCCTGCGATTCGCGCAGCACTTGCAGCATCATTGCCTCGCCCAGGGGGTGGGGCACGGCCAGGCCGTTGGCCAGCGTGGGGCGGCCCTGGTAGTGGCTGCAATTGGGCTGGCGACCGGCGTAGGTTTCGAGCAGCGGACAGCAGTTTTCGGCCTGCACGGCCACCATGCGGGGCAGCTTGGCGTCGAGAGCCAGCCAGCCCAGGGCCTGCATTTCGCGGAAGGCTTTCCAGATGCCGATAAGGCCGGTGCCACCGCCGGCGGGGTACAGCAGCACGTCGGGCAGCTGCCAGCCCAGCTGCTCGGCAATTTCGTAGCCCATGGTTTTCTTGCCTTCGAGGCGGTAGGGCTCCTTTAGGGTCGAGACGTCGAGCAGGGCCCCGGCGGCGTTCAGCTGGCGCACCCGGGCCCCGCAGTCGCTGATGAGGCCGTCCACCAGCTCCACATCGGCCCCGTACCAGTAGCACTCTTCCTTGAAGGCGTCGGGCGTGTGGCGCGGCATCACCACGGTGGCGGGCAGGCCGGCGCGGGCGCAGTAGGCGGCCAGGGCCACCCCGGCGTTGCCGGCCGTGGGAATGATGCAGCCGGCCACGCCCAGCTCCAAGGCCTTCGACACGGCCATGCTCAGCCCCCGCGCCTTGAACGAGCCGGTGGGGTTCTGGCCTTCATCCTTGAGCAGCAGCGAGTTCAACCCGTGCAGGGCCCCCAGCCGCGGCAGCGGCAGGATGGGCGTGAAGCCCTCGCCCAGCGTCACCTTGTATTGGTCGTCGAGCAGCGGCAACAGGGCCCCGTAGCGCCACATGGAGGCATCGGCGGTGTTGATGCCGTCGGCGGGCGTCAGGGGCCCCGCGGTGTCGTAGTCGGCCACGAGCGGCACGGCGCAGCAGGCTGACACGCGTTGCAAGTCAAAGGCCGAGTAGGCGGTGCCGCAGGCCGAGCAGTGCAGGGCCCGCAAGCGGGAAACGGAGGGGGTGGCGACCAGCATAGTACCGGCAAAATTACCGGCGCCCCGGGGCCCTAGGTATGCCGAAACGAGATGGAATTTTGGAATAGCCTATGCCCGATCGGCATAGTAATGCTTGGTGAAGAGCAGGAAGTCCCGGTAGGGCTCGTTGTTTTCAGTACCCTTGCGCTGGATGAAATTGAAGTGCCGCCGCATGGGCAAGTCCTTGATTTTCACTTCTACCAGCTCGCCCGAGGCTAGCTCTTTCACCACCGCCTGGCGGGGCAAAAAGGCCAAGCTGCTATCCACGCGCACGAAGTTTTTGAGGGCCTCGGTGCCGCCCAGGCGCACGCGCACCGGCAAGGCTGCCAGCTTGAGGCCCCGGTGCGCCAGGGCCTGCTCCAGCACGGCGAGCGTGCCCGAGCCGTCTTCGCGCAGCGCCAGCGGAATGCTCAGCAAGTCGCGCGCTTCGAGTGTGCGGCTACCCAGCGGGTTGCCGGCCGCGCACACCGCCACCACGTCGTCGGCCAGCAGCGGCGTGTAGGTGACGTGGCTGACCTTGTGGATGCCCTCGACGATGCCCAGCTCGATTTCGTGGGCCAGCAGGGCCCTAAGGATGTTGTCGGAGTTGCGGTTTTTAAGGCTGAGCTGGCGGTTGGGGTGGCGCTGCAAGTAGGCCGACACCACCGGCGGCAGCACGTAGAGCGAGATGGTGGTGCTGGCCCCGATGACCAGGTGCAGCGCCGGCGCAAAGTCGGGGCTGAGGGCGCTCATTTCCTGGTGCAGCTCGTGCTGCAGCTGCTTGGCCTGCAGCAGCTTCTGGTAGAGGCGCTGCCCGGCCGGCGTGAGCAAAATGCTGCTACCCAGCCGCTCAAATAGCCCCGTTTTGTAGTGCTCCTCCAGGGCCTTCACCTGCTTGCTGACGGCCGACTGGCTGACGAACAGCGCCTGCCCGGCCTTGGTGAAACTGAGCTGCTTGGCAACTTCGAGGAAGACTTCGTGGGCTTGGGAAAGCATGGCCGAAGGTACTTGAAGGGCGGACTTTGTAGTCCGCGGCTCTCGCTTCGTCCTGCCGATTACCGTTGGGCGACCGGGCAGCGCCGCGGACTACAAAGTCCACGCTACAGGCAATGGCTTTTTAATCCTTTCCCTGCTTAAACCCCGCAGTATAGGAGATTTTAAGTATTACTTTTCGGCCGGATTTCTACCCCTTCCTTTCCATGCTGGCCCGCTTCCGTTTTCTGCCGCTGCTTTTGCTGTTGGCTACCTTCTCGTGCTCCAAAAAAACCGCCCAGGAGCAGGCCGCCGCCCAGGCCCAAACCGACGGCGACGAGGTGGACCCGCACTCGAACATCGTGTTCACCTTCGACGAGCCGGTGGTGGGCGAGGCCCAGCAAAACCGCTGGGACACCACGCAGTACGTGAAATTCACGCCCGCCGTGCGGGGCAAGTTCAAGTGGACCGGCGACCGGGAGCTGACGTTTTCGCCGCTGGAGGCGTTCCGGCCCAGCACCGTGTTTGCCGCCGACCTGCGGCCCGGGGCCCTGCCCAGCGGCAAGCAAAAGCTGGCCCTCAACCGCAGCCGCTTCCACACGCCGTACCTGCGCATGGGCGACCCCCAGGTGTTCTTTGGCCGCTCGGCCAAGGCCACGGGCACGGCCGAGCTGCGCGCCAACCTGCTGTTCAACTACCCCGTGCGGCCCGCCGACGTGCGCAGCCGTCTCAAGGTGAGCCAGGACGGCAAGCCGCTGGCCGTGAACCTCATCAGCGCCGAGCCCGACCAAACCTTGGGCCTGAGCTTTGCGCAGGACGTGCGCCCGGGGGCCCCCATCACCATTGAGATTGCACCCGGCCTGCGCCCCGCCACCGGCACCAAGGCCACCACCGCGCCGCTCGTGGCCCAGGCCCAGGTGCCCGACCAAAGTACGCTGGAAGTGCGCGAGCTGACCGGGGCCCTGCTCGACGGCCAGCCCGTGGTGACGATGAACCTGAGCCAGCCCGTGGCGGCGGCCGACGTGCAAAAGAACCTGACCGTGACGCCCGCCGTGGCGTTCGCGGTGGAAACGCAGGAGAGCGGCTTCACGCTGCGCGGCGGCTTCGAGGTGGGCAAAACCTACCAGGTTGCGCTGGCCGCCGGCACCCGCGGCCTGCTGGGCGGCACCCTGCGCGACGCCTTTCAGCAGGCCGTGTCGTTCGGCGACGAGGACCCGAGCATCACGTTTGCCAGCGGCGACAAGGCCTTGTACCTGAGCGCGCTGGGCACCCGCAACCTGGGTTTGCGCATCAACCAGGTGGCTAAGGTGAAGGTGACCATCGCCAAGGTGTACGCCAACAACATCCAGCAGCTGCTGCGCCAAGAGCAGCAGTACGGCTACCCCGAGTACGAGGAGGGCCAGCGCGAATCGAGCACCGACGAGGACGGCAACTACATCGACCGCAGCTACCGCTACTTCGACCTCGAAACCCTGGGCAGCGTGCTGTCCGAGCGCACGGTTTCGGTAGACGGGCTGCCCAAGGAGGCGGGGCTGCGCCTGCTCACGCTCAACCTGAAAGAACTGGAATTCCAGGGCCCCATGAAGGGGCTGTACGTGGTGAAAGTGGAGGACACCGAGCACCAGTACCTGCAAGTGAGCAAGCTGGTGGCCGTGACCGACGTGGGCCTAATTGTGCGGCAGGGCGCCACCGGCGGCACGGTGGTATTTGCCAACTCCATCCGCACGGCGCAGCCCATCGGCGGCGTAGCGGTGAGCTTGGTGAGCTCGAATAACCAGGTGATTGGCTCGGCCACCACCGACCAGGCCGGCGTGGCGCGGTTCGACTCGGCGGCCTCCATGAAGCGCTTCACGCTGGGCATGGTGACGGCGGCCAAGGACGCCGACTTCTCTTTTCTGGACCTGACGCGGAGCAAGGTGGAAACCTCGCGCTTTGAGGTGGGTGGCTTGCAGAGCAACGCGGCCCGCTACCAGGCCTTTCTGTACGGCGACCGCGACCTGTACCGCCCCGGCGACACCGTGCGCACCAACACCGTGGTGCGCACCGAGGACTGGAAAAGCCCGCCCGCCAGCCTGCCCATGAAAATCCGGCTGCTACTGCCTACCGGCAAGGAATACAGCAGCTTGCAGCAGAAGCTGAACGGCGCGGGCGCATTCGAGAGCCGGTTCATTTTGCCGCCGTCCGTGATGACCGGGCTGTACACGCTGGAAGTGCTGACCGGCAACGACGTGCTGCTCACTTCCAAGCAAATCAGCGTGGAGGAATTCATCCCCGACCGGCTGAAGGTGACCGTGACGGCCGCGCCCGCCGTGCTGCGCCCCGGCCAAACCGTGACGGCCAGCCTCGCGGCCGTGAACCTGTTTGGGCCCCCGGCCACCGACCGCAAGTACGAGGTCGAGTTCTCGCTCAAGCAGAAGGCGTTCAATCCCAAGGGCTACGCCGATTACAGCTTCGCCATCAACAACGGCCTGCGCCGCAAAACCACCAGCAGCGACGACGAATCGGCCGAAACCGCGCTGGGCACGCGCTTCGAGAAAACGCTGCGCGAAGGCCGCACCGACGCCGCCGGCCGCGGCACCGCCGCCTACCAAGTGCCGCAGTTTGCCGACATGGGCACGCTGGAGGGCGCGGCCTTCGCCACGGTGTTCGACGAAACGGGGCGTCCGGTGAACCGCCTGGCCACCTTCGAGGTGCATACCCAGGCCACCATGTTTGGCCTCCAAAACCTGCCCGACTTGGTGAACACCCGCCAGGCGGTGCCGTTGCGGGTGCTGGCCCTCACGCCGGCCGGGGCCCCCACTAGGGCCCCCGCGCAAGTGCGCGTGGTGCGCCTGCTCTGGGAAACCGTGCTCGAGCGCCAGGGCGGCCGCTTCGTGTACAACTCGCAGCAGCGCGAGCAAACCGTGCTCAGCCAAACCCTGACGGTGGGCCCTGGCACGGCCCTGAATTTCACCCCGATTTACTCGGGCGAGTACGAGGTGCGCGTGAGCCGGCCGGGGGCCCTGCCCTACGTGATGCAGCGGTTTTACGCCTACGGCTACGGCGACACGCAGGCCAACTCGTTCGAAGTCAACAACGAAGGCGAGGTGACCATTGAGCCCGACAAGGCCAAGTACGCCCCCGGCGAAACGGCCAACCTGCTGCTGAAAACGCCCTTCGCCGGCCGCATCCTCGTAACGGTGGAGCGCGACCACGTGCTCGACCACTTCTACGTGAACACCGACCAGAAATCGGCCCGCGTGAAGATTCCCATCAAGGCCGACCACGTGCCCAACGTGTACGTGACGGCCACCGCCATCCGCGCCATCACCGACCACAGCCTGCCCCTCACGGTGGCGCGCGGCTTCGTGCCCCTGACAGTGGAGCGGCCCGACGCCCGCCTGGCCGTGGCCATTGCCGCGCCCGCCGCCAGCCGCTCCCAAACCTTCCAAACCATCGAAGTGAGCACCGCGCCCGGGGCCCAACTCACGCTGGCCGTGGTGGACGAGGGCATTTTGCAGCGCAAGGGCTACCTCACGCCCGACCCCTACGGCTACTTCTACCAGAAGCGCGCCCTCGAAGTATCGGCCTACGACGTGTACCCCTTCCTGCTGCCCGAGCTGGGCACCAGCAGCACCGGGGGCGACGCCGCCGACCTGCGCCGCCGCACCACGCCCGTGCCCAGCCGCCGCGTGAAGCTGGTGGCCAACTGGAGCGGCCTGCTCACCGCCGACGGCAGCGGCAAGGTGCGCTACCGGGTGCGCGTGCCGCAGTTCTCGGGGGCCCTGCGCATCATGGCCGTGGCCTACAAAGACGATGCGTTCGGCGCCGCCGAGCACACGCTGAAGGTGGCCGACCCAGTGGTCATCAGCACCGCGCTGCCCCGCTTCCTCAGCCCCGGCGACACGATTGACGTGCCGGTGACGCTGACGAACACGACGAGCAAAGTGGCCCCGGGCACCGCCAGCGTCACCGTTTCAGGGCCCCTGCGCATCGTGGGCACGGCGGCGCAAAACGTTAGCTTGCCGGCCAACGCCGAGCAGCGGGTGGTGTTCAAAGTGCTGGCGTCGCCGGCCATCGGCGAGGGCCACATTGCCACGCTGGTAACCGCGCTGGGCGAAAAATTCACCGAGAACATTGACATCCCCGTGCGCCCCGCGGCACCGCTTGAGCAGCGCACCGGCAGCGGCGTGGCGGCCGGCGGCACCACAGGGGGCCTCAACCTGACGACCGATTTCTTGCCCGCCTCGCTGCAGAGCCAGGTAGTTATTAGCCGCTCACCGCTGACGGAGTTCAGCAAAGACCTGCGCTACCTGCTGCAGTACCCCTACGGCTGCCTGGAGCAAACCGTGTCGGCCGCGTTCCCGCAGCTGTACTACGGCGATTTGGCGGCCACGCTGCAGCAGAAGACCGGAGCCGCCGCCAAAGCCCAGCGCTACAACCCCAACGCCAACGTGCAGGCCGCCATCCGCAAAATTGAGTCGATGCAGCTCTACAATGGCAGCCTGAGCTACTGGCCGGGCGGCGACTACGACAACTGGTGGGCCACGGCCTACGCCGCCCACTTCCTGCTCGAAGCCCAGCAAGCCAACTTCGCGGTCAATAAATCAACCCTCGACAAGGTACTCAGCTACTTGCAGTTCCGCCTCAAAAAGCGCGAAACCGAGGAGTACCGCTACTTCGACGCCAGCAACATCGCCCGCCAGAAGGTCATCGCCAAAAAGGAAATTGCCTACTCGCTGTACGTACTGGCGCTGGCCGGCCGGCAAGACGCCGTGGCCCTGAACTACTACCGCGCCAACCGCGCCACGCTGGCCGAAGACTCGAAGTTCCTGCTCGCCTGCACCCAGGGCGTGCTTGGCAACCAGCGCCAGTTCCGCGAGCTGCTGCCCACCAAGTTTGGGGGCGAAACCGCCGCCGGCCGGGCCCTCGACGGCTCGTTCTACTCGCCCATCCGCGACGAGGGCCTGGTGCTGAACGCCCTGCTCGCCACCGATCCCCACAACCCGCAGGTGACCGCGCTGGCCCGCCAGCTCAGCCGCCAGGTGAAGCAGGCCCCTTGGCTGAGCACCCAGGAAAGCGCCTTTGCCCTGCTGGCCTTGGGCAAAATTGCCCGCCAAAACGCCCGCAGCACCGCCACTGGGGCCCTGGCCGCCGACGGCAAGCCCCTGGGCACCTTCACGGGCCCCGACCTCACGGTGCGCAACGTGGCCAACCGGGCCCTCACGCTGCGCACCGCCGGCCAGGGCAACCTGTACTATTTCTGGGAGATGGCGGGCATCAGCCCCACCGTCCCGGTGCGCGAGGAGGACGCCTATTTGAAGGTGCGCCGCCAGTTCCTGAACCGCACCGGCCAGCCGCTGGGGGCCCCCACCTTCGCCCAGAACGATTTGGTGGTGGTAAAAATCACCATCCAAGCCGCCGACGCGGCCGGCGACGTGAAGAACGTAGCCATCACCGACCTGCTGCCCGCCGGCCTCGAAATTGAGAACCCGCGCATCGGCGCCGTGCGCGAATTGGACTGGGCCAAGGACGCCGCCACGCCGGACTACCTCGACGTGCGCGACGACCGCCTGAACATCTTCACCACCGCCAGCGCCCAGCCCAAGACGTTCTACTACCTGGCCCGCGCCGTCAGCAAGGGCACCTTCAAGCTGGGCCCCATCAGCGCCGACGCCATGTACAACGCTGAATACCATTCCTACAACGGCGCCGGCACCGTGCGCGTGAAGTAGCGCGCTGTAGCGTGAACTCTGCGAGTCCGCGGCTCTGCCCGGTCGCTGCCCAATAGTCGGCAGGACGAAGCGAGAGCCGCGGACTACAAAGTCCGCGCTACAGCCCGGGCAGCGACCGTTCAACCGCACGGACTTGCAGAGCTTACGCTACCCCTAACTTGCGCCGCATGGCCGATTTCCTCCTTTACCAAGCCTACGGCAACCCCGATATTCTGAACGAAGCCTTGTTCAGCATCCTGTCGTATTTGCGGCAGCCAGTGGGGGCCCAAGTGGTGGTGTACACCGATAACCCGGCGCACTTCCAGCGCATTTTGGGCGACGAAAAGGCCGTGGAATACGTGCCCATCGCGCCCACCCAGTGGCAGGCGTGGCGCGGGGAAATCGACTTCGTGCACCGCGTCAAAATCGAGGTGTTGCAGCACGCCGCCGCGCGCTACGCCGGCAACCTGCTGTACGTCGATACCGACACCGTTTTTCTGCAGCCGCTGGCGGAGGTGTTTGGGGCCCTGGGGCGGGGCGAGCGGTTCATGCACGTGGGCGAGGGGCGGCTGCGCGACGGCAACTCACTGAACCGCAAAATCAACCACGCCTTGCAGCAGGACGCCGGCCGTACGGCCCTCGCCGGGGGCCCCATCAGCCCCGACACGCAGATGTACAACGCCGGGGCCCTGGGCCTGCGCAGCACCGACGCTCCGCTGCTGGCCCAGGTGCTCACCCTCACCGAGCAGCTCCACCGCCTCTACCCCAAGCACGTGATGGAGCAGCTGGCCTTCAGCGTGGTGCTGGCGCGGGCGGGCGTGGTGCACGCGGCCGCGCCGTGGGTGTACCACTACTGGGACCTCAAGGAAATCCGACCCGCGCTGGCGGAGCTGTTTGCGCCCGCGGGGCCCCGGCCGCTGGCCGCCTGGCAGGCCCGCGCCGGGGCCATCCACGTGCCCGCGCTGGCCGAGGGCAAGGCCCGCTTCCGCCAGAACCCCGGCTGGCGGCGCGCCGTGCTCCGCTGGCTCGGGCGCGACTGGCGCATGCCGGCCGTTGACTTCCCGAAGCCATGAAAACCGGGTTCCTGCGTAGCTGCGCCGCCTGGGGCCCCGGGCTGCGCCGCGCCGGATGGGCCCTGCTGGGGCTACTGGTGGCCGCCGTGTTGCTCGACCGGCTGTTTCCGCTGCCGCCCGCGCCGCAGTACTCGCCCCTGGTGACAGCGGCCGACGGCACGGTGCTCCACGCCTTTCTGAACCCGACGCAGAAGTGGCGCATGAAAACCGAACTGCACGAGATTACGCCGGCCCTCCAGCGGGCCATTATCTACAAAGAAGACCGCTACTTCCGCTACCATTTTGGGGTGAACCCGGGGGCCGTGGTGCTGGCGGCGGGGCGCAACCTGTTTGGGCGCGGGCGCACCACGGGGGCCAGCACCATCACCATGCAAGTGGCCCGGCTGCTGGAGCCCAAGGCCCGCACGTTCGGCAACAAAACGCTCGAAATGCTGCGCGCCGTGCAGCTGGAGGCCCACTACAGCAAGGCCGAAATCCTGCAGCTCTACCTGAACCTAGTGCCCTACGGCAGCAACATCGAGGGCGTGAAGTCGGCCGCGCTGCTCTACTTCCAGCAGCCGCCCGACTACCTCTCGCTGGCCCAAACCGTGGCCCTGGCCGTCATCCCCAACCAGCCGCGCGTGCTGGTGCTGGGCCGCAACAACGCCCAGATTTTGGCCAAGCGCAACCACTGGCTCCACCAGATGCAGCGCGACCGCCTCTTCCCTGCCCAGGACCTGGCCGACGCCCTGGCCGAGCCGCTCGACGCCCAGCGCCACGGGGCCCCCACGCTGGCCCCGCACCTGGCGCGGCGGCTGGTGGCGCAGTTTCCGGGGCAGCCCATCATCGCCTCCACCCTACGTCGGGGCCCCCAGGCCAAGGCCGAGGATCTGACGCTCAACTACGTGCGGCGCCTGCGGGCGCTCGGCATCACGCAGGCCGCCGTGCTGGTGGTGAACAACCGCACCCGCGCCGTGGAGGCCTACGTGGGCTCGTCGGACTTCCGCGACGCGGCCAGCGCCGGGCAGGTGGACGGCGTGCGGGCCGTGCGCTCGCCGGGCAGCACGCTCAAGCCGCTGCTCTACGGCCTGGCTTTCGACCGCGGCCTGGCCACACCCAAGGTGCAGCTGCCCGACGTGCCCACTGATTTCAATGGCTTTCGGCCCGAAAACTTCGACAAAAACTGCCAGGGCGAAGTGACCGTGGAGCGGGCCCTGGTGTACTCGCTCAACATCCCGGCGGTGCGCCTGCTGGCCGATTTGGGCGTGCCCGCCTTCACCGACAAGCTGCGCCAGGCGGGCTTCCGCACCGTGGCCCGCGCCGCGCCGCGCCTGGGCCTGAGCACCGTGCTCGGCGGCTGCGGCGCCACGCTGGAGGAGCTGACCGGGCTTTATGCAGCATTGGCCGATGGCGGGCAGTACGCACCGCTGCGGCTGACCGCTGGGGGCCCCCGCACCGGGGGGGAGATACCCGAGGCTACCAAAAAGGGCACGGGGCCGAGCGAGACGCCGCTTCTCTCCCCCGCCGCCGCCTTTCTCGTCACCGACATCCTGGCCCAGCGCACGCGGCCCGACCTGCCGCTGGGCTACGAAAACAGCCTGCGCTTGCCCAAAATTGCCTGGAAAACCGGCACCAGCTACGGTCGCCGCGACGCCTGGAGCCTGGGCTACAACCGCGACTACACCATCGGGGTGTGGGTGGGCAACTTCAGCGGCCAGGGCAGCCCGGCCCTCACCGGGGCCGACGTGGCCACACCGCTGCTCTTCGACCTGTTCAACGCCCTAGCCTACAACTCGCCCAACCACTGGGTCGCGCCCCCGTCCACCCTCGATTTCCGACTGGTTTGCGCCGAAAGCGGCCTGGTGCCGGGCGAGCACTGCGCCCACCAAATCCTCGATTACTACCTGCCCGGCCAGTCATCGGCGCGGCGCTGCGAGCACGTGAAAGAAGTGTTCGTCTCGGCCGACGGGGCCCTGAGCTACTGCCGCGCCTGCGTGCCGCCCGGTGGCTACCGCCGGCAGCTCTTCGCTAACCCGCTGCCCGAGGTGCTGGCGTACCGGGCGGCGCAGGGGCTGCCGGCGCCGCGCCTGCCCCCGCACAACCCCGCCTGCCGCTTGGTGCGCGGCGCTGACGACGGCACGGCGGCCCCGCTGGCCATCACCTCGCCCCTGCCCCACGCCGAGTACCTGCTCAACCGCGGCGAGCAGCAGCAACTGCTGCTCAGCTGCGCGGCGGGGCCCGAAGTGCGCCAGGTGTTTTGGTACGTGAACGACCGGTTCCTGCGGGCCGCCGGGGCCGCCGAGCGCGTGTTCTTCCGCCCGTCCCCGGGGCCCGTTAAGGTGTCGTGCGCCGACGACCACGGCCGCAACGTGGACGTGCAGCTGCTCGTGGCCGAGCAGTAGCGGCGGTTGGCCGGGGCCCCGGCGCCGTTGGTCGGCCGGTGCAAAACCGCGCTCAGCGGGGCTCCGTACTTTCGGCTGCTTGGCACGGTGCTTGTAAAATGCTCCGCCGGGGCCCAAAGCTCCTCGTTCTTTCCACCGCCTAATTCATTCTTTCCAACATCTTATTTCTTTCCCGTCATGAAAAATACTAGCTGGTTATTCTTGATTCCGGTCCTGCTGTTCAGCGTTTTTTTTAGCTCGCAGGCCCAAGCCCAGCGCAACTGGAGCCCGCAGGGCAAAGGCGCAGCCATCGGCGGGGCCGCCGGCATCTTGGGCGGGGCCCTCATCAACAAGCGCAACCGCGTGGTGGGCGGCGCCATCGGCGGCGTGGCCGGCGCCGGCGTGGGCTACGCCATCGGCAAGCACACCGACAACAAGCGCAAGAAAGCCGCCGCCCTGGCCAATGAGCGCGCCGCTGCCAACGAGCGCATCGCCGCTGCCAACGCCCGCGCCGCCGCTGCGGAGCGTGCCGCCGCCGAGCGCCGCGACGTAGCCGCCGCCCCGGGCAGCCTGGGCCGCGTGGCCGGGGCTACTGCCGTGGCCGCCGGCGCCACGGCCCTGGTGGCCAGCGCCACCCCGGCCAGCGTCACGCCCGCCTCGGGCTACTTGCCCAACCCTGATTACGGCAACGCGCAGACCGCCTACCCAGGCTCGCCCGTGCGCCGCAAAAGCTGGTAATCAGCTGCCTTCCTTTACAAAACCCGGGCCTTATCAGCCCGGGTTTTGCTTGTCCTTACCTTCGCATACCCTCTTTCACTCCCCGTTCTCTTTATTCTTTAAATTATGAAAAATTACCTGTTAGCGCTGGGTTCTGCCATCTTACTAGTTTCATGCGGCGGCAATAACGCCCCCGCTGCCAATGGGGCCCCGGCCGCTACCACTACCGCCAACACCAGCGGCAACGTGAGTGTGTCGGACCTCAACCAGCAATTCCTCAGCGCCTGGAACAGCAAGGACGCCGCCAAAGCTGCTTCGTTCCTGGCCGACGACGCACAGTTCCTGCAGGGCGCAACGCGCTTCAGCGGCAAGAACGAGATTACCAATAAGTGGATTACGCCCACCATCGGCACGGTGGCCAACCTGAAAACTAGCACCGCCAGCAGCGGCACCGACGCCAACCTGGCCTACGAAGCCGGCACGTTCTCGGTCGACGTACTGGCCACCGCCACCGAGCCCCAGGCCGGCACCGGCGAAGGCAATTTCCTGCTGCTCTGGAAAAAAGGTAGCGACGGCAACTGGAAACTCAGCTACGCCCAGCTCGAAGACTTGCCCGTACAGGCCAAAAAGTAATAAGCTTTTCGTAAACTCAAAAAGCCCCGGCAATCTTGGATTGCCGGGGCTTTTTGCGTCCGGGGCCCTACGCGGTTTCCAGGTATTCTTCGCCGTTCAGCACCGGGGCCATGTCCTTGGCTTCTTCCTCGCTGAACAGCCGGGAGCGGATGAGGAAGCGCACGCCGAGCGGTATCTCTAGTGAGAAGCTGGCACCGCGGCCCTTGGTCACGTCGATGGTGAGCTGCGTGTGCTGCCAGTACTCAAATTGGCTCGTGCTCATGAAAAAGTCGCAGCCGTGGATTTGGCCCAGCCACACGTCGTTGCCGCCAATGCGGAACTCGCCCTTGGCGAAGCACATGGGCGAGGAACCGTCGCAGCACCCGCCGCTCTGGTGGAACATCAGGGGCCCGTGCTCGTCGCGCAGCAGGTCGATGGTGGCTTCGGCGGCTTGGGTGGCGAGGACGCGGGGCGTGGACATAGTTAGGACGGGGGAATGTTTGAATTACTTGGGCACGCCGGGCAGGCGGTGCCATTGGCGCGCCGCGGGCCGGGGAGCCCGGCGGCCGTAGGTATACGTAGTGCCGGTGCGGTCGTCGCGCACGGTTACCGAATTTTGGGGCCCCAAGGTGCTGGTGTGGCTGGGCCATTCGTAGGCCAATTGCCGGGCGGCGTCCCAGTGGTAGCTGCGGTTTCCATTGCTCAAAACACTTCGTTGGCTAGCGTTGGGCATCCGGTCGGTGGTGACAGGCAGATTGCCGGGGGCGTGGCGGTAGGCGTCGGGCACGGTAGTTTCCAGGGCCCAATCCGGGTTGCGGGCGCCGGGTATGGGCAGCACCTGGGCCTGCGCCTGGCTGGCAAAGCCTGCCGTTCCGAGGAATAATAGGGCCCCTGGTAGCCACGTGTTGCTGTGCCGCATCGCCGTTGGAATGAGTGGTTGAACGCTAACGAATATACGCAGGGCCCTGGCAAGCAGCTGGTTCCCTTTCCAACAAAAAATGGCCCGGCAGCCAAACCGCCACCGGACCATTTCTTCGTTCACGCGTCGTCTAAAAGAAGCCCAGCTTTTGCTGGCTGTAGCTGATGAGCATGTTCTTGGTCTGGCGGTAGTGGCCGAGCATCATCTTGTGGTTTTCGCGGCCGAAGCCCGACGCTTTGTAGCCGCCGAAGGGTGCCCCGGCGGGGTAGTCGTGGTAGCAGTTCACCCACACGCGGCCGGCCTGGATGGCGCGGGGCATCTGGTACAGCTCGTGCGCGTCGCGGCTCCAGAGGCCGGCGCCGAGGCCGTAGAGCGTGTCGTTGGCAATTTCCAGGGCCTCTTCGTTGTCCTTGAACGTCGTTACGGACAGCACTGGGCCGAAGATTTCCTCCTGGAAAATTCGCATTTTGTTGTGGCCCCGGAAGATGGTGGGCTGGATGTAGTAGCCCTCGGCCAGGGCCCCGTCGGCCTGCTCGTAGGCCTCGCCGCCCACCAGCACCTCGGCCCCTTCGGCCTTGCCGATTTCGAGGTAGCTCAGGATTTTCTCGAACTGGTCGTTGCTGGCCTGGGCCCCCATCATGGTGTCGGTGTCCATCGGGTTGCCGAGCTTAATGGCCTTCACGCGCGCAATCACGCGGGCAATGAACTCGTCGTAAATGTCTTCGTGCACCAGCAGCCGCGAGGGGCACGTGCAGATTTCACCCTGGTTCAGGGCAAACATCACGGCGCCTTCAATGCACTTGTCGAGGAAATCGTCGTCGTGGTCCATCACGCTCTTGCAGAATATGTTGGGCGACTTGCCGCCCAACTCCATCGTGACGGGGATGATATTTTCGGCGGCGTACTGCAGAATGAGGCGGCCGGTGGTCGTCTCGCCCGTGAACGATACTTTTTGCACGCGCTTGTTACTGGCCAGCGGCTTGCCGGCTTCCAGGCCGAAACCGTTCACCACGTTGATCACGCCAGCGGGCACCACGTCCTGCAGCAACTCCATGAGGATCATGATGCTGGCGGGAGTTTGCTCGGCGGGCTTCATCACCACGCAGCAGCCGGCCGCGATGGCGGGCGCCAGCTTCCAGGTGGCCATCAGCAGCGGGAAGTTCCAGGGAATGATCTGGCCGATGACGCCCAGCGGCTCCTGAATTACCAGCGACAACGTGTTCTCGTTCAGCTCCGTAGCCGAACCTTCTTCGGCCCGAATGACGCCCGCAAAGTAGCGAAAGTGGTCGATGCATAGGGGCAGGTCGGCCGCCATGGTTTCGCGGATGGCCTTACCGTTTTCCACCGTTTCCACGGCGGCCAGGTACGGCAGGTTGGCTTCCATGATGTCGGCAATCTTCAGCAGCACACCGCTGCGCGTGGCCGCCGAGGCCTTGCTCCAGGTTTTGAAGGCTTCGTGGGCCGCGTCGAGCGCCAACTCGATGTCTTCCTTGGTGCTGCGGGCCACTTTGCAGAAGGCCTTGCCGTCGATGGGCGACGGGTTTTCGAAATACTGGCCCTTCACCGGGGCCACCCATTTGCCGCCGATGAAGTTATCGTAGTGGGATTTGAACTGGGGACGGGCCACCACGGTGGTGGATTTTTCGAGCACTTCGGCCATAACAGAAGGGATGAGATTGGTGGAGGTTGACGAATAACCAAAGGTCGTTGCACCAGTAGAACAACCGTTTGCGTTATCGTCGCAGAAAGTGCTGGAATTGTCGCAACTTGCGCTCGCCGGGCGGCGCTCCGTGGTCTTCGTCATTCGTTTAGCCTATGAATCCTCGCGTCCATTTGCCCACTGCCGTGGCCCCGCTGCCGCCCCACCAGCTGCAAAGCCTAGTTGAAAACCGCACCGTTTTCGCCCTGGATTCCTACGAGCTGAACATCTTCGAAACCCACCAAAAGGCCCACCGCGTGCCCCTGCGCCTCGATGGCCTGGCCCTGACGACCATGCTGCGCGGCAAAAAGGTGATGCACCTGCCCGGCCGCCCGGCGTTCGATTACTTCCCGGGCGAATCGGTGGTGGTGGGCGAAGACGAGCGGATGGAGATTGACTTTCCCGATGCCTGCGCCTGCCAGCCCACGCAGTGCCTAGCCGTGGCCATTGCCCCCGACACCATCCGCCACACCGTGGAGCTGCTCAACGAGCGTTACCCGCGCGCCGAGGCCCACACGCCTTGGGCCCTGGCGGGCCCCGAGCACGCCCACCTCACCAACACGCCCGAGCTGACCGGCACGCTGGAGCGCCTCGTGGCCGTGTCGCGCACCACCGACGCGGCTAAGGACGTGCTGGCCAGCTTCACCCTGCAGGAGCTGCTGGTGCGCCTGATGCAAACCCAGGCCCGCGAGCTCATTTTCCACGACTACGCGCGGCACCTCACCACCCACCGCTTCGCCGCCGTGGTTGACTACATCAAGCGGCACCTAACCGAAAACCTGTCGGTCGAAAAGCTCAGCGCGCTGGCCTGCATGAGCAAGGCCACATTTTTCCGGGTGTTTAAGCGCGAATTCGGCCTTACGCCCGTCGAGTACATCATCCGCGAGCGGCTGGCTGAGGCCAAGCGCTTGCTCCGCCAGCCCCTGGCCAACGTGGCCGACGTGTGCCTGCGCGCCGGCTTCAACAATCTCTCCCACTTCCAAGCCCTATTCAAAAAGTACGAGGGGCTGACGCCGGGGGCATACAAGAAGCTTACCGTTTAAAAAGAAAAATGGGGCCCTGGGGGCCCCATTTTTCTTTTTAATTGCCCACCTTGCCCTGGGCCAGCATTTTCACGCGGCACATAAAGGAGCCAGCCGTGATGTAGAGCGTGTGGCCGTCGTCGCCCCAGGCGCAGTTGGCGGCCGTCACGCCGG
This sequence comes from Hymenobacter nivis, assembly GCF_006439025.1. Classification (GTDB taxonomy): domain Bacteria; phylum Bacteroidota; class Bacteroidia; order Cytophagales; family Hymenobacteraceae; genus Hymenobacter; species Hymenobacter nivis_A. The sequence continues at coordinate 984,410 of NZ_RCYZ01000001.1, forward strand.
GGTCGAGGGTGCCGAGGTGCTGGCCCTGGGGCGAGAGGACGAGGATGCCGCCGAAGCCGCTGGCGTACACGTTGCCGGCGGCGTCGGTCTTCAAGCCGTCGGGCACTTCTTTAGGGCGGCGGCCGGCTACTTTGCTCATGTCGAAAAACGGGCGGCTTTTGCCCAGGCGGCCGTTGCTTTTCACCTCGTAGGCCAGGATGACGGGGCGCAGCGAGTCGGCGTTGGACACGTAGAGCGTGCGGCCGTCGGGGCTAAAAGCGAGGCCGTTGGGGCGGGTCAGCTCGGTGGTTTCGCGGGTCACGGTGCCGTCGGGGGCGCGGCGGTAGAGGGCCCCCACGGGCGCTTCGCGGCGCGGGTCCTTCTCCTGCTCGGGCAAGCCGAAGGGCGGATCGGTGAAGTACACAGCGCCGCTGCCGCTGGCCACCACGTCGTTGGGGCTGTTATAGCGCTGGCCCTGGTAGTTATCGGTGAGGGTGCGCTTGCCGCTTTTTTCGGCCAGCGGCAGCACCGCCAGGCGGCGGTCGCCGTGCTCGCAGATGAGCAGGTTGCCGCGGCCGTCAAGGGCCATGCCGTTGCTGCCGGGCTCCTTGCTGTAGGGCATCCGGCCGGTGTAGCCGCTATACTCCAAGAACTTGGTGCGCTTGTTGTCCGCCGTCCAGCGGTAAACAGTGCGGGTGGGCGTGTCGGAAAAGAGCAGCATGCTGCTGTCGGCCACCCACACGGGGCCCTCGATGTGACCGAAGCCCGAGGCAATGATTTCCAACTGGGCCCCGGGAGCTACCAGCTGGTCGAGCCCGGGGCCCTGCCGCACGATGCGGCCCGTAGTGAGAAACCGCGCCGGGGCCTGGGCCGCAGCCGGGGCGGCCGCCAGGGCCCCGAGGGCTCCCAGCAAGGAGAGAAGAGTTGAACGCACGGCCAAGAGGATAAAAGCAGGAAGAAGTATAGCCTTACCCAGCCCCGCCGCCGAAGGTTGCGCCCGCGCGCCGGCACCAACCCTGGCCGAAAGCTGGCCGTACGCCTCCTGGGGCCCCGATGCCTAGCTGGCCGTTAAACCCTCTTCCCTACCCGAAAATCCGTATTTATGAAATTCCCCTTGTACTTCTCGTTGGGCCTGGCCGCGGCCGCCGGCCCGGCCCTGGCGCAGCAACTGCCCGTGCCCCTCGAAGAAGTGGCCTCGTTTGGCCGCCAGCAGCCGCTGGGCGTGGGCGTGTCGCACCAGGGACGTGTGTTCGTCACGTTTCCGAAGAAGAAAAAGGACTACGACTTTGCCCTGGTGGAGCTGGTGAACGGCCAGCGCCGCCCCTATCCCAACGCCGACTGGAACCGCTGGGACTCGCTCCAGGCCCCCAACCGATTCGTGAACGTGCAGGCCGCCGTGGTTGATGCCACCGACAACCTCTGGGTGCTCGACCCCAGCAACCCCGACGACGAAGCGCCGCTCATCGCCGGCATCAAGCTGGTGAAAATTAACCTGGCCACCAACAAAGTGGAGCGCATCTACCGCTTCGAGGACCTGCCCCGTGAGCGCACCGGCCTAAATGACGTGCGCGTGGACCCAGGGCGCCAGGTGGCGTACTTGTCGGAGCCCAAGCTGGCGGCCCTCGTGGTGCTGGATTTGAAAACGGGCAAGAGCCGCTTGGTGCTGCAAGGCCACAAATCGGTGATGACGGAGCCGGGTTTCGTGCTGCGCATCGACGGCAAGGAAGTGAAGGACAAGACGGGCAAGCCGTTCAGCAGCAACGTAAACGGCATTGCGCTGACCCACGACTTCAAGTACCTCTACTACCGGGCCATCAACCAAACCAAGCTCTACCGCATCGAAACCGAGTACCTGCGCAACCCGGCCCTGAGCCCGGCCGAGGTGGCGGCGCACGTGGAAACGGTGGGCGAAGACGGCGTCTCGCACGGCATGCTGGCCGACGATGCGGGTAACATCTATACCTCCGACTCCCCCAACCACGCCATCCAGCGCGTGACGCCCGCCGACCGCTTCGAAACCGTAGCCCACGACCCGCGCCTGCTCTGGCCCGACACGTTTGCCCTGGGCCCCGGCGGCTACCTCTACCTCACGGCCACCCAAATCCACCGCTTACCCAAGTGGAACAACGGCGAAGACAAGGTGGAATACCCCTTCCGCCTCTACCGCGTGAAGCTGCCGCAGGGCCCCAAATAGTAGCGCGGGCAATGGCTAGGACCCTGGCGTTCTGCCCCATATATTGCCGCCGGTTCCTATCGCCGCCCCCTCGCTACTACCGCTTTCCTATGAAAACCCAACCACCGCACTACTGGCTGTTTGGCTTCTGTTGGGCGGTGGCGCTGCTCAGCGGCTGTGGTAAAAAAAACCAGGACCCTGCGCCGACGACCGGCATTGCGGGCACGGTGCAGGTACTTGACCAGAACAGCAAGGGCATATCCAAAGACGGTGTGACGGTGACGGTGCTGAACACCACGCCCGTGCTCACGGCCACCACCAACGATGCCGGGGAATTCATCATTGGGGCCGTACCGGCTGGCACCTACACCCTGGTGTTTGCGAAGCCGGGCTTGAGCACGTTCGTGTTGATCGGCGCGGCCCATCCGCAAGCGGAAGTGATAACCCGGCTGCCCGAAACCTACACGCTGGTGCAAGAGCCCACTGTTCGGGCCTCTGCCTTGCAGGCCACCAACCTAACCGCTCGCACCGGGGGTGGGGGCCCCGTACAGGCCGTTGAATTTAAGACAACGGTAACCACGCCGCAACCCGAACTTAGGCACAGCTACGTGCTCTATTTTGGCACCACGCCCGATGTGAGCTACCTCACGGCCACCGGGTCCATCGCCCTTTATAGCGGGAGCTCGCAGGCCTCAACAGCTTATTTGTCCACCTGGACGATGAGCCGCTCCGACCTATTAGACCGCGGCTTCAGCGCTGCCAGCGGCACCAAAGCCTACGCCGTGGCATACGGTGTAGGTCTAGCGGGCAGCTTGTACACCGATTTGGTCACGGGCAACAAGGTCGACTGGCCCGGCTCCAACCTCACGCCCTCGCCCATCGTCAGTTTCACGATGCCGTAGGTCACCGCGGTCAGGAAGATATTACGCGGCGGCGTAAGTAATGCTGATTACCTCCACCACTTCCGGCGGGGGCCCCAGCGGCAGCGTGGCCGTTTTGCCCAGCTTCACGCCGATGAGGGCGCGGGCAATGGGCGCCACGAAGCCCACCTTGCCAGCCGCCACGTCGGCCTCGTCCACCCCCACGATGGTGAAGTGGCGCTCGAAGCCCACTGTGCCGCCGCTCACGGTGCGCAGCCGCACAGTGGCCCCGAAACGCACTTCCTTGGCCGGTTGGGCCTGCGGGTCAATTACTTTGGCGCTGCTGATACGCTCGGCCAGCAGCGCCAGGCGGCCGTTTAGCAGCGAGAGGCGATGGGTGCGGTCAGTGTCGTTGTCGTGGTTGGCGGCGGCGGCCGCGTGGTCGGCTTCGAGGGCCGCGTGCTCGGCGCGCAGTTGGGCCAGGCCCTGGGGCGTGACGTAGTTGGGCGTGCCCGGCGGCAGCGCGGCGCGGGGCGGCACGAGGGGCGCGGCCTGCACGTCGTCTTCTTTGGTAAATGCGCGGCTCATCGGGGTTGAACGCAGGGGCCCGGGCCGGGTTGCCGACAACCATTGTGAGACCCCGGCGGTTAAGCATCTCTGCCCGGCTCGTGCCGTGGCCGCTTGTTACCTGTTTCCGTTGCTATGAATTCATCCCCAGTGGTCCCTTCGCCACTTGCTGCAAAATCCACTGCCCCCCGCCTCGACAACGCGTTGGTCTGGCTCATGGCCCTTACCTGCGGCCTCGTGGTGGCCAACATTTACTACAACCAGCCGTTGCTGGCCGCCATCGGCCGTGCCTTCGGCGTGTCCGACAGCCAGGCCAGCCTCGTGGCCACGGCCACCCAGATAGGCTACACACTGGGCATCTTGCTGGTAGTGCCGCTCGGCGACATGCTGGAGCGCAAGCGCCTGATTTTATGGATGCTGCTCGGGGCCGCGGGCTGCCTGGGCCTGGTGGCCGGGGCCCCCAGCTTCGGGGTGTTGGCGGGAGCCAGCGTGCTGGTGGGCATCTGCTCGGCGGTGCCGCAGCTGCTGCTGCCCATGGCCGCCCACCTGGCCCCGGAGGAAAGCCGCGGCCGCATCGTGGGCCGCATCATGAGCGGCTTGCTGGTCGGCATCCTGCTCTCGCGCACGGCTAGTGGCTACGTGGGGGCCCACTTCGGCTGGCGCGTAGTGTTTGAAGGCGCGGCGGTACTCATGCTGGCGCTCACGGCCCTGCTGGCCTGGCGCCTGCCCACCGACCGCCCCAACTTTGCGGGCACCTACGGCTCGCTCATGCGCTCCCTCATCACGCTGGCGCGCGAGCTACCCGACCTGCGGCGCTCGGCCCTGGTGGGGGGCAGCGTCTTCGCCGCGTTCAGCGTGTTCTGGACGACGCTGGTATTTTACCTCGGTAGCCCAGCCTACGGCTACGGCAGCGACGTGGCGGGTTTTTTTGGGCTGGTGGGGGCCGCCGGGGCCCTGGCCGCGCCGCTGGCCGGCGGCCTCACCGACCGGCGCGGGGCGGTGTACGCCGTCACGGCCGGGCTGGTGCTGGCGCTGGCCTCGTACCTACTGCTGGGGCTGGGCGGCGGCTACTTGGCCGGGCTGGTGCTGGGCATTTTGCTCCTCGATGTGGGCGTGCAGTCAGTCCACATTTCCAACCAGACGCTCATCTTTTCGCTGCGCCCCGAGGCCCGCAGCCGCCTCAACACGGTGTACATGACGGGCTACTTCACCGGCGGCTCGCTGGGCTCCATCGCCGGCGGCCTGGCCTGGACGCACTTCAGTTGGGCCGGCGTGTGCTTGGTGGGCAGCGCCTTCGTAGCCCTGGCGCTGGCGCTGCATCGGCTTTATGGGCGGTAGAATTTGGACGTTGTCAACCGCCTCTCCTTTCATCAAGGCCTTGCGTACCCGGCCATTAAGTAGCCCCAGCGGAGTGACCCATCGGTAGCATTCAATCTGTTATCAGCACAAAAGCCCCAGCGGGGCGACCCTACCGTTTGGGTCGTTCCGCTGGGGCTTTATCATTGACTTACAGCCATTTTCTACCGATGGGCTGTTTCGCTGGGGCCCTTGAATGACCGGATGCAAAAGTCTTACCCCAACCGCTCAATGCACGTCGCCAAGCTGGTGCGCCAGTGCGGGATGGCCACGCCGAGCACCGTTTTAGCCTTGGTCTTGTCCATCACGGAATAGGCGGGGCGGGTGGCTTTGGTGGGGTACTCGGCGGTGCGGATGGGCACGGTTTTCACCGGGGTGCCGCTCAGCTCGAAGATGGCCGTGGCGAAGTCGTACCACGACGTAACGCCTTCGTTGCTATAGTGGTAGATGCCGTATTGCTGGCTTTGCGACTCGATGATGGTGAGGATGCAGCCGGCCAGGTCGATGGCGTAGCAGGGCGTGCCGGTCTGGTCCCAGATGACGCGCATTTCGTCGCGGTCCTGGCCCAGGCGGAGCATGGTTTTCACGAAATTGTTGGCGTATTCGGAATACAGCCAGCTCGTGCGCAGGATGAAAAACTGGCTCGTGTGGGCCCCAATCACCTGCTCACCTTCGAGCTTGGTGAGACCGTACACGCTGATGGGCTCGGCGGCGTCGGTTTCCACCAGGGGCGTGTTGCCGGTACCGGCAAACACAAAATCGGTCGAAATCTGGATGAGCGTGGTGCCGAACTCGCCGCACAGCCGGGCCAGGTTTTCCACCCCGTCGCGGTTGACTTTGCGGGCCAGGTCTACCTCGTCCTCGGCCTTGTCCACGGCCGTGTAAGCGGCGCAGTTGATGCAGTAGGCTGGCTTGTGCTGCTCAAACAGGGCCCGTAACTTATCGGGGGCGAGGATGTTGGCGTCGGCCTCGGGCGGAAAGATCAGGCCCGGCGTGTTGCGCTCCTTGGCCACGTGCGCCAGGCACTGCCCCAATTGCCCGGAGGCCCCAAAAATCAGCGTGTCAGCCATCAATCAACTGTAAAAAGGTGGAGAAGAAGGGAAAGCCGCGCACTGCGCTCCTCCCCCTTCGGCCCGTAAAAGTAACCGCGCCCGCGCCTTACTCCGTGCCTAGCAGCGGGGCCCTGGGGTGGGCGGGCGCTTGTTTTGGATGGGCTGGAAGGGTTGGGCACGCGGTTGCTTCTCGCTCAGGTACTTCCAGTAGCGCAGGGGCATGTGGCGGCGGTGCAGCTTCAGGTTGCGGCGCTCGGGGATGTTCACGTGGTCGAAATACGCCTGCCACAGCACCTGGAACAGCGGCTCGCGCTCGTCCAGCACGGTGGCGGCCACATCGGTGGCCCGGGCCGGGGCCCCGGTTTCCTCGAATTGCACAATGTCAGTGCGCGTCAAATCGTAGTACAAGCCGTAGCGGCGGCGGCGGTCGTAAATCAGCCAGCGTTGGTCGGCGTAGCGCTTGGTGAAGTGCGGGGCGATGAGCGGCAGCACGTCGTAGTCGGGCTCGATGGTGGCGTGGAACAGGCCATCGCCGGTTTTCTCAAACCGCACGAACGCCTCCATCCGGTGCTTCTCGCGGAACATCTGCTGGGCCAGGCGCTGCACCCGCCGCACGGTGGCGTCGGTGTAGTTTTCCGCAATGTCGGCCGCCGTGCGCAAGGCCAGGTCCACGTACCTGAAAATCAGTAGTTCTCGTTCCGCATCTTCACTCAAAAACACGTGGTAGAGGCGGGCGCGGGCCTCTTCGGTCATCGTACGCAGCAAGCCGTCCCACACGCGGGCGGCCTGGGTTTCGTCGGTGGCGCGGTGCGCGGGCTGGGCAAACAGGCCCGTTTGGGCGGTGGCCTCGGGCTGGATGGAATTGGGCGCGGCCCGCCAGTCGTACACCGTGAAGAGCACCGTGAGCAGGCCCTCAAACGTGCCGTCGTAGGTGTAGTCGCGCGAGGCGGCGGTGAGGGCGGGGGCCCCCACGGGCCGGGCTGCCGCGGGGCCCACGGCCGCGGGGCGGCGCAAAGACGGGAACTTGCTCATGCCGGCGTTTCGCGTAAAAAGTCAATCAATAGCTGGTTCACCTGCGCCGCTTCCTCGTGCTGCACCCAATGGCTGGCGTCGAGGTACGTCAGCCCCCCATCGTCGCAATACGCCAAGCTTTCCTGGGCCAGGTTGGCGTTCAAAAACGCATCGCGCCGCCCCCAGATGATGTGCAGGGGCCCCACCACACGCCCCGCCGGGGCTTGCCGGCCAAACCGGGCCGCGGCCCGGTACCAGTTAATCATGCTGCGCAGGGCCCCCGGCCGGGTCCAAGCGGCCCGATATTCTACCAAATCCGCGTCGCTGAACGTGCCGGGGCGGCTGGTGCGCCGCAGCGCCTGGCGCGCCAGCCACGCGCCGCGCAACCGCGCCAGGGTTTCGGGCAGCCACGGCAGCTGGAAAAAGAACACGTACCAGCTCTTGAGCAGTTGCCGCGGCTGCCGGCGCAGGGCCCCGGCCAGCGCCCGCGGGTGGGGCACGTTCAGCACGGCGGTGCGGCGGATGCGGGCGGGAAAGTTGGCGGCCAGGTGCCAGGCCACGGCCGCGCCCCAGTCGTGGCCCACTACGGCGGCGGTGGTGCGGCCGGCGGCGTCGAGCAGGCCCAGCACATCGGCGGCCAGCTCATTGATGGCGTAGGCGCGCACGGGGCGCGGCTTGTCGCTCAGGTTGTAGCCGCGCTGGTCGGGGGCCCACACGCGGTAGCCGGCGTCGGCCAGGGCCCCCAGCTGCTGCCGCCACGCGTACCAAAACTCGGGGAAACCGTGCAGAAGCACCACCAGGGGCCCCGCGGCGGGGCCGCACTGCACCACGTGCAGCGTCAAGCCATTGGTAGGCACAAAGTGATGTTCGAGCGGGTAGGCCATAAGCGCATACCGCGGGCCGGGGCCCCAGGTTGCCGCCGCAGCGTGGGCGCGGCGAGTCCAGGCGGTTTTACGGTCTGTAGCGCGAACTTTTTAGTCCGCGGCTCTGGACGAGTATCTAACGATTCCCAGCAGGACGAAGCAGCAACGCAGGCCATAAAGGCCGCGCTACAGCGCGCACGGCCACCAAATCCTTTAAGCAGCCTGCTGGTTTTCCTGGGTTTGGCGGGCTTCGGCCTCGGCGCGGGCCATGCCGTGGAGCTGGCGCACCAGCGGCATCAGCTCGCTGATGTGGCAGCAGCACGAGAGGCGCGGGGCTTTGCCGGGGCCCCCATAGGCGAAGGCGCGGGCAACGTTTTGACGGTGCGAAACTTTCATAACCAAGGCGTTAAAGGGCGAAACTAAAAAGTCAATTAGCTGGCTTGGGCAAACAGATCGAGCTGCTGCGTGACCAAGGCTGAGCGCACCGAGCCGGCCCCGAACAGGATCTGGCGGCGCACCTGCTGCTCGGTCAGCTCGCCCAGGGCGGTGCGCTGCTCGCCGCGGCAGGTAAGGAAAAATTTGGCCCGTTTCAGCACCACGCCGAAGCTGTGCAGGTGCTCCAGGGTGAGCGGGGCGAAGCGCCGGGCCGCGATGATGCGCTTGGCCGACCGGGCCCCCACACCGGGAATGCGCAGGATCATCTCAAAATCGGCCGTGTTCACGTCGATCGGAAACACGTGGCGGTTGCGCAGGGCCCAGGCCAGCTTGGGGTCAATTTCCAGGTCGAGGTGCGGGTGCGCAGGGTCGAGTATTTCGTCGGCCTGGAAGCCGTAAAAGCGCATCAGCCAGTCGGTTTGGTACAGGCGGTGCTCGCGGATCACGGGCGGCTGCGTCACCTGAGGCAGGCGGGCGTCGTCGGTCACGGGCACGTAGCCCGAGTAGTACACGCGCTTCAGGCCGTAGCCCTGGTAGAGCGAGTCGGAGAGCTTGATGATTTGCAGGTCGGTTTCGCCGCTGGCCCCCACGATGAGCTGGGTAGTTTGGCCCGCGGTAGCGAAGGCCGGCACCTTCTTGAAGAGCGCCTTTTCTTCCTTATTCTGAATAATGCCGTCCCGAATCTGGGCCATCGGCGTCAGAATCTCCTGGTAGTTCTTCTCCGGCGCCAGCGTTTGCAGGGCCAATTCCGAGGGCAGCTCAATGTTCACGCTCAGGCGGTCGGCGTAGAGGCCGGCTTCCTGAATCAGCTCTTCGGAGGCCCCGGGGATGGTTTTGACGTGGATGTAGCCGTTGAATTTGTGCTCGGTGCGCAGCGTTTTCACAATTCGCACCAGGCGCTCCATCGTGTAGTCGGGGCTGCTGAAAATGCCGGAGCTCAGGAACAGCCCTTCGATGTAGTTGCGGCGGTAGAAGTTGATGGTCAGGTCCACGACTTCCTCCACCGTGAAGGCGGCACGCTTCACGTCGTTTGAGCGGCGCGACACGCAATAGGCGCAGTCGAAGATGCAGTGGTTGGTGAGCAGGATTTTGAGCAGGCTCACGCAGCGGCCATCCTCGGTGTAGCTGTGGCAAATGCCCATACCTTCGGCATTGCCCAGGCCCTTGCCTTCATTTTTGCGCTTGCCGCCGCTGCTGCTGCACGAAGCATCGTACTTCGCGGCATCGGCTAATATGCTTAGTTTTTCCTGAATGCGCTCGTTCATCGGGAATGGCTGCTTTTCGGTGTTAAAAGTAGTGCAAATCCCGCTAACGGGCAATACCTGTCAAGCTAATTTTATTAGAAAAAGTTTCTTAGCAGGCGTTCTTTAGCCTAGAGTTCTGCTAAAGTGGGCCCCAGCCTTGCGTATCTTGCTTATGGCTGCTCAAGGGGCCCTGTTTATGTTGTTGCGCGGCACCGTCTTTCTTTTTTTACTGCTGGGGCTGGGCGGCGCGGCGTGGGCGCAGTCGTTCGACCCACGCTCGGCGGTGCCGCCTGACTCGCTGCGCACCGACGCCGCCCTGCGCCGCGAGCAGCTCGACTCGCTGCGCCGCGACTTCGACGAGCAGCGCCTGCGCCTGAAATTGCAGGCCTACACCCGGCGCAAAACCATCGTGGGGCGGGCGGCGGCGGCGGCCCTGCGCCTCACCCGCCCCAAGGAGGAAAACGCGGGCCTCGACGCCGTGCTGCTCGACCGGCAGTTCGACCGCCACACCTTCAAGGTAGTGCGCCGCGTGACCGTGCGGCCCAACGACGCGTTCGGCTACAGCCTCACCGACTCGACGCGCCAGCCCCGCTCGCTGCTCGACCGCACCGGCAACTGGGTGCACATCCGCACGGCGCCCTCGCGCATCCGGCAGGTGCTGCTGTTTCGGCCGGGCCAGCGGCTGGCCCCCCAGGCCCTGGCCGAATCGGAGCGCCTGCTGCGCCAGACCGATGAAATCCTCGACGCCCGAGTGCTGGTGAACGAACGTACCTCGACCGCCGACAGCATTGATATTGAAGTACTTACTACCGATGTATTCAGCATCACGGGCAACTTCGAGCCCGGTGGGGCCGCCGCGGGCCGCGTGGACGTGGGCGACCAGAACTTCCTGGGCCTGGGCCACCACTTCAACAATACCTACCAGTACGGGCGCAACCTCGACCAGCGCTGGCGCTACAACGGCGACTACTCGGTGCCGTTCCGGCACTTTTTCCTAGCCCAGGCGCGCTACAACAACGAGTTCCGCGACGAGCACGGCGGCGTGTCGCTCCAGCGGGACTTCTACTCGGTGAATACGCGCTACGCCGGGGCCCTGTCGATGGATTCCTACAATCAGCAAATCACCCTCACGGTGCAGCAGCCGGGTGAAATCCTCACCTACTACAACCTGCGCTACAACCGGCAAGACCTGTGGGTGGGCCGGTCGCTGCGCCTGCGCTCCTACGACCTGGGCTACGAAAACCCGGGCCGCCTCATCGTGGCCACCCGCTTCACCCGCACCGACTACACCGTGAGCCCCAGCCCCGACTACCGCAACACGAACCTGATTTTGGGCACCGTGGGCTACTCCGTGCGGCGCTATTACAAGGACCGCTACCTGTTCGGCTTCGGCCGCACCGAGGACGTGCCCACCGGCACGCTGCTCAGCTTCACGGCGGGCCTCGACGCCAACGCCGTGGTGCCGCGCCGCTACTTCGACATACGCTTGGCGGCGGCCGTGTTCAGCCAGCGCCACGGCTACCTGTTCGGCAACCTGGAGTTTGGCACCTTCCAGCGCCTGGCCGACCATAGTGCCTGGGAGCAGGGCCTGCTCAACGCCCAAACCACGTACTTCACCCGCCTCTACCGGCTGGGCAACTACCAGTACCGCCACTTTTTGGGCACCACCACCACGGCGGGCTTCAACCGCCGGCCGGGCGAGCTGCTGCAAGGCATCTCCGATGAGCGGGGCATTCGGGGCTTTTCGCCGTCGGTGCCCATCCTGGCCACCAGCCGCTTCGCCTTCAATTACGAAACCACTGTGTTCACGCCGCTCTCGCTGCTAGGCTTCCGGGTGGCCGGCGTGGCCTTTGCCGACGCCGCCTGGATCGGTGAGAAAGTGGGCGGCGGCTCGCCCTTTGGCAACACGCCCTACACGGGCTTCGGCTTGGGCCTGCGCCTGCGCAACGAGTTCACGGCCCTGCGCACGTTCCAGATTTTGGTGGGCTACTACCCCCGCGGCCTCGTGTCGGCCAACGGCCTGCGCGTATTCGAAACCGCCCGCGAAACCGTTCAATTCACCGACTTCGGCGTGGGGGCCCCCGGCGTCACCATCTACCAGTAGGGCCCCCGGCTGGCGGTTACGGAAGCGGCCCGCTACGCCGCCATTCGCGCCGTGCCACCAGGGGCCCAAGCTATGCTTGCAGCACTTGGCCCCGCGTATTGCTTTTGCTGCGCTACGGCAGCCAAGCCCGGGCACAAAAAAAGGGCAAGCCGCCGCTTGCCCTTTTGTGAAGAATTGCCCACAGCTTTTGCCGGGGCAGGGCCAATAATTGGTCCCAAACTATATTTATCTAATGATCAGTTAAATACAGTAAATCATTTCTGCGTGTCGAAGTTGATGGGGATGGTGCAGGCCACGCGCACGGCCTGGCCCTGCTGGCGAGCGGGGGCCCAATTGGGCATGAGCCACACCAGGCGCAGGGCCTCCTCGTTGAGGCCGTAGCCGGGGCCCCGCACCACGTGGGCGTCGGTCACGCGGCCTTCGCGGTTCAGCACGAATGATACGTACACGCGGCCCGATACGTGCTGCCGCATCGCGGCCTCGGGGTAGCGAATGTTTTTGGTGAGGTAGGTGGTCAGCGCGGCGTCGCCGCCGGCGAAGGCGGGGCGGCTGTCGGTGTTAACATAAATAGAGTCGGGCGACACAATGGACGCCGGGGCCAGGGCGTCACCGCCGCCGGCGTGCGCGCCGGTCGTCAGAATGCCCTGGGCTTGCACCCGCCCCGCGCCAATCAGCAGCACGGCTATCAGAAATAGAAATTGCGTAAAGTTTTTCATACCAATAGTATTTTGTGGTGAATAACTTGGTTCTTTTTAAACGCCCTACGTTCAAATTTACAGCACTTTACGGGCATTAATGCAAGCAAAATATTAATTTTTTTATTGTCCACTTTAGTCTTTAAAAATTGCACTTGTACCGGCCGTAGCTTTGCGCTTCCGGCGGGGCCCGCCCGCTTCTTCTCTGCTTTTCTTTATGAACCTCGGCGATTACAACGACCTCGAAGTAGCCCGCGCCACCAGCGTCGGCCTCTACCTTACGTCCGACGACGGCGACTTGCTGCTGCCCAACAAGTACATCCCCGAGGGCACACAGGTGGGTGACGTGCTGCGCGTGTTCGTATACCGCGACTCGGAGGACCGCCTGATTGCCACCACCCTGCGGCCACTGGCGCTGGTCAACTCCTTCGCCGCCCTGGCCGTGCGCGACCACGGCCCCGCCGGCTCGTTCCTGGAGTGGGGCCTGGAAAAAGACCTGCTCCTGCCCTTCCCCAACCAGCGCCGCGACCTGCGCGTGGGCGAGCGGGTGTTCGTGTTTGTGTACCTCGACGAGGAAAGCGACCGGCTGGTGGCCTCGGCCAAGTGGAAGAAGTTCTTGTCTTCCGAGCCATTCCCCGGCCAGCCCGGCGACGCCGTACGCCTAATGGTAGCCGACGAAACCGACCTGGGCTACCCCGTCATCGTCGACGGCACGCACCAAGGCCTACTCTTTCACAACGAAGTGTTCCGGCCCCTGCGGCTGGGCGAAACCATCCCGGGCTTCCTGCGGCAGGTGCGGGCCGATGGCAAGCTCGACGTGCGCCTCCAGCGCGAGGGCTACGGCGAGGTTGAAACCGCCGCCGCCACGCTGCTGGCGGCCCTGCGCGGGGCCCCCGGCGGCACGCTGCCCATCGGCGACAAAAGTGAGGCCGACGACGTATACCGCCGCGTGGGCATGAGCAAAAAAGTCTTCAAAAAAGCCCTGGGGGCCCTATTCAAGCAAGGCGCCGTGGAGCTGGCCCCGCTCGAAACCCGCCTGCGCGCTTGATTTATCAGCCAATAGGCTTGTATCCCGAATTAGAGTAAGTAGGCCGTCATGCAGAGCGCAGCGAAGCATGACGGCCTTTTTTGTGACACCGCTCAACGAAAAACACCCGCCCCTGCAAGGGCTGGGGCCAGTGCGAGAGCGGGTGTTGGCAAGCGTGGTTGCGCTGGGGCCCCGGGGGCTACTCGGCCGCGTGCACGTAGGGCATGGCCAGGCGGCTGATGGCCAGCGGCCGTTTTCTGCACCTGGCTGGGACCCTACTGGGCCAGCAGCGCCGTGGGCCACCGCCAGCATACCCGCCGCGGGGCCGGCGCCATGCTGGCCCGCAGCCGCGCAAAAATGGCAGCCTTGGTGGCAGCCTCGGGGCCCAGCTGGTCGGCGTCCCAGGGCAGGTCGGGCATCTCGGCGGTGGCTAGGTAGGCCCCGAAGCGGGCGCGCTCCTCCGCCGAGCCGGTGCCGGTCAGATGCTTCTCGTAGAGCGCAATGTATTCTTCTTCGGTCGTGGCAGGGGCCCAGCGTGGTGCAGAGGGCGGCTACCTGAGGAGTGTCGTTTTGGGCCCCCCAACACGCACACTTTTTCTAAATAAATTTGAATAATTTCTTTAGAAAAATCATAAGTGGTTAATTTGCAGCAGCTAATTTCTGCGCGTTGCCGCTACATCTGGCCACTTGCTTTCCTGGCAAACGCTGCCGGTGAGCCCTGCAAAGTGGGCGGAGCCGGGGCTCCGGCTCCGGCGCCGCCCGCCTCCCCTGCTTCCCCCTTTCGCCCGCTTCCCTGCTTGTTTCGGACGCTGCTTTGTAGGAGGCCATCCAGCGCGGCGAGGCGGCGGCATCTGCAATGGTCTACGACCGCTACTGGCGGCGCACCTGCGCGGCGACCTACGCCCGCCTCGGCGACCAAGTGGTGTGCGAGGACATTGTGCAGGACATTTTCCTGACGCTCTGGACCGAGCGGACGCGCTTGCAGATTGCGGCGTTTCCGGGGCACCTGGCGGCGGCCGTCCGCTATCAGGCCGCCCGCTACCAGCGCGCCGCCGATGCCAGCCCTTTGCGCTACGCCGATGCCCTCGACACGCTGAGCACCGACGCCGCTCACAACCACGGCGAGTACCACCTGCTGTACCGCGACCTGAAGGGCCACGTGGCCGCCGCACTGGGCCAATTGCCGCCGCGCTGCCGCGAGATTTTCCTCCTCAGCCGCCTGCAGCACTTCTCCAACGACGAGATTGCGCAGCGCTTGTACATCTCGCGCCGCTCAGTCGAAACCCGGCTCACCACCGCCCTGCACCACCTGCGCCTCACGCTCAAACTCGTGGGGATGGTGTGGCTGCTTGTGCACCACGCGTAGCCCGGCCTGTGCGGGCCGCCGGGGCCCCAATTCACTAGTTTGGTCCGCGGTATTTTTTCAAGACGTAAAACATTATCCAGCAAATAATTAAATAATTTCAACAGATAGTAACACCGCCTCCACCGGGGCCTTAAAAAAACGGCCGTCGGGCCTTGCAATGCTGCGCTTATTGGGTAGCTTCGGCCCTTACTTTTTATACTATGATGCTACCGCTAATCACCTATAATACCTGCCTGCTGAGCCCGGCGCACGGCACGCATTTATACTACAACGACCCCACCCACCACTACCCCATGGTGTGCGGCGGCTCGAGCCTCGACCGCCTGCCCATGCTCGTGTGCACGGCCCACAGCGCCACGCACGTTGAGTTCGATGGCGTGCTCTTTGAGCTTGGCGAGTGGGTGAGCTGCCCGCAGTGCCGCGCCCGCTACCAGGCCGGTTTTGCGTCGGCGGCGCTGCCCACGCTCACCGCCGAAGCAGCCCTGCCGCTGCGCCTCGTGTCCAACTAAACCGGGGCCCCGGCGCGGGCGGCCCATATTCTTTGCATTTTGCGGGCCGGCGCGCCGGTGCATGCGGCGGCCGAGCCCGTAAAGTGCAACAACCGATTTTACTCGCCGCGGCGCTGCTGCTGGGCGCGCCGGCCTGCCTCAGGGCCCAGCCCACGTGGGCCAAGGTCAAGGAGGAGATGGTTTTTCCGCAGCCGCCCTTCCGGCAGTGCCACGCCTCCACGCTGGTACAAGCCGCCGATGGCCACCTGCTGGTAGCCTGCTTCGGCGGGGCTAACGAGGGGGCCCCCGACGTAGGCATTTGGCTGACGTCCCTCGGCAGCAAGGGCCCGGCCGCGCCGCGGCAAGTGGCCACCGGCGCCGTGGGCGACACGCTGCGCTACCCCGCCTGGAACCCGGTGCTGTTCCGGCCGCGCGGGGCCGGGCCGCTGTTTTTGTTCTACAAAGTGGGCCCCAACCCGCGCGAATGGTGGGGCATGGTGAAGACCTCGGCCGACAACGGCGCCACGTGGTCGGGGCCCCGGCGGCTGCCGCCCGGGGTGCTGGGGCCCATCAAAAACAAGCCAGTACAGCTGGCCAACGGCACCATCCTCTCGCCGTCGAGCCGCGAGGAGGCCAGCGGCCGCTGGCGGGTGCACCTCGAAAAATCGATGGACCAGGGCCAGACCTGGCAGGTAATTCCCGTTGACCCCGGCTCGGCGCTCGACGTCATTCAGCCCAGCATTTTGGTGCACCCCGGCGGCCGGCTTCAGCTGCTGTGCCGCAGCAAGCAGGGCGCGGTGGTGCAGGCGTGGTCGGAAGATGGCGGCAATACGTGGGGAAAACTATCCAAAACAACCCTGCTGAATCCCAACTCGGGCACCGACGCCGTTACCCTGCGCAACGGCTCGTTCCTGATCGTGTACAACCCCGACGTGCCGGGCAAGGACTGGTTCAACGGCCGCAGCAAGCTGCGCGTAGCCGCCTCCGCCGACGGCGTGGCGTGGCACGACGTGGCCGTGCTGGAAAACGGCACCACCGAAGAATTCAGCTACCCGGCCATCATCCAAACCACCGACGGCCTGGTGCACATCACCTACACCTACGACCGCAAAAACATCAAGCACGTGGTGCTCAGGGCCCCCAAATGATGGCTGGCACGTTTTCAGGGCCACTGCCCGGGGCCTTGGGTTGGACGTTGCGCCCGTCTTAGCGGTGGGGTAGCTATTTTGGGCCGCATGCGTACACGGCTGGGGCCCCGGGCGGCTACTTCCCGCCCGCGGGGCCCCGCACCATGCAAAAAACTGCCCTCCTGGCTGGGGCCACCGGCCTCATTGGCGCGGCCCTGCTGCCGCTGCTACTCGCCGATGTCCGCTACGCCAAAGTGGTGGTGGTGGGGCGGCGGCCCGTGGCCCTGGCCCACCCCAAGTTGGTGCAGGTCGTGACGGAGCTGAGCGATTTGGAAAGCCACCGCCTCCAGCTCATCGCCGACGACGTGTACTGCTGCCTCGGCACCACGCGCCAGCAGGCCGGCTCGAAGGAAGCGTTTTACCGGGTCGATTTCCTGTACGTGGTGCAACTGGCAGCGCTAGCGGCCAGCAACTTCGCCGGCCAGTTCTTGGTGGTGTCGAGTATTGGGGCCGACGCCGACAGCCGCGTGTACTACAGCCGGGTAAAGGGCGAGATGGAGGCCGCCGTGGGGGCCCTGCCCTTCCGGGCGCTGCACGTTTTTCGGCCGTCGCTGCTGTTGGGCCAGCGCGCCCACCCACGCCTGGGCGAGCGCATCGGGGCGGCGGCCCTGGCCCTTGCGGGGCCCCTGTTGCGCGGCAGCTGGGCCAAGTACCGGCCCGTGGCCGCCACCGCCGTGGCCG
The DNA here is from genome assembly GCF_006439025.1 of Hymenobacter nivis. GTDB lineage: Bacteria > Bacteroidota > Bacteroidia > Cytophagales > Hymenobacteraceae > Hymenobacter > Hymenobacter nivis_A. Next base: position 1,001,498 of record NZ_RCYZ01000001.1, read on the forward strand.
CCGCCATGCTGCGCGCCGCCCGCACCGATGCCACCGGCTTGCGCGTGCACGAGCCCGCCGGGGCCTAGCGCCGGGGCCCCGGGCCCGCGCATTGCCCCAACAAAAAACCCCGGCCGCAATGGCCAGGGTTTTCCTTTAATAGCCTAACTGATAACGCGGACGTTTATTAATAACGGCGGCCGTAATAGCCGCGGGGGCGGCCGTAGTAGCCGCGGGGGGGGCCGTAGTAAGGGCGCGGCGCGTAGTAGTAGGGGGCAGGGTACACCACGGGCACGGGCGGGGCGTAGTACACGGGCGGGGCCACCACCACCGGGCGCGGGGCGTAGTAGCGGGGGCGGTAGTAGGGCCGCGGGGCGTAGCCGCCACCAAGGGAAATGCCTACCCGCACCTGGGCCGAAGCCGCACCGCTGCTGAGCAGCAACAGGAATAGCGCCGAAACGAACATCATGGACTTGCTACGCATAGGATGGAAGCGCCGAAGCGCCTGGTTTAGAAGATGAAAGAAGGACGAACGATGAATAGGTTTGCAAATAAAATGCCAGGTTATGCTTGGTTAGAGGGCCCCCACCGGCCCGGGTTTAATGGGCCCTGATGGATTTTTTACGCGCAGGGCACAAAAAAAGTGGCGCACCCGGGGGTGCGCCACTTTTTTGGGGCGGCCAAGGGCCCGCCGGCTTACTTCGTGTACGTCTGGTTGAGGTAGGCGAGCACGGGCGTGGTGAGGTCAAGGTCTTTGCGACCGTAGGCGATGGTGCCGCTGGGGGCAGCCACCAGGATGAGCTTGTAGCCGTGGGCTTTGCCGTAGGCTTCCACCTTCTTGTTCACGCTGCCCAGCACGCGCTGGGTGAGCTTGCCTTCTTCTTCCTGGGCCAGGGCTTGCAACTTCTGCTGCTGCTCGCCCGACTGCTGCTGCTGGGCTTGGAGCTTCTGCTCGGCAGCGGCGCGCTGCTCGGGCGTGAGGCTGGGGGCCTGCTTCTGGTAGGCCTCCACGGCGGTGCGGAAGTTGGTGACCAGCACCTGGTTCTGGCGCTCCCAGCCCTTGGCCTTCACCTCAAACGAGCGGCGGGCGTCCTTCATGCCCTGATAGCCGTCGAGCAGCTTGGCCGACTCGATGTAGGCAATTTGGTCGGCGTTGGCGGCAGCTTCGGCGGCGGGCACGGTGGGCGGCGTCACGGGCTGCTCGGCCACGGCGGCCAGGGTGGTAGTATCGGCCGGGGCAGCGGCGGCGGCTTCGGTGGTGGCAGGGGCGGCGGCCACGGCCGGGGCGGCGGGCTGGCGGAAGTGCAGGAAGTACAGCACGGCCACGGCCACGAGCAGCACGGCGTTAAACGCCAGTTGGAGCGGGTTTTTCATGAAAACAAAAAGTAAAAGATGCACAAAAGTACGGCCGGGGGCCCTCACCCCGGCAAACCGATGTGCAGCAGGGCATCGCCCTGGTTCACCACGGGCATGTAGTTGAGGCCCACCACGTAGCCGCTCACCGGCGATTCGAGGCGCACGGTGCGCTCGCCGTAGGGGTCGGCCACGGAGCCGTACACCTGGCCCTTCTGCACGTAGTCGCCATTTTGCACCAGCGAGCGCCACAGGCCCGCAAACCGCGCCCGCAGCCAAGTGTGGCGCAGGCACACCACGCCAGCCTGCGCGGGCGGCGGCGCGGCGGGCCCCATGCCCAGGTGGTGCAGCACGCGCAGGGTACCGGCCACCGCCATTTCCACCCCGGCGTCGTCGATGCGCAGGCTCTCGCCAGTTTCGTACACAATCAGGCGCTTGCCCAGGCGCTGCGCAGCCTCGCGCAGCGAGCCGGGCCGCAGGGCGGCGTGCAGCGTAAATGGGGCCCCGAAGGCAGCGGCCAGTGCGTCGGTCACGGGGTCCACGTCCAGCTCGCAGCGCACCTGCGGGTGGTTGGCCCGGGCCGCGCCGCCGGTGTGGAAATCAATGCCGTAGTCGATCAGGGGCATGATTTCGCGCATGAAGCGATGGGCCACGCGGCTGGCCAGCGAGCCGCGTGGCGACCCCGGAAACGAGCGGTTCACGTCCTTGCCGTCGGGCACCTCGCGGCTAAAGTTCAGGAACCCGTAGATGTTGAAGATGGGGATGGCGATGATGGTGCCGCAGGTGGGGCGCAGCAAGTCGCGCCGCAGCATGCGCCGGATGGTCTCGATGCCGTTCACCTCGTCGCCGTGCATGCCGCCCATCAGCAGCAGCACGGGGCCCGGCACGGCCGAGCGCAGCACGTGCACCGGCACATCGATAAGGGTACCCGAGGGCAGGCGCGAAATCACCAGGCGCGTCAGTACCCGCTCGCCGGGCATGATGGTGAGGTCGTTGAGGTAGATGGGGTCGAGCGGGGGCATCGGGCAAAGGTAACGCCGGGGCCCTAGGCGGCGGGGGCGTCGGGGTGGGCATCGGTGGCCTTTTTGGCCTTGCCCTTGCTGCGTTTTTTAGCCACCAACGCGGCCGTGTAGTCGATGATGCGGCCGGCAATGTCGAGCTGCGTGGCCTTCTCGATGCCCTCCAGGCCGGGCGAGGAGTTCACCTCCAGCACCAGGGGCCCCCGCTTGCTTTGCAGCATGTCCACGCCGGCAATGCCCAGGCCCAGGGCTTTGGTGGCCAGCAGGGCGGCGGCCTTTTCGGCGCGGCTTAGCTTCACAAGGGTGCCGGTGCCGCCGCGGTGCAGGTTCGAGCGGAACTCGCCCTCCTTGCCCTGGCGCTTCATGGCGCCCACCACTTCACCGTCCACCACGAAAGCCCGCAGGTCAGCGCCTTTGCTCTCGGCAATGAACTCCTGCACGATGATGCGCGCCTTGAGGTTGTGGAAGGCTTCGATGACGGACTGGGCGGCTTTCACGCTCTCAGCCAACACCACGCCCAGGCCCTGGGTGCCTTCGAGCAGCTTGATGATGACGGGGGCCCCGCCTACTTGCTCGATCATGGCGGGCACGTCCTGCGAGAAGTTGGTGAAGGCCGTTTTGGGCATGCCCAGGCCGGCGCGGCTCAGGATTTGCATCGAGCGCAGCTTGTCGCGCGAGCGCACAATGGCCTGGCTGTCAACGGCGGTGCGCACTTTCATCATCTCAAACTGCCGCACCACGGCCGTGCCGTAGAACGTGACGGAGGCCCCGATGCGCGGCACAATGGCGTCGAAGTGAGCCAGCGGCTCGCCTTTGTAGATGATGCCGGGCTGGCCTTTTTCCAGCACTAGGTTGCACTGGAGGTGGTCGACGACTACGGCGTCGTGGCCACGGGCGGCGGCGGCGGCCACCAGGCGCTGGGTCGAGTACGATTTGGGTTCCCGCGAGAGAATGGCCAGTTTCATTGGTCGGAGAGTGAAGGTGCGGGCAGGAAAATAGGCAAAGGCAGCGGGCCGCAAGCGGGCCCGGGGCCCCTAAACAAGCGGCGCGCCCACTTGGCCGGCCCCGCCCTAAATTTAGGGCGGAACCCGGGCTACGGCGCCGCCCGGCGGGCCGCCGCCCGAACGGCTGCCTTGTGCGAAAGGTTGCGCCGGGCCACGTCCACCACGAAGCGTCCCTGGCGCAACAGGCTGCGGCCCAGCAACACGGGGTATTTCATGTCGGAGCGGTCGGAGAGCGAAAACTCGGCCCGAAAATCTTTGCCGTAGAGCCGCACCACGGCCTCAATCACGTAGCGTTCCTGCACCTCGCCGTTGGACGAGCGAATGTCGCGCCGCGTGAATTCGGCAAATTCCAGGGCCCGGCCGTCGAAGCCGGGGTGGTCGGGGTCGAGCAGGCGGCCGCGTAGCACGGGGGCCCCGGCGGGGCCGGGCGCTTCGTGCAGGTCGGTGCAGTGCAGGGCACTGGTGTAGGCCCCGGTATCCACCTTGGCTTCCACACCGAGCAGGGCGAAGCCCGGGAAATCAACCAGCTCGCGCCGGCCCACGGTGCGCTTGGCGGGGCGAGTTTTCATGCCGGCGAAGGTAGAACGCAAAACGCCCTTCCGTTGGCGGAAGGGCGTTTTGTTCGTTGTTAGTTATTCGTTGTCAGTTGTCAGTCGTTCGGGGCCCTTTGCTAATTGCCATCGACTGACAACTGACAACGAGCAACTAGTACCGCAGCTTAATAAGCCCCCTGCTGCTCGCGCACCAGGCGCTCGTACTCGCGCTGGGTGCGCTCGTCGCGGCTGTGGCCAGAATAGGCGGCCAGGCCTTGCGTCAGCAGCCCGAAGCCCCAGAAGGCCGACGTCCAGATGGGCCAGGGCAGCGGCTCGCCGCCGTGGGGCGTGAGGGCCCACAGCAACCACAGCCCGCCGTTCACGAGGCTGTAGATGAGCAGGTGGGATTGGAATTTGGTACGGGCTTTGGCTTTCTGCCACAGGTAGGGGTCGCGGGCTTGGGGTTCCATGGGCGGTGGGGTGAAGCGGTGGATGGATTTGATGCTCAAAACTATCCCGGGGCCCCGGGGCCCACAATTGCTTGTGGCCGAAGCGTCAGCTTCAGCGGACCAAGCGCCCAAAACGGTGACCGAAGCGTGGGGCCCCGGCAGCTTTTTCAGCCCTACTTTTCTTTGGCCCCTCTCCCCTTTGCTCCTGCTGTCCATGCCTACCGCCGCCGCCCTCACCGCCCGCATTCGCCTCGTGCAGGGTGACATCACCCGCCAGCCCGTGGCGGCCATCGTCAACGCCGCCAACTCCAGCCTGCTCGGCGGCAGCGGGGTTGATGGGGCCATTCACCGCGCCGGGGGCCCTAAAATCTTGGAAGAGTGCCGGCACTTGCGCGCACGGCTTTATCGCTCTGGTTTGCCAACGGGCCAAGCTGTAGCAACCACGGGTGGAAAACTACCTGCTAAGTATGTTATTCACACCGCAGGGCCAGTATGGCACGGTGGGAGACAGCACGAAGGGGAAGAATTAGCGGCCTGCTACCAAAGCTGCCTGAAGATTGCTTCGGCGCGTCAGTTCGACAGCGTAGCTTTCCCTGGCATCAGCACCGGCATCTATGGCTACCCAAAGGCCGAGGCGGCCATTGCCGTGCGCGAGGTGCGGCAGTGGCTGGGGGCCCACGCGGTGCCCGCCACGGTCACGTTCGTGGTATTCGACGACGAGAACCAGCGGCTCTACGAGCAAGCGCTGGCCGAGGCTGCCCGTAGTTAGCGGGCGGCGGGCAAGCCAGCGGCGCGGTGGCGGTTGTAGGCTTCCACAACGGCCACCATGTCGGGGTAGCGCACCTGCTCGCGCTGTAGCGCGGCCACTACCTCGGCATCGTCCTGGAAATAGTCCGTCAGCTGTTCGACGAAGTGCACACGCGATACTTTGAGAAGTTCGCCGTTGCGCCGCAGGTACCAGTGCCGCTCCTTGATGCCCCCTGCACCGGCCGCGGCCATTGCGCCACCGGCCACGGCACCTGCCACCACGGCCGTCACCAGCCCTGCCCCCGGCACGGGCACCACCATCGGGTCCACTTGCGTGTGGTTGAATAACTCCACCGGGCCATCGATGAGGCGCGTTGCGATGATGCGCTGCGGCTTGCCCTTCAGCACCATATGTTCCTGGTAAAGGCCGGCCACTTTCATCCACTTCACCTTATCCACGCTAATGGAAAGCGGCTCAGCCGCGCCGCGCCGGGTGGCTTCGGCGGTGCGGTGAAAGGCCAGCATGCCAGCGTAGCCGTTGGGATTGGGCCGCACGTACACGTAGTGCGGCTTGCCGTCGGGGCCCATTATTTCGGCCTGCGCATACTGGTGGCCCGGCGCGCTAGCGGCAGGGCTTGCCCCGGCACTGGCGGCCGAGTCGGCTACGGCCGAGCGTTGCTGGGCCAGGGCGCTTGTGCACACGCCCGCCAGCAGTGAGGTTCCCAACCCAATTATTCTCCGTGTGCGCATCCGTTTTGGTGGTACGGGCCCGTACCTACACCAGCTCGCCCACGGCTTCGATGCGCTCCTGCACTTGCTGCATTAGCCAGAGCGGGGTGCTGGTGGCGCCACAGATGCCCACAGTTTGGGCCCCGGCAAACCATTCCTCTTCCAGCTCGGTCTCGTTCTCCACGAAGTAGCTGCGGGCGTTGAACTGCTGCACCACCGAAAACAGGGCCTTGCCATTAGAGCTTTTGCGGCCGCTCACGAAGATGATAACGTCGTGCAGGGCAGCGAATTTAGCCAGCTGCGGCTCGCGGTTGCTCACCTGCCGGCAGATGCTGTCGTTGGCGTCGAAGCTATCCAGGGCCCCACCGGCGGCCTGGATGCGGGCCTCCATCAGGGCCTTCATTTTGTAGAAGCCGGCCGTGCTTTTGGTCGTCTGGCTGAAAAGCGTGACGGGCCGCGCAAAGTCAATCTGGTCGAGGTCGGCCTCCGTCATCACAATAATGGCGCGGTTGCCGGTCTGGCCCGTGAGGCCGGCCACCTCGGCGTGGCCAGGCTGGCCGTAAATCACAATTTGGCCGTCCTGGCGCTGGCTAAGGTCGAAGGCATGCTTGACGCGGTTTTGCAGCTTGAGCACCACCGGGCACGAGGCATCGATGAGCTCCAGGTTGTTGCGCAGGGCCAGGGCGTAGGTTTCGGGCGGCTCGCCGTGGGCCCGGATGAGCACCTTACAGTCGTGCAGCTCAGCGAGTTGGTCGCGGTCGATGATGCGCAGGCCCCGCTGGTGCAAGCGCTCCACCTCCATGCGGTTGTGCACAATATCGCCGAGGCAGTACAGCGTTTCCTCGTGCGCCAACTCGTCCTCGGCCATCTGAATGGCAAATTCGACGCCGAAGCAATACCCGGAATTCTTATCAATCGTGACTTCCATAGCGCTTATAAAACACGGTATAAGTAGATAGGGTTCTGGCCCGCGGCAAAGGTACGCCGGGGCCCCGGCCCTAGCCGCAACCGTGCCAGGAAGAAGCCGCGCTACGCCCGGCCGGCCGCAAACAGGGCCGACGATACCTGGTCAATCACGAAATCGACCTGCTCGCTGATGGTGATGTGGGTGGTGTCGAGCAGCACGGCGTCGGTGGCGCGGCGCAGGGGGCTTTCGGCGCGGGTCGAGTCGATGTGGTCGCGCTTGCGCAGGTTCTCGATGATGTCGTTCAAGGGCACGTGCTCGCCCTTTTCGGCCAGCTCCATTTGGCGGCGGTAAGCGCGCAGCTCCATGTCGGCGGTCATGAAAATCTTCACCTCGGCGTCGGGGAACACGGTGGTGCCGATGTCGCGGCCGTCCATCACCACGCCGCGCTTGCGGCCCATGCGCTGCTGCTGGGCCACCAGGGCGTGGCGCACCAGCGGGATGACCGAAACCTCGCTCACGGAGTTCGAAATCCGCATCTGGCGGATGTCGTCCTCGCGGTTTACGCCGTCCAGAAACAGCTCGTTGCGCCCCGTTTGGGGGTGGCGGCGGAAGCTGATGGTGAGGTCTTTGAGTACTTGCTCCACGGCGGGCAGGTCGTCGAAGGCGATGCCGTGCTCCAGCAAGTGGAGCGTAACGCCGCGGTACATGGCGCCGGTATCAACGTAGGCGTAGTGCAGCAAGTGGGCCACGGCCTTAGCGGTGGTGCTTTTGCCGCACGAGGAGTAACCATCAATGGCGATGACGAGCTGTTTCATATAGGAATGCGGGGGCCATTGGCCCCGCAAGATTACGAAATCCAGCGCTTACGCCCGGCCACCGGGGCCCCCAGCCGCCCGGGCACCGACGCAAAGAACGCGGCCACGGACGCCGCCTCGCCCTTATCCAACTGCTGACTAACCAAATAAAAAGGGTTGAAAAAAAGTCGGCCGGCTAGGCCCACGCCGGTGCTGCCGTCGGGCCCGGCCGCCCATTCGCCGCCGTGGGCCCGCACCAGGCATTCACCCAGGTAGCAGCCGAAGGCCTGCACCACGCCCTGGCGCTGGCCGGCCGCCACCTGCCCCCGCTGCGCCGTGATGAAGTGGTCGAGCCGGGCCACGCCCGCGGCGTCGAAGCCGGCCAGGCCCAACTGCTGGCGCACGGCATCGGCGGCCGCTTCGAGGGCGGGCACGGGGCTGGGATTGGGTTGGTCAGACATAGAAAAGTTATTTGGGCCGGGCGTTGAATTCCTGCCACCGGCTGTAAATCCCCAACACGCGCTGCAAGTCTTCGGGCTGAAACTCCTTTATTTTCAGTACTTCGGCTGCCAATTCAGGATAGCCCTGCACCATGTATGCCGCCAACCTTCGCATTTCTTGCGGCTTGGTGGGCACCACCACGGTGGTATCGGAGCGGCACAGCAGGGTGTACGGGTTCGCATACCGCAGGCCAACCTGGTAGTCGGTGTACTCGTTCGCTTGAACGTTGCCCGCCCGGTACACTTTTCGGGCAAAGCCGCTGCGGATGTACTCGCCCGTTTTGGGCACCGTGAAGCGGTGCACCACGCAAAAGGTATCGGCGCCGAAGGCAAACCCGCGCAGGCTGTCGATGGCGCAGCGCTGGGGCGGGGCCTTTTTGCTCTTGTTCTGCGGGTCGGCGATGTACAGGTTTTGCCAGTCGTAGTAAAACCGCCCCGATTGCCACGTGCCGTTAGCCAGCTGAAACGTGCCTTTGCGGTAAAACTCGCCGGGGCCCCGGAACTGGTTCTGACTCTTGGCAATGCCGCTGATAATCAGCCCCGTGATGGCCGCCGCCTGGGCCTGGGCCGCCGGGGCCCCCAGCAGGGCCGCGCCACCAATCAGCGCGAGTGAGCAGTAAAATTTATTCACGCGGAAGCGGCAAGGGTGGAAAAACAATTAGTGCCCCTCGCAGGGGCAGGGCACGTGCTTGCCGCCGCTGTGGTGCTTGTACCAGCTGGTTTTCTTCTGCATGGAGCTTTGGCGGGCGCAGCCGGCGCTGGCCAGCAGCAGCGGGGCCAGCAGCGCAAAGGCGATAATCTTTTTCACGGGAATACGGGGTTAGGATAACGGCTTGTTTAGCCAAATGTAAGGTTCTTTGCTGGCCCGAACCCCATTTTCCGGCCCGTCCGTTCCCGCCCATGCCCGCTGATTTTTCTTTGCTCGCCAACGTTGTTGATGTCTTTGCCCGCACCGTGCGCCCCGCCACCATCGAGGTGGCCGGTGGGCGCATTGCGGCCATCGCGCCCACCGGGGCCCCCGCGCCCGACGCGGCCCTGCCCTACGCCCTGCCCGGCTTCGTGGATGCGCACGTGCACGTGGAAAGCTCCCTGCTGGTGCCCAGCGAGTTTGCGCGCCTGGCGGTGGCCCACGGCACCGTGGCCACCGTGTCGGACCCCCACGAAATCGGCAACGTGCTGGGCGTGGCCGGCGTGCAGTACATGCTGGATAATGCGGCCGCGTCGCCGTTCAAATTTTGCTTTGGGGCCCCCAGCTGCGTGCCGGCCACGCCGTTTGAAACCGCGGGGGCGGAGATAACGGCGGCCGACATTGCCCGGCTGTTTGAGAACCCTAAAATTGGCTACCTGGCCGAGATGATGAACTGGCCCGGCGTGCTGAACCGCGACCCGGTGGTGATGGAGAAAATTGCCCTGGCCCAGGCCGCCGGCCGCCCCGTGGACGGCCACGCGCCTGGCCTGCGGGGCCCCGACGCTGCCCGGTACGCCAGCGCCGGCATCGCCACCGACCACGAGTGCTTTGCCGCCGACGAGGCCCGCGACAAGCTGGCCGTGGGCATGCACATCCTGATTCGGGAGGGCTCGGCGGCCCGCAACTTCGACGCCCTCATCGAGCTGCTGCCCGAGCACTTCCCGCACCTCATGTTCTGCTCCGACGATAAGCATCCCGATACGCTCGTGCTCGGCCACATCGACCAGCTGGTGCGGCGGGCCTTGGCGCTGGGCAACAACGTGTTCGACGTGCTGCAAGTGGCCTGCGTGAACCCCGTGCAGCACTACCGCCTGCCCGTGGGCCTGCTACGCGTGGGCGACCCGGCCGACTTCATCGTGGTGGACAACCTCACCGATTTTCGGGTGCAGCGCACTTACCTCGACGGCCAGCTAGTGGCCGAAAACGGCCAGTCGCTCCTGCCCGCCGCGCCCATTGCGGCGGCCAACAACTTCCACGCCCAGCCCGTGCAGCCCACCGATTTTGAGGTGCTCGCGCCGGCCGCCGGGGCCCCCACGCTGCGCGTCATCGAGTGCTTTGACGGGCAGCTCGTGACGGCCCGGCTCGACGTGCCGGCGCTCGTACAGTACGGCGCGGTTGTGGCCGACCCGGCGCGCGACGTACTCAAGCTGGCCGTGGTGAACCGCTACCGGGCGCACGTGCCGCCGGCGGTGGCGTTCATCAGGGGCTTCGGGCTGATGGGCGGGGCCCTGGCCAGCAGCGTGGGCCACGACTCGCACAACATCACGGCCGTGGGCTGCGACGACGCCAGCCTAGCGCGGGCCGTCAACCTCGTGGTGGGGGCCCGGGGCGGCCTGGCGGCAGTGGGCCCCGGCGGCGAAGAGCTGCTGCTGCCGCTGCCCGTGGCCGGCCTCATGTCGGACCAGCCGGGGGCCGACGTGGCGGCCGCCTACGCCGCCCTCGATGCCTTCTCCAAGCAGCTGGGCTCGCCGCTGGGGGCCCCGTTCATGACGCTCTCCTTCATGGCCCTGCTCGTCATTCCCAGCCTGAAGCTGAGCGACAAAGGCCTGTTCGACGGCGAGGCCTTCCGCTTCGTCGATGCTGTGGCTTAAGCCGATAGCTTGGCTTCTAGCGCGGGGTAGAAACGCACCCTTGCGTCTCTACCCCGCGCCAGAAGCTAAATACTGCTGAGCTAACTGGGCACAAAAAAGCCGCCGGATGCTACATCCGGCGGCTTTTTGTTTTTCAAGAAATAAGCTCTACGCCCGCTGGAAGCGCTTGTCCAGCAGCTTTTGCATTTTTTCCTCGGTCAGGGGCTTGGTAAGGTATTCCACGTTGGGGTACTCGGCCACGCGGGCGGTGTCGGCCTGGTGCATGGAGGTGGTGAGCACGGCCAGCACCGTTTTGGCTTGCACGGGCTGGGGCAGCTTGCTGTACATTTTCAGGAACTCGAAGCCCGACACGCCGGGCATTTTCAGGTCCACAAACACCAGATCGGGCGCCGGGGCCCCGTCGGCCCACAGCTTGGCGAAGGCCTCGTCGGCGCGGGTGTAGGTGGTTACCTGTTCGGCCACGGCCAGCCGCCCCAGCAGGCGATTGTTCAAAAAGCTGGTGGTTTCGTTGTCGTCTACCAACACAATGTGGTTTAAAGAGCTGGGCATAAACTAAATTGTATTGTTAAGTAAGGACGCACGAAATTACATGGCCGCCGCAACACTCGCAACATCAACATTAGGACAAAATAGGGGCCCTACAGCCAGCCCTGGGCCCGCATCCAGTCGTCGTTGTAGATTTTGCCGAGGTAGCGGGTGCCGTGGTCGGGCAGCAGCACCACCATCGTGTCAGTTTCCTTGAGGTGCTCGCGGGCGTAGGCCAGGGCCCCCGACACGGCCGAGCCGCAGCTCCAGCCCACGAACAGGCCTTCCTCCTTGGCCAGGCGGCGCGTCATCAGGGCCCCGTCCTGGTCGGTGACCTTGACGAACTGGTCAATCACGTCAAAATTCACGTTTTTCGGCAGAATGTCCTCGCCAATTCCCTCCGTTTTGTAGGGGTAAATCTCGTTGGGGTCAAAGATGCCGGTTTCCTTGTACTTCTTAAACACCGAGCCGTAGGTGTCGATGCCGAGCGTGAACACGCTGGGGTTCTGCTCCTTGAGGTACTTGCTCACGCCGCAGATGGTGCCGCCCGTGCCCACACCGGCCGCCCAGTGGGTAATCTGGCCCTCAGTACCTTCCCAAATCTCGGGGCCCGTGTGCTCGTAGTGGGCGGCGGTGTTCGAGAGGTTGTCGTACTGGTTGGGGTAGAAGGAGTTGGGCGTTTCCTGGTTGAGGCGGCGGGCCACCGAGTAGTAGGAGCGCGGGTCGTCGGGGGCCACGTCCACGGGGCACACCACCACCTGGGCCCCCACGGCGCGCAGGATGTCCTGCTTCTCCTTGCTCTGCTTGTCGCTCATCACGAAGATGGCCTGGTAGCCCTTGGCGATGGCAGCCAGGGCCAGGCCCATGCCTGTGTTGCCACTCGTTCCCTCGATGATGGTGCCGCCGGGCTGGAGCAGGCCGGCCTTTTCGGCGTCTTCCACCATGCGGATGGCCATGCGGTCCTTCACCGAGTTGCCCGGGTTGAAGTACTCGACTTTGGCCAACACGGTGCCTTTAATGCCTTCGGTAACTTTGTTGAGCCGGACGAGCGGGGTGTGGCCGACGGCTTCGATGATGTGATTATAATGCATGACCAACGTTGGGTAGGAAGTGGCAAAGGTACGGCATTCGGGCAGGGCCCCGGGGCCCCGGGCAGGGCAGGCGGGCCCCGGGGCTGCTATTTTTATGTGCCGCCGCCCACCGAATTAGCCCTACTTTTGCGGCGGCGCAGGCCACTCCTCCCCCATCGTTTTCATCCCCCAATCCCCCAAGAATGAGCGTTCTGGTCAACAAAAACTCCAAGGTTATCGTGCAGGGCTTCACCGGCTCCGAGGGCTCGTTTCACGCCGGGCAAATGATTGACTACGGCACCCACGTGGTGGGCGGCGTGACGCCGGGCAAGGGCGGCACCCAGCACCTCGACCTGCCGGTGTTCAACACCGTGGCCGACGCCGTGGCCGCGACCCAGGCCGACACCAGCATCATTTTCGTGCCCCCGGCCTTCGCCGCCGACGCCATCCTCGAAGCCGCCCAAGCCGGCATCAAGGTCATCGTGACCATCACCGAGGGCATCCCGACCAAGGACATGATTGCCGTGAAGCACTACCTCAAGGACCGCCCCGAAATCACGATGATCGGGCCGAACTGCCCCGGCGTGATGACCGCCGGCGAGTGCAAAGTGGGCATTATGCCCGGCTTTATTTTCACGAAGGGCCGCGTGGGCATCGTGTCCAAGTCGGGCACGCTCACTTACGAAGCCGTTGACCAGCTCACCAAGGCCGGCCTGGGCCAAACCACGGCCATCGGCATCGGCGGCGACCCCATCATCGGCACCACCACCAAGCAGGCGGTGGAAATGCTGATGAACGACCCCGAAACTGAAGGCATCGTAATGATCGGCGAAATCGGCGGCGGCATGGAAGCCGAAGCCGCCCGCTGGATCAAGGAAACCGGCAACAAGAAGCCCGTAGTGGGCTTCATCGCCGGCCAAACCGCGCCTCCCGGCCGCCGCATGGGCCACGCCGGCGCCATCGTGGGTGGAGCCGACGACACCGCCGCCGCCAAAATGGCCATCATGCGCGAGTGCGGCATCCACGTGGTGGATTCGCCCGCCGAGATTGGCGACACCATGCTGCGCGTGCTGGGCGCCAAGTAAGCAACGCAAGCTTTTAACAAGAGGCAGCTTCCGGCAACGGGGGCTGCTTTTTTGTTGCTAATGGGTTGGCAACCCGCCGCAGTTTACTTGGTGGGGGCCAGTCAATCATAACGCGGTGTAAGTAAAATCTTCCGTCCGGGTCGTCGCCGGATAAATGTTGGTGACCGTGCGCAAATGCAAAGCGGTGGCCGACAATTCTACCACATCCGCGTGCAGGATGAAACTGCTGTAGCCAACGGTGTGGGATGTTAGCTTGGCTTGGTCGGCGCTGATGCTCCAAGTGCCGGTCAGCGTCTGCGGCAGCGTCGTGCTGCACCGGGTGGGCCCCTCGTCAGTCGTCAGGGATTTATCGGCGTTGAACATGAGGTAATCGTCGCGCTTGCAGGCGGGCAGCGTCGCGTACGCATTCGTGGTGGTAGCAGTACCGCCAGCGACGTCGGTGTACGCATCAGCCGACAAGCGCCATTTCTTACTCGTCAGCAACTCAGCGCTCGGAGCGGTGTCGTCACCGCTTTTTTTACAGCTGCTGAATACGGCTGCAATAAGTAAAAAGAAGCAAGCTTTCTTCATAGCCTTTGCATAAAATCAATTTTTGCTAGGTGACTTAAATATAGCATAATCTTCTTTATGATAAACAGGGGCTTAACCTAAAAAACAGGGGCCCCGACGCAATGCGCCGGGGCCCCTGTTTTTATAATTCTAACCTCAAACTACGCGTTGGTCGTCGTGGTCAGGTTCACCTCGATGTTGCCGCGGGTGGCGCGCGAGTAGGGGCACACCTGGTGCGCCTTGGCCACGAGGGCTTCGGCCTGGGTCTGGTCCATGTTGGGGATGTTCACGGTCAGGTCCACGGCGATACCGTAGTTCTCACCGTCTTTGCCGAAGGCCACGTCGGCGGCCACGGTGCTGCCGGTGATGGGGGTTTTCTCGAGGCGGGCCACTAAGTTCAGGGCCCCGTCGAAGCAGGCGGCATAGCCGGCGGCGAAGAGTTGCTCGGGATTGGTGCTGTTGGCTTTGCCGGCGCCGCCCATCTCCTTGGGCGTGCTTAGGGGCAGGTCGATAACGTTGTCGGACGAAACGGCGCGGCCGTCGCGGCCACCGGTGGCCTTGGCGTGGGCCGTGTATAAGCGCTGAATGCTCATGGGGTTTGGGGATAATAAAAATTGAATTTGCAAGGTTAACTATAAACGGTTTTACAAGTTTAAGTTGTGCACAACTAATTTCTCATGCCATACTCAACCAACTGATTATCAGACCTTATTTTTTACTTAGCAGCTTAGTGCGCGCCCGGTTTCCAAGAATTGCTGCCTCCCAAGCCGATAATCAACCCGAGCTGAAACACCGAGTTGGCAGCCTTCAGGTAGTCGTTGGGATGGAAGCCGAAGGCTTGGCCGCTCATGAGCTGGAGCTGAAAGGGCCCCGCCAGCTGCACCCGCGTAAAGGTGATGGGCTCAAAAATGACGTTGCCGATGGGGGCCTGGCCCAGCCCGTCGATGCGGAAGTTGTTGAGTTGCACGTAGCTCAGGCGCAGGGCCGTGCCGTAGCTCAGGGGGAAGTCGTGGTGGCCGATATGCACGCTGCGCTTCTTTTTGCTGGCGTAGTTCACCTGCACAAACACCTTGCTCAGGCTGCCTTCGAGGCGGCGGGTGGTGAGCTGCTCAGGGTTGCGCTCGGTGCGGTCGGTGCTACCGCCGCCGGCCCCCAGGTACACCTCCAGCACGCGCTTGTCGGGTAGGCGGGTGAAGTAGCCCACGCTGGCCTCGGCAAAGTCGAAGTTCTGGGTTTTGTCGCCCTTCGAGCGGTGCAGCGACGAGAACGTGCCCGCTGCTGCTAGGTGGTCGGCAAAGGCGTAGGCCCCCTGGAAGGCGAAGTTATTCTGCTGGTTGGTACTGACGCTGCCGTAAAACTCGCTCTTTTGGGTGAGCAGCGGCGCGTGCGGCGGCGGCGGGAAGTAGAGCGACGTGCAGCCGGCCAGGCCCGCGGCGGCCGCGGGCACGCCGCCCCGCACCAGGGCAGTCAGCAGGGAACGAAATAGCTTCGGGGGCGGCACCATACCTCAACGGCGAAGGTAATGATTTCTTGCCCCACTCCGCCCTTTCGGGGCCCCGGCCCGTATGCGCAGGCAAACTCCTCCGTTTATGCCCGCTTCTACTAAGTACGACGTCCTTATTATCGGTTCTGGCCAGGCCGGCAACCCCCTCGCCACGGCCCTGGCCAAAGCCGGCCGCAAGGTTGCCCTCATCGAAAAAGCGCAGCTCGGCGGCTCCTGCATCAACTACGGCTGCATCCCCACCAAAACCCTGCTGGCCGCCGCCGACCGCCTGCACCTGCTGCGCACGGCCCCCGAGGTGGCCGCGCCCAAAGTGGCCGGGGCCAACGAGATGAAAGTGGACTTGGAAGCCGCCATGGCTCGCAAGAATGCGCTGCTGGCCAAGCTGCGCGCCGGCGTTGAGGAAAACCTGACCGCGCCCGAAGTGGGCGTGACGGTGCTGCACGGCCACGCCGCCTTCACAGGGCCCCGCACGCTGCGCGTGGAGCCCCATGGCGCCCCGCACGAGTATCAGGACCTGACCGCGCCGCTCATCTTCATCAACACGGGCACCCACGCGGCCGTGCCCGACGTGCCCGGCTTGGCCGAAGTGAAGTACCTAACCACTACCCAACTGCTTGACATTGACGAGCTGCCCGAGCACCTCATCATCTTGGGCGGCGGCTACATTGGGCTGGAGTTTAGTCAGATGTTCCGGCGCTTCGGCAGCCGCGTTACCATCGTCGAGCACGGCACGCAGCTGCTGGAGCGCGAGGACGACGACGTGTGCGAGGCCCTACAGACCGGCTTGGGTGCCGATGGTGTAGAGTTTGTACTGGGCGCGGAGGTGCGCCGCGTCAGCCAGGGCCCCGACGGCCACATCACCCTCACGGCCCACACCCCGGACGGCGAGCGGCGCATCCGCGGCACGCACTTGCTGGTGGCCACCGGCCGCACGCCCAACACCGGCGACCTGGGCCTGGACCTGGCCGGCATCGAAACCGACAAGCAGGGCTACGTGCAAGTCAACGACTACCTGCAAACCAACGTGCGCGGCGTGTACGCGCTGGGCGACGTGCACGGGGGCCCCCAATTCACGCACCTTTCCTACGACGACTACCGCATTGTGCGCGACGCCATTTTGCACGGCAAGAAGCGCTCGGCCAAGCAGCGGCCTCTGCCCTACTGCATTTTCACCGAGCCCCAAGTGGCCCGAATCGGCCTTAGCGAAGGCCAGGCGCAGGAGAAAAAGCAGCCCTATCGGGTGGCTACCATGCCGGTATCCGCTACCGGCCGCGCCCAGCAAACCGGCGAGAAAGAAGGCTTTTGGAAGGTACTAGTGGGTCCCGACGACCGCCTGCTGGGCGCCACTATCGTGGGGGCCGCCGCCGCTGAGGTGATGGCCATGCTCGAAATTGCCATGGCCGGCCGCCTCAAGTACCAGGTGCTGCAAGAGATGGTGCTGGCCCACCCCACCTGGGCCGAGTCGCTCAACAACGTGTTCCGCGACCTCAAAGAAGGGAAGTAATTAGGGCCCCTGGGGGCCCTAATTACAGGTACTTTTTGTAGAGGTTGAACAGCACGCGGCGGTCGTCGTGGGTGAGCACGGCGTTCACATTCTGCGGAATGAAATGCCGCTTGAACGCCGTGATGGCCGCGCCTAAATCGCGCGTGTCGTAGCCGATGATGCGCAGCGCCTCCCGCGGGTCGAAGGCATCCACTGGGCTCAGCGGGGCCCGGGCGGTGCTATCGGCTAGCCCCAGCCCGGGCGGGGTGAGGGCCCGCACCAGCGGCACGGGTTTGGCCGCTGGCGGGGGCCCCGGTATGGCCGGATAAACGACGGCCGACGGAACCACGACAATGGTATCGAGCAGCGCGGCTTCGTCGTACCACAGGCCGAAGCCACTGTCGGCCAGCCGCTTCCACGGGAAGGTTACGTTGGGGTCGTTCTTGCGGGTGGGCGCAATGTCGGCGTGGCCGATGAAGTTGGCCGTGGGAATGTTGTAGGTTTTTTTCAGGTACTCCAGCACCACCAGCAGGCTCTTGATTTGGGGCTCGGCGAAGGGCTCGGTGCCGTCGTTATCCAGCTCGATGCCGACGGACGACGAGTTGATGTCGCTGTCGTTGCCCCAGCGGGCCGCGCCGCCATGCCAGGCCCGCAGGTAGTCGTTCAGCAGGTGAAACGTGCGGCCGTCGCGCCCAATCACGTAATGCGCGCTCACTTGCGTGCGCGGCAGCGTGAAGGTTTTCAGCGTTTCCTCCGCCGAGTGCTGCGCCGTGTGGTGAATGACGACCAGGTTGGGCTTGCGCAGGCCGAAGTTGGTGGTGCCCACCCAGTAGGGCCCCGGGGCCAGGGCGCCGGGGCCCCCAGGCAGCTGCGGCTGCGCCCGGATGGTGCGGGCGTAGGCCTTGGCCTGCCGCTGGTACGATTGGTTGGTGGCGCGGTACGGGTTGGTGGCGCAGGCCGTGGCCAGGCCAGCGGCCAGCAGCAATAGCGCGGAGGAAGAGGATTTCATGGCAAACGGAAAGCACAGATTGCCACAATCGGGCATCAGGGGTTTCGGAACAGCGTATTCAGCGCCAGCCCCAGCCCGAAGGTAAAGTAAGTGCGCGGCTGCAATACCTGCGCTTCGGGCCCGGGGTCTTGCCGGCCCCACGGCCGGTTCAGCGCCTGCGAGGCCCCCATGCCAAACTGCACGTACACGGGCCGCTCGCCGCTGGGGCTACTGCCGAACGCGCCCCGCACAAAAAACATGGGCTCGCTGCGGAGCATGTGGCCAACGCTCACCGGCTTTCCCAGGTCCGTAAGGTGGGTAAATTGTACCCGGGTGATCCGGTATGCCAGGCCCAGGCTGACGGCGGAACCAAGGCGCACCGTTCCGTAGGCTTCCCCAAAGAGCTTATTGTAGCGGGCATCGAGCTGGTATTGCGTCGGGCGGGTAAACAGAAAGACGCCGTCCTTGTAGCGGGCCTCGCCGTGCGCCTGCCCAAAGCCGCCCAGGGCCCCCAGCAGCACCCGTTTGCCAAGAGGCCAGTACGTACCTAGCGCCACCTCGTATTGGCTGCCGCGGTAGTAGCTGCTGTCGGCTTTGTCGCCCAGGCCGCCCCCCGCGGCCCTCACCAGCAAGTGCCGCACCGGCGAGTAGTTGGCCCCAAACTCCAGGCGGCGGTTCAGGTAAAAGCCACCCGTCAGCTCCACTTGGCCCCGATCGTGCACCGCGGGCGCAGCGCACTGCATGGGCATGTACACGGCGCAGCCTGCCAGCCCCAGGGCCCCGGCCAGCAGCCCCACCAGGTTCGTCAGTAGCCGTTGTTTCATAGGGTTTGCGCGTTGGTTGTCAGAGGTTCAAAGGCAAGATAGCCTCCGGTAACCCAAGGGTTGCACGCGTTGATTTAGGGCCCCGGAGCCACAAAAAAAGCCCTTCGCGGCCGTAGCTGCAAAGGGCTTTTCAACCGGCGAAAAGTGCTATTTGGCGTAGGCCACCGAGCGCATTTCCCGGATTACGGTGATTTTAATCTGGCCGGGGTACTGCATTTCCTTCTCGATTTTCTGCGAAATCTCGAAGCTCAGCTCCGCGGCGCGCTCGTCGGTTACGTTCTCGGCGTCCACCATCACGCGCAGCTCGCGGCCGGCCTGGATGGCAAAGCACTGGTTCACACCTTTAAAGGCGCCAGCCGTTTCCTCCAGCTGCTTGAGGCGCTTGATGTAGCTCTCCATCATCTCGCGGCGGGCCCCCGGGCGCGAGCCCGAAATGGCGTCGCAGGCCTGCACGAGCGGCGAAATCATGGCCGTCATCTCCATCTCGTCGTGGTGGGCCCCAATGGCGTTCACCACGTCGGGGTGCTCCTTGTATTTCTTGGCCATCTCCATGCCCAGGATGGCGTGGGGCAGCTCGGGCTCCTCGGTGCTCACCTTGCCGATGTCGTGGAGCAGGCCGGCACGCTTAGCCTTCTTCACGTCGAGGCCCATCTCGGCGGCCATCGTGGCGCAGAGGTTAGCTACTTCGCGGCTGTGCTGCAGCAAGTTCTGGCCGTATGACGAGCGGAAGCGCATCCGGCCCACCATCCGCACCAGCTCGGGGTGCAGGCCGTGGATGCCCAGGTCGATGACCGTTTTCTCCCCGATTTCGATGATTTCCTCCTCTATTTTCTTGGTCGTTTTGGCCACAATTTCCTCCACCCGGGCGGGGTGGATGCGGCCGTCCTTCACGAGCAAGTGCAACGAAAGGCGGGCAATTTCGCGGCGCACCGGGTCGAAGCCCGAGATGATGATGGCCTCCGGCGTGTCGTCCACAATCACTTCCACGCCCGTGGCCGCTTCCAGGGCCCTAATGTTGCGCCCTTCGCGGCCAATGATTTTACCCTTAATGTCGTCGCTCTCAATGTTGAACACCGACACGCAGTTCTCAATGGCGTGCTCCGAGGCGGTGCGCTGAATGGTTTCGAGCACAATCTTCTTCGCATCCTTGGTAGCCGTCAACTTAGCCTGCGCCACGGTGTCCTTGATGAAGGAGCTGGCTTGGAGCTGGGCCTCGTTCTTGAGCGATTCCACGAGCTGCTCGCGGGCCTCGGCGGCGGTGAGGTTGGCCACGGTTTCGAGCTGGCGCTGCACAGCGTGAAGCTGCGCGTCGGCGTCTTCTTCCTTCTGCTTCAGCTCGGCCAGCATAGCCTCGTGGGCGGCGCGGCGCTTCTCGTTCTGGTCCTCAATCTTATCACGCAGCTGCTGGGTGTCGGCCTGGTTTTTCTCGCGGGCTCCTTCCAGCTCCTTCTCCTTGCGCTGCAGTTGCTCGAGCTGCTTCTGCGTGGTTTCGGTGAGCTTCTTAATGCCTTGCTCCTGCTCCATCACGCCCTGGCGGCGCTGGGTCAGCTCGGCTTCCAGCTCGGCTTTGAGGCGGCGGCTTTCCTGCTCAAACTCGTTGCGCTGCTGGCGGTTCTTGTCCTTCGACTGCTGGATGCGCTCGTCGCGGATGCGGTTGCCCTTCTCTTCAGCTTCCTGAAGCAGTTGCTGGGCCCGCGCTTGCGCTTGGCCCTCCAGGTCTTGCCGGGCTTTGCCGGCCAGCTGCCGGCCCACCACCAGGCCCGCCACAAGGGCGACCACGGCGGCCAGCAGACAGTATAATATTATGGTAGACATGTAGTTATGGTTTTGAAAAGGTTCAATACCCATAACCGGCAAACTTCCCCCTGCCGCGCTCGGTGCGGCCCCGCCGATTGCGGGGCCAGGGCCCGGGCGGGGCCAACGTGTGCCAGTGCCGGCGGCCGCTAAGCCGCCAGCACCACGCCCGACAACAGTCCGTCTAAGCGGGCCAGGCGCTCGGTCAGCGCCGCGTCGGTACCATCTTTTTCCTTGCTTACCTTCAGCTGGTCGGCCATCGTGGCTAAGGCCACCATTGCCAGCAAGTCCTGCTTGTCCTGAATGCCGTATTGCTCACGGAATTCGCGCAGCCGTTCGCTCAATTGGCGGCCGGCCAGGCGCAGCCGTTCTTCGTCGGCCACATCCACCCGCATGGGGTAGTCGCGCTCGGCAATTCGGATTTTTATGGCTAACTCGCTCATAAAGCGTCAGTTGAGAAAAAATCGAGTTATTCCTTCAAATAGGCAAGGCACTTATCCAGTTCGCGGATGTATTCGTTGAGGCGTTGTTTTAATTCGTTGGCGTGGGTGGGTTCCCCAGCTATGGTTTGCACAAGTTTAACGATATTTTCCTGGTTTTGCCGCTCCTTCAGCTGGCGGTCGCGCTCGCGCACGTCGGCCTGCAGCTGCTGCACGGTGGTGTTGGCGTCGGCCAGCTCCTCGCGCAGCTGCTGATAGGCAGCCACTAAAGTGGTCACCTGCCGTTCCAGGCGGTCGAGTTGAGCAAGCTGTTGGGACGAGGCCACGGAGGTAAGTTTTTTTCGGGACGTAAGGTACAGCGCGGGGTACGTTCGCGCTGGGCGGCGCGGCCCCGCGCAAAGGCCGCGCCAAAACCGCCGGCTCCTACTTCCGAATCAGGGCCCCCGCCTGCTGCTCAAACTGCGCAATCAGCCGCTGCATTACCTGGTCAATAGCCTGTTCGCTGAGCGTCTGCGAAAAGTCCTGCAAGGCAAAGCTCACCGAGTACGACTTCTTGCCCGCGCCCAGGTTGGGGCCCTCGTACACGTCGAACACGTTCACGCTCTGCAAGAGTTTCTTTTCGGTGCGCAGGGCAATGCGGCGCAGCTGGTCGAAGGTTACGCTTTGGTCCACCACCACGCTCAAGTCACGGCGCACCTCGGGGAACTTGGGCAGCTCGCGGGCCACCAGGGCGGCGCGGTACTTGCGCACCAAGCCGTCCCAGTCCAGCTCGGCGTACCACACCGGCTGGCCCACGTCGAGGCGCTTGAGCAGGGGCCCCGCCACGGCGCCGGCCTGGGCCACGGGCTGGTTGTGAGCGAGCAGGGCCAAGCCGCCGGCCAGGTACGGGTGGTCGGTGGGCTGCTGGCCGGGCTGGGCGTGGCCCAGGGCCCCCAGCACCTGCACCACGGCCCCGGCCAAATCGGGGAAAGCAGTTTTGCGGGCCGGGTGCTGCCAGGTTTCGGCGGTGGCGTTGCCCGTGAGGTACAGGGCCAGCACGTTGCGCTCCTCGGTGGTGCCGTCGGCGCGGCGGTGGTAGGTTTTGCCGAACTCGTAGAGCTTGAGGTCTTTCTGGCGGCGGTTAATGTTGTAGCGCACCGCTTCGAGGCCCGAGGGCAGCAGCGAGGGGCGCAGCACGTTCAGCTCGCCGCTGTTGGGGTTGAGCAGGCGCACCAGGGTTTCATCCGGGGCCCCGGGGCCCTCGAAGTAGGCGGCGTTCACCACCGAATTAGTCAGAATTTCCGAAAAGCCCTGGCCGCTGAGCAGCGCCGCCACCTTTTGGCGCAGCACTTCGGGGTCGGGGTTTGGGAACTTGGCCAGGAATGTGGCCGAGTTGTAGGGCCGCAGGGCCACGTTGTTGTAGCCGTAAATGCGCAGGATGTCCTCGATAACGTCCACCTCGCGGGTCACGTCCACCTTGTGGCGCGGCACGGCCAGCGTCCACTCTTCTTGGCCTTGCTCGTCGTGGTGCTCGGCAATGATTTCAATCTCCAAATCTTCCAAAATCTGCCGGATGCGGGCGGGCTCGATGGACTGGCCCACTAGCCGCTCGACGCGCGGCAGGCGCAGGCGCAAGACCGTGGGGCCCAGCGGCAGCGGGTACACGTCCACGACCGGGGCGGCGGGGCGGGCGCCGGCCACTTCCTGCAGCAGCAGGGCGGCGCGGTGCAGGGCCACGAGCACCATGTCGGGGTCGGTGCCGCGCTCGAAGCGGAACGAGGCGTCGGTTTTCAGGCCGTGGGTTTGGCTGGTGCGGCGCACGGCGGCGGGCGCGAAGTAGGCGCTTTCGAGGAACACGCGGGTGGTGCCCGCGCTCACGCCCGAGGCCTGGCCGCCGAACACGCCGGCCAAGGCCAGTGGGGCCCCGGTGCCGTCGGCCACCACCAAGTCTTCGCCCTTCAGGGTGCGCTCCACGCCGTCGAGAGTAACGAATTTTTCGCCCTCGGTGGCGCGCTTCACGATGATTTCGTGGCGCGCCAGCCGGTCGGCGTCGAAGGCGTGCAGGGGCTGGCCCAGCTCGTGCAGCACGAAGTTGGTCACGTCCACCACGTTGTTGATGGGCGAGAGGCCGATGCTGCGCAGGCGCCGCTGCAGCCACTCGGGCGAGGGCCCCACCTGCACGTTGTCAAGCAGTAAGCCGGCGTAGCGGGGGCAGGCGGCGGCGTCTTCCACAATCACGCCGATGGCGGTGCCGGCGGTGGTGGGGGCCCGGAAGCCGCTCACGTCGGGCAGGTGGGCGGGCTGGTGCAGCAGGGCGCGCAGCTCGCGGGCCACGCCGTAGTGCGAGGCGGCGTCGGCGCGGTTGGGCGTGAGGCCAATTTCGAAGGCCGTGTCGGTGCCCAGGCCGAAGTAGTCGGCGGCGGGCGTGCCGTTGGGCAGGTCGGTGTCGAGCACCATAATGCCGGCGTGCGAGGTACCCAGGCCGATTTCGTCCTCAGCGCAAATCATGCCTTCGGAGGCCGCGCCGCGGATTTTGCTCTTCTTAATTTTGAACGGCTCGCCCGTGGTGGGGTGCAGCGTGGCGCCCTCCAGAGCCACCACCACGCGCTGGCCGGCGGCCACGTTGGGGGCCCCGCACACAATTTGGCGCGGCGTGCCGTCGCCCACGTCCACGGTGGTCAGGCTGAGCTTGTCGGCGTCGGGGTGCTTTTCGCGGGTGAGCACCGTGCCCAGCACCACGCCGCGCAGGCCGCCGGGAATGCTTTCCAGCTCCTCCAGGCTTTCCACTTCCAGGCCGGAGCCGGTGAGCAGGGCCCCAATTTCGGCGGCGGTTTTGTCGGTGGGGAAGAGCGTTTTGAGCCAGTCGAAAGAGATGCGCATGGGATGGGGTCGGTTGTCAGGCGCGGGGCATTCGGCCGCCGCAACGGGGCAAAGGTACGGCGGGGCCTAAAGACGCATTTGGGGCCCCGCCCGTACCTTGCCCTGGCCTGCGGCGGCGCGGCGCGCACTGCCCCGCCGCGGGCCCCACCCTCCCCCACTTCTATTTCCTTCGCCATGCCCTTCGTCAACAAAGGCTTCCACGCCAAGCGGCCCACCGAGGGCCCCCACAAGCTGCCGCCCGGCCAGTACGAAACCCAGGATTTCCCGGTGCTCACGGCCGGCCCCACGCCGCGCATCAACTTGGCCAACTGGGAGTTTCGGCTCGAAGGCCTGGTGGAAAACCCGGTAAAGTGGAGCTGGAACGAGTTCAACGCCCTGCCGCAGCAGGACTTCAACCCCGACATCCACTGCGTGACGAAGTGGTCGAAATTTGACACCAAGTGGCGCGGCGTGAGCTTGGACACGCTGCTGGAGCACGTGCAGCTCCAGCCCGAAGCCGAGTTTGCGCTGGCGTTTTCCTACGGCGGCTACACCACCAACGTGCCGCTGGCCGACTTGCGCAACGGCCAGGCATTCATTGGTTTGCAGTACGAAGGCAAGCCGCTGACGCCCGAGCACGGGGGCCCCGCTCGGCTGGTGGTGCCGCACCTCTACTTCTGGAAAAGTGCCAAGTGGGTGCAGGGCCTGCGCCTGATGGGCGTGAACAAACCGGGCTTCTGGGAGGAGGCGGGCTATAGCATGTACGGCGACCCGTGGAAGGAGCAGCGCTACGGCAGCGACGACGACGCGGCCGAGGAGGCCAGCACCAGCAGCATCCGCCTGTGAGCCGGCTCGATTGGCAAATTGGCACCGTAACGGCCATCGCGGCCGACACGCCGCGCGTTAAAACCTTCACCATCGCTTTGCCCCGCTGGACGGCCCACCGCGCCGGCCAGCACTACGACCTGCGCCTGAGCGCACCCGACGGCTACCGCACCGAGCGCAGCTACTCCATCGCCTCGCCCCCGGAGCAAACCGGCGAAATCGCCCTCACCGTGGAGCTGATTGCCGACGGCGAGGTATCGGGCTACCTGCACGAGGGCGTGGCCGTGGGCGACCAGCTGGAGCTGCGGGGCCCCATCGGCGGCTACTTCGTGTGGCCCGCCGGGGCCCCCGACGCCCCGCTCCTGCTGGTGGCCGGCGGCTCGGGCGTGGTGCCGCTGATGGCCATGCTGCGCCACCGCCAGCGTGCCGGCCTGCACAACCCGGCCGTGCTGCTGTTCAGCATCCGCACGCCGGAAGAGGTTATCTACCAGCAGGAACTGGAGGCAATGGCCGCGGCTGATGCGGCTTTTACGCTGCTGCTTACCTACACCCGCCAGGCCCCGGCCGGCTGGGCCGGCTACCACCGGCGCGTTGATGCCGCCATGCTGGCCGAGGCCGTGGCCCACCTACCGGGGGCCCCGCAGTGCTACGTGTGCGGCCCCACCGGCCTGGTGGAAAGCGTGGCCACGCTGCTGCAAGCCCAGGGCCTGCCCGACGACGCCATCCGCACCGAGCGGTTTGGGCCTACGGGCAGCTAGGGCCCCGGCGCGCTGCAGTTGGTTAGTCGTGGAAGGACTTTTCGCCGGCGGGCACGGGGGCCGTCAGGTGGTTTTCGGCGGGCGGCACGGGGCAGCTGTAGCTGTTGTTGTAGGCGCAGTACGGGTTGTACACTTGGTTGAAATCCAACACGATGCTGGTGGCGCCTTCGGCTGGTATGGGGGCGTCGAGGTAGCGGCCGCCGCCGTAGGTTTCGCGGCCGTTGCTGGCGTCGGTGAAGGGCACGAACAGGGTCGAATCGGTGGTTTTGCGGAACAGCGTGAGCTGCTGGCGCTGGCCGTTCAGCTCGAAGGTGGCGCGGCCCCAGGGCGTGTAGGCCTCGGTGCGGCGGTCGGTCATCTGCATCGCCACCGGGGCCAGCCGGGCCAGGGGCGCGTACTGGGCCGTAACGACGTACTTTTTGTCGGGCGCGAAGTACTTCAGGCTGTCGAACTGCGGGCGCTGCGCCTCGGTCAGCGGCGACTCGTTGCCACCCCGGAAGGCGCGGTTTTTGGCCTTCCGGGCCACCTGCACTTGGGCAAAATACGGGTCGGGGCCCTGGGAAATGTCCCACACCGAGAAGGCTGCAACGGCCACGACGCCGCCAATGATCAAAAGCTTGGTTTTCATAAAACGGGCGTCAGATTCGCACAATATCGGCGAGGAAACAGGAGTTAGGACGGAGAGCGCACCTCCTTTTTCTCGCCTCAACCCGGTGCAAAACTACCCACAACCCCTTGCGCCGGCGAAGCATCAGCCGCTGCTACCGGGGCCCCCGTACCTTGCTCGCCTTATGCAAAAACTCTTACTGCTAAGCGCCGGGCTGCTGGGCGCCGCGCCGGCCGTGGCCCAACAGCCCGCCGGGGCCCCGTACCGCGCCGCCGCGCGCAAAGTGAACGACCTCGTGCACACCCAGCTTGCCGTGCGGTTCGACTACGCCAAGCGCTACCTCTACGGCCGGGCCACCCTGACGCTGAAGCCCCACGGCTACCCCACCGATTCGCTGCGGCTCGACGCCAAGGGCATGGACATTAAAACGGTGCAGCTTAGGGCCCTGGCGGGGGCCCCGGGTGCGGCGGGGCCGAACTTGAAGTACGACTACAACCAGCAGCAACTGCTCATCCACCTGGGTCGCACAATTCCGGCGGGGGAAGCCTACACCGTGTACCTCGAATACACGGCCAAGCCCGACGAGCTGAGGGCCAAAGGCAGCGACGCCATCGGCGAGGCCAAGGGCTTGTACTTCATCAACCCCGACAGCGCCGTGGCCGGCAAGCCGGTCCAGATTTGGACGCAGGGCGAGACGGAATCCAACTCCGCCTGGTTCCCCACCATCGACAAGCCCAACCAGAAAACCACCACCGAAATCAGCCTGACGGTGCCCGCTAAGTACGTCACGCTCAGCAACGGCCGGTTGGCCAGCCAGGTGCCCGCGGGCCCCGGCCTGCGCACCGACACCTGGAAAATGGACCAGCCCCACGCGCCCTACCTGATGATGTTGGCCGTGGGCGACTTCCGCATCACCAAGGACAGCTGGCGCGGCAAAGAGGTCAGCTACTACCTCGAACCAAAGTACGCGGCGCAGGCCCGGCAAATTTTTGGCCGAACGCCGCAGATGCTGGAGTTTTTCTCGGAGCGCCTCGGCGTGGCGTTTCCGTGGAACAAGTACAGCCAAGTGGTGTGCCGCGAATACGTGGCCGGCGCCATGGAAAACACCTCCGCCTCGCTGTTTGGCGAGCAGGCGCAGGGCTCGGCCCGCGAGCTGCTGGACTGGGAATACGGCGGGGTGGAGCGGGAAATTGCCCACGAGCTGTTTCACCAGTGGTTTGGCGACTACGTGAGCTGCGAAAGCTGGAGCAACCTGACCATGAGCGAGTCGTTCGCCAACTTCGGCGAGGTGCTCTGGGCTGAGCACGCCCACGGCGCCGACGCGGGGGCCGAGCACGCCGCCCGCAGCCTGCGCACCTACCTCCGCAGCCCCGCCAACCACACTAAGCCGCTGGTGCGCTTCGACTACGCCGACAAGGAGGACATGTTCGACAACGTGACCTACCAAAAGGGCGGCAGTATCCTCAACATGCTGCGCGCCGAGCTGGGCGAAGACGTGTTTTTTAGGGGCCTGCAGCGCTACCTCACCCAGAACGCCTTCGGCACCGGCGAGCCGCACCAGCTGCGACTGGCCTTGGAAGAAGCGTCGGGCCGCGACTTGAACTGGTTTTTCAACCAGTGGTACTACCGCGCCGGCCATCCCGTCGTTACCATTGATTACCAGTGGGATGCCGCCCGCCACCGCCAGGCCGTGGTGGTGCGCCAAACCCAGGGCGGCGCGCCGTTTGTGCTGCCGCTGCAGGTGGACGTGTACGCCAACGGCCGCGCCCAGCGCTACCCTGCCACCCTGCGCCACGCCGTGGACACGCTCTACTTCCCGGCTGCCACCCAGCCGGATTTGGTGAACGTGGACGCCAACAAGGTGCTGGTGTGGCAGAAACAGGACCATAAGACGCTGGCGGAGTTTGCCTACCAGTACCGCCACGCCCCGCGCTTCCTCGACCGCCGCGAGGCCCTAATCGCCGCCGAAGCCCAGTCGGCCGACCCCGCGGCGCAAAAAATCCTAGCCGCAGGCTTAGCTGACAAGTCGCCGGCGCTGCGCCAAATGGCCATCGAGATGCTCGACCTCAAAAACAAGGCGGTGCGCAAAGCCGCCGCGCCCACCCTGGCGCAACTGGCCACGCGCGATTCGTCGTTGCTGGTGCAGGCGGCGGCACTGCAAGCGCTGGGCAAGCTCCAGGAGAAACGCTATGCGCCGCTGATCGCCGGGGCCCTAAATAGCCCGTCGTACCGGGTGCAGGGCGCGGCGCTGCAAGGCCTGTTGCCGCTCGACCCCGCCCAGGCGCTGGCCCGCGCCACGGCCTTCGAGGCCGACAACCAGGGGGCCCTAACCATCGCCCAAGTGGTGGTGTACGGGAGGGCCGGCGGCTTGGCGCAGTGGCCCTCGATGCTGGCCAAGTACGACGCCGCCGACCCCAATGGCCGCTTCGGCATGCTGGATGCTTTCATCGAAATCCTCGGCCGCCTCGACGACGCCACGGCGCTGGAGCAAGGCCTCACCCGCCTCCGCGACCTGACCGTGAAGTACAAGCCCTATGTCGATTCGGGGCGGATAATCGGGCTACTCCAGCAGGTGCAGCAGCGGCAGGCCACCCGCCCGCAGGCAGCGCAGGCCACGGCGCTGGTGACGCAGGCGGTGGCGGCCATCCAGGCGGCGAAATAGGGGCCCCAGCGGCGCGGCGCCCCGGCCGCTTATTGGTTCAGAGCACGCCCTCATCGGCGAAGCTATAGTAGCCGCGGTCGGTGTAGATGAGGTGGTCGAGGACGGGCAAGTCGAGGAAGTCGCCAGCTTGGCGCAGCTTTTTGGTGAGGGCCAGGTCGGCGGCGCTGGGCTGGCGGTTGCCGCTGGGGTGGTTATGCACCAGGATGATGCTGCTGGCCAACTGCTCCAGGGCTTCCTTGAAAATCATTTTCGGGTCGGCCACGGTGCCGGCCACGCCGCCCTGGCTCACGGCCACCTTGCGCATCACCACGTTGGCGCGGTTCAGCAAAATCACCCAAAACTCCTCGTGCGGCAGGTCCATCAGGTTGGGGCGCACGAGGTTATAAATGTCGCGCGAGCAAGTGATGGTGGTGCGGGCGGGCGCGTCGGCCTCTTTGCGGCGGCGGCCCAGCTCCAGGGCCGCCACCACCGCAATGGCCTTGGCCTCACCGATGCCGGGGTGACGGCAGAGCTGCTTCACGCTCTGGCGGGCCAGCTCGTTGAGGTCGTAGCCCACGCCTTGCAGCATGAGCTTGGCCACGTCCACGGCCGAGAGCTTGACGGTGCCCGAGCCCAGCAGGATGGCAATCAGCTCGGCGTCGGACAGCGCGGCGCGGCCCTTGGCCAGCAGCTTCTCGCGGGGCCGGTCTTCCTCGGCCCAGCTTTTGATGCCCAGGGGCCCCGGCGCGGCGTAGGTGGGGGCCAGGGTTTCGGTCAGGTTATCAAGCACTTTCATAAATAAAATAGCGGAATAAAAACGAAATTTAGCCCGCCGCCAAGCAAAAGGGGCGGCTTTACGTTTACCGAGCAAATCTTCTTGCTGCGCTGCTTTTTCTTCTATGCGAAATCCAATCGTTTTGCTGCTGCTACTGGCGGCCGTGCTCTCGGCCGAGTGGTACGCCTACCAAGCCACCCGCACCCTCACCCAACACCTCGGCGAGGGGCCCCGGCGCGCCTGGGCCTGGGGCTATTGGCTGATCACGGCGGCCGTGTGGGGCTTGGCCCTGTGGTCGGGCCCCACCCGCCAATCGGGCAACACGCTGCTCAAAAGCCGCCTGATCAGCCTGTTGCTGCTGGTGCTCGTCACCAAACTGGTGATGCTGCTGCCGCTGCTGCTCGAAGACCTGACGCGGCTCGGGCGCTGGGCCCTGGGCACCGCCGCACGGCCCGCCGGGGCCCCCGGCGTGGCGGTGCCGCGCAGCGAATTCCTGGCCAAGGTGGCGCTGGGGCTGGGCGCCATCCCGTTTGTGGCGCTGCTGTGGGGCGTGGTGCGCGGGGCCACCGACTACCAGGTGCGCCGCGTGGTGCTGAAATACCCCAACCTGCCGCCGGCGTTCGACGGCTTCAAGGTGCTGCAAATCTCGGACTTGCACACGGGCAGCTTCACTTCCACCGAGCCGCTGCAACGGGCCGTGCGCTTCATCAATGCCCAGAAAGCCGACCTGATTTTGATGACCGGCGACCTGGTGAACAACCTGGCCACGGAGGTCGAGCCCCACATTCCGGCGCTGGCGGGCATCAAGTCGGAGTTGCCCATCTTCTCCAGCCTCGGCAACCACGACTATGGCGATTATGTGCAAGAATTTCGTGACAACCGCGCGTTGTGGCAGGCCAACCTGGAGCGCCTGATGCAGAACCACGCCAAAATCGGTTGGACGCTGCTCAACGACACGAGCCATACCATTGAGCGCGGCGGCGACAAAATTGCCGTGCTGGGCATCCAGAACAGCAGCTCCCACCTCAACTTTCACACTTACGGCAACCTGCCCAAGGCGCACGCGGCCAGCGGCGACGCGCCGTTCAAAATCCTGCTCTCGCACGACCCTTCTTACTGGGAAAGCCATATTCTGAAGTACCCCGACATCGACCTCACGCTCAGCGGCCACACCCACGGCATGCAATTCGGCGTGAACCTGCCGTTTTTCAAGTGGAGCCCCGTGCAATACGCCTACAAGCAGTGGGCCGGCCTCTACACCCAGGGGACCCAAAAACTGTACGTGAACGTGGGCTTGGGCTTCCTGGGCTACCCTGGGCGGGTGGGCTTTTTGCCCGAGATTACGGTATTTGAACTGCGACGCGCGTAGGGCCCCGCCCGGCGCTAACCTTGGTGAAAGCCGGGCCGTATAGCAAGCAGTACGCCTTCCTAACGTTCTTTCCCTCACCCAATCATCATGAAAAACTACCTGTTTTTAGTGGCCGGCGCGGCCCTTTCGCTGGCTTCGTGCTCAGAGTCGAAAACGACCGAAACTACCACCACCGCGGGCGCCGCTGGCGACTCGACGGCGATGAAAGCCTCGATGGCCTCGAACACGATGTACACCGACGAGGCGTACAAGTCGCGCTCGAAGCGCATCGCCGATAAGTACGCCGCCGACATGAAGATTACGGACCCGGCGATGCGGGAGAAAATCAGCACCGCCTACTACAACCGCTCGAAGCGCTACGGCGAGATGAAAACCAAGTACGCCTCGGACACGACCGGCATGGGCGCCGCCATGCGCGACTACAACACGGCCACCGACACCGAGTTTAAGGGCATTTACACCGACCCGGCCCAGTACAAATCGTACGAAACGAGCCGCACCAACTACAACGAGGATACCTACCTGAACGACGCCAGCAGTGCCTCGTCATCGTCGATGAGCCCCGATTCGAGCTCGACTATGAGCAGCGGCGGCAGCGCCATGAGCGGCACCACCGACGACAACGCCATGGGCTCGACGGACGGCGCCACGGCGGGCGGTACGGTGAGCAAGTCGAAAACCAAGCTCACCGACGGCACAAAAATCAAAGTAAAGAGCGACGGCCAAGTGAAAGTAAAGGACGCTGACGGCTCCAAAATGAAGCAATAACTGGTGCCTTCGGCCGGAGATTCCGCGCCGTTTGTCTACTGAAGCCCGCGCCTGCAACGGCGCGGGCTTTTCTTTGCTCTTTAGGTGGGCCCCTTGGGCCAGTTTTTGCGTTTATAGCCCCGAATGACGTTGCGATTTTCCGACTTGATGCGCCGCGGCTGGCCCTGGGTGCTGGCGCTGCTGGCCGGGCTGGCCCTGCCAGCCCGGGCCCAGCAAACGGTGCGCGTGAGCGGCACCATCTCGGCCTTCGACTCGCGGGAAGCCATCCCCGGGGCCTCGGTGCGGGTGATGCGCACCCGCGTGGGGCAGGCCGCGGGCCTCAAGGGTGAGTTTGAAATTGATGCCCGCCCCACCGATACGCTGCTGTTCCGAGCCGTGGGCTTCCGGTCGCGGCTGCTGCCGCTGGGCGGCACCGGCATTTCACAGCTCATCATCCAAGTGCAGCTCCAGCGCGACAGCGTGCGCCTGAGCGAAGTGCGCGTCATCAGCGACCGCCCCGACCGGGCGATGATCAACCGGGCCCTGCGCAACATGAAGCGCCCCGTGCCGCCGGTAGTGAGCGGGGCCAAGCGCCCGCCGCGCCCCAAGCCCATGTTCCCCGTCGATTCGAGCGCCCCCAAGGCCCCCACGCCTACCCTCGAAAGCCCCCTGAGCCTGATCTACGAACAGCTCTCGCGCGAGGGCAAGCAGCGCAAAAAGGTGCGCGCCCTCGAAGCCGTCGACCAGGCCGAAAAGGCGCGCCAGGCCCGCGCCAAGTACAACAAAGCCTTCAAGGACAACCGCGGCTACGAGCCGTAGGGCCCCGGGGCCCCAACCCCGGCCGGGCCTGCGCGTAAGCACAGGGTATGAAAATTGGGTATCCCTGCGTGAACGAGGCGATGGATTGCAGCGCCGCCAACACCTTCCGGTTGGCCTCCTATTCGGAAGAGCGCCTCATAACGGCCGTGACGGCCAACCTGGCTTGCCTACGCCGCCTGCTGGAATGGAACGTGGCCCAAGGGCTGCTGTTTTTCCGCATGGGTTCGGGAATTGTGCCCTTTGGCTCGCACGAAATCAACACCTTCCCGTGGCAGCAGCACTTCGGCGAAGAATTTAGGGCCCTGGGCGACTACATCAAAGCTAACGGCCTGCGCGTCAGCTTCCATCCCGACCAGTTCGTGGTGCTGAACTCGCCTAGCCCGGCCATTGTGCAGCGCAGCATCGAAGAGCTGATTTACCAGGGCTCGATGCTGGACTTAATGGGCCTGGACGGCACAGCCAAGCTGCAAATCCACGTGGGGGGCCTGTACGGCGAACGGGAGTTGGCCATCAGCCGGTTTGCGGCCGTGTACGCCACACTGCCGGCCGCCGTGCGGGCCCGCGTGGTGGTAGAAAACGACGACCGCCTGTTTCCGCTGCGCGACTGCCTCGACCTACACGCCCGCACCGGCGTACCCATCCTGTTCGACAATTTCCACCACGAATGCCTCAACCAAGGCGAGCCCATGCACGAGGCGCTACGCCTGGCCGCTGCCACCTGGCATCCCACCGCCGACGGCGTGCCGATGATGGATTATAGCTCGCAGGCCCCCGCCGAGCGCAAGGGCAAGCACACCACGTCGATGGTCGAGGAGCTGTTCCGCGGCTTCGTATCCGAGCTGCAGGGGCTCGACTTCGACATGATGCTGGAAATTAAAGATAAAGAGGCCAGCGCATTGCGGGCCGTGGCCATCTTGCGTGAGTTGGGCCTGGCCGCCCCCGCGCCCGAGGGCCCCGTGCCGCCCCTAGCCTTGCCCCCGGATCCCAACGCGGCCCCTAAGGCCCGCGCCAAGAAGGCCGCTAAGAGCTAGCCGCAGCACCCGCCCGACCGGGGCCCCTATTCTTTCCCAGTTGTTTTTCCCACCGAATTTTTCTCCTCACTTTCAATCAACCCCATGCCTTTCGACCACCTGCACGCCACCGTTAGCGCCCTCAAAAACGGCCTCACCAGCCTTCCCCTCGGCTCGGCCATGGACAATACCGAAACCTGGCAGCAACAGTTTCTGCAAAGCGGCCAGCCTGGCCTGCAAGACATTGCCCGCGAAATCGGTAACCTCCAGTCGCTGCTCACCAGCGGGGCCCTCGACAGCGCCGCCATCGCCGCCTCGCTAAGCATGCTCGGCGACCAGACCGGCGAGGCCGCCGCTGGGGCCCCCGATGAGCTTAAGAAACCCCTCACCGAGCTGGCCGACCTGCTGCGCCGCCACGGCGGCGACTTGGCCGCCCACAACGAGCGCGCTGGCCAGTAGTTTAGTTTGCCCCCACCCCACAAAAAAGCCCCACTGAGTGCATCAGTGGGGCTTTTTTGTGGGGTGGGGGCTGGGGCCCCTAATTACTTGCGGCTAGCTAAACAACTCGTGATTTTATCGCAACTACTTGCTGCTAAGAATAAAACCTAACAGCCATCAGTTGATGGCTCAGTATTCAATAAGGTGCCGTGCTGCTGCGGCTGCGGTTGTCGCGGCTCGGCACGATGTCCGTCGATTCGCGCCGCGGGCGCTGCCGCAACAGGGGCCGCTCGCGCACATCGGGCACTGCCGCGGGCGAGCCCTCGGGCGTCGCCGCCGGCGCAAAGCCCGATTCCGGGTCGAGGCGTGAGGGTTGGGCATCACGGCTTGTGGCGGTGCGCTGCACCTCGGCAGGGCCCTGGATGGTGCTTTGGTTGAGGCCTGGGTTGAGGGGCGGCACCACGGTTTGGCCCTGAGCCCCGCCCCGCACCGGGGCTGTGGGGTCGAAGGGCACCGTTTGGGCCCGGGCGGCCGTGGCCAGCAGCAATAGCCCCATCAAAGCGAAGAAGTTTTTCATAATCAAGGATTTGTTAAGTATGCGCTCGTGAGCAAACGGCCAATCATTCTGGTCTTTCTGCTTACTGATAACAACAAAAGCCATCGGCTAATGGCTATCTGCTCAAAGCTAAAATGGGGCGAAAGCAAAACGACGGCTGTTTCTGAGCGAAACAGCCGTCGTGGAAATACATCGTGCGGCCCTAGGGCCCCAGCGGTGCTTAGTTCATCGGCTTGGTCTTCATTTTGCTTTTGCCTTCGCGCATCGAGCGCTTGGTCTTTTTGTCCGACATCTTGTCGTTGTTCATCGTACCATCGCTCATGGTGCCGGTGCCCGTTGTGGTGCCCGTACCCATCGTGGTGCCCATGGTGGTACCGTTCATGGTGCCGGTGTTCATCGTACCCGGAGCCATGGTGCCCGTAGCGGGCGTTTGCATGGGGGTGGTCGTCGTCGTCGTCGTGCCCGGCGTGGTGCTCATCGTGCCCGGCATGGTGGTGGTAGGCGTCGTCTGGGCCATCGATACGCTCGATACACCAATGGTCAACAAAGCGGCGAAGAAAATTTTGGAAGCTTTCATGGTAGATTGATTTAAAAGTGGGAAACCTGTATTTCGCAACCTAAGCTTGGTTGCTAAGGTGGACTCTATACGGGAAGAGTTTTCAATAGTTATAATTTTTCTAATTATAATATTATGGCATTGGGATTTGCAACAAGTAGGTCGGGGTATAAATAGCTATTACTTGATTATCAGTAAGCTCAACTATAAGGAGGACGCAAAC
Source organism: Hymenobacter nivis (assembly GCF_006439025.1). GTDB lineage: Bacteria > Bacteroidota > Bacteroidia > Cytophagales > Hymenobacteraceae > Hymenobacter > Hymenobacter nivis_A. The sequence goes on from NZ_RCYZ01000001.1 coordinate 1,036,495, forward strand.
ACAATCTATTCTTACCGATAGCCTATAATTAATAAGTCCCCCTGCTTAACCAATAATTACGGGTGAAGCATCGATCAAAATTTATTTGCATTAAACAAATTAGTGCCCTGTTTTAAACCAATTATGCAGTATTTATTTTTAACTATTCCGGCTCATTAGAGCCGTTGTACATGTCACAAACCACTCCTTTTCTGCAGTGCGGCCTGTTGCAATACCATTTGTGCGCCACGCACCAGCGGCCTTAATTAATTAAACGCAATAAAAACCGGTATTTATCGCAGTCACATCCCAGCAAAAACCGTCTTTTTGCTAATTAGATAAAAGGAATATTTTTGATTTTCCATTCGCTTCCCGTCACTCCAAAAGCCCGCCTTATGAAAGCAGCCCTACGCCCGCAAATTGCCGTGTTCCTGTTGGTGCTCGGGGCCCTGGTTGGCGGCAAAGCACCGGCTACGGCGGCCCCCGTGGTGGCACAGGTAGCGGGCACGCTCACGGCGTACGACGAAGGCAAGGCCGACGGCAACGCGTTCCGGGTTTCGGTGCGCCGCGCCCCCAATGGCCTCCAGCTGATTGCCCAGCAAGTAGAAGCCGCCCAGAGCGCGGCCACCGCCAACCCCGCGGCGGCCCGCTACTTCGAGGGCTACATGGCCGGCCTAGAGCCCAGCCGCGAGCTGACTTCCCTTACCCCAGCCCGCGCGCAGTAGGGCCCCCGCCGACAAGCGCGCCGGCCCGGAGCCCTGTTGCGCGGCTTTGGACTACTGGCCCGGGGCCGGGCGGTTGCCCAGGGCCCGCTTCACGCCCTGGGGCCCCACAAACGGTACGTTTTTCACGGCGGGCTTGGCAGCAGAATCGGTCGCGGCAGCGGCGGCCTCGGCGGTGGGGTTGAGTGGCACTGGTTCGGTTTGGCTGGGGGCGTTCAGCGCTTCGTCGCTGGGCCGGGGCCCCGACGGCGTGCCGGGCAAGCCGCTGGGCTCCGCAGCGGGCACCTCGGCAGTGGGTTGGCGTGCGGGCTCATTGCACGCGGCCAGCAGCACGCCGGCACCGGCCAAGAGGCCAACCGTTGTTACGCGTATTCTTTTCATGGCGAACGGCGGGGTTGGTAATTTCTCCTGAAACGCACTCATTAGCCGCGGGTTGGCTTTTGCCCTAAAAACAAAAACCTCACCCCCAGGCGGGGGTGAGGTTTTTTTGTGGAGCTGCAGGGATTCGAACCCTGGTCCAGACAAGGAGACCAACGTGCTTTCTACGTGCGTATCTATGCTTGGATTTTCGAGGCATTCCAGGCGCACATCAGGCCCTTGAAATTCCCTTAGCTGCAGTTGGGTTTCGCCCCCGAATCACAGCTCTTCGGAGGCTAGTTTCTACTTACGACGCGCCGAACTCCCAGGTGTAAAAACTTACCCGGGCGGCACGATGGCATTACCTAATTCTGAACTAGGCAGCCATGGCGTACGAATAGTCGCCAGTTGTTGTTTGAGCGATTTTTTTTACGGGAGAGCTTCGTTCAACTCCCGGCACGCTTACCCGCGATATGCGCAAGCTGTCAATTCCGGTCAGCCCCAAATGATAGAAGAACGAGTTTCCGTTGCGCATCCCTTGCGAGCTGCCTGGCGGGCCGCGAAGGTACGCGGGAATGGGTAAACGCGGGCCGCCACCGAAAGGTTTCGTGGGGCCCCGGGCCGGCTGGGGGCCCCGCCGCGGGCTTTCAAACGCCCTGTTTTCGGGGTAACTTTGTAGGAAGTCTTATGGAGAATTTTGTCGTTTCGGCCCGGAAGTATCGTCCCGCCACCTTCCGCAGCGTGGTGGGGCAGCAGCACGTCACCACCACGCTGCAAAACGCCATTCAGAGCCAGCACCTAGCCCAGGCGTTCCTGTTTTGTGGGCCCCGTGGCGTGGGCAAAACCACCTGCGCCCGCATCCTGGCCAAAACCATCAATTGCACCAACCTCACGCCCGAAATTGAGGCGTGCGGGGTGTGCGCCTCGTGCGTAGCGTTTCAAGAAAACGCCTCGTTCAACGTGCATGAGCTGGACGCCGCGTCCAACAACTCGGTCGAGGACATTCGCTCGCTCGTAGAGCAGGTGCGCTACCCCCCGCAGGCCGGCAGCAAGTACAAGGTCTACATCATCGACGAAGTGCACATGCTGTCCAATCAGGCGTTTAACGCTTTTTTGAAGACACTGGAGGAGCCGCCGCCCTACGCCATTTTCATCCTGGCCACCACCGAGCGCCACAAAATCATCCCCACGATTTTGTCGCGCTGCCAGATCTTCGACTTCAGCCGAATCCGCGTCGACGACATGCGCCAGCACCTGCGCTACGTGGCCACCCAGGAAGGCGTGGCGGCCGAAGACGACGCCCTGCACCTGCTGGCCCAGAAGGCCGACGGCGGCTTGCGCGACGCGCTGTCGATGTTCGACCAGATGGTAACATTTGCCGGCAACAACTTGACGTACAAGGACGTGGTGCAAAACCTCCACGTGCTGGACTACGGCTACTACTTCCGGCTGGTAGATGCGCTGCTGCAAGAGAACCTATCAGCCGCGCTGCTGCTGCTGGATGAAGTGATGCAGCAAGGCTTTGATCTGCACAACTTTGTGGTGGGTACGGCCGAGCACCTACGCGGCCTGCTTGTCTGCAAAGACGCCGTGACGGTGCAGCTGCTGGAAGTATCGGACGGCATCAAGAAGCAGTACGTGGCGCAGGCGCAGGCCGCGCCCCTGGCCTTTGTGCTCTCAGCCCTGAATCTGGTCAGCCAGTGCGACCGTGAGTTCAAGCAAGCCAAGAACCAGCGCCTGCACGTCGAGCTTACGCTCATGAAGCTGGCCTACCTCAACGGGGCCGTGCAGTTTGTGCGGGACGTGAGCGGCCCCGAGGCGGCTAAAAAAAAAACTAGTAGCCTAGCCGAGGGCCCCGCGCCGGCCATTGCCGGGGCCCCAGTGCCCGTGCCGGCTGCCCCCGCTATGCCGCGGCCAGGGCCCCCACCGGCCGCCGCGCCGGCTCCCACCCCTGTAGCATCGGCCCCCGTGGTATCGGCCCCCGCGCCGGCCGATGGGCCCGAGCCACTGCCCGTGGAAAACGGCGTGGACGAGCTGCACGACACGCCCAGCATCGAGGCTGAACCCGAAGTGGCCGTAGCCGAGCGCCACCAGGTGCGCGACACGTTTCCTCACGTGGAGGTGGGCGTGCCGAGCATGGAAGGGCTGGAGCCCGAGCCCCGCCCGGCCCCGCCCTCACTCCTCAACCTGGGGCCCAGCGTGGGCGGTAAGCTACCCAGCCTCAAGGACTTCAGCACCCGGCCTGTGGCCGCCAAAGCGGGCCCCGCGCTGGCCGACCCGCTCCCCAGCTCGGGACCCGTGGCCCCTGTAGAGGACGCGCTGCTACAGCGCGTGTGGCGCGAAATGGCCGACGAGCGCAAGGCCCAAGAGCGCATGAGCGAATTCACGCTGCTCAACCGCGCCGTAGCCGCCGGGCCCGACCACCGCATCGAGCTGACGGTAGACAACCCGGTGCAGGAAGACCAGTTCAACGAGATGCGCACCGAGTTTTTGGTGGAGCTGCGCCGGCGCACCGGCCACCCCCGTCTCAACGTGGTGCCGGTGGTGGCGCAGGCAGCTCCCACCGCCCGGAAATTGTACACGGCCACCGACAAATTTGAATACTTGGCCGAGCGTTTTCCGGCCTTGCGCGAGGCCAAGCAGCGCCTGGGGTTGGAAGCTGATTTTTAGCGGGTTGGGCTGGTGAAAACGTTGGGTTTAGGGAACGGTGCAGGTAGCGGGTAGCGCGCAGCTTGGGGGCCCCCAGCGGGCGCAATGTCCCCGGTTTCTCCTATAAAAACCGTTTTTTATTCCCCTATCAGCCAACTACCTTTGTTTTTTCGTCCAGCTATTAGCTTCCCGCACGCCCGATTTCGTGAAAAAATCTTCTTTGCTGTTACTTCCGGCCTTGGCAGCCCTGGGTTTTGCGACCGAATGCCAGACCAGTAAGCCGGCGGCCACCACTACGGCACCGGCCGCCCCGGCCCCGCCGGCCGCCGCAAAGGAGAAGACCTATTCCTACGAAACTACCCCCAACGACCCGCTCAACGCCCGCATCTACCACCTGGATAACGGCCTGACGGTGTACCTGTCGGACTATAAAAACGCGCCCCGCATCCAAACTTACGTGGCCGTGCGGGCGGGCTCGAAAAACGACCCGGCGGCCGCCACCGGCTTGGCCCACTACCTTGAGCACATGGTGTTCAAGGGCACTTCGAAGCTGGGCACCAAGGATTGGAGCAAGGAAAAGCCTGAGCTAGACAAGATTGAGGCCCTGTACGAAACGTACCGCGGCCAGCGCAACGACCCCGCGGCCCGCAAGCGCACCTACCACCAGATTGACTCGATTTCGGGCGTGGCGGCCCGCTACGCCGTGCCCAACGAGTACGACAAGCTGATGGGCAGCCTCGGCTCGAAGGGCTCGAATGCGCACACCTCGAACGAGGAAACGGTGTACCAGGAGGACATTCCGAGCAACCAACTCGAAAAGTGGGCCGCTGTGCAGAGCGAGCGGTTCACCGAAATGGTGCCGCGTCTGTTCCACACCGAGCTGGAGGCAGTGTACGAGGAGAAAAACCGGGGGCTCGACAGCGACTTCAACAAGGAATTCGAGACGCTGAACGCGGCGCTGTACCCCACGCACCCCTACGGCACGCAGACGACCATCGGCACGATTGAGCACCTGCAAAACCCGTCGATTACTGAAATCAAGAAGTACTTCGGCGAGTATTACGTGCCCAACAATGTGGCGCTGTGCCTGAGCGGCGACTTGGATTACGACCAGACCATCCGGCTGATTGACAAGTATTTTGGGGCCTGGCAAAAGAAGCCGGTGCCAGTGTTTAATGCACCTGTCGAGCAACCGATTGCGGCTCCTATTACGAAGGAAGTGGTGGGGCCCCAGGCCGAGAACGTGATGGTGGGCTACCGCTTTGCGGGCAAGGCCACCCGCGACGGCCTGCGGCTGCGGATGCTGGACAAAATCCTGACCAACGGCCAGGCCGGCCTGTTCGACCTCGACCTAAACCAGCAGCAGAAGGTACTACAGGCCAGCACCTTCACCGACCTGAACGACGATTACTCCACGCATATCCTCTTCGGCACGCCCCGCCAGGGGCAGTCGCTGGAAGCGGTGCAGGCCCTGATGCTGGCCGAAGTGGAGAAAGTGAAGCAGGGCCAGTTTCCGGACTGGCTGATTCCGGCCGTTATCAACAACGAAAAGCTGCAGCGCACCAAGGATTACGAGAGTAACCTGGCCCGGGCCAGTGCCTTCTACGAGTCGTTCATCGAGCGCATCAGCTGGGCCGATTACGTGAAGCAGCTGGAGGATTTCGGCACCATCACGAAGGCCGAAATCGTGCAGTTTGCCAACGACCACTACGGCGCCAACTACGTCACCATTTTCAAGCGCACCGGCAAAGACCCGAACACGGTGAAGGTGGTGAAGCCCGCCATCACGCCAGTGCCGGCCAACCGCGACGCGGCCTCGGCCTACTACACGGAGGTGAGCAAGCTGCCCAGTACGGAACTGCAGCCGGTTTTCGTCGATTACAAGAAGGACATTCAAACGGCGGAAGTGAAGCCCGGCTTGCCGCTGTATTACACCAAAAACACCGAGAACGGGCTGTTTAGTCTGTTCTACGCCATCGACCTGGGCACCAACAACGACCCGCGCCTCGACGTGGCCACCGACTACTTGCAGTACCTGGGCACCGGCCAGTACTCGGCGGCGCAGCTGCAGCAGGAGTTTTACAAGCTGGGCTGTTCGTTCGCCGTCAGCAGCGGTCAGGACCGGGTGCTCATCAGCCTGAGCGGGCTGGACAGCAACCTGGAACCGGCGTTGCGCTTGTTCGAGCAACTGCTCAACAACCCGCGGCCCGACGCGGGGGCCCTAAAAAACCAGGTGGCCGGCATCCTCAAGCAGCGCCAGGACGCCAAGCTCAACAAGGGCGTGATCCTAAACGCGGCCATGCTGAACTACGTGAAGTACGGCCCCCGGAACCCGTTTACGGACATTGTATCCGAGGCTGCGCTAAAGGCTCTGAAGCCGGAGCAGCTCACGGCCATCCTGAAGAAGCTGCCCACCTACCAGCACCGCGTGCTCTACTATGGGCCCCGGCCGATAGATGGTACCGTGGCCGTGCTCAAAGCTGAGCACCGCACCCCCGCCAAGCTCACGCCCGACCCGGCCACCAAAGACTTTGTGGAGCAGCCGCTGAAAGACCGCAAGGTGTACTGGGCCGACTACAACATGGTGCAGGCCGAAATCCTGTTCCTGACCAAGGGCGACCTCTACGACAAGGGCCTAGTACCCACGGTGAGCCTCTACAACGAATACTTCGGCGGCGGAATGGGCAGCATCGTGTTCCAGGACCTGCGCGAGAGCAAGGCCCTGGCCTATTCGGCCAGCTCGCGCTACAGCAGCGCCGACAAGCTGGGCCGCTCCAACTACATCGTGAGTTACATCGGCACCCAGAGCGATAAGCTGCCCGAGGCCATGACCGGCATGGAAAGCTTGCTCACCGACATGCCCATGGCCGAAGCCAACCTCCAGATTGCCAAGCAGTCCATTCGCAACAGCATCGCCACCGACCGCATCACCCACGAAGGCATTTTGCTGAGCTATGAGCGGGCCCGCCGCCTGGGCCTCGACTACGACGTGCGCCGCGACGTGTACGAGCAAACGGCCAAGATGAGCTTCGACGATTTGCGCAAGTTCCAGGCCGCCAAGGTGAAGGGCCAGAACCAAGTGGTGCTGGTCATCGGCTCGAAAGACCGGCTCAACTTCAAGGAGCTGGCCAAGTACGGCACCGTGCAGCAGCTCACGCTCAAGGAACTGTTCGGCTATTGATGTTTCCTGGTCCGTAGGGCCCCGGCAGGTGTCAGGCTGCGGGGCCCGGCTGGCGCTTGGCCCGAGGCCGCGCCGCCCCGGGCCACTACCAATTCCCACCCTGACAACGATTACTACTAACTGACAACCGCACAACTCTTTTCCACATGGCAGAACAGAAAATCACCATCAAAAATGGCAAGCTGAACGTACCCGACAAGCCCACGATTCCTTACATTGAGGGCGATGGCACGGGTCCGGACATCTGGCGCGCCTCGCAACTCGTATTCGACGCGGCCGTGGAAAAAGCCTACGGTGGCAAAAAGCAGCTGGTGTGGAAGGAAGTGCTGGCCGGCGAAAAGTCCTTTAAGCAAACCGGCAACTGGCTCCCCGCCGAAACCCTCGACGCGTTCCGCGACTACCTCGTGGGCATCAAGGGGCCCCTGACCACGCCCGTGGGTGGTGGCATCCGCTCGCTGAACGTGGCCCTGCGCCAGGAGCTGGACCTGTACGCCTGCGTGCGCCCCGTGCGCTACTACGACGGCGTGCCCTCGCCGGTGAAGCACCCGGAGCTGACCAACATGGTCATCTTCCGCGAGAACACCGAGGACATCTACGCCGGCATCGAGTACATGAACGGCACGCCCCAGGCCCAGAAAATGCTGGAATTCCTGGTGGACGAGATGGGTGTGAAGAAGATTCGCTTCCCCGAGTCGTCGTCGTTCGGCATCAAGCCCGTATCGAAGGAAGGCACTGAGCGCCTCGTGCGCGCCGCCATTAAGTATGCCTTGGAGCACAAGCTGCCATCGGTGACGCTCGTGCACAAGGGCAACATCATGAAGTTCACCGAGGGCGCGTTCAAAACCTGGGGCTACGAGCTGGCCGAGAAGGAGTTTGGCGCTAAGGTGTTCACCTGGGCCCAGTACGACAAGATTGTGGCCAAGCAAGGCGTGGCCGTGGCCGATGCCCTGCAAAAGCAGGCCCAGGACCAGGGCAAGCTCATCATCAAGGACAGCATTGCCGATGCGTTCCTCCAGCAGATTTTGCTGCGCCCCGCCGAGTACTCGGTGGTGGCCACGCTGAACCTGAACGGCGACTACATCTCCGACGCCCTGGCGGCCATCGTGGGCGGCATCGGCATCGCGCCGGGCGCCAACATCAACTACGTGACCGGCCACGCCATCTTCGAGGCCACCCACGGCACGGCCCCAAAATACGCCAACCAGGACAAGGTGAACCCCGGCTCGGTTATCCTCTCGGGGGTGATGATGCTGGAGCACATGGGCTGGAAAGAAGCCGCCGAGCTCATCAACAAGGGCCTGGAGGCCGCCATCGAAAGCAAGCGCGTCACCTACGACTTCGAGCGCCAGATGGAAGGCGCTACCCTGCTCAAGTGCAGCGAGTTCGGCGCTGAAATTGTGAAGAATATGTAGTAGCCTGGCACTGGCCAGTTAACTAAAAACCCCCGCGTTGGCTTTGGCCGGCGCGGGGGTTTTTGCTTGCTCAGGGGCCCTAAACTGGCTACTTGGCGGCGGCTGGCCAAAATAAATCCAGCGTCAGGAGGGCGTAAACGTGGTTGGACCAGGTTTTTAGGCCCATGCCGCCGGCCCAGCCGGTATCGGTTTCGTAGCGCACCAGCAGGGCGGCTTGGCGGCCGTTGGCGTAGCCAAATTGGCCCCCCAGGCTACCGGCCAGCCCCTCCTGCAACGAGCGGAAGTTGTTTTGATAGAAGCCGGTGGGCGCGCTGGCGTTGCCTTGGTTATCGGTCTTTACCAGGGAGTTGTCTAGCTGCATGGCGTAGGCCAGCACCGGGCCCGCCTCCACAAAGGGCCGCACGCGCCCCGTGGGGTAGGTGTAGCGCACCAGCAGCGGCAGGCGCAGGTACGCCAGGTCGAAGGTGTAGCGGTCGGAGGCGCTGGAGTAGGCGTTGCCGAATGCTTGGTCGTAGCGGAGGCTTTCGTAGAGCAATTCGACTTCGAGCGACAGCTTGCGGCTGAGCGCCCCCAGCGGCACGGCGAGGAACAGCCCGCCAATCGGGGCAATTTTGGGCGAGAAGCGCACGGTGTGCGCCCCGTTGTACATGTCGGTAAAATCGACGTTCATGGCCGTCCGCTCGGCTCCAAGCACGATGCCCAGTCGGGGCCGGGGCCCGCGCGGCGTGCCACCGGCGGCGGCAATGGCCGCCACGTCGGCGGGCGGTGCCTGGCAGTTGTTGTAAGCGGCAACGGCACGGGCCAGCTCCGCCGCGGTGTAGCGCAGGGCGGGCAGCTGGGTTTGGGCAACGGGGCAGCCCGCCAGCGCCTGGGCCAGCGTGGTGCGGTAGATGTTCTGCTCGTGCATGACGCTGGCCTGCTCCTGCATCACCTTGCGGTGCACCAGCTCGGTAAGCGGAAACGTTTCGGTGGCCACGTAGTAGTGGTCGGCCCGGTCGGCGTCGCGCAGGGCATACAGGTTGGCCACCCCACTGACCAGCACTTCCAAGAAAGCTGGCTGTGGGGCCCCAGCGGGCGTGAGGGCGCGGTAGTGCTTGCGCTCGGCAGGTAGGCCGTAGGCCCGCAGCTCGGTGGGGGAAAACACCGTAGCCGGGGCCCCCGGGCTGGGCCGGAAGCGGCACTGGGTGGCGCTGGTGCGGGCGTCGCGGTAGTCGATTTCGCCGCGCAGGGTGTCGCCGGCCGGCCGCACCAGGTAGCCGGGGCGGAAATCGGCCTGGGCCTGGGCGGCTCGGGGGCCCGCCCCAATTGCTGCCAGTAAGAGTAACCCAAAGTAATTTTTCCGCATATATATAATTAGGTGGATAAATAGCCACCAAAGATAGGGCCCCGGGCTCCCGCCCCGCAACCACAGGGCCCGGGTTGGCGGCGGTTTCGGGGGCGGGCGCTGGGGGCCCCAGCGGGCGAAATTGCCCAGCGGCGGCCCTCACAAAAGGCAGGCAGGCATTTCCTTACCAAAAGCCAAGCCGTACCTTTGCCCGGTATGCCACCAATCTCCCACCGCGGCCAGGCCATGCCGGTGTCGCCGTTTCGCAAGTTGTTGCCCTTTGCCGAAGCTGCCAAGCAGGCCGGCAAGGTCGTATATCCGCTCAATATTGGCCAGCCCGACGTGCTGACGCCCCCCGCCATGCTCGCGGCCGTGCGCAACGCCGACATCGAAGTGCTGGGCTACGGCCCCGGCGCGGGCAGCGAGAGCTACCGCCGCAAGCTGGAAGCCTATTACCAGCGGGCGGGCATTCCGGCGCGCTTCGAGGACATTATGGTGACGACGGCGGGCAGCGAGGCCATCCTGTTTGCCATGCTCACCTGCCTCAACCCCGGCGACGAGGTGATTGTGGCCGAGCCGTTTTACGGCACCTACACCGCCTTCGCCATTGCGGCTGGGGTGCACATTGTGGCCGTCACGGCCCACATCGAAGACGGGTTTGCCCTGCCGCCGCTGGCTGATTTTGAGGCCGTTATTACCGAACGTACCCGCGCTATCCTCATCTGCAACCCCAGCAACCCCACCGGCTACGTGTACCGGCGCGACGAGCTGGAGGAGCTGCTGGGCCTGTGCGTGCGGCACGATCTGTACCTGCTGTCCGACGAGGCGTACCGCGAGTATTGCTACGACGGGGCCGTGTCGACCAGCGTACTGAGCCTCGCCGGCGGCGAACAGCACACCGTGGTACTCGACACGATTTCCAAGCGCTACAGCGCGTGCGGGGCCCGCATTGGGGCCCTGGTCACGCGCAACCCCAGCGTGTGGCAGGCCGCGTTTCACTTCGGGCAGATGCGCATTTGCCCGCCGGCCCTCGAAATGCTGGCCGCCGAAGCCGCCGCCGATTTGCCCCCCTCCTACTTCGACGGCACCCGCGCCGAGTACCAGGCCCGGCGCGACCTTACCGTGGCGCGGCTGCGGGCCATGCCGGGCGTGGTGTGCCCGGTGCCGGGGGGGGCCTTCTACGTGGTGGCCCGCCTGCCCGTCGACGATGCCGAGAAGTTTGGGCAGTGGCTGCTGGAAGAGTTCACCCTGAACAACCAGACGCTGATGCTCTCGCCCGCCAACGGTTTCTACCACACGCCGGGCCTGGGCATTCAGGAAGTGCGCCTTGCCTACGTCATCAACCGCACCGACCTAGGCGCGGCGTTTGACTGCCTGGCGCAGGCGCTGCTGGAATATCCGGGGCGCACGGTGCACCTTGCGAGCGCGGCGGCCGTAGAAGCGGCGTAACCGCCCGCTTCCCACCCCCGTCGTCCATGCCCCCCGTGCCCAGCCCCGTTGCGGCCCCCGCCGCCCCCACCCACGATTATTCGGCGCCGCTGCGCGTCTGGCACTGGGGCAACGCGCTGCTGGTGAGCGGGCAGCTGCTCACCATCCTGTTCCTGAAGGTTATCGTCGATGCCCGCTCGGCGATACCTGAGTTTATCAAAGCAGCCAGCAAAGACGGTGGGGCCCCCACGGAGCAGCAAGGCCGGGCATTTGCTCACATCATCAGCGACCGGATTTGGGACTGGCACATTGCCATCGGCCTGGGGCTGGCCGCGTTCTGGCTGCTGCGCGTGCTGCTGGAACTGCGGGGCCCCGCGGAGGTGCGCTTCTCCACGCGCCTGCTGCTGGTGGCGCGCAAGTACCGCCTGGCCCCCGCGGCCACCAAGGGCGATGCGCGCCACGAGCTGCTAGCCAAGGCTAGCTACGCGCTGTTTTATGTCTTCCTGACCGTCATGGTCATTACCGGCCTTATCCTGACCTGGGCCGACGATGTGGCGTTTCTGCACAGCATCGAACATACAGCCAAGGAAGTGCACAACGTGACCATGTACTTGATTATCGGCTTCTTCGTGGTGCACGTGGTCGGCGTGGTGTGGTCGGAAATTACCAGCGACCACGGCCTTATTTCGCGCATGGTTGGCGGCAAGGCCGGCAACGAGCACGCCTAGCCGCGGCCGCCTGGGTCCCTAATTACTCCGAACCGGCTGCCTTGGGGCCCCGCACCACCGACCGGCGGGGCCCCTGCCGAAACCTTAACAAACGCAAAAAGAGCGGCTCTTTGGAGCCGCTCTTTTTGCGTTTGGCCGGTAGTGCTCCGGCTTATTTATTCAGCGGCTTGTCCTCGGCTTTTTGGGTGGAGCTTTGGATGGATTGCAGCTGCATGGGGTTGGGCTGGGCCGGGAACGACTGCTGGAACAGCTCGAAGCGTGAGGCCACAGGCTGGCGCGGGTAGGCGTTGTTGCTCAGGTCGGTGTCGGCGGTTTGCAGGTAGGGGTCGAGCACGAAGCTCACCACCGGCTTGCTCGTGGTGACGACTTTGGTGACCTGCTCGTTGTTTTTGCGCCACAGCTCGGCCGGGATGTTCTGGATTTCCTGGCTGCCGTCGGCGTAGGTCAGCTGCAAAATCACCGGCATCACGAGGCCGCCCACGTTGTGCAGGCTCAGCTCGTAGAAGTTGGTGTTGTCCTGCAGGCGCTGCTGCTGGGCGGGGGTCAGGTTTTTGGTGTAGGCGGTGTAGCGGGTGCGGTCGGCGTCGGTCACGGCCAGCGGGTCGTAGCTGTTGTAGAAGTCTTTGAGGTCAGGCTTCTCGTCCACCACCGTCTGCTTGATGTCCTGGGCGTTGCGCTGCTGCGAGAGGGTTCGCGGCTGGGCGGCTTGCAGCTTCTGCAGGCGCGCGTTTTCCACGCTGGGGTCCTTGGTGTTCACGTTGTAGTACTTCACCGCGTCGATGCTCAGGTCGCAGCGGTCGGTGGTGTAGAACCAGCCGCGCCAGAACCAGTCGAGGTCCACGGCCGAGGCATCTTCCATCGTGCGGAAGAAATCGGCGGGCGTGGGGTGCTTGTAGGCCCAGCGCTGGGCGTAGGTTTTGAAGGCGTAGTCGAACAGCTCGCGGCCCATCACCGTTTCACGCAGCACGTTCAGGGCCGTGGCGGGCTTGCCGTAGGCGTTGTTGCCGAACTGCAGCACTGATTCCGAGTTGGTCATGATCGGGGTTTGCAGGCTCTTGTCGGTGCGCATGTAGGCCACGATGTCCTTCGGCTCGCCGCGGCGGCTGGGGTAGTTGCGCTCCCACTCCTGCTCCGTCAGGTATTGCACGAAGGTGTTCAGGCCCTCGTCCATCCACGTCCACTGGCGCTCGTCGGAGTTCACAATCATCGGGAAGAAGTTGTGGCCCACTTCGTGGATGATCACCGAAATCATGCCGTATTTCCGGTCGGCCGAGTAGGTGCCATCGGCCTCGGGCCGGCCCCCGTTGAAGCACAGCATCGGGTACTCCATGCCGCCCACCGGGCCGTGCACCGAAATGGCCACCGGGTACTGGTACGGGATGGTGAACTTCGAGTACGTCTTGATGGTGTGGGCCACCACTTCCGTGGAGTACTTGCCCCACAGCGGGTTACCCTCCTTGGGGTAGTAGCTCATGCACATCACCGACTTGCCGTCCTGTTTGATGCCCATGGCGTCCCAGATGAACTTGCGCGAGCTGCACCAGGCAAAGTCGCGCACGTTTTTGGCGGCAAACGTCCAGGTTTTGGTGCGGGTGGTTTGGCTGCTTTCGTTTTTCGTGGCTTCGTCCTGGCTCACGACGAGCACCGGCTTTTTGGCCCCCACGGCCTGGCGCAGGCGGGCCTGCTGGGCGCTGGTGAGCACCTGGGCGGCGTTTTGCAGCGTGCCGGTGGCACCCACCACGTGGTCGGCCGGGGCCGTAATGCTCACGCGGTAGTCGCCGAAGGGCAGGGCAAACTCGCCGTTACCCAGAAACTGCATGTTCTGCCAGCCCTGGAAGTCCGAGTACACAGCCATGCGAGGGTAGAACTGCGCAATTTCGTAGAGGTAATTCTTGTCTTTCGGGAAGAATTCGTAGCCGCTGCGGCCGTTCACCTTCAACTGGTCGTTGATGTTGTAGTGCCAGTTGATTTTGAACGACACCGACTGCTTGGGCCCCAGGGCCCGGGGCAAATCCACGCGCATCATGGTATGGTTGATGACGTGGGCCAGCGCCTTGCCGTCGGCCGAGGTCACGGCCTCAATCTTGAAGCCACCGTCGAAGTCGCGCTGCAGCATGTTGTCCACGGCCTGAAACGGCACCCGCGCATCGAGCGCCGCTACTTGCGTGGCGGTGGTGATGGAGTTTTTGTCGAACAGGTTTTGGTCGAGCTGCACCCACAGGTAGGGCAGCGTGTCGGGCGACAGGTTGGTGTAGGTAATGGTTTCGCGGCCCGTGATGGCCTGCTTGGCGTCGTCAAGCGTCACGGCGATGCTGTAGTCGGCGCGCTGCTGCCAGTATTGGGGCCCCGGTGCCCCGCTGGCGGTGCGGTAGCTGTTGGCCGTGGGCAGCATGGTTTCAAGCTGCGCAAACTTGTCGGTGCCGGAATTGGTGTTCTGCGCATAAGCTGCCGGAGCGGCTAGTAGCAGCACCAGGGCGGCTTTCTGGGAGGAAAAACGGGGCATGAACCGGGGAATGGGTTTCAGTAAATGGGGCAAAGCATTCAAGACCAATAAAGGCAGCAAATTACGCCGCTAAGTTGCAGGGACCCCGGCGGCGGAAAATTATTTCTTGCCTCAAGCATATTGCTGCTGGAGCAGCAGCAACGCGGCCACACCCAGCGCCGCGCCGCTCACGGCCAGCACCCAGTCGCGCCGGGCCACGCCAAAGCCGCGCAGCAACAGGGCCCCCAGCAGCAGGATAACGCTCACAATCAGCACCTGCCCCAGCTCCACGCCTACGTTGAAGGCCAGCAGCTCCAGCACCGGCCGGGCCTGCTGGCCCAGCAGCTCGCGTAGGTAGTTGGAAAACCCCAGCCCGTGAATGAGGCCAAACACGGCCGCCAGCGCGTTGGGGGCCGTGAGCAGCAGCGGCGCGGGGCCCCGGCGCGGCGGCGCAGTGGGCAGGCCCGGCCGCCCGGCCCGCGCCAGGTTGAACACAGCCGTGGCCATGATGGTGACCGGAATCAGGGCCTCAATGGTGGCCGGCGGAAACGTGACGAGCCGCAGCGTGGCCAGCGCCAGCGTGAGCGAGTGCCCCACGGTGAAACTCGTGACCAGCGCCAGCACCCGCCGCCAATCGGCCAGCACGTAGGGCGCACACAGGGCCAGCAGAAACGTGAGGTGGTCGGTGGCGCGCGGGTTGCAGATGTGCAGAAACCCTAGGTGCAGGTAGGTTTGGAAGGTACTCATGCAGGAAGGAGGCGGCGTAACTGCAAAAGTCTGGTAACTTGCCGGAAATATTGCGCTATCCACATTTTTAGCATAATTCCCAGATTTCAAAGCTATAAATGCAAGCCGTACCGGCCTGCACGGTAGCGCTAAACTGTATGTTCAGAACGGCCGGCAAGCCTTATCCCACCGCTGCTACACCAACATATGCCCATTCAAAAATCAATTCATCTTTATAACCATTCTATGCTGCACCGTTACGCTCTATCATTTTCCCTGTTTTTAACAATTACCTCGGCGCATAGCCAAGGTTTCAGCGCTGGAGCGAGTGCAGCGCCCGTGCCCCTCAGCCGCCAAGACACAGCGCGCGCCGTGCACGAGTTGTTCAAGAGCCGGCGCGGCGGCGGGTTCAGCTGGTTGGCGTTTGGGGGAGCGGGCGTGGCGGCTTCCATCCTGCCCGCTCAGCAAACCACCAGCGCGGGCGTGTGGACGCCCGGGGTGGTCGTTGGCTCGGTACTGGCGGCGCTGGGCACCAAGAAAATCGTTCAGTTTGGGTGGGGGCGCGAGCACCGCGTGCTCAGCGACTTGGCGGCCAAGGGCTACCTACCAGCCGACGTGAAGCGCCGCCTGCGTGGCAATTTTGCCCCTTTGCACGGCACCACTTCCGCGCCCGATCCATTTTTGGCAGCTGGCATTGCCTACCGCGCGCCAGCTCCCGCCCTAGCACTGCCCGATACGGTTGCGGCTTCGCCAGTTTCCAGTGTTCCTGCGCCCGCCCAATTGCTGGCCGATGCCCGGCAGGATACCCTCGACGCGGTGCAAGGGTATTTCAACGCAAAACGACTTGGTGGGCAACTGCCGCTGCTGCTGGCCCTGCCGGGCCTGCGGCTGATGACGGGCGCCAGCAACACCAACTACTCGCCCTCGCCCTATGTGCAATCCCAACGCAGCGAGCCCGGTACCGGACAGGTAGCAGTTGGCTTGGCACTCATGGCGGGCGGCGCCGCGTACATGTTCATTCACAACGCGCCTTACACGGCCACCAAATTCGCCGCTTTGCGCAACGAATACTTAGCGGGCAAGCCTTTACCCGCTGATATTCGCGATGAGCTCAAGCCCAAGCACCTCACGCAAGGCCGCGCCTACCGGGAGCGCCTGGATCGCAGAGCCGCACGCCGGGCCAAGAGAAACAGCTAATACCACCGGGCTACTTCACCGCAAATAGGGCCCCGGGGTGGTGGAGCCAGTAAGCTCTTACTACTAGGGCCCTACCAACCGTGGAAATCAAGTCGCTGAGTTGGGTGTAACCGCCGGCACTGGCAGGGCCAGCAGCGCGCGGGCAGCATCCTGGCCACTGACGAGCGCCGCCTCCACCGTGCCGGCAAAAGGACCACTGTAGGCGCCTTCGCCGGCAAAAAACAGCGTGCCGGCCACGGGCGCAGCCAAGGCCGCCTGCGCTGCCCCCGCGCCCACTGTGGCGTACGAATACGCCCCGTAGGCGTACGGCTCGCGGCCCCAGTTCCGCACGTAGCTGGCGCAGAGCTGCGCTTGCAAGGCCTCGGGTGACACGGCCAGCAACGGCGCCAGCGACGCCAGGGCAAGTTGCAGCACAGTTTCGTCGGAAGCCTCCGCTAACTGCTGCGCGGCGGGGCCCGCCAGCCAGCCGGTGAGCTGGGGCGTGGCGGCGGGCAGCTGGCTCCACCAGGTGGGCACCGGCGCGTCGGACAGCAGAAACTCTAGTTCCGGCAGCCGGTCCTCCCAAAAAGCTGTGCGGAACTCCAGCACAATTTTGATGACCGAGCCGAAACCTAACTGCGCCGCGGCGGCTCGGTGCGCGGCCACTTCCGGCACAAAGCTGAGGTAACCGGCCTGCTGGGGGCCCTGCTGCCACACCCCCAGCGGCACCGTGCACAGCACTTGCTGGGCGCGGTAGGTGGCGCCGACCGCCGTCACGACCTCGGCCTGCCCGGGCTGCCACCGAATTTCCCGCACCGGCGCCCCCAGGTGCAGCAGGGCCCCCGCGGCTTGCGCCTGCGCCGCCAGCCAGTGCAGCAGCGGCCCGTAGCCGCCCACCGGGCGCGGCGAATCTTGGGCGCCGCCCGCCGACCACTCGTCGCGCATGGCCCAGGCGCTCACGCGGTGCGGATCGGCCGCGTCGTAGCCCTCGGCAAACTGCGTGGCGAAGGTGCGCAGCGCGGCGTGCGCGGGGCCCTGAAACTCGCGGGCCAAAAAGTCGGCCAGCGGCATGTCCTCGGCCAGGGCCCCCAGCTTTTCCAGCAGCGGGGGCAGCAGGTCGAAATAGTTGGCCTTGGCCTGCAGTTCACCGCCCTGCACTAGGTACGATTCGCCATCGGCTTCCTCCCACGTGATGCCCGCCTCCGCCAGCAGGGCCCGGGTGAGGGGCACCTCGCCGTGCATAAACTCCGCCCCGGCCTCAATTGCGCGGGTGAAGCCCGGGGGCCCTAGCGTGTGCACGCGCCCACCAATTCGGTCCTGGGCCTCCACGAGGCACACGCGGCGGCCGGCCCGGGCCAGCTCCCAGGCCGCGAGCAGCCCCGCGGCCCCGGCCCCAATTATTAGCACTTCGGTCGAATAATTATTGCGGTTCGCAGCCATACATTTTGCACAAAAAAAGCCCCGCTAGCAAGCGCCAGCGGGGCTTTTTGTTTAGAAACGACTTGCTTAAACGGTCGGGATTTCGACGTTCTCGAACTTCACCGCGCCGTCTTCCAGCACGGCTTCCTTTGAGACGGCAACCTGATACGTCGCGACTTTGTGCAAGTATTTGTGAACCCAACGGGCATTGCTACGCCGCGTCGCGCAGGGCCAGCACCACATCGGCGGCAATGCCTAAGCGCTGGTGCAGGCGGCGGGCAAAATCGAGGTTCATGCTCCGCTTGCCGCGCATGATTTCGCTCAGGCGCGTCTCGGGCACTTGCAGCAGCTCGGCCATGGCGCGCTGGCGCAGGCGGCGCTTAAACATTTCTACCTCGAGCAGGCCGGCCACGGTGGTGGGTGGATTCGGCTCGTGGCCCGCCGCCACCTCGTATTGGTCAATGGCGTCGCGTAACGCTAGCACGTAGGCATCCGGTTCGGCATCGGTTCGCTCCACGGCCGAGGCTAGCACGTAGAATTCTTCAATGGCTTGGTTCAATTCCTCGTCATTGGTGATGGGACGAACTACTCGTTCGGGTTGATTGGGGTGTGGCATAGACGAGAGGCTTGCGCTAACGAGTGAGCAATTGGGTTCGGCTAAGTTTGCTGTAGTCGGCATGGGTGAAAATGCCACGAATCAAGACGGTGCGGGTTTTGAAAACGATAGCAGCCAGTAAGCGGTAGTGATTGCCCTTGATGTTGAACACAAAACGGTCGCCTCCGATTAGGTCCGTGGTCGGCAAATCGTTGCGCAGGTCCGCAAACCCGGACCAGTCGGCCGCTTTAACGATTTGATACCACTCCTCCAATCCGCCCGCAGCCTGGGCATTGCCGGCGGCGTACTCCCGGATGGTTTTTCTGTGCATCACCACCATAATTCAAAGATAGGTAATTATTACACAAAACAATAGTTATTATCATTTCGTGTAATTCACAAAAAAGCCCCGCCAGCAAGCGCCAGCGGGGCTTTTTGTTTAGAAACGACTCACTTAAACCGTTGGGATTTCGACGTTCTCGAATTTTACCGCGCCGTCTTCCAGCACGGCTTCTACCACGGCGTCCTTGCTCACTTTGCCGGAGAGAATCTCCTTGCTCAGCTCGTTGAGGATTACGCGTTGCAGCACGCGCTTGAGCGGCCGGGCCCCAAACTGCGGGTCGAAGCCTTGCTCGCCGAGGTAGTCGAGCACCTCGTCGGTGGCTTCGAGCTGGATGCCGGCCTCGTGCAGGCGCTGCTGGATCTGCTTGAACTGGATGTCGACAATCTTGCGGATTTCCTTGCGTTTGAGCGGCTGGAACATCACGATTTCGTCGATGCGGTTCAGGAACTCGGGGCGCATGTGCTGGCGCAGGCGCTCCACCACTTCGTCGCGGGTGCGGTCCACCACTTCCTCGTGGTTGTACTCATTCAGCTCCTTGAAGTTTTTCTGAATGATGTCGGCCCCCGTGTTCGAGGTCATGATGATGATGGTGTTCTTGAAGTTCGCCACCCGGCCTTTGTTGTCGGTGAGGCGGCCGTCGTCGAGCACTTGCAGCAGGATGTTGAACACGTCGGGGTGCGCCTTCTCAATCTCGTCGAGCAGCACCACCGAGTAGGGCTTGCGGCGCACGGCCTCCGTGAGCTGGCCGCCTTCGTCGTAGCCCACGTAGCCGGGAGGGGCCCCGATGAGGCGCGAGGTGGCGTGGCGCTCCTGGTACTCGCTCATGTCGATGCGCACCATGGCGTTTTCGTCGTTGAACAGGTACTCGGCCAAGGCCTTGGCCAGCTCGGTTTTGCCCACGCCGGTGGTGCCCAGGAAGATGAACGAGCCAATCGGCCGCTTGGGGTCTTGCAGGCCGGCGCGCGAGCGGCGCACGGCGTCCGAGATGGCGGCGATGGCTTCGCTCTGGCCGGCCACGCGGCGGCCCAGCTCAGCTTCGAGGTTGAGCAGCTTGTCGCGGTCCGATTGCAGCATTTTGCTCACCGGGATGCCGGTCCACTTGGCCACTACTTCGGCAATGTCCTCGCTGGTCACCACTTCCTGCAGCATCGCGCCGCTGTCTTTGGTGGCGTTGGCTTCGTCTTGCAGGGTTTTGAGCTTCTGCTCGGCCTCCTGGATTTTGCCGTAGCGCAGCTCGGCCACGCGGCCGTAGTCGCCCTGGCGCTCGGCTTGCTCGGCTTCGTTCTTGAAGCGCTCGATGTTTTCCTTTTCGGTCTGGATGCCGGTGAGGACGGATTTCTCGCCTTCCCACTTGGCCTTCAGCGAGTCGCGCTGCTCGTTCAGCTCCGACAAGTCTTTGCTGAGCACGGCCTCGCGGTCGTGGTTGTCTTCGCGGCGCATGGCTTCTCGCTCAATTTCGAGCTGCATGATGCGGCGCTGCACTTCGTCGAGCTCCTCGGGCATGGAGTTCATCTCGATGCGCAGCTTGGCGGCGGCCTCGTCCATCAGGTCGATGGCCTTGTCGGGCAGGAAGCGGTCGGTGATGTAGCGGCTGCTCAGCTCCACGGCCGCAATCACGGCGTCGTCGGTGATGCGCACGCCGTGGTGCAGCTCGTACTTCTCCTTGATGCCGCGCAGGATGCTGATGGCGTCGGGCTGGCTCGGCTCGTCCACCAGCACGGCCTGGAAGCGGCGCTCCAGGGCCTTGTCCTTCTCGATGTACTTCTGGTATTCCTTGAGCGTGGTGGCGCCGATGGCGTGCAGCTCACCGCGGGCCAGGGCGGGCTTCAATAGGTTGGCCGCGTCCATGGCGCCCTCGCCGCCGCCACCGGCCCCGATCAGGGTGTGGATCTCGTCGATGAAGAGCACAATTTGCCCTTCTGAGTCGGTCACTTCCTTGATGACGGCCTTGAGGCGCTCCTCGAATTCGCCCTTGTACTTGGCCCCGGCCACGAGCAGGCCCAGGTCGAGGCTCATCAGGGTTTTGTCTTTCAGATTCTCGGGCACGTCGCCAGCCACGATGCGCTGGGCCAGGCCCTCGGCAATGGCGGTTTTGCCCACGCCGGGCTCGCCGAGCAGCACAGGGTTATTCTTGGTGCGGCGCGACAGGATTTGGAGCACGCGGCGGATTTCCTCGTCGCGCCCAATCACGGGGTCCATCTTGCCCTGGCGCACCCGCTCGTTCAGGTTGACGGCGTAGCGGTTCAGGCTCTGGTATTGCTCCTCGGCGGTTTGGCTCGTGACTTTGCGGCCCCCGCGCAGCTCCTGGATGGCGGCTTTCAGGTCTTTCTCGCTGAAGCCGTTGTCTTTAAGCAAAGTCGCGGCGGCGTCTTTGCCGCCGAGGATGCCCAGCAGCAGGTGCTCGACGGAGACGAACTCGTCGCCCATCTCCTTCATCTGGGTGTTGGCGCGCTGCACGGCGTTGGCCGCATCGTTGGCGAGGTAGGGCGAGCCGCCGCTCACCTTGGGGTAAGCGGTTACGATGGCGTCGAGGCGCTGGCCGAGGTTGGCCATGTTGGCGCCCAGTTTCTTACCCAGAAACGCCAGGGTGTTCTCGTCGTTCTGGAGCAAGGCCTTCAGCAAATGGCCCGTTTCGATGGCCTGCTGCTGGTTGGCCCCGGCAATTTCGGTGGCCTTCTGCACGGCCTCCTGTGCCTTGATGGTGAAGTTTTTAAAGTCCATTGTTTGCTAAGTTCTAGTAGGTGCTTCGGGTTAGGAAGTTTGTACGAGGGTATTAGCAAACGAGGTGCAGAAGTGTGAAATCTGACTTTTTGGCGGAAAACAATCTACCTTAGAGGCGCACTTCAGGAATTTTTGTCATTAAATATCTGCCTGCAGAATATGATTCAAAGCTTTATCAATTCGTTCTATACATTGGGGAGGGCTAGCTATCTATTCTGGGCATGCACTGTAGTTTTTATATACTCCATTTTCTTCTTTACTCTATTTTATAAATTCCCATTATCTCAAGATAAACTAAATATTATTTTGGAAAAGTCGTTTGATTTTTCAAGTATTCTATCAGCAATTCTGCTTACTTATTCAATATCAAAGATAATGCAGATACGCACCGAGCGATTATCCAGAATACCTGATGCGGTGTCAATAGCAAATAAGATTTCCAATTTTAGAAGAATCATGAAAATTCTGAAATATGCTTGGGAAGTATGGCCCGAGAAAGATGCGCCTGCGAGCAATAAGAAGTACGATAAATTAAATTTGAGCGTGGTTGTCAGTCAAAGTCACCCTCTTTCTAAAGAAGAGAAAACCCAGTACGAACAACTTATGGAAGACGAACACGCAAATTTTTACACATACCTACTGCATTGGACTACAGAAGAGGTAATACCGCAGAACTGCTTACAGGATATAATATTGACAGACTACGACCATAACGAGGTTTACTATTCTGTAGATAAGATAAGAAGATGGTTAAACCTCAATGTAGGAAACCAACTTTGGGTGGCTTTTGAGTATAAATACAATAAATCATACCCGCCTATTAAAATTGACAGACTCCCGTTAGGCGCTCAAAAGCAAATACTAAACTTAGCAAGGCGCATTGACGAAAAAAAATACAAAAAGAGTAGCTTTGACAGGCATCTATTGGCAGATTTAGGAACTGACATTGATAGCCATTATCTGCCCAATCTGTATACCATACTTGCAGATGTAACGAGCCCACTTCCAAAGTCACTCATGCTAACTCTACACTTGCTAATTGTAGTAATTGGCATTGGAGTTCTTGCACCAATGATTCTTATCTCGATAGATACATCTCTTTCCCCTACACTTTTTAGAACTTGCGTCTTTACAGTTGCTTTGGTTCTAACAGGTAGCTTAATGCTGTTCTCTCTTATATTAAAACGGGTTCTTGTAATGGAAGCAAGGGTGATTGAATAATAAAGTATACATCACAAGCCGCATACACAGAAGCTTAAGTTTCCTCAGCGGTGAGGGCAGCGGGCGGGGGTAGTGCGTAGAATATTAGCTACACAGAAGCGTCTGTTTCTTTGAGTAGCTTTTGCGCGGACCGTGAGTCCCCCACTCGCCCCCGTGCTTCTCCACAACTGCCCATATGAAACCGAATTCCCTTGCTGCCTTTTACGACGCGCTTGCCCCGGGCCCTGAGTCCGCCGTGGGCGTGTTGCCGCCGCCGGACATGGGGCAAGGCGTGGGGCATTTCAACGTGTTCTCGTTGGCGGAACTGCGCGGGGCGGCCCCGATGACGTTTAGCCGGCGGGAGTACTACAAAATCACGCTCTGCCGCGGGCGCAGCCAGGTGGAGTGCGCCGATAGGGCCCCGCACGTCGGCGCCAACACCTTGTTTCTGGTGACGCCGCGCGTGCCCTACCGGTGGCTGCCGCTCACCGACGATTTTACCGGCTACAGTTGCCTCTTCGACGATGCGTTTCTGCTGCCCGCCCGCCCCGGGGTGGTGCTGGCGGAACTGCCGATTTTCCAGTCCGGGGCCTACCCGGTGTGGGAAGTGGCCGAGGCCGACTGCCCGGCAATCGAAGCTATTTTCGAGAAGATGGCGCACGAGCTTGGGTCGGGCTACGCCTACAAGCACGACCTGCTGCGCACCTACCTCTGGGAGCTGATCCATCTGGTGCAGAAGCTGCAGCCGGCCCCCGCCCCGCTGGCCACGCACAGCGCCGCCGAACGGGTGGCCGCCCAGTTCACGGCGCTGCTGGAGCGGCAGTTTCCGCGCCCCAGCCCGCAGCCGCCGCTGCGCCTGCGCACCGCCACCGACTACGCCGACCAGCTGGCCGTGCACGTCAACCACCTCAACCGCGTGCTGAAGGAAACGACGGGCCGCACCACCACCGCCCTCATCAGTAGCCGCCTGGCGCAGGAAGCCAAGCTCTTGCTGAAGCAAACCACCTGGAGCGTTTCAGAAATTGCCGACAGCCTGGGCTTTGCCGACGTGGCCCACTTCTGCACTTTTTTCAAGCGCCACGCCCACCAAACACCGGGAGACTTCCGGCGGCTGGCCGTGTTTGCCATCTGACATGTTTGAAATCTAAAACAGATGGGTTGACTGGCGAAGTTTACCGCCCGGCGGCCGCCCGGACCTTTGTGGGGTACTTACTCGCCTCCCCATTCCGGGGGGCCCAACCCACAGGCAACATGGCAAATCAGAAAATAGCGCTGGTCACCGGCGGCAACAAAGGCATCGGTTTTGAAATTGTGCGGGGGCTGCTGCAAGCGGGCTGCCGGGTGTACTTGGGGGCCCGTGAGGCCGCCAAGGGCCAGCAAGCCGTAGCGGAGCTAGCCGACGCAGGCGACGTTCGCTTCCTCGAAGTAGACCTGGCCAACCAGGCGACGCTTGAAGCGGCGGCGGCGCACCTGCGGCGCGAGGAAGGCCACCTCGACATCCTGGTGAACAACGCGGGCATTAATGTGCCCGGCGACGGCTCGCCCGTCAATGCCGACGTGCGTAGCGTGGAGCAAGCGCTCCAAACCAATTTCCTGGGCACGCTGGCCGTCACCCAAGCGTTTTTGCCGCTGGTGAAGCAAGCTGCGGCGGGGCGCATCGTCAACGTGTCGAGCCCGCTGGGTTCGCTCACCATCGTGGGGCAGCACGACTGGGCCCTGCTTGGGTACTCGGCCTCAAAGGCCGCGCTGAACATGCTCACCGTGCAGCTCGCTTTCGAGCTGAAGGACACAGGCATCAAGGTAAACTCGGCCGCGCCCGGCTACACGGCCACCGACCTCAATGGCTTCGAGGGCTCCGACACGCCCGCGCAAGGCGCGGCAGAGGCTATCCGGCTGGCCCTGCTACCGACCGAGGGCCCCACCGGCACAATGTCTTCTTCCGAAGGCGTTTTGCCTTGGTAAAGGCGGGCCGTCAAGCGGCATTTGGCCAGGGCGGCAGTTCTTAATGAGACGCTCGGCAGCCCCCCTTTTACCAAATAAGCCCCAGCGAACACCCTCCGACAATTGACGGGGCTTGTTCGCTGGGGCTTATGGCAGTGGGTTAACGCTTGGTTAGCCTACGTGGGGCAACGCCGGGGCCTAGAGCTTGACGCCCTGCGCTTGCAACTGCTTTTCCGAAGCGGCTTGGTTAGCCAGGAATTCGGCGTGTTGCTCGGGCGAGCGCTGGGTGCCCAGGTCGGCGAGGTCCTTACGCACTTCGTCGGCCGATAAATCGGTGCAGTACAAGGGCGAGCCCGGCTGCTGGCGCCACGACTCGTGCAGGCTGCCACCGTCCACGGCATCGAAGCCCAACTCCTCCACCAGGGCCATGGCCTTCTGCTTGGCAGCGGCATCGTCGCCGGCTACCAATAGCGCGATGCGGCCGGGCGTGCCGGCAGGCTTGCCGCTGTTTTGGAGGTTGGCGGCGAAGATGTTGTTGAACACTTTCAGCACCGGGCGGCCCAGGTGCTGCTGCACCCATTCGCTCTCGGTTAGGTCGCCGCTCTCTAGCTCGGGCAGCTGGCCATCGCGCAGCAAGGGGTAGTAATTGCTGGTGTCGATGACCGGCACGCTGGCGGGCACACCCTCGAAGAGGTTCTTGGGCAGGTCGGGGATGCTTTTCAGCGGAATGGTTACCACGATGATTTCGCCGTGGCGGGCCGCTTCCTGGACCGTAACGGGCGTAGCGCCGGTTTTTTGGGCCAGGTCCTTCAGCGTTTCGGGGCCCCGGGAGTTGGCAATGTAAACCGAGTGGCCGAGGCTGGTGAGCCGCACGGCGAGGGCGCTGCCGATGTGGCCGGCACCAATGATTCCAATGTTCATAAACAAGTAAATGAGCGAATGATTCGTGGGCCGTTTTTCTGAAAAAACGACCCTTGCTAAGACTACCCACCCGGCCGGATTGTTTTTCCCGCGCTCCCCAAAGGCAGCGGGCACGCGTGCGCTGGCATTCGCACCATTGCCGCAAATGCACTCATTGTCGGAAGGTTACGAATAACCCTGGCGTTCCCGCTGCCCCGGTGGCAGGGCAGCGCGGGCCGTTACTTCCTTCCCGCCGGCTTCTCCGCATCGGCGTTGTAGTGCATCTTACCCATTTTCCGCATTTGCTTGCGTTCCTCGCGGTCCATGCCGGGCACTTTCGCGTCGCGGCGGGAGGCGCGGGGGCTGCCGGCGTCGCGGGTGGCGGGCGTGCTGAGGGGCGCGCTACCCGGCACGGTAGCCGGCGTTACGGGAACGCCAACTGTTGGCGACGGCACCCCATTCGGTGCTACTGCGCCCGAGGGCAACACGGTTTGGGCCAGGGCCGCGCTGGTGCTACAAGCGAGTATGCCGGCTAGAAACAGGAAGGATTTCATACAAAAGCGGGTAAGTGATATGTGTTCGTGCGCCAAGCCGCCGCTTTGGCACGGGCAGCAATCAGCTGGTTATGGGCGTTGGTTGGGGACGTACTTCCGCACCGACCACCTGGGCGCAGGTTGGTAACCTGAGCTTTTTGCGGTAGCACTTGCTCCCGCGCTAACACGTACGGTAAGCGGCGGTAGCATAGCCATCTTCCTACTTCCACTGCTACGCTTTACACTCCGCTTACGCAGGCTATCTTACCGGCCATCTGCTACTTAGGCTTCTTATACTGAGCAATTTTTACATCCCAACCAAGTAAGAACGCTGCTTGGCCATTTGGCGGTAGTAGCCAGCTGTTGGATGCTGCCGCTACCAGGCAAGTGCGGGAAAAGGAGTCGGTTGCCTAGCGGTTAGGCGATGCGCCGGTTTTGGCCTAGGCCAGGGCCCCGGTGTTGCTGGCGCGGCGAAACAGCCAACCCGCAGCGGCCCACAGCCCGGCGAAGGCGGCGTTCAGGACCAGTACTTGCAGCATTCCCAGGTTCACCGCGGGCCGCCAGATGAGGGCCGCCACCAGCGGGACCGCCAGCTGCACGAGCGCCGCGGCAAACATGGCGCGGGCCATGCCCTGCGGCTGGAAGCGCGCGGCCAGGGCCCCCACTGCTGCCACGGTAAGCACGCCGCCGTAAAGCAAATTGGCGGGGTTGTTTTCGCTCCCGATGAGCCCCACGGCCAGGTTTACCCAGATGAGCAGGAGCCCAGCTGCCACCGCTACGCCTGCGGCCAGCCGGTACGGGCCGTTGCCCTGCCGCGCCACCAGCAGGTACGCGAGGCCCGCGCCAAACAGCAGGCCGCCGGCAACCACGAAATCCGATAACGTCCAGGTTACCTCTGTGGTGAGCTGCATGGCCACCAGGGGAATTAACAACAGGCCCGTCGTAACGAGCGCCAGGCGAAGGATGCTTTTAGTCAAGGTCATAGCAATAGAGGTTTGGGTTGAGGATTGGAACAAGGCAGATGCGAACGGGCCTAGCTGGGGCCCCAGGGCTGGGCGGCAAGCGCAAGGCGCTACTTCCGTCCCGGGGCCCCAGCTGGGGCCCCGGGACGGTGCTGTGAGCGAGCAATACAAATTAAGTAAAAGAACTTTGCATTACAAAGCAAATAGACTTGTGATTGATGCTACTTAGCAACGGGGCGGCGGTTGGCCTAAGCAATTCCTAACGAATAGGCGGTACTTTTGTGACCGCAGGCTGGCGCGGGCACTTAGCAAAAAAGCCCCTGCCGATAATCGGCAGGGGCTTTTTGTTGATCAAAACGAAGGCGCTGGGGAGGTTGGCTGCCCCGGCGGCGACTACATTTTGGTTTTGGTTTTCATCGAACCGTCGGAGTTCATTTTCATTTTGCGGTCCTTGCGCATCATCTTTTTGTCGCCCTTGTCCATCGCCATTTTGTCTTTGCGCTTGCTGTCGGGGCGCTGCATGTCGGTGGTGGGGTCGCCGGCGCTGGGCATGTTGGACGGGTTGCCGGTTTGGGCGCCGGGGGTGGTGCCGGGGGCTACGGTTTGGGCCGAGGCGGCGCTTGCGGTGAGGGCGAAGGCGGCGGCGAGGATCAGGGAAACTTTCATATGGAGGAGTAAAACGGGTGGGAATGTGGCGGCTGCGTAGCCGTCGTGCTTGCTATACGCGGCAAGGCGCTACGCGTTTACCCCAAAGCCGGGTTGTTGGGCCAAGCACATAATTTAATAACCTGGCCCCGGCGCGCTACTTGGCCGTGGCCAGCACCTCGCGCAGCGGCGTCCAGCGGATGTCGGGGTAGCGGGCGTTGTCGAGGGGGGCGAGCTTGGGGGCCCCGGTGAACATGTTGTGCAGGTACTGCATGCCCTGCCAAGGCGGAAACACCTCATCGGGGGCGGGCGCGAGCCGGCGCGTCACCTTGATCATGAGCTGCAACAGCCACAGGCCGCCGGCCCGCAGCAAGCCGAAGCGGCGGCCCGTGACGGCGGTGGCGGTGGCCTGGAGGTCGCGCACGGTGGCCACGGCGCCGGCCACGCGCAGGTAGCGGGGCGTGGTGGGGTCGAGGGCGGCGGCGGCCGTGAAGGCGGCGGTGTCGGCGATGGCGGTGAAGTCGAGCGGCTGGTCGGTGGGGCCCCAGTACAGCACGCGCCGGATTTTGAACAGCACCACCGGGGCCTGGCCGGTCAGCAAATCCATGAACATGCCGTTGAGGACGGACGTGGCTTGGATGGGCGCCCCGTCGAGGCGCTGGCCGAACTCGCGGCGCAGGTCGAGGTTGCGGTTGGAGCCGGCGGGCAGCTTGGTGAAGTCGATGGAGTAGTCGGACGGAATGAAGCGGGGCACGCCGGCGGCCACGGCCGCGTCGAGCAGCCGCGTTTGCAGGTCCACAATCACGTCGCGCAGCCCCGACACCGCCGACACCACGCAGGCGGCGCCCGCGCAGGCCGTGGTAAGGGCCCCCACGTCGTTGAAATCGACTTCAACTACTTCGGCGCCCTGCTGGCGCAGGGTTTCCACTGCGGGTTTGGTGTTGCCGGGGCGCACCAGGGCGCGCACGCGGGCGCCGCGTTGCAGCAGGTGCTGCGCAATGCGGTGGCCAAGGTCGCCGGTGGCGCCGGCCAGCACGATGAGGGACTGGGCAGCCGGCGGGGCGCTTTGCGAAGGGGTGGGGTACTCTGCCAAAATAGAACGGTTGGGGGTGAGGGGGTGCCGCAGGGGCCGCGGGGCGGGCAAGCCGCCAAGGCCGCCGGGGCTGGGCCCCGGGCGGGCCTTCTGGTACTGCATTGCTTTTCTTAATGTTGCGCGAGGTTGCGCCGGGCCACGCGCCGGCGGCTGGCCCGGCTGGGCGCCGCACGCGCTGGGGCCCCAAGTCCTTCCGCGTTCCGGCCAGCCGGGCTACCCTTTCTTTGGCAAACCCCAGCGGGCCGGCTGGGGCCCCGCGGCAATTTTCCTTCACCTCTCCCCTCCTTCCCGATGCTCGACCTTGTGATTGACGCCCGCCCGGCGGCCCTGGCCCCGGGGTTCGACGTGCGGCGCATTTTGCCCTACCGGCTGCGGCGCATGCTGGGGCCCTTCATTTTCATGGACCACGCGGGGCCCGTCAACGTGGCGCCCGAGCGCCTGCCCAGCCTCGACGTGCTGCCCCACCCGCACATCGGGCTCAGCACGGTGAGCTACTTGTTTGGCGGGCAAGTCACGCACCGCGACAGCCTGGGCGTGGAGCAAATCATTCGGCCCGGCGAGGTGAACTGGATGACGGCCGGCAGCGGCATTGCCCACTCCGAGCGGTTCGAAGACCCCGGCGCGCTGGCCGGTGGGGCCCTGGAAATGGTGCAGACCTGGGTGGCCCTGCCCGAAGCCGACGAGGAAACCGCGCCCACCTTTGCCAACTACCAGCCGCAGGAGCTGCCCATCTTCACCGACGGCGGCGTGTGGCTGCGGCTAATTGCCGGCGACGCCTTCGGGCTGCGCAACGGCGTGGCGACGCACTCGCCGCTGTTCTACCTGCACGTGGTGCTGCAAGCCGGCAGCCGCTTCGGCCTGCCCCGCGGCTACCCCGAGCGCGGCGCCTACGTGGCCAAGGGCAGCGTGGAGGTGAGCGGCCGCCGCTACACCGCCGGCCAGCTCCTGGTGTTCACGCCCGGCCTCGACCCCGTGCTGGTGGCCCACGAAGCCAGCACGCTGATGCTGCTGGGCGGCGAGCCGCTGGGCGAACGGTTCATCTGGTGGAACTTCGTGTCGTCGCGCCGCGACCGCATCGAGCAGGCCAAGGCCGACTGGCAAGCCGGCCGCATTGCCCTGCCGCCCAACGACAACGCCGCCTTCGTGCCCCTGCCGCAGGACCACAGCCGCCCGGCCGGCTCGCCCCCACCCCAGGCCCTGTCCTGAGGGCCCCAGCCAAGCCCCGCCTGAACCACGGCGCCGGGGCCCTCGTTGGGAAAGGCCGGGGCCGGCGCTGCTGCACCGGAGCAGTGGCGCCGGCCCCGGCCTTTCTATTTGCCTAATGCCTTTTGTATGCCTGTTACTTCCATCGACCAAGTCCCTTTCGAAAACGCCTTTGTAGACGAGCTGCCCGGCGAAGCGGCTGGCCCGCTGGGGCCCCGGCAGGTGCCCGGCTACTGCTACTCGCGGGTGGCGCCCACGCCCGTACCCGACCCGCACCTGCTGGCTTGGTCCGAGGAGTTGGGCGAGTTTCTGGGCCTGGCGAAGCCGGCCACGCGGGGGCCCGCGGTGGACGCCTTGGCCGGCAACTTGGTCACGGGCAGCATGAAGCCCTTTGCCGCGCGCTACGGTGGGCACCAGTTCGGCAACTGGGCCGGGCAGCTGGGCGACGGCCGGGCCATTGCGCTGGGCCAAGTGGCGGCCGTGGACGGCTCGCGTTGGGAAATCCAGCTCAAGGGCGCGGGGCCCACCCCCTACTCGCGCCGCGCCGATGGCCGGGCGGTGCTGCGCTCGTCGCTGCGCGAGTTTCTGTGCAGCGAGGCCATGCACCACCTCGGCGTGCCCACCACCCGGGCCCTGAGCCTGGTGGCCACCGGCGACGCCGTGGTGCGCGACATGTTCTACGACGGGCGCGCTGCGCCTGAGCCAGGCGCGGTGGTAGCGCGGGTAGCGCCCAGCTTCATCCGGTTCGGCAACTTTCAGCTCATGGCGGCCCACGGCGAGCTGGACAACCTGCGCGCCCTGGCCGATTACACCCTCCGCCACCACTACCCCGAGCTGGGCCCCCCGTCGCCGGCAGTGTACGTGCGCTGGTTCGAGGAAGTGGCCCGCCGCACGGCCGTGATGGTGGCGCACTGGATGAGCGTGGGCTTTGTGCACGGCGTGATGAACACCGACAACATGTCCATCCTCGGGCTCACCATCGACTACGGCCCCTACGGCTGGCTGGAGCCCTACGACCCCGATTGGACGCCCAACACCACCGATTTTGGCTCGCGGCGCTACGCCTTCGGCCAGCAGCCGCGCGTGGCCCTGTGGAACCTGATGGCCTTGGCCCACGCGCTGGGGCCCCTCGTGGACGACCCACAGGCGCTGCGCCCCGGCCTCGACCTGTACGCCGACACGCTGGCCGCCACCCAGCACGCCCTCATGCTGCGCAAGCTCGGCCTCACGCCCCAGGGCCCCGCCGCTGATGCCGACGACCGGGCCCTGACCGAAGCGCTGCCCGAAGCCCTGGCCGGCCCGGAAATCGACATGACGATTTTCTTTCGGCAGCTTTCCCACCAAGCGCCTGCCCTCCTGGCCGCGCCCGCCCGCGCCGACGAGCTACTCGACGAGTTGCTGGCCGCGGCGGCCTACGCGGTGGTGCCCGGCGAAGAGCAGCTCCTGCGGCAGTGGCTGCGGCGCTACGCGCAGCGCCTCGGCCAAGAGGCGGCCAGCGGCGAAGCCATCCGGGCCCGCATGCTGGGCGCCAACCCTAAGTACGTGCTGCGCAACTACTTGGCGCAGAAGGCCATCGAAGCCGCCGAAGCCGGCGACCTCGCCCCACTCAACACGCTGTTCGAAGTGCTGAAAACGCCTTTTGCCGAGCACCCGGCCCACGAGGCGCTGGCCGCCAAGCGGCCCGACTGGGCCCGCGACAAGCCCGGCAGTGCCACGCTCTCGTGCAGCTCTTAGCCTGGGCCGGGGCCCCAGCGCTGCCCAAAAATGTGCCCCTACGGCTCAGTTTGCGCTAAACTTAGCTTTTGGGACCGCGTAGGCGCAGGGTACCTTTCACTGCGCTGCATGAAAAATTTATCCTTTTTGCTGGTCTGGCTGCTGCCCAGCGGCGGGGCCTGGGCGTGCGCTTGGTGCCGGCCGCGGGTGCAAGCCGGCATCCACAACGCGGCCTACTCGGCCAACTTGGCGCTGGTGCTGCTGCCAGTGGCCGTGCTGCTGGCGCTGGGCGTGGGCTTGTTTTACTGGGACCGGCTCCGGCCCCGCTTTGCTCCGGGCCGTGCAGCCGCTTAGAGCCCCCGCGCGGCACCGCACGCCGCTGGTGGCGGCCGGCATTCTGCTCGGCGCGGGCCTGGGCGGCTTCGTGGATGGCATTGTGCTGCACCAGATTCTGCAATGGCACAACATGCTGTCGGGCCAGCTGCCGCCCGACACGCTGGTGCGCGCCAAGGTGAATATGTACTGGGACGGCCTCTTCCACGCGGCGGTGTGGGTGCTGACGGCGGTGGGGCTGCGCCTGCTGTGGAGCGCCACCGGCCGGGCCGACGTGCCGCACTCGGGCCCCACGCTGGCGGGCGGGCTGCTGCTGGGCTGGGGCCTGTTCAACGTGGTGGAGGGCGTCATCGACCACGAGCTGCTGGGCCTGCACCACGTGTACGAGTACACGCCCAACCACTTGCCGGCCGATTTGGCTTTTCTGGGGTTTGGGGTGCTGCTGCTAGCGGGCGGCTGGGGCCTGGTGCAGGCGGGGCGGCAGTAGCGCGAGCGGCACCCGGCGCGCGAGGCAACCGCTCGGCTGGGGCCCCACGCGCGAGCCCGCGGCGTTTGGGCTAGTTCAGGCCCACTTTGCCTTTCATGGACTCGAACAGCTTGGGCGAATCAAAGCCGACGCCGTGCTTGAACACGATTTCCATTTGGCGGAGCTGGCGAATATTCTGCTCGGGGTCGCCGTTCACCAGCACTAAGTCGGCCTGCTTGCCGGCTTCGATGGTACCAATGTCCTGGTCGCGGCCCAGGTAGCGGGCCCCGTTTAGGGTGCAGATTTTGATGGCTTGCAGCGGCGTGAAACCGCCCTCGACGAGCAGCTCAATTTCGCGTCGGTTGGCGTAGCCCGCAATGGTGCGGCCGGCGCCGGTGGGGTCGGTGCCGGCCACGAGCAGGCCCCCGGCGTCATAGAATTGCTTTTCCCAGGCTTGCTCCTTCTTGAACAGGGCCACGCTGGCCGAGTCCTTGCCCTGGTTTTGCTGCCAGGTAGCATTTTCGCGCTCTTGCAGTTGCGGAATTAGGGCGTCGAGGCCGCCGCCCAGCACCACTTCGCGGCCGGTGTAGGGCTCAAACACGGGCAGCGTGGAGGTGAGGGCCACGTTTTTGCCGATGAGGAACTTGATGAGGTCCGCCATGGCGGGGCTGTTCACGGGCAGGCGCTGCAGGGCCAGGCGGGCGGCGGGGTAGTCGGCCACGTCAGGCGCTTTGTTGGCCACAAAATCCGAGCTGGCCATGAAGCCGTGCTCCAGGTTGTCGATGCCAATTTCCGCCGCCTCGCGGTACGTCAGGGCGCAGAGGTGGCCGGTTATTTTGAGGTGGCGCGGGTGGGCCTCGCGCACCACGGCGGCCAGGTCGACGCGGGTGGCGTGCATGTACATTTTGAACGACGTGCAGCCCCGGTCGGCCCAAAACTTGGTGGCCGTGGCGGCTTCCTCGGGGCCCTTCACCGTGTTCAGGGCCGGAATGTCCATGCCGGGCTCTTCCATGTAGGGGGCCGTCACGTCCATGTCGGGCCCGATGAACTTGCCCTCGCCGATGAGGCGCTGGATGGCCAGGTCGGTCTGGGGCTCGATGCTGCCGGCCGTGCGGATGGTGGTGGCCCCGCCCGCCAGGTACAGCCGCGGAAACGAGTACGGCATCTGGGCAATGTTGAAAAAGCCGCCCGCCGGCATGGTGTAGTACAGGTGCTCGTGCAGCATCACCAGGCCAGGAATCAGCGTTTTGCCAGTGCAACTGATGGTTTGGGCCCCGGCGGGCACCTTCACTTTTTTGCTGGGGCCCACCTGCGCAATGCGGCCGTCGCGCAGCAGCACGGTTTGGTGGAGCAGCGCCGGCCGCCCGGTGCCGTCAATCACCTTGGCGTCGGTGAGGGCCACCACCGGTGCGTTCACTTTGATGAACGCCTGCACGGCCGGCGTGAACGTGGGCGGGGCCTGCGCCCGGCTGGCGGCCGCCGGGGCCCCGCCGAGCAGGGCCCCCAGTAACAAGCGAAAAAGCTGCGTCGTTTTCATGGTTGCCGGAGGGAATATTGCCGTAATACCCGGCTAAGGTCGGGGTGCAAACGACTCTGATGATAGTACCCACCGCGCATTTGTTCGCTTCTCCCCCATGGCTACCTACCACATCGGCTGCTCGGGCTACCACTACCGGCACTGGCGCGGCGCGTTCTACCCCGAAAAGCTGCCCATGCGGCGCTGGTTCGAGTACTACAGCCAGCAGTTCCGCACCCTGGAGCTGAACGTGACGTTTTACCGCTTCCCGCAGCTGTCGTTTCTGGAGAACTGGTACGCGCAGGCCCCGGCCGGCTTCCAGTTTGCGGTGAAGGTGCCGCAGCTAATTACCCACTACAAGCAGTTCCACGGCGTGGGGCAGTTGCTGGGCGACTTCTACGACACCACCGGCCGGGGCCTGCTCGACAAGCTGGGGCCCGTGCTGTTCCAGCTGCCGCCGCGCTTGGCCTACGACCCCGAGCGCCTGGCGCGCATCCTCGACTGCCTCGACCCGGCGTTTATGAACGTGCTCGAATTCCGGCACCCCAGCTGGTGGCGCGGCGAGGTGTACGAGGCCTTGCGGCAGCGCCGCGTAGCATTCAGCGGCCAAAGCCACCCGCTGCTGCCCGACGTCGTGGTGGCCACCGCACCCACGCTCTACTACCGCTTCCACGGCGTGCCGCACCTCTACGCCTCGCCCTACGACGCGCCATTTTTGCAGCGCGTGGCCGCGGAAGTAGCCGCCGCGCCGGGCGTGGAGCAGGCGTATTTGTACTTCAACAACGACATCGGCGCCTCAGCCATCGGCAACGCCCACCAGCTGCTGGCCTTGGTTGATCCAAACCAGTAGCAGGCGCCCTGACCCAGGCGTTTCAGGCCGGGGCCCATAAAAACGCCGCCCTTCAATTTACGCCCAGCACTGGATTACTGGGGCCCCGGGGCACCGCACATTTTCCAGCCAGGGGCCCCAGGCGAGCACGCCCTGAACGCAAAAAGGCCCCCGAACCTAGCGTAGGTTCGGGGGCCCTAAGTTGGCAGCGGGCCTTAGCGCCGGCGGCTGGCGGGAGCGAAAGCCGTGGCCTTGGGAGCCGCCGCGGCGGCCACGCGCCACACTTTGTTGCCGGCGTCGTCGGTCACGAGCAGGGCCCCGTCGGCCAGGGTTACCACACCCACAGGGCGACCGTAGGCTTTGTCGGAGTCGCCGCCGACAAGGAAGCCGGTCAGGAAATCCTCGGGCTTGCCAGCCGGCTTACCGTCTTTGAACGGCACAAACGCCACTTTGTAGCCCGAGTAAGCGGCGCGGTTCCAAGAGCCGTGCTCACCCACGAAAGCGCCGTTGCGGTACTTGGCGGGAAAGGCTTTCTGGTCATAAAACGTGAGGCCCAAGGCCGCCACGTGGGGGCCCATCGGCACGTCGGGCACCAAGGCTTTTTGCACCAGCTCGGGGTGCTCGCCTTTGCGGCGGGGGTCCACGTTCTGGCCGAAGTACGAGTAGGGCCAGCCGTAGAAGCCGCCTTCCTTCACGCTCGTGATGTAGTCGGGCACCAGCTCGTCGCCCAGCTCGTCGCGCTCGTTCACGGCGGCCCACAGCGTGCTCGTGCCGGGGTAGTAAGCCAAGCCGATGGGGTTGCGCAGGCCACTGGCGAAGATTTTCTCGCCCGAGCCGTCGGGGTTAATTTCCAGGATGTTGGCCCGACGTACCTCGTTCTCGGGGCCGTGCTCTTGCACATTTGAGCCCGAGCCCACGGTCACGAAAATCGTTTTGCCGTCCTTGCTGGCCAGCAAGTTGCGAGTCCAGTGGTTGTTGTAGCCGCCCTCGGGCAGGCTCAGGATTTTCTGGCCCGCGCCGCTGATTTTGGTGGCGCCGGGCTGGTACGCGTAGCGCAGCACGCCGTTGGTATTGGCCACGTAGAACGAGTTGCCCATCACCAGCATGCCGAAGGGCTGGTTGAGGCCGCTCAAGAATACGGTGCGCACATCGGGCTTGCCGTCGTGGTCGGTGTCGCGCAGCAGCGTGATGCGGTTGGCGCTGGTGGCTTGCAACGAGCGCGACTTGTCGAGGTGCAGCGCGGCGGCAATTTCCTTTTTGGTGCCTTTGGGCAGCGTGGTGGCCTCGGCCACGAGCACGTCGCCGTTGGGGGCCACGTAGGCCCAGCGCGGGCTTTGCAGGCCCCCGGCAAACTCCGTCACGGTAAAGCCAGCCGGCGCAGTGGGCGTTTTGCCCGCGGGCCAGTCAATCACATCCACCCGCTTGCTTGTCGATTTAGTGGCGTAAGGGGCAGGCAAGTGCACCGCTTCTTCAGCGGGCGTGGTCACGGTTTGGGCGGGCGTGGTGGCGGCGGCCTCTTGCTTTTCCTGGGTGCTGGGCCCGCTGTTGCAGGCCGCCAGCAAACCAAGGCCAGCCAATGGCAGGACGTTTTTAATATGCATGGGTGCGGAAAATACGGTGGTTGGTAGGGCCCCCGAACGCGCCAAAGCGCAAGTTGGGGCCCTGTGTTTTACATCGTTTCTTCACGATTAGTTGCCCCAGGGGCCCCAAATAAAAACGGCCCGCTCTGCAGCGGGCCGTTTTGTCAACGTCGTCAAGCGGGTGAAATACCTACTTGCGCGAGGCCTTTTTGGTGCGGGTTTTCTTGCGGGCCGGAGCGGCGCCGTCGGGAGCCGTTTTGCCCTCCGCTTGCAGCTGGGCGATGGTCGGGGCCGGGCCGTACTTGGCTTCGGCCGGGTTGGTTTCGCCCGTCAGGTAGGGGTCAAATTCTACGCGGCGGTTTTTGGCGCGGCCGGCAGCAGTTTTGCTCGTGTCGAGCGGCTTGGTTTTGCCGTAGCCGCGGGCTTCCATGCGTTCGGCGGGCACGCCCTTCTTCAGCAGGTAGTCGCGGGCCGCAGCGGCGCGGTCGTACGAGAGGCGCAGGTTGTAGCCTTCGCTGCCCTTGCTATCGGTGTGGCCGGCCAAGCTGAGGCTGTAGTCGGGGAACTCGGTCAGGGTTTGGGCAATCTGGTCGAGTCGCTCGTTCGATACCGGCAGCAGGCGAGCCCGGTTGTACTCGAACTGGATGAACTTGGTCGCCTTCTGCTCGTCCGACATTTCGGGGCAGCCGTTAGCGTTCACCTTCGTACCAGCCGGGGTGTTGGGGCACTTGTCCTTGTCGTCCGATACGCCGTCGCCGTCCGAATCAACGGGGCAGCCGTTTTCGTCCACTTTAGCGCCAGCCGGGGTGCCGGGGCACTTGTCTTTGTCGTCCGATACGCCGTCGCCATCCGTGTCAAGCGGGCAGCCAGTGGCATCCACTTTAGTGCCGGCGGGGGTGTTGGGGCACTTGTCGTCGCCGTCGGCCACGCCATCGCCGTCCGCATCGGGGCAACCCTGCAGAGCGGCCAAGCCTTTCACGTCGGGGCACTTGTCTTGGTAGTCAGCCACGCCGTCGCCGTCCGTATCGATGGGGCAGCCCGTGGGGTCCACTTTCACGCCGGCCGGTGTGTCGGGGCACTTGTCTTTTCGGTCGGGCACGCCGTCGGCGTCGGTGTCCTTAGCTTTTCCCAAGGCCAGCGTTAGGCCCACCGAGTGCACCAAGAAGTCATCGTAGCGATTGTCCGTAGCGCTGTACACGT
The DNA here is from genome assembly GCF_006439025.1 of Hymenobacter nivis. GTDB lineage: Bacteria > Bacteroidota > Bacteroidia > Cytophagales > Hymenobacteraceae > Hymenobacter > Hymenobacter nivis_A. The sequence goes on from NZ_RCYZ01000001.1 coordinate 1,073,851, forward strand.
TGTCCGTGCGCTCGGTCAGCGGGTAGTGGTAGGCCGTTTGCACGTCGAGTGCCAAGGCTGGCGACAAGCGGAAACGCAGCAGGGCCCCACCCATGAAATCGGGCCGGCCAATGGCATTGTCGAAGTTATTCGTGCCGTTGTTGCCAACGCTGTGGGCCAGATACATGCCCACCCCACCGAAAATAGCCGGCTGAATGAACGCGTCCTCCTTAAGAATTTTGCCGTTGTTGAGCTTCAGCTTAAGCGCTAGGTCCGCAAACCCCGACTTTACAGAAAATTTACTATTCTGGGCAGCGGCCTGGATGTTATTAGAGAAGCGATAGAGCTGGTAGTTGCCCATCAAGCTCACGTCGAACGACGGCGAGAGGTAGCGCGTGATGGCGGCCCCGCCGCCAAAGCGCAGGCCATCGCGGCCCAGGTTCCACCAGTCGTTGCCAAGCTCACCGCGGTATTGCAGCACGCTGACGTTGCCGCTGATGGCAGTTTTGTGGTCGGCCGATTGCGCTTGCGCGCTAAACGAGGCCCCCAGCGATACCGCAGTAAGTACGGCACCAGACGCTAGAGCCCGGGGAGAGAAGAGATTTAATTTCATACGGTAGAAAGAAAGGGTAATAGTTCCTTAATAAGGCTAAGGCGATATACTTTCCTGACCGCAAAAAGTTGTCTTTAAAACCAAGCGTACGGCCGGGGCCCCCATGAGGACCCCGGCCGTACGCTTGGTTTTTAGCAATTTACATCCGTCCGTAGTTCAGCCCCAGAATCAGCACAATGCCAATAACCATGAGGATAAGGTAGGTTTCGACGGCGCCAGTTTGCACGTAGCGCAGCAGGAAGCCGCCGCCCTGCACCGCCCGCCCAAAGCCGTTAGTGATGGGGTTGATAACGCCGTTTTCCACGAACTTGAACAGGCCGCGCGACAGGGCCATGGTGGGCTTCACAAACAGGGCATCGTAGAGCTCGTCGATGTAATACTTGTGGTACACCAGGTTTTCGGGGGCCGAGCGCGGGGCGTCGTCGGCCACCGGGCGCTGGGCGCGGGCCACGTACATCACGTAGGCCAGGCCAATGCCAAGCACACCGGCCGCTACCGACAAGCCAATGAGCATCAGCTCCGTGCCGTGGTCGGGCTCGAGGGCGAAGGCGGCGGGGTTGAGACGCTGCGAGTAGGTGAAGAGCGGGGCCAGGAAATCGGCCAGGTAGTGCTTGCCCAGCACCATGGGGGCCCCCATGAAGCCGCCCACGGCCGCCAAAATGGCCAGTACGACGAGCGGCAGGGTCATGCTTGCCGGCGACTCGTGCAGGTGGTGCTTCTGCTTTTCGGTGCCGCGGAACTCGCCGAAGAAGGCCAGGAACAGCAGGCGGAACATGTAAAACGCCGTGAGGAACGAGGTGAACAGGCCCACGGCCCACATCAGCTTGTTGTGCTCGTAGACGTGGCTTAGGATTTCATCCTTGGAGAAAAAGCCCGAAAACGGCGGGATGCCCGAAATGGCCAGGCAGCCGATGAGGAAAGTTAAGAACGTGATGGGAAGGGCTTTGCGCAGGCCACCCATGCGGCGCAGGTCCTGCTCGTCGCTCATGGCGTGGATGACCGAACCGGCCCCGAGGAACATCAGGGCCTTAAAAAAGGCGTGAGTGAGCACGTGGAACAGCGACGACGAGTAGCCCATGACGCCCAGCGCCAGGAACATGTAGCCCAGCTGCGACACCGTGGAGTAGGCCAGCACTTTCTTGATGTCGTTCTGAGCCAGGCCAATGGTAGCGGCGAAGAAGGCCGTGGCCAGCCCGACAATGCCCACCACCTCCAGCGTTTGGGGCGCCAGGGTAAACAACACGTTGGCCCGCAGCACCATGTAGATGCCAGCCGTGACCATGGTGGCGGCGTGGATAAGGGCCGATACCGGCGTGGGGCCCGCCATGGCGTCGGGCAGCCAGGTGTAGAGCGGCAGCTGGGCCGACTTGCCCATGGCGCCCACGAACAGCAGCAGCGTGATGGCCGTGCAAATGCCCACGGTGTAGGGCCCAAACTGCATCAGCGAGGCCTTATGGAACACTTCGCCGTACTGCACCGAGTTGAAGGTGAGGTAGATGAGAAAGATGCCCAGCAAGAAGCCCAGGTCGCCGATGCGGTTGATGATGAAGGCTTTCTTGGCGGCGTTGTTGTAGTTGGTGTTGGTGTTCCAGAAGCCGATGAGCAGGTACGAGCAGAGGCCCACGCCTTCCCAGCCGATGAAGAGGATGACAAAGTTGGAGCCCAGCACCAGCACCAACATGCTGAACACGAACAGATTGAGAAAGCTAAAGAACTTGCCCACGTTTTCGTCGTGCGCCATGTAGCCGATGCTGTACACGTGGATGAGAAAGCCCACGCCCGTCACGAGCAGCAACATAATAAGGCTAAGCTGGTCGATTTGGTAGCCGAACGGGATTTGCAGCGATGCCACCGATATCCAGTCGAACAGCTCGACGGTGTAGGCGCGGTGCACCGCGGTGCCGGGCAGCGCCCAGCCCGCCACCGGGTGCAGGAAGCTCCAAAACAGGAACGCGGAAATCAGAAAAGAGCCCAGCACGGTGGCGCTGCCGATGAGCCCGGCCACGGCGGCCGGCAAGCGCTTGTTCAGCAAGCCGTTCAGCAGAAAACCCAGGAAGGGCAGCAGCGGGATGAGGACGTAGAGCAGGGTGGCGTGCGGGGCGTTGGGGCCGGGGATAACGGTTTCCATAAAGGGGACTTGGTAGGGCAGTGGGGAAAATAGTGCGGGGCCCTGCTATACAAGCAGCGCCGCCGGGTGCACCGTTTTTACCACTTGAGCCGGCTCAGCAGGTTGACGTCGGTGGTTTGGAAGTTGCGGTAGATCATGACGATGATGCCCAGGCCCACGGCCACTTCGGCGGCCGCCACGGCCATGATGAAGAACACGAACACCTGCCCGTTGGGGTCGGAGCGGTAGGCCGAGAAGGCCGTCAGCAAAATGTTCACCGCATTCAGCATCAGCTCGATGCACATGAAGATGATGATGGCGTTGCGCCGCGTGAGCACGCCCACCACGCCAATGGAAAACAGGGCCGTGGCGAAAAAAACGTAGTACTGCAGCGGAACGGTGCGGATGACTTCGGGAATGGTGGCTTCCATGCGGGGCGGAACGGGCGGAGAATTGGCCCGGGTTTGGGCCGTATTTTGGGCAGGCAAAGGTATCCTGAAAAAGCAAACCGCCCGCCGGTTAAAGTATTAGGGCCGGGGCCCCGTCTGCTTGCCCACCATGGAAAACCTGGCTTTTTCGCTCCCCACTCCCATCCTCCCGATGACGGCCTCGCAACAAGACCGGCAAATTGCCGACGCCGTGCGCCAGCAGCGGCCCCGGCTGCTGCAGTTCATCCGCCGCCGCATTCCCGACGAGGCGGAGGCGGAAGATTTATTACAAGACGTGTTTGCCGAGTTGGTGGAAAGCTACCGCCTGCTCAAACCCGTGGAGCAGGCGGCCGCCTGGCTCTTCCGGGTGGCCCGCAACCGCATCATCGACCTGTACCGCCGGCAGCGACCGGTGTCGCTCGAAACGGCCTTTGGGGCCGCCGAGGCCGACCCCGACGGCGAGGGCCTGCTGCTGGCCGACCTGCTGCCCGCCCCCGACGACTCGCCCGAAAACCGCCTGCTGCGCGAAACCCTGATGGAGGCCCTGGCCGATGCCCTGGCCGAGCTGCCGGTGGCCCAGCGCGAAGTGTTTGTGTGGCACGAACTGGAAGACAAGAGCTTCAAGGACATGGAAGCCGAAACCGGCGTGCCCCTCAAAACCTTGATTTCGCGCAAGCACTACGCCGTGCTGCACCTGCGCAAGCGCCTCCAGAAGCTCTATACCGAGCTGTTCACGGACTAGCCGGGGCCCCCGGGGCCCTCCTGATTTTTGCTTACTCAACTTAATTATACTCCCTATTATGGACCGTAAATTTTTGCTGCTGCGCGGCCTCAAATTCGTTGTCTTTGCCAGCCTGTTCGTCACGGCCGTGCTGTTCCTCACCCAGTACTTGTGGAACTGGCTGGTGCCGGTGCTCTTCCACGGGCCCCTCATTACCCTTGGCCAAACCTTCGGATTGCTGCTGCTCAGCCGCTTGCTGTTTGGCAACTGGGGCGGGCGCCGCGGCAGCTGGGCCCAAAAGCGTCGCGCCTGGCAACAGCGCATGGCCGGCCGCATGGAAAACCTCAGCCCCGAAGCCCGCGAGAAATTCCGCCAGCAAATGCAGGCCAAGTGCGGCGGCATGGGCTGGATGCGCCGGCCCGAAGCCGCCGCTGCCGCCCCGGCCCAGCAGCCCGCGTAGGCCCCCCGGGCGGTACCGCCCCAGCGGGGCAGCCCATCGGTGGCAATACCCGCGGCACCCGCAGCCAAAAGCCCCAGTGGGGCGGCCCACACCCCGGGCCGCCCCACTGGGGCTTTGTCGTTCAGCTACGTACGCTTTCTTGCCGCTGGGGCTGAGGTAAGCAGCTTACAGCTTGAGGTCCTTGCGGTTGTCGTCGAGCTGGCGGTCTATTACCATATTAAAGGGGTCGATGGCGACGCTGGCGGGCTTTCTGTTCACCGTGAAGCTGAGCTTGTTATCACCGGCTTTTAAGTGGCGCTTGAGCAGCAGCAGGGGGGGCTGGGGCTTGCCGTTCTTGTCGGGGGCGGGCAGGATGGCCAGGGGCAGCGCATCGCGCGACTGGTCGGCGGGGCGCTGGTTGCCCAGGCTATCGGCGTAGAACTTGGCCGATTTCACCGTGAAATCGATCTGGTAGCGGCCGTTGGGCAGCTTTTTGGCGGTGGCGGCCGTCACGCGGTTGTCAAACAGGGTGATGCGCTCGAACTGGTCGGTGAGGTAGGGCTGGAGCGAGTCGGGGGCGGCGCGGCGCAGGTAGCCGACGAACTCCGTGGAATTGGTGTACGGAGGGCCCTGGAAGGCCACGGCGGCCACGTATTTTTTGAGGCCCCCGTTCAGCACGCCCTCGCCCATGGCATCCTGCAGACCGTACATCACCACCGAGCCCTTGGCGTAGTGGATGTACTGCTGGTTTTCGACCAGGGCCAGCGGCACTTCCTTCTTTTTCTCGAAGGCCCGGCCGCTGAGGTAGCGGTTCATATCGAACTTGAGGAAGCGCTGCATGGCGGTGGGGCCCCGCTGCTGCCGCAGCACCATGAGGGCCGAATACTCGGCCATGGCCTCGGCCATGAGGGTGCTGCCCTGCACGTTGCCACCGATGACCTGGTGGGCCCACCACTGGTGCGCCACCTCGTGGGCCGTCACGTAGTAGGGGTAGTTCAGGTCTTCGGGGTCTTCGTCGTTCACCTTGGCAATGAAGCCGATAGCCTCGGAAAAGGGCACCGTATTGGCGAAGCTCTGGGCGAAGGACTGGTAGCGCGGGAACTCGAGGATGCGCAGCTGCCGGTGCTGGTAGGGCGAGAAGCTGCGCGAGCAGTACGCCAGGGCATCGCGGGCCCCCGCGGCCATGCGCTGGAGGTTGTACTCGTGGCCCGGCTGGTAGTAGATGGTGATGGGAATGGTACGGCCACCCACGGAGTCAACCCACTGGCTCTTATACTGTTTGTAGCGGGCCGAGAGGAAGGTGTAGAAGTTGAGCATGGGCCGATCCATCACGTAGGTGAAGTAGCGGCGGCCGTCCTGCACCCACTCTTTCTGGAGGTAGCCGGGGGCCATGGCGGTCTGGTCGGCCTCGGTGCTGACGGTGGTGCGGAAGCGAATCCAGTCGGCATCGGAGCTGATGTAAGTGTTCTGGCGGGCCTTGAGGTCGTTGACGGGGGCCATGCGGGGCTTGGGCTTCAGGCCGTAGTTGCGGCGGTCCTGGTCGCCGCTCAGCTCGGCGTTTTCGCGGTAGCCCAGGCCGGGCAGGTAGCCGCTGCTAACGAAGGTGCCGTTGTGCACGATGTCGGTATTCGAGTCCGAATTGGGGAAGCCGCGCTCCTGGTAGCGGAGGTCCAGGCCGAGGCTGAGCGAGTCGCCGGGGGCCAGCGGCTGGGCGAGGCGGTAGAGGCGCAGGCCGTAGGTGGTGTCGTTCAGGGCGAGGGCGGCCTGGCCGGGCTGGCCCAGGGTGAGGGCCAGCACGCGCGGGTTTTGCTCCACCGGAATGTTCACGATGACGGTATCGAGGGCCCTGGCGTGCTTGTTCACCAGCGTGAACCGGCCCCGGAACCGCACGGCGCGGGTGCTGGGGAAAATCTCAGTATTAAGGTCCACGGCCGTGATGCGGGGCTGGGCCACGTCCTTGAGGCGGCGGTAGCGCTTCTCGTAGGCCACCTGGCGCTTTTCGCCCTCTTTCGGCGTGCGGTACTTGTTCAGCACGTTGGTGTTGTAGAAGATGTAGCCGCCCGCGCCCAGGCTGATGGCCAGGCCCAGCGCCAGCGCGGCGCTGCTGCCGGCGCTCCAGCGGCGGCGGGCTTCCGGCAGGCGGCCGCGGGTGTCGGTGCCGCGCACCCAGAGCAGGTTGGCCAGCAGCACCAGCAGCAGGGCCACGCCCAGCCACAGCAGCTTGGTCCACCAGAAGGCGGGCAGGAAGTGCCCGTAGCCGTTCATGTCGGAATAGGGCCCCGGCGAGGCGCCGCCGCCGTAGCCCAGCAGCCGGTGCGAAAAGCCGATTTGGGTGCGAAACAGGTTGGCCACGTAGTAGAGCACCATCACGAAGAAGCCCAGGTACTTGTTGTTCAGCACCACCTGCGTTACCATGCCCAGCACGCACCACAGCAGCAGGTAGGGCAATTCGTACAAAAACAGGGCCTGCACGTACTGGCCGATTTCGTAGTGGAAATAGCCTTTAAAGGTCTGAATCAGCAGGCCGCAGGCCATTACCACCACCAGCAGCACCACCTGCACCAGGCTCAGCGCGGCCAGCTTGCTCAGGAAGGGCACCCAGCTGGGCACGGGCACGGCATCGGTGATTTGGGCCACGCCGGCCTGCCGCTCGCGCCAGACCAGCTCGCCGCTGTAGAAAATGATGATGGCCAGAAAGAAGAAGAAAAACGAGCCGCTGATGGCCGAAATCACCTCATAAGTGACCGGGTAAGTGGCCGTGTCGAAGGTTTTGCCCACCTGCGCGGCCGTGGCCAGCAGCAAAATCACGCCCGAGCCCGCAATGGCCACGAAGTAGCGGCTGCGCACGATGCCCCAGAACTCCAGCCGGGTGAGGCTCCACCACTGGCGCAGGCTCATGGCGCCCGAAAACACCTGCGCCACCCGGGGCAGCGCCAGCCGCAGCCCTTCGCCGCTGGCAACAGGGCCCCCGGGGGCCCCGGCGGCGGCGCGGGTTTTCTTCGCTACCCGCTCCGAAGTGAAGGCCGAGAACCGGAACCGGGCGTAGCACAGGCCCAGCAGCACCAGCCCGGCGGCCAGCCACACGCCCCGGTTCAGCAGCACGTAGCTGGAGAGCGGCAGCACCAGCGTGTTTTTATCGGCCGAAGTCCAGTAGCGGGTGGTGAGGTCGATGGCCGAAAGGCCAAAGGCATCGAGGGCCGCCACCAGGTGCTCGTTCTTGAGGTCTTGCAGGTACGAGGAGGCAATGAGGTACACCACCAGCAGCAGTACCGAGCCGATGTAGGTGCTCAGGATATTGCGCGAGAGCGTGGCCCCGGTGAAGAAAATGGCGCCCGAAAAGAACAGGTTGGGCAGCACCAGCACCAGGTAGGGCCACGCGTAGGTGCCGGCCGGGGCGCTGGCCAGAAACCGGTCGGCCTCCACCCAGGGCATGACGCCGGCCGCCGCCGCCCCCAGCCCAATGCCGCTGAACACCAGCACCGCAATGAGGTAGGAGCCCAAAAACCGCCCCGCCAGGTAGCCAAACTTGCTGATGGCCGTGGTGTAAAACAGCGCGTGCGTGCGGTACTCAAAGTCGCGGTACACGGGGTTGCCCATCAGCGAGGACGCGATGATGACCCCAAAAACGCTCAGCACGGCGGTGACGATGGTGAGCGAAAACGGGGCGTTGATTTTCACCGTCTGCCCGTCGCCGCCGATGGAAATATTCACGCCCGTGCCGAAACCCCCGCCCGCCGCCGTCACCAGCAAAAAGGCCATCAGAAACAACAGAACAAAGTAAATCCAGGTAGCGGGCCGCTTGAGGCGGTATTTCAGCTCAAAAAGGAATATGGGAAGGAACATAAGCGGATAATTGAAAGGCAGGAAAGGAGGAGAAGTAAGTTGCCGTAGGGTGCGGGGCTTGCCCCCGCCCGTCGTTGCCCAAACACGCTGGATGCGGCGCGGACGACGGGCGGGGGCAAGCCCCGCACCCTACCCTTTAGACTGCCTCGCGCTTGGCCCGCGCCTCGTACTGCTGGATTTCTGAAAAATACACGTCCTCCAAATCCGGCGTCACGGCCTCGAAGCCGGCGTCCGGGGCCCCATCGGCTAGCACGTGCACCACGGTTTTGCCCGCAAACAGGCGCGAGCTGATGACCTGCTGGCGGGCTTGCAGCGCGGGCAGCTCGGCCTTCTCAATGAGCTTGCGCCAGATGCGGCCCTTCAGGTTGTTCATCACCGTGAGCGGGTCGCCGGTGAGCAGCACCTCGCCCTTGTTGATGATGGCCATGTGGCGGCACAGGTCGGCCACATCGCTCACGATGTGGGTGCTGAGGATGACCACCAGGTTCTCGCCAATCTCGCTCAGCAGGTTGTGGAAGCGGTTGCGCTCGGCGGGGTCGAGGCCGGCGGTGGGCTCGTCCACGATGATGAGGCGGGGGTTGCCGAGCAGCGCCTGCGCGATGCCGAAGCGCTGCTTCATGCCGCCCGAGTAGCCGCCCACGTGCTTTTTGCGCACATCGTAGAGGTTGGTTTGGTGCAGCAGGGCCCCCACCATTTCCTTGCGCTCCTTGCCGTTGGCAATGCCCTTGAGGGTGGCGAAGTGGTCGAGCAAATCCTCGGCGCTCACGCTCGGGTACACGCCAAACTCCTGGGGCAGGTAGCCCAGCACGCGGCGCACGGCCTCCTTGTCGCGCAGCACGTCGATGCCATCGAGCACGATGCTGCCCGTGTCGGCGTCTTGCAGCGTGGCAATGGTGCGCATCAGGCTGCTTTTGCCCGCGCCGTTGGGCCCCAGCAGGCCAAACATGCCGTTGGGAATGGCCAGGCTCACGTTTTTGAGCGCCTGCGTGCCGTTGGGGTACGTTTTGGAAAGGTTGGTGATGGTGAGGGACATGGGCAGAAAAAAGAGAAAGGTGGTTTGGGAAAGAGAACCGGGGCAATGCTGGCGCGGGGCGGGCGTGTACTACTGATGCAAAAAACCGGCGAGTGGTTGCCCGGCGCCGGGCGAGCCGCCGGCCCGGAGCGGCGGCTCCGCTGGCCCGGCGGCCCAGCGCACGGTATCGGCCAGCCACTCGGCGTAGAGGTGGGCGCTGCCCTGGTCGACGCTGCGGGGCAGGGCCCGCAAGGCGGCTTGCGCAAAGGCCAGGGCCGGCGCGGGCTCACCGGCCAGGCGGGCCAGGGCAGCTTCGACGCGGGCCAGCACATCGGCCGTGACCAGCACGCTGGGCTGCGCCCGCGCCCGGAAGGCACGGGCCGTGGGCAAATCGTACTCGTAGGCGGCGGCGAAAAACGCCGATTCCAGCCAGCCGCTGGCCTGGAGGCCCACCGGCTGCCGGAGCAGCTGCGTGCGGTAGGCGGCCAGGTGCTGGCCGGCTTGCGCAATTTGCTGGGCGTCGAGGGCCCCCAGGTAGCGGTAGTAGTGGGCGTAGGCCTGCATGGGCAGCTCGGGGGGCAAGGCGGCCGCGGCCGCGAGGGGGCCCTGCGGCAAGTGGCGGGGCCGGGTGCCGGCCGTGCTGTGGGCCATCACCGTGAGCAGGGCCAAGTCGAGCTGGCCGGCCGCGTCGCCCCGCCACAGGTGCAGCAGCCGGCTGCCGTCGCTGTAAAAGCCACCCACGTGCACGGGTATGAGCGTCAGCAGCGTCAGCAGCGCCGAAATGCTGCCGCTCGCGGCCAGCGACGCGGCCAGCACCTGCCCCACAGCCGAGGCAGGAATGGGCAGCAGGGCGTAGGTGCCCAGCGCCGTGGCCGCCCACGCCGCACTGCCCAGCGGCCCGCCCGCCGCAAAGGCCATAAACCGCCGGCGCAGGTCGCCCGCGGGCGGGGGCAGGCACAGGGCCATGCCGCCGGCCAGGTTCAGGTTGGTGTTCCAGGCAAGGCGCAGGCGGCCCGCTTCGCGCTTCCACAGCAGGGGCCCTACCGCCAGCCAGCAAAACCGGAAGCCCTGCCACTGCCCCGCCAGCACGTGGCCCAGCTCGTGCAGCAACACGGCCAGCAGCCAGGCCACCGGCAGCAGCGCCAGCAGGCCGGCCGCCTGCCCCCGGCCCCAGGCCGCGTGGTGCGGCAGCCGCAAGCCGTACTTGGCGCCCAGGGTCCCCAGGGCCGCGCCGAGAGCCGCATACAGCACAAGAAACAGGAGTTTACGCAGGTTTTTCATGGTTTTGCAAGGGGCGGCGGGGCGGCGGTAGCCCAGGGCCCGAGCGCCCTGCCCGCGCCGGTAGCGCAGGCCACGGGCAGGCCACGGGCAGGCCACGGGCAGGCAAACTGGCTGCACCAGTAAATGAACGACCCATGAATCGGCAGCGCAAGCATTGCATTACACCTGGCCTATATCAGAGTATACTATTCCAGTTTGGCCGCGCCGCAGGTCAGAAGCGTGCGTTGGCCGGGCGTTTCGATGCGCCGGCCGAAATGCCGCCCGGGGGCCCCCGGGGGTGGATAGTTTTGAATTATTCAAGCAAAAAGTTAACCCCGCCGCTATCCCCCATCCTGTCTTATGAAACGATATTACTACTCCTGCTTATTCTTATTAGGGGCCCTGGCGGCGGGTAGTGGCTCGGCCCAGGCCCAGGCCCGGCAGCCCCGCACCAAGCTACTGGCAGCCAACGTATCGCACGCGGCCCCGGCGGCGTTCCCCGTGGCCGCGGCGCCCGCCCCGGCCGCCCCGGCCGCCCCGGCCGCCCCCGCGCCAGTGATGCTGGCCGGCCGCGTCGAAACGCTGGCCGGGGCCCTGGCCGGGGCCGTGGTGCGCCTGCCGCGCCTCGACCAATCGTGCGTGACCGATGCGCAGGGCAACTTCAGCTTCACGGTGCCCGCCGGCACGGGCCCCGAGGCGGCGGTGGCCTCCTACGCCGGCTTTGCCGACGTGGCGGCCGCCCTGCAGCCCGGCGCCACGCTAGCCGTGGTGCAGCTGCTCACGCCGGTCAATATTTCGCTCACCAAGCAGCAGCAGCTCAAGGCCTACCTCAAAACCGCCCGCCACGAGGTGCGGCACGACCTGCGCCAAATCAAGTAGGGCCCCTGAGAATTAAAAACTAAAAATGGAGAATTAAAAATCTGGCCGTCAGATTTTTAATTCTCCATTTTTAGTTTTTAATTCTTTTCCCTAGCCGCCCTGCTTGCTGCCGCCGCCCTTGGTGTCGTCGTTGTTGATGCTCTTGCGCTGCTTGCCCTGCTGCTCCTGCCCGAAGCGGTAGGCGAGGCTCAGGCGGAAAGACCGCTGGTAGGCGTAGAAGGTGGAGCGCTGGTCGAAGGCGGGCGTGCTGAGGGTGGAGCGGTAAGGCCAGCGCCCATTGAAGGGGCTGGCGATGTTGAGCGCCACGTCGGCCTTTTTATTCCAGAAGGTTTTTTTGCCCCCGAAGGAATAATACAGGTTGGCCGGGCCGTAGCCCTGGATGTCGATGGTGCGCAGCGAGCCGTAGGCGAAGGCCTGGACGGTGTATTCTTTGGGCAGCCGGTACGAGGTATTGAGGTTGAGACTGGCCGTGAAGCCCCGCTGGTCGGCTTGCAGCGAGGGCGAGCGGCGCACCACGTACTGCACGTCGGGGCCCAGGCTCAGGTCCCACTTGGGGTTGGGCTTGAGGGAGGCGAACACGTTGAACTGGTAGAACGTGTTGGCCGCCACGTTGCGGTAAGTGGTTTCCACCACGCCCAGCGTATCGCTGAGCAAGTTCACGCTCTCAATGGCGTTGCCGGTGTGGCGCACCGACAGCGCCGCGTTGAGGGTGGTAATTTTGACGGTGGTGTTGTAGCTCAGTTCGTAGGAATCGGTCAGCTCGGGGCTGAGAAAAGGATTGCCGAAGGACACAAACCCCGGCGCAGAAGCATCGCGGAAGGGGTTGAGGAAGTCGATGGCCGGCCGCGTGATGCGGCGGCTGTACGCGGCGCGCATGCTGCTGGCCTCGTTGAGTTTGTACTGGGCAAAGCCGTTGGGCAGCACCGTGAAGTAACTGGGGGCAAACTGCGAGTTGGTGGTGCGGAAGTCGGCGTTGACGCTGGTGCGCTCCAGGCGGCTGCCCAGGCTGGCGCTCAGCTTCTTGCCCACCCCAAACGAGTAGATGCCGTAGGCAGCCTGCACGTCCTGGCGGTAGCTGAAGTCGGTACTGCGGCGCGGGTCTTTGGCCAGCGCGGGGCCGTAGTTGGTGCGTAGTGTGTCGACGGTGGCCACCGAGCCGGTGCTCCGAAAAATGCCCTTTAGGCCCACTTCCAGCTTGCTTTGCTCGCCCAGGGGCTGCGTGTAGTCGGTTTGGAGCGTCACTTCTTGGCCGGGCGTGCGGCCCCGGCTGCGCTCGCGGTAGCTGGCCTCGGCGCTGCTCAGCAGCACGCTGGACCCCTGAAACTGATCGTAGTCGTAGCCAAACGTGCCGGTGTTGAGGGCGTACTGGCCCAGCACGCTCCACTCCTTCCGGGCCTGTGCAAAGGTGCGGGTGTAGGTGGCAGTGCCCTCCACGTTGAGGCCATTGAACACCTCGGTAGTAGCGCGACTGAACAGTTGGTTAGCCGCGGGCAATGGCGAATCGTAGCGGTTAAATAAGTCGCGGATACCCTTGCCACTGTAGTAGTTAATGGAACTGGCCAGCGTGATGCTATGGTGCTCGGCAGGGTCGTAGTCGAGGCCCACGGTACCGTAAGTCCAGCCGCCTCTGCTGTAGTTAGTACCGTTGCGGCGCAGCGTATCGGTACCAGCCGCGGAGTAGCCCAGCCGGTAAATTTCTGATGCACCAGGGCTGTACCAAGTCCCGGCGTTGGCCGACGACGTGAAGTTGATTTTGCCCTGCCGGAAGTTCAGGGCTGAGTTGAAGTTGTTGTTGCGGTTGCCGCCGCTCAGGCCCAGCCGGCCGTTGGCGCCCTGCTTGGTGCCTTTTTTAAGCACGATGTTGATGATGCCGGCCGTACCCTCGCCATCGTATTTGGCGGGCGGCGTCGTAATCACCTCCACGCTCTGGATCTGCTCAGCCGGAATGCTTTTGAGTGCCTCGGCCAGGTTGCGGGCCAGCGTGGGCGAAGGCTTGTTATTAACGAGTACCTTGAAGTTGGCCGAGCCGCGCATCGTCACGTTGCCGTCGCCGTCCACGGCCAGCAGCGGGGCTTTGCGCAGCACGTCCTGGGCGGTACCGCCGGCGTTGCTCACGTCCTGCTCGGCGTTGTATACCAGGCGGTCGGGGCGCACCTCCACCACCGGCTTCGAGCCGATGATGACGGCCTCGCCCAGCGCCTGGGCCGTGGCCCGCAGGCGCAGGGCCCCCACGTCGAGGGGGCCCGTGTCCACCACCACGGCGCGGGTGTGGGTGCCGTAGCCCACGTAGCTGGCCCGCAGCCGGAAGGGCCCCGCCGCCAGCTTGGTGAAGCTGAACTTGCCCTGGTCGTCGGCCGCCACGCCGGTAATGGGCTTCTCGTTGGGGGCCGGCGGCAGCAGCACCACCGTGGCGTAGGCCACCGGCTGGCGGCTGGCCGAATCGAGCACCGTGCCGGTGAGCGCGCCGGTGCCGGCCGCGGGGCCCTGGGCCGCCGCCGGCAAAGCAGTGGCTACCGCGAAGAGCAGGCTCAGCAGCCCGCCCGTCGCGCAACGGGTAAATTTTTTCATGCGTAGTGGGTAGAAGGAAAGGGAACCGCCAGCACAGATGCGGATAGTTCCCCGATGGTTGCCTGCTGCGGCTACCAGGGCCCCCGGCCAAACGTTACCGCGGCCGTGAAAAAAACAAGGAAATGAGGGGCCCCGGCGCGGGGGCCAGTGGGCGGGGAGCAACGTTTTCACGGTCGAAACGGGGGTTGGTGAGGACGAGGGCAAAGGTCCTCGCCCGCCCCACGGCCCGCGCCCCAGGCCATGATCTGGCCCGCCCCAACTTATAATTTGGGCCGCACCACGTCGCTGGGGGCCTGGCCCAGCAGCTTCTTAAACACGCGGTTAAACGTTGATTTTGAGTTGAATCCGCTCTCCAGCGCCACCCCTACCAGCGAGTAGTGCCCGAAGCGCGGGTCGGCCAGCTTGCGGCGCGCCTCCTGCACCCGGTAGGTGTTCACGAAGTCGTTGAAGTTCTGCCCACAGCCCGCGTTGATGACCTTGGAGAGCAAAGCCGGGTGCGTGCGCAGGCGGTGGGCCAGCTCGGCGAGGGTCAGCTCGGGCTCTAGCCAGGGCTGCTCGTCGGCCATCAGGGCCAGCAGCTTGGTGCGCCAGGGCCCCAGCTCGGGCGGTAGCGGCGCAGCGGCCGGGCGCTCGGCCAGCGCCGGGGGCCCCAGCGCCAGCGCGCCGCCACCGGGCAGCGGCGCGGCATCGGCCGGCGGGGGCAGCGCCGGGGCCCCAAAGCGGAGTGGGCTGGTGGCGGCCGCGTAATTGGCCTGGAGGCCCACCGCTACCAGCCCGTATATAAGGATGCCGCGCAGGGCGAAGAAATTCCAGGCCGCGTCGTAGTTAAAGGCAAAGACCGTGTTCAGCGCCGTGTACAGCAAGTTCAGCGTCAGGACCAGCAATTGCAACAGCAGCAGCTGCCGCAGCCCGGCGAAGCGCAGGCGCTCGGGGTCCGAGAAGTTGTCGTCGAGGTAGCGGCGGTAGCGGCGGTACTCGGCCCACATGCGCAGGCCGTAGCCCAGCAGCAGCCCGTGGCTGAGCAGCGCCAGCGGCAGGGCCAGCCCGTTGAGGGCAGTGGCCGCCGCGCCCTTAGTGCCAAAGAAATCGGGCAGCGGCCGGCCGTGCAGCCCGCGCCACCACCCCAGGTCGTAGAGGGCCGCCGCCGCAAACAGGCCCAGCTCCAGCCCCGCCGGCAGCAGGTGCACGGCCAGCGGCCGCCAGCGAAACTCCTGGTTGGTGAGGCTGCGGAAGTACAGGTAATAGCCCGCACCCAGCGCCGTACCCAAGTGCCAGGGCACGTAAAACATCACCGTCGAGTACCCATCGTGGCTGTCGTACCAGCCCGCGTAGCCCAGCATCCACTGCGCCACGCTGACGGTGGGCAGGGCAATGAGCAGCGCCAGCAGGGCGTCGGTGGGGGCCCCGCGCCTCAGGGCCCGGCCCAACAGCCACAGCGCGGCCACCGCCCCCGGCACCACAAACGGTAATAGCAACGCGCTGCGGGCACCAAACTGGAAGAGCATAGCGGTAAAAATACGCCGCCGGGGCCCCGGTTTCCAGGACCTCCCCCACCTGCTCGACACGATGAACCTCCGAAAATTCGGCGACCACAAGGGCGGCATCCCGCTGCCGCTGCTGGCCGGCGCGTTCGGCATTCCCTCGCTCAAAAACGCCCTCGATGGCTCGAAGTTAGGCCACACCTATTGGGTAAAGAAAGACCTGGCCCTCATCGTGAGGTACTGCCAGAAGGATGTCGAAACCACGGCCCGCGTGCTTCTGCACTCCACCCCACCAGTAAGCCCGCTGGAACGCCGTGCAGCTCACCCACTTACCCTGGGGCCCCACCCTGGCCCCCGCATACACCGCGTAGCCGGCACCTTGCCATATATAATAATAGCCTGACTAGGGCAGCCCAGCGGGCTGCCCTTTTTCATAACCATTCTCAGAGGATCAGAAAGCGGCAGCAAACGCCAGGCTTTAGTTAATACTATTTGCACATTTATTCTTTTTTATTGAAATATGATTTTATCTAATGCTTAATAAATTGTTTTTCTTATTTAAGTACAATAATATTTTCTTATTTATCTCATAAAACGAGAAATAAGTCTACAATTTAATTTTTAGTCCTATATTTGTGTATCGCAAAACAGATGGCCAGCGAGTTGCACCTAAATTATAAGTCCTTGTTTATTATTAGAATATTTATACTTTATAACTCATTACTTTATTTTAGCAATTTCCCTATTTGGTTCCACTCTCTACAAGCTTTTATATGAATTTGCGCTCCTTAGCCCTTGTGGTGGGCCTGGCAGCCGGGCTGGCTAGCCACACTGCCTCGGCCCAGGTTACGGCCCCCAGCCGGGGCGGCGAGGTGAGCCTCGTCCGCGCCACGTCCACCACCATGGAACTAAGCTTTGGCACGTATGGCACGGGCCAAGGCCGGGTGGTGGCCATCGCCGCTACCGGGGGCGAACCCTCAACGCCGCTTGCCGCCGTTGATGGCCAATTTTATACCGCTGCCCCTGCTTACGGCCAAGGGGCGGTGCTCGGCAAAGGCTATGTGGTTTATAATGGCGCGGGCCACTCCGCTACGGTTACCGGCCTGCAGCCCAATACTTATTATTATGTTACCGATGCGGAGTACAACGCGGACGGCTCCAGCATTATTTATAACACCCGCGGCAGCAGTATGGGTGCCACCACCCGCGTTGCCCCGCCCGCCCCGGCCCCACTGCCCGTTGAGCTAACGTCTTTCACCGGCGCGGTTGACGCCCGCAACATGGCTTCGCTACGTTGGAATACTGCTTCCGAGCGCAACACCGCCTACTTTGCCATCGAGCGCTCGGCCGACGGCAACACCTTTGCCGAAGCCAGCCAGGTGGCGGCGGCCGGCAACAGCACCCAGCCGCTGGCCTACCAGTGGCCCGATCCCCAGCCGCTGGCGCGCCCCATGTATTACCGCCTGCGGCAAGCCGACCGCAACGGGGAAATCCACTACAGTGCCACGGTGCTGCTCGTGCCGCACCAAGTCAAGCAGGTCGACGTGTACCCCAACCCCAGCGCGGGCCGCACGGTACAGCTGCTTATGCAAGGGTATAGCAACGAACCCGTGCTGCTACAGCTCTCCGATGCTCTTGGACGCCCGGTATTCGCCCAGCAAGTCACGCCAGCGACGGAGCACTACTTGGCCCCCCTGCCGCTGCCAACGGGCTTGGCGGCCGGCACCTACTTCCTCACACTGGCTGGCAACGGCAGCCCGGTTCAGAAACGTATTGTAGTGTCTAATTAATTATGCTTTTATCCTATTGTTAAGCTGCTACCCAACTACTAGTATTAAGCTGCTATCTACTAATTTATTAAGCTGCTATGGCGGTCTCCGCCACTATTCCCGCTATCCTACGTCTGAATAATTTATTCGCATTGGCTTAAGTGTCTTATCCTGAACCGGCCACTACCACTATTTAGCCGGATATAATTACAATTACCAAGAAGGCCTCTCCATTTGGAGGGGCCTTTTTTGGTTTGCGCAGGGGCCACAGGGGCCCTTCCCGCGAGTAGCTAAGACTTACGAATAGCTTTTGGCATCTTTTCAGTAGAAAGATGGAGGCAAACCAGCCAGCCGGTCAATGGTTTTGCACAAAATGTAGATTAGCAATATTTTATTGTATTTAAATAGCCGCACGGTGACCTTATCCGTATATTTGCCCGTCAATTTCCACATATAATTTATTGGCATCATGCAAAAACTTTTAAACACGCAGCAATCCGCTTCTTATCTGCTATTGCGAAGGTTATTCACCGGCAGCAAAGCCACATTATTGGCACTGGTTGCCCTCGTCCTATTCATTGGCTCTGCTAGCCAAGCCAACGCCCAAAACAGCGGCTTCTACAAGAACTTCGAGGTTTTTAACGGTACTTACTACTACACCCTCAGCAATGGCGGCGGCAGTGCCCCAGCCTTTCCAAACAACAACAGCTTTCCCGGCACCTATGCTCAAGGCAGCCAATTGCTGCTTGACGCTGAAGCTAATACCTTTGAGAACAGCGGCAAAAATGTGCAAAAAGCTCAGTTCTCTTACCGAGTTTACCCAAAGGATGCTGCCAACAAAGGCAATTTCATAACGCTTCCGCTGACGCTTGCCGAGGCAGTAGAAAGCCCTCAGTTTCCTGGTTCATTCAACAAGAAATGGATCAACAGCAATACTAAGCCTGATCTGCTGGCCTTTACGAGCGGAAAGGGCACTTATACATTGGAGCTATATTTTGATGGTAACGTCAACGACGGTACCAAGATTTTTGACAGCAACAACGGTAACAACTACAAAGCTGACTTCGAAGTAACCGGCAATGCTCCTGCGCAGTGGACTGGTAATGCCGGACAAGACTGGTTCAATGCGGCTAACTGGTCGCCTCAGACTGTACCTGATGCTAATACGGATGTTACCATCCCTGCTGGCACGTCCAACATTCCTAAGATATTTAACGGCAAGCTTGGCCCAGCTCAGGTTCGGTCCTTGCGCATCGGCACTAATGGTACCCCGGGTGCCCGGGCGCTTATCCTGGCCGGCACCGACCAAAGCGACCCTGTAAACGGACAATCAAAAGGGGAGCTGCGGGTATACGGCAACTTCTTCGCCCTCACGGGTGGCTTCAGCCAAGAGCCTAACTCAACCTTCGTTTTGGCTGGTGGCGACCAGGAGTTTGACGGCGCCACGTTCATCGACGTTCGTATCGAAGGCGGCGGAACAAAGTCGCTTACGAACCGCATGGATATCAAGGGCGTTTTGACTTTCGTCAACGGCGTACTCAAAACGCCGACGCTGGATCCTAGCAACAATAGCGTTGATCTGATTTATGACCCGAACAACATCGGTACTGGCAACCAGATTGTTGGCGAGACGGCAACAAGCTATGTACAAGGTTTCCTGCGTAGCCTGAACCGCACTATTGTGCAGAATGCTGCTAACACGTTTAACAACATTGGTGTTGTGCTGACGCCCAATGGCGGCTCCCCAGGCGTTGTGTCCGTCACTCGCCTCACGGGCTTTACCTATAAAGGTGTAGGTACGAGCCAGAGCATCCAGCGCAGCTTTACGTTCTCGGCCACTGGCATATCCGGTACCCCTAGCTTCTCGCTTGGCTTCCGCTACTTGGATAATGAGCTGAACGGGATTACCGAAAGCAACCTCGTGCTATTCCGGGCACAAAATGGCTTTGTTCCCTTCCGTCCTTTGGCCAAAACCACCATCGACGCAGCCAACAATCTTTTGGTTCGCTCCAATATTGAAGGTGTTACGAATGATGGAGTTAACACTCTACTCGGTGTGTTCACCCTGGGCGACGCGACGAACCCGCTGCCGGTGACCTTGACCAGCTTCGCCGCCGTGGCCCAGGGCCCCGACGCGCTGCTGAGCTGGACCACGGCCCAGGAGCTCAACAACGCCGGCTTCGAGGTGCAGGTCTCCACCGACGGCACCGCCTTCGCCAAGCTCGGCTTCGTGGCCGCCGCCTCCCCCAACAGCTCCGAGGCCCGCGCCTACCAGTTCCGCGACGCGACGGCCGGCAAGCAGGGCACCCGCTTCTACCGCCTGCGCCAGCTCGACACCGACGGCAAGGAGAGCTTCTTCGCCCCGCAGTCGCTGGCCTTCGGCGGGGCCCTGGCCGCCTCGGCCCAGGCC
>NZ_RCYZ01000010.1 GCF_006439025.1 Hymenobacter nivis
GGGCCCCGGCGGGCCGCACAGCGGGCGGCCCGGGCGCTACCGGCGGCGCGGCGGGTTGCGCCCGCAGGCCCAGGGGCCCCAGCGCGGCGAGTAGCAGCGGCAATAGTTTCATGGCAAAATGAAAGTTCTGCCCTAAAGAACGCACGGCGCGCGCTACGGCCGCCCGGGCCCAGCCGGCACGGGCCAGTGGCGGCGGTGCGCCTATCTTAGCCGGGGCCCCGCGGGGCGGGCGCGTTGCTTCTTCTCCCCTTTTTGCTTTTGGCCGATGGCGCACCCCTGGTTCGAGTTTTTGTGGTTCGCGCTGGCCTACCCGGCGTCGTTGGTGGCGGCGGTGGCGGTGGGCTACGCGGTGGCCGAGGTGCAGTACCGCCGCCGGGGCCGGGTGTGGAAGCCCTCGGGCATCGAAAGCGCGCTGATTACCGTGTTTGGGCTGCTGCTCTCCTTCACGCTGCTGTCTTCTAACAACGCCTATAAGGAACGCACCGCCCTCGTGCACCAGTCGGCCGGTGCCGCGGCCGAGCTGTACCGTGAGAGCCAGTTGCTGCCGGCCCCCGTGCACGCCACGGTGCGCGCCTTCACGCGGCAATTTCTGGCCTTGGAGCTGGGCGCGCACCGCCCTGGGCAGGCCCGCGGCCCGGGGCACATTCGCGCCCTCGCCGGCCTCTACCAGCGGGCGTGGCAGCAGCTGCGCGACTCGCTGCGGGGCCCCGCGCCCCGCGCCGCCGACCTGCGCCAGCTGCTGCCGGCCTTAAACCGCCTGAGCGCCGCCACGGAGCGCCTGCACTACGCCAACCAGGAGCGCACCCCGGCCTCCATCATGGCGCTGCTGCTGGTGTCGTCGTGGGCCATTGGCGTGCTGGTGGGCTTCACCAACAGCGCCCAGGAGGCCCGCCACTACTTCGTGCCCGCGCTGTTCATCGTCATCTCGGCCCTAACCGTGCAGGCCATCCGCGACTTGGACAACCCCGACCTGGGCGTCATCCGCCCCAGCTACGGCAACCTGCAGGACGTGCAGCGCGCCATCGAGCAGGAGCCGCCCGGGGCCCCGCCCCACTAGCAGCGCCGGCCGCGCACGGGCTAGCGGGGGCCCCGGGCCAGGGCGGCCAGCGTTTCGCGGTGGCGCTTCTCGGCCAGGTCCTGGTTGTGCGAGGCCACGGCCCAGATGGCGGCCGGAATCCAGCCGATGAGCGTGAGGTGCAGCACCCCGCAGATAATGCCCTTGAGGATGTGGCCCCGGAAAATCATTGAAATACCGGGCAGCAGGATGGCGAACAGCATGGCGCAAAAAGAAGAAAAAGTGGAGCGGGCAAACATAGTGCATTTTGGGTTCCGGGGGCCCCGGCACCGCTAGCGGCGGCTTAGCTTTGGCGGCGCGGGGCCCCACGCCCGCGCACCGGCCCCATGCTACGCACCGCCCTGGTTTTGCTCTTGTTCCTGGCCCGGCTGCTGGCCGCGGGGCAGGCCGTGCCCTACGGCCACAACCCCGCCGCGGGCCACTACCAGCCCGTGCGCGGCATTAAGCTCTACTACGAAACGTACGGCGCGGGCCCGCCCCTGCTGCTGCTGCACGGCAACGGCGGCAGCATTGCCTCCTTCCAGCACAACATCGCCGCCCTTGCCCGGCACTGCCGGGTGATTGCCGTGGACAGCCGCGCCCACGGCCGCTCGGTGGACGCGGGCGATTCGCTTAGCTTCGAGATGATGGCCGACGACTGCGCGGCCCTGCTCACGGCCCTGCGCCTCGACTCGGCCAACGTCATCGGCTGGAGCGACGGCGGCATCACCGCCCTGGCGCTGGCCCTGCGCCACCCGGCCAAGGTGCGCCGCCTGGTGGCCACGGGGGCCAACCTCGCGCCCGATTCCACGGCCCTCACGCCCGCCCTCTGGCTGGACCAGCAGCGGAACTACCGCGCCAACCGGGACCGTGCGCGCACTACCCCGGCGCAAAAAAATGACTGGAAGATATTTTTGCTCGACTTGTTCCAGCCCAACATTCCGCTGGCGGCGCTGCGCCGCGTGGGGGCCCCGGCGCTCATCGTGGCCGGCGACGGCGACGTGATTACCCTGGAGCACACCGTGGCCATCTACCGCCACCTGCCGCACGCCCGCCTCTGGGTGGTGCCCAACAGCGGCCACGCCACCCTCATCGAGCACGCCGCCGAGTTCAACCGCACGGCCGACGAGTTTTTCCGCGCCCGGGCCATCCCCGCCCGCCCGCACTAAAAGGCTGTTTGAGTTAGCCAAAAATCGTTTTAAACCGTCCTGCTCATCTGGCTTCCGCGCAGTCGAAGCATCTATTACTGCGCGAACGCCAGATGAGCAGAACCGTTTTAATTACCTCTCACAACTACTCAAGCGCCTGGGGGCCCCAGTGCCGGCACCGCGCAGCGGCTGGCCCGGGGGCCCCAGGGCCGGCCGAACTCACAGCGCGCCGAAATTGGTGAGTAGCGCCACCAGGTGCGGGTCATCGATGGGAATTTGGGGGAGTGCCGGGCGCTGGCGGCGGGCCTCCAGGTAGCCAATCAGCCAGTGAAATTCTGCTGGCTCGACTTGGGCAAAGGCCATGCGCCAGTCGCTGAACATCCGGGCGGGGCCGGCCGCGTCGCTGAGCACCGTCACCTGTTGGTGGCGGCCGTCGCGCAGGATGTGGGCAAACAGCTCGTGCACGGTCGTGGCCTCGCCCTCCAGCACCTGCACAAAGTGGCCGTCGCGGCTGTAGCACAGCAGCCCCGTCAGGTCGTGCTGCGCGTTGTAGGTGCGCGCCTGCTCCAGCAAGTTCAGGAGCTGGGCCTCGGAAAACGGGTGCACGGCCCGGCTGCGGTACAGCAAGTGGTGCACCCGCACGTCGAGGCGGGCCAGCACCTGGTTCAGCGTCAGCTCGCCGCGGGCGTAACGCTCCAGCAGTTCGGCTTCGTATTGCTGCGGGGCCAGGGGCGTGCCGGCTACCAGGGCCGTGGCCCAGGCAATGGCGCGCCGGCGCGCCGCTTCAGTCGGAAGGTCCTCCATGTAACCTTGTGTACGGCGGGGAACCATCCAACGGTTTCTACCACCCAGAAACTACGCAAGTGCGGCATAATGAATACGCAGCGCGCCGGCTGGGGCCCCAGCCGGCGTGGCCAATAAGCAGCACAGTAGAGCTGCCCAGTAGCGCGCCGGCCCGCCCCCTCCCTGCAAGCGGCCCGATAGCCCCCGCAGGTGCCCCTGGCAAACGGCGAACTACCCAAGGCGCAGCCCGTCTTTTAACGAGCCCCAGGCGCGTTTCATCGGGCAATTACGAAGCTTGGGCTAATTATTGCCTTGCTCTTTAGTGCCTGGTTCGCAAGCGCTGTAATCTTGTAAATCAAATAATTATCAATATATATTATCTCCAGGCACGCCTTCGAAAAAACCTATTCTATGGCCTATCTATACGATCTACTATTAGCGGAGCATTTGCAAGTGTGGCTGCACCAGGTGCACCTGGCCGACGCCTGGGCGTTCGGCGGCGAGGCGCGCGTGCAGGCGCTCGTGCACCACGTGCTGGCGCAGGCGGGCCAGTTGCCGCCCAGCGCCCACCCCAACGCGCCCGCCCTGCTGGCCGCCCTGCAAGCGCTGGCGCTGCGGGCCGCGCAGGGCCCCGTGTCCGCCGCGGCGCTCAAGCAGGAGCTGGCCGCGGTGCTCTACACCGCCTTGCGCCGGAGCACCGCGGCCAGTGGGGCCCCGGCGGCCGCGCCCCAGGCGTTTGCCTTTTCGCCCCCGCCCGAGTTTGCCCCCCGCCCCACAACGGTGGATTTTGCCAACTGGACCTAGCGCCCAGCACCGCCGCTAAACCAGCCCGGGGCCCCGCTCCGCCCGGCCATCCGCCCGTGCGGAGGCGCACCAAAAGGCCCGTAGGCGGCCTGGCGGCGCGCCTCCGCACGGGCGGCCGCCTATGCGGATATAACATAATTTTATTTTCGCTTCTGCAAACCTAGGGCGTCCTTTGTGGTAGTTCTACCCGACCACCAACCCCCTTATTCGACGCTAGCAGCAGACCAGCGCGGCCGCCTCATCCGCCGCCCGGCCCGTGAACTTACGCGGTAGCCGCCGCTGTTTTACCCATTCCTCCACCATACTGGGCCGCTTTGCACCGCGCCCCCGGGGCCTGCAGCTACCGCCCGTGCCCGGCCTGGAATGGGCGCCGCCCGGCGGGCCCGGGGCCCCCAAAGCTGCCAACCAAACGCTGCGAGTAATTCCGGCACCGCACTGAAGGCCAAACGGATTGGCCGCAAAATTCCTAAAATTGACTTTTAACTGATCACAACCTTCCATAACAATGGCTGAAGACCACAACCAACACCCGCCCGCCTCCAACACCACGGAGCATTTCATGAATGACGAGTCGGCGGCAAAATGCCCGTTTTTGGCGGGGCAGGCCCAGCAGGCGGCTGGTGGCGGCACCCGCAACCGCGACTGGTGGCCCAACCAGCTGCGCCTCAACATCCTGCGCCAGCAGACGGCCACCTCCAACCCGATGGGCGAGCACTTCAACTACGTGGAGGAATTTAAGAAGCTGGACCTCAACGCGGTGAAGCAGGAGCTGTTTGCGCTGATGACGACTTCGCAGGACTGGTGGCCCGCCGACTACGGCCACTACGGCCCGTTCTTTATTCGCATGGCTTGGCACAGCGCCGGCACCTACCGCATTGCCGACGGCCGCGGCGGCGCCGGTTCGGGCATGCAGCGCTTTGCGCCGCTCAACAGCTGGCCCGACAACGCCAACCTCGATAAAGCGCGCCTCCTGCTGTGGCCCGTGAAGCAGAAGTACGGCGAGCAAATTTCCTGGGCCGACCTCATGATTCTGGCCGGCACCTGCGCCATCGAGTCAATGGGCCTCAAGCCGTTTGGCTATTCGGGTGGCCGCACCGACGTGTGGGAGCCGCTGGACGAAATCTACTGGGGCTCGGAGCGCGAGTGGCTCGGCGACAAGCGCTACACCGGCGACCGCCAGCTCGAAAACCCGCTGGCCGCCGTGCAGATGGGCCTGATTTACGTGAACCCGGAGGGCCCCAACGGCAACCCGAACCCGCTAGGCTCGGCCCGCGACATCCGCGAAACCTTCGGCCGCATGGCCATGAACGACGAGGAAACGGTGGCCCTGATTGCGGGCGGCCACACCTTCGGCAAAACCCACGGCGCGGCCGACCCCGCTCAATACGTTGAGCATGAGCCCGCTGCGGCCGGCATTGCCGAGCAGGGCAAGGGCTGGAAAAACTCGTACGGCACCGGCAACGCCGGCGACACCATCACCAGCGGCCTCGAAGGCGCCTGGACCGCCACCCCCGCCCAGTGGGGCAACGGCTACTTCAACAACCTGTTTGGCTTTGAGTGGGAGCTGACCAAGAGCCCCGCCGGGGCGCACCAGTGGAAGCCCAAGGGCGACGCCGGCGCAGGCATGATTCCCGACGCCCACGACCCCAACAAGTCGCACCAGCCCTTCATGCTGACCTCGGACATCGCCCTGCGCGAAGACCCGATTTACGAGAAAATCTCGCGCCGCTTCCACGAAAACCCCGAGGAGTTTGGCGATGCCTTCGCCCGCGCCTGGTACAAGCTCACGCACCGCGACATGGGCCCCCGCACCCGCTACGTGGGTGCCGACGTGCCCGCTGAAGTGCTCATTTGGCAAGACCCGCTGCCCGCCGCCGACTACGCGCCGATTGACGCGCAGGACATCAACACCCTGAAAGACCGGCTCTTGGCCTGCGGCCTCACCGGCTCGCAGCTCATCCGCACGGCCTGGGCTTCGGCCTCTACGTTCCGCGGCTCCGACAAGCGCGGCGGTGCCAACGGTGCCCGCATTCAGCTGGCCCCCCAGAAGTACTGGGATGCCAACAACCCCGCCGAGCTGGCCAAGGTGCTCGACGTGCTCACCGGCATTCAAAAGGAGTTCAACGGCAACGCGGGCGGCAAGCAGGTTTCGCTGGCCGACCTCATCGTGCTGGGTGGCGCTGCCGCCATCGAGCAAGCGGCCAAAGAAGGCGGCTACGACGTGCAGGTGCCCTTCAACCCCGGCCGCACCGACGCCACGCACGAGCAAACCGACGTGCAGTCGTTTGAGGCCCTGGAGCCGCACGCCGATGGCTTCCGCAACTACCTCAACGCCAACCACGAAGCCTCGCCCGAGGCCATGCTCATCGACCGGGCGCAGCTGCTGACCCTCTCGGCCCCCGAGATGACGGCGCTCATTGGCGGCCTGCGCGTGCTGGACACCAACTTCGACCACTCGAACCACGGCGTGTTCACCGACCGCCCCGGCGTGCTCACCAACGACTACTTCGTGAACCTGCTCGACATGGGCACTACCTGGAAAGCCACCTCGGAGGCCGACCAGCTCTTCGAAGGCCGCGACCGCAAGACCAATATGGTGAAGTGGACCGGCACCCGCGTCGACCTGATTTTCGGCTCGAACTCGGAGCTGCGCGCCATCTCCGAAGTATACGGCACCCACAACGCTGGCCCCAAGTTCGTGCACGCCTTCGTGGCCGCCTGGGCCAAGGTGATGGACGCCGACCGCTTCGACCTGGCGAAGGAGTATCAGGCTTAAGGATTGCGCAAGCTTGCGCTTGCCAATTGCTACAGAAAACGCCGCCCTGGCAACGGGGCGGCGTTTTTTTTGCGGGGGCGGCTGCTACATTAGGGCCCCCAGCCACGCTTGCTCTCCCCGCCCCATGCACAAAACCCGCCTCGAAGCCTTCAGCGACGGCGTACTCGCCATCATCCTCACCATCATGGTGCTGGAGCTCAAGGTGCCGCACGGGGCCGACTTTACGGCGTTGCGGCCATTGCTACCCGTGTTTCTGAGCTACGTGCTGAGCTTCGTGTACGTGGGCATTTACTGGAACAACCACCACCACTTGCTCAGCGGCACGCGGCAGGTAAGCGGCGGCGTGCTATGGGCCAACCTGCACCTGCTGTTCTGGCTGTCGCTGGTGCCGTTTACGACGGGCTGGATGGGCGAAAACCACTTTGCGCCGGCCACGCTGGCCGTGTATGGCGGCGTGCTGCTGGGTTCGGCGGTGGCCTATTTCCTCCTCCAAAACTGCATTATCGCCGTGAACGGGGGCCCCGAATCGCCGTTGGCCCGCGCCGTGGGGCGCGACTGGAAGGGCAAGCTCTCGCCGGTGCTGTACCTGGTGGGCATCGCCAGCAGCTTCTGGTTGCCCTGGCTGTCGGGGGCGTGCTACGTTTTTGTGGCCCTCATGTGGCTGGTGCCCGACCGCCGCATCGAGCGCACGCTGGCCCACGAACAACTGGACTAGCGGCCCGGCCGGGGCCCCATTCCGGGGATATGCCCTACATTGAGCCCGCCGAGCCCCCCGTTTTAGGGGCCCCACGCCCCGCACATGCCCTCCAAGACCCTTGCCGCCCGGCCGCTGCCGGCCCTGCTGCTTGCCCTCGCCGTTGCCACGGGCTGCCAATCTAAACCCGACGCAGCCGGCGCGGCGGCGGCCACTACTGCCGCCGCCGCGCCGGCTGCGTCGGCTGCGCCCGACGCCATTACGGCGGCCGACATCAGCGGCTACCTGAAAACGGTGGCCGCCGACGAGATGCTGGGCCGCAAGCCGTTCACGGCGGGCGAGGAGCGCATCACGGCCTACCTGGCGGCGCAGTTCAAGGCGCTGGGGTTGAAGCCCGGGGGCCCCGGCGGCAGCTATTTCCAGCCGGTGCCGATGGTGGAGATTACCGCCGCCCCCGCCCCTACCATGCAGATTTCGGGCCCCGGCAAGAGCCTGGCCTTGGCGTACAAGACCGATTACGTGCTGTTTACCCAGCGCGAGCAGCCGCTGGTGGAGGTCAAGAATTCGTCGCTGGTATTTGCCGGCTACGGCGTGGTGGCCCCCGAGTACGGCTGGGACGACTACGCCGGCCTCGATGTGAAGGGCAAAACGGTGGTGGTGCTCGTGAACGACCCCGGCAACGCGGGCACGGATTCTACCCTATTTAAGGGCCGCGCCATGACCTACTACGGCCGCTGGACCTACAAATACGAGGAGGCGGCCCGCCACGGCGCGGCCGGCCTGCTCATCGTGCACGACACCCAGCCCGCCGCCTACCCCTGGAGCGTGGTGCTGAGCGGCGCCGTGGGGCCCAAGCTGCGCCCCCAAACGCCCGACCACGGCGCCAGCAAGTGCGCCCTCGAAGGCTGGCTGACGCTCGCCGCCGCCAAGCGCCTCTTCGCCGCCGCCGGCCAGGATTACGACGCGCTGTACGCCGCCGCCAACCGGCGCGGCTTCCGGCCCCGGGCCCTGGGCCTCACCATGAGCACCAGCCTTCAAAACAAGCTGCGCCGCCAAACTTCCAAAAACGTGCTGGCCGTGCTCCCCGGCACCACTAATGCCGGCGAATACATCATCTATTCGGCCCACTGGGACCATTTCGGGGTGGGCAAAACCATCGCCGGCGACTCCATCTACAACGGGGCCGTGGACGACGGCACCGGCCTGGCCGCGCTGCTGAGCATCGCCAAAGCCTTCAAGGAAACGCCCACCAAACCCGCCCGCAGCGTTGTGTTTCTGGCCGTGACGGGCGAAGAGCAGGGCCTGCTGGGCTCGGCCTACTACGCCCAGCACCCGCCGTTCCCGCTGGCCAAAACGGTGGCCGACCTCAACATGGACATGCTCTGGCCCTACGGCCGCATGAAGGACCTGACCGTCATCGGCGCGGGGCAGTCGGAGCTGGAGGATTACGCCCGCGCCGCCGCCCAGGAGCAGGGCCGCTACCTGCTGCCCGACCAGACGCCCGAAACCGGCATGTTCTACCGCTCCGACCACTTCAGCTTCGCCCACGTGGGCGTGCCCTCGCTCTACGCCAGCGGCGGCTTCGAGAGCCGCGCCCAGGGCAAGGCCTACATTGCCGACAAGCGCAAAGCCTACACCACCAGCATGTACCACAAGCCCGCCGACCAGTTCGACCTCGCCTGGGACCTGGCCGGTGTGGCCCAGGACGCGCAACTCTACTTCCGCGTGGGCCAGCGCCTGGCCGCCGAAACCACGTTCCCCCAGTGGCGCGCCGGCTCGGAGTTCAAGGGCATCCGGGAAAAGGCGGCGGGGAAGTAGTGCGCCGCTGGGGGCCCTAGCCCAGTGTTTTCAACACCTTCTCCAGCAAGGCTTTGGTTTTGCGCACGCCCTCTTCCTCGCTGGTCACTTCGCCTTCGTACTCGATGCCCACGTAGCCTTTGAAGCCGGAATCCTTGATGATTTTGAACATCTTCAGGTAGTCGGTTTCCACGCAGTTGCCGTTGGCGTCGAAGTCGAAGGTTTTGGCGCTCACGCCTTTCGAAACCGGCATCCATTCCTTCACGGCTTTGTACTTGTCGTACTCCTCGATGCACTTGCCGCGGTAGAGGTCGCCGGTGTCGCGCCGGATGCAGAAGTTGCCAAAATCGGGCAGGATGCCCACGTTGGGCCGGCCCACTTGCCGGATGGTGGCCAGCAGCCACTCGCCGTCGGAGGTGTAGCTGCCGTGGTTTTCCACAATCACGTTGAGGCCCACTTTCTGGGCGTACTCGGCCAGGCGGGCCAGGCCGTCGGCGGCGGCCTTCTGCACCTCCGCAGCCGAGCCTTTGCCAAAGGCGTTCACCCGCACGGTGGCGCAGCCCAGGTACTTGGCCGCGTCCACCCATTTGTAGTGGTTTTCGACGGCCTTGCGGCGCTCGGCCTCGGTGGGGGCCCCCAGGTCGCCCTCGCCGTCGATCATGATCAGGTGGTTTTTCACCCCGTTGTCGTGGCAGCGCAGCAGCAGCTCGGCCAGGTACTTCTGGTCCTCGGCCTTGTCTTTGAAGAACTGGTTGACGTACTCCACCGCCCCGATGCCGTACTGTTTTTTGGCGATGACCGGAAAATCAAGGTTAGTCATCTTATTGCCGAACAGCGCCTTGTGGAACGACCACTCGGCCAGCGAAATCTCGAAGAACGGCTTGGCCGGCAGCGCCGGGGCCCCCAGCGCCTGCGGGGCCACAGCGGCGGCGGCCACCAGGGCCGCGGCGTTTTTCAGGAAATCACGACGGGAAGCGGACATGGGCGGGGTGGGTTTGGGGGAAAGGATGGGGAAATAACCAGGCCGCCATGCAGAGCGTAGCGAAGCATCTTTCCTGCGTTGCTAATTAATGATTACTGCGGGAAAGATGCTTCGCGGCGCTCTGCATAACGGCTTTTTTGCAGTCAATACATTTACAAATCCGAGTAGTTGGCAGGCCGCAAAAACGTGATGTCGATGTGGGCCACGTTGTTTTGGTACTCGGGCAGGCCCGAGAGCTTCTTCCACTCGGGGTCAGCGCCGAAGGCTTTCCAGTGCGCCTCGCGGTCGGGCATGTTTTTGAACGAAGTCATGTACATCAAGTTCGGCATTTTGGGCCCGAACAGGACCTCGCCGTAGAAGATGCCGTTGAAGCCGAGCCGGTTGAAGAGCTTGATTTCGCCGCCGGCGTTGAACATCTGCACCTTGTTGCGGAAGATTTTTTCGCTGGCGCCCTCGTAGCTGCGCAGCTCGTACACCCGCTCGCCCTTGGGCGCGTCGAGGGCGGGGGCCTTCAGGCCCGCCATTTCGTCGAAGGCCTTGATGAAAATGTTTTCCTGGCGGCCGTAGGCCGGGCTGGTGTAAACCGCGTTTTCGTAGCCACCGCCCGCGGCCAGGAGCTTGGCAGCGACGCCCTTGTCCACCTGCTCCCACTGCTTCACGGAGGCGTAGGGCGTGAACACGTACACGCGCCGGTCGGCGGCGGTGTCGTTGCCCACCGGCTTGAACACCCCGATGGTGGGGATGCCCGCCGCGTGCAGCGCCGGCAGGTACTGGTGCTGCAAAAAGCTGTCGACGAGCCCCTCCTGGCGGCTAGTCTTGAGGTGGTACACTTTGAGGGCGAAGTAGGCCGGGCGGGCGGCCGCGGGCCGGGCCGCCGGGTGGGGCGCCACGTGGGCCCTGGCAAGTCCGCCGCACAAGGCCGCGGCCAACGGCAGAAACAAAAGTTTTTTCATGGATGGGATGAGAATTGTGCCACTTGCACGCCCGAAATGTAGCACCGGCGGCGCGGGGAAGGCCGGCCAGCGCCGAAATTTGCGGGCGCCGCCGGCCCTGGCCCGGCGCGTTTCCCCACTTTGCCCTTGCCGTGTCCGACTCCCCCGCTCCCGCCGCCCCGCCATCCCTCGCCGATTTCGCCTGCTTCTGCCTCTACGGCCTCACCGACAACCCCTACCGCCAGGCGGCCGACGTGGCCCGGTTCGGCCAGCTCTACGACCTGATGGTGGGGCCCCACGGCGGCGTGGGCGTCGGCAGCACCTTCCACCCCTACCAGCTCGTGAACCCGGCCGGCGTCACGGTGTGGTACGCGGCCTTCGCCCAGCTCTACGCCCAGCCGGGCCGCGATGCCCTGTTTGGGGCCCTGGCCGAGGAGCAGGCGCGCTACGTGGTGGCCCCGCCGGCCTCGTTTGCCGACTTCCACCTGTGGCCCGACACGCGGCTGACCAGCACCGAAAACCCGGTGTTCAGCCGCTACATCCCCTTCGTGCTGCCGCTGCTGGTACGCAAGGGCCCCGCCCCTCTGCGCTGGGACACCGAAGCCGCCGCCGCGGCCACCGAGCCCGAACGCTTCCACGCCTACCGCGAGGCCGTGAACGAAGCCCTGCGGTTTGTGCAGCCGCGGCCGGCGTTCGTGCTGGGCCTGGCCGAATTTGACGAGCAGCATCCCGAGCGGCTCATCGACCGTTTCATCGCGGCCAAGCCGCTGCTGGGGGCCCTGTAGAGGCCCAGCGGAAGCTTTCGCAAAAACAAAACGTCCTGCCGCGGTTGCGACAGGACGTTTTGTTTTTGCGCTGGCGGGTACGCCAGGCTGGAAGGGAAGCATTGGGCGGATTCTTAGCTGGCAGTCTTGAACTTGTCCGCGAAAAAGGCCAGCGTGAGGGCCCAAGCCTCGTGGGCGGCGGCGGGGTTGTAGCTGGGGCGCTCGTCGCAGTGGAAGCCGTGGTCGGCGTCGGAGATGACGGTGTTGACGTAGGGCTTCTTGGCCGCGTCCACTGCCTCGATGACCTCGGCAATGTTCTCCTTCGAAATGTGCTGGTCGAGCCCGCCCCAAAAGAACAGGTGCGGGGCATGCAGGTCGGCGGCGCGGTCCTTAATCTGCTCGGTGCCGCCGCCGTAGTACGACACGGCTGCCGCCAGCGGCAGCACGGCGTTGGCCAGGAACGACACGCGCCCGCCCAGGCAAAAGCCGATGCTGCCAATTTTATCGGCCACTACGCCGGGCTGGCTAGTCAGCCAAGCATGGGCCGCCTGCAAGTCAGCCGTCAGGTCGTCGTTGTTGATGGCCGCGTAGTGCGGCATGGCGCTGGGGAAGTCGTTGTAGGGAATTTCCAGGCCCGGCGCGGCCGTGCGGTGAAACAACTCGGGGGCCACCACGGCGTAGCCGGCCTGCGCCAGCCGGTCGGCCACGCTGCGGATGTGGTGGTTCACGCCGAAGGCTTCCTGCAATAGGATGATGCCGGGAACCGCGCCGTTGGCCGCGGCGGGCTGGGCGGTGTAGGCCTGCATGGTGGTGCCGTCACTAACGGATAAGGAAAGGGAATTGGGGGAACTCATGGGCAATGGGCTAAGGGAAAACGAGTATTTGCCAGGGATACGCAGCCGGCCGCAGCGAGGCTGAACTGGGGCCCCCAGCCGGCCGCTGGGGCCCCCAGTTCAGTCGGCGGCCGGGCCGGCGGCCTGCCGCTGCGCGGCGGCGGCGGGGGCCCCGGCCGGGGCCCCGCGCAGAAAGTCGCGGTACCACAGGCCCGAGCTTTTCACGGTGCGCGCCTGGGTGTCGTAGTCGACGTGCACAAGACCGAACCGGGGCCCGTAGCCCTCGGCCCACTCAAAGTTGTCGGTGAGCGTCCAGGCGAAGTAGCCGGCCACGTCGATGCCCTCGCGCTGGGCGCGCAGCACCTGGCCCAGGGCGGCTTGCAGGTAGGCCCGGCGCCGGACATCGGGCACGCTGCCGCCTACTTTCACATCTGGAAACGCTGATCCGCTTTCGGTTACGAGCAATTGTGGCGCATTTGGGTAAGCGCTGTATTGCTTTAACATTTGGTAAATACTCTCCGGGTACACCTCCCAGCCCATGTCGGTGTGGGGCACGCCGCGCTGCTTGGCGGGCACCAGCGTGGCCCACTGCAGCGGCAGCCAGGGCGAAAATTTCACCACCTCGCGGGTGTAGTTCTGGATGCCCCAAAAGTCAAAGTCGAACGCTAGCCGCTGGTCGTCGCCGGGCTTGTGGTAGCGCTCGAGCAGCCAGCGCAGGGCGGGCAGCTCGGCCACGGGGTAGCCCAGGCCCAGGGCAGGCTCGGCAAAGAAGCGGTTGAGCAGGGCGTCGGCGCGGCGGGTGGCGGCCTCGTCGTAGGCGTTGCCCGGGCGGTGCGGCGTGAGGTAGGAGCACGAAAACGTGGTGCCGATGCGGGCCGTGGCCGGCAGCGACGCGCGCAGGGCCCGGCCGCCCTCGGCCTGGGCCAGCGTGGCGTGGTGGGCCGCGGCCAGAAACGCCCCCAGGTGCCGCCGCCCCGGCGCGTGCACGCCCAGCAGGTGCCCCGCCCCCACGAACACCATCGGCTCGTTGAGCACCATCCAGTGCTGCACCCGGTCGCCGAGGCGGCGGGCCAGCACCTGGGCGTAGTCGGCGAGCCAGCCCACCACGCTGCGGTTGGCCCAGCCGCCCTGGGCCTGCAAGGCGCTGGGCAGGTCCCAGTGGTACACCGTCAGCCAGGGGCGCAGGTCGCGCTCCAGGCAGGCGTCCACGAGGCGGTCGTAGAAATCGAGGCCGCGCCGGTTCACGGGCCCCGTGCCGCCGGGCAGCACGCGCGGCCACGACGCCGAAAACCGGAAATCCGTCAGCCCCATGCCCTGGGCCAGGTCGAGGTCGGCGGCGTAACGGTGGTAAAAATCGGTGGCCACGCGCCCGTGCTCGCCGCGTCGGATGGCCCCTTTGCGCCGCGTGAAGTCGTCCCAGATGCTGGGGCCCTTGCCCTGCAGCTGCCAGGCGCCCTCGGTTTGGTAGGCGGCCGCGGCGGCCCCCCAGTGGAAATCGGGCCCAAAATCGGCGCGGCTGAACGCCGGGGGCCCCGTGGGCGGAAAGAACGCCGCGGGCAAAGCAGAAGAATCGTCAATCATGCACAGAAATCAGGCGCGGGGCGCGGAGGCGGAAGCGGTAAGCGAAGAAACAGGGGGCCGGGGCCCCGGCCGCTGCTCGGCCAACAGCTGGTCGAGCACGGCGGCCGTGCGGTCGGGGTAATCAACGGAAATCACCCGGTCTTGGTGCAGCCACTCGTCCACCACAGCCAGGTGCTTGTCTTTGAGATTCTTAATAACGGGTATATCCATTTGGGCAAGCGCGGCGGCGTTGCACTGCTGCTCGTACTGCTGCTTCATGGGCACCACGAGCAGCTTTTTGCCCAAGTACAGGGCCTCGGCGGGCGTCTCAAAGCCGGCCCCGCACAGCACGCCGGCCGCGCGCGCCAGGCTGCCCAGGAAGGCCCCGCCGCTCACCGGCCACACCCGCACGTTGCCGTACACAGCGGGCTCGGCGCTGTGCTTGCTGAACACCTCCCAGCGCGTGGCCCGGCTCAGGTAGCGCAGGCGCTCCACGAGCAGTTTCTCCTCAAACGCGGGCAGGTACACCGTGTAGTGGCCCTCGTTGGTGGGCGCCAAGGCCCGCACCTGCTGCCGGATAACGGGCGTGGCGATGCCCGGCGCGTACTCCTGGAAGTGGAACCCGTACTGGGCCGTGCTCGGGGCGTAGTGGCGCAGCACGGCCCGGCCGGCGGGGTCCTCCACGGCCGGGCGCGGGGCCGCGGGGTGCAGCACGGCGCACTGGTGGCTGAGGGCCACGCAGGGCACCTCGCGCAGCCGGCATGCCCAGCTGGCCACGGGTTCAAAGTCGCTGATGACCAGGTCGTAGCTTTCCACCGGCAGCCCACGCACCTCCTTCAGGAACTTGGCCGAGTTGAACTGCCAGAACGTTTTCACGAAGTTGATGCCGCCCTTTTTGCCGAACAAAAAGCCCATGCCCTGGGCCCGGTAGCGCGCCTCAAACGGCAGCGCCAAATCGGCCGGCGGGCCGCTGATCAACAAATCGAGCTGGTCGCAGCGGGCCTGTAGCAGCGGCACCACGTCGAGGGCCCGGGCCAGGTGGCCGTTGCCGGTGCCCTGGATGGCGTAAAGAATGCGCATTTTCTGTAGTACGGGATTGGCGCAAGGGTGGCGGTGGGGTCCGGGGTGGGCCCCGGGTCGGTGGCCCGCCGGGGCCCCTGCGGCACTTTATTTGATTTTGAATTCGGCCAACAACCCTTCCAGCAGCTGGGCGGGGTGGGCGTCGGCGGCGGTGTCGGTGGCGTCGTCGGGTTCGGCCAGGCCCTGCATCCGGGGGTCGTCGGCGTAGCGGTACAGCGCCCAGCCGGCGGCCGCGGTGTACTCCAGGGCCGTTAGGTTCTCGACCCAGTCGCCGGAGTTGAGGTAGGTGATGGGGCCCTTGGGGGTGGCAATGTCCTTGATTTCGGGCTGGTGGATGTGGCCGCAGGCCACGTAGCGGTAGCCCTCGTCGGCGGCAATGGCGGCCGCCGTGTCCTCGAAGTTGTTGACGGCGGCCACGGCGGTTTTCACCCGCTCCTTCACCAGCTTGGACAGCGCCACCCGGGGCCGCCCCAGCTTATCAAGCAAGAAATTAGCGAAGCGGTTGATGAGGATCAGCAAATCGTAGCCCTGCCCGCCGAGCTTGGCCAGCCAGCGCGAGTGCCGCATGGTCACGTCGAACACGTCGCCGTGGAACAGCCAGGTGCGGCCGTGGGGCAAGTCGAGCACCAGCTTGTTGTCCAAATGGAACTGCCCAATTTTCAGGCCCGCGAACTTGCGCAGCAACTCGTCGTGGTTGCCGGTGAGGTAATAGATTTTGGTGCCCTTGGCGGCCAGGCCGGCCAGGTAGCGCACCACCCGCATGTGGGCCGGCGGCCAGTAATTCTTGCTGAACTGCCAAATGTCTACGATGTCGCCGTTGAGCACCAGTACCTGCGGGCGGATGCTTTTGAGGTAGCGCAGCAGCTCGCGGGCGTGGCAGCCGTAGGTACCCAAATGGACATCCGACACGACGGCCACGTGCACCCGGCGGCGCTTGCCGCGGCGGGCCTTGGGCGGTGGGGGCCCCGGGGCGGCCGGGCCGGTTGCTTCAAATGAGAAAGCCAAGGATTCGCTCATGCAGCGGCGGGTTGGGGGAAAGGAGTGCGCCCGCGCCGGGCCTCGGGGCGGCGCGGGCGCACGGCGGGGCCGGCCCAGCGGGGGGCCCCGTTGGTGCGCCCGCCGCCGCCCAGCGCCGAGCGCAAGCTGCCCAGCAGCCGCAGCCCAAAGGCCACGCCCAAGGCCAGCTGAAACAACTCGTACAAAAACCAGCGCCCCAGGCGGCGCCCCCACGAAACCAAAGCCGGAAAATGCATGGCACGAACGGTTGAGGAAATAAAGAATACCTATTCCTCAAATTTCGGCCGCCCGTGTGACGCTGCGGTTACGAACGGGTTACGTTTTGGTAAAAAAACAAGGAGTAAGTAGGGCCCCGGCCGGGTAGTTTGCGGCGGCAATTGTTTCTTTACGGGCTCATACAGGCCGTTTTTAACTAATTTTACTAACCAGCACCTTTCCTCTAGCTTCTACCCTATTTTATCTTTATCCAATGCACAACATTACCATCGGGGCCCTGCGCGGCCTGCTATTGGTTACCGGCCTAGGCCTAGCCACCGCCGGGGCTGCCCAGGCCCAGGCCCCCGACGCCAGCAAGTTCATCACCAACAAGCGCCACTACATGTTCCCGCAGCGCGACGCCGAATCGCCGGCCGTGCAGAACGTGACCAAGAACACCGACGAGGACGCCGACGTGAACGGCACCTACACCCGCCTCGCCTACCGTCCCTACGCCCAGATGCTGACGGAAATCGACGAGCTGCGCCGCCTGCACACCTGGGCCGACACCACTTATCAGCGCCGCCTGGCCGCCCTGCCAGCGGGCGGCGCGCTGCAGGTTACCATCCGCCGCAAGGGCCCCGGCAGCGCCAACCTGAGCAACCTCGTCATCACGGCCACCGACAAAGCCGGGCAGGAAGTATTCAAAATCGTGCCCCCCGCCACCCCCGGCCGCTTTTTCGGCCGCGACCTCTACCAGGCCCAGGGCCTGATAGCCCTGCCTAAGCTCGAACCCCAGGACCTGAAGGTGCGCGTGGGCGACGCCAAGCTCTACCTGGCCTTCGAGTACGTGGTGGCGGTGCCGCCGGTCCCAGCGCCGTAGCTGGGGGCCCGGCGGGGCGGCAGCGTGGGCTTGGCAACCCCAGAGTTGCGGAAGAGCCCAACGAACTACCCCGTCGGTAGCCCATCTGGCCGTGAAGAAAACGAACGCCTCAGTGGCGCGACCCTTGCAGAAGAGTCGCGCCACTGAGGCGTTCGTTATTCGATTTTAATTGCTTTTTAGTACTACCAGTGAGACGCCCCGACGGGACGGTTCCCGCGGGGTGGGCAATCCGCGCTACGGGCACATCACCCCATTCTACCGCTTCTTCAACTGCGCCCACTGCACGGCCACCAGGGTTTTGGCGTCCTGAAAGGGCTCGGCGAGGAGGGCGGCCCAGTCCAGGGTGACGATTTCGATGTGCTCGTTTTCGCCGGCCATGCCGCCGCCGGGGCCCGTTTGGCGGCTCACCTCGGCGTAGTAGATGGCAATGGTTTCGGTGCTGGCGCCGGGCGTGGAGTACACAGTGGCGATGTGGGTAAGGGTATCGACCTCGTAGCCCAGCTCCTCGTGGATTTCGCGGCGCACAGTGGCGTCGGGCGTGTCGTCGTGGTCAATCATGCCGGCCGCGATTTCGAGCACCTCGCGCTCGGGGCCGTAGCGGAACTGCCGGGTGAGGACGTAGAGCTGGCGCGCGGTGTCGAAAACCAGCGCCGCCACGGCGTTGCCGAAGATGAACTGCTCGCGGGTGAACTCCTGGCCGTTGGAGGCCCGTACGGCCAGCTCGTCAATCTTGTAGTGGCCGGTAAAGACGCGCTTGCGGTCGGTAATCTGCATGGTGGGGAAGCTGTGTTGTACCTTTGTAAAAACCAGGGCCGCCGTCGGAGCAGCCCGCCGCCCAGCTACGCCGGGCAAAGCCCCGCGCCTCGGCTGCCTCCGCAAGTAAGCGCACCTCACCCCAACTTCTCCTGTTTCAGGGAATGCGGCGGCCTCCGACGAGCCGCCACCCCCGCCCGCGCCTGGCCCTCCAGCGCGGCCATGCCCGCCTGTGCAGCTTCGCCAGGCCCCGCCGGCGGCTCCTCCTGAGCCGCTGCCCCTCAACCCGATACGTAGTTTCGAGTACCCAACCCCCTTTATGACGTTTAGCGAATTAAACCTGATTGACCCCATCCTCAAGGCCCTGACCGAGGAAGGCTACACCACCCCCACCCCCATCCAGGCCCAGGCCATCCCACAGGTGCTCGAAGGCCATGACCTGCTGGGCGTGGCCCAGACCGGCACCGGCAAAACCGCGGCCTTCACCGTGCCCATCCTGCAGCTGCTGCACCGCTCGGCGCAGCTCGAAAAGCAGGCCCCCCGCCGCATCCGCTGCCTCGTACTGACGCCGACGCGCGAGTTGGCCATCCAAATCAACGAATCGTTCGGGGCCTACGGCCGCCACCTGAGCCAGATCCGCCACACCGTCATCTTCGGCGGCGTGGGCCAAAACCCGCAGGTGGCGCAGCTGCAGCGCGGCGTAGAGGTGCTCATCGCCACCCCCGGCCGCTTGCTCGACCTCATGAACCAGGGCTTCGTGGACCTGCGCGGCGTAGAGATTTTCGTGCTCGACGAGGCCGACCGCATGCTCGACATGGGCTTCATCAACGACATCAAGCGCATCCTGCCCAAGCTGCCCACCAAGCGCCAGACGCTGTTTTTCTCGGCCACCATGCCGGGCCAAATCCAGGAGCTGGCCAGCACCATCCTGCGCCCCAACCCGGTGCGCGTGGCCGTAACGCCGGTGAGCAGCACCGCCGACACCGTAACGCAGTCGGTATTTTTGGTGGAAGGCAACAACAAGCCCGCCCTGCTCCGCCACGTGCTAAAGGACAAGGAAATTCGCCGCGTGCTCGTCTTCACCCGCACCAAGCACGGCGCCGATAAGGTGGTGAAGGCCCTGGCCCAGTACGAGATTGTGGCCGAGGCCATCCACGGCAACAAGAGCCAGAACCACCGCCAGCGCGCCCTGTCGAACTTCAAGGCCGGCAGCACTCGCGTGCTGGTGGCCACCGATATCGCCGCTCGCGGCATCGACGTGGACGAGCTGACCCACGTCATCAACTACGAAATCCCCAACGAGCCCGAAACCTACGTGCACCGCATCGGCCGCACGGGCCGCGCTGGGGCCTTCGGCACGGCCTTCTCGTTTGTGGAAGACGAGGAGCGCGCCTACTTGCAAGACATCCAGAAGCTCATCAATCGCCAGATTGATTTGGAAACCGACCACCCCTTCACCACGGCGCACGTGCGCCCCGTGGAGCTGAACGGCCGCGAGCGCATCGTCCGGCCCAAGGGCCCCGCGGGCCGGCCCCAGCGCCCCAGCCGTGACGGCAGCAGCGGTGGCGGCCGCTCGGGCGGGAGCCACGGCGGCGGCGGCCGCCCCAGCGGCGAGCGGTCCGGCGGTGGCGAGCGCTCGTCGTCAGCCAACAGCAACCGGCCCGCGGGCGGTGGCCGGGCAGCGGCCCCGGCCGGCGGCGGCGACGCCAACCGTCGCTTCGGCAGCGGTGGCCAGCGCGTGCAGGCCGGCGACGGCGGTGGCCGCCGCGAAGGCGGGGGCTCGCGCCGCAGCTCGTACTAAGGCGGGCTGCTGTTAATTCAGCGGTTAACTTTTGATTTCCCTGAGCGGGCCGGAAAACTTTTTCCGGCCCGTTTTGCTTTTTCAGGGCAGTACCTCGTCATTCGCACCCGTTATGGCCACTACCTCGCTTCCCGTTATTCAGGCCCTGCGCAGCACGGCCCAACGCCTCGCCACCCAGGCCCCCTACCAGTGGGGCCACATGGGCAGCTGCAACTGCGGCCACCTGGCCCAAACCGTCACGAAGCTGACCAAGGGCGAGATCCACGCCCGGGCCATGCAGCGCTACGGCGACTGGGAGCGCCAGCTCATCGACTACTGCCCAACCAGCGGCCTGCCCATCGACACCACCATCGACGAGATGCTGGCCCTGGGCTTTACCCGCACCGACCTCACCCACCTCGAGCGCCTCGCCGACCCGGCCATCCGGGGGGCCATCCCGTTTGAGCGCCGCGACCAGCTGCGCCACAACCAGCGCGACGACGTGGTGCTGTACCTGCGCACTTGGGCCGACCTACTGGAGCAGCAACTGCTGGCCGGCATCACCCTGCCCAACTTCGCCACGGCCCCGCAGCTGGTGTTGGTGGCTAGCTAGGGCCCCGCACACCATCATATGCAAAAAGCCCCCGCTGATTAAAATCGGCGGGGGCTTTTTTGCGCTCAAAAAATAAAGAAGCTGCTGGACGCTTGGACACTCACTGCCGGACAGTGAGCAACCAGGACCGGCAACTTATTGCCGGGTCACGTCGCTCGCCTGGGCCTTGCGGTACATCTCAGACCGGTTGGCCCGCTTGTAGGCAGCGTCGGCGTTGGGGTCTTTCTCCGCATCGGGGGCCTGGGAGCAGGAGGCGGTCAGGAACAAAACTGCGCTGGTGGCCAGCAAGGCAATGGCTCGGGTCGATTTCATGGCACGAAGGTAGCTAAGGGGCACCGAACCGCCAACCGGGCCGGTGCGCATGGCGGTGGTTCTTCGCACGAAAAGTCCCCTTGAGCAATTGATAACATTTGGTAACCCATCCCCGCTATACCCCGGGCCAGGCCGCGGCCGGCGCGCCCCATTTCTGGGGCCGACGCATGGCCCCAGCTGCGCGCAATGCGGGGCAGCCGGGGCCCTGTGGTGAGCCAAACTCCAGTAACCCAAGGCTCATTTGCTTAGCAGCCGCATTGCAAGCCAATCAATGAAAAATGACTTTTTCAAAGTTGCGGCTTTCACCAAATTGCTTAGCACCTTGCCGAGTACAAAATATAGTACCTTTTTTTATTGGCCTACTAAAAGGCAAAAATGAAAACGCTATATTTAGTCGTGGCTGATGCATCTAGCAACCTCACCTATTAGTTCTATTAGCAGCCTATTTTATTCTGATTAATAGCATATTACAATAAGCATAAATCATTCATTCGGCACCACTAAGCATCCTAGTAGTATGCTCCAAGCCAGGCAGGCACAATGCAAAGGGAAGTCATTTTATACTAACATAAAGCAGCCTGTTATTCATGGCTTCGTCATCCATGAGTGGGCAACTGCCAAATTGCACTGCTGACAGAAATTTTTACCCCCTACCCATAAATTCATACACGCGGGCAACCGCACCGGTTTGCCCCAGCGCGGTGCCATACGCGGCGCTGCTGGGGCCCCTGGCTGAGCTGATTAGGAACCCCGGCAGCGCGCCCTATTCCGGCTGGTAGTCGGCGAATGTGCCGTCGCGGTAGAAGATGACGATGCGCCGGATAGCCTTGCCCGGCTCGGCAAACAATGCCAGCTCGGGGGGGATGCTTCCCGCCGGGGCGGCCGCTGCCGCCGGCAACGCCGGGGCACTGGCCGGCACGGTAGCCATCTCGGCTGGGCCAGCCGCCCCAGTAGTGCCCAGGACGGGCGCGTTGGGCACCGGGGCAGGTGCGGGCGCCGCTACTGGTAGGGCCGCTGGCGCGGGTACCGGCGCGGGTGCTGGGGGCCCAGGCAAGGATGCAACAAGCTCTGCAGCCACTGGCGCAGGAGCTACCGAGGCAGGGGCCCCTGGCGCGGGGGCTACGGGGGCCACGGCGCGGCGCGGCGCAGGCCCGCGAAGCGGTGCTGGAGCCGGTGTGGGTGCCTTTTCTGGCACAATGGGGGTGGTACTGGGAGCGGCGGTGGCAGCGGTGTTAGCGGCAACAGCGGCCAGCATGGGGCCCGTACCGCTCAGCAGCCAAGGCATGGACAGGTCGGGGAAGGCAGCCAGTACTTTCTGGACCACCTCCAGGCTGGGCTTGTTGCGGCCCGAGAGGATGTGGCTCACAATGGGTCGGGCCACGCCAATGGCATCCGCAAATTGCGTAGGGCTCAACTGCCGCGCCAGTAACAGCGCCCGAATCCGGTCGACCATGAGAGGTTGTAATTTATTTACAAATGTGCGACAAATAACCTGTTGTACCACCACTCAACGCCTGCAACTTCCTTTGTTTACAATTATACACAGTAGTAGTATGCATACTTCCTGTTTACACTTGTAATTACAAGTGTAAACAATGTTTTGCGAGGCCTGGGGCCCTCATGGTGGGCCGCCCGGGTTTTAAGCCCCGCAAAAAAGGCCCGGTCTGCCGAAGCAGCCGGGCCTTTTTTGCGGGGCCATGCACAGAATGCGACGGGACTGGCGGGGGCCCTAGCTGCGCCTGGGGGCGGCGGCCAGAGCGGCCGGCTTGGCTGGCTGCGGGCGGGTGGCTACCCGCGCCGGGGCAGCCTCAGCGGGCTTAAGGAATAGCTCCCGCGCCAGGGTTTTGTCGTGGCCGTAGATATCGTCGCGGAAGTGGGCGTGGCCTTCGGCATCGGCCCAGGCCGTGAGGTAGACCAGGTACACGGGTAGCTTTTTGGTGAGCGTGATGTACTTCTCGCGATGGGCAGCCACGGTGTCGAGAATGGTTTGCTCGTCCCACTCGGGCTTGTCGCGCAGCAGGTACGCGGCCAGCTTCATGGGCTCCTCCACCCGCACGCAGCCGTGGCTGAAGTTGCGGCTGACCTGCGAAAACAGCTCGCCGTGGGGCGTGTCGTGCAGGTACACATCGTTCGAATTGGGAAAGATAAACTTGGCGTTGCCCAGGTCGTTTTTGGGCCCCGGGCGGCGGCGCACCGTGTACTTGAAATTGGCCTGCGTCACGTTGGCCCAGTCGATGGTGGTGGGGTCGATGACGACGGCCTTGCGGCCGTAGCCTTTCACCACTTCCATGTCGAGGCGGTCGAGGTACTGGGGGTTGGCGGCCAGCTTATTCTTTAGCTCCTTGTCGATGATGCTAAAGGGCACGTTCCAGTAAGGGGCCAGTACCACGTACTCCATCTTGTCGCTAAAAATGGGAGTGGCCGTAAGCACCTTGCCCACGATGACGCGCATGGTCATGGCCTCCTGGCCGTCTTCCACTACGTGCAGCCGATACTCCGGAATATTGACCAATAAATAATCGGGCTCAAACTTTTTGGGGAGCCAGCGCCAGCGTTCCATGTTCAGCAAAACCTGGTCGATGCGCTGGCCGATGGGCACGTTCAACGCGCGCAGCGTGGCGCCGCTCACCACGCCATCGGGCCGCAGGCCGGCGTCGTTCTGGAAGGATTTCACGGCGTTCACCAGGGCCTTGTCGTACGTCATCGCAGCGCGGGCGGCCGTGTCGGCCGGGGCCCCCAGCAGCCGCTGGCGCAGTGCTGGCACGGCCGGCGAGGCTTGCCCCGGGCGCAGGGCCAGGCCCGCGGGCAGCACCGGCCAGCCCCCCGCCGCCTCGCGAACGCGGTAAGCGGCTAGGGCCTTTTTCAGGTTATTGTATTCGGGGTGCAGGGGCGCAAACTCGTAGTAGCCGTACTTGCTTTTGCGGTCGCCGAGGTAGGTGAGCAGGGCCTTGTGAAGCTTGATTTTGTTAGGCTTCACCTGCCAGGCGGTATTCTTGGCGTCGTGCGGATTGGCCACACCGCGGTAGAAATCGGACGCCCACACGAAGTAGGTACCCGATAAAGCCGCGTCAATCTCTTTTTCCAGCGCGTCGCGGTGTTCCGCATCAGGCGCTATCTTCAATTGGCTGAATAACTTAGCCAAATCCTTCACTTGGTACTTGCGGGGGTCCAGGCCTTCGTCGCTGGCTTTGGCGATGGTTTGCAGCAGCTGCGTGGCTTGCGGCACCAACTGGTGGTCTTTGAACCAGCCCAGGCGGTACGCCCGCTCGTGGTAAAACTTGTAGGCCCACGGCAGCTGGCCCCGGAATTGGGGCATGCCCCCCAGGGCCCGCGCCACGTAGGCACTGTCGAGCAGCGGCTGCGGGCCGCTGGTGCCCGCACCTGGCGCGGTGGCCGTGGCGTCAGCGGTTTGCCCGGACTTGTCGGTGCCGCAACTGCTCAGCAGCGCTGCGCCCAGCCCGCTGCCAAGCAGCAGCAGCACGAGGAAATAAGTAAAAAAGGAACGACGAGCGAAAGGCATGAAGCGGAAAGACGGGCGCGGGGGCCCGCCGGGGAAAACGACAGATGGGCCGTTGTACTGGCCAGCACGCGGCGGGGTTGCGGGGCCCCCACTCCACCACGTGCCAGCGCAAGTTACGGTATGCCGGGCAGCCTTGCACGTTTGGGGCCAAAACGTGTTGGGCAGGCCGCGTACTTTTGCCCGGCCCGGCCGGGAAAGCCCGGGGCCCCGGGCGCCTCCCTTCCGCCGCCGCCATGCTCCCCGCTGCCCCGCCCCTGCTCCCCCCCGACCCCCACAGCTACGCCGGCACCGGCCCGGCCCGGGTGCGCCACCTAGCGCTGGACCTCACCGTTGACTTCGCCGCTTGCACCCTGGCCGGTACTGCCACCTGGCACCTGGCCACGCCCGCCGGCGCGGCCGACGCGCTGGTGCTCGACGCCCGCAGCCTGGCCATCGAGGCCGTGGCCGCGGGGCCCCACGCCGGGGGGCCTGCCCTGGCATTTGAACTAGGCCCCGACGACCCCGTGCTCGGCCAGGCCCTGCGCATTGCCCTGCCGCCGGGCACGGCGGCCGTCACCGTTGCCTACCGCACGGGGCCTGATGCCGCGGCTTTGCAATGGCTGGCTCCGGGGCAAACGGCGGGTACCGAGCCGTTCCTGTTTACACAGTCGCAAGCCATTCTGGCGCGCACCTGGTTGCCGTGCCAGGACTCGCCCGGCATCCGCTTCACCTACGAGGCCACC
This sequence comes from Hymenobacter nivis, assembly GCF_006439025.1. Classification (GTDB taxonomy): domain Bacteria; phylum Bacteroidota; class Bacteroidia; order Cytophagales; family Hymenobacteraceae; genus Hymenobacter; species Hymenobacter nivis_A. The sequence continues at coordinate 25,003 of NZ_RCYZ01000010.1, forward strand.
GTGCGCGTGCCGCCCCACCTGCTGGCCCTGATGAGCGCCGAGAATCCGCAGCGTCTTGAGGGGAGCGGTACCTACCACTTCCGCATGGCCCAGCCCATCCCGGCCTACTTGATGGCGCTGGCCGTGGGCGACCTCGCTTTCGCCCCGCTCAGCGGGCGCACCGGCGTGTACGCCGAGCCGGCCACGCTGGCGGTGGCCACCCACGAGTTTGCCGACCTTGAGCAGATGGTGGCCACGGCCGAGCAACTCTACGGGCCCTACCGCTGGGAGCGCTACGATTTGCTGGTGCTGCCGCCCAGCTTTCCGTTCGGGGGCATGGAAAACCCGCGGTTAACATTTGTAACACCAACCATTCTGGCCGGCGACCGCAGCCTGACCAGCCTGGTAGCACACGAACTGGCCCACTCGTGGAGCGGCAATCTGGTTACAAATGGAACCTGGGACGATTTCTGGCTCAACGAGGGCTTTACGGTGTATTTCGAGCGCCGAATCATGGAGCAGCTGTACGGCCGGCCCTACGCCGACATGCTCCAGGTGCTGGGCCGCGCCGCCCTCGCCCACACCATTGCCGAGCTGGGCCCCACCAGTCCCGACACCCACCTGCGCCTGCACCTGGCCGGCCGCGACCCCGACGACGGCCTCACCGAAATTGCCTACGAGAAAGGCTGCGCCCTGCTCTTGGCCCTGGAGGCCCGGGTGGGCCGCCCCCGCCTCGATGCCTTCATCAAGGAGTACTTCGCCCGCTTCAGCTTCCAGGCCATGAGCACAGACGCCTTTGTGGCGTACCTGCGCACCGCCCTGCTCGACGCCACGCCCGGCCTCGAAGCCGAAGTACAATTGGCCGCCTGGGTCGATGGCCCGGGCCTGCCCGCGGCGGCTGTGCCCGTGGCCGCCACCCGCTTCGCGGCCGTGGACGGGGCCCTGGCCGAGCTCGCCGCCGGGGCCGCGCCCGCCGCCCTGGCCCCCGCCGCTGCCGGGTGGAGCAGCCACGAGTGGGTGCACTTCCTCGGCGGCCTCCCGCCCACCCTGGCGGCGGCCGGCCTCGGGGCCCTCGACGCGGCGTTCCACTTCACGGCGTCGGGCAACGCCGAAATTTTGGCGGCCTGGTTTCCGCACACCGTGCGCGCCGGCTACGCCGCCGCCGACGCAGCCCTAGAAAATTTTCTACTCCGCGTGGGGCGACGCAAGTTCATCGTGCCCTTGTACCAGGCGCTGCTGACCACGGCCGGGGGCCCCGCCCGCGCCCGCCGGCTCTACGCCGCCGCCCGCCCCAACTACCACGCCGTGGCCACCGCCACCCTCGACGCGCTGCTAGCCGAAGGGCCAGCGGCGGGCGCGGCTACTCCTTATATATAGGGTGCATTCCCAAAGCCGGTGGCAGGCCCCTATTTCGGGGCCCCGGCACCGGGCCTAGCCGCCTGCAACTGGCCGCCCACCGGCGCGGCGCGGGCCACCGCCCGGAAGTTTGTGCACGGGTTTGCCCGCCGCTGGCCCGACCTTTGCCGCAGCCGGCCCAACTCCGGGGCCCGGCTCCGGTTACTACTTTTTCCAGCTGACATCCATTTCCGTTGAAAATCACTCATCCCCTGGGCAAGCTCATCGCCATCGGCGGCAACGAAGACAAGGGCACTTACCCCAACCCCCGCACCCGCCGCAAGTACTACCTGAATTTTTTTGAGCTGGGCATCCTCAAGCGCGTCGTGTCCGAATCGGGCAAGGCCGATCCGCGCATCGAAGTCGTCACCACCGCCTCCATGATTCCGCAGGAAGTGGGCCCCATCTACACGGCCTCCTTCGCTATGCTCAACTGCCACAACGTGGGCATCATGGACATTCGCACCCCGGCGGACGCCCGCCAGCCCGAGTACCTCGACCGCCTGCTGGCCGCCGACGTGGTGATGTTTTCGGGCGGCAACCAAGGCCGCCTGCGCGAGATGTTCGGCGAAACCGATTTCCTCGACGCCATGCTGCGCCGCTACTACGCCGAAACCCACTTCGTGATTGCCGGCACCAGCGCCGGGGCCATGGCCATGTCGCAGCACATGATCCGGGGCGGTTCCGTGCCCGACGCCCTGCTCAAGGGCGCCGTGAAGATGGGCCCCGGCCTGGGCCTGCTCCCCACCGCCATCGTCGACTCGCATTTTGTGAAGCGCGGCCGCTTCGGCCGCCTCATCGAGGCCGTGAGCCTCTACCCCAAGCTCATCGGCATCGGCCTAGGCGAAGACACCGGCGTGCTCATCACCGGCGGCAACGTGGTCGAAACCATTGGCTCCAACCTCGTCATCATCCTCGACGGCCACAACATCGTGCACAACAACGCCGCCGCCGCCAAGAAAGGCACCGCCCTCTCCATCGAAAACATCACCATGCACGTGCTGGCCAAGGGCAACGTGTACCACATGGAAGAGCGCAAATTCTACCCCAGCCAGGAAAGCTAGGCTCCTTATGCCGACCATATTTTTATTGGATGAGTTATAATTAAATATAACCTATACAATTTATTTTTCTCACTAATCCAGACACCCTTTGGTAGCCACAACATGGCTGCCGAAGGGTGTTTTTCTGTGTCGACCCAGCAGCAAAACCCACTTGCTTTTGCTATTCCTGGCAATGCGGATGCCCCCGCTTATGCGCGCCACTGCGCTACTACGAGCGCTAAATACGCCTTCAGCTTTCATGCAAGGCTTTGTTAGCATAAATTATCCACCTATTGCGCGCAATGCTTTACTTCGTTTTACTGCGAGAGTAAAGCTCGGCTGTATATGCCATCACCATTAGAAATTAAAACTAAAAAATACTACATTTACGCATTCCTTTAATTTATAGACTAGCTGATAATCCTAATTATAGTTCTATTTTTAGTAAGCATATTATTTTTTTCAGATATTCTATTTCTTTTTGATATTCCTATAGTACCCCCAGCCTATTTTATTTAAGATGGATGCTATTATCCTCGATGGCCCCGGGACGGGCGAGCCACTGCCGCCCCCGCGGCGGGTACACCACCTGTTTGAGCAGACCGCGGCGGCCTACGCCGGCCGCGTAGCCGTCGTTTTTGGGGCCGATTCCCTCACCTACCAGCAGCTGAACGACCGGGCCGACCGCCTCTGCCAAGCCGTGCTGCACCACGCGCCCGCCGCCGAATTTGTGGGCGTGAGCGCCGCCCGCAGCCTGGAAATGGTGGTGGGCATGCTGGCCATTTTGAAGGCCGGCAAGGCCTACCTGCCCCTCGACCCCACGTACCCCGAGGAGCGGCTCCGCCAAATTGTGGCCGGCTCGGGCCTGGGGGCCTGCGTGGTGCCCGCCGCGGGCGCGGCCCTGCTGGCGGGGCTGGGGCTGCACATCATCGCCGCCGATGCCGACGCCCCTGCGGTACCGGCCGGGCGCCCCACGGCCGACAACCCCACGGCGTGCGTGCTCTACACCTCGGGCTCGACGGGCCAGCCGAAGGGCGTGTGCATGCCCCACGAGGGGCTGTTGCAGCTTATGGACTGGCAAATGGCGCACAACCAGGCCCAGCCGGGGCTGAACACGCTGCAATTTTGCCACCTCACCTTCGATGTGTCGTTTTTGGAGGTACTGCTGCCGCTGGCCAGCGGCGGCACGGTGCACCTGATCGATAACACTTACCGGCTCGATGCGGGCCAGCTGCTGGCCTACCTGCGCCGCCACCGCATTCACCGCGCCTACCTGCCCTACGTGGCCCTGCAATACCTGGCCGAGGCGGCCACGGCCGAGCAGCTGTTTCCCGACGACCTGCGCGAGGTCATCATCGGCGGCGAGCAGCTCAAGATCACGCCGCAGATCCGGGGGCTGTTTGGGGCCCTGCCGGGCTGCACGCTCATGCACGTGTACGGCCCGGCCGAGGGCAGCATTTGGGTAACGGAAAACAAGCTCCCCGCCGACCCGGCCACCTGGCCCGACATCCCGCACATGGGCTGGCCCATCGTGGACGCCGAGCTACTGATTTTGGACGAGGACCTGCAGCTGCAACCCGCCGGGGCCGGGGGCGAGGTGTGCATTGCCGGCCGGGCGCTGGCGGCGGGCTACCTCCGCCAGCCCGAATTGACGGCCGAACGCTTCATCACCTGGGCCCACCCGCAGCGGGGGCCCCTCCGCATTTACCGCACCGGCGACATGGCCCGCTACCGGCCCGACGGGGCCCTGGAGTTTTTGGGCCGGCGCGACGACCAGGTGAAAATCCGGGGCAACCGCGTGGAGCTGGGCGAGATTGAGGTGGCCCTGAACCGCCTCGCCGCCCTGCGCGAATCGGTGGTGGTGATGCGCCCGGGGCCCGGCGGCCAGAAGCAGGTGGTGGCCTACCTGGTGGCCACCGATGCGCCCGACGACGCGGCCATCCGGCAGGCCCTGGCCCGCACCCTGCCCGACTACATGCAGCCCGGGGCCCTTGTCTGGCTCGATGCCCTGCCGCGCACCATCAGCGACAAGGTGGACAAAAAGCTACTGCCCACCCCCACCCAGCAGCGGACCGCCACGGCGGGGCCCTACCGCGCCCCCCGCACGCCCCTCGAAACCCTCGTGGTGGAGGCGTGGGCGGGCTTTTTGCAGCTTGACCGGGTGGGCGTGGACGACAACTTTTTTGAGCTGGGCGGCAACTCGCTGCTGGCGCAAAAAACGGTGGCTGCCCTCAAGCAGCAGCAGCACGTGCTGCCCATCACCAAGCTCTACCAGTACCCCACCGCCGCCGGCCTGGCCCGCTACCTGGGGGCCCCGGCCGCGGCCCCGACGGCTGTGCTGGCGGAGGCGACGGCGCTCCGCCCCGCTGATGGGGGCCCTACCGAAGTGGCCGTGGTGGGCATGGCCGGGCGGTTTCCGGGGGCCCCCAGCGTGGCGGCGCTGTGGGAAGTGCTGCGCGAAGGCCGCGAAACGACCCGCTTTTTCAGCCCCGACGAGCTGGACGCCAGCATCCCGGCGGCCGTCAAAAACGACCCGCTCTACGTGCCAGCCCGCGGCGTCCTTGCGAACGTTGACCAGTTCGACGCCGGCTTCTTTGGCCTCCCGCCCAAGCTGGCCGAGGCCATGGACCCGCAGCAGCGCATCTTCTTGGAAATTGCCTGGGAGGCCCTGGAGCAAACCGGCCACCTGCCCGCGCAATACGCCGGCCGCGTGGGCGTATTTGCCGGCGTCGGCCACAACACGTATTTTTTGAACAATGTGTGGGGCAACCCGGCGGCCGGCTCCGTGGGCAGCTTCCAGGCGATGCTGGCCAATGAGAAGGACTACGTGGCTACCCGCACCGCCTACCAGCTCGACCTGAAAGGGCCGGCGGTGAGCGTGCACGCGGCCTGCTCTACCTCGCTGCTGGCCATTGCCCAGGCCGTGCAGAGCATCCGCAGCGGGCAGTGCGAGGTGGCGCTGGCGGGCGGGGCCAGCGTCACGGCCCCCGTGCGCAGCGGCCATTTGTACCAGGAAGGCTCGATGCTGAGCGCCGACGGCCACTGCCGCCCGTTCAGCGCCGACGCCCGGGGCACGGTGTTCAGCGACGGGGCCGGGGTGGTGGTGCTGAAGGACGCCGCCGCCGCCCGCCGCGACGGCGACACGGTGTACGCCCTCATCAAGGGCATCGGGGTGAATAACGACGGCGGCGGCAAGGGCAGCTTCACGGCCCCCAACGCCGACGGGCAGGCCGGCGCCATCCGCATGGCCCTGGCCGACGCGGGCGTGGCCCCGGCCACCCTCACCTACGTGGAGGCCCACGGCACGGCCACCCCCGTGGGCGACCCCATCGAAATGGAAGGCTTAACTAGCGCGTTTGGCCAGCAGGCCGAGCGGCAGTTTTGCGCCCTGGGCTCCATTAAGAGCAACCTGGGCCACCTCACGGCCGCGGCCGGCGTGGCGGGCTTCATCAAAACCGCCCTGGCCCTGCACCACCGCCAAATTCCGGCCTCGCTGGGCTACGCCGCCCCCAACCCACTCATCGACTTCGCCAGCAGCCCGTTTTTCGTGAACACGGCGCTGGCCGACTGGCCCGCGGGCGCGGGGCCCCGGCGGGCGGGCGTCAGCTCGTTTGGCGTGGGCGGCACCAACGTGCACGTAATAGTAGAAGAAGCAGGGCCCCCGGCCGCCGCCCCCGGGGCCGCCGCCCCGGCCCGCCCGGCCGAGCTGGTGGTGTGGTCGGCCAAATCGGCCGCCAGCCGCGAGGCCTACGCCCAGCACCTGGCTGAGACACTGGCCGCACCCGACGCACCGGCCCTGGCCGACGTGGCCTTTACGCTGCCCACCACCCGGGCCCCGTTTGCGCACCGCCGGTTTGCGGTGGCCGCCGACGGGCCCGCGCTGCGGGCGCAGCTACACGCGCCGGCCGCCGCCGGCACCGCCGCCGCGCTAGCGGGGGCCCCGGGCGACTTGTTTTTTCTGTTTCCGGGCCAGGGCGCGCAATATGTGGGCATGGGCCGCGAGCTGTACGACCACGAGCCCACCTACCGGGCGGCGGTGGACGAGTGCGCCGCCCTGCTGGGGCCCCACCTGCCCGCCGACTTGCGCACGGTGCTGTTTGCCGAATCCGGCGACGCGGATGCGGAGGCCCGCCTGCGCGACACCCGCTATGCCCAGCCGGCGCTGTTTGTGACCGAGTACGCCCTGGCGCGGCTGTGGGCCAGCTGGGGCGTGGTGCCCACCGGCTACTGCGGCCACAGCGTGGGCGAGTTTGTGGCCGCCCACCTGGCCGGCGTGTTCTCGCTGGCCGATGCGCTGGCGCTGGTGGCCGCCCGGGGCCGGTTGGTGGGCGCGCTACCCGGCGGCGGCATGCTGTCGGTGCGGCTGGCGGCGGGCCCGCTCGCCGCCATGCTGCCCGCGGGCTTGTCGGTGGCCGCCGTCAACGGCCCGGCCGCGGCGGCGGTGGCGGGGCCCAGCGAGGCGGTGGCAGCCTTCGCCCAAATGCTTGATGCGCAGGATGTTCCGAACCGGGCACTGGCCACCAGCCACGCCTTCCACTCGGCCATGATGGACCCCGCGGTGGAGGCCTTCCGGCACGCCGTGGCCGCTGTGCCGCTGCACCGCCCCCAAAAGCCGGTGGCCTCCACCGTGAGCGGCACCTGGCTGACCGACGCCCAGGCCACCGACCCCGATTACTGGGCCGGCCACCTGCGGCACACCGTGCAGTTCGCCCCCGCGCTCGATACTCTGCTTGCAGAGCAGCAGCCCATTTTATTGGAAGTGGGCCCCGGCCACGTGCTGGCCGCCCTGGCCCAGCAGCAGCTGGGCGGCCGGCCGGCCACCGTGCTCGCCAGCCTGAAAAGAGGCCCGGGACTCCACCCCGAGTACCGCGCGCTCTTGGGGGCCCTGGGCCAGCTCTGGCTCCGCGGCGTGGCCCCCGACTGGACCGCCGTGCACGCCGGGCGGCACCCGCGCCGCGTGCCGCTACCCCCTTACGCCTTCGACCGCAAGCCCTGCTGGCTGGCACCCGTGGCGGCACCCGTGGCGGCACCCGTGGCGGCACCCGTGGCGGCACCCGTGGCGGCACCCGTGGCGGCACCCGTGGCGGCACCCGTGGCGGCACCCGCTACCTTATCCCCTCCCCCTGCGCCGCCCGTGGTTTTGGCGGCTGGGGGCCCTATTTCTTCTACCCCGTTGGCTATTCCTATGCGCAAATCTATACTACTCACCACGCTCAGCGAAGTGCTGGAAGACACCTCGGGCATCGAAATGGCCGGCGTTTCGCCCGACCTCTCGTTCCTGGAAATTGGCTTCGACTCGCTGCTGATTACCCAGCTGGCCATCACCCTCAAAAAGCAGTTTGGCCTGCCCATCACCTTCCGGCAGCTCAACGAAAGCTACGCCACCCCCAACCAGCTGGCCGACTACCTCGACCAGGCCCTGCCCCCCGCCGCGTACCAGCCCGCGGCGGCTCCGCCCCCCGTGGCCACTACCCCAGCACCCGTAGCCACCGCGCCGGCACCCGTGGCGGCAGGGCCCCCGGCGCCGCAGTTTGCGGCCCCCGCTCCGGTGGCCTTCGCCCCGCTGGCCGGGGCGGGCCCCGACTCGGCCCTGGGCCTAATGGCCCAGCAGCTGCAGATTTTGGCCAAGCAGATGGCTTTGCTGCAAGGCGCTGCCCCGGTGGCCCCGGCCCCTTTGCCCGCACCCGTCCCGGTGGCAGCAGCCCCGGCCATTGTGCCGGCCCTGGGGGCCCCGGGGGCCGCGCCGCAAATCACGGCCGAAGAAGCGGTGGAAATCAAGAAGCCTTTCGGGGCTTCGCCGCGCATTGAGAAGCAGGCCAGCCAGCTCACCGGGCAGCAGCAGGCTTTTCTGCGCGACCTCACCGCCCGCTACACCCAGAAAACCAAGGCCAGCAAGGCCTACACGCAGCAACACCGCTCGCGCATGGCCGACCCGCGCGTGGTGTCGGGCTTCCGCCCCCTCACCAAGGAGCTGGTGTACCCGCTGGTGGTTGACCGCTCAAAGGGCAGCAAGCTCTGGGACCTCGACGGCAACGAGTACCTCGACGTACTGAACGGGTTCGGCTCGTGCATGTTCGGCCACCAGCCGGCCTTCATTGCCGAGGCGCTGCACGCGCAAATTGAGCGCGGCTACGAGGTGGGGCCCCAGCACGCGCTGGCGGGCGAAGTGAGCGACTTGCTCTGCGAGTTCACCGGGGCCGACCGCGTGGCCCTGTGCAGCACCGGCTCGGAGGCCGTGCTCGGGGCCATGCGCATTGCCCGCACCGTCACGGGCCGCTCGCTGGTGGTGGCCTTTACGGGCTCCTACCACGGCATCGTCGACGAGGTGCTGGTGCGCGGCACCAAGGCCCTGAAGTCGTTTCCGGCCGCGGCGGGCATCATGCCCGAGTCGGTGCAAAACATGCTCATCCTCGACTACGGCACCGACGAGAGCATGCGCATCATCGCAGATCGGGCCGATGAGCTGGCCGCCGTGCTGGTGGAGCCCGTGCAGAGCCGCCGGCCCGAGTTCCAGCCCGTGGAGTACCTACGGCAGCTGCGCACCGTGACGGCGGCGGCGGGCACGGTGCTCATTTTCGACGAAATCATCACCGGCTTCCGCCTGCACCCCGGCGGCGCCCAGGCCCTGTTCGGCATCCGGGCCGACCTGGCCACCTACGGCAAGGTGGTGGGCGGCGGGCTGCCCATCGGCATCATCGCCGGCAAGCGCGAGCTGATGGACGCCCTCGATGGTGGGGCCTGGCAGTACGGCGACGCCTCGGTGCCCGAAGTGGGGGTGACGTACTTCGCCGGCACCTTCGTGCGCCACCCGCTGGCCCTGGCCGCGGCCCGGGCCTCGCTGCTGCACCTCAAGGCCCAGGGCCCCGCCTTCCAGGAGGCCCTTACGGCCAAAGCCGCCCGTTTGGCCGGCCTGCTCAACCCGGTTTTTGCCCAGCAGCAGCTGCCCTTCTTCGTAGCCCAGTTCGGCTCGTTCTGGAAAATCAAGTTTCGCGAAGAAATTCCTTACAGCGAACTCATGTTCACGCTGTTGCGCGAAAAAGGCCTGCACATCTGGGACGGCTTCCCGTGCTTCATGACCGAGGCCCACACCGACGCCGACGTGGCCTTGGTTGCCGAGCTGCTACTGGACGCCGTGCGCGCCATGCAGGACGCCGGGTTCTTCCCGGCCGCTCCGGCGGCGGCCCCGGTGCTGGCTGCGCACAGCCCCGCCCTGGCCCTCAACCAGCCCCCGGTGCCGGGGGCCCGCCTCGGCCGCGACCGCAACGGCAACCCCGCGTGGTTCCTGGCCGACGGCCGAGCCGGGGAGTACACTCAGATTGACGTGAGCCAATAAGCAGGCCACGCCTGGGGTCCCAGTGCCGTGCACGGCTTGGCGCGGCTAGGGGCACCAGGCGTGGGCAATGCGGCAATGCCCAGCTAGTCCCCATCATAACGGCTTTATTCTTAGAACGTCAGCGCAATCATGTGCTAATTAAAATAATATAATTGATAGCTATTTTTAAATAGTTCAATCTTAATTGATTCTTCACTGAATCATAGCCTATTTTATTACAGCAATTGCCGGACAGCGCAACCTATCCGCCCGCACTATGGAAGTACTCGATACCTGGAATATCCTTGATTTTGACCCTTTTGCTGGGCCGGAAATTGTGCGGCTCGCGCCGTTGACGGAACCGCAGGCCGAAATCTGGGCCGCGTGCCTGGTGGGCGGCGACGACGCCAACCGCGCCTACAACGAAGCGGTGGCCCTGCGCCTGACCGGGCCCCTCGACCGCCCGGCCCTGCAACGGGCCCTCGACGCACTGGTGGCGCAACACGAAGCCCTGCGCGCCACCTTCAGCGCCGACGGCCGGCACCTGTGTATTCTGACCCCCGAGCCGCTGCCCCTCGCCTGCCACGACCTCACCGCGCAAACGCCGGCCGAGCAGCGCCAGTGGCTGGCCGCGCACGCCCGCCAGGAGGTGCTGCACGTGTTCAGCCTCACCGCGGGGCCTCTGCTGCGGGTGAGCCTGGCGGCGCTCTCGGATACCGACCACTGCCTCACCCTCACGGCCCACCACATCGTGTGCGACGGGTGGTCCATCGGCGTGATGCTCCAGGATTTGGGCCAGCTCTACTCGGCGTATGCCCAGCAGATGCTACCGTTTTTGCCCGCCCCGCCCACCTTTAGCAGCTACGCCGCCGAGCAGGCCGCGTTCTACCAAAGCGCCGATTACGGCCGCGTCGAGCAGTTTTGGGTGGAGCAGTACCGGGGCCCCGTGCCGGTGCTCGACGTGCCCACGGATTTCCCCCGGCCCGCCGCCCGCACCTACGCCAGCCGCCGCCAAGACTACCCACTGCCGCCCCCGCTGCTGGGGGCCCTCAAGCAGATGGGGCAAAAGGCCGGGTGCAGCTTTGTAACCACGCTGCTGGCTGGCTTCGAAGTGTTTATGCACCAGCTCACCGGCCAAACCGACCTCGTGGTGGGGCTACCGGCGGCCGGCCAGGCCCCCTTAGGGGCCACCCGCCTGGTGGGCCACTGCGTGAACCTGCTGCCGCTGCGCAGCCGCCCCACCGGCGAACTACGGTTTGTGGACTACCTAAAACAGCGCAAAGCGGCCCTCTTCGACGCCTACGACCACCAGGCCCTGACGTTTGGCAGCCTGCTCAAGAAGCTGCCGGTGGCCCGGGGCGGGGGCCGGCTGCCGCTGGTGCCGGTGGTGTTCAACATCGACCTGGGCCTGGGCGACGGGGTGGCCTTCCACGGCCTTACCCACGCGCTCAGCAGCCTGCCGCGGGCCTACGAAAACTTCGAACTGTTTGTGAACGCCAGCGGCTCGGCATCGGCCATGACCGTGGAATGGTCGTACAACGCGGCCCTCTTCGAGCCGGCCACCATCGACCAGCTGATGGCCCGCTTCGAGCAGCTGCTCAGCGAAATAGCCGAAAACCCGAACGTCCGGCTCCGCGACCTGCGCGCGCCCCTGGCCCCGGCCTACGCCGCCCTGAACGCCACCGCCCAGCCCTACCCCGCCACCCAAACCCTGCACCAGCTGGTGGCCACCCAGGCCCGGGCCACGCCCACCAAAACCGCCGTGCAGTGCGGCCCCGCCGCGCTCACTTACCAGCAGCTGGAAGGCCAGGCCAACCAGCTGGCCCACTACCTGCTGGTGCAGGGCGTGCAGCCAGGCGACGTGGTGGCGCTGGTGGCCGACCGCTCGCCCGCCCTGCTGGTCGTGCTGCTGGCCATCGTGAAGTGCGGGGCCGCCTATTTGCCCCTCGACCCGGTGTACCCGCCTGATCGCATCGCCTACATGCTGGCCGATTCGCAGGCCCGGGTACTCATCGCCTCGGCCCGGCTCCGCCACGATTTTGGGGCCCCGGCGCAGGTGCTCGTGCTGGAAGAAATTCTGGCCGCCCTGCCCAATTACCCCGACCAAGCCCCGGCGGTGCCCGTGGCGAGCGAGCAGCTGGCCTACGTACTCTACACGTCGGGCTCGACGGGCCAGCCTAAGGGCGTGCAGGTGACGCACCGCAACGTGGTCAATTTTCTGTGCAGCATGCAGCAGGTGCCAGGCCTGGAATCTACAGATAAGCTCTTGGCCGTAACCACCGTATCGTTCGACATTGCCGGCCTGGAGCTCTTCCTGCCGCTCGTGACTGGGGCCACGGTGGTACTAGCCGAGGCGGCCGAGGCCCGCGACGGCCACCTGCTGTTGCAGCTGCTCGAAACTGCGGGCATCACCGCCATGCAGGCCACCCCCGCCACCTGGCAAATGCTGCTGGATGCCGGCTGGTCCCGCCCGCTGCCCCTCAAGGCCCTGTGCGGCGGCGAGGCCCTGCCCGCCGAGCTGGCCCGGCAGCTGCTGCCCCGCTGCCAATCGCTCTGGAACCTGTACGGCCCCACCGAAACCACCATTTGGTCGGCCGTCAAGCAAATTACCGACCCGGCCGCCGCCATCACCATCGGCCACCCCATCGCCAATACCCAGTTTTACGTCGTCGACGAAAACCTGCGCCCCGTGAAGCCCGGCGCGGTGGGCGAGCTGCTCATCGGCGGCGACGGCGTGACCAGCGGCTACCTGCACAAGCCCGCGCTGACGCACGACCGCTTCATTGCCAACCCGTTCGGGGCCCCGGGCGGGGCCCTGCTCTACCGCACCGGCGACCTGGGCAAGCTCCTGCCCACCGGCGAATTGCAGTGCCTGGGCCGGCTCGACCAGCAGGTGAAGCTGCGGGGCTACCGCATCGAGCTGGGCGAAATCGAGCACGCCCTGGCCGCCATCGACGGCATCAAGGCCGCGGTGGTGGTGGCGGGGGCCCCCAACACCCCCCAGGCCCACCTGCACGCCCACGTCCTCGCCGACGACAACTGGCTGCCCAGCGACCTCGACACCCGGCTCAATGCCTGGAAAAAGGTATTGCACAAGCAGTTGCCGGCCTACATGGTGCCGGCCCGGTTCACCATCCAGCCCGCTTTCCCGCTCACTGCCAACGGCAAAATCGACCGCCTGGCCCTGGCCAGCGTAGCGGGGCCTATGCCCGCCCCCACCCCCGGCCTCCCGGAGGCGGCACCCACCAAAGTGAGCTATGTCGGCCCGCGCACCGATGTGGAGAAGACGGTGGCTGCCATTTGGGCCCCGCTGTTGGGCCTGGAGCGAGTAAGCATCTACGACGACTTCTTTGAGCTGGGCGGGCACTCGCTGATTGCCGTGCAGGTCATGGCGCAGCTGGCCCAGCAAACTGGCAAGCGCCTGCCCCTGGCCGCCCTGTTCGAGCACCCCACGGTGGAGAAAATTGCGTCGATGCTGGCACTCGACAGCAAGCTCATCACCTGGGATTCGCTGGTGCCCATCAAGCCCAGCGGCCGCAAAAAGCCGATTTACATCGTGCACGGGGCTGGCCTTAACGTGCTAATATTTAACGCCCTGTCCAAAAACATGGACCCCGACCAGCCCGTTTACGGCTTGCAGGCCCGCGGGCTCAACGGCATCGACGAGCCCCTGGGCACGGTGGAGGAAATCGCCGCGCACTACGTGTCCGCCGTTGTGGCCAACGACCCCGTGGGGCCCTACGCGCTGGCAGGGTATTCGTTCGGCGGCATCATTGCCTACGAAATGGCCCGGCAGCTGGCAGCGGCGGGCAAAAAAATCAAGGCGCTAATTGTATTTGACACCTACGCCAGCGAAGCCTACAGCGCGGCCAGCCCGCTCAAAAAGCGCCTGTCGCGCTTCAAGTACAACGCCGGCATGGTGCTGCACAACGTCGTTTTATTAGGCAAAAATCCCCGCGGAATCATTCGGCACCGCATCACTACTGCCCAGTCAACATTTAATAAATACTACCTGCGGTTCAGTGGCGGGGAAGCCAAGCAGCACGAGTTGTTTTTCCAGCAGCCGCTCAAGGTAGAAGCCGCCATCAACCAAGCCGCGGAGTGCTACGTCATCAAACCCCAGGCCGTAAAACTTGACTTGTTCCGCGTTAGGAAAACGTTCTATTACATGCACGATACCAAGTACATGGGATGGAAAAACCTGGCATTGGGCGGCATCACCGTCAGCGAAATTCCAGGCGAACACAATTTATTATTTGCCCCGCCCCACGACGTCGAAATTGCCCGCATTTTGCAAGATGTATTGGATGGCTATAATTAATTGCTGGATTTAATTAATTAGAAAAGGCCCCGCTTAGCAGTCGCTGAGCGGGGCCTTTTCTAATTAGTTCCGGGGCCCTGACTTTAGTAAATAGCCACTAATTCCTCGCCTTGTTCCGTCCGGCTGGCGCGGTACATACCTTCCGAATTGAAAGGCAGGGCCAGGTTGCCCAGCGCATCGACGGCAATGAGGCCGCCCTCGCCGCCAGCGGGGGCCAGCTTGTCGTGCACCACCACGCGGGTGGCTTCGGCTAGGCTCAGGCCGCGGTATTCCATTAGGCAGGCCACGTCGTGGGCGGCCACGGCCCGGATGAAGTACTCGCCGTGCCCGGTGCAGCTGATGGCGCAGCGGGCATCGGCCCAGGTACCGGCCCCAATGAGGGGCGTGTCGCCGATGCGGGCGTAGCGCTTGTTGGTCATGCCGCCGGTGCTGGTGGCGGCGGCGAGGTGGCCGCGGGCGTCGCAAGCCACGGCTCCCACGGTGCCTTTTTTCCAGTTGGGGTCGGCGGCGGGCGCGGCGGCGTGGTCGAGCTGCATGCGGCCGGCCGCAATGGCCTCCTGGAGCTGGTCGTAGCGCTGCTGGGTGAAGAAATACGCGGGCGGCTGCACGGGCAGGCCGTGCTCGAGGGCCAGCTCGTCGGCCCCGGGGTAGGCCAGTAGCACGTGCTCGGTGGCCTCCATCACGAGGCGGGCGGCGCGGATGGGGTTTTGCACCTGGCGCACGCCGGCCACGGCCCCGGCGCGGCCGGTGCGGCCGCAGGCCAGGGCAGCGTCCATCTCGTGGTGGCCCTCGTGGGTGAATACGGCTCCGCGCCCGGCGTTGAACAGGGGGCAATCTTCGAGGCTGCGCACGGCGGCTTCTACGGCGTCGAGGGCGGGGCCCCCACCGGCCAGCACGGCGTAGCCGGTGGCCAGGGCCGCTTGCAGGGCAGCGCGGTACTGGGTTTCGGCGGCGGGGGTGAGGGAGGCGCGGGCAATGGTACCGGCGCCGCCGTGGATGGCCAGGGCGAGCATAGGGGGCTTTTAGGGAATGACAAGGCGGGCGGCAGCAAAGGTAGCGGCCCCGCTGCGGGGGCCCTACGCCAGCCAAAATCGGGCAAGACAGGGATTTTTTTCGTAGGTTTGATGTTCTAGTTTCAACCCTACCAAAAGACCAAGTTTTATGGCTTACGACGTAACCGGCCGCCTGATTGAGATTTTCGACGAGCAGCAAATCAGCGAGAAGTTCCGCAAGCGCGAGTTTGTGCTGGAAGTGCAAGACGGCCAATACCCCGAGCAAATCAAGTTCCAGCTGGTGATGGACAAAACCAGCCTGGTGGACCAGTTTAAAGTGGGTGACGAGGTGAAAATCGCCTTCAACCTGCGCGGCCGCGGCTACAACAAAAACGGCCAGATGATGTACTTCACCAACCTGGAAGCCTGGCGCATCGAGCCCGCCGGTGCCGCCCAAGGGGGCGGTGGCAACTACGGCGGGGGCCAGCCCCAGCAGCAGGCCGCCCCGCGCCCCGCCGCTCAAAACCAGAACCCCACCCTGCGGGCCCAGCCTTCGGCGGCCCCCATCGCCAGCGACGACGACAACGACCTGCCTTTCTAGAGTGTTAGCGAGCTATTCGATGGCGTACTGCTGAGGTTTCAGCTTCCAATCGAAAGTTCTTTTGAACGTGCCGCTCCGGTTTTGCCGGGGCGGCACGTTTTGCTTTCGGCCTGCGTATAAGTTTGCATGGAATTAGCCGAGATGATTGCCCGCGGCGAGGGCGAAACGCTGGAGTTTAAGCAGAAAACCACCCACGTGCACCGAATTTCGCGCACGCTCGCGTCGCTGGCCAATACGCGCGGGGGCCACGTACTGGTGGGCGTCGACGATGCGGGCCGGGTGGTGGGCGTGCGCGACGCGGAGGAGGAGTTGTTTGTGCTGCGCGAGGCCGCCGCCCACCACGTAGAGCCGCCGCTGACGGACCTGCGCTTCCGCGAAGTGGAAGCCGACGGGCGCATGGTGCTGGTGGTGGCCGTGCCCGAGAGCTCCACCAAGCCCCACCGCGCCCAAGTGGCCCCCGGCGACTGGCGTGGCTACGTGCGGGTGCGCGACCAAAGCGTGCAAAGCAGCCGCCTTACCGAGCAAGTACTTGAGCAACAGAGCCCCGCTGACGAACCACGCTTCGAGCGCATCCCGCTGAGCCGGCACGAGCTAGCGGCCATCGAGTACGCCAAAACCCACCCGCGCCTCACCCTACCGCAGTTCATGAAGCTGGTAAACTTTGGCAAGCGCCGCGCTTACCAAACGCTAATCAAGCTGGTGCTACACGGCTACCTCCGCTACCACGACAAAGAAAAGGAGCCGTATTACACTATCTGAACCACGGATTTATCGGGTTCGTCGGATTCGTCGGATTCTGGGGTCGATTCGCTGGGGGCCCTATTCAACAAAAAAGCTGCTCGTTGAAGCAGCTTCTTTGTTATCCGAAAATCGGTATTTTGGTTACGATGGCCAACAAACGGCGGAGAAACCTTTGCGGTAGAATTGTCCCCGAAATCCGGTGAATCCGTGATCAGGATTAGTCCTGGCGCATGTCTTTTTGGCGCTTCTTCTCGTCTTTCTCCGCTTTTTTCTCCTTGGTGGTTTTAGCGGGTTCTTTCTTTTTCTCTTTGCGGGCGTCGGTGCTCTTGGCCATGGTTGAAAAGCAGGGTTAGGGGTGGAAACGGGTGAAAAACGCAACAGATTGCTGCGTGTTGTGCGGGGCGAAGGTAAAAAATCTTCGGAATTATCTACGGGTGCAGCACCGGCGCGTACCGCTCGCGGAACACCTGGAGGTGGTGGCGCTCGTGGCCGGGCACGATGAACAGCAGGGCCCGCACCGTGACGGCCGCCCCGTTGGCGGTGCCGCGCCGGCCGAGTTGCGCGTCAGTAAAGCCTGCGAATAATGCCAGCGTAGCGGCGCGCGTGGCGGCGTATTCGGCCAGCAAGTCGCTCATTGGGCGAGCGTTGGCTTCGCTGGCGTCGGCGTAGGCATTTTCGTCGAAGCCGGCCAGGGGCTGGTCGTCGGCGCGGGCAAAGCGCAGGGCCCGGTAGGTAAACACGCGCTCGGCGTCGGCGAGGTGCAGCAGCACCTGCTTGGGCGTCCACTTGCCGGGGGCGTAGGCGGTGAGGGCCTGGGCCTCGGTGAGGGCCCCAAACGTGGCCAGCACCTCGGCCGATTGGGCACGCAGGGCGGCCAGCGGGTCGTGGCCGGCGGGCACCAGGGCCACGTAGTTTTCGTAGAACGCGGCAAAATCGCC
Source organism: Hymenobacter nivis (assembly GCF_006439025.1). Taxonomy (GTDB): domain Bacteria; phylum Bacteroidota; class Bacteroidia; order Cytophagales; family Hymenobacteraceae; genus Hymenobacter; species Hymenobacter nivis_A. Next base: position 42,325 of record NZ_RCYZ01000010.1, read on the forward strand.
GGCTTCGGGGCGGGTGGTGTGCATGGAATCGGCGGGGGGCGGCGGGGCGAATAATACGGGTGGGGGCCCCGCGGCGTGGTGGGCCGGCGGCGGCAGGTTGATGCTGGCCGGCACCGCCGCCAGCGCCGCCGATAGCACCAGCGCGGGGGCCAGGTGCGGGTCGAGGTGCAGGCGCACCACGGGCAGCGGCGGCGGCAGCGCGGCCACCACGGCGGGGGCCCCAAAGGCCCAGGCCAGAAAGTCGGGCAGCACCCGGCCCCAGGTATCGGGGTGGTGGTGGCCGCCCTCCACCTGCACGTAGCGCAGCTGCCGGGCAATGTCGAGCCCCTGGGCGCGCAGGGCGTCCACGAGGTCCAGCGAGTCTTCAATGGCGTCGATGACGCCGTTTTCGTTGCGGTCGTTGCGCTCGTCGAGGGTGCCGGTTTGCAGCCAGAAGGCGTGGGTGGGATGGGCCGCCCGAGCCTGCACCTGCTGGTGCATGAGGCGGTCGGCGGGCGTATAGCCGTCGCCCACGGCCCGCCCGCGCCACCAGAAAGAGCCCGAAAAGGCCCCCGCCCGCGCAAACGCCTCGGGGTGGTGCCACACGGCGTCGAAGGCCATCAGCCCGCCGAGTGAAAACCCGGCAAACACGGCCTGGGCAGGGTCGGCGGCGGCGTGGAGCTGGGCCTGGGCCCAGGGCAGCAGCTCGCGCAGCACAAAGGCGGTGTAAGCCTCGGCGCGGCTGCCGCGGCCGTTGTAGTCGGGCCGGCCGGCAATGCCGTATTCGTGCAGGCGCTGCTCGTTGGCGTGGGGGGCCACCAGCACGAAGGGCGCCAGGGCGCCCTGGGCCCACAGCGCGGCCAGGGTGGCGCGCAGGTGCAGGCGCGCCAAATCCTGGCCGTCGTTGAGGTACAGCACGGGGTAGGGCGCGGGGCGGGCCGCGTCGTGGCTGGGGGGCAGCAGCACGCTCACCGCCACCGGGCGGCCCAAAAACTCCGACGCCAGCACCTCTTCGCGCTGCTGCACGGCCAGCAACGCCGCGTCTGCATTCACCAAAACCATGCGGCAAAGTAACGGCAACCCCGGCACTTACCGTAAGAAACCCCGCGGGGCCTACAACTTAGGGCCCCTGGCCGCCCCCTTATTTCCCGCTTTATTGCTACGGCCAATAATTTTCTTGCTAGTTTGCCGCACCGCACCGGCCGGCTTGGCCGTTCACCCACCTTCCCCCGCCCCCCGATTTTGCACGAACAGCACCGCCGTTTCTATTCGCACCACCTGGGCATGGACCTCGACATGCTCGTATTTGGCACCTGGGGCTACCCCGTGGTCATTTTCCCGACCTCGGGCGGCCGCCACTACGAAGCCCGCGACTTCAACCTCATCGAGGCCGCCCGCCCGCTGGTGGAGGCCGGCCGCGTGAAGCTGTACTGCGTGGACAGCATTGACCGCTACTCGTGGTACGCCAAGCACCTGGAACCCGCCGTGCGCGTGCAAAACCACATTTTGTACGACCGCTTCCTTTGCGAGGAACTCGTGCCGCAGCTCCAGCAAGAGTGCAACGTCGACAAGATTGCCGTGGCCGGGTCCAGCTTCGGCGGCTACCACGCACTCAATTTCGCCTTCCGCCACCCCGATCAGGTGGCGCATCTTTTCACAATGGGCGCGGCGTTCGACATCAGCCAGTTTCTGGGCGGCTACCACGACGAAAACGTATACTACAACAACCCGCCCGAGTTCATGCCCGGGGCCCACAGCGAGCATTTCCAGTGGATGAACATCATCATGGGCACCGCCGAACACGACTTCTGCAAAGAATCCAACTACCAAATGGCCGCCCTGCTGAGCCAGAAAGGCATTCCGTACCGCCTCGAAGTGAACCCCTACGGCACCCACGACTGGCCGGTATGGCGCGAAATGTTCCCGCAGTTTCTAAACACGATTTAGCTTTAACCCTTCTTTCAACACCCTTAAACGCTGCTTATCATGAAAAAAATTGGCATCCTCTTCGGCCAGGAAAATACATTTCCCCAGGCCTTCATCGACCGCGTGAACCAGAAAGCGGTTGATGGCATCACCGCCGAATTTGTTAAAGTCGATCAGGTTGAGCAGGCCGTACCGACCGAATACGCCGTCATTATCGACCGGATTTCGCAAGACGTGCCTTTCTACCGCGCTTACCTGAAGAACGCCGCCCTCACCGGTACCGACGTGATTAACAACCCGTTCTGGTGGAGCGCCGATGAAAAATTCTTCAACAACGCCCTGGCCGTGCAGCTCGGCGTGCCCGTGCCTAAAACCTTGCTCCTGCCCAGCAAGCACCGCCCCGACGACACCAGCGAAAACTCGTTTCGCAACCTCGGCCTGTTCGATTGGGACAAGGCGTTTGAGAAAATCGGCTTCCCGGCCTTCATGAAGCCCCACTCGGGCGGTGGCTGGAAGAGCGTATACAAGGTCGACAACCCCTACGAGGCCATGCGCGCCTACGAAGAAACCGGTAAGCTCGTGATGCTGTACCAGGAAGCGGTTGATTTTACCGACTATTTCCGCTGCTACTGCCTCGGCGGCAAGGACGTGCTCATCATGCCCTACGAGCCCCGCAACGAGTTTCACCAGCGCTACCAAACCGAGATGAAAACCCAGGGCGAAGCCGGCGAAAAGCTGCTCGCTACCGTGAAGGACTACACCCTGCGCCTGTGCCAGGGCCTGGGCTATGACTTTAACACCGTGGAGTTTGCGGTGCGCGACGGCATTCCCATCGCCATTGACTTTGGCAACCCCGCCCCCGACGCCGACATCAACTCGGTGGGCCCCGAAAACTTTGAGTGGGTGGTTGAGCATGCCGCCAACCTCGCCATCGAGCGCGCCCAGGCCCAGCAGCCCGGCCGCAACAACCTCACCTGGGGCACATTTGTGCAGAAATCGGCGGGCCAAAAGGCCGCATCGGCCGCTGGCTCAGTAACCGTAGGCGAGGCCGTGCACGAAACCAACGACCTGGGCGCCACCGGGGCCCCCGCCGCTCCTAAAAAACCTGCCGCGCCCAAAAAGCCCGGGGCCCCCAAGCCCGAAGCGCCCGCAGGCAGCGTGCCCAAGCCCGCCCCCAAGCCGAAGCCAGCCCCTAAATCCGCCCCGGCTGGCGAAGCGCCAGCCAAACCCAAGAAGCCGGCACCCAAAAAATAACCCTCCCTTTTGGGTGCTTCTTCCCTAAAAAGGGCTGCCGTTGCACGTGGCGGCAGCCCTTTTTACGGCTTTACGCCGCGAATTAACAAAGGGTCTTTTCTCTCATTTACAGTAGTTTAATTGCTATGGCCCGCCCAGTTTTCACCCTCGGAATCGAAGAAGAATTCCAAACCATCGACCCCATCACGCGCGACCTGCGCTCGCACATGTCGAAGATTGTGGAGGACGGCAAAATCACGCTGCACGAGCAAGTGAAGGCCGAAATGCACGAGTCGGTGGTGGAAGTCGGCACCAATATTTGCAAGAATATTGACGAGGCGCGCACCGAAGTGGTTCACCTGCGCCGCCAGGTCATCGAGCTGGCCGACCGGGTGGGCCTGAAAATTGCGGCCGCCGGCACGCACCCGTTTTCGCGTTGGCAAGACCAGCCCATTACGCCCGATGCCCGTTACGACAAAATTGTGGAGGAATTGCAAGAAGCCGCCCGCTCCAACCTCGTTTTTGGAATGCACGTGCACATCGGCATCGAAAACCGCGACCTGGGCGTGTACATGATGAATGCGCTGCGCTACTTCCTACCGCACTTGTTTGCGCTTAGCACCAACTCACCGTTTTGGGAAGGCCGCGAAACGGGCTACAAATCGTTCAGAACCAAAGTATTTGAGCGTTTCCCGCGTACGGGTATTCCGGGATTTTTCCATAGCGCCAGCGACTACGACGAGTTTTTGGCGCTCCTGATCAAGACCGGCTGCATCGACAACGGCAAGAAAATCTGGTGGGATATCCGCCTCCACCCCTTCTTCGACACCATCGAATACCGCATTTGCGACATGATGATGCGCGCCGACGAAACCATTGCTGTGGCCGCCGTGATGCAGGCGCTCGTGGCCAAAATTTATAAGCTCAAGGAACAAAACCTGAATTTCCGGGTGTACCGCAGCGCGCTCATTAAGGAGAATAAATGGCGCGCCGCCCGTTACGGCATTAGCGGCACACTCATCGACTTTGGCACGCAGGAAGAGAAGCCAGCTCGCCAGCTCATTCTCGAACTACTTGATTTTGTGGATGACGTGCTGGACGACCTCGGCAGCCGCCAGGAAGTGGAATACGTGCTCAAAATGCTCGAAATGGGCACCGGTGCCGACCGCCAGCTTGCCGTTTTCCACCAGACCGGCGACTTGACCAAGGTAGTTGATTACATTCTGAGCGAAACCACCCACGGGTTGTAATTTTAGGGCTTTATTTAAACTGGAACGCCAGCCGCTTGGTTGGCGTTTCTGTTTGTTCCGTTTCACATTTACGGCTGATTACCAATACGGCTGATTACCAATTTTTTGCTTTATGACGACTATTCGCTTAGCTATCCTGGATATGTACATGGGCGCGGCCAACGAGGGCATGCGCTGCATCCGCCAGCTTATTCGCCGCGCCGAGGCCGACCACGGCCTGCATTTCGCTACCGAAACCTTCGATGTGCGCGGCCAAAACCAGTTGCCCCGCCTCGCCGACTTCGACCTATTTATTTCCTCTGGGGGCCCCGGCAGCCCCCTGGCTACCACCGACGCTTGGGAAAGCGGTTACTTCCAGCTGATTGACGAATTATTTACCCATAACCAAACACTAGGGCCCCGCAAGCACCTGCTGCTGATTTGCCACTCGTTCCAGCTCGTGAGCCGCCACCTAGGCCTTGGCGAATTGAGCCAGCGCAAGTCCACTTCGTTTGGCGTAATGCCCGTACACCTCACCGAAGCCGGCCACGCCGACCCGGTGCTGGGGGCCCTACCGGAGCCGTTTTTTGCCGTCGACTCGCGCGATTACCAGCTCACCCACCCCAACCTGGAGCGGCTGGGGGCCCTGGGGGCCGAAATTCTGTGCCTCGAAAAAGAGCGCCCTCACGTGGCACTGGCCCGCGCTGTGATGGCCATCCGCTTCTCGCCCGAGGTGCTCGGCACCCAGTTCCACCCCGAAGCCGACGGCGAAGGCATGCTCCGCTACATGCTCACCGATGAGCGCAAGCAGCAGGTTATCACGGCTTACGGCGAAGACAAATACCACGAAATGGTGCGCCTGCTCGCCGACCCCACCACCATTGAACTCACCGAAGGCATTGTGGTGCCTACATTTCTGCGCTTGGCCATGGCGCAGCTCGCCCCTGAGCTGGCCGCAGCTAATTAATTAATTTGTTGTTGGGTTATTAATAATAATTAATTACCTGATCAATTTATTTCAGCCCCGCTTCGCTTATGATTCCCGCTCTCCGCCAAGCTTACAACGCTGCTTTCACGCCGGAAAAATACCAGGCCATGCTGGCCGATATAGAGGCGAAACTTCCTGGTCAATTGGAGTTCAGGCTGGCTGAAACCCCCATTTTCGTTCCCGCGCAGCTGCGCGATAAGCTGATGCGGGCGGGCCAGGACATCATAAAGGTTATCCAGCGCCCTGATTTTAAAGCACTGACTGACAATGCAATTCCTTTGCACCAGCGCGTGCCGAATGAAGACGCGCACGCCACATTTCTAACGTTTGATTTCGCGGTGTGCCGCGACGAGCAAGGCGAATTGGAGCCGCAGCTTATTGAGATGCAAGGTTTTCCATCCCTCTACGCCTTTCAAACCTGGCAGCCGGATTCCTACGCCCGGCAGTTCGACATTCCTGATTCGGTCACGCCTTATTTTGAGGTAGCCAATGATGCGGAATACCAAAAGGAGATGCGGCGTTTACTATTGGGCGACGCCAAGCCGGAAGAAGTTATTCTGCTGGAAATATTTCCCGAAAAGCAAAAAACCCGCGTCGATTTTGCACTTACCAAGCAGTTTTGGGGCGTGGATGCGGTTTGCTTAACCAAAATAAAAAAGCGTGGTCGAGAATTATTTTACGAAAAGGAAGGGCGCGAAATCCGCATCAAGCGCATTTACAACCGCATCATTTTTGACGAGCTGGACCGCTACCCCAACCTGCATACCGAGTATCATCTTACCGATGACGTCGACGTACATTGGGTAGGACACCCCAACTGGTTTTTTCGCATCAGTAAGTACACGCTACCGCTGATAAAGAGCCAGTTTTCGCCTCCAAGCTACTATTTGAGCGAACTCAAAACGTACCCCGAAGACCTTGAAAACTACGTCTTAAAGCCGCTGTTTTCGTTTGCGGGCACGGGGGTGCGGCTGCACATCACCGCCGCCGACCTCGACGCGCTGACCGATAAAGAGAACTATTTGCTACAACGTAAAGTGGTCTATGCGCCCGCCATCCAGGCCCCCGATGGAATGGTGAAATGCGAAATCCGCTTGCTCTACGTGTGGCATCCCGAGGACGCGCAGCCGCACCTACTCACCGGCCTGGGCCGCATGAGCCGTGGGGAGATGATTGGCGTAGCTTTCAACAAGGACAAAGACTGGGTGGGTGGTACCACGCCCCTGTTTGAGCGGGCCGCGCCTGCGCAGCCGTAGGAACATCCGGTTGCGGTTGTGCGTATCCGGTGCATTACTTCACCGACCGCACACCATGGCTACCCTCGCCGAGAAAGGCTTCCGCATTTCCAAAAACGCCGTTTTCAACTTGTTTATCGGGCGGGCCACCAAGCTCCTTGGGCGGCCATTTAAAGTGGTTACCATCCTGAACGAGGTGGCTACCAAGCTTGCCAACGAGGAGAGCAAGGACAATAAGTTCAAGCAATTGCTGAATGTGGCCCTGACGTTGGTGCGGCTGGTGCGCCGCTACGCCAGCGGCGACTACCGCGAGGTTTCGACCACCACTATCGTATCGGGGCTGGCAGTATTACTCTACGTGTTGTCGCCAATTGACTTGGTTCCCGACTTCATTCCCGTCATCGGCTTTCTCGATGACCTGAGCCTAATCAGCTGGTTTGTGGGCAAATTCCAGGACGAGATCATCAAGTTTCAGTACTGGGAAAAATCTCAGGAAACCGACGCACCGGATGCGCCGGATGCTGCCGCTGAGCCTGCCCGCGGCGACGCTACGCTGCCCGCTGTGGCCGAATTGGGCCATTCATAGGCTCTGCTATCGGCTTGGTGTTTTTCTTGGGGTTGACTTTATATTTACCATGCCTACATTCGTCGTTACTATCTTATTGCCAGATTCTTACGAGGAAAGTTTCCTGGCCCTTATTCCCCGGCACCGCTCGGTAATCAACCGCTTGCTGTCGGAGAAAGTAATCGAGGCCTACGCCATCAGTGCTGATCGCCGCCGGGGCTGGATTACCATCAACGGCGACGATGCCGGTGCGGTACGCAGCTTGGTGGAGAAGTTTCCGCTGTACAGCTATTTCCTCGGCATTGAAATTGATGAGTTGTTCATTTTCGACTCGGTGGCTACCCGTTTCCCCATCATTAGTTTGAATTAGGGCCCCACAGCCATTCTTTATTTTTGCATTAATGACAGCTTTGCTTATCCGCCATTTCATTTTTCTAGCTGTTATTGGGGTTGCATTGGGTGGAGTGCTCACGGCCGCTCGCCCTGCCCCGGCCATCACAACCGGGCAGTTGGTGGAGCGCATGACCAGCGCCATTGAAAACCTGCGCTACCTGCGTTGCTCGGCCAAGGCCCAGGAGCGGCTCGGCCGGGAGGTGAAGCCGTCCAGCAGCACCATGAAGCTGGGGTTCAATCCCTTCCGGGTTTATTTGAAAGATAATAAGAACGTGGAAGTGCTGTGGGTGACGGGCCAAAACGGCGGCGACGCGTGGGTATACCCGGCCAGCTTTCCGTACGTCACGCTCAGCCTTGACCCCAAGGGGGCCCTTATGCGCAAAGGCCAGCACCACACCGTACTGCAAGCCGGCTTCGGCACCATTGCCGACTTGTTGCGCCCCACCCCTTTGCGCCAGGACGCGACGTATAGCCGCACGTTTCGCTACACCGGCGACACGACGGTGCTGGGCCGACCGTGCCACGTGCTGCGGTCAGATTTCCCGCAGTTTCGCTACGTGGCTTATCGCGCCGGCAAAAGAGAAACCATCGCCACCGTGGCCGAGCGGTTTGGTTGCGGCGAATACCGCGTGCTGGAGCGCAACAACCTGAGCCCCGGCGCGACCCTGACGGAGGGCCAGGTGTTGCAGGTGCCCAACGGCTACGGCCGCCGCGTCACGCTGTGCATCGACCCGCAAAACTATCTGCCCATTGTAGTGGACGTGCGCGACGACCGGGGCCTGTTCGAGAAATTTGAATTCTCCAACCTTGTGGTGAACCAGCCAATCCCGGCCGCTGAATTCACGAAGACTTACCAAGGCTACAAGCTATGATCGCAGATTATGCAGATTATGCAGATTAACCGTGATTTCGCAGATTCTTAAACAAGTGCAAGCCTCATCAAAAGGCATGGGGTGCAACTGTTCAGGAATCTGCGAAATCACGGTTAATCTGCATGATCTACGATCTAGCGGCGCATGGTTTTCTCGATTTGGTCCCACATTTCGGGCGTTAGGGCCCCCAGCTTGTTGAACTCGCCGGCGCCGTTGAGCCACTCGCCGCCGTCGATGGTGACCACTTCGCCGTTGACGTAGGCCGAAAAATCGGATACCAGGTAGGCGGCCAGGTTGGCTAGTTCCTGGTGCTGGCCCACGCGCTTGAGGGGCACGCTGGCGGCGGGGTCGAGCTGGCTGGCTAACGGCTCGGGGAAAAGGCGACTCCAGGCTCCCTCCGTGGGAAAAGGCCCCGGCGCAATGGCGTTGCTGCGGATGCCGTACTTGGCCCATTCCACGGCTAGCGAGCGGGTCATGGCCAGCACACCGGCTTTGGCCGCGGCCGAGGGCACTACAAACGCCGAGCCCACCGAGGCGTAGGTGGTGACGATGTTGAGGATGGTACCGGGCTTTTTGTCGGCAATCCAGCGCTTGCCCACGGCCAGCGTACAGTTGTAGGAGCCGCGCAGCACAATATCCACAATCACGTCGAACGCCTTGTGACTCAGGCGTTCGGTGGGCGAGATGAAGTTGCCGGCCGCGTTGTTCAGCAGCACGTCTACGCCGCCAAACTCGGCGATGGTGGCGTCGAGCATGGCCTCCACTTCGTTGTACTTGCGCACGTCGCAGGCCACGGCCAGCACCCGGCCGCCGGTTTGAGCGCGCAGCTCGGCGGCGGTAGCTTCGAGCACGTCAATTTTGCGGCTGGTGATGGTAACGTGGGCCCCCAGTTGCAGGAAATACGTGGTCATGGCGCGGCCCAGGCCGGTGCCGCCGCCGGTTACGATGATGGTTTTACCGGCCAGGGCATTGTCGCGCAGCATGGGTTGGGCAAAGGGGGTCGTCATAAAAGCACGGAGAAAAGAGGTGGGAATCAACCGGCCGAAGGTACGGCGGGCTCCGGCCGGGGCCCCGCGTTAAAAGTTTTATTAGCAGAAGTATATATTACTAGTAGTTTCCTTCGCAGCTTTGCTGTTTATTGTTGAGCTTTTCTCTTCCCCGCGCCTATGAATCCGTCTCCTCACGCACCCGCGCCCAAGCTGCCCACTGTGGCTTTGTTGGGGTGCGGCTGGCTGGGCACGGCCCTGGCCCAACACCTGCTGGCCGCCGGGCACCGCGTGGTGGGCACTACCACCACCCCGGCGCAGCTGCCCGTGCTCACCGAGCTGGGGGTGCAGCCGCACCTGTTGCAGCTGGGGCCCGACTTTAGCCCGGCCGCCTACGACCAGCTGACGGACCTGCTGCGCGCCGCCGACGTGCTCGTGCTGAACGTGCCGCCGCGCACCGCCGCCGCCGGGGGCTATCCCGCCCTGCTGCGGCCCGTGCACCGGGCCGTGGTCACCGCTGGCATCGGCCGCGTGCTGTTTGTGAGCTCTACCGGCGTGTACCCCGACGAGCCGCGGCTCATGCGCGAAGCCGACGCCTACAGCAACCGCGACGCGGCCTCCGACGTGCTGCGGGCCGAGGGCCACTTCGTGCCGCGCTACGGGCAGTGGCGCAGCACGGTGGTACGCCTGGGGGGCCTCATCGGGCCGGGCCGGGCCCCGGGGCGCTTCTTGGCCGGCCGCCAGGACCTGGCCCAGGGCAATGCCCCCGTCAACCTGTTGCACCTCACCGATGCTGTGGGCGTATTATCCGCTATTATTCAGCACGATACCTGGGGCCATACCTTTAACGTAGCCGCGGCTGAACACCCGCGGCGGCGCGATTTTTACCCCGCCGCCGCCAACTACCTCGGCCTCGTGCCCCCCACGTTCCGCCCCGAAACCAGCCCCACCGGCAAAACCATCGACAGCAGCCTGGTGCGCGAAACGCTGCCCTACGCGTTTCGGCACGACGACGTGCTGGGGGCCCTGCCCTACTGCTAAGGCGCTGGGGCCCCGCGCCCGTGCGTAAATTTGCGGCGTGACTAATCATTCTTCTAATGCCCCCGCGGTGGCCGTGCTGGGCGGCGGGGCGGCCGGTTTTTTTGGGGCCATTGCCTGCGCCGAGGCCAACCCTGGCCAGCCCGTGCTGCTACTCGAAAAAACCGGTAAGCTGCTGGGCAAGGTGCGCGCCTCAGGCGGCGGCCGCTGCAACGTGACGCACGCCTGCGACTCGGCCGCCCAGCTCGTGGCCCACTACCCGCGCGGCGGTAAGGCCCTCAAGGGCGCGTTCCAGCGCTTCGGGGTGGCCGATACCGTGGCGTGGTTTGCCCAACGCGGCGTGGCCCTTAAGGCCGAAGCCGACGGCCGCATGTTCCCCACCACCGACAGCAGCGAAACGATTGCCCGGGCCCTGGAAGACGCCGCCCGGCGCGCCGGCGTGCAAATTTTCACCAACACGGCCGTGGAGGAAATTGCGCCGCTGCCCGGTGGTGGCTTTCAGTTGCAGCTGGCCGGCACCGGCCGGCCGGGCCCCACGCTGGCCGTGGCGCGCCTGCTGGTGGCCACCGGCGGCCAGCCCAAAAGCGCCCAGTACGACTGGTTACGCCCCCTGGGCCACGCCGTGGCCGAGCCCGTGCCCTCGCTTTTCACCTTCAACGTACCCGAATCGCCGCTGCGCGAGCTGCCCGGCGTGAGCGTGCCCCGCGCCCGTGTCACGCTGGCCGGCGAAAAGCTGCACTACGAGGGGCCCCTGCTCGTCACGCACTGGGGCGTGAGCGGCCCGGCCGTGCTCAAGCTCTCGGCCTGGGGGGCCCGGCGCTTGAGCGAGCTCAATTACACCGGCACGGCGCTCATCAACTGGCTGCCCGACCACACCGACGACACCCTGCGACCCTGGCTGCACCAGTTCCGGCAGGAAAACGGCCGCAAGGGCATCGCTGCCAACCCGCAGCTCGGCCTGCCCCAGCGCCTGTGGCGTACGTTGGCTGAGCAAGCCGGCATCGGTCCCGACCTGCGCTGGAGCGACTTGCCCGCCAAGGCCCACAACCGCCTGCTGGAACTGCTGCTGCGCACCCCGCTGGCCGTGCGCGGCAAAACCACTTACAAGGAAGAATTCGTGACCTGCGGCGGCATTGCCTTGGCCGACATTGACTTGCAAACCATGCAGAGCCGCCACGTACCGGGCCTACATTTCGCCGGCGAGGTGCTCGACATCGACGGCATTACCGGGGGCTTCAACTTCCAGGCGGCTTGGACAACGGGCTTTTTGGCCGGGCAGGCCATGGCAAAATCCGGCAATGTTGCCGCGGCATCACTGGCCGGAGCGGGCGCGTAGGGCCCCAGGCGCGGGCTGGGGGCCGTAATTAATTGGTCCTTCATCTGCCAATAATTCCAATCCGGAAGCGGCTGTAACCTTCCCCGGGTTCCAGTAGTAAACAAGGGCATAGTTTCTCACCCTAGTATTTACAATTCCCATGGAAGCCAAAGCCACCCAAGCCCTGCTCAACGAATTGGTTGAAACCCTGAAAGACGGCCAGAAAGGCTACGCCGACGCCATGACCGACGTTGAAGATGCCTCGCTGAAAGATACATTCAAGCACCTGGCCGTGCAACGCGCCGGTTACATCACCGAGATTGAAGACCAGATGTTTAAGCTGGACTTGCACCCCAAAACTGACGAGGGCTCTTCGGTAACCGGCACCATCCACCGCGCTTGGATTGACCTCAAAGCAGCCATTACCAGCAAAGACAATCACGCCGTACTGGCCGAGTGTGAGCGCGGCGAAGATTACGCCAAGAAAGCCTACGCCACCGCCTTGAAGGCCCAGGACCTGCCCAGCGCCCTGAAATCGGTGCTCGAGAAGCAGTCGCAAGGCATCAACGAGGCCCATGACAAAATCCGCGGGCTGCGCGATTCATCGAAGTAAGCGGCCTGTTGCGCTGGTGCTGTTGGATTTACAATCTGATCCGGCATCGTCAAAGTAGCAACGATAGTTATAGGCCAATAAAAAAGCCGCTCAATTGAGCGGCTTTTTTATTGGCCTATAATTAATTCACTTTAATATTTCACGATAATAAGAACCAGCAGGAGGCCTTAGCCAACCCGTCTAATCTACGGGTGGCTAAGGTCTTCCGGATTGCTTACTCGTCAAAATTCTCGGTGCGGGGCGGGCGGGCATCGTTGTCACGGGCGCCACCTTTGTTGCCGTAGGGCTTGCTGCCGTAGGCCGGGCGGTCGCCAGCGCCACCGCGGTTACCGTAGGGCTTGGGGCGGTCGCCGTAGGCCGGACGGTCGCCATAAGCGGGCCGATCACCGGCGCCACCGCGGTTGCCATAGCTGCTGCCACCGTCGCGGTTGCCTTTGTAGCCGCCGCCCGAACCGCCTTCGCGGCGCTCGCCGTAGCTACCCCCGCCGCGGTTGCCGCCGAAGCTGCCCCCACCGCGGTTGCCACCGAAGCCGCCTTCGCGGCGCTCGCCGCCAAAACCGCCGCGGCGCTCGCCGCCGCCGAAGCTGCCGGGGCCCCGGGTGTTGCCTTCTTCTTTCGCCGCCGCGTCCTGCACGGGCGTGGCGATGCTGAAGCTAACCGGCTGGCCTTGGATGCTGCTGCGGCCGAGTTGGCCCACAATCTCCTCGGCAAACTCGCTGGGTACTTCCACGAAGCTAAACTTGTCGTAGAGGGCGATGTCGCCCACTTTGCCGCCTTGCAGGTTGGTGCTCTCCGAAATCAGGTCCACGATGTCGCGGGGGTGAATCCGGTCTTTCTTGCCCATTGAGATGAACAGGCGGGTGAAGCCGGTGCGCACCACGCCGGCCGTGCGGCTGGCGTCGAGGCTTTGCTCGGCCCGCTTGTCTTCCTTCATGGTCATCTTGAGCAGCGCGGCGGCGATATCGAGCGAGGTGATTTCTTCGCTTTGGTCGAGCAGGCGCTGCACGCGGCCCACGTACTTCTCCAGGTTGCCCTTCTCCACAATCTCCTTGATCTGGTTCAGGAACAACGTGGTCTTCACTTCCGACACGTCGGCGAACGACGGCACCTGCTCCAGTTTGATCTGGGCCTTGGTGAAGCGCATGATGTCGCGCAGCTTGTAGATGTCGCGGCCGCTCACGAAGGTGAAGGCTTTGCCCGACTTGCCAGCGCGGCCCGTGCGGCCGATGCGGTGCACGTAGTACTCTTCGTCGGCGGGCAGGTCGTAGTTAAACACGGCCTCCACGTTGTCCACATCGATGCCGCGGGCGGCTACGTCGGTGGCCACCAGCACCTCAAGGGTGCTCTTGCGGAATTTGTCGAGCGTGTTCTGGCGCTGCTGCTGGCCCATGTCGCCGTGCAAGCCTTCGGCGAAGTAGCCCTTGGCTTGCAGGTCGGCCACAATCTCGTCCACCATGCGCTTCGTGTTGGCGAATACGATGGTCGACTTCAGGTTGTACATGTCGAGGATGCGCGTGAGCACGTCCTTTTTCTGGGGGCCCCGTACCTCGAAGTAGCTCTGCTCGATGTTCGTTACCGTCATCGTCTGGTGGTTCACCTTCACTACCTGCGGGTCGCGCTGGTACTTGCGGGTGAGGTCCATGATCGGCTTGCTCATCGTGGCCGAGAAGAACACCGTCTGGCGGTTCTCAGGCATCTTGCTGAGCACAAACTCAATGTCCTCACGGAAGCCCATGTCGAGCATTTCGTCGGCTTCGTCGAGGATGATTTTCGTGGTCTTGTCGAGCTTCAGCGTGCCGCGCTCGATGTGGTCCATCACGCGGCCGGGGGTACCGATAACGATCTGCACGCCGCGCTCCAGGGCCCGGAACTGGCGGTCATAGCTGCTGCCGCCGTAAATCGGCACCACGGCCAGGCCGCGCTTGTATTTGCCCAGTTTCTGGATTTCGCCCGAAACCTGCACGGCGAGTTCGCGGGTGGGGCAGAGCACGAGCACCTGCACGTCGCGCGAGTCGCCGTCCACGCCCTCAATAGCGGGAATCGAGAAAGCGGCGGTTTTGCCAGTACCCGTTTGGGCCTGGCCGATAACGTCTTTGCCGGCGAGCAGCACGGGGATGGCGGCGGCCTGAATGGCTGAAGCCTCCTCATAGCCCATCTCGGTGATGGCGCGCTGCACCTCGGCAGAGAGGTTTAAGTCTTCAAATTTCACTACGTTTTTCTCCGTAGGTTTTTCTTGGGTTTTTTCGGGTTCCATAAGTTGGAAATAGAATGGGGAAAGAGACTACGCTCTGAAAACAGCCGATACAGCGACGTTTCCCCTCCTTCTACCTTCAACTAACAGGCGGGAAAAAACTACCGGAAAAACTACGCGGCCAACGCGTTAACGCCAACTCATGGCGGATGCGGACATGAGGCCATTCTCAAATGCGGGTGCAAAGATACGCAATTTTTGCGGCAATACCTATCATCACTGCCCAATATCTCCGGCAAGTTGCGCCAGGTCTAGGGCTGGGACCCACAGCTAAGCGGTGTCCGGCAAGCCCTGCGTGCACCTCGTGAACGAGATCAGGGCCCCCGGCAGTCCTAATCGATGCGCTGCCTCAGCCAGCCACCGGGCCAGCCGCCACAACCTTCTGCTCCTACCATTGCGCATTCTCGGTCTTTCCGGGCGCCCTTCCCACCAAGATCCTAAAACGCAGCGCAGAAACTTCCGGGCGGCGGGGCGGCCTAGCCAGTAACCGCTGTGCCTTTCACTTGGGGGATCTTTCATTTGAGCGGAAAGGGCATAAAAAAAAGCCCGCCGGCGGCGAGCTTTCTTTATCACAAAGCATGAGCTGGAAACTAAACCAGCGAAACTTTCACAGCGTTCGGGCCTTTTTTGCCCTGAGCTACTTCGTATTGCACTTTGTCGTTTTCGCGGATCGAGCTAACTTGGAGGTCGCTGATGTGAACGAAGATGTCTTCGCCAGTTTCGTCGTTTTTGATGAAACCAAAGCCTTTGGTGTCATTAAAGAATTTTACCGTTCCGGTGGGCATGGTGGTTGGTTGTGGAGTTTCCCTAAGCGTTTGGGCCACCGTGGCTTGATGTCTTAGGTTGCGTCAAAGATAAGCATACTTTTCAATTGCGCAAGTCCGCCGAAAATTTCTAGGGGCCCCGATCTTTGCCCCGCTCCTTTCCCTTCCGCATGGCCGCCCTCCCGCTTTCCGAAACGCCCGCTTTCCGCTTTGCCCACGAATTTGTGGTGCCCGAAACCGCCATCGATGCCCTCGGCCACGCCAACAACGTGGAGTACGTGCGCTGGGTGCAGGACGTAGCAGGGGCCCACTGGCTGGCCATTTGCCCGCCCGAGCGGCAGCCGGCTTACGTTTGGGTGGTGCGCGAGCACCGCGTTCGCTACCGGCAGCCGGCCTTCGCCGGCGATGTGCTGCGCGCCACCACGTGGGTGGGCGAAACGAGCGGGGCCACCTCGGTGCGCCACACCCGCCTCACCCGTGCGGCCGATGAGGCGCTGCTGTGCGAGGCGGAAACGACGTGGGTGCTGCTTGACCCCCAAAGCGGCCGCCCGGTGCGCATCGACGCGCAGGTGTTGGGCTGGTTGAAAGGTAGCGAAGCCCCTTCTACGTGATGACCCATTGGCTGACAGCCGTTTAACTGATCGGCTTGGTGTTTACTAATAAGTAGTTACACCAGAAGCATTAGCTATTACGGACACTTCAGTAATGGGCCGCTGCTGCCGCTAGCCGGGCATGGGCTGGCTGGCGTGCGCTGGCCAGGGCCAGGGTTAATTATTCCGTGATGCGGCCAGCAGGTGAATGCCGTTTTTTTGCCGCCATGCGCTGCGGTTAGCAGCAGACGCTGGGTACGATCTGGGCCTTGGCGCGCTGGCAGCAGCGTGCTTGCGCCGACCTTTTATTGGCGAAATCGTTTGTTTTGGAGCTTGGTGTACGCTGGCAAACTTTTTTTGCTAAAACCTTTTAGTAACCCTAATTGCCCGATCTGAAACTGGCAAAACCCCTTGCCGGCGCTTTAGGGGCAGCATTTGGGGCGCGGCCGGTGGCGGGTGCGGGTGGCGCGGCGGGCGCCGCCCCGAATGGGCCGGCGGCGGGCGGGCGTGGCGGCCGGCGGCCAGGGGCAGCGGGCGTTGGCATTGGAGGCGCCGGGCTTATATCTTAGTCCGACGATTGCTTGGGGCCCTGCGCCTAGGCGCACTGCTTGGCCGAGGGCAGTATTTATACTCTTAATTGCACTTTTTCATCTTTTCCGTTCCTTACTCCGCTGTTCTTTATGGCTGCTTCTGCTCCCGTTACTCTCAACCGCCCGGCTGCTGACCCGGCGGGTGGCCCAGCGCCGCGCTACACGTCGGCGCTGAGCGCCGTAACGACCTTATTCTTTCTGTGGGGCTTCATCACCTGCCTCAACGATATCCTGATTCCGTACCTAAAGGCCATTTTCCAGCTTTCGTACGCCCAGGCGAACCTGATCAACCTGTGCTTTTTCGGGGCGTATTTTCTGATGAGCATCCCGGCGGGCAAGGTGGTGGCGCGGGTGGGCTACAAGCGCGGCATGCTGCTGGGCTTTGTGGTGGCCGCGGTGGGCGCTTTTCTGTTCTACCCGGCGGCGTCGGCGCGGGCTTACGGCCTGTTCCTGGGGGCCCTGTTCGTGCTGGCCTCGGGCATCACGCTGCTTCAAGTGGCGGCCAACCCCTACGTGGCCATCCTGGGGCCCGCGGCGTCGGCGTCGGCGCGGCTTACGCTTACGCAAGCCTTTAACTCGCTGGGCACCACGCTGGCCCCACTGTTAGGCAGCGCCCTGATTTTAAGCCAACTGCCTGCCCTCAATACGGCCACTTCGGCAGCAGCCATTGACGTGCGTGCGGTGCAGCTGCCTTACCTGGTCATCGGCGGCATTTTGCTACTCATTAGCTTGATGCTGAGCCGCGTAACCCTGCCCACCATCACGTTTGCCGCCGAAGCGGAAACAGCGGGCCCCGAACGTGGGGCTTGGCAGTACCGGCACCTGGCGCTGGGTGTGGTAGGCATTTTTGCCTATGTCGGGGCCGAGGTAGCCATTGGCTCGCACATCGTGAGCTACCTGGCGCTGCCCAGCGTGATGGGCCTGGGGCCCATGGAAGCGGGCACCAAAGTATCGTACTACTGGGGCGCGGCCATGATCGGGCGCTTTGCGGGGGCCTATTTGCTCAATAAGTTTTCGCCAGCTAAGCTACTGGCCGTGAACGGTGTCGGGGCCGTGGTGCTCATCCTCATCTCCATTAACACCACGGGCGCGGTGGCCATGTGGAGCCTACTGGCCGTGGGCCTGATGAACTCCCTGATGTACCCCACCATTTTCGCCCTGGCCCTGCAAGGCCTGGGGCGGCGCACCGAGGAGGGCTCGGGGCTGCTGTGCACCGCCATCGTGGGCGGCGCGCTGGTGCCGCTGCTCTTCGGCTTCATCGCCGACCACAGCAGCCTGCGCTTGGCCCTGCTGCTGCCCATCGTGTGCTACGTGTACATCATGTGGTACGGGCTGCGCGGCAGCCGCCCGGCGGTGCCGGCCTAACGGCTTCATTTACTACAAACACGAAGCTCCCCCGGGGCCCCTACCGCGCTGGCAGGGGCCCCGGGGGAGCTTCTCGTTGGGGCCCCATTGGGGCAGGAAAAAATCAGCTGGTGGGGCGCAGCGACGAGCCGCGCACCAGCAGCTGCGGGGCCAGCTGGAGCTGCACCAGGCGGCCGGGGGCCCCATCGCCGGGGCCTTGCAGGGCGGCCAGCAGGATGCTGATGCTCTCCTCGGCGATGGCCTCCATGGGCTGCGCCACCACGGTGATGGGCGGCGAATAGAGCCGGAACAGGTCGTTGTCGTCGAAGGAAACGACGGCCATTTCGTCCGGGATGCGCCGGCCCAGGCGGCCGAGAGCTTCCAAGCCGTACACGCCCAGGTAGTTGGTGGCGAAGATGACGGCCTGGCAGGCCGGGTGGGCGGCGAAGAAATCCTCCATCTGCTGCAAAATCTGCCCGGGGGTTTGGGGGAAGGCAATTTCCTGCACTAGCTCGGGCAAGCCTTGCTCGCGCAGGGCCTGGGCGTAGCCCTGGTGGCGGGCCGTCATTTGCAGCTGGCTGGCCCGGGCCGTGACGAGGGCCACGGTGGTGAAGCCCTGCCCCAGCAGGTGGCGGGTGGCCTCGTACATGCCGGTGGCCCCGTCCAGCACCACGGCGTTGGTGAGCAGGCCGGGCAGCAGGCGGTCGAAGAGCACGAGGGGCTTGCCGCTGCGCACGAGGGCGCGCACCTCCTCCTCCACCCCGGCGGGCAGGGCCAGGATATAGCCGTCGACGTGCCGCGCCTGGAAGACGGCGAGCAGGTCGCGCGTCTTGGCCGCGTCGTCGTTGGTGCTGCAATAAATGATGTGGTAGCCGCGGGCCAGCGCCTTTTGCTCGATGAGGCCGGCCACGGCGGAGAAAAACGGGTTGGCAATGTCTTCCACCACCAGCCCGATGACGTGCGTTTTGCCCGTGCGCAGGCTTTTGGCGAGCTGGTTGGGCTTGTAGCCCACTTCCTCCACGTACCGGAGCACTTTTTCGGCCAGCCCGTCGCTGATGCGCTTCTCCTTGGCCTTGCCGTTGAGCACGAGCGACACCGTGGCAATGGACACGTCGAGGTGCTTGGCGATGTCGTGGATGAGGAGTTTCTTTTTCAAAGCGTATGCAATGCGTCGGCAATCGGCTGGCCGCTTTGGGCGACTAGCCGACTGCCTTTTGTTCAATTAATCAATCGGCCATGCAGTTTCTATTGCCCAGTCAATTTTGAAATACCCGCCGCCCGGGGCCCCCAGGCAGCTCGTCGCAGCGGCGGCTACTGGTAGGTTTCGCGGGGCCGGGTGGCGGCTGCGGCGCCGAAGGCCGGATTGGGCCGGGGCCCCATGGTGAGCTCGAGCGTGCCGCCGGCCATGATGTCGCGGTGCAGCAGGTAGCTGTTGGCATAGGGCCGGCCGTTGAGGGCCGCCGACTGAATGTAGGGGTTCTGGGGCCCGTTGTTTTTGGCGTTGACGACGAACGTTTTGCCCTGCGCCAGCCGGATGGTGGCGCGGTCCATGAGCGGGCTGCCCAGCACGTAGGCCCCGCTGCTGGGGCTGACGGGATAAAAGCCCAGGGACGAGAGGATGTACCAGGCCGACATCTGGCCGCAGTCTTCGTTGCCGCTGATGCCGTCGGGCTGGTCTTTGTACATCTCGCGCAGCACCTGGCGCACTTTTTCGGCGGTTTTCCACTGCTGGCCGGCGTAGGCGTAGAGGTAGGTGGTGGCGTGGCTGGGCTCGTTGCCGTGGGCGTACATGCCGATCAGGCCCGAGATGTCGGGCGAGGCACTTTCGCCCAGGCTGCCCTGCACCACAAACAGGCTGTCGAGCTTCTGCACGAAGGCCGCGTCGGAGCCGAACAGGCCAATGAGGCCGGGCACGTCGTGGGGCACCAGCCAGGTGTATTGCCAGGCGTTGCCCTCGGTGTAATTGTTCTGGCGGTGAATGGATTGGGTGGGGCTGAACGGCAGCTGGAACTTGCCATCGGTGGTGAGACCGCGCATGAATCCCGTGCGCGGGTCGAAGTACTTCTTATAGTACAGGGCGCGGGCGCTGTAAGTCTTGTAGTCGTCGAGGCGGCCCAGCTTTTTGGCTACCTGCGCAATGCTCCAGTCGTCGATGGCGTACTCCATGGCCTTGGCCACCGATTCGCCTTCTTTATCGGCCGGGATGAAGCCCATCGTTTTGAGGTAGTGCAGGCCCTGGTCGTCGCGCAAGCTGGTGGCCTTGATAGCGGCCAGCACCTGGGAGCCATCGAGGCCGGGGGTGCCCTTGAGGTAGGCTTCGGCCAGGGCCGGCACGGCGCTGTAGCCCACCATGGTGTTGGTCTCGGAGCCCATCAGGTGCCAGATGGGCAGCTTGCCCTGCTGCCGCCCGATGGCCAGCATGCTCTGCATCATGTCATTCACGCGCTCGGGCTCGGCCAGCGTAAACAGCGACTGCTCGGCCCGGTAGGTATCCCAGAGCGAGAAGGTGGTGTAGTTTTGAAACGGGGCCCGGGCGTACACCTTCTTGTCGGTGCCGCGGTAGTCGCCGTTGGCGTCGTTGAACAGGGCCGGCGCAAACAGCGCGTGGTAGAGCGACGTGTAGAAGATGCGCCGGTTCACGGCATCCGTGGTTTCGACGGTTACCTTGCCCAGCTCCTGGTTCCAGCGCGCATCGGCGGCTTTTTCCACCTGGGCAAAGTCCCAGCCCGGCGCTTCAGCCTGGATGTTGGCCAGCGCATTGGCGCCACTCACCGGCGAGATGCCCACCTTGAGCAGCAGCGTGCCCGGGGCCTTGGCAAAGTTGAACACGCCCTTGATGGCCAGCCCCTGCCCCTTCTTGCCCGCCAGCCGCTGCGCCTCGTTATACACAGCAAACTGCGGCACGGGCACCGACGTTTTGATGGCGAAGTACACCCGCCGGTCGGGGGCCCAACCCTTGGAAAAACGGTAGCCCACAAAGGTTTGGGGATCAACCTGCTCAATGTAGGCATCGGTGGTTTTGTTGTCGATGCCTTCCTTGAGGTCGATGATGACGTGCGCCTCCTTGCCCCCGGCCGGGAAGGTGTACTTGTGGAAGCCCACGCGGGCGGTGGCCGTGAGCTCGGCCCGGATGCCGTAGTCATCCAGGGTCACGGCGTAGTAGCCGGGGCGGGTGGTTTCGCGCTGGTGCGAGTAGCGCGAGAGGTAGCCCAGGTGGGGCGCTTTTTGCTGGCCCTTATCGGTTTTCAGGGGCCCCGTGTAGGGCATGATCAGCACGTCGCCGAGGTCGGAGCAACCCGTGCCGCTGAGGTGAGTGTGCGAAAACCCGGTCAGCAAGCTGTCGGAATAATGGTAGCCCGAGCACCAGTCCCAGCCCTTGAAGATGTTCTGGGGCCCCAGCTGCACGGCCCCGAAGGGCACGTTGGCCCCGAGGAAAACGTGGCCGTGCCCGCCGGTCCCGATCAGGGGGTCGACGTAGGAAGTCAGGGTTTGGGCCGGGGCCGGGGCCGCGGCGAGGCCGGCCCCGAGCACAGCCGTCAGCCAGGGAGCGGTGGATTTGGAGAAGAAAGGAAAGCGCTGAGCCATGCAGGTTGAGCTTAAATTTTGATAAGAAGCAGCGAAGTGTGGAGCAATGGGGCCCCCAGGGGCCGCCCGCCCAGTGCAAATGTGCGGTTTTAAGCAGTTGTTTTTGCTAAAATGTTTAAGCCTTTTTTCGAATTATGTAAATTTCATGTATTATTGCTCAAAATACCATTAATCCAGTACAAAGTACCTGCTGGTATTTTAACACGGTGGGCTGTTTATGTTGCTTCTGCTATCCACCAAAACAAAGCAACCGATTGCAAAAGCGTTCTTTACTTTAGCCAACGCCCTACCTAAGCCATTGCTACCCCAATGCTCCTGCTTTCACGCCCCTGAAGCGTGTCCCTAAGCTCACCGCTGACTTTTCTTCATCCGCAATGCATTTTTTGACGCTATCAAGCGCGTTTATTTGCTAAAACGTTTAATTGAATTCTAGTCTGGTGCCTCATCATGCACTTGCTTTGCCCAATCTTTTGATTGCCTGCGGTTTGCCTGCCGCAGGTTGTTTCCTTCACCCCACACCTTCTTTTTTCTATGCGCACTTTTTTATCCATTAAAAACTGGCGTGGCATTCCGCTACTGCTGCTGGGGCCCGTGGTGGCCTTGGCCCCGCTGCCAACCATGGCGCGGGACAACAATCGTTTGCTGGGATTGCACCTGGCTGCGGTGACGGTGCAGGGCACTGTGACCGACGATAAGGGCAGCCCGTTGCCCGGGGCCACCATCGTGGTGAAGGGAAACAGTGGCGTGGGCGTGAGCGCCGACGTGAACGGCAAGTTTTCGCTGACGCTGCCCACGGGCAACGAAACGCTCGTTATTTCCTCGGTGGGATTTGTGGCTCAGGAAATTAACCTGGCGGGCCGCACCACGCTCAACATCCAGCTGGTGACGGACAACAAGGCCCTGGACGAAGTGGTGGTGGTGGGCTATGGCACCCAGCGGCGCTCCGACATCACGGGGGCGGTGGGCAGCGTGAGCAGCAAAGAGATTACCGAGCGCCCCGTGGTGAACGTGGCGCAGGCCCTGCAAGGCCGGGTGGCCGGCGTCGACGTGTCGCTCAACTCGGGCCAGCCGGGCAGCAGCCCCGTCATCCGCATCCGCGGCTACGGCTCCATCAACGCCGGCAACAACCCGCTCTACGTGGTGGACGGCGTGTTCTGGGATGCTGGCATCACGACGCTGAACCCCAACGACATTGCCAATATTGAGGTGCTCAAGGACGCCTCGGCCACGGCCATCTACGGGGCCCAGGGCAGCAACGGGGTAATCCTCGTCACGACCAAGCGCGGCAAGCAGGGCTCCCAGATCAGCTACGATACCTACGTGAGCGTGAGCAAGATTGCCCGCAAGCTGGACGTGCTGAACTCGCAGCAATTCCTGGCCACCGAGGACCTGGCTTACCAGAACCTGCAGAAGTTTGACCCAGAAGGCTGGGCCAAGGGCGCCTACGCCAACCGCGACCCTCGGATCAAGCGCCGGGCCCTGGCCGACCCCAGCAACCCGCGCCGCTTATTCGACGAAAACCTGAACCCGCTCTACAACACGGACTGGCAGAAGGAAACCACCCAAGCGGGGGTGGCCCAGAGCCATAACCTGTCCTTCACGGGCGGCTCCGACCAGCTTACCTACGGGCTGTTTTTGAACTATACCAACGCCCAGGGCACCATCCTCAACACTTACCAGAAGCGCTACAACGCCCGCCTGGTAATTGATAACCAAGTGAAAAAATGGCTGAAGGTGGGCACTACCCTTAACTACAGCAAAATTGACGAGAGCATCGGCAACGACTTCACGGGCGGCAACAACATCCCGCGCATGATGATCGAGATGATTCCCATCATGCCCATCACCTACCCCGACGGTACCTACGCCAAGCGCCAGGACTACCCCGACATGGAGAGCGGCGACAACCCGGTGGCCATCACCCGCGAAGACCAGGAGCTGCGGCACCGTCAGGTGTTCTCGGGCAACGGCTACGCGGACTTCACCATCATGCCGGGCCTGAACTTCCGCAGCGTGGTGGGGGCCACCATCCAAGCGCAGAACAACCCCTCCTACGCCAGCACGCTGATCCAGCTGCGCGGCCAGCAGGGCTACGCCAGCATCAGCGACTACAGCGCCACCACCCTGCAGTGGCAGAACTACGCCACCTACAACAAGCAGTTTGGCACCGACCACTCGCTGAACGTGGTGGTGGGCGCCGACGCCCGGCGCTTCAGCAGCCTCTCGAACGGGGCCAGCACCACGCTGCTGGTAGACAATGCCTACGGCTACTACAACGTGGGCACGGGCTCGACGCCCAACCCGCCCAGCTCCGACTTCCAGGCCGACCAGTTCTTCTCGGTTTTTGGGCGTGTGAACTACGGCTACAAAGACCGCTACCTGCTCACGCTGACCACCCGCCGCGACGGCTCGTCGCGCTTCGGCTCCGACAACAAGTACGCCATCTTCCCCTCGGCCGCCTTGGCCTGGCGCATTTCGCAGGAAGACTTTTTGAAGGACAACACGGTGGTGAGCGACCTGAAGCTGCGCTTCGGCTACGGCCGCACCGGCAACTCGGGCCCCGACTTCGGCAACTACGTGTCGCAGACCTTCCTGGGCACCAACGGCTACGTGTTTGGCGGCAACCGCACCAACGGCATCACCCTGGGCTCGCTGGGCAACCCGGCCTTGAGGTGGGAAACCGCCGACCAGTTTGACCTGGGCCTGAACGTGGGGATCCTGCAAAACCGCATCACGTTTGAGGGCGACCTCTACCAGCGCACCACCAAAGACCTGCTGCTCAACGCACCAGTACCGCGCAGCAGCGGCTACAACAGCATCCCGAGCAACATCGGCAGCGTGCGCAACCGGGGCCTGGAGCTGGCCCTGAACACGGTGAACATCCAGGGCAAGGACTTCACCTGGAACACCACGTTTAACGTGTCGTTCCTGCAAAACCGCGTGCTGGCCCTCGGGGCCGCCGGCGACGACATCTTCCCCGGCCCGAACTTCCTCAACGAAACCAACGTGCTGCGCATTGGCCAGCCGGTGGGCTCGTTCTTCGGCCTGGAGCGCCTGGGCACCTGGGGCACGGCCGAGGCCGACCAGGCCCTCAAGTACAACCGCTTGCCCGGCGACCTGAAGTTTAAGGACCAGAACGGCGACGGCCAGATCAACGACCAGGACCGGGTGCTGCTGGGCAAAAACATCCCGACCGGCTTCGGCTCGTTCATCAACAACTTCCGCTACAAGGGCTTCGATTTGCTGGTCGACTTGCAGTTCACATTCGGCAACGACGTGATGAACCTGACCGAGCACTCGGCCCAGGACCGCACCGGCCAGGCCAACAGCTACACCCGCGCCCTCAACGACGCCTGGACGCCTGATAACCAGAACACCAGCATCGCCCAGGTGCGGCCCTCCTACCTGCGCTACGATTCGCGCATCGACTCCTATAAGGTGGAGGACGGCTCCTTCATCCGGGGCCGCAACGCCTCGCTGGGCTACAACTTCTCCCCTGAGCTGACCAAGAAGCTCTCGCTGAGCCGTCTGCGGGTGTACGTATCGGCCCAGAACTTCTTCCTCATCACCAAGTACTTCGGCTACGATCCCGAAACGTCCACCTTCGGCCAGTCCTTCGCCCAGGGCATCCAGTTCTTCGACTACCCCAAGGCCCGCACCATTACGGCCGGCCTGAACGTGTCGCTGTAATGGCCGGGGCCCCCGGGGCCCCGGCAATGGCCATGAACTTCTAACTTAACTTCCTTATGCTTCCCGTCATTCTACAACGATTCACCCGAACCGCGGCCCTGGGCACGGGCCTGCTGCTGGCTTCCACCGGCTGCAAAACCTTCCTGGACGTAGACAGCCGCTCCAACATCCGGCCCGACGACTACTACTCGACGGCCAACCAGGCCCAGGCGTCCATCGACGGCCTCTACAACAACCTGCGCCTCGTGCAGAACGGCACGGGCTACGGCGAGGCCATCTGGATTACCCTGGAGCTCCTCACCGAGCACGCCACCACGCTGGGCCAGAGCTTCAACAACGGGCAGATCATCAGCCAGAGCATCGACCCGGCCAACCCCTTCTTCTCCAACGTCTGGAACAGTGCCTACAACGGTATTGGGGCGGCCAACCAGGCCATTACCCGCATCCCGGGCATTAGCATGGACGAGACGAAGAAGAAATCCTTGCTGGGCGAGGCCTACTTCATCCGGGCGTACCTCTACAACATGCTGGTGCGGCTCTACGGCGACGTGCCCCTGCTGACGACGCCCGTGACGGGCCCCGGCCCGGACCTGTACCCGGCCCGCAGCCCAGCGGCCGACGTGTACAAGCTCATCATCAGCGACCTGCAAGCTGCGGAGGCGGCGGGCCTGCCCGTGGTGGACCGCACCGGCCGCATCTCGCAGTCGGCGGCCCAGGCGCTGCTGGCCAGTGTGTACCTCACCTCGGCCGGCTACCCGATGCAAATCAAGGAAAATTACCAGAAAGCTGCCGACGAGGCCGCCAAGGTGATTGATGCCGCTAATTACCCGCTGTTCGACAACTACCTCTACCTGCACGACAACGCCCACAAAAACCAGGGCGAGTTGATTTTGCAGGCCCAGTACGCCAACGGCATCGCTACCAACGGCTTCAGCTCGCAGATTGTGCCCTACTTCTCGGGCATTTCGGCCTACGGCGACGAAACCGGCTCGCTGATTCCGACCGAGGAATTCTACAACAGCTACGAGTCCGGCGACCTGCGCACCCAAGAGCAGCAGTTCTATTTCTCGAAGTACCCCTCGTTCAAAAACCCCACCGCGGGCATCGTCAACTTCAACCGCCACGCCCTCTACAAGTACTTCCACCTGGAGAGCGCGCTGAACCGCAACTACTCGTCGGACGAGAACTGGACCATACTGCGCATGCCCGAGGTGATGCTCATCTACGCCGAGGCCATCAACGAAACCGGGGCCGCCACGGCCAAGGCCTACACCCAGCTCAACGCCATCCGGAGCCGGGCCAAGTTGCCCGCGCTGAGCGGCCTGAGCCAGAGCGCGTTCCGCACCGCCGTGTGGAAGGAGCGCTACCACGAGCTGTGCTACGAGAACAAGGCATACTTTGACATCCAGCGCACCCGCCAGACCTACGACGTGGTGAACAACCGCTTCGTGAACGTGGTGGGCTTCAAGGCCGAAGTGGGCCCAGCCTTCCAGGAGAAGTACCTGCTGTGGGGCATTCCCTCGGCCGAAATCAGCCGCAACAGCCAGCTGACCCAGAATCCTGGTTGGTAAGCACCAAACATGCTGCCGGCCATTGGCTGGTTGGCGGCAACGCAGCCTTGCACAAGCGGTCTGATTAATTGAAACAGGGGCCCTAAGCGCGTGGCTGGGGCCCCTGTTTCAATTAATCAGACCGCTTGGCGCGGCTGGGGGAAGCAACTACTAAAACGCATCACCATGCATATTCGGTTTCTGACACTACTCGTTGCGGCAAGCCTGGCCCTGGCGGCCGCCTCCCCGGCCCCCGTGGGGCCCCTGGGGGTCCCAGGCACGCCGCTGCGGCCGCCCTACGCCGCCAAAGACTCGGTGACGAAAGGGGGCTACACGCTCGTTTTCATTTCCAAGGACTCCACGTTTTCGGCCGCCACCAAGCGGCGGATGACCGAAACGTTTTTCACCGTATACCCGCGGGAAGCCAAGCGGTTTAACCCGCGCACGTTGAAGAAACTCACGTTCGTCATTGACCCCGCCTACGACGGGGTGGCCGCTACCGGCAACGGCGTGGCTACTTACAGCCCCAAGTGGCTGCGCGAACACCCCGAAGACCTCGACGTGGTGACGCACGAGGTGATGCACGTGGTGCAGGCCTACCCCGAGGACTCCTGCCCGGGCTGGCTCACCGAGGGCATTGCCGATTACGCCCGCTACACCTACGGCGTGAACAACGTGGCCGGCCACTGGGCCCTGCCCGACTACAAGGCGGGCCAGCAGTACACCAACAGCTACCGCGTGGTGGCCCGGTTCCTTGTCTGGCTCGAGCAGCACGGGCACCCCAACGTGGTAACCGCCCTGGACCGGGCCGCCCGCACCCGCACCTACACGGCCGGCATCTGGAAGCAGCAAACCGGCCACACCCTCGACGAGCTGTGGGCGAGCTACACCGCCGCGCCAGCCGTGCAACTGGCCTACCATTAATCCGCCTTTTCCTTTCCTTCTCCGCTCCTATCCGGGCAGCCGCGCCGGCCAGGTTACTTCGTGCACCTTGCCGGACGTCCTTCGTTTCTTTTCCTTTTACCCCAACCGAATGCTGAAACCACTTGCCGCCGTTGCCGGCCTCTTTTTGCTGGCGGCCGGGGCCCCCGCCGCCTTGGCGCAGGGCCCCACCACTGCCGCCGCCAACCAAGACCTTGCCCAATGGGTGAACCCCATCATCGGCACCGACTCCAAGCCCAGCCTGTCGAACGGCAACACGTACCCGGCCATTTGCCGGCCCTGGGGCATGAACTTCTGGATGCCGCAGACCGGCAAAATGGGCGACGGCTGGGCCTACCAGTACAGCGCCGACAAGCTCCGCGGCTTCAAGCAGACGCACCAGCCCTCGCCGTGGATGAACGACTACGGCCAGTTTGCCATCATGCCCACCACGGGCAAGCGCGTGTTTGAGGAAAACGCGCGCGCCAGCTGGTACTCGCACAAGGCCGAGGTGGCCGAGCCCAACTACTACCGCGTGTACCTGGCCGACTACGACGTGACGACGGAAATTGCGCCCACCGAGCGGGCGGCCCGCTTCCGCTTCACGTTTCCGAAAACCGACAGCGCCTACGTCGTGATTGACGCCCTTGACAAGGGCTCCTATGTGAAGGTGGTGCCCGGGCAGCGCAAGGTCATCGGCTACACCACCCGCAACAGCGGTGGCGTGCCCAAAAACTTCAAGAACTACTTCGTGGTGGAGTTCGACCACGAATTTGCCAGCACGGCCCTGTACCAAGACAAAGTGGCGGCCGCATCGGGCGTGCTCGAAATCACGGCCAACCACGCGGGGGCCGTCGTGGGCTTCAAAACCCGCAAGGGCGAGCGGGTGAACGCCCGCGTGGCGTCCTCGTTCATCAGCCCCGAGCAGGCCGAGCTGAACCTGAAAGAGATTGGCGACCACGACCTGGAAGCCGTGCGCCAGGAAGGCCGCGCGGCCTGGAACCAGGTCCTGGGCCGCGTCGAGGCCGAAGGCGGCACCGCCGACCAGCGCCGCACATTCTACTCGTGCCTGTACCGGGCGCTGCTGTTTCCGCGCAAGCTCTACGAGGTGGACGCAGCCGGTAAAACCGTGCACTACAGCCCCTTTAACGGCCAGACGCTGCCGGGCTACATGTACACCG
The DNA here is from genome assembly GCF_006439025.1 of Hymenobacter nivis. Taxonomy (GTDB): domain Bacteria; phylum Bacteroidota; class Bacteroidia; order Cytophagales; family Hymenobacteraceae; genus Hymenobacter; species Hymenobacter nivis_A. Next base: position 71,163 of record NZ_RCYZ01000010.1, read on the forward strand.
ACACTGGGTTTTGGGACACGTTCCGGGCCCTGTTTCCCTTCCTGAACCTGCTCTACCCCGAGGTGAACGCCGAGATCCAGCAGGGCCTGGCCAACGATTTCCGCGAGAGCGGCTGGCTGCCCGAGTGGGCCAGCCCGGGCCTGCGCAGCGTGATGGTGGGCAACAACTCGGCCTCGGTGGTGGCCGACGCCTACCTCAAGGGCATCCGCGGGCAGGACATGGAAGTGCTTTACCAGGCCCTGGTGCACGGCGCCAACAACGAGGGGCCCCTGGATGCGGTGGGCCGCCGCGGCGTGCAGTACTACAACAAGCTGGGCTACGTGCCCTACGACGTCAAAATCAAGGAAAACGCGGCCCGCACCTTGGAGTACGCCTACGACGACTTCGCCATCTACCAGCTGGCCAAGGCGCTGAAGCGGCCCAAAAAGGAGATTGACTTGTACGCCAAGCGCAGCCAGAACTACCGCAAGCTTTTCGACAAGGAGAGTGGCCTGATGCGCGGCAAAAACCAGGACGGCACCTTCCAGAAGCCCTTCAGCCCCTTTAAGTGGGGCGACGCCTTCACCGAGGGCAACAGCTTGCACTACACCTGGTCGGTGTTCCACGACGTGCAGGGCCTGGTGGACTTGATGGGCGGCAAGCAGAAATTCGTGGCCACCCTGGACACGGTGTTCACGCTGCCGCCAGTGTTCGACGATTCGTACTACGGCGGCACGATCCACGAAATCCGGGAGATGCAGATTGCGGGCATGGGTAACTACGCCCACGGCAACCAGCCCATCCAGCACATGATTTACCTCTACAACTACGCCGGCCAGCCCTGGAAAACCCAGTACTGGGCCCGCGAGGTGATGAACCGCCTGTACCTGCCCACCGCCGACGGCTACTGCGGCGACGAGGACAACGGCCAAACGTCGGCCTGGTACGTGTTTTCGGCCATGGGCTTCTACCCTGTGTGCCCCGCCACCGACCAGTACGTGCTGGGGGCCCCGCTCTTCCCCAAAACCACCCTGCACCTACCCACGGGTAAGGACATTGTGCTGAACGCGCCCAAGAACTCGGACGCCAACCGCTACGTGAACGCGCTGACCGTGAACGGCAAACCCTACGACAAGAACTGGCTCAGCCACGAAGAACTGCTGAAGGGCGCCGTGCTGGACTTTGACATGAGCGCCACGCCCAACAAGCAGCGTGGCACGTCGCCGGACGCCGCGCCGTATTCTTTTTCCAAAGCCAAGTAGCCATTTGTAGCGTGGACTTTAGCTGCGCTGACCTTCGGTTGTAGTCCGCGGCTCTCGCTTCGTCCTACCAGTAATCGCAAGAATTATTGGGCAGCGACCGTGCAGAGCCGCGGACTACAACCGAAGGTCAGCGCAGCTAAAGTCCGCGCTACAATTGCGCTACAATCAACTTCCCTTTATGAACCGCAGAGCCTTCTTACAAGCTTCTACGCTGCTGACCGGCAGCGCTTTTCTCACGCAGTATTCCTTCGCCGCGGGGGCCCCGGCGTTTCCGGTGGTGCGGCCCGCGGCGGCCCAGCGCCGGTTCAAGAGCCGCGCGGTGGAAGCGGCCATTGCCGAATTCAAGAAAAAAGTAAAGGACCCGGAGCTGGGCTGGCTGTTCGAGAACTGCTTCCCGAGCACGCTCGACACCACCGTGACCTACGCCGCGCGCAACGGCCGGCCCGACACGTACGTCATCACCGGCGACATCGACGCCATGTGGCTGCGCGACAGCTCGGCCCAGGTGTGGCCCTACTTGCAGCTGATTGACAAAGACGCCGATCTGCGCCAGCTGGTGGCTGGCGTGATTAACCGCCAGACGCGCTGCGTCATCAAGGACCCCTACGCCAACGCGTTTTACGGCGACGACACGAAGGTGGGCGAGTGGAAAACCGACCAAACCGCCATGCAGGCCGGCGTGCACGAGCGCAAGTGGGAAATCGACTCGCTCTGCTACCCCATCCGCCTGGCCTACCACTACTGGAAAAAAACCAACGACGCCGCGCCCTTCGACGCGCAGTGGCAAAAAGCCGTGCAGGCCACGCTACAAACCTTCCGGGCCCAGCAGCGCAAGGACGCCCTGGGGCCCTATCACTTCCAGCGCAACACCACCAACGCCACCGACACCCAGCCCATGAAGGGCTACGGCTACCCGGTGCGGCCGGTGGGGCTCATCTGCTCGGCGTTTCGGCCCAGCGACGACGCCACGCTCTACTCCTTCCTGGTGCCCAGCAACTTCTTCGCCGTGACCAGCTTGCGCCAGGCCGCCGAGATGATGACCGCCCTGGCCAAGGACGCCAAAACCGCCGGCGAGCTGGGGGCCCTGGCTGACGAGGTGGAGGGCGCCTTGCGCAAATACGCAGTGGTGGACCACCCCCAGCACGGCAAAATTTACGCCTACGAAGTGGACGGCTTCGGCAGCCAGGTGCTGATGGACGACGCCAACGTGCCCAGCCTGGTGGCCCTGCCCTACCTGGGGGCCCTGCCCGCCACCGACCCCGTCTACCAGAACACGCGCAAGTTCCTGCTCTCCACCGCCAACCCGTTCTTCTTCAAGGGCACCGCGGCCGAGGGCATCGGGGGCCCCCACGTGGGGCAGGACATGATCTGGCCCATCGCCATCACCACCCGCGGCCTCACCAGCACCGACGACGCCGAAATCCGGGCCTGCGTGCAAAGCCTCAAGGCCACCCACGCCGGCACGGGCTACATGCACGAGTCGTTCCACAAAGACGACCCCAAGAAATTTACCCGCTCGTGGTTTGCCTGGGCCAATACCATATTTGGCGAATTCCTCTGGAAAGTGTACCAGGAAAAGCCGCAGCTGCTGGCCTAGGGCCCACGCCCACCACTTAATCGGCTTTCACAAACGGGCCGGCGCTGTAAATAGCGCCGGCCCGTTGCGTTTAGGGCCCCAGTGGCGCCGGGCAGGCGTTCTTTGCAACATGAAGCAGCTGTTACTAACCGTCTTTTTCTGCAGCGCGGCGTCGGCGGCAGTGGCCCAGCCCACTGCCGAGCAGGCTAATTATTACGCCCGCCCAACCAAGGTTCGGTTCGGGGCAAAGGTGGGCCTGAACCTGTCGAATACTGACTTTAACCGCGGCTTCCCGGCGCCGGCCGTACCCGTCGAAACCAGTTGGCGGCCCGGGTTTGCAGCTGGTTTCACGTTGCAAGTGCCCGTGGGGCAGCGGGGCCTTTCGGTGCAGCAGGAGTACCTGTTTTCGCAGCTCGGCGGCCGGGTGTCGGCCACGGGCACCACCTACACGCTGCGCTACTTGTCGCTGCCGCTGCTGCTCAAGTACGGCGTTTCGCGGCGCCTGGCAGTGCTGGCGGGGCCCCAGGCCGATTTATTAATTCAAGCCAATCAGCAAGTTGGCGGCACCACCACCGACATTACGCACGACACCGAGGAACGCAGTGTTGGGGCTACGGCGGGCCTCGAATACTTCCTGGGGCCCCGCCTGAGCGTCACGGCCCGCTACGTGCACGGCCTCAACCACGTGGGCCTGGGCCAGCGCTCGGCCGTCACCGAATTCAAGTTTGAAGCCGTGCAGCTGAGCGCCGACGTGAAGTTTTAATAATTACTGTTTCGGAATTTATTCAGACCGTCATAGTGGTTATCACAAAACTTTATGCTGCGCATGCTGCGCATTTAGCAGAGACGAAGCATCTTACCCGCAGCAGTAAATAATTAGCGGAGCAGGCAAGATGCTTCGTCTCTACCCGTTGCACAGCATGACCGTTTGTATTAATTAAAATAATTTCTAAGTGAGCACCCCGGCCGCGTCCCCCTCCTTCCGCATTTATTCTTCCTCAGCCGGCTCGGGCAAAACCTACCAGCTCACCAAAGAGTACCTCACCCTCGCCCTCAGCTCCGAAGACCCCGCGTACTTCAAGCGCGTGCTGGCCATCACCTTCACCCGCGACGCGGCCGGTGAGATGAAGGAGCGCATTGTGGGGGCCCTGCGCCGCTTTGCTTACCCCGAAGCCGGCGCCAAGCCCGACGCGCTGCTGACCGACGTGGCCGCCGCCCTGGGCTTGGGCCCCGACGCGGTGCGGCGCCGGGCGGCGGCCACGTTCCGGCTCGTGCTCTACCACTATGCTGATTTTGCGGTGAGCACCATCGACGCCTTTGTGCAGCGCATCGTCACGGCCTTCACCCGCGAGCTGGATTTGCCGGCCAGCTTTGAAGTAGAACTCGACACCGACAGCGTGCTGCAAAGCGCCGTGGCCGCCCTGCTCGACAAGGTGAACCGCAACGCCGACACCCGGCTGCTCTCGGCCACGCTGGCCGACTACGCCCTGGGCCGCGCCGACGAGGGCAAGAGCTGGAGCCGCCTGCCCGAGGAGCTGGCCACCTTCGGCCGGGCCCTGTTCAACGAAACCGTGCAGGAGGCCGTGACGGAGCTGGGCAAGCTGAATTTAGCCGATTTCCGGCGCATTGACAAGGAATTGCGGGCCCGGCGGCTCGAAATCGAAGCCGCTTTCACCCAGGCCCAGGAGGCCGCCGTGGCCGTGCTCGACGAGGCCGGGGCCCTGGAGGGCGACTTTTACCAGGGCAAGCGCGGCATTTTTGGCTACGTGCAGAAGGGCACCGAGCTGCTGGCCCCCGGCGCGGGCCCCAACAGCTACGTACAGGCTACGCTGGCCGACGACAAGTGGTACAGCGGCAAAATAAAGACCCCCGCCGACCGCGCCCGCGTCGACGCCGTGAAGGAGCCATTGCGGCAATTGGTAACGGCGCTCGACACGCTGCGGGCTAATTATTTGCCGAACTACGTTTTGCTCACGGCCATGCAGCCGTATTTATTTCACGCTTCGCTGCTGAGCGAATTAAATAAATTGGTGGAGCAAATCAGCCGCGAACGAAACGTAGTATTAATTTCCGAATTCAACCGCCGCATTGCCGCCATTGTGCTCACCGAGCCGGTGCCGTTTTTGTACGAGCGGCTGGGCGAGAAATACGAGCATTTATTAATCGACGAGTTCCAGGACACGTCGGTGCTGCAGTGGAACAACCTGCTGCCGCTGGTGGAAAACACGCTTGCCAACGGCTTCGACAGCCTGGCCGTTGGCGACGCCAAGCAATCCATTTACCGCTGGCGGGGCGGCGAGATGGAGCAGATTTTGCGCCTGCACCAGGGCAACACGGGGCCCCTGGCCGACCGCGCCCGCGAGCCCGAAATGCGCGAATTGCTGCGCCTGCGCTACGAAACCGTGGAGCCCGCGCTGAAGGCCGAAGCCTTGCAAATTAATTACCGCTCGGCGCGCGAAATCATTGAGTTTAATAATTCCTTTTTCGCAGCCGTAAGCGCGCGCCACGCTGAGCTGCCGCTCGTGCAGGGCATTTATGACGCGCACTTTGGGCAGCAAGTGCCCGCCGGGGCCCCCAGTAGCCAGCCGGGGCACGTCGAATTATTATTCACCCAAAAAGACGCGCCGGCCCAACAGTACGACGCCGCGGCGGGCGCCCACACCGGCGCGCCGCTGCCCGGCCACGCCCCCGGCGCCACCCTCACCTACGAGGAAAGCACCTGCTACCTGGCCCTGGCCCTAGTGGAGCAGGCCCTGGCCGACGGCTACGCGCTGGCCGACGTGGCGGTGCTGTGCCGCACGCGCCAGGCCAGCAAGATCATGGCCAAGTTCCTGAAAGAGCGCGGCTACGCCATCATTTCGGCCGACTCGCTGGCGCTGGAATTTGCCGAAGTGGTGAACCTGCTGATTAGCATTTTCCGGGTGCTGCACCAGCCGGCCGACACGCTGGCCCGCGCCGAGGCGTTGCTGCTCGTGGACAAAGTGGTGCGGCAGGAAGCGCCCACCCCGGCCCGCGTGCGCCACCTGGCCAGCATCGCCAACGAGAAGCACGTGCGGCCGTTTTTCGACGAGCTGCGGGCCCTGGGCTACGACGTGCAGGAGGACGAAACCGGCAACCTGGGCCTCTACGAGTTGGCCGAGCGGCTCATCGACCTCTTTGGCCTGCTGGGGCGCAACGGCGAGAGCGACTACCTGTTCCGCTTCCTCGACCTGACGCTGGAATTCAGCCTGCGCCACGGCAACAACCTGGGCAACTTCTTGGCCGACTGGGAGAGCCGCAAGGGCCGCGTGAGCATCAACGCACCGGGCGGCCGGGCGGCCATCACCATCACCACCGTGCACAAGGCCAAGGGCTTGGCCTACGGCGTGGTCATCGTGCCCTTTGCCGACTGGAGCCTGGAGCCGCACCGCAATACGCTGTTGTGGGGCCACCTGGCCGATGCCGAAAAACCGATGGCCGGCCTGCCCGAGGTGGCCGTGGTGGGCCTGAACGCCACCCTGCAGCAAACGGCGCTGGGCCCCCAATACGCCGAGGAACGCGAAAAAACCTTCCTCGAAGGGCTGAACACGCTGTACGTGGCCTTCACCCGGCCCCGGCACCGGCTGTACGTGCTCAGCAAGCGGCCCGAAACCAAAAAAGCTGCCAAGGCCGCCCCGGAAACCGAGGAGCTGGGGACCCCGCTGCCCGCGGCCCGCACCGTGGCCGACCTGTTGCACGGCTATGTGCAGGGCCGGGGCCAGTGGCAAGACGAGCAAGTGGCGTTTGTGCTATCCCAAGGCGCCGACGCGCCGGCGCTGGCCGGGGGCCCCGCGCCGGCCGCCCGCACCTACGCCCTCACTAACCTGGGGGCCGCGCCCTGGGAGGAGCGCCTGCAGCTGCGCCGCCACGCCACCACGGTGTTCGACTTTGACGAGCAGCAGCGGCTGAGCGAGTGGAACCGCAAGCTGCACTACGGCCTGCGCCGCCTGGTGGCCGCGGCCGACGTGCCCCGCGTGGCCGGGCAGCTCGTGGCCGAGGGCATCATCAGCGCCAAGGAGCGCGACGAGCTGGCCGCCCGCCTGGGCCGCGTGGTGGCCGACCCGCGCCTGGCGCCCTACTTCGCCGAGCACTTGAGCGTGGAAACGGAGCGCGAAATCTTACTCGGCGGCGTGCAGGTGCGCCCCTACCGGCCCGACCGCGTGGTGCTGGACCGCACGGGCCGCCGCGTAACGCTGCTCGATTTCCGGCTGCCGCCGCCGCAGTACGCCCACCGCCAGGCCCTGCGCAACTACGCCACGCTGTTTGAGCAGCTGGGCTACGAGCAGGTGCGGGGCATTATCTATTACTTCCAAACCGAGGAAATCGTGACGGTTTAGGGCCCCGGGCGAGTGCCTAGCTAGTCCTGCAAGCGCTGGTAGCGCACGTGGCGTGGGTTGAGGGTATCGGCGTAGAAGGCAAATTGCGCGTCTTCGCCCTGCAGTTCGAACCGCACCTCCTGGGCTACTTGCGGGGGCACAAACCGGGGCATCTCGGCGAACTTCAGCGTGGTGGGGGGCCCCGGCGCCATGGGCACGAGGGAGAGTCCGTGCTTTTCGTCGAGCAGGTAGCAGGTGTGGGCGGCCGGCAAGCGGAAATGGGGCACGCTGTAGCCCATACCCTCGTAGTAGCCGTGGTAGCGGAAACTACTGGCGACTTGGCCGTTGCGCACGCGCAGCACAAACGCGTTGGGCGCCTGCAGCTGCTGGGGCGTCGCGCGGCGCTCGTAGTTCACGAGGCCGTCAGGCAAGCGTACGGGGCGGTTCTTGCCCGGGTCGTACACGGCCAGCACGGTGGTATCGGTCAGAAAAAAGGCGCCGGCTAGGTCGGCCCCAGGGCGGGCCAGGCGCAGGGGCGGCTGGCCGGGACGCAAAACCTCGGTGGCCGTGAGCACGGCCCGGCCGTTGCCGGCCAGGGCCGGGTCGGTGTCGGGCCCCCCGCTCAGGGCGCGGCCCTCGCTCAGGCGCACTACCCGGCCGCCCAGGTCGAGCAGCAGCACCACCTGGAAGCCCACGTCGCTCTCCGGGGCCCCAAAATCGACGGTGAACACCATGGCTTGCAGCGCCGGCGCGTAGCCCAAGAACACAGGCTTGTTCACGGCGCTTTCCACCACCACGTCGGGCGCGCCCATCTTGGCAAAATCGGCCTTGCGCAACTCGCGCTGGAACACCGGGGCCCCGGCCGCGTCGCGCAGCGTGAAGGTGAAGCGCCCGTCGTAGCCCCGCACCTTCGTCAGGCGCTGCCGGGCCCGGTCGTCTTCGGAGAAGTACGCCAGCGCCGTCAGCGGGTGGGCCGAATCGGGCCGGGCTTGCACGGCTACGTGGTGCAGCCGGCCATTAACGGTGAATGCCGTGCCGGGCACCGCCGGGGCCGCGGGCGCCACCGGGCCCCACACCCGCTCCGACGCCGCGGCCACCGGCACTGCGGCCGTGGGTATCGCCGCGGGGCGGCGCTCCTCCTTGCTGTATAAGTGTTGCTCGCAGTTGGCCAGCCCCAGGCAACTGAGTAGTGCGTAAAAAATTAGGCGCATAGGCACGAGCGGCAAGAACGCTGCAAAGAAAACAGATGAACCGCCGTTTATGCCTATAAGTTGGCCGCGGGAGCCGCGCTTAGCGCGTCAGCCACCCGTTGGCGGCCAGCCACTCGCGCAGGCGCTCCGACCAGTCGTCGGTGGTGGAGCCGTTGTGCAGGCCGAAGCCGTGGCCGCCCTTGGCAAACAGGTGCATTTCGGCGGGCACGCCGTGGTTCACGCAGGCGGCGTAAAAAGCCAGGCTGTTTTGCACTTTCACCGTTTTATCGTCCTGGGCGTGCACCAGGAACGTGGGGGGCGTCTGGGCCGTCACCTGGCGGTCGGCCGAGTACTGCACCTTCTGGTCGGGGGTGGGGTTTTGACCCAGCAGGTTGGTGCGCGAGCCGCCGTGCGTCAGGCTGTCGCTGAAGCTAATGACCGGGTAAATGAGCATCAAAAACGCGGGGCGCACCGACGCCGGGCCCGGTTTGGGCCCCACGGGCCGGGCAAACTGGGTGCCGGCCGTGGCCGCCAGGTGGCCGCCGGCCGAGAAGCCCATCAGGCCGATGCGCTCGGGGTTGAGGCCGTACTTGGGGGCCACCTCGCGCACCAGACGCAGGGCCTGCTGGGCGTCCATCAGCGGGGCAATGCTTTTATCGGGCTGCATGGCGTCGTTGGGCAAGCGGTATTTTAGGATGAACACCGTGATGCCCATGCCGGTGAAACGCTGGGCAATTTCGGTGCCCTCGTTGGTCATCGACAGGAAGCCGTAGCCACCGCCGGGGCACACCACGATGGACGTGCCGTTGGCCGTGCCCGCCGGCGGCACGTACACCGTCAGCGAAGGCTGCACTACGTTGGTGACGTGCACGTTGCCATTGCCTTCGGTGTTCGATTTTTCTTGCCCGTTGCTCGGAATGGAATTGGGAATGTTGCCGGTGTAGAGCGGCAGCACCGGCTGGGCCAGCACCGGGGCCAGGGGTAAGCTCATGAGGAAAAGGGCGGACAACCAGGATTTGAGTTTCATGCGAAGCGAACAGGCGAAAGAGTGGGCCGGCTACGTAACCGGGCCGGCCGGGGTTGCCGCCGCGGAACCATTTGGGGCCCCGGCGGGCTTAACCAGCCCATGCGCACGACCACTCTGTGGGCCACGGCCGCCCTGCTGGGCGCCGCCGCCCCCGCCCTGGCCCAAAACACGCCGGAAGAAAACAACCCCAACCTGGACGCACCCTTCGTGCGCAACCTGCGCGCCGACCGGCCCGGCCAAACCGTCACGGCCCAGGTGCTGCGCGCCGGCCAGTTCCAGCTCGAAGCCGGGGCCCTGCGCCAGCTGCCCCGCGCCGGGGCCGCCGGCTGGCTCGTAGCGCCCACGCTGCGCATCGGCTTTTTTAACGGCATGGAGCTGCGCGTGAGCCAGCCCTACCAAAGCCTGGCGCCCGGGGCCCCGGCGGCCACCGCTACCGCCGATGCGCCCCTGCTGGCCCCGGCCCGCGGCGGCTGGGCCCCGCTGGTGGTGGGCACCAAGCTGATGCTCTCGCCCAACTACGACACCCGCACCCAGGTGGCGCTGCTGGCCGAAACCGCCATTCCCAGCACCGGGGCCCCCGCCCTCAAGCAGGCCCACTGGGCCCCGGCGGCCCGCCTGCTGGTGAGCGAGCAGCTCGGCCAGCGCTTCGGCCTGGAGGCCAACCTGGGCTTCGGCCAGCAGGGCCTCACCCTGGCCGACGTGGAGGCCGGCCAGTTCCTGGGCACGCTGGCCCTGAACGGCCCGCTGGGCAACCGCGCCGGCTTTTTTGTGGAAGGCTACACCGCCGGCCGCGCCGCCTGGAACACCGGCGCCACGGCCGGCCTCTACTGGCGCCCCACGCCCCTGCTGCGCCTCGACCTAAACACCGGCCGCGTGCTGGGGGGCACCGCCACCGCCGGGGCCGGCCTGGCCCTGCGCCTGGGCCGGTAGCGCGGCGGGCTTTTCCTCTGCAAAGCGCGGTTTTGCGTAAAAGCGGGGTGCTAACCTTCCTCACTCCGCCATGCGCCTTTCTTTTTGGTTGACGACGACCCTCCTCGCCCCCGCCCTGCTGCTGGGGGCCTGCCAAAACCGCCCGGCCCAGCAGGCCGCCGCGCCGCCCACCGCACCGCCCGCCCGCAGCGCCCCCGACGCGGCGCTGCGCAACACCCGCTGGGTGCCGCGCGCCCTGGCCGGCCAGCCCGTGGCCCCGGCCACCGCCGACGGCCGCGAACCGTACCTGCTGCTGCGCGCCGACAGCGCGGCCGAGGGCAACGGGGCTTGCAACCGCTTCCGGGGCCGCTACACGGCACCGGGGCCCGGCCAGCTCACCTTTGGGCCCCTGCTGAGCACCCGCATGGCCTGCCCCGCCCTGCCCACCGAAACCGCCTTTATGAAAGCCCTGGAGCAAACCCGCACCTACCAACTCAGCGGCGACACGCTGCGTCTACTCGGTGCCGACCAAGCGCTCCTTGCACGGCTGGAGGCGGTGTATTTGCACTAAACATTATGCCACTGGGCCAAACGGCGGCTAGGGCCCCGGTGAGCATCAGGAGCTGAAATGGGCATATGTAACTTATTCCCCGGACCACGCCCTTGGCGGGGCGAATAACAGGCCCTATTTCCACCCGCTTCGTTCAAGCCAACCGCGCCGTTGCTGGCAAACCTTCCGCCCCGTGCCGGGTTACGGTGGCTTTGAATCTTACAAGCAACCGGCTGCCATGACGACCACTGCGCTGAACGCCCTCTACCAGGAACTGGCTCCCTGCACCAGCCTCGACCTGAACGCACTGCTGCCCGGGGGCATTCAGCGCGAAGTCGGCCACTTCAATGTGTTTGATATAGCCGACCTCTGGGACGCTACCCGGCTGCGGCCCGCTACGCCCTACGCCTGCCGCTCGTTCTATAAAATCAGCCTCTTGCGCAGCCGCAGCCGCACCGAGTACGCCGGGCAAACCATTAACATTGAGCCGGATGCACTAGTGTTTTCGACGCCCAAAGTGTCATTTGAGTGGTGGCCCGCCGAGGCGCAGCGCGGACAGTTCTGCCTGTTCACAGCGGAGTTTTTGCTGCCCGTGCTCGGGGGTGGCACCCCCGACGAGCTGCCCTTGTTCCAGGCCGGCGGCTACCCGGTGTTTCAGCTGACGCCGGCCGAAACAATGAGAGCAACGGCTATTTTCGCCCAGATGCACGAGGAACTGGCTTCCGATTACGCCCACAAGTATGACCTGCTGCGGGCCTATGTGCTGGAGCTGCTGCACCTAGGCCAAAAGCGGCAGCCCACCACCGCGCTGCACCCGGCCCACTCGGCCGCCGCCCGGCTGGCCTCGCGCTTCGTGGAACTGCTCGAGCAGCAGTTTCCCCTCACCACCGCGCAGCAGCGCGTGCCGCTGCGCACGGCCAAAGATTTTGCCGATCAATTGGCTGTGCACGTCAACCACCTCAACAAAGTGCTCAAGGAAAGCACTGGCCGCACCACCACCGACCTCATCGGCGGGCGGCTGGCGCAAGAGGCCAAAGTGCTCCTGCAACAGTCCGAATGGACGCTTTGGGAAATTGCCGACGGCCTGGGCTTCGTGGATGTGGCGCACTTCTCGCACTTTTTTCGCCGCTACGCCGCCGTGAGCCCCGGCGCTTTTCGGACGCTGGAGACCGCGCCGGTTTGATTTATACAAAAAGCAGATTGGCGGGTACAACACCGCCGGTAACTGGCCAGGGGACCTTTGTCGTGTTCAAACCAACACCACAAACACGCTCCCATGAGTACTTCCAAAATCGCGCTGGTTACCGGCGGCAGCCGGGGCCTAGGCAAAGACATGGCCCTGAAACTGGCTCAGCAAGGCATCAACGTCATCTTAACTTACCGCAGCCAGCAAGCCGAAGCCGCGGCAGTAGTCGCCGAAATCGAGGCCCTGGGCCGCCGCGCCGTGGCCCTGCCACTGAACGCCGCTGACCTCAGCACGTTTGACCCTTTCTTCGCACAGGTCGCTGGGGCCCTAGCCGACACCTTCGGTACCGACCGGTTCGACTTTCTCATCAACAACGCCGGCACCAGCCTCGCCGCCCCCATTGCCGAAACGACGGAGGCGCAGTTTGATGAGATGCTCAACCTCCATTTCAAGGGCGTGTATTTCCTCACGCAAAAGGCGTTGCCGCTACTACGCGACGGTGGCCGGATTATCAACATTTCCTCTGGTACCACGCGGGTTGCTTTCGCCGGAAGTTCGGCCTACGCCAGCGTGAAGGGTGCGGTGGAAGTGTTCACGCGCTACCTGGCCCTGGAGCTGGGCAGCCGCGGCATTGCGGCCAACGTAGTAGCGCCGGGGGCTGTGTTTGGGGGCGGCGCCATGACGGATACGCCCGAAATCCGCGCCTACGTGGCCCAGATTACGGCCCTGGGCCGCGTGGCCGAGCCCGACGACATCGGGGGCATCGTCGCCTTTCTCTGCACCGACGCCGCCCGGTGGCTCAACGGCCAGCGCCTTGAAGCAACGGGCGGGATGATGCTGTAGCGCCGTACACGCGCGCCGCTGGATTCAGCCGTGCGGACCACAAAGGCGCAGCTGCTGGGTCGGCCAGTGGCTGCGCCCTTGCTATGTTCAGGACATGAGCTGGCTAGGCAACCATCAAACCGCGCTTTTACGCCCGCCAACTTTGCTCAACCCAACGCCCGCCCTCACGCATACGGGCCCCGCCGGCCTAAAACCGACGGGGCTCCTGCATAATATAACGCAACGGGGGCCCTACGGCGCCTTTGTCACCACGGGGTCGAGGGCGGCCACGGCGTCGCGCAGCTCAGCTTCGGAGTTGAGGCTGCCCTTGCGGGCCTTGAGGGCGGCCAGAGCGGCGGGGTAGGCGGCCAGGGCTTCTTGCAGGCTGGCGCGCTTGGGGCGCACTTCGGCCAGGCGGCCGCCGGGGGCCAGCAAGTAGTATTTGGCGTGGTCGGCGTAGGTGCTCGTCACGGCAGTGCTGGCGTAGGCCGAGCCGCCGCCGGCCGATTTCTCCACCACCTTGTCCCAGTACTTCAGCAGTTGCAGGTTAGTGCCCGGGCTCAGCACTTCGGCAAAGCCACCGGGGGCCCCGGGGCTGCTGAAGGGCACGAAGTGGCGGGGGGCCCCAAGGCCGCTGGCCAGCGTGAACGACTTCACCTGCGCGGCCGACACGGCCACCGAATCGCCGGCGGGGCGCAGCACGCGCAGCTCCTGGCGCACCACGTCGTACTTCACCCGGGCCGACACGGGCTTGGCGTTGCCGGGCAGCATCAGTTCGGCCGGCGTCCAGGCGGCCAGCAGCAGCGGGCTGCCCTGCACCTCGTAGCCCGAGCGCGCCACGGGCCCGAAGCCGCTGTTGAACACGTTGGTCATGTAGCGGGTCTGGTCGTCGGTTTGGGCCGCGCCCAGCAGCGGCAGGCCCAGCAAGGGCAGCAACAACGTCAATTTCATCGCGCAGAATAAAGAATGGAGGAAAGCGCCTAAAGCTACCACGGCAACGCGAACCGGCGCCCGGCCCGTTCCCGCCGCGCCGGCCGGGGCCCCACGGTTACTTTTCGAGGGCCACGCGGGTGGGCGTTTGGGTGCCCGCCACGATGCCCTGCGCGCTGCGGGCAATGGCCGAAATTACGTCCGTCATGTTCTTCACGTTCAAGCTACTCACCTCGTCGCTCACGCTGTGGTAGAGCTTGTCGGTCGGAATCTGGTCGGTGCTGATGGTGTGGGCCGGCACGCCCAGGCGGGCCAGGGTGGCGTTGTCGGAGCGGTAAAACAGGTTTTGGGCGGGGTACGGGTCGGGCTCAAATTTGAATTCGGTGCCTTTTAGGTTTTCCTGCAACAGCGGGCCAAAGTCCGACTTTTCGTAGCCGGTTATGAACGCCGTTTTGGGCCCAAACTTGGCTTCTTTGCCGATCATCTCGATGTTGAACATGGCCACCACTTGCTGCGGGTCGAGCTGTTTCGAGAAATACTGAGAGCCAAAGCCGCCCTTTTCCTCGGCCGCAAACGCCACGAAAAGCAACGGTCGGGCGTTGTCTTTCTTCTGCTTAAAGTACTCGGCCAGGGCCACAACGGCGGTGGTGCCACTGGCGTCGTCGTCGGCCCCGTTGGCGATGGAGTCGCCGGCCACGGCCTTCAGGATGCCGAGGTGGTCGTAGTGGCCCGAGAACACCACGAACTCTTTAGCCCGCTTTGGGTCGCGGCCGGGCAGCATCCCCGCAACGTTGCGCAGCGCCACGGGCTCCACCGCGGTACTGGCGCTGATGCGGTAGGTGGACGTGGCCGGGGCCGGGGCCAGCACAAACACCGTTGAGTAGGGCCCCGGCCGCTCGGCGCTCATCACGCCCCCGCTAATGTGGCCGGCCAGCTGGTTGAAGGCCTTGGTGTGGGCCGTATCAACCAACACCAGCGTGTTGGCCTTGGGTGTGAGCAGCTCGTACATTTTGCGCCGCTCGGCTACCTCCGGGCCCACCACCACCACTTTGGCGGGCTGCGCGTCCTCGCTCAGCCAAGTCAGGCCAGGCTGCCCCGACACCACCACCACCTGGCCCGGCGCCAGCGGCCGGCCGTTCAGGATGGCGTTTACCGGGCCGGGCTTGGTCTGGTAGGCGGTGAAGGATTGCTCGTAGCCCGCCAGGCCCGGCAGCGGCTGCAAGCCGATGCGGGCAAATTCGCCGGCCAGAAACTGCGCGGCCTTGGCGTCGCCGCCGGGCTGGCCGGTGCCGCGCCCCTGCATGTCGTCGGCAGCCAACGTGTTCAGCACCCGCGCCACGGTGGCTTCCGAAACGCTCGCCTTGGCCGAGCCCTTTGGGCGGGCTTTTGTTTGGGCCCCGGCGGGCAGCACGAAGCCCAACAACGCGCAGGCAATGAGTATTTTGTACATGTTAAGGATGAATTGAAACGCGGTACAAGGAGTTGCGCCGGAGCCCTACGGCACCAGCGGATCGAGGGCGGCGACGGCGGCGCGCAGCTCGGCTTCGGAGTTGAGGCTGCCCTTGCGGGCCTTCAGGGCTTGCTGGGCGGCAGGATACGGGGCCAGGGCTTCTTGCAGGCTGGCGCGCTTGGGGCGCACCTCGGCCAGCTGGCCCTGGGGGCCCCGGAGGTAGTACCGGGGCCGGTCGGCGTAGGCGCTGGTGGTGGTGGGGGCGGCGTAGCTCGAATTGGACGCCGGGGCCTGCGCTACTTCTTTGTTCCACAGCTTCAGCAGCTGCAGGTGCGGGCCGGGGCTCAGCACTTCGGCGAAGCCATCGGGGGCCCCGGCCGCGCCCAGGCGCACGAAGCGGCGGGGCGCCTCGCCGGGGGTCAGGGTGAATTCCTGCAGCTGGCCGATGGGCACCACCACCGAGTCGCCCTGGGCCCGGCGCACTCGCAGCTGCTGGTGCACCACGTCGTACTTCACCGCCGCCAGCTTGGGTGTGGCATTGCCGCGCAGCAGCACCGCGGCCGGCGTCCAGGCGGCCAGCAGCAGCGGGCTGCCCTGCACCCCCTCGTCGCGCGGGCTGAACGCCACGATGTTGTTGCCCTTGTCGAGCACGTCGGTGTAGTTGTTGCCCACCGTGCCGGTGGATTGCCCAAAGCCGAGCGCGGGCCCGGCCAGCAGCGGCAGCAGCAAACGGTAACGCATGGGCAGAGTTAAGTTGGCAATAAAGGGGTTACGTGCGCCAGCACCGGCAGGCGTTAGGGCCCCGGGGCCCTAACGCCTGCCGGCTACGCCACCGTCAGCACCAGGTCGTCGGCGGCTACGCGGGTGCCCGCGGGCAGGTCGATGCTGGCCACGGTGAGGTCGTTGGGGGCCGTGATGGTGGTTTCCATCTTCATGGCCTCGATGACGAACAGCGGCGTGTTGCGCGGCACGGCGGCCCCGGCTTCCACCAGCACTTTGCTGAGCATGCCTTGCAGCGGCGCAGCAATCTGGTGGGGGTTGGCTTTGTCGGCCTTCGGGTTGCTGACCTTGGTGACGGCCACGGCCCGGTCGCGCACCTCCAGGTTGCGGGTTTGGCCGTTGAGGATGAAGAACAGCGTGCGCGTGCCCTCCTCGTTCACGGGGCCCACGGACTGCACGCTCACGAGCACCGACTTGCCGCGGGCAATTTCCACGATGGTTTCCTCGCCCAGCTCCAGGCCGTAAAAGAACACCGGCGTGGGCACCCGGCTCACGTCGCCGTACAGCTCGCGGTGCGCCCAGTATTCCTCGAACACCTTGGGATAGAGCAGGCTGGAGAGCAAGTGAGTAAACTTGCCGCCGGGGTGCGTTTCCTGAAACGCGGCCCACTCCTTATCAAAATCGATGGGCTCCAAGTGGTCGTTGGGCCGGTCGGTGAAGGGCGTTTCGTTGCGCAGCACCAGCTTCTGCAGCTCGGCGGGCCAGCCGCCCTCGGGCTGCCCAATGTCGCCGCGGAACAGCTCGCGCACCGACTCAGGGAAGCTCAGCGTTTCCCCTTTTTCCATCACGTCGGCCGGGCTTAGGTTGTTGCTCACCATGAACAAGGCCATGTCGCCCACGATTTTGCTGCTGGGCGTCACCTTCACAATGTCGCCGAACATTTGATTGACGTCGGCAAAGCGCTGCTTCACCTCCTCGAACTTGTCGGCCAGGCCCAGGGCCGCTGCTTGGGGCCGCAGGTTGGAGTACTGCCCGCCCGGAATCTCGTGCTGAAACACCTCCGACGTGCCCGCTTTCAAGCCCGACTCGAAGGGGTAATAATGCTCGCGCACGGCTTCCCAGTAGTTGCTAAACTCGTTAAGTGAGGCCTGGTCGAACTCGCGGTGGCGCGGCGTGTGGCGCATCATTTCCACCGCCGAGTTGAAGTTGGGTTGCGAGGTAAGGCCCGACAGGGACCCCAGGGCCACGTCAATTACGTTCACGCCGGCCTCCACGGCCTTGAGGTGGGTGGCGGCCTGCAGGCTGCTGGTGTCGTGGGTGTGCAGGTGAATGGGCAGCTTCACGGTGTCGCGCAGGCCGGCAATGAGCTCGCCGGCGGCGTAGGGCTTCAGCAGCCCGGCCATGTCCTTGATGCAGAGGATATGGGCCCCGGCGTCCTCCAGCTGCTTGGCCAGCTTGAGGTAATAATCGAGCGTGTACTTGGTCCGCTTCGGGTCCATGATGTCGCCGGTGTAGCAGATGGCGGCCTCGGCCAAGCGGTCGGTTTTACGCACAAAGTTGATGCACGACTCCATGCCCTTCATCCAGTTCAGCGAGTCGAAAATGCGGAACACGTCCACGCCCGTTTCGGCCGCCACCTGCACAAATTTCTCGGTCAAATTATCCGGGTACGCCTTGTAGCCCACGCCGTTGGCCCCCCGGATTAGCATTTGCAGCAGGATGTTGGGCACGGCCTCGCGCAGGCGGGCCAGGCGGGCCCAGGGGTCCTCGTGCAAAAAGCGCAAAGCCACGTCGAACGTGGCGCCGCCCCACACCTCCAGCGAGAAGGTTTGGGGGTGGCGCTGGGCGTAGGCGCGGGCCACCTTCAGCATGTCGTAGGTGCGCATGCGGGTGGCCAGCAGGCTCTGGTGGGCGTCGCGCAGCGTGGTGTCGGTGTAGTGCACCAGCGGCTCGGCGCGCAGCCATTCGGCAAACTTCTCGGGGCCCAGTTCGTCGAGCTTCTGTTTGGTGCCGGGCGCAGGCACGGCGTCGGCGTCGAAGTGCGGCAGGCGCGGGCGGCGCAGCGCGGGGCGCGGGGCCTCGCGCACGGCGGCCGGCACGTCGGCGTTGCCGTTCACCACCACGTCGCCGATGAAGTGCAGCAGGCGCGTGGCCCGGTCGAGGCGCGTTTCAAACTTGAACAGCCCGGGGTGGTCCTTGATGAAATCGACGGTGGCGCGGCCGGCTTGGAAATCGGCGTCGGCCACGATGTTTTGCAAAAACTGGATGTTGGTGCGCACCCCGCGCACCCGGAATTCTTCCAGCGTGCGCAGCATCTTCAGGGCCGCGCCGGCCAGCGTGGCCGAGTGCGTGGACACCTTCACCAGCAACGAGTCGAAAAACGGCGACACCACGGCCCCCGGGTACACCGAGCCCTCGTCGAGGCGCACGCCAAAGCCGCCCGCCGAGCGGTAGGCCACGATGGTGCCGTAGTCGGGCTTGAAGTCGTTGGCCGGGTCCTCGGTCGTCACGCGGCACTGGATGGCGCAGCCGTTGCGCGGCACCACCACGCCCGCGCCCAGCCCAATTTCGGGCGACTCCAGCGGGTAGCCGGCAGCGATAAAGAGCTGGGTTTTGATGAGGTCGATGCCCGTCACCATCTCCGTCACCGTGTGTTCCACCTGGATGCGGGGGTTCACCTCGATGAAGTAAATGCGGTCCTGCTCGGGGTTCACGAGGAACTCTACCGTGCCCACGTTGTCGTAGCCCACGGCCCGCCCAATGCGCAGCGCGTACTCGTACAGCAGGTGGCGCTGGTGCTCGGGCAAGTCCAGGGCCGGGGCCACCTCCACCACTTTCTGGAAGCGGCGCTGCACCGAGCAGTCGCGCTCGTAGAGGTGCACGAGGTGGCCGTGCTGGTCGCCCACGAGCTGCACTTCGATGTGCTTAGGCCGCTCCACAAACTTCTCCAGGAACACCGTATCGTCGCCAAAGGCGTTCAGGGCCTCGTTGCGGGCCTCAAAAAAGCCTTTTTCCAGCTGCTCATCGTCACGGATGACGCGCATGCCACGGCCGCCGCCGCCGCTGGCCGCCTTCAGCATCACGGGGTAGCCGATGCGCTGGGCCTCGCTTTTCGCGGTTTCGAAGTCGTTCAGCTCCTGCTCGCTGCTCTCGATCTGGGGCACCTGGCACTCCACGGCCACGGCCTTGGCGCGCACTTTATCGCCGAGGGCCTCCATGGCCTCGGGCCGGGGCCCCACGAAGATGATGCCCTCCTCACGGCAGCGGCGGGCCAGCGTGGCGTTTTCGCTCAAGAAGCCGTAGCCGGGGTGAATGGCGTTGGCGCCGTTGGCCTTGGCCACGCGCAGCAACCCCTCGATGTCCAAGTAAGGCTTCAGCGGCTCGTCGTCGCCGCCGATCTGGTAGGCCTCGTCGGCCTTGTAGCGGTGCTGCGAGTAGCGGTCTTCGTGGGTGTACACGGCCACCGTGGGGATGTTCAATTCGGTGGCGGCGCGCAGCACGCGGATGGCAATTTCGCCCCGGTTGGCGACGAGCAGTTTGGTGATTTTCATACGGAACAGCGGTTGACTAGCCGGCGGCTAAGCTACGGCCGGGGCCCCACCCGTGCCAATTCCAATGCATAAATCACGCAGATTTATCCAATTCAACCGGCGCCCGCCCACGCCCCTTCCACGCGCAAACCCCGCGCAGCGCGGCTGGCCAGCGGTTTCAATGCCGGGGCCCCAAGCGGGGTTGCAGGTGCCCAGCCGCTCGTGGCTTGGGCCCCCACACCCAGCATTGCCCTCCTAAGTATTCGCAAGCGCAACGAGTAAAACAGCCTCCCGCCGCTGCCCCCGGGGGGCTGGTATTATGAGCCACGCGGGGCTGAAATACGTGGCCGGCGCGCGCGGCAGGCCGCAGACGCGGACATCCAGATTTCAGGTACTTTTTTATCAATAATTATACTACAAATAATTGATAAACTGGATTTTAACTCAATATCAAGCCAATTATAAACAATGTAATGAATAATAACTAGAAAAAATACTATTATAAAATGCTAGTAAGCGCTTATTAATTTGAGGTGAAGATGAATTTTTGATAAAGGTTCGAATTCTAAATTGCATCCGCAAACGATTGTTATCGGCCACATCAAATAAGATGTGCAACGGATTGCTTCGAACAGTGCCTGCAGGGCCTTCCGAAATGGCCCATCCCAGCTGCTCGCACACAGAACACGGCGACGTCGCTTCTGCTCATCTGCTGCCGGGGCCCCTGCCCAGTGCCCGCACGCGCCCTGCTTGAGCGGGGAACAGCCTTGCTTGCTACGCCCAAACCTCTTCACCCAACCCGTTTCGTATGAAACCTCACTTACTGTTATTTTTCCTCCTTGCCTTTGTGGCCGCGCCCTTTCGGTCGATGGCCCAGGTAACCATTAAAGGCACCGTGGCCGACGGGGCCAAGGGCGACCGCCTCCCCGGCGTGAGCATTGTGGTGAAAGGCACCACCCGCGGCACCACCTCCAACTCGGACGGTACCTACGCGCTGGCGCTGCCCAGCACACCGGCCGTCCTGATTTTCTCCTTCGTGGGCTACCAGACCACCGAGCGGAGCGTAACCGGCCAGGCAACCCTGGACGTGAGCCTCGACGAGCAAAAAGCCCTTGATGAGGTGGTGGTAGTGGGCTACGGCACCATTAAGAAGAGCGACCTGACGGGCTCGGTGGCCGTCGTCAAAACCGACGACATCCTCAAAACCATCCCCACCAGCATCAACCAGGGCCTGCAAGGGCAGGTGGCGGGCGTGCAGGTGAATCGCAGCGACGGGGCCCCAGGCGCGGGCATCAGCCTCACCATCCGGGGAGCCAACTCATTTTCGGGCAGCGAGCCGCTGTACGTCATTGACGGAATTCCCTTCACCTCGCCCGCACCCACCCAGGCGTCGGCGGGCGTCACGTCGCAGCAGTCAACCAACGCGCTGTCCTACATCAACCCGCAGGACATTGCCAGCCTGGAAGTGCTGAAAGATGCCTCGGCCACTGCCATTTACGGCTCGCGCGGAGCCAACGGCGTGGTGCTTATCACCACCAAAAAGGGCCAGGCCGGCAAGGATAAAATCGAGCTGATTGCCAACACCAGCGTGGCCCAGCTTTCGAAGCGCATCAAGGTGCTCGATGCCTACCAGTACGCCCTGTTTCAGAACGAGGCGTACCAGAACAACATCACCTACAACGGGGCGGCCCCGGGCACTGCGCCCTTCCCCGGCGTGGTGGCCTTCGACCCCGCCACGGGCACGCAGACGCGCCAGCCGGCCCCCGAGGATTTTCTGACGGGCGTGCAGGGCACTTCCCTGCCAGACGGCTTTACGGGCACCAACTGGCAGGACCAGATTTTCCGCACCGGCCTGACCAAGGACTATACGCTACGCATTTCGGGCGGCAGCGACAAGGGCAACTACTCGGTGTCGGGCAACGTGCTCGACCAGCAGGGTACCATTAAGAACTCGGGCTACACGCGCTACGGCCTGCAGGCCAACATCAACCGCAAGCTCTACAAATGGCTGGAGTTTGGCACGAGCAACAACGTGACCTTCAGCGACTACAAGCTGGCCAAGTCAAACTCCAACGGCAACGAGTCGAGCATCATCAGCTCGGCGCTGTTCTTCCCGCCCACGTACCCCACCACGGTGGACGCGGCGGCCATTGCCCGCGAAAATACCACCGCGTACTACCCCCAGGCCAACCCGCTGCTGTACTTGCAGCAGGCCAAGGACCAGACGGCCTCGGTGGGCATTTATTCGTCCAACTACCTGCAAATGCAGTTTACGCCCTGGCTGAGCTTCCGCCAGAACCTGGGCGTGAACTACAACACCAACAACCGGGAGGTGTACTTTGGCCGCCGCTTGCAGGAGGGCCGCCAGGTGAACGGCTCGGCTTACGTATCGGACGATACCTGGCGCGGCATCACGCTGGAGTCCATCCTGAGCGCCAACAAGACCTTCGGCCAGGACCACACCATCAACGCGGTGGCGGGCGTGACGCGCGAAACGGGCTACTCGTACTACCGCAACATGTCGGCCACGGGCTTCCCCGACGATATTTTGCAGGACAACAGCATCGGCAACGGGGCCAACCAGCGGCAGTTGAACAGCGGCAAAACCGAAAACTCGCTGCTCTCGGTGCTGGGCCGCATCAACTACAGCTACAAAGGGCGCTACCTGGCCACAGTGTCGTTCCGGCGCGACGGGTCGAGCAAATTTGCCACGGCCAACAAGTACGCCAACTTCTCGTCGTTCTCGCTGGGCTGGAACATTGCGGACGAGGCCTTTATGCGCAACCTGAACGCCTTCAGCAACCTGAAGCTGCGCGCGGGCTACGGCGAAACCGGCAACCAGGGCATCGGCTCGTACCGCACGCTGCAGCTGCTGGGCTTCTCGCCCTACCCGCTCGGCGGCAGCCTGCAGGCCGGCTACGCCGACCAGCCCTACCTGGGGGCCCCCGACCCCAACCTGCGCTGGGAAACCACCGGCCAGTACAACGTGGGCCTGGACGTGGGCATTCTGCAAAACCGCTTCAACCTGACGGTGGACGTGTACCGCAAGCTCACCCGCGACCTGCTCCAGCAGGTGCAAACGCCGCTCAGCAGCGGCTTCCCCTTGCAGCAAACCAACATCGGGGCGGTGGAGAACCGGGGCCTGGAAGTTTCGGGCATCGGCACAGTGCTCACCACTCCCCGCTTCAAATGGGACGTGAACGCCAACATCTCTTTCAACCGCAACAAGCTGCGCGACCTGCCGGGCGACCAGTTTGCCCAGCGCCTGTACTTCGGGGCCGATAACTTCTTCTTGCAGCGCAACGGCCAGCCCATCGGCACGGTGTACGGCTTTGTGGAAGACGGCTACTACGACAACCTGGCCGAGGTGAAGGCCGACCCGCAGTTTGCCAACCTGGGCGAGGCCTTGCAGCGCCAGCAGATCGGCGAAATCAAGTACAAAAACCTCGACGGAGACCCCACCAGCATCAGCGCCAGCGACCGCACCATCATCGGCAACACGAACCCCAAGTACAGCTACGGGGTGACCAACAACTTCTCGTACCGCGGCTTCAACCTGAGCGTGTTTGTGCAGGGCGTGCAGGGCGGCGACATCGTGAACACCAACCTCTACCAGATTCGGATGGGCAAGGTGGCCAACCTGCCGCAGGAGGTGTACGACACGCGCTGGACGCCCGAAAACGCCGCCAACGCCCAGTGGCCCAAGGCCCTGGCCGCCGACACCCGCCAGCAGCGCCTCTCCAACCGCCTCATCGAGGACGGCTCCTACGTGCGCCTCAAGAACATCAACTTCGGCTACGTCTTCAAGCAGCCCACCAGCTTCATCGACGCCATCAACGTGTACGGCAGCGTGAGCAACGTGTTCACCGTCACCAAGTACAGCTGGTTCGACCCGGACGTGAATGCCTTCGGCGGCGACGCTTCGCGCCGGGGCGTGGACATGAACTCCTACCCCAACAGCCGCACCTACACGCTGGGCCTGCGCCTTGGCTTCTAACCGCTTTTATTCCAACTGCTTATCATGAAAAAAAGCATTCTATCGGTCTTCGCAGCGGCCTCGCTGCTCGGGGCCACGGCCTGCAAGGATTTTATTACCGAAAACCCCATCTCGAACGTGGGGCCCTCCCAGGTAACGGACAGCAACGCCTACGTGAACGGGGCCCTGAACACCATTGTGTCGGACAACATGTTCCGCTACGGGCAGTTCCCGAACCTGTGGGACTACGACTCGGACGACTCGACCGGCCCGAGCTGGGCCTTTGGCGACATCGGGGCCGGCAACTTCCAGAACTACTGGGGCATCGACACGGGCTGGAGCGGCCCCTACGTGCTCATCCACCGCTGCAACTTCGGCATCGCGCAGGTAGGGGCCCTGAGCATGGACCCCACGGCCCAGAAGGACGCCATTGCGCAGCTCAAGACGCTGCGCGCCTGGGCGTACTTTATGCTGGTGCGGGCCTACGGGCCGGTGCCGCTGTTTGAGAAGTCGATTGTGGAGGGCACCGCCCCGCAGCAGGCCCGCACGCCGGTGAAGGACATTTATGCCTTCATCATCAACGATCTGAAGGCGGCCGAAACGGACCTGCTGCCGGCCGCCGCCGCCATTGTGGGCCACCCCAACCAGGGCGTGGCCAAGAGCCTGCTGGCCAAGGTGTACGTAACGATGGCCTCCGGTGCGCTGGCCAGCGGCCAGGTCACGGTGCTGGGGGGCCCCACCTACTCGATGGTGGGCGGCAAGAAAATTCTGCTGCCCCCCGTGGCCCTCACCCACACCAAAACGGTGGTGGCGGGCCTCGAAGGCCTGAGCGCGGCCGACTACTTCAAGCTGGCCCGCGACAAGGCGCAAGAGGTAATCAGCAGCAACGCCTACACCCTGTTCAACTCGTACGCCGACGTGTGGAATGTGGCCAACCAGAACCGGGGCGAGCACATCTGGTCCATCCAGACCGTGGTGAACGACCCCAACTACGGCAACGAAATCTCGTTGTTCCGCATCGGCCGCATCACCACCCTCGGCGAGATTGAGGGCGGCTGGATTGCCGAGTCGGACCACTGGTACCGGCTGTTTGAACCCGGTGACCAGCGCATCACCGACGGCGTGCTGCACCGCTGGAAAATGTGGGGCGGCGTGCACTACTACCCCTTCGGCGACAGCCTGGCCGTGGCGGGCACCGACCTGAGCGCCGCCGCCGTGGCCAAGCGCGCCAAGTACGGCTACCTGCCCGGCGACCAGTCGGGCGTGGACGATGCCCACGTGGCCCGCCTGCGCAAGTTCGAGGCCGTGAGCGACCGCACCGTGACGCGCAGCAACTTCAACTTCCCGCTGCTGCGCTACCCCGACGTGCTGCTCATCTACGCCGAGGCGGCCAACGAAACCAACGGGGGCCCCACCGCCGAAGCCCTTGAGGCCGTGAACCAAGTGCGCCGCCGCAACGGCGCGTCCGAGGTAAAGAGCATGGGCCAGCAGGCCTTCCGCTCCTTCGTGCTGGAGGAGCGCCGCCGCGAATTGGCCCTGGAAGGCGACCGCCGCTGGGACCTGATGCGCTGGGGCATCTACCTGCCCGTGCTCAACGCCCTCGACAACGACGAGAACAACGTGCTGAAGCGCCGCACCAACAAGCACCTGCTGATGCCAATTCCGGTGTCGGAGCTGAACGCCAACAAGCTAATTACCAGCAACAACCCCGGCTGGTAGGCCGAGCGCGCGTGCCGCCTCCCGGGGCCCTGCCCCTGGCCCCAAAGGGCGCGGATGGGGCGGCACGCGCCTCCCACCGACGCAAGCTCTCTGCTAAATCTTGAAAATCAATCGTGTATGAAATCTAACCGCAACTTTACCAACGCCCTGCTGGGCGGCCTGCTGCTGGGCACGGTGGCCCTTGCGGGCTGCCAAAAGGACGACGCCGACGTGTGCGGCGGCGCCCCCAGCCTCTCGGGCGTGACCTCGACCACCGACCGCACGGCCGCCAACACGTCGGGCAACCTGGCCGATTGGGTCATCGTCAAAGGCGACAACCTGTGCAACGTGAGCAAGCTCTCGTTCAACGACGTGGACGTGTCGTTGGCCGATGCCTACGTCACCGCCACCGAAATCACGGTGCAAGTGCCCCGCGTGGTGCCCAAAAACGTGACCAACACTGTGACCGTGACCACGGCGGGCGGCACGGCCCAAACCAGCTACACGCTCAGCATTCCGGCCATGGCGGTGACGAGCATGGCCAACGAATACGCCGCGCCCGGCCAGCGCGGAGCCATTGTGGGCAGCAATTTTGACCTCTATGAAGTGACCCCAGCCAAGGGCAAATTGCTCTGGAACGGCACGGCCCTGGCCATTACCAAAACCACCGCCGACTCGGTGTATTTTGTGGTGCCAGCCAACGCCACGCCCGGCGCAACCCTAAAGCTGGTGGACAGCAACGGCAAGGAAACCGCCGTGCCCGGCCGCTACAAGGACGACCGGAACATTGTCTTCGGCTACGACACGGGCGGCAGCGTGTGGGGCGGCAATACCTACATCACCACCGGCCCTACGCCGGCCCCGATCAACGGCGCTTTCCTCCGGGTGAACCAAGCCATTGGGGCCTGGGCCTGGACGGAATTCACGGTGAACAACACCATTGCGCTGCCCGCCGGCGTGGTAACCAACCCCAACAACTACGTGCTACGCTTCGAGGTAAATACCCTTAAGCCTTTCAACGCCAACGTTATCAAGTTCGCCATTGACGGGGATGCCGGCAGCGGCACCAACACCTACCTCTGGGCGCCCGCCACGCCCTTCAACACGCGCGGCCAGTGGAGCACAATGACCGTTCCGCTGAGCGCTTTCATCAAAAAGGCCGAAGACCTGAACAGGCCACTGCACGAGCTTAAGTTCCTCTTTCACGGCGACGGCGCGCTGGACGCTGACATCTCGTTCGACAACTTCCGCATCGTGCCCAAGGGCTAACCTGCGGGGGCCCCGGAGCTACTGGACAGCAGCGGGCGGACGGCAATCAGCCGTCCGCCCGCTGCTTTTTTGCGCCCGGCCGCTGCCACCCGGTTCTAGGCCAGCCGCCACTAGGGCCCCTGGGCCCGGCCACTAAATTGGCGCGACCAAATAGCTAATTCATACTGCTTAATATTCTTTATATCAGCATTATACAACAGCGTATATGTTAATACAAAAGTCTGACACGGCCTTTTTTTGGTTTGCGGCGCCCAGTTAGCCAAGGCACTTTTACGGCTGTGGTCCGCCCCGGGGCCCCTCCTTCCGCTGCCCAGCCAAGCCTTATGATGAAAACCCTACTCATCTGGTGCTTACCGGCCCTGGCCTGGGCCCAAGCGCCCGCCGCCAACCCGCCGGGTCCCTGGAGCGGCGGCCTGGGCGTCGGCAACGGCTTGGAGGCCCACGCCACCCGCCAAACCGGCGGCCACCTGCTGCTGCTGGGCCGCGCCCGCTACGCGTGGTGGGGCCCCAAGTCGGGGCCCGGCAGCAAGTTGTTCGACCAGCTAAATACCCGCTCGCGCCAGACAGAGCTAGCCGTGCTGGCCGGCCGCAGCCTACCCGTAGGCCGCTGCCGGGCCTACGCCGCCGCGGGCCTGGCCTACCTGCTGGGCCGCCAGCTGGGCGACTACCGCTACACGACGCGCAGCAGCGGCTTGCTGTGGGGCGATGCCACTTACTACTACGCCTACCGCCGCTACCAGGCCCTGGGCTTGCCGCTGGAAATCGGCTTCCAGGGGCCCCTGGGCCGCAACCAGCAGCGCCTGGGCCTGGCCCTCCAGGCCAACTTCAACCCCGAGCGTTCAGCGTATTGCGTGCTGCTGACGCTGAACCTCAGCAGTTGGGGGAACCGCATCAAGTAGCCCCATTCTCTCCCATCAGTTATTCCGCTTTTATCGATGCGTCCTTTTACTCGCCACCGCGCCTGGGCGGCCGTTTTCATCCCCTGGCTGCTGTTGGCGGCCGGCTGCACCATCACCGCTTCCGACGTGGAGCCCGCGCTGCCCGACGGGCAAATTGAGGGCAGCAGCACCTTGGCCTCTTATGCCAACGGCCGGCCCGTGGTGGCCAACAATTCTTCCAGCCTTATTTCCATCCTCGTAGCGGCGTTCGGCGACAGCCGCGCCGTGGCGGGCCGGCTGCGCGGCACCCAGCTGGACATGCGGGCCGTGGACGACCAAAGCGCGGTCTACGCCGGCGGCAAGTACCACGCGCTGCACTTGTTAATCAACGCGTTCCAGGGCCCCAGCACGTACCCGATGGACGGCCAACTGACCTACTACCAGGAAATTACGCCCCACGCAAGCGGGCAGTACGTGCCGCAGGGCCCCACGTTCTACCCCGTACCCGCGGCCCCCGCCGAAGTAATCATCACGAGCTGGGACGCGGCCACGCGCCACGTACGGGGCACGTTCGTGCTTACGGTGGCCACGGCGCCGGGGGCCCCCGCGGTGGTCCTCACCGCTGGCCGCTTCGACCTCGTGCTGGATTAGCCAACGCCCGGAAATTAGCAAAACCTGGGCCCCGGAATTGGAGTTAGCTACCTGCACGGCTCAGCTCCATTCCCGCCGGTTCCTTCATGAATTTCAACGAGAAACACATCCTCATCGTCGGCGCTTCGTCCGGCATCGGCTTGGCCACGGCCAAATTGCTCAGCGGCCTGGGGGCCCACTTGCACACGGCTTCGCGCCACCAGTCGCCCGAGCTGGCCGCGTTGAACACCAGCCACTTCGATTACGACGCCACCCAGCCCGTGGGCACGGCTTTCGACCACCTGCCCGATACCCTGCACGGCGTAGTGTACTGCCCCGGCAGCATCAAGCTGCGCCCGTTCGAGCGTATTCCGGCCGAAGACTTCCAGGCCGATTTCGACCTGAACGTGCTCGGGGCCGTGCGCGTGCTGCAAGCCACCATGAAGCGCCTGAAAAAGGCCGAAGGCGGTGCGTCGGTGGTGCTCTTTAGCACCGTGGCGGCCGATACGGGCATGAGCTTCCACGCCAGCATCGCCACCGCCAAGGCCGCCGTGGAGGGCCTCACCCGGGCCCTGGCTGCCGAATACGCCGCCAGCAATGTGCGCGTGAACTGCATCGCCCCCTCGCTCACCAACACGCCGCTGGCCGCCCCCCTGCTCAGCACGCCCGAAAAGGCCGAGGCCGGCGCCAAGCGCCACCCCTTGCAGCGCATCGGCCAGCCCGAAGACTTGGCGTACACCGCCTCCTTCCTGCTCTCCGATCACAGCAGCTTCGTCACCGGCCAAGTGCTGGCCGTGGACGGCGGCATGGGCAAATTGAAGTAATTATTTAGTTGTCAGTTTTTAGTTGTTCGTTATCGCTTTTATAAAGGCATTGACAAGTAAAAACAACGGACAACAAACAACTAGAAACCGACAAATAACCGCATGAAAATCTGCCTGTTCTGGCACCGGCGCGACTTGCGCATCCACGACAACGTGGGCCTGGCGGGGGCCCTGGCCAGCGGCCTGCCGGTGGTGCCACTCTTCATCTACGACCGCGACATTCTCGACCAGCTGCCCGACAAGGCCGATGCCCGCCTGACCTTCATCTTCGACCACGTAGAGAACCTGGCCGCCGAAACCGAGAAGGCCGGCGGTACCTTCTTGGCCCGCTACGGCCAGCCGCTGGCAGTGCTCGAGCAGTTGGTGAAAGACTTTGAGGTGGCCGCCGTGCACACCAACGAGGACTACGAGCCCTACGCCCGCGAACGCGACGAGGCGGTGGCCAAGATGCTGAAAAAGCACGGAGCCGAATTTCACACCTACAAGGACCAAGTGATTTTTGCCAAGGAGGAAATCATGACCAAATCGGGCACCGTGCCCAAAGTGTTCGGGGCTTACCTAAAGACGTACCTGGCCCAGCTGACGGACGAATTGCTGGAGCCCGCTAAGTCGAAGCCCGCCTTCAAAAAGGCGCACTTGCACCACCTCACCGCGGCCAAAGCAGGGCCCCGGCCCACGCTCAAAAGCATGGGCTTTGCGCGCAGCGACGAGCAAACCACGCCCGCTAAGCTGCCCTCCGAAAAAGTGGTGCGCGACTACCACAAGACCCGCAACACGCCCGCCAACGAGCACGGCACCACCCGCGAATCGGTGCACCTGCGCTTCGGCACACTCAGCGTGCGCGAGGTAATGGCCCAGGCCAAAGAGCTGAATCCCAAGTTACTGTCGGAAATCATCTGGCGCGACTTCTTCATGATGCTGCTCTGGCACTTCCCCCACACGGCCACCGAGAGCTACGACCCCAAGCTGCGCCACGTGCCCTACCGCAACAACGAAGACGAGTTCAAGGCTTGGTGCGAGGGCCGCACCGGCTACCCGCTCGTGGATGCCGGGATGCGCGAGCTCAACGCCACCGGCTACCTGCCCAACCGCGTGCGCATGACCACCGCTGGCTTCCTCACCAAGCACCTGCTCATCGACTGGCGCTGGGGCGAGAAGTACTTCGCCGACAAGCTCTTCGACTACGAAATGGCCAACAACGTGGGCAACTGGCAGTGGATGGCCGGCACCGGGGCCATTGCGTCGCCCTGGTTCCGGGTGTACAGCCCCGACAGCCAAATCGAGCAAGTAGACCCCCTGCGCGAATACGTGCGCCGCTGGATTCCGGAGCTCGAAACCAAGGAGTACCCCGCCCCCATCGTGGAGCACAAATTTGGCCGCGACCGCGCCGTGGAAGCCCTCCGCAAAGCCCGCCAGGAAGCCGGGTAGCCCCGGCGTTAATTACCAGAAAACCCGAACCGTTTGGGGCCCCAACGGGTTGTTATACCATGGAAAAAGACCGCATCAAACAAGCCTACCTGGACTTCGTGCTCAACGAAGGCCATCCGCCCGCGTCGGTGTTCAAACTCACCCAGCAGCTGGGCGGGTCAGAGGCGGAATTCTACCAGCACTACCCCAACTTTGAGGCCATCGACCGCGAAATATGGGCCGATTTCGGCAAGCAGGCGCGCACTGCCGCCGCCAGCGAGCCGGTGTGGGAAGGCTACGGCAGCCGCGAAAAACTGCTGGCTTTCTACTACACGTTGCTCGAAATCCTCAAGCAAAACCGCTCCTACGCCCTCATGAGCCTGCGCCGCTCGCTGCACCGCATGCCGGGCCTGTCGCCCCGCGTGCTCGACGATTTCCGCCAGGACTTCGAGCGCTTTGTGGCTGATTTGCTGACTGATGGCCGCGTGAGTGGCGAAATTGCCAACCGCCCACTGGTGCAGGACGGCTACCCGCGCTTCTTCTGGCAGCAGGTACTGTTCGTGCTCGGTTTCTTCGCCAAAGACGACTCGGTGAACTTCGAGCGCACCGACGCCGCCGTGGAAAAAGCCGTCACCCTGAGCTTTGACCTCGTGGGCCGCAACACCCTAGATTCCGCCGTTGATTTCGTTCGATTTTTGGTGCGGCGGTAATTAATTTAATTAGAAATAATTAATTATTTACAATTAGGACGGTCGTGCAGAACGCAGTGAAGAATCCCCACCGCGCAAGTAATTAATAGAATTACTGCTGCGGTAAAGATGCTTTACTGCGTTCTGCGCGACCGTCCTAATTTATTCATTGCCTAGAGAAGCTAGTTTCGATTATTAATTAATAAAATCAATGTCCGATCAGCCGCTCACTTCCCTGCCCACCACCAAAGTGGCCCGGGCCGCCCGCTTCGCCCGCACTGGCTTGAACGTGGGGGCCAATTATGTGAAGCACTACGCCAAGAAAGCCGTCGGCGCCGAATCGTCAATGGAGGACTTGCACACCGCCAACGCGGCCGAGCTGTACGGGGCCCTGAGCGAGATGAAGGGCTCCGTGCTGAAGGTGGCGCAGATGCTGGCGATGGAGAAGAACATGCTGCCCACGGCTTACTCCGACCAGTTTGCCCAGGCCCAGTACCAAACGCCGCCGCTCTCGGGGCCCTTGGTCATCAAGGCGTTTCGAGACGCGTTTGGCAAGTCGCCATTTCAGGTATTCGACGAGTTTGAGCCCGCAGCACGGCAGGCGGCCAGCATCGGCCAAGTGCATTTTGCCCGCAAGGACGGCCGCGACCTGGCCGTAAAAGTGCAGTACCCTGGCGTGGCCGCCAGTATCAAGTCCGACATCAACCTCGTGAAGCCCATTGCCTTGCGCGTAATGGGCCTGAGCGAAACCCAGGTGCGCCCGTACCTCGAAGAAGTGGAGGCGCGGCTTATTGAGGAAACCGACTACGCTTTGGAACTGCGCCGCGGCCAGGACATTGCGGCCCGCTGCGCCCACCTGGCGCACCTGCAGTTCCCGCGCTATTACCCCGAATTGTCCAGCCCGCGCATCCTTAGCATGGACTGGTTGCCCGGCCAGCATCTCAAGGAGTTCCTGGCCCAGGGCCCCAGCCAGGCCGTGCGCAACCAGCTCGGCCAGGCCCTGTGGGACTTCTACCAGTTCCAGCTCAACGACTTGCGCCAAGTGCATGCCGACCCGCACCCCGGCAACTTCCTGCTGCGCGCCGAAGCCGGTGGCACGCTCGGCGTGCTCGACTTTGGCTGCGTGAAGGAGGTGCCCGCCGACGTATACCACCAGTTTACCACCCTGCTGGCCCCCGAAACCTTCGCCGACGAGGCCCGCCTCCGCGCCCTGCTCACCGAAGCCAACGTGCTGCGCGCCAGCGACTCCGCCCCCATGCAGGCCCTGTATCTGCGCACGCTGCGCAGTTCGTTGGAGCTGGTGGGCCGCCCTTTCCGCCAACCGGTGTTCGACTTCGGCGACCCGGCTTACATGGCCGCGCTATATGCCCTAGGCGACGACCTGATGGCCGACCCGGAGCTGCGCCAGCAGCGCGAGCCCCGCGGCTCCGCCCACTTCATCTACCTCAACCGCACCTATGTGGGCCTGTTTGCCCTGCTCACGGAGCTAAAGGCGGAAGTGCGCACGGCGTAATTTTTCAGCTTACGCACAAAATAAACAGGGCCCCTACTGCGCGTGGGGGCCCTGTTTATTTTGTGCGTAATGACTTAATTATCAGGCGGCAGTGCGGTGCGACACGGGTACCAGCAAGCCTGCTAATTCACCGGCGCATTCGGCCAATTCTTCCCACGTGGGCAGCACGAAATACTGGTCCTGAAAACGGGTGCCGAGCACCGGCGTACGCCGCACGGTTTCCACGTCGAAGGCGGGACGGGGGGTGGCCTCGTTTACACAGTGGTGGATTTCGCCAGCTGATGAGAGCAGCCCGGCCCCGTACAGGTGCGGCTTGCCATCGTGCAGTACCAGCCCAAACTCGGCCGTGAAGAAGTACAGGGCCCACAGCTCGCGGCGGGCCACCGCGTCGTCGGGGCACAGGGCCTGGGCGGCGAGCCCCAGCGTGTGCAGGAAATCGGCAAAGTGCGCATCGAGCAGCATCGGCACGTGCCCAAACAGGTCGTGGAACAGGTCGGGCTCAGGACTGAAGTCGAAATCGCGCATCGGCCGGATGCGGGTCATCACCGGGAACTGCCGCTCGGCCAAGTACTTGAAGAAAACTTCGGGGCCCAGCGACTGCCCCACCGGCACCAGCTGCCAGCCGCTGCGCCGGAACACTTCGGCGCTGAGCGCGGGTAGGTCGGGAATGGCCTCGCGGCGCAACCCGAGCTGGGCCACGGCGGCGCTGAAGGCCGGCACGGCGCGCCGGTGCAGCAGGGCCGTCTGGCGATCAAACAATACCTTCCAAACCAGCTGGTCCTGGGGAGAATAGCGGGGGGCACGGGATTGCGTTAACATAGCTGAACACTTGGTGGGTGGGGCGAAAAAAAGCCCGACTTCCTGGCGGAATCGGGCTTTTGGAGGTTCTTAAGGAAGAAGTAGTTTCATACTTCGTAGTTCCATAGTACCGCGCGTAGCCCGCCGTTGCCCCGCTTGGGGCAATTAATCATTAGGCGGACGTATTTCGCGGCTTGGAGCTTCATTACTGGGACGAAGATAGGAACAATCTTAGAATATCCGATTCCTTTAATCAAACTTTAACTAAAAAGGTTTGAGGCCCCGGGGGCCCTATTCCAGCTCGCCACGCAGGGCGTACACCCGGCGCAAGTTGCGGATGAGACGGCCTGATTCGGCGAAATCCAGCGTCTGCTGGCCATCGGAAGCGGCGGTTTCGGGCGTTTCGTGGGCTTCGTAGAGGATGCCGTCGGCGCCGGCCAGCACGGCGGCCAGGGCCATGGCGGGCACGTAGTCGCGCAGGCCAATGCCGTGGCTGGGGTCGACCACCACGGGCAAATGGGTTTTCTCTTTCAGGATGGGCACCGCGTTCAAGTCCAACGTGTTGCGACTAGCCGTCTCGAACGTGCGGATGCCCCGCTCGCAGAGAATCAGCTTCTCGTTGCCACCCGAAAACACGTACTCGGCCGACGATAGCAGTTCCTCGATTGAGCCCGAAATGCCGCGCTTTATGAGCACCGGCTTGTCCACGCCGCCCAGCGCGTCGAGCAGGTTGTAGTTCTGGGTATTGCGGGCCCCCACCTGAAACACGTCCACGTAGTCGTGCATCTCCTCAACCTGCGACACCTGCATTACTTCGGTCACGATTTTGATGCCCCGGGCCCGGGCCAATTGATGGAATAATCGAAGACCATCCATTCCTAAACCGCGAAAGGCGTAGGGCGACGAACGGGGCTTGAACACGCCGCCGCGCATCAGGCGCACGCCGTTTTCGAGCAGGTGGTCCATCACCTTTTCCATTTGGGCCTCGCTCTCGATGCTGCACGGGCCGGCGCACAGCGCCAAGCTGCCCTCGCCGATGGTTACGCCGTCACCCAAGTCAATCACAGTGGGTTTTACGCGCCACTTACGGCTAACCAGCTGGTAATCATCCGATACCTGATGCACGTCGCGCACGCCCGGCAGCTGGCCGATGGTGCGAATGTCGAATTCTTTCTTCCCAATGGCCACCAAGTAGTGCGCGTGCTGGGTGGTAACGTCGGTGGTTTTGTAGCCCTGTTCAGCCAGGTGCGCCGCCAGGGCGGGCACGGAGGCCTGGGGTTCGAGTTGCAGAATCATACGGGTGGGTTGAGAGCTTAATTCTTGATGCTGGCGACGAAAGCGGCCGCCGCGGCCGGGGCGTCTGGGGCCCCTTCGAGGGCTTTGATGAGGGCCGAGCCAATGATGGCGCCGTCGGCGTGGGCGCAGGCGCGCTGGTACGAGGCCTTGTCGGCGATGCCGAAGCCGATGAGGCGCGGCGTTTTCAGGCCCATGCCTTCTACGCGCTGGAAATAAGCATCTTGCGCAGTGGTGTCGGCCGGGCCGGTGCCGCCGGTGGTGCCGGGGCCCGACACCAGGTACAAAAACGCCTCGCTGATGCCGTCGAGGTGGCGAATGCGGGCCTCGCTGGTTTGGGGGGTGATGAGGAACACCGGCCGCAGGTTGTGGCGGCGAAACGTGTCGGCATATTCCTCCTCGTACTCGGCCACTGGCAAGTCAGGCAGAATCACGCCATCGACGCCCGCCGCGGCGGCTTCGCGGCAGAAATTTTCAATGCCAAATTGCAGCACCGGGTTGAGGTAGCCCATGAGCAGTACCGGCGTGTCGGGCAGGGCGGCGCGCAGGGGCCCCAGCTGGCCAAACAACGTTTTGATGTTCATGCCGTTGGCCAGGGCCAGCGTACTGCTATGCTGGATAACGGGCCCATCGGCCAGCGGGTCGGAAAACGGCATGCCGATTTCCAGCATATCGGCCCCGGCGGCCACCAGGGCCTGCGCCAGCGGCAGCGTGTCGGCCAGGGCCGGGTAGCCGGCAGTGAAGTAAATATTAAGCAGGTTTTTCTTCTGCTCGAAGGCGGTTTGGATGCGGTTCATTCGCGCGAGGTTTCGCAGGGTTAAAATAGGTTCCGCGGGCGGGTTGCGGCGGGTTGGAATGGGTTTCCAGCGCAGGGTTTCGCAGAATTAAAACAGGTTTCGCTCAACGAAACGGCGCGGTCGGCTGAGTCAGCGAAACCTGTCTTAACCCTGCGAAACCTCGCGCTAAAAGCCTTGCGCTACGCCAGCTTATCGAAGTTTTTCATGTACGTCTCCAGGTCTTTGTCGCCGCGGCCGGAGAGGTTGACCACCACCACGTCGTTGGGGCCCGCGCCGAGCTGGCCGAGAGCAAACAGGGCGTGGGCCGTTTCGAGGGCCGGAATGATGCCTTCGAGGCGCGAGCACTCGCGCACGCCGGCCAGGGCCTCGTCGTCGGTGACGGCGATGAAGCGGGCGCGGCCGCTGGCCCCCAGCCAGGCGTGCAGGGGCCCAATGCCGGGGTAGTCGAGGCCGGCGCTCAGCGAGTAGGGCTCCGTGATTTGGCCGTCGGCGTCCTGCATCAGCAGCGTGCGGCTGCCGTGGATGATGCCCGGCGTGCCCAGCACCGACGTGGCCGCCGAGTGCCCCGAGTGGATGCCGTGGCCGGCCGCCTCCACCGCCACCAGCTGCACGCTGGGCTCGTCGAGGAAGTGGTAGAACGCCCCGGCGGCGTTGGAGCCCCCGCCCACGCAAGCCACCACGTAATCAGGCAGTTCGGAGCCGGTTTTCTCAAGCAGCTGCTTGCGCATCTCCTCGCTGATGACGGCCTGGAGGCGCGCCACCAGGTCGGGGTACGGGTGGGGCCCCACCACCGAGCCGATGATGTAGTGCGTGTCGACGGGGTTGGCAATCCAGTCGCGGATGGCCTCGTTGGTGGCGTCTTTCAGGGTGCGGCTGCCGCTGACGGCGGGGCGCACTTCGGCCCCGAGCAGGCGCATGCGAGCCACGTTAGGGGCCTGGCGTTCAATGTCTACCGAGCCCATGTACACCACGCAGGGTAGGCCCATCAGGGCGCACACCGTGGCGGTGGCCACGCCGTGCTGGCCAGCCCCAGTTTCGGCAATGATGCGCGTTTTGCCCAGCCGCTTAGCCAGCAAGATCTGGCCCACGGTGTTGTTGATTTTGTGGGCCCCGGTGTGGCACAAATCTTCACGCTTAAGAAACACGCGGGTATTATACTTCTCGGAGAGGCGGTGGGCCTCAAACAGCGGCGTGGGCCGGCCCACGTAGTCGCGTAGCAGCTGCTCGTACTCGGTACGGAAGCTTTCGGAGGCCAGGATTTCCTCGTACTGCGTGCGCAACTCTTCCACGTTTGGGAACAGCATTTCGGGCACGAAGGCGCCGCCGAATTCGCCGTAGTAGCCGCGGGCCGTGGGGATTTGGTAAGAAGTAATGGCAGATGGGGTCATGGCAGATGGAGCGGCAACGCGCTCGTTTAATTGCAGATACAAAAGGCGCTACGCGGCCGCCGACCGGCCCAGTCCGTCGAAAAATGCCGCGACCCGGGCGGGGTCTTTCACACCGGGGGCAGTTTCGAGGCCGCTGTTGAGGTCGATGCCGGCCAGGCCGGGCAGCTGAAGGTTGCGCACCACGGCCGCGTGCTCGGGGCGCAGGCCGCCAGCCAGCAGGTAGGGCACGGGCCAGGGGTACTTTTCCAGCACGCGCCAGTCAAACACCCGGCCGTTGCCGCCCGGCGCGGGGCCCAGGGCGTCGAAGAGGAAGAAGTCGCAGTGCGGTACGTAGGGCCCCAGGGTGTCAAAATCGAAGCCCTCCCCCACTCCAAATGCCTTAATGACCCGCAGGCCGGCCGCCCGGATTTCGGCGCACTGGGCCGGAGTTTCATGGCCGTGCAGCTGCACGTAATTCAGGCCGAAGCGGTACGCGATGGCCAGCACCTGCGCGGTGGGCGCATCTACGAACACGCCCACGCGCTGCACATGCTCGGGCAGGCCGTGCACCAGGTCGGGCGTGAGTACGTCGCCCACGTAGCGCGGCGAGGCCGGCGCAAAGATGAACCCCAGGAAGTCGGGGCCCTGGTCGGCCACGGCGGCCAGGCTGGCGGCTTCGCGCATGCCGCACACTTTCACCAGCAGGCGCGGGAACGCGGCTTCGGGGCAGGGCGGGGCGGCGGGCGGCGGGGCGGGCGTTTGCATGGGATGGTGGTAGCTAGGGTATTAGGCCAGCGCGGGGGCCCCGGCGGCTACTGCGCCAGCGGCCACCAGCTCCTGCACCAAAGCGGCGCAGGCGCGTTCGGGCCGGCTGTGGCGCATGAATGTTTCGCCGAGCAAAAAGCCCTGGTAGCCCGCGCCGCGCAGCTGCATAATGGACTTAGCTTGGCTGATGCCGCTCTCCGACACTTTCACAAACTCGGCCGGAATACTTTCGGCTAGGCCCAATGACGTGTCGAGGTTCAGGGTGAAGTCGTGCAGGTTGCGGTTGTTCACGCCCACTAGGTCCACAGCGTCGGGGTGCAGGCTGCGGGCCAGCTCTTCACCGTCGTGCACTTCGAGCAACACTTCCAGGCCCAGGCTTTTGGCCAGGCGGCCCAGGGTGAGGATTTCGGTGGGCGTGAGCACGGCGGCGATGAGCAGCACCACGTCGGCCCCCACGCTACGGGCTTCGTGAATTTGGTACTCGTCCACCACAAAATCTTTGCGCAGGATGGGGCAGAAATTGAAGCGCCGGGCCGTGGTCAGGTCCTCATTGCCGCCGCCAAAAAACTCGCCGTCCGTGAGCACCGACAGGCCCGCCGCGCCAGCCTGCATATAGCCCAGCGTGGTGCGCTCCACCGGCGCGTAGCGGTTGATCCAGCCCTGCGAAGGCGACTTGCGTTTGAACTCGGCGATGAGGCCGCTGCTGCCCGGCCGCTGCAAGTAGTGCCGCAGCGAAAGCGGCTGGGCCTGGTTGTAGAGGCTGGTTTCGAGAAACTTCAGCGGGCGCAGCTCGCGGCGCTCGGCCACTTCGCCGCGCTTGTGGGCCACGATGCGCTCGAGGATGGTGGGGGTGGATGCACTCATATAGGTATGGCTGACGCGAACCGGGGCTCGCAGCGTATTAAACGGTTATTGACGGGAATCAGTGACGAAGACAAGCCCGGGGCCCTAAAGTTGTTGCTACTGCGCGGCCAGCATCCGCTGGAACGCGCCGCGGGCGGCCCCCGAGTCTAGCGATTCGCGGGCTTGGGCCAGGGCTTCGGGCCAGGCCAGGCCGGGACGGGCGCAGCGCAGGGCCAGGGCGGCGTTGGCCGTCACCACGTCGCGCTGCACGGGCGTGGCCTGGCCGCTGAGGATGTTTTCAAACACGGCGGCGGCGGCGGCCACCGTGGGGCCCCCGGCCAGTTCGGCCAGGGTGGCGGCGTGCAGGCCCAGGCCGGCGGGCGTCAGCAATTGCTCGCCTTCGTAGCCGGTCACCACCTTGGCGGCGTCGGTGAGGGAGAGCTCGTCGTAGCCGTCCAGGGCGTGCACCACGGCGTAGCGAGTGCCGGTGGGCTGCAGCAAGTAGTGGTACACGCGCTGCAACTCGAGGCTGAATACGCCGAGTACCTGCGCGTTGGGCCGGGCCGGGTTCACCAGGGGCCCCAGGATGTTGAAGAACGTGCGCAGCCCCAGCTCGCGGCGCACCGGGCCGGCGTGGCGCATGGCCAGGTGGTAGGTTTGGGCGTGCAGGAAGCAGATGCCGGCCTCGTCGAGCTGCCGCCGCAACCGGCCGGGCCGGTCCTCAAAATCGACGCCGAAGTGCGCCAGCACGTTCGACGAGCCGCTGACCGACGACACGCCGAAGTTGCCGTGCTTGGCCACCTTCACCCCCGCCCCGGCCACCACGAAGCAGGCCAGCGTGGAGATGTTGAACGTGTTTTTGCCGTCGCCGCCGGTGCCCACAATGTCTACCAGCTCGTGGGTGCCCAGCTCCGGGTCGCGGCACAGCTCCAGCAGCGCCTGGCGGAAGCCGCCCAGCTCGGCCACCGTGATGGGCCGCATCCGGTACACGGCCAGGAAGGCCGCCGTCTCGGCCGGGTTGGCCCCGCCCTCGCCCAGCTGGCGCATGGCGGCGTGGGCCTCGGCTTGCGTCAGGGGCTGCTGGTCAAATAGTTTGGTGAGGATCTGTTTCACAACTGCGGATTGTAGCGTGGACTCTGCGAGTCCGCGCGTGGTAGTCATTGCTAGGTATTGTTTGGCACCGTTCAAACGCGCGGACTCGCAGAGTCCACGCTACGGCATTAGCTCAGCCAGTTTTTCAGCATGGCCGGGCCGTGCTCGGTGAGGATGCTTTCGGGGTGGAATTGCACGCCGCGCACGTCGTAGCGGCGGTGGCGCAGGGCCATTACTTCGCCGCCGGCGTCGAGGGCCGTTACCTCCAGTTCGGCGGGCACGGTTTCGGGGCGCACGGCCCACGAGTGGTAGCGGCCGACCTGAAAGCGCGGCGGCAGGCCCCGGAACAGCTTTTCGTCGGGCACGGTCACGTCGGCGGCCGTGGCCACGCCGTGCACCACGGCGGGCAGGTTGTAGAGGGCCGCGCCGAAGCTTTCGGCCAGGCCCTGGTGGCCCAGGCACACACCCAGGATGCGCTTGGTGGGCGCGTATTTCGCAATGATCTGCGGCATCAGCCCCGCCTCGGCCGGCACGCCGGGGCCCGGCGAGAGCAGCACGGCGTCGTAGGCGTCCACGGCTTCCAGGGCCAGCTTGTCGTTGCGGATAACGGTGGTGTCGGCGCCGTGGCCCAGCTCGCGCAGCAGCTGCACGAGGTTGTAGGTGAAGGAGTCGTAGTTGTCGAGAACGAGGATTTTCATGGCTTGCTAATTCACTGGTTGCAAAAGGCTACCGCACGTCGGCGGCGGCTTTCAAGGCCTGGCGCAGGGCCCCCAGCTTGTGGTGCACTTCGTTCAGCTCGGAGTTGATGTCCGACGCGGCCACCACGCCCGCGCCGGCCTGGAAGTAGAGCTGGTTGGCGTGGCTGAGGAAGGAGCGGATCATGATGGCGTGGTTGAAGCTGCCGTCGAAGCCGAGGTGGCCCAGGGCCCCGCCGTAGTAGCCGCGGGCGGTGGGCTCCAGGCCGTCGATGAGCTGCACGGCGCGGTGCTTGGGGGCCCCGGAGAGCGTGCCGGCCGGGAAGGTGTCGGCCACCACTTGCAGCGTGTCGGCGCCCGGCAGCAGCTGGGCCGTGACGTGGCTGACGAGGTGGATGACGTGCGAGTAGAACTGAATTTCGCGCAGCGTGCGCACCTGCACGTCGGTGCCGTGGCGGGCCAAGTCGTTGCGGGCCAGGTCCACGAGCATCACGTGCTCGGCGTTTTCCTTGGGGTCGGCGGCCAGGCGCTGGGCGGCGGCAGTGTCGGCGGCGTCGTCGCCGGTGCGGCGGTAGGTGCCGGCAATGGGATACAGGCTGGCCTCGGAGCCCTGCACGCGCAGCTGCGCTTCGGGCGAGGAGCCGAAGATTTTGTAGTCGCCGTAGTCGAAGTAGAACAGGTACGGCGAGGGGTTGATGGAGCGCAGGGCGCGGTACACGTTGAACTCGTCGCCGGTAAATCCTTGCTGAAAGCGCCGCGAGAGCACAATCTGGAACACGTCGCCGCGGTGGCAGTGGGCCTGCCCCTGGGCCAGCCGCGCCAGGAACTCGGCGTCGGTTTGGTTGGTACTTTCCTCCCCGCTCAGGGCAAAATCGAAGGCCGGCACGCCGGGGTTACGCACCAGATTTTCGAGGCGGTCGAGGCCATCGGCCGAAGCTTCGGCGCCGTCGGTGCTGTGCTCGAAAATGTGCAGCTCCTGGCGGAAGTGGTTGAAGGCAATAACGTAGCGGTACACGCCGTAGCGCATCGGCGGGATGTCGCCGGCCGGCACCTTGGCGGGATTCAGCGCCACGTCCTCGAAGGCCTGCACGGCCTCGTAGCCCAGGTAGCCAAACAGGCCGGTGCTGATGAACGGGAACGCGGG
Source organism: Hymenobacter nivis (assembly GCF_006439025.1). Taxonomy (GTDB): domain Bacteria; phylum Bacteroidota; class Bacteroidia; order Cytophagales; family Hymenobacteraceae; genus Hymenobacter; species Hymenobacter nivis_A. The sequence goes on from NZ_RCYZ01000010.1 coordinate 112,306, forward strand.
GGCCGCGGCGTCGGGCACAAAGCCGGCGGCGAAGGCGTGCAGCCGGGCCAGGGCTTCGCGGGGCTCGGCCAGCTGCTCGGTGGTGGCTTGGCCGTGGGGCCCGGTTTGGTGCAGCACGCCGCCGCGGCGCAGCTCGAAGGTGGCCAGCGGCTCGCACACGAGGTAGCTGAAGGCGTTTTGCTGGCCGTGGTAGTCGGCGCTTTCCAGCAGCAGGCAGTTGGCGTAGTGGTCGCGCAGGCGCAGGTACAGGCCCACGGGCGTCACAGTGTCGGCGAGCAGGCGGCGGTGGCGGGTGCGGAGCTGGTGGGGTTGGGCAGGCATTGAAAAAGGCGAAGACAAGCTGGGATTGGGCCCCGGCCGGATATGCAAAAAGCCCGGCTGGGCGGCCGGGCTTTCGTGAGAGGTAGTAAAATCAAGCACTGATTTTACCGCGCGCACTGGCTGTCCGGTCCGGAAGTACGGAGCGGCCACCACCAAGCTTGAGCGATAAATTGTGCGGTCATGGTCAAAACAGGGCCCCCAGCAATTGCTGGCGACGGGGCAAAGGTAAGCGCGGTTTTCAGATTACCAAACCCAGCGCGTAGCGCGGCCTTTGGCCACAAGCAAACAATTACCGTTCTGCTTTGCTTAACCAGCCACTCCAAGTAATTCTTACCTCCATCCAACACCGATGAAACAGTTTTTCCTCGCCGCCGGGGCCGCCCTGGCCCTGCTGGCCGCCCCCGCTTCGGCCCAGAAACTCGCCCCGATGGCCCCCATGGCCAGCTGCTGCGCCAAGCCCGTGGCCGCCACCGAAACCTTCGCTATGCTGGCTTCCAGCGAAGAGTTCGTGAACAGCCACGACACGCCGCTGCCCTACACCTACCAGGGCGCGGGCGAAACCATTGCCTTCAAAACTGCGGACGGCACCGATGGCCACGGCTTCGAAATCAAGAGCGCCACGCCCAGCAACAAGTACCTGTTCGTCATCCACGAGTACTGGGGCCTAAACGATTACATCAAGAAGGAAGCTGCGCAGTACGCCCAGGAGCTGCCCGGCGTCAACGTCATCGCCGTGGATTTGTACGACGGCAAGGTGGCCACCACCCAGGCCGAAGCCGGCCAGTACATGGCCGCCGTGAAAACAGAGCGCGCTACCGCCATCCTTAAGGGCGCGGAGGCCTACGCGGGGCCCAAGGCGGCGTTTGCCTCCATCGGCTGGTGCTTCGGCGGCGGCTGGAGCCTGCAGGAAGCCCTGCTCGGCGGCAAGCAAACGGTGGGCTGCGTGATGTACTACGGCATGCCGGAGAAGAACGTGGCGCGCCTTAAGTCACTGAATACCGACGTGTTGGGCATCTTCGCCACGCAAGACAAGTGGATCAACCCCGAGGTAGTAGCGCAGTTCCAGAAGGATATGGCCGCCGCCGGCAAGAAGCTGACCATCAAGAGCTACGACGCCGACCACGCCTTCGCCAACCCCTCGAACCCCAAGTACAAGCAGGACGACGCGGCCGACGCCCACAAGCTCGCCCTGGCGTACCTGAAAACGAAGTTTGCCAACGCCAAAGTGGCCAAGAAAGCGTAAGCAGCTTTCCCACGCTTTCACTACAGAAAAGGCCACCTGGAGTACTCCAGGTGGCCTTTTCTGTTGACGCTAGGGCCCCAGGCTTAGCGGTTATTCATGCGCTGAAAAGTGGCATCCAGTTCGGCGCGCGAGGCCAGGCGCGACTGCTCCGAAGAGCCGTAGCCCACCTCTTGCTCGCCGGCGGCGAGGCGGGCCATTACGGCGTCGGCGAAGGCGTCGAGGGGCTCGCCAAACGTGTGCAGGCCGGGACCCCCGAGGTCGGTGTTCACGGCCGGGGGCACGATTTCGAGCACCTGCACGCCTACGGCCGCCAGCTCGTGCCGCAGCGAAAGCGTGAGCGAGTGCAGCGCCGCTTTGGTGGCGCAGTACACCGGCATCATCGCCATGGGCGCGAAGGCCAGGCCCGAGGTGACGTTGATGACGGCCGCGCCGGGCTGCTGGCGCAGGTGCGGCACGAGCAGCGTGGCCAGGTGAATGGGCGCGTCGAAGTTGATGGCGATTTCTTGGCGGCGGGTTTCCCAGGCCACGGTTTCGTCGAGCAGGGACAGGCGGTTTTGGATACCAGCGTTGTTCACCAGCACGTTGAGGGCGGGAAACTCGGCGGTGGCCCAGGCGGCCAGGGCTTCGCGGTCGGCGGCATCGGCCACGTCGGCCACGCGGGTGTGCAGGCCGGGGTGCTGCCGCTGGGCCTCGGCCAGCTTGTCGGCCCGCCGGCCGCAGACGATGACGGTGCTGCCGGCGTGCAGGAAGCGGGCGGCCAGCGCCAGGCCGATGCCGGAAGCGCCGCCGGTAATCAGGACGGTGTTGTTGGAGAGGTTCATGTTGGTAGACGAGAAAGGAAATCGGGCGCTCCGCCCGGCTGGGGCCCCAACAACTGGCGCAGCGGCCGGGTTTTGGCGCCGGGGCCCTACTTTTCGGGCCCCGAATCCTTCGCCCCTCCCCCGCCCATGAACGCTCTGCTGCTGATTGACGTGCAAAATGATTTCGTGCCCGGCGGCGCACTGGCCGTGCCCGCGGGCGACGCCATCGTCGCGCAGCTCAATGAATTGCAGCCGAAATTTGACCTCGTGGTGGCGTCGCAGGACTGGCACCCGGCTGGGCACCGCAGCTTCGCCACCACCCACCCGGGCCACGCGGCCTTCACCGAAATTGAGTGGCAGGGCCGCCCCCAAATGCTGTGGCCCGACCACTGCGTGCAGGGCACGCCCGGCGCCGCCCTGCACGCCGCCCTGAACACGGACCGCGTGGAGGCCATCTTCCGCAAAGGCACCGATCCGGCCATCGATTCATACAGCGCCTTCTTCGACAACGGCCACCTAAAAACTACCGGCCTGGGGGCCTACCTGCGCGGCCGCGGCATCACGCGGGTGTACGTGGCCGGCCTGGCCGCCGATTACTGCGTGTACTTCACCGCCAAAGACGCGCTGGCCGAGGGCTTCGAAGCCGTGGTGCTGGAAGACGCCACCCGCGCCATTTCGGACGCCGGCTGGCAGGCCGCCAAGCAGGATTTGCTGGCCCTGGGGGCCCTGGTGCAAACCAGCCACGCCGGCTTGCGCGAGCCGTAGCGCACAACACCAACAACGCCAAAAGGCCGCCATGCTTCGCTACGCGCTGCATGACGGCCTTTTCAGCCGTTACTGTTGATGAGAACCTACGGGGTGATGGTGACGATGCTACCGTCGGGGTTGCGCTTGAGCTCGGTCACTTTCACGTTGCGGAGCCAGGTTTTGCCGCTCAGCTGGGTGTCGTGGTAGAAGATGTACCACTTGCCCTTGAACTCGACGATGGAGTGGTGCGTCGTCCAGCCTTCCACGGGCTTCATAATCACGCCTTTGTAGGTGAAGGGGCCGTAGGGCGAGGTGCCCACGGCGTACACCAGCAAGTGCGTGTCGCCGGTCGAGTACGAGAAGTAGTACTTGCCCTGGTACTTGTGCAGCCAGCCGCCCTCGAAGAAGCGGTGGGTGTTGTCCTTGGCCAGCAGGGGCTTGCCGAGCGAATCGAGGATGGTGATTTCCTTCACCGGGCCGGCGAAGTGCTTCATGTCAGGGCTGAGCAGGGCCACCCGGGCCCCCACGGCGGGCTCGTTGCCGTCGGGCTTTTTCTCGGGCGCGGCGGCGTTGTACTTGCCGGTGGCCCAGCGCTGGAGCTGCCCGCCCCACAGGCCCCCGAAGTACATGTAGGCCTTGCCGTCGGCGTCGGCAAACACGGCGGGGTCGATGCTGAAGCTGCCGGCGATGGGCGCGGCCTCGGCCTTAAACGGGCCGGTGGGCGACGGGCTGGTGGCCACGCCGATGCGGAACACGTCCTGCTTGTCCTTCAGCGGGAAGTACAAGTAATAGGTGCCGTTTTTGAATGCCACGTCGGGGGCCCAAAGCTGGCGGCCGGCCCACGGAATGTCCTTGGTGTCGAGGGCCACGCCATTATCGGTCACCTTGCCGCCGATGCTGTCCATTGACAGGATGTGGTAGTCGCGCATGGCGAAGTGGTCGCCCTTGTCATTCTCCGGAATGCCCGCCTCAATGTCGTGCGAGGGGTAGATGTAGATTTTGCCGTTGAAGACGTGCGCCGACGGGTCGGCGGTATAGATGTCGCGCACCAACGGCTGGGCCAGGTATTTTTTGCCGGTCGAGTCGGCCTTGGCGCCGGACGCGGCGGCGTCGGTGGCGGCAGCCTTCTGTTCGGCGGGTTGGCCTTGGCAGGCGGCGAGCAGGGCGGGCACCGCCAGCAGCAAGGCCGGGCGGCGGGAGAAGAAAGTACGGAGCATTTTTACGGAGTAAATCGTTGTTTGCGCAAGGTACACGCCCATTTTTAGCGCTGCCTATCGGTCTCGTTAACGATAGTTTCGCCTGGTTTGCTGTGCCTTGCCGGCGCGGCGGCCCTGCTTCTGATCCCATGAAAATTGAACCCCGCAGCGCCGCGCCCGGCTGGCAAAACACGCTCTACCGCGTTATTTTCGAAACGGACACCCGCGCGGGCCGCGTGTTCGACATAATCCTGTTCTTCGCCATCATCCTCAGCGTGTTGGCGGTGATGCTCGACAGCGTGCAGGCCGTGCACGCGCAGCACGGCCCCGCGCTGCTGGCCGTGGAGTGGGGCTTTACGGTGCTGTTCATTGCCGAGTACCTGGCCCGGCTGCTGGTGGTGCGCCAGCCGCTGGCCTACGCGTTCAGCCTACTGGGCGTCATCGACTTTCTGGCCATTGTGCCCACGCTGGCGGCGCTGGCGCTGGCGGGCAGCCGCTACCTGCTGGTCATCCGCACGCTGCGGCTGCTGCGGGTGTTCCGCATTTTCAAGCTGGGGCAGTTCGTGGGCGAAGGCGAGTTCATCGTGACGGCGCTGCGGGCCAGCCGCTTCAAAATCTTCGTCTTCCTGACGGCCGTATTCACACTGGCCATCGTGGTGGGCACGCTGATGTACGTGGTGGAAGGCGGCGCCAACGGCTTCACCAGCATCCCCAAAAGCGTGTACTGGGCTATTGTGACGGTGACGACGGTGGGCTACGGCGACATTTCGCCCCGCACCGTGCCCGGCCAGACGCTGGCCTCGCTGCTCATGATTTTGGGCTACGCCATCATCGCCGTGCCCACGGGCATCGTATCGGCCCAAATGGCCACGCCCGCCGCGCCGGGGGCTGCGCCGGGGTCCCTGCCCTACAAGCAGGCCGCCTGCCCGCAGTGCCAGGCCACCGGCCACCGGCCCGACGCTGCCTTTTGCTGGCGCTGCGGCCACGGCGTGTAGCGCCGGGGCCCTACGCCGCCGGGGCCCCCGCCGCCCGCGCCACCACCGCAAACAGCGGGTCGCCGGCGCGGGGGCTGCGGTCGAGCAATTCTATGTGTTCCCAGCCGCCAGCGGCCAGCAAAAAGCGCCGCACCAGGGCCAGGTGGCCGCGGTCGTCGAGGGCGTGCCAGGCGGCAATGGCCTTGCTCGGGAAGCAGCGGTTGGAGAACGTGACGACCAGCGGGGCCCCGGGCCGCAGCACGCGGGCCAGCTCGCGCAGCACCGCCACGGGCTGGGTGAGGTAGTCGATGGACACGCAGATGGCGGCGCCATCGAACTCATTATCCGCAAATTCGAGCGCGGGCGTTTGGTTGAGGTCCTGCACCACGCGCTCGGTGAGGCGGGGGTTGGCGCGCAGCTCGGCGGCGTTCATGCCCAGGCCCGCCACGCGGCGGTAGGGCACGTCGGCGGGCAGGTGGCTCACCCAACTGCTCATGAGGTCGAGCAGGGCCCCGCCGGCCGAAAAGTACTCGCGGTAGAGCTGCGTGACGGCAGCAATGGCCCCGGCGTCGATGTGCGTCACGAAGCGCGGGGCCTGGTAAAACTGCGCGTCGGGGGCTTCGTCTTGGCGGCGGAAAGCTTCGGGCGGAATGGCGTGAGCGTCGTCGGGGGTCATAGAAAGGGGCAGTGGCTGCGGGCTAAACGGGCCCGGGGCCCCCGGGGGTTGCGCCGGCCGCCTACTTTTGCGCCGTGCTGCCCGCCCCTACCCTTCGCCCCGCCACCGCCGCCGACGTGCCCGCGCTGGCCGCCCTCGTCAACGACGCCTACCGGGGCGCGGCCTCCCGCAAAGCCTGGACCACCGAGGCCGACCTGCTCGACGGGCCCCGCATCGACGAGGCCGCGCTGCACGACATGCTGGGGGCCCCGGGCGGCGGGTTTCTGCTGGCCGAGGGGCCCGGCGGGCAGCTGGTGGGCGGCGTGTACCTGCAGGCGCAGGGCCCCCGCCTGTACCTGGGCACGCTGGCCGTGGCCCCCGCCGCGCAGGCGCACGGCCTGGGCCGCCGCCTGCTCGAAGCCGCCGAAGCCCAGGCCCGGCAGCAAGGCTGCACGCACTTGAAAATCACCGTCGTAGCGGCCCGCTCCGAGCTGCTGGCCTGGTACGAGCGCCGCGGCTACGTACGCACCGGCGCCACCGAGCCGTTCCCCGACACCACGCGCTTCGGCCGGCCCCGCCAGCCGCTGGTGCTGGTGGCATTGGAAAAAGCAGTGTAGCCCGCTGGGGCCCCGGGGCCCTACACCACGCCCCCGCCGCGGGCGGCCTTCACGGCGTAGTCCACGGCGCGGGCCGTGAGGGCCATGTAGGTAAGCGAGGGGTTTTGAGTGGAGGTCGAGGTCATGCAGGCGCCGTCGGTCACGAACACGTTGGGGCAGGCGTGCAGCTGGTTCCACTCGTTGAGGAGCGACGTTTTGGGGTCGCGGCCCATGCGCACGCCGCCCATCTCATGGATATCAAGGCCCGGGGCCTGGCCCGAATCCTCGGTTTTGATGTTCGTGAAGCCCGCCTGGGTGAACATTTCGCTGAGCTGGTCGAAGTAGTCCTGCTTCATTTTGGCGTCGTTGTCGTCGTAGGCCACCGAAATGTTGAGCAGCGGCATGCCCCACTCGTCCTTGCGGGCCCCATCGAGGCGCACGTGGTTGGTTTCCTTGGGGATGGTTTCGCCCATCATGTGCGAGCCCACGGTCCAGGGCCCAAAATTCGGGTGCAAAATACTATCCTTGAACCCGTTGCCGATGGCGTGCTCGGTGTGGTCGAGGCCGCGGTGGGCCCCCAGGCCGGCGGCGTAGCCGCGCAGGAAGTTGGTTTCCTGCTTGAACACGTTGCGGAAGCGCGGGATGTAGCCGCCGCCGGCCGGGTTGCGCCCGTCGGTGGTCAGGTCCTTGGCGCCGGCGTACTCGCCCGTTATGTGGGCGCTGTAGTTGTGGAAGGCCACGTACTTGCCCAGCACCCCGCTGTCGTTGCCCAGGCCCTGCGGGAAGCGGTGCGAGGTCGAGTTAAGCAGCAACAAGTTGGTGTTCAGGGCCCCAGCGTTCACGAACACGATGCGGGCGTAGTACTCGGTGGTGGCCTTGGTGTGGGTGTCCACCACCCGCACGCCGGTGGCGCGCTGCTTCTGCTCGTCGTACAGAATGGCCTGCACCACCTGGTTGGGCTTGAGCGTGAGCAGGCCCGACTTCTGGGCCCAGGGCAGCGTGCTGGAGTTGCTGCTGAAGTAGCCGCCGAACGGGCAGCCGCGCTGGCACAGCACCCGGTTTTGGCACTGCGCCCGGCCCTGCTCGTAGTGCACAGGGTTGGGCTTGGACAGGTGCGCGCAGCGGGCGCTGATGACGTGGCGGCTGGGGAATTTTTGCTTGACCTGCTGGCGGAAATAATCCTCCACCGCGTTCAGCGGGAAGGCCGGCAGGAACTCGCCGTCGGGCAGCTCGGCCAAGCCGTCGGCGTGCCCGCTGATGCCGGCAAACTTCTCCACGTAGCTGTACCACGGGGCCACGTCCTTGTAGCGAATGGGCCAGTCCACGGCGAAGCCGTCGCGCGCGGGGCCCTCAAAATCGAAGTTGCTCCATCGCTGGGTTTGCCGGGCCCACATCAGTGACTTGCCGCCCACTTGGTAGCCCCGGATCCAGTCGAACGGCTTTTCCTGCACGTAGGGGTGCTCGGTGTCCTTCACAAAGAAGTGCATGGCGTCTTCGCGGAAAGCGTAGCACCGGCTGATGACCGGGTTGGCCTCCTTCACGTCGGCGGGCACGGCCCCGCGGTGCGAAAATTCCCAGGGCATCATGTTGGTGGTGGGGTAGTCTTTGAGGTGCTGCACGTCGCGGCCGCGTTCCAGCACCAGCGTCTTCAAGCCCTTGCCGGTCAGCTCCTTGGCCGCCCAGCCGCCGGCGATACCCGAGCCAATAACGATGGCGTCGTAGGTCTGCGCCTTCACGCTGTCGATGTTAAGATTGGCCATGGCGGGGTTTGGACAGGTTGATGTCTTTGATGGGGAAGTAGCCGTTGTAGCGGCTCGGCACGAGCTCGTACACAATCTGTTGGGTCAAAAAATACTTACTGCCGGTGTAGCCCGACACCGTCAGCCGCTTGGCCGTTTTGTAAAAGCTCACCAGGTCATCGGGGAAGCCTTTGCCCTGCTCGATGCCTTGCAGCAGCGCCAGCCGCTGGGCCGGGCTGCACCCTAAAAACGGCTGCGCGTGGCGCTGCCGGGCCGCCTCGTCGAGCTGGCCCAGACCGGCCTCAAACGCCCGCTGCTCGGCCGGGCCGGCGCAGTCGTCCAGCATCCGCAGCGCGTACAGGTGCACGCCCAGGTCCTTGGCGCCGGGCGTGTCGGTTTTGGGCAAGATGGTTTCGCAGACCTCGGCCAGCGTTTTTTCCTGGCGGGCGTTCACGCCCAGGTGCCGCAGCGGCACGGAGGCCGGCAGCTCGGCCGGGGGGTGCGAGCAGGCGGGCAGCAGCGCCGCGGCGCCGGCCACGAGGGCAAAGTTTTTAAGGGCGGTGCGCCGGTTCATAGCAAAGGCGTTGGCGGTGGGAAGCCCAGCAAATTATGAATTTCCCACCATTTGCCCGTCCGCGCGGGCGGTGCCCGTCCATTTTGTATCAATAAATGAGCGTTTCCTAGCACTCGGGCCGGGGCCCCGAGGCCGGGCCGGCCACCAAAAAAGGGCACCCCGCGGGGTGCCCTTTTTGTAATGTTCGGTAGGGGTACGCGGGGGCCCTCAGCCGCCCTTGGGCATGCCGCCGGTCACTTCCAACAGGCTGCCGGTGGAGTAGCTGCCGTCTTGCGAGGCAAAGTACACGTAGGCGGGCGCCAGTTCTTCGGGCTGGCCGGGGCGGCCGAGCATGGTTTCGTCGCCAAACTTTTTCAGGTCTTCCTTCAGCATGGTGCCGGGGATGAGCGGCGTCCAGATGGGCCCCGGGAGCACGGCGTTCACCCGGATTTTCTTCTCGCCCAGGTACGCGGCCAGGCTCTTGGTGAAGGTGTGGATGGCGCCCTTGGTGGAGGCGTAATCGACTTGGTGCTGGTTGCCCACCAGGCCGGCAATGCTGCCGGTGTTGATGATGGAGTCGCCTTCCGTCAGGAACGGAATGGCAGCCTGGGCCATGAAAATATAGCCCTTGATATTGGTGTCGAACGTGCGGTGGATGTTCTCCTCCGGGATGGTTTCGAAGTGTTCGTAACCCTGCTGGTAGGCGGCGTTGTTCACCAAAATGTTGAAGCCGCCCAACTCGGCGTGGGTGCGGCGCACGGCCTCGCGGCACTCGGCGGCCGAGCGCACGTCGGCTTGGATGGCCAGGAACTTGCGGCCCTGCGCTTCCACGGCCTTGCCCACTACGGCGGCGTCGTCGGCGTTCGTTTGGTACACCACGGCCACGTCGGCGCCTTCCATGGCAAAGGCTAGCGCCACGGCCCGGCCAATGCCCGAGTCGCCGCCCGTGACCAGGACCACCTTGCCGGTGAGTTTGCCAGCGGGCTTATAATTAGATAAATCCCAGTCGGGCTTCTCGTCCATGTCCCCCTCGCTGGTGGGGTACGCCATGGGCTGGGGATTGATTTCGCTGTTGGTGGGCCGTGGTTCGTTTTGCTCGGTGCTCATCGGTTATGTTGCTTGGTAGATGAATAAATTCTACGCGCCGGGGCCCCCAGCGGCCAGCAAAAGCCAAAAAAACATTGTTATTTTTCTGCTTCCGCCTTTGCCCGCGGGGCCCTACATGGCTACCCAAACAACTTGCAGTAAGGGCCCCGAAGTACATTAATGCTCAGCTAGCGCACACGGCTGTCTTTGCCCGCCAGGGCTTGCCGCAGGCCGTACACAGCGCAGATGAACGAGGAGTGCACGAAGGTTTGCGGGAAGTTGCCGAGCATCTGCTCGCCGCTGTCCACGCCGGCTTCCTCGGCAAAGAAGCCCAGGTCGTTCTGGTAGCGCAGCACCGCCTCGATGATGGCGCGGGCCTTGTCCACGTTGCCGGCCACGGCGTAGTAGTGCGCTACCCAGCAAGTGCCTGCTAGGAAGGCGCCTTCCTTGTGCGCGTCGAACTCCTCAAGCCGGCGCCAGTACAGGTTGTCGCGGCCCCAGTGCTGCTCAATTTCGGCCACGGTGGCCAGCATTTCCGGGCTGTCGGGCGCGCAGTAGGTCCACAGCGTGTACTGCACGGCCGTCAGGTCCACGTCCTGCGAACCGGGGTACACGGCGTAGGCGCCCGTGGCGGTGAGGCAGTGCTGCTGCACAAACGTGCGGATGTCCACCGCGGCCGCCCGCCAGCGCGCCGCCGTGGGCTCGTCGGCGTACTCGGCCACGAACTCTAGGCCCCGGGCCGCCAGCACCTTCGACGACGTGTAGGCCTTGGTGGCGTCCTCTTCCCAGATGCCGTTGTCGTCGCGCTGCCAGTTGTCGGCCAGGAAATCGGCCACCTGCGCCACCATCGGCCACTGCTGCCGCTCGCCAAACCGGTCGTAGATGAGTTTGGCAGCCAGCAGCACGTTGGCGTGGGCGTCGAGCTGGAGCTGGCCGGTGGCGCCGTTACCGACTTGCACCGGCCGGCTGCTCTGGTAGCCGGCCAGGTCTAACTCGCGCACCCCTTCCACCACCGTTTTGTCGACGGCGTAGAACGGGGTGAAGTACTGCTGCTGGTTTTCGTGCAGGGCTTCCGCGGCGAATGCCAGGAAGCTTTTCTCGGGCCGCCCCACGTCGTCCAGCTGCACCAACGCGCTGACGATCAGGCCCACGTCGCGCATCCACACGTAGCGGTAGTCGTAGTTGCGCGCGCCGCCCGGCACTTCGGGCAGTGAGGTGGTGGGCGCCGCGATGATGCCGCCGGTGGGCGCGTAAGTGAGCTGCTGCACCGCCCGCACCGAGTCCAGCACCTGCCGCTCGTAGGGGCCCTCGTAGTGCAGCAGGTCGGCCACTGCGCGCCAGGCGTGCAGGGTTTGGGCGCGCACGGCCCCCACGCGCGCCGCCGTGAGGCCCGCCGCCGCGGCTTCCGAATCGGCCAGCACGGCCCAGCCCGTTTCGCCGGCGGGCACCGTGAACTCAAGGGTATCGCCGACCTGGCGCACGGGGTGCGAAGCCCGCAGCCACAGCCCCAGCGCCGGGAAGCTCGCCGCGGTGGCGCCCGCCGGGGCCCCAGCGGGCGCCGCTTGCAGGCCGTAGTCGGGTCGCAGCCGCAGGGCTACAATTACCGGAGCCGGCGCGGCCGAAAACTCGCGGCACAACCCGGTGAAATCGGCCTCCAATGGCATCCAGTCGGTGACGCTGAACGGCTGGCCGTCCACCGTGAATTCGGTGGTGAGCACGCTGCTGCGCTCGGCGTAGGCACGGCGCACAAACTGCTGCCCGGGCCCGCGCACGGACCAGTAGCCGCCTTGCTCGGCATCGAGCAGCAACGAAAAAACGGCGCTGCTGTCGAAGCGCTGCGGGCAGTACCAGCACAGCGTGCCCGCCTGGTCGAGCAGGGCGCACGTGCGGCGGTCGCTGACGACGGCCAGCGAATGAATGGACGGTTGGGCTATCATTACGGACGTTGGGTGGGCCGGGGCCCCACGCCAGCCAGCGCGGGGCCCCTTGCCCCCAGAATACGCAGCGCCTACTGCAACGTCTGGGCTAGCGACAATTTTTGCGCACGCCCGCCGGATACGGCCGGCCGGCGCCGAGGCCCCGAGCCGGAAACGCAAGCGCCTCGAAAAGCCCAACCCCACGGGCTTCGGCGCGCCGGGAAATACTTGGCGTACTGGCCGTGCGCGCCGGCACCAAGCGGCACCTGCGCCTGGCCCCGGGCGGGGGCGCGGCCGTCGGCCCCGTGCCCGTGCCGCAGCCGCTACATTTGCTTCGATCACCGCCCTTGGCGCCGCATCTTCCTTCCCACCCCAACCCCCACGATGCTACCTGCTCTCACCCGAAAACTATTGGCCGGCAGCGGGCTCACGCTCGGCGCGCTTGGCCTGGGCGCTGCCCCGGCCCGGGCCCAGGACGTGCCCGTGGCCGTGAACCACACGGCCCTGTACGTGTATGACCTGCGCAAAAGCACGGCGTTTTACCGCGACGTGATGAACCTACAGGAAATCCCGGAGCCGTTCAAAGACGGCAAGCACGTGTGGTTCCGCACGGGGCCCCACAGCCAGTTGCACATCATCCAGGGCGCGGCGCGGGTCGAGGAGCACGACATCAACACCCACATGGCGTTCCGGGTGAAGGACTTGCCTGCCTTCATGGCGCACCTCGACCAAACCAAGGTGCGCTACGGGGCTTGGAAGGGCGAGCAGCGCATTACCACCGTCCGCCCCGATGGCATCAAGCAAGTGTATTTGCAAGACCCCGACAATTTTTGGCTGGAGGTGAACGACGACAAGTTCTAGCCCGCCGGGGCCCCCAGCCCAGCCTCAGCGGCCGCCGAAGTAGCGAGCGTACTGGGCGGGCATGGCGTCGAGGGGCTTGATCATAATACCCTTGTAAAACACCTCGGCGGCTTCGCTTTGCAGCTGGATTTTGCCGTGCGTGAGCGGCTGGCGCTGGCCGTTGATGGTGGCCGACGAGTTGCGCACGGCCAGCACCACGTGGCCGTTCACGAGGTGCACGCTCTGGCCGTTCACGCTAATTAATTCCAGCTCGTTCCACTGGCCGTTGGGCCGCTCGTAGTTGGCCGCGGCCTGGCAGAAATAGGGGCCCCCGTTGCCCATGGCCACCGGGGCCGCCGCGGGGTCGTAGCGCAGCGTATCGCGGGTGGCGTTGCGGGCCGCCATAATATCCGCCGCCGAGTTGGCAATGCACCAGTAGTCGCCCATGGCGTTGCCTTTTTGGTACTCCGACACTTGAAATTCCTGCCCCAGCATCCAGCTGTGCCAGTAATCCACGCCGCAGGGGCCCTGGCTGTTGTAGAGCACGCCGCTGTCCAGGGGCTCGTTGAGGCGGGGCGGCCACTTCTTGGCGCCCCATTTCACCTTCAGCTTCAGGTCATAGTTCGCAAAATCCTGCCGGGTAAATACGCAGCCGTAAATCTCCCCGCTGATGCGCAGCACGGGCTCGCCGCCTTGCATCGCCACGGAGAAGACGTTGGCCTCGTTCTTATCGTAGCCGATGGGCGGCACCGCGCGGCCTTGGGCATCGGTGGGCACCTGGCCCGCGTTGCCGGGCTGGAAGCGGTAGCTCTGGTACGTCTGCCACTGGCTCAGCTGCTTATCCAGCAGCGGCGTCCAGCCCCGGGGCGCTTTGGGGCCCGCGCCGCCCAGCAGCAACGCGGCCCCGAGCGCCGCAAAAACTAACTTTTTCATGGGGTACCGCGGCCATTAGTGGGGCGAGAGAATGCGTCAAATCTAACCTATTGCGGCTAGGAAACCAACCGCCGGACGACGGGGCCCCGCCGTTCCTTTTATTTCCTTGGTACTGTCGGACTAATTGTTGCGGTTTTTAGGTACTAAAGTTGTATAAGGCCCTATCTTGCCGCACGTTTTATCTTCATCCGCCGGCCGGTATCTCCCCACCCAACCCCTCCCCGCCCATGATTTCCCGCAGAAACTTTCTCTCGTCGGCCGCCCTGCTCTCTGCCGGGCTGCTGGTTGCGCCGTCCGCGTTTGCCTACAACAAGCGCTACATCGGCTTGCAGCTGTACACCATGCGCGAGGCAATGGCCAAGGACCCCGCCGGCACGCTGGCCCAACTGGCCAAAATCGGCTACAACTCGGTGGAAGGCGCGACCTACACGGGCAGCCAGAAGTTCTACGGCATGACGCCCCAGGCCTTTGCCGCCCTGCTCAAGCAAAACGGCTTCATCATGCCCAGCGCGCACTACATGCTGGGTGAGGCGCAGATGAACGGGGCCCCCACGATGGGCACCATCCTGCACGAGTGGGACCGCGCCGTGGACGACGCGGCCGCGGCCGGCGTCAAGTACATGGTGTGCGCCTACCTGCTCGACTCGGAGCGCGGCAACTTGGAGCACTACAAGTACGTGGCCGAGCAGCTCAACAAGGCCGGCGAGCGGTGCAAAAAGGCCGGCATTCAGCTCTGCTACCACAACCACGACTTCGAGTTTGCGGCCCAGGACGGCAAGCTGCCCTACGAGCTGCTGCTGAACACCACCGATAAGAACCTGGTGAAGATGGAAATGGACCTGTACTGGGTTACCAAGGCCGGCCAAGACCCGCTGGCCCTGTTCAAGCAGCACCCCGGCCGCTTCCCCCTCTGGCACGTGAAGGACATGGATCGCACGCCCCAAAAAGCCTTCACCGAAGTGGGCAACGGCAGCATCGATTTCAAAAAGATATTTGCCCACGCCAACGAGGCCGGCCTGCAATACTTCTTCGTGGAGCAAGACCAAACCCCCGGCTCGCCCTTCGACAGCGTCACCAAAAGCATTTCCTACATCAAGAAAAACCTGGTGTAATTGCGGCTTAATTAATACGTCAGGCTGCACGCAGCCTGACGTATTAATTAAGCTCCAGATTTCGCCGTATTAATTAATACAAACAGGGCCCCGGCGATACTATCGCCGGGGCCCTGTTTGTATTAATTAATACGGGTTATTATTGGCCCACGGCCGGCAATTCCCGAATCCAGATGTTGCGAAAGGCAAGCGGCTCACTCTTGTCGCCGTGCGCCTGAAGCTTGATGGGCGACGGGCCGTGGGGCGCGCCGTAACTAGCCTTGCCGATGTAGCGCGTGGGACCCAGCAGGGCCACATTATTCTCCACTAGCACGCCGTTGAAGAGCACCGTAACGCGAGCCGGCGTGGCCACCTTGCCGTCGGGCAAAAAAGTGGGAGCCGTCCAAATCACGTCGTAGGTCTGCCACTCGCCGGGCTTGCGGGTGGGGTTGGCCAGGGGCACAATTTGCTTGTATACACTGGCGGCCATGCCGTTAGTGTAAGTTTTGTTGTTGTACGAGTCCAGTATTTGCAGTTCGTAGCCCTCATCGCCCTTGCCCAGCGAGGCTAGGAACAGGCCGCTGTTGCCCCGCCCTTGGCCCGTGCCCACGATGCTGGCTGGCACGCGCCACTCCAGGTGCAGCTGGTAGTTGCCGAAGCTGCGCTTAGTTTGGATGTTGCCCGCGCCCTTGTTCACGGTCAAAATGCCGTCCTTCACCGTCCAGGGGGCCGCCGTGCCGGGGTTGTCGGTGGTGGTCCACTGGTCCAGGTTCTTGCCGTCAAACAGCACCAGCGCGTCCGAGGGCGCGTCGCTGCTGGTTTTGCCCGGCATCACGGTGGGTGGCACAGGGGTGTATACTTCCGTGTCCTCGGGCTTGGCGGCGGGCGGCGTGGTTTGGGCCCCGGCGGCTCCCGCGCTGCCCACCAATAATGCGGTGGCGACCAAGTACTTTTTCATACAGCTAGGTGTTTTAATTAATTGCAAAAGGTGTGGGCAAGGCGAGCGGCGGCTACGAAAGCAGGTTTTTTTTCATGTACGCCGCGCTCTGGGCAATGCTCTGGTAGGCGTCGATGGCGAAGTATTCCTGCTCCATAAACGGGTGTTGCAAGCCCGCCACTTTCGCGTATTTCATGATCTTTTTAAAGTCGATGGTACCCGACCCAATTTCCGTATTGTGCTCGGGCTGGGCCTTTTCCATGTCCTTGATGTGCCACATGGGGAAGCGCTTGGGGTTAGCCTCGATTAATTTAATCGGGTCGCGGCCGGCGCGCACCACCCAATAAATGTCCATCTCAAAATCCACCAGGCTTGCGTCGGTTTCCTTCAGCATCACGTCGTACATCGCCACGCCGTTCACAAGCTTAAATTCAAAGTTGTGGTTGTGGTAGCCCAGGCGCAGGCCGGCCGCTTTGCACAGCTCGCCGGCCTTGTTTAACTTCTCGGCAACCACCTTGAAATCGTCCGTCGTTTTGCACAGCGATGCATCCAAGGACGGCACCGTAATGTACTGCTGGCCGCAGGCATTGGCCGCTGCCATGTAGGCTTTGAATACCTCTTGGTTGCCGTCGCGCATATAGGCCCCCATGTCGTAGTGGCCGCTCGGCGTGGTGAGGCCGTTGGCGGACAGCACCGACTTAAACTCCGCCGGGGTGAGGCCCCAATAGTGCGTTTCCGGACTGTAGCCGTAAGTTTCCACTTCCTTGTAGCCCGCTTTGGCAACCTTGGCCAGCACGCCTTTCGGGTCTTTGCCAATGTAGTCGCGCAGCGTGTAGAGCTGCAAGCCCGCTTTCAGCCCCGTTGCCGCAGGGGCCGCAAACAGGGCCCCGGGGTTCATCAGGGAGAAGGCCGACAATAAGCCGGCTTGTTTCAGGAAATCTCTGCGTTGCGTCATGGGGCCCTAAGAAGGAGTAAGAGGGATTTAATTAATTAGGCTAGATGTCGCACAGCAACACCGCTTTGCGCAGCGAAGCCAGCTTGTCGGCCTGCTTCGGAATAAATTCCTGGGCCACGTAGCCCTTGAAGCCCGTGGCCTTGATGGCGCGCATAATGGCCGGGTAGTACAGCTCCTGGTTTTCGTCAATTTCGTGGCGGCCGGGCACGCCCGCGGTGTGGTAATGCGCGATGTAGGCGTGGTTATCAGTGAGGGTGCGGATGACGTCGCCCTCGTCGATCTGCATGTGGTAGATGTCGTAAAGCAGCTTGAAGTGCTCCGAGCCCAGCTTTTTGGCCAGCGCCACGCCCCAGGCCGTGTGGTCGCACTGGTAGTCGTGGTGGTCTACCTTACTATTGAGCAGCTCCATCACCAGCACCACGTTGTGCTTTTCGGCCAGGGCCATCAGCGGTTGCAGGCCCTGCACGCAGTTGGCAATGCCGGTGGCATCGTCTAGGCCGCGGCGGCTGCCGCTGAAGCAAATCAGGTTCTTGTACCCGGCCTTCGCCACCAGCGGAATCATGGTTGAATAATTCTTCAGCAGCGTGGCGTGAAACTTCGGGTCGTTGAAGCCGTCGGTCAGGTTAATTTCCGCGCCGTTGCACATGGGCGAATCCAGGCCGTATTTCTTCAGCGTGGGCCAGTCCGCGGGCCCCACCAGGTCGATGCCCTTGATGCCCATGCCTTTGGCAGCCGCGCACAACTGGTCGAGCGACAAATCGTTGAAGCACCAGCGGCAAACCGATTGGTTGATGTTGTTTTTCAAAGCGGCGTCGTTCACAGGTTTTTCGGCCGGCGCAAAGGCCCCCAGCGCACCCACGGCCCCGAGGGAAGCGGTGCCCGCAACAATGTTTTTAATTACCGCACGGCGGTTTGATTGAGCAGCCATGGCAGATTGAAATCAATTAATTAGTGCTTCGGCGCGCCCCGCACGGCGCGGGCCCGTTGCTGGGTATTCAGCAATTGTGCCAAATAATTATTTCACGCTCAGGATGTACTTGGTCATCTCCTGCGCATCGGCCACCGATAGGCCCGGGTGCGGCGTCATTGGAATTTCGCCCCAGTTGCCTTTGCCGCCCGTAATTATTTTATTTGCCAGCATGGTAATGTTCGCTTCGGTAGGCTGGTACTTGGCGGCAATAGCTGCGTAGGCGGGGCCCACCACTTTGTCGTGCTCTTTGTGGCAGCCGGCACAGTCGGAAGTCGCAATTAAGCTGGCCCCCGCCCCAGCCGCACTGGCCGGCACCGCGGTGGGGGCCCCACTGCCGGCGGCAGGCTCGGTAGCAGCGGTTTCGGTGGCTTTGGGCGCCGATTCGCAAGCAATCAGCAGGGCGCAGCTGCTGAGCAGCAAGGCAATTTTTTTCATCGGATGCAAGGGGCTACAGGCCCAACAGGGTTTTGTTGAATGCCGCGTCGGTGGCGGTGTTGGCGAAGTCGTCGAAGGCTTTGTCGGTGACCCGGATGATGTGGTCGCGGATGAACTGGGCCCCTTCGCGGGCCCCGTCCTCCGAGTTTTTAATGGCGCACTCCCACTCCAGCACCGCCCAGCCGGCGAAGTCGTACTGGGCCATCTTGCTGAAAATAGCCTTGAAATCTACCTGCCCGTCGCCCAGCGAGCGGAAGCGGCCGGCCCGGTCGAGCCAGCTCTGGTAGCCGCCGTACACGCCCTGGCGGCCGGTGGGGTTAAACTCGGCGTCCTTGACGTGGAACATCTTGATCCGCTCGTGGTAGATGTCGATGTACTCCAGGTAATCAAGGCATTGCAGGATGAAGTGCGACGGATCGTAGAGCAGGCAGGCGCGGGGGTGGTGGTGCACCTTGTCGAGAAACATCTCGTAGGTGATGCCGTCGTGCAAGTCTTCGCCGGCGTGCACCTCGTAGCACAAGTCCACGCCGTAGCGGTCAAACTCGTCCAGGATGGGCGTCCAGCGGCGGGCCAGCTCGGTGAAGCCTTCTTCCACCAGGCCGGCCGGGCGCTGGGGCCAGGGGTACACCATCGGCCAGAGCAGGGCCCCGCTGAAAGTGGCGTGCGCTTTGAGACCCAGGTTTTGCGAGGCCTGCGCAGCGTATTTCAGCTGCTGCACGGCCCACTGCTGGCGGGCGGCGGGATTGTTGCGGTAAGCCTCGGGCGCAAACCCGTCGAACAGCTTATCGTAGGCCGGGTTCACGGCCACCAGCTGGCCCTGCAAGTGCGTGGACAGCTCGGTGATTTGCAGCCCCGCGGCGTTCACGATTCCCTTGATTTCGTCGGCGTAGGTTTTGCTTTCGGCCGCCTTTTGCAGGTCAATAAAACGGGCGTCGAGCGTGGGCATCTGAATGCCCTTGAAGCCCAGGCCGGCGGCCCAGCCGCAGATGGATTCCAGGCTGTTGAACGGGGCTTCGTCGCTGATGAATTGGGCCAAAAAGACGGCGGGGCCCTGGAGGGTAGTCATATTTTTAAGCGCTTAGCCACGAGCTGTCAGCCAATGGCTCTGGGTTGACGAATAGCAAAGCGCGCCTTTTCCGGCGCCCTTGCGTTAAGGCAGCTTCCGCAAAATCAGACGGTGAACGCGGTCCATTTCTGCTCCGACTGGCCCGAGGCGATGACGTTCTCGATGAACGCCATGCCGCGCACACCGTCGGCAATGCTCGGGTAATCGAGGGCTTCGGGCGAGGCGGTTTCGCCGGCTTCGCGCGCTTGCAGGGTCAGGGCGAAGTTGCGGTACAGGTTGGCGAAGGCCTCCAGGTAGCCTTCGGGATGGCCGGCGGGCACGCGGGCGTTGTGCTGGGCAAACGAGCCGACGTAGCCGGTGCCGGTGCGCCGGATTTCGGCGGGCCGGTCCAGCCACTTCACTTGCAGGGTATTGGCGTCCACCTGCTGCCACTCCACGCCCCCTTTATCGCCGTACACGCGGATGCGGACGTTATTCTCCTCGCCGGCCGCAATCTGCGAGGCGATGAGCACGGCGCTAGCCCCGTTGGAGAGCTTCAGCAACACGGCACCGTCGTCGTCGAGCTGCCGGCCGGGCACCACCGTATTGATGTCGGCGCACAGGTGCGTCACTTGCAGGCCCGTCACGTACTCCAGCAGGTTAAAGGCGTGGGTACCGATGTCGCCCATGGCCCCAGCCACGCCACTGCGGGCGGGGTCGGTGCGCCAAGCGGCCTGCTTGTTGGCCCCGCCCTCCTCAAAGCCGCTGAGCCAGCCCTGCGGATATTCTACGTAGGCCTTGCGGATGGGCCCCAGGGTGCCGGCGGCCAGCAGCTGGCGGGCCTCCTTCACCATCGGGTAGCCGGTGTAGGTGTGGGTGAGGCACAGGAGCCGGCCACTGGCTTCGGCCACGGCGCGCAACTGCTTGGCCTCGGCCAGCGAGAACGTCATCGGCTTATCAAGTACCACGTCGAAGCCGTTTTCGAGAGCCATTTTGGCCGGCGCGAAGTGCAGGTAGTTGGGCGTGACGATGGAAATGACTTGCACCCGCTCAGCGGCGGGCCGCTGCTTTTCCTTGGTAATTAATTCCTCGTAAGAGCCGTACACCCGGTCGGGGGCCAGGCCCAGCAGCACGCCGGTGGCCTGCGATTTGGCCGCGTCGCTGCTAAAAGCGCCGGCCGTGAGCTCATACAAGCCGTCGAGGGAAGCGGCGATGCGGTGCACGGCCCCAATGAAGGCCCCTTGCCCGCCGCCAATCATGCCCAGTCGTAATTTCATGCGGTAGTGTCTGTGGCTACTAGCTGCTGGCTAGTAGCTGTTAGCCTTCGATTGAACAGGTACCAGCAGCCAGCAGCTGTTGGCAAACGGCTCAAGTTTATACTTCCAACCGCGCAGTGGTCTCGGCGTAGGTAATTTCCTCGGCCGTTAAGGCGGCAGCGTTGCGGTCCTTGAACAGCAGCAGGAACACCGCCAGCACACCCGCCGCGATGGCGGCCGGAATCAGCCAGATAGTGCGCCAGTCGTGCAGGGTGGCGCTGATTTGGTGGGCGTCCACGATCTGGCCCGACAGCAGCGAGCCGATCAGCATGCCCACTCCGTAGGTAGCCAGCGTGATGAAGCCCTGGGCGGCGCTTTTCGACTGTTCGCCGGCCAGGTTATCGGTGTAAATCTGGCCCGTTACGAAGAAGAAATCGTAGCAGATGCCGTGCAGCACGATGCCCGCAATCAGCATCCAGTAGTTGCTATCGCCGTTGCCATAGGCGAAGAAGGCGTAGCGCACCACCCAGGCAAACATGCCGATGGCCAGCATTTTCTTCACGCCCAGCCGGGCAAAAAATACCGGAATCAGCAGCATAAACAGTACTTCTGACACCTGGCCCAGGCTCTGCACGCCGGCGGCCGCCTTCATGCCCACCTCGTTGAGGAACGGGTTGGTGAAGCCGTAGTAGAACGAGAGCGGTACGCAGATGGCCACCGAGGCCAGGAAGAACACCAGGTACGAGCGGTTTTTCAGGAGCCGGATGGCGTCCAAGCCCAGCAGGTCGCCCACGGTGGTGGGGCCCTCTTTTTTAATGGGGGGCGTCGAGGGCAGGAAGAAGCTAAATACCCCGAGCAGGGCCGCGGCACCGGCCGCCATTTTGAACGTAAGGCCCAGCGTGGTAAGGCCACTGGCATCCTTATTTTCCCAGTGCAGCCAGCCGATGGTGAGGCCAGCAATGATCCAGCCAAGGGTACCCAGCACCCGAATGGAAGCAAATTCCTTCTCCGGATTTTGCAGCTGCCGGAAGGAGATGGAGTTAACCAGCGCCAGCGTGGGCATGTACAAAATCATGTAAATGAGAATGTAGGGGTAGAAAGCCCCGAAATCGGCCGCGCCCGCCGCCTGCCACAGCAGCAGGGCCCCCGCCAGGTGCAGCACACCCAAGATTTTCTGGGCCGAAAAAAATCGGTCCGCAATCAGCCCGATGATGAACGGGGCCACGATGGCCCCGATGGATTGGGTGAGCACGGCCACCCCTACCTGAATACCGGTGGTGTGCAGGTTGCTCTGCAAGTACGTTCCCAGCGTCACGAACCAGGCTCCCCAGATGAAGAATTCCAGGAACATCATCAGCGACAGCTTAAAGCGGATGGTCGGCGTCATAAACAGGGAAAAGGGGTAGGCAAAAAGTAGTAGGGGCCCCAGCGGGGCGGGGCTGGCTTAGGAAGTGGCCCAGGCTTTGTCGCCCTTTTTGTAGGGCACGTTGCCGTCGTAGCGGCCGGGCACGGGCAGGTAGCGCAGGGCCTTGGTGGCGCCCACTTCGGAGGTGAAGTAGCCGAGCAGCGTGAGCTGCTTCATCATGCGGAAGTAGTGGCTGGGGGCCCCTTTCTCCGTGTGGGCGGCGGCGTACTCCTTCTGTTCCTTGTCGAGGGCCACCAGCAGGGCGGTGCGCTCGGCAGGGTCGCAGGCCAGGAAGCTCTTGCTGTACTGCTTGTTGGCTGCCTCGCTGAGCTTCACGATGCCGTCCATGAAAATTTTCTGGTCGGCGGGGGTGTAGCAGTCGCGCACCATCACGTTCATGAAGCGGCCGATGCGGGCCTCCTTGGCCCCCGGCGAAGCGGCCGTGGTGGGCAGGATGGTGTCGCCCACCTCGTCGAGCAGCCGGATCTGGTCCACGTCGAGGTCGGGCATTTTGGCGGCGGGGGCCCCGGCGCCGGCGCCGCCCTCGGCCACCGGCTTGCCGGGCGAGGAGCAGCTGCTCAAAAACATATCGGCGCCGATAACGGTGCCGCCCATCAACAGGGCTACGCGGGCAATGGCATTTCTGCGGTCCATAAAAACGGAGCTGAAGGGTAGTTTCCTAGATGTTTTGCTTTTTCATTTCACTCACGGCGTGGTCCACGGCGCGGGCCGTGAGGGCCATGTAGGTCAGCGAGGGGTTTTGGCAGGCGGCCGAGGTCATGGCCGCGCCGTCGGTCACGTACACGTTGGGCGCGTCCCACACCTGGTTGTACTGGTTGAGCACCGACGTTTTGGGGTCGCGGCCCATGCGGGCGGTGCCCATTTCGTGGATGCCGCCGCCCAGCACGTAGCCGTTGTCGTAGGTTGTCACGTTTTTGATGCCCGCACTTTCCAGCATCTCCTTGGCGTCGGCCATCATGTCGACGCGCATTTTCTTCTCGTTTTCGCGGGTGTGGGCGTCGATGGCCAGCACCGGCAGGCCCCACTTGTCCTTCTTGGTTTTGTCGAGAAACGCGCGGTTGTCGTGGTAGGGCAGCGTTTCACCGAAGCCCGTCATGCCCATCGTCCACTGGCCGGGCTCGGTGAGGGCGTCCTTGAAATCGCCGCCGATGTTCATCTCCGGGATTTCGCGGCTCCAGCCCTCGCGGCTGGCGCTGCCCTGGTAGCCAAAGCCGCGGATGTAGTCGCGCTTGTCGCCGAACAGGTTGCGGTAGCGGGGCACGTAAATACCGTTGGCCCGCCGCCCGTACACGTACTTGTCTTCGTAGCCTTCGGCGTCGCCGCGGGCCCCCGCCCGGAAGTGGTGGTCCATCAGGTTGTGGCCCAGCTCGCCGCTGCTGCTGCCCAGGCCCTCGGGCCACACGTCGGTGGCCGAATTCATCAGCACCCAGGCCGAGTTCAGCGCCGAAGCGTTCAGGAACACGACTTTAGCGAAGTACTCGTAGGTCTGGTTGGTTTCGGCGTCGAGCACCTCCACGCCCTTGGCGCGCTTGGTGTCCTTGTCGTAGAGGATTTTGGTGACGATGGAGAACGGGCGCAGCGTGAGGTTGCCGGTGGCCACGGCCGCGGGCAGCGTCGACGACTGCGTGCTGAAGTAGGCCCCGAACGGGCAACCCAGCCAGCACTTGTTGCGGTACTGGCAGTTGGTGCGGTTCTTCAGCGGCTTCGTGATGTTGGCCGTACGGCCGATGACCATGCGGCGGTGCTCGTAGTTCTTTTTGATGCGGGCGGCCACGTCCTTCTCCACGATGTTCATATCCATGGGCGGCATGTAGTCGCCGTCGGGCAGTTGCGGCAGCCCGTCGCGGTTGCCGCTGATGCCGGCAAACTTCTCCACGTGCGAGTACCAGGGGGCCAGGTCTTTGTAGCGAATGGGCCAGTCCACAGCGATGCCGTCGTTGGCGTTGGCCGAGAAGTCGTAGTCGCTCAGGCGGTACGACTGGCGGCCCCACATCAGCGAGCGGCCGCCCACGTGGTAGCCCCGGAACCAGTCGAAGGGCTTCACCTCCACGTAGGGGCTCTCCTGCTCGTTCACCCAGTAGTTCAGGTTGGCTTCGTTCAGGGTGTAGTCGCGGCCCAGTACCGGGTATTCGGCAATCATTTTCTGGGTTTTGCCGCCGCGGTGCGGGAAATCCCAGGGGGCCTTGTTGGCGTTGACGTAGTCTTTAACGTGCTCGATGTTTTCGCCTCGCTCGAGCATGATTGTTTTCAAGCCTTTTTCGGTCAATTCCTTGGCCGCCCAACCGCCCGAAATTCCCGATCCGATGACAATGGCATCATACGTGTTCTTTTCCATGAAACTGCTTCTGAATAATGGGTGGGGTTGAGTTTGTAAAGCTTGTGTGCCGCTAATGCGAAAACAACGGGTGAGTAGTTTTTGAATAGGTAATCAAGCACTTAAGGCCATATAAATAGCCTATCGCAAACCATTGTGCTGGCTTGGCAATGGCAATGTAATGAGGATTTCTAACTTTTGCCGGCCACTGTGGCATAAAACCGGGTTTGCGTGGCACATTTTACCCCGCCGGCCTTTCGGCGGTGCTGAATCGTTTTAGCATAAATGTCGCATTTCCTCGGGGCCCGGGGTTCGGGCGGGGGCCCCGGGCGGCCCCGGGCGGCCGCGTGGGCCCCCCGCCCGAACCCCAGGCCCCGGGCGCGCCGTATGCCGGGGCAGCATTCTCGCTTCCGCCCTTTCCCTCCCCCCCCTGCCATGGACACCGTAGCCGCCGGCGTAACCCAGCTGCGCATTCAGCGCTTCGTAAACGTATACTTTGTAGATGCCGGCACGCCCGGCGACTGGGTGCTGGTGGACACCGGCCTGCCCGGCAGCGAAGCCACCATCCGCGCCGCCGCCGCCGAGCGCTACGGGGCCGGCGTGGGGCCCCACGCCATTATCCTCACCCACGGCCACCTCGACCACCTGGGCTCGGCCCTCCCACTGGCCACCGGCTGGAACGTGCCGGTGCTGGTGCACCCCTTGGAGCTGCCCTACGTGACGGCCCAGGCCCTGTACCCGCCCCGCGACCCCACCGTGGGCGGCTCGCTGGCCTTCATGAGCCGGTTTTTCCCGACGCAGCTGCCCGACCTTTCCGACGTGGTGCAGGAGCTACCGCTCGACACCGACGCCGTGCCCTTCCTCATGGGCTGGCGCTGGCTGCACGTGCCGGGCCACGCCCCGGGCCAGATTGCGCTGTTCCGCGACGCCGACCGCACGCTGCTCGGGGCCGATGCCTTCGCCACCACCCACCACGACTCGGTGCCGGCGGTGCTGCTGGGCATCCCCAAAATCAGCCGCGCCGGCACGCCGTTTAACTACGACTGGGCCGCGGCCGAGCGCTCGGTGCAGGTGCTGGCGGCGTTGCGCCCGGCGGCCATCGGCTGCGGCCACGGGCCGGTCATCACGGGGGCCCCGGCGGCCGATGGGCTGGCCCAGCTGGCCGCCCACTACCCCCTGCCGGCCCACGGCCGCTACGTACACGAAGCCGCCCGCACCGACGCCAGCGGTGTGGAGCACTTGCCCCCACCCGCGCCCGACCACCTGCCCCGCCAGGCCGCCGCGCTGGCCGCGGGTATGCTACTGGGCATAGCAGGGTGGCTGCTGCTGCGCCGCCGCGGCTAGGGCCCCGGGCATAGGGCCCCTACTTTGCAGCTCTGAATAATTACTTGCCACCGCGCTTTTTTGCATGACGCCATCGGAAACCACCCCGCGCACTTGCGCCAGCCGGGCTAGCGCTGCCGCAGAAAACCGGCGCTGGCTTGGCGGTGCGTTTTCTGGCGGCCGGCCGTGGGGGCCCTGCGGCTGGGGCGCGGCCCTGCTGCTGGGGGCCCTGCTGCGGCCGGGCCTTGGGCAAGCGCAGCCCACGCGCGTGGCCGCGGCCACGCGCCCCCCGGCCGCCACCTACCGCTACGTGGCCTACACCGTGTTCGACCACACCGACAGCGACGACAACCCGCCCACCCGCGTGGCCGGCGTGGGCGGCACCCTCACCCTGTTCCCAACCGGGGCCTACGACAAGCGCCTGCGCATCACGGGTCCCAACGGACCCCGCGACTTTGTGCAGCACGGCCAGTATGCGGTGCGCGGCGACAGCATCCGCTTTGCCTTCACCGACGCCCAGGGGCCCGACGTGCAGCGCGGCACCTGCCGCTACGACGCCCGGGCGCGCCGCCTCACCGTCGTCATCGCCGGCTACCCGCCCGGCAACCGGGGCGTGTACGAGTTGGTAGCCGACGCCGCCCCGGGGCCCCCGCCCGCCCCCAAGCGCCGGTAGCGGGCCAGTGCCTTAGGCGGCCTGGGGTTGGCAGCCAGCGCCTGGGCGGCGTACCTTGCGCCCCCGTTCGGCCGCACTCCCACCCCCGGCACGAGCTGTTTAAATGATAACTGCTAACTGTTAATTGAACCCATGGGACGCGCATTTGAATTTCGGAAAGGCCGCAAAATGAAGCGCTGGGACCGGATGTCGAAAGACTTCACCCGCATCGGCAAGGAAATCGTGATGGCCGTGAAAGAAGGCGGCCCCAACCCCGACAGCAACGCCCGCCTGCGTACCGCCATCCAAAACGGCAAGGGCGTGAACATGCCCAAGGACCGCGTGGACGCTGCCATCAAGCGTGCCAGCGGCAAGGACGAGAAGGACTACCAAGAGGTGGTGTACGAAGGCTACGGTCCCCACGGCATCGCCATTGTGGTGGAAACCGCCACCGACAACCCCACCCGCACCGTGAGCAACGTGCGCCTCTACTTCAACCGCAACAGCGGGGCCCTGGGCACGGCGGGCAGCTCCGACTACACCTTCACCCGCAAGGGCGTGTTCAAGCTGGCCGCTGAAGGGCTGGACCGCGACGAGCTGGAGCTGGACCTGATCGACGTGGGCGCCGAAGACGTGTACGAAGCCCACGAGGAGGACGAGCACGGCGCCGAGCACGCCTACATGGTGGTCGAAACCGCCTTCACCGACTTCGGCCAGATGCAGAAAGCCCTCGAAGCCAAGGGCCTGAACGTGGTGAGCGCCACCCTCCAGCGCGTGCCTAACACTACCGTGGCCCTCAGCGACGAGCAGGCCGAGGAAGTAGAAAAGCTCATCGAAAAATTCGAGGAAGACGAGGACGTGCAGGCCGTGTACCACACGATGGGCTAAGCGCCGCTAAAAGCATTTCGCCCCGAGCTAATAAGAATTGGCCGGGTTGCACAGGATTTAAAGCTTTGTGCAACCCGGCCAATTCTTATTAGCTCGGGGCGAAATGCTTTTAGCGCTCCGTGGCCGCCAGCGCCTCCGTGGCCTCGTGCTTGCGCACCACGCGCCGGAACACCGGCCGCAGGCCGAAGTAGAGCAGCGCCACCACCGGCACTGCCGCCACCGCCCAAATGAGCAGAGCCCCCAGCTCGGCCCGCCACAGCAGGCGCAGCAGGGCCATTGGCTCGTGGCGCACCTGCGCCTGCAACTGGCTGAGGGTGAAATGGGCCAGCGCATTGCCTTGGCCCAGCAGCTCGCCGCCGTAGCGCAGCAGGGGCAGCAGCAGCAGCAGCTGCACCGGCGTGAGCAGGTGGCAGATGAGCTGCAGGGCGGCCACGTTCAGGCGCAGGCGCAGGGCCACGCCGGTGGCAATGAGGGTGGTGAGGCCAAAGGTGGGGGCCACCCCCAGGGCCGCGCCCAGCCCCACCGTGAGGGCCAGTTGGCCCGGCGCGAGGCCCGCCTTCAGCAGGTTCACCAGCGGGTCGAGCAGCACCCGGCGTAGCCAGCCGGGCCGGGCGGTGGGGCCCTCGGGCGGCGTGGGGGCGGGCGAAGAAGCAGCAACAGTCATATCCAAAGCTAAACCTTAACGAAACCAAGGCGGGCCGGCGGCACGTATCTTCGCCAGGGCCCCGCGTACGCTTACGGGTGGGCCCCTCTTTTCGCCGTCCGGGCCCCATGCCACACTCTTCTTTGCCCGTCCACCGGCCGGGCCCCTGGTACCGCGAGCTGCCGCTGCTGCTGCGCCACGCCGCCCGCGAGCTGGCCGCCAACGACCCCCTGCGCCTGGGAGCCGCCACGGCGTTCTTCACCTCGTTTGCCCTGCCGCCCATCCTCATCATCCTCATCCAGCTGCTGCGGGCACTCTACCCGTCGTCGCTGGTGCGCACCATGCTGCTGGGCAAGCTCAGCGCCGTACTGGGGCAGTCGGCCACGGGCCTCATCGAGCAAATCCTGAGCAACGTGGCCGATCCGCGCCGCACCCGGCTGGTGACGTGGGCGGGCTTTGTCTTTCTGGTGTTCATCGCCACCACGCTCTTCACCATCATCCAGCACTCGCTGAACCAGCTCTGGCAAATCCGGCCCCGGCGCCACAGCGCGCCGCTGGCCGTGGCCCTGCGCGAGCGGCTGCGCTCGGGCGGCGTGCTGCTGGCCACGGGGGCCCTGGCGGTGCTGGCCTTCAGCACCGACGCAGCCCTGGGCCTGTTTGCCGACAGCATCCGCGACTTCGACACCACGGTGGTGTACTACCTGGTGCGGGGCCTGAATTCCCTGGCCGCCTTCACCATCCTGGCCGTGTGGTTTGGCCTCACCTTCCGCACCCTGAGCCTGGCCAAAGTGCCCTGGCGGGCCGTGCGGCGCGGGGCCGTGGTCACGGCGGTGCTCATCAGCCTGGGCGAAACGGTGCTCGGCAAGCTGCTGGTGAGCCAGGACCTGGGCCCTGTGTACGGCCCGGCGGCGGGGCTGGTACTGGTGCTGCTGTTCGTGTTTTATTGCGCCATGATCTTTTATTTTGGCGCGGCCTTCACCAAAGTCTACGCCACGCGCCTGGGCCTATCCATCCGGCCCAAAAAATCGGCCGTGCGCTACCGATTAGTCAACGTTGAGGAAGAGATGCACTAGCTCTTTGCTAGGAAGTGTTAACAGTCGCGCAACCGGAGTACGGTCGCCGCCAAGTGAATGAAGGCCAAAAAGTGCGCGTCGAGCTTGTCGTAGCGCGTGGCCACGCGCCGAAACTGCTTTAAACGGCTGAAAAGCCGCTCGATGGGGTGGCGCTGGGCGTAGCGGACCGCATCGTAGGCCCGCGGGAAGAGGCGCTTGCGCCGGGGCGGAATCACGGCACAGGTGCCACGGGCGGCCAGTGCGGCCACGAGCGGGTCGGAATCGTAACCCCGGTCGGCGATGAGGTACGCCGGGGCCAAGCCCT
>NZ_RCYZ01000011.1 GCF_006439025.1 Hymenobacter nivis
CGCGCAACGTCGCCTTCTTAGCTGCGCTTATGGAAAGCCGCGTGCGCTTCCAGGCCGTCGACTTGCCGGCGGCCGATGAGTTTACCCTCCACATCATGGCGGCCGTGGCCCAGAAAGAGGCGTCGGCCATTTCTACCCGCACCCGTGATGCGCTCGCCGCGAAGAAGGCGCGTGGGGCGCAGCTAGGTACGCCAGCTAATTTGACTCAGGCGGCACGGGAGAAATCATGGGCGGCCATGACTCACAATGCGCAGACGAATCTAAATAATAGACAAGCAGCACAACTGGCGGGCTTGTTGCGAGCTACCGGTGCCACTTTTCGCGCAATTGCGGAGCAACTCAACCAGTCGGGTTATCGCACGCGGCACGGGAAAGCATTTCATCCTATGGGTATACAGCGTTTACTGCCCAAACCGACCCAATGAGTTGTTTTACGCGTAGTAAGGATTCCTTTACAATATGCAAAATGAAACATCTAAGCTTCATTACTCGCTGATTCACGACCTGATTRGTAGCAATTTCCCGGAAAGAGACTGGCGTAGCATCGAATAGCGCAATTACCTTTCAAAACACTAAGCCCCGCGCCGTTTCCGGCGCGGGGCTTAGTGTTTTGAACAAATACGCAAATATATTGAACTGTTATTTATCCGACGCGCCTGTCAGTAGAGAGGGCAATTCAAGTTGAAATATCAACTTGTCAATGTCTTCTGCCTTTGCAAATTGTTTATTCAAAACGCGCACTTGAATAATATGCTCAAGAAGCCTGATTGCAACTACCACTGTTAATTCATCATTGCCATCAATTCCAACGATTCGCAAGCTATCTAACTTCTTGGCATTCCCATGAACAATTACACTCCTAAAAGCATATATTTTTTTACAAAGAGCAGCTAGACCTTCAGGAGAGAAACCAGAGAATGGGTAGAATTTATGCAATAATGATACTCTCGTTGACAATTTGTAGTTTATTTCTCCATGAGCATCGCTACTTATCAATAAGCTCTCTAGAGCTATGGCGGCATCTATAATTGCGTCATCATCTGGGCTATTTAAACATGCTTTATTCAATCTTTGAATAGATAAGTCGAAGTTAGCTAAACCTTTACCAGCATCGCCTCTCAAACCAGAATATAATAATCTAATATCTTCGCATTTTTTCTCATCAACTAACGAATATGCTTTATACCAAGCGTTATTCTCAAAATGAGATGGATATTTTCTATCTGAAGCTACGAAAGTTTCTTCCAAATCTGCTTTAAAATTACTTTGCCAGCCTAAGGGCCGCGCAACTATCTGGCAATAACCTGTTTCAACCTTAGAAACACTTCTTAAACATGCAAATAGGTAATCGACCTCAACGAGGGTATTCTTATAAAATTCAATATCCGATAATGTATTATAAATACTATCACAATCGGCATTATCAAAAGATATGTTTTTAAACAAAAAAGCATGGGTTGCTGCGCCAGCTACATCAGGATGTGAAGTTCTATTACTACTCAACCTAATATTTCTCGAAATTTGCAGACTATTTGGCATATGAATGAGGGATATATTTTCATTGATATGAAAGTCAACAACCGTGAAGTCCACAAGTATTATTGGAATAAGTACGTCAACAATTAGCTTTTTTGAGGAGATAGAATTATAATAAAGGTTAAACATTTCCAAAAAGAAGGATTCATTAAACTCCTTTGAATGCTTATGAATGTAAGCATCTATTAAATCTCCAACAAAAGCATCGAACATAAAGTCTTCCCAGAAATCTCTACCACCTTCTTTTCTATCTATCGGGTAGAATTCTCCAATTTTAAAATATCTGCATAATTCCTCATTAGAGAGAATATAGCTTTTATAATCTTGCCAACTTTCTGGTTTTTCAGCCTTTTCACTATATCGCCAGTTACTGAAAACACTAGAATAGTCGGATTTTGCAGAATCACCAACGTAAAATGTAGGATATACATTTAACTCGGCATTTCTGAGAACTGGGAAATTCTTGTGAGAATCTATCGAAAAGAATGAATATTTATCCTGCTTCTGTTTATCTAAAAATTTAGTTAAGCTATCTAACCCATCTATAAAAGCCGCTTTCAGCTTTTCATATATTATCTCCTTGATCATCATCTATCTGTTTAGCTAATACCGCTGCTAGGGCCCCAGCAGCGACCTGAGTCTAAAACTCAGTCCTTAAGGTGGTCGGGTGCAAACGGACACTAAGCTAAGGTAGGTTGGAAAGGTAGTAGAGTTCGATTTCGAGTGGGGTAGAGTAGCATAAGACAGAATGCAAGCGTTGGGTGTTGTAGTAATAGTCGAGGTACTCGTCCAGTCTGAGTCAAACCTCTTGCAAATCAGCGACGCAGACCCCACGGGGGAGTAGTTCGGTTTTAAGCGTGCTCCAGTCACTCTCGGCTAAGGCTTTGTCGTAGGGATTGCTGGGCCAGCTCAGGCTGGCAATGGCCTGGGTGCGGTCCAGCAGAGTAGTAAAGGCCTCCTGGTGTACTCGCTGCCGCGGCCGGCGTGCACTAGCAGACCGGGCGGGGCTGTAGGCGGCAACCGCTCGGTTAAAGGCGGTTAGAATCAAGTCGGTGTGCAGCGATTAGCTTGCGTGCTAGCCCAATTTTGTTACCTATGCTGCCTGGTCTGGGCTCAGGCAGCATCAACGCTCGCCCTATGAATCAGTACCAAATCGTCTCCCAGGTACGTCACCTACGCTATGTGTGCTTTGTTAGGGACGAGTATACCCACGAGGCGCTGACTGCTCTTATGCAGTCTTTGCAACAATACTGGGGTGGCCGCTACACGCCCATTATTCCGGTGCCCGCTACTGGCATCTCTCCCGGCTACGTTGCCCTGCTCCAGCATTACGACCCCGACTACGTGCTGTGCGGCCCGGGCGTGGACGTAGAGGCAGTCAAGCAGCTGCGTTGCTTCAGTCCTGTCGGCTACTTCGACTTGAACGAGAAAGGTTATAGTAAGGAGTTGCGCGGCGTGTACGCCTTACACCTGCTAACACAGTTCACGCCAGGCTTACCTGTGCTGGTAGCATCAGGCCTAGACCAAGTGACAAGTCCGCTTCTACCGTTCTACAAGCTCAACTTTGGCCTGGTGTCGGCGGCTGCCTTTGACGAGGAGATTACCCGGTCTTACCGACAGGTAGCACTGACCGCCGAAAACTTTGCCTCTATCAACCAACTCCTGCACGAACAGCCCTCAATTCTGCATTCGGATTTGGTCCGGCAAAACCTTCACACCGTCGTGCTGCGGACCAGCGTTTATCAGCCATACAACGTGACGGAATTAATAGTGGCTAAAGACCGGAGTGCCACAGCCGACCTGCTTTATTACTGGAACCGTCAGCTCTACGAATGCCGAAGCTTGCTCTACTGCACAGTAGAGGAATTGAGGGAGCTGGGACGAGACCGCTACTTCGGTGCCGTGCTTCACAACATGAGCGCGTATGACCAACCGATTGAAGTGGTTTCATTTTCCCTGAATGAGGCAGAAGTTGATGTGCTACTCACTGACGTGCTCCGACCCATTGCCCGCCATCGAGCGTTTCGCTACCGAGCAATTGCTGAGTTTCCGCTTGCCATTATGGATGCAAGTGGCCACCTCCCCCACAAAAGTAGTGAATCGCCTACCACGCAGACGCTGATTTCGGACAGCGGCCTGATTCAGTTACCCATGCCTAGCTTCTCGAAAAACCTGCACTATTATCCGCAGCAGTGGGCCGTAGACCTAGAAATAAGCCAGCGTACAGATGACTACCGCAACCGGCTACTGTTTCCGTTGACTACCAACTGTGGCTCTATCGTCAAGGGCCGCAAGGGGCGGGTACGGCCGGGCCGAGATTTGTCTGTGCTGGTAGCAAGCCAGGGCAACGAGCCCGCCGCAGTCACGGTAGAACTGCCCTCGTTTCCGCAACTGCTACGCCAACTCATTGCCACGCCTGTGCTGCACGGGCAGGCAACGCGTACTCGGTTTGTTGACCAAAGACCGCACGACGACAGCAACCGACTAAGCGCTTTCCTCAGCATATTCAACCAAGACTTCGCCCTAGTTAGAGAGTTCTTCGACGATAAATTCTGGGTAGACGTCTTCGAGGAGCTATGCAGGAGCGAGGCACTAGCAGGCGATGCTATTGGGTTCGAGGAACTAGTGAGGAGATGTCAGGCTGCGCTATCGCAGGCGGGCATTAAACTGAGTAAAGCCACCGCCATAAATGGGGGAAACCTGCGTCAGAGCTTGAGGCGCACGGTGCAGGAGTTGTGCGGTTACGGGGTGCTACTGCCCGGCTTTAAGCTAAAATGTCCCCGCTGCTCGTCCATTTTCTGGCACCCGCTTAATGGTGCGGCCCAGACTGTGCCATGTAGCGGCTGTCTGCGCGACTTCTCCTTCCCGGTCGAGCAGCCCTTTGCTTATAAACTGAACAGCGTGATTAAAAACAGTATGTTCCAGTCTCGGTTCATGCGCGACGGCAACTTAACCGTTATCCGGACATTGGTAAGTCTGCATGAGCAAGCCCACCAGTCGTTCGGATACAGCCCGCAGCTCAACCTGTACGACAGCTATCGGTTAGGACTGAACAGCGCAGAGCTAGACATTATCGGACTGGTGGATGGACAGTTAATCATTGGTGAGGCTAAGCACAGCGGCTCGGCCTTTATGGCCAATGACCTAAAGCCCCTGCGCAGTTTGGTGGAGGCAGCCAAAATTATCTGCCCCGACCGGCTGATTCTGGCGTGCTACGAGGACTCAAACAGCGAACTTGCCCAAGCAAAGACTACCGTGCTTGACTTGTTTGGACACTGGGCATACCAGCCGGTCGTCACTACGCTGCTGCTGCCCGACCCAAGTTATTTCTACCTGCGCGGTCATCGATATTTTCTAGATTGAGTTGGTAGCTTACCTAGGCGGGGCTGCCACGTATAGCACTTGGCAGCAATGCGGGGCCAACCTGTAGCGTGCCACTAGCTGCTGTATCTGCTAATATTCCCTGTGCTATCTCGGATGACGTGTTTAATTTGTAATCAGCGCGAGGCCAACGCTACCGGCTCACACATCATCTCCCACTTGGTGCTGGAAGACATGGCCAACGGCGGGGCGGTGAAGGGCCGGGATAAGGAACAGCTATTTAGCGTCACTGGGGCCGGCTCCCAGGCCTTCTTCGGCCGGCAGGTGCTCCCCGAAACCATCGAGCAGACGATGGGCCGGGGCCTAGACGAAACGGATGCCGCGCAGAATTTCTACGTGGCCGACCACATCTTCTGCACGGTCTGCGAAACGCGGCTCGGCGTGCTCGAATCTGTCTACAAGCAGAAGGTGGTGCCCGCCCTGAGCCGGGCTCAGGCGCTGACCGAATCCCAATATCAGCTTGCTTACGTATTCTGGCTGTCTACCATCTACCGGTGCGCTGTTACCCAGTTTGATGACTACGCCTTACCAGCTGACCAGCAAGCCGTGCTAGGGAGTCTAGTCAACCAACYGCTGGCCGACACAGCTGCGCAGACCGAGCTAAATAGTCGGCAGATAGCGGAAGAAGCTCTGCGCCTAGGGTCACTAAACCTGCTGGTAGGGTACTTGCCTACTGCCGAGGACAACAGCAACAATGTAGTGCATCTGCCGCGGCAAGGCGAAATCTCGCGCTTATTGGCAATCAATCACTACATCTTATTGTTCAATTATACCTCAGCACAGGTGGACGGCCTAGAACAGACTGTGGGCGTGGGCTTCAGCATCAACCAGCCTGGCTTGTCACTGCGGTTTTTTACGCTGGCCGAGCGCTCCGAGGTGCTAGCGTACTTCCACGGCCTGTCGGCTGAGCGGTTCTGGGCGGCCCGCCAGCAAATCTTCGTGCAAGCGTACCAGCAGCGGCTGCACCGCCTGCCGATCGAGGCCGAGTGGCGAGCCTATCAACAGGCGGTGGTTTCGGGTGACGAACTACCCACGGTCAAGTATTCTGAACAGCGTATGCAACGTGTGCTAGAGGAGCACTTGCGGACCGCCCGGTAACCGCTGCTTGTACAACTCTAAAGATAGCAAAAGGGCCTATCCTTGCCCTTAAGATAGAAGTAATAGGGTAGCTCCAGCTATATTTTCGCCCACACCGAAGAAGTGCGTGTCTTCGCTATCCTATTGCCCACCGAAGTCATCTTAGAGCATTCCATTGAAGGCTTCGTCCGCACCCATCTGGACGAGCAATGCAGTATCCAGTCTTAAATCCGTGACCTCTACCTGGCCACTGCTACGCTCATTGGTGCCAAACCCAAGCAGTATTTTCAACTGCGCCATGACCTGTTGCTGAAGCGCAAGCCTAAGCAAAATTCTAAGGAAAATCACTGGTTATCGACACCAAATACAAATCGCTGCCGGTTACCACTGCCGGTAATGTCTCGCCCGATGGGGTGGCACAGGCTGACATCTACCAGTTGGTTAGTTATGCTCTGCGGCGCGGTGCCCCCCACACCTATCTGTTTTATCCCCATTCTCTACGCCACCCCGCCAGCAATGCCACCGCTATTCAGTTCAAGTATGAGATAAAAGACCGGTTAAGTGGCAAACTACCATCATGGTAGCAGCCCATCGCTTTTCCTTATTATGGGTGCTCATTGCTATCAGGAGCTTTCGTCAACTGGTCTGAATGTATTGCTACCCGCCCACGAGCAAGAACTGGTGGAGCGATTAACGCAGGTCCTGACCCTAAACTAACGCTACCATATTAAATTAATTGGTAAAATAGAGTGTTACTTTACGCAGATTAGCGCTAAAAACGACCTCTATTATGCTTGTTCGCTTCACTGTTCGCAACTACAAGAGCTTCCGCGAGCCTGCCGAGTGGAGCTTACTGGCTAGCCCCGATACCACCCGTGAGGCCGACAACGTAGTGGATGTACCTGAATTCGGCTTGCGCCTGCTGCGCAGTGCCGTAGTGTACGGGGCTAACGCCAGTGGTAAGAGCAAGCTAGTGCAGGCCATTATGTTCATGCGCGATTTCGTGCTTAACTCCTCCCGCGAAACCCAGAAAGGCGACGCTATTGCTGTCGAGCCCTTCCGGCTCAGCACCGTCACCGAGCACGAACCCTCCGAATTCGAAGTGGTCTTCCTACACGAGCAGGTATTATACCGCTACGGCTTTACCGCCTCTACCACTCAGGTAGTGGCCGAGTGGTTTTACTACCGCCCAAAAACCAAGGAGGTTGAGCTGTTCTACCGCGACGAGCAGGGCATCCGCCTGCACAAGTCGCGCTTTTCGGGCATTATTCAAAGCCTGGTCACTGGTAAAAATGTGCGCGAAAATGCCCTGCTGCTCTCCGTGGCCAGCCAGTTCAATAACCCTATCGCCGTACACGCCTTCGAATGGTTCGATGATAGACTCAATGGTCTTTCCGGCCTGAGCGCTGACAGCTACCAGGGCTACTCGATGAGCGAGGCTGAGAATCCGGCGCAGAAGCAGCGCATGCTCGACTTGCTGCGCCAGGCTGATTTGGCTATTCTGGACGTGGAAATAGAAACTGCCGAGTTTGAGCAGGTCAGCTCCGCTATGCCCACGCAGCTGCGCCGC
The DNA here is from genome assembly GCF_006439025.1 of Hymenobacter nivis. GTDB lineage: Bacteria > Bacteroidota > Bacteroidia > Cytophagales > Hymenobacteraceae > Hymenobacter > Hymenobacter nivis_A. Next base: position 7,565 of record NZ_RCYZ01000011.1, read on the forward strand.
CAGTTCCGTGAGCAACTCAAGCAGGGCCATAAGCCGGTTATCTACTCCGATGTATATACCGCTCGTCTCCAGTACGATGCAAATCAGGAAGCGGCCGGGTCGGTAGCTTTCTCGCTGACTGCTGACGAGTCGGCCGGTACCGAAAAGTTCTTTTACCTCACCGGCCCCCTGCTCGACGTGCTCGACAACGGGATGGTCTTCGTGGTCGATGAGTTGGACTCCCGCCTCCACCCCAATCTGGTCGCCCAGATTGTGGCCCTCTTCAACTCGCGTACGCTCAACCCGCACAACGCCCAGCTACTATTCAACACCCATAACAGCAACCTACTCGGTAAGAGCAGCTTCCGCCGCGACCAGGTCTGGTTCACTGAGAAAGACCGGTTCGGCGCCACCACCCTCTATTCACTGGGTGACTTTACGGGCGTTAAAAAAGACGGCCAGTACGAGGACAACTATCTCCGCGGTAAGTACGGAGCTATTCCCATTCTAGGTGATTTTGGCCACCCATTTACCGCTACTCAGTCTCAGCCTGAAGATGCCCGCTAAGCACCGACCTGCTCGCCCCCAGCCGGCCCCTGCTACGCTGGCCCGCCGCGGGGGTACCAGCCTGGAAAACCTCACCCGTCGCCGGCTTACCCGCACCCCGTTACCCACCATCCTCATTGTGTGTGACGGCCAGAACACCGAGCCTTCCTATTTCAACCAATTCCGGCTGGCCTCCGCCCGGGTTATTGCGGTTGGGGAGGGCAACAACACGACTAGTACGGTGCAGCAGGCCATCCTACTCAGCCGACAGCAACAGTACGACCAAGTGTGGTGCGTCTTTGACCGCGACAGCTTTCCTGCCAACAACTTCAACAATGCTATCGCCCGCGCCGAGGCTCACGGCCTGCAAGTTGCCTATTCCAACCAGGCATTTGAGTATTGGCTCTTGTTACACTTCGAAAACCACGACGGCAATCCCATGCCCCGCACCGACTACATGGCTCGCCTAAATGCCCACCTCGAACCGTTCGGTCTGCGCTACGACGGCACCGGCAGCAAGCTCATTAGTCCCGAGTTTTTCGCTTTGCTACAAACTGCTGAGCCAAATTCAGGTCGTACCCGTCGCAAAGTAGCCATTGGCCGCGCCCGCAAAATTGACCAGGAGTGGACTAAACAGGGCACTTCACCAGCTCAACGCGAGTCTACCACACTCGTCTACAAGCTAGTGCAAACTATTCAGCGCCACATGGCCATATAAAGGGCTGATTACTGAAGCTTAAATTCTACTGCTTGCACACCTACCGATACCTAGTATCATATTCACAGCATAATACGCCTCAGTCTTAATCTGCGCGCCTTATAGTTATGCCTACCTCCGCTGACCGTTCAACTGACACTCCTCTTACTGACCCTGGCCACGACGACTTTCAGCGGGCTCCTTTTGCTGAGCGTTTAGCTCAAATACTACTAACATCGACTCACTCTGCCAGTAGCGTAGTTGGTCTTTACGGTAAGTGGGGCGAGGGTAAAAGCACAGTGCTTCATTTCATTGAGCACTACCTGCTTAATGCCAACCCCGCACCTATCATTTTGCATCTTAACCCGTGGCGCTTTCCGGACGAAAGTCAGTTGTTGCTCGATTTTTTCAAGCAACTCACCAAGGCTTTGGGGCAGAGCCTACATGGCACTGGCGAAAAGATTGCCGAAGCTGTCACCAAATACGTAGCTCCTCTTATACCCAAGATGGGTTTCGCTGGCTTTACTTCCGACCCTGGTAGCACTTTGCAGGCCATCGGCAACATTGCCCAGCCCAGTATTGAAGAATTACACCGTCGCGTCGACCAAGCTATTACTGAGTCTGGAAAGCGCGTAGTGGTGTTCATTGACGATATAGACCGCCTCGAAAAGACGCAGATTCAATCCGTTTTTCGCCTCGTCAAGCTCACTGCCAACTTCCGGCACACTGCTTATCTACTAGCTTTTGATGATGTAATGGTAGCTCGCGCCATCGGCGAAATTTTCGCTGCTGGCGCCGACGCCACTAGTGCCGATGCCCTGACGGCCGGCCAGAACTTCCTAGAGAAAATTGTACAAGTGCCACTGCGCCTACCGCGCGCGCGCCAACAAGACCTGTGGCAGTACTGTCGCGCTCGCACCCAGGAAGCGCTACATGACGCTCAAACAGAGTTAGACAGCCAAGAAGCTCAGCGTACCGGTCAGGCGCTCAATACTCAACGCTTTGATAATGCATTGCGCCGGGGTATTTTGCCCCGACTCACCACGCCACGCCTCGCAATCCGCTACGCTAATGCCATTCGCTTCAGCCTACCGCTTTTGCGCGGCGAAGTCAATAACGTCGATCTGCTTTTGGTGGAGGCGCTCAATATCTTCTATCCCGAATTGCATCAGTTTGTAGCGGCCCGACAAGACTACTTTGCTGGCGATGGTGAACGCCCAATACTGATGTCATTTGGCGACGCTAACGAACCAGATACAAATACACAGCTTGAGGCTGTTTTACATGCCTTTAACTACACCGGCGAAACTGCTGCCGCCGCCAAGGCCTTACTTACGGCCTTGTTTCCACGGCTAACTACCACTACTAGCCCGTGGTCTTGGGCGGACAGTAATACGCCGACTACTGAAGCCGAGCTAAATCGTCGGCAGTCGGTGGCTGCTCCTGCTTATTTCAGTCGTTACTTCTCCTACTCAGTGGCTCGCGGCGATGTTTCCGACCAGGAATTCAATGCCTTTATTGTCAATAATAACGAAACGCAGGTCGATACCTTACGTGACTTCGTGCAGCGCCTTGGAGCTGATATTGCCCTTGAGCGCATTACCTATCGCCTGCCAGACTTGACGGCTGAGCAATGTCGTGCGCTATTTGTCGCCGTTACCCAAACGGCCGACCTGTACATATCCGACTATAATGCTGGTGCATTTGGTGACGCCGGAATGCCCCAGACCGTCAGATTGCTATTGACACTTCTCAACCATCTTCCGCAACCCGAACGGGTAGGGTTAGCCATTGAGCTTATGAGAGAGGGTGGAAATTATTCTATGGCTTACGAGTTCGACCAGCAACTTCAGGTACGACATGAACGCGAGGGCCGCCGAAGCGATTTCGACCAGCCTGCTGCCCCAGCCCCCATGTTCGCATCTGAGGTGTGGGATGAACTGTTGAGTGACAGTCGACAACTGCTGCTTTCGCGGGCTTTGAGAGAGGCCGATGGTGCGCCGCTGTATCACACTCATTCCGAACACGCTTTTAAGCTTTTGGCTGTTATCTGGCCGCAGCTAGAACTGCCGCCGGGGCCTGTCGACTACCTATTCCAGTTCCTCGACCAGAATCCCGAAGATGTCATTGCTTTTCTGGAAGCCAGTGGTTCGCGCATTAAATCCGGCGGTGCTCCTTCCTTCCAAGGAGGCCTGCATCCAGCACATTTTGACCGCCTACGCTCTCTATTCGGTCAGCATCTGTATGACTTGGTCCGGGCGCAGTTTGGAACTGAGGAGGTCACGGGCGTTTATTTTGAAGACTTTGAAGAACCTACTCCAAGCCAACGCTTGCAGCAGTTCATCTGGCTATATGAAAATCGGCCGCTCCCATCTGCTCAAGCTGAGTAGCTTCCCGAATAAGCCGTTGTAACAAGTTGATTATGTTCCAGCTTGCTCTCGTCCAGGAAAAACTGGCCACTCTTAGCCCTTCCAGCTTTCAAAACCTTGGGGATGCTTACCTAGCCCGTTTTCGAGGCTGGCGCATCCAGTCGTGGGGCACTATGATTGGGGCCGACAAAGACCGCACTGGTGTGCCCGATGCTTGGTGCCAGCGCCCTGACGGCCGTTTTATTTTCCTAGCCTACACTACCGCCAACAAAGACCTTCCGGCCAAGCTCCAAAAAGACCTTACGGACTGTATTACGCGCACCCAGCCGGCTATTACCCCGACCCAAGTCGAGAGCATTTGCCTGGTATTCAACCGTCGTTGCCCTGCCGAAACCGCTGCGCTACTCGACCAGCAAGCTCGTACAGCTGGTTACAAGCTTGAACTCATCGACCTCGACCAGCTGGTTCGGTACATCTTGGAGTACCCGTCGCTGGCTGCTGAATATATCGGCCTCGACCTTGGCAGCGGCCAGCTTATTCATGCTCCCGATTTTATTAGCATCCATCAGCGCCAAGTAGGCACTACTCAATTCACTGAAACCTTGTTTGGCCGCGAAGCTGAGCAAATTGATTTACGTAATAAACTCGAAGCTAACGACTTGCTGCTTATTACTGGCCCTGCGGGCGTCGGCAAAACGCAGCTCGTCTTGACCGTGGCCCAAGCGTATTGTGCCGAGCAGCTCGACCACCGCCAGCTCTATTTTGTATTTGATAAAAAGTCACCCGACTTTATTCGTGAGCTTCAGCTTGCCCTGCGTCCTGGCCAGCAGATTGTTGTAGTTGCCGATGATGCCAACCGCGTCAGCCCTTACTTCAACGCGCTACTTGCCGAGCAACTCGCTCATCCTGTGGGTACCCTCAAAATCATTGCTACCGTCCGCGACTACGCCCGCGACAGTGTGGCTAAAGCCGCCGAGAAAAACCCCAGTGATGTCTTCGAAGTGAAGCCCTTATCTGACGAGGCCATCCAGGAACTGCTAGCTGCTGAGCCCTATTGCATTCGTAATGGCGACTATGTACAACGTATTCAGCAGCTAAGTGCTGGCCGCCCCCGTCTGGCCATCATGTCGGCCAAAGCAGCTCGCGAAGCCGAACGCATACACCGGCTTCACAACATCTACGATATCTATGAGGGGTATTTTGGCCCTGTTCTGGACGAGTTGGCGGCTCGCCAAAATCCACTACTTGGGCAAGTGCTGGCCATCATTCATTTCTTGCGCGTCGTTCACCAGAACCACGATGAGCAGGCCCGCCAAGTTGAAGTGGCTTTCAACATTTCCCCCGAGCAATTTTGGCAGGCGGTACAGGAACTGCACGAAGCCGAGTTAGTTGACCTGCACGAAGGCCACATTGTCAAAAGTGCTGACCAGATTCTTGGGAGCTTTGTTTTCTACCGTTTTTTCCTCACGGAACATCCAAAACTGTCTTATTCTCAATTGTTGCGCTACTTCTTTCCGCAGCAGCAACGCCGGATAATCGACACCCTTAATGGTAGTATCAACGACTTCGGCATGGATACTGTCCGGCCTAGAATCCAGAGGCCAGTGGAAGAGTGGCTTGCCCAACCCGACCTGTCTGCCGAAGACCGTTGGAATTTCTACCATGTTTTTTGGCCCTTCCTCATTAATCAGATTTTGGCTGAGGCTGCTGACCAGCTGGCCACTCAGCCTTGGCCCAGGTTCGAGGTAGCTCATTACCCTGTCCCTGAGCGCAACGACCATTCTTATTTGCGGGAGAACCCACTTTATGTCGTCCTCAAAGACCTCTGCAACCACGCGCTGGAAGAGTTACCTACTGCACTTCGCCTGTTAATTGAATTCACGGCTAAGCACCCCGACCACTTTGCCAAAGCTTTGGAATCGCTACGTTCCATTGCTCATTTTGATGCTTATAAGTACCGTCATCAAGGGCTCTATATTCAGGAAATGCTGGTCAAGGTGCTGACTATTGGAGCCAGTTTTGCGCCATACGCCGCGTTTTATCAGTGGCTCATCGCTCACATCGTTCCGTCCTGCTTGGCTACCGTTTTTCACGGTGTTCGCCCCAGCCACAAGCCCAATGCTATCAACATTGCTAACGACGAGCTGCCTCAAAAAGGCWAAAGTCTTGAAGCATGGCGCGAGTCGCTTTGGCAATTGCTTTTCAACCTATACCCTACGCACCCCGCCCTCACGCTCAAGGGTATCGGCGACTACCTAAACCAGCGGCACGACGGCGATAGCGGCAAAAAATGGCGACAGTGGGATGCCGACCGTGTAATCCCTTTCTTCGATAGTAGCCTCGACCCCACCGACTTTGCCCATTGCTACTTGGTCAACCAGTATTGCAATTGGCTTGAATGGCGCGTTACTCACGCTGACCTCAAGTCACTTCGACGTAAATTCAACGCCCCCTTTTTCCGACTCTATAATCTGCTAGCGTACAACCAGCCTTATAAGAAATTCTCCGAGCCAAAGCACAAAATCATCTATGATGACATTAAACGCAGTGCTTACATCCGTAGTCGTACCAAACCGCTCCAATTTAAGAGCTTCTCTTCCTATGCTCGCCTAATTGACGATTTTCACCAGTTGTACAACCTGTTGCCGCAAGCTGCCGCTAGCCACCTTGACCAGCATCATCAGCTTGTGAATTCAATAGCAGAACTCTTCCACGAGCTAACCGAACGTGACCTGTCTCTAGCAAAGAGAGTTATAGCTTACCTATTCACAACGAATAACCCTGCTAAGCTCACGCTCTGGAAAACTATTCAATTGCTGGCTCAGCAAGATGCGGAAGCCAATTATGCTTTAATCAGCAAGGGTGATTATCAGGCTAAAGCAGTTTGGCAACTTTTATTCCTAAAATACCTGCCTGCTATCGAGGTTTCCACATATTGGCTTCAGGAGTTGATGCGCGTTTTCAAGTCTGGCATTACCGATTTCAATTTCTATAACCTTGAGCATTTTGAGTCAGTTTCGCCATCACTATACCCTGACTTACTGGCAATTGGTTTAGAGGTTGCCGACCAAGATTCGGCAGTGCATCTATGCTATGCAGTTGTTGATAGGTTTAGCCACTTCTTCACCGACCAACAACTTCCTCTTCTTAAGCGCTATTACCAGTGGTGGAATAATCGGGAAGTCTGCCATGACTGGGATTGCCAAGAATTAAGCATCCTGGTTAAGCGTGACCCTGATTTTTTGCTTGAACTCTACGGTAGTGAGAGCAAGCTGTATGCTGACCTTTCGCGTTCTGAGCGCCGACCTCTCACATTTCTCTGGCAGGGCACTGACTACGATGAGCAAATTACCAAAATCCTGATTTTCCTCTCTGAGCAGACTGGGTGGTTTTCTAGAAGTGAAGCAGTCCAAGCTCTATTTCCTAAAGAGACCAACCCCGAACAAAAGCAGCGAATGCTTTACTACATCGAGCGTACCATTAAGACTCGCCCCGATTCTCTCGAACTCGTTAAATTGCTTTTTAAGGCCGTTCGCGAGGGGATGCCCGAACAACTCATGCCCACGTTGGAATTAATTTTTCATACTTATCCTAATAACCCCAGCGAGCTATTTCAGCACCTCAGCTTATTCCCTTCGCATCGAGTTACTGGTAGCAGTTGGATTCCCGTCCACGAGGCCGACAAAAAGATATGGGAGCAAGTTATTCAAACCATTGACCAGCAGAAAACGCAGACTTTTAGTCTGCTCGATTACCGGCAGCAAGCCATTCGCCAAATTGGCTACCTCAACAAGAGCATAGCCGAAGAAGCTGCCCGCAACTTTGCAGACCCGTACTAAATTTTGCCGTTTTAAGAYATTCTCAAGGCATTTTATATTTGGCCAAACGCTGGCGCTCATTGGCACTTACCTGCATGTGGCGGCATAGTTTGTGAGGTTAAGTATTTGGCTACGGTGCTAGCTGAGATGGCGAGCGTTTTACTGATAGCGTAATTGGAAAGGCCGCTCGCTTTCAWTTCCTGTATCTGCTCGATGACCGTAGCGCTCTTAGTCGGCGGCCCTATCAGCACGCCTTCTGCCCTACGTCGGGCCATACCTGCCTTGGTGCGCTCGCTCAGCCGGATGCGCTCCTGCTTAGCCAGCGTAGCTAAAAGGGAAATAATGGCTTCCTGAAAGAGTCCGACTGAATCCAAGTATTGCTCCGTGAGCGATTTGTAGCCCACGCCCCAGCCTTGCAATTGATTGAGGTACTGCAAGGTAGGCAATGCCCCCTCTCGACTAAAGCGGTCCAGGCTCCAGAACAGCACCAAGTCGAAGCGTCGCAGGTGCGCATCGGCGAACAGCGCCTGGAATTCGGAGCGCTTCCCCGTACCGCCCGACTCGTGCTCCACGTACTCTTTGTAAACGGTGTAGCCGTGAGCTTGCGCAAAGCGTCGCAGTTCGGGCAACTGGTTTTCGGTACTCTGACCCTTATCCTTGGTCGAGACACGAGCGTAGAGGGCGACGGTTGTCATGCCCTGAAGGTACTCCAATAAGGGTCAGCGAGAAACGGTCGGAAAAAGCGCCTCTACGCGCTGGAAACGCCCTCGGTAAAACCGTCCAATAAAGGCCCCAGCTCGGAGTAGTAGCTCACAAGTAAGCTTTGAGACAATGTGCCACTATAGAGTAAAAGCATTCTTTCGGCGGAAAACAGACTATTATTTTTAGCTACATAAAACTAAATTAGTTGGCAATCACGTATACTTGCGACCTCCACTAGCTCTCTTGGTCGATGCGTGACGTTGAATTAATCCCGGTAGTGCCTACCGGGACCCCCTTTCTGCTGCCGCTTTTTAGTTGCACCGTACCTGCCGGCTTTCCCTCCCCGGCCTCGGACCACCTGGAAGATGAACTTTTCGACCTCAACCGGCTGCTGCTGCGCCACCCTGATGCAACTTATCTCGTGCGAGTATCCGGCGAGAGCATGGCCGGCGCGGAGATTCACACGGGGGACCTGTTGGCCGTCGATAAGCAGATGGAAGCCGACCACGGGCACATTGTCGTGGCCGTGGTGGAGGGCGAATGCACCGTCAAGCAGTTTGTCTACCAAAAGGGCAGTTGGTGGCTGATGCCAGCCAATCCGGCCTATAAGCCTTACCAGATTCGCGACACGGACGAGGTGAGCATTTGGGGCGTCGTCACGCACGTGCTGCACGAGTTGGTACCCGGTAAGCTGGCCGCGCTGCTACGCACCCGCGATTAAGCGCCCATGCTATGTTCGGACTAGTAGATGCCAACAATTTCTATGTGAGCTGCGAGCGCGTCTTTCAGCCGCGTTACGAGAAGCGGGCCGTTGTGGTCCTAAGTAATAACGACGGCAACGTCGTGAGCCGCAGCGCGGAGGTGAAGGCGCTTGGTATCCCAATGGGCGCGCCCTACTTCGAAGTCAAGGAGTTGTTGAAGGCGCATAACGCAGCCGTATTTTCCAGCAATTACGCCCTCTATGGCTCCATGAGTGCCCGGGTCATGTATTGCCTGGCGCAACGGGTACCTGCCCTGGAAATCTATTCTATTGACGAGGCCTTTCTGGACCTGCACGGGTTGGAGCAGCACCTTACGCCTTACCTGGGTCGCTTGGATGAGCTGGCCCAAACCCTGCGCGCCGATGTGAAGCGCCGAACGGGCATTCCTACCTGCGTCGGCGTAGCCCCGACCAAGACCTTGGCCAAACTCGCCAACCGCCTGGCCAAGAAGCTACCGGAGTTGGACGGCGTACTCTACCTCGACACCACTGAGCGCCAAGCATGGGCGCTTCGGCAAGTGGCGGTCGGGGACGTGTGGGGTATCGGCCGCCAATACGCTGCTAAACTCACTGCGGCGGGCATCGACTCAGCGAGCGACCTAGCGCGGGTAAGCGAGGCCTGGGCCCGTAAGCACCTAGGCGGGGTGGTAGGGGCACGACTGGTACAGGAATTACAAGGCCAGCCTTGCACAGGGTTGCACCCCTCGGAAGACGGCACGCTTGACCGGCAAAGTATCAGTTGCTCGCGCACGTTCGGCCGGCCATTAACTGAGTACTCCAACGTGCTGGCGGCCGTGGCCACCTTTCTCTCGCGGGCCGCGGAGAAGCTGCGGGCACAGGAAGACTTGGCCCATGTGCTGACGGTGTATATCAGCAAAAACCGCTTTGACCCGCACGTACTCCCGCCCTACTCCCGGTCAGCGACCCTTACCTTACCTAGTGGCCCAACAAACGATACAACGGTACTGCTGAGCTACGCCAGCTCTCTACTGCGCCGGTTATGGGAAACAGGCACGTCCTATCACAAAGCGGGTGTAGTACTAGACGGATTGGAAGCTCCTGGCAACGGGCAGCAACTTACGTTATTCAGCCCCTCCCCTACCCCGGCTCAACGAGAGAACAAAGGGGAAAAAGAGATAGCAACAACCAGCCGACCGGCCTTGATGGCCAGCCTGGACGCCCTGAATCAGCGGTTCGGACGCGGAACGGTACGCCTAGCCACTACGCTTTCTGCACCAACCAACTCAGGTTCAGCAGGAAGCCCTAGCCGGCCAGCCTGGGAAGGAAAGGCCCAATGGCGTTCTCCCGCTTTCACCACCCGATTGGAAGATTTACTGCTTGTGAACTGAACGCAAATAGCTGACGCAGCAGATAGGTGAGCAATCTTCGAGTAGCTAGAGGCGAGGCCCACGGCGCGGGCGTGGCTCCTGTTCGGGCGCTGTAGTGGGCTCCTGCCCTACTGCCTGGCTCTTCTCCTTAAGCTGTTCTTTTAGCTGGTCGTTCCAATCATTGGCCTTCGACTTCTCCAGCTCGACCCGGGCCACCATGGGGAAGGCGTTAATGAGCGACTGGTTGAAAGCGGCTAAGGTTTCGAGGCGCTTGGGCACATGGAATTGATAGCTGTGGTCCCCCACCTTCGAAGCCTTAATCAACTCAATATCGAGCGTGGGCCCTGGAACGGCCTCCGGTCCCGCTACCTTACGGTAGCTTTCCAGCACTTGCTGGTTGTAGGCCTTAGCCTCGCGGTGCAGCCGGCTTACCGGCTCGTCCTGCACCGAGTGGATGGCCACGGTTATCAGGCCGGGCAAGGTGCGGACGATACCCATCGGGGTAGCCGGGCGCGCCAGGCCCACAATCAACCGGGTATCAAATAGGTGCCCTTCTAAGTTGTTATCGAGCGCCAGCTTTACCGTTTTGAGGTTGTTGTTCTCGACCAGGCGCTTGAGCTCAGTCACTTTATTGTCGGTCACCTGGCCTGACGTGGAGGCGTAGAGCGCGTTTGTGGGCTGCTTAAGCTGGTAGTGCGAGAGCGCGTCGATGGCACTTTCCGCCACTACGAGCGTCGTGGTTTTGCTATTGGTGTTTGAGAGCCACAAGGCCGACGAATTGAGCGAGTCAGCTGCCTGGCCCTTGAACCCATTGGCCTTGATTTCCAGCCCAACGATGCTATCCTGATAGACCTGCGGGAAAGCCGTATTGACAAACTTGTACGGACGACCTTCCTTGGTTTGGCCGGTGTGCACGTGGTTCAGAATGCGGCCGGTAAACAAGGGGCTAGCCAGCGTTTCGGGACTCAGGCCCCGGTGCATGAGGTAGGCCGTATCCGTGAGCGGGGTAGTCTTGCGCAGAAAGTCAGGCACATAGGTATCGCCGCGCTGCAACGGCTCAATCCGCTGCTGCAACTGGTGGCTAGTACTGCGTTCCGCTGCCGGTAGATTTAGGAAGCGTTTGGCGTTTTCAATAACGCTGGCCCAGATGTTCTTGCCTGGAGTGGCTACCACCCCGTCGATGCGCGGGTTCTCGATGCGGTGCTTCAGAAAGTCGATGACGCTGCCTTTGTCGCGGTCGTCGGCCCGGTTAAAATAGAGGTAGTCGCCGGCCGGATTCTTGTAAATGATAACCTGGTCGAGCCCGGGCTTGCCCTTATAGTCGAACGTGTGAAATTTACCCTTTTCAATGTCCGAGCCACTCTTGGCGCGGTTGTGTTGGTAGCCAAGGGTAAGTACCAAATCAACCAGGTTGATATCCTTCTTTACCTGGTTGAAGTTGAGTTCTGGTTCGCGGGGCTGTTGCATGTGAAAGAGAGTTTATAAAAGAAAATCAGCCCCTGAGGTATCAGAGGCTGATTTTCTGGGCTGTCCAGGCCGGTTACACGCCCACGCCACGCCGGCGTGCTGGCTGCTGTACCTGGGATTGAGTTTGCTCCTGCGCAACACGTGGCTGCGAGTCGCGGAAAGTGAGTTTGCGGGCTAATGGGTCCAGCTGCACCGTGGCATCGACCAACTGCTGCTTACTGTTGGTCATGCCCTGGATGCGGGTCGGACGGCCTTCGAGTAGCTGCTTGGTCTGCTCGGCGCTGAGCTTCACGCCATGTACCTCGCGGGGCACGCTGATACCTTCGCGGGGCACGGCCACCACGCGCTTCATTTCCTTGTCAACCGCCAGGTAGGCGGCAAACGGTTGGCCCTGGCCATCTTTGAAGCCTTCAGCCAACGGCACGACACCGTTGGCCTGCAATTGCACCTGCATGGCCGGTGTGATATCYTTACCCATTATCTGCTTGGGAATCTCCAGCTCGTATTTGGGCAAATCGACACGCAGGCTAGCGACGCCCTGGGCATCGCGTTGCAGCACCAGTTTGGCCTCGAAAGGAACGGCTACTCCATCTGAGGTTGGCAGCACGAAAGGAATGAGGTCGGTCTTCTTTCCCTCTAGTAATCTTTGTAGCTGCCCCGATTTCTCTAGGTCAGCTACCTGTACCCCTACCCTAGCCAACTCCTCGACCGATACATCGGCCCGCGTGAATGGAGTTGCCAATGTGGCCTGTTGGGGGGCCTGCTGCACGGCAACCGACGGGGCTTGGTACACTGTTTCGGCTGCGCTGAAGCCCACGAGACCCTTCTCCGTCACCCGCCAGCCGTCGGCCGTACGTGCTAGCTGGGTGGGCGTCTCAACTGCTAAGAATGCTTTGCCTTGCTCTGGGCGGCCGTTTAGGTTGTAGGCATTGTCCATGCTATCCCGAAGCGAGTTGACCAGGCGCCCATCAGCACCGGGGGCTGGCAACAGGATGGCGCGGTTGCTGTCCTGAGGGTCTACCCGAATTTGAAACATCGAGTAGTGCGCGGCCTGGGTCTGGAGCACCTGCTTATTGAGATTACCGCTCGAATCAGGCGGGGCGGCTGCGTAGATAACTTCGCCTCGGCTCTGGGCCGGGGCGGGCGTCGGCACGGCCTGGCCAGCGGCGGGCGCCTGCTGCACCACTTGAGCAGGAGCTACGGGCGCTATCTGCTGCGCGGCACCCACCAAGGGCTTGAACACGTTGCCAGCGGTATCGGTCAGCGCCAGTTTGCCCTTGGTGACCACCTCCCAACCCTTTTCGGTCTGCTTCATCTGGCCAGGCTCAGCTAGCCCGACGTGGGCAATCTTGAGGCCCGATGTGGGCAACTGGTAGTCGAAGAACTTGCTCAGGCTGGAAATACCATCACCAATCAACCGCGGTTGGTTTACCTGCGGATTGATGCCAAACTCACCTTTGTCGCTCATGGCCACGTTGAGCTGCGGGCTAGCATTACTCGACAACTTGCGAGGCTCTACAACGCCGGTTTCGGTCGAAGGCGCAAAACTCGTGTAGGCCGGGTAAGCCTGGAATTTGGGGGCGGCTTCCTGCACAGATGCGATTGGCGCAGCCACTACCTGAGCGGCAGGCGTGGGCGTGGATATTACCTGAGCAGTCGGCACAGGCATAGCCACTACCTGGCTGGTAGGGGCCTCGATAGACTGAGCACCTGCCTCGACTGCGGGCGTGGCCTGGGCTACGGCTGGCTTCGGCTCCGTGGCGCTCTCCTGCTGGGTACGGCTGAAGTTGTCGGTAAAGTTGCTGACAAAGCTCACCACCACCCCATTGCGCACAGTGATGTTAAGCATGCCATCCTTGTCTAGCTTGTTACCTGCCCGGCGCATGTCTTTAGCCTCCGGCATGTTTTTTAGTGCCGGGTTTTGGTCGATGGTTTTGTACACGCTGGCCAGCAGGTCTTTTATCGACTCCTCTTTGGCAGGGCTCTGAGCCTGCTCGGGGGCCGGGGCACGTTCCATCGACTTCGTTTGCAGAATGGCGTTAGCCACCAGCTCTAGCTTCTTAGCCTCCTCAGGGTTGCCGGCTTTGCGCAGGGCAGCCGCCACCGGGAGCGCATTGCGAATAAACTCGTCGCGCTCATCGACTGGCGTCTTGGCCTTGGCGGCCGGCCGAGTGACGGGCTTCACCTGAGCGGGAGCCTGGATGGGTTTAATCGACTCCTGACCTAGCTCGGTGTCAGGATGGGCCTGCTGGTTAGCGCGTGCAACTGGGTAGGGCGCTTTCTGCTCATTCCCGGTTTTTGGTTCGATGTTTTCAGCCATAGTGCTATCAGTAAGTTGGTTGCGTTCTCACCCCAGATTTCCAGGGGCTACCAGAAACAAATATACCAAGCTCAAGCCTGAATTCTCATTTTTCAATAATCAAACACCTTATTTCTTCTTATAGAATCATTTGGCATATTATACCGTTAAGCGCGATAGTAGTTTATCTGCTTCACTACTAAGCATTTGCTTGAATTCTGCAAGCTCTGACTCTACCAGATGCGCATCAATAGCTCTTGTGGTATCACTCAATGCCATCTTCGAAACCGTTGTATTGTCAGGGAGTATAATCCAACTGATATTATAGCCCCGATGGTGATAAAAATAGAGAATGGTTAGGCAGACCTCAATACTACCCGAAAAGGTTTGCTCCAGGCGGGCCACCACGTTGCGTGTGAGGCCGGTTTCCTCCGCCAAGCGCACTTGTGACCAAGCATCTTCCCCTGGGCAAGCCAGCTCGTCACGTAGCTGAGCAAGTCTCTTACCTATCTTATCTCTATTTATCATGCTATCATGCCTTCTTGGCGGGTTTACTTTTTACTAGGTGCGTCAGGAGAGGGTCACGTTTAATCCGGCTCAGTTCACTCACAACCATAGTGGCAATATCAGCCTTGATAGTGTTATAGTTAGCACGGATTATTTGTTCAGTTTCGTCCTCCTCTGTAGTCGGATTCGCAAAACTAGTTATGTCGGGGATAGGTTGGTAAGCCTCCTCTTCACGTTTTATCTTGGCTACGTCCACTAAAATCTTAGCGTGAAATACCTTTTGGTCTATTTCCTCTCCGAAATTATCCGCTACTGCCCCCACGAAAGTGCCCTGCGTRAGGCCCGAAATCTTACTGGCCGGAATCATGCTGTCGAGTTGCGTTGAGATGCTGCTACTCGTGTCTTTACTATTGATACTCAGTGACTGGCGTTTTTGCAAGATACGTCCAAACCGTTTGGATAATGCCTCAGCGCTCTCGCCAGTTACCTGGCCGGAAACTACGTTACCGAGCGTGTTTTGGATTACCGTCGATTCGGCTTTGCCGTAGTCGCGGTCAAGTTGTGATTTATCCTGAATCCCGAGGCACGTGCTCACCTTATTGCTGCGGGCTGTAGCAATGAGCTTATCCAGCCCTTTGAAGTAGATGGTGGGCAACTCGTCAATGATGATGGATGACTTGAGCTTGTGCTTCTTATTGACCAGCTTGACGAGGCGGGCGTTGTACAGCCCTAGGGCGGCGCCGTAAATCACCTCCCGGTCGGGATTATTACCMACGCACAGGACCTTCGGCTCATCGGGATTATTGATGTCGAGCGTAAAGTCATTGCCCGACATCACCCAATAGAGCTGCGGGCTGGCCATGCGGCTCAGCGGAATGCGGGCTGACGCAATCTGGCCTTCCAACTGCTCGCGGGCATCACCGTCGAAGGCATCTATGAAGGGCCGCACATAGTTTTCAATCTCGGAGTAAGAGCCTAGGATGGGGAACATCTCCTCGTACTTGCGGCCCAAAAACTCAATCATGTGCGGGAAGGTGCAGTACTTACCCCCCTCGTATATTTTTAGAAACCAGATGATGGCCGCCACGAAGTTGATGGGCGACTCGACGAAGAAATCACCCTGCTTCTGAATCCACGTCTTGTTGAGATTCAACATGATGGTAGCGGCCGATTCGTAGGCATCGACAATGTCCGTCATCATGGTGGGCAGCAGCGGGTTGCACCGGTGGCTCTTGGTCGGGTTGTCAAAATTGATGACGTAGAACTGCACCGGGGCGGCGTACTTGTTCTCATTCTTCAGCAGCTCGTTGTACACGATGGTACTGAGGTCGGGGAACTTGAAGTCGTACACGTACATCGAAAAGCCCTTGTTGAGGTGCTGCTTGATGAATTGGTTGATGACCGCAAACGTCTTACCTGAGCCAGGTGTGCCGTAGACCACGGTGCCCCGAAACGGGTTGACGATGTTCACCCAGCCCTTGCGCTGCTTCTTCTGGAGCTGGTAGCTGGTGGGCAGATTCACCGAGTACTCGTTTTCCATCTTGCGCTCTTCCTGCGGGAACGTCTCATTTTCCAGGTTGAAAATGTCGCTCATCAGGTTCACCTTCAGCATCCGGCTCAGCAGATTGCCGGCGCGTAGCAGTAGCAGAAACCCTAGGGCCGTAGTGCCTGCGTACAGCACCACCACCACGGCCGGCGCGTAGGAAAGCGTGAGCAGGAACCCGTTACCGAAAAACACGCCGGCACCGAGTACCAAGTATGCCAGGATGGGTGGCCACGTCTGCGACTCGCTGAGCTTACCCCGCGTACCGAAGCAGGACAGCGCCAGAAAGGTTGCTGCTGCCCCCTTGGTCACGTAGGGCGCATAGAACAGGGCCGTTTTCGTACTGAACCGGGTTAGAATGCTACCCAGCCAAGCGGCCGTAAGGTGCTGCTGGGCGAAATACCCGTAGCAGTAGTAGTAAAGGTGCAGCAGCACCAAAACGACGCTAATCAGGCGCATAAAGTCCATGATTTTGCGCATTGCGCGTTCATCTTCCATAAAGGTTGGTCTGGGGGTATGATGGGTATGTGATTGATGGCCTCGATTCTGCCTTGCTGGCATTCTGGGGCCCGTTTTCTTGGATGACTGGCGGCCTACAATCGGCGGCGGCGGCGGCGCCTTCTCGACGTGTTTTCGTTCTGCTCGGCATCATCGGTACCACCGCCCTGGCCACCGTCCTCCTCAAAGCTGAGTAGTGGCCCGGCCTGGCTAGCGCCTGGCGTCATACCTGAGGCCTGAGTAGGACCAGCTGCACCGGGTCGCACCGGGGCGGCTGTGCGCAGGGCCTCGCGGCCGAAGGGGCTGAAATGGTCTCGCAGCTGCTTGGCCTTTATGCCGACGTCGGTTCCCTTCACGCTGGTTTCCTGGTAGCGAAAGCTGCTACCCACCAGCACGCCCTTCGCATCGCGTTTCAGCGTGGCCTCAATCTCCTTATCCCTCAAGTGAGTTAGTAGCTTTTCGAGGGAGTTGATGCGCGGGTCGGCCAGCGCGGCGATGAGCACCTCACGCACGTAGCCGCGGGTCACCTGCTTGCCGGGGTCGAGGTCGTTAGTGGTGTGCCGACGTTCGGGCAGTTGCTGCAACCCTAGCTGCTCCCGAATCTTCAGCGTGGCCTTCACATTGCGAGCGTAGTTCTGGCTTGTATCGAGCGCAGGCCCGCCGTCCATAGGCACGCGATTGATATAGATGTGCACGTGAGGATGCTCCTTGTCCTTGTGCTCATAAACCGCTACTTGGTGCCGCTCTAGGCTCGCCCCCATCAGTTCGCAGTAGAGGGCTGCCGCCTTCAGCTTTTGCTCGCGGCTGACCTGCTCACCCGGGGCCCACGACAAGACCGTATGCCAAACCGGCTGCTGAATCCGGCTGCTCATGCTGGCCACCGCCTGCATCTCGGCCGCAATCTGGTGCGCGTCTTGGCTACCAATATTAGCCACGCTCAGCAACTCAGATTGCTTGTTAGTGCGGTCGGAACGCAGGCCTGCTCCATACTCCAGGGCACCCGTAAAATCATTTCCGGTAATGGTCTTGGCTATCATCGAAGAGTCTCCAGTAAGCGGTTCACTAAYTCATTCAGCGCCTCAATGCCGACCCCAGGCAACTTGCCGGCGTTGGCCAGCTTCGTGAGCTGGTTCAGGTTATTTCCTGCTCCACCCAACTGCCGGCGCAACTCAACGGGCACCCGTTCCACCACCGGCTTATCGAGTACTGCCCGGCGACAATATTCTGAAAAATTGAGGCCTGCTTTCTTCGCTTTAGCCTCAATCTTGCTTACTTCACCGGGGGTAGCACGGAAGCGTTTTATTACTTCTCTATTCTCTTTGGCTGGCTGCGATTGCGCTTCTGTCTCTTCCATTGTGGGCGGGGTCTGGGGTTGCCCCAGCAAGTCAACGGAGAAATAGCTTGCGTCAATTTCTCCGTTGACTTTGTGTACACGAACCGAAGGTTTGTGGCCACAAAGTCATGGCTTGCTGGATACGTTAGGGGTGTTTTAGCGAGCCGGCAGAGCATATCCGTCTACACTTGAATCGGGCTTGCTTAGTGTGTCTATAGGCAGCCATTTTTTATCAATCTATCAGAACTGTTACGTAACAGTTCTGATAGATTGATAAAAAACATGTTTGATAGTTATGAAAGCTTGTAGTTTGATACAAGACTTGTTTTTTAGTTTTTAAACTTGATGACATGTTTGACAGAAAACATACTTCGTGTTTTCGTAGATGTGTAGTATGATAATTTTTCAAGTTTTTTCCTAGGTAGTTTTACTCATGTCCGACTAACAAATATAACAACCTGTTAAAATCATTTTTAAATCTTTGTTCTCGTAACTGTTGCTTTTTGAATCAATCAAACTAGTTTTGTAACAGTGAAAGAGTGCAAGGATTTCTTCGACCAGTTCCAGCAGTCCCAGTTTTCCAATCTTTCATAACCCCAAAGCCTCGTTCGCATGAGCACCACCAAGTACATCTCCATCTCTTCCCAGAAGGGGGGCGTTGGTAAAACCACCATCAATATCCTGGCGGCTTCGGCCTTCCATTTTCTAGCTAAGCAGAAAGTGGCTGTCATTGACTGTGACTACCCCCAGCACTCATTAAAGAATCTGCGGGATAAGGAGTTAGAGCTATTGGCTAGTAGCCCTGAGAAGGCCGCTGAGTTCATGGCTATGGGCCAGCAAGCCTACCCAATCGAGTCTTGCCAAGTCAAAGACGCCCTAGGTATAGCCAAGGAGATGGATGGGGAGTTTGACTTAGTATTCATCGACACGCCCGGCACCATCAACATCGATGGCATCTTGGAACTGTGGAAGCAGCTGGATTACATCTTCATGCCGCTGGAATCCGACCGCCTGAGTGTTGAGGCTACTATCACCTACGCCCGCATGCTGGAGCACTTCGTGAAAGGCAAGCCGGATAGCCGATTAAAGGAGTGCTACGCCTTCTGGAACAAGCACATAAAGAGTGAGAAGCAGGACTTTTACGAGCGTACAGAGGAGTATTTCGCTGAGGAAAAAATCCCCTTCCTGAAAAGCCGGCTGGAGCATAGCGTGAACTACAAAAAAGACGCCATGCGCTCGACCATGTTCCCATTGGGTAAGGAGTTTCAGCGACTGGGTATCAGTGGATTGATTAAAGAAATGGCCGATACAATCTACGGACCTGCACCTGCTCAATCGCTTGAGGCAGTAGCAGCAAAAGGAGATAACTAAGCCCTTTAATCTGTCCGCATCATGTCTAAGAAGAACCCCACCGCGCCCGCTGTCGACCTGGCCAACGCAATGAATTTCGTCGCTACCCGCAATACTGCACCACCTGTCGCCCCAGCGCCTGCTCCAGCCGCCGCGCCTGACCCTACCCCCACTGTAGCCGTCGAGCCCACGCCCGTAGCTGCCGTTGAACCTGTGCCCGACCCAATTCCAGCTGCTGCCCCATCTCCAGAGCCGGAGCTGGTAGTTGACAATCCGTTAACTACAGGGAAAAAAGAGGCTGCCCCGACCGAATTGTTTGATTACGCCGGCGTCTTTCTAAAGCCCGTCCGTTCCCGCAAAACCAAGGCTATCTACGTGGACGAGGACCTGCACACTGCCTTGTCCACACTTACCCAGGCCGGTGGTGTCGGCCTGGCCGACCTGCTTATCAACATCGCCAATCACCACTTCGACACGTTTCGCCCAGCCATTCGCCAGTTTTTGAACGACCAGGAGAAGCTTAAGAAAAAGAAGCTACCCTACTAACCTACCCTCCTTTAAGGGATTCATTTTCACGCGCTTAAAACGAGCGTGTTAGCTACTGCTTTGTCCTTTTCCTACCATCCTTAATAAACAACAACCATGTTTAAAGCCATCTCGTGGGGCCAGTTTACCGGCGTTTTATTTCTGGGGCTGATACTCTATTATGCTTATGTAGGACTGACCTACTACCGCGCTGAGTTGCTGGGCTTGGCTAAGGGTAGGGGCAAGGCTGCGGATGATGCCCCGGCGCCAGTGCGACCTCTGTCATCGCTCATCGGCAGGGGCCCACTTATCGCTAAGCCCGCGCTTACGCCACCGGCTACCCCGCCCGAAGTGCCGGCACCCACTGTGCCCACGACTAAATCATCTGAAGAAGTAGGGGAGGGGCTGGATGAGGAACTGGAAGCTAACGAGGAAGAAGAAGACCTGATGGTTGATGAGGAAGACCAAGAGCTAGGTGACCTGCCAGCACTTGACCTGCCTACGGCTGATGGTTCAGGAAACTTTATTGATGGAAATTCAATCGAAAGTATTTCATTTGATGCAAAAGCAATTAATTTTACTCAACAAAACGGTACCAACTCGTTCCAGGATACCGAAATCGGGGTGGAACCCGCACTTGAGGAGTACGACCCCAGCCAAACCATTGGCGTTGCCCAGCTTGGCAACTACTTCGAGCGGGCTGCTGAGGGTCAGCTTACTCAGGATGATATAGTCGAGCAAGCACCCGTTCTGCAAAACACCAATCTGCTGATGGCCTTCTACCAAGCCAGCAATAAGAGCGCCCAGCGAACTACTGCGCACCTCTATGCCGGGATTGAAGAACCTGCCCTTGACTAAGTGATTTAGTAGCTTTTCATTTCATTTTTTTCGCTAATTCCATTCCTCAACTTTTCCCCAAGCCATGTTAAGCAACCTCACCAGCCGCGCCGCCAAGCGCATGAACAAAGCCCTCAGCACCGGCCTGCTCGTGCTGGGTACCACTAGTGCCGCCTTAGCCCAGGGTGGTCTGAACGCTGGCAAGCAGGGTATCCAAGATGCTACCACTGCCATTGCCGGTTACTTCGACCCAGCTACCCTACTCATCTACGCCATCGCGGCCATCGTGGGCCTGGTGGGTGCCATCAAGGTGTTCAGCAAGTGGAACTCGGGTGACCAGGATACGCAGAAGTCAGCCATGAGCTGGTTCGGTAGCTGCATCTTCCTAGTGGTCGTGGCCACGGTGCTACGCGCGTTCTTCTTGTAAGCCAATGGGCCACTACCCACTGAACAAGGGCATTAACAAGCCCATCGAACTCAAGGGGCTGGTGGGCTCGCGCTACATCTTCATGTTGGTTGCCGGCCTCGGCGGTGTGTTTTTGGGCTTCATTGTCCTGCGCATCGTCGGGGCCAACACGTACCTCTCGGTAGCGCTGGCCCTGGGTGGCGGCTTCGCCTGGGTAACGCGGGTATTTGCGCTCAGTGCCAAGTACGGCGAGCACGGCGCCATGAAGCTGCGCGCCAAGGGTCGTCAGCCCCAACGAATCGTCAGCCGTAACGCTCGCCTCTTCAAAGATTTAAAGCAGTCATGAGCAATCTCCTTCTCAACTCGGCTACGCTGGAAAACAAGCAGCCCATCTACAAGGTAGAGAGTAACTGCCTCATCAGTAAGAACGCCGATGTCACGGTAGCCTATCGCCTGGAGTTGCCCGAAATCTTCACGCTTTCGGCCGGCAACTACGAGTCGCTGCATTCCGCTTTCAGCAAGGGCGTCCGCATTCTGCCCAACCATACGGTGGTGCACAAGCAGGACTGGTTCGTGGAGGATAAGTACACGCCGGAGTTCGGGGAGGATGATACTATGCTCTCGCACGCCTACAACCTCCACTTTTACGAGCGGCCGTTTCTCAACCACCACTGCTATCTCTACCTCACCAAAACGTCTTCGGCCCGCGACTCATGGAATAGCATGAGCACCATGCTCTCTCGGTCCAACATCGTGCCCAAGGACATGATGAAGGACGAGGTGCTGAACGAGTTCTTCACCGCCGTGGGCCAATTTGTACGGGTGCTCTCCGATGCCGGCATTACCCTTACTCAGTTGACAGATGATGAGATTTGCGGCACCGATACCAAGACGGGCATTCTGGAAAAGTACCTGTCGCTGGACCTGCGCGACAAGTCGCCGGCGGTTGACATCGACTTCACCAATGGCCTGAAAGTGGGCCCTAGAGCGTGCAGCTGCTTCTCACTGGGCCGACTTGATGACCTGCCCTCCGCGCTGCAAACAGAGGGTAAGTACGGGCCCCTGAGCAAGGATAACTCTCCGTTCTACGTGGGCTTCGCTGCCCCACTGGCCTTGCTGCTGCCCGTCAACCACATCTACAACCAGTACGTGTTTGTGGATGACCACAAAAAGGCCATCAAGAAATTCGAGAAGAAGCGCGACAACATGAACTCGCTCTCGGGCACTTCCCGCGAGAATGCCATCAACAAAGAGTTCTATGACCGCTACCTGAACGAAGCCATCTCCGATGAAAAGCTAATCGTGCGGGCGCACGCCAACGTGCTGGCCTGGACCGAGAACCCCCACGAAGAAAAGGCCCTGCGCGAGGCGGTGGGCTCGGCCATCAACTCGCTCAACTGCGCGGCCCGGCAAAACACGGTCGATATCGGGGCGCTGTACTGGGCAGGCATCCCGGGCAATGCCGGCGACTTTCCCGGCGAAGAAAGCTTCTACACGTTCGAGGACGCCGCCACCTGCTTGTGGAACGTTGAAACCAACTACCGCGACTCCTCCAGCCCGTTCGGCATCAAGCTCAGCGACCGCATCAGCGGCAAGCCCGTGCACGTGGACTTGTCGGATGAGCCCATGAAGCAGGGCATCATTAAAAACCGCAACAAGTTCGTGCTGGGGCCCTCCGGCTCGGGCAAGTCGTTTTTCACCAACGGCATGGTGCGCCAGTACCACGAGCAAGGGGCCCATGTGCTGCTGGTGGACACCGGCAACAGCTACAAGGGGCTATGCGAGCTGAAAGGCGGAGTATACTTCACCTACGAGGAAGCCAAGCCCATCAGCTTCAATCCGTTCTACGTAGAGGGTCGGCCCGACGTGGAGAAGCGCAAAAGCCTGCACACCCTGATTTTGACGCTTTGGAAGCTGGCTGATGAGAAAGTCACGCAGTCGGAATCGGTGTCTATCTCGAATGCCATCGCTCAGTACTATCAGTTGCTGGAAAAGGAGCCGAGCCTCAAGGCCAGCTTCAACACGTTCTACGAGTTCCTGAGCGGACCTTACCGGGCCCACCTCGACACCGAGAAGGTGCGGGAGAAGGACTTCGACATTCACAACTTCCTCTACGTGCTCGCGCCTTACTACAGGGGAGGGGAGTACGACTACCTGCTCAACTCGGAGAAGCAGCTCAACCTTACTAAAGAATCGTTCATTGTCTTTGAGCTGGATAACATCAAAGACCACCCGATTCTCTTCCCGGTGGTGACCCTCATCATCATGGATACCTTCTTGCAGAAGATGCGCCAGCTTGATGGGGTACGCAAGATGATTCTGATTGAGGAAGCGTGGAAGGCGCTGGCCACGGCGAATATGGCCGAGTACATCAAGTACCTATTCAAGACCGTCCGCAAGTTCTTCGGGGAGGCCATCGTCGTGACCCAGGAGATTGAAGATATTATCGGCAACCCGATTGTGAAGGACACCATCATCAATAACTCGCATTGCAAAATAATGCTGGATATGAATGACTTCCTGAGCCGTTTCGATGACATTCAGCGCATGATGAGCCTCTCCGACAAGGAGAAGGACCTAGTGCTTTCCATCAACCGCAACAACCGCCCCGGCGCTAAATACAACGAGGTATTCATCACCCTAGGGGGGCGGGTATCGAAGGTGTATGGCGTCGAAGTGTCGAAGGAAGAATACGTGACGTACACCACCGAGCAGACCGAAAAAATGCAGCTGTTCAAGAAAGTGAACGACGGCATGGACATTTCCTCGGCCATCCAGGCCTACGCTGACGAGCTGCGCGCCGCCTAGCTTCCTTTTCCCCACCTCCCCATGAAAGCATGCAACCTCTTCCTCCTCGCCGGCCTGGCCACGCTGGCCACCAGCTGCGGGCAGGATGCCGCCTCGAAAAAGCTGGCCGATGATACCGAGGCCCGGGTAGTGGCCAGCATCAAGCAAGTGCTGGTGCAGGGCCCCGCCCAGGGCGACTTTACGAGCCAGGTGCACACCTGGTATCAGAGCGAGGTCCCCAATATCATCAAGCTCGACCCGAGCGCCGCGGCGGTCTACGAGAACCACGCTACCATTCTGAAGGAGGTGGCCACGAATGAGACTAAGCTGGCAAGTGACCCCATTCTGACGCCCGAGCAGGGCCAGGGTGTGCGGGCCACCTACCAAAAGCTTGTTGATGAGAGCACCACGAATGTGCAGCAGTTGACCAACCTGGCCAGTAGCAAAACCACTATGAGCGAAGCCGAGCAGCGGCAGTTCGTGGCCGGCCTGGCAACCAAGGAGAACCACCAGCTCCAACTGGTGCAGTACTTCAGCAAGCGTACGGCGGCCACCATCGACCAGAAAACGCGGCAGAAAAAGTCGCGGGAGTACAATCAGAAAGTGTGGGGCCACGAATAGCCCTACCCGAGTCTAACTAACCCCCTTGTAGGTGATGAAAAAAACACAGTTTACGCTGTGCCTGGCCGCGCTTTGCCTATTGAGCAAGCCCGCCGCCCACGCGCAGGCAATCGTTTCGGCCCCCGTCCTGGAAGGCACCAACTTTATTCAGACCGGCTTGCAGGCCACTTTGAAGGCCCTGAACGCCAAGGCAAACACGCTGGCCGATGATGGCGTGGTCGAGCAAGTGCTGACCAAGGGCTTCACTGAAAAGAACATGCTCCTGGCCAAGGACTGGTACGATGGGCTACTGGCCATCAGCAACACCATCAAGAAGTACCGGCGCGTGCAGCACATTTTCGAGCGTCAGACGGCCATAATCACCATCTACTCCAACTACATCAGCCAGTTCAAGGCGGACCCGAATCTGACCCCCAGCCAGGTCGGGGGCATGGTGAAGGGCTACACGACCCTGATTCAGGAGAGCGYTACCTACCTCGATGATTTGTCGGCCATCGTCTCGCCGGCGCAGTCGAAAATGACCGATGCCGAGCGGATGGAGCTCATTGATACGCTCGACGATAAGGTGACGCACCAGTACGACCTAGTGAGCTACTTCACGCGGCGCAACATGGCCATCTCGACGCAACAGGGCCAGGCGGCCAAAGATGCGGCGAAGCTGAAGGTCCTCTACGGCATCAAGTGATGAGAAAGCTCTTCACCATCGCCGTGCTGGGTGGCTTGGGACTGCTGGCCCGCCCCGCCCGCGCCCAGTTCGTGATATCGGCGCCCATCGCCGAGGGCCAGGCCACCAAGCAGGCCGGCCACCAGGGAATTCTAACCGTGCTCAAAGACCTGGGTAACACCATTGTCAAGAAGGGCAACGACACGCAGGCTGTCATCAAATCGCTGGAAGACCAGACCGTGCAGATGCACGACGAATGGTACAGCAGCCTGCTCAAAATCAACTCGGTAGTGAGCAATTACCAGCAGGTGAAATCCATCTGGAGCTACCAGAACCGCACGCTGAGCCTCTACACGCAGAACATCACCCAACTGCGCGGTAACCCTTACCTGACGCCCTCCCAGATTCAGGGCATGGTGAAGGGCTACACAGTGCTGCTGTCGGAAAACGTGGGGCTACTTGATGACCTGACCACCATCCTCACGCCGTCGGCAGCGAAGATGACGGACGCCCAGCGCCTCAAGTTCATCAACAAGATTTCCGATAAGGTAACCCATCAGTATCAGCTGGTTGCCTACTTCACCAAGCGCAACCAAGCCCTGGCCACCCAGCAGACTCAAAACGCCCAGGACACGCAAACGCTCAAAAAGCTCTACGGGCTCTAATCGCTATGACGTTATTCACCCTACTCCTCCAGGTTTCCATTCCGGTCAAGTCGCTTCAGGAGCTGCTCGACAACCTCTACAACGAGATGCTGCCCCTGTGCGCCGACCTCGTGAACGTGGGCCGTGCCCTAGGTGGGCTAGGCGCGCTGATTTTCATCGCCAGCAAGGTGTGGCGTCACCAAGCGGAAGGCTCGCCCATCGAGTTCTTTCCCTTACTGCGCCCCTTCGCTATCGGCCTGGCCATTTCCCTTTTCCCCTCCATGCTGGGCATCCTGAACGGCGTGCTGGGTGGGATTTCTAGCGCTACCTCCTCCATCGTCCTGACGCAGAACCAGGACATCATTCAGTTGCAGGCCCGCAAGACGGCCCTACTCGCGGCGCGGCCCGAAAATGCCCCCTACGAAGACGACGAGGCATTCGACAAGGAATTGGAGAGCAAGGATGTACTCGATTTCGGCGGCAAGGCCTCGCTCTACTTCGACCGCATGAGCTACAGCGTGCAGAAGAATTTTCGGGAGTGGATTCGCAATGTGCTGGAGCTGGCCCACGACTCGGCCGCACTGGTCATCAACACCATTCGCACCTTCTTCCTCATCATTCTGAGCATCATCGGGCCCATCAGCTTCGGCTTTGCCATCTGGCCGGGCTTCGAAAGCACGCTAACTAACTGGTTTTCACGCTACATCAACGTGTTCCTGTGGCTGCCGGTGGCCAACATCTTCGGAGCCATCATCGCCAAGATTCAGGTGATGATGCTCAACCTCGACATCGCCCAGATTCAGTCTAATGGTGACTTGGAAAAGGCCGATTACGGCTACATGATTTTCCTGGTGATTGCCATTGCCGGCTACTTCACCGTGCCATCGGTAGCAAGCTGGATAGTCTCGGCTAGCGGCCTGACCAACATCACTCGCTTCGCTTCCAATGCGGGGGGCGCTGCTGGCAGTATGGCCGCTGGTGCAGCCGGGGGCGTGGCTGGCCAGGTAGCCGGCCGGGCTATGGCCGCCGGGCGAGCCGTGTTCGGCGGTGGCCAGGGCAGCCAGCCGGCGGGCGGCGGCCAAGGTGGCAACGGTTACCAAAATACCAATAAAGCGGCTTAACCACTAATCCGATTCAGCATGTTTCGCTCCCTCAAAAACATCGACTCAGCTTACCAGCAGACGAAAACGCTGGCCTTGCTTTTCATGGTGCTGTGCGCCTTCGTGACGGGCTACTCGGTGTATGCCTCCCAGCGCTCGATACGTGATGCCCAGGGCCGCATCTACGTGCTCGCTCAAGGCAACCTCCTAGAAGCCGTTTCCCACAACGTGAAGGATAACCGCCCTGTCGAAGCGCAAGACCATGTGAAGCGCTTCCACGAGTTCTTCTTCACCCTCGACCCCGACGCCAAGGCCATCGAGCACAACGTGACGCAAGCGCTGTTTCTGGCCGATGAGAGTGCCAAGCGCGAGTACGACAACTTCAAAGAAAGTGGCTACTACAACAACCTGATTCAGGCCAATATCAGCCAGCACATCACGGTGGACAGCGTCACCATCAACCCGGCGACCTACCCTTACTACGCTAAGTGCTACGCTACTGAGCAGATTATTCGCTCCTCCAGCGTGACTACTCGCAACCTGGTGTCCGAGTGCTACCTGCGCGACGTCTCGCGGTCGAGCAACAACCCGCACGGCTTTTTGATGGAGCGCTGGCGCGTGCTGCAAAACATCGACCTCAGCACCCAGCCCCGCTAACACCTGACCGGTCGCCTTTTCCTCTTCCCTCATGAGCAAGCCCAAGCACACGCAAGAGTACCTGAATAAGCGTCGGATGATGCTGTTCATCCCCGTTCCTGGGGTAATCTGCCTGACCGTTCTCTTCTACCTGGGGGGCGGCGGAAAAGGCGTAACGGCGGCCACTACCGGCCCCAACGCCATGGCCAGCGGCATCAACCATACGCTGCCCTCCGCGGGCAAGTCGGCCTTGTTTGCCGATAAGATGGAAGCCGCCAATGCGCCCCAGGATAGCAGCCACCACAATAGCTTGGCCTTCGCGCCGGTCGCAAGCTCGCCGGCCCCAGCTGCGGCCGCCGCATCAGGTACGGCTGGGGCAGCCACGGCCGGCGGCACTGCTCCAAGTAGCGCCCAGCCAACCGGCCTCAACTACGCTGTACAGCCGGGCCAAACGGCCGGCCGCTACGACGCCAACGCTGACCCGAACGTAGTGGCCATGCAAACCCGGATGCAGCGCCTTCAGGAGCAAACCAGCACTCAGCCCACCAGTGCTCAGCCTACCTACGCTACCTCGTCGCCAGCCACCGCCAGCTCTCGCCAGGCCTCGGCCCCTATGGCTAACTCGCCACGCGATACGCGCATGGATGAGTCACTTAAGGAACTTGACCAACTCAAGAATCAGTACCAGCAGCGCCTGATGGGTATGAATGCGCCGGCTACGACCGCCGCGGTGGCCACGCCCGCCAGCACCGCGCCCAAAAAGGGTATGACGGTTATCACCCAGGTGCGCCCCACGGTGGTAAGTAGCCTGCGCACCCAGACCGCGCCCCAGGCCAACGGCTTTCACACGGTAGGGGAGGCGAGCCCCAGCAGTAACGTCAACTCGGTACCGGCCGTGGTCCACAATGACCAAGTGGTGGAGGCCGGCTCGACGGTTAAGCTGCGCTTGCTGCAAGATGTGCAGCTGGAGGGGCACCTGATTCCGCGCAACAGTTTCCTCTACGGCGTGTGCAGCATGAGCGGCAACCGTCTGAGCATCGCGGCCACGTCAGTGCAGTACCAGGGCAACCTGCTTCCCGTCAGTCTCAAGGCATTCGATATCGATGGGGGAGAGGGGCTCAACATTCCCGGCTCCATCGACCGCGACGCCCTCAAGCAGGGAGCCGCGCAGGGGGTAAGTGGAGCCGATATGCTCACCATGTCGCCCAGCCTGGGTGCACAGGCGGCCGGTATCGCTATTCAAACCGGTAAAGCCCTGACCGGCCGCAAGATTAAGACGGTAAAGATTCATCTCAAAGCCAATTACCAGCTCCTGCTTAAATCATGAAAACGCCCTTCTTTCTCGTTTGCCTCGGCCTGGCCACGCTCACGCTGCCCGCTGCCGCCCAAAAGTCTACCCACCGCCGGCATCGCTCGGCCGCTAGCCAGGTAGCCACCAGTAATAACAATGGTATCCTGGGTGCTGGCCCACTGCACGTGGCCAACGCGACCTACCTCACGGCGGCTGCCCCCGTCTCGACGCAAAAAATCCTGGCTCTTCAGGAGCAGAACTACATCGGCTCTTACCGCATGACGGTCGGGTTTCAGAAGACTACCCACCTGATTTTCCCCTACGCTGTGTCGTATGTGGACCTAGGCAACGGCGRCATCATTGCCGACAAGGCCCAGGGAGCGGAAAACATCGTGAAGGTGAAGGCCAGCCAGCAAGGCTTTCCCCAAACCAACATGACCGTAGTTACGACCGACGGCCGCCTGTACTCTTTCATCGTGGACTACGATGCCAATCCCAGGGTGCTGAACTACAACCTGGCGGCTACCGACGTTTCGACTTCTTCGGCCGTGGTGCCGCTGGCCCACCTCTCCAACTCCAGCGTGACGCAAAGCGACCTGGAAAACTACTCGAAAGAGGTATTGGAAAAGCGCAAGGGACCGCACGTGCGTGAGCAGAAGGATAACATTACCCTAGCCATGCAGGGCCTTTACACTGAAGACGATATGTTCTTCTTTCCCCTGCATTTAGCCAACAGCTCAAACATCGGCTACGATGTAGATTTCATCAAGTTCTACATCCGCGACAAAAAGGTGGCCAAGCGCACGGCCTTACAAGAGTCGGAGTTGACGCCGGTATTCGTCTACAACGCCAAGCAAACCACTATTCCCGGCCCAGGCCAGGTAGACCAAGTGTACGCCCTGCACAAGTTCACCATTCCCGACGATAAGAACTTGGTAGTCGAGATGTTTGAGAAGGGCGGCGGCCGGCAATTGTCTTTCGTAGTAGGCAATTCTGACATCCTCAAGGCTCGCAAGCTCAAGAAGTAGCTTAGCTTAGCTATCCAACGTGAGTCCTCCATAGAATAGGCCATGGTTAAGAGTTTAGTCCAAAATTTAAACGTTCGTCCCGGATGAAGGCCACCACTGGGGCTCTTCTATAACGAAGTGCAGCGCATCAGTGGACGCGCTTCTCACCTTGAAGTAGGGATGCGCTGCATGCTTAGCAACAGTCTTTTACTTGTTTTGGCACCTAGCCGAACCGCAACGAGCAGACCCATTGGCCCGCTCGTTGCGGTTCGGCTAGGTGCCGCTGGTTAGTTAATTCGCGGGGGCGTGGCCAAAATGCTCCTGTAGCACCTGATTGACTTTCTCGCGGGTGAGGGGCTTGGTGAGGTAGCCGGCAATGGGCAGGCCCTGCATCTGCTCCACGTCTTTGGAGTTGAGGGAGGTGGTGAGCATGATGATGACCACGGCCGGATTGTCGGCGGGCGGGCGCTGGGCATAGGCCTGCAGGAACTCGAAGCCATTCATGCGCGGCATTTTCATGTCAAGCAAAATAAGGGCTGGACAGGTGGGCGTGGCGACCGGCGCGCAGTGGGTGTGCAGCAAGCGGAGAGCTTCCTGGCCATTACCGGCGACTAGCACCGTGTCGGTGACGGCCATGCGCTGGAGCAAGGTCTGGTTAAGGAAGTTGGTGGTGTCGTCGTCGTCAACGAGCAAGGTGCAGGAAATAGCAGCCATGAGCAGAGAATGAAGCTGGGGATGGGTTAGGCGGCTGGCGCCGCGCCGTGGGGCAGGTGCACGAGAAAGGTGGTGCCGGCCCCGAGCTGGCTGTGCACCTCGATGCGGCCGCCGGCGTTCTCGACTATGCGCTTGACCATGTACAGGCCAATTCCCGTGCCCTCGACGTGGTCGTGGAGCCGCTGGAACATGCCGAAGAGCTTGGGCTGTTGCGCCGCGTCGATGCCCAGGCCATTGTCGTGCACTTCGAGCACGGTGTGGCCGGACCGCACGTGGGCCCGCACGTCCACGTGCGGGCTGCGGTCGGGCGAGCGGTACTTCAGGGCGTTGCTGAGCAGGTTGTAGACGATGCTGCGCAGGTTCTTCTCGGAGAACTGCACGGGCGGCTGGGTCCCGACGTCCACCACGAGTTTGGCCTTGGTTTCCCGCAGGAGCGGTTCCAAGTCCTGGCGCACGTCTTCGACCACAGCGGCCAGGTTGACGGCTTCGGCTTCTTGCGCGTGTTCGTTTTGGAGCTTGGAAACATCGGTCAGGTGGCCGATGGTGCGCTTGAAACGGTCCACTGAATCGAGCATGCGCGTGAGCGTGGAGCCGACCAGGGCGTCCTGGGCCACGGCGGCGGGCAACTCCTCCTGCAGCAGGTAGAGCAGGCCTTCGATGTTGGAAATGGGCGCTTTGAGGTCGTGKGAAGCCGTGTAGATGAAGTTATCCAGGTCGACGTTGGTGCGGGTGAGCTGGCTGTTAGTGGTGCCCAGTTCCGTGGTCAGGCGCTGCAGGGCCAGCTCGGCCAGCTTCTGCTCGTGCACGTCCACCACGGCCCCCACCATGCCCTCGTAGGCGCCGGTCTCATCGTAGCGGGGCAGGCCCTGGTCCGTCACCCAGCGGTAGGCGCCATCGCGCTGCCGCAGCCGAAACAGGTAGCTGAAGGGCTCGCGCCGGTCGTTGGCGGCCAGGAAGGCGGCCCCCGCGCCGGGGGCGTCGTCGGGGTGCACGGCGTTGGTCCAGCCCAGGCCCAGTCCTTCGGCCTGGGTTTGGSCGGTGGTGGCGTACCAGCGCGCGTTGAGGTAGGTGCAGTTGCCCGCGGGGTTGGTCACCCAGAGCGCGCCGGGTACGTGGTCGGCCAGCCGCTGAAACGAGGTTTCCCGGGCTTCCACCACGCGCCGGGCCTGCACCTGGTCGGTGACCTCGTTACCGAACATGAGGATGCCGTCCACGAGGCCCTGGTCGTTGCGGCGGGCCTGGAAGGTGAAGGTGAAGTAGAGGTCTTCCAGCGGCCCGTCGGGGGTGCGGGTCATCTGCAAGGGCATTTCCTGCGCCACGAAGGGGGTACCCGTGTCGTACACCTCGTCCATGGTTGTTTCAATGGACGTGCCGACCAGCTCCGGCAGGGCTTCGAGCACGGGCTTGCCGAGCAGTTCCCGGCCGGGAAACATGCGCTGGTAGACCGGGTTGGCGAGCTGGAAGACGTGCCGGGGTCCGTCGAAGATGACGATGGGCGCCGGGGCCTTCATGAAGAGCTGGTGCAGTTGCTCGCGCTCGGCCTCGCGCTGCCGGCGGGCGAGCACCAGCTCGGTCACATCGTAGGCGAAAATGGAGATGCCCGCCACGGCGCCGTGTTCGCGGTAGGCCTGGTAGGTGAAGTTGAAGTACCCGGTGCGGGGCGCCTGGCCTGGCGGTGGCGCAGGTGTGAACGGCACTTCCTGGCCAAAATAAGTTTCACCGGTCTGGTACACGCGGTTCATCAGGGCCACGAAGCCCTGGGCCGCCAGCTCGGGCACGGCGTCGGCCACGCTCAGGCCCACGAGCGGGCGGCCGGGAAAGAAGGCCTGGTAGGCGGGGTTGACGTACTCGTAGCGGTGGCCGGGCTCGCGCAGCAGGGCCACTACCCCCGCCGTTTGCTCAAACACCTGATAGAGCGTGTCTCGTTGGTCGGCCTGCTGCCGGGCGGCAGCCAGCAGGTCGGCCTGCAGGGCCAGGGCTTCCTGGGTCCGCGCCTGCACGCGGGTTTCCAGCTCCTGGTTGAACTGCTCCAGCTGCTGGCGGGCGCGCACCTGCGCGGTGACGTCGGTGCCAATCGTGAAAATGCCGGTAATGTGGCCGTCGGGCCCGCGCTGGGGCTCGAAGACGATGTTCCAATACACCTGCTCTGGCCGCCCGTGGCGGAGCAGGGTGGTGGCCTGTTCGTAGGCCGTGTGGGGGTTGCCGGTGGCGTACGCTTGCTCAAAAATGGCCACGACTTCGGGCGTGGCGGCTTCGGGCAGCGCCTCAAATACGGGCCGGTTCAGCACTTGCTCGAGGGGACGCCCCCAAATGGCGAGCGTGGTGGCGTTGGCCATCGCGACCCGGTGCTCGGGCCCGCTGTACACGGCCACGGCCACCGGGGCCTGTTCGATGAAGTCCTGGAAGTGCGTGCGCTGCTGCTCGGCCTCGGCGCGGGCGGCCCGCTCGGCGGCCTGGCTTTCGCGTAGGGCCAGCTCGACGGCGCTGCGGTCCTGGTCGGACGTATCGGTGAAGCTGACGACGAGTTGCTCGCCGCTGCGCCGGGCGGCCAGGCGGAAGTAGTTGTCGAGCCCGTCGGCCTGGTAGTTGACTTCGTGCCGGCCGGCGTCCCCGTCGGCGTAGGCGCGCCGGTAGTAGGCCAGGATGCCGGCGGAAATGGCGGATGGAAAGCGGGTGAGCAACGTGCCGCCGGGCTGGGCCGGGAGGCCGGTCATGCGCTGGCCGGCGAGGTTGAGGTACTCGATGGCAAAATCTTCGATTTCCCCGGCCGGGTCGTAGACTGGGCGCAAGACGTTGACGCCCGTGAGCGAGACGTCGAGCAGGTCGTACAGCATGCTATCGGCGAAGGAAGGGGCAGTTGGGGCGGGGGAACTGGGAGCCATGAAGCGACGGGGAAGGCGGTAAGCAGGAGCAACCCAGCGTAAAGGCTACCAGCAGCCATTTAACAATCATGAAGTACGGAAGCTGGGCTGCAGCAACCGGACTAGCCAAGAAAGAAAACGAGAAAGCCAGTTCGAAGCTCGGCCGTTTAACTTTCGGACCAAACTTTTAACCGAGGCCAGAATAGGGCGTAGCACTTTGCTACACCCTATTCTGTTTTTATAGCAGAAACAATCTGCCGACGTTACGTAGCTTAGCTACCCCAACGGCTTCACTCTCCCTTGACCATGCGCAAGTTCTTGGTTTTTCTGGCCGCTGCTATCTACCTGCTGAGCCCATTTGGGCCCCACTGGGGACCGCTGGTGGTGGCACTAGGCATCTTCTTGGTAGTATTCAATTTTCTCATTAAAGCGGTTCCCAAACGCCGCCACCGCTAGTGCACGACCTATGTTTTCCACCTTCAGCCTAGTTACTTTCCTGCAAATACTTCTCGGTTCCTTCGTGCTGGGGTATCTAGGCTGCGCGCTACTGGAGCAATTCGGGTTCAAAATCAAGCGCTGAAGTCTAGGAGCTACTAGTGCCTGACTTTTTATATTTACTGACCGGCATTGTTGTCGGTCAGTTTTCGTTTGTGCTAGTCAATAAGCAGATGCGGCCTAGTGCTTAGGCAGCTGGCACATCGCATTATCACCTCCGTAACGCCGCCAGCGATTGAGTTGACTTCCTCATGGACGTGCAGGGTATCCTCTCCGCAAGCGGTGCAGTCGAGCAACTCAGCACTTTCAATCATTTCTTCCAGGAAGGCTAGTTCGTCGGCTTGCATAGGATTTAAGGGTGGTTAATGGGGTCGGAGTCAATGCGTGTTAAATATAGTCTTATCAGCTCCCTATTTGTGCCAGCTGCTGTTCCAAGTCGGTAATCATGGCCTGCGTGCTGGCGATAGCCTCTGGGCGGGTTTGCTCATCATACACTGCACTGGTTTTGACAAATGCCAACGTACCCCGGGCGTCTTCCAGCCCGCTTAGCAGCCGGCGGCGCTCCCCTTCTACACTCACCCCGGTTTTAGTAAAGAGAAGGGTCGTTTGCTTGGATTTGGCAGACTTTGCTGCTGGCGTCAGCTTTGTTTTCAGATAGGCGGGTAGTAGGTAATCATCGGTTAAGGCCTTGTAGATGGCCCCCGCCTCTTTTTTAACCTTGCCGCCCTGCACTTGGGCGCGCACTGTGGCCAGCACGTAGTGGATGTAGCCTTCCTCATATTTGCCAGTCGCCAGCTTCTCCCGCACTGTCTCCAGACTCTTGGCTGCTACCCCTAGGTCGAGTAGCGCCTGGGCCCACTGTTCAACCTCGGCCACCGGTAATTCCAATGGCTGGACCCCACCAGGCGCAAACAGGAAGCGAATGGAGTCAACCGCGCGGCCTTCCTTGAGCAACTCATATGTGAAAGGCAAATCCGTCTGGGCCAACTCCTTTTGGGCGGGCTCCAGCACCCGGGCCTTAAAATGGTCGAAACGGTCGACGTATTCATCAGTGAAGCCCAGGATGTGCCGTAGCTCGTCTACCCCCACCGTTCGCTTGCCAAAGGCCACATACTCGCGGAGCAGCCAATAAATGCGGTGCGAGGTAGGTCGCTTAATCTTGAGCAACTGGCTGAGTTGGGCCTTGGTAAAATTACTCGTTAGCTCCAGCAGGTAGGGCCGTAGGTGGTCGTTGAAGACGGCTTCGACGATACCTTCCTTTTTCAAGTAAAGGGCCTTGCCCATTAGCGGAAAACCCTGAATATCTGGTTGCTTAACCCGCTCCCCATTGGGACCCAAAATTTCCAGCAACAGGATACGGGACAACATCCGCGTCACCATTTCCCGCACGTCCGCATAGACCGTGGCGCTGCTGCTATCGGGACAAATTTCCTTCACCGTAATCCGGCATACGGGTAGACTGGTATCCTCCCGACTGATGCGGCTAAGCATGGCTAGGAAGAAACGCATTTCAAGGGCTGACATGGTAAAACCGGCGTTTACCAATGCATTATGCTGCACAACCAATGGGTTGTTGGTCGCAACAGTAGGGAGAAGCTTCTTGGCCATGAGGAGGGTAAGCGAGCCAGGTAAAGATACATGTCTACCCTTGTTCATCCCACAACTTTTTTTCCTTGTGGGGGAATCGCTCCGTTTTTGTGGGGCCAATACCTTGTTTCTACTCCGTTTTTGTGGGGGAATCGCTCCGTTTTTGTGGGGATTCGCTCCGTTTTTGTGGGGGAATCGCTCCGTTTTTGTGGGATGAACCCCGTGTAATAATCTTTAAATCAATGCTTTATGGCGAACGTAAACTATATAAACTTCTATAAAAGGCTTAAACTTGCTGTTATTTTAGCAGTATTTCTTAATATTCTATGCTCCAGATAGTTAACTGCCAATAAATGAAGAGTAGTTTCAGGGCGTCCCGACTCCGTTTTTGTGGGAGATATTAATAAAAGGCCACTTAGAAGCCGGGGAGGCACTTTGTATTGACTTTACTCCCCACAAAAACGGAGTGGCCTGTGGCTTGAGCCAAGGCCGGCTTACCGTTTCGTTGATAAGTATTGCCAATAGCAACTGGAATTTCCTGAAAAGTTGATTGGAGCATCGTGTGGAGTCACGGTCGGTTGTCTTGCTTAGAAAATGCCTGCCGCTTTTGTAAGCAGATGGAATTAGTCAGTACCAGTCATGCAGGCAGTAGTGGAATAACATCTCCTATCAGGGGTAGCGCAAGAGTAAGAACAGAAATTCCCGTTAGGGCAGTTGAGCGAGCTGTTCTTCCAAACTGGTCGGGTCGCGTAGCGGCCGCAGCTGTCCGGCCGCAATGCCCTCGGGCAAGGTAAAATCGTAGCGCCCCAGCATGTTGATGTGCTCGTGCAGCAAGGGCGAGAGCCGGGCCACGTCGCCTGGTTCCGGCGGTTCGGCGGCCGCCTGGTGCTGTTCCAGCGCTTGTTGCAGGTAGCGCGTGTTCCACAGCACCAAAGCGTTGACGACCAGACCCAGGGCTCCTAGCTGGTCCTCCATGCCCTCGTGGTAGCGCTGGCGCAGTTCGCCCTTCCTGCCGTGGAAGACGGCCCGGGCCACCGCGTGGCGCCCCTCGCCCCGGTTGAGTTGGACCAGGATGCGCCGGCGATAGGCCTCGTCCTGCACGTAGGCCAGCAGGTAGAGCGTTTTCTCTACCCGCCCAACCTCGGCCACGGCCCGCCCCAGACCGGAAAGGGAGCCGGCCCGCTGCAGCGTGCGCATAACGGCCGTGGCCTTGACCTTGCCCAGTTTGAGCGAGCCGGCCAGCCGCAACATATCGTCCCAGTGCTCGGCGATGAGTCGGGTGTTAAGCACGTGGCGGCTTAGGTCGTTGAGGTCGCCATAGTCGTCTTCCTTGCTCATCCGCCAGAAGCGCTGGTCCGGCAGGTCGGCCAGGCGGGGGCTGAAGCGGAAGCCCAGCAACGAAAACAGGCCAAACACCACCTCGCTGTAGCCGTGGGTATCGGCCATGATTTCGCGCGGGTCCAGGCTGGTTTGCTGCTCCAGCAGCCCGGCCAGGATGAAGAGCGAGTCGCGCAGGGTGCCGGGAATGACAATGCCGTGGAAGCCCGTGAACTGGTCGCTGGTGAAGTTGTAGTAGGGGTTGCGTTAGTAGTTGGACAAAGAATTACGCTAAGGCGGAAAACAAGAAGAATCGGCCTTGGACTTCCAGCGCGGGAAGCTGCGCTTGAGCAGGGCCATGTGCCAAGAACGGCAGGTCGCTTTAGCCGTTATTCGACTAGTCGGGGCACTTGGTATAGGGTACCAGAAAGCTGCAAAAAGGGCCTAGCGGGTACTTTGATTACCGCTATGGGTTTCGGGTACCAGGTTTTGTCGGGTTGATAGCCCGAAAGAGGCAGCAAGTAGCTGGTACCCGAAATCCCTCGTTTTTGTGCTCCTATTCATGCGCTCAATGCGAAGCTGGATAAAAGGCAAAGCCACCTACTGGCCAAGGCAAATGGGGGAAGAAAGGAATGGAAATCTATTCCAAACAAACTGTTTACCAGCTCTTTATTTGCTTACCGTAATTCTTTGTCCAGTTACTAACGCAACCCCCACTAGCAGACCGCCTACCGGCAGCAGGGCCAGGGCCCACGAGTGGGCCTCACGCCAGCGCGTCACCCATTCCAGACTGACTAAAAAGCCGGCCGAAGCGGTTCCGGCCAACGCGCCGACCAAGCTCGCCAGCAGCAGCCAGCGTAGCATAAACCAAACCGTGGGGGTAGGGGAGAGGGCCCGTAAGCGGGCGGGTACCAAGCGGGCGTAAATAGGGGGATAAGCCACGGGAGCGAACGCTAGGATGAACTACTCRGCGTAGCCACTAGGGCCAGCCGTCTCGTAGGAATCATCAGCGCAGCGCACCAGGCGCCGGCGGTTCGCGGTGGAAATCCATCACCGTACTGCGCCCTTATACGGAGCGGCGATGGGCAGGTTGTGGCAATAGGGCAACCTGCTGGCGATATCGCCAAAAAAACTTGTGGCTGGCCCGGCCGTTAAGGAAGCTCCTTAGCCTGCTGCCATGACCCGTTTCCCCTTTTTGTCTGCGGCCCGGCGGTGGCGGGCGGCTGCCGGGGCCAGCTTTGCCCTGCTGGCTTGGCTGAGCGGCTGTGTGGTAGCTCAGGTAGGCGCTTCGCGGGCGCTGAACGCGCCGGCGGCAGCCGTGGCGTGTGCCCCCGCCGAGCTGGCTTACCCGCTCCCCGGCCCGGTGCTGACTTCCACGCAGCTAGCGGCCGATATCCTGCTGCGCCGCCACTTCACGGCCCCCACGCTGGCCGCCGCCAACCGCTACGGCCTGGGGCCGGCCCTGCACCAACTGGTGGCGGCCCCACCCGGCTCGCTGGCCCGCCTGAACGCCCAGCAGCGCGTGGGCGAGCAGCTGGCGGCCTTGGCCCTGCTGGTGGGAAGCACCACCGCCGAACTGGACTGCGAGGAGGAGCGCGCCGACCAGGTGGCCGATTACTTGCTCGACCAAGCCGCTAGCCGCATCCGGCGCTACACGCTGCTGGCCATCGTACTCGGGGCCCTAGGCACGGTCGTCACCGGCGGGCTGGCGCTGCTGGAAGTGCGCAAGTCGATTTACCGCCCGGTCGGCATCGTGTTTGGCCTGGCCGGGGCAGCGCTGGGGTTGCTCAGCCTCTACGCCCCCGATACGCGCATTCCCTACGCGCACCGCCGAAACGCGCTGGCCGACATCGGCTTGGTTGACGTAGGGCCGGTGGCTACGCAGCCGCGCACCCTGGCCGCACCGGTGTGGGCCTACCTCACAGCCCCCGCTGGCGCGGCGGGCGCGCTTTCGCGGCGCGAAGCCCTGCTGCACCGCTGGCAAACCACCGGCGAGCTAGGGGCCAAAAGCTCCGCCGACCGGCAGCGCCTGTTGCACCTGCTCTTTGGGCGCGGCGGCACCTACGCGGCCAGCGAGCTGCAAATGCGGGCCAACTTCTACGACCAGCTCGAATCTAGCGTGGCGCTGATGAAGCAGGAGCTGGCCCAGCTGGCCGCGCAGGTAGCGGCGTTGCCGCAGCCCTATTCCGTTAGCAAATAATGATTTACCCGTTCTAGATTATCATTGAGCTGGTACACCATCGGCACGCCGGTCACGATGTCGAGCTGGGTTATCTGCTCGTCGGTGAGCTTGTCGATGTATTGCACCAGGGCGCGCAGGCTGTTGCCATGGGCGCAGACGATGACCTTTTGCTGCTGGCGCAGGGCGGGCATCACCGTCTCGGTCCAGAAGGGCAGCACGCGGGCCAGGGTTTCGCTCAGGTTCTCGGTCAGGGGCAATTCGCGGTCGGTGAGGTGCTGGTAGCGCGGGTCGCGGCCGGGGTAGCGGGGGTCGGCGGGCGTGATGGCGGGCGGGTGGGCGTAGGGGTCGCGCCGCCACTTAAGCACCTGTTCGGCCCCATACTGAGTTTCGGCCTCGGCCTTGTTCTGGCCTTGCAGCGCCCCGTAAAAACGCTCGTTGAGCCGCCAGGTTTTCTGCACTGGAATCCAAAGCAGGTCCAGCTCTTCCAGCACGATGTCCATCGTTTTGATGGTGCGCTTGAGCACGGAAGTGTAGCCCACGTCGAAGCGGAAGCCGTGCTGGCGCAGCAGCTGGCCGGCGCGGTGGGCTTCGGCCACGCCCTGCGGGGTGAGGTTCACATCGGTCCAACCGGTGAATACGTTGGCTAAATTAGCGGTGCTTTCGCCGTGGCGCAGCAATACGAGGTCGGGCATGGAGTAGGGCGGTGAGGAGGGCACTAGTATTCGTTAGGTACTGATAGCTAACAGTCCCAGCATACCTAGGGCATACAACCCGAGTACTACCAGCGAGTCGAGGCCCATGCGGGCCACCTGCCGCTGCGGCCGGAAAACCAGCCCGTAAACGTACACGCAGGTGAGCAGCATGCCCAGGCCCGTGAGATAGAGGTCGGCCTTGCCGGCGTGGGGCAGCGCGGCCTGGCCCGAGAGCGCGCTGGCCACCAGAAACAGCACCGGCAAAAAGGCATTGCCCCCAAAAATATCGCTGATGGCCAGCTGGTATTCGCCCGCTTTCATGGACGCCAGGCCGGTCGAAACCTCGGGCAGCGAGGTGGCTGCCGCCAGCACCGTGGCCCCAAACAGCAGCCCGCTCAGGCCCCAATGCGTGGCCAGCGCGTCGCCGCTGCGCTCCAGCACCACGCCCGCCACCAGCGTCACGAGGGCCGCAGCCAGGAACACCAGCCCCGTGCGCCAGGTGCTAGCCGGGGGCGTTGGCTGGGCCGGAGCCGCTGGCTTGGGCGGCGGGCTGCCAGCCGGGGCCGCGTCGTGCGCCTGCCAGGGTAGCCCCTTTTGCGCTTTGCCAATCAGCCATAGGCCCACTACCCAGAGCCCCAAGATGAGCAGGCCCGCCGGGGTTATGCGGGCCACGATAAGGGCGGCTGGCAGCTGGCTGCCCACCAGCACGGCCGCCAGCACGGCCAGCACCAGTACGCCTTCCAGTACCAGCACCAGCGAAGCGGCCTGGTAGGTGAGGGCCGCTTTTTTGCCCAGGCCAAACACGTCGAGCACCACCAGCACTAGCGTCTGCATCGCAATGCCACCCAAGATGTTACCGATGGCTAATTCCAGGTGCTGGCTCAGGGCCGCGCTGACTGTGATGGCCAGCTCGGGCAAGTTGGTGACCACCGCCAGCAGCAGCAAGCCGCCCAGCGCCTGCCCTAGTCCGAAGCGCTTGGCCAGCACCGAGGTAGCGTTGGCAAGGTAAACGCCGGCCACCCAGACGGCCGCCCCGGCCGCCGCGAAGGCAAGTAGCAAAAGGGGGAATGGATAAGTGGGCGAACATGCAGCAGCGAATGAAGTGGAAGGCCCATACGGGCCGGCCGGCCTTTTCGCCGCAAAGTCCGCGCTACAGCCCCGACCTTCGCGCCCATGTCCGATTTTCGCCTTCGCGTATTTGCCGCCGTGGCGCGGCACCTGAGCTTCACCAAGGCCGGGCAGGAGCTGTTCGTGAGCCAGCCGGCCGTCACCAAGCACATCCGCGAGCTGGAGGCCCAGTACGGCCAGCGCCTGCTGGAGCGCAGCGGCAGCAAGGTGCTGCTCACCGAAGCCGGCCGCCTGCTGCTGCTGCACGCCGAAGCCGTGGCCGCCTCGGCCCAGCAGCTCGACGAGCAGTTGCTCGGCCTGCGCGACCCCGACGAGGCCGCCGGCCGCCTGCGCCTGGGGGCCAGCACCACCCTGGCCCAGTACGTGCTGCCGGCCTGGCTACCCGCTTTCCAGGCGCGCTACCCGCGGGTGCAGCTGAGCTTGCTCAACGTCAACTCCGAGCGCATCGCCGAGGCCCTGCTGCGCGGCGAGCTGGATTTGGGCTTCGTGGAAGGCCGCACCAAAAACCGCGACCTGCACTACGAGTTGCTGCTGCCCGACGAGCTGGTGGCCGTGCGCCAGCCTACGCCCGCCGGCTCGCCCCCTAGGCCCCTGCCGCTGGCTGAAGTACTGGCCAGCCCCCTGGTGCTGCGCGAGCGCGGCTCGGGCACGCTCGATGTGCTGGAAACGGCCCTGCGCGAGCGTAAAATCAAGCTCGGCGAGCTGAAAACCGCGATTTACCTGGACAGCACCGAGGCCATCAAGACCTACCTGGAGGCCGCGCCGGGAGCCGTGGGCTTCGTGTCGCGGCAGGCGCTGCGGCGCGAGCTGGCGGCGGGCCTGCTCGAAGAAATACCTGTGCAAGGCTTCACGCTGCCCCGGCAGTTCGAGGCGGTGTGGGTGCAGGGCCAGCCCCTGACGCGCACCGCCCAGCGCTTCTGGAGCTTTGCCCAGCAGCAGGCGGGCAGCAAAGCAAGGTAGCGAGTTTGGTTATTAGCAATAACTATTTGCTATAACCAAAATTCAATGAGGGCCGCTACTTTTGCCGTATCACTTGCCAGCGGCAGTGGCTTTTGCTGCTAGCCGCCGCCAGTTTGCTGTACATTAGTTCTTCACTTTTCCCCTTTTTGCCATGAGCCAGCCCGCCGATTCCCCCGATTCGCAGCCCACTCCCGCCGAGCAGCCGGCCGATGCGGCCCACGCCGGTACGCCGCACTACGGCACCTTTGGCGACCCGGCCAACGTGCCTGCTACCCCGGAGCATCATCCCAACCGCCCCTACGTGGGCGGCTATATGGACCCCGCCGGCACCCACGGTGGCTGCGAGACCGGCCCCTACGAGCCCAGCCAGCAGCGCGGCCACGCCGAGCAAAACCAGGCTACCGCCGCCATTGAGGCCGCCCAGGGCAAAGACGAGGACGTGGAGCGCGCCGCCTACGCCGCCGACGACCCGCGCTACGCCGGGGGCGACGTATACGACTTGAAAAACGAGCAAACCAGTCTCTAGCCGGCCGGGCTAGCGCCAGCAGTAAAGGCACCCTCCGGTGCCTTTACTAGTTTTAAGCAGCCGGCAACTAGTTGGCAAAAAGCTAGTTATTCTTTCTTCTCTACTATGCCTACCCTACACATCGGGGCCAGCGCCACCCTGGCCCGCTACGTGCTGCCCCGGCTGCTGGCCGATTTTCGGGCCCGGCACCCGGCGGTAGCCGTGGCGCTGTACCCCGCCAACTCGGCGCAGGTAGCCCGGGCGCTGCTGCGCGGCGAGCTGGCGCTGGGCTTTGTGGAAGGCCCCGAGCGGCTGCCCGGCCTGCGCTACGAGCGGCTGCTCTTCGACGAGCTGGTGGCCGTGCGCGGGGCCACGCCGGCCGGGCCGCCCGCCGCCCCGCTGGCATTGCCCGAGGCCCTGGGCCACCCCTGGGCGTTGCGCGAGCCCGGCTCGGGCACGCTGGCCGTGGTCGAAGCCGCGCTGCTCACCCACGGCGTGCGCTTGGCCGACCTGCCCGCCCCGCGCTACTTCACCGGCAACGAGGCCCTCAAAGCCCACCTGCTGGCCACGCCCGGCGCGCTGGGCTTTCTGTCGCGCCGCGCCCTGATGGCCGAGCTGGTGAGCGGGCAGCTGGAAGAAATACCCATCCGGGGCCTGTACCTAGCGCGGCCGCTCGCCGCTGCGTGGCGCACGGGCGAGGTGCTCCCGCTTGCTGCCCAACAGTTTATCCGGCTGTGCGACCTGTCTTGCGACTGCCTTTCATAACCAATGGTTATTGCTCATAACATTATGGGATAATCTAAACAGGGAGCTTTGCCGTAAATTTGCAGCAGTTAACCAGCTCTCCCCCATGACCCAGCACCCTAATACTACTCCCCCCGCCGCGCCGGCCACCGAGCACAGCGCCGAGCCGCTGCTCTTCGCCTCTTCGGCCGAGATGGAGCACGCCGAAACCACCCTCGACGAGCCCGAAACCACCACTGGCATCTTCCGCTCGCTGCACACGCCGCGCGAGCTGTTTGGGCGCACGTTTACGCTGCGGCAGGTGGTGTTTGCCCTGTTTCTCATTTTCTGCC
Source organism: Hymenobacter nivis (assembly GCF_006439025.1). GTDB lineage: Bacteria > Bacteroidota > Bacteroidia > Cytophagales > Hymenobacteraceae > Hymenobacter > Hymenobacter nivis_A. Next base: position 50,796 of record NZ_RCYZ01000011.1, read on the forward strand.
TCACGCCCTGGGCCTCGCCGCCCATCGCGCTGGCCCTGGGGCTGGTGCTGGCCCAAACGGTGGGTAACCCCTTCACCAGCCACACCAAAGCCTTCACCCACAAGCTGCTGCAATTCTCGGTTATCGGCCTGGGCTTCGGCATGAACGCCCACGCGGCGGTGCAGGCGGGCAAAGAAGGGATTCTGTTCACGGTCGTGTCCATCTTCGGTACGTTGTTTCTGGGCTACTTCGTAGGTAAGTGGCTGGGGCTGAGCAAACACGTGGTGCACCTCATTTCGTGCGGCACCGCCATTTGCGGCGGTTCAGCCATCGCGGCCATCGGGCCGGTGCTGCGGGCCAAAGACGAGGAGATGTCGGTGGGCCTGGGCACGGTGTTCGTGCTGAACGCCATTGCGCTGTTCGCCTTCCCGCCCATCGGCCACGCCCTGCACATGAGCCAGAACCAGTTTGGCCTCTGGTGCGCCATCGCCATCCACGACACGAGTTCGGTAGTGGGCGCGGCGGCGGCCTACGGCAACCAGGCCCTGGAAGTAGCTACGACGGTGAAGCTAGCGCGGGCGCTCTGGATTATCCCAGTGGCCATCGGTACGGCCATGATTTTCAAGCAGAAAGGCGTTAAAATCTCGATTCCCTACTTCATCTTCGGCTTCATCCTGGCGATGCTCTTCAACACCTTCGCCCCAGCCTACATCCCCGCCGCCAAGGCGCTGGGCCCGGTGATGGTGAACCTGGCCAAAATCGGCCTCACGGTGACGCTCTTCTTTATCGGCGCGGGTCTTTCGGCCAAGGTGGTGAGCTCGGTGGGTATCCGGCCCTACGTGCTGGGCGTGCTGCTGTGGGTCGTGATTTCGACCACCTCGCTCTACGTCATTTTGCACGCCGTTTAGGCGGCCCGGCCCGCGGGGCGAAGGCGACCAATCTGGGCTGAATCACTTAGTAATCATGGATTTGCCTGCTGATAATTTTCCTTCCCATTCCCACCCTTTTCGTCATGGAAACTCCCGCCGAGCCCTCGCCCCGCCTGCAACCCGAAGACAAGCAGGTGTTCATCAAGGTCGCCGGGCTGCTCACCTGGGTTATTGGGCTGATGGTGCTGGTGGTGGCCGTGACGGCCTACGTGCTGGTGTTTCCGCCCAAGCCCGGGGCCCCGGTAGCCGCCGCGGCCCCGCCGGCCGGTGCGGCGGCGCAGCCGGCTAGGGCGCAGCTGGTTAACTTTTTCACGCCCGCGCGCTTCCTGCTCGACAGCGTGCAAAACAACCCCGAGGGCGAGCTGATTCGCTACGGCCACGAGCTGATTGCCCATACCCCGCAGTACCTGGGGCCCCAGGCCAAGGACCCGCTGCTGCGCCTGGCCGGCAGCAACCTGGCCTGCCAGAACTGCCATTTGCAAGCCGGCCAGAAGGCGTTTTCGGCTCCCTACGTGGGCATCTGGGGCATTTACCCCACCTACAAGGGCCGCGAAAACGCCATCAGCACCCTCGAAGACCGCATCAACGGCTGCATGACGCGCAGCCTCAACGGCCAGCCGCTGACTCTTGACGGCAAGGAGATGAAGGCCATGGTGACGTACATGAAATGGCTGGGCCGCCAGGTACCGGTGGGCGAGAAAGTGAAGGGCCAGGGGTTTGTCAAGTTCACGATGCCCAACCGGGCCGCCGACCTGGGCCAGGGCAAGCTCATTTTTGCCCAGCAGTGCGCCAGCTGTCACGGCGCGGGCGGCCAGGGCCAGCGCGCCGGCAGCAGCGGGCAGTACCAGTACCCGCCGCTGTGGGGCCCCGACAGCTACAACGACGGGGCCGGCATGCACCGCCTGCAAACGGCCGCCCGCTTCGTGAAGGCTAACATGCCCTTCGGGGCTACCGCCGAGCACACCGTCCTCAGCGACGAGGCGGCCTACGACGTGGCCGCTTATTTCAACTCGATGCCCCGGCCCCAAATGGCCCACCTCGCCAAAGACTACCCCAACCTAAGCAAGAAGCCGGTCGATTGCCCCTACCCCCCTTACGCCGACCAGTTTACGCAGCACCAGCACCAGTTTGGCCCCTACGCCGCCATGAGCCAGGGCAAAAAAGGCGCGGAATAAGTGCGGCAAAACCCCTCTTTTCTTTCCAGTTTTCTCCCATGAAAAGCTTCTTTCTGACCGCCGCGCTCATCGCGGGTCTTTCCTTCACGGGCCGCGCCCAAACCCCCGCCGCTATGCACGATGCCGAGGCATTCCAGAAAGGCACCTTCGCCGGCGCGACCGCCGACCAGGCCCACTACAACGCCGTGTACCAGCTCGATAGCGACGACCCCAAGCTCATTCAGCAAACGCTGCGCAACATCAACAACGCGCTGGAAGACGCGCGGCTGAAGGGGAAGATTACTATTGAACTGGTGGCCTTCGGCAACGGCACCGCCCTCTTCCGCAAGGACCAGCCCTACGAGGCGCCGCTAACCGCCCTCAAGGCGAAGGGCGTCATCCTGTCGCAGTGCCTGAACACACTCAAGGAGAAGAAGATAAGCAAGGACGAGCTGCTGCCGCTCATCGCCTACGTGCCCAGCGGCAACGGGGAGCTGATTATCCGGCAGGCCCAGGGCTGGTCGCTGGTGCACCCCTAAGGGGGAGGGCCTGGCTCCGCCTGCACAATACGCTTACTTCCCAACCACCCCGCCCATGAAACGCCTTCCTCACCTGCTTGCCCTGGCTGCGCTCGCGCTGGCCCCGGCTGCCCTTTCGGCCCAGACCATGCCCGTGCAGAAACCCACGCCGCCCGACGCGGCCCACCGCTTCGACCCGCCCTGGAATGCCCCGTTTCAAACCGGCGAGGCCTTTACGGTGCCCGGGATTGACAACGTGCCCGACCTCTACGGCGACGTGGTGGACCCGCAGCTGGTGGTGTTTTTTGGGGGCAACCAGTTCATGGTGCTCGACGATTTGCTGCGCGAGTTTCGCAAGGCCTACCCGCAGTACCAGCGCATTTTCGTGGAAACGCTGCCGCCCGGCATCCTGGCCAAGCAGATTGAGCAGGGCGGGGCGCTGGTGGTGGGCAACCTGCGCATCGCCCTCAAGCCCGACGTGTACGCGGCCGGCAAAAACCGCATGGATATGACCCCCGAGTGGTTTGGACGCACCAGCAGCTACGCCCAGAACCGGCTGGCTATTATGGTCCGCAAGGGCAACCCCAAGAAGGTGGCCAGCCTGCGCGACCTGGGCCGGCCCGAGGTGCGGGTGAGCATGCCCAACCCCGCCTGGGAGGGCATCGGCAAGCGCATCGAAGAGTCGTATGAAAAGGCTGGGGGCGTGGCACTCAAAACGGCCGTGATGACGACCAAGGTGAAAGCTGGCAGCACGTTTCTGACCCAGATTCACCACCGGCAATCGCCCCTGCGGGTGCTCTACGACCAGTCGGATGCCGCCCCGGTATGGTACACGGAGGCTTTTTACCAGAAAATGCTGGGCCACCCGGTAGAGAGCGTCGAGATTCCGGCCAAGGAAAACATACTGGCCAACTACGTGGCCGGCACGATGAAAGCCGCCCCCCACGCCCAGGCCGCCGAGGACTTCGTGGCCTTCCTCACCAGCCCCGCCGGGCAGGCCGTGTACCAGAAGTACGGCTTCCTGCCCCCGGTAAAATAACCTCCTTTCCGCCATGCAAACCCCTTTTCGCACCCGGCTCGGCCGGGTTGCCCGCTGCCTTATGCTCAGCACCTTAGCCGCCAGCCCGGCCCTGGCCCAGACGCCGCCCCAAACCCTGCACGTGTACGGCCCCGGCGGCCCGGCCACGGCTATGAAGGAGTGCGCTGCCGCCTTTACCAAACAAACGGGCACCCCCGTGGACGTCACGGCCGGCCCCGAGCCGCAGTGGCTACCCCAGGCCCAGCAGGATGCCGACCTGGTGTACGGCGGGGCCGAGTACATGCTCACCCAAACCGCGCTGGCCCACCCCGGCCTGGTGGACGAGGCCAGCCGCACCAGCCTCTACGCCCGCGAGTCGGCGGTGCTGGTGCGGCCGGGCAACCCGCTGCACATCAAGCGCCTCGAAGACCTGACCCGGCCCGGCGTGCGCCTGCTCGACGTGAACGGGGCCGGCCAGATGGGCATGACCGAGGACATGGCTCGCACCCCGGCCCTCATCGCCAACCTCCAGCACAATACCCGCACCTCGGTGAAGACCAGCGCCGAGGCCGTGGCGCTCTGGCAGCAGCAGCCCCAGGGCTACGACGCCTGGATAACCTATGCCTCGTGGCAGCCGCGCCTGCCCGGCTCGGCGCTGGTGCGCCTGCCCCGCGCCCAGCGCGTGCACCGGGGCACGCCCATCGCCCTCACCCAGCGCACCACCCAGGCGGCCACCGCCCGGCAGTTCGTGGCCTTTTTAAAGTCAGCCGAGGGCCACGCCATTTTCCGCCGCAATGGGTGGGAGTAGGGGGTGAGGCGCCACGCAAGGGCGTTAAAGCACCCTCACCAAAACAATTTCTTCCTAATCATTACCCATTTACCCCTTTCCTACATGACCATTTTCTCCACCTCTACCCGCGCCCCGCGCCGGCTGGCCCTGGGGCTAGCCACGACCCTGCTGGGCAGCGCCGCCCTGCTGGGGGGCTGCAAAAAAGACGACACTCAGGCGGCCGATACTTCGCCACTGCTGCATATCGTGTCGCCCGTGGCGAATGCCGTGGTGGCACCCGGTGTGGGCCGCCTGGGCGCGGGCAGCTTCGACGGGGCGGGCTTTTTGGTGAACCTGGAAATCGTGACCCAGGACACGGTGACCATCCCCACCAAGGAAGGCCTCAACATCCGCAACGCCGCCGCCGTGGGCAGCCCCAACGTGAACCTGCCCGGCCTGACGGTGAGCCTCGACGTGGACCTGACTACCCCGGCGGGCGTGGTCATCGCCAAGGGCACCAACCTGGCCTCGCTCTTCAACATCGCGGGCACCGACGACACGCCCGGCCCCGGCGTCACGACCTGGGTGAGCTGGCACGTGCTCGAATCGCTGCCCGCCGGTACCACCAGCTTCAACCTCACGGCCGCCCTCAAGGACCGCGCGGGGCGCCTCACCACTACGACCCAAAAAGTAAGCGTGGGCTCCGGCCCCGGCGGGGCGGCCAGCGGCCAGGCCCTCACGCCGGCCCCGCTCACCACCGCCCTCACGCCCGGCGCGGATGACCCGGCCGGCCCCACGGTGACGCTGCTGGCCCCGCGCCTCCCGAGCAGCGTCAGCCCCGGCATCCAAACGGCGGGCGTGCTGCCCACCCCACCCAGCCAGGGCGCCCTGTTTTTTGTGCAGGTATCGGCCCTCGATAAGTCGAAAAACGGCATCGGGGTGAACGAGAATGCCCTGGGTAAGGCCGACGCCGACCGGGGCACCATCGTGGACGGCACCCAGTCGTCGAAGGGTCCCAACCGCTACGCGCCGGGCCTGGTCGTGACTTTCGACGTGCCGCTGCTGCAACCCAACGGCAACGTCATCGCGGCTGGCGGTAACCTGGCCCCGGTCTTCAACACGGCCGGCAGCGAGGTGGACCCCAGCGGCAACGTGCGCACCACCTTCGGCTGGGTAGTGGGCGGCACCTTGCAGTTGCCGGCCGGCAAAACCAGCGTCACTATCAAGGCCGCCGTGGTGGACAACGCGGGCAAAACCGGCAGCGCCACCCAGGTGGTGCAAATAAGCCCCGTGGCCAACGGCCAGCTGCTGACGCCGGCCCCCTAGGGGATAGTCTCTGGCGCGCTATTCCACCAACTCCCATCTCCATGAACCCCACGGCCCTTCCCTTGCTCGACTGGCGGGTGTGCCCCACCGGGCGGCCCGACGAGCCGCTGCGGATGCAGCGCCTCGAAGCGTTGGCGGCCCGGGCACCGGGCGTGGCCCACGCCCACCGCTTCTGGCTGCTGCTGCACGTGGCGCGGGGCGCGGGCGTGCTGCACCTGCCGGGGCAGGCGCTGGCGCTGCAACCGGGGCAGTTGGTGCTGCTGCCGCCGGGGCCGGTACTGGGCTGGGCGCTGGCGGCCGGCGGCCGGGGCGAGGTGGTGTGCTTTCTGGCCGACTACTACCTGGCCAGTTTTCCCGCGCCGGGGCTGCCGGCCGGGCCGGGGCCGTGGGCGCTGGTATTGCCCCCGGCCGAGCGGGCCGAAGTGCCGGCCCTGCTGCGCGGCCTAGCCCGCACCCTGGCCGAGCCTAACGCCGACCCCGCCCAGGCCCGCGCCTACCTGCACCTGCTGCTGGCGTTGGCTTTCCCGGCCGCGCCAGCCCCGCAGGGGGGTAGGGCGGCGGCGGTGGCCCGGCAGTTTGCGCAGCTGCTGGAAGCGCACTTTCGCACCCTGCACGCGGTGCGCGACTACGCCGCCCGCCTGCACCTCAGCCCCGACCACCTCTGCGCCTGCTGCCGCCAGTACCTGGGCCACCCCGCCCGCCAGCTCATTGGGGCGCGGGTGCTGGCTGAGGCCCGGCATCTGCTGGGCACCACGGGCCTGTCGGTGGCCGAGGTGGGCTATGCCCTGGGCTTTGAGGATGCCTCGCACTTCGGGCGCTTCTTCCGCCAGCACGCGGGCTGCTCGCCCCGGGCCTACCGCCAAAACCCGGCTTTGTACCAGAAAAACCTGGAAAACGGCCAGTTGCCCGGTAGGCCGGGCGGGTAAGTTTGTCCTGGGCCAGTTGCTGTAGCTTGGACTTGGTAGTCCGAGCGCTCGCGCAGCGGGCATCCGGCATCGGAAGTCGCTCGCCCGCAACTACCCGCTGCGCTCGTGCTCGGACTATCAAGTCTAAGCTACACTTCCCCAGGGGGCTCTATTCTTTTCACTCCCTGGCGCGGACCGCTGGCCGGCCGGGGGCAATTTGCACAACGCTATGGCTACTGAGTTCACGGCCTCCTCGCAGGCGCAGGGGGGCATCGGCACGGCCGCCGCTCCGGCCACTACCCACGCCGACCACCTAGCCGGACCCGACCGCCACGAGGCGCAGCACTGGCTTTTTAAGTACGTTTTCAGCCAGGACCACAAAATGATTGCCCGGCAGTTTCTGCTCACGGGCATGTTTTGGGCGCTGGTGGGCGGGGTGCTCTCCACGCTTTTCCGGCTGCAATTGGGCTGGCCCGAGGCCACCCTGGAATGGCTTAAGCCGCTGCTGGGCAAGTGGATTGAAGGCGGCAAGCTCAACCCCGAGTTTTACCTGGCCCTGGTGACGATGCACGGCACGATTATGCTGTTTTTCGTGCTCACGGCAGGCCTCAGCGGCACGTTTGCCAACCTGCTCATTCCCCTGCAGATTGGGGCCCGGGACATGGCGTCGGGCTTCATGAACATGCTCTCGTACTGGTTCTTTTTCCTGTCGGGGGTAGTCATGTTCACGTCCTTATTCCTCGAAACCGGCCCCGCCGCCTCGGGCTGGACGGTGTACCCGCCGCTCTCGGCCCTGCCGCAGGCCATCGACGGCTCGGGCCTGGGCATGACCCTGTGGCTGGTGAGCATGGTGCTCTTCGTGGTGAGCACGCTGCTGGGCGGCGTCAACTATGTGACCACCGTGCTCAACCTACGCACCAAGGGCATGAGCATGACCAAGCTGCCGCTCACGGTGTGGGCGCTCTTTATTACGGCTATCCTGGGCATTCTCACGTTTCCGGTGCTGTTTGCGGGCCTGCTGCTGCTGGTGTTTGACCGCTCGTTTGGCACCTCGTTCTACCTATCCGACATCTATATTGCCGGGCAGGCGCTGCACAACCAGGGCGGCTCGCCGGTGCTGTTTCAGCACTTGTTCTGGTTTTTGGGCCACCCCGAGGTGTACATCGTCATCATGCCGGGCATGGGCATCGTATCCGAAATCCTGGCTACCAACGCCCGTAAGCCCGTTTTCGGCTACCGCGCCATGATTGGCTCGCTCTTCGCCATCCTCATTTTGTCGTTTGCGGTGTGGGGCCACCACATGTTCGTGACGGGCATGAACCCCTTCCTGGGGTCGGTGTTCATGTTTCTGACCCTGATTATCGCCGTGCCCTCGGCCGTGAAAAGCTTCAACTGGATTGCCACCCTCTGGCGCGGCAACATCCGGTTTACGACGGCCATGCTCTTCAGCATCGGGTTCGTGTCACTCTTCATCGCGGGCGGCCTCACGGGCATTGTGCTGGGCAACGCGGCGCTCGATATTCAGCTGCACAACACGTACTTCGTCATTGCCCACTTTCACCTGGTGATGGGCTCGGCGGCGTTCTTCGGGATGTTTGCCGGGGTGTACCACTGGTTTCCGAAGCTGTTTGGGCGGATGATGGACGAGAAGCTGGGTTATATCCACTTCTGGCTCACCTTCGTGGGCGTCTACCTCATTTTCATGCCCATGCACTACCTGGGCATTGCCGGCTTCCCGCGCCGCTACTACTCCTGGACGGCCTTCGACGCCTTTTCGCAGTTTGCCGACCTCAACCGGATGATTTCGCTGGCGGCCATCGCCGTGTTCTTCGCGCAGTTTATCTTCCTCTTCAACTTCTTTTACAGCATTTTCCGGGGCCGCCTCGCCACCCAAAATCCCTGGCACTCAAACACCCTGGAGTGGACTACGCCCATCGATGTGCCCCACGGCAACTGGCCCGGCGAAATACCCGCCGTGTACCGCTGGCCCTACGACTACAGCAAGCCCGGTGCCGACGCCGACTTCATCCCCCAAACCGTGCCCTACTCGGCCACGCCCGAGTCGAACCTGCTCGGGGAGGAGGTGCAGCTGGCCCAGGCCAGTGGCGAGTAGCCGGGCCCAACCCAGTGGCTTGCCCCTGCCGTACACGGCGGGGGCAAGCCCTTTTTTACGCTCTTTCTTACGCTTATGAATTTTCTTCGTTTCCTGGCTGCTGCGGTGGTCCTTGCCGCCCTCAGCCTCCCGGCCGCCGCCCAAAACACGCCCCGCGGCGTGCAAAAGCAGGCGCGAGCCGACCGCAAAATGGACCGCGCCCACACCCTCAAGCACGGCGAAAGCCTTAGTGAAGAGCCGAAGCTGGTGCGCCAGGAAGACCGCCGCGACCACCGCCGGGCCAAGCCCCGCCGCTAGCCCGTGGCCCGGCTGCACGCCCCGCCCGTGGCTTACACCACCGTGGCGGGCCAAAACTTGCGCCGCATCGAGTCGCTAAGCGACGGCGTATTTTCCATCGCCATGACCCTGCTAGTGCTCAACCTGCGGGTGCCGGCCGCCGACCTCGTGCGCACCGAGGCCGACGTGGGGCCGGCCCTGCTGGGGCTGCTGCCCAGCATCGGGGGCTACGTGCTGGGGTTTCTATCGCTGGGCATCTTCTGGGTGTGCCAGAGCACGCAGTTCACGTACCTGGAGCACAGCGACCGGCGGCTGGCCTGGTGGCATATTGCTTTTCTGTTGGTGGTGGGCCTGCTGCCGTTTTCAACGGCCTTTCTGACCACGCATTTTCCGCTGCGCGGGGCGGTGCTGGTGTACTGGGCCAACCTGCTGCTGGTGGGCACTGCGCTGCTGGGCAGCTACCGCTACGCCCAGCGTCACAGCCTGTTGCGGGCCGTGGATGCGGCCGTGAGCCAGGCGTTGGTGCGGCGCATCGTGCTCATGCAGGTGCTCTACGCGGCGGCGGCGGGATTGTGCTTCGTGAGCGTGTACGCCGGGGCCATCCTGCTGCTGCTGGTGCAGCTCAACTATGCCCTGGGCCTGGTGGCCGACCGCTGGCTGGGCGACTGAATTTATTGGTATTATCCTGCATGTCAGGCACTCTTCTCCCTACCCCATGCGCATTACCAAGTATATCCACTCCTGCCTGCTGTTTGAGCTAAACGGCCGGCAATTGCTGTTCGACCCCGGCAAGTTTTCCTTCACCGAAGGGCTRGTGCAGCCCGACGTGTTCAAGGACGTGGCCACGGTCATCATTACCCACGACCACCCCGACCACCTCGATGTGGACGCCCTCCAGCGCATCGTGGAGCGCAGCGGAGCCATTATTATTTCCAATGGCGAAGTGGCCGCCAAGCTGAAGCAGCAGGGGCTAGCCGTGCAAATCCACGAGGAAGGCCCGCTCGACCGGGGCGCGTTTCAGCTGCAAGCCCTGCCAGTGCGGCACGAGGCCATTCTGGACAGCCCGCTGCCCCAAATGACGGCCTGGCTGGTTAACGGCCGGGTGCTGAACCCGGCCGATTCCTTTGCCGAAAACCTGCTCCAGTTTGCGGGGGTAGAGTTGCTGATTCTGCCCGTTACCGCGCCCTTCCTCACGGAGCTGGTGGTGGCCGACTTTGCCTTGAAGATGCGGCCCCAGCAGATTTTGCCGGTGCACGACGGGTACCTCAAGCCCTTTTTCGTGCAGCAGCGCTACGACAATTATGAGCCCTATTTCGAGAAACACGGCATCAGGTTTCTGCGCCTAGCCGAGCCGGGCGATTCGGTGACGCTGGCGTAGCCTCTTTTCTGTATGACTACCCCCACTTCCTCCCCGCAGCTGGCCCTGTCCGACCGGCTAGCCCTGCAACGCACTCGCCTGGCCAACGAGCGCACCTTGCTGACCTATGTGCGCACCAGCCTGGCGCTGGTAGGCTTTGGGCTGGCCCTCATTCAGTTTCACCCCGAGCGGGGCGGGCGGCTGGGCTACACGGCCCTGGCCGTGGCGGCCGTGGTGCTGGCGGTGGGCTTATGGCGCTTTCGCGCGCACCGCCAGCAGCTAGCGGCCTGCCAGCAGGCGGCCAGCTAGCTGCTGGCGGTGCGCCACTGCGGCCGGGGCACGGGTCTAATCTAGCACCAAAAAGGCCCCTAGCGCAGGATGCGGCAGGGGCCTTTGGGGGGAGTAGCGGAGCTGACTTTAGGGCACGACTACCTCCACGGCCCCGATTTTATTGACCATGTAGGTACGGCGGTCGGGGTCGTGGGCGGTGGGCTGGGTGTGGCCGGCGCGGTCGGTGGCGCGGGCTTGCAGGGTGTAGCGGCCCGGCGCAGTGGGCGGCGTCCAGCTGAACTCCCAGAAGCGCCAGGCAAAAGGCACGGCGGCTTCGAGCAGCCGGGCGGGCTGCCAGCTGCCGCCGTTGTCGGTGCTAACTTCCACGCGGGTGACCTCGCTCTCGCCCGTCCAGGCCGCGCCGTACACGCGGTAGGGCTGGCCGGCGGGTACTTCCTCGTGCAGCGCGGGGCGGGCTATTTCGGCTTTTACCAGCATTTCCGTCACGGGCGTGAGGGTGGGTAGGCCGCGCTCGCGCTTCCAGTAAGCGTATTCCAGCGTTTGCCAGTAGCCGTCGTAGGGCACGGCGCTCACCATGATTTTGCTGAGCCACTTCACCGAGGCCATGCCGTACCAGCCGGGCACCACCAGCCGCACCGGGAAGCCGTGCTCGGGCGGCAGGGGCTGGCCGTTCATGAGGTAGGCCACCAGCACCTCGGGCTGGCGGGCCTTGGCCAGCGGCAGGCTGCGGGCAAAATGAATGGCACCCGGCGACTTGGGCTCTTCCGTGACTTCGCCCTGGTCGGTGCCCTCGAAGATGATTTCCACGGCCCCCGGCTTCACGCCGGCCCGCTCCAGCAGCGCCGAGAGGGGCACGCCGGTCCAGGTGGCATTGCCCACGCCGCCCTGCTCCCAGAGCAGGCCCTTGACCTTAGGGGCTAGCCGGGCGCGGCCGTTGCCGGCGCACTCCAGGGTAGCCGTCACGGTTTTAGAAGGCATTTTGCGCAGCTCGTCGTAGCTGATTTTCAAGGCGTTTCGCACCTCGCCCTCGATGCTGAGCTGCCAGCTCGCCGCCTCTATCGTGGGAATGTGGAAGTGGCTGCGCACGTAGAAGCGGTTGTTGGGCACCAGCCGGTCCTCCAGCGTGGGGAAGGGCAGCTCCAGGTTCATCGGCTCTTTTTCGCGGGTGATGAGGCCCGGGAACGTGCCCCGGCCCAGCGCCGCCGGGGGGCTAGCCACGGGCGTAGCGCTGGCCCAGGCCGCCGATGTGCCGGCCACGGCCAGCGCTGGCACCAGGCCACTCAAAACGGCCCGGCGGCTCAGGCCCTGGCCCGGTGCGTGCGTAGTCTCTTCCATAAAGGAGTCGGTAAATAAATTCGTGGTAGCGCACCATGCGCCCCCCGAGCGGGGTACTCCCTTAACGGGCCGCGGGCATCAGCCGTTGTCTACGGGGCTGATTGGCACTACTTGGGTGGCGCTGCCGGTTTTGCCCGCGTTGTCCACCACGGCGGCCTTGATGGTGACGCTGGTTTTGCCGGCCGGCAGCTGCAAGGTGCCGCCCACTACCCAGCCGAAGGTGGTGCGCACGTTGCAGCTGGGGTCCACCTCGCTGCCTGCCGTATCACGTAGGCAATGAGCTAAAAGTCCGCGCAACGGCCCGAACAACCCGTCTACTCGCTTACCAGCGCCGCTGGGCCATCGGCTGCTTTGGGGGCCACGACCACCCGCGTAAAGGCCTTGCCGGCCGGGTGCAAATCGCCGCTGGCAATGCGCTGCACGGGGCCGAGCGCCTGGCCCATCGCGCCGCCCTTGGCGTCGGTGTGCACGGTGGTGAGGGGGTAGGCGCGGGCGTAGGGGGCCTGGGTGGAGTTGGTGAGGTAGATGTCGTAATCCGTATTGGGGGCCAGGGCGCGCAGGTTGAAGGTGGCCAGGTCCACGAGGCCTTCCGAGCGCAGGTTCATGGTGCCGGCGGCGGGGCCAGGGGTCGGGGGCCGTAGGTTACGGATGACCGTGGCCTGGTCGATGAGCTGCTGGCCGAGGTTGGCCGCGCTGGCCACACCCGAGGGCACGGCATCGGGCACGTACATCAGCGCCATCGGGGCCTGGCCAACCTTGATTTTGCCTAGTACCCGGTTGGTGGCCGTGAGCACGGCCACCGCCGAATCGCCGTTTTCGAGGCCCACGTACACCCGACTGCCATCGCCCGCGGGCCAGATGCCGTGCGGATTGGCCCCCACCGCAATGGTCGCCAGCTGTTTAAAGCCCGCCTCGCGGCTGTACACCTTCACCACGTCTTCGCCGCCCACCGTCACGTAGGCCAGCTTACCGGTGGGTAAGTCCACCGTGGCGACGTGGTTGGTGATGGGGCCCGTCGTCAGCACGCCGTTGATGGTCAAGGTCTTGGTATCGAGCACCGATACTTTGCCCACGTCCTTGTGCGTGAACCAGATTTGCTGGCCGTCTTTGGTGGGAAAGATGTTGGGCGAGAACGGGCTGACGACAGGTATTTTCTTGATAACCTTATAGGTAGCCACGTCCACCACCGCCAGCTCGGGCGAGAAGCTGGAGCACACGAAGGCCCGCTTGCCATCGGGGCTGAAGGCGATTTGGCCCGGCCCGTTGGGCACCTGGATGCGACGGGTTTCGCGCAGCGTGGCCACGTCGATGACGGAGAGGTAGTCCTCGCCGCGCACCGTCACCCATACCTCCTTGCCATCGGGGCGGAAGGTGGGCTCGTGCGGGGCGCGGCCTACGTACACGCTGCCTTTCAGGGCGTTAGTAGCCGTTTCGATAAACGTGACGTTGTTGGAGCCCACCGACACCACGGCCAGCAGCCGGTGGTCGGGCGAGGCCCCCAGGCCGTGCACCAGCGCCTGCCCCCGGTAGAGGGCCGACGTTAAATCGGGCTGCGGCTTGCCTAGTATCACCTGGCCCAGCAGCTTGTTATCCATCGGGTCGATAACGGACACGGTGTTGGAAATCTGGTCGGCGGTATACACCCGGTCGCGGTGGCTCACGGCCTGGGCCCGGGCAGCGGTGCCGGCCAGCAGCAGGGCGGGTAGGAGAAAGTATTTCATTGACAATAAGAATGTAGCGCGGGCTCTGCGAGTCCGCGCGTGGGGTAATTCGGGCAACGCGCGGACTCGCAGAGTTCACGCTAAACGCTACCTAGGGCTTGGCCGGGTGCTGCTTCAGCCAGGCTTGCATCTGCTGAATCTCGACCTGCTGCTCGGCAATGATACTTTGGGCCAGGCGGCGCAACGCCGGGTCTTTGCCATAGAGGAGTTGCAGGCGGGCCATGTCCACGGCTCCCTGGTGGTGCGGCACCATCATGGCCGCAAAGCTGGCGTCGATGTCGGCGGGGTTGGCCCCGTCCATGCGGCGCATGCCTTCGTCCATCACCACCATTACCGAGTCCATGCCGTGCTGGAAGGCAGCCACCGGGCTGCCGGGTTTGGCGGCGGGCATCGTCATACCGGCCATGCCGGCGTGGCTCATGCCGGCCATGTGGTGCTGGGCCCGGGCGGCGGAGGTGGTCCCGAGCAACAGGCCGAAAAGCAGGAGGGTGTTTTTCACGTTCGTTTTGGCGACCAGGTAATAGCGTTGGCCGCTCAAACGTACGGGCTTCGCGGGGCGCTAGCTACGGCCCGGCGGTGAGTTGGCCTTATTTCGGGTTGAATTGGCTTTTTTTTGGTGAGGCGGGCCGCTAGCACAGTCTGCCCCTCACCCAAACCGCTTTAAAAACTGCTGAATAACTGTGTTGTAGCTGCGCGACGACGTAACGTGCAGCCCATTCGCCATCCGAAACACATACTCGCCGTGCGCCCACGGCTTAAACTCCACAATATGCTCGGTCTGAATAACAACCGAGCGGTGGATGCGCAGAAAATGGGCCGGGTCGAGGCGCTCGGCCAGCTGGCTTAGGGTGGCCCGCAGCGGGTGGGTGGCCCCGGCCAGGTGCAGCAGCACGCCGCTGCTGGTGGCTTCGAGGTAGCACACGTCGGCGGCGGGCACGAAAAACTGCCGCTCCGGCTGCTTCACCAGGAAACGGTCCTGATAGTCGGGTAGGGGGGTAGGGGCGGCCGGGGGCCAGGCGCGGAGCAGGGCTGCCAGGCCGGCCCCGGCGGCGTAGGTATCGCGCTGGCTTATTTGTAGTTGCACCCGGTGCACACAGTCGGCAAAGCGGTCGGGGTCGAGGGGCTTCAATAGGTAATCGACCGCGTGCAGGCCGAAGGCGGCCACGGCGTACTGGTCGTAGGCCGTCACGAACACCACCAGGGGGAGGGGCTGACCGACGGCCCGCAGCTGTTGCAGCACCTGCACCCCGTCGAGGCCGGGCATCTGCACGTCCAGAAACACCACGTCGTAGCCGCCGGCTTGCAGGGCAGCCAGGGCCTCGGGGCCGTTGGTGCACTCGCCGGCCACGGCCAGGGCGGGGAAGTCGGCTAGCAACTCGCGCAGCAAGTGGCGGGCCAGCGGCTCATCATCGACCAGCAGAGTACGGATGCTAGCGCTCATGCTGTTACGAGAGATTGGCTGGCTGGCGCGGCGGCCACGAAGGGCAGCGACAGCCGCAGGCAGTAGCCCTGGCCGGGAGCGGTGTCCACGGTTACGGCGTAGTCGGGGCCATAGCGGGTGGCCAGGCGGCTTTCGAGGTTGCGCAGGCCGATGCCGCGGGCGGCGGTGTTGGTGGTGCCCCGGCCGTTGTCCTGCACTTGCACCAGCAGCCGCCCACCCTGCTGCCGGGCGCTGATGGCCAGCTCGCCCGCGCCCGCCTGCGGGGCCAGGCCGTGGCGCACGGCGTTCTCCACCACCGGCTGCAACAGCAGGGCCGGCAGTAGCGCGCCCTCGGTGCCGGGCGCGATGTCGTAGGCCACGGCCAGGCGGTCGGGAAAGCGGGTTTGCTCAATTTCGAGGTAGAGGCGCGTTAAGTGCAGCTCCTGCGCCAGGGTCACCTCGTGGGCATCGGCGCCGTCGAGCACCAGCCGCAGAAACTGGCTGAGCTGGGCCAGCATCCGGCGGGCGGCCTTCACGTCGGCACTCATCAAAGCCGATACTGCATTGAGCGAGTTGAAGAGAAAATGGGGCTGGAGCTGCATTTTGAGCGCTTGCAACTGCGCCTGCACCAGCTGGGTTTCGAGCTGGGCGGCCCGCAGCTGGCCCTCCCGAAACCGCTCGCGGTACTGCACGGCGTAGGCAATGCAGAGCAGCATCCAGTAGATGGGCACCCAGTTGTTGGCATTGGCCACCACGCTGGCCAGCGAAAAGCCGCCCGGCAAGGCCCCCACCGCGTCCATCGCCCCAGCATACACGAGGCGGTAGGTCAGGGTGAGCCCGTAGCTGGCCGCCGCGTGCGCCAGCAGCTTGGGCAGCCAGCGCCGCCGCTCGGTGAGGTCGAAGCGGGCCGCCAGCGCAAACACCACTGGCGTCAACAGCCCCCAAATCAGCCCGTGCAGCAAGCGCCCGCCCAGCGCCTCGCGCCAGTCGGTGGGCGTGCCGGCCGACAGGTTTTGCCCAAAAATCAGCAGCACCATGAAGCCGCTGAATAGCAGCCAGGCCAGCGCAATTACCGGCCCCGCCACCAGGGGCGGCCGGGGAGTAGTGGCTGAAAAAGGCTGCTCGGCGCGCATGGGCCAAAGGTAGCGCAGAGCCGGGGCTAGTGGCCTTAGTTAAAAGTTTGGTACAGATGTTACATCAGTCTAGCTATCGAGCTGATAAACAAGCACGAAGCACAAAAACGGACGTTTTTTGAGGCATTAGCCCGTTTTGCATTTCCCTAACGGGAATTTCTGTTCCTACTCTTGCGCTACCCCTATCAAACGAGATTAATCCTGCGCCCCTAGTGTGCGGAGCCTTTCTTTCTTCCCGCCGGACTTTTTCCGGCCGCACACATTTGAAGCGTTTTCAGACCCTCTGAGAGGGGCTTCTTTTTTTGTGTATAGATTCCTGCGTTGAGTACAGTTCGTGCCACAGGCATAACCTCTAGGCCGAATACTGGCCTTTTAAGGCGCTAGGCCGTCCCAACACCTCTCTGAAAGCCAATCGTTGCTTGACTTCGGGTTACTATTCTTAATCTTCTTTATTCTTCTAATCTATACGGAGTAGGTGAACGAAATAAGACAGGGTGGGGAACAAAATAAGACAGATGCGGTGAATGAAATAAGACAGTGGTGAACGAAATAAGACAGTAGGTGAACGAAATAAGACAGGTTGGTGAACCAAATAAGACAGTATAAAAAAGTAATAAAAAAAGTCCACCCGAATACGGAAATGGACTTTTTTATACTGCCACAACTACTTGATTTATACTGACTTTATCTCTCCATTTGCTTAGCTACAGCCACCAGATTTTGTTGAAAGTTCAGTTGATTCTTCTGTGACTTCTGGCGCTTCTGTTCCTCAGCCTCAGCTTTCGCTATTTCAGGCTTCTTGGTGAGCAGCACTTGGTACTTGTCCTCAATTGTGCCGTCGGCTTGGCGATGGTCAGTAGACCCGATTTTGGTGACCTCAGCTGTGAAAGGAATGCTATTCAAAGCACAGACCCGGGCGAGAAACCCACGCAGTAAGCTCGCAGCTTTCTTGGATGGGGTTTTCTCGAAACCTGCGATTTCCTTGAGCTCGTCGAAGTTCTCTATAAACTTCAGCTTGCCCTTGTTGTCCTTGCTGCACCAGAGGCCCCAGGCATAGCGCATTCGCAGATACAGGAAGCGGCCCACGGTCCAGCTGCTACCCGTTGGCTCCTGCTCAGTGCCAGCCGTGCGCAGGCTAGCATAGTCGGGTAGGGTAATGAGCTGACTCAGGAAGTGATTATTCTGCACGAAGTCAGGATTCACCGACATGGTATACCGCACAAACGAGCGGTCGCGACGCGTTATGGTCAAGCCTTTGAACAACTTGAGGCTGCCCAGCACATAGCGAGTCTCGCGCTTGGGACCAGCCACCCGGTACTCCTTCGAGTCGTAGAGCATGGAGTGGGCCGACATGCTGAAGAGCACCGCGTCCAGAATCGTGCGGCCGTAATCGGCTCGAAACTTGGGCTGCAAGGCAAAAATGACCTGGCCACCCTTCGTCATAGGTTGTAGCAGCGAGTTGCGGCTATGGCCGAAAAGGGTGTAAAAGTCTGACGCGTGAAACGTAATGCTAGGGGTATCAAGCAACAGGGCCAGGTTCTGGCGAAAGCTCGGAATGAACGTCTCTTTAGCCACCCACATGATTAAGTCAATGGCCAGCCCACGGTAGGGCCCGTACTGCCGTACCTCGTGGGGGTAACGGCAGATATTGGAGTCCAAGTAAATGGTCTCTATATTTGTCATGCGAATCCTATTTGTTTTAGACGGGAGTCTCTGTTTGCAGCAGGGGCTCCCGTTGTCGTTTTGGATGGGTGTAGCAAGGTACTACTATTTCTAGCCTTGTTCCTATTTTGGCAACAAGGCAGAAACAGCAGAAAGGAATAAGCTTGCTGATAATCAGCTTACAGCGTCGTTTCTTTCGCCTTTCGCGGGTAGTATTTGCGGCCCACCACCTGCTCTTGAGCCTCTTTGCTCTTCTCGGCCACCTGCGGATTGTGCTCGGCCTGCGCCAGCACCACCCGCATCACTTCCTTGATTGGTTGCCCAATGAGGTTGGCCAGTAGCATAAGTTCTCCGACGGTGAACAGCGACGGGTCAGCCTCGCGACTCTTAAACTTCGGGTGGCCCATAACCAGCGCTTTCATAAAGTCGCGGTCAGTAAAACGGTTATCCGCACGCAGCAGCTGGCTGAAGGTCTGAGTAGGCTCCGGTTTCATAAGGGACGAAAGTACCGCTAGCCCCGCAATAAAGGCGTGTAGCTTCGCCACAGTCAGATAACTACAGGGAAAAAAGAGCCGGGCGGGCGACTCCTAAAGCCCCGACCTGCTAGTAAGCAAGCCGGGGCCGTTAGTGATTAGCTGCGGGCGCGCAGCGTCAGGGGGTCGTACTGCTGAGCTAGTCGGTCCTGGGCCGCCTCGGCTAGTCCCTGCGTAAGCTCCGGCCGGTTGAGTAGGGTCACTACCTTCTGCTGCTGGTCGTTGTACTCACTACTCAAATCGTGGTGCGCCAGCACGTAGAGCAGCAAGCGGGTCAGCACTTCCTCGGTTGGGGCGGTGGCCTGGACCTGCGCCCGTACCCATTGACGGTACTCGTCGCCGCGCAGGGCCTTGCGGGTTTTATCCAGCATAACGGACCATTTCCAATCACGCACTAAGTGGGCCAGCACTAGCTCGTCTAGCGCAGTACGGTGGTGAAGCAGCCGCTCCGTAATGGCTTCCCCAAGTAGCACACGCCGCACTTGTCCGCCTTCCTCATCGGGCTGCCCCAGTAGCACCACGACGCGGCCCGCCAGCACGGATTTAGTCGCCTGCTGGGTCAGCCGCTTGCGGCGGGCTTCCTGCTGAGCCTCCTGGTGGTTCTTTTGAGCCGCTGCGGATAGCCCCACCAACAGAATGCGCACGGCGTGGGCCTGCTGTGGCCCGTCGATGAACACGCCGGCCACGGTGCCTTTTTTCTTCTTGCTCACTTCGTAACGGCCGGGCGACAAGGCCCCAGCCGGCGTTTCGTAGGAGCGGCTGGAAAGCAGGTAGGCGGGCTGCTGGTCGGTGCTGTTCTCCTTAATAGCCAGCGCAGTGCGGCGGGCCAGCTTCACGCCCCAGCACCCCTTGTCAAGGCAGGAATCTTTCCCTTTACCGGGCTGCTCGAACAGCACCCCAGCGCAGCTGCTCCGCTTTGGACACGTAGCGCAAGCCCCGGCCTGGGGGTAAAGGTTGGCATCATAGAGGCCCCAAGGGGCAGCACTTAATATGTGCGTTTCGCTTTGCAGCCAGTATTTTACCGTGCTTTCGCTTAGCGTCGCGTCGCGCTGATTTTTATAGTTCTCCGCAGCCAAACGCGCCTGCACCGCTTGCGGCCACCGGGCCAACTCCTCGGCGGCGGCCAGCGTGAGCTTGTCGGCGCGAAGCGCCCGTAGCCAGGTACCAACCAATTGACTCACGGCCTTGCGCTGGGCCACCCAGCGCAGCGGCTTCCCGAGGCGACTAGCTATCTCCTGATACGTCGCGCCGTTCTCGCTGAGCTTACCCACGGCCACGGCCTCGTCGGCCGGGTGTGGGTTTTCACGCTGCACATTTTCAATCAGGCGGGCTTCCTCGGCCTGCTGCGCGCTCATTTCGCGCACGTTGCACAAGATGGTAGGCAGTCCAGCCCGTTCGTGGGCCGCGTAACGCCGCGCCCCCGCCACTAGGGCGAAGTACTTGCCCTCAACGGGTTCCGCCAGCGGGCGTACCGTAATGGGCTGAATAAGGCCCGAATGTCGAATGCTCTCGGTCAATTCCTCTAGGCCCGGCGCACTCATGGCCGTGCGGTAGTTACCACCGATGTACAACGCATCAAGGGGAAAATGGCGTAGCTCAATACCCATTAGGGCCACGGCGGCAACGGGTTGAAGCGCGATGGCTTCAGTAGGCTCGGCAGCAGCTGCCAGCGTTTCTAATTTTAGGGCTCCCATGTTACTAAACAAGATTTTAACGGTTTGACGAGTCACTACTCTGCTCCCACTTAGTACCGGGTAGGGGGGCCTACCCGGTACCATTGGGGCGACTTAGGCGGCCAGCATCATCGGCTGGTCCACAGCGGCCGAACCGCTCGGCAACGCCGGTATCTCCGGCTGGGGTGGCTCGTGGCCTAAAATCAGGTTAGCGGCTTTCTGCGCGTGACTGGCCGCCTGTATCAATAGCTTCTTATCGTTGCGCAGGCAACCCAGCCAGAATTGCAGGTAAGCGGCCGTATTCTCGTCCGTGGCTTCGGGGCTGATACCGGCCGCGCCGCACAGGAAGGCCGCCCCCATTTCGGCAGTCAACTCCTCGCGGGCGTACCCGGCGGCTCCCTTCGTGGCCATGTTATTGGCTAGGTCGGGGCGGTTGAGGCGTTTGGGGTGGCCGGTGGCGTGGGTAAACTCGTGGAACAGCGTTTTATAGTAGTGTTCCGCGTTTATGAAACTGCCGAAAGCGGGCAGGTTCACGTAGTCCTGACCGGGCACGTAGTAGGCCCGCTGGTCGAGGCTAGTGAGGCGGGGGCGGTCCGCCCAGCTGGTTACGATGGCCTCCGCCACTTCGAGCGGCTGGTGCTTACCGGCCACTTCTTCGGGCAGTAGTAGGTTCACGCCCTCCACGTCGGACACGTTGAAAACGGTCGAGTAACGAACGAAGGCCCGGCGCTCGGTATCATCGTCCGATTGCGCGCCCTCTTTCATTTTCTCGGTGACGTTGTAGAAAATGATGGGGAAGCCTTTGGCACCCTTGCGAATATTGCCGCCCAGCTTTTTTGCCTGCTGGAACGTCAAGAACAACGGCGCGCCTTCGCTGAGGAAGTGCAGCAGAAAGGCGTTGATGCCCGTGTACACGTGCTGCGTGGCGTAGTTACGGGGCGAGCCCAGCGAGTGCCAGGGCTTTTGCCACGGAATTTGTCCGGCCTCCATCTTTTCCAAGATGCGGTCAGTGATTACCTGGTAGGCGTCGGCTTTTGCAGCGCCGGCACCTGGGGTAGGAGTGTTGCGAACACTATCCATTTTGTGAGGGGTTTTAGGAGGGGCTTCGTTACCCTTTCCTTACTATAAAGATAGCACTTTGTTGCTAAAGTAGCAACAAAGTGAGCAAGTATTTTGCTGCTTTTTCTATCTTTTTCCCCCTCCCAAAACTTGCATACCAGCCTGTAGAAGCACTTTTTTCTTCCCTTAAGTTACCCGTTTTCCAACGACTGCACTAGAAAATAAGGGTCTACTATAAAGTCTAGAAAGCAACTCATCTTGCACTCTCACCAGAAGGCAAATGCCACAAAAAAAGCCCGCTTCCAGTCGGAAACGGGCTTCTCAAACTAACCTTTTTTACTGGGCACCACCTTGCTCGTGCGCGTGCAGGGGCTCGTGGTCGCCGTGCTCGTGCGAGTGGTGCAGGGCGGCTTCCTCGGCGTGCTTCTGCGCGTGGGAGGCGAAACCGTAGGCCGTGTAGCCGTGGTGAGCGGCCTTTTCGTGGTCCCCTTTTTTGAGGTGCTCCACGGCGGCGCGGTGGTTTTGCACCGCGTGCTCGAAGTAGTGGGCGGCCTTCTGGTGGGCCTCAATGATTTTCTGGTGTTCTTCGGGATGGTCAGCCATCGTCGTGAAGGGAAAAGTGGAAATGAAGTGGTTCGGGTAAAAAAGAAGGGTAGCGTTGAACCGGGGCGCAGTCTTCGGAAGCGAATAAGCAATTGTGAAACAGCCGCTAGGCAACCATGCCCAGTAGCAGAAACAAAAGAAAGCCCACGAAAAAGGCCAGCGTGAGCAGCGGCGTTTCGGCTTCCTCGTGGGCCTCGGTCAGCAGTTCCTCGGTAACCAGGAAGAGCAGGGCGGCCAGGCCGAAGGAGAGCACGATTTCGAGCACGTTGCCGGTCGCCCCGCGCAGCACGGTAGTGCCGATGCCGGCCCCGAGCAGCAGCATGAGCGAGGTGCCGGCCACAATGGCCACGGACCGCCCCTTGCTGTGCCCACCGTCGCGCAGCTCCACGGCCGTCGCCAGGCCCAGCGACAGCAGCTCGATGGTGAGCGCAATAGCCAGCAGGGTGCCTTCTTTGGCCCCGGCCGCGAAGCCGATGCCGAGCAGCAGCCCGTCGATGAGAATATCAATGCCGATGGCCACGAGCAAGCCCCACGGCAGCGGGGCCGCCGTAGTGGCGGGCACCACCGCTGACGCGGGCGCGGCGGCTGCCTGCTTTTCCAGGCGCTGGGTAAGGGTGCGCAGCCCGAGCATGGCGGCCACGCCCAGGCCGAAGCCCAGGGCCACTTCGTAGGGCGCGTGGTGCTGCACGATATCGGGCAGCAGTTCGACGGCCACTACGGAGAAGATGACGCCGGCCGCAAAGTGCAGGATGGCGCTGCGCAGCTGCGGGCCGGGGGCGCGCCAAACGGCCAGGCCCGCGCCGGCAATCATCACGATGGCGGGCAGCAGCGAGAAGCCGAGCAGGGTGGTCCAGGACGGGGTAGCGGCGGTGGGAATGGTCAGCAGCATGGGCTTAGGGCTGGCTGGTGAAGTCCATGCGCTGGATGCGCACGGCGTTGAGAATCGCCAGCAGGGCTACCCCCACGTCGGCAAACACGGCTTCCCACATGGTGGCCAGACCCCCCGCGCCCAAGGCCAGCACGACGGCCTTCACGGCGAAGGCCAGCCAGATATTCTGCCACACGATGGTGTGGGTGGTGCGGGCAATGCGGCGGGCGGTGGCGATTTTGCTGGGGTGGTCGGTTTGGATGACGACATCGGCCGTTTCGATGGTGGCGTCGGAGCCGAGCCCGCCCATGGCGATGCCCACGTCGGCCAGGGCCACGACCGGGGCGTCGTTCACCCCGTCGCCCACGAAGGCCAGCTTGCGGCCTTCGGTGAGATACTGCTGCACGTAGCGGGCCTTGTCCTCGGGCAGCAGGCCGCCGTGGGCCTCGGTGATGCCCAGCTCTTTGGCCACGCGCTGCACGATGCTGTCCTTGTCGCCGGAGAGCATGACGAGCCTGGTGATGCCATCGGCCCGCAGCTCGCGCACGGCCTGGGCGGCGTCTTCCTTGGGGGCGTCGGCGACGGTCAGGTAGCCGGCGTACCGGCCATCGACGGCGGCTACCACGATGCTGTCGGCCACCTGGTCCACGGCGGGGGGGTAGGCAATACTAAATTTTTGCAGCAGCTTGGTGTTGCCGGCCAGCACGTCGCGGCCGTCCACCTTGCCCCGTAGGCCGTAGCCGGGTATTTCCTCCACGTCTTCAACCGGAATGCCCGCGCTGGCCGCGCCGACGTGGGCCACTACTGCCTTGGCAATGGGGTGGGTCGATTTGCTTTCCAGGGCCCCGACCAGCCGCAGCAGCTGCGCGGGCGCGGTGCCGGGCGCGGGCTGCACCTGCTGCACTTCGAACACGCCCTTGGTGAGGGTACCGGTCTTGTCCAGCACCACGGTATCGATTTCGCGCAGCACGTCCAAAAAGTTGGAGCCCTTGAAGAGGATGCCGGCCTTGGATGCCGCGCCGATGCCGCCGAAGTAGCCCAGCGGAATGCTGATAACCAGCGCGCAGGGGCACGAAATAACCAGAAACACCAGCGCCCGGTAGAGCCAGTCGCGGAACACGTAGTCCGGCACCACGAAGTAGGGCACCAGCACCAGCAGCGCGGCCAGTAGCACCACAATGGGCGTGTAGACCTTGGCGAACTTGGTGATGAACTGCTGGGTCTTGGCCTTGCGGCCCACCGCGTCCTGCACCATGGCCAGAATCTTGCTCAGCTTGGTATCCTGGAAAGCCGCCGTGACGGTGACCTGGGCCAGCGTGTCGAGGTTCAGCATGCCGGCCAGCACGGCCTCGCCGGGCTGCTTGGTCTGGGGGGCCGACTCGCCGGTGAGCGCGGCGGTGTTGAAGCTGGCCGGGCGGGCGTTCAGCGTGCCATCGAGGGCCACTTTTTCGCCGGGCTTCACTTCCATCACATCGCCCACCAGCACGGCTTTGGGGTCGATGACCAGGGACTGGCCGGCGCGCACGACGGTGACTTCGGTGGCCTGAATTTCGAGCAGGGCGCGAATGCTGCGCTTGGCCCGGTTCACGGCCGCGTCCTGAAACAGCTCGCCCACCGTGTAGAACAGCATTACGGCCACGCCTTCGGGGTACTCGCCGATAGCGAACGCCCCGATGGTGGCGATGCTCATGAGTAGAAACTCATTGAAGATGTTGCCGCTGGGAATGCTGAGCACGGCGGCCTTGACCACGTTCCAGCCCACCAGCGCGAAGGCCAGCCCGTACCACGCCGGGCGCACGTAGCCGGTGAAGAAGCCTACCTTATAGTAGTCCAGCGCCAGGCCGACCAGCAGCAGCGCCAGGCTGATGCCGGGTAGCAGGTACGGATTGGCGCCGGCGGGGCCGTGGTCATGGTCGTGCTCGTCATCGTCCGTAAGGCTCAGTTCGCCGGGGTCGTGGGAGTGGCCGGCGTGGTCGTGGCCTTTGTGCTCGTGGTGCGCGTGGCCGGCATGGTCGTGCGCGTCCTCGGCAGAGGCGTGGTCGTGGCCGGGCACGTCGTGGCCCTGGGCTTCGGTGGCCGCCGCGGGCGTGAGTTGGTCGCGACTAAGGGCACCCACATTTTCAAGCTGCACCTGCTTGGCGGTGTTCAGCTCTTCGTTGGTGTTGGGAGAAGCAGGGTCGGGCATGGTATTAAAATCAAGTCAATTAGCGAAAAGGGCTGGGTTGGGGCTACCAGTCCATGAAAAAGCCGGCTAGGCCCACGGCCACCAGCACGGCCCCGGTGAGGCGGCGCTCGTAGCGGGCGAAGCCGGCCAGCGGCAGGCGGTGCAGACCGCGGTGCGCCAGGGCCACCAGCGCGCACATGGCGGCCACGGTCACGACCAGGTACACGGCCATGAGCAGCACCAGCGCGGCCGGCCCGCGGGTGCCGGCCGTGAGAAAGAAGGTCTGGATTTCGAGGCAGGGGGCCAGAAACATGGTCAGGGCCAGGCCCAGCACCAACTGGCGCGGCCGGCGGGCCGGGGCCGGTTCGGGGTGGGCATGCCCCGGCCCCGAGCGGGCGTAGAACAGGCCGATGCTCACCAGCAGCGCCGGGGCGGCCCAGCCGGCAGCTTGCGCGAAGCGCGCCGAAAGCCGCCAGCCCAGCAGCCCCAGCGCCAAACCCAGCAGTACCGTGCTCAGCACGTGCGCCAGGCCGGCCACCGCCGTCAGGCCCACGGCCCGGCCTAGGGGCCAGCGCTCGGCGCGCGCCACGGCCAGCACCGGTGCCCAGTGGTTGGGAATGGCGGCGTGCAGGAGGCTAAGGAGCAAGGTGCCGGTGAGTAGTTCGAGCATGGGGCGGAGGGGGTAGGGCAAGCGCACCGCCGGTTGCGCCCGCAAAATTCGCGCGCCGGGCAATGCAATGCTATTGCATTGTTTCGGTGGGGGCTGCGCAGCGGGCGCACCGCCCTTTCATGACCAAGCTGGTTTCCTGCACTTGGTACGCGCCGGGCAACGTGATGGCCGGCACGGCGACCGTGGGCAGGCAGCTGGTTTCRCGGCAGCTCGTGCAGAAAAAATGCACGTGCAGGTCTTGGTGCAGCTCGGGCGTGCAGGCCGGCTCGCAGAGGGCGTACTTGGCGGCCCCGCTGCCATCCTCAATGCGATGGGCCAGCCCTTTTTCGGTGAAGGTTTTCAGGGTGCGGTGCACGGTAACCCGGTCCACGGGCTGAAGCAGCTGCTCCACATCGGTTAGGCTCAGGGCCGCCGCGTGCTGCTGGAGCACCTGGAGCACGAGCAGGCGCATGGCCGTGGGCGCAATCTGCTTGGCGATGAGCAGGTCTTCTTGGGGGTGGGGCATGATGTTATTCTTCCTCTTCGGCGTTTTTAAGTTTGCCTAGCAGCGCATACGCGCCTTCGGTGACGAAGCGCAGGGGCTTGCCCTGCTCGGCGGCGGGCAGGTGGATTTCGGTGTAGCCGTCTTCGCTCACGCCCCGCGTGACGGGCACCATCCGGTAAGCGGCGGTGCCGGCTTTCGCCGCCGAACCGGCCGCCACGAAGACAAAGGCCTGCGCGCCGTACTGCACCACCGCCTTTTCGGGCAGGGTGGGCACCGTCACGCGGTTGGTTTCGATGACGGCCCGCACGAAGGTGCCGGGCAATAGCTGCTCGTCCTCTCGGTCGAGGTGGGCATGCACGCGCACGGTGCGCTCGTCGCTGATGGTCTTGCTGATGAGGTAGACGTGGGCCGTGCGCTCGCGGCTCACCGAGTCGTTGCCCAGCGAGAAGCGCACCAGCTGCTGCGCTTTCACCTGCGGAATGTCCTTTTCAAACACCGTCAGCTCGACGTGCAGGTGCTCGGGGTTCACGATTTCAAACAGCACGTCGGTCGGGGTCACGCTCTGGCCGATGCTCACGTTTACGGCTTTGACGTAGCCGCCTTTGGGGGCGCGCAAGGTGGCCGTGCTCACGATGCCCCCGCCGATGGGCAGGCCCGCCAGGCGCAGGCGGGCGGCCTGGGCGTTGGTTTTCACTTGCAGGGCCTCGTACTCGGCCTGGGCCCGCTGGTAGTTTTTCTGCGGGGCCACTTCCTGGCGGTACAGCTCGCCCTGCCGCTCGTACTCGGCGCGGGCGTACTTGAGCTGGCTGCGGGCTTCGAGGTAATCTTGCTGGAGTTGCACGAAATCGGGGTTGCGGATAACGGCCAGCACCTGGCCGGCGCGCACCCGCGAGCCTTGCAGCAGGTCGGTGCGGTCCACGAAGCCGCCCAGCGGGGCGCTGACCGAAACGAGGTTTTCGGGGGGCACGTCGAGCACGCCGTTCACTTTAAGGCCGCCGCTCATGGGCCGCTGGGTGAGGGCGCCCAGGCGCACGCCGCCCACCTGCTGCTCCGCCGTGGTGAGGGTCACGCGGTCAGGGGCGGCCTTTTCCGCCGCCTCCCCGGCGGCCTCGGTGGGTGCTTCTTGGTCTTTATCAAGGGAGGCTTCTTTTGCGCCGCAGCCGGCAAGCAGGCTGAGCAGCAAAGCATAGGTTGCTAGGATTCGCATGGGGCGGAGTTGAAGGAGGGGGCGGGTAGCCGGTTGGCTACTGAGCGCCTAAGAGGTATTCCAGCTCGATAACGGTCTGGTTGTGTTGCAGCAGGGCGTCGAGGTAGTCCAGACGCAGGCGGCGGGCGCGCTCCAGGTTGAGCAGGTATTCCGAGTAGCCGGTTTCGCCCGCCTTGTAGCCGATGGTGGACAAGCGGGTGATGATAGCGGCCTGGGGCAGGGCCGTGGCCTCGAAGTAGGCCAGGCGCTGCTGCTGCTCGCGGCGGCGGGCCAGCAGCTCATCAAGCTGGCCAGCGATTTCGGCCCGGTAGCGGTCGTAGCCGGCCTGGGCCACCTGCTCTTGCAGGCGGGCGGCCCGCACCCGCGCCTTTTGCGGACCGCGCAGCAAGGGCACGGCTACGCCCGCCTGCACGCCCTGGAAGCGGGCACCGGGGCCGAAGTAGCTTTCGGTGCCCGCCGCATCGAGGCGCTGGTAGCCAATGATGCTTTGGTTGAAGTAGCCGACCGTGAACTCGGGCAAGCCGGCGGCCCGGGCCACGCGGGTTTCGGCGCGGCGCTCTACTACCTGCTGCGCGAGAACCTGCGCCCGGGGATTGGTGGTCCGCAACAGCGTGTCGGCCAGCGCGGGCGCGGTGGTATCGGCCAGCAAGGCCGCGCCCAGCAAAGCCAGCGGGCGCAGCAGGCTGTCGGCCACGACCACGGCCGTGGGCACTTGCAGCAGGGCTTGCAGCTGGCGCTGGGCCACCCGGAAGTCGGTGCGGGCGGCCAGCAGCTGGGTGCGGATTTCGCCCTGTTGCACCAGGGCCGTGGCAGGTTCGAGACGGGCCGCTTCGCCGGTTTTAAAGCGCAGGGTGGCGGACCGGAGAAACTCGGTGTACACGCTGTCCTGCCCGCGCAGCACCCGCAGGCGGTGGCGGGCGTGCACGGCCTGCTCGTAGTTCAGGCGCACCTGGCGGCGCAATTCCGCCTGCACCTGCACCAGCTGGGCCTGCTGGCCGGCAATGCGGGCATCGGCCAGGCCAGCGGCGCTGCGGTACACGCCGGGCAGGGCCAGCGCCTGGGTGATGGAGAACTGGTTGTCCCGGTTCTGGGAATTGTACTGCCCGTAGCTGCCGGTTATCGTGGTGCGGCCGTAGTCGTAGGCCGTGTGGCGCACGGCCTGCTGGGCTTCGAGGGCGCGCTGGCCAGCCAGCACCGTGCCGTTGGTTTGCAAGGCCTGGGTCACGGCTTGGGGCGCGGTGAGCGGGCTTTGGGCCTGGCTTAGCAACGGCAACAGCAGCAGGAGCAGCGTCGCTACGGGGAGGCTTTTAGCGAGGGGCTTGCTGGCTTCGGGCGCGGGTTCCGCTGCCTTTTTCCGTTCCGAAAGCGCGTAGAGCACGGGTAGTACCAGCAGGGTAAGCAGCGTGGCCGACACCAGCCCGCCGATGACGACGGTGGCCAGCGGGCGCTGCACCTCGGCCCCGGCCGAGGTGGCCAGCGCCATGGGCAAAAAGCCCAGCGAGGCCACGGTGGCCGTCATCAGCACGGGCCGCAGGCGCACTTCGGTGCCGCGCAGGATGCGTTCGCTCAGGTCCGCAATTCCGTCGGCTTTCAGCTGGTTGAAGTAGCCAATCAGCACAATGCCGTTGAGCACAGCCACCCCGAATAGGGCAATGAAGCCCACTCCGGCTGAGATGCTGAACGGCATGCCGCGCAGCCACAGCGCGGCGATGCCGCCGATGGCCGATAGCGGAATGGCCGTGAAAATCATAACCGACTGCTTCAGCGAGCCGAAGGTGAAGAACAGCAGCACGAAGATGAGCACCAAGGCCACCGGCACGGCAATGCTAAGGCGGTCGGTGGCCTGGCGCAGGTTCTCGAACTGGCCGCCGTAAGTGGTGTAGTAGCCCGGCGCGAATTTTACCTGCCGAT
Source organism: Hymenobacter nivis (assembly GCF_006439025.1). GTDB lineage: Bacteria > Bacteroidota > Bacteroidia > Cytophagales > Hymenobacteraceae > Hymenobacter > Hymenobacter nivis_A. The sequence goes on from NZ_RCYZ01000011.1 coordinate 79,874, forward strand.
CGATTTTGCCTTGCAGTTCCTTAACGACGGTTTCCACGTCGCGACCCCGCACGTTGAAGGCCACCGTGATGCGGCGCTTGGCGTCGTCGCGCTGAATCTGGTTAGGGCCCTCGCGCAGTTCCACGCTGGCCACCTGCTCCAGCGGCACCTGCCGGCCGTTGGGGCCGGCGATGAACAGCCGGCGCACGCTGTTGATGTCCTTGCGCAGGTCCTGGCGCAGGCGCAGCACCAAATCGAAGCGGCGCTCCTGCTCAAACACCTGGCCGGCGGTTTCACCCGCGAAGGCCGTTTGCACGGTGCGGTTGACGTCGGCCACGTTCAGACCGAACTGCGCCAGGCGGTTGCGGTCGAGCTGCACCACGATTTGGGGCAGACCCGTGACCTGCTCGATGTACACGTCTTCGGCCCCGTCTACCTGGCGCACCAAGCGCCCGGCCTGCTGGGCGTAGTCGGCCAGCTGCTGCAAGTCCTCACCGTAGATTTTGAGCACCACGTCCTGCTTGGCCCCGGAAATCAGCTCGTTGAAGCGCATCTGGATAGGCTGCTGGAAGCCGAACGTGACGCCGGGCATCACCTTCAGGGCCTGGGCCATCTTGTCGGCCAGCGCCTCGCGGTTATCGGCCGACGTCCACTCCTTTTGGTCCTTGAGAATCACCATCACGTCGGCAGCCTCGACGGGCATGGGGTCGGTGGGAATCTCGCCCGCCCCGATTTTAGCCACTACTTCCTTGACTTCAGGAAACTGCTTTTTGAGGATGGCCCCGGCCTGTTGCGCCTGCTCGATGGTGTAGCTCAGGGAGCTGCCAGTGAGCGTGCGCATCTCGATAGCGAAGTCGCCTTCGCTGAGCGTTGGGATGAACTCGCCGCCGAGCGTGCGAAACAGGAAAAAGCTGCCCACCAGTAGGCCGATGGCAGTGAGCAGCACCACGGCTTGGTGGCGCAGCGCCCCTTCTAGCATGGGGWGATAGACCCGCGTGAAGAAGGCCATCATCCGGTCGGATAGCGTCTTTTTGTTCGCCGTGGACCGGCTCAGGGCCAGCGCCGACATCATGGGCACGTAGGTCAGACTCAGGATGAAGGCCCCGAGAATGGCAAAGGCCACGGTTTCGGCCATGGGCCGGAACATCTTGCCCTCGATGCCCGCCAGGGCCAGCAGCGGCAAATACACGATGAGGATGATGATTTCGCCGAACGCGGCCGACGAGCGGATTTTACTGGCCGCGTGGTAGGTCTCGTCGTCCATCTGCTCAGTATTAAGGCGGTTGCCCGGTACTTGCAGCTGCCCGCCGTGCAGGCGGTGAATGATGGCTTCGACGATAATCACGGCCCCGTCCACGATGAGGCCGAAGTCAATCGCGCCCAGGCTCATCAGGTTGCCCGACACGCCGAACAGGCGCATCAGACTCACGGCAAAGAGCATGGCCAGCGGAATGACCGAGGCCACCACCAGCCCGGCGCGCCAGTTACCGAGAAAGAGAACCAGCACGAAAATCACGATGAGCGCGCCCTCCAACAGGTTCTTGGTGACGGTGTGAATGGCCCGGTCTACCAGGTTGGAGCGGTCCAGAAACGGCTCCACGGTGACGCCTTGGGGCAGTGTTTTGCGGATGGTGGCCATGCGCGTTTTCACGTCCTTAATCACCTCGGCGGCGTTGGCCCCTTTGAGCATGAGCACCAGCCCACCGGTCACTTCGCCCTGGTTGTTGAGCGTCATCGCCCCGTAGCGCACAGCCGCGCCGTAGCGCACCTCGGCCACGTCGCGCACCAGCACGGGCAAGCCGGCGCGGGTACTGCGGATGACGATGTTGCCAATGTCGGCGGGACTCGTGGCCAGGCCTTCGGTGCGGATGAAGGCGGCGGTGGGGTTCTGGTCGAGGTAGGCCCCGCCGGCGTTCTGGTTGTTGGCGGCCACGGCCTGGTACACCTCGTTCACCGTGACGCCCAGCGAGCGCAAACGCTCGGGGTCGAGGGCCACTTCGTACTGCTTGAGCAAGCCGCCGAAGCTGCTTACGTCGGCCACACCGGGCGTGCCCAGCAGCTGGCGGCGGACTATCCAGTCCTGGATAGTCCGCAGCGCCGTGGCGTCGTACTTCTTTTCGTAGCCCGGCTTGGCGCGCACCAGGTACTGGTAAATCTCGCCCAGGCCCGTGCTGAGCGGGGCCAGCTCGGGGCGGCCGGTGCCGGCCGGAATCTGGCTTTCGGCTTCCTTGAGCCGCTCCGACACCTGGGTGCGCGCCCAGTAAATGTCGGTCTTGTCCTCAAAAACGACGGTGACCACCGAGAGGCCGAAGCGCGAAAACGAGCGGATTTCGGTCTGGCCGGGGATGGTGGCCATGGCCTGCTCGACGGGAAAGGACACCAGGCGCTCAATCTCTTGGGCGGCCAGCGACGGGGCCACGGTGTACACCACGACCTGGTTGCTGGTGATGTCGGGCAGCGCGTCAATCGGGAGCCGACTGAGCGAGTAGCCGCCCCAGGCCACAAGGGCCAGGGTCAGCAGCCCGATAATGAGTTTGTTATGGATAGAAAAATGAATCAGCCGGTCGAACATCCGTTGCTGGGGGTTAGGTCTAACGCTTCCGAAAAACCCTGCGGCGCGGCGGCCCCGGCCCAACGGGCGGCAGCGGCAGCGACATAACCCGGCCCGTGCGGAACGCACGAAGAAGGCGGCCGGCGCGCATACAGCGCCCAGCTACCCGGCGGGGTCAGCAGGAAAGAGAGGGGAAGGCTAGGCCTGCGGCGGTTGCCACACGTCACCGGCTATCCGCGTCGGGGCCGCCACGATGAGCGGGGCGTGACGTGAACCGGTGGCCCACTGGAGAGGCCTGGGAAAAGCCAGGGGAGTCGTCCCGAGCAGGGAGACTACCGCGCCGGCGCAGCAATGGCACTGGCACAGCGGCGAGCACCAGTCGCCCATATTGTGGCCACCGTCGGAATGCGAGCGGGCGCTGATGGTCGTTTGGGTCTGCTCCTCGCGCACCGGCACATCGTCGGCGCAAGGCAGGCACGAGAGGCAGGTGAGGTATAAGGAAAACAGCAGGGCAAACAGACGCATCGGGGGCAAAGGTAGCACCGGCAGCCCGGCGTCAACGGCAGCCAGTGGGAAAGGCATAGATAAGCAAGGCCTAGTTTAGAAACTGTGAGCCTGCTTCACTAACCCCGAATCTATATGGAAACCCAGCCCTGCTACGACCACAGCGCTACTCAGTCCTGCGGCGGCTAGCACCGAGCGTTCCTTTTAATACACCAACACTACACAGCCTTGCTCTGGTCAGAGCAGGTCGATTTTGAGAATATTGGCAAGCATAATGTGCTCAGAGAATTCTCCTCTGCATCATAATGACGAGTTTATAACGTTTATTAATATTAAACGGAGCATTAATTAACTTTACGTGAGTAAAGTAAGGCGCTGTTACAAAGGCGCCTTACCCTAGATTATATTGGTCTGTTTTAAAGGAAAACTTACAACTGCGCTGGCTCGTCAGACACGCCCCGATTGATGATGGGTAGAATCTGGTATAGCATCTCCTTAGGAGTACCCGACATGCCGCGCTTTTCCGCGTAGTTCTCTAGGAATAGGGCGAAGGGATGGATGCTCTGCATCTGCCGCTGCTCGTCCTCGGCCACGCTGATACCGGCCCAGGCCGGAGCACGTAGGTAAGCCACGTACTCTTCCAATACATCTTCAAACACCAGCCGCCCGTCGCGGAAATCCTCGTGGTAGGCCAGCAGCGTATCAGCGTCGATGATAATGAGCGGGCGCACGTTATGCACGGGTAGCCCTTCCTTCGCCAGCTTAGCCAATTCCTCCTGAAACCAGTCGTTGACGACCACGTTCAGGCCGGGCTGGTTATAGAGCCGGTCCTGTACCACCAGTACCGGGTAAATTATCAACTCGGCCGGGTCGAAATTGGCATCAAAAGGTAGCTTGTGGCGCAGCAGGCGCTTAACGTTGTTCGCCAGCTGCCGCGCGGCTTTGGGGTGCTGTTCTTCATCTTCGTAGAACTTTTTCTTTACCTCATCCAGGTACGTGGCGAAGTCGTGGCCGGCCTTGGCAACCTTGTTTACCCACACATCTTTCGATTCGAACAGCACAGCTCGGTTATCATGGCGGAAATAGTAGTCGGGCTCAGATTGCCCTTTCAACTGCCAGCCGTCGAAGATGGCCCGGCCGCTCAAGGCCAACCCCCGGCCCCGAAAAGTGGCATCCAACAGCATGTACATCAGGTATTGCTCCGAGAATAAGTCGCAGTACACCGAGCGCCAGTCGGGCTCCCGCTGGCCTTTCGGCAGAGTCCGGTTGGCAAGGGCGAACTGGAAGTACAAGCCTTTGTGCAGTGCCTCCAATACCAGCACGGGATAAACCAGCGCAAATGTGCCCGGCTCCTCTTCGCATAGCGGCGTAGTCCGCAAGCTAGTAAAGTCGGCTTGGTCTAACGGCATGTTTTCGGGAAGGGTAAAGTGCCGTAAGAAGGCGCGGTTGGCCTCAAAGTCAGCATCGGGGGTTACCTCTACCGCAATACGGCCGCGCTTCTTGGCCTGCATGACGGGCTTAATTACCCCGCTAAGCTTACGGAAGTACTCCGGCCAATCCTGGCATCCGAAGCGCTCTAAGAAAGCCTGCAAAAGGGGCTGAAATCGTGCTTCTGCCTCTATAAACTCGAAAAAGCGCACAGACTTAATGAGTTGCAACAAGGTAATATTGGGCAAGCGGTGATTAACCAACTCAAAGTCAGAGAAGGTACCCGCCAGCGCTAGCGCCGCTAACCGATGGGTTGGCAGCAGCCGATTAGCATCTGCCATGGCGTGGTCTTGCTGCCGAATGTATGGCCCATTCAACGTTAGACAGGCCTTATAAAGGTTTCGCTCGACCTCTGGGTAAGATTGTGTGTCCGCACAGTCGGGCAGTTCGAAGCAGTATCCATAAAGCTGAAGCACCACCTTGGGATGTAGAAAGTTGACCTTAGCCCCTGTGCGCTGGGCTAGGCTTGTCATTTTATGGTAAACTACCGATGCAAAGGGGCGATTATGTGGAGCAAAAATCTGCTCCATATCCGTTTTGTAGTCCCGCTCTGAAGCGGGCACTTGGCTTAGGTAACCTAGTAAATGGGCCACGCATTGCAGACGTCGCAGCCGGCTTATACCCGCTAGATAAGTTTCAATAGGTAAGCTGGCCTCATCGAATACGTCGGAGAAGTCAACGAGCAGTTGTCGGGTCATAAGCAAGGCAGGAGCTAGGAAGTAAGGTAAATGGCTCCTAACCCGATGAACAGTAAAAAACTGCCCGGCGTTAATTTTTCTTGTCTACTGCCCGCTGGCCTGCCGCCTGCCGATATGCTAGCAAGCGTTGTAGATAGAAGTACGGAGAGCGCACAGAGCATCTTAACTACCCTTCGCTTGCGCAGGAAACGCCATCCCCGCTTCGGAATACGTTGATTTAAGTACCGACGAAGCGCGTTTCAATGAAGAACTGGCAAGTCGCCTGGCGGAACGGGCTGAAGCAAGAATTCCGCTGCTTGCAACTGGTCTACTGAGTTAGGTAATGCTTTGCCACTCCATAGATAGTGAGCTAGGTTAGAATAAGCTTGAAAAATAGGTAGTGATTAGTAAAGTGAACGGCTACCTATTCTTGCACATAAGGACTGATAATGTTTACTTATCAGAATTGAGTTTAGCAACCTACCGCCGCAGACTTTAGGTACGATAAATGTTAAAAATCGTACTTGAGATGATTGCTTAATCTAGCTTGGACTTACTAGCAGATAAGCGAGAAGTTCACTCAGAAACCGATTCCACAAGACAACCCTCTCTGAGCTAAAGCGGAAGCATAACTGCGACCGACTGCCAATGTGCCTAGCGGCTGTGACTTCGACAGCAACAGCAAAGTCAACCGGATTCAGTTGCTGGAAGGGCACTTTCCAAAGCCGGCAAGTCGGTTGGTGAATAATAATAAAGGGGAAGAAAAAGCAGCTTATCCCGTTTCGTAAACGACGCTTCGCACCCGTTTTAGGTAGTGCTACTAAAAAGCGCAATTTTCGGAAGGGGTAAATGCGTTCCAGCTGCAGCTCTCAACTCTGCGAAGGAATTATGCGTTGGAGAGAGCCTATTCCCTCGCCACTTGCATGTCCTTATTTCATCGCATTACCTGGTTGCGCGTGGCGCTGGCCTGGGGCGTGTTTACCGTGTTCATGATGGTGCTCGACTACGGGCAGGCCATCACGGGGGCTACGCCGCTGCACTGGCGCACCGTCCTGCTAGGGCCCTTGATTTACGGGCTGCTTGGTACGCTGCTCACCCCGGTCGTCTTCCAGCTGGCCACGCGCTTTAACCTCACGGCGGGTCGCGCGCGTTGGCTGCCTTATCTGCTGGTGCATGCCGCCGCCAGCGTGGGGCTTACCATCATTTACCGGGGCCTGTACGTGGGGGCGCTGTACCTGGCCGGCGCGCCCGGCGGGCCGGTGTTGTGGGCAGCAGTGCTTTCGTCGGTCAACGTCTGGATTCTTATTTACTGGCTGCTGCTGTTCGTGGCCTACGCCCTGGACTACCACGACAAATGGCAGCGACGCAACCTGGATGCCGTGCGCCTGGAAATGCAGCTCGTGCAAGCCCAGCTGCTGGCCCTTAAGCAGCAGCTCAACCCCCACTTTCTCTTCAACACGCTCAATGCCATCGCCACGCTCATCGGCGATGAGCCCCAGAAAGCGCAGCGCATGACGGCCAAGCTCGGCGAGTTTTTGCGCATGGTACTCGACCACACCGAGTCGCAGCAGGTGCCCTTGGCGCAAGAACTGCACTTCATCGAGCTCTACCTGGAAATGGAGCAGGTGCGCTTTTCCGACCGACTCGCCGTCACCTACCAGATAGCCCCGGCGGTCTTGCCCGCCCTCATTCCGCACCTGCTGCTCCAGCCGCTGGTCGAAAACGCCGTGCGCCACGGCCTGAGCGCAGGCGGCCAGGGCCGGCTGCACATCCAGGCCGACCGCCGCGATGGGCAACTGGTGCTGGAAGTGCGCGACTCGGGCCCCGGTCCGGCCCCGGCCAGCCCCTGGGGCGTGGGCCTCACCAACAGCGAGCAGCGGCTGCGCGCCCTCTACGGCGACCGCTACGTGCTGGCCCTGCGCCCGGCGCCCGGCCAAGGCACGAGCGTACACCTGGAACTGCCTTTTTTGACCTAGCCCCTCCCAACGCTCTTGAAACCTATTCGCGCCCTGCTGGTAGATGATGAACCCCTGGCCCGTCGTCGCATTGGGCAGTTGCTGGCCGAGCGGCCTGATTTTGCCATCCGGGGCGAGTGCAGCAACGGTACGGAAGCCATAGCGGCCCTCACCGAAGATGAGGGCATTGACCTGGTGTTTTTGGACGTGCAGATGCCGGACTTCAGCGGCTTGCAGGTGCTGCAACGCGTGCAGCACTTACCGCAGCTACCGCTTATTGTATTCGTGACGGCTTACGACCAGTACACGCTGCAAGCCTTTGAGCACCACGCCGTCGACTACCTGCTCAAGCCCCTGGACCCGGACCGGTTTGCGCGCTGCCTGGCGCACGTGGCTCAGCGCGTGGCGCGACCATCGGTGGAGCCGCTGCAGCAGCAGCTCGCCACGTTGCTGCGCACCCTGCCGCCGGCGCCCGCCGCCCCCGCTTTTCCCACCCAGCTACTCATCAAGCAGCCAGGCCGCTACTACTTCGTGCCCACCGCGCAGGTGCAATACCTGGAAGCGGCGGCCAACTACGTGACGGTGCACACCTCCGGGGCCGAGCACGTGCTGCGCGCCACCCTGAGCCAGCTGGAACGGCAGTTCGACCCAGCCCAGTTTCTGCGCATCCACCGCTCGCTCATTGTCAACGTGCAGCAGGTCAAAGAGCTGCACCCCTGGGCCCACGGCGAGTTTTTGCTAACCCTGCACGACGGCACGCACCTGAGTTCCTCCCGCAGCTACAGCGAGGGCTTGCAGCAGTTTCTCAAGCAGTTCATTTCCTGAAATAAGGTGGGCCACTTATCCCCATAAAGAAGCAGTTCATCCCGGCTAACGGCCATCTCGTCCCTACGCCGTAGGCATTAAGACGCGCCGCCGTATGCGCTAGCCTAGCCCTGCCTATTTCAATCATATGAACCACCTACCTGTTACCCAACCCACGCCGCGTCAGCTGAAGCAGCGCCTAGCCCGTTTGCTCGTGCTCGCCGCCTGCGCCACTACCGTAGGAGCCCCGCTGGCGTCGTGCAAGAAAGACGGTGACTCATCGCCGAGCCTTGTCCAGCCCACCACTGCCAAGCCCGCTTACGCACCTAACGAGAACGACCAGATGTGGGCCGTTGTCGAGCAATTCATTGCCTTCAACGACCCGATGCTGCCCACGCTTTCGGCCCGCCAGGCCCGCATGACGCACAGCGTAACGGACGCCGTAAACGCGCTGCTGGCCAAGAACAACCGCAGCGCCCCGGCGGCCGCCGTTACCGTCAGCCAGATGGTGCTGCCCAAAGCCTACACCGCCGCCTCGGCCCCCGACGGCGTGCCGGTGCGGGTGTACAAACCCACGGCCGTGGCCACCGGGGCCCGCCCGGCCATCGTTTACTACCACGGMGGCGGTTGGGTGATTGGCTCGCTCGACGTGTACGAGCCCTCGGCGCAGGCCCTGGCCGAGCGCACCGGAGCCATCGTATTTTCGGTGGATTACCGCCTGGCCTCCGAAACGGCCAACAAGTTTCCGGCCGCCCACGAGGACGCCTACGCGGCCTACAAGTACGTGCGCGACAACGCCGCCGCCCTCAACGTGAACCCCGCCAAAATTGCGGTGGCCGGCGAAAGCGCGGGCGGCAACATGGCCGCCGCCGTGTGCATCCTGGCCCGCGAGCGCGGCGTGACCTTGCCTGTGCACGAATTGCTGGTGTACCCCGTGGCCGACAACAACCTGACCACGACTTCCTATACGACCTACGCCAACGCGGTGCCGCTGAGCAAGGCCAATATTCAATATTTTACGGGCTTGTACTTCAACACACCCGCCGATGGCGACAACCGCCTGATTTCACTGGTTGATGTGGCCGACCTGCGCGGCCTACCGCCCACCACCATCATCGCCGCCGAAATCGACCCCCTCCAAACAGAAGGCATGACCCTGCGCGATAAGCTCACCACCGCCGGCGTAAGCGTGCAGTACCAGCTCTACGCGGGCACGACCCACGAGTTCTTCGGCACCTACGCCGTGGTGCCCCCGGCCAACGACGCCCAGGATTTTGCCGCCACCCGCCTGAAGGCCGCTTTTCAATAACCGTCCGTATCTCCTCTAATTTCTGCTCCATGTCCCTGCCTACCAGCTACGTTCGCTTCGCCGACGGCGTTGAAGAAATCCAGCCCAACGAAGACCAGCTCGGCTCCGATACCGTGGCCTCGATGGCGCGGGTTGCCCGCATGATGTTCGAGAAGAACCGTCATGCCATCCGTGATGCCCACGCCAAAAGCCACGGCATTCTGCGCGGCGAATTGCAGCTCTACCCCAACCTGCCCGAGCACCTGGCCCAGGGCATGTTCAAGGAAACCAAAACCTTCCCGGTTATCATCCGGCTCTCGACCTCGCCGGGCGCCATCCAGCCCGATAACCAGCCCGCCGTGAAGGGCTTCGGGCTGAAAATCATTGGGGTAGAGGGCAAGAAGTTTCTGGCCGAAGAGGCGGATGCCCTTACCCAGGACTTCCTGATGGTCAACGATACCATCATCCCGACCGGCGACGTGAAAAGCTACCACGATATGCAACTGCGCATCGAGAAGCTAGCCCACGGCCCCGAAATCGTCCAAACCGTTATCAACGAAGTGGGCGTAGTCGTTGACAAGGCACTGGAGGCCCTAGGCACGAAGAAGGAGTTGCCGATGGTGGTGCAAGCGCACCCCAACCACCACATGCTGGGCGAAACCTACACCACGCTCGGCGCTATCCGCTACGGCGACTACGTAGCTAAAATCAGCGTAGCCCCGCTTTCGGAAAACTTAAAAGCCCTGGTCGGCAAGGAGATGGACGTATCGGAACCGGGGGCCTACCGCGACATGGTCGTGGATTTTTTCAAAAGCCAGGGGGCCGAGTACGAGTTGCGCGCCCAGCTCTGCACCGACCTGAAAACCATGCCCGTGGAGGATGCCTCTATCGACTGGCCCCAGGACCAGAGCCCCTACCAGGCGCTGGGCAAAATCGTGCTGCCGGCCCAGGACGCCTACAGCCCCGCCCGCCGCGTGTACGCCGACGACGTGCTCTCCTTCAACCCCTTCCATTGCCTACCCGAGCACCTGCCGCTGGGCTCCATCAACCGGGTGCGCATCAAGGCCTACGCCTCGTCGAGCAACTACCGCCACGCCACCAACGCCGTGGCCAAGGTGGAGCCGACTGATATCAACCAGTTGCCTGATTAAGTCGTAGGTCCACTTATTAGCTGGGGTGTTACGCCCGCTAGTACAAAATGGCTGGGCTTACTCGGCTTGTACGCCAACGCCGCTTTCCTGCTTAGCCTCCCCTTTTGTAGCCACCAAATACTTTCTCCGTCTGGCGCTGCGCTTCCTACTCCACCTTACCACTGGCCCATGTCCACCTTTCATTCCTTGCGGGTACCCGCGCTCGTCGCATCGGGCCTCGCCCTAGTTGCGGCAGTAGCCTGCAATAGCGGCGGCAGTTCCACGGCTACCACCGACTCGCCCACTACCGCCCACGAGGCCGTAGGCGACACCACCACCAACGGGGCTACCAGCACGGCACTGCACGCGGGCAGCATCGAAGCGGGCCGCGACGTGTACCGCTACGAAACCTTCGGGGACGAGGGCTTCTGGACCGACGCCGCCCGGATGCCCCAAGGCATGAAAACCGCCAAGCTGACGGTGCTGCAAGCGCTACAGGCTGGGGTAAGTTTTGATGCCGATGCCATCCCGGCGGCCCTCAGAACGGCCTTGGCCAGCGAAGTAAAGACGGACCACTCGCCCGCCAAAGCGCCTAAGCTCAACGACCCCAGCATTCTGGACCAGCTCGTGAAAGCCAACGCCGTTATCGGCATGGTGCCTAAGGGCGGTAAGGTGGGCGTGACGTGCGCCCTGTGCCACGCCATCACCGACAAGTCGATGTATGAGCTCACGGACAAAGGCACCATCGGCAAGCGCATTGACGGGCCGACGCCGCACACGCTGAACGTCGGCAAACTACTRGCTACCTGCGATAATACCCGCGCCTTCTTTACCACCGCGCAGCTGGTAGGCCCCGATGGCAGCACCATCGGCCGTGCCCCCAAGGGCCTCACCGCCAAATCGACGGAAGCCGAGTTTGATGCTTACTTCAGCAACCCGAAGTACTACCCCGTCGGCACGTTCGACGACTCGCCCGATGGCAATGGCAACTCGATTCACATCACGCCTTTCTTCCGCCAGGATTTGGCCGCGCCCTATGGCTCGTCGGGCCAAAACAGCGATTTGAACGACTTTAACAACACGGTGTACACCGCCCTATTCGACCAGAGCAACTTGCTCTCGCCAGGCGGGATGCAGTTCATCCACGGCCTTGGCGCCACAGCCGGCGACTCGATGCTGGCGGGCTATAAGCGTGTGCTGGCCGCCACTGGCGTCACGGGCTACCCCTACGTGACGGCCCACATGCAGGGCAAGCCTGGTGACCCGCCCACGCCCACCGGCAAGCGCGTCGACGAGCAGAAGCTGCGCGACCTGCAAGCCTACGTCAACAGCCTGCAAGCCCCCAAAGGGGTAGTAGCCAATGCTGCGCTGGTTGAGAAAGGCCGCGCCCTGTTCGTCTCGCAGAAGTGCACGGACTGCCACAACACCAACCAGGGTATCGCAGTGCAGAGCAAGCTCGTGCCGATGAACGTGATTTGGCCAGCCTACGCGCCCAAGGTAATTGCCCAGCGCAAGCCCCCGCTCACGCCCATCCAGAATTCGCCCGGCACCTTCGATGATAAGATGGTGGTAGTTGATGCCAGCCCCGGCGGCGGCATTCGCGGCAATGCCTTGCCGCTGCTGCTGGACTTGGCCCGCAAGCCCGTGTTCCTACACGACGATTCGGTGCACAGTCTCGACGAACTATTCGATGCCAAGCGCGGCAAAACTGCCCCGCATCCCTTCTACGTCGTTACGCCCGCGCAACGAGCAGAGCTGGTGGCGTATATGAAGAGCTTGGATACGGACAGCAAGTAGCGTCCCGAATGTAAAGCCTTGGCTGGTCGGCTTCGGCTCGACTCCCCTTTTTAAAGTCCTCCCTGCCCCTAGGGGCAAGGAGGACTTTTGGGTTTCAGGTGATTTTGAGAAGCAAAACTCGGGTGCGCTAACAGGTGTACGCTTACCATACAAGTGAACCAGCTGTAAATAGAGAGATGCTTAGTGATGCTGGTAACATAAGGACTGATAAGACACTATTATCAGCAGTGAGTTAGACAACCCGACGCCGAGGACTCTAGGTACGATAAATGCTCAATACGGATAGCCCCAGCCTTTGTAAGAAGGTCGGGGCTATCTGTTTAGCGAAGCGTAAACGCTCCGTTTCAAGTAGAGACTGCAAATGGTGTAGAGAGGCACTTCCTAACGTTTACGGGGGCGGCCCGCGTGCAGAAAGTGCTGCCCGCAAGCCAGCGCTTACGCCGATTGCGGAATAATACTAATCATGTCGTCTTCGCTGGGCTCCGGGGCAGGCTTTAGCTCCAGGGCTTGGTCAGCTTGCACCCGGCGGTGGCGCTGCCTGGGGGGCAACGCCACCGCTTCCCCGGTGGCTAGCGACTGCTCGACGGCGGCCAGCACGCGCACATCCAGCAGTCCTTCCTTCCCATCAGCTTCCGGGTGCTGGTCGTGGAGAATGCAATCGGAGAAGTATTGTGTTTCGTTGCCAAACTGCTCGACCGGCTTGAACGCGTGCGTCTGGCTGCCTTCCTTGGTTTTCTCCACGTATGAGATGCCCACCTTGGGCCCAAACCCAAAGCAGGGCGAGGCGTACACCGTGGCCTTGGTGCCGACCAGGGTGAAGCTCTCGGCCGCCGCCGTTGCGTAGCTAACGGTGAACTGGGCGGTGCGCTCGCTGGCAAAACGCAGGGTCACGGCTACCGTATCGTGAAAATTGAAGCCCCGCGTCGGCGTCTTCGTGCCGACCGCATACACGCTTATAGGCTCCTCGCCGAAGAGGTTGCGCACCGCGTTGAGCGGATAAGTGCCCATGTCAGGCACTGGCCCACCCCAATAGCCATTGTGACCGCGAGAGTTGGCTTCCGCTACGTCCTGGGTGAAGGTAGCAGTAAAGGCCCGCAACTCGCCAAAGTCCCCGTTTTGGGCCCGTGTAAAGAGTTCCACGTTGCCGGGCTCGTGGTGCAGGCGATAAGCAACCATGAGTTTAGCTCCGCTTGCTTGCTGCGCGGCCAGGATTTGTTCGGCTTCGGCTACGCTCGAGGCCATGGGCTTTTCCAGCAGCACGTGGATACCGGCCTCCAGCGCGGCTACCACGAAGGGGGTATGCAGGGCATTCGGGGTAGCCACGTACACGGCGTCGATTTCGCCGGAAGCCAATAGTGGCCTTGGTTAAAAGTTTGGTACAAAAGTTAAACGGGCGGGTTACTGGGGGCTGGTTTGCGGTGGGCGTGAATCACCACTTTGCGATGGCGTAAATACTTGTAAAGGGTAACTTTGGAGATGTGCAAGCGCTGGGCAATCTCATTCACCCCGAGTTGCTGCTCGCGGTAGAGGGTTTCGGCGATGATGGCCGTGCGCTCCGCTTCTTCGGAAAGGCCCCGTTGGCGACCACCCACCCGGCCCCGCGCGCGGGCCGAGGCCAGCCCGGCGTGGGTGCGCTCGCGAATGAGCTCGCGCTCAAACTCGGCCAGCGAGGCAAATAGATTAAACACGAGGCGGCCCTGGGCCGAGGTCGTGTTGATGGCATCGGTGAGCGAGACCAGCCCCACGCCCAGTTGCTGCAAGTCACCGACTACCTTCAGCAGGTGGCGTAGCGAGCGCCCAAGCCGGTCGAGCTTGTAGATGTAAACCGTGTCGCCGGTGCGCAACTGCGTCAGCAGCCGCTCCAGCTCCGGGCGGCTGGCGCTCGCGCCGGACACCTTCTCCTGGTAGATGGTTTCGCAGCCGGCCTTATTCAAGGCATCGAGTTGCAGTTCCAGGTTCTGGTCGCGGGTCGAGACGCGGGCGTAGCCGATTTTCATGGGGTAAAGTACAGGTTATGCGTTACGAAGATACCCTTTTCTGTACTTTGATTGCTGAACAAGTTTTCTGAACCAAATCGGCGGCTTTTGGGGCCAGTTACCCGGTCGGCAGGTGGTCAGCTTAGTTGTTCACTAAAACGTTCGTTTCACTGAACAAGCCAGCGGGCTACTTTTAGGATTTGCTCTCCCCTAATGGCCCGCCACCTACCCTTGCTCGATGCGACTCAACGTCGCGCCTTCGACCAGCCGCCTGTTTTCAATCAGCCCCAGCGGCAGCTCTTCTTTGCCTTGCCCGACTGGGCCACCCAATTTCTGGCCACGCTGCTGGCCCCGCACAGCCGGGGCGGCTTCGTGCTCCAGGTCGGCTACTTCAAAGCCACCGGGCGCTTCTTCCCGGCCGACCGGTTTCTGGCCGCCGATTGCGCTTACGTGCAGCAGCGCTACCACCTGGGAGAGGTCGAGTGGGCGCGCTACGACAAGGCCACCCGCTTCCACCACCGGGAGTATATTCTGCAGCAATTCGGGGTGCTGTCCTTCGAGCAGGCCGAGGCCGCCGTGCGCCAGCAGGTGACGCATTTTGCCCGCCAGCAAATGAACCCAGTGGCCGTGTTCCACTCGGCGGCCGATTATATCCGCGCCCATCGCTGGGAAGTGCCGACCTACGCGGCGCTGGCTGGCCTCGTCACCGAGGCCTTTCGCACGGTCGAGCAGCACCTCACCACCCAGCTAGCCCACCACCTGACGCCCGCCGTGCGCCAGCAGCTGGATGCCCTGTTCACCACACCCGAAGAAGCGCCGGCCCACTCCCACCGCCCCTACCGGCTCACCACGCTCAAGCGCAGCCTGGAGGTGATGCGCCCGATGGCTATCCGCGCCAATGTGCAGGACTACGCCGTACTCCAAGCGCTGTTTACCCACGTGTACCCCGTGGTGCAGGCGCTGGACTTATCGGAGGAAGTGGTGCGCTACTACGCCCGCTACGTCGAGCGGACGCAGGTTTTTCAGGTGCAGCAGCAGGCCGATAAGAAATACCTGATGGTGCTTTGCTTCGTGGTCTATCAGTACTACCAGGTCGGCGACCTGCTGACCGAGACCCTGTTGCAGGCCGTGCAGACCCACCGCAACGCTGCCCAGCGCGAGACCCAGGAGCGCGTCTACCGCCAGCAGCAGGATACGGCCGGCCAGCTGCGCCAGTTGCTCGAGGGCGTGGTGAGCCACAGCGCAGCGCTGGCGCAACTCGAAGCGGTGGCTTTTTCATTTGCCCGCACCAACGAGGAGAAGGTAGCGGCCCTGCTGGCCTGGCTGCAAACCCCGGCCGTGGCGGCCTTCGGCCAGTTGGGCCAAACGGCCCAACAGCTACGCAAAGGAGGGGGGGGCAGTAGCACCGGCCCCTACTACCAGATTATCGAGGAGCGCTCCCGGACGCTCCAGCGCCGACTGGGCGAGATTCTGCGCAGCGTGGCCTATGAAGGCGCGGCCGATAGCCMCCTGGCGCAGGCCCTCACCCAGTACCGGGCGCGGGACGGACAGGTAAGCAGCCAGCCGCCAACTACCTTTTTGAAAGCAGCCGAGCGGACTGCCCTGGCGCAGGCCGAAAGCCCCGTTTCCCTGTACAAGGCCCTGCTAGCGGGCCACGTGGCTGACCACCTGAAAGCCGGCAAGCTGAACCTGGCCCACTCGCTGCGCTACCGCCCCTTCGACACCTACCTGCTCGACGCGGCCACCTGGGAGCGACAGCGGGAGGAGTTGCTGGTCCAGACGGACCTGACCCACCTGCGCGAGCCGGGGCCCTGGTTGGCCGAACTGCAAGCCAAGCTGGCCACCGCCTTCGCCCGCACCTGCGAGCGGCTGGACGCCGGCACCAACCCCGGTGTGCGCCCGCGTGCCAATGGGCGACCCCGCTTCCTGACCCCCGCCCGACCGGTGGAGCAGGATGCGCCCGCCACCCGGCCGCTGTTCCCAGGACCAGGGCTGATTTCGTTGCACGAGGTGTTGCATACCGTCAACCAGGAGTGTCACTTCACGGACTGCCTCACGCATTGGAGCCCCCGTAATCGGCCTCCCCGGCCCGCGGAGCGGGTGTTCTTCGCTGGCCTCATGGCCTACGGCTGCAATCTGGGGCTGACGCGCATGGCCCACGCCACCAAGCACGTAGCGCTCGCCACGCTGGAAAACACCGTCAACTGGTACTTCTCGCTCGACAACCTGCGCCGGGCCAATGACGCCGTGGTGGCCCTGACCGGCAAGCTGCCCGTGAGCCGCCTCTTCAAACGTCACCCCGAGGTGGTGCACACCTCCTCCGATGGCCAGAAATACTACGTGGCCGTCGACTCGATTCACGCCACCCATTCCTACAAGTACTTCGGCCAGGAGAAGGGCATCGTTTCCTACGGCTTTCTGGACGACCGCCACCGGCTCTTCTACTCCACCACCTTCAGCTCGTCCGAGCGCGAGGCCGCCTATCTGGTCGATGGGCTGCTGCACAATGACGTGGTGGAGTCCACCATCCACAGTACGGATACCCACGGCTTCACGGAAGTCAACTTCGCGCTCACCGCCTTCCTGACCATCGAGTTTGCGCCCCGCATCCAGTCGTTTCAGGACCAGCAGCTCTACGCCTTCGCCGGGATGGACGTACCGGACCTGACGGCCWACGGCCTGGCCCCGGTCAAGTATATCGACCAGGGCCTCATCGAGGCCCAGTGGGACACGCTCCTGCGACTGGTGGTGAGCCTCAAGCAGAAGCAGGTAACGGCTTCCACCCTGCTGCGCCGGCTTAACTCTTATTCCCAGCAGCACCCCCTCTACCTGGCCTTACGCGAGCTGGGCCGGGTGGTGCGTACCGAGTTTTTGCTGCGCTACATGGACGACCAGAGCCTGCGCAAGCGCATTGATGACCAGCTAGATAATCTCGAAAGCACGCATACGTTCGCCCGGGCCGTGTTCTACGGCCAAAACGGGCAGATTCCCTACGCCGGCAAGGAAGAGCAGCAACTGGCCGATGCCTGCAAACAGCTCGTGCAGAACACGATTGTGTGCTGGAACTGTCTCTACCTCAATCAGTACCTATTCCAGGCCCCGGCGGCCGAGCGCCAGTCGGTGGCCAACGCCATCGCCGCCAGCTCGCCCGTGAGTTGGCAGCACATCAACCTGCACGGCGAGTTTGACTTCTCCGACGACGCCCTCAAAGATTCGCTCCGCTTCGATATCGAGGCCCTGCTGGCCTTCAACTGGGAGCAAAACCCTGACCCGCCCGTTTAACTTTTGGACCAAACTTTTAACCAAGGCCAATAGTGCACTATACTGTTCGTATGACCACGCCTTGATGTCGTATTGACCGGCGAGTTCGTCAGCCTTCACCGGGTCCCCGGTCACCAGCGCCGCAAGTTCTGAGTTATTGGTGCGCGCAATGCCGGGCATAAATGCCTGCTGTGCAATCTGCCCGCCCCCCACGACGGCGTAGCGTATTTTCTTCGAGTGCTCGAACATAACTAGTGACTGTTTAAGTAATGAAGCCCCGCCCGACCAATCCTGGTGGACCTATGAAGCCTCCATTTTTTGGGTGGACGTGCTCGAACTTAGGTGCAGGCACCTGCGCGTGGGGCCAAGCTTACCAAGCCATCGGTGGCCGAGAGCGCCGGTAGGCTGACTGGTGAAGGCGGCTACGAGGCGCACTCCTAGTCGCAGCATTGAGCACCAGTCGGCGGCCGCCAGGCGGGAGAATGCCGGTCACATCCGGCCCTTTATACGGCATCCTGGGGCGGGCGTTTCCGCAAGGCCTGGTAAACTTCCTGGCGCAGCAGGCCAGCGGTAGCCGAAACCTGGCAGCTTGAGCGAGGCGTAAAGCAGCACTCCTTGCTTGAGAATTATATAGCCGGAAATCCTTCGCTCACTTTCCCCGCCTTGCCTAGCTGGCACTACCTAACTAAGTAGCCAGCTTGCTTGGGCAATGACTTAAGCTGCGTCGATTTTCCCGGTGAGCTATAAAAGCAGAGATTATAGCAAACGCAACCTTTCTTTCCCGCAGGTTTAGGTATCATAATGGTTACAAATGATACCTTTCTGACGAGTGACCATCCTTCTCGCGCTGGGCTAGGCACCTACTTTTGCCCCGTGCCTATTCCCGCTGACCACCGCCTGACCTTAGTATATGCCATCATCCTGGTCGATGTGCTGGTCGGAACCGCCATTGGGCCCGTCATGCCCGACTTTGTGCGCGGGCTCGCCCAGCCGCAGGTTTGGCTCTCGGTGGGCACCGGCCTCTTTCTGGGCGTGCAATTGGTGGCGGCGCCCTTGCTGGGGCGGCTCAGCGACGGCTACGGCCGCCGGCCCATTTTCATCGTTTCGGCCATCGGTACGCTGCTGGCCACGGGGCTGCTGCTGCCGGTGCGGGCCAGTGCCTACCTTGCCAACCGCGTCTCCGACGGCCTGACCAATGGCTTGTACGCCACGGCCCGCTCGGCTATTACCGATGTGTCGTCCCCCGAGCGGCTGTTCCGCAACCAGGGCCTGGAGGGCGCCCTTGTTTCGCTGGGCTTCGTGCTGGGGCCGCTGGCAGCGGGCCTGCTACTCACGGTTTTGCACGTGCCGGTGGGCCAGCAGGCTACCTACGTGGTGCGCTTGGCCGTGGGGCTGGCGGCGCTCAACGTGCTGCTCAGCTGCTTGCTGCCCGAAACCATTCGCCAGCGCAATGCTGTGCGGGGGGCCGAGCTGCGCGCCGAGTTGGCTCGCAGCAGCAACCCGCTCACCTTATGGGCGCGCTTGCGGGCCAAGGAAGCCACCAACCCCGGTACCCAGCGCCTGGTGCTCACGCAGGTCGCCTTCACCCTGAGCGCGGGCTACTATTTCTACTTCATCCCGTTTCTGAGCCAGGGCCCCTTGCAGCTGGACGCCCGGGAGATTTCCTATCTGTTCATCTTTTTTGGCGGGCTCAGCATTGTCTTCAACTACGGGTTCTTCACCTACCTCGCCGACCGCCTGCCCCAGCGCCGCAGCGTGGTGTGGCTGGCAGTGCTGGGCACGCCCGTGCTGCTGAGCTACGGGCTAGTGGGCACCTCAAAGCTGGCCTTTTACGGGGTAGTGGCGCTCGATTGTGCCACACTGTCGCTCCTTCCTGGCCTATTGGAGGGCCGCCTGGCGCGCCACACTACGGAGGCCGACCGGGGCGAGGTGTTTGGCCTCAACCAGGCCTTTCAGTCGCTGGCCAGCGTGGCCACGACCATGGTTTTTGCCAGTTTATCGGTGCTCGATTTGCGCCTGCCCTGGGGCTGGTTTGCCCTGTGCCTGGCCGTCGTGGCCGGGCTGGCGGCGCGGCCCGAGCCCGCCTGGCGTGTTGCTCCCTTCCTGCCGCATAGGCTAGCAGAAAAGGATGGGTTGTTCTAAAGGAGGTTCAGGGTTACCATTCAGAAAGGAGACTCTAGGTACGATAAGAGTTAAAAATCGAACCTGAGTCGTAGCTGGGCCACCTCAATCAGGAAAGGAATAGGCGGAAGCTATGAGGGGGGAAGGGATGGCCAGCCGGTGAAGAGGATAGTTAAAGCCGATTATATCCGGCAGTACTCTAAAGAGTACGATAAGGGCCGCGAACGCGACGGGTCAGCTGCTGGTCCTGGAAAGGCAGTAGTTTCTATTGGCTGCTTTCGTCCCTGCGGGACAGTTCTCCGTTGTAGGGGGAGCCGGGCACCGCCGTTCCGACTGACCGGTAGGTACCGCCCGGCGGCTACTTCCTTATTTCCCTTCCCCTGCTGCTATTTTATGAACCTGCACTTCGTTCGCCGCGGCACCGGCCGCCCCCTGTTACTAGTTCACGGCATCGGCGGCAGCTGGCGGTCTTGGAACACCTTGCTCGACGCCCTGGCCGCCGAGCGCGACGTCATTGCCGTGGACTTGCCCGGCCACGGCGAAACCCCTCAGCTAACCGGCGAAAACTCGATCGCCACCTTGGCCGACGCGGTGACGGGCTTTCTCACCCAGCACGACCTGCTGGACATTGATGCCGTGGGCAGCTCCATGGGCGCGCGCCTGGTGCTGGAGCTGGCCCGGCGCGGCGGGGTGCTCGGCGCGGTGGTCTCCCTGGACCCGGGCGGCTTCTGGCAGGGCTGGCAGATTCCCTTTTTCTACCATTCGGTGGACCTGTCGGTCAAGCTCGTGAAAGCCCTGCAACCGGTGATGCCCGCCCTGGCCGGTTCGGCGGTGGGGCGCACGCTGCTGCTGCCCCAGTTCTCGGCCCGGCCCTGGGCCGTGGATGCGCAGCAGGCCATCGACGAGATGCACTCGTTCGCTCACTCGCCCGCCTTCGATGAATTGCTCGACCAGCTGGCGCACGGTCAAGTGCAGCAGCCCGCGCCCCAGGGCAGCATCCCCGGGCCCCTGGTCATCGGCTGGGGCCGGCAGGACCGGGTGTGTTGGCCGAGCCAGTCGAAACTGGCCCTGGAGAAATTCCCCGATGCGCGCCTGTATTGGTTTGAGCACTGTGGTCACTTTCCACAGTGGGACCAGCCCGCCGAAGCCGCTCGCCTGATTCTGGCTGTGACCAGTCGCCAGCCCTTCACCGATGAGTCCATTGCCCAGGCGAAACCAGTAAAGGCAGCGCCCGCCTTGCCCAAAGCGGCCGTCGTAGGGGCCGCCCTGGCGCTGGTGGCTGGTGGCCTCTGGCTGCTGTCATCGCGTCGAACCCCAGGAAGTCCTCGTGACGCGGGGACCAGGTAGGTAGGGAGAAGGTAACGCGGCTCCCTATTTCTTCTTTCGAGTACCAGTTAAACAAGTCCTAGCTGCTCCTATTATATAAAGGTCACTCGGCGGCTGTATGCTTACTCACTAGCGGAAGCCGTTCGTGTAAGCGCTGGACCTGCTTCTGGTTAAAGGTTCCTCCCCGTGGGGCGGTAAAGCCGAGGGCATTCAACTCCCCCGCCAGTTGGCGAAAGCTCACCCCCTGCGCCCGACGGGACGCAATAAAGGCCGCCGTTTGCCGCAGGCCCGGGTGCTGCTGTAGGTGGGCTCGCCGCACGAGTAGGCTCTGCTCACGGGCCGCCGCCGTTAGATTAGCGGGCGTGCCTAACTGAGCGCCCCGCGCCTTCTTGGCGGCGAGCGCATCCTTGGTGCGCTTCGAAATGGTCTCGCGCTCGTGCTGGGCAAGTACGGCGAAGAGGCCCACGGTAAGGGTGTTCGCATCGGGCATGTCGCAACACACAAAATCCACCCCCGAGTCACGCAGGGTCAGGATGAAACTCGCATTGCGCGATAACCGGTCAAGCTTGGCGATAAGGAGTACTCCGCCCGCTGCGCGGGCCGCGGCCATTGCGGCGAGCAGTTGCGGGCGTTGGTTCTTTTTGCCACTCTCCACTTCGACATACTCGCCCTGCGGTTGCTCTCCTTTCAGGAAGCTGACCACGGCTGCCTGCTGCGCTTCGAGCCCGAGACCGGAGGCGCCTTGCTGCTTGGTTGAGACGCGGTAGTAGGCAAAATAGGCGGGCATGACAGAAAGACGGGCGCGTGGGAAGGGCTTTTAGGTAAAGATAGGAGGTATAGTCATTTGTTAAACGTCCGTTTAACTTTTGTGACAAGATGTGCTTTTGGGGTAGTTTTGTACCAATGACCACCTTTGTCGCCTACTTCCGGGTGAGTACCGTCCGCCAAGGGCAGTCCGGGCTCGGACTTGAAGCCCAGCAGGCCGCTGTGCAAAACTTCCTGCGCGGCGATGCCCAACTCGTGGCGACCTTTCTCGAAATTGAGAGCGGCAAGAAAAACGAGCGTCCCCAATTGCAAGCGGCCATCGCCTGCGCTCGACAGGAAGATGCCGTGCTACTCGTGGCCAAACTGGACCGGCTCGCGCGCAACGTCGCCTTCTTAGCTGCGCTTATGGAAAGCCGCGTGCGCTTCCAGGCCGTCGACTTGCCGGCGGCCGATGAGTTTACCCTCCACATCATGGCGGCCGTGGCCCAGAAAGAGGCGTCGGCCATTTCTACCCGCACCCGTGATGCGCTCGCCGCGAAGAAGGCGCGTGGGGCGCAGCTAGGTACGCCAGCTAATTTGACTCAGGCGGCACGGGAGAAATCATGGGCGGCCATGACT
>NZ_RCYZ01000012.1 GCF_006439025.1 Hymenobacter nivis
TTTCGTTTTTGTCCCTTTACGTCGAGTTATTGAGGGTTGCGTTCTTGCCCACGGGGCAAGGCTTTAGAACACCGCAACCCCCGCCAGCAATGGTGGCTTTAGCCCGGGTGTTCACCTCTTCCCATTCCGAACAGAGTCGTTAAGCCCCGGTGCGCCTATGGTACTGCCTTCACCGGTGGGAGAGTCGGTCGCCGCCAAATTTATTGTCGCCCTTAGGGGTAATTTCCCAAACGCCTGCCGCTTTCACCAGCGGCAGGCGTTTGGCTTTTACACCCTCTCCAACACAGCCAAGGATACACTGACTCTCTTTGCATTCCATGGGGCAATTATTACTACTGCTCACGCCCCTACGGGCATAAACAGACACGCTTCAGCGCTCAAGATTTATATTTACTGTCTTTAATAAAGAATAAATACCACAAATGCTTTCGTCACCTGCCCGATATAGTCGCAGTATTGATTGGGTAACTGTAATTATTTACATGAGTTTGGTAGGATTAGGCTGGTTATGCATTTATGCAGCTAGCTATTCGTCTGAAGCTCCTGCCAATCCATTGGCTAGTCTGAACTTTGATCAATTGATGTCATTCAACTGGTTTAAGCAGCTTTTGTGGATAGGGACAGCGGTGGTACTAGTTGTCGTACTGTTAGTTGTGGATTATAAGGCATTTGATACTCTTGCGTACAGTTTGTATGGTGGGATGATTTTGCTGCTTATTATCACCATGTTGGTAGCGCGTCCTATTGCTGGTTCCCGCTCTTGGTTGGAGTTGGGCCCTGTGCGATTGCAGCCGGCGGAATTTGCTAAGTTCACGACTGCCTTGGCTGCTTCTCGGTTTATGGCTGGGATTAATCTGCGCTATCAGAATTGGCGTGACCAGTTGGTCTTGGCTGGAATCACGCTACTGCCTCCTTTGCTAATCGTTGCATCTAACGAATCGGGGCAGGCGTTGGTATTTGCTGCGCTGTTGCTGGCCTATTTCCGGGAAGGTATGTCGCCGCTGATACTGCTGCTGCTTGCGGCTGCTGGTATCATTCTGCTATTGGCGCTGCTAGTGCCCAAAGTTTGGTTAATTGTTGGCTTTACATTGCTGTTGATAGCGGTATTGCTGATTAATCGGCGTGTACTGCGTCACCACTTGGTTTTGGCAATCAGCGTGTGGGGTCTGGTTATTGGTATGGTGGTGGGCGTTGATTTTTTTTACAACCAAGTATTGCAGCCGCATCAGCGCCAGCGCATCGAGATACTTTTGAACCCTTCCTCTGATCCTTTAGGCAAGGGCTGGAATGTGACGCAGAGTAAAATTGCTTTGGGATCAGGAGGATTACTGGGCAAGGGATTTCTGCAGGGTACTCAAACCAAGTTTGACTTTGTGCCGGAGCAAAGCACCGACTTTATCTTCTGCACCGTTGGCGAAGAGTTTGGGTGGGCCGGAAGCTTGACAGTTATTGGCCTATACTTGACGTTGCTGTGGCGAATTTTATACGTCGCAGAGCGCCAGAAATCGGTATTCGGGCGCACCTACGGATACTGCGTGGCTAGTATCCTGTTTTTTCACATCACGATAAATATGGGCATGACCATGGGCTTGGCTCCTGTGGTGGGGATACCGTTGCCCTTCTTTAGTTACGGCGGGTCTTCCTTATGGTCGTTCACCGTATTGCTATTCAGCTTGCTGGCTATCGATGCTTATCGGAAGCAAGACTTGGTGCGCTAGGCCTGTGCGGTAGCACGCAGGAGTTGCCGTGTGTGCGTGAAGACCAGGGCTAGGGCAGTGCAGGCAACAGGGGCCGCCAAGTAGCCCATGCGCCCCAAATCGCCTGATAGGAGCATGTGGATGGCTACGACGACCAATAGTAAGAATTCTGCCAGACCCAGCGGCGCGTGCCACTGGGCCGAAGGCGGCGTGGTGCGCGCGCGCAAGTATGCGACGGGGAGAATGAAGACGTACAGGCCGAAGATGCTCAGTAGTTCGCCCATGCCTTTTAGGTTGAAGGCGCGGTGCAGGGAGTAGCTAATGTTTTCGAGGTGAGCGAGGGCGTTGGTGACCGATTCGGTGGCGGGGGCCCCAATGTGTGAGTCGATGGCCCAATGCACAGCCCACAGGGCCCCTAGGCCGGCACCTACTACTGGCAGCTGCCGCGACAGCGGAAGGGCGCGGCGGCCGTACCACAGCAGCCAAGGCAGTAAGAAAATGAACGATTCCTTGGCCAGGGGCCCCAGCAATAGGGCTAGGGCCAGCGCCCAGCCAGCTCCCGGGCCCCGCCGAAAAGCATAATACCCGAGCCCGAAAATTAGTGTGTACAAGCTATCGGTGAGCGGCAGGCCGGCTTCGTAAGCGGCCCAGCGGCTGGTGAGAAGGGCCACCATGGCCAGCGCGGCTGCTCCTGCCGAGGCTCCCGCCAAGCGCGCTACATTGAACCAGCAGGCCCCAGCAGCGCCTAGGAGCAAGCAGTTGAGCAGATAAAAGGCAAAGCGCAGGGGCCACAGGGCCCCGGCGCGCGCCGGCCAGACGTGGCCGTAGCCCTGGGTAATGGGGGCCGCCAGGGCCGCGGCTGCAGCGGGAACCAGTACCCGGTAGCGCCGCGTGATGCTAACGCTGTCGAACCGCCCAGTGGCCATGCGCAGGTAGCTGCGGGTATCGGGCGAATAGGAAAAATCATAGTGCCGGTACACGGGGTAAGCCAGGTTGGCCAGGGCAGCTACGGCTAGGGCCCATGGCAGCAGCCAACGGCGGAAAACGGCCTTGCCTCGGCCCAGGACCCCCTGCGCGGGGCTAAGCAAACTTGCGCTCGATGAGCTTCAGCAGCTTCCCCACGTGTTCCTCCTTGCGGGCCCAGTCGTAACGTGGAGCCAGTTCATCGGTCATGTAGGCACGGGCCTCATCAGCGGTGGCCAGGGCGTCGAGGTGCTGGATGGCGGCGTGGTACTCCATATTCTCGCCGTTGAATAGCTCATTGATGAAGCTGAAGCGCTGATTGATGGAAATAGCGGCGCGCAGCGTTTCCACCTTGGGGGCAGCGTGCTCGGCGGGCCGGGCTGGGGTGGCGTGGGCGCGCAGCGTTTCGGCCAGCGGTTGGACATCGCCCTGCGAGGCTTTGAGCTTTGCATAAAGCGGTACGTTGGGCGCGGGCGGCGCGGCGCTTTCGGCTGGCGGCTGGGCGCTGGGAGGCGCGGGCATTGGCTTAGAAGCCGCTGCTGGTACCGTCAGTGGTGCTGGCGCCGCGGCAACGGGCGGGGCCGGGGCGGCTGGAGCCGGCGGGGTGGCCACGGGACCGTCTTCGAGTAGGTCGGCGGTGGTGAGGGGCAGCAGGGCGCTCAACGTTTCGACGAAGCGCTGCACGGCGTCGTGGGCGCGGTAATTGGCCGCGTGGTATAGCTCGAAGCGGTGGCTCAGAAACTCCGCCGTAAAACCCTCGCTGGTAGCCGGCAGGTTGTCGACGAAGCCCTGGTAAAACTCCTTGTCGAGGTCGATGTAGCGTAGGTTGTCGCGCAGGGTGGCCGTGGTAATGGGGGCAGGGCCGCTGAAAAGCAGGTGCTGCGCCGCAGCGGCCGGGGCCGTGGCCAAGCTTAGGGCCCCCGCCGTTGCTTCGGCCAGCAGGGGCTCCAGGGCGGGGCGGCCCAAGCGGATGTGGCGCGAGAGCGTGTTCATCAGCTGTGCCAGGCTGGCCTGCACGGGGGCGGCGTCAAAATCAAAATACGGGCTGCGTAGGCGTTCGGCTTCGGCTTGCCACTGCGTTAGCAATTGGCGCAGCACCAGTAGGTTGAGCTGACGTACAGGGGTGAAGCGCAGCAGGGCGGGGCCGTCGAGCGTGGCGGTGGGCTGGGCACCGAAGTGCTGGTCGCAGAGCCGGGCGGCGAGGCGGCGGCCGTACTGCGCACACTTGGCGGGGCTATATTTGTCGTTCATTTCAGGCGAAGTTCAAGCGCCGAAAGTTAGGCACAAATGCCCCTGCTGACGATAGAGAACCTGCCCGGTGCGGTGCTGGAAGTGCCCGCCGGGGCCACGCTGCTGGCCGCCCTGCACGGCGCGGGCTTCGATTGGATGCACGCCTGCGGAGGGCGGGGACGCTGCACCAGCTGCCGGGTGCAGGTGCGGGCCGGGGGCGCGTGCCTCGGGCCCCTAACGGCGGCTGAGGTGCGCTACCAAGCCGCCGGCCGCCTGGCCCCCGACGAGCGCCTGACCTGCCAGGCGCGGCTGCCGGCGGGCGAGGTGCGCGGCCGGGTGCCGGTGGCCACGCAACTGCCCCACCAGCGCTACGACGGCTAGGGCCGGTGGTGGGCGCTGGGGCCCCCGGGCCGTAATTTGCAAAGCCGGCCCCGGGCAGGGGGGGGCTGGAATGGGTTGTATTGGCTTTAACGAATTGAATTGGTGTTTATTGAAACCAGAGTTGGCCCCCGGTTCACCGCCCCGCACCGGGGCTGGGTGGAGGTGGTGTGCGGGTCCATGTTCTCGGGCAAAACCGAGGAGCTGATTCGCCGGCTCACCCGCGCCCGGATTGCCCGGCAGCGGGTCGAAATTTTTAAGCCGGCGCTCGACACGCGCTACCACGCCCAAGATGTGGTAAGCCACAACGCCAACAGCATCCGCTCGACGCCGGTGGCGCTGCCCGACGAGATTTTGCTGCTGGCGGCGGGCTCCGACGTGGTGGGCATCGATGAGGCGCAATTTTTCGACGCCTCGCTGGTGGACGTGTGCAAGCAGCTGGCCGACCAGGGCACCCGCGTGATTGTGGCCGGGCTCGACATGGATTTCCTGGGCCGGCCCTTTGGGCCCATCCCGGCGCTGCTGGCCACGGCCGAGTTTGTGACCAAGGTGCACGCCGTGTGCGTGTGCTGCGGCGAGTTGGCCGCGTATTCGTTCCGCATCGCGGCCAGCGAAAAGCAAGTGCTGCTGGGTGAAACCGATTCGTACGAAGCCCGCTGCCGCCCGTGCTTCCTATCGGGGATGCAGGAGCGGCCGGGGGCCCCGGCCGCCGCTGTGCGGCCGCACTAAACCAAAGGGCCCGGCGTTGGCAACGGCGGCGGGCCTGCGCTACCTTCGCCGTCCCTGAGGACTTTCCGTATGCCCCGTTTCGCTCGTTTGCTGGTTGTGTTGTGGTTGCTGGCCCCTTGGCTGGGGCCCCTGGGGGCGCGGGCCCAAAACACGGCCGGTTACGGCGACTGGCAGCTGCACCTGCCCACCAACCGCCCCCTGCACCTGGCCGACGCCGGTAACCGCGTGTACGTGGGCACGGAAAACGCCTTTTATTTTATTGATAAAACGCTGAATACCACCCAGACGCTCTCCAGCCGCGACGGCCTGAGCGACGTGGGCGTAGCGGCGCTGGCTTACGATTCGGTGGGCCACCAGACGGTGGTGGTGTACCGCAACAACAACGTGGACCTGCTGGGCGACGATGGCCAGGTGCGCAACCTGCCCGATATCCTGCGCAAGAGCATTCAGAGCGACCGCACCATTTACCAAGCGGCGGTGAGCGGCCGGCGGGCGTACCTGGCCACCGCCTTTGGGGTGGTGGTGCTGAACCTGGACCGGGCCGAGGTGAGCGACACGTACAGCGCCATTGGGCCCGCGGGCGCGGCGGTGCGGGTGTACGCCACGGCCGTGGCCCACGACACGCTGTTTGCGGCCACGTCGGCGGGCTTGCAGGTGGCGCGCATGGCCGACAACCTGCTCGACTACCGCAGCTGGGCCGTGTACCAGCCGGTGCCGGTGGTGGCCGGGGCCCCCTACGAGCCCTACCGCCAACTGGCCGCCCAGGGGCCCTACGTGTACGCTACGGTGGACAACGGCGGCGGCACGTTTGTGTTTCGACGGGCGGCCAACGCCTGGCAGCCGGTGGCCGCGCCCTACACCACGCGCGCCCGGCAACTGCGCCCCTCGCTGCGCGGCCTGCTGCTGGCCGGCGATAATTACGGTGCGTACCGCCGCGACGCCGCGGGCACGTTTCAGCTGCTAGCTGCCGCCGCCGGGCCCAACGATTACGTGACGGACGCCGTGTACTCGGCCCGCGACGACAGCTACTACGTGGCCAACTACCTGGCCGGGGTGCAGCGGCTGCGCGCGGGCCAGGCCCCAGAAACTTTCGCCGCCAATGGCCCCGCCACTGGCTCGGCCTACAGTTTGCTGACCGACGCCCGCACGGGCATTACCGACGTTTTTACGGGTGGTTACACCGACCGGTATTTGCCATTTTCGCGCCGCGAGGGCTTTTATGAATACGCGGCGGGGCAATGGACCAACATTAACGGGGCCCTGCCGGTGGCCACGTACCCCAACCCGTTCGACGTGGCGCGGGGCACACGCACGGCCGACGGCACGCTCTACGTGGCCAGCTACGGCAATGGCTTGCTGGAGTGGAAGGGTCCCGGCCAGTTCCGCACGTTCACGGAGGGCACGGCGGGCAGCCCGCTGCGCCGCACCATCGACCCCAACGACCCCACCTATCTCAGCGTGCGCGTGACGGACCTGGTCCCCGACGCCACCGGCGGCGTGTGGGTGGCCAACCAGCACCGCCAAGCCGGCGTGTCGGGTCTGTTCCGCTTCGACCCCGCCGCCGCCGCCTGGAGCGCCATCCCGTATTTTAACGGTTCGCAAAACCTCGACCGCCTGGCCCTCGACAACCTCGGCCAGGTGTGGGCCTCGGAAGCCCGTCAGGGCGGCGATGGCCTCTGGGTGGTGGACCCGATCACTAACGCGACCCGCAAATTTTCGCTGGCCACGGACCCCGCCACGGGCAGCGACGTGATTCTGCCCGCCATCTACGACGTGGTGAGCGACCGGGCGGGGGCCCTTTGGGTGACCACAGCGGCGGGCGTGGCCGTGCTCGACGACCCCAGTGGGGCCCTGGCGGGCACCAGCACGTTCCGGCTGCCGGTGGTGCAGCGCGGCGAGGGCAGCCGCTTCCCCGTGCTCTACAGCGAAGTGGTGAAATCGGTGGCCGTGGACGGGGCCAACCGCAAGTGGTTCGGCACCGACAACGGCCTGTGGCTCTTCAGCGCCGACGGCAGCGAGGCCCTGCTGCACTTCACCACCGCCAACAGCCCGCTCCCCACCAACCGCATCAACGACGTGGCCGTGAACGACAAAACCGGCGAAGTGTGGGTCGCCACCGATTCGGGCGTGCTGGCCTACCGCGGCGGGGCCACCGTCACGGAGGGCACGCCCAGCTGCGCCCAGGTGTTTCCAAACCCCGTGCGGCCCGATTTTGAGGGCCTAGTGGGCATCGCCGGGCTGGCCAACAACGCGCTGGTGAAAATTACCGACGTGGCCGGGCACCTCGTGTACGCCACCACGGCCACCGGCGGCACCGTTACCTGGAACCTGACGGACCCCGAGGGCCGCCGCGTGCGCTCGGGCGTGTACCTGGTGCTCACCTCCGACGCCAACGGCCAGAACGGCTGCGTGAGCAAGGTGGCCGTGCTGTCAAAATGAACCCCGAAAGTGGAAATGTGGATTAAATGTGGATAACTGGCCCCCCTGGCCAGGGGCCTCAGTTGCTTGGTTTGCCGTTCTAGGCCTGGCCGCCGCACTTCCCGCGCCAGGGCCGTGTTTCCCGGTTATCCCCTTCTTTTTAGTTTACTTCCCCATGCTGGTCAAAACCCGCGGCATCGTCCTCAGCTTCCTCAAATACCGCGAAACCAGCATCATTGCCCGCGTTTACACCGAGCACTTGGGCTTGCAGAGCTACGTGGTGAACGGCGTGCGCAAGGCCAAGCCGCCGGGGCGCATCGCCCTGTTCCAGCCCTTCACGCTGCTCGAGCTGGTGGCCTACACGTCGGCCCGTGGGGGCCTCACGCGGCTGGCCGAGTTCCGCTGCGCCGAGCCCTTCCAAACCCTGCCCTACGACGTGGCCAAGAGCAGCGTGGTGCTTTTCTTGTCGGAAGTGCTGGGCCGCGCCCTGCGCGAAGAAGAGGCCGACGCGCCCCTGTTCGCCTTTCTGCACGACCACATTCTGGCCTTCGACCAGGCCAAGGCGGGCAGCGAAAACTTCGCCCTGCGTTTCCTGCTGGAGCTGGCCACGTACCTGGGCTTCGGCACCGATTCGGGGGCCGAGCTGACTGACCAAGTAGCCATGGCTGGGCACGCGCCCACCGGCCGCAGCGGCCCCACGGGCCCCGCCGTGCTGCACCTGCGCGAGTTCGCGGGCTACTTCGACGAGCTGCTGCACGACCAGGGCCCCAGCACCATCCCCAACGGCCGCGTGCGCCGCGAGCTGCTGAACGTGCTGCTGCGCTACTACCAACTGCACGTCGAGCAGCTGGGCGAGATTAAATCGCTCGATATTCTCTCGCAGGTATTGGCCGAATAAACGCAGCGCGCGGGGCCCCACCGCAGCAACAACTGCTTGGGGCCCCGCGCGTTAACGATGCTCAAAAGGCTAGCGTCCTACTTCACGCCCACCAGCTCCACATCGAAGCGAAGCACGGCATTGGGCGGAATGTCGGCCCCGGCGCCGCGGGTGCCGTAGCCCAGCGGCGAGGGGATGAGCAGCACGGCCTTGCTGCCCTTGGGCAGCGCCGCAATGGCTTGGTCCCAGCCCGGGATCACCTGGCCCTGGCCGAGCGGGAAGTCAATCGGCACGTTGCCGTGCTGGGCCGAGGCGTCGAAGACCTTGCCCGTGGCCAGCAGGCTGCCCTTGTAGAGCACGCTCACGACCTGCCCTTTTTTGGGCAGGGGCCCCTTGCCGGTGCGGGTGATGACGTAGGAGGTGCCGCCGGGCGTTTTGCGGGCCACTAGTTTGTTCTTTTTGAGGTAGGCCTGGATTTGGGCATTGTCCTTCAGCAATTGCTTGGCCGAGGCGGCGGCGTCCTTTTTGGCCTGCTCGGCGCGTAGCTTCTGCTCGCGGGCGGTTAGCTCCTCGCGGCTCACCAGTTCAAAGGCGCGGGCCGAAATTACCAGCACGTTGCCGGCCTGCTTGATGAACGGCGGCACCGGCTGGCCCTGAAAGGTTTTGGCAAACAGCGTATCGGCGGGCAGGCGGAACACGGCGCTATCGCCGGGCAGCAGCAGGGCCACGGCCTCCTCCAGGGTGCCGCGGGGCGGCGTAGGCAGCAGCGGGAACGGCTGCGGCTTGGGCTGCAGGCGGCGGCTGCTCATCAGCACCGAGTCGCGGCCGGTGCGGAACTCCAAGAACACGGTGAGGAACTGGCCGGCGCGGCTGGCGTAGGGCGCATCGGTGGGCACGGCCAGGGCCCGGGGGGCGAAGCGCCCGTCGGGGCCCTGGCGAAACAGCTGGTAATCAATGCCGCTGGCGGTGCGGCCGGCGCTCGGCGCGCTCGGTACCTGGGCTTGGGCCGCTGCCCAGTGGCCGGCCAGCAGCGCGGCCGTCAAACTCATCCAAAAACGCATGGGGTGGGATTAATTAAAGGAAACAGAAAAGGCAAAACGACCCAATGAGGGCCCCGGCCCAAACGAACGCACCCCGCCCCGCAACAAGCGCGGAACGGGGTGCGCGGCAACCAGGCCCGCCGCCGCTAGGGCGAAACGGTCACGATTTGCATGTCAAACAGAATGGGCGTGTTGCGGGGAATGGGCCCGTAGCCCCGGGTGCCATAAGCCAAATACGACGGAATGAGCAATAGCTTGCGGTCGCCCTGGCGCATGAGCGACACACCCTCAACCCAACCCTGGATCAGGCTGGTGGCGCCTACGGTGTAGTCGAAGCTCTTGGACGGCGCGTTGTCGGAGGTGTCAAACACCTTGTTTTCCACCGCCTTGCTCACGTATTTGCCCGTGTACTTCACGCTGATTTGCTTGCCGGCGACTACCTGTGCGCCCGTGCCATTCGTCAGCGTCACCAAATACAGGCCCGAGGCGGTGCGCTGGTAGTCGGCGGCGGTGTAGCTGTGGCGCTTGAGGTAGCCCTGGATGATGGTATCGTCGACGACCTTGTACTTCGCTATGGAATCATTGTCGGCCTTCACCGCCGCATCAAAAGCGCTGGTGTCGATGGACGTGTTGCAGCTCCACAGGGCCGGCGAAGCGCACAGCACCAGCAAGCCCAGCAGCCCCAGTTGGGCCCGGAAACGAAGCAAAAAAGATTTTATTGACGATACCTGCATAGGGGGATTTTCAAAATTTATTTAACGTCAACCAGCTCCACGTCGAAGCGCAGCGGCGAGTTGGCCGGAATGTCGGCCCCGGCGCCCTGCTGCCCGTAGGCCAGCGTGGAGGGAATCAGGAACGTGGCCTTGCTGCCTTTGTTAAGCAGGGCCACAGCCTCGTCCCAGCCCGGAATCACGCGGCCCTGGCCGAGCGGAAACGAGAAGGGCTCGCCCGGGTGCTTGTCCGACGAGTCGAACACCTTGCCGTCGAGCAGCATGCCGGTGTACTTCATGGTCACCGTCTGGCCTTGCTTGGCCAGGGGCCCCGCGCCGGGCGTCGTCACGGTGTAGTAAATGCCCGAGGGGGTCTTTTTCAGGCCCGTCAGGTTTTTGCTTTTGGCGTAGGCTTGCAGGGCGGCGTCGTCCTTTTTCAGCTGCTCGCCAGCGAAGGCCATCATCTGGCGCTGCTGCTCGGCCATCATTTTCTGCTGCAAATCCTGCTGCATGGTCATGGCGGCGGCCTGGTCGATGAGGCCGCGGGTGGCCACGTGCAGCACCACCACGTTGCCCGATTTCTTCAGGAAGGGGGGCACGGGGCGGGGGGGCTGGGGCCCCTGGGGCTTGAAGAGCGAGTCGGCGTTGAAGCGGAACACGGCGCTATCGCCGGGCATCAGCAGGGCAAAGGCTTCCTCGGGGGTGCCCTTGCGCTTCACCTCTTGCAGCGGCAGCGGCACCAGGGCCCCCTGGAACTTGGTGCGGGTGCTCTCCAGCACCGAGTCTTTGCCGGTGCGGGTGTCGATGTAGGCCGTCAGGAACTTGCCCACCCGGTCCTTATAAGTCGGGTCAGCGTCGCCGCTGATGTCGCGCCGCTCGTACTTGCTGCCGACTTTCTTGAAGATTTTGTACTCGATGCCCGATTTCGTTTTGGCGAAGTCGCCGCCACCGACCTTATCGCAGGCCGCGGTGGAAAACAGAAGGCCCAGCAAGCCGGCCCCCAGGGCCAGGTGCCGCCCAGAGCGGAAGGAAGAACGCATGAACGTGCTAAAGTGTGAGGAAAAACAAAGTTGGGGCAACCAATGGAAGCGCAAAGGTAAGCGCGGGCTAGGCCACGGGCGGCGTGGCGGCCACGGGCTCGCCCACTAGCTGCTCCTTGTACTGGGGCAGCAGGCCCAGGAAACGCTCGACGGTGGGCCCCAGGGGCTGGTAGCTGATGCCGCCGGCGGCGTTGTGGTGGCCGCCGCCCTCGAAGTGCTGGCGCGAAAAATCGCTCACCGAAAAATCGCCCACCGAGCGGAAGGAAATTTTCACGGCCGCGCCGCGGTCGATGAAAATGGCAGCAAATACGATGCCCTCGATGCTGAGCGCGTAGTTTACCAGGCCCTCGGTGTCGCCGGTTTTGCTGTCGTAGGCGCGCAGCTCGTCGCGGGTGATGGCGATGTAGGCAGTGTTGAACTCGCGGTTGACGACCAGTTTTTCCTTAAGCACGAAGCCCAGGAAGCGCAGCCGGATTTCGGAGTGCGAGTCGTAGATGCGGCGGTGCACGGCCGAGAGGTCGATGCCCGCGCTCAGCAGCTCGGCGATGATGAGGTGCACGTTGCGCGAGGTGCTGGGGTGGCGAAACGAGCCCGTATCGGTCATGATGCCCGCGTACAGGGCCTCGCCCATGGCCTTCGTCACCTCGGCCTGGTGGCCCAGGTCGCGAATGATCTCGAAGATCAGCTCGGCCGTGGCCGCCGCCCCGGGGTTGGAGAAGCTAATGTCGGCAAAGTCCTCCGGCTGCTGGTGGTGGTCGATGAGCACCTTGGTGCCAGGGGCGTTGCGCACGTACTCCCCGATCTCGTTGATGCGGGCCAGGCAGCTAAAATCGAGGCAGAAGATGACCTCGGCGCGCTGCACCAGGTCACGCACCTGGTGGTCGTTCTGGCGCTTGTCATAAATCACAACCTCGTCGTTGCCGCCCATCCAGTTCAGGAAGGCTGGGTAGTCGGAGGGCGTGACCACGGTGACGTGGTGGCCGTGCTGCTTGAGGTAGGCCGCCCAGGCCAGCGACGAGCCAAGGGCATCGGCGTCGGGCTTGTGGTGGGTGGTGATGAAAACTTGGCGGGGCTGCGCGAGCAGCGCCTGTAGTTCGGCAAGGGGGGTGGTCATCGACAACGTAAGAAGCCTGGGTATCAACTAAGGGCCGGGCCCTCAGGGCCAAGTGGGCGGCAAAAGTCGGAAGAAATCCGTTCCCAACAACCGATGCCCCCCCGAAGGTTCGCTGCCGCTCGCCCAGCGGGGGCCCCGGCCGGGCCGGCGCGCCGCCCGAGTTGTGGCTACTTTTGTGCCCTCAACCGTTTCATTTACTCTTTTACCATCCCCCCTCCGCCCCATGGCCACCAACCGCACATTCACAATGATTAAGCCCGACGCCGTTCTGGAAAACCACATCGGTGGCATTCTGGGCATGATGGAGGCCGGCGGCTTCCGCGTCGTGGAGCTCCAGAAAATTGCCCTGACGGCCGAGCGCGCCGGCGAATTTTACGCCGTGCACAAGGAGCGCCCCTTCTACCAGGACCTGGTGAAGTACATGTCGAGCGGCCCCATCGTGGCCGCCGTGCTCGAAAAAGATAACGCCGTAGCCGACTTCCGCACCCTCATCGGGGCCACCAACCCGGCCCAGGCCGCCGAAGGCACCATCCGGAAGAAGTACGCCAAGAGCATCGAAGCCAACGCCGTGCACGGCTCCGACTCCGACGAGAACGCCCAAATCGAAGCCGACTTCTTCTTCGGCAAATAGGCCTCCTGGGGCCCCCTGGTTAGGCTGCTGTCTTAAGGCTCTAGCTGGTAGCTTTCGTTCGCCACCGGGGCCCCAAGACCAAAAAAAACCCGCATTGCAGCGCGCAATGCGGGTTTTTTGTTGTGCCGAAAACAGACTTTTTTTGTACCAATCTTGTATTGACGAGCTTAGGCGCTGGCTGTTGCAGAGCGGATTATAGGGCCCCCAGACCCAGGGGCCCTCGCTACGCTTGCTCCACCGATAGCACGGGCTCGGGGTAGTCGTTTTCGGCCACCTGCGGGTCGTGCTTGTGCTTGAAGATAAATACGAACAGCACCGCAATGACCAGCGCGTAGGCCG
Organism: Hymenobacter nivis; assembly: GCF_006439025.1. Classification (GTDB taxonomy): domain Bacteria; phylum Bacteroidota; class Bacteroidia; order Cytophagales; family Hymenobacteraceae; genus Hymenobacter; species Hymenobacter nivis_A. The sequence goes on from NZ_RCYZ01000012.1 coordinate 13,167, forward strand.
CGAAAGCCAGCCAGATGCCCTGCCAGTCCTTGTTGCCGGCGGCATCGGTGAAGTAGTGCTGGATGACGAGGCCGCTAATGGAGCTGCCCAGCACGGCCCCGAAGCCGTTGGTCATCATCATAAACAAGCCCTGGGCGCTGGCCCGGATGCTGGGCTGGGTTTGGGTTTCGACGAACAGCGAGCCCGAGATGTTGAAGAAGTCGAAAGCCATGCCGTACACAATGCACGACATGATGATCATCCAAAGGCCGCCGGCGGGGTTGCTGTAAGCCAGCAGGCCGAAGCGCAGCACCCAGGCCACCATGCTGAACAGCATGACCTGCTTGATGCCGAAGCGCCGCAAAAAGAACGGAATGGCCAGGATGAACAGGGTTTCGGAAATCTGCGAAATTGACATGATGAAGGCCGGGTGCTGCACCGAGAGCGTATCGCGGTAAGCGGGCACCTTGTCGAAATCGTGGAGGAACGTATCGCCGTAGGCATTGGTGAGCTGCAAGGCGGCCCCCAGCAGCAAGGCAAAGGCGAAGAAGGTGGCCAGCTTACGGTCGCGCAGCAGGGCAAACGACTTGAGGCCCAGCGCATCGACCAGCGAGCGGCTCGATACCCCTTTGGAAGTAGGGGGGCAGGCGGGTAGGGTGAAGGCGTAGAAGCCCAGCAGCAGCGCGGCGGCGGCGGCCACGTAAAACTGGTTGGCCGACTTCTCGAAGCCCAGGAACGTCACCGTCCACATGGCCGCGATGAAGCCAATGGTGCCCCAGACCCGGATGGGCGGGTAATCCTTCACCACGTCGAGGTCCTGGCTTTTTAGGGCCGAGTACGACACGGCGATGGACAGGGCCAGCGTGGGCATGTAGAAAATCATGTTCAGCAGGATGACCCAGAAGAACACCGTGGGGTCCGTGACGAACGGGATGGCGCAGAGCGTGAGGCCGCCCAGCAGGTGCAGCACGCCGTAGAGCTTTTCGGCGTTCACCCACTTATCGGCCATGATGCCCATGAGCGAGGGCATGAAGATGGAGGCGATGCCCATCGTGGAAAAGACGGCCCCAAACTGCGCGCCCGACCAGTGCTTGGTTTGAAACCAGTACGCCCCGATGGTTATCAGCCACGCGCCCCAGATAAAAAACTGGAGGAAGCTCAGAATAGTAAGTCGCAGCTTGATGCTCATGCCAGCGCAGCGTTAAAGTTTTCGGGAAAGGGGCTTTTGCCCCTAAAGTTACATGATAAATAAAACAGGTGCCAGCCGCCTGCAGCCGGGGCCCTGGCCCGGCCGCAGGCGGCTGGTGGGGCCCCTGGCTGCATAGCCGGCCGGCCGGGCCGGCCACAAAAAAGCCTCTCCGCAGCGTGCGGAGAGGCTTTTTTGTGGTATCTGGTACAGCCAGAACTACTTGGCGTCAGCGAAGCGCTTGTTCACCTCGTCCCAGTTGATGAGGTTGAAGAAGGCGGCGATGTAATCGGGCCGGCGGTTTTGGTACTTCAGGTAATAAGCGTGCTCCCACACGTCGAGGCCCAGGATGGGCATGCCTTTGCAGCCGGTGTCGGGCATCAGGGGGTTGTCCTGGTTGGGCGTCGAGCAGATTTGCAGCGAGCCGTCGGCCTGCTTGCACAGCCACGCCCAGCCTGAGCCGAAGCGCGTGGTGGCGGCTTTGGCAAATTCTTCCTTGAACTTCTCGTAGCTCCCGAAGGCCTTGGTGATGGCTTCGGCCACGGCGCCGGTGGGCTGCCCGCCGCCGTTGGGCGAGAGGATGGTCCAGAACAGGGAGTGGTTCCAGTGGCCGCCGCCGTTGTTGCGCACCGCGGGGGGCGCGGCGGCAATGTTGTGCAGAATTTCCTCGATGGACTGGCTCTCCATCGCCGTGCCGGCAATGGCCGCGTTCAGGTTGGTAACGTAGGCCTGGTGGTGCTTCGTGTGGTGAATCTCCATCGTTTGCGCGTCAAACGTGGGCTCCAGCGCGTCGTAGGCGTAAGGCAGCTTGGGCAGTTCGAAAGCCATAGTTAAAAAGGGTAAAGTGAAAGAAAACGTACCGCTGCAACCGCCAACCGCCCCGCGGGGTTGCCGGCGGCGCAGCGGCCAAAGGTAGCCTTATGTACGTTTGGCGCGAAAAAATGACTGCATCAGGGCCCCGCACTCGGCGGCGCGCACGCCGCCGCGCAGCTCGGTGCGCGGGTGCAGCAAGGACCCGTGTCGCCGAAAGCCGGTTTTGAGCTCCTCGGCCCCGTACACCACGGCCCGCAGCTGGGCCCAGGCGCTGGCCCCGGCGCACATCACGCAGGGCTCCACGGTGACGTAGAGGGTGCAGCCGGCCAGGTATTTGTTGCCCACGTGGTTGGCGGCGGCCGTGAGGGCGAGCATTTCGGCGTGGGCCGTCACGTCGCGCAGGCGCTCGGTTTGGTTGTGGCCCCGGCCGATGATTTTATTTTCCAGCACCACCACCGCCCCGATGGGAATCTCACCCGCCGCTAGCGCCGCGTGGGCCTCGCGTAAGGCCTGGGCCATGAAGTAGTCGTCCGTCACGGGTACGCGGAGTTACGCGAAGGGAAAGTGGGGGGAGGCGCGGGGCCCCGGAGCCGGGGCCCTATTTCAAGTTGATGGCCCCCATCACGGCCTGGGCCACGGGTTGCCACTGCGCCTGCTCGGCGGCCGGCGCGTCGAAGGTGAAGACGTACATCTGGTCCTTCACCACCGTGTACTGCACGGCCTGGTACTTGCGGATGGGTGCCAGTTGGTCACCGCGCCGGGCATCTACCACCGTTGTCACGAACTCGAACGACACAAAATCGTGGCCGTGCACCTGGCGCACTTCCTGCTTAATAAAATCCACCTTCGAGTACAGGCGCTGGATGCTGGCCTTGTAGATCTGGAGCAGCACGTTGTAATCAGGCGTCTGAAAATCGGTGGGCCGCACGGCCACGCTGTAGTCGGCGCGGCCGTTGGGGCTGCTGTACACGGCCAGCGGCTTGCGGGCGGCGGGGTACTTGGCGGCAATGCCGTCGTCGGGCAGGGGCGCAAAGCCTTCGGGCACGCCCACCGTGAGGCCGGGCAGCTTGGCGGTAATGAGCTTGGGGCCCGGCGCAAAGCTGGCCAGGCCCAGCACGAGCAGCAGCAGGGAAAGAATTCTCATGAACAGAAAGTAAGCGGCCAAAAACTATTGGCGCACCGTGGGGTACTTCACGCGCACCTTCTTCCAGTACACGTAATTGCCGGTTTTGGCTTCAACCAAATAGGTGCCGGCTGGAATTTTGCCCAGCTCCACGGGGGCCCCGGTGTTGTTGGCGGGGTCGAGCGGGGTGGTGTAGATGACGCGGTTTTTGTAGTCCGTCATCGTGAGCACGCCCGGCTTGGTGAACTGCTGGGTGAAGCTGAGCATGATGCTCGGCGAGTTGGGCTTGGGGAAAATGTCGATGCCGGAGAGCGTTTCCACGCGCTTCACCGGGCCGTCGAGCGTCACGGTGCCGGGGGTGCCCTTGGTCTTGATAACCACAGCATCGTCCTTGGCCTTGGTCTTGATTTTGGTTTGAGCCTGGGCCGCGCCGGCCACCAGCAGGGCCCCAGCGAGGGCAAAAACGGAGAGGAATTTCATGACAGTAGGTAATTGAAAGAACAAAAGAACGCAGATACCGCGGCTCTTTGCACCTAACGTGCCAAAGTAGGGCCCCGGTCGAAAGCAAAGTGGCGCGTTTTGCCCCGCCGGGTTAGGCCCTAACTTTGCCCCGCTGCGTGCCAGCGCGTTTGGTTGGTAATGTATCCGGCTTGGGGCCCCCAGTCCACCAAAGCAGGCAATTGCCAACCTCCCACTGCTAACTGATAACCAAGATGCTAAGAACCCACACCTGCGGCGAACTGCGCGCCGAACATATTGGCCAAACCGTCACGCTCTGCGGCTGGGTGCAGCGCACCCGCGACAAGGGCGGCATTGCCTGGGTGGACCTGCGCGACCGTTACGGCCTCACCCAACTAGCCCTGGAGGAAGGCGTGGAAACCGACGCCGTGCGCGACCAAGCCCGCCACCTGGGCCGCGAGTTTGTGGTGCAGGTGACCGGCCAGGTGGCCGAGCGCCACTCCAAAAACGACAAAATGCCCACCGGCGAAATCGAAATTCGGGTCAAGACGCTCGACGTGCTCAACCCCGCCAAGCTGCCGCCCTTCCTCATTGAGGACGAAACCGACGGCGGCGACGACCTGCGGATGAAGTACCGCTACCTCGACCTGCGCCGCAACCCCGTGCGCAACAACCTGATGCTGCGCCACCGCATGGCCCAGGCTGTGCGCCGCTACCTCGATGGCCAGGATTTCATTGAAGTCGAAACGCCGGTGCTCATCAAGTCCACGCCCGAAGGGGCCCGCGACTTTGTGGTGCCCTCGCGCATGAACCCCGGCGAATTCTACGCCCTGCCGCAGTCGCCCCAAACCTTCAAGCAGCTGCTGATGGTGTCGGGCTTCGACCGCTACTTCCAGATTGTGAAGTGCTTCCGCGACGAAGACCTGCGCGCCGACCGCCAACCGGAGTTCACGCAGATTGACTGCGAAATGGCCTTCGTGACGCAGGAAGACATCCTGAGCACGTTTGAGGGCCTGGTGCGCTACTTGTTCAAGGAAATCAAAAACCTCGATTTCCCCACCGTGCCCCGCATGACCTACGCCGACGCCATGCGCGACTACGGCAACGACAAGCCCGACACGCGCTTCGAAATGAAGTTTGTGGACCTGACCGACACGGTAAAAGGCCAGGGCTTCCCGGTATTCGACAGCGCCGAAGTGGTGCTGGGCATCAACGCCATCACCTGCGCCGCCTACACCCGCAAGCAGCTCGACGAGCTGACCGACTTCGTGAAGCGCCCGCAAATCGGCGCCACCGGCCTCATCTACGCCCGCGTGGAAGCCGACGGCCAGGTGAAATCGTCGGTCGATAAGTTCTATTCGCAGGACGAGCTGCGCAAGTGGAGCGCTGCCTTCGGCGCCAACCCCGGCGACCTGCTGCTGCTACTGGCGGGCCCCGACGCCAAAACCCGCAAGGCCCTGAGCGAGCTGCGCCTCGAAATGGGCCAGCGCCTGGGCCTGCGTGCCAAAGACACGTTCTCGCCGCTGTGGGTGGTCGATTTCCCGCTTCTCGAATTCCTCGAAGAGGAGGGCCGCTACTTCGCTATGCACCACCCCTTCACCTCGCCCAAACCCGACGACCTGGCCCTGCTCGATAACCCCGCCACCATCGGCCAGGCCCGCGCCAACGCCTACGACTTGGTCATCAACGGCGTGGAAGTGGGCGGCGGCTCCATCCGCATCCACGACCGGGCCGTGCAAGCCCGCATGTTCGGTCTGCTCGGCTTCTCGCCCGAAGAGGCCCAGGCGCAGTTCGGCTTCCTGCTCGACGCCTTCGAGTACGGGGCCCCGCCCCACGGCGGCATCGCCTTCGGCTTCGACCGCCTCTGTTCGCTCTTCGGGGGCGCCGACAGCATCCGCGACTTCATCGCCTTCCCCAAAAACAACTCCGGCCGCGACGTGATGATCGACTCGCCCTCGCCCATCTCCGGGGCCCAATTGAAGGAACTGAGCATTAAAACGGACGTGGTGGCAAAGTAGCCTTTGCTGAAACGATAGCAACGAAAACGGCGACTGATACTTCAGTCGCCGTTTTCGTTGCTATCGTTTCAGCGTAGATAGCTCAGCATGCTAACCACAAAAAAAACAGTCCAAGTAAGCCACACAATAGTTGTTTCCTGCTTGATGGAACGCTTTGTAAAAAATGTTACCAGGCGTGTAATCCTAAGGGCGATAAATGGAAAAAGTAGAAAGGCAACAGCTCGGCCAATAAGTGCGCTTGCAAGCGACACGGGACCATTTCCTCTGGCAATGAAAGGATGAAAAACGAACTGAATTACAAGGTTAATGGCTACGGATAGCCAAAACATGACGAAAAACGTTGTTTTTGTTGGGCTTGTCATAATGCCTCAAGATTATCATCTATGTCCTTCCGCCTCGACCGCACCGCCCACCACGCCGGCACCCATGAGCAGGCAGCAGCGTACCACGCCCAAAATCAGCCCGCCACGCCCACCGAGCGCTTGTGGGCCGCTGCCTACCTCAACAGCGTTGCGTTTGGCTACGATTTAGCTAATCCGCCCCGGCTCGACCGGACAGCTTTTGCTACGCGCCAACATCCTCACCGCAATGGGTAATTTATTCAATTCCGATTTTCAGGATTTTCTGCGGGCACTGCGGCTGCATGAGGTGCGGTACGTGCTGGTAGGTGGCTATTCGGTTATTCTGCACGGCTACAGCCGCACGACCGGGGATTTGGATTTGTGGGTTGAGAAAACAATAGATAATTATGGCCGGCTGGTAAAGGCTTTTGCGGAATTTGGAATGCCGGTATTTGATATGACGGCGCATAATTTTCTGAATAACCCGGCCATGGATGTATTTACTTTTGGCCGTCCCCCCGTTGCCATCGACATCATAACCCAACTTAAAGGTCTTCTCTTTGCCGAAGCGTATGCCGCTGCAACCGATAATGAAGTAGACGGACTGATCATTAAGTTGATTCAGTACCAGCATTTGCTACAGGCTAAAATAGCCGCTGGTCGCCCGCGGGACCAAAATGACTTGGAAAATCTTCGTAAACAGCAGGGTTAATAAATGCACTGCAATACTTGAAACGAAAGGCGGCGACTGATACTTCAGTCGCCGCCTTTCGTTTCAAGTATTGCTAATCTATCTTGTAATCTACGCTGGCGTCCAATTCTTTACGCTCTTCGGGCGACAGCTGGTCGCGCAGAACCTTGATTGTACGGCCCCCTACTAGGCGGTGGTTTTGCACATATTTCCAGTCGGAAACCTTGCTGGTATCTACTTCCACAGTTTCGCCTTCTTTTACGGCTTTGGTGAACTCGGGGGTGTTACTTATCACACCGTATAGCTTGCCATTGCGACTCGTTAAGCCACTCAACCATATGTGTTCTGGCTCGGGGCCGTCGTCATAATGGACCTTTAAAGCAAAATCGCTGGTAGCCGTGTCCTGCTGCCCAAGTACACGCAAAAACTCGGGTAGGGTAGCCTTGCTCGCCTGAATCGCGGCATTCATTGCGTTGTCGTCTGACTTTACATTGTAGATGTCTGGTTCGCCAGTACGTTCAATTTTTGTAGTGTTGGCCTTTTCATCTGAGTGGCAACTGCCGAGTAGTAAAAGACCTAGGGCACAGACAAATGTGCCGGTAGAATAGCGTCGAAAATGAGCCATAAGTAATGAATGGGGGTGCTGTAAAGAAATTCCGGACCAATATACCAGCGCACTACCTAAAAAATAATGCTTCTGGCCACTATTTAGCCAATCCGCCCCAGCTCGATCGGATAGCTTCTGCTACGCGCCGGCACCCACACCACAACGCAGAATTTACTCAATGCAGGCACATCGGTCGCCCCCTTTTTTAGGCCACTGACTTGGTCAAACAGGCGGTTCATCGGGTTATTGGGAAAACGGGCTGCGGGTTGAAATCCATCGGAAATCATCCGCAGTAAGTATGGGCAGTTCACCACTAAAACGCTTACCGACCGTGCCTAAATTCTCCATCGTTGCCGCCATTGTTTTTTGGGTTATGCTGAGCACCTCGCTCATGCGTTTGGAGCTTGCCGCGTCGCCGGTGCACAAGCAGCGGGCCATCACTTCACGGTCGGTAAATATCAGCGTTGCCACAGTTACAAAAGCGGCGCATTCCCGGGCGAAATAATTACGAGTAGGGCCCCCAGCGCATTGGCCAAAACCCGCGGGTTCTGATTAATACCGCTTCTTGCAGTATAAAGCGGGGCCCTGGAGCAGCGGGCTTTTGCACGCCGAACCATGCTGATTAAATAGGGCGCCAGACCGTTGCCTTTAACGCAAAAACGCCGCGTCCTCAGGACGTGGCGTTTTCGTTTAGTCGAATTAAAAACCTAGAAGTTCCGCTCGCCCGTTTCGCGCTTGCCTAGCATCACAGAACCCACCATGGCGGCCAGCAGCAGGATGGAGGCTAACTCAAATGGCAGTTGGTATTGCTGGAAGAGCACCAAGCCCAGCTTATCGACCATGCCTACTTGCGAGTTGAACGTGGCAGCATCGTAGCCCGCAGGCGCTACGTTGCGCATGGCGGCCACCATGATGAGCAGCAGCGAGCCGCCGGCGATGGTGGCGGCTACCTTGGCCAGCAGCGGCTTCTTGGGCTCCGTGGCTTCATTCAGGTTCAGGAACATAATCACGAACAGGAACAGCACCATGATGGCCCCGGCGTACACGATGATATTCACGGCGGCCAGGAACTGCGCGTTCAGCAACAGATAATGGCCCGAGAGCGTGAAGAACGTGAGGATGAGGAACAACACGCTGTGCACCGGGTTTTTAGCCAGCACCACGCCCAGCGCGCTCAGCAGGGCCACAAACGTCAGGAAGAGAAAGAGGGACATACAGGAAGGCTAAGCGGCCGCAGGGCGTAAGGAAGGATGGGGGCCCTAGGCCAGTTGGGTGCGCAATTTGTCGGCCTGCTCGGCCGTGAGCTGGATGCCGCGCTTCGAGCGGGTATCCGGCGACACGGGCTCCACAAGCCGGTCTTTGCCGTAAATGAACTCGTCACGCTCGAAGCGCGGCGGCGCCATCTTATCGGCCTGGAGGTACACGGCAGCCTTCGGACAAGCCTCTTCGCAGAGGCCGCAGAAGATGCAGCGCAACATATTGATTTCGTAGCTGACGGCGTATTTCTCCTCGCGGTAGAGGTTTTGCTCACCCTTTTTGCGCTCGCCGGCTACCATCGTGATGGCCTCGGCAGGGCAGGCCACGGCGCACAGGCCGCAGGCCGTGCACCGCTCGCGGCCCTGCTCGTCGCGCTTGAGCACGTGCAGGCCCCGGAATACGGGCGAGAACGGCCGCGTCTCCTCAGGGTAGCGGATGGTGGCCTTCTTTGTGAAGAAGTGGCGCAGCGTGATGCTCAGGCCTTGGAAAATAGCCGGCAGGTAAGCCCGCTCGGCGAGCGTCATCGGCTTCTTTTCCAGAATTTTAGCGCGGTTGCTGAGGGATTGCATAGGTCGAAGAAAGAAACGAGAATTACGGGGCCCTACTTGATGATGCCGGTCGTAATCAGGCCACCCGTGAGCAGGATGTTGAAGATGGCAAGGGGGATGAGGATCGTCCAGCCCAAACGCATCAGCTGGTCGTAGCGGAAGCGCGGCAGCGTCCAGCGCACCCACATGAAAAAGAAGATGCCCATGAAGATCTTCATGAACATGGCCACCACACCCATGAGCACAAATATGTTGTGCGCCCAATCGGCCGAGAGACCAGCTTTATTGCTCAGAAAATCGAGAAACTCGTACTGAAACGGATAGTTAAACCCACCAAAATACAACACGCTCATCACGGCCGTAACCACCAAAATGTTGATGTACTCCGAGAATAAGTACAGGCCCAGCTTCATGGAGCTGTATTCGGTGTGGTAGCCGCCCACCAATTCGGTTTCGCACTCGGGTAGGTCAAAAGGCGTGCGGTTGGTTTCGGCAAAGGCACAAACGAGAAAAATGATGAAGCCGATGGGTTGCTTGAACACATTCCAGGCGAAAATGTCGCCGAAGTGCCAGGCACCCGGGTTGGTTTGTTGCAGCGTGATTTCGCGCAGCGACAGCGTGCCTGAAATCATCAATACAGCAATAAGCGCCAAGCCCATCGCTAACTCGTAGCTAATGTTTTGCGAAGCAGCGCGGATGGCGCCCAGCAAGGAAAATTTGTTGTTCGAAGCCCAGCCGCCAATCATGACGCCGTACACACCCAGCGACACAACGCCGAATATATAGAGCATGCCCACGTTGACTTCGATGCCCTGCAAATGCACCGATGTATCACCAAACTTCATGGCATTGCCAAAGGGAATCACCGCCGACGACATCAGGGCCGTGGTCATCGCCAAGCAGGGCCCCAAAGTGAACAATGTTTTGCTAGCCCCACCGGGGAAGAATTCTTCCTTCGTGAACATTTTTACGGCGTCGGCCAAGGGCTGGGCCAGGCCGTAGGGGCCCGCGCGGTCGGGGCCCACCCGGTCTTGCATGAAGGCGGCAATCACGCGCTCGGCGTAGGTGCAGTACGTGGCAATCAGCAGCGAGAGGCCGAAGACAACCAGGATGACGAGGCCTTGCCAGCCCAGGGTTTCGAAAGTCATGTTGTTTTAGCTGTTGGCTAATAGCTGTTGGCTGTTAGCGTTTTATTTCAGGAAAAGACATTAGCCAATAGCCAGTGGCTTAGCCATTCAAGCCGCCCAGTTTCAGCGGTGGGTTTTGCTGAAGGTCGCGGATGGTGCTCTCGGGCAGGTCGGCAATGATTTGTGGGTTGACCACGGGCAGCTCGTAGTGGCCCTGCGAGATAACCGACGAGCGGTCGACGTGTGCGGGACCCTCCAGAATCCAATCGGTCGTTTCCTTCTTGTCGAAGCGGCACTCGTTGCAAATCCACTCCTTCACTTCGCCGTACTCATCCTTGCGGGCCGTTACGCGCATCACGTCTTTGCCTTTGTACCAAAGCGTAACGTGGCCGTTGCACTTCTCGTGGCTGCATTCGCGGTGCGCGTTCATGGGCTTGGTGAACCACACGCGCTGCTTGAAGCGGAACGTCTTGTCAGTTAGGGCGCCCACAGGGCACACGTCGATGACGTTGCCGCTGAAGTCGTTATCGATAACCTTATCGATGTAGGTGCCGATTTCCGAGGCGTCGCCACGGCCCAGTACGCCGTGCACGCGGCCGTCGGTGAGCTGGTCGGCGGTGTACACGCAGCGGTAGCATAGAATGCAGCGCGTCATGTGCAACTGCACATAGGGCCCGATGTCAATCTTCTCAAATGTGCGGCGCTCTTCTTCGTAGCGCGTGGTGCTCACGCCGTGCTCGAAGGCAAAGTTTTGCAAGTCACACTCGCCGGCCTGGTCGCACACTGGGCAGTCGAGGGGGTGGTTGATGAGTAGCATCTCCACGATGCCCTTGCGGACATCGAGTACCTGCTGGCTAGTAGTATTTTCTACCACCATGCCGTCTTGCACTGGCGTGATGCACGAGGCCACCAGCTTGGGCATGGGGCGCGGGTCTTTGGTAGAGCCGGCTGCTACGCGCACTAAGCAGGCGCGGCACTTGCCGCCGCTGCCTTTCAGCGGCGTGTAGTAGCACATGGCGGGCGGCACCACCCCGCCCCCAATTTTGCGGGCCGCGTTGAGGATGGTGGTGCCATCGGGCACTTCCACTTCAATGCCGTCGAACGTAATTTTAGCCATTGGATATCAAGTTGAAACGGTAGCTACTGGGGGCCCTGCGGCCAGCCCAGTGGTTTTACTTTAGGCCAGCACACCCGCGCCCTGGTACACGGCCCCCGGACGGGTGGCCTCATGCGGGTGCTTCACGTGCCACTCAAATTCGTCGCGGAAGTGGCGCACGGCGGCGGCCACCGGCCAAGCCGCGGCCTCGCCCAGGGGGCAAATGGTGTTGCCCTCAATCTGCTTGGCTACGCTCACCACCAGGTCGATGTCGTGCATCGAGCCATGGCCGTGCTCGAGGCGGTGGAGTACTTTCTCCATCCAGCCGGTGCCTTCGCGGCAAGGCGAGCACTGGCCGCAGCTTTCGTGGTGGTAGAAGCGCGAGAAATTCCAGGTATTCTTTACAATGCACGTTGTTTCGTCCATCGCAACAAAGCCGCCCGAGCCCAGCATGGTGCCCGTCACAAAGCCACCATCGCTGAGCGACTCATAAGTCATCAGACGGTTCTCACCAGCCGCAGTTTTCAGGATTAGCTCTTTGGGTAGGATGGGTACCGATGAGCCACCAGCGACTACAGCCTTGAGCTCGCGGCCCTTCCAGATACCGCCGCAGTACTCATCAGAGTAAATAAATTCCTCCACCGGCACGCCCAATTCCAGCTCATAGATGCCGGGCTTATTGAGGTGGCCGCAGGCCGAAAACAGCTTGGTGCCCGTGCTTTTGCCCACGCCAATCTTGGCGTATTCATCACCACCCAAGTTGAGGATCGGAACCACCGTGGCAATGCTCTCCACGTTGTTAACCACCGTGGGGCGGGCGTAGAGGCCCTGCACGGCCGGAAATGGTGGCTTGTTGCGTGGGTTGCCGCGTTTGCCTTCCAGCGATTCCAGCAGCGCAGTTTCCTCGCCGCAGATGTAGGCGCCGGCGCCGGGGTGCACGTGCAAATCAAGCGAATAACCCGAGCCCAGGATATTTTCCCCCAGGAAGCCGGCTGCGTATGCCTCGGCAATGGCCTTCTCTAGGATGCGTAGCACGTACAGCAACTCGCCGCGGATGTAGATGTAGCTCGTCCGGGCCCCCAGGGCGTAGCTGCCCGCAATCATGCCCTCGATGAGCAGGTGCGGTAGCTTCGACATCAGGTATCGGTCCTTGAAGGTGCCGGGTTCCGATTCGTCGGCGTTGCAGACGAGGTAGCGCGGTACACCCTCTGGCTTGGCCAGAAAGCTCCACTTGAGGCCCGTGGGGAAGCCGGCGCCACCGCGGCCGCGCAGGCCGGATTTCTTCACCTCGTCCACCACCTCGTCTGGGGTCATGGTTTTCAGGGCCTTTTCCACGGCGCGGTAGCCGCCGTGCTTGCGGTACACCTCAAAGGTTTCGATGCCTTCAACGTTAACGTGTTCGGTTAAGAGCTTGCGTCCCATAGGATTAAATGCGGATAGCGGGCGACGAATCTGGTAAATTATTGCTGCTGCGAGTGTACCTCGCCCAGCATTTCCCACGGCAAAATAGGCCGGTGGATCTGGGCACGCAGGTCGTTGAGCATGGCGTCCACGGCTTCGGGGGTGTCGAGGCTTTCATAATACTGCTCACGCACTTGCACCACGGGAGCAAAACCGCAGGCGGCGAGGCATTCTACTTCCTTCAGTGTGAAGTTGCCATCTGGCGATGTTTCGCCCACCTTAGCGCCGGTGATGCGCTCCAGGTTGGCCGTCAGCTCATCGGAGCCGCGCAGCATGCAGGGCCCCGTGCGGCAAATTTCCAGCACGTGCTTGCCCACGGGCTTGAGGTTGTACATGGTGTAGAAAGTAGCAACCTCGTACACCTCAATGGGGCGGATGCCCAAGGTTTCGGCCACCAAGTCCTGCACTTCGGGGCTCACCCAGCCGCCAAACTCGGCCTGCGCAATGTGCAGCACCGGTAGCAGCACCGATTTGCTGCGTTCGGCCGGGTAGTGGGTAAGCAGGCGCTTAATTTCCGTCTGCCCGGCGGGCGAGAATTGCAGCTTGGAGGGGGCAGTGGTAGGGGCCATGTCAATCAAAATCAATCAGAAACTAAGCGTCCAGCTCACCGGCAATCACGTTCATCGACGACAGAATCACGATGGCGTCGGAGAGTGTGGTGCCCACGGCCATCTCCGGGTAGGCTTGGTAATAAATGAAGCACGGGCGGCGGAAGTGCAGCCGATAGGGTGTGCGCCCACCGTCCGATACCAAGTAAAAGCCCAGCTCGCCGTTGCCGCCTTCCACTGAGTGGTACACCTCACCCACGGGGGCGTCGATTTCGCCCATCACGATTTTGAAGTGGTAAATAAGGGCCTCCATGTTCTTGTACACTTCCTGCTTGGGGGGCAGATAATAGTGCGGGGCATCGGCGTGGTAGGGGCCCTCGGGCAACTTGTCGAGCGCCTGGTTGATGATGCGCAGGCTCTGCCAAATCTCTTCGTTGCGCACCATGAACCGGTCGTAAGTGTCGCCGTTAGTGCCCACCGGTACGTCGAACTCAAAATCCTCGTACGACGAGTACGGGTTCATCACCCGCACGTCGTAATCGACGCCCGCCGCGCGCAGGTTGGGGCCTGTGAAGCCGTAGCTCAGCGCCTTTTCGGCCGAGATGGGCCCCACGTTCACCACCCGATCCATGAAGATGCGGTTGCGGTTGAACATCGATTCGAATTCCTTCATCACGGCCGGGAATTCCTTCAGCCACTTGCGCAGCTTGTCGATAGCCACCGGCGTGAAGTCGCGCTCCATACCGCCCACGCGGCCCATGTTGGTGGTGAGGCGGGCCCCACACACCTCTTCGTAAATCTCATAAATCTTCTCGCGCTCCTGAAACACGTACAGGAAGCCGGTGAAGGCCCCCGTGTCCACGCCTAGGATGGAGTTACAGATGAGGTGGTCGGCGATGCGTGCCAACTCCATCATAATCACGCGCATGTACTGCGCGCGCTTGGGCACGGTGATGCCCAGCATCTTTTCCACCGTCATGTGCCAGCCCAGGTTGTTGATGGGGCTAGAGCAATAATTCATCCGGTCGGTCAGGGTCGTAATCTGATAGAACGGGCGGCGCTCGGCAATCTTCTCGAACGCCCGGTGGATGTAGCCGATGGTGGGCACGCCCGACACAATCCGCTCGCCATCCATTTGCAGGATGTTTTGGAAAATGCCGTGTGTGGCCGGGTGCGTGGGCCCCAGGTTGAGGGTCGTCAGCTCCTGGTTGAAGTCGTTGTGCAGGGGAATCAGGATTTTGTCCTGCTGCTCGCGCGCTTCTTCGATGATGTGGTGGGTGCCTTCCAGCGTGTCGTTTACTGCCATGATATAAAAATCAGGGGCCTAGCGGCCGAAAAACAGGTCGGTTTTGTCTTCGCGGGTCCCGTCTTCCAGCGGGTATTCCTTACGCATGGGGAAATAGTCCATGTCCTCCACGTTCAGAATGCGCATCAAATTGGGGTGGCCAGTAAAGATGACGCCGTAGAAATCGTAGGCCTCGCGCTCCATCCAGTTGGCCGACAAGTGAATATCGCTCAGCGTGGGCACCACGGGGTCGGCAACTGGAAAGAAAATCTTGAGCCGCAAGCGAATATTTTGCGTGAGGCTGTGCAAGTGGTAAATCATGCCCAGCTCCTGGCCCACGTTCTCGGGGTAGTTGATGCCGCACATGGTAGTTAGGAAGTGCAGGGCAATTTCCTCGTCCTGCTGCAAGCCGGCGATGATGCCGTGGATGCGCTCCCGCGTGGTAGTGGCCGTGAGCAGGCCGTAAGGCTCCGACACGTCGGTGAAAGCGTCCTCACCAAACAAAGTGTGCAGGCGCGCCAGCAAGCGGGCGTTCTGCACCTTAATGGGGTCTTCGGCAACGGCGACTTCGGGCGCGGCGGCGGGGTCTTGGGGCGTCATGCAGAAACCTACTTGATGTTGTACGACGTCAACAGGGCCTGGTACTCAGGCGAGTTGCGGCGGCGAAGAGATTCGTTTTTGGCCAGGTCTTGCACGCGCATCAGGCCGTCGAGCACTTGCTCGGGGCGGGGCGGGCAGCCGGGCACGTACACGTCGACTGGGATGATGCGGTCGATGCCTTGCAGCACCGAGTACGAATCGAAAATGCCGCCCGAGCACGCGCAGGCGCCCATGGCTAGCACCCAGCGGGGCTCTGCCATTTGCTCGTACACCTGTTTCACAATGGGGGCCATCTTCTTAGCGATGGTGCCCATCACCATTAGCAGGTCGGCTTGGCGGGGCGAGAAGCTGGGCCGCTCCGACCCGAAGCGCGAAATGTCGTAGTGGGCCCCCATGGTGGCCATGAATTCGATGCCGCAGCACGAGGTAGCGAAGGGCAATGGCCACAGCGAGTTGGCGCGGGCAATGCCGACCACCTTCTCCAGCGAGGTGGCGAAGAAGCCAGCGCCCTCCACGCCCTCGGGGGCCTCAACCGTTTTTATTTCCGGAACACGGGTATCCATAATCGTCGAAATATCAAGTGGAAAGGCCAAGGGGCCTACTTTTCCAACACCGCCCGGCGCGCAAAAGTTTGAGGGAATTAAGCTTCGTTCCAGCGTAAGATGCCCTTTTTGATGACGTAGCCGAAACCGGCCATCAGCAGGGTGATGAACACGAGCATCTCGACGAAGCCGGCCGTGCCCAGGGCCCGGAAGTTCACGGCCCAGGGGTACATGAAAATTACTTCCACGTCGAAGAGCACGAACAGGATGGCCGTGAGGAAGTACTTCACCGAAATGGGGGTGCGGGCGTTGCCCACGCTCTCGATGCCGCACTCGAAGGCTTCGTCCTTCACCTTCGACTTGCGCCGGGGCCCTATTAGGTGCGAGGCGGTCATGGCAAAGGCCACGAACGCAATGGCCAGGCCAAACTGAATGACGATGGGCAGGTAGTCGGAGGGCTGGTAGCCGACGGCGGGCAGAACTAGAAACATGACAGTCAGGGAGAAAGGAAAACGCGGCACAGGCGCTAGCGGGCAAAGGTAGCGCCTGCGGGTTTGGGGCGCAACGGCGCGCCGCCGCGGGGCCCCGGCTAGTATCTATAGGGCCAAATCCGTGAACTATGGCACAGGCAGAATCAGGGGCCCGGCGCTACACCGTGGCCGAATAAATCACTTGATGCCCGAGCCGGACGGTTCCGAAGAGTAGCTTAAAAATTAGGGCCCCGCACCAGCTATTGGTGCGGGGCCCTAATTGGTTAGATGCCTTTGTCGCGGTTCAGGTCTTCGTGGGGGGCGGCCCCGAGGAAGGGGTAGCGGTAGTCGGTCACGGGCACGAAGGTTTCCTTGATGGTGCGGGGCGATACCCAGCGCAGCAGGTTCAGGATGGAGCCGGCCTTGTCGTTGGTGCCCGAGGCGCGGGCCCCGCCGAAGGGCTGCTGACCCACTACGGCCCCAGTGGGCTTGTCGTTGATGTAAAAGTTGCCGGCCGCGTTCACCAGGCGCTGGCTGGCCAGGTCGATGGCGTAGCGGTCTTGCGAGAAAATGGCGCCGGTAAGGGCGTAGGGCGAGGTGCCGTCCACGAGGTCGAGGGCGGCGTCGAACTGGTCGGCGTCGTACACGTGCACCGTCACGACGGGCCCGAACAGCTCGTCGCACATCGTCACGTACTTGGGGTCCTTGGCCACGATGACGGTGGGGGCCACAAAGTAGCCCTTCGATTTGTCGTAGGTGCCGCCGGCGAACACCTCGGCGTCCGGGTCGGCGTGGGCCCCGTCGATGTAGCGGGCCAGCTTGTCAAACGATGCCTCGGTGATGACGGCGTTCACGAAGTTGCTAAAGTCCTCTACATCACCCATTTTAATGGTGGCCAGGTCTTCCTTCACGTAGCCCAAAATCTCGTCGGCCAGGTTGGAGGGCAGGTACACCCGCGAGGCGGCCGAGCACTTCTGGCCTTGGTATTCGAAGGCGCCGCGGGTGATGGCCACGGCCACGGCTTTGGCGTGGGCCGTGGGGTGGGCCAGGATGAAGTCCTTGCCGCCGGTTTCGCCCACAATGCGCGGGTAAGACTTGTAGCGGGCTATGTTCTGCCCAATTTCCTGCCAGATGGTTTGGAACACCTTGGTCGAGCCGGTGAAATGGATGCCGGCAAAGTCGCGGTGCTTGAAAATCACGTCGCCGGCCACGGGACCGTCTACGTAAATCAGGTTGATGACGCCGTCGGGCACGCCGGCTTCCTTAAACAGTTCCATCAGCACCTGGGCCGAATAGATTTGCGGGTAGGCGGGTTTCCACACCACCACGTTGCCCATCATGGCCGCCGAAGCGGGCAGGTTGGCGGCGATGGAGGTGAAGTTGAACGGCGTAAGGGCGAACACGAAACCCTCCAAGGGCCGGTGCTCCAGGCGGTTCCACATGCCGGGCGAGCTGCTGGGCTGCTGCCCGTAGAGCTCCTGCATAAAGGCCACGTTGAAGCGGAAAAAGTCGATCAGCTCGCAGGCCGCGTCAATCTCGGCCTGGAAGGCGTTCTTGCTCTGGCCCAGCATGGTGGCCGCGTTGAGGCGGGCGCGGTAGGGCCCCGCCAGCAGGTCGGCGGCCTTGAGGAAGATGGCGGCGCGCTGCTCCCAGGCCAGGGCGGCCCAGGCCGGGCGGGCGGCCAGCGCCGCGTCGATGGCCTGCGTCACGTGGCCGGCGTCGCCCTCGTGGAAGTGGGCCAGCACGTGCTGGTGGTCGTGGGGTGGGCTCAGGGGCAGGCGGCGGCCGGTGCGCACTTCCTGCCCGCCGATGTGCATGGGCAGGTCGCGCTCCTGCTGCTTCAGCTCCTTCAGCATCTTGATCAACTCCAGCCGCTCGGGCGAGTTGGGCGCGTAGCCCTTCACGGGCTCATTGAGGGGCGTTGGAACGTTAAAAAAGCCGTTGGCCATGGGTAAGGGGCGGTTTGAAGGCGAATGGATGGGGAGCCGCAAAGGTAGCGGGGCCCCGGCGGCCGGCTACAAAAACGCCCGCAGCTCGTCGAGGCTGCTGATTTCGTAGGTCACCTGGGCAAAATGGCGGCGTTTGGCGGGGTTGAAGTACACCTGGTCGATGCCCGCGTTGTGGGCCCCCAGCACGTCGCACTCCAGGTTGTCGCCGATCATCAGGCTCTCCGGGGCCCCGGCGCCGGCTGCTTGCAGGGCATGGGCAAACATGCGCCGGTCGGGCTTGAGGTGGCCGCTGTGCTCGGAGGTAATCACCTGGTCAAAGTACTGCGCCAGGTTCGACGAGGCCAGCTTGCGGTGCTGCACGTCCTCGAAGCCGTTGGTAATCAGGTGCAGCGTGTACTTTTTGTGCAGGTAAGCCAGCGTTTCGTGGGTGTGCGGAAACACGGCCGACTTCTCGGGCAGCAGGTCGGTGAACTCGGCCGAAAGGGTGGGGGGCACGTCGGCCGCGGCCACGCCCAGCTTGGCCAGCGTGCGCACGAAGCGCGCCTCGCGCAGCTGCTTCTGCGTTATCTTATTGGCCTGGTACATGCGCCAGAGGGCCTGGTTCACGTCGCTGTACACGCGCTTAAAGGCGGGCAAGTCGGCACCGTGGCGGGCCAGCGCATGCCGGTCGTAGAGCGTGGCCAGCGTTTCGTCGGCGTTGGTTTCAAAGTCCCACAGCGTGTGGTCGAGGTCAAAAAACAGGTGCCGGTAGGCCATGCGAAAGAAGATTACTTGCCGAGGAGCCGCGACGTGACGATGCGGCCGCCGCCCAAGTGCTCGCGTACGATGGTGGCGCAGTCGGCGGGCTGCACGTCGCCGTAGGTCACGCCGTCGGGGTACACCACCAGGGCCGCGCCGTTGCCTTTTTTGCAATGCTTGCAGCGGTCGAGGCAGTCGCACTCCTGCACGGCGTTGCGCCGTTTGTCGCCGTCGGCGGTGCGCACGGTTTTCAAGTCTTGGTCCTTGATGGCGTGCTTCAGGGCCTTGGCTACGTCGTGGCCCACCCCACTTTTCTGGTGGGTGCAAACGAATATCTGGTGCGCGTAAATCATTAACTAAACGAATGTTGGATGCCGCTACTGGGCCGGCGGCGGCGGGGCCCCGCCTGTCCACTGCCGGTTCTGAAGTTTATAAGCAGCTAACTCCCGATTCGACCACAGGGTTTGGTAAATGCGCTGGTCGTGCAGCAGCTGCGGGTCGCGGGCCATGAATTCGAGGAGCTGCAACACCAAGTCGCGGGCCTCGTCCTTGAGGAAGTAGAACATCCAGTTGTCGAGGCGGCGCACGCTCACCAGGCCGGCATTTTTGAGGTAGGCCAGCTGGCGCGAGGTTTTGGTCTGGGTGAAATCGAGCACTTGCTCGAGGTCGGCCACCACCATTTCCTGGTTCCGCCATAGCAGGTGCAGGATGCGCACACGGCTTTCGTCGCCGAAGGCTTTAAAGATTTGCTGGCCGAACGCAACCGTGAAATGTTTCAAGCGCATCTAGTGTCTGGAAGCCGGCATCTGCCGTAGGTTTCCTGTTATCCTAAGGTACGGCCCCGGCGGCCTTAGGCATTGTATCTTTGCTTACTAGCCCGCCCACCCATGTCCTCTACCAGCCGCCCCCGGGGTTTCTCCTTTCCGCTCGCCGCCGTGCTGGCGGTGTTCCTGCTGCTGCTGGCCGCGCCCGGGGCCCAGGCCCAGGGCAAGCGCAAGGTAATTCAGTTTACCGGCATTGTGGCCAGCGGCGACAGCCTGCTCGGCGTGCCCGGGGCCACGGTGTACGTGCCCAAGGCCGGCCGCGGCACGGCCACCAACATCTACGGTTACTTTTCGATGGCCGTGCTGGCCGGCGACAGCATCGTGATTCGCTCGCTGGGCTACGCCAACGAGGTAGTCAAAATCCCGGCCGATTACCAGCGGGCGAGCTACTCGGTGGTTGTGTCGATGCGCGAAGACGCCACGGTGCTGCCCGAAGTGCGGGTGTTCCCCTACGCCACCGAGCGCGAGTTCAAGGCCGCGTTTCTGGCCATGGCCATCCCGAGCGAGAGCCGCACGCCGGGGGCCGATGCCCTCAATGAGCAGACCATGCGCCGCATTTTCAACACGCTGCCCATGAGCCCGTCGGCAGCTTTCCGCCAAACCATGGGCTTGCAGCAGCAGAACTACCAGGCGCGCATGGGCCTGGGCCAGTCGCTGCAGGCCAACAACCCGCTCACCAACCCCTTCAGTTGGCTTCAGTTCATCAAGCAGGTGAAAAGCGGCGAGTTCAAGAAGAAGGAAGGCGTTGATTATTAACGGCCACCGCGGGGGAATCAGGGCCAATTACTAAGCTGAGCAGCAACCCCCGGGCGGCTTTAGGGGTTACAGGAAGGATTTGCAATTGCTTATTCCTAAACCGTAGCCATGGATACTAATCTTCCGTTTTCCGACAAGCCGCGGGTCGTTATTGTAGGCTGCGGCTTTGGGGGCCTCCAACTGGCCAAGGACTTGGCCAACGCGCCGGTGCAGGTGGTGGTGGTCGACCGCAACAACTACCACAACTTCCAGCCCCTATTGTACCAAGTGGCCACGGGGGCCCTGGAAGCCGACAGCATTGCCTACCCGGTACGCAAAATTTTCTCGGGCCAGCGCAATTTCTTCTTCCGCTTGGCCGACGTCACGGGCGTCGAATCGACTACCAACACGCTGCACACCAGCGTAGGTGAAATCCGCTATGACTATTTGGTGCTGGCCACCGGCTCGCTCACCAATTTCTTCGGTATTGAGAGCATCGAGCGCAACGCCATGCAGATCAAGAGCATCCCGAACGCCCTGAACCTGCGCAGCTTCATTTTTCAGAATTTTGAGAAGGCTTTGCTCACCGCCGATCCAGTCGAGCGCCAGGCCCTGATGAACATCGTGGTGGTGGGCGGGGGCCCCACGGGCGTCGAAATCAGCGGCTCGCTGGCTGAGATGCGCAAGCACGTGCTGCCCAAAGACTACCCCGAGCTGGACCTGGGCCAGATGCAGATTTTCCTCGTCGAGGCGGGGCCGGCGCTGCTGGGGCCCATGTCGCCGGCGTCGCAGGCCGACGCCAGCCGCTACCTCGACGAGCTGGGCGTACAAGTGCGGCTTGGCACGTCGGTGAAGCGGTTTGAGGACAGCAAGGCGTATTATTCCGACACCGAGTTTATCCCGACCGAGAACCTGATTTGGGCAGCCGGCGTGAACGGCGCAGCCCTGCCCGGCCTGCCCGACGCCGTGGTGACCCGCAATAAGCGCGTGACCGTGAATCCGTGGAACCAGGTGGAAGGCCTGGCCAACGTGTTCGCCATTGGCGACGTGGCCAACCTCGTCACCGCCGACATGCCCAAGGGCCTGCCCATGCTGGCCCCCGTGGCCCAGCAGCAAGCCTCGCTGCTGGCCAAAAACCTGGTGCGCCTCACCAAAGGCGAAGCGCCCCAGCCCTTTGAGTACACCAACAAAGGCGTGATGGCCATTGTGAGCCGCAACAAAGCGGTAGTGGATTTGCCTAAGGGCGTCCATTTCAACGGTATTTTTGGCTGGGCCACCTGGCTCTTTGTTCACTTGATGACGCTGGTGGGCTTCCGCAACAAAGTCGTGGCCTTCGTGGACTGGGCATTCAGCTACTTCAGCTCCGATCAGGCCCTGCGCCTCATCATCCGTCCCTTCAAGCGCCGCGACATGCGCGACGACCAGGGCAAGCGGACTGCCGAGCACCTCACCGCCACGGCCGACTACAACCCAGGGCCCCCCGCCATTCAAGAGGCGTAGAGCGAAACCACAGTGCATAGAAAAGGCCGTCGCGCTGCAATAGCGTGACGGCCTTTTTTGCGTTTGCAAGCTGGCTTTTCAGGCCCCCGCCACCACTACTTGCATGGCGTCGGGCGAGAGGTATTCCTGGGCCAGGCGCTGGAGGGTGGGGGCGTCGGTGGCTTCGATTTGCTGCACGAACTGGGTGTAGTAATCGGCAGGCAGGTGCATCAGCACGATGTTGCGGTACTTATCGGCCTGTTCGAACACCGTGGATAGGTCGTTGGCGAACTTGCCGAGGGTGTAGTTTTTCACCGTTTCCAGCTCGTCGGCCGGAACCAGTTCCTCCTGCAAGCGGCGCAGCTCGTGCTGGATTTCGGACACGGCCAGCGGGGCGCTGTCGCCCTTCACGTCGGTGCCGATGACGAGGGACGTGGCCTGCTCGCGGCTGGTAACGCCGGCCGAAATGCCGTAGGTCAGGCCCTTGTCTTCGCGGATGTTGCGCATTAGGCGCGAGCCGAAGTAGCCGCCCAGTACCTTCACCAGCAGGTTCAGCTGGTGGGTTTCGGGGTGGCGCGGGTTGGGCCAGGGCCGCCCAATGCGCAGCGAGGCCTGCAAGCTGCCGGGCACCACCACGTGGTCGGGCCCGGGCCGGAACGCCGCCGGGGCCCCGGGCAGGGCCAGCGCGGGGGCCCCGGCGGGGCCCTGGCCCAGCACGTCGGCCACCAGCTGGCGGTGCTCCGCCACGTCGCCGCTCAGGAAGATTTCTGCCCCGCCCAGCGGGTAGGCCGCCCGGTGGAAGGCCTGCGCATCGGCGCTGCTGAGGGCCAGAAAAGCCTCTTCGTCAAACAGCTGGCCGTAGGGGTGGGCGGGGCCAAACAAGTTTTCGTTGAAGCGCTCGGAGGCGCGGTAGCTGGCCTTGCGGCGCTCCACCTGCACGTTTTGCACGGTGCGGGTTTTCAGCTGGGCCAACTCCTGCTCCGGAAAGGTGGGCTGGGTGAGCACCTCGTGCACCAGCGGCAGCAGCGTGGGCAGGTGCCGCGTGAGGCAATACAGCGTGAGCATAGCGCGGTCGGGGCCCGACTCGCAGTCGAGCGACGCGCCGAAGAAGGCGACTTCGTCGGCAATCTGGCGGGCGGTGCGGGTGGCCGTGCCTTCGAGCAACATCCGGGCCGTGAGCAGGGCCAGGCTGGGCTTGGGCTCGGTGATTTTGCCGGCGGGCAGCACTACTTGCAGGCGTACCACGGGCTGGGCCGCGTTGGCCAGCACGTGCAGGCGGGCGGCGTTGGGCAAGGGCATTACCTCCGCCGTGGGCAGGGCCACGCGGGCCAGGGGCTGCAAAGGGGGGGCAACGGTACGGTCGAGCATATCGGGAGGAAGAAAGAGATAGATGGGTATTCGTGTAGTTGTCGGTTATTCGTTGTCAGTTGTTAGGGCCCCAGCTTGGCGGTACACCCTGGGGCCCTAACAACTGACAACGAATAACCGACAACTAAAAAGGGAAGCGCCAAAAAACCGCGGCCGGGTGGGCGGGCTTTTTGGCGCTTCCCTTATCTGCGCGAAAACGCGAAAAAAACGGGGTTAGTTGCTTGGCGTGCCGCTGGTGCCGCCCGAGTCGCCGTCGAAGGCTTCGGCCAGCTTGTTGAAGTTGAAGTGCAGCGACACGCGAATGGTTTGGGCGAGCGGGTTGGCCTGCGAGTTGGGCACGAGGTAGGCCCCGTCGATGCCGAACACCTGGTAGCGCACGCCCAGGCCGAAGCTGGCGTACTGGCGGTTGCCTTTGTCGGGGTTCTCGTAGAAGTAGCCGGCGCGGGCGTACAGCAAGTCGTTGTAGCTGTATTCCAGGCCCCCCGAGAGGTTGATTTCCTGCAATTCTTCCTTGAAGCCGCCCGGCGCGTCGGAGAACGAGCCCAGCGCGGCGCTGATGATAGACTTCTGGGTGCGGGCGCTGTTTTCGGCCGCAATGCGGTTCCGGATGGCGGGGTCGTTGTTGGGGTTGGCTTCGTAGTAAGGCGAAGGCACCAGCAGCTTGCTCACATCGACGGCCAGCGTGATTTTATTGTACTGGTCGATCTGGCGGGTGATGGCCGTGCCCAGCTTCAGGGTGGTGGGCAGGAAGCTGGCGTTGATTGGGTCGGTATAAGTCAGCTTATTGCCGATGTTGCTGATGGTGGCCCCAAACGCGAGGTTGTAGAGGCCCGTGCCGATGCTCGCGTCTTTGTTGTAATAGGCCCCCACGTCCACGGCCACAGCGTTGCCGGGGCGGGCGTCGGGGATGCTGCCGCCGGTGAGGTTGGAGCGGATGTAGCGGGCCGATACGCCCAGGCCGAAGTTTTCGCTCAGCTTCTGGCCGTACGACACGGTGAGGGCGTACTCCTTGGGGTTAAAGGTGGCGCCCTCAATGTTGTTGGCGTCGCGGTACTGAATCTGGCCCAGGTCGAAGTACAGCAGCGAGGCCGAGAGGGCCGAGCGCTGGCCCACCTTGGCGTAGCCCGAGAGGTACGACAGGCCCATGTCGTCGGTGATGCTGCGCAGCCACGGCGTATACGACGGCGACACCGAGTATTTGTACGGCACGAAGCCCAGCTTGCCCGGGTTGTAAAACGCCGCGTTGGCATCGGGCGAGAGGGCCACCCCGGCCTCGCCCAGCGCCGCCGAGCGCGAGTCGGGGCTGAGGGTGAGGATGGGCACGGCCGTGGTGATGGTTTTTTGGTAGTTCTGGGCCTGGGCCGCGGTGGCACCGCCTAGTAAGGCCGCGAGCAGCGCCAGGCGCTGGGAAGTAACAAGAGTAGGGAGTTGCATAGAGCGAATAAGATGGGCCACTAAATCGGCCACAAAGAAAACGTTTTAAATTGGATTAATTGAGGATGACCAATTTTTCAAACTTAGAAGCGGTGGCTTGGTCGCGCTGGGCCCGCACGCTCACCCGGTACACGTACACGCCGCGGGCCAGCTGGTCGTTGAACTCGTCGCGCCCGTCCCAGCTGATGCTTTTCTGGTGCGGCTCGCTGTTGACGACGGTGGCCGTGAGGGTGCGCACGAGCTTGCCCGCCACGGTAAAGATTTGCACCTGCACGTCGAGGTCGTCGCCCTCACGGTTCTGGTCAAAGTGAAACGTAGTAGCACTGGCAAACGGATTGGGGTAGTTGAGCACGTGCGACAACGCCAGCTGCTCGGTGCGGGCCACCACAAACTCGATTTCGCGCTCCGTGGAGTTGTTGTAGGTATCCCAGGCCTTTAGTTTCAGGGTGTGGGGCCCCACCGCCAAGTCTTTATATAAATACTTCACCTGCCCCGAGCGGAAGTCATCGACCTTGCCCACGTAGGCGTCGTTGAGCACGGTGAGGCCGGCGGCGTTGCCGTCGAGCACAGCCGTAATCTCGTGCCCGATGCCCGCGCCAGTGGTGTTGATGCCCGAGTTGTCGCTCAGGTTGGCCAGCAGCGTGGTGGTCTGCCCGGTGAGGCCCCCAAAGGCGAACGTTTCGCTGTCCATGAACAGGGCCACGGCGGGCGGCACCGTGTCGCGGGCCGTGCCGGTGGCCGCGCCGCCCACTGGGGCCCCCAGGCGGCCGGCGGCGTCAGCGCCCTGGCCGCCGTTGGCGCCGGGGCTGGAGGCATAGAGACTCACCTTGCCAGGGCCCACGTTGTAGCTGATGTCCTTCGGCACCACAAAGCGCAGGCTGAACTGGCCGTTGGTGACGGTGGCCTGGCCGCTGTAAATCACGCTTTCCTGCACCTGGATGGGCTTTGGACCGTCGGCGGGGTTGCTCGCGGCCTTGTTGCCCAGCGTCAGCACCGTGCTCGGCTTGTCGTACACCGTCACCTGGGCCGTGCCGTTGAAGCCCGCGTTTATGGCCCCGGCGTTCAGCACGCGGCCGTGCAGGCGCACGGGGCTCAGGGCCTGGAGGGTGGGCGTGGGGGCCCCGCCGCCCACGTACTGCTTGTTGAGGCTGTCTACTTGCACCGTCTGGCGCGGGTAGGCCAGCGTCATGCTGGGGTCGCCGAGCAGGGTGTAGTTGCGGTTGTTGAGCACGCCGGCCTGGCCGGGGCCCGGGTAGGCGTTTTTGGCCAGCATGGTCACGGTGCCCATGGTGGGCATTTTGCCGCTGGGCAAAGGCTGAAACACGTTGTTGTAGAAGGCCGAATTGAGGCCGTAGTTCTGGCCGGCCTCCACCACGCGGGTGGTGGTGAAGAGGCCGATGGCGCCGCCGCCGTTCGGGTTGTCGGTGAGTACCTGCTCGCCAGCCGATGTGAAATCGGGGTTGTCGTAGGTGCTCAGGTCGCAGGTACCGGTCACCATAAAGGCCAGCTTGGCATTGTTTTGCAAAGCCAAAGCCGTGGCGTTGGTAAAAATCTGGGCGTCGGACAAGCCCGTGGGGCCCCCGTGGCCGAGGTAGTTGATCAGCAGCGAGCCGCCCTCAAACGACTCGTCCACCGCTTTGTTCATCTCGGGCGAGCGTAGGCCGGCGGCCCCCGCCACCTGCGGGTACAGGTCGAGGTACAACTTGTGCACGTTGTAGGCGGGGTAATTGGCCTGGATGCCAGCGGCCAACGGCTCCGAGCCGCCGCCCACAAATAGGTCGCCGTTGCCATCATCGGCCCACAGCGACAGGCGGTTGCGCCACTTGCCGAAGCTGGCCGGGGCGTCGTAGGCAATGAGCTTGTCCACCATCAGGCGGGCGTTGTCGGCGTTGGCGGGCTGGCCTTTGGGGGCCCGCACCGGCAGGCGGCCCACCCCCACGTCCTGCACCTCGGTGCCGGTGGGATTCTCCGGCCACTCGCCCTCGTTGTCGTCGAGCAGGGCGTAATAGTCTTCGGATGAATAGGTTACCGTGCTGCCGTAAAAGGCCGTCAGTGACTCGCGCGACTCGTAGGTGGGCACGTAGTTCTGGTTGGCGCGGTCGAAGTCGGCGTCGGAGCGGAACGGGGCCCGGCTGGCCCACCAGGTGGGTTCCTGGCTTTTGTCGTTGTAGGGGCTCGATTTGTAGTCGAACGAGGCATCGCCGAACAGCAGCAGGTACTGGAGCTTGCCCGCGGGGGCCCTATCGTACACCTGCTTCATGAAGTCGCGGATGGCCGTGGCGTCCTGTCCGCCCGAGCCGAACTCGTTGTACACTTCCTTGGTCGTGGCCACGGCCACCTTCAGGCCGTCGTGGGCGCGGCGGTGGTCGGCCAGCCGGTTAGCCTGCGCCCGGAAGGCTGGGTAGGTCACAATCACCAAATCGTAGCTGCCGTCGAGGGCGTGCAAATCCTGATTGGGTACTTTGCCAAAAGCCCGCGGCTTGGCAAACGCGCCGTCGGGCTGGAAAGCCACGTACTCGCGCAGCGTATCAGTAGTGGCCGCGAAGGTGCCAGCTGCGTCCACGGCCTGCGCCACGGCGCGGCGCGGGTTGGTCACGTCCCACACGGCGGTGGCGGCGCTGGTGCCGGCCAGCGCAAAGCGCGTCACGGCCCCGGGCCCCACGCTGGCTAACGACCGAAATTCCAGCGCCGGTCCGCTGAGCGTGAGGCGGCGCTGGGCGTTGATTTCCAGGTAATCAAGGTAGCCCACGCCCGTGCCCGACTGGCTGTTGAACGTGAGGCCCACGCTGAGCGCGGCGGCTGGCGCAGCGGGCAGCACCACGGGCAGCGTGGGTGTGGCCACGTTGGCTACCGCGTAGTAGGCCTGGCCGTTCACGGGGTTTACGGCCACGGTGCCCACGTTGGCGCCGTTCAGCGTGGCCCGGAACTGGCTGCCGCTGATGTCGGTAGCCGCTAGGGCCAGCGTCAGCTGGGCTGTGGAGCCGGGTACGAGGTCGGGCAGACTGGCCGGCAGCTCAATGGTGCGCGTCAGCACCGATTGCGGCGAGAAGCTTTCGCCCAGCCACTGCCGGCCCGAGTGCAGCAGGTTCACTAGGTCGTGCTCGTAAAATGCCCGCTCGTCGAACGTGCTGACGGTGCGGGTGGCCGCCGCGCCCGGGGCCCCCGCCGTGGCCACCCGCTGCGGGGCCCGGGCGGTGGCCTGGGTGGTCAGGAAGTAGTAGGCCGTGTCGCAGTAGAAGTTGTTGCGGTGCCGGAACCGGCCGTTTTCGGCGTACCAGGTGTGGGGCCCCGGCGCGTAAAACAGCAGGTATTCGTCGGCGTCGAATGCGTTGTCGGCGTTGCCCACGAAGCGCACCGCGTTTTCCACCAGGTCGTCGGGCCGGTACGCCAGGTTGGCCTGGGGCAGCAGGCCCGCCGCGTTGCCGTAGAGGCGCAGGGCCTTGGGGTCGGTGGTGGCGGGGTTGAAGCCCAGTGTTTTCAGCGTGGCCTGGTCGATTTTGTAGATGCCGTTGGCCGGCACGCCCAGCTTGTACCACTCGC
Source organism: Hymenobacter nivis (assembly GCF_006439025.1). GTDB lineage: Bacteria > Bacteroidota > Bacteroidia > Cytophagales > Hymenobacteraceae > Hymenobacter > Hymenobacter nivis_A. Next base: position 41,385 of record NZ_RCYZ01000012.1, read on the forward strand.
CGGCGGCCAGCACCGAGTGGGCGGCGTGGGCCCGGGCCGTGCTGCCGCTGCCGCCGCGCGCGGCGCTGGGTTCAGCCAGCGAGTAGCTGAAATCGAACGACACCAGCCGCTCGGGCTGGCCGGACTGGGGGTTGCGGCGGGCGGGGCGCAGGCTGAGGCGCGTGACGGGCAGCTTGGCCTCGGTGCCCGCGCTGAGCTGCACCTCCGGCGCGGCTGGCAGCTTGGCCGCGTCCAGTAGCTTGGCGTCGGCCGCCGAAAATGCCTCGTACACCGGGTTCAGCAGCTCTCCCTGGCGCACGTCGCCGGCCAGCCGCTGGCTAAAAATTCCGATTTGCTCGTCAAACGCCGCGTAGGCCCCCGCGAAGGTGGGCACCCGCTGCGTCGCCCGGCCGGTGCGGCTGGGCACCTCGGCGTAGCCGCCCCAGCGCAGCACCACGTGGGTCGTGGCGGGGCCCTGCGCCCGCGCCGCCGTCCATCCTAATCCCACGAGCAGCAGCAAGAGAAAAAATCGCGGCATAGAGTAACGGCTAAGGGGCCGGGCGGTTCCGGGGTGCGGCTCCAACACGGGCGGCTGGTGCGGGGTTCGGCCCGGGGCCGGGGCCCTAACTGAAAGAGGCTGTTTTTATTGTGGCGCGGCGGCCGGCCCTCACATGCGCCGGGGCCCCACCACCGACAGCCCCACGTAGAGCAGCACCACCAGCGGCACGGCGGCCGCGTGCAGCCACAGCGTGAGGCCCGCCGCCAGCGCCAAAAACAAGTACCGCTGCCGGTTGCCCACCAGCCCGAAGCTCTTGAACTTCAAGGCAAACAGCGGCAGCTCGGCCACCAGCAGGCCCGAGAGTAGCACCGTGAGGGCCAGCAAGGCCCAGGGGTTCAGAATCAAGTTATTAATAGCCGTAGGGGCCCCGGCATTGGCCGCCAAAATAAGTGGGAGCGAGGCCACCACCAGCGTGCAAGCCGGGGTGGGCAGCCCGATGAAGGAGTTGGTCTGCCGGGTGTCGTTGTTGAACTTGGCCAGCCGCAGGGCCGAGAAGATGGTGACGATGAACGCCGCGTAGGGCAGGTAAACCAGGGCCCCCGGGGCAAGGGTCGTTCTGAACAATTGAAACAGCATGGCCCCCGGCACCACCCCAAACGACACCATGTCGGCCAGCGAATCCAGGTCTTTGCCGATGGGGGAGGACACACGCAGGGCCCGCGCCACCAGCCCGTCCAGGAAATCGGCCACCGCGGCCAGGCCCACGAAGTAGGCCCCCACCACGAGGTTGGGGCCGGACGGGGCGAAAATAAACGTCAGCGCCACGCAGCCGCACAGCAGGTTCAGGCAGGTGAGGGCGTTGGGGATGTGCTTTTTCAAAGGGAAACGACGCGTTGTATATAATGCTCAGCAGGGACGGCCTGGGGCCCCAATGTTTTCTACACTAAGTACGGGTTGCCGCGCCGCTCGGCGCCGATGGTGGTGCTGGGGCCGTGGCCGGGGTGCACCACCGTGGCGTCGGGCAGCGTGAGCAGCTCGGTGTCGATGCTGCGCAGCAGGGTCTTGAGGTTGCCGCCGGGCAGGTCGGTGCGGCCAATGCTGCTTTGAAACAGCACGTCGCCGCCCACCACCTGGCCGCTGGGCGCGTGGTAAAACACCACGTGGCCCGGCGCGTGGCCCGGCGTGAAGCGCACCTCCAGCTCGGTTTCGCCGAAGCGCACGGGCTCGCCCGCCGTTAGGGCCCCGGTGGGCTCGGCGGCTTGGTAGGCACCGAAGCCGTAGGGCCCCGCGTAGCTGGCCACGGCGGCCAGCGTGGGCCGGTCGAGGTCGTGCACGAGCAGGGGCGTGCCGGGCCAGGTGCGCAGCACGTAGGCGCAGCCCAGCACGTGGTCGATGTGGGCGTGGGTGAGCAGCACGGCGGCCACCGTTAGCTGGTTGTCGTCGATGTACTGCTTTAGTTCGGCCTGCTCGGCCACGGTGTAGCAGCCGGGGTCCACGATGACGCAGGCTCGGGTAGCCTCGTCGGTAAGGACGTAGGTGTTTTCGGAAAAGCCGTTGAAGGTGAAAGTCTTGAGAAGCATGGCAAACGCGAGGAAGAAAAAAGGGCCGCTTGGCCGCCGCCCGGGGCCCGGCCGCAACGGCCCGGCAAAGTACGGCAGCGCTTCGGCGTTTGCCCCCGCCGGCCGTACCTTGCTGCTATGACGGACTGCGACTTTTTGGTGGTGGGCCACGGCCTGGCGGGCGCCACCTTGGCCGACGAGCTGCTGCGCCGCGGCCACCGCGTGCTGGTGTACGACGCCGGCCGGCCCGATTCGGCCTCGCGCGTGGCCGCCGGCCTCGTCAACCCCGTGGCCGGCCGGCGCTTCGCCCTGGCCTGGCGCGCCGACGAGCTGATTCCCTACGCCACGGATTATTACAGGGCCCTGGAGGCCCGGCTGGGGCAGGCGTTCTACACGGCCGCACCCATCTTTAAGGTGTTCGGCTCGGAAGAGGAGCAGGCCGCCCTGGTGGCCCGCAGCGCCAAGCAGCCTTGGGGTGATTTTGTGGCCGAAATCCTCACCCACGACCCGGGCCTGCCCGGCGTGCTGGCTCCCCACGGCGGGGCCTGGCTGCGCCACGGCGGCTACCTGGCCGTGGCCGAGCTACTGGCCGCGCTGGCCGCCGCGGGCGAAGCCGCCGGCTGGCTGCGGCGCGAAACTTTTGACTGGGCCCGGCTCGTTAGCGCCCCGGCCGGCGCGGGGCCGGCTTTTGTTTACAACGGTGCCGTAGCGGCGCGCCACGTGGTGTGCTGCGAAGGAGCCGAAGCCGTCAATAATCCGTACTTTAACTGGCTGCCCCTCACCCCCAACCAAGGCGAGGTGCTGGACGTGGAATGCGCGGGCCTGGGGCCCCAGCAGGTGCTCAACCGGGGCGCCTACGTGGTGCCGCTGGGGGCGGGGCGCTTCCGCGTGGGGGCCACCTACCGCTGGCCGCCGTTTGCCGAGGGCCCCACGGCCGACGGCCGCGCCGAGCTGGAAACCCGCCTGGGGGCCCTCACCGATGCGCCGTTTGCCGTGGTGGGGCAGCGGGCGGGGGTGCGGCCTGCCGTGCGCGACCGCAAGCCGCTGCTGGGGCCCCACCCCGCGGTGCCGGGCCTCAGCTTCTGCGGGGGCTACGGCTCGAAGGGCGTGGTGCTGGCCCCGCGGCTGGCGGCGCTGATGGCCGACTGGCTGGCGGGCCAGGCCGACCTTTGGCCCGAAGTGAGCCTGGCCCGCTACGGGGCCCTGTGGCCGGCACCCGCGCTGGCCCCGGAATTTTAGCTTCTACGGCGGACTATTTTCCGCCTTTGTTCGTTCGCTGACTATGACAAACATTACTTTGGTGAGGAAGGCGGTGCGGGGCGCGTGCGCACTGCTGTTTTTGTTGGCCGCAGGGGCCCCGGCGCGCGCCCAAACGGCGCAGGAGCAATTCGGGCGGGTGCGGATTCAGTACCGCGACTTCCACTGGCAGCAGTACGCCACCCAGAACTTCACGGTGATGTTTTACGACGGCAACGAAGCCGCCGCCCGCCGCGCCGTGGACTACGCCGAGAAGGAGCTCCAGCGCGTCACGGCCCTCATCGGGTACTACCCCTATGCCAAAACCACCATCATGCTCTACAACTCGGTGGGCGACCTGCGGCAGAGCAACGTGGGCCTCGACCCCAACCCCGAGACCGTGGCCGGCGGCGATGCGCCCCTGGCCCGCATGAGCAAGGTGCAAATCGCCTTCACCGGCCTGCAAACCGACTTTAAGCGCGAAATCAGCTTCCAGCTCACGCAGGTGCTGCTCAACGACATGATGTACGGCGGCTCGCTGCGCGAAGTGCTGCAAAGCAGCTACTTGCTGCAACTGCCCGACTGGTTCATCAGCGGGGCCGCGGCCTATGCTGCCGAGGGCTGGAGCGTGGACATGGACGGCTACATGCGCGACATGACGCGGCTCTACCCCAGCGGCAACCGCACGGCCCCGTTCTTCATCCGCGACCCGCGCCTCTCGGGCCACAGCATCTGGAACTACATTGCCGAGCGCTACGGCTACACCAGCCTCCAGAACATCCTGAACCTGACCCGCATCACGCGCGACGCGGAGGTGGGCATCAGCTCGTCGCTGAACGTGCCGTATAAAGTGTTCATGCGCGATTGGCTGGCCTACTATAGGGCCCTGAACGCGCAGCCGGCCACCGCTGCCCTGGCCCTGCCCGACGCCAAGTTTCAGATTGGCGGGCGCAACCGCCGGGCCACCATCTATTCGCAGCCGGTGTTCAGCCCCAACGGCCAGCAGCTGGCCTACGCCGTGAACGAGCTGGGCCGCTACCGCGTGGTGGTGGCCCGCCGCGACGGCAGCCACCGCAACACCGTGGCCCGCGGCGGCTACAAAACCCCCGACCAGCAAGTAGAAAACCGCCTGCCCGTGCTGGCCTGGCGCGGCAATACCCAGGTGGCCGTGGCCGAAATGGCCCAGGGCACCATGACGCTGCACCTGCGCGACGCCACCGGCAACAACATGCTCGACCGCCTGCGCACGCTGGTGACGTTCCGGCGGCCGGCCTCGGTGTTCAGCGCCTACGACCAGGTGCTGAGCATGAACTATTCGGCCGATGGCAAAGCCTTGGTGTTCAGTGCTGTGCGCGGCGGTCAGAACGACTTGTACGTGCTACGGGCCGGCAGCCGCCAGGCCGAGCAGCTCACCAACGACTTGTTCGACGACGCGCAGCCGGTGTTCATGCCCGACGGCAAGAGCATCGCCTTCAGCTCGAACCGCTACCTCGATTCGCTGGGCCAGTCGCGGCCGGCCACGTTCCCCAACGTGGTGAACAACTTCGACCTGTTCCTCTACCACCTCGACGGGCGCACCCGGCCGGTGGAAATCCTGGCCAGCACCATTTCCAACGAAACCCGCCCCCGGGCCCTGTCCGACGACCAGATTCTGTACCTGGGCGAAGAGAGCGGCGTGCGCGGCCTCTACCGCTACACGCTCTCGACCAAGCAGCGCGACCGGCTGACGAGCTTCCTGCCCAACATCAACGACTTCGACTACAGCCCCACCACCACTGCCCTGGCCATGGTGGCCCCCGCGCAGGCCCGCGACGTGCTCTACGCCTATCCCACGTTTGAGCTGCCCGCGGCCCTGCCCGCCACCAAAACCGCCCGCCAGAAAACCCTCGAAGACCGCTCGGCGGCTCCCGTGGCCGGGGCCCCCAAGGCCGCCCGCCCCGCCACCGCCGCCGCGGCCGATACCGCTGGGGCCCCCGGCCCGCGCCGCGCCCGCCGCAAGGGCAGCGAAACGGTAAATACCGACAACTACGTGTTTGAGGAAGACGAGCCGGTGCGGCCCGTGGCCCGCCCGGCCGCCCGCCGCCCCGTGAACAAGGTGCTGCCCGAAGTGCCCCAAGTGACGGGGCCCTACCGCTACGACACGCGGTTCATGGCCGACAACATCACAACCTCGCTAAAGTGGGACCCGCTGCTGGGCATCGGCCTGCAGTTCCGGGCCCACCTGAACGACTTGCTGGAAAACCAGCGCATCGACGCTGGCCTGTTTGGGCTCTTCGACCTGCGCACCAGTAATATCAACGCCTCCTACACCAACCTTACCCACCGCGTCGACTGGACGATTGCCTACCAGAAGCAAGCGTATTTCTTTGACTTGCAAGACGGTAGCCGCTTCCGCTACGGGCGGCACGAGGCGGCCATCACGTTTGCCTACCCGCTCACCCACAACTTGAGCCTGCGCGCCGGGCCGCGTTACGAAAACCTCAACCGCACCCTGTCCAACAGCTTCTCCAATGCCCTGGACAACAACCAGAACTATGCGGGCTACAAGGCCGAGCTGGTGTTTGATAACTCCATTGCCACCGGCGTGAACATGCTGCGCGGCACCCGCATGAAGGTGGCCGTGCAGCAGCTGCGGGGCATCAACAACGCGGCCCTCAACTTCGGCAAGCTCACCGTGGACCTGCGCCATTACCAGAAGGTGCACCGCTCCATCATTTGGGCCAACCGGGCCAGCTACGGGCAGTTCTTCGGGCCCAACACCCAGTACTTCCGCCTGGGCGGCATGGACAACTGGTTCTTCCCAAACTACAAGGACGACCGGGTGCTGTTCCAGCCCAACGTGGCGGTGCCCGACCCCAGCCAAATCTTCAACCAGCAGTTTGTGACCAACCTGCGGGGCTTCGACTACAGCACCCGCATTGGCTCGCGCTACTTGTTGCTGAACAGTGAGTTGCGCGTACCCATTGTGCAGTACCTGTCGCGGCGGCCCATCTATTCAGCCTTCCTGCGCAACCTCCAGTTCACGGGCTTCGTGGACGCGGGCACGGCCTACTCGGGCGGCAACCCCCTCACGGTGGACAACTCCAACAACACCGTGCCCTTCGGCGGCAACGGCAACCCGTTCTCGGGCACCGTCACCAACTTCAGCAACCCGCTGCTGGTGGGCTACGGGGTGGGCGTGCGCACCACGCTCTTCGGCTTCTACGGCAAGGGCGACGTGGCCTGGGGCCGCGAAAACTACACCACCAATCCGCCTAAGTTCTACCTAACGCTGGGCTACGACTTCTAGGGCACCGCCCGCTACCGAACAATTTGGCCAAAGGGCCCCACCAATTCTTCGGTGGGGCCCTTTCTGTTAGCGGCACTGCGCTACCCGGGTCCCCGGGCGGCACCCTGGCGTTGGGGCAAATTTCTGCACCCCCGCGCCCGGCGGGGGGCGTATCTTTGCGGCCCGAAACCAACCCGCCGCCCGTGCCGCTGCTCCGCGAAATTTCTACCCTGCTCGCCAAAGACTTCCGCCTGGAGTGGCGGCAGCGGGCGGCGCTGGGCGGGCTGCTGCTGTACGTGGGCAGCACGGTGTTCGTGTGCTTTCTCAGCTTTAGCCTGCGCGGTGGGCAGCCCCCGGCCCCGGCCTGGAACGCCCTGTTTTGGGTGATTTTGCTGTTTGCCGCCATCAACGCCGTGGCCAAGGGCTTCATGCAGGAGAGCCCCGGCCAGCGCCTGTACTACTACACGCTGGTGGGGCCCCAGGCCATTATCCTGGCCAAAATGCTCTACAATGCCCTGCTGCTACTGGGCGTGGGGCTGCTGGCGCTGTTCCTCTACACCATCTTTCTGGGCAACCCGATTCAGGACCTGGCCTTGTTCGTGGCCAACTTAGTGCTGGGGGCCCTGGGCTTTGCCACCACCCTCACGTTGGTTTCGGGCATTGCGGCCAAGGCGGGCGGCAACGGCGCCACGCTGATGGCCGTGCTCGGCTTCCCGGTAATGATTCCGATGCTTTTGTTGTTGATCAAAGTCAGCAAGAATGCGCTCGATGGCCTCGACCGCGGCCTGAGCCAGCAGGCCATTATCACGCTGCTGGCCCTGAACGTGATTGTGGTAGCAGTGTCGTACTTGTTGTTTCCGTTTTTGTGGCGTGGTTAAAACCAGTGGGTTATGAGCAAAGCAGTCTTAGGAATTATCATCTCCCTGGTCAGCGTCGTCGTGATGGCGGGCGGCGTGTGGGGCGGGCAGCGGCTGATTGAGTCGCGGGGCCCCTCGGTGTGGAAGTGGCTGGCGGTGGTACTCATCGTAGGCTCGGCCATTGCCGGGCTGCTCATTCCGGTGCCGCGCCTGCCCATCGTGAACGAGAGCGTGCGCAACCTGTTTTTCCACGTGCCCATGTGGTTCGGGATGATCATGGTGATGTTTGTGTCCATTGTGTATTCCATTCAGTACCTGCGGCATCCGTCGGCTCGGCTCGATATTCTGGCCCACGAGGCGGCCAAAACCGGCATTTTGCTGGGCGTGCTGGGCGTGGCCACCGGCAGCCTGTGGGCCCGCTATACCTGGGGTGCTTGGTGGACGCCCGACCCGCGCCTGAACGCCGCCGCCGTGGCCCTGCTCATTTACGGGGCCTATTTGGTGCTGCGCGGCTCCTTTAGCGACGACCAGCAGCGGGCGCGCGTGTCGGCCATCTACAATATTTTTGCGTTTGCGGCCGCCATTCCGCTGCTGTTCATCCTGCCCCGCATTTCGGGCAACAGCCTGCACCCGGGCCAGACCGGCAACCCCGGCTTCAACAAATACGACCTTGACAGCACCATGCGGCCGGTGTTCTACGCCGCCGTTATCGGCTGGATTTTGTTTTCCTTTTGGCTTACCCAGGTCAGCAGCCGCCTCACGCTGCTCCAACACCAACACGATGACCAATAAGTTTTTGCGCTACTTCGCGGCCGTTTGCGGCGCGTGCCAACTGGTGCTGGGCACCGCCGCCCACGCCTGGGCCCAGGCCCCCGGGGCCCCCGACGTGCCGGCCATGGCCGACGACCTGCGGGCCAGCGGCAAAATTTACGTGGTGGTGGCCGCCGTGGTCGTCATCATCGCCGGCCTGCTCGTCTACCTCATCGCCCTCGACCGCAAGGTGGGCCGCCTGGAAAAGCGGGCCGCCGACGGCGGATTTAATAACTAAGGGCGAAATTTTTAGGGCCCCTCGCGCGTTGCGGAGCGGTGTTTCGTTTGTTTTAGTGGTGGCTGCTGGGCTGCCCGTTTTACGCATCAAATTCGTTAGTACCTGCGGTTTATGAAGAAGACCCATATTTTCATCATTGCCATCATCGCCGTTGCGGCGGGCATCATCCTCAGCACCACCGCCGACGCCAGCGTGTACGTGCTCTTCGGCGAGGCCCGCCAGCGCGCGGCCGAGGGCAACGCCACCAAGGTGCACGTGGTGGGCCGCCTGCCCCGCGACGGCCAGAACCGCCCCGTGGGCTTGCAATACGACCCGATGGTGGACCCCAACTACTTCGCCTTCACGCTGATGGACTCGACGCACGTATCGCAGCGCGTGGTGTACAATAACCCCAAGCCGCAGGATTTTGAAACCTCGGAGCAGGTCGTTATCACCGGGGCCATGCACAACGGCACCTTCATGGCCGACAACATCCTGCTGAAGTGCCCCAGCAAGTACGTGAAGAAGGACTTGAAAGGCACCGAAGTAGCGAGTAAGTAGCCCTTGCGCGCCCGCTCCAATAGCAATGGCCGCCCCGCCCGCCGCAGCCCCTGGCCGCGGGGAGTGGGGCGGCTGATTTTTTGGGGCTTGGTGCTGGCCGGCTGGGGCCCCCAGGCCCGCGCGCAGGTGGCCAACGACAACATCGAAAACCGCCGCCGGCTGGCGCTGAATGAGACCGTAACGTCGAGCACTGTGGGCTGCACCGTGCAGCGCGGCTGCGTGGACGAGCGCCTCACCGGCCAGTGCATCCAGTACCACAACGACCAGTGGTTTGAGTTTACGCCGCCCGCCACGGGGCCCTATTTTGTGAACGTGGGCGGGCAGCGGTGCCGCGACGTGCGCGGCGTGCAGCTAGTGGTGCTCACCGGCCAGCCCTGCCAGCCTGCTACCTACCGCGTGCTCAGCTGCACCTCGCTGGGCACCCAGGACGACGTATTTGTGGCCGTGGACCTGCAAGCGGGCCGGCCGTACTTACTCGACGTGGACGGGTACTTGCAGGATTTCTGCACGTTCACGCTGCAAGTGAGCGGCCGGGCGGTGGGTGTGCCCGCGGTGCCGCCGCTGCCCGCGCCCGCCGGCGCCCTGCCCGTTACCAGCCGCGTGGTGCAAGTGGCTTGGGCGCTGCCCGATTCGCTGGCCGGGGCCCCCAGCTGCCGGGTGCTGCGCCGCGAGCAGCACGCCTTCCGCAGCACCGAGCGGCGCCGGGTGCCGGTGGCTCGCAACAGCTACGGAGGCCGCCCCGCCGCCTACGCCGTGGCCGACACGCTGCCCGGGCCAGGCCTGTACCTGTACCAAGTGGTGGCCGATGCGGCGCCTGATGGGGCCCCAGCGCCCACAGTGGTGAAGCAGTTCTGGGTGGCCTACAGCCAGTTGAATCCGCTGCTAGGGCCCCTTGCTGCGGAGCCCCACCTGGTGCTGCCGCTGCAAAACTATCCGCGCAAGGCTGAGCTGTCGGTGCTAATAACGGACCCGGTAAGCGGCCGAATTTTACTAAATAAACAGCTCGTTAACCAACTTAACGACCCCAGAATGGGTTGGGTAGCTACCGGCCCGTGGGCTGCGGCGGGCCTGCGCAAAGTAGCCGTAGCCATCACCTGCCACCCGGTGCGCGGCCGGTTTTTCACCGACCATTTGCTGCTGAACGTGCCGCCGCTGCCGGCCGCGCCGTAAATTTGTCCGATATTCTGATTCATATGAACTTACTCGTTGGAGATATTGGCCACCTGAGCGTCATCGTGGCGTTTGTGGCGGCCGTGGTGGCGGCCTACGCCTACTTCCAGGCGGCGCGGGGCCGGGCCCTGGGCGACGTGGACCCGAGCTGGCAGCGGCTGGGCCGGGGCGCGTTTTTCGTGCACGGCGCGGCGGTACTGGCTGTGGTAGGCTGCTTGTTCGACATCATCTACCACCACCGCTACGAGTACTACTACGCCTGGAGCCACAGCTCCAACCACTTGCCCCTCAAGTACATGATTTCGTGCTTTTGGGCCGGGCAGGAGGGAAGCTTCCTGCTCTGGATTTTCTGGCAGGTGGTGCTGGGCGGCTGCATCATGCTTTTCAATAAGAAGTGGGAAGCGCCGGTGCTGGCCGTGTTCAGCGCCGTGCAGGCCTTTCTGGTGAGCATGATTGTGGGCGTGGTGGCCGGGGGCCTCAAAATCGGTTCCTCGCCGTTCATGCTGTTGCGCGACTTCCTCACCGACCTGCCGGTGTGGAAGACCAACCCCAACTTCGTGCCCAAGGACGGCACCGGCCTCAACGCCCTGCTCCAGAACTACTGGATGGTGATTCACCCGCCCACGCTGTTCCTGGGCTTCGCCCTCACGCTGGTGCCGTTTGCCTTCGCCATTGCCGCGCTCTGGAAAAAGGAGCTGACGGCCTGGGTGAAACCGGCTATTCCGTGGAGCCTGGTGGGCGGCGGCGTACTGGGCGTGGGCGTGATGATGGGGGCCTACTGGGCTTATGAAACCCTGAACTTCGGCGGCTACTGGAACTGGGACCCGGTCGAAAATGCCGTGTACATTCCGTGGCTGGTGCTGGTGGCGGCCCTGCACGGGCTGGTGCTGTGGCAGCGCCGCCGCACGGGCCTGCGCACGGCCTACGCACTGGTTATCACCACGTTCATCTTGGTGCTCTACGCCACGTTCCTCACCCGGAGCGGCGTGCTGGGCAATGCCTCGGTGCACTCGTTTACCGACTTGGGCCTCTCGGGCCAACTGCTGATTTACCTGGGCTTCTTCACCGTGCTGGCCGTGGGCTTGCTGGTCTGGCGCTGGAAGGAAATCCCAGTGTCGCCCAAAGAGCTTTCGATGTACAGCCCCGAGCTGTGGGTATTCGTGGGCACCACGGTGCTGTGCCTGGGGGCCTTCCAGGTGCTGTTCACCACCAGCATCCCGGTGTACAATGCCTTCATGGGCTTTATCGGCATCAAAACCAACGTGGCCCTGCCCGTCGACCAAGTGGCCCACTACTCGAAGCTGCAGCTGTGGCTGGGCGTGGGCGTGGGCCTGCTCTCGGGCGTGGGCCAGGTGATGTGGTGGCAGCGCAACGACAAGGAAAGCCTACTCAACGCCCTCACGCCGTCGGTGCTGCTGGCCCTGCTGGGCACGGCCCTGGCGGTGCTGCTCATCCGCTACAACGGCCTCACCATCACGCCGGCCTACGTGACGCTGTTTCTGGCCGGGCTGTTTGGGGTGCTGGCTAACCTGGGCACACTCTACACGCTGGCGCGGCGCGGCATCAAGCTCTCGGGTGGGGCCCTGGCGCACCTGGGCGTCGCCCTGATTTTGCTGGGCGTGCTGGCCTCGTCGGGCTACTCCAGCATCATCTCGCGCAACGTATCGGGCCTGCTCTACTCGCGCGAGTTTTCGGAAGACATCAACCGCGACAACGTGCTGCTGTACCGCAACGAGGCCTCGCCCATGCACGGCTACCAGCTCACCTACGAGGGCCAGTATTTTGAGGTGCCCGGCGTGCCCGGCTACGTGAACAAGCAGATGCTGTTCCGCACCGACGACGAATACAAAACCCTGGCTCGCGCCGACATCAAGGTGGGCGACAAGCTGTACTACCACACCGGCGACACGGTGACCATCGTGCCGGAGAACACCTTCTACCGCGTCGATTACGCTAAAAAGGCCACCGGCGAGAAGTTCACGCTCTACCCCCGGGCCCAGATCAACGAGGAAATGGGCGGCATCCTGGCCTCGCCCGACATCAAGCACTTCTGGGGCCACGACATCTACACCCACATCGGTGGGGCCCCCGATACGCGCAAGGACAAGCAGTGGAGCGAGCCCAAGGAGCACACGCTGAGCGTGGGCGACACGATTTTCCTGAACGACTACTTCGCCGTGTTCCGCGCCATCGAGCCGGCCCACGAAACGGTGGGCCTGGGCTTGCAAAAGGGCGATTTGGCCCTGCAGGCCGACATGATTGTATCGGGTGAGCAGCGGCAGTACCACGCCCACCCCCTGTTTGTGGTGCGTAACCGCCTGGTGGGCCGCGTACCCGACGAAGTGGACGACCTCGGCATTCGCATCAGCCTCAACACCATCGACCCGCAAAAAGGCAAGTTCACCTTCGGCGTGAGCACGGCCCAAAAGGACTACATCATCCTGAAGGCGATGGAAAAACCCTTCATCAACCTGCTTTGGAGCGGCACCCTGCTCATGGCCATCGGTTTCGCCTTGAGCCTGCGCCAGCGCAACAGCAAGCGCAACGCCGACCCCGAAGCTGCGCCAGAAGCCGACGCCCAGCCCACCCCCCGCACCCGCTTGGCGCCGGTGGCTTAAAAAATTAAAAGTCAAAAGTGAAGAATTAAAAATGCATCGGAGGGCCCCTCCGATGCATTTTTAATTCTTCACTTTTGACTTTTAACCCAATCCCCAACCCAAGGCATGGCCGTGGCACATCCTACTGATCCATCCCAGCCCCGAACCGGCTCGCTCCGCGTAGGCCTGTTCGGGGCTGGGCGCGTAGCCGGGCAGCTGGGGCCCGCCTTGGTGGCCGCTGGCCACACTGTGGCCTTCGTGTGGAGCCGCTCCGCCGCTCCGGCCGCGGCCCTGGCTGCCGCGCTGCCGGGCGCGGCCGTGCTGCCCGGCCTGGGGGCCCCACTGCCGCCCGCCGATGTGTACTTGCTGGCCGTGCCCGACGCGGCCGTGGCCGAAGTGCTGGCGGCGGTGGCCTGGCCAGCCGGGGCCCTGGTGGCCCACTTGGCGGGGGCCCTACCGCTGGCCGTATTTGAACAGCGGCCGGGCGTGCGCGGTGGAGTGCTGTACCCGCTCCAAACGTTCAGCGCCGGGCGGGCGGTGGATTGGGCCGCCGTGCCGCTGTGCGTGGAAGCCGCTGACCCCGGGGCCCAAACCCTGCTGCTGGCCCTGGCCCGCAGCCTGAGCCGCGACGTGCGCCCGCTGGCCTCGGCCGACCGGCTGCGGCTGCACGTGGCGGCCGTGTTTGCCAATAACTTCACCAACCACCTGCTGGGCGTGGCCGATGCTCTGCTGGCCGAGGCGGGCCTGCCGGCCGCCCTGCTGGCCCCGTTGGTGCGCGAAACCGTGGACAAGGCCCTGGCCGCCGCTTCGCCTTTTGCGGTGCAAACCGGGCCCGCCGCCCGCCGCGACGCGCCCACGCTGGGGGCCCACCGGGCGGCGCTGGCCGCGCATCCGGCCTGGCTGGGTATCTATAACCAGCTGACTAACAGCATACAGGTGCAGCTAATGCCAGAGCCCGGGCCGGCCGGTGCGGGGCCTCAGCTTTGACGCCGGGCCGGGCCGCGCTACCTTTGCGGGCCCGTTGGGGCCCGGTACTGCATAAAAATTTGGGCCCCCGGCCCAACCCTGGCCCGGGCCAGGCGGTTGAGCCCCAACGGCTTGCCGGCCCCCCGGCGGCTTTTCCCTTACCAAAGACCCAAAATTCGTGCCCGCCACCACCATTACGTTTCAGTTTAAGGACGGCCAACCGGCCCAAACCCACGTGGCGGCCGCCGGCGAGTCAGTGCTCGACGTGGCCCTGAACAACGCCATCCAACTCCAGCACAACTGCGGCGGCGTGTGCGGGTGCAGCACCTGCCACGTGTACGTGGACCGCGGCGGCGACGACCTGCCCGAAATCAGCGACAAGGAGGAAGACTTCATTGACCGCGCCGAGAACCCGCGCATCACCTCGCGCCTGGCCTGCCAGTGCGTGGTGAACGCCGGCATGGAGCTCGTCATCACCATCCCGCCGCAGCACTTCCTGGGACACTAGTTTTTTTTAGGGTAGGCGGATGTGGGGGTAATAGGGCAGGAGGGGAATCTCTTCCTCCGCCGCTTTCCCCTGCACCCCCACACCCGCCTACCCCCATACCCTACAAAAAAATGAACCACTTCGAACCCCCCATCCAGTGGGCCGACCACGAGGACGTGGCCATGGCGTTGTACGAGAAATTCGGCGAAGAATACCCCGAGGCTCGCATCTACCGCATCCGCTTCACCGACCTCATTGACTGGGTGCTGACGCTGCCCAACTTTGCCGGCACCCGCGAGCAGGCCACCGAGGGCCACCTGGAGCAAATCCAGGCCAAGTGGGTGTACGAGTGGCGCGATAACCAATAGCGGTGCCGGGGGACGGGGCCCAACCCCGTGGCCCTCAACCCGCCGCCCGGCCCCGCCGTATGGAAGAGTTGCCCGGCTACGTTGGCGGGGCAAGGCAATCCGGCCGCCTGTTTAGGCCCCTTCCACATTTTTCTTTTATTGCGATGAACACCGGGACCGTAAAATTTTTTAACGAGGAGAAAGGCTACGGCTTTATTACCGACGAGGCCACCCGCGAAGATTTCTTCGTTCACATCACCGGCCTGAACGGGGGGCAGATCCAGCAAAACGACCGGGTAGAGTTTGAAACCCAGGAAGGCCGTAAGGGCGTGAACGCCGTAAACGTGCGCAAAATCTGATTTCACGCGCTGCGCGCTGTTTCGTCAGTTTGAGAAGGCTTTCCGGCACCGCCGGGGGGCCTTCGCTGCGTTTAGATGGGGCCGGTGCCGCCGCTGGGCCCCACCTTTGCGGGCCCTTGTGCGCCGCCCATGCTTGCCGCTGTTTTTTCTGCGCCGCCGCCCGCCGGGCCGTTGGGCCCCGGCGGGGTGGCGGGCGGGGCGCGCGGCCGCCTGCTGGCGGGCCTGGTGCGCTGGCCCAACCTGCTCATCATGCTCCTGAGCCTGGCGCTGGTGCGGGTGGGGCTGCTGCTGCCGGGGCAGCTGGGGGCCCTGCTGGCCCCGCGCTTCGGACTGCTGGTGCTGAGCGCCCTGCTGGTGGCGGCGGCCGGCTACATCATCAACGACTACTACGACGTGAAGATTGACGCCATCAACCGGCCCGACCGGCTGGTGGTGGGGCGCGTGGTGCGGCGGCGCACCGCCATGCTGGCCCACTTGGTGCTGAGCGGCGCGGGTGTGGCGCTGGCCGCGTTTCTGTCGCCGCTGCTGGGGGGCGTCACGCTGGGGGCGGCGGCGCTGCTGTGGGGCTACTCGGCCCGCTTCAAGCGGGTGGCGCTGGTGGGCAACGTCAGCATTGGGGCCCTCACGGCGGCGCTGGTGCTGCTGCCCGAGCTGCAGCTGCGCACCGGCAATACCGTGGTGTGGCGCTACGCGCTGGCGGCGTTTCTGCTTACGGTGGTGCGCGAAATTGTGAAGGACGTGGAGGACATGCGCGGCGACGCCCAGCACGACTGCCGCACGCTGCCGCTGGTGGCGGGCGTGGCCCGCACCAAGTGGGTGGCGGGTTTTTTTCTGGCCTGCCTGGTGGTGCTCGCGGGCGGGGCCACGGCCTGGCTGGTGGCGCACGGGCCCTGGCCGCTGGCCGCGTGGCTGGGGGCCCTGGTGCTGCTGCCGCTGGGGGCCCTGGCGCGCCTGCTGGCACTCGCCGACCGCCGCCGCCACTTCCGCCAACTCAGCACCTGGTGCAAGGGCATCATGCTGGCGGGGGTGCTCAGCATGGCCCTGGCGGGTGGGGTGGGGTAGGGCCCCGGAACCAACACCAACCGTAGAGGCTATAAATCCGTTAGTGCGCCCAAGCAATTCATTCTTTATTCAGCTTTATTCAGCCGATGCAATTTTTACCCCTTGCCGCCCTGCTGGCCGGCCTATCCTTTACCGCCGCGGCGCAGCCCCTGGCCCCCGCCGACACGGCCCAGGTACCCCTTGGGGTGCAACCGGCACCGCGGGCTGCCGCCATCGGCCAGCCCACAAAGAAACTGACCATTCTGCCGATTCCGGTGCTGTTCTACCAGGCCGAAACTGGCATTGGCTACGGCATCGGGGGCTTGCTGAGCGGCCGGTTTGGGGCCGATACCACGGTGCGTTCGTCCAATGCGCGCATCCAGTACTGGCAGACGGCCAAGAAGCAGTCGCTCATTCAGTTCGTGCACACCATTTATACGCCGGGCGAGAAATACTACCTCAACGGCGAGGTGAGCGGCTATGACCAGCTGCTATACTACTACGGCAAGGGCAATAATACGGCGTCGGACAACGAGTCGAACGTGGCCTATAAGCTGTTCATCGTCAACCAGCGAGTGCAAAAAGCCATTGCGCCAAAGCTGTTTTTTGGGGCCCAGTACCGCCTCACCGACATGAGCCAGATTACGGCCCCTGACAACGCCGCCGACGGCGGGGCCAACTACTTCTACCGCGACCCGCGCCTGAGCGACCGCGAGCGCATGGGCACCACCGTGTCGGGCCTGGGCCCGGTCCTCACCCTCGACACCCGCGACGTGGCCCTGGGGGCCTCGCACGGCAACCTGGTGGACGCTACGGTGATGTTCAACGGCAAGGGCTTGGGGTCGGATTACAAGTTTGTGCGCTACCAGCTCGACCTGCGCCATTACCAGCCGGTGTTTTCCAACAATACCATCCTGGCCATGCAGTTCCTGGGCCAGTTCCACTCTGGCGACGTGCCGTTCCGGGAGCTGGCGGGCATCGGCGCCAACCTCGGTGGTACCCTCTACGACAACGCCAACCTGTTGCGCGGTATTTATGAGCAGCGCTTCCGCGACCGCCAGATGATGATGTTCCAGGCCGAGCTGCGCCAGCACTTGTTCTGGCGCATCGACGTGGCTGGCTTTGCCGGTGTGGGCCAGGTGGCCAACGGGGCCAGCGACTTTGCCTTTAGTGGCCTTAAAGCGGCCGGTGGGGCTGGCCTGCGCTTCAACTTCATCCGCCGCGACCGGGTGAACCTGCGCCTCGACTACGCCGGCGGCACGGGCTCGAAGCCGGGCATTCTTTTCGCCATCGGCGAAGCCTTTTAGCGCTCTGCCGCCAGTCTCGGCTGGTGCGGGCTAGGGCCCCGGTTCTGCTGTGCAGGGCCGGGGCTTTTGCTTTTTAGGCAAAATAAAAAAATGCCGTGGACGAATAAACTCACAGCATTTACAACGCACAGGTTATTGATCTTTAATATATTAAATAGCGGCTTTTTGACTAAAAATCAATTCATGATTCATCTTTCAGAATGACACTAAAAACTCAAGATTTTTATCACGCAGAAACGCTGGTTTTGCCAACCGGGGCCCCCGCCGGGGCGTAAAAGTCCGGTACCATACCCTCCGCTACCCGTTGCGTTTTCAAGCTACCTGCGAAGCAACCGCTGCCTTTCCCCCGCCGGTTTCTGCCCCCGACTACGCGCTGCGGCTGCACGAGCAGCTGCCTGCGCCGCACGCCGCGCTGCGGGCCTGCGTCATCATTCCGGCCAAAGACGAGGCCGCTGCGCTGCCCGCCACCCTGGGGGCCCTGGCCGCGCAAGTTGACTTGGCCGGCCGGCCCCTGCCGCCCGGTAGCTTCGAAGTAATTGTGCTGGCCAACAACTGCACCGATGGCACCGCCGCCGCTGTGCGCCACTTTGCACGCCAACACCCGGCCTTGGCCGTGCACGTGGCCCGCCTGCGCCTGGCCGCCCCCGATGCCCACGTGGGCCGCGCCCGCCGCCTGCTGATGGACGAGGCCTGCCTGCGTCTGCTGAGCCTGGGCCGCTTCAACGGCATCATTGCCAGCACCGACGCCGATACCCGCGTGGCCCCCGACTGGCTGGCTGCCACCCAGGCCGAGATTGCGGCCGGGGCCGACGCCGTGGGCGGCCGCATCCTCACCGATGCGCCGCCCCTGCGCCCCGGCGAGCCCGCCGCGCCGGGGGCCCCCAGCGGCGTACGCCGCACTCAGCTCCGCGACGCAGCCTACCATTTGTGGTGCGCCCGCCTTGAAGCCCAACTCGATCCGCAAGCCGCCGACCCGTGGCCACGCCACCACCAGCACTTTGGGGCCAGCCTGGCCCTCACGGCCCGCGCCTACCGCCGCGTGGGCGGCCTGCCCGTGGTGCGCTACCTGGAGGACGAGGCCCTGTGCCAGCAGCTGCGCCGCTACGACCTGCGCCTGCGCCACAGCCCGCGCGTGGTGGTGCACACCTCGGCCCGCCAGTGCGGCCGCGTGGAAGTAGGCCTCTCGTGGCAGCTGCGCGAGTGGGCCGCCCAGGGCCTGGCGGGCGGCGAGCCGCTGGTGCCCTGCCCGCAGCACCTAGCGGCGCTGTGGCACGCGCGCCGGCAGCTGCGCGCTTGGTGGAGCCACGCGGCCCCGTTTGGGGTGCCGGGGCAGGGCGTGGCGGCGGCGCTGGGCCTGCCTGAGAAGCAACTGGCCCGGCAGGTGCTGGCCAGCTGCACCTTCGGCCGCCTCTGGGACTGGGTGGCCGCGGCCCGCGCCACGGCCGGCGTAGCCGTGCCCCAGGTGCCGCTGTCCGAGGCTCTTGCCTGGCTGCGGGCCCCGGGGGCGGGCCGGTAGGCTACCTTTTTTCCAGCACGTCGAGCCGATACTGCGGGTGGCGCTGGCCGCCGAGGTGGGCCCAGGGGCCCCCAGGGCCGGTTTTCTCGAGAAAGAATTCGTGCACTTCGTCGCCCGTCAGGGGATAGTCGTGCACGGGGGCCGTCCAGTGTACCAGCAGCAGCTGGCCCCCGGTGGGCAGGGCCCCCGCGATGCGGTCGGCGGCGCGGGCCAGGTCGGCCAGGTTCCAATAGTAGCCCACTTCGCAGAGGGTGATGAGGTCGAAGGGCCCCGTCGGGAATTCGTCGGGCAGCTGCATTTGCTGCAAGGTTACCTGGGGTAAGTCGGCGCAGCGGCGGCGGGCCTGCGCCAGGGCTTCGGCGCTCACATCTACCCCCAACAGCTGGCCACAGCGCGGCGCCAGCTGCGCCGTGAATACCCCCAGCGAGCAGCCGATTTCAAACGCCCGCGGGTAGTGTGCCCGCGGCAGGGCCCCCAGCGAGGCCGCGTACTTGGCGTGCTCGTAGGGGCTGGTTTCGAAGCCCCACGGGTCGGAATTGGCCCGGTACACGTCGTCGAAATAGCTGCCGCCCAGGCTATTGGGTTGGTTCTCGTTCATGCGCAGTTTTCAAAATACACCTCGTAGGGCTGGTTGAATTTGGCCAGCATGTCGTCGGCCAGCAAAAAGCCTTCTGTGTCGTCGGTAAACACGCCGGGGGCCACCTGCGAGCGGTGGGCGGCAATGGCGGCCAGCTTCCGGGGCAGCACTTCGCCGATGTCCAGGCGGAAGCCTGCCACGTGGTCGGCGGGCTGGGGCAGGTCGGTGGGGGCGGCGCGCTGCCAGGCCCACACCACGTACTCAAGCTGCCGCGGCGCAGTGGGCAACCCGGCCAGCGCCGCCTGGGCCAGCAGGTAGCTGGCGCGGTGGTCGGGGTGCGGGTCGCGCCGCCAGGGCAGTAGCACGGTGGCTACCTGGTTGTCAAGCACAAAGGCCCGCAGCCGCACCGCCGCCTCGGCAAAGCCGGGCTGCGCGGGGCCCGTGGGCACGGCCGCATCGGGCAGGCGCAGCAAGAGCGGTTCGGTGTGCACATCCAGCAGGGCCAGGGCGTGGCGCAGCTCGCCCTCGCGCACGGCCCGCCGGGCGGGGGCCGAAAACACAGCCGAGTTGGGGTGCGACCCGGTGCCGTCGCTCACCAGGGCGGCGTGCACGGGCTGGCCGGCGCGCCGCAGCAGTGCCAGCAGGCCCCCGCAGCCCAGGGCCTCGTCGTCGGGGTGCGGCACGATGATGAGCGCGGGCCCCAGCGTATCGGCGAAGTCGGCTGGGCGCACGGGGTAATCAGCAAAAGGCAGCATAGTCATTAGTATAAATCATTGCCCTCCAGTACGAAGCGGCCCACGTCGGCTAGTACAAAATCGGGGGCGGGCTGGCGCAGGTAATGGGTCAGGTCGCGGTGCAGGCGCTCGAAAGGCTCGGGCTGGAGCAGGCCGCGGGCCCCCACGCAGCGCTCGGCCAGCGGCAGCACGGCCAGGCCGATTTGCTCGATGGCGGTGCGCACGAGGTTGGCGTAGGCCCCGGCGGCGGGGCTGGCAGGGGCCCCGGCATCGTTGGGGAGGATGGCGTGGGCGGCGGCGCCGCGTAGCCACTGCCGGCCGCTTTCGATGAGCAGGGCCATTTGGCCCAGGCGCTGGCGCTGGTAGGGGTCGTCGGTGCGGCCCAGGGCTTGCAGAAAGCGGCGGGTTTCGTCGTATACGGCCTCGGCGCCGCCCAGCTGCACGGCCGCAAACCGGCTGGCCCCGCCCCCAAACCAGGGTTGGCGGTAATAGGCGTTGGGCGGGCCCAGCAGGTCTTCGGGCCCAATCTCCAGGCCCGTGAGGTCGGCGCGGTGGCTAGCGGTGGAGCGCATGCCCAGGGGCCGCCAGAACGAGCGGTCGAGCACGGGCGGCTGGGCATCGGCGGGCAGCACCAGCATCTGCCAGCCCTGGCCGTCGGGTAGGGCCCCCGTGAGAAGCGGCCGCGCCACGTAGCCGGCCCCCGAGGCGAAGGTTTTGGCCCCGTGCAGGCGGTAGCGGCCGCCAGGCAGTGCCTCTAGCCGCACGCCGTGGGCGGGGGCCTCAGTGTTCCACACACCAAACAGGAGCCCGGTGGCCGCGTCGGCGGCCCAGCGCGCGGCCTGCGCTGGCGTGCCAAACAACTGCATGAGCAGCAGCGCGTTGGTGTGGCCCTCGTAGAGCCGGCCCACCGCTAAGTTGCCCCGGCCAACGTGGCGTAGCACGGTCAGCAGCTCCTCGGTGGCAGTGGGGGCCCCCAGGCCGGCCCCGCCCAGGCCGGGGGCCAGCGCCGCGGTGAATAGCCCGGCGGCCCGCAGCCAGTCAAATTCCTGGGTTGGAAAGACCGCCTCGGCGTCGGTGGCGGCGGCCTGGGCAAACAGGCGCGGGGCTAGGGCCTCGGCGGCCTGCACGGCGGCAGCGGGCGTGGCTAGTAGTGGCGTAGCGGGAGCAACGGTAGGGGAGGAATCGGCACGTACAAAATCAACAACCATGGGTGCGCGGGTGAAAGGCAAGTGAACAAACTATACTCCGAAATGGGGCCCCTTGTTCCTGTCGCGCTTATGTGCCATCAGCGTTAAATTCAATTACGGCCGGCTTTGGCCCCCGGCAAGGGGGCGGCGTACCTTTGCGGCGGCAATCATGCCGTAGCTATTTCCGCCGTTTATGTCGTCCCGTCCCGTTCGCGCTGCTCTGTTGTCCGTCTACCACAAAGACCGATTGGGGCCCCTGGTGCAGGTGCTCCGCCAGCACGGCGTTACGCTGTACTCGACCGGCGGCACCCAGCAATTCCTCGAAAGCGAAGGCGCCGCCGTCACGGCCGTGGAAGACCTCACCGGCTTCCCTGAAGTGTTCGGCGGGCGCGTGAAAACGCTGCACCCCAAGGTGTTTGGCGGCATTTTGCACCGCCGCCACGAGCCCGGCGACCTCGCCCAGGCCGAGCAGCACGGCATCCCGCCCATCGACTTGGTAGTGGTCGATTTGTACCCCTTCGAGGAAACCGTGGCCAGTGGGGCCCCCGAGGCCGACGTCATCGAGAAGATTGATATCGGCGGCATTGCTTTGCTGCGCGCCGCTGCCAAAAACTACCGCGACGTGCTGGTAATCAGCAGCCGCGACCAGTACGCCGCCGTGGCCGAGCTGCTGGCTGCCAAAAACGGCGCCACCGATTTGGAAGACCGCCGCCACTACGCCGCCGCTGCCTTCGCCACCACCAGCCACTACGACACCGAAATCTTCAAGTACGTAAGCCAGGGCACCGACCTGGCCGCAAGCGCTGCCGCTGCCGCTCCGGCTGCGACTCAGGGCCCCGCCACGCCGCTGCGCTATGGCGAGAACCCCCACCAGGCCGGTACGTTCTACGGCGACCTGGGGGCCCTGTTCGAGCAGCTGCACGGCAAACAGCTGAGCTACAACAACCTGGTGGACGTGGACGCCGCCGTGCAGCTCATGCGCGAGTTTGCCGACGGGGCCCCGGCCTGCGCCATCCTCAAGCACACCAACGCCTGCGGCGTGGCCCTAGCCGATACCCTTCACGGCGCCTACGTGCAAGCCCTGGCCTGCGACCCGGTGTCGGCGTTCGGCGGGGTTATCATCGTGAATAAGGAAGTGGACGCGGCCACCGCGGCCGAGCTGAGCCAGCTGTTTTTTGAGGTGCTGATTGCCCCCGGCTTTGCGCCCGACGCGCTGCCGCTGCTGCAAAGCAAGAAAAACCGCATCCTGCTTCGCCAGAAGCCGGTGGAGTTTCCTGCCAAGCAAGTCAAAACCCTGCTCAACGGCCTCATCGAGCAAGACGCTGACCTCCAGAGCGAAACCGCCGCTGATTTCCGCGTCGTCACGCAGTCGGCTCCCACGGCCGACGAAACGGCGGCCCTGGAGTTTGCCGGCAAAATCTGTAAGCACACCAAGAGCAACACCATCGTGCTGGCCCGCGCTGGCCAGCTGCTGGCCTCGGGCGTGGGCCAAACCTCGCGCGTGGACGCCCTGCGCCAGGCCATCGAAAAAGCCCACGCTTTCGGCTTCGACCTGCAAGGCGCGGTGATGGCCTCCGACGCCTTTTTCCCCTTCCCCGATTGCGTGGAAATTGCTGGAGCGGCCGGCATCCGGGCCGTGGTGCAGCCAGGTGGCTCCATCAAGGACGCCGACAGCATCCGCGCCTGCGACGAGCGCGGCATGGCCATGGTGCTCACCGGCGTGCGCCACTTCAAGCACTAGCAGCGGCTGCAAGCGGACGTGGTCTGGCGACTTTTTCAGTCGTCGGGCCACTTTGGCGATTGAACAGCTGTGCTGCAGCAAGAGCAGGCCAATGCCTGAAAAAGTCGCCGCACCACTCACCCCGCTCGAGCATTAATTCTGGGGCCCCCGGGCCGCACAAATTTTCTTTGTTATGAAATACGCCACCCCGGCGGGGTACGCCCTGCTTGCCCTTGGTATTTTGCTGCGCCTGCTGGCGCCCGGGCTGGGCGTGGTGGGCACGGTGCTGGTAGCGGTGGGGGGCCTCACGGTGGCGGCGGCCACTATTGCGGCCGCCCGCAAAGGCCGGCGGTAGGCGCATACTAGCTAGCCGGGTTGAACGTTTGGGGCCCTGCCCGGCACGGGGTGTGTCCGGTATTTTGCCAAGGGAAAGCAGGACAGAACCCGGGCTTCGTATCCCCTCATTCCTTCCGTACCTTTGCCCACTTATTGCCGCGTGGCCCCGGTCGTTGCGCCGCTATTCTGATTTAACTCAATGGGTTTCTTTAACTTCCTGACCAGCGACATTGCCATCGACCTGGGCACGGCCAATACGCTCATCATCCACAACGACAAAATCGTGGTGGACGAGCCGAGCATCATCGCCAAAGACCGCACCACCAATAAGATTATCGCTGTCGGCCGCCAGGCCCAGCAAATGCACGAGAAAACCCACGACAACATCAAAACCATTCGCCCCCTGAAGGACGGCGTAATCGCCGATTTCCACGCGGCGGAGGAGATGATCAAGGGCCTCATTAAGATGATTGACACGCGCAAGCGGCTGTTCCAGCCCTCGCACCGCATGGTTATCTGCATCCCGTCGGGCATCACGGAGGTGGAAAAACGCGCTGTGCGCGACTCGGCTGAGCACGCCGGCGCCAAGGAAGTGTGGATGATTCAGGAGCCGATGGCCGCCGCCATCGGCATCGGCATCGACGTGCACCAGCCGGTGGGCTCGATGATCATTGACATCGGGGGCGGTACCTCCGAAATTGCCCTGATTGCCCTCTCGGGCATCGTGTGCGACCAAAGCATCAAGACGGCCGGCGACGTGTTCAACCAGGATATCCTGGACTACATGCGCCGCCAGCATAACCTGCTCATCGGCGAGCGGTCGGCCGAGCGCATCAAAATCGAAGTCGGCGCCGCGCTTACCGAGCTGGACAACCCGCCACCGGACCACGAGGTGCGCGGCCGCGACCTGATGACGGGCATCCCCAAGGTCATCAAGGTCACGTTCTCAGAAATCGCCATCGCGCTCGATAAGTCGGTGGCCAAAATCGAGGAAGCCGTGCTGAAAGCGCTGGAAATTTCGCCGCCCGAGCTGTCGGCCGACATTTACGAGCACGGCATTCACCTCACCGGCGGTGGGGCCCTGCTGCGCGGCCTCGATAAGCGCCTGGCCGCCAAAACCAAGCTGCCCATCCACATCGCCGAAGACCCGCTGCGCGCCGTGGTGCGCGGCACCGGCCGGGCCATCAAAGACATCCAAGCCTTCAAGGGCGTGCTGCTGACGTAGGGCATTTAACATTTATCAATTACCATTTAACGGATGGCCCCAACCGATTGGCTATCTGATTATAATCTGGGTACTAAATGATAAATGATAATTGTTAAATGAATGAAAAACCTGCTGTTGTTTCTGGCGCGGTTTCAGGGGCTGTTGGTATTTGGGGTGCTGGAAGTCATTAGCTTGTACTTATTTGTAACCAGCAGCTCGTACCAGCGGGCAGCGTTTTTCAACTCGGCCAATGCCTACGCGGGCGTGGTGCTGGCCCGCCGCACCGAAGTGCTCGACTACTTCCACCTGGGGGCCCTGAACCAGCAGCTGCTGGCCGAAAACGCCCGCCTGCGCCAGCAGCTGTACCCGCCCGATACGAGCCGGCGCCAAGCCGACTCGCTGGCCGTGCCCCCGGCCCCCGGCGACACCCTGCGCCGCCCGCGCTACGTGCGCCCCGCCCAGCGGCCCGATACCCTGCTGCTGGCCCAGCAGCGCCTGGCCGCCCGCGACCCCAACTACCCGCTCGTGCCGGCCCGGGTCATCAACAACACGTTGCGCAGCGTGGATAACTACTTCACCCTGAACGTGGGCCTGGCCGACGGCGTGCGGCCCGGCCTGGGCGTGCTGGCCGCCGCCGGCGTGGTGGGCCGCATCAAAACCGCCACCGACCACTACGCCACCGCCACCAGCCTGCTGCACTCCAAAACCAGCGTGTCGGCCAAAATCAAGCGCGACAACACGTTTGGCAGCGTGCACTGGCCCGGCGACGACCCCACGCAGGCCCTGCTCGACGACATTCCGCGCCAAAACAAGCTGGTGGTGGGCGACACGGTGGTGACGAGCGGCTACAACGCCATTTTTCCGGAGGGCGTGTTCATCGGCACCGTGGCCTCGTTTGTGAAGGAGCCGGACAAGAATTTCTGGACCGTGCACCTGCGCCTGGGCGCCGATTTCAGCAACTTAACCTACGTGTACGTGGTGACGAACCGCACGCGCCCTGCGCGCGACACCGTGGAGGCCCGCGCCCTGCCGCCGGCCGGAAAGGAGGGGCGGCGATGAAAACAGTGGGCCTTTTGCTAGGGCAGGCGCTGCGCTACGTGGTATATACGCTGGTGCACGTGTTCATTATCAGTCGCTTGGTGCTTTTTGATGCGGGCTGGTGCTTTTTTTACCTGGGCTTTGTGCTGTTTTTGCCGCTGGGCACGCCCGTGGTGGTGCAGCTGCTGCTGGCCTTCGGCATGGGCCTGACGATGGACATTTTTTACGACACCGGGGGCCTGCACGCGGCGGCGGCGGTGCTGCTGGCCTTTGTGCGGCCGGCGGTGCTGCGCCTGCTGCGCCCCCGCGACGGCTACGACGCCGCCGACGCCGTGAACGTGCACTTCATGGGCCCCGCGTGGTTCCTGACGTTTTTGGGCGTGCTGGTACTGGTGCACCACTTGGCGTTTTTCCTGCTGGAGCTGGGCAGCTTCCGGCACTTTGGCTTCACGCTGGCCAAGGTGGGGGCCAGCTGGGCTTTTACCTGCGTGGCGCTGCTGATTGTGCAGCTGCTGTTTTTTCCGGTGCGGCGCCTCCGGCAGTAGGGCGGGCCAGGGGCCCATTTACTTTGGCAATAAGCTGATTTGGGGTTAATTAGGGCCCCGGGGCGTACCGGCCGGTGGCCGGCCTCAGTACGGCGCACCCGTGCCGGGGCCCTAAAAATTAACCCAAACAACTGCTTCCGACGGGGCGCACTGGGCCCCTTTTTGCGGGCCAACGCACGGCGGAAAAACGCTTTGGTGCAACATCCCGCCGGCTGGCCGGTCTCATGCCCCGATGAGCAACCCGCCCACCTCCGCCGCCACCGACCAGCAGCTCGTAGCGCAGGTGCTGGGGGGCAGCCCGGCGGCTTTTGGGCACTTGGTGCGGCGCACCGAGGGGCTGGTTACGCAGGTGGTTTTCAAAATGATCCGGCACCCTGCCGACCGCCCCGACGTGGCGCAGGAGGTGTACCTGAAGGCTTTTAAGAACCTGGCCGGGTTTCGATTTCAAGCCAAGTTCTCTACCTGGATTGGCCAGATTGCCTACAACACCTGCCTGCACTACCTGGAGAAAAAACAACTGGTGCTGGTGGATTTAGCGGAGCCCGCGCCCGGCGACGCGGCGGAGGAAGGCCGCCGGGGGCCCCCCACCTTGGTAGCCGGGCCGGATTACGACCCCGAAACGAGCCTGTTCGACCAGGACCTGGCCGGTATCCTGGGCGCGGCCGTCGAGCAGCTGCCTCCGCTCTACCGCACGCTTGTGGCCCTTTACCACCAGCAGGAGCTGAGTTACGAGGAAATCGGGCAAATCACCGCCCTGCCCGAAGGAACGGTGAAAAACTACTTATTCCGGGCCCGCAAACTCTTGAAGCAACGCCTGCTGGCCACCTACCACCGCGACGACCTATGACGCAGCCCCACCTCTCCGACGACGCCCTGCAAATGGCCGCCGCCGCCGCCCCACTGCCCACGGCGGCGGCCGCCCACCTGGCCGGTTGCCGCCTCTGCCAGGCCCGGCGCGCCACGTACCAGCAGCTGTTTGCCGCCGCGGCCCAGTTGCCGCCGCCCGTTTTTGCCTTTGACCTTGCGGCGGCGGTGCTGGCCCAGCTGCCCCGGCCGAAGCCGGCGTTCCCCTGGGTGCTCGTGCTGGTGGCCGTCCTAGTGCTGGGGGTGGTGGGCGCGTTTGTGGCCCTGCTCGGCGGCGCGCTGGGGCAGGTGCTCCAAGGGTGGTCCACTGGGCTGGGGGCCGGGCTGGTGGCCGTGGCGGGCCTGCTGGTGGCCGGGCAGGGCCTGGAATTGCTGGCCCGGCACCGCCGGCACATGCGCCTGCTCACTTTTTCGTAGTTTTTTGCAACCCGGCGGGCTCCGGCCGGTCTCATCCGGTACCGCCACCCCACTCGCCCATGAAACGTTTTTGGCTGCTGCTATTTTTTTGCCTGACGGTCGTTGGCGCCCAGGCCCAGGGCGCCCCCGTACTGGCCTTGGACAACAACGGGCTGGAGCTGGCCCGCCGTGTTGTTCTGCCCGGCCTGGCACTTTTCCTGCTGGGCTCCTTCGTGTTGGCCGCCATAAAACAGGTTTTGAACTACCTGCTGAAGCGGCAGATTGTGGCGGCGGCCGTTTCGGAAAGCATCGTCGAGCGCCTGCTGCCCGGCCCGCGGGCCGAGCAGGACAAAATAGTGAAGTGGCTGGCCCTGCTGCTGAGCACGGGCGGGGGGCTCTTGCTCTGCACCTGGTACGGGCCAGTGGGCATTTACTCTGTCATCATCTTGACTTTCAGCACCGCGCTGGGCTTTTTGGCCTATTACCTCTACTTGCTCCGCCGGGCGAAATAGGCCGGTTCAACGCACTATTAGGGCCCCTATTTTTGCCGGGCAAGGGTAGTGGCGGGGCCACCACCTCCGTTAGTAGGGCCCCCACGCCCTGCCTGCCCGTGCGCTGGTCTGCCCACTCCCGCTAACCCCGCGGGGCGCATCCACCCGGTGGCCGCCAGGGTTTCCGGCAGCTGGTAGCGCCAAGGCGCAACTACAGGTTACGGCGCTTCGCTTTTCGCTCACTCCTCTTTCAAACCCCTTATGAACTTGTTCGACTACCTGTTTCAATCTACTAGGTATTGCCTGGTATCTTGCATTGCAAATAAAATTAACAGTCAAGTATTTGAGTTGAAAATTACGGTTTTTTTATTTTGGTCACGGCATCTTACCCGCGGCCGTTTGGCCCTGGCAAGCTGGGGAAAACCTTGGGTTTTCGCGCTGGTGGCGGCCGGCTTACTACCTCGCCTCGTGGCGGCCCAGGGCCCCGGGCAAGTGGCCGGCACGCTGCTGGACCAGGCCACGCGCCAGCCGCTGCCGTTTGCCAACGTGCTGCTGCTGCGCTTGCCCGACTCCACCCTGGTGGGAAGTGCCCAAACGGCGGAAAACGGCACGTTTGCGCTGGCGGGCGTCGCACCGGATACCTACCTGCTCCGGGCCGAAGCCTTGGGGTACCGGCCCGCACGCCGGCTGGTTACGCTGCGCGCCGGGGCCCCGGTACTGCGCCTAGGCGAGTGGCTGGTGGCGCCGGCAGCCGTGCGGCTCGGCGGCGTGGTGGTGCAGGGCGAAAAGGCAGTGGTGGTCAACGAGCTGGGCAAAACCATCGTCAACGTGGACAAGGACCTGAACAGCGTGGGCGGCACGGCGGTCGACGTGCTCCAGAAAGTGCCCGCCGTGGCCGTGGACGACAACGGGCAGGTGAGCCTGCGGGGCAGCACCAGCGTCACGCTTTACCTCGACGGCAAGCCCGCGCCCAGCAGCCTGCGCCTCGACCAGCTGCCCGCCAGCCGCCTCGCCACCATCGAGGTCATCACCAACCCGGGGGCCCAGTATTCGGCCCAGGGCACGGGTGGCATCATCAACCTGGTGCAGAAAAAGCAAACCCAGCCCGGCTGGAACGGCTCGGCCCTGGCCACGGTGGGCACCCGCGACAAGTACAGCGCAGTGCTCGACCTTAACCGGCGGGTGGGCAAATTCAACTTTTTTGGCAGCGCCAACGCGGTGGACAACCGGTTTCGCGGCAGCTCGGGCTTGCAGCAGGTGGCCACGGCCGACGGCCGCACCTCCCGCACCGACCAAACCGGCCAGAACCTGCGCCACCAAGCCAGCAAGGACCTGCAACTGGGTGTGGACTACGCCCCCAACGACCAGGAGCGCTTCACCCTGGCCACCGAGCTCTACAAGAGCGACCTGCACCAAACCAGCGACTTCGCCACCCGGCTCACGCGCGGCGCCGACCCAGCCATTGTGCTGCAAAACCAGAACCTGGAAGTGGACGACCTCTACAATGCCCGAATTTCGGGCAGCTACCGGCGCACCTGGGCCGCCCACCCCGGCCGCGAGCTGACGGCCAGCGCCACCTACATCTTGGACGGCGGCACCGTCACCACCGAGCAGCGCGTGCTGGACGGGCCGGCCGACTACGCCCGGCAGGCGCGCCAGCAGCTGCTCGACGTCACCATCCACTTGCCCTCCGCGCAAGTGGACTACGCGCACCCACTGGACGACAAGCGCCGCTGGGGCGCGGGCCTGAAAACGGACGTGATGGTGACGCCCGGCACGGCCGACTATTCGGTGCAGCCAGTGCCCGGGGCCCCCTTCGTGCGGCAGGAAGCGGGCTCGTACCGCTACCGCTACCAGCAGGTGATTCCGCAGGCCTACGGCAATTACCAGCAGAAAGCCGGGGCGTGGGACTACCAAGTTGGGCTGCGGGCCGAATTCACGGGGCTGCAAGCGCAGGTGCTGCCCACGGGCTCGGCCAGCCAGCGCATTTTTAATCTGTTTCCTGCGGCCACCGTGGCCCGCACGCTGGCCCACGAGCAGCGCCTGCAGCTCAGCTACGCCCGCCGGCTGAACCGGCCCAACTTCTTGCAAATCATTGCCCTGCCCATCTACTCCGACGCCCGCAACTACACGGTGGGCAACCCCGACCTGCGCCCCGAGTACGTGCACGTGGCCGAGCTGGGCCACCAAGTTGCGTGGCAGAACACTACGCTTAGCACCACCCTGTTCGGGCGCTTCGCCAGCCAGTCCATCCAGAGCCTGCGCACGATTGACACGGTGGCGACCCGCCTCAGCGGCCAGCCCGACTTCATTGCCCGCACCGGTTACGCCAACTTCGGCCACACGGCCAGCTACGGGCTGGAGCTGTCGCTGACGCGCCCGCTGACGGCGTGGTGGAAGCTCACGGCCAACGGCTCGTTTTTCCGTAGCCAGGTGGCCAGCTACGCCGGCGACGGCACCCGCGCCAACTTCACCGGCACGGCGTATTTACTGAATACTTTCAGCCCCACTAAGGCACTCGCCCTGCAGCTCAGCGGCAACTACCGGGCCCCGCTGGTGGTGCCCCAGGGCCGCCTGCTGGCCGTGTACGGCGTGGACGTGGCCCTGCGCCAGCGGCTGTTTAACGACCGGGCCGCCCTCACCCTGCGCGTCAGCGACCTGTTCAACACCCGCCGCCAGTCCACCCAGCTGGCCGCCGACGGCCTCACCGCCGACCTGCAATCCAAATACGAAACGCGGGTAGGCTACTTGGGCTTCACCTGGTTTTTGGGCAACAACAAGCCCGCCAGCACCATCGAAAACCAGCCCAAAGGCGACACCGGCGGCTTCGGCGGGTAGCACGCTGGGGAGTAGCACGTTTCCTGGGCGGGCCGGCACAATGGCGGGGTGCGGCGCGATAATTTTTTGCGGTTTCCGCCGGCCGTTGCGCCCGCAGGGGCCCCGGTTCGGTTGTAACTTTATAGTATGCAATACCTGGAAGGCCGGCGTTACGTGGTGCAAGGCATTTTTTTACTGGTGGGGCTGGTGTTTGCCACGCGCCTCTTTTTCATGCAGGTGCTCGACGGTACCTACAAGCTGGCGGCCGACCGCAACACCTTGCAGCGCCTGGTGCAGGTGCCCTACCGGGGCCTCATCTACGACCGCAAAAACCAGCTGCTCGTCACCAACACGCCCGTGTACGACCTGATGGTGGTGCCCCGCGAGGTAAAAGGCCTCGACTCGGCCCGCTTCTGCCAGCTGCTGCAAATTCCGCTCGAAAGTCTACGCGAAGGCCTCAAAGCCGCCCGCACGTATTCGCGCACCAAGCCCTCGCCGCTGGTGCAAAACCTGAGCTTGGCCGAACGCGCCGCCATCCAGGACAACCTGATTGACTTCCCGGGCTTCCGCACCCAGGCGCGCATGGCGCGGGCCTACCGCACGCCCAACCTAGCGCACGCCCTGGGCTACGTGGGCCCCATCACGCCCAAGCTGCTGGAGCTGCCCAAGTACGGGCGCTACGGCGCGGGCGAAAACGTGGGCATCGCCGGCCTCGAATCGTTTTACGAGCCCACGCTGATGGGCCGCCGCGGCGTGCAGTTCAAGATGGTGAACGTGCGCGGGGTTGAGAAAGGCGCGTTCCGGGGCGGCGAGTTCGATACGCTCTCAGTGGCCGGACAGGACTTGCACCTGAGCATCGACGCCGAGCTGCAGGCCTATGGCGAGGAGCTGCTGGCCGGGCGGCGCGGCTCCATCGTGGCCATCGACCCCAAAACGGGCGAAATCCTGTGCTTCGTGTCGGCCCCGCATTACACCCCCGAAACCCTCACCGGCAAGGGCATGGGCAACCGCTACATGGACCTGCTGCGCAACCCCGAACGGCCCCTGTTCGACAGGCCTCTGATGGCCACGTACCCGCCGGGCTCGGTATTCAAACTGGTGAATGAGCTGGTGGCCATGCAGTTGGGCGTCGTGACGGCTGGCACCGGCTTCGCGTGCAACCAGAAGCTGGTGCGCTGCACCCACAACCACGAGTACCCGTCCAACGTCAGCATTGCCATCAAAAACAGCTGCAACCCCTATTTCTACCAAGTAATGCGGGCAGCGGTGTTGCGCGGCCAGTCGCCCAACCGCTTCGAGGATGCCCGCCTGGGCCTGGGGCAGTGGCAGAAAATGGTAAAGTCCTTCGGCCTCGGCGAGAAGCTGGGCGTGGACATGAGCCAGGAAAAGCGCGGCCTTATCCCATCGCCCGAGTACTACGATAAGCGCCTGGGCTACCACCGCTGGAACTTCAAAACCGTCTATTCGCTGTCCATCGGCCAGGGCGAAATCGGCATTACGGGCCTGCAAATGGCCAACGTGCTGGCCACCATTGCCAACCACGGCTACTACTACACGCCGCACTTTGTGAAGGGCATCGGCAATGCGGGGCCCCTACCTAAGTACCGCGAGCGGCACTACACGGCCGTGGACACGGCGTATTTCAAGTACATCATCCCCGGGATGCAGGAGGTGGTGGACGGCCGCGGCGGCACGGGCAGCCTAGCTTCGCTGCGCGAGTTTGGCATTTCGGTGGCCGGCAAAACCGGCACCGTGCAGAATCCCCACGGCTACGACCACGCCACGTTCGCCGCCTTCGCCCCGGCCAACGACCCGAAAATTGCCATCGCCGTGTTCATCGAGAACAGCGGCTTCGGTGGCAGCAGCGCTGCCCCCGCCGCTGGCCTGATGATTGAGAAGTACCTGCGCGGCCACGTAGTGGGCTACCACAAGCGCATGGAAGAGTGGATTAAGTACGGCAACCTCACAGCACACCTGCATTAGGCGTATTTGCATTAGCCAGTAGGGCCCCCAGCAAGTAGTAGGCATGGTATCCTACTTTGGGCAAAAGAAAAGGCTGCCCACACCGGGCAGCCTTTTCTTTTTCAGGGCAGGGAAGCGACGTGCTACAAAATGCCGCTCAAAAAGCCCGGCAAGATGCCCAGTACGATGGTGAGCAGCGCCAACAGGCCCAGGGTAAAGGCTTGCAGGCCATCGACCGGTACCGCTTCGGCTGTGGGGCCCTCGGCGGGGCGCAGGTACATGGCGATGATGGGGCGCAGGTAGTAGTAGATGCCCACCATGCTCATGACGACGGCGAAGACGACGAGGCCGATATGGCCCTGGCCCACGGCGGCGGTGAGCAGGAAAAACTTACCGAAGAAGCCGCCCGTGAGCGGGATACCGGCCAGCGAAAGCATGGCCACGGTCATCACAAACGCTAGCAGCGGGTTGGTTTTGCCCAGGCCGTTCAGGCCGGCGTAGTCGTCGCGCTGGCGGTGGTCGGCCACCAGTTTCAGCACGCCGAAGGCGGCCACGGTGGCGATGGAGTAGGCGAGGGAGTAGAAGAAAATGCCGTTGGCGGCGGGGCCCGTGAGGCTGCCGTTGCCAGCTACCAGGCCGATGAGCAGGTAGCCGGCGTGGCTCACGCTGGAGTAGGCCAGCATGCGCTTGGTGGTAGTTTGGGCGGCGGCGCCTACGTTGCCGAGCAGCAGCGTGAGGGCGCACATGGCCTGGATGGTGGGGGCCCAAAAGCCCTGGGCGGCCGGCAATGCCACGGCCAGCAGCTTCAGAAACGCGGCGAAGCCGGCCGTTTTCACCACCGTGCTCATGAAGGCGGTGAAGAAGGTGGGCGTGCCCTCGTACACGTCAGGCGTCCAGAAGTGGAACGGCGCGGCCGATACTTTGAAACCGATGCCGATGATCATCAGCAAGATGCCGATGTAGAGCATGGGCAGCAGGCTGGCGTTGGCGGGGGCGGCTACGGCGGCGGCGATTTGCGACAGGGCAAAGGTGCCGGTGGCGCCGTAGAGTAGCGCAATGCCGAAGAGCAGGATGCCGGTGGCAAAGGCCCCCATCAGGAAATACTTGAGGGCCGCTTCGTTTGAGCGGGAGTCGCGCTTGCTGGCGCCGGCCAACACGTACATGCTGATGCTCAGGATTTCAATGCCCACAAATAGCATCAGCAAGTGGTCGTAGCCGATCATCATGATGGCCCCCACGAGCGAGAACAGCAGCAGGGCGTAGTACTCGGCCAGGTTGGGCTCGTGGGCCACCACGTAGCTGCGCGAGAAGGGCAGCAGCAGCAGCGCCGTGAGCACCACGATGCCCGTGAACGCCACCGTGTAGTGGTCCACGGTCAGCATGTGGTTGAAGAACGACTGCGGCGCTTGGTTCCAGTCGGCCAGGTTGGCCCCGAACACGGCCAGCAGCACCAGCAGCACGCCGGGCAGCAGCACCTTGTTAGAGCGCAAAAAGCCCAGGAATAGCTGGACGATGCCGAAGACGGAAAGGAGAATAATGGAGGTCATGGTTCTAAGCTTCGGATGAGCTTCAAAAGGCTGTCATGCTGAGCCTGCCGAAGCATCTCTACCGCTGACTAATTAATTACTGCCGCGGGAGAGATGCTTCAACAAGCGGACGCTAGATGAGCATGACGGCCCCGGGGCCCTATTTAGGGCCCCGGGTACTACCGCCCGACGGCAGTTAGAATGCTGCTGACGGCCGGCTCGGACAAGTGCAGGAACGTGCCCGGGAACAGGCCCAACCAGAACACCAGCACGATAAGGGGCACGAAAACCAGGAGTTCGCTGCCGGTGAGGTCAGTGATGGTGGCCGAGAACGACGAGTCGGGGCCCAGCATGGTGCGCTGAAACAAGCGCAGCAAGTACACCGCCGAGAAGATAATGGTGAGGCCGGCCACCGCGCCCACCCAAGCCGAGTACTGGTAGATGCCGGCCAGCAGCAGGAACTCGCCCACGAAGCCGCCCGTGAGGGGCAGGGCCACGGTGCTGAGCAGCATCACCAGAAAGCAGACGCTCAGCAGCGGCGTGCGGCGGGTGAGGCCCCCAAGGTCGGGCAGCTGGCGGGTGCCGGTGCGACGCTCAATGGCATCGGCCACGAAGAACATGCCCACCACGTTCACGCCGTGGGCCAGCATTTGCACCACTGCGCCTTGCAGGCCGATTTGGGTGAGCGAGAACACGCCGGCTGCCATCAGGCCCACGTGCGAGAGCGACGAGTAGGCGATGAGGCGCTTCATGTCGCGCTGCCGGATGGCGATGATGGCCCCGTAGATAACCCCAATGACGGCCAGGATGATAACCGGCTTCTGCCACTGGCTGAAGCCGAGCGGCACGATGGGCAGCAGCCAGCGCAGCGTGCCGTAGATGCCCATTTTCAGCATGATGCCCGAAAGCAGCATGGTGGCCGGGGCGGGGGCCTCTGTGTAGGTATCGGGCTGCCAGGTGTGGAAGGGGAAGATGGGCATCTTCACGGCGAAAGCCGCGAAAATCAGCCAGAACAGCCACGACTGCTCGCCGGCGCTCAGCTTGAGCTTGTAGAACGCCGAGAGCTCGGAAGAGTGGGCGGCGAGGCTGCCGGCGGCGGGGCCGGTTTGCAGGTACAGGTACACGAAGCCGGCCAGCATGAAGAGCGAGCCGACGACGGTGTAAAGGAAAAACTTGAGCGTGACGGCGATGCGCCGCTCGCCGCCCCAGGCCCCGGCCAGGAAATAAATCGGGATGAGCGCCACTTCCCAGAAGAAGTAGAACAGAAAGGCATCCAGCGACATAAAGACGCCGAGCAGGCCGGTTTGCATGAACAGCACCAGGGCGTAGAAGGCCGAGGGGTTCTCATAATTGCCCCGGAACGCGGCCAGCAAAATCAGCGGCACCAGGAAGGTGGTGAGCAGCACCAGCAGCAGGCTGAGGCCGTCGAGCCCGAGGTGGAAGTTGATGCCGGCCGACTGCACCCAGGCGTAGTCGAGGTTGTAGGCCGACGAGCCGTGGCGGGCAAAATCGACGGCGACGAAGGCGGCCAGGGCAAATTCGACCAATGAAGCCCCCAAGGCCAGGGCCCGGGCGGTGGCCCCTTTGGTGAAGTGGAGCAGCAGCGCGGCGGCCAGGGGGAGAAAAAGCAGTACAGCAGTCAGCATCGGCAAGGCAGAAGGGCGGCGGCGGCTCCCGAACCGGGCCGCGAATTGCGTGCAAACTTACGCATTGCCAGATAAGAGCGCACGCCTATAAAGTTTCGAAGACCAACTTTGTGCGGAGGCGGGAGTAATTTCGCCCCACAGGCCCCGCCCGTTGGCGGGGCCCCTTGCCCGAACCCGTATGGCCCGCAGCCCCATTGCCGATTTTTTGACGGCCCCGGCCACCGTGCCCATCCTGGATGTGCGGGCCCCGGCCGAGTACGCCCAGGGCCACATCCCGGGGGCCCTCAGCTTGCCGCTGTTCACCGACGACGAGCGCGCCCGCATTGGCACTACCTATAAGCAGGTGACGCCCGAAAAGGCCGTGCTCATGGGCCTCGATTTTTTTGGGCCGAAGATGCGCGCCATGGTGGAGCAGGCCAAGCAGCTGGCCCCCAGCCAGGAAGTGCGCCTGCACTGCTGGCGCGGCGGCATGCGCAGCGGCGCCGTGCAGTGGCTGCTGGAGCTGGCCGGCTTCGAGGTAAACCTGCTCAACCACGGCTACAAGGACTACCGCCGCTGGGCCGGGGCCGAGTTTGCCCGGCCGCGGCCCCTGTACGTGGTGGGCGGCTACACCGGCAGCGGCAAAACCGAGGTGCTGCACGCGCTGGCCGCCCAGGGCCAGCCGGTGCTCGACCTGGAGGGCCTGGCCCACCACAAGGGCTCGTCGTTTGGCAGCATGGGGCAGCCGGCCCAGCCCACCCAGGAGCAGTTTGAGAACAACTTGGCCGCCGCGCTGGGGGCCCTGCCCGCCGAC
Organism: Hymenobacter nivis; assembly: GCF_006439025.1. Classification (GTDB taxonomy): domain Bacteria; phylum Bacteroidota; class Bacteroidia; order Cytophagales; family Hymenobacteraceae; genus Hymenobacter; species Hymenobacter nivis_A. The sequence goes on from NZ_RCYZ01000012.1 coordinate 78,000, forward strand.
CGGCCGGTGTGGGTGGAGGACGAAAGCCGCTCCATCGGCAGCCTGCACATCCCCACGCCGCTCTTCGACCAGATGCAGGCCGCGCCGCTGCTGGCCCTCGACGTGCCCCGCGCCGCCCGCGTGCCCAAGCTGGCCCTGGAGTACGGCCGCCACGACGCGGGGGCCCTGGCCAGCGCCATCCTGCGCCTGCGCAAGCGCCTCGGCGGCCTCGTGACCAAGGAGGCCCTGGCCGCCATTGCCGACAACGACATGGCCACGATGGTGGACCTGGTGCTGACCTACTACGACAAAACCTACGCCTACACCATGAGCAGCGCCCCCGCCGGCCGCCAAACCGTGCCCGTGCCCGCCGCCGACACCGACGGGCCCACGAACGCGGCGCTGGTGCTGGCCGCCGCCGCCACGCTCCAACCAACGGCCTCGTAACGGTGCTGATGCCCAAGCTGCGCGTGGCCCGGCCCACCAACGACCTGGCCCCGCTGGTACATTTCTACTGCGAAGGCTTGGGCCTCGAACGCCTGGCTGAGTTCGCCGGGCACCAGGGCTTCGACGGCGTGATGCTGGGCCACCCCGGGGCCCCGTACCACCTGGAGTTCACCCGCGAAGACGGGCAGCTGGTGGCCCCCGCGCCCACAGCCGAGCACTTACTGGTGTTTTACTTCCCCGACGCCGCGGCGTGGCAGGCGGCCGTGGCCCGGCTCGAAGCGGCCGGCTACCCCGCCGTACCGGCCCACAATCCGTATTGGGACGCGCAGGGCCGCACCTTTGCCGACCCCGACGGCTACCGCGTGGTATTGCAGCAGGCCGCCTGGGCCCTGTAATTAATAGTTATTCACATTGCGTTGTTAACCCTGGTTAATAACCAAGCTTTGCCGATTATGTCCGTCCCCACCCACTCCGAAACCGAGCCCATCCGCCTCACCCAGTACAGCCACGGGGCGGGCTGCGGCTGCAAAATCGCGCCGGCCGTGCTCGATAAAATCCTGCACAGCAGCCTACCCCAGCCCAACTACCCCGACCTGCTGGTGGGTAACGGCTCGCGCGACGACGCCGCCGTGTACCGCCTGCCGGGCCAGGATGGCCAGTGCGTCATCAGCACCACCGATTTCTTCATGCCCATCGTGGACGATGCCTACGATTTCGGGCGCATTGCCTCAGCCAACGCCATTTCCGACGTGTACGCCATGGGCGGGCGGCCCATTTTGGCCATTGCCGTGCTGGGCTGGCCCATCGGCAAGCTCGCGCCCGAGGTAGCCGCCCGCGTAACGGAAGGGGCCCGGGCCATCTGCGCCGAGGCCGGCATTCCGCTGGCCGGGGGCCACAGCATTGATGCGCCGGAGCCCATTTTTGGGCTGGCCGTGACGGGCCTGGTGGCCGAGAAAGACCTCAAGCGCAACGACACCGCCCAGCCTGGCTGCCGCCTTTACCTCACCAAGCCTTTGGGCGTGGGCATGCTGACGACGGCCCAGAAGCAGGGCATTCTGCGGCCCGAAGATGCCGACGTGGCCCCCGCCCAAATGCGCCAGCTCAACAAGATTGGCGCCGACCTTAGCCCCCTGCCCGCCGTGCAGGCCCTCACCGACGTCACGGGCTTCGGCCTGCTCGGCCACCTGGCCGAAGTGTGCGAAGGCAGTGGCGTGCAGGCCGTGCTCGATTTTGCCAAAGTGCCCCGCCTGGCCGCCGCCGAAACCTACCGCCGCCAAGGCGCCGTGCCCGGCGGCACCGCCCGCAACTACGCCAGCTACGGCCACAAAATAGGGGCCCTCACCGACGAGCAACAGCAGTGGCTCTGCGACCCCCAAACCTCGGGCGGCCTGCTCGTGTGCGTCGCGCCCGAAGGCGAAGCCGCGGTTCAGGCCGTGTTCCAGCAATATGGTTTGGCCCTGGAAAGCTTCGGCGAATTAGTAGCGCACCGTGCCGGCGAGCCGTGGATAGTGGTGGAATAGGGCCCCCAGCACCCGTAGTAGCGCGCCTGGCCCCTACGCCCAGCGGCTGCTTGCACCTAGGCAACGCCGTGAACTTCGTGCTGACTTGGTTGCTCACGCGGCGGGCGGGCGGTACGCTGCACCTGCGCATCGACGACTTGGACCGGGCTCGGTTGCGCCGGCCGTATTTGGATAATATTTTCCGCGTCATCGACTGGCTGGGTATTGATTACGACCAGGGCCCCCGGGGCCCCGATGACTTCCTGCGCCACCACTCACAGCTGCTGCACCTGCCCGAATACAACGCCGTGCTGCGCCGCTTGGCCCAGCGGCCCGGCTTGCTAGCGGCCAGCCACCGCAGCCGCACCGAGGCCCCGGGGGCCCTCTTGCCGCTGGATACGCCCGGCGCGGCGTGGCGCGCGCTGGTGCCGCCGCCTACGGCTGTGCGCTGGACTGATGCCGGCCAGGGCCCCACGCAAGTGTTGCTGGGCCAGGAAATGCCCGATTTTGTGATCCGCAAGAAGGACGGCGTAGCCGCCTACCAGGTGGCGTCGGTGGTGGACGACCTGCGCCTCGGCACCACGCTCATCGTGCGCGGGCTGGACTTGCGAGCCAGCACCGCCGCCCAGCTCTGGCTAGCCGCCCAGCTCACCGAAACGGCGGCCTTCAACGCCCCGCGCATCCAGTTCTACCACCACAATTTGCTGACGGATGCGGCGGGCAACAAGCTCTCTAAGTCGCAGCAGGGGGCCCTGGCCACCGGCGTGCTGGGACAGGAACGGGGCGCGGTTTTGGGCGCCGTGGCGCGGCTGCTGAAGCTGCCCACCGAAGCGGGCGAGTCGCTGGCGGCGCTGCGTGCGGCGTTTGAGGTGGCGGTTTAAGAGAGATTTTGGGTCGTTGAACGGCTGTACCGCCAAGCTGTGCTTGGCCTTGCATATGCTACCCTGGGGGCCCTGGCGCAAGGCCAAGCACAGCTTGGCGGTACAGCCGTTCAACAACGCAAAAACCGTTGCTGGGGGCCCCAGTTACCGCACTTCCTTCTTGAATTCCTCGGCCCAATAATCGGCCAGGCGGGTGGGTTCGGGCAGCTTGTAGCCTTTTAAGCAGGCCAGGGTGAGGCGGGTGGCGGTGGCCTGGTCGCAGCGGTGGCCAGGGCTCACGAACAGCGGCAGCACCTTGTCTTTGCTGCGGATGACTTCGCCGATGAGCTCGCCGGTTTTGGCATCGGTAAGCGGCGTGGTGCTGTCTTTTTCGGGGCCCGGCTCGGTGAAAGTGCCGGTCAGTTTATTCTTGGCCACGCCGAAAGTGGGCACATCGAGCAGCACGCCCAGGTGCGCGGCAATGCCCACGCGGCGCGGGTGCGCAATGCCGTGGCCGTCCACCATCACCACATCGGGCCGGTGCGTGAGCTTGGCGAAGGCCTGCACCACGTTGCCAGCCTCGCGGAAGGAGAGGAAGCCGGGCACGTAGGGCATCGTGACGGGGGCGTAGCTGTACACTTTTTCGACCAGCTCCAGCGATGGGAATTTCAGCACCACGAACACTGAGAGGATGGTTTCGGGCGTGGGAAACGACGAGTCGCAGCCGCCGATCAGGCGCGGCTCGTGGGCCAGGGGCTCGGCGCGCACGCGCTGGCGCAGCTCCTGCTGCTGGGCGGTGAGGCTGCGCACCAGCGCGGGGTCGGGCGGGGGGCCGGGGGGGCGGAAGTAGGCCATGTGGTAGGGGAAGGGCGGGAGTAGTAGCGCGCCGCAGCTGAGGGCGGGCCTCACCTTTGGCTGCGGAAGGACGTATACGCGAGCCGGGGGCTTGGCCTCCGTTCCGCAACGCACATTTTCAATTCCACCCCGTGGCCGATAACCCTAAACCTGAACAGCCCGCCGCCCGGGGCGCGGGGCCCCAGCTCGACCGCCGCTACTACCTCGACGTGCTGCGGCCGCGCCAGGGGCCCGCGCCGCTCATGGCCGCCGTGCAAGCCGATTTGCCCCAGTTTTCGCCCGCCCTACTGGCCGATTTTGAGCAGACCAGCGGCACGGCCGGGGCCCTGGCCGTGGGCGACGAGTTCCACATCAAAATACTGGGGCCCTGGAACGGCAGCGTGCGCGTGACTGAGGTAGGGGCCACGTTCTTCGAGCTCGCCACCCTCGAAGGCCACCCCGAGGCCGGCCGCATCCGCTTCGAGGCCCACGCGCTCGACGGCCGGCCCGACGCGCTGCGGTTCGAAATTCACTCGGTGGCCCGCTCGCGCGACGGGCTGGTGGCCTTCGCCTACGACACCATCGGCGGCGGCAAATTGATGCAGGAAGCTACGTGGGTCGAGTTTTGCCAGCGAGTGGCCCAGGCCAGCGGCGGCCAGGCCCTGGGGCCCGTCACGGTCGAAACCACCCGCCGCGCACCCGATGGTGCCGTCGAGCACACCGTTTCCCATGTCTAACCCCACCGCCGCCCCGTCCGCCTGGGAGCGGTTCCGCGCCCGCCTCGCCGAATACGCCCACACCCCCGTCAACTACGACTACGCTGCCCAAACTGAGTACACCCCGGCCACCGGCTGGCGCCTCGACCACTACGCCGTGGCCTTGCCCGCCGAAGCCCCCGGGGCCCCCGCGCCCGCCGGCGCCTTTGCCGCGGCCCAGGACGTGCTCCGGCGCTACGCCTTCCCGCCGCCCAACCTGATTACCGGCTACTTCGACCCCAGCCAGCCCCTCGAAAAGCGCGTGATGGTGCTACGGGCGCACTTTTTGGTGTTCAATTTCTACTTCGGCGTGCGGGTGGTGGATGTGGTGGACGAAGCCAGCCAGCAGGGCCCCGGGGGCCCCGAGCGCGTGTGGGGCTACGGCTACCGCACGCTCGAAGGCCACTTCGAGCGCGGCCAGATTAACTTTTCAGTGCACAAGAACCTGGCGACCGGCGCCGTAGATTTTCGCATCAACGCCGCGTCGCAGCCCGGGCACATCCGCAACCCATTTTATTGGCTGGGGTTCAAGCTGTTTGGCCGGATGCTGCAACGCCGCTTTGCCCACGAGTCGCTGGCCCGGATGCGCCTTTTGGTGGACGAAGCCCTGGCGCGGCCATAACCTTTTGGGGCCCCGGGCGGTTAAGAACCTTCGCACTGCCAATTTGGTTGTGCACAATTAATTCGACGCTTTTTCCAAAACCAACTTTAATGAGTACCACCAAAGCCTACGCGGCCCCCGCCGCCAGCATTCCCCTCGAGCCTTTCACGCTGGAGCGCCGCACCCCGGGCCCCCACGACGTGCAGATTGATATCCTTTTCTGCGGCGTGTGCCACTCCGATTTGCACCAAATCCGCGACGAGTGGGGCGGCTCCATCTTCCCGATGGTGCCCGGCCACGAGATTGTGGGCCGCGTGGCCGCCGTGGGCGACCACGTGAAGAACTTCAAAGTAGGCGACCTGGCCGGTGTGGGCTGCATGGTGGACTCGTGCCGCGAGTGCTCGTCGTGCAAAGAGGGCCTGGAGCAGTACTGCGAAACCACCGGCATGGTGGGCACCTACAACAGCCGCGAAATCGGCACCGGGGCCCCCACCTACGGCGGCTACTCGCAAAGCATCGTGGTGGACGAGAAGTACACGCTTAAGGTGAGCGAGAAGCTCGACCTGGCCCGCGTGGCGCCGCTGCTGTGCGCCGGCATCACCACCTACTCGCCCCTGCGCCAGTGGAAAGTGGGCGCCGGCCACCGCGTGGCCGTAATGGGCCTGGGCGGCCTGGGCCACATGGCCGTGAAATTTGCCGTGGCCCTGGGCGCCGAAGTGACCGTGCTCAGCACCTCGCCCGATAAAGAGGCCGATGCTAAGGCCCTGGGGGCCCACAAGTTCATCGTAACGAAGGACAAGGAGCAGTTCAAGTCGGTGAATAACTACTTCGACTTCATCATCAACACGATATCGGCCCAAATCGACCTGGGCTCCTACGTGAGCCTGTTGCGCCTCGACGGCACGATGATCCTGCTGGGCGTGCCCACCGAGGCCCCGCAACTGCACGCCTTCAACCTCATCGCCAAGCGCCGCCGCGTGGCCGGCTCGCTCATCGGCGGCATCGCCGAAACCCAGGAAATGCTGGACTTCTGCGCCGAGCACAACATCATGTCCGACATCGAGATGGTTGACATCCAGCACATCAACGAAGCCTACGAGCGCATGCTAAAAGGCGACGTGAAGTACCGCTTCGTCATCGACGTAGCCTCGCTGAACTAACCCACCAGGGCCCCAACGCACAACTGCTGTAGGGGCCCAGGCCAACGCAAAACGGCCGGCTTTCCGCTTAGGGAAGCCGGCCGTTTTGCGTTCGGTAAAAGCCGCTTGCGGGGCCCCGCTACTGCTTGCTAAACACGTAAGAATCTTGTTCCAGAAAGGGGTTGACGCGCAGTTCCATGGTGCGTACCCGAGCCCCTTCGGCCCGAAACAGCGCCGGAAAGATGCCGTAGGCGGGGTTGGAGTACGTGGTGCGGAACTGCTCACCGTCCATGTAGTCGAGCGTGGCCACCAGGCCGGGGTGGTTGGCAAAGTGCACTTGCAGCTGCCGCCCCTGGGCCTCCACCGTCACGGTGCCGTACACGGGGTTGCGGTACACGCCGGCGTAGGTGCGCAGGTCGCGGGTGGGGCGGTTTTTGCGCTGCACGCGGGTGGCCAGCTCGGCAATGTTGCGCTGCGATTCTTCGCGGCCGGGCCGGGCCAGCGTGTACAGCTGGCGGCTGCGGTCCACGTAAGGCACGGCCAGGTAGGCATCGAGCAGCTGGTAGCGCAGGGCCTCAAAAAAGCTCTGGTTGTCCTGGTTGGTGAGCACGGCAATGCCCAGGCCCTCCTCGGGCACAAAACACACGTTGGTCACGAACCCGTTGGCCCCGCCCGTGTGCCAGAACACCTGCCGCCCGGCGTAGTCGCCGATGAAAATGCCCAGGCCGTACATGGAAAAATGGCTCGGCAGAATCGACGATTTCACGTCCGACACCAGCGTGTTGACGGCCCGGGTGCGGCGCAGCGTGGCCCAGGGCAGCACCTGCCGCCCGGCGTAGCGCCCGCTGTCGAGCTGGAACTTGAGCCAGTGCGTCAGGTCGTTGGCGCACGACACGAGGCCGGCGGCCGGGGCCAGGTTGTCTATCTGGTCGAAGGGCAACGGAATCAGGGGCCCAAACGCGTCGGAGTAGGGCCGGGCAATGTTTTCGCGCTGCGCGTAGCCGGCCGTAAGCGGGTAGGTGCGGGCCATGCCCAGCGGCGTGAGCAGGCGCTGCTGCACCCAGTCTTCCCAGCGCTTGCCGTCCAGCACCTGCGGAATGATTTCGCCCGCCGCCAAAAAACCCGAGTTGCAGTAGCCGTAGGTTTGGCGGAACGGGTTGACGGGCCGCAGGTTGCGCATCTTGTCCACAATGTCGGCCCGGCTCAGGTTGGAGTTCCAAAACGTGAAATCGCCCTGGAACGTGCGGGTGCCCAAGTGGTGCCCCAGCAGGTCGCGGATGCTCACCAGCTTCGTGCTCGTCGAGTCAAATAACCGGTACCCGGGCAGGTGCTGGCGCACTGGGTCGTTCAGCGTCAGGCGCTTCTCCTCCTCCAACTGCGCCAGGGCCGTCCCCGTGAACAGTTTGGTGTTGGACGCAATCATGAACAAGGTGTTGGCATCGACCGGTGCGGGCTCGCCCACTGCCCGCACGCCAAAGCCCTGCGCGGCCACCACCTGCCCGTCCTTCACCACCACCACGGCGAGGCCCGGAATGTCCCACAGCCGCAGGCCGCGCTGCACATAGGCCGCCAAACTGTCGTGCACAAACCGGCCCCCGTAGGCCCGGGGCTGTGCCGCGGCGGGCAGGGCCCCCAGCAGCAACGCCACCAACCCCAGCGCCAGGCCACGGCAAAATGCAAAACGAAAGAACATGAAAAAGAAAAAAGGCCGGATGGGACGCGAAAAATAAGCACGCCACCGGCAAAGCCTCATCTTTCTTTTTAGGAAATACCTAAGACAGCCCCCCAAAGGGGTTGGTGGGGCACAAAAAAAGCCCTGCGCGGGGCGCAGGGCTTTTTAGCATCTTGGCAAAAGCCTATTCGAAAGCCTATTCGAAAGCCTATTCGAGAGCCTATTCGAGAGCCTATTCGAGAGCCTATTCGAGAGCCTATTGTTTGACGAGCTTGAGGCGCTGGGTCTGGCCGTCGGCGTAGCGCACCTGCACCACGTAGAGGCCGCGGGGCAGGCTGGCCATGTCGGCCAGGGGCAGGGTGGAGGCGCCGGCGGCCAGCGTGGGCTGCCACTGGCGCACCTGGCGGCCCACGCCGTCGAGCACGCGCACGGTGGCCGGGCCGGCGGCCAGGGTCTGCAGGGCCAGGGTGACGTCGGCGGCGAAGGGGTTGGGGTAGGCCTGGGCCGAGGCGGCCAGGGCCCCGCCGAAGGCCAGCGACTGCGGGGCGAAG
>NZ_RCYZ01000013.1 GCF_006439025.1 Hymenobacter nivis
CGCGAGATGGGTTGAAACATAATGAGTAACGGGTGAGCCGTCGCGAATGGCAGTGGCAGGGTGGATTGATTGCAGCCTAAAAAGCTGCAAAGAGGCTCCTGGAAAGCCCTTAGGAGACCCTAGCGGTAGGTTAGGGGCGAGGCCCGAGGCAACTGCCCGGCCCACGCGCCCCTAGCCAGCCAATTAGTCGGGCATTTGGTTAATGTCCGTCGGCTCGACGCGGGGCGTAGCGTTCATCATATGCCGGTATTTGGCACTCGACTCGTAGGCCTTGATGCGCACCCGGTTGATGCTGCCCAGCGGCAGGTGCTCGGGCAGGCAGTGGAAGGGGTTGAAGCTCAGTACGTCGTCGGCATACACGCGGCGGGCGGGGCTGTAGGCGTCCTGGGCGGGCAGCACAATTTTGCCGAGCACCTGATAGGGGCTTTGGTCCTGGGGCCAATCAACGCTAGCGTCTTCCACGGGCATGGTCTTCAGGTCGGTGCAGAGCTGCACGCGCAGCTCGTACTCGGCGCCCTGGTTTTTGAAGAGGTCCACGACCATGTCGCGGTAGGCGCCGGGCTCGCTCACGTCCATCTCTTTACCCGCAATGGCTTTGAGGTTGTCGGAGAGCGGGGCCACGCTGATTTTGGCCACGTAATCGCCGTAGCGGACGGCGCCGAGCGTGGTGTAGGTTTCGCCCAGCATGTGGTGGTTGGGGTGGGCCTGCACCACCATATCTACTTCCTTCTTAGGGCCGCCCACATCTTCCAATAGCTCCAGGGCTTTGTCGGCCAGCACGCCTACCTTGTTGATGGCGGTTTGCAGAATTTCGGGGCTGTGGGTGAGCTTCTCAATGCGCAGCTGCATGTCGTGGTAACTTTTCACGTCGCCGGTCGGGATGATGGTATCGTTCACCATCAGCAAGTCCTGGGTCACGGCGTCGGCTTCTTCGGCCAGAAACTTCTTGCCCGCTACCCCAATGATTTTCAGGGCAAAGCCTTTCACAGCCGGCGCGCTATCGGGCTGAATAGCCCCCGGCGACGTGGACAAGCGGATGATGACCGGGAACGTTTTGGTTTCCTTAAACGCGCCCTGGGCCAGGTGCTCGGGCAGGTTGGGATATAGCTGTAGCTCGCCGCGTAGGATGCCGTGGCTTTTGGCGTGGGCATCGCGGATGGCGTGGCGGTTTTTCTCGAACATCATGCGGGCGACGCGGGCCATGGAGGCCACGGTTTCGTCGCCGAGCTGGTCTTCGTTGGGCTGGATTTCTTCGACGCCGTCGGCAAAGCGTACGTAGGAGGTGGGCAGGGACATAAAAAAGAAATTAGGAGGAAGCAGGCAACTATTGGAAGGCAGCCTTGAGCCGCGTGGCGGCAAAATCCTGGGCGTCGTTGGCCAGCGGCACCACGGCGTAGGTGCCAAAAAACTCGTGCGTGGTGCCCGCGTACAGCTGGTACTGCACGCTGACGCCGGCCGCCGTGAGCTTGTCGCGCAGCAACGTGCCCTCGGTCTGGAGCGGGTCGATTTCGGCGGCGATGATGGTGGTGGGGGGTAGGCCCCGCAGGTCAGCCACGTCCACGAGCGATAGGAGGCGGTTGTCGCCGTCGGCCGCGCTATTGAAGTACAAGCCGGTGAAATACACGATGTTGGCCTTATTTAGCGGCACGGCGTTGGCGTACTGCGTGTAGGAGGCCGTGGTCAGGTTGTTGTCGGCCACGGGGTACACCAGCAGCTCGTGCACGGGCAGCGTAAGGCCGCGCTCGCGGGCCAGAATGCACACGGCGGCGGCCATGTTGCCCCCGGCGCTTTCGCCGGCCACCGCGATTTTGGCGGCGTTCACGCCCAGCGTGGCGGCGTTGTCGCGCACCCACTTATAGGCCGCGTAGGCGTCTTCGTGGGCGGCCGGAAACTTGTTCATCGTTTCCGAAGCCAAGCGGTAATCCACCGAAAACACGATGGCGCCCGTGCGCTCAGCCAGGGCCTGGGCCGAGGGCTCGTACACATCGAGCGAGCCGATGACCCAGCCGCCGCCGTGGTAGTACACGATGGCCGGGCGGGTGCCCGTGGCCGCCGCCGTGGGCGTGTACACGCGCACCGGCACGCCGTCGGGGGCCGAGCCACTGGTGTAGGCGGCCGGCAGCACGCGCTGCGTCACCGTCACGGCGGGCGCAGGTGCGCTGCGGTTGTTTTTGGCCAGCACCGCATTCACGGCGTTGGTTACGCTGTGCGTCATGCGGGCCTGGCGGGCCGAGAGGGTCGGCAATTGCGGGTCGTTGAAGGCGATGAACTGCTCAATCACGGCCCACATCTGGTCGTTTTAGTTGGGCGCGTAGCTGGGCTTGGCCGTGGTGGGTTGCACCTGGCTAGGCGAGGCGTCGTTGTCTTTGTTGCACGAAGCTAGCGGGGTGCCCAACGTAGCCGCCAGGGCGGCAAGCGCGAAAAAGCGCGGTAGGCGGCCTACGCCGAGCCGGTTGGTGGGGAGGGAGAACAGGTGACTCATGGAATGGAAAAGGAAATACGCATTTCCTACGGTGACTCGCAGCATTTGTCCAGCCAGTAGGGACGAGCCGGCCGTTAGCGGGGACGAGCCGGCCGGCGCCCCGCGCCCGGGTTCGCCCAGTGGTTATCAGGCGCTGAATTGCTTGAGGAATTGCTGCACGCCCTCGTTGTAGCTGCGCGAGGAGCTGAGGTGCGTGCCATCGTGTAGGGTCAGCAAAAACTCGCCATGCGCCCAGGGGTGCAGCTCCTTGATGTGCTGCGTGTTGACGATGAGCGAGCGGTGGATGCGCAGAAACTGCGCCGGGTCGAGCTGCCGCGCTAGCTGGCTCAGGGTGGTGCGCAGCGGGTGCGCGGCCCCTTGCGCGTGCACGGTCACGTAGTTGGCGGCGGCTTCCAGGTACTGCACCTGCTCGGTGAGCACGAAGTAGAAGCGACCCGGCTGCTTGATAAGCAGCTGGGTCAGAAACGCTGCCGCGGCGGGCGCGGGCGGCAGCGTTTGCAGCAAGCCGGCTAGCCGCGGTTGGCGCTCGCCCTCCGGCTGCCGCTTGCTGAGACGGCGCACGTGTGCGAGACTACGCGCGAAGCGGTCCGGGTCCAGGGGCTTGAGTAGGTAATCGACGGCGTGGTTTTCAAAAGCTTGCAGCGTGTACTGGTCGTAGGCCGTCACGAACACCACCAGCGGCCGGCTCGGCAGGTCGCGCACCCGCTGGAGCACTTCCAGGCCGCTGAAGTCGGGCATTTGCACATCCAGAAACACCAGGTCCAGGTCGCGGTCGCCGCGCAGGGCGGCCACGGCTTCCGTGCCGTTGCAGCACTCGCCCTCGATGCGGAAGTCGGGCCACTCGGCCAGCAGCTGCCCGATGCGGCGGCGGGCCAGGGGCTCATCGTCCACGATAAGGGTGCGAATGAAATCCAAGGGTAATAGAGGGGAGCAGAGTAAGTGGTGCCGGGCGTACCGCTTGGCTAGCCTGCGGCCGCCACTGCGGGCCCCTTAAAAAGGAGCGGTGGCCCAGGCCCGGGCCTCTTCAATGGTGGCAAAAAACTGACTAGATAACTGGGTATTAGGAATAACCGTGGCTACCAGCGCCGTAATGCCCATGCGGTTCATGGCGTCCAGCGACTCGACGGCCGCAAACCGGCGGCCACCCAACTCGCTCAGCCCCTTAAATACAAGCTCGCCGCTCCACTGCAAATCGGCCTGGCGCAGGGCGCGCAGCAGCCGGTTGTCGGCAATAAGCGCTTTTGCCTGGTGCTGACGGGCCAAGCGCATGAGTTCTTCTAGGGCAGCGCGAAAGTCGGCGCTCGGCACAAAGTTCAGCCAGTGCAGTTCCAGGGTTTGGTGCGTGGTCTGGTGAAGGTAAATAATCAGGTAGGGCGTACTATAAAGGGTTTGCATGAGCAGCGGAAGCGGCTGGGGTAGCAGGTTGAAACGTATCGGGGGTACCCCACAAAATGGAGCGGAGAGGGGCCAGCGCGTTCGCTTATAGTCAGGGCAGACACTGGTTTATTTTATGCTGAGCGCGGCGCAGCGCAGGGCTACGGCGTGCTGGGCTTCTTCCAGCGACTCGTAGTAGACGGGTTGAAGGCCCGCTTGCCCGGAGGCGGCCACGGCCTTTTCGGCGTACTGCTGGGTGGCGAGCTGGCCCAGAATATTGGCCGCGGATACGATGCTCATCTCACGCAGTCCGGCTGCGTAGGCCTGCATGTTCCAGTCGTCGGCTAGCCACTGCTGCACCTCCTGCGGAATGGCGCTCATGAGCCGGGTATCGGCAATCCAGCCCCAGCGCCGGGTGGGCTGGCTGTGAGCTTTGTAATAAGCCAAGCCCGCATTCATCAGCGCCTTAAATTGGGTGCGGTTGGCAAAAGCGCGCAGCTGCACCACGATGCAGGGAATGGCGCCGTTGGCCCACACCCGGACGTAGGATTCTTCTAAAATAAGCTGTTCGGACATTGCGGTCGCATACGCAAGGCGCCGATGTGTGGTTTCTCGCCGCCCACATGCTGCTCGGCCAACGCGGCCCCAAACAGTTCGGTACTGCGGACCAGTAGGTCAGGTAAGAAAGGGAAGTTCGAGGCGTACCACGGTACCTTGGTCCGGGGCAGGGTCCAGCGCTAGTATGTAGTGCTCACCATAGAGCATTTGCAGCCGCTGTTCGGTGTTGGCCAGACCCACGCCGCGAGAGGTAGCGGGAGCGGGACCCGGCCCAGAGTCGCGCACGGCCAGCAGCAGCTGGTCGCCCCGCCGGTCGGCCTGAATGTGAATGCTGCCCACTCCGGCGGCGCTCAGCCCGTGGCGCACGGCGTTTTCTACCAAGGGCTGCAGCAGCAGGTGGGGCACCACAGCCAGCCGGGCCGCCGGGGCCACTTGCACCGTTACGGCCAGACGGCCGGCGAAGCGCACCTGCTCCATCTCCAGGTACAGTTGAATGAAGTGCAGCTCCTGGGCCAGCGGCACTTGCTGGGCATCGGTATGGTCGAGCACCAGGCGCAAAAACTCGCCCAGCTTGGCCGTCATGCGCTGCGCGGCTTTGGGCTCGTCGCCGATGAGGGTGGCAATGCCGTTGAGCGTATTGAAGAGAAAATGGGGGTTGAGTTGCTGCTTCAGCACTTGCAGCTGGCTTTGGGCGAGCTGCGCTGCCAAGCGGCTGGCCTCCACGCTGCGGCGCTGCCAGCGGGCGTGGTAGTCGAGGCCGTACACCACGCACAGCAGCAGCCAGTAGATGGGTACCCAGGTATTAACCCCCGCCAAAACTGCCTCCCAGGAAACGGGCCCCTGCCCGCCGCTTGTCAGAAAAAGCGTGCTCAAAAAAATGGCGCGGTACACGATGGTCAGCACCACGCTGGCTCCAGCGTGCAACAGCAAGTAAGGCAGCCAGCGGGCCTGCCCCGCCGTGAGGTCGAAGCGCTGGGCCAGCCAAAAAACAAAGGGCGTAAGCAGGGTCCCCGTTAGGCCGTAAATAAGGGGGGCTAGCAGCAGCGCCCGCCCGTGCCAGGGCGCCGTGCCCACGAGGGCCTGCGCATACACGAGCACCAGCATGAAGAGCGTAAAGAAGCCCCAGGCGGCCGCGATGCGCAGCCAAGTGAGGCGGTGCAAAAGGAGCATGCGCGAAAACTAGGTAGGGCCGGTTCAACGAGAATTTCTAGTTTAGAGTTGGCGTGGCCAACCAGCTGCTAGGGCCTTTGATATGTCTTCCCTAAAATGAGTGACCTGCAACACGGATAGCCAATGAGCACCTTACTCTTGTGAGCCCCGAAAAGTAGGGAACAAGGTATACTGAGTCCTACTGCCTAATTCAGGCTGTAGAACCATCCGAACTGAAGATTCTGCCCGGCATATTTAGACAGGCCTCTATTGGATGGTTTTACCGAGGGGATTTCTAGCGCGCAGAGGTACTTTTTTTAGGACGCTTCTGGCTGACCCTTTATTGGAATAGTGTGAGGTAGTGAAAATATGCGTTTCTCTACTCACAATTGGTTCTGTATCTAGGGAAGCTTACAGCTGACTTGGGCTAATAAAGGGGAGCCGTGGTGGAGCATTGTGGAGGCAAAGTAGGGAGGGGATATGGAATGATATCGAACTTGCTGGCTCACTCCCATCCAGTAACTGATGACTCGCTTCCTGTCATTTGAGCTTTCGCCAGACGACGCTCAGAAAAGTGACTTAACTGCCTATAAGCTAGGTAAAACTGCTCTCCTACCACACTACTTCGGTGGTATAGCCCCAGTCAACATCTTCCTCGGTGAGAACAACTCGGGCAAAAGTCGATTCATGCGAAGCATTATGAGATGCAACCCGACAAGGCTCTTTGACTTTACTAATCAAATTGAGCTGCTGCCTCTGGTAGTGCAGGGTGCTCACAACGCAATTCAGATTTCCGGGCCCAATAGAATTTATGCGATAGATGCCACGGTGCAATCTAGTGCGAGAGAAACCTTGGATTTACTTGACCTTTTCTTAACAAGCTCTGACAATCTGCATCGCTCCATCAGAGTAATATTAGACCCACTAGATACTATAAAGGAGTTAAGCGAACTGCTTGACAAGCTTGTGGATTCTATAGCTAAAACTGAGTACCTGCTAAAATTTATAACTAGTGGAGCAGTAAATCAGGTGTTAGAAAATCTGGACAAATATTTAAATGATATTAAAAAAGCCGCGAACATTTACGAAGCGTTAGGAACAGTTAAATTTAAAAAGTGGAGCCTGGGTTTGAACTCAGCGCATAATGGATTTGCTGTTTTTGCATCTTCGCACGCCAGCATAGGTTTCAAGGCAGACAATCAGTCCTCACTCTTTAACACCAAGCAATACAGGGAGGGCCTCTCTCAGGAGGTGACAGCTATATTGCGTTGTGTTATAGATGTTTGTCAGCCAGTTATCGACACATTGAAGTTATTGAGTGAGGAGCAGCCTAAGACACCTACTAGGACTTATCTGCCCACGTTACGCACGGCGCGAACACTTATTGATGATAAGGAACATAGGCTAAATGCGTTGAATGACGTGATGAAGCATACAACAATCAGAGACTACAAGTTGAATGAATTTAAGCTAGACATCAACACTGGTTTTGACCTCTACAATGCCGTTGACAAGAAATACAAGGCACTCAAAGACGAGCGTAAAGAATTACAGCTTTTTGCATCTTTCTTATCAGGAGCATTCTTCAATGGCGAGCCAGTAGAAATAGTGCCACGGCGAATAGATGACCCACGTGGGGGAAACATCGTGGTCACTGTTGGGTCAACGGAGCATGACCTTCACGATTTGGGTGACGGCATTCAAGCACTTATCTTACTTCTATATCCGCTTTTTATAGCAAATGAAGGTGACTGGTTTTTCATTGAGGAGCCGGAGATTCATTTGCATCCAGGCTTTCAGAGACTTTTTATTAAGACCGTTGCCACTCATGAAGTTATCAAGGGCAAAGACTTAACGATTTTCTTGACGACTCACTCCAATCATATCCTAGATTTTGCGCTTGACGAGGCTAAACGCATTAACCTGTTCACCTTCCGCAAGACGATTGAAAAGGCTGGTAACCCTACTTATCAGATTCAACTTACTCAACCTCAAGACTTATCTAGTCTAAATGTGCTAGGGGTTCAAAACACTTCTGTCTTTCTCTCCAACTGTACGATTTGGGTAGAAGGTATCACTGACCGCTTTTATCTAAGGGCTTACCTAAAGGTTTACCTCGAATACCGAGAAAGTCAAAAAGAACAGGCGGTTTCGTTGCTGGAAGGAATGCACTACTCCTTTCTAGAATACGCTGGCTCTAATGTCACCCACTACGAGTTCAATACCCACCCCAGTGACAGCGATGTTAACGATGGTGGCACTATCACAACGCAAATCTTACAGCGAATCAGGTCCCTCTCTATTTCTAACCGCATCATGCTCATTGCGGACAGAGATGCCGGTGCTAAAAAAGAAGAGAGGCAAGCAGGCCTCACAGCTCAGCAACACGACGGGTTTGAGTTTGTCGTATTGAATGTGCGAGAGATAGAGAATCTGCTTACGCCAACTGTTATCGTCGAAGCTTTACAGAAAGTATACAAAACGAAGAAGTTCGACATAAGCCTACTAGTGCAGGAAGATTACATAGCAGGCTACTTAGCTAAGTACCTGAATGAAAGTCTTACAAACTTGCCGATGTCATTTGTTGGGCAGAGTGGCACCGTTCATAGCGGCAAGAAACGCCAATTCGCCGAGGCGGCGGTGGAAGCGATAATCTCATGGGATATGCTCAGCCCAGAGGCTCAGGTACTAACGAAGCGGGTATTTGACTTCATCGTAGGGCACAACCCACATCTAGGGAGCAATTAGACCGAAGTAGTCGAATTATGCTGGACAGTTTGATACCTTGGGCGATAAGATGAAAGTACACCATGCGCTAGGGTTGGAGATTTCTTGCGGACTTATTTGTTTATTTATTTTATTTCTCTTCGGTTTTGATAATAAAGCAATGCTTGAAAAAATAAGAACCACTCTGCTGTAGCGCAAATAACTAGTAAAGACCATGACTGCCATTGCGATTGCTTGCACTACTTGTAATGCTTGCAGTGCAAGAACCGCGAGTTTCGGGAAACCGTTAGATTTGTTACAATGCCGCTAAGAATTGCGGGAAATGAATAAAACGCTATGACTTATACAGCCTTATATCCTGCCCCCACTCGTGGTTGGGAAGCCGGGCCAGTCCGCGCCTTCGCATTAGACCTCAGGCTTTTTATGAAGATAGCTTCCTTTGGCTTTCAAAAGCCGATGGACGTTACGCCACGCACATTTGCTACCACTTTTCTCACTTCCAAAGAGGATGAGGAGCGCTTCATTGCCATCTGCGAGAACCCTCCTAAAGCAAACGAAGCAATGCGTAAAGGCATGAGCGAGGTAGCAGATTGGCTTAAGTAGCAGTCGAACACACAACACGTTGCCTGAAGAACCAATCAAGCTTGCCGTAAAGCCGCTCGACCCAGCAATGGATCGAGCGGCTTTTGTATGTTCTGATGCTGAACTGACAGCCTATTTCTCCGGCAATGGTTCGCAGCCCCGAACGCTAACCTTCGATCTCAAACAGCGTCTTGCCGTAACAAAGGCCCATGTGATGCTTGATGAAAACACCAACGAAATAATCGGACTTTTCACCCTTAGCAACTTATCAATTCCAGTATCCGACCTGCCAACCGGCGGACTCCGCCGTGGTCAACACACTGATGTTGCAGCCACATTACTTGGTAGAATGGCTGTTTCTTTAGCCCGAGAAAATCAAGGCTTTGGCAAAAAGCTTGTTTACGCGGCCTTGACCAGAGCTTATCAAGCAACAGCCTTTTCGGCGTCAGCTGTTATTGTGGTTGATCCAAAACGAGAAGACTTGGTTCCGTTTTATGAGAAGTTTGAATTCACTAAAACGCTAAGCAACACAAAGCCTTTGCGCATGTTTGTGCCAATGAAAACAGTAAGGGATGAGGTGCCGCATTCGCTATTACACGACTAAGATTCCCGCGCCTGCCGCTTATCCAAGTGCCCCAGGCGCTGCAAATAGTCGTAATTGTGTCCCTATCTCAAAGATACAATGCCTCTTATGGCTGAGCAAGCTGACAGCTCTCAAGTAAAGCAACGCTTGCAGGAAGATTATCGCCTCCGTTTCCGCGAAGGACGCAAGGCGGCGGGCTTCTCTCAGGGCGCGGTTGGCCAGGCTGTGGGCATCTCCACGCAGGCCGTGGGGCAGTTCGAGCTAGGGGCCCAGCGGCTCGACCTGGAGAACTTCGTGGCCGCCTGCGACGCCATGCACCTGAACGTACGCTGGGTGCTCAAGGGCCTGGGGGAGATGTTTGAGGGCAGCCGGCCAGTCCCGTCTAAGGCAAAAGGCCGGCCAGCGCGCAAGCGATAATAGCCCGGGCATTACCTACGTAGCATAGCAGTAGATGCACG
This sequence comes from Hymenobacter nivis, assembly GCF_006439025.1. GTDB lineage: Bacteria > Bacteroidota > Bacteroidia > Cytophagales > Hymenobacteraceae > Hymenobacter > Hymenobacter nivis_A. The sequence continues at coordinate 9,914 of NZ_RCYZ01000013.1, forward strand.
TACCGCTGCTGCAACTATCTCATCCAAGAGTACTGTGCTTGCAGCGGGACACATATGTGTTCATGTTAAATACATATAAGTATGGGCCTTTTCTTTGCCCAATGCTCACTCGCCGCCGCCACCGTTACCTTACCCGCTGGCCCCGCCGCTTGGCCTTTGCCTTGGTGGCGCTTTCGCTGCTAGCCGTCTGCTGGCACTTGTACTGCGTCCGGCAGCAGGCACAGCCGCTTGCACCCCACCCGCCTATCCAACAGGTGTAGATGCGTAGCCATAATATGGGGTGGTCCAGTGAAAACGGACAGTGAGCTAAGATATGGTGGTTAGGAAGTCGCGCTCGAATTGATGCGGCGAGCAGTAGCCGAGCGCGGAGTGGCGGCGGTCGAGGTTGAAGTAGGTGTCGAGGTAGTAGGCTACAATCGGGCCTCTTCGATACTGGCAAACGCGCCGCCATGTGGCAGTAGTTCGGTTTTGAGCGTGCTCCACCCGGCCTCGGCCTGGGCATTATCGTAGGGGTTGCCCGGCTGTACTCTTCCCCCAATCGGCAGCCAGTTATAGGTAGAGAAAAGCGTATTTTTCACTACCTGACAACTGAAACATGAAAAAAGGACGATTTAGCGAAGCCCACATTGTGGCCATCCTGCAACAGCAGGCTAGCGACCAGACCGTAGCCCAGATTGTGCGTGAGTACGGCCTGAGCGAGGCGACATTCTACGCCTGGAAAAGCAAGTATGCCGGCGCGAGCGTGGCCGAGCTAACCCGGCTCAAGCACTTGGAAGAAGAGAATCGAAAGCTCAAGCAGCTGTTCGCGGACTTGAGCTTAGAAAATCAGGCTATCAAGGAGGTGCTGCGAAAAAAGTAGCCAGCCCTGCGGCGCGACGCCAGGCAGCGCAGGGCTTCGTAAGCAAAGGGTGAAGCCAGCGGCGCGCGTGTGCACTCGTGGGGCTCTCCCGTGGCAGCTACCATCCGGTAGGACAAGGGCGCAATGACGAGCCGGTGCAGGCGGCCCTGCGGGCGTTAACGGGGCGGCATCCGGGCTGGGGCTTCTGGAAACTGCACCACCGCTTACGCAAAAACGGCTTGTTAATCAATCATAAACGCACGCTGCGCATTTATCGGGCGCGCCCTGAACTTACCTCGGCGCCTCAAAAAGCGCGTACCTGCCCGCGTCAAGCAGCCGTTGGTCGTACCCGTGGCGGCCAACGTATGCTGGTCGCTCGACTTTATGAGTGACGTGCTGACGGATGGGTGACGGTTTCGGACCCTGAACGTGCTCGACGATTACAACCGCCAGTTGCTGGGCGTCGAAATCGATTTCTCCCTGCCTGCCGCCCGCGTGGTGCAAACCCTGACGCGCTTGGTCGAGTACCACGGCCGGCCCGCACAGCTGCGCACCGACAACGGACCCGAATTCATCAGCGCTCGTCTGAGCGAGTGGTGTGAGAAGCAGGGTATCACCCTGCACGGGAGTCAGCCGGGCATGCCGACGCAAAACGCTTATATCGAACGCTTCAACGGCTCGTTTCGCCGCGAATTATTTGATGCGCACCTATTCCGCTCGCTGGCGCACGTGCGCCAACTCGTGGACGACTGGATGCTCGACTACAACACGCAACGGCCCCACCAGGCCTTGAATTTCATGACTCCACTCGAATTTAAACAAGCGGCTTAACCTCTGCCTACCACTGGCTTATCAAACGGGGAAGCGTACACAACTGTATGCTTCCCTGTATGATATGGCAGTAGTGAGTAGAGGTTAAGTTGCTTTAGAACCCCTCTTGTTATTGTATTTGCCTCTTCAGCAACCGTTGCACCGACATAGCTAGGAATAGCTGCCCCCGCCGAGTGCGGTAACCCCCGTCATTGAGTTCCTGGGCAATCTGCTGCAACTTATATCCCTGTGCATGCAGTAGCCCCGCAAGTCTGGTTGCTTGCTGGTTTTGCTGATTGGTACGGGCATTCTCCTGCCGAATATTTAGGCTTTTCGCGATGGCTGCCGGGGTCATATTAGCCGGCGTGCCCAGTACGGCACCGCGCGCCTTCTTCGCGGTGAGCGCGTCTTTGGTTCGTTTGGAAATCATCTCCCGCTCGTGCTGAGCAATCACTGCAAACAGCCCTACTGTTAAAGTATTCGCGTCGGGCATATCGCAGCAAACAAAGGCCACGCCTGAATCGCGCAGCTCAAAGATGAAGCCCGCGTTCCGGCTCAACCTATCCAGCTTGGCAATCAACAACGTCGCCCCCGCCGCCCGAGCCGCCGCGATAGCCGCTAGCAGTTGGGGTCGCTGATTCTTCTTGCCCGATTCAATCTCCACAAACTCCCCCAGCAGCTGGGCCGGGTCCGCAGCGAAGGATGCTACCGCCGCCCGCTGGGCTTCGAGCCCAAGGCCGGACTGGCCTTGGCGGGCGGTGCTCACCCGATAATAGGGGACGTAGAAAGTAGTCGTGGGCAGCATAAAACGGGCATTGGTACAAAAGTAACCTTTATAGTGGCGTTTATAACGTTTATTAAACGGACGTTTAACAAATGACTATACCCCCTATCTTTACCTAAAATCACCCCTGATGAGGAAGTCGTTCGCTTATGCCCGCCTATTATGCCTACTACCGCGTCTCCACCCAAAAGCAAGGGGCCTCCGGTCTCGGCCTCGAAGCGCAGCAGGCCGCGGTGGTCAGCTTCCTCAAAGGGGGCCAGCCGCGGGGCGAGTATGTTGAAGTGGAAAGTGGCAAGAAGAATCAGCGGCCCCAACTGCTCGCCGCGATGGCCGCGGCCCGCGCCGCGGGTGGGGTGCTCCTGATTGCCAAGCTCGACCGACTGAGTAGGAATGCGAGTTTCATTCTGACGCTGCGCGACGCGGGGGTAGATTTCGTGTGCTGCGACATGCCCGATGCCAATACCCTTACCGTGGGCCTCTTCGCCGTACTTGCCCAGCACGAGCGCGAGACGATTTCCAAACGGACCAAGGATGCGCTCGCGGCCAAGAAGGCACGGGGTGCTCAACTAGGTACGCCGGCCAACCTCACGGCGGCGGCCCGGGAACAGAGCCTGCTCGTGCGGCGCGCCCACCTGCTACAGCACCCGGGCCTGCGGCAAACGGCGGCTTTTATCAGCTCACGCCGGGCGCAGGGGGTGAGCTTTCGCCAGCTGGCGGGGGAGTTGAATGCCCTTGGCTTTACCGCCCCGCGCGGGGGGGCCTTTAACCAGAAGCAGGTCCAGCGCTTACACGAACGGCTTCGGCTAGTGAGTAAGCCCACAGCCGCCGAGTGAGCTCTATATAATAGAAGCAGCTAAGGCTTGTTGGACTGGTACTCGAAAGCAAAAATAGGTAGCGATGCGTTAGCTTCTCCCTACCTACCTGGCCCCCTCGTCACGAGGACTTCCTGGGATTCTTGTTGCAAGAGGATACTGTTGGCGAATTCGATTTTAAGCTGTTGCTTGAGGCATTAATCGCTCGAAATCTGCCTGACGCGTCTGGGCTAAAGGCACCTTGTTTAACCACGCAACGATTCGCCAACAGTATCCTTTAGAAAAAGAACCCCACCTACGCCGGGGCCCCGCACGGTCTGTTCAGCACCGAGAAGGATAAGCTCAACCGCGACTTGCTGAACTTCGTCACTGGCACGCAGGTATGCGGCGCCCAGAACAGCTGAGCGAATAACCAATGGAAACCGAAAGCCCCGGTCCTAATACTGGTCCGAGGCTTTTGCGCGCCCGTAATGTCAAGCTGCTCCAAGCAGTTGTTCCGCTACCTAGCGGTCCTACTGCCTGCCTTTTCGACGCGACGACAGCAGCCAGATGCCACCCGCCACCAGCGCCAGGGCGGCCCCCACTACGGCCGCTTTGGGCAAGGCGGGCGCTGCCTGTGCTGGTTTGGCCTGGGCAATGGACGCATCAGTGAAGGGCTGGCGGCTGGTCACGGCCAGAATCAGGCGGGCGGCTTCGGCGGGCTGGTCCCACTGCGGGAAGTGGCCACAGTGCTCAAACCAATACAGGCGCGCATCGGGGAATTTCTCCAGGGCCAGCTTCGACTGGCTCGGCAAACACACCCGGTCCTGCCGGCCCCAGCCGATGACCAGGGGCCCGGGAATACTACCCTGGGGCGCGGGCTGCTGCATTTGGCCGTGCGCCAGCTGGTCGAGCAATTCATCAAAGGCGGGCGAGTGGGCGAACGTGTACATCTCGTCGATGGCCTGCTGCGAGTCTACGGCCCAGGGCCGGGCCGAAAACTGGGGCAGCAGCAGCGTGCGCCCCACCGCCGAACCGGCCAGGGCGGGCATCACCGGTTGCAGGGCTTTGACGAGCTTGACCGACACGTCCACCGAGTGGTAGAAAAAGGGAATCTGCCAGCCCTGCCAGAAGCCGCCCGGGTCCAGGGAAACCACTGCGCCGAGTACCCCGCCGCGCCGGGCCAACTCCAGCACCAGGCGCGCGCCCATGGAGCTGCCCACGGCATCAATCCCCAGCAGGTCGTGCTGGGTGAGAAAGCCCGTCACCGCGTCGGCCAAGGTGGCGATCGAGTTTTCGCCGGCCAGCTGGGGGGTTTCGCCGTGGCCGGGCAAGTCCACGGCCAGGACGTCGCGCTCGGCGGCCAGGGCGTCTATGATGGTGTTCCAGGACCGCCAGCTGCCGCCGATGCCGTGAACCAGTAACAGGGGGCGGCCGGTGCCGCGGCGAACGAAGTGCAGGTTCATAAAACAGCAGAATAGAAGGGAAACAAGTAAGTAGCCGCCGGGCGGTAACGACCGGCCCGTCGAAACAGCGGTGCCCGGCTCCCCCTACAACGCAGAACGGCCCCGCAGGGACGAAAGCGGCTAGTGGAAACTACTGCCTTTCCAGGACCAGCAGCTGCCCCGTCGCGTTCGTGGCCCTTCGCGTACTCCTTATAGTACTGCCGGCTATAATCGGCTTTGACTAGCCTTTTCACCGGCTGGCCATTCCTACCCGCTCAGAGCTTCCGCCTATTCCTTTCCCGCTTGAGGTGGCCCAGCTACGATTCAGGTTCGATTTTTAACTGTTATCGGTACTAAGTTTGCAGAATCGGGCGCTCGTTGTTCGCCGCTCGTTATACCTTATTATATAGGTCGCATGGAAAAGTCACCTTCGCTACCGGTCCTCGTGCCGACCCGCTCGCATTCCCTAGTCGAGATGCCGGCTTCCGTAGGTCGGTACGTGGAGGCGGGACTACAGGGCGCGGCCAATACCAAGCGCGGCTATGCGGCCGACCTGCGTAGCTTCGAGGATTATTGCCAGCACCAGGAGCTCAGCTACCTGCCGGCCGAAGTTACCACTGTGGCCGGCTACGCCTCGCAGTTGGCGGACCGGGGTAAGAAGTACGCGACCATCCGCCGGCACGTGGCGGCCATTGCCAAGCTGCATCAACTCGCGGGCCTGCCCTCGCCCACCAGCCACGAAGCATTGGGCGTGGTGCTTGACGGCGTGGCCCGCGTGCACGGCAAGCGCCAGCGCCAAGCGCCGGCCTTCTCAGTGGCCGAGCTCAAGCAGGCCATCCGGGCGCTGGACCTGACTACCCCCACGGGACTACGCGACCGGGCCCTGCTGCTACTGGGTTTCGCCGGGGCCTTTCGGCGCTCCGAACTCGTGGCCCTGAACGTGGAGGATGTGGAGCTGACGCGCCTGGCGCTGGTCATCCACCTGCGCCGTAGCAAGACCAACCAGTACGGAGAGGAAGAAGACAAAGCCGTGTTTTATGCTCCCTCGGCCGATTACTGCCCCGTACGCGCCGTGCAGGACTGGCTCGCGGTCCTTGACCGGCCGGCGGGACCCCTCTTTACCCGTATGAGCCGGGGCACGAGTCGGCGGCCGGCTCAGCCGGGTACCGCTCGGCTCTCCGATCAGAGTGTCAACGACTTGGTGCAGCGCCACCTCGGCTCGGTCTATACCGCGCACTCGTTGCGGGCTTCCTTTGTGACGGTAGCGGTTGAGGCGGGGCAGAGCAACAAGGCCATTAAAAACCAGACCAAGCAGAAGACCGATGCCATGATTGAGCGTTACGCCCGCCTCGACGACGTCAAACGCTTCAATGCCGCTCAGTATCTGGGACTTTAACGGCCCTTGCTAAGCAGGCGTTTGCTTACTTTAACGCAGGTTTCACAGCTAGGTAGCCCGGCGCTCGGATGGGTGCCGGGCTACTGCGCCCTTTTTCCATTACTCTCGCATGTTGACCCTTGCTCGCTACGTGCTGCCATTGGTGATAGCTGTCTGGCTGCCGCGCTCCCCGCGTCAACCGCTACCAGTGCCGGTCCCGCCGTTAGAGGCGTTTCGGCCCGGTGCGCTGCACGCGCTACCACTGGGGTCCGTGCAGCCGCAGGGGTGGCTACGGCGCCAGCTGCAGCTGCAAGCCGACGGCCTAAGCGGGCACCTGGAAGAGTTTTGGCCTGACTTAGGCCCCACCAGCGCCTGGCTTGGGGGCGCCGGAGAGGGCTGGGAGCGGGGGCCTTACTACCTCGACGGGCTAGTCCCCCTGGCCTACGGCCTGGATGACGCCGCCCTGAAGGCCAAGGCGCAAAAGTGGATAGATTGGGCTCTGCACAGCCAGCGGCCCGATGGCGGCTTTGGCCCCGCCAAAAACCAGGACTGGTGGCCCAATATGCTCGTGCTCAAGGCCCTGATGCAGTATCAGGAAGCGACCCACGACCCGCGCGTGGTGCCGTTCATGACGCGGTACTTCGCTTACCAAAGCAGCCAGTTGGCGCAGCGGCCGCTGCACGAGTGGGCCGTGTACCGCTGGGCCGAGGAGCTGCTGCCTATCCGCTGGCTCTACGCGCGCACGCGCAACCCGCAACTGCTCACGCTGGCTGGCCAGCTAGCCCAGCAAGGCTTCAACTGGCAGTGGGCCTACGCGCACTTTCCCTTTACGCAGCCTACCTCGAGCGCCAGCCTAGGCCTGGCGAGTGGCAACAATGACCTGGCGCTGCAAGCGCACGGGGTGAATAATGCCATGGCCCTGAAGATGCCCGCCCTCTGGGGCTATACGGGCGGCACCCAGGCCGACCGAAAAGCCATTTATAATCAACTGACTATGCTGGACACCTATCACGGCTTGCCCAACGGGATGTTCAGCGGCGACGAGCACCTGGCAGGGCGCAACCCCTCGCAGGGCGTGGAACTCTGCACAGTGGTGGAGGCTCAGTTTTCGTATGAGGAGTTGCTCGCCCTGCTCGGCGACCCGCAGTTTGGCGACCGGCTCGAAAAAATCACCTTCAACGCGTTACCCGCCACCTTCGACCCCACCATGTGGGCCCACCAGTACGACCAGCAGCCCAACCAGGTGCTCGTGAGCCGGGCCCACCGCCAGTGGTCGACCAACGGCGACGACTCGAACGTATTCGGCTTGGAGCCGTGGTTTGGCTGCTGCACGGCCAACATGCACCAGGGCTGGCCCAAGTTTGCGGCCAGCCTCTGGCTCGCCTCGCCCGACGGGGGGCTAGTCGCCGCGGCCTACGCGCCCAACCGCCTCCGCACTAGCCTAGGGGCGAGTGGCGGGGAGGTAATCATTCGGGAGGAAACCGACTATCCCTTCCGCGAAACCGTGCGTTTTACCGTGGAAAAAGGTGGTAAAAAGGCCTTTCCGTTACAGTTGCGCATTCCGGCCTGGGCCACGGGCAGTACCGTGGCCGTGAACGGCAAGTCCGCCCCCAGCGCGCCCCAGCCCGGTACGTTCTATCCGCTACAGCGACGCTGGAAAGCTGGCGATGTGGTAGAACTGCGCCTGCCCATGCAAGTACGCGTAGTACCGGGCTATAACCAGTCGGTATCAGTGGAGCGCGGCCCGCTCGTGTACGGGCTTAAGGTAGGAGAACAATGGACCAAGCTGCGCGACCGTCCCTCCCTGGCCGACGACTACCAGGTGCAAGCCACCACCCCCTGGAACTATGGCTTGCTGCTGCCCACCGGCCAGGCGCCCGCTACTGCGTTCAAAGTCAGAGAGCTGCCGCTGGATGGCGTACTCTTTTCGCCCGGCGGCGCGGCGGTAGAACTGCAAGTGGCGGGCGTGCGGCTCCCACAATGGCAGCTCGTGGACAACTCGGCTGGCCCGCCGCCCGCTAGCCCCGTCGCTGTGCCTGCCGGGACACCGGTCGAAGTGCTCACGCTGATTCCCTACGGGGCAACCAAGCTGCGCATCACAGCTTTTCCCTTCGTGCAGCGGCAGCCCTAAGGGGACTAGTTGCCTAAACTAGACTAAGCGAGTCACTCTCGCTCCTCACTACTCTTAAAGTAGGGTGTGCCAGAAGCGCTACAGCAGGGCATCGCCTCTTTAGAGAGGCTGACTGGCGAAGGCGCGGCAACAGAAGCACGCGTCACCTGGATAGCGCTGGCTATAAGCGACGTTGAAGATAGTCTGAGAACAGTTTTTATATTACGCTGTCGGTAGCTACCGACAGCGCGTTTTACTACTGCCCTTACGGTAGGCACGAGCGAGGCAAGCAATACCTGCGCGCCGCGCCAGCTAAGCGGTCCGGCCTAATCCCCATCGCTGGCCTGCGCAACAGCTAGCAGCGGCACCTAAAGGTTTGGTCCGGTTAAAGCTTTACACTTGGTTCCTATTAGGGGGCCGCCCGCGCGGCCTGTATACCAGGCCAACAATGCCCTCTATTCTGTTTGCTTTCGACAAGAAGCCCTGCGCTGCGTCTATGCCGGTTAGCACAATGAACCTTGAAAGCGCCGTTTAAATACTATCAATAATAGGGCGCCGCCTCTTGTAGCCGCCGGGCCACCAGCGCGCCGGCCGGCGAGGTAACGCGCGCTAAAAAATCGGTGGTCTGCGCCGCCAGGGCTTCCGCTAGCACCTGCGTGTTGGGCGAAGCCGCCACGGCCACCGTGGACTGGTTTACCCAGCGCTCGGTTTCCGCGGCCACCTCCAGATTGGCGCGGTAGAAGCCTTCCGCTATTCCGCGGTGCAGATTGGCCTGCATGTAGCTGATGATGCTAGCCAGGCGCGTAGTGATAAGGTACTGGTAGTGGGCAGGGTAGCTAGCGGCCAACTCCGGGAGGAAGGGACCGCGCATCTCATCGGGTAAGGATTGCAGGGTGCGGCGCACCCGCAGCATCTCCTCGACCGCGCTGCTGCTGTGCGGCTGGTGCTCGGCTAGGCGCTCGCGAAAACTAGTCAGGTAGCGGTCGATGGCGGCGGTCAGCAGCGCCGGCTTGCCTAGCGGGAAGGCGCGCTCGATGGTGGCTACGGGCAGCCGCAAGGCCAGCGCCACCTCGGCCAACGACACCAGCGCGATGCCCCGCTCCAGAAACAGGTCCTGGGCGGTAGCCACTATGCGGGCCTGCGCTTGCGCCTGGGCTGCGGAATCGAGTGCGTGGGGAAGCATGTTAAGCGGGGCCTTGCCACTGGCGGCGGCTAGGCAAGCAGCAGATTTTAGTCTGAATGTGGGCGCAAAAGTAGTACTATGCTGAGTAAAATAGGGTCTAGCTTACCTTTGATTTATTAAAGTATCAGCCTCATGTCGTCTACTTCCCTGGAAGCCTTTTACACCAAGTTTGGCGCCGGAGCCGGGGGTGCGAACCTGGCTGACCTGTCGCGTCAGGTGGGCCACTTCAACGTCTTTAACATCGCCGACCTGGCGCCCTACACCGGGGGCGAGCGGCCCATGCTGTTTGACAAGCGCCTGTATTATAAAATCAGTTTGTGCAGCGGGCCGAGCCGGGTCGAATACGGCGACCAGGTGCTGGACATTGCCCAGCAGGCCGTGTTTCTGGCCACGCCCCGCGTGCCCTACCGCTGGGTGCCGCTCACGCCCACACCCAGCGGCTATTTCTGCATCTTCAACCAAGAGTTTTTGCTGGGGCCCCGCGGGGGTGGGGCCGTCGAGGAATTACCCATTTTTCAGCCGGGGGCCTACCCGCTCTGGGAAGTGAGCGCCGCGCAGGCGCAGGCCGTGCAGGGGCTATTCGAGAAGATGAGCCAGGAAATCACCTCCGACTATGCCTACAAGTACGACCTGCTGCGCAGCTACCTCTGGGAGTTGATTCACCTGGTGCAGAAGCTGCAGCCCGCCCCCAGCGCGCCGCCCGCCGGCAGCGCCGCCGAGCGCCTGGCCACGCAGTTTGGCGAGCTGCTGGAGCGGCAGTTTCCGCTGCCCGGCCCCGGCCAGGCGCTGCGCCTGCGCACGCCCACCGACTTTGCCGACCAGCTGGCCGTGCACGTCAACTACCTCAACCGGGCGCTCAAGGAGGCGACCGGGCACACGACGAGCGCGCTGCTGGCGGGGCGGCTCACCCAGGAAGCCAAGATTTTGCTGCGCCAAACCACCTGGAGCATCACCCAGATTGCCGAGGGGCTGGGCTTTACCGACACAGCCCACTTCTGCACCTTCTTCAAGCGCCAGACCCAGCACACGCCGGGCGCGTTTCGGAGCTAGCCGGTTGGTTTGAATTATACAGAAACTGGTTTGCGCGGCGAAATGCGGGCCCGGCGGACTAGCCGGACCTTTGTCGCACTAGTTTTTCTCTTCAAGCCCGGCGGCTGTGCCCGCCGGCCCTAGCTATCCCCAACGACATGAAAGCAGTTAAAATTGACGAGTACGGCGACGAGCGCGTGCTACAAGTGGTAGAAGTGCCCACGCCCGAACCCGCCTCCGATGAGGTATTAATCCAGGTGCACGCGGCCGGCGTGAACCCCATGGATTGGAAGATTCGCGACGGGGCCGGCGTGCGCTTTGGCCTGCAGCTGCCCATTTCCCTGGGCAGCGAAATTGCCGGGGTGGTGGCCAAAGTGGGCGCTGGCATCACGGCGCTGCGCGTGGGCGATGCCGTGTACGGCACGGTCAAGGCGGGCGGCTACGCCGACTACGCCCTGGCCAAGCTGGAGGAAGTGGCCCTCAAGCCCGCCGCGCTGGATTTTACCCAGGGGGCCGCCATTCCGCTGGCTGCACTCACTGCCTGGCAGGCCCTGTTTGACCTGGCCCAGCTGCAAGCCGGGCAGCGCGTGTTTATCACCGCCGCCGCGGGCAACGTGGGCGCGCTGGCCGTGCAGCTGGCCAAGGCCAAGGGAGCCATCGTAACGGGCCTAGCTTCCGGCCCCAACGAAGCGTTTGTGCGGGGGCTCGGGGTCGATGCCTTTGTCGACTACACCACCCAAACGTTTGAAGACGTGGTGTTGGAGCAGGATGTCGTCTTCGACGTGGTGGGGGGCGACACGTTCGAGCGCGCCTTTCGCTGCCTGAAAAAAGGCGGTACGCTGGTGACGGCTGTGGCTTTCCCGACCCCGGAGCAGGCGGCCGCGCACGAGGTGAAGGCCGTGCGGGTGTTTTGTCAGCCCAACCGGGCGGAGCTGGCTGAAATCAGCCAGCTCGTGGACGCCCACCAGCTGACCGCGCACGTGGCCCACGTCTTTCCGCTAGCCCAGGTGCGCGCGGCCCAGCAGCTATCTAAAGAAGGGCGCACGCGCGGCAAAATCGTTTTGCAGCTTGGCAGCAGCGAATAGCCTTAAGGTCAGTTCGGGGAAGCTCCCTGGTGGGCGGCCAAAAAGGGGAGGATAACGGCCGCCATTTCCGCGGGCACCTCTTCCGCCAGGTCGTGGCCCGCGTGGAAAACGTGGCCCGTCACGTTCGTGGCCAGCTGCCGCATTATTTCCTCGTTGCGCGCCCCGATAAAGGCGTCGCCGCCCAGCGCCAGCACCGGCAGCGCCAGCGGCGTGCTCGCCGCGGCCCGGTTCTGCTCGCCATCGACGAGCATGGCGCGGTACACGGCCAGCATCGAGCGGATGCCGCCGGGCAGGCTGTAGCAGCGCACGTACTCTGCCAGCGCATCCGCCGTGGCCGAGTCGGGAAAGAGGCGCTCCGACTTAATCATGTAGGTAATCAGCTCCCGCTCGTGGCCGGCAATCAGCATCTCGGGCACATCCGCCTTGAAGTAGAAACCCACGTGCCAGAGAAACATGCCGACGGCATTTTCCGGCGTCAGGGCCGTGTGCTGCTCGAAGTTGAAGCCCGGCATCAACGCTTCCGCGAAGACCAGGGCTTTTACCCGCTGCGGCTGGCGCACGGCGAGCTGGTAGCCAATCACCGCCCCCCAATCCTCGCCCACCACGCTATACGTGGCGTGGCCGAGCTGGGCCATGAGCGCCGCAATGTCGTCGCTCATGGTGGCCGAGTCGTAACCCCCGGCCGGGTGGTCCGAATCGCCGAGGCCGCGCAGGTCGGGCACGATGACGGTGTAGCGGTCGCTGAGCAGGGGCAGCAAATGACGCCAATGGTAGCTCGTTTTCGGGATGCCGTGCAGCAGCACGACGGGCGCGCCCGCGCCGGCGAAGCGGTAGTGCAGGCTTGTGCCATTCACCGCGGCGCGGTCACTTTGCACGGGCCTGCCTTGGTGGTCCACCATCCGAAAGGCACCTTCGTTGTTAAGCGGGAAGTGTTTCATGCGGCAAAGGACTCGCTCACCTTTTGCCGCGCCAATAACTCACCCCAAAGTGAGCGTTTCCCCTTCTCCTCTCCCATGGCCAGTAAGTTGAAAGCTGGGACCACCAATGCCCAGAATAGTCAGTTCTTATCGGCGTGGTGCTCCGTCAATGACGTATTGCGCGACATTAGTCCCCGCTGGAAGATGGTGCTCCTGCACGGCATTGCCCACGGGGTAAAGCAGTTCAGCCAGCTCAAGCGGACATTTCCCACCTTGTCCGACCAGGTACTGGGCCAGCGGCTGGCCGAATTAGTAGCCGAGGGGCTGGTCGAGAAGGCCGCGGTGGCGGGTACCGTCCCCCCGCGCATTCGCTATTCGGCAACGCCCAAGGGCTGCGCCCTGCTGGCCATCGTCGACGACCTGCAGCGCTGGGGCCAGCAGGATTGGTCCCGCGACCACGCGGAAGAATCAGTTTAAGAAACGGCACCAAGTAGCGGGCAGGTGCTCCTGCTCGTTACTTGGTGCGGCTTGCCTATTCTCCCTTTCCCATTGATAGCGCTGTTCCGCTATAATGTGCTACCCATCCGGTAGCGGAGGCGGCGCGCGGCGCAATTCGCCACCAGCGCCCACCGCGGGAACAATCAGAAATTTTTATGGCCACAGAGCGAAATATCAACTGCGTCTCCTACTTTTGTAGTCGCGACTACTAAATCATTTCGCCCATGTCCACTCCCACGCAACTCGGCTTCGTTTCGCTCCAGGTGAGCGACCTGGCCGCCTCCCGCCACTTCTACGCCGACGTGCTTGACTTCCAGCCCGTGCCCGCCTCGCCCCCCGATGCCTGCCTGTTCGTCACCCAGAGCGGCGCCCTGTTTGCCTTGCGCACGCCGCTGGTGGATTTGCAGGCCACCAGCCGGCTTGGCTGGGGCGTTAGCCTCTGGTTTGGCGTGCCCGAGCTTGCCGCTTTCCTGGAGCGGCTGGAAGGCAAAGTCCAGGTAGTTCGCGGCCTGCAAGCCACGCCCTTCGGCACCACGGCCATCATCGCCGACCCCGACGGCTACTGGCTGACCTTGCAAGAAGTACCGGCCAAGTGAGCGCGCCCCGCTCCTGGGTGCTGGTGGCCAGCCGCGACCACATCCGGCACGGCGTGGTGCAGGGCATCGCCCAGGCCAACCACGGCCAGCCGGGCCCCCTGCATCGCTTGCAGCCCGGCGATGGCGTGGTGCTCTACGCGCCGAAGCTCGTGCACGGCCAGCCGGCGCCCTGCCAGTGCTTCGTGGCGCTGGGTGAGGTGGGCCCCGCGCCCGTTTTTCAGGTGCAGGTAACGCCGGACTTTGCGCCCTTTCGGCGGCGGGTTAGCTACCAGCCCGTTACCGAAGTACCCATCCAGCCGCTGCTCGCGCAGCTGAGCTTTATTACCGATAAAGCGCACTGGGGCTACCCCTTCCGGGCGGGCTACTTCGCTATCCCAGAGGCTGATTTCACTTTAATCGAGGCGGCGATGACTGCCCCTACGCATGGCCGATAACCCCATTTTCACTTACACGCAGCCCGAGGAAAGCACCGGCTACCTGCTCTGGCAGGTTACGATGGGCTGGCACCTGCGCATGAACCAGCAGCTGCGCCCGGTGGGCCTCACGCTCACGCAGTTCTCGCTGCTGGCCGGGCTGTATTGGCTGAGCCGGCAGGGCGAAGTCGTGACCCAGCAGCGGCTGGCCGACTACGCCCACACCGACCGCATGATGACGTCCAAGGTGCTGCAAACGCTGGAAAAGAAAGGCTTGGTCGCGCGCCGCAGCAATCCGCACGACGGCCGGGCCAAGCAGCTGCAGCTGACCGACGCCGGCGAAGGCCTGTTGCGGCAAGCCCACGCCGTAATGCAGCAGGCCGACGGCCAGTTTTTTGGCCCCCTTGGGGCGGAAGCGGGGCTGTTCAACCAACTGCTAGCCCGCCTGATGGGCTAGCCACCCGGACCAAAGCCCGGACTACTCTAAAAAATGTCGCTTGCTAGCCTGTTAAAAAGGCGAACGGTCACTCTATGTCTCACTCATTTCATTCACCACCCCATGCTTGCCATTACCGGCGCCACGGGCCAACTCGGCCAGGCCACGCTTCGTCACGTAACCACTACAGTAGATGCCAGCCAGTTGGTGGCCCTCGTGCGTGACCCCCAAAAGGCCACCGGGCTGGTTGCCCCCGGCGTTATCCTCCGTCAGGGAGACTATAACGACCCCGCCTCGCTGGTCGCCGCCTTTCAGGGGGTTAGCACCGTGCTGCTTATCTCCGGCACGGACCTAGCTACCCGTACTCAGCAGCACCGCCACGTTATCGACGCGGCCCGCGCGGCGGGCGTAACCCGCCTGGTGTACACCAGCGGGGTCAACCCTTCGGCCGATTCGGCCTTTATCGCCTCCCCCAGCCACGCGGCGACGGAAGACTACCTGCGCGCCTCGGGCCTGACTTACACGATTCTGCGCAACACGCTCTACCTGGATTTGCTGCCCATGCTTATCGACCCAGGCGCGCGGGCGCGGGGTGCCTTCTATTACGCGGCGGGCAAGGGCGCCGCCAGCTTTGCCCTGCGCGCCGAGATTGCCGAAGTATTGGCCACGGTGCTCACCACCCCCGGCCACGACAACCAAACCTACGACATCGCCCCGGCCCCCGTGCACACGATGGCCGAGGTAACGGCCGCCATCAGCGCCGCCACCGGCCAGCCGCTGCGCTACGTGCCAATTTCCGGCGACGAGCTGACGGCGGCGCTGCGCCAGCATCACCTGCCCGAGCCGCTGGTGCTGCTCATCGCGAGCATGGCGCAGGCGCAGGCAAATCAAGAGTTCAACCTGACTAGTCCCGCTTTTGCGCAGCTACTGGGCCGCCAGCCCACCAGCTTAGCGGAGTTTGTCCAAAACGCGTTTGGGCGCTAGGTCATGCACCAAGCGGGCAAGGGACAGCCAGTGAGGTAGTGGACAAGACGATGCCGTAACCGCTACCTCACTAACTTAAAAGCATCTGGAATTACACCTCGCTCACTGCGCAGGACCCATGATGCGGGCGCGATGCGCCAGCCCCCAATCCGCCAGGCTATCCGTCAGCGCTTTGAGCGAGCGGCCCGTATCGGACAGGCTATAGGTCACGGTCAGCGGCTTACTCGCCGACACTTCCCGCACGATTAGCCCGTTCGTTTCCAGGTCCTGCAGCTCGCGACTCAGCACCTTGCCCGAGATGCCGGTCACCTCCCGCAGCAAGGCCGAATAGCGCAGCGGCTGGTAGCATAGGCGGGCAATGAGGGCCAGCTTCCACTTCCCGCTCAGCAAGTCGAGCGTGTCATCGAGGGCGCGCATCCGCTGGATGCAGGCGCTGCTAAGGGGGTGGTTGGGGGTTACTTGTTCCATGGCAAAGCTGGTTACCTGCGTGTCACTTGAGGGGCGTGCTTGTCCCGGTTACTTTTTGTCCCTAAGGTACTAGCTGACAGTAGGCGCTAGTACCTTTGCCGAGCAATTAGTTCCTAAAGCACTTACCAGCATGTCCTTGATTGAAGACCTGACGTGGCGCTACGCCACCAAAAAGATGAATGGGCAGCGCATCCCGGCCGATAAGCTAGCCTACATCTTGGAAGCCGCCCGGCTCGCCCCCTCCTCTTCGGGCCTGCAGCCCTACAAAATCCTTGTTATCTCGGACCCCGCCTTGCTAGCGAAAGTCAAAGAAGTCGCCTTCCAGCAAAGTCAGATTACGGACTGCTCGCACCTGCTGGTTTTTGCGGCCTGGGACGGCTACAGTGAGGCGCGCATCACGCGCGTCTTCAACTACCTGACGGACGAGCGGGGCTTGCCGCGCGAGACGATGGACGACTACAAGCAAACTATTCTGGCCATGTATGAGCCGCTGGGCACCGAATGGCAAGCCCACCACGCGGCCAAGCAGAGCTACATCGCCTTTGCCCTAGCCATCGCGGCGGCGGCCGAACAGCGGGTGGATGCTACCCCCATCGAAGGCTTTGACAATGCGCGGCTTGATGCCCTCCTTCATCTTACGGGCAGTGGCTACCGCAGCACGGTGCTGTTGCCGCTGGGCTACCGGGCGGAAGAAGGTGACTGGCTGGTGAAGCTGAAAAAAGTACGCACGCCCCAGGCAGACTTTATTACCGAACTGACCCTGGCCGATGTGGCCGCGCCTGAAGACAAACCGCTGCCGGTAGCCAGTCAACATTAACACCCAGTCATTTGCCCCTATTGCCAGCAGTGGCCAGTAGCTATCTGCTCGTTAAAGTAGCGAGTAGGGGGCGCTGCTGGTAGTAATAAAATGCTATCCTAAAACCACGCTGAGCAGAAAGCGCATCAGCCCTTTTCCAAGGATTGTCTTCGATCAAACATTATGTAACTGGACAAAAGGCAGGGGTAGTGAAAATTACGAAGAGCCAGATTTTCTACTTTTTGTGCAATTATATCACCTGTGTAGAAGGACGCTTTCCTAGCCAGACCAAGAAGCACAGCAAGCACTAAGGAAACAGCTCACTAGCCGCGACTGCGCGGCAGCCGACCGCTTGTTGGTCTATTGGTTCAAGTAGCTTGTTTAACGGCGCTTACTAAGTGCAGGCGCGCCTCCCCGTATATCTTGCTGCGGTCGATGTACTCCACTACCCTTTGCCCACACGCTTATGGCCATACTTATTCGCTTACTTCTTATCGGGCTGGTGGGTCTGGTAAGCGAACAAGCGGCGGCGCAAACCCGCACGATGGAGGAACGATTACGGTCCGTTCCCGATAGTGTCACCGTCGGTCGACTCACCGTGGTCAACGTGTTTAAATACCAGCTGTTAGCGGCTAGCAGCTCCCAAAGAGCCGCGGCGGCTACCCTCCTTGCCGATAAAGTCTACCGGCCGTATGCCGCGGTTTGGCAGCAAATGGGTCAAGCCTTCGGCAACGCGTTCCAACCCGCCGCTTTCACGCGGTGGAACCTACGTTTGACGGACAGTCTGGCGGCCGTGGTCCAGCCCAAGCTGGCGTGGCTGCTGGCCAGTAACCTGGATTCGCTCTTTGGGCGGCAGCTCCAGCAACTCCACCGGACCACCGGCCGCCTGCCAGCGGGGCGCTGGCTCATCTTTTTTAGTCCCTACGAGCAGATGGGCCTCGTGATGGGGGGATTTGATAACCAAGCCATGTTGGTTGACCTAAGCGATAAGCGCGTGACGAGCGAAACGCTTCAGTTTGGCTTCCCGCACGAGCTGCAACACATGATCTACTACGAAACAAGCACGCAGGACCCCGATAAGGACTCCGCGCTGTACGCCGTGCTCGACGAGGGCTTCGCCTCCTATGCCGTGTACAAGTATTACGACGAACGCGTGTCGCTCGACAAAGCCATTTTTGCCAAGACTACCCCGGCGGAACTGGCGTGGTGTTTGGCGCACGAGCGCGAAATTTTTGAGAAAGCCCAGCCGTATCTGCTGGCCAAGATTGATGCGAAGAATGCGCTCATGTGTGGGGTTCGCGTCGGGAACTGTCCGAAGTTGTTCGCCGAAGCGCCGAGCAATTTGATTTACTTCTTAGGCTTTCGCATCATCCAGGCGTACGAGAAAAAACGGGGCCGCGGCACCTGGAAAGACGTCTATACCAAACCCGTTCGGGAAGTCCTGGCCCAGAGTGGTTATGGCCAACAGTGGCAAAAGAGTCGTCCAAAAAAGTGAACCCGTTACGGCCAATTCGCACTACTTCCATGCTTGATAGCGCAAAGACTTGACGCAGAATGTAGAGTAAGAGCGACCAGAAAGGCGCACCTTTCTGAGGCCCCCTCCGATGAGTACTAAAAGCTAGCCTAGGGGGTGTCTCAGCAGCTCAAGAAGTAGGGTCTGAATCAATAGTAGGAGACCGGTACTTTCTGAGCCAGCAGCGGCGTTCGAAAAACCCGCTCGCAAAACGGCCCTGAAAACCGCGTTTTCAGAGCCGTTGGTGTGGGTAGGGAAGTCGTTCGGAAAACAGTAGATTGCGCGTGCCGTGCCGTGAAGCACGTCGCGGCTGTCGCTTCTATTGCCTGCCTACGATGCCTCCCCCGCCCGCCCGCTTGTTGGTTGCCTTCCTGGTGGTGATGCCCCTTTTAACGTGGGCGCAGCACACCGTCCCCGCCCCCGGCGCCCCAACGACCGCGCGTGAGCTGGTCCACAAGACCTTTCTGATCGGATACCCCGACGCGGCGCACCCGCCCGCACCGGAGGACCGCAGTTATTTTATCTTCCAACCGGACGGCCGTGCGGTCTACCGGGGGACCCGAGGCGTTGCGGTGCAGAAAGACAGCCCCCTGGGGTGGCGCGTGGCGGGGGACTCTCTGTTTTTGACCCCGGGCGCGGTGACCCTGGAAGCCGCGGGCCAGACGCAACGCATCGCGCGCGCGGTGGTGCGGTACGCCGTTACCAAAGTCCCCGGGGGGTACTTGCTGCGGCGCAACGCGGAGCAAACGCTGTTGACGGAGGTGAAGTAAGCGGTGACCGCGGGCGGCGTCGGGGAACGGCTGCGGGCGGGGCAAGGAAGCGGGTTTACTGGCTTCGCTAAAGTGGGGCCTTTTACCCCGCCCGCCCCGACGCGCCCAATCGGGAATAAGGTCCGCTGAGAGGGGTTGTCACGTCTTCCCGTCCTTCGTTTGCAATATGTAAAATGGGATAAATCAGGAGTCAGGCGGGCGCATTTTGTCAAGTTTTTGCCGGCAAAAACTTGACAAAATGCGCTCCATAAGCGTAATTTTACGTGGCTATTAAGCGTAGTACATAAGTACCTGGGTATGGCAAAGGTGTCTATTATGCAGCGGGTAAAAGCGCAACTGAACCAGCTCCCGCCGGGTGCGCTGGTCGGCTACGCGGACTTCGTTCAGGAACCTGGCCAATTTGCGGCCGTAGCGGCGGCCTTGAGTCGCCTCAGTAAAGCGGGCGAAATCATCCGCTTTGCCAAAGGCCAATACTATCGCCCCCACCTTAGCCGCTTCGGTACGGTGCCCCCCAGTGACCAAGCCGTGCTGGCAGTTGTGGGGGCGACTACGGGGCAACTAGTGCCTTATGCAACAGGCATCAGTGTGTATAACCGCCTGGGATTGACCACGCAAGTGCCGGCGGTCGTTACCCTGGCATCCACGCGGCGGCGGCGCAACCTGCCCCGCCGTTTACGCACCGTTGTGCGGCCGGCGCTGGAGCAGGCCAGCGATGTCCCGCTGCTGCAGTGGCTGGAAGTGCTGCGCGACGTGCGGCGAATTCCTGACACTTCTCCCGACCGCGTCGTGACGCGCGTGGCCAAGGAGCTCCGGCTGCTCACCCCGGCCGCCCGCCGCCGACTCGTCGCGCTTGCCTCTCAACAAACGCCCCCCCGGGGCCGGGCCTTGTTGGGAGCCCTGCTGGAAAACATCCCCAACAAGAAAGGGGCTGCTGCGCTGCGCCAGACCCTGAATCCGCTCACCACCTATCGCCTTGGGATCAGCGCTAAGGTGCTCCCCAACCGCGCCGCTTGGCACATTCAATGACCCTGCACCTGCACCCCACTGACTTTCGCGCCTTATTAGCGGCCACGGCCCAGCAACTGGGGATGGCTGACGTCTTGATCGAGAAAGACTACTGGGTCACCTACATACTGCGTGCGCTGGCCGATTCGCCTTACCGAGACCAAGTGGTCTTTAAGGGCGGTACGGCGCTGAGCAAAGCGTACGGGCTATCGGAGCGCTTCTCGGAAGACGTGGACTTGGCCATTGCCGGCACCGAGGGTTGGAGCAACAACCAAGTTAAGAAACTGATGGACTCGGCTGCTCGGCATTTGACGCAGGGATTAGCGGCAGACCCCACGGCACCCGGCACCAGTCGCGGCAGTCACTTTCGGAAGACGGCCCACCAGTTCCCTGCGCTATTGGCCGGGGGGGCCACTTGGGATTCTCAGCTTCGCACGGGAGCTGTGCTATTGGAAATCAATGCTTTTGCCCGTCCTTATCCAAGCCACCGGCGCGCCATTCAATCCTACTTAGGTCAATTTCTAGCACAGCAGGGCCAAACGGAAGCAATGGTCGAGTTTGGCTTGGCTCCCTTTGAGGTGCTGACCCTCGCGTTGGAACGCACGCTGACCGAGAAAATTCTAGCGTTGGTACGGGCGGGCGCCGCACCGGACCCGTTGCGAGAGTTGGAGGCGAAGATTCGGCACGCCTACGATGTGCACCAGATTTTACAACAGCCAGCGGTGGCGGCTTTCTTCGCCAGTCCCGCCTTTGCGCACCTGCTACAGGAAGTACAGGCGGACGATGCGCGGAACCAAGAATTTCAGGGTGACTGGGCGACGCAACCCCTAACCCAGGCGCAGCTGTTTGCGGACGGTGGCCGCACGTGGGCGCGCTTAATTCCAACGTATCTAGACGGATTTCGCAAGCTTGTGTACGGGGTACTCCCGCCCGCCGGAGCAGTTGGCCAAACGTTGGCTCTTGTTGGGACACGCTTGCAAGCGCTGGCTATGTAGTTCGCGCGGCTGAGTACTTGGCTACGGTGCTGGCGGAAATAGCGAGCCTTTTGCTGATAGCGTAGTTGGAAAAGCCACCCGCTTTCAACTCATGTATCTGTTCAATGACCGCGGCGCTTTTGACAGGTGGACCCATCGGCAGGCCCTCGGCCCGGCGCCGGGCCATCCCGGCCTTGGTACGTTCGCTGAGGCGGATGCGCTCTTGCTTAGCCAGTGTGGCTAAGAGGGAGATGATAGCCTCCTGAAAGAGCCCGACTGAATCCAGGTATTGCTCCGTGAGCGACTTGTAACCCACGCCCCATCCTTGCAATTGATTGAGGTACTGCAAGGTAGGCAATGCCCCCTCTCGACTAAAGCGGTCCAGGCTCCAGAACAGCACCAAGTCGAAACGTCGTAGGTGGGCATCGGCAAACAGCGCCTGAAACTCGGAGCGCTTGCCCGTGCCGCCCGACTCGTGCTCCACGTACTCTTTGTAAACGGTGTAGCCGTGAGCCTGGGCAAAGCGCCGCAGTTCGGGCAACTGGTTTTCGGTACTCTGACCTTTGTCCTTGGTCGAGACACGAGCGTAGAGGGCGACGGTTGTCATACCCGGAAGGTACTCCAATAAGGGTCAGTAAAATACGGGGCAAAAAAGGGCCTCTGCGCGCTGGAAACGCCTCCACTCAAACCATCCAATAAAGGCCCCGTGGCTGTTGCAGAACTCTGCTTGGTGGTACCAGGCGAGGATAATACAAGCCTAATCAAGCCAAAAAGGCCGTTTAAAGGGTCTTTTAGATGTGCTTGGCAGCTAGCCCACGCTGATAACCCGGCATTTAGTGTGTTCTGCAACAGCCACGCCCGTGGTCGGCCGTGTATTACTATTTCGTTGCTGGCAACTCAACGACCTGTGGCAGCGGCTCAACGCAGCCGTTAATCGGGCCGACCGGCTGGCCGCCGGTTGCGGGGCTACGCCTTCCTTGGTCTGCCTGGACAGCCAAAGTGTCCGACTCGCGCCGCGCATCTTTGAGCACCGCGGACTGGACGGGGGCAAACAAGTAAACTGACGTAAGCGGCAGATTATAAGCGATGTGCAGGGACACCTTTTTGCCTGCCGCGTGCATGCAGCCAATGGGGACGACGGGGTAGAAGCCCTGCGCTTACTGCCCGCGCCTCTGGCTTGGGGCCGCGCTTGTTTACCATGGTGACCGACAAGGGGTACCTAGGGCGTTTCGCCCGCCACCTCACGGCCCTGGGCCTCAACCACCGAATCGGCAGCCGTTCGCCAACGGCCCGCGGCTTCCTTCTGATCGCCAATCGCTGGGTCTTGGAGCGCACCTTTACTTGGCTAACGGGCTTTAGACGACTGGCCATCGACTACGAATTTACCCCGCGCGTCCACGAAACCTGGCTGCTAGTCGATAATATAACGATGTGCCTCAATGGATTAACCGTAGCTTGATTTCCTAACATCCTCTTAGAGTATTCTTAGCTATGCTATTCGGGAATATCTGTTTTGCGGTATTCTCCTTTCAATTTTAAGTAGGATACAATGGCCATTTTTTCTTTATAATTTTCCGAATCAAGTGGAAAGACCCAATTACGAAGTAAATCAGTAACCATAACGGGCGCTCCTTCTTTGCCGTCATAAGTACTTCTATAAGTAATCGGCCGCTTAATATCTGCGCCTTGTTCTATGATTAGGTAACGAACTATGTCAACTCTATCGCGAGTGAAAGCAGCGTATAAAGCAGATTTATGGTAAGGGGCTTCGTAATTAACTGTAGCACCTGCGTCAATCAGTAGTTTAACACTTTCTAATCGATTATAAGCAGCGGAGATAAGAGGTGTCGCATGAGATTCTGTACTATCAGTGGCAGCTAAATTAGGATTTGCTTTATAATCAATTAAAAGTTTCACATATGCTGACGTTTCATACTTATCGGCAGCATTAATAAGAGGAGTAATCCCCTTATGAAGGTCGCGAATATTAGGATTAGCGCCATGTTGCAGTAAAGCTTTAGCTGCTGAGTAATGATTAGTGTAGATCGCCCAACTCAGTAATGTTTGCCCAAATTTAGGTTCGCGAGCATTGATTAATTCATGGTTTTTAGATAATATAAGATAAATTTCTGTAGTATCATCACGTGAAACTGCTTGAGCTAATAACCAAGCTTTAGTTGAAGCAAATAACTTAACATCATCGCCAAGTAAATCTTGCGACTGTTCTGAGCAACCTGCTGCGAATAGAGCACCTATTAAAAATAATAATTTTTTCATGACTATTCTTTAAGACCTTGGGCCTCCATTTTTTCGATGACAGTTCCCATGAGATGATTATTAATTCGCAGACCCAATCTGATTGCATCGTCTATAGGACCAGGCCAGTCATATGGGTATGAAGCTGGTAAGATATGTTTAATTCCTTCTGCTCTCATACCTATACTGGATTGCGAGTAATCAACAATCTCGCCTTGAACAATATAAGCATCAATTTTGGCATCACGATTCAAGCCAAGTTCTGCTTTAGTGCCTGAGCTAAGGGCTGCTGCATTGAATGTAATTGCATCGCTTCCCGTTGCTAGAGCATTTGCACTAGCCAATGCACCACCTAGCGAGTGACCAGTAAAAGTCAGCTCGCTTTCACCAAGTTTATCTCTCAATGCTCTAGCATTATCGGTAGATTGTTTATACTGTGGATCTCCTTTTTTAAATGGTTGAAGAGCATCAGTTTTTGCATCATTCCTGTCATCAGTACCGGCGGTTGCGTAAGTAAATTCTGTTTTGCCTCCTTTCGTGCGTTCGTATAAATTAGATTTAAACCCTGTTTTAGTATTTGAATAGCCAAGACCGGTTTTTAAACCAGATAGATGCCAGCCTCCTTTGAGAATGTGCCCACTTGGATTGTAAACATCGTCTGCCATAGCTGCTGCTTGCCTAGGCGTGGGCTTCATTCCATCTCGGTCGATAAATCTCAGAGGATTATCAAACGAAAAGACATAAGGAGACCAGCGGCGCATTTGGTCAGATAACGGATCAATTGTATGCCATTTACCTACTTGAACATCATACATTCTTGCCCCATAATCTGCCCAATTTAGCCCTAAGTTGTTCTGCTGTTCCTTACTATTGAATTGAAATTTGTTCATTAGCCCTTGTATGCTTGGCGAAGTATAGTCTATGCCAGCCAAACTCAATCCATAAGGATCGTAACTGTTCTCTTGCACCTGCAAGCCCTGGCCCAGCACCACCTGCACGTCGTCGAAGTAGACATCCGCGTTGCTCTCGTTGCCCACGTAGGCCGTCACGTACCCGTCTTGAGCGGCAATCACCTGTACTATTAAAGGCTCGTAGCCCCCAGCTGCGGCCGCGCTTAATTGCCGGGTTTGGGTCTGGGTGCTGACCAAGTTGGAGTCGGCATCGAAGACGAGCAGACGCGCGTAGCCTTGCGGCACGCTGCCGCTGCGGGTCA
Organism: Hymenobacter nivis; assembly: GCF_006439025.1. Lineage (GTDB taxonomy): Bacteria > Bacteroidota > Bacteroidia > Cytophagales > Hymenobacteraceae > Hymenobacter > Hymenobacter nivis_A. The sequence goes on from NZ_RCYZ01000013.1 coordinate 34,203, forward strand.
GTGCCGCCAGCGGCGCGCTCACCCCGATGCTGAGCAGCGGTAGTGAACTGCGCCGCCGCCCGTCGGTGCCGGCCGTGGGCTGCTGCTGCACGAGCGTGGCCACGAAGGCAGCAAGTGAAAACGCAAAGCTATTGTTCTGCACCGCCTGCGGATAGTAGCCCGGCGCGGTGACCGTGACGGTGTCGCCCTTTTGCACGGCCAACTGCTTGAGCGGGCCGATGGGCTGGGGCGCGCCGCCCCCGGCGTTGAGCTTGGCCACGTAGCTGCCCGTGCGGGCCCGGTTGACGCCGCCCGCGTTCACGTTCTGGGCCACGGGGTGACTCACGCTCAGCGAGTCAAACTGGCGCACTTCGCGCCGGTGCCCATCCGCGTCGTCCTGTTCTAGGCCGGCTGCGTAGGTGAGCCGCTGCCCGGCGCGGTAGGCCAGGCGCAGGTTGCCCAGGTGATCCTTAAGCGTGTACTCGCGCTGGTAGCGCACGGCCCCGCTGGCCCCGTTCACGAAGCGTAGCACGCGCCCCTCGGCGTGGGGGAAGAAGCGTAGGCTGTCCCCCTCGTACTGGTAGGGGCCCAGGTAGTCCGTGCGCCCCAGCGGCTTGCCGCTCTGGTACACGAGCTTGGCCACCTTCTGCCCCGCCGCCGTGTAGCGGAACACCACGCTGTCGGCCCCCGTCCCAAACTGCACCTGCTGAGGCAGGCCCAGGTGGTTGTAGAGGATGCGACCGATGCCCTTGTTTTGGTCTTGTGTGAGGCTGCCGTTCGGGTCGTACCCGTACTCCTGGGCCCGGCGCACGCCCTGCTCCTGGAAGTCCCCCGCCAGCGAGGCCGGGGCCCCGTTGTAATTCGCCGGCCGCGCCAGTTGATTGGTGGCTATCTGGTCGTTGACGGCCTGCAGGCGGTTACCTGCGTAGGCGTAGGATAAGTTGTCTACCGGCCCGAATTGCTTCGGGGCCGTGCGCGTAGCATTGGCCAGCAGCCCGCGCCGCTGCAAGGCCAGAATGTTGCCGTTCTCGTCGTAACGCAGCCCGGCCAGGGCAAAGCGCTGCTGTTCGGCATTCCAGCTACCCGCCGCGTTCTGGGCCACGTAGTCGCCGAAAAGCAGCCGATTGGCCCCGTCGTAGCCGTAGCCGTAGGCCCGCGCTACCCCGTCGTGTTTATTGCGCCACTTCTGGCCCGCGATGTTGCCGTTGAACTGGGGTACTTGAAAGCCACAATCGTAGCTCAATTGCATCCCCCACAGGTCCGTTGAATTCGCTACGGAAGTGATGCCCGTCACCAGGTCCTCGTTGAGGCCCGTGAGCCAGCCGCGGATGTTGTAGGCGTAGTCCACCTGCTGGGCCAGGCCCGTGCCCGGGGCCAACTGCTTTTGCAGCACCTGCCCCACTTCGTTGTAGGCAAAGCTGGCCACCAGCGCCGCCCGCGCCTCGCCCGGCAGCTGCTGGGCGGTCGTCAGCAGACGCCCCGCGTGGTCGTACGTGTGCGTCTCGGCCACGGCGATGGCCTCGTGCCGCGGGCCCGTGTGCACGCTGTACCTTTTAAGCACTTGGCCCACAAAATTTACCTGGCTCGTCACCACGTCCTGGCCCTGGCGGGCATTGGTGGCCACCACCTGCACGGGCCGGGCCTTGTCGTCGTAAAACGTCGTCGTCGTCAGCCACGCCGCCTGCGTGGCGTCGTTGTCGGCCACGCCCAGCACCCGCGTTTGGGTGCGCGTCGCCAGCCCCGTCACCCGCGCGTCCGCGACCGGGGCTTGGCCGGTTGGGAACTGCCCCGCGTACTGGTTGTCAAACGCCACATCCGGTGCGCCGTCCTGGTTGAAGTCGTAGCCGTCGTAGTACGTGGCCGTCAGCACGCGCCCCGCCCCGAAGCCGTCCTGCCCCAGGCGCGGGTAGGCCCCCGTCACCGAGTAGTACTGCGTGGCCGCATCCGTCGTCGGCTGCTCGAACTGCGCCACTGCCGGCGTCTGCCCCGCCGCGGCCGTGCTGAGCTGGTCGGCTTCCTGCTGCAAGGCGTCGGCCGTCGCGTTCCGCGTCACCAAGCCCGTGAGCACCGCCCGGCCCAGCGCGTCGTACTTGGTCCAGCCCCACTCCTGCCGCGCCCGCTGCGCCGGGTCCTGGCTGAGCACCGGCCGGTCCAGCTGGTCGAACACCACCAGAATTTCCCCCGTCTGCCCGGGCACTTGCTTGGCCAGTTGCCGCCCGCGCCCGTCGTAGCGGTAGTAAAACAGCAGCGAGTCCACCGCCGCGTTCACCTGCTGGCCGTTGCTGGCCAGTAGGCGCGTGGCCTTGGGTGGCAGCACGGCCCGCAGCCGCTGGAAGTCGTCGTACACGTAACCCGTCGTCAGCCACTGGCCCGCGCCCAACCCCACTTTCTTGGCTACCACCTGCCCCTGCTTGTCGGCAAAGGTCTGGGTGGCGTTTTGCTGCTCGTCCGTGGTCTCGGTCACCCACAGCTCCCCGGCCGGGTAGCTCCCCTGGTAGGCCAGCGCGTGCGCAACGGCCGCCGTGGTCCCGTAGGCCGCCGCGAAGCGCGCCACGGCGTCGGCGTCTGTACTAGGCCGTTCGGTGCGCCCTTGGGCGTGGCCGCCGGTTAGGGCCCAGGGCTCGCCCGGGGCCCCCTGCGCCACTACCCGGTTTAGGGGCGAGGCCTCGAACCGGGTTTCCCCGTACGCCTGCCCCGTGCGCGCCACCCCGTCGGTGAGCAGGCCCGGGCCCTGCGGCTGCCGGGGCGTGTAGAAGTCGAACTGCTCGCGCAGCGCGTTGGGCCGGTAGGCCCCCTTCTGGTGGCTCGTGTCGGCGAAGGCGTAGGGCAGGTACTGGCGGGGCTGGCGGCCCAGCGCGTCGTAGGCCACGGCCTGCACCAGGTCGTGTTGCTGCGGCGAGGCCTGCCACTGCACCGTCTGCACCGGCCGCCCCAGCCCGTCGAGGTACTGGGTCGTGGCCGCTGCCTGCGCCACCGTCCAGGCCGGGTCGGGCGCTTCGGCCCCCGGCTGGGGCACCAGCTCCACGTCGTCGAAGTACAGGCTCGTGCCGCCCGGCCCGCGCGAGAACACGCCCACCTCGCAGCGGCCGCCGGTCACGGCGATGCCGGCCACCTCCACCGGCTGCCAGCGCCCGCCCGCCCCGCCCGGCGTGGCCGCGATCGGCGTTTGCAAGGGCGGCCCGCCGTAGTGCTGGGCCTGCAGGTAGGCCGCGCCCTGGCCCCCGTCGGTCTTCACCCACGCCCGCAGGCGGTAGGTACCGGCGGGCAAGCCCGTGGCCACCTGGTAGGTGTAGGCCTGGTAGGGCTGGCTTTGGTAGTGGGTGGCGTGGTAGTCGCCCGTGCGCCCGTCGGGGTACGTTTCGCGGTAGGCCGCGTCGGCGGGCGAGCCCGGCCCGTACGTCGTGCGCCAGCCCGCCAGGGCGTTGCCTTCGCCGGCCTCGAAGCTGGCGTTGGCCAGCGCGTTGGGCTGGGCCACCAGGGCCACGTCGTCGAAGTAGAGGCTGGCGCCGCCCGGCCCGCGCGAGTACACGCCCACCCGGCACTGCCCGTTCGTCACGGCAATGTCGGGCACTTCCACCAAGACCCAGGGCCCGCCGAGGCCGCCGGGCGTGGCCGCGATGGCCGTTTGCGCCACCGGCCCGCCGTAGTCCTGGGCCTGCAGAAAGGCCGCGTCCTGCCCGCCCACGGTCTGCACCCAGGCGCGGAGCGTGTACAGGCCGTTGGCCAGGCCCGTGACCACCTGGTAGGTGTCGGCCGCGTAGGGCTGGTTCTGGTAGTGGGTGGCGTGGAAATCGCCCGTGTGCGCGGCGGGGAAGTCGTCGCGGTAGGCCGCGTCCGTGGGCGAGCCCGCCCCGTAGGCCGTCTGCCAGCCGCCGGCCAGCGCGTTGCCCGCGCCGGCGGTTTCGAAGCCGCCGTTGGCCACCGGGTTGGGGGCCGCCGCCGGGGCGGGCGCCGCCGGGTCGAAGGCCGTGAGGCGGTTGGCCCCCAGCGGCTCCTCGTAGGTGCCGTCGGGCCGTTGCCAGCGCACCGACAGGTGCCCGCCGCCGCCGGCCTGCTTGTGCAGGGCCTCGATGTAGTAGCGCTGGCCCGCCTCCAGGCGGACGGGGTCGGACTGCTGCTCGGCGAACTTGGTCCACTCGCGCGGGGCGGTGTAGCCCGGGGCTTCGGCGACGAGCGCCCGGTGGGCCGGGTCCGCGTCGGGGCTCAGCCAGAGCTGGCCCGTGTCGTCGGCCGCCACCCAGAAGGTGTAGTAGCCCGCCTGCGGGGCCGTCACGTAGCCCCGGAAGCGCGCCCCGTAGTCGTACGCATTTTCCGGGGCGGCCTCGAACGTACTGAGCACGGCGGTGCGGGTGGGCGGCGCGTTCACCGGCACGTCGACCACGCCCGTGCCGGGCGCGTTGTCCCACTGCTCGCGCAGCAGCGTGCCGGCCGGGGCCGGGGGCGGGGTGGCGTCGGGGGCGGTGAGCGGCACGCGCGGCGCCCAGGTGCGCACGTAGTTGACCACGTCCGTGGCGCCGGCCCTGTCCACCGGCGCGGCGGGCGGCGCGGGCACCGGGCAGGCGGCCGTTAGCGGCGGATTGGTCAGTGCCGGGGCGCGGTCCACTTGTAAGTAAAGCACCTTGGACGTCAGCGTCAAATTGGTCACCCAGTCGTTGGTGCCGGTGACGCGGTAGGCGCCCGCGTCGGCGGCGCCGGGCGCGGCCAGGGCCAGCGCCTCGCCGGTTGCGCCGGCCACGTCCTGCCAGGCCCCGCCCACCCGGCGTTGCCACTGGTAGTGGGTGCGCGCCCCGCCCAGCGGGCGGCGCAGCGCCAGCGCCTGCCCCGGCACGAAGCGCACGGTGTCGGCCCCAGCCGGCGGGCTCTGCCCCGCGTACGTGTACGTCCCGATGGACTGCCCGGGCCCGGGGGCGTTGCGCTCCAGGCTGCCAAAATCCAGCGCGTTGCGGTCCACGAGCAAGGACAGCCCCCCCGGGTTGTTGATCCCCTGCCAACTGGGCAGGGCCGTGAGCCGGCTGTCGACCAGGGTCAGGTAAGAGAGCTGGCGCAAGTTGGCCCAGGCGGCGGGCACGGCCCCCGCGAACCGGTTGCCGTACAGCACTAGGGTGGCCAGGTTGCCCAGGTTGCCCAGTTCGGCCGGCAGCGCCCCGTCCATCAGGGTTTCGCTGAGTTCGAAGTACGTGAGGTGGACGAGCCGGCCGAACGAAGCCGGGATGCCCCCTTGGTAGAGGTTGCTGGGGTAGCCGGCCGGGTGGCGGGTGTCGCCGCCGAGCAATAACCGCGTGAGTTGGGTCAGGTTGCCCAACGCGGGCGGCAACGTGCCCGTCAGGCGGTTGTTGTAGAACGAGAGGTACGTCAGGCGGGTCAGCTGGCCCACCTCGGCCGGGATGGCCCCCGAAACCCCCGTCGCGCTGATGATCAGGCTCCGCAGTTGCCGCAACTGGCCCAACTCGCGCGGAATGGGGCCGGTGAGCCCGAACGCGCCGCTGAGTTGCAGTTCCGTCAAGCCTGCCAATTGGCCCAGGCTGGCGGGGATGGCGCCCTGCATGTGGTTCTCGCCGTTGACCAACTTCACCACGTCCCCGCCGGCCACCCCTACCCCGTCCCAAGCGGCCGCGTCGGCCAGCGTGGTGCCCTGCAACCAATTGGTGTGGTGGTACCAGCCGTCGCCGCCGGTGGCGTAGTAAAACTGGCGCAGCACGCGCAGCTCGGTCGAATCGGCCACCAGGCCCTGCCCCGCCGGCACCCCCTGGGCCCGGGCCCCCGCCGCCACGAGGAGCAACAAAGGCAACAGAAAAGTCCCACAAAACCGCACACGGGCAACAAGAGACGTCCAGCGCATAGCAGGGGCGTTAAGAAAAGAAAACCAGAAAAAGAAGGAAATCCGGGCTTACTGGCCGGCGTAGTGGTACTGCTGCTGGGAGAGGATGTGCCCCTGCTCGTCGCGGGTGCGCAGGAGCCGCCCCAGGGCGTCGTACTCGTAAGTAACGGGCCGCCCCAAGGGATCGGTTTGGCGGAGCAGGCCCACCAGGGGCTGGTGCACATAAGTCGTCAGCAGCGCCCGAGCCAAGCTAGGGTCGCTGCGCAGCGCCTTCAAGTCCTCCCCCCGGTTGGTGTACGCCGTCCGTAAAGTGCTGTACCGCACGCCCACGGCCTTGGCCACAGGCAGGGTATTGCCGTAGCCCCAGAGGTAAGCGGTCACGATGCCCGTCTTGGGCCGCACCTCGACCAGCGCGCCGTTGTCAAACGCCAATGTAGTTTCCGGGGCCTCGGCGTAGCGCCCGTCCCGTTGCACCCGGTTGCCGCTGACGGCAGCGGGTGCAAACGTAGGCGCGGGGGCAGCCAAAAACAGACCGAATTGCTGGGCCGGGTACAGCACGGTGGGCTGGCTCAGGCCCGGGCCAAAGGTGGTGTAGTTCGCGCTCAGCAAACGGCGGTTTCGCCACTGGCTGGTTTCGACCACTTCCAGGCGGCCGTCGTCCTGTAACTGCAACACTGGCCGCAAGCTGCCCTCCGCGTCGTTCTTGGCCGCGTCGTGGCGGGCTTGGAAGGTGTTTTGGGGGTCGGTAAAGTTCTGCCGGCGATACGTGACGTAGGTCTGTCGGGCCGCGGCCCGGCAGAGGAGGTTGTCGGTGTAGGCATTGTAACGACAGTCGTCCGTCGTACAGTCGCTGCGTAGCCGATTGCGGTACGCCGCGTCGCAACTGGCGCAGGCGGTGGTGTACGAAGCAGTGCCGTCGGCCAGCGCGTCGGGGCCGGGTGCACGCAGGTCGAACGCGTACTGGGTGCGCGTCTCTACCGTATCGCCACTGGAAGCCGTCTGAACCGAGCGGGTCACCTGGTGGTGAAACTTGCTGGCAAAGTACTGCGCTTGGGTCGTACTGTGGGCGGGGGCCAGCCCCGAAGCCGACGCGTCGTACAGGGTTTCCGTCACCGTTGACTTGGTTTGCCAGTAGCCCCGGCGCACGTAAAAACCCGTTAAGCCGGCCCCGGCGATGTACTTGGACAGGTAGGCGGGCGTTACCAGGCGCGTGCTATCGTAGTCGTGGTGGTAAGCCGTGGTCTTCACCACTTGCCAGTTGGCATTGTACTCGGATTGGTACTTCAGCTGGCCCCGGTCGTACTCGTAATTGGCCGGGCCAGTCGGCTGGCTGGGCACCGTGGGGTCGCAGACCGTGGGGTCAATGGTGCGCACGCATACGTCCGCGTACGTCCGTTCGCCCACCCCGGTATCCGCGTACCGGTAGCTGGTGCGGCTGCTGTCGGCTTTGGTGACCGTCACCACGTCGTAGCCTAGGTGGCTGCCCTGGGTCGTGGACAAGGGCCGGATGCCGCAGGGGGAGATCAAGTAAGCCTTGGTGGGGCTGCTGTCCGGGTTCAGACAGCCGCCCGTTTCCGGATGGGTTGCCCCGTTATCGCCCACGTACCCAAAAAGGGCCAGTTGGTCGTTGCGGACCGTCTGGACATAGGTCGGGCGGTTGTAGAGGGCGCCCGTGGAATGCCCGTCCGTAAAACGGTAGCTGTAGCGGGTGACGACCGTGTCGGTGGCCGTCGCGCTGGGCTTCACCGTAACGGTTCTGATCCGCAGGCCCCCCGCGTAGGCATTTTCCGTCACGTTGCGCCGGACCACTTGCTGTAAGCTAACATCCGCTACGTCCCCAGCGCAGGAGGAACTGATGTCGAACCGCAGGGTTTGGGCCCCCGCTGGAAGATTCTTCGAAGCAAGCGTAAACCGCGACTTTGTGTGCTGATTCTGAAAGCTCGCGCCGTCGATGACCACATCTGGGTAGGGATTAGACCGGGGCCCACCGTAACCAAAAAGGGCAGAAGTAGGGTCTGAGGCTTGTGAACAAGGGGAATTGCGCTTGTAATCAACAGATAGCTCGTAATAACTACCTGCCTGAAACGTAACCGGCGCCTCCGCGTGGCGGGCGGCGGAGTACGCATTTTCGACGTGCAGGAACAACGCCGGCAGGTAATCCCACCGGCTGTAAGTCGTCCACACGTCGTTGGGCTCGAACTGGAAGACCGCGCGGCCGCCCGTCGGGTACGTTACCTGGGTCAGCATCCCGGCGCTCATGTAGGGCAGAGCAGGGTCGCGGTTAGCCCCCGGGACCCGAGTGCCGGGTCCCGGGTCCGTGCCGGCCGTGTAAGCGAACGTGGGACTGAGGGTGTAGGTGGAAATGAGCGTGTTCAGCTGGTTATTGGTCTCCGCCCCGTTGTAGAAGCCCCAGTGGTCCTGCGCCAAGGACAGTCGACGGGGCAGGTATTCCCCGTTGTAGTGAAAGAGCCAGGGATTGACCGCCTGTGAGCCGTCGCAGGCGTGTTCCACCACCTTGTCCAGGCGGAGCCGGGTCTTATCGGACTGGATGCTGGACGAACCTGAGCTTGCCGGGGCGAGAAAGGTGGACAGCGTTGCTGCAAAGGCCTGGTAATAGCTGTAGGAGAAGTTAAACTGCTTGCAAAAGCTGCCGGCCGTGATGCTCACTTGGTCCAGGGCCCGGGCCGGGTTGCTTTGCCGTTGCAGGTCGCTGTTCTGCGAGTCGTCAAGGCCACCCGGGCCAAACGCGCCCAGATCCGTGCGAATAGTGTTCGCGGTAAAGGTCACGTCCCCCGTAGAAAAGTGAATGCCCGTGAGCCGGACGCCATCTAGGTTATTGTTAACTAGGGCAAATTCTTTCTTGGAGTAGAGCAGCGGGGCATCCGGCGTTCTATCAGAATTGGAGATCGGGTAGGTGGAAAGCGTGTAGTAACTATATTTTTCCCGCGCATACTCAAAACTGATGGCATGCACGCCATCGGCAGCCACCACCTTGTGCAGGTAATAGCTGGAAAACACATTGCTGTCAGTGTTGAGGCTATTCTCTGAGGTGGGGTACGTCAGTTCTACCGGCTTTACGGACGTACTCGGCACATCTATATCTAACGTGTTGCCGAAATAATAGCGGTCGCCCGTGGGTACAGTCAGGACAAAGCCTTGAATATTGCCATCCCCCTGACCTCCCCCACTTCCTGGATGAGGGTAGTAATATTCGATCTTGATGTCCTGGCCGTCCACGACGACCGGCGTACGGTCGTCGTTGAAGTAAAACTTGCCCGAGTAGCCGTTGAAGTTAAAGAAAAATAGGTCCGGTTCCCCATCGTAGATGTTGGTGGAAAACTTAGAGTCATTCGGTGCTGGTTGCGTGGAGTTACCCGCCCGTTGCCCCCCTTCCGTTAAGTAGGTGCTGTAGCCGTAGTCACTGAAGTGGCCGTGTACCGCATTGGTGGTGCCCCGTTCGTCGGGAGCGCCCATCACCGAGCGGGTAATGACGCCGCCCGCGTTGAGGGCCCAGTTCATGCCTACCCAGCTGGCGGTTTCGAGCACCTTGATTCCCCCAGCGTGGTAGTTCAAACTAATAGGCAGCGTCAGCGGGCCTTCCTTGATCGTGTAGAGGGGCACGCTGACCTCCGGAATGCCGGTGTGGTAGCTAACGGGCACGTCCGTGAACTTACCCAGCGCGGCGGCCGTGGGCGAGGCAATGGAGACGGCGTTGTAGAGGGAGGGGCCGGGCGCACCACTCTGCGCCTGCGCGCCCACCGTTCCCGCCCACAAACAACAACCTATAAAAATCCTTTGGAAGCAGCGCAAAGCGGGCATGTGCGGAAGGTTGTTAAGACTAGTAGCAAGACCAGTAGCAAGAGGAGTTGCGCGGGCGGGCACGGGTGTTTGAGTTGAGCGGTGGAAACATTTCCGCGGGAGGTATGCCGCTGCTGCGCAAAGACACCTGCGAACACCTAGCACTCCCACTAATGGTTGTTAATCAGCCCAATGGGCAACCGGCTTCAAAACCGGTATTCGGGTGGGAGCGCAGGCGCACCCCCCGCACGTATTTTGCGTTTATCCGTCTTTCTTACACAGCGGGCGGATAAAGCGCAGGGGAGGCGGCATTACCAGCAGTGGCGAGCAAACCAAACCGGGCCCCGCATGCTCCGCCGTGGGTAGCGGAGACCCCGGGAAACTGGGCTTCAGCGCAGCAGGAGCTGCCACGGGACGCAAAAAAGTAAAGAACATGCCAAGCGTTGCCAATAAGGGTATTCCATAAGAAACCGGACCGCGCCAGCGGCGCCACCGTATTTCATAGGGCCCGCAAAGAGAAGCGTTGACAACGCATTTTCGAAAGACACTTCGCCCCTATCCGTGACATCTACCCCGTTGTTTTACAACGGTTGATGCCCTGGATGCAACCAATTAAAAATAGGCAAAATGATGGGGCAGTGTTTCTTGCTGAAAAAGATATAGATTTTCCTATTTATAGTAAAAATACCCGCGGCGCAAAACCACCTGTTTGTGACATTGCAAGGTCCCAAAGGGCCGGAAAATATTTGACCGAAGGGGGCCGCTAGCACGCCGTGCACGTACAGCAAGCGTTATTGACAAACCAAGTCCATTGCGGTCTTCTGTACCATGGGAACCGTAGCGGCGTTCGCGGCGGCCCTGAAGCCTGGTACAGTTCCGCGTGAGGTGGTCTAGGAATGACGGACAGAAGAGGGACGTATATTTCTTCTGTCATGGCAACCAAAACCAGCGGGACGTCGCCCGACAAACGGCGTAAATACGACGCGGCGTTCAAGGCCGAGGCCCTGCGCCTGGCCAGCGAGCGCCGCAGCACGCAGGCGGCCGCCCGGCAATTAGGCATCAGCCCCAAGCTGCTCTATCGCTGGCAGCAAGCCCAGCTCGTGGCCGAAGTGGGCAGCGAGGAAGTGGCGCGCGACCCGGAGGTGCGCGCCCGTCTCAAACGGGCCGAGCAGGAGCTCGATATGTTAAAAAAAGCCTTGGTCAGTTGCCTGCTTTAGGCGCAGGCTCGGCCAACCGACCCGGTGAGCGCCTACCAGCACATCGCGCAACGCGCTACCCACGTGCCCGTGCGTCCCCTCTGCCAGGTGCTGCGCGTGGCCCCGTCCGCGTACTACGCCTGGCAACGCCGCCGGCAACTGCCGCCGGTCGAGCCGGCCTGGCAATTGGCGGTACGCGAAGCCTTTCGCTACCATAGCCAGCGCAACGGCACCCGCCGGCTGCGGGCCGAAGTGCCGGCCCAGGGCCACGCCGTGGGCCGCTGGCGCATCCGCCGCGTGCTCGAAGCCCACGGCCTGCGGGCCCAACAGCCGCGCTCGTTCGTGCCGCGCACCACCGATTCCAATCCGGCCGTGCGCGCCGCCCCCAACCGCTTGCTCGGCCAGCCGGCCCCCACCGCCCCGAACCGGGTGTGGGTGGGCGACAGCACCTATTTGCCCCGCCAGGGCGGCGGCTGGCGCTACCTGGCCGTCTGGCTCGACCGCTGCGCGCGCAAGATTGTCGGCTGGGACGTGCGCGCTCGCCATGCCCGAAGGCCTGGTCAGCGACGCCTTGCGCCGGGCCTTGGTCGTGCGCCGGCCCCCGGCCGGACTCGTCGTGCACTCCGACCAGGGCAGTCAGTACACGGCCACCCGCTTCAAGCAACTGCTTACCCGCTACGGCGCTCAGCAGCGCATGAGCCGGCGGGGCAATTGCTACGATAACGCCCACGCCGAATCGTTTTGGAGCCGCTTCAAAGCCGAACTGCTCGACGGCGGCAGCTTCCCCGGCCTGGTCGAGGCCAAGCTCGAAATCAGCCACCACATCGCCTATTACAACGCTGAGCGGCGCCATTCCGCGCTCGGCTACCACTCGCCCAACCACTTCGAAACCCAACTCCAAACAACGTCCCAATTCTGTCCGGCTTAGCTGGACCACCTCAGTTGGCCGAGCGCCTGACGGCGATGGAACAGTTGCAGCAGCAGTTGCTAGCCTTGCTCCTGCCACCGACTGTGTAGGCTACAGCCTTATCCGATGGGCATAAAAAAAGACCTTGCCGCTTGGAAAGGTCTTTTTTTATGTGTGTCAACTATTGAATCTGTTATAATAAAATCTATTGATACCGCTCAGAGTATTCCGAGACGCCGAGCCTCATCCTTAATAAGGAGACGTACCAAAGCAGAAAAGCCTAACCCGCGCTCTTTAGCCACCTTCTCAGCAAGCTCTTTTTCTTCAACGGTGACTTCTAATCCCACTTGCTTTTTACCGGTGCGCTCGGTCTTCTCTTTTTTCATGAGGTAAAGATAAAATCTCTCCATGGTCTGTATCAATACAGCTTAGATACYTTAATGTATCAATACTTTTTTTATCACAAAAGTATTGATACTTTTGTGATACTCAGAAAGAGTGCCCTACTCCGTAGTAAGCTAAAGAGGCCAGCCGCTGGTAACGACTGGCCTCCGATGTAGCACCTGTATCAGCAGGTACTACGGTTGGGTTATGGTCAACCCTATTCCAAAAATACATGGCAAACCATGTAACCGGGACGAATACGCTCCTTGGCGTATCCCCAATCTCCCTAGGCGAGCTACGTCAGCACGACTTATTGCCCCTTATCGGCAACCCTCTTTTCAGCGAAGCGGAGCAACTGCGGGCCAACCATTTCGTGCACGAAAGCGAGGATATCGCTCGCCTCACCCGCTGGGGCGCGAACGTCTTAACCAAAATAGCCCGTCGCCAAGCCAAAGCGGCCCGCCAGCTCCGCGACCGCGCCACGCGCGCCGCGTTGCGTCAGTTGCCTTCTACCAGCTTCCGCAGCCCTCGTTCCCGCCCGTGCCAGCCGACCTCGCGTTGGGTGCCCGGTGCTTTCTTCTCCGACGGGGCCGACCGCCGGGCTAGCATTTTCGACCGCCTAGTCGCCGCTCGTTTCCAGTCAGTGGACGCGTTGCCGTTTGCTTCCCTACGCAGCGGTCAATCCCGATGAGCCACCGTCGCGACCTTAAGCTGCTGCGCCGCGCCCAGAAGCAGGCCAAGCGCCAACTGCGCCAACTCGCCGCGTTGGAACTCACCGGGCTGACGGCCGTCACCCTCCACGCGCACACCCGGCAGGTAACGGTGGTGCTGGTCTCCGCCACGGGGGCCCCCTTCACGGACGCGCTCCGGGAGGCGTTGCACGCGCGCCGCCAAGCCCTGCAGACCGAAGCCCAGCACCTGCTGCTCACCTGGCTGGAAGACGAGCAGTTGCGCGACCGCCCCGCCCCGGCCGCCGGGTCTCCACGGCCCTAACGGCTGCCCAACCCCGGCGAACTCCTTGCCGCTGCGGATTACCCCGTGGCGAGCCCCCGTATGCGCTCTCCCCTTTCTCTTATCGCTGCGTTATGTTTTCCCCCACGGTTCCGCTCCTGCCCTACGCACAGGCCACGGCAACGCAACGGGCCCAGGCCCTGCATTACCTGCAAGCCCGCTTGCAGCACCACTTTCCGACCTTGCCCGAACGCGCCTTCGTCCGCGCGCTGGCCGAGTGCCGCCCGCCGCTGCTGCTCGCCGGGGCGCAGGTGGCGCTCGCCCGCCCCGACCTGACCCAATTGGTCCAATACCTGGGCCACGCCCCCGAATTGCCGGTGCTCGACCCGCCCCTCTTCGGCGGGCCGGCGCTGGCGTTGGCCCAGTACGTGTGGCAGACCAGTGAGCTTGCCGTGGGCGCGCTCACCGAGTTGGCCAGCGCGCCGTCCCCCCGGTGCGGCCCCCGCCTCGGGGCGCTGCTGCGGCGCACGGCCCGGCTCTGCCCGCTGGCCGAGCAGGTGGTGCAGGCCCAGCGCTGGGACTTGCCCGGCGGCCCCCCCCTGCCCCCGGGCGTCCCCGGCGGGGGGCCCGTGCCCGGGAGCCCGGCGGTCGAAGGCCTGCTGCAACGCCTCGTACCCGTAGCGGCCCCGCCAATCAGGTAGCGCAGGGCAAGGGCAACGAGCCCTTGCCCGGTGGCCACGCCGACCGTTTTCGCCCTGCGCTCCCTCCTGGCCGTGCTAATCAATCTCGACGATGACGTCGTTGATGGCCGTGAGGCGTGCCACGGCCCGTGCCAAGCCGGCGGCCGTCCCGTCCAGTTCCACCGACACCAACAGCGGGTGCTTAACCGCGCGAATAGCTGCTTCGCCCAATTGCCGGGGGGTAGGCGGGGCGTTGGCCTCCGGTTGGACCGGGGCGGCCAGCTGCTGCGTGAGGTCCTGGTTGCGCAGCGCCTCCACGCTCACGCCAAACACCTGCGCCAGCTTCGTCAAGGCTTCCAGTTTGGGCGTCGATTTGCCGTTCTCGTAGCGGCTAACGGTGTTGTAATCGGTCACGAGCTTATCCCCGAGTTCGGACTGGGAGAGCTCCGCTCGACGTCGCAAAAAGCGCAGGTTTTTTGCAAAATACATGGCCACGCGGGAAATTGCGCAAAACTACCCGCCTGTAAATCCGTATTTTACTAAAATATGATGAATAAAAGCGCGTATTTTGCTAGTTTTAAATCATATTGCTGCATATTGCAGCAACTAATTCGGCTTCCCTTGTGGGCGCGCTCTCCTTCGGTTGTGGTGACGAAGGGCGCTTTTTGGCCGCGCCGCTGCACGCACGACTTCTTTACTTGTTCCCCGGCTTCTTGCGCTTAATCCCTCTTCTGCGGCACTCACGTGCAGACCTGTCGAGCGACTACACGCCAACGGGCGACTGCAGGGCCGGGAGTTCTTGCCCCTGCCTGCTTTGCCCAAGCATTCGTACCCCAGGGGGGCGTGCCCACGCGGGCCGCACGACCCGCTTCCTTTTATTCCACCCCTTCGCTTGTATGAGTTCCGCCAACAAAAGGCGCCCCGCCAGTACATTGCCGGCCCCCGCCCCCGCCCCCGCCCCTACCACTCCCACCAAAACCAAACCTGCTTCCCCAAAGCCAGCGAAGCAAACGGCAGCGGAGGAAAAGAAGGACAAAAAGCATCCTTTCACCTCCACCATTACCGAAGACAACAAGCGGCGACTCGCAAGGTACCAAGCGCACAAGCCCGGCGGGGCCCAGACGACGGACGTGTTAAACCAAGCGTTGAAACGCTTCCTTGACGCCAATAAGCAATACGCAGGCGTTAGCCCGGGGGAGAAGCCGTAGCACCTCGGCCTTCTTATAGCAGCGGGGGAATGATGGTAGCGGAGGGATAAGAATACATTAAGCCGTTTCCAGCGGCTTTTGCAAGCGGCGTAGTCCGTTGGGCGGTACTTCCACCTGGCTGGGAAAGGTGTACTTGCCCAAGCGGTTGGTATGCCCGTAGCGGGCGGGCGAGAGCCAAGTCTTCGTCGCGCACCTCCATGCCTTCGGCCCGTAACGTTTGCACCACCTGTTGCAGGTAGACCGTATTTTAGAGTACCACCAGGTGGGTGACCAGGTGCAGGGCACCCACGACCTCCTGCTGGGCTTCTTCCTGTTTGCAGCGGCTGAGCCCGTCGCCGCCAAACCAAGGAAGACCCCCAGCGCGTGCAGCCGCTCGCCCTTGTTGGGGTTGCGCTACCCCTAACTGGACAAAGAATTACGGTAAGGGCCTCAGGGGTCGCAGGCCATTAACTAGCACGTCGGTTGGTAGCTGGAAGGAATAGCGGCCCAGACGGTTCAAATGGGCAAAACGAGCGGGTGAGAGCTAGGCCAGGTGTTCGGGCAGTGCCGGTGGCCCCCCCGCTTGCTGGCGCAGCAAGCGGGGGTGGTTGGGTTTGCGGACGGGCAGTTCTTCCCTGTGCCCAAATAAAACGCGCGCGGTAATTCGGCCCGGTGACGCTTAATGCCTTCGACCAGCTGCCCTACGGGCTCCAATTGGCTACCGTCTTCGAAACGGGCACCTACCTGGCCCGGCGCTGGGAAGAAGAAGACGGCGTGAACTTGTACCACCTGCCAGGCGGCTTCTTTGTAGAACTGTACTACGACACGCTGGCCGAGGAGCTGGTGCGGCTGCGCAGCTTTAGCAGCACGGAGCCGCTGGAGGATTATGCTGCTTCGGTGCGGTTGCCAGAAGGTTGGACGTAAAAAATAATGGGAGTACTCCAATCAAAGGGAAGCACTCACCACGGGGCGCTGGCATTAACCTCCGATGCCAAAGTCCTTGCTTTTCGTCGGTTCTTGCTCGCGCTCCTGACTTTTCTGCCGAGGTAGGGCTTGCCACTGCTCTCGTTGGCTTTGGTGGGTGGCGTGTTCGTACACCTGGCTGCCACCTGCTCGTACTTTATCAAAGTAGCGGCTGACCTGAGGGGCAAAATCGGCGTCATACTTCACGTACACCGCTACCAGCTCATCCGTACGATTGGGCACGCCCTGTATGCGTAAGTCAGCTGCCCACGACGAACTCCCCACCCGCAAAGTCACTAACACGTTGTCAACCTTTTCTTTCGGCACTACCAGGCAAGCCGCCAAGTCGCCTGGGCCGATTTTCCATTTGTAAATACCAAACGCTTGGTCCATCAAGGACAACTCGTGCGTGGCCACCTTTTGCCGGGCCTGCTCGATCTTCCGCGCCTCTGCTTGCTTCTCCTCTGCCAGCAGTTGTTCCCGGAACGCACGCCTGGCTTGCAGCTGCTCTTCGACCTGTTCGCTTATTTTCCGGTCGTTGGGTCGTACTTCAGAATAGATAAATTCGAAGCCGTGCTTGGGGTGGCGCACTTGATTAGGGTTATCCTCGGTAGGGTTTCTAAACCTAAATCCTTGTTTTTCAAGACCTTTATAATAACTTTTACCATCCTCGTAGGTTCCGCTGACTAGGTGTGCTTCAAATTTCTTCTTGGTATCCAACCGGTCTCCCTCACGCAGCTCGGTTCCGAGTTGCAGTATACTTCGTGGAATATCCTTCCCATTAGCAAGATTGACCGCCAGTTTGGTTACCTCCTTTTTAAGCTCGGTCAGCTCCTTGTAATGAGCATTTTTTAACCCCTCCGACACGTTCAACTGCCTCTTGAGCGCTTCTGCCTCCTCCCGGAATCCCGCGTTAGCGATGGCGGCTTGGGCAGCCTCCTGGATGCGTTTATTGGCTTGTTCAGTGCGCTTGTTGGCCTCCTGCACCTGGCGCACGAGTTCGGCATTGACGCGTTTTTGCTCATTGGCCCGCCATGCATCAGCCCCAATGCCGAACGCGGGCACTTTGCCTAGCTCCACCTCCCGTGCCAGTGTTGTGGTCACTGGGGTTGCCAACTCTTTCAGCTCGGCTGTAGCCTTATCCTGGCGACCGTACATCTGCTTCATGTCCAGGTGCTGCCGCCTAGACCCCTTCACGCCCCTCTCCAATCCATGTGTGGCCATTGCCTTGGCGTAATCAGTTTGCAGCTGGGTCAGGCTCGTGCGATTGAATAACGTGTCAGCAGAGAGTCGTCCCTTCTCTGTGAGGGGAATGACCACCGCATGAATGTGCGGCGTTGTTTCGTCTTGGTGCAGCGTGAACGAGACGACATTCTTAGCCCCGTACCTGTTCTTTAAAAAATCTAAATTATCCGTCACCCACTTGCTCCCACGCACGTCCTCGGCCTGCCCGCCTTCGCCCCGTTTGAACCAATCCGGCGAGGCCGTCAAAACGACTTCCACGGCGTGCACTTGGTCATCGCGCACCTTTCGAGGCTTCCCTCTCGCGGTCTTGGCAATGCCTTCTGCAATACGCTCATTGGCCAGCGTCCAGTAGTCGCGTTGGCTTGTGTTCACCAATTCCTGATTCAGTGCGGTTGTTAATTCAGGGTCGGCGTTGGGCGTGTTCATCAGCCGGTAGTTGTGCTTGGTTTTGCCTTGAGCTGCGCTCTGGGTTTTGATTTTTGCAACGCGAATGATGACTTGAGGCATGGGGTATGAAAAAGGCAGTGGGGAAGTATAAGCCCCGCAGGGCGCACGGCGAAACGATGGGGCACAGCCCTGTCGTTTCGCCATAGTGTGTTATGGCAAAACTACGTCCAGGATATTCTCACGAAACCCTTGCTCAACCACAAGCTACAACTCTTTTTTCCCCACTGCCTAATAATCCCTTTTAGTTGCCCTTAGACGCCTCATCCAGATGATCAAGTAGCTGGCTTCACTCTTCGTTGCTCAATTCCTCCACTGGATAACTAACTAGCATTCTACCTTGAATTCTTACTCCACTTAACGGCACTTACTACCAAACCACCTCATTTGAACGGACTTTACTTGATTGTCCCGGTCCCCTCTTTGTGTAATAATCTCAAGTGTTCTTTTCGCGCTAAACTTTTTCTTCTTGCCCTAACCCGGTAGTAAACCAATCAAATACTATTCATTCAACACACTACAGAAAAAACAGCTATCGCGACCGTCAGCCAATCAGCACTACCTAAAATATAATACAATTTTTTATCCTTCCGAATGCGCTGTTTGATGAAATACCCAACCCAATAACGGGTTGTCTCAACGCCTTCCGTGTCCATCGATTTCACCTACTTTCTTCTGCCAATGGTGCTGGAGTATCAGGTAATGGCTTGGTACCTTACCCTGTTTCTGCGCGCCCTGCTCTGACTTCGCTTGCCCCTCGTTAACGCCCTTCGTCCTACCGATTCTGAAGACGCTGGTTTATTCAGCAAAGGATGCCTGCAACTTGGTTCTAGCCTAATCAATCCCATTCGGCGTGTCTGGGCAGTCAGGTCGACCTCCGCACTGCGTCCCCAGGTTTTATAAGAATCTTGCGGTCTGGCAAATCATGGATTCAACTACCACATTTTGTCCGTGAAACGCCACTGAGGGAAAGTACTACAGAACACCTTTTCACGTAACATTCTGTTAATTAATCACTTACAACATAAACGCTAACAGCCAGTCAACGTGCTGATTAGCGTAGCATTTGTACAGGAAATATTTGCACTGCTATTCAGATCACATTATATGTTTGATAAACAGTGATTTAAGAATAAAATCTACTGTTTAACCAATCGTGTCTCACTTATAGAATGTGGTTTTTGTACGGTCACAAATGATTTGGCTTATAAAAAGTGAGTTTTTGTAGCTGCAGATGAACAAGAAAAGGTAAATCCGTTGTCTTTTTATAATAAATTTTATGACTAATCTAATAAAATTAGCTTCGTTTGCCTATGTTTTTCATGGTGTGCGTGGATAGTCGCAAAACTTATAAAAAGTGGTTTTAACTTAATTATATTAAATTAAATATTGATAAAGTGCAATCACCTTTTGCGTTTGCTTATTTAGCGTCGGTTTGTTGTTTTTTGTTTGTTATCGATGCTTGCTTAAAACCACTACCCTTTAGAAGCTTTTCCTTGAGCGCGAACAACAAGCTTGTGATTACTTGTTTTTACTTGTCTATTTGTAGGGCTTGCAACGCATTGATAATCAAAAGTATACGTAGGTATAAAACCACTTTTTATAAGCTAAAAACCACTTTTTATACTTTGAAAACCACTTTTTATAAGCTAAAAACCACGCCTTATAACTCAATCCCTCACGTTTTATAAGCTAAAAACCACTACTAACTATCACTGTGGTTTTTTGTACTCTTTCTGTCTATCTTTGCTCCACTTCCCTACCACTTCTGCCTGTTTACAAAGCCTGCCTCCATGGTTGATCGCCAAGTTGTTATACGTCAACATAACGCCATTACCCAGGCTCGCTACGATTACAGCGCCTGTCAACTCGACATTTTCTTCTATTTGCTCTCATGCTTGCAGCGAAACGACGCCCCTGACAAGGAGTATACCATTTACGTCAAGGACATAGAACAGCTGACCGGGCGGCAGTGGAACTACCAGCAAATGCGCGAAGCCACGGCTGATATGGGCTCGCGCGTGTTTGAAGTGGAAGATGACCAGACCTATCAGCAGATGTGGATGTTTCAGAAGGTGGAGTACATCAAGGGCGAGGGCTGTTTAGAGATCCAATTGGCTGCCCCCATTCGGCCCTACCTGTTCAATCTCAAGGATAACTTCACCTCCTATCAGTTGCAATCGGCCCTAAAGCTGAGCAGTAAGTACGCCAAACGTATCTATCAGCTCGTGAGTCAGTGGAAAGACAAAGAAACCACGCGCACTTATTCACTGGACGAGTTCAAGCAAATGCTGTATCTGAAAGACCCCAAGGGCAAGGCTCCGGAACAGTTTCAAAACATCAGCCAGCTCAAGGTCCGCGTACTCGACATCGCTGTGCGCCAAGTCAGCGAGCACACTGACCTTAAGATCGATTACTTGCTAATTAAGAAAAGTCGGGCCTACGACGCAGTTAGATTCACCATTACTCGCCAGCTGCCGCCGCAGCCACCCATCCCCTTCGAGCAGCCCGACGAAAGTGTCCGCATTATCACGGCCAAGCAGCACCTGGACACGCTGGGCATTACCCAACCACAATTGGTGGCGACTGTCCTCAGCAACGCTCAGCACCTGGAGCAGTTGTTCAAGTTCACCTACCAACTCAAAACGGATAAGATCAAGGCGACTAAAAACCCCGGGGGACTTTTCTTAAAAATCTGTGGACTGCGATAAGACACCCTGCGTCAAACGAACGGACGACCAGCATTAGCCACTCTCCTTTCCAGCGTGATACCAAAAATGGCACACTAAGCGGCTCGGCTCCCTTTGATTTAAGGGAGCCGCCAAAAAACACCTGAGTTGCTTACAAGCCACGAAAACCGTCATTTTCGGCCATCCTACTAGCCTGCCCTCCCCCGTTTAATACGCTCTTGTTGCTGCTGCTCCAGTCGACGCGTCTGCTCTGGGCGTTGCGGGATTGGGGGACTACTGGCGAAAAGCAAGTTTAACGCTTCCTGAAGCGCTTGTTTCTGGGAATAGGTGTATTCACCCTGGGACCGGCGGGCGTGTACGTAATCCCGCAATTGCTCCAAGTGGCCACGGCCCACTACAAAGGTTTGGCGCACCCCGTCCGATGCTGCAGCAACAACGAAAGGTGAGTCAAGAGCACCCGCCATTTGGGCAGCAATGCCAGCATTGCCAGCATTGCCAGTGTTACTAATGTTACCCGTATTACTGGTATTACGCCCCGATTCCGACGGATCCGGGCCGTTTTTGCCTGGCGTGCGCTCGTCGCTGAGGTCGAAAAAGTCGCGCTCCGACGTTGGCTTGGGAGCGGCTGCCTCGCCGGGGCGGGGCAGGTTCTTGAATGTCTTGGCCATGGGAAGCAAACGGATTAGCGGGTAAGAATTTCGGCTACCAGTGCTTGGTAGTCGGTGGCCCCGGCACTTTGCGGAGCGTAGGTGAAAATGTCCTGGCCCAGGTGCGGGGCCTCGCCCAGGGCAATACTCTCGCGAATGACCGTATCGAGCACCAGGCCCGGGTGCTGCGCCCGCAGCTGCTCGGCGGTTTCCCGGCGCAACACCTTGCGCTTATCGTGGCGGGTAAAAAAGACGCCCCCCACCACTAGCCCCGGATTTAGTCGCCGCTGCACCCGGCCCACCAACTCCAACACTTTTTCTAATCCGTCGGTCGCGTACATCTGCGCTTCCAGCGGAATGTAGAGCGCCTGGGCGCAGGCGTAGGCGTTGAGCGTAACCAGGCCCAGGGCCGGCGGGCAGTCTAGCAAGATGTAGTCGCACCGCTCACGCACGGGTTCGAGCAGTTCCTTCAGCAGAAACTCGCGGTCTAACTCGTCGCCCTTCACCTTTTCAAACCCCGACAAGGCGGGCGAGCCGGCCACCAGCGCCAGCTTGTCGTGCAGCGGGTAAGCCTTAAGGTGATATTCGCCCAGTAAGGCCCCGTACACATTGTGCTTGGCATCGACCAGGCCCAGGCCCTTGGTCAGGTTCGTCTGGGGGTCCAAGTCCACCAGCAGCACGCGCTGGCCGGCGCGGGCGAGGGCCGCCCCCACATTGGCCGTGGACGTCGTTTTGCCGACTCCCCCCTTTTGGTTTGTAAACGCCAGAATCTTGCTCATGGCGCAAACATACGCACGGGCGTGTTACCCATGTTACTTATCGTACTACTATTACGCATGTTACCGGTATTATCCATGTTACTAATAACGGGCATATTATTCATGCAACAGCTGCTATTCTTTTAATCAGTAGCTGTTTGTATTTTTTGCCTACCGCTTCCTCAGCGTACATCCTATTCCCCGGTGATCCGCAGCCCGACGAACACCTGTCGCTCCCGCTTACTGCCCGCCCCCGAGCTTCCTGACCACGCCCCTCGCAGTAACAGCGGGCTCCTTGTTGGCGCAGCGCATCACCTGGTGAAAAAGCGGAACCCGAAACAAGCATACCGTTCGGGCAAGGCTGCTCCATAGCAGGCCGCTGCTCTTTCGATACCGAAGTAGTATATTCGCAATCCGCAAATTGCGAATTGTAAATCATGCGCAAGTTCAACGGCCTCCGCCCCCAGGATGTAGTGTTGCTGCTCAAGCTGGTGGCCCATCCCCACCAGGCTTGGCTGGGCAAGGACCTGGCCCAGTCGCTGCACCTGAGCGCTTCGGAGGTATCGGAAGCCCTCGCCCGCTGCCGCTTCAGTCGGCTGCTGGCCGCCGACCCGCAGGCCTTGCGCGTGCAGCGCCACGCCCTGCTGGACTTTCTTTGCTACGGGCTGCCCTACGCCTTTGCCGTCCAGCCCGGCGCGCCCGCCCGGGGCCTGGCCACGGGGGCCAGTGCCCCTCCCCTGGTCCAGACCTTCGGCCCCGAGCCGGCCTATGTGTGGCCGGGGGCCCTGGGCAGCCAGTGGGGCATCGCGGTCGAGCCGCTCTACCCGCAGGCCCCCGCCGCCGCGCAGCAGGACGCGCAACTCTACGGCCTGCTGGCCCTCACCGACGCGCTGCGCCTGGGGCGGCCCCGGGAGGTACAGCTCGCCCGCCAGTTAGCCGAGCAGCAGCTTACCGCTTCCGCTTTAGCCTCCGCCGCCCGTGGCTGATGCCTCCCGGAACATCCCGCGCCTCCTGGCCGTGGGCCACGCGCTTGGTCCTTTGCGCGAACGCGTCGTCTTCGTAGGCGGGGCGGTCGTCAACCTGTACAGTACCACGCCCACCGGCGCGCCGGAGCCCCGCGTCACGGAGGACGTGGACTGCATCGTGGAAGTCGCCCCGCGCACGGCCTTTTACCAGTTAGAGGAGGAGTTGCGCACCCTAGGGTTTGTTAACGACGTGGCCTCGGGCGTGATTTGTCGCTGGACCCACCAGGGCCTGACCGTCGACATCATGCCCACCGACCCGGCCATCCTGGGCTTCGGCAACCCGTGGTACGCGGCGGGCTTTGCTCAGGCAATACCCTACACCTTGCCGGATGACTCGGTCATTCAGGTCCTGAGTCCGGTGTACTTCTTGTGTACCAAGCTTGCGGCCTTGCGCGACCGCGGATGGGGCGAGCTGCGGGTGAGCCAAGACTTGGAGGACATCGTGCACCTGGTCGATAACCGCGCGGAGCTGCGGGCCGAGCTAGCCCAGGCAGATGCCAGCACGCGGGCCTATGCCCAGCAGCAGCTGCGGGAGTTGCTGGCCCACCCCGCTTTTGCCGAAGCCCTGTCCTGGACGGTACCCTACGGCGCGGACTATGCCTACCAGGCCGCGCTTCAGCAGCGGCTGTGGGAGCTGGCGACCGACACTTGAGGCCACAGACGTTTAGCAGCAGGGCTCAGCGTCGACCGACAAGCTTACCGCCACCGACAGGTACAGAAGCCCAGGACAGACGTGGTAATCCTCGCACAATTAACGAGTATTACCAGTATTACTTATGTTACCATAATTATTGGTGTTACTGGTATTACTAGTGTTACCTAATTAAAACAATGAGTAAACAGGGCTGGTTTAGGCCAGAATCGCTATATTTGGTTGCTGGGCGTGCGACCCACTTTGCTTCTTCCGTATGACTTCCGCTGGCGAAGCTGCTTATCAGGCCCTCCGGGATTACTTGAACGGGCTCCTTCAGCCATGCTTGGCCGACCAGGCACTAGTTGACGTGCCAGTGGCCCTGCGGTCGGGTCTGGAAACGTTCATAGCGGGCACAGCCGAGCACCGAGACGAGGCCGGCCGGCGCATGGTTTACGCGGCCGACCTAGCGGCCTGGGCAGCGGACTTAATCTCCGGCGCGGGCCTGACCGCACCCCTGCCCCTGGCCACCGTGGAAGTAGCCGCGATGCGAGCCGCCACGCACCGACCGGCGGCATGACGTGGGCGAATCTTGAGCAATTGAACCAGCGGGTGCAGCAACTGCCGGCCGGGCGACAGCAAACCAGCCAGCAGTGCAGCCAAGTTATGGTATCGGCGCACTCCACCATGATAGAGGGCTCGCGGGTGACGGTGCTGGAAGCGTTTGACTTCCTGTTGGGGTCGGCCCCTATCCTGGGACCGGGCAAGCCGCTGGTCGGCTACGATATGCTGGGCGACCACGCCCGCGCCCTCGACTTGGCCTTGCGTCGAGCTGATGCGCGGCAGCTTCCCGGCTCCGCATTGGTGCGCAAGTTGGCGGCGGCCGTAATGCATTCCACCGGCCGGGCTACCAACACGGCCCTGGGTAGGGTGGACCCCACGCAAGGCGACCTGCGCCGGGGCAGCGTGTTCATCGGCGGGGCCAGCTCCTTTCCCAACGCCCAAAAGGTGCCGGCCCTGGTGGCGGCCCTCACCAGCGACCTGCGCGAACGGATGCCGGGCGCGGCTACACTACGCGAGCAGTTGGAGCTAGCCTTTGAAGCGCATCAGCGCCTAGTGGGCATCCATCCGTTCAACGATGGCAACGGCCGCACCTCGCGGCTGCTCATGAACTACGTGCAGCACTACTATGGCCAACCGCCCCTGACCATTGTGTTCCGGGAGGACCGACGCGCTTACTTCGCCGCGCTCGAACAGAGCCGGGTGGCAGAGGACTTGGCCATATTCGTGGAGTTTATGCGCAGCCAACACGGCAAATCATTGATGTACCAGCTTACGGCAGCCAATCCGTCCAATACCGATACGCTACAAATCGATTGATTATCAATATTAAAAGCACATAGTTGTTGGTATTACCTGTGTTACCCATGTTACTCGTGTTACCAGTATTCCGTAAGCAGTGACACAGCCTAGCGCCACTGCGTAACATAATGGTCGTTATAGGGTCAAGCTAGCATTTGGCTTGATCTCCTAGCCCGTTTACCTGCGGCTACCAAGGGGGTGCCCATGAGGCGTTTCGGCGCTAGCTTGTAGCATGAAACACCTGCTCCGCTGCGCTGGGCTGCTGCTCGCCGCGCTCGCGCCCGCCTGTTCGCCGCCCCGCCCGGCGATTCCCAGCGCGGCCGCTCAGCTCGACGCCCTGACCCGGGACTTCGACACCTGGTACCGCTACACCGCCGCCCGCGTGCCGTTGGCCCGCGACTACCGTCCCCGCGGCGTCGACGGCCAGCCCCTGCCCAAAAAAGCCTTCCTGCAGCAACTGGCCGCGGGCCAGGTCCTGGCCCTGCGCAACGGCCCGGACGGCCCCGTGCCCGTCTACCAGCTCTTTCCCTACGCAGGTAATCACGCCCCCGCGGTGCGCGCCACCAGCCGCCAACGGGCCGACGAAGCGCTGCGCAACCTGGCTTGGGAGGGCCACCCGCTGCCCGCCTTTCGCTGGCGGGACTTGCGCGGCCGGGTCTACACCCCGGCCAGCACGCGGGGCCGGGTCGTGGTCGTCAAGTGCTGGTACACCAGCTGCGTGGCCTGCGTCGACGAGTTTGCGGCCGTCAACGCCTTGGCCGACCGCTACCCGCAGGTGCTGTTTGTGAGCCTGGCCCGCAACGAGGCGCACGTCTTGCGCACCTTCCTAAAAGAACGGGCCGTGAAGTTTGCCGTCGTTCCGGCCGGCAAGGCCTACCTGGCCGACACGTTGGGCGTGTTCGAGTACCCCACCCATTTCCTGCTCGGCCCCGACGGCACGATTGCCCGGGTCACCAACCGCGCGAGCGACCTGGCGGTGGCCCTGGCCCAGCACGTGCCGCTGGCCTCCCGCTCAAGACGGCCCGGCCCAGCCGCTGGGCGGGCCCTGGGCAGGGGGGAAGCCCCCCGAAAAGGCCCGTTCGCTCCGTTCCCGGTCTCGTCCCCTTTCTTAAACCAACGTCCTTAGCATGAAGCTTTTGCGCCAAAGGCTTATTGGGTCGCCCGCAATCGGTCGTCGACTACTGCTTTTTCTCCCTGTTAATACCCTACTGCTTCGGGGGTAGTGACTGGGCCAGCGCCTGCTGATAAGTCCCGTCCTCGGGGGAGAGGATGGCTTGCAAAAACGCACCGGGTCCCAAGTCGCGGCGCGCCCGCGCGTGCCGCCGCCGGGGTAGACTGTTCTTGCCGGCCTCGAAGCCATCGCGTTCCATGGCTAGCCGCACCTTCTCCGGCAAGCCTGCGAGCCAGTGGCGGACGTCGTCTTCTGTCACCGCGCCCGCGGCCTGCTGCTGGTAGCGGTGGCTGGCGTTGCCCAACCGAAACAGCCGGGCGTGGCAGGCGCGTTGCGCTTCCGGCAGCGCCGCCAGAAATTCCAGTTGCGACGGGTGGTACTGATCCAGGGGGTGGCGCGGGTGCAGTCGCGCTTCCATGCCGTAAAAGAACGAAAACGGGTGGGCAATGGCGCGGGGCCCAGCAGGAACGAGCAGAACCGAATTCCTTAGCGGGGTTTTCTATTCCTACGCGAGGGAGCCCCCTACCAGGAGGCTGCGCATTCCCTGCCCGGTTCTTCCACGCGCCTGCCATAATCCGAACAACCCCTCCTCCCCGCGTTTATTCGATCAGGCCATGCTCGCGGGTCTTGTGGTAATACTTTTTTACGCCGCGTTTGCCCCTGCGGTGGTCTTTGGGGTGCTGCGGGCGTTCTTTTGTAGCGAGCGCCTGCCCCGGGCGTTCAAAGCGGGGGCGGTGGGCGCCTTCGGGCTGCTCGGGCTCCTGGGGTACCTGCTCTGGTTCGCGGCGACGTCTGGCGAGGCCCTGCCACCGCTTCCGCGGCCGCAACCCGCGGCCCTCACCATTACCCAGCCCAGGCTGCGGCCCTACCCGTTGGGTGGTGCACCGATCGAACAGGTCCGCTACGGGGCGTTCCCGTTCCTGATCGTCGCGGGCACGCCCCCCGACGGCCAGCTGCTGCGGGTGCGTTTCAGCACCCGTCCGGGGGGCGCCCCGCCCAATGAAATTAACGCCGTCATGGCGTCTGTGCGGGGCGCGAAGGCCACGGAAGCCACGGGACGGTCGGTGTACGATCCCAGCACCAAGACGGTCAGCGGGGCGTTCCTGTGCCCCCTGCCCAACGGCCAGCGCGTGGCCGGCTCCTTTGAGCAAGTACCCGTTGTTTTGCAATGACCAGGCGGCGCGGGCCGGCCTATTCTACCTCGTTTCTCAAAGCCCCCGCGCTTGCCCCCGGCTTCGCGGCCCGCGAGTTCGAGGCCAACGAGCTACCATAGTAAACCCGTAAGCCCCGCCCCCCCGCGGGGCTTTTTCGTAGGCAATTGGTATAGACTGCGCCCGATTGCTTATGAAAGCTGTATTCCTCCTGCTGCTCTCGCTGCTCTTGGCTAGTTGCACGACGCAGCAGCTAGCGCACGCTCCTAAGCACCGCCAACGGGTCAACCAGCGCATCCGGGACCGCAAGCACGTACACAACGGGAAAATTCGTAAGCAGAATTTTTTCAATATGTAGCCCAAACCAAAGCCCCGCCCACCAGCGGGGCTTTGGTTTGGGCCCTGCCCGCCCGCTTGCCCCACTTTGCGCCGGCCACCCAGTTAGCCCGCTGGGCCCCGGGCGAACTGTTGGGCATTGGCGCGCTTGCAGGTGCGCATGTTCGGCGCCATTGAAGAAGCCCGGGCGCGGCACCAAGGAACCCGAAACGCCAGCAACCGGGGGGACCGCTGCCGAGGCAGGCCTCCCCCGTGCGTTGCCGGGCCCGAGCAATGGCCCCAGAAGACCCAACCGGTGGGCCACGCGAAAGGGCAACGGGTAAGCCCGTAGACCGCCTGAACCCGAACAACCGAAGTGGGCACAAACCGCAGAAAGGGCGCGAATACTACGTAAAATCGTGTTTTTAGGTAGCCTCCGCACAGGCCGTGGCGTAAGGAGCAGACACCCTTTCCCTTCCCTACCATGGCAAACGATTCATTGAACACCCTCCTCCAGCAAGGCCTGGCCGCCCTGAAAGCCGGCAGCAAAATCGCGGCCCAAGCGACGGACGACATCCAGGACGACGCCGTTGACGCGCAACTCCAAGCCGCGCTCGAGCAGGGCAACCACCAGGCGAAACAATGGGCCACGCGCATCGACCGCGCGTTCGAAGCCGCCGGCGGCAAAGGCGACGAAGAAAACCCCATCTTGGACGCCCACTTCAAGGTGAGCAAGAAAATCCGCGGCGAAGCCACAGACGACTATTCACGGGACCTGGGCATCATCGCCGCCGGCCAACTGGCGTTGCACTACTGGATTGCCTCCTTCGGCACCCTGCGCACCTACGCCGAACAAGTGGGCCTGAGCCAAGCGGCGCAAGACCTGCACCTGTGCTTGAGCGAGGCCAAACAGGCCGATGAGCAGCACACCGCCCTGGCCAAGCACATCCTGCCAAAATAAGCCCCCGACGCGGGTGACTTGGTGCTGAAAACGACCCAACGGCTCTTTACAAAGGGGCCCGCACTAAGTCCGTGCGGGCCCCTTTCTGGTGAACGTTACGGAGGCGGCAGCCGCCCAATAAGCAGCACCCGCGCAGGAGGCCGACGTTGCCTTCCCCTGCGCGGCATCAGTTCGTTGGGCCTGCATCGGGGCGGGCCTCCAAGGTACTTTGCAGCCCCGTCGATAAGGCCGAGAGCAGGTCCAACCCCGTGGCCGCCTCGATGGCGTCCACGCTGGTGCGGTAAGTGCCCCAGCTGGAACTGAGCGAATTGTCGTTGGGTGCGTCGATGGCGATCACGCGCGTGGTGGCGCTGATGCGGGCCACGTCGTTCGTGCCGACGGGCAGCACCACCAGCACCTTCCAGCAGCGGGCGGGCACGGTGACTCTGCCGCCGGCCACGGTGGTGGCGTAACCATTGCTGCCCGTGCCACCGCGGCCGTACGAGCCGCAGACGACGTAGAGCTCGTTGCCGGCGTCGGCCAGCGCCCGGGCGTAGTTCTCCAGGCCCGCCCAGGTCTGCTGGTTGTTGTTCGGGGCCTGGGGCATCATGTTGCTCATCAAAAAGGTAGCCGTGTTGTCGGCGGCCGAGCCCGTGCGGTCCGCGCTGGGGCAGTTGTGGCCCCGGTCAAAGCCCGAGCCGCTGTAGTCCGACGCCTTCACCTGGTACCAGCCACTGGGCAGGCTGGCGTCGGCCGCGAAGTCATCCTTTCGCGGCGCACTACCTTCCCAGGCGGTGCTCAGGTGCCAGCTCACCCAATTCGGCTTTCCTTGGTCACGGTTGTAGGAGAGCGTGTACTGGTCTTTCACCAGCAGGTAGTTGGTGGGCGACGACGGGCTCGTGGTGGCGCCGCTGGGGTTGCCCAGGGCCAGGTTGTTATCGCGCGTGGCGGTAGCCGGCGACGTGGGGGCTACTTCGTCGGTTTTGGTGCAGGCCGTGGCCAGCAGCCCCAGCAGGGCCCAAGCGCTGAGGCGGGTAAACAGGTGTTTCATAACAAAGAATAATGGTGCAAAGATGGGGGCGTGGCGCTAGGACCTGCGGGGCCCTCCGCCTATTTTTACCGGTTGGTTTACCCGTCTGCGCATTCTTTCTTCGTTTCACTGCTTTTCTATGACTATACCGTTACCCCCCTTCGCTTGGGCACCCCGTTACCGGATCGTACTGGCGCTCGCGTTGCTGTTGACGACCTGGGGAACCCGGGCGCAGGCCCCCGCCTGGCAAACCGCCGTGGCCCTGAGCCCGAACAGCGGCTACGCCAGCGTCCTGACCTCGGCCACCGATGCGGCGGGCCACGTGTACCTGGGCGGGGTGTTCTCCGGCACCGTCACGTTGGGCACGACCACCCTTAGCAGCGTGGCGGGCAGTTTAGACATGTTTGTCACCAAATGGGACGTGGCGACCGGCCAATTCGTGTGGGCCCAGGCGGCGGGCGGCCCGGAGGCCGATTACGTGCGCACGCTGGCGGTCAGCGGCGCGAACGTGTACGTGGGCGGCACGTACCGACTCGCCGCCGCCTTTGGTCCCGCCGCGCTGGCCTCCGGGGGGGCCTTCAACAGCTTGTTCGTGGCTAAGCTGGTCGACGCCGGGGCCACCGCCGCTTTCGTATGGGCGCAGCAACCGGCCGCCGCCACCAGCAGCAACGCGGCCTACGCTTTGGCGGTAAACGGCAGCAACGTGTACATGGGCGGGAGCTTCTTCGGGCCCGGCACCGTGCAGTTGGGGGCCACGACGCTGACCAACGCCTCGACCAGCCTCAACGGCACGTCCAGCCCCCCGGACGGTTACGTGGCCAAGCTGGTGGACGCCGGGCCCACGGCGGCCTTTGCGTGGGCGCAATCCGCCGGCGGCACGGGCAACGACAATTGCAACGGGCTCGCCGTGGTGGGCGCCAACGTCTACGCGACGGGTACGTTTGAGGGCACGGCGGCCTTCGGCACGACGCGCCTCGCCTCGGCCGGGGGCACCGACGCGTACGTGGCCAAGTTCACCGACGAGGGGGCCACCGGCCGCCTTACCTGGGCGCAGCGCGCGGGCGGCCCTGGAGCCGAGACGGCTCCGGCCATTGCCGCCAACGGCGCCAGCGTGTACATCGCCGGGGCCTTTACCAGCGCGGCCGCCGGGTTTGGTGACGCGCAGCTGTTGAACGCGGGGGGCGCCGACGCGTACGTGGCCAAGCTGACGGACGCGGGACCCACGGCGGCGTTCGCCTGGGCCCAAGCAGCGGGCGGCCCGACCGACGAGGGGGCCACCGGCCTGGCCGTGGTCGGGACCAACGTGTACGTGGACGGGTTCTTCCGCGGCGCCGCGACCGCCGTGGGCAATACCCCATTGGCCAACGCCGACCCCACCGGGGCCACCAACGACCTGTTCGTGGCCAAGCTCCGGGACACGGGCCCGACCAGCCGCTTCGACTGGGCGCAGCGCGCGGGCGGGCCCGGCACGGAAAACCTGAGCACGCTGGCCGCCGCTGGCGCGACCGTGTACGTGAGTGGGGTTTTCGCACCGCCCGCCGCGTTTGGCCCCGTCACTTTGACGAACACGGTGGGCCCGTCGTCCGGGTTTGTGGCGGCCCTCGTGGACAATGTCGTGCTCGCCAATGCCCCGCCGGTTTCGGCTGGGCCGGGGACGCTGTACCCCAACCCGGCCCGCACGGCCGCCACCCTGCGCTGGCCGGCGGGGACCGGCCGGGGGCCCGCCCGCGTGAGCGTAACCGACGCGCTGGGGCGGCTCGTTTGGGTCCAAACCGTGGACGTGTCGGCCGCGGGGCTGGTCCAGGAAATAGATCTTACAGGCCTGCGGCCGGGCGGGTACCTGGTGCGCGTGCAGACCGCCGCCGCCAAGAGTGTGCACCACTTAACGGTGGAGTAAGCCGTGCCCCAGGCGCTGACGCGGAGTGCTAGACTTCGTTGGCAGGGGCTGGTCAATCATTCGCAAATCCTTTGGCCGCCGGACAAAGGACTTGCCCCTGCGCCTGCCCCGGCCGTCAACCCCAATTTGCTCCCGCCGCCCGCCCACGCCGACGGGATCCGCTTGGCCACTTGCGGGGCCGCTGCGTACTTGTCGCGCCACTGCCCCTCCTGCCCATGCCGTCCGCCGAACGCTCCGTCCCAGGGCCCTTCCGTCCGCCCCTGTCGGCGCCGCTCATTTCTGAGCAGACCCACGAACTGCTCCGCTACCAGCTCGCGCAGGCCTTGGTGCCCCTGGCCGCGTACTGCGCGGCCCAGGAGGCCCGCGAAGACCTCAGCGACTGGCAAGCCGAACGCGTGGCCGAGCTCCGCTACGCCTTAAGTACCCTGAGGCGCTACGACGGCCACGTAGAGGACCTGCTGCCCCGCTACCGGACCGCACTGGCTACGGCCCACCAGGCGTTGGCCGACCGCCGGCCCGCCCTCACCGACGCCCTGCAGCCCGACTGGGAGGTCATTGCCGCCCGGCTCCTGTCCCGCCTGGCCCGCCACGAGGCCCGCCCGGGGCCAACGCCCTTGGCGGCCCGCCTTGCCGCCTGGCTGCGCCAGCCCCACTGGCGCACCCGTGCCACGCAGCCGCCCGATCACCGCCAAGCCCTGGCCGCCATCACGTCGTCGCACCTGCTGCCCCAGGGGCCCGAACGCCTGTGAGCGCTTCGGCCAGCAGGCCGGCCCGTGCAACCCGGCGCCAGCCCTAGCGGCTCTACTTGGTACTTGCCGCCAGCCGTTTAACTACTTTTAAGGCCTTCTGCCGCCACCTTTCCCTTCCTTCATGTATTTCCGCTTACTGCTCTTGGCTGGCTTGGCCAGTTTGCCCCTGCTGGGCACGGCCCAAACGACGCCGACTGCTCCCCACTACTACGTTGGCCTAGGGGCCAGCGTACTGACGAGCGCACCGTTTCAGCGGTACAGCACCCCTGCGATTTACAGCCCGACGCTTACGGCGGGCGGGCAACTAAGCCCGCGCTGGGCCCTGCAGCTGGGCATCGGGCTCGGCTGGCAGCACGCGGGCTATACATTGAGCGACCCCAACGGGGCGCCCAGCACGATCTACTCCAGCACTACCCAGGATCGGTTCTTGTCGGTGCCAGTGCTGGCCCGCTACACGTTTACCGCGCCCACGGCCCGCTGGCGCGTCGATGCGCTGGGCGGCTTGATGCTGGTGCACACGGCCAGCCACACTATTTACACCGTGCACTACACGAACGGCCGCGAGGACGAAGGCACCGACACACGGTACTCCGACAACACCTACAGCCTGTCCCTGGGCCCCGCCGTGCGTTATGCGCTCACCCCGCGCGTGGAACTCACGGCCAACGCGTTAGTAAACGCAGCCTTAAACCGCGGGTATTATGACTCCTTCAGCGACCGGCTCTTCCTCAACGCGCTGGTCGGGGCCCACTACACGTTTGGCGCCAACTAGGCCAGCAACACGCACCACGGCAGGGTCAAGCTTTACAACGACGGCAAAGGCAAAACCCAATCGGTCGAGGCATCCATGACGGACGTGGACTTGCCGGCCCGCGTGAACTACGGCTACGGGGCCGACGAAGCCGAAGCCGTGGCCAACCTGCGCCAGCGCGTGCTGGCTTACATCGCCAGCCTGCACGATCTGGACTTCACGGTCATCATTCGCTAGGGGCCGCGCGCTTGCCCCACCGCTTAAGTGCGCCCACTCGATTGATTTCGCTGCGTTGCTCGGACGTCAGCTTAACAGCTTTATCCGCGTTCTGCTGGCGTTTGTCGGCCAAGCGTTTTTCGTATTTGGCCCGGGCGTCCGGGTCGCCCGCTGCCACGCGCTCCCGCAGGGCGCGGTAGCTGGCGCGGTTAGCGGCGAGGTTGCGTTCCCGCGCCTGCGCCGCCTGCTCTTCGGCGGACAGTACGGGTTTTGGCGGGGCGGCCGCGGCCGCTTCGCGCTTGCGTTTCACCGCTGCCCGGTGCTCCCGGTACTCTTGGCGTTGGCGGGCCTCTTCCGCCTGCTCGGGCGTCAGCACCACGGCCGCCCGTTTCTTGGCGCGGCGGATAGCTTCGATTTCCGGGGCCCAGTAGTTACGGCCCGCGGCCTTGGCTTTGGCCACAGAGGCGCGGTTGCGGGCGTTTAGCTCGTCTACTTGTGCCTGCGCCACCGGGTCACCGGCCCGGGCTTGCTGGCGCAGGGCCTTGTGGCGCTCAGCTTGTGGTTTGTTGGCGTGTGGCATGCACCCAAAATAAAGCGTGGGCACGGTAATTTGGGCCCATGACGCTCTACGAATTCAACCAATTAACTTTTGAGCAACAGCTGGCGGCCGTCTTCGCCGCCGGCACCTACCTGGCCCGGCGCTGGGAAGAGGAGGACGGCGTGAACCTGTACCATATGCCCAGCGGCTTTTTTGTCGAGCTCTACTACGACACGCACGCCAACGAGCTGGTGCGGCTGCGTAGCTTCCGCAGTGCCGCACCGCTGGCGGACTATGCCGCGTCGGTGCGGTTGCCGGCGGAACTGTAAATCGAACTGTAGATCACGGGGCGCGGCGATGCAGCAGGTAGTGCACGCCCGTGCGCACCGTGCCGCTTTTGTCGGCATCGTAGGGGGCCGCGGCGCTGCCCACGCACTCCCAGCCCCGGCCGTAGAGGTAGTTCAGGGCGGCCGCGGCAGAGGCCAGCTTGGCGACGTAGGCGGCGTCGACCGCGAGGTCCGCGTCTTGCGCGTTGGTGGGCTTTTCTTGGCCATAATCAAGCTGCAGGGCAATCAGCACGTAGGATTGCCGGGCGATCAGCTCGCAGTACACGACCGGGACCGGCGGCAAGGGCACTTTGGGCGGGCGCTGCGCGTGGGCGGCCCCGGCCAGCAACCAGGCGGCAACGAAGAACAGGTATTTCATGCCCCAAGCTACGGCCGGCGGGCGATGGCGGGGCCGGGTACGCCAGCCCCCGCTACTTGCGCGGCTGCGTTGGGGCGGCGGATGCTTCCGCAACGACCCGCCACTTGAAAGACCAGCCACTTGGGCTGCCGCGTGGTTTCGGTTCGCTTAGTAGCCCCGTCCCCCGACATTGCTTCTCCCTCGCTTGGTACCCGCGCGGGCTTTCGTTCGTGGCGGGGCTTTGTGGAGAACACAGAAGGTCGTACCGGTCACGGTACACGCGGCCAGGGATTGCGCTGAACAGGCCTTCGACGTCCTGCCCCAGGACCTCGCACGTGTGACAAAAACGCTTGGGGCAAGGACAAGGTTTCCTGCCGGGACCACGTGATTTTTCTCGTGCCGGCAACTAGCTTTGGAACGGGTTTAGGCCACTGACAGTGATGAAGATACCGCTTGTTCGCTTTCGCTATCCTGTACTTTATTCTGTCTAATAATTTGATGAAATTTTTACTTTTCGTGTGGGGCAGTTGGCTGCTGGTCTTCCCGGTGCAAGCCCAGTGGCAGTGGTTAAACCCTTACCCCAACCCGTACGCCAACCAGGTGGTGCGGTTCGTGGACGCCAACCGCGGGTTTGTCGTGCAGAGCACGGGCACTTTGCTGCGCACCGATGACGCGGGCCAGCACTGGCGCGAAGAACGCCGGGACGACAACTTGGTCAGCGTTGATTTTTCACGCGACGGGACAGGCTTTTTGCTCAACCGGGCGGGCGTGCTGTGGCGCAGCGCCGACGCGGGCGCCACGTGGGTCCGCGTATCGGCGGCCCCCCAGCCGGCCCCCAGCGCGTACTACGGCCCTAACCCGCCGCCGCTCCAACTCACCTACGCGCGCGTGCACGCCATCAGCGCCGACACCGTCGTGGAAGTAGGGGCCAACGCCACCCTGCGGCGCTCGGTCAACGGCGGCCGCACCTGGACCGTGGCGCAGCTGGGGCCCGACGTGCGGGACATCAGCAGCAGTTGCTTCGTGTCGGGCCGCGTCGGCTTCGTGGGAGCGGGCGGCGGCCGCATCTACAAGACCACCGACGGGGGCGCCACGTGGGCCAAACGCTCGGAAGTGAGTTACGAGCCGTCGGCCATCACCCTGCTCTATTTTCTGAACAGCCGGGTCGGGTTCGCCCGCCGGGGCTACCGGGACTTGCTGCGCACCGCCGACGGGGGGCTCACCTGGGCGCTGTACACGCACTCGTTCCTGGAGGGCATCGTCGACATGCACTTTGCCAACGAGCGGGTGGGCCTGGCCGTGGGCGAATACGGCGTGATGTACGCCACGGACTCGGGCGGCTTGTCGTGGACGGCCGTCGGGGCGGCGGCCACCGGCGGCTTGTACGGGGGCACGCAGTGGAACGGGGTGCGCTTCACCTCGCCCACCGACGCCTACGCGGTGGGGCAGGGCCGCCAGGGCACCATCGTCCGCACCACCGACGCCGGGCGCACCTGGCAGGGGCTGTCGCCGCTCGTGGGCAACGTGCTGGACGTGGTATTTCCCGGGCACGGCCTGGACGGCTACGCGTTGACCACCAACGGGTTGCTCAAGACCGGGGACGGCGGCGATACGTGGGCCGTGCTGCCCTTTGGCGGCAGCGGGAACCAGCTGGCCTGCCCCGACGCCCGCACGCTGCTCGTCGCCGGCAATTCGGCCCAAGTGCACCGCTCGGACGACGGCGGCCGCACCTGGACCGTGGCGCAGCTCAAGCCCACGCTGGGCACGCCGTACGGCGTGCAGCTGCTGAGCCTCTGCATGGTGGACACGCAGACCGGCTACGTGAGCGGCGATTACAACGGCCTCGACCAGCTTTTTGCCCGCACCACCGACGGCGGGCGCACGTGGCAAACCCTGACGAGTGCCAGCGCGGTGGGCCTGCGGCACCTGCACTTCGTGAGCGCCAGCGTGGGCTTTGCGGTGCGCTACGGCGAATTATACACCACCCGCGACGGGGGCCAGAACTGGCAGTCGGTCAACGCGCCCTACTTCCGCTCGGTGGCCGACGTTTACTTCGTGGACGCCCAGGTGGGCTACGTAATCGGCGAGGAGGGCTACGTGCAAAAAACAACCGACGGCGGCCGCACCTGGGCCGCCACGCCCCTGAACCGCAGCCGGTCCTACGGCAGTGGCCACCCGGCCCACGTGCAGTTCCGCGACCGCGAAGTGGGCTGCGTGCAGGACGACAACGGCAGCATTTTTCGCACCACCGACGGCGGCCGCACGTGGCTCTGGGAGCGCGACCTGGGCTCGCAGGCGATGGGGTACACGCAGGGCGGACGGGCGCTCGTACTGGGCGGCGGCGGCGGCATGCTGGTGCGCAACGCCGACATTGCCGGTCACGTGCCCTTCGAAGGGCACGTGCTGACCCCCGTGGCGCTCACCGACAGCAGCGCCCTGCTGGCGGCCACGCTGCGCCACCCCGCCTGCTTTGTCGACAGCGTAGGGTTTGAGTACGCCCCGGCGGCTGGCCCCGGTTTCGTCCAGGCGCAAACCGTGGCGGCGTTCCCCGTGCCTTGGTACGGCGGCGATTCGGTGCGGGCGGCGGTGCCGCGCGGGCTACGGCCCGCGACCGCATACCGGATGCGCCTGCGCTTTACCCACAACGGAGCGCGTTTCTACAGCGCCGACACGGTTTTCACCACCCCCGCGTTGGTTGCGCCAGAGCCGGCCGCGTACCCCAACCCGACCACCGGCTACGTGCGCGTGGTGCCCCCCCAAAGTCCGCCCGCCACGAGCATCGAGGTCTACTCGCTGCAAGGGAGACACGTGCGTCACGGCAGCGGCCGGGGCATCGACCTCACCAGCCTGCCGGCCGGGCTCTACCTGCTGCGCGTCAGCGTGGGCAACCAGGTGTACCGCCGCCGTATCGAAAAGCACTAGCCGTCGCATCAAGCTTCTTTTCTATGAGCACCTATTACTTGGAAAATATCTATAAGGCAACGTGTTGACACGCAACCCTCGTTTTCACTCCAGCCTATCTTTAATAGCTATGAAGCAACTTATACTATGTGCCGTCTTATGGGTGGCCACCGTTTTACACGCCCAGGCCCAGCAACCCATCACCTGGGACCCCGTCGTGGCCTTGAGCCAGCGCGTGGCGGACAGCAGCGTGTACGTGACCAAGGTCGTGCCCGACGGGCAGGGCAACCTCTACGTGGCGGGCTCCATCGCCGGGCGCGTGCACCTGGGCAGCACCACGCTGGAAAGCACCCGCAACTACTACGGCAGCTACACCGGCGACATCTTCGTGGGCAAGTACAGCCTCAGCACCGGGCGTTACCTCTGGGCCACCAGCACCGGCGGCAACGGCGGGGAGAGTGCCCGCGAACTCGTGGTGGTCGGCAACAGCATTTACCTGGCGGGCACCACCCGCGCCCCTGCCGCCACCACCGCCCGGCTCACCTTCGGGGCCACGACGTACACCACCACCGCCGGCTTCTGCCTGTTTGTGGCCAAGCTCACCGACCAGGGCAGCCGCGCCGCCTGGCAGTGGGGCAAGGTGGGGGTCAACGACTACCTGAGCGATTTGGTGGGCCTGGGCGTGAACGGCACCAGCGTGTACCTGGCCGGCGACCTGTCGGGCACCATGAAGTGGGACACCAAAACGGCCAAGAGCAACCAGGCCCTGGCCTACAACGCCGACGACCTGTTGGTGGTCAAAATCACGGACGCGGGCAGCACGGCCACCGTGGCCTGGGCGCAGTGCATTGGCAGCGCCACGTACGAAAACGCCGATGCGTTCGCGATGAGCGGCAACAACCTGTACTTTGCCGGCGACTACTTCAACACCAGCACCATCGGCGGCACCCCGCTGCCCAACACCGGCACCGGCACCTCGACCGATGCCTTCGTGATTAAGTTGACGGACACGGGCCCCGCCGTCGCGCCCGTGTGGGTGCAGCACCTGGGCGGCACCGGCACCGACGTGGTCCGGGCGCTGGCGCTGAACGGCAGCACCCTCTACCTGGGCGGCAACACCGGCAGCCGCCGCCTGGCGCTGGGCCCCGGCCTCGCCCTGGCCGCGCGGGACACGGCCCGCGGCGCCAACACCCCCTTCCTGGCCCGCCTCACCGACGCCGGCCCCAGCAGCAGCTTCCAGTGGGCCGCGGCCGTACCGGGCGCGGGCGACACGGCGGTTGAGCAACTGCTGCGCGCGGGCGGCCAGCTTTACGTGGGGGGCAGCTTCTCCGGCGACTCGGTCACGCTGGGCCGCACGGTGCTGCGCAACCGCAACCCCCTCAACACGGACCTCTACGCCCTGCGCCTCGAGGAAACGCCCACCGGGGCGACCCCGGTCTGGGCGGGACGGCTGGGCAGCACCAGCTACGACTTCCTTTACTCGCTGCTGCTGCTCAATGACCGCCTTTACGTGCAGGCCTATAACACCGCGGCCACCACCATCGGTGCCACCGCCGTGCCGGCCGGCACTTCGTACCTGGCGGCGGCCGTTCCCCAAACGCCGCTGGCCACCACCGGGGCGACCACGCTGCCGGGCACCCGCGTTCACCTGTACCCCAACCCTGCCCACGCGGCGGCCACGCTTGCCCTCGCGGGCCTGCCTGCCCGGGCGACCCACGTGCAACTCACCCTGCTCGATGCGACCGGGCGCACCGTCGGCCGGCACCGGCTGGGCACGGCGGGCGGCCCCCTGCCACTGGCCGGGTTGGCCCCGGGGCTGTACGGGGTCCGGTTGACCGCCCAGGATGCCCAGGGACGGACGCTCGGCGAACTACCGGCGCAACGGGTGAGCGTGTGGTAGGGGCGCTGTGCCTTTCGACACCTCCCGCCTACGCTCGCCCGTCGTGCCGCTGTGCTGAATCATCCAGCACGGCACCTACCTCGCCCAGCGCTGGGACGAAGCGCGTGGCGTTAACCGCTACCACTGCGCCGGGGAGGGCCGCGGCTGCTTTGTGGAGGTCGGCCTTGACGACGGGCGCGGGCAGGCCGTGGTAGGGGTTCTCGTTACAACGGGGCGGAAAATTACGCTAAGCTGTTTCGCGGGCTAGTCATGCTTAGCAGGATTTCATTTGAATGGCATAACTTTACGGTATGCCCGGAAGCGAAACTATCGCCGAGTATTACTACCGGTACGGCTTGGGACAGCCTGCTACTGGGCAGGTCAGCGCCTACCGGATTGAGGATGTCACGCCCGCCGATTCCTTCCCGTCTCTGCGGCGGGATTTTTATAAGATAAAGCTGTTGTGCAACGTGCAGGGCATCTTCTCGTACGCCAACCGACGCATCGAAATCCGGGAGCCCGCCTTGATTTTTGCCAATCCCCGGATTCCTCATTCCTGGCAGCGACTGGCCGGCCGCCCCACCGGCTATGCGTGCCTGTTCACGGAGGAATTTGTGACCCAACCGCTGAAATCAGGTTCGGTGGCCAGCTCGCCGCTGTTTCGGGTGGGGGGCGCCCCGGTGCTGTTTCCGCCGCCGGCCGCCGTCGACCGGCTCAGCGGCCTCTTCGAGCAGTTGCTTCGGGAACTGCCATCTGCGTACATCCACAAGCAGGAGGTGCTGCGTCATTACGTGCAACTACTGTTGCACGAGTCGTTGCAGCTCGTTCCGGCCTTGGCGGATTATCCGCCGGGCACGGCCGCTACCCGCCTCAGCGTTCGTTTTCTGGATTTGCTGGCCCAGCAGTTTCCCCTGGTGACGCCGCAGCAAGTGCTGGCGCTCAAAAACGCGAATGAATTCGCCCGGCACCTGGCCGTGCACCCCAACCACCTCAACAAAGCCCTAAAAGAAGTAACAGGCCAGACCACCACTGCCCACCTCGCGGCCAGCTTAGTGGCCGAGGCCAAAGCTCTGCTGCGGCACAGCGACTGGAGCTTGGCCGAAATCGGCGCCTGCCTGGGCTTCGAGCACGCCTCTAACTTCAATACGTTCTTTAAAAAGCAGACCGGGCACCCTCCGCATCAGTACCGCCAACAAGGGAGGGAGAATTCATAGGATTTGGATTGAATGGCATAACGAGGCCCAGCTGGGAGCGGGGACCTTTGTGAAACACATTCACCCATCCTATTCCGCATCATGGACAACATCACCGGCAAAGTCATTATC
Source organism: Hymenobacter nivis (assembly GCF_006439025.1). Taxonomy (GTDB): domain Bacteria; phylum Bacteroidota; class Bacteroidia; order Cytophagales; family Hymenobacteraceae; genus Hymenobacter; species Hymenobacter nivis_A. The sequence goes on from NZ_RCYZ01000013.1 coordinate 74,415, forward strand.
ATCACGGGCGCCAGCAGCGGCATTGGCGAAGCTACCGCGCTGTTGCTCGCCGCCCGCGGGGCCAAGGTTGTCTTGGGGGCCCGGGGCACCGACCGGCTAGCCGCGCTGGCGGCTCGCATTACGGCCGCGGGCGGACAAGTGGCTTACGTCCGCACCGACGTGGCCCGGCGCGACGAGGTAGCCACGCTGGTCCAACTGGCCAGCGAGCAATTCGGCCAGCTGGACGTCTTCATCAGCAATGCGGGCATCGGTCCCAATTCCCTGCTCGATGAACTGCAAGTCGAAGATTGGGAGGCCATGATTGACATTAACCTAAAGGGCATGTTGTACGGCATTGCCGCTGCCCTGCCGGTCTTTCGCCGGCAGGGTAGCGGTCATTTCATCAACATTCTCTCCACGGCGGGGCTCGTCATCAAGACCACGATGGCCGTCTATGCGGGCACGAAAAACGCCGTGCGGGCCATCACCGAGGGGCTGCGCCAAGAGGCCGGCGACAAGTTGCGCGTGACGGGCATCTCGCCGGGCTTCGTGCAAACCAACTTCGCTGACTCCATGACCAATCCGGCTATTAAGGCCCAAATCGTGGAGAAGATGGGAGAAATTGCCATTCCGCCGGCGGCCATTGCCCGGGCCATTGCCTTCGCCATCGAGCAGCCGGCCGAGGTAGATGTGAGCGAAATTGTGATTCGGCCTACCGCGCAGGCTTAGGCGTGCCGGGTGGATGGGCAAGGCAGCGTATCACGCCACCAGTTGACTGATGACCGGCTCACAGCAGATGAGTTTCCGCTTTACGATGGCAGCGGTTGGACCATTCAGTTCCTCGCGCTGAAACGCCGAACGCCGCTCGGGTATGCCGCCTTTATGCAGCAATATGACGCTAAGCCCGCTTACCGTAATTTTTCGCCCCGTTGTAACGAGAACCCCGTTCACGGCCGAGGGCCCCACGGGCAACGCCCCGTTATGAAAATCCGGGTGCGACATGGCACCGGCATGCCCCAGCTGCAGGAATATCTTGCCCCCTTCGCGGTGCACTGCTTCGGTGACCAACTGCCACCCCTCGACCTGCCGCTGGGTGAAGATGCCGGGTACGTTGACGAACCCGATGGCTTGCTGGCTAATCCACGTACCCTCGCTCAGAATCAAGCCGGCGGTGGCCCGCTGGCGGTAATAAGTGGCTTGCGCGGCGGTCGGCGCGAGGCCGGCATTCGTAACGCGGCCCCGGGTCATAGGGGCCATGGCCACGCGGTTGGCTAACCGGAGCCCGCCAAGGGGGAGGGGCGCGAGGAGCGCGAGGGGGTGGGGTTGTTCCATCGGTAGCGGAAGTTTAAAAAGATACGTACCTTTGCTTGCGATTTGCAAGTGCAAAGATGGAGCATTTTAATTGCAAAAAGCAAGTAAAATAAATCTTTTTTATGAAAGAGCTAAAACAGCGTTCCACTTGCCCCGTGAGCACGTCGCTCGATGTACTAGGCGACAAATGGACTCTGCTACTTATCCGGGATATAGTATTCGTCGGCAAGTCTACTTATGGGCAATTCCTGCAGTCGGAGGAAAAAATTGCGACCAATATTCTGGCCGACCGGCTGGCAGTGCTGGAGGCGCAAGGCCTCATAACCAAGGCCGTGGCTGCCGACAAGAAATCGAAGTTTACCTACCGCCTCACGGAAAAAGGCCTTGATACCGTCCCCCTGATTGTTGAGCTCGTACTGTGGGGAGCTAAGCACTGCCCGACCATCGCCGACCCTAGCTTGCTGGCAGAACTTCAGGCCAGCAAAGACACAGCCGTGGAGAAGTATCAGCGACTCGCTCGCGAAAAGGCCTTAGAATAAGACTCTATTTCGCCCGCCACCGCGACTACTGTGTTGGTAGTCAATTCAAGAAGCTCGGTCCATTCGGCCGAGAGTTGACTAGCTACCTCATCGGCCCTATATATTTCCGTGAATAAACGACCACGCAAACCGGCTAGTTTTAGTTCGGGGGGGGGGAAAACTGCTCCAGGGGCAGGCTGCCCCAGTTCTCATGCCACATGGCCTTGTGACCAGCGGCGCAGCGGCTACGCTTGAAGCTAGTCAGGACTTGGCCGGTGCGCGTAAAGATTAGCTAGTTGCAGTGCTCCATCCAGAATTAGGCGGCCTTCGCCACGGCCTCATCCTAGCGGGTGATGTACATGATTTTGGTCCAGAATCACTCCGAGGAGTTTATACCACCTTCGTATTTAGTGAAATCCTCACCGCCCCAGGTACGGGCCTTGGGATTGATTTTGGCAGCTTCGGCCAAGGCCGTGTGATCTTTCCAGAGATTGAACAGCGCGTTGGGATTCTCGGCAAACTCGGGCAGCATAACGAGCTGCGCCCGCACCAAGTCAGTACCGTAATCAAGGCCAATAACGTAGGCCGGAGAGGGAGGAGTTAGCACAGTAGCAGTTTATAGAGTCACTTCAAAAAGCCCTAGTCAGTTTCCATCGCATCAACTGCGATCAGTGTCGACGCCTCGGCCACAAACTTGTCGAGGACACCGTCGGCTATTTTGATGGGACCATCGAAACGAGTCACCTTGGGGATAGTTTGTATCGCAGTGGCTTCAACCGCAAGTTGTTTGGCGTTAGCGAAGTAACGCTGTGCTGCCGCTGAATTGCGGCGGTCAGCTGCGTCTAGCCCCGCCGCGGTTAGTTGAAGCGCTCTGCCCCATACCCGCATAGCGTCAAGCCACGGGCGTGCCTGCTGGGCAAATGCAGGATCTATGGTTCCGGATTGGATGATATCCGGGGCACTCGTAAACTCGGCGGCCTGGCGCAGCAGGTTTTTAATTGCCTGGTGCCGGGTTTCATTGTCTCCAAGAGCTATGGCTTCGCGCACTTCGTCAAGCATCGCCTTCAACCGGGGAGCCTGCGGCTGCCAGGGCTGGCTACCAAAAGTTGGTGCCAGATGCTGCGTATCAAAAAAGGTCATCAACGCGGCTGTCGCCTGTTCGTCTCCCCCGGCCAAGACGCGCGCTGCGTAATTCCAGGTGCGGTCGGCATCGTACTCCTTGTCATTCCAACCGAAAGCAGCCACCCCGGTAACCGCGACGCGGCTGGGTGCCTCCTGATTCATGGGATTGGCTAAAATGCCCGTCAGTTCCGCTGAGAGTCCGGCTTCGCGTCGCGCGTAGGGAGCCAGCAGCAGGCGGCCGGTAGTCTGCGCATAGTCATTCACAGGATAGTTATCCCATAAGAGTGTTTTTTGTCCAAATGCTTTGGTCGCCGCCTTCGCATCTGCAATGGCAATAGCTGGAGGCACCACGTCGGTCCCAGTCCACTGTACTACTATCTTCGGGTCAAGATTTTTTCGCAGCGCTGCTTTATACGGGCTCTCTTTTGCATCGTAATATTCGGTCGGTACCATGATCAAGGGGCGGGCTGCCGGATCATGGGCATTGAGGCTGGCTTGAACGGCATTAAGCAGTTTGGCTTGCGCAATACCTGCTGCTTCCGCACTTGGTGGCCCGAAGGTCTTCGCATCCAGGACGCAATTCCATTTAGTGTATTCGATGTCGTCCAGCGCCACATAAAAGCTGTGGACGCCGAGTACGCGTAAGGCCGCGAATTTTTGCTCCAATAAGCGAAGATCTGCCGGGTCGGAGAAACAGACCGAGGGGCCTGGGGATATCGCGTAGACGAAGTTGATATGATGGCGCCGAGCAGTCGCCACCAACTTGCCAAGCTCTTTTAAGATATCCGCCGGATAAGCTTCGCGCCAGCGATCACGGGCATAAGGATCATCCTTGGGGCTGTATACGTACGTGTTGGCCTTGACGCTAGCGAGGAAGTTCAGATGCTTGCTTCGACTCTCCATAGACCACGGTGCTCCATAAAAGCCTTCGATGGTGCCTCGAATGGGCATTGCGGGATGATCTTGCAGGACCAGTTTCGGAAAGCCAGGGTGCTGCATTAATTGCCGGAAGGTTTGCACGCCATGGTACAGGCCATCCGCATCATGACCGGCGAGGGTGATGAGGGCACCGCTGCCCATCGCAACACTTGCAAGCGTATAGCCTTCGGCATGACTGTCGGCCGTAGCAGCACTTCGTGCCAGCGCTGCGCGCACGACGGGCGCTTCCTCCTGACCAATCACTAAGTAGAGGTGATCCAAAGCAGCGGGTAACTGTCGCGCCGTTCCGATCGTCTCGACTCCGGAAGACGTGAGGATACTGCGAATAAGCGCTACACTCTCTGGATCGGTACCTGGTGCTACAATCAGAACAACCGATTTAGCTAGCGTAATCAACCCGTTACCAAGCTTAACCGACACTGGTGCCGGAACCAGTGCCGGTAATGTTGCGGGTCGTGAAAATGTAGCCCCAGTGCTTTGCCCGGCTGCCTGTGAAAAGGCACTGGAGGTGCTACACAACACCATGAAAAAGGTTAATAATCCTTTCATTACGTTTTGAAACTGGGAGGTGGACAGCCCGATGAAACGGGCGTCCGATTATGCTTTCAGTACAACACCTTGTTGGACAATAGCTACTATTTACCTGAGCGTAGTAAGCCGCGACAGTGCAAGAGTGAGGTGGTCGAGTAAAAAAGGACAGGGGCAAGTCTTGTCGTCCACGGCTCATGCCCGACAAAACACCTCTGAGCGACTTGCCGCTGACCCGCAAGAACTACACGCCCGCCTTTGAAGCCGAGTGCGTGCGCTAGGTAGCCGCTGGGGCCCGGCAAACCGATGTGGCCCGCGCCCAGGGCCTGTCGCCCGCCTTGCTGGGCCGCTGGCAGCGCCCAGCGTTGGCTGAGGCCGTACCGAGCAGTGCAGAACGTGAGGAAATGAAGCGTTTGCGCGCCGAGCTCAAACGCGCAAAGACGGTTACGACATTTTAAAAAAGTCGTAACCGTCTTTGCGCAGCCGCCTCCCTCATGAGCCGTTACCAGTTTATTGAGCAGGTGGCGGCCACTAAGCCGGTGCAGGTGCTCTGCCGCGTGCTACAGGTTAGCGCCGCTGGCTATTATCAGCGGGGGCAGCCAGGCAGATGGCCGCTAACAGGGGAAACAGTTTCCTGGGAGTAGGAAAAGAGAAAGAGCAAGCGGAAAGAGCTGTCCGTCAGCCAAGCCGACAAGCAACTCCCTCATTGTCCCAGGCGGAAGTCGGCGATGCTCGTCTGGGTGAGGGTGCAGTTATCGAAGCGGGTGCTCATGCCGTTGCCGACCGGCGCCTGGGAACTGAGGCCCAGCCAGATGGTGGCGGGGTAGTCGTTTTTATACAGCCGGGCCAGCTCCCACTGCTTGCCGTCGAGCGAGTGGTAAAAGCCGATGGTTTTGGCATCGGACGAGATTTTCAGGTACACCTGCTTAGCCGTGACCAGGTCGTGGTCGTTGTCGTCGGAGGTGCCGATGGTGCGCACGCTCACAACCCGCGTGCGGGCCCGCTCGTCGCGCTCAAAGCAGAACTTCTGCCACCAGTCGGGGCGCAGGTAGACGTAGAGCACGCCGGCGTCGTAGGTTTCCAGAAACTGCGGGGCGACCCGGGCCGTGAGGGTGAAGGGCTTGGTGTTGTCCACCTGGGTCAGCAGCACGGGGGCGCTTTGGTTGGTGAGCTTGCCGTCAGGGTCGTTGAAGTTATCGCTTTTGGCTTCGGCGCGCAGCGTGAGCACGCCTTTATCGACGGTGGCGTGCTGGGCCGCCCCGTTCAGCGAGCGGGTGAACGTGAGGTTGCCGAACTGCACGTTGCACGGCTCACCAGGTACGGCAAGCGGGGCCGCGTCCTTCGCCGCCGTAGTCGGCGTAGCGGTGGCGGCCTCGGGAGCCGACGCCGTCGTGGCCGAATCAGGCGTGCAGGCGGTGAGCAAGGCCAGCGGCAGTAGGTAGGGGGGGATTTTCATGGGGCAAGAAAAAGGGATTTGGTGAAATCCTGTAAGGAGGTAGATAGCTGGAAACCAGGTTGTGAAGGCGCACAGCCGCTTGGCTTGGGTTGCCTAGGGTAGCTAGGCGTGCGAAGTGCGGCCGTACTTACCCATGCGCAAGCCCGGGGCCAACGGACGCCCGTTGGGCTAGCACGCGGCCAAGTGCTGCCCGGAGGGCTCGCTCAGCGGCTTGCCTCAGGAGAGCAGCAAAGCTATGAGCGGCACAAGGCCCTGCCAATGGTTATTAATAACCACTCCACAGCGCGTGTGAACGGCTGGTTTGGGGGTATCCGGCTGGTTTGCCTGGTCAAGATGGTACTTAATAACCAGGCAGCGGACGGGCGAGAATGCCTACTCCATGGCCCGTCGCCGAGTGCAGTGGGTCCGCCCGAAGGCGTGTTCCGCGACCCCGCTAGGGCGGCGCGCTCGTTTCGCGACCGCGACCTAGTGCTGGCCCCACAAGGGACGCCGGCGAGGATAGTGCGCCAATCCGGGGGCGGGCGGGTGGGGCGCCAAGCGCCTGCGGCAGCCTTTAGCCGCGGCACGGGGTTGCTGGGGCTGACCTAGGGGGAGCACTTGGCTACCTAGCGCCGTCAGCGGCCGGCCAGGCCAGCCAACACGTCGGTGGACCACGCCGTTACTAACCCGTGCCCCAGCTACAGGACACCGCAGCCACGCCACTGCTTAGCTCAGGCCCGTACACGCGCCGTTTGCGTTGCCGGGAAAGCAGTGGGTCATACCTTGCCCTGACGAGGCAGCCAAAGGGTCGCAACCACCAGCCATAAGGCAAACGGGGGCCTAAAAGCCACCAGCGCAACTTACAAATTCGTTTCCTTTTGCCCTCCTCCGTTTCCCGAACACGCCCCTAGACTCCCTAGATGAACAACAGCCGAAGTTTGTTAGATACAAAATTGCTAGCCCAGCGCTTCGAAGCGGGGAACGATGCGAGCGTTCAACTGGAAGCCTGCCAGCACATTGCGCAAACTTATGCCACCATAGAAAATGGTATAGCTGTTCTTTCCGATTTCAACACCCGGCAAAGCTACCTCTACCCCGGTGGGGTGGCGCAGCAGCTTGGTCTGGACGAAAACAATACCACCATGAGGTCGATATGGGAGGATGAGCTATTCAACAGAATACATCCCGAGGACCTCCAACGAAAATACCGGCTGGAGTTTCAGTTCTTTCAGTTGATGAAATCTATCGATGTGGCACAACGCTTTGATTACGAAGCTGTAAGCAAGCTCAGAATCAAGAACAAAGAGGGAAATTATGTCTTCGTAAGGCACCGTATTCTCTACCTGAAAGGTCCTGAAGATGATGCCATACGGTTTGCGCTTTGTCTGTACAATGTGCTCTATACGCATCCAGAATTTGACATTCCCCAAGGAGTTATTGTGAACACGAAGACCGCGGAGGTTATCGATTATGACAAGCAGCAGTTTGACAATAAGTTGTCTTCGCGGGAGAAGGAGATTTTAGGATTGATTCAGTACGGAAGAAGAAGCAAGGAAATCGCCAGCCAGCTAGCGGTGAGTATCAATACGGTTCATCGGCACCGACAAAACATCTTGCAAAAGCTCAAGGTGAGCAGTGCGATAGAAGCGTGCCGGGTTGCTCAAAATATGGGCTTGCTTTGAGTAGATTTTTACCTTGGTTAACGTTACCGTACTACCCTTCAGGTAGCGTAAAGCATACTAGGAGAGGAGGCAGGAAACGCTCCTTTCCCCACCTCCTCTACTTGGGCGTCCCCCCAAGGGGCGGTCAGAAGTAAGTGGACGTGGCTGTTGCAGAACTCAACAGCAAACCGAAAGGGAGACTTGCATCAGCTAAATCAGCGCAGCAAACCGCTCAAAAAGCTGATTTTAGGCTAGCAGCAACCTATTTTTAAACGACCTACCTGGTTCTGCAACAGCTACGGGGCCCTTATTGGAGTATTCGATGCTGATATCTACAGTATTGTAGGTGCTGATTTGCGCTAGTTGCTTTAGCTACCACGTAGCGTGCTTAACCAGCGCTACGACTAGTTAGCGTGGCTGATTAAGTAGGCCAAGACCAAAAGCGGGTCGCACCGACTGCGCAACTCAAAGGCAGCACATAGCGGAAAAGTCCAGCCTGGTAGGCTGGACTTTAAAGCGGCTGAACCTTTTAAGCTAGTAAAAGGACGTTTCTGCGCTCCTGCCGCAGCTTAATTGGCGTTAGTTTTCTGGGCAGCGCACCGGCTGTAAAATAATGGTAGCCAAAGGTTTTAAAAGGAAAAATGTCAAACATGGGTCATAAAGCGCACCTACAACTGACGGGGGCGTTCGTTCGCAGGCAGCGGGCTTACTACCCATGCAACACCGCCTCCACAATGGCTGCCGGGGCTTCGCGGGGCACGTAGTGCCCCACGCCCGGCAGCACCTGCCGTTGGTAGGGACCCGTGAAGTAAGACTCTTTGCCCTCGGAGGAAGCCACTAGGCCAGCCCCGTCCAACTCGCCGTGCAGCACGGTGGTGGGCACGCTGATTTTGGGCTGGGGCGTCAACTGCTTTTGCAGCGCGTCGTAGCGCGGGTCGGGTGGGGCGGCTCCCCAACGCACACAGTAGGCGTGCAGCACTACCTCTACCCAATCGGGGTTATTCCAAGAAGCAGCGGTGCGCGCAAACTCCGCTTCGGTGAAGGCCATCGTGGGCGACCACAGGTGCCAGATATAGCGGCAAAACTCCTGACGGTTGCTTTTGAGAGCCTCGTGGCCCCGCTCGGTGTGAAAAAACCACTGGTACCAGTAAGCGTGAACCTGATTGATGGGAATTTGGTCGCCTGGCTTGATGCCGGTGCCGTAGCCTACCGATGCGGCAACCAGCCGCACTACCCGCTCAGGCCAGAGGGCCGCTACGAGGTAGGCCGCGTGGGCGCCCCAGTCGTGGCCCACAAGCACCACTTGGTCGATGCCCAGCCGGTCGAGCAGGTCGATGGCATCCTGGGCCTGGGCCACTGCCTGGCCCGAGCGGGGCGTGCGCGCGTCCAGAAAAACAGAGCCACCGCAGCCGCGCATAGAGGGAGCCAACGTCTGGTAGCCGGCGGCCAGTAAAGGCTCTACCACGCCATCCCAGGTACGCACGTCATCGGGAAAGCCGTGTAATAGCAATACTACAGGGGCCTCGGCGGGGCCGCGGCGCTCGTAGGCGATGCGCAGCACTTCGGTTTCGACGGTACCGGTAAAGGTAGAAGAAGGCATAAAGAACAGAAAATAAAGTAATAAGCATCAAGTAGTCACTGCCTACTACACCCAAAAGTTTGCACGGGCGAGTAGCGTTGTGGCTATAGAATCACCGGGTCCGGCCCGTACCAAAAACGCCGCGACCAAAGGCTGGCTGCGGCGCTCGGTAGGCTGCTTGAAGGGCAGCCAGGCCGCTGCCGGCGCGAAAAGATTACCCGCCGCTACCGGCGAGGGCCGAAAGCTAGGTGTGCTTTGGCATTTCCTCGGGGCACGAAAGCAGGCCAGCCATCAGCCCGAATACGCCCATGGCCAGGAAGGTATTACGGGCGCGCTTGTTGTGGGCAAATCCTAATGTCCACGGGGCGGTCAACGCCGTGAGGCCGCCCAGCGTGTCAATGGCCAAGTGCGCCTTGTAGGGCATCACACGAATAGGACCCCACTCGGCGCTTGTGAAGAGACTGGAAATCAATATAGTACCACTTAGAATATGGCACAGCGTGGTGGCGGCTTTCTCTTCGGTGAATCCGACCAGCTCCGGGGCTGAGGCCACGAGCGGGGCGTACGAGTAGTCGGTAAAGGCGTGCTGACGACGCGAGATGGGTTGAAACATAATGAGTAACGGGTGAGCCGTCGCGAATGGCAGTGGCAGGGTGGATTGATTGCAGCCTAAAAAGCTGCAAAGAGGCTCCTGGAAAGCCCTTAGGAGACCCTAGCGGTAGGTTAGGGGCGAGGCCCGAGGCAACTGCCCGGCCCACGCGCCCCTAGCCAGCCAATTAGTCGGGCATTTGGTTAATGTCCGTCGGCTCGACGCGGGGCGTAGCGTTCATCATATGCCGGTATTTGGCACTCGACTCGTAGGCCTTGATGCGCACCCGGTTGATGCTGCCC
>NZ_RCYZ01000014.1 GCF_006439025.1 Hymenobacter nivis
GCAGGGCATCGTTTTGCTGCACGGCTGCCAGCACCCGGGCCCACACCCCGGAGGCGGTCCAGCGCTGGAAACGCGTGTACGTCGTGTGCCAGTTGCCCCAGGCGGCGGGCAGCGCCCGCCACCGGCAGCCGTTGCGGGCCAGCCAAAGCACCGCTTCTACGAAGCGCCGATTGTCCTGGCCGCGGCCCCCGCTCGTGCCCTCCCGGCCGGGCAACAGCGGCGCGATGCGCGCCCACTGCGCGTCTGTCAACAGGTAATCCATGGCCCAAATTAATAATCACTGTTAACACCTCCTAGTCACGTTCACTCCCGCCCACGCTGGAACAGCAGCTGCGCACTGGCGCACTGGCCACGCGGTGCGGCCAAGGGGCTTTTCCGCTCGATTGTTTTGCCAAAAGAACTAGTAGGCAGGAAGGTCAATTGCCCATGTAGTAGTGTCAAGGTTCCATTCGGGTGGCAGGGGCCCTGCAATTTTATTACCGCGAAGGTCCACGTAGACGAGCCGCGCGAGCCGGCCCCATTCGGGCGGCACGGACCCCGTGAGTCGGTTGCCGTACAGCCCTACTACGGTGAGGGCCCGCAAATAGCCCCATGCCGGGGGTAGGGGGCCCGTGAGCTGATTGTGACGAAGCTCCAGGTATTCGAGCTTCTGCAGCTGGCCCCATGCGGGAGGCAAAGGGCCGCTGAACTGATTATGGGGCCCCGGCAGCTGTTCAGGGAGTACGTGCTGGTGCAATGCCAAGTGTTCGGGCGCGGAGAGCCAGCGCCACTCGGGCAGGTCGGGCTCGCTTGGGCCCGCCAGACTCAGTACCCGCAAGGCCTGAAGTTGACCCCATTCTGCGGGCAAAAGGCCGGTAAGCTGATTGCCGTCCAGGCCCAGTTCGGTCAGCGCTGTCAGCTGCCCCCAGCGCGCCGGTAAGCACCCTGTGAACTGGTTGGCCCGCAGGTTTAAGTGTTGCAGCGCGGCGAGCTGCCCCAGGTCCGGCGGTAGGGGGCCGCTGAGCGCGTTGCCCTCCAGCCGAAGCTCCGTGAGGCCGGCGAGCTGACTCCACTCCGCGGGCAGGGCCCCGGTAAGCTGGTTGATGCGCAGACTCACAAAAGCCAGAGCGGCTAGCTCGCCCCACGCGGGCGGCAAGCATCCGGTCAGCTGATTATGCTCCAGATACAAGTACTCAAGCGACGTGAGCTGACGCCAGGTAAGCGGCAGTGGACCGGTGAGCTGGTTGTGTCCCAAGTTAAGATGCACCAAGTTGGACAACAACCCTAGCTCGGGCGGCAAGGGGCCGGTGAGCTGATTGTGGCGAAAATTCAGATGTTGGAGGGCCGTCAGTAGTCCCAACTCGGGCGGTAAAACCCCCGCTAGCTGATTAGCGGGCAGTTGCAGGGTTACGACCTGTCCATCAACCACCCTTACCCCGTGCCAGGAGCTGGCCTCAGCCAGCGTCGCAACTTGCCAGGCAGCGGCCGTCGCTGGCCAGTTCGTGCGCACGGTCCAACCAGCGCCATTCGTGCATTCATAGAGCCGGCGCAGGGCGTGCAGCGTGGCGCTGGCAGATACCGAGGGCAGTTGTGTCACAAGAATGTTTGTGAATGAGATGTTTATGTTCGCTATGGAATGACTGCAAGCAGCAACCAGGGTGGTTGTTCGACGACCATCACTTGCTACCCAGTGGGGGAAGGGGATGTTGCACTAGCTGTGCCGCTAGCTCAGCAGCCGGCCAGCCTTCCAGGGTTAATAAAGCCTCGTACGGGTCGCCGGGCAAGTGCAGGAGCTGCGCGAAAGCCGGTTCCGTTTTCACCCCCTGCTGTTTGAGGCGCTGCACGGCCGCCCGCCAAGCCTCGCCACCCATTTGCAGAACGGCCGCTTCTACCACCAAGTGCCGTACGGCATACTGCTGGCTGGTAGGCAGGGCCTGGCCAAATACCTCAAGGGCTACCCCTGCGTAGCAAAAACTCCCAACAACAGCCGCCTGCCCTTGACTGACAGTATGCCGGAGTCGAAACCCCGTCAAGTGCCCGTATTGGTCTTGCAACACCTGCCTAAACGACGTCTGGCTGGGCAGCGGCACTTCACAAATAACATCTAAATCGCTAGTCGGCAAATCAATAGCTAGGGGAATGGTGCCAGCCAACACCGGGTCGAACGCGTGCAGCGTGGGCCATAGGGCCAGCTCAGTCAGCACTGCGTAAGCGCGCTGCTGCCGGCTGTTGCCTTTTTGCAAGTAGCGCAGGTCTTTCCAATCTTGCATCTGATTCACTAGCAGCGCACTACTCACTGCAAATGGTTGCGAACTGTTATTTACCGAGGCTCCAGCACCTTGATTTTCAGCACGTCGGGGGACAGTTCTAGCACTTCCAAGCGAGCGTCTTGCTGCGACGAATCACCGAAGGTGAGGTGCAAAGCCCGGGCATTCACCCAGCGCCAGTGGCCGGGGAGGGGCAAGGTGCCATCGGTGGGGGCAATGGCGAGCTTGGTGAGCTGGCCACCGGCGGCAAACGTGTAGCCCTCGCGGCCCCGGGCGGGTGGGAAAGCATACGTGGCCGGGCGATACACCTGCACGGCCCCCTGGTCTTCCTCCTGGCTGTGGCGCCAGGTGCGCAGCAGTTCGCGGGCTTGGGGATGCTGCAAGGTCTGGGCCGGTAGCTGACTGGTAGAATGGCAGCTGCTGGTGGCCAGCAAGGTGACCGCACCGACTAGTAACAAAAGGAAACGCATGCAGAAGAGGAGGGAAGAAGAGGAAGGATTTAACCCAAAGTACCGCCGTAAAACTACGCGTCGGGCTGGGGGCGGCCCTTGCTTACATTCGCCATCCCTAACCCAGGGCCTACTTTTCAACAACAGGAGGCCATACTTGCTTGGCTTGGCAGGACATTTTTAGAAACCAGACTCCCCTCAAAACATGCAGCACTTATTGCGCGCTCACCTTGAAAAGCTGGTGCCGCTCACCGAGGCGGAGTTTGCGGCGGTGCTCGCCCGGTTCAGCTGCCGGCAGGTGGCCAAGGGTGGCTTCCTCGTGCGCGAAGGTGAGCTGGTCAGGCACAACTACCTGGTGGTGGCGGGCTTGCTAAAGCTGGTGCATACCGATGCGGCCGGCAAGCAGCACTTCCTCTCGTTTGCAATGGAAGACTGGTGGGAAACTGATTTTCAGGCCTACTACACCCAAACGCCGGCCACCTTGTCCCTGGAGTGCCTGGAGGAGACCACCGTGTATTGCCTGACCCTGGAAAACTACCGGGCGCTTTGCGCGGAGCTGCCGCAACTGGCCGAGTTCTTTTTACACAAGCTGGCGCTCCATTCCATTGCCACGCAGCAGCGGCTTTTATCGCTGCTGACCACCACCGCGCAGCAGCGCTACGAGCAGCTGCTGGCGCGCTACCCGGCGCTCGGGCAGCGGCTGTCGAAAACGCTGCTTGCTTCCTACCTAGGCGTCTCACGCGAAACCCTAAGCCGCTTATCCAGTTAGCGCAAGTCCTCGGCCGATTGTGCGGTAGGTCACAGGTGCAAGGGGTAGCTGCCCCGGAAATTTGCGGTCTCCTTTACAATCTGCCACGACAAATGGAACCGCACCACAAAGAAACCAAAGGGCTCGGCATGCCCTGGGAAGCGCAGTATGGCTACGCCCAGGCCCTGAAAATAGATGACACCGTGTGGCTAGCTGGCCAGGTGGGGCACGATGCGCACGGCGCCATAGTTGGCCCAGACATGACTGCGCAGATGCGCCAGGCCTACGCCAACATCGCGCAGGTGCTGGCCCACTTCGGCCTGGGCATGGCCGACGTGGTGGACGAAACCTTGTACGTGCTGGACAACGATGCCGCGTTTGCCGCGCGCCAGCTACTGGGCCGGGAGGTGTACCCCGACCCCCTGCAGGTGCCCAGCACCATGATTGGGGTAGCGCGGCTGAATGTGCCGGAGTTTCTGGTTGAAATCAAAGTAGTAGCCAAGCAAGGCCGGGCCGCCGCCGCGCAGTAGCTTCTGAACAAGCGTGGGCAGCCGCTAGTTACAGGGCGCTGCTTTGAATCTTACAAGCTGCTCCTCATCATGACGACCAACGCCCTTCATGCCCTCTCCCAGGAGCTAGCGCCCAGCACCGGCCTCGACTTGAGTAAGCTGCTGCCTGGGGGCATTCAGCGCGAAGTGGGCCACTTCAACGTGTTTGATATGGCCGACCTGTGGGAAACCACTCAGTTGCGCGCCAGCATGTCCTATCCCTGCCGCTCGTTCTACAAAATTAGCTTGCTGCGTAGCCGTAGTCGCGCTGAATATGCCGACCAGATCATTGACATTGAGCCGGATACGCTAGTAATTTCGACACCTAAGGTGTCTTTTTAGTGGCGGCCCGCTGAGGCGCAAAAGGGGCATTTCTGCTTGTTCACGGCTGAGTTTTTGCTGCCCGTGCTCAGGGGTGGCACCCCCGACGAGCTGCCCTTGTTCCAGGCCGGCGGCTACCCGGTGTTTCAGCTGACGCCTGCTGAAACGACGCGGGCAACAGCTATTTTCGCCCAGATGCACGAGGAATTGGCCTCCGACTACGCCCACAAGTACGATTTGCTGCGGGCCTACGTGCTGGAGTTGCTGCACCTGGGCCAGAAGCGGCAGTCCACCACGGCGTTGCACCCCGCCCACTCGGCGGCTGACCGGCTGGCCTCGCGCTTCGTGGAGCTGCTGGAACGGCAGTTTCCCATCGACACGCCCCAGCAGCGCGTGCCGCTGCGCACGGCCAAGGACTTTGCCGACCACCTGGCCGTGCACGTCAACCACCTCAATAAGGTGCTCAAGGACAGCACCGGCCGCACCACCACCGACCTCATCGGCGGGCGGCTGGCGCAGGAAGCCAAGGCCCTGCTGCACCAAACGAACTGGACGCTCTGGGAAATTGCCGACGGCCTGGGCTTCGTGGATGTGGCGCACTTCTCGCACTTTTTCCGCCGCTACGCCGCCGTGAGCCCCGGCGCATTTCGGTCGCTGGAAGTCGTCTCCATTTGATTTATACAAGAAGCTGATTGACGACTACAACACCACCGGTAGGAAGCAAGGGGAACTTTGTCGTGTTCATTTAACACGGCAAACGCACGCCCTCATGAGTACTTCCAAAATCGTCCTCGTCACCGGCGGCAGCCGCGGCCTGGGCAAAGACATGGCCCTCAAACTTGCCCAGCAGGCATCGACGTTATCCTGACCTACCGCAGCCAGCAGGCCGAAGCCGCGGCCGTGGTGGCTGGTATTGAGGCCCTGGGCCGCCGCGCCGTGGCCTTACCTCTGAACGCGGCTGATAGCAGCACCTTCGGTGATTTCTTCACGCAGCTCACTACGGCGCTGGCCGATACCTTCGGCACCAACCGATTTGACTTTCTCATCAACAACGCCGGCACCAGCCTGAGCGCGCCCATCGCCGAAACGACGGAGGCTCAGTTTGATGAGATGCTGAACATTCACCTCAAGGGGGTGTACGTCTTCACGCAGAAGGCCTTGCCGGTACTGCGCGACGGGGGCCGCATCGTCAACATCTCCTCGGTGTCGGCGCGCAGCTCTCATCCAGGCTTCTCCGCCTACGGCAGCATGAAAGGGGCCGTGGAAGTCTTCACCCGCTACCTCGCCGTAGAGTTGGGCCCCCGCGGCATTGCGGCCAACGTGGTGGCGCCCGGCGCGGTGTTTGGCGGCGGGGCCATGCCGGATTCGCCCGAAATGCGCGCCTGGGTCGCCCAGATAACGGCCCTCGGCCGCACGGCCGAGCCCGACGACATCGGCGGCATCATCGCTTTTCTCTGTACCGATGCCGCCCGCTGGCTGAACGGCCAGCGCATCGAGGCCGCGGGCGGGGTGGTGTTATAGCGCTAACCAGCAATGTAATAACGTTGGCTAATAAAACAGGCAGGTACTGGCTTAGTATCTGCCTGTTTTTGCGTTTAAGCTACCCGGTAAGTGCTACAACTCCTTTGCCCGCTACTGTTGCGCCGCGCCGCCCGCCTAACAGCCACATGCTTGAGGTGCGAGTCACTTTTTATTAGAAAAATATGGCCTGCCGACTATCAGGTAGTAAATCAGGCGCGTAAAACGCACTTGATTTGCGGTTGCTTCGTCCCAAATTGCTTGTAGATATATGTTGAAGTATTGTTTAATGGTCAGTACGTTGGTCCTGGCTAATACCCCATTGCGGGCCCAGCACCCGGCCCTGCGCGCGACCATCGCCCGCCTAGCCGCTGGGGCCCCTGCCAAGGTCGGCGTGGCGCTGCGGGTGCTGGAAACCAACGATACGCTCAGCTACCACAACCGGCAGCCTTACCCAATGATGAGCGTGTTTAAGCTGGCCATCGCCATGCAGGTGCTGCACGAAGTAGACCGCGGCCACCTGCGGTTGGCGCAGCAGCAGCTCTTAACCAAAGCCGACCTGCCGGGTGATACCCACAGCCCCCTGCGTGACAAGTACCCCAGCGGTAACGTGCGCGTCTCAATTCAGGAATTGCTGACGTACATGGTCACGGTGAGCGACAACAACGCCTGCGACATCCTCCTCCGGCTGGTGGGCGGCCCGGCCAAGCTCACGGCTTACGTCCGGCAGCTGGGCGTGTGGCCCTTTGTGGCGGAGGTGTCAGAAGCCCAAATGGCGGCGGTGTGGCGCAACCAGTACCGCAACTGGAGCTACCCCTCCACGTAGGTCGACCTGCTCGCCCAGGTGTATCACCACACCGCGTTGTCCCAGGCCAACAGCGCTCTGCTCTGGCAACTGCTGCTGGACACGTCGGTGGGGCCGCAGCGTATAAAGGGGCTGCTGCCGGCCGGCACGCCGGTCGCGCACCGCACGGGCACGTCCGGCACCAATGCTGAGGGCCTATCGCCGGCACTCAACGACGCTGGGGTTATCAAGCTGCCCAACGGCCAGCACGTGGCCCTTACGGTGTTCGTGGCTGATTCGCACGCCGATACCGCCACCCGTGAATTGCTCATTGCCACCATTGCCCGCGCCGTGTATGACGAATTTGCGCCGCCGGTCGTCCCCGCCAAACCGTAGCTGCTGCGCTTCTCTGCCGCAAAATATAATCAAGGCTATCAATTAGTTGCCTGTGGCCCACAACAGGCCCAAACTAGCGTTGCAATGCCAGCAAGATGCCTTGTAAAAAGCAAAAGCCTAGCAAGGCTCAAGCTTTTTCAGGGTGCCAACAGGAAGCTGGTTAGGCTTAACCGTCAACTTCAGTTGAAAAGGCCACGGCCTGCTGCGCATCCAACTCCGCTAAGCGCGCCACCAGGGCCGCCCGAATCTGGGTGTAGGCCCCACGGCCGAGCGTAAGCCGCCGCGGGGCCGGGCTTTGCTCTGCCGAATGCAGCATGGCGTCCACCATTTTGACTGGGTCGCCAGTGATAGCAAAGCTGCCGTCGCTGACGCCGCGGCGGACGTCACCGGCGGGGGTGGCCTCGTAGGCGGGCAGGGGCGTGGCGTGGACTAGCCCGCCGCCGAAGCTCGTGCGGGCCGGGCCAGGCTCGACCAGCGTAAACTCGATGCCGAAGGGTGCAACCTCCTGGGCCACGGCCTCCACGAAGCCCTCAATGCCCCACTTGGTGGCGTGGTAGTAGCCGAAATTGGGGTAGGCAATCTGGCCGCCCTCCGACGAGAGCTGCAGAATGCGCCCGCCGCCCTGGGCCCGCAGGTGGGGGAGGACGGCGCGAATGACTTGGACGGAGCCGGTTAGGTTGGTGTTGATTTGCTGCTGAATCTGGTCGTCGGTGGCTTCTTCACCGGCGCCGAAGAGGGCGTAGGCGGCGTTGTTGACTACCACGTCGATGCGGCCTAGGTCCGTAAATGCCCGGCCAACTACGCGGCGCACGGCCGCAGTGTCGGTTACGTCCAAGGCCGCCACCCAGAGCTGCTCGCCGTACTGCGCCTTCAGGTCAGCCAGGGCGTCGGGTTTGCGCAGCGTGGCGGCTACCTGCTCCCCACGCGCCAAAAGCTTTTCGGTCAGCAGGCGGCCGAAGCCAGCCGACGTACCGGTAATAAACCACGTTTTCATAAAAATGGGGGGTTGGTTGACTCCGAAAAAGATGCGTTCTCGTTTGCCCCACAAAATTATTTCTGCCCCGTACGGGCTAGCTAACGTCAATCAAACCAATGCCGTCGCCAATCAAACCGAGCGCAGCGAGGAGGGCGTGCAGCCGGCTATTTTCCGAAAAAGCTGGGCGAAGTGCGTGGGTTCGTCGAACCCCACGCAGTAGCTGATGCGGCTGATGGGCCAGTCGGTATGCTGCAGCAGCGTGCGGGCCTCCTGCACGAGGCGCTCGGCCAGCAGCTGCGAGGTGGATTTGCCCGTGGCAGCCTTCAGCACCCGATTGAGGTAGTTGACGTGCACGGCCAGCTGGTCGGCAAAGTCGGCCGGTGTGCGCAGGACCAAGCGCCGCGCCGGCGTAACGATGGGGTACTGGCGGGCCAGCAGCGCGTGAAACGCGGCCACCAGGCGTTCGGGGCCCCTACTGACGTGTGGCTGCTCAATGGGCGCAAGTTTTAGGGCCCCGTGAATGCACGTCATCAGGTAATGGTACAGCAGCTCATCCTTGGCGGGGTAGTCCGAATCCTGCTCGGCCAGCATTTGCTCGAACAAGCGCGCAAACCCGGCGTGCTGGTCCGGCGCGAGGCGGAAGAAGCTGGGGCGGTCGGGCGCAAAAACGGGCCAGTCCGCCGGCCGCGCACTCGTGCGGGTTGGCACAAATTCTTCCGTAAAAACGCAGCAGTAGCCCTGGCAGGTGTTGCCCGCGGGCAGCTCCCAGGAGTAGGGTATTTGGGTGTTAGTGAACACCAGGGCGGGCTCTTCAGGGGCTAGCGCCAGGTGCTGGTGCGCGTAGTGGTAAGTGGAAGGCCCGGAGCTCAGCGTAACCTTAAAGAAATCTTTGCGGCTGTAAACGCCCATCAACTCGAAATCGGCCAGGAAATCCTCCAGCCGCCACGCCCGAAAGTGCCCCCCGCTCGGCCAGGTAGCGGCGGGCGTCTGCGCGGGATGGTGGGCGTAATAGTCAGCTAATTTCTGCTGCTGAACCATGGGAAAGGCGCTTTTTGCTTGGGTATACCCAACTCCTATACGGGCGGCTACGGGTAGCGCGCAAAAAGAGGTCTTGGCGCATGCTTGCACTTTTGCCGCCAGCCCGCTAGGCCGGGCGCTGCCGGGTAAGGCTGACCGGTAGCTGGCCCGTGTAGCGGGCGTAGAGCTGCGTGAAATGCGCGTGGCTGCTATAGCCTACGGCGGCAGCCACTTGCTTGACGCTCAGTTCGGAGTGGCGTAGCAGCTCGGTGGCGCGCCCTAGGCGCTCGTTGGTCACGAACTGATTGGGGGTGCGCCCGGTGGTACGCTTGAAAACGCGGCAGAAATGGTAGGGGCTCAGGAATACCAGCTCGGCCAGGTCCTCCAGGCGAATAACGCGGCCGAGCTGCGCCTGCACGTAGTCGCGCACCCGCCGGAGCTGGGTGGCCGTTAGCTTGCCCCGGCGGTCGGGCAGCGCGTGCGAAAACGCGCAGTGCCGGCGCAACAGTTGCGCGGCCAGCAGCTGGGTGGCGCTTTCGGCAAACAAGCTGTCGAGGCCGGCCGTGGCGCCTACTTCCTGGGCTAGGGTGCGGCTGAGCTGGTAAAGCAGCGCGTCGGGGATGTTGCAGCCCTCGGCCACTTCCACCCGGGCGGGGTCGAGGCCGGCGGCTTCGGCCGTGCGGGCCAGCAGGGTGAGCGGCAGGTACAAGTGGGCCGTGCGAATGGGGGCGGCAGTGAGGGCCGCCCACTGCATCTCGTACGGCTGGTGGTGGGGGGTAGTGAGCTTCACCGTGCCGGGCCGCGAAATGTAGGTTAGCTCATGGCCCTGGCTTCGCACCTGCATCCTAGTAGTGCCCGAAAGCAGCAGCAGGCGCAATTGGCTGGGCGGCAACAGGCTAGTGGGCTCAATGCAAGCGGGCTCGGCAAACAGCTGCACGGCCAGCTGGGGCCAGCGCTGCTCGCGCAGCAGGCTGGTTTGCTGGGGGCTAACCTCGGTATGGGTGGGTGGAACGTCATTCGTCCTGGCCGCCCGCGCATCGTGCCGAAGGGTGTTGGTATTACCCGAGAGGGTCATAAACTGCTCAGTATTTAGGCACCCACTAAGCGGATTTGGGATAGCTCCTAGGCAAAGCTACTCGCAGGTCGTCGCTACTACTAGGGCCATCCATTGGCCTTGCGGCAGCAGGCCGCTAGCTTATTTCATCCGCTTTCAGGGGAGAAAGATAGCGGCCTGCGCCGGAAATGCGTTTTTTGACCTGGCGTTTATTTTAGGCTACCTAGGGGGTAGGCGGGGCCCCCAATTAGCGGTCGAACGGTCTGGCTGACTCCCACTACATTAGCCTATTTCTTCAGTTCCCTTATTGCGTGGCGCCGCCATTAGCCAGCAAGTGCTGCCCGCTGACAAACGAGGACAAGTCGCTGGCAAAAAACTCGGCTAGGTTGGCTACGTCTTCCACGCTGCCGAGGCGGCCCATTGGGCAGCTGTCAATAAGGGATTTGCGCAGCTCGGGGTAGGCGTTGGGGTCAGCGAAGATGCCCGAGTGGTCGATGGCAAAGGGAATCAGCGAGTTCACCGTGACGCCCCGGTGGCCGATTTCTTTGGATAGGACATCGACTAAGTAGCGAGGCGTAGTCTTGCTGCCGCCGTACACGGCCATGCCCGGCATCGGAAACACCGTGGTGCTGGAGGCGACGTAGATGATGCGGCCGTGGTCGGCCACGTGCTTGGCGGCTTGCTGCAAGGTGAAATAGCTGCCCTTGGTGTTGAGCGCAAACACCTGGTCAAACTGCGCTTCGGTGAAGTCGGTCACAGGGGTTTCGACCAGCTCCATGCCGGCGTTGGCCACCACGATGTCGAGCTTGCCGAACGCGGCCACAGCTTCGGCGAATAGCCGCTCGATATCGGCCACTTTCGAAATATCGGCCTGCACGGCCACGGCCCGCCGGCCCTGCTCCGTGATGGTGCGCACGACCTCCTCGGCCCCGGCTTTGCTCTTGGCGTAGTGCACGACGATATCGGCCCCTAGGGCCGCGTACCGCTCGGCAATGGCTTTGCCCAGCCCGCTCGAAGAGCCGGTGATAAGGGCGACTTTGCCCGCTAATGAAATGGTTGACATACCTGAATAGTTTTGGGTAAGAAGGGGAGGGTAGGGGCCCACAGAAGGCGCCGGGAATGTTGCCGCGCTGGCGCCTAGGCGAAGCCGCCGTTGGCCCCGATGTTCTGGCCCGTTACCCAGCTGCTCTCGTCGCTGGCCAGTAGCAACACCATGCGGGCAATATCTTCGGGCTCGCCGATGCGGTTGAAGGCGGCCATCGCCCCCAAGCGGTCAATTACCTCCTGAGGCTTGCCTTTGGTGAACAGCTCCGTATTGACGGGGCCCGGCGAGATGCTGTTGACGCGGATGCCGCGCGCGCCCATCTCCTTGGCAAACACGCGGGTTAGCTGCTCCACGGCGCCCTTGCTGGCGCAGTAGGCGGCGTAGGTGGGCAGCATCAGCCGCGTTACGGAGCTGGAGAAGTTGACGATGCTGCCCCCGTCGGCCAGCTGCGTGGCGGCCTCGCGTAGGGTGTTGAATACGCCCGTCACGTTGATGGCCAGCGTGCGCTGCAAATCCTCATCGGTGGTGTCCTTTAGCAAGCTCAGCTTCATGATGCCGGCGTTGTTGACCAGCACATCCACGCGGCCGAAGCGGGCGATGGCCGTGGCAAACAGCTGGCGCACGTCGGCCGCCTGGCTTACGTCGGCTTGCACTGCTAAGGATTGTCCGCCCGCTTGCTCGATGGCGGTCACGACGGCTTCGGCATCGGCCTGGCCCCCGGCATAGTTGACGATAACCTGGGCCCCGGCCTGGGCGGCGGCCCGGGCAATGGCCGCGCCAATGCCGCGCGAAGAGCCGGTAATGAGGACTACTTTATCCGTTAAGTCTGACACAAAAGCGAGGTTAAAAGGGTGAGAAACTACTCCTTGCTGAAACGCGGCCAGTAGCAGCGCGTTTTTCGGCTTCTTGCGCTTTGCTACCGGCTTCTTGCGTTTTTGGCTTCGTTGAAACTCTGCGGCGCCTGATTCTCTCCCTTAATAGACTGCTCCTAGGTCAAGTGGCCTCTTGATTAAGTGAGTATGCTCGCCTTGACCCAAAGGCCCTGCTGTGGCCTGGTAAAGCGAGCATACTCACTTAATCAAGCGGACCAGCCCCCGTCGACATTGAGGGTGGCGCCCGTGATGTAGCCGGCGGCCTCGCTGGCTAAAAAGGCTACCACTTCGCCTACTTCTCGCGCCGTGCCAAGCCGACCTAGCATGATGGTCTGGAGCAGGCTAGCCACCGTGGCGGAGTCGGTCGGGGTCATGTCGGTTTCAATCAGGCCGGGCTGGATGATGTTGACCGTAATCTGGCGCGGGGCCAAGTCGCGGGCCCACCCGCGGGTGTAGGCCGCCAGGGCACCCTTCGAGGCCGCGTAGTCGCTAGTGCCGGCAAACGGGGTGCGGATATTCGACCCCGACCCAATATTGATGATGCGCCCGCCCGCGGATAAATGCTCGACGGCCGCCCGCACGGTCTGGGCCGTGCCATACACGTTTACCTGCCACAGGTGGGCCAGGGCCGATTCGTCAGGCGCCGCTTCATCGACCGGACTGTGCACGTACACGCCGGCGTTGTTGACCAGAATATCGAGCTGCCCGAAGTGCGCGACTGCGGCGGCGAGGGCCTGCCGCACCTCGGCGGGCTGGGCCGTGTCGGCTTGCAGCGCCAGCACCTGACTGCCCGCCTGCTCCAATTCCGCGACTAGCGCTTGGGCGGGTTCCACGCCCCGCACGTAGGTAAAAGCCACGCGCACGCCTTCGGCGGCCAAGGCCCGCACTATCCCGGCCCCAATACCCCGGCTGCCTCCCGTTACGAAGGCTACTTTATTCGTCAAACCTTTCATTGTGTTGCATTTAATATGAACTACCGAGGTACTGCTGTGTCGGCGCAACAAAGGTCTGGGGAGGAAAAAGGGCTGGCAATCCCGGAAAAATTGTTCGCGTAGGGATAACCTTTACCCCTAGGGCTGTTTTCTTCCCTAGGCGGCACTGGCAGTAGTGCCGGCGTCCAACTCATCGGCGATGTATCAGAAAAAACTAGAACGCACCCTCGATTGCGGGGCGGTCCTGACCATGCAAGTGCTGCACGGAAAGTGGAAGTCGACGCTGCTGCACTTCATTGCCCGCGGCGTGCAGCGCCCGAGCGACTTGCAGCGGGCCATTGCCAGTGCCACCCGGCGGGTACTCAATATTCAACTCAATGAATTAGAGCAGCACGGCCTGGTTGGCAAAACCATCTACCCGCAGTTGCCGCCTAAGGTGGAATACTACCTCACCCCTCTAGGCGAGTCCCTGCTGTCGGTGATTGACACCCTGGAGAAGTGGGGCAACGAGCACCGCGCCGTGCTGGAAGCGGTGTTGGAGGCCACCCCCGGCGCCCTATCCGAAGCGGCAGAGTAGGCCTGGCCGCACTGAACCGGCCTCTAGGTAACTATCACTCTGCTAAGTCAAAGTAAATGCCCGTCAGTTGTTGGGTCAATGGCCACAAGCGGGCGGCACTGGCGGCATCTACCGAATAGGGTTTTGCCCCGGCCGACATTCCCGCCCCAGGCGCCAAGGGGGCGACATCCACCTCTTCGCAGTACGCGCCACCGACGTGGTGCAACAACGCTGGCCGATGGCGACGTCCATTTCCAGCGTCGTTACGCCCAAGTCCAGCCCCCGGCCGCCCCGGGGCCCTGCACATCAAGCGGGTGGGGCGACTGGGCGGCCAGCGCAGTGCCGCCGAGCCGGACAGCCGCAGCAAAGTAGTTCGTGGGAGCGTGGTAGGGTAGGCGTAAGGCGGGCAAGCGCAAAACGGACGTGGGGTGCTGGGGCCCCGGGCTACACGGCCAGCGTGTCGCGGTACACTTGCCCGAAGCGGTCGGTGGCTTCGATGCGGATTTCTTTGGCGTTGGCCGACGGCGTGGCAAAGAACAAGTGGTCGGTCAGGGTCGGGTCGACCCACTTGTGCTTGGCCGGCAGTTGGTCGCCGCCGTGCAGCTGCACGGCCAGCGGGTCAAGGCCCACGCGCTGCAGCATCTCGCCCCGGCGCACGCCGTCCTCAAACCAAACCACTTTCCACTGCGGGTCCCAGTTCCAAACGTTGGCCACGATTTCATCGGGGTGGGCCGCGGCGCTGCCCTTGGGGTAGGTCCGGAGCTGGTGCTGGCGGTCGTGGCCCACCGATTTGTAGTACCACTTGAGGTCGGCGCCGCTTACCTCGTACACGCCGTAGCCGCTGGGGGCCCCGTCGGTGCAGATGGGGCCGGTCCACCACGCACCGCACACCGCGCCGTGGGTATGTTCGATGGTGTTTTCGTGGAAAATCTTCTCGCACACGTGCGTATGGCCCGACATGATGTGCGTCGGGTACGGCTTCAAAATGCGGTACAGCTCGGCCCGGTTCGACACCACGCCGCCCAGCGATTCCTCCTTAAGGTTGTTGCGCCGCTGGTCGCCGCTGTTCACCGGAATGTGCAGCGCCACCACCACCGTGGTGCCGGGCTTCACGTGGCTCAAATCCTGCTCCAGCCACTGCAACTGCTGCTCGGGCAGGTAGCCGATGTACTTTTTGGGCGGCCCGATGAAGAAAACGTTATCGAGCACCACGTAGTGGATTTCACCGCGGTTGAAAGAGTAATACGTGGGCCCAAAGTGGCTCTTGAACGTGCGTGCCGAGCCTTCGTCGGCTCGCGCCGTTAGGTCAAGGTCGTGGTTACCAATAACCTGGAAAAACGGAACGTTGCCGATTTCGACCGCCTTTTTATAGTCCTCGAACAGCTCAAACTTGTCCCAGACCAAGTCGCCGCAGCCAATGGCGAAGGTGTTGGCGTCGTACTGCGCAGCCAGCTTTTGCAAGTCGGGCGCGGAGCTGGTTAACAGCTCGCGGCAGTCCTTTTTATTGATCATCTGCGGGTCGGCCCAGACAATAAACGTGTGCTTGGTGTCGTCGCCGGCTAGCTTTTGCAGGGCAAAATCGGCCGTCATCTTCGTATTGCCTGGCGTGATGGGCTGGTAGAACCGCGCCACGCCCTTCTCGTGCGGAAAGGCGTAGCCGCGCGGGACGGAGACGTGCACAAATTCGGCTGTGGCATTGCTTTCCAACGTGTATTTGCCCGCCTTATCGGTGAGCACGATGTTGTAGCCATCGGTCACGGCCACGCCCGCCAGGCCAGCGCCATTCTGGTGCACTTTGCCCCGGATGGTGAGGGGCCCCAGGCGAAGTTTTTGGCCGGTTGGCGGGGTTTGCTCCGGGTCGGCGGCAAGCGCAGCGGGGGCCAAGGGCAGGCTGAGGCCCGCGCCCACGAGGCCCAGGCTTTGAAGAAATTTGCGGCGGAACATGGCGAAAGGGAAAAGGCGTGGCGCGGACTCGCGGCGTCCACGCCACCGGTTATTAATTCTCGTAAATGGCAATGTCATCCAGCCCCAGGCGGCCGTTGGATACCGCGGGCGGGTTGTTCGGGCCCAGGCCCAGCTTGTTGACGCGGAAGCGCACCGGGCCGCTGATGTTCATCAGGAAAGTACTGGTGCGCTGAAAGTTGCCAGCGTCGGTGATGGTGGGGCCGGTTTGCTGCCAGGTAGCGCCCTGGTCCTGCGAGTACTCCAGCTTCCAGGCGCTGGCGGCGTCGGTGTAGTAGGCGCCGTAGAGCAGCGTAACCTTGGTCGCGCCGTTGGGCAGGTCAAATTTCATTTCCACCGTGGCCGCTTCGGTGAGGCCCTGTTGCAGGCGGATGCCCTGGGTGCCGGTGTAGCGGTCACGGCCCGAAGTATTGCCCAAGATGCTCTGGTACAGTTTCCAAGGGCCGGTGCCGAAGGTTACCGTATTGTCGGGCACGGCGGCAGTGTTCATGTTGTAGCTGCCCTTGGTGGCCTGCGGCACCGCCTCGAAGCCCTCCGGAAACTTGGGGTAGATGGGGCCGCTGGGGTCAAGCGCGTCGGCGGCGGTGCGCAGCCACAACTGCGGGGCCCCAGCCGGGCTGGCGGCATCGGGGCTGCCCACCGCAATGCCCACAAATGTGGCGCTGGCCGGGAGGCGCCGGGCAGCGAAGGCGGCCGTGGCTTCGGTGTGCAGCGTCAAGCGGTTGCCCGCGCCGTCGGCCAGGGTTTTATTGCCGCCGTAGGTGTCTCCCGACACGGGCAGCGGCGTAATGCTGCCGCCCGTGATGCGCACCAGCGTGCTCTCGTACGTCTCAAAATTAGCAACCAGGGCCCCTACGCTGATGTCGCGGGTGGCCACGGCGTTGTTGCTGCTGACTTTGCGCACGCGGTCAGGCGCGATGCCTTCCAGGCGCAGTGCGCCCGCGCTCCGGGCCAGGGTGGCCCCGGCGATGTCCACCACCACCGAGTCGCCCACGGCGAAGGCCGGCGCGGCGGGACCGCTCAGCGGGATGAGGATGCCGCGCACCACGCCGCGCCGCTTGCTTTGCACCACCAGGCCAGCGGGGCCACCGGGCGCGTTGCCGCCGGGCGCATCCGACACCACGAGACCAACGAGTTGGTGCGCGCCCGAGAGCTGGCCCGCTTCCAGCACCACGTTGGTGCCCTGGTAGAGACGGCGCACGTCTTCGAGCGAAATGATGGGGCTGGGCGCGCCGGCCGCGTAGTCGGGGTCTTTCTCCAGGCAGCTGGTGGCGGCCAGGGCCGTCGCCACCCAGTAAACCCCGGATAATAGCTTATTTTTCATCTACTTGCGATTGACAGTTAAGAGTGCGCCGGCTTACTGCTGCCACCACACCTTGGTGTTGATGTCGTCGGGGCCCTGGTCGGCCACGGCGGCCTGGTAGTTCACCTGGTTGAGGCTCTGCACGTAGACCGGGTAGTTGATGCGGGCCGGCATCTGGCGGTTGTTGCGCAGGCCGGGGCCCAGCGGCAGCACCGGGTGGCCGGTGCGGCGGTACTCAAACCACTGCTGGAAGTCGGTGAAAAACAGCGCGTAGTACTTCTGCACGTGAATCTGGTCGAGGCGCTTGGCCACGGGCGTGGCGGGGTCCCACTTCACGTTGGTATTGGCCAAAAAGCCGGCGGGCACGGCCAGGCTCCAAAGCGTGATGCCGCTGGTGGCGCCGGTTTCGTAGTAGGCCTTGGCGTCGCCGCTGATCCAGCCGCGCAGGGCGGCTTCGGCCAGGTTGAGCTGCACTTCGGGGTAGTTGAGAATGTTGCCCAGCAGCGGCTCGGTCATGAGGGTCGCGGGGTAGGTCGATTTTTGGGCTGGAATCTGAGTGGGCAGGTAGCCGCTCGGAATGCCCTCGTAGGTGCCGTTGGAGAGGGTAGCCCACCGGGCCAGGCGCGGGTCGTTCCACTCCAGCAGGTTGTTGACGAAGAACTCGCTCATCGAGCTAAAGGCCGAGAAGTCGGCTGTGCGGTAGGTCTGGAAGGGCGACTGGTAGGGCGCCGTGCCCGTCCAGCGCAGAATGGCCGACTCGGCATTACTGGCGATGAGCGGGTAGTTGCTGGGGTTGGTGTTCACCATATCGCGCAGCTTGGCCTGCGGGCTGAGGCCGCCCGGGGCAATGGCGTCGGTGCGGTTGGACACGCGCAGCAGCAGGCGCAGGTAGAGCGAGTTGCCAAACTTGCGCCACTTCAGGGCATTGCCCTGAAACAACGGGTCGAGCTGGGTCTGGTCGGCGCCAAGATTAACGTTGGTTTTCAACAACTCGTTGGCTTCTTCGAGCTTCGCGAACAAGTCGCGGTAGATGTCCTCCTGCCGGTCAAACTTGGGCAGCAGCACCCCGGTGCGGCCCTGGATGGCTTCCGAGTACGGCACGTCGCCGAAGGTGTCGGTGAGCAGCGAAAACGTCCAGACCTCGCAGATGCGGGCAATGGCCATGAACGTGTTGCTCTTCACCGCCGCGGCGCTGGCGTACATGTCCCGAAAATCGGTGAGCTGGGTGTACCAACCGTTCCACATGTAGTCGGCCTCCGCCGAGCGGACGACGTAGCGGTGAAACTCGTCGTTGTCGACCCGCGACACGTGCACCTGCATCAGTTCGTTGGTGATGCGGAAGGCACGGTCCATGTTGCGCTTCACCAGGTCGGTGAGGGCGGGGGCCAGCAGCGCCTCCGGCACCACGTTGGGGTTTTGGTTGGGGTTGACGTTGAGCTCCTCGAAGCCCTTGGTGCAGGCCGAAAGGCCCCCTAGGCCGGTGGTGGCGAGGAGCAGGTAGGCGAGTAGTTTTTTCACGGGAAGAAGAGAAAAGCGTTAGATGCCCACCGTTAGGTTGAGGCCCACCGTGCGGGTGCTCGGAAACTGCCCCAATTCAAATCCCAGGTCGATGGACCCGTTGTTGAGCGTGCCGAACTCGGGGTCGAAGGCCGGCCAGTTGCTGATGATGAGCAGGTCGCGGCCGTACACGCCCACCGAGGCCTGCGTGAGGTGAAGCTTGCTGAGCAAGGTGGCGGGCAGGGCGTAGTCGAGGCGCATCTCGCGCAGCTTGAGGAAGTCGGTGCGGAAGAGGTTGGCCTCCACGTTGTCGCGGCCGTAGTGGATATTGTAGTAGCTCACGATGTTGTCGGCCACCACGTCGTTGGGCCGGTAGGTGCCGTCGCTGTTGCGCACCACGCCCTGGCCGATGATGCCGTTGTAGCGGCCGGGCAGCGTGGCGGTGGTTTTGCCGCCCTCGGCCAGCGAGGCGTTGGTGAGCGAATACGCCTTGGCCCCAAACTGCCCATCGAACAACACGCTCAGGCGCAGTCGCTTGTAGCTGAATTCGGTGCCCGCGCTGGCCTTCCACTGGGGCAGGGCGCTGCCGAGGTACTTGCTGGCGTCGCCCAGCACAGGGTAGCCGTTTTCGTAGACAATCTGGCCGTCGGGGGCGCGCTCGTAGCCGCGGCCGTAGATGGCGCCCATGCTGCCGCCGGGCCGGGCCTCCACCGTGCCCCGGCCGCCGGGGCCCCGCTGGAGCTGGTAGGTGAGCAGGCTGTCGGCCAGGGCCACTACCGTGTTGCGGTTGGCGGTGAAGGTGCCGTACACGCGCCAGCCGAAGCCCTTGGAATTGGCCAGCACCGTGGCATTGGCCTGAATCTCCAGGCCCTGGTTGCGCACCAGCCCGGCGTTGATGACCACCTCGTTGTAGCCCGCCGACCGGTCGATGGGCGCGCTCAAAATCTGGTTCGAGGTGTTGTTGCGGTACACCGTTACGTCGAGCCCGATGCGGTTGCGCAAAAAGCGCAGGTCGGCGCCCAGCTCGATGCTCTCGGTGCTGCGCGGTTTCAGGCCCGCGTTGGCAATGGAGGTGGGGTTGGAGAGGCCCGAGGCGTAGCCCGTGGCCACCGCGTAGGTGTAGGCCGTGAGGTAGGGCGTGGTGCCGCCGCTGCCCACCCGCGCCCACGAGGCGCGCAGCTTGGCAAAGGACACCGCTTCGGGCAGCGGCAGTAGCTCCGACACCACGGTGCTGAGGCTGGCCGAGGGGTAAAAAGGCACCCGCGAGGCCGCCACCGAATTGGCCGTGGCCAGGGTACTCGTCCAGTCCTGGCGGCCGGTCAGGTCGAGGTACAGAAACTTGCGATAGGCCACCGTAGCCAGCCCATAAAAGCTATTGACGGCAAAATCAGCGCGGTAGGGCAGGGCGACGGGCAAGTCGCGGCTGTTGGCGAAGGTGAACACCTGCGGGTAGAGCAGGCGCTCGGCGCGCAGCTCGTTTTTGTCGTAGCGGTTGCGCAGGTTGCTGCCCCCCACCGACGCGCTGAGGTCAAACTGCCCGAACGTGTGGGCGTATTGGAGCAGGAAATCGTGGTTGACCTCCTGCGAAAAAATGCTTTGGGTCCGGAACATGCCGTCCTTGTAGCGCTCCGTGTCCTTGGGCCGCTGCTGCGAGCGTGCCTCGTACGAAAAGTCGAGGGCCGAGCGCAACATCAGGTTCCAGTCCTTGCTGAACTTGTAGTTGACCTGCACGTTGCCGGTGAGCGAGTTGCGGTTTGATTTGTTCAGCATCTCGTTGGCAATCAGGTACGGGTTGTCCACCAGGCTGCTAAAAGGGTAGCGCTGCGTGACGCCCACCGCGCCGGGGGCCCAGTAGTCTTTCAGCCAGTCGAGGTTGGCGTTGGGCACTTGTAGCACGGCCCAGTACATGATTGTCTGGTTGTTATAGCCGGTCGAGGGCAGGTTGTCGCTGGCCCGGTTGGTGTAGTTCACCTTGGCCGACACCTGGAGCTTATCGGTCACTTTATGGCTCGCCGACAAGGCCACGGTGTTGCGGTCGTAGCCCGTGTTTGGGATAATCCAGGTGTTCTGTAAGTTGGTCAGCGACAGGCGCACGGCCGTGCGGTCGGTGGCCCCGTCAATGGAGATGGTGTTGGTAAACGTCTTGCCGGTCTGAAAGAAATCCTTGCGGTTGTTGGGCTGCGCCACCCAGGGCGTGCGCTCGGCGCCGGTCGTGTTGGTGGCCGGGTCGTATTGAAAGAAGGACTGTCCGTTGAACCGGGGCCCCCAGGCCGAGCTGGTGCTGCGCGTGCTGGCGCCGTCGGCCGTGTTGTTGTAGGAGTAGTAGTTCTCGCCCGCCGCGCCCTGGCCGTACTCGTACTGATAATCGGGCCAGCGCGAAATTGACTCAAAGGCCGAGTTCGAATTGAAGGTCACGCCGATGCCCTTGGGCCGCGCCTTGCCCGACTTCGTGGTGATGATGACCGCGCCGTTGCCGCCGCGCGCGCCGTAGAGGGCCGTGGCGCCGGGGCCCTTCAGCACCGTCACCGATTCGATGTCCTCGGGGTTGATGTCGTTGAGGCTGGTGCCAAAATCGACCGGCGACTCGCTTTGCAGGTAGGCAGTGCTGCCGTTGCCGGTGGCGCGGTTGCTGCCGCCCAGCACCACGCCATCCACCACCACGAGGGCGTCGTTGTCGCCGGCCAGCGAGCTTTCGCCCCGCAGAATAATGCGGTTGGAGCCCGCCGGCCCGCCGCCCGAGCGAATGAGGTTCAGCCCCGCTACCTTGCCCGAGAGTGCATCGGTCCAGTTGTTGGATTTGGCTTCGGTGAGCTGCTCGTTGGAAATTTTAGCGTTGGCATAGCCCAGCTCCCGCTCATCCCTAGGTATGCCCAGCGCGGTTACCACCACCTCGTCGAGGCTGGTGGCGTCTTCGCGCAGCACCACGTCGTAGGTACTTTCTTCGCCCACCGCCCGTTGCTCCGATACATAGCCAATGAAGCTGAAGAGCAGCACGCTGCCGGCGGGCACGTTGAGCTGGTAGCTGCCGTCGGGGGCCGTAACAGTGCCCGTTGCGCCGTCCTTCACCCGGATGGACACGCCGGGCAGGCCCGCACCGTGGGCATCCGTCACGCGCCCCTTCACGGGGCCGTCGGCCGTGGCCTGGGCCTTCATGAGAATGCGCTTGTCCTGCACCGTAAACTGCACGCTGGCCTGCGCCGCCACCACCTGCAGCACCGCCTGGAGGTTGCTGTGCGGGGCCTCTACGCTGATGCGGCGGGCCAGCCGGTCCGCCTGGTCCACGTACAGGAACCGGTACCCGGTTTGCTGCTCGATGCTGGCCAGCACCTGGGCCAGCGGCTGCTGCCGCACCGCAAGGGCGCAGGGCACCCCGGCGGGCTCTTGCCGGACCAGCTGCCCACGAGCGCCCAGGGCCCCCAGTGGGGGACTCAGCGTCAGCAACCCCAGGCCGGCGAGCGCGCTGCGCCAGGCCCGCTTTTGACGGGGAGATATTGGTTGTTTCATAGCGTTGCGGATGAGCTGGTTAGGTACTAAAAAGCACTAGTTGGTGTCTGCCTCGGCGGGTACTCGTCGCAGGTATATTACCTGGCCCTCGCGCCGGTAGCTAATGCCACCGGCCAGTTGCAGCGCGTCGAGCACGCGGGGCAGGGGCTCGTTGTCGAAGGTGGCCCACAGGCGGACCTCGGCCGTGGCGGGGTCGGCAAAAACCAGCTTCACGCCATAGCGGCGTTCTAGTTGGATGGCCGCGTCGGCCAGCTTCTCGTTCTTGAACACCAGTCGGTTGCTGCGCCAAGCCAGCACTTGCTGCCTGTCGAAGGCCTGCCGGTAAATGCGGCCCGTGCTGCGCTCGGCGCGCAGCTGTTGGCCCGGTGTTAGTAAGTATTTGTCTTGCTTGTCAGTTACTTGCACTTTGCCCTCGACCAGCGAGACGGCCAACTGGCTGGCTCCCGGC
This sequence comes from Hymenobacter nivis, assembly GCF_006439025.1. Taxonomy (GTDB): domain Bacteria; phylum Bacteroidota; class Bacteroidia; order Cytophagales; family Hymenobacteraceae; genus Hymenobacter; species Hymenobacter nivis_A. The sequence goes on from NZ_RCYZ01000014.1 coordinate 22,177, forward strand.
ACGGCGCTCACGTTGAATTTGGTGCCGAGCACCTGGGTCACCCACGCTCCGCTGTGCACCCGAAACGGCCGCTGGGGGTCTTTGCTGACTTCGAAAAACGCTTCGCCCTCCAGGAACACTTCGCGGCTGACCGCCCCAAACTGCGCTGGGTAGCGCAGCTGGCTCTGCGGGGCCAGCGTCACCACCGAGCCATCGGCCAGGCGCAGGCGCTGCGGCTGGCCGGCCGGCGTCCGGCATACCCGGTAGGCCTGCGCCGGAGTGGGCCGGGCGTAGAAGTACGCGCCGCCCAGCGCGCCTAGTAACAGTACCAAAAGTGCGGCTAGCCGGGCGGGTCGCGCCAGCCGTCGCCAGCGGTGTGCGAGCGGTGCAGGCGTGGCGGCTGGCTCAGCGGTTGGAGCCGGCAGGGCCAGCCGGGCTTTTAGCCGCCCCAGGGCCGCGGCCGTTGCGGCGGGGGGAGCGGGCGTTTGGCTGGCTTGCCACACGGTTTTTAGTTGCTCAAAGGTGCGCTCGTTCTCGGGCGACTGGGCTACCCAGGTGGCCAGCCACTCGTTTTCGTCCGGCGAGGTTTGGCGGGCCAGGTAGCGGGCGATGAGCAGGTATAGTTCTTCTTGTTGCAAGGGGCCAGCGACCGGCTCTAAGTGCCGGCGCTGCAGGTAAGACGCCGCTGCTTGCTTACCTCGTGACACCACAGGCCACTCGTAACGTAAGGATAACAGCCGTAACCTGCGCGTAATGCGCTTATTGCACCCCGGAAGCGTAGAGCGTACTTTTCAAAAAGCGCAGCGCCCGGAACATGTGCGTTTTCACCGAATTGACGGAAATGCCCAGCAGCGCGGCTATTTCCTCGTAGGTGAGGCCCCCGTCGCGGTGTAGCTGGAACACTTGGCGCGTGCGCCCGGGCAATTGCCCGATGAGGCACGCCACGTGCGCACTCAGTTCCTGGTAGGCCAGCAACTGGTCGGGCTGCAGGTGCGCCGCCGCGGGCTGGGCAATGGGCGGCTCGGCCAGGGTTTCGAACGGGGCCCGGCGCTGCTCGCGCAGCTTGTCCAGGCTGCGGTGCTTCACCGCCGTGTAGAGGTAGGCCGCCAGCGAGCTCTGCACGGCCAGTTGCGTTCGGCTGGACCACAAGGTGCAGAATACTTCGGCGACGACGTCCTCAGCCGCATCGGTAGGGTAGCGCAGTAGGCCCTGGGCGTAGCGCAGCAACCCCGGGTGAAGGCGGCTAAACAACGCCTCGAAAGCGCGCTCGTCACCCTCGGCCAACGCTGCCAGCTGGTGCTTGTCGGAAGAACTTAGCGGAAAGGTCATACGGGTAGGCAAAACTACCGGGCCCGCAAGGCCGGTAGATTACCCGTGGGTTACGGTATGATTAAACCTGTTTTTCATATGCTTTACTCCCGCCAGCAAGCTTCTGTCTTGTAGGCGCTGCCCGCTGAACTACTTGAGCCTAGCACCGGCATGACGAGCAAAGAGCTGGACCGGGGTTATGAAGCTTGCTTGTTTAGTTCTGCCAAAAATATTAATAAGGTTCGATAAGTAAGATTATCGGACCTTATCCGCACTTTTTGTTTTTGCCTTCCAAAAGTCGCGTTTTACTCCTTTATTATACATAGGTCGCATGGGAAAAGAGCGCACGCTTTCGATTCTGGTTAACTCCTCCGGAGCTCTGGCCGACCTGGCCGTGCACACCTCGCGCTACGTCGAGGCCGGGCTCAGCGGGGCGGCCAATACGGCCAAGGCCTACGCCGGAAATTTGAAACGTTTCGGGGCTTGGTGTGCCGCGCACGGCTTGGATCCGCTGCCGGCGTCCGTGGACACGCTCGCCGGCTTCGTCACCCACCTGGCCGAAACTGGCAAGAAGGTCTCGACCGTTCAGCGCCACTGCGCGGCCGTGGCCAAGGCCCACGCGCTGCGCGGCGCGGATTCGCCCACCGACGACAAGAAGTTCAAGTTGCTGATGGAAGGCATCGCCCGGCTCAAGGGCGTGCGGCAGAAACAGGCCCCCGCCTTTACGCTGGCCAACTTCAAGCGCACGGTCAAAAGCATCGACGGCCAGACGCTGGCCGGGCTGCGCGACCGGGTCATTCTGCTGCTGGGCTTCACCGGGGCCTTTCACCGCTCGGAGTTGGCGGCGCTGAACGTGAAGGACCTGGCCTTTTCGGAGGAAGGGCTGGTCGTCAACCTGGCCAAGAGCAAAACCAACCAGCTGGGCGCGGCCGAGGAAAAGGTCATCCTCTACTCGCCCGACGTCAAACTCTGCCCCATCCGCACCTTGGAGGCCTGGGTCAAGCAGTTGGGCCGCACCCAGGGACCGGTGCTCGTGTCCTTCCGCAAGGGCGAGCGGCTCACCGACCGGCGGCTGACGGACAAGCACCTGAACCTCATCGTACAGCGCTACCTGGGGCCCAAGTACTCGGCGCACTCGCTGCGCGCCTCGTTTGTGACGGTGGCGAAACTGGCCGGGGCGGACGACTCGGAGGTGATGAACCAGACCAAGCACAAGACCAGCGAGATGATTCGGCGCTACACCCGCCTCGACAACGTACGCAAGCACAATGCCGCGCAGAAATTAGGCTTGTAAGGTCCCCTATCCAAGAAAGTACATTGCCAGCACGTTATACCCTTCCCTAAGTGGGACAGCCGGTTGGCAATAGGGAAAACCCATCTGCGCCGGTGCAAGGACCTTTCAATGCGGTAGACAGTCGTCAATCACTCAATGGCGCTGCAGCAGATACAACTCAGCGCGTCAACGTTCGCCGTAGATAACGGCAGTACTATTGTTGGATATTCAGCAACATGGTGATAACTTTCCACCGTGAATTCATATAAAAAATGAAATAAAGGGTTATTGCTACAAATAGTCCTAAACATCCTGCTTACACTTCGCCGATTTATTATTTCCTTGACCTCAATTTTTTTACTATTCGCAGCATGCATATTCTTTGCTTAGCAAGCTTACGGTGCAGCACTAACAAGACCCATTATTTATTACTAGAGCAAAATTATTGGTCAAAAAATTAATGTCATCTCAAAAATGATGGGCCCCTAATGGATTATTGTTTACGGGTCCCATGATAAAAATTATATGTTCGCTGATTTCAATGAAGAGATTGCCCCTGAGTTTTTTAAAGCTGATATATGCATCATTGGCAGTGGCGCAGCGGCATTAGCCATACTTACCCGCTTGTATGCGACAAACCGACGAGTGATTGTGCTTGAAGCGGGCGGGGAGCAAATCACTCCTGAAAATCAGTTACTCTACGATGTCATCACGCCCTATCATCCTTTCGAAGGGGCTCGGACGGGGAGGTTTCGGGTGTTTGGCGGATCCACTACCCGCTGGGGCGGTCAGGCGCTGCCGCTTGACCGGCTGGATTTCAAGCAGCGTGGTTGGGTCTTGCACAGTGGGTGGCCTATTTCTTACGATGCAGTAGCGACCTACTACCCCGAGGTAGACCGCTTTCTAAACGTGGAACCGGTGAGCTATTTTGCAAATGCGTGTGCCCTGTCCAACGAGGAGCCGCTGGTGGCCGACGCCCACCTAGAGCTTCGGTTTTCAAAGTGGAGCCCAACCCCTAATCTCCGCAATCAATATCGTGAGCAAATCAGTAAGTCTGGCAACGTAATGCTTGTCAAAAATGCCAGTGTTACGAACCTTCAACTAACTGATGATCAAAAAAATGTACATAGCATAACTATTAAAAATCAGGCGAATAAGACAGGTCGGGTGCACGCCAAGCAGGTGATACTGGCTTGTGGCGGAATAGAAAACGCGCGCCTGCTGCTTGCCTCTAATCAGCAGCTTGCTCATGGCATCGGTAACGCCAAAGACATTGTGGGCCGCTACCTGCAGGACCACCCAAACGCCGAAGTTGGCACGCTGCTTCCCGGCCGCCACAAGCAGCAGGCGTACTTAAACTACTTCTACGTTAAAAAAACGCGCATCCTGCCGCGGCTGTTCCTCTCGGAAGATTTTCTGGCTAAGAACCGCTTGCTGAACGTCAACGCTTACGTCCAGTACCAATCGGCGGCAGATGATGCCTTCTCGATTGCGAAAGAGCTGTACCGCAAACAGGCTAGGGGAGAACTATCGCTGCAGGAAGCGAAGCTGGCCATGCGGCTCGTGAAGCGGTTACCGCAATTAATTGAGACGGCCAAGCAATACTATTTTCACCGGAAAGTGTACACACCCCAGGGAATTGCCAGGGTGAATGTGATGATGGAAACGCCGCCTTCCCCGGACAACCGGGTGTGCCTAAGCAGCGAACTGGACAGCTTGGGCATTCCCAAAGCCGTTATCAAGTGGCAGGTAGACCCGCTCGTGCGTCAAACCCTGCTTGCGTGCACCGGCCTGGTGAGAGAATACTTTGGCCGGGCCGGCCTTGGTGAGCTGCAACTGGATGACTGGTTGAGCCGCGATGAGTGGGCCGCTCACATCAAAGATGCGAAACATCACATTGGCACTACCCGCATGGCTAGCAACCCGGCCGAAGGGGTTGTGGACGAGAATTGCCGGGTACACGGGGTGACCAATCTGTACATCGCGGGGAGCTCCGTGTTCCCCACTAGTGGCCATTCCAACCCCACCGCTACGCTGCTGGCGCTGGCTCTGCGCTTAGCCGACCACCTCCTCACTCTGCCCAACTAGCGCATAATGATTGACTTGAACCTACTGCGCACCCAGCGATTTTTGGGATTAGGCTGCTCCACCTTCGGAGGCAGCGCGGCGACCGGCGTGGCCAAGATTTCGCTGGCGAAGGCCTTCGACCAGGGCATCGTGTACTTCGACGTCGCTCGTTCCTACGGCTACGGGCAGGCTGAGGGCATTGTGGGACAGTTTGCGCAGGGCAAACGCGATAAAATGATTATTGCCAGCAAGTTCGGTATTTCGCCGCCACCTATCCCTTTTAAGTCGTTGGTACTATGGGGAATGCGTAACATTCGAAAAGCATTGCCAGCCTCGCGGCAAACACTGGCCAAGGCCGGCGTCAACGCACTGACTAAAACGCAGTTCACTCCGCAAGCAGCTCAAAGCTCACTGCAGACCAGTCTGCGGGAGTTGAAAACCGATTATATCGACCTCTTCCTGCTTCACGAAAGCTACTATGCCGATTGCCTGCGGGACGATATCCGCGAGGTACTGGAGAGAGCGAAGGAAAAGGGACAAATCCGGGCCTGGGGTGCAACGCTCGGTGAGCGAGGCTGCTTACAACGGCAGCTCAGCAGCTCACCCTTACTTGAGGCCGTGCAGTTTCCATTCGGGCAGGATACCACTTACGCCCAGGCGTTGGGATCCGCTACGGCCATTCCAATCGTTTACTCCGTGCTCAACTACTATAAATCGAGCGGTTTGTTGGGACGGGGTGACGTGCTGGCCGAAATCAAGGCAGATTTTCCGGGGCTGCATTTCATCAATACCCTGCCCGAGCTACTACTGTACCTCGCCTTCCACCAACTGCAGGCGGGCGTGATGCTGTCATCAATGACAACGGCCAATAATATTGACCGGAATATTTTCTTATTTACGGAGTGTACCAGGGCCTCACCAGCCGAGATGCAAGCTGTGCAAACCCGCTTAAAGTCCGCTATGCACTTGGCGCCGGAGATGGTGTAACGCATCAATTAGCCTCCACGCCTAAAGCTTAGCACGGTCCCGCATCCTGCCCATGAATAATAATGATCTGACCCTCTACCTAGCCGCCGGAACCTGCTTAGGTTTCGGAATACGTTATTTATATCGAAAAAGCTTGGAGCAGTGCTTGCTCTTCATTTTGTATGGCTTGCCCGTTATGGGGCTGTTAGCCACGAAAACAAATTGGGGCGGGTTCAAAACGTTCGATGTCCTGAGTTTAGGGTGCCTCCTGTTGTTTCCCAAGGATTTCATTCAAGGGCTGTCTACATTTTCCAAGACCACAGCTATAGTCTTTCTAGTCTTCGTAGTCTCGCTTCTGTTGGGGAGTCTGGCTTCAGAATTTCCCAAAGCGTCAATGCTGGCCTTGCTTCAAGTCATCCCAGCGTTCGTGTATTGCCGGTTCGTCGTGCTGGCTTGCGCCAAAGATCGAACCTTTTACGCGCGCATGCTACGCGCTTTGCAATTCAGCAGCCTGGTATTGTTGCTCTTTATCGCTGTTCAGTTAGTTGTCGGCCTGTCGTTTACCTTTTACCCGATTCTCAACCAGAATACTTTCGACCCACAAAACAATACTGTCAGGTACCCGGGCTTCTTCCACGACTCACAGGCCAACGGGCAATTCCTCGCCATGACGGGCTTCTTATTTCTTTATGCCGGTCGTGGCGAGATCCAGGTGGCCAAACGGCTGCTCTACCTGGGACTATTTCTGGTTTGCGGCGGCGGCGTGCTACTATCGGGTAGCCGGTCGGCTTTGGTGGGCTTGGTGGTGGGCTTGGTGGTGCTGTTTTTGTGCAGTGGCTGGCGCAAGCAAACCTACGCATTGGTCTTTGCACTTATTGCCGGCAGCATTTTCGCGTTGGCTAGCCCCAATTTATCGGTTTTAAACCGAACGGCCAGCATTGATGAAGATTATAAGTTTCGGCGGAGTGTGTGGCTCGAAGCCATCGATATTGCCCTTGATAACCCACTGCTGGGAATTGGCATCGGCAATTTTCAGGCTTATACGGCCATTCATAAACAGGAATTATACTTGGAAATAGACGATGAAATTGTCTATTTTGACCAGCCGGAAAATGGTTATCTAAAAATCCTGGCGGAAACAGGATTTATCGGATTTGTTTTATTTCTGTCTTTGGTGCTAGCACCAATCATTAAAGCACTCTTGGCTTTCATCAGAGGCCGACAGGATTTCAATATTGTATTCATACTGGCGGCAATCACGAGTTGGTTAGCCGCATTTAATACGGTCTATTCGCTCTTTGACAGCCGCATTACCATCATGGTTGCTACGTTACTGGCCCTACTCATTACTCATCCAACCAAACTGGCTTTACCCGATGAGCAAACTACTTGACTTACGGCAACGAATACTGCAGTCGCCACTGCTAATAAACAGCGCTTGGGGTATTTTAGCAAATCTTCTCCAAACGGGTTTAACGAGTGCTTTTTTCGTCATACTCGCCCGTAATTTTCCAGCCAATGAGTTCGCGCAGTTTCTGATTGCCAATACTGTGTATCAACTGGTGGCTGCATTTTCCTCGATGGGACTTAGCCAATGGTTTATTCGCGATTACGCATCGTCTGAAAATAAAAACAACCTAACCGTTGAGTACTTAAAAATTCAACTTATTCTCGGGCTGATATTTTACGCGGTTAACGTAGCCGCCGCCTTTACTCTATATCCTGACGGTACCATACGCGTGCTTAGTATAATATTGGGTTCAAACATCGTTTTTGATAATCTCATCAATGCCATAAAAAGCCTAAACATTGCCGAGTTCTTGCAAAAAAAGTCGGCCAATATTTTATTAATTGATGCGCTGCTCAAGCTTACGGTAGGCAGCCTATTATTTATCTATGCGTTGCCAATAACTGCCATTGCTACCTTGTTGGTAGTAGTTCGTGCGATTACAGTTAACGTATTTATCAGAATCGGGTCGGCTGCTAATGTCACATTAGTTGATGTATTGCGGCGCAATGTCAGCTTTGAACATTTACGCAATGTATTAATTGGTAATTGGTATTTCGTAGTAATTGGGAGCGTATCGGTGGTGTACTGGAGTATAGCAAATATTATCATTTCCAAAATGCTAAGCTTAGCGGATGTCGCCAATTACGAGATTTCGTTTAAGATTTTTTCAGTGATGATGTTATTGCCTATCGTTGCTTCCGGCAGTATTTTTCCACGCTTTATTACGTTATATAAAGCGGCACAATTAAATGAACTACGCCGCTTATTTAATAATATCCAACAGGCTTACATATCGATTTCAGTGCTTATCTACGCTTTTGTTATTTCCTTTTCGCAGTTTTGGCTGCCATTTATATTCGGACGCAATTATACTGAAGCTGTTCCGTGCGTTAACCTGATGTTTCTGACCTTTTTGCTTTTTCCAACGGTTCTCCTGCAAGCCAATCTTATCGTGGCCATGAAAATGGAGAAAATGGACATGATATTCAATCTCTGCAGCCTGCTGTGCAATTTTGGGGGCTGCCTTATTGGCTTGACGCTTTACCGGTCACTGTCCGTTGTCAACTACTCCATCGCAGGCTCTTTTTTGGTTTTCCACCTTTTGCAAGATGTGCTACTGATCAAAAAAGGTTTTTCGACGTGGTTAGCAACTGCCCGTTTCTATGCCAGCATATCAGCATTTGTATTACTGTATCAATATTCCTTGCACTATACCCGACCCTGGGTAGCCTTTTTAGTCATTAGTATGAGCATCATACTGTTTGCGTTAAGCGCACTTGTTAAATCCGGGGTGCTGAACTCAATTAAACAGCCGTTAGCTAAAGCCTAGCTCACAGCGCGGCGCCTACTTTGGCTTGATCCCGGGCAGCAACTACCACTATGGCGCAAAGTCTACGCAAAGGTTCAAACAAGCTGGTCGCACTGGAAGGAATCCGGGGCGCAGCTGCCGTCTACGTGGTGATTCACCACATGTTGGGTTCCACAATGCTTAAAGACGTGGCCCCCGCCTTGCTTCGGGCACCGTTCCGATTTGGACAAGAAGCCGTCATCATTTTCTTTCTGATGTCAGGTTTTGTAATTTATTTAGCTACTTATAAAAAGCCGGAAATAACTTTTAGAGAGTATTTTTTTAAGCGCTTTTTCAGAATATATCCTGTTTTCTTAAGTACGCTGGTTATATCTCTGGTAATTTGTTTTTGGAATGCTGAAAGTCTGAGTAAAAACGATCTAGTTGATTTAATAGGTAATGTATTCATGCTGCAGGACACTGGCAGTAAACCAGGCACTTTCGTATACCCTTTCCTGCATAACCACGCCTTGTGGTCGTTATCGTACGAGTGGTGGTTCTACATGCTGTTTTTGCCTATAATGCATCGACTGGCTTTCCTGCGACGGTGTTATAAATACACTGGGCCGAGCATTTATCCGGTAGGCGTTATTTCCCTACTAGCGTATACTACCTACCTTTTTTTTCCAAACCATATGTTGCTGATCGTCAGTTATCTGGTTCTTTGGTGGGCCGGGGTTGCGTGTGCTGAGATTTACTGCCAGGGCGAGAAATTCAGTTTCCAGGCGCTGAAGCCCGTTTACCTCTGCTTGTTGTGTATGACGGCGATAACGCTCATTCCTATGCGGGAGCTCATTATTAGCAAAGGGTCTACCCTTGACGTTAATGTTTACCCGTTCATTGACTTTCGCCACTACCTGTTCGCCGTCTTAAGCGTATTCGTTATTCAGCACAGCGCTTTGCTCAAAAACCTGAACTTATCAGCGCCGCTGCGCTGGTTTTCCTCCTTGGCCAGCGTATCGTACGCCCTTTACTGCGTGCATTTTCCTGTTTTTCGCCTTGCTCTGCCCCGCGTGCACAACTTAGTGTTGGAATATGCGCTAAAGCTGGTAATAATTGGGTTACTCGCTTGCCTGCTGGAAATAAAATTGCAGCCGTGGTGGAACAAGTTAGCAGCGCGACTGGAGGGACCTAAAGTTGTAGTTCCTGCTGGGTGCACCGCTAGCGCACGTTCCCAAGCGAATAAAGCTTGATATTCAGAGTGCTGATGTACTCGCAGGGAAGGGCTGCACAAAGGAATTACCCCCTATGAAAGACATTGTCTTCCGGCTGGCGTAACTCCTCGAATCCCCGAGCCGGCCGCCATAGTAATTTGTGCTTATAGAAGAAGTAAGCCATGCTCTTTGCATGATGCCACAGCAACACATTGATTCCCTTAGTACTGGCTCGCTGGTGGTCGTGAATGCACACGGCTTGCGAACAGTATACTACGGTGAAGCCGGCCGTCCAACACCGAAGGCACAGGTCAACATCTTCAACGTATAGAAAAAACTTTTCGTCGAATCCCCCTAATTGCTGGTAAACGCTGCGACGTAGCACCATGGCTGCCCCCAGCGCCCAATCGATAAGCTGCGTTTTGCTTTTATCGAATTCGAGCATTAAGTACTTTCGGATGTACTTGTTCGTCCACTCATCGTTGGCCCACGACAAAGTTCGTAGCGCCAGTACCTTAAGGTTGTGAAACCGCCGCACGGAGTATTGGTAAGTCAGGTCGCTGTTCAATAATTTGGGGCAGACAATGCCCACACCGGGATTGGACTCATGAAACTTAATCATTTCATCGATGGCTCCCGGTAAGATGACCATGTCGGGGTTGCAGATGAAGAGGTACTGCCCGGAAGAAACGCTAACGCCTTGATTGTTATTGGCCGCAAAGCCCCGGACCGTGTCGTTTTGATAAATGATGACCCCTGGGTAATTAGCAGCAACATATTCCACCGAGCCATCCGTCGAGCAGTTATCTACTAGAATGATTTCGTGCGAACGAGTAGTCTTTCCTTCACCAAGCAACGAGTTGAACAAGTTTTTCAATTTGCTCAGATGGTTCATGCCCACGATGACAATTGATAACTCAACGCTCAACTTATTTGTGACGAACGAGTTGGTTGACATAGCTTTCAAGGATGGAGGGAATTGTGGATGTCAGGGTATTCAGCTGGAATTGGTGTGCCTCCGGCTGCAATAGAACTTGCTCGAGTTGGGTCAGCTGATCAACGTGGTAGATTAGCCCTAGGCTATGTAGTTTGATTACCAGATCAGCTTGATTATTAACTGCTTCGCTGTCCTCAAGCCGACGGGGCACTACAAAAATTGGCTTGCCGAGCTTCAGCGTTTCGCTCAGCGTCCCAAAGCCCCCGTGCACGATAAAGGCACTGGCCCGTTGGTAGTACTGCTGCATCTCGTCCCTGGACAGCCACGCTTGGTAAGCCAGATGCTGCGGCTTGAACTCCGAGCTGCCGGTTTGGGCGAAGAATTCCAGCCCCGTGCGCTGCGCGATCTGGTCGCATTCCCGCAACAGCCGGTCAAAACCTTTATTGGCGGTACCGACGGTTACGAATATCATAGTAGTGGCCCTCCGTAAATCGCGCGTGGATAGTGCGTCTTCAGTTCCTGCCACTGAATGATAAATAAGTCCGCGAAGCGATAGATCAGCCTACCGGTCAGCGATGGCTGAGTAACGTTAGCCCCTGACTCGATGAACACAACCTTTTTGCCGAAAAGCTTTGTGATCAGCATAATAGATAAGGTTACATCGGCACCCGTCGAAATAATTAGGTCAGGCTTTTCTTTCGCGTACACGGCCAGCGACTGCACAAAATTTATCAACAGCAGCCATAGCCGTCGAGCCGCCCAGCCGTGCTTAGGGTGCGCCACGTAATGCACCCGTGCGCCCCCGCCAGGAGGATGCTTTTGCCGGTACGTCACGTAAAAAAATGAATGCTGCCCCTGGCCCACCAATGTTCTGCAGGCATTCATCGCCTCCAAATAATGGCCGCCGCCGGAAAATACAATCCCTATTTTCATGGTTCCTGCGCGAATTATTTCAGCGAATTGTAAAGCTCAGCGAGCCGCTCTTTATACCTGCGCAGTTCAAAACCCTGCCCCACGCGCTGCTTGGCATTCGCCGACATTTGCTGGTAATGACGCGGGGCAGCCAGTAAGCTGGTTATGCTTTTCAAAAGCGCTGCTTCATCGCCAGGGGCCACCAGCAGGCCATTTTCGCCGGAGGTCACCACGTCGGGGATCCCGCCCACTGGGGTAGTTACCGGCACCAATCCGTAGGCCATGGCTTCGAGCAGCGCCATGGGCAAGCCTTCGTTGAAGCTGGGCAAAACAAGAATGTGCCCCTTGCGCAGGATTGAGTCCTTCTGCTCGTTGTTGATATGGCCCATTATTACCACGGCATCTGACAAACCCTTGTCGGCAACTAAGGCGCGCACGGCATCGATATCGCCCTGCCCGGCGATGTAGAGCCGGCACCGTGGGTACTGCGCTACCAAGGCCGGCAGGACATTCATGAGATTATAAAACCCTTTTCGCTCTTCAATGCGCGCTAGGTACACCAACACAATTTCCTCTCCGGATAAGGACTTGGCCACTAAATTTTTAGGCAGCTGAATAGCGTTGGGCAACAGCACCCAATTAGCGCGTGGTGCTACCGACCGGTACCATTGCTGCCAGCTGGTGGACAGTACGATGTTGGCGTCGGCCGCCGCGAATATGCTGCCCATAAGCCGTTGCTGCCAGGCTGACCGTCCATTGTAAAACAAGTGAAAATCGGCAGCGTGGTTATGCAGGATTACTTTCTTGCCAAAGAGCCGGGCCACGTAAACCATGCCCCCAGTTAGCCAGAAGTTGAGGTTAATAGCGTGATGAATATGCACGAGGTCGGACCCGGGCAGCAGGAAAAGAAAACGTGCATACGCCAACAACCAGCCCCGCAGCTTCTTAACCGCCGGAAAGTTGTCCCCAGTCGTGTAGATGGGCCGGTAACGGACCCTCTGTTTGAGAAAGTCCGATTCCAGCAACTGCTTCATGATCGTTACCACGCCCGACCTGGAAGTATGAATGTTTTCGCCGACGAAAAGAATTTGCATGAATCAAGCTATGGTACCGTCCCAATGGGTGCAGCTTTGGCATTGCATCAAACTTGTTGATGGATTTACCGGGTTTTTTTCCCAGCTTCGGTAGAAAACCAAAAGCAGTAGGAGCGCAGAAAAAAGTTGTATAGCAAAGGATTAAGCATGAATAGCTTAAATGCATATTTTTGCTTAGGTGCAACATACTTTAGCTGATTCACGGAATCGGCATAAGCAGCCAAGTTGCGGGAAACCTGCTGGTAGTAAGCGTCGTATTTGACCTTTGATGCCAGCAGAATCATGTTTAGAATCGAAAGGTGCGCGCCAAAGTCCAGCGCCCTAGCCTCCTCGAGATGAGCGGGTGAGTCTTGCTGAATGGCGGCCAGTATCCTTTGGGAAACCGCAATGCTTTCCATCTGCGCCGCGTTGAATTTTGCCATGCTTACCGAATTATCCCTTTTGATGTAGTGATATTTCGGGTTGTTGGTAAACCCCACTTTATTTGCCTGCGAAAGGACTCGGAATACGTAGTACAAGTCTTCGTTTATCCGGCCTTCGAAGGCAATGCTTTTGGCTAAAGCAGCCACGTATATTTTGTTGTTGGCGCTCCATTCCAGTACGCCGGTCAGCATGGCGGAAAGCGCTTCATTCCGGTTAAAGACCTGCACTTGATGGCTGGCAGCCTTCTCGGACACGCTGCCCGCGTGGAAAACCTTCATGCCGCAAACCGATACATCTGCCTGCGTGGCCAATGCATTGGTTATGAGCAACTCGTACATATCCGGCTCAATTAAGTCGTCGCCATCGATGAACCCAATGTACGTGCCCTCGCTAAGCCGCAAGCCCGTATTTCGGGCCTGGGATACGCCCTGGTTTGCTTGGCTGACCACCCGTATCCGGTTGTCCATAGCCGCGTAATAAGCACATCGTTGCGCGCTCTTATCCGTCGAACCATCATCGATCAGCAACAGCTCAAAGTCGGTGAATGACTGCGCCAGAATGGACGTAATTGTCCCATCAATGTATTCTTCCTTGTTGTAGACTGGAACAATGATGGAAAGAGCAACCATAGGACAAATTGTAATCGCACGAGCAACTGCGCAGGCGTTTAAGACACAGGGTGCGCACGCGGCTGGTAATAGCTTTCGTCGTACTGGTAACCGTAGCCGTGCTTGGCCTTGTTGATGCCGTTGAAGACGAGATGGAATTCCTGAAATTCTTTGCTAACCGTTAGGCGCCGAATGAAATCCAGTTCTTCGACGGGGGTCACGCCTTGCCGTACCACATACAGCGCCAGATCGGTACATGGCGCCAGGATACGGGCGTCACTCACCAGGTGTACTGGCGGCGAATCGATGATGACTTCGTCGTAGCGCTCGCGCAACTGAATGATTAGCTCCGCCGTGGCCGGGCCTTCGATTAGTTGGGCGGGGTTGGCAGTGGGCGTTCCGCTACCAATGAAGTACAGGTTCGGGTGTCCCTCAACCCGTTGAGTGGCCTCTGCGAGTGTTGCTTCACCTGTCAGCAGCTCACTGAGCCCGGGATGCGCTGCTCCAACCAACTTTGTCAGGCTGGATGCCCCGGGCCGCCGCAGGTCGAATTCGCAAAACACGGTTTTACGGCCTGAAGCCGCCAGGGAAACGGCCAGATTGGTGCTCACAAAGGTTTTGCCCTCGTTGGCAATACTCGACGTTACCAGCGTAACCCGATCGGGCCGCTTGCCCATCGGCAATGTGCGCAGCACCGTGCGCAAGACGCGAAATTGCTCGGCGATAACACCTGAAGGGTGGTCGGAAATCAATCCGTTCCGAAGCTTGCCTGCCTGGTTCACTTCTGCTAAAACAGAAACGGCCAGCCGGCGCTCTATTTCATCCCGAGACGTAACCCGCACGTGCGGGTACTCCCGGATCAATGCAATGAGCAGCGGAAGTCCCACGCCCAGCAACACGGCCAGGGTTAGCACCAGGGGTTTCTTCGGCCACACTATTCCGCCCACAAAGGCGGCATCTACCACCCGCACGTCAGCCGTGGCGGAAGCGTATTTCAACGATAACTCCTCCCGCTTTTGCAACAGATAGGTGTATAGGTTCTCTTTAATCGCCTGCTGGCGTTTGATTCCTCCCAGCTGCCGCTCTTGTCCAGGCATGCTCCGGATGTTACCCGAAATGCTGGATTTATAGCTTTGCAGCTGCTCACGGGTACTCAGCAGCGAAGTCTTGATGCCTTGCACGTTGTTGCGGATGGCGTTGCGGGTTGACGCCAGCTGGCGGTCCAAAGGCTCAAACAACGGGTTGCCGGCCGGGGTAGTAGCCAGCAGCTTTTCCCGCTGCAGCTGCAGCTGCGAGAGCTTCTCAATAAGGCTGTTCAAGCCCAGGTCGGTAATGCCGGCAGTGGAAGGCGCCTTTTCATCGGCTTGGCCTGCAACTAGGTACCGTTCGAGGCCCGCTATGACGTTCAGTTGCACGTTCACCTCGTTCAGCCGGTTGCCATTCGCCTGGTTATTCTCCAAATATATCTGTGACTGCGACGAGAGGTCCGTCAAGCCGCGTTGGCTTCTGTAGCTCTCCGTTTCTCGCTCGTAAGCATTAAGCTCTTTGGTAATAGAGCTGAGACGCTCATTAATAAAACTAATTGTAGACTGCGAAATACGGCTTTGCTCGGCGACGGACGCGTCATTGTATGCCTTGGTTAGGTAGTTGAGCATGTCTTCGCCGCGGCTTGGATTGCTTTCGTTCACCGTCAGGCTGAGCGTCGGCGCCTTCTTGCTGAGCATCACGGCCTCAATGCCCTTTTGGTAGCGCTCCGTTACTTTATCTGGGTTCTGTAGTCCAATCTTAATAGTCGCCCCGAGGTACTGCCGTACTTGAGCGGTCGGCTCCAGGCGCCACGTTCCGAAATCACTCCGTACAGTTTCCCCCATGCGGAACGTGCGCGCAGTATTGCTCGCTTCCTCCAGTGTGAATGAAGTAGGATTGACAAGATGCAGGTACAGCACCCGGTCTTCAACGCCATCGAAAGGCTGCAGGAGCACGAGTTTTACGGGTGCGTCCCGGTATAAATCGCGGGTGAAGAACCCGGTTTTGAGCTCGTAAGAAATTGCCAGGCCAAGCTCGTCCACTCCCTGCCGAATGAGGCGGCGCGATTTCAGGACTTCTATCTCAGTTTCGATAACTTTTGGTGAGGTCACCAGCTCTATCTCTTGCAGCGTAGACTTCTTTGGCACGGTGGTTTCGTCCTGAATAGCCAAGGTCGATTTAATCTGATAAACCGGCTTGACGTAGCGTAAGTAAAACAATGCTGTCCCCAACGCCATAAGCAAGCTCACCGCGAAAAGCGGCCAGTAGCCGATATACCGGCGAATAGAAAAGCTATCAGTTGTCAGCATGGACGGGGTCAAAGGGATTGGGTGGGACAGCACCGGGTGATCAGCGGAGAATGGTTGAGATCACAATAGCAATGACTGACAGTCCGGAAAGGACTAAACTAGCGGTCCGGTAGCCTCGGTCAACCGTCGCAAACTTCGTTTTATCCGCTTGTACATAGATGACATCATTGTTCTTCAAATAGAAATAAGGCGAATTAAAAATCGCTTTGGATGTCAAATCAATGGGAACGTATTGTCGCTTTCCGTTCTGCTCACGTACAAGCAACACGTCAGTGCGAACCGCCGTGATATTCAAGTCACCGGCCAAGCTCAGGGCTTCTGGAACAGTTATCCGCTCATTCTGCACGCTGTACACGTCAGGCTTGAGCACATCGCCAAAAACCGCGACTTTGAAATTGATAATTCTTATGTTAACCGTAGGTTGCTTTAGGTATGCCAGCAGCTTAGCTTGCAGCTGTCGGCTTATCTCGGAAGTAGTCAACCCAGAAACCTTCATTGCGCCGACCAGCGGCAGGTGTATTTCGCCCTGAACATCTACCAGATAGCCAACAACGGGATTTCCAGGCGACAAATCATAGTTGTTGCCGTTCACCCGGTTTAGGTTGTAGTTAAAAACTGCCGAAGCTTCGGGGTTCAAGCTAGAGACATTGATGCCTAAAATGTCCTGCGTTTGAATAAGGGGGGGAGTATAATTATCTAAAGACTCCTCAGAAATCACTTTTTTATTAAGATCTTGAAAATAGGGTATTTTCCTATATGAGCTGCAAGCAGAAGAAGATATTAATATTAATGAATATAAAAACGATCTTGTAAAATATAAAGACATATTGACCAAAGATTGTGAATTGAGAAGACCTTGAAGCATAAAATGCAGCGCAAGCTAATGAATATTTAATTAATCTATTAGATAAAATTCATATATTTTATTTGCAAATACCTGCTCCATTGAATTATTACATGGCTTATGACACGCTTGAAAACTGTTGAGAAACGTAAGCAGTTGTTTGGGCGAGGCGGTTTCACCCTCCGAAGTATTAGATTAACAAGATATTATGCCCTTCACATTTTTTCATCCTGCTCTCGTTCTGCCGGCCCGCTACTTACCCAAGAAAAAGAAAAAGTATGTGTCCATAACTGGCCTAATAATCGGTAGCGTGGCGCCTGATTTTGAGAAATTCATGCAAATGCGGGGTGGCAACACCTACAGCCACACATTCGCAGGAATATTCTGGTACGACTTGCCCGTTTCAATTCTGTTAGCGGTCACTTTTCACCTGGTGATTAAAGATACACTCATCAACTTCTTACCTATCAATGCATTGTTGGCCCGTTTTCAGGTTTATAAAAATCAGAATTGGCTGCTGCACCTGCGGCGCAGGTATGTTATAGTTGTGTTGAGCATACTGCTTGGTATTTCCTCCCACCTCGTACTTGATAGCGCTACGCACGCAAATGGATTGCTAGTCAAACGATTCCCTATCCTAACCAATTACTACGAAGTTTTTTCCCTAAATGCACAGGGGTATCAATTGCTTGAAATCTGGTATTATGCACTCTCCGCCGCGGCAATCGGCTGGGCTTTCGTTTCGCTCCCCCAAGAAGGACATTCGCCTCGATCAGGCAGTCGACAAACCGCTCTTTTCTGGGCTGGCCTTATCACTTCAAGCGCCTTAATAATTTACCTCCGGTTGCTAGTCAGTCCGTTCATAAGGCATATATGGGATGTGGCAAGCCTTACAATGGCAGCAGGGCTCATTAGCTTATTTCTTTCCTGTTTGGGGTGGCGCTGGGTAGCACAGAGGTGATCGCCGTTAACCCACCCATCTTTAAGGTATGACCGTTACCCCGACGTCAGAAAACATCCTTCCGCTGCAGTGGCACCAGTTCACGTGTCACTCACTGGCCGACTGAGGTGGTCTAGAGAAGACGTGACCTCCTCCCATTTACTGGGCCGGTTGAAAGTGGAGCATCAGGCGTTCTGAAGCTCGACCGTAGTGGCGGCCGCCACTACCTCATCGGGCGTTAAATTCTGTAGGGAGCTGTGGGGCCGGAAGCCATTATAGTCCTGGCGCCAGTGTTCGATTTTCTCCTGCGCATCGGTCAGCGACAGAAACCAGTGCACGTTCAGGCACTCGTCGCGGAAGCTGCCGTTAAACGATTCAATGTACGGATTATCTGTCGGTTTGCCAGGCCGCGAGAAGTCCAATGTCACGTGCTGGTCATAGGCCCAGCGGTCAAGCGCTTTGCTGATAAACTCACTGCCATTATCGACCTGGATGCGCTCAGGTACCACGCCTAACTGCTGGTGTAAGCGTTGCATCACGGCCACGACGTCTTCTCCTTTTAACGACTGGCCGACGTGAATGGTCCCGCATTGGCGACTAAAATTATCGACTATCGTCAACGCGCGGATTTTGCGGCCGTCGAAGAGGTCATCGGCCACAAAGTCCATGCGCCAGCGCTGGTGTAGCCGACCCAATGGAGACGTTCTAGCCGGTGGGCTGCGGCGCGATTGCGGCGCGGGCGCTTGCTACGTAAGTTTAAGCCCTGCAGGCAGTAAAGGCGGTGTATGCGCTTGTGATTGTCCGGCCAGCCCTCTCGGCGCAGCAGGATATACAGGCGCTGACTGCCGTAGCGCACCCGCACTTGGGCCAAGCAAGCGCAAGCGTTGGCGCAGGACCGTATCATCCCGCCGGTGTGGCTGATAAGCGAAGCTAGCACGTTGTAAGCGGAGCACTCGGCAGGCCCGGCGAGCCGAGATGCGGTAGGCGTCGAGGAGGTATTGAGCCGCGTGGCGACGCTGCACGGGCTTCAGAAGGTTGTTTGAGCACATCCTGCAGCAGCTGTTTGTCCAGACTCAGGTCCGCAACGAGTTGTTTGAGGTGCTGATTTTCCTCTTCTAACTGCTTGAGCCGGCGCAGTTCGGGCACGCCCAAGCCACCGTACTTTTTCTTCCAATTGTAGTAGGTTGCCTCGCTGATGCCCATCTTCCGGCACACCTCCGCGACGGTCACGCCCGTGTCCGCTTGGCGCAAGGCAAACACGATTTGGGCCTCGGTAAACTTGGTCTTTTTCATGGCATTGTCTGGGGTTTTAAGGTACGACAAGTGCCCGATTTTCTCTACTTTACAGCGGCCTAGTTTACTGGGAGGAGGTCACCCGGTTCGTGACCGTAGAAATAGCCGCGGATGAACGTGCGGTAATCTTCTAGGCTGTCGTAGTCGGGGTACGCGACCAAACCGTCCAGCTCTTGCAGCAGGGTGGGGTAGCGCGTTTGGAGCGGTGGCTGTTGGCGGAACACCTCCCGCGCGTAGGCACGGACCTCCGCCACCTCGTGCCCCACGGTCATCATCTCCCGGTCCAGCGTAATGCCCACGTCCATGTTCCGCGCTAAAAACTTCGCTTCATACAAGCGAAACACGTCTTCCAGTTGCCCCAGTTCATACAAATAAAAACAAATCTGGTACAGGTTCTCATGTTGCTGGGTGGCGGCTTCACACGCCATCTCTGCCTCAAACAGCGCCCAGACCAGCGCAAGGTCCGCCCGGGAAACGTCGGGCAGCAGTGCCTCGACCACCGCGGTGCGGAACGCCAGGTGGGCATCAGTGGGGGACCCGTATTCCCGGGGTCCGGGCTGAAACGAAAAGGACGGGTCCCCCGCCGGCACCGCCCCGGTGGGGGACGCCTAGCGGTACGCGGCAATAAGGTCGGCAGGGGTCATGGGCGCGGGGACAAGGCGTCGAACTAATCAGCAGTCGTTAATGCCCGCACTGCTTCCGCGAGGGCGGGCGCAGACGCCGGGTCCGCTGGTTCCGTCTAAGGGGCGGGCAACGCGAAATCGGTGGGGGAAAGCAGCGCACTCGACAGGGGCGTGGTCGCCCCCGCGTGCATGGTTTCCACCAGGGCGCGAACCCCGACCAGCTCCGCCGCCGTGGCATCGCGGGGGATGACGAGCCCGCAACTCCGGTCGGGTAGTGCCAGGGCATAGCCAGCGGGAAAGGCTTGGCGCAGCTCGTTTGCGAGCAGGACCCTGCTCGACCCAATCCCGTCCTGGTGCATGAAGGCAAGGAAAATGACGCGGCGCGCGTCATCGCTGAGCTTGGCGTGCGTGAAAAAGCGTTCCCCCTCCACCAAGGAATGGCGTAGGTTCTCCACTGCCACCCGTTGCCAGCCGGGTTGGGTGGCTTCGAGCGCTTGGTGCTCCGCCCGCGTTAGGTACGTCATTGCTGCGCCTGTCCCAAAGCAAACCCAGGTCAGAATGAAATTTTTATTGGGTAGCGGGTGATGCGGCAGGTCCCAGGTCTTTTCGCGGAGGTAGCTGCTGGGCACAATCAAAGGAAAGAGGTGGGTTGACTCCATAAGGCTAAGAACTGCGGGTGCTAAACTGGTACTTCAACCAGCGCATTCGCCACCACGTCCGGGTTACTTGGCGTTCCCAGTTGACGTCGAACTTGGGCTGCCGCTGCGCCAGTGCCACCCACGGGAGTGTAGCGACCTTCACGTGCAGTAGGGGCGGCAACTCAGCATCCTGGGCGCGGTACGCCGGCGCCAGGGACGACCGGGGGTAGTAGCGAACGTCCACGATGGTCACCCCGCGCGTAGCGCGGTAGATGTACAGGTTGAGGTCGTGCACATTGCCGCGGAGCTGGTGCAGGGCGGGCGCCAGGTCCGCCAGCGGCAGGGGCTGCTTGGCATCGTTGAGGCGCTTGGTTTGCCGTCGCCGCTGGTGGGCATCCGTTGGCTCGTCCGTTATTTCGCTGAGGACGAAGAGGCAGTGGTCGGAAATGTCGTTCCACGTTAGGCTGCGCCTCGGCTTCAGCAACTGCGGTACTGCCCCGTTGATGGCGGCAACCAGGTCAAAGGGACTCATCGGGTGCCGTGGTATCGTCCTGTAGGGGGATAGTGACCTCACAGGCGCCGTCGTAGGGGAGCGCTTCGACAGTGGACCGCTTCGCCCAGTACGTGCGCCAGTAGTCCCACCACTGCCGATTTGCCGCCGTAATCTGGTCCAGCGATTGCTCTCCCTCGTGGGTCATCACCCGCAACTGCGGGGCGGCGAGGGCGACGCCGTACTCGCCGCACCAGCAGACCAGCCGGTAAGGCTCTTGCAGGAAGGCGTCGTCGGTAGGGACGTAACCGTGGACGAGGTGGCGCTGGGTTGCCAGCGCCAGTAAGGTGCGGAGGCGCGCATCGTCGCCGAACCCAACCCCATCGTATGAGCAGGTCGGCGGCGGCAACTCGTCCTGCTGCAACTGCGCGACCCAGGCAAATTCAGTTGTCTCCTCTCCCCGGTACAAGAAGCATACGCAGGTCGGCTGCCGGAATTGCAAGGCGACTTGGCTGGATGGGCGCTGGTCCGGGCTAGCCGGGGGCGCGAGGTAAAGCTGCGTACCTGCAAATTCTAGTTGGAAGGTATCGGGTAGCTCCTGCGCCCACCACGTCCAGTAGCCCACGTCGGCAATGGCGTCGGCAAGCAGGGCGAGCAGGTCCGCGTCAGGGGCGGCAGTAGAAATGGGTAACACGGGTAAGCCAGTTTAGACGTAGCGGGTGAGCATGACCTGCGCGGTATCAATCGCGCCGACGGGTTCGCCCAGGTACCGGGCGCTGAGCAAGTTGGGCACGCGCCAGCTGGCTTCAAAACTGACCATTGCCTGCACTTCCTCCTCACTCATGCCGTCTTCCCGCATTTCATCAAGTTCCTCCTCGCCAAAGATTTCCTCGGCTAGAATCTCCTGCTCTTCGGGCAGCAACTCCCCCGCGTCGTGGTAGATTTCGCCATCCGCGCCATCCTTCATGCGGATTTTGTGCCCGTCTTCCAGGACTGCGTACCCAAACAGCCCGACCGTGCTGTTCTCGATGAGCGCCGCAATCTCCTTGCCGGGGAAGGTCTGGGTGAATAGCTGCTCGGTTTCACTTTGTCCCTCCCCGAAGAAGTGGAACGCCAGGTCTGGGTGTACCAGTAGTAAATTGCCCTGGTAAAAGCCAGCAAACAAGGTTTTTGGCTTGTTGGAGTCGTGCAGGGGCACTTCCTCTACGGGTTTGTAATGACCCAAGCCCAGGCTAGTAAGTAGGGCGTCCAAGTCATTGGACTCCGGTGCTTTTACGAAGACGTAATACTTATTCCAAGCCATAACGGGGAAGATAATGGAAGAAAAGAATGGTGTTGCTTATCAAGCCGGCTGGGCATCGGTTGGGTAATACACTGCCACTGCCTGGGCAAAGGAACGGTTCTCGCGTTCGTACGGTAGGGTTAGTTTGGTTTTGAACGCAGGCACGGCAACTTCCCCGTACCAGCCAGGAAGAAGGGGTAGGTGCGCCGCTAACTGCTCAGTAAAAGTGTGCCAGCCAGCGGTTTCCTCCGTAATGGTTAACGAGTTATTCTCCGGGCAGAATATGTCCAGGCATAGTTCGTCCGTAGCATACAGGTCACGTTTATAGGCAAATACTGCCCGCAAGTCGTCCCACGCAATCTTTAGGTAGCCCGTAGCTGCCGGTGCGCTAAAGCCACCGGCAAAGTAGGTAAAATCACCGGGGTCCGTTTGCATAGCCGCAAACTCACGGGTGAGGTGCGCCCGGTAAGCTGGGGTGCTGTAAAGCAGCCGCTTCTTTTTAGAGTCGGGCAACAGATAAGTAGTTATCACGGTGCCCAGCCCAAAAAAGGCGAGCCCGGACCATTGTTTAGTCCAGAGGCACAGCGCGACAAACCCCCAGTTAATGAGTAGGAGCGCAATGAGCCGGGGTCGGCTTTTATAAACCACTTGCTTTTTTCTGAACATAGGCGCGTGACCCCAGCTAGCCGCAGCACGCATTCGCTACGTGCGGTTTTGCTCGCAGGCTGTGCCACTCGTGTTCGATGTTGGTCATCAACAACGCATTGTCAAAATGGATGGAGCTTGCTGGGAATCGCGTGACATCTTCAAAGAAGCTCGACTCCACATGCTGCACGTCTAGTGGGCGGACCCGCCACTGGTAGGCGTGCAGCCGCAGTCCGTCATAGCCGTGCGCGCTAGGGGAGTAGCCCACCGCGCCCTGCTCAAAGAAGGCGGAGGCAGCCGTAAGCGAGGGAAAGATGGAGTTCGAGGGATAGGTTTTTGCTTCTTGCGCCTCCACTCGGATGGTCGTATTGTCCGAACTCGTAAAGCTAAGGTGGTAGTTACCTGCCGCTTCTCGCACCTGAAACGTAGCCAAATGGTGCTTGCCTGGAAACAAGCGCCCTCCGGCAAGTGCGTTCAAGCGCAGCGACGTGTCGCGC
The DNA here is from genome assembly GCF_006439025.1 of Hymenobacter nivis. Classification (GTDB taxonomy): domain Bacteria; phylum Bacteroidota; class Bacteroidia; order Cytophagales; family Hymenobacteraceae; genus Hymenobacter; species Hymenobacter nivis_A. The sequence goes on from NZ_RCYZ01000014.1 coordinate 45,344, forward strand.
CGCGGGATGTATACCCCCTGCTGGAGTTGTCCGGCTTCTTCCCATTCTACTGCAATGCGGTGGGCACCATTCTCGGAGGTGATGCCCAGCCAGTTGGGTAAGCCTTTGGGTTTGACCTGGCGTAGTCGGATGAGGCAAATGCCGACAATCGCTTTTCCTTGGTAAAGCTGCGGCTGAAAGGGAGCGGGCAGCAGCCGGCGCACCACGGCGGGGTCCGCCGTAAAATTGACCAGCATACGCCGGTCAATGTAGCCGTGGAGGGTAGGGAGCTTCATGGGCGATTGGGGGAGAGAGAAGAAGACACCCCCTTGTTCGAAGGCTGCCGCTGGATAGGCGGTAGGGGACAGGAAATATTTTGCTGCCAGCCTTGAGCTTCTCGTGGCTTACGCAACTGCGCGTAGGGAGTAGCTCGCTGTTACGTGTCCGTGGACACATCGTCCCACTCCTGGTCACCATACTGCATCAGCCAATTCAGCGCGTGGTGGCGCTCGACCACGGCATCACTGCTGAGTCCCCCCGGTGCCGGTTGCTTTTTCAGACGGGCTTCCGTGCACGCCCAATCGAGGCGCAGGATGAGGTCCGCCTGGTCGAGTATTTCCTTTTTGCTGCGCAGCTTGGCACGCGCTCGGAACTGTGCCTCCGACAAATCGTGGATAATTTTCACATCAGACGCTACCTCGCACATGCGGTCGGGATAGGCGAGGGCGGGCACGTACCCCACCGCCCACAGCAGTACGTGCAGCCCCTCGTAGCGCCAGTTGGCATCGGCTTGCTGCTGCTCGGTGGGGTGCGGCGCGGTGACGTAGGCGCGCTCATTAGGGGTAAGCTTGGGCGAGATGTGATAAGCTCTATCAATCTCCGCTAGTTGCGTCAGGGACATTCCCTCACTTTTCAAGCCGATGAAGCACAGGGCGAGCGCCCGGTCCACCACCTCGTCCTGGGTGCGCAGGGTCGCTTCGGCTTCCGAGTCCGTAAGCATCGCCGTGGGGTTCTTATAGTAGGGCACCCCGTGGGCTTTACAGTACGCCTCTGACTGCGCCCGCCGCGCCTGCTGGTCCTTGGTGGCGACGACGTGCTCGACGGGCACCCCCACTCGTGTCGGCGAGTCTGCGGGCTGCTGCCCTTGGCACGAAAGGAGGGGTAGTAAGGCGAGGAAGACGTAGCGTTTCATCATATGGAAACGCTAAGATGGCATGCGTCCGACGTTGTTTCTAAGGTGAGTCTTGCTCCTCGTGCTCCCACCAGGTGGTGCTATAGATTTTCTTTAAATGGGCACGCCGCGCCAGGGCACGGGCAATAGCGTCGAAGTCCGCAAAGTCGCACAAGCCTACCTTGAATTTGTGGAAGGACTGGTTGGTGAAATCACCGTCTTCTTGGTAAAGCGAGTGAATCATATCCGGCACCGGGTCAGCGAAAGTGAGTACGCAGATATGCTTATGCCCATGCTCCACCTGGTCCAGTGGGAGCCAGCCTTCCCAGATGCTATACGTGAGTTCGCACGCTGCACGCACGAACTGTGCGGGGTCATTGTAATTGAACAGGCAGTCGTATTTCTTCGGTACGGCGAGGTCCGCGTAGGCGTATAGGGTGAACAGTGCCACTTGGTTCGCCTGCCGGACCCAGCCTATAAACTGCTGGTAAGCCGCCGTTGCCTCTTTGCCGCGGTTGCGCCGCACGCATTCGGTTTGAATAAAGCGAATGGCACGGTCGGTGAGCAGCTCATCCGCAAGCAGAAACCTGCTGGTCGGTGGGCATTGTGCTTCGGTCTGCATGGGTAGAGAAGGGGAGTATCAGGAGTCGTTACTTCTTGTAGTAGTAAGTAGCTCCCCCATTGTAAGACACGCGTTTTTGGTGTTCAGCCCCCACTGCACTAAGTCTCCATGCCCAGATGCGCGCCATGCCTCGTAGTTGCGCACGAGTTCCAAATCCGTTTCCAGTTCCTGCATCCAGTACGCACGAAGCTCGGGCGAAGTCAGTTGAAGGTTACGTGCCTGAATACGGTTGCCCAGTGCCAGGTCGTCGCAAGGAGGGGCGGGACGTAGCCACAACCAACGCTAAAATTTTGACGCCGAGTTGTTCAAGTAACTGCGGTATAGGTCCTCAAGATGTGGGGGAGGGTACAAAATGGAGCGTGATGGTTTTGCATTTGCCCGCGAAACCGGCAAATGCATTGTAACCCAAATCCCTATTTTTTGTAACCCAAAAACAAAGCAGTGATGTTTTAACTGCTTGATAGACAAAGAGAAAGCCACCCTTTAGAGGTGGCTTTCTTGTAGTCCGTAGGGGAATCGAACCCCTGTTGGTAGAATGAAAATCTACTGTCCTAACCCCTAGACGAACGGACCGTTTTTCCGTTTTGGTGATGCAAAGGTAAGGGCTTCATTTTGCTAGGCAAGGGGCGGGCCCAAAAAAAATGCCGGCTGAGACGTAACTGGCTTGTTTTTCAGGCTGAAAAATTACGCGGTTGGGGCTAAAGTGGGGGCGGAATGGCCGCCGGGGCCCTGGTTTCGTAAAAGTAAGGAGCCGGGCGCAGGCTTCCTGCTATCTTCGCCCCGCGTTTTACCAAGCCGCCGAAGGGGCGGCTTGCCACCTTTTTTTTTCTTGCTACCAATGGCAAAAATCAAAGTCGCCATCAACGGCTTCGGCCGCATCGGCCGCCTCACGTTCAAAGCCCTGCTGGGCCGTGACAACGTTGAAATCGTTGCGATCAACGACCTGACCGATAACAAGACCCTCGCCCACCTACTCAAGTACGACTCGGTGCACGGCCGCTTCGACGGCACGGTGAGCTACGACGACAACAGCCTGACCGTGAACGGCCAGCACATTGTGGCCCTCGCCGAGCGTGACCCCAAACTGCTGCCCTGGGGCAAAATGGGCGTTGACATCGTGCTCGAGAGCACGGGCCGCTTCGTGGACGAGGCCGGCGCAGGCCAGCACATCACGGCCGGCGCTAAAAAAGTGGTGATTTCGGCTCCCGCTACCGGCAACATTCCCACGGTGGTGCTCGGTGTGAACGAAGACACCCTGACCGGCAGCGAAACCATTATTTCGAATGCGAGCTGCACGACCAACTGCTTGGCTCCCATGGCCAAAGTGCTGAACGACACGTTCGGCATCGAGAAGGGTTACATCACCACGGTGCACGCCTACACTTCGGACCAGAACCTCCAGGATGCCCCCCACAAGGACCTGCGCCGCGCCCGCGCCGCAGCCTACAGCATCATCCCCACCAGCACCGGCGCTGCCAAGGCCGTGGGCCTGGTGCTGCCCGAACTGAAGGGCAAGCTCGATGGCCTCGCCATGCGCGTGCCCGTGCCGGACGGTTCGATGACCGACCTGACCGTGATTCTGAAGCGTGAGGTAACCAAGCAGGAGATCAACGACGCGCTGAAAGCCGCCGCCGAGGGCCCCCTGAAAGGCATCATCGAGTACACCGCTGACCCGATTGTGAGCATCGATATCGTGGGTAACCCCCACTCGTGCATCTTCGACTCGGAGCTAACTTCGGCCAACGGCACGCTGGCCAAAGTGATTGGCTGGTACGACAACGAAACCGGCTACTCGACCCGCACCGCGGACTTGATCCAGCAGCTGGGCGAGAAAATGAACGGCTAGCCTTCGGCGCCGTTGTAATTGGGGCCGCCCGCTTCCTTTGGGGGAGCGGGCGGTTTTTTTGTCGCGTGGGGCCCCCGGCCCCGCTTGGTTTGCTTGCATGTCCAACACCTGTTTTATCCTGAACCCCACCGCGGGGCCCAACCGCCGCCGCGACGTGCCCGCGCTCATCGCCCGGCACTTTGGAGGCGCCAACCCGGCTGCGGAGTACGTGGTGCGGCACACCGAGGGCCCCGGCCACGCCGTGGAGCTGGCCCGCGCTGCGGCCGCTGAGGGCTTTGCCGTGGTGGCGGCCGTGGGCGGCGACGGCACCGTGAACGAGGTGGGCCGCGGCCTGCTGGGCACGGCCGCCGCGCTGGGCATCGTGCCCCAGGGCTCGGGCAACGGCCTGGCCCGCCACCTAAAAGTGCCCCTGAGCCTGGCCGGGGCCCTGCGCCGGCTGGCCGCGCCCACGCGCAGCCGCATCGACGTGGGGCGCATCAACGGCCACGCGTTTTTTTGCACGGCGGGGCTGGGCTTCGATGCCCACGTAGCCCAGCACTTTGCCCGGGCCGGCTCGCGCGGCCTGAGCACCTACCTGCGCGTGACGCTGCGCGAGTACCGCCGCTACCGGCCCGTGCCCGTGGAGGTGGAACTAAACGGCCAGCGCCGGGCCACTGATTGCTACGTGCTGGCCTTCGCCAACGCCTCGCAGTACGGCAACGACGTGTACATCGCGCCGCGCGCCGACCTGCGCGACGGCCTGCTCGACGTGTGCCTCATCGACGCCCTGCCCGTGGTGCGCGCCTTCCGCGTGAGCTTGGCCATGGCAATGGGCAACCTGCCCGAAACCCGCGCCGCCGAGTATTTCCAAGCCGCCCAGGCGCACGTGCGGGCCGCCGCCCCGCTGGGCTTCCACGTCGACGGCGATTACCTGGGCCACGCCACCGATTTCACCGTAGAGCTGCTGCCACTGGCGCTGGCCGTGGCCGTGTAGGGGCCCCGGCGGCACTTCGAAAATGTTGATTATAAGTTCTTTGCCATGAAAAAAGATAACCGCGCCGGGGTGGTGTACTCCACCAATCCCGACTTCTCGTACCAGTCGGCCGACCAGGATGCTACGGCCGCCACGTTGCCGCCCCAGCAGCAGCAGCTGCGCGTGCAGCTCGACAAAAAGCAGCGCGGCGGCAAGCAGGTCACACTCGTCACCGGTTTTGTGGGGACAGATGAGGACTTGCAGGCGCTGGCCAAGCTTTTGAAAACCAAGTGCGGCGGCGGTGGTAGCGCCAAAGACGGCGAAATTCTGGTGCAAGGCGACTTTCGCGAAAAAATCCTGGCCCTGCTGGTACAAGCCGGCTACAAAGCCAAGAAAATCGGTGGCTGAGGCCCAACCGGAACCGACCCAACCGGCGCCAGGGGCCCCCGCGCCGCTGGGGCCCCTGGGCGGCCGCCCGCGCCTGGCCGGGCGCGCCGAGTTGCTGCTGGCGCTGCTGCCCACGGTCACCGTGCTGCTGCTGCTCTGGCTGCTCAAGCTGCTGAGCAACCAGCAGCTGCTGTTCGCCTCGCTGGCGTCCAGCGCGTTTCTCATTTACCTCGACCCCGGCCACCGCACCAACAGCGTACGTACGCTGGCCGTCAGCCAGCTGGGGGCGGCGGTGCTAGGCACAGCGCTGCACGCGTGGCTGGGGCCCGGCTACGGGGCCGCGGCGGGGGGCCTGGTGCTCACCATTGCGCTGATGGTGGCCACCGACGCCATGCACCCGCCGGCGGTGGCCACGGCGCTCAACTTCGCGTTTCGGGCCGGCACGGGCGAGGGCAACTTGCTGCTGTTTGGGCTGGCTGTGGGCCTGGTAGCGGTGCTGGTGCTGCTCCAGCGCGGCTCGGCGTGGCTGCTGGCGCGGGTGGTGCGGCCGTAGGCGGCCGGCGCGGCGCGTGGGGCCCCGGGTGGCCGTTCTTAATTTTTCACACTTTTTTAAGTTTCCCGTGCTGATACCTCCCGGAGACGCTACCCTGTTTGGCCAGGCCGAGGCCCACGTCATCGGCGCCGTGCAGTGGCTGAAGCTGGGCGTGGAGCTGGTGGGGGCCCTGATTATTGCGCTCGGCATTGCTGTGGCGGGGCGGCTGCTGGTGCGGGCGCTGTGGGCGCGGCGCACGGCCGATTTTACGGCTATTCGGCTCACCCTCTCGCGCTACCTGGCCCTGGCGCTCGAATTCCAGCTCGGGGCCGACATCCTCTCCACGTCCATCGCCCCCAGCTGGGACCAGATTGGCCGGCTCGGGGCCATCGCCGTCATCCGCACGGCCCTGAACTTCTTCTTATCCAAGGAAATGCAGGAGGAACGCCGCCAAACCAGCTCGGAAGACGATACCGTGGCCCGCGCCAAAGACCAAGCCTAGCCCGGGGCCCCGCGGGGCCCCTAGCCGCCGGCCGCCAGCCGCTGCCGGGCGCGGGCCACATCCTCGGGTGTATCGATGCCGAAGGCGTCCAGCTCGGTTTCGGCGCAGCGGATGGCGTAGCCAGCTTCCAGCCAGCGCAGTTGCTCCAGGCTTTCGGCCGCTTCGAGTGCCGATACGGGCAGCTGGGTGAGGTGGGCCAGCACGGCGGGCCGGTAGGCGTACAGGCCCAGGTGGCGCAGGTAGCGGTAGTGGGCCAGCCACTCGGCCGGCGCGCGCCCGCGCTGGTAGGGCAGGGGATGGCGGCTGAAGTACAGAGCTTCCCGGCGCTGGTTGAGCACCACTTTGGGCAAGTGCGGGCTGAACAAGTCCTCCTCGCTGCGCACGGGCGTCACCAGCGTAGCAATGTCGGGCGCGGTGGCTTCGTCGGCAAAAAAATTGACCAGCGCATTGATTTGGGCCGGGTGCACAAACGGCTCGTCGCCTTGAATGTTGACGATGGCACGCACCTCGGGCGGGCTGCCCAGCTGCTGGAATGCTTCGTACAGGCGGTCGGTGCCGCTGGGGTGGTCGGGCCGGGTGAGCACGGCCTCGCCCCCAAAACTGCGCACGTGGTCCAGAATCCGGGCATCGTCGGTGGCCACCACCACGCGGTCGAGGCGGGCCTGGCGGGCCTGGCGCACCACGCGCTCGATCATGCTGAGGCCCCCGAGGTCGACGAGCGGCTTGCCGGGCAGGCGGGTGGAAGCGTAGCGGGCGGGGATGAGGCCGAGAACCATGCGGGGCGGGGAAAAGGCGGGCGATGAAGGGGCGGGCGGGCCAAAGAACGCACTTTTGGCCCGCGCCGGGGGCCCCCGCGCCCGGCCGGTGGGCGGGGGTAGGCGTATTCTTTTGTTATTTTGCCCACGCTGGCCCCGGTGCCGGCCCCCACGGCGGGGTTTGGCAGGACTTTCGCAACGCCGATTTTTTGTATGACTGGATTCCTTTTGCTGCTTGCGGCTACTTTGTACGGGCCCGGGGCCCCGGCGCCCGTGCGGGCCCTGGCTCCGGCCGATTCCATCGGCGTGGAAATGCGCGGCGGCCAGCGCTTTGTACGCCACCGCGTGGGGGCCGGCGAAACCCTCTCGGCCCTTTCGCGCCGCTACCACGTGAGCGTGGCCCAGCTCACCGCCGCCAACCCGCAGGTGGCCAGCGGCTTGGGTATCGGGCAGGTGGTGCTAGTGCCGCGGCCGCTGGCCGCGGGCACCCCGGCCGCCGCTGCTGCGGCCGCCCCGGCCGCCAAAGCCGGCGGGGCGGCCGTGCCCGCGTCGGGCCGCTACACCGTGGCCCGGGGCGAAACGCTGTTTGCCATCGCCCGCCGCTTTCAGCTCACGCCCGACGACATCATCAAGCTCAACAACCTGCCTGCCAATGGCCGGGTGCGCGTGGGCCAGCAGCTGCTGCTGGAAGCCCCAGCCGTGGCCACTGCTGCGCCCGCCCTGGCCGCCACGCCCCTCAAAACGCCCGCGCCCACCGTGGCCCCCGTGCCCGACAAACCCGCCCAGGTGGCCACCGTGACACCCGCTGCCCCGGCCGACCGGGAAACGGAACGCGCCGCCGAGCGGGCCCCCACCCGCGCCAGTGAGCTGGCGGGCCGCATCACCGACAGCGGCATGGCCGCCGGCATCGACAACAACGGCACCGATAAGTACTTGGCCCTGCACAAAACGGCCCCCGTGGGCACCATCATGCAGGTGAAAAACACCATGAACGGCCAGTCGGTGTACGTGCGCGTCATCGGCAAGCTGCCCGATACGGGCGAGAACAACAACATCCTGGTGCGCCTCTCGCCCCGGGCCGTGCAGAAGCTGGGCACCAGCGACCAGCGCTTCCGCGTCGAAACCAGCTACGTTCCGTAGGGCCCCTGCGTGCTGCACCCTGCGTTTCCGGCGAAGGCCCCCGGCGTCTTGATTTCAGCCGATGAGTACGTGGCCGTGAACCTGCGGCTGTGGTGGCGCGCGCCCGCCACCCGGCGCAACCACTGGCTGCTGGGCGTGGCCCTTGTGCTACTAGCCGCCAGCGTAGTAGCCCAGCTGCTGGGCCGTGCTCCCGACGGTTCCTTCGCGTGGTCGTCGCCGGTGCTGCTCGCCGTGGGCTTGGCCTACGGCGCGGCGCGGCCGCTGCTAGTGATGCGCCTGCTGCGGCGCACCTACCTCGGCAGCGCGGCCATGCAGGTGCCCATCGACTATGAACTGACCGAAGCCGCGCTGTGCGGTCACAGTAAGTTGGGGCACTTCGAAGTGCCGTGGACCAGCCTGCGCCGCGCCGTGTGGGTGCGCCCCAGCTGGCTGCTGCTCTACCCCGCCGAGGCTGCCTGCTACTACCTCGACCTGCGCTGCCTGCCCGCCGCCACTACCCCCGCCGCTGTGGCCGCCCTGCTCACCGAGCACCGCGTGCCGCAGGCAGAAGCCTAAGGGCTAGGGCCCTAGTAAGTTCTGCCCCAGGCAGCCCGCGAAAAGCTGGCAGCCCGCGCCGAGCCGCTCAAGCAATACGGCCCCACGCTCTTTCCTCTTAACTACCCGCCCCGCCGGGGCCCCTAATTTGAAAAACCTGGCCCACTTGCGGCACCAACTCGATGCCCAGTACGACCGCTACAACCGGCCGGAATTCATCAAAAACGATCCGATTCAGATTCCGCACCGCTTCACCCAGCGGCAGGACGTGGAGATTGCGGCCTTGTTTGCCGCGCTGCTGGCCTGGGGGCAGCGGCCCACCATCATCAACAAGTGCAACGAGCTGCTGCGGCGCATGGACGATGCGCCCTACCAGTTCGTGACGCAGCACCAGGACGAGGACCTGAAGAAGCTGCTCGGCTTCTGCCACCGCACGTTTTGCGACACCGACTTGCTGTACTTCGTGCACTTCCTGCGCGACTGGTACGGCCAGCACGACACGCTGGAAACGGCGTTTCTGATTGGCGCCACCCAGCGCGAGCGGCTGATGAACTTCCACAACCGCTTCTTCAGCCTGCCCGATGCCCCGGCCCGCACCCGCAAGCACGTGGCCACGCCGGCCCGCAAGTCGGCCTGCAAGCGCGTGAACATGTACCTGCGCTGGCTGGTGCGCCGCGACGACCGCGGCGTCGATTTTGGCCTCTGGACCCGCCTCTCGCCCGCCGACCTCATCATGCCCATCGACCTGCACGTCGAGCGTCAGGCCCGCCCCCTGGGCCTGCTCACCCGCAAGCTCGTGGACTGGGAGGCCGCTGAAGAACTGACGGCAAACCTGCGCGAACTCGACCCGCTGGATCCCGTGAAGTACGATTTCGCGCTGTTTGGTGCCGGGGTCGGAGCGAAGGATAAGGCGTAAGCCGCAACAGTGGCGCTTGACGGGCGGCGGTGCGATAAGTACATTTGGGCAGAACTTTTTGCCGGTTGCTATGCAGCACATATACTGTACTTTACGAATTTTATTTGTTGCATTTCTGCTGGGCGCTGCAACTGCTGGAGTGGCCAGGGCCCAAGTGCCAGGCTTCGATTATGCCGCGGTGCACGGCGGCCCGGCGCCTAGCCAATCGCAGACGAACAGCGTGGCGACCGATAAGCAAGGCAACGCGTACGTGACGGGCATTTTCCGGGGCAGCATCGTGCTGGGCACCACCACGCTCACGGCCGTCGGCGATTATGACTTGTTCGTGGCCAAGCGCGACGCCGCCGGCGCGTACCAATGGGCTGCCCAGGCCGGCGGCAGCGGCTGGGACATCAGCAACGCCTTGGCCGTCGATGCCAGCGGCAACGTGCACGTCACGGGGTATTGCATTGGCAATTCGGCCCGGTTCGGCCCGTTGAAGCTGTTCGATGCCGCCAATTTGGCCCCGTTCGATGGGCTGGGGTACAACCTGTTCGTGGCGACGCTCTCGGCCGACGGCACGTGGCAACGGCTGGTGCGGGCGGGTGGCTTGGACGTCAACAACTACTTGATTGGTACCAGCATAGCTGTGGACAGCCAAGGCAATGCTTACGTGGCTGGCAGTTTTCGGGGCCAGGATGCGCGCTTCGGAGCCATCCGCTTAGCCAACGAGGGCACGTACAATGTGTTTGCGGCTTGCCTCGGGCCTGCGGGCACGTGGCGCTGGGCCGTCAGCGGCGGCGGCAACGGCTACGATGCCGGCCGGGGCATTGCGGTTGATGACCGCGACGGCGTTTACCTGACGGGTAATTTTAGCAGCACGGCCTTGCAGTTGGGGCCCCAGCGCCTGCCCAACGCGTCGGTCTTCAGCAACAACGGGTTCGTGGCCAAGCTGAACGCCACCACCGGGGCCTGGCAATGGGCCGCGCCCATCAGCAGTGCCCACGGCGGTGGCGGCGCCGCCATTGCCGTAGACGGCCGGGGCGACCCCTCCTTAACGGGCTGGCTGGGCGGTGGAACCGCTGCCGTGGGGGCCCTACGGCTCGATAAATCAACGACGGACGCGGACCTATTGGTGGCCAAGTTCGACGGTGCTACGGGGGCGTGCCGCTGGGCGGTGCGGGGCGGCGGGCCGGGCGCGGAGTTTGGGCTCGGCATTGCGCTAGACGTTGACGGAACCGCCTATGTGGGCGGCACTTTTGAAGGCGAGGCGGCCACTTTTGGCCAGGTGTCCCTGCGTTCGGCGGGGAAACGCGACGCGGTGGTGGCGTCGCTCGATGCGGCGGGCCAGTGGCGCTGGGCCCTGGGCGGCGGCGGCCCGGGCGACGACAATGGCGCCGCGGTGGCCGCCGATGGCCTGCGGGGGGCCTATGTGGCCGGCACTTTCGACGGCCGCACAGCCGCGTTTGGAGGAATCGTCCTTGAAACTGGCCCGCCGTTGTCGGAATACGTAACCAACCGCGGTTTCCTCGCGCGGGCGTCCGATTTGGCCTTGCGCTCGCCAGCGGCCGACCTCACGCTCTGGCCCAACCCGGGCCGCCGCGGGGCCCCGGTGTGGGCCACGGGCCTGCCCGCCGGCCAAGCCGTGCAGGTATTCGACCGGTTGGGCCGCTTGTTGGTGGCCGATGCCCGGCCCGGCTACCCGGCCCAAGGCCTGGCGTTGCCGGCGGCTTTGCCCAGCGGGGCGTACGTGGTGCGGTGCGGGGCCCTGGTCCGCCGGTTGGTGCTCGTCGATTAAAAGAAAAGCTTGACTGTGGCCAGTACCGCTCGCCAATTGGCGCTGGCCAATCGTCACTTATTGCTACAGCTGGGGCCCCTGGCGAAATCTTTCGCCCCGCCCCGCGGTTTATCTTCGTAGCTATATACCAACGCCTGCTTACTTGCTACTTCCCCAAAACTTCGAACACAAAATCGGCTTCGCCGCGCTGCGCCAGCGGCTCGAAGCCAACTGCTTATCGGCCCTGGGCCGCCAGTACGTGGCCAAGCTGGAGTTCCAGACCAAGGCCGAGCCGCTGCTGAAGCTGCTGCAACAAACCAACGAATTCGCGTACCTGCTGCGTTCGGGCGCCGACTTTCCGGCCTCGCACTACTACGACCCGCAGGTGCACTTCAAGCGGGCCGCGCTGCCGGGGGCCTTCCTCGATGTGGCCTCGTTTTTTGAAGTGAAGATGAGCTTGCGCACCATTCGCCAGGCCCTTACTTTCTTCACCCAGGCCCCCGAGGGGCAGTACCCCACGCTGCGCCTGCTGGGCATTGGCGTGCAGGTGGACCGCAACCTGATGGCTGCGCTCGACAAGGTGGTGGACGACGAGGGCCTGGTGCGCGACGACGCTTCGCCGCTGCTGCGCCAGCTGCGCCAGGAGCTGATTGTGCGCCAGGGCCAGCTGCGCCGCCAGCTGGCGGGCATCCTGCGCCACGCCATCACGGAAGGGTGGGTGCCGGCCGGGGCCGAACCGACGATTCGGGGTGGGCGGCTGGTGCTGCCGGTCATTGCCGAGCATAAGCGCCGGGTGAAGGGCCTGATCCACGACGAGTCGGCCACGGGCCAAACGGTGTACATCGAGCCGGCCGCCGTGTTCGAGCTCAACAACGACATCAAGGACCTTGACAACGCCTACCAGCGCGAGCTGATCCGCATCCTCACCGCCCTTACCGACCAGCTGCGGCCCCACCTGCCCGACCTGCGCCGCGCCTACCAGTACCTGGGCCTGCTCGATTTCATCCGCGCCAAGGCCCGCCTGGCCGTGGAGCTCGACGGCCAGCTGCCGCGCCTCGACCCCAAGCCGCTGCTGCGCTGGAAGCGCGTGCGCCACCCGCTGCTCACGCTGGCCTACGCCGAGCACAAACGCCTCACCAGCGAAACCCGCGAGGTGGTGCCGCTCGACCTGGAGCTGAACCACGAGCAGCGCATGCTGGTGATTTCGGGCCCCAACGCTGGCGGTAAGTCGGTGACCTTGAAGACGGTGGGCCTGGTGCAGTACATGCTGCAGCTGGGCCTGCTCATCCCGTGCGGCGACGAGTCCGAAGCCGGCGTATTTGAGGACATTTTCCTGGACATCGGCGACGAGCAGAGCTTGGAAAACGACCTTTCGACGTACTCGTCGCACCTGCTGGCCATGAAGCAGTTCCTGCTGCTGGCGGGCAAAAAGAGCTTGGTGCTGATCGACGAATTTGGCACCGGCACCGAGCCCAGCCTGGGCGGTGCCATTGCCGAAGCAGTGCTGGAGCAGTTCAGCCGGGCGCGCACCTACGGCGTCATCACCACGCACTACACCAACCTCAAGAACTTCGCCGAGCGCACGCCGGGCTTCGTGAACGGGGCCATGCGCTACGACCCCGAGCGGCTCCAACCCCTGTATCGCCTCGAAGTGGGCAAGCCGGGCTCCAGCTTCGCCATCGAAATAGCCCGCAAAATCGGCCTGCCCAAGGACTTGGTGGAGCGCGCCTCGCAGCTCGTGGGCAAAGACAAAATCCGCTACGACCAGTTGCTGGAAGGCTTGGAGCAAGAGAAAACCGAGCTGGAGCGCCACACCGCCGAGGCCGCTAAGCAGGAGCGCCGCCTCAAGAAAGCCGCCCAGGACTACGCTGACCTCAAGCAGCACATCGAGGACACGCGCCTCGAAACGTTGCGCGCCGCCAAGCAGGAAGCCAAGGCCCTGCTGCGCGACACCAACCAGCAGATTGAGGCCACGATAACTGAAATCCGCCGTGGCCAGGCCGACAAGGAAATCAATAAGCTGGCCCGCGAGAAGCTGGACAATTTCGTGCGGAAAGAGCTGCACATCGAGCCGCCGAAGGCCCGCGCCACCCGCGAGCTGGCCACCACCAGCGGCCTACACCCCGGCGACAAAGTGGCCCTGCTGGGCCAGGACGGCTACGGCGAGTTGGTGGGCGTGAAGGGCCAAACCGCCGAAGTGATGTTCGGGGGCCTCAAAACGCTGGTGAAGGTGAGCCAGCTCGAAAAGCTCGGCCGCGCCGAAATCCGCGACCGGGAGCAGGCGGCCAAGGCCAAAACCTCGCGCCTCGGCGGTGGGGGCCCCAGCGGCAACGGCGTGAACATCACCGACCGCATGGCCGGCTTCAGCCCCACGCTGGACCTGCGCGGCGAGCGGGCCGAAGACGCCCTCACCAAAACCATGAGCTTCGTGGACGACGCCGTGATGCTGGGCATGCCGGAAGTAAAATTCGTGCACGGCCGCGGCAACGGCGTGCTCCGCCAAGTGGTGCGCGACTACCTGCGCTCGGTGAAAGCCGTGGCGAGCGTGGCCGACGAACACGCCGACCGCGGCGGCGACGGCGTGACGCTGGCGGTGCTGAAGTAATCGGAAATCGCCTAATAGAACGTCATGCAGAGCGCAGCGAAGCATCTGTCCCGCAGCAGTAAATAATTACTGGCGCGGGACAGATGCTTCGCTGCGCTCTGCATGACGTTTTTGGGTGAAGTGTAAGCGTTTTACAGGATGTTCACCTCGGGGTGCAGCTCAACGCCGAACTGGGCGCGGACGGACTGGATGATTTCTTCGGCCAGCAGGCGCAACTCGTGGCCGGTGGCTTCGCCGTGGTTCACCAGCACCAAGGCCTGGCGGTCGTGCACGCCGTGGGTGCCCGCGCCGGGGCCCCGGCGCAGGCCTTTCCAACCGGCTTGCTCGATGAGCCAGCCGGCGGGCACCTTCACGCCGCCGGGCACGGGGTAGCCGGGAATGGCGGGGTGCTGGGCCTTGAGCTCGTCGAACTTGCGCTGCGAGATTTCGGGGTTCTTGAAGAACGAGCCCGCGTTGCCGATTTTGGCCGGGTCGGGCAGCTTGGAGCGGCGGATGTGCACCACGGCGCGGCTCACGTCGTGCGGCGTGGGCTCGCCCTCGATGCCGAAGCCGGCCAGGGTTTCCTGCAGGGCCCCGTACTGCACGTTGGGTCGGGCCTGGCGGTGCAGGCGCAGCACCACGGCCGTGACTACGAATTGGTTTTTGAGCGGGCCCTTGAACACGCTTTCGCGGTAGCCGAAGCCGCACTCGGCGGCCCCGAACGTGCGCAGGGCCCCAGTGGCCAGCTCCACGGCTTCGAGCCGCTCGAAGGAGTCGCGCAGCTCGGCGCCGTAGGCCCCGATGTTTTGCAGCGGCGCCGCGCCCACCGTGCCGGGGATGAGCGAGAGGTTTTCGAGGCCGCTCAGCCCCTGGCCCAGCGCATACTCCACCAGGCCGTGCCAGCTCTCGCCGGCGCCGGCGCGCACCAGGGCAGTGGTGGCGTCGTCGAGGTTTTCGGAGATGATTTCCAGGTCCCTAATCTCGTTTTTGAGCACCACACCGGCAAAGTCCTGCGTGAAGAGCAGGTTGGAGCCGCCGCCCAAAATGAGCTTCTCGGCGGCCTGCACCTCGGGCAGCGCCAGCAGCTGGCGCAGCTCGTTGGCGCTGCCGAAGCGGGCAAAGTAGCGGGCCCGCACGGCCAGGCCAAAAGTGTTGTAGGGGCGGAGGGAGACGTTTTCTTCGAGGAGCGGCATGGGGCAAAGGTAGGGCCCCGGCCGGGGCCCTAACCGGGCAGCGTCGCCGTCACGTTGCCGCGCGAACCGGCCCGGCTGGGGGTGTGCTGGCGAATGGACCAGGCCCCGGTGGCCACCACTACAAGGCAAGCCACCACCAGCGCCGCCCCGGCCGCAGCCGTGCGGCGCGGGAGATAGAAAACAGCCGGCCACGCGGGCCGGCTGGGGGCCCAACGCATTCCTGCCCGACCTTTGCGGCTATGCACCTCACCGCCACCACCCAGTTCGGGCTCGAAGAATTGCTCGCCGACGAGCTGTACGCCCTCGGGGCCGACATCACCCACGTGGGCAGCCGCGCCGTCGAATTCATTGGCGACCAGCGGCTTCTCTACGAAACCGTGCTCTGGAGCCGCCTCTCCATGCGCTTGCTGTGCCCGCTGGCCGGCTTCTACGCCCCCGACGAGCGGGCCCTGTACCGCGAGGTGGGCCGCGTGGACTGGAGCGAGTACATCGGCCCGGGCCAAACCTTCGCCATCACGGCGGTGGTCAACAAGTCCACCTTCGAGCACTCGCTGTTTGTGGCCCAGCTGATGAAGGACGCCATCGTGGACCAGTTCCGCGACCGCACCGGCAGCCGCCCCGACGTGGACACGCGCCACCCCGACATCCGCCTGCACCTGCGCATGCTCGAGAACGAGGTGATTATCAGCCGCGACGCCGCCGGCGACTCGCTGCACCGCCGCGGCTACCGCCAAGCCACCAACGACGCGCCCCTGAACGAGGTGCTGGCAGCCGGCCTGGTGCTGCTCGCCGGCTGGGACGGCAAAAAGCCGCTCATCGACCCCATGTGCGGCTCGGCCACCATCCTCACCGAAGCGGGCCTCATCGCGCAGCGCATCGCGCCGGGCCTGTTTCACCAGGGCAAGTTTGGGTTCGAGAACTGGGCCGATTTCGACGCCGACCTCTGGCAGCAGGTGCGCGCCGAAGCCGAGGCCCAGCGCCTCGAAGAGCCCCAAGCGTACCTGGCCGGCTCCGACATCGACCCCAAAGTGATTGACCAGGCGGCCCAGAACATCACCGCCGCGGGCCTCGAAGACTGCATCCGCCTGTCGGTGCGCGACGTGAAGGACGCCGCCGCGCCCGCCGCCCAGGGCCCCGGCCTCGTGGTGACGAACCCGCCCTACGGCGAGCGCATCGGGGAGGAAGCCGAAATGGCCGCCTTCTACAAAACCATCGGCGACGCGCTGAAAACCAACTTCCAGGGCTACGAGGCCTACGTGCTGACCGGCAACCTCGACGCCGCCAAAACCATCGGCCTCAAAGCCACGCGCCGCATCCCGCTCTTCAACGGGCCCATCGACTGCCGCCTACTGAAGTACGAGCTGTACCGCGGCTCGCGGCGGGCCCCGGCCACCCCGCAGCCGTAGCGCGGCCGCTGGGGCCCCGTTGGAACTTCGCAGGCCCCGCCGTTCCTTTATAGTAGGTTACCCTTGCCCTGATATGCCCGATACCCTAACTGCCGCCGCCGACCTCCTGCCCGCCGCCCGCGGGGCCCTGAAACGCTACTACGGCTACGACAACTTCCGGCCTATGCAGGCCGACATCATCCAGAGCGTGCTGGCGGGCCAGGACACGGTGGTGCTCATGCCCACCGGCGGGGGCAAGTCGGTGTGCTTCCAGGTGCCGGCCGTGGTGAGCGAGGGCGTGTGCGTGGTGGTGTCGCCGCTCATTGCCCTCATGAAAGACCAGGTGGAGGCCTTGAAGGGCAACGGCATCGCCGCGGCCTTCATCAACTCCAGCGTGGGCACGTCGGAGGCCAACGACATCGCCCGGGCGGCCGTCAGCGGCCACCTCAAGCTGCTGTACGTGAGCCCAGAGAAGCTGCTGTCGGACGGGTTTATGCAGTTCCTGGGGCGGGTGAATATCAGCCTGTTTGCCATCGACGAGGCGCACTGCATCTCGAGCTGGGGCCACGATTTCCGGCCCGAGTACACCAAGCTGGGGGCCCTGCGCACGCAGTTCCCGAGCACGCCCATCGTGGCCCTAACGGCCACCGCCGACCGCCTCACGAAGCGCGACATCATCACCCAGCTCAACCTGCACGAGCCCAAGGTGTTCCTTTCCAGCTTCGACAGGCCCAACATCAACCTCATCGTGCGCCCGGGCCAGGACCGCGTGGGCTCGGTGGTGGACTACATCACGCGCCACCCGCAGGACCCCGGCATCATTTACTGCCTCTCGCGCAAAACCTGCGAAACCATCTCGCAGAAGCTCCAGCAGAAGGGCATCAAGGCGGCGCACTACCACGCCGGCCTCACGCCCAACCAGCGCAGCAAGGCCCAGGAGGCCTTTTTGCAGGACGACGTGCAGGTAATTGTGGCCACCATCGCCTTCGGCATGGGCATCGACAAAAGCAACGTGCGCTGGGTGATGCACTACAACCTGCCCAAAAACATCGAGGGCTACTACCAGGAAATTGGCCGCGCCGGCCGCGACGGGGCCCCCAGTACGGCCATCCTGTTCTACAGCTTCGCCGACGTGATGCAGATGCGCGAGATGGTGACCAAGGACGTGCCCGCGCGCCAGGCCCAGCTCAACACGGCCAAGCTCGAGCGCATGCAGCAGTTTGCCGAAGCCGCCTCGTGCCGCCGCAAAATCCTGCTCCATTACTTCTCCGAAACGCTGCCCCACGACTGCGGCAACTGCGACATTTGCCGCAACCCGCCTATCACGTTTGATGGTACTTTGCTGGCCCAGAAGGCGTTGTCGGCCGTCACGCGGGCCCGCGAGCGGCTCAGCGTCACGCTGCTCATCGACGTGCTGCGCGGCATGCGCAACCAGGCCGTCATTGCCGGGGGCTACGACCAGATCAAGACCTACGGCGCCGGCGCCGATTTGCCGTACCTCGATTGGTACAGCTACGTGCACCAGATGCTCAACGACGGCCTGTTCTACATCGCTTACGAGGAAGGCTACGCGCTGAAAATCACGCCCCGTGGCCACGAGGTGCTGAAGGGCGAGTTGCCGCTGCCGCTCAAGAAGTTCCAGCCCGCCGAGAAGGCCGAGAAGCCCACCCGCGCCAGCCGCAAAGCCGCCACCGAAGCCGCCGTTACTGGCTCGCCCGAAGCGCGGCTGTTTGAGCACCTGCGCCAGCTCCGCAAGCAGCTGGCCGACGAGCAGGGCGTACCGCCCTACGTGGTGTTCAGCGACGCCACCTTGCAGGAAATGGCCCAGGAGCAGCCCACCACCCGCATGGCCATGTTGGCCGTGTCGGGCGTGGGCATGAAGAAATTCGAGACCTACGGCGAGGTGTTCATCGAGGCCATTTTGCAGCACGGGGCCCCGCGCAACGTGCCCGCCGACAGCGACGAGTTGCCCTTTGGGGCCCCCACGGCGCGCCCCAAAGCCGAGAAAGCTACCAAGGCGCCCGCCGACCCCGCCGCCGTCAACGACTCGGAGGACGCCACCTTCCAGCTGCACCGCCAGGGCCTCAGCCCCTTGCAGATTGCCACCCAGCGCGGCCTGGCTGAAAGCACCGTGAAGGCCCACCTGGAGCGCGCCTACACCAAGGGCCTGCCCCTGCGCCTGGAGGAATTTGTGACCGACACCCAACTGGCCGAAATCGTCGCCGCCCGCGCCCAGCTCGGCGGGGCCCCCGCGCTGCGCGACCTGTTCGACCACCTGCGCGAGAAATACGACTACTTCCAGCTGCGCCTGGCCGGCATCCGGCTGCGGAAGTAGGGGCGGGAGGCTAGGGGCCCTACCCGGCAATGCTGTGGGGCCCCGGGCTGCATCAGGCCACTAGGCAACGACGTGGGACGTAGCCAATGCAAGAAAGCCAGCCGCAGCCCCGCGGCTGGTTTTTTTGCGCCCTCGGGGCCCCAGCCGGTGGCCTGAGGCCCCGAGGACGCAAGTAACTGAAAATCTGAGCCGCACCAGTTTGATGCGGCTCAGCTTACCGGCGGGGCGGGCGGCCGCGAAAAAAGAAGGGATGCCGTAAAAATGTTCGCTAACGGAATTAGTAACTTTGCGGGCGCGTTGCTAACTTCACCGGCCCGGACGTTCATTCCGCGCTCCTTCCCCGGCCGCACCTTTCCCGATGATAAACACGAACTTAAAGTTTTGGCGGCGCGAGCTGGCCCTCACCCAAGCCCAAATTGCGGAGAAGCTGGGCATCAAGCGCTCCTTGGTGGGGGCCTACGAAGAAGGTCGCGCCGAGCCGCGCATGGCCACGCTCGTGAATATGGCCCGCTTGTTCGGTATTTCGCTCGACCAGCTGGTAACCACCGACTTTAGCAAGCGCAAAAACGCCAAAGCCGCCGCCACCATGCGCCAGCTGGAGCCCGTGCCGGCCGGCGCCGACGACGACGACCCCGAGCCGCCGGCTGGCGGCCAACTCCGCATCCTGGCCCTGACCGTGGACAAGGACCAGAACGAAAACATCGAGCTGGTGCCCCACAAGGCCGCCGCCGGCTACCTCAACGGCTACGCCGACCCCGAGTACCTGGGCGAGCTGCCCCGCTTCCGGCTGCCCATGCTGCCGGCCACGGGCAGCTACCGCGCCTTCGAGATTTCGGGCGATTCGATGCTGCCCCTGGTGAGCGGCACGGTGGTGGTGGGCCGCTACGTGGAGGAGCTGGCCAACCTGAAGGACGGCACGCCCTGCGTGGTGGTGAGCCCACGCGACGGCATCGTGTTCAAGCGCGTGTTCCGCAAGGCGCGGCCCGCCGGGGCCCTGGCCCTGCACTCCGACAACCCCCGCTACCAGCCCTACGACCTGCCCGGGGCCGAGGCCCTCGAAATCTGGGAAGCCAAGTGCTACATCAGCAGCCACTTCCCCGCCGCCGAACTCTCGCTCGAACGCCTGGCCAGCGTGGTGGCCGACCTGCAGCAGCAGGTAACCGAGCTACGCAACGCCTAGCTGGGGCCCCCAGCGCCGCTGGCCCGAAACCGTGCAAAAACGCAAAAAGCCCCGGCAAGTACCGGGGCTTTTTGCGTTTTTGCACGGTTTCGAGCGGCCGAAAAACCGCCTATTTCCGGTCGTCGGCGCGCTTGTATAGCTCGGCGGTGCGGGCGGCGTGCTCGCGCAGCTTGGGCAGGGTTTCGGCAGCGTAGGCGCGCAGCTCCGGGGTAGCAACCTTCTCGGCCGCTTCTGCGCACCGCTTGATGGCGCGCTCGTGCAGCTTCCCCAGCTCGCGGAGGTACTTTTTGTCGAAGCCCAGGTACTTGCGGTCGTCCACATCGTCGTAGTTTTTGCGGTCGTCGTGGCTCATCATCTTGGGCAGCACCAGGCCCGTGCGGTCGGCAATGGCTTGCAGCTGGCGCTGTAGCTGAGTGTGGTCGGCGTCGGTTTGCTTGGCGAATTCTTTTATTTCCAGAGCGGTGCCTTTCTGCACGGCCAGCGCGCTCAGCGACGCGGCCAGCAGGTTGTCGCTGGTGGCGGCGGTGGCAAATTCGGCGTCGTACTTAAGCTGCTCCTTGCTGAGCGCCGGGTTGACGACGCCCGCCTTGATGTACTTTTTGTTGCGCTTGTTGGCTTCCTTCACGGGCTTGTCCTGGGCCTGGGCGGGGGCCCAGGCGGCGGCGGCGAGCAGGGCGGCCAAGGCGAGAAGCGGCAAACGGTGGTGCATGGTGCGTGCGGGAGAAATCGTGAAAAACGACAAAGCCCCGGGGCCCTGCGTGAGGGCCCCGGGGCTGTACTGGTTGGCGTGGGGTTAGGTTACTTGCTGCCCAGCAGGTAACCGATGGAGGCCTGGAATACCGAGTTGCGGGCGTTGCGCAGGTCCTGGTTCGAGCCGTTGTAGCCATCCTTGGCGAAGTCGGTGAACGAGCCGTTGTAGCGCACGTCGATCAAGAAACCGTTCGACGCCTCGTAGCCCAGGCCGGCAGCGTAGCCAATTTCGTTGCGGCGCACATTGTCCAAGTTCTGGTTGGCAGCTGAGCTAGTTACGGTGTTGCCGTTCACGCTGTAGTTGGCGTTGTCGCGCACGTTCAGCAGGTAGCTGTACTGGGGCCCCGCCTCAAAGAACAAACCGGCGGCCCGCACTTTCAGCAGCACTGGCACGTCGATGTAGTTATAAGTGCGGTTGCCGCTGAAGCGGTTGGTGTTGCCAAGAAAGGTGAACGAGTTGTCGGCATACTTGAAGCCTTTCTGCGAGAACAGTACTTCGGGCTGCAGCGACAACACCTTGTCGATCAAGCCCACGTTCAGCATCACGCCGCCCACAAACCCGAACTTGTTCTTGTAGATGTCTTGGTTATTCAGGTTGCCCGAAACGTTGGAGAGGTTGGCGCCGGCTTTTACGCCGAGGCGGATGCCCTGGGCTTGGGCTGAGGAAGCGAGACCGAAGCTGGCGGCGGTGGCCAGAGCGAGTGCTAATTTTTTCATAACAAAAGGAGTTAGGGGAAAACAGTAGGGGGGTAGAATAAAGGATGAATCAGGCAGAGGCTATCCGGGCCCGCTATACGTAGCCAGCGGCGCGGCGGTTAACAATTTTTTTGGGGGACGGTAGTGCCCGCCCCGCGCCAAGCTCAACGGCGGGCGCTCCAACTTCGCCCCGGCCCGCCGCGTATGAATGGTACCCGCTCACCCCACCCTTGCCCTGCCATGCTCCAGCACCTGCCCGCC
The DNA here is from genome assembly GCF_006439025.1 of Hymenobacter nivis. Lineage (GTDB taxonomy): Bacteria > Bacteroidota > Bacteroidia > Cytophagales > Hymenobacteraceae > Hymenobacter > Hymenobacter nivis_A. The sequence continues at coordinate 66,820 of NZ_RCYZ01000014.1, forward strand.
GCCGACCGCCACCACGCCGCCCCGGCCCCGTGGCTGAGCAGCTACTTCTTGTTTTCGTTTGCTGATTACCACGACCGCCAAAACGTGCATTTTGGGCCCCTGCGGGTATTTAACGACGACAACGTGGCCCCGCAGAACGGCTTTCCGCAGCATCCGCACGCGGAAATGGAAATCGTGACGCTGGTGCTCGAAGGCGAGGTGACGCACGAAGACACGCTCGGCAACCGCACCGCCATCACGGCCGGCGAGGTGCAGCGCATGACCGCCGGCACCGGCGTGGCCCACTCCGAAATGAACCGCCAGGACAAGGCCCTGCACCTCTACCAGCTCTGGTTTTTGCCGTCGCAGCGCGGCTTGGCTCCCAGCTACGAGCAAAAGGAACTGAATTTCCTCAGCCGGCACCGCAACGAACTGGTGCCGCTCGTAACCGGCCAGAAGGTGCTCGAGGACGTGGTATACATGAATTCTAATAGCACGGTGTACTGGGCCAATCTGGATTGTGGCAAGGAAATTGACTTTAAAACATTCCCTATCCGTCTGGTTTTCATTTACGTGAAAGAAGGCAGCCTGCTGGTGAACGGTGTGGCCCTGGGGCCCAACGACCAGGCCCGCCTTGGTGATGAGAGTGCGGTGCGCATTGTGGCCGAGAAAGATGCCCAGTTTATCCTGATTGACCTGCCCGCTAGCGAGGCAAACTACTAACTGCTACTTCATTAATGGCCAACGCCTACCCCGATTCGCTGATTCCCGGCCACGACGCCGCCCGCCTGCGCACGCTGCACCAGTTTCAGATTGTGAACACCACCCCCGAGCCGGTGTTCGACGACTTCGCCGCCTGGGCCGCCCAGCTTTTTGGCACGCCCATCGCCCTTATTTCGCTCGTAGACGCTGATTTTACGTGGTTTAAGGCCCTGGTTGGTGTGGATAGTATACCGGGCCTGGTGCGCAACGAGAGCATGTGCTCAGCCGCCATCCTGCAGGACGCCGCCGTGGTGGTGTCCGACTACAAACCCGAGAGCTGCACCCTCATCCGGCCCGACGTGGCCCAGGCCCTGGGCCTGAGCTTTTACGCCGGGGCCGTGCTCGAAGCCGCCGACGGCCACCGCCTGGGCATGCTGGCCATCATTGACAAGGAAGCGCGCCATTTCTCGGCCGCTGAGCAGGCCGTGCTAGCCCGCCTGGCCGGCCTTGTGAGCCAGACCATTGCGTTGCGCCACTACTACCTCGCCGCCGGCGAGCAGGGCGAGTGGGACGATGCCCAGCGTGACCTCACCCACGCCCTCGACGACAACGCCGCCCTGGCCCGCTACCTCACCTCGCGCAACCAGCGCATCGATTTTGACGACGAGGCCGTGGCCCAGCCCGTAGTACGCCGGCTCGAGGGCGTAGCCCAGGTATTGGCCCGCCGTTTGGCCCAGGCATTGCCCGCGCTGGCGGCCTAGGGCGGCAGGGTAGGGCCCCGGGGCCCTAAATAGTGCACCATTGGCTACTAAAATGGAATTCATTTTAATAGCAACCCATTGCTACCGATGGGCCGCACCGCTTGGGCTGGTTGGCGGCTTACTGGCGTAATTCTCTCCAAAGTAACTAGGGCCCCTGGGGCCCTAGTTACTTTGGAGAGTACCGTTTTTGAACGGCTGGCTGCCGCTGCAAGGGGCGTTGCGGCTTATCCCCACAGCTGCCGCAGCCACTGGCGCGGGCCGCCGTTGGGCCCCCGGCGGGCCCCGGGGCGCTGGTTGAATAGCTCGGTGAGCAAGGCGTACAGCTCGGGGTGGTGAGCGTGCAACTGCTCGGGCTTCTCAAAGAAATACTCCGTCACGACGGCGAAAAACTCGGCCTCGTTGGTGCCCGCGTAGGGGTTGATGTCCGACTGGCCGGCCCGCAGGGCTTCCATTTCGCGGTGCACCGCGGCTGCCCAGGGCTTCAGCAGGTGGGGCGGCAGCGCCACCTGGGGCACCCCGTCAATCACGCCGTCAGCCTCGTCGAGCAAGTGCGCAAACTCGTGGATGCCCACGTTCTGCTGGTCCTCCGGGTTGGCAAAGCCTTGCCGCAGCGAGGCCTTGGACAGGCGCATGTAGTGCTGGTTCTGGAAGCGCTGCACAGAGCCCAGCAGCGTGCCTTGCAGCGGCGCTACCTCCTGGGTAGCGTCGGGGCCCAGCACCCAGGCATCGGGCACCACCAGCACTTCGCCCAGGTGGGCGTACGTCCACTCCGGAAACCCAAACGTGGGAATAACGGCTGCCGCCGCCACCAGCAGGCGCGTCAGCTCGTCTACTTCGGTTTGCACGCCGGTAATGCGGGCGTCGGCCAGAAACAGCTGCACGCGCTGCTCAAACCGGGCCCGCTCGGCCTCGCTCAGGGCCCCGTAGAAGGCCACGTGCTCGGCCAGTAGGGCCCGCCACGCCGGCGGAAACTCCGCGGCCAATGCGGCGGCGCGGCGGCGGCTATCGGCCGTGGCGTAGCGGTAGAACCCAAAAACCACGGCGGCCAGCACGGCCAAGCTCAAGAAATACGGCATGGCTGATTCAACGCAGGCCGGCCGGTGGAGTTGCCGGGCGGCACGGCGCATCGCAATCGTTTGGCATTGGGGCCCTGGCAGCGCGCGCGGCGTAATCCGCAAAGGAAGTGTTGTGATTTCATCAGTTAATCATCTATTTAATGCTTGCCAGAGAGTGGCAAAATCACCGCCTTTTTGGGAAGAAAAGCAAGTAAGTATTTTACATATACTTTTGAAAACTAGTAATTTAAATTGAAATCATTTAGCTGCTGGTATAATTTTGAGAATATGAAATGCTATAATAGTATTAACGCAATCGTATGCAAGGAAATACTTTTGTTGGTATCATTTCACTAATAAAAGCTTGCATATGAAATCCGTTTTACTTGCGGTGTTCGTGGTGTTTGCCTTGCTGCTGCGGCCCTTTGGTGCCGCGGCCCAAACGCAAACGATCCAGGGGATAATTAAGGACGGCAAGGGCGAGGCCCTGCCGGGCGTCACGGTTCTCGTGAAGGGTACCACCAACGGCGCCAGCACGGGCGTAGACGGCCGCTTCACGCTGCAGGCCCCCGCCAACAGCGTGCTGGTCATCAGCTCGGTGGGCTTTACGCGCCAGGAAATACCCGTGGCGGGCACCAATGGCACCGTGAACGTAACGCTGGCCGACAATGCCCAGGCCCTGAACGACGTGGTGGTGATTGGCTACGGCACGGCCCGCAAGAGCGACCTTACCGGCGCCGTGTCGTCGGTGAGCGGCGCGCAGCTGACGCAGGTGGCTACCTCCGACCCGGTGCAGGCCCTGCAGGGCCGCGTGGCGGGTGTGGACGTGACGGCCAACAGCGGCCAGCCCGGCGCGGGCACCCGCATCCGGGTGCGCGGCGTGGGCACCATCAACAACGCCGACCCGCTCTACGTGGTGGACGGCGTGCAAACCGGTGACATCAGCTTCCTGCTGCCCACCGACATTGAATCAACGGAAATCCTGAAGGACGCCTCGGCCACGGCCATTTACGGCTCGCGCGGCGCCAACGGCGTGGTGCTCATCACCACCAAGCACGGCAAGGTGGGCAAAACGCAGTTCAACCTGTTCGGCTACACGGGCTACCAGCAAATCCGCAAGAAGCTGGACCTGACCAACGCCCAGCAGTACGCCACGCTGGTAACCGAAGCCTACGCCAACGGCGGCGGCACGGTGCCCACCGACTACTCGGCCCTGCTGAGCAGCGCGTTGCAAGGCGGGGTGCCCGGCTTCAACTACCAGGATTTTGTAACCCAGAAGGGATTGATTACCAACTACTCGCTGTCGGCTTCGGGCGGTACCGAGCAGAACCGCTACCTCATCAGCGGCAACTACTTCCAGCAGGACGGCATCATCCAGGCCTCGGGCCTGAAGAAGTACGTCATCCGCGTAAACGACGACGCCAAGCTGACCGAGCGGGTGAAGGTGGGCGTTTCGGCCACGTTCTCCAACGCCAACCAGACCGGCGCCGGCGACGGCACGGGCGCCGCCTTCTACAGCACGGTGCTCCAAAACGCCATCCAGGCCAACCCCATCACGTCGCCCTACAACGCCGACGGAACGTTCTCCTACAACAACATCACGAGCTTCACACCCAACCTGGGCCGCTACCTTCAGGAGCAGGAGTTCAACAAGACGTACACCACCAACCTGTTTGCCAACGGCTACCTCGACGTGTCGCTGGCCAAAGACCTGACGTTCCGCTCCACGTTCGGCATCAACTACAACAACTACCACCCCAAGGTGTACCAGCCCCAGTACTACCTGGGCCCCAACGACCAACGCTCGCAGAGCGCCCTGCTGGAAACCCGCGGCGACAACATCTCGTGGGTGTGGTCGAACTACGTGAACTACAACAAAGACCTGGGCAACAACAGCTCGTTCTCGGCCACGTTGGGCCAGGAAGCCCAGCGGGCCTACGGCAACAGCATTTCCATCACGGGCTACGACGTGCCCGCCGACGCGTCGCTGCAGTACATTTCGGCCTCCCGGGCCGCCAACTCCACGGTGCGCAGCGGCCAGTACGACAGCGGCTTGCTCTCGTACTTCGGCCGGGCCAACTACAACTTCCGCGACCGGTACCTGGTGACGGCCACCCTGCGCTTCGACCAGACGTCGCGCTTCCTGGGCAACAACCGCACGGGCACGTTCCCGTCGGTGGGCGTGGCCTGGAACTTGTCCAACGAGGAGTTCATGAAGGGCATCACTGCGGTTTCGGCGCTGAAGCTGCGCGGCAGCTACGGCGCCGTGGGCAACCAGAACGCGGCCCCCAACTACGGGTACGCCTCGGTGGCCACCAACAACCAGAACTACGTGTTCGGACCCGACAAAGCCAAGAACCCCGGCCTGGCCATTGCCACGCTGAACAACCCCGACCTGCGCTGGGAAACGGCCCTCACCACCGACTTCGGCATCGACGCGGCGTTCCTCGACAACAAGCTGACGTTCACCGGCGACTACTTTGAGCGCAAGACCGAGCACATGATTGCCCTGCTGCCGGTGCCCAACTTCGTGGGCCAGGCCCCCGCCAGCGCCAACGTGGCCTCGCTACGCAACCGCGGCGTGGAGCTGGCGCTGAACTACCGGAACGAAATCGGTAAGCTCCAGTACAACGTGGGGGTGAACTTTACGAAGGTCAACAACTTGATTACCGACCTGGGCGGTGCCAACCCCATTGCCAGCGGCAACGTGCTCTCGCAAATCGGCAACACCACCCGCACGGACGTGGGCCACGAGATTGCCTACTTCTACGGCCTGCAGGCCGACGGCGTGTTCCACACGCAGGCCGAAGCCGACAGCTACTTGCAGCCCGGCGCCAAAGCCGGCGACGTGAAGTACCGCGACATCAACGGCGACGGCAAGATTGACGCCAACGACAACACCTACCTGGGCAGCGCCACGCCCCGCTTCAGCTACGGCGCCTCGGTGAACCTGAACTACGGCAACTTCGATTTCAAAGTGCTGCTCTACGGCGTGCAGGGCGCCGAAGCCATCAACGCGGCGGCCTTCAACCTGTCGAAATCCAGCAACTTCGCCGGCCTGTGGACCAACTTCTACGCCGACCGCATGGACCGCTGGACGCCCACCAACCCCGGCTCCGACCAGCCCCGGGTGACGTCGAACGACACCAACAACGGCGGCGGCTACAACGACAAGTTCAGCAGCCGCTACGTGGAAGACGCCAGCTACCTGCGCGCCCGCAACATGGAGCTGGGCTACTCGCTGCCGAAACTGCTGCTGACCAAGTACCAGATCAACGGCCTGCGGGTGTTTGCCTCGGTGGATAACGTGTTCACCATCACCAAGTACCGCGGCCTCGACCCTGAGATTTCGGCCACCGGCTACTACAACAACCCCCTGGCCTACGGCGTGGACTTCGGCAACTACCCCCAGCCCCGCACCTACCGCCTGGGCCTCAACGTGCAGTTCTAACCCAACGATATTAGATAATCGCGCCATATGAAAACCTCCCACGCAGTTCGTTTGCTGGCCTTTGCGGCGCTGGTGACGCTTACGCCAGGATGCCAGAAATTTCTTGACAAAGAGCCCCTCGGGGCCACCACCCAGAGCAACCTGTTCAACGACCCCGTGAACGCCGTACAGGCCGTGAACGCCGTGTACGACGTGACCTCCTGGGACCAGGGCCCCAAGTTTGGGGTGGGCGACTACGTAGGGCAGACCTACGAGTGGATGTTCGGGGACGTGATGAGCGACGACGCCGAAAAAGGCAGCACGCCCAGCGACTTCTCGGCCCTCATCGACTTGAAGAACTGGACCGTGAACCCGTCCAATGTGCCGGTGACCACGCTGTGGGTGCACAGCTTCACGGGCATTGCCCGGGCCAACACCGTCATCAACAACATCGACGGCGGCACCATCGACGCCGCGTTGAAGTCGCGCCTCAAGGGCGAGGCCCTGTTCCTGCGGGCGTACTTCTACTTCAACCTGGTGAAGACGTTCGGCGGCATGCCGCTGTTTGAAAAGGCCGTGCTGCCCACCGAAGTAACCAGCGTGACGCGCAGCAGCATTGCCGAAACCTACGCCTTCATTGAGAAAGACCTGAAGGCCGCCGCGGCCCTGCTGCCCGAGAAAAGCGGCTACGCCAGCGCCGACCTCGGCCGCGCCACCAAGGGCGCCGCCAACGGCTACCTGGCCCGCGCCATTATGTACCAGCTCGGCACCGACAACACCAACAAGCACACTTGGCAGGAAGTGTACGACCTGACGAGCACCGTCATCAGCTCGACTCAGTACAGCCTGCTGGCCAACTACGCCGCCATTCACCAAACGATTGGCGAGAACAGCAGCGAGTCGCTGTTCGAAGTGCAGTTTGCGACCAACAACGACACGTACGGCCCCATCTCGGTGGGCACGACCAACAACGTGTTCCAGAACAACCGCAAGACGTTCGGCTACGGCTTCAACAACCCGACCCAGAACCTGTACAACGAGTTTGAGGCCAACGACCCGCGCCGCGAAGTCACCTTCATCAAGAACAACGACATCGTGCTGGGCGTGCTGAACCCCATCGACTTGTCAGAAAACGCCACGGGCTACCTCAGCCGCAAAGTGGCCATCCTGACGCCCCCCGCCGTGCAGTCGGGGCCCCAGAACATCCGCAAGCTGCGCTACGCCGACGTGCTGCTGATGAAGGCCGAAGCCGCCGCCCAAACCGGTAAGAGCGCCGAAGCCGTGGCCCTGGTGAACCAAGTGCGCGCCCGTGCCCGCACCTCCACCCGCCCGCCCGGCGCCACGACGGTGGGCACGGCCAGCAACTACGCGCCGGCTAACACGCCCACCGGCACCCTGCCAGACCTGGCCACCGGCCTCACGGGCCAGCCCTTGCTGAACGCCATCTGGCACGAGCGCCGCGTGGAGCTGGCCGAAGAGTCGCTCCGCCTCTGGGACCTGATCCGCACGGGCCGCTACTTCGGGGTGCTGCCCAGTGCGGTGGCCGCCCGGGCCATGACGCACAGCATCACGACCGGGGTGGTGAACCCCATTCCGCTGTTGCCCATCGACCTCAACGACGCGCAGATATGGAAGCTGCCCCAGAACCCCGGCTACAACTAAGCCCGCTGGGTTAAGCGAAAAAGGCGGCCCGCTACTCAACCGAGTAGCGGGCCGCCTTTTTGATTTTGTGTCCGCCAGCGCTATTCCTGGGGCCCCAAGTAGTTGGCCAGCTTCTCGCGCAGCAGCGCCACCAGGGCCGCGTCCTGGAATTGGTAGTCGTCGGGGATGCGCAGGTTGACGAGGCGCTTGCCGGCCAGGGCCCCGGGGAACTTCGCGCGCAGGCGGTCAGCGTGGCGCTTTTCCATCACAAACACCACGTCGGCCCAGCCCAAGTGGCCGGCCGTGACCCGTACCCGGGCCCCCGCCTCGGTGCCGGCCGAGCGGGCCAGGGCCCCCGGGTGGCCGTCGAAGAGCCGCTCGGCGGTGAGGCTGCGCCAGCGGTTCTGACTGCAAATGAACAGGAGCTTGTCGATGGTGCTGAGTGGTTGGTTAGCGCCGGACGCCGAGTCGTTTCAGCACGCTTTGGGCGGCGTGGTAGCCGCACATGCCGTGCACGCCCCCGCCCGGCGGCGTGGACGCGGAGCAGATGAACAGGTCGGGGTTTGGCGTGCGGTAGGGGTCGAGCCGCGCCACGGGCCGGGTGAATAGCTGCGCCAGGTTCACGGCGCCGCCCGTGATGGCGCCGCCCACGTAGTTGGGGTTGTAGGCCTGCACGGCGTGCGTGTTCATGGTGCGCCGGGCCAGCACCAGGTCTTGGAAGCCGGGGGCGAAGCGCTCGATTTGAGCGTCGATGCGCGCGCTCATGTCCTGGGTGGAGCCGGCGGGCACGTGGCAGTAGGCCCAGCTGGTGTGCTGGCCCGCGGGGGCCCGGGTGGCGTCGAACAGGCTTTGCTGGCAGAGCAGCACGTAGGGGCTCTCGGCGTGGCGGCCCTGCCAGGCGTCCTTTTCGCCGCGGGCAATTTCCCCGATGGGGCCCCCCAGGTGCACCGTGGCGGCGCGCAGGCAGCGCGGGTCGCGCCACGGAATGGGGCCGCTCAGGGCGTAATCGACCTTGAAAATGCCGGGCCCGTACTGGAAGCGTTCCAGCCGCCGCCGGTAGGCCGCCGGCAGGTGCTGCTGGGCAATGTGGGCCAGTTGGCGCGGGTCGGTATCAAACACGTAGGTGCGGGCCGGGGGCAAGTCCTCGAACCGCGTGATGGGCGCGGCGAGTCGAATTTCGCCGCCCAGGCTCTGGAAGTAGGCCGCCAGCGCATCGGTGAGGCTTTGCGCGCCGCCCCGCGGAAACGCCCAGTTCTCGGCGTGCGCCGTGACCATAAATAGCAGGCCGATGGCCGTGGTGAACAGCTTGTCGAACGGCAGCACGCTGTGGGCCGCGCACCCCGCAAACAGGGCCCGCGCCCGGGGCCCCCGGAAGAAGTGCTCGGCAAAAAAGTTGGCCGGCAGCAAGGCTTTCAGGCCGAAACGGGCCAGCAGCAGCGGGCTGTGCGGCACGCCCAGCGGCTTGAGCACGTCGCGCAGCAGCTCGTCGGTGCGCCCCGTGAAGGGAACGACCAGGGCCCGGTAAGCGTCCGCGTCGAGGCCCAGGTTCTGGGCCGTTTCCGCGATGGATTTGGAGAGGATCACCGCCTCCTGGCCGTCGAGCGGGTGCGCCACCGAGGCGGGCGGCACCACCCATTCGAGGCCAAACTGCGCCAACGGCAAGGTTTGGAGGTAGGGCGAGAGGTAGCCCAGCGGGTGCACCGCCGAGCCCAGGTCGTGCCGAAAGCCGGGCAGCGTAACTTCCTGGGTGCGGGTGCCGGCGCTCAGCGTGTCGGCGCCTTCCACAATGAGCACGCGCAGGCCGCGGGCGGCCAGCGCGGTGCCCGCGCTCAGCCCGTTGGGGCCCGAGCCAATGATTACCGCGTCCCAAGGTTTGCTGCTCATGCTACAAGATTGAATAGGATTATCGCGCGAGCCCAGAACCTACTCAAGTTACTAAAACGGTCGTGCCCAGCGGGCGTCCGCGCAGCTGGAGCGTCTCGTTCGCGTAACTGATTACGGTTACTGCTGCGGGAGAGATGCTTCGGCTGCGCGGACGCCCGCTGGGCACGACGGCCAAAGAATACTTCAGAGCTAACCCAAACGGCCTGCTTAGCGCACGATGGCCACCTTCACCTTTTTGCCTTTCACCTTGGCGTTCTGCATCTTGGCGAGCACGGCTTCGGCCTGGGCCTCGGGCACGGCCACGAAGCTGTAGTGCTCGTGCACCTCGATGCGGCCCACGGCGTCGCGCTCCAGGCCGCCCACGCTCACAAAGGCCCCCACAAGGTCGCCGGCGCTGATTTTCTCGCGCTTGCCGGCCGAAATGTGCAGCGACACCGTGCTGGGGCGCGGGGCCTTGGGCGCGGCGGCGGGCAGGGCGGGGGGCACCAGGCGGGCCCACTGTACGGTGGCCGCGGCGGGCCAGTTCTGTAGCTTGGCCTGCTCGGGGGGCGTGACGAGGAGGTGGGCGGTGCCCACGGCCCCGGCGCGGGCGGTGCGCCCGGCCCGGTGCTGGAACGTGTCGGCCTGCTCGGGGGCGTCGTACTGCACCACCGTATCCAGCTCGTCCACGTCGAGGCCCCGGGCCGCTACGTCCGTGGCCACCAGGGCGGTGGCCGAGCCGTTGCGGAGCTTCATCAGGGCCTTGTCGCGCTCGGGCTGCATCATTTTGCCGTGCAGGGCCTCGGCGGCCACGCCCCGGCCGCGCAGGAAGCGGGTGAGTTCCTCCACCCGGTCGCGGGTGTTGGCGAAGACGAGCGAGCGGCCCGCGTTGGGCTGGCTGATGACGTGGTAGAGGGCGGCCGGCTTTTGGTCGGCGGCGCTCACCACGTGGCCGCGCAGCACTAGGTTTTCGGGCAGGGTGGCGGCCCCGGCAGTGCCGGCGGCCCCGCCGCCGTCCACGTTCACCACCTTGGGCCGGGCCAGGTGCGAGCGCACCAAGGCCAGCACTTTATCGGGCATGGTGGCCGAGAACAGCAGCGTTTGGCGGCGCTGGGGCAGGCGGCTCACAATGGTGGCCATCTCCTCCTGGAAACCCAGTTCGAGGAGCTTGTCGGCCTCGTCCAACACCAATACCTTCAATTGGTTGGGGACGAACGTGCGCTGCTCCAGGTGGTCGAGCAGGCGGCCGGGCGTGGCCACGATGACGTGGGGCATCTGGTTTTCCATCGCCTTGCGCTCGTCGCGCATGGGGTGGCCGCCGTAGTAGGAGGCGATGCGCAGGTTGGGCGTGGTTTTGCCGAGCTGGCGCAGGGCATCGCGGACTTGCAGGGCCAGCTCGCGGGCGGGCACCAGCACAATCACTTGCACGGCGTTTTCGGTGGGATCGAGGCGCTGGAGCAGGCCCAGGCCGTAGGCGGCGGTTTTGCCCGAGCCGGTGGGGGCCTGGCCCGCTACGTCGTGCCCGCCCAGCACGAAGGGCAGCACGGCGGCCTGCACGGGCGTGGGGGCGGCCCAGCCCAGCTCCACTAGGGCGGCTTGCAGGGCGGGGGTTAGGTCGAAATCGGCGAAAGCGGCGGCGCGGGGCGCGGCGGGTTGGGCAGGCGTATCAGAAGTTTGCACCGGGCAAAGGTACGGCCGGGGCTACGGCAACACCTCGAAGGCTAGGAACTGGTTGATTTCGCGGGCACTGAAGTCGTTGCCGGCCACGACAACCGCCCGTCGATGATGGCGAGGGCCCGGTACCGCACTTGGTTGGGACCGCCGCCATCGCTATTGCCGCCAGCCCAGGGGCGCGGCGCGACGAAAAAAGCATTACTGGCGAGAAGAAGCGTTGTTCCACAAGCGAGAAGTACTAGGAGGTGTTAACAGTGATTATTAATTTGGGCCATGGATTACCTGTTGACAGACGCGCAGTGGGCGCGCATCGCGCCGCTGTTGCCCGGCCGGGAGGGCACGAGCGGGGGCCGCGGCCAGGACAATCGGCGCTTCGTAGAAGCGGTGCTTTGGCTGGCCCGCAACGGCTGCCGGTGGCGGGCGCTGCCCGCCGCCTGGGGCAACTGGCACACGACGTACACGCGTTTCCAGCGCTGGACCGCCTCCGGGGTGTGGGCCCGGGTGCTGGCAGCCGTGCAGCAAAACGATGCCCTGC
>NZ_RCYZ01000015.1 GCF_006439025.1 Hymenobacter nivis
CGAGGAAGTACTCCTGCTCGATGCCGAGCGTGGTGTGGACCCGGGCCACGTCCTTGTCGAAGTACTGGCACACGCCCAGGGCGGCCTTTTCGAGCACGGCCAGCGACTTGAGCAGCGGGGCCTTGTAGTCGAGGGCCTCGCCGGTGTAGGCGACGAAGATGGTGGGGATGCACAGGGTTTTGGCGCCGGCGGTTTCGAGGATGAAGGCCGGGGAGGTGGGGTCCCAGGCGGTGTAGCCGCGGGCCTCGAACGTGTTGCGGATGCCCCCGTTGGGGAAGGACGAGGCGTCGGGCTCCTGTTGCACCAGCGCCGAACCCTTGAAGCTCTCGATGGCGCGGCCTTCCGAATTCAGGTCGAAGAAGGAGTCGTGTTTTTCGGCAGTGGCGCCGGTCAGGGGCTGGAACCAGTGGGTGTAGTGGGTGGCGCCCTTGGCCATGGCCCAGGTTTTCATCGCCGAGGCCACGGCGTCGGCCACGTTGCGCTCCACAGCAGCGCCTTGCTTCACAGCGGCTTGCAGCTTCTTAAAGTATTCGCCGGCCATTGTGGCCCGCATGGCTTCCAGGTTGAACACGTTTTGTCCAAAGCTGTCGGAACGCCGCGGGTGAGCGGGCTTCACAGTAATGGCTTGGCGCTCATTAACCAATTCAAGCGCTTTAAAACGAAGGATAGCCATAGAGGTAGTTTATGGAAGGGATCGAAATTAAGTTTTCGATAACAAGGTGCATTTCTATGAGGGCAAAGATATGGTTTGAATTAAATTTCCCAACGGAACCCTACAAAAAGAGGGTGTTTTTTGAAAAAAACAGCTGTTTTTAACCGGCGGAGCGAAAACAAAACGAATTGCAAACGTTTTGCATCGCACGCAACCGTTTTCACTCGCGGCGAACGGTATCCGCAGACGCCCGGTGCCAAGCTCTGACCGAACCCAAATTGATGCACTCACGCCGTCGCTACGCCGCTCGGGGCCCCAACTGGCGCGCACGTGCTGGCTAGGGCCCCGGCGGCCCGGGCCGTATCTTTGCCGGCTATGGCAACTTCCCAATCCGTCGCCTTTTATACGCTGGGCTGTAAGCTCAACTTCTCCGAAACGTCGGCCATCGGCCGGCAGTTTGAGGACAAGGGCTTCCAGCCGGTGGCTTTCGAAGCCGGCGCCGACTACTACGTTATTAATACGTGCTCCGTCACGGACCACGCCGACCGCAAGTGCCGCAAAGTGGTGCAGCAGGCCCTCAAGCACAACCCCGCGGCCTTCGTGGCCATTGTGGGCTGCTACGCCCAGCTCAAGCCCGAGGAGATTTCCAACATTCCCGGCGTGGCTGCGGTGCTTGGCGCGGCCGAGAAGTTCCAGCTCGCCGACACCATTGCCGGCCTGCCGCGCCCGGCGGCGGGGGCCCCCGGCCACGTGCGGGCCTCCCCCATCTCGGCGGCCACGGAGTTTCACCCAGCGCACTCCTTTGGCGACCGCACCCGCACGTTTTTAAAGGTGCAGGACGGCTGCGATTACTCGTGCTCGTTTTGCACCATTCCGCTGGCGCGGGGCGGCAGCCGCTCGGGCAGCATCGCCAGCGTAGTGGCGCGGGTGGAAGAGTTGGCGGCCCAGGGCGTACCCGAAATCGTGCTCACCGGCGTGAACTTGGGCGACTTCGGCATTCAGGGCCCCGGGCGCGAGCGGCGCGAGGACTTCACCCAGCTGGTGGGGGCCCTGGATAAAGTAGCGGGCATTCGCCGCTTCCGCATCAGCAGCTGCGAGCCTAATTTGCTGACGGACGAGATTTTAACGACGGTGGCGGCCTCGCGGCGCTTCATGCCGCACTTCCACATTCCGCTGCAAAGCGGGTCCGACAAGATTCTGGGCCTGATGCGCCGCCGCTACCGCCGCGACCTCTATGCCCAGCGCGTGGCCCGCATCAAGGAACTGATGCCGCACGCCTGCATCGGCGTAGACGTGATTGTGGGCTTCCCAGGCGAGACGGACGCCGATTTCCTGGACACGTACCAATTCCTCAACGAGCTGCCCATCAGCTACCTGCACGTGTTCCCGTACTCGGAGCGGCCCGATACGCTGGCCCCTACCCTGCCTGGCCGCGTGCAGGATAGAGTGCGCCATGAGCGCACCACCCAGCTCCGCAGCCTCTCGGAAAAGAAAAAGCGCGCCTTCTACGAAGAACACGTAGGCCAGGAAACTGAAGTTCTCTTCGAGGACGACGTAACCAACGGCCGCATGGAAGGCTTTACGCCCAATTACATCCGCGTGGTGGCCAAGTACGATCCGCTGCTGGTAGGTGACACCCGCACCCTGCGCCTGGGGGCCCTAAATGCCCAGGGACTGATGGAAGCAGAGGAAGTGGGGATTTTGGCGTAGACTACGCCAGCCACCATTAACGCGAAACAACAAAAACGGCCCGCTGTAAAGCGGGCCGTTTTTGTTGTTTTTCTATGAAGCATCACGACGCAAAGCTCGCATACCGCCGCTTGCGCCGCCAAGCACGCAGGGCCCCGAAGAGGCCCAGCAGCACTAATGGGGCCCCCAGGTTGAGGATTTGCCAGCGGCGGCGCTCCTCGGCGAGGCGCACTTTGTCGAGGGGGCGGAGGGTGATTTGCTTGCCGCGCACGGCAATGAGGCCGGTGTCATCGAGCAGGTAATCGGTGGCGTTGAGGACCAGCTCGCGGTTGGCGAATTCGGTGTTGGCGAGGCGGTCGAAGCCCAGGCGCAGGGGGCGGCCAGTTTTCTTGTCGATTTCGCTGTGGATGAAGTCGCCGTCGGCGATAACTAGGATTTTACTGGGCTTTTCCTGGGCGTTTTTTTCGGGCTGGTACTGCATGGTGCCGGGCCGGGCGCGGTTGGCAAACAGCGACTTAAACTGGCCTTCAAGCAGGTAGCCCACCGGTTGAAAGCCGTTTTGGTAAAGCTTGGGGTTGGGCTCGAGGCGGGCGTCGTTGAAGTTGATGGGCACCGGGGCGGGCAGCACGCGGGTGTAGCGCGAGGTGGTCATGAGGGCCGTTTTGCGCACGCCCACCGCCTTCACGGTATCCAGGTTGCCAGCAAACTTGAGGTACACCGCGTCGAGGTTGCGGGTGATGGGGTGGGCGCTGAACTTGTTGACCAGCGGGTAGAGCTGCCAAGGCATGGGCTCTATCTTGGGCCGGTTGCCCTCCACGCCCGTCACCAGCGGAATCTGGCCCGAGTTGAGGTCGAGCACCAAGTTTTGGTTCAGGCGCAGGCCGTACTTGAAGAAGAGGTCGTCGAGGTTCAGGTTGTAGGGCGTGGCCAGGGCGGCGCCGTTGCGGCTCACGCTGTCGAGGTCCACGCGCAGGGCATCGACGAAGAACAGCGCCCGCCCGCCCTGGGTGATGAACTGGTCGAGCTTGAACTTCTCCTCCTCCGAGTACGGCGACTTGGGCTGGGCCACCACAATGGCGTCGAGGGATCGGAGGTCGGGCACCTGGCCCAGGTTCACGCGGTACACGTCGTACTGCTGCTGCCAGGCCCCTAAAATGTCGCCGGCTTCGGCGTTGCTCAGCTCGCCGTGGCCTTGCACCACGCCGATGCGCTTGCGGCGGCCGGGCACTAGGTTGCGCACGGTGCTGGCCAGCTCATACTCCAAGCCCTCAATGCTTTGGTTGAGGCGCACGTCGGGCGAGGCGGTTTGGCTGCCGCGCAGCAGCAGCACGTTTTTCTCCTTGCCGCCCACGCTCACCACCGCCCAGGGAAAGATGATTTTCTCGACCCGCTTGCCGTTTTCGGTGGCCCCCAGGTTGGTGGGGCTCAGGCCCTTTTTAAAGAGCGTTTGGTAGAACTTGTTGCGGTTGGCCTCGGTGCTGGCCGCGCTAGGGTCGATGAAAATGTAGTTCAGATTGGCCCCGCCGTACACCTTAAACTCGTTCAGAGTTTCGCGCACGCCTTGCTCCAGGCGGCGGAAAGCGGGCGGAAAGTCGCCGGTGAGGTACACGGTGATGGTGACCGGCTCCTTCAAATCAGAGAGCAGCTTTTTGGTGGCCGGGGCCATCGTGTAACGCTTTTCCTCCGTCAGGTCGAGGCGGAAAAACAGGCGCTGGCCGAGGAAATTCAGCAACAATAGGGCCCCCAGCACGGCGGCAAAACGCAGCAAATCGGCCCGCTTGCGCGAGGGCACGGCGGGGGCCCCGGGGGCCGGCAGGTTATCGTTAATCGTCGTTTCCATTTACCAGTTGCGGCTGCGCAAAACCAACCGCGTGGCTTGCAGCATTACGGCCGCCACACTTACAAAATACAACACGTCGCGCGAATCCACCAGGCCCTTGCTCAGGTCGCGGTAGTGGGCCGCAATGCCGAGCTGGCTCACGTAGTAGGCCGCGCTGCCGTCGAGCACTGAGGCCAGCGAATCGAAGCCTGAGTACAGCAAAAAGCACCCCACCACGGCCACCAGGAAGGCAATGATCTGGTCACGGGTGAGCGCCGAGGCCAAAATGCCCACCGCTGCAAACACGGCGGCCAGCAGCCCCAGCCCCAGGTACGAGCCCACGGTGGCCGCCGAATCGATGTTGCCGGGAGGGCTGCCCAGCCGGTATACCGAGAAGTAGTAGAGCAGCGTGGGCACCAGCGCCAGCAGCGCCAGCAGCAAGCAGGCCAAGTACTTACCGCCGATAATCTGGCCGTCGGTGAGCGGGCGCGTGAGCAGCAGCTCGATGGTACCGGCCTTCTTCTCCTCCGCAAACGTGCGCATGGTGATGGCCGGGATCAGGAACAGGAACAGCCAGGGGGCCAGCGAAAACAACGTCTGCAAATCGGCAAACCCGTAGTCGAGGATGCTGCTGTCGGGGAACACCCAGACGAACAGGCCCGTGGCCACCAGAAACACCCCCAGCACCACGTAAGCGACGGCGGAGTTTAGGAAGGCGTTGAATTCTTTGTTGAGGATGGTAAGCATAGGGGGCATTAAGCCAACGAACGGTTATGCTTCGCTGCGCGCTGCATGACCGTTCAATTTATCGTTCTATAATTCTACTTCGTCAACTCCCCAAACACTGCTTCCAGCGACTGCTGCTCTTGGCGCAGGCCGAGCAGCACCCAGCCTTCCTGAGCGGCGAGGCGCGAGATGGCGCCGCGCAAATCGGTGCCGGGGGCGCTGCGTAGACTGACGAGGCCGCCGGGGCCCGCCTCCACGCCGCGCACGCCGGGCAGCTGGGATAGGCGGTCCGTGTCCACGGGGCCCTCGAACTCGGCGCGAACCACGGTTTCGCCGGCGGCGCGGGCGGCCAGCTCGGCCACGGGGCTGTCGGCCACCAGCTTGCCGCGGCTGATGATGATGACGCGCGAGCACAGCGCCGTGACCTCGGGCAGGATGTGGGTGCTGAAAATCACCGTTTTGTCGTGGCTCACTTCCCGGATCAGCTCCCGGATTTCCTGGATCTGGTTGGGGTCGAGGCCCGTGGTGGGCTCATCAAGGATGAGCACGCTGGGGTCGTGCAACAGCGCTTGGGCGAGGCCCACGCGCTGGCGGTAACCCTTGCTCAGGGCCCCAATTTGCTTGTTTTGCTCGCGGCCCAGGCCCACGCGGCGCACCAGCTCGGCCACGCGGTTGCGCAGGCCGGGGCCCCGCAGGCCGTGCACCGCCCCGATGAATTCGAGGTACTCGTGCACGTACATGTCGAGGTAGAGCGGGTTGTGCTCGGGCAGGTAGCCCACCTCGCGGCGCACGGCCAAGCTCTCGGTTTGCACGTCGTGGCCGGCCACGCGCACGGTGCCGGCGCTGGGCGGCAGGTAGCCGGTGGCAATCTTCATGGTCGTGCTTTTACCGGCGCCGTTGGGCCCCAGGAAGCCCACGATTTCGCCCTTGCCCGCCGTGAAGCTGATGTCGTCCACGGCGTGCTGGGTGCCGTAGATTTTGCTCAGGTGTTCGATTTCTACCATGTTAGTTGTCAGTTGTTCGTTGTCAGTTGTTCGTTACCGTTTGTCAATTAACCAGATACCGCCCTGACAACTGACAACGAACAACTGACAACTAACGCAGCGCCTACTTTTTCTTTACTTGCGCAGGCCGCAGCTGGATTTCCGATATCATGGTGGCTGCGGAGGCTTCCAGGGCGTGCACAATGGCGTCGGCCACGTCCTCAGGCTGCATCTTGTGGGGGTTGGGCTGGGCCCCGGGCTGGCCGCCGTTGAAGTTGGTTTCAACCGAGCCGGGCATGAGGCAGGTCACGCGGATGCCGTCGGGCCGCAGCTCCTTGAACAGCGCCTCGGAGAAGCCGCGCAGCGCAAACTTGGTGGCGCAGTAGCCCGCCATGCCCTCGGTGCCCACCGTGCCGGCCAGCGAGGCCACGTTGACGATGTGGCCGGCCTGCTGCTTTTTCATCTGCGGCAGCACGGCGCGGGTGCAGAAAAACGGCCCATTTACGTTCGTCTCGAACATCAGCTGCCAGTCGGCGCTGTCGAAGCCATCTACGTCGCCCATCACGCCCACGCCGGCGTTGTTCACCAACACGTGGATTTCGGGCCCTAGCTCGCGCTGCGTGTTGGTGAAAGCCTCGGCCACTTCGTGCTCGTCGCGCACGTCGCAGGCAAAGAACTGGAACCGCTCGTGGTCCAGGCCCTCGGGTGCGGTGCGGCCCCAGCCGGCCACCAGGGCCCCTTTTTGCAGCAGCGCCTCGGCGGTGGCGCGGCCAATGCCCTTGGCGGGGCCCGTCACGATGGCGATTTTACCAGTTAAGTCCATGGGGTACTTCTAAAAATAATGCGGGGCCCCACCGCAACGCGGGCGGAACCGGGGTGCAAAGTAACGGCCCCGGGGGCCGGCGGCCCCCGGGGCCCCGGTTAAATGTCGCCCAGCTGGGGCCGAATCAGCAGCTCCTCCACCACGGCCTGGGGCGAGAGGCTAAAGGCCCCAAAGATGGCCTCGGCCACGTCGTCGGCCCGGATGAAGCGCTCGGCGGGCAGGTCTACCCCTTCCCAGCTGGCGGTGAGGGTGGCCCCGGGCAGCACGGCCGTCACCCGGATGCCCTGATCCTTAAGCTCTTCGCGGAGGTTGCGGGTGAAGCCGTAGAGCGCGTGCTTGGCAATGCCGTAGGAGCCGCCCGTGGGGTAGGCCGTGATGCTGGCCGTGGAGCAGAGCGTGAAAATGTGCCCGCTGCCCTGCCGCAGCAGCGTGGGCAGCAGCGCCCGCGTGAGGTCGTAGGCGCTGAGCAGGTTCACGGCCAGCAACTGGCGCAGCTGCGAGCCATCGGCGGGCTCGTCTTGCAGGCGGCCGGGCGCGAAGGCCCCGGCGTTGTGCACCACGGCGGCCAGGGCCCCCGGCTGGGCCAGCACAAATTCGGCAAAGCGGGCGCAGCCAGCCGGCTCGGCCAGGTCGGCGGGGAGGGTGTGCAGCACGGCCCCGGGCGCGTGGTGCGCCACGGTGGCGGCCAGCGCATCCAGCTCGTCGGCGGCGCGGGCGCAAGTGGCCACGGCGTAGCCGGCCCGGGCAAAGCGCAGCACCAGGGCCCGCCCGATGCCTTTGCTGCCGCCGGTGACGACGACTAAATTTTGGTTTGCTTCCACTCGTTTTTTTCGTTTTTACGTAAGCTGCTCGGCGGCACTTCGCGCGCCCGGTTGTTATCCTTTACCTTACCGCTCCGCACCTGAATTTATGTTTACAATTTTTGGCAAGTTTGTCCTTTTCCTGCAAAGTATGGTTACCCGCCGCGAGCGGCTGGCCGTGCTCTGGGCCCGCACCGTCGACGAAGCCATGCTCATCGGCGTCGATTCGGTATTTATTGTCGCCATTGTATCGGCCTTCATCGGGGCCGTAACCTGCGTGCAGATTGCTTACAACCTCACCAATCCCATCATTCCACAGTCCACCATCGGTTACATGGTGCGTGAGATGACCATCCTGGAGCTGGCCCCAACCATCACTTGCATCGTGCTGGCGGGCAAGGTGGGAAGCAGCATCGCCGGGGGCCTGGGCACCATGCGCATCACCGAGCAGATTTCGGCCCTGGAAGTGATGGGCATCAACTCCACTTCATACCTGGTGTTTCCGCGCATTCTGGCGGCGGTGCTTATGTTTCCGCTGCTCGTTATTCTGGCTATGGTGCTCTCCATCTTGGGCGGTTACCTGGCGGGAACGCTCACCGGGGCAATGGCTCCGCAGGACTACATTGAGGGCATCCGCACCGATTTTGTGCCCTACAACATCCTGTTTGCACTGATTAAATCGGTGGTTTTCGCTTTCCTGGTGTCGGGCATCTCGGCCTTCAAAGGGTTCAATACCTCGGGTGGGGCCCTGGAAGTGGGCGCGGCCAGCACCGGCGCCGTTACTAATTCCATTATCGCTATCCTCATCGCCGACTTTGTGCTGGCGGCCGTCCTACTTTAAGCTATTGGCTTTTAACTACCAATTGTCAGCTTTTACTCAGTAGAAGCTAGTAACTGGTAGCCAGAAGCTGATAGCTCGTAGCCAAAAGCTAATAGCTAACTCTCATGATTGAAGTATCCAACATTCAAAAATCATTCGACGGCAACGCCGTGCTCAAAGGCATCGACTGCACTTTCGAAACGGGCAAGTGCAATTTGTTGCTCGGTGGCTCGGGCACCGGCAAAAGCGTGCTATTGCAGTGCATTGTGGGCCTGATGAAGCCCGACATTGGCTCCATCACCTTTGACGGCACGGTGTATACCAACAACAAAGTGGCCATCCGCCAGGAAATCCGCCGCAAAATCGGGATGCTGTTTCAGGGCTCGGCACTGTTCGACTCGATGACGGTGTCTGAAAATGTGGCCTTTCCGTTGCAAATGCTCACGCCCGAAATGTCGGCCGAGGAGCGCCGCGACCGGGTCGAGTTTTGCCTCAAGCGCGTGGGCCTTGAAAATGCGGGCGAAAAGATGCCGGCCGAAATTTCGGGCGGCATGAAGAAGCGTGTAGGCATTGCCCGCGCCATTGCCCCGCAGTGTACCTACTTGTTCTGCGACGAGCCCAACTCGGGCCTCGACCCGGCCACGAGCATCAAAATCGACAACCTGATCCACGAAATCACCCACGAGTACGACATCACCACCGTCATTGTGACCCACGACATGAACTCGGTGATTGAAATCGGGGAGCACATTATTTTCCTGCACCAAGGCAAAAAGCTGTGGGACGGCACCAAGGACGAAATCCTGAACGTGGAAGTACCTGAGCTGAAGGATTTTATCTTCAGCAGCAGCTTGGTGCGCGCCGCCAAGCGCGTGGACGACGAGGGCGGCCTCGCCGCCATTACCGACGAGCACCCCGAAGGAGCCAACATCTAAATCACTGTTTAGCCGTGATCTGACTGATCTTTTTGCGCGTTGAAGGTCAGTAAAGCAAGAGCCCCGGTTGCATTCGCAACCGGGGCTCTTGCTTTACTGGCCATATTGGGGCCCTAGCCGCGGGGCAATAGCAGCTCTAGGTGGGCCAGGTGATGGCGACCGTGCCAGGCGTACTGCACCAGCGCCTGCTCCAAGGTAGACGTGGTTTGGTAGAAGGGGTGGTAGAAGGTGCGCTGCCACTGCGCCTCGTCGAGGTGGTGCAGCAGCACCAGCCAGCGCGTGTGCAGGGCCCCCAGCAGCGCCAGCGACATGGTGACGGGCGTGGCGGCCACGTCGGGCAGTTCGGCCCAGGCCTTCTCGTCGTAGGGCCGGATGGTGGGGTTGTCCTCCGTCAGGGCCAGGCGGTAGCGGAAGTAGCAGTTCATGTGCGAGTCGGCCAGGTGGTGGATGAGCTGGCGGCCGCTCCAGCCGCCGGGGCGGTAGGGTTGCTCTAGGCGCACACCGCCCACGGCCTGGGCCGCGGCAGCCAACTGAGCCGGCAGGTCGGCCAGCTGCTGCAAATAGGGCACCCGCCCGGAGGGCCCCAGCGGGGCGGTGGGCAGCGTGGGCCGCCCAATGGGGTAGCGCAGCGAATCTTCAGAAGGATTCATCGGGATGGATGGTGAATGGGTAAAATAAAAGCGCCTCCCCAGGCAGGAAAGGCGCTTTTAGTGCGGATAGCGGGGGCCCTATTGGCCGTTGCGCTTATTAAGTTCGTCGCGGATTTTAGCGGCTTTCTCGTAGTCTTCTTTTTCGAGGGCCTGGCTCAGCATTTTGCTAAGTTCTTCGACGGGTACCTGGCCGCTGGGCTCGGTGGGGATGCGCGGGGCCTTGGGGGCCTCCGTTTCGCCGTCGTTGTCGTCCTCGTCCTCGTCGTCCTCGTCGCCTTCCTCACCGCCTTCGTCAAGGTCGGACAGGATGATACCGGCCTCACTCAACACGCTCTCCACCGTGAAGATGGGCACGTCGAAGCGCAGGCCGATGGCAATAGCGTCGGAGGGGCGGGCGTCGATTTCGAACGTGGTGGCACCGTCTGAGCACACGATGCGCGAGTAAAACACGCCTTCCTTGAGGTCAGAAATCACCACCTCGATGATGGCCACGTGCACGTGCTCGGCAAAAGCCTTGAACAAGTCGTGCGTCAGCGGCCGGGTAGGGCTGATTTTCTCAATCTGGATGGCGATGCTTTGGGCCTCAAACATGCCGATGATGATGGGCAGGCGGCGGTTGCCGTGCTTCTCGCCCAGAATCAGGGCGAAGGAGCCCGACTGCGACTGGCTGGAGGAAAGGCCTAAAATTTCAAGCTGGATTTTTTTCAAGGGAAGTTGGCTACCGCTGACCTGCGGTTGGGGCCCCGGGCACATGGGGCCTTAGAAGGTAAGATAAATAGATGAACGTTACGGCAAATAAAGGAGAATGGCCCGGAAGAAAAGCGCGCCGGGCCAAAAAAAGAACCTGGGGCCCCGGAATATGTTCCAGGGCCCCAGGTTCGTGCCGGCCCCGCGGGGCTAGTTCAATTCTTTTACGGCGGCCGTCAGCTTAGGCAGCACGTCGAACACATCGCCCACAATGCCGTAGTCGGCGGCCTTGAAGAACGGAGCTTCCGGGTCTTTATTGATGACCACGATAACCTTCGAACTGTTGACGCCGGCCAAGTGCTGGATGGCGCCCGAAATGCCGCAGGCAATGTACAGGTTGGGCGAGATGGTGATGCCCGTTTGGCCCACGTGCTCGTGGTGGGGGCGCCAGTCCACGTCGCTCACCGGCTTCGAGCAGGCCGTACCGGCGTGCAGGGCCTGGGCCAGTTCCTCGATGAGGTGCCAGTTCTCGGGGCCCTTCATGCCGCGGCCACCCGATACCACGAGCTCGGCCTCGGGCAGCAGCACGCCGCCGGTTTGCTCCTGCATCACCACTTGCTTGGGCGCGTCGGCAAAGTCAGCGTCGGCAAGCTGAGCGGCGAAGGCCACTACTTCGGCGGTTTTGCCGGCGTCGTGCTTAGCCTCTAGGCTGTTCTTTTTCACGGCAATGATTTTGCGGTCACCGCTCAGCACCACGTCCGAAAACGCCTTGCCCGAGAACGCGCCGCGCTTCACCACGAACTGGCCGCCATCGGTTTTGGGCAGCTCCACCACGTTGGTGGCCAGGCTGGCCTTAAGCCGTACCGACAGGCGCGAGCCCACCGAGGCCCCGATGTTGGAATTGGCCAGCACCAGCACCTGGGCCCCCTCCTGCTCGGCCGCCGTGGCGATGAGCTTGGTGTAGGCGTTGTTCACGAAATCTTTCAGGCGGGGCTCAGCGTCGTAGAGCACCTTCGCGATGCCCTGCTCGCCGAGCTTGGCCAGGTTGGCTTCCGTGGCTTCGCCCACGGCGATGGCCGTGGCCGTGGTGCCCAGCATGGCGGCCACTTGGGCCCCGTACGTGGCCACTTCGAGCGACGACTTTTTCACTTCGCCCTCGGCGCACTCAACTACTACTAAAACAGACATGGCTTTTGCTTTTTTGTCATCCTGGGCGCAGCGAAGGACCTTATCACGCTGGCGCCGTTAGAATTGGTGATTGCGACGAAAGCAGCCGTGATAAGATGCTTCCTTCGTCAGCATGACAAATAGAATTAAATGACTTTGGCTTCGTTGCGCAGCAGCTTGATGAGCTCGCCGGCGTTGGCGGCGTCGATGAGCTTGACGCCCTGCTTCTTGGGGGGCAGCGCAAACTCGGCCACCTGGGTGCGGGCGGCATCGCCCACGGCGGGCACCACCTTCAGGGGCTTGGTGCGGGCCGTCATGATGCCGCGCATGTTAGGGATGCGGGGCTCGCACATGGGCTGCTGGCACGAAGCCACGAAGGGCGCGCTCACCTCCACAATCTCTTTGCCGCCCTCAATTTCGCGCTCCAGCGTGGCGGTAGTGCCGGCCATGTCCAGCTTCATTGCCGGGGCCACCGTGGGGATGCCCAGCAGCTCGCCCACCATGCCGTGCACCTGGAAGCCGTTGTAATCAATGCTTTCCTTGCCCATCAGAATCACGTCGTAGCCGCCGTCTTTGGCCACGGCCGCAATCTGCTCAGCCACAAAAAAGGCGTCCTGCGGGGCGGCGTTCACGCGGATGGCGTCGTCGGCCCCGATGGCCAGGGCCTTGCGGATGTTGGGCTCGGTATCGGCCTCGCCCACGTTCAGCACCGTCACGGTACTGCCGGCGTTGGCTTCCTTCAGCTCGATGGCGCGGGTGAGGGCGTATTCGTCCCAGGGGTTGATAACGAACTGCACCCCAGCTTTGTTAAACTCCTTGTTATCGGGCGTAAAGCTGATTTTGGTGGTCGTGTCGGGCACGTTGGAAATGCAAACCAGAAACTTCATCTAGGCGGAATTTTAGTGGGCGGAGAGCGCGAAAGTAGGCGGCATGCATAACAACCGGCCGGAGCCCCTGGTGGTTCACCCGGGGGCCCCCGGCAAGGGTTACCATTATTATACGGCGTAAAAGCCGCACTTTTGCCGGCCCAAAGATAGCCAAATCTCCCACTCCGATGAGCGCCGCCCCCTCCCGTTTAGAACAACTGTTAGCCTTTTACGCCGACGACCCCGCCGACCCGTTCACCATCTACGCCCTGGCCACCGAGTACCGCGCCGCCGAGCCCCTGGTGGCCTGGGAATACTACCAAAAACTCTTGGCCGAGCACCCCGACTACGTGGGTACCTACTACCACGCCGGCAAGCTGCTCGAAGGCTTCGGCCGCAAAGACGAGGCCGAGCAAGTGTACCGCAAGGGCCTGGTGGTGAGCCGCAAAGCCGGCCAGCTGCACGCTGCCAGCGAGCTGCAGCAAGCCCTGAACAGCTGCCTGGGCCTGGACTACGAGGACGAGGACTAGTATTTCATTCATTCCAGATTGGCCGGGGCCCCAGGGCTCCCCGCAGAGGCACCCGGTCGAACGGGGCGCTTCCGCCGGGGAGTTCTGGGGCCCCGGCGCGTTGGCCACACCCACGCCTGGCACCGCCCCGGCCCAACGCGGGCCAGGCAACGCTGCTTGTTATTGCACGCAATTATTATTTTTTTATATATTTAGATGCTAATCTTCATTCTTTTCACCTTTTAAATCACGACCAATGGCAGATTTCCTGGGCACGGTAAAAGACCTCTTTTCCAATGAACTGACGGGCGGCGCGGCGGCCAAGCTCGGCGAGAGCGAAGGCGCGGTGCAAAAGGCCCTGGGCGGCATCGTGCCCCTGGTGCTGGGGGCCCTCATTGGTCGCAGCGGCACCCCCGGCGGGGCCCAGGAAACCCTGGCCATGAGCCAGCAGGCTTACCAAACCACGGGCAGCAGCCTATCGGCGCCCGGCGGCTTGCTGGGCTTATTAAGCGGCGGCGCGGGCGGCGGCCTGCTCTCGTCGCTGTTCGGCAACGCGGCCAGCACCAACACGCTCACCTCCACGCTCGGCGACTATGCCGGGGTGTCGTCGGCCTCGGCGGGCTCGCTGCTGGGCATGGCGGGGCCGGCCATCCTGGGCCTACTGGGGCAGCACGCCAGCACCAACAACTTGGACGCCAACGGCTTGTCGGGCATGTTGCAGGGCCTGAAAAGCCAAGTGACGGCCATGCTGCCCAGCGGCCTGAGCAGCCTGGCCGGGCTGGTGGGCCTCGGGGGCCTGGGGGCGGCCGCGTCGAACGTTGCGAGCGGCCTGGGGGCCCCACTAGCCGCCGCGGTGCCGCCCGTAGCCAACCCCGCGCGCACCCCGCTGCCCGAGCCAGCGCCCGCGGGCGGCAGCTCGCGCTGGCCGCTCATCTTGCTGGCGCTGGCGGTCATCGCCGGGCTGTTTTATTTCCTGCGGGGCCGCACCAACGACGCCCCCGCGGCGGCCACCCCCACCGCCGACACCACCGTGGTGGGCCCCGCCGACACCACCCGCACGCTGGGCGCCACGGCGGGCGCGGCCCTCGACTCGGCCGAAATGGCCTTGAAGGCGGGCTGGGCCAAGCTGGGCACCGTGGGCGAACTGAAACTGGCCGACGGCACCGCGCTCCGAGTGCCCGCCAACGGGGTTGAGAAGCGGCTGGTCGCTTTTATTGACGACAAGGACAAGGCGGTGGACAAAACCACGTGGTTTTCGCTCGACCGCCTCCTGTTCCAGACCGGCACCAGCGACTTGCTGCCCGACTCGCAAGAGCAATTGGCCAACGTGGCGGCCATCTTGAAGGCCTACCCCGCCGTGAAGCTGAAGCTGGGCGGCTACACCGACAGCCGCGGCAACGCGGCGGCAAACCTCAAGCTCTCGGGCCAGCGGGCCGCCGCCGTGAAGGCCCAGCTCGAAGGCCTGGGCGTGGCCTCTGGCCGCCTCGACTCGGAAGGCTACGGCGTGGCCCACCCCGTGGCCAGCAACGACACCCCCGACGGCCGCCAGCAAAACCGGCGCGTGGACGTGCGCGTCACGGCCAAGTAGGCACGGGCGGCACCGCGCCGCCCACTTCTGCGGTTCTTTCGAAGCCCCGGCCGGTTACGGCCGGGGCTTTTTTTGGGGCCCCGGCGCTTTCTTTGCGGGCCAATGGCAACGAAGATTCTACTGGTTGAGGACGAGCCCAAGGTGTCGGCCTTCATCCGGCGTGGGCTGGAGGAGGAGGGCTACGAGGTGGCCGTGGCTTACGACGGGCCCTACGGCCAGCGCCTGGCCCTGGGCCAGGCGTTCGACCTGCTGATTCTGGACGTGATCCTGCCCGGGCTCAGCGGACTGGAGGTGCTGCGGGCCGTGCGCGCCCAAGACCAGGACCTGCCCGTGCTGATGCTCACGGCCCTGGGCACCACCGAAGACAAGCTGCTGGGCTTCGACGGCGGGGCCGACGACTACCTGGTGAAGCCCTTCGACTTTGTGGAGCTGCTGGCCCGGGTGCGGGCCCTCACGCGCCGCCGCAGCCAGGGCCCCGGGACCAAAGGCAACCAACTGCACCTGGCCGACCTGACCGTGGACACGTCCGCCAAAACGGTGGCCCGGGCCGGCCGGCCGGTCAAGCTCACAGCTCGCGAGTTCAACCTGCTCGAGCTGCTGCTACGCCACCAGGGCCGCGTGCTGAGCCGGGGCGAAATTGCCGAGCACACCTGGGAAGAGTCGTTCGACGCGGGCTCAAACGTAATCGATGTATACGTGAACTACCTGCGCAATAAAGTGGACAAGGGATTCGACAAGAAGCTGATTCACACCGTAGTGGGCATGGGCTACGTGATGCGGGAGGAGTGATAATGCCTGTTCCCAGGTGCCGCACAAAGTAAGGCCGTCATGCTTCGCTGCGCTCTGCATGACGGCCTTACTTTGTGCGATTCTTACTTCAGGAACAATTCCAATGACCATTCGCAACCGGCTGACGTGGCTGTTTTTGGGCGTGGTGGCGGTGCTGCTGCTGGCCGTGCTGGCGGGCATATTTGCCTTGCAGGAGAGCTACACGCAGCGCGAGTTCCGGCAGCGGCTGCGCGACCGGGCCCAGGTGACGGGCTACATCTACCTGGAGAAGGACGAAATGCGCGCCGGGGCCTTCCGCGATTTTGAGAAAAAGTACCTGCAATCCCTCAACAACGAGATTTTGCAGGTGTACGACGACCAGATGCGGGTGCGCTTCGTGGCCGCCGACCGCCGGGTGCGGCTCTCCGACGCCATGCTGGCGCACATCGTGGCCAGCAAGGAACTGTACTTTACGCTGGGGCCCCGGCAGGCGGTGGGCATTTTTTACCGCGACAACCAAGGCGACTACATCATTGTGGCCGCGGCCGAAAACACTTACGGGTCCCAACGCCTGCGCTACTTAGCAAGCATCATGGGCGTGGTATTCGTGGCGAGCCTGGTGGTGATTTACCTGGTCGGGCGGGGCTTTGCGGGGCGGGCGTTGGCCCCCATCGCGGCCCTCAACGACCAGGTGGACCGCATTACGGCGCAGGACTTGCACCGGCGCGTGGACGAAGCGCCGCTGCGCACCCCCGAACACGACGAGCTGACGCGCCTCGCCCGCACCTTCAACCGCCTGCTGGCCCGGCTCGAAACCAGCTTTGAGGGCCAGCGCACCTTCGTGCGCAACGCTTCGCACGAGCTGCGCACCCCCCTCACCGCCACCATCGGCGAGCTGCAGGTGCTGCTGGCGCGCGAGCGGGCCCCGGCCGACTACCGCGAGGGCGCCGCCTCGGTACTGGCCGAGCTGCAACAGCTCAAAACCCTGATCAACAATCTGCTGGACCTGGCCCAGGCCGACGCCGCCGGGGCCCTTACCGAGGAGGTGCGCCTCGACGAGCTGCTGTGGGAGGTGCGCGGGGCCCTGCCGCCGGCCCAGCGCGGGCGCGTACACGTCGACCTGGGGACCCTGCCCGACGACCCCGCTGCGCTGGAAATTATGGGCCACCGGGCCCTGCTCTCCCGGGCCCTGGGCAACCTCGTCGACAACGCCCTGAAGTACTCACCCGCCACCACCGCGGTACACTTGCGCCTGCGCAGCCAGGCCGGCGGCTTCCGCCTGGAAGTGGCCGACGCGGGCCCCGGCATCGCCCCGGCCGACTTACCCAACGTATTCCAGCCGTTTTTCCGGGCGGCCGACGCCCGGGGCGTGGTGGGCCACGGCGTGGGGCTGCCGCTGGCCCGCCGCATTGTGGAGCTGCACGGCGGCACCTTAGCCCTGCAATCGCCCCCCGGCCAGGGCAGCGTAGCCGAGGTTTGGCTGCCAGCCTAGGGCCCCTTTAGGCTTGGCATTCAGGACCCCGGTGGTGCACTGTGGCGCTTTGTGCTTGCCCGGCGGAGGCAGGCCGCGCCGCTGGGCAGCCGGTAGGCGCAGCACACCAGGGGCCCCGCTGGGCCCGGGCGGTGATATATTTGGGGGCCCCACAGCCCAGCTAGGGCAATAAAATTTGAACATGAAGGTTTGATTAATAAATCAACCAAACCTTTCCGCTGGCCGGCGCGTTCTAGCCCTTCGGATAAACCGTTTTTGGCTGCTAGCCCGTGCAGCCACCGGTTGCTGGGGCTACCCCTTCGGCACCTTTTGCCCTCGTCCTTGGCCTTACGGCCACCGTCCTCGCCCTCCAGAGAATTCCCAACCGCTTCAGCCCCACGCCCACTTCCGGCCCCGGAAGCATGCGCGGGGCCGGGGCGCAGCACCCGAGCAAGCAGTTTTTCCTTGTTGGAATAACTGCTTATTTTCTAATGCTTTATTCTCTTACCATGCAGCTTCCTCAATCCCGGTTTTTTAGCACCACGTTCCCCTGGCTGCGTTTGCCCAGCACCGTTTTGGCCGGGGCCGTCCAGCCCAGCCCAGTGGGCACGCTGGCCCGCTACCGCGGCTGGCGGGTCACGTTTTCACCGCCCCGCGTTTGGCTCGATTTGGCCGCGTTACGGCGGGCGGGTTACCCGGCTGCTGTTTTGCGCCTCCAATAGGCCCGGGGTGCCGTTGGGCGCGGGGGCCTGCCCCGGTGGGGCCCCGCGCCCAACGGCACCGTACTTTTGCACGATTCCCTCTTATATGCCGTTTGCGCTTTCGTTAATTTTCCGGCTCACGCCGCCCTGAAAACTGGCTTGGAACCCTCCGGCCGCCGCTTCCCACCGGGAGCGTGCGGCTTTTCTTATGCCCGTTTTTTCCCCTTTATGTCGTTTCAACTTTCGTATTTCTCTCAGTACACCCACAACGCTAAAAACGAAGTCCTGGCGGGCCTGACCACGGCCCTGGCCCTGGTGCCCGAGGTGGTGGCCTTTGCGCTGCTGGCCCGCATTAGCCCGCTGGTGGGCATTGGCTCAGCTTTTGTCATTTGTTTAATTACCAGCATATTCGGCGGCCGGCCGGGCATGATTTCGGGCGCGGCCGGCTCGGTGGCCGTCGTCATTGTGGCCCTGGTGGCGCAGCACGGCGTCGAGTACCTGTTCGTGGCCGTGGTGCTGATGGGCCTCATCCAAATCGGCATCGGGCTGCTGCGGCTGGGCAAGTTCATCCGGCTGGTGCCGCAGCCAGTGGTATACGGATTCGTTAACGGCCTGGCGGTCATCATCTTCATGGCCCAGCTCGAGCAGTTCAAGGTGCACGACGCGGCCGGCGCCGCGCACTGGCTGGTGGGGGCCCCGCTGCTGCTGATGGGAGGACTGGTGGCTCTCACCATGGCCATTGTGTACTTCCTGCCCCGCTTCACGAAGGCCGTGCCGGCCTCGCTGGTGGCCATCGTGGTGGTGTCGACGCTTGTAATTTTGGGTGGGCTGCGCACGAAGTCGGTGGGCGACATTGCCTCTATTGCGGGCGGGCTGCCCGCGTGGCACGTGCCGCAGGTGCCCTTTACGTGGGCCACGCTGGCGCTGGTGGGGCCCTATGCCTTCATCATGGCGCTGGTGGGCCTCACCGAAAGCCTGCTGACGCTGACGGTAGTGGACGAGATGACCGACACCCGCGGCCGCGGCAACCAGGACTGCGTGGCCCAGGGCCTGGCCAACGTGGCCTCGGGCCTGACCGGCGGCATGGGCGGCTGCGCCATGATCGGCCAAACGATGGTGAACCTGGAATCACGCGGGCGCGGGCGGCTCTCGGGCGTGGTGGCGGCGGGGGCCCTGGCGCTGTTTGTGGTGGCGGGCGCGGGGCTGATTGAGCGGCTGCCGCTGGCGGCGCTGGTGGGCGTGATGTTCATGGTCGTCATCGGCACGTTTGAGTGGGCCAGCCTGCGCATTTTGCGCCGCATGCCGCGCACCGACGTGCTGGTGATGCTGCTCGTGACCGTCGTCACGGCCGTGTCGCAGAACCTGGCGCTGGCCGTGCTGCTGGGCGTGGTGGTGTCGGCCCTGGCCTTTGCCTGGGAAAACGCCAAGCGCATCCGAGCCCGCAAGCACGTGGACGCGGCCGGCGTGCGCCACTACGAAATCTTTGGGCCCCTGTTCTTTGGCTCGGCGCAGGCGTTTGGCGAGAAGTTCGACGTGGCCGGCGACCCGGCCGAAATTGTCATCGACTTCCGCGAGAGCCGCGTGGCCGACATGTCGGCCATCGACGCGCTGCACAAGCTCACCGAGCGCTACCAGCGCCTGGGCAAAACCGTGCGCCTGCGCCACCTCAGCCCCGACTCGCGGCGCCTGCTGGGCCAGGCCGGGCCCCTCATCGACGTCAACATCGAGGAAGACCCGCTCTACACCGTGGCCGGCGCCAACGTGATGTACTAGGGCGCGGAACCTCACGAGCCCCCTGTGGCTAACTGCGCACTAACCAAAGCCTCGGCGCTAACCGCCTGGCACTATCGGGCACAGCCAGGGGAAAGTGCCGCCGCAAAATTAAAAAGAGGGCCCCGGGGGCCCTCTTTTTTTGAAAAAAAGATGAATTCTAATCCGTCTCTAATGCACCTCTAATACCGGTCTAATACGGCTACAGGAGTTTTGTGTAAGTCTTCGGGGCAGCGTTGCCCCGGGGGCCCTCACCCCTTCCTCGTTGCTGGCCGGCCGTTGGGCCGGCGCGTTTTTTATGCGATTGACCGCACGTTTTTTCCGAACCCTGGCCGCGGCCGGCGGGCTGGGGCTGCTGCCGGGCCTGGGCCGGGCCCAGCGCATGGCTACGCCCACGCCCCCCTCGAGCATGTCGCGCCCCCAGGCCGGCACCCCCAATGCCCTGCCAGCTGCCCCCGGCCTGCCCGCCGCCCGCCCCGCCCAGGCCCCCGGCCAAACGCCCGCCGCCGGGGCCCTGCCCCCCAACCAGCTGGCCCAGCCC
Source organism: Hymenobacter nivis (assembly GCF_006439025.1). Classification (GTDB taxonomy): domain Bacteria; phylum Bacteroidota; class Bacteroidia; order Cytophagales; family Hymenobacteraceae; genus Hymenobacter; species Hymenobacter nivis_A. Next base: position 19,966 of record NZ_RCYZ01000015.1, read on the forward strand.
GGGCAAAACAGCCCAGCCAGCGCCGCGCCGGTGGCCGGCAGCCCCGGCTACGGCCAGTACCCCGTGGTGCCGGGCATGCCGGCCGGCGTGCCCATCCGGGCGGCGCTGGGGGCCGCCGACACGCTGCGCCTGACGCTGCCCGAGGCCCAGCAGCAGTTCGTGCAAACCAACTTCCAGCTGCTGGCCCAACGCTTCAACGTGAACCTGGCGCAGGCCACGGTGGTGCAGTCGGCCCTGCGCGACAACCCCAACCTGTCGGCCGAGGTCAACGCCTACAACCCCAACACGCGGCAGTTTTTCCCGTTTGGGCCGGGCAAGGCCGTGGACCCCAACAACCCCACCGGCAACACGGTGGTACTGCAGCTGCAACAACTCATCAACCTTTCGGGCAGCCGCGCCAAGCTCGTGCAGCTCAGCAGCACCAACGCCGAGGTGCAGCAGGCGGCCTTTGAGGATTTGCTGCGCAACTCGCGCTTTCAGCTCTCGCAGACGTTCTTCAACGTGGTGGCCGAGCGCCGCAAGCTGGATTTGCTGCGCGCCCAGCGCGACCAGCTGGCCCGCCTGCTGGTGGGCTTCCGCGAGCAGCTGCGGCTGGGCACGGTGGCCGGCTTTGAGGTGACGCGCCTGGAGCTGGAGCGCCAGAGCCTGGAGAAGGACCGCTCCGACCAGCTCACCCAGCTCGGGCAGGACGAGGCCGCGCTGCGCGTGTTTCTGGCGCTGCCGGGCACCACATTTGTGGCCCCCACCGGCCAGGACCTGCTGCCCGCGCCGCCCGCCGCCCTGCCCACCCTGGCCGACCTCACGGCCCTGGCCTACCAGTACCGGCCCGACCTGCGCGCCGCCACCAAGCAAACCGACTACGCCCAGCAAAACCTGCGCTTGCAGCACGCGCTGGCCGTACCCAAGCTCACCATCGGGGCCGACTACGCCAGCTACGGCAACACCTACGCCCACTACTACGGCTTGCAAACCGCCATCGACCTGCCCGTGGCCAACCGCAACCAGGGCAACATCCAGGCGGCGCAGGTGGGCATCCAGCAGAGCGCCCAGGGCCTAAACCAGAACAAGCTGCAAGTGGAGCAGGACGTGGCCGCCGCCGTGGAGCAGGTGCAGCGCGCCACGGACCTGCGCCGTAGCGTGACCCCCGAGTACGTGGCCACCATCGCCGACGTGAGCCGCAACGCCGCCGCCGACTACAAGCGCCGCCTGATTGACCTGGTGAGCTTCATCGACAAGTTCCGGGCCTACAACGACGCCCAGCTCAACCTGATTGACATCGGCAACCGCCTGGAGCAGGCCAAGCAGCAAGTCAATTTCGTGACCAACACCCCCGTTTTTAAAGACTAGGGCCCCGGCCCTGGGGGCCCCGCGGCGCGGCCCCTCTCCCCTCCTTTCGCAACTGCTATTTATTCTTCGTAATGCGTATTTCCCCTCTATTGCCCGTGCTTTTGGTCGTGGGCACGGCCGGTTATTTGTCCGGCTGCACCAGCAAGCCGGAAGACAAGTTGCCCGTGAACACCAAGGACTTGGGCTCGGGCTACCGCACCGACACGGTGCTGCTGCGCAGCCCCGACCAGGAGCTGCGCTTCACCGGCAAGGTGAGCTACGACCAGCGCCGCGTGGACCGGGTGTTTCCGGTGGTGAGCGGCAACGTGCTCGACGTGACGGCCGCCCTGGGCCAGCAAGTGCAGAAGGGCCAGGCCCTGGCCCGCGTGCAAAGCGCCGACGTGAGCGGCTACCAGAACGACTACAACTCGGCCCGCGCCGACTACGCCGTGGCCGAGCGCAACGCCGCCAACACCGAGCAGCTCTACAAGTCCAACTTCGCCTCGCAAAACGACCTGATTGCCGCCCGCGCCCAGCTCGACAAAACCCGCTCGGCCCTGAACCGCACTTCGCAGGTACTCAAAATTTACGGCGGCGGCGCCCAGGGCCCCGGCGGCGCCCAGCCCACCTACGTGGTGAAGGCCCCCGCCAGCGGCTTCGTGGTGGAGCGCAACGTGAACGCCGGCATGCAGCTGCGGCCCGACAACAACACGCCGCTCTTCACCATTTCGGACCTGAGCCGGGTGTGGGTGCTGCTCAACATTTACGAGAGCGACGTGGCCGCCGTGAAGGTGGGCCAGGCGGTGAACATCACGGCCCTGGCCTACCCCGACAAGACGTTTAAGGGCACCATCACCAACATCAGCAACGTGGTGGACGCCGACACCAAGGTGCTCCAGGCCCGCGTGGAGCTGCCCAACCCCGGCGGCCTGCTCAAGCCCGACATGTTTTGCAGCATCACCCTCGACTTGCAGCGCCCCGGCCAGGCCCTGGCCGTGAACCCCAAGTCGGTGATTTTCAGCAACGACCAGTATTTCGTCATCCGCCGCCGGCCCGGCACCCCCGCCCTGCAATCGGGCGACGATGCCAGCAAAGCCTACGAGCTGGTACCCGTGAAAGTGCTGCGCAACACCAACCGCTACACCTACGTGGGCGGCAACCTGCACGCCAACGACCAGGTGGTGACCCAGGGCAGCCTGCTGCTCTTCAACGACTTGAGCGCCAACTAGGGGCCCCACGGCCCGGCTTATTGCGCTGCCCCGCCGGGGGCGGCCCTCCCTCCCTTTGCCTTTTCGTTTGCCATGAATAAATTCATCAAGGGCCTGATCGGCTTCTCGCTGCGCCACCCCTACGTCGTGTTCTTCGTGACGGGGCTGGTGGCCATTGCCGGGGCCGTCAGCTTCTACTACACCCCCGTCGAGGCCTACCCCGACGTGACCAACACCGAGGTGGTCATCATCACCCAGTGGCCCGGCCGCTCGGCCGAGGAAGTCGAGCGCTTCATCTCCATTCCCATCGAAACCGAGATGAACTCGGTGACCCACAAAACGGTCATCCGCAGCATCAACCTGTTCGGGCTCTCGTTCATCAAAATCGTGTTCGAGGACGGCACCGACGGCTTCAACGCCCGCATGGAAACGGCCCAGAAGCTGGCCAACGTGAACCTGCCCGACGGCGTGACGGCCGGCGTGCAGCCGCCCACGGGTCCCACCGGCGAGATTTACCGCTACACCCTCACCTCGAAGCAGAAGTCGGTAACCGACCTCAAAACACTGGAGGACTGGGTGATTGAGAAAAACCTGCGCGCCGTGCCCGGCGTGGCCGACGTGGTGAGCTTCGGCGGCAAGGTGCGCACCTTCGAGGTGGCCGCCAACCCGGCCCTGCTCAACAAGTACGGCCTCACCGCCCTCGACGTGTACCAGGCCCTGCAGCGCGCCAACGTGAACGTGGGCGGCGACATCCTCCGCGAGGGCCAGCAGGCGTTTGTGGTACGCGGCATCGGCATCGTGAAAAACGTGCCCGACATCGAGAAAATCATCATCAAGAACGTGAACGGCGTGCCGGTGCTGGTGCGCAACATTGGCACGGTGCAAACCTCGTTTTTGCCCCCGCTGGGCATCGTGGGGCGCGACAACAACGACGACGTGGTGGAGGGCATCGTGCTGATGCGCAAGGGCGAAAACCCCGGCGCCGTGCTGCCCTTGCTCGAAGCCAAGGTCGATTACCTCAACAAAACGGTGCTGCCCGGCGACGTGAAAATCAAGGTTTTCTACGACCGCTCGGAGCTCAACCAGCACACGCTGCACACGGTGGGCGAAAACGTGGCGATGGGCATTTTGCTGGTCACCATCATCCTGCTCCTTTTTTTGGCCGATTGGCGCACCACGGTCACCGTGGCGCTCATCATCCCGCTGGCGCTGCTGTTCGCCTTCATCCTGATGCGCATCAAGGGCATGAGCGCCAACCTGCTGAGCATCGGGGCCATTGACTTCGGCATCATCATCGACGGGGCCGTGGTGATGGTGGAGGGCCTGTTCGTGATGCTGGCCCACTGGGCCGAGCACGAGGGCATGGAAAACTTCAACAAGCGCGCCAAGCTGAGCAAGATTTTGCACACCGGCACCGAGATGGGCAAGTCCATTTTCACCTCCAAGCTCATCATAGTCACGGCCCTCATCCCCATCTTCTCGTTCCAGAAAGTGGAGGGCAAGTTGTTCAGCCCCTTGGCGTTCACGCTCGGCTTTGCCCTGCTGGGGGCCCTGTTGCTGGCCCTCACGCTGGTGCCGGTGCTCTCGTCCATCCTGCTGAAAAAGAACGTGCGCGAGCGCCACAACCCCATTCTGGAGGGCCTCAACAAAGCGTACTTGCCGCTGCTGGACAAGATGATGGCCTACCCGCGCCGCACCATGGCGGTGGCCGTGCTGGCGCTGGTGCTGGGCGTGGGCTCGTTCCACTTCGTGGGCACCGAGTTTTTGCCCCACCTCAACGAGGGCTCGATTTACGTGCGGGCCTCCATGCCGCTTTCCATCGCGCTAGAAGACAGCTACCAGTACACCGAGAAGTTCCGGCAGGTGTTTGAGAAGTACCCCGAGGTGCGGGGCGTGATTTCGCAAACCGGCCGCCCCAACGACGGCACCGACGCCACGGGCTTCTTCAACCAGGAATTTTTCGTGGACCTGTACCCGGCCGACGAGTGGAAGCGCAACATCACGAAGGACCAGCTGATTGCCGAGATGCAGGGGGCCCTGGCCAAGTACCGCGGCGTGGACTTCAACTTCTCGCAGCCGATTTCCGACAACGTGGAGGAGGCCGTGTCGGGCGTAAAGGGCAGCATCGCGGTGAAAATCACGGGCTCGGACCTGAACATCCTCGACAAAAAAGCCACCCAGGTGTACGACCAGCTCAAGAAAGTGAAGGGCATCGAGGACCTGGGCGTGTTCCGCAACCTGGGCCAGCCCGAGCTGCGCATCACCCTCGACCCCGACAAGATGGCCCAGTACGGCGTGGCCGCCGCCGACGCCAACGCCGTGATTGAGCTGGCCATCGGCGGCAAGGCCGTGAGCGCCGTGTACGAAGGTGAGCGCAAGTTTGACCTGCGCCTGCGCTACGACCAATCGTACCGCTCGAACATGGACGCCATCGGCGGCCTGATGGTGCCCACGCTGAACGGCGGCAAAATCAAGCTCGGGGAGCTGGCCACCATCCAGAACGTGTCGGGCCCCGCCTTCATCTACCGCGAAGACAACACGCGCTTCATCGCCGTGAAGTTTTCGGTGCGGGGCCGCGACCTGGGCAGCACCATTGCCGAAGCCCAGGCCCTGGTGGCCAAAACCGTGGCCCTGCCCCAGGGCTACGCCACGCACTGGAACGGCGAGTTTGAGAACCAGGAGCGTGCCCAGAAGCAGCTCTCCATCGTGGTGCCCATCAGCATCTTGGCCATCTTCTTCATCCTATTCGTCTCGTTCGGCAACGCCCTCGACTCGACGCTGGTGCTGCTCAACGTGCCGTTTGCCCTCATCGGCGGCATCGCGGCGCTGCTCATCACGCACACCAACTTCAGCATCTCGGCCGGCGTGGGCTTTATCGCCCTGTTTGGGGTGGCCACCCAGGACGGCGTGATTCTGGTGAACAAGTTCCGCCAGAACCTGCGCGACAAAATGGACCTGGAGCACGCTATCAAGGACGGGGCCCGCACCCGCCTGCGCCCCGTGGTGATGACGGCCCTGATGGCCTCGCTGGGCCTGCTGCCCGCCGCCCTCAGCCACGGCATCGGCTCCGAAACCCAGAAACCGCTGGCCATCGTCGTGATTGGGGGCCTCATTACGGCCACCGTGCTCTCGCTGCTGGTGCTGCCCACCGTGTACGAGTGGGTGTACAGCAGCAAGCTGGAGCGCGCCCGCAAGCACAACTAAAGGGGGTTGCCTTTGGAGGAAGAAAAACGCCGGCCCCTTGGGCCGGCGCTTTTTGCGTTTGGGGCCCCGGGGCGGTGGCCAAACCGCGCCAGGGCCGTAGTTTCGGCGGCCGGCCCGGGGCCCCGGGCGCGGATTTATCCTTGCTGCCCGTGCTTGCTTTGCCCCGTATTCTGCGCCTGTTTACCTGCGCCCTGTGGGCCGCTTTGGAACTGGGGGCCCCGGCCGCGGCCCAGGGCCTGCCGCCCACCCCCGTGCCGCCCGCGCCCGACCCGCTGGCTGCCAGCGGCGTGCACACCGGGCGGCTGGTGGGCGTGGTGGTGGGCACGGCCGTGGTGTACGCCCTCACCTCGTACCTGCTGGGCAAAACCTGGTACACCAAACGCGTGCCGTTCCACGCCTTCGACGACAACGGCGAGTGGCTGCAAATGGACAAGGTGGGCCACGCCACCACGGCCTACGCCATCAGCCGAGGCGAGTACGAGTTGTTTCGCTGGAGCGGCGTGCCCGACCGCACGGCCGCCATCACCGGGGGCCTCATCGCGCTGCTCTACCAAAGCACCATTGAGGTATTCGACGGCTACTCGCAGGGCTGGGGCTTCTCGAAGGGCGACATGGCGGCCAACGCGGCCGGCATTGCGCTGTTCATGGGCCAGCAGTATGGCTTCGGCGAGCAGCGGGCCAGCCTGCGCTACGGCTTCAGCAGCAGCCTCTACGCCCGGTACCGGCCCGAGCTGCTGGGCCGCACCCGCGGGGCCCAAATGCTGAAGGACTACAACGGCCAGCAGTACTGGCTCTCGGTGAACGTGGCGTCGGTGCTGCCCGTGGGGCCCTCGTTTCCGAAGTGGCTGAACCTGGACTTGGGCTACAGCGGCAGCGGCCTCACCGGCGGCCACGCCAACCCGCCGCTGTACGGCGCCGATGGCCGGCCGGTGGTGTTCCGGCGCGTGCGCCAGTTCTACCTATCGCCCGACGCCGACTTTGCCCGCCTAGTGCCCGCCGGCTCCACGGGCCGGATGCTGCTCGGGGCCACCCAATTTATAAAGCTGCCGGCCCCGGCCCTCGAGTTCAACCCGCGCGACGGCGTGCGCTTCCACCCGCTGCTGCCCGCCGCCGACTAAGCAACTTCATCCAATCAACAGATGAGTATTGCGTAAAATTACTTATTAATTAAAATAATGCTAATCAGTAGTTTATGCAATATTGAGATTATGTTTATTATGAAACTTCATCAAAAACACTTTATATCTTCATCTTGCAATCATTGCCCCCTCCGGACCTTTATCGTCCCGTGTTGTGCGAATCGATTCAAGCGAGGATTAATAGTACTATTTGACGTTGTATGCTGCGCTCATTTTTCTTGTTGGTTGGCTGGGTACTGTGTTGTGAACTAGGCGCGGTGCTGCCGGCCCTGGCCCAGGTGGGGGCCCCGGCGCCCGCTCCCCGCGTGGGGGCCCCCGCCCCAATGCCCCGGCCGGTGGCGCCCGTGCCCGCTGCCCAAGCCGCCGCCGTGGACACGGTGCAGCTGACGCTGGCCCAGGCCGAGCAGCGCTTCGTGCAGGGCAACTTGCAGCTGCTGGCCCAGCGCTTCAACGTGACGGCTGCCCAGGCCCAGATTTTACAGGCCCGCCTCTGGGACAACCCCGTGGTGAGCCTGGAGCAGAACATCCACAACCCCGAAACCGGCCGCACCTTCGACGTGACGCGCACCGGCGAGAGCATCGTGCAGGTGCAGCAGCTCATCGTCATTGCCGGGCGCCGCCGCGCCGCCGCCAACGTGGCCCAGGCCGCCGCCCTCGTTGAGCAGTACAACCTGCAGGACCTGCTGCGCACGCTGCGCTACCAGCTGCGCACCGCCTTCTACGACCTCTATTATAAGCAGCGCACGCTGGCCGTGTACGACACGGAAATCACTTCCTTCCAGCGCATTATTCCGGCCTACCAGCAGCAGTACGAAAAGGGCAACATTGCCCAGAAAGAGGTCGTCCGCCTCAAAGCGTTCCTATTTGTGCTCCAGAACCAGCGCCAGCAGCTGTTCGTGGACATGGCCCCGAACCTGAGCGACTTGCGGGTGCTGACGCGCGACACCTCGGGGGCCTACCTCCAGCCCCAGGTGGTGCTGCCCCGCACCCGCGACCTGAGCCTGGGGCCCTATTCCATGCAGCAGCTCGTGGACTCGGCCCAGATCCTGCGCGGCGACCTACTGGCCCGCACCGCCTACTTGCAGCAGCAGGGCAACAACCTGCGCTACCAGCGCGCCCTGGTGGCCCCCGACCTGCTGGTGGGCTACACCTACGACCGCGCCGGCTCCTACATTCAGAACTACAACGCCCTCACGCTGGGCGTGGCCGTGCCCGTGTTCAACCGCAACCAGGGCAACATCCGCACCGCCGAGGCCCTCATCCAAGGCGGCAAGGCCCAGCTCGGCCAGGCCCGCCTGGTGGTGCAGAACGAGGTGCAGCAGAACTACCAACTCGTGGGCCTCATCGACGCCCAGTTTAAGCAGGCCGACCGCGACACCACGCCCTTCGACCGCATCATCGGCGGCATCGAGCAAGCGTATGCGCGCCGCCTGATCGGGCTGGTGGAATTCCTCGACTACTACCAATCGTACAACGACAACCTGGTGCAGCTCAACCAGCTACGCGCCAGCCGCATGCGCGCCTTCGAGCAGCTCAACGCCGCCGTGGGCCGCCCGGTGTTCCGGGCCGAGTAGCTTTTTTGAGCTGTTAGCTTTTTCCTGCCGGCCGATGCCTGGGGCCCTAAAACTGGACTTTATCAGCAACGGCAATTTCTTAGTTGATTATTCGCAACAACCAAAAGCTAACAGCTAGCTGCTATTAGCCAACAGCTTACTTATATAATGACCCGTATTTCCCTATTGGCCCCGGCCCTGCTGCTGGGCACGTTGAGTGCCTGCTCCTCGGCCGAAAAGAAAGCCCCCGAAACGGCCGCCGCCCCGGCCTTCCACCTCACCGACGAGGTGATGAAGGAGCTGCGCATCGACACGGTGAAGGAGCGCCCCATGCTCGACGAGCTGAGCCTGACCGGCCAGATTGCGCCCGACGAGGACCACACGGCCAAGATTTTCCCGCTCGTGGGCGGCGTGGTGGAAAAGGTGGATGTGGAGCTGGGCGACTACGTGCGCCAGGGCCAGCAGCTGGCCATCATCCGCTCGGGCGAGATTGCCGACCTGCAAAACCAGGGCACCGCCGCCGGCTCCGACCTCGCCATTGCCCGCAAAAACGTGGACGTAGCCCAGGACATGTTCAAGGCCGGCCTGAGCTCGGAGCGCGACGTGCTGCTGGCCCGCAGCGAGCTGCAAAAGGCCCAGGGCACGGCCGGTAAGAGCCGCAAGCAGCTCGCCATCTACGGTGTAACGCCCGACGGTAAGTACTCGCTGAAGTCGCCCATCTCGGGCTTCATCACCGACAAGAACGTGACCACCTCGATGCAGTTCAACAACAGCAACGTGGAAAACCTCTTCACGGTGAGCGACTTGGACGACGTCTGGATTCTGGCCAACGTGTTCCAGTCCGATATCTCGAAGGTGCAGCCCGGCTTCACGGCCGACGTGACAACGCTGGCCTACCCCGGCCGCCACTTCGCGGGCCACATCGATAAGGTATTCAACATCTTGGACCCCGACAGCAAGGTGATGAAGGTGCGCGTGAAGCTGCGCAACCCCGGCTACCTGCTCAAGCCCGAGATGTACGCCCAGATTAAGGTGCAGAACGCGGCCGGCGGTACTATGATGGCCGTGCCCGCCAGCGCTGTGGTGTTCGACAAGGACCGCACGTTTGTGATGGTGTACAAAGACCGCAACCACGTGGAAACCCGCCCCGTGACGATTGCCAGCACCGTGGGCGACGTCAGCTACGTGGCCAAGGGCCTGAAGGACGGCGAGCGGTTCATCTCCCAGAACCAACTGCTGATTTACGACGAGCTGAACGACTAGGTGGGGCCCCAGGCCTTGCCCAACGTTCTTGCCATGAAGCCCCTACCTACATAAAAGTCAGCAACGACTTCCATGAATAAATTCATCCAGGGCATTATTGCCTTTTCACTCAAAAACCGGGGCTTCGTGTTCCTGATGACCATTTTGGCGGTCGTTGCGGGGGCCATCAGCTACCGGAACACGCCGATTGAGGCGTTTCCGGACGTGACGAACACCGAAATTACCATCATCACCCAGTGGCCCGGCCGCTCGGCCGAGGAGATTGAGAAGTTCGTGACGGTGCCCATCGAAATTGCCCTCAACCCGGTGCAGAAAAAGGCGTCGGTGCGCTCCACCACGCTCTTCGGGCTGTCGGTGGTGAAGGTCATTTTCGACGACGGCGTGGACGACGCCTTTGCCCGCCCGCAGGTGAACAACCTGCTGCGCGAAGTGGACCTACCCGACGGCATCCAGCCCGACGTGCAGCCGCCCTACGGCCCCACGGGCGAGATTTACCGCTACACCCTGGAGGGCAAGGACCAGACCATCCGCCAGCTGAAAACGCTACAGGACTGGGTATTGGACCGCCAGCTGAAATCGGTGCCCGGCGTGGCCGACGTGAACAGCTTCGGCGGCGAGGCCAAGGAGTACGAGGTGAGCGTGAACCCGGGCGAGCTCCAGGACTTCGGCATTACGCCGCTCGACGTGTACCAGGCCGTGCAGCGCTCGAACGTGAACGTGGGCGGCGACGTCATCAACTCGGGCCAGCAGAACTACGTGGTGCGCGGCATCGGCCTGCTCAACAACATCGACGACATCAACAACACGGTCATCAAGAACGTGAACGGCACGCCCATCCTCATCAAGGACGTGGCCATTGTGCACGAATCGGCGCTGCCGCGCCTGGGCCAGGTGGGCCGCAACTACGAGAACGACAAGCTCGAAGGCATCGTGGTGATGCGCAAGGGCGAAAACCCCTCCGAAGTCATTGCCCGCCTCAAGGACAAAGTGGAGGAGCTGAACACCAAGATTCTGCCGCCCGGCGTGCAAATCAAGACCTTCTACGACCGCCAGCAGCTGATTGACTTCTCGACCGAAACCGTGATCCACAACCTCATGGAGGGCATCATTTTGGTGACGCTCATCGTGCTGGTATTCATGGCCGACTGGCGCACCACGGTGATTGTGAGCATCATCATCCCGCTGGCGCTGCTGTTTGCCTTCATCTGCCTGCGCCTGCGCGGCATGAGCGCCAACCTGCTCAGCATGGGGGCCATCGACTTCGGCATCATCATCGACGGGGCCGTGGTGATGGTGGAAGGCCTGTTCGTGGCCCTCGACCACAAGGCGCACGAGGTGGGCATGGAGCGCTTCAACAAGCTCGCCAAGCTGGGCCTCATCAAGAAGACGGGGCGCGACATGGGCAAATCCATCTTCTTCGCCAAGGCCATCATCATCACGGCGTTACTGCCCATTTTCGCCTTCGAAAAAGTAGAAGGCAAGGTGTTCTCGCCCCTGGCCTGGACGCTGGGCTTCGCCCTGCTGGGGGCCCTGATTTTCACGCTCACGCTGGTGCCGGTGCTTACCTCCATCCTGCTGAACAAGAACGTGCGCGAGAAGGACAACTTCTTCGTGCGCGGCATCAACAACGGGGCCCAGCGCTTTTTGGCCTTCACCTACGCCCGCAAAACCATCAGCCTGCTGGTGGCCACCGTGGCGGTGGTGCTGGGCCTGGGGGCCTTCCACTTCCTGGGCTCGGAGTTTCTGCCGGAGCTGAACGAGGGCTCGATTTACGTGCGCGCCCAGCTGCCGCTGAGCATCAACTTGCAGCAGTCAAACAAGCTGTGCAACGAGATGCGGCGCGTGTTTCTGAGCTTCCCGGAGGTGGGCGACGTGGTGAGCCAGACCGGCCGCCCCAACGACGGCACCGACCCTACGGGCTTCTACAACAACGAGTTCCTGGTGCAGCTCAAGCACACCGACGCGGTGAACAAGGAGATGAAGAGCAAGGCCAACCGCGAGGCCCTCATCGAGCACATGCAGGAGAAGCTCAACCGCTTCCCCGGCGTGGACTTCAACTTCTCGCAGCCCATTACCGACAACGTGGAAGAAGCCGCGTCGGGCGTGAAAGGCTCGATTGCCGTGAAGATTTACGGCCAGGACCTGAAGGTGCTGGAGGCCAACGCCCGCCAGGTGTACGGCATCCTGAAGAAGGTGGATGGCATCGGCGACCTGGGCCTGCTGCGCAACATCGGCCAGCCCGAGCTGCACGTGGAGCTGGACGAGCAGCGCATGGCCGCCTACGGCGTAAGCAAGGCCGACGCCCAGTCGGTGCTCGAAACCGCCATCGGTGGTAAGGAGGCCTCGCAGCTGTACGAGGGCGAGCGCAAATTCCCGATCCGGGTGCGCTACGAGGAGAACTTCCGCCAGACGCCCGAGGAAATTGCCCGCCTGATGGTGCCCACCCAGAGCGGCAAAACCATCCCGATTACCGAAATCGCCACCATCAGCAGCGTGACGGGCCCCAGCTTGATTTACCGCGACGACAACAAGCGCTTCGCCGCCGTGAAGTTCAGCATCCGGGGCCGCGACATGGGCAGCACCATCGAGGAAGCCCAGCGCAAGGTGGATGCCGTGGTGAAGCTGCCCAAGGGCTACAGCATGCGCTGGACCGGCGACTTTGAGAACCAGAAACGCGCCCAGCAGCGCCTCACGCAGGTAGTACCGGTGTCGCTGATTCTCATTTTCTTCATTCTCTTCATCCTGTTCAGCAACCTGAAGGATGCCGGCCTGGTGCTGCTCAACGTGCCGTTTGCCATCATCGGCGGCATCGCGGCGCTGCTCATCACGCACACCAACTTCTCGATTTCGGCCGGCATCGGCTTCATCGCGCTCTTCGGCATTTGCATCCAGAACGGCGTAATTCTCATCTCCGTCTTCAAGCAGAATCTGGTAAAAAAGATGTCGCTCGACGACAGCATCCGCGACGGCGTGGGCAGCCGCGTGCGCCCCGTGGTGATGACGGCCCTCATGGCCACCATCGGCTTGATGCCGGCCGCCATCAGCACCGGCATCGGCTCGGAAACTTCCAAGCCGCTGGCCATCGTCGTGATTGGGGGCCTCATCACGGGCACCGTACTCACGCTCTTCATCTTCCCGCTGGTGTTCGAGCGCTTCTACCGCGCCGAGCACAGCAAGTACGTGCCCCTGGCCGAGGGCCCCTCCGAGCTGGTGGCCCATTAGGGCCCCGGCCGGCCGGCAAATGGCCAAAAAAGTAGGGGGCCCCGGGACCAAAATTGGTCCCGGGGCCCCCTACTTTTTTGGCCCGGGCTCGTATCCAAGCCCGATGAGTTTGTACCACCTGATTTACCAGAGCCAGGCGAAGCGCCTGTTCACCACCACGCAACTGGCGGCCGCGCTGCAGCGCTGGCGGCCGGCCAACCACGCCGAGCGCATCAGCGGCATGTTGCTCTGCACCCCCAATGGCCGCTTTTTGCAGGTAATCGAGGGCGAAGAGGCCGTGGTGCGCCACCTCTACTACGACAAAATTGCCCACGACCCACGCCACAGCAACTGCGAAGTGCTGGGCGAGGGGCCCATCGGCCACCGCAACTTCCCCGACTGGGGCATGGGTTTTCGCCCAGCCCAAGACGTTAACCTACAGCAAATTGTGGGATACTTTGACACCGCCAACGGCCGTTTCCTGCTGCCGCGCGCCCACAACATGCCGGCCGACATGCTGCTGCTGCTGCTGCGCTTCGTGGCCGAGTACGACGCCGAGCCCGGCCGGGACAAGCCGTCGAATTAGGGCCCCGGCGCCTGCAGCCCGCTATTTTTTGGGCGGATCCACGAAGTTTTGGAAGGCGTACGCTACGCCCAGCGTGAGGCCCTGGCTGTACTGGATGCCGCTGTCCTGGTCATAGTCGTAGAGGGCCGTGCCGTTGAGCGACACGTTTACGAAGCGCGACACCTTGGCCGTGAGCGTGAGATCGAGGCGGTGGTCGATGCGCTTGGGGTCCAGCGTTTCGTAGTTGGCAAACAGCACGTAGCGCGCCTTTAGGTTGAGGTTGGTGCTCAGGTTGCGGTCGAGCTCGGCCAGCACCTGGGCCGCCAGAATCTCCCAGCGCGTGCTGCGGCCGGGGTTCACGCCGTAGGGCGTGGCCCCCAGGGCCGGCACAAACCGCTCGACGCGGCCCACCACCGTAAGGCGCGGGGCAAACGGCGACAAGCGCACGTGAAACGTGGGGTTGGGGTGGTACTCAAACCCATAAGCGGCCGTGAAAAACGCGGGCGCAAACAGGTCCGACACCTGCTGCACGCCGGAGTCATCGTAGCGGTAGCCTGCGGCGAACTGCGAGAGCAGGTTCAGCGACACGAACATGTCCCACTTCGGGTTCAGGGCCCGGCCGTACTTCGTGTCGAGGTAGAGGCGGTCCTGGGTTTTGCGGTAGCCCAGGCCGGCCGTTTGGGAGAAAGCAAACAGGAAATCGGCCTCGTTGTCGAAGCTGTGGATGCCCTGCTTGCGGTTGGCCCGCAGGTTGGCCAGCGCACTCAGGCCCAGGGTATTCACGCCGCCGCCGCGCCAGTTGCTGCTCAGCGTGGCTTCGTTGAGGTTGAGGGCGGCCTTGGCCTGGGTGCGCCACAGCGGCTCGGCGGCCGGGGCAGCTGCGGGGGCCGGCGCGGCGGGTGGGGCCCCCGGCTCGGTTTGGGCCAGGGCGGGCGCAGCGGCTAGGGCAAGCAGAGCGAAAGCGTAGTGTGTTTTCATAAATCGAAAAATTGATATACTTGCAAATAAAAGCACTATATCGTCCACTAGCTGTATTATTTCACTACTGGTAAGCAAACGCCCCCGGCACTTCGGCAGCGCCAGGGGCCCCAAACCACCACCCCGCAACAAAAAAACCAGGGTGCCCCCTCCTGCCGGTGGGGCACCCTGGTTAGGTTTCAGCGCAGGTACGCGGCCCGCTGGGGCCCTAGTAGCAGCTGGGGCGGCTCACATCACCGGCCCTTGGCAGCCTTTGCCTTAGGCAGCAACCCTGCGGTATTCAGGAATACGGTAGGTTACGGTGGCAACCGATGCCTTTGGGGTTGACTCGCCCAAAAACAGTTCCTTCAGTACCGGAATTTTTCTGAGCACCAGCACCAGGATCGTGCTGATCAGAAAGACCACGAGCGTTACCAATGCCTTCGTGGCAAGGTCGTAACGCATTGAAATGTGTGCTTTTGCTATCACAAATTCCAATCCTTCCAAAACCATTACGTGGCCCAGGTAAACGCCGTAGCTCACCGAGCTCAGGGTAATCAACCAGCTGGGCAGTTCCAGCCGCGGGATGTTCAGCGTCAGTAGCAGCAAGCCAAACCCGCCAATCGGCAGCGCCAGGAAGTACTGCGCAAATATTTTCGGGTAGCTCACGAAAGAAGCAGAGATGGCCAATACCAACAGCGCGGCGCCCAATACGGCGTAGCCCCAGTGCGTCTGCCGCTTTTTTATCTTGGAACCCAAGTAAAACGCCATCACAGTATAGGCAATCAGTGACGGTAACGGCGTCATGCCGTAGTACTTATGCTCATAGCCCCAGATAAGGTAGATGGCAGCAACGGACAGCACAATCAGTCCTTTATTTTGATTGTTTTTATCGGCCAACAGGTAAATCCCCAGTCCGATAAGCTCCATTACTAGCAGTTGCGGCAAAAAGTATAAGTGCTCGGCACTGTCGCCGTACAGCAAAACTTTACCCAAATCAAAAGCATGGGGATTCGCAACTCCAGTTATTAAGCTTTTAAGAGTAATCAGCAGCACATAAACGGCCGACCAAACCAGAAACGGCAGCACTATCCGCTTCCCAATTTTCACCAGCGTATCCTGAATGCCAGCGTCATTGTCGGCGCTGCTTTTTTTATGAATATTGCTGATGAAAAACGCGAGTGCCGTAATATATAAGAACGGAACCCTAACGGGGCTAAAGAAATGACTAAGCGACTCAGCTGCAGCAGTATCGCTATGCACGTGAGCGCTTATAACTCCAATTGACGCCGCAACTTTAATTAAATCAAGAAGTGAGTTTCTGTGAGCAACTGATTTTTTTTGTTCCAGGTTTATTATTTGATTGGAATGCGTTTCATGACTAAACCTTGCATGAATACAATTTTTTATTTCCATAGCTTTGAAAAGATGAGAGCGAGTGTGCAACTGCCTGTTTTCATTGTTTTGGGCAGCTTTTATGAAGATAAACAAAATGGGTTCTTGCTAATCTTCACTCAAACTTCACCAGCCAATAGGCGGTGGCACACATCAAACTCACACCATTACCCCAGCTAGAGGCTAATAAATTAACAGAACCTACACATAGCCCTAATCTCTGATAAATAGCATATAACAAAAAACCTTGATAATAATTATAACTATTATTTATACTTAATCAGGATACTATTATTTTACTTATAATCAATATACATTATATATAATCTAATGGTTACTTCGCTCGTCGGATTAGCCTAAATATTGGCGCAATTGACGAATGAACTTGGTATCAGGCATCAGTGAAATTAAAAATATACCATTGCTACAAGTGGCTAAGTATCGTGCATTTGACGGGTAGACGAGTAGTTTTATTAGTAGTAGCCATCCGTCAAAAAGCTACCCATTCATTGTAATCCTGCGTGTAGCAGCCCCTACCAGCGCGTAAGCGCACGCGGCCGCCGAGGTTGCTAATGGTTGCTCATGGGCTGGCCGACGCTGGCGCCGTTAGTAACGGCGTTCAGCTCCGCGCCTTTGGGCACCCCATCGACGTAGATGTCGCTGTGGCGCGTAGTATCGGCGGGCGATTTGCGGTGGCCGTACTCGTGCTTGGTGGGGTTGATGCCGTAGGGCGTACCGTCGTGCTTCTGGCCGCAGGCCGTGAGCAACGAAGCAAGAGCGAGGAGCGTGGCGAAGGACGAGAGAGAAAGCATGGGACGACGAATAATGAAGGATTGATGAATTTATAAACTGTACGGTAAATGCCCTCCCCGGGGTGCGCCCCAGGGCCCCGTACTTTGCCGCCATGTCCGATTTTCGTCTTCGTGTGTTTGCCGCCGTGGCCCGGCACCTGAGCTTCACCAAAGCCGGCCAGGAGCTGTTTGTGAGCCAGCCGGCCGTCACCAAGCACATCCGCGAGCTGGAGGCCCAGTACGGCCAGCGGCTGCTGGAGCGGCGCGGCAACCGCGTAGCCCTCACCGAGGCCGGGCGCCTGCTGTTGGCCCACGCCGAGGCCGTGGCCGCCGCCCAGCAGTTGCTCGACGACCAGTTACTGGCCCTGCGCGACCCCGACGAGGCGGCGGGCCGCCTGCGCCTAGGGGCCAGCACCACCATCAGCCAGTACGTGCTGCCAGGGCTGCTGCCCGCGTTTCAGGCGCGCTACCCGCAAGTGCAGCTCACGTTTCTGAACGCCAACTCGGAGCGCATTGCCGACGCGCTGCTGCGCGGCGAGCTGGACCTGGGCTTCGTGGAGGGCCGCACCAAGAGCCGCGACCTGCACTATGAGTTGCTGTTGCCCGATGAGCTGGTGGCCGTGCGCCGGGCCACGCCCGGCGGGCCGCCCGCCCAGCCCCTGCCGCTGGCCGGGGCCCTGGCCCACCCGCTGGTGCTGCGCGAGCGCGGCTCGGGCACGCTGGAAATCCTGGAGTTTGCCCTGCGCGCGGCCAAAATCAAGCTCAGCGACCTGGAGGTGGCCATCTACCTCGACAGCACGGAGGCCATCAAAAGCTACCTGGAGGCGGCTCCGGGGGCCCTGGGCTTCGTGTCGCGCCGGGCCCTGAGCCGCGAACTGGCGGCCGGGCTGCTCGAAATTGTGCCCGTGGCGGGCCTGCGCCTAGCGCGGCAGTTCGAGGCCGTGTGGGTGCAGGGGCAGGTGCTGGCCCGGCCGGCCCAGCGGTTTCTGAGCTTCGCGCAAGGCCAGCTCAAGGGCCCCCGATAACAAGGCGTGATGCGGGATAACCTTTTCGCATCCAGCATTTCCAGGGCCCCGGGGCCCTGGAAATGCTGGATGCTGGGGCAATAGGGAGAGCCAGGGGGTTCGCCTGCTGCTTCGTCCCCACCGCTATGGCCCAGCACCCAACCCCGCCGACCACCGACGCGCCGGCGGCCGACCACCGGCACGCAGCAGTACGGCGATTTCGACCGCCCCGACGACCCTCGCGCGCCCCGCGCCTACCGCGCCGCCGCCAAGGACGGCTCGAACGACAACCCCGATGAGTTCAGCGAGTTCCGGGGCGAGCACGCCGCGGCCACCGAGCCCTACTGCGTATCCGAAGCCATTGCCGACCCGCGCTTGCAGCGCGGACACGCCGAGCAAAACCAGGCCCCGGCCGGCTTGCCGTGGGCGAGCCGGCCGCTAGCGTTTGGGGCGGGTTGAGCCACTAGTCAAATGTCCCACAACCGGCGTCCAGGCAACTAGTGAACCGGTTCGTTCAATAACCATTTGTTATGCTGCATAACACTATTGGATAAACAGATAGGTAGAAACCGCCGTAAATTTGCCTCAGAAACAATCCCTTCCCGCTCATGGCACTCCTGGTTCATCCTGCTGCTCCTCAAGCCTCATCCACTCCACTGGTCCTCGCGCCCACGGAGGCCGCGGCCCCCGCCGAATTCAACGAAACCACGGGCTTTTTCCGCCACCTGCACACGCCCCGCGTGGCGTTTGGGCACGGCTACACCCTGAAGCAAGTGGTGTTTGGCCTGTTCTTGGTGTTCTGCCTCACGCCCTGGGCCTCGCCGCCCGTGGCCCTGGCGCTGGGCCTGGTGCTGGCCCAAACCATCGGCAACCCCTTCGGGGCCCAAACCAAGAAAGCCACCCACAGCCTGCTGCAATTTTCGGTGATTGGCCTGGGCTTCGGCATGAATGCCCACGCCGCGGTGCAAGCCGGCCGGGAGGGCATCCTGTTCACGGTGGTGTCGATTTTCGGCACCCTGGTTCTGGGCTACTTTGCGGGCAAGTGGCTGGGGCTGGGGCGGCACGTGGTGCACTTAATATCCTGCGGCACGGCCATTTGCGGGGGCTCGGCCATTGCGGCCATCGGGCCGGTACTGCGGGCCAAAGACGAGGAGATGTCGGTGGCCCTGGGCACGGTGTTCGTGCTCAACGCCATTGCCCTGTTCGCCTTCCCGCCCATCGGCCACGCCCTGCACATGAGCCAGAACCAGTTTGGCCTGTGGTGCGCCATTGCCATCCACGACACGAGCTCGGTGGTGGGCGCGGCGGCCGCCTACGGCAGCCAGGCGCTCGAAGTGGCCACCACCGTGAAGCTGGCCCGGGCCCTGTGGATCATCCCGGTAGCCATTGGTACGGCCATGCTTTTCAAGCAGAAGGGCGTGAAAATCAAGATTCCCTACTTCATTTTCGGCTTCATCGGGGCCATGCTGCTTAACACCTTCGTGCCCGTGGCCCAGCCCCTGGCCCCCCTGATGACGCACCTGGCCAAAATCGGCCTCACCGTGACGCTGTTTTTCATCGGCGCGGGCTTATCGGCCAAAGTGGTGGGCTCGGTGGGCCTCAAGCCCTACGTGCTGGGCGTGCTGCTGTGGGTGGTCATTTCCACGGCCTCGCTCTACGTGATTCTGCACGCGGTGTAGGGGCCCCGGGCAGCCTGGCCTTGGCGGGCCAGGCCCCTAAAAATGGAGCGCCAGCAGCTCGGCCATTTTGGGGCGGGTGAGGGGCTTGCTGATGAGCCCGGCAATGGGCAGGGCCTGGAGGCGGGCCAAGTCGAGGGGGTGCAGGGTGGTGGTGAGCACCACCACCACCACGGCCGCCCGCTGGGCTGCGGGCACCTGCTGGTAGGCCTCCAGAAAGGCAATGCCGCCGAGCACGGGCATGTTTACGTCGAGCAGCACGAGCACGGGGCCTGGGGTGGCGCAGGCGCTGTCGAGCAGGGCCAGGGCCTGGGCCCCGTTTTCGGCCACCAGGCAGCGGTCGGTCACGGCCATATTCTTCAGCAGCAGCTGGTTCAGGAAGTTGGTCGTGGGGTCGTCGTCGACGAGTAGTACGCAGGAAAGCTGGGGCATACGGGGCAAATAACCGGCGGGGGCTAACCGGGCAAGGTGACGGTGAAGGTGGAGCCCACGCCCGGCTGGCTGCGCACGGCGATGGTACCGCCGGCGTTTTCCACGATTTTCTTGACCGTGTACAGGCCCACGCCGGAGCCTTCCACGTGGTCGTGCAGGCGCTGGAACATGCCGAACAGCCGGCCCTGCTGCTCGGGGCTGAGGCCGAGGCCGTTGTCCTCCACTTCGAGCAGCACCCAGCCGGCGTCGCGGTAGGCGCGCAGGGCCACCACGGGCGGCCGGTCGGGCGCGTGGTATTTGGCCGCGTTGCTGAGCAGGTTGTAGAGGATGCTGCGCAGGTTTTTGGGCGAAAAGCTGACGGTGGGCACCGCCGCCAGGTCCACCAGCAAGGTGGCGCGGGTGTCCGTTAGCAGGGGGGCCAGGTCGAGGCGAATGGCTTCGGCCAGGGCGGGCAGGTCCACGGGCTCGGGGGGCTCCGCCTGCGCGAGCTGGAGCTTCGACACGTCGGTGAGGTGCACCAGCGTTTGCTGAAAGCGCTCGACGGCCCCCTGCATCATGGCCAGCAGGCGGGGCACCAGCTCGGCTTGCAGGGCCGCCGGGGGCAGCTGCTCGCGCAGGGCCTCCAGCAGGCCTTCGATGTTGGCAATGGGGGCCTTGAGGTCGTGCGAGGCCGTGTACACGAACGTGTCCAGGTCGGCATTGGTGCGGCTCAGGCGGTCGTTGGTGGCCCGCAGCTCTTTGTTGATGGCGGCCAGCTCCTCGTTCAGCGTTTGCACCTGCGCCCGGGCCCGCACCTGGTCCGTGGCGTCCACGGCCACGCAGGTAATGGCCACCACCTGGCCCTGCTCGTCGCGCAGGGGCTCGTACACGAAGTTGAAGTGGCCCGGGGCCCCGGGGGCGTGGTAATTAAGTTGCACGGGGCGCTCCACGGCCACAAACGGCTGCCCGCTGCGCCACACCTCGGCCAGTAACTCAGGCAGGCCTTGGTCTTGCATTTCGGGCAGGGCCTCGGCAAAAGGCCGGCCTAACAGTTGCGCCAGCGGGTGGCCCAGCATCTGGGCCATCAGGGGGTTCAGGACGTCCAGCACGTAGTGGGGGCCCCGGAACACGCAAATGGCCACGGGGGCCTGCTCGAACACGCGCCGCAGCTCGCGCTGTTGGGCCTCGCGCTGCTGGCGGGCCTGCACTTGCTCCGTCACGTCGTAGGCAAACACCGAAATGCCCACCACCGCGTCGCCCTCGCGGTAGGGCTGGTAGTTGAAATTGAAGTAGGCCGTGGCGGCCGGCTGGCCCGGGGCGGGCGTGAAGCGCATGGGCACCTCAATGCCCACGTAGGGCTGGCCCGTACGGTACACCTCGTCGAGCAAGGCCACGAAGGCCTGCTCCACCAATTCGGGCAGGGCCTCGGCCAGGGCCTGGCCCGGCACCAGCCGGCCCGGAAACAGGGCCCCATAGGCGGGGTTGAAGTATTCGATGCGGTGGCCGGACTCGCGCAGCAGCAGCACGGCGGCCGGCGTTTGCTCGAACACCTGGTAGAGAGCCTCGCGCTCTGCCGCCCGGCGCTGGGCCGCGGCCAGCACCTTGGCCTGCAGGGCGTCGAGCTGCTGGCGGGCCAGCACCTTCTCCGTGGCGTCCACGATGAACGCCAGGATGCCGTGAAGCTGGTCCTGGCCGTCGAACAGCGGCTGATAGGCAAAATCCAAGTACCGCTGCTCAGTTTGGCCGGTGCGCGCGTCGTGGAGCTGGATGGGCATTTCGACGCCCACAAAGGGCTGGCCCGTGCGGTACACCTCGTCGAGCAGGTTAACAAAACCCTGCGCCGCCACCTCCGGCAGCACCTCGGCCACGGTGCGGCCTAGCTGGGTGCGGCCAGCGGCCAGGGCCCGGTACTGGTCGTTGAAGAACGTGTAGCGGTGCTGGGGCCCCGTGAGGGTGGCAATGGCGGCCGGCATCTGCCGCAGAATCTGGCGCAGCAGGCCCTGCTGCACCCGCAGCTGCTCGCGCTGCTGCTCGGCCTCGGCCAGGGCGGCGCGCACCTCCCCGGTGCGCCGCGCCACGCGGGCTTCCAGCTCTTGGTTGAGGGCCCCCAGGGCCTGCTGGGCCGCGGCCAGGGCGGCGTTGTTTACCAAAAGCTCCTCGTTGCTGGCCCGCAGCTCTTCGTTGATGGCGGCCAGCTCCTCGTTCAGGTTCTGCACCTGCTGGCGGGCCAGCACCTGGGCGGTCACGTCCGCGGCCGATGCCGTGATGCCCGAAATCTGCCCCTGACCGTCGCGCAGGGGCTGGTAGGCAATGTGGAAGTAGCCCAGCGTGGGCTGCCCGTCGCCGGTGCGGTCCATGTGCACGGGCTGCTCGCGCAGGTAGTACGGGTGGCCGGTGCGGAGCACATCGGCGAAGATGGCTTCGAAGCCCTGGCCGGCCAGGTCGGGCAGCGCCTCAAAGTGGGGCCGCCCAATGATGAGCGCCGGCGAACGGCCCCAGATGAGGCCCATTTCGGGGTTGGCCAGCGCCACGACGTGCGCCGGGCCCTCCAGAATGGCAATGGCCACGGGGGCCTGCTCGAACACGCGCGCCAGCTCGGCGCGCGCCGCCTCGGCGGTGGCCTGGGCATCGGCGGCGCGGCGGGCGGCTTTGAGCAGGGCCCGGTTGGTGGCTTCCAGCGTTTGCTGGGTGCGGGCCAAGGCCGTGTTGCTGGCCAGGAATTCCTCGTTGGTGGCTTGCAGTTCCTCGTTGGTGGCGGCCAGCTCTTCGTTGAGGCCATCGAGCTGCTCGTTCAGGACGGCGGCTTGCGCGCTGCTGGCCTCGGCCGTGCGGCGGGCCAGCACCTGCACCGTCACCTCGTAGGCAAACACGAGAATGCCGTCGATGGCCCCGGCCAGGTCGCGCCGGGCCTGGTAGGTGAAGTTGTAGTAGCGCTCCCCCAGCGCGGCACCCGAGTTGTCGTGGTCGAGCTGCACGAGCATTTCGTTGGCAAAAAACGGCTCGCCGGTGCGGTACACGCCGTCGAGCAGCTCAAAAATGGGCTGGCCAGCCAGTTCGGGCATGGCCTCGGCAATGGGCAGGCCCAGCAGCGGGCGGCGGCCCACCAGCCCCTGGTACGGGCCGTTCACAAACTGAAACCGGTGGCTGGGGCCCTCCAGCACGCAAATCATGGCCGGGGCCTGCATCAGCACGTTGTCGAGCTGGCGGCGCTGGCGCTGGGCCTCGGCGCGGGCGGTTTGCTCGCGGGCCTGGCTGGCGCGCAAAGCCTCCTCCACGGCCGTGCGGGGCTGGTCAGCGGTGTCGGTGAAACTTACCAGTAGCTGGCCGCCCACCCGCCGGGCCGCAATGCGGAAGTAGTTGTCGTAGCCGTCGGCCTGGTAATTCACGTCGAACTGGCCCGGCGCATCGCCCAAAAACGTGTCGCGGTGGAAAGCAAAGCCTTCGTTGCGGCCCGCCGGAAACTGCGCCAGGAAGGTGGCCGCGGGCCGGGCCGGCAGGCGCAGCATCCGCTGGGCAGCGGGGTTGAGGTAGGCGAAGGCCAGGTCCACCACCGCGCCGCTCGCGTCGCGCACGGGCTCGTACAGCACAATGCCCGTTAGCGAGAGGTCGAGCAGGGCGGGCAGCAGTTCGGGAGAAAAATTGGCGGGCGCAGGGGCCTCGGCAGGGGGCATAAGCAAAGGTTCAGCGGTGGCAAAGCGCTGGGCTAAGGTAACTAGCAGGAGCCGGCTGCGGGTTGCGCGGGGGCCCTGCCCCGGCGCGGCACCGCTGGCGCCAAGGCCAGGCACTGGCGCGGCCGCGCCGCCTGGCCGCTTCCGGCGCGCGGGGGCCCTGCCGGCGCCGGCTGCCAGCCGCTACTGCACAATAATTTCTACGGCCGTGATGCTGTTGATCATGTAGTTGCGGCGGTCGGGGTCGTGGCCGGTGGGCTGGGTGCGGCCGGCGCCGTCGGTGGCGCGGGCCCGCAGGGTGTAGCGGCCGGGCGCGACGGGCGGCATCCAGGCAAATTCCCAGAGGCGCCAGGCGAAGGGTACGGCGGCGTCGAGCAGCTGGGCGGGCTGCCAGGTGTGGCCATCGTCGGTGCTGACGTCCACGCGGACCACATCGCTCTCGCCCGTCCAGGCCGCGCCAAACACGCGGTAGGCCTGGCCGGCGGGCACCACTTCGTAGAGGGCCGGGCGAGCAATTTCGGCCTTCACCTGCATCTCCGCCACGGGCGTGAGGGTGGGCAAGCCGTGCGTGCGCTGCCAATATGCGTACTCCAGCGTCTGCCAGTAGCCGGCGTAGGGCACGGCGCTCACCGTCAGTTTGCTAAGCCACTTCACCGAAGCCATGCCATACCAGCCCGGCACCACCAAGCGCACCGGGAAGCCGTGCTCGGGGGCTAGGGGCTGGCCGTTCATGAGGTAGGCCACCAGCACTTCGGGCTGGCGGGCCTTGGCCAGCGGCAGGCTGCGGGCAAAGTGGATGGCGCCCGGCGACTTGGGCTCGTCGGCCACCGTGCCTTGGTCGGCGCCTTCAACCACGACTTCCAGGGCCCCGGTCTTCACCCCGGCCCGCTCCAGCAGCGCGGCTAGCGGCACGCCGGTCCAAGTGGCATTGCCCACGGCGCCCTGCTCCCAGAGCAGTCCCTTGGCCTTGGGGGCCAGCCGGGCGCGGCCGTTGCCGGCGCACTCCAAGGTGGCGGTTACGGTTCTGGCCGGTAGCTTGCGCAACTCGTCGTAGCCGATTTTTAGGGGGTTTTGCACTTCGCCCTCAATGCTGAGCTGCCAGGCGGTGGCCTCCAGCGCGGGGATGGGGAAATGGCTGCGCACGTAGAAGCGGTTATTGGGCACCAGCCACTCCTCCAGCGTAGGGAAAGGGAGTTCCAAGTTCATCGGCTCGCGCTCGCGGGTGATGAGGCCCGGGAAAGTGCTTCGGTTGGCGGCGGGCGCCGCCGCACCGTGGGGGCCCGCTGCCGGCGCCGGGCCGTCGGGCACGGAGCGGGGGCTAGTTTCGGCGCCCGGCGCAGCGTCGGCTTCGGCCAATGGATTGGTCGTTTTTTGCATGGAAGCAAGGTAGGGCGATTTGCAGCAACGGCCCGGCCGGGCATTGGTGATTCGCACGGCCCGGGGCCCTAAAAAATGGCCCCACCGCCCGCAAGCCCACGAACGCACGGCACCCCGAACGCCCGCGCCGCGCCGGCTGTTACCAGGGCCCCACCGCCACTGGCCGTACCTTGCCGGCCCCAACCGCTGCCCTGCCCGATGCCCGCCGCTGCCCCCGCCGTTCTGCTTGCCCCCGCCCCTGCCGCCACCGCCACGTTCCTGGCCGACACGGCCCGCCACCTGCTGGAGCGCTACGGCGCGGGCCCCGACGACGAGCTTTCGGAGCTGGTGGTGGTGGTGCCCACGCGCCGCGCCGTGGTGTACCTCAAGAACGAGCTGGCCCTGGCCCTGCCGCCCGGCCAGGCCCTGTGGGCCCCGCGCGTGGCGGCCATGGAAGACTACATGGTGGAGCTGGCCGGCGTGCAGGTGGAGGAGCCCATTGCCCTGCAGCTGCTGCTCTACGACATCCTGAAGGGCTACGACACGAGCCTGAACTTCGACCGGTTCGTGGGCTGGTCGGGCCTGCTGCTCAACGACTTCTCCAACCTCGACCAGAACCTGGCCCAGCCGCGCAAGGTGTTCGAGTACCTTAGCCAAGCCAAGGCCCTGGAGCGCTGGAAGCTGGAGGCCCTGCCCGAGCGCAGCCACCTGGCGGGCCGCGCGTTCAGCTTCTGGGACCAGCTCGAAAAGGTGTACCGCGAGCTGAAGCGCCGCATGTTGGCCCAGCACCTCGCCTACCCCGGCCTGGCCTACCGCTTGGCCGTGAAGAAGTTGCAGAAGCGCCTCGACGCGCTGGACGCCGACCCGGGGGCCCCGGCCGTGGCCCGCCACGTGTTCGTGGGCCTGGGCAACCTGTCGAAGGCCGAGGAGAAACTCATCCGCCTGCTCTACCGGGCCGGGCGCGCCGAGCTGCGCTTCGACGGCGACCCGTTTTACCTCGCCCCCGACTCGCCCAACCGCGCCGGCCAGCACCTGCGCCAGTACGCCAAAAAGTGGGACCTGCCGCTGGGGGCCCTGGGCGGCGGCACCGAGTGGCTGCGCGGCCACGCCCACCACGTGCGCCTGCTGGGCGTGGCCAACCCCAGCATGCAGGGCAAGCTGGCCGGCCAGCTCCTGGCCGAAGCCCGCCGCGACTACCCCACCGCCACCGTGGCCGTGGTGCTACCCGACGAGACCCTGCTGCTGCCCGTGCTCCACGGCCTGCCGCCCGACGCCGTGCCCGCCTACAACGTGACGATGGGCCTGAGCTTCCAGGCCACGCCGCTCTTCAACCTGGTCGATTTGCTGTTCGAGGTGCACCTCACCGGCATCCGGGAGGGCAGCGCCGAAACCGGCTACGGCGTGCCCCGCTACCACCACCTGGCGGTGAGCAAGCTGCTGGCCCACCCGTTTTTGCGCCGCTACCAGCTCTGGCTCAACCAGCAGCCCGACGAGCAGTACCACGGCATATTGGACCACGTGTGCCGCGAAATCGTGCGCCTGAACGCCGTGCTGCTGCCCGCCACCGACTTGCTGGCCCTGGGCAAGCACCAGCCGCTGCTCGAAGCCCTGTTCCAAACCTGGAACAACTGCGACGACATCATCAAGGCCTGCTACGCGCTGATTGACCTGCTGCACCAGGTGTACGCGGCCGAAAAGCCCAGCCCCGACCACGAGCCGGCCCTTGGCGCCGAGTACTTGTACCTGTTTTATACGCTGGTCAAGCAACTCGATTCGGCCTTTGATTGCCGCGAGCAGCGGCTGTCGGTGGCCTCGTTCCGGCGGTTTTTGTACGAGCAGATGGGCCGCACGCGCCTGCCCTTCGCCGGCGAGCCGCTGGCCGACGTGCAGGTGATGGGCCTGCTCGAAACCCGGGCCCTGGACTTTGACCACGTCATCATCCTGAGCTGCAACGAGGGCGTGCTGCCCGCGCCCAAGCGCCAGCAGTCGCTGTTCCCCTACGACGTGCTCCAGGAATTCGGCCTGCCCACCAACGTAGACGCCGAGGCCGGCACGGCCTACAACTTCTGGCGCTTGCTGCAACGGGCCCAGCGCGTGGACTTGGTGCACGTGCTGCCCGGCGCCGAGGGCACCAAAAGCGGCGAGCGCAGCCGGTTTTTGCTTCAGCTCGAAAACGACCTGCGGCCCCAAAACCCGCTGCTGACGGTGGACGACCTGACCGTGGCCGTGGCCGACACTGCCGAAGCTACCGCCAGCTACGCCGGCGACTTCGTGCTGGAGAAGGACGAGGAGTTGCTGGGGGCCCTGCGCGGCGTGCTGGAGCGCAACATTTCGCCCTCGCGCCTGAACGACTTTCTGGCCTGCTCGCTGCGGTTTTACTTCTCCAAAGTGGCCCGCTTCCATCAGAACGAGGAGGTGGAGGAAACCCTGGAAGCCAGCAGCTTCGGCACGATGGTGCACGCGGCGCTGGAGAACCTGCTCCGCCCCTTCGAGCAAGACGCCCGCGCCCTCACCGAAGCCGACCTGCCCGCCCTGCTCGCCCAGGTGCCCGCCGAGGTAACCAGGG
Source organism: Hymenobacter nivis (assembly GCF_006439025.1). Classification (GTDB taxonomy): domain Bacteria; phylum Bacteroidota; class Bacteroidia; order Cytophagales; family Hymenobacteraceae; genus Hymenobacter; species Hymenobacter nivis_A. The sequence goes on from NZ_RCYZ01000015.1 coordinate 47,249, forward strand.
CCCTGCGCCAGGACGACACCGAGCGCTACGCCCGCCCCGACGAGGGCCTCAACCACGTGTACGGCCAGGTGGCCGCGCGCCTCGTGGCACGCTACCTCCAGGGCCTGCCCACCCGCGAAGGCCTGCCGCTGCGCCTGTTCAGCCTCGAAAAACCCCTGGCCGCTACCGTATTCGTGGACGTGCCCGGCGCGGGCGAGCTGGCCGTGCGCCTCTTCGGCATGGCCGACCGCGTGGACCAGCTCCCCGACGGCCGCCTGCGGGTGGTGGACTACAAAACCGGCCTCGTCGATGCCAACGAGCTAAACCTGAGTGGCTACCGCAACCGCTACTCGCCCGCCGAAGCCACCGAGCGCCTGCTTACGGAGGCCAGCAGCAGCGCCGATAAGGTGCGCCAGCTCTGGCTCTACCGCTTCATGCTGGCCAGCACCGAAAAGCGCGAAACCGCCAACACCGCCATCGTCTCGATGCGCAACCTCGACGCCGGCCTGCTCTCCGCCGACTTGTCGTTTCTGACCAGTGAAGGCCAGGATTTCGTAAAAACGTCCGAGGAGTTAATCACGAAAATCGTACTCAAAATCCTCGACCCCGCCGAGCCCATCCGCAAAACCGACGACTTCGCCAAGTGCGAGTTTTGCGACTACCGCGGCATTTGCGCCCGGTAGCTTTTCTTCCCAGCCTGTTTCATCCCGCCCCCTGGGGGCCCCATTGCCTTCTTTTATGTCCGACCAAAACACTGCTGCTAAAGACGAATTCATGCAAGCCGCCATCGACGAAGCCCGGATGGGGCGCGCGCAGGGCGGCATTCCCATCGGCTCGGTGCTGGTGCGCAACGGCCAGCTCGTGAGCCGCGGCCGCAACAAGCGCGTGCAAGAAAACAACGCCATCAAGCACGGCGAAATGGACGCGCTGATGAACGCTGGCCGCCAGCGCACCTACCGCGACACCGTGCTGTACACCACGCTGATGCCCTGCTACATGTGCGCCGGCACCATTGTGCAGTTCAAAATTCCGAAGGTCGTGGTGGGCGAGTCGCGCACGTTCGGCGAGTCGAAGGAATTCCTGGAAAGCCACGGCGTGGAGGTCGTCATCCTCGACTTGCAGGAGTGCGTGGATTTGATGAACGAGTTCATCGCGGCCGAGCCCACGCTCTGGAACGAGGACATCATGGAGCTGTAGGCCAGCCGGTTGGCTTGCGAAAATTAGGGCCCCGGCGGCCCGGCTTCAGTGGCCGGGCCGCCGGGGCCCTGGTGCTTTACGGGGCCCCCGCCTGCTTGGAAAAGGAGGCGCTGCGCAAGCTCCGCAGGAACCTGGCGGCGGCAGAACCAGTATGAAGGGCATCATTCATTTCAGATTTAATTACATGAAACGGATATTATTAGCGGCAGTCGTGGCATTGTCGCTGGGCGCCACGGCCTGCGCCCCCACCGTGAACGTGGAGCAACGCGCCAACGTCGATTTCACCAAGTACCGCACCTTCGATTTTGCCGACATGAAGGTGAAAACCAACGGCGACGACAACCCGCTGCTGCACAGCCCCATTGCGCAGGACAAAATCAAGCAGGCCATTGCCGGCGAACTGGTGAAGCGCGGCTTGCGGCAGACGGAAGGCCGGCCCAACCTGCTCGTTACCACCCACACCTACGTGGAGCAGGCCGAGCGCACCGTGTACAACACCCAGCCGGGGTACGGCTACGCTTATCCCTACGCCGTGTCGTACCGCGGTGGTTTCCTGCCCATTAACTACGGCTACTGGTACACGCCCAGCTACTACCAAACGGCGCATACCGAGCAGTATAACGAGGGTACACTGATCATCGACTTCATCGACGCCCGCACCAACAACCTGGTGTGGCGCGGCTCCATTGCCGACCCCATCAGCGACCCCGGCCGCCTGGGCACCGAGTTCAGCCGCGTGGCCAAGGACATCCTCGACAAGTTTCCGGTTGCGGAAAAGAAGTCGTAGGGCCCCAGGGGGCCCCGCCGGCTTGCCCGCTTCGCGTGGCAGCCGGCGGAGCTTCTTGGCGGATAATTGACTTGACGGGGCCCCGGGTTGGTGTAAGGCTGCCGGGCCACGCGGCGGGGCTGCTGAACCGAATCCGGTTTTGCGCAGGCGCCCCGCGGCAAAGCTGGGCGTAGCTCGGTGCCCCGCTGCGTTGCCCGATACCCATCAACCCACTCCGTTCCCACTACTTGTGGCTACCCAACCGCCCTTCCCCCCCGCCCCGAGCCGCGTCGATGGCCGCCTGAAAGTGACCGGCCAGGCCCGCTACGCCGCCGAGCACCGCGTGCCCGGCTGCACCTACGGCGTGCTGGCCACCAGCGCCATCGCCCGGGGCCGCATCAAAAGCATCGACACCAAGGCGGCCGAACGGGCCCCGGGCGTGCTGGCCGTACTCACGCACCTGAATTCGCCCAAAGTGCCGGCCTATGGCAGCGCCACGGCCAACCACAACGACCGGGTGGAGGGCCAGGAAATTAAGATTTTTTACGACGACCAGATCCACTTCAGCAACCAGCCGGTGGCGCTGGCCGTGGCCGAAACCCTGGAGCAGGCCCAGCACGCCGCCGCCCTGGTGCGGGTGCGCTACGAGGCGGCCGCGCCCCAAACCGACCTGGGGGCCCACTTGGCCGACGGCCAACTGGCCAAGCAGGAGCCCGACTACCTGCGCGGCCAAGCGGGGGCATACGCCGGGGCCCCGGTGCACATTTTTGCGGAGTACCGCATGCCCATTCAGGTGCACAACCCGATGGAAACCCACGCCGCGGTGGCCCTGTGGGAGGGCGAGCGGCTGACAGTGTACAACAAAACCCAGGCCCCCAAGCTGGCCCAGCAGGACCTGATGCGCATGTTTGGGCTGTCGGAAAGCCAGGTGCGGGTGCACTCGCCGTTCGTGGGCGGGGCGTTCGGGGGGGCGTCGCGCATTTGGCCGCTCGAGGTGGCGGCCATTTTGGGGGCCAAAAAGGTGGGCCGCCCGGTGCAGGTGATGCTGGGCCGCGAGCAGGAATTCAACATGGTGGGCTACCGGCCCAGCTCGGTGCAGCAGGTGGGCCTGGGGGCCCAGCACGACGGCACGCTGGTGGGCATCACTCACCTGGGCCACGGCAGCAGCTCGCGCTACGAGCTGTTCGCGGAGCGCATGCTGCACCCCACCAAAACCGGCTACGCCTGCCCCAACCTCGACGCGCGCTACCGCGTGGTGCCCCTCGACCTGAGCACGCCCTGCTGGACGCGGGGCCCCGGCGAGGCCAGCGGCTCGTTCGCCATCGAGTCGGCGATGGATGAGCTGGCCTACGCCCTGAACATGGACCCGCTGGCCCTGCGTCTCAAGAACTTCGCCCCCGCCGACCCCGAAAAAAACCTTCCCTGGAGCAGCAACCGCCTGCGCGAATGCTACGCCCAGGGGGCCGAGCGCTTCGGCTGGAAGCAGCGGCCGGCCGCCCCGCGCACGATGCGCCAGGGGCCCTACCTGGTGGGCTGGGGCATGGCCATGGGCATCTACAAAGCCGAGCGGGCCCCCGCTACCGCCCGCGCCCTGCTGCGCCCCGACGGCACGCTGCTGGTACAAAGCGGCACCGCCGACGCGGGCCCCGGCACGGCCACGGCCATGACGCTGGTGGCCGCCGCGGCGCTGGGCATTGCCCCCGATAAAATCACGTTCGAGCTGGGCGACTCGGCCTTGCCGCCCTCGGCGGGTCAATTTGGCTCGCACACCATGGCCTCGGTGGGCACGGCGGTGCACGCGGCTTGCACGGCGCTGCAGCAGCAGCTCAGGGCCCTGGCGGTGCAAACGGGCCGCTCGCAGTTTGGCCCGGCCAGGGTGGAAGATTTGGTGGCTGAGAACGGGGCCCTGTACGAAGCCCGCGACCCGGGCCGCCGCGTGCTTTTCACTGAACTGTTGCGCCTCCACGGCCTGCCGGGCCTGGAGGTGACGCAGGAGGCCAAGCCGGGCCCCGAGGCCAAGGAAAATTCGGGCAAATCGTTCGCGGCCCACTTTGTGGAGGTGCTGGTGCACGCCCGCACCGGCGAGGTGCGCGTGGCGCGGGTGGTGTCGGCCATCGACGCGGGCCGGGTCATCAGCCCCAAAACCGCCCGCAGCCAGGTGCTGGGGGCCGTCACGTGGGGCATCGGCATGGCCCTGATGGAGGACGCCGTGCTCGACCACCGCTACGGCCGCTTCGTGAACCACAACCTCTCCGAGTACCACCTCGCCACCCACGCCGACGTGCCCGCCATCGACGTCATCCTGCTCGACGAACCCGACCCCGTGCTCAACCCCATCGGGGCCAAGGGCTTGGGCGAAATCGGCCTCATCGGTTTCGCCGCCGCCGTGGCCAACGCCGTGTTTCACGCCACCGGCATCCGGGTGCGCGAGCTGCCCATTACGCCCGATAAGCTGCTGGGCGGCGGCGTGAGCTAGCTCAACGGTTGACAAGAATAGGGGCCCCGGAACGCAGTTTTTCGCGTTTCGGGGCCCCTATTCTTGTCAACCGTTGGTTCGCCGCTATCCTAGCTACCCGCCGTTGCGCGGGTCGGGTTTGGGCTGCATTTCGTAGTCGTGCGGGGGCGTGGCGCCGGCCAGGTTCTGCACGAAGTAGTCCCAGCGGCGGCGCATCATGTAGGGCGAGTCGGCGCCGTAGCCGTGGGCGGCGTTGGGGAACACCACCAGGTCGAAGCTCTTGTTGGCTTTGATGAGCGCGTCCACCACCAGCATCGTGTTGACGGGCGGCACGTTGTCGTCCATCAGGCCGTGGGCCAGCATCAGCTTGCCTTTCAGGTTCTTGGCCAGGGGCGCGTTGGCCTGGGCGTCGTAGTTGCTGGTGCCGTCGGCGTTCTTGGTGAGCAGGCCGATGTAGCGTTCGCCCCAGTCGTCCTCGTAGTTGCGGTTCTCGTGGTTGCCCGACTCCGAGATGCCAACCTTGAAGAAATCGGGGTAGCGGAACATGGCCGCCGCCGTGGCGTAGCCGCCGCCCGAGTGCCCCCAGATGCCGGCCCGCTCCAGGTCGATGTACGGATATTTCTGGGCCAGCTGCCGCATGCCCGTTACCTGGTCGGCGAGCGTGTTGGCCTCCATGTGGCCGTAGCAGGCGTCGTGGTAGCTCTTGGCGCGCAGCGGGTTGCAGCTGCCTTCGATGACGACAACCACGAAGCCCAGCTCGGCCAGCGCCTGGTTGTCGTTGCGCGCCGCGCTGAACGACCAGTTGCCCACGCCGCCGCCCTGGGGCCCCGGGTAGATGTAGTTGATGATGGGGTACTTCCGGGCCGGGTCCAGCGTGCTGGGCGTGAACATCAGGCCGTAGAGGTCGTCGCGCCCGTCCTGGTCCTTCACGGTGATGGGCGTGGGCGCCTTCCAGCCGGTGGCGGTGAGGCGGGAGATGTCGGTTTTTTCCAGCGTGGCCAGCAGCTGGCCGTCGGCGCTCCGCAGCGTGGTGGCGCCGGGGCGGTCGGGCTGCGAGTAATTATCCACGAAGTAGCGGCCCGAGGGCGACGGCTCCACGCGGTGGTTGCCGGCTTCGGGCGTGAGCAGCTTCAGCCCCTTGCCGTCGAAGCCCACGCGGTAGAAGTGGGTGAAGTAGGGGTTGCCCGGCTCGCGCCCATCGGCTAGGAAGTAGAGCTGGCGCTTCTGCTCATCCACGCGCAGCAGCTGCGTCACCACGTAATCGCCCTTGGTAATCAGGTTTTTGACCTTACCATTGGCGGCGTTGTACAAGTACAAGTGGCCCCAGTTGTCGCGCTCCGAGTACCAGATGGCCTCCTTGGTTTTGGGCAGGTAGCGCCAGTTAATGGCGCGCTGGCCCGACTCGTACTGCGTGGGCACAGTTTCCTCAAACACCTCCCGCACGGCCCCGGTGGCGGCGTCGGCCACCCGGAACTTCTCCTGCTTGTGGTCGCGCGAGGTGGACACGAACGCCAGCTGCGCGCCGTCCGGGGCCCAGTCCACATCGTCAAAGGTGCCGCTGCTGGAAATATCATCGGAGAGCGAGCCGCGGTGCGGGTCGGGCGGCACTTGCAGGCGCACCACCCGGGCCGGGCTCACCTCCACAATCACCCGCTCAATGGTGGCAATGTCCTGGTCGCCGGGCAGCGGGTACTTCCACGTTTTCAGGGTCGGCCGGCCCACGGCGGTGGGCACCAGGTACGCATCGCTCACCCGGCGCTGGTCTTGCCGGAAGGTGGCAATTTTGCGCGAGTCGGGCGACCATTCCAGGATGGGCTTGTCGCTGTGGGTCCAGCCGGCGTTGTCAGTGGCGTAGCCGTAGTTGGGGGCCCCGTCGGTGGTGAGCGGGGTGGCCTGGTTGGTTTTCGTGTCGCGCACCCACAGGTTGTTGTCCTTGATGTAGGCCGCCAGCCGCCCGTCGGGCGACGCAATTTCGTTGGCCGCGTTGGGGCTGGGGGCCCCGGGCGCGGGCGCGGCGCTCACCTGCCCGCTTGCTAGGTCGTACTGCCAGCTTTTGCCTTTCACGGCAAAGGAAACCGACTTTTCATCGGGCGAAAACGTGATGCTGCGGAACGGCAGCCGGGCCCCGGTGTATTGCTGCCCAGTGGCGGCCGACAGCGCGGCGGCCAGCCGGGCCTGGTCGAAGGCCGGGGTGCGGGTGCGGCGGGCGGGGTCTACCAGCACAAACTCGCTGCCCTGGGCCGTCAGCGTGCGGTACCAAAACCGGTCGTTGGCCAGCCAGTGTGGCTCCACGGGGCCGTGGTCTACCAGCGGCTGGGTGTTGTAGGCCAGGGCGCGCTCGGCGCGGGCGTAGTCTTGGGCCGTGAGGGCGGGCAGCGGCTGGGCCGCGGCCGCAGCCACCGAAAAGCCCCCCGCGGCGAGGGCCAGGAAATACTTGTGCATGAAATTACTTGAGGACCAAAATTCTGGCCGCAAGGTATTATGGAATGCCGTGGCCGGGGCCCCACACGGTTCTTTTGAGCTATTCAAGCTCAAAAACGGGCAGGCAGCGCCTGGGATTTCCTGCATCTACCTCGGCTAAGCAGCCTCTCAGGAGAAGAAGCGGATGGCCAGCGGGTAGGCCCACACTACGCCGTCGTTGGCTTTCAGGGCCCCGATGATGGGGAAGATGAACGCCAGCAGCGCCAGGATGCCCAGCAGCGGGAAGCCGACCAGCACGAAGCACAGGCCCCCGGCTACCGCGCCGTAGATAAGGGCGCTGATGAGCCAGTTGGCCACTACTTTGCCGTGTGCGTCGAGGCCGGGCAGCTCGTCTTTCTTGAGCTGCCACAGCACCACCGGCAGCACAAACCCCGCCCCCGGCACCACCAGCCCCGCCAGCAGCGACAAGTGCAAGAACGTGGCCCACTGGCGGGTTTCTACTTCGGAAGGCGGTACGGTTTGCATGGCAGGCGGCGGGCTAAGCGCGGGCAACGGTGGCAGCGCGCAGCAATTAAAGCATAAATATTTTACTATTTACCCAACCACCACCGCGGGCTCAGTCGTCCGGTTACCCGTTCGTGGCCAGCACGTTCCATTTGCCGTGCTGCTGCTCAATTTTGGTCACCGAGGCGTAATCAATGCGCAGCTGGAAAGCGTTGCGCAGCGGCATTTCGAGGCAATGAGCCAGCATCGCCCGGATGGTGCCGCCGTGGGTGAACACTAGCACGGGGCCCTCATCGGCGCTGTCGGTGCGCGCAGCCAACTCGGCCAGGAAGGCCGTGGCGCGCCGTTGCAGGGCCCCGAAGGTTTCGCCGGCGGGCGGGGCCAGCGTTACATAGTCGGCCATCCAGGGCTCGGTTTCGGCACGCGGCAAGTCGGCCCACAGGCGGTTTTCCCAAGCCCCGAAGTGCATTTCGCGCAGTCGCTCGTCGAGGGTATAATTACTCGTCACGGCCTCGGCCAGAGCCCGGCAGCGGGCGGCGGGGCTGCTGTAGGTGCGGTAGCCACCGGCCGGCGCGGGGGGCAATTTGGCCCGCAGCGCCGCGGCTTCGGCGGCGAAGGTGTCGGCCAGGGGCACGTCGTGGTGGCCGTAGCAAATGCCGGGGGCCTGCACGGCGGTGTGGCGGATGAGGTAGATAATCATAGCAAATGAGCAGTCAACACAAGGTAAATCAAGGCTTCGGCCAGCTGCTGGGCGGCGCCGAGGCAGTCGCCGGTGTAGCCGCCCAGCCACTTCTTGAACCAGCGGCCCAGCACCACTTGCAGCACCGCCAGGGGCCCCAGCACCAGCAGCAGCGCGGGTTGCCGCTGCCAGGCCGCCACGGCCAGCAGTGGCAGCAGCCCCAGCAGCGCGGCCGCGGCCAGCCGGCCGGTGGGCAGGCTTTGCGCAATGGGTTTGGCCTTGCCGTCGGCCAGGTCGGCGCGGGCGTAGGGCAACGTGCGCACGAAGGTGGCGGCCACCAGCCGGCTCAGCGGGTGCGCCACCAGCAGCAGCGCGGGCACCGATAGGGCCCCGGCGCGCGGCCCAGGGGCCCCGGCTAGCGCCGCCACTTTAATGGCCAGCACCAAGCCCAGGCCCACCACGCCGTAGGTGCCCACGCGGCTGTCCTTCATGATGGTGAGGATGCGCTCTCGCGTCCAGCCCCCGCCGAAGCCGTCGCAGGTATCGGCCAGCCCGTCTTCGTGGAACGCGCCGGTGAGTAGCACGCCTGCGCCGGTGCTCAGCAGCACGGCCACCAGCGGCGGCCACAGCTGCGCTGCCGCCCAGTACACGCCCGCCGCCACCCCGCCCACCAGCCACCCAATGAGCGGGAAGTACACCGTGGCCTGGCTAAGCTGGTCGTCGGCGTGCCCCACCCAGCGCGGCACAGGCAGCCGCGTGTAAAACATCACCGCCGTCAGCAACAGGCGCAACTGGCAGCGCGGCCAAGAATCGGGCATGAATTAATTAAAGTGATTTGCTATTTATCTAAAACGTTATGCAGCGCGCAGCGAAGTATCTCTGCCACGGCAGAAAATAATAATTAGCTACGTGGAAAAGATGCTTCATCACGCTCTACGTGACATTTCTTCTAACTCAAGAACAAGGCTATTAATTAATGTAGGCGGAAGAAGTACTGCGCGCTGCATAGCTATTATTAATTAAAACCGACTCATCTATTAAATAGATTCAACCCGCTGCCGTGCCGGAGTCGTCACTCACGCCCGCGCTCTCGAACGAGGCCATTTCGTTCAGGAAATTAACGGCGGCTTGCACCAACGGGTAGGCCAGGGCGCAGCCAGTGCCCTCGCCCAGGCGCAGGCCCAGGCGCAGCAGCGGCCGGCCACCCAGTTCGGCCAGCAGCAGGCGGTGCCCCTGCTCGTCCGATTCGTGGCAAAACACGCAGTAAGCGAGAATTTCCGGGACCAGCCGCGCCGCCACCAGCAGCGCCGCCGAAGCAATGAAGCCGTCAATCAGCAGCAGCATCCGGTGCTCAGCGGCGCGCAGCAGGGCCCCCACCATCTGCGCAATCTCGAAGCCGCCGAACGTGGCCAGCACCGCCCGCGGGTCGGCCGCATCCACGGGCTGGGCCCCCACGGCTTGCGCGAGCACGGCCAGCTTGCGGGCCAGGCCGGCCGCGTCGAGGCCGGTGCCGCGGCCCACGCACTCGGCCAGCGGCCGGCCAGTCAGCACGTGCATCAGCACCGCCGCGGCCGACGTATTGCCGATGCCCATCTCCCCCAATCCCAGCACGTTGCAGCCGGCGGCGCCTAGCTCGTCGGCCAAGCAGGCGCCGCGGGCCAGGGCGTCGGCGCACTGCGCGGCCGTCATGGCGGGGCCCTGGGCAAAGCTCTGGGTGCCCTCGGCTATTTTCTCGTCGCGCACGGCGTCGCCCAAATCAGCGAAGGAGCCGCGCACGCCGGCGTCCACAATGGTGAGGCCCAGGCCGTTCTGGCGGCAGAATACGTTGATGGCCGCCCCGCCGCCGGCGAAGTTGCGCACCATCTGGTGCGTCACCTCGGGTGGGTACTGGCTCACCCCGGCCCGGGCAATGCCGTGGTCGGCGGCAAACACCAGCACGTGCGGCCGGCGCAGCTGCGGCGTTAGCGTTTGCTGCACCAGCGCCACCTGCCGGGCCAGGGCTTCCAGCTGCCCCAGGGCCCCCAGGGGCTTGGTTTTGGTGTCAATCTTACGCTCAATGGCGGCGGCCAGGGTCCCGTCGGGGGCGGCGATGTGCCAGCTCATTCAGCGGTGGGCTCGGCGGGAGCCGCGGGTACAGCTGGGGCGGGCGCGCTGCCAAAGCGCTTGTAGAGAAACAATTGCCACTTCTCTTCGGCCACGCCGGCCTTGTCCATCTCGGCGCGGGACAAGGTGAAAAACAGGTCCGAGAGGCGGTTGATATAGGCCGGGATGGCGGGGTGCACGGCGTCGGTAGCCATCAGGCTCACCAGGCGGCGCTCGCCGCGGCGCATCTGGGTGCGCACCACGTGGCAGAGGGCCGAAATCTCGTTGCCGCCCGGCAGCAGGAAGTAGTCGGAAGGCGACGTCATGGCGCCTTCCAGTGCGTCAATCCACGCCTCGCACTCCTGGGCCCCTTCGGTGGGCAGCGGATTGCTATTAACCTTTTTGGTATCGGAAGGGCGCGCCAGGTGCGACATCATGTCCATCAAATCCTTCTGGATTTTGTGGAGGTTAGGCTGCCATTCGTGCTCTGGCCCCAGCTTCACGCGCAGCAGGCCCAGAGTGGAGTTGGCCTCGTCGAGGTCGCCCATGCACTCCACGCGCACATCGTCTTTCGGCACGCGCGAGCCGCCAAACAGGCCGGTGGTGCCGGCATCACCTTTTTTGGTGTAGATTTTCATAGGGGTTGGTTAATCTCGTTCGTTATTATTGCGTGTATCGCCAAGCTGTGCTTGGCCTTGCCCTATGGGCCCTAGGGCGAGGTCAAGCACAGCTTGACGGTACACGCAATAGTGCATTTACTTTACCACCAGCGGCAGGCCCGAAACCATGAAAATGGCGCGGTCGGCGCGCTGGGCAATGTGCTGGTTCAGCCAGCCTTGCAGGTCGGCAAACTTGCGGCCGGCCTCGGTGGGCGCGTGCAGGCCCATCCCGATTTCGTTGGAGATGATAATCAAATTGCAATGTTGTTGCATCAGTTTATCAAACTCGGCTTTTGCTTCGTGCAACGTTGTTTCAACATCGTATTTCGCGTCGGTGAAGAAATTGGTGAGCCAAAGCGTGACGCAATCTAACACCACGGTGCGGCCCGCCAAATCGAGGCGGCTCACGTATTTTTCCTCTTCCAGCGTCGACCAGCGGGCATCGCGGTCGGCTACGTGCCGGGCAATGCGCTGGCGGTGGTCGTCGTCCCAGGCCCGCGAGGTGGCTAGGTACACGGGGCTGGGGCTGAGCGACAGGGCCAGCTCCTGGGCGTAGCGGCTCTTGCCTGAGCGCTGCCCGCCAGAAATATAGGTCAGCACGGGGCCTTAAAATGCAATGGTGTAGCGGCCGGCGAAATTGCGGCCGGGCATGTTGTAGCCGCGCTTTTCGTAGTAGTTTTCGTTGGTGAGGTTGTTCACCAGCAGCGAGAAGGTGTGCTTCTTGGCCACGGTGTAGCCGGCCGAAAAGTCCACGGTCATGTACTCGGGGTACAGCACTTGCGGCGAGGCCAGGTCGGTGAAATCGGTGTCGCGGCGGCGGCCCACGTAGTGGCCGGCGAGGCGGGCGGTGATGCCCTGGTAGCTATCGAAGGCCACGCCCAGATTGCCGTTTAGCTTGGCCACGTTGAAGACGTCGCGCACGGTGCGGGTGCCGTTCACGTTGTTGGTCACGTCCTGGGCCTTGAAGATGCTGGTGCCGCCGGCGAACACGCGCAGCAGGTAGCGGCCCCCGGTGATGGTGCCGAAGTCGTAGCCGGCCTCGGCCTCCAGGCCCCTGATTTGGCTGTCGTTGGCGTTCACGTAAGTGGTGCGCGAGCGCACAGCGTAGCCCTCGGCGGTGGTTTCGCCCACGGGGTTGGCGGTGCGGGTCGTGATGCGGTTCGTGACCCGGGTGGAAAAGAACGTGGCATCGGCCGAGAAGCCCGACGTGGCCTTGCCGAAGCGCAGGCCAGCGTCGTAGGTCACGCTGCTCTCGTTTTTCAGGTCGGCGTTGCCCTGCGTGATGGCCACCTGGCGGGTGGCGTTGGGCGCGGTTTGCGAGAAGCCGGCCACGTTGTAGGCGTCGGGCGTCACGTAGCCGCGGCCCACGGTGGCGTGCACCCGCAGGCCGTCGGTGAGGGCAAACTGGGCCCCCAGGCTGGGGCTGAAGAACGGGTTGGTTTTCTTGCCCGGCGTGAAGGTGGTGAGCAGGTCGGTCTGCTTCACGTTGTAGGTGATGAAGTCGTAGCGCACGCCCGGCGTCACAATTAGCTTGTCGGCCAAGAAGTTGAGCTGGCCCTGGGCATAAATACCGGTCGTGTTCAGCTCATAATTCGGGCTGTAGGGCGTTCCGTTGGAGCCGTTGGGGTTGAACACCTGCGCGTTGCTGGTGGCCTCGTTGTGGTCGATGCCCACCGTAATACGCTGGCGGCCCAGCGTAATAACGTCCTTGGCCTGCAAACCTTTCCAGAGGTACTGGCTCTGGTAGGAGCGGTAGACCGGGATGGGATTGTCGTTGAAGTCGCTGAGCGTGTTGTTGTTATTGGTTTCCTTCGACGTGTAGCCGCGCACAAACAGTTGGTGGTTGGCGTAGTTGCCGGTGGCGCTCAGGTCGAGGTTGCCGCGCTCAATGTCTTTGCTCGACGGGCTGAGGTTGCCGTAGAAAATGTCGTTCGGCGACTGCACCGTGGGGGCCCGAAACAGCTCGCCGCGCACGTCCACGCGCCATTTTTCGCTTAGCTGGTAGCCCAGGCGCAGGGCCCCCGAGTAATATTTCAGCTTGGTGTAGTCGCGGCGCTGGTTGTCGCCGCGGGTGTCGGCCACGGTTTTGGTAGTGCCGTCGGCGAAGTATTGGGTGGCGCTGCCGGCGTCGAGGGCGCGGCGAAAAATGCCGTTGCCGCCCAGCTTGTAGTCCCGGTCGCGGTTAAAAAAGCCCGCCGACAAGTCAAAATCGAGCTTTTTAGTGAGGTTGCCGCCCGTGGCGCCGCCAAACTTAACCGTCTGGTAGCTGCCGTACTCGGCGAAAATCGAGCTGCGGATGGCCCCGCGCGACTGCCGGGTAATCACGTTCACCACGCCGCCCATGGCCTGCGGGCCGTACAGGGCCGAGGCGGGGCCCTTGAGCACTTCCACGCGCTCCACGCCGCCCAGGTCGAGGGTGGCGAGGTTGCTGGTGCCGGCGGGGCGGCCGTCCACCAGCAGCAGGGTCCGCAGGTTGAGGCCGCCGGTTTGGGGCCGGAAGCCGCGGATGCCCACGCCGGCCAGCAGCCCGGGGTACTGCACGATGTCCACCGAGGCATTCTTCTTCAACACATCGGTAAATTCCGCGGCCGGGGTCTGCTGGATGTCTTTTTGGCTAATGACCTGGATTTGCTGCGGCACCTGGTTGCGCGGCGTGGCGGCCCGCGAAGCCGTCACCACCACCTCGTTAAGGTTTTGGCGCTGAAGGCTGTCAGTTAGCGCCTGGGCCTGGGCCCCGCGCACCGTGCCGGCCAGCAGCACCGTGCCCAGCACCAGCCGAATTTCAATGCGCCGTGCGCGGTTTCGTTGGGGTAAAGAACGTTTTTTCATGGGTAAGCGGAAGGGATTGTTATAGAATTAAATTCTAGGAGTTTAGCGGCCGGCCGCTTGACCAACCGCTTAGTTATTATTTACTTGGTTAAGCGCTAGCAGCAGCGCCTCGACGGTGGCGTGGGACGCGCTGGCCTGGCCGGCCACCTGGCTCAGCCAGGGCCCCGGGCCGGGGCCGGCGGGCGCGGTCACGCGCAGGGCGGCGGGGCCCAGGGTGGGCACAAAACCGGCGCGCTCCAGGGCCCGGCGCGTCCAGAACGCGGCGGCCCCCTCCCCCACCAGCTGCACCGGGGGGCCCGTGGGCGCGTGCAGGGCAAACGTGCCGGTGGCCGCGTCGAAGGCCAGCCCCTCCCGCGCAAACGCCGCGGCGAAGGCCCCGCTCAGTACCAGGTCCTCGGGCGTGCCGGTGCGCAGGGCCCCGTCGGCGGGCAGCAGCCACACGCGGTCGGCGGCCTGCAGGGCCAGGTCCAGCTCGTGGGTCGAGAGCAGGATGGCCTTGCCCGTGGCGCGGGCCAGCTGGTGCAGCAAGCGCATGAGGGCCACGCGGTTGGGCAGGTCGAGGTGGGCCGTGGGCTCGTCGAGCAGCACCACCGGCGTGTCCTGGGCCAGGGCGCGGGCCAGCAGCACTTTCTGGCGCTCGCCGTCGCTCAGCTCGCCCACCGGGCGGTCGGCAAAGGCTTCGGTGCCGGTGGCTTCGAGGGCGGCTTGCACCCGGGCTTCGTCGTGTGCCGAGAGGCCGCCCAGCCAGCCGGTGTGCGGGTGGCGGCCCAGGCGCACCAGCTCGCGCACGGCCAGGTTGCCGGCGTCCACGCGGTCGGTGAGCACCACGCTGAGCTGGCGGGCGCGCTCGGCCGCCCCCATCGCCGCCAGCGGCCGGCCGCCCAGTTCAAGCCGCCCGCCCAGTGGGGGCTGCAACCCGGCCAGCGTGCGCAGCAGCGTGCTTTTGCCCGCGCCGTTGGGCCCCAGCAGGCAGACCAGCTCGCCGGGCCACAGGGCCAGGCGCAGGGGCCCAGCCACCGGGCGGGGCATCTTTTTGCTGAGGAAATAGCCCACCGCCAGGTCCTCGGCGGTCAGCAGCGGCGCAGGGTGTTGGGGCGTGGCCATCAGGAAAACGACGAGCGGATGTTGTTGCGGCGCAGCACCACCCACAGCACCACCGGGGCCCCCAGCAAGGCCGTGACGATGCTCAGCGGGAGGGCGGCCTGGCTGCCGGGGAGCTGGGCCAGGCAGTCACAGCCCAGCGTGAGGGCGGCCCCCACCAGGCAGGCGCCGGGCAGCAGCACGCGGTGGTCGGCGGTGCGCAGCAGGCCCCGGGTGAGGTGCGGCACGGCGATGCCCACGAAGCCAATCGGCCCGCAAAACGCCGTGATAGCCCCCGCCAATAGGCTTGTACTGAGAATGATAAGCGTGCGCGCCCGGCCCACCGCCAGGCCCATGCTGCGGGCGTAGTTTTCGCCCAGCAATAAGGCGTTCAGCGGCTTGGCCGAGGCGAAGGCCAGGCCCAGGCCCGCCGCCACCACGGCCGCCAGCACCGCCAGGTGGGGCCCCACCACGCCGCCCAGCGAGCCGAACGTCCAGAGCAAATATTCCTGAATCTGCTCGGGGGCGCTGAAGTACTGCCACAGGCCCACCACGGCCCCGGCCACGCTGCTCACCATCAGGCCCACGATGAGCAGCACCACGTTGTCGCGCACCCGGGCCGAGAGGGCCAGCACCAGGGCCATGACCAGGGCCGCGCCGGCGGTAGCGGCCAGCACCAGGCCCCAGCTGCCGCCCACGCCCAGCGCCCGGATGGCCAGGCCGCCCGCCGCGCCGCTGCCCCCGGCCAGCATCACGGCGGCCACGCCCAGCCCCGCGCCCGCCGTGAGGCCCAGCACCGAGGGACCCGCCAGCGGATTCCGAAACAGGGTTTGCATCTGCAAGCCGCTCACGGCCAGGCCGCTGCCCACGGCCAGGGCCGTGAGGGCTTTGGGCAACCGGATTTCGCGCACGATGAACGCCCACGCCGGGTTGTCGGCCGACTGGCCCAGCAAAATCTTCACCACCGCCGCCAGCGGGATGCGCACGGGGCCCAGGGCAATGTCGAGCACAAAGCCCAGGGCCACCAGCCCCGCCAGGGCCAGCAGCCAGGCCGTGCGCCGCCGCCCGACCGCCGCCAGGGCCCCCGGCGCGGCCGCGAGTTGGGCGGTGCTCACTTCAGCCACTGGTAGTAGTAGAGCTGCCAGGCGGGCAGCAGCTCGGGGTGCAGGATTTTGATCAAATCCGACAGCACAAGGTCGGGCCGCACCGCCCCCGATTCCCAGTAGTCGTTGGAGCCCTGGGCGTTGGTACGGCGGTTGTTGTTGTACACCCGGTTGGTTTTGAAGGGCACGAAGGCGGCGTAGCGCGCGTCCTGGGCCACGATGTCGGCCTTGGCGGCGGCGGTGCCGGTTTGCAGCCAGTAGTCGGCGGCGAGGGCCACGGGGGCCACGGTTTCGAACGACAGCGCCAGGCTGCCGCTGGGGGCCCGGGCCTGGTCCCAGGCGTAGGTGCAGCCCGCGTCGCGCAGGAACTGCGTGAGGTAGCTGTCGGCATCGGGCACGTACCACACGTCCTTGAACGGCAGGCCGATAACCACTTTGGGCCGCTCGGCCGCTTGGTGGCCCAGGGCGGCCAGGCGGTTGTAAGAATGGGCCACTTTGTCGAAGCGCTGGTTCACCAAATCCTCCCGGTTCAGCAGCGCGGCCAGCACTTTCACCCACTCGGCGCGGGCCAGGGGCGTGGTTTCCACCCACTCCGAGTTGATCATGACGGGCACGCCGGCGGCCTCCAGAGTTTGGAAGCGCGCCAGGCCCTCGCCGGGCCAGCCGGTGGCCATCACCAGGTCGGGGTGCTGGGCAATAAGCTGCTCGTTGTTAAGTTCTTTGCCCTGGCCCACTTCGTAGACTTTGCCAGCCGCGATGCGCGCCCGCACCGCCGGGGCCGAGGCGTACTTGAAGCTACCCAGGCCCACTACCAGGTCGGCGGCCCCCAGAAAATCGGCCAGCGCCACGTGCATCGACGACAAGGCCACGAGGCTACGCAGCGGCGTTTCGATGACGTGGGCATCGGCGTACCCGGCCGGGCGCGCCGCCCCGCGGGGCACCAGCAGGTAGCGCGTGGCCGTGGTTTTCTGCTCGAACGGGCTCAGGATGGTGACCAGCTTGCCCCCCGCCACGTAGCTGATGGTGAAGCCCTTGGCATATTGCACCGTGGTGCGCCCGCGTAGGGCCCCAGCGGCGGCTTTGGGCGCAGCGGTTGGGGCCGCGGCCTGGGCCCCGGCCAGCCGGGGCCCCAGCAACAGCAGGGCCAGCAGCGCGCCGGTGCGCAAAACAGAAAAAAGGGGAGATGCGCCGCCGGCTCGGCCGGCGGGAAGCGGGGGGTGGGGCATGGTACGACGAGCCTTTCTACCGAAAGCTGTGACTGTATGAAGCAAGCGGCAGGTCTTCTGACTTCCCCCATCGGCCGATGGCCTTCCCATCCCGCAGGGGACAGTGGCGCCAGGTATCGGCCAATTGGTGAGGGGGTTACAGCAGCGGAGACTGTCCCGGAATTACACCGGCTTCCCTTTTCAAACCGTCCCGCACCGCGGAAACGATTACCATTTGCTGGCGCAAAGGTAGGCCGAATTATTGGCCACCGGCGCCCAGGGCCCCAACGCCGCCTACAATCCGGCCGCCGCCCGCACAAAGGCCACCCGCGCCGCCACCGTGGTTTTGGGCAATTCCAGCACCGCAAAACCCAACCGCTGGTAGGTGCGCCGCAGGGCCCCGTGCAGCGCCGTGGCCTCGGCAAACGTCTGCCAGCGCTCGGCGTCGTTCACGTAAATCTCGGCCCACGGCGGCGCCAGAAATACCGGTGCCTGGTACGGGTGCGCCGCCGCCGCGGCGTAGTAGTGCGCCGGCACGGGCAGCCCCGCCACGTCCAGGTAGGCAATGATGTCGGGCAGGCCCCGGTCGAAAAACGTAACGCCGCCGCGCCGCACCGCGGCCGCGTAATCAGCCACCATGCGGGCCAGCGCCAGCTCGGCAAAGCCGGCCAAATCGTGCCACGGCACCCGGCCGCTGCCCAGCGCCACCTGCTCCTGGATGAGCCGGCGCGACACCTCGTCGGCCCCCGCGAAGCCGGCGGCACGCAGGGCCCCCAGCAGCGTAGTTTTGCCGGCCCCGGGGCCCCCGGAGATGACGTAGAGGGGCATTTTTGTTTGCATCGAACGCCAAAAGTACCTGCCGTGCCCGATTCCGCCGCTTCCCACAAACCGCAGTTCCTGATTGCCGCGCCCAGCAGCGGCAGCGGCAAAACCACCCTCACGCTGGGCCTGCTGCGGGTGCTGGCCCGGCGCGGCCTGGTGGTGCAGCCCTTCAAGTGCGGGCCCGACTACCTCGACCCGCACCACCACGCCCAGGCCGCCGGCCGCCCCAGCCTCAACCTCGACTTGTTCATGGCCTCGGCAGCGCACGCGCAGGCCACCTACGCCCGCTACCTCGCCCCCGCCGACGCGGCCGTGGTGGAGGGCGTGATGGGCCTTTTCGACGGGGCCGACCGCATGGCGGGCAGCGCCGCCGCCGTGGCCGAGCTGCTGAATATCCCGGTCATTCTGGTGGTCGATGCCCGCGCAATGGCCTACTCGGTGGCGCCGCTGCTGTTCGGGTTTAAGAATTTTTACCCCGGCATCCGGCTGGTGGGGGCCCTGTTCAACTTCGTGAATACCGCTTCGCACTACCAGTTTCTGCGCGAAGCCTGCGCCGACGTGGGCGTAGAAGCCCTGGGCTATCTACCTAAAAACCCGGCCTTTGCCATCCCCTCGCGCCACCTGGGCCTGTCCATCGATGCCAACCTTCAGTACGAGGTCATTGCCGAAGCCCTGGCCGAGGCCCTCCCCGCCACCGTGGACGTGGACCGCCTGCTGGCCCTGACCAGTACCACCGCGCCCGGGACCCCTGCCCCGCCCGCCGCCCAGGGCCCCCAGCCGCGCCGCATCGCCGTGGCCCGCGACGCGGCCTTCACCTTCACCTACGGCCAAAACCTGGACGCGCTGGCCCGGCTCGGTACCGTCACCTACTTCAGCCCGCTGGCCGACGCGGCCCTACCCGCCGGCACCCATTTCCTGTACTTGCCCGGCGGTTACCCCGAGCTGTTCGCCGGAGCCCTCAGTGCCAACGCGGCCATGCGCGCCAGCGTGGCCGCCTACTGCGCCCGCGGCGGCCGGGCCTACGCCGAGTGCGGCGGCCTCATGTACCTGGGCCGCGAAATCATCGACGCCGCGGGCCAGGCCTTTGCGATGGTGGGGGCCCTGCCCTGCACCACATCGATGCAAAACGCGAAAATGACCCTCGGCTACCGCGCCGTGGCGTGGAACGACCTGATCGTCAAAGGCCATGAGTTCCACTATTCATCTCTAGAAGACCACGGCCTAAGCCACGAACCGGCGCGCATCACCAGCGCCAAAGGGGCCCCGGTGGCGGCAGAAATTTACCGCCAGGGCAACGTGTGGGCCTCCTACGTGCACCTGTACTGGGGCGAGGACGCGGCGTTTATCGAGCAGCTATTTTCAATGGCTAGCCCGCAATAAATAATTAGTTTTTAACACCAAAAAAGGCAGGAAAATAATGACCAAAAGTAATACTACGCCTGCCAAAGCATACCGCAACCGATGCGGCTCGCCTTGTGCGTAGCGCGCCACCATTTTTTCGTATAGTTTCGGACGGAAATAAATGCGGTGAATCCACCATTCCATCGCTAAAACAAGGATAATAAGAACCGGCTTAAATTGAACTTTGCTAACGAATGTGGCCGCAATAATCGTGTAGATATCAATTAATAAAGACCCTAATAAGAAAGCTAATACAGTCACCGCCGCCTCCGCCCGGTCAAATCTTTTTGCTGAAGCGAGGCAATAAAAGCAGTAGAAAAAATAGTTCAACACAGGCAAATTTTTGAGCTAATTAATTCAACCTACTACTTAGGAGGTGTTAACAGTGATTATTAATTTGGGCCATGGATTACCTGTTGACAGACGCGCAGTGGGCGCGCATCGCGCCGCTGTTGCCCGGCCGGGAGGGCACGAGCGGGGGCCGCGGCCAGGACAATCGGCGCTTCGTAGAAGCGGTGCTTTGGCTGGCCCGCAACGGCTGCCGGTGGCGGGCGCTGCCCGCCGCCTGGGGCAACTGGCACACGACGTACACGCGTTTCCAGCGCTGGACCGCCTCCGGGGTGTGGGCCCGGGTGCTGGCAGCCGTGCAGCAAAACGATGCCCTGCAC
>NZ_RCYZ01000016.1 GCF_006439025.1 Hymenobacter nivis
GGGCAACAGCGAGCTGGTATTTGGGGGCATCACCCCATTAAATCCCACCCATTCGACGCCGTACTGGATAGCCGCAACCGTGCGGGACCGCTCGCTCGTGGTGTACCCGGGCGTGGAAGTGGGCATGTCCAAAGCCGCCTTTCTGCGCTTGGTTGGGGCTCCGTCCACGCCGTGCGACACTGTCGAGGTCGTGCCCAGTGAACAAAATGCCAGTCACTGTTTCATTTTTGCCCACGATACCCTGACCGTCATGTGGCTCTATTCAGGAGACGAATAATACAGCGTTCATTGAAACGGTGGTTTCGCGCTACCAATGAGAAAAAAGGGCCTTGCAAGTCGGTGACGGGGGCGGTTAAGCAAAAAAAGTGGGGGTGGTCTTGTAACCACGAGGAAGACAACGTGGCGCCCCCCGTGGACGCCGGGCAAACCCGTGAATGGTCGCCCTTGAAAGGGCCCCTTCCGCACCGCCTCGCCCACGTCTTTTCTACGTGTTCGGGCAGTGGCGGTCTCATTCTGCCTTTTCGCTCGACTACTTCCGGGCTACCAGCTTTTCTCCAAGTGGTTTAAGCTGTACCAAAGCCACCCCCCCAGGACGGTTAACGGAATGGCGCCGAGGAGGTACGGCAGTGCCCGGCGGCGGTCCGTGGCGTAGTTCCACAGGCCCAGGCCCAGGTTGAGCAACGCGCCGGCGCCGGCCACGGCGGGGATCACCACCAGGACGTACACCAGGGCGTACTCGCTTCGGCCAACAAACGCCGACAGGTACAGCAGCGCAATGCTGAACCAGAGCAGGCCGTTGAGCCGCACGGCGCTGGCGGCTGAAGAAGGCGCAGGTTCCATAAGGGCGAGGGACGTTTAAGCAAAGGCGCTCACCCGACACGCACCGGGCGGCTACTTGATGGGAGAAGCCAGCGAAAAGACGGCTAGCAGCCAGGCCCTTTGCCGTGGCGGGTGGCAAACTAAGTCCGAGTTTATAACGAAAGGTACCGCACCGGACGTTTCCACGCCCCCGCCACGGGGACTAGGTAGCGCGCAGGTACAAGCGCTTGACCTGCTCGGCGCGAAAGGCCTTGCCGGTGCGGGTGACAAAGCGCAACGCATTCAACTTCGCCGCAATTTGGGAGTAGTTGAACCCCTTCTCCTTCAACAACAGAATGTGCGCCGCCGCCCGCTCGTTGTGCTCGTTGGCGTGCGCATTGGCCCGGTTCTGGTCCCGCCCCTTCTGCGTGGCCGCCGGCGTCAGGTTGGCCGGCGTGCCGAGCCGCGCGCCCTGCGCCCGCTTAGCCGCCAGCGCCGCTTTGGTGCGCTGCGAGATGAGCTCGCGCTCGTGCTGGGCGAGCACGGCGAAGATGCCGACCGTGAGCGTATTGGCGTCGGGCATGTCGCAGCACACGAAGTCCACCCCCGCGTCGCGCAGTGCGAAGATGAAGCCCGCGTTGCGGGAGAGCCGGTCGAGCTTGGCGATGAGCAGCGTCGCGCCCCGGGCCTTGGCCAGCGCCATCGCGGCGGCCAGCTGCGGCCGCTGGTTTTGCTTGCCCGACTCGACCTCGACCAGTTCCGCCACCACCTGGCCCCCCGGCGCGAAGGCGGCCACCGCCGCGCGCTGGGCGGCAAGGCCCAGACCGGACTGGCCTTGCTTTTGGGTGGAGACGCGCAGGTAGGCGACGTAAGACTTCACGGAATTGAGGAGAGTTTGGGCAAAAGTACCCTCGGTTTGTCTTATTTCACATTGGTTAAACGGTCGTTTAAACCCTGTGAAATCACTAAAACCCCGCCGCTAGTGTCGCTGCGACAGTTGTCAATGTTCCTCCCCCCGTTTACTAATTGACGTTTAGAAAGTGACCACATCCCGTTTCTGTGAACCGCTCTTATATATCTAATACTTTTCCTCCAGTTGCCCGGCTACTTTCTCCTCATCGCCCGGGCATTGCCCGTCAAGACTAGTTTAGTTTCCGAATCGAAGCCCGATCAGTTGCCGTGCGGTAGGCAGCAGTAAAAACACGTTTGTCTCTACTGCCAACTGGTTTACTCAGTACAACCCGTCTCATTTTATAGATTCTTCTGTATTGCACCGAGCTAATCAAGCTGGCAATGGTATTCCCATTACCTGAAATGCAGCCCAAAAGAAAGGATGCTCTTGATAAACTGGATTCTGCCGAAGATGCTGGATAGCTTGGCGTAAAGCTTCGGCATCACTAATATCAGCTTGACGACGGCTGAAGTAAAAGGCTTCAAATAGCTCGCGAGTAGCTTCGTCAGCCACTGACCACTGACTGGAGACTACAGCGGATGCACCTGCTGCTAAAAAGGCCCAAGACAATCCATTGGTTTCATCGGCTCGCTCAGGCCGAGTGTGGCCAGTCTGACAAGCGCTAAGGGTAACTAACGGTCGTCCTTGTAACCGAATGTGTAACCGGATATCATTAATTGTAAGTAGACGCTGTTGTGCCAAAAGCAAGCCTGAATCTAAGAGGCTATCATAGTTAAAACTGCCATGGCACCCAATGTGAATTACTTCAAAAGGTTGACTAGCCTTTTGAATTACTCGTTCAGGTAAAGCTTCTTCTTCTAATAATTCTACGAGCTCGGTGAAATGCTTACTTATAGCCTTGGCTTCGGACAATACATGAGGTAAGTAATTACCATTAGAATCTGAGTATGCGACGCTGAGTAGTCTTTGCTTTATCACGCCATTCCTTTTTATATTCAGTTCCCTAATTTGTTTGTGAAGTATGTACATTGTGGCTGCACTAGGAATAAAACTGAGTGCGCAATCCTCGCTCAGATAATGTCCTTGCTCGTCAGCTAATGCCTGAAATGGCACCAAATGAAGTGGTCCTGTAGGAGCCAGTACCAGTGGACCTACAATAGAAGTATGAGCCTTTAAAGGAGCTATGAGCAGAGAGTACATGCTTTTTAAGGCAGTAGATTGATCAATAAGTTGTCCATCTCGAACCCAAAAAGTATCTGCTATGATAGCAAAAAGCGAATCAAATAAAAGTTCTGATAAATTACCTGCTAATTGTACATAATAGACTTCGGCAGGAGTAAAAATGAAAGCACACCACCCACCACCATGTTGAATATATTCGACTAATGGTATACTATTCAATTCTACTAGTAATTCTTGGATTTGATTGATGGATAGCTGTGGTAAGGGTCGAATACCTGCTAATGCAGGGAAACGAAATATCATAGTGTCACTAAGCTGATTGATATCTCGTTGCAATGATGCAATTTCTGTGTCAATATGATCTGCTTGTCGCTTTTGCCATTGCCTAGTATTTGAAGTAAATGAATCGAAAAGATTAAAAGAATTGAGTAGAAAATCTAACCTTTTTTTAAGCTCTTGTATAGGAGCCCACGCTGCTCTAAGGAGAGGATCTTGTGCTAATAAGATATCAAGTGATGAAGAACTTTCCGCCATTAATTCGGTAAGCGTACGGCTTTTACTGGATAGCGCGTAAGTAGCAGCTGCGGCATGATCATTTAATAACAAGCAGCAATGAATGAGATTTGCATAGAGCTCAGCATTTTCATATGATAGATATTTCCTGCTCTCTTGATGATACGTATCTCCACGCAATAAAACTAGGGCTTGATGAGCATTTTCATATACTTCTCTTGCTTCAGGCCACTGCTTTTCTTTGTATAATAAGTCTGCCAAATAATAAGATGTGTCTAAGTGTAGCCTTGTATGGTGAATTTTAGTATACACTTGCAAAGCTGATTTGTATGCATTTATGGATTTTTCTATATTTTCAGGTCTGTTTCCTTGTAAACGCCATCTGTAAGCAGCACCTAAATTGATTTGTATAATCGCCCACTGTTCAGGATAATTAGCTTGTGTAAAAACTTGAAGGGCCAGTGTGTATGCATTAATGCCATTCTCTATATTTTGGACTTCCACATTTTGAAAGCGACTTTTTATTAAAGGCTCTAAATATATGTTTCCTATGTTTATCTGTACGCCGGCCCACTGCTCAATATTTTTGTCCTGTTCATATGCTTGTGATGCCAAGTTATATGCTTCGAGAGCATGTTTTAAATTCTCTGGACGATCACCCAATAGACGCTTAGCATAAGTAGTTCCTAGACCTAGTTGAGCATCGCCCCAAATCTTTATATTATTCTCTTTATTAAATATCTCTAGAATTGATTTAGATATTTCAAGTGCAATTTCTAGATTTTGCTTCCAATCACCTCTTAATCGGTGTATATATACACCATTTAAGTTAATTGATATATCAGCCCATTCTTCAGGGTATGTTTCTTTTGTAAAAAATTGCAGGGCAGAGTTGTATATCTCTAAGGCATCTTCTAAATTTTTAGAACGTTCGCCATGGGGCTGGAACTGGTAAACAGTGCCTAATTTTTGTTGAGTGTCAGCCAATTCTTTAGAATAACCTGGTAGTGCATACACCTCTAATGCATGCTTGTATGCATTTACAGCGCATTCTGAATTTTCAGCTGGGACACCGTTGATACGCTTCGCGTAGGTATCTGCTAAGTTAACCTGTACTTTAACCCATTCCTGAGTATTGTTTTTATAATCATCAATTTGTGAGGCTTCTTCAAAGACATAAATTGCTAAATCTTGGTTTTCATCACTATTTCCTTCTAATCGATCTAAATATGCTAAACCTAAATTATTTAGTATATAGCCTCTTTTGAATGGAAAATGTTCAATAGTAAATACTTGTAATGCATTTCGGTAAGCTTGGATGGCGTTTTCCATGCTTAGATTTTTATCCTTTGCACGTTTGTAATAAGCATTGCCTAAATTATATTGTGTGTTAGCCCATTCTTCTGGATAGATTTCTTTAGTAAATATTTCTGACGCCTGTTCGTGCAATTGAATGGCTTTCTCAATATTTTGTGCTGTATCACCAGTAAGTTTGTCTAAATAAGCATTGCCTAAATTACCATGAGTTATGGCCCAGTGATAAGCGTGTTTTTCACGTGTATAAATTTGCAGTGCTAAATAAAATGCTTTAATAGCATTATCTATATTCTGGGCATTATTGCCTGTAAACGATTTTTTTAGGCTAACTCCTAATTTTAGCTGTAGAAAAGCCCAATCTATATCCCGAGTCTCTTGCATGATTATTAGTGCACGTCGGATCAACTGAATGCAAGCATCGCCTTCAATTTCATCAATTTGTTGCAATAGAATTTGTAGTTCCGACTTAATCATTGACTTATTTCCGTTAGTAACGCAATGGTTGACTGATTTAAAATGCTTCCGTAGTTGATTTTGCTAATTAACCTTATTAAATTCTTTGCAAGTTGTTTTAGTCGGGATAAGGTCTTGTAACGATATGAAATATGCTCTTTTGTTTAGCATAAATATTATATATAATACATATATTTAAATACTATAATATGAATATTTTACTAAACAACTAAAATTGTTTCCGTATTTTACATGGAATTACTTTATAAGAATATTAAAGGAGTTTAATCTTCACTATTAGCTTAATTGATTACATTTATATCTAGCCAAGGTAGCTGCATTATCACATAGCCACTCTACTCTTTAGTGAATGAAGTAATACTGATACAAGTGATACCCCACCAATCGTCTTAATACTTTAATTCTCAGCTAACACATGGCAAGCCCCGCAAAGCTTTATCAGCAAGAGATGCACAATAACCTTGGTTTCTTTGCAACATGGTTCCCAGGTGACCCCATCGCTGTGGGAGATTTAGGACTATTGGAAAATGGACGTTTTCGACTCGTAACTACACTGAAGGATCTTAGTATTCAATGTGATGTGGTTGCTGATCAAGCAGAGCAAGATATACAGTATACTTCAACAGAAGGGATCCACATCACGACTTCAACAGGTATGTCGACCCTTTCGGATGCTAAGGGTGAAATCACAATTGATTTTTCTCGTGAAGGTGCTTTTGTCTTTAATGCGTCTGGACTAAGTATGCACCGACTTAACAATCGTAGTAGGGTTGCCGACGATATTTTAAAGGCTTACCATGATGGTAAATGGAATAAAGAATGGATTTTAATCGAGTCGCTGTATACTGCAAAACGAGCAACTGTGATAATATCTAACGATAGCTCATCAAGTCTTACTTTACAAGTAGATGCTAAAATCAATTTGCCAGGGGTATCGCTTGCAGATCCTAATRTTGAGTTAACAATAAAATCAACGCGAGGTAAAATGCTGCAAATAGTTGGGAATACAGAATTATCTCCTTTGTATTCATGCTGTAAAGTTTCCGACTCTTGGTATAATAGACACCCAAGTTTCGTTCCAGTTCGCGGAAAAAGTATTTCAGATATCAATCCTTTTGAGAAAATAAATATTAATTATTTACTGAATTCGTAAAATAAATATTTACGTATTCAATACTATACTTGTAGTTATTTATTTTATAGATTATAATAAAAAATATATCTTTATTATTATAAAAATATATCTTTTGTGTGCGTATTTTTAAATAATATGTAACATAAGCTTCAAATACATTAGCTATTTTTATAGTAGTGTGAATTGAAATGGGCAGGAATAACCATTCGGGAGACAACTGAATATCGCTAGGCAACCTTTAGCTTGCGGTCACCTTTCTCAATGACACCAACCCGACTCGTTCAACTAACAATATGTCAATATGAGCCCGCGCCCTTATACCCGAAACTTTACCAATGATTTTGTAATGTTTGAAGAGTGCATGCATCACTTTCGGACAATAGATATCAGCGGAATAGGAATGCTTGACCAACACGTCACTAATGGCGTTACGAGCCATTTGCTATTAGACTTTCAACTACAAGAGGAAATTGCAGTGTGCGGGTTTGTCATCCAACCTTCGGAGCCAATTCATTTTAGCGAAGGATACACCTCCTACATCACCCCAGTTGTTCTTCCCAATGGCCGTGGGATTCATACGTCGTCTTTCTACACCATTGCTTTGRCGTCGATCGTTTCTTGTGTTTTGCGAAGACCAGTTGGTTGCTCTCCGGACTATTTAATTACCCGGCATATGCCGTCGGAAGGGGCTAAACAAGCGCTATCTATATTGATGCCAGTTGCAGATATGAGTCATGGTGGTCTGTCTCACATTGCAGTTTCGAAAGTCAAAAACGAATTAGAATCACTAATTAACAACTTAGCTCAGCTACCGGAAGACAAATACAGTAAAGTTATGAGGGCAATTAGACTTGTGAGTCTGGCGCATTCTAACAGAAAAAATGATTTTTCATTATCACATTACCTGCTCATATCTGCTATAGAAACGGTGGCACTACATGCACTTAGCGTTGATGATGTAAAATTTGATGATCCAAAATTATCACATTGGAATAGTAAGGCGGAACAGGACAGTGACTTTAAAGAGTTATTAGATGCCTATAAAAATGAGGTGAGCAAAAAAACATATTTAACTAAAAGATTCAAAAAATTTATCTTTGAATATTTTCCACCGAACCGTTGGGAAGAACTTGGAACATATTATCAARATGCACAAGAACTTGATGACCAAAGGGTTGCAGAAATTCCCGGATGGCCTAAAATTGATAATACACCACATTATAATTTGTATAGAAATATGAACATGGACATTTATCCATCAGAAATAAAAAAGCCTGTGCTTGAAAAGCTGTTGACAGATACTTATAATTATCGCTCTAGGTTTACTCATTCTGGCGAGTCTCCGCCTCATATTTCTCCAGATTCAACAACTAGCTATTTTGACTTAATTAGCGACGTTGAGTTCTACTCAGAAGGAGGTAGAGATTGTGTTAGGGAAAAAAACATCACAATAGCTAATCATAGATTGTTGAGTTTCATAGCTTCACAATCCATTCAGGAGTACTGCAGAAGAACCTTATTGCTTATGTCAGAACGCGACAACGCCGTTGTATAATTCTGTAGTTTTGACACGGAATAATTGATGCAGGATTACAATAGGATAAGCCTGGCTAGTACGACCAGGCTTATTTCATTATAATCGTACCGCGCTCTTTATCTGGTTTCGCAAGCCCATTGCCTCCTCGGCGTTGCCGGCGTGGTAATCCAATTTGAGGTTCTTAGCCCACTCGGCCACCGCTGCGTGCTGGGCCTCGGTCGCGGCAATGAGTTAGCTCACTAGCGCTGCAGTTTCGTCGCTGGCCCGGCTGCCCCCACCTGCCGCACTGGGCGGTAAGCTGATCGGCCCAGTGTAACCGCCGCTGGCGTAGCCCTTACGCTCGGCCTCCAAGTAGCCCACGACTTGGCCTACTTGGGCTGTTGGAGCATCTACTCCGGGGCCACCCACTCCCCTTCGTGCACCACGCCGGCCACCAGGTGGCCGGTGCTATCGCGCTCACCCAGGCCGCCCCCGCCGGTGTTACCGCCAACAGCCCGCACGCTCAGCCCGGCGCCCCAGGGCCCCACCGGCATTTCGACGTGACTGATGTGGTTGGCGCTCCAGGTATAGCTCAGCAGGTCATGACTTTGTGGCCTTTGCTCGTAATTATTTGCCGTAATTTTACTCCTTCGCGGCTATCAGAAGGCGTTCCTGAGCCGTTCACCCCCGCAACCAGTGCCGTATGAGTCTTAACCCAGAACTACTCGCCACCGTGCGCGGCCTCATCACGCAGGCGCGCCAGCAGGCGGTGCGGGCCGTCGACGCCGAGCGGGTCCTCCTGTACTGGCACATCGGACAGGTGATTCTGGAAGAGGAGCAGCACGGGGCTGACCGGGCCGCCTACGGCACGAGTCTCATCAAGGGCCTGGCCGCGGCGTTGCAGCCGCAGTTTGGCAGCGGGTTTTCTGGGCGGCAACTGGAGCGCTACCGCCAATTTTACCGCACCTTCCCAATTGCGTCCGCACTGCGGACGCAATTGAGCTGGACGCACTACAGAACGCTCATCAGCCTCGACAACCCCGATAAGCGCGAGTTTTACTTAGCCGAAGCGACTAAAAATAACTGGTCGGCCCGCCAACTGGAGCGGCAGGTCAACAGCCAGTTGTTCGAGCGCCTGCTGCTGAGCAACGACGTGGCGGCCGTGCTGGCCGTGGCCCGCCAGGAAAAGCTGCCCACGGAAGCCCGGGATATCATCAAGGACCCCATGGTGCTGGAGTTTTTGGGCCTGAAACGGGAAGCCGCTTACTACGAACGCGACTTGGAAACCGCCCTGATCACCCACTTGCAAGAGTTTCTGCTGGAGCTGGGCAACGGCTTTTCGTTCGTGGCCCGGCAGCAGCGCCTGCACCTCGACGGCGACGACTTCTTCGTGGACCTCGTGTTCTACAATCGGCTGTTGCAGTGCTTTGTGCTGGTCGAAATCAAGACCGACAAGCTCACCCACCAAGACCTGGGCCAGCTCCAGATGTACGTCAACTACTACGACCGACTGGAAAAACTGCCCCACGAAAACTCCACCATCGGCATCCTGCTCTGCGCCGACAAGAACGACGCGGTGGTGAAAATCAGCTTGCCGGCCGATAACCAGACCATTGTCGCCAGCAAGTACCAGCTCTACTTGCCCACGCAGCAGCAGCTGCTGGCGGAGGTGCGCAAGGAAATGGATAAGCTGGACCAGGCGTAGCCAGTATTACGCCGCCTACAGAACATCAGGTGGAACCTATCGAGGTGTCATCAGTGCGCAAGTAGTACTGCCTTGAGGTACTCCAATAAGGGTCAGCGAGAAATGCCTGGAAAAAGTGCCTTCACGCACTGCACAGGCACTCGTCAAAACCATCCAATAAGGGCCAGCACGTGCATTATTTTATTTAGCCGCAGTGCTGAGACAACAACTTAGACTAAACGCGGCCTAAAAAGTGGCGTCTCGGCCCGGAGCCTCCGCCTGCTTTTTGGCTTGCTTGCGGAAGTAACCACGCAGGAGAAAGTTGTGCTTCAGCGCTTCCATGTTTTGGTTAAAGCCGGCCGTGCCCTGTTCCACGTGGCTGAGGGTTTGGCGCAGTTGCCCGCTCATGGCGGTGTCGGTGAGCAGCGTGTGCAGGGGGCCAGCACCAGTTTGCACCTGCCGCTGGAGACTGCCCAGGGTGCTAGCCAGGGTGTCGGTGCTGCGGGCTAGCTGGCGGGTCACGTGCCGCATTTGGCCTGCAAAGTCTTTGTCGGTCAGCAGGTAGCCGGCCGGGCCGCGGCCCTGGCGGATGCCGCGCGTAAGCTGGCTGATGTCGGTGGCGGAAATCTGAAGCATAGCCGTGGTGCTGGCCAGGTGAAGTAGGCTCTGGCGCACGTTGGCGGCTACCTGCTGGTCACCGAGCAACTGCCAGAGCGCCTGGCTACCGTTGAGCTTGCCCGTAATCTGGTGCAGATCCTGGGTGATACCGACCAGGTTTTTGTTGGATACGCTGAGGGTTTTGAGCATCTCGTCGATGGCCAGCGGGGTGGTCGTGCGCAGCACGTCGCCGTCGGCGATGAGCGGAGCGGGGGCGGCCACGGCGGTCAGGTTCACGATGGTGTTGCCTACCAAGCCGTCGGTGCCGACCGAGGCCACGGCATTTTGGCGCACGTAGGGCTGTACGACGCTATTGAGGTGCATCAACACGCGCACGGTGCTATCGTTCAGAATATCAATTGCCTTAACAGTGCCCACAGTGATGCCGGCCAGGCGCACGTTGTTACCGGTGAGCAGGCCCGAAACGTTGCGAAAATCGGCCCGCACCGTCAGTGAAGCGCCAAACAGATTCTGCCGCTGCCCGAGCAGCACCAGCGTGGCGGCCAGGCACGCCAAGCCCGACAGCACAAACAGGACGAGGCGGATATGGTGGCTGGGGGTAGGCATCTTTTTGATTACGGGTTATGTAATAGAAATCATAAATTGAGTAGGTCTTTAAGCCCTCATGCTGCGCTACGCTCAGCATGAGGGCTTAAAGACCTACTCAGCCTCAACTCAGGCGAAAAAGGCGTGGACGGTGGGGTCGGGATTCTGGGCCAATTCGTCGTAGGTGCCTTCGGCGTAGCAGCGGCCTTCGGCCAGCAGGATGACGCGGTCGGCGGTAAGGCGCACGCAATTCATGTCGTGCGAAATGATGAGGGCCGAGGCGTGGTATTTCTGCTGCACGTGGCGGATGAGCTGGTCGATTTCGCGGGCCGTAACGGGGTCGAGGCCGGTGGTGGGCTCGTCGTAGAGGATGATTTCGGGGGGTAGGATGAGGGTGCGGGCCAGGGCGATGCGCTTACGTTGGCCGCCCGAGAGTTCGGCGGGCAGCTGGTCGATGGTTTGGGGCAGGCCCACGTCGTCGAGGGCCTGGCGCACGAGTTGGTCTTCCTGGCCCCGGCGGTCGGCAAGCCAGTGGCGGCGCAGCGGGAAAAGCAGGTTTTCGCGCACCGTCATGGAGTCGTAGAGGGCGTTGCTTTGGAAGAGGAAGCCTACCTTGGCCCGCAGCGCGTCGAGGGCGGTATGGTCGAGGGTGGCCACGTACTGGCCGAGTACTGTGATGGTGCCCGCATCGGGCGCGAGCAGGCCGATGATGCACTTGACAAGCACTGACTTACCCGAGCCCGACTTGCCGAGCACCACCATGTTTTCGCCCCGGTGCAGCGTCAGCGAAAAGTCTTGCAGCACGTGGTTTTCGCCGAACGATTTACTGATGCCGGCCACAGTCAGCACGACTTCGATCACTGAAGCGGGGGTAGGCGGCGCGGCTGGGGCGGGCGAGGTGACAGGCGACATGGGTAGCATTAAATAAAACCGAACGCGGTGCTGACGCCGACCGCCACCAGGTCGAGCAGGAAAATCATCAAGGACGACAGCACCACGGCCGAATTAGCGGCCACACCCACGCCCTCGGTTCCTTTGGCGGCGTTGTAGCCTTTGTAGCAGCCAATGAGGCCGATGGCGAAGCCAAAAAAGAAGGTTTTGGCCACCGCCGGCAGCACTTGGCCGAAGGTGAGGCGGCCCAGAATGTTGTTAGCAAACAGAGCTACCGAGGTTACGCCTTGCAGGTTGATGCCCAGGTAGCAGGCTCCTAGGCCCACCGCATCGGCTAGTAGCGTGAGGATGGGTACCATGAGCGTAGCGGCCAATATGCGCGAGACCACCAAGTACTTAAATGGATTGGTGCCCGACACCTCCATGGCGTCAATCTGCTCGCTCACGCGCATCGAGCCCAGCTCGGCTCCGATGCTGGAGCCCACCTTACCGGCCACCATCAGGCCCGTGATGATGGGGCCCAGCTCCTGAATAATAGTGAGCCCCACCATAACCGGAATCCAGGATGTGGCCCCGAATTGCACCATGGTGGGCCGCAGCCGCAGCGTGAGCACCAGCCCCATGATGAAGCTCGTGATGCCCACCAGTGGCAGCGACCGGTAGCCAATGATGTAGCATTGGTTCACCAGCTCCAGCCACTCGTAGCGCGGCCGGAACCCTTCGCGCAAAAACCTGCCGGCAAAGCCCAGCATGGCCCGCAACTCTACGAAAAAGGGGCTGCCGGGCATAGTTAAGGGTCAGGGAATCAAGGAAATTTACCCTGCAAAGGTGCCGTAACCCTAGCGGGGCGGATATGACGGAAATCGGGCGTTTCCCTGACAATTGTCAGGGAAACGCCCTGCCGGAGCGAGCGCCCCGACCGCGACGTTGCGTCCCGCACCTTTACCAGTGCGCCCGGCGCAGCTTCTCCGGCTCTAATACCCGAACGTGCTTGGGGGTCAGCTCAATCAGGCCGTTTTGGTTGAACTCGCTGAGGGTGCGAATCAGGGATTCGGGGGCGGTGCCGACCAGGGCGGCCATGTCGTCGCGCAGGAGCTGGATGCTGGCGGCCGGGTCGGCGGCCGTAGGCTCGTAGAGACGCAGCAGCATGTCGGCCACCCGGCGGCGAATGGAGTTATAGGCCATGGCCAGCAGCTGCTGCTCGCGCTCGCGCACGCGGCCCGCCAGCAGGTGAATGAATTGCTGACCCACGGCCGGGTTGCGTAGCAGCAACTGCGAAAAATCGTCCTGCGGAATGTAAACCAGCTCCGAGTCGTCGACGGCCACGGCCGAGTCGGCATGCGGGGTGTGGCCCAGCAGCGCCAGGTAGCCGAAGAACTCGCCGGGGCCGTAAAAACCGGTAATCAGCTCCTTGCCGGCTTCGGTGGTCTTTACGGTTTTGATGCGGCCGGCCTGCACGAAATACACCCGCGTGGCCTCGTCGCCTTCAAGGTACACGTCCTGCTTGCGGCGCACGGGGTGGGCGCGGCGGTCAGCCGAAAGACCCGCCAGCTGGCCCACGGCGCGGGCATCGTCCAGAAACTCGTTAAGGCCCCCGGCCTGCAAGTCGTAGTCGGGCTTGAGGTGCTGGAAACGGGTCAGCCGGCCACTGATGGCGCTCAGCAACTCATTCTCGCTGAAGGGCTTGGTTAGGTAGTCGTCGGCGCCCAGCTCCATGCCGCGGCGCTGGTCGGTGCGCTCGGTTTTGGCAGTGAGGAAAATGAACGGGACGCCCGCAAGCTGGGGGTTTTGGTTGAAGATGTGCAGCACGCCGTAGCCGTCGAGCACGGGCATCATGATGTCGCAGATAACCAAATCGGGCCGGGCGGCCAGGGCGCTTTCCACGCCGAGCTTGCCGTTTTCGGCGGTGCGCACGGTGTAGCCCGTCAGGCCGAGTAGCTCGGCCGTGTTTTCCCGGATAAAGACGTCGTCCTCAATCAGCAGAATCGTTTTCATAAGGAATGGTGACGGTGACGGTGGTGCCCTGGCCCAGGGCGCTGCGCAGGGCAATGGTACCCCCCATCAGCTCCAGGTACTTGGCGATGATGTAGAGGCCCAGCCCGGTACCGGGCACGGTGCTGACGTTGCGGGCCCGAAAAAACCGCTCGAACAGGTGCGCCTGGTCTTCCGGAGAAATGCCTACGCCCTGGTCTTCAATGCTCAGCAGCAGCTCATTATCCTGGCAGCTAGCCCGCACCGTCACCACTGAGTTATCGCCCGAATATTTGAGGGCATTGGAGAGCAGATTGACCAGGATTTTGCGCAGCAGCGACGAATCGAGCCGAAACGGGACGGGGCACTCCACCAGCCGCACAATGGTTTGGCCGGGCTTGCGCAGGCTCTGCACATCGGCCAGGGTTTCGGTGAGCAGCGTGGCCAAATCGAGGGTGGTGGGCCGCGCCTCCATGGCACCTTCCTCGATGCGGCCCACCGAGAGAAACTCTTCCAGGATGGCATTGAGGTGGTTCACGGAGGCTTCGATGCGCGCCAGATGGCGCACGCGCTGGGTTTGCTGGTCGGCGCCGGCGTACTTGCCGATGAGCGTGGCCGAGGTGAGCACGGCCGTGAGCGGGGTGCGAAACTCGTGCGAGGCCATGCTCACGAAGCGCGACTTCAATTCGCCCAGTTCCTGCTCGGCGGCCAGGGCCTTGGCCAGCTCCTGGCCGCGCTTTTCGAGCTGCGCCAGGGTGCTGAGCAGGGCGTGGGTGCGGTCGGCCACCTTCTGCTCCAGCTCGGCGTTGAGGCGGGCCACGTGCTGGTGCTGGGTGATGAGCTCCTGCTCGGCGGCCTGCTTGAGGCTGGTATCGAGGATGTAGGCCACCACGTACAGCTCCTCGTCGAGGTAGAAGTAGCTCAGGCTGACTTCGACCGGAAACACGGAGCCGTCCTGGCGCTTGCCCAGCAGGGCGCGGTGGGCCCCCATGCTGCGCACCTGCGGGTGCTGGTTGAAGGAGGCGCGCAGCTGCTCGTGGTGGCAGCCGGCAGCGTCGGGCACCAGCACTTCGATGCGCTGGCCCAGCAGCGCGGGCTGCGCGTAGCCAAAGAGCTGGCTAGCCAACTCATTGGCCGATACTATGGTACCGGCCTTATCGCAGACAACGATGCCGATGGTAGCGTTGGTAAACACCGCCTCGAAGCGCCGCACGCTGTGGGCCAGGGCGCGCTCGGCGCGCTGCAGGGGACTTTGCTCGGTGAGGCACACGAGCAGCGCGGCACGGCCCGCAGCCTCAAAATGCGTGAGCCGCAAATAGGCCAAAAAAGGCTCGCCGGCGTGGCGGCGGATGGTGGCTTCTAGCTCGTGGTGGCCTTCGCGCCGGGTGAGTGCGCACAGGGCCGCCCACTCGTTAGTCGTCCAGGGCGGCGTGCGCAGCGAGTGGTCGGGGTCGGCCAGAAAATYGGCTTCCGAGGCGTAGCCCAGCAGCTGCACGGCCCGAGGGTTTACCTGCGTAAACCACCCCAGGTCCACGTCATAGATGCCCACAAACTCCTGCGAGTGGATGTAGAGCAGGTCGGAGAGGATGTTAGTATAGGCAGCGGCGAGCATGAGTGGGTGGCGGGAAAACCGGTAATTCTGAAGCTGGACCTTGCCCTTCGCAAAGGTCGGCGGTAAGTGGGCCCCCTCACCATGACAAACGTCATCCCTTTGCCCGGCATCCATCAGGGGCTTGCTCGGCGTACGTGGTGGGGCGGGCCGGCCGTGCGCTAGGGCCCCAATTAAGCTGATACACGTCAGCTAATTAAGGCAGTAGCCTCATGCTAGCGGCGGTGGCGGCGCACTAGTTTTGCCGCTGCCCCCTACCCTTAGTGCCGCCAATCCCGCTATGCCTACCCCTACCCCCGCTCCCCTGCCTGCCCTGCCCGCCGATGCCGCGGTGCTGCTGGTGCTGCTGCCGGCGGTGGGCACGGCGCAGCCCGTGCGAGCGGCCACGCTGGCGGCCCTGCGGGCTTTGCAGCAGCAGCTGGGCAGCGCGGCGCAGGTGCTGTCGGTCGACGAGGCCACCCACCCGGCGGTGGTGCGCAGCTTCCATTCTGCTGACCTTCCGGCCTTCGTGCTGGTGCGCCGGGGCGTGGAACTATGGCGCCAGCAGGGCTTGCCGGAGGGCGAGGCCATCGTGGCGCAGCTGCTGGCCCGGCTTGCCCTACCCCCCACCGGCTAGGCCAACGGCCAGGCTAGCTAGTACTTTAATTTAGTTAAAATTAATTGATTATCAATTCTTAAGGCGTAGCTTCCCTACCGAAAGGACTGCTTTGGCCCGGCAGGGTAGCTGCCCGCGGCGGGCTCTTCCTCACTCCTTGCCACTATGGGCCTGTACCACCTCTTTTACCAAAGCCAGGCGCGGCTACCCTTCGACGCGCCCGCCCGCACGGCCCTGCTGCACCAGTCCCGTGCCTACAACCGCGCGCACCGCCTCTCGGGCCTGCTGCTGCACACGCCCAACGGCCGGTTTTTCCAGATTCTGGAAGGGGAGGAAACCGTGGTGCGGGCGCTCTACTACGACCGCATCGTGGCCGACCCGCGCCACCGCCGCTGCCGCCTGATTGGGGCCGGGCCCTGCCTCGAGCGCAGCTTTGCCGACTGGAACATGGGCTTCCGCGTGGCCGATGCCACGGAGCTGCACGCGCTGCTAGCCGGGACGCCCCTCGATGAACTGGTACTGTCTGCCCCGCTACCACGCGTGCGTCCCGAGCTGCTGGCGCTGCTGCTAGATTTTGTGGCGGACCACGAATTAGAATCGAGTAGCGAATCTTAATATTTTGACTACTAACTAGTTGGGCTGAAGCTGAGGCTTGTCACCCTTCTGGCTGATTTTGCTCATGGGGGCGGCGTTGAGGCCGGCGTACTCTTGCAGTGCGTCTTGCTCGCCGCAACCACCGAAGCTGATGGGCATTCTTTTCACGCATCCCTCCCCCATTTGCTGGTGAAGAACGGAGCCGTGCTGTTTTACCCACTCGCCAGCCGAGGTGGCAGTATCAGTCCGGGGCCATAACCTATACGTGCCCTAGTTCCGTCTTTTCGCCGGGCAAATTGACGGCTGCTTTTGTCTTTAACCAAAGTCGCAATGCGTAGGAAAATCATTGTTGGCAATTGGAAGATGAACAAGACGCTGGCTGAGGCCACTGCCTTGCTAGCCGCTATTGCCGATGGGCTGTCCGCCGATGCGGCACCCGGGGTTACGGTGGTCGTGTGCCCACCGGCGCTGTACCTCGTGCCGGCACTGTGCTTCATGCGGCCCGATAACGGGCTTTTTTTGGGCGCCCAGGATTGCGCGCCGCAAGCTGCGGGGGCCTACACGGGCGAGATTTCCGCCCCGATGCTTCACTCCGTTGGGGTAGCGTATGTTATACTCGGTCATAGCGAGCGGCGGCATTACTTTGGCGAAACTAGTGCGCTGTTGGCTGAGAAAGYGAATTGCGCGCTCGCCAGCAACCTGATACCCATTTTCTGCTGTGGCGAGTCACCCCAACTGCGCGCCCAAGGCGACTACCTTGGATTTGTCAAAAAACAACTGAGCGACAGCCTTTTTCATTTGCCGGCCGCGGCGTTTAGGACTATCATCATTGCTTACGAGCCGCTGTGGGCCATCGGCACAGGGATAGCCGCCCCGGCGGCGCAGGCGCAGCAGATGCACGCCGCCCTGCGCAAGCACATTGCTGACCACTACGGGGTGCTCGTGGCGCAGGAAATCCCCATCCTGTACGGCGGCAGCGTTACCCCGCAAAATGCCGTCGCCCTATTTCGGGAGCCCGACATAGACGGGGGCCTCATTGGCGGAGCTTCCCTCTACTCACGAGAGTTTATCGCCCTAGTACGGGCCGCACGAGCCGCTCAGACTGTCCCCCCGCCCTAGGCAGTCTAACTGCCGCAAGCCTGCTATTTTGCCAAAGTATTAGGTTGTTGCCCATTACCAGCTACTCCATCACAGCAGGTAAAACCCTTCGGGGGCGAGCGGCGCGGGCACGGCGGTTTCGAGCAACAGCTGGCGCAGGTTGATTTCGACGGTGCGGGCCAGGGCCGTTACCGGTGTATCGGTAGGTTGGTTGCTGAAGGGGTCTTGCAGGTGGCGGGCGGTGCGCTCGAGCAGGAAAAAGGTGGAGGCAGTGGTCAGCAGCACCGGAATTTCCCAGAGCCCAATAGCTTGCACCAGCCCCAGCGAGAGCGTGAGCAAAAACAGATAGATGAAAAAATGCACCAGTCGCCGGTAGCTGGCCGGAAACACGGTGCTCTTGAGGCGCTCGGCCTGGCCAAGCGCGTCGCAGAGGCGCGCCAGCGTGGCATCGAGCTGCACTTGCTGATAGGCATTGAGGGACCCCTGCGCGTAGAGGGCTTTGAGCTGCGCCGTGTGCAAGGCTAGCAGCGCCAGGGGCTTATTAGCTTGAGGTTGAGTATACTCCAGCTCACTTAGGGACAAGAACTTGGTGAGGGTGGCGGTGGGGTCGAGGCCGCGCAGGGTTTCGCCCAGGCAGTAGCACCAGGCTATCTGGCGGTGGGCCAGGGCGCGCAGCGGCCACGGGGCGGCGGCCAGCACGGCCTCGGGCACGAAGCCGCCGGCCTGGAGCACCAGCGTGCGCGAGTCGTTGACGATGGCCCCCCACACCTTGCGGGCCTCCCACCACCGCTCGTACGACTGGTTGGTTTTGAAGGCCAGCAGCAGCGAGATTAGGCTACCCAGAATGGTGGGCAGCTGCAACGGCACGGGCGGCAAAAAGGCCCCAATCGACAGCTTGAGCAGGTGGAAGAAGCTGGAAATGAGCAGCACCCGCACCAAATCGGGGCGGATGCCCCGGAAGAGGTAAGACGCGGGCAGCTTGGTATCGAGCAGCATATGGCGGGGCTGGCCCTGGTGGCGGCAGAGATAATTGGGCACTGAATAGGGCCGCCCGGGGGCAGTCCGGGCTTGCGCGAGCCCAGCCAAAGCTAGCGGCCCCACCCAGCGCCTAGCCTGACATAAATCAGTGAAAAACAAGATTTTTGCCAGCCTTTGCTTTGCGCCAGTACTTGCGGGGCTTTGCCAGTGAAGCGGCAACAGCAAAATTCACCGTTGCTCCCGGCCCTGACGATAATCTACTTAAAGGATGACGTTTGTCAGGCTGCCCCCCTTCCCCACCCTAGGCCTGCACAAACCATTCGACCGGCCGGCGCGGACTCACAGGGCCATCGTAGCCCTCTACGTAGCCCAGGCGCAGCACGAACTGCACGGGCGCGCCCAGGCCCAGGCGCGGGCCCAGGCCGGCGGGGCCAGGCGCTTCTTCCAATACCTGCGTCATGGGATGAATGGCGATATTCACCGCCTTGGCCCGCAGCCAGATGCGCACCAGCCGCCGGCCGGCTTCCAGCAAAGCGGGCACCGACTCGTCGGGGCTGGTGAGCACGAGCCAGCCGCCGTGCGTGGCCAGCTGGTCGGTTACCTGCGTGAGCCCGCGCTGCCGAAAATCGGGCGTAAGCACGCGGGCGCTGTCGTAGAAGTGCCGCACCAGCCAGCCGGCGGGGCCCTCAATCCCCATGCTGCTGGCCGTGAGGCCGTCGCGGTGGCGCTGCACGGCGGTGGCCGTCCAGCGCACCCAGTGGGCCAGCTCGCGCTGGGCGGGGTCGTGGGCAGTTTGTCGCTGGTTGGCCAGCCGCGTGGCGGCGGTGAGGTAAGTACCTGGTTCCGAAGACGGGGGCAGAAAATGGCAATGCGCCGCCTCACCAGCAGTCAGCCGCTGCACATCAGCGGGCTGGATAGGCACGGTTGAAAACCCCGTACGCAGCGTGCGCCGGCCCAGCAGCGCCGTGAGGTCGGGGTAGGCGGGGCCGGGGCGGCGCTCCAGCTGCACCGCCAGCACCTCGGCGGCCTGGCAGGTAGTGGCCAGCACCCGCCAGCGGCACTGGTAACCGAAGTGCGCGGCGGCGTATTCCAGGCTTTGGGCAAAGGCCCCCAGCGAAAGCATGGTTTCGCGCTGGCCGGGGTCCACCACCGGCAGCCAGCCGCGCGGGTCGTTACCGATAACCCAGTAGTAGGGCCCCAGCAGGCGCACCGTCCAGGGCTGGGTGTTGTGGGCACTGGGCGCCAGCGAGGCCAGGTACAGGATGCGGCGCGCATCGGGCGGCAGCCGGGGCGCGGTGAGCGGGGCATCGGGGGCCACTGGCTGGCGCTGCGCTACACCGGCGGCGCGCTGGTCCCAGGCGTAATAACCCAGCAGGCCGGTGCCGGTGGCCGCCGCAGCGGCTACTGGCAGGAAGTGGCGGCGCTTCATGAGTAGGTGGGTGCATACAGCCCGGTTTGCTCGTGGCTCAGGTCGTAGGCGTTGCCACCCTCGGCGCGGTGGTTGGGCGCGGGTAGCGCGGGGGCGGCGGGCGGGTAGCCGTAGTCGCCGTACCGGGGCGGGCCCCCGTGGGCTTTGGTGGCTAGCGCAGGGGTAGCAATAATAGGAGGAATGGAGGGCAGAACCACCGGGGTGGACTTAACCAAGGCTCTCTTTTTCATGATACCAAGTGAAAAACAATAGGTGAATCAAATGACGACGGTGGCCTGTGCAGCAGCTCTTTCCAACATCCAGGCCCCGCTCGGCAGGCTGGGGCGCAACCCT
Organism: Hymenobacter nivis; assembly: GCF_006439025.1. GTDB lineage: Bacteria > Bacteroidota > Bacteroidia > Cytophagales > Hymenobacteraceae > Hymenobacter > Hymenobacter nivis_A. Next base: position 20,234 of record NZ_RCYZ01000016.1, read on the forward strand.
AAGCAGCCGGGCTGAGCCCGGTGAGTACTACGCTGGCGTACTGGGCGGCGGTAACCGAGCTAGCCGGCGCCTGAGCAGCTGGCGCCGTGCTGGCGGCCGTGGGCAGCACCAGCACCGGCACCGGGCAGTCGGATAGTAACCGGGCCGTGACGCTGCGGTGAAACAGCTCGCCCAGGTAGCTGCGCTGGCGGGCAAACACTACCACCAGGTCGGCCTGGGTGTCGCGCACGGCGGCCAACACGCCCTCGGCGTAATTATCTTTCAGATAACCTCTTACCTCGGGGGTAGGTAGCCCATCGACCAGGCCGCTATCCTGCACGGCGCGCAGGGCCGCCGCGCAGCCCGAATCATCCTCCACCCCGCTCGAAACGTGGGCCACCACCAGCCCGGTACCGGGCAAGGCCAGCAGCGCGTGCAGGGGGCGGGCGGCCGGCGCCAGGGCAAAGGCCTCGCGGTCGGCGGCCACTAAGATGCGGCGCGGGGCTTGCCCGGCCGGGGCGTGGGCGGGCACTACCAGCAGTGCGTGCTGGCCGGCACGCAGCAGCTCGGCACAGTCGGCCACCACGCCGGCGGCGGGGTGCTCCGGGTCGGGCTGGCTGAGCACGAACAAGGCCGGGTGGTAGCCGGCAGCCAGGTCGCGGGCAATGACGGGCAGCAGATCGGTGGTGACCACTACGGTAGCGGGCGTGCGCAACTCGGCGGCCTGCCGGTGCAAGGCGGCCGTGGTATCGGCTTCGGTGGCCAGCTCGGCTTGGCGGAAGCGCTCACCCACTATTAGGTAAGGATCGAACAGCGCGGCGCGGTTGACGTGCAGCAGCACCAGCTTGCCGGCCAGGGCCTGGCCCAGCGTGTCGGCGTAGCGTTCGGCGTGGCGGGCGGCGGCGTAGAAACCGGCAAAAACAACGAGGGTAAGGGCCATAATAGGGAAGGTTGACGAAGGAATGGGAGTAGAAAAGCTATTATTCCGCCACGGCCCCCGTCTGCGCGGCGAGCAGCACGGGCGGCAAAAAGGCCCAAATCGACAGCTTGAGCAGGTGGAAGAAGCTGGAAATCAGCAGTGCCCGCACCAGGGCGGGGCAGGTGCCCCGGAAGATGTAGGACGCGGGGAGCTTGGTATCGAGCGGCATAGCGGCAGGGGGCACGGGGCCTAGGAGGCCAGCAGCATGTGGCGGGCGGCAGCCTCCGAGCTGAAGCCCATGAGCTGGCCGTAGCCGTCGACCCGCGCCAGCACCAGCTCGGTGGCAAGGTGCCCAAAAAAGTCTTCGGCAAACACCACGGCGTGGCGTAGCAGGCCCGCCGCGTGGGCGCGCGGGCACCAGTCGGTGGCCATCCAGGTGGCCAGCTCGTCCCACATCAGGTGAGATTGGCGGCGGTCGTCGAGCAGGCGGTGGCAGTGCTGGGCCGGCAGCACGGTTAGTATCTGCTCATAGCCGGCCTGGGTCGAGGCCAGCGTTTGGGCGGGGCCCCAGCGGGCGTGCAGCAGGTCGTCTACCGCGTCGTAGTCGAGCACGAGCGTGGGGAATTCGGATAATAAGCGGTGGCGCATGACAGAAACGGAAAGCACCGCTGGCACGGGAGGCGCTAAGGCGGGCTGGGGCGACCCGAAGTAGCCAGGTGCTCTGGGGGCTGATTAGGAGGTGGGCTAGCCCAAAGCTACCGCGGCAACGAATCCCAAAACCTGACATAAATCAGTGAATTTCGGATTTTATAGCAGGATAAATGCGGGCCCCAAATCGGTACTTGCCGGCCGTAGGAAGGGGCACTCCGCCCACTTATTTCTTCTTTTCCCATGCAGCGTTTTGCGGTATTCGGGCTGGCCGGGCTGCTAGCCCTAGGGCTAAACGCGGCGGCCCTGGCCCAGCAAGGGCCCTCGCCCTACCACACCCGGCTGGCCCTGGACGCCCCCCTCACGCTGGGGCTGGCCGGCCTGAGCGCCACGGGCTTATACCTGGTGCAGCACAAACGCGTGGCCCCGGCCGCCGAGCTAGCGGTGCTGGACCGCGCCCGCGTGCCGGCCCTCGACCGGTTTTCGGCCGGCACCTACAGCGCCCGCGCCCAGGCCACCAGCGACGCGCTCTGCTACGGCACCCTGGCGCTGGTGCCCGCCCTGCTGGCCTTCGACGCGCCGGTGCACGGACGCTACGGCCAGGTGGCGGGCCTCTACCTGGAAACGATGGCCACCACGGCCGCCCTGTTCACCCTCACCGTGGGCACCGTGTACCGCTACCGGCCCTACCTCTACGGGGCCGAGGGCGGCGCCCTGCGCAGCGGGGCCGTGGCGGCCGACTCGTTTTTTGGCGGGCACGTGGCCCACACGGCCACGGCCACGTTTTTTGCGGCCCAGGTGTTTCACGATTTCAACCCCGGCTCGCGGGCGCAGCCCTACGTGTGGGGCGCGGCGGCGGCCGTGCCGGCGGTGGTGGCCTACTTCCGCATCCGGGCCGGCAAGCACTTCCTCACCGACAATCTGGTGGGCTACGCCGTGGGGGCCACAGTGGGCGTGCTGGTGCCCCGCCTGCACCGCACGGCGGCCAGCTACGACGGCGCGGCCCTCCCCCCGCAGCACTTCACCGATGCGCTTATCGGCTGCGCAGTAGGCGCTACGGCGGGGGTAGTCGTGCTGCATTTCTACAAGAAGCTGCACGGCAATAGCTTGTCCCTCACCCCCGTGCAGGGCCTGAACGTGAACGGCTACGCCTACGGCGGCGTGCGCCTGACGCGGCCACTCTAGCGGGTCGAATCGACTTTAGGGTCGAGTGCCGGTCGGCCACCTGCGGCGAAGGACTAGCAGCTCCTTTCCCAACAATCAGCTGGCGCCTCTTCACCGGCGACCAGCCTGCCAGCGCTGACCAATCGGTTCKAATTAAGCACAATCAACCGGCGGCTTGAGCGCGCGCATCGCGCGCGGCCACCGGGCCGGGGGACCTTTGGAGCCGCTAGCACCCTAGCCCGGCCGCCGCTTTTTGCCAGCCCTCCCCGCCAGCTTTCCCCCATGAAATACCCCTTTCGGGCCCTCAGCCTTTCTTACCACAAAGCGCCCTTAGCGGTGCGGGAGTTGCTAGCCCTGGATGAAACGGCGTGTAGCCAACTGCTGCAAGCGCTGCACCACGACCTAGACTTAAATAACCTGCTGGTGCTCAGCACCTGCAATCGCACCGAGGTGTATTACAGCGCCGCTGCCAACCAAGAGCTAGCCATTGTGGAGGCCATAGGGCGGGTGGCGGGCGTGGCCGATGTGCGGGATTACCGGGCCTGTTTCACGGCGTTTGATGCGGCGGGGGCCGCGGCGCAGCACTTGTTTGAGGTGGCTCTCGGGCTGGATGCGCAGGTGGTGGGCGACCCCCAAATCGGCAACCAGGTGAAGCGGGCGTACCAGCGCTCGGCCGCGGCCGACGTGGCGGGGCCGTATCTGCACCGCTTGCTGCACGCCGTGTTTGCGGCCCACAAGCGCGTGCACCAGGAAACGGCTTTCCGCGACGGGGCCGCATCTACCTCGTCGGCCACGCTGGAGCTGGTGGCCGAGCTCACCGCCGCCCTCGACCGGCCGCGCGTGCTGCTGGTGGGCCTAGGCGAAATGGGGGCCGACGTGGCCCGGCACTTCGCCAAAAGCAAGCGATTTGCCGAAGTCACGCTCTGCAACCGCACGCCCGCCCTGGCCAAAGCCCTGGCAGCCGAGTGCGGTTTGCCAGTGCTCGATTTCAACGACTTGGCGCAGGGCCTGCGGGCGGCCGACGTGGTGATTTCGGCCGTGGCCGCGCCCACACCGGTTTTCACGCAGGCGCTGGTGGCGGGGCTGCACAACCTGCACCACCAGTTTTTTATCGACCTCGCGGTGCCGCGCAGCGTGGCGGCGGCGGTCGAGGCCGTGCCGGGCATACTGGTTTATAACATTGACGACATTCAGCGCAAAGCGGCGGCGGCGCTGGCCGGCCGGGTGGCGGCCATTCCGCAGGTGCGCGCCATCATCGCCGACAGCCTGGCCGACCTGCGCGACCGCAGCCGCGAAATGCAGTTGTCGCCCACCATTCAAAAGCTGAAAAGCATCCTGGAGCAGCTGCGCCAGCAGGAAATCAGCCGCCTCCCCCCCCTGAGCCCCGCCGAGGCCCGGCGGGTGGACGAAGTCACGAAAGCCCTGACCCAGAAGTTTCTCAAGCTACCCGTGTTGCAGCTCAAAGCCGCCTGCCAACGCGGCGAAGCCGACCAGCTGGCCGCCGCTCTAACGGAGCTGTTTGCTTTGGAAGAGCTAGTTAAACTCTAAGTATAGAGCAATTGCGTTACTAAGAACAAAGCCGGTAGCCTACTCAGTCCACGCTACCCCTTGGCGCAGCCAAGCCTGGGTTGCAGCCTCGGGCGAGCCGGGCACGGGCGTCAGGTTGTAGGCCCAGGCGGCCTGCGGCGGCAGGCTCATCAGGATGCTCTCGGTGCGGCCGCCGATTTCGAGGCCGAACTTGGTGCCGCGGTCGAGGGCCAGGTTGAATTCGGCGTAGCGGCCGCGGCGCACGGCCTGCCACTCTTGCTCGGCGGTGGTGTAGAGGCGGGTGCGGTTTTGGCGCATCAGGGCGGTATAGGTGCGGCCGTAGACTTCGCCCACGTCCTGCACGAAGGCGAATAGCTCGTCGAACGAGCCATCGACGCCCACCCTCAGCCGGTCGAAGAAAATGCCACCTATGCCGCGCGTTTCCTGGCGGTGGGGCAGGTAGAAGTACTCGTCGGCCCACTGCTTGAAGCGGGGGTAGTAGGCCGGGTCGTGGCGGTCGCAGGCGGCGCGCACCTGCGCGTGGAACCAGCGGGCCTGGGTTTCGTCCACGTACACGGGGGTCAGGTCGAGGCCGCCGCCGAACCAGGCTTCGCCGTTGCCGGCCTCGAAGTAGCGCACATTCATGTGCGAAATGGGCACGTGGGGGCTGCGCGGGTGCTGCACCACGCTCACGCCGGTGGCAAAGTAGCGGGCATCGGGCAGCAGTAGCTGGTGGGCGGCAGCCTCGCCCAATTCGCCGCGCACGGCCGAAAAATTCACGCCGCCCTTTTCCAGCACTGCCCCGCCCAGGATGACGCGGGTGCGCCCGCCCCCGCCGCCCGCGTGCGCCCACTGGTCCTCCTGAAAAATAGCGGTGCCATCGGCGCGCTCCAGCTGCTGGCACAGCCAGTTTTGAAATTCCCGCATCCAAGCCTCAACGGTGGCGCGGGCGGTGGCAGTCGCCAGAGTGGGTTCGCTAATCATTGCTAGCTAAAACGTTACCGTGGAAGGCTGCGCCACGAGCCGGGCTTCGGCGGCCTGGCGCAGGCTGCAACTGGCGCAGCAGGCGGTTGTGGGCAGGGTGCTGGTGGGCAGCAGCAGCACCGGAATACCTAGGTGGAAAGCGTTGGTTTGGCGGTAGTGCGGATTAAAGAAGCGCCGCACCAGGCAGCCATCGGCTGTGCCCAGCACCAGCAGCTGGGCCTCCTGGCGGGCGCAAAATTCGCTGAGGCCTTCCAGGGCATCGTCGTCGGGCAGCAGGTGGGTGATGGCGCCGGGCAGGTGGGCGCAGGCGGCCCGCAACGCCTTTTTTAGGGGCGCGAGGCCCGCACTGGTGGGCGGGTAAAACTGCACCAGGTCGAAGTGCGCTGGGGCCGTGCGGGCCAGAGCGGCCAGGGGCGCAAGCTGCGCGCCGCCGAGGCGGGCAAAATCGCCGGCCACGACCAGGCGGCCGGGCAGCTCGGGGTGGCCGGGCGGCACCACTAGCACCGGGCAGCTTACGCGCTCGGGGAGCAGCAGTACGGGCGCGCAAGCGGCCCCGGCCGCGGCGCAGTCGAGCAGGGCTTGGCCAGTCACCACCAGGTCGGCGCAGTAGCCGGTCACCAGCACTTGGAGGCAGGCGGCCAGCGGCTCGGCGGCCACGTGGCAGAGGTAGTTGATGCGGCGGCCGTTCTGGCGCGTGAGCTGCTGGTAGCGCAGGCGCTCGGCCAGGGCTTCGAGTCGGCGCAGCAGCGCGGCGCGCTCATCGGGCGGCAGGCCGGGGCCGGTGCCGGCGTGCACCAGCACGATTTCGGCGGGCAGGCGCACGGCGAGCTTGTTGGCGTACACCAGCGCATCTTCCGAGGCGGGCGTGAAGTCAACGGGAACGAGAATGGTTTGCAGGGCCGTCGGCATGATGGGAATGACGCTTGATGGTAATTTATTGACAATCGATAGTTAAACTACTTTTCAGGAGAACGGGTACGGGTCGGTCGGCGCGCGCTGACGGACCGGTACCTAGCCCTCAGTGGCAGTAGTGAACCGAAGCTGGCTGGCGCGCGGTTTTCCCTGAGATAGCCCCTAAGCCCGCTCCCATCACCGGGCTCACGTAGGGAATGCCCAACCCCAGTCCCCGCAAGATGAACAGCCCCGCCAGCGCCAATGCCGTCACGGGCACCGCCCGGCGCAGGCGCTGGCGCCAGGTTAGGGGCACCAGTTGCCCACTCAGCGAGAGGGCCAGCATCAGCGGCAGCGTACCTAGCCCAAACAGGCCCATGTAGGCCGCCGCGCCGCCCACGCCCGGCGCGCTCAAGGCCCCGGCCAGGGCCAGGTACACGAGGCCGCAGGGCAGCAGCCCGTTAAGCAAGCCGGTGGTGTAGAGCGCCCCCAGCCCCGGCCGCTGGTAGTAGTAGGCGAGCTGCGTTTTTACCTGGCCCAGCCCGGCGGCTAGCCCCAGCAAGCCCGCCGCCCGGCCCAGCCAACGCTCAGGCGTGGCAACCAGCAGCAAAATCAACCCGCCCGAAAGCAGCGATAACCCCTGCTGCCAGCCCGCCAGCCGCAGGCCCTGGCCCAGGGCCCCCGCCGCCGCGCCCAGCAGCGCGTAGGTGCTCACGCGGCCCAGGTTGTAGAGCACGCGCCCGGCCAGGTAGCGCGGCCCGCCCGCACCCGGCAGCGCCAGCGCAATGGCCCCGCACATGCCTACGCAGTGGAAGCTGCCCAGCAACCMAAACAAGAAACCAGCCCACAACATCAGCGAGGAAGCGCGGCCGTCGCGGCGCGCGCCATTAGATTAAATAGAAAGTTCTTGTTCAATGAAATACGCCTGGCCGTTGGCCTTGAAATCCAGCCGCAGCCACCAGTGGCCGGGCCGTAGGCGGGCGGTGCTGAGCTGCTGCCGGCCCGGCTGACCGGTGGGCACAAAGGGCAGCGTGAAATCCAGCTTTTGGTCGGAGGGGCGGAAGAAGTGCACCTGCCCCCGCATGCCGGGGCCGGCCAGGGCGGCCGGCAGCTCCAGCGTCAGGCGCTGGGCGGCGGCCTCGTAGCGTATCTGCACCGGGGCGGGCAGGGCGACGGTGCGTGCCACCGATTCCATGCGCTGCTGGTAGGCCAGCTCCTGCTGGTAGTAGTTGGGGCTCACCAGCTCCACGTCGGTGCGCAAGGCCTGCTGCACCATGTAGCCGATGTAGCTGGCAAACAGCACGAACGTGGCAATGATGGCGTAGGGCCACAGGTTGCGTTGCGTAGGCATGAGGTAGAAAAGTGAGGTTCCAGTCCGCCAGCGTTACTGACTGGGGCCGAGAAACTTGGTAGCAGTCTCCGTAATTAGCTGTCCTTTGCTGAAGACCCCAATGCGGACTTTCTGATTGGTTGTGTGCAGGGCCGACCGGGGCAGCTCGGCAAAAAAGACGCCCTCCGTGATGCCCTGGGCGGGCAGCAGCAGCCCATCGGTGCCGACCAGCGCAATGTGGCCGCCGGCCGGCTCCAGCACCCGCAGCGTGAGGGGGTAGGGCTGGTTGGTTTTGTTGAGCAGCGAGATGTTGTAGAGGTTGGTGATGGTACCGTGGTCGGTTTTCTGAAACAGCTGGCCCGGCGTACGCAGCACCGTGGCCGCCACGTTGGCCCGCGAGGCCAGCAGGCCGACGAGCACCACCAACAGCACCCCCAGCACCCCCGACAGCGCCTTGACGCGGCCCGTGAGCCGAAACTTGGTGCCGGCTGCAATGCCGTTGACCGAGGCGTGGCGAATGAGGCCCTGGGGCAATTTCACCAGGTCCATGATGCTGTTGCAGGCGTCGATGCAGGCCGTGCAGTTGGTGCATTCGAGCTGGGTGGCCCCGTCGCGGATGTCGATGCCGGTGGGGCACACCTGCACGCACTGGTGGCAGTCGATGCAGTCGCCGGCGGTGCGCACTTCGTTTTTGCGGCGCTTTTCGCGTGGCTCGCCCCGTTGGTAATCATAGGCTACCATCAGGCTGTCCTGGTCGAGCAGCACGCCCTGCAAGCGGCCGTAGGGACACACAATGGTGCACACCTGCTCGCGAAACCGCGCAAACACGGCGTAGAACACGCCCGTGAAGAGCACCATCGCGGCCAGCCCCTCCAGGTGGGCCGTGGGCGCGTCGGTGATAATGCGCAGCAGCGCCTCGGTGCCGATGATGTAGGCCAGGAACGTATTGGCAATCAAGAAGGAAACCCCAGCGAACAGCGCGTGCTTGGTGGTTTTGCGCCAGAGCTTGTCCCAGTCCAGCGCGCGCTTATCGAGGGCCTTTTGCTGGGGGGCATCGCCTTCCAGCCAGTACTCGATGCGCCGGAAAACCATCTCCAAAAAGATGGTTTGCGGGCACACCCAGCCGCAAAACACGCGCCCGTACACGACCGTGAACAGGATGATGAACACCAGAAACGTGAGCGTGGCCAGCAGCAGCACGAAGAAATCCTGGGGCCAGAAAATCTGCCCGAAAATGATAAACCGGCGCGCCGGCAGGTTTAGCAGCAGTACCGGCAGCCCGTGAATGCGTAGCCAGGGCCCCGCAAACAGCACCGCCAAAAAACCATAGCTCAGCCACTTGCGGTAGTCGTAGAGCCGCCCGCCCGGCTGCTTAGGGTAGAGCCACACCCGCTCGCCCGCCGCGCCTATCGTCGAGAGCGAGTCGCGGTACGAATTATCGGGTTTGGGCTGGGCAGTGGGCATTAGGGAGTTGAAAAGGAATCGTGAGCCGGGCCACCGGCGTTAGCTACAGCTTGGCCACCGGCTTGCTGGCGGCTTCTTTCTCGCCCTGCGGCGTTTTGGGGTTGGCGGGTTTTGAGCCTTGCAGGCTGAGGGCGTAGGAGGCCACTTGCAGCATTTGCTTGCCCGAAAGCTTGCCTTTCCAGGCCACCATGCCTTTGCCATTGATGCCGAACTTGATGGTTTTGTAGAGGTTGTTCACGGTGCCGCCGTGCAGCCAGAATTCGTCGGTGAGGTTGGGGCCTACTTTGCCCTCGGCGTTGGCCCCGTGGCAGGCGGCGCAGTTGGTGGCGAAAATGGATTTGCCGCTGCTTAGGTCGGCCGGGGCGGTGAGGGCGACGTAGGTTGTTACCTGGTTGGGGTCGTCGCCACCCACGGGCACGAAGAGCGCGGCCTGCTGCATTTCGGCGGCGTACTCGGCGCCCTGCAACTGGCCCTTGCGCGCTACGTGGTAGTAGGTTACGTAGCTCAGGGCGAACACCACCGTGAAGGCGAAACCCCACTTCCACCACGGCGGCAAGTCGTTGTCGAACTCGTGGATGCCGTCGTAGTCGTGGTTGAGCACCTCGTCGCGCACCTCGCCTTGCACCAGTCGGGCATCGCCTACCAGCAGGCCCAGCACCCGGCTGCTCCAAGTATCGTGCACCGTGGGCAGGTTGTAGAGCTGGCGCAATTGCGGCCGCATCCAGCTGATGAGCGCCACGAACAACACCAGAAACACCATCCCCACCAGTACCAGCGTGCTCAACAGGAACCAGACCAGCGCATAAGTCGAGTCGGCCGCCGCGGGGGTGCTGGTTGCCGCCGTTTGGGCCAGGGCCGGGCGGGTGGCCAGCAGCACCGCGCCGGCCGCCAGCAGGGCGTGTCCGGGCCGTATCATGCGTAAACAGCCTCTTCGATGGCGACTACTTGCGGAGCAGCTTCGGTTGTGACGGCCTGGGCCGCAACCATTTCAATCGGTGCCGCCGCTGCCATAACAACTTCAGCATCATTCGACTTAACTTGCTCAGCCCCGTAGCGGCGCTGGGCGGTCGAGGTCACCGAAACAGCGGTCATGACGGCCATGAGCAGCACCATACCGGCCAAAAACCACACCACCCAGCTCAGGAGGGTAATGGGCGTAGGGGCGGTACCGGGCGTTTGGGCGGCGGCCATAAAGCCGGTGAGCAGGCCCAGAAAAGTTAATGAGCAGGTGCGCAAGATTAGCATATAATGTCGTGGTTAAGGGTGGTTTTGAGCATTTCCTCGTCGTCGCTAGCCAGCGGCAGCTGGCTCATGGTGCGTAGGTGCTGTTTGTTGGCCACCAGCACGTACACCAGCAGGGCTGTGAAAAAGAGGAAGAAAATACCGAAGGAGATGAGCGGGTAAATCGTGATGCCCGCGATGGATTGCAAAACATTCTTTTCCATGATAATGAGCGAGTTAAGAATAGCATGGCGGCCCCGCTACTGCGCCGCCGTGGCAGCCACCTGCGCGGGCTTCACCTTGATGTCGGTGCCCAGGCGCTGGAGGTAGGCGATGAGGGCCACGATTTCGCGGTCCGATTTCACGTCGATGTCCTCCGTTTTGAGGGCGGCGGCCACGCCGCGGGCCTGGGTTTCGGCGTCGGCCACGGCCAGGCGGTCGAAGCCGGCGGGGTAGGGCGTGCCCAGCTTTTGCAACACCCGAATTTTGGCGGGCAGCGTGCTTTTATCCAGTTGATTATCAAACAACCACGGGTAGGGCGGCATGATGGAGCCCGGCGACATGCTGGTGGGGTCCATCATGTGGTTGTAGTGCCACGAGTTGGGGTACTTGGCCCCCACGCGGTGCAAGTCGGGCCCGGTGCGCTTGCTGCCCCACAGGAAAGGCCGGTCGTACACAAACTCGCCCGCCTTGGAGTACTCGCCGTAGCGCTCGGTTTCGGAGCGGAAGGGGCGCACCATCTGGGTGTGGCAGTTCGAGCAACCTTCCTTGATATAGAGGTCGCGGCCCTGCAGCTCCAGCGGCCGGTAGGGGTGCACCGCCGCAATGGTGGGCACGTTGCTCTTAACCAAGAAGGTAGGTATCATCTCCACGGCCCCGCCGATGGCAATGGCCACCGTGGCGCCCACGGCCAGTTGAAACGGGCGGCGCTCAATCCAGCGGTGCCAGTGGCCGCCCTGGGCGTGCGGGTCCTGGGCTTCGGGCAGCAGGGCCGGGGCCTGGGCGGGCTCGTTGGCCAGCAGCGTGCCGGCTTTGGCGGTCTGGTACAAATTGTACATCATCAAGAATACGCCGCTCAGGTACAGCACCCCGCCCATGCCGCGCAAATAGTACATGGGCACGATTTGCAGCACCGTTTCCAGGAAGTTGGGGTATTGCAGCATGCCCTCGGCGTTGAACTGCTTCCACATCAGCCCCTGCGTGAAACCGGCCCAGTACAGCGGCAGCGCGTAGAACAAAATACCCAGCGTGCCTAGCCAGAAGTGCGTGTTAGCCAGCTTCTTGGAGAACAGCGGCGTGCGGTAGAGCCGCGGCCACAACCAGTAGAGCATCCCGAAGGTGAGGAAGCCGTTCCAGCCTAGGGCCCCCACGTGCACGTGGGCCACAATCCAGTCGGTGAAGTGCGCAATGGCGTTCACGTTCTTCAGCGCTAGCATGGGCCCCTCGAAAGTGGCCATGCCGTAGGCCGTGATGGCCACCACAAAAAACTTGAGCACCGGCTCGGTGCGCACCCGGTCCCAGGCCCCGCGCAGGGTGAGCAGGCCGTTTATCATGCCGCCCCAGCTCGGCGCAATCAGCATGATGCTGAAGGCCACGCCCAGGCTCTGGGCCCAGTCGGGCAGGGCAGTGTAGAGCAAATGGTGCGGCCCAGCCCAGATGTAAATGAAAATCAGGGCCCAGAAGTGAATGATACTGAGCCGGTAGGAGTACACCGGCCGCTCGGCGGCCTTGGGCAGGAAGTAATACATCATGCCCAGGTAGGGCGTGGTGAGGAAAAACGCCACCGCGTTGTGGCCGTACCACCACTGCACCAGCGCGTCCTGCACCCCGGCGTACATGGAGTAGCTTTTCATAAAGCTCACCGGCAGCGCCATCGAGTTCACGATGTGCAGCACCGCCACCGTGATGAACGTGGCGATGTAAAACCAGATGGCCACGTATAAGTGCCGCTCGCGCCGCCGGGCAATGGTGCCGAACATATTCCACCCAAACACCACCCAAACCAGGGTAATGGCGATGTCAATCGGCCACTCCAGCTCGGCGTATTCCTTGCTGGTAGTGTACCCTAGCGGCAGCGAAATCACCGCCGACACAATGATGAGCTGCCAGCCCCAAAAGTGTATTTTGCTAAGCACGTCGGAGAACATCCGAGCCTTGCACAGCCGCTGCAATGAATAATACACGCCCGTGAAAATGCCGTTGCCCACAAAGGCAAAAATGACGGCATTGGTGTGCAGGGGCCGCAGGCGGCCAAACGTGGTGTAGCGCGTCACGTTCAGCTCGGGCCGGGCCAGTTCGAAGGCCACAATGACCCCCACCAGCATCCCGATAATGCCCCAGATAACGGTAGCCACGCCGAAGTCGCGGACAATCTTATTGTCGTAGAAAAACGACTCCACGCCCCGCGCGGGAGGGGGTAGGGCCGTCGGCCTGGTAGCGGGTAGTTCAAGTTCGGCTTGCATGCCCTGAGGAGTAGGTGATTTACTGCTCCAAAGGTCCCCCAGCCCCCCGCCGGGCCACATGACGCCGCTTAAGCCTGAGCTTGATTCGTATCAACCGCCCCCCGCTCCGCCGGCGCTTCATCGTCAAACAACATCCGCACCGAGGGCGTGTAGGCATCGTCGTATTGCCCACTGCGCACGGCCCACAGAAAGGCCGTCAGAAATACGAGGGCCACCAGCAGGCTGAGGCCAATCAACAGGAATATAATCGTCATAAAATCAGAGCTATAATTGATAGCGGCGGGCTGACCAGCGCACCAGTAGCGTGGCCACCACCATCACGCTGAGTGAACTGAGGGGCATGAGGATGGCTGACGCGATGGGCGTGAAATGCCCCTGCACGGCCAGCGTTAGCCCCACGATGTTGTAGCACAGCGAGAGCGCAAACGTGGCCAGCACCGCCCGCAGGCAGGCCCGCGAGAAGCTCAGGAATGTGGCCAGTCGCCCCAACTCGCCGGCTTCCAGAATGGCATCGCAGGCGGGCGAGAAGTTGGTGAGTGTGTCGGTGAGGGCGATGCCCGCATCGGCGGCGCGCAGGGCCCCGGCGTCGTTCAGGCCGTCGCCAATCATGACCACGGTGTGGCCTAGGGCACGCTCGGCGGCGATGTAGGCGAGCTTGTCGGCCGGCGATTGGCCAAAGCGCAGCTCCGCCGTGGGGCCAAGCAGGGCGCGCAGCCGGGACCCCTCGGCGTCGGTATCGCCCGAGAGCACGGCCAGGCGGTAGCGCTTATCCAGGGCGGCTAGCACGGCCGGCAGGGCTGGGCGGTACACGTTGTGAAAGGTGAAGTAGCCAGCGTGCTCCCCATCTAACGCCACGTAAACGCAGGTTTCGGGGGCGCCTTCCGGTCCGCTGGTGCTAGCTCCCACAAACGCCGCCGACCCTAGCCGCAGCGCTTGTCCGCTGGCGACTGTGGCTCTCAGGCCCTGGCCCGGGTATTCCTGGTAGGTAGCCAAGGGTAGGGCCTCAGTGGCCAGCTCGCATGCCAGGCGCTGGCTGAGGGGGTGCGTGGACTGCGCCGCCGCAGTGGCAATAAGTTGTTTTTCAAGTGGTGATAATGGCCGGCCGTGGTACTGCACGGCCGACTGCGTGGGGTCGGTGAGAGTGCCGGTTTTATCGAACACCAGCGTGTCGGCCCGGGCCAGGGTTTCGACGACGACGGCGTTTTTGAGGTAAAGCTTGTGACGGCCCAGCACCCGCAGCGCCGCCCCCAGAGCAAAGGGCGTGGCCAGCGACAGCGCGCACGGGCAGGCAATAACCAGTACCGATGTGCAGGCCCGCCACATGGTGGTCTGGTCGCGGGGGGCCCAGTAGGCCAGTGAGCTGGCGGCCAGCAGCAGCGTGAGGGCCACGAAGTAGCGGCCGGCGTGGTTGGCGTAGGTTTCGAGGGTGGGGCCGGCCGCGTCTTTGGTGAAGGCGGGGTTGTTCCAGAGTTGGGTTAGGTAGCCCTGCGACACGCCGCGCACCACTTCCAGCTCCAGGGCCTCGCCCAGCTGCCGGCCGCCGGCGTACACCAAGTCGCCGGCGGCTCGGGCGACCGGGGTGCTCTCGCCCGACACGAAGGAGTAGTCGATTTGCCCCGCGCCGCGCAGTAGCACGGCATCGGCCGGAATAACCTCCTGGTGCCGCACCCGGATGCGGTGGCCCACCGCCAGCTCCTGCACCGAAATGGACTGCTCGCCGGCCGGCGTGAGGCGCGTCACGGCCACCGGGAAATAGGCCGTGTAGTCGCGGTCGAAGCGCAGCGCATCGTAGGTGCGCTGCTGCACCCACTTGCCAATCAGCATGAAAAATACCAGCCCGGTAAACGAGTCGAAGTAGCCCGGCCCGCGCCCCGACAATACCTCGAACGTGCTGATGCTGAACAATGAGGCCAGGCCCAGGCTAATGGGAAAATCGAGGTTGATGTGGCGCTGCCGCAGCCCCTGCCCCGCAGAGTGGAAAAATCCGCKGGCACTGTAGAGCAGCACTGGCAGCGCCAGCGCCAGACTCAGGTACCCAAAAAACCGCCCGAACCCGGCCTGCAAGTCTTCCACGAACGAGAAGTACTCGGGCAAGGCCAGCAGCATCACGTTGCCGAAGGCGAAGGCCGCCAGCCCCAACTGGTAGTACAAGGTGTGGCTGGCGCGGTGCGGCTGCGCGCCCAGCTCGGCCAGCGTAATCTGCGGCTCGTAGCCCACGGAGGCCAGCAACTGCACCACCCCGGGCAAGCTGATAGCAGCCAGTAAATAGGTGATAGTGATTTCCTTCCGCAAAAACTGCACCCGCGCCTCCACCACGCCGGCGTGCAGCCGGGGCAGGTGCTCCAGCAGCCAAATGCAGGAGGTGCAGTGCATCTGGGGCACGTGCAGCGTGAGGCGGCCCCGCTCGGCCGAGCGAAACGAGAGCAGCTGCGCCTGCACGGCCTCCGAAGCCAGGTAATCGA
Source organism: Hymenobacter nivis (assembly GCF_006439025.1). Classification (GTDB taxonomy): domain Bacteria; phylum Bacteroidota; class Bacteroidia; order Cytophagales; family Hymenobacteraceae; genus Hymenobacter; species Hymenobacter nivis_A. Next base: position 35,285 of record NZ_RCYZ01000016.1, read on the forward strand.
AGCGGCCAGGTAGCTCTACTTCCTTGATTTTCAGCCCCGGCCGCTCGTCCAGGGCGTAGTAGGTGCAGAGCTGATTGTCATTCAGCAACTCATACACAGTGCGGCAGCCGGCGCAGCAAAACGGCAGCTCGGCTAGCCGCAGTGGCTCAGCCGGGCAGGCATCGCCGCAGTGGGCGCAGGCCAGGTCAGTGGCGGGTGATTCTAGAATAGCGGGCACGGGCGGACACAAGGGGGTAGGGCCGCAAAGCTCCGGCCACCGCTGCGCGGGAGCCATGATGCGCGTCAGGCACGCGCTTGATTGCGGTTGGCGCGTGGCCGCCGAGCGCCCAAGGCAGCGTTTACCTGATTTTAATCAGGTAAACGCTTGCTTTTTGTCACGGCTGCGCATGCGGAAAAGGTTGAATTTTGTCTTTTGCACCTGCCGGGGCGGGCGGGCATCATTTTCAATACAAAATTCAAGTTATCAATAACTTACTCTGTACGCGCCGCTGCCAGCAGGCTGGCTACAAGCGCGTCGCTTTCGGGCCAGCCGGGCTGCCGCCACAGCTCAATGCCCTCGCGCACCAGCACGCAGGCGGGCAGCTGCGCCACGGCAAAGCTGCGCACCACGCTGGCGTGGGCATCGTCGTCGAGGCGCAGTACCCGCACGGCCGGGCCCAGGCGGCGCTGGAGGTCGTTGAGCTGGGCCAGGGTCGGCAGCTGGCCGGCCCGGCCGGCCGGCACCAGCACCAACAGCACGGCGGGCGCCAGCAGGTCGGGCGGGGAGAAGGCAATGGGCATGGGCGGCTGAGAGTCGAAGTGGGCAGCAAAAGTATTTTGGCCCGCCCCGCCCAACCATGATGCCTGATAGACCGCCGCTTGATAGTCATCAACTCCTACGCCCTACGCCGGCTCGCGCCGGCGGACCGGAGCGACCAGCTTAACCACGTTTTTTTCTATGCTCAGCGACCCTTTTAGCAGTGCCGCCGCCGAGGTGCTCATCACCCAGGCCCCCGATTTTGTGGGCATCTACGACGTGGCCGAGGGCTGGTTTATCCGGGTCAACCCGGCCGGGGTGCGGCTGCTGGGCTACCCCTCCGAGGAAGCCTTTTTGGCCGACCCCGCGCGGGTGCTGCCTACGCCCACCGTGCCGCCCGCCCGCTGGACGCACCTGCGCGAACTGGCTCGGCGCACGGGGCCCCAGGCCCTGGAGGCCGAGGTGGGCCGGCGCCAGGGCCCGTCGTTCTGGGCGCGCGTCGAGCTCACGGCTTTTCAGGTAAAAGGGGCTGAATACCTGCTGGTTCGCCTCAGCGAGCAGGGGCGCTTGCAGCAGGCCGAGCGTGAACTGGCCCAGAGCGTGCGGCGCTTTGAGGCCGTGTTTACGCACGCCACTATTGGCATTGTGGTATGCGACGAGCGGGGTCGCATCGTGTCGGCCAACCAGCTGGCCCATCAGCTGTTTGGCTATGCGGCCGGCGCGCTCGACGGCCAGCTCATTGAGGTGTTGGTGCCCCAGGCGGCTGGCCGCCGCCACGAGAAACTGCGCGAGTCGTTCACGGCGCGCCCGCAGGTGCGCACCATGGGGGCCCACAATGGGGAGCTGCAAGGCCTGCGTCACGACGGCTCCGTGTTCCCGGTCGAGGTCAGCCTAAGCTACTTCTACCTTGATGAGGAGCTGTACGCCGTGTCGTACATTCTCGACATTACGTATAAGAAAGAGTTTGAGCAGCAGCTCATTGCCGGCAGCCAGCGCGTGGCCGCTCTCAACGCCGACCTGGAGCAGCGCGTGACCGAGCGCACCCACGCCCTCATGAACACCCTGGAGCAGCTCCAGCTGCGCAAAAACGAGCTGGCCAAGGCCCTGGCCGCCGAGCAGGAACTGGGCGAGCTCAAGTCGCGCTTCGTGAGCATGGCCTCGCACGAGTTTCGCACGCCGCTCACGGCCGTGCTCACCTCGGCCGCGCTCATTGCCGAGTACCCGGCCACCGCGCAGCAGGACAAGCGCCTGCGCCACATCGAGCGCATCCGCACGTCGGTGACGCATTTGAACGATATTCTGGAGGAGTTTCTATCGGTGGGGCGCATCGAGGAGGGCAAAATTGAGGCCCACCCGGCCCGCCTCGACCTGCCCGCGCTGTTGCGCGACGTGGTGGCCGACGTGCAGGGCCTGCGCAAGCCCGGCCAGCGCCTCGAGCAAACCACCGACTGCCCCGAGCCCCTGTGGCTCGACCCCTCGCTGCTGCGCAAAATCCTGGTCAACCTGCTCTCCAACGCCCTCAAGTACTCGGGCGAAAACTCGGTGGTGACGGTGGCCGCCGCCTGCCAGGCGGGCGTGCTCACGCTCACCGTGGCCGACCAGGGGGTGGGCATTTCGGAGGAAGACCAGGTGCACCTGTTCGAGCGGTTTTTCCGGGCCCGCAACGTCACCAACGTGCCCGGCACCGGCCTGGGCCTCTACATCATTGCCCGCTACCTGGAGCTGCTGCACGGCCGCATTGCCCTGCAAAGTACACTGGGCCAAGGCACTACCATCACTATTACTGTTCCGTATGAAAACCATTCTGCTGATTGAGGACAACGACTTCATCCGCGAAAACACCGCCGAGATTCTGGAGCTCACCGGCTACACCGTGCGCACCGCCGCCGATGGCCAGGCCGGCGTGACCCAGGCCCTAGCCGAGCGCCCCGACCTGGTGCTGTGCGACATCATGATGCCCGTGCTCGACGGCTACGGCGTGCTGCACATCTTCAACCAGAACCCGCGCCTGACCGGCGTGCCCTTTATCTTCCTCACCGCCAAAACCGAGCGCGCCGACCTGCGCCGCGGTATGGCCCTGGGCGCCGACGACTACCTCACCAAGCCCTTCGAAAAGAGTGATTTACTGAGCGCCGTGAGCGGCCGCCTCAGCCGCTTCCAGCACCTGAAGCCCGCCTACGACCTGCGCGCCAACGGCCTGCCCGAATTTCTGGCTGATGCCCAAAAAGCCGGCAGCCTGGCCAGCCTCTCGGCCGACCGCCGGCCCCACGCCGTACCCCGCAAGCAGATTATTTACGCCGAAGGCGACGAGGCCACCCGCCTCTACTTTGTGCAGGCCGGCCGGGTCAAAATCAGCAAAACCACCGCCGCCGGCAAGGAGCTGATAACGGGCATTTGCGGCGCCGGCGAATTTTTTGGCTACCGGGCCCTGCTGGCCGGCGCGCCCCACCACGATGCGGCCGTGGCCCTCGACGACTCAACCCTATTATATATCCCGGCCGATGACTTCACTCAGCTGCTGCTGCGCAACCCCGAGGTAAGCCAGCAGTTTGTGCGCATGCTGGCCAACCGGGCCGACCAGCAGGATGACCAGCTGCTGGACTTAGCCTACGGCTCGCTGCGCAAGCGCGTGGCTGACAGTCTCCTCCACTTGCATGCTCAGCAGCTATTGCTGGCCCCGGCCGACCCGCTCATCCAATTGGCCCGCGAGGACATGGCCGCCCTCATCGGCACCACGCCCGAGTCACTGAGCCGCATCCTAAGTGAGTTTCGCCAGGACGAGAGCATCGAGCTGACGCCCAAGTTTATCAAGGTTCTACTGCCTGACAAGCTACGCCGCAGCAACTGGTAGTCCCCGGTCCGCCGGCCTTAGCCGGTCGGACGGGGCGGTTAATCGAATTCTTACCTCAGCCGACCAGTACCTGCCCTACCGGCTCGGCGACCAGCGGGGCACCGGCCATGATGTCGGGGCTGGCGGCGGCGGCGTATTTCTCAAAGTTGGCCACGAATTTATTGGCTAGGGTACTAGCGGCCTGGTCGTAGGCGGCTTTGTTGACCCAAGTGCGGCGCGGGTCGAGCAGCTCGGTAGGAATACCGGGAACCGCGCCCGGCACCTGCACGCCAAAGATGGGGTGCGGGCGGAATTTCACCTCATCGAGCTGCCCGGTGAGGGCGGCCGTGATGAGGGCACGGGTGTAGCCCAGCTTCATGCGGCTGCCCACGCCGTAGCCGCCGCCGGTCCAGCCGGTGTTTACGAGCCACACGCTCACAGGGTGCTCGTCCATTTTTTCACCCAGCATTTCGGCGTAGCGGGTGGGGTGCAGGGGCAAAAACACGGCCCCGAAGCAGGCCGAAAACGTGGCCTGGGGCTCCAAAATACCCATTTCGGTGCCGGCCACCTTGGCGGTGTAGCCCGAGAGAAAGTGGTACATGGCGTGGCTTTTATCGAGCTTGCTGAGGGGGGGTAGCACGCCCGTGGCATCGGCCGTGAGGAAGAAAATGTGGGTGGGCACCGGGCCCACGCTCGGCACGGCAATGTTGGGGATGTAGTCGATGGGGTAGGCCGTGCGGGTGTTCTCGGTCACCGATTTGTTGGCGTAGTCCACGGTGCGGGTGCCGGGCACGAAGCGCGTGTTTTCGACAATGCTGCCGAAGCGGATAGCCTGCCAGATTTCGGGCTCCTTGTCGGCCGCCAGGTCGATGACTTTGGCGTAGCAGCCGCCCTCGAAGTTGAAAATACCGCCCTGGCCGGGCAGCCAGCCGTGCTCGTCGTCGCCCACCAGGTGGCGGTTGGGGTCGGTGGAGAGGGTGGTTTTGCCAGTGCCCGAAAGGCCGAAAAACACGGCCGCATCGCCCCTGGCCCCGATGTTGGCCGAGCAGTGCATGGGCAGCGTGTCCTGGGTGTGCGGCAGCAGGAAATTGAGCACCCCAAAAATGCCCTTTTTCATCTCGCCCGCGTAGGCCGTGCCGCCAATCAGAATCAGCTTTTTGGTGAAATTGAGGATGGCAAAATTGGCCTGCCGGGTGCCGTCCACGGCCGGGTCGGCCAGGAAGCCGGGCGCGCAGATGATGCTGAAATCGGCCAACCAGCTGGTATCGGCCGTTTCGGCAGGCCGCAGGAAGAGATTGTAGCAGAACAGGTTGTGCCAGGCCAGCTCGGTGACTACGCGCAGCTTGAGCTGGGCGGCCGGGTGCGCCCCGGCGTAGCCCTCGCGCACGTAGAGCTCCTTGTCCTCCAGGTAATCCACCATTTTCTGGTGCAGCTCATCAAATTTATCGGGCCCAAAAGGGATGTTGATATCGCCCCACCACACGCTGTCTTCGGTGATGGCGTCGCGCACGATAAACCGGTCCTTGGGCGAGCGGCCGGTGAACTTACCCGTGTCGCACATCAGCGCGCCGGTGTCGGTGAGCACGCCTTCCACGCGGCACAGGGCGGCCTCGACCAGCGCGGCTGGCGGCAAGTTGAAGTGGGCGCGAGCGGCGCGGGTGAAGCCCAGCGGGCGCAGGCGGGCGAGCAGGGCGGGGATGGACGAAGTAGGCATGGGGATAAGGGGGGTAAAATGGTTTTAGGATGGGCCCGTTCTAGCGCGGCCCCATCCTAAAAAACCACGTTAAGTGATAGGAAATAAATAAGTTATCCGACAAGCAAGGGCAGTGATGAACTAGCTAGCCAGCCCACCGCGCACCCCTACCTAAAACTGCGCCTCCTCGGTGCTGCCCACCAAGGCCGCCGTGCTGGCCTTGCCGGCCGACACCACTTGCTGCACGGCGTCGAAGTAGCCGGTGCCCACGAAGGACTGGTGCTTGACGGCCTGGTAACCATCCTTTTGCAGCGCAAACTCGCGCTCCTGCAACTCGGAGTAGCCGGCCATGCCGCGCTTGCGATAAGCCTGGGCCAGCTCAAACATGCTGGTATTGAGGGCGTGGAAGCCGGCCAGGGTGATGAACTGGAACTTGTAGCCCAGCGCGGCCAGCTCCTCCCGGAAGGTTTCCATCTTCGCCACGCTTAGCTTGGCGGCCCAGTTAAAGGATGGGGAGCAGTTGTACGCCAGCAACTTACCCGGAAACTGCGCGTGAATGGCCTCGGCAAACCGGCGGGCGTGGCCTAGGTCGGGGTCCGAGGTTTCCATCCAGATAAGGTCGGCGTAGGGCGCGTAGGCCAGGCCCCGCGCAATGGCGGCCTCTACCCCGCACCGGATGCGGTAAAAGCCCTCCGGCGTGCGGTCGGCTTCCAGCCGCACAAAAGGCTGGTCGCGCTCGTCCACATCAGCCGTGAGCAGGTCGGCGGCATCGGCATCCGTCCGGGCCACAATCAACGTGGGCACGCCCAGCACATCGGCCGCCAGGCGGGCCGCAACCAGCTTATTGATGGCTTCTTGGGTAGGCACCAGCACCTTGCCCCCTAGGTGCCCGCACTTCTTGGCGGAGGAGAGCTGGTCCTCAAAATGCACGCCCGCCGCGCCGGCCTCAATCATCATCTTCATCAGCTCAAACGCATTGAGGTTGCCCCCGAAGCCCGCCTCCGCATCGGCCACGATGGGGGCCAGGTAATGCACGTCGGACTTGCCGGCGAGGTGCTGAATCTGGTCGGCCCGCAGCAGGGCGTTGTTGATGCGCTTCACCACGGCCGGCACGCTGTCGACGGGGTAGAGGCTCTGGTCGGGGTACATTTGGCCGGCGTTATTGGCGTCGGCCGCTACCTGCCAGCCACTCAAGTAGATGGCTTGCAAACCGGCCTGCACTTCCTGCACCGCCTGGTTGCCGGTGAGGGCCCCTAGGCCGGCCACGTACTCCTCGCTGTGCAGCAAGCTCCAAAGGCGCTCGGCCCCCTGCCGGGCCAGCGAGTGTTCGATGCGCACCGAGCCTTGCAGCTTCACCACGTCTTCGGCCGAGTAAGGCCGCTCGATGCCCGCCCAGCGGGGGTTCGTCGCCCAGTCAAGGGTGATTTCAGTCATGCGCTTTGCATTGGTAGTCATGGCGTTGGGGGTGAATAGTGAGGGTTAAGAAAAGACAAAGAGGGTAGGCTCCGGTCCGTCAGCTTGTGCTGACGAACCAGTTGACTCTATTAAGTCCACCAGAAAATCTAAGGGGGTAGGAGTCCGGTCCGCCGGCGCTAGCCGGCCGACCGGTTGACGCTGTTAAGCCCACCAAAAAAGGGGGCAAGACCAGCTAGTCAAACGACTCAACGACAACCGGTCGGCCGGCTAGCGCCGGCGGACCGGGGCGGCGGCTTTAGGCCAACTCGTCGTAGGCCGGCACGGTCAAAAACTCGATAAAATGCTCGCTTAGCACTAGCCAGTCGAAAATGCGAGCGGCTTCCGTGAAATGACCTTTTGCAAACGCTTCGCTCCCCACCAGCGCCTCGATTTTAGCCAGCTGGCCGGGCACCAGTGACTTGTACAATTCCCTGGTGACGGGGCGGCCATCAGCCAAGTAGGTATCGGGCGTGTGCAACCACTGCCACACCTGGGCCCGAGAGATTTCGGCGGTGGCCGCATCCTCCATCAGGTTGTAAATCGGCACGCAGCCGTTGCCGCCCAGCCACGAGGCCAGGTACTGAATGGCCACGTCGATGTTGAGCTTCAGGCCGCCTTCGGTGATGTGGCCCTGCGGAGCGCGCACCAAGTCGGCGGCGGTCACCTGCACATCGAGGCGCTTGTTGTCTATTTGATTTGCATTGGGCATTAGCTCGTTGAAGACGGCCATCGCTACCGGCACCAGGCCGGGATGAGCTACCCAGGTGCCATCGTGGCCGTTGCGGGCTTCCCGGATTTTATCCTGACGCACCTTGTCCAGGGCGATGTCATTGGCGTCAGGGTTGTTTTTAATGGGAATCTGGGCCGCCATGCCGCCCATTGCGTGCACGCCCCGGCGGTGGCAAGTCTGGATGACGAGCGCCGAGTAGGCGGCCATAAACGGCACGGTCATCGTCACTTCGGCACGGTCGGGCAGCCGGAACTCGGGATTCAGACCCAGGCGCTTGATATAACTAAAGATATAATCCCAGCGCCCGCAGTTGAGGCCGGCGCTGTGCGTGCGCAGCTCCCAGAGTATCTCGTGCAGCTCGAAAGCGGCGGGCAGCGTTTCAATCAGCACCGTGGCCTTGATGGTGCCGCGGGCCTGCGCCACGGCCTGCTGGGCGAAGTTGAACACGTCATTCCAGAGGCGGGCTTCAAGATGGCTTTCGAGCTTGGGCAGGTAGAAATACGGCCCCGTGCCGCGCTGCACCAGCTCGTGGGCATTGTGAAAATAATACAAGCCAAAGTCGAGCAGCGCCCCGCTAATCGGCTCGCCATCAACGAGAATGTGCTTTTCGAGCAGGTGCCAGCCGCGGGGCCGCACCATGAGCACGGCCGTTTCGGCATTCAGCTTATACTCCTTGGTGGGGGTAGTGAGGCTGATGGTGCGGCGCACGGCATCGCGCAGGTTACGCTGGCCCTCAATCACGTTGGCCCAGGTGGGCGAGTTGGAGTCCTCCAAATCGGCCATAAATACCTTAGCCCCCGAGTTCAACGCATTGATAATCATTTTCCGCTCGACCGGGCCCGTGATTTCGACGCGGCGGTCGAGCAGGTCGGCCGGCAGGGGGGCTACCGTCCAGTCCTGCTCGCGCAGCTTCTGGGTGGCGGGCAAAAAATCGGGCAGCTGGCCGGCCCGCAGCTCCACCTGCCGGGCCGCGCGGCGGGCCAGCAGCTCGCGCCGGGTGGGGTCGAACTGCCGATGCAGCTCGGCCACAAAATTCAGGGCCGCGAAGGTCAGAATCTCCGCATATTCGGAACGAAATTCTCCCGTGACCCGCACCCGCTCGGGGGTGCGGTAGGCCGGCGCGGCAACCGGGGCAGTGGTGGTAAGTGGCATGAGAATAGGGAGTAAGGGTGGAAAATGACGCGCAATTCCGGCTAGCAGCCGGCTACCCTGGCCGAAGCGAGTAGCACTATGACAAACATACGTCAGCGAATTTTATGAATTAGCGAATATTCGCTAAAGATGAATAATTTGCTAGCGGCGAGTAGCTTTGTGGGGGACGGAAATTTGCTTTCCGGCTTGTGTAGGCAGTTTTTGCCTTTTGAAAATATTTTTTATAAAATTTAGATATAGCTGTTTACAGTGGCTTTGGTCCGCCGGCGCCAGCCGGCCGACCGGTTATCGTTGAATCGTTTGGCTGGCTGGCGCTGCTTCCTTTAATTTTTCTGGCGGACTTAACAGCGTCAATTGGTCGGCCGGCTAGCGCTGGCGGACCGGGGCCAACTGCCAGCCTCGACCACTTCCCTACCCCCCTTCCCATGCTTAATCACGGCCAAATCGTTCGTCTTATTTTTGGCTTGAAGCTGCGCGAGTTGCGGCAGGAGCGCGGACTGTCGCCGGCCGAGCTGGCGCGGGGCTGCGACGTGAGCCTGAGCTACCTCAACGAGATTGAGAAGGGCAAAAAATACCCCAAGGCCGACAAGATTCTGAGCTTTAGCAAGTTTCTGAACGTGCGCTACGACCAGCTGATTTCTACCGCCTTGCCGCGCCGGCTGGAGCCCATTGCCGACCTGCTCAGCTCGAAGGTGCTGCAAGATTTTCCGCTGGCCATGTACGGCTTGGAGCCGGCTCAGCTTTTCGAGCTGATTGCCAACGCGCCGGCCAAAATCAACGCCTTCATCAGCACGCTCTTCGAGATTGCGCGCAACTACGAGCTGCGGCAGGAGCACTTTTACTTGGCCGCGCTACGCTCGTACCAGGAGATGCACGACAACTATTTTGAGGACCTGGAGCAGGACGTGCGGGCCTTCGTGGCGAGCCACCAGTTAGTACCAACGCTCACCGCTCTCGAAGCTATTTTGACCCAGGAATACGGCTACACCATTGACCGCACGGCCCTGGCTGATAATGCGGTGGCGGCGGCGGGGCGGCTGCGCTCGGTATTTCAGCCCAAGACCAAAACCCTATTATTGCTGCCCAGCCTCAGCCAGGGCCAGCAGGCCTTTGTGCTGGGCCGCGAAATCGGCTACAACTACCTAGGTCTCAAAGAGCGCCACTACGCCAGTCCTAACCCGCTGGAAGTCCGCTCGTTTGAGGAAGTACTGAATAATTTTCGGGCCTCGTACTTCGCCAGCGCGTTGCTGATGGAAGAGGACAGCCTAGTGCGCGATTTGCGCCGGCTATTCAGTGCCAAAAAGTGGCAGCCCGCCGCGCTACTGGCCCTGCTCACGCGCTACGGCGTGAGCCCCGAAATGCTACTCCAACGCTTCACAACGCTGCTACCCAAGCAATTCGGGCTCAACAGCTTGTTCTTCCTGCGCTTTGACCAGCCCCAGGCCGCCGCGCCCTACCGGCTGACCAAGGAACTGCACCTCTCGCGCCAGCACAACCCCCACGGCAACGAGCTGAATGAGCACTATTGCCGCCGATGGGTGAGCCTGCGCCTGCTGGCCGAGGGTCGCGCTTTGCCAACCGAGGGGAATGCCCCGCACCTGCTGCTCGGGATTCAGCGCTCGCAGTACCTGGGTACCACCGACGAGTACCTCTGCCTGACCCTGGCCCGCGTGGGCGCCGCTACCGAGCCCGCCATGAGCGTGACCGTGGGCCTACGCTGCGACGACAACCTGCGCCAGCAGCTCGCCTTCCTCACCGACCCCGCCCTCCCCCTCAAAGTAGTGAACGAAACCTGCGAGCGCTGCCCCCTGGCCGACTGCGAGGTGCGCGCCGCGCCCCCCACCCAGGTGCAGCACGCTACCGAGCGCGCCAGCTTCGAGGTGGCCGTGGCGGCGCTGGTGCAGGGGTGAGTTTCACACCCGACGAGAGCTAGGCACGAACGCGATGCCCAACGGCCGCGCGCGCTTATAACCCACTAAAACCAGGTGCAGGCCGCTCACCCAGCCCACCGCGCCCAGCCATCCGGCCAGCACATCGGAGGGGTAATGCACGCCCAGGTACATGCGCGCCCAGCCCATGCCCAGCGCCCAGGTGGCCCCCAACCCCACCGCCACCCAGCGCCAACGGGTGGGCCACAACAGCCAGCCGAGGGCCGCTGCCAGCGCGGCGGCCGCCATGGCGTGGCCGCTGGGAAAGCTGTACGATAGCTCGGGGGGCTGCACGGCCCACAGGGCCGGGCGCGGCCGGGTCAGCAGCAGCTTGGCGGCCAGGTTCAGCAGCGCGGCCCCTACCACAGCCGCGCCCCAAAAACGAAGCGCGCGGTAGCGCCGGGCCACCAGCAGCCCCAGCGCCCCGAGGGCCGCCAGCGCGGAAGCTCCCACCGGGCCACCGGCCCGCGACAACCAAGCCGCCACCGCGTTCTGGGCCGGACCACCGTGGGCGTGCAGCAGCACCAGCAGGCGCTGGTCGCCCGGCAGGCCGTCGCCCTCCCACACCTCGTGGGCCAGCCGCATGAACAGCAGCCACGGCAGCAGCAGCCCCAGCAATCCCAGCAGCGGGCCCCGCAGCAAAGGCCACAATCGACTTGCCCAGCGTAGCCAAAGCTGCGCCAAAAGGCGCCACAACCGGGCGCTATCCACTGGCCCCGGCAGACTTTTCATAGGCGTGCGGGGCGTTAGTAATGGGGCGGGGCGCCCGCGCCCGCAGCACGGCCTTGTACACCTCCACCCAGCCTACGCCCACCAGCGCGGCCAGGGCGCACCAGCCCAACGCCGCCAGCGGCACGGGCGCGAAGCCGAAGAGCCGCTGCGCCGGCGGCAGCAGCAGCGTGGCGAGCAGCAGGGTTAGCGTGAGGCCGAGCATCAGCCAGAGCAGGCGGTTGGGCACGCGCAGGGTCTGGAATATGGACTGCGTGAACGAGCGGTTGGCCAGCGTGAGGCCGATGTTGCTGAGCACCAGCGTGGCGAAAGTGAGCGTGCGCACCACCGGCAGGGCCGCGCCCTGCTGCATAAAGTAGTAGTACACGCCCAGCACGGCCGCCGCAATGCCCAGGCCCTGCGCCATGCTGCGGCCCAGCTCGGCCCCGGCCAAAAAGGTGCTGGTGAGCGGGCGCGGCGGCTGGCGCATCTGGCCGGCCTCGGCGGGCTCGTTTTCGAAGGCGATGGAGCAGGTGGGGCCCATCACGAGTTCCAGAAAGATGATATGGACGGGCGTAAACAGGTTTTCCCAGCGCCAGCCGGCCAGCAGCGGCACGGCCACCGTGAGCACAATCGGGATGTGGATGGAGACGACGTAGAACACCGCTTTCTTGAAGTTTTGGTAGATGCGCCGGCCCTGGGCGATGGCCGTGACCATGCCGCCCAGGTCGTCATCGACCAGCACTAGGGAGGCGGCCTGGCGGGCCACTTCGGTGCCGCGCCGTCCCATGGCCACCCCGATGTGGGCCGCCTTGAGGGCGGGGCCGTCGTTCACGCCGTCGCCGGTCATGGCCACCACCGCGCCGGTGGCTTTGAGGGCTTCTACCACCTTCAGCTTGGCCTCCGGAAACATGCGGGCGAACACCGCCGTGCGGGTTGCCAGCGGCGGCAGCTCGGCGGCCGGCAAGTCCATGACTTGCTGGCCGGTAAGCAGCGTATCGGCCCCCGGCAGGCCCACCTGGCGGGCAATGGCCTGGGCCGTTTCGGGGAAGTCGCCGGTTATCATCTTCACCTGAATACCGGCTTCGGTGAAGGCCCGGATAACGGCCGCCGCGTTGGCCTTAGGCGGATTTTCGAGGGCGATTAAGCCCAGGAATTCCCAGGCAAAATCGTCCTGCTCGGCCGGAAAATCAAGGCCCGGCTGGGTGCCGCGCGCCACGCCCAGCACCCGGTAGCCCTGCCCCGACAGCTCCTGCGTGACGCGGCGGATTTCGGCGGCCACGGCTGGCGCGGGGCAACACACGGCCAGCACGTGCTCCACCGCGCCCTTAGCGGCAATCAGCGGCTGGCCCGCTACCCGGCGCACGTGCGTCATCATGGGCGGGGTGCCGCCTAGGGGGTACTCGTGCAGCATGGGGGCGGGGGCGGCGGCGGCGGCCGGGTCGGCGGTGGCAAAGGCAGCCACGATTGCCTTTTCCATGGGGTCGAAGGGGTCGGTTTCGCTGGCGTAGCGGGCGTAGGCCAGCACCGGCGCGGCGGAGGGCCCCAGGGGGCCGGGCAACGACACGAGGCTAGCCGTGGCCCCGTCGTATAACTGCTTGACCGCCATGCCTTCCTCGGTGAGAGTACCGGTTTTATCGGTGCAGATGACGGTGGCCGAGCCCAGGCTCTCCACGGTTTGGGGCTGCTTGGTGAGCACGCCCAGCCGGCTCAGGCGGGCCGCGCCCAGCGCCATGAAACTGCTGAAGGCCACCGGAATTTCCTCAGGCAAAATGGACATGGCCAGCGTGAGACCGAAGAGCAGGGCCGTCACCCAGTCGCCCGACTTGGCATAATTGACGCCCCACACCAGCGCAAACGCCCCCAGCCCCACCCAGGCCATGCGGGCCACAAACTGCTGCACTTGCAGCTGCAAGGGCGTTTTTTCGGTGGCGATGGCCGCCATACTCTGCCCAATCAGGCCCAGCTTGGTGTGCCCGCCCACGGCCGTAAGCGTGAGCCAGGCGCTACCCGAGGCCGTGCTGGTGCCCCCGAATACCGGGTCGCCCACGGCCTTGGCTACCGGTACGGCCTCGCCGGTGAGGATGGCCTCGTCGGCCGAAAAGTCGTTGAGCGCCGTGATGATGCCGTCGGCGGGCAGGCGGCTGCCTTCGGCCACGCGCACGGCGTCACCCACCACCAGGTCGGCCACCGGTACGGTGGCCAGCGCGCCGTTGCGCCGCACCTGGGCCTGGGGCTGCGTCAGCTCGCGCAGGGCCCCGAGGGCCGCGTCACTGCGCAGCGCCTGGTACACCGAAATGCTGGCTATCACGAGCAGCGCCGCACCCAGCGTGAGGGCTTCCGCCACCTCGCCCAGCGCCACGTACAGCCCGCAGGCCAGCAGCARCAGCAAAAACATGGGCTCAGTCACCACGTCTTTCAGCGTGGCCAGCAGGCCGGTGGGGGCGCTGTCGGGCAGCACGTTGGGGCCGTGCGCGGCGCGGGCGGCGGCCACGGCCGCGGTGGTAAGGCCGGGCGGCTGAATGGCGGCGCTTGGGGCGGGCAGGGTACTGGTAGGCATGGGATTTTGGGGCGTTATGGTGGGGCCGGCGTGGGCTCGGCGGGCGCGGACCTCATGAGACCCCTATGGGGCATAGCCCCCTCTCCAAAAAGGAGGGGGGACTAGTTTTTAGCTTCAGACTTGAAGACACGTGTCCGGTCCGCCGGCGCGAGCCGGCCGACCGGTTGTCGTTGCGGGAGAAAGCGCCCCTGGCTAGCTCCTTTGCTTCCCCCGCTGGTTTGCCGGCTCACAGTTGTGGCCTTGGTAGTGCCCCCTACCCTCTTGCGCCATCCAACGACAACCGGTCGGCCGGCTCGCGCCGGCGGACCGGGCCGTTTACAGCCAGCAGTCAACTCCGCGGCTACTCCGTAACCACTGGCAGCAGCAGCACGGGCACCTGCGAGAAGCGCAGCACATCGGCAATGACGCTGCCGCTGAACACTTTATGCACCCAGCCGTGGCCCTGGTCGAGCAGCGCCACCAGGTCGGCTTCCAGCGCGTCGGCCGCCTCCCCGATGCCCGTGGCGGGGCGCACGCCCACTACCCGGCGCAGCTGGGCGCTGGTTAGCGCGGCGGCCAGGCCGCAGGTGCGGGCGGCGAGCAGGCCGGCCTCGCCGGCGGCCAGGGGGTGGTGCAGGGGCAGCACCGTTACGGGCGTGATGGGGCAGGCCAGGCCATCGAGCAGCGGGGCCAGCGCCCGCGCCGGCGGCGTGAGCTGGAAGGGCTGGTCCTCCACGGCCAGCACCAGGTGGCGCGGGGGGCGCTGGGCGGCGGCGGGCAGGCGCTCGGGCACCAGCAGCAGGGGGTAGCCGGTTTGGTGCGGCAAGGACAGGGCGCGGTTGCTGAGCTGCTCATCCAGCGGGCCATTGGTGGCGGTGAGGCCGGCCAGCACCAGCGCCGGCTGGTGGGCGGCCAGCACCTGGGTTAGGGCTCCGGACCAGTCGCTTTCCAACACGTCCACGGTGGTGGGCACGGGCAGGCGGGCGGCGGCCAGCCGCAGGCCCTCGCGCACGGCCGGCACGTAGGTCTTGTCAAGCAGCGGCAAGCCGTATTCGAGGGTGGCGATGGGCGGCATTGACACCACGTGCACCAGGTGCAGGGTGGCCCCCACGGCGGCGGCCAGGGCGGCAGCGTAGCCCAGCAGCGGCTCGTCGGCCGGGGCGGCATCGGTGAGCACGACAAAATTCAGTTCCATGGCGATGACGGTTTCTTTAGGCAGCAAACAGCTGATTTACAGAAGCCAAAGGTGCGGGCCGCGCGCGGGCGGCTTCCTGACGAGGCGCAGGTCGGGAAGGTGATTTTTGTCAGGTGAGGGGGTGGCGAGTGGCTAGGTTCCGGTCCGCCGGCGTGAGCCGGCCGACCGGTTGTCGTTGCGCAGGCCCGCGCCTCTTTGAACATTAGCTTAATTCAGGATAGCTAACTGCCTTTCGGACAGCAACCAGCTGACCTC
>NZ_RCYZ01000017.1 GCF_006439025.1 Hymenobacter nivis
TGGCCCGGGTCCACACCACGCTCGGCATCGAGCAGGAGTACTTCCTCGTCGACAAGGCCCTCTACGACGCCCGCCCCGACCTGGTCATGACCGGGCGCACGCTCTTCGGCCACGCCCCGGCCAAGGGCCAGCAGCTCGACGACCACTACTTCGGCTCCATCCCGGCCCGGGCGCACGGGTTCATGCTCGACTTCGAGGAGGAAGCCACGGCCCTGGGCATCCCGCTGCGCACGCGCCACAACGAGGTGGCCCCGAACCAGTTCGAGTGCGCCCCCACGTTTGAGGACGCCAACCTGGCTGTGGACCACAACCAGCTGCTGATGGACATCATGGGCCGGGTGGCCGAGCGCCACCACCTCAAGGTGCTGCTGCACGAGAAGCCCTTTGCCGGCGTCAACGGCTCGGGCAAGCACAACAACTGGGCCATGAGCACCGACACCGGCGTTAACCTCTTCTCGCCCGGCCGCCGGCCCAAGGAGAACCTGCAATTCCTGACGTTCTTCATCACGACGGTGAAAGCGGTGCACCGCTACGGCGACTTGCTGCGGGCCAGCATCGCCTCGGCCAGCAACGACCACCGCCTCGGGGCCAACGAAGCGCCCCCCGCCATCATGTCCGTCTTCCTCGGCTCGACGCTGGACTCGGTGCTCGATGAGCTGGAGCGCACGGCCAAAGTGCCGCTGGACAAAGGCGACAACATTTACCTGAAGCTGGGGATCGACAAGATCCCGGCCATCCTGCTCGACAACACCGACCGCAACCGCACCTCCCCCTTCGCCTTCACGGGCAACAAGTTCGAGTTCCGCGCCGTGGGCTCCTCGGCCAACTGCTCCTCGGCCATGACCACGCTCAACGCCATCGTGGCCGACCAGCTGCTGGCCTTCAAAACGGAGGTCGACGCGTTGATCGAGCAGGGCAAGAAAAAGGAGGTGGCCATCGTCGAGGTGCTGCGCCAGTACGTGATCAGCTCCAAGGACATCCGCTTCGAGGGCAACGGCTACTCCGAGGAGTGGAAGGCCGAGGCCGCCCGCCGGGGCCTGGCCAACGTGCCCACCACCCCGCAGGCGCTCGACGCGCTGGTGACGCCCGAGGCGGCCGCCTTGTTCGCCCGCCACGGCATTCTCTCGGAAGTGGAGTTGCACGCGCGGCACGAGATTTTGCTCGAGGAGTACCAGAAGAAGATCCAGATCGAGGCGCGGGTGATGGGCGACTTGGCCATCAACCACATCATCCCCACCGCCATCGCCTACCAAACCAAGCTAATCGATAACGTGCGCGGCCTGCGCGAGCTGGGCCTTGACACCGAGCACGCTCAGGTTACAATTGAGATGATTAAGGCCATTTCGGGCTACGTTTCGACCATCAAAACCACGGTGGACGAGATGGTGGACGCCCGCAAAAACATCAACAAGCTGACCGATGTGCGCGCGCAGGCCATTGCCTACTGCGACGACATCAAAACGAAATTCGCCCCCATCCGCCGCGCCGTTGACAAGCTCGAGCAGATGGTGGCCGATGAGGACTGGCCCTTGGTTAAGTACCGCGAACTTTTGTTCCGGAACTAGGCCCCAAGGGGTAGGATCGGGTCCGGTGTTGGGTGGGAATTCTCGCCGCGCCCCGGTTTTGAAAGGGGCAGTCCGCGTGGGCTGCCTTTTTTTGTGTACTGGTTTCTCAGCGGCCGGTTAGGGCCCCGGGGCCCTAGCCGCCGGTGGCCCAGGCGCGGGCTTCGGCCAAGGCAGTGAAGTGCCGAAATTCGTAGAGCAGCCCAGGCAGGGCCGTGCGGTACATGCCGTCGATGGTAAGGCGGTTGAGGACTTCTACCGACTCAAGGTGGGCAAAACGCTGCAAGCCCATCAGCGACAGAGGGTTGAGTACGTGGGCGTGCGTCCACTCCAGGTCTTTGGGGCGCACGGGGCCCAGCCGGCGGTCGTCGGCCACCCAGCCTTGCACGCGGTGGTGCTGCGCAAAGCGCATGGTTTCGGTGAGGGCTTGGCGGAAATCGGTGCTGCCGGCAAAGCCCAGCCACTCGGTTTCGAGGACGCTGATGGGCCCCCCGGTGTGAAGGTGCACGCGCAAAAAGGGAAACGAAGCCAGGGTTTGCATACGGAAGGGAGACACAACGGTACCTTCTACGGCTGCCGCGGGCCGGCGGCTACGCGGGGCCCCCACCGGGCAGCTGCGCCGGGGCCCCAGCAGGGGCCTTTGCTGGGGCCTCATCCTCGACTAGCTCGGCGCTGCTGCCGGGGTCGGGCACGAGCACGTGCCAGGCGGAGCGGCGCAGCTCGTCAAGTCGGCCGAGGGCTTCGCCCACGGTGGGGTTGGCCTTTAGCTTATCAAGCAGGCCGCTTTTGAGGGCCACGCCCACCATTTTTTCCAGCACGAAGGGCAGCACCCAGCCCACTACATTGGAAGCCAGGGCCCCGCGCAGGCCCAGGCGGGCCAGCAGGCGCACGCTCATGCGCTCGAGCAGCAGCACCCGGGCGGCGGGCACGGCCTTATCGGCCAGAAAGTCGGCCACGAGCTTAAAATTGCCCTTTTCGATTTCGGCCCGCAGCACTTCCTGCACGGCATCGAGGGCCCGGGCGGCCAGCTGGCGAAACAAGCGGCCCGTCTGCCAGGCCGTGAGGCCGGTGCGCCGGGCGGCGCGGGCTACGAAGGGAAATAAAGCGGGGGTTTTCATGGGGCGGAAGCGCGGCGGTTGGTGACTATCCTGTTTGTGGAAGCCAACCAGACCAGCGGTGGAACGCGTACGGCAACTCCACCGTTATTGGTTGTATCCTGAATTGTAACAGGCGGGCAACATGGCTCGTTTGGGATGAAATTCAGGCCAGTATTATTTTTGCGCCGGGAGCGTTCCCGGCCAGCCTATTCCTGTACATGACTGATCTGCTTCTGGATATTAATTTACAACAAATCCCCGACGCCTACTTCGACGGTGACTGGGCGGTGCTGAGCCGCGTGCTGAACCGCAACGACCCGGCCAGCCTGCTGGCCCAGGCCACGCGCCTGGTGCTGGGCCCCGGGCAGCTCGAAACGCACGCCGCGCCCGACGGCCCGGCCGAAACCGGCCGCTGGGCCGTGACGCGTGACGAGCTGCTGAACCGCCCGTACCTACGCTTCGAGCTGCCCGCCGAGGAAACCCGGGCCCTGGTGACGCGCCTGCGCCGTTCGGCCGATGGGCTGCGCAGCCAGCTCAACCTGTACTTTGCCTCGGGCATGGAACTGCAGCTGGGCCGGTTGTAGGGGCCACTTTCTCAATTGATTGGTACGTTTTATTCTTCGTTGTTCGTGAATTCTGCTGCTTCTCCTGCTAACGCCTTCCCCACCGCCGGGCCTGAGCAATTTACCTTTCTGGCCGATATGATTCCGCAGCTGGTGTGGATAACCGACGCCACCGGCTTCCACACTTACTTCAACCAGCGGTGGATCGACTTTACGGGCTACACGCTGGCCGACAGCGTAGGGCCCGAAATGTGGAACAACCTGCTGCACCCCGACGACCGGGCCCGCGCCAACAAGGTGTGGGGCCATTCGCTGGCCACCGGGGCCGATTACGAGATTGAGTACCGCTTTAGGGCGGCTGATGGATCGTACCGCTGGTTTTTGGGCCAGGCGCGGCCGTGGCGCAACGCGGCGGGGGTTCTGACGACGTGGTTTGGTACGTGCACCGACATCCACGATCAGAAGATAGCGGCGGAACAGCTGAAAGAGCGCGAAGCGGAATTCACCACCCTCGCCGACAATGTGGCCCAGCTTTCGTGGATGGCCCGGCCCGACGGGAACATTTATTGGTACAACAAGGGCTGGTACGACTACACCGGCACTACCCTGGCCGAAATGACGGGCTGGGGCTGGGATAAGGTGCACCACCCCGATTACATCGATTCGGTGGTGACCTTTGTGCGCAACGCCTGGGCTGCGGGCAAGCCGTGGGAGCTGACGTTTCCGCTGCGCGGGCACGATGGGGAGTACCGGTGGTTTCTGACGCGGGCCGTGCCCGTGCACGACGAGCAGGACCAGCTCGTGCGGTGGCTGGGCACCAATACCGACGTGACCGAGATGCGCCGGCTGCAAGACCAGCTCCAAAGTTCATACGCCGACCTGGAAGCCAAGGTCGTGTTCCGCAACTTAGAACTGGAGCATCAGGTGCAGGCGCTGCAAAAGCAGGTGGCCGCCAAGTAACGGCCGCGCGGTGGGCCCCGTACAGGGCCCCGTACCCCACCCGTGCTGCCCATGAAAGCCATTACCATCCGCCAAGCCGGCGGCCCCGACGTATTACAATTCGGCGATGTGCCCCGGCCCCAGCCCGCTGCGGGCCAAGTGCTGGTGCGCGTACAGGCCGCCGGCGTGAACCGCCCCGACGTGCTGCTGCGCCAGGGTAAGTACGCCGGCAGCGGCGACGTGGCGGGCGCGGTGCCCGGCCTCGAAATAGCGGGCGTGGTGGAAGCCTGCGGCCCCGGGGCCCCACCTTGGCAGCCCGGTGATGCCGTGTGCGCCCTGCTGGCGAGCGGCGGCTACGCCGAATATGCGGTGGTGGACGCCCGCCACTGCCTGCCCTTGCCAGCGGGCCTCAGCCCGGTAGAAGCTGCTGCGTTGCCCGAAACCGTGTTTACGGTGTGGCACAACGTGTTTCAGCGCGGGGCCCTGCAGCCTGGTGAAACGCTGCTGGTGCACGGCGGCAGCAGCGGCATCGGCACCACGGCCATCCAGCTGGCCCACGCCCTGGGCAGCCGCGTAGCCGTCACGGCGGGCACCAAGGATAAGTGCGCCGCCTGCCGCGACCTGGGCGCCGACTGGGCCATCAATTACAAAGACGAGGACTTTGAGGAAGTGTTGAAAGGGGAGGGCGTGGACGTGGTGCTCGACATGGTGGGCGGCGACTACATTGCCAAAAACCTGCGTCTGCTCAAGGACGACGGCCGCCTGGTGTTCATCAACGCCATGCAGGGCAGTGCCGGCACCTTCGATGCCCTGGCCATGATGCAGCGCCGCCTCACCATCACGGGCAGTACGTTGCGCCCGCGCTCCGCCGATTTTAAGGCCATGCTGGCCGCCGCCGTCGAGCAGCACGTATGGCCCCTGGTGGCGGCTGGCCAGCTCCGTCCACTCATCGACCAAACCTTTCCGCTGGCCGAAGCCGCGGCTGCGCACCGGCTGATGGAAAGCAGCGCCCACATCGGCAAGATTGTGCTGGAAGTGGGCGGCTAGGGCAGCCGGCGGTGGTGGCTACGGCCGGGCCGTGGGGCCCCAGCCGCGCCGCCAAGTTACCTTTGTGAGGCCCCCACAACTTTCGGCCGGGGCCCCTAGTTTTCTGGTTATGAACAAGACGTATTGCCCCAGCCTGACCGAGTATAAGCGCCGCGTGGCGCGGGTGGTAAACATCGGCGGCGTGCCCATGGGCGGCGATTACCCCATCCGGGTGCAGAGCATGACCACCGTGGACACGATGGACACGCAGGGCTCGGTGGAGCAGACGCTGCGCATGGTGGCTGCCGGCTGTGAGTACGTGCGCATCACCGCCCCCAGCGTGAAGGAGGCCCAAAACCTGCTGGAAATCAAGAAGGAACTGCGGGCTCGGGGCTGCAACGTGCCCCTCATTGCCGACATCCACTTTACGCCCAACGCCGCCGAACTGGCCGCCCGCATCGTGGAGAAAGTGCGCGTGAACCCGGGCAACTACGCCGACAAAAAGAAGTTCGAGGAGATTGACTACACCGACGCCAGCTACGCGGCCGAGGTCGAGCGCATCCGCGAGCGGTTCCGGCCCTTGGTCAAAATCTGCAAGCAGTACGGCACGGCCATGCGCATTGGCACCAACCACGGCTCCTTGTCCGACCGGATTCTGAGCCGCTACGGCGACACGCCGCTGGGCATGGTGGAGTCGGCGCTGGAGTTTTTGCGCCTCTGCGAAGAAGAAAACTACTACGACGTGGTGCTGAGCATGAAGGCCAGCAACACCCAGGTGATGGTGCAGGCCTACCGCCTGCTGGTGCAGAAGCTCGACGAAGAGGGCCTGCAACCCTACCCGCTGCACCTGGGCGTGACGGAGGCCGGCGAAGCCGAGGACGGCCGCATCAAGAGCGCCGTGGGCATCGGTACGCTGCTCGAAGACGGCCTGGGCGATACCGTGCGCGTGAGCCTGACGGAGGCCCCCGAGGCCGAGGCCCCCGTGGCCAAGATGCTGATTGACCGCTACGTGGGCCGCGCCGCCACGGCCCAGCCCATCCGGCCGCTGGAGGGTCCCGAGCCCATTAACCCGTTCCAATACCTGCGCCGCCACACCCACGAAGTGCTCAACTTCGGGGGCCTGAACGTGCCGCGCGTCATCTCCGACCTCTCGCGCCTGCCGCGGCTGGAATACGGCGACCTGCGCGCCGCCGGCCACCTGTACTCGCCGTTTCTCGACAAGTTCCAGATGTCGGACCTGGGGGCCGACTACCTCTACACCGGCGAGCGGCCGGTGCCCTTTATGCTGCCCAACGGCCTGAAGGAAATCGTGAACTACACCGCCTGGGCCGACGCCGGGCGCCGCCCCGACCACTTCCCCCTGATGACGGCCGACCGCTACATGGCCGATCCGCGTCGAAGCGGGCTGCCCGAACATCACCCGCAGCTCAACTTCCTGATGCTGAGCCTAGATGCTATTGATGTAGCTTTGCTGGCCCGCTTGCGCGACGACCCCACCGTGGTGCTGGTACTGGTGACCGCCAACAGCCACGCCATGCCGGAAATACGTCGGGCCTTCTTCGATTTAATCAATGCCGGTGTGAGCTGCCCGGTCGTCATCTGCCGGGCCTACGGGCCCCAGCCGGCCGCCCAAACCCAGCTCGACGCCGCCACCGACATTGGGGGCCTGCTCATCGATGGCCTCGGCGACGGGGTGGTGCTGGGCACGGAACTGCTGCCCGAAGCGTCGCAGGAAGAGTGGCAAACCCAACTCGACGGCCTCAACCAGCTCAGTTTCGGCATTTTGCAGGCGGCGCGCACCCGCATGAGCAAGACCGAGTACATCAGCTGCCCCAGCTGCGGCCGCACCCTGTTCGACTTGCAGGAAACCACGGCCATGATCCGCCAGCGCACCGACCACCTCAAGGGCATCAAAATCGGCATCATGGGCTGCATCGTGAACGGCCCCGGCGAAATGGCCGACGCCGACTACGGCTACGTGGGCGTGGGCAAGGGCAAAATTGCCCTCTACCGCGGCCAGGACGTCATCAAAAAAGCCGTCCCCGAAGAACGCGCCGTGGACGAATTAATCGACCTGATGCGCGAGGATGGCAAATGGATTGAAAAGGAAGTAGTGGGCGAGCCGGCGGGGGTGTAGCAATTGATGTATTATGAATATTCAGTTGTTCGCGAATTCTATAAACTTTGGAAGTGTAGATGCAAAAATTATTGATATTTCTATGGGTGTAGTTGGTGGGCAATTGAGAGCTTCTGATTATTATTTTGAGCAGCTACAACCCATCTTTCGTTCTCATATTCAGCAGAGCAATTGGGATAAGATATCTTCCTTAGACCTCAAGGCAAACGTTCTTTTATTTGGCGAATTAAATGCAGAAGGTGGCATCTGTATCACGGATGTTGAAGATTTTTCAGAAATAGAGATTGAGATTTGTGGTATTGATAGTCATGTATTAAATAGATTATTTGTGTAAGACTAAGCGATGCCGAAGTTTCAAATAGGTAGTCAATTTCAAGAATCCGGCTTCGCAATCCTGCCGCAGCTACTCACCGAATCTGAAATAGCTGCCCTGCTGCGCTGCATCGAAGAGTCCCCGGCTGGGGGCCCTAATTTTCGGCGTAGTCAAGACGTGTTTGCGATTCGCAATTTGTTGGGTGAAATACCGGCGCTGGGGGCCCTATTAGATACCGCCGCGCTGCGCGAATTATTGGGCGAATTATTCCCGTCGGGCTGTCACCTCACCAAGGCTATTTATTTCGACAAGCCGGCGGGATCGAACTGGCTGGTGGCCTGGCACCAGGATTTGATGATTAACGTGAAGCACCGCGCCGACGTGCCCGGGTTTGGGCCCTGGACGGCCAAGGCCGGCTGGGTGGCCGTGCAGCCACTGATGGAGGTGCTCGAAAATACCGTGACCGTACGCCTGCACCTCGACGACTGCGACGCTACCAACGGGGCCCTAAAAGTGGTGCCCGGCTCGCACCGGCGCGGCGTGGTACCGGCCGAAACCATTGCTGGCCACACAGCCACCGCCACGGTGTGCGCCGTGCCCGCCGGCGGGGCGATGCTGATGAAGCCGCTGCTGCTGCACGCCTCCAACCGCAGCACCAGCGACCGGCCGCGGCGGGTGATTCACCTGGAGTTTTCGGCCCAGGAGCTGCCCGCGGGGCTCGCCTGGCGCGAGCGGCAGGCGTGGGCATAACTTAAAAAAAAAGGGCCGCGCGAACTAGCATTCCGCACGGCCCTTTTTAGGCTTAATTTGGGGCCCCGGGCTACAGAATGGCCTGCATCTGCATCGTCACCTCGGGGCGGTACCGGACGTCGTTCACGTTGGTGAAATCGGGGCGGGCGCGGTAGTTGAGCGTGATTTTGGCCTGGTGGCCGTCGAGCAGCACGTTCACGCCGCCATCGAAGAGGTGCACGTCCTGGATGCTGCCGTTTTCGCGGCGCAGGCCCTCGTAGTGGCCGTGGGTGTAGCTGGCGTAGGGCTGCAAGCGCGCCTTGGGGCCCAGCAGGCGCTGGGGCAGCAAGAAGCCGGTTTGGAGGGTTTGGGCTGTGCCGGTGCCCACCACGGGTACGGCGTTGCCGCGCAGTGCCGCTGAGCCGTAGCCGGGGTTGAGGTTGCCGGCGTAGCGCACCAGGTTGCTGCCCATGTTGTACTTATAGAAGGCCCCGTAGAAGGTGAAGGCCGTGCGCTGCACCGTGTCCACGGGCGTGTCGAAAAACACGTCGGCCGCGAACACGCTCAAGTCCTGCTGCCGGTAGGGGAGAGCCCAGGCGCTGGCGGGCAGCGCGGTGGGTAGGGCCTGGTCGCGCACGTACAGGCCGTTGGCGTAGTAGAGGAAGCCCGTGCCGAGGTTGAACACGCGCTTGCTGCCCAGGTAGGTGCCCACGGGGAAGGGCACGAGATTGGCCTCTTTTTCCAGGAATTCCCAGGCAAAATACCCTTGGTAGACCTTGCCGCGGGCGCGGGGGTTGAACTGGGCCACGCCGGTGGTGAGGGTGGCGGGTGTGCTGGTGGTGTTGTTCTTAAAAGCGTCGTTCACCGACAGGCGGTAGTCGAACTTGCCCACCCGGCCGTGGCCGAACAGGCCCACGCCCCGCCCGGTCTGGTCAATGGCGTCGAGCACGGGCCACTGCGTGCCGGGCACGTCGAGGGTGATGAGCGAAAACGCGGCGAAGCTGCTCTGACGCGAGATGCCGTTGTAAGCGTGCAGGCCCCCGCCGATGCTCAGGTACTTGTTCACCTTGTAGTCCAGCATGGCGTCGTGCATGTAGAAGGTGGCCTTTTTGCCCGGCCCGGTGGCCTCGCCGGGGCCCCCGCCCGAGATGGTGCTCTGCGAGTTGATGCCGAGCTGGGTGACGATGACGAAGCGCGAGTTAAGTTGCGAGACCAGCAGCAGGCGGGCGCGCCGGATGCCAAAATCGACCTGGCTGCTCACGGGCTCCTCGGTGCCGTTGACGGTGCCCGTGTTGTTGTCGGTGTAGCGGCTCCAAAACTGCACGGCCGTCATCAGGCGCACGTATTTTGAGCCGTCGGCAGAGATGTTGATCTTCATGCCCGGGCCGTAGGGAGCCGATTTGGCCGGTTGGGCCATGGGCTTGGGCAGCGCGTTGGTAGCAGGATCGGGGGCCCTGCCGGGGGTGGGCGGTACCACCACCTGGGCGCGGGCGGCCAGGCCAAACAGCACGAAGCCAGCGGCCAGCAAACGGCCAAAGGGCGTAGTCATATCAACGATAAGAAGGGGGTGGGATTTTGAAGAAAGTGGCGTGACCGCGGGGGCCCCAGGGGCCCCCAGCCCCGGCCGCAAAAGGCCAAGGCGCGGCCCAGCGGCCCGCCAAAGCAGCCGGGGAAACCGCCGGAAAAGGGGGGAAGCTCGGGGACCTAGCGGGCCACCAGGTCCGAATCTTGGGCCACGCGGGGCAGCTCAGCGGCGGGCTCGGAGCGCTCGTTTTCGGGCACCGAGCGGCCTTGCAGGGCCAGTTGGTGGCGGGCCTCGTCGAACTCGCCCTCGCTCTTGGCGATGACCAGCGTGGCCACGCCGTTGCCGATGACGTTGGTGATGGCGCGCGCCTCGCTCATGAAGCGGTCGACGCCCAGTAGCAGGGCCACGCTTTCCACCGGAATGACCTTGGTGGCGGCCAGCGTGGAGGCCAACACGATGAAGCCCGAGCCCGTGACGCCCGCCGCGCCCTTGCTCGTGACGACGAGGATAGCAATGAGCGAGAGCTGCTGAGTGAGCGAGAGCGGAATGTTAAAGGCCTGGGCCAGAAAGATTACCGCGATGGAAAGGTAGATGCTGGTGCCGTCGAGGTTGAAGGAGTAGCCGGTGGGAATGACCAGGCCGGCCACCGAGCGCGAGCAGCCGTAGCGCTCCAGCTTGTCGATCATGCGGGGCAGGGCCGACTCGGACGACGAGGTGCCGAGCACCAGCAAAATCTCTTCTTTGATGAAGGCCAGGTAGGGCCCCAGGCGCAGCTTGTAGTAGCGCAAAATCAGGTTCAGGACGCCGAAAATGAACAGGAACATGGTGGCGTACACCACCAGCATGAGCTTGCCCAGCGGCAGCAGCGTGGCGATGCCGTACTTGCCGATGGTGAAGGCCATGCCCCCGAACGCGCCCAGCGGGGCCAGCTTCATCACCAGGGCCAGCACCCCGAACATGGCGTGCGAGAGCCGGTCGAAGGTTTTCACCAGCGGCGCGGCCGTGGGGCCCATCCGGTTGAGGGCCAGGCCGAAGAGTACCGCGAATAGCAATACTTGCAGGATGTCGCCCTTGGCGAAGGCGCCCACCACGTTGTCGGGCACGATGTGGGTGAAGAACTCCACCCAGTTCATTTCGCCGGCCTGGGAGGTGAACTTGGCGGCTTCGGCGGCCTTCTTGCCGTCGCGCAGCACGGCCTGGGCCGTGGCCTGCACGCCCGCGCCGGGCTGCGTGAGGTTGGCCACCAGAATGCCGATGGCCAGGGCCAGGGTGGTCACAATTTCGAAGTACAGCAGCGCCTTGCCGCCCACGCGGCCCACCTTTTTCATGCTGCCCATGCCGGCAATGCCCAGCACCACGGTGAGGAAAATGATGGGCGCAATCAGCATCTTGATGAGGCTGATGAACGTGTCGGCCACGGGCTTGAGGGCCGCGCCGAACGCGGGGAACAGCGCACCCACCGCCACGCCCAGGGCAATGGCGGTGAGCACCTGCACGGTGAGGTTTGAATACAACCGTTTCATAACAAGAGTAGTAAGAGGATGGGAAGGCAAGCAAGCACGCAGAGCGGGGCCCCGCGGCGGGTAGCGGCGGCGCGCTACGGCGCGTCGTCGGAGGTGAGGCGGGAGGCGTTCAGGGTTTCCTTCATGGTGAGGAACACGACCAGCGAAATGGCGATGCACGCCGTGACGTACCAGTAGAAGTAGGCTTCGTGGCCGGCGCCCTTCGACCACAGGGCCAGGTACTCGGCCGTGCCGCCGAACACGGCCACCGTGAGGGCGTGCGGCAGGCCGATGCCCAGGGCCCTAATCTCGACCGGGAACAGCTCGGCCTTCACCACGGCGTTGATGCTGCTGTAGCCGCTGACGATGACCAGCGCCACCAGCAGCAGTGTCAGCGCCACGCCCGGCGAGTGGGTTCGGCCCAGCGCCGTGAGCAGCGGCACCGTGCCCAGCGTGCCGGCCACCCCAAAAAAGATGAGCAACGGCCGCCGCCCGATGCGGTCGGCCAGGGCCCCAAACGCCGGCTGCAACGCCGCAAACACCAGCAGCGAGAGGAAGCACACGTTGGTGGCCGCTGCCTTGGGCATGTGGGCGGTGTTCACCAAAAACTTGAGCATATAGGTCGTGAACGTGTAGAACGCCAGCGTGCCGCCCATGGTGAGGCCCACCACCGTGCCCACCGCCCGCGGGTGCTGCGCCAGGGCCCGCAGGCTGCCGCGCTGCTCGTCGGGGGTGTGCTGCTGGGCCTCAAAGGGGCCAGTTTCGTCGAGGTTGCTGCGCAGGTATAGGGCCACAATGGACAGCCCCGCGCCGATGGCGAACGGAATGCGCCAGCCCCAGGCCAGCAGCTGGGCCTCGCTCAGCAGCACGTTTTGCAGCACCAATTGGATGCCCAGGGCCAGCAACTGGGCCCCAATCAGGGTCAGGTAGAGGAAGCTGGAGTAGAAGCCGCGGCGGCGGGCGGTGGCCATTTCGGCCAGGTACGTGGCCGACACGCCGTATTCGCCGCCCACGCTCAGGCCTTGCAGCAGCCGCGCGGTGAGCAGCATCACGGGGGCCACGAGGCCCACGGTTTGGTAGGTGGGGGTGAGGGCGATGAGCAGCGAACCCAGCGACATGAGCAGCACCGAGAGTGTCATGGACTGCTTACGGCCCACTTTGTCGGCGATGCGCCCGAACATCCAGCCGCCGATGGGCCGCATCAAAAAGCCCAGGGCGAAGATGCCGGCCGTTTGCAGCAGCTGGGCCGTGGCGTCGCCCGACGGGAAGAACGAGGCCGAGAAGTACAGCGCGAACGACGAGAACACGTACCAATCGTACCACTCCACCAAGTTGCCCACCGAGCCGCTGAGGATGGCCTTCAGCCGCCGCTGCGAAATCCGCTCGTGCTGTGCCGGGGCCCCCGGGGCGCGTGGGCTAAGAACAGGAGCGGCGGAGGATGGGAGCATGCGGGCGGCGACCGGATTAAAGTTGCAGCGGCAAAGAACCCTTCACCGCTTGGCACTGCACAAACCACGCTCCCAATTTTGAAGAAATTTCAAAGTATTGTTATCGTTTGTTTGAAATTTCCGCGGCTTTGCAAACGGTTGCTCAGCCCAAACCGGCCAATTTATTCTGCCGCCGGTGCAAAAACCACCTCGATGCGGTGCCACCCATCGGCGTAGCTGTAGCTGATTCGGTGGCCGTACAATTCGCTGATGCGCTTGACGATGGCCAGCCCGATGCCGATGGAGTCCAGCGCCGCGTTGCCCTTTTTGAAGCGGCCGAACAGTTCGGCCACGGGCGCGGTGGGGGCGTGGCCGGTGTTTTCGAGCCGCAGCGCGACCGGGGTGAGGGCGATGCGAATTTCGCCGCCCGCCTGGTTGTGCCGGATGGCATTGCTCAGCAAGTTATTGAGCAGCAGTTGGGCCAGGGCCCCGTCGAGCGGCACGCGCACGCCGGGCGCCACGTGCAGCGCGGTGGCCAGGCCCTTCATCTCGGCCAGGTCGGCGAAAGCGGCTTCGGTGGCGGGCACCAGCTGGCTGAGGTCGGCCAGGGCCCCGGGGCCCGGCTCGAAGTGCTCGAGCTTGGCGAGCAGCGTGAGGGCCTGGTTGATTTTGGCCAGCCGCTCCAGCTCGTCGTGCATGGTGGTGAGCGTGCGCAGCTGCGCCTCGTCCAACACCGAATCCATCAGCAGCTCAATCTTGGCCTTGATGCTGGCAATGGGCGTTTGCAGCTCGTGCGAGGCGTTTTCTGAGAATTCCTGGAGGCCCTGGTAGTCGCTCTGGGCGCGGGCCGTCATGCGCGTCAGGAACTCGTTCAGCACGTTGAACTCGGTGGTGCGGCTGGGCGGGAAGCTGATGGCCCCCGGCTGGCCCAGCTGGAACCGCTGGATGCCGCGTAGCGTGGCGTTGAACGGCTGCAAGATGCGCCACGAGAGCACCTCGCTGAGAATCACCACCAAAGCCAGCAAAAACACGAACGTCCAGGCAAACACCAGCACCAGGCCGGTGAGGTACACGTCGCGCGGCTCCACTACGGCCGCGTGGCTCGCCACGCGGTAGCGCCGCCCGCCCACCACAGGGTAGGTGGTGAGGCGCACGGTGGCCGCCTCGGCCTGCAGGGCCGGGTTCCACTCGGTGCGCACCTGCGCCACGGGGCCCGGCGGCACGGCCTCCCGGGGCCCCACGGGCACCACCAGCACGTTGGCCCGCGACGGGTGCCCGGCGTAGTTGCGCCCGCTGCAGAGCTGGGCGGCCACTACTTCGTTCAGGTGTTCGAGCTTGCCCAGCGTGGCCTGCGTGACGCTGCGCGAGAGGGCCGCGTACACAATGGCAAACCCGAGGCTCAGCACGAAAAACGTGATGACCGCGTAGGCCCCGGTGTAGCGGTAGTTCAGCTTCATGGGGTCGGGGGCGTCAATCGGGCGCGTTGAGCTTGTAGCCGAACCCGTACACGGTGCTGATGTAATCCTTGCCGCCGGCGTCGGTTATTTTTTTGCGCAAGTTCTTGACGTGCTGGTACACGAAGTCCACACTGTCGAGGTTGTCGGTGTAGTCGCCCCAGAGGTGGGCGGCAATGGCCTGGCGCGTCAGCATCCGGCCCTTATTGTTGATGAAGTACAGCAGCAAATTGGTCTCTTTGCGCGTAAGGTTCAGTAGTTTGCCGTTGAGGCGGCATTCCATCGACTCCAGATCGGCGCTGATGTCCTGGAAGGTGACCAGGTTGTTTTTGTGCGGGCTGCGGCGGCGCATGATGGCCTTGATGCGGGCGTGCAGCTCGGGCAGCGGAAACGGCTTGGTGAGGTAGTCGTCGGCGCCTTCGCTGAGGCCGGCGAGCTTGAAATCCAGCGCGTTGTGGGCCGAGATGATGATGACGCTGCTCTCCACGCCTTCCTTGCGCAGCAGCTTGAGCAGGTTGAGGCCGTTGCCGTCGGGCAGCATAATGTCGAGCACCACGCAGTCGTAGGTGAACAGCGCCAGCTTCTCCCGGGCCCCGTCAAAGGTGCCGGCCACCTCGCAGATGTAGTGCTCCTGCGCGAGGTAGCCGGCAATGCTTTTGGCCAGCTCGGGGTGGTCTTCGACTAACAGGATTTTCATGGCGGGCGGCCGGGCGCGGCGGGGTGGGACGGGGGCGCCGCTCCGGGCCCGGGGGCCCCGGGGCAAGCGGTGGAAGCAGCAGCAGCAGAAGCGGTCGGTAAAAGTAGGCCGGGCGCCGGTTTGCGCGCCGGGGGCCTCACCGCCGCCACCCAAATGCGCGCCGAAAAGCACAATAAATCCGCCGTTTCGCCAATCTTTCCGGGGCCCCCGGTGTTACCTTACCGACCCCTAACTTGCTCCGCCATGAACGGTAAAGACCTCTTTAATTTCGGCCCCGCCTTCGGGTATTTCTTTCGCAAGAACGACCCCGCCCGGAAAACCAACTTCAACCTCAAAACCATGCACTTCATCAACAAGCTCAGCTTGGCGATGTTCCTGGTGTGCTTGGTGATTATGTTCTTCCGCTACGTGTTGTAAGGCAAGGTGTTGCGATGAACATTGAAGACTTCCGCGACTACTGCCTAAGCCTGCCGGGTACCACGGAGGAAACCCCGTTTGGCCCCGACACGCTGGTGTTCAAGGTGGGCGGCAAAATCTTTGCCCTCACCAATTTGCAGACCTTCAGCAGCGTGAACCTGAAGTGCGAGCCCGAGCGGGCCGCCGAACTGCGCGAGCAGCACGACTACGTGTTGCCCGGCTTCCACATGAACAAAAAGCACTGGAACACGGTGCTCATCGGCACCGGGGCCCCCGACGCCAAGGTGCGGGCCTGGACGGCCGAATCGTACCAATTGGTGGCCGCCGCGCTGCCCAAAGCCGCCCGGGCCGAACTGGCCCAGGCCCTCGAAGAATAACCCCCCGGGGCCCCGCCCACCATGCAAATCAGCAGTCGATTTTCCGTAGCCGTGCACGTGCTCTCGCTCCTGGCGAGCCAGGACCCCGCGGCCCTGTTGACCTCCGACCGCCTGGCTGGCAGCGTGAACACCAACCCGGTCGTCATCCGCCGCATCCTGGGCCAGCTCAAAAAAGCGGGGCTGGTGGAAGTACGCGCCGCGGCGGGCGGCACCTTCCTGCGGGGCGAGCCGGCCAGCATCTCGCTGCTCGACGTGTACCGCGCCGTGGAGGTGGTGGCCGAGGGCAAGCTGTTCAGCGTGCACGCCTCACCCAACCCGCGTTGCGCCGTGGGCCGCAACATCCAGGCCGCGCTGGACGCCACGCTCGTGCGCGCCCAAACGGCGCTGGAGCGCGAGCTGGCCCGCGTGACGCTGGCCCAAGTAGTGACCGATCTGGCCTTGCCGGTCGTCGCATGAGTTTTTTTAACTGGCACTGTAACAATTGCGGTTACAATTAGTTTTAGCGTCATAGCTTTGCGGTCGGCGCTGCCCAGGCCGCCGGCTCTTAATCGAAAATATCCACCCAATTAATTGATTGCCATGAAAATTGCCCTCATCGGTGCCACCGGCTTTGTCGGCGCTAGCCTGCTGCGCGAAGCCCTGACGCGCGGCCACCAGGTAACCGCCATCGTGCGCACCCCCGCCAAGCTCACCGCAACCAACGACCTCCTGACCGTGGTGCAGGGCGACGTGACCAACGTGGGGGCCCTGGCCCAGCAGCTGGCCGGCCACGACGTGGTGCTGAGCGCCTTCAACCCGGGCTGGGACAACCCCAACATTTACGCCGACTCGCTGGCGGGCTCGAAGGACATCGAAGCGGCCGCCGAGCAATCGGGCGTGCCGCGCCTGGTGGTGATTGGCGGGGCCGGCAGCCTCTTCATCGACGGCCAGCAATTGGTGGACGGCCCGCAGTTCCCGGCCGCAATCAAGGCCGGGGCCACCGCCGCCCGCGACTACCTCAACGTGCTGAAGCAGAACACTACCCTCGACTGGACATTCTTCAGCCCCGCCATTGAGATGCACCAGGGCATCGACACGGGCCGCACCGGCCACTACCGCCTGGGCACAGACAGCCCGGTGTTCAATGCCGAGGGCCGCAGCATCATGTCGGGCGAAGACGTGGCCGTGGTGCTGCTCGATGAGCTAGAGCAGCCCAAATTCAGCAAGCAGCGCTTCACGGCAGCCTACTAGGGGCCCTATTTCCACAAAAAAACCCCGTCGATGCAAATCGGCGGGGTTTTTTTGTGAAGAAAAATCTAGGAATAATTACTGATCGTCAGGGTATTGGGTAGGACCTGGATTTCTCTGGCTTGGTAAAATCCGCTGTTGGCCGGCGGTGACGCACCGCTGGTCGGGCCGGGCCGGTGGGGCCCTAGGGGGGACCATAGTTTTGTGGCGTTCTATATAATTATCTCGCATCTGTTTGTCCGCGCGATGAAAATTCTGATTCTTTTTGGGTGCTTGCTGGCCACTTGGCTGACGGCCAACCCGGCCGCCGCCCAAAACCTGGCCCTGGGCAAAACGGCCACCGCGTCGTCGCAGGTGCAGGCGGCGGCCAAGGCCTTCGACGGCGACGGCAACACGCGCTGGGAAAGTGCCGCCAGCGACCCCCAGTACATCGTGGTAAACCTGGGCTCGGTGCAAACCATCGACCGCATCCGGCTGACGTGGGAAAACGCTTACGGCAAGGACTTCACCCTGGCCGTGTCCAGCGACAACACCACCTGGACCACTGTGGCGACCACGACCAACAACGCCACCACCGGCAATGAGTACAGCAACCTGAAGGCCCGCGGCCAGTACGTGCGCCTGAACGGCACGGCGCGGGCCACCACCTACGGCTACTCCCTCTACGAGTTTGAAGTGTTCAACTACTCCAACGACACGGCCAACAACCTGGCGTTGGGCAAGACCGGCACGGCCTCGTCTACGCAAGGCGGCTTTCCGGCCCGCAATGCCTTCGACAACGACAACGCGACCCGCTGGGGCAGCAACTACGCCGACGGCGAGTGGCTGTACGTGGACCTGCGGGGCACGGCCACCATCTCGCGCATGTACCTGATTTGGGAAACAGCCTACGGCAAAGATTTCCGCTTGGAAGTATCGAACGACGCCGCGACTTGGACGGCGGTAAAGATGTTCACCGGCAATACGTTGCACTACAACGAAG
This sequence comes from Hymenobacter nivis, assembly GCF_006439025.1. Taxonomy (GTDB): domain Bacteria; phylum Bacteroidota; class Bacteroidia; order Cytophagales; family Hymenobacteraceae; genus Hymenobacter; species Hymenobacter nivis_A. Next base: position 17,975 of record NZ_RCYZ01000017.1, read on the forward strand.
TGAGTTTTTCGCCGGCCGTAACGGGCCGCTACGTGCGGATGTTCGGCGTGACGCGCGGCACGGGCTACGGCTTCTCGCTCTACGAATTCCAGGTGTACGGCACCCTGGTGCCGCTGCCGCTGCCGGTCACGCTCGCCAGCTTTGGTGCGGTCCCGCAGACCGCGGCCGTCGCCGTGCGCTGGGCCACGGCCACCGAGCACAACAGCGCAAGCTTTGAAGTGCAGCGCTCGGCCGATGGGGCCAGTTTTGCCCGCCTGGCGGCGGTACCCGCCGCCGGTAATAGCCAGTCGGCCCGGGCCTACGAGTACCTCGACGCGGCCCCGCTGCGCACCACGGCCTACTACCGCCTCAAGCAGCTCGACATCGACGGCCAGGTGGCCTACGGCCCGGTAGTGGCCGTGCAGGCTGCGGCCCCCGCCCCGGCCACCGCTGGTGTGGCACTGAGCTTCTTCCCCAACCCGGCCACCGACCGGGCCACGCTGCAGTGGAGCGCCGCCGCGGCCGGTGCCGCCCGCTGGAGCCTGATGACCACCGCCGGCCAACTCGTGCACACGGAAACGTTCGCGACGCAAGCCGGCCCCAACGCCCAGCCCATCGACCTGGGGCCCTACGCCGCGGGCAGCTACGTGCTGACGCTGGAAACGGCCGGCCAGGTCCGTCACACGCTGGTGCAAAAAGCCAACTAACCCGCCGGCCAGGGGCCCCGCAGCCGCCGGCCCGGGGGCCCTATTCCCACAAAAAAGCCCCGCCGATGCGCATCGGCGGGGCTTTTTTATGGGAATGGGGCCCCCGGGCTATTGCCCAACCAGGAACACGGCGTTGCCGAACAGCAGCTTGCCGCTCTGCCAGAAGGCGCGGAACAAGGGGTTGTCGCCGAGGTAGACGATTTGGCCGCGGCCCAGGTCTTGCTCGCCCAGTACGAGCGTGTCCACCAGCTCTTTACGGGCCTTGGTGCCGGCGTAGCCCGAGTAGTAGCCGTCCTTCTTGATGACGCCCACGTTCCAGCCACCCTTGCCCAGGAAGCGGTAGCTGAGCGGCGTGCGGACCAGGGCCGAATACGTGTCGCCGTAGCCGAAGGCCAGCGGGTGCGTGTTGTCGAGCTGCACGCGGTAGATGGTGCCCAGGGCCTGGTCCTCCGTGCCTTCGCGGTCGGCGTTGCCGTAGCGGCGCAGGGGCAGGTAAGGGTTGGTTTTCTCCGCCTTCTTGAGGGCCACGGAGTCAGCGGGCTTGGCTTTGAGCAGGAAATCCTTCTTGTTGGCCAGGAATTTCATGCCGCCTTCCATGGCGATGAGCTTGCCGCCGCCGCGCACCCAGGCCTTGAGGCTTTCGAGGGCCTTGTCGGGGTAGATATCGGCGTAGTTACCGTCGGGCAGGATGAGGACGTCGATTTTAGTCATGTTTACCCGGCTCAGATAATCGGTGCCAAGCACCGTGATGGGGTAGCCGAGCTGCTGCTCGAAAAAGTGCCACACCTCGCCGAAGGCCGTGGCGTCGACGCCGGGGCCCGCCACCACGGCCACCGTGGGCTGCTTCACAAAGTGCACCGTGCCCGAGCCCAGGTCGCGCCCGGTGGTGGAGAAGCCCGTTTTCACGGCCTGCACCACGGTGCCCGCCGAGTCGGCCTGGGCCCGCACAATCTGGTCGAATTTGGGCCCCAAGGCCTCGTTGCCGGTGCGGGTGATGATGAGCGAGCCGGGCGCGTACTTCTGTCCCTCGGCCTCAAAGTCCTTCTCGGCGAAGCGCACTTTCACCTTCTGCTGCAGCAGTTGGCTGAGGAAGCGCACGTCCTGCAAGTTATTCCAGCGGGCCAAGTAGGCGTAGGGGCGGTCGGTGGGGGCGGCGGCGCTGCCCTTCACCACGGCCGGGGCGGGCGTGGGGCCCGAGGCGTCGAGGCGCTGGGCCAGGGCGTAAGCCTTCACCCCGAACGAGTAGGGCAGGGCCCAGGAGGTAATGTCGTACGTGAGCGAATCCTCGAGCTGCGGGCGCGGCTCGAACAGCACCTTCACGAGCGTCGATTTGGGCTGGTACATGCTCACGAGCACGTCGTGGGGCGCAATGTCCACGTCTTCGGTTTTGCCGGAGGCGTAGTTGTAGCCGCGGGTGCGCAGCTTTTTGGGCGCGAAGCCGTAGCTGATTTGCTGGCGCTCGAGGTACTGGGTCAGCATTTTGAGCTGGCCGGGGTCGTTGCCGGAGGCCAGCACGAAGGTTTTGTAGGGCCCCCGGGGCTTGGTTTTGGCGTCGGCGAAGTAGGCCTGGAACTCGCGCAGCAGGTCGTCGTGGCGCTCGGCGGTGGCCTGCAGGGTGGCGCGGCTAGCGGCGTGGTGGTGGGCAATGCGCTGGGCCAGGGTAAGGGTGTCGCCGTCGAGGCGGGCGTAGCGCACGCCCGCGGGGCCCCCGCCGCCCTGCTCGTACGTCATGCCGATGGCCCCGTTGAAGCTGGGCCACGTGTCGCCGTAGGTGGGGGCGAACAAATCGTAGGTTTCGCGGGTGAAGTACAGCCAGTTGTTCTTGTCGAACGTGGCCCGGTTGTAGTCGCCAATGATGCCCTGGAACTTGCGTTGGAAGGGCGTGATGTCGGCGTGGTAGGGCTTGGCGGCGGGCGAGAAGTAGTAGGAGTTGTTGGGCCCCATCTCGTGGAAGTCGGCGTGCACCTGGGGCAGCCACTGGTTATACAGCACGATGCGCTGGCGGCTTTCCTGCTGGGTTTGCCAGGCCCAGTCGCGGTTTAGGTCGAAGTAGTAGTGGTTGTAGCGGCCGCCGGGCCAGGGCTCGTGGTGCTCCCAGGAGTCGGGGCCGGCGTTGGGGTTTTGGTTGCGCACGCGGTTGTACCAGTTGGCGTAGCGGTCGTGGCCGTCGGGGTTCACGCACGGGTCGATGACGACGACCGTATTCTTCAGCCAGCCCTGCATTTGCGCATCCTGGGGGTTGGCCAGGTCGTACAGCACCTGCAGCACGGCTTCCGAGCTCACGGCTTCGTTGCCGTGCACGTTGTAGCTCATCCAGCACACGGCCGGCATGGTGCGGCTGGCCGCGCCGCTTTCGAGGCCGGCGAGGCGGCGGTCGTTGCGCTTCACGGCGTCGAGCTGGCCGAAATTTTCGGCGCTGCCAACCTCGATGACTTCCAGGGTCCGCTTCTCGTAGGTTTTGCCGTAGGGCACCACCCGCATGCGGCCGGGCGCGTGGGCCACCACGTGGGCGGCGTAGCGCAGCACGTCGGCCTGGGGCGTGAACTGGCTGCCCAGCGCGTAGCCCAGAAACTGGTCGGGTGTGAGCAGGGGCCCCGCGGCGTCGGCCGGGGCGGTTTGAAGCGGGGCGGTTTGGGCGGTGCCGGCCAGGGGCAAGGCCAAGGCCAGCAGTAGCCCGCGGGCGCCCCGGGCGAGGGCGCGCCCACCAAGAAGTAGCGTATGCAGCATAGAAAAAGTTGGTTTTTACCCAGAAAAAACCGGGGGTGATGGCCGCAAAGATGCAATCCGCTCGGCCGCCTACCCACTTTTTTATCCCCACCGCCCGCTGGGGCCCCTAAAAAAAGCGGCAATGGGCTAAAATGCTGTAGTCTGGCGGATTGCCCGGCGGGCCACGCTGGCCGCGGCCGGGGCCCCTGTTCAATTAGCAGCGTGGCCCGACGAAGCCCGGCGGGCAATCCGCCGGGCTATCCTGGTTTAGGCCACTACCAAAAAGCCCCGCCACGTTACCGCAGCGGGGCTTTTTGGGGCCCCCAGCGGGGCGAGGGGTTACAGGTCCAGCTTCTGCACCGGCGAGTACAGCAGCTCGCCCACCCCCTGGATGCGCACGCCCACGCGGGCATAAATCGCGCCCTTGGCACCGCCCGGAATGGCCGTCGTCAGGCTAACGGGCGTGGCCAGGTCGGTGATGGTGGCGCCGCTCTTGCTGCTGGCGGCCGCCTGGTTGGATACGTCCACAAACTGGGTGTAACCCAGGAAAAGCACCACCTCGTCGATGGTGCGGGTGCCCACCTTGTTCACCAACACGCTGGCCGTCACGTTGCTGCCCGACTTGGCAATGGTGGTGGTGCCCAGGGTGTAGTAGGGCTGCACGGGCACGTCGACCACGGTGTTGCCCTGCACCTGCACCGTGATGCTGTCGGTCTGGTTTTGCCAGGGGCCGTTGTCGCGCAGGCGGGTCAGCTTGTACTCACCGTCGAACAGGGTGGCCGAATAGCTGCCGTCCTGCGCCACAAACACCTGGATCTTGTTGCGGAAAAATTCGCCGCGCTGCCACAGCTCCAGCTGCACATTGCCGCCGCCGCGCACGTTGAGGGCCTGGTTTTGGTAGGTGATGCGCCCGCTCAGCTGCGAGGAGGGGGGCGCCACGTTGTCCTTGGAGCAGCCGGCCGCCAGCAGTCCCAGCCCGGCCAGCGTCAGTAATACGAGTCGTTTCATGGGGAGCTTATTCAAAGGGGTTGCGAACAATCTTGGGGTTGGCGTTGCGGATGCCGTTGCCCAGGAAGGTGTAGTAGTTGAAAAGCTGGAAGTTGCGCGGCGTACGGTAGCGCTGCGAGAGCTGCTTGTCGAACACGTACTTGCCGTCGAGGGGGCTGCCGGGCCGTACCACGCGGTACGGGAACAGGATGTAGGCGTTGGCCGAGGGGGTGTTGGGGCTGCCGTCCCACACCTTGTGGGCAATGCGCCAGCGCTTGAGGTCCCACACGCGGTGGTCTTCGAAGGCCAGCTCCACGCGGCGCTCGTTTTGCAGGCGCTCCAGGGTAAGGGTGGTCAGGGGCTTGGTGAAGCCGGCCCGGGCGCGCACCTGGTTCACGTAGGTGAGGGCCTCGGTGGTGTTGCCTAGCTCGAGGTCGGCCTCGGCGGCGTTGAGCAGGATTTCGCCCAGGCGGAAGCGCACCCACCACGTATCGGAGCGAATGCCGCGGGTGCTGGCCCCGGCGCCCGAGTCGATGTACTTGCGCAGGTAGAAGCCCGAGTTTGACACGTCCTGCTGGCTGGGCTGGGGCCCCGAACTGCCGGTTTGCAGCTTGCCGTCGGTGTAGAGGCTGCCCAGGCCGCCCTCGATGTTGGTGTACGAACTGCTGGTGGCGTTCCAGACCTTCACGCCGGCCTGGATCTGCACTTCCTGGCCCTTGAAGGTGGTGCCGGGGTAGATGACCGTGCCGTAGAGGCGGGCGTCCTTGTTCTGGAAGGGCCCGCTCAGGTTGTCGTAGTAGACGTAGTCGGTGCCAGCCGCGTTGCGCACCTTCAGCTCGCCCGAGCTGCCGTCGAGGTATTCAAAGGCCTCCACCAGGTTGAGGATGGGCGTGGTGGCCGACGAGCTGAGGTTGTCCTCGCGGATGCCCCGGGCAATGTTGTCGTAGGTGAAGGCGTGGCGGTAGTCCTTGGCCACCAAAAAGTCCTTCACCCAGATGGCTTCCGGGTTGCTGTTTTTGCGGGTAATGGCCTCGTAGAAGTTCTCGCCCAGGTTGGGGTTGCTCTTGTAGAGGGCATAGGGCCCGGCAATTACCTCCTTGGCGGCGGCCAGCGACTTCTGGTAGTAGCTGGTGGCCAGGTTGGCCGGGATGCCCACCTCGCCGCCCGGCGTCATGATGTTGAGGCCCGACGCGGCGTTATACTTGGCGATGGAGGCGGCGTAGAGCATGGCCCGGCACTTGAGGGCCATGGCCGTGTAGGAGTTGGCGCGCGTAACGCTGCCGGTGTTGCCCAGCGTGCCCTTGATGGCGTCCAACTCACTGGCCACGAAGTCGTACACCTCGGTTTCCTTGCTGCGCGCCACTTGCAGGGGGGTAGTGTCGCCGCTGTTGTCGTACACGAGCTGCGACGTGACGATGGGCACGCCGCCGTAGCGCTTGGCCAGCTCAAAGTACATGTAGGCCCGGATGAAGCGGAACTCGGCCTTGAACTGCTCCTTCTGCGTGGCCGAGAGGGCCGTGCTCTTCGTGTCGAGGCCGTCCAGTGCCAGGTTGATGTCGCGGATAAGGCCGTAGTCCCAGCCGCCCCAGCGGAAGGCGTCGAAGGTGAACAGGTCGTTGGGGTAGTTGTTGTAGCCCGACCACATGGCCTCGTCGTAGGCCGAAAAATCAACCCAGCCGTTGTAGATGGTGGTGTGCACCGGCAGGCGGTCGTAGTAGTTGGCCATCAGGCCGTTGATCAGCCCCGCGTCGTTCCAGAGCTGCGAGTCGAGGATGATGTTGGGCGGGGTGCGGTCCAGGAAGTCCTTCTGGCAGCTGGTGCTCAGGCCCAGCAGCAGGGCCGCGCTCAGGGCCAGCGGTTTAAACGTCAGTTTCATGGGAAGGGGGAGCTTAGAAGGTTACCGAGAAGCCCGTGTTGATCAGGCGCTGCACGGGGTATTGCAGGCCGTTGCCGGAGGCTACTTCGGGGTCCACGTCGATGTCGCTGAGGGTGCTGAAGGTGAGCAGGTTGGTGGCGTTCACGTACACGCGCACGCCCTGCAGGCCAGCCCGGCTAATCAGGCTTTTGGGCAGGTTGTAGCCCAGCTCCACGTTGCGCAGGCGAACGTAGCGCACGGTCTTGATCCAGAAGTCGTTGTTGCGGAAGTTGTTGCCGCCGCCGTCGCGCCGGATGGACGGGTTTTTGCCGGGTACCCAGGGGCTGTCCACGTTGTAGGGGTCGGCGTGGTGCCAGCGGTCCTCGAAGGTGTAGGCCGGCGAGGTGCCGTTGTTCTGGAACGGAATCAGCAGCTCGTAGGCGCGCTGGAAGGTTTGCATGCCGGCGCCCACCACGTCGATGTTGAGGGAGAAGTTCTTGTAGCCGAAGCTGGTGTTGAGGGCGTAGGTCACCAGGGGCTGCCCGCCCTGGAGGTAGCCGATGGGGCGCTCGTCGAGGCCGTTAATCACGCCGTCGCCGTTCACGTCCTTGTAAATCAGGTCGCCCGGCAGTTGGGTGCGGTTGCCCTGGTTGTCGTTGTCCACCTTGTGGTCAGCAATTTCCTGCTGCGACTGGAACTGCCCCTCCACTTGGTAGCCCCAGCCGATGTCGCCCCAGCGGTTTTCGTAGCCGTTGCGGTAGCGGTCGTAGGAGTTGCCGAAGCGCTGGCCGTAGCTCAGGTCGAAGCGCCGGGCCAGGGTGGCGTGGGCCCCCACCGAGTAGGTGAAGCCGCTGGTGGTGCCGCCCGAGTAGGTCAGGCCGCCCTCCAGGCCCTTCGTCTCATCGGAGTTCCGGTTTTCCTGGTTGAGGCTGTAGCCTACCTCTTGCGGCAGTACTACGTTGGGGTTCAGGCCGGGTAGGCCTTCGCGGCGGCGGCGGAAGATGTCGAACGTACCCGCAAGCTTGCCCCCAAACAGGCCAAAGTCCACGCCTACGTTAACCGTCTTATTGCGTACCCACGAGAGGGTGGTGATGGGCAGGCCGCGCGGCCGCACCCCAATCACGTAGTTGCCGTTGAGCACCGATGCGCCCGAGCCAAAGTCGTAGCCCTGGTAGTAGCTATAGGGGGCCAGGCCGTTGGGGTCGCTGCCCGTCAGGCCGTAGCTGCCGCGCAGCTTAAGCTCGGTGAGTACGCGGCCGATGCCGTTGTCCTTGATGAAGGATTCCTCCGCGATGCGGTAGCCAGCCGTGGCGGCCGGGAAGAAGCCGAAGCGGCTGCCGGGCGCAAACAGCCACGAGCCGTCGTAGCGGCCCAGCACCTCCAGCAAGTACTTCTGCTTGTAGTTGTAGCCCACGCGGCCCACGTAGCCGGCCCGCGCCGTTTCATTAATCTCGTCGTAGAGGTAGTCTTGGTTCGAAAAATACTGGAGCGGAATGGTGTTGTTGGGCGGTACGGTGTGCACCACGTTGTAGCGGTTGTCGCTATCGAAGCGCTCGTAGGCGGCCGTGGCGGCCAGGCCGTGGTCGCCAAACTGCTTGTTGTAGTTGAGCTGCAGCTGCCCGAAGCGCTCGATGACGGCGCGGCGGTGCGTTTCGCGCCAGGGGTTCTGGTTGCCGCCCGTCTGGTCGTAGTTCTGGGTCGTCGGGTTGTAGGTATAGGCGTTGTAGGTGTACTCGAAGCCGCTGAACGTGTTGGCGGTGTAGTTGTACGAGCCGGTGGCCCGTACGCTCAGCCCAAAGTCAAAGTCATATTGGCCGTACAGGTTGGCTTTGGCGGCGCGGTAGTCGTCGTCGCCGTAGCCCGTCACGGCCTCTTTGTAAGTGGCCGGGTTCACGTTCACGCTGTGCGTGTTGTTGATGTAGGCGGGGTTGTCGTTGGCGTAGGGGGCCTCGGTGGGCCACATCGAGAACACGCTCAAAAACGGGTTGAAATAGTCGTCGATGCCGGGCACGCCCACCGTGTGGCGGCGCTCGAGGCGCCCGTAAATCTGGGTGCCGATGCGCAGCTTCGGGGTCACCTTGGCCTCCAGGTTCGACTGAATGTTGTAGCGGCGGAAGAAGTAGTCCTCCAGCAGCGCCTTCTGGTCGAGGTAGCTGCCCGAGAGGTAGTAGCTCACGTTGTCGCTCGAGCCCGACACGCTGGCGTTGCCGTAGAGCTGCGGCACGTTGGGCCGGAAAATCTCCTTGTAGTAGTCGTAGCTCTTGTAGCCCGGCTCGGTGCCCTGGCGCCACTTCTCCAGCTCGTCGGCCGTCAGGATTTTGCCCGATACCGGGTCTTTCACGGGGTTGGGGGCCCGGTGCTGCTGCTCGGCGTTGTTCTGCTCCGACTCCACCAGGGCCCGCTGGTGCTGGTAGGCGTTGGCCGGGTGCGGGAAGGTGGTGTAGTTCTGGATGCCGTAGTAGCCGTTGACGTTGATCACCGGTTTGCCCAGCTTGCCGCGCTTGGTGGTGACCAGGATGACGCCGTTGGCCGCCCGCATGCCGTAGATGGCGGCCGAGGCATCCTTGAGCACCGACACGCTTTCAATGTCGTTCAGGCCCAGGTTGTTGAACGCGCCCACGTCCGACTGTACCCCGTCGATGACGTAGAGCGGGTCGCCGAGGTTGCGGATCTGGATGCTGGTGCCGTTGCCGGGGCGGGCATCGGCCTGGCGGCCCGTCACGCCCGGGATGCGGCCCACCAGGGCGGTGGTAGCGGCCACGGCCGGCGTACGCACCAGCTCGGCATCGCTCACCTTGCCCACGGCCCCCGTGATGGTGGCGCGCGACTGCGTGCCGTAGCCCACCACCACCACGTCGTCGAGCGAGGTGTCCTCGGCCTCCAGCTTCACCGCCACCCGCGCATCGCCCGTCACGGGGATTTCCTGCCGCCGGAAGCCCACAAACGAAATCACCAGCACCGCACCCGTATCGGGGGCCTTGAGCCGAAAGCGGCCCTGCTCGTCGGTAACAGTACCCTTGGAAGTGCCCTTCAGCAGGACGTTGACGCCCGGCAGCGGCTCGCCCTTGGTGTCGGTGACGGTACCCAGCACCTCAATCTCGGCCACGGCCAGCCGGGCGGCGGCCAGCAAGGGCGGTGCGCTGGCCCGGCTCGGCTCGCCAGGGGCCCCGGCGGCCACGCCAACGGTAGCGCACCAAGCCAGCGGAACCAAGGAAAAACGAAAAGCACGACGCGCCTTCCCATCGGGTATTGTACGTTGCATAAGGTGTTCGTTTAGTGAGGAACAAACATATACAATCGTTTGTGTACGTCATAATACTTTCGCAATCACCGCTGGTATGAACGGGCTTTTATACTAGTATTTGTAAAGTTAAATAATTGATTAACTGTTTAATATAATGTATTCCCTGCTTAAAACAAAGCAAAAATTATTTTTAATTGTATTTTATCAACTCCATCGTACTATAGTAGCGTGTTAGCTAGAAAATCGTTGTCCTTTGCCGTGGCTGGCCACAGCAGGCAAAGGCCGGGAGAAACGGCAAGAGCAGCGTAGCCACCGCTGCAAAAAAAATGATAAAGCAGCAATTTATTGGCTGTTTCCCGCCTTGCGGTAGCGCTATGCACAATCGTTTGTACAAAGCGCGGGGGCCCTGGTACGGCCGGGCCAGGCCGCCCGGGGCCCCCAGGGCCCCGGTAGCCGCGCCGGGGCCCCGGGGGCCGCAAAAGCGCGGCGGTGGCCCGGGGCGGCTTGCGGTTGGGGCGCAGGTGGGCGTAGTTTAGGGATTCTTCCAGAAATAGTTTGCTTTTAACCGCGGCCGGGCCGGGAAGGTCGGCCGCCTTTTACCGTTTCCGCCCGGCCCCCGGGGGCCCTACTTACTATGAAAAAACTGCTACCCCTGCTGGCCGCCCTGGCCCTGCCGCCGCTGGCCGCCCGCGCCCAGACGGCCCCCGCCCCGCGCCCCCTGAGCCTGCGCGACCTGGCCCAGATGCGCGACGTGGCCGACCCCAACCTCTCGCCCGACGGGGCCTGGGTGGCCTACACCGTGGCCCGCGTGGACACGGCCACCGACAAGCGCGACGCCGACATCTGGATGGCCCGCACCGACGGCAGCCAGAACCTGCGCATCACCACCAACCCGGCCAGCGAAAGCAAGCCCCGCTTCAGCCCCGACGGCAAGTACCTGAGCTTCGTGTCGAGCCGCGGCGAGGACGACGGCGGCAACGCCCAGCTCTGGCTGTTGAACCGCGCCGGCGGTGAGGCCGAGAAAGTCACCAAGCTCAAGGGCAGCGTGTCGGACTACGTGTGGAGCCCCGACGGCCAGCGCATTGCCATGATCCTCAAGGATGCCGACCCCGACTCGCTCACCGCCGCCCAGAAGGTGAAAAAGAAAACCGCGCCGCCCATCGTCATTGATAGGTTCCAGTTCAAGAAGGACGTGGACGGCTACCTCAACCAGCAGCGCCAGCACCTCTACGTGTTCGACGTGGCCACGCGCCGGCTCGTGTGCCTCACCCCGGGGCCCTACGACGAGCACCTGCCCGCCTGGAGCCCCGACGGCAAGCAGCTAGCCTTCAGCAGCAAGCGCGGCCCCGACCCCGACCGCCACGACAACTACGACCTGTTCCTGATCGACGCCAAAGCTGGGGCCCAAGCCCGGCCGCTGCTCGCCACCGACGTGCCCGAGAGCGCGCCCAACTACGGCAGCCGCCCCGTGTGGAGCCCCGACGGCCGCCGCCTCGCCTTCGTGCAGGGCGGCCCCAAGGAGCAGCTCGTGTACGCCCTGCACCAGCTGATGGTGGTGGACGTGGCCGGGGGCCCCGCCCGCGCCCTCACCGCCGGCCTCGACCGCAACACCACCCAGCCCGAGTGGGCCCCCGACGGCAAAAGCCTCTACTTCCTGCTCGAAGACGACCGCGCCGAATCGCTGATGCGGGTGCCGGCCGCCGGCGGCAAGCTGGAGAAAGTGCTGGCCGGCCCGCGCCAGGTGGGCGACTTCGCCATGGCCGCCAAGGGCCAGCTCGTGGTGCTCAGCAGCCAGCCCCAGCAGCCCACCGAGGTGTATGCGCTGGACAAGAAGGGGGCCCTAAAACCGCTCTCGAAGCAGAACGACGCGTGGTTGAAGGGCGTCACGCTCGGCGCCGTCGAGCCCATCCAGGCCAAAAGCAAGGACGGCACGCTGGTGAGCGGCTTCACCATCAAGCCCGTGGGCTACCAGGCGGGGCGCAAGTACCCCACCATCTTGCGCATCCACGGGGGCCCCGTGGCGCAGTTCGGCTACGGCTTTTCGTTTGAGTGGCAATACTTTGCCGCCAACGGCTACGCCGTGGTGGTGGCCAACCCGCGCGGCAGCTCGGGCCGTGGCCTGGAGTACAGTAAGGCCATTTTTGCCGATTGGGGCAATAAGGACACCGACGACGTGCTGGCCGTGGTGGACTACGCCGTGGCCCAGGGCCTGGCCGACCCCGACCGCCTTGGCGTGGGCGGCTGGAGCTACGGCGGCATCATGACCGACCAGGTCATTGCCCGCGACCAGCGCTTCAAAGCGGCCGTGAGCGGCGCCAGCATCGCCAACGTGCTGGCCGGCTACGGCACCGATCAGTACATCCGCGACTACGAAACCGAGCTGGGCACGCCCTGGAAAAATCCCGACGTGTACATGCGCGTCTCGTACCCCTTCTACCACGCCGACCGCATTAAAACGCCCACGCTCTTCGTGTGCGGCGAGAAGGATTTCAACGTGCCCCTGCTCAACACCGAGCAGATGTACCAGGCCCTCAAAAGCCTCAACGTGCCCACCCAACTCGTCATTTACCCCGGTCAATTCCACGGCGTCACCACCCCTAGCTACGTCAAGGACCGCTACGTGCGCTACCTGGGCTGGTACAACAAATACCTCATGCCCAAGGGCACGGCCGCGGCTTCCGGGCAGTAGTCTGGAACTGCTGATTTAAAAAGATCTATCAAAACGAAAAGCCCGCGGCAATTGCCGCGGGCTTTTTTGTTGAAAGCTGTATCTGGCGTAGCCGTTTGGGGCCCCGGAGGAAGTAGGCGTGCTGCGAAGTGGGAAAGCGATATTAGTTTGCTTTCTAAGGCGGTACGTCCATCACCAGTCCAGAATGCTCCTTCGCCTCGAACCTGCAACCGCTTCACTGTCATGACTGCTACCAACCAATCGCTCCGGCTGCTCCAGGTGTGGGTGGGGGCCCTAACGCTGCTGGTGCTGGCCCTGCTGCTGGCGCTGGGCTACTTGCTGCATCAGCAGCCCGGCCGGGAGCTGACAGCCGAACGCATCAACATTGTGGAGCCGGACGGCCAGCTCACAATGGTTATTAGCGGTACCCGGCGGCAGCACCCGGGCATGTTGAGCGGCCGCCCCCTGCCGGCGCGCGCGCGCGGGGCCGGGCTGACATTTTTCAATGAGGCGGGCGACGAGTGCGGTGGCTTGCTCTACAACGGCAACCCGCGCGAGGCCAGCATGGTGTACTCGGTGGACCAGTTTCGCAACGACCAGCTGATGCAGCTGCAATACAGCCAGCGCGCGGGCCCTAGTCAAGTGGTGAGGAGCTACGGCCTGAAGCTCTGGGACCGCAACGACAGCTTCCCACTAGCGCGGGAACTGGCCTACCTCGATTCGCTGGGGGCCCTGCGCGATACCGCCGCCTACCGGCACGGCCTGGCGCAGCTGGTGGCTTCGAACAAATTGGGGCCGGAGCGACTGTTTTTGGGGCGAGCAACCACTGGCGAAACCGGCCTTTTCCTGCGCGATTCTAAGGGCCACGTGCGCCTCAAAATTTACATCGACGCGCACGACCAACCAGTTATGCAGCTCGTTGACGTCACCGGCAAGCCAACGCCTATACGGCGCTAATTATTCGGCTTCTCAATAATTAGTTTAGTGAATTCAGTGATTATTAATTAAAAAGCCCGCGACAATTGCCGCGGGCTTTTTAATTAATAATTGTCGGTGTAATTATTAATAATTACACCACCACGTTCACCATGCGGCCGGGGACTACCACTACTTTCTTCACGGCTTTGCCTTCGCCGAAGCGGGCGAGGAAATCGGATTCGCGGATGGCGGTTTCGATTTCGGCGGCGGTGGCGGTGGCGGCAAACTGGCGCTGGTCGCGCACTTTGCCGTTGATGGCCACGGGGTAAGTCACGTTGGCTTCCACCAGGAACTCCTCGCGGAACTCGGGGTAGGCGGCCTGGCTGATGCTGCCGGGCGCGTGGCCCAGTTCGGCCCACAGCTCCTCGGCCAGGTGCGGGGCAAACGGGGAGAGTAGCAGCGTGAGCGGCTCCAGCACGGCGCGCTTGTGGGTGCCGAGGGCCGTTAGCTCGTTCACGGCAATCATGAAGGTGCTGACGCTGGTGTTGAAGCTGAACTTCTCGATGTCGTGCGCCACCTTTTGGATGACGCGGTGCAAGGTCTTCAACTCGGCGGGCGTGGCGGGCTCGTCCGTCACGGCCAGGGCCCCATCCTCGGGGTGGAAGAGGCGCCAGAACTTCTTAAGGAAGCTGCCCACGCCCGTGATGCCGTTGGTATTCCAAGGCTTGAACTGCTCCAGGGGCCCCAGGAACATTTCGTACAGCCGCAGCGCATCCGCGCCGTATTGTGCTACTAGAACGTCGGGGTTCACAACGTTAAATTTTGCCTTCGACATTTTTTCGACTTCCCAGCCACACAAGTAGCGACCATCGTCTTTAACGAATTCAGCTGAGTTGTAATCGGGCCGCCACTTTTTAAACGCTTCCTTGTCTAATACATCATTATTTACAATGCTGACATCGACGTGCAGCGGAGTTGCTAATTCATGTCGATTTAGTGGTTCAACAGTGTACTGGATTGTACCTGACTGAGGAGCATAATCTTGAATATGCTTGTGTAACTCGCCGCTCAATTCGCCGATTAGCATCCCTCCACCATCGTTTTGAATAGAATCTAAACGGTCTTTGGAAATGAATATGGGTGGTATACCAAGTGACAAAGCTTCAACCACTGATTTCAATTCTCCATTCTCAACTTGGCCAACTTTGTAAATCAATCGATACACAAAATTCGACCGGCCTAGAATCATCCCCTGGTTGATCAGTTTCTGGAACGGCTCGGTGCCGGTTACTAGGCCTAAATCCTTCAGGAACAGGTACCAGAAGCGCGAATACAATAGGTGGCCGGTGGCGTGCTCGGCTCCGCCCATGTAGAGGTCAACTTGGCCCCAGTATTTCTCGGCTTCTTCGGATACGAAGCGGTCGGGGTTTTCGGGGTCCATGTAGCGGAGGTAGTACCAGCTGGAGCCGGCCCAGCCGGGCATGGTGCTCAGCTCGAACTCGTGCTGGCCGCGGTACTTCCAGTCGGTGGCGCGGCCCAGGGGCGGCTCGCCGTGCTCGGTGGGCTTGTACTCGTCGATTTCGGGGAGCACGAGCGGCAGGTCGGCTTCGGCCACGCCGTAGGCGGTGCCGTCCTTATAGTACACCGGGATGGGCTCGCCCCAGTAGCGCTGGCGGCCGAAAATGGCGTCGCGCAGGCGGAAGTTCACCTTGCCCTTGCCCAGGCCCTTCTCTTCGAGGAAGGCGATGAGCGTGGCGGTGGCCTCCTTGTAGCCCATGCCGTTGACGATGCCCGAGTTGATGTAGCGGCCCTCCTTGGTGGGGTCGGCCTGCTGGTCGAGGTCCTTTTGGGCGTCCGAAATGGCCGGGATGGGCAAGTCGAAGTGCTTGGCGAAGAGGTAGTCGCGCTGGTCGCCGCTGGGCACGGCCATCACGGCGCCGGTGCCGTAGCCGGCCAGCACGTAGTCGGCGAGCCAGATGGGCACGGGGGCCCCATCCACGGGGTTGGCGGCGTAGGCCCCGGTGAACACGCCCGATACGTGCTTCACGTCCGACATCCGGTCGCGTTCCGAGCGGCGCTTGGTGGCGGCGATGTACTCGTCCACGGCTCCGCGCTGCGCCGGCGTGGTGAGCTGATCCACCAGCTCGTGCTCGGGGGCCAGCACCAGGAACGTGGCTCCGTAAATGGTGTCCACGCGGGTGGTATACACCTTGATGTCAGCGCCTTCGTGGCCCTGCACCGGGAAGGTAACCTCGGCCCCGATGCTCTTGCCAATCCAGTTGCGCTGCATCTCCTTCACGGCGTCGGGCCAGTCCAAGGTGTTGAGGCCCTGGAGCAAACGGTCGGCGTAGGCGGTGATGCGCAGGTTCCACTGCGGCATGAGGCGGCGCTCCACGGGGTACCCGCCGCGCTCCGAGAGGCCGTCCTTCACCTCGTCGTTGCTGAGCACGGTGCCCAGGCCGGCGCACCAGTTCACGTAGGTGTCCTGCTGGTAGGCCAGGCGGTAGGGGAGGACGGCGGCCAGCTTTTGCTTTTCGGTAAAACTCTGCCACTGGCCGGCCGTGAAGTCGTGGCGGTCTTCGGCCTCGCCAGCGGCGCGCACGCCCGCGCTGCCGCTCGCGGCAAATTTCTCCTGCAAGGTGCGGATGTGCTCGGCCTTATCCGTATCCAGGTTGTACCAGCTGTTAAACAGCTGGAGAAAAATCCACTGCGTCCACTTATAGTACTGCGGGTCGGAGGTGCGCACCTCGCGGCTCCAATCGTAGCTAAAGCCCAGCTGCTGGAGCTGGCGGATGTAGGTTTCGATGTTCTTCTCCGTGGTCACGGCCGGGTGCTGGCCGGTCTGAATGGCGTACTGCTCGGCGGGCAGGCCAAACGAGTCGAACCCCATGGGGTGCAGCACGTTGCGGCCCTGCAGGCGCTGATAGCGGGCCACGATGTCGGAGGCGATGTAGCCCAGCGGGTGCCCCACGTGCAGCCCCGCCCCGGACGGGTACGGGAACATGTCGAGCACGTAGTACTTCGGCTTGCTGGAGTGGTTGTCGGCCTTGAAAGTCTGGTGGGTTTTCCAGTGGGCTTGCCACTTTTTTTCAATCTCCTGGGGGCTGTAGACGGGCATTTCTTCGCTAGTTGAATCAAGCAAAGGTAAAACAAACGGCGGCGGGGGCCCTAGCCCGGCGCGAGCCGCTGGTTTCGGCTCTGCGGCCAGGGCCCCGCCAGCCAGCTCCGCCGGGCCGCCAGGGCCCTAGCCGCGGGCGGGTGTAAATTTGGGTACTTAAGCTGAACCCGTGGCCCGCATCCCCAAAGAACTCGTTGACCAAATAATTCAAACCGCCGACATCGTAGAAGTCGTCGGCGACTTTGTGCAACTCAAGCGCAAGGGCCAGAACCTGTGGGCCCCGTGCCCGTTCCACAACGAAAAGTCGCCGTCGTTTTCCGTCAACCCAGCCAAGGGGTTGTACAAATGCTTCGGCTGCGGCAAGGCCGGCGGCGTGGTGCAGTTCGTGATGGATGTGGAGGGCACCTCCTACGTGGAGGCCCTGAAGTACCTGGCCAAGAAGTACGCCATCACCGTTCAGGAGGAAGAAAAAACGCCCCAGCAGCAGCTGGAGCAGAACGAGCGCGACTCGCAGTTCATCGTATCCAACTGGGCCAAGGACCACTACCACCGCCTGCTGCAAGGCACCGAGGAGGGCATGAGCGTGGGCTACGGCTACCTCAAGGAGCGCGGCCTGAACCTGGCCACCATCCAAACCTTCGAGCTGGGCTACTCACTCGACCAGTGGGACGACCTGCTGAAAAGCGCCACCGCGGCCGGCTACGCGCTGAAATACCTCGAAAAAACCGGCCTCGTCATCAAGCGCGAGGACGACCAAGGACACGACACCGGCCGGCGCTACGACCGGTTCCGGGGCCGGGTGATGTTCCCGATCCACAACATTTCGGGCCGCGTGGTGGGCTTCGGGGCCCGCACCCTGAAGCGCGACGACAAGATGGCGAAGTACCTCAACTCGCCCGAGTCGGAGATTTACCACAAGTCGGACGTGCTCTACGGGCTGTTTCAGGCGCGCCAGGCCATCCGGCAGGAAGAGGTGTGCTACCTCGTGGAAGGCTACCTCGACGTGCTGAGCCTGTACCAGGGCGGCATCAAAAACGTAGTGGCCTCGTCGGGTACGTCGCTCACCGAGGGCCAAATCCGGCTCATCAAGCGGTATTCCGACAACGTGACGGTGCTCTACGACGGCGACGCGGCCGGCATTAAGGCCAGCCTGCGCGGCACCGACCTGCTGCTCGAAGGCGGCCTGAACGTGCGCGTGGTGCTGTTTCCCGACGGCGACGACCCGGACAGCTACATCCGCAAGGTGGGCGACCAGCGCTTCGCCGAGTACATCGAAAAGAGTAGCCAGGACTTCATCACCTTCAAAACCACGCTGGTGGCCCGCGACGCGGCCGGCGACCCGGTGAAGAAGGCCGAGGCCATCCGGCAGGTGCTCACCAGTATCGCTAAGGTGCCCGACGCCATCAAGCGCCAGGTGTTTTTGCAGCAAACGTCGGCCGCGTTCGGCATCGACGAGCAGGTGCTCATCACCGAGTACAACAAGCTGGTGAAGCCCGCCGGGGCCCCCCGCCCGGCCGAGGGTGGGGCCCCCAGCGGCGGTAGTGGTAGTGGTAGTGGTAGCAGCTCTGCGCGCCCCGCTGCGCCGGTGGCCGCCACCCGCGCCCTCACGGCCGAGGAAGAAGCCGAGGCCGCCATGTACGGCGCCTTCGAGCCCGGGGCCCCCGCCGCTGCGCCTTCGGCCGCGCCCACCGAAACGGCCGAAGACGCCGCTGAAACCGACCTGCTGCAAACCTGCGAGCGCGAGGTGCTGCGCCTGTTGGTGCTCTACGCCGCGCGCGAAGTGGACACCGACGTGAGCGTGGCCCAGTACCTGCTAGGCCAGTTGGAGGAGGAGCCGTTTAAAACGCCGCTCTACGCCGAGCTGTGGGCCCTGTGCCGCGAGGAGTTGCTGGCCGGCCGCTTCCCCGAGGCGCGGCAGCTGGGGCAGAGCGGGCGGGCCGATATCCGCCTGCTGGTGTCGGACCTGGCTACCGAGCGCTACGACATCAGCCCTAACTGGCGGGTAAAGGAAATCTACGTCTTCAACGAGGTGGACCTGCCCAAAGTAGCCTGCGATAACGCCGTGCTGCGTCTCAACAAGTGCCACGTGCAACGCGAGTTAAATCGCCGCCTCGAAACCCTGCGCCAACCCATGCTTGACGACGCCGAGCTATTCGAAAACCTGCGCGCCATCAAGGACTTGAAGCAGCTTGACAACCAACTGGCGGCCCTGCTGGGCACGGTCATCCCGCGCGGGGCGTAGGGCCCTGGGGGCCCTAAAACCAGGAACCCTGTGCTACTTAAGCTGTTGCAGCGAACGTTTGGTTTCGCGGTGCGCGCGCTTGATGCGGGCGTTGAGCTGCTTTTGGTTGGCCTTGGTGAGCTTGGCGGGCGACATTTTTACAATGGTCAGCTGGCTGCCGGGCTGGATGGTGAACGGGACATCGGCCGCGCCATCGTAGGCGGCGACGGCGGCGATGGGGCCCGAATCGGCCGGCACGTTGAAGAAAAAGAGGCCATCCGCGTTAGTCGCGCAGGTTTGCTTGGTGCGGGCGAGGCGCACCACGGCACCACCCAGGGGCCCGTTGGGCGTATCAATGCGCCCGGTCAGGGTCACATTACCGGGGTCAGCGGCCGGGGCGGTAGTGGCCGCCGAGGCGGTTGGCTGCGCCTGGGCCCGGGCGGGGCTGGCCCACACAAAGCAAGCGGCGACGAGGCAGGTGCAGGAGATAAAACGCGCAATCATGGCGGGAATAAGTATAGCGTGGTAAAAAATTGAATTAGCGAATAAAGAGGCGGCCGGCGGCGCTGCCCATTTCACTAGCCGGCGACCATAGCGAACCAAGGGAAAAGCAAAAGTGCAAATAATTACGCAAAACTCCAATAAGGTTTAAATAAGACTATTTAAAGTAAATAAGGCGAAATATAATCTAAATCACGTATTAACAGCCCATAAAATTGCATTAACCCCGGCCAACCCCAGGGCTGTAAAATCAATTGTTTCTCATATATTATAAGTTTAGTGCTAAACATGGTTGCCGCCGGGGCCCCGTTACCACCTCACTGGCCAAGCCCCCTAGCGCAAGCCCAGCTCCGTAAACCGGCGCTTGCCGCGGGCGAAGTAGGCCCACACCACGCTGCCGGCCCAGGCCCCGGGGCGCTGCGCCACGCGCAAGTGGGGCCCCGCGGTGGCGCGGCGGGCGCGCCAGTACGCCCGCTTTCGGAAGAAGTGCCAATGGGCGCGGGCCACGGCGCGGGCATCGGCCAGCTGGCCGCCCGCCAGAAAGCGCAGGCCGGCCACCCAATCCAGCGCCAGGCGTTGGGCCAGGGGCCCAGCTAGTTCGCCGGGGGCCGCGTTTTTATAAAGCAACGCCAAGCCGTTGCGGAAGTTGAGGTAGGTTTTGCGGGGGTTGGTTTTGGCCAGGGTGCCGCCGCCCACGTGGTGCACGGCGCTGCCGCCGTGGTACCACACCTCGTGCCCGGCATTCTGGAGGCGCCAGCAGAAGTCGATTTCTTCCATGTGGGCAAAAAACGCGGGCTCGAAGCCGCCCAGCGCGCGCCAGGCGCTGGCCCGCACCAGGCAGCAGGCCCCACTGGCCCAGGCGACGGGGCGCGGGTCGTCGTACTGACCGGCGTCTACTTCGGTGGTGTCGAAGAGCCGGCCGCGGCAAAACGGATAGGCCAGCCGGTCGAGGTAGCCGCCGCCGCCGCCGGCGTATTCAAACCGCGTGGGGTCGGCGTGGGCCAGGATTTTGGGTTGCACAGCGGCGACGCGCGGCTGCGCCACCAGCAGTGCCCGCAGGGGCCGCAGCCAGCCGGTCGTCACGGCCACGTCGGAGTTCAGCAGCACGTAGTACGGACTGTCAATCAAGGCCAATGCCTTGTTGTAGCCCTCGCAAAAGCCAAAGTTACGCTCCAGCAGCAGCAGCTCCACCGTGGGGAAGTCGCGGGCCAGCAGCGCCACTGAGTCGTCGGTGCTGGCGTTGTCGGCCACCACCACCCGGGCCCCGTCGGCGTGCTCGACCACCCCGGGCAGGAAGCGGCGCAGGAAATCCGCGCCGTTCCAGTTAAGCACCACGATGGCCACGTCGGCGCAGGCACCGGCCCGGTTCGGAAAAGGTTGGTTAACGGCCAAGGGCTCAGGCGCCGAAGTTGCCCAGGTCGAGGCCGGGGATGTTGGGCATCAGGCCACTGGTTTTGCGCTGCATTTCCTGGCGGGCCTGCTCGCCGGCGGCCTCCAGGGCCTTGTTGGCGGCGGCCACCACGAGGTCAGCCAGCATGTCGCGGTCCTGCACGGTGAGCAGGCTCTCGTCGATTTCAATTTTCAGCAGCTTGCGCTCACCGTTGGCGGTGGCGCGCACCAAGCCGCCGCCGGCCTCACCGGTGGCGGTGAGGTGTTGCATTTCCTGCTGGGCCTGCTGCATTTTTTCTTGCAGCTCCTTCACCTTGCCCATCATGCCCATCATGTCGAATGCCATAGCAAAAAGTCGTTATTGAGCCCATGCGGGCCGTGTTTAGAAGAAAAGATAAGCGTTCCGTCCGCCCTTACAGACCCCTGGGGCCCCCAATAAGTGCCCCGCCGGGCGCGGGCCGCAAAGGTAGCCGCCGGCCAGCCGGCCGGCACCCTGCCCCGTAAACGGGTTTATTTGCTGCTTCAACTACTTTCCGTTCCGATGGTTTCTTTCTTGCTAGCCGGGGCCCTGGCCGTGGCCGATACCGTGCCCTCCACCGCGCTCGGCGCCCAAGCCGTAGCCGCCCCCGGCGCACGCCTCACGCTGATAGCCAAGCAGTTCAAGTTCACCGAGGGCCCCGCCGTGGACCGTGCCGGCAACGTGTTCTTCACCGATCAGCCCAACGATAAAATCTGGAAGTACAGCACCGAGGGCAAATTGACGGTGTTCCTCACGCCCTCGGGCCGGGCCAATGGGCTCGATTTTGACGCCAAAGGCAACCTGCTGGCCTGCGCCGACGCCAAAAATCAGCTCTGGTCCATTAGCCCCGCTGGCAAGGTAACGGTGCTGGCCGATGGTTTCGAGCAGCACCGCTTCAACGGGCCCAATGACCTGTGGGTTAACCCCAAGGGCGGCGGTATCTACTTTACTGACCCTTACTACCAGCGCGACTACTGGGCACACACAGCCCCCGACATGGCTGCCCAAAACGTGTACTACTTGGCCCCTGGGGCCCCCGCGCCGGTGCTCGCCGCCGGCCAACTGCGCAAGCCCAACGGCATCGTGGGCACGCCCGACGGCAAGCAACTGTTTGTGGCCGACATCGAGGCCAACAAAACCTACCGCTACCAAATCGGCCCCGACGGCCGCCTCAGCAACCGCCAACTTTTTGTGGAACAGGGCTCTGATGGCATGGCCCTGGATAGCAAGGGCAACCTTTACCTCACCGGCCAGGGCGTGACGGTGTACAGCGCCCAGGGCCAGAAAATTGCCCACATCGACGTGCCCGGGGCCTGGACGGGCAACGTGTGCTTCGCCGGTAAAGACCTGAAAACCCTGTTTATCACCGCATCCGAAGCCGTGTACACGCTGCCCCTGCTGGTAAAAGGGCTGCGGTAAATACCTGAAAATTGGGCACTACTGGCCGGCCAACTGCTGCAAGTAGGCGCGGAACTCGGCGGTGTCGTAGTCGGCCATGCCTTCGTGGCGGGTGGCCACGGCGCCGTCGGGGCCCAACACGAAGGTGGTGGGGATGGATTTTGTGTCGAACACCTTGGGTAGCGGCGCGGCTGGGAAAAATACCGGAAACGTGTAGCCGGCCCGCTCCACCACGCGGCGGGCCCGGTCGGGGTTCTCATCGAGCGACACCATCAAGAAGGCCACCCGGGCGGTATCTACCTGGCTATAGAGGTGCTGGAGGGCGGGCATCTCGGCGCGGCAGGGCGGGCACCAGCTGGCCCATAGGTTCAGCACCACCACTTTGCCGGCGTAGCGGCGCAGGTTGGTGGGGCGGCCGTCGAGGGTGTAGAGCGGCGCGTCGGGCAGCGGCCTGGGGGCCCCGGCGTGCGGTGGCCGGGGGGCGGGCAGCGCGGGCCGCCACAGCCCGGTGGCCAGCAGGCCCTGCTGCAAGGTGCCCACCACCGGGGCCTTCAGGTCGGTGAAAAACACCACGGCCAAGCCGCCCATAAACAGGCCCTGGGTGAGGTTGGCGCGGTGGCGTTGGAAAAAGGACATGGGACAAGGGCGTAGCGTAGACTCTGTGAGTCCGCGCGGTTGAATGATTGCTCTGCAAGGGCCCCCACGCGCAGAATTACAAAGTCCGCGCTACTTTAAAAGCGTGACGGTGCCGGTTTGGCGCGTGAATTGGCCGGCTTCGTCGGTTTGCTCGAAGCGCCAGATATACACGCCGTTCACCGGCGCGTGGCCGTTGATGGTGCCGTCCCAGGTGGTGGCGCGGTTGGTGGCGCGAAACACCTGCTGGCCGTTGCGGTCCACGACGATGAGCACGAAATTATCCAAAAACCGGCCCTTTACCTCAAATACGTCGTTCAGGCCGTCGCCGTTGGGCGTGAAGGCGTTGGGCAGCAGCAGGCGGGCGCGGCGCGGCACCTGCGCCACGCTGGAGTAACTGAACGTGCCCGCCGGAATGCCGGCCCCGCTGATTTGCAGGCGGTAGCGCAGCACCTGACGGTCGATTGGTGGCTGATTATCAGTGGTGCTCAAGGCCGCAGTGGGGGCGGCCGTGGCCAGCACCGTGCCGTCGGGGGCCAGGGCTTGGAGGGTGTAGGCAACGGGCTGGGCGGGGTCGGGGCCAGTGAAGGCCGACCAGTTTAGGGCCACGGCGGTGGCCTCATCGTCGAGGGCCCGGGCGGTGAGGATGCTCGGGCAGGCCACGCCGCTTTCGGCCGAGGTGTTGCCGCACAAGTCGGTGAGGCGCAGTGAGTAGCACACGGCGGTGAGCGTCGCGGCGGCCGTCGAGTCGGTAACGGTGCGCCCGCTGGTGGCCGTGAGGAAATCGGATACGGGGCCCGTGCTGGGCAGGCGGCGGTAGCGCAGCGTGCCCCCGGCCGTCACGGGGCCCCCGGGCAGGCTGGGCGTCAGCGTCACCAGGTTTTGCAGGTTGAAGCTGGCCACCAGGCGGGGCGTGGGCGGGGCCACGGTGGAGGTGGCCACGAGGCCGGCTTCATTGGAGAGCACGGCCCCGCCGTCGGTGCTTACGCGGTAGGTGTAGCGGGTGCCGCACACCACGTTGGCGTCTTCCAGCCCGCCGCTGATGGCGGTCAGGTTGGTGACGGCCACGCCGTTGCGGGTCACGGCGTAGGGCCCCGGGCTGGGGTTAGCATCGGTGAGCAGCAGCTGGATGCGGCCCTGCGCCGACGAGGCCACGGCCAGGCCCAGCGTGTAGCGGGTGGCCGAGGGCACGGTGGCGGTTTGGCAGTTGTCGGTGCGCAGCACGCGGTAGCCGCCGGCCGGGGCATTGGGCAGGGCCACGCTGGTGCTGCCCGGCGGCACATCGGCCACGTTCTGGAACGGGCCGGTGCTGCCGGCCGGGGCCCGCTGCAAGGTGTAGGTGTAGCCGGTGGGCAGCTGGCCCACGCCCAGGCTTAGCTCGCCGGTGGGGGCGGGGGCACTCAGCGCCAGGGTGTTCAGGGCGGGCACCTGGGGGGGCGCCAGGGCGGGGATGGTTTGGGTATTGGGGCTGGTGCAGGGCCCCACCAGGGCGTAGTAGCCCGTGACGGTGACGGTGGTGGCCCCGGCCAACGCCACCACCTGGGGCAGGTTGCGCCGCACCACGGCCACCTCCGGCCCGCTGCCGGCGCGCACGGTGTAGCGGTCGTACACGGCATCCGTCACCGTAACCAGGGCCACGCCGGCGGGGCAGGGGGCGATGGTGAACGGCGGCGGCACGGTGGCGTAGGCCGTGAGCACGCGGGTGTAAAACGTGCCGATGACGCCGCCGTTGGCCAGCGTGGTATTAGCGTTTTCGGAGATGGTGACGGGCCCCGGCGCGGTGGGCGTGTAGCGGTACACGGTGCTGGCGCCGGTAGGTGAAATCAGGCAGCCGGGCGGGTACACATCGGTGCCCGGCAGGGCCGTATAGTACGTCAGGTCAGGCGATACGGCGCGGCTGGCGCAGGGCACAAAGCGCACCGGCCGGCCTACGCACAGCGCCTGCACCTCTTGCCCAGTGGTGGCATCCACCACGGCAAACGGCACGCCGCCGCAGTCGGTGGGCGGGGGCTGGGCACAATTCTGGGCCCGGGCCTGCCCGGGTACCAGGCCCCCCATCAGGGCCATCAGCAAAAGGAGAAATAATCCGGGGAGCGTCCGCTTCATGCTCAAAAATACGCCCTGACGGCCCTCCCGCGCTACTGCGCCCCGCCGGGGCCCACCGCTAGCCACGCATGGCCCCGCACAAATGCCGCCGCCTGCCGCAGCGCCGGGTACGGGGCCACCCCGGGGCCCCCGCCGGGCACCGCCGCCCGAAAGGCCGCCAGCAGCGTTTCGCCCGATTCTGAGCCTCCCGTGGGGGCCCCCGCGGCGGTGGCCAGCAGCTCCAGGCCCAGCAATTGCTCCACGTTTTCTACCACCTGGCGGGTGCGCAGCGCGGCGTAGGCGTCGGCTTCGGCGGCCACTAGCTGGCTGCTGGTGGTGGTGTGCGCCGCTAGGCTCAGGGGCCCTGGGCCGGCTGCACGCTGTGCGGCCCGGGTCGACGCCGCCTGGCCTAGCGCCGCCACGGCCGCCGCCAATTGGCCTAGCGCTGGGGCCAGCGGGGCTGCTTCCGCGTGGTCCAGGGCCCCGGCTACGGCTTGCGCCGCCACGGCCAGCGCGGCGGACAGCGCCGTTTCTTCGGGCGTTTCCGTTGCCATTGCCAGCGCCCGGATGGCTGCCGCGGCCCGCGCCAGGCGTTGAGCGCGCAGTAGTGCATCCACGGCGTAGGCCAGGGCGAAGGGCGCGCCGCGCAGCAGGGCCCCCGCCTCGCCGGCGCGTAGGGCCAGCGGCTCCCAGCTGAACAGGCTGAAGGCGTCGGCCGTGGCCAGGCGGTAGCCCTGGTAGTTGATTTCGCCCTCGCCTAGCAGCGGCAGGACCAGGTGCGCCCGGGCCGCTGCGTCGCCGCCCTGCTCGAACACCACCGGCAGCAGCTCGCGGTTGTACATGGCCAGCAGGCGCTCGGCCGTGGGGCGGGCCAGGCCAATGGGCTCGTTAACTGCCTGGTGCACAGCCAGCAACAGCATCAGGCGCACCAGGGGCTGGGGCGCTTCGGGGCCCGTGCCGTAGGCCTGGGCGCGCAGGCCGGCCAGCTCCGAGGCCTCCGCAGGGGCTCCGGCGGGGATGAAGCTAGCGGCGGCTTCGGGGCCCAGGGCCACGGTTTCGCCGTTGGCTAGTAGCTCGGCCAGGGTGCTGAGGGGGAGGGGCGCGCCGGGCGCGAGGAGGTAGTTGGGCACGGGCGGGCTATTGGGCTTGGGACAGTACCGCTACGGCTTCGGCCACCGACAGCAGCTGCTCCTGGCCGGCGCGCATGTCGCGCAGCTTTACCTGGCCGGCAGCGCGCTCATCGGGGCCCGCCAGCAGCAGGTACGGGATGCCTTTCTGGTCGGCGTATTGGAACTGCTTTTTGAGCTTGGCGGCGTCGGGGTACAGCTCGGCGGGCACACCGGCGGCGCGCAGCTGGGCCAGCAGCGGTAGCCCGGCGGCCAGCGAGGCCGCGTCGAACTGCGCCAGCAGCACCCGCGTGAGCGTGCCGGTGCCGGCTGGGAACAGCTCCAGCTCCTCCAGGCAGTCGTAGAGCCGGTCCACGCCGAACGAGAAGCCCACGCCCGACACATCCGGCAGCCCGAAAGCCCCGGTGAGGTTGTCGTAGCGCCCGCCGCCGCTCACGCTGCCCATCGCCACGTTGTTGATTTTTACCTCAAAAATGCAGCCCGTATAATAGGAGAGGCCCCGGGCCAGGGTGGGGTCAAACTCCAACCGGTTAAATTGGGTGAAGCCGGAGGCTTGCAGCAGGTCGCGCACGGCGGCCAACTCGTTGAGGCCCCGGTAGTAGGCGTCGGCCGAATCGTCGGCTTCGTCGGTGGGCTCCTGGGGCCCCGGGCGCTGGCTGTCGGGCTCCACGCCGGCCGTCACGAAGCCGGCCAGCAGGCGCTGGAGCTTCTTGGCGTAGCCGCCGCCCACCGTCAGCAGTTCAAACAGCGTGTCGATGGCGGCGTCCGAGAAGCCCTTTTCGAGCAGCTCCTTGGTCACGCCGTCGCGCCCGATCTTGTCGAGCTTGTCGATGGCCACGAACAAGTCCGTCTCTTTGCCCTCGCTGCCCAGCGCCTGGTAAATGTTGCGCAGCACCCCGCGGTGGTTGATTTTGATGGTGAAGTCCACCAAGCCCAAGCCGTTGAGCACCTGGGCCATCATCAGCACAATCTCGGCTTCGCAGAGCAGCGAATCGGTGCCCACCACGTCGGCGTCGCACTGCCAAAACTCGCGGTAGCGGCCGCGCTGGGGGCGGTCGGCGCGCCACACGGGCTGCATCTGGTAGCGCTTGAAGGGGAAGGTGAGCGTGGCCCGGTTCATGGCCACGTAGCGGGCGAAGGGTACGGTGAGGTCGTAGCGCAGGCCCTTCTCGGCAATCTTGGGCAGCACGGCGCGGGGGCCCTGGGCGAGGTCGTCGGCCGTTACGAGGGGCGTGATTTCGCCGCGCCGCTCCTTCACCAGGAAGTTGCCCGAGTTCAGCACTTTAAACAGGAGCTGGTCGCCTTCGTCGCCGTACTTGCCGGTGAGCACCGAGAGGTTTTCCAGGGTTGGCGTCTCAATCGGCGCGTAGCCAAACTGCTCGAACGTGCGGCGGATGACGCCGAAAATATGCTGGCGGCGGGCCACCTGGGCCGGGCCAAAATCGCGGGTGCCTTGCGGGATGCTGGGTTTTTCCATTACGGCCGCAAAGGTAGGGCCCCCGCGCGCCCGGGGCCCCACGCAAAAGGGGCAGCAAAGGGCACTTCGTGCTCCTTGCTGCCCCTGGCTGGCGGCGGCGCTTAGTTGCGGAACAGCAGCTCGCGGTATTTCACGAGGGGCCAGTCCTCGTCGGCCACCAGTAGCTCGAGTTTGTCAACGGCGCGGCGGATGGAGGCGAACTTCGTTTTGATGTCGTCGCAGTAGGCGATGGCCTGCGCACGCACATCGGTCAGCTTGTTGGCCACCTTGCGGGCCTCCACCATCTCGTCCACCGTGGTTTTGATGGTGCCCACGTAGCTGGAAATGGCCTTGATCATGTCGACGGTGATTTGGGTGTGCTCGTCGTCGAGGCCCAGCTCGCGCAGTATCTGCACGTTTTGCAACAGCTTGGTTTGGTAGGCGATGGCGGTGGGGATGATGTGGTTGATGGCCAAATCGCCCATCACCCGCGCCTCGATCTGGATCTTCTTCTGGTACTCCTCGAGCAAGATCTCGTGCCGCGCGTGCAGCTCCACTTCCGAGAGGATGCCGTGGCGGGCGAACAAGGCGGCCGCCTCGGGCGTCACCAGCGCGTCGAGCGCCTGCGGGGTGGTGGGCACGTTGGCCAGGCCCCGGCGGGCGGCCTCGGCCTTCCACTCCTCGGAGTAGCCGTTGCCCTCGAAGCGGATGTCCTTGGAGCTGATCACGTACTGGCGCAGCACCTCGACGATGGCCACCTCCTTTTTCTTGCCCTGCTCGATCAGGGCGTCGACCTCCGTTTTGAAGGCCAGCAGCTGGTCGGCCACGATGGCGTTGAGCGTGGTCATGGCCGAGGAGCAGTTGGCCGAGGAGCCCACGGCGCGGAACTCGAACTTGTTGCCCGTGAAGGCGAAGGGGGAAGTGCGGTTGCGGTCGGTGTTGTCGAGCAGGATGGCCGGGATCTTGTCGATCCCCAGCTTCAGGTAAATGTTGTCGGCCTTTTCGAGCTGTAGCTCCGAGGTCCGCTCCAGCTCGTTCAACACGTTATCGAGCGTCGAGCCAAGAAAGACGGACATGATGGCGGGGGGGGCCTCGTTGGCCCCGAGGCGGTGGTCGTTGCTGGCCGAGGCGATGCTGGCCCGCAGCAAGTCGCCGTAGCGGTGCACCGCTTTCACCGTCGTGATGAAGAACGTCAGGAATTGTAAGTTGTCGTTCGGGGTCTTGCCAGGCGAGAAAAGGTTGACGCCGGTGTCGGTGCTCATGGCCCAGTTGTTGTGCTTGCCCGAGCCGTTGACGCCGGCAAAGGGCTTCTCGTGCAAGAGCACCTTGAGGTGGTGGCGCTCGGCCACCCGGCCCATGATGTCCATCAGCAGCTGGTTGTGGTCCACGGCCAGGTTGGCGTCCTCAAACGTGGGGGCGCACTCGAACTGGTTCGGGGCCACCTCGTTGTGGCGCGTGCGCAGCGGGATGCCCAGGGCCGTGGCTTCCTCCTCGAAGTCGAGCATGAACCCGTGCGCCCGGGCCGGGATGGAGCCGAAGTAGTGGTCGTCGAGCTGCTGGCCCTTGGCCGGGGCGTGGCCGAAGAGCGTGCGCCCGGTCATGACCAGGTCGGGGCGGGCGTCGTAGAGGGCCTTGTCGACGAGGAAGTACTCCTGCTCGATGCCGAGCGTGGTGTGGACCCGGGCCACGTCCTTGTCGAAGTACTGGCACACGCCCAGGGCGGCCTTTTCGAGCACGGCCAGCGACTTGAGCAGCGGGGCCTTGTAGTCGAGGGCCTCGCCGGTGTAGGCGACGAAGATGGTGGGGATGCACAGGG
>NZ_RCYZ01000018.1 GCF_006439025.1 Hymenobacter nivis
AGCTGACCTCACGACAACAGTTAACTGCCTTATAACGACAGCCAGTTGACTCCCAACGACAACCGGTCGGCCGGCTCACGCCGGCGGACCGGGGCGGCTAGGCGGCCGCTAGCACGGCTGCCTGTGGTGGTAGTGGCTCAGGCACCGCCGCCCCTACCCCACGCCGCCGAATGATTAGCTTTTGCAGCTCCACGGCCCAAAACACTACGCTCGAAATAGCCACCGTCAGCCCGAGCTCGCGCCACGATAAGGGACTGGTGGTAAACAGCTTATTGAAGAAGGGCAGGTAGATAATCAGCAACTGGAGCACGATGGACAGCCCCACCGCGCCCAGCATGGGCTTGTTGGAGAGCAGGCCCAGCGTAAACAGCGACTCGCGTGGCGAGCGGATGGCGAGCGCGCTGCCCAACTGCGTGAAACAGAGCACCGTGAATGTCATCGTTTGCCAGTGCGCGTCGCCGTCGCGGATGGCCCAGGCCTGGGTGCCCAGCGTGAGGGCCCCAATCAGCAGGCCCACCCAACCCACAAACCAGCCCAGGCCGCCCGCAAAAATGGACTGGCCCGGCGGACGGGGCGGGCGCTGCATAGCGTTGGCGTCGGCGGGCTCGTAGGCCAGCGCCAGGCCGGGCAAGCCGTCGGATAACAGATTGACCCACAAGATTTGGATGGCCAGCAGCGGAATGGGCAGCCCGAAGAACGGGGCTAGGAAAATGGCCCAGATTTCGCCCACATTACCCGACAAAATGTAGCGGACAAACTTGAGAATATTGTCGTAAATGCGCCGCCCGTGCCGCACGGCCACCACGATGGTGGCAAAGTTGTCGTCGAGCAAAATGAGGTGCGCGGCCTCCTTGGCCACCTCCGTGCCGCCGATGCCCATGGCAATGCCGATGTCGGCATTTTTGAGGGCCGGCGCGTCGTTCACGCCGTCGCCGGTCATGGCCACAAACTGGCCTTTGGCCTGCAAGGCACTGATAATGCGCAGCTTCTGCGCCGGGTCTACGCGGGCGTACACCCGCACCTTTTCCACCACGGCGGCGAAGGCGGGCTCATCCAGAGCGGCCAGCTTGGGGCCGGTAAGCACCAGCTCGCCGGGCCGGCCCAGAATGCCCAGCTTGCGGGCGATGGCCTCGGCGGTGAGCTTATGGTCGCCGGTAATCATAACGGGGATAATGCCGGCGGCCTGACACGCGGCCACGGCCGGGGCGGCCTCGGCGCGGGCCGGGTCGATGAGGCTGGCGAAGCCGATGAAGCTGAGGCCGGTTTCGAGGGTAGCGGCGTCGAGCTGGGTCGGCAATTCGGGCAGCAACCGGGCGGCGTAGGCCAACACGCGGTAGCCCTGGGCGGCCTGGGCGTTGGCGCGCTTTTCGAGGTCGGGCAGCTGGGCTTTTTGGTCGGCGGCGAGCTGGGCGAAAAGCACGCCGGGCGCGCCTTTGGTAAGCACGAGTACGCCCTGCGGGGTCTGGTGCAGGGTGGTCATGCACTTGCGCTCCGAGTCGAAGGGCAACTCGGCGAGGCGCGGAAACCGGGTTTCGAGGGCGGCGCGGGGGTAGGCGTGGTCGGCGGCGTATCGGGCCAGGGCCACCTCGGTCGAGTCGCCKAGCCACTGGCCGGCGGGGTTTTGGGTGGCGTCGGTGTTGAGGGCCAGGGCGGTGAGCAGGGCGTCGGCATCGCCCAGGGCGGGCAGCTTGAACGCCGGGTTGGCGTACACCTCCTGGGTGGTCATCTGATTGAGCGTCAGCGTCCCCGTTTTGTCGGTGCAGATGTAGGTGACCGAGCCCAGCGTCTCCACGGCCGGCAGCCGGCGCACCAGGGCCTGGTCTCTGGCCAGGCGCTGCGCGCCCAGCCCCAGCGCGATGGTGACCACCGCCGGCAGCGCCTCCGGAATGGCGGCCACGGCCAGCGAAATGGATACCAGCAGCAGCTCGCCCAGCGGCTCGCCCCGCCACCAGCCGGCCGCAAAAAACACCGCGCAGATGCACACCGCCCCCGCCGCCAGCCACTTGCCAAACGTGCCCAGCCGCTGTTGCAGCGGCGTCTGGGTGTTGGGGGCCTGGAGGAGGGCGGCGATTTTGCCCAGCTCGGTGCCCATGCCGGTGGCCACCACGTAAGCCGTGGCGCGGCCGTTGGTCACGAAGGTGCCCTTGTAGCCCAGGTTCAGGCGGTCGCCGAGAGGGTAGGCCCCGGCGGGCAGCGCGGCGGGGTCTTTCTCCACGTTGGCCGACTCGCCGGTCAGCGACGACTCATCCACTTTGAGGGCATGGGTTTCGAGAAAGCGCACGTCGGCCGGAATGACGTTGCCGGCTTCGAGCAGCACCGCGTCGCCGGGCACCAGGCTGGCGGCGGGCACGGCCACGGGCTGGCCGCCGCGCAGCACCTGCGCCTGCGGCGGGGCCAGCTGCTGCAAGGCCGCCAGGGCCTTATCAGCCCGGTATTCCTGCCCAAAGCCGAGAGCCGCGTTCAGGATAATAATGGCCAGAATAACGTAGGCCGCCTGCGCCTCGCCCACCGCCACCGAGATGCCGGCCGCCGCCAGCAGCACCAGTATCATCACGTCGGTAAACTGGCGCAGCAGCAGCTGCCACCAGGCTTTTTGCTTGGTATCGGTCAGCTGATTGGAGCCGTATTCGGCTAGTCGCTGGGCGGCCGTGGCGGCATCGAGGCCGGCCGGCGAGGTGCCTAGGGCGGCGGCCACCTCGGCCACGGGGGTTTGGTAATACTCCATTAAAAGGGGTTGCGGTAGCCGGGAATATTCCGCGCAGTTTCCAGGTGGTTGTCCGGGCCGGTCGGCCGGCGTTGCTTTATAGCTGTTTCCCCCGCAATTTTCCGACAAACCCCCTGCCCTAGCCATGACGAAAATCAGGGCCCCGGCCTGACGATAGTCAGGGCCGCGCGGCCTTGGGTGGCGGAAACTTTGCTAACCCCCGCCGCYCAGCACCTAGGCTGGCCAGCGGCGGGGTTTCCACCTTTTAGTTAGCTTCCCATGACAGCCGAAACGCCCAAAAACAAGACTGGCAAAGTCTTCCTTACCCTCCTGGCCGGTGCCGGCGTAGGGGCCCTGGCCGGGGTCCTGCTCTACTCCGAAAAAGCCATCGAGCGCCGCCGGAAATTCCGCAACCTGCGCATCGACCACCGCCTGCGCATGCGCGGCGATTGGAACCAGCTCAAAGCCAAGCTGCAACACACCTACACCCAGCTCACGGACGACGACCTGACCTACGTGGAGGGCAAGGGCCACGAGCTGGTGAGCCGCCTGCAAGCCAAGCTCGGCAAGCGCAAGCGCCAAATCGTGCGGATGCTAAACGCGCTGTAAAACGCTCGTTAGCTGTTACCTAACGCGCCCCTCGCCGGACCAGCTTGGTCCAGCGAGGGGCGCGTGGTGCGTCGGCTGGGTGCTCAATGGTGCTTAATAAGGGCGGGACGTTACTTCCGGTAGCAGGCCCCACTGCTGGAGATGGCCCAGGCAATCGTTCGCCAGACCTTTAGAAGCCTCCCTGAGCTTGGTAGCACGCTGGGCGAGGTGATGGCCCGCCTCTTGCCGCTGCTCGCTGACCAGGCGGCCGTATTTACGCGTCAGGTCTTTCAGGCTTTGGCGCGTGGCCGCCCCGGCAGTGGGGGCCAGCAGCACCCCGCCAAGCACGCCGGCCCCTACCCCCGCTAGCGCGGCGAGCAATACGTGACCGATTTGGGTATTCTTATTTGTGATTTCCATGGAGATAAGAGATTGGATTAAGCAGCTTAAAATCTTAAAATTCAGTAAAATATCAATGATGCTCAAGCGACTACTGCCACTGCGGCGCCAATGGCTGCCCGGTTGCTCGCCACCCGTTCCAGCAGCGCCCGCTGGGCGGCGGCTACGTTAGCGGCCTGCCCAGCCCAGGCCTCAAGGGCCGGCTGGTGCAGGGCCCTGCCAAAGGAAAACGTGAGCGCCCACGGCAGCCGGCCGGCGAACCGCTCGTGCATGGCGGCCAGATGGCGCGTAGCCTGCTCGGGCGACTGCCCACCCGACAAAAACGCCACGCCCGGCACGGCCGCCGGCACCGCGCGCAGCAGACAGGCCACCGTGGCATCGGCCACCTGCGCGGTGGTGAGCTGTTTGGGGCAGGCATCACCGGCCAGCACCATGCTGGGCTTCAGCAACATGCCTTCCAGCACCACGCCCTGGGTGCGCAGCTGCGCGAATACTTCGTGCAGCACGTCTTCGGTCACGGCCGCGCACTGGGCCAGGGAGTGGGGGCCGGTCAGCAGCACTTCGGGCTCCACGATGGGCACTAAGCCGGCAGCCTGGCACAGGGCGGCGTAGCGGGCCAGCGCGTGGGCATTGGCCCCGATGGCGGCCCGGCTGGGCCGGTCGTGGCCGATGGTGAGCACCGCCCGCCACTTGGCGAAGCGGGCCCCCAGGCCGGCGTATTCGGCCAGGCGGGCACCCAGGCCGTCGAGCCCTTCGGTCACTTGCTCGCCGGAAAAGCCGGCCAGCGCGGGCGCGCCCAGGTCCACCTTAATGCCGGGGATGATGCCCGCCTGCTGCAAGGTTTCCACGAAGAGAACGCCGGCCGCCGTGCGCTGCCGAATGGTTTCATCAAACAGAATGGCCCCACTAATGCCTTCGCCCAGGCCAGGCGTAGTCACCAGCAGCTCGCGGTAGGCGCGGCGGGCCTCCACGGTTTGCGGAATGCCGAGGGCGGCGAAGCGGGCGTTACAGGTGCCAGTACTTTCGTCCATCGCCAGCAGGCCTTTGCCGGGGGCTAGCAGGGCGTGAGCGGTAGCGGTTAGTGTATTGATGTTCATTGTTTTATATTTGTGGAAGCCGGCGCGCGCCGGCTGACCGGTCCCTACCACCCTAGGATTTCCACTGCCATTCCCGGATTTTGGGCATGTCCTCGCCGTGGTGGGTGATGTACTGGCGGTGCTCCACCAGCTTATCCTTCAGGTACTGCTTGAGGTAGGCGCCCTTGTTGCCGAGTTGGGGCACGCGGTCGAGCACGTCCATGGCCAGGTGGAAGCGGTCCATGTCGTTGAGCACCGTCATGTCGAAGGCCGTCGTTATCGTGCCCTCTTCCTTGTAGCCGCGCACGTGCAGGTGCTGGTTGTTAGCGCGGTTGTAGGTGAGGCGATGCACCAGCCAGGGGTAGCCGTGGAAGGCAAAAATGACGGGCTTGTCGCGTGTAAAGAGCGCGTCGTAGTCGGCGTCAGGCAGGCCGTGGGGGTGCTCGGTGGGGCGCTGAAGCTTGAGCAAATCCACGACGTTGACGACCCGGATTTTCAGTTCCGGCAGGTGCTCGCGCAGGATGCTGGCGGCGGCCAGAATTTCGAGGGTTGGCACGTCGMCGCAGCAGGCCAGTACGGCGTCGGGCTCCTGACCGGCGTCGGTGCTGGCCCAGGGCCAGAGGCCGATGCCCTCGGCGCAGTGAATGCGGGCGGCCTCCATACTCAGCCACTGCGGGGCGGGGTGCTTGCCGGCCACGATGACGTTTACGTAGTGGCGGCTTCGCAAGCAGTGGTCCATTACCGAGAGCAGGCAGTTGGCATCGGGTGGCAGGTACACGCGCACGATGCTGGCTTTCTTGTTGATAACGTGGTCGATAAAGCCGGGGTCCTGGTGCGTGAAGCCATTGTGGTCCTGCCGCCACACAGTGGAAGTCAGCAGGTAGTTGAGCGAGGCGATGTTGCGCCGCCAGGGTATTTCGAGGGTCAATTTCAGCCACTTGGCGTGCTGGTTGAACATCGAATCGACGATGTGCACGAAGGCCTCGTAGCTGTTGAACAGGCCGTGGCGGCCGGTGAGCAAGTAGCCTTCGAGCCAGCCCTGGCATTGGTGCTCGCTCAGCATTTCGAGCACCCCGCCGCTGGGGGCCAGGAACTCGTCATGGGCGGCCGTGGCCGCGTCCCACTGGCGGTTGGTGGCCTCAAATACGGCGTCGAGTTTATTCGACAATGTTTCGTCGGGGCCGAAGACGCGGAAGTTGCGCGGGGCCGCGTTCAGCCGCAGCACGTCGCGCAAAAACTTACCCACCGTGCCCGTGTCGCTGGCCTCCACGCTGCCCGGCGACGGCACGGCCACCGCGTAGTCGGCGTAGTCGGGCAGGTGCAAATCGTGCAGCAGCAGGCCGCCGTTGGCGTTGGGGTTGGCACCCATGCGGCGATTGCCGCGCGGGGCCAGCTCGGCCAGCTCGGGCCGCAGGCGGCCGGCTTCGTCGAACAATTCTTCGGGCTTGTAGCTTCGCAGCCAGGCTTCTAGCTGCGCCAGGTGCTCGGGCGGCGCGGTGGCCGACACGGCCAGCGGCACCTGGTGCGAGCGGAAGGTGCCCTCGTTGGGCCGGCCATCGACCTCCTTCGGACCGGTCCAGCCCTTGGGCGAGCGCAGCACGATGAGCGGCCAACGGGGGCGCGTGAGGTCGCCGTGCTCGCGGGCGCGCTGCTGAATCTGGTGGATGTCGCAGACCACCTCTTCCAGCGCCGCGGCCATGGCCTGGTGCATCAGCGCGGGCTCGTGGCCCTCCACGTAGTAGGGCGTCCAGCCGTAGCCGCGCAGCAGTTGGTCGAGCTCCTCATGGGTGATGCGGGCCAGCACCGTGGGGTTGGAAATCTTGTAGCCGTTGAGGTGCAGAATGGGCAGCACCGCGCCATCAGTGGCCGGATTGAGAAACTTGTTGGAGTGCCAGGCGGTGGCCAGCGGGCCGGTTTCGGCCTCGCCGTCGCCAATCACGCAGGCCACCATCAGCTCGGGGTTATCAAACACCGCCCCAAACGCGTGGCTGAGCGAGTAGCCCAATTCGCCGCCCTCGTGGATGGAGCCCGGCGTTTGGGGCGAGGCGTGGCTGGAAATCCCGCCGGGGTAGGAAAACTGCGTAAACAGCCGTTTCAGCCCCGCCTCATCCTGGCTGATGTTGGGATACACCTCGCTGTACGTCCCTTCCAGATACGTGCCCGCCACCACCGCCGGCCCGCCGTGCTCCGGCCCGGAGAGGTAAATCATGTTTAAGTCGCGCCGCTTGATAATGCGGTTGAGGTGAGTATAGATGAAGTTCTGGCCCGGCGTGGTGCCCCAGTGCCCCAGCAGCATCTTCTTGACGTGCGCAAGTTGCAGCGGCTCGCGTAGCAAGGGGTTGTTGCACAGGTATATCTGGCCCACCGAGAGGTAGTTGGCGGCCCGCCAGTAGGCATCGAGGCGCTGGAGCGCTTCGGGCGGCAGCGGCGGGCGGGCGGGGCGGGCGATGGGGGGCGCTAACGTAGTGACGGGCATGATGTAGATAATTGAATTTTAGTTGTTTATGTCCACCGTCCGTAAACCCTGCTCCGCTTAATGCGTGGAATCCTTTGAGAGAGGAGGCTAGGGACTGGATTTTACGAATGGCGAGCCCTAGAAATCACGCCCACAAGCGTCGCACCTAGCCCGCAGCCCAAAAACGCCAGCTCAGCTTACACTAACCTTAGCTGCGGGCGGCCTCACGCGGCCAGGGTGCCGGCCCGCCGCAAGTGGCGCGGCGCGGCGGCGGGTTGGCTCAGCAACTCGTGCAGCTTCAGCACCAGGTTTTCGACCGAGACCTTGGTGGCGAGGCGCTGCTGCTCGTCGCGGGCGCGCTGCTCCTTGGCCAGCAGGCGGGCAAAGCTTTTAGCCATTTTTTCACGGTACCAGCTACCTTTTGGTGCATCTGGCGGGTGTGCTTCTCGGTGAGGCCGCTAAGATTAGCTTACAGGCTACTAACAAGTTCCTGTTCAAGGGTGTGGTCGGCGATTTTCATGGGGTAGGGAAATGTAAATCGTACTAGCGGGCCAGATACCCGCCATCGACGGGGTAGTAGCTGCCCGTCACGAAAGAAGCTTTGTCGGAGCTGAGCCAGACGACCAGCTCGGCCACTTCCTTCGACGTGCCCAGCCGGCCAATGGGGTGCAGCGCCACCAGCCCGGCCTTAGTTTCGGCCGAAAACCCGCTCAGCAGCGGCGTGTCAATGTAGCCCGGCCCCACTGCGTTGATGCGGATGCCCTGGGCAGCGTATTCCTGAGCGGCCGTTTGGGTGAGGCCGATGACGCCGTGCTTGGCCGTGACGTAGCCCGCCAGCGTGGGCGTGCCCACCTGCCCTAGGATGGACGACATGTTGATAATCGCGCCACTCCCCTGCTTCAGCATCACTTCCAGCTCGTATTTCAGGCAGAAGAACACGCTGTTAAGATTCACGTTGATAATGCGTTGCCAGCCCTCCAGCGAGTAATCGGCCGTCAAGCTTAGTTCGCCCGTGATGCCGGCGTTGTTGCAGGCCATGTCCAGGGTACCGAAGGCGGCCACGGTTGCCTGCACCAGCTGGCGGCACTGGGCGGGGTCGCCCACGTCGGCCTTGAAGAACTGCGCCTGCGCGCCGCCCATTTGCAGCTGCTCGACCACCTGCTGGCCCTGCTCCTCGTCCACATCCGACACCATTACCCGGGCCCCGTGCTGCCCATAGAGCAGCGCCACGGCCTTACCGATACCAGAAGCCCCCCCAGTAAYGAGAGCGGTTTTTCCTTGCAAATCCTTGTCCATGAATTGGGTGCGTTAAGCGGCAAAATCCTCGCCCGGCCCAGCCAGGCCGAAGTCGTAAGCCGGGGGTAAAGGTCCACGGCAGGGCTAGCCGTGGCCCTGACGAACCCGATCCGGTTACCTGATTTTTGTCAGGTTGCCCCACGCCGCGGCCGGCAACCAGGGTGCTAAATCCGCAAAAAAGCCCCGGTTTCCAGGGTAGGAAGCCGGGGCTTTTTTAAGCCACTGTCGCTAGGGGCGCTAGCTGGTACCGGGCTCGCCGGCACGAAAGTGGGTAGTATAAAGGGCGTTTTGGCTGCGGGCACCCGCTTTTCAGCCGGCCCTTACACGTAGGTTTCGGCCAGGTAAAACTCGGGTTGCTCCACCGAATCGTCGGACAGGCGCGCATCGAGCTGGGTGAGGGTAATGGGGGCCGGCAGCAGTACTTTTTGGCCCAACTGCCAGTTGAGGGGTAGCGACACGTGGTGCTCGTCCACGTGTTGCAGGGCCTGGAGGGCGCGCAGCAGCTCGTCGAGGTTGCGGCCCACGCTCATGGGGTAGTATAGCACAAGGCGGATTTTATGGCTCGGGTCGATGAAAAACACGGCCCGCACGGCGGCCGTGTCGCTCTCCGCGGGCTGGAGCATGCCGTAGAGGCGCGCCACTTTCATGTCGATATCGGCAATGATGGGGAAGCGGAAGTACACGCCGCTCTTTTCGCGCACGTCATTAACCCAGGCAATGTGCGAGTGGATGCTGTCGATGCTCAAGCCCAGCAGCGCCGTATTGAGGGCCGTGAACTCGTCCTCGCGCTTGGCAAAGCCCATCAGCTCGGTGGTGCAGACGGGCGTAAAATCGGCCGGGTGCGAGAAGAACAGCACCCACTTACCGGGCGCAAAATCGGCAAATTTGACAGGACCAGTGGTGGTAAGCGCCTCAAAGTCGGGGGCTTGGGCCCCAATGCCGGGCGGGCAGTGGGCGGGTTGGGTGGTATCCATTTTTTTAGAAAAGAAAGGTGAAAAGAAATAGCCGGCGCCCTACTCCACCGCCGGCAGCAGCAGCACCGGCACCGGGCAATGGCGCAGCACCGCAGCCGTGACGCTGCGGTGAAACAGCTCGCCCCAAAAGCTGCGCGGCCGGGCAATGAGCACCAGCATATCGGCCTGCGTATCGGCCAGGGCTTGCAAGATGCCGGCAGCCGGGGCCGCGTCAGCTACCTCGTACAAGTCCAGCGGAGTAGCGGGCGGCAGCAGCTGGCTGGCCCGCACATCGGCCAGGGCCAGGTGGCTGGAGCGGGCCGCTGCGTCAGAACCGCGCAGCACCTGGGTCACCGTGTAAGCGGCTGCCCACGAGCTCAGTAGCCCGCCTAGGTTGCGTGAAGCCGCCGCCAGGGCGAAGGGCTCACCATCGACGGCCACTAGCACCCGGCGCGGCACCCCTAGGGCCCCCGCCGTGGCCAACGTAGCGGCGGGCACCAGCAGCACCGGCCGGCCGGTGGCCCGCAGCACGGGCAGCAGCTGGCTACGCAGCAGGTCATCGAGCAGGCCCTGCTCGGGGCCCCGKCCCATGGCCAGCAGCAGCGGGTGGCAGCGGCGCACGGCGGCAGCCACGTCGTCGTCCAGCAAGCCGGTGGCTTCCAGCACCTCGGCGGGCACAGGCAGGCGGCTGGCCAGGGCGCGCAGGGCAGCCAGGGTTTCGGCCTCGTTGCGGTCGAGCTGCTCCACTACCTCGCCCACCAGCGCGGGCTCCA
Source organism: Hymenobacter nivis (assembly GCF_006439025.1). Classification (GTDB taxonomy): domain Bacteria; phylum Bacteroidota; class Bacteroidia; order Cytophagales; family Hymenobacteraceae; genus Hymenobacter; species Hymenobacter nivis_A. Next base: position 10,245 of record NZ_RCYZ01000018.1, read on the forward strand.
GCAGCGTGGGGTATAAGTAGCAGTGCAGCAGCGCCAAATGCAGGCCCAACGGGCGGCCTAGGGCGGCGGCGTAGCGCGCCGTGTGGGCGGCGGCTTCCGGCAAATTGGCCAGTACGAGGATGGAGGAGTTCATGAGCTTGGGAGTAGCTTGTTGCGTGGTGGGGCGCCTGCTGAGGGCCCTAGGGGGCCGGGGTCGCCGGGGTGCTCTCCACCGCGCAACCCCGGCCCACCAGGCCCCACTTCCCACGCATCAGGCGACATGGTAGCGTCAGCTTCCTGGGCAATGCGCAGGACGGCCGGGCTCACCTGGCCCGTATCATGGCGACTGGCGGAGTTCCGGCCGAGATTTGCACGGGAGCGCATATACTTGATTTAAATGAACTTGGAAGAAATCAATTCCAAGGCATTATCCACGGAGGTGGCGCCGGCCTCATAGGCGTTGAARGCGGCCTGCTCGCGGTCGAGCCAGGTATCGACGGTGCCGGAGAGGGTGGCGCGGCCGTTTTCGACTCGCACCGCCACGTCCTGGTTGTGCAGGCTGGCCGACCAGAAAAACAGCGTGCGGATACGCTCGGCCAGTGCGAAATCCGAACCGGAATGGGCCGCCGGGCGCAGCGCGCCAGGGTACCAGGCGGCCGGCGGGCCACTAAAGCCGGTGCTGCTCAGCACGCGCACCAGGTTCTCGACCTCGGCCACGCCGTTGACGCCGCTGGCTACCTCGGCGGCCTGGGCCTGCTCGAAGTGGCTATTTACCTGCCCGTGCAGGTGGGCGCGGCCGTTGGTCACGCGCACCTCAAAGCCAAAAACCCCCACGTAGGGGTCGCGGGCCAGCGCATCCAGGATAGACTGGCGCACCACCACATCGGGCGTAAACCAGCGGGTGCGCACCTTCAGCAGGTTGTGCACGGCCCACACGCCCACCACATGGCGAGCATCGCGCTCGGCGCTTTGCTTGGCGCGCAGGCTGCTCACCTGGCCGGTCAGCGTAACTACCCCATTCTGAACCACTACCACCGGCTGGTAAGAGAGCACGCGCGGGTCGTAGCGGAAGGTATCGCACACGGCCTGGGCAATGTCGGTATCGCTGCGCTGGGCAAATTTTTCGCGCCGCAGCTCGCTGCTGATGGCCCAATAGGCCACAAACAGGTCCAGGGCATCGACGCGGATGGCGCCGGTCTGGTTGGCCACGGCTATCACCTGGGCCCGCTCGGCGGCGGTGCCCACGGTGCCGCTCAGGTGCACCACCCGGTCGTTGGTGCGCACCACTACTTCGTTGCTAAACACACGAATGTCCCAGTCTAGCAGCTCGCGGATTTGGGTGCTGATTTCCTCGTCCGAGTTCTGAATTTCGCCCCAGCGGATAGTCAGTTCATCCGCCACCAGGCGGCGCACCCCGCGCACGCCCCGCAGCACGCGCAGCACCAGCTGCTGCTCGGCCCACGACTGCACCACGCCGGTGGGCGTCACCACGCCCTCGGCCACGGTGCAGGCCACATTGTAGCCCGTGGTGGCGGGGTCGGCGGCTAGGGCCTCGGCCACGGCGCGGTGCAGCTCGTCGTTGGGCATGTCGGGTGTGCTGATGAGCAATTCGTTGACCACCCCGCGCACCCCGCGCATGGCCAGCGCGATTTCTTCGGCCCGGTCAGCGGCTAGCATGTTATCGGTAATGCCGGTCAGCTGCACGATGCCGTCGTGGGTGGCCACGTCGATGAGGTGCGCGGGTACGCCTTTCTTGGTTAGAAAAAACAGCTCGATGGCGGCCGTAATCTCGGGGTCCGACAGGTAATCGGCCGCGGCGGGCGGGGCGAAAGTTTCCAGCGTTTGCATGGGCAGTGGGGAAAAATTTGAAGGCGTGAACAGGCCCCAAAAGTCCGTCCTTCCGCCTGGCAATACCCTGATGATTATGGCCTTACTAGCTGATATATGTCAGGTAGCGCCCGCCTAGGGCGGTAGGACAATTAGCCAAAAAGAAGGTCACGCTTCCCTTCGGTCTGCATAACCTTCTTTTTGCTATAAATGACAGGTTGGGCTAATCATCTCACGCCCTAGTCGGGGCGGGGTATTTTCCGGCCGTTGGCCGTGAGCGTAATGGTGCGACTGAGGGCAGTTTCGCAGGTGGCCATTTCGTAGGTGAGGGCCCCGGTGCGGGCGTTGGTCACCTCGATGGCGCGGCAAAAAGTGCGGGTGGGGTAGTACGTGGTCAGGGTGTGCTGAATGGGCAGCGAGAGCGCGCTGAGCGCTATGTCTTGGCCCGTAGCCTCCACGTCGCCGTTGCTGCTGAACCGGACCAGCCGGCGGTTCGAGCCCTGGGTGTAGCTGGCCTGGTACCAGGCCTGAAACCGGCGCCAGGTAATCTGCCGCGCCTGCGGATACTGCCGAAACATGGCCCCAAAAGCCAACGGTGGCACGGTTTCCACGGCGATGGCCTGCGCGCGGGCCAGGCCCGGCACCAGGGCTAGCCACAGCAGTAGTAACAGCAGTTTTGCGGCGGCCCAGCCACGGGGCTTGGCACCGGGCGGACGCCGGTTGGCGGGAGCGCCGGCCGTGGTAAGGCGCACGAGCAGGGGCCCGAGTTGGGCCAGCGGCACGAGGTAGTCGGGCGTTACCAGGGCCAGCGCGTGCGTGGGCATGGCGGGCTGCTCGGCGTCGTGCGGGTCTTGCACAATGGTGAGGCCGCCGTGCTGCTGCACCAGTTGCAGCCCCAGGGCCCCATCGCTCAGAAAGCCCGTGAGTATCACCCCAATTACGCGCCCGCCATACGCGCTGGCCGCCGAGCGAAACAGCGTATCGATGCTGGGCCGAAACCCTTTTTCCGGCGGGCCCTGCGTCACCAGCACCCAGTTGCCGTTGAGTAGCAGTTGATGGGCAGGCGGCGCCACGTAGATAATGCCCGGCTCGATAAGCTCCCCGCTTTCTGGGTGCCGGGCCGGCAGCTTCGACACGGCGCTGAGCAGCTCGGGCAACATACTGGGCAAGGCAGCCCCTACGTGCAGCACCATGAAAATGGGGGCTGGAAAATCAGCCGGCAGCGTTTTGGCCAGGGCCAGCAACGCCGGCACGCCCCCCGCCGAAGCGCCAATGACGACCACGTGCCGGTAGCGAAAAGCGGAGGAAGAGGCCATGAGGATTGCGGGCCGGCTTTAGGGCCAGGAGCCGGTTTTAAATGAGAAAAAGGGTGTTGGGTAGGGCTGTTAATTCCAAGGCCTAGGGTGTGAGGCTTGGTCCAAACAACCCCCGGCGTATCGTTTCGTCGCGGTGGTAGGGATCGGGCAGAAAGCGCAGGCGGCCGCCCTCAGCCGTGCAGGTGGCGTAGCGCACAAACAGCGGCATGGGGCGGCGCAGGCGCACGTCGCGGGGGCGTGGCTGGCGGGCGCACTCGGCTTCGCTGGGCAACTGCACCGGCTGGCCGCCGCGCCGCAGCAGGTAGGCGGCCAGAACAAAGGGAGTTTCCAGGCGCACGCAGCCGTGGCTCAGGGCGCGGTAGGGCCGGGCAAATACCTGGCGTTCCGGCGTATCGTGCACGTACACCGAATACGGATTAGCGAAGCGAAACACGATGTTGCCCAGCGCATTATCACAGCCGGCCGACTGGCGGATGGTATAAGAAAAATTCCGGACCGTGACCCGCGCCCAGTTGATGCGGCGCGCATTGAGCAGGCGGCCCCGGGCGTCGTAGAGGGCGTAGTTGTGGCTAGCCAGGTAGCCAGCGTCGCGTTTAAGCTGGGGCAGCATTTCGCGGGTGGCGATGGAGCGCGGCACGTGCCAGTCGGGGGCCAGCGTGAAGTGGTCGATGATGCTACTGAGGATGGGCGTTGGCGTGGTGGGCTTGCCCACCACCACCCGGTAGCGGCGCTGCACCGAATCGCGGGCCACCACCAGCAGCTCGCAGGCCGCGAGGTTAATCAGCACGTAGTCAGGCGCGGGCGGCAGGGCATCCCAGCGCCAACGCTCCAAGTTGGCGGCCACCTGCTCGTAGCGGGCGCGCTGCCGCACCGCCGAATCGGGGGCGCTGGGTAGTGCCAGCCACTGCGCCAGGGCTTGCTGCAGCTGGCGGTACTCGCGGTTGGCGGGCTGGCCAGCCAGCATAGCGGCGGGCACCGCGTGGCCGGCCAGCGCCGCCCGCAACTGGGGCCCCGGCTGCCCACCCGGCCCGGCGGCCTTCTCGCGGGCCGAAGCCGTGTAGCGGTGCAGCCGGCCGCGGCTAACATCGCGCATGAAGCCGAGCACCGCATCGCTGAGGTACACGTCAAAACGGGCTTTTTGGCTGGCCCGGCCCACCGGCTCGCCGGGGCCAGCCAGCGAGTCGCGCAGCAGCAGCAGGCGCTCGCCGCCGTAGTCGGCCGGGCGCAGGCCGTGCGCGGGGGCCTGCGCCAGCAGCGCCAGGGCCGCCGCCGCATCGGGGCCGGGGCCCGCGCCGACCAGCCAGACGGGCGCGCCGGCCGGGCCATAAAACGCCCGTACCTCAGCCCCGGCCTGCAAGCCCGGGCGGGCAGCGGCGCGGCCGGCAGCGCTGGCCGAGGTGGTATCAAGCAGCACCCGAATGGCAGCAGCTACCGAACTATCACCTTGCACGGTAGTGACTACCGGCCGGGTGGCCGGGGGCCCCGACTGCGTGGGCGCGGGGCCGCACCGAGCGGCCAGCAACAAGCCCGCGCCGCAGCTAAACAGTAGAATATCAGCAAAAAGCGCCACGGGCGAAGTGGGGGTTAGTGGTGGCGGATGGGCTGACTATCCAGCGGATGCTCCTGGCCGGTTTCGACGGGGCCTTGGGCCACGAAGCTTTCCAGCAGGGCCAGCAGCTGGAGGCGGGGGTAGGGCCGGTGGGCGAGCCCGAGGGTATTGGCGGGCGCTTCGCCGAGCAGCGTGCGCAGGTCGGCGGCTTGGGCCAGGCGGCAGCCCATCGTCCAGGCAGCAAAGCTGCGCTGGTCGCAGGGCCCTTCACTTATTACCTGGCAGTGAAAGTGGCGGGTATCGGACAGGATTACGTGGTAGTACAGGTGCCGCACAGCCGTTTTGGGGCCCTCCAGCACCTGCAAAAACCGGCCATCGGCGGTGTGCAGCAGCACGCCCGAGATGTTGTTTTCTAGGTTGTGCGCCCGGCCCCGGCGCAGCAGCGCGGCCAGCGCGGGCTCGTTGAAGTCGCCCAGGGCCTGGCTTTGGTAAATGAGGTGGTGAAGGTCCACGAAGCAGAAAAGAGAGGGTGAAAAGGAAGCGCGCCCTACAGCTCGTGCGGCGCCGGCTGGCCGGCGGCCCAGGCATCGAAGCTGGCCACGGCGGTGGCGGCAATGGCGGCCAGGGCCTCGCGGGTGAGGTAGCCCTGGTGCCCGGTCACGAGCACGTTGGGGTAAGTGAGCAGCTGCGCAAACGCCGGGTCGCGCAGTGGGTCGCGGGTGTGGTCGGCGAAAAACAGCCCTTTTTCGGCCTCATACACGTCGAGCCCTAGGTAGCCAATTTGGCCGCTGGCCAGGGCGCGCAAAGCGGCGGCGGTGTCGAGCACGCCACCGCGGCCGGTGTTAATGAGCATCGCGCCGGGCTTCATACTGCCCAGCACCTGATCGTCGAGCAAGTGCCGGGTTTGGGCGGTCAGGGGCGTGTGCACGCTGATAATGTCGGCCTGGGCGCACAGCTCGGGCAGGGTCACGTAGGCCAGGTCGTAGCGCTGGGTGAAGTCGGGGTTGGGCTGCACATCCACGCCCAATAGCCGGCAGCCGAAGCCGTGCAGGATGCGCGCCAGCACCGCCCCGATGTGCCCTACGCCTAGGATGCCCACCGTTTTGCCGTGCAGCTCGAAGCCGATGAGCTTATCGAGGCAAAAGTTGTTGGCGCGCAGCTGCTGGTCGGCCTGGCGCAGGTGGCGGGCCAGGGCCAGCATCAGGGCTACGGCGTGCTCGGCAATGGCGTGGGGCGAGTAGTCGGGCACGTGGGCCACGCGCAGGCCCAGCCGGTGGGCGGCCGGCAGGTCTACCTGGTCGGTGCCGGCGGCGCGTACCAGCACGTAGCGCACGCCGTGCGCCCAGAGCTGCGCCAGCACTGGGGCTGACAAATCATCGGCCCCGAATACGCTGACGGCCCGCGCCCCTTGGGCCAGCGGCGCGGTCTGGWCGGTGAGCGTCGCCTCGTAAAATTGCACCTGGTGCCGGCCCGCATTGGCCTGCTCCAGAAAAGGGCGCTCGAAGGCCAGGGTGCTGAAAACAGTAACGTTCATAAGGGATTGAAAGCCCTGGTGGATAGCAGGCCAGGTGCTCCGCAAGGTTCCGGCCGCCCCCCGGCCTGGCCCATGATAAAAATCAGGTGGCGGGGCTGACGATTGACAGGGCCGGGGGCCGGCCGCGCCCGCTCCTTTGCGGGCAGGTTTCACTTCCCTCCTACCCTAGCCCATGAAGCTCTCGCTGCTAGTGCTCACCGACTTCTTCCAACCCGCCGACCATGCCCTGGCCTACGCCGACGCGCTGGCCGGGGCCCTCGGCGCGCAGCTGGTGCTGCTGCACGTGCGCCGCGACGCGCTCCTAGACCCCGAGCACCTCACCGGCCGCGTCGACACGCTCAGCCGGGAGGCCATCGACCTGGCATTGGCCAGCCTGGTGCGCGGGCTAGCCGCACCCGCCGTGGCCGAAGTGGCGCACGGTGAGGTAGCGTCCGCCGTGGCCGAGGCCCTAGGTCGTCACCAGCCCGCGCTGGTGGTGCTGGGCCACCGCAACACCGACGGCATGCCCGACGAGCTGGTGTCGACCGCTGCGCTAGACATGCTGCGCACGGTCCCGCAGCCCATGCTGGTGGTGCCCATGGGCGCCCGCTTCGCCCACCCGCAACGCCTACTGGTAGCCCTCGATGATGAGCCGTTCAGCCTGGGCGAGAACGCGGGCTTAGTCCGCCACCTACTCGACGCACTGCCGGCCGAATTGACTGTGCTGCACGTCGGCCCTGACCAGGCAAACGCAGTGGCTGGCACGGCCGCGGCCTGCGAGGCGCTGGAGCGCACTGGCCTGGCCCTCGATCTAGCTACCGCCCTGCGCACCCAATGCTTGGTGCACGCCACGCCGGGTGGCGGCATCTTGGAGGTTGCGGCCAGCGGTGCGTTCGATTGGGTGGTGCTGGTGGCGCGGACCCGTAGCTTCTTGGGTGGGCTGTTTCACCGCAGCGTCACGGCCCACGTGCTGCTGCACAGCTCGATGCCCGTGCTGGTGCTGCCGGCTGTGTAACTGGCGGTTGGTCCAGTGGCAAATTGACGAGCCCGTCAGCAGCCTCATTACGCCAACATTGGCAGGCTTCCACAATAAGAATTCAGTGTTCAGCCTCTTTAAGCGACTGCTTCCGAAGTTGAAGTATGCTCGTTGCGGAAGTCCAAGGCAGATATACTTTGGTTGCCAAACAAGCTTTTGAGCACGATTTGCTTGTTTTTTTAATATTGTGCTAAAATCTTAATAGCACACATACTACATAAAAAGAAAAAGACAGGGGTGCATTTTAAAATTCTCATTACCTAATAGTCCAATAAGGGCCCCCTTACCCGTGCTGTGCCTTACCTGAAAGCCCGTCACGGCCTCACTTTTCTAGCCTGCTCGAACGCCCTTGCGTCCGCACACTGGCGGAGTACTGCACCGCGCTGCTGCTCACTGAGACGCAGGTAGTGCTCCCCATCCCTGAGATGGTCCGTTGAGGCACCGGGTTGGGGCTGGTGCAAGCGGCGTAGGCCCTGAAACGCCTGGCCATTTATGTCCTGGCTACCGGCTGGGCTCATCGGTCTCGACGAGCACGTTGTTGATGGCCGTCAGGCGCGCCACGGCCCGCGCTAAGCTGGCCGCCGTCCCATCCAGTTCCACCGACACGAACAGCGGATGCTTAACCGCGCGAATAGCCGCTTTCCCCAAGTGCTGGGCCTCAGGCGGGGCGTTGGGCTCCAGTTGGGCGGGGGCCGCCAACAGCTGCGTGAGGTCTTGGTTACGCAGGGCTTCCACGCTCACGCCAAATACCTGCGCCAGCTTCGTCAAGGCTTCTAGTTTGGGCGTCGATTTGCCGTTCTCGTAGCGGCTAACCGTGTTGTAATCGGTTACGAGCTTATCCCCGAGTTCGGACTGGGAGAGCTCTGCTCGACGCCGTAAAAAGCGCAGGTTTTTTGCAAAATACATGGCCACGCGGGAAATCGCGCAAAACTAGCCGCCTATAAATCTGTATTTTACTAAAAAAAAATGAATAATAACACGTATTTTGCTGTATTATTAATTTAAGTGCTGCATATTGCAGCACTTAATTCAGCTTCCGAGCAGGTGCTCACACTTCCGGTTGTGGTGGCAGAGGTCGCTGCTTGACCGTGGCATTGCGCGCACAACTTCTTATACTTATTCCCCAACTTCTTACGCGCAACCCCTCCCTGCGACACCCACGTGCGAACCTGCCAAGTGGCTTCATTCATTTTATTCCATTCCTTCGCTTGTATGCGTTCCATCAACAGAAGGAGTCCCGCTAGTGCATTGCTGGCCTCCCCCCTGCCACTTTTACCAAAAAAAGCCTGGCCCCCCAAAGCCAGCAAAGCAGGGGGTATTGGAGGAAAAGAAGGACAAAACGCACCCTTTTACCTCCACTGTTACAGCGGACAACGAGCGGCGACTCGCACCGTACCAAGCGCACAAGCCCGGTAGGGCCCGGGCGACAGATGTGCTAAACCAGGCATTGAAACGCTTATTTGACGCCGACAAGCAGGATGCAGGCATTGGCCTGGGGGAGAAGTCGTAGCCCATCAGGCCGGAACGCTATCGCCCGCCCGGCCAGCGGCCAGTACTTAGGTAACCGCCTGTCGCGCTAAGATCGGTTCCGAGCCCAACGCACAGCTCCAGCGCATTTCGCAGCCTGTCCATTCGCTCAACGGCCTCGCAGGCTGGTCCCGGTGGTGGTAGGGACGGGTCCAACCGTGCTTGGGTCCGGCGACCACCGCCGACTGGTTACCCTGGGGCCGTCGCTCCGGGGCGCCCCCACGGCCACTCATTCTTTCCCTTCTTTTTAATCCGCGGCCATGCTACGCATTGTGTTTGAATTTGACCAAGACGCTGCCGAGATCACCCCGGAGTTGCTCCTGCAATACTGGGCGGTGGCCGCCGACGGCGGGGCCGCCGCGGCGGAGGTGCGGTTGTTGGGGTTGGAAAGCGAGTTGGCCCTGGCCGCCGCCGTCCAAGCGCAGCCCCCGGTGCTGCGGCAACTGTGGCTGGAGGAGGCCCGGCGCTGGATCTACCGCCTGGGCGACCCCGAACCCTTCATCGACCTGATCGATCCTGCCGTCGAGCCGGTGGACCTGTACCCGCTGACCGCGGGGCTGTCCGCGTACGCCCGGGGGTACTTTGAGGAAAACCGTACGAATGGCAACGACGCGGACGCCCTCGCCCGCTGGCTGCAAGTCCTGCGCTTGCGGCGGCTCACCGTGGAAGACGACGAGGGCCCGCTGCTCGCCAGCGACTACGACCAGTAACGGCACGGCCGGAAGCGCAGCGAATACCAATTCTGGGGGCCTTGGCAGCTGATGGGGGCGCCCACCACCACCACAGAACGGTTAGGGTGCGGGCGCAGCCTCAATCCTTTGAACGGGTACTGCGCCTCTTAGATCCGTCCGTGTACAGCAAGCCGCTGCTGCTGGCTGCAGCAGGCAAGGCAACGCGCAACCACCGGCAGCCAACGAGGTGAGCCCGCGCTGGTAGCGGGGCGTAGGGTTTACAGTTTCGCGTTTTTCTTCTATTAGCTCATGAGTGCTGTAAACATCGGCGAGCGCCTCACCCAGCTCCGGGCGATGCTGGCTGCGGAGTCCCTGGTACCGGGTGCTTGGCCTCGTACCCGGCTGGCCCGGGAGGCCGGGGTCTCGCCCGCGGCGCTCACCCGGCTGGAAAGCACGGGCCGTGGGAGCATGGATGTCCTGGCGGCCGTGCTGCACTTTTACCAGGGCATGGGGGTTAACATGGCCTGGGTGCTGACCCCCGATAACGCGGACATTCCGGTACAAAAGCCCCGCGACACCTTCCAGGACGAGAAACTGCCCCGGGCCAGGCAGCCGCTGACCAACCTGCACCGGCTCCTGCAGCCGGTGATGGCCGGACTCGACGCGGGCCAGTCCCTCCCGCCCGAGGCGCTGCGCCCGTTGCTGACGCAGGTCCGGCAAGGCGTCCTCCACGCCCTTAACCACTTGCTGCCCCCCCGGCGGCTGGTGCTGCGCGAAGCGGACCTGCGCGCGTTGCAGCGGCAATTGCCCCCGGTGCGCGCCCAATCAACCGGTTGGCGCGCGGCGGCGCTCTACGCGGTGCCCTACCACTGCTACGAAGCGGGCGATTTCCTTCCCCGATGCGGCGACCCCGTTTCCTACCTGGCTCATGACCCGGGCCCGGAAGAGGTTTCCCCCGGCGACCAATGCAGCGCCTGTCAGCGTTTGCTGCGCGTGGTTTCTGCTCCTTCTGCGCCGTTGGACACCCCCGCGGCCGCGCTGCGGTAACCCACTGCCCCGGCCGCATTGCTTCCACTGATTTTTGCCACTACCCGCCCGTACGGCCCAGTGCCCAGCGCTAATTTCCCCCGCCCCGGAGCCGGCCTTGTTCGGCGGCTGTCCAATAGGCGTTCCCCCGCGGGCCCGAACGCTGGGGCCCAGGCGCCCAAATTTATTTAACGACTAATTTTCCCGTTGCTGCCATGGACCCGGTTACACCCAACGACCCAGAAGTTGATTTTTTAAGCCGCTTATTCGTTCGTTCCCCGCGGGCGTTCAACCAAGCGGAAGCCCGCCTCTTTGCCCTGGCCCTGAACAGCCTGACCCAGCATTCGTCACAAGAGACCTTTCAGCTGGCTTTCCGTGACATCATTCCAGGCGATAACGAGGACGGCAAGCAGTACGCTAAGCTGTGGGTGGCCACAAAACGGCTCATGCAGGCCATTGATTACAAGACCTTTCGGCAGGGAAATAGCCGTAGTCAATACATGCTCTTGTTTTCTACCCTGGGCATGGATGCGGACACCGGGTTGGTAACGGGCAAGTTCAACCCCGACCTGAAAGCGTATCTGCTTGACCTGGGCAATAAGTTTACTACCGCCGACCTGGAAGCATTGCTCATGCTGCGCTAAGAGGCCTTTCCGCGGGTAACGCCTCGGAATGCTGTTTCGACTACAAGTAGTTTCCCTATCCGCCTTGCGCCCACGTCTGCTTGCGCGAAGCAGACTTGCGCCTGCCAGCGCCCGTGCGTCAGCGCGATCCAAACGGCAATCCGTTGGTGCCTGGCCATCGCGACACGGGACGTCAGTCGTCGGCCCCGAACCGTCGAAGGGCTGGGTTGGTTTCGCGGGCGGTTGTGCACCAGCATCGTCCTGGCCAACTGATGCACCCATGGAAGGTAGGTATGGTGAACCACCTTGTTCGCCATTAGCCACTGAATTAGGAACCCGACAGGTGGCGCGGGCCACAGGATAGGCCTGCCGCCGCGCCGCCTTCTGAGCGGTCCGCCTGCCACAACTTACTGCAGGCGCTGCTGGACAGCTGGCTGCCCGTTGTCAGCTTGTTCCGACCTGTGTGCTCGCCTGACGCCCCGGCCGACTTCACCGACTTGGCCAAAGGGCACCGCAACCCGGCCGCCCAGCAGGTGCTGCGCCTGGTAGAAAATGCCGGGGCGCGATTACCGTACACCGCCTGCCCGGCTTCGTGGCTACGCTGTTCAGCAGAGTGCTGCCAGCGTAGCCACGAAGCCGGGCAGGCGTCTTCTTTTCAGCTGATATGGTTTACGCGGTCCGCTCTTTCCGGCCGTCTTAACAGCAGAACGATGCCTTCGGCTTCTGTCCGCCTTTTCCGGGCCAATTCAACCTTGCCTTCATCATCCACCCGGCCCGGGGCCTTTTCTACGCCAGTATCTCAGCTCGGGGGGGATTCGGTACTCCGCAGAATGGCTTCCAGCCTTTCATTTATCGCTATCGCATCTTCAACGGCTTGGCGTGCCTCCTTCGAGAGTGGTATGGAGTTCAGCATGTGTAGCAACTGACTTCTTACTTCCCGCAGTTGGCTATAAAGCGATTCTTTAGGTCTATAAAATGAGCAATTCATGCACGGCTTTCGCTGTTTGCATTGGTCATAGAAATCATAAATGCAGAAGCCGTGACCAAGGTCAACAGAGCGTGTCGGCCCATCTTCGGTTGCTGATTCACCGCCAATCGCGGTAAATTCTTTTAACTGCTCCAGCTGGCGTTTGTCAATACTGACGCGATTCGCCGCAGCGTAGGTCTCCTGAACCTTATGTTCATTCTCCTGAACGTAGTGTCCGAGAGAGCCACGGGAGCGGTGCCCAATCCAATTACTCAAGTAGGGACCACGCAGTGGCGTCGGAGCGTTGGCCAACTGGGTGGCAAGGGTATGCCGAGCCCGGTGGCTAGTGATTTTTCCCAAGGCATCTTCGAGGGGAATGCCGGCTTTCCGGCATAGCATGGAAATGAGGACATCATTGAGGTACGTTTGGCCTATTCGTTCTCCTTTCCAGACAAATAAGAAATCTACTTCTTCGGTTGTTTTATCATCCCTGTGTTTGGGAACACTAGGACGAATTTTCTCCCATAGCTCGATGGCGTCTCCTACCAATTTTATGATTGGCTTCAAAAAACCACGACCATTCTTGCCCACGGGCACGATCAAATTGCAGAGGGCATGGGTTGAGGCGGACCTACTCTCGTTTTCTTCCCCGGGAATAGACCGTATGCATCCGACTCGCAGCCGACGGATTTCATTAGCGCGTAACCCTGAGTAGAGCCAAACAAGCGCCAGTGCCCGCACCATGGCCAGTGGATACCAACTCTTAGGAGTGACGTCACTTCGCTTGCTCACGAACGGAGAAGCGCTAGGTAAATCCTCCTGAGTGATAGATAATCCAGCTTGTACCAATTTGGCCCATTGTGCGTCATCAATTGGCCGAGGGTTAGGCCCTCGCCTGGCTGAGATGCGCCTAGGGGTGGCCAGATGGCGGTCAGGGTCGAAGGCTCTTGGAAACCATTCCAATTCGTGACAATCATTGAAAAATAAGCGTAGATCTTGCAGCAGTTGCGCCTGATAACTTGCTCCTAATGGCTCACCGCGCCTGGGAGTTGATTTAGTTTTTGGGTGTTGCCACTGCCCAACGTTCATTTTTTGCACGTCCGCTCTATAGGCTCTGGCCATACTTTTAGTCCACTGCTGGGCACCCGCTGTGGCTGGATACTTCTCAGCAGCCCATCTTGCGGCTTTGGCAACCGAGGAAATCGACACTCTCGTTTCATTGCGCGAGGCACCACCATCCGTCAAGTGATCAAACCACGCCGGAATTAAATGAGGCCAGTCATTACATAAATTGTCGTCTATTCCGGTGTTAATCCAACTGTAGCAGGGAGTAGGTAAATGAGTTGATAGAACCTTAATATTATACAATATAATTGACAATGTAACATAGCTTTTTTTTCGTGCTTTGTTATGAGAATCACTTTCGTGTAGTTTCTCTATAACGGGCAGGGTAAGCTTTTCTAAAATCGGGCTTCGGTTAGCTAGTAATGCGGAACACGTTGCTTGACTAATTGCCCATGTTACTGCCCGTCCGATTCGCGTAGACTCGGTCGTCAACGTATGTAGCGCTTTCTCGACCGCGACGCCTCCGAAAATACGTTGAGCGGAAACAAGCGTATTATGACCAGTAACTAATCGATAAATCGGAATTTCACTTAGTAGGTAAGCGCAGGCTAATACACACTGGCGGTATTTCAAATTTGCAATATGATGAGCGCGTTGAAAATCATGGTGTATGGTTCTAAAATCCTCATACGTTTTACCAACTATCTCTGCCCACGCTGTTTCATCCCAAGCCCATAGACTGGTTTGCCGTTGATGCATCTCATGTAGAAGTAATGAAACGCAAGCCAATAGGCGTTCCCCCCCTTTCGGAATTCCCCAATGCAAGAGCGCAACCTCGACAGGCTGAATGAGCCGATTCAACTGCTGCTTAATTTCTTTCTTAAACGCTTTGGAACCCCAACCCAGGTGGCCGTGCGCTTTCCAAGCAGACAGCGTGGTTTTCTCCGATGGGCTTAAGACGAGACTCTTGTCAAATTGGGGGGGTTGAAAAGGCCAATTTCGAACAGAATCCTTTCTGCTTTCTATGAAAGGTAGGCGTTTGGTCATTGCAGTGAGGTTTGCATCGTTTCTTGCCGCCAGTCAAGCGTCGAATCAAGTGTTTGGCGGAACCGCTCACTCAATTCACGTCCGCTTATGTGGACGTATATCATCGTCGTGGCTGGGTGTACATGCCCAGCCAAGGCCGCAATTTCAGCCATCTTCCAGCCGGCCTGGGCTAAATCGGTCAAGCGCAAATGCCGTAGCGTGTGCGGCGTAAACAACGGCAAGCCGGCTCGTTCTCCCAGTGCTTTTACGACCTTGGACCAAGTCCAAAAAGAAATGGGAAGCCCCTTGTTACGCCGTGACTCAGACAAGAAAAGTGGGCCCGGCGCTCGGCTTATGCGCCGGCGATGCTGCAGGTAAGCCGCGTACAGTTCGCCCGTTGCCTGCGAATAAGGCACTTGCCGTGCGCGCTGACTTTTAGTGGTTTTCGCCCGTAAATGAAGCAATCGCTGAGAAGGATCTATGTCGCCGGTCTCCAGGGCGCACAATTCTGCCCGGCGCACGCCCGTGTCGTATGCCAGAGCTAGCATGAAACGATTCCGAATGCATTCGGATGATGCCGCGTTCAGGAGCGCCTGCCACTGCGTTTCATTCGGGAGCCAAGGGTCCTTTTCGTAGCGCTCAACCATTCCGCGACTATTTCCATTAAACCCTCTTCCCCTTTTGTATTTAACTATTTTAATTGGGTTCGTGGTCCTAACTTCCTCATCAATAAGGTATTCGTAATAAAGTCTGACGGTTGTTACCCTCAGACGTATGGTGGCATTGGCAAATCCATCATGCGTGGTGCTTTTCACGTAGCCGGGACGCCTGGCAGGCATACCAAATTTTGAACGCGATTTTAGGTCAGTAACATAGGCTCTGACGTCGGTTCGCTTGGCGTCGGGAGGATTGATGGCGCGGATCGCACAAAACCGAAAGTAGTCCACCAACGCGTGGCCGTATGCGCTTACCGTGTTACTTGCTAAATCAGATGCTTTTTCGAGGAGCCATTCCCTAGCGTGTGGTTGGCTAAAAAGAGTGGGAAATCGCTTTTCTAGTGTCATACGATACTGGTAGGATGGTGAAAGAAAAGACTGCGCAGTCATTTCACAACAATTATACTATACCTGTTTCATATAAACAAGCAACAATTGATTTTTTAGCCATAAAATGCTGTCTAGCATGTACCTATATGCGAACAGTGTGCTGATTTTATAGACTGTAAAATTGTACTTATATACGCACATGGGCTATCTTTTAAACACTTAAAACGTGATTCCACATAATTATGGTTATGTGGAATATGCCAAGCGATTATAGGCGATTACCGCCCTTGTGTACAGTTTAAGCGATGTTTTTGGCTGATTTCGAGCATAGCTTTGGTCAGACCTAAGAATAGCCGGATTGCGTGGCTTTAAAACGGTTACAAGGAGACTCGGCTGAGGCAATTGCTGCGACGGCTCCTGTTCGCGGCCCCGTACAGTGAGCCCTTAGTACGGGTGCGGCTGCTWTCACTGGCCAGGCGCAAGGGTCTTGCCTTGGACTCCTTGCCGTAAATCTGCTGGTAGTTGGGCAGCGTTCCCTTGGTTTTGAGTGTCATTGCGACAGGAATAGACGGCCTTCTGCTCCCATTCTTGTTTCGGCTGCCTCAGGATTTAGGACCTGAAGTAGTCATATGGACCAGCACACACCAAAACCGGCATCGGGCTTGACTTCTAGAGGGCACCCGATTTCTGACGTCCAACCACGTGCACCAGTTGCGCCGGCCTAACCCGCCCGACCAAGCCATCCGGTTGCAATAGACCTGGTGCCTAAGTCCGTTAGACCAGGCCATTTCTCCGGCTTTCATCGATGCCTAATGGCCTGATGTGGGCCGGGTCATTTTCCTTCCCCACCGCGGCCGTTACGGGCGAGTTTGATTGCGCCATGCAGAGTGTATCCGAACTCTAAAACATAACGCTAAACAAGTTCAGTATACTCAACATTCTAAGTATTTATGACAAGCGCAACATATTTCAAAATTAATTATTTGCCTAACATGTCCAGCATTTTTGATATTCTAAATAATTATTAGCATTCATTAATACATGTAAAACTCACTATTTGAGGCACATGAATTGATAATTAAGTACAAACCCTTTGATATTTAAAACATTCTCAGAATGTTGAACAATTTCAGTATTGGCGATATGTGAAGTATGCTCATTTACTTCCTGCGTTGTAATATTGCTGCATCACGTTCATTACTACCCCATGAAAGTTCTCACCTTCGCAAACCATAAGGGAGGGGTTGGTAAAACCACTTCCACGCTAACGGTCGGTCAGGAGCTGGCCCGCCGCGGGCAGCGGGTGCTGTTCCTGGACTGCGACCCGCAGCACAACCTGACCATGAGTTTTGCCGCCAACGGGGCGGCTCACCTGAGCACCGTCATCCGCGGCGAGCGCACCCTCAAGCAAATCATCGTCGGGGTAGGGGAGGGGATGGGCCTGGCGGGCTCGGCCCGGGAACTGACGCAGCTCGAGAAGATCCTGGGGCAGCAGCCCACCTACCAGTTCTTCCTACGCGACCAACTGGAGGACGTAGCAGCCGACTACGACTACGTGCTGATTGACACGCCCCCCGCGCTCACCAGCCTTACCTACGCGGCTTTAGTGGCCAGTGACGCGGTGTTTATTCCMGTGCAGCCCGAGTTCTACGGCTACGAGGGGCTGACCACGCTGCTGGACGCCTGCGCCATCATGGGCAAAAACTTCAACCCCCGCCTGAAGGTCGGTGGACTGTTCCTGACGAAGTACTCGGCCAGTTACCGCCTCTCGCTGCACCACGACGTGGTGGCCATCATGCGGGAAAACGCCGTGACGGGGCCGCTGCTCATGAACACCAGCATCCGGCAAAACGGTAAGCTGTCGGAAGCGCAGATCGAAAAGCAAAACCTGTTTACTTACGCGCCCGCCAGCAATGGCGCCGAAGACTACGCCAACCTCACCACCGAAATCCTCGCCCGTCTATGAGCACCGGCCCCAAAAAACGCTTCGGCAGCACGCTGACCCAGCCCGTTGCCCCCACCCCCGACGAGCTGATGTTCGGGGCCGTTAGCCCGCTGCCAGCGCATCCTGCCGCCGGTCCTGTTTCGGGTCCCTTGGCGGAAGTGCCCGCACCGGCCGGTCCTACCGGGCGCTGGGTGCCTTTTGGGTCATACGTGCGCGACCAAACGTACCTGCAGCTCAAGCAGGCCGAGTACTGGGAGCCCGGGTTCGAAATCCGGCAGTTTCTGGAAGACACCCTGCAAGCCGCCCTGGCGCAGTTGCCCGCCGCGCAGCGGACGCTGCCACAACCCGTGCTGGAAAAGCTGCTTAAAACAAACCGCAAGCTGCAACCCCAGTAGCGAGGCCAGCGAACGAATTGCTCCAAAGCGATTGCAACGGGCCAGTTGCGGTAACCACTGCTGCAAGAGCTTCCCAAGCGGCGGCTGATATTGCATATTTCCTTGGTTAAAGCGGCAAATAGCAATCAATCAGAGTCAGATTATAAGCTAGTATAAAGACACAAATCACTGGCTGATAATGATTAGTATAAAAAAGTATTAACCGCCATAATTTTACTTTAGAATTGTACTTTTTTTTACTTTTAAGACTGTGTGGTTGCTACAAAAAGGACGTTAAAAAAAAACTCCCTAGCTAGTTACTTTTAAACTTAAATTATAGTATTAGTATTATACTACACAGAACATACTGGGCAACAATGTTTTATGAAGTCAGGTTGCTACAAAAAGGACGCTAGGTTGCTACAAAATAGACGCTAGGTTGMTACAAAATAGACGCTAGCTAATCTCAGGTTGCTACAAAAAGGACGTCACACCGCCAAGTTGCTACAGAAAGGACGCTAGGTTGCTACAAAATAGACGCTGCTAGACTTCAGGTTGCTACAAAATAGACGCTGCTTGGCTTCAGGTTGCTACAAAAAGGACGCTGCTTGACTTCAGGTTGCTACAAAAAGGCCAACCCTTACTCTCCAGTGCCCCAGCTTATCCACCATGAAAACACTACCTAAACAGAACGCTGATAAAATAGTGGCCCAACACAACGCGCTCGTCAATGCACGTTTCAGCTTTGTGCCCCTCCAGATGCGCCTGTTTCTGGCACTGCTCGCTCGTATCAGCCTAGACGATACCGAGTTCAAAGAGCATGTAATTCCGGTCAGCGAACTGTTGTTTGAGCGCCACGGCGGGTCCGCTTACCAGCAGCTTGACGAGATGTGCGACGACATTACTTCCTTTAAGCTGTACATCGAAATACTGGAGGACGGCACCCGCAAGCGTCGGCGGCGGCCCAAGTACGACTACATTCCGCTGATGGCCAAAGCGGGCTACGACAGTGACATGGGCGGGATAGTGGCGGCCTTCAACCCCCTCATCATGCCGTACCTGCTGCAGTTGCGTGAGAGTGGCAACTTCACGTTGGCCGACCTGGACGAGTTGCGCAAGCTGAAAAGCCCCAGTTCGGTTCGCATCTACTGGCTACTCAAAGAGTATTCAGACTTTGGGCAGCGGACCGTCACTCCCGAACAACTGCGCTTCATGCTCAACATTGCGGAGAACGAATACCCCCGGTTCAGCAACTTCAAAGCGCGGGTGCTGGACCGTGCCCAGCTGGAACTGGCGCGCACCGACATGCCGTTCACTTACGAGCTGGAGCGACAGAACCAACTCGTGCAGCGCATCAAATTTCTGTTCGGCTACGATACGGCCACGGCGAGTTCAGATGAAGTAGAAGAACAAAATGTTAAACTTGTTGAGAATACGGAACATTTACAGAATACTGAGAATGCCAACCAGCCTGCTGCGGACGAACCTGCCTGGATCCAGGCATTGCGGTTGATAGGGGTTAGCCTGCGGAGTATTAAACAAATCATTAAGCAACTGGAGGACAAGGAGTATCCGCTCGAATACGTCGATTTTGTACTGTCTCGCATTGGCAAGCAGCACCAGCTGGGGAAGGTGAAAAAGCCGGCGGGCGCAGTCTATAAAGCATTGGTGGAGAAGTACCTGTTAGAAGAGTACCTGGCTGGACAAAAAGTATCAAAAGCGATTCCAGTCAAAAAAGCCAGTGCTGCCGTCAAAGCYAAATTGCCGCTGCTGGAAGAGGTGGCGTTTCCGCTGCGGGAGGTACGGGACATGTACGAAAATCCAGGGCCTTTTCTGAAACGACAGCTGAAGGAACCCACTTTTGAACTGCATTTGGAAGCCATTTACTTGAGCCAGGGATTTGCCCTGGTAAAGCGTGATGGGGACGACTGGCTTGTTAAAAATGCTCTTCCCTAACTTCTGGTGGGGCCAGTGCTACTATTTTCGCCAACTCTAGTGCAGCAAAACCGGACAGGTACCTGTTCGGTACGGAAGTAGAAGCGAATCCGCTGGCGGCGTCATCGCTGTCGTGTCACTTTCCCTCGCCCGTACCATGGCCGCTACCAAGCCAAAACCTGATTGGAGCTGCATTGTCCAGCAAATGGCCGCTGACAAGACGGGGTTGTAACCATCGCCGGTGACCCGCAGGCCCGTTAACGGGTCACGTTTGCCCACCCCCTTGCGGTACCTACTAAGCAGCACCACGGACGGGGAGGGGGGCAGGACCGAAACCTGTGAGCACTGCGTGGTGTACTTCCCCGGCGTCTCCTATGGCTAGTTCGGGATTGGAACCTAGATTGATAGGTAAAGCACCATTACCTAACATAACCTTCGTTACCGGACAAACCTTTGACAGCTGGTTTCTTTAGTAAGACGCTGTTGTCGGGCTTATAAGGTCAATTAGTTGTGGGTTCAATAAACATTATAAGCTCCTCTTTTATATTCTAGAAAACTTGATTTACAGCACGTAAAAGGAATTGTCTTCACCTATTTAAGTACTCCTCTCACGCATTTAATGCCAGAAAATCTGGAAATGCGCTTACAATGTGCCAGCAGTAGAAATCGAAAGCAATTTTCCCTTTTGCTGCTAGACAGGTTGCAGTTAGATGGATAAGGTTTTCGGTGGTGGGGTGGTTTGATAGTCCGTCGTAGACCAGGATTAGCGCATTATACATCCCTATTCTACTGTCAGATAGGCGCAGCTCCCTAGTAGCTTTCTGATAATCAATAGCGCCGGGAGCAGAGGGCTCCAGGGCGGCTACTTGACTTGGTAAGAATCCCACAGGTCCGCCGTGGTACGGGCCTCTTTCATCTGCGCCATGAAGATGCGCTCGCCGTCGCAGCGCAAATTGATCAAGCCGTAGAGCACGGAGTTCTGCGCCAGGTTGGTGGACCGGGCCAATTCCGTGGAAAACACCAGCGGGCGCGCGCTGCGGCTGTACTTGCCGGCGCAGCCCACCGCGTCGGCCCGCGGGTGGGAATAGGATTCGTTGTCCCCCGACGAAATCACGGTGGCCAGCGGGCTGATGCGGTCCATGAAGGCTTCCGAAAACTCGGACGAGCCGTGGTGGCAGCTTTTGGCCACGTCCACGCGGAAGGGGTTGTCCGGGGCAAAGGCGGCCATCAAGTGCTCTTCGGCCTGCGTGTTTAGGTCCCCGCCCAGCAGCACTGAGCACGTGCCGAATTCCAGTTTCAGCACCAAGCTGTGCCCGTTGACGGTGTGGGAATCGTCCTGGAGCCAGCGGTGCTCCCAGCGCCCCTCGTTGGCTTCGCACACGGGCCCCAGCACCGTCAGCCGCAGCGGCTTGGCTTCCACCGTTTCCTCCAAGAGCACGGCCCCGTCGTGCCGCAAGCGCCGCACGGCCTGCAGGCGCCCGTCCCGGTGCGCGGTTTCCAGCGCCGTGATGAACCGCACGAACATGGCCTGCAAGCCGCCCGCGTCGCGCAGGCGCACCAAGTCGTCCAGGGAATCAAAATTCGTTTTCAGGTACTCGGTGCCGTCCGCGGCGGTGTACTTTTCGCCCAGGCCGGTATTGAAGGGCGGCCGGTAGCCGGTTTTGGTTTTGGCGCACTTGCCGATGCCGTTGTGGTACACCGCGCCGAAGGTGAAGCGGACGTCGGCCAGCAACTCGGTGAACCCGTTGTAATGGTCTTCGTCGAAATGGCTCACGAACAACGCGTCGAGGTGCACGGTAGCGCCGGCGTTGAGCAGGTGCTTGTATTGCCACTTGACTAGGTACGCCTTCATGTGGGCGTCGGGCCCCGCGTCCACCAAAAACCGGTGCTTGCCCACTTCCACCAGCGCCCCGTCGCCTTGGCCCACGTCGAGGAAAAAGATTTTCAGGCCCATGTTGGCGGTGGTGTCTTCTTCGCGCATCCAGCCCGTTTTGCCCATGGAGCGGACGCGGTAAAACCCGCCCACGGCGGCGGGCTCCACCAGCGTCAAGTAGGAGCCCATCAACAGGCGGTTAACAATCGTCGACGGGTGCCCCCCGGCAACTTTGGGATCGGCGTAGAACGGGGCTTCGTTGGTGCGGACGTACAAATGGGCGGCCATGGCGGAGAAGGGAAAGCGGAACGGGGGCCTCGTGCGCAGGCCCGAACGAAGCATCCGACCCAGTTGACGGGCGTTCTCGGGGGAACGCCCGTCAATCCGCCAAGGTAACGGACCACGGGCAGCGAGCACTCCGTGGCAGCACTGAATTTGTGCGGCACCCCAGGGCTGTTCGGGCCACTAGCGCCTTGTTTCTTAGCAATAGCTGCAAGAGGGGATAACGAATGATGTGCAATTCAGTGGTAGCACGGATTTGTCCAGTGTTAGCTGCTTACATATTGCTGGCTCGAAGCCGTTCATTAACCGACGTTAACCTAGCTGCTTGAGGCGGCACCATCTGCCCGACAACGGCTGACTGTTCGCTTGTCACCCATCATTTCCGCATCAACCACGCATTGCCATGAAGCACCTCTACCTAGCCTTGCTCCTTTCACTGTGCGCACAAGCCGTGTTTGCACAAAATCAACCCAGCCGCGCCACCCCGAAGGTCAAAACCAAACCGCCCTTGCCGCCGAAGGAATTCGACGCCATGATTATTCAAGACATCACGTACACCATTGCGGGGGAAAGCACGCCAACCAGCGGCTTGAAAATCGACGTCACCAAGCCCGAGGCAACCGTGTCGGGTGCTTTTCCAACCCCGAACCTTGCGTGGGCGGACTTCATCAGTTTCGACCTGAAAGCGGGTGCCACCAACGGCAATATTAACTTGCTCAAAGGCTACACCAGCGTTAATACCGGTTTCGAGTTTCGGCCGGCGCTACACTACATCCCGGCCGTGAACAAAGCCAAATACGGGAGCGGGGAAAACGCCAAAACCAACGCCATACTTGTCAACGCGCGGCACGACATCACGCTGGCCAACAAAAAAGCATCCCGGGATTCTTTGTTGATGATGGCACTGCTCAGAGATCACCACCTGAGCAAGGTAGAGTCCATCCCGCCCGTAATTCCCGCCGATTCCGCTGTGACCCCACAGCAAAAGAAAATCCTCATCCATTTTATCGAGACGTATACCAAAAAAACCAACCTCGGGCTAAGTGAAGCAAGTAGCGTCGACACCATACTAGCCAAAGCACCGGTAGCCGACACCATAACCACGGTTGAGAAAGGTAAATCTCATAAGGACATAAAACCGGGCACTTTCCTTGGCAAGCTCGTGGACGATTACGCGAAGCGGGCGAAACAGCACAAAAACTTGGACAAAAACACCAGTGCCGAACTCATAAAAAACGCGGCCGATATTTGGACGCAGAAAAATTACTTCTGGATCACAGTCAGCCCCTTTGCCCGCTCCACCAAGCTTGAGCTCTACCACACCCAGTTCGAGAATAAGGATTCTTCTTACATCAAATCAGAGTATAAGTTCTTCTTTGGCCTAACCGGGTATCTCAACTTTTACCGCGTCAACGTTAACAAACGGGCGCACTTTTTCCGATTGGGCGTGACTGCCGCCAAAGACAATAACCTCAACACGCTCAACAGCTTCAATTACGAAAACACCCGCCCGTTCTATGCTTACGGCACAAACGTCACCGTAAAAACGAAAGAAGGCACCGCGTACAACGAGAAAGCACTTCATACCGGACTAGTGGGGCAGTTCAACGTGGACTACTACAATCTGCCGTTGAATTCCTTTGTTCCGGGATTCTACATCTCCAGCACTGTCAACCTGGGCAACGTCTACAATTTGAATGATTTCGTAGGCCGGGAGAACGACTCATTCGTGCTAGGCCTGGAAGGCGGCCCCGTGTTGAACATCAAAAGCCGGGAAAAGGACAAAGACAAAAACATCCTGTCAATCCTTCTCTACTTGCGGTACGAGGACTTGACCGACCAGCGGCGTACGTCAAAGGAGTCGCGCCAGCTGGAGCCCATTGAGGATTTTCGCAAGCGCAACCTAAGCGTCGGCCTGCGCTTGGGCATACCGATCACCTTGCCCCAGCGTAGTTCCTAAGTAACCGTACAAAATCACCTAAAAGCCTGACCATTGGCCGGGCTTTTTGTATTGGCGTTTAAGCTTACTCCGCTTTACACCTCATGGAGCTGCCTCTCCTATTGTCGTAAATCCCCAGTGCCGGCAACGGTCACATTTCAGTAGCTAGTAATATGAAGTCGCATGGCATGCGATAATGTTTACCTATTTCGCCGCACGGCGCGGCCGCCGATAGGAAGAAGGCCTATAACGTTGATTAAACGGTCGTGGCTGTTGCAGAACTCTCTAGTCAGCTCGCTAAGAGCATAGGCCAACTGCTGAGCACGGGAAAAGGCCCGTTTTCCAGCCTTTCCGACATGGTTCGATTGGTCGGGCCCTCCGCTGAAGGCGTCGCGCCGAGTTCTGCAACAGCCACGGTCGTTTCCAGTATGTAAAATAGCTTATTGCTTACTTTAATCACCCTTTCGCTGAACGGCACCGACCGAGCAACCAGTAGTTTTACGGCATGCAACCCCTCCCCGTCACGTGGCAGCGCTACGACAGCCTCGACACCCTCGAGGGGTTCAACCTGGACAACTTGGGCGGGAGTTCCAGCTTCGAGGAAGGCATGCGCTGGCCGGATTACCTGGCCGGCTACGCCCCGGAATGGCACCCGTACGTCGAGGCCATTCGGCACGCCATGATCGCGGGCCAGGTGTGGGCGGGGGGCGATTGGCACCAGTACAGCCCGAACGGCGTGCCGGTGGTGGCCGGGGGGCACTTTATGGGGTGCGGCTATCGCTCCTGGGGCAATTTACTGGCCGCCGTGTGGAGCASTGAACTGAACYGCGATTTTAGTTACATGGACTTCTACATGGATGTCCGTCTACCTGCTCGACCGTTTAACTAAACTCGATATTCTCCAACAGGCTCATAGCCCTATCCACGAAAAGAACCCGTGAAGCAGGAGCAGGTAAACGAGAGTAGCCAGCACGGTATAAAGCGTGTTGCGCGTGACTCGGTAAGCTGCTAAATCCTGCCACCACAAACGCGTGGTGGTGGCCAGTGTGCTTGCGCTGGCGACAACTTGTGTGCCCGCTAGGTAATCGCCCAGCCGTTTTTGGCCGCCTGCGACAACCAGCAGCACTTCCAGCGGCCACACCATCACCGTCACGTTGCGCAGAAAGGCGCGCAGTTCATTGGCGGATGCTCCGTTGGCTTCTTGTAATTGCAAGCCCAACAGTCGTTTCGCCGGGCTACGACCTTGCAGAAAGTCTTTATTGAGGTACGGCACCAGCAGCACGTAAAATGCCCATTTCGATACCATAGGGGAAAGAACAAAGGCGATGGGCACACACAGCACGCACATGATCACATGGTCGCCTCCCATTGCCAACAAGCGAATTTTCCGGCTTATCAGTGCGGCCATACTCGGGCGAGAAGTCGGTAGCGAGAAGCCGGATATACGAGATGATAGAACACTGTCACAAAGTAACCCTCCTTCGTTTGAACGTGCCTGAGTTTAAAGCCCCACCGTTAAAGTAAACGGACAAGCCTTTAAGCCACTCGGTTGGAGAAGCGCTGGCACAGGAAAACAGCCAACGTGCCCCCCAATAAGGTCGCTACGCCGAGCGTTGCCAGAAACCCAAACACTGCGGCGGCGGAGTGCAGCTGTTGGTTGTCGTCGGCAAACGTCCAGTCGTAGAGCAGCGACGAGCCGATGGCCCCCGCAAAGGCGCCGCTAACAAACCAGGCAATATTCGCGAAGGTCAGCTTCCAGCGGGGGTGAAGCGCAATAACGGCGGCTCCGAGGAGCGCGCTGACCACAACGCCGAAGACAAAGCCAAAGAAGGGAAGCAGCATGGATTGTAAAGTAACCCTCATTTGAATGAATGGAGCGCGTTTACCTTCCGACTGTTTTCGTAAACCAAGGGTATTTTGCAGAAAGCAGTCATCGTGTCAAGGCGCAGGAAGTCCCTTGCAGAACATTTTTTGGTCAATGACCCGATGGGCCCGCGCCCTTTGGCCTTCAGCTATATGAACAAAGTCTTCGGCGTGCTGCTCCTGCTCTCGGGCTTGGCTTGCCTGTTGGCCCGGGGACAAGCGCAGGAAGTTTCGCAACAGCAAGCCATTCATGTTGCCGAAGCATTCATTCAAAAAAATGGCTACACGTTCAAACCAGCAGAAGCCTCAGCGCCTCAATACGAACTCTTCGACGCTGATGAGATGGATGTTCGCGCCATTCTAAAAGCCAGGCGTAACAGTCTTCACCCGAAAGCCTTTTGCATCACAGAGGACTCCGACAGCTGGCACGTGGGCTTTTTATCGACCCGCGTGAACCGCTCCTCGCTTAAGGCTAGTCAACAGCAAGCCAACCTGGCAGGAAGGGTCGTGGTGGTGAGCAAGCGCAACAAAGAGGTCAGGATGGCSCATAAAGACCCCCTTTTCTCCCACTTTAAGAGGTTATAGACCGGCGCGTTGCAATGCCAAATGTTTGCATTTCGCCGCCTGTGTGCCTTTTAGACCGTTTGAGTGAACTTTAGCCTGACGTATTAAGACCCGCGCAAACGCCCCCGCAGACCCGCCAAAAAACGACCGTATTTTGGAGAGCTACCGACAATGGTAGATACGCGAGCCGCCCAGGTAAACATTGAGCAACCGCAATCACGGGGGTGCGGAGACCCTAGCGAGCTAGCGCACCTCTACCAGTCCGGTGCGGGGCTGGTAGAGGTGCGCTAGCTTTGCCGCCACGTCGAGCCGCGCGTACCCCCCGCGCAGCCCAACGTACACCGTATCCGGGCCTGCCACGGCGATGGAATTCGGGGAGAGCCCGGCCCAAAGCGCCCGCGCTAGCACGGTTTCCACCCGAGCGGGGCGCCCCAGCAAAGGGTGCACGATGGCAAAACCCCCACCAAACGCAATGAACGCGTCGGACCCGGCCACGGCCGCCACCACGGGCGCCTGCGCAAAGCGGGCCCGCAGCACGTAGCCGAGGCGGGACGGTTGGCCCGTGACTTCGTACAGCCGCCCGCGGCAATCAAAGTCCACCAAGTCGCGTTCGAGGAAGTACACGGTGCCCTGCACTTGAAACACGGCGCGGATGTTTCCTTCTTTCACCAATACGGGCCGGGCCCGGGGGCCGCGCGGCACGAACACCAGGCGGCCGCCCCATTCGCCGTGGTCACTGCCCTGGAACGTGCCGGCGGCCGTGCGCAGCTGCGGCGCGCGCGCCTTGCCCGCGGGGGCCACGACGACGCGGCCCGCGGCGGTGCGCACCGCGTACGCGGGCGAATCGTACAGGCGCCGCATCACCGGGCCGCCGAACGCCGGCCAGGGCGTTTCCTGAAAAGCAGGCGGGGGAGGCGGGGGGGGAGTACARGCCGCCAGCGATCCGCAGAGCAGCCCCCACCACCACGACGCGCGGATCAGCATGGCACAGGACTTGGTGGTGGAACGCCGCAAGTATACGGCGGCGTGTGCGGCCGGCCGCGCACGCCGGCCGATCGGTTTGTCTCGGCGGCAGGGCACTCGCCAGGTGCTTGCATCGCCGGGAAGCGTCACTAATTAACGCAAATCAGGCCCGATCCAACCGCGTAATTTCACCTGTCCAGTACCCAAACATTTACTGAGACCAGCACTGACTAGTTTTAAGATAGGCCTAGGGCGCGACTCATGATGTCTACCGAACGCTCGTTTACCTTCTGACCGTATTCGTGAACAGCTTTTCTGGTCAGTGGTACCTTTCCCGCTATGGAACAAGCCTTGGCAACCCTGCTGCGCACGATGGTGCACCATGCCACCGTCTTTTTAGCGGATGCGGCCGAGTTCTACCCGTTCGGGGGCGTGGTGGATAGGCAGCACGCCGTGGTGCCGTTGTCCGCCTCGCCGGGCGGCAACTTCCCCAAGTCCGCGGACGTGCTGGCACTGCTGGACAAGGCCATTGACGAGAAATTCCGCCAACAGGAAATACACGCGGCGGCCATCGTGGCCGATACAACCTTTCGGGCCACGCCGGAAAGTGCCCCCATGAACGCCGTACGGGTAACGCTGTTGGTACCGCCTGCAGAACCCGCTGTTCACTATTATCCGTACCGGGTGGTCGCGGGCAAGGTCTCCATCCTCGACCACATCGTCTACTGAACCCTAAGCAAGTACACCCAGCCTGAACAGTACTTTCGTTTCATGTGGAGCGACCTCCGAGCTGAAATTGACCAAGCCCGCCAACGGCTGCAGCTCTCCGCGCAGGACTTTGCGCCCTTACCCTTCACGACCAATTGGGCGCAGTTGGAAGAGAACCTCTACCAAGTGTTCTGCCGCTTGGACCACCCCACCGCGCGCCCGCTGTGGTTATGGGAGCGGTTT
The DNA here is from genome assembly GCF_006439025.1 of Hymenobacter nivis. GTDB lineage: Bacteria > Bacteroidota > Bacteroidia > Cytophagales > Hymenobacteraceae > Hymenobacter > Hymenobacter nivis_A. The sequence goes on from NZ_RCYZ01000018.1 coordinate 38,105, forward strand.
CGGCCGGGCGCCGTGGGCTTGGTGTGCGACGACGACCCCCACACCCGCCTGGCCTCTTTGGTGGACCCGGGAGAAGTGGTCTGGCTCGTGCTGAACGAAACGGTCAACATGGGGGACAAATTCTGGTTTTACCAAGGGACGCCCCGCGCCATCGGCCGCGTGCTGGCCGAGTGTTACTACCTGGACGAGGTTTACTTGGTATCGAAAAAGTATGCGTGGCTGCTGTGCCTGAACCACCACGACGTGCTCTTCGGAATTGGGTCCCCCATGCAGGAAAGACTGTTGGCCTGCGGAGCGCAGTTCATTACTTGAAACGCTCGTTTACCTTGGGACCGTTTTCTTGAACGGTCTGCGGGACCCGGCTTGCCTAGCGCATGGGGCCATGCCACCTTGTCTGGTGTTGCAGGACCTGGCCCGTGGCGGCATTGATGTCTACGACTTCAACAGTGCCTGTGGGGTAGGGGTGTCGGCTGTCTCGGGTAAGATAGTTGAACACCGACCAGGTAAAGGCTTTGGTGGTCGGATGGTACGCCAGCAACGCGGTGGGTGGCCCCAAGCCCGGCTGCAAGGAGTCGGCCTGCGCCAGGGCCAGGGCGCGAGCGCGTCCCAGGAGGGCACAGGGCTCCCCGCGCCACAGGAAGTCGGGAACAAAGGCCAGGGTGGGCGCCTCCACCAGGTGCAGCCGTGCGTCCAGGGCCACCAGGACCGGGCCCGTGAGGGTATCCACCGCTTCGCAGCCCGATGGGGTGAGGTGCAGGGTGTAGCGCACTTCAAGCCGGCGCAGGCGGCCCGTGGTTTTCCGGCCGGCCAGCAGGGCCCGGTAACGTTCCTTGCCTGACCCGTGACGGGTGTAGTAAAAGGTGCGGGCCTGGTAGTGGCTCTGGGCCCACAACGCCGGGCCTACCTGCTGGCGGAGCAGACTATCGGCGACCGCTTGGACCCGGACCGCCGGGTAGTGTTGGGCTACGCCGTTGAACGAAACTGCCCCCGCCAGCAACGCCGCCGCGGCGGTTGCCCAACCGGAAACCCGACTTGTTAGCAGGCAAGGAAGAAATGGCGGCATGGTGAGTTGAGCAGGAGAAGCAAAGCCCACCGTAAACGTACTAAAATCAAGGTGTGCGCCAACGCTCCTTCAACTTAACGACGCGTTTAAGGCACCACCGTTAAGGTGAACGCTGGTCAGTACCTTCCGAGATGAAAATTTTCCTGTCAGGGGCCGAGATGACGAGCGAGCTGGCACTACACGCCCAACTCAAACAGAAGCTCTTCTTTCCCGATTATTATGGCGAGAACCTGGATGCCCTTTGGGACTGTATCAGGTGCGTTGATGTGCCGTTAACAGTGGTGTGGCAGGATTTTGCCCAAAGTCAAGAATACCTAGGTCAGTACGCGGAACGAGTGCTCGAAACGCTTCGAGACGCCGAGCAAGATGTACCCGGTTTCATCCTCGAAGTCCGTTAAATTCTTCTTCAACTGAACGGCGCGCGTTTACATTAGTACCGTTTTCTTAAACTCTCCTTCACCTGAACAGCGCGCGTTTACCTTCGGACCGCTTCCATGAACGCAAACTTAGGAGGGCGGCCCTTCGGAACTTCCACTTCGTTCGCGCGGCAGTAGCAACACCTTTGCGCAAACAGAGAAGGGTTAACGCTCCGCCGCATTGCGGGTTACTTTGCGCGGGGTGAGCGTATCAAGGAATTACTGGCGGGCCAGGCACCGGATTCGTTACGCCCTGGCAGCGCCGTCGCCTTACGCCATGCGCCCCCACTTCCTGCTTTGGTTCCTGCTGCCGCTCGCCACTTCCTGCGCCGATTCGGGCCATACCCGCACGGTGCTAAAAAACACCTCCGCTGGCCGCCTCACCTTAGAATGCCTGGCCGATACCGCGTCCGGCGTGTGGAAAGGCACAAAGCCCGAGCAACTGCGCGCGATACAAGCGTCCAACCACGCCGATACGTGCTTTCTGACTAACCCCGAAGGGAAGGTGGTGCTGGTGCATACGCTAGAGGTGGGTGATAGCCTTGCTGTGGGACGTGGTAGCGAAGCCTTTCTGTGGGCTTTTACCACGCCACCCCTTGATTGGGAAGCCGTCACAGTACGGCCGGCCGCCGGACAGCCGGTGCGCTTGACCACGGCTACCATCAAGCAATTCGTCACCGGCACCTACATGGAGGAATATAGCTGCTGTGGCGAGTACGAAAGAATTACCCGAATTTTTAACGTAGCGCTGCCCTCCAATTAACGAACGGGCCGTGTTCACCGACCCACCGTTTACGTGAACAGGTCATGGGTGCTTGAACCGGTAGGGCACCACTCGGTCTTGTTGCCCTAGGAAGAGCGTGTCCGAGAAGGCCCGTTTGCGCAGGCTGTCACCGAGGGATGCATTGGCGAGAAACACCCGGGCGCCTTGCTCACCGACGGGGAAAAAACGGTAGCGTTGCGCGTCATTATCATCGAGCTCCACCGTGATGGAAGAGTTGTGGTCGCCCGAGTCAAGAGAGGTGATAATTCCCGCTGCTTTGGCGCGGTAGAGCGCCTCAAAGTCCTTTTTAGGGGCGGTGAACCCCCAGTAAAGCATGAAGATGCCTAGCAGTTGAAAGGGTAGGTAAAGCCACCACTTCTGCCGATAGGTCCGCAGTACGGAAGACAAGTTCATAACGAAAGATATCCTCCTTCAACTGAACGGAGCGGATTTACGGCCCCACCGTTTCCTTGGACGCCGCGCCATAACTTGTGGCTCCGCGGGTGCACTCTTCGTTTTCCAAACCGCTGGCAGCGCGTTTTCCTTGCCCCTTTTTGAACGCGCCCCACCGGTGCCGACCCGTGCCGCAACCACCCCCGTGCCGTAACCACCCCGGACCGACCCCCAGCACCGCCTACTCCGTACGGCCCGCCGCTCGCCCCATGCCCCTACCCTGGAGTTGCCTGTCGTTTTTCAACCTGCTGTGTTTCCTGCTCTTCGCCTGGGACAAACGCCAAGCCCGACGCGGGCAGCGGCGCGTGGCCGAAACCACGCTGCACCTGGCGACGCTGCCCGGCGCGGCGCCCGGTGCATGGGCGGCGATGGGGCTGCTGCACCACAAAACCCGGAAAGCCGCTTTCTGGGGCGTTACCCTGGGGCTGACGCTGCTGCAAGGGGCGGTGCTCTACTTCGCGTGGCCCTATTTGCCGGTGCCGTTATAACCGGGGCAAACGCCCGCCGGCGGGGCGCAGGGCCCGGCACGAAGCAAGCACTGGCCGGTCCAGCGCCGAAGCGCAGCGGCGGTCATGCGCTAGGGTTCACGCTCCCACCGTTTGGCTGAACGCACTGGTATTCCATGCCAGGGCTTGCCTTCCGCGCTTCCCCTCCCGGGTGTCACTTCCCCCGAAACCGCTCCAGTACAGGCTACAGAACGGCCTTTGCGTGGGTTAAAGCCTGGCGGTCAGCAGCGGGCCGCTCCTGCCCCTTGCCACTGCGGGTCCCGAGCGCGCGGTTTCGTTGCGGAAGCCTGCGCGAAGCGCCCGCCTGGCGCTGGCCCCCACCAAAAAAGCCGCCCCTGGGGTGGGGACAGCTTTTTGTGGGAATGAACGGCGCCGGGGCTACGGCTGAATCAGCACCTTCTGGCGCTGGCTGTGCCCGTCGGCGGTGCGCAGCACGAGCTGGTAGAGGCCCGGGGTGGCCCCGTCGGCCAGCACGGCCAGCGCGTTGGCGCCGGCTTGCAGCTGCACCTGCCGTTGCTGCACCACCCGGCCCAGCTCGTCGGTGAGCAGCAGGGTGGCCGCTTGCGCCACGGGGGCCGTGCAGACCAGCGTGAAGCGCCCCGCCGAGGGGTTGGGGTACACCCCCGCGGCCCGCGGCGCGGCGCCTTTGGCCACCGCGCCGGCCAGGGCCCCGCGGCTCGCGGCCTGGGCCGGACCGCCGCTGAATACCTCGAGGGCCGAGAGCTTGGGCTGGTCCATGCCGCCGCTCAGGTAGGGCACGCTCAGGTCGAGGTTCAGCACGCCGTCGGTGACGGTGACGGCAAAGGTTTCGGTGGCGGCGGCCAGGGGGCCCACTTTCTTGACGATGTCGTAGTGGTCGAGCACCTTCTTGCCCTCCAGGGCGGCGTCGAAGACGCGCTGGCCGGGCTTCGTCCAGTAGAACTCGGCGAAGTGGAGCACCACGGAGTAGGTGCCGTTGGCCACGGGCACGGCGTAGCGGAGCGTGCCGTCGGTGCCGTAGCGCTCGGTCTGGTAGAGGGCCGGGTCGGGCGTGCCAGTGATGGCCACCGCGGTGGCGGCGGCGGCGCTATTCGCCGAGTAGTATTGGTCGGCGGTGAAGGCCCCGCGCGTGGTCGTCAGGGCCCCCGCGCCGGCGTTCAGGCGGGTAGCGACGGGCAGGGCGGGCAGCACCTCAAGGGCCGAGAGCTTGGCCTGATCCATGCCGCCGGTTAGGTAGGGCACAGTGAGGTCGAGGTTGAGCACGCCGTCGGTAACGGTCACGGCGAAGGTCTCCGTGGTAGCGGCCAGGGGCCCCACTTTCTTGACGATGTCGTAGTGGTCGAGCACCTTCTTGCCCTCCAGCGCCGCATCGAACACGCGCTGGCCGGGCTTGGTCCAGTAGAGCTCGGCAAAGTGGAGCACCACGGAGTAGGTGCCGTTGGCCACGGGCAGGGCGTAGGCCAAAGTGCCGTGGGTGCTGAAGCGCTCGGTCTGGTAGAGGGCCGGGTCGGGCGTGCCGGCGACGGGGGCCGTGGTGATAAAGGCGGCGCTGTTGGCCGCGTCGTAGTATTGGTCGGCGGCAAAGGCTCCGCGGGTAGTGGCCAGGGCCCCCCCGCCCGCGTGCAGGCGGTAGGAAACAGGTACGAAGGCCTTCGCCTGGTTCAGGCGAACACTCACGATGCTATTGTCAGACGAAGTAGGCGCGCTGGCGCTGCCGGCGAGGATGTCCAGGTCGCCGTCGTTGTCCACGTCGCCCAGCACCACGGCCCGCAACTCCGCCGCTTCCGGGGCGGCAACGGTCACCGCTACCTCCCGGCTGCCCGTGAAGCGGCCCAAGCCGTCGTTGAGCCGCACGCTTACGGCGGTGGTCATCACGCCGGCCCCTACTATGTCGAGGTCGCCGTCGCCGTCCACGTCGCCCAGGGCCAGGCTGGCGCCCACCAAAGGCGTGCTGATGGCGGTCAGTGCCACCTCCGAGGCCGTGGCGAAGACCCCCGTGCCGTCGTTGAGGCCAATAATTACCGTGCCGCCCACCCGGTCGGCCACCGCCACGTCGAGGCTGCCGTCGCCGTTCAGGTCGCCCAGCACGGTGCGGCCGGCGGTGAAGGGAGCAGATGTGCGCAGGCCCAGCGGCTGGGCAGTTCCAAAAACGCCCTGTCCGTCATTTAGGCTCAAGCTCGCCACGCTGTTCTGGTTCCCAAACAGGTCGAGGTCGCCATCGCCGTCCGCATCGCCAAGCGCTAGGTAGAAGGTTTCCAACGCCAAGTTCTGGGTGCCGCTGAACCCGCCGTGGCCGTCGTTGAGCCGCACTGCCACAACGCCCTTATAAGTTCTTCCAGTACCAGGAATACCCGTGCTGCTTACGCCCAGGAAATCTAGATCGCCGTCGCCGTCAATGTCGCCCAGCACAGTTTGGCCGACGCCAAAGCCCAGCGGCACAGAGCCACCGGCCGTGAAAGCGCCCTTGCCGTCGTTGAGGTAAGCTATTGCGGCCCCAGGGGCTACGCCTGGGTAGAAGGTTATCAGTAAATCCAGGTCGCCGTCACCGTCCACGTCGCCTATCGTCAGGGCCGTTATGTTGTCGCCCACAACAAACGAGTGAGGGCTGTTGGTGTATGTGCCGTCGCCCCCGTTCAGGCGGATGCTCACGTCGAAGTTGCCATTGGCTGTGAGAATGTCCAGGTCGCCGTCGCCGTCCACGTCACCGGTCACCATGTCGGCGAGCAGCCTACCCGTTGGTACGTCTGAACCTCCGCTGAAGAGGCCGTTGGTCGGGCTGGTGGCCGTCGTGAACTGGAACACCTGCGGCTGGGCCGCGGCGCCAGTGCTGCTTTGGGCCCCGGCCGTGACGATAGCCGACACGGTTTCGCCGGCCCGGAAGGCCGTGGTGGGCTGGAAGCTAAGCGTACTGCCGCTGACGGTGGCCGTGCCGGCCTTGCGGCCCCCGGCCTGCGGGCTGAACACTTTTAGGGCCCCCTGGGTGGCGGCATTGTTAGCTAACGCTATGCTGAAGGTGGCGGCCACGGGTGCGGGGCGCGGGGCGGCCACGGCGTTGCGCGCGGGCGACACGCTGGTGAGGGTAAGGGGTTGGGCGTGGGCCGCGCTGGTGGCCAACAGCAGCCCCGCCAGGAGCGGGCCGGTGCCCCGGCGCACGGCCGCAGGGGGAGGCAAAACAGTAAAAGTTGGGCGCATACAGGAGGGACGGAAAATGTGGAAACCGTTGCGCCGACCGCAACGGCGGCCAGGCAATGGTCCAAATGTATCGCACAGATGCATAAAACTCTATATCATATTGAATAAGTAATAAACTGGTGGCTTGGCGGTGCCTGCGGAACGGTTCTGGCAACGAGTGCCCCGCCGCCGCTGCGCCCAAAAGCCAAGGGGGTAGTTGGCAGAGGAATGGCCATTGACTAACCATTATGCAGCAATAATGCCATTGGGCACGTGGGCCTGGTGGTGGGGGCCCCTACCACCAGGGGGCCCCCACCACCAGGGGGCCGGCCGCCGTCGGGCGGGCCGGTGGGGGGGGCGCTGGCGGCAGGCCCGCTCAATCGGCGTGCCGTCGRGCGAGGCGCACAGCCGGTGGGGGCCCTCGTTAAAACAGGGCGAAAAATTGCGTTAAGGATCTTACGACTTCAATAGGCCGTTTTGAGGCAGCGCATTGACTCGTGGACGCCAATCAACGGCACACTGTACGCCTACAGGAAAAGGCTCGTTTTGATATTCGGACCGTTTCAGTGAACTGCAAGGCTTTGTGGGCCTGCGTTGGGCAAACCCTTACTTTTAAAGAATTATGAGCACGCCCCCAAAACGCTTTGCTGACGCCCCCGACACGGCTGTCATTACCACGGTCTACGTCGTGCGTCAGGAATCACCGATTCTGTTTGTGGCGCATTTCGACGATGGCTATTGGCAATTCTCGGGCGCAGAAGGCCACGAACAAGGGTTGCCAGACGAAGACTACCTCGTTTTGCGCTTGGACGAGGTGGTGGCCCTGGATGGGACCGTCGTGGAGGTGTCCGACCTGCCGAGGGGAGCCGCAGCCACCCGAGCAACCAAGGGAGKTGAGTGGGTTCTCTCAGAACTCGTTGATGAATAAACGCTCCTTCAACTGAACGGAGCGCGTTTACCTTCCGACCGTTTTCTTGAATTAGAGAGTCTACTTAGGCAGCGAACTCCGAGAATCCCAAACTGAAGCGCAATCCCTGCGGACTGACCTCTTTGAATGCCTCCTTCAGGGCTTCCGAGACAAATATTGACTCTTCTCCGAAGCGGTACATGTCCAACCCACGGCCGCTGTAGGCTTCAATGGCATCGGTTTCAAGCGAGCGGTGGATGCGGACTTCTAAATAATTGTCCCGGACGAGGTGGCGCACGCCATCCGTCACCGTGACCGCACG
>NZ_RCYZ01000019.1 GCF_006439025.1 Hymenobacter nivis
GGGGCGAAGAAGCTCTCCTTGCCGTCGGTGTCGAGCTGGCGCAGGCGGTAGAAGCGGGTGCCCTGCTTGCCGGCCGTCGCGTCGCGGAACTGGTAGGCGCGGGCCTCGGAGCTGTTGGGGGAGGCGGCGGCCACGAAGCCGAGCTTGGCGAAGGCGGTGCCGTCGGTGGAGACCTGCACCTCGAAGCCGGCGTTGTTGAGCTCCTGGGCCGTGGTCCAGCTCAGCAGCGCGTCGGGGCCCTGGGCCACGGCGGCGAAGCTGGTCAAGGTCACCGGCAGCGGGTTCGTCGCGTCGCCCAAGGTGAATGTGGTCGCAAGGGTACCGTTTGTGCTAAGGCGGGTTAGCGAATTAGCGCTTTTGGAGGAGCTGGTAGTGGATAAAGGCTGGAAGGACGCACTGCCATTTGCTGCGCGAAGCAATAATAAATTGGCTTCCTTGGCGCCGTTTAGCTCTGCATTTAGGTAGTGCAGAGTAAGGTCAAAAGTGAGTTTGTCCGGGTTGTCGGGCTGGAGCGAAAAGCTGCGGCGAATATTTGTGCTCGTACCAGCGCCATTGTAGGCAAAACTGGTATTGCGCAGCACCGAAATCTTGAGAGCTGCCGCATTATTTACTGTCAACTCAAGCCCAATGTTTCCAAACGTATTTGGACTTTGGTCAACCACTCGGTCGGTACTGCGCACGATGCCCAGCACGTAGCCAAGCTCCGATTCATTAATTATTTGCGCTTTGGTGCCGAGGTCGATATTGTACTTCTGGACATCGTCGGTACGCGTTTGAATAATGCCGCCACTCCGGGTAAATATTAAACTGTTTAGGATGCTTGCGCGACCGGTAAGTGTTTTCGTGCTGCCGCCGTCGATGCGCAGGTCAAAGAATGTCCCACCGTCAAAAGTCTGGGCCGAATTGCCGGTTAGCGCCACCACGCCGCCCGATTGGTCGAAGCTGCTGCCGGGGTCCTGGAAATTGCCGGACAGCTGTAGCTCACCCCCCGTCAGGCTCAGGCCGTGGTAGGCTGCCGGGGCCCCCGGGCTGCTGGCAATGAGCAAGGTACGGGCCCTGCCGGTGCTGCCAGTGGCAATAACGGGCCGGTTACCATCGGAGCTGTATGGGAGCACAACATCCGTGTCAAGCGTGGGTACCGTAGTGGGCATCCAGTTCTCAGCGTCCGACCAAGTCGAGCTTTTTTTTCCCGTCCACCGGGTAGGCGACGTGCCAGTTACGTTAAAAGAAGCGGTGTAGGGGGCCGACGCGCTACCGTCAAATCCGTCGGGCGCGCTGCCACCGCCCGGATTGCTAATAACATTAAAAGTAAAGTAAACTTCTAAAATATAGGGGCCATTTCCGGAATTAACCGCATTTAATAAATTAATATTGGCCGAAGGACTGCTCCATTTTTTGCCATTGGCCTTATCGGTATTATTACCAATATAATTCAACCGGAGGGGCACAAAAACACCCGGGGTAGAATTCTTGCGGTAAACCCGGTACAGCAGCTGCGGGGGCTGGATGGTAATGCCGTCGGCGTCGACTACGTTGGCCTCCCCACCAATTTGAAAGCTACCGCCCCGGTCAAAAGACCCAAAATCATGTCCCTGAAATAACTGAAGACTCGTGCTGCCGTCATTCTTTGCGTAGTATTTGGCAACGTTGCCATAGCTCGTAAGCGTGACAATGTTTTGATAAAAATCAGCCGCCGCAACCGATGCATTCAGGCCAATAACAAGCAAGAATACGCTAGTTAATAAGCTGAATTTGCTGTTAATAAATGTTTGCCGCAATACCGGCCGGTACTTAAGTAATAATTGCTTCATTAGGGTATCTGAGTAGGTGGGAAAATGGATATCAAATATACAAAAACTGTTGCGTCGAATGATTTTAATGCAAAAAAATACAGCTTATATTCATTTTATGCAAATCAGGTCGAGTAACACGCTATTGGGCGCGGTTTGCTATTGAAAATATCATACGGCATCCGCTAGCCTGCTTTCCTCCAGATGGCCAGCCACCAAAAGGCCCCCAAAGGGGTTGGTGGGGCACAAAAAAAGCCCTGCGCGGGGCGCAGGGCTTTTGGGCGTCTTGGCAAAAGCCTATTCGAAAGCCTATTCTAAAGCCTATTGTTTGACGAGCTTGAGGCGCTGGGTCTGGCCGTCGGCGTAGCGCACCTGCACCACGTAGAGGCCGCGGGGCAGGCTGGCCATGTCGGCCAGGGGCAGGGTGGAGGCGCCGGCGGCCAGCGTGGGCTGCCACTGGCGCACCTGGCGGCCCACGCCGTCGAGCACGCGCACGGTGGCCGGGCCGGCGGCCAGGGTCTGCAGGGCCAGGGTGACGTCGGCGGCGAAGGGGTTGGGGTAGGCCTGGGCCGAGGCGGCCAGGGCCCCGCCGAAGGCCAGCGACTGCGGGGCGAAG
>NZ_RCYZ01000002.1 GCF_006439025.1 Hymenobacter nivis
GGTGGGCAGCGAGCCGCCCTCCTCGAAGGCAAAGGGAGCTGCGGTATCGGTGCCGCCGGGGGGGAGGAAGTGGCGGAGCGGCACTACTGGCAGGCCCTGGGGCCCCACGCTCCAGCGGGTGGCGTGCGCCAGGGCTTGCCGCTGCCACGCGGCGGTGTCGGCGGCCAGCACGCTGTTTAGCAGCCACGGGTTGCGGGCCAGGCGGGCGAGGGCGGATAAGGTTTTGGAGAGGCGCGACACGGGTGCGAAGCTAGGCCCGGCGCCCGTAGCACGATGTAGTGTGGACTTTAGCTGCGCTGACCTTCGGTTGCAGTCCGCAGTTCTGAACGGTTGCTACCCAGTTATCGGCAGGGCGAAGCAAGCGCCGCGAACATTCGCTGCCCAGTAATTGGCAAGACGAAGCGAACGCCGCGGACTGCAACCGAAGGTCAGCGCAGCTAAAGTCCGCACTACGCTGCGCTACAGCAGCAGCAGGCCTTTTTCGCGCAGCAGTTGCCAGGCGGGGCTGATGAGGAAGGCCTCGAAGGAGCCGGCGGTGGCGGGGAAAGTGGCGGCGGCTTCTTTGAGCAGCAGCTTGGTGTCGTAGTCGTGGGTTAGGCGCACGAGCAAGTCGTGGAGCCAGCGGCCGGCCGCCTCGGGCGCTTTCACCTCAAAATCCTCAGCTTGCTCGTAGCAGGTGAGCACGGCGCGGGCGCCTTTTTTGCCGGCTTCCACGCGCAGCTCGGGGGCGTTGCCGAGCCAGAACAGGCGCNGCTGCGCTACAGCAGCAGCAGGCCTTTTTCGCGCAGCAGTTGCCAGGCGGGGCTGATGAGGAAGGCCTCGAAGGAGCCGGCGGTGGCGGGGAAAGTGGCGGCGGCTTCTTTGAGCAGCAGCTTGGTGTCGTAGTCGTGGGTTAGGCGCACGAGCAAGTCGTGGAGCCAGCGGCCGGCCGCCTCGGGCGCTTTCACCTCAAAATCCTCAGCTTGCTCGTAGCAGGTGAGCACGGCGCGGGCGCCTTTTTTGCCGGCTTCCACGCGCAGCTCGGGGGCGTTGCCGAGCCAGAACAGGCGCTGGTTTTGCTTGGCGAAGTCGGGCTTTTCGGGGGCTTGCAGGGCCTGGGCTACCAGTTGGCGCGGGGTGGTGGTTTTGGGCGTTTTGAAGTCGAACCAGAAGCCCAGCGGCTCGTCGAGGGCCACGCCGTGGAGGTAGTTGTAGAGGCTTTTGGCCAGGCCGGGGCCGAAGGCTTCGTGGTCGGTGCCCAGCGGGTCGTCGTGCCAGAGGTCGTTCCAGGCGAAGCCGGCGGGCTCGGGGCCCACGGCGGCTACTTGGTACTTGGCCGGGTTCTTCCCCACCGGCGAGTGGGCCGTCATCGAGAAGCGGTGCCAGTAGCCGCTCTGCACCACGCCGGCCGCGAAAAGCTGCCGCACAACTTCCAAAGAATCAATGGTTTCTTGAGCGGTTTGGGTGGGGAAGCCGTACATGAGGTAGGCGTGCACCATGATGCCGGCCTGGGTGAAACCGTCGGTGACGCGCGCCACCTGGGCGAGGGTAACGCCCTTCTCCATCAGCGCCAGCAGGCGGTCGGAGGCCACCTCCAGGCCCCCACTGATGGCAATGCAGCCCGAGGCGGCCAGCAGCCGGCAGAGGTCGGGCGAGAAGGTTTTTTCGAACCGGATGTTTCCCCACCACGTGATGGCCACGCGGCGCCGGAGCAGCTCCACGGCCAAGTCGCGCAGGGCCAGGGGCGGGGCGGCCTCGTCCACGAAGTGGAAGCCGGTTTGGCCGGTTTGGGCAATGATTTGTTCGATGCGGTCCACGAGCAAGGTGGCCGGCGCGGTTTCGTAGCGGCTGATGTAGTCGAGCGTGACGTCGCAAAACGAGCAGCGCTTCCAATAGCAGCCGTGGGCCACGGTGAGCTTGTTCCAGCGGCCGTCGCTCCAGAGGCGGTGCATGGGGTTGAGCACTTCGAGCACCGAGAGGTAGTCGCGCAGCGGCAAATCGGAGTAGTCGGGCGTGCCCACTTCGGGGTGCGGCACGTCGGGGTGCGGGTGGTTGACGTACTGAATCTGCCCGGCTTCGTCGCGCAGAAACGTGCGTTGCAGCTCGGTTTGCGGAATTTTGCCGGCCCAATAATCGAACAAGCGCAGCCAGGGCCCCTCGCCGTCGTCGAGGGTGAGGTGGTCGATGTAGTCGAAAAAGCGCGGCTCCTTGATGGTGCGCAGCTCGGTGTTGGGGTAGCCGCCGCCCATGATGGTTTTCGTGTGCGGGCTGACTTCCTTGATGCGGCGCGCCAGGCGCAGGGCCCCGTAGAGGTTGCCGGGGAAGGGCACGGTGAAGCCCACCACGTCGGGCTGCGTGCGGGCCAGCAGCGCATCCAGTTCTTCCAACAGCAAGGTATCCAGCAGGTTGGCGGACGCTTGCAGGGCTTGGTGCAGCGGCTCGAAGCTGGTGGCGGAGAGGGCCAGCTTTTCGGCGTAGCGCGAGAAGCCGAAGTGGGGCCCCACGGTTTCCTTGATGAGGTCAGCCAAGTCCTCCAAGTACAGCGTGGCCAGGTGGCGGGCCTGGTCGGTGAGGCCCATGGTGCCGAAGGCGGTTTCGAGGTCGGCCACGTTGTCGAAGCGGCTGGCTTCGGGCAGGAAGCGGCCGTGGCAGATGCGCGGGGCCAGGGTCAGGTCCTTGTTCTGCAAGAAGCGCACGACCGGCGCGATGGTGGCCAGGTAGCGGTTTTGGAGCCGCAGCATGCGCTTGGCGTTGTCGCTGAGGTCAAAATCGCCGGCCTCAATTTCGGCAAACACGCGCTTGAGGCCGTCCACCGAAAACAGGCGCAGCACGAGCTGCAAGCCCAGGTCAGCCTGCGCCACGTCGTAGCCGCGGCCCTTCAAAAACCCCTTGATGTAAGCCGTGGCCGGGTACGGCGTATTGAGCTGCGTGAGCGGCGGGGTGATGAGCAGGATTTTGGGAGCAGCGAGCGACACGGTAGCCTTCAACCCGGCCAAGGGGCCCCGGGTTCAGTGGCCGCAAAGGTCGGGCGGGATTTGCGGGCGCGGGCGGGCGGTGGCCCTACATCTTCATGCCGCCCCTTTTGCTGCCGCCCATCATGCTGGCCATGCTCATCCAGGGCGCGTTCAGGCGCACGTACACCGAGGCCGAGAGGGGTAGCTGGCCGTAGCCGGGGCCCCGGTAGGCCAAGCCGTACTGGGGGCCCTGCAAATCGGTGGGGATGAAGTAGCCCGTGAGCTGGCCGCCCACGTGCACCTCGGGGCCCCGGGGGCCACCCAGGCTGGCGAGGCGGTAGCTGGCGCCCAGCGTGAGGGCGTGCACGTTGAAGACCTTGGCCACCAGCTGGTCGTTGGGCCCCGAGGCGTAGAAGTCCAGCTCCTCGCTGTCTTTCTGCACGAACTCGTAGCGGCCGTAGAACGTGGGGCGGCCCAGGGTGAGGTTGGTTTCGGCCAGCACGGCGTGTTCGGGGTGCGGGCCGTGGCCCTCGTTCATGCCCCAGACCAGGGCCGAGGTGATGTAGTGGCGGTCGGCGCCCAGGCTGTGGCTGTGCAAAATGCTGGCCGTGGTGCGGGTCACGTTTTCGTCGGGGTGCAGGTCTTCGGGGCTTTTGATGAAGGCGCGGCTCACTTGCAGAGCGAATTCGCGGCTGGGGTTCCAGTTCAGGCGCGCGGCCCAGGAGTCGGCGCGGGGCTTGTCGAAATCGAAGCGGTATTGGTCGGGCTCGCGGCCGGTGAAGTTGCTGCCTTCCAGCTTGAACTGCTTGTAGCGCACGCCCAGCGTGGCCACCCCGAAGGTGATGTGCGTGGCGTCGGTCCAGTGGTGGGAGAGGGGCGCGTCGGGGTTGGGCATGGCCGAAATGCGGTGCATGAACGCCACCGGCCCGATGGCCGGCTCGCCGGGGTAGCCCAGGTACAGGCTCACATCAACATCTTGATTAACAGCGTGCACGTAGCCCACGCTCAGGCCCGAAAACAGGTCGTGCGGGTGCTGCTTGTCGATGAGCGGCTGGCCCTTGTAGCTCTCGCCGGTTTGGAACAGCAGCGGGTAGCCGCCGCGGGTTTCCGTCAGCGCATCCAGCGACATCATCAGCGTGAGGTTGAGCAGGCCGTGGGCCCCCACGTTGCGCTGGGCCATGGCCATGCCCCAGTTGGGGCCGTCCACGGCGTTGGCGTGGCCGCGGCCGGTGGCGGGGTTTATGCCCCCGCCGCGGTGGTTGAAGTTTTGGCTGGTGTAGCGGCCGTAGGCCTGGCCGTGGGCCATCACCATCCAGGGGCCCTTGTGCGTCATCCACATGTACATGGGCGTGGCGTCGGGCTGCCAGCTGGTGGCCGAGCCGTTGCGGCTCATGGGCAGGTTGCGCGAGGTAGCGGCCGACATGGTGTGGCCGCCGTCGGTGCCGCCCATGCCCATGTGGTTCATGCCCGCGTGGTCCATGCCGCTCATGGGTTCCGTCGGTTTTTTGGGGCGGGTGGTGTCGGCGGGCGCGGGCATGTTCATGCCCGGCATGGTGGTTTGGGCGCGGGCGGGGGTCCCCAGCAGGCCGGTGGCGAGCAGCAACAGGGCCGCGGCGCGGACGGGAGCAGCAGCGAAAAGCGTCGAAGTATTCATGGCAGTAGAACGCCCGTTCTCCTCACCCGGTTTTCACGCGGGCCAACACAATTCGGCTTGGGGCCCTCCACGATTTTGGGGCCCGCCCGAATGGTGTTGGGTTTGGGCCAAATGCTGCACGGCCGCGGCGGCCGCGGCCCCGTAAACCAGCCTAGGTGGTACCCCTCCGCTTTTTGTTCAATCCTTTCTCATCCCCCGCCCATGGCTATTTCCACTGCCCCCCGCCCCGCCCACCAAGATGTGCTCGATGCCCTCGCCCGCTGCGTAGCGGCCTGTGAGCACTGCGCCACCGCCTGCCTCGGCGAGGACAACATCCAGATGATGGTGCCCTGCATCCGCCTCGACCGCGACTGCGCCGACATCTGCCGCCTCACCGCCGCCTTCATCGCCCGCGGCTCCGACCACGCCAAGCACGTGCTTAAGGAGTGCATCGAAATTTGCCAGAAGTGCCACGATGAGTGCGCCCAGCACGAGCACCAGCACTGCCAGGAATGCGCCGCCGCCTGCAAAGCCTGCCTGGAAGCCTGCAAATCGTATAGCTAGCCCGCCGGGCTTCGTCGGTCGCGCTACCGATTTCAAGCAAAAAAGGGGCCCTTACCAATCGGTAGGGGCCCCTTTTTATAAGTATAGCACTGACGCCTTACAGCGAGTCGAGCGAGAGGCGGGCGGGCAGCGACTGGCGGCGGAATTCGCTCACCGAGTGGCCCGTTACTTGGCGGAACTGGTTGCTCAGGTGCTGGCCCGAGCTGTAGCGCATCTGGTCGGCAATCTGGTTCAGGGTCAGTTCGCCGTAGCTGAGCAGCTCCTTCACGTGCTCAATTTTGAGGCGGATGAGGTACTTCTCGATGGTGAGGTGGGCGGTGCGCGAAAACACCTTGCTCAGGTGCGAGTAGGTGGCGGCCAGGCGCTCGGTGAGGAAGGCCGAGGTGGTGAGCGGCGAGCGGGCCGTGCGCAGGTGGTCGAGGTAGTCGGCGAGCAGGGTCTTGATTTGCTCGGTGAGCTGCTCGGCGCGGCCGCGCAGCAGCTCAAAGCCGGCGGCTTCGAGCAGCGGGGCCACGGTTTCGGGGTCCACGGGGGTGGTGGCGTCGAGCTCGGCGGTGCCCAGCGTTACGGCCTTGGTCTTGTAACCGGCACGCTCCAGCAGGGTGTGCACAGCTTCAACGCAACGCGGGCACACCATGTTTTTGATGTATAGCAGGTTCGTGGACATATAACTAGCGAGTTGAAGACCGCCCTGCGGCGGCGGTTGAAGATGCAGAACGAACAGGGCCCCGGGCCGGGGCTGGGCGGGGCCGCCGGGCCGCTGGGGCAGGCGAAGCCGCCGCCCAGCCCCGGCCAAACCAATGCTCGGTGGCCCAGCCTACAAACGGTACCACGGCCAGAAAGGTAACCGCCAGGAGCCAGAAAAAGATGAAGAATGCCGGAGCCAGCCGCCCAAAAAAATGCCCATCGGCCCCGAACACGTAGCCTATCAGCGCCAGGGCCAGCACGAGGCTGGCGGCGGCCAGCGCACCCACCCGCCGCCACGGCCCGGGGGCCAGGAAACGGGCAAAGCGCAGGCGCGGGAGCTGGGGCATTAGGGGCGGATTGGACAGGTGAAATTACACGGAAATTTATAAGCGCCCCGCGGGCCGGGCCGCTACAACGCGCCCGGGCCCCGGAATAGTGCCCACCGCTACGCCAGCACCGCCAGCAGCTCGCGCTGCAACGATTGGCCCTGGTCGTTGGTGTACCACTCGTTCATCTGGCGCACGATGGCGGCGGTGTGCTGCTCGGGGTCGGTGTGCAGGCGGTGGGCCAGCTCCTGGGCTTCGGCGGGGCGGGGGCCCCACTCGGCCACGGTGGCGCCGGTGGCCGCGTCCTGCATCACCAGCTTGGGGATGCTGTTTTTGCCGTTGGTTTGGTGGGCGGCCATAAAGCCGGGGTGCTCGGAGCGCAGCATCACGTGCAGGGCCACGCGGCCGCCGCTGCCCTCGGCCAGGTGGGCCAGCAGGGGCAGCTCGTGGGCGGTGTCGCCGCACCAGGCCTCGGCCAGCACCAGCCAGCGCTGGGGGGCGTCGAGGTGGCGCAGGCGGTCCACCAGCGCGGGCAGCAGGGGCAGGGCGTAGGCCCGGTCGAGGTGCTGCTGGTTTTGCTCGGTGAAGCGCACCAGGGCGGGGCCCTGGTCGGGGCCGGTGGTGCGGTGCTCGGCGGCCAGCGTGCCCACCAGGGCCCGGAACTCGGCGTAAGTGTAAGCGGGGGCCGGCAGGGCGGCAGCAGCAGAAGCGGACATAAGCGGGAGAGAAGGGCGAAACGGCCGGGCAAAATAACCGGCGGCCGGGGTGTTAACTAAACCCGGGGCCGGAGGTTGCGTTTATCTTTGCGCCGGAAGGTTGTCGCCGGTTCGTTTCCATCCCCTACGCCCTTCGTTGCCATGAAAAATCGCCTGCGTTCCCTCCCCGTCCTGCTGGCCGTAGCCTTCGCTGGGGCCCTGGCTAGCTGCAGCAGCAACGCCGACACCCCCGGCGCCGTCAACGTCGAGAACGGCGCGGCCAAGCCCCTTATGCCCGTCGAAGGCACCCCCCCCGCTGGGATGGGCGAAGATTCGGCCGTGGCCGGCCTGCACCGCAATACCTCCGCCCCGCCCACCGGCGAGCAGCTCTACGAAAACGCCGACAATCGCGTCGACCACAACCACGACGGCAAGGCCGACCACTAGCCCCGCGCTGCTTCTTCACGCCGGACCCCCGGCTTTTTTTGTTTTTTAATACCCGTATGAAAACCCTCTTCCGTCCCCTCCTCCTGGTTGCCGCCGTGGCCACCGGCCTTAGCGTCAGCTCGTGCGGCGAAAAAAAATATGGTGCCACCAACGTGGAGGAGAGCGGCCCCAAGCACGGCGAAATCATCCAGGCCAACCCCAGCGGCGACTCCATCGTGGCCGGCCTGCGCCGCCCCGCCAAAACCGGCACCCAGGAGCAAGGCTACGAAGCCGCCGACACCCGCACCGACAGCAACCACGACGGCAAAGCCGACAAATAGCCCTGAGGGACTAAAACAGGGCGATGGTCTAAAACGAAGCGGTCCGGTGGCTTTTCAGTCGTCGGGCCACGCTGATTAATACCCGGGCCCCTGTCTTTCAGTAAAATAGCTCACGCACGCAGGGCCCCAGCGGGGCAATCCGTCGGTAGTAATTTTTTGATCAATAGCACTAAAGCCCCAGCGGGGCGACCCACACGGCCAGCAAGGCGATGGGTCGCCCCGCTGGGGCTTTAGCACGCAGGGGCACTGGCGTACTACCGGTGGGCCGCCCCGCCGGGGCTCCGCGCACGCAAGTCCTGCCTACAGCAGCTGCGGGGCTGGTGTACGGTAGGGGCGGGGCTTGCCCCCGCCCGTGGTAGAACGAAACCGCTGGAGTGGCGCAACCGGCGGGCGGGGGCAAGCCCCGCCCCTACCGTACGCTAACGCCGGAATTACGCTGCATAACCAACCACCAAAACTGCATCAGCGCCGGAAGCTCAGGCCCAGGAAGTATTCGCGGTCCACGCCGTGGGTGACGGGCAGGTGGGTGCCAAAGTCCAGCTGCACGCTGTCGCTGAGGTCGAGCTGGGGCCCCACGTTGATGGAGCTGCGCCACGCCGCTTGGCGCACGTCCCAGTAGCCCACCAGCTCCACGAAGGCCTGAATCACCTTATTAAACTGGTAATCAGTGGTAAATGTGGGCGTGAGCTGGAGGTAGCGGCCCTGCGCGTCGCGGTCCCAGTACACCTGCGCGGCCACCTGCCCGCCGATGCTCCAGGGCTTGGTAATTTGAAACACCACGGGCAGCACCGCCCCGTACTCCACGGCGCCGTCGCCGCGGGGGCCCCCGGTGGGCAGCGTCACGTAGCCAATCAGGCCCAGGGCCCAACGGCTGTCGTCGTCGCCGGCAATGGTGTGCTTGAGGCGCAGCGTCACGTCGCCGAAGCCGCGGTAGAGCTGCCCCGGGCCGGGGTCGGCGTCGTCGTAGTTGCGGGTGTCGGTGTACGAATCGATGCCGACCTGCAAATCGGTGCGGTTGGTGAGGCCGATTTTGGCCAGCGCGTGGTTCACGTACCAGTCGTGGCCGTAGGCGCTGCCCTCGCGCCGCGTGAGCAGGCGCAGGGCGTCGGTTTCGTACTGGAAATGGCCCGCATCCACCGAGTATGGGCTTTCGGTGATGCCGGGGCGGTCGGGCACCATCGGGCGCATGTATTTGCGCGGCGTGGGCCTAAAGAGCGTGTAACGGCTCTTGTCCACGTCGATGGTGTCGTTCATCAGCGTCTTCTCGGCCCCGCTCGTCTTGTGGGTCACGTCCTGTTTTTGGGCGGCCGCCGGGCGGGCCCCCACCAGCGCCAGGCCCAGGGCTAAGTAGCGTAGTTTCATCGGGTAGATTAAAACGGTATTAAAAGGTGCCCCGCATACGCAACCCCCGCCCCCGCGGCCGGATTAGGGCCCCTGGGCGGGCCCTGGCGCCCGGTTAAATGTTGCCCTTGGTGCCTTCCGGGGCCCCTGGCATTTCCCAAACGGAAGGCCATCAACTAACGGCCAAGCGCCAGCAGCCCAATCAAAACGGCACCACCACCTTCGCGCTCAGGTTGCGGCCGGGGCTGAAAATGCCCGCCCGGCCGCCGGGCGCAGCCGCGTAGTACTCGAAGTACTTGAGGCGGTTGAGGTGGGCCTGGTAGGCCACGTCAAAGAGGTTGTCGGCTTGCAGCACCAGCTGCACGGCTTCGCGGCCGCCGCGGGTGCGCAGGCTGGTGCCCAGGCCCAGGCCCGTGAGCACGTAGCCAGGGGTGCGGGTTTCGGCCCCGTCCACGGCGTAGAAGCGGTTTTGGGGGCCCGTGGCGTCCAGCGTAACGCGCAGGTAGCTGGCCGTGAGGCGGCTACCGGCCCGCTCGGGGGCGGTGAGGCGCAGCTCGGTGCGGGCCGACGGGGCCGGTATCAGGGGCAGGTAGTGGCCGGCCGTGCCCACGCGGGCGCGCAGCTCGGGGTTTTGGTTGAGGCCGATGACCAGGGCCGCGCCGGTGCGCAGGCTGGCCCAGGGCAGGGCGCGGGGATGAATATTAAAGGCCACTTCGCCGCCGTAGAGGTCGGCCGCCGCTTGCTGAAACTGGTAGGTAGAGTTGCCCACCGGGTCGCGCAGCGGCTGGCCCTGGGCATCGTACTGCCGGGCCTGGTAAATGAAGTTGTTGACGTGGTTGTAGAACACCTCCGCGCTGCCCTCGAAGTCGGCCGATTTCCAGAGCACGCCCAAGTCTTCCTGCACGTTGAACTCGGGCACGAAATCGCGGTTGCCCAGGTAGATGATGTGCGCGCCGGGGTCGAGGCCGTTCGAGCCGATTTCGGGAATATTAGGGGCCCGGTAGCCGCGTGCCACGTTGGCCCGCAGCACCAGGTGCGCGCCCACGGCGTAGCTGCCGCCCAGGCTGGCCGACGCGCCGGTGTAGGTGCGCCCGAAGCTGGCAAACTGCAAGGTGGCCCCCGGCGCGCCCGCCCCCACGGCCTGCTCGAAGCCGTTGGCCGGGTTGGGGCCCACGTAAAAATCATCCCAGTGCACGCGGCGGGTGTCGTAGCGCAGGCCGGCGGTCAGCTCCAGGGCCCCAAACGCCTTTTTCACCAGCCCGAAGCCACCCAAATCGAAGAGCCGGAAAGGCGGAATAGGAAAGTCGGTGGCGTTGAGGTGCTGGTTGTCCTGGCTCATGCCGTTGGCCCCCGCCGTGAACTCGTAGCCGCGCCAGGCATCGAAAAGGTAGCGGGCCTGGTAGTTCAGGGTGGTCAGGCGCAGGTCGAGGCCCGGCTGGGCAGCGGCGGTGGGGTGGTTGAACTCCTGGCGGTGGTTTTGCTGCACGCCCAGCAGCAGGCGCAGCTCGCCGGGCCCCAGGCGCACCTCGGTGGTGCCAAAGGCCCGGTAGTGCTGGATGCGCTGGCGCAAGCTGCTGATGCCGTAGCTGTTGAGGTCGTGGGCGCTCACCACCGGCCGGTCCTTGATGTCGTCCCGGTCGGCCTCGAATACTTGGCGGGTGAAGCGCCGGCTCAGCGAGTCGCGGCTGCCGTCGGGGATTTCCTGGCGGTCGTCGTAGGCCGTGAGCCAGAGGTGCGCGCCGCCCCGCTGCTTCTGCACGCCCACCATGCCGGTCAGCTGCACCTCCCGGAAGCCGGTGTTGTACACCAGGCCATCCACGGGGTTGCGGTAGTCGTGGGCCTGGCGGCGGCTGCCGCGCAGGCTGGCCTGCAAGTCGTGCTTTTGGTAGTTGAAAGCCAGCGAGTTGCCGACGAGGCCGTTCACGCCCTGGTACTCGGCCAGGGCCTCGCCGTGCAGCTCGCCATCGGGGCCCCGGGGCAGGGCCGGGATGAGGTTGACCACGCCGGCCACGGCATCGGAGCCGTAGAGCAGGCTGGCCGGGCCCTTCACCACCTCCACGCGGTCCACGCCGTAGCCGTCCACCTCAATGCCGTGCTCGTCGCCCCACTGCTGCCCTTCCTGGCGCAGGCCGTTGAACAGGGTGAGTACCCGGTTGTAGCCCAGCCCCCGGATAAAAGGTTTGCTGATGTTGGGGCCCGTCGTCACGGCGCTCAGGCCCGGAATGCCGCGCACCGCCGCATCAATGGCATTGGCGTTGGCATTGAGGCGAATTTCCCGGCCCGACAGGGCCGCGATGGGCACCGGCGAGCGCCGGATTTCGGTGGCCCGGCCCACGCCCGTCACCACCACTTCGGCCAGGCCCGCGGGCGCGGCCACCAGCACGAAATCGAGGGCCTGCGCCGGGGCCCCGGCCACCGCCCGCTCGGCGGGTGCGAAGCCCACGGCGCTGGCCCGCAGCCGCTGGGGCCCCGGCGGCACCCCGCGCAGCTGGTAGCGGCCGGCCGCGTCGGCGGTGGCCCCCAGGGCCGTGCCCACCACGCCCACCCCGGCAAACGGCACTGGCTGGTGGCTGCCGTCGCGCACCGTGCCGTTTAGCTCAATACTCTGGGCAAAAGCCATTTGAGAAATGAAAAGCAGGGCGAGAATAAGTATCTTCATAAATATCTTCTTGGATATTAAAAGGCACGACGAAGCCGGCCCGCCGCGGGGCAGGGGAAGGTTTCGGTAGGAGAGTGGATGGCCGCCGCGGAGCAATTAGGGCCCCGGGGCAGCCAGCTTTTTTACCAGTTACCGGGCAACCGTGGGGCCCCCGGGGTTTTTGGAAACGATGCAGCGGCGCAAAAACTAGCGGGCGGCCGATGGCAAGTCAGCCGCCCTAGGGCCCTAGCCCACCACGGTTTGCCAGAGCAGGTACACGTTCAGCACGATGATGATGGCCGATACGGCCCAGGCGGCCACTTGCACGCCGGGGCGGTTGGCAAACACGCCCATTTTCAGCTTGTCGCCGGTGAAAAGCACCAGCGGCACCACCGCGAAGCTGAGCTGCAGCGACAGGATAACCTGGCTGAGCACCAGCAGCTGCCCGGTGCCCCGCTCGCCGTACAAGATGGTGACCACCAAGGCCGGCACCACCGCAATGAGCCGCGTAATCAGCCGCCGCACCCAGGGCTTGAGCTTCAAATCCAGGAAGCCTTCCATCACAATCTGGCCGGCCAGCGTGCCGGTCAGCGTCGAGTTCTGGCCCGAGGCCAGCAGCGCCACGGCAAACAGGGCCGAGGCCGCGCCCGCGCCCAGCACCGGCGTGAGCAGCTTGTGCGCATCGGCAATGTCGGCCACGCTGTCGTGGCCCTTGCCGTGGAAAGCGGCGGCGGCCGTG
The DNA here is from genome assembly GCF_006439025.1 of Hymenobacter nivis. GTDB lineage: Bacteria > Bacteroidota > Bacteroidia > Cytophagales > Hymenobacteraceae > Hymenobacter > Hymenobacter nivis_A. Next base: position 12,324 of record NZ_RCYZ01000002.1, read on the forward strand.
ACGAGGATGGCCGCGTTCACGAAAAAGGCCAGGAACAGCGCCACCGTCGAGTCGATGGTGGAGAACTTAATGGCCGAGCGCTTGGCCGTCTCGTCCTGCCCGAAGGCCCGGGTTTGCACGATGCTGGAGTGCAGGTACAGGTTGTGGGGCATCACGGTGGCCCCCAGGATGCCGATGGCCACGTAGAGCATGCCGGGGTTCATCACCACCTCGGGGCGGGGCAGCAGGCCGCCGGCCAGGGCCCGCCAGTCGGGCTGCGAGGCCACGATTTCGTAGAGGAAGCAGAAAAAAATCAGGAGAATAAGGCCCCCAACCAGGCTTTCGATGAGCCGAAACCCCTTGTGCTGGAAAAACAGCACCACCAGCACGTCGAGCGTGGTGAGGACGACGCCCCAGGCCAGCGGCAGCCCAAAGAGCAGGTTGAGCGCAATGGCCGAGCCGATGACCTCGGCCAGGTCGCAGGCGGCGATGGCAACTTCGCACATCGCCCACAGCGCCAGGCTCACCGGGCGCGAGTAGTGGTCGCGGCAGGCCTGGGCCAGGTCGCGGCCCGTCACGATGCCCAGCTTGGCGGCCAGGTGCTGCAAAAACATGGCAAACAGGCTGGAAACCAACACCACGCTCAGCAGCGTGTAGCCGTAGCGGGCGCCGCCGGCCAGGTCGGTGGCCCAGTTGCCGGGGTCCATGTAGCCCACGGCCACCAGCAGGCCGGGGCCCCAGTAGGCCCGCAGCTTCCGCCAAAACGAGGCCCCCGCGCCGGGCACGGCAATGCTGCCGTGCACCTCGCTCAGCGAGTTGGCGCGGCGGGCGTGGCGCCAGCCGGCCTCGGCCGGATTGGCGACGGTGGGGGATTCAGTAGGCACAGCAGTGGCGGGAGTAAACTCAGTCATAGTACACTACAAAGGTAGAGTAAAAATTTAGACTAGTCTAAAAATTAATTTTAAACGCCCTAAAATACGCGAAATCCAGGGAAAAGTTGCGGGCCCACCAGCGGCCGGGGGCCCCGGGGGCCCGACCTTTGTCGGCCCGTTTTGCTTTTCAATATGACTGCGCTGGCCCAAACCAAAACCCGCCTCGGCCTGCTTTCCCTCGTGGTGAGCGTGGCCCTGGTGGCCATCAAATTCTACGCCTACCACCTCACCCGCTCGCAAGTGGTGCTGACGGATGCCCTGGAGAGCATCATCAACATCTTCACCAGCGGCTTTGCCCTGTACAGCCTGTACCTGGCCGGCCTGCCCAAAGACGAGAACCACCCCTACGGCCACGGCAAAATCGAGCACCTGTCGGTGGGCTTCGAGGGGGCCCTGATTTTCATTGCCGGGGCCTACATCCTGTACTCGGCCACGGGAAGCCTGCTGCACCCGCACGCGGTGGCCCGGCCCAGCTGGGGCGTGGGGCTGCTGGCCATTACGGCGGTGGCCAACCTGGGCCTGGGCCTGTACCTGGTGCGCCAGGGAAAGGCCCTGAATTCGGTGGCCCTGGTGGGCGACGGCCAGCACCTGTACATTGATGCCCTCACGTCCATCGTGTCGTCGGGGGCCCTGCTGCTGGTGGCGGCCACCGGCATCGAGCGCATCGACGGCGGGGCGGCGCTGCTGCTGGGCGGCTTCATTCTGGTGAACGGCGGGCGCATGGTGGGCCGCTCGGTGGCGGGCCTGATGGACGAAACCGACACGGCCGTCGTCACGGAGGTTATCGCCGAGCTGCAGGCCCACCGCCGGGCCCCCTGGATCGACGTGCACAACCTGCGCGTGCAGCGCTACGGCGCCAACCTGCACATCGACTGCCACATGCAGATGCCCTACTACTTCAGCCTGGAGCACGTGCACACCGAGCTGCACGACATCGAGGAGCTGATCCGCGAGAAGTTTGCGGTGGAAGTGGAGATGTTCGTGCATGCCGACCCGTGCACGTTTGCCGCCTGCTCGCTCTGCTGCATGCCCGACTGCCCGGTGCGTGTGCACCCCTTCGAGCACGAAGTGGTGTGGGACCTGCACAACGCCGTGCGCAACGAGCGCCACCGGCTGTAGCGGCTGGTTGTCAGTTGTTCGTTGTCGGTTGTCAGGCCGGGACGGAGGTAAAGGCCAATCCTTTACGGTAGGTTTGCAACCCGGCCGGTCACCCCCGGCTCTTGTGCTATAACCTCCCTTTCCACTGCTCTATGAAAACCCACCTTTACGCTGCCCTCCCCGTTGTGCTATTGGCGCTGGCCCATGCCCCCGGGGCCCTGGCCCAAACCGAACGCGCCACGCCGCTGGAAGCCGCCCCGGCCGCGTCCGCCGCGCCCGCTTCGGCGCGGCCCTTCCAGGTGGCCTACCTGCGCCTCGGCGTCGGCACGACGTTCGATTCGTATAAGCACTACCGCTGCACCCGCATCGCGCTGGAGTACGCCCCGATGCTGACGCGCAAAATAGGCCTGGCCGGGCGCTTGGTGGGCGTGGTCGGCACGCCTTCGGACTCGGGCCCCTACGGGCCCTGGATCTACCAACTGCCGAACCAGAACTACAAATCCGGCCACGCGGAAGTTGAAGCGTTGTTCTACCCCTTTGGCAACGCCAAGCGGGTGCGCTTTGCGGTGGGAGCCGGCGGCTTCGCGGGCTACTACAAACTCAACGGTTTCAATTCGGCAAGCTTGCTGGACGGCAACGTGGTGGCGTACCAGCTGCTCTCGGAACAAAAGGTCTACGGCGGCTACTTGGCCTCGCTGAACCTGGACGTGGCCCTGGGGCCCCAGCAGCGCTGGCTGGTGGGCCTGCGGGTAGCCCAGCAAAAGGGCAGCGGCGGCGTAACCGACGTGCCTTCCGAAACCCTCACGCTGGCCCGCCGCTTCTGAGCAGCCAGGGGCCCCGGCGCTGCGCCCTTACCTTGGCCGGCGCACCCTACTTTTCATTATGGCCAGCACGCCAGACGACCACCACGAACCCGCCGGGGATGGGGCCCCCGCCGCCGCCCTCATCGGCCTGGCGCCCGCCGCAGCGGCCGCCCCCGGCCGGCGCCAGCGCCTGGCCGGGGCAGCGGCCACCACGGCCACCAAGCTGCTGCCGCTGGTGGCTTTGCTCGACGCCGTGCAGCCCGCCGCGGCGCAGGAATCGGTGTTTCGTGTGCGGCGCAAGCGCATTCAGGTGCACCTGGCCTTGGTGCGCAAGGAGTTGCAGGCCGAGCGGCCGCGCCGCCGGGCCCTGGCCCACGCCTTCCAAACCCTGGCCTACTTGGTGCGCGAGGAAACCCGCGACATCAGCCCCGACGAGCTAAAGCAGGCCGCCAAGGAAATGGCGCTGGCCACCCTCAAAAATGCGCCCGCCCTCCTCAACGCCGCCCACCAGGCCCGGCTGCTATCGTAGGGCCCCGGCCACTTACTTGCCGGGGGCCCCTTGCACCACCAGCACCGCGCTGCCGCGCATCGGCGTGCCCTGCGCACTCAGCCCCTCGGCCACTATTTGGAACGGGCCGCTGGCGTCGGCGGTGAAGAAGGAGAGCTGGGCCTGGCCGCTGGCGTCGGTGCGCACGGCGGGGGCCCAGTAGAGGGTGGTGTAGCGCGGGTCGGGCTGCGCACTGGGGGCCTCGTAGCGCGGGGCGTAGAACTCGCGGGCGCGGTAGTAGCCCGGCACTTGGGCCGAAAGCACACCGGCGCGGGCGGCGGCAAATTGCACCTGCGGGTCCGCGTCGAGCGGCGGGGCGGCCTGGCGCGTGTAGGCGGCAATGACGCCCCCGTAGGCCTGGCTGCCGAACATGGCCGCCGCGCTCTGGTTCAGCACGTCGATGGTTTCAACGTCGCGCAGCGGGTACGACGCAAAAAAGTCGGCCGGCACAATGGCCCCGTCAATCAAAAACAGCGGCTGCACCAGGCCAAACCCGCCCGTGGACTGGTCCTGCAAGGTGGCGCTTTGGCGGATGTTGATGCTTTGGCCCGACACGGCCACGCCCGCCACGCGCCCTTGCAGGTACTGAATCAGCGTGCGGCTCTCGGCGTTTCTAGCCAAGTCGCCCACGCGCAGCACCACGGCGTTGCGGTTGGAGTAGGGGCGGGCGGCACCGTCGGCCGGGGCCCGCTGGCCGCGCACGCGCACGGCGTCCAGCGCCACCGGCTGGCCCGCGGCAATGGGCGCGCGCAGGGCCAGGGCGCGCTGCTGCTGGGCGCGGCGGGCATAGTCGGCCAGGGCCCCCGGGGGCAGCTGGGCGGCCAGCGGCGCGGTGGGCAGCGGGGCCCCGGCGGGCGGGGGGGCCAGCAGGCGCAGCGTGTAGGGCCGCTCGCCCTTGGCCACCGGCGCCCGCAGCAGCACGTGCGCCGTGTCCAGCCCGCCGAGGCCCCGGAATTGGAAGTGCCCGCTGGCATCGGTTTGCGTTTGGGCCTGGCGGGTGGGGTTGGTTTGCAGGTAGTCCACGGCGCGCGCGGCGGCCGGCTGGCCAGTGGCCGCCAGCAGCTGGCCGCGCACGCCCAGGCCCTGCTCCAGGGCAAATTCCCGGCCCGGCCGCTGCCCGGCCAGCAGCTCCTTCCACACGAAGCGCCGCCAGCCCTGCGTCAGCAGCAAGTTGTTGAGCGCTTGGCGGGTGTCGGCCGTTTGGGGCTCGCGGAAGTAGTAGCCCGGGTCTTCCACCGGGCCGGCCAGATCCGACGTTAATAGCAGGTGCGACACGATGCTGGGGCCCTCCGGCCCGGCGGGGCCCGCCGCCACGGCCACCGAAAACTCGCCCGCCACGGGCTGGCCGGCGGCGTCGGTGGCGGCCAGGCGCAGGCGCACGGCGGTGCGCGGCGCGTAGGCCGGCCGGTCGGGCGTGAGCACCAGGCGCACGCCGGGCGGGTTGGGCACCAGCACCAGCCGCTCGCACTGGGCCGTGCCCTGCGCATCGAACAAGGTGATGTGCGCCAGGCCGGGGGCAAATTTGGCCTTGGGCAGCTTGGCCACCACCGGTGCCGCACCGCCCACCGGGGCCTGGGCGGCGTAGGCCACGTGGCCGCGCACCTGCGCCAGCAGCAGCGCGGGGCCCCCAGCGTCCTCGCCGGCCGCCAGCCGCCGCCGGATGACGACCACAAAATCGTCGGCCGTTTCGCTCACCCCAATGGCGTAGCCCGTGGGCTGGCTGGCCGGCAGCGGGTACTCGGCTTGGCCGCCGCCCGGCAGCGCCACCACCGCCCGGTAGCGCTGCCCCGGCGCGGGCGCGAAATGAAAAGCGCCCATGCCCAGGTGCCGGCTGCCGAAGCTGGCCACCGGCCGGCCCTGGCCGTCGCGCACGGTGCCCTGCACGGCCACGCCGCGCCCGCGCCCGTCCACGGCCCGGAAGCCCACCTCGCTCGCCAGCCCGTCCACCAGGTTGCCGCCTTCGGGGAAAAACTGCACGTCAATTTTGGGCCCCGGGGCCCCCGCGTCGGCCGCTGGGGCCCCCGCGGTGGTGGTCACGACCAGCGGGCGGGCGAAGAAAAAGGCCGCGCCGGCGTTGCGCATCCAGCTGGTGTAGGCCCGCAGCTGGTAGGTGCCGGCGGGCAGCGTGTCGGGTAGGGCGAGGTCGCCGGGGGCCAGGCCGCCGCGCAGGCGCAGGGTGCGCTTGGCCACCAGGCCGCCCCGGGCCGACAACAGGTCCACGTACAGCACCTTGCTGAGCGTGTCGGGGCGGTGCGAATCGGCCTCGGCCAGGTAGGCCTTGAACCACACGGTTTCGCCGGCGGCGTAGAACGGGCGGTCGAGGTGCAGGTAAGCTTTTTCGGGCAGCGACGTGCCGTAGAACTCGGCCAGGCTTTTGACGATGTGCGGGAACGACGCGTCGGCGGCGGGGAGCTGAAACGCGGCGGCTGCCAGCGCGCCAGCGGCGGCCACGGCCCCGGCGAGCCGGCGGCGAAAAGTTGACGGGAACATGACGGAAGCGGGTGAGGCTTAAAGGTAAACGCGGCCGCCAATTTGCCCGCCGCTACCCGCCCCGGGGCCCCCGCCGGCGCCGGCAGCCCTGCGGAAATGTTGTAAACTGCATGCGCATTTACTGCCCATCCGCCCGCCTTGTCCATGCGCCTCTTTACCGTTGCCCTCTTGCTGCTGGCCGCCGCGCTGGGGGCCCTGCCCGCCCGGGCCCAGCTGGTGCTGGACGGTCAGGTGCGCGACGCCCGCACCCAGCGCCCGCTGGCCTACGCCAGCGTATTCCTGGCCAACACCACCTTCGGCACCACCACCGACTCGACGGGCCGCTTCGCGCTGGCCGGCGTGCCGGGCGGGCACTACGAGGTCATGGTGTCGTACGTGGGCTACCAGCTCTACCAAAAAACCGTGGACTTGCAGCAGTCCCTCACACTGGCGGCCAACGTGCTGCCGGCCACCACGCAGCTCGACGAAGTGGTGGTGCACGCCACCAAAAACCGCCCCGCCGACTACCAGCGCTTCCTCCAGCAGTTCTTGGGCCGCAGCGCCTTTTCGCGGCAGTGCCGCATCGAAAACCCGCAGGACCTGGTGGTGTACTACGACGAGCAGCGGCGCGAGCTGACGGCGGCTGCGCCCCGCGGCGTGCGCGTCGTCAACCAGGCGCTGGGCTACCGCATCACGTACCACAACTTCGATTTCAAAATCCTCTACAACGCCAGCCGCTGCGTGTTTGTGGCCGCGCCCGCGTTTGAGGCCCTGCCCACTGCCGACGCCAAAAAGCGCCGCCGCTGGGACGAAAACCGCCGCAAAGCCTACGCCGGCTCGCTGCCGCACTTCCTGCGCAGCGTGCGCGAGGGCCACTTGGCAGAAGAAGGCTTCCTGGTGCAGGCAATGGTCGTGGAGCCCAAGTCGGCGCAGGCGCAGGAGCACGTGGCCGCGGCCGGCGACTCGCTTGCGGCGGTATTTGTGCCCGAGCCGGGCCTGCTGGCGCGCGTGTACAAGGCCCCGCTGGCCGCGGCGCAGCTGTGCGCGTCGGCCGCGCCCGGGGCCCCCAGCGGCCGGCTCCAGTTTGCCGATGCCGTGCAGGTGACGTACCAGGGCGAGCAGCCCGACGCCCTGTACGCGACCGATGTGGCGGTGGCCCGCCGCAACAGCCAGCTGGACGCCGCTGGGGCCCGCTGGCAGGGCGCCAAAAACGAAACGGCCCTGGGCCGGGCCCCCTACGACCCCATCCTGGAAGTGTCGGAGCTGCGGCTGCTGGGGCCCCCGGCGCTCATCCTGCCCAACGGCTACCTTGCCAACCCGCTGAGCGTGAAGGTGGACGGCTACTGGAGCTTCGAAAAAGTAGGCGAAAACCTGCCCCTCGACTACGCGCCCAATCTGGTGAAGTGAGCCGGGGCCCCGGGGCCCCTAATCCACCGCCGCGTCCTGGGCCTCGCCCTCGTACTCGTCGAGCAAGAACTCGCGCATGCGGTTGACGTGGCCCTTGAGGTCGGCGAGGCGCTCGGTGTGGCGGGCGGTGCCGTGGGCCGCGTCGCCGCGGGCGGCTAGGCTGGCGAGCAGGTTTTTGCGCTCCTCCATCATGCGCAGGGCTACCCACAGGGTTTCCTCCATTTTGCGCTGCGAGCCCTCCAGCATAGAGGCTGCGGTGTAGGCGTGGCCGGTGTGGCAGCGGAAGCGCAGCACCTCGCCGTGGTTCACTTCCCAGAGGTTGCCGCCGCAGTCGGGGCAGGTGAAGGGCACCAGGCTGCCCAGCTGCTCCACCTGTTCGGCCGAGCCCACCACGCGCTCGGCAATGGCGGCCTCGAGCTGCAAGTCGGCCGGCACGTCGAGGGGGTTGGCGGGGCCCCCCGGGTGGGTGGGGCCCACCAGCCCCACCAGCACGGCCCCCATCGCGGCCACGGGCAGCACGTGGTCCACGGCCACGTTGCGCAGGGCGCTTTCGGGCATGCTCGGGAACTCGGCCTCGGCGGGGTCCTGCACCATGGCCACGCCCCCGCAGCGCTTAACGAACTCGAGCCCGGCGGTGCCGTCGTGCAGCATGCCGGTGAGCACCACGCCCACCACGTGCGAGTCGAAGGCCACGGCCGCCGCCCGGAACAGGGTATCGGCCGAGGGGCGGTAGCCGTTCTCGAAGGGGCCCTTAGTTACCAGCACGCGGTCCTGCTTCACCAGCAAGTGGCGGTCGGGCGGGGCCAGGTACAGGTGGCCGGCCAGCAGCGGGGCCCCGTGGCCGGCCACTTGGCAGCGCAGGGCGGTGTGGGCAGCCAGGCGCACCACCAGGCCCTCCGAATCGGCGTCGGGGGCCAGGTGCTGCACCACCAGCACGGCGGCGGGCAGGGTGGCGGGCAGCTGGGCCACGAGCTGCAAAAGGGCGGGCATGCCGCCGGCCGAAGTGCCGACGACGATGAGGTGAGTAGGAGCGGCCACGGGGCGGGAAGAAAATAAAGGGCGCCAACAGGCGCCTACCTTTGGGTGTACGGCCAGCCGGGTGGCGTGGTAGCTGCCGCGGGCAGTATTGGTAATATATACGCACTTTGGCAGGACGTTTCTAAGCATCCCCTGCGGAATGTACTTAGTGTGGACGCCCGGTGGTAAGTTATTGCCCCAAAAGAAACCTGTGTTTGATTAGATGAAACAACCCGTGCCCCCGGCCGACGCGCCGCCCACCCCGCCCAACCCCGCCAGCGGGCCCGCTGCGGCGCCCGCCGGGGGCCCCCGGGCCCGGGCCGGGGCCAACAAGTTTCCGGTGGTGGCGCTGTGCGGCTCGGCGGGCTCGCTGGAGGCGTTTGAAGAATTCTTCGGGGCCCTGCCCGAGCGCAGCGGGCTGGCGTTTGTCGTCGTCACGCACTTGGGGCCCACCCCCTACAGCCAGCTGCCGCAGGTGCTGCAAAACTTCACGCCGCTGCCCGTGGTGGAGGCCACCGACGGCCTGCGCGTGCGCCCCAACCACGTGTACGTCATCCCGCCCGACGCCGACCTGAGCCTGCTGCACGGCTGCCTGTTTTTGCTGCGCCCCACCCAGCCGCCGGGCCACCGCCTGCCCATCAATTTCTTTCTGGAAAGCCTGGCCAAGGACGCGGGGCCCTGGGCCGCGTGCATCATCTTTTCGGGCCTGGGGGCCGACGGCAGCGCGGGCCTGAAGGCGGTGATGGAGAACTTCGGGATGGTGGTGGCCCAGGACCCCGCCACGGCCGCCTTCGACGCCATGCCGCGGGCGGCGCTGGCCACCGAGTTCGTCGATTTTGCCCTCGCCCCCGCCCAAATGCCCACCGAGCTGCTGGCCTACGCCGCCCGCCTGCAAGCGTCGGGCGGGCCCGGGCCGCGCCTGCCGCTAACCACCGCCGCCGCCGCGGCCCAGCCGGCCCACGCGCTGCAAAAAATATTTGTGCTCATCCGCCAGCGCACGGGGCACGACTTCAGCTTTTACAAGCGCAACACGATGTTTCGGCGCATCGAGCGGCGTATGAACGCCCACCAGATCAAGGAGTTTGCCGACTACGTGCGCTACTTGCAGCACAACCCCGCCGAGGTAGAGCAGCTGTTTCGGGAGCTGCTGATCGGGGTGACGAAGTTCTTCCGCGACCCGGCGGCCTTCCAGAGCCTGCAAGCGCACTTGCAGCCGCTGGTGCTGGCCAAGGAGCCGCGCAGCACCGTGCGCGTGTGGGCCCCGGGCTGCTCCACGGGCGAGGAGGTGTACTCGCTGGCCATGCTGCTGCTCGAATGCCTCGACGCCGTGGGCCACAGCCGGGGCCTCAAGCTCCAGCTTTTCGCCACCGACATTGCCCCCGACGCCATCGACTTTGCCCGCGCCGGGCGCTACCCGGCCACCATTGCCGCCGACGTGCCGCCCGAGCGCCTGGCCCGCTTCTTCAACCTGGAGGACGGCCACTACCAGATCCGCAAGGAGGTGCGCGACACGGTGGTATTTGCCCTGCACGACGTGAACAAGGACGCGCCCTTCACCAAGCTCGACCTGCTGTGCTGCCGCAACCTGCTGATTTACCTGAGCGCGGAATTGCAGAGAAACCTGCTGCCCGTGTTCCACTACGCCCTGCGGCCGGGCGGCATTCTGTTTTTGGGCCCCAGCGAAAACCTGACCGGCTTCCAGGACCTGTTTCAGCCCCTGGACGGCAAGTGGAAGATTTCGCGGCGCCTCGAAACCACCGCCCTGCCCACCCGGCTGCTCAATTTTCCGTTCTCCCTGTCGCCCCGGCCGCCGGCGGCGGCCCACCCCGCCACCATGCCATCTGCCGCCGCCGCCGCCCGCCCAGGCGGGCCCTTTGCCGCCCTGGTGCAAAAAAACCTGCTCACCGCCTACACCCCGCCGGCGGTGGTGATTACGCCCAAGGGCGAAATCCTGTACGTGAACGGCCGCACCGGCAAGTACCTGGAGCCAGCCCCCGGCGTGGGCACCCTCAACCTGTTTGAAATGGCCCGCGACGAGTTGCGGGTGGAACTCAGCGGGGCCGTGCACCAGGCCCTGCAAACCCAGAAGGACGTGACCGTGGCCCGGGCGCGGGTGGCCACCGCCACCGGGCCGCAGCTCGTGCGCCTCTCGGTGCGGCACCTCGAGGGCCCCGAGGCCCTGGCCGGCCTGCTGCTGGTGGCCTTTGAAGACCAGCCCACCCCGCGCCGCGGCCGCCGGGCCAAGGGCGAGGGCCCCGACGAGGGCCCCGCCGCAGCCGCCAGCCGCGACGCCGCCGCCGCCCTCGACCAGGAGCTGCAATACACCAAGCGCCGCCTCCAAACCACGGTGGAGGAGATGGAAAGCAGCCTCGAAGAGCTCAAAAGCGCCAACGAGGAGCTGCAAAGCGCCAACGAGGAGCTGCAAAGCACCAACGAGGAGGCCATGACCAACAAGGAGGAAATGCAGAGCCTGAACGAGGAGCTGATGACGCTCAACATGCAGTACCTGGCCAAAACGGAGGAGTTTTCGCAAACGGCCAGTGACATGAAAAACCTGCTCGACGCCACCGAAATCGCCATCATCTTTCTGGATAATAACCTGACGATAAAGCGGTTTACGCCGCACGTGCGCGACATTATTAACCTGCTGCCCAGCGACGTGGGCCGGCCCCTGGCCCACTTCGCTTCCAACCTGCGCTACGAGCACCTGCTGCGCGACGCCCAGCAGGTGCTCGACCGCCTCACCAGCGTGGAGGCCAACATCCAAACCACCGGGGGCGCGTGGTACACGATGCGCATTTTGCCCTACCGCTCCATCGACAACTACATCAACGGGGCCGTGCTCACCTTCACCGACGTGACGGCCCTCAAGCAGCTCGAAGCCCAGCTCCAGGAAACCGCCCGCTTCGCCGACAGCCTCCAGGAGGCCGTGCCCCAGCCCTCGGTGGTCCTCGACGCGCAGCTGTGCGTGCGCCTGGCCAACAACGCCTTTGCCGAGGCCTTTGGCCTGGTGGCCGCCGACGTGCGCGGCCAGCCCCTGGCGGCCCTCAGCGGCGGGGCCTGGAACCAGCCGGCCCTGAGGGCCCAGCTGGCCCAGCTGCTCGACCTGGCCCACCCCCACGACCAGTTCGATGGCCTGGCGCTGACGGCCAATTTTGCCGGCCTGGGGCCCCGGCGCGTGGTGCTGTACGGCCGCCGCCTGCTGCGCCAGGGCCAGCCCACCGGCCAGGTGCTGCTGGGCGTGGAAGTGCCGTCCCCGCCGGCCTAGTGGTCGGGGGGCCACCGGGTGCTACCTTGGGGCGCGGGGCCTCTTGGCAGCGCCCCGCGCCCGCCCATGAAACGCCCCGACCCCCATGCCGCCAAAGCCCAGCTGCGCGCCCGCGCCGAGCGCCAGCGGCTGGTAGCCAGTGCCCCCCTGGACCCCGCCGACGCGCTGCGCCTGGCCCAGGAGCTGCAAGTGCACCAGATTGAGCTGGAAATGCAGTACGAAGAGTTGCTGCTGGCCCAGGCCGACGCCGAAGCCAGCCGCGCCGAGTACATGGACCTGTACGATTTTGCCCCCGTGGGCTACTGCACCCTGGCCCCCGACGGCACCCTGGCCAGGCTAAACCTGTACTTGGCCCAGCTGCTGGGCCCCGTGCGCCAGCAGCTGCTGGGCCGGCGGCTGGCGCAGTTTGTGGCCCCGGCCGAGCGGCTGGCCTTCAGCCAGTTCCTGGCCCGGCTGTGGGCCGCGCCGGGGCAGCGCCACACCTGCGAGTTGGCCATGCTGGGCCCCGGCGAAGGCCTGTTTTTTGCCCAGCTCGAAGGCTTGGTGAGCGCCGCCCCCAGCGAAGCATACACTTCCGCCCCCTGCCGCCTCGCCCTGACCGACGTGACGGCCCGCCGCCAGGCCGCCGACGCGCTGGCCGCCAGCGAAGCCCGCTTCCGCGCCACCTTCGAGCAAAGCCACGACGGCCAAGCCCTGCTGCGCGACCTGCTCCTGGTAGACGCCAACGCCGGGGCCCTGCGCCTGCTCGGCCAGCCCAGCAAAAGCCAGGTGCTGGGCCGCCACCTGGCCGACTTTTGGCCCGACGACCAGCCCGGCGGCCAGCCCGTACTGGCTACGCTGCTGGCCTGCGCCGAACACACCCAAAACCAAGGCTGGTACCGCCAGGAGCTGCGCCGCTTCGGCGCGGACGGCCAGCCCGTGTGGGACGAGCTCTCCTTCGACCCGGTGGCGGTGCAGGGCGAGGCGCTGCTGCACCTCACCTGGCGCGACGTGACCGACCGCCGGCTGGGCCAAGAGCGCCTGCGCGAGAGCGAGGAGCGCCTGCAGCTGGCCCTGGCCGCCTCCGCCACCGGTGTGTGGAGCTGGGACCTGGCCAGCGACGTGGTGGAGCAGGACGCCGAGGCCCAGCAAGTGCTGGGCACCGCCGCCCCCCGCGTGCTGTGGGCCGACCTGAAAGCCACCGTTCACCTCGCCGACCGGCCCGTTTTGGAAGCCGTTATCAGCCAGGCCATGGCGGCGCACAGCCACTTTGAGCTGGAGCACCGCCTCGTGCGGCCCAACGGCGAGGTGCGCCAAGTGGCCGCCAGCGGCCGCTTCGTGTACGACGCGGCCACCGGCCAGCCCCTGCGCATGGCCGGGCTGGTGCGCGACGTGACGGCCCAGGCCCAGGCGCAGGAGGCGCTGCGGTTCCAGTACCGGCTGCTTGGCAACATCCTTCACAACCTGCCCGTCATCCTCGCCCGCCTTGCGCCCAACGGCCGCTACCGGGCGCTGGCGGGGGCCGGCCTGCGCCGCCTGGGCCTGGCCGATGGGGCCCTGGTGGGCCAGCTGGCCGCCGAGCGCTTCCCGCAGGAAGCGGCCCAGATTACGCACCTGCTGGCCGGCCAGAGCAACAGCTACGTGTCCAGCTTCGAGTACGAAGGCCAGCCGGTGCATTTCCTCACCTACAGCTTTTGGGACCCCGACCACCAGGAGGGCGTCGTGTTTTCCATCGACGTAACCGAGTCGGAAGTGCTAAAGCGGGCTTTGGCCCGGCAGCAGCAGGTGCTGCTGGCGGCCGTGCTCACGGCCCAGGAGGAGGAGCGCCGCCGCATTGCCGAGGCCCTGCACAACGGCGTGGGCCAGCTGCTTTACGCCACCCGCCTGCACCTCGACGCGCTGCCGCCCTCCGAGCCGGTGCAGGCCGGGCAGGGCTTGCTCAGCGAGGCCATCCGGGCCACGCGCACCATTTCCTTCGAGCTCACCCCCAGCGTGCTTGAGGACCTGGGCCTGCCCGCCGCCCTGCGCGAGCTGGCCCGCCGCATTCCCGCCGCCCAGCTCGCCATCGACCTGAACCTGAACAACCTCGACGCGCCCCTGCCCGCCCTGCTGGCCACCGCCGTGTACCGGGCGGTGCAGGAGCTGCTCAGCAACGTGATGAAGCACGCCCACGCCCGCGAGGTGTTTGTGCAGGTGGCCCGCGAGGGCCCCGAGGTGCACATCAGCGTGGAAGACGACGGCCGGGGCTTCGATGCGGCGGCGGCCGTGCCGGGCCAGGGGCTGGCCGGCATCCGCACGCGGGCGGGGCTGCTGGGCGGCACGCTCACCATCCGCGCCCGGCCGGGGCAGGGCACGGGCGTGTTTCTGGTGCTGCCGGTGGAGGAGTAGCGGGGGCCCCAGGGGGCCCCGGCCGGCTGGCCGGGAGCCGTTTGGCGGGGGTTGGTCGGGGCAAGCGGGCGGTTGGGCGATTGGCCCGGCGGGCTTCATGCAAAAACCTGGGGGCCCCGCGCTATTTGCGCGCCGGCCGGGCCATCCGGGCCGGTTCATTCCCCCGTTTCGTTTCCCGCGTTTTATGAAAAAACTGCTCCTGGCCCTGCTCGTGGGCACTGCCGCCGCCCCGGCTGCCCGCGCCCAGGCCCCCGATGTGCCCGCCAAACCCGCGCCGCCCGCCCCTGCGCCGCGCCCCACCAGCCGCACCAGCATCGGCCTGAAGGGTGGCTACTCGCTCTCGTCCATCACCGGCGAGGGGGCCAGCGCGCTGCCCGACGCCGCCCGCCTGCCGGCCTTCCACCTGGGGGCCTACGGGCAGCTGGGCCTCAACAAGTTTGCCTCGGTGCAGGTCGAGCTGCTGTACGCCCGCCGCGGCTACCGCACCACGCTGGGCACCACCGATGCCTACAACACGCGCCTCAACTACCTCGATTTGCCGGTGCTGTTCGTGGGCAATATCACGCCGAACCTGAGCTTCCACGTGGGGCCCCAGGCCTCGCTGCTGCTCAACGTGGCCCGCGACGGCGCCAACGTATCGCTCGACAGCCGCTACCAGCGCTTCGCCCTCGGCGGCGTGGGCGGCCTCGAGTACCGGCTGGGCCCGGCCCGCCTCGGCGCTCGCTACAACCTGAGCTTCAGCCGCCTCTACGAGCAGAACGCCAACGTGCAGTACAACAGCGGCGCCGTGTTCCTCTCCGACAACAACATCTACACCCGCAGCCTGGAGGTGTACCTGGGCTTCGGCATCGGCAATTAGGGCCCCCAGCGCGGGAGGTGAGGCAGTGCTTTGTGATAAGCTTCTGGAGCTTGAATGCCTTACCCCGCCACGGGTAGTGTGAAGTGAAAGGCGCTGCCGCTGCCCAGCTCGCTCTCCACCCACAGGCGGCCGCCCTGGGCGGTGATGAACTCGCGGGCGATGCTCAGGCCCAGGCCCGAGCCGCCCTGGTAGCCGGTCTTGTCGGGGATTTGGGCGAAGCGCTGGAAGATTTTGTCGTGGTGCTCGGCCGCGATGCCGGGGCCCTGGTCCTGCACCGTGAGCTGCACAAACTTGCCGGCCGGGGCGGCCCGCACCGTCAGCGTTTCGCCGGTGGGCGAGTAGCGGATGGCGTTGGCCAGCAGGTTGATGAGCACCCAGGTGGTCTTCTCCACGTCGGCGCGCACGGCGGGCAGGTCGGCGGGCAGCTCGGTGGCCAGGCGCAGCTGCTTATTGTCGATTTGGGCCTGCACGGTGGCCGTGGCGAAGGCCACCACGTCGGGCAGCGCGGTGGGCCCGAAGTTGAGCTCAATGCCGGCCCCCGGGTCGAGGCGCGACACGTCGAGCAGCTCGCCCACCAGGCGCAGCAGGCGCTGGGTTTCGCGCCGGATGCCGTCGGTGACGCGCGTGCGCTCGGCGGCGTCAATCTTGTCGGTTTGCAGCAGCTTCAGGCTCATGTTGATGCTGGAAAGCGGCGTCTTCAGCTCGTGTGACACCGTGGCCAGGAAATTAGACTTTACCTGGTCGAGCTTCTTGAAATCCGACACGTTGCGCAGCGTCAGCACCTGGCCCACAAACTCGGTTTTGTCGCTGGCTTCATTGAAGTTCACCAAGTCCTGCACCGCCAGGCGGTAGTAGGCTTCCTCGCCGTTGCGGGTCACCGTTAGCAGTGGGGTTTCGGCAATGGCCGTGGCACGGCGCGGGGCCCCCAGGGGGCGCAGCATGGTGGCCAGCAGGTCGTTGCGCTGGGCCACGTCGGCGGCCAACTGGTCCACGAGCTGGGCCACGGGCAGGCCCAGCAGCTCGCCCAGCACGGGGTTGGCCAGCAAAATGCGGCCGTTTTCATCCAGCAGCAGCAGGCCTTCGTCGAGGCCGTTCACCACGCTGCGGGCCCGGTTGCGCTCGGTCACGAGCTCGGCCAGGGTGGAGGTGCGGTACTCCTGCAATTGCACCAGCATCCGGTTAAAGGCCCGCGCCACGCGCCCAAACTCGTCGTAACTCTCTACCGGAATGCTGGCCGCGAAGTTGCTGCTCGTGGCGTGCTCCAGGGCGTTGGTGAGCTTGCGCAGCGGCAGCACCGCCGCCTCGGGCACGCTGCCCACCAGCAGCAAGGCCAGCAGCACGGCCAGCGTGGCCACCAGCAGCAGGTTGCGGCCCGCGCCGTTGGCTTGCTGGGCCAGCTGGTCATTTTTATGCCTCAGGGCCAGCGTATTGAGCCGGATCACGCGGTGGGTTTGGGCGCGCAGCTGCTCCAGGGCCGGCACGGTGGGCTGCCGCTGAAACACGTTCAGGGTTTGGGTGAGCGAATCGACCAGGGCCCGCTCGCCGGCCTCCGTGATGTTGCCTGCCTCGCGGGTGAGGGCCTGCTGGAACCGCGGGCTGGCCCCCGGGGCCCCCGGCGCGATTTCCATCTGGTCGAGGGCTTGCAGCATCTGCTGCCCCAGCTCCACGGAGTAGAAGTTGGCCGTCAGGATGTTGCCCGAGCCCGTGCTCAGGCCCCGCACCGTGTAGTAGGCGTAGCCGCCGATGCTGCCCAGCAGCACTAGCAAAGCCAGGAAGCCCAGGGTAATCTTGGTTTTAAGGTTCATGGCGGGGCTTTTAGTTGTCAGTTGCTAGTTGTCGGTTGTCAGTTGGCGGTTGTTTGGGGGCCCCAGGCTGTCATGCAGAGCGCGGCGAAGCAGCCGTCCTGTGGCAGTGATGACTGCTCACTGATAACTGTTTTTCAATAGGTTACTAAAAAAATGTCGATGTCCGGCGAAGCCGTGGCTACGGCCCGCACCAAGGACCGGGTGATGCCGCCGCGGCCGGCGAGGCGCTCCCAGGCGGTTTTTTCGCCCGTCACGCCGCACACGAGCAGGGTGGCGTGCTTCTCTTCGGCCACCCGCCGGATGGCGGCCACCACGTCGTCGTCCTTCACGCGCAGTATTTGGGCCCCCAGCTCGGTGGCCAGCTGGAGGTTGTTGAGCAGGTGGCGCTGGGTGGCCAGGCCGATGCGGTCGGCGCTTTCGCGGCCCGTTTGCACGTAGAGCACGTACCAGGCGGCGGCCGAAAAGCGGTCGGCCAGGCGCGAGGTTTTGCGGATGATTTCCTTGGCGGCGGCTGCGTTGGAGTTGATGCAGGCCAGCAGGCGGTCGTCGTTGCGGCGCAGCGCGGCCACGGGCGCGGCGCCGCCGGCTTCAGTTTCGACCTGCCGGCCCAGCAGCTGGGCCACCTCGCGCACGGCCAGCCGGCGCAGCTGCAGCAGGTTTTCGGCCTGGAAGAAGTTGGCCAGCGCGGTGGGCACCTTGGCCGCGTCGTAGATTTTGCCTTGCTCGAGGCGGCCGCGCAGCTCGCCCACGGTCAGGTCCACGTTCACTACTTCGTCGGCCTCGCGCAGCAGCTGGTCCGGAATGCGCTCCGTCACGTCGGTGCCGGTTATTTTGAGCACTTGGTCGTGCAGGCTTTCGAGGTGCTGCACATTCACGGCGGTTATCACCGAAATGCCGCTTTTCACCAGCTCCTCCACGTCTTGCCAGCGCTTGGCATGGCGCGAGCCGGGCACGTTGGAGTGGGCCAGCTCGTCCACAATCACCACCTGGGGGCGGCGCTTTTCGATGGCGTCGAGGTCCAATTCCTCCACCGCGTGGCCTTTGTAGTACACCTGCTTGCGGGCCAGCAGCGGTACCTCGCCCAGCTGGGCCACGGTGCCAGCGCGGCCGTGGGTTTCGATGTAGCCCACCAGCACGTCCACGCCGTGGGCGTGCAAGTCATTGGCCTCCTGCAACATGCGGAAGGTCTTGCCAACCCCCGCCGCCAGGCCCAGGTATATCTTGAGCGTGCCGCGCCGCTTCTCGCGCACCAGGCGCAGGAAGCGCTCGGCCGATTGGTCGCGCAGGTCGTTTTCGGCGGGAGCCATGGGGAGGGGGGAAATAGGGGTTTCGGAGTGGCGGCGGCCTTATTCCCGCCGCAAATGCAGCTCGGGGCGCTCGGGCGTGAGCAGCGGAATGTTCTCCACGGTCAGCGACGAGTTGTCGAGGCCGAAGCTTTCCTGGGGGCTGGCCGCCAGCCAGCGCAGCGCCCCCGACACCCACGCCACCAGCCGCTGCCAGCCGCTCAGGGCCTGGGCGTAGGGCAGGGTGCGGTTGATAATAACAAATTGAAAATCACCCACTTCGCCTTCGTTGCGCAGCGACGCGTAGGGCGAGGAAATGTCGATTTCGTGGTTGCGAACCAAGTCCGTGACCACCTGCCGGAACATGTAGTTGATGGCGTGGTCGACCCGGAAGCCCAGCCGGAACGTGATGCGTACCAGGTCGTTGGGCAGCAGCACCTCGGCGTGGTAGGCGCGGGTGTAGGGCTCGTCGGTAGTCACCACGTGCAGCAGGTAGTAGAGGCTGGCGCGCTTGGGGCTTTTGCGGAAGATGCTGTGAATGATGGCGTTCTCGACCAGGCTGGGGTCTTCCGAGTCGGTGAAGTACACCAGGTTGGTGGCCAGGCGGGGCACCGTTTCGTCGGCGCTCAGCTTTTGCAGGCGGGGCAGCCACTCGGCCAGCGGCAGGTACTTGTAGAGGTCCTGGCGCAGGCGGCGGCCCTGAATCCAGCTCACCATCACGAGCAGCAGCAGGGCCCCCAGCAGCACGCTCAGCCAGCCGCCCTGCGGAAACTTGCGCAGGTTGGCCACCAAAAACGAGCCTTCCACCACCCCGTACACCAGCAGCAGCAGCCCGATCCAGCCGGCTGCCACCCGGCGCAGGCGCAGGTAGTAGGCCAGCAACAGCGTGGTGCTGAGCATGGTAACCGTGACGGCCAGCCCGAAGGCCGCCTCCATGCGGCTGCTCTCACGGAAGTACAGCACCACGCCCACGCAGCCCGCGCCCAGCAGCCAAGTCAGCGAGGGCACAAAGGCCTGCCCGCGCAACTCGGTGGGGTAGCTCACCTTGACCTTGGGCCAGAAATTGAGCCGCAGCGCCTCCGTAACGAGCGTGTAGGAGCCCGAAATGAGCGCCTGCGAGGCAATGATGGTGGCCAGCGTGCACAGCCCAATGGCCGGCAGCAGGCCCCAGCGCGGTATCATGTCAAAAAACAGGTTACGCTCGCCCAGCGGCGCGCCCAGGTGCTGCAGCAGCCACGCGCCCTGCCCCAGGTAGTTGATTACCAGGCAAATCTTCACGAAAGTCCACGACACGTAGATGTTGCGCCGGCCCACGTGGCCCATGTCGGCATACAGGGCTTCGGCCCCGGTGCTGCACAAAAAAATGCTGCCCAGCAGCCAGAACGCGCCCGGCAATTGCGTGAGCATGTGCAGGGCGTAGTACGGGTTGAGGGCCCGCAGAATGCCGGGCTCGCGCAGCACGTAAGGCAGCCCCAGGGCGGCCAGCATCGAGAAAAACGCCACCATCACGGGCCCAAACAGCTTGCCAATAATGGCCGTGCCAAACTGCTGAAACCCAAACAGCGCCACGATGATGACCAGCACAATAGGCACCGTATCAAGGTCGGGCTTGAGCACCCGCAGGCCCTCAATGGCCGACGACACCGAGATGGGCGGCGTGATGATGCTATCGGCCAGCAGCGCTGCCGCCCCCACAATGGCCGGCACGTAGAGCCAGGGCAGGCGCAGGCGCCGCAGCAGGGCGTAGAGCGACAAAATGCCGCCCTCGCCGTGGTTGTCGGCCCGCATGGCAATGAGCACGTACTTGACCGTGGTGAGCAGCGTGAGCGTCCAGATAATGGCCGACACCGTGCCCAGCACCACGTCCTCCGTCACGGGCCGGCCCACAAACACGCCGCGCACCGTGTAGAGCGGCGAGGTGCCGATGTCGCCGTACACGATGCCCAGCGCGATGAGGGCCCCGGCCGCCGTAATGCGGTGGTGCAAAGCGGCAGCCGGCGCGTGGGCGCCCGCTACGGGGGTAGGGCCGGATGAAACCATTGCCGGGAGCAGTTGATTTTAGAAAGAAAGCGCGATGCTGGTAGTCAGATTGCCGTAGTTGCGGCTCGGGCCGTTATCGTGCTGAAAAATGGCGTTTTCTGACCTCAAGTAACGGCCCTCGATGCGAAACACCACGTTGGCCGTGGGCAGGTAGTCTAAGTTGAGCGAGGTGCCGCCAGCCAGGAAGCGGGCATCGGTCGGGGCCGGCGAAATGCCATTGATGAACACGCCCCGCTGCGCGTAGTAGTACTCACCGCGCAGAGTGGTCGAAAACTGCTCGGCCAGCTGGTATTTTACGAAGGCCGAGCCCGTGTGCCAGGTGTCGTAGCCGTGGTGGCCGGCACTCTGCTGCTTGCCCACATCAAACACCAAGGCCAGGTTGAGGCGCTGGGCGGCGGCGTAGGTGATGTAGAAATTGTGGAAGTAGCGCCGGCGCTTGAGCGAGTCCTGCGGCTGCTCGTTGCCGTAAAACGTGCTGCTGTTAATCAGCACCTTGGCCGTGGGCCGCCACTGGATTTGGGTGCCCAGGGCCTTGCCCTGGTTGGTTTCGCGGATGTTCTGCCAGCCATTCAGCACCAGCCCGGTGAGCGTGAGCTTGGGGGCCACCTCGTAAGTAAACCGGGCCCCCGACTCGTAGTACGGCGAGTTTTCGGCCATAATGGAGCGCGTCAGCGTCCAGTTATCCTTCGAAATGGCCGACTCAAACCCGATGTGCGAGGCAAAGATGCCGAGGTCGAGCCAGGCCTTTTTGAAGGGCCGGAAGCCCGCGTAGGCCTCGTAGATGTGCTGAAGCACGGGGTCTTCGGTGGCGTAGTTGGCGCTCACGTAGGTGCCCGCGTGCAGGGCCACCGAGCCGCGCACCCGGCCGTTGTCGTAGCGCGCGCCCAGGATGGCGTTGTTCACCGAAAACTCGTTCTGGCGGTTGTGGGCGTACAAAAAGTAGGGCCGGGCGTTGGTGCCCGCGTGGTTGAAATCGAAGCCATAGTACGCGTCCACGAACCCGTAGTAGGTGAGGGGCCCCGGGGCTGCGGGCGCTGCGGGCGGGGCCGGCGCGGCGGCGGGCGGCACGGCCAGGGCGGGGTCGGTGGTGGGGGCGGTTTGGGCCAGAGCGGGGGCCAGGGTGCCGGCGGCCAGCAGTGCCGTCAGTAAAGGTTTGGGCAGCAGGAAATGCGGAAAAGTTTTCATCTAAAAGAAGCGGAACAAGAAGCAACTAGTGCCTCCCCGGCGGCCCAGGCAGGCCGCGCGGGGAGGACTTTTTAGCAGGTGCGGAAAGAATAGAATGAAACGATTTAGGGCCCCGGGGGCTCAGACGGTCAGCTCAATGGCGGCCCACAGCAGAAACAGAAACGTTACGGCGGCTTTCATGGCGCAGCGAAGAAAGGCGGTTAGCGGCCGGCGGGCGCGAGGGCGTCGAGGGCCAGGTTGAGCTGGAGCACGTTCACTTTGTCGGGGCCCAGCAGGCCGGCCTCCACGTGCTGCTGCACCAAGGCCTGCACCTGGGCCGGGGCCAGGTGGCGGGCGGCGGCCACCCGGGCCACCTGCACCAGGGCCCCTTGGGGCGAGAGGTGCGGATCGAGGCCAGAGCCGCTGGCGGTGAGCAGCTCGGCGGGCACGTCGGCGGCCTTCACGCCGGGGTTTTGCACCAGAAAGGTGTCGAGGCGGGCCTTCACCTGGGCCAGGTACTCGGGGTTCGAGGGCCCCTTGTTCGAGCCGCTGGAAGCATCAGCGTGGTAGTCGGCCGCCGAGGGGCGCGAGTTGAAGTACTGGGGCTTATCAAACTTCTGGCCCACGTTGGCGAAGCCCACGAGGCGGCCCTGGCGGCTGAGCTGCACGCCCTCGCCGCGGCCGGGAGCCAGCTGGGCAGCGGCCCAGACAAGGGCCGGATACGCGACGCAGCACAGCACCAGCAGGGTGAGGGTGAGGCGAAAGGCGATGAAGAGTTGGGATTTCATTGGGAAAGGAGGTTTCTATGGGCCGTAGCGCTTCGCTGTGCGCTGCACGACGGCCAATTATGCCTTGACGGTGAATTAATTACAAAAACAGACCCACTACCAGGTCGATGGCCTTGATGCCGATGAAGGGCACGATGACGCCGCCGAGGCCGTAGATGAGCAGGTTGCGGCGCAGCAGGGCCGAGGCGCCCACGGCCTGGTAGGCCACGCCCCGCAGGGCCAGCGGCACCAGCGCCGGGATGATGAGGGCGTTGAAAATAACGGCGCTCAGGATGGCCGACTGCGGCGACTTCAGGCCCATCACGTTTAGGGCCCCCAGCGCGGGGATGGCCACCATGAACAGGGCCGGCACAATGGCGAAGTACTTGGCCACATCGTTGGCGATGCTGAACGTGGTGAGCGTGCCGCGCGTCATCAGCAGCTGCTTACCAATTTCCACCACCTCAATGAGTTTGGTGGGGTCGTTGTCGAGGTCCACCATGTTGCCGGCTTCCTTGGCGGCCTGGGTGCCGCTGTTCATGGCCACCCCCACGTCGGCCTGGGCCAGGGCGGGGGCGTCGTTGGTGCCGTCGCCCATCATGGCCACCAGCTTGCCGGCCTGCTGCTCGGCGCGGATGTACTGCATCTTGTCCTCGGGCTTGGCCTCGGCGATGAAGTCGTCCACACCGGCTTTTTCGGCGATGAACTTGGCGGTGAGCGGGTTGTCGCCGGTCACCATTACGGTTTTGATGCCCATTTTGCGCAGGCGCTCGAACCGCTCCTGGATGCCGGGCTTGATGATGTCCTGCAATTCCACCACGCCTAGCACGCGGTCGTTTTCGCTCACCACCAGCGGCGTGCCGCCGTTGCTTGCCACCGCTTTCACGCGGTCGGCTACGTCGTCGTGGTAGGGCTGGCCGGCGGCCTCGGCCAGGCGGCGGATGGCGTCGGCGGCGCCCTTGCGGATGCGGGTGCCGCCGGCCAGCGTCACGCCCGAGGAGCGGGTTTCGGCCGTGAACTTGATAAGCTCGGCCCCGTCGAGGCGGCTTTGCAGGGCCTGGGGGTTCACTTTGTTGTCGCGGGCCAGTTCCACAATGCTCTTGCCCTCCGGGGTTTCGTCGGTGAGCGAGCTGATGGTGGCCTTTTCCACAAACTCCAGCATCGGCACGCCGGGGGCGGGCCAGAAGTGGGTGGCCTTGCGGTTGCCGATGGTGATGGTGCCGGTTTTGTCCAGCAGCAGCACGTCGATGTCGCCGGCCGTTTCCACGGCTTTGCCGCTCTTGGTGATGACGTTGGCGCGCAGGGCCCTATCCATGCCGGCGATGCCGATGGCCGAAAGCAGGCCCCCAATCGTGGTCGGAATCAGGCACACAAACAGGGCGATGAAGGCCGAAATGGCAATCGGGGTGCGGGCGTACTCAGCAAACGGCTGGAGCGTGACGCACACGATGACGAACACCAGCGTAAAGCCCGCGAGCAGGATGGTGAGGGCAATTTCGTTGGGCGTTTTCTGGCGCGAGGCGCCTTCCACGAGGGCAATCATCTTGTCGAGAAACGACTCGCCGGGGGCCGTCGTCACCTGCACCACGATGCGGTCGGAAAGCACCTTGGTGCCGCCCGTGACCGACGACTTGTCGCCGCCCGCCTCGCGGATGACCGGGGCCGATTCGCCGGTGATGGCCGACTCGTCAATCGTGGCCAGGCCCTCGATGATTTCGCCGTCGGTGGGGATGATCTCCCCGGCTTCGACCACGAACACCTGGCCTTTTTGCAGTTGGGCTGAGCTCACGGCCGTCATCGTGCCGTCGGGCTGGCGCACGTTGGCGGGCGTGTCCTGGCGGGTTTTGCGGAGCGAGTCGGCCTGGGCCTTGCCGCGGGCCTCGGCAATGGCCTCGGCGAAGTTGGCGAACAGCAGCGTGAGGAACAGCACCACGAACACCGTGGCGTTGTAGCTGAAGCTGCCCTGTGCCGCGTCGGGCCGCACGAGCAGGCCGATGGTGACGAAGAACATGACCACCGTGCCCAACTCCACGGTGAACATGACCGGATTGCGGAACATGATGCGCGGGTCGAGCTTCACGAACGCTTGGCCGATGGCTTCGCGGACGAGGGCGGGTTGAAAAAGGGATTGGGACTGGGTTGCCATTGTCGGAAGCTGTTGGCCGAGGGCTGCTAGCTGTTAGGTTTTTTTGGGTAAAAGCGAGGAAGGGAGAAGGCCGGCGCGGCGGGTGCGGGGCCCTAGCGGGCGTACAGCGTAAAGTGCTCGGCCAGGGGCCCCAGGGCCAGGGCGGGGAAGAAGGCCAGGGCGGCGATGATCCAGATCACGAAGAAGACCATGATGCCGAAGGTGCCCGTGTCGGTGCGCAGGGTGCCAGCGCTTTCGGGGATGTACTTTTTGCGGGCCAGCAGGCCGGCGATGGCCACCGGCCCGATGATGGGCAGGTAGCGGGCCAGGATCATCACCACGCCGGTGCTGATATTCCACCAGAGTGTGTTGTCGCCGAGGCCCTCGAAGCCCGAGCCGTTGTTGGCGGACGCGGAGGTGTACTCGTAGAGCATTTCGGAGAAGCCGTGGTAGCCGGGGTTGGCCAGCCAGCCGGCGTAGGCCGTGGGGTTGCCCACGTAGAGGTGGGCGGCCATGGCGGTGCCGGCTAGGATGAGCAGCGGGTGCAGCAGGGCCACTACTATGGCAATTTTCATCTCGCGGGCCTCAATCTTCTTGCCCAGGAATTCGGGGGTGCGCCCCACCATCAGGCCCGAAATGAACACGGCGATGATGACGAACACGAAGAAGTTGAGGAAGCCCACGCCCACCCCGCCGTAGAAGGCGTTGGTCATCATGCCCAGCAGCTCGGCCATGCCCGACACGGGCATGTGCGAGTCGTGCATGGAGTTCACCGAGCCGCAGGAAATGACGGTGTTGGTGATGCCCCAGTAGGCCGAGGCCGCCGCGCCGAAGCGCACTTCCTTGCCCTCCAGGGCCCCCAGGCGCTGGTCGGCGCCCATGTGGGCGATGGCGGGGTTGCCGTGGGTTTCGTAGTACACGGTGGGGGCCAGCAGCATCAGGAAGCCCACCGTCATCACCCCGAACACCATGTACGACAGCCGGGGCCGCTTAATGTAGTAGCCGAAGGCGAACACCAAAGCCAGTGGGATGAGCACCAGGGCGAAGTTCTCGACGGCGTTGGTGAGGTAGGTGGGGTTTTCGAGCGGGTGGGCCGAGTTGGCCCCGAAGAAGCCGCCGCCGTTGGTGCCCAGCTCCTTGATGGCCACCATGGCGGCCACGGGGCCCCGGCTCACGAAGGTGCTGTCGCCCTGCACGGTCACGAGTGGCGCCTTGCCGGCCCAGCCCATGGGCGTGCCCTGAAACACGAGCACCAGCGCCACGGCCAGCGCAATGGGCAGCAGCACGCGGGTGATGCTCTTGAGGAAGTAAACGTAGAAGTTGCCCAGCTTCTCGGTGGTGCGGTCGCGCAGGGCGTTGAACACCACCACGCAGGCGGCCATGCCGATGGCGGCCGTCACGAACTGCAAAAACATCAGGCAGAACACCTGCGAGAAGTACGTGGCGCCCGACTCGCCGGAGTAGTGCTGCAAGTTGCAGTTTACCAGGAAGGAGATGGCCGTGTTGAACGCCTGGTCGGGCGACATGCTGGGGTTGTGGTCGGGGTTGAGCGGCAGGCTGCCCTGGGTGCAGAGCACGAACATGGCCCAAATGAACCAGACCAAGTTGATGGTGAGCAGCGCCACCAGGTGCTGCTGCCAGCTCATTTCGCGCTCGGGCCGCACGCCGCCCAGGCGGTAAATGAGGCGCTCCAGGGGCCCCAGGAAATCGGACCAGCTTTTGTCGCCCCGGTACACGGTGGCCAAGTAGCGGCCCAGCGGCACGGCCAGCAGCACGGTGCTGCCGAAAATGACGAGGATGCCGAGAAGTTCTTTGTTCATGGTAAGAGGGTGGGGCCCCCGCCGAAAGGCGCCGGGGCCCCGGTTAGAATTTTTCCGGTTTCAGCAACACGTAGCAGAGGTAGCCGAAGGTGGCAAGGGCAAGCAGCAAAAGGGCGAACATCATGGCGCGGGGCGGATTAGATGTGGTCGAAAAAATCGACCGATTTGTAGAAGAGCCAGAAGAAGCCGATGCCGGCGGCAGAGAGGACCGGAATCATGAGGGCGGGGGCCATGGCGAAAACTTTTAGTGAAGAATAAGTGGTTGCGTGGGCCGTAAGCCAACGGCGCACCCATTCCCCGCACGGCACCTGCTCTTGCGCGTAACAATCAGATTGTCAGTAATAAATATTTTTTTGGCGTCCCACACCGGGGCCCTGGCGGCCCGCTCACCCTACCGTTTTGGTAGGGTGCTTTCCAAAACGGTAGGGTGCCGGCGGGCATGAACGGCCGCTTGGGTCCCCAGGGCGGCATGGGCGGGCTTTTGGGGCCCCTGGCACGGCACTGGCATTCCCAGGAGCATTACCACCCAGCTTGCTCTATGCCCGACTTACTGGCCGAAATCACCGCTGCCGCCCGTGCCTACTACGCCCAGGCCAACGCCCTGCCCCTCACCGCCACCGATTTCCTGTCTTGGCTCGACGAGCAGCCCCCCGCCCGCCGGGCCGATTTGCTGGCGCGCGGCCTGGTGGCCAGCCGCGCCGAGCCCCACTTCCTGCGCTACTGCCTCGAGTGCCGGGGCTACGCCATGCGCGCGTTCATGGCCCCGCGCCTGTCGGTGCCCGCCTACGAGCTGTGGGCCGCCCACGGCGAATTCAACGGCGACCTGCCGCCGCACGGCATTGCCCGGTAGGCTAGTTAGGGCCCCGGCGCGGGCGGCGCCGGGGAATTACCATTTTGGTAGGGTGCTTTGCCGCTTCGGGCGCGGCTCTCAGGCGGGTTGCCGCACCGAAGCACAGGGGCCCCGGGGTAACCTGGGGCTGTATTGAAGCTGTATTGAACAGGGCCCCCGCTACCCCAGCCCGTACTCTTGCACCTTGCGGTAGAGCGTGGTGAGGCCGATGCCGAGCACCCGGGCGGCCTCGGTTTTGTTGCCGCCGGCTTCCAGCAAAATGCGGCGGATGTGCTGCTCCTCCACGCGGCGCAGGCTGCGCTCATCGTCGGCCGCGGCGGGGCCGGCGGGGGCCGCGGCGGCGAGCTGAATTTCCAACGGCAGGCCGTCGAGGTCGAGCGGCTGGCCGGCGGGCGTGAGGATGGCAGCGCGTTCGAGCACGTTGCGCAGTTCGCGCACGTTGCCGGGCCAAGCGTAGGCTTGCAGGGCGCGCAGGGCCTCGGCGGTGAGCACCAGGGGCCGCCGGGTGAGCTTAGCGGCCAGCTGGCGCGAGTAGAACTCGACCAGCGCGGGCACGTCGGCGCGGCGGGCACTGAGGGGCGGCACTTGCACCTCAAACACCGAAAGGCGGTAGTACAAGTCGGGCCGGAAGCGCCCGGCGTCGGCCTCCTGCTTGAGGTTGCGGTTGGTGGCGGCGACGAGGCGCACGTTCACGCGGGTGGGCTTGGTGTCGCCAATTTTCAGGAACTCCTGGCTTTCGAGCACCCGCAGCAGCTTGGCTTGCAGGCCTAGCTCCAGCTCGCCAATCTCGTCGAGGAACAGCGTGCCGCCGTTGGCTTCCTCAATCAGCCCCTTCTTGTCGGCCTGGGCCCCCGTGAAGGCGCCCTTCTTGTAGCCAAACAGCTCCGACTCCAGCAATTCGCGCGAAAAGGCGCTGCAATTGACGGCCACAAACGCCTTCTGCCGCCGCCCGCTGGCCCCGTGGATGGCCTGGGCAAAGAGCTCCTTGCCCGCGCCCGTGGGGCCCCCCAGCAGCACGGTGGCGTCGGTGGGCGCCACTTGGCGGGCCAGGTGCTTGGCCGCTTCCAGGGCCGGCGCGTGCCCGATGATGGCGTCGAACGTGGACTGGGCCCCCGCCACCTGGCGCTCGAGGTCGGCCACGCGGTGCTGGAGGCGCGCTTTTTCCACGGCCCGCTCGGCCACCACCAGCAGCTGGTCGTCGGAGTCGCCCTTGGTGAGGTAGTCGAAGGCCCCCGCCTTCATGGCGCGCACGCCGTCGGCCACGGTGCCGTAGGCGGTCATCAGCACCACTTCGGCCAGGGGGGCCTGGGCCTTGTAGCGGGGCAGCAGCTCCACGCCGTGGCCGTCGGGCAGCTTCACGTCGCTCAGCACCAGCAGCACCTCGTCGGCGTGGTCGTGCAGGGCTTGCAGGCCGCGGCGGGCGTCGGAGGCTTGCAGCACGGTGTAGCCTTCCAACTCCAGCAGGCGCCCCACCACGGTGCGCAGCTGGGTTTCGTCGTCAATCAGCAAAATGGTGCCGGTGGGCATGGGCGGGCGGGGCAAGTGGGCCCCCAAAGAACGGCCACGCGGCCCGCCCACTACGCAAAAAGGGCCCCGCACCAAGCGGTGCGGGGCCCTAAAAAAGCGGCTGCCCGGGCGGTTACTGGTTCACGCTGGTGGGCGTGAACAGGTCCGTCACGGTTTGGGCGGGCGTGTTGGGGTTGGTCGTAATCTCAATTTGGGGGTACAGGAACCGCTGGGGCAGCGAAGTGCCCTTCTTGGGCGTCACCCCGATCAAGCTCTTGGCCAGCACGCTGCCGCCGGCCAGCGGCCGGGCCCGGCGCTGGTCGTTGAAGGGCTCGATCTGGCCCACCAAGCTCAGGTACTTCTCGGTCAGAATCTCCTTCAGCAGCGACTCGTTGGCGTTGGCCGCGCCGTAGGCAGCGATGCCGCCGGCGGCAAAATCATCGGCCGTGTAGGCGTCGTACTTCACCGCACCGTTGGCGGCGTAGGGGCTGCTGCTGCCGGCGTGGTAGGCGCGCACGGCGTTTAGGGCCCCCAGCGCCGCCGTGAAGTTGCCCGTCCGAATTTGCGCCTCGGCCAGAATCAGCTGCGTTTCGGCGTAGGTTACTATGGGGTAGGGCGAGCTCGAGGTGAAAGCACCGTCGTAGATGTTGGGCTCGTAGTCAACAGAAGCGTATCCAGTGGCCGTGCCGTTAACGAACGTCTTGGTGTAGAAGTAGTTCAGGCGGCCCGTTTCCGTGGTTTTGGAGTTGGTGTGGCCCGATGCCAGCAGCTTGGTGGCAAAGGCCCCGTCGGCGGTGATGTCGCCGGGGCGGTCCTGGTCCAGAAACGAGTAGATTACGTTCAGGTCCACCTGGTAGGCCGTGCCCGCGTGGGGCATAATCAGGTTGTTGGCCGGGGCCGATACGCCCAGCGCGGCGTACTTGGCGGCGTTGGCGTAGTCCTTGGTGTGCAGGGCGTAGCGGGCGCGCAGCGTGTTGGCCACGGCCAGCCACTTCGAGCTGCTGCCGGCAAAGAAAATATCGGCGGCCCCAGGGCTGGCCCCGGGCTTGGCCAGGTTGGCGGCTGCGTCGGTCAGCAGCGCTTGCACGCTGGTGTACACGTCCTTCTGGGCGTCAAACTTGGGCTGGGTGATGGTCGCATTGAAGGCTTCCGAGTACGGAACATCGCCCCATAGCGCAGTGGCCTGGCCGATGGACAACCCCTCTATTGTCTGGACGATGCCTTTCACGAGCGGGTTCTTGTCCACGTCGGCGCTGGCCTCGGCCAGGCGGGCGTTGTTGCTCACGTTCAGGTAGAAGTCGCCCCAGTCGCCGTCGTAGTCCGAGGCCAGGGTTTGGTACACGTCGAGGCCGGCGTGCTGGCGGGCCACCCCAGTAAACTGCTGCGTCCAGATGCCGGACAAGCGGGCTGCGTTGGCCTCTTCCTGCAAGCCTGTGCCCACTTCTATCGACGTGAGCAGCAGTGAGGTAGAGGCCCCCAGCGGTACGTTGGGGTTGATGTCGTAGCCGGAAGTGAATTTTTCGCAACCCGCCAGTGCCGTCGCGGCCAGGAGCCCGGGGACGAGGAATCTTAGTTGTTTTTTCATATCAGCAGGGATGCGCGGGGCATCCGCGAATAAAGAAGACGGGAGGGATTAATAAGTGAGGCGGACGGAGAACAAGATCGAGCGCGTGCTCGGGTTGTTGAAGTAGTCCAGGCCACGGCCGTTGGATACCCCCGTCAGGTTCGTTTCCGGGTCCACGCCCGAGTAGTTCGTCCACAGGTAC
Source organism: Hymenobacter nivis (assembly GCF_006439025.1). Classification (GTDB taxonomy): domain Bacteria; phylum Bacteroidota; class Bacteroidia; order Cytophagales; family Hymenobacteraceae; genus Hymenobacter; species Hymenobacter nivis_A. The sequence goes on from NZ_RCYZ01000002.1 coordinate 42,196, forward strand.
AGGTTGCGGCCGGTCAGGCTGAAGTCGATGGACTGCAGCTTGGTAGCGTCGCGGAAGCCCGCACTGTTCAGCGAGTAGGAGAGCGTCACTTCGCGCAGGCGGGTCGTGTTCACGTGCTCCACGTACTGCTCGCCGGCGCCAGTAAAGCCGCTGCCGGCCCCCAGCGTGTACCAGTCCTCGTCGAGGGCCACGGGGCCCCCGCCGTAGTTGGCCACCGTGCCGCGGAAGGTCACGCTGCCGTCGGCGTTGGCCACGTAGGCGGCATTCTGGCCCACTTTGGAGGCCACCGTGCCGCCGCCGAAGGTTTTGGTGGCGGCCGCGTCGGCGGCGCTCAGCGTGGTGCGGGTGCCGCTGCTGGCCGAGGTGCCGAAGTAGTTGGTGATGCCGCGGGTGCCGTTCCACACGTCAAAGGCGTGCACGTGGTCAAACAAAGCGTACAGCGACACGCCCTTGTAGCGGAAGGTGGCGCCGAGGCCCCCGCGCCACTGCGGGTTGGGGTCGCCCACCACGCCGTTGCTGGGGTCGAGCTGGGCAAAGCCCTGGGCATCGAGCACGAGGGCCCCGGTGCCGTCGGTGGCGCGCTGGAAGCGCGAGCCGTACAGCGTGCCCAGCTGGTGGCCCTGGATGGCCACCGAGTTCACGGAGTTGCCGCCGAAGCCGTTCAGGAACACCGAGCTGACGCCGGCCAGGTTGGCCACGTTGTTCTTGTTCTGCGAGAAGTTGGCGGCCAGGTTGAAGCCAAAATCCCGGGTCTTGATGATGGCCCCGTCCAGCTGCAGTTCAATGCCCTTGTTGGTGATGACGGCCGCGTTCTGGTACTGCGACGCAAAGCCCGTGGTGTAGGGCTTCGAGATGGCCAGGATGGCGTCGGTCGTTTTGTTGTTGTAGTACGTGGCGCTGAAGCTGATGCGGTCCTTCAAGAAGCGTAGGTCCAGACCGGTTTCCACTTCCTGCTTGCGCTCGGGCTTCAAGGTATTGTTGCCCTGGGTGGTGCTGCGAATGTAGCCGCCGCCGTAGGCCGCCACGTCCAGGGCGGGGCCGTAGCCGTCCACGAACTGGCCGCTGGCGGGCACGTAGTACGTCTGGGTTTGGTACAGGCCGGGCTGCACGCCCACCTGGCCGTAGGCCACGCGCAGCTTGCCGAAGGTCAGCCCCTGCTTATCGGCTAGGGCCCCCACTTTGGTGAACTGCCAGGCAAACGTACCCGAAGGGAAGTAGAACGTGTTTTTGGTGGCGGTGCCAAACGTCGAAGCTGCTTCGCCGCGCAGCGTACCCGTCAGGAAAAACTGGTTGAGCAGGGCCACGTCCACTTCGCCGTACACGGCCGCCGTGCGCAGCACAGTTTTCAGGTTGAAAGGGGTGCGGGCGGTGGCCGGCGAGTTGTTGAGCTGCGGCGGCGACAACACGTTCACAATGTTGGTGGCCGAAGCGCCCACTTGGTCGGCGCGCCGCTCGTTCAGGTTGTTGCCCAAAATCCCCGAAATCGAGAAGTTCTCGCTGAAGTTGTGGTTGGCCCGCACGATGAAGTCGTTGTTCACCTGGGTTTCGGTGATGTTCTCCTCCGTTACGGAGCCCGTGAGCTGGGCCGCCGACTGGCGCGGGAAGAAGGCCTCGCGGCGGTCGTTGTAAGTGTCCACGCCCGTGCGGTTCAGGAAGCTCAGCCAGTCGGTGGGGTGGTAGTTAAGCTCGGCCGAGCCCACCAGGCGGTTCACCAGCGAGTTGTTCGTCACGCGGTTGATGGTCCAGTTGGGGTTGTCGTAGCCGGGGTTGCCGGCCCCCAGCGGCTGGCGGTAAGTCACCTGGGTACCGGTCGTGACGACGCCGGTGGCGCTGGTGTAGTCGCCGTAGTACTGGCTGTTGTTGTAGTCGCCCGGGGTGCGCAGGCCCCCCAGGAAGATACCGCTGACGTTGGAGCCCTGCTGGATGCGGCTGGAGTAAGTGCGGGCATACGTCGCGTTCACGGCCGAGCTGAACTTGTCCGATAGGTTGCGGGTCACATTCGCGCGGATGGTCGTGCGGTTGTTGTCGCTGTTGTTGTACACAATGCCCTTGGTGTAGGTATTGCTGCCGCTCAGGAAATACGTCGATTTCTCGTCGCCGCCGCTGAACTCGATGGAGTTGTCGCGGTAGTAGCCCGTGCCGAAAATGTCGCGGCCGTGGTCATAAGTCTGCTGGCTGTTTTTGCCGCCGTGGGGGTTGGCCGCCGTGCCGTTAGCAATGGCGTACTGCGTGCTGCCGTCGGGGAAGGTCACGAAGCCGCGGTAGCCAGCCGCCGTGGGGTCGGTAATCTGGGTATCGGCCCCGCCGGTGCGGTCGCCGATGTAGTCGCCCCAGTTGGTGCGGTTGCCAAATGCGTACAGGCCACCGGCCCCCTGGCCGTAGTTGAGCTGCAACGCCGGCGTCTTGTTGATGCGGTCGAAGCTGAAGGCCGAGCGCACGGCAATGTGCATGCGGTCGCCGAGCTTGCCCTTTTTGGTGGTGATGACGATGACGCCGTTGGCGGCGCGGGTGCCCCACAGGGCGGCCGCGGCGGCGCCTTTCAGCACTTCCATCGAGGCAATGTCGTCAGGGTTGATGTCGTTGAGGCGCGAGGCCTGCACCACGCCGTCCACCTGGTTCGAGCCGGCCCCGCCGTTGCTGGTCAGAATGCCGTCGTTGCCCACCGACGAGTTCGAAATCGGAATGCCGTCCACCACAATCAGCGGCTGCAAGTTGCCCGTGATGGTGGCCGCGCCCCGAATCTGGATGTTGGCGCTGGCGCCCGGATCGCCCGACGAGCGGGTGATGAGCACGCCCGGCGTTTTGCCCGAAATGCCGGTCACGACGCTCGTTTCGCCCGAGCTCACCAGGGCCGAGCCCTGCACCGTGGCCTGGGCCGTGCCCAGCTGGTCGCGGTTGGCCTGGAGGCCCAGGGCCGTCACCACCACCTCGCTCAGCTGCTTGGCGTCCACGGCCAGGGCCACCCGCATGGGGCCCCCGGTAATGGGCTGCTCCTGCGTGGCGTAGCCCACAAAGCTGAACGTCAGCGCCGTGGCATCGGCTGGCACGTCGTTCAGCAAGAAGTTGCCTTCCGCGTTGCTGGTGGTGCCCAAAGTGGGGCGGCCCGTCACAATCACCGTCACCCCGGGCAAGCCCTGGCTGGTGGACCGGTCGGTTATTTTCCCCGAAACGGTTCGGTTCTGCGCCTGGGCCTGCTGCAACAGGCCGCCAAGCAGCAGGACAAACAATAATAGAGTTTGCTTCATTTTTGGTTTGGTTTGGTGAATGAAAAGGGGGGAGGGATGAAAAAATGAGGCGGGTTGATAAAGAGAAAATCGGCGCCTCGCTTATGCGTTGTTTTTGGGATTAATCGGGGCCCTGGGGGCCCTCGCCGCTGTTCAGCGGAGCGTAATTGTTGCTAGCCATCCGCGGCGCCCGGCCTGTTCTCTGCTTTCCGTAGCAGCAATTTGTGTCAACCAATGGTGAGCAATTGATTAAGAATAAGTTAAATCGTTGAAATACAAGAAAAATAATATTCGACGGTACTATTCTAGGGCCCCTAACGGTCAATTATTTCACCGCCAAATGCACAAAGAGCCCGGGGCCCCGCTGCACAGCAGGGGCCCCGGGCTCTTTTAAGTGGGTCAGAATTTAGCGCCGGCCTACAGTTTCCCGGCCCCGCCTTAGCGGCGGCGGGTGCTTTTTACTGCGCAGGTGGTAATGCAGGCACTAGGCCTAGCACTTCCCCCCCAGAAAATCTTGGTGCCTATTTGGCCACGGCCGCTGTGCAGCCAACCAGCGCGCGGGCGCACAAGCCTGCCAATGCGCAGCCACAATGCCCTGCCCGGCGCAGCTGAAATTGCTTTGAGGGCTTGGCTAAATAAGCCAAATTCACTAATCTGTTAGCCCCGACGGAATTCATTAAATGAATCCGTGCGCCGCGAATTAGGCCAAGCTATCCTGCCCTCTATTTAATTTAATTACCTTAGCGGCAGCAGTGTTATTGACGCTAAATCATCTTTCCACCCACCCACCACTCTTCTCTATGAACAAACTTCCTCTTTTAGGCCTGGCTATAAGTTTACTAACGCTAGGAACTACATTTTCTGGCTGCAAAAAGGACGATACTGAAGTCAGCGTCCTCTCGCCAATAGCCGGCAATTTCGTGGGAACCGAAAAGTGTCCAACCACTCCGGGGGCCCCCTACACCATTACCATCTACAACCAGGCAGATGCTGGCAATGGTAAAGTATTTATCTCCAACCTGTACGGTATTGGGGAAGTGTACGAGGCGACCGTAGACGGCAAAAACATTACGGTGCCGAAGACGCCCTACCAGTACACGGTTGGCAAAGACACCTACCGCGGTAATATATCCGCGACCGGCACCGTTGATGGCAACATCCTGACCATCAACTACACCCTGGATGGCGACGACCCGGAACAATGCTCATTCGTCGGCGACCGTGAATTCCGCGGGCCGACGCACCAGGGCCCTAACTAAGCCCTTGCCTTGGCGCGCCCAGGCCCGCCGCCGCCCCGAAGTTGGTTGAGCAAAACGTTCCGCGCAAGTACTCGCCGGCTACCGGCCGAACCCTGCCGGAAGGTGCTGCTGGCCCTCGTCGGCCGGGCCTGCATCGTCAGCGCTGGCCCCGCTTCCGGGGCAGGGCCCCAACGGTTGAATACCCCACTGCAGGCGCTGCGGGCTACGTGAGTGACCAGCGTTTTGCACGGTATTGAGAGGCTGGCGGTAGTTGCGAATTGGCTTGTGCAGCCATTTCTACCCGATTCAATAGGCTGCTTTAATTATTGCTTTTCGTAGATTTTTCTGCAAAATCTATGGCTGGCCCGTCCGCGAAAGCATTATTAATTAGGCAGCTTATTAGCTACAAGCTATTTAATTATAGCATGCGGTTGAGCTAATTAATTCATTACGGTACCCCGTAAAAAATGCGTGCTGCTATTACCCAAGCAGGAGGGAATAAACCGCCTTTTCATAAAGGCCTCACGGTGCCGCTTTAAAGGTTGTATTTCCTATTAAAGCGAGGGGGCGAGCCAACGCAAGTTGTCTTTTAGTCCCGGCACATCGATCAAAAAATCACATTACCCCTTTCCAAAACAAACAAATTCAGTCAATGAAAAACAATCTATTCTGGATGGTCTTCCTGCTGCTGCTTGGCTCATTTGGAGCTGCTGAGGCGCAAGCGCAGGAACGCACTATATCGGGCCGGGTGATAGACCGGGCCACCAACGAAGGCTTGCCTGGCGTGACCGTGCTGGTGCCGGGTACTTCCGTTGGGGTTTCGACGAATGCTGACGGCGTCTTCTCTCTGTCCGTTCCCAGCGGGGTTACCGAGCTGCGCTTTAGCTCGGTAGGCTACGTGGGCACGCAGCAAGCCATTACCAACGGCAACGGCCCCTACACCGTGTCGCTGGCCACGGATACCAAGCAGCTTAACGAGGTGGTAGTTACTGCCTTGGGTATCGAGAAAGACAAGAAGACCCTGGGCTACGCGACCCAGACCATTGAGGCGGGCCAGCTGACGCAGGGCCGCGACCGCAGCGTGCTGAACTCGCTGCAAGGCAAGGTAGCCGGCGTGCAGATCAACAACGCTTCGGGCGGCGTGGGCAGCTCGACCCGCGTGGTGATTCGGGGCAACAAGTCCTTCTCGGGTAACAACCAGCCGCTGTACGTGGTGGACGGTATCCCGATTGACAACAGCTCGGTGGGCACCGGCGACAACCTCAACAACGGCGTGGATACCGGCAACCGGGCCAACGACATCAACCCGGAAGACGTGGAATCGGTGACGATTCTGAAAGGGCCGGCCGCTACGGCATTGTACGGTTCGCGGGCAGCCACGGGCGCCATTCTCATCACCACAAAATCGGGCCGGGGAGCAGCTAAGAACGGCAAAAAGGCCGAGGTAACCTTCACCTCATCCTACGTTATCGACAACATCCTCCGGCTGCCCGAAATGCAGAATGAGTTCGGCCAGGGCTTCCCGCAGGACGGTTTCACCCGCGTTTCCGACACGCGGGAGAACACGAGCTGGGGCCCCCGCTTCGACGGTGTGGACCGCGTATGGGGCAACATTGTGGGCAACCAGCAGCTCTCCAAGCCTTACGTAGCCCTGCCGAACAACGTCCGCGAATTCTTCAACGTGGGCAAGACCTTTAACAACAGCATCTCGCTGGGTGGCGGCGATGCCAAAACCAACTACATCGTGTCGGGCTCCAATGTGCAGCAGTCGGGCATTACGCCCGGCACCAAGTACGACCGGAGCTCGGTGAAAGTAGGCGGCGAAACGCACCTGACCAACAAAATCACCAGCAGCGTAAGCGCTACCTACACCAACACCAGCAGCGACCAGGCCGTAACCGGCCAGGGCAACACCTCCATCTACGACCAGCTGATTCAGACCCCGCGCGACATCAGCTTGCTGGAGCTGCGCGACCTCAACAGCAAGTTCAACGACATCAACGGCTTCTACAGCCCCTACACGGTAAACCCCTGGCAGGTTATCAACGACAACAAGTTTCACAACGACGTTAACCGCCTCGTGGGCAACGCCCAGATTGGGTACGACCTGAACGACCACTTCCGGGCCAAGTACCGCCTCGGCATGGACACGTACAGCGACCAGCGCTCGCAGTTCACGGCCCGCCGCGACCCAACTACGGCTGGCTACCCCACTGGCACCGGCTACTATTCTGAAACTCAGATCAATTACCGCGAAATTAGCTCGGATGTGATCCTTACCTACAACGGTAACATCACCAAAGATCTGACCGTCAGCGCACTGCTTGGCCAGAACTACAACCAGCGCCGCTACGACCAAACCGGCATCGGTACTAACAACCTGGTGAGCAACTCCATCGGGCCCACGCTGAACAACAACAAGAACAACGGCTACCTGAACACTTCGCTCTCGCACACGCTGCGGCGCCTGGTGGGCGTGTACTCGACGGTTGACTTCGGCTACCGCGACTTCCTATTCCTAGGCCTCACGGCCCGGAACGACTGGTCGTCCACGCTGCCCAGCGGCAACCGTAGCTTCTTCTACCCGGCCGTGAACGCGGGCTTCGTCTTCACCGACCTGCTGGGCCTGAAGGAAAACCGGTTCTTCAACTACGGCAAGCTGCGCGCCAACGTGGCCCAGGTGGGCAACGACGCCAGCCCTTATCTCACCCGCTCCGTGTTCAACGTGGCCAGCGTGACGAACGGCTACACTGGCGGCGACCTGCAATACCCGCTCGGTAATGTGGTGGGCTATGCCCAGAGTAACATCATCGGCAGCAGCACCTTGCAGCCGGAGATTACGAAATCGGTGGAAGTGGGCGCGGAGCTGCGCTTCTTCGGCAACCGCCTCACCACCGACGTTTCGCTGTACGACACGCGCAGCACCAAGCAGATTCTCACCATTCCGCTGCCTCCGGGCTCGGGCTTCACCGGGCTGGTGGGCAACGTGGGCGAAATCCAGAACAAAGGCATTGAGGTATTGCTCAGCGGCACCCCGGTTAAGGCGGGCGGCTTCACCTGGGACGTGTCGCTCAACTACTCCAAAAACGTCAGCAAAGTGCTTTCGACTACGCCCGACGGCGCTGACGTGGCCATTGGGGGCCTAGGCGGCGTAACCCTCACGGCCCGCGTGGGCGAGCCCTACGGCGTATTCCGGACCAACGACATCCTGCGTAACGAGCTGGGCCAAGTGGTGGTATCGGCCGCTACCGGCACGCCGCTGAGTAGCCAGATTACTTCGCTGGGCACCATTACGCCGCACTACACGGCCGGCCTCACCAACACGTTTGCCTACAAAGGTCTGAACCTGACCGTGGTGTTTGATACCAAGCAGGGCGGCTCCATCTACTCGCGCACCCGGGGCACCCAGCGCTTTGCCGGCACGGCCCCCGAAACGCTGATCAACGACCGCCAGCCGTTCGTCGTCGCCAACAGCGTGATTCAGAACTCGGATGGCTCGTACTCGCCCAACACCACGCCGACGGATGCCTACAACTACTTCGGCGCGTTGGAAGGGGCCAGCGGCCCGGCCGGTACCAACATCATCGACGCATCGTACGCCAAGCTGCGCGAAGTGGCCTTCTCGTACACCTTGCCCGCCAACTGGCTGACCAAGACACCGTTCGGGAGCCTGTCGGTGGGAATTACCGGCCGCAACCTGCTGTTGTGGACGGCCAAGGAGAACACCTACATCGACCCCGAAATTTCCAACTTCGGCAACGGCAACGTGCAGGGTTTCGACTTCACCGGGGCCCCCAGCCTGCGTAGCTACGGCGCCAACATCCGCGTCAGCTTCTAATCCTTACTTCCTCGACGATATGAATAACAAACATAAAAGTCTGCTTTCTCTAGCCCTGCTGCTGGGTTTGGGGGGGCTGGCCAGCTGCGAGAAACAGCTTGATATCAACACCGACCCCACCCAGGCGGCTACCGCCAGCCCCGACCTGGTGCTGCCCGCCGGCACTGGCAACGTGGCCTACATTATGGGCGCGTCGTTCAACATCATCGGCAACTTTTTCGCCCAGCACTGGACCGAAAGCCTGACGGCCAACCAGTACAAGGACTACGACCGCTACCGCATCGGCCAAACCACCAACGACCGCGACTACCAGGCCCTGTTCACCGGCGGCCTGAAGAACTACCGCTACGTGATTGACCGGGCCAAGGGCGACAGCTCAAACTACGCCGCCATTGCGGGCCTGCAATCGGCCTACACCTACCAGGTGCTGTCGGATGCCTTCGATAAAATTCCCTTCACCGAGGCATTGCAGGGTGCGGCCAACACGCAGCCCAAGTTCGATGATGGCACCGTGGTGTACGACGGCCTGATTACCCTGATTGACGAGTCGATTGCCAAAATCAATACGGGTACTAGCGCCATCAGCGTGGGTGGCCAGGATTTGATTTTTAGCGGCAACATGGAAAAATGGCGGCGCTTTGGCAACACATTGAAGCTGAAAATCTACCTGCGCCAGGTGTACGCGCGGCCCGCCGTGGCCGAGGCTGGCATTAAGGCACTGTACACGAGCGGGGCGCAGTTTTTGGGCGCCAGTGAGAATGCGCAGATAAGCGGCTTCTCCACTACCAACCAAAACGGCAATCCGTTCTACCTCACCGATGTGTACGCCGGCTCGGGTATCCGCAACAACGTCATTGCCAGCGCCACCAGCATCAACTACCTGACCACGACCAACGACCCGCGCATCGACGACTTCTTCAGCCGGCCCGGTAGCACCACTGATGTAGCTTCCACCACCCCGCACCAGGGCACCCCGCAGGGCGACGCCATCCGCGGGGCTTCGGGCGATATCAGCACCCGCTCGCGCCCCAACCTGCAAAAGATTGCCGGCCCAGCTTCGCCCGTGGTGCTGCTGAGCGGTGCCGAAAGCCTGTTCCTGCAAGCCGAAGCCGCCCTGCGTGGCTACACGACCACCGCCACGGCCCAGTCGCTGTATGAGCAAGCCATTGCGGCTTCTTTCGCCAATTTTAACCGGGCATTGCCGGCTACTTTCCTCGCGAGCACGGGCATTGCCTTCAATAGCGGTGCCGGCAGCGGGGCTGGCGGTTTCAGCGAGGCGCGCCTGGAGCAAATTATTACCCAAAAGTGGGTGGCCCTCAACGGCACCGAGGGCTTTGAGGCCTGGACGGAGCTGCGCCGCACCAAGTACCCGTCCTTCATCACGGGCACTACCTACAGCGACTTGCCGAGCAAAACCTACGCCAAGCGCTTGATTTATCCCTTCTCCGAAATCTCCCGCAATGCCAATGCCCCGGCCGTCGAGCTGGCGCAGGTGCCCGTGTGGTGGGACAAGAAGCAGTAGTATTCACTCTTAACTTATGAAAGCCATGCGGAAGCTAGCTCTTTCCCTTTTTGGCCTGGCGGCGGCAGCTTCGTCGTTGGCGTTTAGCGGGTGCAAAAAGGACGAAACCGACAATATTTCCCGGGTCAAGGACTACGCGGGAATCACCCTGGCCGGCAACGAATATTATGTCATCAACGTGGGCGAAACCTTCACGGAGCCCGGGGTGACGGCCAACCTGGGTGGCCAGCCCCTTACCCCCACCATCAATAACCCGGTGAACTCGGCCAAGCCCGGCATCTACGTTATCCAGTACAAAGGCGCCAACACGGAAGGCGACACCATTGCCCGGTCGCGCACGGTTATCGTGACCGATCCGGCCGTGAACAACCTGGACCAGAGTGGCACCTTTGCCCGGTCAGGCTTCGATGCCTCCCCGGTGACCAAAGTGGGCACCAAAGGCCTGTACAAACTCGACAACTTCGGCTTCTCAACTTCGCCGAATTTATTCCCCGCTTACTTCGTGCAGATTGATGCCACCCACATCGTGGTACCAGGCCAAACCATTCCGGGGCTTGGCTACACAACATTTACTTCTGTGGCTGGCACGTTCACCGCAGGTAAGCTGACGAGCATTGCTTACGCCATTCGCGCACCAGCCATATTTGGCTCTACTGTGCGTGCGGCAGTTCGGCAATAAGTAGTTGCGAGACAGGGTTCATAAAAAAAGCTGCACACTGTGCAGCTTTTTTTATGAACCCTGTCTCGCAACCGGTAGGAGTAAGTTGACCCGTTAAAAGACAAGAAAAACAATAGCCTACCGCGTTGCTTTAGGGCCCCGGGCGGCTGCGGCTACCACCACTAAGTGCATAAAAAAAACTCTGGGGCCCCTGCGCACAGCAGGGGCCCCAGAGTTTTTTTTATGCAGAGAAAAGTTAGTCACGCTTGCCTTTCAGCACTCCCTTTAGGGCCCCCAGCTCGTCGCGCAGCTTGGCGGCTTGCAGGAAGTCGAGCTCCTTAGCGGCGGCTTCCATCTGCTTTTCGGTTTGCTTGATGAGCTTTTCCAACTCGGGGCGGCTCATCATGGCCACCACCGGCTCGGCGGCCATGGCCAGAGCGGACCCGCCGTCGGCGTAGCCCACCGCGGCGGCCTGCACCTCCACGGTGCGGTAATCGGCCAGGTCGGTTTGGCCCATGATCTGGGCGTGGCTCTTGCGCACGGTGCGCGGCGTGATGCCGTGCAGCTCGTTGTAGGCGGCCTGGGTGGCGCGGCGGCGGTTGGTTTCGTCGATGGCGCGCTGCATCGAGCCGGTCATGCGGTCAGCGTAAAGGATGACCTTGCCGCGGTCGTTCCGCGCCGCCCGGCCCATGGTCTGGATCAGGCTGCGCTGGTCGCGCAGGAAGCCTTCCTTGTCGGCGTCGAGGATGGCCACCAGGCTTACTTCGGGCAAGTCGAGACCTTCGCGCAGCAGGTTCACGCCGATGAGCACGTCTATTTCGCCCAGCCGCAGCTTGCGCAAAATCTCCACCCGGTCCAGGGTTTTCACGTCGGAGTGCACGTACTCCACCTTGATGCCCAGGCGCAGCATGTACTTGCTCAGCTCCTCGGCCATGCGCTTGGTGAGTGTCGTCACGAGCACCCGGTCGCCCATCTTCACGCGGTTGTCCACCTCGTCGAGCAGGTCGTCGATCTGGTTCGAACTGGGGCGCAGGTCAATTTCGGGGTCGAGCAGGCCCGTGGGACGGATGATTTGCTCCACCACCACGCCGTCGGCCTGGGCCAGTTCGTAGTCGGCCGGCGTGGCGCTCACGAACACGGCCTGCTGGTACATGCTCTCGAACTCGTTGAACGTCAGGGGCCGGTTGTCGAGGGCCGAGGGTAGGCGGAAGCCGTACTCGATGAGGGCCGTTTTACGGCTGCGGTCGCCGCCCCACATGGCTCGGATTTGGGGCATGGTGGCGTGGCTTTCGTCCACCACCAGCAGGTAGTCTTTGGGGAAGTAGTCAAGCAGACAGAAGGGACGGGCCCCCGGCGTGCGCTGGTCAAAGTAGCGCGAGTAGTTCTCGATGCCCGAGCAGTAGCCCAGCTCCCGAATCATCTCCAGGTCGAACTCGGTGCGCTCCTGAATGCGCTTGGCTTCCACGTCGCGCCCTTCCTTCTCGAAGTACTTATGCTGGGCCACCATGTCGTCCTGGATCTGGTGGATGGCGGTTTGCAGCGTCTCCTTGCCGGTCACGAACAGGTTGGCCGGGTACAGGGCCACGCCGTTGGGCTCGTCGCTCAGCTTCTTGCCGCTCACCGGGTCAATCTTCTGCACCGACTCAATCTCGTCGCCGTAGAAATAGAGGCGGTAGGCGAAGTCGGCGTAGGCCGGAAACACGTCCACCGTGTCGCCCTTCACCCGAAACGAGCCGCGCGTGAACTCCACCTCGGTGCGCGAGTACAGGATCTGGACGAACTGATACAGCAGGTTGTTGCGCGTGTAGCGCATGCCCGGCTTCATGAAAATGACGTTTTTGGCGAACTCCTCGGGGTTGCCGATGCCGTAGATGCACGACACGGAGGCCACCACAATTACGTCGCGCCGGCCGCTGAGCAGCGTGGAGGTGCAGTGCAGCCGCAGCTTCTCAATCTCCTCGTTGATGGCCAAGTCCTTCTCGATGAATACGTCGGAGCTGGCGATGTAAGCCTCGGGCTGGTAGTAGTCGTAGTAGCTGATGTAGTACTCGACGGCGTTGTTGGGGAAAAACGCCTTGAACTCGCCGTAGAGCTGGGCGGCCAGCGTTTTGTTGTGGCACAGCACCAGGGCCGGTTTGCCGGTTTCGGCGATGACGTTGGCCATCGTGAAGGTTTTGCCGGTGCCGGTGGCCCCCAGCAACACCTGGGCGTGCTCGCCGTTGTTCACGCCTTCCACCAGCTTGGCGATGGCGGTGGGCTGGTCGCCGGTGGGCTTGAATTCGGAAGTAAGCTGGTAGTCCATGCGGGAGGAAAAGCGGCGGAAAAGGCCAACCTACCCAACCCCAAACGCCGGGCTTGGGTTTCTGCGCTTGCAACAAAAATAGTGCGCGTCGCCGCCCAGGGCCCTGCTCAGCGCGGGTCGCGCCACACCAGCTGCCGGTCGGTAGACAGTTGGTAGAATTCCGGGCAGCGCCCATCGCCTTTGCCCGTAAGGCCGCCGCTGGGCGCGCACAGCACGTTCAGGCACTCGTCGTAGAGGGTGATGTACTGGTCGCAGCACGAAGACGTGACGAGGTACACTTTGCGGCCCTGGTAGGCGTACTGCCAGATTTCGTAGGCCGGGTTGCCCTTGGGCAGCGTCTGCAGTTCGGCAATCTTGGTTTGGATGCTGGCCGCGCAATCAGGGGCCGGCTCGCTGGCCGCGGAGCCGCACTGGAAGGCCAATAGGGGCAAGCTGCTCGCCACCGCCCAGCAAAAAATTCGAAGGTTACGCATGGCGAAAATCAGGAAAAGCGCGGGCATTAGGGCCCCCGGCGTTGGTTAAAACCGCCGGGCCAGGAATAGGCTCATGCCGTCGGCGCGCTGCCCGGCGCCGGCAGGGGCGGGGCCCACGTTCCAGCTGGTGCGGGGGCCCTGGGAGGTGGCCGCCGGGCGGTGCAGCAGGTTCCAGGCGCCAAAGAGTACCGTGGCCGTGCCCACGCCAATGTTGGCCATCGACAGCAGTTTCTGCGATTCGTTGGTGGGCAGCGACGAGCCGTTGAACGTTGTCACCGGCTCTTCTGGAAACCGGGTGGCCCCCAGCACGAGCTGGGTGGTGCCGCTGGCCATCGTCAGCCAGGGCAGCCAGCGTCCGGCTTGGCGGCCCGCGTCGGAAGCGTTCAGCACCATGGCCGACGCGTTGAGGCCCACGAGCACCGCCGAAGCCGTGCCGTAGCCGGTGGGGATGTTGTTGCCGGTGGCGACGGGTATGTAGCTGGGCCCGTACGTGGGCTGAATCAGGGCGCAGTCGGCCAGGCTCAGGCCGCTTTGGGCCACCCAGCGGCCGAGGCCCTTGTCGCGCATGTCCAGCAAGTTGCTGTATTGGAAGCGCTGGTTGATGCGCTCGGCGGCGGGGCGGCCGGCGGTTTTGGCCACCAAATAGCCCACCGCGCACAGCCGGCCCGCCCCGTCGATGAAGCAGGGGTGGCGCTGCCCGTCGGGGGATGCGTTTTGTGGGAACACGCCGGCCTGCCAGTAGGCGTGCAGCAGATCGAGCAAGTGGGCGCGGCGCTGGCGCAGGGCGGCCGGCAGGGCCCCCGGAGTGCGCTGGCGCAGCTGCTGCTCGGCATAGGCCAGGTGCGTTTGGATGCGCAGCGCATCGGGCGTGTCGGCCGTGGGGCCCCGGCCGAAGCGGGCCACGAAGCTGGCGTCGCCCACTACGGGGTTCACCGGCGCCAGGGCCCCAGGGGACGCCGGATGGTTGCGCGCCGCCAGGTTAAAGCCCAGCCGGCCCAGTCCCACCAACGAAATAATTACTAAAAGCAGCGGTAGTAGACGACGGCGCATAAGCAAGTAAAAGGTTGGTAGAGAAGGGGATGTTGCGGAGTTAGGGCATCTTCACGGTGCCCCCAAAGTCAACGGCGGCCTCCAGGCCCACGCTGTAGGGGCGGCGCTGGTTGGCAAAATCCTGCACGGGCTGGGCATTCAGCGAGAGCACGCCAATCTCGGCCGTGGGGCCCGCCGAGAGAGCCCAGCGGCCGGCCCCGGCGCGGTACTGCACCCCCGCCCCGCCGCGCAGGGTGGTGAGCAGCCGCCGGTAGGGCGAGCCAGGCGCGGCCAGTGGGTAGTCTTTGGTAGCGCCGGGCTCGCCGGCCACTTCCGAGCGCACGCTCAGCAGGGCCCCCACCACGGCCCCGAGGTGGCCGTAGCCGCTCCAGCCACGCTTGGCGGGGTTGGCGTAGTGCACAGCCACTGGCACGCCCACGGTGCGGTAGCGGAACGAAGTGGTGCGCAGCGCGGGCCCGGGGGCAAAGCTGGTGGTGATGTTGCTGGCCGCGTAGTAAGTGGGCAGCTGCTCGCCCACGAAGCTGGTGCTGGTGGCCGATTGCGCCTCATGCTGGCCCAGTTCGACGCCCGTGCGCAGGGCCCAGTGGCCGCCCAGCAGGCGCGTGGCCCGCACGGCCACGCGCTGGTCGAGGCCCCCGCGCAGGTACTGGCGGTACTCGGCCGCCGAGCGGTTGTTGAATGCCACCGCGTTGGTGCTGGCCGCCATCGAGTACGGAATGCTGACCGTAGGCGCTGGCGCGCCGCCGTTCTGCGAAAAATCGGCGTTGGGCGAAAACACCCCCGACGCCACGCTGACCCCAAACTGCCAGCGCTTGAGGGGCGCGGCGGCCACGTTGGGCGCCACGGCCACGGCCGCCAAGCGCACTGGCAGCGCCGTGGCGAGGCCCTTGGGCAGCGCCGCCGACCGCTGGTCCAGCACGTCCCACTCCGCCGCCAGCGGCGCGGTGGCAACGGCGGCAGCGGCATCGTTGCCGGGGCCCTGGGCCGTTACTTCGGTGTAAGCAGCGGCGGCGGTGCGGAAAATGCCGCCGTGCCGGCCGGTGGCCGAGCTGGCAAGCGCTGCCGCACCCGCCTCAGCCGCCGCGCCGAAAGCCGCGCCGCGGCTGCTGCCCGCGTTAGCTAATCCGGGCGCGTTGCTCCGCCCTGTGCCCATCGCCGGGGCCCCCGCCGCGTAGCCCGCCCCGCGGCCGCTGGCCGCGTTGGCATAATTGGCATAAGCACTGCCTGGGGCCCCCGCCGCCAGTTGCTGGCCGGCCGCTAAGTAGCCCGCGCCCATATCCGCGCCTTTATCTGCACCCGAACCGACCGCTCCGCGGTGGCTGGCCGCGGCGGGGGCTCCGCCGCGGCTCGTGCCCGGGGCCCCGGTGGCCACCCAGCCGCGGGCCCTGGGGGCCCCAGGCACTGGTGCCGTGGCGGCTACCGGGGGCCCCTGGGGGCCCTGGTGCGCCCACCAAGCCCCCCCGCCGGCCAGGGTGGCCAGCAGCAGGCTGGCGGCCGCCACCCAGCGGGTAGCGGCGAGGCGGCGGCGGTACGTTTCGTTCTGGTGCACGAGCAGTGCGGTGTCAATTTGCTCCCACAGCATCGGGCGCGGGGGCGCCTCGGCTTGGGCCAGGTGGTGGCGGAACAGGTCTTCCAGGCTGCCCTGGGGCCGGTCGGCGTCGTGGTCGGCGTGGCTAGCAGGATCGGTAAAAGCCATAATGATTGCGTAGTTAAAATAATCGTTAAGAATCGTGGCGAGGCGGGGTGCCCAGCCGCTCCACTTTGGCTTGCAGAATGGCGCGGGCCCGCGAGTACTGCGACTTGCTGGTGCCCTCGCTGATGCCCATTAGCTCGCCGATTTCGCGGTGGTTGTAGCCCTCGATGGCGTAGAGGTTGAACACCATGCGGTAGCGCGGGGCCAACTCCTGCACCAGCCCCAGCAGCTCCTGGAAGCTGTAGTTGCTGAGCGTGAACTCGGGGCTGGCCAGCGCGGCCGGGTACTCGGCGTCGCTCACCGCCACCAGCGGGGCGTTGCGGCGGTGCTGGCGCAGGGCGGCGTTCACCATCACCCGGCGCACCCAAAACTCCAGCGGGCACTCGCGCCGGAAGCTGCCCAGCGTCCGGAAAACGGTCAGGAAACCTTCCTGAAGCACGTCTTCGGCCTCAAACGTGGTTTGGGCGTAGCGCAGGCACACGGCCATCATGCGGGCCGCGTACTTGTCGTAGAGCTGCTTCTGGGCCAGTTGGCGGCCAGCCAAGCAGCCGTCGATGAGCTCCTCCTCGGTGGGCGCGGCGGCAGTGGTGCGGCTCACGGTCAGGCGCGGCAAGGCGGCTTCGTCGGCCCCGTGGGCCGGCCAGGCGGCCGCGCTCATGCGCGGGGCCGGCGGCAAAAACCGGCCCGGTGCCCGGCGGGACCAGCGGTGGGGGGAGTAGAAAAGGAAAAGTCCGGCATAAGGGCGCGCGAGGTGGGTAGAACTGGCAAAGCCGTGGGCTATTCCCGGGAGGCCGGCCGCGCCGAAAAGGTTGCACGCGCGCCCGCCACCCTTAAAATAAGTTAATTACAGCGGAAACTAATATTTCTGCGTAACCACGACAGTGTGTTTAATGTATGTACATTAGTGCCGCGCTCCGCGCTCCATTCACTTTTTCCACCCAACCCCCAACCCCATGAAAACGCTGGTTCTGTTTTATTCCACCTACGGCCACGTCTGGAAGCTGGCCGAGGCCGTAGCCGAAGGCGCCCGCCAAGTAGCTGGCAACGAAGTAGTAGTGAAGCGCGTGCCCGAAACGCTGCCCAAGGAAGTGCTCGACAAAACCGGCGCCACGGGGGCCCAGCAGGCCTTCGCCCACGTGCCCGTGGCTACGCCCGACGAACTGGAGGAGTATGACGCCATCATCTTCGGCACGCCCACGCGCTACGGCAACCTCTGCGGCCAGATGCAGGCGTACATGGACAGCACCGGCGGCCTCTGGGGCCGGGGGGCACTGGTGGGCAAAGTGGGCGGCGCTTTCGTGAGCACCGCCACCCAGCACGGCGGCCAGGAAGAAACCATCCGCAACTTCCACACCGAGCTGCTGCACCACGGTTTCGTCATCGTGGGCCTGCCCTACGCCTGGCAGGGCCAAATGGGCCACGAGGAAGTGACCGGCGGCACGCCCTACGGCGCCAGTACCGTGGCCGGCGGCCAGGGCGAGCGCCAGCCCAGCGCCAACGAGCTGGAAGGTGCCCGCTTCCAAGGCCGCCACACGGCCGAAATCGCCAGCAAACTGGTCAAGTAAGGCTACGCTGAACGAGAAATAAAAAAGGGCAGCCCGTACGGGCTGCCCTTTTTTATTTCTGTCGGAAGGCCTTAAGCTGGTGGGTTCCAAATATCCCAGGCGGCTTCGGCTTGGAGGCACAGCATCTCGTAGCCGTTCTTCACTTGGGCCCCGGCGGCTCGGCCGCGGGCCATGAAGGCGGTTTCGGAGGGGTTGTACACTAAATCGTAGAGGTAGTGGCCGGGTCCCAGGGCCCCGTAGGGCAGGTCGGGGGCCTCGTCTACGTGCGGGAAGGTGCCCACCGGCGTGGCGTTGATGAGGAGCGGGTGGGCGGCCAGCACGGCCGGCGTGAGGTCGGCATAGGTTAGGCCGGGGCCCCCGGGGCGGCGGCCCACCAGCTGGTACGGGATGCCAAGGTCGTGCAGGGCGGCTTCCACGGCTTTGGCCGCACCGCCCATGCCCAGCACCAGGGCCGGGGTGTGGGGCCCCGCGCCGGGGAAAAACCGGCGCAGCGACTCGCGGAACCCGATGTAATCGGTGTTATGGCCCACCAGGCGGCCGTCGGGGCGCACGTCAATCACGTTAACCGCCCCGATGCGGGCCGCGGCGGGTACCACCTCGTCCAGCAGCGGCAGCACATCTTGCTTGTAGGGCACCGTCACATTCAGGCCGCGCAGGCCCGGGTTGGCGCGTAGCAGCGCCGGCAACTCGGCGGCAGTGGGCAGCTCGTGCAGGTTGTAGCGGCAGTCGGCCAGGCCCAGGTCGCGGAACTTCTGGGTGAAATAGGTTTGCGAAAACGAGTGGCTGAGCGAACGGCCAATGAGGGCGAACTCACGCATGGGGCGGGGCTAAAACGGGCGGCTACTGCGCCGGGGCCCCGGCCTGGGCCCCCAGCTTGCTCTTCAAAAACGACCACAGCGGCGGCAGCACCGACAGGGCGATGATGCCGTAAATCACGAAGGTGAAGTTGTTCTTGACCACGGGAATCGAGCCCAGAAAGTACCCGGCCAGCGTGAGCGACACCACCCATAGCACTGCTCCCACGATGCTGTACGAGGCAAAGAAGCGGTACGTCATGGTGCCCACGCCGGCCACAAACGGGGCAAACGTGCGCACAATGGGCACGAAGCGCGCCATGATGATGGTTTTGCCCCCGTGCTTGGCATAGAACGCCTGCGTCTGCTCCAGGTACTTGCGCTTCAGAAAACGAAAGTCTTGCTGGAATACTTTGGGCCCCAAATAGTCGCCCACAAAATAGTTGAGGTTATCGCCGATAAAAGCGGCCGCAATCAGCAGTGGGATGAGGTAGCCGATTTGCAGCAGAGGCTCGCCGGTGGAGGCGCTTTGCTGGGCCGCCAGTGTGCCGGCCACAAACAGCAGCGAATCGCCGGGCAGGAAGGGAAAAACGATGACCCCGGTTTCGGTGAATATGATTAGGAACAGGATCAGGTAGGTGAGGCTGCCGTAGTCGTGCACCACGTTCACGAGGGTTTTGTCGAGGTGCAGCAGCAGGTCGAAAAAGTGCTTAATAATTTCCATCAGGGGCGCAAAAAGTATAGACGACAAAGAAAACGGCCCCGAAGCAAAGCCCGGATACTCAAAACGCTGGCCCCTGCCAAGAGACCAGCGTTTCGGTGGCGATGCGCCGGGGGGCCCGGGCTAGCCGCGGGGCATGGAGGTGCCGGGCTTGCCGGTTTTGGCAGCCGGGTGGAACATGGGGTCCACCGCGTCCATGTCGAGGAAGTGGGTGAACGTGTCGCCGCGCAGGCCCAGGCGGATGGTTTCGAGGCTCACCACCTCATTGGGGGCAATGTTGCCCAGGTTCACGTTGGCGCCGAGCAGCTTGATGAACCACACCTGCTGGGCTTTCTGCGGGGCCTCCCAGATGATTTTTTCGCCCGGAATCTTGGTCAGAATCTCCTCTACCAGGCCCGAGCGCACCTCGCCGGTGCTGCGGAACAGGCCCACGTTGCCGCCTTCGCGGGCCTCGCCGATGACCTTGATGGCCCCGGCGGATAGCTCGGCGTCCATCTGCGAAATCCACTTGTAGGGCGGAATGATCTTCTCGGCATCCTTGCTGCCCACCTCGCTCAGCACCCGCACCGCCTTGCTCAGGTCGCGGATGTACTCGCACTTGCGGTCGTGGGCCAGGTCGATGCTGCCGTCCGATACCTCGGCGTACTCCATCTGGTACTGGTCGAGCAGGCGGCGGTAGTCGTCGAACTGGTTGCGGATGATAAAAGCCTCGAACAGCGTGCCCCCGAAGTACACCGGGATGCCGGCCGCCCGGTAAATTTCCAGCTTGCGCTTCAGGTTGGGCACTACGTACGAGGTGGCCCAGCCCAGCTTCACCACGTCGGTGTAGGCGGCGCCCACTTCCAGGAAGTCTTCTACTTCGCGCAGGCTCATGCCCTTGTCCATCACCATGGTATAGCCTTGCTCGCGGGGCTTGGCAGTGCGTTCGGGAAGTTGGTTAATCGAGTAATTCATGGGCAAAAACAGGCGGGAAATGGACCGGCAGGCGCGGCAAAAAACAAAAAACCTGCCCGCCCCGAAGGGCAGGCAGGTGCAAAAATAACAACCGGGGCCCCACCGCTACGACCGGTGCTGGTCGATGAGGCGCAGCAGGGCCGGCTGGCGGCGCAGCTCGGGGAAATAATCGAAGAGCAGCGTGTGCTGGTCGTAGTTCAGGGCCAGGGCTGTTTCCAGCGACTGGTACGCCTCGCGCAAGTGGCCGTCGGCCAGCAAGTAAGCGCAGCGCATGTAGTGGAAATGGGCCTCGTGGGGGTGCAGCTCCACGGCGTGCTGCACCAGCGCCGCGGCCTCGCCAAAGTGGCCCTGCTCGTAGAGAATGGCGCTCCAGTTCACCCAGCCCTGGGCTTCCTCGGGGGCTACTTCGGTGGCTTTTTCGTAGGCCTCCAGGGCGCTCACCACGTTGCCCACCTGGTTTTCGGCCGCACCCAGCGCCGCCCAGTACTCGCCGCTTTCGCCGTAGAGCTCGGTGGCCTTGCGGAAGAAGTGGATGGCCTCCATCCAGCGTTCCTGCTCTTGCATCAGCACGCCCTGGCCAAACCAGGCTTCGTCCATTTCCGGGTTCAATTCCAACGCTTGGCGGTAGAAGCGCCGAGCCGAGTCCCACTCGCGCAACTTCTCGTAGCACTCGCCGATGTTGCACAGCGCCTCGTCGGTGGGCTCGCCGGGCGCGTAGCTCAGCTCAAACTCGGCAATGGCCTTGCGGAATTCCTCCTGGCACACAAAGGCGTCGGCCAGCCAGTGGTGGGCGTCGTAAAAATCGGGGCTGATGACGATGGCGTAGTCAAATGCCTCGGCGGCTTTCGTAAAGTCTTCGCGCCGGTACCAGTACTGGCCCAGGTTGTACCAGGCCATGGCGGCGTAGGGGTCGTCGTCGGTGAATTTCTGGAAGAACTCCAGGTGCTCCTCCAGTCGCCCGCTGATGTCGAGGCAGTGCAGCAGCTCCTGCACCCCGGTTTCGTTGTCGGGGTTCAGGCGCAGGCTCTGCTTGTAGTGCTTGGCGGCGCTCTTGAATTTCTGCCAGCTCTGGTAGGCCAGGCCCAAGTTGAAGTGGATGTCGTCGCGCTCGGGCTCCTGCTCCAGCCCTACTTGAAAAAACGCCACGGCCTCGGCAAACTGCCCGCGCTGGGTGCTGATGATGCCCCGCGTCACGGCCACGTCGGCGTTGGTGGGGTCGATGGTGGCCACGTGGTCAATCTGGCGCTCGGCCTCGGAGTAGTCGCCGCGCATGGCCGTCACCTGGGCCCGGTCGATGAGCAATTCGGTGGAAAAAGGGTACTGTCCGAGCGCGGCTTCGCACGCCTGCAGCGCCTCCTCGAAACGGGCGCTGGTGACGTAGTGGTCAATGATTAATTCAAAGTCTTCTAGGTCGAAAAAAACAGACTCTTGGCGGGCCTGCATTTGCTCGAAGCGCCGGACGGTGTCAAGCACGGCCCGGTGGTTTTCATAATGTTCGTTCATTCGCATAGTGTCGCCGCTAAGCCCCGGGGCTGGTGCGACCCGGCCCGGGCGCTAAACGCAGAGCCGGGCGCGGTGCAACCGGTGGGCGCCGGGAGTTAACCAATATTACTAACAATATTCCCCAGAATCCGTGCGATTAACGAAAAAACTACGCGCCGCGGATGGGATAGCCATTATTAGCTAAAGCTACGTTGCCGCCGGGGTTGCTACCAAATTGGCCGCGCACCAGGCAATGGTTTCGGGTAAGGATTTGAAGGGAAGGCCGGTAACCTGCTGCACCCGCGCGCTGGCGTAGGTGATGGGGTGGCGGCCGGCGCGGGCCGTGTCGCGGGTGATGAGTGGCCGGGCCCCCGTTAGCAGCGACCGCAGGTGCTCGAAGCGCCAGATGCCCTCGGCGGCCCAGTCGGGCACGGCCACCGTGGGCGGCCGCCGGCCCAACGCCGCCGCCGCTTGCCCAAAGAAATCGGCCAGTGGCAGGGCCCCCGCGCTGAGGATGAAACGCTGGTCGCGCACGGCGGGCAGGTCCAGGGCCAGGGCCAGCAGCTGGGCCACCACGTCGCGCACATCCACAAAGTTGACCAAGCCCCTCGTATAGAAGCGGTGCTGCTCGTGGGCGTAGCGCAGCAGGCGGGTGCTGCTGCGGTGCCAGTCGCCGGGACCCAGTACCACCGAGGGGTTCACCACGACGGTGGAGAGGCCCTCGGCCGCGCCGCGCCACACCTCCAGCTCGCCCAGGTACTTGCTGGTGGCGTAGGCGGGGTGGGCGGCCCCGAGGTCCCAGGTGGCGGTTTCGGTCACTGTTTGGGGCCCCGGGGCAGTGGGCGTGCCCAGGGCCGCCACCGACGATACGTGCGCCAGCCGGATGCCCGGCCGCTCCAGGCAGGCATCCACCACGGCCGCCGTGCCGTCCACGTTCACGCGCTGGAGCAACTCCACGTCCTGCGGGGCGTACGACACCAGCCCGGCGCAGTGAAACACGTGTGTGACGTCGGGCGTGAGGGCGGCCCGCAGCAGGTCGGTGTCGAGCAGGTCACCGGCCAGCCATTCCACGCCCGGGGCCCCATCGGCGGGTATGGGGCCCCGGTGCAGGGCGCGCACGGCCAGCCCCCGGGCGCGCAACGCCCGCAGCAGGAAAGAGCCAATCAGCCCGGTGCCGCCCGTGACAAAAATCATGAATCAGAGCGTTTTATTGAGCAGCGGCAAATCCAGCAGCCGCTGGTAGTAGGGGGAGGCCGCTACCTTACGGCCCAGCGTGGAGGTGTGGCGCAGGTGGTGCGTATCAGTGCCCACAAAGTCCACAAGCCGCGCGTCAATTAGTTGTTCGGCAATCTTCTGCGCGGCGGGCGAGTAGTAGCCGGCCAGCGAATTCAGGTTGATTTGCAGCAGCACACCGTAGTCGCGGCGCAGCTTCTCGATGTCGGCCAGCCGCCCATAGAGGTAGGTGTAGCGCTCGGGGTGGGCCAGCACGGGCTGGTAGCCCTGCGCCTTCAGTTCGAAGATGGTTTCGAACAAATTAAGCGGCTCGTTGAGGTACGACGTCTCGAATAGCAAGTAGCGCTGGTCCCCGCCGAAGGTGAGCATCTCGGTGCCATCGGCCAGCTTGCGGCCCAGAAATTCGTCGAGGTAGTACTCGGCTGCGCACTCCAGCACCACATTGCCCAGGCCCTCGGCGGCGGCAGCAGCGCGTAGCAGCGCCAGGGCCTCCCTAATGCCTTCGGGCGTGTTCTTGTAAAAATCGCCCATGATGTGGGGCGTCATCACCAGCCGTGTGAAGCCCAGCCGGCGCAGCTCGCGCAGCAGGGCCAGCGCGTCTTCCAGCGTGGCCGCGCCGTCGTCGAGGCCCGGCAGCAAGTGCGAATGCATGTCGGTGCCCAGCGCCGCCAGGGCCCCATCCGGCGCGGGGCCCGCAGCAACGGGTGCGGCGGCCGGGCCGAAAAGCCGTTGCCAAAAAGTAGCCATCAGTGTAAATCAGGGCCCCGGCAGGGCTTATTTGAAGAGGCGGCCCAGCTTCTGCGCTAGCGTAGGAGGTGCCGCCGCGCCCGGGTCTTCGTAGTAGCCCTGGCCACCGCCGCTGCCGTACCCGTAGCCGTACCCATAGCCGTAGCCGTAGGCACCCTTCGACTGCGCATCGTTGAGGATGGTGCACATGCGGGTAAGGTTGTTGGCGCGCATCAGGCGGTTCATGTTCTTAATAAAGGCCTTGCGCGAGTAGTCGGCCCGCACGATGTAAATCGGAATGTCGGCCCGCCGCATGATCAAAATGCCGTCGGTGACTAGCCCCACCGGCGGCGTGTCAATCATCACCACGTCGTAGCTCTCATACAGCTCGGCCAGCATCTGGTCGAACCGGGGGCTGAGGATCAGTTCGGACGGGTTGGGCGGGGTGGGCCCCGCCGAGATGAATTGTAGCGCCTCGATGGACGTGCGCTGGATGCACTCTGCCACCGAGTGCCGGTCAATCAGAATCGTGCTGATTCCCTTCACGTTCTCGGCCCCAAAAGCCAGGTTCACCTTGGGCTTGCGCATGTCCAGGTCGAGCACAATGACGCGCTGCCCCGACATAGCAATGATGCCCGCCAGGTTGACCGTGACGAACGTTTTGCCCTCGCCCGATATCGTGGACGTCACCGAAATCAGCCGTTTTTTCTTGGCCGAACTGATAAAGTCCAGGTTGGTGCGGATGGAGCGGATGGCCTCGGAAATGGCCGACTTGGGGTTGTCGTTCACCACTAGGCGCGACACCTCCATCTTCTCCTTGTCGTAGGTCGGAATCACGCCTAGTACGGAGGCCTGCGTGCTCCGCTCCAGCTCTCGGGTATTTGTGATGGTGTTGTGCATCAGGTAGCGCACGGCAATCAGGCCCAGGCCCAGAAACAGGCCCCCGGCCAAACCAATGGCATACACCAATAGCCGCACCGGCGAAATGGGCACCCGCGGCTCCGAGGCAGGAAATAGAATCTGGAAGTCGGCGGTAGTACCAGCCTTCTGGATGTTGTAGTCCACCTTCTTGCCCATCAGCATGGTGTAAGTGCCCTCGGCCAAGGCGAGCGGCCGCTGCAAGCGGGCCTGTTCGGTGGCGCGGCTGGGCAGCCCTTGCTGCTTGGTATCGATGAGGTTTTGCTGACGATCGAGCAGCGCAACCTTGTTCAGCAGGGTTTTGCGCGCCTGAGTAATCTGCCGCAGAATGCTGCTGAGAGTGTAGGCCATTAGGGCATTCTTCTGCTGCATGGCCTCCGTCGCGCCGGTGTAGGAGCGGCTCACCCGCTCTTGGTCCCACTGCATCCCGTTGAGCTGGCTCAGGAGCTGGCTCAGCAGCGGGTCGTTGATGTCGCCCAGGCCCGGAATGCTCTGCTCAATGGTCTCGTTTTCATTACGCGTGATGTGGGCCTGCTGCACAACGCGGGCAATGTCATTCAGCAACACCATGTTCTGGTTCAGCTTCAGCCGCTGCTCCTCCAGGTCTTCGCTCTTGGCGGCCAGGTCGGCCACCTCCGACTTCACATCGTACGTCTTGGTTTTTTCTACGAAGCCCTGGTAGCGGTTTTCGGCGCGCTGCAAGTTATCGTAGTTAACGTCTAGCTGCTGATCGAGGTAACGCAGCGTGCGGGCCGTGTTTTCCTGCTCGCGCAGCACTTTGGCCCGCTGGTACACAGTATCCACCTTGTTTACTATGCGCTGGGCTTTTTTGGCGTTGAAATCCGTGAAGGAAATCTGGATGGTGTTGGCGTCGGCACTTGAAATGTCTACGGCCAGGTTCTTCTCCAGGTAGCCGTTCACCGTGCCCTCGTCCTGAATAGTGAAATGGTATTTTTCGCCCAGGGTGGCCGGCCCAAAGTAGGACGTCGTGGTAACGGTCAAGTCAAGGCCGGGCAACGTGACCTGTTGCCCCACGGCATACTCACCGCTCAACGTGGCGGCCGTGCCACTGTAATCAATGCTATAGCGCGTTGGGCTCACAAACACCAGGCTGATTTTCTGGTTGTAGAGCTCTTTATCTCTAACCACGTACGCAATGTGGAACGGCGAATTGCCGTACAGCTCACTCTCCAGCACCGTGCCCTGCACGTAATAATTTACGTTCAGGTTCAGCGAGTCGCGCAGTTGCTTGTAGATAATCTCGGACTTGATAAGCTGCACTTCGCCAGCTAGTTTGCTAGCACCGACGCTGGGGCCCGCGGCAGCAATCTGGCCCCCCAGGCCCACCACGCCCGCCTCGCTACGCTGGTCTATTTTGAGCAGGGACGTGGACTTGTACACGGGCTTGGTGTAGCGCAGGTACAGCCAGGATGCCGAGCCGCCCAGCACTAGCAGCAGCAGCACCCATAGCAAGCTGCGCCGTGCCACCAGGGCCAAGGTAGATAAGTCCAAGCCTTCGCTTCCCTCTTCATCGGCGGCCCCACCAGCGGTTGCCGCAGCAGGCTGCTCCGCACCGCCGTCGATGGCGTTGCGGATGAGGGACTCCAGCTCCGCATTTTCATTTATAGCCATTGCACTTAATTGATAAGGAGCCGCTCGAAGGAGAGCGATAAGTTAAGATAAATAGTAGGAAAGCGTTCTAAATTGCAGCACTCACCTGATAATGAGGTAAACGACGGTCACGACTAGGGATGTGATGCTCGCCGCAAGGCCAAGAAGTGGTGCCGAATCGGTTACGCCCTCCAACAGAGGGCGGCGAATGGGATCAATATAAATGACATCGTTGGGCTCGACCTGTAAATTGGCGCGGCGCATGCCGGCAATCGTCGTTAGGTTTATTTGCTCTATCCGGGGGTATTTTAGGTTGCCGCGGATGATACGAATGTTGTCGGCCCGTCCACCGTATCGGTACAATCCATTGCCGCCGCCGCCGCCGCCGCCGCCGTCCACGCCGCCGGCCAGGGCCAGTACTTCCAGCAGGTTCATGTTGTCGTTTTCGAGCGGGATGACGCGGCCGCCCTGGGCCCCCAGCAAAATGATGCGGTTGTTGGTGACGCGCGTTCGCACAAAAGGCTCGATGTAGAACTTGCTGTATTGCACCTGTAACACACTGTCGGCTTGGAGCAGCGAGAGGCCGCTCAACCGCACTTGGTTCACCATCGGCAGACGCACGGTGCCGTCGGCCTGCACTAGGAACGTAGCCCCCGAGCCCGTTCGCCCGCTGCCCGTCGACCCCATACTACCCATCGTGCCCGTGCTGCCGGTGGTGGGCCGAGCAATAGGGGCCCCACCCGTGCTGCCCCCAAACTGCAACTCCCCGTTGGGGTCTAGAATCCGTTCGCCCTTGTTTGTGTTGACGCTTACTTCGAGGTAGTCGTTGGGCTGAATGAGGTAGTTGCGCGCCGTGCGGTTCACCGCTACCCGAAGCCTGGCCGTGTCGATAGCCCGGCCGCTGTCGTCGGTAAGGCGGAACATAGTGCGCTGGTTGTAATAGCGCGTGGATGCGCACGATGAAAATAGCAGCGCGGTCAGCAGGCAGCTAAAGAGTATTTGCCCGAAACGGCCGAAAGTAGAAGGGAACATGCAGACCGAAAAGGTGCTGAATAATAGGAGTAATGCGCCGAAACGCCTGCGCGCAATGGTTGGATTGCTCCCGAAAAGCCTCAAAAGTAACACGTTTGCTGCATGCTGCCGATGGCATGCGTTATATAGCACCGGCAACCCTAAGATTTTCAATTGTTAAAGCTGTACTTTTGCCTGGCACGAACTAGCGTTAGTTAGCCGTATATCTTAGCCTCGATTTTTCTTATTCTGTTCCCACCCACCCCCGCCTTATGGAAGCCGTAGCAACCGAAAACCAAGCCCTGATTGCGCAAATGGTGCGCGACTTCGGAGCCCAGTACATCCAGCCCCACATCATGGAGTGGGACGAAAGCCAGGAGTTTCCCCGCGACGTGTTCCGCCGGTTGGGCGAGCTGGGGCTGATGGGCGTGCTGGTGCCCACCGAGTATGGTGGGGCCGGCTTTGGCTACCCCGAGTACGTGACGGCTATTGCCGAGCTTTCGCGCATCGACGGCAGCATTGGCTTGAGCATGGCGGCGCACAACTCGCTTTGCACAGGCCACATCTTGCAGCATGCCTCCGAGGCCCAGAAGCAGCAGTACCTGCCTCGCCTGGCTTCGGGCGAGTGGCTGGGGGCCTGGGGCCTCACCGAGCCCAACACGGGCTCTGACGCTGGCAACATGCGCACCACGGCCGTGCGCGACGGCGACGACTTTGTGCTGAACGGAGCCAAAAACTTCATCACCCACGGCAAATCCGGCGACGTGGCCGTGGTCATTGCCCGCACCGGCGAGGTGGGCGACTCGCACGGCATGACGGCTTTCATTGTGGAGCGCGGCACGCCGGGCTTTGCCGCCGGGCGCAAGGAAAACAAGCTGGGCATGCGCGCCTCCGAAACCACGGAGATGATTTTTACTGATTGCCGCGTGCCAGTAGCCAACGTCATCGGCGCGGTGGGGGAGGGCTTTGTGCAGTCGCTGAAGGTGCTCGACGGCGGGCGCATCAGCATTGCGGCCCTCAGCCTGGGCATCGCCCAGGGGGCCCTGGACGCGGCCCTCCAGTACAGCAAGGAGCGTCAGCAGTTCAACCAGCCCATCAGCCAGTTCCAAGGCATCGCCTTTAAGCTGGCCGACATGGCCACCGAGATTGAGGCCGCTCGCCTGCTCACCTACCGCGCTGCGGAGATGAAAGACGCCGGCCTGAACGTGAACCGCGAATCGGCCATGGCCAAGCTCTACGCCTCCGAGGTGAGCGTGCGCGTGGCCAACGAAGCGGTGCAGATTTTTGGCGGCTACGGCTATACCAAGGATTACCCGGTGGAGAAATTTTACCGCGACGCCAAGCTGTGCACCATTGGCGAAGGCACCAGCGAAATTCAGAAGCTGGTGATTGCACGCACGTTGCTAAAGTAAGATTACTGATTTTGCTTGGCTAACTGTGATTACGCTGATTTTTTTCGCTTAGCAATGGCTCCGGCCTAGCCCTTTGAAAAAAATCACCGTAATCACGGTTAATCATTACTAATCAGTGATTATCTTTGCGGCCCGATTTACTCGGCTTCCCGCCTGACATTTTTTCGAAATCCCCGATATGATCATCATCCAAATCAAAGACAACGAGTCGGTTGACCGCGCCCTGAAACGCTTCAAAAAGAAATTCGAGCGCACCGGTGTGCTGAAAGAGCTGCGTCGCCGCACGTTCTTCCAGAAGCCGAGCGTGACGGACCGCAAGCTGAAGCAGAAGGCTGTGTACAAGCTGGCCACCTACGGCACGCCCAACGAATAGGCTCCTGTTTTGCGGATAAAAAACCGGCTGGTGGGCATATTAGTGCCCCCAGCCGGTTTTTTCGCGTCCGCTAGAACCAAACGTTGCGGGGAAATAAAAAAATGGTACTTTGGACGCCCGGCCCCGCAGGCCGGGTTTTTTTGTGGTGTGCATGGAGGCTTTTTTTGATTTTTTGCAGTTCGAGCGGCGCTACAGCCCGCACACCGTGCTTTCGTACCGTACCGACCTGGGCCAGTTTGCCGCCTATCTGCTAGCCGAGGGCGACGCGGAGGGCCCCCAGCAGGCCACGCACCACACCATCCGGGGCTGGGTGGTGGCCCTGATGCAGCAGGACCTAGACCCGCGCACTGTGAACCGCAAAGTGGCCTGCCTGCGCTCGTACTACAAGTTTCTGCTGCGCACCAACGCCATTGCGGCCAACCCCATGCTGCGCATCAAGGCCCCCAAAATGGCCAAGAAGCTGCCCGAGTTTGTGCCCGAGGCAGCCCTGAACGGCATGCTGAACTCATTTCAGTTCGAGGACTCGTTTGCTGGGCAGCGCGACCAGCTGGTGCTGGAGATGCTCTACGGCACGGGCATTCGCCTCTCGGAGCTGCTGGGCATGGAGGCGGCCGACGTGAGCCTGCCCGGCGGTACGGTGCGCGTCACGGGCAAGGGCAATAAGCAGCGCCTCGTACCGCTTAATCCCACGTTGCTGCAAGTATTAGCCAAGTACCAGGCCCGCCGCGCCCACGAATTTGGGGCCCAGCCGGGGCCCCTGCTGCTCACCGACAAGGGCGCGCCACTCTACGAAAAGCATGTGTACCGCACCGTGAAGCAGTATTTGAGCACCGTCACCACGTCGGCGGCGCAACAGCATCCGCACGCGCTGCGCCACGCCTTTGCCACACACCTGCTGGGTAAGGGCGCCGACCTCAACGCCATCAAGGAATTGCTGGGCCACGCCAGCCTGGCGGCCACCCAGGTATACACCCACATGTCCGTCGACCGCCTAAAATCCGTATTTGATCAAGCCCACCCGCGGGCATAAACGCGGGATTTGTTAATCTATTCACCCTTAATTCCTTCTTCGCCCTATGAAAGTTCAGATGAATGCGGTGCATTTCACTGCCGACCAAAAGCTGCTCGATTTTATCCAGCAGCGGCTCAATAAGCTGGAAACTTTTTACGACAAAGTGACCGGCGGAGAAGTTATTTTGCGTGTTAACAACAAAGACGGCGCGGCCAACAAAACCGTCGAAATAAAGCTACTTGTACCCGGCGGCACCTTGTTCAGCGAAGAAGACGCCACTTCATTTGAAGCCGCCACTGACGCTGCTACCGAAAACCTGCGCCGCCAAATCGTGAAGCACAAGGAGAAAACCTTGCTAACCCACTAGTATCGACCGAGTGGCTGGCGGCTGTTGGCTGCCGGCTTTCCATATAAAAAGGGGCCCCGACTGAGTAATCAGTCGGGGCCCCTTGCGTTGCCACAAAATCAGCAGTAGGCCTTACAAGCCAAAGGCTTCCTTTATTTTAGGCACGTAGTCGAGCTTTTCCCAGGTGAAGGTTTCGAAGGTTTTCACCTCGCCGCCGGGCATGGTGACCTGCTTGGTACCGGGCGTGCGGCCCATATGGCCATAGGCCGCGGTTTCGCCAAAAATGGGGTTTTGCAGGCCCAGGCGCTGCACAATGGCGTAGGGACGCAGGTCGAACAGCTCCTTCACTTTGCTGGCAATGGCGCCGTTGGACAGCGGCTGGCCGTCGGGGCTCAGGGCCCGGGTGCTGCCGTAGGTATCCACGAACACGCCCACCGGCTCGGCCACGCCGATGGCGTAGGCCACTTGCACGAGGGCATGGTCGGCTACGCCGGCGGCCACCAGGTTTTTGGCGATGTGGCGGGTGGCGTAGGCCGCCGAGCGGTCCACTTTGCTCGAGTCTTTGCCCGAGAAGGCACCGCCGCCATGGGCCCCTTTGCCGCCGTAGGTGTCCACGATGATCTTACGGCCGGTGAGGCCGGAGTCGCCGTGGGGCCCCCCAATCACGAACTTGCCCGTGGGGTTGATGTGGTAGGTGATCTGGTCGGTAAAGAGCTTCTGCACCTCGGGGCCCAGGCCGGCCAGCACGCGCGGCACGAGGATGGTTTGCACATCGGCCTTGATTTTGGCCAGCATGGTGGCCTCGTCGGCGTCAAACTCGTCGTGCTGGGTGCTCACCACAATCGTGTCAATGGCCTCCGGCGTACCGTTGTCGGCGTAGCGAATCGTGACTTGGCTCTTGGCGTCGGGGCGCAGGTAGGGCATGTCGCGGGCCTCGCGCCGGATGGCAGCCAGTTCCTGCAACAGGCGGTGCGAGAGGTCGAGGGCCAGGGGCATGTAGTTGGCGCTCTCGCGGGTGGCGTAGCCGAACATCATGCCCTGGTCGCCGGCGCCCTGGTCTTCGGCCGTGGCGCGCACCACGCCCTGGTTAATGTCGGGCGACTGCTCGTGCAGGCGGTTCATCACCTCGCAGGTGTCGGCGTTGAAGAGATACTCGGGCTTGTCGTAGCCGATGCGGCGGATGGTGGCCCGGATGAGGGGCTCGGCGTCCACGCGGGCGGTCGATTTAATCTCGCCGGCCACTAGCGCGAAATCGGTGGTCACCAGGGTTTCGCAGGCCACTTTGGCGGCCGGGTCCTGCCGTAGGTATTCGTCCAGGATGGCGTCGGAAATCTGGTCCGCAACTTTATCGGGGTGGCCTTCCGAAACCGATTCGGAGGTGAACAGGTAGGGCATAAAACGGGAAGAGAAGCAATAAAAAGCAAAAAAACCAACCGCTTACGCGGTCAAGGCCACCGCGTGGGCGAACGGCAAAACTACGCCACGCCGCCCGAAGGCGCGGGGCCCCCCGCGTCGGCATCGGCTAAACTGGGCAGTACGGCTTTCTCGCAAACCAGTACCACGGGCCGGCCGCGCAGGTCGGTGGTGGCGAACAAATACGTATCGCCGCCCTCGCGGATGCCGGTGCGCAGCCGGAAATCGGCCACCGAATCGGGGAAGTTGCGGGTTGTGACGTGGGCGCGGGCCTCGGGGCCCAAATGAGCCTTAAGGGCCGCGCCGTCGGCTTTCTCCACCGCCAGCACCCGGAAAATGCGCCCCGGGAAATCGGCCCGCAGCGTGGCCGACGTGTATAAGTGGCTGTGCTGGTGCAGCTTTAATAGCTCAAAAGCAGTGCCGATGCTGCGGAAGGCCCCCGCCTTGAGCACGGCCGCGTTGGGCTCGTAGAGAAACTGCTGGGCCTCGGCGTAGCGCGGCACGGCGCGGGCCTCGCGGGCTCGGTTGAGGCGAAATTCCTGCCGGGTGCCGTCGCGACGCAGGTTTAGGGCGAAGCGCTCGGGATCTACGGCAGGCTCGGGGCCCAGTTCGTAGAGCACCTCCTTCACCTCATTATCCAGGGCCAGCACCCAGAGGCGGCGCACGTGCTTGAGCTCCTGCACGGCCTGCTCGATGTCGAGCATGGGCGAGGTTTTCAGCAATACGCGGTCGGCTTTATGCAGCAGCAGCGGCACGAGGTGCAGCACGTCGGGCTCGCAGTCGGCCAGCCGGAAAATCTTGCGCGAAGCCGTGTCGCGCCGGGCCGGGTCGAGGTAAATCCAGTCGTAGTGGTGGGGTGTTTCCTTGAGGAAGGCCAGGGCGTCGGCGTTGTGCACCGCCACGTTCTCAATGCCAAGCAGCCGGAAATTGTAGCGCACCACGGCCGCCAACTGCGGGCTGCGCTCCACGTAATCGACCTGGGCCACGCGGGCGGCGAAGTGCGCCGCATCGGCCCCAAAGCCGCCGGTGAGGTCGGCCAGCCGCGCGCCGTCTACTAAGCTGGCCTTGAAGGTGGCCGTGCGCTCCGACGACGCCTGCTCGACCGACAGGGCGGGCGGAAAGGCGAGGTCGGGGTTAGCGGCCCAGGTCGGCAGCTTACCCTGGGCTTTCTGGCGGGCCTGGATTTGGCGCACCAGCTCGGGCACGGGCAGGCCGGGGTGGCGGCGGGCTTGTAAGGCCAAGTGGGCGGGGTCGTCGTGCAAATGCGCGGCCACGTAGCGACGGGCCGCCTCGGGCAAAGGGAATTCCATGTAAGCGGGTATACGGGAAAAACGCCGCGGACAGCACAAATAGTGCCCCGCGGCCTAGCGCAGGCCCCAGGCCAGAGCTAGCAACGGCGTGCGCTGGGGCCCCAGGCGCAGGCCCGCCGTGCTGGGCGAGTACCGCTGCCACCAAGTGCCGTGGGCCCCCGTCAGGCCGCTGTTGTAAGCCGTTAAGGCCTGCTGCAAGTGCTCGTTGGTGTGACGGTTGATGGGAATGGTAGCCAACAAGCTGGCCACAAACAAACCTGCTGCCACCTGTTGGGTGCCGTTGAAATATTGCTGGTCACCATCCTTGGCAAACACCTGGCTGCCGTACAAGCCCAGGGCCCCCACCGCTACTAGGCGGTCGGCCAGGAACAGGGTTTTCTGGCGGCGGTAGTCGGCCAAGTGGTTCAGGGCTTCGGCGTTGGTGCCCAGGTAGGGGCGCAGCTTCTGGCCGAAAAAACCGGCGTTCTGGTAGTCCTCGCCTGTTTTGCCGGGGGGCAGGAAGTAGAAGTTGTGCTGGGGGCCGCTGAGGCCACGCGCCGCATCGTCGGGCTGGAGCCGGATGGTGGCGGGGGCCGCCTGGGCGGCGGCCAGGCGCGGGGCCCCCACGGCCAAAGCCACTAAAAACACGCTAAAGGATAGGCAACGGGCTGTATCTACAGCCGGAATAGAATGGTGCATGAAGTAAAGATACGGGGCTTCACACCCACAAAACGGCGGCCTTTCGCGGCCGGGGCCCCAAAACAATTGCCGTATCTTTGTGGTTGAACCCGACCATACCAACCAAGACCCTATCATGGTGGAAACCAAAACGAACACCTACGTTCCCTACAAGGTAAAAGACATGTCGCTGGCCGAGTGGGGCCGCAAGGAGATTCGCCTCGCCGAAGCCGAGATGCCCGGCCTGATGGCCCTGCGCGAAGAGTTCGGCGCTGCCCAGCCCTTCAAAGGTGCCCGCATTGCCGGCTGCCTGCACATGACCATCCAAACCGCCGTGCTCATCGAGACCCTGAAGGCCTTGGGCGCTGAGGTGACGTGGTCGTCGTGCAACATCTTCTCGACCCAGGACCACGCCGCCGCGGCCATCGCCGCCGCTGGCATCCCGGTATATGCCTGGAAGGGCATGAACGAGGAAGAGTTCAACTGGTGCATCGAGCAAACGCTGTTCTTCGGCGAAGACAAGCAGCCGCTGAACATGATCCTTGACGACGGCGGCGACCTCACCAACATGGTGTTGAACGAGTACCCTGAGCTGGCCGCTGGCATCAAAGGCGTGTCGGAAGAGACGACTACCGGTGTGCTGCGCCTCTACGAGCGCGTGAAAAACGGTACGTTGGCTTTCCCCGCCATCAACGTGAACGACTCGGTGACGAAGTCGAAGTTTGACAACAAGTACGGCTGCAAAGAGTCGGCCGTAGACGCCATCCGCCGGGCTACCGACGTGATGATGGCCGGCAAAATTGCTGTGGTAGCCGGCTACGGCGACGTAGGAAAAGGCACCGCCGCCTCGCTGAGCGGCGCCGGCGCCCGCGTCATCGTGACGGAAATTGACCCCATTTGCGCCCTGCAAGCGGCCATGGACGGTTACGCCGTGAAGAAGCTGACCAACGCCGTGAAGGAAGCCGACATTGTGGTGACGGCCACCGGCAACTGCGACATCCTTACCGAGGAGCACTTCCGCAGCCTAAAGGACAAAGCCATTGTGTGCAACATCGGCCACTTCGATGACGAGATTGACATGGCTTGGCTGAACGGCAACTACGGCCACACCAAAGACACGGTGAAGCCGCAGGTGGACATCTACAACATCGACGGCAAAGAGGTCATCATCCTCGCTGAAGGTCGCCTCGTGAACCTGGGCTGCGCTACTGGCCATCCCTCGTTCGTGATGTCGAACTCCTTCACCAACCAGACGCTGGCCCAGTTGGAGCTATGGCAGAACGCTGCCCAGTACGAGCACCAGGTGTACACCTTGCCCAAGCACTTGGACGAGAAAGTAGCCCGCTTGCACCTCGCCAAAATCGGTGTGGAACTGGACGAGTTGACGCCCCGCCAGGCCGACTACATCAAGGTGCCCGTGGAGGGCCCCTTCAAATCGGACCTGTACCGCTACTAGGGCCCCAGCCTTTTGCAAAAAGCCTCGCCAACAGCTGTTGGCGAGGCTTTTTGCGTTTACCGAAGCAACAGAACGCGTGCTAGTCTAGGAACTGTGTGCCCGTCAATTGTTCGCTTATATTCCAGAGGCGCTGGCTGTTGGCCAGCGTGTTAAAGCTGCTTTTCACGGGTTCGGGCTTCTTCTTGCTGTAGAAGCCGCCGCTGACCGCGGCCACGCTGGGGTCAGACGCCAAGAAGATGCTGGTTTCGGCGCCTTTCTCGGGCGAAAGCATGAAGGGCCGGCCCAGGGCAAGCACCGCCGACAGCCAGCCGCCCGATTGCTGGCCGTAGCCGGTGGCCACCGCGCCGGGGTGCAGCGAGTTGGTAGTTACGTTGGTAATGCCGTGGGTGCGCAGCCGCCGGGCCAGCTCCTGGGTGAACATGATGTTCCAGAGCTTGGTGGTGCCGTACTCCCACATGGCGCTGTAGCTGCGCTCCGACTGGATGTCGTCGAGCGTGGGCTTGGAGAAGCGGTAGGCCATTGAAGCCACGTTCACAATGCGGGCGGCCGGGCTTTTACGCAGGAGGTCGAGCAACAGGCTCGTGAGCAGGAAGGGCCCCAGGTGGTTGGTGGCCAGCGTCAATTCGTAGCCATCGGCTGATACTTCGCGCTCGGCCCCTAGCATCAGGCCGGCGTTGTTGAGGAGCACGTCAAGACGCGGGTACTGTGCATTGATTTCGGCGGCCACGTCGCGCACTTCTTGCAGCGAGGAGAGGTCGGCCAAGGCCATGTCTACCCGCTGGTTGCCGGTGGCGTCGATGATTTCCTGCCGGGTGCGTTCGGTTTTCAGGCGGTTGCGGCCCAGCAGAATAACGTGGGCCCCTTGCCGGGCCAGCGCCTCGGCCGTGACCTTGCCAATGCCCGAGGTAGCCCCGGTGATGAGAATAATTTGGTCTTTTAAGTCAGCCATGGGGAGGAGAAAAGGAAAAGTACTGGGCCCTAATACGCGCCACGACGGCCCGCGGTACCGAATATTTTAGGGCCCCAGGCGCCGGGGCCGTGTTTACTTTGCCCCATGCCCGATTTTTTGCGCGTCGAAACCATCTTTTTTACTGTGCTCGGCTACCCCATGAGCTACCTCGAATTCTTCGGGGTGCTGACGGGGGCCGTGGCCGTATGGCTCTCGGCCCGGGCCAATGTGTGGAGCTGGCCGCTGAGCCTGGTGGGCATCGTGCTCTCGTTCTTCCTGTTCTTCCAGGTGCAGCTCTACCCCGACACTTTTTTGCAAGTGTTCTTCTTCGCGACCAGCCTCATTGGCTGGTGGCAGTGGACGCACCCTGCCCCGCGCGAGGCCGACCAAAAGGAGGAGCTGCGCATTACCTACACCCCGCGCTTAGTGCTGCTGCTGGGCAGCATCGGGGCCCTGGCCGCCACCGCGCTGCTAGGGGCCCTGGCCCAACGCCTGCACCAGTGGCTGCCGCTGGTGTTCAGCAAACCCAGCGCCTTCCCATACCTCGATTCGTTTACCACGGTGCTCAGCATTGCCGCCACCTTCCTGCTGATGCGCAAAAAGGTGGAAAGCTGGTACGTGTGGCTCCTTACCGACGTGGTTTTAACTTACGTGTACTTCTTGAAGGGCATCAAGTTCGTGGGCATCGAGTACGCCGTGTTCTGCGCCGTGGCGGCCTACGGGGCCTACCATTGGACGCGCGAGTTTCGCGGCTATGCCAACCAGCTGCCCGCTGCCTAGGGCCCCGAACCTGACCTTTGCGCTTATCCTTTTGTCTACCCGCCGTGGTTTCGCTTTCCGTCGTCGTCATCACCTTTAACGAAGCCGCCAACATCGGCCGCTGCCTGGATGCGCTAGGCGATGTAGCCGACGAAGTGCTGGTGGTGGATTCGTTCTCGACAGACGATACGGTGGCCATCTGCCAAGCCCGCGGCGCCCGGGTGGTGCAAAACGCCTTCGCTGGCTACGTCGAACAGAAAAACTTCGCCACCGCCCAGGCCTGCTTCGACCACGTGCTCCAACTCGATGCCGACGAGGTGCTCACCGACGAGCTGCGCCAGAGCATCCAGCAGGCGAAGGCTAATTGGCAGCACGCGGCCTACGCCCTGGCCCGCCTTACCAACTACTGCGGCCATTGGGTGCGCCACGGCGGCTGGTACCCCGACCGCAAGCTGCGCCTCTACGACCGCCGCCTCGGCCGCTGGGAGGGCCTGCTGCTGCACGAGCACTACGAGGTGGGCCCCGGCCACACCACCGGGGCCCTGGCCGGTGATGCGCTGCACTATTCCTACCACTCCATCGCGCAGCACGTCAGCCAGTTGAATAAATTCACCAGCATCACGGCCCAGGAGTTGGCCCTAAAGGGCCGCACCCGCGTCACGCTCTTTCACCTGCTGCTCAAGCCCCTCTGGAAGTTCGTCCACGGCTACTTTCTGCGGCTGGGCTTTCTCGATGGGTTTGCCGGACTGTGCATCGCCGGCATCTCGGCCTGGGGCGTGTTCCTGAAATTTGCGAAGCTGAAAACCCGCACCGAACGCGCCGAAGCATGACCCCCACCTTCCTCGTTTCCCGCACCGACGCCATCGGCGACGTGGTGCTGACCCTGCCCGTGGCCGGCCGCCTCAAGCAGCTGTTTCCCGGGTGCCGGGTGGTATTCATCGGCCGCGCCTACACGGCGCCGGTGGCCGCCGCCTGCCCCTGGGTGGACGAAGTGCTCGACTTCGACGCGCTGCAAAAGTTGCCCGTGGCCGCGCAGGTGGGGGCCCTGCGGGCGTACGGGGCCCTGGCCATCGTCCACGTATTCCCCAACCGGGCCCTGGCCATCCTGGCCCGGCGGGCGCGCATCCCGGTGCGCATCGGTACCCGCAACCGCTGGTGGCACTGGCTGAGCTGCAACCGCCTGGTGGCCCTCAGCCGCCGCCACTCGCCCCTGCACGAGGCCCAGCTCAACCTCCAGCTCCTGGGGCCCCTGGGCGGCACCGAGGCCCTGGCCCTCCCCGCCGTGGCCGACCTGGTGCGCCTGCGCGCTCCCGCGCCGCTGGGGCCCCCGTGGCAGGAGTTGCTGGCCCAGCGCCAATCCGGCCAGCTGAATGTGGTGCTGCACCCGCGCAGCCGCGGCAGCGCCCGCGAGTGGGGTCTCGACAATTTTGGCCGCTTGGCGCAGCTGCTGCACGCCGCCGGCCACCGCGTGTTCGTCACCGGCACGGCCGCCGAGGGGGCTGAGCTGGCCGGCTGGCTGGTGGAATACGGCCCCTACCTGGCCGCCGACCTCACCGGACAGCTGGCCATGCCGCAGTTCCTGGCCTTTCTGGCCGCGGCCGATGGCATTGTGGCGGGCAGCACGGGGCCCCTGCACCTGGCCGCCGCGCTGGGCCGCCACGCGCTGGGGCTGTACCCGCCCATCCGGCCCATGCACCCCGGCCGCTGGGGGCCCCTGGGGCCCCGGGCCGAGTACCTGGTCTTCGACCGGCCCAACTGCCAGGACTGCCGCACCCAGCCCGCGGCCTGCACCTGCATCCGGGCCTTGGAGGCGGCCGCCGTAGCGGCGCGTGTGCAGGCGTGGCAGCCCATCGTTCCGGGCGAAGGGTAGGGGCCCCGCCACAATACTCCGCTTTCCCTCAACCGCTAGCTACGCCGCCGGATTCGTGGCCGCCGGTGCAACCCGCGGCCCGTCACCCTCCGTACATCTGCCCGTTGGGGCCAAGCGCGGCGCGGTGTTGAGTGGCGGATTACCGCCACAGTAGCTGCCGGCGTGCGGCCCCGGCAATTTGATTAGAGCCCCCGGCCGCAACTTTACGGCCCGTTGGCGCTTATGCAAGGACCACGGCCACTTACGCTTGCCCTTTTGTAGGTTGCACCCTATTATATTCTCCGCCCCATCACTATGAGCGATTCTCCCGAACGGGTCAAACTGAGCAAAGAGGAAAAAGACCGACGCTTCCAGGCCGAGCTGATGCCCATCATCGACCCGCTCTACAACTTTGCCTACCGCCTGACGCTGGACGAGGACGACGCCAACGACTTGGTTCAGGAGACTTACCTCAAGGCCTACCGCTTTTTTGAGTACTTCGAGCCTGGCACCAACGCCAAGGCTTGGCTGTTCCGCATCCTCAAAAACTCGTTCATCAACGATTTTCGGAAGAAGAGCAAGCAGCCCGCCAAGGTCGATTACAGCGAGATTGAGGGCTACTACAACCCCGACGACGTGGAGGCCGAGGGCGAAGTAGGCGCCTCGTCGTCCGACTTGCGCCAGCAGTCGGCGCGCGATTTAATTGGCGACGAAGTGGCTGGGGCCCTCAATTCTTTACCCGTCGATTTTCGCACCGTCATCATCCTCTGCGACCTGGAAGGTTTTACCTACGAGGAAATGGCCAAAGTGCTTGACATTCCGATTGGTACGGTACGCTCGCGTCTGCACCGGGCCCGCAACTTTCTAAAGGATAAATTAGAGCGTTATGCCCAGTCGATGGGCTACGGCCACGACGAATTGCGTGCTACGGCGGAACTTCCCGACGATGAGAATGATTAGCCTCCCAACTAGCAACTATCTTCTTATCACCAGCTTCCCCCATTTCCCGCTATGATCCCAGCCGCTACTACTTCCACCAATACGTCGGCCCCCGCCTCACTGCCCGATGGCGGCACCGACTGCGAACGCGTGAACACTGTTCTGGACCAACTGGCCGAAGGCCAAGTCATTACGGCCGAAGACGAGGATTACCTCTACGACCATGGCACCGATTGCTCGCCCTGCTTTGATGGCATCGGCAAGCAGCACGTCTTCATCGAGTTTCTGAATTCGCGCCTGGGCCGCAAGCCCACGCCGGCTGGATTGACGCAGTCCATCATGGCCCGCGTGCACGCTGAAATGGCGTAAAAGCGGCTAGCTTTGCGCGATGCAAGGCAAAATTATCGTCTTTTCCGCCCCTTCTGGGGCCGGCAAAACCACCATCGTTCACCGGCTCATGCAGCGGGTGGCTGGGCTCAGTTTTTCCATTTCGGCCTGTACCCGCGACCGCCGCGGCCGGTCGGAAGTCAACGGAAAAGACTACCACTTCATCACGCCCCAGGATTTTCAGGAGAAAATTCGCCACGACGAGTTCGTGGAGTGGGAAGAGGTGTACGAGGGTGCCTTCTACGGTACGCTAAAGTCTGAGATTGAGCGCATCTGGGCCAACGGCCAGCACGCCATTCTCGACGTTGACGTGAAAGGTGGTCTCAGCATCAAGGAGTTCTATAAGGATAGGGCCCTGGCCGTGTTCGTACGCCCACCGTCCATCGAGGCGTTGGGCGAGCGGTTGCAAGCCCGCGCCACCGATTCGCAGTCCAGCATTTCCTCGCGCCTCTACAAGGCCGCGTTTGAGCTGGCTTTCGAGGATCGGTTCGATGTGACGGTGGTTAACGACGACTTGGACCAGGCTTCGGACGAGGCCGAAAAACTCGTGCGCGACTTCATTCAAGCTGCTCCCGACGCCGTATGAGCCGTCGCGTGGGCTTGCTCTTCGGCTCGTTCAACCCCGTGCACACCGGCCACCTCATCTTGGCCGAGCATTTTGCTACCCGCACCGATCTGGCCGAGGTTTGGCTGGTCGTTACGCCCCACAACCCTTTTAAGGCCGCTAGCGGCCTGCTGCCCGAAGCCGAGCGCCTGCGCTGGGTGGCGCTAGCTGTGGCCGACAACCCGCGCCTGCGGGCCGAAGCCGTTGAGTTTGAGCTACCGCGGCCCAGCTACACCATCGCCACGCTCGACGCCCTGCGTCTGCGCCACCCCGCCACCGAGTTTGTGCTGCTGATGGGGGCCGACAACCTGCCGGGTGTACCGCAGTGGCGCGAGGCCGGCCGCCTGCTCGCCGACACCGACATCTACGTGTACCCCCGGCCTGGGGCCCCTGCGCCCGCCCTAGCGGCCTTTCCGCGCGTGCAGGTACTCGAAGCGCCGCTCCTAGACATTTCGGGTACATACATTCGGCAGTGCCTGCGCGCCGGTCACAGCATCCGCTACCTGGTGCCGCCCGCGGTGGAAGAAGCACTAGCTGCCCTCGATTTCCAAGTTCCACCGCTGGGTTGAGGAGTTGTGCAAGTAGGGGCCCCAGCTCAGTACAAGCGGCAAGTGGGGCCTCCAGTGGCCCACAAAAAAGCCCCGGCTGCTACGCGCAGTCGGGGCTTTTTTTGATGACGGAAAAGGCATCAGATGGTCATAATCTCCGATTCCTTTTTGCTCAGCGACTTCTCCACTTCCATAATGTAGCTGTCGGTGGCTTTCTGTACTTTCTCCTCGGCGCTCTTGATGGCATCCTCCGAAGCGCCGTCTTTCAGCAGCTTGCGCAGGGCCTCATTCACGTCTTTGCGGATGCCGCGCATCCGGATTTTACCGGCTTCCGATTCATTCTTGGCTTGCTTCACCAGGTCGCGGCGGCGCTCCTCGGTCATGGCCGGGATGTTGAGCCGCACGCCGTCGGCGTCTGAAACGGGGTTTAGGCCCAAGTCACTGGCCTTGATGGCTTTGGCTACTTCGCTCACCATGTTTTTCTCCCACGGCTTGATGAGCAGCGAGCGGGCATCGGGAGCCGAAATGTTGGCCACTTGGCCGATGGGCGTGGGGGTGCCGTAGTAATCTACCTTGAGGCCTTCGAGCATGGCCGGCGAGGCTTTGCCGGCCCTGATGCGGCCCATTTCGACGCCCACGTGGGCCAGGGCTTTGCCCATCGACTCTACCGCGTCGTCGAGGTAGAACTGAATTTCTTCGTCCATCTTTTTAAAGCAATTAACAATTAACAATTAACAGTGAGCAGTGAACAATTACCCGAACGGAGCTTGTGCATATTCAGCCACAAAATTGCTCACTGTTCATTGATAATTGCGCACTGAATTTTTAGGCTTGCTCCGGCTGGGGGCCCACCGCGGGCTGTAGGGAGCTATGCTTGGCATCGGGCAGCGCGGCTTTGCCGTGGCGGGCGGTGGCAGTGCCGTCCATGCTCACCAGGGTGCCCATGGGCTCGCCGTTCAGCAGGCGCGCCAGGTTGCCGGAGGTATTCATGTCGAAAACGATGATGGGCAAGTTGTTCTCCTTGCAGAGCGTGAAGGCCGTCATGTCCATCACGTTTAGGTTTTTGGCAATCACCTCGTCAAAGGTGATGGAAGGGAAG
Organism: Hymenobacter nivis; assembly: GCF_006439025.1. Lineage (GTDB taxonomy): Bacteria > Bacteroidota > Bacteroidia > Cytophagales > Hymenobacteraceae > Hymenobacter > Hymenobacter nivis_A. The sequence continues at coordinate 84,322 of NZ_RCYZ01000002.1, forward strand.
CGCACGGCGTCGGGGTTTTTCTCCGGGTCGGCCGAGTAGATGCCGTCCACGCGGGTGCCTTTCAGCACCACGTCGGCCTCAATCTCGATGGCCCGCAGCGAGGCGGCCGAATCGGTGGTGAAGTAGGGCGAGCCGATGCCGGCCCCAAAAATCACCACGCGGCCTTTCTCCAAGTGGCGCACCGCCCGGCGGCGGATGTAGGGCTCGCACACCTTCTGGATGGTGAGGCCCGAGAGCAAGCGGGTGCTCACGTCGAGCTTTTCGAGGGCGCTTTGCAGGGCCATCGAGTTGATGACCGTGGCCAGCATGCCCATGTAATCGCCCTGCACGCGGTCGAGGCCAAAGGCTTCGGCCTGCACGCCCCGGTAAATGTTGCCACCGCCAATCACCACGGCCACTTGCACGCCCGTGGCGGCCACAGCCTTAATTTCGGAGGCGTACTGCATCAGCCGCTCGGCGTCGATGCCGTACTGCTGCTGGCCCATCAGGGCTTCGCCGCTGAGTTTGAGAAGAATACGGTGGTAGTTCAAAATGCGAAGCGTTGGTAAGAGGTAAAGAGAATAATGAATTGGGTGCTAGGGCCCCGGGGGCCCTAGCTGAACTGCACGAGTAGCTGGCCTTTCTGCACGTTGTCGCGCAGGCCCACTTTGATGGCGCTCACCGTGCCGTCGGCCGGGGCCTTGAGGATATTTTCCATCTTCATGGCCTCCAGCACCAGCAGCGGGTCGCCCTTCTGCACGGCCTGGCCGGGCTGCACCCGCACGTCCACGATGAGGCCGGGCATGGGGGCCTTCAGCTCGTTAACTTGCACGGCCGCGGCATTGCTTAGGCCCAGGCGCTCCAGCAGCTGGTCGAACCGGTCTTTGGCGTGCAGCTCCATCCGCTGGCCGTTGATTTTCAACACGAATTGCTTGGTGGCGTAATCGGCGCTCACCACTTCCACGTCGTACGACCGGCCGCTGTGCAGCACCTGAAACCGGCCGGGGCCCCCTGCGGCCACGTCCCAGGCAAAAGCTTCGCCGTTGAGGCGCAGGTCGTCGGCGGCGCGGTAGTCAACCTCCCAAAAACGGTCGGGGCCGGTGCTGATTTGGAGCATGGGGAACGGAGTGGGTGGGGCAGGAGTGGGGTTAAAGGTAGCCCAATTCCCAAATTATTTCGGAAATTCCAGCGATTTTTCGTCCCTTATCGCCGCTATGAATTATTTGCTAACGGGCCTTTGCGGGCTGCTATTGGCCAGTCCGCTAGGCCTTTGGGCCCAAAAGGCCCGGCCTGGGGCCCCTGCGCCTGCCAGCCGCACGGCGCAGCGCCACAAGGGCGCCGCGGCCGCCGCTGGGGCCCCCGTGGCGGCGCCGCTGGTGGTGCCCTCGTGGCTGCTTTCGGAAGGGCCTTTGCAGCCGGCTGCCACCATCCTCACCGAGGTCACGAATACCAAGCTCGACGCCCGCTTCGATTACCAAAAGCAATATTTGCTCGGTACGGCCATCCTCACGCTGCGCTCGCACTTCTACCCCCAAAGCCAAGTGGTGCTCGACGCCAAAGGCTTTGATGTGCAAAAAGTGGAGCTGGTGGGCGAGCGCAAGGTGAAGCCGCTGGTGTACACCTACGACAAGCGCCAGCTCACCCTCACCCTTGACCGGGCCTACCCGCGTACTGAGGCCTACCAGGTGCGCATCGTGTACGTAGCCAAGCCCAACGAGCTGCCCGCTGGCGGTTCGGCGGCCATCACGGCCGCCAAGGGCCTCTACTTCATCAACCCGCTGGGCCTGGAGAAAAATAAGCCCCGCCAAATCTGGACCCAGGGCGAAACGGAGTCTAACTCGTGCTGGTTTCCCACCATCGACCGGCCCAACCAGCGCATGACGCAGGAAATCAGCCTGACTGTAGAAAACCAGTTTAAAACACTGTCCAACGGCTCACTCATTTCTTCCAAAATCAACCCTGACGGCACCCGCACCGACCTGTGGCGCCAAAGCCAGCCCCAGCCACCGTACCTGACCAGCATCGTGGTGGGCGATTACGCCGTGGTAAGCGACGTATGGCGCGGCAAAGCGGTGGAGTACTACGTGGAGCCGCCTTACGCCGGTACCGCCAAGGCCGTGTTCGGCCACACGCCCGAAATGCTGGAGTTTTTCTCGAAAAAGCTGGGCGTGGATTACCCGTGGGACAAATACGCCCAAGTAGCGGTGCGCGACTATGTGAGTGGGGCCATGGAAAACACCACCGCCGTCACGCACGGCACCAACGTGCAGGTAACGCGCCGTGAGCTGCTCGACGCTACCTACGCCGGCAACGAGTCCATCATTGCCCACGAACTGGTGCACCACTGGTTCGGCGACTACGTGACCTGCGAAAGCTGGAGTAACCTGCCCCTGAACGAGTCTCTGGCCGACTACGGCGAGTACCTCTGGGCTGAGCGCAAGTACGGCCCCGATGAGGCCGCCCTAGTGCAGGAAGCCAAGCTGGTCAGCTACCTCGAAGAAGCCCAGGCCAAGCGCGAACCCCTGATTCGCTACCACTACAACGAGCGGGAGGACATGTTTGACCGCCATTCCTACGCCAAGGGTGGGCGGGTGCTGCACATGCTGCGTAAGTACGTGGGCGACGACGCCTTTTTCGCCGCCCTGAACCGCTACTTGGTGCAGAACAAGCAGTCGGCGGTAGAGATATCCAAGCTGCGTACAGCTTTCGAAGAAACCACGGGCGAAGACCTGATGTGGTTTTTCAACCAGTGGTTTTTGCAGCGCGGGCACCCCGAGCTGCACATCACCCACAGCTACGCCGCCGGGGCCCTGTCCCTGCGTGTGCAGCAAACGCAGGATACCGTCTACCAGCCCGTGTACCGCCTGCCGGTAACCGTCACCGTGTGGCAGAAAGACCGGCCGACCGACTACCGCATCACCGTCAGCAAAACCGACCAAACCTTCTCGTTCCCCGCCGTGGAAACGCCCAGCTTGGTCAAATTCGACAGCGAGGGCCAGTTGCTGGCCCAAATCGACGAAGACCGGACCCCGAGTGAGTTGATTTTTCAATTCGACCACGCCCGTGGTTACTTACAGCGTGCCGAAGTGCTGGAGTTACTTCAGAACAAAACTGGCGACCTGCCCATCAGCGCCCTGTACCGCGGGGCCCTGGACGATAAATTCTGGGCCATCCGCCGCACCGCCCTTGAGCACTTGCGCCGCTACCGGGGCCCCGAAGGTGGCGCAGTGCGCCAGGCCGTGCTGCGCGTAGCTACCGCTGACCCTAACCCGCAGGTGCGCGCCCAAGCCCTGGCCACCCTGGCCAGCTTCCCCGACAATGCCTACCGCGGCACCTTCCTCGCTGCCCTCAACGATAGTTCCTACACCGTAGCCGCAGCGGCCTTGGCCGCCGTAGCCAAAATTCCTGGTAGCGGCGTCCAGGCCCCGGTAGCCGCCCTCGACAACACGGCCAGCAGCGTGCTCTTACTTTCTCTGGCCGATTACTACGCCCAGAACGGAGCGCTCAACCAGTACGCGTGGTTCCTGCGCCGCCTGCCCGACGTGCCCGACGGCGGCCTGTACCGCTACCTGCAAGCCTTCGGGGCCCTAATGGTTAACATCCCGCCCGTCGAGCGCGACAAAGGCCAGCAGCTACTGGAAGAGTACGCCCGCCACGCCCCGCGCTACGATGTCCGGCTGGGGGCCTACAAAGGATTGGCCCTGCTCCAACCCAGTACCCCCAGCCTCAAAGCCACCCTCCAAAGCATCCGCGAGCAGGAAACCGACCAGCGGCTCAAAGCATTTTACAATTTGATGTAGAACCAGTTGCCTTTTATACCCAAAAAAAGAATGGCTTTTTTGAGCCCAACCCTTGCCCCGTAAAAGAAAAACCGTAATTTTGCGCTTCCTTACGAAACACTACTACTACACAGTAATTAGTGAATCGAAAGGAATGCTTGCAGGTAATCGGCCGGCTAGCGCCAAATTTGGGGGTATCGCATAGCGGCAATTGCGGGTGACTGTAACTCACCTCCTTCGGGTTCATAGGTTCGAGTCCTGTTACCCCCACTTTTATAAATATTGATTGCCACCTGCGGGAGTAGCTCAGTTGGTAGAGCGGCAGCCTTCCAAGCTGCAGGTCGCGGGTTCGAACCTCGTCTCCCGCTCATTTCAAACAGAATAAGCCGTTTTAGCTCAGTGGTAGAGCACTTCCTTGGTAAGGAAGAGGTCATGGGTTCAAATCCCATAAATGGCTCATATTATTTACAAGTCCGATTGGCTCACCCGCCATTGGCAAGCTCCACAAGAAGTAAGCGACGCGCAGTTTTCCTGAACTTTTGGGGGCTGAGTTTCGCTTTCTTGCCGTAGGGCCCTATTTTTTAAAATTCACCACCCTCTTTTTTCAATCTTTACAATGGCTAAAGAAAATTTCGACCGGTCCAAGCCGCACGTTAACATCGGCACCATCGGCCACGTGGACCACGGCAAAACGACCCTGACCGCTGCTATCACGATGGTGTTGGCAAACCAGGGCCTGGCCGAAAAGCGTGACTTCTCCTCGATCGACAACGCTCCCGAGGAAAAAGAGCGTGGTATCACCATCAACACCTCGCACGTAGAGTACTCGACGGCCAACCGTCACTATGCTCACGTGGACTGCCCCGGCCACGCCGACTATGTGAAGAACATGGTAACCGGTGCTGCTCAGATGGACGGTGCTATCCTTGTGGTAGCTGCTACCGATGGCCCTATGCCCCAGACCCGTGAGCACATCCTGCTTGCCCGTCAAGTAGGTGTGCCCCAGCTGGTGGTGTTTATGAACAAAGTGGACATGGTGGATGATCCCGAGCTCCTCGAGCTGGTGGAGATGGAAATCCGTGAGCTGCTTTCGTTCTACGACTTCGACGGTGATAACATTCCGATTATCCAAGGTTCGGCCCTCGGTGGTTTGAACGGCGACGGTAACTGGGTGCCGAAAATCAACGAGCTGATGGACGCGGTTGACTCGTTCATTCCGATTCCTGCTCGTCTGACCGACCTGCCCTTCCTGATGCCTGTTGAGGACGTGTTTTCGATCACCGGCCGTGGCACTGTAGCCACCGGTCGTATCGAGCGCGGCATCATCAACTCGGGTGAGCAAGTTGATATCCTCGGCATGGGTGCTAAGCAAGGCCTTAAGTCGACGGTAACGGGTGTGGAGATGTTCCGCAAAATCCTGGACCGTGGCGAAGCTGGCGACAACGTTGGTCTGCTGCTTCGTGGCATTGAAAAGGACGATATCCGTCGTGGCATGGTAATCTGCAAGCCCGGCTCGGTAACTCCCCACCAGAAGTTTAAGGCTGAGGTGTACGTTCTCTCGAAAGAGGAAGGCGGCCGCCATACTCCGTTCTTCAACAACTACCGTCCGCAGTTCTATCTGCGTACCACCGACGTTACCGGTATTATCACCCTGCCCGAGGGCGTGGAGATGGTAATGCCCGGCGACAACATCACCATCACTGTTGAGTTGATCAGCAAAGTGGCGATGGAGAAAGGCCTCCGCTTCGCTATCCGCGAGGGTGGCCGTACGGTAGGTGCCGGTCAGGTAACGGAAGTACTCGACTAGTTCGATCGATTAAAACAAATCCGCTCCTGCCTCCGCAGGAGCGGATTTGTTTTGTCACCAAGTTTTAGTACCTTTGCACTCCCGTTGGTAAAATATTGTCCACGGGAGTGTTCTTTACGAGTGTAGTTCAAGGGTAGAATAGAGGTCTCCAAAACCTTTGATGGGAGTTCGAATCTCTCCACTCGTGCATTCTGAGGCGGTTGCCTCGCATTCGGTTCATTTTTGCTGGCTCAGCCAGTCCCTTCTGCAATGAACAAGCTAACCAATTATTTCCGTGCTACTGCCGAGGAAATGCGTTATAGCGTGACGTGGCCCACAGCCATTGAATTGCAAAAGAGCGCTGGACTGGTACTTATCGGTTCGTTGGTGTTCGCCGCAGTCGTGGGTGTAATGGACGTTGCATTCAATAAAAGCCTGACGGCTTTTTATCAGTCGTTTCGCTAATCAGTAATAAAAGATGGGCGAATTGAAATGGTACGTGGTACGCTCAGTGAGTGGCCAGGAAAAAAAAGCCAAAAATTACCTTGAAACTGAGCTTGGTCGCCACAACCTAACCGAGTTGGTTCCGCAAGTACTGATTCCAGTGGAAAAGGTATTTGAGATGCGTAATGGTAAAAAGCGCGTTCGTGAGCGTAATCTTTACCCCGGCTATATCATCATTCATGCTGATCTAGGTCATGGAGAAGTGGACCACATCATAACCAGCACCCCTGGTGTGATAGGGTTCTTAGGTGATAAGGACAAGAAGGATGCTGCTAACAATAAGCCTGTTCCCTTGCATATCACTGAGGTCAATCGTATACTCGGCATCGTAGACGAAGCCGAAGAGCAGGTTGCAACGCTTGATAAGCCGTACGTAGTAGGCGAATTGGTGAAAATTACCGACGGTGGTTTTGCTGGTATGTCGGGCACCGTGTCGGAAATTTTTGAAGAGCGCAAAAAACTCAACGTAATCGTAAAAATATTTGGCCGTTCGCAGCCAATGGAATTGAATTACACCCAGGTAGAAAAAGAGGCCTAGAGCCCTAATTATACCATGTCGACCATTGGCTCCGGGTCGGCTGGGCTTCCAAATAGGAGTATACTACTAACTGAGGCAATTGCGAGTTACGACGCAAAAACCACAGCCTTACAAATCAAATGGCCAAGGAAATTAGAGGTTATCTGCGCTTGCAGATAAAGGGAGGCTCAGCGAACCCATCGCCGCCGGTAGGACCTGCACTTGGTAGCAAAGGCCTTAACATCATGGAGTTCTGCAAGCAGTTTAATGCGCGCACCCAGGATAAGGCCGGCCAAATCTGTCCCGTACTGATTACCATGTACACCGATAAGTCTTTTGACTTTGTGGTGAAGACTGCTCCCGCACCGGTGCTCCTAATGGAGGCAGCCAAGTTGCAGAGTGGTTCGAAAGAGCCCAACCGTAATAAGGTAGGTTCGGTTACGTGGGATCAGATCCGTACCATTGCCGAAACGAAGATGCCCGACTTGAATGCCTTTAAGGTAGAGTCGGCCATGAAGCAAGTGGCCGGTACGGCCCGCAGCATGGGCATCACCGTCAAGGGCGATTCTCCCTTTGCAGAATAATTAAACGGAGAAAAGCAAATGGCAAAGATCACTAAAAAGCGCAAGGATGCCCTTGCCAAATATGACCTGACGGAGGTGCGTAGCCTTCTTGAAGCTGCAAAAGTAGTGAAGGACATTTCCTACACTAAGTTTGATTCTTCGGTTGACATTGACGTTCGCTTGGGCGTTGATCCCCGCAAAGCTGACCAAATGGTGCGCGGTGTAGCAACGCTGCCCCACGGTACTGGTAAAACAGTACGTGTTTTGGCGCTTGTGACTCCTGATAAGGAGGCTGAAGCCCTTGCCGCTGGTGCCGATTTTGTAGGTTTGGATGACTATATCTCGAAAATAGAGAAAGGTTGGACCGACATCGACGTTATCATCACCATGCCGGCTGTAATGGCTAAAGTAGGTCGTTTGGGCCGTGTATTGGGCCCCCGTGGCCTAATGCCGAACCCCAAATCGGGTACGGTAACAACCGATGTTGCCAAAGCTGTGCAAGAAGTAAAAGCTGGTAAAATTGACTTCAAAGTCGATAAAACTGGTATTATTCATTGTTCAGTAGGTAAAGTATCATTTGACGAAAGTAAACTGGCTGAAAATGCATTGGAAATCATCCAAACATTGGGTCGCCTGAAGCCTTCTTCTTCGAAAGGTACTTACATCAAGAGCATTACCTTGAGCAGCACAATGTCGCCCGGTGTGCCGGTTGATAGCCAGGTTACTTCCGCTAACTAATTAAACGACTCACCCATGAACAGGGAAGAAAAGCAAACCCTAGTGGACGAGTTGAGCGAGAAGTTTCAATCGCACAACTCGTTCTACATCGTCGATGCTTCGGTGATGTCAGTAGCGAAAATCAACGAATTTCGTCGTCTATGCTTCAACCGCGGCATGGAATATAAGGTGTACAAGAATACCTTTATTCGCAAGGCACTTGATACCTTAGGCCACGATACTTCGGAGATGGATGCCGCGCTGAAAGGCCAATCAGGTGTACTGTTCTCGCAAGAGAGTGGCTCGGCTCCGGCTAAGCTGTTGCGTGACTTTTACAAGTCGCAGGCTTATGGCCGTAACGTAACACCTAAACCTGTGCTGAAAGGTGCCTATGTAGATGCAAGCATCTATCTTGGCTCTAATCAGCTAGAAGGTCTGATTACCATTAAAGGCAAGCAAGAATTGCTCGGTGAACTCATCGGCCTTCTGCAGTCGCCTGCTAAGAATGTTATCTCTGCGCTACAAAGCGGCGGTAACAAGCTGGCTGGTATCCTCAAAACGCTTTCCGAGAAAGAGGCAGTTTAAGTACCTGCTGAATTCTCGCACTTCAATATTATTTTCAACAACACCTTTTTTTAACAATCTACTGAAATGGCAGATTTGAAAGCATTCGCTGAGCAGCTCGTAAACCTGACGGTGAAAGAAGTAAACGAACTGGCTGGTATCCTGAAGGACGAGTATGGCATCGAGCCCGCTGCTGCTGCTCCTGTAATGATGGCTGGCGGTGGCGGCGGCGCTGCTGAAGAGGCTCCTGAGGAGAAGACGTCGTTTGACGTTATCTTGAAAGCTGCCGGTGGTGCTAAACTGGCCGTAGTAAAATTGGTGAAAGACCTGACCGGCCTCGGCCTGAAGGAAGCCAAAGAGCTGGTTGATGGCGCTCCCAAGCCCCTGAAAGAAGGCGTAACTAAAGACGAAGCCGACACGCTGAAGAAGCAGTTGGAAGAAGCTGGTGCCGAAGTAGAGGTGAAGTAATTGCAGCTCCTGAAGCTGTACTTAACTTGCTTCGAATAAGGATTAGACCTGGCAACTTAGCCAGGTCTTTTCCTGTTTGTAGTATTGCCGGAGCGCGGGCCACTTGGTTTGCGCTTCGTTGTGTCAACATACAGTTCTGTTTTACGGAATTGTTTTGGGCTGTAAACCAATAGGTTGGCAGAGTTGAACATCCACTTTACTAGGTGGCTCCCACTTTTACGCTTCCGTGTCCATCTTTTAATCCCCTCCGCATTGGCTACACCGAAAGCAAAAACGGCCGCGCTCCAGAAATCGGCCGCCGCTGAGCGAATCAGTTTCGCTAAGATTAGAAAGGTTATTGAATATCCGGACTTTTTGGACGTGCAAGTGCAGTCGTTCCAGGATTTCTTTCAGTTGGAAACTGCCGCTGAGAATCGGTCAAACGAAGGTTTGTTCAAGGTATTCGCCGAGAACTTCCCTATTTCCGATTCGCGCGAAAATTTCGTACTGAACTTTATAGATTATCACGTTGACCCGCCTAAATATTCGGTTGATGAGTGTATTGACCGGGGCCTAACGTATTCTGTGCCCCTAAAGGCTAAGTTGCGCCTTATCTGCAATGATAAGGATAATGAAGATTTTGAGACAATCGAACAGGAAGTGTTTTTGGGTAACATCCCTTACATGACCGAAAAGGGTTCGTTTGTTATCAACGGTGCCGAGCGGGTTATCGTATCGCAGTTGCACCGTTCACCAGGGGTGTTTTTTGCTCAGAGCAAGCACACCAATGGTACCAAGCTTTATTCAGCACGCATTATTCCGTTCAAAGGATCGTGGATTGAATTTGCCACGGACGTGAATAACGTGATGTATGCTTACATCGACCGTAAAAAGAAGTTTCCAGTTACGACGCTGCTCCGCGCCATCGGTTACGGTACTGACAAAGATATTCTCGACCTGTTTGGGCTATCGGAGGAAGTAAAAGCCGATAAGAAAAACCTCAAAAAAGCAGTTGGCCGTAAGTTGGCTGCCCGGGTGCTGCGTACTTGGACGGAAGACTTCGTGGACGAAGATACCGGTGAGGTGGTCTCCATCGATCGGAACGAAGTGCTGCTGGAGCGTGACTCAATGATTGAGGAGGCTGATATTGATACCATCCTAGAGGCTGGGGCAAAATCGGTTATTCTGCACCGCGAGAACGTAAACATCGCGGATTTTGCCATTATCTATAATACGCTTCAGAAGGACAACTCCAATTCGGAGAAAGAGGCTGTGGAGCAGATTTATCGCCAGCTCCGTAACACGGAGGCCCCTGACGAAGAGACTGCCCGCGACATCATCCAGAAGCTGTTCTTCTCGGACAAGCGCTACGACCTCGGGGAAGTAGGCCGTTACCGCATTAATAAGAAGCTGGCCATTGACATGAGCCAAGCTTCACGGGTGTTGACCAATCAGGACATTGTTTTGATCGTGAAGTACCTGATTGGCTTGATTAACTCAAAGGCCATTGTTGATGATATTGACCACTTGAGCAACCGCCGCGTACGCACGGTGGGTGAGCAGCTTTATGCGCAATTCGGCGTAGGACTGGCCCGTATGGCTCGTACTATTAAAGAGCGCATGAACGTGCGCGATAACGAGGATTTTAAGCCTGTCGACTTGATTAACGCCCGGACGCTGTCCAGCGTGATCAACTCGTTCTTCGGTACGAACCAGTTGTCGCAGTTTATGGACCAAACCAACCCGTTAGCCGAGGTAACGCATAAGCGTCGCGTATCGGCTCTCGGACCAGGAGGTCTGTCGCGTGAGCGTGCTGGTTTCGAAGTACGTGACGTGCACTACACGCACTATGGTCGTCTTTGCACCATTGAAACCCCGGAGGGCCCTAACATTGGCCTGATTTCATCGCTTTGCGTTCACGCCCGCGTTAACTCGATGGGCTTTATCGAGACACCTTACCGCGATGTAAAAGACGGCAAGGTGGATATGAGCTCCAATGTGAAGTTCCTGACTGCTGAGGAGGAGGATACCCACCACATTGCCCAGGCCAACTCTTTGCTTGATAACGATGGCAAACTGACCCAAGAATTGGTGAAGGGCCGTTTCGAAGGTGACTTTCCAGTTGTAAACCCTGAGGAGTACTCTTACATGGACGTGGCCCCGAACCAGATTGTGTCGGTAGCTGCTTCGCTGATTCCTTTCCTGGAGCATGACGATGCTAACCGGGCCCTGATGGGTTCGAACATGCAGCGCCAGGCCGTGCCGTTGGTTCGTCCCGAGGCCCCTATTGTGGGTACCGGCTTGGAAGGTCGCATCGCTACTGACTCGCGCACGCTGGTGGTGTCGGAGGGTGAAGGCGTAATTGATTACGTGGACGCCAACAAGATCATCGTTAAATACGACTTGTCAGAAGACGAGGTAATGATAAGCTTCGATGCTGAGCGCATCACTTATGACCTTATCAAATTCCGCCGTACCAACCAAGATACTTGCCTCAACCTAACGCCGTTGGTAAAACGCGGCGAGCGGGTGAGCAAGGGGCAGCCATTGTGCGAAGGCTATGGTACTAACCAAGGCGAACTTGCTTTGGGACGTAACATGCAGGTAGCCTTTATGCCTTGGCAAGGTTATAACTTCGAGGATGCCATCGTCATCTCAGAGCGCGTAGTTCGCGACGATATTTTCACCTCAATTCACATCGAGGAATTTGAGTTGGAAGTACGCGAAACCAAGCGTGGTGAGGAAGAGCTGACTTCGGAAATTCCTAACGTGAGCGAAGAGGCCGTCCGCAACCTTGACGACAACGGTATTATCCGTTTGGGTGCTGAGGTACGCGAAGGTGATATTCTGATTGGTAAAATCACGCCCAAGGGTGAGACGGACCCAACTCCGGAAGAGAAGCTACTCCGCGCTATCTTCGGTGATAAGGCCGGCGATGTTAAAGATGCTTCGCTCAAAGCGCCGCCCTCTTTACAGGGTGTGGTGATTGGCACCAAACTGTTTTCGCGTCCTAAGAAAGACAAAAACCTGCGGGCTAAGTCGAAGAAGGAAGTGGAAGACCTGAAAGACAAGTACGCACACGAGCTGCGCGGCATCAAGGCCATTATGGTCGACAAGCTGGTGCAATTGCTCGAAGGCAAAACGTCGCAGGGTATCAAGCACCGCTTTGGCGAGGAGATGATTGCGAAGGGTGTTAAGTTCAACCGCAAAAACATCAACGAGGGCCTTTTCCCCGAAAAGAATCCTTATAAGGATGAAAGCAACTACGCCGTACCGGAAGAGGTAAATCTTTTCAAAGACCTAATTCTGGAAGGCTGGACGGCTGACGCCCGCGTGAACGCCATGCTGCTGACGTTGGTGAAGAACTACGCCAAGCGCCGCAACACCATCACGGCGCATTTTAAGCGCAACCGTTTCACGCTGGAAGTGGGTGATGAATTGCCCGCTGGCATTGTGCAACTGGCCAAGGTTTATATAGCCAAGAAGCGTAAGCTGAAAGTAGGTGATAAAATGGCTGGCCGCCACGGCAACAAAGGGGTTGTGGCACGCATCGTGCGCGATGAGGACATGCCCTTCTTGGCCGATGGTACGCCGATGGACATTGTGCTGAACCCATTGGGTGTACCAAGCCGGATGAACATTGGCCAGATCTATGAAACTGTGCTTGGCTGGGCCGGTCTGAAAATGGGCCGTCGTTATTCGACGCCGATTTTTGACGGTGCTACGGAAGCAGAAGTATCGAAAGAACTGACGGAAGCTGGTCTGCCGCACTTCGGCCGCACCTACCTGCACGATGGCCTGACCGGACAGCAGTTTGACCAGCCAGTGACTGTGGGTGTGATTTACATGCTCAAGTTGGGTCACTTGGTTGATGACAAGATGCACGCCCGTTCCATTGGGCCGTACTCGCTCATCACGCAGCAGCCGCTGGGTGGTAAGGCACAGTTCGGTGGCCAGCGTTTTGGTGAAATGGAAGTTTGGGCCTTGGAAGCCTTCGGTGCTTCCAACGTGCTCCAGGAAATCCTGACCGTGAAATCGGACGACGTGGTGGGCCGTGCTAAAGCTTACGAAGCCATTGTGAAAGGCGATGTATTGCCCAAGCCGAACATTCCCGAGTCGTTCAACGTGCTGATCCACGAGTTGCGTGGCTTGGCACTGGAAATCACGCTGGAATAAGTTTCTGTTGGGGGTTAGCTGCTTACTGTGGCTAACCCTCAATAAAATTTAATAAGATACAGGGCACTTGCCTTGTCAGTCTATCGCTTGGTTGAAGAGTGGTCAGTACGAAACAGCTGTCCCGAGACAGGTCAGGGCAGTAGAGGAACCGACCGCTTATAGTTTGCAGATAAAGAGAAGACCTGACGAAGATCTACTACGCGGCGTACCTGTCTGACCCGTAGAGCACTTTTCGTAGCGTCAAACTGTTAGAGAAGACTCTGGCAGTTAAAGCCAAACAGCTAAAAGCTTAACACATACCTAATGGCTTTCGCAAAAAATAAGAAGTTAGTCCAAGACTTCTCCAAGGTTACTATTTCGCTCGCGTCGCCGGAAGTGATTCTGGAGCGCTCGACGGGGGAAGTGGTGAAGCCTGAAACCATCAACTACCGCACTTACAAGCCCGAGATGGGTGGTCTATTTTGCGAGCGCATTTTCGGCCCTGTGAAGGACTGGGAATGTCACTGCGGCAAATACAAGCGCATTCGTTACAAAGGCATTATCTGTGACCGGTGCGGCGTAGAAGTGACCGAAAAGAAAGTCCGCCGTGAGCGGATGGGCCACATTGAATTAGTGGTGCCCGTTGCGCACATTTGGTACTTCAAATCGCTGCCTAACAAAATCGGCTACTTGCTGGGTTTGCCCACTAAGAAGCTTGACCAGATTATCTACTACGAACGCTATGTAGTGGTGCAGCCCGGTGCAATGGCTGAAGAAGGCGTGCAGCAACTCGACTTCATGACGGAGGATGAGTATCTGGACGTAATCGATAAGCTGCCCCGCGAAAACCAGATGCTGCCGAACGAAGACCCCAACAAATTCATCGCCAAGATGGGGGCCGACGCTTTGCAGATGCTGTTGGAGCGCATCAATCTTGATGAGCTTAGCTACTCGCTCCGTGACTCGGCTGCGCATGAAACCTCGCAGCAGCGTAAGGCCGAGGCTTTGAAGCGCCTACGCGTGGTAGAGGCGTTCCGCGATGCAGCTACCCGCGTAGAAAACAAGCCCGAGTGGATGGTGATCCGCATGGTGCCGGTGATTCCGCCTGAGCTACGCCCATTGGTGCCGCTCGATGGTGGTCGCTTCGCTACTTCGGACTTGAACGACCTGTATCGTCGCGTTATCATCCGTAACAACCGCCTCAAGCGCCTAATTGAGATTAAGGCCCCGGAGGTGATTCTGCGGAACGAGAAGCGTATGCTGCAGGAAGCTGTCGATTCGCTCTTCGACAACTCGCGTAAGGTGAATGCTGTGCGCGCCGAAGGCAACCGGGCTTTGAAGTCGCTTTCCGATATGCTGAAAGGCAAGCAGGGTCGCTTCCGTCAGAACCTGCTTGGTAAGCGTGTGGACTATTCAGGCCGTTCGGTTATCGTAGTGGGCCCCGAGCTCAAATTGCATGAGTGCGGCTTGCCCAAAAACATGGCTGCTGAGCTATTCAAGCCGTTCATCATCCGCAAGCTTATTGAGCGCGGTATTGTGAAAACGGTGAAATCGGCCAAGAAAATTGTGGACCGCAAAGACGCCGTTGTCTGGGATATCTTGGAGAACGTGCTAAAGGGCCACCCCGTGTTGCTTAACAGGGCCCCTACGTTGCACCGCTTGGGTATCCAGGCGTTCCAGCCGCGCCTAATTGAGGGCAAGGCTATCCAACTGCACCCGCTGGTTTGTACTGCCTTCAACGCTGACTTTGACGGTGACCAGATGGCTGTGCACGTGCCCCTGGGCCCGGCCGCCATTTTGGAAGCCTCTATGCTGATGCTGGCTTCGCACAACATCCTGAACCCAGCCAACGGGGCCCCCATCGCGGTGCCTTCGCAGGACATGGTGCTCGGACTGTACTATGTGACTAAAGGCAAACGCAGCACCGAAAACGAGAAGATCGAAGGCGAAGGCCGTGTGTTCTACTCAGATGAGGAAGTGGTGATTGCCTTGAATGAGAACAAGCTATCGAAGCACGCCTACATCAAGGTGCGTACGATCATCCGCGACGAGAACGACGACTTGGTGACGAAAGTGATCGAGACGGTGGCTGGCCGCGTGCTATTCAACCAAATGGTGCCTGCTGAGGTGGGCTTTGTGGATGAGTTGCTGACCAAGAAAAAACTCCAGCAAATTATTTCGTTGGTGTTTAAGCGCACGGGCATGGCCCGTACAGCGCAGTTCCTAGACGATATCAAAACGCTTGGCTTCCAGTCGGCCTACAAAGGCGGCTTGAGCATGGGTCTTGGTGATATCAATATTCCCAAGGAGAAGGACGAGTTGATTGCGCAAGCCCAAGCTGACGTAGCCGCGGTGACGCAGAACTACCAGATGGGTCTGATTACCAATAACGAGCGTTACAACCAAGTTATTGATATCTGGACGCGCATCAACAACCAGATCACGGAGACCCTAATGGGCCGCCTGGAGAAGGAAGACCAGGGCTTCAACTCCATCTACATGATGATGCACTCGGGGGCCCGTGGCTCGCGTGAGCAGATTCGCCAGCTTGGTGGGATGCGTGGCCTGATGGCCAAGCCCCAGAAATCACTGCAAGGCTCGGTGGGCGAGATTATCGAAAACCCGATTTTGTCTAACTTCAAAGAAGGTCTGGACGTAATCGAGTACTTTATCTCGACGCACGGTGCCCGTAAAGGTCTTGCCGATACGGCCATGAAAACGGCTGATGCCGGCTACCTAACCCGTCGTTTGCATGACGTGGCGCAGGACGTTATCGTGACTCAGAGCGACTGCGGTACCCTTCGGGGCATCGAAACCTTCGCTTTGAAGGACAACGAGGACATCGTGGAGCCGTTGGCTGAGCGTATCCTCGGCCGGGTAGCGGTTCACGATATCGTAGATCCGCTGACTGACGAAATGATCTTGGTTGCCGGTGGTGAAATTACTGAAGAAATTACCCGTCGCGTTGATCAAACGACCATTGAGTCGGTAGAGATTCGTTCAGTACTGACCTGCGAATCGAAACGGGGCATCTGCGGTAAGTGCTACGGCCGTAACCTGTCGTCGGGCCGTATGGTCCAGCGCGGCGAGGCAGTAGGCGTTATCGCAGCCCAATCGATTGGTGAGCCGGGTACCCAGCTCACGCTGCGCACCTTCCATGTGGGCGGTACTGCTTCCAACATTGCCGTAGAGGCCGGCATCAAGGCAAAATTCGCCGGGGTGGTTGAGTTTGAAGACATCCGCACTGTAGCCAGCACTAATACCGACGGCGAAGCCGTGGGCGTAGTAATGGGCCGCTCGGGTGAAATCCGAGTTGTAGAGGCTGGCACCGGCAAAGTGTTGCTTTCGAACCACGTGCCCTACGGCTCTTTCCTACTCGTGCAGGAAGGCCAGCAGGTAGAAAAAGGCCATGAGTTGTGCACCTGGGACCCATACAACGCCGTTATTCTGGCCGAGTACGATGGTACCGTGCAGTACGATGCCATCACGGAAGGTATCACCTACCGTGAGGAGTCGGATGAACAGACCGGTCACCGTGAGAAGGTAGTTATTGAAAGCAAAGACAAGGCTCAAAACCCGTCCATCATTGTGAAGGGTGGTAAAAAGGCTGACCCTGATGCTCAGCGTTCTTATAGCCTGCCCGTGGGCTCGCACATCAACATCGAGAACAACGCGAAGATTAAGGCCGGTGACATCTTGGCCAAGATCCCGCGTATGGTGGGCAAAACCCGGGATATTACCGGTGGTCTGCCGCGTGTGGTGGAATTGTTCGAAGCCCGTAACCCGTCGAACCCAGCCGTTGTATCGGAAATTGACGGCGTAGTGACCTACGGTTCGGTAAAGCGTGGTAACCGTGAAATCTTCGTTGAGTCGAAAGACGGCGTGAAGAAGAAATACATGGTGCCGCTGTCGAAGCACATTCTCGTGCAAGACAACGACTTTATCCGTGCTGGCATGCCGTTGTCGGATGGTGCTATCACACCTTCCGATATCCTGAGTATTCAGGGCCCCGGGGCCGTGCAGGAGTACCTCGTGAACGAGATTCAGGAAGTATACCGCTTGCAGGGTGTAAAGATCAACGATAAACACATCGAGGTGGTAGTCCGCCAGATGATGCAGAAAGTGGTGATCTTGGATGCTGGCGATACCTCTTTCCTCGAGAACCAGGTAATCAACAAGATCCTGTTCATGGAGGAAAACGACACCATCATTGATATGAAGGTGGTGACGGAAGCCGGCGATTCGGCCTCCATGAAGCCCGGCCAGATTGTGACCGCTCGCCGCCTCCGCGACGAGAACAGTAGCCTGAAGCGCCGTGACCTGCAGCTGGTGCAAGTGCGCGAGGCGCAACCCTCGGTATCACGTCCCACACTGCAAGGCATCACGCAAGCATCCCTGGGTACACAGTCGTTCATCTCGGCCGCTTCGTTCCAGGAAACGACTAAAGTGCTGTCGGAAGCTGCCATTCGTGGCAAAGCCGACGAACTGTTGGGTTTGAAGGAAAACGTGATTGTTGGCCACCTAATCCCGGCCGGTACTGGCTTGCTGGAGTATACCCGTCAGATCGTGCAAACGAAAGACGAAGTGGAAGCCCAACAGGCAGCTAAGGCTGCCGAGGAGGCAACGCCTGCTAAGCGCCCCTCGCGCGCTGGCAAGCGGGAAACTGTAGCCGAATAATTTGGCTATGCATTGAGTAAAGTAAAAGCCGACCGGTGTGAGCCGGTCGGCTTTTACTTTGCCCAGTAACTGGCAAGCCTTCTTGAGTACAACGCCAAAAAAACGATCCTATGCAGCCCGAACAAACGCCAGATCCTAACGCCATCAATATCGAGCTATCGGAGGAAATGGCTGAAGGAGAGTACGCCAATTTAGCCTTGATAGCCCACAGCAACAGCGAATTTGTAATTGATTTTATCCGGATGATGCCAGGAATGCAGAAGGCTAAAGTCAAATCGCGCATCGTGGTAACACCTGAACATGCCAAGCGTTTGCTCGCGGCATTGGCTGAAAATGTGGAGCGCTATGAGCAATCATTCGGCCATATTAAGGTGCACAGCGATGCGCCTAATTACCCGATAAGTTTCGGCGGCGCAGTGGGTGAGGCATAGGGCCCCAGCGGCTACTTAAAATTAACCAACTCACGTAGTTTGCTATTGTAAGGAAATAAACTTACCTTTGCAAGCCAAAAATTGGGGGCAAACGGCTCCTACTAATCATTCGCTAAATGCCAACTATCAACCAATTAGTACGAAAAGGCCGTGAGGCTTTGACCACAAAGTCAAAGTCGCCTGCGCTAGACTCGTGCCCGCAGCGTCGGGGCGTGTGCACCCGTGTGTACACCACCACGCCTAAGAAGCCGAACTCGGCTATGCGCAAAGTGGCCCGTGTGCGCCTTACCAACGGTAAGGAAGTAAACGCATACATTCCCGGTGAAGGCCACAACCTCCAAGAGCACAGCATTGTGCTGATTCGTGGGGGCCGGGTAAAAGACTTGCCGGGTGTGCGTTACCACATCATCCGCGGTGCCCTTGACACCGCTGGTGTGAGTGGCCGGACGCAGCGCCGCTCGAAATATGGTGCCAAACGTCCTAAACCCGGTCAGCCTGCCGCAGCCGCTGGTAAAGGCGGAAAAGCCGCACCTGGCAAGAAAAAATAGTGATTGAGTAGTTGGTGGTTGGTAGTCAGCATTCGGGCCCCTGGGCTCAGATAGGCACTGGCTTCAATTGCTGACTACCGACTACCCAATACCAAAAACTACAATGAGAAAGTCGAAACCGAAGAAGCGCATTCTGCTTCCCGATCCTAAGTACAAAGAGACGCTGGTGACGCGTTTCGTGAACTACATGATGTACGATGGGAAGAAAAACCTGGCGTACACCATTTTCTACGATGCTTGCGACCTAGTGGAGCAGCGCACCAAGGAAAGCGGCCTCGAAATGTGGCGCAAAGCACTGAATAACGTAATGCCAACCGTGGAGGTGAAGAGCCGCCGCGTAGGTGGTGCTACCTTCCAAGTGCCGATTGAAGTGCGCGCTGACCGCCGCATTTCGGTAGGCGCCAAGTGGATGATTCAGTACGCTCGCCGCCGCGGTGAGAAAACGATGAAAGACAAATTGGCCGGCGAAATTATCGCTGCCGCCAAAGGTGAAGGCGCTGCCGTCAAGAAAAAAGACGATACGCACCGCATGGCAGAAGCCAACAAAGCTTTCTCGCACTTCCGATTCTAAATTGGTTGTCCGGCATTTGGGGCCCCAGGGGACTTGGATTTTTTTGACGCAATCTGACGTTGAACAACCAAGCCCTTGGGGCCCCTCATTCCTAAGACCCTAAACATAATCATGGCCGTTAACAAAGAACTCCAATACCTCCGCAACATCGGGATTATGGCGCACATCGACGCCGGTAAGACCACGACTTCGGAGCGTATTCTGTATTATACCGGGAAAACCCACAAAATCGGGGAAGTGCACGACGGCGCTGCCACGATGGACTGGATGGAGCAGGAGCAGGAGCGGGGTATCACGATTACTTCGGCTGCCACCACGACGTTCTGGAACTACCCGACTGATATCAAAGGCGACCCGATTGCCGATACGCATCAGTACAAAATCAACCTGATCGATACCCCCGGCCACGTGGACTTCACGGTGGAAGTGGAGCGCTCGTTGCGCGTGCTTGATGGAGCAGTAGCTCTGTTTTGTGCTGTGTCGGGCGTAGAGCCGCAGTCGGAAACTGTGTGGCGTCAAGCTGACAAATACCAAGTGCCCCGCATTTGCTTTGTTAACAAGATGGACCGTGCCGGTGCTGACTTTTTCAAAGCAGTTGCCGAAATCAAGGACAAACTTGGGGCTAACCCCGTGCCGCTCCAGATCCCTATTGGTGCAGAAGATACTTTCAAAGGTGTTGTAGACTTGCTGACCGGCAAAGCCATCGTGTGGGATGATGCTACCGAGGGTAAGTCGTATAGCGAAATTCCCGTGCCTGAGGATTTGGTAGATACTGTAGCCGAATGGCGCCAGAAGCTTGTGGAAAGCGTTGCTGAATACGACGACGAGCTGATGGAAAAGTTCTTCGATGATCCGGACTCCATTACCCGTGAAGAGATGATGGTTGTTATCCGCAAAGCGGTTATCGACATGAAATTCTCGCCCGTAATGTGCGGCTCAGCTTTCAAAAACAAAGGCGTACAGACTATGCTGGATGCCGTCATGGCTTACCTGCCGTCGCCGTTGGATATGCCCGCTATCATGGGTACTGACCCTGAGACTGGCGTAGAAATTGAGCGTCACCCTGATAACTCGGAGCCGTTCACTGCTTTGGCGTTTAAAATCGCTACTGATCCGTTCGTAGGTCGTTTGTGCTTCTTCCGTTGCTATAGCGGGGTGTTGGATGCTGGCTCTTACGTGTTGAATAACCGCACCGGCAAGAAAGAGCGTATCTCGCGCCTCATGCAGATGCACTCCAACAAGCAGAACCCGATTGATAAAATTCAAGCGGGTGACATTGCGGCTGGTGTTGGTTTTAAAGATATTAAAACCGGTGATACGCTGAGCGAAGAAAAGCACCCTATCGTGCTTGAGTCGATGAGCTTCCCCGAGCCGGTAATTGGTTACGCCATCGAGCCGAAGACGCAAGCTGATGTTGATAAAATGGGTATGGCTATCGCCAAACTCATTGAAGAAGACCCCACGCTGAAGGTAAACACCGACCCTGAAACGGGTCAGACGGTGTTGCGCGGTATGGGCGAACTTCACTTGGAAATTATCATTGACCGGATGCGTCGGGAATTTAAAGTGGAAATCAACCAGGGGGCCCCGCAGGTGGCTTATAAGGAGATTCTCACCAAGAAGGTCGACCATCGCGAAACGTACAAGAAGCAGACCGGTGGCCGTGGTAAATTCGGCGACATCGTGTTTGAACTCGGTCCGAAAGAAACTGATCCTGAGAAGCCAGGCTTCGAGTTTGACAATGCCATTGTTGGTGGCGTCATCCCGCGCGAATTCATTGCCCCGATCCAGAAGGGCTTTGAGGAGGCGATGAAGCAGGGCCCCTTGGCTGGCTTCCCAATTGAAGGCATGAAAGTGCGTCTCTACCACGGTTCTTTCCACGATGTTGACTCGGATGCACTGTCATTCGAATTGGCTGCTCGCGGCGGTTTCCGGGAGGCCGCTCGCCAAGCCGGTCCAAAATTGCTCGAGCCCATTATGAGCGTAGAAGTGGTTTGCCCCGACGAATACACCGGCCCGGTCACGGGTGACTTGAACCGTCGTCGTGGCCTTATGAAAGGTATGGATACCAAAGGTGGTGCCCAGCTAATCAAGGCCGATGTGCCATTGTCGGAGTTGTTCGGCTACGTAACAGCTTTGCGCACTATCTCGTCGGGTCGCGCTTCAGCTTCGCTTACGTTCTCGCACTACGAGCAAGTACCCAGCAACATGGCAGATGCCATTATTGCTAAAGTAAAAGGTTCCAAATAATACCCCATAATACCGGTCACTAACTTGGTCAATCGGACCAAAATCTCAATGAACCAGAAAATTCGCATCAAACTCAAGTCTTACGATCACAACCTCGTAGACAAATCGGCTGAGAAAATCGTGAAAGCCGTAAAGGCTACCGGCGCCATCGTTAGCGGTCCAATTCCTTTGCCAACTCAAAAGGAAAAATTCACCGTGTTGCGCTCACCCCACGTAAACAAGAAGAGCCGGGAGCAATTTCAACTTTGCACTTACAAGCGCTTGGTGGATATCTTCTCGACTTCGTCGAAAACCGTAGATGCTCTGATGAAACTGGAACTGCCTAGCGGCGTTGATGTGGAAATCAAAGTCTGAGGACCGGACTTGCTGTATTAAAAAAGCCCCGTTGCGATCAATCGCAACGGGGCTTTTTATTAGAATTTATTATAAGTATCTTATAAACAAAATGGATTTGCCAAAAGCTAACTGCCTCATTTGGAAATTATTTGTACGCCATATTGGGAAAATTCGGACTTTAATTCTATCTTTGCACTCCCTTAGCGAAAACGGCACTCGGTCGTTTTCTTTTTGTGTTCATAAATCTCCATAGAATGCCTGGCATCATCGGTAAGAAAATCGGTATGACAAGCCTCTTCACTCCGGACGGGAAAAATATTCCCTGCACGCTCATCGAGGCGGGTCCGTGCGTAGTGACGCAGGTTAAGACTATCGCCAACGACGGCTACACTGCCGTTCAGATTGGATACGGCGAAAAAAAGGCGAAGAATACGACTAAAGCCTTGGCTGGTCACTTCGCTAAAGCTGGTACAACTCCCAAGAAAAAGCTTGTTGAATTCCGCCTCGATGCGGAATCGACCTACGCTGCTGGTGCTACTATCGACGCCTCGCTTTTCGCAGAGGGCGAATTTGTCGATGTCGTTGGTACCTCGAAAGGCAAAGGCTTTCAAGGTGTAGTGAAACGCTATAACTTTCAGGGTGTTGGTGGTCAGACCCACGGCCAGCACAATCGCTTACGTCACCCTGGTTCTATTGGGGCCTGCTCGTGGCCTTCCCGTGTATTCAAAGGAATGCGGATGGGTGGCCGCATGGGCAGCGACCGCGTCAAGATTCAAAATCTGAAGGTGATGCGCGTAGTAGCCGATAAGAATCTGATTCTGGTAAGCGGTTCGATACCCGGTGCCAAGAATTCTTACGTGGTCCTGGAGAAATAACCCGACGTAGCAATGGAACTCGCAGTATATAGCATCAAAGGCGAAGACACGGGCCGTAAGGTTACGTTGTCGGACGACATCTTCGGACTCGAGGTTAACGAGCACGTGATGTACCTGGACGTAAAGCAGTACCTCGCTAATCAGCGCCAGGGTACCCACAAGTCTAAGCAGCGCAACGAGGTGCACGGCACCACGAAAAAACTCAAAAAGCAAAAAGGTACGGGCGGTGCCCGTGCTGGTAGTATGAAGTCAGGCGTTTTCGTAGGTGGTGGCCGTATGTTTGGTCCTCAGCCCCGCGATTACAACTTTAAACTTAACAAGAAAACCAAGCGCGTAGCCCGTCTCTCGGCGCTGTCAAGCTTGGCCAAAGATGGCAAGATCTCCCTTGTGGAGAACATTGCTATGGATGCCCCCCGTACTAAGGATTTTGTTGCCATAATGGCCGGCCTTAAGCTGAACAATGGTAAGAAAACGATGCTTGTCACCGCTGATGTAAACAAGAATGTTATCCTCAGTGCCCGTAACTTGCAGAAAGTGAAAGTGTCGACGCCTATTGGCCTTAACACTCACGATCTGCTCAACACGGATACGCTGTTGATTTCGGAAGACGGCATGGCTTCGTTGGTTCAACTCTATAGCACCGCTGAATAATGAGCACGCTGAAACGTCCCATCGTTACCGAAAAGGCCACGGGCCTTAACGAGAAAGGTCGCTACACTTTTGAAGTGGAGCGTACTGCCAATAAAGTGCAGATCAAGAAGGACATCGAAGCGTTGTACGGCGTGACGGTGACCGATATCAACACGATGCGCACCATTGGTAAAATGAAATCGAAGGCTACTCGCAGTGGCCAAGCCACTGGCCGCCGCGCACATGGCAAAAAAGCCATTGTAACCGTTAAAGAAGGCGATATTATCGACTTCTACGGTAACCTGTAGCAATATCCGCCGCAAAAGCACAACTAGCTAGTAATGGCACTTAAAAAACTCAGACCAACAACCCCAGGGCAGCGCTTCCGCGTTGCGCCGGCGTTTGACGAGCTAACGACGTCAACCCCGGAGAAGTCTTTGATGACTTCCCTCAAAAAATCGGGTGGCCGGAACTCTTCCGGTAAAATGTCAAACCGCTATATTGGTGGTGGACATAAGACCCAATACCGTATCGTTGATTTTAAGCGTGATAAGGCCGGTGTGCCTGCAACGGTTAAGACAATTGAGTACGACCCTAATCGTACCGCTCGCATCGCATTGCTTGGCTATGCCGATGGTGAGAAGCGTTATATCATTGCACCGGCCGGTCTCACGGTTGGTACGCAAGTGGTTTCGGGTCCCGGGGTAGCTCCAGAAGTTGGCAATACGTTGCCGCTACGCGAGATTCCTCTTGGTACCATTGTTCACAACATTGAGTTACAGCCTGGTCAAGGTGCAGCTATGGCTCGCTCGGCTGGTACTTACGCACAGATTGTGGCCCGCGAAGAGCGCTACGCCACATTGAAATTGCCTTCGGGTGAAATGCGTATGGTACTTGTTACCTGCATGGCCACCGTGGGTACCGTCTCAAACGGCGACCACATGAACGTGCGCATGGGCAAAGCTGGCCGGAATCGTTGGGCTGGTCGTCGTCCCCGTGTTCGTGGTGTGGCTATGAACCCTGTTGATCACCCAATGGGTGGCGGTGAAGGCAAATCGTCGGGTGGTCACCCGCGTAGCCGCAATGGTCTGTTGTCGAAAGGCTACAAAACCCGCGACAAGAACAAGTATTCGGAGAACCTGATTGTGAGCCGCAAAGGCAAGAAGTAATATATGGCACGTTCACTCAAAAAAGGGCCGTACATTGACTTCCGGCTGGAAAAGAAAGTCACGGCACTCGAAACGGCTGGTAAAAAATCAGTGGTAAAGACTTGGTCGCGCCGCTCGATGATTTCGCCAGATTTCGTGGGCCACACCTTCGCTGTTCACAACGGCAATAAGTTCATCCCGGTGTATGTGACCGAGAACATGGTAGGGCACAAACTGGGCGAATTTGCCCCGACGCGCAACTTCCGTGGTCACGTCGCCAAAAAAGATAAAGGCAAGCGCTAAGATGGAAGCAGTAGCAAAACTCCGCAATGTGCCTACCTCGCCGCGCAAAATGCGCTTGGTAGCCAACTTGGTGCGCGGCCAAAAAGTGACGCGCGCCTTAGGCCTGCTCCGCTTTGAAGCTAATAGCGGTGCCGAGAAAATAGAGAAACTGCTCCTTTCGGCCTTAGCCAACTGGCAGCAGCACAACGAAGATCAGCGTATTGAAGAGGCAAATCTCTACATCAGCGAAATTTTTGTTGATGAAGGTCGGCAATTAAAGCGTCTGCGCCCAGCCCCCCAAGGCCGTGGCCACCGCATCCGCAAGCGTAGCAACCACGTGACGCTGAAAATCGACACGATGATTGAAAAGGCTGGTAGCAAAGCTGCGCAAGCGCAGGTTGCCAATTCCACCACCACCGAAAATCAGGCCGAGGCCAACTCATAAATCGTATGGGACAGAAAGTAAATCCGGTTGGTTTCCGTTTGGGAGTCATCAAAGGCTGGGACTCGAACTGGTATGGCGGCAAAGACTTCGCCGAGAAACTGGTGGAGGATGAAAAAATCCGTAAGTACATCAATGCCCGTATTCAGAAAGGTGGCATCAGCCGCATTGTGATTGAGCGCACCCTGAAGCGAATCACCATTACCATCAACACGGCTCGTCCAGGTGTAGTGATTGGTAAAGGAGGTCAGGAAGTTGATAAGATTAAAGATGAACTGAAGCAAATCACCAACAAGGATGTTCAGATCAACATCTTTGAAATCAAGCGTCCCGAACTGGATGCTAAATTGGTGGGTGAAAGCATCGCTCAGCAATTAGCTGCTCGTATCTCGTTCCGTCGTGCTATGAAGATGTCTATCCAAGCTGCTATGCGGGTTGGTGCTGAGGGCATCAAAATTCAGTGCGGAGGTCGTTTGGGCGGTGCTGAAATTGCCCGCTCAGAGCAGTACAAGGAGGGACGTACTCCGTTGCATACCTTGCGCGCTGATATTGACTATGCCTTGTCTGAAGCTCAGACGGTATATGGCAAAATCGGCATTAAAGTGTGGGTAATGCGTGGTGAAGTTTTTGGTAAGCCCGACTTGTCGCCCAACCAGCAGCAAACAAATCCAGGCGGTGATGCAGGTGGACGTCGTGATGATCGTGGTCCTCGCGGTGAGCGCGGAGACCGTGGCGGTGATCGTGGTCCACGCCGTGACCGTGGCGGTAACCCCGCTGGTGGTGCTCCTGCTGGTGGTGCTGGCCGTGGCGACAGCAATGGTCCTCGTCGTAACGGTCCCGCTCAAGGTGGTGGAGCCGCTCGTGGCCCTCGTCGCTAGTTTCGCAGAATAAGAGACCATTTCGAAATGTTAGCTCTTTTGGCTTAACATTTCGAAATGGACTTTTTGCGGATATAATCCGCATATCCCTATTAATCTTTTTTTACTTAATTTCTCATGTTACAACCGAAAAGGACCAAGTATCGCAAGATGCAAAAGGGTCGCGTGACTGGCCTAGCCTACCGCGGCAGCTCCATAGACTTCGGTTCGTTCGCTATTAAGTCGCTGGAAACGTCTTGGATTACGGCTCGTCAAATTGAAGCAGCTCGTATTGCCATGACCCGCGCCATGAAACGCGAAGGGCAAGTATGGATCCGAATTTTCCCAGATAAGCCTATCACCAAGAAGCCTGCTGAAGTGCGAATGGGCAAGGGCAAAGGTTCGCCCGAGTATTGGGTAGCCTGCGTGAAACCAGGTCAGATTATGTTTGAATCGGATGGTGTGACGCTGGAGGTAGCGAAGGAGTCGCTCCGCTTGGCTTCTCAAAAATTGCCGGTTCGGACGACATTCGTGGTACGCCGCGATTACGTTGAAGCCGCTGCATAGTATGAAAAACAAGACCGACCTCAAAGGCCTTTCCGCAGATGCGCTGAAAGAGCAAATTAAAACCGAGCGTGCTCAGGGCCAACAATTGCGTTTCGCCCACGCCATATCGCCGCTCGAAAACCCTTCCCGTTTGAAGGCTAGCCGCAAAAGTGTTGCCCGTTTGCTTACTGAGCAAGCTCGCCGCAATAACGAGCAGGCCACTAACCCCGCTCAATAATGGAACCAACTCAAGAAAAATTGTTGCCTGTCCACGATCCTGCTTCTGATCGCAATGCGCGCAAGGAAATCGTTGGTAAAGTGACTAGCAGTAAGATGGAAAAGTCCATCACGGTAGCTGTAGTCGAAAAGCAGAAACATCCCAAATACGGGAAGTTTGTGACAAAGACTACGAAGTTTCACGCTCATGACGAAAAGAATGAGTGTGGCGAAGGCGATACGGTGCGCATCATGAGTACCCGTCCGCTGAGCAAGATTAAGCGGTGGCGCTTGGTCGAAATCATTGAACGCGCTAAATAATCCAGACCGATGATCCAGCAAGAATCCCGCCTGACGGTGGCCGACAATAGCGGTGCCAAGGAAGTGCTCTGCATCCGCGTTCTGGGTGGCACGGGCAAGAAATACGCCAGTGTTGGCGATAAGATTGTGGTAGCCATTAAGTCGGCTATTCCTTCCGGTAACGCTAAAAAAGGCACCGTAAGCAAAGCCGTAGTTGTGCGGACCAAAAAAGAGGTACGCCGCAAAGATGGTAGCTACATTCGTTTCGACGATAATGCTGCCGTATTGCTCAACAACAACGACGAACCGCGCGGCACGCGCATCTTTGGGCCCGTAGCCCGTGAATTGCGTGAGCGCCAGTTTATGAAAATTGTATCTCTGGCCCCCGAAGTACTGTAAGCCATGGCTATCAAGAAAGAATTGCCCGTTAAGCTGCACGTAAAATCGGGAGACACCGTAAAGGTGATTGCCGGTGATGAGCGCGGCAAAACCGGTGTCATCAAATCAGTGAACCGAGTGACCCAGCGCGTAATCGTTGATGGTCTTAACTTGGTGACTAAGCACAACAAGCCGAGCGCCAAGTCACCGCAGGGTGGCATTACCAAGATGGAGGCGCCTATGCACGTAAGCAATGTGCAGGCTGTTGATCCAAAAACTGGTGAGCGGGTCCGCAAAAGCGTATCGGCCACCAAACAGGCTTAATTAGCCCCTCGCATCATGGCCCGACTGAAAGATATATATCAAAAGGATGTGGTACCGGCTCTTCAGGAGAAATTCCAGTTTAAGAGCATCATGCAGGTACCACGTATCTCCAAAATTTGCATCAACCGCGGTATTGGCGCGGCTGTTGCTGATAAGAAACTGGTAGACAACGGTGTAGAAGAGCTAACGACTATCACTGGTCAGAAAGCTGTTCCTACAATTGCCAAACGTTCAGTTTCTAACTTTAAACTTCGTGAAGGCATGCCCATTGGCGCGAAAGTGACTTTGCGCGGTGAGCGAATGTACGAGTTTATGGACCGCCTGCTAACGGTAGCTTTGCCCCGCGTGCGTGACTTTAAAGGCATCAATGATAAAGGTTTTGATGGCCGTGGTAACTATACGCTAGGTATAAAAGAGCAGATCATCTTTCCTGAAATCTCTATTGATAAAATAAAGAGTATTTCGGGCATGGATATCACTTTTGTGACTACTGCCGAGAATGACGAGCAAAGCTACGAGTTGCTCAAAGCATTCGGTATGCCATTCGCTAACGCTAAGAAAGAAGCTTAATCTCCCGAATCTATGGCTAAAGAATCAATCAAAGCACGGGAGCGCAAGCGCATTGCCACCGTGGCCCGCTACGCTGAAAAGCGTAAGGCTTTGAAAGCTGCAGGCGACTACGAAGGTCTCGATAAGTTGCCTAAGAATGCCTCGCCAGTGCGTCTGCACAACCGGGACATGATTGACGGTCGCCCTCGCGGTTACATGCGTAAGTTTGGCATTAGCCGCGTACGCTTTCGCGAAATGGCCTTGGCCGGGAAAATTCCCGGCGTAACTAAGTCGAGTTGGTAAGTTTAACCTCTCGGTAACTTTGAATCCCGGGCTAAAGTCTATCTAGACTTTAGCCCGGGATTTTTTTGTTAGTATGATGTCTGTTAAAAATGAGTGATTCCCTTCTTAGATGTTTATCACTGATGATTCATCCAAGGGTAAGTGAACGCATAAGGCAAGTGCTTGTAACAAGTGCTCTATTGGTTAAACATGTTTAAAATGATTGCATAAGTTCCGATCCTTGACTACCTTTGCACTCCGAAAAGCTGGGAGAGATCCTAAACACTTTGGCAGGTTGCCGAAAGAAACCATTGGCTGTACCACCGCTGGACAAGCCAAGTAGTCTTAACCGAAATTTCGTTGGTCCCATTGAGGGGCCGGCGAAATTTTCTTATCTTTGCGGTCCGAAAAAAGCGGACGTACTTAGCACTCAATGAATACTGATCCAATCGCCGACTACCTGACTCGGGTGCGTAACGCCATTAAGGCAAATCACCGGGTGGTAGAAATTCCGGCCAGCAACATCAAGAAGGAAATCACGAAAGTGCTCTACCACAAAGGCTACATTCAGAGTTACCGCTTTGATGATACGGCAGTACAGGGTACGATTAAAATCGCGCTCAAATACAATCCTACTACTAAAGCTCCGGCAATTACCAAGCTCCAGCGTGTTTCGACACCAGGCCTGCGTCAATATGTTGCAGCTGATAACTTGCCGCGTGTACTCAGTGGTTTAGGCATCGCCATCATTTCGACTTCTAAAGGCGTGATGACGGAGAAAGAAGCAAAAACTGAGAATGTGGGTGGCGAGGTATTGTGCTTCGTATACTAATTCGGAACCTGCTTAGATAATAGAACTATGTCACGTATTGGTAAATTACCGATTGCTGTTCCCACTGGGGTCGACATTTCGGTTGATAAGGACAACGCAGTGACGGTAAAGGGCCCCAAAGGCTCGCTGACCACGCAAGTGGACCGCGATATTGCCGTTGCAGTTGAAGAAGGTACTCTCACCGTAACCCGTCCTACCGAGCAAAAGCGTCATAAAGCCATGCACGGCTTGTATCGTTCGCTCATTAACAACATGGTAGTTGGAGTTAGTAACGGCTTCACTAAGCAGTTGGAATTGGTAGGGGTAGGTTATAAGGCTACACTAGCTGGTACTACCTTAGAACTAGCGCTTGGTTATTCGCACAATGTGTATATCGCTTTGCCAAAAGAAGTAACAGCTACGGCAGTTACGGAAAAAGGTAAAAACCCGATTGTTACATTGACCAGCATTGATAACCAACTGCTAGGCCAGGTAGCCGCCAAGATTCGTTCGCTGCGTAAAGTTGAGCCATACAAAGGCAAAGGCGTACGCTTCGTGGGCGAGATTATCCGTCGCAAAGCTGGTAAAACAGCCTCTAAATAATTTTGCATCATGGCTTTTGATAAAGCAACCCGCAGAAAGCGGATCCAGCGCATCATCCGAACAAAGGTGTCTGGCACGTCCGAGCGGCCGCGGTTGTCGGTGTTCCGTAGTAATACGGGCATCTACGCTCAGATTATCGATGATACGGCTGGTCGCACTCTTGCTTCCGCCTCTTCGAAACAAGTGACTGCTGAAGGTGGTAACGGTGTGGCTCTGGCTGCTGCTGTTGGCCGGCAGTTGGCAGTGGTAGCTCAGGAAAAAGGTATTTCGAAAGTGGTGTTCGACCGTTCGGGTTACCTATACCATGGCCGCGTAAAATCATTGGCAGAAGGAGCCCGCGAAGGCGGCCTCAATTTCTAAATTATCATGGCGCAAGAACGCGACAACAATCGTCCTGGCGGAGATCGTCAGCGCAGCAACGACCGGGACCGCAACAAAGAAGCCAGCCGTATGGGCCCGGATTCCGACTTCAAAGAGAAGGTCGTTGCTATCAACCGTGTAGCAAAAGTGGTTAAGGGTGGCCGTCGTTTTAGCTTCTCCGCTATTGTGGTTGTAGGCGATGGTAATGGTACTGTAGGTTATGGTCTTGGCAAAGCCAACGAAGTAACTGATGCTATCGCAAAAGGTATCGATGATGCTAAAAAGAATTTAGTTAAAGTACCCATGTACAAACACACTGTGCCTCATGTAATGCAGGGTAAATACAGTGGTGGTTTTGTATTGGTACAGCCAGCTGCAGCCGGTACCGGTGTAATTGCTGGCGGTGCTATGCGTGCTGTATTCGAAAGCGCAGGTATAAAGGACGTTTTGGCTAAGTCAAAAGGATCATCAAATCCTCACAACGTTGTAAAAGCTACTTTTGATGCTCTGGCTAAAATGCGTGACCCATTGCAAATCGCTCAGGCACGTGGTATCTCCTTGTCTCGTGTTTTTAACGGTTAATTGACGATGGCACAAATTCAAGTAAAGCTCGTGCGCAGTGTCATTGACCGCCCTGAGCGCCAGAAGCGTACTGTAAAGTCGTTGGGTCTGGGTAAAATGAATAGCACTGTTCAGCACGAATTAAACCCTGCCATCCTTGGTATGGTCAAGAGCGTGCAGCATTTGGTGCAAGTAACCGAACTGTAGTCCTTTAAACGTTATGAATCTTAGCAATCTAAAACCTGCCGTTGGCTCTACAAAGAACCAAAAGAGGATTGGCCGGGGCGAAGGCTCTACCCGTGGTGGCACATCGACTCGTGGTCATAAGGGTGCAAAGTCACGTTCAGGCTATAAGCGTAAATCTGGTTTCGAAGGTGGTCAGATGCCGCTACAGCGCCGGGTGCCTAAATTTGGTTTTACAAACATTAATCGGATCGAGTACAAAGCCATTAATTTGGACGTATTGGCTTCGTTAGTTGAAGGTACGCAAGACAGTACTTTAGATGCTGCCTATTTTGTAGCAAGTGGGTTAGTATCTAAGAACGCAAAGATTAAGGTATTAGGACGCGGTGAAATCACCACGGCTCTAGAAGTTCATGCTCACGCTTTTTCTAAATCAGCTATTGAAGCTATTGAAAAGGCGGGCGGCAAAGCGGTAACGCTCTAAAGCTTAATTTAAGCAATGAATAAGTTTATCACTGCGATAAAGAACATTTTTGCGATTGAGGATTTGCGTACGCGAATCCTCAATACGCTTTTTTTCATTGCTATATATCGGCTGGGCTCTTATGTAGTACTTCCAGGAGTTGACCCTACCCGTTTGAAGACGGGTGCAGCTGGTTTATTTGGTATACTGGATACATTGCTTGGTGGAGCATTTAGTCATGCCTCTATTTTCGCGTTGGGTATAATGCCCTATATCTCTGCTAGTATTGTTTTGCAACTTCTTACAATTGCAGTACCTTATTTTCAGAAATTACAAAAAGAGGGTGAGTCAGGCCGTAAAAAGATAAACCAATATACTCGGATACTAACAATACCTATTGTTTTAGCTCAGTCTGTAGGTTTTATCGCCACTATTAACGCAGAGGCAATTACAAATCCAGGTACTTTTTTCACTGTTTCAACTATGCTCATCATTACGGCTGGAACGCTGTTTTGCATGTGGCTCGGTGAAAAGATTACAGATAAAGGAATCGGCAATGGTATCTCCATGATTATCATGATAGGTATTGTATCACGATTACCTGGTGCAATGATTGGTGAGGCAGCTGCTAAAGGAGTGAATAAATCGTTGATTTTTCTCCTTGAATTAGTCGTTCTCTTCTTAGTTGTAATGGCAGTAATTGTACTAACTCAAGCGGTACGCCGCATTGCAGTCCAGTATGCTAAACAAGTCGGCGGTACTACTCAACTTGATGCCCAACGTCAGTTCATACCGTTAAAAGTGAATGCTGCTGGCGTAATGCCAATCATATTTGCTCAGTCGTTGATGTTTGTCCCAGCAATTGCTGCTTCTGTTTGGCAAAACAAAAGCGATTTTGCAAGTTACATCGGAGTAAAATTTTCGGATTATACTTCGTGGCAATACAATTTGACATTTGGGATTCTAATTATCGTATTCACTTACTTCTATACGGCAATTAGTGTTAATCCTAATCAAATCGCTGATGACTTAAAGCGCAGTGGTGGATTTGTTCCTGGCGTCAAGCCTGGTCGTGATACCTCGGAATTCATAGATGAAATCTTGACCCGTATTACACTTCCAGGTGCAGTGGCACTTGCTGCCATAGCCATTTTTCCTGCCATCGCATTGCTAATGGGCGTTACTCGTCCGTTCTCAGCATTTTACGGTGGTACGTCGCTTATCATTATGGTTGGGGTAGTACTTGACACTGTTAATCAAGTGCAGAGCTATTTACTAATGCAGCATTACGATGGTATGATGAAGTCTGGTCGTGTACGTGGTCGATCGCAAAACGTAGCTTTAGCTTCGTAGGATCTTATCATGGCAAGCGCTAGCATTCAATATAAAACAGAAGAGGAGATTGATCTTATCCGAACCAGCGCTCATTTGTTGGCTAGGGCCCATGGTGAAGTTGCGACCTTAATAAAGGAAGGCGTAACTACATGTCAGTTAGATCAAAGAGCTGAGGAATTTATCCGAGATAATGGTGGAATACCTTCTTTCAAAGGATATAATAAGTTTCCGTTTAGCCTTTGCCTCTCACCTAATTCAGTAGTAGTCCATGGCTTTGCTACTGACGTCCCGCTGCAAAGTGGAGATATTATTTCTGTTGATTGTGGTGTTTTTCTGAATGGATACCACGCTGATAGTGCTTACACTTACCCAATAGGCGATGTGCATCCAGACGTGCTCCTATTGCTCAAGGAAACTAAGGCAAGCTTATATAAAGGAATTGAGAAAGCAGTAAGTGGTAATCGCGTCGGTGATATTAGCTACGCAATACAGAACCACGTAAGTCCTTTAGGCTACGGCGTGGTGCGCGAGTTAGTCGGACACGGCGTAGGAGCGAAATTGCATGAGAAACCAGAGGTGCCGAATTACGGTAAGCGGGGATCCGGCCCTATTCTCCAGACAGGTTTAGTATTGGCTATTGAGCCAATGGTAAATTTGGGGAGGAAGGACGTGGTGCAGGAAGCGGATGGCTGGACTATTCGCACAAAAGACCGTAAGCCTTCAGCGCACTTTGAGCATACAGTTGTTGTTAGAAAAGATAAGGCGGAGATTCTCACGTCTTTTGAATACATCGAAAAAGCATTGCAGTAGCCCCTTATGGCCAAACAAGCCTCTATTGAGCAGGACGGTACCATCCTCGAAGCCCTTTCCAACGCTATGTTTCGCGTGGAGTTGGAAAACGGTCACCAGCTAATTGCCCACATTTCGGGTAAGATGCGGATGCACTATATTAAAATTCTGCCTGGGGATAAAGTGAAGCTGGAAATGTCACCTTACGACTTGTCGAAGGGCCGAATTAAATACCGTTACAAATAACCTCGTCATGAAAGTCAAGACCTCGGTGAAAAAACGCAGCGTGGACTGTAAACTCGTCCGCCGCAATGGCAAGCTGTACGTCATCAACAAGAAGAACCCCCGCTACAAACAGCGTCAGGGTTAATCAACCTTTTTAGGAATCCCGGAGCCTTGGGTACTGACCATCATGATGGTCGCCTTCCAAGATGCTGCCGGGCTTCTGTCCGCAAACACATAATAAAACCACATGGCTCGTATCGCAGGGGTTGATATCCCGGACAACAAGCGCGGCGAAATCGCCCTGACTTATATTTTCGGCATTGGCCGGAGCAACTCCCAGAAAATTCTGGTGAAAGCAGGTGTTGACATCAATAAAAAAGTGAAGGACTGGACTGAAGAAGAGTCCGGTGCTATTCGCGCCATTATTGCTGCTGAGCATAAAACTGAGGGTGTGTTGCGTTCA
Organism: Hymenobacter nivis; assembly: GCF_006439025.1. Lineage (GTDB taxonomy): Bacteria > Bacteroidota > Bacteroidia > Cytophagales > Hymenobacteraceae > Hymenobacter > Hymenobacter nivis_A. The sequence goes on from NZ_RCYZ01000002.1 coordinate 118,768, forward strand.
GAGGTAACCACGAACATCAAGCGTTTGATGGATATTGGTTGCTACCGTGGTTTGCGCCACCGCAAAGGGCTGCCTGTGCGTGGCCAGCGCACTAAAAACAACTCACGTACCCGTAAGGGCAAGCGTAAGACCGTAGCCGGCAAGAAGAAGGCAACGAAATAAACATTAGTGGGAATCGGCGCTGGTGGCTACTGGTAATGTACTTAAGCTATCAAAACCAACACCTCCCACATTTTTCGCGATAACCAAATGGCACAAAAAAGAAAAGACAAAGCCAAGAAGCGCGTTGTCGTGGTGGAGCAGATTGGCCAAGTGCACATTCGTGCATCGTTCAACAACATCATTATCTCTATCACTAATAACAACGGGCAAGTAATTTCGTGGGCCTCGGCTGGCAAAATGGGCTTCCGCGGTTCAAAGAAGAACACGCCTTACGCCGCCCAAATGGCGATGAGCGATTGCGGTAAAGTTGCTCACGACTTGGGTATGCGTAAAGCCGAAGTATTCGTGAAGGGACCCGGTTCGGGCCGTGAATCGGCTATTCGCGCCTTGGGTAATGTGGGCATTGAAGTGACGACCATCCGCGACGTAACGCCGCTGCCGCACAACGGCTGCCGCCCGCCTAAGCGCCGTCGCGTCTGATTATTCACCTCTGATTTTATAACAACATGGCACGTTATACCGGCCCCACGTCCAAAATTGCCCGTCGCTTTGCCGAGCCGATTTTCGGCCCGGACAAGGCGCTCAATAAAAAGAATTACCCTCCGGGCCAGCACGGCCGCGGCCGCCGTAAGAAGCAGTCAGAATACGCTGTGCAGCTGATGGAGAAACAGAAAGTGAAGTATATGTACGGGATGCTCGAAAAGCAATTCGAGAACCTGTTTCATAAAGCAGCTAGCTTGCCTGGCATCACTGGCGACAACTTGCTGAGCTTGCTGGAGGCCCGCCTCGACAACACGGTTTACCGATTGGGCATTGCTTCGACTCGCCGTGCTGCACGCCAGTTGGTAGGTCACAAGCACATCACTGTAAACGGCGAAGTGGTTAACATTCCTTCTTACCACTTGCGTGCTGGCGACGTTGTTGCCGTGCGTGAGAAGTCGAAGTCGTTGGAAGCTATTGCTACGAGCCTTTCGGTTCGCAACTCGCGTCAGTTCTCGTGGCTGGAGTGGGATGGCAAGGAGTTGGCTGGCAAATTTGTGAATGCGCCTTCGCGCGAGCTGATTCCGGAGAAAATCACGGAGCAGCTCATCGTCGAACTGTATTCGAAGTAATCTGCATAGCGCCGATAGGGTGCGGCCCGGCAATTTGCCGGGCCGCATTCGTGCGTAATGCCTCCCTCATCTTTTTTTAGTTTTTAACGCCTCATCTATGTCAATCTTAGCTTTTCAGATGCCGGAGAAAGTAGTGATGGAGAAATCCGACGACTTCACCGGGACGTTTGAATTTAAACCGCTCGAGAAGGGCTACGGCGTGACCATTGGCAATGCGCTACGTCGCATTCTGCTGTCGTCGCTGGAAGGTTTTGCCATTACGTCGGTACGCACCAACAGCGTGCTGCACGAGTTCTCGACGATTGAGGGGGTGATTGAGGACATGTCCGAAATCATTCTGAATCTGAAAATGGTACGCTTCAAGAAAGTGAGCGATGCTATCCCGGATAAAATTACGGTGCGCGTGAAAGGCCAGGATACCTTTTCGGGCGCTGATATCAGCAAGTTTGCCAGTGGCTTTCAGGTACTGAACCCGGACCACGTGATTTGCCACGTTGACCCGAGCAAGGAGTTGGAGTTTGAGTTTACCATCAACCGTGGTCGTGGCTACGTACCGGCTGATGAAAACAAGCAGACTGACCAAGTATTTGGTCAGATTGCTATCGATGCTATTTACACGCCCATCAAAAACGTGAAATACAGCATTGAAAACACTCGTGTGGAGCAAAAGACTGATTACGAGAAACTTGTTCTCGAAATTCAGACCGACGGCTCTATCCACCCGGAGGAGGCGCTGAAGGGCGCGGCTAACATCCTGATTCAGCACTTCATGCTGTTTTCGGACAGCACGATGGCTACCGTAGGGGCCCGTGTGGTAGAAGATGAGCCCATCGACGAGGAAACCATGCAGATGCGCAAAATGCTGAAAACTCCGTTGGAAGACATGGAGCTCAGCGTGCGTGCTAAAAACTGCCTCAAAGCGGCCGACATCAAGACGATGGGTGAGCTGGTGACCTTGGAGATTGCCGACATGATGAAGTTCCGCAACTTCGGCAAGAAGAGCTTGACCGAGCTGGAAAACCTGGTAGAGGAGCGCGGCCTGGAGTTCGGTATGGACCTTGGCAAGTATCGCCTCGAAGAAGACTAGTAATGCTGTGGAGCAGTGCGACAGTGGGTAGCCACTGCGGTACTGCTCCACTTTTTTTGTTTTTCACATTTTCAACCAGTGCGCCCGAGGGGCAGCGGTTCTAATGAGGTTTTGACCCGCCGTGGTCGCTACCCGCAAGCGCACACTTACTTTTCAGTCCATGCGGCACGGAAAAAAGATTAACCATTTGGGCCGGACTACCGCCCACCGCCACGCAATGCTGTCGAACATGGCAACATCGCTCATCATGCACAAGCGCGTGACTACGACCGTCGCCAAGGCCAAGGCCCTGCGCCAGTACGTAGAGCCGCTGCTCACCAAGTCGAAAGAAGACACGACGCACTCGCGCCGCTTGGTGTTTGCTCAGTTGCAGGAGAAAGAGGCCATCAAGGAATTGTTCGGTGAAGTGGCAGGCAAAATTGCCAATCGCCCCGGCGGTTACACCCGCATTATCAAACTGAGTGCTTCGCGCCTCGGTGACAACGCCGATATGTGCGTGATTGAGTTGGTGGACTACAATGACACCCTGCTGGAAGCCAAAAACGCTACTGCTGAGAAAGCTACTACGACGCGCCGTTCGCGCCGCCGTTCGGGTGGTGCTACGCCGGCTACTGGTGACGCCGCTGTGACTTCGGCTACCGAAGTGACAGGTGAGGCCGTGGTTCCTAATGCTACTGTGCAGCAGTCGGCCCCGGAAGACACCCCCACCGAAACGGTGAAGGATGGCGAGAGCCGCGACGAAGCCAAGGCTGACGCGTAAGCTTTCGAAACCCAATAAAAAGAGGGATGCTCTGTAAGGGGCATCCCTTTTTTTATTGGGTTTTGGGCAAAAAAGCTCGTGGAATTTTTGCGGCAGCTCAACGGAATTTTCAGTGGATTGATGGGTAGCGGAGTGGGGGTAATGGCGGGGGAGGCGTGCTTTGAAGTATTCCATCACCCTTTGTACGTCCAAGCTGCTTTGCGTTATGAAACTCGTTCCACGCTTGCGTTGCACCTTGCTTTGGGTTACGCTGCTGCTGCTGGGGGCCCCAGGGGCCCGGGCGCAAGCTGCCAGGCCGGAGTCGGTATTTGATGGGGCCCCACTGGAAAGCATTGAGGTGAGAAAGGAAGCATCTGTGCTGCTTGACAAGGAGTTTTACACTAACCAGTTGTTTTTGCTGGGCGAGGCGCACGAGGTGCGGGGCCCCAGGACGTTGATTTTGCCCTGCTGAAGTACCTGAATGCCCGGGCAGGGGTGCGCACCTACGCGGCAGAAGTGGATTGCGCCAAGGCGTATGGGTGGGCTGCTGCCGCTGTTTATGAGCCGCCGGTACTGGCTGGGCCTGGCGTTACTGCCCCTGTTTTGCTGCTGAATGGCTGGTCCTACGTCTGCCTCTACGGGGCCCTGCTGGGGCATGGGGGGCCGCTGTCGGGGGCGCGGCTGGTGCTGGGGGCGGTGGTCCATGCCAAAAGCTACGGCCTAGCGGTGCTGCTCACGGGTAAGCGCTACTTCTAGGCCCAGCAAAAGGTGGCACAGCTGCGGCAGTCCCAGACCGAAAGCGAGCTGCGCCAACTGCGGGCCCAGATCGACTCGCACTTTCTGTTCAATAACCTCAACGTGCTGCGGGGCCTCATTCAGCACGACCCGGCTGAGGCCCACGCGTACCTGAACCGCTTTGCTAACCTCTACCGCTTCCTGATCCGGCACAAGGACGACGACTTTGTAACGCTGGCCGAGGAGCTGCAATTTGTGTACGAATACGTGTACCTGCTGCGTCACCGCTTCGGGGCGGCCTACGGGTTCCGGCAGGAGCTGCCCGCGGCGGCCGAGCTGCGTCGGCTGCTAGTGGTACGGTGCAGCCGCTGGTCGAAAACGCAATTAAGCACAACGCCGGTGACGACGACGACGCGCTCGTTGTCACCATCGGGGCCGCCGCTGGGGCCCTTGCTGTGGCCCACCCGCGCCGGCCCAAGTACCACGCGGCCGTGGACTCGCTGGGCACGGGGTTGGCCAACCTGCGCGAGCGGTACCGGCTGCTAGCCGGTCAGGAAATTGCCATGACGGCCACCGCCGCCACCTTTGCCGTGGCCGTGCCGCTGGTGGCGCTGGCTCCGGGGCCCCCAAGCCCGTTGTGCGATGAACATTTTGATTTTGGAAGACGAGGAGCTGGCCGCCAAACTGTGGATTTCCTGGCCCGCGCCGGGCTGGCGCCGCCGGCCCCGCCCGTGCTGCGCAGCGTGGCCAAGGCCCTGGCCTGGCTGGAAACGCACCCCATGCCGGACCTGATTTTCTCCGACATCGAGCTGCTCGACGGCAACGTGTTTGCGCTGTACGAGCAGTTTCGGGTGACGTGCCCGGTCATTTTCACCACCGCCTACGACCAGTTTCTGCTGCCCGCGTTCCGGGGCAACGGCATTGCCTACTTGCTCAAGCCTTTCGACTACGCCCAATTTCGCGAAGCCCTGGACAAGTACCAGTTGCTGGCCGGGGGCCCCGCGGCCGGCGCCGGGGCCCTCGCGCTGGGGCCCGAGGTACTGCGCGTGCTGGTCCAGGCCCTGCACCCGCCGCCGGGGCCCCAGGACAAGCAGCGGTTTTCGGTTCGGATGCGCAACGGCCTCTACGTGCTGCCGGAGGCCAATGTGGCCTACGTGCAGGCCGACGCGGGTGTGGCCTTCGCCGTAGACGCGGCCGGCGCACGCTACCCGCTGGCCGGCACCCTGGCCGAGGTGGAGCGCCAGCTCGACCCCGCTCACTTCGGCCGCCTCAACCGCTCCGAGCTGGTGAACATTGCCTTCGTGGGGTGCGTGGAAGCCTACTTCAACAACCGGCTGGTGGTGCAGCTGCGCACCCAGCCCGCGGCGGTGCTCACCACCAGCGCCGCCCAAACGCCCGAGTTCCGGCGCTGGTTGGAAGGGTAGGGGCCCGGCGCGTATTATTTTACCGTGTTTTGCTGGACGGCGGCGGGTGCTAAAAAACGGAATGAGTACCTTGCCGCCACAACGCGCCGCGGCGGGCATTGGGGCCGCCGGGGTGCGCTTTTGAAAATTTCCTCCCCAACCAAACCTCATTTTCAATGAGCATCATTTCGCAAATTCACGCCCGCCAGATTTTTGATTCGCGCGGCAACCCCACCATCGAAGTGGACGTGACCACCGACAGCGGGGCCACCGGCCGCGCCGCTGTGCCCAGCGGGGCTAGCACGGGCGTGCACGAGGCCGTGGAGCTGCGCGACGGCGACAAGGCCATGTACCAGGGCAAGGGCGTGCTCAAGGCGGTTGAAAACGTGAATACCACCATCGCCGAAGAGCTGGTGGGCTTCTCGGTGTACGAGCAGGGACTGATCGACAAAATCATGCGTGAGCTCGACGGCACCCCCAACAAGGGCAACCTCGGGGCCAACGCCATCCTGGGCGTGAGCCTGGCCGCGGCCCGCGCCGCCGCCCAGGACGCCGGCATGCCGCTCTACCGCTACGTGGGCGGCGTGGGCGCCACCACGCTGCCCGTGCCGATGATGAACATCCTGAACGGCGGCTCGCACGCCGACAACAAGATTGATTTCCAGGAATTCATGGTGATGCCCGTGGGCGCTAGCTCGTTCAGCGAGGCGCTGCGCTGGGGCACCGACATCTTCCACACCCTGAAAACGGTGCTGAAGAAGAAGGGCTACAGCACCAACGTGGGTGACGAAGGCGGCTTTGCCCCCGACATCCAGAGCAACGAGGAGGCCATCCAGATTGTGCTGCAAGCCATCGAGCAGGCCGGCTACAAGCCCGGCGAGCAGGTGATGATTGCCCTCGACCCCGCCGCGTCGGAGTTCTTCTCGGACGGCCACTACCACTTCAAAAAGAGCACCGGCGACAAGCTGACGCCCGAGCAGATGGTGAGCTATTGGGTGGACTGGACCAAGAAGTACCCCATCATCAGCATCGAAGACGGCCTGGCCGAGGACGATTGGGCGGGTTGGAAAAGCATCACCGACCAGGTGGGCAAGGACATCCAGCTCGTGGGCGACGACTTGTTCGTAACCAACGTGGAGCGCCTGCAGCGCGGCATCGACGAGCACATCGCCAACGCCATCCTCATCAAAGTCAACCAGATCGGTACCCTCACCGAAACGATTGACGCCGTGAACCTGGGCCGCCGCAACGGCTACAAGTCCATCATGAGCCACCGCTCGGGCGAAACCGAGGACTCGACCATCGCCGACCTGGCTGTGGCCCTGAACACCGGCCAGATCAAAACCGGCTCGGCCTCGCGCTCCGACCGCATGGCCAAGTACAACCAATTGCTGCGCATCGAGGAAGAGCTGGGCGAAGTTGCCTACTTCCCCGGCCGCAAGATGTAGGGCGGCGCGGGCGGGGTAAGTCCGCGCCCGTGAACGTTTTACCAACTGAAAAAGCCCCCGCTGTGCCAAACAGCGGGGGCTTTTGCGTAGCTTTAGGGGCCCCTAAACGGCGAACGACCGATGACAATACCCCGATTCCTGGTGCCGGTGCTGCGCGTGGTGCGCAGCTTTTACTTCCTCGTGGGCGGGGCCTTTCTGGTGTGGATGCTGGTGTTCGACGCCAACGACCTGGGCAAGCAGTTCGACATTTACCGCAAGTACCAGGACCTGCTCGGCGAGAAGCAGTACTACCTCGACAACATCAAAACGGTGAAGGAAGACCGCGCCGAGCTGATGAGCAGCCCCGCGCTACTGGAGAAATTTGCCCGCGAAAAATACCTGATGAAGCGCCCCGGCGAAGACCTATTCATTATGGTGCCCGAGGACGCCGACGGCAAGTGAGCAGGGCCCCCGGGGCCCTGTTTGGCCTGTTGGCCTGGGCCGCGGCCGGCCTGGGGGCCCCCGCGGCGCGGCCCCCGCAGGCCTACCTGGCCCGGCAATTTCTGTTGAAAGCCCTGGCCGGCCGGCCCCGCGCCGCGCACGCCGCGCTAGCGGCCGGGGCGGCGCTCACGGCCCCGCAGGCGGCGGCCCAGGTGGCGGCGCTGCGGGCGCAGGCCCGGCGCTGGGGCCCCGCCATCGAGCTCTACAAGCTGGGCTGGCGCCTGCCCGAGGGGCAGCCGGCGCTGCTGTTCTACCAGTTCCGGTTTGCCGCCGACTCGGCCCGTCCGGGGCCCCACGCGGTGCTCGACGTCACGTTTCGGGACTCGCTGGCCACCCGGCCGCTGGGGTTTGGGGTGGTGGTGCGGCGCTTGGGAAATTAATAAAAAAACTTTGTTCTATATTGTGGGGCCCGCGCGTCAACCAGCGGCGGCCACTGCCCCATGCGTTTTTTCGTGCTGCTTAGCTGGTTGGGGTGGGCCGGGCTGCTGGCGGGACCGGCCGGGGCCCACCCGGGGCCCCCAGCCGACACGCTGTTCCTAAAAGCCGTCAACGACGGGCCCTGGAACCACTACTTCGCCTACTGCCTCGACGACTGCGCCCGGCCTAACAACGGGGCCGAAGCGGCGGCGCTGTGGGCCGCCGGGCGGTTTCGGGGGATGCCGCCGGGGCGCGTGTTCCAGGTGGGCTACACCCAGGACCGGCTGTGGCTGCGGGCCACCGTGGTGAACACCCTGCCCCAGCGCACCCGCTTCGTGTGGAGCCTGTACACGTTTGTGGACAGTGCCACGCTATATGTGCAGCCCGGCGGGCGGGGGGCGCCGCGCTTCGTGGCGGCCACCAGTGGGCGGGTGGTGGCCACGCAGCGCGGGTTTCCGGCGCGGGCCAGCTGCTTGCCGTTTTGGCTGGAGGCCCACGCCCAGGCCGTGGTGTACCTGCGCGTGGACAGCCACACCGGGGCCCTGTACCTGCCCACCGACCTCACGACGGCCGAGGACTACCTGGCCTACGAATCGGGGTTTTTCATGACCAAGAACTGGGTGTGGCTGCTGGGCGTGTACCTGAGCAGCGCCCTGTTCAACCTCATCCTATATGCGTTTCTGCGCGACCGCATCCACCTCTGGTACGGGGCCTACGTGTTCTTCAGCACCTGGTTTTTGCTGATGGAAGACGGCATCGATGCCTGGCTGCTGCCGCCGTGGGCCTACGGGCTGGGCTGGCGGCTGGGGCAATACAGCGTGCTGCTGCTGGCCCTGGCCTGTGGGCTGCGCATCATGGGGCTGTTTGTGCGGCTGCGGCAGGGCTGGCCGCGCCTGTACCGCTTCAGCGCGGGGCTGAGCGTGGGCGCTGCTGCGTGCGCTGGGGCCTACGCCGTGCTATTTGGGCCGGTGCTGGCGCAGGGCCCCGGGGGCCTGGCCTGGCTGAACGGCACCCGCGAGGCGTTGCTGTGGGCGCTGCTGGCCGCGGGCGTGGGGGTGCTGGCCGTGGTGGGCGTGCGGGGGCGGCCGCCCCAGCGGCGGCTGGCGGCGCTCTACGGCCTCACCTACGCTTGCTTTTTTGCGGGCTGCGCCAACTTTTTGCTGAACCGCTCGGGCCTCACCAACATCCACCTCGCCAACCCCAACGCCCTGGCCTGGGGCCTGGCCCTGGAGCTGCTCGCCCTCAGCGCCCTGCTCACGGGCCGCTTCCGCCACACCCTGCGCCAGAACGCCGAGCTGCGCGTGCGCCAGCTGCGCGAGCGGGCGGTGGCCGGCCAGCGCCTCATCGGGGCCCAGGAGGAGGAGCGCGCCGCCCTGGCCCGCGAGCTGCACGACGCCCTGGCCCCCGGCCTCACCGCCCTGCACCTGGCCTGGCAGGGGCGGCTGGTGCGCCAGGCCCTGGCCCAGGGGCCCCCGCTGCTGGCCGAGGCCCACGCCCACACCGAGGCCCTGCTGCGCCAGCTGCGCCACGACGTGCGCACCCTCAGCCACGTGCTGCTGCCCATTCCGGCCGATGAGCTGCCGCCCCTGCCCGCCGCCCTGGCCCTGCTCGTCGAAACCCTGGCCCTGACCGACGACGGCCCCCGCGTGACGGCCCAGTGCGATGCCGACGCCGACGGCCTGCCCGCGCCCCTGGCCCAGGCCGCCTACCGCATTGTGGCTGAGCTGCTGCACAACGCCCTGCGCCACGCCCAGGCCAGCTACGTGCGAGTGGGCGTGCGCTGCCACCACACCGGCCTGCGCATCACCGTGGCCGACGACGGCCGGGGCTTCGACCCCCACGGCCCGGCCCTGGTGGGCCGCGGCGGCCTGGGCCTGCGCGGCGTGCAGGCCCGCGCCGGCTACTTGCGCGGCCAGGTACTAATCAGCAGCCAGCCCGGCCAGGGCACGGTCGTCACCGTCGAGCTGCCGGTGTTTTAGCGCCAAGCTGGGCCTTGGGAAATCAATAATCCTGGCCTTTATTGCTGATTATTACCCTTTTCCTGCCTATGATCTGTCGCTTACTGCTCGTGGACGACCACCCGGCCCTGACCCGGGGCCTGGCCGCGCTGTTCAACCAAGAGCCGGACCTGGCGGTGCACGGGCAGTTTGCCACCGGCGGGGCCCTGCTGGCGTTTCTGGAAGGGGCCCCCGCGCTGCCGGCCGACGTGCTGCTGCTGGACCTGCACCTGCCGCCGCCCCACGACGGCCTAGACCTGCTGCCGCGCCTGCGCCGCCAGTGGCCGGGGCTGCGGGTGCTGGTGTTCAGCAGCGCCATTTCGCCCGGGCTGGTGGCGCAGGCCCGGGCGGCCGGGGCCCAAGGCTTCCTCGATAAATCGGCCGAGGCCCCCGATTTGCTGGCCGCCATCCGGGCCGTACACGCGGGGCAGCAGGTGTTTCCGGCCCGCCCGGGGCCCCGGGCCGCCGCCCCCCAGCCTGCCGCCGAGGCCCTGCTGCGCCTCCACCAGCTCTCCACGCGCGAGCGCGAAATCATCGGTCTCGTCTGCGCCGGCCTGCCCAGCCGGGCCATTGCCGCCCGCCTCTCGCTGGCTGAGGCCACCGTGGCCACCCACCGCCGCAACCTGATGCAGAAGCTAGGCCTGCACGGCGTGGCCGAGCTGGTGCGCTTCGCCCACGAGCACGGCCTGTAGGCAGCGGCCCGGGGCCCCAAAAATTACCCATAAGTAGGTATTGCTAGAACCTTAATTCAGGGGAAACTTTGTGTAGTGCATAGTTTTAACCGAGCGGCTGGCACAGCCCTGTACTTCCCCAAATTTTTTATGAAAACAACTGTACCCCCTACCGTTGCGCGCACGTTGGCGCTGCATTACCTGCCCGCTTTTTTGTGGGTCGCGCAGGAGCCGGGCCCCGTTTGGAGCGCTGTCCCGGGCAACAGCAGCCGCAGCCGGGTGCAGGCCGTGGGCACGGCCACCGAAGTGGGCGGCGACAAATTCGTGGCCTGGTCGAGCACCGATGCCCTGCTGATGGGCGGGGCCACCACCACCGCGCCCGCCGGCTGCTTCATCAAGGTGCACACCGCGCCATAGCCGAGCATCAAGCCCAACCGCCCGGGGCCCTATTTCAGCCGAAATGGGGCCCCGGATAGGTAGTAAACGGGCACTGCGCTAATGGCAATCAGGCGCTAGGGCCCCAATAAGCAGTTTTGCAAGGCTTGCGAATGCAGCAGGTGGCCGCCCAGTGGGCCCGCTCAATCCATTTGCCCCAGCGGCTGCTGATTGCCGGCCCCAACTACCCCGGCCACGAGATTTTGCCCATCGTGACGGCCGGCACGCGCTGCCGCCCGGCGCCCAGCGCCACCGGCTGGCCGGCCACCGCCTCGTTGGCCAGCACCGCAAACAGGATGGCCTCCTTGGCATCGGGCGGCACGCCCAGCGCGGCGGTGCTGGCAAAGGCCGCGCCCGGCAGGTGGCGGCGCAGGGCCCCCAGCAGGGCTGGGTTGTGGGCCCCGCCGCCGCTGGTGTACACGGCCGGCAGCGGGGCCCCGGGCCCGAACACCTGCTGCACGGCCCGCGCCACGCCCACGGCGCTTAGCTCCACCAGCGTGGCCAGTAGGTCCTCCAGGCCCAGGGCGGTGGTGCCGGTGGCGGCTTGCGCGGCGGCCAGGTAGGCGGGGCCGAACAGCTCGGGCCCGGTGGTTTTGGGCAGGGCGGCGGCGAAAAACGGGTGGCCGAGCAGGGCCCCCAGCAGGCCCGCGTGTACGCGGCCGGCCCGGGCCAGGCGGCCGCCTTCGTCGTATTGCAAGCCCGGCCGGTGGGCCCGCACGGCGGCGTCGAGCAACGTATTGCCGGGGCCGGTGTCGGTGCTGAAGGCGGCGCTGGCGTCGGCCCCGGCGCGGGGCAGGTAGGTGAAGTTGGCGATGCCGCCCAGGTTGAGCAGCAGGCGCGCCTCGGCGGGGCTGCTCAGCAGCAGGTAGTCGCCGTAGGTGGCCAGGGGGGCCCCTTCGCCGCCGGCGGCCAGGTGCTTCTGGCGAAAGTCGCTGACGGTGATAATGCCCGTGCCCTGGGCCACGTGGTCGCCGTCGCCGAGCTGCAAGGTGGCGTTCAGGCCCGCAAAATCGGCCTGGCTGTGCTGGTGGGCGGGGGCGTGGTACACGGTTTGGCCGTGGCTGGCCACCAGGTCCACGGCGGCCGGGGCCACTTGCCAGGTGCGCAGGCAATCCAGCACCATGCCGGCGTGCAGGCGGCCCAGCCAGGGGTTCAGTAGGGTTAGGTACTCCAGGCTTACTTGCTCGCGGGCAAACACCTGCCGGATGCGCCGGCGCACGTCGTCGCCGTACGGCACCGTGGCAAAGTGCTCCAGCACCAGCTGCGTGGCCGCCCCGTGCCCCGTGAGGCGGCACAGCGCCACGTCGAGCCCGTCGAGCGAGGTGCCCGACATCAGCCCCACGATGCGGCGGCTAGGTTGCTGGGCCAGGTGGCAGAGGCGGGCAATAGCTGCGTTCATTCTTGCGCCTTTAAGAACCTTTGGGGAAGTACAAAAGGAGTTTTGTGCCCGCTTGTGCTGCTGGCCGGCATCGGGGCTTGCCCACCGCTGCGTCCGCCGGGGGCTCTAGTGGGAGTTAAGAGTTGAGAGTCAGAGGTTAAGGCTCATGCAAACAGTGTTTTAACTCACAAGCTTTAAGCACAAGGCCAGCAATTCCGCTACGCTTGTAGGGGAGCCTCGGCGGGGGCCCTAGCGGCGCGGGCGGCGTAGCATTGCAAGCTCACGGCCAGCCAAAACACCACAATCACCCGCGGCTCCTGCCAGAAATCCTGGGCAAAGGAATGCAATAAAAAGAAGACGAAGTACAGGGCCAGGCCCACGTCCAGCGCCGACCGCTCGCCGTGCCACACGCGGCGCAGCTGGCGCACCACCGCGTAGCCCAGCACCAGCAGGCCCGTGAGCAGCCCCAGGGCCCCGGCCTCGATCAGCCAGCCGAGGTAGAGGTTGTGCACGTTCATGCGGCGGAAAGTGGTGTAGAAGAAGGTGGGGTGCCGCCGGTCGTGGGCGGTCGTGCGGGTCATGAAATCGAGGTAGCGGTCGGGAAACGTACCGGGCCCGATGCCCAGCACCGGGGTCTGCTGGTACATCACCAAGCCGTACTTCCAGCGGTTGAGGCGCTCGGCGTTCGACTCGTTGGCGGGCGTGAAGTCGCTCACCGAGCCCAGCTCGTGCAGTAGGGTGGGGGGCTTGTCTGGGTCCGCCAGAGGCCCCGCGCCGGGGCCCTTGGCTACCGCCACGGGGGCCGGCGCAGACGGGGCCAGCCGCCACGTAATGCCCTGCCACGCGCCGAGCACCAGGGCCCCGGCCACCGCCCAGGGCAGCCACAGCCGCGCCACGGCCGGGCGGCCCAGCAGCACCAGCAGCAGCACCGCCTGCACCGCCAGCGACACGTAAGAAGCCCGCGAGTAGGAAAACGCCACCACCATCAGCACGGCGGCGAGCAGGGCCGTGGCCAGCAGGCGGCCGCGGGGGGCCTGGGCCCGGGGCAGCAGCAGCAGCCCCAGGCTCAGGGCCAGCACCAGGGGCTCGAGCAGCACCGTCAGGTTGGTGTGGCCGTGCGGCAAAAACGGCTGCGCAATGGCGTAGGACAGCGCGTACGAGATGCCCAGCTGCACGTGGCGCGCCAGCACAAACAGCGCCAGCGCGGCAGTGCCCGCGCCCAGCGCCGCCCCCGCCCGCTGCCACTCGCGGCGGCCCAGGCGCAGCACCCGTGGCACGCCGTAGCCAAAGCCCACAAACACCAGCACCGTGGCCACGTATTTGGCCGATACCCGCACGTCGCTCGAGCAAGCCGTGGCCAGCAGCAGGGCCCCCAGGTGCAGCCCCACCAGCTTATCAAGCAACGAGAGGGACCCCGGCCGGGCCACCCACCCGGCCAGCACGCCCAGGCCCGCCAGGCCCACGGCCACCACCATCAGGGGCTCGGCGGCCACCATTAGCCCGAAATGCCCCCAGGGCGAAAGCCAGTTGACGGACAGCGGCAAACTGGCCAGGGCAGCATAGAACAGCCCCAGCAGCAGCGAGCGAAAACGCGGAGAAATCATGTCGATAATCGGGCGGCAAGGATTAAAACGGGGCGCGGGCACGGCCAGCGAGCCGCAAGAAAGCACACCGCCGGCCAACCGCGCTGCTACCCGATCTTCTTGCCCGCCATGGCCTGCTGGATGGAAATGTTCATCACCCGCTCGGCGTAGGGCCGCGTCAGCTCGTCCAGCTCGTCCATGCGCTTCAGGATGGGGTCGCGCTCGGTGCCGGCCAGGGCTTCGCGCACGCGCTCCACTTGGGCCCCGGTGGCGGCCAGCTCCTCCTCGGTGAGGTGCGCGCGGTTTTTGCGGGTGAAGTTCTCGACCTGGTAAAGCAGCTGCTCGGCCGCGGTGCGGGCCTCGATGAGCAGGCGCGCGGCCACGTCGTCCTTGGCGTTCACCAGCGAGTCCATCAGCATCTGCTCCACCTGCTCGTCGGTAAGGCCGTACTGGGGCTTGATTTCGACCTGCTGGCGCGTGTTCGAGCGCAGCTCGATGGCCTCCACCTGCAGGATGCCGTCGGCGTTGAGCAGGAAGTTCACGTCCACCTTGGGCAAGCCGGCGGGCATGGCCGGGATACCGCTCAAAATGAACTCGCCCAGCTTGCGGTTCTGGCTCACCAAGTCCCGCTCGCCCTGGTACACGCCAATTTTCAGGTTCACCTGCCCGTCGATGCTCGTCGTGTACTGGCGCCCGGCTTTAGTCGGAATCTTCGAGTTGCGCGGAATGATGGGGTCGAGCAGGCCGCCCAGCGTCTCGATGCCCAGCGTGAGCGGCGTCACGTCGAGCAGCAGCACGTCGCGCCGGTTGCCGGCCAGGATGTCGGCCTGGATGGCCGCGCCCAGCGCCACCACTTCGTCGGGATTCAGCGAGTTGTTGGCCGGCTGGCCAAAGAACTTCGATACCTCGTCGAACACCAGCGGCACGCGCGTCGAGCCGCCCACGAGCAGCACCGCGTCCAGGGCCCCCAGGTCCAGCTGGGCGTCGGCCACGGCCTGGCGGCAGGCGGCGATGGTACGCGCCACCAGGGGCCCCACCAGCTCGTTGAACTGCGCCTTGGTGAGCGTGACTGGGAGCACCGCGCCGGCCGCGTCGGTGAGCTGGGTCGTAAAGTCGTCGTGCTGGCTGAGGTAGCGCTTGGCCATTTCGGCGGCCAGGCGCAGCTGCTGCTGCAAGTGCGGGTCGGTGGCGAAGGCGGCGGGCAGGCCGGCCGTGGCCTGCCAGTGCTCGGCAATGGCGCGGTCGAAGTCGTCGCCGCCCAGGTACGTGTCGCCGTTGGTGCTCAATACCTCAAAAATGCCCTGCTGGATGCGCAAGATGCTCACGTCGAACGTGCCGCCGCCGAGGTCGTACACGGCCACGGTTTTTTCCTCGTCGGGGCTCAGGCCGATGCCGTAGGCCAGGGCGGCGGCGGTGGGCTCGTTCACGATGCGCAGCACCTCCAGGCCGGCGAGGCGGCCGGCGTCGCGCGTGGCCTGGCGCTGCGAGTCGTTGAAGTACGCCGGCACAGTAATAACGGCGCGGTTGACGGGCGTTTTGAGGGCGTGCTCGGCGCGGGCGCGCAGCTCGCGCAGGATGTCGGCCGACAGCTCGATGGGCGAGTAGAAGCGGTCGGCGACGCGGATTTTTACCAAGCCCTCGGCGTTGTCGTCAATCACCTTGTAGCCCAGCTGGCCGGCGTGGGGCCCCAGGTCGCGGTAGCTTTTGCCCAGCAGGCGCTTCACCGAGTAAATGGTGCGCTGCGGATCGGTGAGCAGGAATTCCTTGGCGTCGGTGCCCACCACCGGGTCGTGGCCGTCGGCGGGGAAGTGCACCACCGAGGGCACGATGGTGCCGCGGCCCAGGTCGTTGATGGCCAGCGGCTGGCGGGTTTCGGGGTGCACGTAGGCCACCAGGCTGTTGGTGGTGCCTAGGTCGATGCCGACAATGAGCTCCTCCTGCTGGAGGGCCCCGGTGGCGAGGTTGATGGCGACTTTGGCCATAAGAGCAAAACGCCGCAGCGGAGGCGGCACGAAAAAAAGCGAAGAAGCAAGCGGCCCGGCGTCGGCCGGGGCGGGCCCAAAAATACGCCCGGCGCCGCGGGCGGGGCCGGGCCCCTAGTCCAACGGCGCGGCCCGGGCTGGGGTTGGCGGCGGCCGGTCCCGTTGCATGAAAGCAAGAAAAACTAGCGCCCCGCCGCCGGTTTTCCTGCCGGGGAGCCGTAGTTTCGGGATATGATGCACTTTCCCGCTTTGCTAACCGGCGCGGCCCTGGCCGTGTTTTTGGGCGCCGCCGGCTGCCAGCGGCCCACCGATGTGCCCGCCACCGCGGTGCCGCCGGCCATCGTGGCGCTGCAAGCCGCCGCCGCGGCCGGGCCCCCGGCGGTGCTGCCCCTGGGGGCCCCGGCCGCGCTGCCCGACTCGCTGGTGCTCACGCCCGTGCCCGCCGTGGCCGACGTGCCCGACACCCTGCGCCGGGCCATTGCCCAGCTGCACGCGGCCCTGGGGCCCCAGGCCGCCGCCCTGCGCCCCGCCGTGCTCGAGCAGGCCTGCGTGGGCTACCTTACCCTGCGCCGCACCGACCCCAGCTTTCGCGCTGGCCTGCTGGCCGTGGCCGACATGGACCTGCCCAACACCGAGGAGCGCCTGTGGGTGCTCGACCTGAAAAATGCCAAAGTGTTGCACCGCAGCCTGGTGGCCCACGGCGAAGGCTCGGGCCACCTGCGCGCGCGCCGCTTTTCTAATAAAGAGGCATCGGCGTGCACGTCGCTGGGCTTCTACCGCACGGCGGGCAGCTACGACGGCATCCACGGCTACTCGCGCCGCCTGGAGGGGCTCGACAAAGGCGAAAATGCCAACGCTTACAACCGCTACGTGGTGCTGCACGCCGCCGACTACGCCAGCCCCGCCTACGTGCGCCAGCACGGCCACCTGGGCTACAGCCGCGGCTGCCCGGCCCTGCCGCCCGAGCAATTCAAGGCCATCATCAGCACCGTGCAGGGCGGCACCACGCTGCTGCTAAGTGGCCCGGGGCTGCACTCGCGTTGGCTGGATGGGCCCGTGGCCACCCGCCGTTATCTGGCCCGCGGCTGGGGTTAGGGGCCTGGCCGGTACTCCACCGGGAATGTTTTGGCTGATTTTGGGGTTTACCTAAATCTGCATTCCTCCACCGCCGCTTTTTTTGCGTATATGCCTTGGATGACTTGCTACTGGTTAGCCTTTTCGGGCTAATTTGCTTATCAATTCGTCCTTGTTATTCAACAGATTGCATTCGTCTATGGAAAAGCATCATGTTAGCGTTGTTCTGCGCCAGCGCCGCTACCGGCGCACCAAGCGCGCCGTGCGGCGCGTGTTGCCCTTCTTGGCCGCGCTGTTCCTCGCCACGCCCGTAGCGGGCCCCGTGAGCCGTTCGCTGGCGGGCAATACCATCGTGAGCACGCACCAGACCGCCCGCGTGGCGCCCACCAAAGCGCTGCTGTTTGACCTAAAGCTGCACGAAACCTACGACGCCCTCGGGGCCCAGGCCCAGGGCCTGAAGTTTGAGGTGTTTGAGAAAGCCATGACCGGTTACCTCAACCTGAAAGAAGGCGGCCGCTTGGCTGATAACAAGCAGCTACTGACGGTGGTGGACTTCGACCTACCCAGTACTGAAAAGCGCCTGTGGGTGGTGAACCTGGCCAGCCAGCAAATCATTTTCCACACCCTGGTGGCCCACGGCCACAACTCGGGCGAGAACCAGGCCACCAACTTCTCGAACACCGACGCCAGCAACATGAGCAGCCTCGGCTTCTATGTGACGGGCAGCGAGTACCAGGGCAAGCACGGCCACTCGTTGCGCCTCCAGGGCCTCGACGAAGGCTTCAACACGAACGCCGCCATGCGCTCAGTGGTGATGCACGGCGCGGAATACGTGAGCGAAGACTTCATTCGCCAGAACGGCCGCCTGGGCCGCAGCCTCGGCTGCCCCGCGCTGCCCATGGACCAGTACGCCCAGATCATCGACGCCGTGAACGGCGGCACGTGCTTGTTCATCAATAAGTCGAACGCTGGCTACAACTCGAAATTCCTCAACCAGCACGTGGCCATGCAAGCCTTGACGGCCGCCGCGCCGCAGGTGTAGAGCCAGCCGGTTAGCAACAATAGACAACAGAAAAGAGGCCTTGCGCACCGTGCGCAAGGCCTCTTTTCTGTTGTTACGGGCCGCCTTGGGGCCCTATAGCTTCACGCCAAATTTGACGCCCACGCCTTGCAGGTCCTGCACCACGGCGTCGAGCAGTGGGATGCCGTCGAGCAGGCGGTGGGCGGCGGTGTCGCGCTCGGGGTCGCCGGGGATGAGCACTTGCTTGCCTTCCACGGCGTGGGCCTGGCGGAAGGTGGTTATCCAGTTGTCCATGTGCGCTTTAAATTCATCGGCTGGCCGGAACGCATCGACCCGCATGGCCCCAAAAAAGTGGCCCAGGCCCTGACCCACCGGGTTGGCCGAGGGCTGCAAAAACGCCACAAACGGCGGCACCCAGGGCCCGTAGTTGGCCCCGCTTAGCACGGCCGAAAAAATGTCGACCACCGCGCCCAGGCCGTAGCCCTTGTGCGAGCCGGTGGCGCCGCCCAGCGGCAGCAGGGCCCCGCCGTCCTTCACGGCGTTGGCGTCGGTGCTGGGGCGGCCGTCGGCGGTTTGGGCCCAGCCCTCGGGCAGGGGCAGGCCCTTGCGCTGCGCAATTTCGAGCTTGCCGTTGGCGGCGGTGGTGGTGGCCATGTCGAGCACAAAATCGGGTTGCTCGCCGGCGGGCACGGCCACGGCAATGGGGTTGGTGCCCAGCAGCCGGTCGAGCGAGTAGGTGGGGGCCACCAGGGGCGAGGCGTTGGTCATGGCCACCCCGATCATGTCGTGGGCCAGGGCCAGCATGGCGTGGTAGCCGGCAATGCCGAAGTGGTTGGAGTTCTTCACCGACACCCAGCCGGTGCCCACTTGCTGGGCCTTCTCGATGGCCACGCGCATGGCCCGGGGCCCCACCACCAGGCCCAGGCCGCCGTCGCCGTCTACCACCGCCGTGCTGGGCGTTTCGTAGCTAACGGCCACGCGCGGCGCGGCGTTGATGCGGCCGGCTTCCCAGAGGCGCACGTAGCCCACCAGCCGGGCCACGCCGTGCGAATCGACGCCCCGCAGGTCGGCCGCCAGCAGGGTTTCAGTGGCCAGGGTGGCGTCGGCCTCGGGGCAGCCGATGGCCTGGAATACGCGCTCGGTGAACGCAAAAAGCTCGTTGTAGGCAAAAGTGGGCATGGTGAAGGGGCACGCCCGGGTGGGCGGTGCCCCGCAAAGATGCGGCCCCGAGGGCCGTTGCGCGGCCGGCTGGGGCCCCGGGGCCGCGCCCGTTTCGCCCAGCGTGCCGGACGGCTCGGGAACACCGGGGCGGCCCCGCGGCGCCAGCAGACCGGCGTTTAGAAGCTGTTTGAGTTGGTGGAAATCTCGCCTGAAACGGTCGTGCTGCGCTGCGCTCTGTATGACCGTTCTTAAATAGCTCAAACAGCTTTTTAGGCGTTTGCCGCAACCGTGGATCCAGGTCTTTTTAGACATCCAGGGCGGCGAGGCGGGCTACCAGCGCGGCCCGCACGTCTGCGCTGGGCCTGGGCAGCGGGTATTACGGGGCAGAGCAGGGGGCAGACAACACCGTTGGTCCTGTTCCTGGGGAACGCTGGCGTCGATTCCCTATTTACCGTATCTTGCCCCGGATAGTACCATTTATCTATATAGTGGACTTCCCGCTGCCCCGGGCCCCAGTACGTGTGTTTATGCAGAAGCTACCCAGCGTTTTGTTGGTCGACGACGACCCCACCACCAATTTCCTCAACGAGCACTTACTGCGCACCCTGGGCGTAACGGAGGAGTGCCTGGTGGCCACTAACGGCGCGGAGGCCCTGGAGGTGCTGGCCCGCACCTGCGCACCCGTCGGGGCGGCGTGCCCCGCGCTTATTCTGCTGGACGTGAACATGCCCGTGATGAACGGCATTGATTTCCTGGAGGCGTTCCAGCCCGACCCGCCGGCTTCGAAAATCGTCATCATCCTGCTCACCACCACGCTGCTCGGCCGCGACCTGGGCGACTTGCAGCAGTCGCAGGCCGTGTCCGGCCTCATCAGCAAGCCCCTGACCCGGGCCAAAATCAACGCCCTGCTCCAGCAGCACTTCCAGCGGGAGCTGCCCGACGCGGCCTAAGGGGCCCCAGTGACGGTGACACCGGGCGGCAGCGTGGTGGCGTCGGTCGAATAATTGCGCCCATATACCAGCAGAGTTGAAAATTTATTTGCTGTAGGTCAGCTATTTAACTATATCAACTAATATTTTAGTTAATTAACTAAAATATTAGTTGATATTTGCTTTCATACTGATTCCTGCTGTCCATGAACCCTTCCTTTCCCGAACTTACCCGCGCCGAGGAGCAGGTGATGCAAATCCTCTGGCGCGAGGGCCCCAGCTACGTCAAGGACGTGCAGGGGGCCCTACCGGCCCCGGCGCCGGCTATCACCACGGTGTCCACCATCGTGCGCATCCTGGAGCAAAAGGGCTTCGTGGGCTACGAGGCCTTTGGGCGCACGCACCGCTACCACGCCCTAGTAGGGCAGGACGACTACCGCCGCTTTTCGCTGCGCAAGCTGCTGGGCGGGCACTTCGGCGGCTCGTTCAGCCGGCTGCTCTCCTTTTTTGCCCAAGAGGAAAACCTCGACGCCGCCGCCCTCGACGCCTTGCTCCGCCAAGCCCAGGCCGGTGGGGCTGACGACGACGATACGCCCGCCGCTCCAGATTCTGCTGCCACCCCTAACGCTCCGCAACCATGAACGACTTGCTGACCTGGATGCTGGGCTCCGTGCTGGGGCTCGGCGCCGCCTGGGCCCTGTACCGCGGGGCCCTGCGCGCCGAGCGCTGCTTCGGCTACAACCGCGTGTTCCTGCTGCTGGCGCCGCTGGTGGCGGCCGGGCTGCCGCTGCTGCCGCGCCCCGCGCTGGGGTGGCTGGCCAGCGCCCCGGCCCCCGGGGCCCCCACGGCGGCTGGGGCCGCGCCGGCATTTGTGTTGCCTACGCTGCACGTGCAGGCCAGCGGCTGGGCGGCGGACTGGGGCGGGGTTTCGCCGCTGGTGTGGCTGTACGCGGCCGGCGTGGCGCTGGGCCTGGGCCGCCTGGCGTGGCGGCTGGGGCGGTTGCACCGGGCCACCCGCGGCCTGCCCCGCACCGCGGGGCCGGACTACGCGCTGGCCCACACTGGCGGCCGGCTGCCCACCAGTTCGTTCGGGCGCACCATTTTTTGGGACGATACGGCCGCCCTCGCGCCCGCCGAGGCCGCCCAGGTGCTGGCCCACGAGGCGGCCCACGTGCGCCAGGGCCACACCTACGACGTGCTCTGGCTGGAAAGCTGGCGCGCCGTGCTCTGGTTCAACCCCTTCATCTACCCGCTGGTACGTGCCCTGGCCCTCACCCACGAGCTGCTGGCCGACCGCGCTGCGCTAGCCGAAACCAACGCACCCGCCGCCGCAGGGCCCCAGCCTGGGCCCACGGCCTACGCCACGCTGCTGGCCCGGCTGGCCACCCGCCGCATCACGCTGCCCGAGGCGCCGCTGCCGCTGCTGCATTCCTTCACCCATTCCCTCACCCTTACCCGCATTGCCATGTTAAAGTCGTCCCACCCCGTGCGCCGCTGGAAGCAGTGGCTGGCCCTGCCCGTTGTGGCGGGCCTGCTGGCCGTAGCCTGCCAGCCCGCCGCTGATGTCCAAACGCCGGCCGGTATGGTGCCGCCGCCCTCACCGCCCGTTGCCTCGTCAGACGCTCAAGCGCACCTGAACGAGTTGAGTGGTGGCTCTAAGGTTTACCAGTACGTGGAGGAAATGCCGCATCTGCCCAGTGGGAATGGCGTTGCCGGCATCGTGACGGCTATTCAGGAAAGTATTCAGTACCCCACACTCGCCGCGGCCGACCAAAAGGACGGCCGGGTATTCGTTTCCTTCGTTGTGACCAAAGACGGCGCCGTGAAAGAACCCAAAATAATCAAAGGCCTGGGGCCCGCCTACGACGCGGCTGTGGTGACGGCCGTCACTAAGTTACCCGCTTTCCTGCCCGGCCGCCAAGACGGCATCCCGGTGAACGTAAGTTTCACCGTGCCCATCAAATTCGAACGGCAGCCGTAAGCCGGCGGCGCTGGTAGAAAACCAACCGGGCCCCGGCGCTGCGCAGCGCCGGGGCCCGGCTTTTAGGAAGTTATCCAGTTATCCACATAGGTTTTGTGGATAACTTTTGGGTGGGCTGGGGGCCCTATTGCTGCTGTTGTTGCTGCTGCTGTTCCCAGTCGGTGTACTTGCGGTAGGAGTTGACGGCGATTTTGGGCAGGGGGGCCTGCTGCACGTACACGGGCATTTCGGGGAAGTCGTCGGTGGGGAGGGGGTGGCCGTTTTCGATGTGCACCGACACCTCCAGCGTATGGGCCCCGGTGCCCTTGTAAGTGCCCTTCACGGGGGTGCAGTCGGCGAAGTGGCGGCCGAGGGCCATGCGCACGTGCCCGTCGTTCACGATGCAGTTGTTGGTGGGGTCCAGCCCCAGCCAGCCGTAGAACGGGATGTAGGCCTCCACCCAGGCGTGGGTGGCACCGGTGCCGCGCACGCCCTCGTCCTTGGGGCACACGTAGCCGCTCACGTAGCGCGCCGGGATGCCGTGCATGCGCAGCAAAAACAGCAGCAGGTGGGTGAAATCCTGGCAGACGCCGGCCCGCAGGCGCCAGATTTCCTCGGTCGGGGTTTCCACGCTCGTCACGCCCTTCTCGTACTGGAAGTGCTCGTTCACGTACTCCGAGAGCACCAGCGCGTTCTTCAGCGGCTTGTCGTTCAGGTCAATCACGCCCGCCAGGGCCCCCCGGATTTCGGCTTGCAGCGCCGGGTTGTCCACGTACAGGAAGTCGATGAACGCCGCCTCGTGCGCCACCTCGGCCAGGTGCCGCCACTGGGTGGGGGCGTCGGCCTCGTCCATCGGAAACTGGATGGCGTGCGTCACCACGGCCACGTTCGACTCGATGCGCAGCTCGGCGTGGGGCGCCACCAGCGAAAACACGCCCACCTGGTTGCCGAAGTAATCGGTGAACAGGGCCACGTCGGGGCTGCCGGTCACGGCCACCTCCTGGCTCTTCACCTCCAGCCGGTCATCGGCCAGCGGATAGATCATGAGCTGGTTGGTGCAGTCGGTCACGGGGGCCCCGTAGGCGTAGCGCGTCAGGTGCTTGATTTTATAGGAAGGCATGGCGCGGGCAAATTAGCTGTGGCCGAAGTAATACGTGCCGAAGGCGGCGGCCACGTCGAGCAGCTCCTGGCGGGTTTGCTGCAAAAAGGCGTCGAGGGCGGGCGCGTCGCCGGGGGCAAAGCGGTGGTACTCCACGTTGGTTTTCACCCGGCCCAGCAGGAAGCGCACCTGCTCGTAGTGCTCGGGCACGGTGCGGCCCAGCAGCCGCTCGCCGAAGCGTACGAGCTGGCCCAGGGCGTAGGCCAGTGAGTGCGGGAAATCGGGGTCGTGCACCGCAAACTGCAGCGCGTGGGCCGGGCTGAACTGGCCCTTGTAAGTCTTCACGTACTGCTCGTAGCCGTAGAGGCTCAGCAGCAGGTAGCGCACCTGGGGGCCCCCGGCGGCCTCGGCGGCGTCGGGCATCAGGGCGGCGCGGTGCAGCTGCAGGATGGCCACCGTTTGCAGGGCCCGCTCCAAAAATTTGCCCAGGCTCAGAAACGTGTAGCCCTCGTCGCGCGGCATGGCGTTCTGCACCGTGCCGACGTAGATGACGTTTTGGCGCAGCAGCGCGTCGATGCCCGACACGGGGTCGTCGGCCAGAATTTGCTGGGCGATTTCGGGCTGGCGAATGACGTGGTAGAAGTCGTTCAGGCTCTGCCACACCTCCTTGCTGATGTGGTCCTGCACGGCGCGGGCGTTTTCGCGCCCCTGCCCAATGGCGTTGAAGGCCGAGGCGCCGTTGCCCTTGTCGAGCAGCAAGTGGTGCAGCACCCGCGCCGTGTAGGGCGCCACGGCCTCAATTTCCGCGTCGCTCAAGTCGCCGTAGTTGTGCAGCAGGGCTTGCCAGCCGGGGTAGTGCTGCTCGTCCTGCTTGGCGATGTAGTGGATGCGGACGACCTGCAACATGGTGTGGGTGCGCTCCATGTAGCGGGCCAGCCAGTAAATGGTTTCGGCAACGCGGCTTAGCATTAGTGCTTGATAATCAACGGTGAAAACGAACAAAAACCAACGGCCCCCGGGGCCCCGGCGGTTCGCTTAGTGGTTTTCGGGCCCCAGCACCCAGGTGTCTTTGCTGCCGCCGCCCTGCGAGGAGTTCACCACCAGCGAGCCTTCGCGCAGGGCCACCCGCGTGAGGCCCCCGGGCACGATGTCGATGCCCGAGGGGCCGCACAGCGCGAAGGGGCGCAGGTCTACGCGCCGCGGCTGCAGGGCCCCGTTGATGTAGCATGGCGTGGCCGAGAGGCTGATGATGGGCTGGGCAATGAAGCTGCGCGGGTCGGCGATGATGGCCTGGCGGAAGTCGTCCATCTGCTCCTCGGTGGCCGCGCTGCCGATGAGCATGCCATAGCCGCCGCTCTCGTTGGTGCGTTTGATCACCATGCGGTCCATGCGCTCGAACACGTGCTGGCGGGCGTCGGCGTCGGCCATCTGGTGGGTGGGCACGTTCTTAAGGATGGGCTCCTCGTTGAGGTAGTAGCGGATCATGTCGGGCACGTAGCAGTACACGGCCTTGTCGTCGGCCACGCCGTTGCCCATGGCGTTCACGATGGCCACGTTGCCCTTGCGGTGGGCCCAGTACAGGCCGGGCACGCCCAGGGTGCTGTCGGGCCGGAACACCAGCGGGTCGAGAAACTCGTCGTCCACGCGCCGGTAAATGACGTCCACCCGGGCCAGGCCCTTGGTGGTTTTCATGTACACGAAGTGGTTGTGCACCAGCAAGTCGCGCCCCTCCACCAGCCGGATGCCCATGAGGCGGGCCAGCGTGCTGTGCTCGAAGTACGCCGAGTTGAAAATGCCCGGCGAGAGCAGCACCACCGTAGGCTCGCTCACCTGGCGGTCGGCCAGGGCCAGCAGGTTGCGCAGCAGCAGGTCGGGGTAGTCCTTCACCGGCTGCACGTTGTTTTTAGGCAGCAGGTCGGGGAAGATGCGGTAGGTGATGCTCCGGTTTTCGAGCATGTACGACACGCCCGACGGCGTGCGCAGGTTGTCCTCCAGCACGTAAAATTCGCCGTCGTGGTCGCGGATCAGGTCCACGCCGGCCACGTGGGTGTACACGTCGTGCGGCACGTGCACGTTCACCATCTCGCGCAAAAACTGCGGGCACGAGTACACCAGCGCCGCCGGAATGATGCCGTCCTTGATGATGAACTGCTGGTGGTAAATGTCCTTCAGGAAAATGTTCAACGCCTTGAGCCGCTGCTTGATGCCGGCCTCGATGGTCGTCCACTCGGCGTGCTTGATGATGCGCGGAATGATGTCGAAGGGGAAGATTTTCTCGATGCCCTCGCCGTCACTGTACACCGTGAAGGTGATGCCCTGGCTCATGAAGAGCTTTTTGGCCAGCTCGTCTTTGTGGGTCATTTCCTGGCTTTCCAGGGTTTCGAGGGCGGCCACAAATTGCCGGTACTCGGGCCGGATGCCCCCGGCGCTGAACATCTCGTCCCACACGTGGGCCTGTTCCTGGTAAGAGCGAAGCAGCGCGTTGGCCGACATAAGTGGGGCGGGTTAGTTAAAGCAAGGGCGCCAGGCCAAATGGGGCCCAGCGGAGGGGCAAACTAGCGACGACTGGCCAGTAATTCGCCAAGGGCCCCAAAATAAAATGGGCTGGGCCAGGAAAAGATGTAATAATTACGGCCGGGGCCCCTAAAATGATGGCCCAGCTTAAAAAAAATAAAATAACGCAAAATGGCCACCGGCCCCGGCGGGCCCCGGCCCAAAAACGTAAGCGCACCGGGCCCCGCGCCCCCCTTCCCCCGCCTTGCCATGAAACTTTTTACCTGCCGCCACTGCGGCCAGCTGCTCTACCTCGAAAACAACCGGTGCGAAAAGTGCCACTACCCGCTGGGCTTCCAGGCCGAGAAGCTGGCCTTGGAGCCGCTAGTGGCCACGCCCGGGGCCCCCACCGAGGGCACGGTGCACCTCTACGGCGCGCCGCCCGCGGCCCCGGGCTACGTGTACTGCGCCAACCACGGCTACCAGGCCTGCAACTGGCTGGTGCCGGTGGGGGCCCCTACGCCGTTTTGCGCGGCCTGCGCCCTCAACCGCACCATCCCCGACCTAAGCCAGCCCGAGTACCTGGGCCGCTGGCAGCGCCTGGAGGTGGCCAAGCACCGCCTGGTGTACAGCCTGTTGCGCCTGGGCCTGCCGGTGGTGAGCAAGCACGTGGCGCCCAAAACCGGCCTCTGGTTCGACTTCAAGGCCGACGAGGGCCCCGAGCCCGACAAGCGCATCCTCACCGGCCACGACAATGGCCTGATTACCATCAATATCGCCGAGGCTGACGACATCGAGCGCGAAATGGCCCGCAAGTCGATGGACGAGCTCTACCGCACGCTGCTCGGCCACTTCCGCCACGAGGTGGGCCACTACTACTGGGACCGGCTGATTGACAAAACGCCCTTCTTAAAGGAGTGCCGCGCGCTGTTCGGCGACGACCGGGAGGACTACGCCGAGGCCCTGAAAAAGCACTACGCCCAGGGCCCCCCGCCCGACTGGATGGCCACCCACATCAGCGCCTACGCCACCACCCACCCCTGGGAAGACTGGGCCGAAACCTGGGCCCACTACCTGCACATCATGGACACGCTGGAAACCGCCCACGCCTACGGCCTGCGCGTGGCCCCGCGCGGCGTAGATCCCGAGCTGCACCTGCGCGCCACCATCCCCGACCCGTACTCGGAGGAGGAATTCGAGCCCATCATGGCCGCGTGGCTGCCCCTCACCTTCGCCATGAACAGCCTCAACCGCAGCATGGGCCAGCCCGACCCGTACCCGTTCGTCATCGGCCCGGCGGTGGTGCCCAAGCTGGCGTTCATCCACAGGGTCTGCCGCGCCGCCAAGGCCGGGTAGCGCCAGTACTGTAGCGCGGACTTTGTAGTCCGCGGCGCTGCCCGGTCGCCCAACTATTAATCGGCAGGACGAAGCGAGAGCCGCGGACTCGCAGCGTCCACGCTACGGTCTACTTCGCCTCCAGCATCTCGGCCAGTAGTCCTTCCTTCAGGGCGAAGGCCGAGGTTTGGATTTGCGTGATGCCGCTGATGCCCAGTACCCAATCGATGAGCACAGCGGCCACCACCAGCATGTCGGCCCGCATGGGCAGGATGCCGGGCAGCTCCAGGCGCTGGGCGTGGTCGCGACTCAGCATTTGGGCGTAGCTGTGCTGGAAGCTGCTGAGGGCCAATTCGGTGCGGGGCGGCAGCTCCTTCTCCGTGCGCAGGCGGCCGAGCTGCATGTCGGCCAGGCTGTCGAAGCTGCCCGAGGCGCCCACCAGGCCCACGGGTTTCAGCTCGTTCACGGCCGCCACCAGGGGCCCCAGCACGGTATCAAAATACGCTTGCTCGGCGGCCACGGCCGCGGCGGGCAGCACGCCGCTGGGGTCGGGAAAGAACTGGTCGAGCAGGCGCTGGGCCCCCAGCTCGAAGCTCTGCTTCCAGAAAATCTCGTGGTCGTTGGCGATGATGAACTCCACCGAGCCGCCGCCGATGTCCATAATCAGCTGGCGCTGGGGCCCCAGGGGCACGGCCTGGCGCACGCCTTTCCAAATCAGTTCGGCCTCGCGCCCGCCGGCAATCACCTCTACCTCAATGCCGAACTGGTCGGCAATTTCACGCACCAGGGCCGGGCCGTTGCGGGCCACGCGCATGGCGCTGGTGGCCGTGGCGCGCACTTGCGTCACGCCGTGCAGCTCCATTTCTTCCTTGAAGCCGGCCAGCGTGTGCAGGGCGCGGGCGTAGGGCGCGGGCGCAATTTCGCCCTTGCTGATGCCGCCCTCGCCCAGGCGCACGCCGGCCTTGGTGCGCAGCAGCTCGCGGGGCGACTGGCCGGGTGCGGCGGGCAGCTCCACAATCAGCAGGTGAAACGTGTTGGTGCCCATGTCGATGAGGGCGAGGCGGCGGGGCGTGGGCATGCGGTGCAGAATAGGGGCCCGGCGGCGGGCAGGCGCAAAGTAAGCCGGCTAGCGGCACGCAACGCCCCTTTGGCCGCCTGCGTATGCCCTCGCAATGGCCGCTACTCCGCTCGTTTCCACCAAAAAGTGCCCCTTTTGCCAGCAGTGGTCCGAGTGGGGGCTGCGGCCCACCGACCGCTGCACGCACTGCGGCCACCTGCTCGACCCGCAGGCCCACCAGCGCGCCGAAGCCGCCGCCGTGGTGGCGGCGCAGCAGCAGAAATCGGCCGTGCGCCTCATCGAAATTCGGCCCGAAGACGGCCCCGTGCTGTCCTTTTTTAAGTGGATTGGGCGGGGCGGGCAGCTGCTGTTCATCGCGCTGCTCTCGTTTTTTGTGTGGGTGGCCACGGCCATCGCCGCCTAGCCGTGGGTGGGGCCCCAGCGCTGCGCCACCCGCTGCTGCTGGGCGCGGCCGGCCTCTACGGGGGGCTGTGGCTGAATAGGCACTGGCTGCACTGGCCGCTGCCCGCCCTGATTACCGCGCACCTGGCCGATCTGTTGGCCCTGCCCCTTATGCTGGGCCTGGCGCTAGCGGCGCACCGCTGGCTCATCGCCCCGCGCGGCACTTTGCCTGGCGCGTGGCTGGTGGGCGCGTGGCTCGGCGTATCGGTGTGGTTCGAGGGCCTGCTGCCGCTGTGGTCGGCCCGGGCCGTGGCCGACCCGCTCGACGTGCTAGCCTACGCGGCCGGCACCCTGGGCTTCCACTACTGGCTGAACCGTCCGCCGGGGCCCCCGGGGGCCCCGGACTAGAACGGCTAATTCGCGAACCGGCAGAACGTGCCCAGCGGCAGCTTGCGCTGGCCGGCGTCGTGCAGGTAAATTTCGCCCAGCTCGCGCACCGCTTTGGGCCCCGGGAAGATGGCCGTGGTCAGGTTGTCCAAAATCAGCGCCGAGAAGCCCAGCGAGTACAGGTTCACCACGAAGAAGTGGTCGGCGGGGTCGAGCAGCTGCTGGCTGAGTTTGAGCAGCTCGTTGAGTTCGTCCTCCAGCTGCCACTTCTCGCCGTTGGGGCCCCGGCCGTAGGCGGGCGGGTCGAGGATGAGGCCCTGGTACTTGCTGCCGCGCTTCACCTCGCGGCGCACGTACTTCATGGCGTCTTCCACCAGCCAGCGCACGCCGTCGAGCCGGCTGGCCTCCATGTTGTCGCGGGCCCAGAAGTTCACCTGCTTCACCGAGTCGAGGTGCGTCACGTCGGCCCCGGCGGCGCGGGCGGCCAGGGTGGCGGCCCCGGTGTAGGCAAACAGGTTCAGCACCCGCGGCTGGGCGGCGCGGCGCGCTTTGGTCTGGTTGTAAATAAATTGCCAGTTGGGGTCCTGCTCCGGAAATAGCCCCACGTGCTTGAACGACGAGAGGCCCAGCCGAAACTTGAGCCGCAAGCCGTCGGGCCGCTCGTAGGCAATTACCCATTGCTCGGGCATGGCGGGCTTGAGGCGCCACTGGCCCTTTTCGGTGCTGCCGGGGGCCCTAGCAAAGGCGGCGTCGGCCCGTTCCCATTCGCTCAGCGGCAGGTGCGGGTCCCAGATGGCCTGGGGCTCGGGCCGGGCCAGCACGTAGGGGCCGAAGCGCTCCAGCTTCTGGAAATTACCGGAATCAATCAGCTCGTAGTCGGGCCAGGGCGAGGTGGTGAGGAAGTCGTACATAAGCAGGCCGCAAAGGTAGGGGCGGACCCCCGGGGCCCCAGCGCCGCCCGGGTCAAGCTATTCGGCGCGGCTCCTCGTATGTAGTGGGGTTCCTGGCAAAACGGTGTCGAAAAAACCTCCGGCCGCTTTATCCGTTACCGGGGGCCACTCGTAAGGCGCTGGGCCTCATTCACCGAACTGGTGCGTAAGTCGAGCGAAAGGGGGCGTAACTTTAGAAAATGGCTGGAAAAAATTGGCTGATAACGGTTTGTGGCTGGCTAGTGCTCGCGGGGCTTGGGCTGGGTGCGTGCTCGTCGCCCTCCGGCCCGGCCGCCGACGAAGCCGCCGAAACCTACGCCCGCCGCCGCGAGGTAACCGCCGCACCCACCCATCGCGGCCGCATCCTCGACCGCCACGACTCGGTGCTGGTGGACACCCGGCTGAACTACCTGCTGGCCGTGCCGCAGCGCCCGGGCCTCGATTCGGCCACCACCGTGGCCCTGAACGACCTGCTGGGCTGGCCCGATAGCACCTTGGTGCGCCGCCTGGCCGAGGCCCGGCCCTACCCCGGGGCCCGCACCCCGGGGCCCATCCAGCTCGTGCTCACCCCGGCCGAGGCCGAGCGCGTGCGCAGCCACCAGGCCGAGTGGCCCGAGCTGGCCCTGGCCGAAGCCGAGCGCCGCACCTACACCGTGGGCACGGCCGCCCCGGTACTGGGCTACCAGGCCGCTAACGCCCAACCCTTTATCAACCAGATAGTAAAGTACCGGCGCGGCCGGTTTTACCGCCTGCGCAACGGCGGCGTCGAAACCTACTACAACGGCCTGCTGACCGGCCACCGCGGCTACCTGCACCCGCTGGTGGACGCGGCCGGCGGGCGCCACGGCAGCTGGGCCCCCGACACGGCCTTCCAGGACGGGCAGGACCTGCACCTGGCCCTCGACGCCAAGCTGCAGGCCTACGCCGAAAGCCTGCTGGGCGGCCGCAAGGGCTACCTCGTGGCTCTCGACCCGCGCACCGGCGAAATCCTCTGCTCGGTGTCGGCCCCCACCTACGCGCCGGCTGCCCTCACCGCCCCCGACCAGGCCGGCGTGCGCCGCCAACTGCTCGAAAACGAAGACCTGCCCCTGCTGAACCGGCCTGCCGTGCTGGCCAATCCGCCCGGCTCGGTGTTCAAGCTCGTTAACGCCGCTATTGCCTTGCAGCTCGGGGCCATCACGCCCGGCACCGGGTTCCCGTGCGACCAGTCGCTCATCAGCTGCGTGCACCACCACCCGGAGGCCCGCACCCTCACCCTGGGCCTGCAATACAGCTGCAACCCGTACTTCTACCAAACCATGCGGGCCGTGATTGACCACGTGCCCGACAGCTTGGTGGCCGACACCGTGGGGGCCCGCCACGCCAACCTGGCCCAGTGGCAGCGCTACGCCCAGTCGTTTGGGCTCGACACGCTGCTCGGTGTGGACCTGCCCCGCGAGCAGGCCGGTTTTCTGCCCACGCCGGCTTATTACGATAAGGCGCGGCACACCCGCAACTGGCGGTTTCGCTCCATCTACTCGCTCAGCGTGGGGCAGGGCGAAATCAACCTCACGGGCCTGCAAATGGCCAACATGGTGGCCATCATCGCCAATCGGGGTTGGTACTACACGCCGCATTTTGTGCGCGGCGTGGGCACCGGGGGCCCCCTGCCGCGCTTTTTGGTAAAGCACCACACCCTCGTCGACAGCGCCAACCTCGAGGCCCTGGTACCCGGCATGCTGGCCGTGATGCACCGCGGCGGCACCGCCGAGGCCTCCAGCCTGGCCGATGTGGGCATCACCATCGCCGGCAAAACGGGCACCGTGCAGAACGATGAAGGCGACGACCACGCCACATTCGTGGCCTTCGCCCCCGCCCAAAACCCCAAAATCGCGGTGGCCGTGTACCTCGAAAACGCCGGCTTCGGGGCCACCGCCGCGGCCCCCTGCGCCGCCCTGGTCATCGAGAAATACCTGCGCGGCAGCATTGCCCCCCGCCGCAAGCGCTGGGAGCGCCGCATGCAGTACCGCGGCCGGTCCTACGAGCTGGCGCACCGCCTGGGCCGCAAGCGCCCGCCGCCCGCGCCGGTGGTGCCGCCGATTGCCGTGCCTCCGGTGGCCGCGCCCGAAGGCCGGTAGCGTTCCCGTCGGCTTGGCCGCGGGGCCCGTATAAGCCAGTATGTTTGGCATTCGCAAAGACCCGGAACTGCCCGCGTGGGTGTTTTTAGTGCTGCGGCTGGGCACGCTGCTGGCCGTGGCGGGTGTGGCCTGGGCCGTGGCCCGGTGCAGCACTTGACGTTAGGGGCCCCGGCCGTAAGCTTTGTGCTGGTACTCGTGCCAATACTTGCGTAACGAGTGCGCAACATTGGCCCGGCTTGCCGAAATTTGTGCAAACCCCGGCCCCATGACCCTCACGTTCCATAAATACCAAGGCACCGGCAACGACTTCGTCATCTTCGACGACCGCGCCGCGCAGTTCGACACCGCCGACCACGCCCGCATTGCACGGCTTTGCGACCGCCGCTTTGGCATTGGGGCCGATGGGCTGATGCTGCTGCGCAACCGCGAAGGCTACGATTTTGAGATGGTGTACTTCAACGCCGACGGCCACCCTAGCACCATGTGCGGCAACGGCGGCCGCTGCCTGGTGGCCTTCGCCAAGTACCTGGGCGTCGTCGCCGACGACGCCTACTTTCTGGCCGTGGACGGGCCCCACGCCGCCCGCGTGGAAGCCGACGGCACCGTGCGCCTGAAGATGATTGACGCCGCCGCCCCGCAGCTGGCCGAAGTAGGGGAGGCGGACGTGTTTGTGCACACCGGCTCACCCCACCACGTGCACTTCCTCGACGCCGAGGAGGGCTACACGCTGGCCGAGTTCGACGTGTACGGCGCGGGCCACGACATCCGCTACGATCAGGCCTACGACCCGGCCGGCGTGAACGTGAACTTCGTGGAGGTGCCCGCCGACCCCGCCCATCCCTGGCCGGTGCGCACCTACGAGCGCGGCGTGGAAAATGAAACCCTGAGCTGCGGCACCGGCGTCACGGCCGTGGCCCTGGCCGCCTCGCAGCGCGGTGCGGCCTCGCCCGTGCGCCTCCAAACCCCCGGGGGCCTGCTCGAAGTAGCCTTCCAGGCGCAGCCCGGCGGTGGCTTCGCCGACGTGTGGCTGAGCGGGCCCGCCGTGCGCGTGTTCGGCGGCGAAATCAGCCTGTAGTGGCCGCCGCACTTGCCGGGCCCGGGCCCGCGGCGGGGCCCCGGGTGGTGCTGCGGGCCCTGGAGCCCGACGACCTCGAGTTCCTCTACGCCCTGGAAAACGACCCCGCCGTGTGGGCCGTGTCCGACACGCTGGCCCCCGTGTCGCGCCACGCCCTGCGCGAGTACCTCAAGCACGCCACCGCCGACTTCCACGAGGTGCGCCAGCTGCGCCTCGTCGCCGATTCGTACGATTGGGGGCAGCAGGTGGGGGTGGTCGACCTGTTCAACTTCGAGCCTCTGCACCAGCGGGCGGCCGTCGGCATAATTATTTTGGGCCCCGCGCGGCGGCAGGGCTACGCCCAGCACGCCCTCGCGCTGCTGGTGGCCCACGCCCGCGACGTGCTGCACCTGCACCAGCTGCACTGCACCGTAGCGGCAGCTAACCGCGCCAGCCTGGGGCTGTTCCGGGCGGCGGGGTTTCGGCGGGTGGGCACCCGGCGGGCCTGGCTGCGGGGCCCCGCGCCGGGCCAGTGGCTCGATGCCGTGGAGCTACAGCTCGTGTTGTCGCCCGCCGGCTGAGCCGGCCCCCCCGCGCCGCCGCCCGCCGGGCGTATCCTTTTGACCCCGGGGCCCGTATAATAAAGCAACGCTGCACGCTAGGCCGGTTATCGGCAATTATATTATTCGCAGTTCCGCATCTTCTTCTTGTCGTTTCCCATGCCCCACGCTGCTTTGGCGGAGGTTGCTGCACGCCCCGCCGCGCTGCCGCAGGCTGCTGCTGCCCCTACCGTAACCCCCTACGCCCTGCCCGACCTCGTGTGCTTTGCGCACTTGCACTGGGATTTCGTGTGGCAGCGCCCCCAGCACTTGCTCTCGCGCTTTGCCCAGCACGGCCGCGTGTTCTACGTTGAGGATGCCTTTTACCACCCCGACCAGGTAGCGCCGCACCTCGAAATTAAGGAGCGCCAAAACGGCCTGCGCGTGGTGGTGGCCCACTTGCCGGCCGGCCTGTCGGCAGCCGAGGCCGACGAAATCCAAGCCGGGCTGCTGAGCCAGTACTTCGCCGAGCAGGGCATTAGCCGCTACGTGTTCTGGTACTACACGCCGATGGCCTTGAACAAGTCGCGTCACTTCAAGCCCGTGTTGACGGTGTACGACTGCATGGACGAGCTGGCGGCTTTCAAGTTTGCCCCGCCCGAGCTACGCCAGCGCGAGCAGGAGCTGTTCGAGCGCGCCGACCTGGTTTTCACCGGCGGCATGACCATCTACGAAGCTAAGCGCGAGCAACACCCCGACGCGCACCCCTTTCCCAGCAGCATCGACAAGGCCCACTTCGGGCAGGCCCGGGGCCCCATGGCCGAGCCCGCCGACCAGGCCGGCATTGCCCACCCGCGCGTCGGCTTCTTCGGCGTGGTAGACGAGCGGCTGGATATTGAGCTGCTGGGCCAACTGGCCGCTGCCCACCCCGAGTGGCAATTTGTCATCATTGGGCCGGTGGTAAAGATTGACCCTGCCATCCTGCCACGCCCAGCCAACGTGCATTACTTGGGCGGCAAGGATTATTTAGAACTTCCGGCCTACTTAAAGGGTTGGGATGTGGCGACGCTGCTATTCGCCGACAACGAAAGCACCAAGTTTATCTCGCCCACCAAAACCCCTGAGTACCTGGCCGCTGGCAACCCCGTGGTGAGCACGCCCATTCGCGATGTGGTGCGTCCTTACGGAGACCTTGGCTTGGTGCAGATCGCTGCCGATGCCGACGCCTTTGGCGCGGCCATCGGCCGGGCCCTCACCCAGCGCGACGACGCCGACTGGCGCCGCCGCACCGATGAATACCTGGCCACCATCTCGTGGGACCAGACCTGGCAGCAAATGGTGGACCTGATGCAAAACCGCCTGGCTGCCAAGGCTTCAGCGCCCGTTGGCATGGCTGCTGCAACCGTGGCATAAGCAGCCGCACAGTACCTCAAAACACGTATTTTCCTCTATAATCCTCCCTCTTTTCTACTCTCCGTATGTTTGATTACCTCATAGTAGGGGCCGGATTTGCCGGTAGCGTGCTGGCCGAGCGGCTGGCCACCCGCAGCAACAAGAAGGTGCTCGTCATCGACAAGCGCAACCACATCGGCGGCAACGCCTACGACCACTACAACGAGGACGGCATCCTGATCCACAAGTACGGCCCCCACATCTTCCACACCAACTCGAAGGATGTGTTTGATTACCTGGGCAACTTCACCGACTGGCGTCCCTACGAGCACCGCGTGCTCGCCTCGGTTGATGGCCAATTCGTGCCGATGCCCATCAACTTGGATACCATCAACTCGCTGTACGGCCTGAAGCTCAATAGCTTCGAACTGGACCAATTTTTCGAGTCGGTAGCTGAGGACGTGCCGGTTATCAAAACGTCGGAAGACGTGGTGGTGAGCAAAGTTGGCCGCGAGCTCTACAATAAATTCTTCAAGAACTACACCAACAAGCAGTGGGGCCTCGACCCCTCGCAGCTGGACAAGAGCGTGACCAGCCGCGTGCCCACCCGCACCAACCGCGACGACCGTTACTTCACCGACACGTTCCAGGCCATGCCGCTGCACGGCTACACCCGGATGTTTGAGAAGATGCTCGACCACCCGAACATCAAGGTGATGCTGAACACGGATTACCACGAAATCATGGACTTCATTCCCTTCAAGGAAATGATTTTCACGGGCCCCGTGGACGAGTACTTCGACTTCCAGTTCGGCAAGCTCCCCTACCGCTCGCTCGAGTTCAAGCACGAAACCCTGAGCAAGGAGAAGCATTTGGTGGCTCCCGTGGTGAACTACCCCAACGAGCACGCATACACCCGCATCACCGAGTTTAAGGCCCTCACCGGCCAGGAGCACAGCAAAACGGCCATCGTGTACGAGTACCCGCAGGCCGAGGGCGACCCCTACTACCCCGTGCCCCAGCCCGAAAACGCCGAGCTGTACAACAAGTACAAGAAGCTGGCCGACGAAACCCCCAACGTGCACTTCGTGGGCCGCCTCGCCACCTACAAGTACTACAACATGGACCAAGTAGTGGCCCAGGCCCTGACGCTATACAAGCGCCTGACAGAAAAGGAGGAAGCCAGCAAGCCCGCCCGCCCCGCCATATCGGGCAGCACTGCCCTGGTGGATAAGCTGGTGAGCCGCGCCCCCAAAGCATAGCCCGCCGGGGCCTCTGGGGCCCTAATTCACTGCTGCCAAAAAGCTCCGCCAATCTGGCGGAGCTTTTTGTTTGGGGCGGTTTTGGCTAAGAAGCCGTAAATTTGGGGAGCGCCCCGGCGCCTATTCGTTAAAAAAACTACCCGATGTTAGATTTTCTCGGCAAGACCGTCGCCAAGCTATTCGGCTCCAAATCGGAGCGTGACCTGAAGGAAATCGTGCCCTACGTGGGCCTGATCAATGCCGAATATGCCAAACTGGCCGGCCTGACCGACGACCAGCTGCGCGAGCAGACCCAGGCCGTGCGCAACCGCATTGACGAGCGCCTGGCCGGCATCGACGGGCAGATTGGGGCCCTGCAACAGCAGATGGCCGATGCCCCCACGATGGACGTGGCCCAGAAGGAAGTGCGCTTCGAGAAGATTGACGCCCTGGAAAAGCAGCGCAACAAAGATCTCGAAGCTGTGCTGCTCGAGGTACTACCGTCGGCCTTCGCTATTGTGAAGGAAACCGCTCGCCGCTACAAGGAAAATGGCCAGCTGACGGTGACCGCCACCGACTTCGACCGCGAGATTGCTACCCGCAAGGGCAACGTCGTCATCCAGGGCAACCAGGCGGTGTGGTCCAACAAGTGGCTGGCCGGCGGCGCCGAAATCACCTGGGACATGGTGCACTACGACGTGCAGCTCATCGGTGGCGTGGTGCTGCACCAGGGCAAGATTGCCGAAATGGCCACCGGCGAAGGCAAAACGCTGGTTTCGACGCTCCCTTCGTTCCTCAACGCCCTCTCGCGCCGCGGCGTGCACCTCGTAACGGTGAACGACTACCTGGCCAAGCGCGACTCCGAATGGAACGCGCCGCTGTTCGAGTTCCACGGCCTGACCGTGGACTGCATCGACAAGCACCAGCCCAACACCGACGCCCGCCGCGCCGCCTACGCCGCCGACATCACCTACGGCACCAACAACGAGTTTGGCTTCGACTACCTGCGCGACAACATGGCCCGCGACCCCGAGGAGCTGGTGCAGCGCAAGCACCACTTCGCGATGGTCGACGAAGTGGACTCGGTGCTGATTGACGACGCCCGGACGCCGCTCATCATCTCGGGCCCCGTGCCCCGCGGCGACGTGCACGAGTTCTACCAGCTCAAGCCGCGCATCCAGCGCTTGGTGGACGAGCAAAAGAAGCTCGTGCAGAACTACTTGGTGCAGGCCCGTAAGCTCATCGCCGAAGGAAAAGACGGTCCCGAAGACGACGACAAGAACGGCAACGGCGGCCTGCTGCTGCTGCGCGCCGCCCGCGGCCTGCCCAAGAGCAAGCCGCTCATCAAGTACCTCTCCGAAACCGGCAACCGCGCCGTGCTGCTGAAGACGGAAAACTTCTACTTGCAGGACAACTCGCGCCAGATGCCCAAGGCCGACGAGCCCCTGTTCTTCACCATCGACGAGAAGAACAACCAGATCGAGTTGACCGAAAAGGGCATCGACCTGATTACGGCCCAGGGCGAAGATCCGCACCTGTTCATCATGCCCGACATCGGGATGGAAATTGCTGCCATCGAGAAAACCCCCGGCCTCAGCGCCGAGGAAAAGCTCCAGCGCAAGGAGCAGCTGATGCAGGACTACAACGAGAAATCGGAGCGCGTCCATACGGTGAACCAGCTACTTAAGGCCTACACGCTGTTTGAGAAGGACGACCAGTACATCCTCACCGACGACGGCAAGGTGAAGATTGTGGACGAGCAAACCGGCCGCGTGATGGAGGGCCGCCGCTACTCCGACGGCCTGCACCAGGCCATTGAGGCGAAGGAAAACGTGCGCGTGGAAGACGCCACCCAGACCTACGCTACGGTGACCTTGCAGAACTACTTCCGCATGTACCACAAGCTGTGCGGCATGACCGGTACGGCCGAAACTGAGGCCGGCGAGTTCTGGGAAATCTACAAGCTCGACGTGGTGGTAATTCCCACCAATCGCGTCATTTCGCGCCAGGACGCCCACGATCAGGTGTACAAAACGGTGCGTGAGAAGTACAACGCCGTGGCCCTCGAAATCCAGAAGCTGGTGGAAGCCGGCCGCCCGGTGCTAGTGGGCACCACGAGCGTGGAAATCAGCGAACTGGTGAGCCGCATGCTGAAGTTTAAGGGCATTCCGCACCAGGTGCTGAACGCCAAGCAGAACCAGCGCGAGGCCGAGATTGTGGCCGCCGCCGGCTACCCCGGCACCGTGACCATCGCCACCAACATGGCCGGCCGCGGCACCGACATCAAGCTGCGCGACACCTCACGCGCCGCCGGGGGCCTGGCCATCATCGGCACCGAGCGCCACGAGAGCCGCCGCGTGGACCGCCAGCTGCGGGGCCGCGCCGGCCGCCAGGGCGACCCGGGCACTTCGCAGTTCTTCGTGAGCCTGGAGGACAACCTCATGCGCTTGTTCGGCTCCGACCGCATTGCCAACCTCATGGACAAGATGGGGATGGAAGAGGGCGAAGTAATTCAGCACTCGATGATTACCAACAGCATCGAGCGCGCCCAGAAGAAGGTGGAGGAGAACAACTTCGGCACCCGTAAGCGCCTGCTGGAGTACGACGACGTGATGAACGCCCAGCGTGAGGTGGTGTACAAGCGCCGCCGCAACGCCTTGCACGGCGACCGCATGGAGGTCGACATTCTGAACATGATCTACGACGTGGCCGAGGACATCGCCCTGGGCCACAAGCAAACCGGCGACCACGCCGACTTCAAGCTGTCCGTCATTAAAACGTTCGGCTACGACACCGAAATCACGGCCGGCCAGCTGGGGGCCCTGCAGGGGCCCCAGCTCACCCAGAAGCTCTACGACGAGGCCCTGGCCTATTTCGAAAGCAAGAACGAGCACATTGCCGCCAATGCCCTGCCGATGGTGAACGAGCTGCTTAGCCAGCCCGACGCCTACGAGAACATTGCCGTGCCCTTTACCGACGGGCGCAAGCACATTACGGCGCTGGCCAACCTGCGCCGGGCCCAGGCCACGGGCGGCCACGACATCCTGCGCGGCATGGAGAAGGTAGCCGTGCTCGGCACCATCGACACGGCTTGGACGCAGCACTTGCGCCAGATGGACGACCTGAAGCAGGTGGTGCAAAACGCCGTGTACGAGCAGAAAGACCCGCTGCTGGTGTACAAATTCGAGTCGTTTGAGCTGTTCAAGCGCATGATTGGCAAGGTGAACGAGGAGACGTCGACCTTCCTGTTCCACGCCGACGTGCCGGTGCAGGAGGAAGCCGTGGGCACCAACCACGACGCCGAATTCTACTACGAAGACGAGCTGCCCCAGCCCAAGCTGACTGAAACGAAGGAGTCGATGCTCGACTCGCTCGGCGCGGGCCCCGAGGACATGGGCCCCGATGCCCCCGCCGTGGCCGAAAAGCAGGCCCCGGCCCGCAGCCAGAAAGTGGCCAACCGCAACGATAAAGTGAGCGTGCAGTACATGGACGGCCGCGTGGTGCGCGACGTGAAATACAAAACCGTGGAGCAGGACGTGCTGGAGCAGCGCTGCGTGCTGGTGGACTAACCGCACCAAGAAGCTGAAACCGGAAAACCCGTTGGCCCCGCGCCAACGGGTTTTTCTTTGGCCAGTGGGGCCCCCGCCACCCGTTACCTTTGCCCCATGAACCTTGCTCCTTACCTCGACCACACCCTGCTGCGGCCCGACTGCACGGCGGCCGAAATCCGGCAGCTGTGCCAGGAGGCCCGCGACCACGGCTTCGCCAGCGCCTGCGTGCCGCCCTGCTACGTGGCCCTGGCCGCCGGGCTGCTGGAGGGCAGCGGCGTGGCCGTGTGCACGGTCATCGGCTTCCCGCTGGGGTATTCGACGCGCCTGGTGAAGTACCGCGAGGCCGAGGCCGCCCTGGCCGACGGGGCCGACGAGCTGGACATGGTGCTGAACGTGTCGGCCCTGAAATCGGGCGAGACGGCCGCCGTGCAAGAGGAAGTGGAGGACCTGGCCGACCTGGCCCATTTGCACGGGGCCCTGCTGAAGGTCATCATCGAAACAGCGCTGCTCACCGACGACGAGATAACCGTGGCCGCCGGCTTGTGCGCCGCCGCCGAGGCCGACTTCGTGAAAACCTCGACCGGCTTTGCCAGCCGCGGCGCGTCGGTGGCCGACGTGGAATTGCTGCGCCGGGTGCTGCCGGCCGGCGTCCGCATCAAGGCCTCGGGTGGCATCCGCACGCGGGCGGCGGCGCTGGCGCTGGTGGCCGCTGGGGCTGACCGTTTGGGGGCCTCCAATAGCTTGACTTTGCTCGTGGATGATGAAAATACGCCCCGTTAACGT
The DNA here is from genome assembly GCF_006439025.1 of Hymenobacter nivis. Taxonomy (GTDB): domain Bacteria; phylum Bacteroidota; class Bacteroidia; order Cytophagales; family Hymenobacteraceae; genus Hymenobacter; species Hymenobacter nivis_A. Next base: position 158,921 of record NZ_RCYZ01000002.1, read on the forward strand.
GCTGGCCGTTCCGCTCATGCTGTGGCTGGGGGCCTGCGCCAGCACGGCCCCCGGGGGCCCCCGCGCCACCGCCGCGGCCGATACTGTGCCCGTGGCCAAGGCCGCGCCCATGCCCGCCGACGACCTGCGCGCCTACCGCCTGCCCGTGCCGCCGGCCCCCGCCGGGGCCCCCGGGGCGCGGCCGGCCGCGCCCGTGCCCGCCCGCCCCGCCCCGCTGCCCACCGCCCACGTGAATGCCCAGGCCGAGCAGCGACTGCGCGACCAAGCCTTCACCAACCAGAACGTGAAGTATGCCCAGGGCTACCGCCTGTTGGTGTACCTGGGCCTGGAGCGCGACCAGGCCATGGCCATCCGCCGGGCCGTCATCGGGCGCTACCCCGACGAGACGGATTACCTCACCTTTAAGGCCCCCGTGTACCGCCTCTACGTGGGTGATTACCTCACGCGGCTGGAGGCGGCCCGCGCCAAGTCCCGCCTGCGCGGCCTCACCCAGCGCGCCGAGGTAGAAGCCACGCAGGTGATATTGAACAAGAATTTGTAATTGTCTGAACCACGGATTTATCGGATTGCCCGGATTTTGGGGACAATTATGCTGGGGCATTCATTTGCGTAGCCGTTGTGCCAAGTAACTTTTGTTCATTTTATACAACAGCTGCTTTTCGATAAATTGGCTAATACCTGAAAAGCATCGTCCTTAAATCGTCCCTGAAACCCGTGCAATCCGACCAATCCGATAAATCCGTGGTGCAGACAATCCAGCGCCTCGCCGCCGCCCACGCCGCCGATACCGTGGCCGTGCGCCGGCACCTGCACGCCCACCCCGAGCTTTCGTTTGAGGAAACCGCCACCGCCGCCTACGTAGCCGCCGAGCTGCGCAAGCTGGGCCTCAACCCGCAGCCCGTGGCCGGCACCGGCCTGGTGGCCCTGGTGGAGGGCCCCGCCGGGGCCCCCACCGTGGCCCTGCGCGCCGACATGGACGCGCTGCCCATCCAAGAGCTAAACGAGGTCGATTATAAATCGCAGAACCCCGGCGTGATGCACGCCTGTGGGCACGACGTGCACACGGCCTCGCTGCTGGGCGCGGCGCGCATTTTTGTGGCCCTGAAGGACGCCGGCCAGCTGCCCGGTACCGTGAAGCTGCTGTTTCAGCCCGGCGAGGAGCGCCTGCCGGGCGGCGCTTCGCTAATGATTGAAGAGGGCGTGCTGGAAAACCCTGCGCCCGGCAGCGTGCTCGGGCAGCACGTGTTTCCGCAGCTGCCGGCCGGCAAAATCGGCCTGCGCCCCGGCCGCTACATGGCCAGCACCGACGAGCTGTACCTCACCATCAAGGGCAAGGGCGGCCACGGGGCCATGCCCGAGCAAAACCTGGACCCCGTGCTGGTGGCCGCCCACATCATCGTGGCGGCCCAGCAAATTGTGAGCCGCCGCGCCAACCCCAAGCTGCCCTCCGTGCTCTCCTTTGGCAAAGTCATCGCCAACGGCGCCACCAACGTCATCCCCAACGAGGTGTACATCGAGGGTACCTTCCGCACCCTGAACGAGGAGTGGCGCAACGAGGCCCACCAGCACCTGCGCCAGCTCTGCGAGGGCCTGGCCGCCAGCATGGGCGCGGTGTGCGAGCTGGAAATCCGCCGCGGCTACCCGTACCTCGAAAACGAGCCCGCTCTCACGGCCCGCACCCGTACCGCCGCCGAAGCCTACTTGGGCCCCGAAAACGTGGTGGAACTCGACCAGTGGATGGCAGCCGAGGACTTTGCCTACTTCTCGCAGGCGGCCCCGGCCTGCTTCTACCGCCTCGGCACCCGGGCCCCTGATGGCCGCTTCGCCGCCTCGGTGCACACGCCCACCTTCGACATCGACGAAAAAGCCCTCGCTGTGGGCCCCGGCCTGATGGCCTGGCTGGCCGTGCGCGAGCTGCAAGCGCTGGCCGGGCAGTAGCTTTAGGATATTTGGAGAATATCTTGGGCCGTCAGGCAGGGCGCAGCGAAGCATCTTTTCCACGTAATTAGCTCTGATGACTGCTGCGGGAAAGATGCTTCGCTGCGCCCTGCCTGACGTTCTTTATTCGTGCGGTTTTATTTGTAAATAGCCCTTATTCTATCCCAATTATTATCCCTTTTATGCACCGCTTACTATTACTAACGTTGCCCCTCGTGGGGGCCCTGCTGCCCGCCCGCGCCCAAACCACCCGCACCACCACCCCCCTGGCCCTGGTGCCCGCCGCCCAGGCCGAGCTGGCCCTGCGCAACGGCGACTACCTGCTCCTGAACGTGGGCACGGCCCAGTTCACGAGCGCTAATTACCAAAATCAAACCTTCGCCGCTGTGGCCTACGAGCACTTCTGGGGCCCCAAGTGGAGCTGGGGCGGCCGCGCCATGGCCCTGCGCTACGGCAGCGGCAGCTCGGCGTTGGTGCCCGAGGTGCTGCTGCGCCACCGCTCGGCCCTGGGGCCCCTCACCTTCGGGCAGCGCCTGGGCCTGGAGCGGCGCTTCTACACCGGCAACTTCTCGCCTTCCTCCAACCAAAACTGGGTGCGGCTGCGGCTCGATTTAGAGAAGATTATCCCCCTCGGTGGGGCCGACCCGGCCACCGGCCTGGCCCTGCGCCCGCGCGTCAGCTTCGAAGCCGCCACCCACTTGCGCCTGCAAAAAGACGCCGCCGACCCCGACGAGCGCTTCATCCAGTACACCAGCCTGCGGGCCGAAGTGGGGGTGCGCACGGGCCCTGGCTTCGACCTCACGCCCTGGTTTGCCTACGGCGCCGACTACCTGGCCACGCTGCCCCAGTACGACAACATGGGCCAGCAAACGGCGGGCGGCAACGTCAACCAGCGCACCCCGCTGCTGGGCCTCGACCTACGCTACACCTTTGGGGCGGGCCGGGGCGCGGCCGAGCGCCAGCAACTGCCTACCCAGCACTAGGTTGGGTCCGGCCGCGGCCTGACGAAGTTGCCGCCCGCCGGGGCCCTATTCGTTGCATATCGGTAAAAAAGGCACCCCGCCGGGGTGCTTTTTTTATTGGCCCAAGTATTGTAGTTTGGTGGGCCGGAGCTGGTACCTGCGGGGCCGAACCATTGGGGGCCCAATTTGCTTTAGTAAGCAGGCCACCCCGCCACACGAATTCGACTCTTGTGTGCGTTGTGGGGCCCCCGGCGGGCGGCGCGTTTGGGCCGGCTGGCTTCGTTTTCTATTCAACTAACTTCCTCTTTACCAACCATGCAAGCAAAACAAATGATGCTCGGCCTGTTCGGTTCCGCCATTCTGGGCGGGGGCGTGGCCGTGGGCGGGTACAAGCTTTTGGAACCCGCGCCCCTCCCTACGCAAACCGTGGTGGCGGCTGACCCGAACGTGCGCTACACGTCGGCCATGCGCAGCAGCACCTACGCCGCCCCCGAGGGCCTAAACTTTGTGGCTGCCGCGGCCGCCGTGACGCCCGCCGTGGTGCACGTGATGACCGAGTACGCCGCCGCGCCGCAAAGCCAGCAGCGCCGCCGCATGCAGATGGACCCCTTCCTGCGCCAGTTCTTTGGCGACGGGGGTGAGGGCCAGGGCGAAGAGCGGGAGCCGCGCGGCGGGGGCGAAGGCTCGGGCTCGGGCGTCATCATTGCTGCCAACGGCTACATCGTCACCAACAACCACGTGATTGACAAGGCTTCGAAAATCACGGTGGTGATGGACGACAAGCGCCGCTACGAGGCCGAGCTGGTGGGCGCCGACCCCAACACCGACCTGGCCGTGCTGAAGGTGAAAGCCGACAACCTGCCCTTCGTGAAGTACGGCAATTCCGACGACGTGAAGGTGGGCGAGTGGGTACTGGCCGTGGGCAACCCGTTCAGCCTCAACTCGACCGTGACGGCCGGCATCATTTCGGCCAAGGGCCGCAACATCAACATTTTGCGCCGTGAAGACGGCATGGGCATCGAGTCGTTCATCCAGACCGACGCCGTGGTGAACCCTGGCAACTCGGGCGGGGCCCTGGTGAACCTGCGCGGCGACCTGGTGGGCATCAACTCGGCCATTGCCTCGCACACGGGCAGCTACGAGGGCTACTCCTTCGCCATTCCCAGCGCGCTGGTGAGCAAGGTGGTGGCCGACCTGCTGAAGTACAAAGTGGTGCAGCGCGCCCTGCTCGGCGTGCAAATGCGCGAAGTGGACGCCACCCTGGCCTCGGAGAAAAAGCTGGCCAACCTGAACGGCCTGTACGTGGCCGGCCTCACGCCCAACAGCGCCGCCGCCGCCGCCGGCCTCAAGGAAGGCGACATCATCACCGATATCAACGGCTTGGCCGTCAACACGTCGTCGCAGCTGCAGGAGCAAGTAGCCCGCTTCCGCCCCGGCGACCAGATTAAGGTGACCTACCTGCGCGGCACCACGCCCACTACCGTGACGGCCACCCTGCGCAACGCCACCGGCACCACGGCCGTGGTGCGCGAGCCCGCCTTGGCCGCCAGTGTGAAGTACGAAGGCGCCACCCTCTCGGTGGTGCCCACGCAGCTCCAAAACAAGCTCGACATCAAAGGCGGGGCCGTCATCACGGGCATCAAGGGGAGCAATTTCCGCGAGACCGGCATGGCCGACGGCTTCATCATCACCCGCATCGACAAGAACCTGGTGCGCAAGCCCGCCGACGTGCAGGCCTACCTCGACCAGGCCCGCGACAACTCGGGAGCCCTCGTCGAAGGCGTGTACCCCGACGGCCGCAAATCCTTCTACCCCATCGGGCAGGAATAGGGCCCCAGGGCCCCCAGCAGCAAGCCCCGGCCGATTCGGCCGGGGCTTTTTTGTGGCTTTTTTTAGGGATAAATAGGAGGGTTTCAAGGGGCTGGGCGGAGGAATACCATTGGCTGCAAGTATTTGAACATTAGGATGCTAAGGCGTTGAAGGAGAAGCTTAAAGATTCAATTATTTCATTGTTCAGGTAGTATGTTTGTCGGCTTGCTGTGAAGTCTAGCGCCCTGTTTTTCGCGTAAGGGGCAGCCCGGCTTCCTGTCGCCCAAGTCACCGCCTGCCCTTGCATGGACTCCGCCATCAACACGCTGCACATCCAGAATTTTAAGTCGATTCGCAGCGCGTTGCTGCACCCGCGGCGGGTAAACCTCATCATCGGGCAGCCCAACGCCGGCAAGTCGACGGTGCTGGAGGCCATGAGTCTGCTGGGCAGCGTGCCCTACGAGCAGCAGGACAAGTTCGTGGGCAGCTTCGTGCGCTACGACAAGCCCCGCCAGCTGTTCCACGACAACCTGACGGGCAGCCCCGTCCGCATCGAAACCGACCGCGACCTGTGCCTGCTGGGCAAAAGCAGCCAGGGCCCCGGCTACCGCTACGCCAGCTTTAGCCAGGAGGCCTACCGCGAGCTGCGCACCCAAATGGGCACGCCCCTGGCCGGCGGTCACCTCTCGCGCGCCGGCGACGACGGGGCCCTGCTCGACCGCCTGGGGCCCTACCTGCTGCGCGCCGGGGCCCCGCCCACCCCCGGCGGCTACTACTACACCGAGCTCGACAAGCGCGGCCGCCCCGGCCTGGGGGCCCCCGCTGAGGCCCGCTACCTGTCGTCGGGCTCGCCCTGGTACCCGCAGGCGGTGAAGGCCTACCGCTTCCGCAGCGGGGGCAAGCTGGCCGTGGCCCGGCCGGGCTCGGCCCTGTTTCCGCCCCACGGCGACAACCTGGTGCGGGTGCTGGAAACCAACGCCGACCTGCGCCGCGAGTTCATGGGCCTGTTTGCTGCCCAGGGCTTGTCGTTGCGCGTGCGCGTGGACGCGGGCCGGCTGGAAATCACCAAGGAACTCGACGGCCTGAGCTACGCCTACCCCTACCAGGGCACCGGCGACGCGCTGCGCCACTACGGCTTCCTGCTGGCCGTGCTCGAATCGAACCGCCGGGCCGTGCTGCTGCTCGAAGAGCCCGAAGCCCACCTCTACCCCGACTACGCCACCGAGCTGGTGCGCCGCATCGTGGGCGGCAGCGGCAACCAGTTTTTCATCACCACCCACAGCCCGCACCTGTTCACGCAGGTCATCGAGAACATGGTGCCCTTTGAAAATAGGGCCCTGGAGCTGGCCGTGTTCGTGGCCTACTACCAGGACTACCAAACCAAAATCCGCCAGCTCTCCGACGAGGAGCTGCGCAACGTGCAGGGCGACAGCGCCCATGCCTTCCGCACCCTCACCCGCGCCGCCACGCCCGATGCGGTAGTAATGCGGTAGCCGGGGCCCCTAAACGGCTTCCTTTAATCACAAAAAAAGCCCCCGCCGGAACATCCGGCGGGGGCTTTTTAGTGAACGGGTTAGTGGCCCTACTTAGTGTCAGTCGGCCGCATTTTCTCCTTGGTAGTTTTGCCGTCAGCGTCCTTGGTTTTGCGCTTCACCTTGCCCGTGGGGGCGGGCTCGGGCATGGGGGCCGGGGCCGCGGCGGTAGGGGCGGGGGCGGCGGCGGCCACGGGCTTGCCGTCGGCGTCTAACTCTACCACTTCGTAGCCCAGGGCCTGCACGGCGGGCAACTGCTTTTTGTCGCCCACCACCACGATGTACATGTTGTCGGGCAGGTCTTTCTGGGCGGCGGCTTGCACGTCGGCGCGGGTCAGGTTTTTCAGGATGCTGGCCTGCTGCGTTACGTAGTCGGGCTTGAGGTCGTACTCCACCAGGCGGGCGAGGAAGGCCGCTTTCTGGCCGCCGGTTTCGTACTTCAGCGCGTCACTCTGGCCTACTGATGATTGCAGGAAGGCCAGTTCCTCGTCGGTGATGCCGGTGCGGTAGCCGGTCAGCTCGCTCATGAATTCCTTCACCGAGGCGGCGGTGGCGTCGGCGCGCACGCCGGCCTGGGCCGTGAAGGGCCCCGGGTTGCGCGTGCTCTGGAAGCCCGAGCGGGCCCCGTAGGTGTAGCCCTTGTTCTCGCGCAGGTTCAGGTTGATGCGCGAGTTGAAGGCGCCGCCCAGCACGTAGTTGGTCAGGTAGGCCTTGTAGTAGTCGCCGGTGGCGTCGTAGGGCAGGGCGGTGAGGTAGCCCACCCGGATTTCCGACTGCGCCGCGCCGGGCTTGTCCACGAAGTACACGCGGGTTTTGTCGGGCTGCGCAATGGCGGCCACCGTGGGCGGCACCACCACGTCCTTCTTGGCCCAGGTCTTCAGGAAGCCCAGCTGGGGTAGCACGTCGGCCTCGGCCACGTCGCCCACCACCACCAGCGACGCCACGTTGGGCGCGTAGTTGGCGGCGTAGAAGGCCTTCACGTCGTCGAGCGTGATGCTCGTTACCGACGCCGTGGTGCCGTTGTTGGGCACGCTCATGATGCTGTTGGGGCCGTACAGCAGGCGGCTGTAGGTGTTGTTGGCAATGGCCACTGGCAGCGTCACCTGGTTGGCAATGCCCTCCAGGGTTTGCTTTTTGAGGCGGGCAAAATCGGCGGCGTCGAAGCGCGGGTGCAGCAGCACCTCCTGCACGATGGCCAGGGTGGCGGGGATGTTCTTGGTCAGCGACTGGATGTACACGGTCGTGTTTTCGTCGCCGGCGCCCACCCGCACGGCACTGCCCAGCTTGTCGAGGGCGGCTTCCACTTCCTCGCTGGTGTACTTCTGAGTGCCTTCGTTCAGCATGGCGGCCGTGAGGGCGGCCACGCCGGCCTTGCCCGGGTTGGCCTGCTCCAGCCGGTGCCCGCCGCGGATGGTGAGCAGCATCGTCACGGCCGGAATTTCGGTGTTGCGGGTGCCCACCACTTTCAGGCCGTTGTCAAACGTGGTTTCGTACAGCGTGGGCACCTTCACCACGGGGTTGCCGCTGCTCTTGGGCTGCACGTTGCGGTCAAACGTGTCCTGGGCCTTCACGTAGGTCAGGCCCGTGTACTGGTCCTTGGGGGCCTGGTAGCCCGAAGGGTCCACGGTGTAGTTGTCCTTTTTGGCCACCATTTCGGGCTTGCCCTTGGGCACCACGCTCAGGATGACGGCGTGCTTGCCCTTGAGGTACTTGTCGTACACGCGCTGCACGTCGGCCTTGGTGAGGGCCCGCAGGCGCTGCAGCTCCACGGCCAGGTAGTTGGGGTTGCCGGTGTAGGTTTGGTAGGCGGCCAGCTGGCTCACCTTGCCCTGCACGCTGGCCAGGCCGTTCACCACCTGGGCTTCGCGGCTGGCCTTGAAGCGCTGGAGGGCGGCGTCGCTCACGCCGGTTTTCTCGAACTCAGCCAAGCTGTTGCGCAGGCTTACTTCGGTGCTGTCCAGGCCTTTGCCGGGAAAGGCGCGGGCTTGCACGATGAACTCGCCGGCCAGCTCCGAGGTGCTGCTGTAGGCCGCGGCGGCCACGGCCTTCTGGGTTTTGACCAGGTTTTTATAGATAATCGAGTTATTGCCCTGGCCGATGATTTCGGCCAGCGCGTCGAGCGCAATTTCGTCGGGCGTGTTCTGTGGCACGGTCGGGAACACCAGCTCCACCAGCGGGAAGCGCACGTTGTCCTCGTAGCTCACGTAGCGGTCGGCGGTGAGCACGGGCTCGGGCAGGTGCTGGTTTTGCACGGCGGGGCCCCGCTTAATGGGCCCGAAGTACTTCTCGGCGTACTTAATCACGTCGGCCGTTTTCACGTCGCCGCCCACGGTCAGGGTGGCGTTGTTGGGGCCGTACCAGCGCAGGAAGAAGTTCTTGAGGTCGTTGACGTTCGAGGCGTCGAGGTCCTTGAGGTAGCCGATGGTCAGCCACGAGTAGGGGTGGCCATAGGGGTAGAGCGTTTTGGCCACGTACTCGCTGGCCAGGCCGTAGGGGCGGTTGTCGTAGTTCTGGCCGCGCTCGTTTTTCACCGTCGAGCGCTGAATTTCAAACTTCTTCTGGCTCACGGCGTCCAGCAGGAAGCCCATGCGGTCGGCTTCGAGCCACAGCGCGGTTTCCACCTGGTTGCTCGGCACCGTCTCGTAGTAGTTGGTGCGGTCCTGGTTGGTGCTGCCGTTGAGGGTGCCGCCGGCGGCCGTCACAATCTTGAAGTGCTGCTGGTCGCCCACGTGGTCGGAGCCCTGGAACATCATGTGCTCGAAGAAGTGGGCAAAGCCTGACTTGCCGATTTGCTCGCGGGCCGAACCTACGTGGTAGGTCACGTCCACGTGCACCAGCGGATCGGAGTGGTCCTCGCTCACCACCACGGTCAAGCCGTTGGGCAGCACGTACTTGCTGTAGGGGATGGTGAGGGCCCCGGGCTTGCGCGTCACGGTTTCGACCAGCCGGGCACCGGTGGCGGTGGGCTTGGCGGCCACCACGGTCTTGGGCTTGGCGGTGGGCGATTTTTTGGTTTGGGCGGCGGCCGGCTGCAGGGCCAGCGCCGTACCCAGGCCCATCAGCCAGAGTCTTTTTTGCATCATCAGAAGAAAGAATGAGAAACTGTGAATGTTGCCGGCAAGTTAGGCGTAAAAGACACCGTTTTTTCACCTGGCGCTGTACGAAGCCGCGTTTTTAGGGCCCCGGGGCGGCGGCTCGCTGGGGGCCCTACTTTTGCCGGGGCCCCGCCGCCGCGCGGGGCTCCTTCCGTTGCCTTCCCATCCCCGTTCTATAGAAAGATGAAGCAAGCCCTCGAACAAGAAACGCCCGCCGACCTCGCCGTGCCCGGCGGCCACCTCCACGCCGACCCCCACGGCCTGCAAGACGTGCTGCGCCAGCTCGGCGTGGAAGCCGACAACGCCGCCTACGCCACCGGCCGCACCTGGGGCGGGGCCCCCAACGCCGAGCGCCGCGTCATCAACGCGCCCGCCGACGGCCAGCGCATTGCCAGCGTGGCCTTCGCCACGGCCGCCGACTACGAAACCGTGGTGCAGGCCGCCACCGAAGCCTTCAAAACCTGGCGCCTCGTGCCGGCCCCCAAGCGCGGCGACATCGTGCGCCAGATTGGCAACAAGCTGCGCGAGTGCAAGGAGCCGCTGGGCAAGCTGGTGAGCGCCGAAATGGGCAAAATCCTGCAGGAAGGCCTGGGCGAAGTGCAGGAAATGATTGACATCTGCGACTTTGCCGTGGGCCTGAGCCGGCAGCTGCACGGCTTCACCATGCACTCGGAGCGGCCCGCGCACCGCATGTACGACCAGTACCAGCCGCTGGGCGTGGTGGGCATCATCTCGGCCTTCAACTTCCCGGTGGCCGTGTGGAGCTGGAACGCCATGCTGGCCGCCGTGTGCGGCGACGTGAGCATCTGGAAGCCCTCGGAGAAAACGCCCCTTACAGCCGTGGCCGTGCAGCACATCATCAAGAGCGTGCTGGCCGACAACGACATCCCCGAAGGCGTGTTCAACCTGATCATTGGCGACGCCACCATCGGCGCGGCCCTGGCCGCCGACCGGCGCGTGCCGCTGGTGTCGGCCACGGGCAGCACCCGCATGGGCCGCAAGGTGGGCGAAGTGGTGGGCGCCCGCCTGGGCCGCGCCCTGCTGGAGCTGGGCGGCAACAACGCCATCGTCGTCACGAAAAATGCCGACCTGAACATCGCCATTCGCGCCATCGTGTTTGGGGCGGTGGGCACGGCCGGGCAGCGCTGCACCAGCACCCGCCGCGTCATCATCGAGGACAGCATTTTTGAGGACGTGAAGCAGCGCCTGCTGGCCGTGTACCCCAAGCTGCCCATCGGCCACCCGCTGCAGGAAGGCACCCTCGTGGGGCCCCTCATCGACGCCGCCGCGGTGGCCGCCTTCACCGGGGCCCTGGAGAAAGTGCAGGCCGAAGGCGGCACGCTGCTGACCGGCGGCGAGGTGCTGAGCGGCGCCGAATACGCCGGCGGCCACTACGTGCGCCCCGCGCTGGTGGAGGTGGAAAACCACTACGCCACGGTGCAGGAAGAAACCTTCGCGCCCATCCTCTACCTCATCAAGTACAGCGGCGACGTGCAAAACGCCATCGACCTGCAAAACGACGTGCGCCAGGGCCTGAGCAGCAGCATCTTCACCCTGAACATGCGCGAGGCCGAGGCCTTCCTGGCCGCCAGCGGCTCCGACTGCGGCATTGCCAACGTGAACATCGGCACGAGCGGAGCGGAAATGAGTACGGTCGCCGCCAAGTGAATGAAGGCCAAAAAGTGCGCGTCGAGCTTGTCGTAGCGCGTGGCCACGCGCCGAAACTGCTTTAAACGGCTGAAAAGCCGCTCGATGGGGTGGCGCTGGGCGTAGCGGACCGCATCGTAGGCCCGCGGGAAGAGGCGCTTGCGCCGGGGCGGAATCACGGCACAGGTGCCACGGGCGGCCAGTGCGGCCACGAGCGGGTCGGAATCGTAACCCCGGTCGGCGATGAGGTACGCCGGGGCCAAGCCCTCGAGCAGGGGCAAGGCCTGTGGCGCGTCATGGCGCTGGCCCGCCGTCAGACCACAACGCACCAACCGGCCGCGCGCATCGGCGACCGAGTGCAGCTTGCTGGTCAAGCCGCCGCGGCTGCGGCCCAGGGCTTGCGGCCCGTTTTTTTGCGCGCCCCGCTCGCGTGCTGGTGCGCCCGTACGGTGGTCGAATCGACGAGCAGCGTGTGCAGGGCATCGTTTTGCTGCACGGCTGCCAGCACCCGGGCCCACACCCCGGAGGCGGTCCAGCGCTGGAAACGCGTGTACGTCGTGTGCCAGTTGCCCCAGGCGGCGGGCAGCGCCCGCCACCGGCAGCCGTTGCGGGCCAGCCAAAGCACCGCTTCTACGAAGCGCCGATTGTCCTGGCCGCGGCCCCCGCTCGTGCCCTCCCGGCCGGGCAACAGCGGCGCGATGCGCGCCCACTGCGCGTCTGTCAACAGGTAATCCATGGCCCAAATTAATAATCACTGTTAACACCTCCTAGTGCAGGGCATCGTTTTGCTGCACGGCTGCCAGCACCCGGGCCCACACCCCGGAGGCGGTCCAGCGCTGGAAACGCGTGTACGTCGTGTGCCAGTTGCCCCAGGCGGCGGGCAGCGCCCGCCACCGGCAGCCGTTGCGGGCCAGCCAAAGCACCGCTTCTACGAAGCGCCGATTGTCCTGGCCGCGGCCCCCGCTCGTGCCCTCCCGGCCGGGCAACAGCGGCGCGATGCGCGCCCACTGCGCGTCTGTCAACAGGTAATCCATGGCCCAAATTAATAATCACTGTTAACACCTCCTAGCTAAACAGGGCCCCCAGGTAGTGCCAGATGGCGGCCACGTCCACTTTGCGCAGGGCCCACAGGCTCCACACCACCACCATGGTGCCCACGCCCACGAACATCCAGCGGGTGGGCAGGCGGCCGGCCAAGCGCGCGGCCAGGGGCGCGGCCGCCACGCCGCCCACGATGAGGCCGGCCACGATTTGCCAGTGCGAGAGGCCCAGGATGGAGAAAAAGGTAAGAGCGCTGGCGAACGTCACGAAGAACTCGACCAGGCTGACGGTGCCGATGACGTAGTTGGGCGTGCGGCCGTTGGCGATGAGCGTGCTCGTGACCAGGGGCCCCCATCCGCCGCCGCCGAACGAGTCGAGGAAGCCGCCGGCGCCGGCCAGCCAGCCGGCGTTTTTCACCTTGCGGCGCTGCTGGGCCTGCTTGCGCACGGCCTTGCTGATGATGCGCACGCCCAGCCCGAGCAGGTATAGCGCCAGCACCGGCTTGATAATGTTGGCGTACTGGTCGCCGAACTTGGCCAGCAGCAGGGCCCCGCTGACGGAGCCCAGAATGCCCGGCAGTAGCAACACTTTGAACAGGCGCTTGTTGACGTTGCCAAACCGGTAGTGGTTGTAGCCCGAGGCGCCGCTGGCGAACATCTCGGCCGTGTGGATGCTGGCGCTGACCGACGCCGGGCTCAGCCCCAGCGACATCAGGCTGATGGCCGACACCACGCCGTAGCCCATGCCCAGCATCCCGTCGATGAGCTGGGCAATGAAGCCCACCGCCACGAATGTGTAGAACGTGCCTGACGAGCGGGCCACGCCCCACACCTGCTGCCAGGTGAAGTAATACGACAAAATATTGAGCACCAAAAAGACGGCGAAGGCCCCCAGCGAGGCCGTGGCCACGCGCTGCCAGTAATCGACGGCCGCGGCTTCCTCGGCGGGGCCGAAAGCAGCCACGGCGTGCAGCCGGCGCGCCGACGAGGCGGCGCGCACGCGGCCGTGCAGCGCCGCGTCAGTGGCGGCCACCAGCACCAGGTCGTGGCCCACTAGGTCTTCGGGCTCGAAGGTGCGGCGGCGCAAAATCACCTGCTCGTGCTGGGCCGCCAGCGCGTAAAGAGCCGGCAGCAGGTGCGGGGCCACCACCGTGATGGCGGCGTGCGGATGCTCGTGCAGCACGGCCGTGAGCTGGGCCAGGGCTTCGTCGCCGCCGCCCACCAGCAACACCCGCCGCTGCTCCAGGTCGAGGAACACGGGCAGCGAGGGCCCGCTGGGGGCCCCAGCGGCCGGGCCCCGGGCGGGCGGCGCAGATACAAGCAGGTCGGTAGCCATATTCAGCTGTAAAATAAGACTTAATCGTGGAAGTCTAGTCCTTTTACCGTGGCTTTTACCACGCCGGTGCGCACCACGAAGTCGCCGAAGCCCTCGCCGGGGGCCCGGTTGGCGGCGTAGGCGGCCAGCAGCGGCGTCAGTTCGCGCAGGATGCCGTCCTCGTCCAGCATTTCGCGGTACAGCTTGTTGAGGCGCTCGCCGAAGTGGTCGGCGCCGAGGTACAGGTTGTAGCGGCCGGGGGCCTTGCCCACCAGCCCGATTTCGCCCAGGTAGGGGCGGGCGCAGCCGTTGGGGCAGCCCGTCATGCGGATGAGGATGCCGGCCTCGGCCAGTCCGTGGGCGCGCACCACGGCGTCGAGCTTGTCGAGCAGCTGGGGCAGGTAGCGCTCGGCTTCGGCGAAGGCCTGCGAGCAGGTGTTCAGGGCCACGCAGGCCAGGGCCCCGCGGCGCAGGGCAGTGAGCTGCTCGGCCTTGGGCGCGGCGCCGTTTTCTTCCAGGATGGCCTGGATGCGGGCGCGGTGGGCAGGCGCGATGTTGGCCAGAATCAGGTTCTGGTTGCCGGTGAGGCGGAACTCGCCGGTGTGGAAGGCGCTGATTTCGCGCAGCGCCGACTTGAGCCGGTAGCCCGGCCGGTCGAGGATGCGGCCGCCCTCCACGAACAGCACGAGGTGCGAGGGCCCGTCCGGGGCCCCCGTCCACCCGAAGGCGTCGCTGGAGCTGTGGAACTGGTAGGGCTGGGCCGGGGCCAACTCGTAGCCCAGGCGCTGGTGCAGCTCGGCCACGAAGGCGGGCAGGCCCACGCGGTCGATGGTGTACTTGAGGCGCGAGAGCTTGCGGTTTTCGCGGTTGCCCCAGTCACGCTGGATGGTCACCACCTTCTCGCACACGTCCAGCACCTTGTCGGCGGGCACGAAGCCGATGAGGTCGGCCAGGCGCGGGTAGGTTTCATTCATGCCGAACGTCATGCCTAGGCCCCCGCCCACGGCCACGTTGAAGCCTAGCAGCGCACCGTTTTCCTCGATGGCGATGAGGCCGATGTCGTTCGAGAAGATGTCGGAATCGTTGTAGGGCGGCAGGGCCAGGGCAATTTTGAACTTGCGCGGCAGGTAGGTGTGGCCGTAAATCGGCTCGTCGTCCACGGCCTCGGTGGTTTCCTGGAGGTCGCCGTCGAGCCAGATTTCGCGGTATGCCGTGGTGCGCGGCGTGAGGTGCGCGCTGATGGCCTGGGCAATGCCCACCACTGCGCCGTGCACCGCCGATTCGTGCGGGTTGGTGTTGCACATCACGTTGCGGTTCACGTCGCCGCAGCCTGCAATGCTGTCCATCTGCACTTCGTTAAACCCCTGAATGGCGGCGGGCAAGTTGCGCTTCAGCACGCCGTGCAGTTGGAAGGTCTGGCGCGTGGTGAGCTTCATGGTGCCGTTGCCGTAGGCGTCGCTCAGCGCGTCCATGCGCTGCCACTGCGCGGCCGAGGCCACGCCGCCCGGCACCCGCACCCGGATCATGAACGAGAACAGCGGCTCGAGTTTCTGGCGCTTCCGCTCGCTCTCCAGGTCGCGGTCCGTTTGCTGGTACGAGCCGTGGAACTTGATGAGGTGGGTGTCGTCGGGGTTGAGGGCCCCGGTGAGGCGGTTGGCGAGGCTTTCCACCAGCGTGCCGCGCAGGTAGCGGCTGGCAATTTTAACGTGCTCAACTTCGGAAAGCTTGGGAGCGGGGGCGGTGGTATCGGACATGGAATGGGAGGGAAATGGGCAGGGAGAACGTGCCGCTAGTGCAGCACCGTGGCGTCGAACACGACGCTCGCGTAGTACAGGGCCCCAATGGTGGGCCCGGCGGCGTACTGGTAGTAGCGCTGGTTGAAGAGGTTGGTGCCGCCGAGCTTGATGGTGGACTTGAGGGCGGGCACGCGCAGGTTCACCTGGGCGTCGAGGGTTTGGTAGGCGGGCACTTGGCCGTTGGCCAGCGGGCTTTCCCAGTAAAAGGATTGCTGCCAGCGCCAGTTCACGTTGAAGCCGAAATTGCGCACAATCTCGCGGTTGCCGAAGGAGAGGTTGGTGGCCCACTTCGGGGTGTTGAAACCGGTGACGAACACATCGGTTTGGTTGTTGGCCGACAACGCGTTGTAGTTCACGTTGCCGGCCAGGGTGAACTTCTGGTAGAAGTTGTAGGTCAGGCCCAGCGTCGAGCCGTAGCTGCGGTAGTCTTGGCGCGAGTTGGTGTACACGCGGTAGCGGTCCTGGCGGGCGTCGCGGTTGGCGCGCAGGGCGGCCACGGCGGCATCGGCGGTGCCCACGGCCACTTGGTTGCCGTTGGCGTCTTTGGGCACGCTCACCTCCACCTGGCCCAGGAAGCCCGAGTACACGTTGAAGTAGGCGTCGGCGTCGATGGCCAACTTATTGTCGAACAGCACGCTGCGGTAACCCACCTCGTAGGCGTTGATTTGCTCGGGCTGTTCGGTGGCCAGGTTGGCCACCTGCAGCAGGGCGCTGTTTTGGGGCAGCGCGGCGGCCTGGGTGGCGGTGCTGCCGGCGTTGGCGGCCACGTAGGCGTTCACGGCGGCGTTGAACTGGTCGATGCTGGCGCGGGTGTACGAGTTCTGCAGGTAGTTCAGGCCCTCGTTCACGCGGGCCAGGCCGCCCACGCGGCGCACGTTGCCGTTGTTCACGAACGACAGCGCTTCGAACAGCGATGGAAAGCGCCAGCCGTTTTGGTACGAGGCGCGGAAGTTGTGCTTCTCGGCCAGCGTGTACACGGCCGCCAGGCGCGGGTTGGCCTTGGCCGTGAACTCGGGGTTGTAGTCCACGCGCAGCGAAGCGGTCAGCTTGAGCTTGTCGTCGAGCAGCAGCTTACTGGCCTGGGCGAAGGCGCCAAACTTCTTGTAGTACACGTAGTTGCCGCCCGGGAGGCTGCGTTCGGTCAGCGGCCGGCTGAAGTCCACAAAGTTGTTGCCGTCGGGGATGATTTGGTAAACGCGAGCGTCGGCGCCCACCAGCAGGTCAACGAACTTGACGCGGGGCCCCAGGTTCCAGAGGCCCTCGCTGTGGTAGGTGCGGCTGTGCTGCGTGAGGGCCGCCCCGCCGGGGATGGGGGCCCCGGCCACGTTCACGCCGCTATCCCAGTTGTTGATGCTGGTAATCTGGTTCTTAAGCGCGTCGAAGGCCGGGGTGCCGGGCTCGGCGCGGCCGGCGTCGGCGGCGGCGCGGGCGGCGGCCATGGCCGGGGCCAGGGCGGTGCCGGCCGCCAGCTGGCTCTGCAGCGCGGTGCGGAATTTGCCGCCCCACACGGCGTTCGAGCCGTTTTGCAGGTCCAGGTTCAGGGCCAGCGGGTTGAGGTTGTAGGAGTCGCCGGTGTTTTCGATGAGCGTGTAGGCGCGCACCACAAAGTCGCTGCCCTTCAGCTCCAGCTTGTGGTTCTGCACCGTCACGCCGTTGAGCTGGATCTTGTTGCCGCGTTGGAACACGCCGTCCATCAGGCCGTAGCGGTAGCCGTAGCTCAGCTCCAGGTTGTCGGCCAGCTTGTAGTGCAGGCTGGCGTCGGCCTTGATGTTGCGCACAATCGGGTTCACCAAATCCTTCTCGTAGTAGCCCGTGCGCGTCACCGTAAAGGCCTGGTTGCGGCCCTGGTAGGGGATGGTCACGGTCAGCGACGAGTTGGTGTCGTCGCCGTAGCGGTTCCACAAGTCGGCGGCCGGGTTGGCGGCGCCGGCCAGCTCCGGAAAGGCCGGGTTGGAGGTGGCGAGGCCCTGCGGGTTCTGGTCGGTTTGGGTGTTCGAGAGCCAGTCGGTGCCGCGCAAGTAGTCCAGGTTCACCTTGAAGGCCCACCGGGGCCCCAGGGCCTGGGCGTAGCGCACGGCGGTTTCGGTGAGGGCGCTTGGGTTGCGGTCGATGCCGTCCACGTGGTTCACCCCAATTTTCTGGTACACGCTGAGGCCCTGGTAGGTAAAGGGGCTCTTGGTGGTGAGGTTGGCCATGCCGTTGATGGCGTTCATGCCGTAGAGGGCCGAGGCGGCGCCGGGCGTAATCTCCACGCTGGCAATGTCCAATTCGGTGGGCCCGATGGCGTTGCCCAGCGGCACGCCCAGCGTGGCGGCCTGCATGTCCACGCCGTCCACGAGCTGCATGAAGCGGAAGTTGTTGGGGATGTTGAACCCCCGGGTGTTGGGCACTTTGAAGGTGAGGCTGCTGGTGAGCATCTGCACGCCCTTCACGTTCTCCAGCGCGTCGTAGAAGCTGGGGGCCGGCGTTTCCTTGATGGCGCGAATGTCCAATTTCTCAATGGCCACCGGCGACTTCAGCCGGCTTTCCTCGACCCGCGAGGCCGACACCACCACCTCGCTGGTGAGCGTGCCCTTGGCCTCCAGCTGCACGTCGAGCGGCTGGTTGCTGCTCACAATCGGCAGCTCGATGGCCTCGTGCCCCAACGCATTGAACACGAGCGTAAACGGGTACTTGAGGCGGCCCTTAAGGGCGAACTTGCCGTCGCCGTCGCTCTGGGTGCCGGCGTTGGTGCCCTTGATGCTGATGCTGACGCCGGGCAGCGCCTCGCGGGTGCCTTTCTCGCGCACCACGCCGCTGATGGCAATGAGCTCGGTTTGGGCAAACGCCGCGCCGATGCTAGCCAGTAACAGGATCAGGAAGAGGAGAAACGAAGGGTAGTAAGCTTTCACGAAAAGTAGCAGTTGGAGTCGGGAAGGGGCCCGCCGAAGCGGACCAAAACGAACCGGGAAGCGGGCGCAAACAGCAGCCAGCGAGGCGACAACAACAGGAGGGCATGGGCATGACTAAGAGCGTTTCAGGAGGCAAATTGGGAAGGTGGGTGCCTGGGCGTGGGGTTCTTTATTTAGGGCCCCTGGCTTAGTACACGTCCTCCAGGTAGCGGCGCTGCTTGCGCAGGTTCTTCACGTAGGCTGCGGCGTCCTCGGCGGAGAGGCCGGCTTCTTTCTGCACCACTTGCACCAGGGCGGCTTGCACGGCGTGGCCGAGGCGGTTTTTGTCGCCGCACACGTAGAAGTGGGCCCCGTTTTCGAGCCAGCCGAACACGTCGCGGCTGCGCTCCAGCAGGCGGTCTTGCACGTACACTTTCTCAGCCTGGTCGCGCGAAAATGCTACGTCGAGCCGCGCGAGGCCGCCGCGCTTGAGGTGCTGCTGCCACTCGGCTTGGTAGAGGAAATCGGTAGTGAAGTGCGGGTTGCCAAACAGCAGCCAGTTGCGGCCCGGGGCCCCCAGCTCCACCCGCTCCTCCACGAAGGCGCGGAACGGGGCGATGCCCGTGCCCGCGCCCACCATGATGATGTCGGTGCCGACGTTGGTGGGCAGCTTGAAGTACTCGTTGTGCTCCACGAACACGCGCACTTCGTCGCCCACCGCCACGCGGTCGGCCAGCAGCGACGAGCACACGCCCTGCTTCTGGCGGCCGTGGGCCTCGTAGCGCACGGCCCCCACGGTGAGGTGCACCTCGTCGGGGTGGGCCAGCAGGCTGCTGGCGATGGAGTAGGCGCGGGTGGGCAGCGGCCGCAGCGTGTCGGCCAGGGCCTGGGGCGTGAGCTGGTCGGTGGGGAAATCGAGGAGCAAGTCGGCCACGTCGCGGCCGTAGAGGTAGGGCTGGAGGCGGGCCGTATCGGCCAGCAGGCCGTGCAGCTCGGCGTGTGGGGCCAGGGCGGCGTAGCGCTCTAGCACGTCGCGCGTGAGCACGGTCAGCTCGCGGCGGCTGGCCAGGGCGGCGGCCAGCGGCAGGCTCTCGCCGCCCAGCAGCACCGGGGCCGAGTCGCTGAGGCGGGCCGCTTGCAGCACTTCCTCCACCAGCGGGTGGTGGTTGAGCGGGCGCACGGCCAGCGCGTCGCCGGGGGCGTAGGCCAGGTTGGCGCCGGCCAAGTCCAGCTCGATGTGGTACGTCTCCTTATCCGAGCCGCGGCCGTTCAACTGAATGCTCTCCAGTACTTTGGCGGGCCAGGGGTTGGCGTTGGTGTAGTGGGCGGGCGCAATTTCGGCCACTACGGCCGCTTCGCGCGGGGCCCCCACGGCCGCTGCCGGAGCAACCTCCGCCGCGGCTGGTGCGGCCGCCGCTGGGGCCCCGGCGATGAGGTCCAGCACGGCTTCCACCCACTGGTCAGCGGCGGCGTGGTAGTCCACGTCGGCGTCGGCGCGGGCCAGCAGGCGGGTGGCGCCCAGCGCGGCTAGGCGCTCGTCAAAGTCCTTGCCCGTTTGGCAGAAGTGCAGGTAGCTCGTGTCGCCCAGGGCAAACACGCTGTACTTCAGCTTCGGCAGCTTGGGGGCCCGGGCGCCGCCGATGAACTGGTGCAATTCCTCGGCGCTGATGGGCGGCTCGCCCTCGCCGTGCGTGCTCACGACGACGAGCAGGTTTTGTTCCTGCGCCAGCTGCCGGGGCGGGTAGTCGTTCATGTCGCGCACCTCCGCCACCAGGCCCCGGCGTTGGGCCGCGGCGGCCGCCTGCTGGGCAATTTTTTTGCCGTTGCCGGTGTGCGAGCCGTAGAGAATCGTCAGCTTCTCAGCCGCGGCGGGGGCCTCAGCGGCGGCCGGCACCGCTGCGGCCGCCGCCACCGGCGCGGCGGCACTGGGGGCCCCGGCGCCCGCGGCCTGGCCGTAGAGGTAGCCGCTCAGCCACACCAGCTGCTGCGAAGTAAGGCCCGCCGTCAGTTGCTGCAGCGCAGCTTCGTCGAGGGTAGGCGGGAGGATGGGTAACGCGGGCATCAGGCGAAGGAAATCAGCGAATTATACGAATGGAAAGGAAGCGGCCGGGGCCCTTAGGCTACCTTGGCGTAGGGCAGCAGCTCGTGCAAAAAGCTGGGCAGTACGGCGCTGGCGTCGGCCTCCTGGGCCGGCAGCTTGGCCAGCCGCACCACCTCGCCCAGCACAATCACGGCCGGGGCCCCCAGGCCGGCGCGGCGGGCGCGCTCGGCAATGGTGGCCACGGTGCCGGTCACGGCGCGGGCGGTGGGCAGGGTGCCGTTTTGCACCACGGCGGCGGGCACGTCGGCCCCGCCGTAGCGGCCAAACAGCGCCATGATTTCCGCCAGCCGGCCCATGCCCATCAGGATGACGGTGGTGGTGCGCGGGCTCTGGGCGGCTTCCAGCAGGGCCCCCGACAGTTGCTCGTCGGCGGTGGTGGCCGTGAGCACCCGGAAGCCTTCGCTCAGGCCGCGGTGGGTGGCCGGGATGCCCATGCTGCCCGCCGCCGCCACCGCGCTGCTGATGCCCGGCACGTACTCGGTGGCCAGGCCGTGGGCTTCGGCGTAGAGCATTTCCTCGCGCCCCCGGCCGAACACGAACGGGTCGCCGCCCTTCAGCCGCACCACGTGGCCGTGCTTAAATGCCTGCTGCACAATCAGCTCGTTGATGCCGAGCTGGGTGTAGGCCATGGCCCCGCGGCGCTTGCCCACAAACAGCCGGGGCACGCCGGGCCGGGCGTGGGTGAGCAGGTCGTCGTTGGCCAGCGCGTCGTACAGCACCACGTCGGCCGCGGCCAGCACCCGCGCGCCTTTCAGGGTGAGCAGTTCCGGGTCGCCGGGGCCCGCCCCGACAACCGTCAGGCGGGGCACGAAAAGCGGGGAGTTAGCCATAGGTTGGGGGCAAAAACCGGGTGGAATTAGATGGAAAACGCCGTTTCAGCCGGCACTTCCTGGGTGAAGTACTCGGGGTCGGTGGCGGCGATGAGGCCGGCGGCGAGGGTGGCGCCGGTCTGGTCGTCTACTAGGATGAAGGCCCCAGTCACGCGGTTTTGGCGGTACTCGTCGGCCACTAGGGGCAGGGCGGTTTTGATGCGCACCCGCACGATGTCGTTGAGCTTGGCCTCGTCGGTGCCCTGGCTCTCGAAGGTTTCGATGTTGATTTTCTGGAGAATGGCCGTCACCGAGGCCTTCACCACGGCGGCGTGGTGCTGCACCAGCAGCTTGCGGCCGGCGCGCAGGGGCCGCTCGTCCATCCAGCACAAGGTGGCCTCAAACTCGCGCACCACGGCCGGGTGGGCCGCCAGGGGCACAACAGTGTCGCCGCGGCTGATGTCGATGTCGTCGCGCAGGCGCAAAATCACGCCCTGCGGGGCCACGGCGGCAGCCACCGGCTGCTGGTTCACCTCGATGGCGTCAATCACCGTTTCGAGGCCCGACGGCCAGATGCGCACCTTGTCGCCGGCCCGGTACGTGCCGCTCTGGATGCGGCCGGCGTAGCCGCGGTAGTCGGGCAGCTCCTCGGTCTGGGGCCGGATGACGTACTGCACCTGAAAGCGCGGCTCGTTCGGGTTGGCGTCGATGGTAGCCGGCACGCTCTCAAGGTGTTCGAGCAGGCTGGGGCCCTGGTACCAGGCAATCTGCTTCGAGCGGCGCACCACGTTGTCGCCGTGCAGGGCGCTCAGCGGAATGGCCACCACGTCGGCCAGTTTCAGCTGCTGAGCCACGGCCTGGTAGTCGGCCACAATCCGCTCGAAAACGGCTTCGTCGTAGCCCACCAGGTCCAGTTTGTTCACGGCCAGCACGAAGTGCTTGATGCCCAGCAGCGACGCCAGCAGCGTGTGCCGGCGCGTCTGCTCGATCACGCCCTGGCGAGCGTCCACGAGCACAATGGCCAGGTCGGCGTTGCTGGCGCCGGTCACCATGTTGCGGGTGTACTGCACGTGGCCCGGCGCGTCGGTGATGATGAACTTGCGGCGCGGCGTGGTGAAGTACTTGTGGGCCACGTCGATGGTAATGCCCTGCTCGCGCTCGGCCTTAAGGCCATCGGTTAGCAAGGCCAGGTCCACGTCAGTGCTGTTGGTGGCCGTGCGCTTCTTTTCGAGCGTTGCCAGCACGTCGAGCGACACCGAATCGCTGTCGTACAGCAGCCGGCCGATGAGCGTGCTCTTGCCGTCGTCAACGCTGCCGCAGGTGATAAATCGTAGTAAATCCATGATTGCTGGTTGTTAATTGCTTGCCTTAGAAATACCCGTTGCGCTTGCGGTCCTCCATGCCGGTTTCCGACAGGTTGTCGTCGAGGCGCGTGGCGCCGCGCTCGCTCACCTTGGCCAGCAGCAAATCCTGGATGATGTCGTCGATCGAGGCGGCGCCGCTCTCCACGGCGGCGGTGCAGGTCGAGTCGCCCACGGTGCGGAAGCGCACGCGGCGGCTCACAATTTCGTCGGTGTCGTCGAGGTTGAGGTGCTCGCTCAGGCCCAGGAGCTGGCCGCTGGGCAGCACCACGCACTGGCGCTCGTGGGCGAAGTAAATATCTGG
Source organism: Hymenobacter nivis (assembly GCF_006439025.1). Lineage (GTDB taxonomy): Bacteria > Bacteroidota > Bacteroidia > Cytophagales > Hymenobacteraceae > Hymenobacter > Hymenobacter nivis_A. The sequence goes on from NZ_RCYZ01000002.1 coordinate 181,500, forward strand.
CAGCTTGATGTTTTCGCGCTGGATGTAGTTCCACACGTCCAGCTCGGTCCAGTTTGAGATGGGAAACACGCGCACGTTTTCGCCCTTCTGGATGCGGCCGTTGTAGATGTTCCACAGCTCGGGGCGCTGGCGCTTGGGGTCCCACTGGCCGAAGTCGTCGCGCACCGAAAAAATCCGCTCCTTGGCGCGGGCCTTCTCCTCGTCGCGCCGGGCCCCGCCGATGCACGCGTCAAACTCAAACTCCTCAATCACGTCGAGCAACGTGTAGGTTTGCAGCGGGTTGCGGCTTGGGTACTTGCCGCCCGGCTCGTGCAACCCGCGGGTGCGGATGGTGTCCTCCACCTTGCGCACGATCAGCTTTTCGCCCAGCGAGGCGGCCAGCGAATCGCGGAAATCGATGATTTCCTGGAAGTTGTGGCCCGTGTCGATGTGCACGAGCGGAAACGGGAACTTGCCGGGGCGGAACGCCTTTTCGGCCAGCCGCGTGAGGGCAATCGAGTCCTTGCCGCCCGAAAACAGCAGCGCGGGCCGCTCAAACTGGCCCGCTACTTCGCGCAAAATGTGGATAGCTTCGGCTTCGAGCCGGTCAAGATAATCGAGGTAGATAGGGGTGGGCATGGCCGTTAAAATTGGGGCCCCGGCGCGGGGCATTCGATGATAAATAGCTGGACGTGACGCAGTGGGGGCCCTAACCGGGCATTCGCTCCACCACCGGGTCGAGCCCCTGGTGGGCGGTGGTGTCGTGGAGGCCGCACTCTTTAGCGTCGGCGTTTTCCCACCACCAGCGGCCGGCGCGGAAGTCCTCGCCCGGCTTGATGGCCCGGGTGCACGGCGCGCAGCCGATGCTCACGAAACCCTGCTGGTGCAACGGGTTGGTCGGTACGCCATTTTCTTGCGCAAACGCCACGCATTCGTCCCACGTCCAGTCGAAGAGCGGGTGCACTTTGATGAGCTGGTGGCCGGCGTCCCACTCGGCGCGGTGCATGTGCTGGCGGTTGGCCGACTGCTCGGCGCGGATGCCGGTGAACCAAAGCTGGGTGCCGGCCAGGGCCCGCGCCAGGGGCTCCACCTTGCGGATGTGGCAGCACTCCTTGCGATTCTCCAGGCTCTCGTAGAAGCTGTTGGGGCCCTTTTGCGCAACGAGGGCTTCGAGGCTAGGGGCCTGGGGGGCAAATACTTCGATGGGCTGGCCGTAGCGCAGCAGCGTCTTGTTCCAGGTCGAGTACGTTTCCTGAAAGTTGCGGCCCGTGTCGAGCGTGAACACCCGGATGGGCAGCTGGTGCTCGAAAATCAGGTGGCTGATGATCTGGTCTTCGAGGCCAAACGAGGTGGAAAACGCCGCGCGGCCGGGAAAGCGCGCGGCCAGCAAGGCCAGCGTTTCCAGCGCAGCGTGTTCGGGCAAGTCACGGCGCAGGTCATCGACCTGGCGTTCAAGGGGTAAGTCCATAATAATAAAGGGGGAGGAGGCGGTTTTTTCGAGGAAAAAACCAGGGGCCCGGGGCCCGGCTGCACCAGCCGCCGTTACAGAACGGGCAACGGCTCAAGTGCCGCGGTGGGGGCGGGCGAGGGGAGGCTACCGGGGCAGCCGCAGGAAATTAAACGGGCTTCAACAACCAGCACAACCCCCCCGCATACGGCCGGTGGGGCACGGCATGCAACAGCAGCACGAACGGCGCAGGGCAGCGGCGGCGGGAGTGGGTTGCAAGCGGAGATGGGGGAAGTAGCGCACGGCGACGGTTTTATATGTCAGGACTTGGCACCGTTCCACCGTAGTGGGGGTTGCCGGCGGTTCATCGAGCCTGTCTCTCCGCGCCTCTGTATAAAAACAACCTTAAAACGGGTTGCTGCGACAAAGGTAATGCAAGCTTTCGCAACCACGCAAGAAAATTGTTCGGGATGTTGCGGGCCGATGTATTTTAGGGGCCCCGGCCAGCCGGCCGGGCCGCTCACCCGCAATGCAACCCCGAACCCATTGCCCGGTCTTTGGGTTGCTAACGCGTTCCGCCCCTTCATTGCCCTGCATGGAAGCCCTTGCCTACTCTGCCTACGTCGACATCAACGCCCCGCTGGTGGAACGCTGCCGCCTGCACGACCGCCAAGCCCAGGCCGAGCTGTACCGGCGCTACGCCAAGGCCATGTTCAACGCCGCCCTGCGCATCACCGGTGATTACGCCGAGGCGGAAGATGTGCTGCAAGAGTCGTTTCTGAGCGCTTTCCGTGAGCTGAGCAGCTACAAGGGCGACTCCTCGTTTGGGGCCTGGCTGAAGCGCATTGTGGTGAACAAGAGCATCAACTGCCTGCGCCAGCGCCGCCTGGCCCTGGTGCCGCTGGGCGAGCAGCACCACGACGCCCCCCTCGAAACCCACTACTCGGCCGAAGACGAAGCCGACACTCATTACCGCGCCGACGTGCTGCGCCGCTGCATCCAGGAGCTGCCCGATGGCTACCGCGTGGTGCTAACGCTTTATTTGTTAGAGGGCTACGACCACCTGGAGGTGGCAGGTATCCTCGGCATTTCCGAATCCACTTCCAAGTCGCAGTACAGCCGGGCCCGCGCCAAGCTGCGCGAGCTGGCCGCCCAGCAGGGCCTCCACTGACATCTTTTTAGGGCCCCCAGGTCGCTTCTCCGCCAATCATTCCTATTTATAGCTTGCCGCCCCAGCCGTTGCCCCACCCCCGGCTGGCCGCCCGTTCTTACCATTATCATGCAATCCGATAAGCCCGATTCATTAGCCACTTTCGTCGAGCGGCACCGCGCCGATTTCGACGTGCACGAGCCGCGCCCCGACCTGTGGGCCGCCATCGAGAACGAACTCGCGGGCCCCGCCGCCGGGCCGGTTGCTGCGGTGCCGGCCGCCGCCGCGCCGCTGCCCGGGGCCCCCGCGCCGCTGGCCGCCGCGCCGGCTTCGTGGCTGCACCGCTACGGCGTGGCCGCCGCGCTGGCCCTGCTGGTAGTGGCCGCCGGGGCCAGCGAGGCCTGGAAATCGGGCCACCGCTTGCCGGGCCCCGAGCCAGGCATTGCCGCTGAAACCAGCGCCCCGCCCCTGGGGCCCCTGTACATGGGCGACCCGCAGGCCCTGGCCGCGGCCGACCGCAACGACCTCACCGACAGGCGCTTGCTCACGGCTGTGCAGGGGATGGAAAGCTACTACGTGGCCCAACTCAACGAGCGCAAAGCGGAGCTGCGTCAGCTGGCTGATTCGGCCGCCGGCAGCCCCACCGCCGAGTGGCGGCACGATTTGGCGGCCCTCGACTCGAGCTACCACACGCTCAAGCTGGAGCTGCCCCACCACCCGCAGCCCGACGTGGTGCTGACGGCCATGAACCGCAACCTGCAAATCCGTCTCGACCTGCTCGACCGCCAACTGCAAACCCGCGCCATGACCGAAGCCCGTCCCACCACTGCCGCCGGCCTGGTGCTAGCCGACAGCCGCTCTTACCGCCCGCGGTAGTGCAGCGCGGGGCCTTCCGTTGGAAAATGCGGCGCCTGGGGGCGTTGGTGCTGGCCGCCGGGCTGCTCGGGCACGGCGCGCCCGTGCAGGCCCGCCGCGCCCCCGGGGCCCTATCCGCCGCCGGCCAGCAGGGCCCCAGCGCCCCGGCCGCCACCGCCGGCCAAACGGGTGGTGATGCCGAGCTTGATGCGGCCACGCCGCCCGTGGAGCAGCGCCGCCGCCTAAGCCGCCGCTACCGGGTGCCCGCCGCCGGCCGGCCCTTCGCCCTAGAGGCCCGCTACGGCCGGGTGCAAATCAATACCTGGGGCAAGGCCGAAATCAAGGTGGAGGCCGAGCTGGTGGCCCGTTCCGAAACGGAGGCTGGGGCCCGGCAAGTGCTGGACGCCCTGGGCGTGCAGTGGCTCGACTACGACGCCCGCACGGGCGGCGTGCTGGTGGCCTCCCAGTTTGGGCCCGCGCTGCGCGGCCGCAGCGGGTGCAGCGGCCGGCGCTACGAAATCAACTACACCGTGTGGCTGCCCGCGGCCACGGCCCTGCGCGTGGCCAACGGCTTCGGGGCCGTGGCCGTGGCCGGTGACCTCACTGGGCCCACCGACCTGGCCGTGAACTACGGCGACCTGCGCACGGCCCGCCTGCTGGGGCCCCGCAACGCGGTGCGCATCGCCAACGGCAACTGCGCCATTCCGTTTGCGGGCCGCGCCAGCATCGACGCCAGCTACGCCCGCCTGCGCCTCGACGCCGGCCAAACCGTGGACCTGCGCACCAACTACGCCGACGTGGAAGTGGGCACCGTGGAAACCCTGGTGGTGCACAGCAAGTACGGCGACCTGGCCCTGGGCACGGTGGGCTCGCTGCGGGGCTCGTCGGGCTTTTCGCACTTCAGCGTAGAGAAAATTGGCGAGGAGCTGGACATGGCCCTGCGCTACTGCCCCGATTTTGAGGTGCGCGACACGGGCCCCAACTTCCGCCAAATCACCCTCGACGGCGGCTTCAGCACCATTCGCCTGGGCTTCGCCGAAACCCCGGCCTTCCGCTTCGACGTGCGCACCGAGCAGGGCCAGCTCCTCGTTGACCCCGCCCTGGTGCGGGTGCTCTCCGAGGCCCACGGCGCGCAGTCGAGCGACGTGCTGGGCGTGTTCGGCCGCACCGTGCCGCGGCGTGGCGCCGGCAACGTTAGCATCCGCATGCGCAACGGCACGGTGCGCTTCAGCCGTTAGGGCCCCCGGGCGGCGGCTGGGGCCCAGGGGCCCTGATGGCGACGCTGGTTGCGCCCGCACCTTGCAGCAAAGCAGTTCTTGCAAACACGAGAATGGTCCGACGAAACCCCTTGGGTTATTCGTCGGACCATTCTGTTTTACCCGGGGCCGCTGGGGCCTAGCTGCTCGCTGCTACGGGTGGCTTTCGTCTTGGCCAGCCATTAGCCGCAGCGGGCAGCGGGGTTAGAAACCGTAGCGCAAACCCAACTGGAACTGGTAGGGGTTGTTGTTGGGCGTCACCACGCCCGTGTTGGGGTTGATGTTGTAATTGTAGTTGCTGGTGGCGGCGTTGAAGCTGGCCAAGGAATAAATGCTTTGGTTGCCCAGCGTTTTAACCACGCCGTTGCTCTTGTTCAGCAGGTTGGTTGCGTTGAACAAATCGCCTGACAACTCGAGGTACTGGCTTTGGCTGAACGTTTTGAAGCGTTTGGCGATGCGCAGGTCAAGCTGGCCGTAAAAGCTGTTGACGCCGCCGTTGCGTTCGGCCACTTTGCCGATGCTGCGGCGCACGTAGTCTTTGAGGTTCTCGCTGGCGTTGGGGTTGTCCAGTATCGCCTGGATGCCGTTGCGCAGCGACTCCGGTGCTTTCGAATCCTTGGGGTCGAACACATAGGCCAGGTCGTTGGACGCCACAAAGTCGCCGTTCACGTTGCCGGCCACCAGCAGCGAGTACGGGGTGCCCCCGATGCCGGAGTACCGCACACCCACGCTGATGCCGTAGAACGTGGGCAGCGTGCCGTACACCACCACCTTAGTACGGAACTGGTTGTCCGAGGGGGAGAGCTTGCTCAGGTCGCGCGGGTTGTCGCGCACGGGCAGGGCCAGCGTGGCGGTGTTGGCCACGTTGCCGTTGTAGGAGGTGTTGTCTTTGGTGTCGTTGTAGGTGTAGCTGAACGAGATTTCGCCGTCTTTTAAGTAACGGTACGTGCCGTCGAACACGAAGGCGTACTGGTTCACCCGGCCTTCGCTGTTCAGGGCCAGCACGCGGCCCACCCGCGTGGTTTTGCGGCCCTGCGTCCAGTCGGTGGCGCCGTTGCTGGTGGCGATGGTGTTGGCCGGCACGTACACGCCCCGGTTGTCCTCGTTGCTCAGGCGGAAGTAGGGCTGGTCCACCAGGTTAGCATCGGTGTACATGTAGTTATTGCGGCCCAGGCTCATGTAGGCGCTCACCCCCAGGCGCAGCCGCTCGGTCACGAAGCGGTTGTAAGAAAAATTGGCTTTGTAAACGACCGGGATTCGGACGTCTTCGCGGTTCAGGTTGATGGTGGACAGGCGCTGCACCCTGGGGTCGTTGAACAGCTCCGTGCCGGGCGTGGTGGCCGGGTTGGCGCGGTAGCCGGGGAAGTTGGGCACCGGCACCAAGTTGGGGTTCGCCGGCGTGTTCGTGATGTCAACCGAAGCCAGCTTGGTGCCGTCGAACACCATGTTGTTGATCATGGTGTAGTTGAGGATGTCCGACCCGAAAATGCCGCCGCCCAGGCGCACAATGTCTTTCTGCCGCTCGCCCACGTTCCAGGTGAGCTGGGCCCTAGGTTGGAGCTGAAACGTGGTGAGCGAGTGGTCCGTGCGCAGCCCCAAGTCGTCGAACACCACCTGGTTGAAGTTGGGCTTGTTCAGGTACGTGGTGTAGTCGGCCCGGATGCCGGCCATTACGTCCAGCCCCGGGGCCAGGGTGGTTTGCATTTGGGCGTACAGGCCGGTGTTGATAAAGTTCTGCTTCACGCTGGGGTCGTCCACCAGCGGAATTTCCCGGGCGTAGCGGTACGGGGCCAGGTTTTCAAAATTGGTCAGGCCCGTGTAGTAGAACCGGCCGTTCAGCTCGCTGCCGTACCGCGACCGCAAGTGCGTGTACATTAAATCGGTGCCGAATGTGAAATTGATTTTGTCGGTGTTGTAGTACACGTTGTCGGTAATCTGCGACACGTTGCTGAAGAAGTACTCCGGCGCGTAGCGCTGCCCGCCCAGTTGAATGGAGGTGAACACGCTCTTGTCGTTCACCGTCGACTGGATGCGGTCGACGATGGCGCGCGGCAGGGTGGCGAACCCCGACGGCAGCTGGTCGCCCGAAATGCTCTCCACCGACGCCGACAGTTGCTGCACCTTCAGCTCGTTGGTCAGGCGCGGGCTCAGCGTCGAGCGCAGCGTGGCCAGCGTGCTGTTGCTTTTGTTGCGGCTGCTGCCGTACACTTCGTACAGGTTGATGGCCGTGTTGTCGTTGATGTTCTGGTTGTTGAGGTCGTAAACGTAGTTGTTGCTGACGGTCAGCAAATTCTTGTTGTTGAGCTGGAAATCGACCCGGGCGAAGATGGCGTCGGTGTTTTCCCGCTTATCAAACGAGCCGAACTGCTGCGAATTGGCCACCCCGTACTTGCCGCGGGCAATGCGCAGGTAGTTGTCGAGCGTGCCCTGCGTCACGTTCAGGCGCTGCTCGTCGGCGGGGCCCTGGATGTCGGCAATCTGCAGCGGCCGGGCGTCGCGCTGGTGGTCGTAGGCGATGAAGAACTGGGCCTTGTCCTTGATGATGGGGCCCCCCAGCGAAAAGCCGTACTGGTAAGTAGAGAACGGCACGTTGCGCTTGTTGCCGCGGATGTCGTAGGGCGACGACAGCTGGTTGGCCCGCACGAAGGTGAAGGCGCTGCCGCTCAGCGTGTTCGTGCCCGCTTTGGTGGCCGTGTTGATGGTGCCCCCGCCGCTGCGGCCGTACGTCACGTCGTACTGGTTGGTCACCACCTTGAACTCGCGCACCGCCTCGATGGAGATGGAGTAGGGGGCCCCGGTGCCCGCCGTGCCGCCGAACGTGGCGTTCTTGGCCGTCATCCCGTCGATGGTGTAGTTGGTGGAGGTGGCCAGCTGCCCCGATACGCTGCCCCCGCGGCTCAGGGGCGAAAGGTCGATGAGGGACGTGAAATTGCGGCCGTTGACGGGCAGCTTGAGGATGTTGCGGGCGGTAACGGCCGTGGAGGCCCCCAGGTTGGGGATGTTGTTCTGCATGCTGGAGGCGTTCACCACCACGGCGTCGAGCTCGTTGGTGGCCGTTTGCATCTGCACGTCCAGGCGCAAAATGTCGCTCAGGTTGAGCGTGTAGCCGCCCCGTTTCTGGGTGCCGTAGCCCACGAACGTAACCGTAACGGTGTAGGGCCCCCCCAGCGGCAATTGCTTAAAAGTATACTCGCCCTTTGGGTTGCTGGCCGTGTACGTGGTGAAACCGGTTGCTTCGTTGCGCGCCTGTACCGTTGCGCCCGGAATAACTTCTTTTTTATCGTCCGTTACCACGCCGCTAATGCCCGCTTGGGAAGTTTGCGCCACCGCAGTAATTCGTCCAAAGCCGAGAATTAAAAGTAAGAAAACGGTAATTGTTTTCGGTAGGTGTTGTGCCATTTGCAGGGGTATTATAAATTTGGCTGCAAAAGTAGAGGCGTGCTATTACGGCAAAAGTGTCTTTGTATTATGAAATATATTCACAGAAAATTCATTGCAATGGCCGCAATTCCGGCTAATTTGCGCCATAATTCTTCCGGTTTGCAACTGGTGCGCTAATTATTGGGTATGATTAAATTATTCGCCGAAGCAGAAAAATAATATTTACAAAACGATAAAATAAATTACACAGAAAGAGCACATGAGGCTTAATTTTAAATCGAGCATAATTAGCCGATAGTATAAAAAAATATTTAAATAAAAGTAATTGTGGATTTCTTAATTTAACAGTGGTAATTTTTTGTGCACCACACGGAACATTATTATAGTAGCTAAAAATGATGACTGAGAAATTAATTAATTGCAACATGCGCCTACTAATTCCTTTTCTTTCCTTGGGGCTACTGGGCGCCGCTGGGGCCGCTGCCCAGGGCCCTGTGCCAGTGCCGGCCGGTTTCGATGTGCAGGGCCACCGCGGTGGCCGCGGCCTGATGCCGGAAAACACCGTGCCGGCCATGCGCCGGGCCCTGGACCTGGGCGTGACCACCCTGGAAATGGACATCGCCATCAGCCAAGACAAGCAGGTGCTGCTGTCGCATGACCCGTTCCTGAACGCCGATTTCATGCGCACGCCCGAGGGCCAGCCCCTGGCCAAGAGCGAGGAGCAAAACCACCGGCTCTACGCCATGCCCTACGCCGACATCCGGCGCTACGACGCGGGCGGGGCCGGCAACCCCCAGTTTGCGCGGCAGCAAAAGCTGCGGACCTACAAGCCGCTGCTGGCCGAAGTAATTGACTCGGCCGAAGCCTACGCGCGGCGCAAGCACCGGCCCGCGCCGCGCTACAACATCGAAACCAAGCTCGCGCCCGCCGGCGACGGCCAGTTGCACCCCGCGCCGGAGGAGTTCGTGCGGCTGCTGATGGCCGTGGTGGCGGCCAAGGGCGTGCAGGACCGGGTGACGATCCAGTCGTTCGACCCCCGCTCGCTGGAAGTGCTGCACCGCACGCACCCGGCCCAGCAAACGGCCCTGCTGGTAGCAAACCAGCTCGGGGTGGCCGGCAACTTGCAGCGCCTGAGCTTTTTGCCCACCATCTACAGCCCCGCCCACCAGCTGGTCACCAGCGACTTGGTGCGCGAGTGCCACCAGCACGGCCTCAAGGTTGTGCCGTGGACGGTGAACACCGCGGCCGAAATTACCCAGCTGGTGCAGCACGGCGTGGACGGCATCATCACGGATTACCCCGACTTGCTGGGGGCCCCGGCCGACCCGAAAGCCCGCTAAATCCCGGGGCGAGAAAACTTGGGGGCCCCGGGCCGCGGCCGCCGAAACCCGGGCCCCGCCCTACCTTCGGCCGCTCACCCACCCGGCTTTTCACTCATGCGCACCTTCAACTGGGCCATTTTGGGCCCCGGCCACATCGCCCGCAAATTTGCCGCCGACCTGGCGCACGTGCCCGGCGCCAAGCTGCACGCCGTGGCCTCGCGCAGCCTGGCCAAAGCCCAAGCCTTCGCCGCCGAGTTTGGGGCCCCCCACGCGGTGGGCAGCTACGACGAGCTGCTGGCCGTGCCCGGCATCGACGCCGTGTACATCGCCACGCCGCACTCCGAGCACCACGCCCACGCCCTGCTGTGCCTGCGCGGCGGCCTGCCCGTGCTCTGCGAAAAGGCCTTTGCCCAGAACGCTAGCCAAGCGCAAGAAATGGTGCGCGTGGCGCAGGAGCGGGGCGTTTTCCTGATGGAAGCGTTCTGGACGCGCTTCTTCCCGGCCATCGCCCAGGCCCTGGAGTTAGTCCAATCCGGCGTCATCGGCGAGGTGAAGCACCTGGTGGCCGACTTTGGCTTCGCAACCCCCTTTAATCCCACCGGGCGGCTGTTCGATCCCGCGCTGGCCGGCGGTTCTCTGCTCGACATTGGCGTGTACCCGCTCTTCATCAGCCAGTTGTTCCTAGGGGCCCCAGCGGCCGTGCGGGCCGTTTCGACGCCCACCGGCACCGGCGTGGACGCGAACTGCGCGATGGCCTTGGCGTATGCCAGCGGCGCCACGGCCACCCTGTTTTCTACCATCGCCGCCCCCACCGACAACCGCTGCGTGCTGTACGGCACCAAGGGCCAGTTGCAGCTCACGGGGCGGTTCCACGCGCCCACCGGCGTGCGGGTGCAGCTTTTCGGCGAGGAAAAAGCGCAGGAATACCCCGCGCCCTGGGCCGGCGGTGGCTACCACTACGAAGCGGCGCACGTGCAGCAGTGCCTGGCCCAGGGCCTATCGGAAAGCCCGCTGCTCCCGCTGGCTTTCAGCTTGGAGCTGATGGGGTTACTAGACGCGGTGCGGGCCGAAATCGGGCTGCGCTACCCGGGCGAGTAGCGGCTGGGGGCTCCAGCGGGCCAGCGCCCAAGGCCCCAGAATGCCGTTACTTTGCCGGGTGTTCCGCTTCCTCTTTCCGCTGCTGGGGTTACTGGCCGGCCCCGCGCTGGCGCAGCCTTCGCCGCGCCATATATCCGCCGCCGCTGTGCCTGCTGCCCCGTCTTCCCCGCTGAAAACCTACGCCCTGCGCCTACGCCCCGGCGACGACCTGCGCCAGGGCATCCTGGCGTTTGTGCAGGCCCAACACCTGCGGGCGGGGGCCCTGCTCACGTGCGTGGGCAGCCTCACGGTGGCCACGCTGCGGCTAGCCAACCAGGAGGGCCCCACCGAGTACCGCGGCCACTTCGAAATCGTGTCGCTCGTGGGCACGCTTTCCACCCACGGCTCGCACCTGCACCTGGCCGTGGCCGACAGCACGGGCCGCACCCTGGGCGGCCACCTGCTCGACGGCTGCCGGGTGTACACCACCGCCGAAATTGTGCTGGCCGAGCTGCCAGCGCTGGAGTTTCGGCGCGAAACCGACCCCACCTTCGGCTACCAGGAACTGACGGTGCACTCGGCGCCCGCGCCTGCCCCGCCTAGAGCCCCGGCCAAAAAGCCGTAGCTTGGGCCGCGCATCCGCCGCGCGCCCGCCCCATGCCCGACCCTGCTTTTTCTGCCGCCGAGGCCCCGCAAGCCGCGGCTTTCCGCCGCCAAGTGCTTAGCCCCCTCAAGCTGCGGCTGTTCCTGCTGCGCAAGCTGCCGATGGCCGCCCTGGCCGGCCTGCGCCTGCGCGAGCTAACGCCGGAAGCCGCCACGGTCACCATCCGGTACAAGTACCTCACCCAAAACCCGTTCCGCAGCATCTACTTCGCCTGCCTGGCCATGGCGGCCGAACTGGCCAGCGGCCTTCAAGCCATGCTGCACGTGCAGGCCGGGGGCCCCGTGTCAATGCTCGTCACGGGCCTGGAGGCCACGTTCACCAAGAAGGCCACGGGCCTGATTGCCTTCACCTGCCCCGATGGCGCCGCCATTGCCCAAGCTGTGGCCGAGAGCCGCGCCACCGGCGAGGGCCGCACCGCGGTGTGCACCAGCACCGGCCGCGACGAGGCCGGCGACGTGGTGGCGGTGTTCCGCGTCACGTGGTCGTTTCGGGCCAAACGATAGGGCCCCGGGGGTGACGGTGGCGCGGGCTTAAAATCGCACAGGTTGCATGGAGCGAGGGCGGCCGCCGGGTTGCCCTCGCTCTTTTCGTTGTGGCAATGCGCGTAGCTCCGGCAAGGGCTGGGTGCTGGGCGAAAATCAATTTTCAAAGAAAAGTGATGTTTATTAAAATAATATAAATATCACGTCCTAATATCTTTGAGCCGTCATTTTTTTTTAATCATTACAGTTTAATAGTCAAACATATAATGGATAATAATAAGTATTGATTTTTGTAAAAAATAGTATTTATCTCGCTCTGTTATCACTTGCTGCTGGCTACATTCTGGTTGATTTCAACCTTCCACCAACGCACTGCTATGAAAAAAACCTTTACCATTCTATGCCTGATAAGCGCACTGGCGCCAGCCGCCAAGGCCCAGAGCGTCAACTACGTTACAGAAATTGCCACCACTTACAACGGGCTGTGGGTGAGTGCCAACGGCGCCAAGCCCGCCGAATACACCAATCCCGTGAAGCCGGATAGCTCGCACTACCTGCTTGCGTTTGTGGCCAATGGGGTGCGCTACTCGACGGGCGTGAGCGATGCCCGGCTGCGGCAAGCCAAGCTAGCTTTTACGCCCGGCCTGTACCGGGCCCTGCCCGTGGCGGCCATTGGCACAAACCTGAGCACCAAGGTGGGCCTGGGACAGCTTTACGACCACGTGAACAACGGGCCCAGCTTTCCGCCCCCCTTGCGCGACCTGGCGCGCTACCTCACCGACGGGCCCAACGGCCTAGACTTGGGCACGGGCGTGGCCAACATTCCCGCCGGTACCCTCACCTTCACCATCAGCAACGTGCAGGCCGCGGCCATCAACGACGGGGTGCCGGACGTGCTCGTGACGCAGTTTGCCGACCCGGCGGGCTCGTCGGACGTGTACAGCTTCCTGGATGCCACCGGGGCCGTGGTAGGCAAGCCCGTCACCGTCACCTACGGCAGCGCTTTCCCGGTGGTGGGCCAGTGGCTGGCCGATTTCTACGACGCTACGCAGAGCCTGTTGTCGCTGGCCCTGGGCTTCACCAAAACGCCCCGTGACCTGCGGCTGTGGACCGCCGACTTCAAGGAGTTTGGCTTGGTTGCCAGCGACTACCGCCGCGTGGCCAAGTTTCAGGTGCAGCTAAGCGGTAGCAGCGACGTGGCCTTTGTGGCGTACAACGCCAACGCCGCCACGGTGCAGGGCGTAGGGCCCCTGCCGGTGCAACTCACGGCCTTCGGGGGCCACGCCCTGCCCAACGGGGCGGTGCAGCTGGAGTGGCGCACGGCCAGCGAAATGAATTCGGACGCTTTTGAAGTGGAAGCCAGCGCCGACGGCCGGGCCTTTGCGCCGGTGGGCCGGGTGGCCGCCGCGGGCAACAAGGCCACTGCCACCGAATACACCTACCAGTACCGGCCCCGCACGGCCGGCCCGGGCTACTACCGCCTGCGCCAGCTCGACCGGGACGGCAGCAGCACGTACTCAAGCCCGGCGTTGGTGACGACCAGTGTAGCGCGCGCCGTGCAAGTGGCCCCCGTGCCCTTCGGCGAAACGCTGCGGCTGCAATGGCCGCTGGGGGCCGCCGCTGGTACGGCCAGCCTGCGGGCCCTCGACGGCCGGCAGCTGCACCACCAGGCATTCACGGCCGCTGACTTGGCCAGCGGCACCTGCGCGCTGGGCCACTTGGCCGCCCTGCCAGCGGGGGTATACCTGCTGCAGGTGGTGCTCGACGGCCAGCTTTCGGTGCAGAAGGTGTGCAAGCAATAGCCGCCCGGCGGGGACCCTGGGGGCCCCGCCGGATTACGCCAGCTTCGGCAGCGAATCCTTTGTGAGCACGTTCACCAGGCCATCTTCGCTCACGACCACGGCCAGGCAGGGGTAGCGCGAGCTTTCGACGTAGCGCAGGGCCGAGTTGTAGCGGGCCCCGCGGCTGCCGTCGCCGCGGCCGCTGGCGGTGCCGTCCAAAATTACGCCAATGGAGTAGCAGTAGCCCTCGGGGTCGAGCAGCACGGCCCCGTCGATGGCCGTGACGAGGCGCGTGATGAGCGGGGTGAGCGGCACGGGCTCGATGAGGGTGCACTGGAGCTTGAGGCGGTCGGCCTCGGCCAGGGCTTCGGTGGTGATGACGAGCAGCGTGCCGTGCTTCTGGCGGCTGGCCTCCAGCACCACGTCCCACAGCTTGTCCACTTTGGGCGCGTCGCTCAGGCCGAAGGTGCGCTTAAGGTCGCGCCGGAAGCTGGCGCGGCTGAGGCGGGCGCGCGGCAGGCCGGGCAGGCCGTAGTGGGCGCGCAGCAGCAAGTGGGTGCCGTGCTGCAGCTCCCAGGCGTAGTGGGTGATGAAGTTGACGGCGAACAGGTCTTCGCGGGCCGCGTCGTAGTGGCCCACTTGGCGGCCCAGGGCGTACACGTTTTCGCCGTCGGCGAGCAGGTGCACGTCGGGGGTGGTCATTTCCAGCAGCTTGCGCACGGCCCGGTAGTCGGTGAGCGGGGTGGGGCACGTGAGGGCGAACACCTCCTCCAGGTTGGGGTGGTGGCGGCGGGCCAGCAGCAGCCGGCCCACGCCCTCGGCGCCTTCGTAGCGCAGGCTCGAAATGGTGTTGCAGGTGACGAACAGTTGGGCCACGGCGGGGTCGAGGCCCAGGGCCTGGGCCGGCGTGTCGAGGAAGGAGCGGCCGGCGGCGCGCAGCAGCTCCTCGGCCTCGCGGGGGCGGCTCATCACGCCCGCGCCGGGCTCAGGCTCGCTAAGGTTCTTCACTGCCTCTTCGTTGAAGCGGTACATCACGGCCATGGCCAGCGATGTGGCCAGGGGCTTGCCGTCGGTGTAATAACGGTCGGGCAGCAGGGTGGGATGGGCCCGCAGAGCCTTGCGCTGGACCCGCAGGATCGTCAGAATAAAGCAGTCGTTGACCAAAATCGGCCAGCCCGCGAAGTGCACGTAGTGCGTATCGACGTCCAGCGCGTTGAGTACGTCCTGCACGGCCCAGCGCAGGCCCCGGCCTTCTTGCCGCCGGCGCAAAATGGCGGGCGAGAGGTCGTCGCGGTCATTGTAGGTCCACGGGCTGGAGTACTGAATGTCCTGGCCCCGGGCCACCACGCCGGCGAAGGGTTCGGCGGGCAAGGCATCGGCCCCGGCTTCCAGGAAGCGCACGGGCAAGTCCGTGTCGGTGGGCATGGCCAGCAGCTGCACCAAGGGGTTCAAGTCGTCGTCGAGCAGCCCAAACAGCTCGTCGGCCAGGGCCTGGATCGTGCGCCGGAAGCGGGCCTGGTAGGGCCACACCGGCGCCGCATCGGCGGGAATTAGCAGGGCGTCGGGCAGCAGGGTGTCGGTCTGGACGGTGTACATGGAACAGGGCAAAGGGAAGCGCAGGGGTAAGCACAACAGCGGGCGGGGCCAAAAAGTATGGCCCTGGGGGCCCGGCTAGGGCGCGGGGGGGACAGGCGCGTCGGTCCGGGGGGCCTACAGTTGGAACAAGACGGGCAGCACCAGCTTTTGCTTTAAGGGCTTGCCCTGGTAGGTGGCGGGTTCCCACTTTGGGGCCGTCCGGATCAGGCGCAGGGCCTCTTCGTCGAGGCCCGAGCCCATCTTTTTCAGCACCCGGGCATCCGTGAGGCTGCCGTCGGCCTGCACCACGAATTCGACCGGCACCTTGCCCTGGATTTTGCGCTGGCGGGCCAGCTTGGGGTACTGCTGGTTTTTCTCGATCCAGGCAAAAAAGGCATCGGTGCCGCCCACGGGGGTGGCGGGCTTATCGGGTGCCACCACAGCCGGCTGGTCGGGGTGGGCCGAGGCGGCGATGTCGGCGGCATTGGGCGGCGGGGCGGGGGCCCCACCCTTGGCGGGCAGTTGCACGGTGGCGGCTGGCGGCGAGAGCACGAAGCTTACGGGCACGGTCACGCGCTGGCGCACCACCTGGCCCCGGTTTTTGGCCGGCGTCCAGCGCGGGCCGCTCTTGATGAGGCGCAGGGCCTCGGCGTCGAGCAGCGGGGCCACGGGCTTGGCGACCTCCACGTGGCTCACCACGCCGGTTTTTTCCACCACGAAGCTGACCGGCACCGTGCCCTGCTGGCCCTGCTGCATGGCCGGGGCCGGGTAGCGCTGGTGGTCGGCCAAGAACTGGGCGTAGGCGGCCGTGCCGCCCAGTGGCACGGCCGGCTGGGCCACCGAGTCGAACACCTGGGTGCGGTCGGGCTTGGGGGCGGGGGGGCGCTTTTGGGCGTGGGCGGCGGGGCCGGTGGCCAGGCACAGGGCCCCGGCCAGGGCGGGGAGCAGAAGTTTGTTCATGAAGGAAAGATGAATTTAAAAGGGGCGCGGCCGGCGCATCCCCTTCAAAATACGTTAATTTTGGCTATTCCGTCGGCACTGTTTGGGCCGGCGGGCTTCTTTAACCGCCACTGCTGGCTACGGCCGGGGCCCCCAGCCGCGGCCAGCATTCGGCCGGGGGCCCCGGCGGCGGCGTATGACGGGGCTGCTCCTTTGTTCTTATTCCCATTCATGTACATCCGTCCCAATCTTCGCCCGCAGCTCATCTGGCGCTTATCGCGCAAAAGCCTACTGTTTTTCTTTGCCTACAACGTACTGATCTGCTTTTTATACGGGCCCTTGAATGTGCACGTGCTCGACATTCCGTGGCAGCCGGTGGCCTTGCTGGGTACGGCGGTGGCGTTCTACATCGGTTTCAAAAACAACGGCTCCTACGACCGTTTCTGGGAGGGGCGGCAGCTGTGGGGCAGCATCGTGAACACCTCGCGGGTGTGGGCGCTGCGGGTGTTTGACTTTGTGCAGTTCCCGGAGGGCTACCCCGACGGCGCCGAGGTGCACGCGCTGCACCGCCGCCTGGTGTACCGCCAGATTGCCTGGTGCAACGCCCTGCGCCTGCACCTGCGCCGCCAAACCAACGAGCTCTGGGACACGGAGGTAGCGCCCTTTCTGCTCGACCCCAGCGACTCGGCTGCCCGCTACGCCGCCAACCCGCCCACCCACCTGCTGCGCCACCAGAGCAAGGAGCTGCTCGACCTCAACCGCACGGGCCTGCTCACCGAGTTCCGCCAGGTGGCCATGATGCAAACCGTGCAGGATTTGTTCAATTTCCAGGGCGGCTGCGAGCGCATCAAAAACACGCCCTTTCCGCGGCAGTACGCCTACTTCAGCTCCGTGTTTGTGTGGCTGTTTGCGCTGCTGCTGCCCCTGGGCCTGGTGGAAGAGTTTGACAGCCGCCTGGCCCTGGGCCAGTACCACGTGTGGCTGATGGTGCCGTTTTCGGTGCTCGTGTCGTGGGTGTTCAACACCATCGAGATGGTGGGCCACATCAGCGAAAACCCCTTCGACAACACTATTAACGACGTGCCGATGACGGCCATTTCCCGCAGCATCGAAATCGACCTGCGCGAGCTGCTCGGCGAAACCCAGCTGCCGCCCAAAATTGAGCCAGTGGAAGACGCGCTGTACTAAAGGCGCGCTGTGCTAAGGGCCAGCTCGCCGCCGGGGGCCCTGGCTCGCCAGAACGCCGGGCCGTGCGCCGTGGGGCCTCTTGCCTGCGCAACCAATCAATTACGGCCGCAGTAGAGAGGCTTCGCGGCGTGCGGCGTGGCGGCTTTTCGTGCCGCCGGGTTCCGTTCTTTGGGCACTTGCTGCTGCTTAAGCAACAAGTGCTTTTGACGTAACGGCTGGGGCCCGCGCCCCGCTTGCCCCGCTTTTCTTACTTCGCCGCCGAATGCGCCTGCCTACCCGCCTGCACTACTTTTTTTTCGGGGCCGATTTTTCGGGTGGGCTGCGCACGGCGGTGGCCATTTTGCTGCCGGCGGCGCTGGGGGCCCAGTTTGGGCAGTTCGACCTGGGCCTGACGATGGCCACCGGCGCGGTGTGCGTGAGCGTGCCCGACACGCCGGGCCCCGCCGGCCACCGCCGCAACGGCCAGCTGGCGGCCCTGGCCCTCGTGTTTGCCGTGGCCCTTCTCACGGGCTACGTGGCCCCGGTGCGCTGGCTGCTGGGCCTGGAGGTGGCCGCGCTGAGCTTTGGGCTGAGCATGTTTCTTGTGTGGGGGGCCCGGGCCGGGGCCGTGGGCACGGGCGGGCTGCTGGCGCTGGTGCTCACGCTAGCCCACCCGGCGGCGCGGCCGGCGCTGGTGCTGCCCCACGCGCTGGCCCTGGCCGCGGGCGGGGCTTGGTACGGGCTGCTGGCGCTGGTGCTCAACTGGGTGGGGCCCTACCGGGCGGCGCAGCAGGCGCTGGGCGAGAGCATCCACGCGCTGGCCGGCTACCTCGTGGCCAAGGCCGACTTTTACCGCACCCGCACCGACTTGGCCGACGACTACCGGCGCCTGGTGGCCCGCCAGGTGGCCGTGAGCGACACCCAGGAGGCCGTGCGCGCCGTGCTCTTCCGCAGCCGGCAGGTGGTGAACGAATCCACGAGCACGGGCCGGCGGCTGGTGCTCACCTTCATCGACGTGGTGGACTTGTACGAGCGGGCGACGGCCACCTTCCTCGACTACGGGGCCCTGCGGCGCGACTTTGGGGCCAGCGGGGTCCTCGACGAGGTGGCCCGGCTGCTGCGCGCCCAGGCCGCCGCCCTCGACCGCCTGGGGGCCGCCATCCAGGCCAACCGCGCCCTGAGCGGCCCGCCGCCCGACTTCGCGCCCGCCCTCGAAGCCCTCAAAACCCACCTCGACGCGCTGGGGGCCCAGGACGGGGGGGGCAGCGTGTGGCCGCTCAAGAAAACGCTCGTCAACCTGCGCGACTTCAGCCGCCGCCTGGCCGACATGAGCCGCTACTTCGACGCCGCCGCGGGCCCCGGGGCAGCCCCCGCCGAGCCCGGCCGCGCTGCCCAGCACGTGCAGTTCATTGCCCGCGACGCCTGGAAGGCCGGGGCCTACTGGCAGAGCTTCACCCTGAAATCGGCCGTGTTCCGGCACGCGCTGCGGGTGCTGGCGGCCAGCGTGGTGGCCTTCGGGGTGGCCGATCTGCTTTGGCACGGCGACCACAGCTACTGGATTTTGCTCACGGCCACGGTGCTGCTCAAGCCGGGCTTCAGCCTCACGCGGCAGCGCAACGGGCAGCGCATCGTGGGCACGCTGGGCGGCGGCCTGCTGGGCCTGGCCGTGCTGGCCGTGGTGAGCAGCAACGACGTGCGCTTTGCCGTGCTGGTGGTGTTCGCCATCGTGGCCTACTCGTTTCAGCGCCTGAGCTACGGGGTGTTCGTGGTGTTCCTCACGGCCTACCTCATCATCATGTACGGGCTGCTGAAATTTGCGTACCTCGACGTGCTCCAGGAACGGGTAATCGATACGCTCATTGGCAGTGCCATTGCCTTTGGCAGCGGCTACTTCCTGTTTCCGCGCTGGGAGGCCGCCGGGCTGCCCGAGTTGATGGCCGCCGTGCTGCGCGCCAACCAGGACTACCTCCGCCAGGTGGCCGCCCGCCTGGCCGCCCCCGCCGGCCCCGCGCCCACCGCCTACCGCCTGGCCCGCAAAACCGCCTACGTGGCCACCGCCAACCTGGCCGCCGCCTTCCAGCGCATGCTCTCCGAGCCCAAGCGCACCCAGCGCCAGCCCGCCGCCGTTTATGAATTTGTGGTGCTCAACTACACCCTGGCGGCCAGCGCCGCCGCCCTGGCCGCCGCCGACCCGGGCCCCGAGTTCACGCCCGCCACCCGGCGCGCCTTGGTGGGGGCCCAGGGGGCCCTGGCCACCGCCCTGCGCCGCCTGGCCCCCGGGGCCCCCGAGCCCGAAGCCGCCCCGCCGCCCCCCGCCGCCCTGGCCCCCGACGACCCCACTTGGCGCGAGCAGCTGGCCTTCCTCCAAAAAGTGAGCGGCGACATCAGCAAAGCCGCCGAAGCCGTGGCGGAGTAGGGGCCCCGGGGCCATCTTTGAAGGCAGGCAGCGTTGATTTAAGTAGCAAATGCCGGGTTTGTTAATTACTCGATAAACGTAAAACGATGAAGCTATTGGCCACATTGCGCTGCTGCCTTTCGTCACTTGTTGGTCTTTTCCAGACCACCACTGATAAGTACAGCAGCGCTGGGTGTGATACGGTGGCCTGGAACGTCTTATCCTTTGAAGGGGCTTACTAAAATAACCATCCTTTATGATCCAATTCACCCGCTTCCACCACTTGCTGCTGAGCGTGCCGGTGGGGGCCCTGGAAATGGCCCGCGCCTTTTACGGCGGGGTGCTGGGGCTGCCCGAGGCCCCGGGGCCCCACCCCAAGGCCACCGTCTGGTACCTGGTGGGCGGCATCGAGCTGCACATCCAAGAAGACCCCGCGCCGCTGGGGCCCCGCTCGAAGCGCCACCCGGCCTTCGAGGTGGCCGATGCGGCCGGGGCCCGGCGGGCGCTGGAAGCGCAGGGCGTGGCCATCGAGCCGGCTTCCGTGCTGCCCGACGGTCGGCAGCGCTTCTTCGTCCGCGACCCGTTCGACAACCGCTTGGAAATGTTGCAGCTGGCACCGTAGCGCCCGGCGCGGCCGCCGAGCGGGGCCTTAACTATTGGGGCCCCGCGCCTTTATTACCACATCCTTTTTCCTTTTCGCATGGCAACGCCCCACGACCTGATCCGCACCGCTTACGCCGGCTTCAACGCCCGCGACATTCCCGCCGTGCTGGCCACCTTCCACCCGCAGGTGCGCTGGGCCAAGGCCTGGGAGGGCGACTACGCCACGGGCCCCGCCGAAGTGCGCGCCTACTGGCTGCGGCAGTGGGAGGAGCTGGACCCCAAGGTGACGCCCACCGGCATCCAAGCGCGTGCCGACGGCCGGTTTGAGGTAGCCGTGCACCAGGTAGTGCACGACAAGCAGGGCAAACTGCTATTTGAGGGCCCCGTGAAGCACCTCTACACCGTGCAAGACGGCTTGCTCCAGCAAATGGACATCGAGCCGGTGCTGCCCGGTACCGACCCATCCTAACCCCCTGGTTAAAGGCACTATTGGCTAAGTGGTTGTGGCGCGTAGCGCGTGCGCGGCCCGCCGATAAGCTGGGCCTTAACCATTGCCGCCTGAAGCCGTTGTTAGCGCACGGCTATGGCAAAAAATATGGTGCTTCGGGAGAGCGTGGGGCTGCGCTACTTCACGTTTTTCTACCTATACATAATGCAGGGCATCCCCTCGGGGTTTGCCCTGACGGCGGTGTATAACTACCTGGTGGGCAGCGGACTCACGGCCAAATCGGTGGGCACGTTCGCCGCCATCGTGGGCCTGCCCTGGACGTTCCAGTTCATCTGGGGGCCCCTGATCGACAAGTTTCAATATTCCATTATTGGCCACCGCAAGCAGTGGGTGGTGCTCACGCAGCTGGTGGCCTGCCTGGCCTCGCTTTCGCTGCTGCTCGTGCGCAACCCCGTGGCCCAGCTGGGGCTGATGGGTGGGGTGTTTTTCGTGCACAGCGTGTTCGCCTCCATCCAAGATGCTAGTGTGGACGCCATTGCCATTTCGGTGGTGCCGCCCGCTGAGCGCGGCCGCGTGAACGCCTTCATGCGCGGCGGCTACCTGCTGGGCTGGGCCTTGGGGGGGGCGGTGCTGGCCTACGTGCTGCACCACGGCGGCTTCCGGCCGGCGGCACTGGTGCAGTCGGGCACGCTACTGGTGCTCACGGTGTTAACTTTTTTCATCAAGCTCGACCGCGCCGACCGTCTGCTGCCCACCTTCGGCCAAGCTGGGCGCGCGGCCGCCCGGGCCCACGCCGCCGCCTTGAACGACGACGAGCAAAACCCTTCGCTGCGCTGGCTCTTTACCGAGCTGTGGCGGGCCGTGGTGGAGCGCTACAGCCTGCAGGCGTTCGGCATTATTTTCCTGGCTTACCTGGCCGCCTACCTGTTCGGCAACGCTTACAACTACCACCTCATCCACACCCTGCACTGGGCCGACGCCGACGTGTCCATCCTGCAAGGCAGCTGGGGCAGCGTGGCGGCGTTTGTACTATTGCTGGGCGGCGGCGTGCTCGTGGACCGCCTCGGCACGGCCAAGCTGCAATACTGGGTGCTGGCCGGCTACGCCTTTTTCCTGCTCGTATTTGGGGCCCTGGCGCCATTCTGGCACCTGCGGGCCGTGGGCTTCACGGGCCTCGTGCTGATGAACGTGGCCGACCCGCTGCTGAGCGTGGCCGCCATGCCGGCCCTGATGGCCTTCTGCCGCCCTAAAATTGAGGGCTCCCAATTCACCACCTACATGGCCCTCGTGAACCTGTGCGGCGTGGCCAGCAGCTACCTCAACGGCTGGCTGCTGGAAGTCACCACCGCGCCCGTCATCGGCCTGGCCTGCGGCGGGCTGATGCTGGTGCTGGTGGTGGCCCAGCGCCGGTTGCGGGTGCAGCCGCAGCTGGTGGCGCAAGGGTAAGGCCCCAACTTATTTTATGGGCGGCACTTCACTTAAGCTCGTTGAGCCGCCGGCCCTGTTGCCGGCCAAGCAGTGGGTTTTTGGCCTGCCCAATCAGTTGGGAGGCGTAAATGCCGTGGTGGCCTGAGAACAGGTAGGCCACCACGCAGCTCAGGCCCAGGTACACGCCGGCCGGGGCCCCAAACAGCTCCAGGCCCATCAGCAGGCAGGCCAAGGGCGTGTTGGCCGCGCCCGCAAACACGCCCACGAAGCCCATGCCCGCCAGCAGCGCCACCGGCAGCGGCAGCACCCCGGCCAGCGCCGAGCCCAGCGCCGCCCCGATGAAAAACAGCGGCGTCACCTCCCCGCCCTTGAAGCCCGCGCCCAGCGTGAGGGCCGTCAACAGCAGCTTCAGGGCGAAGTCCTGGGCCCCTAATTGGTGCTGGAATGCCTCCACGATGACGGGCACGCCGAGGCCGGCGTAGCGCATGGTGCCCAGGCCCCACATGGCCGCGGCCACCAGCGCGCCGCCCACCACGGGCCGCAGCGGCGGGTACGTTATCCGGCCGAAAACCTTGCCGATGCCGTGCGTGAGGGTGGCGAAAAACCGCGCCGCCAGCCCGAACAGGGCCCCCGCCAGCAGCGTGCAGCCCAGCCCGGTGGCCGTGAGTGGCAGCGCCGCCAGCGCGGGGTACTGGGTGTGGCCCACGCCCCAGGCGCGCGTCACGGCATCGGCCACCACGGCGGCCAGGAAGCTGGGCAGCACGGCGTCGTAGCGGATTTGGCCCAGCAAAAACACTTCCAGCCCAAACACCGCCCCCGCCAGCGGTGTACCGAACACCGAGGCAAACCCCGCGCTCATGCCCGCGATGAGCAGCAGCCGGCGCTCGCGCCGCGGCAGCCAGCGCGCCAGCTGGTCGGCCAGGGCGGCGCCCATTTGCACGGCCGTGCCCTCGCGCCCTGCCGAGCCGCCGAACAGGTGCGTGGCGAGTGTGCCACCCAGCACCAGCGGCACCAGCCGCAGCGGAATCGTCTCGCCGGGCGCGTGGATCTCGTCCAGAATCAGGTTGTTGCCCTTCACCACGCGGTTGCCGAAGTGGTGGTAGGTGAGGCCCACCAGCAGGCCGCCCACCGGCAGCAGCGCCAGGGCCCAGGGGTGGGCTTCGCGCCAGTGCGTGGCCCACTCCAGCGCCACCAAAAAGCCGGCCGACGCCGTGCCCGCCAGGGCCCCCACCAGCGCCGCCAGCAGCACCCAGCGCCCCAAAAAGATGGCCGTGGCCGTGGTGGACGAAGCCCGCAGCCGGGCCGGCAGCAGGCGGGAAAGAAGGGAAGCGGTACGGTGAGCCACGGCGCGAAGTAACAAGACGATTCAGCCGGCGCGGCCCCTGCGGCCGGTCGGTTCAGTAGGAATCATCAGCGCGGCGCGCGAGGCGCCGGCGGTTCGCGGTGGAAATCCATCACCGTTGGTTGGGCCGTTGTACGGCGGCCGGCCGCCCGGGTTGGGGCCCCACATAGCGGCGGCGGCTTACTTGGTGGGTTGCAAGTACAGCAGGGTGGTTTGGTAGGGCCGGCTGGGCGTGTATTTGTCGTTGATGACGAAGTAGCCGCCTTTGTAAGCGGCGATGCCTTCCCAGTTGTAGCCCCGGTACTGCTCGGGAAATTCCCACAGCGGCTGCCAGGTCAGCTTATTGTCTTTGAGCTCGATGGTGAGCAGGCGGGCGTAGTTCTTATAGTCGCCCAGGCCCCGAATGAGCTGCGCGTTGGGCAAGTCGCTGGCCGGCGTGCGGTAGATGGCATCCCCGCCCTCGCCCTTGAAGAAGTAATTGAGGGCCGTGAAACGATTTTTGCCGGCTGCCGTCATGTCGGTGATGCGAAAGGGCAGCTGGTCCAGGGGCAACTTGCTAGGCGCGCTGGCGCTGGATAAGTGCTTGTCAGTTAATTCGTAAATGCTGTTCTGGCCCGGGAAGCTATTGTATTCAAAGAAGGCCAGCACCTGCTTGTTCGCCTCGGCCAGCGCCTCGAAGCCGGCGTTGTAAATGTGGCTGCCATCGGCCGCCAGGGGCTTGGCCAGGGGCAGCAGAAAGGTGGTATCGAGCACCACGGCATCGGCGCGCAGTTGGCCCTTGAGCAGGTAGCACAGGGGCGACGGGGTATCGGTTTCGACGGACAGATACACCACATTCTGCACCAGCAGCATGGCCTCCAGGCCCTCGTAGCGCTGCCCGGCGGCGGCCATGCGGTCGCGCAGTGCGGGCAGGCCCGCGATGGGCAGCTTCTGGTAGGGCAGCACGTAGGCGGTGTCGGCAAGCTGGCGGTCGAGGTCGGCGAGGCGCACGGAGTAGAGCTTGGCCTCCGCCTTGTCCTGAAGCCGGCTCTCCGACAGTAGGTACAGCTTATCGGCGCTGGCGGCGAGCCCCGAGAACTGGTTGTCGTAGTAGGCCAGCTCCTTGGGCAGGTGCAAGTTGCGCACTGTGAACTGCGGCTGCTGCGCCCGGGCGGGCAATAGGGCCCCACAGCAAAGGAGGGCTAATAAATATCTCATTAATAATTACTTGTAATTCTAACAGCAGTCCCAGTAAAAGTAGGCTTGGTCAAACCGCCGCTCGCGCAGCGCGTCTGGGCTGATGAACAGGTGCGCCAGGCCGCTGTCGCCAAACCTGATTTGTTCGTCCGAATCAAGCTGGAGCAGCTGCACGTCGTTGGCCCCCGGGGCTGATGCAGCGCGGGGGTCGCGCTGCGCAAAATAGGCGTAACCGCCCACCTTGTGCCCCGCGTTGCCACAGCAGCGGTTCAGCGCCTCTTCCTGTTCTTCGGACAAGGTTTTCAGGTATTCGTAATAGTCCCTGCCCCCAAAATCCGGCCGAAAGCGGCAATCCTCGGCTCCGCCGTACTCAGTGGCCAGGGCGAAGCTGAGCGCGTGCTCTACGCTGATCGGGGAATCGGCGTAGAGGGCGGGGGTTATAAACCCAAAGTCGGTTTGGGCCCCGGCGTTGGTATCGGGGTGGAACAGCACGCAATAGTCGTCCATGTCGTACCACTCGGTGGGCGACACAAACAGCTGTAAAATGCCCGCCGTGGGGTAGGGGGGCAGCGCCGGGGCCTCGGCAAAGTTGATTTGCGCCAGCAAAATCATGGGCTGGCCCCGCTCGTCGTGGGGGTAGGGCGTGCCCACCGGCAAGTAGGGCTGGCCCAGCAGCTTGCTTTGCGTGAGGGCCGTGGGCGCACCGGCCCCGAGCGGCCGGGCCGCCAGCTTCAGGTAATCGAGCCGGTAGTGTTCAAGCTGCGGCCGAAACTCACCGAGAAATTCTGGCAACATGAAGCGGAAGTAAGGTGAAAATGCCCGGCGAAACTACGCCGGGGCCGGTGAGCTGCGCCACTTGGCCGGCGCCGCGCGGTAGCAATCTATCCCCGTTGGTTGGGTGGCCAACCAGCGGCCGGCCACCTAGGTTAGTGCCCCGGGGCCGCCGGCCGACGAGGATTTTTTCGGGGCCCTGAAGCAGGAGTTTGGACTGGATAAGAAGGACCTGAATAAATTCATCCGCGCCCATTTATAACAGCCGACAGATTGCTGAGCCGCTTGAAGCTACGCGGTGTCGCTGCTCGCCCCGGGGCCCTATTTCACCACCAGGCTGCCGCGCAGCATGTGCATGCCGCAGGTGAATTCGAACCGGCCGGCCTGCTGGGGCAGCAAGTCCACAGTGGTGGTTTGATGGGCGGGCAGGTCGCGGCGCACGTTGAAATCGGGCATCAGCAGCTCCTCCGAGCAGCTGGTGGTTTCGTCGCGGTAGAAGCGGAGCTGCACGGGCTGGCCCCGCTGCACCTCGATAACGTCGGGCGAGTAGCCGCCTTTCACCTGAATATCCACCTGCTGCACGCCGCCCACCGCCGGCGCGGCCACCCCCACCCGGTGCGGGGCCCCAAAGAAAAACCAGGCCACGAAAGCCATCAGCCCCAGGCCAATAACGGTGACGAGCACTTGCGTTGCGTCCATAATTTCGATTTTTAAAAGGGAAAACTTGCCGCCTACGCCTCGGGCTTGAAGCCACGCAGGCGTAGCGAGTTCGTGAGTACCGACACCGAGCTGAGGGCCATGGCGGCGGCGGCCAGCATGGGCGAGAGCAGCCAGCCGGTGAGCGGGTAGAGTAGCCCCGCCGCCACTGGGATGCCCACCACGTTGTAGACGAAGGCGAAAAACAGGTTTTGGCGGATGGTGCGCATGGTGTGGCGCGAAAGGGCCAGGGCGGTGGCCACGCCCTGCAAATCGGGCCGCATGAGGGTGATGCCGGCGGCCTCCACGGCCACGTCGGTGCCGGTGCCCATGGCCAGGCCCACGTCGGCGCGGGCCAGGGCGGGCGCGTCGTTGATGCCGTCGCCGACCATCGCCACGGTGCGGCCTTCGGCTTGCAATTCTTGCACTTTGGCCGCCTTGCCGGCGGGCAGCACCTCGGCGAAGTAGCGCATGATGCCCATTTGCTGGGCCACGGCGGCGGCGGTTTGGGGGTTGTCGCCGGTCATCATCACCACTTCCAGGCCCTGGGCTTGCAGGGCCCTAATAGCGGCGGCGGAGGTGGGGCGCACCGCATCGGCGAGGCCCAGCACGGCGGCGGGCTGGCCGTCGAGGGCGGCGTAGAGCACGGTTTTGGCCTGGGCCAGCAGGCCAGCGGCGGCCTCCTGCGCGGCGGGCGTGAGGGCGATGCCGGCTTCGCGCAGCAGGCGCTCGTTGCCGATGAGCACGGCCCGGCCGCCCACGGTGGCGGCGGCCCCCTGGCCCTCCACGGCGCGGAAACCGGTGGCGGCTAAGTTGCTGACTTGCGCCTCATCGGCGTAGCGCACCACGGCGGCGGCGAGCGGGTGCTCGCTGCGGCGCTCCACGGCGGCCAGCAGGGGCAGCAGGTCGGCGGCGGCGTGGCCGGGCAGGGGCAGCAGGTCCGTGAGGGCGGGCTGGCCCTGGGTGATGGTGCCGGTTTTGTCGAGCAGCACGGTGTCCACTTTGTAGGCTTTTTCCAGGGCCTCGGCGTTGCGGATGAGCACGCCGTAGGCAGCCCCCCGGCCGGTGCCCACCATGATGGCCGTGGGCGTGGCCAGCCCCAAGGCGCAGGGGCAGGCGATGATTAGCACCGCCACAAACCCGGTGAGGGCCAGCGGCAAGCGCGTGGCCGGGGCCCCCAAATCGAACCACAGCACGAACGTGAGCAGCGCCAGCATCATCACCACTGGCACGAACACGCCGCTCACCTTATCGGCCAGGCGCTGGATGGGGGCCCGGCTGCCCTGCGCGTCGCTCACGAGCTGCACAATCTGGGCCAGCACGGTGTCGGTGCCCACCTTGGTCACGCGGAAGCGGAAGGCCCCGGTTTTGTTGATGGTGGCGCCGAACACGTTGTCGCCCAGCCGCTTTTCCACGGGCAGGCTCTCGCCGGTCAGCATGCTTTCATCAAGGCTGGAGTGGCCCTCGGTGAGCTGGCCGTCGGTGGCCACCTTCTCGCCGGGGCGCACGGCCACCACGTCGCCGGGGCGCAGGTCGGCCACGGGCACGTCGGTTTCGCGGCCGTCGGGGCCCACTACGCGGGCGGTTTTGGCCTGCAAGCCCAGCAGCGCCTTGATGGCGGCCGAGGTTTGCACTTTGGCGCGGGCCTCCAGCACCTTGCCTAGCAGAATGAGGGCGATGATGGTGGCCGTGGTGTCGAAGTACACGGCCGGGGCCACGCCCTGCGCCCGCAGCCACTGGGGCCCCAGCGTGGCAGCCAGGCTGAACAAAAACGCCGCGCCGGTGCCCACGGCAATCAGCGTGTCCATGCTGGCGGTGCGGTGGCGCAGCCCGTTCCAGGCCGATACGTAAAACTCGCGCCCGCAGTACCCCAGCACCGGCAGCGTAAGCAGCAGCAGCGCATAGTTCAGCGCCGGCTCCGATACGCGGTGCATCGCCGCCGGCCACAGCATCAGCATGCTCAGCGGCATAATCACCGCGGCCAGCGCCGCCGCTACCCAGAAGCGGCGGCGCAACGCTTGGTAGGCCAACGCTTTGCGGGCGGCCAGCTCGTCGTCGCTGGGGCCCCCGGCGGCGGGCGGGCCGCCCGCCGCCGGCTCGGCCGCGGTGGCTACGTGGTAGCCAGCGGCCTCCACGGCGGCGGCCAGCTGGGCGCGGCTAGTGAGGGCGGGGGCGAAGGCCACGGTAGCTTTTTCGGTGGCCAGGTTCACGTGGGCGCTGGCCACGCCGGGGGCCCGGGCCAGCGCCTTCTCCACGAAATTGGCGCAGGAGGCGCAGGTCATTCCCTCAATGGCGAGGGTTTCGGTGTGCAGGGGCCCCGCGGCGGGCGGGGGCGCCAGGGCAGGGGCGAGGAGGTCAGGAGCTGAGGGCATGGCGGTGGGGCGGGCGGCCCGCCAGAAAAACCCGGCCGGCACACTGCATAACAACAACCCTTAACGCAGAACGGGTGCCCCGCGCCGGTACAGGATTGCGCGGCCGGCCAACACAATTCGGCCCGCGCTACTTTTGCCCGGGGCCCCTGCGCGTCCCGCTCCCGCTTATGCGTCATCCGTTGGTGCGCGCCGCCCTGCTGTTCGTTGGCTTCATTGCCGGCGGGGCGCTGCTGTTCGTGTTCGATTTGTACGAGGTGTACTCGCCCGGCCTCATCACGGCCATGCTGGTGGCCATCACGCTGGCCAAGCTGGCCTACTTCATCACCTCCATCCTGCGCTGGATTCGCCGCTCGGTGGCTAATGACGTGTACCGCCGGCACTTGCTCATGTTCTTGTTCCTGAACGTGTTGCTAATTATTACTTCGTACACCATCGACTACTATTGCCTGCACCGCATCCGGCCCGAATCGTTTCACTTGCCCTTCGGCGAGCAAGACCCCGTGGGGCAATTGCTCACGTTTTTCTACTTCAGCACCGGGCGCTTCACCACCGCCGGCGGCAGCGAAGTGTACCCTACCGCCGGCCTGGCCCAGGGCTACGTAGTGAGCGAAATCCTGCTCTCGTACTGCACCACGGTGCTCATCGTAGCTAATATCAGCCTGCTGCAAGCGCTGCTGGCCCCCGCCAAAACGCCGGGGCCCCCGGCCGACTAGCTGGCCTTTTTGCGGCCCGCGCCGCCGGGCTTTTTGCCGCCGCCGTCCTGCTTGTTCACCGTGGCCCAGGCGCGGGCTTCGGCCTCGTCGGCGGGGACGCCTTTCTTTTCGTAACCCTCCTCGATGTGTTCGGCCTGGCGTTTTTGCTTGTCGGTGTACTTCGACTTATCTCCCTGGGGCATGGCGGTAAGGTATTGAAGGTGAAACCATAATGGGGCCCTGTCAGCCCCGGAGCAACAGGCTTTTTACGCAGGGGCCCCGGCAGGGTTATGGCCCCACGGGTTACCTTCGGGGCCCTAATGCTTTGTTTTTGAGCCATGCGCCACGTCGCCGACATTCCCCACCCCGCCGTCAAAATCACGCTGTTGGCTTGGAACAGCAAGTTCCTGCTCAAGCTCGAGCAGGGCAACCTGGAGCAGACCTACAAAGTGGCCGAGCTGGACCTGCTCACCGGCACCGATGCCGAGGCGCGCGAGCTGCTCGACGACGAGTTTCTGGCCGCCGCCATCGGCCGCTTCCAGGCCATGCGCGCCGATTTGCAGGCCGCCTTCGAGCGCCACGAGCTGCGCTAGGGCCCCCGCCGATTACCTTCCCGTTCGCTTCTTTCCCAACGCCTTATTGCTTATGTTTCAGCGCTATTGCTTGCTCCTGAGCTGCCTGGCCACGCTGCTGGCCACCGCCCCGGCCGGGGCCCAAACCTACGACGTGCGCAACAGCACCGTCAGCTACGACCGCCGCGAGCGGGCCGCCCTCAAGGTGCAGGTGGAGGGCAGCGCCAGCTGGGTGCGCGACTACTTCCAAACCTGGATGAAGGACAACTACGCCATCAAGTTTAAGGGCGGCGGGGTGCTGGGCGTGGGCGGCAGCAAAACCGACCCGCTCAAGGCCAAGCAGACGCCGGCCTCCACCATCTCGGGCAAGCTCGTCGACCTCTATGCCACCACTGTTGCGCCCTCCGATTCGGTGGCCGAGCTGGCCGTGTTCGGGGCCTTCGACAACAGCTCGTTCTTCGACCCCGACCGCACGCCCACCGAGTTCAACGCCCTGCGCACCATTACCCAGAGCTTCGCCAACGCCGCCCGTCTCCAGGCCTACCGCGAGCGGGTGGCCGAGGCCGAAGACCTGGTAAAGAAGGCCGATAAAGAGAAGGACAAGCTCGAAAAAAGCGCCAACTCGGCCCGCTCGAACACGGCCAGCAACCTTTCCAAAATCGAGTCGCTCATCAAGCAAAACGCCGACAACCGCCTGCAAGTCAGCCAGGACTCATCCGCCCTGGTGCTCAACGCGGCGGCCCGGGCGGCGGCCTTCAAGCGCTTGCAGCAGCGCCAGGCCCGCCTCTCGGGCCTCGAACGCAAATAGCATTTTCTTCCCCGTGGATCCTTCCTCTGAAACCGCCCTGGCCGCGCTGCGCCAGCTGCGCAACGACCGCCAAAACGGCCTGATTACCGACCGCGACTACGACCGCCGCATCGCCACCCTGCTGCAAGGCCAGAACGCGCCTGCCCTACTAGCCCTGCTGCAAGCCGAAGCTGGGGCCCCCGCGGCTCCGGCTGCGCCCGCCGCGCCTGCTTCGCCGGTACCTGCGCCGCCCGCACCGGGGCCCAGCCGCGCCGCGCCGCCAATTGCGCCCACGCCGGACTTCTTGGGAGCCCAAAAACCAACCGTGCCACCCGTTGCGCCAGCGCCGGATTTCATCGGCTCGAAACGGCCCGCCGCGGCCGCCGCGGCCCCGCCCGTGCCGCCGGTTGTGGCCCCGCCGCCCTCCGCGGTGGAGGACGAGGGTGCCGCCGAACTAGGGGCCCCACCGGCCGGCTCGTCGGCGCTGAATTACGTGCTCATTGGCGGCGGCGTGCTGCTGCTGGTGCTGCTGGTGGCCTACCTGATGAGCGGTCCGCGGGCCTCTGAGCACCTCACCAGCGGCAGCCGCACCGCCGCCGACAGCACCGCCGCGGCCCCCGAAGTAGGGCCCCAGGCCCCGCAGCTGGAGCGCCCGCCCGTGGCCGCCCCCGAAACCGTGCGGGTGTTCCCCCAAACTGCTCCCATCACCCCGCCGGTGGACAGCACCGCCCAGGCCCCCGCAGCGGCCGACACTACGGCCGTGCCCGCCGCCACAGCCGCCGCGCCCGCCGCCGCCAGCGCCCCCGAAGCTACCCCCGCAGCCGCCGAGCAAGCCGTGCGCGGGGCCCTGGCCAGCTACTACGCCGACCTGCAAGCCGCGCCCTTCGACGCCGGGGGCCACTTCGCGCCCGCCGTCGAGCGGTTTCTGCTGCTGCGCGGTACTACCCCCGCCGCCATCGCCGAGAACTTGGCCACCAATCACTTCCCCGAGTTTCAGGACTACCAGGCCAGCATTGCGCCGGGCTCATTGCGCGTAAGTGCCCCGGTGGCCGACGGCTCGCGCACCGCCACCTACACCGAAGTGGCCCGCTCGTTCCGGCCCACGCTCCAGCAGCACCAGCAAACCCGCACCCAAGTGCGCGTCCGCTTCACGCCCGACTACAAAATCGACTACCTGCGCCAGGAAAAAGTCATCGAAAACACGCTGACGCCGTAGCTGGGGCCCCTGGCCCAGAGTAGAACGGCCCGGGCTGCCGGCTCTCAGCTGGCTGCCTGGTAATCGCTGGGCAGTCACCCAGCAGCAGGGGCCCCAAGTACTCATGGCTTGCCCGCACGGGAATGTCGGAATAACATTTCACGCATTAAGCCAGCCCCCTAGCGGCACTTGTAAAATAGCCGCGCCCCGCCGAAACATTGCGCCCCGCCGCGGCTGTTTCGCAAGCTGGATGACCCCGTTCCTGCCCCCATGCGTTTGCCCCGTTTCGTTTTGCCAAGCCATAGGGCCCTGCGCCCGGCTTGGTGGTGGCCCGTCGCCCTGCTGGCCTGCACCAGCTGCATTAGCTGGCTGAAGCCCGCCCACAAATTCGCGGCTTCCGCCTCCCCAGCAGTTCCCGACTACGCCCAGGAAAGCGCCTGGGCTGCCCTGCCCACCCGCCGCGATTCGGCCGATGCCCTGCCCCATGCCGCCAGCCTGCGCGACCGCCAGGCCACGGCCGCCGCTGATGTGTTCTTCATCCACCCCACCAGCTACTACTGGCGCGGCAGCTGGAACGCCGCCGTGGGCAACGCCCGCCTCAACCGCTACACCGACCGCACCACCATCTTCAACCAGGCCAGCGTGTTCAACGCGGCGGCCCGCGTCTACGCCCCACGCTACCGGCAGGCCACGCTGTACTCGTTTTTTGACAAGCAGGGCCCCAGCGGCCAGCAGGCCCTTGACCTGGCCTATGCCGACGTGAAGGCCGCTTTCCAGTACTACCTCGCCCACTACAACCAGGGCCGGCCCCTCATCATCGCCGGCCATAGCCAGGGCGGCACCCACGCCACGCGCCTGCTCCACGACTTTTTCGACCACGACCCCGCGCTGCGCAAACGCCTCGTCGCCGCCTACCTCATCGGTTGCCAAGCAAAAACCAACGAATACCAAATCCTTCGTCCCTGTGCCGATTCGCTGGCCACTGGTTGCTACGTGGCCTGGAACACCTCCGAGCGCGGTTTCGACTACCCGCCCTACCACGGCCTGGCCGTCGTCAACCCCCTCACCTGGACGCTCGACACCGCCAGGGCCCCTGCGGCCCTCAACCGTGGCGGCGTCGGCCCGCACCTGAAGCGCATCGACGCCCACGTGACCGACGCCCAAATCCACCGCGGCCTGCTCTGGATTACGCCGCCCCAGGTTCGCGGCTACCCCCGCTTCCTCCTCCCCGGCTACCCCGAGCTGCGCCACTCCTTCCACGCCGCCGACATCGGCCTGTTCTACATGAACATCCGGGAGAATGCCACGGCCCGGGTGCGGGCCTGGCAGCGGGCTACGATAAAGCCCACATTAGTGCGATAATTGCCACCGGCACGAAAGAGCCCAAACTGAATCCACTGGCTGCTTGCTTTTCTCGCGTGCCCATAAGCACGATGAGAACAACCAAGTTGGTCAGAACAAAATAGCCCATTGCTTCCACCGAAGCGCTTGGTGGCGAGCCATGTATAGAAAAACTGCTCAGCAGTAATATCACTCCTATAACGCTATTCACTACAAACGAACCCGCCGCCCACAGCATCCATTTGAAAGAGGACGGCTGGGGCCCTTGGTTTGAATGCTGCTGATTTATACTCATTCGATGAAATAATAAAAAAAGCCCGCTGGCGCAATGCCAGCGGGCTTTCAATTTAACTAAAAGCGGCAATTAAGCGCCGATAGCCACACGCTTGAAGTCCGAAACCGTCATGCCTTTCGACGTGCCGTCGAGCAGCTGGGCGATGGTCTTCGAGTTGTCCTTCACGAATTCCTGGTTCAGGAGCGTGTTGTCTTTGTAGAACTTGTTGAGCTTGCCCTGGGCGATTTTCTCCAGCATGGCCTCGGGCTTGCCTTCGGCACGCGCCTGCTCCTTGCCAATTTCAATCTCGCGCTCCACGGTAGCCGAGTCCACGCCGTCTTTGTCCACGGCAACGGGCTTCATGGCCACAATTTGCATGGCCACGTCGCGGCCCACCTCGGCGGTGTCGGCGCTGCCCACGTTCTTCAAGCCCACGAGCACGCCCTTTTTGTTGTCGGAGTGGATGTACGAAGCCACTTTCTCGGCTTCCAGCGTGGCGTAGGTCACGTCCAGCTTCTCGCCAATTTTGCCCATCAGGTCGGTGATGTGCTCCTGCACGCTGCGGCCATCGGCTTCCTTGGCGTCCAGCAGGTCTGCTTTGGTAACGGCTTTGGTACGCACAGCGGCGTCCAAAATCTGCTGCACCAGCTCGCGGAAGTTGGCCACTTTGGCCACCGACTCGGTTTCGCAGGCCAGGGCCACCAGCTTGCCGCTGGTGCCGTCGGCGCTCACGTTCACGAGCACCAAGCCTTCGGAGGTTTCGTTCTCGGCGCGCTTGTCGGCGATTTTCTGGCCCTGCTTGCGCAGGATGTCGCGGGCGGCTTCGAAGTCGCCGTCGGCTTCCACGAGGGCTTTCTTGCAATCCATCATGCCCGCACCGGTCATGGTGCGGAGCTTGTTTACGTCTGCGGCGGTAATTGCGGCCATTAGAGTAAGTGGGGGTTGGGTGTAGAATCAAAAAGAAGAAGGGAACCCCCGGAGCCAACTGCTTCGCGAAGGTTCCCTTCTTTCAAAGAGCGAAAAGGCGCTTATTCCTCGTCGGCAGCAGTTTTCTCGGCAATGGCGGCTTCGTCGGCCTCCTTGCGGTCGGCGTCCTCTTTGTCCACCTTGCGCTCCGATAGGCCTTCTTCAATCGCCTTGCCGATCACGCCCACGATGAGCTGGATCGACTTCGAGGCATCGTCGTTGGCGGGAATCGGGAACTGCACCAGCTCGGGGTTCGAGTTGGTATCGCAGATGGCGAACACCGGAATGCCCAGTTTCTGAGCTTCTTTCACGGCGATGTGCTCGCGCTTCACGTCCACCACGAACAGGGCGGCGGGCAGGCGGCCGAGGTCGGCGATGCCACCCAGCACGCGGTCGAGCTTGGCGCGCTCACGCGACATCATCAGCTTCTCGCGCTTGGCGAGGGCGGCGTAGGCCGTGTTCTCTTTCACCATCTTGTCGATGGTCGACATTTTCTTCAGCGACTTGCGCACCGTGGCGAAGTTGGTGAGCATGCCACCCAGCCACCGGTCGGTGACGAAGGGCATCTTTAGGCGCTCGGCTTCGGTGGTCACAATCTCCTGCGCCTGCTTTTTGGTGGCCACAAACATGATTTTGCGGCCGCTTTTGGCGATGTTGCGGATGGCGGTGGAGGCGTACTCCAGCGAAACCAGCGTTTTGTTCAGGTCGATGATGTGGATGCCGTTCTTCTCCATGAAGATGTACGGCGCCATTTTGGGATCCCACTTGCGGGTGAGGTGACCAAAATGCGAGCCTGCTTCGAGCAGGTCTTTATAGGTTGTCTGAGCCATGATAAAGGTCCTCCTGGTTTTAGCGTTTCGAGAACTGGAACGAACGACGGGCTTTGCGCTTGCCGAACTTCTTGCGTTCCACCATCCGCGGGTCGCGGGTCAGGAAACCTTCTTTTTTCAGCGCCGGGCGAGTTTCCTCGTTGTCGCTCACCAAAGCTTTGGTGATGGCCAAACGGATGGCTTCGGCCTGAGCCGAAATGCCGCCGCCTTTCACGTTCACCTTGATGTCGTACTGGCCGACTTGCTCAAGAATTGCGAGGGGTTGGTTCACGACGTTTTCCAGCAACTCGTTGCTGAAGTACGTTTTCATGTCCCGGTCGTTGATAGTGATATTCCCTTGCCCGGCCTGCATGTAAATGCGGGCCACCGAGGTTTTTCTTCTACCAGAGGTGTTGGTAATTGCCATTTAGTGAAAAATTTAAAAAGCCTGGGGCCTTAGTTGGCCTACAGGTTGGTGAGTTCGATGGGTTGGGGCTGCTGGGCCTCGTGGGGGTGCTCGGTACCGGCGTACACGTACATGTTGCGGTACTGGGCGGCGCCCAGCTTGTTGCCTTGCAGCATGCCTTTTACGGCGTGCTCAATTACGCGGCGCGAGTCGCGGTTCATCTGCTCGCGCACCGTGCGGCGCTTCTGGCCGCCGGGGTAGCCCGAGTGCGAGATGTACACCTTCTCGGTCATCTTCTTGCCCGTCAGGCGCACCTGGTCAGCGTTGAGGACGATAACGTTGTCGCCGCAATCGGAATTGGGGGTGAACGACGGCTTATGCTTGCCGCGCAGGATGTTGGCAATCTGGCTGCACACGCGGCCCAGCGGGGCTACGCTGGCGTCGACGATAACCCAGCTTTTCTGGGCGTTGGCCTTGTTGACGTGGGTCGTCTTGAAGCTCAGGTGGTCCATGAGTCGGAAATATAGGTAGGCTAAACAATTGAAAATAAACCCGAAGCCGGTTGGGCTTCGGGAAAAACGGACACAAAGGTACCTTTTTCTGCCCAGATTACCAAGTAGTATTCAGGATTTTGTCTTGCCGGGGCCCCTACTTTTGCGCACCTTCCCCCTTTGCTGCCCCCGTTCCATGGTTTCGCTCCGCCCCGCCCCCGACGATTTTGCTGGCTCTGGCCGCGTGGCCCGTGGGCTGCTGCTGCTGGGGCTGTTGGTGTCGGTGGCCTTCGTGTTCATCACCCAAAACCCCTACGATACCGGCGACAGCATCCAGCACTACTTGTACGCCCGCTTTGCCCCGCAGCACCCCCTGAACCTGCTGCACTCGTGGGCTAAGCCGTTTTTTACGCTGGTTATGTTGGGCCCCGCGCAGCTCGGCTACCGGGCGCTGATGCTGTTTCAGTGCGGGCTGGTGGCGACTTCGGCCTGGCTGAGCTACCGCACGGCGCGGGGTTTGGGCGTGCCCTACGCGGCGCTGGCCATCCTGTGCTGCTACGCGGCCCCCGATTATTTCCGCATCCAGTTCTCGGGCCTCACGGAGCCGCTCTTCGGGCTGGTGCTGGTGGGCGGCGTGGCGCTGGCGGTGGCTGGGCGCCCGGCGTGGTCGGCGGCGCTGGTGTCGTGGCTGCCGTTTGTGCGCTCGGAAGGCTTCATCCTGCTGGGCCTCTGGGTGCTGTACCTGGGGTGGCAGCGGCAGTGGCGGGCGCTGCCGCTATTGCTGCTGGGCTACGCCGTGTACAGCGCCGTGGGGGCCCTGGTGCTGCACGCGCCGGGCTGGGTGTTCGGGCAAAACGCCTACCCCACCATCTCAACCTACGGGCACGGCGGTTGGGGCCAGTTTGCGGTGGGGTTGTTTTACTTGCTAGGCTGGGTAATTGGGACCCTGGCGGTGCTGGGCGGCGGGCAGCTGCTGGCGCGCGCCGCGCGCCGCGCCAGTTGGCGGCTGCCCTCGTTCCGGGCTGAGCTGCTGCTCGTGTACGGCTGCGTGGCGGTGTTTGTGGCGGCCCACACCTTGTTCTGGGTGTTCGGCATTTTTGGGTCGGCGGGCCTGGTACGGGTGCTGGCCTCGATGACGCCCCTGCTGGCCATTATTGCCCTGCGCGGCCTGGAGGTGGTGTGCGCCCTGGGCCGCACGCCCGCTGTGCGCCAGCGCATTGCCCTGGGCGCGGCCGCGCTGATGGTGGGGTTTCTCTTCACGGGGCTGCGCATGGGGCTACGCTGGCAGCGCGACTTCGCTGCGCCCGGCGACCTGGCCCTGGCCGAGCAGGCTGCCGCCTGGTACCGGCAGCAGCCCGGGGCCCCGGTGCGCTCCGTGGTGCTCGATCACCCGGGCATCGCCCTGGCCCTGGGCGTGGATGTGTTTGACCGCCAGGCCCGGCCCCTCGCATTTGCCGACGGCCACCCCAGCGTGGCTCAGTTGCCGGTGGGCACCCTGGTATTTTGGGACGAGTGGTTTAGCGTGGTGGAGGGCGGCTTGCCGCTCGAAATGCTGGCCACCGACCCGCACTTCCGGCAGCGCTGGGCCGGGGCCCAACTGCGCCAGGCCGACAACCCCGGCCGGGGCGTGGCACGCCTCGTGGTGTTCGAGAAAGTGCGCTAGTTGTTCGTTGTCAGTTGTCCGTTTTTAGGGTCTGAATTTAGTAACTGACAACGAACAACTGACAACCAAACCCCTAGCGGTTCTGGGCCAGCACGTCCACCAGCACCCGGAAGTCCTTGGGGTAGGGGGCTTCCACGGCAATTTCTTCGCCCCCGAGGCCTGCGAATTGCAGGCGCATGGCGTGCAGGGCAAAGCGCTTGATGAACGGCTGCTCGGTCTCGCCCTCCTTAAGGTTGAACTTCTTTTTGAGCGACGAGAGGAAAAAATCTTCCCCGCCGTACATGCCGTCGCCCACGATGGGGGCCTGGAGGTACTGCAAGTGCAACCGGATTTGGTGCATGCGGCCGGTCACGGGCTCGGCCAGCACCAGGGAGTGGCGGGCATAATTATCGAGCGTGGTGAAGTAAGTTTCGGCCTCCTTGCCCTTGTAGGCGAGGCGGGCCTTGCCGCGGGTGGTGGTTTCAATGTGGCGGTCCACGAGCTGGTGCTCCAGGCGCGGGGTGCCCCACACCACGGCGTGGTACTGCTTTTTCACCTCCCGGTTCTCAAACTGCATGGCCAGGTGGCGGTAGGCCTCGGGGTGCTTGGCGAAGGCCAGGGCCCCGCTGGTGTCGCGGTCGAGGCGGTGGGCGGCCTGGATGTCGTCGTAGTGCTGGCGCGCCATGCGCAGCATGTTGGGGGCCCCGCCCACCCGCTCGTCGAGGGTGGCCAGAAAGGGCGGCTTGTTGACGACGAGGTAGTCGTCGCTTTCGAACAGGATCAGGTCGGCGAAATTCGGGAGCTTCATAAGGGCCCCAAAGGTACGGCTGGGGGCCCCGCCCCGGGCTAGGGGGCCCCGGGCACCACCTTGGGCTTGGGCAGCTTGAACTCCATGGTGGTGCCCTCTCCCACGGCGCTCTTCACCCGAATGCTCGATTTGTGGGCCTCCACGATGTGCTTGCTGATGGCCAGCCCCAGCCCCGAGCCGCCCGACTCGCGCGAGCGGCTTTTGTCGATGCGGTAGAAGCGCTCGAAGATGCGCGCCTGGTGCTCGGGGGCAATGCCGGGGCCGTCGTCGCGCACCACGATGCGCACGCCGCGGTTGCTTTCCACCAACGACACGCGCACCTGGCCCTGGTCGCGGCCGTACTTCACGGCGTTGTCAATCAGGTTGATGAGCACTTGGCGGATGCGGTTGCGGTCGGCGATGACGGGCAAGCCCGCGGTGGCGTACTTGGGCGGTAGCAGCTCGAGCGTGGTGCCGCGGCGGCGGGCTTTTTCCTCCACTAGCTCAAATATTTCGCGCACCAAAGCCACCAGGTCGAAGCGCTGGCGGCGCAGGCGCACCACGCCCTGTTCGAGCTGCGAAATCGTGACCAAGTCCTGAATCAGGGCGTCGAGCGTGTCGAGGCTGGTGGCGGCTTTGGTGAGGAACTTGTGCCGGGTGGCGGGGTCGATGTCGTCGGGGCCCTCGGCGTCGAGCACGGTGTGCACAAAGCCCTGGGCGGCAAACAGCGGCGTTTTCAGCTCGTGCGACACGTCGGCCAGAAACTCGCGGCGCAGGGCCTGGAGGCGCTTCAGTTCGTCGATTTCCTGCTGCCGGCGCTCGGCCATCTGCAAAATCTCGTCGCGTACCCGCTTCACCGGCTCGGGCCGGAACAAAAACTTGTTGCTCAGCTTCTTGAACTCCTTGCGCTTGATGTGCTCCAGGCCGGCATAAATGCCGTTGATCTCCCGAAAAATCAGGGCCTCAAACGTTAGGTACACCAGCAAAAAGCAAGCGGCCACCGTGATGCCGCCCGCCAGAAACGCCTCGCGCTGCGGCAGCCCCGGCACCACCAGCGCGCACGCCGTGAGCACGCCCGCCACCAGCAGCGCGATGAGGATGGCGACGGTGCGGGACGAGAAATTCATTTAATCAGTTAGTAGTGAGCGGTTGGCAATTCTGAAAGAAAATGCGTCTTCCCAAGGAACGCAGTGAAGCGCAAAGAAAATGAGCAACCGCCGTAACGGCCGTTGCTCACTGTCAATTGCTTGCTGCTCATCGAAGCTAGTCGGCGTTGAAGCGGTAGCCCACGCCTTTGATGGTTTGGATGTGGTGGTCGCCCACTTTTTCGCGCACTTTGCGCACGTGCACGTCCACGGTGCGGGCCAGCACAAATACGTCGTTGCCCCAGATGTTCTGGAGCAGCTCTTCGCGGTTGAACACTTTGTGGGGCGCGGCGGCCAGAAAGGCCAGCAGTTCAAATTCCTTCTTGGGCAGCGTGATTTTGCGGCCCTCCTGGTACACGGCAAAGCCGGTGCGGTCGATGCGCAAGCCGTTGATTTCGATGGCTTCCACGGCGGCGTGGGGGTCTTGGTCGCGGCGCTTGAGGGCAGCTAGGCGGCTGAGCAGGGCCCGGGGCTTGATGGGCTTGGCAATGAAGTCGTCGGCCCCGGCATCGAAGGCCGCTACTTCGGAAAACTCCTCGGCGCGGGCCGTCAGGAACAGGATGTAGGTATCCTTGAAGCGGGGTTGTTCGCGCAGCAGGCGGCAGGCGGCAATGCCGTCGAGGTGGGGCATCATCACGTCGAGCAGGATGATGTCGGGGCCGAACGCGGCGGCCACTTCCAGGGCCTGGCGGCCGTCGCCGGCCGAGGCGGTGAGGTAGCCTTCCTTCTTCAGGTTGAATTCCAGCAGCTCCACGATGTCCGGGTCGTCGTCGACCACCAGAACTTTGTAAACGGGCGGTTTCGCAGTGCTCATAGCGCGGGGGCTTAGGTGGAATGTTGCCCCAAAATTACCGCCGCGTTGCGCCAAGGCAGTGTTACGTTTGTGTGACGCGGTTCTGGGGGCCCCTGGGGGCGGGCTTGCTGGGGGCCCTAGCCGTGGGCTAGCGCACCAGGTTCAGGCGGGCGCGCAGGCCGCGGCACTGGTACATGTCCACCTTCACAGCGCCCACAAACAGCTCGGCCTGGAAGAGCACCGGAATCTTGTTGCGGTCGTCGGAGAGGTACACCGAAATGGCGTTTTCGCCCTTAAAAATCTTGTTAGCCGGCATTTTGGGCACCAGCTTAAAGGCGCGCACCGTGCCGGCTTTGGTTTCCACGGTTTCGCGGCCCTTGAATACCACTTCGAGCAGGAAGTTGGAGCCGTCGAAATAGGCCGGCATCTTCACCGATTCGCCTGGGCGCATGCGCTCCAGGTTGAGGGTGCGCAGGTAATAAAAGCCGCTCACCAGCTCCAGGCAGTTGTTGGCCACCTTCACCGAGGTGCGGGTGGGGTTGTCCTTGTCGTGGTCCTGCACGTCGGCCACGGCGCGGAGCTGGTCAAAATCCACGGTTTCCTTTTTGTGGTAGCCCTTCTCGGTGATGTCGCGCTGGGCGCGCATGGGCAAAATGCTGGCCGTGTCGATGTAGGCCCGCCACTGGTCGCGGATGCGTAAAAAGAAGTCGAACGAGCCGATGGTGCGCCCGCTCACGGTGGCCTTGTAGCAGGGGCGGTCGGCTACGCGCTCCAGGGCCCCACTGGTTTCCACGGTGGCCTCGGCGGCGTTGATGAGGCCGTAGTGCACCTTGTAGTTGATGACCTCGCCGCGCCCGAAGCTGGCCTGCGGCAGGTAGCGCACGGCCTCGCCGGGCCCCGTGGCCGACTGGGCGGCGAGTAGCAGCAAAGCAAACGGAGCAGCGTAAATCCAGCGGCGCATGAGGTGGGCAGTAGGGGTAAATCTAAGGCGTAACCAACGACCGATGCTAGACAAATGCGGTGCCAGGGCCCAAATAAAAACGCGAAAAGGCCCGCTGCGGATTGCAGCGGGCCTTTCTCTTTGAGAAGTTAAAACTTTTCGGTTAAAAGTTAAAACATTGAATTTTAAATTTTAACCGAAAAGTTTTAAATCTATCTACAGCGTGTCTTCGCCGTCTTCCGGAATGCTCATGTCCACGGGGATGACGTCCTCGTCGCCCTTGGCCATGGTCCGGATTTTGGCTTCGATTTCTTCGGCCAGCTCGGGGTTGTCGAGCAGCAGGGTTTTCACGGCCTCACGGCCCTGGCCAATCTTGGTTTCGCCGTAGTTGAACCACGAGCCCGACTTGCCAATGATGCCCATGTCGACGCCCAGGTCAACAATCTCGCCCACTTTGCTGATGCCCTGGCCGTAGATGATGTCAAACTCGACCACTTTGAAGGGCGGCGCGACTTTGTTTTTCACCACCTTCACCTTGGTGCGGTTGCCGGTCACGTTGTCTTTGTCTTCCTTGATCTGGCCGATGCGGCGAATATCAAGGCGCACCGAAGCGTAGAATTTCAGGGCGTTGCCGCCGGTCGTGGTTTCGGGCGAGCCGAACATTACGCCGATTTTCTCGCGGAGCTGGTTGATGAACACGCAGCAGCAGCCGGTTTTGTTGATGGTGCCGGTGAGCTTGCGCAAGGCCTGGCTCATGAGGCGGGCGTGGAGGCCCACTTTCGAGTCGCCCATGTCGCCTTCGAGTTCGCCTTTCGGCACGAGGGCGGCCACGGAGTCAATCACAATGATGTCGATGGCACCGGAGCTGATGAGCTGGTCGGCAATTTCGAGGGCTTGCTCGCCGTTGTCGGGCTGCGCGATTAGCAAATTGGTAGTATCGATGCCCAGCTTTTCGGCGTACGATTTATCAAAGGCGTGCTCGGCGTCGATGAACGCGGCCATGCCGCCTTTCTTCTGCGCTTCGGCAATCATGTGCATCGTCAGGGTCGTTTTGCCCGACGACTCGGGGCCGTAGATTTCAATCACGCGGCCGCGGGGCACCCCGCCGATACCCAGGGCAATGTCGAGCGAAAGCGAGCCGGTGCTAATGCTCGGGATGTCGTCCACCTTGTTATCGGAGAGCTTCATCACCGTGCCCTTGCCGTAGGCTTTGTCCAGCTTGTCGAGGGTAAGCTGGAGGGCTTTCATCTTTTCGGCGGCGACGTTCACTTCGCCTTTCTCGGCCTTGTCGGGTTTATCGACTTTTTCGGCTTTGGGGGCCTTGGAGGTTGCTAATGCCATGGGGGAGGAGTTGGGAAAAAGGAATTACGTTTGGGTAAAGTTACGGTGTTTTGGTGGGTTGGCCCCGGCCGATATAGACAAAACAAAGGCTTGCAATACGGCTGTTTTTGGGCGGCTTTTTCTAACACCGGGGTGGGCGTTTTTGTGCCATTGAGATTGGAAATTTATGCGGAATCTTCTAAGAATTTTAGTAGCTGTTGGGGCCCTGCTGGTTACGGTAGGAGAGGCGCAGGCGCAGCTGGATAACCGGGCGTTTACCTCGCCCGAGCCGGGCCGGACCAAGTTCGGCAAAAACCCCACGCTGCTCGCGGAAGACGCCGACACGGCCGCGAGCCGGGCCGCGCCCCAGGCCGGTGACCTGCGCATTAGCCTGAACGCCTTCACGTTTTTCAAGGACAACGAGTACTTCAACGACATTGTGGAGGGCTACACGCTGTTTGGCACGCAGCTCAACCCGCAGCTTGTTTATTATCCTACCAAGGAGCTGCGCCTGGAGGCCGGCGTGTTCTTGTGGAAGGATTTTGGAACCCCTCTGCTGCGGCAGGTGCGCCCCACCTACCGTGCCACCTGGACGCACGGGCCCCACCAGTTCATTTTCGGCAACATCCGGGCAAACCTCAACCACGGATACGTTGAGCCGCTGCTCGATTTTGAGCGCGTGATGCTGGTGCCGCTGGAGGAGGGCTTGCAATACCGCCTGAACACCAAGCGCGTGGCGCTGGACGTGTGGGTGGACTGGCTGAAGCAGGAATACGCGGGCAGCAACTACCAGGAACAAATTGCCGGCGGTCTCAGCGGCAGCTACCGCCTCACCCGGCCCGGGGCCCCAGTGGACGTTTCCGTGCCGCTGCAGTTCACGGCTCGGCACGCGGGCGGGCAGATTGATACACTGCGCGCGCCTATCCAAACGCTGTTCAATTACGCCACGGGCGTGGTGGCGCGGGTGCCGCTGCGGGGCCGCACCCTGCAAGCGGTGCGGCTGAACGCCTACGGCCTGCTGTTCGACGACCACTCGTTTTCCAACTACCGCTTGCCTTTCCAGGATGGCCGGGGCCTGTACCTCAACGGCACGCTCGAAAC
Source organism: Hymenobacter nivis (assembly GCF_006439025.1). Taxonomy (GTDB): domain Bacteria; phylum Bacteroidota; class Bacteroidia; order Cytophagales; family Hymenobacteraceae; genus Hymenobacter; species Hymenobacter nivis_A. The sequence continues at coordinate 225,067 of NZ_RCYZ01000002.1, forward strand.
CCGCTACCTCGACGTGATGCTGAGCTACTGGCAGGGCCACCAGTTTTTTGCCCCCCTGGGCGGCAATTACTACCAGTCCATTGCCTCGCGCTACGGCACGCCCGGCTTCACCGACGCCGAGCGCCGGCTGCTACTGGTGCGCCTGCTGCGCGACTTCCGCATCTCCGACGCGGCCGCCCTCACGGTGCGCGTCGAGCCAGTATACGATTTCAACAAGCAGTTGCTGGATTTCTCGTTTGGCTTCTACCTCAACTTCCGGCAGGAATGGCTGCTCGGCAACGTAGGCCGCCGCGCCCGCGTGGGGCAATGAGTGAGTGAATCAAGGTGATCATGCTTCGACAAGCTCAGCATGACCGTTATATTATCCTGAAATCACCCACCAACTTACTCATTCACCGCTCCTGTACGAAGCGGTAGATGCGGCCTACGGCGTCGGCGTTGCGGAACCAGGCGCGGCGGGGGGCAGGGTTTTCGAGGCGGAAGCCGGCGGCCAGGGCCACGGCTTGGCCCCGGGTATTGTCGGCGAAGCAGCGGATGAGCAGGCGGCGGCTGGCCACGGGCCCGAAGCCGAAGCCGCACACGGCCGCCAGGGCCTCGCGGGCGTAGCCGTGGCCCTCAGCTTCACGGGCCAGGTAGTAGCCGATTTCGGCCTGCGCGTCGTGCTGGGGCATCAGGCAGATGTCGCCGAGGTAGGCCCCGGTGGCGCGCAGCCAGATGCCCAGCACGTAGAAGCGCCCGCTCTCCCAATCGGCGGCAAAGGCGGCCAGGGCCCCGGGAGCCTCCGCGATGGTGGGCACGGTGCGCAGGCGGTCGGGGAAGGAGGTATTCAGGCGGGCCTGGTTGTGCTGGAGCAGGGCAAAAAATGCGTCGGCGTCGGCCGCTTCGTAGGGGCGCAGTAGCAGGCGGGTGGTGAGCAGAGGAGTACGCGGAAGCGGCATAAGCCCTACGTACGACAAAACGGCCCGGCTGGAGCGCGCCGGGGCCCTATTCGGTGGCGGGGCCCCAACTAAAGGGGCGGTAATAAACGCACCGACGGCAACCCGGCGCGGGGCGCGGGAGTACAAACCTTGCCTGCCGCCCCGGCCGTGGGCCCCGCCGCTCTTTCCCAAAACCAATAATCCTCTCCCTATGTCCGCTGCCATCGGCTACGCTGCCAAAAGCGTCAATGCTAAGCTAGTACCCTTCCACTTCGAGCGCCGCTCCCCCGGGGCCCACGACGTGGCCATCCACATTGAATACTGCGGCGTGTGCCACTCCGACGTGCACCAGGTACGCAACGACTGGAAAAACTCGCTGTATCCCTGCGTGCCAGGCCACGAAATTGTGGGCCGCGTCACGGCCGTGGGCAACAAAGTAACCAAGTACCAGGTGGGCGACCTCGTGGGTGTGGGCTGCATGGTGGACTCATGCCAGCACTGCGCCTCCTGTGCCGAGGGCGAGGAGCAATACTGCGAGAACGGCATGCTGGCCACTTATAACGGCCCCTTCAAGCCCGACGGCACCAACACCTACGGCGGCTACTCGGACCACTTGGTGGTGACCGAAAAATTCGTACTGAGCGTGCCCACCAGCCTGGGCGCCCGGCTGCAAGGCGTGGCCCCGCTGCTGTGCGCCGGCGTGACGACCTACTCGCCCCTAAAGCACTGGAAAGTGGGCCCCGGCCAAAAAGTAGCCATCGTGGGCCTCGGCGGCCTCGGGCACGTGGCCGTAAAGCTGGCCGTGGCCATGGGCGCGGAGGTGACGGTCATTACCACGTCGATGGACAAGGAAGACCGTGCCCGGGAAATAGGGGCCCACGACGTGATTTACTCGAAGAACCCCGCGGCTATGCTCAAGCACGCGGAGAAGTTCGACTTCATCCTCAGCACCATTCCGGTGGCGCACGACGTGAACCCATACATCGAACTGCTGAAGCGCGACGGCAATATCGTGCTGGTGGGCGTGCTAGAGCCGTTGGCCGCTGGCACCAACAACATGCTGGTGGCCAGCAAGCGCCGCAGCGTGGCCGGCTCGTTCATCGGCAGCCTCGCCGAAACCCAAGAAGTGCTCGACTTCTGTGGCAAGCACGGCATCACGGCTGACGTGGAGCTGATTGATATCCAAGACATTAACAAAGCATTCGCCGACGTGGAAAAAGGCAAAGTACCCTTCCGCTTCGTCATCGACATGGCTACGCTGGCTGCAGTGAAAGAATAAGGCTTGCGAGTAAAAAGCAAAAAGGGCGGGGCCGGCGGAATATTCCGCTGGCCCCGCCCTTTTTGCTTTTTAGGGCCCCCAGGACCCTTCGCCTGGCCTATTGCCCAGCGTACTGCCGGGGGCTACCCAGCATGTGCTGGGTGCGCATCACGTTCACCTGGCGGGCCGCTTCGTTGAAGAATTCGAGGCGGCGGATGAGCATCTCCTTGGTTAGCACGCGGCCTTCGGGCGTGGCCATCAGGGCCCGCTTGTCGGCCAAAATGTGCCGGACGGCGGCCAGCGCGGGGCCCTCGTGCTGCATGAACTGCTGCTCGAATTCTCCCAGCCGGGCCACACCCTCGGTGGTGAGGCGGAACTGCTCGCCGGCGCCCTGGTTCAGCACCTCGCACAGCACGTACACCTCAATGGGCAGGCTGGTTTCGAGGGCTGTGGAACGCAGGTCGAGCCCAGCGGCCATAGCGTCGAGGATGATGCGCACGTTGCGCTCAAATTGCTGGTAGTAGGCTTGGGATTCCATTTTTCAATTAACAGTTAGCATTTAACATCTAACAGCCATTCTGGCTGCGCATCATTTCACATCACCGGGCCAGGGAGTATTTGCCTGTTGAATGTTAAATGACAATTGTTAAATGAATTAAAGTAACTCCTTGATAATCTGTTCCACCGTCACGCCCTCGGCCTCGGCTTTGAAGTTGCGCACCAGGCGGTGGCGCAGGATGGGCAGGGCCACGGCGCGCACGTCCTCAATGTCGGGCGAGTATTTGCCGCTGATGAGGGCGTTGCACTTGGCGGCCACCACCAAGTATTGAGAGGCCCGGGGCCCCGCGCCCCACTCCAGCAGCTGCTGGGCCCGGGGAGCAGCGCGCTCGCCCTGGGGACGGGTTTTGTGCACCAGGCTCACGGCGTATTCCACCACATTGTCGGCCACGGGCACGCGGCGCACCAGAGCCTGGTAGGCCTGAATTTCGGCGGCCGTCAGCACTTTGCGTACCGTGTGCTGGCGGTCGGCGGTGGTGTTTTTCACGATGTTCAGCTCCTCGGCGTAGCTGGGGTAGCCCAGCTGCACGTTGAACATGAAGCGGTCGAGCTGGGCCTCAGGCAGCGGGTAGGTGCCTTCCTGCTCGATGGGGTTTTGGGTGGCGAGCACGAAGAACGGGCGCGCCAGCGGGTAGCGCTGCCCGGCCACGGTCACGGCGTATTCCTGCATGCTTTCGAGCAGGGCGGCCTGGGTTTTGGGCGGCGTGCGGTTGATTTCGTCGGCCAGCACGAGGTTGGCGAAGATGGGGCCCTTCACGAACTGAAACTCGCGCTGCTGGGTCAGCGTCTCCGAGCCCACAATGTCGCTCGGCATCAGGTCGGGGGTGAACTGAATGCGGTTGAACGATAAATCCAGCGCGTCGGCAATGGTTTGGATGAGCAGCGTTTTAGCCAAGCCAGGCACGCCTACCAATAAGCAGTGGCCCTGGGCAAACACGGCCGTGAGCACCAGCCGCACCACCTCATCCTGCCCCACGATAACCTGGCCGATTTCGCGGCGCAGCGCCTGGTAGTGGGCCGCAAGGGCGTCGGCGGCTTCTTTGTCGTTGGTCATGCTAGCGGATAAAGCGGCGAGTTGTTGGGGCTGGGGCCCCAGCAATTATTGGTGAGAGGCCGTCATGCTGAGCTTGTCAAAGCATCTCTCCCGCGTACTAACTACAATTTATTACTGCGGGATAAATGCTTCGACAGGCTCAGCATGACCGTTTCATTGATTCAAACAGCCAAGCTAAAGCTCCACGTCGAGCACCTTGCACTGGGCGTATTCGGGCACCACTTCAAGGTACACGGTGCCGCGGTTTTTCACAAACCACAGGTCCAAAGCTTTGCTCTTTTTCTCGCTGAGGGCCGCGGCGGCGATTTTCTGGTAGTCGTCTTCGAGGTTGGCCTGGTGCGGGGGGGTGTTCGATTTCAGGTACAGGATGCGCATGGCGTCCTTGCCGTCGTCGGTGCGGTAGGGCAGGGGCGGGGTGATGTGGCCCACCTTCATGGTGTCGATGGTGAAGAAGATGGCCGGGTCGAGCTTGTCAAGGGGCAGGCGCGAGCCGCCGTCCTGGCGGTTGGCTAGCAGGCCCCCGTTGGTGCTCGAGGCCTTGTCGCTGGAGTTGTCCTTGGCTGCTTTGGCGAAGCTGATGCTGTCCGACAGGATCTGGGTGCGGAGGCGGGCCAGCTTCGTGGCCGAGGCGCTAGCATCGGAAGCGCCCGTGGCGGGCTTTAGCAGGATGTGGCGCGTGGAGTAACTATCGCCCTTGCGCTCAATGAATTGGATGAGGTGAAAGCCGAACTGCGACTGCACCACCGGTGACATTTGCCCCGGCTCCAGCTTGCGCGAAGCGGCCTCGTACTCGGGCACCAGCTCGCCGCGCTTGAAGAAGCCCAGCAGGCCTCCCTGGGTAGCTGAGCCTGGGTCTTCCGAATACTTTTTGGCCAGCTCCTCGAAGCTCGCGCCGGCCAGCACTTGGGCCCGCAGGTCGTTGAGCTTGGCCACGGCGGCCTGCTTGGCGGCGTCGTTCACCTGGGCGGGCACCACAATCTGGCCCACTTCTACCTCCGTCGAGTAGTAAGGCAGGCTGTCCTTCGGGATACGGGTGAAGTACTGGTTGACTTCGCGGGGCGTCACGGCAATTTTGCCGGTGATTTTCTCCTGCATCTCCTGCTGCACCAGCTGCTCCTTCACCTGGGGCCGCAAGTCGTCTTTCAAGGACTTTACCGACTTGTTATACAGTTCTTCCAGCTTTTTTTCCGAGCCCACCTGCTGCACGAAGTAGGCCATGCGGCGGCTTAGCTCGCCGTCTACCTTGGCGTCGGTCACGGTCACGGAATCCACGTCGGCGCGGGCCAGCATGAGCTTGTTAAGCACTAGGCTTTGCAGGATTTTGCAGCGCAGGTCGGGCGGCAGGGCCTTGCCTTCGGCGCGGGCGGCCTCCTGGGCGTAGATGTTTTCAACATCGGAGCGCAGCACAATCTGGTTGTCTACTTTCACGATGATGCCGTCGATCAGGTCTTGGCCCTTGGGCCGGCCCACGCCCAACTGGGCTTGCGCGGCCGGGGCCCCGCCCAGCACCAAAGCCAGGGCGCACAGCGCCGCGGCCACCAGCCGATTCAATGGATTGTGCATAATCACTTAACTATTTCAGGATAACGGTTGGAACCGGGCCGTAAAGTTACCGCCGCCCGCGTTGCCACGCCCGCGCAACGCCAAAAGCCGCCCGTAAATTTCACCACAAAACGGCCCGCGGCAATAAAAGGAGCCCGGGGGCCCTAAGTTGGTTGCAACCCGCCGGCCAGCAAAAAGCCCCGGCCAGCGGGCCGGGGCTTGAAGAAAAAGATTATTTTACACTTAAAAGTGCTGGCTAGTAGGTAGTTACTTGGTAACGAGCTTGTCTATCTGGGGCTGGTTAACCTGCACTGGGTACTGCTGGCGGAGCTGGGCAATCCATTCCTTTTCCAGGAAATTCTGGTAGTCGCTGGTGGCCTGGCCGCGAGCGTCGGCTAGGGCCTTGGGGCCCGCGGGTAGCTGCTTGGTCACGATGACGGCGTAGTATCGGCCGTCGAGCTGGGTAGTGTAGGTGCCGGGCGCGCTGGTCAGGAACTGGTCGGCGGCCTTGCTGTCGCCCTTCTGGAAGGCTTTCTGCTGAATTTGCACCGCCAGCGGGTTCTTAGCATTAAAGCGCTGCTCGATGGCCGTGGGGTCGTGGGTGTAGCCGCTCAGGTACAGCGCGTCGGCCGAAGCGGGCAGTTTGGACTGCTTGCCCCCGACGGTGGTATTGTAACCGAAGCGCTGGGCCGGGGCCCCTTTTCCGAGTAAGTACGCCTGCACGGCAGCCACGCGCTGCCCACCCAGCACGGCCGCGGCGCGGGTTTTTACCTGGGCACTCAGGTCCACCCGCAGCGTAGTGTCATTGGCCATTTGCCGCACCAGGCCGTCCAGGGCTGCCGTGCTGGCCGGTAGCAAGGTGGCCGTTCCGGGGCGGAACCGGACGGTGGCCGGGATGCCCTTGGTAGTGGGCATCGTGGTTTCCGCAATGCCCGTGGTGACGATACCCCGCGAAGTCTGCCGCGTTACGGGTGGGGGAATAACCCGGAAATACTCCATGGCCTCTTTGCGCAGGGCTGGCGTGGCGGCGCTCACCACGGTGGCCTGGGTGCGGGGGCCCCACTGGTACTTGCCTTGGTTGGCGGCGAAAAACTTTTGCAGGCCCACCGAATCCTCGATGGCCTTGCTCCACACCTTCTCGTCCATGAGCTGGAACAGCAGGATGCCGTCGCGGTACTCCTTGGCCAGCATCCGATAGTCTTCGTACTTGGTATCGAGCGAGTTTCTCTCAAAATCGGTCAGGCGCTGGTCCACGTACTGGTCGTAGAGCTGCTCCATCACGAAGGCCGGTTGGGCCCCTGGGCGCGGGCGCTGGTTCTGCGCCACGTACTGCAAGAAGTCCTTGGCATAATAGGGCTGCTGCTTGATGGTGAACAGCACCGAGTTATCGGCTGCGCCCGGCTTTTTCTTTTTCGCATCGGCAGCTGCGGCCGGGGCGGCGTATTTGAAGCGGCCGGCCACCAACGAAGAATCAGCTCGGGCTAGCACCTGAGCCTTGACCGCCGGAATTTCCAGGAACTGGTCTTCCTGCCGGATACGCTTGAGGAACGCGGCCCGGTTCAGCTCGGAGCGCGAGTCCTTGGCCACCTTGTTTTTCAGCGTCGTTTCCATGGTGGCAAACGCCGGTACCGGCTGCCGCTCCAGCAGCTTGATGACGTGCCAGCCGTAGGGCGTCTGCACGGGCGGGGCAATGTCGCCGGGCTTTTGCAGCCGGAAGGCGGCGGCCTCGAACGAAGGAATCATGCGGCCCGTGCCGAAGGGCGGCAGCTCGCCACCGTTGGCAGCCGAGCCGGCATCTTCCGAAAACTGGGCCACCAGCTTATCCCAGCCCTCGCCCTTGCGCAGGCGGGCGTACAGCTCGTCGATTTTCTTCTTGGCCGTGAGCGAATCCGCGGCTGGGGCATGGGCGTTCACGCGCACCATCAGGTGGGCCACCTTGATTTCGCCCTGCGCCGCCCGCCGGTCGTTCACCTTGATGAGGTGGTAGCCGAAGCGCGTGCGGATGGGCATTGACACCTGCCCGACGGGCGTTTTGTAGGCGGCCGTTTCAAACGGGTACACCATCTGCATGGCCGTGAAGTAGCCTAGGCTGCCGCCGTTTTCCTTGGCCGAGGGGTCTTCGCTTTGCTGCCGGGCCAGGGCCCCAAAGTCGGCGCCACCCGCTACTTGCTGGCGTAGGGCCATCACCTTCTGGTAGGCGGCTAGGGTATCGGCCGGGGCCGCGTCGGGGGCCACCCGGATGAGGATGTGGGCGGCGCTAACCTCTTGGCCCAGGCGGTCGTAGGCCTCGCGCACGAGCTGGTCGGTCACGCTCTTTTCCGTGAGGTAGGGCTGGGCCAGCTGCTGGCGGTAGCCCTCCAACTCGCGCCGGAAGGCCTGCGTGGTGTCGAGGCCGCGGCGCTCGGCTTCCAGCACCTTCAGGCGGAAGTTGGTGTACAGCTCCAAGTACTCGGCCACGCTCTGGCGGGTGCCGTAGTCGGCGGCCGTGCCGTTGTTTTTGCGGTACACGTAGGCAAACTCGCTGGCCGGTACGGCCACGGGCCCCAGGGTTTCGACGGCGGGCCCGGCGGCGGCTTGGGCGGGCCCGGCGGCCTGGGGTTTGGTGGCCTGGCAGCCCGCCAGAAACAGCACAGCGGCCGCGCCGACGTGCAAAAAGCGTATGTGCATGGAAGAGGAAAAAGGAACCCACCGGACCCGGCCGCCAGCCCAACGCTGGCAGGGCCCAGCCCGAACAAGCACGAAATTAGCTAATTTCCAACCGATGAGGGAACCACGCCGGACCCTGGGGCTCTTAGGCCAACTCCTTGCTGAGGTGGCAGACGGTGTGGTGGTTGCGGGTGAAAAACTCCACCCGGTCCATCAGCCGGTTCACCAGGGCCATGCCCATGCCGCCTTTGCGCCCCTGCCGGATGTACTCGGGCAGGTCGGGGGCCACGTGGGGCCGGGGCTGGAAAATGGTGTCGCCCGAATCGGCAATCTCGATGCTCAGCGCGCGGCCAACCACGGTCAGCTCCAAGTCGATGAATTGGCGCTCGTCCTCGCCGTTGGCGTGGATGATGAAGTTGGCCACCACCTCGTCCACGGCCAGCACCACCTGGTTGATGAGCAGCTCGGGCACGGCGCGTTGGCTGAGAAAACCCCGCACGAAGTCGCGCACCTGTTGCAGGTTGCGGCGCGAGCATTCAATGCGGAGCACGTCCTTCATTAGAAATCTTCTATTTACTATCGATAAGGTAGTACTAACGTTATTCGGTACCGCTTTGGTTTGGGGCCCCTGCTAGGGGCCCCAAACCAAAGCGGCCTTACGCCGCTGCGGCCTCGGCCTGGGTGGGTACGATGGTCATGAGCGAGTCGAGGCCCAGGATTTCGAATACGTTGAACACTTTCTCCTGCATGTTAAAAAAGACCAGTTTCACGTTATTGTCCTGTAGGCGCTGCAAGTGCGAAATGAAGACGCCCAGGCCTGCCGACGATATGTAGCTGAGCTTGGCGCAGTCCACCAGCACCTTGCGGTAGCCGAGCAGGTCGGGCTTGTTAAATTCGGTGTCGAGTAGCACGGCCGAGCTGGCGTCCAGTTCGCCATCGAGGAGGAGGAGCAGGGAGTCGGCGGAGGGTTGAGCGGTTACTTTCATGGTGAGGCCGATACGTCAGGCCGTGGGTTCGGGTTGGACGGCCTTGAATTTAATGACCAGCAGCGTCTGGTCGTCGTGGATGGGCTGGCCAATGGTGAAGCTATTTAAGTCGTTCATAATAAACTGCTTGATGGCGTCGGACTCCTGGTAGTAGCATTCCTCGAGGCGCTGCTTGAGGCGGTCTTCGCCGTATTCTTCCTGGCCGGCCCCGCGGGCCTCCACAATGCCGTCGGTGTAAATCACCATCACGTCGCCGGGCCCGTAGTCGTAAAACTGGTTGTTGATGTGCTTCTCGTAGCCTTCGTTGCGGATGATGCCCAGCCCCAGGCCCGTGGACTGGAAGTAAAACACCTCCTCGCGCAGGGCGTGGTAGTAGAGCGTGTGGCAGTGCCCGGCGCGGGCAAACACAAAGCCACCCTGCTCGTAATCAATGATGTAGAGCGAGGAGGTGATGAACGAGGAGCGCTCCAGGCAGTGTGCCAGGGCAGTGTTGGCTTGCATCATGAAGCGGCTGGGTACCGGAAACCGGTCACGCTCATTCTTGGCCAGCGGGTTGCCTTGCATCAGGGCGTGAAATATGCCCTTCATCTGGGCCATGTGGAACGCTGCCGTGATGCCCTTGCCGCTCACGTCGCCGATAAGCACGGCCAGCCGCCGGCCCGGCAGCAACAGGAAATCGTAGAAATCACCGCCCACCTCCTTGGCCGCCAGCGAGTGGGTACTGATTTCAAACCAGTCGTCGGTGGGCAGCTTCTTCGGAATGAGGCTGTCCTGCACCTCCGAGGCAATTTTCAACTCCTCCTGGGTGCGCTGGTTGAGCAGGGCTAAGTTGGCCAGCGTCAGGTTTTCGAGGCTGAGCACGGTTTGGTCGGCGAAGCTGCGCAGCACGCTCACGTCCTCGGGGTCGAAGCCGTAGGGGATGTGCTTGAGGACGTAGAGCGTGCCGTAGTGGTGCTGCAAGCTGCGCAGCGGCAGCAGGGCCAGCGACCGGTAGCGGGTAGCCAGCTCGGCCAGCTCGGGCTTGGCGGTCAAGTTGTTATCAACGAAGTTTTCGGCTCCCAGGCGGGCCCCGGCCAGCAGCTCGCGCAAGCGGGCGGCCTCGTGCTGGGTCACGTTGAAGTAGCACTCCATCGTGGCCGCGTCGCCGGCCAGCACCTCGGTGGGCACATCGAGCCAGGCGGCATCGGCCTGCACGGTTTCCACGGTGGTGGCGAGCAGAGTTTTATAAATTTCGGCCTGCGACTGCCCCCGCTGAATGATTTGGGTGAGGCGCTGGATGTTTAGGATTTCGGTGCGGCGCTGCTCCTGCACCTGGGCCGTGGGGAGGTTGAAGAACGTGACCAGCAGGCCCATGGCCGAGTAAAACGCAGCGAAAAAAGCCGTCAGCACCAGGAACGCGCCCTGCGGCTCGGGGGCCAGCAGCAGCGGGTCGAACTGCGTGACGCGGAAGTACTGCACGAACACCAGCAGCCCCAGCAGCAGCAGCACCTCGTAGATGACGGCCTGCCACTTCTGCGCCTTGGTGAGGTAGGCCACCCACTTCTGGTTGGTGCCCAGGTAGGCCCCAAACAAGCCCAAGGCCGTGAACGCCGCCGTGCTCACGATGACGGGCGGGTGCCAGGTCAGTAGCTGGAGCATGAGGGTGCCGCTCAGCAGGATTTCGAACCACAGCCACTCGCGCTGCAGGCGGGGCGTCGACTTAAACAGAATCAGCGACCGCCAAGCATAGTTGGTGCGGGCCAGGAAGGCCACGAACAGCCCCAGGTTGACGGTGTAGACCACCGCCAGCAGGGCGGACCCGCCCACCGGGGCCCCCGCCGACACCGAGCGCTCGATGAGCCCCAGGCCCAGGGCCAGCGCCGCCAGCAGCCCGGGGCCGTGCACCAGCCGCCGCAGCAGGCCCAAGAAGTGGTAGCCCTGCAGTGGGTCGGGCTGGGCGCGCTGGTTAAGGAAAATGAAGAAGACGAAGCACGCCTGCGCCGCAATGACGCCCCAGCGGGGCCAGCCGGCCAGCATGGGCAGCGCCTGCACGCGGGCCAGGGCCCCGAGCAGCAGCAGCCCCCAGCTAATGCCGGCCAGTACAAGCGAATAAAGAGATAAGCGTTGGCGCACTAGATGAATCAGGAAAAAGAAGGGCAGGCCCGCCCGCACGCGGGCCTTTCCGCCCCCAACCGCCGGGCAAGGTACTTACAATGGCGGAATCCTATTCCGCCGCGGGGCCCGCCCGGGCGGCGGGGGGGCCCTAGCGGCTGCTGTAGTTGGGGGCCTCGCGGGTAATCTGCACGTCGTGCGGGTGGCTCTCGCGCAGGCCGGCCCCGGTAATGCGCACGAACTGGGCGGCTTGCAGGGCGGGCAGGTCGGGGGCCCCCACGTAGCCCATGCCGGCGCGCAGGCCGCCGGCCAGCTGGTAGATAATCTCGCTTACCGCGCCTTTGAAGGGCACGCGGCCCACGATGCCTTCGGGCACCAGCTTCTTCACGTCGTCCTCGGCGCTCTGGAAGTAGCGGTCCTTGCTGCCGTCCTCCATGGCTTCTACCGAGCCCATGCCGCGGTAGTTTTTGTACTTGCGGCCTTCGTAGATGATGAGCTGCCCGGGCGATTCCTCGGTGCCGGCCAGCAGCGAGCCCACCATTACGGCGGCAGCGCCCCCGGCCAGGGCCTTCACGATGTCGCCCGAAAATTTGATGCCGCCGTCGGCCACCAGGGGGATGCCGGTGCCCTCCAGCCCGCGGGCCGCTTCCAGCACCGCCGAGAGCTGCGGCACGCCGATGCCGGCGATGATGCGCGTGGTGCAGATGGAGCCGGGGCCCACGCCCACCTTCACGCAGTCGGCGCCGGCGTCGGCCAGGGCACGGGCCCCAGCGGCGGTGGCCACGTTGCCGGCCATCACGTCGAGGTCGGGGTAAGCAGCCTTGATGTCCCGCACGGCGTCGAGCACGCCCTTGGAGTGGCCGTGGGCCGTGTCGAGGCTCACCAGGTCCACGCCAGCTTCCACGAGGGCGGCCACGCGCTGGAGCAGGTCGGCGGTCACGCCCACGGCGGCTCCCACGCGCAGGCGGCCTTGGCCGTCTTTGCTGGCCTGGGGCGAGCGGCGGCGCTTGCGAATGTCCTTGTAAGTCATCAGGCCGGCGAGGCGGCCGTCCTTGTCCACGAGGGGCAGCTTATCTACTTTGCTGTCCTGGAGCAATTCCTCCGCCGCCGCCTGGTCGATACCGGCGGGGGCCGTCACGAGGCGGCTCAGGGGCACCATCACGGTGGTCACGGGCAGGGTCAGGTCGCGCTCGAAGCGCAGGTCGCGGCTGGTGAGAATGCCCTGGAGGCGGCGCTCGCCGTCAATCACCGGAATGCCGCCGATGTTGTTGTGGCGCATCAAGTGGCGGGCGTCGGCGAGGGTGGCGGTGGGCAGCAGCGTGAACGGGTCCTGGATCAGGGCCGACTCGCTGCGCTTGACGCGCCGCACCTGCTCGGCCTGCTTGCCGATGCTCATGTTTTTGTGGATGATGCCGAGGCCGCCTTCCTGGGCAATGGCAATGGCCATGTCGGCTTCCGTCACGGTGTCCATTGCGGCCGAAACCAGCGGAATTTGCAGGCGGATGCGGGCGGTGAGCTGGGTGCCGGGGTCGCAGTCGCGGGGCAGTACCTCGGAGTACGCTGGCAGCAGCAGTACGTCGTCGTAGGTGAGGGCCTCGAAGGCAATCTTGTTAGCGAGGGCGGCGGGATCAGCCATATGCAAAAGGATTTTGAGGGAAAACCTATTGCAGGGCAAAGTTACAGCGGGAAGTTGGAACGCGCCGGAAAAAGAAACGCCCCACCGGGCGGGGCGAGGCGCTGGGGCCCTAATGTTAAAGATTAGTTAATCGCCAAAGCGGTAGCGCAGGCCCGCCGATACATTCCCGTCGACGCGGCGTCCGTTCCAGCCGTTGGGGTCCACCATTGCTAGCTGGTAAGTGAGCTCGCCGGTGGCTTCCAGCCCTTTCCAGATGCGGTAGCGCAGGCTGGGGCCCAGCGTGAGGTAGAGGGTGTGATACGCGCCGTCTTGTTCGGTATACACGTCTGTGCCCTGCGCAGGGTCAACAATGTGCTCCTCTGAGCGATAGGACTGGCGTAGCCACGTAACGCCGCCCAGCAAGTCGGCTTGAAAGCGGTGCTCTTGCCGCCGCGTGAGGGTGTAGCGCACCAGCACGGGGATGGCCAGGCTCCGAGAGCGGTCCGTGCCAGAATACAGGGTGGTGCGGTACTGCCCCTGGGCCCCACTAGGGGCGTCGTAGTATGTATAATTGTACGCATAGTCGTAGCGCTGCGGGCGAAAGACTACGCTGGCCTGCACCGCCCACCGCGGCCGGAATTGCAAGCCGAACGTGGGTACCACGGGGGCCAGGGTGCCGCTGACCGGGAATTGGTAAACGCCCAAGCCCGCGTAATAGCGAGGCAACGGCGCTGTTTCGGTGGTTTGGGCCCGGCTTGCTAGCGGCAGGGCCCCGGCCAGCAGGCCGAATGAAAGGGTGATGCAAAGCCGCATGGGAAACGAAGGAAAGGTGGAACTGTGCTGGTAGAACCCGGGGCCCTAGGGGGTGTTTACAGTTAGGGTCGACCTTTGAGCATGAATAAAGACCGCAGTCTGTTGACCGATGCGCAGTGGACGCGGCTTTCGCCGCTGCTGCCAGGCCAAGAAAGTTCGCCAGGTACGACGGCTAAAGACACGCGTTTGTTTGTGGAAGCCGTGCTCTGGCGGGCCCGCTGTGGGGTGTCGTGGCGCGATTTGCCTGTAGAACGGTTCGGCCCCTGGCACACGGTATACGCCCGGTTTCGGCGCTGGCGCCAAGCTGGCGTGTGGCCGCAGGTACTGGCCCAGGTGCAGAACGCGACGGGCTTGCATCAGCTTATGGTCGATTCCACCGCCGTACGGGCGCACCAGGTGGCGGGCGGCGCGAAAAAAAAGATAGTCCTGTCGGGCAGGCGCTCGGCCGCAGCCGAGGCGGGTTCACCACCAAGCTCCACCTGAGTTGCGATGCCTACGGCCGAATTTGTGCCCTGGCCCTGACCGGCGGTCAGGCCGGCGACTGCCCGCAAGCGCCGGGCCTGCTTGCAAGGCACCTGCGCCCGGGCCAAGCCGTACTGGCCGACCGGGCCTACGACGCTGGGTATGTGCGCACCCAAATCCAACAAGCCGGGGCCACGGCCGTGATTCCTAGCAAAAAGAATCGCCTCATCCCGCTGAACCATGACACCGACATGTATAAAGAGCGAAACCATATTGAGCGGGCTATCAACGGCTTAAAACGCTTCCGGGCGGTAGCAACCCGCTTTGACAAACGCGCCGCCAACTACTTTGCCACCTGCTGCTTGATTGCCGCTCTGACGTGGCTCTGATTGTAAACACCCCCTAGCTGCGCCCGAAGCGGTAGCGCAGGCCCAGCGCGCCAGTGGAGGAAATGGAATTGTAAGTATTCCTATTTAAGAGGAGGTTGAACAATAAATCGCCCGTTAGGGCCAGGTGATTGCCCAAGCGGTAGCGCAAGCCAGCGCCCAAATTCAGGTAAAAATTGTTGTTGGCGTAGTCGTAATTGCTGTTATTAACCGTGTTCTGGAGGCTATCGACCGTAGTGGCGTTGCTCTGATAGGTATCCCGCGCCAGGGTGAAGCCGCCCAGCGCGTCAACCTGAAGGCGCTGCTCGGGGCGGCGCGTGAGGGCGTAGCGCACCAGCACGGGTACTGCTATAGTACGCTGCTGGCTGTTGCTGTAACTAATGCCCTGGTGCAGCCCGCCGTTGAAGTAGAAAAGGCCCGGGTGGAAGTAGGAATCCTTGCGCTGGTGGTACTGCGCACTGGCTTGCAGTGCCAGCCGGGGCTGCAGCTGCACCCCCACCGTGAGGAGGGGCGAAAGGGTGTTGTCGAACGAGGCGACCGGCGATTGGGGCGAGCCCGCGGCCACGCCCAGCCCCACAAAAAGCTGGGGCTTGAACGGGGCAGGGGCCGCGGTTTGGGCAAAACTGGCCAAGGGCAGGGCCCCGGCCAGCAGGCCGATGAGCAAAGGGGGGCAAAAACGCATGGGCGGGGCGGAAAGGGGAGTGGGAAAGGTAGAGCCCCACGCGGCAGCTTGCGTTGCAATAAGGTGCGTTACTACTTTGTATATGTCTGATAACCAATAATATTATTAAATAATAAATTTTGCTTGCACCGGGGCCCCGGCGGCGGCGCGGCAAAACAAATAGGGTCCCCGCGCCGTCTTATGCACCTGGTATTTCACACCACTTGCAAAAACGACTCATGCCCAATTCCCCTAAAAACTGGTTCATCACCGGCGCCTCATCCGGCTTCGGCGAGGCCCTGGCCGAACTACTGCTCGCCAACGGCGACAAAGTGGCCGCCACGTTCCGACACCAAAACCAAGCCGACGAGTTCACCCAAAAGGCCGGCGCCAATGGCCGCGGCGTGGTGCTCGACGTGACCGACGCCGCCCGCGTGCCCGGCGCCGTGCAGGAAGCCATCGACGCCCTCGGCCACCTCGACGTGGTGGTAAACAACGCCGGCTACGGCTCGCTGGGCCCCATCGAAGAAATTGACGAGGACGAAGTGCAGCGGCAGTTCGACGTGAACGTGTTCGGGGCCCTGCGGGTGCTGCGGGCCGTGCTGCCCCACCTGCGCGAGCGCAAAAGCGGCCACATTCTGAACATCACCAGCATCGGTGGGCTGCGCGCCTTCCCGGGCGTGGGCATTTACAATGGCTCCAAGTTTGCCCTTGAGGGCATCGGCGAGGCGCTTTCCAAGGAAGTGGGGCCCCTGGGCATCCACGTTACCAACATCGAGCCCAGCGGCTTCCGCACCAAGTGGGCGGGCGAATCGGCTACGTTCACGAAGCCCAAAAACGCCGATTACGACGCCACGGCCGGCAAAAACATGGGCGACATCCAGGGCTACAGCGGCAAGCAGCCCGGCGACCCGGTGCGCGCCGCCCAGGCCATGTACGACGTGGTGAACCAGGAGAACCCGCCCCTGCACCTGCCCCTGGGCGCCGCCGCCGTGAAGGGCGCCCGCGCCAAAATCAAGGAGCTGAGCGACGAGGTGGAGCAGTACGCCAGCGTGGGCGAAGGCGCAGACTTTCCAGCGGAAAAATAAGTCCGTGTTTCTGGCAGAAAGGGGCTCTGGCAATGCGCCGGGGCCCCTTTTTTGTGGTCCCCGGCGGCCGGCTGGGGGCCCCGGCCGTACCTTCGGGCATGCCCTACTCCGCCGCCGACCACGTTGCCACTTCCTGGGCCCATTTGCAGGAATTGCTGTTTCAGGATACCTGGGACGGGCGCATCGGGCGGTTCCGCTCGCCGTTTGTGTACCGCGGGCAGCGCTCCAAAAACTACTTGCTCACCACCAGCTTGCAGCGCCTGGGCGGCAACTACTTCGAGCTGGAGCACCACTTGCTGCGCAACTTCCGCAAGTACGCCCGCGACACGGCGGCCGTGCCGGCGGCCACGGCCTCGGTGTGGGACTGGCTGGCCCTGGCCCAGCACCACGGCCTGCCCACCCGCTTGCTCGATTGGACGTACTCGCCCTACGTGGCCCTGCACTTCGCCACCGACGACCTCCAGGCCTACCACCAGGATGGGATTATTTGGGCCCTGAACTACGTGAAGGCCGCCGAGCACCTGCCCGATTCGCTGCGCGACGCCCTGCGCCACGAAGGCTCCAACGTCTTCACTTCCGAGCTGCTGGCCCCCGTCACCGACAGCTTGCGCAACCTCGAAAGCCTGCAAGCCGAGCCGTTTGTGCTGTTTCTGGAGCCGCCCAGCCTCGATGCGCGCATTGTGCACCAGTACGCGCTGTTTTCGCTGATGAGCGCCAGCCAGAGCGTGCTACACGAGTGGCTGGCCGGCCACCCCGAATTGTACTTTCGTATTATTATTCCGGCCGCCCTCAAGTGGGAAGTGCGCGACAAGCTCGACCAGGCCAACATCACCGAGCGCGTGCTGCTGCCCGGCCTCGGGGGCCTCTCGCGCTGGCTGCACCGCCACTACTCCCCCCGCACCGGGGGCCCCAGCAGCGCCTTCGTGAACGAGGACGACATGCGGTAAGCCCCCGCTACAGGTTATCCAACCGCCTCTTGGTTAGCCTGGTCGGGATGTGCTCCATGGGCTTGTCGGGCCAGGGGTGGCGCGGGTAGCGGCCCTTCAGGTCCTTGCGCACGTCGAAGTAGCCCTTCTCCCAAAAGCTGCGCAAGTCGCGCGTGACCTGGGCTGGGCGGCCGCCGGGCGAGAGCAAATGCAGCAGCAGCGGCACCCGGCCGCCGGCCACGGTGGGCGTTTCGGTGAGGCCAAACAATTCCTGCAGCTTCACGGCCAGCACCGGCGCGGCGGGCTCGGCGTAGTCGAGCGTGACGTGCGAGCCGCTGGGCACTTCGAGGGCGGCGGGCGCGAGGCGGTCGAGGGCCTGGCGCTGGGCCCAGCCGCCGGGCAGGCGCGCCAGCAGTGGCTCCGTCAGGTCGAGGCGCTGCACCTGGTCGAGGCTTTTGAGGCCGGCCAAGTGGGGCCCCAGCCACTGCGGCAGTTCGCGCAGCAGCGTGGCCTCGTCGGTGGCGGGCCAGCTCGCTGTTAGCTGTTGGTTGTCAGTGGTTATGGCTTGTTCATCGCCTTCATTAGCAGCGGGCGCGGGAAAGTGGTGGCGCAGAAACTCCAGCCGCTGCTGCACTTGCCGGGCCCCGGGCGTCCAGTTCAGCTTGCCCAGGCCGGCTTCTTGCAAGTAGGCCACCAGGGCCCCGGCCACCAGCGCCGCATCGGGCTGGCCGATGATGGTATCGGCCAGGCGCAGGGCCCCCAGGCGGCGCACCCGGCGGCTAGCCACGCGCTGGGTGGCGGGGTCGTAGCGCACCTCATCGGTGGTCGTAATCTGCTCCGCAAAAGCCGTTTCCAGCTCCTCGCGGCTCACGGGGGCGGCCAGGGTAGCGCGGGGCGCGGCGGCCGTGCCGGCCAGGTGGGCCACGGCAAAAAACTCGGCCTGCGGGTCCACGTCTTCGGTGCGCAGCTCCACGCGCTGGCCGGTGGCCAGGCGCAGGCGGCCGTCGGTTTCGCGCTGGGCCACGCGGTCGGGGTAGGCCAGGGCCGTGAGCAGGCCGATGGGCGCGTCGGCAAAAGAGGCACTAGCAACGGAATTTTTAGGGCCCTGGCGGCTTTGCAGGTGGCGGGCCACGTCGCGCACGCGCTGCAAGGTGGCTTGGTGCAGTGCCAGGCCGGGCAGTGGGGCCCGGCCGCTGGCCAGGGCTTCGAGGCGCAGGCGCAGGTCGGGCGGGGTGGGGCGCGGGTCGTTGGGGGTGGCCCAGCGCAACAGGTCGCGCTCGGCTAATAGGGCAGCCAGGGCGGTAGCGGCGGGGCCCTGGCCCAGCTCCTGGCCGCGCACCACGAGGTGGCCTAGGCGCGGCGGCAGGCCCAGCTTGGCCAGCTGGCGTCCGTGGGCGGTGGGCTTTAAGGGGGAATTAGCGGAGTTAAAAGTTGAAAGTGAAGAGTTAAAAGGCGTGTTCTCGTTGCCTTCATTATCCGTTTTAACTTTTAACTCTTCACTTTTAATTTCCCCCGCCAGGGCCCCCAGGCGCACCAGCAGGTCTTGGGCTTGGGCGTAGGCGGCGGCGGGCGGCGCGTCGAGCCAGCGCAAATCGGCGGGGTTGGCGGTGCCCCACAGGGCCAGCTCCAGTGCCAGGGCGCTGAGGTCGGCGGCCTGGATTTCGGGGGCCCGGTGAGCGGGCAGCTGGTGGTGCTCAGCCTCGGTCCAGAGGCGGTAGCAGGTGCCAGGGGCCAGGCGGCCGGCGCGGCCGCGGCGCTGGTCGGCGGCGGCGCGGGCCACGGGCACGGTTTCGAGGGTGGTGAAGCCGGTGCGTGGCACGAAGCGCGGCACTCGGGCAAAGCCGCCGTCCACGACGATGCGCACGCCCTCGATGGTGAGGCTGGTTTCGGCGATGCTGGTGGCCAGGATGACCTTGCGCCGGCCGGCCCGCGCCGGGCGCAGGGCGGCGTCCTGCACCTCCAACGGCAGTTCGCCGTGCAGCAAGTGCAGGTCAATGTCGTCGGGCAGCGAATCCAGGGCCCGGGCGCTGCGCTGCAAGTCGGCCACGCCGGGCAGAAACACCAATACGTCGCCCTCGGCGTGGGCGTCCAGTGCGGCGCGCACCTGGGCCGGCACCAGCGCGGCCAGCCGCTCGCCGGGCCGGTTAGGCAGGGCAGCGGCCCGGCGCGGGTCGAGGTAGTGCGTGTCAATCGGAAACAGGAAACCGGCCGACGACACCACCGGCGCGGGCAGCCACTGCCCCAGCCGCTGCGCCTCCAGCGTGGCGCTCATGATGAGAATCCGCAGTTCGGGCCGCAGCACGGCTTGCGCGTCGAGGGCCAGTGCTAAACCCAAATCGGCATTCAGGCTGCGCTCGTGAAACTCGTCGAACACCACGCAGGCCACGCCTTCCAGGGCCGGGTCATCCTGCAGAATCCGGGTGAGAATGCCTTCGGTGATGACTTCCACGCGGGTGTCTTTACTCACCTTGCTATCGAGCCGCACACGGTAGCCAATGGTGCGGCCCACGGGCTCGCCCAGCAGCTGGGCCAGGCGGGCGGCGGCCCCGCGCACGGCCAGCTGGCGCGGTTCCAGCACCAGGATTTTATCCTGGGGCCCCCGCCACTCGGCGGCCAGCAGCGCCAACGGCACCACCGTGGTTTTGCCCGCGCCGGGCGGCGCCTCCAGCACCACGCGGGTGTGGGCGGCCAGGGCGGTCCGCAGCGCGGGCAGCGCCTCCACGATGGGCAAGTCGGGCAGCGGGGGCAGGCGGAAATCGTTGGGCAAGGGCGGGGTAGCGAGGAGCGGAAGAAACGGTGAGGCGGCCAGCAGTGGGTGCGGCGCTGGGGCCCTAATCGGGAACGGCCGCGGTGGGGCGAATGGAGGCCGACATGGGCGCGCCCTGGGCCAGGAACTTGGCCAGGCGCAGGTACTGGCGGCCGCGCCGAGCCCGGAAGACGAGCTTCACCACGAACAGCCAGCGCACGGCCTCGGCGTGGATGGGGTTGAAATTTTTGCGCAAAAAGTAGGCGAGCGAAATGTAAAACTCGCGCAGCAGGCCAAAGCTGGGTTGGCTGCTACGCCCGCCCAGGTGCACGAATTCCGACGTGGGCACCACCACCACTTGGCGCCCGGCCTGCCACACGCGCCAGGCTACGTCCTCCTCCTCGCAGTACAGAAAATACTTTTCGTCGAGCCCGCCGATGCGGGCAAACAGCTCTGCGTCAGCAAACATGGCGGCGCCGGTCACCATGTCGGCGGGGTAGGGCTGGCGGGCGGCACGGACGGGGCGCGGCGGGTGGTAGCCCAGCCCCAGGGCCCGGCACAGGCCCCGGCCCAACAGCTTGTCGCCCAGCGTGGGGAAGAAGCCGTAGCTCTCCACCCACTGGCCCTCGGAGTCAAACATTTGGGGGGCGGCCAGGCCAATTTCGGGGCGCGCCGTCAGCAAGTCGGCCAGCTCCGTCAGGCAGTCGGTGCGCAGCAGCGTGTCGTTGTTTAGCAAAAACACGTGGGTCGGCCGGCGGGTGGCCGTGGCGGTGCGAAACCCCAGCATGTTGCCCCCGGCAAAGCCCAGGTTAACCGGCGAGTAGCACAGCTCTACCTCGGGGCAAGCGGCCAGTGGCTGCAAGGCAGCGCGGTCGGCGGGCGTGGAAGCGTTGTCGACCACAATGACTTGGTAGGCCGTGCCGGGCCGGGTGTGGGCGCGCAGCGAGGCCACGCAGGCAAGGGTGTGGGCCGCGGAGTTGTAGTTAACCAATACAACGAGGATCATAGCGGAGCGGAAAGCGAAAAGGGGAGGAGCGAGCCGCAAAGGAAGCGGAAACGGCCGCGCTACACCCGTTGCAGCCACCACAGCTCCACGGCCAGGGGGCCCCCGGCGTACAGCACCGGGGCCCCGGCGGGCGTGGGCAAGCCGTGCGCTTCAATCAAATTGGAGTCGAATTCCAGCAGCTCGGCCTCGCGCAGCGGCCAGGCGTCGTGGTGGATGCGGCCGCGGTAGAGGCGCTTCCCCCAGGCCGCGTACAAGCAGTAGCGCTCGGTGAGGAAAAATGCCAGCGAGCCGGGCGCGGTATCGGCGGCCGGCAGCGGCGCGCCCACGCGCCAGGTGGCGGCGAAGTGCGCGGCCGGGGCCCCGCCGTGGGTGCGGCGGGCGGTGTAGCGCACCTGGCCGGGGGCGGGGCGGGCCAGGGCCATGCGGGCGCGCAGGTAGGGCAGGTGAAACACCGTGCGCGCCGCCCACACGGCCAGGGCGTTGGCGGCGTCGAGCGACAAAAACCACACGCCGGGCACGCCGTCGAGGTGCACGTAGGTGCGCACGTTCAGCTCCAGGAACTGGTTGGCCCCCGGGATGGGCGGGGTGAAGCGGGTGCGCACGTCCCACATCCGAAACGGTACGATGGCCAGCCAGGCGTGGCCGTCGTGCAGGTCGAGGGCCAGGCGCGGGGGCAGGAAAGGGGCGAGCACCGCCGGCGGCACCGGCCAGTGCATGAATAGTAGGTCGCCCCAGCGCTGGCGCATCAGGGGCGGGCCGGCGGGGGGCTGGCGCAGGGCCAGGCGGCCGGGCAGGGTGGGGTTTTTCACTTAATTAGTTGGCAGGTATCAATGAGCAGCTAGCAGTAAAGCAAGAAGGGCCCACCAGGTTTTTGGCCAACTGCTCACCATGCACTGCTGTAGGCCTTACGCACTTGTAGCCTCAGAAGGGCGGCCCGGTGGTAGTAATTAGTTGTTATTGAGCGCCGAAGCCCCAGCGGGGCGGCCCAACACCGTGGCAGGCGATTGGGCCGCCCCGCTGGGGCTTCGGCGTTATTAATCAACATTTTGCTACCGATGGGCCGCCCCTCCGGGGCTAGTCATCGGCCTGTTTGCGCAAGTCCAGTGCTAACTTCCTAAACACCAACGGCTCACTGCCCATTGCCCAACCTAATACCGGGGCACGGAGGGATCTACTTCGAGGCTCCAGGCGTCGATGCCGCCGCGCAGGTTCAAGAGGTTGGTGCGGCCGTGGCGCATTTGCAAGTAGCTCAGGGCCTGGGCCGAGCGCACGCCGTGGTGGCACACTAACACTACTTCGCCTCTGGCGGGTATTTCCTCGGTGCGCTGAGGCAGCTCGTCGAGGGGCAGCAGCACGCTACCGGGCAGGTGGCAGTAGTCGAACTCGATGGGGTCGCGCACATCAAGTAGGTGGAGCGGGTCGCCAGCGGCGAGGCGGCTGGCGAGTTGGACCGGACTGATAGCGGCTATTTGCATAAAATAATTAAGCGGATAGAGGGCAAAGGTAAGACCGCCGCTAAGGCCCGGCCCGGCAAAAGTCCCAATTTGGGACAAAAGTGATTTTAATCAGTACTTATTGGATGCCGCCGGTGGCACGGCGCGGCGGCAGTGGGGCCCCGGCCCGCACCTTTGCCGGGGCAAGGGCCCCGCACTGGGTCCCTTTGCGCCTTAAAACGTAACATTGGCTATGCTTCGCCTTGCCCTCACCGGCCCGGAATCGACGGGAAAATCGACGCTGAGCCAGCAGCTGGCCGCCCACTACGGGGCCCCCTGGGTGCCCGAGTACGCCCGCACCTACCTCACCGGCCGCCGCCCGCCCTACGCCCTGGCCGACCTTGAAGCCATTGCCCACGGCCAGCTGGCCGCCGAGGCCGCCGCTGAAGCTGCCGCTACGGCCACCGGCGGGCCCTTGTTGGTGTGCGACACCAACCTATTGGTAATCAAGGTATGGGCCGAGCACGCCTTCGGCCACTGCCCCGCCTGGATTGCTGCCGCCGTGGCCCAGCCGCGCTACGACTTGGTGCTGCTGCTGGGCGTGGACGTGCCCTGGGAGCCCGACCCGCTGCGCGAGCACCCGCAGCTGCGCCAGCATTTTTACGACCGCTACCGCGACGAGCTGCTGGCGGGCCCCGATGCATTTGCCGAAATCTGGGGGCCCCCGGCGCAGCGCCTGGCCGCCGCCCAGCAGCTGGTAGATGGGCTGCTGCGCGCCCAGCCGTAGCTTAGGGGCCCTGATCTTACCGCTTTCGCCCCTGTTCGCGCCATGCCCGCCCTTGTTCTTGCCAATGCCCAGTGCCGGGCCACCTTCGCCGCCCACGGGGCCGAGCTCACCGGCCTTGTTGCCACCGCCACCGGCCTGGAGTACGTGTGGGCCGCCGACCCCGCCGTGTGGGGCCGCCACGCGCCGGTACTGTTCCCCATTGTGGGCCGCCTGCCCGACGATACGTACCTGCACGAGGGCCAGGCCTACCGCCTGGGCCAGCACGGCTTCGCCCGCGACCAGGAGTTTGCCGTGCTGCGCCACACCGAAACCGAACTGGCCTTCCGCCTCACCGACTCGGCCGAGACCCGCGCCAACTACCCGTTTGCCTTCGAGCTGACCATCACCTACACCCTGCGCGGTACCACCCTGGCCGTGCGCTGGGACGTGCGCAACCCCGCCGGGGCCCCCGGCAACGAGCTGCTGTTCAGCATCGGGGCCCACCCGGCGTTTCGGTGCCCGCTGCTGCCGGGCGAGCAGTTTGAGGATTATTACTTCGAGTTCGACCACCCCGTGACGCTCAGCAAGCAGCTGCTGCGCGGCGGCCTGCGCAGCGGCGAAACCGCCCCCGTGCTGCACCAGGAGGCCACACTGCCGCTCACCTACGAGCTGTTTGCCGACGATGCGCTGGTGTTTGCCAACTACGACTTCACCCGCGTGGCGCTGCGGGCCCACGGCGCGCCCCACTTCGTGCGCCTGCGCTTCGATGGTTTCCCCTACCTCGGCCTCTGGACGAAGGGCCCCGGGGCGGCGTTCGTGTGCATCGAGCCCTGGCACGGCGTGGCCAGCCCCGTGGGGCCCCCGCAGGAGCTGCGCGACAAGGAAGGCATCCTGGCGCTGGCTCCCGGCCAGGCCTTTGCGGCCACCTACGAAATCGAAATCGGCTGAGCCGCCGGGACGGGGCACGTCAGCGTTAAGCCTGGGGCCCCCAGCGTAGTCTGAAGAAAAACTCTTATCCGCTCGTCCCTTTTAGCTGCCGTAGTGCCGTTCCGTGCGTGGTTTTGCTTGTTGCTGGCCGGGGCGCTGCGCGCGGCCGGGGCTCCGGGGCCGCCCAGGGTGCCGGCCGACAGCTTGCGCCCCGCGCCCGCGCCCCGCCCGCGGCCCGCAGCGGCCGACGTGGTGGACGCCCTAAATGCGGCGGTGCCCCGCTTGCGCCTGGCCCCGCACGACTCGCTGGCCCTGGCGCGGGGCCACAAGTTTCTGGCGCTGCTGCCGGCCGTGGGCTACTCGCAGCAAACCGGCGCGCTGGCCGAAGTGGCGGCCAGTGTGGCCTTCCGCCGGCCGGGGGCCAACATGTCGACGGTGCTGGGGGCCCTCATTTACACGGCGCGGGCGCAGGCCATCGGCACGGTGGCGGCGTCGGTGTGGGCGGCCGGCAACCGCTGGAACTTTGCCAGCGACTACCGCCTCATGCACTACCCCCAGAGCACCTACGGCCTGGGCATGCACACCAGCACCACCGAGCAGGTGACGACGATGGACTACGACTACCTGCGCGCCTACCAGAGCGCGTTGCGCCGCCTGGGGCCCAACTTCTACGCCGGGCTGGGCCTGCAGCTCGACGACCACTGGAACATTGTGAGCCGCAACGGGGCGCGCCAGGTCAGCACCATCTCGCACTACCGCGACGGGGTGCGCGGCCGCTCGCTGTCGGTGGGCCCCGCGCTCATTTTGCTCTACGACAGCCGCGCCAACGCCATCAACCCAGCCGGTGGGGCCTACCTCAGCGCCGTGTACCGGCCCAACCGCCAGGCCCTGGGCAGCACCACCAACTACGAAAGCCTGCTGCTCGAAGGCCGCGCTTACCTGCACCCCAGCCGCCGCTCGGCCAACGTGCTGGCCTTCTGGTCGTACAACGCATTGACATTGAAGGGCAACCCACCGTTCCTGGACCTGCCCAGCACCGGCTGGGACGCCGCCAGCAACCTGGGCCGGGGCTACATCCAGGGCCGGTTCCGGGGTAAAAACCTGCTTTATCTCGAAAGCGAATACCGCTTCGGCCTCACCCGCAACCGCTTGCTGGGCGGCGTGGTGTTCGCTAACGCCCAAGCCGTGTCGGAAGACGCCCAGCGGCTCGCCGAGCCCATCGCCAAGCGCTACGACAAAGTAGCCCCGGCCGTGGGCGCAGGCCTGCGCATCAACCTTAATAAGGTGTCAAACACCAACTTGGGTATCGACTACGCCCGCGGCATCCAGGGCTCCAGCAGCCTCTCGTTCAACGTGGGCGAGGTGTTTTAATCAAAATTAGCAAAAGAGCGCGGGCAGCCTTGGAAAATATTGGGGAGAGGTTCTCCTTATTTTCCAAGGCTGCCCGCGCTCTTTTGCTAATTAATGCGGTCAATCAGGCCCCTACCCGGGGGCGGTTGTAGTCCGGCTCCCAGTCGTTGATGGGGCGCGAGATGCCGGGGGGCAGGTCGAGGTCGGGCAGGCCAGGGTCGTGCGGCTCGCCGCCGTCGTCGTCGCCATCGGGCGGCGGCGGCGGGGGCCCCACGCGGCGGCGCGGCACCACGAGCACAAACAGCAGCACGGCACAAAGCACAACGGCGTAGAGAAGCTGGTACATAGCAGGCAGGCGGGGGAAAGCAACTGGGCTATTAACAGCCAACGCGGGCTGGGGGTTGCGGCGGCCCGGCGCTCTAAATTAATTGATTTCCACCGAAAAGCCAGCCGCCGCAGAAAAAAAGCCACGGGGCCCCCAACTGGTTGCCGCCCGCCCTACCTTTGTGGCCTGTTTAGG
Organism: Hymenobacter nivis; assembly: GCF_006439025.1. Taxonomy (GTDB): domain Bacteria; phylum Bacteroidota; class Bacteroidia; order Cytophagales; family Hymenobacteraceae; genus Hymenobacter; species Hymenobacter nivis_A. Next base: position 250,818 of record NZ_RCYZ01000002.1, read on the forward strand.
GGTGCTGGCGTTGCGTGCAACACCGGCTGAGATGATACCCATCGCACCTGATCCGGGTAATGCCGGCGAAAGGGAAATAAACAATCCGCGGACGTTTCCGCCCTGGCTCCGCCCCCTTGGGCCCGGGTGCGTCCCATTTTTTCATCTTTTTTGAAAATTCTACCCTTTGCGGGAGCTGCGCTGCTAGCGCTGGTTGCCGCGCCGGCCTGGGCGCAGGGCCCCGTGGCCGGCACCCTCACCGATGACCGGGGCGCGCCCCTGCCCGGCGCCACCATCACCCTGGCCGACGTGCCCGGCCTGGGCACTACCACCGACAACGCTGGCCGCTTTGTGCTGCCGGCCGTGCCCGCGGGGCCCCACACGCTGCGGGCCAGCTACGTGGGCTACGAGGCGCTGGCCCGGCCGCTGCAAGGCCAGCCGGGGCCCCAGCAGCTGCCCGCGCTGGTGCTGCAAACCGCTCGCAACCTCACACCCGAGGCCGTCGTCACGGCCACCCGTGCCAACGAGCGCACCGGCACAGCCTACCAAAACGTGAGCCGCGAGCAGCTCCAGGCCCGCAACTTCGGCCAGGACCTGCCCTACCTGCTCGACCAGACGCCGAGCGTGGTGACGACCTCCGACGCGGGCACCGGCGTGGGCTACACCGGCCTCCGCATCCGCGGCACCGACGGCACGCGCATCAACGTGACCCTCAACGGGGTGCCGGTGAACGAGGCCGAGAGCCACGGCGTGTTTTTCGTCGATTTGCCCGACCTGGCGTCGTCCGTGCAGAGCATTCAGGTGCAGCGCGGGGCGGGGCCCAGCACCAACGGCGCGGGGGCCTTCGGGGCCAGCCTGAACGTGGAAACCCTGGGCCTGCGCCCCAAGGCCTACGCCGAAATTAACAACTCGGCCGGCTCGTTTGGCACTTGGAAAAGCACGGTGGCCGCCGGCACGGGCCTCATCAACAACCACTTTACGGTGGACGCCCGCGCCTCGCGGGTGCAGAGCGAGGGCTACGTGGACCGCGGCGCGGCGCGGCTGAAGTCGCTGTACCTGGCCGGCACGTATTCCGACGAGAAAACCCTGCTCCGGGCCCTTATCATCACCGGCTACGAAACCACGTACCAAAGCTGGTTCGGCCTGGCTGACTCGCTGCTCACCAAAAACCGCCGCTACAATGAGTCGGGCACCGACGCCGGCCAGCACTTGCCGGCGTATAAAAACCAGACCGATAACTACCAGCAGGACTACTACCAGTTCTTGGTGTCGCGGCAATTAACGTCCCGCCTCAACCTGAGCGTGACGCCCTTCTGGACGCGCGGCGGCGGCTACTACGAGGAGTACAAGGCCAACCAGGATTTCGCCAAGTACGGCATTGGGGGCCCCGTGTACCAGCCGCGCAACGGCGGCGGGTTTGATACCCTCACGACCACCGACGTGATTCGCCGGCGCTGGCTGAAAACTGACCTCTACGGCGCCACCTACGCCTTGCAGCTCCAGCCCAAATACGCGCAGTCGCGCCTGCAATCCTTCACCCTGGGTGGGGCCCTGGTGAACTACCGCGGCCAGCATTTTGACGAGCTGACCTGGGCCCAGCGCGGCAACAACATCCCCGAAACCGGCTACCGCTACGACCAGGAGCCCAACGCCCACAAGCTCGACGTGAACAGCTACGCCCGTGCCACGGTGGCGCTCGGCGAGCGGCTGTCGGCCTTCGGCGACTTGCAATTTCGGTACGTAAACTACGAGCTGTTTGCGCCCGACGGCAGCCCCAACGGCGGCAAGAGCCAGCAAACCATCAAGTTCAACTTCCTCAACCCCAAGGCCGGCCTCACTTACCAGGTGAAGGACGGGCTGGCGGCCTACGCCTCCTACGCCCTGGCCCAGCGCGAGCCCACCCGCACCGACTACACCGACACGCCCGCCGACCGCCGCCCCACGTCCGAAATGCTCAACAACTTTGAGCTGGGCCTGCGCCGCACCACGGGGCCCATCCAGTGGTCGGCCAACTACTACCTGATGCTGTACCGCAACCAGTTGGTGCTCAGTGGAAAGCTCGATGACGTGGGCAACCCCATCCACGCCAACGTGCGCGACTCGTACCGCACCGGCCTGGAGCTGCAAGCCGCCGCGCTGCTGGCCCGGGGCCTCACCTTCAGCCCCACGGCTACCTTCAGCCGCAACAAAATCAACAACTACACCGATTACCTGGCCGACTACGACAACGGCGGCGAGCAGGGCACGGCCTTCCGGCAGACCAACATCTCGTTTTCGCCCAGCCTCACCTTCGCCTACACCCTCGAGTACGAGCCGCTGCCCGGCCTGCGCCTGGCCACGCTGGCCCGCTACGCCGGCCGCCAGTACCTCGACAACACCAGCACCGACAGCCGCAGCATCGCTCCCTACTACGTGCAGGACCTGCGCGTGCGCTACCTCTGGCACCCCGGCAAGCTGGGCTTCCGCGAGATTGAGCTGGCTGGCCTGCTTAACAACGTGCTGGGCGCCAAGTACGTGAACAACGGCTACACCTACGGCTACATCAGTGGCGGCCAAACGCAGTACTTCAACTACTACTACCCGCAGGCCCTCACCAATTTCCTAGCCTCGGTGAACCTGCGCTGGTAGCTAGGGCCCCCTGGGGGCCAGCTGCGGGGCCCCCAGGGGCTCGGCTCGGCGCAGTATCTTTGCGGATATAACCATAGGGCCACCCGGTAGTTATCGGGTGGCCTTTCGCGTAAGCTTATGAATCGTTTTTTCGCCCTGTTCGCGCTGCTGCTGCTGGCCCTGGGGCCCCCGGCCGGGGCCGCGCCCGCGCCGGGCCCCGCGCCGCTCACCATCGCGGCGGCCGCCGACCTGAAGTACGTGCTCGACTCGCTAGTGACGATTTTCCACCGCCAGCACCCCGGCGCCAAGGTGAGCGTGGTGTACGGCTCGTCGGGCCGGTTTTATGAGCAGCTGAGCCACGGGGCCCCGTTCGACCTCTTTTTTTCGGCCGACGCCGACTACCCCACGCGCTTGCAGCAGGCCGGCCTCACGGTTGGGGCCCCGCGCCCCTACGCGCTGGGCCGCTTGGTGCTGTGGAGCAAGAAGCTCGACCCCAATAAGCTGGGCATGAAAACCTTGCTTGACCCCCAGGTGCGGCGCATTGCCCTGGCCAACCCCGCCCACGCACCCTACGGCCGTAAGGCCGAGGAAGTGCTGCGCCACTACCGGCTCTACGGCCAGGTGCAGCCCCGGCTGGTGCTGGGCGAGAATATTGCCCAGGCCGCCCAGTACGCCGCCACCGGTGCCGCCGACGTGGGCCTGCTGGCTTACTCGCTGGCCCTCAGCCCCGAGCTGCGCCGCGCCGGCCGCTTCTACCTCATCCCGGCCGCCGCCCACCAGCCCTTGCAGCAGAGCTACGTGCTGCTGAAGCAGGCCCAAGGCAACGCCACGGCCGCCGCCTTCGCCGCTTTCGTGGCCAGCCCCGTAGCCCGCCAGGCCCTGAAAAAGTACGGGTTCAGCTTTTAGCCACTGGCCACGAAGCGCGCCAAAAGGCCGTCATGCAGAGGGCAACGAAGCATCTTTTTTGCGTCGTTGCACGGTTGGGTTACTTCCGTGGGAAAGATGCTTCGCTACGCTCTGCATGACGTCCCGTTAGCATAACGGCCACCAGCCCAACCAGCCGCCTGCCCCTGGCGGGCCGCCCCCAACCAAGCACTACTAACCAAGCACCACTAACCAAGCACCCCCCACCCAATAATGCCCCCCGACTACTGGCAAACCCTGCAACTCACGCTGGTGCTGGCGGCCAGCACCACGGCGCTGCTGCTGCTGCTGGGCGTGCCGCTGGCCTACTGGCTGGCCTACGCCCGCTTCCGCGCCAAGCCGCTGGTGGAGGCCGTGGTGAGCCTGCCGCTGGTGCTGCCGCCCACCGTGATTGGGTTTTACCTGCTGCTGGCGTTCAGCGACGATACGGCGCTGGGGCACTTCCTGATTAACACCCTGGGGCTGAGCCTGAACTTTACTTTTGCCGGCATTCTGGTGGGGTCGGTGGTGTACAACCTGCCCTTTATGATGCAGCCCTTGCAGGCGGGGTTTCAGCAGGTGCCCCGCTCGCTGCGCGAAGCGGCCTACACGCTGGGCAAGTCGCGCGGCACCACGCTGTGGCGGGTGCTGCTGCCCAACATGCGGCCGGCGCTGCTCAGCGGGGCCGTGCTCACCTTTGCCCACACGCTGGGCGAGTTTGGGGTGGTGCTGATGATTGGCGGCAACCTGCCGGGCCGCACCCGGGTAGCCTCCATCGCCATTTACGACGAGCAGCAGAGCCTGCACTACGCCCAGGCCAACGCCTACGCCCTCACGCTGCTGGGGCTGGCGTTCGGCATTTTGGTGGGCCTGTTTTACCTCACCAAGCGCGACGCCACGCGCCGCCTGTTCTGAGCCCGCCCGTGCTTGATTTTCACCTCCTCAAAGCCCTGCACACCGCCGCCGGCCCCCGCACCCTCGACGTGCGCCTGGCCCTGGCCCCCGGCGAGCTGCTGGCCCTCAGCGGCCCCTCGGGCGCGGGCAAAACCACGCTGCTGCGCCTGCTCGCCGGCCTCGACCGCCCCGACGGCGGCTTTGTGCGCTTCGGCGAGCACCCCTGGTACGACCAGCAAGCCCGCCAGTGGCTGCCGCCGCAGCAGCGCCCGCTGGGCTTCGTGTTTCAGGACTACGCCTTGTTTCCCAACATGACGGTGCGCGAAAACCTGGCCTTTGCCGCCGCCGGCCCGCCCGGTGCGGGGCCCCTGGTGGCCGAGTTGCTGGAGCTGCTGGAGCTGGGGGCCCTGGCCGGCCGCCGCCCCGGGGCCCTCTCGGGCGGGCAGCAGCAGCGCGTGGCCCTGGCCCGCGCCCTGGCCCGCCGCCCGCGCCTGCTGCTGCTCGACGAGCCCCTGGCCGCCCTCGACCTGCCCACTCGCCTGCGCCTCCAGCAGGTGCTGGCCGATGTGCACCAGCAGTTCGGCCTCACCACCATCCTCATCAGCCACGACCCGGCCGAAATTGCCCGCCTCGCCACCCGCGTGGTGGAACTGGAGCTGGGCCAGGTGCGCCAGCAGGGGCCCCCGCCGCCCGCCGCCCCGGGGCCCCTGCTGGGCCGGGTGGTGGCGGTGCTGCCCGGCGGCGGCCTGCGGGTGCAGCTGCCCGGCGGGGCCGAGGCCGACGTGCCCGCGCCGCCCGGCCGCGCCTGCGCCCCCGGCGACGAGCTGCCGCTGACGGTGGGCGTGGCCTGAGGTTGGGCCCCCGCGGGGGCCTCAAACAATCAGCCGCACGCCGCCCAGCTCCGAAACCTGGTACCGGAACTTGTCGCCGGGCGAGCCGATGAACATGAAGTTTTTGGGGATGCCCCACTCCTCCGACAGCTCCGTGCTGAGGTCGGGGCCGAAGCGGCCGGGGCGCGCCACGAAGTCGAGGTGGATGTTAGGGTAGGCACGGTCGAGCACGCCCAGGTCGGTGAGCAAGCCCGCGGGCACCTGCTGGCCCTCGCGCAGCAGCAGCACGATTTTGAGGTGGTTGGTAAGCTCGTTTTCCTCCACGTAAGTCATCACCTTGTTGAGGTTGGCCACGTTGTCACCCTTGGTGAAGTACACGAATTCCTGCTCGTTGAGCTCGCGCACCAGGTGCCGGATGCTGATTTGGCTGCGAATGGCCAGCCGCCGGAACCGCTCATAAAACCCCCGCCAGCACGAAGGTGAGCAGGGCAATGCGCTCGAGCATGGTGTACACGATAAGCGCCGCCGGGATGAAGTATTGCAGGAACACGACCAGGTAGCCGGGATTTTTCTGCACGTTGTTGTAGAGGCTAGCCCGCACCCCCATCAGGGCCGGGCGTGAAGGCGCAAAAAGTAGTTTGCGGAGATGCCATGCTTTCAGGTAGCGCGCGTAATGAAATGAATGTGAGTGAAAAAGCGTGCAGCTCAATTGAGGTGCCAATGGTATAAATGCGGCCGGGGTCCCCGCGGCCCCCCGGCCTGAACCGCGCCCCGGCCGGCCCTGTTACCTTTGCCTAAACCCATTCCCGCCTTTGCCATGTCCTCCATCGCCGACGTTTTATCGCCCGAAGCCAAAGCCCACACCGCCCAGGGCGGCAGCACCAACGCCAACGGCTTCACCGACTACTTCGACCTCGACGGCCTGCTCACCGAGGAGCACATTCTCGTGCGCCAGAGCATCCGCGACTTCGTGAAAAAGGAGATTTCGCCCAGCATCGAAAAGTGGGCGCAGGACGCGCATTTCCCGTCCGAAATCGTGCGCAAGTTTGGCGACGTGGGGGCCTTCGGGCCCACCATTCCCACCGAGTACGGCGGCGGCGGCATGGACTATATCAGCTACGGCCTCATCATGCAGGAAATCGAGCGCGGCGACTCCGGCATGCGCTCCACGGCCTCGGTGCAGGGCTCCCTGGTGATGTTCCCCATCTACCAGTACGGCTCCGAGGAGCAGCGCCAGAAGTATTTGCCCAAGCTGGCCAGCGGCGAGTGGCTGGGCTGCTTCGGCCTGACGGAGCCCGACCACGGCTCGAACCCCGGCGGCATGACCACCAACATTAAGGACGCCGGCGACCACTACGTACTCAACGGCGCCAAGCTCTGGATTTCCAACTCGCCCGAGTGCCAGGTGGCCGTGGTGTGGGCCAAAAACGAGCAGGGCCGCATCAAGGGCGTCATCGTGGAGCGCGGCATGGAAGGCTTCACTACCCCCGAAATCCACAACAAGTGGAGCCTGCGCGCCAGCGTCACCGGTGAGCTGGTGTTCGACAACGTGAAGATTCCCAAGGAGAACATCCTCCCCAATATCGAAGGCCTCCGGGGCCCCCTCAGCTGCCTCGACTCGGCCCGTTTCGGCATTGCCTGGGGCGCCATCGGCGCGGCCATCGACTGCTACGAGTCGGCCCTGAAGTACAGCCTCCAGCGCGAGCAGTTCGGCAAGCCCATCGCCAGCTTCCAGCTCCAGCAGAAAAAGCTGGCTGAGATGATCACCGAAATTACCAAGGCCCAGCTCCTGGCCTGGCGCCTGGGCGTGCTCAAAAACGAAGGCAAGGCCACCAGCGCCCAAATCAGCATGGCCAAGCGCAATAGCGTGGACATGGCCCTGCACGTAGCCCGCGAGGCCCGCCAAATCCACGGCGGCATGGGCATCACCGGCGAGTACCCCATCATGCGCCACATGATGAACCTCGAATCGGTGGTGACCTACGAGGGCACCCACGACATCCACCTGCTCATCACTGGGGCGGATATCACCGGCATCCAAGCGTTTAAGTAAGACAAGATTTGTATCACCTGCTTTAGTTTGTGCATAAAAAACGGCCGTCCTAATGAATGGGCGGCCGTTTTTGGTTGAAGTGAAATGGGAACAGAAGCCCCTTATTTCTCCAATAAATACACGTTTTGAGCGAAAATTGTATTGCCTTGGTTGGCAAACCCACTGGGCGTCACGCTTACAACGTGCCAGCCAGCTTTGGTGTACTCGTTCACGGTGGCTAAAGTCGCTTTATGTACTTCGGTTAGATTGGCTGCCAGTTTCTTGGCGCTGCCCCGGCTGAAATCCACAGCTTTTTCCTGTTGCTTGCCATCGGGGTCGATGGTGATGATGGCTGCCTGCGCATCAAAGCCAAGTGACACGTTGCTAATAACCATCATAGAACCCGTCGGCTCGGCCGCCTTCGGGTAAAATGCCCACGAGCCAACTACGGCCAGGGCCAATGCTCCGGAGAGAAATACGTTTTTCACAAGTTAAGAAAGGAAAAGGGTGAATGCTTCTGCAACGTACCTCAGTTTTAGAAAACGCCTGGCTGTAAAGTGCTTGTTTGAACTAATTAGCACGAAATGTCCTGCCATTCGCCATCGGCCCCGTAATTTGCCCCCATGAAGCAGGCTACCGAACCCCTCGTGCTACTGGAGTGCCTCGTTGCGGGCACCTCGCACCGCCGCCCCGAAATTGACGAAGTAGAACCTTCGCTGCAAGTCGGGCAGGCCCTGTTGCTCACCCGCGAGCCCGACAGCCACTACGACGACTGGGCCGTGCAGGTGCACACCCACCCCACCACCCACCCCGCCAACGTGTGGCTCGGCTACTTGCCCGAAACCCAGAACGAAACCGTAGCCCGCCTGCTCGACGCCGGCTTTGCCATTGAAGCTCGCCTCAACCACAAAGCCTGGGAAGACGATTGGCTGCACCTCGACATTGAGGTACTAATGAACCGTTAGCAAGGGCCCCGGCGGCGGCGCAGCTTTGCTAAAATAATGGGAGCTTTTTCCCGGCGGTTGGGGTTGAGGAATAGGGCCCCCACGGCTGCCACCTGACCACCACCAACCGATACTTATCCCATGCGCGAAGCCTATCTCACCGGCGGCACCGAACAGTTCGACGCCACTGACAAGGACATCGACAAGGCCCTGCGGCCGCTGTCGTTCGACGACTTCACGGGCCAGGCCAAAATCCTGGAAAACCTGAAGGTGTTCGTGGCCGCCGCCAAGCAGCGCGGCGACGCCCTCGACCACGTATTGTTGCACGGGCCCCCCGGCCTGGGTAAAACCACGCTCTCTCACATCATCGCCAACGAGCTGGGCAGCAGCATCAAGATGACCTCGGGCCCCGTGCTCGACAAGCCTTCGGACCTGGCCGGCCTGCTCACCAACCTGGAGCCGCACGACGTGCTGTTCATCGACGAAATCCACCGCCTCAACCCCGTGGTGGAAGAGTACCTGTACTCGGCGATGGAGGATTACCGCATCGACATCATGCTCGATTCAGGCCCCAACGCCCGCTCGGTCCAGATTTCGCTCTCGCCCTTCACCCTCGTGGGGGCCACCACGCGCTCGGGCATGCTCACGGCCCCACTGCGGGCCCGTTTCGGCATTTCGGCCCGGCTGGAGTACTACGACTCTAAGCTGCTGACTACCATTGTGCTGCGCTCGGCCGAAATCCTGGGCACGCCCATCCATGAAGACGCGGCCTTCGAAATTGCCCGCCGCTCGCGCGGCACCCCGCGCATTGCCAACAACCTGCTGCGCCGCACCCGCGACTTTGCTCAAATCAAGGGCGACGGCACCATCACGGTGGAAATTGCGCAGTTTGCCCTGAACGCCCTGGACGTAGATGCCCGCGGCCTCGACGACATGGACAAGCGCATCCTTACCACCATCATCGACAAGTTCAAAGGGGGCCCCGTGGGCATCACCACCATCGCCACTGCGTGTGGTGAAGAAGGCGAAACCATCGAGGAAGTGTACGAGCCCTTCCTCATCCAGGAGGGTTACATCAAGCGCACCTCGCGCGGCCGCGAGGCCACCGAAGCCGCCTACCAGCACCTGGGCCGCCTGCTGCCCAGCCACTTGCGCGGCAACAACGGCGACCTATTTGCCGAGATTACGGCTTAGTGGCTGCAACCTGGACTCGTAGAGTCCACGCTACGATGCACGGAACGCGCCGCCCTCAGCGGCGCGTTCTTCGTTTCTTTGGGGTTCATTTCCTGCCATCACATGCTTCTTCGCGCCGAATGGACGCCTTTCATCAAACGCCGCGCTGCCGAGCTGGGCTTCATGGCGTGCGGTATTTCCAAAGCGGAGTTTCTGGAAGAGGAAGCGCCGCGGCTCGAAAACTGGCTCAAGCGCAGCATGAACGGCCGCATGGGCTACATGGAAAACCATTTCGACAAACGCCTCGACCCGCGCTTGCTGGTGGACGGGGCCCGGTCGGTAATCTCGCTGCTGCTTAATTATTACCCGCCCAAGGAGGAACAGCAGCCTGACGATACACTGAAAATCAGTAAGTACGCCTACGGCCGCGACTACCACTTCGTCATTAAGGACAAGCTGAAAAAGCTGCTGGCTGATATGCAGGCCGAAATTGGCGAAATCGGCGGGCGGTGCTTCGTCGATTCGGCCCCGGTGCTGGACAAGGCCTGGGCCAAGAAGAGCGGCCTTGGCTGGGTGGGCAAAAACTCCAACCTCATCACGCCCGGCAGCGGCTCGTTCTACTTCATCGCCGAACTGATCGTGGACGTGGATCTGGACTACGACGGTGCCATCCGCGATTACTGCGGCACGTGCACCAAATGCCTCGACGCCTGCCCCACGCAGGCCATCACCGAGCCCTACGTGGTAGACGGCAGCAAGTGCATCAGCTACTTTACCATCGAGCTCAAGGACCAGATTCCGACCGAAGTAGCGGGCAAGTTTGGCAACTGGGTGTTTGGCTGCGACATCTGCCAGGACGTGTGCCCTTGGAACCGCTTTGCCAAACCGCACCAAGAACCACATTTCCAGGCGCACCCGGAACTGAAAAACCTGTCGGCCAGCGACTGGCGCGAAATTACCCACGAGCTATTCACGGAACTGTTCCGGCAGTCGGCGGTGAAGCGCACGGGTTACGCTGGCCTTACCCGCAATATCCAATTCGTATCGCCCGAGGCGTAGTACCCGTTGGGGGCCCTAGGCGGCGCTGAGGGCGGGCCCCAGGCCAGCGTGGGCCCGGAATACGCGCTTGAGCACGCGGCGGTAGAGGCGCGAAAATTCGGCATAGCACCACGAGCGGAACTGCGCCAAGTCAGCGGGCAGCACGGTTTTGAGCGCTTTGCGCAGTTCTTTCTCAAACAGCAGTCTGCTAAAACTAACCTTTAGCAAGATGATTTTGGCATATTCGAGCATGGCAATGGGTGGGATGGGGATAGAAGGGTAGGGCCGCCGGCTGCGTACACAAGTTACACCAGCGCAAGCACCAACGCCCGGGTAGGAACGCGGCACCCAACGACTGCGGTGCCCTATTACGCAAGGAAACCGACCAGGGCTACGTTTATAACCGCCGAATCCCCAAATTTTGTAGATGCAATTGGGTTCCTGACAGTTGGGAATAGTGCAAAAACTATCAAGATGAACAAACGGCTTGCGCAACGTATTCAGCCTGTGAAAGACAAAAAAAAGCCGGCTCCGCATATTGCGGAACCGGCTTTTTTTGTCTTTCCTGTGGCAAGCAGGCCTAGTGTCTTTGACTAAGCGCCGATCAGGCTACCAGCACGCGAGTTGTCGAGTACTTCGGCAACTTGCAGGTACTCGTCAAAAGCTGCGGCTGCATCCGAAGCCGTGTAGGTAGTGCCCAAGCCAGTGGTGATGGGTACGGCCGACTGCGTCGTGTTATTCTCGGTTGGGCTAGCCGTAGTGTAAGCAGGAACCACCAAGCCAAACTGGCCAGGGTTAGAGCCTGTAGTAACACCGCTGGTATAAACTGGATGGGATGCCAGGTCGTCGGCGGGGTTCACCCAAGCAAGCTGGCCGCGCATTACGCGGATTTTTGCTGCGTGGCGGGCTTCCACCGAGTGGATTTGCAGAGCAACGGTCAGCAAATCGGTACCGAGCAGTTCGCCAGCGCGGCCTTTGTAAGCCCGAACGCCGGTGTCTTCCAGAAGCTGGGCAATGCCAAGCTGCGAGGTGGCAGCGGTGCCAGTCTTAAAGGTGACGAGGGATGCAAAAACCGTCGACCTGAAGGTAACGCCCGATACGGGGGTAGCGCTCATGCCTCTGATTGCGCCTTGCAACAGCGTAACGTGCGAATCCTCGTGCTTTTTAATTTGGTCAATGGCCGCCTTGTCAGTAGACGAAGCAGCAGTGTATAGGGCAGAAGCCTGTACTTTTTTGTAGAAGTCTTGCTCGAACAGCTCCAGTGCCAGTGCATACTGGAGCACTTCCACGGCCGTAGCCGTGGTGCCAGTGGTGCCGGCGTAAGCCTTTTGGAACAGCGCGCCCAGGAACAGCGGCGTAGCAGCCAAGGCCGAACGCTTAGCTGCGGTGCCCAGCGAACCGAAAATAGCGCGGCGCGAGTCGAAGCGACCGAGAACGTCGGCATCTACCTCCGCGAGCTGGTCAATTATTTTGAAGAGATCCATAACAAAAATTGATTACAAATGAGGAAGAGGAAATTATTTGCCGACGTTGCTAGCGTCCAACTTTTCCATTACATAGGTCTGGGCGACGGCAATCACGTCAGTCGGCGCCATAGCTTTGTCGAGGCCAGTCGTAGGGTCTACTTGGTCGTCGCCAGCAAACGATTTGCCAGTGGAATCGAGCAAATCACGAACGTAAGCAGCGTGACGGGCTTCAACCGAAACAATCTGGCCAGCAATGACCAAGTAAGCGGCAGTCTTGATCAATTTGCCGGCACCGTTATAAGCGGCTACCCCCAGATCCTCAAATGCCTTCGCGGTACCTAATACTGAGGCGCGCGACGAGAAGTTAATGCTGGAGAAGTTCGGAGTCAGGCCGGGGATTGCTTTGCCGGGCGCATCGCGGTTAATTGCAGCCTTAAAGAAATCGCGGTGAATGGCTTCGTGCGCTGCAACCTGCGTGAAGTAAGCCAATTCGGTCGACTGGAAGTCGGAAGCCGGGGTTTTAACTACTTGCGCGTAGAAAGCAGCTTCCAGTTGCTCCAGTGCGTAAGCGTAGTTGAGCACACCTACGTCGCCCGAGCCAAGGCTCACAGTGCCGGTAGTGGGCGTGTTGTTATTTGTGTCGTCTTTCGAGCAACCGGCTAATACTAATGCAGTAGCACCGGCGGTAGCGCCGGCATACATAAAGAACGAACGCCGTTTGATAGGCGTGTACAGAGGCTGGACGGTGATAAGCTCGTCTTTGCCGCCTACTTGGGAGTGTTGGGACATGGTGAAAAAGAAAAATGGTAAAAAATAGGTAAAGGAATTTTCATTGCCCGGCACTTCGGCGTGGCATGTTTCTCTGGCAAAGTAAAGTGCTAGAGCACCATGCGCCCGAGGCGTTCGTGGGCTAGATACGGTCCGGCTTGGCGCAAGGATTGTGTTTTTACATAAATTATTTTATTCTTGATTTAATCCTATACGATTAGTTTTATGCTATAAACAGCTTAATCAATGATTTAGGCCAACTTAGGGGCCCTTTACCGTACAGATTACGAAAAGATTGAAAACGATTGCACTCCAATTTTTATTTATTATTTTTTTGGTGTCGGCCGATATTTTGTGCTGGGCCCAGCCCGAGGGGCCCCGCGTGGCGCTGGTGCCCGGCCCGGCCAGTGTGCCCGTTACGGGTATCTATACTTTAGCGTTCAGGTTAAGGGGCGAGGCGCTGGCCGAATATTCCGATTTCCCCGACCTAGAAGGCTTCAAGAAAGCTGGTAAAACCAGTACTACTACCACCCAGCTGGTGGCCGGCCAGCGCTTCACCGAACTGACGCTCACGCAGCGCTACGCTCCCTATGGCGAGGGCGACTACGCCATCAAGCCCTTCCAGCTGACGGTGAACGGGGTGCGGGTGCGCGGCGGCGGCACCACCGTGCACGTGGGCCCGGCCGTGGTGGCGGTGCCCCCAGCCAAGGCCCCGGCGGCCGATGCCGCGCCCCTGCAAGGCGTGGGGGCCCTCGACCAGCTGTTTGGCAAGCCTAAGCCGGCCCTGTATTTCGACGTGCCCGACCGCGGAGCCCTGGCCCTGGAGGCCGACCGCCGGCAGGTTTTCGTGGGTGAGGGCGTGCGGGTGGCCCTCTCGTTCTACCTGCGGCCCGCCGACCAGGCGGTGCTGGCCTTTCACGATTTCGACGACCAGCTACCGCGCCTGATTGGGCAGCTGCGCCAAACCACAGCCTGGGAGGTGCCCGCCGCCGAGCAGCGCGTGCTGCCCGACACCGTGCGCCGCGGCGGCGAGCTGCTGCTGCGCTTCCGGCTGGCCGAAACCACCTACTACCCGCTCACGGCCCAGCCCCTGCGCTTCCCGCCCCTGGCCCTAACGATGACCAAGTTCCGGCTTCTGAAAAAGCCCGAGCCCGGCGTGGATGGCCGCCTGGCCCAATACAAAACCTACCTGGCCCCGGCCTTGGTGGTGGCCGTGCGCCCGCTGCCAGCGCGGCGCGGCGGGGGCCCCCCGGCCGCCGTGGGCCACTACCAGCTGCGCGAATCCATCAGCCGCACCGAGTTTGCGGCGGGGCAGGCGTTTGGCTACACGTTTGGGGTGGAGGGGCGCGGCAACCTGGGGGCCCTGCCGCCGCCGGTGCTGGCCCCGCGGCCCGGGCTGGCCGTGTACGGCCCCGAGGTGCGCGATGAGGCTCTGCCCGGCGGGGGCGGGCGCAAGCTGTTTCGCTACCGCCTGGTGGCCCAGCGGCCGGGCCCCCTGCCGCTCGACAGCCTCTTCCAGCTGGCGGTGTTTGACCCCACCACGGGGCGCTACGACACGCTGCGCTCGGCCCTGCGCCTTCAGATCCGGGCTGGCGCGTCGGCCCCGGCGGGGCCCCCAGTGGCGGCCGATGCGGCCCCCAGCGACCCGTTTTACGGCCCCGCCATTGCCCGGGCCGACGCCGTGTGGCAGCCGCTCGATGCCTATCGCCAAGCGCGGCGCTACGCCGGGGCCCTGCTGGTGGGGCTGCTGGGCCTGGCCACCGCCGGCTGGTGGCAGGCCCGGCGGCGGGCCAACTGATGAATTCCCCGCGAATTTCCCGCGAACTTGCCGGCTCGTTGCCCTTCGTTTGTTTCTTCTTCGCTTTGTTTGCCCATGTCCAACACCTTCGGCACCCTTTTCCGCATCACCACCTTTGGCGAGTCGCACGGCACCGGCATCGGGGTAATTATTGACGGCTGCCCGGCCGGCCTGGCTGTGGAGGCGGCCCATATCCAAGCCGCGCTGGACCGCCGCCGCCCCGGCCAGAGCGAGCTGACCACGCCCCGCAATGAGGCCGACCGCGTGCAAATCCAGTCGGGTCTATTTGAAGGAATGACCACCGGCACGCCCATCAGCTTGTTCATCCCCAACGCCGACCAGCGCTCCGACGATTATTCGCACATTGCCGGGGCCTACCGCCCCAGCCACGCCGACTACACCTACGACGCCAAGTACGGCCGCCGCGACCACCGCGGCGGGGGCCGCAGCTCGGCCCGCGAAACCGCCGCCCGCGTGGCCGCCGGGGCCGTGGCCGCCCAGCTGCTGGCGCACTTTGGGGTGCGGGTGCAGGCCTATGTGTCGGCCGTGGGCGAAATTGAAGTGCCTGTGGGCTACGAAGAATTGGACTTGAGCCTGATTGACACCAACCTCGTGCGCTGCCCTGACCCCGCCACCGCTGCCCGTATGGAAGACCGCATCCGGGCCGCGCGCGACGCGCACGACACCGTGGGCGGCGTGATAACGGGCGTGGCCACCGGCGTGCCCCCGGGCCTCGGCGAGCCGGTGTTCGACAAGCTGCCCGCCGTGCTGGGCCACGCCCTGCTCAGCATCAACGCCGTGAAGGGCTTCGAGTTCGGCTCGGGCTTTGAAGGCACGAAGCTGGCCGGCTCGCAGCACAACGACGAGTTTTACACCGACGAGGCTGGCCGCATTGCCACCCGCACCAACCGTAGCGGCGGCAGCCAGGGCGGCATTTCCAACGGCCAGGACGTGTACTTCCGGGTGGCGTTCAAGCCCGTGGCCACCATTCTCCAGTCGCAGCCCACCGTCAACCAGGCCGGTGAGGCCGTAACGCTGGCCGGCCGCGGCCGCCACGACCCCTGCGTGCTGCCCCGCGCCGTGCCCATCGTGGAGGCCATGACGCACCTCGTGCTGGCCGACCTGCTGCTGCGCGCCCGCAGCAACCAGCTGTAAAAGGACCGCTAACCGGCACGGCCCCAGCCGCAGCGAATGCTCACCGCCCGGCTTTGGGGCCCCCGCTGGCGCAAGCTTAAAAGAAGTTAGCTGTAATAAGCTTGGTTACAGCTAACTTCGTGAAGGCAGCCGCGCTGCGCTAGTATCTTTGCAACCTCTACCGCCCCGGCGCTGTTGTAGTGCCGCCCTTGGGGCCCTTCTCTCGCACAGTCAATTATCATCGCCATGTCCGCCGTATCCATCTACGCCGAAGCCTCGCCGAACCCGGAGAGCATGAAATTCGTCCTCAACCAGCAGCTCCTCGCCGACGGCGTGAGCGTGGACTACCCAACGCTGGAGGCCGCCGCCAACTCGCCCGTGGCCCAGGAGCTGTTCGGGTTCGACTACGTGGGCCGCGTGTTCATCGCCCAAAACTTCGTCACCGTCACCAAAACCCACCCCGATTTGGCCTGGACGCAGCTCATCCCCGAACTGCGCCAGTTCCTGAAAGGCTACGTGGAGGCTGGGGGCCCCCTGTTCACCGTGGACCCCGCCGCCGAGCAAAAGGCCGCCCAGGCCGCCACTGCCGGCGACCCCACCGCCCAGGAAGGCCAGACGGCCCAGAAAATCATCGACCTGCTCGACAACTACGTGCGCCCCGCCGTGGAGCAGGACGGCGGCAACATCACCTTCAAAAGCTACCACGAAGGCGTGGTGACCGTGAACCTGCAAGGCTCGTGCTCGGGTTGCCCCTCGGCCACCGTCACGCTCAAGTCGGGCATCGAAAACCTGCTCAAGCGCATGGTGCCCGAAGTGCAAAGCGTCGTTGCCGAAGGCATTCTGGTGTAAGAAAGTCAGTTAAGCGTTAAAAGTTAAAAAGCCCGCCTGGTAATCCAGGCGGGCTTTTTAACTTTTAACTAGGGCCCTAGTGGGGCCGGATGGTGAAGTTGCGGGCCACGGTGAAGCCAAAATATAGGTCGCCGGCGAAGAAGTTGCCGGTGGTTTCGGGCACGAAGAACTTCTCCGTCATGCCCAGCGAGTTCGTGACGTGCAACTGGAAGATGTGGCCGCCGGTTTCCAGGTCCACGCCCACGCCCAGCGCGTTGCGGAAATTAGTGGCCGTGTTGCCCGGAAATAAGTAATAGTAATCGGCAGTGAGGGCGGTGCGCTTGGTGATTTTCTGGCGCAGGGCCCCCCCCAGGGCGTACACGTCGTTTTGGGCGGCGGCGGTGGCCACGTAGTTGCGGTGGATGAGCGTGGGCATGAGCTGCACCGACAGGTTGGGGCTGAACTTGCGGGCAATGAGCGCCTGGTAGGCGTAGGTCACGCGCGAGGCCATGTTGCGGTCGGCTGGGGTGCTGAAGCGAAGCGTAGTGACGGCCGACGAGGCAAACAGCGTGACGGACACCGGCACGGGCTGGGGCCCCGTGGTTTGGCGAATGGCGCGGTACTTCAGGAAGCCGTCCAGGGTTTTTTCCTGCGAGCTGCGGCCCACGCCCACCGCCAGGCGGTTGGTGAGGCCGTACTCGAAGCTCAGGCGCAGCACGGCCTGGTCGAGGCCGAAAAAGTTGTAAGCCCCCGAGTTGAGCGTGCCGAAGCGGTGCTGGATGAGGAAGGCCATCGTGCCCTTGCCCGGGTTCTCCACCGACTGCGAGTTGATGATGTGGGTGGCTTTGAAGGTGGCGGCTACCACCTCGCGCTTGGGCGGGTCGGCGCTTTTTTCAAGCTGGCCGAGCAGGTCGTCCTGGGCGTGGGCGGCCGGGGCCCCGGCGAGCAGGGCCGCCAGGCCCAGGAAGGAAGCTAGTGCGTAGCGAAGTGATTTCATCGAAAGGGATAAGGATAGCGTATTGAAGGATAGTTAGTTATCGGGGGTGGCGCGCGATACTGGCGTGCTGGTGCCGGGGGCCGCGTCGCAGGTCAGCGACACGCGGATGCTCACGGTTTTGGCGATGTTCTCGCGCACCAGCCGCGGTACCTCGATGTTGTAGTCGGCCGGGGCCACGCTGAAAAAGGCGAACACCATCAGCTGGCCGCCCTTAAGCTCCAGCATGCCGGCCGTTTCGAGGTGGTGCGTCACGCCGTGCAGGGTCAGGTCGCCCTCCACCTGCACCTGGTGCGAGCCGGCCACGGCCAGCGTGCTGGCGGGGGCCCCCGTAAAGTGCCCTGTGAACGTGGCCCGCGGAAATTTATCCGACTCCATGTAGTTCTCGTTGAAGTGCTCCTGCATGAGTGTGCGCTTGAACACGAACTCCTTGATGGGCACCACGAGCGCCAGCTGGCCGGTGGCCACGTCGAGCACCGCCGCCGCTGCCGTATTGCGGGCTTCGATGTCTTCGATGATGCTAGTGGAGAAGAAGCTAACCCGGCCCGCTTTGGTCATGAACTTGCCTTGGGCCCAGCCGGGCCCCGGCACCGCCAGCAACAGCAAGCTGAACGCTAAGAATAGCAGTCTTTTCATGGGCGGTGGCATAAAACGAAGGGCCGGCGCCGGGGCGGCGGGGCGGTCTTTCGCGGGCGGGAAATGGGTGGGGGAGGAAGCGCCGGGCTAGTTGTTGGGCTGGCCGGCATCGATCCATGCCTGGATGCGGGCGATGTCGCAGGCCGAGAGCTGGTCCTTGCCCTTGGGCATCTGGGTGAAGCCCGGGTCGTGGCGGATGCAGCCCAGGATGAGGCTGGCCGACTGCTGCTTGATGCCCGCGTAGCTGCTGTAGTCGTTGCCGCCGCCCAGCGCCTGGTACACCGTAGCGCCGTGGCACTCGCGGCAGTGGGCCTCGAAAATGGGCGAAATCACGGCCGCGTAGGTAGCGGGCGCGGCGTCGACGCACGGGGTGGGCTCGGGGGCGTGCGAGTAGGTGCACCCCGTGGCCAGGGCCAGCAGGGCCGCCGCGGCCACTACCGCGGCCCGGGCCGGGAATAGGAATAGAAGCTTGCGCATAGAGGGTAGGAAAGAGGATAGCAATCGATAGAATAAGCGGCGGTGATATAATAGGACCGCGCTACAGAGCGCAAGGTATAATAGGAAGCTGCCCCGATTTATTACAATAAGTTGAACGCACAAAAAAGCCCGGCCAATGGGGCCGGGCTCTCTACGAATGCAAAAGGGGAGGGACGGGCCCCGACGGAAACCCGCCCCCGGGGCCCTAGCTCACCGTGCTGCGGCTCAGCTTGGGTGTGCCGCCGGTGAGGTCGACCACATCTTCGCCCGCGGCGAGGCGGTCACGCTCTTCTTTCTTCCCGTAGGTATCAAGAATGATGGGTGTGGCGATGAACAGCGACGAGTACGTGCCGAAGATAATGCCGATCATCATGGCAAAGGAGAACGAGCGAAGCGTCTCACCACCAAAGATATACAGTACCAGTACCACCAGGAAAACGGTCGTGAACGTAATCATCGTCCGCGAGAAGGTCGAGTTCAGGGCCGGGTTCACCACCTGGGCGAAGGTGAGCTTGGGGTTCTCGCGCAGGTACTCGCGCACCCGGTCGTAAATCACCACCGTGTCGTTCATCGAAAAGCCGATGATGGAGAGCACGGCCGCCACGAAGATCTGGTCCATCTCGTAGTTCAGCCCGAATAGGCGAGCAATCGGGTAAGATGCGATTACCAACAATGCATCGTGGAATAGTGCTATAACGGCGGCCATTGAGTACTGCCACTTTTCGAAGCGGAAGAGCACGTACACGAAGATGCCCAGCAGCGTCAGGCCCAGGCTCAGCACCGAGGTGCGCTTGATGTCGTCGGCGATGGTGGCGCCCACTTTGGAGGTAGACTTGATTACCGGGGCATCGGCGCTAAACTTGCTCAGGCCCTGGTTGAGGGTGGTGAGCACGGTTTTGTCGGCCGTCTGGCTCTCGTCAGTGGCGAGGTAGCTGGTGGTCACGCGCAGGCGGCTGTCGGCGCCGTACTGCTTCACCTCGATGCCGGCGCCCTTGAACTCGGGGCGCAGCACGTCGGCCACGTCAGAGGCCACCATGTTCTTGTTGAAGTCGATGACGTAGGCGCGGCCGCCGGTGAAGTCCACGCCCAGGTTGGGGCCCCCTTGCACGTACATGAGCGCGAAGCCGACGACGATGATGACCGTGGAAACGGCGTAGGCAATTTTGCGCTTGCCCACGATGTCGAAGTTCACATTCTTGAACAGGTTGCGCGAGAGGAAGGTCGAGAAGGTGATTTTGCTAACCTCCTTGCCCTTCACCAGGGCCTCGATGATGAGGCGCGACACAAACACGGCCGACAGGAACGAGGTGAGTACGCCGATGCCGAGGGTGATGGCGAAGTTCTGCACCGGGCCGGTACCGAAGAAGCCCAGAATCACGGCGATGAGCATCGTGGTCACGTTCGAGTCGAAGATGGCCGAAAAGGCGCGCGAGTAGCCGGCGTTAATGGCGTCGTTGAGGTTGTGGCCGTGGTCCAGCTCTTCGCGGATACGCTCAAATATGAGCACGTTGGCGTCCACCGACGAGGCGATAACCAGGATCAGGCCCGCGATGCCGGGCAGGGTGAGGGCCGTCTGGAACGCGGCCAGCACGCCCAAGATCAGGAACATGTTGAAGAGCAGGGCGGCGTCGGCCACCAGGCCGGCGCGGCCGTAGTAGGCGGCCATGAAGGCCATGATGATCAGCAAGCCGGCCAGCGACGAGTATAGGCCCTGGTTGATGGCTTCTTTGCCGAGCGAGGGGCCCACCACGGCTTCTTCCACGATGCGGGTGGGGGCGGGCAGCTTGCCGGCCTTCAGCACGTTGGCCAAGTCCTGGGCCTCTTCGATGGAGAAGTTGCCCGAGATGCTGGTGTTGCCGCCGGCGATTTCGCCCTGCACCACGGGGTCCGAGTACACGTAGTCGTCGAGCACGATGCCCACCTGGCGGCCGATGTTGGCGGCCGTCATGCGCTGCCACTTCTTGGCGCCGCTCGGGTTCATGCTCATGCTCACCTCGGGGTGGCCGCTCTGGTCGTAGTCCTGGCGGGCGTCGGCCACCACTTCGCCGGCCACGGGAGCCTGGCCGTCACGGGTTTTCTTGATGGGGTTCAGCTCCAGGTACTCCTGGCGGTCCACCACGGTGGGCTTCACGCTCCAGAGCAGGGCCAGGTTGGGGGGCAGAATGGCTTTGGCTTCGGCGCTGTGCAGCAGCACGTTCATGCGGGCGGTGTCGCGCAGGGCCACGCCCAGGCGGCCGGGCATGGTGAGCAGGCGGGCCAGGGGCCCTACTTTCTGCGCAGCGGCGGCCGAGTCGGCGCCCGCGCTAGCAGCGGCGGGGTTTTTCTTGGCCAGCTGGGCGGCCAGCGAAGTGGTGTCGCCAGCGGCGGTGGCAGCGGGGGCCCCAGCGGCAGCCGGGGTTTTGGCGGTGGCTTTCTCCTGGGCGGCCAGGGCCTGGTCGAGCTGCACCAGGTAGGGGCCCACTTCCTGCTGGGCCCACACTTCCCAGAACTCCAGCTTGGCCTGGCCTTGCAGTAGCTTGCGCACGCGGTCGGGGTTATCCACGCCGGGCAGCTCAATCTGGAGGCGGCCGGTGCCCTTCACGCGCTGAATGCTGGGCTGGTTCACGCCGAACTTATCGACGCGGGTGCGCAGGATGTTGAAGGAGCGGTCGATGGCTTCTTCCACTTCCTTGTTGATGGCGGCAATCACCTTCTCGTTCGACGAGTTGATGTCAATGCCGCGGCTCTTGTTGGTGGTGTTGGCGAAGATGGTGGCCAGCGGCTTGCTGGGGGCCAGGCGCTGGTAGTCCTGCCCAAACAGGGTGGTGAACGGCGTGCTGGAGTTCACCTTCTGCGCCTCCTGGGCCTGGGCCAGGGCGGTGTTGAAGGCGGGGTCCTTCGAGTTGCCGCTCATGGCGCGCACAATTTCCACCGGCGATACTTCCAGCGTCACGTGCATGCCGCCCTTCAGGTCGAGGCCTTCGCCGAGCTGGCTTTCGCGCACTTGGCGGTAGGTGAGGGGCCCAAATACGGGCGCGCGCCACACCGAATCGAGGTAGTGCTGGCGCTTCAGCTCGTTGAGCTTGCCGCCGGTGGTGGCGTAGGCCACGGCCTTGTCCTGCACCCCGTTCGAGATGTAGGTCAGGAACAGGTGGTACCCGCATATCACCGCAATGATGATGGTGAGGGTAGTAATGAGTCCTTTGTTACGCATGTTAAGTAGTTGGCAATGAAATAATGAGCAATGAAATTTGGCCTTAGAAAAAGCCAGCGGGTAAGCGTAGTAGCCGGCTGGGCGGAAGGAGCGAGCGGGCTATTCTTTTTTGGATTGGCAATAAGGCAGCGAGGGCAGTGCCGCCTTCACCAGGCGCGGGGCCAGGCGCATCGGCGGGAGGGCATTGGCCCCCGTGCGGCTAAAATCGAACTGCCAGACCTGGCGGTTGTTAGCGCAATCGTAGAGGGCGAGGGTAACGGCTGACTGGCTGGGCGGCACGGTGCTGGGGCCGTACAGCAGGGGCTCGTTGCCGAGGGCCCGGAGCGCCAGGCCCATGCTTTTGGGAATGGGCTGGTAGAGCGTCACCTGCCCGGTTAGCAGCGCATCCACCCCCAGCACTTGCTGCAAGCGGCTCAGCGGCTGCTGCGCCAGCGCTTCGTAGGCGATGCCGGCGGCGAGTAGGCGGCGGTTGGTTTCCTCCACCGGCTGCCATTCCACGCGGTAGCCGTGCTTGGGCCGCCGGTCTTGCAGCTGTTGCAGCGTCAGCCACTGCATCTCGTAGGCTACCCGCAGCTGTTCTTGCTGCTGCGCCGAATCCAGGGGCGGGGCCGCTGCTTGCTGCTGCTGGGCCAGTACGGCGGCGAAGGGGCCCGTGCCGTAGATCAAATCGTGCATGTTCATCAGCTGCACGGTGGCCTCAAACGGCAGAACGGCCACTGTGTGGTGTCCGGCCAGCAGCGCCGCATCGGTGGGTGGGGCCGTTTGCGCCAGCCCTGCCCCTACCGGGCTGGCCAGCAGGCATACCACCCAGCTAATGCGTAGCAAACGTGACAGCACCATGATGAGAAAAGCAATGAATTGATTGCTACTATTCTACCGGTAAGCCAGACAGCCGATTTTCCAAAAAAGCGGGTGGCCCCTGGCGGCTAAGGGGCCTGCGGCGCCAGCGCCACGGCCAGCAGCCGGGCCCGGAATACCTCGCCGGCCCGCACGCCGGCGCAGGGCCGCGGTGCCGCCAGGGCGCGCCGCAGCCGGGGCAGCCACACGCTGCCCGCCGCGGTGGGCAACCACGCCACGGCCGCCGGGGCCACAAAGTGGGCCAGGGCGGCCGTGGCTTCCAACAATACTTTTTGCTTGACTACCGTGGCCTTGGCCGGGGCAGCGAGGCGGGTGTCGCCGGGACCCCCGGGCAGGCGCAGCACGCTCACGGCCCGCTGGTTCAGGCCCAGCACCAGCAGCACCGTGGCGGCGAGCCAGGCGAAGCGGAGCGAAGACCAGAAGCGGGAAAGTAAAACCTGCATGGATGTAAACGGGGACTACAAAGATAGGACTTTAGCCGCAATGCCCGCGCCTGCCCGCCGGGGCCCTATTTCAGGGCCTCGAAGGCGTACTGGGCGTCGCTCCAAAAGGCGTCCAGGGCGATGAGGCGGGGCTTAAAGAACGAAATCAGTGCCGGCCAGTCGTCGCGGCTAAACAGGTTGGCGGGGGCCAGCTCGGCGTAGATGCGGGCCAGGGGCTGGCCGTTGGCGTCGAGGGCAGCGGGCTCCCAGGCCCAGGTTTCGCCCAGGGTTTCGTGCAGCAGGGTTTTCAGCTCCTCAAACTGCTCGAAGAACAGGGCCCGGATGCCCGCGTCGGGCATCGTCAGCTCAATGCCAATGGTGGCGCGCTGGGTGTCGGCGTGCATTCGGAAATACACGTTTTTCAGGCCCGTCTTGTAATTTATCCAGTTGGCGGGCACTCCTTCGGCCGACAGCACCGGGGCCATGTACTGCCCCAGCGCCGTCCAGAAGGCTTGCCGCAGCTGCGTGGCTTCGGCTTTGCTGTACATACTATAGTAGCGGTGGTTACTGGCCGGTCGCTTTGCCGCGCAAGAAACCCACGAGCACCTCCAGGCCCTTGTCGAAGTGGTGGTTGTTGGGAATCACCATGTCGGCGTCGTGCTTGTAGGGGGCAATGAATTTCTCGTAGGTGGGGGCCACGTGGTGGGTGTAGCGGTAGAGCACGTCGGCCACGTCGTAGCCGCGCTCGTCGCGGTCGCGGATGATGCGGCGGTGCAGCTTCACGTGCTCCTGGGCGTCGATGAATACCTTGAGGTCGAGCAGCTTGGCAATTTCGGCGAAGTGAAATACGAAGATGCCCTCCACCACCACAATGGGCGCGGGCCGGAACACGAGCTGCTTGGGCGTGACGGTAGGGTTGTTGAAGAGGTACTCCTGCCGGCGCACTTCCCGGCCCTGGCTCAGGGCCAGCACGTCGGCGGCGTAGGCCGCCGAGTCGATGCTCCCGGGCAGGTCGAAGTTGTGCACTCCCTGTTCGTCAATCACCTGCTTGTCGCGCGGGTGGTAGTAGTTGTCCTGCGAAACCAGGCAAACCTGGTCTTCGGGAAACGCCGAAAGCAAGCGGTTCAGAAACGTGGTTTTGCCCGAGGCGCTGCCGCCGGTGATGCCGACGAGGTAAGGTGGCTGCTGCTGCATAAGGCCGCAAAGGTAGTTTTAGAGGAGTGGCAGTTGGGGGCGCATTGCCGGGGCCCCGGCCGGGCGGCCGCTAGTGGGCGGCCAGGTAGGCCAGCAGCGCCGCCACGGCCCGGGCGCGGTGGCTGATCTGGTTTTTCTCGGCCCCGCTCATTTCGGCAAACGTGCGGCCGTCGCCCTCGGTGGGCACAAACACGGGGTCGTAGCCAAAGCCGCCCGCGCCGCTGGGGGCCCCAGCAATGCGCCCCGCCACGGCCCCGGCAAAGGTGCGCGTGCTGCCGTCGGCCTGAGCCAGCGCCACCACCGTGCGGAACTGCGCCGTGCGGTCGGCGGCGCTGGCCAGCTCACGCAGCAGCTTGGCCACGTTGTCGGTGGCCGCGCGCTGGGGCCCTGCGTAGCGGGCCGAGTACACGCCCGGGGCCCCGTCCAGGGCCGTCACTTCCAGCCCGGTATCGTCGGCGAAGCAGGCCACGCCGTAGTGCTGGCGCACGTAGTCGGCCTTCTGGCGGGCGTTGCCGTTGAGGGTGTCCTGGGTTTCGGGCAGCTCCTCGTGGCAGCCGATGTCGGCCAGGCTCAGCAGCTCGAAGCCGGGCGGCAGCAGGGGCCGGATTTCGTCGAGCTTGTGGGCATTATTGGAAGCGAAGCAGAGGCGCATGGGCAAGCAAATGAGCGGCGGTGGGCCCGCAAAGGTCGGGCACGCGCCCGCAACGCCGCGCCTATTGCCGGAAGGTTTGCTTGATGACCTGCCAGGAGCGCGCCAGGGCCCCGGGCGCTGCGGCCGCGAAAGCCGCCGTGGGGCCCCCCGCGGCGCTGCCGGGCCGGCGCGTAACGAGGCGGTAGGTGAGGGGCTCGCCACCGGCCAAGTGCGTGGCGCCCGCGTCGAGGCAGCGGTAGTGGCGGTGGCCGGCCGCCGGCCGCCGGGCCACCAGCTCGAAGCGCGGGTGGGCGGTGGTGTGGCGGTACAGGTCGTAGCCGTTCACGCCCGTTTCGTCGGCCACCGACCAGTCCAGGCGCACGTCGGGCCCGGTACGGGTGGCGGTGAGGCGCGTGGGCAGCAGCCAGGCCGCGGCCACCGCCGGCAGGGTCCCCAGCAGAATTAGGCCCGCCAAGCGGACTGGAACCGACGAAAAAAGAGAGGGTTGCCTCATGCAAACGGGCTTTGATGAGCGAAAGGACTGCCGCGCTTATCCAATGAATTACTTCAAAAGTACAGTATTGCGGCTGTTGGTAAGAGCACGCCGGAGCCCAAAGCGTTGCACTGGCGGCCGTTATCCGAAAAAAAAGCGGGCTGGCGTTGGCTAAGTCGGCACAAAGCCGTACTTTTGCAATCCCTTCCGCAAAATCGGCCGGGTTCACCCGGTCAAACCGGCTTCCTACATGAAAAAAGAGACGCATCCCGAGTACCAGGAAGTTGTGTTCCAGGACACTTCTTCGGATTTCAAGTTCATCACCCGCTCCACGATGAAGCCGACCGAAACCATTACGATGGAAGACGGCAAAACGTATCCGGTGGTGAAAATCGAAGTAAGCAGCGCTTCGCACCCCTTCTACACCGGTAAGAACATGTTCATCGATACGGCCGGCCGCGTGGAGAAATTCCGCAGCCGCTACGCCAAGAAAGAGCAGAGCAGCGCCAACAAAGAATAGCTTCCTCTTCAGCTGTTAGCCCTTAGCTGCCAGCTGTTAGCTTTTAAAAACTCCTTTCGGGCCCCCCGGGAGGAGTTTTTTTTTGGCCCCGGCCCAGTTGTGTTGCCGTAAATTCGCCCCGCTATACAATTTACCCCGCTATACAAAAAGCTGGTAGCAACTAGCTATTGGCTAATAACTTAGAAAAAATGCACGTTCTATTATTCGACGACCCGGCTATCCGGCCGCACCTGCTGCCCTTCACCTTCACGCGGCCGGTGGCGGCGCTGCGCTGCGGCATCCTCACGCTGGCCGAAAAGTGGCAGCACCGCCTGGGGGCCCCGGCGGTGGGCTACCTCACCCAGCCGTACTTGCAGGCCAAGTTCCCGGCCGGCGACGTGCAGGGCCCCGCGCTGGTCATCAACGGAGCCGTGTGCCCCGACGATCTGCTCGTCAAGCAGGTGCAGGCCCTGCGCCCCGGCCAAGCCCTGTATTGCGACGAGGTGCTGGTGGCCGCCCACCTGGCCGACGCCACCCTGGTGGCCGAGCTGGTGCAGGACGGCCTGCCCGACGCCCGCCAGGTGGCCGAGCCCGTGACGGTTATTTCGCGGCCCTGGCACCTGTTTTTGCGCAACGGCACCGAGATCCGGCGCGACTATGCGCTGCTCACCCACGGCCGCACCTCGCAGCCCGTCGGCGACGTGCACACCATCGTGTACGCCCCCGAAAACATCTTTATCGAGGAGGGCGTGACGATTCGCGCCGCCATCCTCAACGCCGAAAACGGCCCGATTTACCTGGGCAAAAACTCGCAGGTGCACGAGGGCGCCATCCTCAAGGGGCCCCTGGCGCTGGGCGAAGAGTCGCACATCAACGCCGGGGCCAAAATGCGCGGCGACAACACCGTGGGGCCCTACTGCAAGGTGGGCGGCGAGGTAGCCAACAGCATCATTATGGGCTACAGCAACAAGGGCCATGAGGGTTACTTGGGCAACTCCGTTATCGGCCAGTGGTGCAACTTGGGGGCCGATACCAACACCAGCAACCTCAAGAACAACTACGCCCCGGTGAAGGTGTGGAGCCACGCCGCCCACCGCTTCGTGAACACCGGCCAAACCTTCTGCGGCCTGATGATGGGCGACCACAGCAAGTGCGGCATCAACACCATGTTCAACACCGGCACGGTGGTGGGCGTGGGGGCCAATATTTTCGGAGCCGGTTTCCCGCGGCAGTTCATTCCCAGCTTCAGCTGGGGCGGCCCGTCGGGCTTCGAAACTTTCCGCCTGCCCAAAGTAGCCGAGGTAGCCGAGCGCGTGATGGGCCGCCGCCACCTGCCCTACGACGCGGTAGAACAGGGGATTATGGAAGTAGTATTCAAGGCCACGGCCGAGGATAGGGTATGGGAAAAGGCAAAGGAGTAGGCGCCGAACCTTAACTTGCTTGGAGAACTTTAAGCCGTTGCCGATGAATCCTGCGAAACCCAAATCAGATGCGCTGGCTTACCTGCTCGGCGGAGTTGGCGTGCTCGCCATACCCACTGTACCGCTTTTAGCCATTGGGATGAAAGAAATCCAGCCAGTGGGAAAGCTGATAATTGCTTTTTACTGGCTACTCGGCGGATTAGCGCTGTGGTGGGCCCGTTCGCCGTTTTGTAAGTATTGGCGAGCGTTTGGCAGCGGTAATAGTAATCGTGGTGGGATGGTATATGCTGTTGGGCCTGCTCAACGCGGTTAATATGATGTATTTCAGCTCCTTTTAGATTTGCTCTTTACCGACATACCCAACCAGCTCGCCGTGAAGCAGTTGCTGCGCCAATCGGTGCGGCGGGAGCACGTGGCGCACGCGCAGCTGTTTCGCAGCAGCGAGGGCGGCGCCGGGCTGGCTCTGGCCTTGGCCTACGCCCAATACCTGAACTGCGAGGAGCGGGGCCCCGACGCCGACGACAGCTGCGGCCACTGCCCGGCCTGCACCAAAATTGCCAAGCTGGTGCACCCCGACCTCAACTTCATCGTGCCCGTGACCACCACCAAGGCCGTGCCGAAGGATGCGCTGAGCAGCAAGTTCATGGCCGATTGGCGCAGCTTCGTGCTCGACAACCCCTACCAGGGCTTCAACGACTGGATGCAGCACATCGGGGCCGAAAACAAGCAGGGCAGCATCTCGAAAGAGGAAGCCGGCCAGCTGCTGAAATTGGTGAGCCTCAAAGCGTTCGAAGCGCGTTTCAAGATCGTCATCCTCTGGCTGCCCGAGTTGATGCACCCCGCCACAGCCAACGCCGTGCTGAAACTGCTGGAGGAGCCACCGCCCGCCACCGTGTTCCTGCTCGTGAGCCACGCGCCCGAGCGGCTGCTGCCCACCATCCTCAGCCGGGTGCAGCCGGTGGCCGTGCGCCCCTTCGCCGAGGCCGACATCACCGATTACCTGCACGCGCACTACCACGTGCCCGAGGCCAAGGCCCGCCAGGTGGCGCAGCTGGCCGAGGGCAGCCTGGGGGCCGCCATCGCCTCGAAGGATCAGAGTGCGGACCACGACTACTTCGCGTTTTTCCGCGACTGGATGCGCCTGTGCTTCAACTACAACACCAAGGGCGCGGAGATTTTGAAGCAGAGCGAGGCGTTCCAGAAGCAGGGCCGCGAAAACCAGAAGGAGCTGCTGGCCTACGCCTTGGTGCTTGTGCGCAAAGTGCTGCTCTTCGGCATCGACCCGCGCCTGATGCCCCACCTGCCGGCTGAGGAACAACAGTTTGTGGCCAGTTTCGCCAAATTTGTGACCCCGCGCAACGCCGACGCGTTAACCAAGGAGCTGACCGACGCCCACTACCACATTGAGCGTAACGCCAATCCGCGCATGGTGTTCGTGGACAGCTCGTTGCGTCTCGGCGGCCAGCTCCGTGCGGCTTAGGGCCCCCAGCCCTGTGCCATTTAGGGCCCCCGCGGTGTTGACTGCTCACTGTTAATTGTTAACTGACCAAATGAACCCTATCCGCCTCGCCACCCGCAGCAGCCGCCTGGCCCTTTGGCAGGCCGAGCGAGTGGCCTACTTGCTCAGCCAGGCCGGCCTGCCGTCCGAAATTGTGCCCATGACCACCATCGGCGACCAAGTGCTGGACCGCTCGCTGGCCAAAATCGGGGCCAAGGGCGTCTTCACCGAAGAGCTGGAAGAAAGCCTGCGCCGCGGCGAAACCCACCTGGCCGTGCACTCGGCTAAGGACGTGCAAAGCAGCATCCCCGACGACCTGGAACTGCTGGCATTTCTGGAGCGCGAAAAGGTTAACGACGTGGTGCTGAGCTTTAACGAGCATTTGTCGCTCGACCAGCCGGGCATTGTGCTGGGCACCAGCAGCACCCGCCGCAAGGCCCAGCTGCGCCGCTTCTACCCCGGGGCCACCACGGCCGAGGCCCGCGGCAACCTCCAAACCCGCCTGCGCAAGCTGGAGGAAGGCCAGTACGACGGCCTGGTGCTGGCCTACGCTGGCGTGCACCGCATGGGTTACGAGCACTTGGTGCGCCACACGCTGCCCGAAACCCGGTTTGTGCCCGCCACCGGCCAAGGCAGCATCGCCGTGGAGTGCGCCCGGGGCCTGAACGCGGACCTGAAAATCCAAATTCAGGCCGCCCTCGACCACCCCGCCACCCACGCCTGCCTGCGGGCCGAGCGCGCCTTTTTGCAGACAATGGAGGGCGGGTGCAGCATTCCGTCGTTTGCGCTGGCCACGCTCGACGCCGTGGGGGCCCTGCACTTGCACGCGGGCATCATCAGCCTGAGCGGCGAGGAATACGTGGAGGATACGCAAACCGCCCCCGCCGCCGATGCCCACCGCCTGGGTACATCCGTGGCCGATGCGGTGCTGGGCCGCGGTGGCCGCGAAATCCTGGCCAGTATCCGCGAGCACCGCGGCTAGGGCCCCGGGCGCCTGGTTTTGCGGGCAGCGCGGCGTTGAATAGCTAATTAACTGCTTTATGACTTTCTCCTTTTCTCAAGCCGGGCGGTGGCTGGTGGCGCTGCTGCTGCTGGCCCCGGCCGCGCAAGCCGCCGCGCCGTTGGCCAAGGGCCCCCGCAAGGGCGGCAAAGACGATGTGGTGACCATCACCACGCCTGAGGGTACCATCCGGCTGCTGCTGTTCCAGGACACGCCGCTGCACCGGGCCAATTTCCTGCAAAAGGCCCGCAAAGGCTTCTACAACGGCACCACGTTTCACCGCGTCATCGACGGCTTCATGATCCAAGGCGGCGACGCCAACTCGAAGGACGCCGACCCCGCCAACGACGGCCAGGGCCGCCCCGGCGACCCCACCGTGCCCGCCGAGCTAGGCCCCGGCCACCCGCACGTGTACGGGGCCCTGGCCGCCGCCCGCACGGGTGGCCCGGCCGGCACGCCCAGCAGCAGCTCGCAGTTTTACTTGGTTGAAAACCATGCCGGTACGCCCCGCCTCGACGGCCAGTACACGGTGTTTGGCCAGGTCATTCAGGGCCTCGACGTGGTGGATAAAATTGCCAAAGTGCCCAAGGATAACCGCGACCGGCCCCTCACCAGCGTGCCCATGACGATGAAAGTGGAGCACCTGCGGAAGAAGAAAATCACCAAGCTCTACGGCTACCAATACCTCTAAAGGGGCTAAAAGCCATTCGCGGTGGGGCAAAACAAGGGCGCTTTACGGCTGATTGAGAAAACAATGAAAATTCTGATAACTGGAGCCAACGGCCTGCTGGGTCAAAAGCTGGTGGCGCGGCTGCACGCAGAGCCGGGCGTGGCACTGGTGACCACCGGCCGGGGCCCCAACCGCCTGGCCGAGTGGTACCCCGGCGTGCCCTTCGTGGCCCTAGACGTGACCGATGCCGCGCAAGTGCAGCGCGTGCTGGCCCAGGAGCAACCCACCCACGTCATCCACACCGCGGCCATGACCAACGTGGACGAGTGCGAGCTGAACCAGGAAGCTTGCTGGCAGCAAAACGTGGCGGCCACAACGCACCTGGCCGCCGCCTGCGCCGCCCAGGGCAGCCACCTCACCCACCTTAGCACCGATTTTATTTTTGACGGCAGCGCGGGGCCCCTGGCCGAAGACGCCGTACCCGCACCCATTAGCCACTACGGTGCCAGCAAGCTGGCCGCCGAACAAGCAGTGCAGGGCACGGCGGGCCTGCGCTGGGCCATTGCCCGCACCGTGCTCGTGTACGGGGTGCTGCGCGGCGGCGGCCGCACCAACATCGTGCTGTGGGTGCGCGACTCGCTGCGCGCCGGCAAGGCCATTAAGGTGGTAGACGACCAGTGGCGCACGCCCACGCTGGCCGAAGACCTGGCCGAAGGCTGCTGGCTGCTGGCCCGGCACAGCGCAGCCGGCATCTACAACATCTGCGGCGACGAGCTGCTGACGCCCTACGCCATGGCGCTGCGCGTAGCCGATTACTTCGGCCTCGATGCCAGCCTGATCGAGCGGGTCGATGCCAGTACGTTTTCGCAGCCGGCGCGGCGGCCGGCCCGCACCGGCCTGCTCATCGGCAAGGCGCAGCGCGAACTGGGCTACCGCCCGCGCCCTTTTGAGGCGGGCATTGCGCTGGTGGCGGCCCAATAGGGCCCCCGGCGGGGTTGCCCACTACGCCAAACGGCCCGCCCGGTAAGGGGCGGGCCGTTTGCGTGGCATAATTGGGATCAGAAAATAATAGTAGGTAATGGCAAGTAAGGGGCAGGGCCCCGGCGTAGGCGGGGGCCTACCAGTTGCTGCGGCTGCCCACGCTGGCCGCTACGTCGGGGTTGCCCAGCACCAGCAGGTCGCCGATGAGGATGGCTTTGGAGTCGCGCAAGGCCGCTTCGCCGATGGCGCGCGGGATGAGGTGGCCGTCGGGGGTCAAAAAATCGGGGGCCGGCGCAGCGGCGCGGCGGGTGGTCGAGTAGGGCCGCACCCAAGGCGTGGGTGGCGGCGTGGGCTGGTAAAGATCAAAAATAGACGCCATGGTAATAGTCGGACACATCAGCAGAGACACGTAGGAGAATGGATATTCGCTAAGAGTATACAATATTACCCGCCCTGCTTGCCTCCGCCCTAAGACACTTCGCGGGTATTTGTGACATTACCCCTTGCAAAAATCGCTGTAAAAAAAACTGAAAATACTGAAATAAAAAATGGGTTGAAAATGCATAATGCGCCCCAATATTCAATCAATACGCAATGAATAGCGGTAAAATACCCTTTTAGTACCAGCCCCATAAGCTCATCGTTTGCAAAAAAGCGTGCAATTGTGACATTGGTAAAAGATGGCGGGCCTCATTTATGTGCGGATGCGGGTCGGCTGAGTGCCTGAAGGGCCAGCATGGTGAGTAGCAAGAGCCCACCCGGGCCGGCCACCAGCCACCAGGCCGTGGGCTCGAGGCGGGCGGTGTTGAGCAGCCGGCCCCAGCTGGGTACTTCGGGCGGTAGGCCCATGCCCAGAAACGAGAGTGTGCTTTCCAGTCCCAGCAAGCCCGCCAAGCCGAGCGGGAAGGCCGTGCGCAGCGGCGCGCACGCCGCCGGCAGGGCGTGCCGCCACCACACGCGCCCCGGCGGCAGCCCCAGGGCCCGGGCGGCGGCCACAAACGGCTGGACGCCAACGCGCAGCATTTCAGCCCGCACCAGCCGCGCCGGCCCAGCCCACGACGTGAGCACCAACACTCCCAGCAAGCCCGCCGGGCCCAGGGCCACGCTGCCGGCCAGCACTACCACGAGCACTAGCCGCGGCACGGCCCCCAGTAGCGCCGTGGCCCCCAACACTACCGCATCGAGCGGCACCGGTAGCCGGGGGGGGCGGCGGGCCGGGGCCCACCCGCTGCCGGCCAGCCCCGCCACTGCCACCACCAGCCCAGCCCCGGCCCCGGGCAGCGCCAGGGCCCACCACAGCCCCCCCAGCAAGCCCACGCCGCTTACCAGGGGTAGGCGCAGGCGGTTGCGCCAGAAGCCGGCCGCCCCGCCCAACAGGGCCCCCGCGGCGCTGGCCAGCACGGCCGCTGCCACGCTCAGACCCAGCGCCGTGCGGGTGCCAAAGACCAGCTCGGCCAGTACATCGCGGCCCTGAGGGTCAGTGCCCAGCCAGTGGGTGCTGCCCGCGGCAAATGGCGGCAGGCTGATGTGGGCCAGGTCGGGCTGGGCGGGCGGGTAAGGCAGTGGCAGCACCGGGGCCAGCAAGGCCAGGGCCCCCAGCAGCGCCAGCCAGCCGAGCGCCACTGTACGCGCCCCCGGCACCAAAGTCACCCAAGGAGCGGCCCTCATGCCACGCGCGCGTCAAGCCAGCGGGCCCCCGCATCGGCCAGCACCAGCGAAAACAGGCGGGCGGCCCCTACCAGCAGCACACCGCCCACCAGCACGGGGTAGTCGCGGGTGGTGGCGGCATCGGCCAGCAAGTGGCCCATGCCGGGCAGCGAAAACACTATCTCCACCACCACCGCGCCCGCTACCAGGGCGGGCAGCAGGTCGGCCACCAGCGGCAGCAGCGGCACCAGGGCGTTGCGCAGCGCGTGGCGCTGCAGTACCTGCTTGGTGGCTAAGCCTTTGGCCCGCGCCGTAGTGGCGTAGCCTGCGCCTAGCTCCTGCGCCAGGGCCGCCGTCAGCTGCAGGGCGAGTTCGGGCAGGGCGCTCAGCACCAGGCAGGCCAGCGGCAATACCAGGTAGGGCACCAGTGCAAAAAAGCCTTCGCCCTCCGCCGCTTGCGCGTAGGTGGGCAGCCAGTCCAGGGCATCGGGGTTGGCGAGGGCCAGCAGTAAGCCGGTGGCCAGCACAAACAGGGGCAGGGCCTGCAAGCCCGCCAGGAGCACCAGTGCCGGCCGCCGCCACCACGGCCGGCGGGCCAGGGCCAAGGCCAGGGCCAAGGCCAACCCCAGCGCCAGGGCCGCCGCCGCGCCGGTGAGGGGCAGGGTGCAAGCCAGCGCCGCACCCAGCCGCACGCGCACGGGCTGGCCGTCGCGGAACGAAGTGCCCCAGTCGCCCCGGAGCAGGGCCCCCAGCCAGCGGTGGTACTGGTTGCGGCGGCCGTTCCACTGCCAGGGGACGGGGTCCCCGCCGGGCATGGGGGCCCGGCGCGAAAAATAAAACAGCGGCTCGGCTACCCCCAGCCGCTGGCGGGCTGCCTGGCGGGCCAGGTCGCGCGCCTGGGCATTGGCCAGCGCGCCATTGCCCAGCTCGGTGGCATTGGCCAAGCCCAGGTTTTCATCGGAGAGTGGGGCCCAGCGGCTCAGCAAAAACACGAGTGAAGCCAACGCCCACGCGGCCAGTACGGCTTGGCCCGCTCGTTGGAAAAAAGCCAGCCCCACGCCTACTGAAGTGTGGCCTGGGGCCCCCAGGTAATGGCCGCCGCCGCGTAGCCCGGCCGCATGCTGCTGGGGCAAAGGTTGCGCAGCCGGCGGTTGGCCACTATGCGGTTGTTCTCGAAAAAGAGCGGTACCATCGGCATTTCCTCGCGCATCAGCACTTGCAGCTTGCGCAGCAGCCGGCTCCGGACGGTGGGCGAGTACGCCAGCGCCACGGCCTCCACAAGGCGGTCGCTGGCCGGGGTGCCGAAGCCCGTCAGGTTTGCTTCGCCCACGCCTTGCGAGTGCAGTATTGAGGTGAAGTTGAAAATATAAGGGTTGCCTTGGACTGCTTTGATGTACAAGTCAAAATCGCCTTGCTGCAACGTAGCCTTAAGTGAGCTGGCCTCGGTAGGGCGCAGCTCAACGGCAATGCCAAGCTGCGCGGCAGCGGCCCGAAACTGCAGCCCAATCGTTTCAAACGCTGTTTCCTCTGCCCGGTAGCGCACTTGCAGGGCCAGCTGCTGCACGGTGCCGCTGGGGCCCTGGCGCGTCCAGCGAGCGGTGGGGGTGGCCGCTTTCTGCCGCCAGCCCGCTTGCTGTAGCAACGCCACGGCCCGGCCCGGGGCAAACGCGAGCGGGGGCAGGCTATCGGCGTAGTTGCAGCGCGTGTTGGGCGAGATAATGCCAACGGTGCGCTGCCCCAGGCCCTGCTGCGTAGCGGCCAACAAGGATGGCACATCGAAAAGTAAAGCCAGGGCCTGCCGCGTGCGGCGGTCGGCCAGGGCCGGCCGCCGGGTGTTAAAGCCGGCAGTTACCACGTTGTGCGACAGTGTGGTGTAGAAGGCCAGGGTCTGCCGGGCCTTATCCGATTGGCGCAACCGGTTGAATTCGCGGGCCGGCACGTCCGGGTACAGGTCCACGTCGCCCCGGCGCAGCGCCAGCACCGCGCTGGCTTCGTTGGGGATAATCAAAAAGTCGATTTGGGAAGGGCGCGCTTGCAGCACCGCGGGGAGCGGTTTCAAAGAGTCGGCCCACCACTGCGGCTTGCGCTGGAACCGCAGGTGGTGGTCCTTTTCCCAGCTCACCAAGCGGTAGGGACCGCAGCCGGGCAGGCGCTCAGGGCGCCGGCCCGGGGCAGCGGCGGCGTATCGCCGGGCCAGCGCCGCCAGCACCGTGTCCGGGGCCGCACTGGCGGAGCGGCCAATCAGGTCGGCCAAGCGGTAGCGGCGCAACGTGCCACGCGCGTCCAGTGCGGCTTCGGGCAAAATGAAGAAGTCGCCGGAAGTGTGCGCAAAGTCCGACGCTTGCCCCTGGCACACCAGCGTAAATCGCCGGGCGTCGTTGGGGTCGGCCCGCAGCTCCCGGATAAAATTGTACTGGGTGCGGATGCTTTCGTTGGGCAAGCCCGGCGCCTGCATCAACTTGAGGGTGAAGGCAACGTCGGTGGCGAGCACTGGCTGGCCATTGTCCCAGGTTGCCGCTTTGCGCAGGCGGTAGGTAAGCAGCGTGAGCGAGTCGCCCACCAACCTGATGCGGGGCAAGGAGTCGGCTAGGCCAGGGCTATACGACGATTTTGCGTAGTCAACTTGCAATAAGCTTAGGTGAAGCAAATTCTCTGCTTCGGAGCTTGCCTTAGTCGGCTGCCTGAGCGGGTCAAGGGTTTCCGGGTCGGCATCCCACCGAATGCGCACATTATCAGCCACATTTGCCCTATGGCCTGAGCAGGCCACCAGCAATCCTGCGCATAGGCCGGTGAGTAACGGTAGCTTCATAAAATAATAGCGGGATAGAACGGGGCTAAGTTAGCCATCCTGTTCTATCCCGCCACCTTAACCGGGCGAAGAAGTAGTGCTCTGCTTAGCAGTCCAGCTACTTAAAGCTTCTTGGTCAATCTTTAGTTGTTTGGAGCAACAACACCGGTGCCCCAGCCGCCGCTGCCGCCTTTGTTGGCCACGATGCCGGTGCCCCAGCCGCCGCTGCCGCCTTTGCTGGCCACAACACCGGTGCCCCAGCCGCCGCTGCCGCCTTTGCTGGCCACGATGCCGGTGCCCCAGCCGCCGCTGCCACCATCAAGTGTAGCATTTTGAGCAGGTGCTCCGGTGATGCTGAAAAGTTGAAACACGGCGTAGGCGATAAGTTCAAACATGGGAGCAGCCTTTATATTGTTATTGACGTTTTTGCAGTACAAAATTGGCCTGCTGCTATCCCTCAATAAAGGACATTATTAGATCAATTATGACTATAATTATATCAATGGTAAATATGACTAATAATATAAATTTTTATGAATCATCAGTAGAATCATTGTTTTTATTTGAAAATAACTATTACGTATTGCGATAAGCTGTTGAATTGTGACATTGCTTATATGAATGTTGCACTAAAATATTTTCATAAATAAAGAAACTGCGAGCAAGGACATTCCGCATAGTTTCATTATTCTCATAAGATAAGATTATTTGAAGACATTTGCTAGTGAGTGCTGGCTAGCATCCTAGACAAGTTGGTGTGTATGAAAGAATCGAGAAACTTAGCGCGCATAGTGACGTCTCGAAAACTGTCCTTATTGCCTCTGCTGGACTTCGATGCGGGAGAGAAGATGAAGGAAAACAAGCTGGTGACGGCCTTAGCTGAAGGCCACGAGTCGACACGGGCGCAGCTGGTGCGGACGATTTATGGCAAGGGGAGCGCCAGTACGGAAGCATCGTTTCGAAAATTGCATTCTAGGGTCACGGCCAAGCTGCTGAATCATCTGTATTTTTTAGATAATTCTGATCAAAGGCATTTGGTGTCAAGGCGTTATGAGCTTGAATGTTTGAGTTTGCTTCACAAGGCGGTTATTCTGTCCAATGAGAGCGAATACATTCTATCTACACGCCTGCTTAGCAAATGCCTGGAACTGGCTCAACGCGATGGGTTCACTCGGTACGCGATTCACGCAGCAAGCCTGTTGCGGCTATTGTATGCCCAGCAGCAGAAGGGACCTGATTACCGTGCGATATCGAAGACGCTGAGGGAATTGCAGGATATGCGTGCTTGCGAGGAAGAAGCCGATGACATCTACAGCAACGTTCAATTAGCGATGGCGGGAACGGTAAAAATGCGCCGCGTTTTGCTGCCCATGATTCCGGAGTACGTGGCCAAGCTGGAAGTGCTGCACCGGAAAGCTAAATCATTCAATACCAACAACTACTTGTACCAAACGCGCCTGGCGCAGCAGGAGTTGACGGGCAACTACGCCGAGATTATCAACATCACGGCGGAAGCAGCAAAGCAACTCAAGGCGGGCAAGCTGAACCCGCGCCGGTTTGATGTGCGCTTCAACCACTTCATGAGCGTGTACGCGCACTTGTTGAGCCGCCAGGCGGAAAAGGGGCTGAAGCTGGCGGCGGCGTACGACAAGGATTTTCACCCGTCGTCGGGCAACTGGTTTTACTTCCAGGAGCACTACTTGCTGCTGGCGCTGCACGCCGGCGACTACGTGCAGGCGCGGCAAGTGCTGCAAACGGCCACCGGCAACGCCAGCTTCGGCAAGCAGCGGGCGGCAGCGCAGCAGCGCTGGGAGCTGTTCCGGGCCTACGTCGATTTTGTGCAGCCGCCCGCCCGGCCCACGCCGGTGCGGCGCCAGCAAATGGAGCAGTGGGCCCTCACCATTCCGGAGTACAGCCGCGACAAGCGGGGCCACAACGTGGCCATCCTGGTGATGCAGGTGCTGTACTTCCTGCGCCAGCGCGACCTCGACGCCGTGCTGCTGCGCGCCGACCGGCTGCGCAAGTACCAGCAGCGCCACCTGCGCGAGGCGGCCAACCTGCGCACCCGGCTGTTTCTGCGGCTGTTGCTGCTGATTGTGGACCAGGAGTTTGACCCGGCGCGCAATGCCCGGCAGGCCGCCGTGCTGCTCAAGCAACTGGAGGCCGCGCCGCCGCCCGGTGAAGCTTTTGCTGAGGTCGAAATCATTCCCTACGAAACCCTGTGGCAACTGGCCTTGCAGGAGCTGCGGACGGGCCTCCCCATGCCCAGCGCCCCTGGCCTGGCCGATGCCAAGTAGGGCCCCCAGGCGCTAGCTTGCCCGGGGCCCTACTTTGGGCGCCCCAAAAAAAGCGGGGCCCGGGGTGGGGCCCCGGGCCCCGCGGGGCTGCTTGCGTAGGAAGCAAGTACCTATTGCACCAATACGCGGCGGGCGGCGGCCACCCCGTGCACGGGGCTGAACACGACGCTGTAGAGGCCCGGGGCCAGGGCGGTGGTCAGCAGCTGCTCGGTAGCGGCGGCGGCGGCCGTGAGTTGGGTGTGCCACACGGTGCGGCCCAGGTCGTCAATCAAGCGGAGCTGGCCGCCGCCGCTTTGGGCGGGCAGGCGCACGTGCAGGGCCGTGCCGGCCGCCGTGGGGTTGGGCCAGGCCTCGAGGCCGGCAGCGGCGGCGGCGCTGGTGAGGGCCAGCAGCTGGCTGCCCACGTTCACGTTGTCCACATACAAGTAGTTGCCGTAGCCGTTGTAGCCCACGAAGCGCAGCAGCACGCTTTTGCCGGCGTAGGGCGTTAGGTCGACCAGCTCTTGCCGCCACTGGCTGGCGGCCGAGGGCACGAAGTAGGCGTTTTGGGGCGTGGCGGTGCCCAGCGTGCCGGTGGCGCCCTTGGCGTAGGGCCGGCCGAGCACGGCCAGGGTGCAGGCATCCAGCACCTGCACCACCAGCGAGTCGGGGGCGCTGGCGGCGTTGGTGATGGGCGCGTAGGCCAGGTCGAAGCGCAGCGTGGGCTGGGCGGCGCTCAGGTTGAGGGGCGGGGTCTGGAGCACGTCACGCTGGCCCACGGCGGCATCAGGCGCAAACGGGGCCCGGGCGGCGCGGGTGCTGGTGCCAGCGCGGCCGATGATGCCGTCGGCCAATACCCAGGTAAAGAGGCCGTCGGGGTTTTCAATAATCCAGCCCGCGGGCAAGGTTGTCGAGGTGTCGAAGGTTTCGGCAAAGGGCAGGGTGCGCCCGGCCGTCACCTCAATGCTGACGGTGGAAGTGGTGCTGCCGAAGCCGTTGGAAACGGTGAGCGTGGCCACGTAGGTACCCGCCGCGGCGTACGAAACCGTGGCGCTGGCGGTACTAGCCGCGGCCGGCGAGCCCCCCGGAAACGACCACGCGTAGGTGCCCGGACAGAAGGCCGTCTGGCTGGTGAAGCTCACCGTGCCGCCGGGGCAGATGCGCGTGCGGTTGGCCACGGCTGTGGCCTGCGGGGCCCTACCGTACACCACCACGTAGCCAGTGTCGACGCGGGTGGCGGTGCCGTTGGCGTTGGTGGCGGCCAGCGTCACGGCGAAGCGGCCAGGGGTGTTGTAGGTCACCGTGGGGTTGCGGTCGGTGGAGGTGGCGGGGGTGCCGCCGGCAAACGTCCAGGCCCAGCTGGTGGGCTTGAACAGCGACGAATCGCGGAAGGCCACCACCAGGCCCGGGCAGCCCGCCAGGGGCTGGGTAGAGGTGTAGAGCGGCACCGGCGCGGGGGCTGCCGACGTCAGGGCAATGTCGTCGAAGGCCATGCCGCGGCGGCTGCTGGCCGCGGACGCCGTGGCGGGCCCCGTGCCGTACTGCTGGAACTTTACCCGCACGTCGGTGCCCAGCGTCAGGTTGTTGGTTGCCGCAAACTGGGTCAGGTTCACGCTCTGGGTTTGGTAGGTAGTGGTCGAGCTCGCGCCCGTCAGGCTCACGACCCGGTACCAAGTATTGCCGCCGTCCACGCTCAGGGCTACGCCATCGCCGTTGCTCGAGCCTGTGAACTGGGTGGGCAGGGCGTTATCGGTTTCGGCCGCAAACTTGCGCTGGCGGAAGGTGAGGAGCAGGTCCTGGCCAGGCGTGTTTTTGGCGTACCACACGGCCTCGTTCAGGCCCGCAAAGGCTGCATTGGCGGCAAAGGCGGCGTCCATTACTAGGTAGGACGTGCCCGAGGCCGCGCCGGTGCCGGTGGCCACCTGCACGCGGCCGGTTTTGGTACTGTTCACGGTCCAGCTCACGGGCAGGGCTTGCTTTTCCAGGTCTTCCACGGCCGGCGGCGTAACGGCCACGGGGCCCCCGTAAATGGCCGTGAAGGCGTCAATCAGCCCGGCCCCGGTGAGGACACTAAAGCCCGTTTGGCCCCCCACGGGCCGGGCGGTGCTGGCCAAGCGGGCATTTAACTGGGCCGGTGTGAGGGCCGGCTCCGACTGCAGCAGCAGCGCCGCCACGGCTGCCGCCGCAGGCGCCGCCGCCGAGGTGCCGAAGAAGTTGGGCAAGCCGTCGCCCTCGGCATCGTCGCCAAAAAACGTGGTGTTGCCGCCGTCCACCGAGGCAAAGTCGGGCTTGGGGCGCGTCACAGGGGCCCCCAGGGCCGTACCGTCGGGGTTGAACAGGATGGTGGGGCTGCCTTTGGAAGTGTACGACTCGGGCGTTTTGGGGTCGAAATACGCCACGGCGGCTACCGCGGAGGCCGCCGCCGCCGCCGCGTGCCCCACCACGGTGCCGCTGTTGGTGAGCCACTCGGTGGGCTGGCCCGCGGCCAGGGCAATGTACTTGATGCGGGTGGGGTTGGCGGTGCCGGTGCGGCGCACAATCACCAGGTCAAACAAGGTGGTGTGGGTCTGCGAAGTGTCGTTGGTAAAGCCCGTGATTTCGAAGGGCACCTGGCTGCGCAGGTTGCTGGAGTTTGACACATCCACGGTGTCGCCGCGCGAGGAGAGGATGTAGGCGTCGAGGTCGGTTTTCACGCCCGCCGTGGTGTAAAACGGGTCGCTCCACTGCAAGGCCACCGTCATGTCGGCCCCGCTGGGCACCGAAAAGCGCTGGGCCACGTCGGTGCCGCCGGCGGTGTTGAAGTTGAGCCGGGCCAGGTTGCGGGCCCCCGCCACGAAGGCCGGGGCAGCGTTTTCGTAGCTCTGGTCGCCGTTGTTGCCGGCCGACGAGAAGTAGGTGGCCCCGCGCTGGCTCACCACCTGCGTCACGGCCTGGGCCACTACGCCGTCCTGGAAGTAGGGCTCGGCGAAGTAGGCAATGTCGTCCACGATTACCTTGCAATTGCCCTTGGCCGGGTCGGCCAGGTCGAGGATGTGCTGGGCAAAATCGGCCTCCGAATTATAAGCCGTGCTGAACGCCAGCGGGGCCCCGGGGGCAATGTCGTACACGAGCTGGGCCATGGCCCGGCCCTCGTCGGTGCCCTCGCCGTCGCCCAAGTCGCTGAGCACCTGCACGCCCGCCGCCGGCAAATCGCCCGATGCCACGTCGTTGGCCGCGCCCTTCAGCGAGTTGTACGAGTCGCTGAGGATGCCGATGCGCACGCCGGCGCCGCTCAGGCCCTTGGGCCGGGTGGCGCGGGCGCGGGCCGCTTCCAGCACGTAGTCGGCCTGGGTGGTCACGCGGCCGGTGTGGGCCATGGGCCGCCACACCGGCAAGATGCCTAGCAGGCCCTGGGCGGCCAGCGCCTCCAGGCCGGGGGCCCCGGGGGCTAGCTGGGCCAGCGGCAGCATCCCGTCCACGAAGTGCAGATCGGGCCGGCTGGCCACCACCACGAAGCCCCGCGCCTGCAGCGCGGGCAGCAGCGCCGCCACGTCCTTGGCCGTGATGTGCACCAGCACAGCCGTGGCGTCTTTGCTCAGGCGCAGCTGCGGGTGGGCCGTTTTCAAATCTACCGGGGCCCCGCCGCGGCTGGCGGCCGTGCCCTGCTGGTACACCTGCTGCAGCTCGGGGCTGATGCGCGAGTTGGGGTCGGTGTGCTGGTACGCGGCCGGAGCCGGGGCCTGGCGCGGGGCGCGGGCCGTGGGCCGGGGCCGGCGGAGGTCCGGCTCGGTCTGGGCGCGGGCCGGGGCCCCGGCGGCGGCCCAAGCCAGGGCCCCCAGCAGCGCCGCGCGCCCGTAGTTTCCGATAGAGGTAAGATTCATAAAACGAGGATGATGAAGGAAGGATGGGCGAGGGGCGGGGCGGCCGGCCAGCGGCTACGGGCAAGCAAAGTACTAAGCATAACCCCGGGGCCCTAGTTCCGCCGACCGGCCCCGGGTATGCATCGACCAAGGGGCCCCGGGCCGAACCTTTTGGCCGGGCCCAGGTTTTAGCACCCGGCCCGCCGTGCGTACCTTTGTTTGTGCCGCCGGCGGCCGGATTTTTCGGCCGTTTCTCCGCATTTTTTTATTCTCTACTACTATGGCAGTTTACCCCGAATACATGGTGGCCCCCATCCGCCAAGACCTGACGGACGTGGGCTTCGAACAGCTCATGACCCCCGCCGATGTGGACGCCAGTCTGGCCGCCACCGAAGGCACCGTGCTGGTGGCCGTGAACTCGGTGTGCGGCTGCGCCGCCTCCAAGGCCCGCCCCGCCCTCAAAATGGCCCTCGCCAGCTCTGATAAGAAGCCCGGCAAGCTCGTGACCGTATTTGCGGGCATGGAGACCGAGGCCGTGGCCAAAATGCGCGAGCACCTGCTGCCCTACCCGCCCTCGTCGCCCTGCATCGGGCTGTTCAAAGACGGCGAGCTGGTGCACATGATTGAGCGCTACCACATCGAAGGCAACGACCTCACCCGCATCGTCAACAACCTGCAGGGCGCTTTCGAAGAATACTGCTAGGGCCCCAGCCGGCCCCAATGCCCTGAAAACCACTCCCCAACCGGAGTGGTTTTTTTGTGCCCGTTCTCCTTGTTTATAAAAATTCTAAATAGCGCATGGTAAAATCAGTGTAGCCGAATACCTTTGCTGATGTTTAGAACAAATCTAAATAAACTCAGTGGCTGCTCATTTCCTCCTGCGCTTTACTTGGCGGCCGCTGCTGCCCGCCGCTGCGGGAGCCAGTCCGGGGCCCCAAACCGTGCCCCCGGGGCCCTCGCTGCCCGTGCCCGGGCTGGCTGCTGGTTGTTCGCTGCCTGGTGGTGGGCAGTGCGCTTGCTGGCAATGGGCAACGAATAATTAAAACTTCAACCGCGTTGATTGATATGGCGAAGTTCCTGCACCACAACGAATTTGGCTACTGCGTGCGCTGCCCGCACACCGGCTACCTGCACCTGTGCTTCGGCACGGTGGCCATGGCCCTCACCCCGCCCGAGTTCAAGGAGTTCCGCGAGGTGGTGGCCGCCACGGCTTACCAGGCCACCCAGCAGCCCGTCGTGGATGCTGGGGCCCGGTGCGTGGCCCTGCGCACCCGCGCCGACCGCCTGGCCCTGGTATTTACCCGCCTCGAAATGGGCCAGCTGCAAGAACTGGTGGAAATGACGGCCCTGCTCCTCGAAACCGAAGCCCTGCTCGGGGGCCCCGCGCCCGGCGGGGCCAACTGCGCCGGCTGCCCCATGAGCGGCGCCGACTGAGCGCCCCGCTACTCGCTGGGCTCGGCCAGGGTGATGACGATGGCGCCGCCCGCCATCAAGGCCACCCCGACCAAAATCTGCCAGTTGAGCTTCTCCTTGAGGAAAATGGCCGCCAGCGTGACCGAAAACACCAGCGCCAGGTTGGTGAGCGGCGATACCCGGGAGGCGTTGCCCAGCGACAGGGCCTTGAACGAGAGCAGCGACGACACGCCCGTGAGCACGCCCGCGGCCAGCAATATCAGCCAGCTTTTGCGGTCGATGCGCGCCACCTCGGGCCACAGGCCCTGCCACACCACCGTGCCCCACGCCACCGCAATAATCAGCACCGATTGGATGGCAAACGCCAGCGCCGAGGGCACGTTTTTAATGCCTGCCTTGGACAGCGTCACCACCGTCGCCGTGACCAAGGCCGCTAGTAAAGAAAAAACAATCCACATGGCCTACCCAACGCCGTGCTTACCCTTGCAGTTACAGCGGCGTGCAACGAACCCAAAAAGCGGCACAAAAAAGGGCCCCTGGGGCCCTTCTGTGCTGTAAATAAGTGACGCTTAAAACCAGGGCTGCAAGGCGAGGCGTCGCCCCGGGGCCCTAGTTTGCTACCTCGCTCAGGAACTTGACGCGCACGAGCCGCACCTCTTCCTCGGAGTAGTCGTCGCCCAGCTCCTTCATGGCCACGGCGATGTTGTCGGTGCTGGCCGTCATGAAGTAATCGTAAATCTCGTCCTGCTTGTCCTCGTCCACCATCTCCTCCAGGTAGTAGCCGATGTTGAGGCGGGTGCCGGCGTAGCAGATGTGCTCAATTTCCTCCATCAGCTCGCCCATGGTGATGCCTTTTGAGGAAGCAATGTCCTCGAGCATCGTCTTCTTGTCGATCTGCTGAATGACGTAGATTTTGATCTTCGAGCGGTTCACCGCCGATTTAATCACCACGTCCGACGCCGTTTCGATGTCGTTGTCCTCCACGTACTTCTTGATGGCCGCCACGAACGGGGCCCCAAACTTCTGGGCCTTGCCCTGGCCCACGCCCGCCACGTGCGTCAGGTCGGCCAGGCTGGTGGGGTAGGTGGTGGCCAT
Organism: Hymenobacter nivis; assembly: GCF_006439025.1. Classification (GTDB taxonomy): domain Bacteria; phylum Bacteroidota; class Bacteroidia; order Cytophagales; family Hymenobacteraceae; genus Hymenobacter; species Hymenobacter nivis_A. The sequence goes on from NZ_RCYZ01000002.1 coordinate 295,237, forward strand.
CTCCTTCAGGCTGGGGTCCTGGAAGAGCACGTAGGGCGGCAGGTTTTTCTGCTTGGCCACCTGCTTGCGCAGCTCCTTGAGCTGCCCAAACAAGGCCTCGTCGTGGCCGGCGGCGTGCTGCTCCTCCTCCTTGTCTTCGTCGGCCTTCTGCTCGGCCTCAAAGTTGTGGTCTTTGGTGAGGGTGATGGACTGCGGGTTTTCGATGAAATCCATGCCCTTCTCCGTCATCCGCACCAGCCCGATGCTGTCGATGTCCTTCTCCATGAAGCCGTTGAGCAGGCACTGGCGCAGCACCGAATGCCAGAACTGGGCATCGCCTAGCTCCTTGCCCTGGCCGTACACCGGCAGCGCATTGTGGGCGTAGCTCGCAATGTGGGGGTTGCTGAGGCCCAGCAGCACCTGCCCCACGTGGTTCAGGTTGAAGCGGGCTTCGGTTTGCACCACGGCGCGCAGGGCCAAGCCCACGGCCTCGCTGCCCTCGAAGCGCTCCTTGGGGTGCTTGCAGTTGTCGCAAAAGCCGCAGTCCTGCTCCAGCGTTTCGCCGAAGTAGTGCAGCAACTGCCGGCGGCGGCACACCGAGCTTTCGGCGTAGTTCGTCATCTCGGCCAGCAGCTGGTGCGCGTTGTCGCGCTCGGTTACGGGCTTGTCCTTGCTGAATTTTTCGAGCTTGAGAATGTCGTCGTAGCTGTAGAACATCAGGCAGTTGCCCTCCAGGCCGTCGCGGCCCCCGCGGCCGGTTTCCTGGTAGTAGCCCTCGATGGATTTGGGCGCGTCGTAATGAATCACGAAGCGCACGTCGGGCTTGTCGATGCCCATGCCGAAGGCGATGGTGGCCACAATCACATCGCAGTCCTCGTTCAGGAATGCGTCCTGGTTGTTCATGCGCGTGTGCGGGTCGAGGCCGGCGTGGTAGGGGCGGGCGCGCACGTCGTTGACGCGCAACAGCTCCGCAATTTCTTCCACTTTCTTGCGCGAGAGGCAGTAAATGATGCCGGCTTTGCCCTTGTGCTGCTTCACGTACTGGATCAGCTGCTTCTTAGTGTTGTGCTTAGCCCGGACTTCGTAATACAGGTTGGTGCGGTTGAACGAGGTTTTAAACACGCTCGCATCGTCCATCTGCAGGTTTTTCTGGATGTCGAGCTGCACCTTGGGCGTGGCCGTGGCCGTGAGGGCAATGATGGGAATATTGCCGCCCAGGTTGTCGATGATGCCGCGAATCTTGCGGTACTCGGGCCGGAAGTCGTGGCCCCACTCCGAAATGCAGTGGGCCTCGTCGATGGCCACAAATGAGATGGCCGTTTTCTGCAAAAAGGCGATGGTGTCCTCCTTGGTGAGACTTTCCGGGGCCACGTAGAGCAGGCGCACGGCCCCGTTCATCACGTCTTTGCGCACCCGGGTCATCTCGGTTTTGGTGAGCGTCGAGTTATACACCTGCGCATTCACCCCGAAGGCCCCCAGCTGGTCTACCTGGTTCTTCATCAAGGCGATAAGCGGCGAGATGACGATGGCCGTGCCCGGCACCACCAGGGCTGGCAGCTGGTAGCACAGGCTTTTGCCCGCCCCCGTGGGCATGATGACGAACGTGTTGCTGCCGCTCAGCACGTTGTGAATCACCGCCTCCTGGGTGCCCCGAAACTGGCCGTAGCCGAATACTTCTTTCAGGGTGTGCTTGAGCGTCGCCGTCCGTTCGGGGGCTGCGGCCAGGGTTTGTGAAGACATGGTGTAGGTAAGGCAGGTGAATAAGAAGAAGCAGCGGCTGATAACGAAGATAAGCACTAGCGCCTTTTAAAGGCCGTTTTTTGTTCATATTTCCTTAATTTTGCGGAAATTTTCTTGCGCTGCCCGGCCGTGTTGCGCTGGCTGCGGGCGGGGCCGGGGGCCTCGCGTTTGCTCCGGCTGGGGTAGGGCAGGGGCCCCAGCCGCACCGCCACCGAAGGCCCCGGTAAGCAATCTGCCTTCCGCCCCGGGCTGACAGCCGGGCTACCGGGTCTGGGGCCCTGGCCAGAGCACGGCACCGGGCATTCGGCCCCACCTTTGCGGTCGTTTTGCCCCGCTGCCATGCCCACGCCCCCTTCCCCCGTTCCCGCTGCCGCCGTTGATGTGCTGGCCGTGGCCCGCCACGTGCTGCACGAAGAAGCCGCGGCCCTCTACGCCGTGGCCGAGGCCGTGGGCGCCACTCCCGATTTTACCCGCTGCGTGGCGGCCATTCTGGGCCTTTCAGGCCGGGTGGTGGTGACGGGCGTGGGCAAAAGCGCCCACATCGCGGGCAAAATAGTGGCCACGCTCAACGGTACGGGCACGCCGGCCCTGTTCATGCACGCCGCTGACGCCATCCACGGCGACCTGGGCATGATTCAGGCCCAGGATTTTGTGGTGGCCATCAGTAAGAGCGGCGACACGCCCGAAATCAAGGTGCTGGTGCCGCTGCTGCGCCGCAAGGGCGTGCCGCTGGCGGCTTTGGTCAGTAATGCCGGCTCGTACTTGGCCCAGCAGGCCGACTACGTGCTGCACGCCCCGGTGGCCCGCGAGGCCTGCCCCCACGACCTGGCCCCCACCACCAGCACCACCGCCGCCCTGGCCCTGGGCGACGCCCTGGCCGTGTGCCTGCTCGAAAGCCGCCAGTTTTCGGCCCAAGACTTTGCCCGGCTGCACCCCGGCGGCACGCTCGGCAAAAAGCTCTACCTCACCGTGGGCGACCTCAGCCGCCAAAACCAGCGCCCGCACGTGGGCCTCGACGCACCGCTGCGGGAGGTGCTGCTCGAAATTTCGGGCAAGCGCCTCGGGGCCACTGCCGTGCTCGACGGCGCCGGGGCCCTGGCCGGCATCATCACCGATGGCGACCTGCGGCGCATGCTCGGCGGCCACCTGGGCGACTTGGAAACGGTGCGCGCCCGCGACATTCTTACCCCCGCGCCGGCCACCATTGGCACCGATGAGTTTGCTGCTGAGGCCCTGGCGCGGATGCAGGCCCGCAACATCACGCAACTCGTTGTCTTGGAAAACGAGCGGTTCGCCGGCTTTATCCACCTGCACGACCTGCTGCGTGAAGGACTTGTGTGAAACCGCCCGTAACTTGCCGCGGCAATATCACTATGTTGTTACTCTTATGAATTCGACTTACCTCGTTGTGATGGCCGGCGGCATTGGCAGCCGGTTTTGGCCTTTTAGCCGCACCAACCACCCCAAGCAATTCCACGACGTGCTGGGCACCGGCCGTTCGATGCTGCAAGTGACGGTGGACCGCTTCGCTGGCCTCTGCCCGGCCGAAAACGTGTTTGTGGTGACCAACCGCGACTACGTGCAGCTCGTGCAGCAGCACCTCCCCCAGATGCCGGTCGACCAGATTCTAGGCGAGCCCATCGGGCGCAATACGGCCCCCTGCATTGCCTACGCCAGCTACCGCATCGCCCAGCGCGACCCGCAGGCCACCATCATCGTGACGCCCGCCGACCACGCCGTGTCCAACGAGGCGGAGTTTCAGCGGGTGATGGGCCTGGCCGTGGACGCCGCCCGCCACCACGACGTACTCGTGACGCTGGGCATCCACCCCTCGCGGCCCGACACCGGCTATGGCTACATCCAGTACATGGATGCGCAGAGCCTACCCGGCGGCCAGCTGCACAAAGTGAAGACTTTTACCGAGAAACCCAATCTGGAGCTGGCCAAGATGTTCGTCGATAGCGGCGACTTCCTCTGGAACTCAGGCCTGTTTGTGTGGCGCGCCGATACCATTCTCAACGCTTTCCGCCAGTATTTGGGCGACATGGCCGAGGTATTTGAGGAGGGCGCCGGGGCCCTGGGCACGCCGCAGGAGGAAGCGTTCATCAGCGAAGCATACGCGCGTTGCGCCAATGTCAGCATCGACTACGGCATTATGGAGAAGGCCGACAATGTGTACGTGCTGCCCGCCGAGTTTGGCTGGAGCGACGTAGGCACCTGGGATTCGCTGCACCGCATTGGCCAGCAAGACGAAAACGGGAACATGGTGAACGGCGACGTGCTGCTGTACGATACCACCGGCTGCGTCATCAAAACCCCGTCCGAGCGCCTCGTGGTGGTACAGGGCCTCGAAGACTACATCATCGCCGAGTACGACAACGTGCTGCTCATCTGCAAGCGCAGCGAAGAGCAGCGTGTGAAAGAATTCGTGGCCGACGTGAAAGCCAAGAAAGGCATCGGCTACAACTAATCAGTTAACAGTTATTAATGCCTGATTGGCGGTTGTTTGTTAATGCAAACATCAAAGAAGGCCTTCCCATCGGGAAGGCCTTCTTTGATGTTCGGGGGCTTGCCCGCTCGGTGGTTTTTGGATCGGTTGGGTTTGCCTGTACCGCCAAGCTGTGCTTGGCCTTGCCTATGCTGCCCTGGGGCCCCTAGCGCAAGGCCAAGCACAGCTTGGCGGTACAGGTAAGCCGAATAAAAAGGCTGGGTGGCTGGGGCCCCTGTTGCTACTTGCAACAGGGGCCCCAGCCACCCAGCCTTTTTATTCGGCTTACTCCGCGCTCACCCGCTGGCGGGCTACTTCGAACAGCATGATGCCGGCGGCTACCGACACGTTCAGCGACTGAATTTGGCCGGCCATGGGCACTTTCAGGCGCACATCGGCCAGGCGGAGGAGCTCGGGGGCGATGCCGTCTTCTTCTGAGCCCATAAGCACGGCCACGGGGCCCGTGAAATCGACATCGGCGGCGCCCACGGCTTCGGTGGCTTTTTCGGTACAGGCCACCACCGTCACGCCCGATTGCTGGAGGAAGCGGATGGTGTCCTGCAAGTTGGTTTCGCGGCACACGGGCAGCAGGTTCAGGGCCCCGGCGGAGGTTTTGAGGGCGTCGCCGTTGATTTGAGCCGCGCCGTGGCTGGGAACCACCAGCGCCTGCACGCCCAGGCACTCGGCGGTGCGGGCAATGGCGCCGAAGTTGCGCACGTCGGTGATGCGGTCGAGCAGGAGCAGGAACGGCACTTTGCCTTCCTCAAACAAGCCGCTGAGCAGGTTGTCGAGCGGGGCGTAGTCGATGGGCGACACGAAGGCCACCGCGCCCTGGTGGTTCTTGCGGGTGAGGCCGTCGAGCTTCTCCACTGGCACCTGCTGCACCTGAATGCCGGCCGCGCGGGCCAGCGTCGAGATGTCGCCCACGAGGCTGTTCTTGGTGCCGCGCAGCAAAAAGATTTTCTCCAGCGTGCGGCCCGCGTTCAGCGCCTCCAGAATGGGGCGCAGGCCAAACAGCATGTCGATGCTGCGGTCTTGCTGCGGGGCCCTATTCTCGTAGCGGGGGCGGTCGTCGCCGCGCTCCGAGCGCTCGGGGCGGTCTTGGCGGTAGGGGGGGCGGGCGGCGTTGTCGCGGCGGGGCGGGCCGCTGCGGTCGGGCTGGTCGTCGCGGTTGTCGCTGCCCCCGCGGCCCCGGGGGCGGGCGCGGGTTTCCTCAGCAAAGCCGTCGGCCGCGTCGCGGTCGGGGCGGAATTGCTTGGGCGTGACGGGCCGGTTTTGCTCGTCGTAAAAGCGGCGGCCCGTTACCGGCCGCTGGGGTCGGTCGGGGCGCTCGGGGCGGTCTGTGCGTTTCTCCATTGCTCCACAGCGCCGAACCAAGGCTTTTCGTACTCGGGGCGGCGCACTAATTCGTAATTATCAGGCGCAAAGGTACTCGGCCGCGGCCGGAAGCTGAAGGTGAGGGGCCCACCGTTGCCCACTTTGGCGTACGACCACTGCTCCTCGCCGCTGGCCAGGCGGCGCACGCCCTGCGGGGCCCCCAGCACCACGTACAGCAAGCCGCGGTCGGTGAGGAAGCCGGCCTTGTGGGCGGCGAAGAGGCGGTTAGCCGCCGCCACGCGGCCGTAGTAGTTGCGAATCATGATTTTACCCAGCGGCTGGTTGTCGTGGGCGGCGTTCAGCCAGAAGCCGTCCACGGCGCGCTTGGGGTCGGCGGCGGTGGCCAGGCGCTGGTGCTCGGTGGTGCTGGTGAGGTAGCGCAGGGGCTCGACGAGCTGCGCGGCGGTGCGCAGGTTGGGGTAGTCGCCGTTGGCCACGAGCAGGGCCAGGGTGCGCGGCTCCTGCCCGCCGAGGCCGCCCACGCGCAGGGCCAGCAGGCTGGGGTCGTCGCAGCGCAGCAGCTGGCCGGTGCGGGCCGCGGCCGAGTCGAGCAGCGGCAGGGTAGACGGGGGCCCCACCACGGTGGCGGGGTTCGTCATGGGGGGCAGGGCGGGGGTGGGGGGCACGGCGTAGCGCCGCAGCCGCAGGGGCTGGGTCAGCCCGTAGTTATCCACCCGAAACGTCTCGCCGGCCCGCACGTAGCCGCGCAGCAGCGGCAGCCCCGCCGAGTCGGTGACGATGAACGGGCGGCCCAGGCGCTCGGCCGTGAGGGGCAGCCAGGCGGTAGTGGCGGCGTTTTGCGGGGCCACGGCCGGGCCCGGGGGCCCCACCTGCACTTGAAGCACCGTGCCCTCGGGCACCCGCGCCACCGCCACGCAGAAGCTGGCCCGGGTGCCGCCCGTGACGTCGGGCCGCCGCCGCTGCCGGGCCCGCGGAATGCTGTCCTGCCACTGCGGGGCGGGGGCCCCGTAGCCGGCCCAGGCCGCCACGCGCAGCTGGCCCACGGCCGTGCCGGCGGGCAGGCGCACGTACAGGCGTAAGCTGTCGAGCTCGCGGCGCACGTCCAGCATCACGCGGGGCACGTCGCGGTAGAGGCCCGCAAAATCGGGCCGGGGCAGGGCCGGGGCCTGTGTTTGGGCTTCGGCGGCCCGGGGCAGCGCGGCCAGGCAGGGAGCGGCCAGCGCCAGCGCCCAGGAGAGAAAACGGTTCATGCAGCGTGTACGTGGTTGGGGCCCCAAACATAGAAGCTGTTTGGGAAGTCGGGAAGTTCAGCCTGGAACGCCATGCCCGGCCGGGCGGCTGACCGGGGGCCGAAGATTTGCCAAACCGCTTCACCTGCCAAAGGCTGGTAGAGCGGCGGGCACCGCGGGGCGCGCCGGGGCCCTGTTTATACGGCCCCGGGTGCCGAAGGGCTGCGCGGCCGGGCCCGGGGCGCACCCGGGGCGGGGGCGCGCCGGGCCCGGCCCTGGGCGCCCCGCTGCACAAAATTTAGGCGGCGCGGGGCTGGCCGCGGGGGCCATCTCCGTAGGGGCATAAGGCCCAGACCAAACAGGATTTACCTGGGCCTGTTGCTCAGGTGCGGGGCCGCTGGGGGCGCTGTGCGTGGGGCCCCGGGGCCGGTTTGCTGCGCCGGCTTAAGCCGGCCGGTTGTTGTTTTGCAGGGCCCCCGGGGGAGGCGGGGCTGCCCGCCGGGGGCCCTGGCCGCCCCGGGCCGGGCACAATATTCGCGGGGCGGTGCGTTGCTACTCCACTACTAACTGCGCCACGTTCGGCCGCTATTCGCCGCATGAAGAGGTTTTTTTCGGAAGCTAGAACGCAGCAACTGGGGGTGTTCTGGGGCGTGGTCATTATTGCCGGCATTTTCGTGTCAGACCACGTGCGGGTATTGCCCAGCATCGGCATTGCCGGGCTATTTGCGACCGGCGCGGGCTATGCCCTGGCCCACCGGCGCGTGGCCCAGCGGGCCCACTGGCCCGTGCTGCTGAGCTTCGTGCTGGTGTATGCGCTGCACGTGGGCACGGCGCTGGCGCACGCAGGCTGGGGCACCGAAATTCTCCAGCGCGACGCCGTGCTTCAGCTGCCGTTTCTGGTGCTGCCGCTGGCCTTTTTGCTGCTGCCCAGCTGGCGGCCCGCACACAAGCGGGCGCTGTGGCTCGTGCTCATCGGGGGCTGCCTGGTGGCGGCGGCCCGGGCCACGACCTACTACCTGCTGCACCGCGCAACGATTGACGAGAGCTACCTGCGCTCGCAGGTGATTCCCACCGTGCCCGACTACATCCGCTTCAGCCTGCTGGTGAGCATGGCCGTGCTGGCGGGCCTGGTGCTGGTGCTGAACCGGGAGCTGCGCCCGCGGCTGCGGCTGGCCACCTGGGTGGGCGTGGTGGTGCTGTTTCTGTTCCAGCACCTGCTGGCCGTGCGCAGCGGCGTCGTCACGATGTACGCCGCGGGGGCCCTGTGGCTCTTCTGGCTGGGGTGGCAGCTGCGGCACTGGCGCGTGGCGCTGGCCGGGGCGGCGGCGGTGCTGCTGCTGGGGGGCGCGTGCCTGGTGCTGTTCCCCACGCTGCGCAACAAAATCAGCGTCACGCGCACCGATGCCAAGCAGCTCGACACCGTGGGGGCGGCCAACTACTACTCCGTCACGGCGCGGGTGTATTCCTACGATGTGGCCTGGGCCCTTGTCAAGCAGCGCCCGCTGTTTGGCCTGAGCAAGGTGGGCCTGGAGCCGGCCATGGCCCGGCAGTACCGCGCCATGTACCCGGGCATCGAGCCCGCCCACTACCTGCTGCCGCACAACCAGTTCCTCTACAACCTGGCGGCCTACGGGGCCTTTGGCCTGCTGGTATTTTTGGTGGGCTTTTACTACGCGCTGTGGGTGGGCATCCGGCAGCGCAACCTCATGCTGCTGCTCATGTACGCCATCGTCACGCTCTCTTTCGTGGCCGAATACACGCTGGAAACCCAGATTGGGGTGCTGATCGGCCTGTTTTTCATCTTGCTGGCCGCCGCGCCCGTTGCGCCGCCGGCCACCCCAGGGGCCCCCGCGCCGCGCTAAAAACCCTAGCCCCGGGGCCCCGGCCGTAGCTTTGCCGCCATGTTCAGCTACTTGATTGGCCGCTTCCGCCAGTTTCGCCGCCAGCGCCGGCAGGGCGGCCAGGTGGCGGCCCTGAGCCAAGCCGACGCCGCCGCCCTGGCCGCGCAGGCCCCGCCCGACCCCGCCCGGGTGCTGGTGGTGCGCAACGATTCCATCGGCGACTACCTCCTCTACCGCCCCTGGCTGCGCGCAATGAGCGCCGCGGTGCGCGGCCGCGGCCAGCGCCTCACGCTGGTGGCCAACGCGCTGTGGGCCCCCCTGGCCCGCGCCTGGGACGCCGACTTGTTTGACGAGCTGGTGGTGGTCGATTTCGGCCGCTTCACCAAAGACCTGGCCTACCGCGCCGCCACCGTGGGGGCCCTGGGGACCACCGGGTTCGGCGAGGCCATCTACCCGCTTCACGTGCGCGAGCCGGCGGTCGAAAACTTCCTCCGCTTCCTGGGGGCCCCCGTGCGGGTGGCCGGCCAGAGCGGCCAGCAGGGCCCCTGGGCCGAGCTCCTCAATGCCGGCTACACCCGCCTGCTGCCCAGCACGCCGGCCGTACTATTTGAGTACGACCGCAACCGCGAGTTCTTCGAGAACTGGCAGCGCGGAGCCACCGAAACCGACGCGCCCCTGGCCCTGGTGCCGGGCGCCACGGCCGCCGCCGTGCCGCTGTGCCTGCCCGCCGCCGTGCACCAAGCCGCCGCCGCTGAGGCGGCGCTGGGGCCCTACCTCGTGCTGTTCCCCGGGGCCAGCGCACGGCAGAAGCGCTGGCCCACGGGGCACTTTGCGCAGCTGGCGCGGGGCCTGCGCCAGCACTTTGGGCCCCGGTACCGGCTCATCATCGCCGGCAGCGCCGCCGACGATGCGCACGCCCAGCGCATTATCAAGGCCGCCGGGCCGGGCGTGTCCCTGGAAAACCGCTGCGGCCAAACCGCCCTGCCCGGCCTGGCCGCGCTGGTGGCCGGCGCCCAGCTGCTCATCAGCAACGACACCGTGACGGCCCACTTAGCGGCCCAGGCCGGCGTGCCCCTGTTGGTGCTGCTGATGGGCGAGAACTACGGCAAGTTTTTTCCCTACCCCGCGCCCCTGCTGGGGGCCCCGTGCTGCTGCCTGTTCCCGCCCAGCCAGGAAGCGCGCTTCGCCCAAGGCGATTTCAGCACCCCGGCCCGCGACCCACAAATCGACCAAATTGCGCCCGCCCGCGCCCTGGCCGCCGCCATCGAGCTGCTACCGGCGGCGGAATAAGCCCTGCTCGTTTTGGCCACTAAAAAAGGGCCGGCCCGCATTGCTGCGGGCCGGCCCTTTTTGGATTTAGGGCCCCGGGGGCTGCTACTGGCCTTGGCCTTGCAGGTAGGGCTGGAGCACGGCAAATGCCTTTTGGGCCCGCACGGTGTCGCCCACTTGCAGGGCCGAGCGGTACACGTACTGGAGGTTGACGAGGTGCAGGCGCTGGTCGTAGTCGAAGAGGCTGCCGTCGGGGCGGGCCGCGTAGTACGACAGCATCTGGATGGAGCGGCGCGTCATCGTGTCGAGGATGTTGTCGGCGCGCTGCTTTTCGCCGCCTGCGATGAGGGCCGGCACTAGCTGGGGCGAGTAGTAGTCGTAGGGAATGGCCTTGTCGGGCATCACCTGCAAGCAGTAGTCGGCCACCTCTTTGGCCTTGGCCTTGTTGCCGCGCTCGAGGTACGTGTTGGCTAGGCGGGCAAACTTGTCGCGGTAGTTCGACGGGAATTTCAGGCTGTTCTCGTCGTAGAAAATCTTGTCGTTTGTCAGGCCCCGGTAGCTGAAGGTTTTCATCAGCTCGCGGTAGTTCAGGTCGAGGTCCACGTAGCCGTCCTCGCCCTGGGGCGTGTAGTTGGGGTCCTTCAGCGGCAGCAGGCGGTAGGCCAGGCCTTCCAGCTGGAAGTAGGGCTGCAGGTTCATGTAGTCGCTCGGCGTGACGGTGGAGCTGAAGTAGATGGGCCGCTTCCAGTTGTTGGTGGCAATCATGTCGAGGATCACCAGGTTCTTCTTCTCGATGCCGCGCTTGCCCATGCTCCAGTCCATGCGGTCCACGAGCTGGTTTTCGCGGCCCTTGGGAATGAGGCCCAACTTCTTAAAGGCCGTCGTATCCACGGGCAGGTAGAAGTTCGGCGTCGGGAACGACATGATGCCGGGGCCGTCTTCCTGGTACTGCACTTGCAGCAGCGGGCTGTTTTGCTGCACCAATTGGATGAACTGCTTCACGTCCACCTCCTTCACGGCCGGGTTCTGGGCGAAGGGCAGGTAATCGTTGGTGCCCTGCGCGTAGCCCTTCTCGCCCATGCTGATGGGCAGCGGCTGCGAGAGGTACGAGCGGCGCTTCATCTGCTGGATGTACCAGTCGGTGTTCAGGTAGCTGAGCACGGCCACGCGCACGTCGGTGCGCACGCCCTCCACCTCCTGGGCGTACCAGAGCGGGAAGGTGTCGTTGTCGCCGTTGGTGAACAAAATGGCGTTCGGGGCGCAGCTATTGAGCAGGTTCTTGGCCGAATCCACCGAGTTGTAGCGGCCCGAGCGGTCGTGGTCGTCCCAGCCCTGGGCAGCCAGGATGCCCGGTGCCACTACGCCCAGCGCAATGGCAATGGCCGCCCGGGGCCCCTCGTTCTTAATGGCCGAGCGCAGCAGATCGGCGATGCCGAGCACGCCCAGCCCGATCCAGATGGCGAAGGCAAACGTGGCCCCCGCAAACGTGTAGTCACGCTCGCGCGGCTCCAGCGGCGGCTGGTTGAGGTACACGATGATGGCCAAGCCGGTGAGCAGGAACAGCAGGCCCACCACCAAGGCGTCCTTGCTGTCGCGCCGGCTCTGGAAAAACAGGCCGATAAGGCCCAAAATCAGCGGGATGGCGAAGAAGTTGTTGTGGGCCTTGCTCAGGCCGATGCGCTCGGGCAGGCTGTGGGCGCTGGGGCTAAAGGGCGTCACCACCCCGGCCTGCTGCACGTCGGACTCGCGCCCCACGTAGTTCCACATGAAGTAGCGCCAGAACATGTGGCCCATCTGGTAGCGGAACAAAAACGACAGGTTCTGGCCCATCGTCGGCTTCACACCTTCTTGAATGTCAACCCACTTCTTGTACTCCTGGATGTGGTTGGCCTCGGGGCTGTAGATGCGCGGGAGCAGCATCTTGTCCTCGTCGCGGTAGCCGGCTTCCTGGGCGCGGGGCAGGGCCTCGTCGTAGGTATTCGAGGTGGTGTTGCGCACGTAGCGCGCGGCCCCGGGCTCGTTGTGGTCGGGCTGGGCGTTGAATTGGGGGCCGTAGAGCAGCGGCCGCGAGCCGTACTGCTCGCGCTTGAGGTAGCTCACGAAGCTCAGCACATCCTCGGGGTCGTTCTCGTTGATGGTAGGGTGGTACGACGAGCGGATGGGCACGATGAGGTAGCTCGAATACCCGATCAGGATGAAGGTGAAGCACAGCATGGCCGTGTTCAGGAGCTGGCTTTTGCGTTGAAACGACACCCGGAACCCGTACACCATCAGGCCGATGAGGGCCACCACGAAGATGATGAGGCCCGAGTTGAAGGGCAGGCGCACGGTGTTCACGAAGAACACTTCGAAGTAGCCGGCCAGCGTGGGCAAGCCCGGGATGATGCCCACCAGCACGGCCGCCAGCAGCACCAAGCACACGGCCATCACGGCGATAATACCCTTCACGTTGGGGTTGGGGTTGCGGCGGTAGTAGTAGATAAGGCCCAGGGCGGGCAGCGTGAGCAGGTTGAGCAAGTGGACGCCGATGCTGAGGCCGATGACGTAGGCAATCAGCACGATCCACTTATCAGAGTCGGGCTCGGCGGCGTGGCCTTCCCACTTCAGCATGAGCCAGACGACGGCCGCCGTGCACAGGCTCGACATGGCGTACACCTCGCCCTCCACGGCGTTGAACCAGAACGAATCGGTGAAGGCGAAGGCCAAGGCCCCCACGGCCCCCGCGCCCAGAATCAGCAGCGTGTCGGTGCCGGTGGGCTCCTCGGTGGGCGTGTTCACGGCCGAGCGGCGCAGCACCAGCTTGGCCGCCATGCGGGTAATGCTCCAGAACAGAAACAGCACGGTGAAGGCGCTGCTCAGCCCCGAGAGGGCGTTCACGAGCACGGCCACCTTAGTGGGGTCGCCGAACGAAAACAGCGAGAACAGCCGCCCCAGTAGCAGGAACGTGGGGGCCCCGGGCGGGTGCGGCACCAGCAGCTTGTAGGCGCAGGCGATGAACTCGCCGCAGTCCCAGAACGAGGCCGTGGGCTCGAGCGTGCTGAGGTAGGTGGCGGCGGCGATGGCGAACACGAGCCACCCGACGAGGTTGTTTAATCGTTGGAAACGCATAAAAAAAGTAGTGCGGCCCCGGCCCTGTGGGGGCCTGCGGGCAAATCGAAAAGGGCCGGGCGCGGCTAGCAAAGCTCAAAAGTAGGCACGGGCGCCGGGCCGCCCACCCGGTGAGCTTCAGGGCCCCGGTACGCCCATAAACACCGAAAGCAGCCAGGGGCTGCTTTCGGGAAACGAAGAAGTGCGGGTAGGGCCCCGGGCCGTCAGTTTTGGAGCACCAGGCGCTTGGTGCTGGCCACCTTGCCGTCAACCACCAGGCTGTAGAAGTACAGGCCGCCGGGCAGGTCGGTCAGGTTCAGGCTCAGGCCGGGGAAGCTGATTTCGGGGCGCAGGGCCACGGAGCGAATTTCCTGGCCGATGACGTTGCTCAGGCGCAGCAGGTAGGCGGGGCCGGCGGGCTGGCGCATTTGCACCGTCACGAAGCCGTGGCTGGGGTTGGGGTACAAGCTCAGGCCGAGGGCCTCGCCGGGGCCCTGCACCGGGCCGGCGAGCAGCACGAGTGGCTTAGGCGTGCGGGCCGTGGCGGTGGGGGCCCCGGCAAGGCCGGCCGCGGCCAGCGCCAAAAAAAACAGGGTAAATATTTTCATCGCAGAAAAAAGAAAAGCGGGGGAGGAAACAATCGGGGCGCGGCGGGGCCGAAAAAACAACGGACTGGCCCCGGCAGCCGGTCGTTGTTAAATAATAACCGGTCGTTGTTAAATAATAAATCAAGCACCGTGCCGCGCTGCGAAGGTAGATGCGCAAACCCCCTAAATGGTTGACTACGCGTGCCGAATTTCCTGCAATCCGAACCAGCGCACTGCCCCGCCGATTTCCACCGCCAGGCGGCCGTCCTCGCCCACCCCGACAATCTGGCCGTGCACCCGCTGGCCGGCCACCTCATAGGCGTGAGGCTCCTGGTAGCGGTACAGCACCTGCAGGTAGTCGCGGCGTAGGGCCCCCACCTGGCCGGCCCGTAGCTGGAGGTAGCGCCGCTCCAGGCACTCGAGCAGGTGGGCGGCCAGGGGCCCCAGGCCGTAGGCGCGGCCGGTGAGGGCGGCCAGCGACGTGGCAGTAGGCATCTCAAAGGCCAGTTGGTTCACGTTCAGGCCAATGCCTACAATGCTGTGCTGAATTTGGGTTCCGCTCAGCGCGTTTTCAATCAGGATGCCGCCCATTTTTTGGGCGCCGTAGTACAGGTCGTTGGGCCACTTCAGGCGCAGGGCGGGGGAGGGGCCCAGCCGGGCGGCGGCCCAGTCGTGCACCGCCAGGGCCACCGCCTGGCTGAGCAAAAACTGCTGGCCGGCGGCCAAAAACGTGGGCATCCACACCACCGAAAGGGTCAGGTTTTCGTCGGCAGCGGCGTGCCAGTGGTTGCCGCGCTGGCCCCGGCCGGCGGTTTGGTAGCCCGTGGCCACGGTGCAGCCTTCGCTGGCCCGGTTTTCGCCAAGCAGGCGCTGGGCCTCCGCGTTGGTAGAGCCGCACGCGGGCAACCACAGCAGCTGCTGGCCCGTGAACAGGGTTTGGGGACTAATTTCCATCACCTTTGTTGTGTAACTTGCATTGAGGGCCCCGGCAGAACCAGGGCTCAAACCTAATTATACCTTATGAAAAGCACCTTGGTCCGGCAGGATTCGGACACATTGGCAGACGTCGTAGTACGCGGCATGCAGGACAAAAAAGCTTCTGACATCGTTGTGCTCAACTTAAAAGAGCTGAAAAACGCCGTGGCGGATTATTTCATCATCTGCTCGGCCAACTCCGACACCCAGATTGATGCCATTGCCCGCTCGGTAGAGGAAGAAGTAGAAAAAATCACCGGCGACTACCCCTGGCAGACCGAAGGCCGCACCAACCGCGAGTGGGTGCTGCTCGACTACGTGGACGTGGTGGTGCACGTGTTCCTGCGCGACCGCCGCAAGTTCTACGCGTTGGAAGAATTGTGGGGCGATGCCCAAATTTCGTACATCGAAGAGGTAACGGCCTAGCACGGGCCCACCGCTTTGTTTTTGAGCGATTAGGGGACGGATTTTGCCGCCGCCGGTGTTATGCAACCAGCCCGGGGCCCCAACGAAAGGGGCCCCGGCCGGTTAGCCCAAAGTAAAACTGGGCCGGCCCCGTCTACCCCGGCGGGCCTTTGGCCCCTCCCGTAAAAATCCGTGCTTTTTAACCTCGTGTCCTATGTCTGATAAAACGCCTAACGGCACCAACAAGCGGAAAAAACCCGCGCCCAACCCTACGCCCCGGCCCGGGGTGCAGCTGTGGGTGCTGGCCGGCTTGCTCGTGTTCATGTTCGGGGTGATGTTCGTGAGCAACATCAACGACCCCGCCAAAATTAACCAGCAAAAGTTTGAGCAAATGCTGGCCGCCGGCGACGTCGGCAAGATTACCCTCGTCAACGAGAAGCAGGTGTACGTGTCGCTCACGCCGGCCGCGCTGGCCAAAAACCAGTACACCAGCGAGCTGGTGCGCAAATCGCCGTTCGGCGTAAGCGGCGACGCCCACTTCTACTTCCCCATCGTCGATGCCAAGCTGTTCCAGGAAAACCTCGACCAGCTCCAGAAAGACACCCCCCTGGCCCAGCGCCTCGCCCTCAACATTGAGTCGCGCGAGGGCCTGGGCGACTTCATCGGCAAGTGGGGCCTGCTGGCCCTGCTCGTGGTGGGCTTCCTCTTCATGATGAAGCGCATGGGCGGTGCCGGGGGCCCCGGCGGCCAGATTTTCAGCATCGGCAAGAGCCGCGCGGCCTTGTTTGAGGGCGGCGACAAGGTGAAAATCACGTTTAAAGACGTGGCCGGGCTTGAAGAAGCCAAGGAGGAAGTGCAGGAGATTGTGGAGTTCCTCAAAAACCCCAGCAAGTTCACCATCCTGGGCGGTAAAATCCCGAAGGGGGCCCTGCTCGTTGGCCCTCCCGGTACTGGCAAAACATTGCTGGCCAAGGCCGTAGCTGGCGAAGCCGACGTGCCATTCTTCTCACTGTCGGGCTCCGACTTCGTTGAGATGTTTGTGGGTGTGGGCGCGGCCCGGGTACGCGACTTGTTCAAGCAGGCCAAGGCCAAGGCTCCGTGCATCATCTTTATTGACGAGATTGACGCTGTGGGCCGCTCGCGCAGCAAGGGCAACATGCCCGGCGGCAACGACGAGCGCGAGAACACCCTGAACTCGCTGCTAGTAGAAATGGACGGCTTCGGCACCGACTCCGGCGTCATCATCCTGGCCGCTACCAACCGCCCCGATACCCTTGACTCGGCTCTGCTGCGTCCCGGTCGCTTCGACCGCCAGATCAGCATCGACAAGCCCGATATCAACGGCCGCACCCAGATTTTCCAGGTGCACTTGAAGCCGCTGACTTTGGGCCCCGATGTAGACGCCAAGAAGCTGTCGGCCCAAACGCCTGGCTTTGCGGGTGCCGAAATCGCCAACGTCTGCAACGAAGCGGCCCTCATCGCTGCCCGCCGCGATAAGAAGTTTATCACCAACCAGGACTTTACCGATGCCATCGACCGCGTGATTGGGGGCCTGGAGAAGAAGAATAAAATTATTTCGCCCAGCGAAAAGCGCATTGTGGCCTACCACGAAGCTGGCCACGCCATCGTGGGCTGGTTCTTGGAGCACTGCGACCCGTTGGTGAAAGTTAGCATCGTGCCTCGCGGCGTGGCCGCGCTCGGCTACGCGCAGTACCTGCCCAAAGAGCAGTTCTTGTACAATACCGAGCAGTTGATCGACGAGATGTGCATGGCCCTGGGTGGCCGCGCCGCCGAGGAACTGGTGTTCGGCAAAATCTCGACCGGTGCCCTGAGCGACTTGGAGCGCATCACCAAGATGGCCTATTCCATCGTGACGATGTACGGCATGAACTCGAAGCTCGGCAACGTGTCGTACTACGACTCGAAGGGCCAGAACGAGTACGGCTTCTCGAAGCCTTATTCGGAAGCCACTTCGCAAATGATTGACGAAGAAGTGCGTACCATCATCGACCAGGCCTACACCCGCACCAAGGAGCTGCTCACCGAGCGCCGCCATGAGCTGGAAGTGATTGCCAAGGAGCTGCTGGAAAAAGAAGTGCTTCTACAAGACGACCTGGAGCGCCTGGTGGGCAAGCGCCCCTTCGGTGGCCAAACCAACTACCAGGCCCACATGGCCGGCACCGACCGCAGCGAAACCGCCAGCGAGCTGATCAACGAGCACGCCGGCGCCACCATCGGCAGCGACCTGCCCGAACTGCACCTGCCCGGCCTCGACACCGGCGGGGGCCCCAGCGAAGCCGCCGCGCCCAGCGGTAGCGCCGTGGCTGGTGTTTAACAAGCTGGTTAGCTCAACAAAAAACCCGCCCTCGGTAATCGAGGGCGGGTTTTTTTATGCTCAAGCGACTATTAATAATTAGAAAGTTAACCTTTTTAACTTAACTGCTTACTATTAAGAATAATAGCCATCAGCCAATGGCTCAGTACTTATAAAACCGGCGCGGAGCCCGGAATTAATCGGTGTAGGAGTGCGTGAGGCAAATCCAGCCGGGGGCGAGGGCGAGCGATACCGGCGGCACTTGGTAGGCCGGATAGAACGAATGCAAGAAGTAAATGGTCATTTAATAGGCAAATAGCTAAGTGAAAATGTATTGAGTAATTGCTGGATGTAAAGATAGGTGCTAAAATAAGTGTTGCACCCACGTATAAATACGCGAAGCGCAGGGGCCCTAATTGGCACGGTCGGGGCCCTGGCGCTAGCCCGGCCCCAGCCGTATCTTCGCCCTCCTATTTTCTTTATCGCATGGTTCCTGATTCTTACGCTGCCGCGGCGCGCACCGCTGTGCTCGCCCGCATCCGCCAAGGGCTAGCGCAACCCGCGCCGCAGCCCCCGCGCCCCGATTTTGAGGCCCTAGTGCACCCGCCGCTGCCCACCGATCTGGCCGTGGCCTTCGCCGAAAGCTTCGTGCGCGTGGGCGGCGTGTTTTTCTATTGTACCTCCGAAGCGCACTTCATTGCCCAGTTGAGCGCTTACCTGGAGGAGCAGCAAATTGGCCGCCTATTTGCCTGGGAAGCGGCGCTGCAGCGGGTGCTTTACACCGGCCAGGTGCCTTTTGTGGCCGACGAAACCGAGTTTGTGGCCCACGCCGACGCCAGCCTCACCACCTGCGAGGCGCTGGTGGCCCGCACCGGCAGCCTGCTGGTGGCCCCGGCTACGGCTAGCGGCCGCCGTCTCAGCGTGTACCCCGACCAGCACTTGGTGCTGGCCCGCACCGGCCAGGTGGTGGCCGAAATCGGCGACGCGCTGCGCGGGCTGCAAGCCCGCTACGGCGCGGACTTGCCCTCGATGACCTCCCTCACCTCGGGCCCCAGCCGCACCGCCGATATCGAAAAAACTCTGGTGCTGGGGGCCCACGGCCCGCGCCGGCTGGTGCTGTTTCTGCTCGACGACGCGCCCGCCGCCGGGGCCCTCACCCCCGACGCTGCTGCATGAGTTCCTTGTCCCCCACGCTGCCCCCGCTGGCCCTGCCGCCCGGCCGCCGGGTGTACTTCGCTTCCGATTTCCACTTGGGCACGCCCGATGCGGCCACGTCGGCGGTGCGCGAGAAGCGCATTGTGCGCTGGCTGGACATGGCCGCCCGCGACGCGGCGGCCATCTACCTGGTCGGCGACCTGTTCGATTTCTGGTTTGAGTACCGCCACGCCGTCCCGCGCGGCTTCATCCGGCTGCAAGGCAAGCTGGCCGAGCTGGCCGATGCGGGCCTCCCGATCTACATCTTCACCGGCAACCACGACCTGTGGATGTTCGGCTACTTCACCGAAGAGCTGGGGATTCCCATCCTGCGCGAAGCGGTGACGCAGCAGATTGGCAACCAGCTGTTTCACATTGGACACGGCGACGGCCTGGGGCCCAAAGACCACAGCTACAAGGCCCTGAAAAAGGTGTTCACCTCCGACCTGGCGCAGTGGCTCTTTGCCCGGCTGCACCCCAACCTGGGCATCGGCCTGGCCAGTGGCTGGAGCAAGCGCAGCCGCATCCAGAACACGGCCGCCGACGCCAAGTACTTCGGCGAAGACGAGTGGCTGCTCGTGTACTGCCGCGCGCTAGAGGCCCGCCAGCACCACGATTATTACGTGTTCGGCCACCGCCACTTGCCCCTGGATTTGGCCGTGGGCCCCGGCAGCCGCTACGTCAACCTCGGCGAGTGGGTCAATTATTGCTCGTACGCCGACTACGATGGCAACGACCTGGTTTTGCGGTACTTTGAGCAGCAGTAGCCGATGCGTGGCACGCCCGTTGGGGGCCCTGTTGCTGGCCGCCGGCACCCTGGCGGCCCGCGCCCAGGCCACCGTGCCCAACGCGGCCTCGGTGGCCCCCGCCGCCGTGGTGGCCCCGGTGGAAGCCCCGCGCCCGGCCACTGCTCCGGCCCCGGCCCCGGCCGAGGTGCCCGCCGCCGGGGCCTGGGCCCTGGTGCGCACCCTGCGACTGCCCAACCCCGGCGC
The DNA here is from genome assembly GCF_006439025.1 of Hymenobacter nivis. Classification (GTDB taxonomy): domain Bacteria; phylum Bacteroidota; class Bacteroidia; order Cytophagales; family Hymenobacteraceae; genus Hymenobacter; species Hymenobacter nivis_A. The sequence goes on from NZ_RCYZ01000002.1 coordinate 314,675, forward strand.
GGCCTCGCTCGACCGGCGCGGGGGCCTCTACGTGGCCGATGCCGACAACAACATCCGCCAGTTTGGGCCCGAGGGCTTGCCGCTGAACACCTATGCGCCCGCCCAGCCCGGCCACGTGGGCCAACTCGAAGCCTTCAACCTCACCACTACCCTCGTTTTTTACGACGACCGCCAGCAGCTCGTGCTGCTCGACCGCTTCCTGGCCCCGCTCAGCGAGCTGCGCCTGGCCGACTACCTCGACGGCACGGTGCGCGTGGCCACGCTGGCCCCCGACGGCCAGGTGTGGCTGCTCGACGAGAGCACGCTCACGCTGCGCGAGTTCGACCCCGGGGCCCTGCGTCTGGTGCAAAACACGCCGCTCGACATTCTCATTGGCCGCACGCGGCCCGACTTCCGGTTCATCCGGCAATACCAGAACAACACGTACTTGGTGGACAAAACGACCGGCGTGTACGTGTTTGATAACCTGGGCAATTACAAGAAAAAGCTGCCCTTGCCAGGGCTGAGCACGGTGGGCTTCCGGGGCGATGAATTGTACTACCTCGACGGCGGCCAGGTGCGGTTCTTCCACCTTTACAACCTGACCAGCCGCGCCGTGGCCCTGCCCGCCGCGGCCGACGCCGGGGCCCTGCGCCAAGTACTGGTGGGCGAGCAGTACGCCTACCTGTTCACGGCCCAGGGCGTGGCCGTGTACCGGCTGCCCTAGGGCCCCGGGGCTGCCCACGGTCACGGCATCATCACGCAAAAGCAAGCTGCGCAAAAGTGGCGCTGGTACCCTGGGGGCCCCAGCACCTTCCTGCCAATAGAAAAGCCCTTCGCAAGCTTGCGAAGGGCTTTTTTGAACATAAGCGCGACGGCACGGGGCTGCGGCTACAGGCCCTCGGCCATGGTGCGCATTTGGATTTCGATGATGCGCGAACCTGGCGACTGCGTGCAGGCCAGCAGCACGGCCCCGGCCACGTCTTCGGGCTCTAGCATGTCGGAGTTGGCCACGCTGTCTTCGGTGCGACCGCGGCCGAGGGCAAACTCGGTTTTGACGCCGCCCGGGCAAATCGCCCCGACTTTGATGCCGTGGGGGCGCAACTCCTTGTCCAGGGCCTGGGCAAAGCCGACCTGGGCAAACTTAGTGGCGCAGTACACCGCCTCGCCCGCAAAGCCATACACACCGGCCATCGACGAGAGCATGAGGATGGTGCCCGAGCCCTGCTTGATGAGCACTGGGGCCGCGTGGCGCGTGAATAGGAACGTCGAGCGCATGTTGGTGTCCATCAAGTCGTCGTACTCGTCGGCGCTGGTGTCCACCAGGTTTTTGTAGTTGCCGGTGCCCGCGTTGTTGAGCAGGATGTCGAGGCGGCCGGGGCCGTCCAGCGCGGCTTGCACAGCCTGGCGGGCCGTTTCCTCGTCGCGGGCGTCGCCAAGCACGATGATGGGCCGGGGCGCGTGGGCGGCCAGCTCGTTGGCCAGGGCTTCGAGGCGCTCTTCGCGGCGGGCGGTGAGGATGAGCTGCGCCCCTTCGGCGGCCAGGGCGCGGGCGCAGGCCGCGCCGATGCCAGCACTCGCGCCGGTGATTAGGGCGACTTTGCCCGTGAGTTTTCCTGCCATGTTGGAAGAATGTAAATAGCTAAAAAGTAGGGATTTGGAAAGGCGCACACTAGGGCCCCGTGGGGCCCTAGTGCTTGGGCATCAGCTCGGCGGCTGAGAGCTTGTACATGTCGTGGCGGCGGTTGCGCAGGTTTTGCACGCTGCCGCTGTGGCGCAGGCGGTCCAGGATGGTCAGGTCCACGTCGGTCACCAGAATCATCTCCGTATTAGGCGTAGCCTCGCTTTTCACGCCGGTGTTGGGAAAGGCGAAATCGCAGGGCGTGAGCACCGCACTCTGGGCGTACTGGATATCCATGTTCTTGACCCTGGGCAGGTTGCCCACCGAGCCGGCCATGGCCACATAGCACTCGTTTTCGATGGCGCGGGCTTGGGCGCAATGCCGCACCCGCGAGTAAGCCGTCTGGGTATCCGTCAGGAAGGGAATGAACAGGATGTTCATGCCCTGGTCGGCGAGCAGGCGGGCCAGCTCCGGAAACTCCGAATCGTAGCAGATGAGCACCCCGATGGGGCCGCAGTCGGTATCGAACGTCTGTAGGCGGGTGCCGCCGCGCAGGGCCCAGTACTTGGCCTCGTTGGGCGTGACGTGGATTTTCTCGTAGCGCTCCACCGAGCCGTTGCGGCGGCAGAGGTAGCCCACGTTCAGCAGCTGGCCATCGTCGCCCACCACGGGCATCGAGCCGGTGATGATGTTGATGTGGTACTGCACTGCCAGCTTGGTAAAGCGGGCCAGAATCTCGTCCGAGAACTGGCTGAGCTTGCGAATGGCGTCGATTTCGGACAGCTCGTTGGTCTCGGCCATCAAGGGGCCGTGAAATAGCTCGGGGAAGAGCGCGAAGTCTGCGCGGTAGGCGGCCAGCGCATCCACGAAGTACTCCACCTGCTGGAACATGTCTTCCAGGCCGTCATAGAGGCGCATTTGCCACTGCACGAGGCCCAGGCGCACCTGCGTTTTCTGGGCCACGGCCGGCGTGGGGCGGGTGTCGTACAGCATGTTGTCCCACTCCATGAGCAGGGCATAGTCGCCGCTGGCCTCGTCGCCGGGCAGGTAGCCACGCAGCACCCGCACCGGGTGGAAGTCGTTGGCCAGCTGGAAGTTGAGGGCCGGGTCCACGATGGCGCGGTCCTTCACCCGGCGCACGTATTCTTTGGGCGAAAGCGTGTCCTGGTAGGCGTGGTAGCCCGCAATGCGCGCCCCGAAGTTGATGGCGCGCAGATTGAGGCGCTCGCACAGTTCCTTGCGGGCCTCGTAGAGGCGGCGCGCCAGCCGCCGCCCGCGCATGGCCGGCACCACGAATACCTCGATGCCGTAGAGCGTGTCGCCGGCCGGGTCGTGGGTCGAGAACGTGTAGTCGCCCGTCACCTCCTGAAAAGTATGCTCGCGGGTCAGTTTTTCGTGGTCGATGATGAGGGCCAGTGCGGCCGCCACCACGTCGCCGTTGACCGTCACCACAAACTGGCCTTCGGGGAAAATGGCCACCAGCCGGGCCAGCTGCTCGCGCCGCCAGTAGCTGCCCATGCTGGGGTAAGCTTGCAACATGGCGGCCTTCACGGCCTCATAGTCAGTATTTTGCAGATGTCGAATTTCAATAAGCTCGTTCATAAAGTCTTGCGTAGGAATAGCAGATAAGCCAAAAAAAAGCTGGAGTGCTACTATTCCTACGCGGAAATGACAGCCAGCGCCGGGTTTGCAGCCAGTTTTCTGGCCAGCACTTTGGCCGGTGCGCCGGGGGCAGGGCGGTGCTTTTTGCCGTGAAAGACGGGCCCCGGTGCCCGCCGGCACGGGCTCGCCAAACGAATTGGCCCGAAAAGCCCGCGGCCCCGCCGCAGGCTTTTTTAGGGCCCGGCCGGGGGGCTGGGGCCCCGGTAGCGGGGCGCTGGCGGGGGGTGCCCGTTGCCCTCCTGAAACGGCTATCTTTGCTAGATTCCGAACTTTCTGCGGCCCGGACAAAGCGCCGCTTCACACTATATATATCCTCGGCCTCATGGCTTGTTCAACTTGTTCCTCCGGCGGCGGCTGCTCTACCAGCAAGGTAGGCGGCTGCGGCTCCAAAGGGGGCTGCAGCAGTGGCTGCACCCGCCTCAACGTCTTCGATTGGCTGGCCGACGTGGACGTGCCCGACTCCTTCGCGGGCTTCGACATTGTGGAAATTCGCTTCAAAGGCGGCCGCAAAGAGTTCTTCCGCAACGCCGACCGCCTGCCGCTTGTGACGGGCGACGCCGTGGTGGTGGAGGCCACCGGCAGCGGCTGGCACCTGGGCCACGTGAGCCTGAAGGGCGAGCTGGTGCGCCTGCAAATGCGCAAGAAAAAGGTGCCCACCGACACCAAAGACATCCGCAACATCCTGCGCGTGGCCACGCCCGACGACGAGGAGCGCTGGCAGGCCGTGCGCGACCTTGAAAACGGCACCATGTTCCGAGCCCGGGCCATGGTGGGCGAGCTGCGCTTGCGCATGAAGCTCAGCGACGTGGAGTACCAGGCCGACCGCACGAAGGCCCTGTTTTTCTACTCGGCCGAAGACCGGGTGGACTTCCGCGAGCTGATCCGGCGGTTGGCCGATGAGTTTCGGGTGCGGGTGGAGATGCGCCAGATTTCGCTGCGCCAGGAGGCCGGCCGCATCGGCGGCATCGGCATCTGCGGGCGCGAGCTGTGCTGCTCGACGTGGCTTACCGACTTTAAAACCGTGAGCACCACCGCCGCGCGCTACCAAAACCTGAGCCTGAACCCCCAGAAGCTGGCCGGCCAGTGTGGGCGCCTTAAGTGCTGCCTCAACTACGAGCTCGACGCCTACCTCGACGCCCTCAAAGACATTCCGCAGGTGCAGCGCCCGCTGCAAACCACAAAGGGCGAGGCGTTTTTGCAGAAAACTGACATCTTCCGCCGCCGCATGTGGTTCGCCATCAAGGGCGACAACAACTGGGTGATGCTGGAGGCCGCCCGCGTGCGCGAGCTGCTAGAGATGAACAAGCGCGGCGAAAAAATCGAGAACCTCCTGCCCCCCCGCGAGGAGGAGCCGGAGCCCGAAGTATCGGCCATTGTGGAGGGCTCGCTCGACCGTCTCGACGACCAGATCCGCACCGGTAGCAAGCGCAGCAAGCGCAAAAAAGGCAAGCCCACCGACGGCACTGCCGAAGCTCCCGCCGCCGCCGCCGGGGCCCCCCGTGCCCCCCGCGCCGAGCGCCCCACTACCCGCGAGCCCCGGGAACCACGCGAACAGCGTGAGCCCCGTGAACAACGCGAACGCGAGCCCAGGGAGCAGCGCGAGCCCCGTGGAGAACAGCGCGAGCGCGAAGCCCGTGAGTCCCGCCCCGCCGCTGAGCGCCGCCCGGCCCCGGCCCCGGCCGCTTCCGACGCGCCCCGCGAAGCCGCCGGGGCCCCCGCCGCCGGCGACGCCGCCCCCGAACAGCGGGGCCGCCGCGGCGCCGCCGCCCGACCCCTCAACCGCCGCAACGGCCGTGGCCGCTCGGCCGACGGCACCCGCCCCGAGGGCGAAGCCGGCGAGCCCCGCGCGCCCCGCAACGAGCGCCCCGAGGGCCCCCGCCGCAACCCCGACGCGCCCACGCCCCGCCCCGCCGGCGACGCCGGGGCCCCCCGCGAAGGCCGCGGCGGGCGCGGTGGCCGCCGCGGTGGCGGCCGGGGCGGCGAAGGCCGCAGCAACGAAGGCGGCACCCCCAACCCCAGTGCTGGCCCCGCGCCGGCCGGTGCTTAAGCTATTGACAGTAAATGGTTATGCTTCGATTTTTTAACGTGAGATTTCTGGCCCGGCCATGGGCGCTGGTGGGGGCCATGGGCTTGCTGGCGCTGGCCGGCTGCGACCCCAACCGCGTGTTTGAGGAAAACACCGACTTCCCCAGCAACTCGTGGGACGTGCAGCGCAAGCCCGCCTTCACGTTTGCCATTGCCGACACGGCTGCCCGCTACGACGTGTACTTCGACGTGCGCAACGCCTCGGTGTACCCGTTTTACAACCTTTATGTGAAGGCCACGCTCACGGGGCCCGGCGGCCGCGTGGGGGCCCCGCTGCTGCACCAAATGCTGCTGATGGACCCCAAAACCGGCGAGCCCCGCGGCAGCGGCACCGGCGACATCTACGACCACCAGATTCTGGCCCTGCCCCGCCAGCGCTTCGCCCAGCCCGGCAACTACACCCTCACCCTGGAGCAGTTCATGCGCCAGGACCAGCTGCCCGGGCTGATGGCCGTGGGCGTGCGCGTGGCCAAGTACCAGCCCCCGACGAAGAAATAACGCCCGCATTGCCCCGCAAAAAAGCCGGCCCCGCACACTGCGGGGCCGGCTTTTTTGCGGGGCAATGCGGGCTACGCGACGCGCGTTACGTCGACGGCGTTGGGGCCTTTTTTGCCGGCTTTGACGGAGAACTGCACCCGGTCGCCAGCCTCAATTTCGTGGATGAGGCCGGTGTGGTGCACGAAAATCTCCTCCTCTGTGCCGTCGGGGATGATGAAGCCGAAGCCCTTGGCGTCGTCGTAAAATTTAACCGTACCGGTTTCCATAAGCAGCGAATCGAAAATAAAAGAGAAGCGTGGCGGCAAAAATACGGCCCCGCCCGCAACCCGCCGCGCCGGGGCCCCAACCGTGGCCCGGGGGGCGCGTATAGTTTAGGGCCCCTTGGGCATTCCCACCCCTTCACTTCTTCGCCCCATGAGCACGGAAAACCTCAACACCGAATCGAACGACATCGCCGGCAACCGCCTGGGCGGCCCCAAGGGCAACACCGCCACCCAGCCCGTGCCCCCGGCCGGCACGCCCGCCGTGCAGCCGGTGTCGAGCGAGCAGTTGGCCGCGGCCGAAACCAGCGCGGGCGAAGGCGGCGTGGATGACCACGGCCAGCAGGAAAACAAGGAGGCCGACCCCGCCGACCTCGAGCCCGAGCCCAGCGCCCCGGCCGCGGCCGGGCAACCCAATGCCTACGGCGGCAACCTGAGCAACGCGACGCAGGACGTGTTTGGCGACCAAGAGCGCCTCGATAACCAACAGGCCGACGCCAGCCGGGGCGAGTTTGGCCGCCAGGGCGACCACAATACCCACGGCGGCTACGGCAACCAGTACCGCGAGGCCGATTACGAGCCCCGCAACTCGCCCGAAGACCGCTACTACGGGGGCCCCGGCGAGCCCGGCCCGCAGCACAATTCCTACCAGCCCGACCGCGACCAGCTAGTGAATGCTAACTCGCACGACGCCGCCCTACCGCCCGCGCCCGGCCCCGAAACCCCGGGCCCCGACGGCCGCGGCAATCAGTACGACACCCGTAACCTGCCGGGCCGCACCGATGCCCGCGCCAACCAGCAGAACGACAACAGCGCGGCTCCTCCCCAGGGCCCTGGCTACGCCGCCGACTATGGCCACACGGCCTTCGGCGGTGGGGGCCCCACGCCCACGGCGGCCCCCACTGATGCACCCCAGCGCAACCAGGGCGAAGACGACCGCTCCTCACGCGGCGGCTACGACAACCAGGGTTCGGCCAACGGGCCCGGCGGCTCGGCGGCCACGGGTGCCGCCCCGGCGCCGCCCGCTACCGGCGGCACGCCCGCTCCCGATGCCGCCGGCGAAGGCTACGGCGACAGAGGCCGCCAGGGCGAGGCCAACAAGCCCAATTACGCCACCGGCGACGACCGCAGCGGCTTTGGCGAGGGGCCCAACGCGGCCCAGCAGGCTAAGCACGAGGGCTTCGGCTCGAAGGGTGGCTCCTACGACGACCAGTACGCTGCCGGCCAGTCTGGGGCCACCGGCGGCTCACCGGCCCAAGGCGACTACACCAGCCAGGAGCGTACGGCGAAAAATAACGGTCCTGCCGCCCAGGAAAATTTCCGCCCCGCCGGCACCCCCGACGAGCAAGCCGTCACAGCCCCGAAGCCCAACGCTGGCCGCGACGAGTCCACCGCAGAGTAAGGCCACGCGCCGGCCCGCCGGCGCGCTAGCCACAAGCTAGAAAGTGCAGGTCAGGAATCGAAATACTAATTAGTTAGCATTTCAATTCCTGACCTGCACTTTTGAATTTAGTCTGCTAAGCCTGGGGCCACTTTGAGCCGTGCGCCCGTGCCTGGGGCCCCTGCTGGCCCGGCTCGCCGCTACTCGGCGAGGAAACAGGCCCACCCGGGCCACAGCCAAGGTAAATCGAACCGAATCGGGTAGCTGGCTGTAATATTACATTCCTGTAAGCGTCTCTTTGCGTATGCCCGCGCCCCCCCGCCCCACTTCCGAATTCTTCGACGACCTCACCAATGCCCTGTTGGTGTTGCGGGTGCAGGCCCAGCGCCAGTTTCGCCCGCTGGGGCCCGAGGTGCTGAACCGCCGGCCTGGCCCCGGCCCGGGGCCCTGGAGCGTGGGCGAATGCCTGGAGCACCTCAACATCGTGGGCGGCTATTTTCTGCCCACCATCGGCGCCCGCTTGCGTCGGGCCCAGGAGCGCGGTAGCAAGCCCGCGCCCACGGTAAAAAATGGCTTCGTAGGGGCCCGCCTGGTGGCCGACCTGCGCGTGCCCGCCGCCGAAAAACCCCGCGTGACGCCCCAGCGCTACGCCCCCACCGGCACCCGCCTCACCCGCACCGTGACGGAGGTGTACAGCCGCCAGCTCGACGAGCTGCTGAGCCTCGTGCTGCGCGCCCGCCAAGTGAACGCCAACGCCGTGCGCATCCCCAACCCGCTGTTTCCGCTGCTGCGCCTGCGCTTGGTTGACCAACTTGAGTACCTAGTGCTGCACTTGCAGCGCCACGCTGCCCAGGCCGCCCGCGTACTGGCCAGCCAGCCCGTGGCTTCGTAAACTACTGGCAGCGAAAAATTTGCATTCTGCGGCTTGCACGGTTTATTGATAGCCGCTTGCATAGGGGGGAGAGCCGCATCTTTGCGTCTCCCGTTAGGTAGCAACCCGGCCGCGAGCGGCTGCGAAGATGCTCCTGCGTAGCGCCCAGGGCCCTAAAAAGCAATGGCAAGCGGTTTTTCAACGACTGGCTGGCCAGCCGAAGTACGGGCTGCACGCCGGCCAGCGCAGCGAAAGCCAGCCCCGCCACGGCCATATGAAAGCAGCAGGGAAGGGGCTCGCAATTAATTTGCCCGGCCCGTGTGGAATCTGGCGTGGCCCGGCATCTTTAGGGCCCCAACCGTCCCTTCGTTGCCGCCCATGCGCCCGTTCCTGCTTGCTTGCCTACTGCTGCTGATGACCTTTTTTGCCGACCGCGCCGCGCCGGGCCCTACCACGCCGTACCCCGCGCAGTGGAAAAAAATCGACGCCCTCCTGCAAAAGGAGCAGACCGCCACCGCCGCGCCGCTGGTCGAGAAAATCTACCAGCAGGCCAAAAAAGAAGGCAACGCCCCGGCCTACGTACGGGCCCTGCTTTACAAAATCCGGCTGCTGGAAAATAAGGAAAACGACGCCGACGAGAAGGCCATTGCCCTGCTCGAAGCCGACCTGAAAACGGCCCAGTTTCCGGCCCGGCCCGTGCTGCACTCGCTGCTGGCCGGCCTCTACGCCAACTATTACAACCAGCACCGCTACCAGCTCTACCAGCGCACCGCCGGGGCCCCGCCCACCGCCGACGGTGCCACGCCCGGCGCGGCCGACGGCGGCACCACCCTCGCCACCTGGGACGCCGCCCGGCTCGGCGGCGCCGTTGTGCGGCACTACTTCCAATCGGTGGAGGACGAGCCCCAGCGCCAATTAAAAACCACCTTGGCCGACCTTGGCGACTTGGCCACGGGCGGCGACGCCGAGGGCCGCGCCCTGCGCCCCACGCTCTACGACCTGCTGGCCCAGCGCGCCATTGCCGGCCTGCAAAACCAGGAGCTGTACATCGCCCGCCCCGAGCAGCAATTTCAGGTAACCGACCCTAAGCTGTTCGGCAGCGCCCAGGAGTTTGCAGGCCTGCAGTTGGGGGCCCCCGCCGCCGACTCGCTGAACGGCCCGCTGCTGGCGCTGCGCCTGTTGCAGCGCCTCACCGCCGCCCGCCTGCCGCTGGCCGCCGCCAACCCCGGGGCCCTGGCCGACGTGGACTTGCAGCGCCTCGACTACCTGCGCACCCTCACCCAAAACACCGACCTGGCCGACCAGTACGCCCCCGCCCTGGCCCGCGCCGCGGAGGCCTACCAAGCACTGCCCCTCAGCACCGAGTTCATAGCCCGCCAAGCTGAAGCCGCGCGCGACAGCACCCCGGTGGCCGCCGTGGCCCTGGCGCGGGCCGCCGAAGCCCGGTTCCCAAAGTCGCGCGGGGCGGCCCGTGCCAGGGCCCTGCGCGAAGAGATTGAACGGCCGGAGCTAACCTTCTCCGCCGCCGAAATCGTGGTGCCCGGCCAGCCCTGGCGCCTCGATGCCACGGCCCGCAACATCACCGCGCTGCACGCCTGGGCCTACCGCATTTCGCTGAAAGAGTGGACGAATTTCAGCGATTACCAGACCCGGGAGCAGTCCATACCCCGGCGGTTTGCCCGGGCCCTGAAGGCGGCGCCCGCCGCCACGTGGGCCGTGCCGGTGCCCGCGCATCCGCTCGACTACAGGGCCCAAAAGCTGGCGGCGGCCGGCCCGGCGCTGCCGGCGGGCTACTACCTGGTCATCGTCAGCACCCAGGGCACCGACCCCGCCCAGCCCCAGGCCGGCGCGGCCACGAGCTACGCCGCGCTGGGCGCCAGCGAGCTGAGCGCCGTGAGCCGCCACCGGTCCGGCACCGGGGCCCCGCAACTGCTGGTGCTGCAGCGGCAGAGCGGGCAGCCGCTGGCCGGGGTATCGGCGCAGGCCACGTACCGGCACTACGACCCGCTCGGCCGCAAGCAAGTAACGCGCCTGAGCGCCGTGCAGCAAACGGCCGCCTCGGGCCAGGTAGAACTACCGCCAGCCACCACCAACACCCCGCAGCGGCCGGACGAGCAATTAGCTGGCGCCCGCATCTGGCGCGGCCGCGACACGTTGGTAGTGAATAATTTGGGCGGGTATTACAACGGTAGTAACCAAGAAAACAAGCCCGAAACCAAGTGTTTCCTCTTCACCGACCGCGCCATTTACCGGCCGGGGCAAACGGTGTACTTCAAGGGCATTCTGGTGGAAAACCAGGGCGGGAAATCGCACCTGCTGACCAAGGAAAAGCAGGACGTGAGCTTGGAGGACGTGAACGGCGACACCGTGCAGAAGCTGAGCTTTGTGACCAACGACTTCGGCAGTTTCAGCGGCTCGTTTGTGCTGCCGGCGGGCTTGCTGAACGGCGAGTTCAGGCTGAGCGCGGACGACGGTGAATTGGCTTTTGCCGTGGAAGACTACAAGCGGCCCACGTTCTACGTGCAGCTCGACTCGGTGCCCGGCCGGCCGCAACTGGGCCAGCCGCTGGCGGTGCAGGGCCGCGCCCGCGCCTACGCCGGGCAAGCCACCGACGGGGCCACGGTGCAATACCGCGTCACGCGCCGCGAGCTGTTCGCGCTGTTTGAATACGGGGGCTTCGGGCGCGGCGTGTACCCGCCCAACCGCGGCGGCACCCAGGAAATTGCCCACGGCACCGCCACCACCGACGCCGACGGCCGGTTTAGCGTCACGTTCACGCCGCCGCTGGGGGCCCCCCGGGTGGGCCGGCGCGGCTGGGAGCCGGGCTACTTGTTTGAAGTGACGGCCGACGTAACCGACGCGGCCGGCGAAACCCGCAGCGCCACCCGCGGCTTCCCCATCGGCCGCAATCCGCTCAGCCTAAGTATTCAGGGCCCCGAAACGGCCGACAAGCAGCACCTGCCCACCTTCCGGCTGCTGGGCACCAACGCCACCGGCGAGCCGCTGCCGGCCGCCGGCACGCTGCGCCTGCTGGCCATCCGCTACCGCCCCAATCCCGCCGGCGTGCCCGGCCCCGCACCCGAAACCGCCGAGAACGAGGCCAAGCCGGAGCTGGTCAAAACCCTGGCCTTCGACACCAAAGCCAGTGCCGCCCTCGACCTGCGCGCCGCGCTGGGGGCCCTGCCCACCGGCCGCTACCGCCTCGAAGCCCGCGCCGCGGGCCGCGACTCGGCGCGGGCGCAGCATGATTTTACGCTCTACGACGCCGGGGCCCCCACCGTGCCCTTCGCCACGCCCGACTGGTTTGTGGCGCTGGCCGACACCGTGGCCCCCGGCCAGCCCGCCGCCATCCTGCTGGGCAGCAGCGAGCCCGACGCCCGCATCCTGCTCGAAGTGGAGCGCGGCGGCCAGCTCCTGCGCCAAGAGTGGCTGACGCTGCGGGCCGGCGAGCAGCGCCGCGTGGCCGTGGAAAGCGGCCCGGCCAGCGCCCCGGGGGCCCTGTACATCCACACCACGCAAGTGCGCGCCAACCACCTCTACCGCCACGATGCCACCGTGCAGGTAACCGAAAAGCCGCAGCCGTTGCAGCTCACTATCAGCACCTTCCGCGACAAGATCCAGCCCGGGCAAAAGGAAGCCTGGCGCATCGGCATCCACCAAGCCGGCGGCAAAGCAGCCGATGCCGAACTGTTGGCGACGCTCTACGACCAAAGCCTGGACGTATTCCGGCAGCACAGCTTTTCGGGGTTAGATTTTGGCAACGGTGGGTATGACGCGCAGTTGGGATGGGATGGGGAATTTGGAGAAATAAACGGGGTGGCTGTTGCCGACGCAATTGGCGCTGGTGAAACGGCGGTAGATTATCCAGCCTTGAATATGTGGGAGGCGCTTATCGGCCATGGTGCGCGCGGAAATGGGCGTGGTATTATGATTCGGGGCATGGCTTCAGCTGCGCGCTCTAAGATGACTACCATAAAATTTACTCCTCCTGTTATAAAAAAAGACGAGGAAATGCGCCCGCCGCCGCCCGCACCAGTCTCAGCCGAGGAAGCAATGAAGCGGGAAGATATTCCTGACATGGATACATTGACTGATAAAGCAGCGTCTCCAGTCAAACAGCCCGACCTCACCACCGTGCCCACCCGCACCGATTTCCGCGAAACGGCCCTGTGGGAGCCGGCCCTGCGCACCGACAAAAACGGCGACGTGGTGCTCGAATTCCAGATGCCGGAAGCCGTGACGCGCTGGCAGCTGTTGGCCCTGGCCCATGACCGCAACCTGCGCACCGGCCAACTGGCCCGGCAGCTCGTCACCCAAAAGGAAATCCAGATTACGCCCAACGCCCCGCGTTTCCTGCGCCAGGGCGACACGTTCACCTTCCCCGCCAAGTTCTCGAACCTGACCGACCACGCCACCAGCGGCACGGCCCAGCTATTCCTGCTCGACGCCGCCACCGGCCAGGACCTCACCGCCCAACTCCTGCGGGGCCCCGCCCAGCAGCCCGTGGCCACTGGGGCCCACCAGAGCGCCGCCCTGGGCTGGGAGATTAGCCTGCCCGCTGATTTTGCGCCGGTAGCCGTGACGTATCGGGTAGTGGCTAGCACTTCGGCGCCGGTTGGTGGTGAAAAAGATGCGAAGAAAACCGGGGGCAAAAAGCGCCGAGTTGCCGACAGCCAGCCAGTAGCCACCACCTACTCCGACGGCGAGGAAAACACCTTGCCCGTGTTGCCCAACCGCATCCTCGTCACCGAGAGCCTGCCGCTGCCCATTGTGGGCCCCGGCACCCGCACGTTCGAGCTCACGAAGCTGACCAGCACCAGCAGCCCCACGCGCCGCAACTACTCCCTCACGCTGGAGATGACGGCCAACCCCGCCTGGTACGCCGTGCAGAGCCTGCCCTACCTGATGGAGTACCCCTACGAGTGCTCGGAGCAGGTATTCGACCGGCTGTACGCCAACCTGTTGGCTGCCCAAATTCTCAAGTCCAACCCGCGCTTCCGCACCGTGTTGGCCGAATGGACGCGCCAGGCCCAAAGCGGCACATCTGCCCAGCGCAACCAGCTGGCCAGCAAGCTCGATCAAAACCAGGAGCTAAAAAACCTGCTGCTGCAAGAAACCCCCTGGGTGCGCGACGCCCAGGGCGAGACCGAGCGCCTGGCCCGCCTCACCACGCTGTTCGATACCGTGCGGCTGCGCACCGAAACGGCCCGGGCCCTGGCCAAGCTCCAAACCATGCAGCGGCCCGACGGGGCGTTCCCGTGGTTCGAGAAAATGCCTGACGACCGCTACCTCACCCAGCTCATCGTGGCCGGGTTTGGCAAGCTGAAGAAACTGGGGGCCCTGGACGCCAGCCAGGACGCCGCTGCCCGCCCCCTCCTGCAAGCCGCCCTGGCCTACCTCGACGCCGCCACCGCCCGCGACTACGCCGACCTGCGCCGCCAAAAGGCCGTGAAGCTGGCCGCCAATCACCTCGGCGACTTGCAAATCCAGGCCCTGTACGCCCGCAGCTTCTGGCCCGGCCAGCCCGTGGCCAAGGCCGCCCAGCCCGCCTACGCCTACTACCGCGGGCAAGCCGCCCAATACTGGGCCGGCCAAACGCGCTACCTGCAAGCCCAGGCGGCCCTGGCCCTGTTCCGCGAAAGCAAGGGGGCCCCGGCGGCCCAGCAAATCCTGCGCGCGCTGGCCGAAAACGCCCTGCACTCGCCCGAGCTGGGTATGTACTGGAAGGACGTGACCGGCGGCTACTACTGGCGCGAGGCCCCCACCGAAACCCAGACCACGCTCATCGAAGCCTTCGACGAGGTGAAAAACGACCAGAAATCGGTTGACGAAATGAAACTCTGGCTGCTCAAGCAGAAGCAAACCCACAACTGGCCCAGCACCCGCGCCACCGCCGACGCCTGCTACGCCCTGCTGCTGCGCGGCACCACCGGGCTGGCCACCCCGCAGCCGCTGCAAATCAGCGTGGGGGCCCAAGCCGTGCGGCCCGAGGCGGCCCAGGCCGGCACCGGCTACTTCAAGACCAGCTGGCCGGCGGCCGAAATCCAGCCCGCACAGGGCAAAGTCACCGTGGCCAAAGCCGACGCGGGCGTGGCCTGGGGCGCGCTGTATTGGCAGTATTTCGAGGACCTTGACAAGGTGACGCCCGCCGCCACGCCCCTCAGCCTGGAGCGCCAGCTCTACCGCGAAACCCGCACCGCCGGGGGCCCCGTGCTCGAAAAGCTGACCGCCGCCGCGCCCCTCAAAGTGGGCGACGCCCTGGTGGTGCGCCTCGTGCTGCGCACCGACAGGGCCCTGGAGTACGTGCACCTCAAGGACCAGCGCGCCGCCGGCCTCGAGCCCATTGGCCAAACCAGCGGCTACCGCTACCAGAACGGCCTGGGCTACTACGAGAGCCCGCGCGACGCGGCCACCAACTTTTTTTTAAGCGAAGTGCCGCGCGGTACGCACGTGTTTGAGTACCGGCTGCGGGCCAGCCAGGCCGGCAATTTTTCGGGCGGCCTGAGCCAAGTGCAGTGCCTTTACGCGCCCGAATTTGGGGCAAATTCGGCGGGGCAGCGGCTCAGCATTGCGCGGTAGGCGAGGGGCCGGTGGGGGCCCCGGGTGGGGGCAAACAGGCCTGCCACCGGGCCAGCTCGGGGCCTGGTGGAGCTTGCATCTTGCCAAGAACAGCCTTAGCTTTGCCCTTCGACCAATTGGATAATGATTATACTATGAAGCAGTTGTTAGCCCTGGCGGCCCTTTTTCTGACCCTGGGCACGGCCCACGCCCAGACGCCCGTAACCAAACTTCCCGGCGAAGAAAACCTGAGCGTGCGCGAGCGCGCCGAGCGCGATTTCCTGATGCCGGTGCGCCGCAAGAAGGCCGAGGCCGTTCACTCCGCCGCCATTGACGACGCTACTGCTTCGCCCGAAAACGACGCCACTGCCCACGCCACCGCCAGCGCCGACGAGGCCCGGCCCGAAGAGGCGGCCACCGCTGCCCGCGAAGCCCACGCCACCCGCTCGTACGCCGCCCGCCACTCCGCTTGGCTATCGGCCCGCCGCGCCGAGGCCCGGGCCGAAGAGCGCGCCTCCGAGCGCCGCGCTTCCCGCCGTAGCAGCAGCAAGCACAGCAAGGCCACGCGCAGCACCAAAGCCAGCCGCAGCAAAGCCGCCAAAACGAAGACCAAAACCAAGTCGAAAGCCACCCGCGCTAAGGAGGCCCGCACCGCCACTAAAACCAAAACCAAGCACAAGGCCGCCACCAAAAAGACGACCTCCGCCAAGAAGTCATCGGCTACCAAAAAGAAGGCCTCAACCAGCCACGCCAGCAGCAAGAAGCACCGCCGCTAGGGCCCCGGCCACAGGCATAAAAAAATCCCCGCCAAGTAACTGGCGGGGATTTTTTTGTGTGTCGTTGAATATAGCGCGGACTTTGTAGTCCGCGGCGCTGCACGGTCGCTAAACGATTAATCGGCAAGACGAAGCCGAGAGCCGCGGACTACAAAGTCCGCGCTACATTCAACCGCTTAGCCGGCGATGCGCACCACGAGGCCGTCGGTGCGGGGCTCGAGGCGAATCTGGCAGCTGAGGCGCGAGCCTTCGTACACGTGGGGCAGGGTTTCGAGCATGTCCAGCTCGGCGTCCTGGGGCTTGGGCAGGGCGGGGCCGGCCAGCACCTCCACGTGGCAGGTAGCGCAGAGGGCCATGCCGCCGCACGTGGCCTGGATGGGGTAATCGTTGGCTTTCAGCAACTCCATTAGGCTCAGGCCCATGTCGGTAGGGGCCTCCAGTTCGCGGCGCTGGCCGGGGGCCTCCTCCACGTAAATACGTATGTCGTTTTCCATCAAATTGGTAAAGTTGGCAAGGCAAAAAGAGGCCGTCACGCTGCGTGCAGCACGACGGCCTCTTTCCTTATTTACAAAGTAGGCACCCCGTTCACCGTCGTGTACTTGAGGGTGTATTTCTTGTCGGGGTAGATGTACTTAAAGGCGCCCTGGCACATCAGCGCGGCCTCGTGGAAGCCGCAGAGGATGAGCTTGAGCTTGCCGGGGTAGGTGTTGATGTCGCCGATGGCAAACACGCCGGGCGTGGATGTGCTGTAGTCCACCGTGTCCACCTGCACCGCGTCGTTTTCCAGGCCCAAGCCCCACTCGCCGATGGGCCCCAGCTTGGGCGTGAGGCCAAACAGCGGCACAAAGGCATCGAGTGGCACGGTTTCGGCCACGCCGTCGTTGCCAGTGATGGTGACCTCCTGCAAGTGGCCGTTGCCGTGCAGGTGCGTCACGTTGGAGCTGAGCACGAGCTTGATTTTGCCGGCTTCGTGCAAGTTTTTCACCTTCTCGGCCGAGTCGGCGGCGCCGCGGAACGTCGTGCCGCGGTGCACCAGCGTCACCTCCGAAGCCACGTTGGCCAGGAAGTTGGTCCAGTCGAGGGCCGAGTCGCCGCCACCGGCAATCACGATTTTTTTGTCGCGGAAGTGCTCAGGGTCGCGCACCATGTAGTGCACGCCCTTGCCGCCCTCGAAGCGCTCGAGGTTTTCGACGGCCGGCTTGCGGGGCTCGAACGAACCCAGGCCCCCGGCAATGGCCACGGCCTTGCACTGCACCTCGGTGCCGTCGGTGGTGAGCAGGCGAAACGAGCCGTCGTCGAGCTTGGCAAATTCCTCCACCCGTTCGCCCAGCGTGAAGGTGGGGTGGAAGGGCTCGATCTGCTTCATCAGGTTATCGACCAAGTCGCCGGCGAGCACCTCGGGGAAGCCGGGGATGTCGTAAATCGGCTTCTTGGGGTAAATTTCGGTGAGCTGGCCGCCGGGCTGCGGCAGGGCATCGACGACGTGGCAGCGGAGCTTGAGCAAGCCGGCTTCAAACACGGCAAACAGGCCCACTGGGCCGGCCCCGACAATGCAGATATCGGTGGAAATTACGTTGGGCATAAACGAGCTAAGTACCTGAAACAAGCAGCCGCAAAGGTAACCCCCGCGGCCGGGGCCGCCAATGGCCCCGCGCGAATACAACAACCTGGGGCCCGAAATCGTTGGCTGTTTTGGCGTTGGCCGCACCGGTTTGGCCTGCTATGTGCAGGGAGCGGCCGGGCCGCGCGCCGGCCCTACCTTGTTGCCGAAAACCCCCGCGGTGCCTTCGCCTCTTCCCTCAGTCCGTTTCCCGGCGCATGATTTCAGCTTCGATTCTTAGAAAATACGCCCTGCTGCTGCCCCTCAGCGGGCTGGCCGCGGCCTGCGGCTCGGGCGGTGAGCCCGTCAAAATTAACGGGGGCAAACCGGCCGCTGGGGCCCCCGCGGCGGCCGATAAAATTAGTCAGCTCAACGTGTTGGTGGATGCCTCGGGCGGCATGCAGGGCTTCATGCACGCCAACGCGCCCGGTGAGCCGGGCAGCAACTTCCAGCAAACGGTGGCCGCGCTGCTCTCCGACGTGAACGGCCAGCACGGGGCCCCGGCGGCCTACTACTTCGTGAAGGAAGCCACCGGCGCCGACCCGCGCATCTTGGTCCCCACCAGCTACGGGGCCCTGACGAGTGCCGTGAGCACCGGCATCCAGAAGCCCGCCCTAGGCACCGAGCTGCCCCTGATGATAGCCGAAGCCCTGAAGCTGCACGCCAAACGGCCCGGCACGGTGAGCATCATCGTGTCTGACTTCATCTACAGCCCCAAAAACGCCGGCGAAACCTGGCGTGTGAAAACCGACGTGAAGGACGCCCTCGGCACCGCCGACGCGGCGAAATTGGCCGTGTCGGTGTTCGCCGGCACGTCGGCCTACCGGGGTAACTTCTACCCCGGTAACCGCACCAAGCCGCAGGCGTTGCGCGGCGACAAGCTGCCGTATTACATCTGGGTGGTGGGGGCCCCGGCGCTGGTGGGCCAGGTCGATGGCACGCTGCTGAAGCGGCTGGCCGCCCAGCCCCAGGCCCACTTCAACACCAAGTTTGCCCCGCCCTACGCGGCCCTCGACCACTTCCAAAACCAGGGCGAGTGGTACAAGGCCGAGCCCGTGGCCGGCGTGCCCGCCCTGAGCTTTACCAAAAGCGTGTCGCGCAAAGAGCCCGCCGAAGTGGTGTTCGGCCTCGACCTGAAAGGCGTGCCCGCCGAGTGGCAGAAAGCTGCCGCCCAGGACCTGCGCCTCGACGCCGCCGCCACCGACGCCACGCTGCTGCGCACCTGGCCCGTGGCCCAGGAGCCCAGCGCCACCACCCACGCCAACTTGCAGCAATACACGCACCTAGCCAAGATAAAGCTGGCCCAGGTGCCCGGCGTGGGGGCCCTGCTACACCTCACGCTGCCCCGCCCGCAGCCCGCCTGGGTGGCCCAAACTTCCACCGCCAACGACAGCAACATCGCTAAGCAGGGCCCCAAAACCTTCCTCCTGGCCGATGTACTGCAGGGCGTGGCCGACTACTTTGCCGACCAGCCCAGCGCCCAGCAAGCCCTCGATTTGCCCGTCCGCGTGCAGCGCGCGGAATAGCCTAGGCACTGCGCGCCGGGGCCCTAAATTTCTTATAACCGCCAACCCAAACCACCGCATGTTTCAACAGCTTTTCACTTCGCTCTACCAAGCTTTATTGGGCACGCCGGCGCCGTCGTCGCTCATCCCCGTGTACCAAAAAAGCATTTTTCCCGGCGTGGGCCTCAGCACGTTTTTCGCCGTGGCGCTGGGCATGGCCCTGGTGTACTACGTGGTGCTGAACCGGTTGATGACCACGGCCTTATTCAAAACCTCGCATTGGCTGCTGTTCGTGCTGCTCACCGCCGTGGCGTCGGCCGGGCTGGCGTATTCGCAGGCGCACTCCGTCGTTACGGAGAGCCTCAACAGCAGCGGCGTGGCCCTGGAGGGTATCGAGCAATCGGCTTACAACCGCTATGTGCTCGGTTTTTTATGCGTGAATGCGCTGTTCGGGGCCCTATTTTTTGTGTTTTGGTCGTTTGTGGTGAAATCCTTCTCCACCAGCGCCCGCACCACGCCGGTGCGCTGGCCCAATTAGGGCCCCACTGAAACAACTTAAACGTTGTGCTCGGCGGCGCGGACGCTACCGGCGCACGACGTGCTAATTGCTTTTTATTCCATTCTACCTCAATGGCTAAACTATTTTTATTCGGCATCGGCGGCACGGGCTCGCGCGTGATTCGCTCGCTGACGATGCTGCTGGCGGCGGGCGTCGAAATCAAGAACTGCGACACGGTGGTGCCCATCATCATCGACCCCGACGCCCGCAACGGCGACATGAACCGCACCGTGGAACTGCTCAAAACCTACGCCCGGCTTCGCAAAAGCTTGCAGCCGGCCCCGGCGGTGGGCGACTTCTTCCACACCGACATCAAAACGCTCTCGGCCATTGCCCAAACTGGCAGCGGCGACGTGAAGGATGCCTTCGTGTACGATTTCGGCAACATCAACGAGAGCTTCCGCGACTACCTGCACTACGACCGGATGCCGGTGGAAAGCCGTCACTTGGTGGACCTGCTCTTCACGCCCGAAAACCTGGCCAGCCCGCTCACCGTGGGCTTCAAGGGCAGCCCCAACGTGGGCTCGGTGGTGCTGAACGGGCTGATGGGCTCGGCCGAAATCCAGGCCTTTGCCAACAACTTCAACGAGCAGGACGGCGACCGGGTGTTCTTCATCAGCTCCATCTTCGGGGGCACGGGCGCGGCGGGTTTTCCGCTGCTGCTCAAGAACCTGCGTTACCCCGACCTGAGCAGCGGCCAGCGCCTGCCCAACGAAAAAGCCCTGCGCGAGGCCCCCATGGGCGGCCTCACGGTGCTGCCCTACTTCAAGGTGAACCCCAGCGCGGAGAGTGCCATCGACTCGCGGTTTTTTATCACCAAAACCAAGGCGGCCCTCAGCTACTACGAGACCAACCTGCGGGGCCTCAACTCGTTGTACTACCTGGCCGACCCGGTTACCAAGAGCTACGACAACCAGGAGGGCGGCGCCAACCAGACCAACGGCGCCCACTTCATCGAGCTGGTGGGGGCCCTGGCGGTGTTCGATTTCATGGCCCACAGCAAGGCCGAGCTGCAAGGGCAGGAGCTATTTTTCGAGTATGGCCTGGAGAAGGACGACCGGCCGGTGCGCTTCGGCTCGCTCGACCCCGACAAGAGCCTGCAGCTGCTGGGCCGGGCCCTGACGCGGTTTCAGCTCTTCGCCACTTTCCTCACCCACGGCCTGCCCGGCACCATGGACGCGGTGTTTGCCAAAACCCTGCAACTGCCCGCCGAGTGGAAGCACGACGACTTTTACCGGGCTCTGCGCGAGCTGCTCGACAACCCGGCCTACGGCTTCACGCCCTGGCTGAAGGAACTGGCGGCCAACGACCGGTCCTTCGCGCCGTTCCAGCTCGGCTCGGCCGACTATAACGACCTAGTGTACGGCCAGCGCGTCGAAACCGGCTTTTTCGACAAGGGCATCGTCACCAATTCGCTGCGCAAGTCGCTCGACGACAACGCCACCAAAGTGGGTCACCCCACCAAGCCGGGCCAGTTCGTGGAGCTGTTCAGCAAGGTGATGCGCGAGACGGTGGACAGCAAAATCAAGGGCTTTTAGCCGTTGAAAATCATTAGTCGATAGATCGATAACGTTATGAGCACCATCCTCCGCCTGCACCAGCAGGGCAAATCGTTGCTTCGTGGCTGGCAGCAGTCCGACCGCTTGAGCGACAACCAAATTAAGACCATTGCCGACCCCGACGGCGGTTCGGCGCACGTCACCAGCACGTCGATTCCGACGCCTTTTGGGCAGTTGCACTTGCTGGCCGAGGCGTTCGAGTTTGTGCGCCACGAGCCCAACGGCACGTCCGTGTACCATCACCTGGTGACGCACTGCCTGGACCTGCTGGAGCTGTTGTTCTTCCGCCAACAGTTTGCCAACTACAGCCTTACGCTGCTGCCCTGGCACAAAGACGACCAACTTAGGGCCCTGCAAAGCAACGAGGCCACCCGCCTGATGGGCCGCACGCTGGGCCTGTACCTGAACGACCCGCAGTTTGCGGGCGTCGAAACGCTGTTCCTGATTTTTGGGGAAGCGCGCGGTAGCGGGCGGCGCGAGCTGCTGGGCCTCACCTCGCCGTTTACACTGGTGTTTGCGCGGCAGGGGCTGCGGGCGCTGGACATTCAGCGGGTGAATGGCACCGGGCGCTACTTCGACCAGGCCATTGTGCCACTGGCCAGCAGGGCCCCCGAGTTCCAGAAGTTTCTGTACGGCTGGTTCGACGTGAACAAGAACCTGCGCGACAAGACGTTCGCCAACAGTTTCTTCAAGTACTTGCAGGACACCGACCGGCAGCGCGTGAACGACGTGGCCGGCCAGAACCTCAACCCCACCGAGTTCTTAGCCGACTACGAGCCGCTGATCTACGAGGGCGGCACGGTGCGCATCAAGGGCGCCGAGCTGTACCAGGCGCGCACCTCGCAGAAGCCCGGCACCAGCGACTGGTTCATCGCCGCCACGCGGGTGCTGGAGGGCCCCGCGCCGCTCGTGCTCAAGCCCGACCTCGACCTGACGGGCAGCAACTACTACGGCGGCACCCGCGGCGCGGCCGGCATGGGGGCCCAAATTGGCTGGGCCGACGCCGAGCCCAACCTGGCGGCCCGCGTGCTGCCCGCGCTGGGCATCACCTACCCGTACCTGACGGTGAACGACCTGCTGGAAGACTTCCTCGTGGAGCTGCCCTACGGCCTGAACCGCGACAAATTTGCCGCCGGCCGCCAGCCTGTCATTTACAAGCCGGGGGCCCGGAAGGCGTACCAGTACACCGATTTTGATACGGACGCTGACCTGCAGTTTCCGTTTCTGCTGCCGCTGAAAAAGCAGTTTTTCACCTTCTTCACCCCCGAAGACGTGAACCGCCTGGTACAGTTCACGGTGGAAATGAACTACGTGACCGTGACGCTGACCGTGCCCGTGCAAAACGGCCAGCCCGTGGTGTACGAGCGCCATTACTACCGCAAGCTGCCCAGCGCCGTGAGCCAGCGCCCCGAAAACGGCTTCCTGGTGGAGACGCTGGTGAACCTGGGCGTGTTCCCGTTCTACAAGCACGAGCGGGCTGAAATCAACAACACCTACGAGGTGATGCTGGTGGACGACAACTCCGGCTCGTCGCTGGCCGACTTGCATTTCCACGACGCGCAGGGCCCCCGCCAGGCCGAAAAGCAGGTGCGCGTGGCCCGCAACCCGTTCGGGGCGGCCAGCATCTACTACCAGTTGCGGCAGGCGCCGTTTGACTTCGTGGAGCTGGAATGCCCGCTGCCCGATGCGCCCGGCACGCCCTTCCGCACGGTGCGCAACGTGGTGGTGCCCCTTTGGAAGCCGGTGGCCAGCGGCCCGGCCAACTTCACGTTCGCCGTCGATTTTGGCACCACCAACAGCCACGTGGCCCTGATGCGCGGCGCCGACACCACGCCCGAGCCCTTCAGCATCGCCACCGAGGACGAGCTGCAAGTGGTGACGCTGAACCAGCCGCTGAAGCGCGCCAACGCCCTGCCCGAGCGCTACAGCAACAGCTTCGGCAGCTTGGCCTACGCCCGCACGGTGCAAAACCGCGAGTTCGTGCCCGCCTTCATTGGTACGCCGGGCGCCGATTACGCCTTTCCAATCCGAACGGCCACCTGCGAAACGCCCATTTTTGCGGGCCAGATCACCCAGCTGTTCGGCAACGTCAATATCGGTTTCAATATCAACCGCGACGAGCTGAACGGCTCCGTGGGCCACTACCGCACCAACCTAAAGTGGGAAACCAGCGGGGCTGACAACGAGGCCGGTCAGCGCCGCGTGCGGGCTTTCCTGCGCGAGTTGCTGCTGCTCATCAAGCACAAAACGGCCCTCAACAACGGCGACGTGAGCAAGACCCAAGTGGTGTGGTTCCGGCCGTTGAGCATGAACGCCGCTGCCCAACTGGTGTTCGAAAATACCTGGGCCGAGGAGTACAAGTGGGTGTTCGGTGAGCGCCAGCAGTTCCCGCCGCGGGTGCTGAGCGAGTCGCTGGCCCCGTACCTCGACTTGGTGAAGCAGGGCGCCATCGAGCCGCGCGACGGCGTGAATGCCGTGAACGTGGACATCGGCGGCGGCACCACCGACGTGCTGTTTGTGCGGGGCGAAAAACCGGCCGCCATCAGCTCGTTCCGCTTTGCCGGCGACGTGCTGTGGAGCGACGGCTCCCGCCAAACCCGCGGCGGTCGCCTGAATGGCTTCCTGCGCTACCAAGATGCGCTGGTGGGCAAAATGGTGCCCGACGAAACGAACAAGGACGCTTTCCAAAAGGCCCGCAATGCGTTCGAGAAGGCCATGAAGAATCCGGACTTCTACGCCTCCGACGTGGTGAGCCTGCTGTTTGGGTTCGACGACCAGCTGCGGTTCAGCGAGAAAATCATCCTGGCCCAGCACCTGCGCGTGGTGCTGCTGCTGCACTTTGCGGCCATTGTGTACCACGTGGGGCAGGCGGCCCAGGCCCAGGGCCTCAGCCCGTTGCCGCGCCACCTCAGCTTCAGCGGCAAGGGCAGCACGTACATCAAGCTGCTCGATTTCCGCCCCGGCCAGCCCACGGCCACCAAGCTGGCGCGGCTGGTGCTGGCGTTTGCCACCGGCCAGCCCGTGCCCGCCGACTTCCGCCTCACCGTGGCCACCGACCCCAAGGAAGCTACCGCCAACGGCGGGGCCCGCCTCTTCGCCACCCAGCAGGGCGAGCATCTGGCCCTGCAGGACCTGATGGAGAACATGAAGGCCACCGCCATCATCGGTGATACCTTCCCCAAGGAGCCGTCGGATGACGCCGCCGAAGCCGCTGGGGCCCCGGCCGTGGCGCCCGCGCCGGTGCTTACCGGCCGCGCCGCCCAGCCCAACCTGGCCCAGGCTCGCGAGGGGCGCGACGGGGTGCTCGTGAACGCCCAGCGCCTCATCGACTTCCTGGCCAACGACCCTGACGTGGAAGAGCTGCTGCCGCGCCTAAACGTGGAGTTTGACGCCGATTTCCTGAGCGAGTTTTTCCGCCAGGAGATGGGCGACAGCCTCAATGCGGGCTTCAACCAGCTCTCCGCCAACACGGCCAAGGAAACGACGGCCATTGGCGAGACGCTGTTCTTCTTCGCCTTCCGCGACGCCCTGCCTAAGCTCACCCAACGCCTTTACGAACGCCACTATGCTGCACAAACTGCTTGATTTTGGTGGCCGCGCGGCCCGCGTAACAGCCTGCGCAGCGCTGCTGGCCAGCGGCTCCGGGGCCCTGGCCCAAGGCATTGAGAGCCCCGCGCCGGTGGCTAACGCGCCGGCGCAGGAATCGGCGGGGCAGGAGGTAGGGGCCCCAGCGGCCGCAGCCCAGCCCGTGCCGAGCCGCGACTGGAGCGAGTGGGCCCTGGCGTTGTCTGCCCTGAGTTTGATCGGGGTCGTATTTCTGATTATGACCCGGCCCAAGCACCGGCACCGCGCATCGTCGGGCAGCGTGGCGAGCAGCAATACCACCCGCCTGGCCGGCGCGACCGATGAGCTGACGCCTGGCCAGTTCAAGGAAGTACAGAAGATGATAGCCAGGGCCCTGGCCGACCAAAACCGGCCGGCCGCAAGCCCCGCCGCCCCAGCCCCCGCTGCGCCAATGGCCAGCGCCGCGGCAAACCGCCCAAAACAGGCAGTCAACGCGCCCCGTCCCAAAGTGGCCTCCACTGCCGTACCGCCACCCGAAGCCCCGGTAGGGGCGCCAGTGGCCCTTGCTGAGCCCGAAGCCGTAGTGCCGGAAGTGTCCGCCGAGCAACCCGCCGCCCCGGCCCCGCCCGCGCCAGTGGGGCCCCGGCGCGCCTACGTCAGTTCAGCGCCAGTGAACGGACGGTTTCGGCGCAACGTGCTGCAGGGGCAGCCGGCCCACAACAGCATCTATGAGCTGACCTGGGACCCGGCGCGGCCCGACGAAACCACGTTCCAAGTGAACCCCGACCCGGTGTCGCACCCGCGGCACATCAGTTCCTACGCCGACGTGCTGGAACCGGCCTGCGAGTTTAACTTGCCCCAGGGCGCCGCTTCGCGCATCGTGACGGAGGCCCCCGGCCTGCTCCGCCGCGTCGACGGCGACGACTGGGAAATCGTCCGCAAGGCGCGCATTCACTTCGCTTAATTTCAACTGTTGCGCTGGGCGCCGCGCGGCCACTGGAACCTTACCCAGTGGCCGCGCGGCGCCCAGCGCAACGATTTTAGCTTATGCTGCTACTCATTGAGGCCCTGGCCATCGTGCTGCTGATTGGCTTGCAAGTGCGGGCCTTCCTGGGGGCCCGCGCCCAAATTGGCCGCCTGGAAAAACTGTTCCCGGGACCCGGGGCCCTGTTTCTCACCAAGGTGAGCGACCCGGCGACGCACCGCGAGGTGGACACAGTGGCCAGCACGGCGCCCTCGCCGGAGTTTGCCGAAGTGCTGGCCAACACCAACGTGTACCTGCTCAAAAACAAGGGCACGGCCGACTTCAACATCCTGCAAGACCTGACCGAGCGCCGCGTGGGGGCCCTGGACGGCGAAATTCAGTCCACCACCTCGCTGCCGCTCTACATCGGGCTGATGGGCACGTTCGGCGGCGCCATTTTGGGCCTGGTGAGCCTCGTGCTGGGCGACGGCAAGTTTGACGACGTGGCTATTGCGGGCTTCCTACGGGGCATCACGGTGGCTATGGTGGGCAGCTTGTGCGGGCTGGGCCTCACGCTGTGGGGCAACGCGCTGTACCGCGAAGCCCGCCGCCAAGCCGAGCGGCTGCGCAACGATTACTACTCGTTTTTGCAGGTGGAGCTGCTGCCGATTTTGCACTCCGACATGGCCGGCAGCCTGAGCACCCTCAAGACGGTGCTGGACAGCTTCAACGTCAAGTTCGTCAACGACATCCAGTCCATCGGGCCGGCGTTTGAGCAGCTGCGGCCGCTCATCGACCAGATTATCAGCAGCACGGAGGTGCAGCGCCGGTTTTTAGAGCGGTTGCAAGGCATCGGGTTCACCGAGATGGCCAACGCCTCGGTGGCCGTGTTCGACCGCATGGATCGCAGCGCCCACATGTTCGAGGACTTCTTGGTGTACCAGGAGAAATTGAACGCTACCCTGGCCGCCGGGGGCGATGTGGTGCGCAAGGTCGAAAGCCTGCTGAGCCGCCTCACGGGCCTGGAAACCGGCCTCAACCAGGTGCCGGCCATGCTCCAGCAGCACAACGACACGGTGGACCGCCAGTTCCGGTTTTTCAACCAGAGCCAGGAGCGCATGGACCGCATGGGCGCCGACACGGAGCAGTACTTCGACAAGGCCAGCCGCCAGCTCACGGGCATGATGACCACGCGCCTGGCCCACTTCAACGCCGATGCCGAGAATGCCCAAGCCGAGTGGCAGCGCCGCTTCGACACGCTCAAGGCCGACAACATTTACCAGCGCATCGTCGAGTACCTCAACCCGTTCAGCCAGCTGCCGGCCCAGCAGCAGGCCCTCAACCAGCTGCAGGAGCGCCAGGCCCAGCAAACCGCCCAGGCCATCCAAGCCCTGCAGCAGCGCCTCGACGCCGACACGGCCTTGCAGCAGCAGCTGCTCTTCCAGGTCACGCGCACCAACGCCGTGCTCGAGCAGCTCACCCAGCGCAGCTGGCTCCAGAAAGCACTGGGCCTGAACAAGAAGTAGATGAACCAGGACCGCAAAGACTTCTTCTGGCCCAGCTACGTGGACCTGATGACGGCCCTGTTCCTGGTAATGCTGGTGCTGTTTGTGCTCAGCTACAAGCGCTTCCAGGACAAGCAGCGCACCAACGAAAACCTAATTGCCGAACTGAAGGTGCAGGTGCAGGAAAAGCGCAAGCTCGACGAAATCAAGGATGCCCTGAAGCGGCTGGAGAGCAGCTACTTCACGTACAATCAGCGCTACAAGCGCTACGAGTTGAACTCGGAAGTGACCTTCGCGCCCAAGAGCGACGTGCTGCCCGCCGCCGCCCAGGGCCCCCTGGTGCAGGCCGGGCGCTTCCTGCTGCGCCAAATGCAGAGCCTGAACAAGCAGGATAACGTGCAGTACCTCATCGTGGTGGAGGGCCGCGCCGCCAAGGACTTGCGCTACCCCGCCACCGACCCGCACAACCTCGACGGGCCCGCCGTGCGCCAGCTCAGCTACAGCCGGGCCCTGGCCGTGCTGCGGCTCTGGGAGCAAGCCGGCTTGCAATTCCCGGCCAACCTAGAGGTGGTGGCGGCCGGCAGCGGCTTCCGCGGCGCCGGCCGCTACACCGGGGCCGAGGAAGCGAAGAATAAGCGCTTCATTATCCAGATTCAGCCCAAAATCGGCTCCATTGGCAAATGATAACCTGGGGGTAACAACCGGGGCCCCAAGCGGGCCGTTGAAGTCTGGTTACCAACGGACCACCTTATGAAACGCGACGAAATTGCTCCCCGCCAAACCCGCATCGTGTACATTCTGATGGCCTTCGCGGCGGCGGCAGGATTTGTATGGGCCTTGTGGGAGCATATGCACCGCGCCGCGTAGGCCCCGGCCGCGGCGGGGCTACAGCTTGGCGTCCTGCGTGGTGTCCGTCATGGCCGCCTGCAAGTAGCCGAGCATGGTCTTGATTTCGTCGTCGGTGTTGACGCGCAGCAGGTCCCAGGTCTTTTGGATGAGGGCGTCTGTCACTTCATCGGTGTAGGCCGAAGCCAGGTGCGGTTTGTCGCGCTCGAAGGGCCCCATGCCGTAGTCGCCGGTGGGCGTAGCGTTGGTGTGCACGAAGTTGGTGACGTGGTACTGGTACTGCCCGCCTTTGAGGACGCGGATGCTGAGCACGTGGCCCACGGGGCCGCAGTTGCGGCCGTTCACCAAGGCTTGGGTGCGGCCCTTGACGATGATTTTACCGGTGGCCGCATCCTGCACTTGCAGCACAGCGGCGTCGCCTTTGTAGCGGCGCAAGGCCCAGGCCCGGGCCCTGCGGTACAGCTCGCTTTCGGTGGCCCCGGGGATGTCGACCACGGCGGAGTAAGCTACCAAGTGCGTGGTGGGGTCAACAGGCAGCGTGGGTGGATCCTGGGCGCGCACGGCCGGCGCGGTCAGCGTCAGCGTCAGGAGGAATAATAGCGTTTTCATAAAGCTAACGGGTTGGTAGATAAGTGGTATTTGATGGAAACGGAAGGGGTTGGAAAGAGCGCAGGATAGGGTGGGCGGGACCGAGAAACTATTTAATCAAGCATAAATCCTAGCGATTGGCGCATAAAAAAAGGCCCTTGGCGCAATGCCGAGGGCCTTTCAAAAAAACGGGAGTGTGCGCAGCGCGCGCCAAAGTGGGTGCAGCATTGGGAACGGGGCGCGGCGGCGGTAGGGCCGTTGCGCCGGGCAAAGGTACGCACGGGGCCCCCCACGAAGCGGCGGCCTGGCGTAACCTAAATTCACAAAAAAAGGCCCTCAGCAGTGCGCCGAGGGCCTTTTTCGTGGTCGTGTAAGGAGTCGAACCTTAAACCTTCTGATTCGTAGTCAGATGCTCTATCCAATTGAGCTACACAACCATTTCCCCTGTTGGGAGCACAAAGGTAGGGAGACTTTTTGGGCCCCCACAACTTTGGCCCCGCTTTTTTTGCTGTGCCGGGGCAAACCCGTTCATTATCAGGGTGAGATTTTTGCGCCAGGGGCCGCATTGCCCTCCAGGCCGCGCTTCAGGGCCCGGTTGAACACGAAAAACAGGCCGAACAGCGAGGCCGCCACCAGGCCCACCAGCACGAGCTTGCTCAGGGCCCCCTGGTCGGGGTTGCGGAGCAGGGCCAGCACGTCGGATGCCTGGGTGCCGAGCCAGTAGAAAAATAAGCTGCGCGGCAGCATGCCCGCCACCGAGGCGGCCAGGAAGCGGCGGCGCGGCACGCCCACCATCGCCAGTACAAACGTCATGAGGGCAAAGGGCAGCACCGGCGAGAGGCGCGTGAGGATGATGAGCGACCAGCTCTGGGTTTGGAGTTGGTCGACCACGGCCCCAGCTTTGGGAAACAGATGCAGGAACTGGCGCAGCTTGCCGTGGTCGAGGCGCAGGGCCAGCTCGTAGCCGATGGCGGCGGCCACGGCGTAGGCCGCCACCATGCCCGGCAGCCCCGCCCAGCCAAAGTAGTAGCCCGTGGCAATGGCCACGAACGTGGTGGGCGTGAGGGCAAACGCCATCGTGACGGCCGTGAGGGCGAAATACAGCAGCGCGGGGCCCCAGCGCAGCCCCTCCAGCAGGTGCTGGTGCTGGTAGAGCAGCGCGGCCACTGCCGATGAGCCCAGCAGCGGCACGGCCACCAGCAGGAACATGGTGAGCAGGGTGGAGAAATTCTTCTGAAAAAGGGCGCGCAAAAAAGCCATCAACGGGGGGAAAGGGGGGCAGCCGGGGCCCCAAAGAAACGGCCCGCCCCGCCGCCGAAAGCCGGGGCGGGGGTGGGGCGTTTTACGGGGCCGGGCGGCGCGCGGCCGAACGGCGCGCCTGGCGCGGGCCAAAAGTGCCGGGTGGCCCGGGGCCCCACGCACCGCCGTTTTTTCGTGCGCGGCGGAATGCATTGGAGAAAGGGGCAGTTGTGGGGGCGGCCGGGACCCCGGTACGCGCCCGGCGCCAAAAGGCCGGCCCGGCCCCACCTTTGTGCCCCACCTACTTGTTTGCCCCCACCCATGAAATTCGCCACCAAAGCCATCCACGCCGGCGTGCACCCCGACCCCGCCACCGGGGCCATTATGACGCCTATTTACCAGACCTCGACCTACGCCCAATCCTCGCCCGGCGTCAACAAAGGCTTCGAGTACTCGCGCACTCATAACCCCACCCGCACCCAGCTGCAGGACGCCCTGGCCGCCCTCGACGGGGGCCAGCACGGCCTGGCCTTTGCCTCGGGCATGGCGGCCATCGACTGCGTGCTGCGCCTGCTGAAGCCCGGCGACGAGGTAATTTCGACCGACGACCTTTACGGTGGCTCCTACCGCATCATGACCAAGGTATACGAGCCGCTGGGCATCGTTTTTCACTTCGTGCCGATGCGCGACCTGGCCACCGTGCGCGAGAAGGTGACCGCCAAAACCAAGCTCATCTGGGTGGAAACGCCCACCAACCCGCTGCTCAACATCATCGACATTGCGGGCACGGCGGCCATTGCCAAGGAAGCTGGGGCCCTGCTGGCCGTGGACAACACTTTCAGCACTCCCTACCTGCAAGAGCCGCTGGCGCTGGGCGCCGACATTGTGGTGTACTCGCTCACCAAGTATATGGGCGGGCACTCCGACGTGGTGATGGGGGCCCTGGTGTTCAACGGCGACGAGCTGCTTGAGCGCCTGAGCTTCTACCAGAACGCCTGCGGCGGCACCCCGGGGCCCCAGGATTGCTTCCTGGTGCTGCGCGGCCTCAAAACCCTGCACCTGCGCATGCAGCGCCACTGCGAAAACGGCCGCGCCGTGGCCGAGTACCTGCGCCAGCACCCCAAGGTGGAGCACGTATTCTGGCCCGGCTTCGAAACCCACCCCAACCACGCTGTGGCCGCGAAGCAGATGCGCGACTTCGGGGGCATGATTTCGTTCGTGCTGAAGGGTGATAAGAAGGAGGACGCCATTGCCGTGCTCGAGAAGTTCCAGCTCTTCACGCTGGCCGAAAGCTTGGGCGGCGTGGAAAGCCTCAGCGGCCACCCCGCCACCATGACGCACGCCAGCATCCCGCCCGAGCAGCGCCGCAAGGCCGGCCTGAGCGACTCGCTCATTCGCCTGAGCGTGGGCATCGAGGACGCCGAGGACCTGATTGAGGACTTGGCCCAGGCCATCGGCTAGGGTAGTAGCGACCCGTGCCGGCACAGCTTGGTGGCACGGGTCGCCACGTACACTAACCTGGGGGCCCCGGGGCCCCGGCCGATGGCCTGGGCCAAGCGGAGGCCCCACCGCGGCCGGCCCAACCCAATCGACTGCGCGCAACGTAGGTTGGGGCCCCTGGCCGTTTATCCCCTGTTGTCATGCGCTTTTTGCCGTTGCTGCTCGCTTTTTTTCTGCTTTCCTGCGCTGTCAATTCCGCCGTTGCCCCTATGAACAACCCCGCCCGTACGGCCCCGGCCGTGCCCGTTGCGTGCCTGGCCCTCGGCGATTCGTACACCATTGGCGAAGGCGCCGATGAGGCCGACCGCTGGCCCGTGCAGCTGGCCGGCATGGCGCAGCAAGCCGGGCTGGGCGTGCAGGCCCCCGACTTCATCGCCCGCACCGGTTGGACCACCGCCGAGCTGCAAGCCGCCATTGTGGCCAGCGGCAACCACCGCACCGACTACGGCCTGGTGTCGCTGCTGATTGGCGTGAACAACCAGTACCGCGGCCAGAGCCCGGCCCTGTACCGCACCGAGTTTCGGCAGCTGCTGGCCACGGCGGTGCAGTTTGCCGGCGGCCGGCCGGGGCGGGTGGTGGTGCTCAGCATCCCCGATTGGGGCCTGTCGCCCTTCGCCCACAACCGCGACGCCACCTTGATTGCCAGCCAAATCGACGAGTTCAACGAAGTGGCCCAAGAGGAGTGCCGCCGGGCCCGCGTGGCTTTCGTCGACATCACGCCCACTACCCGGAGCGCCGCCGGCGACGCCAGCCAGTTTGTGAAGGACGGCCTGCACTACGCGGGGCCCCAAATGCAGCGCTGGGCCCAGCAGGCGCTGCCCGTGGTGCAGCGGCTGCTGAAGTAGGCGGGGCACCGGTGCAACGCTTTGGGGAGCAGCGAGTATCTTGAACCTGTTGTGTTCCACCAGCTTTCTACCTAACGCCCGCGTACCAGTGAAAAAACTCCTACTATTTGCCGCTGCGCTGGCCGTAGCAGCGCCCGCCACGGCCCAACACTTCGAGCTAATTGGCCGGGCCGGGGCCAGCTTCTCCCAGTACCGGGGCAGCGGCACCGAGGCCACGTCGTTCATCAACTACAGCAGCTACGCCGGTGCCGAGCGCGGCTACACCAACAACCCCTACGGCCGCCGGCTGGGCGCGGGCTTTGCCTTGGGCGGGCGCGTGCAGCGGGTGGGCCGGCGCCAGGGCCTGCTGGCGTTCGACCTGGGCTACGATTGGGCGCGGAGCCGCACGGCCATCACCACCCTTTACTATTACGACGGCGCTGCCAACACGGCCTACGCCGCCACCGGCAGCGCGCACCTGCGGGCGCAGGTCCTGACAGCCTTTTTGGGGCTGGGCCGCCGCTTCCAGGTGGGGCCCCTGGCGCTCGACGTGCTGGTGGGCCCCGAGCTGGCCGGCCAGCTCGGGGCCCACGAAACAGGCCACGGCACCTACAACAACGGCACGGCCTGGACCACGGACACCGACCGTGGCAGCCACTTTCCCCTCGATGGCCGCCTGCGGGCCGACGCCACCGCGTGGTACGGCCGGGTGGGCGTCAATGCCAGCTATTCCCACGGCTTCGCCAACGCCCAAGCGGGCCTGGTGGGTGGGCCCGTGCGCGAGGCCTACGCCCGCACGCTGCGCTTGGGCGTGGCCTACCGGCTGCACTAGCCCGCCAAAGGGTAGCCGTTGGAGAGGGCAGCATCCTGAAATTGCGGAAATATTGCGGTAACATTGCGGCAAGGCCGCCCGCTTTTGTGCGCGGCTTGGTTTAATGCGTTGCGTCAGTAGGGGGCCACAATGGGGCTCGCTGGGGCCTGCATTGGGCTTCATGGCTTTTCGCTGGTTGGATAATTATTCTTTTCGGAAGAATACTTATTACATTGGCTGGAATACTGCGGCCCGAGCTTTTCCCAAGGCGCTGTGGTTGAGCTTGGCTTGCGTCCTCTTTTTTACTTCAACTCCCTGTTTCCTGCATGAAAAAACTCTTACTCACGCCGCTATTTGCGGTTGCGGCCCTGGCCGCGCACGCCCAGAACGTTACCGTCACCGGCCGCGTGCTGGGGGCCCAGGGCGAGGCCCTGCCCGGCGCCACCGTGCTCGAGCGCGGCACTACCAACGGCACCGGCACCGGCACCAACGGCGAGTTTTCGCTGAGCGTGGCCCCCACGGCCACCATCACGGTGCAGGCCATCGGCTTTGCCACGCAGCAGATTGCCCTCAACGGCCGCACCCGGCTCGACGTGCGCCTCGTGACTTCGGCTACCGACCTGGGCGACGTGGTGGTGACTGGCTCGCGCGTGAGCGAGGGCCGCTCCAACGTGCTGACCACAGCCCCGGTGGACGTGATTTCGGCCCGCGAAATTAAGGCCTTTGCCCAGACCGATGTGAGCCAGGTGCTGACCTACGCCGCGCCCTCGTTCCAGTCGTCGCGCCAGTCCATTTCCGACGGCACTGACTTTGTGGACCCCGCCAGCCTGCGCGGCCTGGGACCCGACCAGGTGCTGGTACTCGTGAACGGTAAGCGCCGCCACAACTCGGCCCTGGTAAACATCAACGGCACCATCGGGCGCGGCTCGGTGGGCACCGATTTGAACGTGATTCCGACGGCTAGCATCAAGCGCATCGAGGTGCTGCGCGACGGCGCGGCGGCCCTCTACGGCTCCGACGCCATTGCGGGCGTGATTAACATTCAGCTGAAAGACGACTCGACTGGTGTGAGCAGCAGCGCCTTATATGGCCAGACGACGCAAAGCGACGGCAAAACCGAGCAGGTCGATTTCAACGTGGGCATCGGCCTCAACAAGCGCGGCTTCCTCGACCTGAGCGGCCAGTTCCTGAACCGCGCCTACACCGACCGCGGCTTCACCGACCAGGCCCCCCTCATTTACCTGGGCAACAACGGCGGCAACTACCCCGCTTCGGCCACCACCGAGCAGAGCCGCCGCGACCTGAAAGCCCAGGACGACGCCCTGGTGGCGCAGAATGGCTTCGACCGCAACGACTTGCGCGTGGGCCAGTCGGCTACGCGCAACTTCGGCGGCTTCCTCAACGGCGGCTACCGTCTGGGCCTGGGCTACGAACTGTACGTGTCGGGCGGCGCCTCCTACCGCACCGGCCGCGGCTCCGGCTTCAACCGCCTGCCCAACCAGGCCACCCAAATCGACCTGAACCTGTTCCCGAACGGCTTCCTGCCGTTCATCAACACCACCATTTATGACCAGTCGGCCATCGTGGGCGTGCGCAACACCTTCGGCGGCTTCGCCGTGGATTTGAGCAACACCTTTGGTCGCAACGAGCTGGCCTACAACGTGGACGGCTCCGTGAACGCCTCACTGCCGCAGGGCGCCAACTTGGTGGGCTTGAGCCCCACTAGCTTCTACGCCGGCCGCCTGGCTTTCTTGCAGAACACGACCAACCTGGGCTTCTCGCGCCGCTTCATCGAAGTGGGGCCCCTGGCCAACCTCAACGTGGCCTTCGGTGGCGAGTTTCGCTACGACAACTTCCTGATCGGCCGGGGCGAGTACGCCTCGTACATCAACGGCGGCCGCACCGTGAACGGGGGCCCCGCGGCCTCGGGCTCGCAGGTGTTCCCCGGCTACCAGCCGCGGGACGAGGTGAATAAGGGCCGCACCAACGTGGCGGGCTACCTCGATTTGGAGAGCGACATCACCGAGAAGCTGCTCATCCACGCCGCCGGCCGGGCCGAGCGCTACAGCGACTTTGGCGGCAACGTGAGCGGCCAGCTGGGCCTGCGCTACAGCATCGTGGACGCGGTGGCCCTGCGCGGCTCGCTGGGCAACGGCTTCCGGGCCCCCTCGCTCCAGCAGCGCTACTTCAGCAACACCAGCACCCAGTTTGTGAGCGGCGTGGCCAACCAGGTGCTCACCGTGAACAACGACAGCCCCATCGTGCGCAACGGCTACACGCCCGGCGGCGCCGGCCAGCAGGGCTTCGGCGTGGAGCCGCTCCGGCAGGAAAAATCGACCAACTACGGCGTGGGCCTCACCGCCAAAGCCGGGGGCCTCACCTTCACAGCCGATGCGTACCTGATTGACATAAAGGACCGGATTGTGCTCTCGGCGCAGTTCACGCGCACCAACCCCATCGTGAACGAAATCCTGGGTGCGCGCGAAATCAGCCGGGTGCAGTTCTTCGCCAACGCCGTGAACACCCGCACCAAGGGCCTCGACGTGGTGCTGAACGAGCGCCTGCCGCTGGGCGAAAAAAGCCGCCTGCTGCTAACGGCCGCCGCCAACTTCAACCAGACGACGGTGACGAGTTTCAACAGCTCATCGACCACGGTGAACAACGACCAGACCGCTGGCAACAGCAACCTGCAAAACACGCTGTTTGACCGCGCCCAGCGCACCCGCCTCGAAAGCGGCAACCCGCGCAGCAAAATCGCCCTCTCGGCCGCCTACACCTATGGCATCTTCGGCGTGGAGGCCCGCTCGGTGCGCTTCGGTGAAATCAAAACCGCCGACGCCGACCCCGCCCGCGCTTTCCTCGACCAGACGTTCTCGGCCAAGTGGATCACCGACCTTACGCTCAATGCCCAGGTTACCAAGCAGATTGGCATCGTTATCGGTGCGAACAACCTGTTCAACGTGTACCCCGACAAGATCATCGTGAACCCGCGCAACAACGCCACCAACTTCTCCGTCGACCCCAACCTGAGCTATAGCTCGGCGCTCGACAACTCGAACCGCGGCCGCTTCCTCTACAGCGCCAACCAGTTCGGCTTCAACGGTGCCTACTACTTCGCCCGCGTGAACTTCACGCTGTAAGCCAAGGCCCCGCGCCCGTGCAAAAAGCCCGCCCCGGTCATCGGGGCGGGCTTTTTTGCGGGGCGCGCAGGTTCAGTGAGCCCCTGGGTGGCCGCTTATCAGCGGGAACGTTTGGCGGCGGGCAATTCGCCGGACTGCCCCCGTGGGGCCCCCGCGCCAAACGTGTTTCTTGCCCGAAATGCAAGGCCGGCCAGCTCCGCGCCGCCGGGCTGCGTAAGCAGGCGCGTGCTCACTCGTCGCTCCGTTCTCTCCTCGCTCGCCCTGGCCACTGCCGCCGCGGCCCTACCGTTTCCCCTCCGCGCCATGCCCGCTACCCCCGCCCGCCCCCAGCTGCTGATTTTCGACGTTAACGAAACCCTGCTCGACCTGGGCAAGCTGCAACTAGCCATCAACCAGGAATTTAAGTCCGAAACGGCCTTCAAGCAGTGGTTTGCCCTGCTGCTCCAGTACTCGCTGGTCGATACCGTGACCGGCAACTACCACAACTTCGGGCAGATTGGCGACGGGGCCCTGGATATGCTGGCCCAGGGCCTGGGCCAGCCCGCTCGCCCGGCCCCGCGCAAAAAGGAGCTGCTCGCCCTCATCGCCGAGCTGCCCCCGCACCCCGACATTATCCCGGGCCTCACGGCGCTGCAACAGGCAGGCTTTCGGATGATTACGCTCACCAACTCGCCCGACGCTACGGTGCAGAAGCAGATGGCCTACGCCGGCCTCACCGGCTTTTTCGAGCAGCTGCTCAGCATCGACGCGCTCCGGCGCTACAAGCCCCACCCCGATACTTACCACAGTGCCTGCGAGCGGCTGCGGGTAGCGCCCGCCCAGGCCATGCTGGTGGCTGCCCACGGCTGGGACACGGCCGGGGCCCAACTGGCCGGCCTGCAAGCCGCCTTCATTGCCCGCCCCGGCCAGCAAACCTACCCGCTGGCCCCCGCGCCCACTCTCACCGGCCCCACGCTGCC
Organism: Hymenobacter nivis; assembly: GCF_006439025.1. Lineage (GTDB taxonomy): Bacteria > Bacteroidota > Bacteroidia > Cytophagales > Hymenobacteraceae > Hymenobacter > Hymenobacter nivis_A. The sequence continues at coordinate 351,529 of NZ_RCYZ01000002.1, forward strand.
CCACATTGCCCGCCAGCTGCTCGGCAAGTAGGGCCCCCAGCGCGGGCCGGCAGGGGCCCAGGAATCGTTTGGGGCCCCTGCGGTTCGCGGTGCGGCGGCTACTTGAGAAACTTCGCCAGCGCTGCTTGCAGCTCCTCGCCGCGCAGGTTGGTGGCCACGATTTTGCCGTTGGGGTCAATGAGGAAGTTTTGCGGCACCGCGTTCACCTGGTAGGTTTGGGCGGCGGCGTTCTCCGTGCCGCGTAAGTCTGATACATTGGTCCAGGGCAAGTAGTCGTCCTGAATGGCTTTCAGCCACTTCGCGCGGCCCTCCTCGCTGTCGAGCGACACGCCCAGGATGTCAAAATTGCGGCCCTTGTAAGCCTCGTATATCTTGATTACGGCCGGGTTTTCCTGGCGGCAGGGCTTGCACCAACTGGCCCAAAAATCAACCAGCACGTACTTGCCCCGGTAGTCCGCGAGCGATACCAACTTGCCGTCGGGCGTTTTTTGGGAGAAGTTGGGGGCCTGTGCGCCAATGGCCACCGCCTTCAGGCCCTGCATCATCGCGCCGTAGCGGCGGCCATCCGGGCTGTTTTTAAGAGCCGGGCTCAGCGCCTCGTACAGGGGCCCCTCCACTGCGTACTGGGGCACGGCCCTCATGCTGCCCGTCAGCGCGTACAGGCTCACCCAGGAGTTGGGGTTGGCCTTGATAAAATCTTGCTGGACCTGCTGCTCTTCTTTGTTAAGGGCATCAAACTGGCCTTGCATCCGCGCCGCAACCTCCGCCGAATGAATCCTGGCCCCGACCGCTTCCCTCTTGTCGTAGACGGGCTTGAGCGCGGCTTGTAGCCGCTGGTAATCGGCCACGACGGGGCCCCCGGTGACGCGGGCGTTCTGCATCGAATCGGGGCTGGTGATGACAATTGGGGTTGGCTCCAGGAATAACCGAAGGGGCCTAGTGGGCCCGTTCATGCCGTTGCCCAGCTTGCCGTCGCGCTTCACCAGCAGGTCCACTGCCTGGGGTACGTCGCTGGTACCCTTTAGCTCAAATGCCCCGTTTTTAAACGTGGCAGAATCCGTGACCTCCGTGCCGCGCATGAGGTAGATTTTGGCCGGCACGTTCAGGTGGCCGATTTTGCCCTTGATGGTGAATGGAAAGGACGTTTGGGCGAGGGCCAGCCCCGGGGCCAGCAGCAGGCAACTACACAAGAGCGTTTTCAAGCGGTCGTTAGGAAAAGGGTGAGTAGTTTGATAACCGGTGCACTCCGCCGTGAACTACCAGCGGCGCGGCCCCAAGGTGGTTAGCGGTCGGTGCCGGGGGCCCGCAGCAGGCGGGCCAGCGGGCGGCCGTCGGCCCCGCGGGCCACGTACAGGCCCGCGGGTAGGGTGGCGGCGGGCTGCCACACCACGCGGCCGTCGGCCTGGGCGCGCAGCTGGGCCACCACGCGCCCCAGCTCGTCCACCACGGTGACCACTTGCCCCGGGGCCCCGGCCTGGAACTGCACCTGCTCGCGAAACGGCGTGGGGAAGGCGGCTGCTTTGGCCTCCCCGGCGGGGCGGGTGCCCAGGGGGGTAGCCGCCGCTACGAGGAAAGTGAGGGTTTGCTCCTCGCTGGCGGTGGGGCAGCCGTCGTCCGTCACGGCCACGGTGACCCGGTAGCGGCCCGGCGGCAGGGCGGCCGGCACCTGCCAGGTGAGCTGGGCGCGGGAGGGCCCCAGGGGCTGCAGAGCCAGGCCGGGCACCACACCCACGGCGTCGCTGGTAAAGCTCAGGGTTTGGCCCGCGTCGGGGTCGGCCGCGTCGAGGGCCAGTACCACGGTTTGGCCCGCCCGCACCCGGATGAGCTCGTCCACCGGCTGCGCAAACGGGGCCCCGCCCACGGTGAGGGCCGTAAAGCTGGGGGTTTGGTTAACGATGTTCAGAAACAGGTAGCTCACGTCGCGCGTGACCCACCCGATTTGCTGCCAGCTGCCGTTCAGCCGCCGGTACTCGTCCACGCGGGCCGCCATGATGTAGCGGCCCACGTCGGTGGTAGCCGTTGCCGGGGCCGTGAGGGCCCCCGTGGCGGCGGTAAGTTGGAAGTGGGGCGAGGGCGTGCTCGGAATATCGATACCGCACACATGTTGGGGCCCTGTGGCTGACTGCGGCGCCACGAAGCGGTACACCAGCGAATCGCCGTCGGCTTCGAACGCGCTGAAGCTGTAGCGTTCCGCCTGGCCGCTGGCCACGTACGGCAAGCGCGTCGACAGGAACACAGGCGAATTGTTTTGGGCCACCAGCTCGGTGTTCAGGAAGGCGCTGCAATAGATCCCGTAACTATAGCTGGGTGGATTGGAGAAATTTTTGATGCCACCAGCTCTGTTTTCACCATAAAAGCTCATTGTCCACTGCCCCGGGGGCAGGTCCACGTCGGTCTCGTGGAGTTGCACCGCGTATGCCAAGTACCCCGGGCAGCTTTGCCTGTAGGTTTTCAGCACTTGCGTTACGGGGATGGTAACGGAAAAGCTGCCGGTACCAATAGCATCGCAGCCGTTGCGGCTGAACGTTATAGTTGCTATCGGCTGCTTTGCCGCTGCGGGATATAAATCAACATACAGCCGGAGCGTAACGTGGTAGCGTGGCGTGCCAGGCGTGAGGGAGGCCACCGGCGCGTAAGTGATTTCCGCGCCTAAAAGGTGTGAAGCCTGCGCCGCCAGCGCGGAGCCCAGCCACAGCAGTACTGCCGGTAGCCAGCGAAAGTAGAAAGTTGATTTCATAGAGGAAGAAGGTGGAAGGGGATTTCTGCCGATAAGTTAGGAAGGGAAAAAACGATTTGGCAATGAGCAGCTTACCGAATTGCGTGGCTGGTGCGGGGGCCCCGGCGCGGCCGGCCCAAACGCGGAATGGCTCGGTGCGTTTCGGGGCGGCAGGGCAGCGGTAGGGCGGGGTGGCACCGGCCGCCATTTTATCTTATTGCCGCTGCCGCACCCATTTGCTGGTTGGCTTCGTACTGGGGCGCATTGTTCTGCTTAGCGGCCGGCCATCCACATCCTATTCGCATGGCTGAAACCCTGCCGCCGGCCCCGAGCGCCGGCAAGCCCCTGGTGTACGCGCACCTCGGCGACCTGCACATTACCGACGCCAAAGCCCGCCACTACCTGGACCTGCTGGCCATGCTGGTGCAGCTGGAAGTGGAGGGCGCTGGGCTGCTTGATTTCGTGTACCTGCCGGGCGACGTGGCCGACAACGGCCGGGCCGAGCAGTACCGGCTGGTGGCCGCCGCCCTGCGCCTGGTCAGCGCGCCCGTGCACGCCATTTCGGGCGACCACGACATGGAGCCCGGCAGCCTGGCCGCGTTCTACGCCGGGCTGGGGGCCGCGCCGCTGCCCAGGGCCCTGGACGTGCAGGGCGTGCGCTGCCTGTTCCTCGACGTGTGCGGCCCCGGCGCGGGCGGCCCCGATTTTCGGCTGGGGGCCCCCCAGCTGGCTTGGCTAAGGGCGCAACTGGCCCAAGTGCCCCCGGGCACGGAGGTGGCGCTGTTCATGCACACTTACCCCGCCGACCTGCAAGACGCCGCCGAGCGCGAGCAGCTGGCGGCCCTGCTGGCCCAGCACCACGTGGCCCTCGTGGACATGGGCCACACCCACTACAACGAACTGGCCAACGACGGCACCACCGTGTACGCCGCCACCCGCTCCACCGGCCAAATCGAAGAAGGGCCGGTGGGCTATTCCCTCGTCAGCCTCGACCAGGGCGTAGTAAGCTGGCGGTTCAAGCCCGTGGACGGCGGTTTTCCGTTCGTGCTGATTACGGCCCCCGCCGACTACCGCTTGCTCCGCCACGGGCAGCCTGCTGTGGGGGCCCAGTTCACCGTCCGGGCGCTGGTGTTCGGCAGCCACGCCGTGGCCAGCGTGTGCTGCTGGCTCGGCGACGACGGGCCCCGGCTGGCCATGCGGCCCGACGCGCACGGCGTGTGGCAGGCCAAGGCCACCTGCCCCGCGGGGGCCGGGCCCTTCCTCGCCCTCACCGTGGAAGCCCGCGACGCCACCGGCCGGCCCGGCCGCCACCAGCTGCGCCTGGCCCGGGCACCCTACCAGCCGCCGCTCCGGCCGGGCGTGGGCAGCGACGCGGTCAGCGTCGGCGCGTGGGAAGAAAACGGCATCCTGGGCACCCAGCTGGGCCCCAACCGCAACGCAAAATCTCCTAAAAATTCCTCGTCAACGAGTTCCTAATGCCAACCAGTACGCTGCTCATTTGGGCCATTTCGGCCGTTTCCATTGGCTTGGTCATCAGCCGGCCCTTCAAAGTGCCCGAGTTTGTGTGGGCGGCGGGCGGGGCCGTGCTGCTGCTGGTGCTGCGGCTGCTGAGCCCGCAGGAGGGCCTGGCGGGCGTGGCCAAGGGCCTCGACGTGTACCTGTTTTTGACCGGCATGATGCTGCTGGCCGAAACCGCCCGCGAGGAAAAGCTCTTCGACTGGCTGGCGGCCCACGCCACGCGGCTTTCGCACGGCTCGGCGCAGCGGCTGTTTCTGCTGGTGTACCTGGTGGGCGTGGTCGTCACCACGTTCCTCTCCAACGACGCCACGGCGGTGGTGCTCACGCCGGCCGTGGCCAGCGCGGTGCGGGCGGCCAAGGTCAAGAACCCGCTGCCGTACCTGTTCATCTGCGCTTTTATCGCCAACGCGGCCTCCTTCGTGCTGCCCATCTCCAACCCCGCCAACCTGGTGATTTACGGGGCCCACATGCCGCCGCTGCTCGCCTGGCTGCCGCGCTACATCCTCCCGTCGGCCATTGCCATCGCGGCCACCTACTTCCTGCTGCTGCGCACCCAGCGGGCCGAGCTGGGCACCGACATCGCGGAGGACATTGAAATTCCAACCCTGGCGCGCGGCGGCCAGGTGGCCCTGGCGGGCATCGGCGTCACGGCCGTGGCGCTGCTGGTGTCGTCGGGCCTGGGCCTAGAGCTGGGGCTGCCCACGGCCCTCACCGGGGGCCTCACGGCGCTCATCGTGCTCGTCACGGCCCGCAAAAGCCCGGCGGAGATTGTGAAAAACGTGTCCTGGTCGGTGCTGCCGCTGGTGGCCGGCTTGTTTGTGCTGGTGGAAGCCCTCAACAAAACGGGCGTCACCCGCTGGCTCACGGGCCTGCTCGACGCCACCGCCCAGCAGTCGGCCGCCAAGGCCACCTGGCTGAGCGGCATGGGCGTGGCCGTGCTCTGCAACGTGCTGAACAACCTGCCCGCCGGCCTCATTGCCGGCAATGTGCTGCAAACGGCCCACGTGTCGGAAACGGTCAAGAGCGCCGTGCTGATCGGGGTGGACCTGGGGCCCAACTTGTCCGTAACGGGCTCATTGGCCACCATTCTGTGGCTGGTGGCGCTGCGGCGCGAAAAGATCGAAGTGGGGGCCTGGCAATTCCTGAAGCTGGGGGCCCTGGTGATGACCGTGCCGCTAGTGCTGGCTATTGCGTCGCTGTTTCTGCTGCCCCACTAGCCGGCGGCCCGGGGCAGCACCCCGGCCGGCTTCCCTCGTCCATCACCTCACCTTATTCCCGCCCCCCATGCAAACCAGTAACCTCAGCGCCTCCTTTATCTACCCGCTCATCATCGCGGCGGGCATCCTGCAAGCCTGGGGCCCGCCCATGAACGGCGCCTTGCAGAAATCGTTGGTCAACCCCTGGCTGGCGAGCCTGGTGTCGTTCCTGCCCATTATCGCCCTGCTGCTCTGCCTGTTCATCTGCATTCCGAAGCCGCTGCCCACCATGGCAGGGCTGCAAAGCATGCCCTGGTGGGCCCCGCTGGGCGGGTTGCTCGGGGCCGGGGCCGTGGTGGCGGGCCTCATGTTCGTCAACAAAATAGGCGCGGGGGCCTTCGCGGGCCTCACCATTTCGGCCAACCTGCTCATGTCGGTCTTCATCGACAAGTTCGGCTGGTTTGGGGTGGAGGTGCACGCCCTTAGCCCCGGCCGCATGGCCGGCTGCGCCCTCATGGTCATCGGCATCGTGCTCATTTCCAAGTTCTGAGCAGGCCCCGGGCAAAGCTACTTGCCCGCCGCTGGGGCCCCGGTGCTGCTGCTGTCCAGAATCTGGAATAGCTCGTCGAGCTTCGGGGTCAGGATGATTTCGGTGCGGCGGTTCAGGGCCTTGTTGGGGGCCGTGTCGTTGGGGGCCACGGGCACGTACTGGCTGCGGCCAGCGGCCGTGATGCGGGCCGGGCCCACGCCGCCGGCGGCCAACAGGCGGGCAATGTCGGTTGCGCGCAGGGCGCTCAGGTCCCAGTTGTCCTTGGCCCCGTTCACCACGCCCTTGATGGGCACGGTATCGGTGTGGCCTTCCACCACCACGTTCACGTCGGGCTGCTCCTGCAACACGGTGGCCAGGGTTTTCAGGGCGGCCTGGCCCTTGGGGTCCACCTTGGCCGAGCCCGATTTGAAGAGCAACTGCTCCGAAAGCGACACATACACCTTGCCGTTGCGCACGTTCACCTGCAAGTCGCTGGTGTTGAAGCTGAGCAGCGCCTTGCTCACGCGGGCCCTGAGGTCGTTCACGGCCCGGTCCTTGTCAGCCAGGGCCTGGGTGAGCTCGGCCAGCTTGGCCTCGCGGGCCTTTAAATCGGTGCCGAGGCGGTCGTTGTCGGTTTTGCTCGTGCGCAGGCTGGCGTCCAGGGCCCCCAGCTCGGCTTCGCGCCGGGCCAGGTCCTTGGCCACCTTGTTGTAGTCCGACGACTTGCTGGCCAGCTCCTGGCCGCTGTTTTTCAGCAGGCGGTCGTAGCTGTCGTTCAGGTCGCGGTTGAGGCCGCGGGCCTTGCGCAGCGCGGTGCCGGTGGCCAGCGAGTCGTCCTCCAGGCGGCGGTTATCGAGGCGCTGCTGGGCCAGCGCGTCGGCGGTTTTTTGCAGCTCGGCGGTGGCGGCGCGGTATTGGCGCTCGGCCTCGGCCTTGCCCTGGGCATCGGCCCGCTGGCGGGCCGCCAGGTCGTCGTACTTGCGGGCCGCCACGCAGCCCGGCAGGGCCCCGGCGGCGAGCAAACCCAGGCCCAGCAGGGCCGGCGAAAAGTTTTTCAGGCGCATAACAAAGGAATGAACGGGGGCGCGCGCCGCGGGTTGGCCGGGTGCGCCGCCTCCTAACGCCGGGGCAAGGTACGGCCGGGGCCCCCAAGGCGTTTGGCAGCGCCCAATGGCCGGAGCCGAAAGGGAAGGATTGGAAATGCAAAAGTCATTCTAGGAATTCTTCAGTACGGCGCCCGGCTTTGGGCTTTTAGGAGCCCTTTGAGCGGCGGCGCGGCCAGAATTTTGGCCCGGCCCCCGGCACTGGGAACGGCTACGCTGGGCCCTTTGCTAGGGCCCCGGCGGGCGGGCCGCGCCCTCTGCCGGCCAGCGCGTATTTTTGTGGTCATTTTACTTATATCCAAAGCTGGCGGCCCGTCGCCCACAGCTTGCAGCTCCCGAACAAATGGCTTGGTTTAAGCGCGAGGAAAAGGGCATCAACACCCCCACCGAACAGAAAAAAGAAACGCCCGACGGCCTCTGGTACAAGTGCCCCGAGTGCAAAACGGTGGCCACCATGGCCGAGCACAAGCGCCTGCACTTCGTGTGCGGCCACTGCGGCCACCACGACCGCATCGACGCGGCCGACTACTTCGAGCTGCTCTTCGACGACGGCCGGTGCGAGGAGCTCAACGCCGACCTGACCTCGGGCGACCCGCTGCACTTCGTGGACACCAAGGCCTACCCGCAGCGCGTGGCGGCCACCGAAAAAAATACCGGTCTCAAAGACGCCGTGCGCACCGCCCACGGTCTGAGCGACGGCCAGCCGCTGGTGGTGGCGGCCATGGATTTCAAGTTCATCGGCGGCTCGATGGGCTCGGTGGTGGGCGAAAAAATTGCCCGTGCCATCGACTACGCCCGCCAGCACCGCGTGCCGTTCCTCATGATTTCGCGCTCGGGCGGGGCCCGCATGATGGAGGCCGGCTACTCGCTGATGCAGATGGCCAAAACCTCGGCCAAGCTGGCCCTGCTCGCCGAGGCCGGCGTGCCCTACGTGAGCCTGCTAACGGACCCCACCACGGGCGGCGTCACGGCCTCGTTCGCCATGCTCGGCGATTTTAACATTGCCGAGCCCGGGGCCCTAATTGGCTTCGCTGGGCCACGCGTCATCAAAGAAACCATCGGCAAGGACCTGCCCAAGGGCTTCCAAAGTGCCGAGTTTGTGCTCGAGCACGGCTTCCTCGATTTCATCGTGGACCGCCGCGACCTCAAGCGCCGCTTGGCCGACCTGCTGCACTTGCTGCGGCCCACCGCCGCGGCTCCCGGTGCCGCGGCCCCCGTGGCCAGCGCCACCGCCGCTGCCCCGCGGCGCAGCCCGGGCAAGGCCCGCTAGGGGCCCCAGCGGCCGTTTCGGCACACTTCTTGAAACCCCGTCCCATCCCCGGGGCGGGGTTTGCCGTACAAGGCGGCAGCTACTTCTTTCACTTTTTGCTCTTTTTACATGACTACTCCCAAATCCCTACTCTCGGTATTCATGGCCTGCGTGCTGTTATTCAGCTCCTGCGCCTCCACGCGCCAGCCAGCTGATACCTCTGCCAACGGCACGGGCGTCCGCAAAGACGGCATGAACAAGGCCACTAAGGGTGGCTTGCTCGGGGCTGGCGGCGGCGCGGCCGCAGGGGCCCTGCTGGGCGGCTTGCTGGGCGGCGGCCGCGGCACGGCCATTGGTGCCATCCTGGGTGCCGCGGCGGGCGGTGGTGCCGGCGTGCTCATCGGCAAGAAGATGGACAAGCAAGCCGCTGATTTGCAGCGCGACATGCAGAACGCCAAAGTAGAGCGCGTGGGCGAAGGCATCAAAATCACCTTCGACTCGGGCATTCTGTTTGACACCAACTCGGCCACGCTGCGGGCCGCTTCGCAGGCCGACATCACCAAGATGGCCGCCACGCTCCAGAAGTACCCCGACACCAACGTGCTCGTGGAAGGCCACACCGACAACACCGGCACCGACGCCATCAACCTGCCCCTGAGCGAGCGCCGCGCCCAATCGGTGGCCGATGCCACGGTGGCCCAGGGCGTGAGCAGCAGCCGCATCACCACCAAGGGCCTCGGCTCGTCGGATCCGGTGGGTGATAACTCGACCGAGGCCGGCAAGCAGGCCAACCGCCGCGTGGAAATTGCCATTTTCGCCAACGAGAAAATGAAGAAAGCCGCTGAAAACGGCACGCTCTAGTTTCGTTGCAAGGCCTATTGCCGCCTGTAGCAGCCATAGTTCAAAATCAAGAAAAAGCCGCCCCCTGGGCGGCTTTTTTTATGAATATGTGGGGCTCTAACTAGTAGGGAGTAACTCCAATAAAACGACTTGCGTTAAAATCATTGTACTGCTTATCCATTCTCCACTTAGCCTTGCTTTCCCATGAAATCTTTCAAAATTGCTTTCGCCTTCTTGTTGATGTTTTTCCTGTTAGCCGGTTCTGCTGCGCAAGCCCAGGACGTTAAAAAAGGTTGGAGCCGCAAGGCCAAGGGTGCCGTGGCCGGTGGTGTGGGTGGCGCCGTAGTTGGTGGCCTGATTGGCGGCAAAACTGGTGCCGTAGTAGGTGCTGGTGCCGGTGTTTTAGGCGGCGGCGCAGTAGGCCGCAACCAAGACAAGAAAAAAGATCCGGCCCGCTACAACGGCTACCGCAATAAAAAATAAGGAGCCCACGCGGGTATAATAATCTGCTCAGCAACTGCAAAAAGCCTGGCCCTGTCGCCAGGCTTTTTTTGTGGGGCCCTAGGCGCGGTGGGGCCCCCGGCGGCGGGCGCGAGTTTGGCAAGATGCTTGTAAAAGGCGTATTTGCCGACTGTTTGGCGGGTCGGCGCCCATTTCTTAACACGGTTTATTCCGTTCTTGCCAAAATCCATTTTTAAGTTACTTATGAAAAATCTCCGCACTCCTTTTTCTTTCTTGCTGGCGTTGCTGCTGCTGGTGGGCCAACTGGCGCAGGCCCAAAGCACCACCGTGACTACGGCCAAGCCCAAGGGCATGACCAAAACGCTGAAGGGCGGCATCATCGGCGGCCTGGGCGGGGCGGCCGGCGGGGCCCTGTTGGGCCGCGTGATTGGCGGTAAATCGGGCACGGCCAAGGGTGCCATCCTGGGCGCCGTGGTGGGCGGCGGGGCCGGCGTGCTCATCGGCCGCAAAATGGACAAGCAAGCCGCCGAGCTGCGCCGCGACCTGGAAGGCGCGACCGTGGAGCGCGTGGGCGAAGGCATTAAAATCACGTTCGCCTCGGGCATCCTGTTCGCCAGCAACTCCTCGACGCTGACGGCTGCCGCCGCCGGCAACATCGACGAGCTGGCCACCACGCTCCAGAAATACCCCGACACCAACGTGGTGGTGGAAGGCCACACCGACAGCTCGGGCTCCGACGCCATCAACCAGCCCCTGAGCCAGCGCCGCGCCCAGGCCGTGGCCAACGAGCTGACCGGCAAGAGCGTGGATTCGGCCCGCATCACGGCCACGGGTTACGGCTCGTCGCAGCCCGTGGCCGACAACACCACCGTGGCCGGCAAAGCTGCCAACCGCCGCGTGGAAGTAGCCATTTTCGCCAACGAAAAAATGCAGAAGGCCGCTAAGAAGGGCACGCTGTAAGCGCAACGCTGCAAAACAAAAAAGTCCGGCGGCCCACTCGGGCCGCCGGACTTTTTTGTGGGCCCCGGGCGGCAACCTTCGCCGGGGCGGGGCGGTACAACCGGCCATGCCCGCACCTGCCGCCACCTACGCTTCGGACGCCGCCGCCAAGGCCCTGGCCGACCACGATATCCTCGACCAGTTTTATGGCCACTTGCCGCCGGTGGCCCGGCGCACGCCCATGCGCGAACTGATTTCTACGGTGCTCTCGCACCGCACCACTCACGCCGACGAAGAGCTGGCCTACGACCGGATGCTGGAGGCCTTCGGCGACTGGCCCGGCGTGCTGGGGGCCCCAGTGGACGACCTCATCCACGCCATCCGCACCACGCGCTGGCCGGCCACGCAGGCGCCGCGCATCCAGGAGATTCTGCGGCGCATTCAGGCTGAGACGGGCGGTAAGTTTGACCTCGACTTCCTGGCCGACTGGCCCACCGACCGCGCCATGGCCTGGCTGACGGACATGCCCGGCATTGGCCTGAAGACGGCTTCGCTGGTGCTGCTCTTCAACTACCACCACCCCGTGCTGCCGGTGGATGCGCACGTGCACCGCGTGGCCCAGCGGGTAGGGTTTCTGGGGCCCAAAGTGTCGGTGGAGAAGGCGCATAGCGTGCTGCTGGCCCTGCTGGGGCCCCGGCTCGACGCCGAAGGACTGTTCAACTTCCACAAGCACAACTACTGGCACGGGCAGCAAATCTGCTTTTTCCTGAAGCCCAACTGCTCGCGCTGTCCCCTCAAAGGCTTTTGCAACTACTTCCAAGAGCACTACGGCGCCGCCACCCCCGAGGCCCTGGCCGCCACGCCCACCGCCTGGGACGCCGCCGCCTGGGGCAAGCTGCCGCACTAACTTCGCGGAACGGGTCGGCCGGGGCCCCACTGGCGTCCGCCGCCCATTCCTCTGCCCATGCGCCTCGTTAAGCACCCCGTTCTCTGCAATTACTACGTCACGTACCGCTGCAATGCGAAGTGCGCGTTTTGCGACATCTGGGAGAAGCCCTCGCCCTACATCACGCTCGACGACGTAGACCGCAACCTGCGCGACCTCAAGCGGTTGGGCGTGTCGGTGATTGATTTTACCGGGGGTGAGCCGCTGCTGCACCGCCAGCTGCCCGACTTCCTGGCGCTGGCGCGGGAACTGGGTTTCATCACTACGGTGACCACCAACGGCTTGCTGTACCCGAAAAATGCGGAGAAGCTGCGCGGCCTGGTGGACATGCTGCACTTCTCGCTCGACTCGGCCGACCGCGACACCCACGACCGGGGCCGCGGCGTGGCCTGTTACGATTTCGTGCTCGAAAGCATCCGCGTGGCCAAGGAGCTGGGCGAGCGGCCCGACATTCTGTTCACCGTTTTCCGCCACAACCTGAAGGACCTGGAGGCCGTGTACCGCGACATTACCCAGCCCAACGGCTTGGTGCTCATTCTCAACCCGGCCTTCGAGTACGGCGACGTGGAAACCGGTGAGCAGCTCACCGCCGAGGAGCTGGACTACCTCTCCGCCTTCGGCCGGCGCAAGGGCGTGTATTTGAACGAGGCCTTCATTGCGCTGCGGCGCGACGGCGGCAACCACGTGGCCGCGCCCGTGTGCCGCGCGGCCAGCACTACGCTCGTCATCTCGCCCAGCAACGAGCTGGTGCTACCCTGCTACCACTTGGGCCAGCAAAAATTTCCCATCGACGGCCGCCTGTTCGACCTTTACGGGGCCCCCGAAACCCAGCGCCTCGCTGCCCTCGAAGGCCGCCTGCCCGCCTGCGAGGGCTGTACCATCAACTGCTACATGCAGCCCAGCTTCGCCGTCGAAACCAGCAAATACTTCTGGCAAGCCCTGCCCAGCACCCTCAAGTACAACTGGGACAAAGGCACCTGGAAGCGGCTGCTGCGGGCCTAGCGCGCCAGCTGGGCCCCCAGCTGGGCCAGCGCCTGCTGCAGTTCTTCCGGGCGCTGAGTGCCCAGCAGTAGGCGGCGGCCATCGGTCAATTCCAGCTGCAGGCCCTGGCTGCCCGCCACGTTCAGGGCCCTATTCTGTGCAGACAACCCCCGGATGCCCCAGCCGCCGTATTCGCCCAGCGGCGAATAGGTGCGCACTTGCGCCGTCCGAACCTGCGCCCACGTCAGGCGCGTCCATCCCAGCGGGCGCATGCGGTAAGTGAGGCCCTGGGCGTCGAGGCGGGTGTCCAAGCGCAGCCAAGCAAACAGCCCCGCTACCAGCAGCACCGGCAGCACCAGGGGCCCCGGCGACCAGCGCGCCGGCCCGTGGGACAGTGCGGCGATGCCAACCGGCAGCAGGGCTAGCACCAGTAACAGCCACCACCAGGGGCGCAGAAAACCTTGGCTTTCGGAGAACACCACGGGGCCGGAAGCGGGGGAGGACGCCATGCGCCAAATATAGCAGCGGCTACCTTTGAGCTTCTATTAACCAGCCCGCCCCATGCCCGCCCTCATCCTGCCCGTTCGCGGCGTTTACCCTGAAATTCCGGCCGATTGCTTCGTGGCCGACAACGCCACGGTGGTGGGCGACGTGGTGCTGGGGCCCGGCTGCACGGTGTGGTTCACGACCGTGGTGCGGGGCGATGTGAACAGCATCCGCATCGGGGCCGGCACCAACATCCAGGACGGGGCCGTGCTGCACTGCACCTACCAGGGCGCGGCCCTGCGCATCGGCGCGCGCGTCAGCATCGGCCACCGGGCCCTGGTGCACGGCTGCACCGTGGAAGACGACGTGCTCATCGGCATGGGCGCCATCGTGATGGACCACGCCGTATTGGGTGCGGGCTGCCTCATCGCCGCTGGCGCCGTGGTGCTTGAGCACACCGTTTGCGAGCCCGGCTACCTCTACGCCGGCGTGCCCGCCCGCCGTATTAAGCCCGTGAGCGAGGCCCAGCGCGCCGGTTTGCGCCGCACCGCTGAGAATTACCAACTCTACGGCAGCTGGTTTGCCGCCCCGCCGGCCCCGGCTGAGTAGGTGAGGCGCGGGTAGGGGAGGGCCCTGTGCCTCCGCCGGAGTGCCGGGCGCCTAGGGGCCCTAAGTTGGCTGGGAAGGTGGGTGCCAACGAGGCCAAAGGCTTAGTGTTAACGCGTTTTTGGTATTTTTTTAAAAAACAAAGCTAATAATTATCAATGCGTTAGTGGCGGTCAGAACGGGCTCAGCGGGTATTTTGTGGGAGATGGACAATCAAGAAAAAATAGGCTGCGTATAGGGAACTATTACCCACCTCTCATCTTTTTCTTCATTTTTCACCATGAAAAAAGCCTATTCTTTAACCCTCGCCCTGGGAGTAATTGTTGGTTCGTTGAGCTCGTGCAGCCGCACCGACTACGCCGCCACTGCCCAGACGCCCGCTCACACGAGCGTTGCCACCACCGTGGCTGCCCCCGCCGCTGAGGCCATTGCCCCCGAAGTAACCGTGGGCACGCCCGCTCCCGTAGCACCAGTGGTAGCCGTGGTTCCTGTGGCCACCGCCCCCGCTCCGGCCGCTGTTGCCGTGGCTCCCAGCAAGTTGGCCAAAGTCAACTCGGCGCAAGTAGTAGCCCAAACGGTGGCCCAGCCCACCGCTAAAGAAGTGAAGCCCACGCTGATCCAGCGCTTGGCCGTTAATAAAGTGATGAAGCAAGTGGCTAAGGCTGAGGCTCGCCAGCAGAACACCGCCAGCACTGCTAAAACCGCTGCTGCTGGTACTGCAATTACGGTGGCTTTGGTCGGTTTGGCCGCGTTGCTGATTGGTATCATTGTTAGCTCGGGCTTCCTCATCACCGTTGGTTCCATCGTGCTGGTGGTAGGCTTGGTGCTCTTCATCCTGAAGTCGCTGTAAGCTACCCGGCTGCTCCGTCACCCACAAAAAAATCCCCGGCATTACGATGCCGGGGATTTTTTTTGTGGCCGCTGGGGCCCCTAGAGAAGCTGTGGGACCCTAGCAGTTTGGCGCTAGTGTACATGGCGACCACTTACTACCAGGCTGCGCTTGGTCTCGCGTGTAGGACCCTGGGGCAAGGCCAAGCACAGCTTAGTGGTACGGATCGATACGTACACTAGCCCCAAACTGCACTAAGCAAGGGCATTGGACCGGAACAAGTAGTTGTGCGAAGGCGAACAAGCGGAAAGGCGCTCAGCATGACCGCCTTCTTTGTTGCAGTAACACTTCGTGCACGAGGCCTACTCACGGACACTGAAGCGCGCCTGTTTTGGGACGCGCTAGCCGGGGGCCCTAAATCTCGGCGCTGAGGTCGTTGCGGGGCTCGGCGGTTTCCTCGGCGCGCACCACGCGCAGCTGTACTAGGTCGATAACGCGGCGCGAGCGCTCCAGCACCCGGAACTCGTAGGGGGCGAGCACGGCCACGTCGCCCACCTCCGGAATACTGCCGTACACCACGTTCAGCAGGCCGCCCACGGTTTCGTAGTCATCGCTCTCGGGCAGTGGGTAGGGCAGGTACTCGTTGGCGTCGGAGATGGACGTGGCAGCAGCCACGCGGTACTCGTCGGCCGATATCTTCTCCACCACGGGCACCTCGTTGTCGTACTCGTCCTGGATTTCGCCCACCAGCTCCTCCATGATGTCCTCAATGGTGACGATGCCCGACACGCCGCCGAACTCGTCGCTCACCACGGCCATCACCGTGTGCTTGCGCTGGAAATTGCGCAGCAAGCGGTTGATTTTCTTGGTTTCGGGCACGAAGTAGGGGGCGCGCATGATGCGGGCCAGCTCCACGGGCTCGTTGCGCCGGATGATGGGCAGCAAGTCCTTCACGTTCAGGATGCCCACGATGTTGTCGATGTTGCCTTCGTACACCGGCAGGCGCGAGTAGCCCTCGCTGAACACCGTTTCCAGGATTTGCTCTTCCGAGGCGTGCACGTCGAGAGCGGCCAGCTTAGTGCGCGGCACCATAATTTGGCGCACCATGCGGTCATTAAACTCGAACACGTTCTCGATCAGTTCGTGCTCCGAGTCTTGGATTTCGCCGCTCTGCTTGCTCTGGTCCAGCAACAGGCGCAGCTCGTCGGAGGTGTGGGCCTCGGTGCCGTGGGCCTGCGTGACGCCCACCGCCCCGAGCAGTACGTTGGACGCCTTCGACAGGAACCACGTGAGGGGCAGGGTGGCAAAATAAAACACCCGCAGCGGCAGCACCAGGGCCAGGCTCACGGCCTCGGGCCGCTGGATGGCCAGCGTTTTGGGAAACAGCTCGCCGAAGAGCACGTGCAGGATGGTAATAAAAATCAGCCCCACCACCACCGCCGTGCTGTGGGCCGCGGCCGGCGAAATGGCGATGCTGAACCGGCCCATCGTGTTCAGAATGATCTCGGTAGCCACTTCCTCGCCCACGGCCCCCAGGATCAGGGATGCGATGGTAACCCCCAGCTGCGTGGCCGATAGGTAGCTGTAGAGGTTGTGCAGTACGCTCATCGCCTGCTTGGCTAGGCGGCTGCCTTCCTTGGCTTTGAGCTCGAGCTGCGAAAGACGGACCCGGATGAGTGAGAACTCAGCGGCCACAAAAAACCCGTTGGCTATGATGAGTAGCAGGGTGATCAGAATTTTTAAACCCATGTCGGCGGCCCCCGCGACGCGGACGGTCTGGGGGCCATTGTATCCCAAAAGTACGGACTTTGGCGCGGGGGGTTGGCGGTTTGAACTTTTCAGCCAGCCGATTGTGCTTAGGAAGCCTATTTTTACGGGCTAATGCTGATAAATTTTGTATGAATATTCGCCGGGTTTTAAAATTTTTACTGTTGTGCTTGTTGCCGGCTCTGCCCGCCGCGGCCCAGATTCTGGTGCCCACGCACCTCAGCACGGCCCTTAGCCAGCCCGCCGCCAAGGTGGGCCAAGAGGTGGAGCTGCTGGTGAACGCCCGCATCGACGAGAAGTGGCACCTCTACGCCACCGATTTCAGCGAGGACGTGGGGCCCGTGGTGTTTACACTCAAGTTTGCGCCCAGCGCGGGCTACGCCCTGGTGGGCAAGCCGCAGTCGGTGAAGTCGCACCACCAGCAGGATGAGGTATTCAAGGGCGAGGTGGCTTTTTGGGAAAAAACCGGCCAGATTCGCCAGCGTATCAAAGTGCTCCAGCCGGGGCCCCTCACCATTAAGGCCGAAGCCGACTACCAGAGCTGCACCGACGTGGACGGCCGCTGCGTGCCCGGCAACGAAACCCTGGCCTTTGGGCCCCTGCAAGTGAGCGGCCCGGTCGCCGCTAGCGCCGCCCCCGCCGCCAAGCCAGGTGCCCCGGCCGCTGCCACTGCAGCACCGGCCACACCTGCCGCCGCCGCAACGGTAGCTACTGCCCCTGCTGCCGCCGCCACGGCCCCCGCCGCCCCGCTGGGGGCCCCAGTGGCCCCTGAAACGACCGCTGCCACGGCCACCGCCGGGGCCCCTGAAACGACCACCACCACGGCCACCGCTGGGGCCCCTACTGTAGCAGTGGCCGTGGCCGGCGCCCCGGTGGCCGACGCGGGCGGGCTGTGGAGCTTCGGCTTGCTGGCCTTCATTTCGGGGCTGGCGGCGCTGCTCACGCCCTGCGTGTTCCCGATGGTGCCCATGACGGTTTCGTTCTTCACCGGCAGCGGTGGCACGCGGCGCGAAGGCATCCTCAAAGCCGTGGTGTACGGCCTGAGCATCATCGTGATATATACGCTGATTGGCGTGGTGGTGGCCCGCCTGCTGGGCGAAGACGGTCCCAACTTCATGGCCACGCACTGGCTACCGAACCTGCTGTTTTTTGTCGTGTTCGTGGTGTTCGGCCTCTCGTTTCTGGGCTTGTTTGAAATCACGCTGCCCAGCGGCCTCGTGAACAAGGCCGACGCGCAGGCCGACAAGGGCGGTTGGCTGGGGGTATTCTTCATGGCCTTCACGCTGGTGCTCGTGTCGTTCAGCTGCACGGGGCCCATTGTGGCCACGGTGCTGGGCTTGGCCGCCCGCGGCCAGACGCTGGCGCCGGTGGTGGGCATGTTGGGCTTCTCGCTGGCCTTTGCGCTGCCCTTCACGCTATTCGCCATCTTCCCGTCGTGGCTGAAAAGCCTGCCCCGTTCGGGCGGCTGGCTGAACACGGTGAAGGTGGTGCTGGGCTTCGTGGAGCTGATGCTGGCCCTGAAATTCCTGAGCATGGTGGACCTGGCCTACCACTGGGGCATCCTCACCCGCGACGTGTACGTGGTGCTCTGGATTGTGCTTTCGGCCTTGCTCGGGCTGTACTTGCTGGGCAAATTCCGCCTCTCGCACGACTCGCCGCTGGAGCACCTGAGCGTGGGCCGGCTGCTGCTGGCGGTGCTGGCCTTCAGCTTCATGACGTATTTGGTGCCGGGCCTATTTGGGGCCCCGCTGCCGCTGCTGGCCGGCTACCTGCCGCCCCAGAGCCGCCACGATTTCTCGCTGGCCGCCGGGGGGCCCGCCACGCCAGTGCAGGCCGCCGGCGCGCTGGCCGAAACCCCGCGCTTCGGCGACTTCCTGGAGCTGCCCCACGGCTTGCAGGGCTACTTCGACTTGCAGCAGGGCATTCGGGCGGCCAAGCTGGCGCACAAGCCCATTTTCATCGACTTCACCGGCCACGCCTGCGTGAACTGCCGCAAGATGGAAGCCACCGTGTGGAGCGACCCCGCGGTGCTCAGCCAGCTGCAAAACGACTACGTGGTGGTGGCCCTGTACGTGGACGACAAAACCGAGCTGCCCCAGAACGAGTGGTACACCTCGGCCCGCGACCACCAGCAGAAAACCAGCCTGGGCAAGCAAAACGCTGACCTCCAGGTGACCCGTTACGGTTTCAACGCCCAGCCCTACTACGTGCTGCTCAACCCCGACGACCCCACGGGCAAACCGCTCGTGACGCCCATCGCCTACGAGCCCAACGTGGCGCAGTTTGCGCAATTCCTGAAGGAAGGGCGGCGCAGCTACCAGGCCCGGCACGGGGCCGTAGCGGCCCGATAGCCGCAAAGTGCAAAAGCACTAAAATCGAAAAGAGGCGACTTTATATCAAAGTCGCCTCTTTTCGATTTTTGGCTGTAGCGGAAGGACTTGAACCTCCACGAAGTGGTTAGCCGGCCGGGGGGCCGATTTATCCCGAACCTTCACCCTCGAGAGAGGAGGGTGTGTCTGCCAGTTCCACCACACTACAAGTTATCAGCCGGAGTTTTCGGCTGTTGGCGGGTGCAAAGGTAGAATAAGATTAAATAGTTTTCCGCATTAAAAATGTAATGAAAACGTCACAACAAACGATTGTTAGTTTTTATAATGCTGATTAAGAATAATATATAGCCAGCAAATTTTTAATTTTTTATTCTTTCGCACGTTTGAGATTGGCCGTGGGGGCCCTAATTGCGCCGCACATTTGCCCGCCCCTGGCCGCCGGGTTGGGCCGCCCAAGCCGTTGCCGGCGGGGCCCCCGCACCGGCTGGTATTGCGCCAAAAAAAGCCCTTCCCGGGCGGGGAAGGGCTTTGAAAACTGGGGCAGTTTGCCCGGTATTACATCGTCTTTTTGGTAGTGGTGGTCGTCGTTCTGTTGGCTTTGTAGCGCATGTCGGGCGTACCGTCGGACTTCATTTTGCCGGTGGTCGTGGTGGTAGTTTTGGCCATTTTATTCTCCTTGTAGCGCATGTCGGGCGTGCCGTCGGCCTTCATTTTGCTGCTGGTGGCCGTCGAGGTCGACGACATGGTGGCCGTTTTGGTGGCCATGTTCTTCGAGCCCACCGGGGCCGTTGTGCCCATCATGCCGGTTTTCGACGTGGTGGTGTGCGTGGTGGTGGCCGGGGTCTGCGACATTTTGGTGGTCGTCATTTTCGACGAGCTCATCGTGCCGGTGGCGGGGGCCGTGGCTTGGGCGTGGGCGGCGCTGCCCAGCAGGCTGAGCGAGAGGAGGAAACCGAGGAGGCGTTTCATAAGGGGAATGGGAAAAGGTGAGTAGGAGGTGAAGATTTTGACACGGCCCGGGAATTGCCCCGATGCCATCGGAAATGTAGCACCGCGGCGCTTATCTCTTGGCTAGGGCCCCGGCGGCCGCAGTGCTCCCTTGGCAAGCGCCGTGCCGAAACCACACAAAAAAGCCCGGACCATAGGGTCCAGGCTTTTTGCATTTATAAACGGAAGTGCGGGCGCTTAGGCCGTTACTTGGGCTTCGAGTTTTTGGGCGAGCACGTGCTTGGGCACGGCGCCTACTTGCTTGTCAACGATCTGACCATTCTTAAACACCAGCAGCGTAGGGATGCTGCGGATGCCGAACTTGGCCGAGGTTTGGGGGTTGGCGTCTACGTCAACTTTGCCCACGATGGCTTTGCCTTCGTATTCGCCGGCCAGCTCTTCCACTACCGGGCCCACCATGCGGCAGGGGCCGCACCATTCGGCCCAGAAATCGACCAGCACCGGCTTGTCGGAGTTGATGATGGACTCGAAGTTGGCATCGGTAATCTCAATTGCTTTGTGTCCCATTTCAGTAAGGGTTACGGGTTATATAGACTCTGGCGTGTACGGCCAACGGGGTCGCAAGGTAGCAGATTGGGGGCTTAACAACGGGCTCCATGGAAAGTTCATGGTTGCTGCGTGGCTCCTTATTATCTACCAAACCCGGCGCGTGGGCATTAGGTTCGGGGCCCTCAAATGAGCTGGCAGGCGTCCATCTCCATCTCCTGCATTTTTTCAATAAAGGCCTTAGGCTCAATCTGAAACTTGCGCGAGAACATGTCCACCGCCAAGTGCTCGTGGGGCTCGGCAAACTGGATTTCGAGGCGCTTGCGGCCCGGCGCGGCCTGGATGGCCTCCTCCAGCCGGTCGAGCATGGGGCCCGTCACGGTGCGCAAATCGAGGCGCACGCGCACGCCCTTGCTCAGCTTATCGGCCACCTCGCTCAGCGGCTGCATGTTGAGAATGCGCAAGTCCCACTGGTCCTGGGTGCCGCGGCGCAGCTCCTGCTTGAGGCGCACGAACATGGGCGGCACCTGCTCGTTGGCGTAGTTGCGCGGGTTGATGAGCGGAGCGAAGCGCGTGTAGTCGTCGCGGAACAGGGCCGGGCTGATGCTCGTCTCGTAGTCCTCCAGGGTGAAGGTGGCGAACGACTGGCCCATTTTAGTGGTCTTGAAGGCCACGTTGGTGATGAGGCCAGCCACGTTAATTTCCTTGTTCTTGTGGCCCTCCACCTTTTCCAGGCCGCAGGTGCAATAGGCGTCCAGCTCCAGCTTGTAGCTGTCCAGAGGGTGGCCCGAGAGGTAGAAGCCCACCACGTCTTTCTCGCGGCGGAGCTGCTCGGTTTTGGTCCAGGGCTCCATCTCGTGCATCTTGGGCAGCGGCGCGGCCACCGCCCCGAAGGCCGAGGCCCCGAATAGGCTGTGCTGGCTGCTCTCCTTGGCGGCGGCGTGCTGCTGGCCCAGCTTCATGGCCTTCTCGATGAGGGGCTGGTCGCCGGCGGGGGCCTCCAGGTACAGGCGGCGGTGCTTGCCAAAGTCGTCGAAGGCGCCGGCCTGGGCCAGGCTCTCGAAGGTTTTCTTGTTCACGGTGCGCAGGTTCACGCGCTTGGCAAAGTCGAAAATGTCGGAGTAGGGCCCCGTCTTTTCGCGTTCCTCCACCATGCACTCCACGGCTAGCTCGCCGGCGCCCTTCACGGCGGCCATGCCGAAGCGGATTTTGCCCTCCTGGTTCACGTTGAACTTCAGCAGGCTTTCGTTCACGTCGGGGCCCAGCACGTCTACGCCCTGCTTGCGGGCTTCCTCGATGAAGAAGGTCACCTTCTTGATGTCGCCCATGTTGTTGGTGAGCACGGCGGCCATGTACTCAGCGGGGTAGTTGGCCTTCAGGTAGCCCGTCTGGTAAGCCACCACCGAGTAGGCGGCCGAGTGCGAGCGGTTGAAGCCGTACTCGGCAAACTTCTCCATCACGTCGAACACCTCGTTGGCCTTCTTCGCCGGAATGCTGTGCAGCTCCAGGGCCCCCTTGGTGAACTTCTCGCGCTCCAGGGCCATCTTTTTCATGTCCTTTTTGCCCATGGCGCGGCGCAGCAAGTCGGCCCCGCCCAGCGAGTAGCCGGCCAGAATCTGCGCCGTTTGCATGATCTGCTCCTGGTACACCATGATGCCCTGGCTGTACTCGAGGATGGGCTTGAGCAGCTCGTGCGGGTACACCACTTCCTCGCGGCCGTGCTTGCGGTTGATGAAGTTCGGGATGAACTGCATGGGGCCCGGGCGGTACAGGGCGTTCATGGCAATCAGGTCCTCGATGTTGGTGGGCTTCAGGTCCTTGAGGTACTGGCGCATGCCCTCGGACTCGAACTGGAACGTGCCAATCGTGTCGCCGCGCTGGTACAGGGCGTAGGTTTTGGGGTCGTCGAGCGGAATGTCGTCAATGTCAATTTTCACGCCGTGGTTGCGCTCGATCAGGCGCATGGCGTCCACAATGATGGTCAGGGTTTTGAGGCCCAGAAAGTCCATCTTCAGCATGCCGGCGCTCTCAATCACCTTGCCGTCGAACTGCGTCACGAGCAGATCCGAATCCTTCGAGGTGGAGACCGGGATGTACTTCGTGATGTCGTCGGGGGCAATGATGACGCCCGCCGCGTGGATGCCCGTGTTGCGCACCGAGCCCTCGAGCTGCACGGCCAAGCGCAGGATCTGGCCCTTTAAGTTGTCGGGGTGCTCGTCGCGCCGCAGCATGTCCAGCTCCTGGTTTTCGGCGAAGGCCTTGGCCAGGGTAGTGCCCACCTGCTCGGGCACCATTTTGGTGAGGTCGTTGGTCTGGGGCAGGGGCAGCTCCATGGCCCGGGCCACGTCTTTGATGGAGCTTTTGGCCGCCATCGTGCCAAAGGTGATGATTTGGGCTACCTGGGTTTTGCCATATTTGCCCACCACGTAGTCGATGACTTTCTGGCGGTTCACGTCGTCAAAGTCGATGTCGATGTCGGGCATCGACACGCGCTCCGGGTTCAGGAAGCGCTCGAACAGCAGCGAGTATTTAATCGGGTCGATGTTGGTGATGCCCACGCAGTAGGCCACCGCCGAGCCCGCCGCCGAGCCCCGCCCGGGGCCCACCGCCACGCCCACCGAGCGGCCGTGGTTGATAAAGTCTTGGGTGATAAGGAAGTAGCCCGCAAAGCCCATCGTCTGGATGATGCGCAGCTCGTAGTTCAGGCGCTCCTCGATTTCGGGCGTGCGCTCGGAGTAGCGCGGCTTGGGGCCCTCGAAAGCGCCTTTGAAGGTGAGGTCGCGCAGGAACTCGTCGGCGTTGGCGAACTGGGCGGGCAGGGGGAAGTTGGGGAGCAAGATGTCGCGCGCTAGCTTGGGCGGCGTGATTTTGTCCACAATCTCGTTCGTGTTGTCCACGCTCTCCGGCACGTCCTCGAAGAGCTCGTTCATTTCCGCCTGCTTCTTGAAGTAGAACTGGTCGTTGGCGAAGCCGAAGCGGGTGTGCGGCTTGGGCTTCTGCAGTTCTTCGTCGATGCGGCGCAGCTGCTTCTGGGCCCGCTCGTCGCGGCCGTGGTTTTGGCGCAGGTTGTCGAGCAGGTCGTAGCGCACCGTGCCGTCGGTGGTGAGCAGGGTGTAGTAGTTGGTGCGGATGTCGCCGACCGGGATGCTGTGTTCCTCGCCGGTGTTCACGCACAGCAGCAGGTCGTGGGCCGCGAAGTCGGTTTGGTCCACGTAGTGCGAGTCGTTGGTGCAGATGACCTTGACGCCGTGCTTGTGGGCCAGGCGCAGCAGCACTTGGTTCACGTCTTCCTGGCTTTTGCCGGTGCCGTCGAAGTTCATCAGCCCGTGCCGCTGGATTTCGATGTAGTAGTCGTCGCCGAACAGGTTCAGCCACCACTTCAGCTTTTCTTCGGCCTCGGTTTCGGAGCGGAACAGGATAGTTTGCGGAATCTCGGCCCCGATGCAGCAGCTGGTGGCAATCAGCCCCTCGTGGTACTGCTCGAGCAGCTCCTTGTCGATGCGCGGGAACTTCGAGTACGAGCCCTCGATGAAGCTCAGGGAGCAGAGCTTGCTCAGGTTGTGGTAGCCGGCCTGGTCCTTGGCCAGCAGCAGCTGGTGGTGGCGCACGTCGCGCTCGCCTTTCTCGCGGCTGAAGGCTTTTTTGTGGCGGTCCTCCACCAAGTAAAATTCGCAGCCCACGATGGGCTTCACGTTGTATTTGTTGGCCTCGGCCACGAAGTTGAAGGCCCCGAACATGTTGCCGTGGTCGGTGAGGGCCACGGCGGGCATGCCGTCGGCCTGGGCCTTTTTCATGAGGGCCCCAATGCTGGCTTGGCCGTCGAGCAGCGAGTATTGGGTGTGGCTGTGGAGGTGCGAGAAAACGGGCATGGCGGCGGGCGGGGCAAAAGGGTACTATAGTAAAGATAAGGCCGGGGCCCCGGGGTTAGTTCGCCGGCCCGGCGCCGGCCCGGGCCCCCCGCGGCGGGCGCGTTTGCCAGCCGATTGATTCTTTGAAAGTTGCGGGGCCCCGCCCGGGCCCGCCGTTTGCACTAGTTTTACACGGCCGAGTTTAAGGCAATTGCGTAAGCTAATAATTACACGGCGCCGCTGTTCACTAGTGGTTCGGCGCTCCTTCCCTCATTGCCTCCTTTGGGTCTAACCGCCTGTGGGTTCCTACCCACAAGCCGTATTGGCGCGCCGGGCAGCGAAAAACGGCTCATTTCATCCTCATGAAAGACCTCGCTGCCTCTACCGACCCGGGCTATTCCCCCGTTGCGGCCCCGTCGTGGTTCCACCAATTTGCCGCGCGCTACGTGCAGGACGAGCGCGACCTGCCGTTTGTGTACCTGCTGCTGCAAATTTCGCTCACCATGTTGCCGCTGGCGGCGCTGCTGTTCGTGCCCGCCCTCACGGGCGCGGCGTGGTGGGCGGCGGCCGGGCTATATTTTTTCCTGGGCACGTTCTATTTCAAGGGGCCCCTGGGGCTGATGATGCACTGCACCACGCACCGGCCCCTGTTCAAAAAGGCGCACAAGTGGCTCAATAAGTTTACGCCCTGGGTGGTGGGGCCCCTGTTTGGCCAAACCCCGGAAACGTACTTTACCCACCACATGGGCATGCACCACCCGGAGAACAACCTGCCCGACGACGAAAGCTCGACCATGTTTTACCAGCGCGACTCGGCTTGGGGCTTTTTGCACTATTTGGGCGATTTCCTGGTGCTGGGC
Source organism: Hymenobacter nivis (assembly GCF_006439025.1). Taxonomy (GTDB): domain Bacteria; phylum Bacteroidota; class Bacteroidia; order Cytophagales; family Hymenobacteraceae; genus Hymenobacter; species Hymenobacter nivis_A. The sequence goes on from NZ_RCYZ01000002.1 coordinate 376,228, forward strand.
GTAGTGCGCCTGCTGGGCTACCTGGGCCGCACCCGCAAGTTCACGCTCCGCTTCCGGGCCGTGCGCGGCGAGCTGGCCTATGCGGCCGTGGTGGTGGGCCTGGCGTTCGTCAACCTGCCGGCCACGCTGGTGGTGTTCCTGGGGCCCCTGCTGGTCACGCGCATCGTGATGATGCTGGGCAACTGGAGCCAGCACGCCTTCATCGACGGCAACGCGCCCGAAAATTGCTACACCAACAGCGCCACCTGCATCAACACGGCCTACAACCACAAGTGCTGGAACGACGGCTACCACATCAGCCACCACCTGCGCCCGGCCCTGCACTGGACCGAGCATCCCGCCAACTTCCGCCAGCACGTGGGCGAGTACGCCGCCAACGACGCCGTGGTGTTCGACGGCATCCATTACCTGCACATCTTCGCCTTCCTCATGCTGAAGCGCTACGACTTGCTGGCCAAGAACTTCGTGAACCTGGGCGGCCGCTACGGCTCCGACGCCGACGTGGTGGCCCTGCTGCGCAGCCGCACCCGGCGCATTGCCCGGCCGGTGCTGGTGGCAGCGTAAGGCGGCAGTAAATAAGCTTTGTGTGGGGCCCCCACCGCGCTGCGCGGTGGGGGCCCCACTGCGTTACCGGGGCAGTAGGTTTTATTCAGCGCCGCGTAAAACCGGGTTGCCCGCGCGTAGCCAGCCACGCGGATGCGCTCGTTAGTGCCGGCCACGCTGCCGGTAAAAGGCGCCCGCTGCCAACACTGTGCGGCCAAGCGGCTCTTGTGGTAGTTAGGCTGCCGCCAAGGCACGCGCAACGTGTGCCCCACTGGCACCGCCAAACCCAACAATTGGGAAAATGTGCGTACGGCCGCCGGGCCAGGAAAGCGAAATGATTAGCGGGCCGGCGGAGCGTTCATGCGCAGCACTTCGCCCAGGCGCACGCTGGGGTCGGGCTTGTGGTTCCAGGCCTGCAAATCGCTCACGCTCACCGCGTAGCGCTTCGATAAGCTGTAGAGGGTTTCGCCGGCCAGCACCGCGTGCCACACTGCGGGCGCGGCCGTGGCGGCGGGTGGCGCTGGGGCCCCCGCTGCTGGCGCCGCGGCCGGCGCGGCCGTGGCCCGCGGCTGGTAAATGATGCCCGTGGTGCTGGGGGCCCCGGCGGCGGGCGGCGGCGTCAGGCGCAGCACCTGGCCCACGGTGAGGCCGGCGTTGGGTGGCAGCTGGTTCCAGGCCAGCAGGTCGGCGGGGCGCAGGTTGTAGCGGCGGGCAATGGCGTACACGCCCTCGTGGGGCTGCACTTGGTAGCGGCTGGGCACGGCGGGCGCAGCCGTAGCCGCAGGGGCCGTAGCTACTGGAGGCGCGGCCACGGGCTTCGCCGCCACCGGGCGCGCCGGAGCAGGGGCGGGGGCAGGCGCGGGCCGCGTGGGGCGCGCCACCGGGGCGGCCTCGGCTGCGGATGGCGTGGGCCGGCGCACGGGCACGGGCGGGGCGGGCGGCGGGGCGGGTTCCTCCTCCTCTACCACTTCTGGCACGGGGGTGGGTTTTGCTGGGGCGGGCCGGTACACTACGGTCGGCACCACGGCTGGTACCACGGCCGGCACCGGGGCGGGGGCGGCCGTGGGCAGGGGCCCCGACCGCCGCGGGCGCGTGGGCAGCGGCACCGGCCAGCCCGCCCGCGCATCGTCTGCGTCGTCGGCGGTGGCATCGGTGCCGTCGCTGGGCGGGGTGGCGGCGGGCGCGGCCGGGCGCGGGGCGGCGGCTACCAGCACGGGGCCGGGGGCCCTGGTTTCGGGCGGGGTGCGGTACTCGATGGCCACGTGGCGGGGGCGCGTGTGCTGGAGCCACAGCACCCGTCCGGGGCGCAACGCCTCCGAGGGGGCTAGGCGGTTTTTGTTGAGCAGCGCGTGCCGGCGCACCCCGAATTTCTGGGCCACGTCGGCCACCGTTTCGTTGGGCTGCACCACGTAATACTCCACCTCCGCGTCGTCGCGCTTGCCTTCGAGGTAGTAGGGGCGGCCGGGCACGGCGGCGTCAAACGGGCGCAAGTCGTTGTCGCGCAAGAAACGGGGCAGGTGCTGGCCGCCGCGCCGGGCCAGGTCGGCGGTGGTTTCGCCGGGCAGGGCGATGAGGGCGCGCAGGTCGTTCACGCGCACCTCGGCGGGGTGGCGGGCGTCGGCCACGGGGCGGGCGGGCAGGTCGGGGCTGGCGCCCTGGCCCTGGCGGGCCAGCACGGCGGCGGCCTGGGCCGCGGTGGCCACGGGCACCACCAGGGTGTAGGCGCGGCCGTCGGTGGGCACGGTAGCTGCTAGTAGCCAGCGGTTTTGGGTGGCCAAAGCCTCGGGCGGTACGCCCAGGGCCTGCGCCTGTTGGGCCAGGCCCTGGCCCGGCACGGCCGGCAACTCGCGCAGTCGCGCCGGGTTTGGGTTCAGGCCGCAGGCAGGCTCGTAGGCCAGCTTCTGGGCCAAGAACATGAGCACGTAGGGCGACGTATCGGCGGTGATGGCCATTTCGGTGGCCCCGGCGTCGGTGGGCAGGGTGTAGGGCCGCACGCCGCCCAGGCCGGTGTAGTAGCTCAGCAGCGCATCGAGCCAGTTGCGGAGCGCGGCGTTGCTCTGCAGCAGGTAGCGGGCGGCCCCGCGGGTGCTGGCGGCCAGGTGCTTGCGCTCATCCACGGCCCCGTCCACGCGCAGGCCCAGGCCGGTGGCGGTTTCGCGCTTGAACTGCCAGTAGCCCACCGCGCCGTGCGCGCTCTCGGCGTCGGGCAGCAGGGCGCTTTCCTGCAAGGCCAGGTACCGGAAATCGCGCGGCACGCCCGCCTGCTGCAAGGTTTGGTCGATGAGTGGAAAGGCCGCATCGGCCAAGTCCACCCGGGCCTGAAACGAAGGCTGGTGCCGGACCAGCGCATCGGCCCGGGCCTGTACCAGGCGCCGGGCCTCCTCCGTGAGCACCAGGTGCAGGCCCAGGGCATCCAGCTCGGCCGGCACGCTGGGGTGGGCCCCGGCGGCCGGGCGCTGGGCCGCCGCCGGGGCCCCGGCCAGTGCCAGCAGCGCCAACAACAAAAAGCGGGTATTCAAGGGAAAACGCAAGGGAAGTAGCAGGCTAGCAAAGTACAAAGAACGGCCTTTGTGCTACTAATGCGGTGGCTACGCCCCGCCGGGGGGCGGGCCCCCACCGCCGGGGGGCGGGCCGAAGCCGCCGCGCCGCCCGCCGCCCTCGCCCCGGCCGCCGCCCTCGCCGCGCCCGGGGCGGTCCTCGCCGGGGCCCTGGGGCGTTTGCACGTTGCCGCTGCGGATGTTGTAGGTGAACATGAGCATGAAGTAGCGCTGCAAAATGGTGGTGCGCACGTCCTCGTAGTACGCCTCCGTCACGTTGCGCTGGATGCTGCGGTTCTGGCCCAAGAGGTCGAAGGCGTAGATTTTAATTTCGCCCCGCTGGCCCGGGAATACCTTCTTGCCCACGCTGGCGTTCCAGAGGATGTACTGCTGGTTGTAGCCCGCCGAGAGGCCGGCGTATGCCTGGTGGGCCACGTCGGTTTGGATGTTGATGCCGGGGCCCACAATCCAGCCCAGGCGCAGGCGCGTCACCTGCGAATAGTAGTTGGTGTTGAGGCGGGTTTGCAGCGTGTTGCGCACGTAGCTCTGGGTGGCGTTGGTCGAGAGCGTAAAGTCGAGCTGCGGGCTGATGTTGGAGCTGAGCACGAGGCCCGCGCCCAGGGCCGGCGTGCGGGCGTAGTTGAGGCCCCCGTTCACGATGCCGGGGTTCTGCGCGTAGCTGGCGCTCAGGTTTACGTTCAGGTTGGTTTTAATGGCCTTGAGGGGGCGGCCGTAGCTGGCCTGGGTGCGCAGGTTGTACTGCTGGCTCAGGTTGGTGGGCTGCGTGAGCTGGGCCCCGGCGGGCAAGTTCACGAGGCCCGCGCCCTCGGGGGCCACGGCCGTGTCGCGGATGGCCACGATGCTGCGGTTGGCAATCGGGTTTTGGGTGAACGAGCCCGAGAGCAAAGCGAAGAAGTTGCTCGACGCCTTCAGGTTAGAAGCCGAGTAGCGCAGCACCGCCGAGTGCCCGTACTCCTGCCGCAGGTTGGGGTTGCCGATGGTGAGCTGGAGCGGGTTGGAGTTGTTTACCACGGCCTGCAGCTGGCTGATGCTGGGCGGGTTGGTATTGGTGCGGTAGAAGATGCGCAAGTTTTTCTGGCGCGAAAACCGGTAGTTCAGCATGGCCTGGGGCAGCAGGTTCACGAAGGTGTAGCGCCCCGTGCCCTCGCGCGGAAACTGCGAGGTGCTCATCAACTCGGAGTACTGCCCGGCCACGCCCAGGCTGGCCTGGTACTTGGGCGTGACGTGCCGGTAGCTGAGGCCCCCGGCCTGGGTGAGGTAGTAGTTCTGGAATACGTTGCTCAGGGCCGTGTCGAGGCGCGGGTTTTGGCGGCCGGCGTCGGCGTAGTCCAGCGTGCGCTTATCGGAGTTGTTGGGCGCGTAGTTGATGTTGTAGTTCGCCTGGAGCTGGTCGGTTTTGCTCAGCGGCTCGGTGTATGCCAGGTTGGCGCCTACGTTGCCGCCGTGCTGGGCCAGGTCGCTGTGCTGATTGAGGTTGGCGGCGGGCGAGCCGGTGTTGGTGGTGAGCAGGTCCGAGTTGCCGTCCTTGTTGTTGTAGCCGCCGTTCAGGTTCAGCGAAACGGTGCGGCCCACGCGGCGGTAGCGGTGGCGCAGCAGCAGGTTGCCGCCGGTGTTCACACCATTGTAGAGGGCGGCGTAGTCGGAGTTGATCTGGCTCTGCACCACGCCGTTGCGGGCCGTGAGGCCCTGCAAGCTGCTGGTGCCGTTGTTGCGCTGGAAGCTGAGGCGCGGGGTGAACAGCAGCGAGTTGGTCGAGTCAATCTGGTGCTCTAGGCGCAGGTTGAAGCGGTGGTTGGTGTTGAGGCTGCCCGAGTTGGCGTCCTGGTTGTAGGTGCTGCCCGCCGCCGTCACGTAGAAGCGCTGCGTGTTGCTCAGCACCCGGTTGTCGGCCCGGTTGTAGAAGTAGCTGCCCGTGAGCTGGGTTTTCTTGTTCCAGCTGTTGGAGTAGTTCAGGCCCAGTGCGTTGGTTTTGGTGATGCCGCCGCTCTGGTTCACCAGGAAGTTGCCGGCTGAGCCGCCGCCCCCGCCGCCGCGCCCGCCCTGGCCCCCGCCGCCCGCCACGCCCAGCAGGTCGTCGGTGCCGAAGTTCTGCTCGTTCACGTTGTTGCTCTGCGCCAGCACCGAAATGCGCCGCTCGCCGTGGAAGTTGTTGAGGTTGCCGCTGAGGCGGTAGCGGGCCGCGTCGTTGCTGGCCGCGTCGCGCTGGCCGGCGGGCCCCACGCCGCCCACCACGCGCCCGAAGCTGCCGTTGCGGTACTCGGCCTTGGTGATGACGTTGATGGTTTTGGTGGTGTTGCCGTCGTCGAAGCCCGAAAACCGGCTTTGCTCGCTGCGCTGGTCAAACACCTCAATCTTGTCGATGGCGTCGGCGGGCAGGTTCTTGAGCACCGCGTCGGGGTCGGTGCCGAAAAACGGCTTGCCGTCCACCAGCACCTGCTGCACGGTTTCGCCCTGGGCCTGCACCTTGCCGTCGGTGCCCACCGTCACGCCGGGCATCTTCTGGAGCAGGTCGCCGGCCGTGGCGTCGGGGTTGGTTTTGAAGGCCCGGGCGTTAAACTGCGTTGTGTCGCCCTTCTGCGAAGCCAGCTGGGCGGCGGCCGTCACCACCACGCCCTTCAGTTGCACGCCGCCCACGGCCAGGGCCAGCGTGCCCAGGCGCACGGGCTCGGCCCCTACGGTAACTGCTTGGCGCAGGCGCTGGTAGCCCACAAAAGAGGCGTCGAGCAGGTAGCGCCCGGGGGCCACGTTGTCGAACTGAAACCCGCCCTGGGCGTCGGCCGCCACGCCGCTGCGCGCCGAGTCGGGCAGGTGAATCAGCAGCACGTTGGCCCCGATGAGCGGGCTTTGGTCCTTGCCGTCGGCCACGCGCCCGCTCACAGGCACGGCGGTGGTTTGGGCGTGTGCGGCGAAGGCAGAGCCCAGGCACAGCGGCAGTAAGTAGCGTTTCATCAAGCGGTAGGAACGGGCGGCGAAAGGGAAGAAAGGCAAGATAGGGCCCCGGACGCCGCGGGGCCCTACTTCCGGCGCAGCAGCAGCAAGCCGTCGCGCAGGGGCAAGAACACGGGCTCCACGCGCGGGTCGCGGGCCACTTGGTCGTTGAAGGCTTGCACGGCGGGCGTATCCTTGTCGCCGGGCTTCAGGGCGTGGCCCGGCAGCACTTTGCCGCTCCACAGCACATTGTCGACGATCAGCAATCCACCCGGCCGCACCTGGCCGATAACGGCCTCAAAGTAAGCGGCGTTGGCGCGCTTGTCGGCGTCAATAAAGACCAAGTCCCACACTTCGTCGGCCAACTCGGGCAAAACGTCGTGCGCGTCGCCGATGTGCAGCGTCACGCGCTCGGTGAGGCCCGCCGCCGCCACGTAGCGCCGGATGCGTGCCTCCCGCTCGGGGTTGATTTCGATGGTGTGCAAGTGCCCGGCCGGGGCCAGCCCCTCGGCCAGGCACAGCGTGGCGTACCCGCAAAAGGTGCCGATTTCGAGCACCCGCCGGGGCCCCATCAGCTGGCTCAGCAGGCTCAGAAAGCGCCCTTGCACGTGGCCGCTGCTCATGCGCGGCAGCAGCATTTGCAAGTGGGTTTCGCGGGTGAGCTGGGCCAGCAGCGGCGGCTCGGGGGCCGTGTGGGCGGCGGCGTACCGCTCGGTGGACTCTTCGGATTGCACGGGCGTGGGAAACGGTGGGGCGAGGGCGCCCGCCGCAAAGGTCGTGCTACGCCCGCCAAGGCTCCAGCCGAAACCGCCACACCTTATATCCTGATTTGCCCACTACGTACGTGTGCGCCACCACTCCAAACAGCCCTTCGTAGCGAAACTGCTGGGCCGCCGGGGCCCCCGCAATGCGCCGGAACACGCGCACCGGCCGGCCCGTTTCCTGGCTGCGCACCAGGCCTTGGTTGCGGTGCGTGAGGATTTGGTCGGTGGCCTGGCGGCCGGTTTTAGGGTCGCGCCCGCCGTGCCCGGCGTACCAGAAGTAGTCGTCGTGAATCTCGTCGTCCTCGTACTGGTCGGCCAGGATGATGCTTTCGGCCCCGTGCTGGGCCGTGGCGCACACGCCCGCCCGTAGCGGCCGGTGCTGGCCCCGTTCGGCCAGTTCGTGGCGCGAGGCAAATAGGTCACCGGCCCGCGCCGTGCCCACGTGGCCGAAGGTGGATAATGCCATGTTTGCCTGGTCTTATTTTTGCCCAGCGTTGGCTTGCGGTTCGTAGAAATGGGCCCGGTGGTAAGCCAGAAATTCAGCACCGATGAGATGCTTTTTTTTGATAATGAGCTGCCCGGGCAATCCCAGTAGCTGAAAATCGGGAGCAATGCCAAAGGCACCTAGATCAAATAAAACGTGGTGGTTGGCGCACAAGCACAACACGTTGGCCAACGCATCGGGGCCGTGGTGCGGGGCCCCCAGCGGCCGGATGTGGGCGGCCTCGGCGTATGGCAGGCCCCCCCGCAGCTGCACCCCGCATACTTGGCAGTGGTAGTCGTGCAGTGCCTTTACCGCGCGGCTGATGGCCGTGTCGCGCACGATGCGCAGCACCGTGCTGGCCCGGCGCGGCGCGGACCCGTAGGCCGCCATTTCTTCGGCCACGGCAGAAACCGCCGCTGCTGCATCAGGGCTAGGGGCCCCATCGTTGGGGAGCAGTTCCAGCCGGAAGCGCCACACGCGGAGGCCCGATTTGCCCGGCTCTGCCCAATACCCCGCCACGCGGTAGAGGCCGTCGTAGCGGTAGAAGCTGCCGTTGCGGGCTTCCACTTTGCGCGTCACGCGCAGCGGCAGGCCGGTGGTATAGTTGCGCGCCAGCTCCAGGTTGGAGCCCGTCAGGGTTTGGTCGGCCACCTGCTGGCGGCTCTCGGCGCTGCGGCCCCCGCGGCCGGTGTAGATGATGACGTCGCCAAAATCCTCGTCGTCCTCGTAGCCGCCCGACAGCACGATGGAGGCCGCGCCCTCGCCCTGCCGGGCGCTGATGCCAGCCTGCGTTTGGGTGTGCACGCCCGCGCCGTATAGCTCCAAGCGGTTGCGGAACTCGTGGCCGGGCGCCACGCCGGCCAGGGGCCCAAACACGAACGGGAGCTTTGCCATCGCGCCGCGCTACTTCTCCTCCGGCAGGTATTGCAGCACGCTCAGGTGCTCCTCGGTGAGCAGCTCGTTGGCCATGTCGCGCAGTTGGGCGGCCGTCACGTGCTCGATCTGGCCGAAGATTTCGCTCAGCGGCTCCACGCGGCCCAGGTCGAGGGTGCTCTTGCCGAGCAGCTGCATCAGGCCCGAGTTGCTTTCCTCGCTCATGGCGAGTTGGCCCATGAGCTGGTTTTTGGCCACGTGCAGCTGCGTGGTGGTCAGGGTTTTGTCGCGCAGCAGCTTCAACTCCTTCTGCACCAGGCCCAGGGTGCGCTTCACCTGCCGGCCCTCGGTGCCGAAGTAAATGCCGAACATGCCCGTATCGGTATAGGGCGAGTAAGTGCTGTCGATGGTGTACACCAAGCCGTACTTCTCGCGCACGGCCAGGTTGAGGCGCGAGTTCATGCCGGGGCCCCCGAGGATGTTGTTGAGCATGAAAAACGGGATGCGGCGGGCGTCGGCCAGCGGGTAGGCGGTGCCCCCCACCAGGCAGTGAGCCTGCGTAATGGGCCGGCTTTCGAGCTGCGTTTTGCGGGCGTAGGGCCCCACGCCGCGGCGGGCCCGGGGCCCCAGCCGCGCCGGCAGCGGCGCCAGAAACTTGTCGGCCAGCCGCTTCACGTCCTTAAACGACAGGTTGCTGACCGAGCTGAACACCAGCCGGTCGGTGCGCACGTTCTCGTTGTAAAAGGCGTGGAAATCGTCGGACGAGAAGCCGCTCACGCTCTCGCGCGTGCCCAAGATGTTGACGCCCAGCGGGTGCTCGCCAAATACCACCGTGTCGAAGTCGTCGATGATGGCGTCCTCCGGCGCGTCCTGGTACATGCTCATCTCCTCCAGAATCACGCCGCGCTCCTTCTCCAGCTCGCGGCCGGGGAAGGTGGAGTTGAAGGTGAGGTCCGTGAGCAGCTCGAAGGCGCGCTCGAAGTGCGTGCTGAGCAGCGTGGCGTAGAAGCAGATTTTCTCCTTGGTAGTGTAGGCGTTCAGCTCGCCGCCCACGGTTTCGAGGCGGTTGAGGATGTGGAACGACTTGCGCTTGTGGGTGCCCTTGAAGGCCATGTGCTCCCAGAAGTGGGCCAGCCCCTGCTGGTGGGGGCCCTCGTCGCGCGAGCCCACGTCGAGCATAAAGCCGCAGTGCGCAATTTTGGTGTGCAGCACCTGCTTGTGCAGCAGCCGGATGCCGTTGGGGTACTCGTGGATATCGTAATCAATCATAAGGACCACAAAACTACCGCCGCCGGCCGGAGGTTTCCGGCGGGTTTAGTTTTGGCGCATGATTACACAACTTGCTTGGGGCCCCCGGCTTGCGGTGGCGGTGGCCTTGCTGGCCCCCGCGGCGGCCACGGCCCAAAAACGCCCCGCCGCCCCGCCGCTGGAGCTGCTTTACCCCGTCACCAACCCCATGCCCCAGCTGCCGGGCGGGGCCAGCTCGGCCCAGGCCGTTGAGGCCGCCATTCGGGCCAAGCTCACGTACCGGCCCGCGGTGCCGGTGGTGCCGCTGAAGTTTTACAAGGCGGAAGTAACCTTCACCATTGGCCCCGACGGCCGGGTGCGCGACGCTCGCGCGTTCACCGAGCAGGAAGAGGCCTTTGGCAAGGCCGTGGTGGCGGCCGCCAGCGGGCTGCCGCGCTTCGCGCCCGGCCGCAAGGAGGGCCAGCCCGTGCCGGTGCGCTACACGCTGACGGTGGGCCTGACCGAGCCGCGCGAATCCCACCCGGACACCGGCGGCTACCGGATGCCGCCCGACTGGCCCGACGTGGAAAAGTGGGTGCCCGTGCCGCCCCGCCTGCCCACCGGCGAGCCCTTCCACACCGCCATGTACGCCGACCTGACCCGGCACCCGCTGCTGCCCCCGGGCGCCGCCGTGCCCCCGGAAGAAGGCATCGGGCCTCGGCTGGCCTTTACCGTTGACAAAACCGGCCGCATCACCGACGTGCTCTCGGTGGGCACCTGCGACCTCGCCCACGACCGCGCCATGCTGGGGGCCCTGGCGCGCCTGCCGCGCTACGAGCCGGGCCGCAACGGCGACGGCCAGCCCGTGGCGGTGCGTATCGAAGCGGGCGTTTCGTTTCCGCCCCCCGGGGCACCGGCCATCCCGCCGGCGCCGCTGCTGCCCACTGCCGCGCGCTCGGTTCCGGCCGCCGCTGGGGCCCCCGCGCCCGGGCCGGCCCCCTCCGACCCCAACAAGGTGTACATCTACGTGGAGCAAATGCCCCAGCTGCCCGGTGGCGGCGGCAACCTAGCCATTTACGAGGCCATCCGAGCGCGCACCGTGCTGCCGCCGGGCGCCGGCGAAAAGTGCCAGGGCCGGGTGTCCGTCAGCTTTGTAGTGCGGGCCGATGGCCGGGTGACCGACGCCAAAATTACCAACGGCCTGGATGCCGCCTGCGACGCCGCCGTGCTGGCCGCCGTGCGGCAATTGCCGCGCTTTGTGCCGGGCATGCAAAACGGCCAAGCCGTGGCCGTGTCCTTCGCCATGCCGGTGCTATTGCCCGCTGCCGCCAAAAATTAGGGCCCCGGGCAACAGCGTGCAAGCAATGGGCCGTTTAGAGTTGCGCGATTAACACACCGGCCAACTAACTGCCAATCAATCGGGACGCACCTCCAGCGGGGCCAGCAGCTGCTCTACCTTGATGGTGTGGGCGCAGCGGAAATGCCCCAGCGGGCAGGCCCCGTGCCCGTGCAGGCCGCAGGGCCGGCAGTCGAGCCGCTCCTCGGTTTCGACCACCGCGGCGGCCGGCCCCAGGGGCCCAAACCCGAAGTCGGGCACGGTGCTGCAAAACACCGCCACTACCGGGGCCCCCACCGCCGAGCACAGGTGCAGCGGGGCTGAGTCGTTCACGTAGTTTAGCTGGGCCCCGCGCATGAGGGCGGCCGAGGCCAGCAAACCCAGCTGCCCGGCCAGGCTGACGACGTTGGTGCGGCCGCTGTTCACGGCCAGGCGGTCGCAGGCGGGCACGTCGGGCGGGCCCCCCAGCAAGTACACCGGCAGGCCGGGCGGCAGGGCGGCCAGCAGCTCCAGCCACTTGCTTTCGGGGTACTGCTTGGTGAACCACACCGATGTGGGCGCCAGGCAGATGTAGGGCCCCCGGGCGGCATAGGGCGCGGCGGCGGCCTCGTCGGCCGGGGTGGGGTAGAGGCGCGGGGGCAGGCGCGGCAGGCTGGCCGGGCGGGGGCCCCGGCGCTGGTGCCGCGGGTTGGTGCTGCGCGAGGGGGCCACCAGGGCCAGGTTGCGCTGCACCTCGTGGGTGCCGTTGCCGATGACGTGGGGAACGCGCCGCGTGAACCATCGGCTGAACGGATTCTCGGCAAAGCCCACCCGCTCGGGGGCCCCCGAAAACGCCGTGAGGAACCCCGTGCTGGCGAAGCGCTGCAGCGTGACGACGCGCCCGTAGCCGCCGGCCCGCACTTGCTGGGCCAACTGCCAGAGGCTAGCGTACTTATTGTGTTTTTTGTCCCAGACAAGCACCCGCCGGATGTGGGGGTGGCCCGTCAGCAGGGCCTCGTTGCCGCGCCGCACCAGCACATCCACGGGCGTGGCGGGCTCGTGCTGGGCCAGGTACTCCACCAGGGAAGTGGCCAGGATCACGTCGCCGATAAACGCCGTTTGGATGAGGAGGATGGGCGCGGGGGGCTGGGGCATGGCGGGCGGGCAGGGGCCCCAAAACTACGGGCCCCGCCGCCCTTTGCCCAATCCTTGGTTTGGAAAAGTCAAAACCAGGGCCTTACATTTGGCACAGCAGTTCTTTCTGAAAGGATTGTTTTTATAAAGAGGCGCGGAGAGACAGGCTCGACGAACCGCCGGCAACCCCCAGCTACCCGCTGGCACGGTGCCAATTCCTGATCATATAAAAACGAATTGCCATGCGCCCCCTCTTTCCCCCATCCGGTACCCTTCTGCGCGCTCCCTTGGCTTCGGCCCGGCGGTGTTGCGGCGCGATGATGCCCGGCCGGGGTTGTTGAGGCCGCTCAACTTTCCCCGGCTTCTGGCGCGGGCCCGTGGGCCGCGCCCCCAGTGCCGCCGCGGCTAGCGGCTCACCCGTCTAGCGGCCCTTTTTTCTTACTTGTGGGTAGTTGATGCGTCCGGCTCGCCAGGCTGGCCGGTGCGCGTCGTCGCGCCGGGCCAGCCGGCGGCCAGTACCGGGGCAACTGCTTGTGAGTGAAGAAAAAGGCGAACGAAATACACGGTAAATCCAACCATTCGCACATCTCCAACTTCTCACATCAGCACATTTTTCTCATGCCCCACCTCGAAGTATTGCCCCGCGCCCAGGCCCCTGCCGCCGCCCAGCCCACCTACGACGGCCTGCACGGCAAACTGGGCTTCGTGCCCAACCTCTACGCCACCTTCGCCCACTCGCCGGCGGCCCTCAACGGCTCCATCGGCTTCGGCGCGGCCCTGGCCAAGGGCGAGCTGGACGGCCGCGAAATTGAAACCATCTACCTCGCCGCTTCCGAAGCCAACGCCTGCGACTACTGCGTGGCCGCCCACACCAAAGTGGGCCAGCTCCAGGGCCTGAGCGAAGCCGAAACCCGCGGCGCGCGCACCGCCAGCACCGGCGATGCCAAGCTCGACGCCGTGGCTGCCCTCACCCTCGACGTGGTGGCCAGCAACGGCCGCCCCGCCGCCGAGAGCCTCGAGCGCTTCTTCGCCGCCGGCTACAGCAAGGCCGCCTTGGTAGAGCTCATCGGCTTCGTGGCCCTCAACACGTTCAACAACTACGTGCAGCACATTGCCCAAGTGCCCATCGACTGGCCCGCCTTGCAAGAGCAGGAGGCGTAAGCCACTGCCGCTTTAAAGCAAAACAGGGCGCCTCCCCGGCCGGGGAGGCGCCCTGTTTTGTTGCCTGCTAACTTCAAGAAACCTGCTCAGATAGGATTGAGGCTTGCAAAAAAGACCGTTTTTTAGCCCCAGCGGGGCGGCCCGGCGGTAGAAATCTAGGGAGGGTAAGTAATAAAGCCCCGTAGGGGCGACCCAACGTCATTGTAATTGGTTGGGTCGCCCCTACGGGACTTTGTCTTTCTAAATCAAGCCGGTACCACCGACGGGCAATCCCGCTGGGGCTAAAAAACGGCAGCTTTGCGGACTTCCCATATTCAAACCGCTTTGCCGGCCGCTGCTTGCTTTTGCATGGCCAGCCCCAGCGCCACCAGCAGCCCCAGCGCAATAATGAGGCCCGCCGTGGCCGCGGCAATGCGCCACGGTTGGTGCATGGCCAGGGCGTGCAGAAAACCGCGCAGCCCGAACAACACAAACAACGAGTTCAGGACCAGCGGCAAAGCAAATTTTTTCATGGGAGGCGGCGCACGGCGGCGGGGGAAAGCAAGAGCCGTTTGCACTAGCAACTTACTACTGGTTTGGCAAACGCCCGGGGGCCCTAAGCCGCCCGCTGGGGCCCCAGCACCCGCCGCGCCGCTAACTTGCGGCCCCTAACCCACCTCACTCCCGCTATGCGCTACGCCCCCCTGGCCCCCGAGCTTTTTGTTGAGAACCGCCGCCGCTTCCGCGAGCTGCTGCCGGCCAATTCGTTGGCCATTTTCCAGTCCAACGACATCATGCCCACCAACGCCGACGGCTCAATGGGCTTCCGGCAGAGCAGCGACTTGTACTACCTGGCGGGCGTTGACCAGGAGGAAAGCATCCTCGTGATTGCGCCCAACGCGCGGCTCGAAAGCCACCGCGAAATCTTGTTTTTGAAGGAAACATCTGACCTGATTTTGGTGTGGGAAGGCCATAAGCTGACCAAGGAGCAGGCCCGCCAAAACTCGGGCATTCCCACTATTATGTGGCTGGAGAGCTTCAAAACCGTGCTGCCCGCGCTGATGAACGAGGCCGAGCAGGTGTACCTGAACGCCAACGACCACATCCGGGCCGTGGTGGAGGTGGAAACCCGCGACGCCCGCTTCATCAAGGCCATCCAGGCGCAGTACCCGCTGCACACCTACCGCCGGGCCGCGCCGCTGCTGCACGGGCTGCGCGCCATCAAGGGGCCCCAGGAAATTGAGGCCATGCGCACGGCCTGCAACATCACCGAAAAGGCGCTGCGCCGGGTGCTGGGCTTCGTGCAGCCGGGCGTGTGGGAATTCGAGATTGAGGCCGAAATCGTGCACGAGTTCCTGCGCAACCGCAGCCGGGGCCCCGCCTACGGCAGCATCATCGGGAGCGGCAAAAACGCCACCGTGCTGCACTATACCACCAACGACGAGCAGTGCCAGGCCGGCGACGTGATTCTGATGGACTTCGGCGCCGAATACGCCAATTACGCCGCCGACCTCACCCGCAGCATCCCGGTCAGCGGCAAGTTCAGCCCCCGCCAGCGCGAAGTGTACGAATCGGTGCTGGCCGTGATGCGCTACGCCGAAACCCAACTGCGCCCCGGCAACGAAATCGAAGCCTACCACAAGAGCGTGGGCGAAAAAATGGAGCAGGAGCTCATCAAGCTCGGCCTGCTGAAAGCTGAGGACGTGGCCGCCCAAAACCCCAACCAGCCGCTCTACAAAAAGTACTTCATGCACGGCACTAGCCACTACCTGGGCCTCGACGTGCACGACGTGGGCGCCAAGTACCGCACCTTCGAGCCGGGCATGGTGTACACCATCGAGCCGGGCATCTACATTCCCGACGAAAACCTGGGCATCCGCCTCGAAAATGACTACCTGCTCACCGCCGACGGCAACGAAAACCTGATGGCCAACATCCCGCTCGAAGCCGACGACATCGAACGGCTGATGCAGCGGTAAAAGGAGTTAAAAGTGAGGAGTTAAAAAAAGCCCGCCTAGTGATTTAGGCGGGCTTTTTTTAACTCCTCACTTTTAGCTTTTAACTCATTTTCCTGTGGCTTGCACCAGCGCCGGCAGGTACTTGCTGAGCGCCTGCACCTGGGCCTGGGTGAAATTGCCCTGCACCGACACCAGCACGAAGGAATTGGCCTCGTCGGGCAACTGGCCCACGGCGGCGAACTCCGATACCTTGTCGCCGCTGCCGCGGGTAGATACTTGGTAGCTGCTCGCCGCCGGGGCCCCCGCGCTCAGGGCGGTGTAGTTTTCGCTTTGCAGCACGCCGGCCGCCTCGGCGCGCAAGCCCTCGCGGGCCAGCGCCTGCGCCGACGATGACACCGGCAAGAAGCTGATGAACCGCGCCGACCGGATGCCCGTGATGCCGTCCGTCAGCTCGGAGCCGCCGAGCAGCTTGGCGGCCTTCACCAGGGCCAGGCGCTGGAGCAAATCGGCCGACCACGCGGTGGTGTGGAAGCCGGGCTGGCCTTCGTACTTATTGAAGAAAGCGGACACCGTGCGGGCCGGGGCCCCGCCGGGCCCGCTGGCGCGGCAACCCGCCAGCAACAGTAAACCGAGCAGGAAAAACGAGGAAAACGGGGCAATAAAGCGCTTCAGCATGACGAAAAGGCGGCAGGGAACAGACAACCCGCCGCCCGCGCCGCCTCGCAAACGCCGGGCCAACCCGCGCCCCGGGGCCCTAAAAAGCCACCGCGTTCAGGAAAAACACGTCGCGGTCGGGGGCCCCGGGGCGGCGCACGCGCTGGTAGCCGCTGGCCACGAAGCGGGTGCCAAACCAAGGCAGCAGCTCGTCGGGTTCCGAGTCGAGCACCTTATCGGGCGAGCCGGCGGGGGGCGTGAACAGGGGCACGGCCAGGTCGTTGGGGCCGGCGGCGTCGCGGTCCACCAGCTTGTAGTGCAGCTGGTCTTCGCGCAGGTAAGCCAGGGCCAGGCGGCCGTCGGGTAGCGATTGCAAGCGCACGGTTTCCTCCAGGGCGCGGCGGTGCACGTCGTTGAGCACGTAGGTGTTATCCCAGAGAAGGGCCCCGGCGCGGTCGAAACCGCAGACCACCACGTGGCTGGTTTGGTAGCCGTCGGCGTCGCGCGGGTTGCCGTAGGCGCTATTCATGCCCACGGGCATGTCGAAGGGCATGCCGGCGTAGCCGGGCAGGCCGCCGCGGCCGAAGCCCGAGCCGTAGTAGCGGTTGCCGGCGTAGGCGCTGCTGCGGTAGTGGGGGGCGTACACCTCGGCCACCAGCACGTAGCCGCCGTCGGCCTGGGGCAGCAACTCGTGCAGCAGCAGGCGGTAGCGCCAGCGCTGGGGCTCCGCGGCGGTGGCGTCGATGCGCTCGTTGCGGCGCTCCAGGCGGGCCAGGTGGGCGGGGTTGAGGTAGTCGAAAAAGTGCTTCAGCCGCCGGAAATCGTAGAACTTCAGCGATGATTGCCCCACGGCGGCCGCGCTCAGGTCGGTGGCAAACAGGCCCTGGGCATAGCCGGGGTCGCGCAGCGAGTAGGTGCCCGTGAGCAGGCGCGTGCTGGTGTCCTGGGGTGGGCTGAGCTGGGCCGTGATGAGGCTGCGGTCGCTCTGGGCCTGCACGTACTCGGAACTGACGAGCTGGCCGCGGTCGGTGAGCTGCTTGAGCTGCAGGCGGCTCTTGCGGCCGTTGGTTTGGGTGAGCACGTACTCGGCGCGGCCGGTGGCGGCGTCGGCCACGAAGCTGAGCTGGGTAGGCAGCTGCTCGTACACCGAGGGGATGAATTGCAGCCGGCCGGTGGCCACGTCCAGCAGCAGCGCCGTGAGGTGCTGGCCGTCGCTGAGCGTAACGGTGGCAAACAGGTGCCCGTCCATCGCCTTGAGGTCCACCACCTCGCGGGCCGTTTTCGTTTCGAACACCTGCGTGAGGGCCTGGCCGCCCTGGGCGTCGTAGGCCGCCACCAAAAACCGCCCGGGCACCCGCGTCGAGCCAAACAGCGCGTACACAATGCGCGGCTCGGCGCACAGGCGCACGAAGGTGAACTCGTCGGGCACCTCCACCGCCCGCTCGGTGCGCAGGCGCAGGTCGCGGTCGTACTGCTGAAACGCATACAGCGTTTCACGGCCCCCCGGCCGGTTGGGCCGGCCCAGCAGCAGCACCACCGAGCTATCGGCGGGCAGGGCCAGCACGTGGGCCTCGCTGGTGTTGGGGTCCAGGTCGAGCTCGATGCGGGCGGCCTGGGTGGGGGCCCCGGGGGGCGGGGGCAGGGGCGCGCCGCCCCGGTCTTGAGCGCGCAGGGCCCCGGCGGGGCCCAACAGCAAGCACGCTGCCAACAGCAAGTAATACAGTGTTTTCATACCCGTTCCGCTAGTAGGCCGCCCGGGGGTGGGGCCCCGGCAACGGCAGTATTTGAAAGGTACGCCCCGCGCTGCTGCTACGCAAGCCGGGGCCCTACGGCCTAACGCGGTCCGGGGGCAAGTCGTTCGGCCGGGGCCCCTGGCCTACGCCGCGCCCAAGGCCAGAATCAGGTCGAACTCGTCGGGCCGCACCGGCAGCACCGACAGGCGCGACTGCCGCAGCAGGGCCAGCTCGGCCAGGCGCGCGTCGGCCTTGAGGGCGGCCAGCGCCACCGGCCGCGCCAGGGCTGCCACCGGGCGCAGGGCTACTGCCACCCAAGGTGAGCCGGCTTCGGCGGTAGCGTCGGGAGCGGCGGGGGCGGCCACTTCGGCCAGGCCCACCACGGCCTTCTCGCTCACGCTGTGGTAAAAAAGCACCTGGTCGCCGGGCTGCATTAAGTTCAAGTTGTTGCGGGCTTGGTAGTTGCGCACGCCGGTCCAAGCCGTGCCGTCTTCTTGCAAAAAAGTGTTCCAGGAATATTTATCGGGTTCGGATTTGACAAGCCAGTAATTCATGCAGTGCGGAAGGAAATAAATTTCTATTGAAACCATGTACATACATTTAATGTATATACATTTGCGAACCGAAGCGCACCGCCCGTTGGCCGCCGCGCCCGTTCGCGCCCCAAAATTATCCCCGCCGTTCCCATGCAAACCCACCTCACCCGCGCCGCCGACCGCGGCCTCAAAGACATTGGCTGGCTGCGCAGCAATTTCACGCTGAGCTTCAGCTCCTACGCCAACCCGTTGCGTAACGGGTTCGGGCTGCTGCGCGTGTTCAACGACGACTTTGTGCAGCCCGGCGGCGGCTTTGGCATCCACGGGCACGCCAACATGGAAATTATTTCCGTGCTGCTGGCCGGTTCCATGAACCACAAGGACTCGCTGGGCTACTCGGAGGTGATTACGCCCGGCGGCGTGCAAATCATGAGCGCCGGCTCGGGCCTGCGCCACGAGGAGTACAACGTAGGCGAGGACGAGGTAAACTTCCTGCAAATCTGGATCGAGCCCAAGCTGCAAAACGTGGCGCCCCGCTACCAGCGCCGCCAGTTCCCGGAGGAAAAGCGCCGCAACCAGCTCACCACCATCGTCAGCAACGAGGAAGGCCAGGCCCACTGCTGGATCAACCAAAACGCTAAGCTTTCACTGGGCCACTACGAGCAGCCCACCGCGGTGGATTACACCTTCAAGCCGCTGAACAAGATGGTGTTCCTGTTCGTCATCAGCGGCACTGTGACCGTGGCCGGCCAGGAAGTGGGCACGCGCGACAGCCTGGGTATTTGGGACACCGACGCCATCCGCCTCGAAACCAGCGCCGACGCCCGGTTCCTGCTCATTGAGGCCCCCATCAACCACTAATCCATAATTAGTTGGGCAAGGAAGGTGCTTCGCCGCGCGCTGCATGGCGGCTTTTTTGCAGCTTTTTGCTTCTTAAAACAACAGACTTTTAATTAGATAAACCCATGAGCAATCAATTGTTAATCGGCATCGACAGCTTCGTGGCGGCGGGCACCGACCCGGCCACGGGCCAACCCATCAACCCGGCCGACCGGATGCAGCAGCTGCTGGAAGAAATTGCGCTGGCCGACGAAGTGGGCCTCGACACCTTCGGCATCGGCGAGCACCACCGGAGCGACTTCCTCGACGCGGCCCCGGCCATGATTCTGGCGGCCGCCGCGGCCCGCACCAAGCGCATCCACCTCAACAGCGCCGTGACCGTGCTCAGCGCCGACGACCCGGTGCGCGTGTTCCAAAACTTCGCCACGCTCGACCTGCTCTCGCAGGGCCGCGCCGCCCTCATCGTGGGCCGTGGTTCGTTCACGGAAGCGTTTCCGCTCTTCGGCCTCAACCTGAAAGACTACGATTCGCTGTTTACCGAGAAGCTGGACTTGCTCTTGAAAATCCGCGACAACGCCACCGTTACGTGGTCGGGCCGGCACCGGGCCCCGCTCAAAAACCAGGGCATCTACCCGCGCCCGCTGCAAGAAAAGCTGCCCATTTGGCTTGGTGTGGGCGGCACGCCCGAGTCGTTTGTGCGCGCCGGCACGCTGGGCTTGCCGCTCATGATTGCCATCATCGGCGGTGAGCCGCACCGCTTCCGCCCGCTCGTGGACCTGTACCGCGAGGCCGGCCGCCGCGCCGGCCACCCCGCCGAGCAACTGAAGGTGGGCGTCCACGTCTTCGGCTTTGTGGGCGACACCACCCAGCAGGCGGCCGACGATTTCTACCCCGGCTACGCCCAAATGTTTGCCACCATCAGCAAGGAGCGCGGCTTCCCGGCGCCCACCCGTGCGCAGTACGACGCCACCCGGGGCCCCCGCGGCGCCTTCATGATCGGCGACCCCGAAACGGTGGCCGCCAAGCTGCTGGCCGTCAGCGAGTCGCTGGGTGGCCTGGCGCGCATCTCCATCCAGATGACCAACCGGCTGCTGCCCCACGCCAAAATGCTGCACGGCATCGAGCTGCTCGGCACCCGCGTGGCCCCGCTGGTGCGCGAAGCCCTGGCCGTGGCCAAGGCCTAGAGCCACTGGCTACTAACGCAAAAAGGCCCGCGCATTTGCGCGGGCCTTTTTGCGTTCAAAACGAGGGCAGCCTACTTGCCCAGCAGCGTTTTCAGGTATGCCTCGAAGCCCGCGGGACCCCCGCTGACGTAGCCAATCTTGCCCAGGATTTTGCCGTCGGGTGCCACCACTACAGCCAACGGAAACTCGCCCTCGCGGTTAAGCTGGGCCTTGGCCGCGTCGTTGCGCTTGATTTGGTCGGGCGCGGGCTGGTTCTGGGGCTTCTGCGGGTAGTCGAAGTGGGCCAGCACAAGCCGGTCCTTGGCGTAGGCCACGAAGGCGGGCTGGGCGAACACCTCGCGTTCGTACTTCACGCACGGCGCGCACCAGTCGGAGCCCGAAAACACGGCCACGATGGGCCGATTGGTGGCCTTGGCCTGCGCCTGGGCGGCGGCCAAGTCATTCAGCCCCCAGTTGGCCACCAAGTTGCCGGGTGCGGCCTTCGCGGCTGGCGCGGTTTGGGCCCCAGCGGGTGATAAGGTGGCGGCAAATAGGGCCCCCAGCAAAGCGAAATGGAGTAACATAAGGAAATAGAAATTGTGTCGCGCCACTCGTTACGCCCGGGTAGCGGGGGTGCCGTAGCCGAAGTTTTCGGCCGGCTCGCCGGTGGTGGCCAGGGGCACGTCGTCCACGTCGTCCACCGTCAGGGTGAGCAGGCCGGCGATGATCATGGCCGCGCCGCCCACCATCAGCGTGTAAATGGACTGACCGTGGAACACGTGCTTGGTGAGGGGCCCCAGGATGAGGCCGGCCGCGCCCTGCGGCAGCACCACAAAGAAGTTGAACACGCCCATGTAATAGCCCATTTTGTTTGATGGCAAGGCCCCCGCCAGCATGGCGTAGGGCACGCTCAAGATGCTGGCCCAGGCAATGCCCACGCCCACCATCGAGAGCAAAATGTAGTGGTAGTCGTGGATGAAGTAGATCGAAATCAGCCCCAGCCCGCCCAGTACCAGGGCCAACATGTGGGTGAAGCGCCGGCTGGTGCGCCGCGCCACCAGCGGCAGCAGCAGCGCCATCACGGCCGACAAGCCGTTGTAGACCGAGAAGCACACGCCCACCCAGTCGCCGCCCTTGTTGTAGAGTGCCGAGGTGGTGTCGGTGGTGTGGAACACGTGGCTGGTGACGGCCTGCGTGGTGTAAATCCACATCGAGAACAGCGCGAACCACGAAAAAAACTGCACCACGGCCAGCTGGCGCATGGTTTTGGGCATCTTGAAAATGCCGGCAAACGACTCGCGGAAGCCGTGGGCAAAGCCGGCGGTGCGGGCCTTTTCGGCCTCAAACTCGGCCAGGTCGGCCGGCGGGTACTCGCGGGTGCGCAGCACCGTCCAGAGCACGGCCAGGAGAAATACCACGCCGCCCACCGTGAACGAGTAGCGCACCGACGCCGGAATGTGCCCCGTCGCGGCCACGTTCGACACGTGGAGCCAGTTGGTGAGCACCCAGGGCAGCGACGAGGCCACCACGGCCCCCGCGCCGATGAAAAACGTTTGGGCCCCGAAGCCCGTGGTGCGCTGCTCCGAGGGCAGCAAGTCGCCCACCAGGGCCCTAAACGGCTCCATGCTGATGTTGATGCTCGAATCCATGATCCAGAGCATGCCGGCCGCCATCCACAGGGCCGTTACGTTGGGCATGATGAGCAGCGAAATCGACGCCAAAATGGCCCCCACCAGGAAGTACGGCCGCCGCCGGCCCCAGCGCGGGCTCCAGGTGCGGTCGGAGAGGTAGCCGATGATGGGCTGCACGATGAGGCCCGTGGCGGGCGCGGCCAGCCACAGAAAGGCAATTTCATCGGTCTTGGCGCCCATCGTCTCGAAAATCCGGCTCACGTTGGCGTTTTGCAGCGCAAAGCCGAACTGGATGCCGAGGAAGCCGAAGCTCATGTTCCAGATTTGCCAGAACGAGAGGCGGGGCTTGGCGTGGGTAGAAGGGGCGGACGAGACGGCACCAGCGGCCATAGAAGTGGGTGGGATTTAGGGAGATGGGCAATGAAGATGGGGCCCGGGGGTCCCACTTCCAAATCTATTTTTTGAGTTCGACTACCATCACCGTGCGGGCGGGCACGGCCAGGGTTTTCAGGTCGGGCACGGGGGCCCCGGTCACCACGTCTTGGCCCGAGGCGAAGCCGGCGGTGCGCTCGGCGAAGCGGTTACTGTCCACTTGCTTGGCGTCCTTCGTGTTGTTGGCGATGACCATCACGCACTCGCCGGCGTCGGTGTAACGGAAGTAGGTATACACGCCGTCCTGCGGGAGGAACTGCATCAGCTTGCCGCTGCTGAGCACGGGGTGGGTTTTGCGGTAGTTGGCCAGCTTGGCCACGTAGTCGAAGGCCTCGCCGGCCTGGCCCGGGCGGGCCGCGAAGTAGTTGGTTTTGTCGCCGGCCCAGCCGCCGGGAAAGTCCTCGCGCACCTTGCCGTCGGGGTCCGAGAAGTTCTTCATCAGCACCTCCGTGCCGTAGTACAGCTGCGGCGTGCCGCGCAGCGTGAGCAGCCAGGCCAGCCCCATTTTGTACTTGGCAAAGTCCTCGCCGATCACCGAGTAGAACCGGCTCATGTCGTGGTTGTCGAGGAACGGTACGTTGCGCGTGGGGTCGGTATACATCCAGTCGCCTTGCAGGGCCCTATACAGCTTTGTCAGGTCGCCGTTGTCGCCCTTCAGCGCATCGCCGATGCCGAAGCAAACCTGAAAATCGAGCACGCCCGGCAAGTTGGACTTAAAGCCGTTGACGGGCGGGAAGATGTTCTGGGCGAAGAACGCCTGCTCGGCCTCGGTGCCTTCCCACGCTTCGCCGAACATCGCCAGCTTGGGATACTCGTCGGCAATGGCCTTGCCCCACGCCATCAGGAACTGCGGCTCCGAATACGGGTAGGTGTCGATGCGGTAGCCGTCGAGGCCGGTGCTCTCCACCCACCACAAGAAGTTCTGGATCAAGTAGGTAGCCACCAGCGGGTTGCTCTGGTTCACGTCGGGCATTGTGGTGTCGAACCAGCCGTCGTTTTCCAGCTTCCGGTCCAGCTGCGAGCCGTAGGGGTCGTTGAGGGGGTAGGCGTTGTAGTTGCTGCGCGTGAACGTGGGAAAGGCGTGGAACCAGTCGGCCGCCGGCTGGTCTAGGAACAGGTGGTGGTAGCTGCCCCAGTGGTTCAACACAATGTCCTGCACCACTTTGAGGCCCTGCTTGTGCGCGTTTTTCACGAACTGCGCGTACTCGGCGTTGGTGCCGTAGCGCGGGTCAATCTTGTAGCAGTCCGTCACGGCGTAGCCGTGGTAGCTGGCCTTGGGCATGTCGTTCTCCACGACGGGCGTGGGCCAGATGGCTGTGGCCCCCAGCTGCTTAAAGTAGCCGAAGTGGTTCTCAATGCCCTTCAAGTCGCCGCCGTGGCGGGCGTACATCGAGTCGCGGGCCACGTGGTTCACGCGGGTACCCTTCACCACGTCGTTCTTCGGGTCGCCGTTCGAGAAACGGTCCGGCATCAGCATGTACACGAAGTCAGCCTGGGTGAGCCCCTGCGTGCGGTTAGGGTCGGAATTGCGGGCCCGGAGCTCGTAGTCGTAGGTGAAATTCTTCGCGCCCTTGAATTTCAATTTGAGCTTGCCCGGCTTGGCCCCGGGCCGCACTGTGAGGTTGAGCAGCAGATAGTTGGGGCTCGTCAGCTTCTCCACTCGGTCGAGGGTCACGCCGGGGTAGTTGGGCTGCTCCACCGTGCTGCTGGCCAGGCCGGGGCCGTGCACCAGCAGCTGCACCGTGGGATTTTTCATGCCTACGAACCAGTACGTGGGGTCGATGCGGTCGATGGCCGCGCTGGTTTTTTGGCTGCGGGTGGGAGTTGGTTTGGGGGCCCCCAGCGGGGCGGCGTGCACCGCCGAAGCGGCCAGTGCCCCGGCCAAAGCCAGGGCGGATAACGGGAAAAATTTCATGCGAAGGAGCAGGTAAGCGGCGGGTAGCCCGCCGCGCCCGGCCCCGGGGCCGCCAAAAGCCGCTGGCCGGCTGGGGCCCCCAGGGCCCCGGGGGCAGCGGGCGGGAATACCAGCGAAGATAACGCCCCGGTAGCGCCAGGGGCCCCTACGGCTGCTTTAGCTTGAGCACGCCCTTTTGCAATGAGATGATTTCCAAGGTATAGTCGGGCGTTTTGCCGTCGGCCAAATGGATTTGCAGGTGGGCCGGGTCGGGGGCCGTCCAGGTGCCCTCGCGCCGGTCAAGGCCGTCGGTGGGGGCAATGTCGAACTGCGTGAAACGCCCGGCGGGGCCTACGGCGAAGCCCGTGCGGCCACGGCTGGGCGGAAACTTGTAGGTGTTGGGCCGGTACACGAGCGTGTCGCCGCTGCTTTCCTCGTTCGATTGCAGCCACGTGCCCAGCAGCTCGTCGGGGGAGGCGGGGAGGCTGTCGGCGGGGCGGCGCGGCTGGCACGTGGCGGCCAGTAGGGCCAGCGGCAGCACCGCCAGCCCGCGGAATGAAAAAAGGGCCATAAGTAAGAGGTTTAACGTAAGCAAAAAGCAACGGCGGCGGGCCCGCGGGGCCCTTGCTGGGGTCCGCAAGCTACGCCCGGCGGTACCTTCGCTCATCCAAACGACCTATTTCTGTGGACAACCGCGCCCTTACCCGCGCCTTCCGGCTGGCGGCGCAGCTCATGGAGCTGCACGACGAAAATCCCTTTAAAATTCGGGCCATCGAAGGCACCGCCACGGCCCTGGAGGCCCTGAGCTTTCCGGTGGCCGAGGTGGAGCGCCCCGGCCTGCCCGACCGCACCGGCCTGAGCAAAACCGCCGCCGCCAAAGTGGCCGAGCTGCTCGATACCGGCACGTTTTCGGACTTGCAGCGCCTGCTCGAAATTACCCCGCCCGGCGTGGTGGAGCTGCTGAAAATCAAGGGCATAGGCCCGAAGAAAATTAGGGCCCTGTGGCGCGAGCTGGGCATCGAAAGCGCCGAGCAGCTGCGCGATGCCGCCGAGGCCGACCAGGTGAGCAAGCTGAAGGGCTTTGGCCAGAAAACCCAGCAAGGCATTCTGGAGGCCCTCGAATTCACCGACCAAAGCAAGGGCAAGCTGCTGTATCCGCAGGCCGAGGAGCTGGGCGAGGCCCTGGCCCGCCGCCTGCGCGAGGCCCTGGGCACCGAGCAAGTAGCCGTGGCCGGCGAAACCCGCCGCCGCCTCGAAACCGTGGAAACCGTGGCCCTGGTGGCCGCCACCGACGCCCCCGAGAAGGCGCACGAGCTGCTCAACTCGCTCGACGGCTTGGTGCCCGTGCCGGCGCAGTCGGGGCCCTTCGCCTGGCGCGGCACCGCCGCCGGCTCGGGCGTGGCCGTGGAGGTGCTGCTGGTGGCGTCGGAAGATTTTGTGAACGAGCTGTTCCTGCACACCGCCACCGAAACGCACCTGGCCGAGCCGCTGCCCAACGCCGCCGGCCAGGGCCCCGGCCAGCCGGCCACGCTGCGCCAGTGGGCGCGCCGCGAGAAATTCGAGCGCGAAGAAGCCCTCTACGAAAAAGCCGGCCTGCAATACCTGGTGCCCGAGCTGCGCGAAGGCCTGGGCGAAATTGCGCTGGCCGCCGAAAACAAGCTGCCCCGCCTGCTCGAAGACGGCGACATCCGCGGCTCGCTGCACAACCACAGCACCTACTCCGACGGCAACCACTCGCTGCGCGAAATGGCCACCTGGCTCCGCGACCACGGCTTTGAGTACCTCGGCATCTGCGACCACTCGCAGGCCGCCCACTACGCCAACGGCCTCAGCGCCGACCGCGTGCGCCAGCAGCACCAGGAAATCGACCAGCTCAACCAGGAGCTGGCGCCGTTCCGCATTTTCAAGGGCATCGAGAGCGACATCCTCAGCGACGGGGCCCTGGACTACGCGCCCGACGTGCTGGCCAGCTTCGACTTCATCGTGGCCTCGGTGCACTCCAACCTGAAAATGGACGAGCGCAAGGCCACCGACCGCCTGCTGCGCGCCATCGCCAACCCCTATACCACCATGCTGGGCCACCCCACCGGCCGCCTGCTGCTGCGCCGCCAAGGGTATCCCATTGATTACAAGGCCGTCATCGACGCCTGCGCGAAGCACCAGGTCATCATCGAAATCAACGCCAACCCCTGGCGCCTCGACCTCGACTGGCGCTGGGTGCGCTACGCCCTCGACCAGGGCGTGCAGCTGAGCATCAACCCCGACGCCCACCACACCGACGGCTACGCCGACACCCGCTACGGCGTGCTCATGGGCCGCAAGGGCATGCTGACCAAGGAGATGACGTTCAACACCAAGTCGGTGGACGAAGCCGCCGCCTACTTCGCCGCCCGCAAAGCCGCCATCAAGCCGCCCAAGGTTTTCAAGGCCTCGCTGTTCGAATAGGGCCCCCGCGCCAGATGAAAATTCTCGTCCTCCGCTTTTCCTCCATCGGCGACATCGTGCTGACCACGCCCGTGGTTAGGGCCCTGGCGCAGCAGGTGCCGGGCGCAGCGGTGCACTTTGCCACCAAGCCCGCCTACCGCGGCCTGCTGGAGCCCAACCCGCACATCGCCAAAGTGCACGTGCTCAGCGGCTCGCTGCGCGACTTGGTGCGGGAGCTGCGGGCGGAGAAGTTCGACTTCATCGTTGACCTGCACAACAACCTGCGCACCCGGCTGCTCAAGCTGCAACTCAACGTGAAGTCGGCCAGC
Source organism: Hymenobacter nivis (assembly GCF_006439025.1). Classification (GTDB taxonomy): domain Bacteria; phylum Bacteroidota; class Bacteroidia; order Cytophagales; family Hymenobacteraceae; genus Hymenobacter; species Hymenobacter nivis_A. Next base: position 402,788 of record NZ_RCYZ01000002.1, read on the forward strand.
TTCGATAAGCTGAACGCGCAAAAGTGGCTGCTGGTCAACTTCAAGGTGGATACCCTGCCCAAGGTCCACATCGTGGACCGCTACCTGGCCGCCGCCGCGCCGTTGGGCGTGCGCAACGACGGCCAGGGCCTCGATTACTTCATCCCCGAAGGCCAGGAAATTGACCTGCGCGACTTGCCCGCGGGCTTCCAGCGCGGCTACGTGGCGGTGGCCATCGGGGCCCAGCACGCCACCAAGCGCCTGCCCGTCGAGAAGCTCATCGCGCTGTGCGCCAAGCTCAACCGGCCCATCGTGTTGCTCGGGGGCCCCGAGGACGAAAGCACCGGCCACGTCATTGAGCTGGCGTTCGACGCCGGTGCGGGCCGTGCTGAATCGCCGGCCCGCATCCCCGAAAGCCCGTACTATTTCCCGCCAAACGCGCCGGCGCGGTTTGCCAGTCCGCTCATTCACAACGGCTGCGGGCGGTACACGCTGCACCAATCGGCCTCGCTGGTGCGGCAGGCGCAGCTGGTGGTGAGCCACGACACGGGCCTGATGCACATCGCGGCAGCGTTCAAAAAGGAAATCTTCAGCGTATGGGGCAACACGGTGCCGGCCTTCGGCATGTACCCCTACAAAACTGAATTTAGGGCCCTGGAAGTGCTGAACCTGAGCTGCCGCCCGTGCTCCAAAATTGGGTTTGCGAAGTGTCCGCAGGGCCATTTCAAGTGCATGAACGACCAAGCGTTAGATTTGAACCTGCCGCCGCCCCGCGACGGGCGCTAGGGCCCCACCACCAACCCCCACCGCCATGGCCAACATCTGCCAGCACCTCAGCCAAATCACCCACATCATCCCAGATGCCAAGCACGTGTGCCCCGAGTGCGTAGCCCTGGGCGATACCTGGGTGCACCTGCGCACCTGCCAGGAGTGCGGCCACGTCGGCTGCTGCGATGACTCGAAGAACAAGCACGCCACCAAGCACTTCCACGCCACGCAGCACCCCGTCATCGCCTCCGCCCAGCCCGGCGAGCGGTGGCTCTGGTGCTATGTGGATGAGCAAATGGTGGAGTATTAGGGGCCCCAATGAAAACGGTGTGGTGCTGGCGCTGCCAGCAGGCAATGCCCATGCTGGAGCCCGACGAGGCCACGCTGGTGCGCCAAGCGCAGGCAGAAGGAATGCGCTTAGTCGAGGAAGAATACCGGCGTCGATGCCACGTATTCATTCCCATGCAGTTGGATGGTGTGGCCCGAATGCGCCAGCCAATGTTAGAGATGTACCGGTTGCTAACCGGCTTCGCGGAAACCAATCCCAATGCGGTGCGGCACCACGAAGTAGCGCAATACGGCCCGCCTTGCCCGGCGTGCCAAAAACCGCTGCGAACCCCACAGGCCCGGTTTTGTGCGGCGTGTGGCTTTGGCCAGGCCGATGTTCAGCCAGGTTCGTTGCCATTAGCTGAGCGCCGGCCCGAACTCTTTGGCTAAATGAATAAAAAAAGGGGCCCCGCTCAACGATGTTGAACGGGGCCCCTTGCATTGCTACGAACAACTACCCAATCTTGCTGAAGCCGCAGTAGCTGTGCAGCACCGCGGGCAGCTCGATGCCGTCGGCGGTTTGGTTGTTTTCCAGCAGGGCGGCCACGATGCGGGGCAGGGCCAGGGCCGAGCCGTTGAGCGTGTGCAGGAGCTGGGTTTTGCCGCCGTCGGCGCGGTAGCGGCACTTGAGGCGATTGGCCTGGTAGGTTTCGAAGTTGGAGGCCGACGACACTTCGAGCCAGCGGCCTTGGGCGGCGCTCCACACCTCCAAATCGTAGGTCAGGGCGCTGGTGAAGCCCATGTCGCCGCCGCACAGGCGCAGCACGCGGTAGGGGAGGCCCAGCTTTTGGAGCAGGTTTTCGATGTGGGCCACCATGCCGTCGAGGGCCGCGTAGCTGTTTTCGGGCTGCGTGATTTGCACGATTTCTACCTTGTCGAACTGGTGCAGGCGGTTGAGGCCCCGCACGTCGGCGCCCCACGAGCCGGCCTCGCGGCGGAAGCAGGGCGTGTAGGCCGTGTTGCGAATGGGCAGCTTCTCGACTGGAATAATTTCGTCGCGGTAGAGGTTCGTTACCGGTACCTCGGCCGTGGGGATGAGGTAGAGGTCGTCCTTGGCATCGTGGTACATCTGGCCCTCCTTATCGGGCAGCTGGCCGGTGGCGGTGGCGCTGGCCTCGTTCACCACAATGGGGGGCTGCACTTCGGTGTAGCCGGCTTCCCGCGCTTCGTCCAGGAAAAAGTTGACCAGCGCCCGTTGCAGCCGGGCCCCCTGGCCCTTGTACACCGGAAAGCCGGCGCCCGTGATTTTGATGCCCAGCTCAAAATCGATGATGTCATACTTCTTAATCAGCTCCCAGTGCGGCTGGGCCCCGGCGTACAATGTGGGGATGGCGCCGTGCTCGCGCACCAGCTCGTTGTCGGCGGCGGCGCGGCCTTCGGGCACGCTGGCGTGGGGCAGGTTGGGCAGCTTGTAGAGCAGCTGCTGGATGGCCAGTTCCACCTGCGTGAGCTCGTCGGTGGCGGTTTTGGTGTGCTGTTTCAGCTCCGTGGTGCGAACTTTCAGGGCGTCGGCGCCGGCCTTGTCGCCGCTTTTCATCAGGGCCCCAATCTGGCGGGCGAGGTCGTTGGCTTCGGCCTGGGCGGCGTCGTGAGAGGTTTGCAGGGCCCGGCGGCGCTGGTCGAGGTCGAGGATGGCGGCCACGTCGGCGGGGCCGGTGGGGTAGTGTTTCTTAGCGAGGCCGGCCAGTACCCGGTCGGTTTGTTCTTTGAGGACGGAAACTTGCAGCATGGGGCGCGGGTTGTTGGAATCGGCGGCAAAGGTAGACCGCCGGGCATCCGATTTGGCAGTTTGCCCGTAATGCCCTAACATTGCGGTAGCAACCGGCCCCCGTGGCCGGGCCGGTGGGCCCCCAAGGGGCGCTGGCCCGCACCGACCACCTACCTCTTTCTAAGTAGCGCCGGGTTGCCCCCATTCGTATTGCTCCATCCGATTCGTGTTGTTGTGCCGCGCTGACGCGGTTCTTCGGCCGGCGGCTTATACGCCCCGTTGCCGCCCGTGCACCTTTGGCGGCCCCCGGCCCGCCCCGCCGGCCCCTCCCAGATATTCCCTCCCTCTAATTTTTCTATGCACACCCTCAACGAGTTGAAGGACCGTTTGCTGCCCGACCTCAAAGAACTTGCCGAGCAGCTCAACGTTGGCAATTTCAAGCGGCTTAGCAAGCAGGATTTGATTTATAAGATTCTGGACCAGCAGGCTACCCAGCCCGCCCCCGAAGCCACCCCCGCCGCTGCCGAAGCGGCCCCCGTTGCCAAGGCGGCCCGTGCTCCCCGCGCTGCCGCCGCCGGGGCCCCCGCTGCGGCCCGCACCAGCCGCCGCGCCGCGCCCACCGTGGCCGAGCAGCCCTTCTCCGACGTGGCCCCGCCCGCCGTCGAGGGTCCCTCGGCCGTGCAGGTTGCCCCAATTCCCGTTGAACCAGCCGCTGCTGCTCCAATCACTGAGGCTGTGGCTGCCCAAGAGGCCACCGCTACGCCCGCTTCGGAGCAGCCCGCGGCCGAAAGCGCGGCCGCCGCTTCTGCTGAAGGTGCCGATGCTGCGCCGGCCGCCGATGGGGCCCCCGCCGAGCGCCACCGCCGCGAGCGGGTGGGCCGCAATGGCCGCCCCATCAGCGAGAACCGCGCCGCCGAGCAAGCCGCCCAGGCTGCCCGCGAGCAAGCTCGCGCCGCCCGCGAAGCCGTAGAAAGCAGTGAAGGCGACGTGGTGTTGCCCGCCGCCAGCACCGAAACTTCGGCTACCGATGGCCGCGCCAACGGGGCCCCCGCCCGCGATAACCCTCGGCGCGACTACGGCGCCGACGACTACGCTAACCGCCGTAACGACCGCGACCAGCCCCGCGCTTTCCGGCAGGACCAGCCCCGCAACGGCCAGGACCAGCAGCCCCGCGAATACCGCAACGACCAGCCCCGCGAATACCGCAACGGCAACGGCCAGGACCAGTCGCGCAACGATCAGCCCCGCAACAACCAAGGCCAGGACCAACCCCGCAATGACCAGCCGCGCAACGGCCAAGGCCAGGACCAGCAACCGCGCATGACCCGCGAGGAGCGCCAGGCTCAGCGCGACCAGCAACGCCAGCAGCGCCGCGACGAACAGCGTGCCAACGGCCAAAACCCCGACCAACCCCAGGGCCAGCAGAACCAGGGCCAGAACCCAAACCAAGGCCAAGGGCAGAACCAGGGACAAAACCAGAACCAGGGGCAGAACCAAAACCAGCGCCCCGCCCGCCAGGAAATTGACCTGGTGGTGCCCGGCAACGGCACGTTCGAGCTGATGCCCGACGGTGGCTACGGCTTCCTACGCTCGCCGTTTTACAACTACCTGACCTCGCCGGACGACATTTACGTGTCGCCGCAGCAGGTGAAGCAGTTTGCGCTAAAGCCCGGCGACACGGTGGTGGGCACCATCCGGCCGCCGCGCGAGGGCGAGAAATACTTCGCCCTGGTGGGCATCGACAGCATGAACGGGCGCACCGTAGAAGACGTGCGCGACCGGGTGCCGTTCAGCCACCTCACGCCGCTGTTTGCCGACGAGCGGATGCAGCTCAGCACCAAGCCCAGCCAAATCAGCACCCGCGTGCTCGACTTGTTTGCGCCGATTGGCAAGGGCCAGCGGGGCCTCATCGTGGCCCAGCCCAAAACCGGCAAAACGGTGCTGCTCCAGGAAATTGCCAACGCCATTTCCGAGAACCACCCCGAGGTATACCTGATGATTTTGCTCATCGACGAACGCCCCGAGGAAGTGACCGACATGGCACGCACCGTGAAGGCCGAAGTGCTCAGCTCGACCTTCGACGAAACGGCCGACCGCCACGTGAAAATCGCCGAAATGGCCCTCGACAAGGCCCGGCGCCTCGTGGAGTGCGGCCACGACGTGGTGATCCTGCTCGACTCCATCACCCGCCTGGCGCGCGCCTACAACACGGTGCAGCCCAGTAGCTCGCGCATCCTCTCGGGCGGCATCGACGCCGGGGCCCTACAAAAGCCCAAGCGCTTCTTCGGCGCGGCCCGCAACGTGGAGGGCGGCGGCTCGCTCACCATCATCGCCACGGCGCTGATCGAAACGGGCTCGAAAATGGACGAGGTGATCTTCGAAGAATTCAAGGGCACCGGCAACATGGAGCTGCAGCTGGACCGCAAGCTGGCCAACAAGCGCGTGTTCCCGGCCATCGACATCCCGGCTTCCGGCACCCGCCGCGAAGACCTGCTGATGACCAAGGAGGAGCTGGGCCGCGTGTGGGTGCTGCGCCGCTTCATGACCGACATGAGCGCCACCGAAGCCATGGAATTCCTGAAAGACCGCATCAAGGGCACCAAGGACAACCACGAGTTCCTGCTCTCGATGAACGGCTAAGGCCTGTTTCAGCTAGCGTAATTCAACAAAAAGCCACCGCCAAAAGCGGTGGCTTTTTGCGTGGGGCCTCTAATGCAACTAGCCTTAGCGCACGCGCACGGTCTGCTTTTTCAGCGGTGACCAGGCGATGCGCTGGCGGTCCTCCTTGCCCTTCAGGTAGTCGAAACCGATGGTGCCGGGGCGGCGCTTGAGGTCGGCCCAGGTGGCCTGGTCGAGGTTTTCGACGTTACTGGGAAACGTGGCCTGGGGCCCCACGGCGGGCTTCTGGAACTGCGCGGGCTGGAAGAACTGGTCGATGCGGCGCAGCACGTAGGCCTCGCGCTCGGCGGGCGTGGCGGTCGGGGTTTTCATCTCGTACACCAGCGCCGCTTCGAGGTCGGGCTCGGTCAGCACCTCGCGAAAAATGACCTGGCCGCTCGGGTCGGTAATCGTGAATTCGGCGGTGCCCTTCAGCACCGAGGGGCCCCGAAACACCAGCCGGAACGCATCGGCCGGGCCTTCGGAATGGCTGAAATTGTGCCGCTGCCGCACCACGCGCAGCGTGTCGCCGAGGGCCGACACGGCCTTGGCACGGGCCGTGTCGGGCGGGGGCAACGCGGAGGAATCGGCCGCCCGTGGGGCCCCCGCGGTGGGCGCCGCGCCGGGGCTGGTGGCGGTGGTTTCGGGCGGGGAAGCGGTGCCGCACGCGGCCAGGGCCGGCAGCAGGGCAAGGAACCAAGTGCGCATGGGAATGGGGAATTGGGTGAAAATGGAGCTCTACAGACGCGGAAACTTACGCCGCGCCGCCGGAAAATTTGGGCCGCCCACTGCCCCGAGGTCCGCCGGGGCCCCGCGCCACCAACGGCCGTGGGGCCCCGGTGGGGCGCTGCCCTAGCCGCCGCGCCGCGGGCCGATTGGCTGCCGGGGCCCCAAATGCGGCCGGCCGGTGGCTAGTCGCGGTGGGTTTTGGTGGGCAGCATATCGGGCACTTGGCCCACCAGGCCTTGCAGCTTTTGAAACACGAAAGTCACAATCTCCTGCTTCATCTCATCGCCGGTGGTATCAAACACTTGCCGGTACTCGTGGGCCTTGTGCTGGTGCAGAATGGTGATGAACGCCGTGCCCACCGGCTTGTCGGGCGACTCGGAAGCACCGCTGCCGCACAGGCCCGTCACGGCCACGCACACGTCGGCAGGCAGGTGCTTGTGCAGGCCCATGGCCATTTCGTTGGTCACCTGCTGCGATTCGGCCGAGTACAGTTCCAGGGTCTGCTTCTTCACGCCGAGCAGGCGCTGCTTGGCGTCGGTGTGGTACGTGACCACGCCGCCCAGCAGCACTTCGCTGCTGCCCTGGGCCTTCGACAGCTCGGCGCACAACAGGCCGGCCGTGCAGCTTTCGGCAAATGCGACGGTGAGCTTGTGCTGGAAAAAGGTCTGCACCAAGGGCGTGAAATCTTCGGGCTTCATGGCGGTAAAAACAGGCTAAAAAAGGCTCTTATACCTGTGAATCAGCCCCGAAGTTGACTTTTTGAAGCCCGGTTGCAGGCAGCGTTTGAGTAATTAAATGGCTATCAGAAGAGTCGCCACAGTAGCATGGCAATGAACGCCGCGCTCAGGCAGAGCGACGAAACTTGGTTCATGCGCATCGTCCAGGCGAAGTTGGCGTGGGCGGGGTCGTGCCAGGCCAGCCAGGCCCAGCGCCCAAACAGCGCCACCACGGGCCCCGTGGCCACCAGAAAAATCAGGACGTTGCGCGGCTCGCCCCGCAGCCAGTAGGTGAGCGCTAGGGCTCCGGCGCCGGCCAGCAGCCCCGCCGCCGCAAACACGAACGTGCCCCGGATGCCCAGCCGCAGGCTCAGGGTGCGGTCGCCGCGGCGGCCGTCCTCGGCGTGCTGGTACACCTGGGTGAGCGGGTAGGAGCCGCACAAAAACAGCGTGCTGACCAGGGCCAGCAGCAGGTTGGTTTTCTCCCCGAGTTCCGCCAGCGGGGCCCCGGCGCCCACCTGCGTCATCAAAAACGTGAACGCGCCCTGGAACACCACCACCACGGCCGTGCTCAACAGCGGGTACTTTTTCAGGCGGATGCCGTCGTAGCTGTAGGCCTTGGATACCAGCAAGTACACCGCCACCAGCGCGGCAAAGGTGGCCGAAATCAGGGCCGCGCCGCCCACGGCCAGCAGGTCGAATAGGCGCACCAGGTGCAGCAGCTCGGGCGTGACCTTGGGCGGAGTTTTCAGGCCGCCGATGCTGTCTTCGTCCTTATCGTAGTAGGAGTTGTAGCCGTTGGAGGCCGGGTAGGCCAGCAGGTGCAGTACCACGAACACGCCCGCGGCCCGTGCGCCGCTCCAGGGCCCCCGCAACGCGCTGAGCCCGAACCAGAACACCGGCATCAGGTACAGCGAAAACGGGATGCGCAGCAGGGGCAGCGCCTTTCGGTAGGGGGCAAGGGGCAAGGCGGGGCGGGTGGGTTGGTGGAGCGTACCGCAAAGGTGCGGCGGCGGCGCACAACGCGGGCCGTTTACCGCGCGGCCGCCCGAGCTCCGTTGTGCGCCGCGCCGTGGGCTAAAACGCGGTCAGCGTTTCGTCTATCGTGGCCGTGGCCGTGGTGCCGCTGGAACCATACGAAACGGTGGCGTGCAAGCGCAGGGTGGAGGCCGACAGGGCCACGACGTCAAACGTTTGGCCGGGGCCGGGGATGCTGGGGTCGGTAATCGTGAGCTTGGTTTCGTTGTTCTCAAAATTCCAACTGCCGGTCTGTGTTCGCGGGTTCGAGGGGTTGCACAGCAGGGGCCCCCCGTCGCTTACCAAAGACTGGTCGGCGTTGAATTTTAGGAAATCGTCGCGTTCGCAGGCCACCGCGCTGGCGTAGTCGTCGGTGGTTTTGGGCGGGCCGTTGTTGATGGCAATCGTGGTGGTTCCGGCCGACAAGCGCCAGTTGCGGGCCGTCAGCAGGTCGGTGTTGGAGCGCGGGGCGGTGTCGTCGTTCTTTTTGCAGGCCCCAAGCGAGGCGGCCACGAGCAGCAGGAGAAGGGCTTTTTTCATGGGGTTTGGGATTGGTTCGAGCAAACCTACCCGGGGCTGGGGCCCCTGTCCAAACCAATAAATGCCCGCGCCGGACTCTTAAAGCCAGGCAATGCCCGCGGCAAGTTGCTCGCCATTAGCACTATTTATAAAAATCGGTAGACTTTCCGCGGTTGTTGCCCCCAACCGTTTGCGCGGGCGGCCTAGCTACGCCGGCCAGCCCACCAGGTACGTGACGCGGGGGCCCCACCAGTGGCTTTTTTTGCCGGCTTGCCAATGGTAGGTGCCGGTGGGGTCGGCGAGGTTGGCCAGCGTGAGCAGTTCGCCGGGCGAGTACATGCGCAGCAGCGACACCGCCCCGTCCCAGACGGTGCAGAGCGGGATGATGGGTACCAAGTAGGTGAATACCAGTCGGCTGAGACGAAAGGGCCGAAAAAAGGGCGTCAGCAGCAGCTGGGCCACGGGCAGGGCGGTGCCGGCCAGCGCCAGCTCGCCCCAATGCTTGCCGGCCCCCTCAAATACGCCGATGCCGGTGCCGGCCCGCACGGCGTCGCGCAGCAAGGCCACGGCCGCGGCGGGCGGGAAGTGGTGGAAGGCCGAAAAAATCACCCGCAGCCCCGCCAGGTGCTCGGGCACAGCCAGCGCATTCACGGGCCCCGGCTCGGCCCCGATGGCCCCGCCTGTGCGCCGGCCGATGTCGGCCCAGGCGGCGGGCTGGGGGTAGAGGTCAGTAAGGGTGACGGTGGCGGCGGGGTGGCCCTGGGCGCGCAGGGCCGCCAGCACGGCTTCGGTGCCGCCGCCCGCGCCGGCGCCCAGCTCCAGCAGGCGGGTTTGGCCGGTGCGGCGCAGGGCCTCGGCGAGCAGCGGCACAATGGGCCGGTAGGTGCCCAGCGCGGTGATCATGAACCGCAAATAATCCATCATGCCGGCCCGTACCACGGCCGGAAACCAAGGCAAATCTTCAAATTCGAACAACCGAAGCCGCAGGCGCATGGCCCACATACGGAAACGCTGCCGCCGCGGGTGCAGTGGCCCGTAGCGCGGCTCAGCCCACCAGCCGCTGCAGCCAGCGGCCAATGGGCGGCACCTGGGCCAGGCGCACGCCGGCATTCACGAGCCAGGGCTTGTTGCCCAAAAAGCGCATGATGCGGTAGCTGCGCGCCAGCTGGGGCCCCAGGCGGGCCTGCACGGCGCGGGCGTACTGCTGCATAAAATCGGCGCTGAAATCCTGCGCTTCGAAGCAGGCCACGGCCTGGGCGGCGGCCAGGATGCCGCTGCGCACGGCCGTGTCGATGCCGTGGCCCTGCAAGGGGTCGATAAGGGAGGCCGCGTCGCCGCACAGCAGCCAGCGCGGGCCGGCCAGGGCGTGGGCCGGCCGGCCGGTGCCCAGCGGCAACCCAAACCCCACCACGGGCCCCAGCAACTGGGCCCCCGCGAAGCGAGGGGCCAGCTGCGGGTGCGTGGCGAGCAGTTCCAGCAACGTTTTCTTCAGATCAACGTCTTGGGCGGCAATGTCTTTCGAGAGCATGCCGAAGCCCACGTTGTACACGCCGTCGCCCACCGGAAACACCCATAGGTAGCCGGCGGGGTACTTTTTCAGAAAGAAAAACTCGGTGGTGCCGCCGTCGGCCCCGGCCACGCCGGTGTAGTAGGCGCGCACGGCGGCGCAGTGGTGGGCCCGGTCAATCTGGCGGTGGGCCAGCTGGCGGGCGGCTACCGAGTTGGCCCCGTCGCAGGCAATGAGCAAGCCGGCACGCAGCTCCCGGCCGTCGGGGGCGGTGAGGGTCACGGTATTAGGGCCCCCGGCGATGGTCTTGACGGGGAAGTTTTCGAGGATTTCGGTGGCCGTGTGGCGCTTGACGAGGGCCAGCAGGGCGGCGTCGAAGTGCAGGCGCGGGCTGTTGAAGGTGGGCAAGTGCCAGCGCACGCCCAGGCCGCGGCCGTTGGGGGCCACCACGCGGCTGGTGCGGGTTTCGGCCTTGGGGTGCAGGCCGGCCAGCAGCTCGGTGGCGTAGGCGGGGTCGAGCTGGCGCAGGGCCTTCAGGGCCGGGCCGGGGATGGCGTCGCCGCAAATCTTGTCGCGCGGAAACTGGGCCTTGTCCACCAGCGCCACCCGCAGGCCGGCCCCGCGCAGGGCCAGGGCGCAGGCCGTACCCGCCGGGCCGGCGCCAAGAATGGCAACATCGTAGGATTCGGGCACGGCGCAATTAGAATAAACGCCTAAAAGTACCGTTTTCATGTCAACAGCCCGGGCCCCCGCTTACTTTTGGTCCCGATAAGTTTCTATTCCGACCTATGCGTTTATCACTTCTTTGGGCGTGTGTGCTGTTGTGTCTGGGCTTAAGCCTAGCCGGCCCCGCCCGCGGCCAGGCCGCCGCGCCTAGGGCCCTGGTGCAGGGCGTTACCCTCACCCTCGACACCACCCGCTACGCCCAGCCGGCCCAGCAGCTCACGGTGGCCGGCGAGCCGCGCCTCTACTTCTACTACCGCGCCGACGACCAGGCTGCCGAGCTGCGCGCCACGCCCACGGGCCCCGTGCGCAGCCTGCGCCTGCTGCCCTCGGCCGATTTTAAGCTGCAAGACTCGCTGGTACGCGCCGCCGACGGCAGCTACCGCGGCATCGTGCGCTTCCGCAACCTCACGGCCACGCCCTTTGTGCAGCTGGTGTTCGTAGCCGGTGCCGACTCGGCGGGGCGGCCCCCGCGCCAGCAGCAAATCGTGAGCTTGCTGCCCCTCACCCGCAGCAGCCTCGACCTGCGGGTGCCCAACTCTGAACTGTTTGTGGGCGAGGAGCGCGTCGTGGACCTCAGCACCGACAACCCCGGCAACGTGCGCGTGACCAATACCTGGACGCGCGGCCAGGACATCGACTACAAAATTACCCGCGAAGGCCCCGGCCTGCGCCTGCATGTGCTGCCCAACGACCCGGGCACCCACACGCTGGTGCTGAACCTGCTGGCCGAGCGCCCGCGCCTGGACGCCGACGGCAAGCTGACGTATGCCTACCCGCCACTACGCCAGGACTTTGTGGTGAAAGCCAGCCGCTTGCGCTTCCTGAGTGTGGACCGCAAGGACATTGCCTTCGACGAGGCCGGGCGCTTGCAGGGCACGGAGCTGATTCTGGACGATGGCCAGTCCTTCGACCTGCACCGCACCTACCGGCTGGAGGCCCAGCAAGACCCCGGCGGGGCCCTGGTGGCCGAGCTATACACCCGCAACTACCTCACCAACAACCGGGTGCTGTGCCAGCTGCGGGTGTTCAACCCCCACCGCCAAACGGCGGGCTACCTCTACATCAAGGACGGCGACGTGGCCCGCTACATCACCAACTTCGACATTGCGCCGCGCCCCCACATCACGGCCGTGAGCGTGCTGCACCGCGGCGGCGACTGGACCTCGAACCTGGCGGTGGGCCCCGGCGAAATCGTGGACGTGCGCCTCGAAGGCGAGTCGCTGCTCAAGGGCCGCTTCCACGTCGAAGACCTGCTCTCAGTGCCTTCCGACTCGTCGGTACGGTCCGACAACTCGTTGATATACCGTATGCAGGTGCCCTTGGGCGTGGTACGCCGCCGCCTCGCCATCCTGGAAGGGGCCAACCCCACGGGCTTCGCGCTGACGGTGCGCGAGGCCCAGCGCCCGCACCCGCTCAACTTTGTGAGCGTGGGCTACGGCGAGGGGCCCCTGCCCATCACGCGCCTCAGCGGGCCGGTGCTATACCAGCACAGCATCCCCGACGTGGTGTTCTCCTTCAATAAGGCCGCCATTGACGAGGCCACGATGCTTTATGGCAAGCAGTACCTGACGATGGACGTGCGCGTGGTGGACGCTAAAAACAATCTGCTCGACCAAAAAACCGTCGATAATCTGGTCATTTGTCCCTCTGAGCCATCGCCCCGCGCCGCCTATTACCAAGACAAGCAGTGCCAGAGTGGCTCGTTTAGCTTAAACTCGCTACTGGCCCGCAAAACCTATGAACTTGATGATTGGGCCCGCATCATTATCACCATCAAACATAACGCCAACCAATACGGCGAGCCCGGCTACTCCCAGGTGGTGGATTTAGTGCTGAGCCGCCGCACCAGTTTTGACATCGACGTAAGCTTTCCTGCGGGCCTGCTCACTAGAAATCAGGACGAAACCGGCTACGGTAGCTTTAGTGGCATCAGCATTGCTACGCTGGCGCAGCTCAGCTTCTACTCACCGGGGCGCATCAACCATTTGCGGCCCTACAAGATAGGGGCGGGCTTCGTTGCCCTGAACGCCTTTAATCTGAATCCGGAAGCTACGGGGCGCGACTTGGGCGTGGTAGTATTGGGATCAGTGACGCCGTTGCACACGGGTCGCCTTTCGTTTCCACTTTATTTGGGTGGGGGATATAAGCTGTCGGCTGGCCAGTGGTTCTTCCTGCTGGGTCCCGGCATTGGGGTGAGCTTGTAGCGGCGCGGGACCCTACGCTAACCGGCTGATTCTGGGGTTGCTGCGCGCTGTTCGGCCTTTAGTAACTGCCAAGTGGCCCAGAGCGCTCCGCCCAGAAAGGGAAGGCTTGCCAATGCGCTGAACCCGAGGATTTTGTTGCGGGCGCCACACAGGGCGGCAATTAGCAGCGGGCTTTCGAAAAGTAGTAAGGTACCTGCCAGGCCCAGTGCTAGGTTGGGGCTGGCGGGTTCGGCCAGGCACACGCGTAGCAGCCAGCGCATGGGCCAAATGCGCAACGCAGCAAAGAAAAGAGCGGGCACCCCCAGCAAGAGGGCCCCGAAGATGACGGTGCTCGCCGCTAAGCTCGCCCATTCGCCGGCAACCGCGGTGGCCCTGGCTACCACCGGCGCGGCGCCCATGCCGCCCGCGACCATGTAGCAGAGGAACGCCAAGGCAACGAGGGACCCAGTAGGAACCAGCAGGACGAAGCCATGACGCAGCGACAATTGGAAATGCTGAGCAGCAAGGGCCCCGGGGGACATTTTTGCCATAAGTAGTTGTGCACGAACGCCTTTCTGCTCGTCTGCTTTTGACTGCTTGGCTGCCATAAAAATTGGCCAGTAGCCGCAAAAAAAGGCCGTTCCGCGCGCCAAAGTAGCGCACGAAACGGCCAGGTAGTAAACCGGGCGGGGGGCTGCCGGGGCCCTAGCCCAGTTGCAAGTTGCGTACGGTGCGGGCCGGGACGGTGGCCGGGCGGTAAATCCAACCCACGGACAGCAAAGCGGCGCACAAGTAAGGGCCCGAGATGCTGAGCAGGCTGCCCAGGGGCCCTAGGGGCAGGAGTTTCAAGAACAAGTAATTGGCCAGGAAGAAAGCTACCACGGCACCGGCAGTGGCCGTGGTGCGGCAAAACCAGCCAATACAAAACCGGTTGGTGAGGGCGAAGAAGGGGATGATGAGCGGCACGCAGGCCAGCGATACCAAGGCGGCTACTGCGCCAATGACCAAAGCAATGGAGTAGTCGGTGGGGTTTTCGCGGCAGAAATCAACCAGCAGCCAGCCGGTGCCACCGAGGTTGCTCAGCAGCCAAATGTGGAGGGTGCGGGTGGTGGCTTTGGTAGCAGGAAGGGGAGCGTAGCGAGCAGACATAGTGCAGAAAGAAGAAGTGTGGGGGGTAGGGGTTAGCTAATAAGGCAGAGGGATTGTTTGGAGTTGTGGCACCTACGAAAGGTTGTAAATGAGTGGATTACCTGATTTTAAAACTTTTTTTTTGGGAATCGTATTCCCAAATTGGCACAACCGGCTGGGGCCCCGCCCGGGGCCCCAGCCACCGCCTTACGGCCCGTTTTTAGGGCCCTACAACAGGCTTTATTCGGGGGACGCCAAAACCCGCTTCCCAGCGCGGGAACGAACTTTTTTTTAAAAAGTAATTTCGGGGATGTTTTTAGGGCCCTGGCCCTGCAAAGGTGCTTGTTGCGGAAAGCAACGGAGAGAATAGAAATCCGGAATTTCCGTTTAACTTTGCAACACAAAGCACTTCGTGTATGCAGCCCGACCCCTTAGCTCAGCTCACTGAAATCCGCGCCATCATGGAGCGCAGCTCGCGCTTCTTATCGCTCTCCGGCCTGAGCGGGGTGGGGGCGGGCGTGGTAGCGCTGCTGGGCACGGCGGCCGGCCATTTCTACTTGCAGGGCCACTACCCCAGCGAGTACGGCGCCAGCGGCTACCAGCACCTGCTGGCGAGCACCGCCGCGGAGCGGCAGGCGGCGCTGCCGTTTCTGTTGCTGCTGGCGGGCGTGATGGTGGCGGCGGCGCTGCTCGTGGCCTGGTTTTTCACGTGGCGGCGGCAGCAGCAAAAGGGCCCTGGCCAGCCGCTCTGGAACAGCCTCACGCGGCGGATGCTGGTGGCCCTGGCTTTGCCGCTGGCCGTAGGCGGGGCATTTTGTCTGCGCCTGTACCTGGGCGGCGACGCGGGCCTGGTGGTGCCCGGCCTACTCGTGTTTTATGGCCTGGCGCTGCTGAACGCCAGCAAGTTCACGTTCGATGAAATCCGCTGGCTCGGGCTCACGCAGCTGGGGCTGGGGCTGGTGGCCATGCTGCTGCCGGGCTGGGGCGTGGCGTTTTTTGCGCTGGGCTTTGGGCTGGGCCACATCGGCTACGGCCTGCGGATGTACCACCGCTACGAGCGGCCCGGCCCGGCCGGGGCCCCCGCCGCATCCGTATTGGGCCGGTGAAGCACCTCATCCATACCCTCAACAAAGCGTTTGACCACCGCGTGCGGCTGGGCGTCATGGCCGTGCTCCTGGCCACCGATGCCGTCAGTTTCAATGACTTAAAAGAAGTGCTCGACCTCACCGACGGCAACCTCGCCAGCCACGTGGCCGCCCTCGAAAAAGCGGGCTACGTGCTGGTCAGTAAGCAGTTCATCGGCAAAAAACCCAACACCACCTACACCGCTACCGCCGAGGGCCGCGAAGCCTTCCAGCAGCACCTGGCGGCCCTGGAGAAGCTGCTGCGCCCCGGCTAGCGTGGGGCCCCCGGGGCCCTATCTGGTCAGCGCTCAAACTAATTTTTCGGCCTGCTGGCCGCTGCATTCGTGCCTAATCAGCACGTTTCTTTTTGCCTTTATACTTTGAATTACAAAGTTCTTTAAAAATAAATAATTCTTTATGGAAGTGCCCCACACCTACGAAACCCTTTGGCGCGATGTGAGCCCCCGGCCGGCCGCCGCCCCGCTCACCACCGCCCAGAAGCTGCTGCTGCCGCTAGGCCTGCTGCTATTCAATTGGTTGTTTTGGGCCGAAAAAACGGGGGTGAACGTGCTCGTTTACAGCTTGTTTATAGTAGGGGCCCAAGTGGGGCTACTGCCGCGCCACGCGGCGGCGCGGCGCACGGGCCTGTTTTGGCTAGCAGCGGCGGGCAGCCTGTTTGGCGGGGCAATGGCGGCCGTGTACGGCTCGGGGGCGGCGGTGCTGGCCACTGAGGCGTCGCTGCTGCTGCTGCTCGGGTTTGCCAACCAACCGCACCTGCGGCTGCTGGCCTACGCGCTGCTGACGGCCGCCGGCGGCACGCTGCGGGCGGCGCTGGCGGTGCCCCGCGCCTGGCAAGGGCGGCTGCTGAGCGGGACGGGCGCGCGCCGCAGCTGGTACTACGGCCGGTTGCTGCTGGGGCCCCTGGTGGTGCTGGCGGTGTTCCACGGGCTGTTTGCAGTAGCCAACCCACGCTATGCCGACCTGAGCGGGCGGGCGCTGGCGGCGGTGGAGAATTGGCTGGCGCAGCTCTGGCCCGATTTGTCGCTGGGCCACCTGCTGTTCCTGGGGCTGGGCTACGTGCTGACGGCGGGGGCCCTGGTGGCCGTGCCGGTGTACTACTTCGCCGACCAGGAGTCGCGCCTGGGCGAGTTTGTGCGGCGGCAGCGCGACCGGGTGGCGTCGCTGGGCGTGCGCCGGCCCGATTTCCGGGCGCGCGCGTTTGGGGCCCTGGGCCTGCGCAAGGAGTGGCTGATGGCGGCGGCCGTGCTCGGGCTGGTGAACGCGCTGCTGCTGGCGGTGAATATCATCGACATCAACTGGCTGTGGTTTGGCTTTGTGCCCGCGCCGGACTTCGACCTGGCGCAGTTCGTGCACGAGGGTACGTACGTGCTCATTTTCAGCATTTTGCTGGCCATGGCGCTGGTGCTGTGGTTTTTCCGCCGCAACCTGAACTTCTACGGCCCCGGGCTGCCGTGGCTGCGCGCCGGGGCCACGGCCTGGGTGCTGCAAAACGCGGTGCTGGCCGTGTCGGTGGGCCTGCGCAACTACTACTACGTGGCTAGCCGGGGCCTGGCCTACAAGCGCCTGGGCGTGTGCTTGTTCCTATTGCTCACGCTGTTTGGGCTGGGCACCATGCTGCTCAAAATCTGGCAGCGCCGCTCCGTCTACGCCCTGGTGCGCCTCAACTTCCTGGCCGCCTACGCGGTGCTGCTGGTGCTGGCGGCCGGCAATTGGGAGGTGTGGATGGCCCGCTACAACCTGCGCCCCGGGTTTGCGAGCATCGACGCGGGCTTCCTGTTCGACCTGCCCGGCCGGGCCCTGCCCACGCTGCTGGCCCAACGCGCGGCCCTGAACCAGCTGCCGCAACTCACCAGCGAAAGCTACCGCGGGCCCGTGGTCATCAGCGCCGCCGATGCCCAGCGCCGCCTCGACGCTGCGGTGGACGCCTGGCGCCAGCGCCAGCGCACCTACACCGGCTGGCAGGGTTGGAACTACGCCGATTGGCAAGCTGCAAAAATGCTGCGCTAATGAAGCTGGGTTCCTAATTACTTATTATAAAACGCTGTTAAATAACTAATTAATATCATGACAATCAAACAATTTGCCTGCTTGGCGCTGTGCCTGGTGACCTGCCTGGGCGACCTGACCACTTTCGGATTTCTGCTCTCGTGGCGCGACCGGGCGGCTACGCCCAGCCTGCGGCGGGCGCGGTTGCTGCGCGGGGTGTTGCCGGGCGCGGTGGCGCTGGGGGCCCTGCTGCTCGCGGCCCTGGTGCGCACCATGCTGCTGTGGTCGGAGCAATAAATGACTCGTTTAAACCGCTCAATCCCATGCCGTTCGTTCGCGCAACCAAGCTGAACGCCTACCAAGTGCTGGCCCGCAAAATCATTGTGCACGCCCGTACCTCGTTCCTGATTCCCATTTTCCAGCGGCTGTACGGGCGGGCGCCGGCGGGCATCCGGCTGGCTGAGCTGCAAAGCCTGCCGCCCGGCACCCTGGGCCGCGGCGTGGCCGACCTGCTGGCCCGCCACGGCCTGCAGCTGATACCCCACTACGAAGACCACGACCTGAAGCACGTGCTGCTGGGCTACGACATGACGCCCGAGGACGAGCTGAAGCTCAAGGCCTTCACGCTGGGCAACGGCGACTGGTCGCTCACCTGCGTGGGGTTTCTGCTGTTCGCTGTGCTCACGCCCGAGGGGTGGCCCGGGCTGCTGCGCCACTACCGCCGCGGCCGCCGAGTGCCGCCCGTGTTCCACTGGAAACTAGCTGATTACGCTGCCCACGACCTGGCCCGCCTGCGCCAATCCATCGGCCTGCGCGTGCACGCCGTCAGAAGTTAAGCCGCCGTGGAAAACTCACCAAACCCCCCGGGGCCCCAAACCCTGGCGCAGTGGCTGCGGGCCAGCGTGGGCTGGACGCTGGCGAGCGTAGCCGCCGGCGCGGCGCTGTGGTACGCCTGTATTGTAAGAACCAATTACTTAACGCCACCTGGTGAGCATTCGTCAGAGATTATTTCCCTCCTCCTGTTGGGGTGGGTAGGTGGTTGCATAGCTGTATCGCGGCGTGCTTTGCCGGGTTTTGCTGCTGCTGCCCAGCAAGCTAGCCGCGGCCCATTGTCTGGGATGCACACTGGCGCTTACGTGTGGTGCATAGCGTTGCGCCTATTACTGGCGGTTTGGATGACAGCCAGCTTTTTCCTATTTCTGATCTTTTTGATCAGCCTCCTTGGCACCGCTACATATACATATTAAGCTAATCACTGAGCTGAGCAATTTATTTAGGTGCCTTATGAAATCACTTGCTACCTCCCGCCCGCCGCGTTGGCTGCCGCCGTGGCCGGTGGTGCCGCCGCTGCTGTGGGCCACGGCCGCCGTGGCGGTGCTGGCGGTGCTCAGCCTGGTTTTTAAGCACGAGCTGTGGACCCGCCCGGGCCGCGCCGGGTCCGGGAGCGCCGCAGTGCTGCTGGGGGCCCTGGTGGTGGCTGGCCCGCAAGTAGCGCGGGTGCTCTGGAATTGGCCGGCGGCCTACGCGGGGCCCCGGTGGTTGGGCATATTGTTCGAGGTGGGGACCCGGGCGGCGGCCGTGGGGCTGCTCGTGCTGGAGTTGCTGGGCTGCCTCGTGCTAGCGGGCCTAATGCTACTTGGCGGATAAAGTACTTGGCGGATAAAGCGCCAGGGTGCGGAAGGCTAACGTGCAAGCTGGCTGGTTTTTTGGTGCTAGTTGGTTAGTTTAGCAGCGCCGGCCGGTTCGTGCTCCGTTGCGGAGCGGGGGCCCTGGACGATCCTTCCCAACCACCTCCCGCTCATGGCCCGTTTCTTCCTGTTGCTGCTGCTGTTTGTGGCCATTGTGCTGGAATTGGGGCTCACGGGCGGGGCCTTTTTTGCACCGGCCTTCACGCTGGGCAAGTTTGGGGTGAAGTACGGGCCCGACACGGCCTTTCTGGGCTACCTCACGGGCTGGTTTTTGCTGTTTGTGTCGGCGGTGGCGGTGCAGGCCTTTGCCTGGGTGTGGCAGCGGCGGCCAAACTTTGCGGCCCTGTGCTACCTGCTGGGCGCGTGGTGGGTCGGCATCGGCATTGGCATCTACATCGTGTTCGGCCGGCCCGATAACCTGCTGCTCGACTCCATCAAAGGGGCCCTGCTGATGCTGCTGGCCTGGCGCTGCCAAGGCGGCCGCATGCCGCTGCGGCGCTACTAAGCCAGCGGGGGCCCTATCTTGGGGCCGGGGCCGCTGGTGCCCCGCCGCCGCTTATGCTTCCTCCCCTGTTGCTGCCCGCCCCGCCCAAGCCCTCGCGCCTGGGCCGGGCGCTGGCCGCCGCCCAGGCCGCCAAAGAAACCCTGAGCTTCCTGCTGCTGGTGCTGCCGCTGGCCCTGGAGTCCCCCCTGGTGCTTGTATCGGCCCTGCCCGGGCTGGGGCTGTACTTGTTGCACCTGTACCTAGCCAGCGGCCGGGCCAGCCGGGTGCTGGCCGTGGCCACCTGGGTGCTCACGCTGGCCGATGAGCTGTGGGCCGTGCTGCTCTACCACGACCTGGGGGCCCCGCTGGCGGCCCGGCGCCTGCACCTCAGCCACTGCCTGGGCATCGGCCTCAGCCTGCTGGCCCTGGCCGAGCTGGCCGCGCGCTGGGCGCGCCGCCGCCGGCCGGCGTAGGGCCCCCGGCCCCGCCCGCGGTATATTTGTACTTCTGCGTGGCGGGGCCGTGGCCCCGCCTTCCACCTGCGTTCCTGCATGGCCGTTCCCTCCCCGCCGCTCCCACCCGCGCCGCCTGCGCGCTTGCCCACCCCGTCTGGCCGCTGGCCGCGCCGCCTGGTGCGGTGGGGCTGGGCCCTGTTCGGGCTGAGCCTGGTGCTCTTCCTGGTCTACCCCATCTTGGTCAGCACCAACTTCTTATTTCTGTTTGGAAAGTCGCCGAGCCTGGCCGAGCTGGAAAGCCCCAAGGTGGAGCAGGCCTCCGAGCTGTACACCGCCGATGGGGTGCTGATGGGTAAGTACTTTCGCGAAAACCGCTCGCCGGTGCCGCTGAGTAAGATTTCCCCGCTGCTCATCAAGGCCCTGGTGGCGACGGAAGACGTGCGCTTCTACGACCACGCCGGCATCGACGGGCCGGCCCTGCTGGGGGCCCTGGCGGCGGCCGCGCGCGGCGAAAAGCGCGGTGGCTCGACCCTCACCCAGCAGCTGGCCAAAAACTTGTACAAAACCCGGCGCGGCGAAACCCGCGGCGGCCTCGGCCACGTGCCCGGCCTGAACACGCTCATCAGCAAAACCAAGGAGTGGCTGACGGCCGTGGAGCTGGAGCGCCGCTACACGAAAGAGGAAATTCTGCGCATGTACCTGAACACGGTGGAGTACGGCTCGAACGCCTACGGCGTCAAGGTGGCGGCCAAAACCTACTTCAACACCTCGCCCGATAGCCTCTCGGCAGTTCAGGCCGCCATGCTGGTGGGCGTGCTGAACAACCCCACAGCTTATAACCCGCGCTTCCACCCCGAAGCCGCCCGCCGCCGCCGCAACGTGGTGCTGGAGCGCATGGGCCAGGCCGGTATCTTGAAAGCCAGCGAAGTAGGGGCCCTGCAAGCCCTGCCCGTAGCCCTCGACTACCACGTGGAGCGCCACATCGACGGGCCCGACAACTACTTCCGCGGGGCCATTGGCCAAGTGATTACCAAGTGGTGCGACGACCACGACCTGGACCTGTACCGCGACGGCCTGCGCATCTACACCACCCTCGATTCGCGGATGCAGGACCACGCCGAAGTGGCCCTGCACGAGCGCATGAAGGCCCTCCAGCGCAACTTCGACAACTTCTGGCGCAACCGCGGCCAAAACCCCTGGGTGGACGAAAAAGGCGAGGAAATCCCCGATTTCATCAACACCCAAATCAAGCGCACCGAGGTGTATAAAACCCTCAACAACCGCTACCACGGCAACCAGGCGCAGATTGAGGCGGCCCTGAACCTGAAGCGCCCGATGAAGGTCTTCACCTGGAAGCACGACGACGGCGACACCACGCTGGTGATGTCGTCGCTCGATTCATTGGCCTACTACAAGCACTTTTTGCAGGCCGGCATGATGACGATGGACCCCTACACGGGCTCCATCAAGGCTTGGGTGGGGGGCCTGGACTACCGTTTCTTCCAGTACGACCACGTGAAGCAGGGCCGCCGCCAGGCCGGCTCCACCTTCAAGCCGTTTGTGTACCTCACGGCTCTCGACAACGGCTACTCGCCCTGCGACCGGATCCGGGACCAGCGCGTGACCATCAAGTACGTCGAGAACGGCAAGCCCATGGAGTGGCAGCCTGACAACGTGACCCGTGAATACACCGGCATCAACATGACGCTGCGCCACGCCATGGCCCGCTCCGTGAACTCCGTAACGGCCCAGTTAACAGAGCTGGTAGGCTGGGACAAAGTGGCTGTGTACGCCCGCAAAGTGGGCATTACCAGCCCGTTGCTGCCGGTGCCGAGCATCGGCCTGGGCTCGGCCGGCGACGTGAGCGTGTACGAGATGGTGGACGCCTACAGCACGTTCATGAACACGGGCTTCCGCTCGCAGCCCCGCCTCATCACCCGCATCGAGGACCGCCACGGCAACGTCATCCAGCAGTTCGACCCCGTGCAGCGCCGCGCCATCTCGCCTGAAACGGCCTGGCTGATGACCTACATGCTGCGCGGCGGCATGGAGGAGCCCGGCGGCACCTCGCAGGCCCTGTGGGACTACGACCTCTGGCACAAGGACAACCAAATCGGCGGCAAAACCGGCACCACCTCCAACTACTCCGACGGCTGGTACATGGGCCTCACCAAGGACCTGGTGACCGGCGTGTGGGTGGGCGGCGAAGACCGCAGCATCCACTTCGTGGGCTCGCAGCAGGGTGAGGGCGGCCGCACGGCCTTGCCCATCTACGGCAAGTACATGGAGAAGATTTACCAGGATAAATCCCTGGGCTACGACTACGGCCACTTCCCCGACCCCACGGTCAAAATCAATAAAAAATACACTTGCACCTCGCCCGACGAGCCCCGTCGCCGCCGCGAATCTGCCGTGGATACTATCGCCGCCGACAACCTATTGGAGCGCATGAACGGCGATAATGGCGTGCCGGATAGTGTGCGTTAGCTAAGTATTTAGGAGTTATTGCGTTTAGCAGGAATTAAAAGCTAAATGCACAATTATTCTGCTCCATACAACTCCTTTAGGGCCCCACGGAGCACCGGGTAATCGAACTCAAAGCCCTGCTTCATCACCTTTTCGGCACTCACGTACTGGCCGGCTAATACGATTTCGCTCTGCTCGCCTAGTAGCAGTTTGAGGGCGAAGGTTGGCACCTTAGGTAGCAGCAGCGGGCGGTGCAACACCTCGGCCAGCACTTCGGTGAAGGCCTCATTGGTGGCGGGGTAAGGGGCCACGGCATTGTAGGGCCCCTGCCATGCGTCGTCGGCGAGCATGGCCATAAATAGATGGCACAAATCGTCGAGGTGTACCCAGGACAGGTACTGCTGGCCAGTTCCCAGCGGGGCCCCCAGGCCCAGCTTCACAGTAGCGGCCAGCGGCACCAGGGCCCCACCCTTGGTACTGAGCACCACGCCGATGCGCGGCGTGATAAGCCGAATGCCCAGTGCTGCAATGGGTGCGGCGGCTTGCTCCCAGCGCTGAGTTAATTCGGCTAGGAAATCGTGCGCCGGGGGCGTTTCCTCGGTGGCCAGCCGGTCGCCAGTGTTGCCGTAGTAGCCGATGGCCGACGCCGAGAGCACGGCCTGCACGCGGTGGCCGGGCTTGGCCAGCTCGCGGTGCAGCAGGGCCAAGCTGTCGAGGCGGCTGGCGGCCAGCACTTTCTTGCGGTCCTCCGTCCAGCGGCCTTCGCCCACGTTGGCCCCGGCTAGGTTCACCACCACGTCGGCAAAGGGCACGGCAGCTGGGTCGATGGTGCCGTCGGCGGGGGCCCACACGAAGGTTTGGTAGGGCCCCTGGCCACCCGCCTCGCGGCTGAGCAGCGCCACTTCGTGGCCGGCTTCGGTGAGCAGTTGGGAGAGGCGGGTACCCACGAGGCCCGTGCCGCCGGTGATGAGGACTTTCATACAGAAGCGAGTATGTGGAAGAGTAAGCTCATCTACGACAAATACCGCCCGGTGGTACCACCGCGCCCGCCACTTCGGGGTCCTACTTGCCGATTTGCCGCAGAAACTCGGTGCGCAGGGCCGCGTCGGTGGCGAAGCGCCCGCCATACTCGCTGGTGAGCGTCGAGCTGCTGGTGTCGTTCACGCCGCGGCTCATCACGCACAAGTGGTCGGCCTCGATGAGCACGGCCACGTCGGGCGTGCCCAGGCTCTGCTGGAGCTCCTCGGCAATCTGGCGGGTGAGGCGCTCCTGCACCTGCGGGCGGCGGGCGTAGTGCTGCACCACGCGGTTGAGCTTGCTGAGGCCCACCACGTTGCCGGCCGGTAGATAAGCCACGTGGGCCTTGCCCACGATGGGCACGAAGTGGTGCTCGCAGCACGAGAACAGCGTGATGTCGCGCTCCACCAGCAGCTGGTGGTAGCCGTAGCGGTTCTCAAACAGCTTCACGTCGGGCCGGTGGGCGGGGTTTAGGCCCCGGAACCACTCCTGCACGTACATTTTGGCCACCCGGTGCGGCGTGCCGGCCAGGCTGTCGTCGGCCAGGTCGAGGCCCAACTCTTCCATAATGGCCGCGAAATGGCCCGCGATGGCCGCAATCTTGGTGTCGTCCGCCGCGTCGAAGGCGTCGGGTCGCAGAGGGGTGCGCAGGCCCGGGGGCAGGTGCGCGTCGGGGGCGGGGCGGGCCCCGGAGTCGTTAGCCATGATATTCGGCAAAGTTACGCGCCGTCTCGTGGAGCGTGACCGATAGCGCCAGCTCGGCCGCCAAATGTGGCCGTAGGCGCTCCCAGATGGCCACGGCGATGTGTTCGACCGTGGGGTTGATGGTGCGGAATTCTTCCACGTCCAGGTTGAGGTTGCGGTGGTCGTAGCGGTCGAGCACCTCGCGCTTGATGAGGTTGCTCAGCCGCTTCATGTCGTACACGTAGCCCGTGTCGGGGTCCACGGGCCCGGTGAGGCGCACCACCAAGTTGTAGTTGTGGCCGTGGTAGTTGGGGTTGTTGCAGGGCCCAAACACACGCTGGTTTTGTGCCTCGTCCCAAGCGGGGTTGTGAAGGCGATGGGCGGCGTTGAAATGCTCGGCGCGGCAGACGGTTACGGACATAGTTACACTTAACCGGGCCTTCACAAAATTTGTTCGGCAACCGAGCGGGCAGAAAGTGCCACCCTTGGAGCCCGTTTAGGCAGTGCAATTTTATGATAGAAGAACGAGTAAATTTAAATTATCTAATAAAAATACAGTTTTAGGGTAAATTTTTGGTACTTTATGGTGTATGCTTGCGGAATAGACATAAATTTGAAATGCCAAACCAGTCCGGTATTCTTTACGCGTTTACAATCCTATCTTTTTAGCTTTTTCTAATATTTACTTCCATGACCCAACGCCTACTTTTCTTCCTGTTTGCGTGCCTGGTTTCCTTTGGGGCCCTGGCGCAACGCTCGCCGGTGGACGAAACCGATAACACCATCGACGGCATTCCGCGCAAAGGCCAGCGCGTATCCATCCAGCTTGACAACCGCCGTGTGGAGGCGGCCTGGCTCAAGTATCTTAACGATAAATACCCCGGTAAGGTGAAAAACGTCAAGGGCGTCATCAAGCTCGACGGGGTAGTGGTGGAAGATGTTTCGCCCACGCCGGTGCGCGTAATCACAAAGGTCGACGGCATCCCGACGGGTACTACCGTGTGGTGGAGCATCGACCTGGGCAACGCCTACCTGGGCCGCGAAGCCACCCCGGTGCAGTGGAAAGCCGCCGAGAAGTACCTCAAGGACTTTGCCCGCGGCATGTACCGCGAAGACGTGGTGGCGCAGATCTCGGAGGCTGAAAAAGCCCTCGTGCAATCGCAAAACAACCACGCGGCCATCATCGCCAAGGTGGAGGTCATCAAGAAAGATGTGGACAAGAATAAGGCCCGCAAACTGGAAATCCAGCAGCAACTGGCTCAGAACGCGGCTGAGCTGTTGCAGTACAACAACCTGATCGACGCCAACCTGAAGGAGCAGGAATCGGCCCGGGCCGACATTGTGAACATGCGCGTGTCGCTGGAATCGGTGAAGGACCGCATGAACAAAATCGAGTAGGGCTCCCGCTGCCCTGCCCCGCCGGGGCCCCGCCAGTTGCTGGCGGGGCCCCTTTTTTTGGCATCGCCCAACCCTGGGCGACGGTTCTGCGTTTGGATCAGACGTTTTACATACGATTCAGTACCCATGGAAAAGACCGAAGTTCAGCACCAGAACCACCTCGACGGCGCCGTCAACATTTTGTCGCAGGATTTGGTGGAAGAAGCCAGCCGCGCCGGCCTCGATAATCACCTACAGCGCTGGATTGAAGACCTGAAGGCTGCCAACAACCCCCAGCTGCACCAGCTCGTGGTAGACCTGCAAGAGCTGAAGGCCCACTTCGGTAGCGGTAGCTACGACAAGGACACCATCAGCAAGCTGTTGGCGCGCCTTGGTAAGAACACCAGCCAGGCCGCCGTATTCGCCGAAGGCAACACGCAGCCCCGCGTAGAGAAACTGGGCGAGGCGCTGACCGCCGCCGCCAAGCAAGTGCAGGACAGCGATAAGAGTACCCCTAACGACGACCTGCAAGCCGATTCGGCCAGCAGCAAGTAGGCTCTAGGGCCCCGCAGCAAAAAGGCCAGCCCCCGCATGGGGGCTGGCCTTTTTGCTGCGGGGCCCTAAAAAATAGGACGTGCCTCACTGGGCGCACACAAAGCCGGCCTTCTCCGTGAGGAAAAGGCCGGCTTTGACTGTGACCGAAGATGCCTTAGGCGGCTACGGGCTTGATGGCGTTCAAACGACGCTCTTTGATGCGGGCTTGCTTGCCCGAGAGGCCGCGCAGGTAGAACAGACGGGCGCGACGCACCTTGCCGCGGCGGACCACCTCAATTTTTTCGATGTTGGGCGAGAGCAGGGGGAAAATCCGCTCGGTGCCGATCTGGTTCGAAATCTTGCGTACGGTGAAGGTTTCGCCGTTCGAGCTGGGGTTGCGGCGCTGAAGCACCACGCCCTGGAACTGCTGGATGCGCTCCTTGTTGCCCTCACGGATTTTTACGTGCACGTTCACGGTGTCGCCGGCGGCGAAGAGAGGGAAGCTGGCGCGGCGCTCCTGCGCTTCGGCATTAATAAAGTCGAGTAGTACGCTCATGGCGAAAGAAATTGCGAAGGGACGGCGCCGCCGGCCCGGATTGATTTTACGAAACGGAGCGCAAAGATATGGATTCTAGCGCAGGATAGCAAATGCGTAGCAGATGAGGCGGATAGATAAGGCGTTATCTGTTGGGAAACCAGGCCCGGGGCCCTATTTTTCCTCGGAATCACCCAATAAATCGGGCCGCCGCGCCTGGGTACGGGCCAGGGCCTGGGCGTGGCGCCACTCCTCGATGAGCGGCGTATTACCCGAAAGCAGGATGGCCGGCACTGCCTGGCCGCGCCACTCGGCGGGCCGCGTGTACACGGGCGGGGCCAGTAGGTCGTCCTGAAACGAGTCGGACAGGGCCGATTCTTCGTTGCCCAGCACGCCGGGCAGCAGCCGCACCACGGCATCAACCAGTATAGCGGCTCCCAGCTCGCCGCCGCTCAGCACGTAGTCGCCCACGCTGATTTCGTGGGTGATGTAGGTCGCCCGCAGGCGTTCGTCGATGCCCTTGTAGTGGCCGCAGAGCATGATGACGTTGGTGAGCAGCGAGAGGCGGTTGGCCAGCGGCTGGCGCAGGGTTTCGCCGTCGGGCGTGAGGTAAATCACGGCGTCATAGGGGCGCTGGGCCAGCAGCTCGTCCAGCCAAGCCGCAATGGGCTCCACGCGCAGCACCATGCCGGCCCCGCCCCCAAATACGTAGTCGTCAATCTGCCCGTGCTTATTGATGGCGTGCCGGCGCAGGTCGTGCACGTGGATTTCGGCCAGGCCCTTGTCCTGGGCTCGCTTCACGATGGAGTGGGCGAAGGGGCTGGCCAGCAGCTCGGGCTGGCAGGTGATGATGTCGATGCGCATCGTGGGGCCCCCGGGTTAAGCGGGTTCGCTAGCGTCGTCGGCTTCGTCCTGCTGGCGGGTCGTGGGGGCAAGGTAGATGTCGAGCAAGCCGTCGGGCAGACGCACAAATACCTGGCGGGCCGCTGTGTCGGCGCGCAGCACAATGGCGTCCACCACGGGTACCAGCACCTCGTGGCCCTGGTAGCGCATGGCCAGCATGTCCTGCTGGGGCAGCTCGTAGAAGTTCTCCACCACGCCCAGCTCGCCCAGCGCCTCGTCAATCACCGTGAAGCCGATGACGTCGTGGTAGTAAAACTGGTCGTCGCCGAGGGCCGGCAGGGCCTCCAGGGGCAGGTGCAACGTGGCGTTGCGTAGCGGCTCGGCCTCCTCAATGCGCTCGATGCCCTTGAGCTTGAGTAGCACGCGGGTGCCCGACTGGGGCTGCACCTTCTCCACGGCGTGGGCCACGAGCTTGGTGGGGGCCCCGGGCAGGGCCAGGTACACGGTTTTCAGCTTCTGGTAGGCGGTGGTGTCGTCCACGTCGAAGTCGGCGGCCACGAAGCCGCGCAGGCCGTGGGGCTTGGTGATTTTGCCGAGCTGGTAGGTTTCGTCGAAAAGCATGGCGGGCGAAAAAGGGGTGAAAAAAGAATCCGGCAGCCGCTGCCCGGGCGGACAACAACTGCCGGACTTTTCAGTCGCTAAGCGGCAAAAACTACGCGGCGTCCTCGGCCGATACTTCGGCGGTCTCGGTCGTCTCGGTTTCGGCAGCAGCCGGGGCGGGAGCAGCAGCGGCCAGGGCGGCGGCTTGCTTCTGGCGCTGTGCTTCGCTGCGGGCCTCTTTTACCTTGGTTTCGGCGGCCAAGGCAGCGGTGCGGGCGTCGGCTTTGGCGTCCACCAGGCCGGTGCGCTTGCCTTCGATGCGGGCGTCCTTGTCGGTCTTCCAATCAGCGAAGCGCTGGTCGGCCACGTCCTGGGTCAGGGCGCCTTTGTCAACACCCAGCTGGAGGTGACGACGGTAGAGCACGCCGCGGTACGAGAGCATGGCGCGCACCGTGTCGGTGGGCTGGGCACCGGTCATCATCCAGTAAAACGCGCGGTCGGCGTCGTAGTTGATGGTGGCGGGGTTGGTATTGGGGTTGTAGGTGCCGAGTTTCTCGATGAAACGGCCGTCGCGGGGCGAGCGGGCGTCAGCTACTACGATGTCGTAAGTCGCGGCTTTTTTACGGCCACGGCGGGCGAGGCGGATTTTAACTGCCATAAACCTTGGGGGTTGTGCAACGCAACTCGTGCGTTTGGTTGAAAATTATTTGGGTCCGCAAAGGTACGCACGAAAGGGCTGCAAACCGTGGGAATTTTCACTAATAAGTACTTCCACCACGGCCGGGCCGAATACAAGCTGCTGGGGCCTCTATATGGGGCAGTCTTTTTCCTGCTGTAACGAGCAACGGCTCGCCAGCTACTTTCTGCGGTGGGGTAGGGGCCTCAGGGCCCCAAATGCAAAAAGAGAGGGCCCCTTCCGCAGAAGGGGCCCTCTCTTTTTAGCTGGCAACACGGCTACGCCGGGACGGCCACCTTCTTAACACGTTGCTTGGGCTGCACGTTCTTGCGCTTGATTTTGATGATGCGGGCCTTGTCCAAGGTCCAGATGACAGAGTAGGTAGGGTCCAGCTCCCACCACTTCACGCCGAAGTTCACGCGCATGGGCAGCTTGTGGTGGTTGTTCTGGAACAGCTCGCCGAAGGCCAGGAAGTCCAGAGCCAACGTGTTTTTGCTCTTGTCGTGGTTGTCGAAGTTCTGGTAGCCGTACTTGTGGCCGCCCCAGTTCACGATGGCGCCGTGGATGGGGCCCATCAGGAAGTGAATCGGGAGCAGCAGGTACTGCCACCAGGCCGTGGCAAAGTTGATGTAGAATAGTACATAAGCCGTGCCCCAGCCCAAGCGCGAATAGACCGTGCCGCCGAAAGCCTCCAGCGACTTCCACTCTGGAATATCGCCCTCGAAACGCTTGGCCTCCTCATTCTTGTGGTTCACCACATCGTTGTAGATGTTCTTGGTCTTCCACATCATATCGAACGCGTTGTTCGAGAAGTGCGGCGAGTGCGGGTCCAGCGCCGTGTCGGAGTAGGCGTGGTGCATGCGGTGCAGCAGGGCGTAGGCCCGCGGCGAGAGGAAGCTGCTGCCCTGGCAGACATAAGTGAACAAGAAGAAGAATCGCTCCCAGAACTTATTCATCGTAAACATCTTATGCGCCGCGTAGCGGTGCAGGTAAAACGTCTGCGTGAACAGCGATAAGTAGTAATGGGCAACGAAGAAAACGAGGATGGCCATAAGGTGTTGGAAGCGTGAATTGCCCGGACAAGCAAAATGCCCGGCGGTTGGTTCAGCGGCTGCACTACAAAATTACGGCCGGAGTCCCAGCTTGGACTTTCCCGAAACAAAAACCCCAAAATCTTGCACGTAGCGCGGTTATTATTAGCAAATGTTATTCACCAATAACCATTTATAGTGCACGGCGTGGGGCCCAAAATGGGCGCTGCCTTAGCAGAAAAGCTCGCGGGCGGGGTCCCAGTGCGGGGCGTCGGGCAGGGGGGCCACGAAGGTCATGGCCTCTTTCGTGACGGGGTGCTGGAGCTGGAGCTGGCGGGCGTGCAGGGCAATGCTTACGTCGGGCAGCGGGGCAATGAAGCCGTACTTCACGTCGCCGATAATGGGCGTGCCCAGGCCGGTGGCTAACTGCGTCCGAATTTGGTGAGGGCGGCCCGTCACGGGGTTTATCTTCAGCAAAAAGCGGTTGGCGGCAGGCCCCAGCAGCTCGTAGCGCAGCTCGGAGCGCAGGCCTTGGGTGTGCTTTTCGGGGTAGGCCTTGGTTACGTTGCGGATCGTGTCCTTCACCAGCCAGTGCACCAGCGTACCGGATTCCGGCACGGGTGGCTTGCCGGTGAGGGCCCAGTAAGTTTTGGTCATCAGCGAGTCGCGGAACATCTCGTTGAGGCGGCTTAGGGCCTTGCTGGTTTTGGCCAGCACCACAATGCCGCTCACCGGCCGGTCGATGCGGTGGCACACGCCCACGAAGGCCTCGCCGGGCTTCTTGTACTTGAATTTCAGGTACTCGGCGGCTTTCTTGGACAGGGGCTCGTCGCCGGTGGCGTCGCCCTGCACGAGCAGGCCGGCGGGCTTATTAATGACGAGCAAGTGGTTGTCTTCGAACAGAATTTCTCTGCCTTCGGACCAGATGTTGGGACGGTTCACGCGGCGAATGCGGGCGGAAAATGGGGAATGGGCGCGCGAGCAAATTAGGGCCCCGGGGGCCACCGCACACGTCAGACCACACCAATCGGCAACCCCGCTTTTGCTTTTGCTAGGGCGAAGATACGCGCCCGGCCGGAAGCAAAACCCCGCCGCCTCAGGCGCCGGCCGGCGGGCCCGCCGGCTGGTACCAGTCCACGCGGCGCGAAAGGAACATGACCGTGCCCAGCACCACCACCAAGCCGATGCTGCCCACCAGCAGCGCGTAATCCTGCAGTTGCAGCACCACGAACAGAAAGCCGTAAGCCACCGTCAGCACGCCCGCCGTGGCTGCGGTGAGGCGGCGCTGCCGGAAGCTGGCCGCCGCGTACGCCGTGATAAGCCCCACAATGGTGAGGGCCGAAATGCCGTAGGCCGCATCAAACGGCATTTGCTCGGACAAGGCCAGGAGCAGCACGTAGAAAATGACCAGGCCCAGGCCCACCAAAATGTACTGGAAGGGATGGATGCGCCGGCCGTTCAGGATTTCGACAAAGAAGAACACCAGGAACGTGAGCGTAAGCGGCAGCAGGGCGTATTTGGCGGCGCGCATGGTTTTCTGGTATTCGTTCACGGGCACCAGCAGGCGCACGCCGAAGGTGGAGGCGTCCACGTCGGGCCGGTCGCCGTCGGAGCGCCAGTGCTGGGGGTAGTTGCGGTTGAGGTGCAGCACCCGCCAGTCGGCGGTGAATTGATTGGCCGTGATGTTGCGCTGCGCCGGCAGGAAGGCGCCGATGAAACTCGGGTCGGCCCAAGGGGCGCTCAGGTGCAGGGTGGTTTGGCGGCCCAGGGGCGCCACCAGCAGGCCGGTGCTGCCGTTCAGGTCGAGGTCGAAGGCGAAGGTGTGGCGGCGGGCCAGGGCGGCCGCGTCGGGCAGGGGCACGGCGGCGCTGAGGCCGTTGGCGGTTTGGCCGGAGCCGTTGTCGTCGTCGCTGCCGTCGCCTTGGTATTTGGAGTAGCGCTGCTGCTCGTTGGCCACGGCCGTGACCTGGGTGGTGGCGGTGGGGGCCGTGCCCCGCGGCAGCACATCGGCGTTGGGCACGCCGGGCTCGAAGCCGCGCGGCTGGCCGTCCCAGCGGAGCGCCAGGCCGTTGCGGATGCCCTTCATGTCGGAAATGCCCACGGCCACGAAGGCTTCGGCCCAGCGCACCGCCGCCGGCGCCACCCCCAAATCGGCCAGCGGCGGGGCCTGGAAGCTGCCCCGCACGTGCAGCCCCGCGCGGTACACCACCGCCTCGTAGATGCCCCGGTGCCGCCGCTCGGGCGCCAGCGTGCCGGTGGTGGCCAGGGTATCGGGCAGCAGGCTGAGGTAGCGGGTGGCTTCGGTCACGCGGCCCTTTTCGTCGGTTTCGCGCGCCGTGTAGGGCAGCACCAGCACGGGGCCCAGCACCAGCTGCGCCCCGCCCCACTGGCCGCTGATTTCGGCGGTGGCCGCGTCGCGGTTCTCGGCCCGCTCCGTGATGAGGCCCTGCACCATGCTCGATGGGATGAGCAGCAGCAGCAGTAGGATGCCGATGCTGAACAGCTTGAGCGTGACCGAGGCACTCATCCAGGCATTCAGCCGGTCGAAGGCGGTGGGAGTAGGCGTCATGTTTTTGAAATATGAAGTACTTTGTTTTGCAAAGTAAAAGACAAAAACTGTGTATTGGTGCGGCGCCTGGAAATAAAAAAGCTGGGGCCCCCACGCAGTTGCGTGGGGGCCTCAGCTTTTTTATTTCCAGGCGCCGCGCGTAGCGCAACTGACTAGTAACCTTCTTCTTTGCTGGGAAAGTCGCGGCTTTTTACGTCAGCCACGTAGTGCTGCACGGCTTCGGTCATGATGTC
Organism: Hymenobacter nivis; assembly: GCF_006439025.1. Classification (GTDB taxonomy): domain Bacteria; phylum Bacteroidota; class Bacteroidia; order Cytophagales; family Hymenobacteraceae; genus Hymenobacter; species Hymenobacter nivis_A. The sequence goes on from NZ_RCYZ01000002.1 coordinate 435,076, forward strand.
GTGCAGCTCGGCGTAGCGGCGCAGGAAGCGCGGCTTGAATTCCTTGGTGATGCCGAGCAGGTCGTGCACCACCAGCACCTGGCCGTCCACGTCGGGGCCCGCGCCGATGCCGATGACGGGGATGGTGAGCTCCTCGGCCACGCGCTTGGCCAGGGCGGCCGGAATCTTTTCAAGCACCAGCGCGAAGCAGCCGATTTCCTGGAGCAGGCGGGCGTCTTCGAGCAGCTTCTGGGCCTCGTCCTCTTCCTTGGCGCGCACCGAGTAGGTGCCGAACTTGTAAATGCTCTGGGGCGTGAGGCCCAGGTGGCCCATCACGGGGATGCCGGCGGTGAGGATGCGGGTGATAGAATCCTTGATTTCGGCGCCGCCTTCGAGCTTCACGCCGTGCCCGCCGCCTTCCTTCATGATGCGAATGGCCGAGCGCAGGGCCTCCGAGCTGTTGCCCTGGTAGGAACCAAACGGCAAATCGACCACCACGAAGGCGCGCTTCACGCCGCGCACCACGCTCTGGGCGTGGTAAATCATCTGGTCGAGGGTGATGGGCAGGGTGGTTTCGTGGCCGGCCATCACGTTGGAAGCCGAGTCGCCTACGAGCAGCACGTCGATGCCCGCGCCGTCCAGAATCTGGCCCATCGAGTAGTCGTAGGCCGTGAGCATGGAGATTTTCTCCCCGCGCTGCTTCATGGCCAGCATCTGGTGGGTAGTGACGAGCTTAACTTCTTTGTGCTGCGATTGGGCGACGGACATGGCAGGGCAGTTGGGGACGGGTGGGGCCGCAAAGGTGGCACGGCGCGCCCAAACCCGGGGCCCTACTGGTACTGCACGTTGCGGTTGCGGTTGTATTTCAGGTCTTGCAGCAGGCTGCTCTTGGCCGAAATGGTGAAGTTGTAGCCCCGGTACGTGCCAAAGGGCGTCCACTGCCCGGCCACCTGCCAGCAGTGCAGGTCGCGGAAAAAGCTGATGGTGGTGAGCGAGGCCTGCCCGCTGTGGAAGTCGTAGCCCGTGGTGTAGGTCAGCTTCAGGTTTTCGGTGAGCTTGACGCTGCCCGTGGCGCTGAGCGTGGAGAGGGCCAGCAGCGGGTTGGCGGCCAGCAGCCGGGCCTGGAGCGTGCGCTGCTGGATGGGAATGGCATTGGTGGTGTAGCCAGCGGTGTAGCTCAGGGCCAGCTCCCACGGAATGTCGAAGTCCACGTAGTCGGCGTACATGGCCGGGGCCCCCACAGCGCCCAGGGTGGGGTCGTTGGAGGGGGCCACCTGGCGCGGCACCACGCTGCGCTTCTTGCCCGATACGGGGTTGAAGGCGTAGCTGGTGGTGAAGCTGGCCGACGAAAGGCGCAGCAAGCGGCGGTTGCCGGGCTGGTCGAACAAGTAGCGGTTGATGGTGCGCCCGGAGCTGTCGCGCTGGTAAGCCTCGAAGGTGGCGCTGGAAATGAGGCTGAGCTTGCGGGCCACCTGCGTGCGGAACGACACTGAAAGGGGCGCTAGCTTAAGCGTGTCAGCTAGGAAATTATACGAGCCGTTGAAGTCGAGTCCATCAATCAGGCTCACCTTTTTTACCGGGTTGTTGCCCGTGGTGTCCTTGTCGTCGCGCACCTTCATCTCCACCGCGTTTTGCAGCGAGAAGCTAACCTGGCTCACCGCGCCCGAGCTGGGGGCCCCGTACAGCGAGCCCTGGTAGCGCGAGTAGTAGCGCGGGTCCAGCAGCTGGCCCGTCGAGCCGCGCAGGGGAGCAATGTAGTTGCCGTTGGCATCCACTATGGCATTGCCGTTAACGTCCCGGCCGAAAGTAGTCAGCTGGTAGGCCGAGCCCCGGCTTAGGTCGGGCGAGTAGGAGTAGTTGAGGCTGGGCGTGACCTTGTGGCGCAGGGCCTGGATTTTGTGGGTGCCCTTGCGCACCAGCGTGCCGTAGAACGTGGTGTTCAGGCTGACGTTGGCTGAGTAGGAGTAGGCCCGGCTGAAGCCGTGGATGGTGTCGATGCGCACCGCCTGGGCCTTGGGCACGAACCGGTAGTCGAGGCGCTGGGCGTACCAGGTTTCGCCGTAGTTGAAGCCCGGGCTGATGTGCAGGAACTTGTAGGTGTAGGAGCCCAGCGAGATGCCGAACTGGTGCTGCGCGCCGTTTTGGGCGTTGCGCAACAGGGCCCCGAGGTTGCCGAAGCTGATGGGCAAAATGCTGCTGGCCGTGGAGCCGCCCAGCAACGGCACGCTGCCGTCGAGGGAGCGGGCGGCCACGGTGTTGGTGATCTGGTTCTGGGCCACCAGGTTATAGCTGATGCTGATCTGGTCGTAGAACGGCCGCGCCTTCAGCCCGAACCACTGGTAGGGGTACTGCCGGGCCACGCCCACGCTGATGTCGGGCAGGGTGAAGGCCATGACGCCGGTTTGCGTGTTCTGGCTCTGGCTCAGCTTCAGGCTGTAGTTGATGGGCAGGTAGCGCAGCTGCTTCGTGTACGACACGCTGGAGCTGAACGTGGGCGAGAGAAACGCCCGCGACGACAGGCTGTTGGTGCGGTTATAGCTGCTGCTGCCGGCCTGCACGCTGGCCGAAAAGCGCCCCCCGCCGGGCCGGGCCACTGGCGTGTGGTTCCAGCTGATCCAGAAGGTTTTGGCGGCGGCCGGCTTGATGTAGTCCAGGCTGGTGTTGAGCGAGGCCGAGGACAGGATTTGGGCCCCCGGGCGGTCGGTGAACCGGAAGTTGAACGCGCCCTGGTACTGGTAGCGCTTGAGGTAGCTCACGTCGGCCGTCACGCCGTAGCCCCCAAAGGTCTGGGCGTTGCCGGCGTAGATGTCGCCGGTGAGGCGCACGCCGATGTTGTCGTTGGGCGCGAAGTAGTAGCCACCGTTGCTAAGGTAGTAGCCCCGGTCCTGGGCCTGCCCGAAGGTGGGGATGATGACGCCCGAGCCCCGGCTTTTGTTGGGCATCGGGAAGAAGCCAAACAAAAAGCCCAGCGGCGTGGGCACCCCGCCAATCACCAGGTTGAAGGGCCCCGTCACCACCTTGTCGCCCGGAATCACCTTCATCTTGCTGGCCTGGATGAAGAAGTGCGGGTTCTCCAGGTTGCAGGTAGTGTAGCGGCCGCGCACGCCAAACAGGTCGTTGTTGGGGGCCTTCTTAATGCTTTGGGCGCTCACGTAGCCCTCGCCCTGCTGGGTCACGGTTTCGGTGATCTTGCCGCGCTTGCTCTGGAAGTTGTAGGCAATTTTGCCCGCCGCATACTGCCCCGCCCCGTCCTTGAACACGGGCTTGTCCACCACCTTGTGCTTCAGCGAGTCGCGCCGGCCCTCGGCCGTCATCACGTGGCCGGCGTAGTCGATGGTAATCAGAGCTGCCTTAAGGTCCATGGCGCCGTAGTTCACGTCGGCCTTGTTGTAGAGCTTGGCTTCCTTGCGGGTCACGTCGAACTGAATCGAATCCTTGGCCACGTAGTGCACCGTAGTTTCGATGGGGCCCCGGGGCTTCGCGGCCAGCTTGATGGAATCCTGCTGGGCCTGCTTCACCAGCACGCTGTCGGGGATGCCGGCCACGGGCTTGTTGGAAGTGCCGGGGGTGCGGTGCTGGCCGGGGTTGGTGGTGCCGGGCGGCGGGGGCCCCTGGGGCAGGGTAGGGTCGGGCGACATTACCCGCACCGGGGGCATGGGCGCGCTGCCCGGTCGCTGCCCGGGGATGGAATCGGGGTTGGCCGTGGGCGCGCGCTGGGCCAGGGCCGTGCCGGCGCTCAGCAGCAGCCAGGCCAGCGCCAGCCCGCGCAGGGCCCCGGCAGTGCCCGCCCGCCGGCAAAGCGCAGCGCAGCAGCGAAGAACGTGGGATATAGCGGGCAATTCGGTTACTTTTGAGGCTTCTACAAAGGTAGCGGGTTGCTACCCGACCTCAACGAACGACGTGCGGATTATTGCTTTCCTGGCCGGGGCCGCGCTTTTGCTGGCCGCGGCCCCGGCTCCTTCCCGGCCCCTGGCCGGCCCCCCGGCCCCGGCCCGCTACCGCCTGCGCACCGTGGTGCTCGACGCTGGCCACGGCGGCAAAGACCCCGGCTGCCACGGCCTCAAGGCCCGCGAGAAAGACGTGGCCCTGGGCCTGGTGCTGGCCCTGGGCCGCCAAATCGAGCAAAATATGCCCGATGTGAAGGTGATTTACACCCGCAAAACCGACGTGTTTGTGGAGCTCGGCGAGCGCGCCGCCATCGCCAACCGCCACCACGCCGACCTTTTTATTTCCATCCACTGCAACGCGGCGTCCCGCGACAGCCACGGCACCGAGGTGTGGACGATGGGCCTGCACAAATCGACGGCCAACCTGGGCGTGGCCCAGCGCGAAAACTCCGTTATCCTGCAAGAAGACGACTACAAGGACCGCTACGACGGCTTCGACCCCCGCTCGCCCCAGAGCCACATCCTGTTTTCGCTCTTCCAATCGGCCTACGTCACCAACAGCCTGCGCTTTGCCCAGCGCGTGGACGGGGCCCTGCGCCGCGACGTGGGCCGGGCCTCGCGCGGGGTGAAACAGGCGGGCTTCATCGTGCTCTGGAAGTCGACCATGCCCTCGGTACTCATCGAGTCCGGCTTCCTCACCAACCCCACCGAAGAGCGCTACCTCAACGATAAAGCCAATCAAACGTATATGGCTGCGGGTATCTTCCGCGCCTTTCGCGCCTATAAGCGCGAACTGGAGGGCTCGGCGGCCGACGAGGCCGACGACTAGCGGGCGCGGGGGCCCCGGGCGGGCGTTGGCCGCTGCGCCCGCGCTTGCGTATCAACCGTTTTTCTGTGCATCCTAACTCTCCCCTCCGTGCTATCTAAAGAAATAAAAGTGGGCGTATTGGCCCTCGTAGCCATCGTCGTATTATTCGTGGGCTTCAACTACTTGCGCGGGTCCAACGTGCTATCGAGCAGCCACACGTACTTCGCCAAGTACGCCAGCGTCGACGGCTTGAATATTGGGGCCCCGGTGGTGTTCAACGGCATCAAGGTGGGCCAAGTGAAAAACCTGGAGCTGCTGCCCGAGGAAGGCAACAAAGTGAAGGCCACAATGGAGCTCGAAAAGGGCATCGTGGTGGGCGATTCGACCGTGGCCAGCCTTGCGGGCTCGCTGCTGGGCACGAAAACCATCACCCTGTTTATGGGCAAAAACAGCAAAACCTTCAGCGGCGGCGAGGAGCTGAAGTCGTACACCGTGGCCAGCATCACCGATGCTTTCCAGGCGAAGGCGCTGCCCATGCTCGGCACCGTAGACTCGACGCTGAACCGCGTGAACGGCTTCCTGAACAAGGATGCTAAAACCAGCATCCAGGCCACGCTGCTGAACGCCCAGGGCAGTTCGGAGGCGCTGAAAAACCTGATTATTCAGAACCAGCGCAACATCAACGAAATCACCACCAACATGGCCCGCCTCACCCGGGCCCTGAACGGCAGTACCGGCAAGCTCGACCGCATCGCCGGCAACTTCAGCCAGCTGTCCGATTCGCTGAAGAGTGCCCCCGTGGGCCCCGCCCTGCGCCGCATGAACGCCACCATGGCCGAGGCCCAGGCCACCGTCACCAGCCTCAACAAAGCCCTGAACGACAAGAGCGGCTCGATTGGCATGCTGCTCAACGACTCGTCGCTCTACAGAAACCTGAACGCCTCTACGGCCAGCACCAACGCCCTGCTGGTGGACTTCAAGGAAAACCCCAAGCGCTACGTGCACTTCTCGGTGTTCGGCGGCGGCAAGGACAAAACCAAGAAGGAAACCACCAAGAGCCCCGACGGCACCGTGACCACCGAAACCAAGAAAGTGGAAACCTCGTCGTCGCTGAAGTAGGGCCCCCGGGGGCCCTGCGCCCCGCGCCGTACCTTTGAAATCCGCCTCCGGGCGGATTTTTTTGTGCCCATCCCCTCCCCAAATCCCACCCCATGTCGCCCACCGCCGAGTTCAACCGCTACGAAGACCAACTTAAGCAGCTCACCTTTCAACTCCGCCAGCGGCTGGCCCGCGTGGCCCTCGGCGGGGGCGAAAAGCGCATCGCCGCCCACAAAGCCAAGGGCAAGCTCACAGCCCGCGAGCGGATAGCCTACCTGCTCGATAAGGACGCGGCCCAGGTCGAAATCGGGGCTTTTGCCGGCGAGGGCATGTACCAGGAGGAGGGGGGCTGCCCCGGCGGCGGCGTGGTCGTCGTGATCGGCTACGTGCAGGGCCGCCAGTGCGTGGTGGTGGCCAACGACGCCACGGTGAAGGCCGGCGCCTGGTTTCCCATCACGGCCAAAAAGAACCTGCGGGCCCAGGAAATCAGCCTCGAAAACCGCCTGCCCATCATTTACCTCGTCGATTCGGCCGGCGTGTACCTGCCCATGCAGGACGAGATTTTTCCCGACAAGGAGCACTTTGGCCGCATCTTCCGCAACAACGCGGTGATGAGCAGCCTGGGCATCGTGCAAATTTCGGCCATAATGGGGCCCTGCGTAGCCGGCGGTGCCTACCTGCCCATCATGAGCGACGAGGCCATGATTGTGAGCGGCACGGGCTCGGTGTTCCTGGCCGGTTCGTACCTGGTGAAGTCAGCCATCGGCGAAACTATCGACAACGAGGCGCTGGGCGGCGCGGCCATGCACTCCGAGGTGTCGGGCGTGACGGACTACAAGTTCGACACCGACGAGGAGGCGCTCGACCACATCCGCAACATTTTCGACAAGCTGGGGGCCCTGCCCACGGCCGGCTTCAGCCGCAAGGCGCCCGCTGCGCCCGCGCTGCCCGAGGCGGAGATTTACGGCCTGCTGCCGTCGGACCGCGCCAAGCCCTACGACACGATGGAGCTCATCAACCGGCTGGTGGACAACTCCGAATTTGAGCCCTACAAGGACCTCTACGGCCAAACGCTCATCTGCGGCCTGGCGCGCATCGACGGCTGGGCCGTGGGCATCGTGGCCAACCAGCGCAAGATTGTGAAGAGCAAGAAAACCGGCATGCAGATGGGCGGCGTCATCTACTCCGACTCGGCCGACAAGGCGGCGCGCTTCATCATGAACTGCAACCAGAAGCGCATCCCGCTGGTGTTTCTGCACGACGTGTCGGGCTTCATGGTGGGCTCGGCCAGCGAGCAGGGCGGCATCATTAAGGACGGCGCGAAGATGGTGAACGCCATGGCCAACAGCGTAGTACCCAAGTTCACGGTCATCGTCGGCAACAGCTACGGCGCCGGCAACTACGCCATGTGCGGCAAGGCCTACGACCCGCGCCTCATCGTGGCCTGGCCGACAGCACAACTGGCGGTAATGAGTGGCGCCGCAGCCGCCAACACCCTGCTGCAAATTCAAGTCGCGTCCCTCAAAGCCAAAGGCGAAGTCATCACCCCCGAAGCCGAAAAGGAATTACTCGACCGCATCAAGGCCCGCTACGAAGAGCAATTATCGCCCTATTACGCCGCCGCCCGCCTCTGGGTCGATGCCGTAATTGATCCGCTCGAAACCCGCAAGGTTATTTCGGAAGGCATTGCGGCGGCCAACCACGCGCCGATTGAAAAGGCGTACAATGTGGGCGTTATTCAGGTGTGAGGATTAAAGAAAGATGATGACTACCGATAAAAATATATTTTTCTCCAATCTGAAAATCATTCAGAAATATTGTGAGCAGCAACTACAACGAAGTGAAAAGAGTGAACAAGTAGTTCTGAGGAGTTGCTTCGTAAGTGGGATTCGTGTACAGTCTATGTCCTGGAAGGAATGGAGCGAAAAGGCAGATCCGTATAACTCAGAAACTTTTATGGAGCTATTTAGGGAGCAGCTCGCTTATAAAAAACGAGAGACAGACAAGATAGAGCAGGATGTACAGTACCGAGGTAAGATATTAGTTATCGAGTATGGGCTAAACATACCTGATGGTGCTGTCGAAGTAGAGACGGGCGGAATTTTTGATGAATTTGATTTTCCGCCAATTGATACGTGGTTCTACAATGGCTATTATGAATCAGGCGAAGGTGTTTTATTTGCTTGGATTCCAGCGCGATTCGTAGAATATGCTGACAGAGCGATTGATGTACAGTTTTTAGATGTTCTGCACTGGTTTAAAAAGCCTAGCGGCTGGGTTTAATTAAGCTTCATTACCCGCTTTTTTAGGAACCATCCCACCAGAAAAGCTGTGCAAACCCTCACGCTACACCTGCCCGATTCGCTAGGCCTAAGTTCCAAATAGGTTACCATGTTGCTGGCGACGCGCCTCTACGAGCAGGGCAAACTCTCGCTGGGGCAGGCGGCCGAAATGGGGGTTATAGCAAGCGCACGTTTATGGAGCTTCTGGGCGACTACGGCGTGTTGGTGTTTGAGCTGACTAAAGAGGAATTGCTAGGCGATGTGCAGAATGCTGCCCGTTATCATTACTGATGCCAACTGCTTGATTCTATTGGAAAAGATTGGGCCCCCCAGAGCACTTTCACTTCTCCGAAACGCAACACGGCTAGGGCCCCAGCCGTTTCCATGAACAAAAATTCATCCTTTGTTCATGATTAATTCTTCCAATCACACTGATTCGCGCCGCCAGTTTCTGCGCCAGGCTGGGCTGGCGGCGGCTACCGTGGCCGTGGCGGGGCCGGCTGGGGCCCTGCCGCTTGGCGCCGCGGCGCCGCTGGCTGATAGCCCGCGCAAGGTGGGCTTTGCCATTGTGGGCCTCGGCAAATACGCCACCGAGCAGATGATGCCGGCCTTCAAGGAGAGCAAGCACTGCAAGATTGTGGCCCTGGTGAGCGGCTCGCCCGATAAGGCCCAGCGGCTGGCCCAGGAGTACGGCGTCGAGGCCAAGAGCATCTACAGCTACCAGGATTTCGACCGCATCAAGGACAACCCGGCCGTGGACGTGGTGTATGTGGTGCTGCCGCCCGCCCTACACGCCGAGTACGTGGTGCGGGCCGCCCAGGCCGGCAAGCACGTGCTGACCGAGAAGCCCATGGCCCCGTCGGTGGCCGAGTGCCAGCGCATGATCGACGCCTGCCGCAAGGCCGGCAAGCAGCTGATGGTGGCCTACCGGGCCCAGTTCGAGCCGTTCAACCTCGACGCCATTGCCCGCATCCGCAAGGGCGAACTGGGCAAGCTGCGCTTCGTGACGGCCGACCACGGCCGGCAGGTGAGCCCCACCACCGACAAGGCCGACGAATGGCGCGTGGTGCAAAAGCTGGCCGGCGGCGGCTCGCTCATGGACATCGGCATTTACTCGCTCAACGCCGCGCGCTACCTCACTGGCGAGGAGCCCGTGGAGGTGTCGGCCACCGAATCGACCGACCGCACCGACCCGCGCTTCAAGGAAGTGGAAGACCAGGTGCACTTTACGTTGCGCTTCCCCAGCGGCGTGCTGGCCACCTGCACCAGCGCCTACAGCATCGAGGGTGTGAAGCGGTTCCGGGCGTTCGGCAGCAAGGCCTACCTCGACCTCGACCCGGCCACCGACTACTACCGCCACCGCATGGTCATCGGGAACGCCGACGGCGAACTGACGACCAGCATGAAGGAAGGCAACCAGTTTGCCGCCATGCTCGACCACATGGCCGAGTGCGCCCAGCAAAACAAAACCCCCAAAACGCCCGGTGAAGAAGGCCTGCGCGACATCAAGCTCATCTTGGCCATCTACGAATCGGCCAAAAAAGGCCGGCCGGTGAAGGTGTAGCGGCTGCCTGGGGCCCCGGCGCAGCGTGGCTTTTATTTGCGGCAACCGGGGCGGCGTGCGTGCCGCCCCGGCTGCCGCTGAACGGTTGCTTTGGCAACGAAGTGTACAGCCCCGCATCTGCCGCGTTCTTTTAGAATACCTCATGAAAAAGCTGATAGATCTGACCAAAGAGGAGATAGGCCAGCTTTTCCCGGTGGAAATAACGCCTTACGATGCCCTGTGGGCCGTGCTTTTTGCCGCTGAACGGCGGCGAATACTTGCGGCCCTGGGCCCGGATGTTGCGTTGCGGATTGAACACTTTGGCAGCACCTCGGTGCCCGGCCTGCCGGCCAAGGACACGATTGATATACTGGTAGAAATTCCGCCAGGCCCGGAAGGGCAGGAACAGCTTATTGCGCGAATGCAGGGCCTGGGCTACGACTTCATGTGGCAAACGGACGGCGCGCCGCCCTACCTGGTTTTTGTGAAAGGCTACGACCCCGCCGCGCCGAAAGCGCAGACCTACCACGTCCACATGGGGCCCCAAGGCCACGCGCTGTGGGACCGCCTGTACTTCCGCGACCACCTGCGCCAACACCCCGCCGTGGCCGAGCAATACGCCCAGCTGAAGTACGCGCTGGCCGAGGAGCACCGGCACGAACGGGTGGCCTACCGCGTGGCTAAAACGGACTTTGTGGCCCGCGTGACGGCCGAAGCAAAAGCGCACTTTGGTGCCCCGGCGCGACCAGATTTGCCGGCAAGCGCAGGGGCTGAAAAATAAATTTCGTTTGCGGGTGCGGAATGCGGGAATACTGCATACATTTGCGGTGTACTAGAACATTAGTACACTAAAACAACAGACACATGGTGCGCATCAGAAACCTCCATTTTGGGTACTCCAGGCGGGTGCCGCTGTTTGAAAACTTGAGCCTGACGCTGGAGCGGGGCCACATCTACGGCCTGCTGGGCAAGAACGGGGCGGGCAAATCGACGCTGCTTAAGAACATTGTGGGGCTGGCGTTTCCGCAGGCGGGCACCTGCGAGGTGAACGGCCACCCGGCGGGCGCGCGGCTGCCGGTGGTGCTCGAAGACCTGTTTTTCCTGCCCGAGGAGTTGCACGTGCCCGCCCTCACCGCCGACCAGTTCGTGGGCTACACGGCGGGATTCTACCCCAAGTTCAGCGAAACGCAGTTCCACCGCTACCTGGCCGACCTGGAAGTGCCGCGCCAGGTGAAGCTGCCGAAGCTCTCGTTTGGGCAGCAGAAGAAGTTCATGATTGCCTTCGCGCTGGCCGCCAACACCGGCCTGCTGGTGCTCGACGAGCCCACCAACGGCCTCGACATTCCCTCCAAAGTGCAGTTCCGCAAAACCCTGGCGGGGGCCCTGAGCGAGGACCGCTGCATGATCATCTCAACCCACCAGGTGCGCGACTTAGACAGCCTCATCGACACGGTGCTGGTGGTGCACAACCGCGAAATCGTGCTCAACGCCGGCCTCGACGACCTGGCCGAGCAACTCACCTTTGGCACCGCTGGCCCGGCCGACGGCGCGGGGGCCCTGTACGCCGAGCCCTCGGTGCGCGGCCGCCAGGTGGTGCGCCCCAACCTGGGCGGCGCCTACGGCAAGGTCGATTTGGAGCTGCTCTTCAACGCCGTGGCCGGCGAAAGCCCGGCCGTGGTCAACTACTTAAACGCTAACCCCGTGCGCCATGAATCAGCTGTTTAGTTTTTCGCGGTTTCGCCGCTTGTTTAGCCGGCACACGGCCGAGTTTCTGCCCAGCTACGCCATGGCCACGGCCGTGCTGGCGGGCGGCATCGGGCTGGTGCTGGGCTTCGTGGTGTACATGAACGTGCTGAACCCCGAGATTCAGGGCCTGCTGTTCCAGCTGGGGCTGCTGACGGCGGGGGGCCTGTTCACGGCCGGCATCTTTGCGCAGTACGGGGCCCCCAAGCAGGCCACGGTGGCCCTCACGCTGCCGGCCTCGCAGCTGGAGAAATACCTGGTGGGCTGGGTGTATTCCTTCTTGATCTTCAGCGTGGTGTACACGGCCTGCTACTACGCGGTGGACTGGCTGATGCTGGGCATGGACGACTGGTACGGCCGGCCCAAGGTGCTGTTTAGTTTGTTCGACGCGCACAAATTGTACGAGGCGTATTTCTACTACGCCGCGCTGCACGCCGGGGCCCTGTGGGGCGCCATCTACTTCGAGAAGAACCACTTCATCAAAACCGCGTTTGGGGCCCTGGTGCTGGCCGTGGTGCTGGTGACGGCCAACTACCAGGTGGTGAAGGCCTTCACGGGCGAAAGCTTGCAAATGGCTTCGCCCTTCAGTGGCATTACCCTCAACGACGCCACGGGCTTCTACCACGTGAGCCTGCCCGAGGCGCAGGCCCAGTGGTACATCCTGCTGCCGCTGGCGCTGGCGGCGCTGCTGTGGCGGGCCACGTACCTGCGCCTGACGGAAAAACAGCTCTAGCCATGGAATTCAAAGACAACGAGGCCATTTACCTGCAAATAGCCGGGTACGTGAGCGAGCAGATTTTGCGCCAGCCCTGGAGCCCCGACGAGAAAATTCCGTCGGTGCGCGACCTGGCCAGTGAGCTGCAGGTGAACCCCAACACGGTGATGCGGACCTACGAATTCCTGCAAAACCAGGGCGTGGTGTACAACAAGCGCGGCATCGGCTTTTTCGTGGCCCCCGACGCCGACGCCCGGGTGAAGCAGTTCCGCCGCGAGCGGTTTTTGCAGCAGGAGCTGCCGGGGTTTTTCAACACGATTTCGCTGCTGGGCATCGGGTTCGGTGAGCTGCAGCAGCGCTACCAAGAGTTTCAAGCCGGGCAAGCCGCCCTCATTCCCGCTACCACCGATGAAAAACAGTAACAAATGGGTGCTGGCGGCCGTGCTGCTGCTGCTCGGCTCGCTTACGGCGTTCAACATGGGCCTGCGGGCCGAGTACCGCACCGGCCACTACAAAGACCCGCTGCACAACTTCGGGGCGCTGAATTTCAAGAACTTCACCAGCGTGAGCGTGCCGGCGGCCACCGCCGTGCCCGTTAAAATTGTGCGGGGCCCCTTCGGCGTGCGCCTGAACAAGGAGGTGAGCGCGCTGGTGCAAGTGGCCCAGCGGGGCGGGCAGCTGGTGGTCACGGCCACCTTCGCCGGGCAGCGCCCATACTGGGGCCCCCGCGAGGTGCTCATCATCTCCTGCCCGCGGCTGGACAGCCTGACGACCGACGCTGTGTACGCGTTGGACGGCAAGCCCCAAACCGACAAAAACGGCACGCTGGGCCACGTGGCGGTGGAAGGCTTCGCGCAGGACAGCCTGGTGCTGCGCCAGCACCGCATGAGCCGCGTGGCCCTGGCCGGCAACACGCTGCGCTACCTGCGCGCCGAAGTGGGCAGCGGCCCCGGCGGCGCGGCCCTCAACCTGAACGGCAGCAACCGCATTGCCGCCGCCGACTTCGACGTGCGCCGCCACGGCGAGTTGGGCATCAGCAACGTGGTCATTCCCAACCTGCGCTACCACTTCGCCGACAGCGCCCAGGCCACGCTCGGGGGCACGGCGCTGGGCCAGCTGGTGCGCTAGGGCCCCCGCGCAGCAATGGCGGCCATGGAAACTTTGGAAACTTGGCAGGCGTGGAAACGGCGGGTGCTGCCGGCGCTCGCCGTCGTGTACACCCGGTACTTGCTGGGCGGGGCGTTCGTGTTCGCCAGCATCATCAAGCTTAAGGGCCACCGCTTCACGCGCCTGAGCGGGGCTGCCGAACCCATTCACAGCGCCTGGCACTTTTTTGAAACGCTGTACAAGTCGGGGCTCTACTGGCAGTTTTTGGGCGCGGCGCAGTGCCTGGCGGGCTTCCTGCTGCTCACGCAGCGCTTCGCCACGCTGGGGGCCCTGCTGTTTTTGCCCATCATTGCCAACGTGTTCGTTATCACCCTTTCGTACGAGTTTGGCGGCACGCCCGTCATCACCGGGCTGATGCTGCTGGCCAATGCGCTGCTGCTGGCCTGGGACTGGCCCACGCTGCGCGGGCTGGTGGGCCGCCCGGCGTTGCCGCTGGTGCCGGGGCCCCAGGCGCGGCTGTGGGAAGCGGTGGGGTGGGCGCTGTTCGCCTTCACCGCCGGCTACCGGTACTACACCGACGCTTACAATTTCCTGCTGTGGGCCGGCGTCTGCACCGCTGTGGGGGCCCTGGGGCTGCTAGCGGCGTGGTACCTGCGCCGCCGCGCCGCTGCTGGGGCCCCGGCCGGCGGCCGCTAGTGCGGAGCGCTTAATACTTAACACGATGCGCAACCTCACAAGGGCCCAGGCTTGGGATTATTGCATTTTGGCGGCGCGGGTGCTGCTGGCGGGCACGTTCATCAGCTACGGCTACGCCAAGCTGCACGACGGGCAGTTTGGCTTGGCGCCCGCGCAGCTGGCACAACCGGTGCAGCAGCTGGGGCTGTTCAGGCTCTCGTGGTACCTGTTTGGCCAGGAGCCGTTTAAGTCCTTCGTGGGCTATTCCCAAATTGCGGCCGGCCTGCTGCTGCTCTGGCACCGCACGGCGCTGGTGGGGGCCCTGGTGCTGCTGCCCATCGCGGCCAACGTGCTGGTGGTGGACCTCACGTACCTCAAAATACTGCCGTCGCTGGCGTGGCGGCTGGTGTTCTACCTCAGCCTCATCTTCCTGATTTGCTGGCACTACCGCGGCCGGCTGCACGCGGCCTGGCGGGCCCTCACGCAGGGCCTGGCGCCGCGCTTCCCGTACCCGTGGTGGGCGTACGCGTTGCTGCCCGCGGCGGCCGTGGGGCTCGACCTGGTGGGGGCCCTGCCGCACGTGGCCTACCTCACCGCGCTGCACCCCGCCGCTACCTGGTGCAGCACCGTGGCCGTGGTGCAGGCCCTGTTGCACTAGCCACACCACCAGCCGTACTCGCGCGGCCCCGGAGCGGCGGTGCTGCTGGCCGCCAATGTGAACTTATTGTTAAGAAAAACCGGGCGCCGCGCCGCCAGGCGGGTACCTTTGCGTGCGGAAAAGGTCAGGAGCCGTTGCCGGCCTTTTGCTTCTCGGATGAACAAACTCGTTTTTTGCGGCCTGCTGCTGGCCGTGGCCACGGGCGGGGCCCCCGCCGCCCGCGCCCAAGCGCCAGCCAACCCGGCCCAGCCCTGGGGCAGCTGGTTCATTGCCACGGTGCAGTTGCCCGGCAATGCCGAGCACAAGTGGGGTGGCTACGCCGAAGCCCAGGCCCGCACCGACGCCGTGTTTCACCATTACTTCTACAACGAACTGAAGGCGGGCCTGAGCTACGACGTTGACCCCAACTTCACGGTGCTCCTGGGCGGCGGCCGCTACACCACCTCCGACTACCGCGACCTCGGCCAGGGCCCCCTGAACGTGGAAAAACGCCTCTGGGAGCAGGTCGTCCTCACCCAGTATTCGCACCGCCTCAAGCTGGAGCACCGCTACCGCATCGAGCAGCGCTGGTTTCGGTTTCGCGACGACAGCACCGCGTTTCGCCAGCGGTTCCGCTACCGGCTGAACGCCTTTTTTCCGCTCAACAAGAAGACCATCACCGCTGGCACGGTGTTCCTCTCCGCCTACGACGAGATTTTCCTCAACCCCAAGGGCCCCGTGTTCGAGCGCAACCGCTTCTACGCCGGCGTGGGCTACCAGGCTAACGCGCACCTCATCCTGCAAGTCGGCTTCGTAGACCAAGCCAACTACAACCTGCCGGCCTACCGGGCGGGCCAGTTCGTGCCGCAAATCACGTCGGCCAAAAACAACGTGGTGGTGGCCCTCACCTACAAGCTGGCGCACCGCGCCGGGGCCCCCGCGCAAGAGCACCTGCCCTCGCAGCAAGACTAGCCAGGCCGGGGCCCGAAGCGCACAAAACTTTCTGGGAAAAGCCCGCGGCAAATGCCTGGGGAGTGGGGCCCGCAAATTTTTGCCGGGCCCTTTCTGCGGCCGCTGCGTACAATGCGTTGGCTTTATCCCAGAAATTATGTCCCAGAAAACAGTAGCGGAAATCATCGTTGACACCCTGCAAGCGGCCGGGGTCAAGCGCGTGTTCGGTGTGGTGGGCGACTCGCTCAACGGCATCACCGACGTGCTGCGGGCCCGCGACGGCATCGAGTTCGTGGCCGTGCGCCACGAGGAAGGCGGCGCTTTCGCCGCCGGCGCCGAGGCCCACCTCACCGGCGACCTGGCCGTGTGCGCCGGCTCGTGCGGCCCGGGCAACACGCATTTGATCAATGGCTTGTACGACTGCCACCGCAGCCGCGTGCCGGTGCTGGCCATTGCCGCCCAAATCCCGAGCGTGGAAATCGGCACCGGCTACTTCCAGGAAACCCACCCCGAGCGCCTGTTCCAGGAGTGCAGCCACTACTGCCAGGTCATTGCCGTGCCCGACCAAGCCGTGCGCATGGTCGAGTCGGCCGTGACGGCGGCCCTGAGCCTGGGCGGCGTGGCCGTGCTGGTCATCCCCGGCGACGTGGCCTACCTAAAAACCGAGGCCCCCGAAGTGCGCCTGCCCACGCTGCGCCGCCACAGCGCCCTGGTGCCGTCGGCGTCCGACATTCGGCAGGCCGCGGAACTGCTCAACGACTGCAAAAAAATCACCATTCTGGCCGGCATCGGCTGCGCCGGGGCCCACGATGAGCTGCTGCAAGTGGCCGAGGCCCTGCAGGCGCCGGTGGTGCACGCGCTGCGCGGCAAGGAAGTGGTGGAGCCGAATAATCCCTATGATGTGGGCCTGACCGGCCTGCTGGGCATGCCCGCCGGCTACCACGCCCTGATGGACGCCGATGCCATCCTGATGCTGGGCACTGACTTTCCGTACCGCCAGTTTTTCCCCGACGACGCCCGCGTGGTGCAGGTAGACAAGCGCCCCGCGCACCTCGGCCGCCGCACCCGCGTGGAAGTGGGCCTGGCCGGCGACGTGGCCGCCACCCTGCGCGAGCTGCTGCCCCACCTGGTGGCTAAAGGCGACGCCGACCACCTGAAAACCGCCCAGGAGCGCCACCGCAACGACGACGAGCACCTGGCCGAGCTGGCCACCGGCGACGCTGGGGCCCCCGAGCTGCACCCGCAGCACGTGGCCCGCCTGCTGAACGAAATCGCCGCCGAAGACGCCATTTTCACCTGCGACGTGGGCACCCCCACCATCTGGGCCGCCCGCTACCTGCACATGAACGGCCGCCGCCGCCTACTGGGCTCGTTCGTGCACGGCAGCATGGCCGGGGCCCTCTCGCAGGCCTACGGCGCCGCCCTGGCATACCCCAGCCGCCAAGTAGTAGCCCTGTGCGGCGACGGTGGCTTCGCCATGCTGCTGAGCGAGTTACTGACCGTGCGCCAACACAAAGTACCCGTCAAAATCATCATTTTCAACAACTCGGCCCTCGGCTTTGTGGAGCTGGAAATGAAGGCCGCCGGCACCCTGGAGTACGGCACCGAGCTGGACAACCCCAACTTTGGGGCCCTGGCCGAAGCCGCCGGCATTAAGGGCTACCGCGTGAGCGACCCCGGCCAGCTCGAAAGCGTGCTGCGCGAAGCCCTGGCCCACCCCGGCCCCGTGGTGGTCGATGCCGTGGTGCGCCGCCAGGAGCTGAGCATTCCGCCCACCATCGAGGCCAAGCAGGCCGCCGGCTTCGGCCTCTACGCCCTGAAGGCACTGATGGACGGCCGCGGCGGTGAGCTGCTGGAGGTGGCCAAAACCAACCTGTTCCGCTAGGGGCCCCCAGCGGAGCTCACCCCTCGCAATGGCGCGCTTGGCCCCCTGGGCCGGCGCGCCATTTTTTTATTCCTGGCTGTGACGGAACACAAAGCCTGCCCTTGGCTGTTAAATTCGGCCCCGCCACCGCAGCGGCGGCCGTTTTTGCACCCGATGACGAACAAAGAAATCAAAGCCCTTATCTCGCTGCTCGACGACCCGGAAATAGCCCCGCAGGTCCACAGCGAAATCCAGAACCTGGGCGAAACCATCATCCCGTTTCTGGAGGAAAGCTGGGAGGAAACCCTTGACCCTCAGCAACAGCAACGTCTCGAAGACCTCATCCACCACCTCCAGTTCGAGGGCTTGCAGCAGCGCCTGCGCGTGTGGCGCGAGGCCGGCGCCACCGACTTGCTCGAGGGCATGTGGCTGCTGAACACCTATCAATACCCCGACGCCGACTACCAGGCCCTGAACCGCGCCATCGAGCAGCTCCGCTTCGAGGCGTGGACGCTGATGCGGCCCGAAATGCACCCCGCCGACCAGGTGCAGGTGCTGAACTACGTGCTGTTCCGCTCGCACAAGTTCGCGGCCAACACCCAGCACTTTCACTCGCCGGCCAACTCCATGCTCCAGCGCGTGATCGAAACCAAGCGCGGCAACCCGCTGGCGCTCTGCGTGATCTACCTGTTGGTGGCCCAGCGGCTGCACTTGCCCGTGTTCGGCGTGAACCTACCCAACTTGTTCGTGCTCACTTTCCGGCCCGAGCTGCCAGGGGCCGTGCCGTTCTACCTCAACTGCTACAACCGGGGCCTGGTGCTCTCGCGCACCGACATCGCCCACTACGTGAGCCAGCTCAACCTCTCGCCCAACGATATCTTCTTCGAGCCCTGCTCCAACCTCGACATTGTGTGCCGCGCCTTGCGCAACCTGCAAATGAGCTTCGAAAAGCTCCAGGAGCCCGCCAAAGCCACCGAAGTAGCTAAGCTCCTGGAAATCCTGACCGACGAAGCGCCAGAGGAGGAAGACGACGAGGATTAAGGATCCGACTGAAACGAAAAGGCCGACCCTGCAAAACCAGGGTCGGCCTTTTTTATGTAGCGCGGACGCTGCGAGTCCGCGCGGTTGCATTTCTAGCCAGGGGCCCCACGCGCGGACTCGCAGCGTCCACGCTACTGACTAACGCTTGATTAAGCAACCGGCGGCGCGCTTGTCGGCCACGCCGGCGGAGCGGCCGGCCAGTAGGTTGTCCAGCACTTGGCGCAGGTAGGGCTGCTGCACGCCGCTGGCCACCTGGGGGTTATCATCGATGGCCCCGCGGTAGCGCACCACAAAGCCGCCGGCCTCGGGCTGGAGCACCACAGCCTCGGTGGTTTTGCTGATGCCCAGTTGACCGCTCACCTGCTGGCTGGCGTCGGTGAGGGTGGGCAGGTCAACCTCGCCGGGGGCGGCCCCGCCGGGCGCGTCGAGGTTGATGGGCACGTTGACGAAAAGGAACTGCACCCCGCGCCCGCCGAAGCTGCTGCTTAGCGAAGCCAGGCGCTCCTGGTAGAGGCGCGAGTAGGCGCAGGCGGGGTTGAGGAATACCACCACCACGGCCTTTTTGCCGGCGTAGCTTTTCAGCGACACGGTGGCATTGTTGGCGGTTTGCAGGCTGAAATCGGCCACGGTGCTCTGGGCCCGGGCCGCGCCCACGGCCACCGTGCAAAAGAGCAGCGCCGCGGCGGCAATGATGGAAAGGCGTCGAATCGACATGGTAAGCGGGTAGAAGAAAGGCATAAGCGGAGCGCTAGGGGGTAGCAGTGGGGGCCCCGGGTTCCCAGCAATGCGTAAGCACGTAGCCGGCAGCCGGTTGAGAATAGCAAATGCGGTGCCGGCTTTGGCCCTCGGCCAGGCGCAGCACCATCGGGATTTCGCCCGCCGAAGCCGGGGTAAACGGCTCCAGCAGCAATTGTTCTTTAAAAATAAGGCCCCGGCGCTCCGCCAGCTTATAGAGCGTTTCCTTGGCGCTCCAAAGTAGCGTAAAATACGCGTCGGTACCCACCCTTTGGGCCGCCGCTAGCTCGTCAGCTGCCAAAAATTTGGTGGAAATGCGGCGGGCTTTGTCGCGCACCAGCTCCACGTCGACGCCCACCTGGCCGCCGGTGGCCAGCAGCGCCGCGGCCCACTCCCCCGAGTGCGACAGCGACACCACCGCGCTGGCCGGTACGCCGGGCCCCTCCAGGTAGGGCCGGCCGGTGGCCGCGTCGTTGCGCACCAGCAGCCCGGGGGCCCCGGGCCACAGTGCGGCGGCCGCGGCGTGGGCCAGCACGCGGCCGGCCAGCCACTGGCCTTGGCGCTCGGAGCCGGCGGTGGGGGGCAGCAGGGCGGCGTAGGGGGCCCCCGCGGGCAGCAGGGCCCCCAGGGCCGCGGCGGTCTCGGTGCGGTGCCAGAGGCCCAGCACGGCGGTGGGGGAGAGGCGCAGCAGGCGGTGCAGGGGCATAAACAGGTGCGGCGGGCGGGCCGCGAAGGTAGGGGCGGGCCGTACCTTCGCGGTATGGTTCGCCCGGAAGTCCACAAAATTGCTGCCCTCACCGGCCACCGCGACGCGGTGTACGCCATGACCGGGGGCCCCGGGAGCGCCGTGTATTCGTCGGGTGCCGACGGCTTAGTGGTGGGCTGGGACGCCGCCGACCCCGCCCGCGACGGCGAGGTGCTGGCCCGCGTCGAGAACTCGGTGTACGCCCTGCGCCACGTGCCGGCGCTGAACTGGCTGGTGCTGGGCCACAATTTCCAGGGTGTGCAAGCCATCGACTTGGGCCAGAAAACGCTGGTGCGCGCCGCCGCTTTGCCGCCGGTGGCCATCTTCGAAATCGTGGTGTCCGAAAGCCGCCAGCGCCTGTACGCGGGCCTGGCCGACGGCACACTGGCCGTGCTCACGCTGCCCGACCTGCGCCTCGAACAACTGCTGCGCGTGGCCCAGGGCAAAAGCCTGCGCTGCCTGGCCCTGCACGAAGGCCGCGCCGAACTGGCCGTGGGCAGCTCCGACGCCCGCACCCGCATCCTCGACCTCGACTCGCTGGCCCTGAAATACGAGCTGGGCGAGAGCACCAACTCGGTGTTCTCGGTAGCGTATTCGCCCGACGGCGGCACGTTGCTCACGGCCGGGCGCGACGCCCAGATCCGGGCCTGGGACGTGGCCGCGGGCTACGCGCTGGTCCAAACCGTGGGGGCCCACATGTACACCATCAACCACCTGGCCTTCAGCCCCGACGGCCGCTACCTGGCCTCGTGCAGCCTCGACAAAAGCATCAAAATATGGGACGCCGCCGACCGCACCCTGCTGCGCGTGCTTGACCGGGCGCGGGCCGCGGGCCACGGCACGTCGGTGAACCGCCTGGTTTGGCCGGGTACCGAAAACCGGCTAGTTTCGTGCAGCGACGACCGCAGCTTGGCCGTGTGGCAGGTGGGCATTTAGTTGTCAGTTGGTAGTTGTCCGTTGTTAGTTTGGACTGATGACGGGCAAGCGTCCGGTACCTGACAACGAGCAACTAATAACTGACAACTAAGATGAAACTTACCGCCCTCGATATTCGGCAGAAAACGTTTGAAAAGTCCTTCCGGGGCGTGGACCGCGACGAAGTGCAGGCGTTCCTCACCACCGTGTCGCAGCAGTGGGAGCGGCTGGGCGACGAAAACCGCGAGCTGCGCCTCAAGCTGGAGCATGCCCAGCTGGACGTGCAGAAGATGCGCGAGGTGGAAAGCAGCCTCTACCGCACCCTGAAAACGGCTGAGGATACCGGCCACAGCATCACCGAGCAGGCCCAGCGCGAGGCCGCCCTGCACCGGCGCGAGGCCCAGTTGCAGGCCGAGCACACGCTGGCCGAAGCCCGCCAGCGCGCCCGCGCCATCGTGGACGAGGCCTACCAAACGGCCGAAAAAACCGTGGCCGACATGCAGCGCCAAGCCAGCGGCCTGGGCCAGGAGTGCCAGCAGCTGGAGCAGCAGTTCGACGGCCTGGTGCGCGACTTGCAGCGCTTGGCCGCCGACGCTGCCGAGAAGGCCAACAAAGCCGACCAGCGGCCCAAAGGCGGCGCGGCGGCCATCCTTTCGCGGGCCGCCAGCGTAAAGGTGGAGCGGCCCACCGAACCGGCCGCCTCCGAAACCCCACCCGCCATGTTCACTGCTTCCGCTTCTGTGCTAACCGCGCCGGCCGCCCCCGCGCACAGCCCGTCGTCGTTCGTCGACCGCCCCGACCAGGGCCCTGCCCTGGTGCCCGCGCCGGCCGATTATAACCCCAAGCCCGGCCAGCAGCCCGACCCGGGCCAGGCCCCGGGCCCCGACATTGAACGCCCCAACGCCCCGGCCGAAAACCCCGGCATCGCGCCCGCGCCCAACATCGAGCAGCCCGCCCCGTCGCAAGTGCCCGATCCGGCCCCGCCTTACGTGGAGCCCGCCGCGCCCGACATCCAGCCCATCGGCCCCGACCGGCCCGAAATTGGCCAGCCCTCGCCCGTAACGCACCCCGGCCAGCCCATGGGAGCCGCGGCCGCTGAGAAATCGTTTTTCGACGAAATCTAGACCA
Source organism: Hymenobacter nivis (assembly GCF_006439025.1). Lineage (GTDB taxonomy): Bacteria > Bacteroidota > Bacteroidia > Cytophagales > Hymenobacteraceae > Hymenobacter > Hymenobacter nivis_A. The sequence goes on from NZ_RCYZ01000002.1 coordinate 456,929, forward strand.
CGGATTGGCCGGATTTTGTGGCCGATTCGCTCTTCTAAAAAGCCCGCGCCTGGCGCGGGCTTTTTTTGTGCCACTTTTGCGGCAGCGGGCTGGCTTTGTACCACAGCCAAGGTTTGTGCCGCCGCTTGGGGCCCTCGGCTGAAGAATTTTAATTAACCATTAACCTAAAAACCGTGGGCCAGATTGCACTCGAAGGGATGGAGTTTTTTGCCTTCCACGGCTACTACGACGAGGAGCAGCGCATTGGCAATAAGTACGGCGTGGACCTGTACATCCGCACCGATTTGCTGGCCGCGGGCGCGTCGGATAAGCTTGATAACACCGTGAACTACGAGGTGCTGTACCGTTTGGTGGCCGAGGAAATGCGGGCCCCCGCCCGGCTGCTGGAGCACGTGGCCCACCGCGTGCTCGACCGCGTAATGGCTGAACTGCCCCACGTGCAACAGGTGAAAATCAGCGTCAGCAAGTTCAACCCACCGCTGGGGGGCATTTGCCACCGGGCGCGCGTCACGCTGAAGCGAAAGCGCTAGACGTTCCAAAAAAGGAAAGGAAGCAATATTTATAGAAAAATATTTGCTTAATTAGCAAGCTGTTAACGGGCATAGAGCCCGTCATACGAAATAATTCGTATGACGGGCTTGTAAGTACGAATTCCTTCGTAGCATATTTGTTCTGTCCTACGAAATGATTCGTAGCGCTTAGCTATTTCCGCATGAGCAAAGCCCCGCCCAAACCTACTGATTCCGAACTGGAAATTTTGCACGTGCTCTGGACGCACGGCCCCGCCACGGTGCGCGCCGTGAACGACGAGTTGGGCCAGCGCCGGCAAGCCGAGGTGGGCTACACCACCACCCTGAAGCTGCTGCAGCTGATGCTCGACAAGGGCCTGGTGCGGCGCGACGACGAGGGCCGCAGCCACGTGTACCGGGCGGCGGTGCGCGAGCAAGACACCCAAAACCTGCTGCTCGACAAGTTCGTGGCGGCCACTTTCGGCGGCTCGGCCCTGAAGCTGGTGATGCAGGCCCTGGGCAACCGCCAAACCTCGGCCGACGAGTTGGCCCAGCTGCGCCGGCTGCTGAACGACATCGAGATTCAAAATTCCTCCACCTCTACTACCGACGACGACCATGACCGCGCTTGAGCAAATGTTGTCGCCCGCCGTGCTGCGGGCGCTGGGTTGGACGCTGCTGCACTCGCTGTGGCAGGGCGCGCTGGCGGCGGCCGTGGTGGCCGTGGCGCTGCTGGTGCTGCGCCGGCGCCCGGCGGCGGTGCGCTACCGGGTGGCGGCCGGGGCCCTGGGGGCCCTGGTGCTGCTATCGGTGGGCACCTTCGGGTACTACTACGGGGCCCCCGAAACGCTAGCCGCGCCCATCCATGGCGTTGTTGAATCGACGTCTGCCGTTGCTGCGCCCGCGGTTGTGGTGGCCACTGCTGCAAGCTTTGCGCCTGCCGCAACGGCCACGGCTGCGCCGCTGCACGCAAATTGGTTGGCCACGGCCCGCCAGCATTTTGACCAAAACCTGCCCTGGTTGGTGCTGGCCTGGGGCCTGGGCCTGCTGGTAATGAGCGTGCGCCTGCTGGGCGGGCTGCTGTACGTGCAGCGGCTGCGCCGCCACCGCACCCGGCCGCTGCCGGCGGTGTGGCAAGCCCGCCTGGGGGCCCTGGTGGCGCGGGCCGGCCTGCGCCGCCCAGTGGCCCTGCTGGAGTCGGGCCTGGTGGCCGCGCCGCTGGTAGTGGGGCACCTGCGGCCCCTGGTGCTGCTGCCGCTGGGCGCCGTGGCGGGCCTGCCGGTGGCGTGCGTAGAAGCCATTCTGGCCCACGAGCTGGCCCACGTGCTGCGCCGCGACTACCTCGTGAACCTGCTGCAAACCGTGGCCGAAACCGTATTTTTCTACCACCCGGCCGTGTGGTACTTGGGCCAGTGCCTGCGCGACGAGCGCGAAAACTGCTGCGACGACCTCGCCACCGATCTTGTGGGCGGCGACCCGCTGCGGCTGGCCCGGGCACTCACCGCGTTGGCTGAGTGGAGCCAAACCGCCGTGCTGGCCCCCGTGCCGCACCTGGCCCTGGCCGCCACCGGTAGCCGCGGCTCGCTGCTGAGCCGGGTGCGCCGGCTGGTGCAGGGCCCCCCGGCCCGGCCCACCCGCGGCGAAAGCCTGGCCGCCGTGGCCTTGCTGCTGGGCGGCCTGGGCCTGCTGGGCACCGGCGTGGCCCTGGCCGCGCCCGCTGCCCTGGCCCCCGCCGGCCAGCGCCTGCGCCAGCTGGTGCCCGCTGCCCCGGTGGCTTGGCAATCAATGTTTAGCCCCGCCGACACCGCCAAACGCTTGGCCACAGTGCCACCCGTGCCCCCATCGGCCCCCGCCAGCCCCCCGTTGCCGCCCGTACCAATGGTGGCCGATGTGCCCGAAGCACCTGAGGCGCCCCAGGCTCCGGAAGCGCCCCAGGCCCCACGGCCGCCGCGCTTGCGCCGGTTGCGCAGTGGGCAGCAGGGCCCAGGCAGCACCATCATTATTGAGAAGGACAAGAAAGGCCGCCTCACCCAGCTAATTGTGGACGGGCAGCCGGTGGCAACCCAGGACCCCGGCAAGAAAATCAAGAAGAATAAAAAGACCCAAGTGGAGGTAATTCAGGTGCCTATGACGGGCGCTTGGGCCGGGCCCGGCGTAATTGGGGCCCCACTGCGCGGCTGGACGCTGGGGCCCCTGGTGCAAACCTTCGGGCCGGAAGCCAACCTGGACCAGCAAACCAAGCTGTTCCGGGAGCAGGAGAAGCTGTTCAAGCAGCGCGACAAAATGTTCCAGGAGCAAAAGCAGTTGTTCCGCTTGCAGAACAAGCAGCTCAACGGCCTCACCCTCATCAGGCCGAACGTGAACTTGGACCTGGACCTGGACACCGACGCCATTGAGCGCGACGCGGTGGAATCGGCCAAGCGCAGCCTGCGCCAATCGCTGCAAAGCCCCACCCTGAGCGACGACGACCGCCGCGCCACCGAGCAAGCGCTGGCATCGTTGGAAAACCGCCGCATCAGCCGCAACAACAACCAAGCGGAAAGCAACGCGCGCCGTGCCGACGCAAACGCCCGGCAGGCTGATATCAACGCGCGCCGTGCCGACGCAAATGCCCGGCAAGCCGACGCAAACGGCCGGCGTGCCGATGCCAACGCCCGCCGCATCGACGCGGAGGTGCGCCGCCGCGACGCCCAGGAGCGGGACGAAGAACCGGCGGACGACGTGCGGGAGCGCCGCCGCGAGCTGCAAGCGCAAATCCGCGACGCCCAGCGCGAGCTGGCCCAGCTACAGCGCGAAGAGGCGATGAGTGGCGGCAGCGCCGCCGGCTCGGCCCGGGGGCCCCGCGCGCCGCAGGCCCCGCCCGCGCCGCCGGCATCCACGTCGTCTACCAAAGTGCGCGACGAGCTGCGCCGCGACGGCCTCATCGGCGCTACCGAGAAGAACTTCTCGTTCCAGCTCAACGACAAGGGCGGGCGCGTGAACGGCCGGGCCCTAACGCCGGCCCAGTTCGAGAAGTACCGCCGGCTGTTTTTGCCCGCCGCCACGGGGGCGGGCAAAAACAAGTCTGCCATAAGCATCAACGTCGACGAGCGGTAGCGCTTGAGTATTGACGGTTAGTTCCGGGCCAGTTTCTTGCACGCCAAGAAGCTGGCCCATTTTTTTGACCCAAACGCCGCCTTTGCCGGTGGCTACTGTCATGCCTGCAAAAATATTTTTCCGGGTCCCCGTAACGAACCGCCCGCCCGGCGGTACTCCTTCCAAACCCTTTCTTTCCGCCGTTTGCTTTCCTGTGTATGCCGGTTGCCGTAGTTGATGCCCCCCCGAGCGACGAAGCCCTGATGGCCCGCGTGCGGGCCGACGAGCTGGACTGCCTCACGGCGTTGTTTGAGCGGTACCAGGGGCCCCTGTTTGGGTTTCTGGCCCGCTTGGCCAACGGCGACCGGGACGTGGCCCAGGACCTGACCCAGAACGTGTTTGTGCGGGTGCTGCGCTACCGCGCCAGCTACCAGCCCGGGCAGCCCTTCCGGGCCTGGGTGTACCAAATGGCCCGCCACGTGTGGGCCGACCACTACCAGCGCCAGCGCCCCACCGACGACCTGGAAGACGTAGAAAAAACTGCTTCCCACGGCCGCGCCGCCCACGCCCAGCGCGCCGCCGCCGACGAGCACCAGGCCCTGCACGAAGCCCTGGCCCTGCTGCCCGCCCCGCAGCGCGAAGTGCTGGTGCTGCACCGCTTCCAGGGCTTCGACTACGCCGAAATCGGCGAGCAGCTGGGCTGCACCGCCGGCGCCGCCCGCGTAAAAGCCCACAGGGCCCTGGACGCGCTGCGCCGCATCTACCTGAGCTAATAAATTACTAGATAAGATAATAGTCCACTAACATGAATCCCGTTAACCGCCATTCTTCTTCTGACCCCGCCTGCGCGGCCCTGCGGCCCTGGTTGCCCGACCTGGCCGACGGCTTGCCGCTGCCCGCCGAGGCCGAGGCCCTGGCCGCCCACCTGCCCGGGTGCCCCGCCTGCCAGGCCGAGCTGGCCGAGCTGCGCACCCTGTTTGCCGACCTCGACGCCCTGCCCGCCGAAGTGCCCCCGCTGGCCCTGCGCGACAATTTCCTGGCCATGCTGGCCGCGGAAAAAGCCACGCTGGCCGCCGCTGCCCCGGCCCCCGGCCTGACGGCCCAGCGCGGCGACCAGCCCCTGGCCGCGGCCCCAAAGCCCGCCGTGGCGGAAGCCCGCGCCGGCACCCAGCAGTGGCTGCGCATTGCGGCCAGCGTGGCGCTGGTGGCAGTGGGGGCCATGCTGGGCCTGCTGCTGCGCGGCGGGCAGCCGGCCGCCCAAGTAGCGGTGGCCCCGGTGCAACAGGCCCCAGCCCTGGCCACCCAGCTGGCCGCCGCCGTGCAGCGCCCCGCCGCCGCCACCGACCGGCTGCGCCTGGTGGCCGAGGCCCCCGCCGCCGTGGTGGCCCCCGGCGACCCGGCCGTGGCCGCCCTCATCAACACCCTCAGCACCGACCCCAACCCCAACGTGCGGCTGGCCGCCTGCGAGGCCCTGTACCGCCTGCGGGCCGACCCCCGCGTGGGCCCCGCCCTGGTGGCCGCCCTGCCCATGCAAACCGACCCCAACGTGCAAATCACCCTGATCGAAACCCTCGTGGCGCTGCGCGAAAAGCGCGCCGTGCCCCAACTTGAACAGCTCAGCCAGCAGCCCGAAGTGCTGCGCGCCGTGCGCCAGCAGGCCGAAGCCGGCATCGGGCAGCTTATCTAAAATAACAATTGATAAATACGTAATAAGATGATTGATTTTCAAATGAATACCGTCAATACAGAGGCCGTTGCGCCGGCCGCGCCGGCCACGCGCTGGGGCCCCTGGGTGGCCGCGCCGCTCCTGCTGCTGGCGCTGCTGGGGGCCCCCACCGGCCTGCGGGCCCAGGAGTTCCACGCCAAATTTGCCAGTGCCCAGCACCGCAAGGTGGTGCTCGACATGCACGGCAGCGACGTGACGGTGGAGGGCTACGACGGCGACGAGCTGGTGGTGCGCGGCAGCGGCGGCTACACCCCGCCGCCAGTATTATCCAACGGCCTGCGAGCGGTGTACAGCGGCGGCGGCGAAGACAACACCCGCATGGGCTTGGCCGTGACGCCGGCCGGCGACAACACCCTGCGCGTGACGCGCACCTCGCGCAGCGACGGCCACTACACCGTGCGCCTGCCCCGCCGCACCGACGTGGTGTTTTCGCAAGCCGCCTGGGGCGGCTCCGACGACCTGACGGTGCGCGACATCGCGGGGCGGGTGGAGGTGAGCCTGAAATCGGGCGACATCCGGCTGCTGAACATCGGGGGCCCCGTGGTGGCCAACACCATCAGCGGCGATATCAAGGTGGTGTTCAGCATCACGCCCGACGAGCCCAGCGCCGTGTCGACGGTGAGCGGCGACGTGGACATTACCCTGCCGGCCACCGCCAAAACCACGCTCTCGATGCGCTCGGTGTCGGGCGAAATCTACACCGATTTCGACCTGGGCTTTGGCGGCGACAAGGGCCAGCGCTCCGGCGGCGGCATGAACACCGTGGACGGCCGCACCAACGGCGGCGGCACCACCCTCAGCCTAAAAACGGTGAGCGGCGACGTCTTCGTCCGCAAAGGCAAGTAGTTAGCTTCCATTCATTTCCACCCTTAAATCCTTCGCCCATGAACCGTTTTTTACTTGCCGCCGGCTTGCTGCTCGGCAGCTTGGCCCCGGCCCTGGCCCAGCGCATCATCACCCAAACGGCGGCCTTGGGCGGTGGGCAAAGCGTGTCCCTCGACCTCAAGCACGCCCACCGCATCCGGGTACGGCCGGGCGGGACGGGGCTGACGGTGAAAGCCACGGTGGTGGTGAACAACAACGAGCGCAACGACGCCGTGAGCCTCAAGCTAGAGCAGTCGGCCGCCGAAGTAAGCATTGTGGAAACGCTGGACGAAGCGCTGCTGCGCAAGTTTCAGTTCTCGGGCGAGTGCAACGGCAGCGGTAATAGCAACGGCGGCGACAACAGCGGCAGCACCTACAATTGGAACGACGGGGGCAAGGGCTACCGCTACTGTCTGCAAATCGACTACGAGGTGACGCTGCCCGCGGGCACGGCCCTGCGCCTGTCCACCATCACGGGCGACCTGGATTTGCAGGACTTGACGGGCGAAATCACGGCCAAAACGGTGAGCGGCGACTTGCAATTTGCCGGCCTGAGCGGCGCCGTAACGGCCCGCACCATCAGCGGCGACGCCAACGTGGCGCACCGGGGCCCCCGCGCCGTGAACGTGAAAACGGTGAGCGGCGACGTGAAGCTGACCACCGAAAACAGCAGCGCTACCGACGTGGCCTCGGTGAGCGGCGACGTGGACGTGCGCTGGCCCGCCGCCGAAGGCGCCGACCTGAACCTGCGCTCAATAACGGGCGAGGTGTACGCCGACCCGGCCGTGGCCTTCAGCAACCGCCGGGCGCACTCGCTGATCGGCTACACCCTGAAGGGCACCCTGGGCAGCGGCGGCCCGCTGGTGCAAATTGAGTCGGTGAGCGGCGATGTTTTCTTCCGCAAGCAATAACGCTTCTGGGTATCCTTATGCGGCCCGGCCGCGCATATCTGCCCGTGGCGGTGGCCCGGCTGAGCCTTGCCCGTAGCGGGGCCCCGGGGCCCAAAAAAATAATCTGCTTCCCCGGCAACGGCCGCGCTTTCCCGGCGTCTCTGCCCCACCGAAACCTCTCCCCAACCAACCTTCATGTTCTCCTCGTTGGCCCTGCGCTGGCTGCCGCGCCTGTTTGCCTGCGCCCTTTTGCTGAGCTGGGGCCCCCGGGCCGCGGCCCAAAAAAGCCCGGCCAAGCCCGCCGCGGTGGCCGCGCCGCGCCGCCAGCTGGCCGCCCACCGCACGGCGGCGCCCATCAAGCTCGACGGCCTGCTCGACGACGCGGCCTGGGCGGAGGCCCCGGCAACCGGCCAGTTCACGGAGCAGCAGCCCCGCCCGGGCCGCCCCGAGCGCCTGCCCACCGAGGTGCGCGTGCTCTACGACGACGCGGCCATGTACGTGGGCGCCAAAATGGTGGAAGCCAGCCCCGACAGCATCCGGCGCGAACTGACGCAGCGCGACGGCATCGGCAACACCGATTTCTTCGGCCTGTTCCTCGACCCCTACCGCGACCACCTCAACGGCTACGGCTTCATCGTGCTCAGCACCGGCGTGCAGTTCGACGCCCGCTACTCGCCCGCCAACGGCGAAGACGACACCTGGAACGCCGTGTGGGACAGCCGCGTGGCCCCGCTGCCCGACGGCAAGGGCTGGAGCGTCGAAATCCGCATTCCGTACTCGGCCATTCGCTTCGCCCAGGCCCCGGTGCAGTCCTGGGGCGTCAACTTCATGCGCCAGCGCAAGAAGGACAACCAACAGCTCTTCTGGAACGAGGTGAAGCCCGCCGTGGACGGCTTCGTGAACCAGTGGGGCGAGCTCACGGCCCTCGAAAACCTGCACCCGCCGCTGCGCCTCTCCCTCACGCCCTACGTGAGCAGCTACGTGAACCACTACCCCTACAACGAGCAGGGCAAGCGCAACTACAGCACCAGCTTCAACGGCGGCGCCGACGTGAAGTGGGGCATCAACGAGAGCTTCACGCTCGACGCCACGCTCGTGCCCGACTTCGGCCAGGTAATCAGCGACAACCAAGTGCTCAACCTCTCGCCCTTTGAGGTGCAGTACCAGGAAAACCGGACCTTTTTCACCGAAGGCACCGAGCTGTTCAACAAGGGCGGCCTGTTTTATTCGCGGCGCGTGGGGGCCCAGCCCATCGGCTTCGACGACGTGGGCGGGCAGCTGCGCAAGGGCGAGTTCGTGTACCAAAACCCGGGCGTGACGCGGCTCATCAACGCCACCAAAGTATCGGGGCGCACCAGCAAAGGGCTGGGCATCGGGGTGTTCAACGCCGTGTCGGCGGCCAGCTACGCCACGGTGGAGGACTCGGTGGGCGGCGCGCGGCGCGAGGTGCTCACGCAGCCGCTCACCAACTACAACATCTTGGTGCTCGACCAAAGCCTGCCCCACAATTCCTACGTCTCGCTCATCAACACCAACGTGACGCGCGCCGGCCAGGCCTACGACGCCAACGTGACGGCCGGCCTGTTCCGGTTCGTGAATAAATCGAACCAGTACGCCCTCAAGGGCCAGGTGAACTACTCGCAGCGGCGCGGCCAGGGCCTGAACTCGGACGCGCCCGTGAGCGACCGCAGCGGCTACAAGTACTACCTGAACTACGGCAAGATTTCGGGCAACTGGACCTGGAACGTGGACCACGGCATCGAGTCGGATACCTACAACCCCAACGACCTGGGCATCCTGTTCGGCAACAACAACATCACGCAGACGGCCACCGTGAGCTACAACAAGTACCAGGCCTTCTGGAAGGTAAACAACTTTTCCTCCTCGCTGGGGGCCTACCAGTCGCTGCTGTTCCGGCCCCTGATGTACCAGGACGCCGGCCTGTACGGCAGCGCCAACACCACCTTCACCAAGAGCTTCCTCACGGTGGGCGCCGGCGCCGACCTCGACATAACCAAGCACGACTACTACGAGCCGCGCACCGCCCCGCTGGGGCCCTACTACGTGCTGGTGCCCACCAGCGCCCACCTGGGCGTGTTCGCCTCGTCGGACTACCGCAAAAAGCTGGCCTACGACGTGAACATCGGCGTGCGCTCCTACGCCCTCGATGAGCGCCTGGAGCGCCCGCGCCGCGCCGTTTACGCCCTCACGCTCAGCCCGCGCTACCGCGTGAACGACCGGCTGAACTTCCGCTACACGTACGATTATAACTTGAAGGTGAACCAGATTGGCTACGTGAACGACGGGCTCGACGCCACCAACCCGCTCGACCAGCCGCTGATTGCCGCCTTTGGCTCTGACGTGCTGCTGGGCGGCCGCCGCGTGTCCACGTTTACCAACACGCTGACGACCAATTATACCTTCACCAACCGCCTCTCGTTCACCATCCGCCTGCGGCACTACGTGAGCGCCGTGCGCTACCAAAGCTTCGCGCGCCTGCGCCCCGGCGGCACCGAGGAAGCCCTGCCCGACTACGCCCGCAACCACGACAACAGCTTCAGCGCCTTCAACGTGGACGCGGCCCTGGTCTGGTGGTTTGCGCCCGGCTCGCAGGTGAGCCTGGTGTGGAAGGACGCCACCTCGTCGTACTTGCTCGGCAACGAGGCCACCCCGCTCTACTTCGACAACCTAACCAACACCGCCAACACGCCGCACAACAACAACGTGTCCATCAAGGTGCTGTACTACCTCGACTACCTCACCCTGCGGCCCCGGCGCAAGGCCAGCTAGGGCCCCCAGGGGCCCTAGCAACCAATGCCCGCTACTGCGTGCCGCGCACGCGGCGGGCGGCCACGGCCAGCGCCAGGGCCCCGGCGGCTGCCGCGGGCAGCGCCGCCGCCGGCCGCTGCACCAGCACGCCGCCCCCGGCCAGGGCCCCCGCCAGAAACCCCAGCCACAGCGTGGCCTGCCACAGCCAGTCCCAGGAGGTGCGCTGGCCGCTGAGCAAGCCCGCCAGCCCGGTGCCGAACCGCACCAGGGTCCCCGTGACGAACGTGAGGCTGACCTTGACGCCGCCCACCTCGTGCACCGCCGCGTTCAGCACGCCCATGCCCAGGGTGAGGGCCCCCACGGCCAGCGCCGGGCGCAGGTGCGCCAGCAGCAGCAGCGCCGCCACTGCCCCCAGAATGGCCGGCGTGGCCCCGCGCCCGGCGCGCTGGCCCAGCAGGGCCCCCAGCACCACGCCGCCCACAAACAGGCCCAGCACCCCGAGCAACTCGCGCAGTTTAGGGTGGTCGCCGTGGGCCACGGCCACGCCCAGCGAGGTCGTGTTGCCGCTCATGAACGACACGAACAGGCCCTGGAAATGCCCGTAGGCGTAGGCATCGACGAAGCCGGCCAGGGCCACGATGCCCAGGACGAGGCCGAAGGCGGCGAGCAGGGAAGCGGGCGGCAAGGGTTTCATGCGGGCAAGCGGGTGGTTGCGCCCGTGTACGGCCCGGGCCCGGCGCGGGTGCGCCCGGGGCCCCAAAGCCGCGCGCCCCGCCGGCAACGTTTGCGGAAATAGAGGTGGATTTCGGGCACTGGCGCGGCGGTTCGGGGCCCACTGTTAAGGCTTGCTGCCGCTGCTTTCCATCTCCTTCCACCCGCCCATGCTGTTCACCTTTGGCCTCTGCCCCGCGCTGTTTATTGCCACCGCGTTGCTGGGCCCTGCGGCCGGCCCCGGGGTACCGGCGGCCGCGCCAGGGCCCCTGCTGGCGTTTCCCGGGGCCGAAGGGGCGCTTCATCCGCAGCGGGTGCTGCGGCGGTTTGGTGGGCGTGCGGTGCGGCGGGCCCGCGCTGCTGCGGCCTCGGCTTTTGCGTTTAAGCAGTTGGGCAAAAACAAACAGCCATTACTTTTTGCGTAAATCATTGTTATTAAAAATACTAGCCATCGGCCAATAGTCATCAGCTAATGGCTCAGCCCTTAAGCCATTCATGAAGCAGCCCCCTGCCCAGTTTGCCCAAGCCGCCGCCGGTGGGCCCCCGCCCGCCCCGCCGCAAAAAGAAGCCAAAGAGGAGCAGGAAGCGCAGGAGCGAAGCGCGCCTTCGGGCAAAGTCATCTACAAGGCCATCGTTGCGGAAGGCGCAGAGGAGCTGGAGCGCCCGTCGGCGGCCCTGTTCTGGTCGGGCCTGGCGGCGGGCCTGTCGATGAGCTTCTCCATGATTGCCGAGGGCCTGCTGATGCACTACCTGCCCAACGCCACCTGGCAGCCGCTGGTGGCCAGCCTGGGCTACAGCCTGGGTTTTCTCATCGTGATTCTGGGCCGGCAGCAGCTCTTCACCGAAAACACGCTCACCCCCATTCTGCCCCTGCTCCAGGAGCCCACCTGGGCGTGCCTGCGCAACGTGGGCCGGCTGTGGGGCATTGTGCTATTCGCCAATTTGTTGGGCGGCGTAATGGTAGCGTTTGCCATTGCTTACTTGCCGGCTTTCGAGCCAGAAGTAAAGGCCGAGTTTGCCCGCATCGGGCACACGGCGCTCAGCCACGATTTCTGGACGACCCTGGTGCGGGGCGTGTTTGCGGGCTGGATGATTGCCCTGATGGTGTGGCTGCTGCCGTTTGCGGAGCAGGGGCGGCTTTGGGTCATCATCTTCGTCACTTACATCGTGGGCGTGGCCCACTTCAGCCACGTCATCGCGGGGTCGGTCGAGGTCTTCACTCTGGCCGCGATGGGCCAGGCAAGCTGGGGCGAGGCCCTGGGCGGCTTCGTGGCGCCGGCGCTGCTGGGCAATATCATCGGCGGCCTGGCCCTGGTGGCGGCCCTCAACCACGCGCAGATCACGGCCGGCGAGGAAGAGGACTAAGCAGCAGGTGGTTGGGAGTGGCCGCAAACCACCCGGCCCGCCCCAAAAGCCGCGCCCAGCCGGGCCCCGGTTGCTACCCCATACTGGAGGTTTATTTGGACGAGCTGGCGGGGAAGTAGGGGATATGATTTGCTCCTGATATATTGAACACTGGTTTTTACTCGTTTGGCGGAGACAATAGCAAGCCACCTCCAGTCTTAACTGGATCACTTGGAGGGAAAGTTTACACCACTGTAAGCATCCCTGTCAAGTGGGCCGAAAAGCAGAAGTCAACCCCCGGGGCCCTAATCCAGCCACATGCCGTGGAACCCCAGCGGAATATTATGCGGCAGGCGCAGGCGCGCCAGCAGGCGCATGTCGGCGGCGTCGGCCACGATTAAATCGGTGGCGTCGTCGGGGGCGGAGTAGCGCAAGTACACCAGGTAGCCGTCGTCTTCGGCGGGTTCGGGGGTGCCGCTGGGGGCCCGGCGGGGCACCACCACGGGCTCGCTGCACAGGGTATCGGGGGCGTAGGCGTGGCGCACCTCGCCGGTTTGCACGTCGAGCTTGATTAGGTGGTCGAGCAGGGGCAGGGGGTGGCCCGGGGGGCGGCCGATGGTCCAGGCGTAGCGGTAGGGGCGGCCCACGCGGTCGGGGTGGATTTCGGGCAGCTCGCCTTCGCAGTCGGCCAGCGGCTGCCGGGCCACGGTGCCGGCGGCCAAGTCGAGGCGGAAGCGCACGAAGCGCGCCTGGGGCTGGTCGTCGGGCAAATGGCCGCTCAGGTAAGCCTTCATACTGGCCGAATCGGGGTAGTTGCCGAGCAGCAGCGCGTCGGCCACCAGCGTGCCGTCGGCGTCCTGGAAGCCGTTCACGAAGTGAAAGGTGAAGCCGAACTCGGTGTGCAGCCGGTGCACGGTGCCGTCGGGGCCCACCACCACGATTTGCGTGGGCTGAGTGGGGTTCACCTTAATGGAGGCCGCCGGCGAAGTCAGCCCCGCAAAGGCCCGCAGCACGTCGAAGGCCACCGGGGTTAGGAAAAAAATCTGGTGCCCGCTCTCCGTCAGCACGAAGTCGTGGGCGAAGGTGGCTTCGGGCATGGGCAGCGCGTGGGCCAGCCGGGCCTCGCCGGCGGGGCTCACTTCGTAGAGCACCAGCCGGTGCTGAGTACCGGCCACGGTGCCGAAGTTGTGCAGCACCCCGGTGGTGGGGTGCACCTTGGGGTGGGCCGAAAACGGCAGCTCGGGCGTAATGCGCCGGTCGAGCCACGAGAACGGGTTGCGCAGCACCCCGCCGTAGTCGAAGCGGCCGCGGGTGGCCAGCGTGGCGGGGTCGAGGGCGTGGGGCAGGCCGCCTTCCCAGAGGGCCAGCAGCTGGCCGCCGTGCTGCACCAGGCTGGTGTTGGCGGTGTTTTTGAACTTGGTTTTGAGGAAGTTGGTGCGCAGGCCCCCGGGCAGGTTGGTGCCAAAGCTGCGGTAGAGCATCCGCCCGGCCTGCTCCTCGGCCACAAACTCGTCGGTGCGCACGTAGCGGTTGCGGTAGTGCACCGTGTGCCCGTCGAACACGAAGCGCGCCACCATCCCGTCCCCATCAAACAGGTGGTCGTAGAGCACGCCGTGCTGCTCGAAGTGGCCGTTGCCGTTGCGCAGCAGCGTGCCCACCAGCTCGGGCGGCAGGGCACCCTCCAGCAGCTCCAGGGCCACGTCGTCGTACTCGGGCGTGGTGCGGCGGTTGGCCTCCACGTAGTTGTGCAGGGTAGGGTAGTGGCGAACGGGCATGGGGCTTACCAGGGAGAAAACGCGACCGGTCAGTGTTTTATCACCGATAATTTTCGCCCCCGGGGCCCTAAAACCGCGGGGTTGCGTGGGGTTCGAACTAGCGAACGGCCCCGGAAGTTTCTACCGGCCCCGCCGCGGCCCGTCACTCCGCCTCCAGCAGCTTTTCCGCCGCGGCCCAGGGCGTGAGCTGGCCGGCCGCCACTGCCGCCCGCACGGCCGGTAGGGCCCCCCGCACGCCGGGCCGGCCGTAAAACCGCGCCGCCAGCGCTTGCTGCACCGCCTCCTCGAACCACTGGAGCTGCTGCTCGGCCCGGCGCTGCGCGAAGTAGCCGCTGGCCTGGGCCGCGGCGGCGTAGGCCTCGACGGTGGCCCAGGTTTCGGGTAGGCCCGCGCCCGTAACAGCGGAGGTGAGCAGCACCGGCACCACCTGGCCCGAGGGCGCGGGCGGAAACAGGTGCAGCGCGCTTTGGTAGTCGATGCGGGCGCGGCGGGCGGCCTGCTCGTTGGCCTGGTCGGCCTTGGTGATGCAGAGCGCGTCGGCCATTTCCATGATGCCGCGCTTGAGGCCCTGAAGCTCGTCGCCGGCGCCGGCCAGCAGCAGCAGCAGGAAGAAATCGACCAGGCCGTGCACGGCGGTTTCGGACTGCCCCACGCCCACGGTTTCGACGAAAATAACGTCGTGGCCCGCCGCCTCGCACAGCAGCAGCGCCTCGCGAGTAGCGCGCGTGACGCCCCCCAGGCTGGTGCCGGCCGGCGAGGGCCGCACGAACACCGCCGGGTGCGCCGCCAGCCACGGCATCCGGGTTTTGTCGCCCAGGATGCTGCCGCCGCCGCGCTGGCTGCTGGGGTCCACGGCCAGCACGGTCAGTTTCTTGCCCAGGTTTTCCACCACGTGGCGGCCCAGGGCCTCAATAAACGTGCTTTTGCCCACGCCCGGCACGCCCGTGATGCCGATGCGCAAACTGCGCCCGGTGCGCGGCAGCACGGCTTGCAGTACCTCCTGCCCCAGCGCCTGGTCGCCTGGCAACGTGCTTTCCACCAGGGTAATGGCCCGGCTCAGCACGCCGCGCTGCCCGGCCAGTAAGCCTTCAACAAAAGCAGCAGCGGAAAGGCGGGGAGCGGGCAAAGTAGGAGTGGGGCCCCTAAGTGGGCCCTGCAAACTTACCGGCTAATGCGCTTTAACTCGTTGCCACAACTAGCTATGCACAACATAAGACTTGTGTGTTTTTAGCCCCAGCGGGGCGGCCCATCGGTAGTAAATGGCGGTAAGTAAACGATAAAGCCCCGGCGGGGCGACCCTAACCGTTGGGTCGCCCCGCCGGGGCTTTGGCTTGCTGTACGGTAACAAAAACTACCGATGGACCGCCCCGCTGGGGCTGCGCCGGTAATTACACCTTTTACCCCCCGAACACCTTTCTCAGCAGGGCGGTGGTGCGGGCCACGGGGTTTTCGCGGATGTCGGCCTCCTGCTGGGCGATGAGGGTGAAGAGGCCATCAATGGCCTTGCCGGTGGCGTACTGGTTGAGGTCGGTTTGCACGGGCCGCACCAGCGGCAGCTGGTTGTAGCGGGTGGTGAGGGTGGTGTAGTACTTGGTAGCGTCCACTTTGTCAAGGCTTTGCTGCACAATGGGCTGGAAGGCCGTGGTGAGCTGCGTGGTGGTGGTGCGCTTGAGGTACTGGGTGGCGGCGTCCTTCGAGCCGGTGAGGATGCCCCACACGTCGCTGAACGACAGGCTCTTGATGGCATTCAGAAAAATGGGCTTGGCGCTCTTGGCCGCGTCCTCGGCCCCGCGGTTCAGCGACAGCTCAAACTTGTCTACCTGGCTGCCCAGCCCAATGCTGCGCAACGTGGTGGCCACGCGCTGCGCATCGGGCGGAAACGGGATGCGAATCAGGCTGTTGAGGTTGAAGCCGTCCACCTTCGAGGCCTGGTCGGCGCCCTTGCTGATGCCTTGAATGAGGGCTTCCTTGAGGCCGCTGGCCGCTTCACTGCTGCTCACGCCCGCTGGCACGCCGGTGGTGCTGGCCGCAGTAGTGGTTTTGCCCAGCGTAGGCAGCTTGAGGCCGCCGATTTTGGGCAGCGAAAACTGGGCCTGGGCCCCCAGTGAAGCCCCCGAAAGGGCCAGCAGCAGCGCGAAGAAGGAAGGTTTGTTCATAGCGAATACGAGTGCGAATGGCGTGGAAGAATAACTCTCCCTAAGAAAAAAGCGTGCCGCAGCCACCGGCGGGCCGGGCCGTGGGGCCCCAGCCCATCCAGCAGCTAGGGCACCACCACGAAGTTGGGCAAGCCCAATTTACTGCGCCGCCCGCCTAGTTTGAAGCCATCATCGACGTACTGGCACGCTTTGCCGGCAGCATTGGGCATTTCCACGACGCCGAGGCTGGGGTTGTCTTCGCGGGCCACGTAAATTTTGCCGTCGGGGCCCCGCTGCAGGGCCCCAATTTTGCGGTTGGCCGAGCGGCCCACCAGCGTGGCGGCGCCTTTCTTGGCCAGGTCGAACTGCCAGATCTGGGTTTCGCCGCCGCCCGTGCCGTTGCAGCTGCCATACAGCTTGCTGCCGTCGGGCGAAAACTCGACGCCGTAGGCCTCGGCGTAGGGCCCGTAGCTGTGGGCGTTGCTCACCTTGCCGGTGCTACGGTCGAAGTCGTACACCTCAAACTTGTTGTTTTCGCGCCACAGCGCCGCCGCCACGTGGCGGCCGTCGGGCGAGAACTTTAGAGCCCCAATGGCGTTGCGGCCGGGCCCCGAGTTCACGCTGCCCACGCTGCTGAGCACCGGTTTGTTGCCCTGCACGCCGTCGGCCGTCACGAGGTAGGCCACGAAGGCGCTGGAGTTCCAGCGGTGGGCCAGCACCCAGGTGTCGCGGCCGTTGGCGTGGCGCACGGCGGCCAGCTTCTCGGCCACGGGCTGCACCAGCAGCAAGTTGGTGCGGGGCAGGTCGCCGAGGCCGTCGGCGCGGGTCATGTCCAGTAGCGAGTAGCGCAGGCCGTCGCGCCCGCCCTGCGGGGCCACCGTGAAGATGTAGAACAAGTTGCCCGAGCCGGGGTCGGGCACGATGAGGGCCGACTGGGTGCTGCTGCCGGGGCCCGTGGCGCTGGTGCCGCCCATCAGGTGCTGGCCGTTGGGCATCACCTTGTGCTGGCGGTTCCACACGCTGATGCCGTTGGTGTAGAACAGCAGCTCGCCCTTGGCCGTGGTGGCCACGGCGCAGCCCTCGTAAGTAGCCATCTTGCCGTCGAGCAGCGGCTTGGGGGCCCCATCGGCGAAGCTCAGGCCGGCCTGCTGGCCGAAGTACCACAGGTCGGTGGGTTGCTGGGCACGGGCGGCGCCGGCCAGCAGCAACAGCGGCAGCACGAGCAGGCGCAGGGAAAAAGTGGGAATCTTCATAAGCACAAAAAAGTAGCGTAGACGCCAAATGAACGAAAACCGGGCCAACTGCGGGGCCCCAGGGTTGGCCGCAGGGTGAGAATGCAGAACGTCATGCAGAGCGCAGTGAAGCATCTTTACTGCTCAACTAATCAATGATTACTGCTGCGGGAAAGATGCTTCGCTGCGCTCTGCATGACGTTCAGGTAGTTGCTGGTGATTACACCCGTATTTCACAACTATTTCCTACAACGCCGAGCGGCCGCTGCTATTTTGCGGGGCCCCGGCCAGTCGGCCACGGGGCCCAGTTTTACGTTGGTACGCCCATGCTGCTTCCCCCACTTTTTGATTTCCTCGCCGGCCTGGCCGCGCACAACGACCGCGCCTGGTTCCAGGAGCGCAAGGCCGAGTACACCCGCCTCCGGGCTGATTTTGAAGAAGATGCCGCGTTTTGGCGGCAGGAATTGAACCGGCTCGACCCGGCGCTGGCGGGGCCCCTGGGCCGCACCAGTGTGTTCCGCATCTACCGCGACGTGCGCTTCTCCAAGAACAAAGACCCCTATAAAACCCACTTTTCGGCCTACTTCACCGCCAGCGCGGGCAAAGACATCGACGCGCCGGGCTACTACGTGCAGGTGGGCCCCGGCAGCACGCTGGTGGCCGCCGGCCTCTACCAGCCCGACAAAGTGCAGGTGGCCGCCATCCGCCAAGAAATCGACTACAACGCCGACGGCCTACGCGCCGTGCTGGGGGCCCCCGGCTTCCGCCAGTACTTCGCCGGCCTGGGCGGCGACCGCCTCAAAAAAGCCCCCGCCGGCTACGACCCTGCCCACCCCGAAATTGAATTTCTGAAGCACAAAAGCTTCGTAGTCAGCCAGGAAATTCCTGATGCCGAAGTGCTGGCCCAAAAGGATTTTCGCGGCTTCGTGCTGGCGCGGCTGGAGGCCCTGGGGCCGTTCTGCGGCTTTTTGCGCGAGGCGCTGGACCAGTAGCGGAGCCACTGGCGGCGCGCCCACCGGTTACCAGCTCAGCGTTTCCTGCTCGTGGCCCTGGCGCAGCAGGGCGCTGTTTTTTTTGCCGTTGGCTTCCAGGTTCACGATGTTCATCTGGTCGGCGAAGGAATCGAGCAGCAAGGAATTGCGCACTTGCACGCCCGTGGCTTTGCCCGGCACGGCCGCTTTGCTGTACAGCCAATACGAATCCTTTTCGGGCTGCATGCCAATGAATTGCAGCGGCAGCGGGGCCCCAGCGGGCGTCTTCAGTACCAAAGTGCGGCGCAGGTATTCAGCAGTGATAATGGCCCCCGCGGGCCCCGCCGTTTGCAGGTCCACGTGGGCCGGGCGGCCCTCCGAAAGGCCGCGCTCAAAATCGTCGGTGAAGACCTTGGTGGCCAGTTCCAGCTGCTGCTTGGCCGCGTTGTAGCGCACCTCCGTGATGCTGGCGTGGTAGGCGTGGCGCGCTGGCCGGGCGGGCGCAGGGGCCCCCAGCAGCGTCAAAACCAAACCGAGCAGCGGGGCGAAGGAGAGCATAGTGGGAAGGTAGATGGGTTAAATAAAGAACGTCTTGCTGAGCTTGTCGAAGCATCTCCAGCGCTGAGTAAATGATTACTTGTGCGGTAGAGATGCTTCGACGAGCTCAGCAAGACGTTCTGATTTACAAGCGATAAGCTCGCCTTAGTGGATGGCCTTGAGCAGCGGCTTGAGAATGATGACGTAGGCCATCAGCATCAGAATCAGCACCGTGCCAATTTGCTGGGCCACGCCCAGGAACTTGTCGGAGGGCTTGCGGCGGGCAATCATTTCGTAGAGCAGGAATACCACGTGGCCGCCGTCGAGGGCCGGGATGGGCAGCAAGTTCATAAAGGCCAGTACCATGCTCAAGCCGCCGGTGAGGCCCCAGAAGCGCTGCCAGTCCCACTGCCCGCCGTACTGCTGGGCAATTTCCACGGGGCCCCCGAGGCTTTCTGAAGCCTTGGCTTCGCCGCGGAAAATTTTGGCGATGGCGCGGCCTTGCAGGCCGATGACGCCGAAGGCCTTGCTGGTGCCCGCCGGAATGGCCTGGGCCAGGCTGTACTGGCGCTGCTCGAAGTGCATGGTGGGCTTGGGCTCGAAGCCGAGCTTGCCCGAGGCCGTCACGGCCGCCGTCAGGGTCAGGGGCTGGCCGTCGCGCTCCACGGCGAGGGTGGTTTTCTTGCCGGCGTTGGTCACCAGGGCGGCTTGCAGCTCGTCGAAATACTGGATGGGCTTGCCCGCGATGGCGGTAATCCGGTCGCCGGGCTTGAGGCCCGCTTCGGCGGCGGGGTTGCCGGCCACCACGCGGCCCACGGTGAAGGGCTCGCGGGGCCGCACAAACAGGCTGTCCTGCTGCTTGGCAAAATTATCCATGAAATTGACGGGCACGTTCACGTCCACCAGCTGGCTGCCGCGCTCCACGGTGAAGTAGGAGTGCGAGCCCAGCAGCACCTCGGGCTTATATACTTCGTCAAACTCGGCGAAGGGCCGGCCGTTGATTTTCACGATCTTATCGCCGGTGCGGAAGCCCATGCTGCGGCCCAGGCCGTTGGGCAAAATGCCGTAGCGGGCCTCGGAGGCGGGCAGGTAGTTCTCGCCGTAGTGCATGGTGGTGGCCGAGAAGATGACGATGCCGGTAATCACGTTCATGATGATGCCGCCGAGCATCACCAACAGGCGCTGCCAGGCCGGCTTCGAGCGGAACTCGTCGGGCTGCGGGGGCCCCGCCAGGGCGTCGGCGTCCTGGGTTTCGTCGATCATCCCGTGGATCTGGACGTAGCCACCCAGCGGAAACCAGCCGATGCCGTATTCCGTCTCGCCGATTTTTTTCTTGACCAGGGCGAAGTTCATCACCGCCGGCAGCGGGAACAGGAAGTCGAAGAAGATGTAGAACTTATCGACCCGAATCTTAAACAGCTTGGCGAAGGCGAAGTGGCCGAATTCGTGCAAGCCCACCAACAGCGACAGGCCCAGCAAGAGCTGGCCGGCCATAACGAGAATTTCCAAAGGAAGTAAAAAGGAAGGTAGAAAAAAGGGCGGCCGTGCCGCCGGTTACGTTGCGGCTACCAACGCCGTAGCTGCCCGCCGCGTTTCCGCGTCGGTCTGAATTAAATCGTCCAACGAAGGATTGGCAAGGTACGACACCCGCGCCAGGCACCCGGCCACGAGGTCGGACATCTGGCGGAAGCCGACCTCCTCCCGCAAAAATGCGGCCACGGCTATCTCATTGGCAGCGTTGAGGATACAAGGCGCGTTGCCGCCCCGGCGCATGGCCCCGAAGGCCAGCTCCAGGTTGGGGAACGCCGCCCGGTCGGGGGCCTCAAAGGTGAGGGTGGGGTAGTCGAGAAAAGAGAACCGCGGGAACGTGTTGGCCAGCCGCTGTGGGTAGCCCAGGGCGTACTGAATGGGCAGCTTCATGTCGGGCAGGCCCAACTGGGCCTTCAGCGAGCCGTCGGCGAATTGCACCAGCGAGTGCACGATGCTCTGGGGGTGCACCACCACATCAATCTGCTCGTTGTCAAGCCCAAAGAGCCACTTGGCCTCGATCACCTCCAGGCCCTTGTTCATGAGCGAGGCCGAGTCGATGGTGATTTTGGCGCCCATCTCCCAGTTGGGGTGCTTGAGGGCCTGGGCCTTGGTGACGGCCTCCATCTCGCGGGCCGAGCGGCCGCGGAAGGGGCCCCCGGAAGCGGTGAGGATGATCTTCTCGATGGGGTTCAATTCTTCGCCTACCAAGCACTGGAAGATGGCCGAGTGCTCGGAATCGACGGGCAGCAGGCGCACGCCGTGCTGCTGCACCAGGCTGGTAATCAGCTCGCCGGCCACCACCAGGGTTTCCTTGT
This sequence comes from Hymenobacter nivis, assembly GCF_006439025.1. GTDB lineage: Bacteria > Bacteroidota > Bacteroidia > Cytophagales > Hymenobacteraceae > Hymenobacter > Hymenobacter nivis_A. The sequence goes on from NZ_RCYZ01000002.1 coordinate 477,812, forward strand.
TGGCCAGCGCAATGTCCTTGCCGGCCCGGATGGCGGCCACCGTGGGCAGCAGCCCGGCGTAGCCCACCAGAGCGGTGAGCACCACGTCGATTTCGGGCCGCGTCACAACCTCGGCCAGGGCCCCCGGCCCGGCCAGCACTTCGGTTTCGGGCTGGTCGGCCAGGGCGGCCCGCACGGGGCCCCGGAGGCTTTCGTCGCCGATGACCACCGCGGCGGGGCGGAACTCCCGCGCCTGCTGCACCAGCAGCTCCCACTGCCGCTGGGCGCTGAGCACGGCCACCCGGAAGCGGCCCGGCTGCTGGCGCACCACCTCCAGCGCCTGGGTGCCAATGGAGCCGGTGCTGCCTAGCAAGGCCAGGGCTTTTACAGTAAAATCAGGGGTCATTTAACGGATGGGAAAGAGCTTGGGCAAAGGTAGGGCGGGGCGGGCGGCCGGCTTTTCGCCGGCGGCCCGCCACTCGTTGCGGCGCGCGCGTTGCCCTGGGGGCCCCGGGCGGGTGCTGGGCCCCCAGGGCAACGCGCGCGCCGCCCGGGCCGTTGGGGTGCCCTGGGGCCCCGGGCGGGTGCTGCGCTGCCGGCGGAAAGCCGGTGGCCCGGCCCTGGGTAAGCTCGGCATATCCAACCGGGGCGCGGGCGCGTAAGCAAGGGCGTTGCCTGCGCGACCAACACTTCTGGTTCTCTCCATTTCCTCCTTTCCCATGGCCCACCAACCCAAACCGCTCGACCAGCAAATCATCGTTATTACCGGCGCCACCAGCGGCATCGGCCTGGCTACGGCCCGCGCCGCCGCCAAGGCCGGGGCCCGCCTCGTGCTGGCCGCCCGCTCCGAAAAAGACCTGCGCGCCGTGGCCGAGCAGCTCGAAAACGCCGGGGCCCACGTAACCACCGTGGCCGCCGACGTGGCCAAGCCCGCCGACGTGGCCCGCATCGCGGAGGCCGCCCGCAGCCACTTCGGCGGCTTCGATACGTGGGTGAACAACGCCGGGGTGGGCATTTTCGGCCGCATCGAAGACGGCAACTCCGAAGACCACCACCGCTTGTTCGAAACCAACTTCTGGGGCATCGTCAACGGCTCGCTCGAGGCCATCAAGCACCTCAAGGCGCACGGTGGAGCCCTCATCAACCTGGGCAGCGTGGTGTCGGACGTGGCCATCCCCATGCAGGGCATGTACTCGGCCAGCAAGCACGCCGTGAAGGGCTTCACCGACGCGCTACGCATCGAGCTGGAGCACGAGGGGGCCCCGGTTACGGTCACGCTCATCAAGCCGGCCAGCATCGACACGCCCTTTAATAAGAACGTGCGCAACTACACCGACCACGAGCTGCAACTGCCCCCGCCCGTGTACGCCCCCGAGGAAGTGGCCCACGCCATTTTGCACGCGGCCACGCACCCCGTGCGCGACATTTACGTGGGCGGCGGCGGCAAGGCCATGAGCGTGGCCAACAAGCTGGCTCCCGGCGTGATGGACTGGATCAGCGCCAAGGCCATTGTGGGCCAGGAAAAAAGCGACAAGCCCGCCGGCAACCCCGCCGGGGGACTCCAGCAGCCCGGCCTGGGCGGCCACGCCCACAGCGACTACCCCGGCCACGTGGTGCAGACGAGCTACTACACCCGCACCTCGATGAGCCCGCTGCTGGCCGGGGCGCTGGCCGCCGCCGGCCTGGCCGTGGCCAGCGCCCTCATCACGGGCAACTTCTCGTGGGGCAAGCTGAAGGACGCCGGCATTCGGGTCAAAGAATCGGGGCCCACCAAGCCCGCCCCGGCCCCCGAAAAAGCGCCCCAGCCCGCCGCCACCGCCACCGGCCAAGTGCTACCGCAAGACCCCAAGGAGCCCGCCATTCCGCAGACGCCCCCGGCCTAATCCGCGCCGGCGAGCCCCGTCATAAGAAAGCCTTTCCGCAGGGAAAGGCTTTCTTATGGCCCCGCGCCAAACCTGGCCGGCGCGAACTTGTCTTGCCCCGTACCAAGCGGCCAATCATTCCCGTTTCAACGCATCATTTATGGAAGCTTCCTCCCCCCGCCCCGACGAGCTGTTCGACGCCGCCCGCAAGGGCGACGTGGCCCAAATCGCGCAGCTGCTGCAAAACCCCACCGTCAACATCAACGCCCAGGACAGCAAGGGCTTTTCGGCCCTCGTGCTGGCCACCTACGACAACCACATCGAGGCCGCTAGGGCCCTGCTCGACCACCACGCCAACCCCAACACGCAGGATATCAGCGGCAACTCGGCCCTGATGGGCGTCAGCTTCAAGGGCTACGCCGACATTGCCCGCCTGCTCATCGCTCGCGGGGCCGACCTGAACATCACCAACGCCACTGGGGGCACGGCCCTCATGTTCGCCACCATGTTCGGCCGCAACGAGCTAGTCAAGCTCCTGCTCGACGCCGGGGCCGATGCTACCATCAAGGACGCCCGCGGCTTCACTGCCCTCGACCTCGCCGGCCAGCGCGGCAACGCCGAAGCCCAGCAGCTGCTCGGCGGCCAGCCCGAAGCCGCCGCCTAAATCCCGCCCGGGGCCCTAAAAAAGGCCCGCCGCCCCTGAATACCATTCGGGGGCGGCGGGCCTTTTTTAAGTGCTTATTCGTGCGTAAATCGCCAACATTTTTAGCGTAAATACTTGACGTTGCAGAGCCTACGTAAATAAGCCGACGACTAGCCCCGGAGGGGGTACTGGTGCGAAAGGCCGATGTTAAAGCCATCAGCCAACGACCTAGCAAGTAGGGCCCCGGCGGCTAGATGCTGCGCACCACGCCTCCGTCGGCGCGCACCGCGGCCCCGTTGGTGGCCGCCGCCAGCGGGCTGACGAGGTAGGCGGCCGTGTCGGCAATTTCCTCCACGGTAATGAAGCGCTGGAGCAGCGACGAAGGCCGCGCATCGCGGAAGAACGCGTGCTCGGCTTCTTCGCGGGTTTTGCCCTCGCCGGCCAGCTTTTGCAGGAATTCTTCCACACCCTCGGAGGCCGTGGGCCCCGGCAGCAGCGAGTTGACGGTGACGGCCGTGCCCTTGGTGAGCTCGGCCAGGCCCCGGGCCACGGCCAGCTGGGCCGTTTTGGTGGTGCCGTAGTGAATCATCTCGGCCGGGATTTGCAGCCCCGACTCGCTCGAAATGAACAAGATGCGCCCCGTGCCCTGGGCCAGCATCAGCGGGAAGTACTGGCGTGCCAGCCGCACCCCGCTCAGCACGTTCACCTCGAAGAAGCGCAGCCATTCGGCATCCGCGATGTCGGCGAAGGGCTTAGGCTCGAAAATGCCCACGTTGTTCACTAAAATATCTACCGTGGGCACGGCCTTCAGCAGCGCATCCACCTGCGCCACGTCGCCAAAATCGACGGCCACGCCGCGCACTACGGCCCCCGGCGTGCGCTGCAAAATGGCGGCCTTGGCCGCCGCCAGGCGCGCCTCGGTGCGCCCCGTGAGCACAACGTGGGCCCCCTCGGCCGCCAGCCGCTGGGCAATGGCCAGGCCAATGCCTGCGGTAGAGCCCGTCACGAGGGCTGTCTTATTGGTGAGTTGAAGATCCATGGGACAAAAAAAAGAGTAAGGGCAATCAGCTGGCATTATAACTGCCATAGCGGGGCTTTGTCCGCGCCCGCGGGCTATTTTCTAGTCTTAAGCTGCCGGCTGCTGGCCGCTGGCCTGCCAAGTTGATGAAATAGTATTGTTGTAAAAATTATACTTTACCTGGCGTATTTATTATTAAAAAAAGCTGCAATAAACTTTGATAAAATAAAAATTAGCTACTGGAAAAGAAAGTGGTTTAATTTGCCAAGGTCTGTATAAATAAGATTTTATGTTATTTGTGGTTGAGTAGGCAGTTTCATAAGTTTTGTACTTTATTAATAATAAAAAACTGTTTGTTGAAATATAATATCATTTTATGAGCACGGTATTAGATAATTTTATTTTCCGGGTATTGGTCTTTGTCCTCTTGTCTTTTGGCTGCGGGTTTGCCGTGGCCAAGGCCGTCCGCAAAACGACCCAACCCCCCGGCGTTTCTTCCCATCCCAATTCTTATTTTTATGCTGCTACACCTCTACACCAGCTTGTTGCTCCTGGGCCACGCGCTTGCGCCCGCTTCGCTGCTTAGCGCTGCTCCGGCCGGGCCGGGCCGCCAGTATGGGGCCCCCCGGCCCGTGGCCGCGCTGGCGGGCCAAGTGCTGAACGAGGCCGGCGCGCCCCTGCCGGGCGTGGTCATCGTGGTGCAGGGCTTGCCCAGCATGGCCAGTACCAACTCCGACGGCCGCTTCCTGGTGCCCGCGCCCGGCGAAGACCCAGTGCTCGTGTTCAGCTGCTCGGGCTACCGGGCCCAGACGGTGGTGGCCCCGGCCGCGGGGCCCCTGGCCGTGACGATGTACGCCCTGACGGGCAGCGGCTCGGACGCCGGTACTTCCGCGACCGGGGCCACGGTGTCGGCCGGCGGCAGTGCCCGCGCCGCCGCCCTGGCCTTTGCCGAAGTGCTGCCCACCTTCACCGGCGGCGACGCAGCCTACCACGCCTACCTGCGCCAAAACGCGCACTACCCCGCCCGGGCCCTGGAAGACAACCTGGCCGGGGCCGTGTACGTGGGCTTCGTGGTGGACGAGCAGGGCCGCATCTGCGACGCCGAAGTAGTGAAGGGCTGCGGCCACGGCTTCGACGAGGAAGCCCTGCGCCTGGTGCGTCTCATGCCCTGGTGGCAGCCCGGCCGCCAGGCCGGCACGCCGGTGCGGGTGGCCCGCACCCTGCGCATCGTCTTCAAGGCCCAGCTGCAATAAGCGTCAAGGGGGTTAGTTGTCAGTTGCTAGTTATCCGGTTTTGGTTTCATTGATGCCAACTGCCGGGCAACCGACAACGGGCAACGGGCAACCAATTGGCCAAGCTAGGGCCCCTGCCCGGGGCGCGCCGGGCGCTAGTTTTGCGGGGCCCGCCGCCGGTGGGGCCCCAACTCCTTTGAGCGTGCACGCAAACCCACCGTTTTCCTCCGCACCGCCGGCCGCCCCGCCGCGGCTCGAAGCAGTGGACGTGCTGCGGGGCTTTGCCCTGCTGGGTATCTGGCTAGTGCACTTCCTGACAAGCTTTGCGGGCCAGCGCGGCGACGGCCTGGGGCCCTCCAGCCCCATGAGCGCCGGCACCGCGGCCGTCCGGCTGAGCGTCGATGCGCTGGTGGCGGGGAAGTTTTTTAGCATTTTCTCTTTGCTTTTTGGGCTGGGCTTTGCCTTGCAGTTGCGCAGCGCCGGCGCCAAGGGCCAGCCCTACGCGGCGCGCTTCGTGTGGCGGTTGGTGCTGCTGGGGGCCCTGGGCTGGCTGCACCGGCTGCTGTTCGAGGTCGAAATCCTGCACATTTACGCCGCAGTGGGCCTGCTGCTGGTGCTGGTGCACCACTGGCGTAACGCGTGGCTGCTGCTGGCCAGCGCTTTGCTTTTCATCGGGGGATTGGGTTTTAGCTACTGGCTGGCCCCGGCCACGGCGCTACTCGTGCGCGCCTTTGGGGCGGCGGCGGGCAATTTTCTAGCCGGCGAGATTTCTGGGTTTCGAGTGTTCAGCGTCGCCGCCCTGTTTTTGCTGGGCCTGTACCTGGGCCGCCGCAACGCCTTTGCCGACACTGCTTTCAGCCGGACTTTTTTCAGCCGGGTGTTGCTAGCGTCAGCCGTGGCTTTTATAACCACACGCTTGGTATACAGTTGCATGCCATTGGTTTTGGGCCCCGGGGCGGGTTCTCCGCTGCGCTTCTACGACGTTTTTTTTACCCTGAAAAGCCTCGCCGTTTCGGCTTTGTACGTGGCAAGCGTGGTGCTCTTGTACCGGCGGCCATTTGGGCGGCGGGCCCTGGCCTGGCTGGGGCCCCTGGGCCGCATGGGCCTGACGACCTACGTGCTGCAATCGTGCTGTTTGCTGCTCTTCGCCTGGGGTGCCCGGCGCTACGTGGGCCCCGCGCCGCTGCCGCTGCCCGCCGTGCTAGGAGCCGCCGCGCTGCTCTTCGCCGCGCAGGCCGCCGCGGCGCACGCCTGGCTGCGCCGCTTCCGGTACGGGCCCCTGGAGTGGCTGTGGCGCAGCGCTACCTACCGGCAGTGGCAGCAGCTGCGGTGAGGGTAGGGATGTAACTTTGCATTGGATAGTAAATTGAATATCAGGTAGTTGGAAAAGATACTGGTCCTTCCAGCTTTCCTAAAATCTCCATGGCGGCTTTGGCAATGACTGTTCCGGGGCCATATACGCCGGCCACGCCAGCGTTGAAGAGGAATTGGTAGTCCTGGGCGGGGATGACGCCGCCGGCGATGACCAGGATATCGGGCCGGCCCTGGTCCTTTAGCTCTTGGATGAGTAAGGGCAGCAGGGTTTTGTGGCCGGCGGCGAGGCTGCTCACGCCCACCACGTGCACGTCGTTGTCCACGGCCTGGCGGGCTACTTCGCCGGGGGTTTGGAACAGGGGGGCCAGGTCCACGTCGAAGCCTACGTCGGCGAAGCTGGTGGCGATGATTTTCGCGCCCCGGTCGTGGCCGTCCTGGCCCATTTTGGCCACTAGCATGCGCGGGCGGCGGCCTTCGGCGGTGGCGAAGGCATCGGCGGCGGCGCGGGCTTGGGCAAAGGCTTCATTGTGGCTCATTTCCTGCGAGTACACGCCCGCCACGGTGCGGGTGGTGGCCTGGTGGCGGCCGTACATAGCCTCTAGTGCGTCCGAGATTTCGCCCAGCGTGGCGCGCGCCCGGGCGGCCGTTACGGCCAGGGCCAGTAAGTTAAAAGTTAAAGGCGAAGCGTTCGGAGCTTCTGGGGCCCCATCGTTTTCTAACTCGTCACTTTTAACTTTTAACTCTTCTAACCGCAGGCCGGCGGCTTCGGTGAGGGCGGCCAGGGCCACTTTCACGGCCACGGCGTCGCGGGTGGCTTTTACGTGGGTGAGGCGGGCCAGCTGGCTTTCGCGCACGGCATCGTTGTCGATGTCCAGCACTTCGACCTCGGTTTTCTCGTCGGTCTGGTACTGGTTCACGCCCACAATCACCTCCTTGCCGGCGTCGATGCGGGCCTGCTTGCGCGCGGCGGCCTCCTCGATGCGCAGCTTGGGCAGGCCCGTCTCGATGGCCTTGGCCATGCCGCCGAGCGCCTCCACTTCCTGGATGAGGGCCCAGGCCTTGTCGGCCAGCTCGTGGGTCAGGGTTTCCACGTAGTACGAGCCGCCCCAAGGGTCCACCACTTTCGTCACGTCGGTTTCGTGCTGCAAGTACAGCTGCGTGTTGCGGGCAATGCGGGCCGAGAAGTCGGTGGGCAAGGCAATGGCCTCGTCCAGGGCGTTGGTGTGCAGGCTCTGGGTGCCGCCGAGCACGGCCGCCAGGGCCTCGATGGCGGTGCGGGCCACGTTGTTGTAGGGGTCCTGCTCGGTGAGGGAGTAGCCCGAGGTTTGGCAGTGCGTGCGCAAGGCCATGCTCTTGGGATTCTGGGGGTTGAATTGCTGCATGAGCTTGGCCCAGAGCAGGCGGCCGGCCCGCAGCTTGGCAATTTCCATGAAGTGGTTCATGCCGATGGCCCAGAAAAAGGACAGGCGCGGGGCAAAATCATCAATGGGCAGGCCCACGGCCAGGCCGGCGCGCACGTACTCCAGGCCGTCGGCCAGGGTATAGGCCAGCTCCAGGTCGGCGGTGGCGCCGGCCTCCTGCATGTGGTAGCCGCTGATGCTGATGGAGTTGAACTTGGGCATGCGCGCCGCCGTGTAGCTGAAAATATCGGCGATGATGCGCATGCTGGGCGCCGGCGGGTAGATGTAGGTGTTGCGCACCATGAACTCCTTGAGGATGTCGTTCTGGATGGTGCCGGTCAGCTTTTCGGGCGGTACGCCCTGCTCCTCGGCCGCCACGATGAAGAAGGCCAGCACCGGCAGCACGGCCCCGTTCATGGTCATGCTCACCGACATCTGCTCCAGCGGAATCTGGTCGAACAGGATTTTCATGTCCTCCACCGAGTCGATGGCCACGCCGGCCTTGCCCACGTCGCCCTGCACGCGCGGGTGGTCCGAGTCGTAGCCGCGGTGGGTGGCCAGGTCGAAGGCCACGCTCAGCCCCTTTTGGCCGCCGGCCAGGTTGCGGCGGTAGAAAGCGTTGCTGGCTTCGGCCGTCGAGAAGCCCGCGTACTGGCGCACCGTCCACGGGTTTTGGGTGTACATGCTGGCGTAGGGCCCCCGCAGGTAGGGCGCCTGCCCGGCCCCGAAGCCCAGGTGGTCGAGGTGGGCCACGTCGGCGGCGGTGTAAACGGGCTTCAGCGCAATGCCTTCGGGCGTGGACTGGGCCGGCGCGCTGGGGGCCCCGGGGGCGGGCTGGGGCGGCGCGGCGTCGTAGGCAATGGCGGCAAAGTCGGGTTTCATGGGAAGAGAATTAAAGATTAAAAATTATGAATTAAAAATCAGCCAATCAGCTGGTTTAGCCCGGGTCTTTCGGCAAGTGCCCGGGTGGAAATTCATAACTTTTAATTCTTCATTTTTAAATTTTTAATGGAAGCTTACCGCCCCTGGATGCGGGCCAGTACCTCCTCGGTGGTGTAGCCCTGCACCCGCATTTCGTGGAAGCCGAACACGTGCACGGCTTCCTGCAAGGTGGCCAGGTCGGAGGAGAGCAGCACCGGCGGTACGAACACCTGGCGCTCGACCGGAATGCGGTAGAGGAAGCGGGCGAAGCGCTGAAACTGCTCGGGCGTGGCGTACATGAGCGTGGCCTCCTCGGGCGACGAGAACAGGAAGGAGAGAGTTCCCTCGGGGTGGCTGGCGGCCAGCTCGGGGCGCTCCTGGGCCGGCAGCGTCTGCCAAAACGAGTCTTCGATGTGGCGGTTGACGCCCGCGCCCAGCAGCACCAGGGCCGCCTGCTTGGTTTTGCGCTCGCGCCGCTCGAAGTGCAGGGCCGTGGCCAGGCGCAGCACTTCCGACGGGTAGGTGGCGCGGGTGGTGTCGAAGGCCGCCGAGCGCAGCAACCGCTTGGGGTTGAAGGCGAAGCGCTCGGCGCGGTCCTCGAAGCGGTTGGTGCCCACCACCACTTGCTTGCCAGCGGCGATGCGCTGGAAGGTGGCCGCCGCCGCCGCGTGCACGGCCTCCAGCACCAGCGGCCGGGCCCCCGGCAGCCCGCCCGCCGCCTCGGTTTGCTGGAACAGGGCCCAGGCCGCCCGGGCCAGCTCGTCGGTCAAGGTTTCGAGGAAGTACGAGCCGGCGGCGGGGTCCTGCACGGCCCCAAAGTGGGCCTCCTCGCGCAAAATGAGCGAGAGGTTGCGCGCCAGGCGTCCCGAAAACTCGTTGGGCGCGGCGTACAGGCTGTCGAACGTGCCCACAGCCAGCGAATCGGCCCCGCCGAGCACGGCGCTCATGGCTTCGGTGGTGGCGCGCAGCAGGTTGGTGTGCGGGTCGAGGGTGGTTTGCGACCAAGTGGCGGTGGCGGCGTGCACGCGCAGGGCCCCGGCTGCGGCGGGCGGCAGGCCATAGGCGTGCAGCAGCGTGGGCCAGAGGCGGCGCAGGGCCCGCAGCTTGGCCAGCTCGGGGAAGTAGCTTGGGCCCACGGCCACGTGCCAGTGCAGGGCCCCGGCCACGGCGGCCAGGGGCGTGGCCGCATCGGGCAGGGCGGCCAGCAGGGCGGCGGCGGTGCCCAGGCCGTAGGCCAGCTGCTGCCCGCCGGTAGCACCGGCATTGCCGAAGTACGCCGCGTTCACGGCCAGCGCCCGGAAGTCGGGCCAGGCCGCGGCCAGCGCCACGCAGCGCCGCAGGGCCCCCGCGTACTGCGCCGGCGTGCCGCCCTCGGGCCCCAGCAGCGGCGCAAACCGCAAAAAGCCGCGCAGCGCCACGCCCGGCGCGGCGGCGGCCAGGCGCGCCAGCAGCTCGTCGGGGCCCTCGGCCACGGTGTAGCCCACGAACGTGGCCGCCAGCGGCAGCCGCTGGGCCAGGTAGTTGGCATCAAACGCTGAAGCCGTGGTTAGCTCGAAATGCACGCCATCGGCCCCGTGTTCCAGGGCCGTGGCGGCGCGCTCAATCTCAAAGCGGCCGTCGGCGCCGGCCGGCACGGGCAGGGCGGGCACGTTCAGCCAGGAGCGGGCCGGGAAGGGCAGGGGCGCGGGCGGGCCGCCCAGCGCGTCGAGGGCTTCGCGGTGGTAAAACGGCTCCAGCACGGGGCCCCCGGGCAGTGGCCAGCGCAGCACGGCCGGGTCCTGGCCCTTCAGGTCGCGGGCCAGGCGGGCTTGCCAGGCGGCGGTGGTGAGGGCCGGAAATTCGGTGAAAGCAACTGGCGCCGCCGGCAAGGATTCGGACATGGAACGGGGGTGGGAAAACGCGGCCAGGCCGGGCCGCGGGATGCCCGCAAGATACCGCCCCGGCCGGGAAAGGCCGGGCCCCCGGGCCCCACCGAACCTGGCCGGGGCCCTACCTTTGCCCCCTCGCAGCCGCCCGCTGCCCGCCGTTGCCGCCCACTGCTTCCGTGCTTTTTATGCTGCGTTCCCTTCGTTTTATGGCCGCTGCGCTGGCCCTGGTGGCCGCCGCCGGCTGCCAGCGGGGCCCCTACCGGCCCACTGCCCACTTCGCGCCCGCCACGAGCCAGCCGGTGGGCAAAACCCAGGCCGAAGACCCCGCCGTGGCCGCCCTCATCCGGCCCTACCACGACAAAGTGACGGCCGAGATGCAGGGTGTGCTGGGTACCGCCCCGGTGGCCCTCACCAAGAAGTCGGGCGAGTCGCCGCTGGCCAATTTTGTGGCCGACTTGCAGCGCCAGCGCGCCGCCGCGGTGCTGCACGAGCCCATCCCGCTGGGCGTGATGACCAACGGCGGCCTGCGCGCTGGCCTGCCCGCGGGGCCCGTCACGCTGGGCAACGTATTCGAGCTCATGCCCTTTGAGAACGAGCTGGTGGTGCTCGATGCGCCCGCCGCCACCGTGCAGCAGCTTTTCGACTTTGCTGCCCATGTGAAAATGGCCGTTTCGGGGGCCACCTACACGGCCACGCCCGACGGCCACGCCCTGGACATTCGCATCGGTGGCCAGCCTTTCGATGCTGCCCAACCCAAGCCCTACGCCATTGCCATTTCCGACTACTTGGCCGGGGGCGGCGACAACATGGTGTTTTTCAAGAACATCGCCCCGCGCCACACCGGCGTGCTGCTGCGCTCCGCCATCGCCGACCACATTCGCGACCTCACCAAGGCCGGCCAGCCCGTCACAGCCCAGGTCGAAGGCCGGGTGAAAGTGCAGTAGCCGGGGCCCCCAGCCAAGGATTTATTTGTTGATACAGCGAAGTACCTAAATAACCTGCTATGCAACGCCGCGACTTCCTCCGCCATTCTTTGCTGGGCACCGCCGGCCTCACTGGGCTGGGGGCCCTGGCCAATGCGGCCGTGGCCGCCCCCGCCGCCAAAGCCCCGGTGAAGCTCACCATTCTGCACACCAACGACATGCACTCGCGCATCGAGCCCTTTCCGGAGGGCGGTGGGCAGTGGGCGGGCCTCGGCGGCATGGCCCGGCGCGCGGCCCTGATTGCCGATGTGCGGGCCCAGGAGGCCAACGTGCTGCTGCTCGACTCGGGCGATATTTTCCAGGGCACGCCGTACTTCAACTTCTTCGGCGGCGAGCTGGAATACAAGCTAATGACCCGCATGGGCTACGACGCCAGCACCCTGGGCAACCACGATTTCGACAATGGCCTCGACGGCCTCGGGCGCCAGCTGCCCAACGCGGGCTTCCCGTTCCTCATCGCCAATTACGATTTCTCGAAGACGCCGCTGGCTGGCAAGTTTCAGCCCTACAAGGTGTTCGTGAAGCAGGGCGTGCGCGTGGGTGTGTTCGGGCTGGGCATTGAACTGGCTGGGCTGGTGGGCGACAAAAATTTTGGCCAGACCCTGTACCTCGACCCCGTAGCCAAAGCCAAGGAAATGGTGGCCCAGCTGCGGGGCCCCGAGAAGTGCGACATGGTGATTTGCCTCTCGCACCTGGGCTACAAGTACGACAACGAAAAACTCGACGACCGCAAGCTGGCCGCCCAGGTGGCCGGCCTCGACCTGATCTTGGGTGGCCACACCCACACGTTCATGGACGCGCCCGAGCCCATCCAGGGCCCCGACGGCCACGCCGCCCTCATCAACCAGGTGGGCTGGTCGGGCATCAACCTGGGGCGGCTCGACTACGAATTTGCGCCCGGAGCCAAGCGCGCCGGGCTGGCCAGTGCCGCCGTGGTGCCCGTACGCGGGGCCTGCTAAAAGCCCGACATAAGCAAGGAAGAACCGACTTTTTTTCTCGGTAAGTTTTCCACAATTTTGTCCCCCCCTAACCCAAACGCCTCCACGTTGGGGCCGGGTTTGGTTGTCTTTCTACCCTTGTCTGATGCTGCCCGGCTTGCTGGCGGATTCCTCCCATGCTCAAAGATTTTCGCACCGTTTGGGCAGGCTGTCTGCGCACGATTGCGGCCGAAATCGGCGAGCAAAGCTTTAAGACGTGGTTCCGGCCCATTGTGCCGGTGGAGCTGAAAGACAACGTGCTCACCATCCAGGTGCCGAGCAACTACTTCTACGACTGGCTCGAAGAGCACTACGTGGACGAGCTGCGCCGGGCCCTGTTCCAGGAGCTGGGGGCCGCCGGCCGGCTGGAGTACAGCGTGGTGGTGGACCAGGGCACGCCCCTCGACCAGCCCAAAACCCTGCACCTGCCCCCGGCCCGCAAGCAGGCGGCCCCCGAGCGCGACGCCCCGCCGCCCGACGCCCGGCCCCGCCCCGTGCCCGGCAACGGCCCCGCCAGCGGCCCCCGCTACTACCAAGCCGCCGGCAGCAACCGCCCCGTGATGGCCCCCGCCGCGGCCACCGCCGAGGCTGCCCCGCGCAACCCCTTCCAGCAGGCGCGCGCCGTGGACGGCAACCTGGTGCCCTCGCAGCTCAACGGCTCCTACACGTTCGACAACTACATTGAGGGTGACTGCAACCGCCTGGCCCGCTCGGCGGGCATTGCCGTGGCCAACAAGCCGGGCACTACCAGCTTCAACCCGCTGATGGTGTACGGGGGCGTGGGGCTGGGCAAAACGCACCTGGTGCAGGCCATCGGCAACCACATCAAGGCCACTGGCCCCGAGCGGTTCGTGCTCTACGTATCGGCCGAGAAGTTCACCAACCAGTTCATCGAGAGCGTGAAGTCGCACAAGGTGCAGGACTTCGCCAACTTCTACCTGCAGGTGGACGTGCTGATTCTGGACGACGTGCAGTTCCTGGCCGACAAGGACAAGACGCAGGAGATGTTCTTCCACATCTTCAACCACTTGCAGCAGTCGGCCAAGCAGATTGTGCTCACCTCGGACCGCCCGCCCAAGGACTTGCAGGGCCTGGAAGACCGGCTGCTTTCGCGCTTCAAGTGGGGCCTGACGGCCGATGTGCAGACGCCCGACTTTGAGACGCGCGTGGCCATCATCCGCAATAAGATGGAGCAGGACGGGATTGACATTCCGGCCCCGCACGTGGTGGACTACCTGGCCAACTCGGTGCACACCAACGTGCGCGAGCTGGAGGGCGTTATTGCCTCGCTGGTGGCGCAGAGCAGCCTTTCGCGCCGCGACATCGACTTGGAAATGGTGAAGCAGGCCCTGCGCCACATCATTGAGGAAGTGGAGGCAGAGGTGAACCTCGACTTCATCCAGAAGACCGTGGCCGCGTACTTCAACGTGTCGGTGGACTTGCTGAAAGACAAAACCCGCAAAAAGGAAGTAGTGACGGCCCGCCAAGTGGCTATGTACTTCGCCAAGCACCACACTAGCCACACGCTGAAAACCATCGGGTTCCACTTCGGCGGGCGCGACCACACCACCGTTATGCACTCAGTGCAAACCGTGTCGGACTTGGTGGATCTGGACAAGAAATTCCGCAGCCAGGTCGATGACCTGCGCAAGAAATTTGCCAAGTAGGGCCCCCCGCGCCGCGCGTAGGGCCTTAGGCCGAGGTCCCCAACTACCCGCGCAGCGGGCTGGGCTCCAGCAGGTTGATGCTGTAGCGGGCGGCGAAGCGGCGCACCTGCTCGCGGAACACGAGCTTGCGGCGCTTGCCCTTCACTTCCTTCAGGTCGAGAGCATACAACTCGTTGTCTTTCAGACGAACGCGTAGCACGGAGGCCAGCAGCTCCAGGCTGGCAATGTTTTCGACGGCGAAGACTTGCTTGGGACGGAACAGGCCGTTTTTGTGCACCAAGTAGCCGGGCGTGAACTCCAGGTAGCTCTGGGTGCCAAAAATGGGGGCGTTGTTCACCAACACGTAGCCGATGTAGACGAGGCTGAACGCCAGGAACACCCAGTGCAGGAAGTGGTAGTCGTGGGCCGACGTATCGCCCCAGGCCATGGCCGAAACGTAGACCACCCAGAACAGGCCAATGGCCAATTGGCCCCAAAACGGGACGCGGGAAGTGTTGGCGGGGCGGAGGCGGATGCGGGTAGAACCTGTTGACATAGGGCAAAAATAGTTTCCCGCTGCCGGTTTCGCGCCGGAGCCGCCAACTGGGGCCCCGGCGCGAAACCGGCAGCGGGAAATAAGGACAATTAACCTAGGCTAGCTTGGCTTCCAGCGTCATGCTGGGCACGGCGCTCAGCACCTTCGATACCGGGCAGTTGGCCTTGGCATCTTCGGCGTGCTTCTGAAAGTCTTCAGGGGTGATGTTGCCGCCCGTCACTTTGCCCACGGTGTTCACGTGGATGTGCTCGATGACTGGGTGGCCGTTGTTGGGGTTCATCGTCACGGTGCTGGTCGTGGTGATGTTCTCGATGGTGTGGCCGTGCTTGGTTAGCACACTCGTGAGGTACATGGTGTAGCAGCCGGCGTGGGCGGCGCCAATCAGCTCCTCGGGGTTGGTGCCGGGCTTGCCTTCGAAGCGGCTACCGGCCGAATACGGGGCGTCGAGGTGGCCGCTGTCGGTGGTGAGGGTGCCGCTGCCTTTGATGTCGCCGTTCCAGACGGCCTTGCCTGCATGGTCTGCCATGGTTGAGGTTGTTTTGAGTGAGTGAAGGTGTGGGCAGGAAACGGAGCCCCCGGGTTTAGGTTGCCGCGGGGCCCCCGGGCGTACTTTCGCCGGGCGTTCAACAGGGCGTGCTTGTTCAGCTTATGGGAATAAAATCAGCCTTGAGTCGGCCCCTGGCGACCTACGTTGCCCACCGCGACCGGCAGTGGCAGCGCGCGCCGGTGGCCACGCAGCTGCGGCTGCTGGGCCAGCTGGCCGCCGCCGGGGCCCCCACGGCCTTCGGCCAGGCGCACGGCCTGGGGGCCCTGCGCACGCCCGCTGACCTGGCCCGCTTAGTGCCCGTACGCGACTACGAAGGCCTCAAGCCGTACTTTGACCGCACCCAGGCCGGCGAGGCCGACGTGCTCTGGCCCGGCCGACCGCTGTACCTGGCCAAAACCAGCGGCACCACCAGCGGCACCAAGTACATTCCCATCACCCGCGCCAGCATCGGCAACCACATCGGCGGGGCCCGCGACGCGCTGCTGCACTATGTGCACGCCACCGGCCGCAGCCAATTTTTGGATGGTAAGCTCATGTTTCTCAGCGGCTCGCCGGCCCTGGAGCAGCACCACGGCATCGCCACCGGCCGCCTCTCGGGCATCGCCAACCACCACGTGCCGGCCTACCTGCGCCGCAACCAGCTGCCGAGCTACGAGGCCAACATCATCGAGGATTGGGAGGCTAAGCTCGACCGCATTGTGGAGGAAACGCTGCCCGAAGACCTGACCCTGATTTCGGGCATCCCGCCCTGGGTGCAGATGTACTTCGACAAGCTGCTCCAAATTACTGGGCGGCCCATCAAGGACGTTTTTCCGAACCTTAACCTGTTCGTGTACGGCGGCGTCAACTTCGCGCCCTACCGCGCCAAGCTTTTTGAAAGCCTTGGCCGGCCCATCGACAGCATCGAGCTGTTTCCGGCCTCCGAGGGCTTCCTGGCCTTTCAAGACGAGCCCGGCAACCCCGGCCTGCTGCTGCTGCTGAACAGCGGCATCTTTTTCGAATTCGTGCCCGCCGAACGGTTTTTTGAGGAAAATCCGCCCCGCATCACCATCGCCGATGTGGAGCTGGACAAGCAATACGCCGTCGTCCTCACCTCCAACGCCGGCCTGTGGGGCTACTCGCTCGGCGATACAGTGCGCTTCGTGAGTTTGGCCCCGCACCGGGTAGTGGTCACGGGCCGCCTCAAGCACTTCCTCTCGGCCTTCGGCGAGCACGTTATCGGCGAGGAAGTTGAAGGGGCCCTGCGCGAGGCCATGCGGCAGTTTCCGGCGGTGGAAGTGGTGGAGTTCACCGTGGCCCCGCTCGTGAGCGCTGACCCCGCGCAGCCCTCACGCCACGAGTGGCTGGTGGAGTTTGCCAGGGCCCCGGCCGATGCCGCCGCCTTCGCCGGGGCCCTGGACGGGGCCCTGCGCCAGCGCAACACCTATTACGACGACCTGAGAAAAGGCAACATATTGGTGCCCTTGCAGCTCACGCCGCTGCCGCCCGGTGCCTTCCAGCGCCACATGAAGCGCCTGGGCAAGCTCGGCGGCCAAAACAAAGTGCCGCGCCTGAGCAACGATAGGGCCCTGGCGGACGGCCTATTGCAGGCGTAGTAAAATTATTAGCTCACGTGTCCAGCAGGCCGTGCCGCACGGCGTACACCACGAGGCCGGCCGAGTTGGGGGCGTGGGTTTTTTCGAGCAGGTTTTGGCGGTGGCCTTCCACGGTGCGGCGGCTGATGAAGAGGCGGTCGGCAATTTCGGCGGCCGTGCGGCCCTCGCAGATGAGGCGCAGGATTTCCTCCTCGCGCGGGGTAAGCTGCACCAGGGCCGAGAGCGCCGGCACAGCGGGCGGGGCGGCGGGGGCCCCGCGCAGCAGCGCCCGCGCCATGTGCGGCGTGACGTGGTGGCCGCTCGTGAGCACGTCTTCCAGGGCCTGGCGGAGCTGGTCCTGGTCGGCGTCTTTGGGCAGGTAGCTGCGGGCCCCCAGCTTCAACATTTGGGTGATGAACTTGTCGGCGGAAAACATCGAGAGGACGATGATTTTCAGGTCGGGAAATTCGGCGAGCAGGGTTTTGGCCACTTCGGGGCCATCCATGCCGGGCATTTGCAGGTCGAGGAGCAGCACGTCGGGCAGGCGCTGGCGGCAGAGGGCCAGCAGCTCCGGAAATGCGCCGGCCTCGTCCACGGCCTCCACGTAGGGCAGGGCCTGCAAAATGTAGCGCATCCCCTGCCGAAACAGCGGGTGGTCGTCGAGCAGCGCAATGCGAACCGGGAAATCGGGGGCGGGCATAATGGGTAGGAAGGACAGAAACGGGAGGAAAGCGCGGGCCTACACCACGAAGGCCGCGGGCAGCTCGACGCGGGTGTGGGTGCCCTGGCCGGGGCCCGAGGCCCGGTGCAGGCGCGCCCGCAGCAGCTGCACCCGCACGTCGATGCTGCGCAGGCCCACGCCCGGGGCGGCCAGCGCGGGGGCCCCCGGCGCGGGCAGCGCAAAGCCGCAGCCGTCGTCGTCCACGGCCAGGGTGAGCAGCGTGCCGCGCTGGCGCAGCTGCACACCCAGGCGCGTGGCCCCGGCGGCGTGCTTGAAGGCGTTGTGCATCAGCTCCTGGCAAATGCGGTAGAGGGCCAGCTCCTGGGCCAGGGCCAGCGGGCGGGGGTACTCCACCTCCAGGGCCACGGCCAGCGTGCCGGCCTCGTTCGATACGTCGACTAAGTGCTGCAAGGCCTCGGCCAGGCCAAAGCGGGCCAGCACCACCGGGTAGAGGCTGTGCGACACGGTGCGCACGTCCTGCACGGCGGTGCCCATTATTTCCTTCACCAGCCCGAGCAGGTCGGTGCGGTCGGCCAGGGGCTGGGGGCCCTCCAGGCGGTGCACCAGCAGCTTGGCCGTGGCAATGGTCGAGCCGATGCCGTCGTGCAGGTCGCGGCCAATGCGCTCCCGCTCCAGCTCCTGGGCCTCCACAATGGCGGCCAGCAGCGCCTGCTGGTGGGTAGCCTCGGCCGCTTGCAGGCGCAGTTGCTGTTGCAGCAGCCGCTTCTGGTACACCACCAAAAACAGCACCAGGCCCCCCGCCGCCAGCAGCATAAACGCAATGCCGCCGAAGAACAACGAGGCGAAGGTTACTTCCGGGGGCGAATCCATAGGGCGGTGCAGTAGCAGGCGTACAGCACCACGTTGAGCAGCGTGTGCACGGCCCAGGCGGCCGTGCTCAACTGGTTGGAATAGTGCGTGAGCAGGTAGTTGCTGAACAAAAAAATCTGAATGCTGCCCAGGGAGTTGATGACGATGCCGGTCGAAACCCAGAACATGGGCTCCTGGTCCAGGCGCGTTACGCGCAGCTCGCGAAGCAGCTTGCGAAAGTACAGCCCCACCAAGCTCAGCACCAGTACGCTCTCCACAATTTGTAGGGCAGGCTTAAAGCGGGCCACTTCGGGGAAGAGCCAGCCATCGAGCACGCAGTAGGCCACAAAAGCCCCGGCCAGCCACGGCCGCCACCGCGAAAAGGCCGGCCACTGCAACGCCCGGTCGTAAACCAACGCCAGAAACCATATCTCCACCGCCGCAAAAATTGGAAACAGGAACAGGTTGGGCTGGTGGTGGCGGTGCAGCCAATCGGAGGCAATTTCCGTGAGCACATCCAGCCCCAAAAACACCACCAAGCAGCGCAGCTCCGGTGGCAGCTGCCGGAACCGCACCACGCCGCTGAGGAACGTGACTGCCAGCGCGAACTCCATGAAGCGCGCTACGAATACAAATAAGGCGTCGCTGGTCATGCCGCTTACGGGTAGAGTAAGAATAGGTGAGCCATCCGCAGCGCTGTTTACGCCCCGGAATGGTTTCCTAGCAATGCGGCGGGCAAGGCTGCGACATGTCAAAGAACGGGTCGTCGGAGCCGCCGGCCAGCTTTTGAGGGTCGTGGAGGCGCAGCACCAGCCCGAAGGTCTGGGCCAGGGGCCCTTCAACGGGATAGTACTCGTGCAGGCCGAAGCTAATGCGCAGTGTTTGGTCGCCGAAGGGCTGGGCGGCGAACAGCGGCTCCAGGAAGTCGCCCGCGTCGAAAGTGTAGCCTTGCAGGGGCCCGTAGGCGGTGGCAAACAGGGCGGGCGTGATGGCCGGCGCGGCGGTCCAGTGGTGCAGCCAGGCCTTCACCAAGTCGTGCGGCACTTGGGTGGCGTGCAGCGCGTCCCTGGTAGGATACTCTTCAGTCTCGGCCAGGTAATAGGCCGACAGGCGCTGGCCGGCGGCATCGGCGGCGAACAGGGCCAGCGCGAAGCGCGCCGGGTGGCCTTGGTGGGCAATGGCCAGAAACCGGGTTCTGACGGCGACGATGCCTACCGTTGATACCAGCCACACCAGGTGCTGGATGGACAGGCTCGCATAAGTGCGGCGGCCGTGGCCGGGCGCGGCAAAGCAGTTAGCCAGCGCGTCGCCCCCGGGGCCCCCGGCAATTTTCAGCCACTCGGCGCTGTACTGCTCGAACTGTTCGGGGGTAAGAATACTCGGAATAACAGACATTTATTCGGGGTGAATAAGGTAAACTTTATAAAGGTATAAGCAGCTAGCAATCAATAATTAGTAATCAACTAAGGCCAACCAGTTTTGCCTGATTGGGAGCGGGTTAGGCGGGGCCGGCCGCAGGGTGGGCCAGCACCACGCGCTGGCCGGGCGTGGGGGCGGCTGGTTGGGCGTACACGGCCAGGGGCCCCCGCACGTCGCGGAACACCAGCTCGGCCAGCTGGCAGGGAGCCGGCTGGCCGGCCGCTGGCGGCGCGGGCCCGATGGCCACCTGGGGAGCCTCGGCGCCCACCGTTCCCAGGCAGTGGTACTCCTGGCAGAGCAGCGAAAACGTGGAGCCGCGCACCACCACGGCGGCCCCGGGGTGCAGCACCAGCCGCCGCACGTTCAGCACCACGTAGGGGGGCAGGGCGGTGGGGGCCCAGGCCTCGGCGGCGGGCGTGCTCACGTCCCACTGCTCGCCGGGGCCCAGCACCTTCGTGTCGATGGACACGGCCTGCACGTGCACGGGCCCCTGGGGGACCGCCAGCTGGCCGCCGGCAAACACCAGCGCGCCGCCTTTGCCCGGGCCGGGCCCCGGGGCCGGCTGGTAAAAGCCCGGCACCGGGTGCGGCAGCAGGGCTGCGGCGGGCAGCAGCCGGAGCGCATCGGCGGTGGCGGCGGTGAAAAACCGGTGTTCCTCCAGCCCCTGCGCCAGCGCGTCGAGGTGGTGGCCCAGCTGCTGGGCCCGGCGCAGGAACTCGGCGCGCTGGGCGCTTTTCAGGGCGGGGAGGTTGGCGAGTTCGCGCGGCGACATGGGAGCGGAGTGAAAAGGAATAACATTGGCGCGGCGGGCGCCGTCGGCCGCCGCGGGGCCCGCCGCGTCGAAGTTCTTTTGCCGCTGCTGCCAGCGCGGCGGGCGGCGCGCCGGGGCCTCATTTTCAAGCGCTAGCTCAGGCAGGGGGCTCATGTAGGAAAGGCGAGGGTGGAGAGTGGTGCGGCGCGCGGCAGGGCCAAAAGCGGAGCTCCGCGCCGGCCCGATTGCATGGGTTCAATTTTGCAATGCAAAGAACCAAGACGCGGCCAGCTGTTTAGCGCGTAGAATTACCCGATTTTGGTGCCCGCCGCAGCAGCGCGGCGGGTGTTGGGGCCCGGCCGGGCCTACTTTTATTGTTTCCGCTTCGCTCCCATGGCCGATTCGTTTTCCAAGCCCGCCCTGCACGCCGCCTGCCAGGCCTTCATCGAGCAGCGCATGGCCGCCGCTGCCCTGGCCATGCAGGCCGCCCAGGAATCGGCCAATTCCGACACCAAAAGCAGCGCGGGCGACAAGTACGAAACCGGCCGCGAAATGGCCACCCAGGAGCGCGACCGCAACGCCGGCCAGCTGCACCAGGCCCGCCAGCTGGCCGCCGAGCTGGCCCGCATCAGCCCCGACGCGCCCTGCGACGCCGTGCGCCCGGGGGCCCTGGCGCACACCTCGCTGGGCTGGTTCTACCTGGCCATCAGCGCGGGCCGGCTGGTGGTGGGCGGGCAGGAGTGCTTCGCCGTGTCGGGGGCCGCGCCAGTAGCCCTGGCCCTGAAGGGCAAGCGCGCCGGCGAGGCGGCCGTGTTCAACGGCAAAACGGTGCAGGTGCTGGCCGTTTCGTAGGGGCCCTAAAACATAGCGGGGCCCCGGCCGTCTGCGCCCCCGCGGGCCAGGTAAGGGCCCCGCTTCTTACGAATGAAAATCCTTGGTAAAGCCCCTTCGGCGGCGCAGGCCCGGCAATTTGCGGCGCTGCCCAACTTCGAAGGCGGCAAGTTTCAGAACCCGGGCGGCGTGCGGTTCAGCGTCGGCGATGCGCCCATGGGCAAGCTGCTGCGGGGCTACCTGAACCGGCCCAAAACCAGCCGCCCCAGCCGGCCACTGCCGTGGGTGGCCACCAACCTGCGGGCCCCGGGGCCCTTCGCGCGGCCCACCCTCACCTGGTTCGGTCATTCGTCGTACCTAATTAAATACCAAGAGCTTAATATCCTGGTAGACCCCGTGTTCAGCGGCAATGCCTCGCCGGTACCGGGCTCGGTGCGGGCCTTTGCGGGCAGCAACGGCTACGGCGTGGCCGACTTGCCGCCCATTGATGTGCTGGTGCTCACCCACGACCACTACGACCACCTCGACTATGCCACCGTGGCGGCGTTGCGCCCCCAGGTGGCCCGGGTGGTCACGGGCCTGGGCGTGGGGGCCCACCTGCGCCACTGGGGCTACGCCGCCAACCAAATTACGGAGCTGAACTGGCACGATACCGCCGCACCATTGCCCGGCGTGCAGCTCACGGCCGTGCCGGCGCAGCACATGTCGGGCCGCGCCTTTTCGCCCCAAAACACGCTGTGGGCCGCCTTTGTGCTCCAGCTGGGGCCCTACCGCCTGTACTTAGGCGGCGACAGCGGCTATGGCCCGCACTTCCAGGAAATCGGGGCCCAGTACGGCCCCTTCGACCTGGCCCTGCTCGAAAACGGGCAGTACGACGAGCTGTGGCACCCCATCCACACCCTGCCCGAAGAAACGGCCCAGGCCGCCCGCGACCTGCGCGCCGCCGTGCTCTGGCCCGTGCACTGGGCCAAATTCACGCTGGCCTACCACGCCTGGAACGAGCCCATCGAGCGCCTGCTGCCCGCCGCCTGGGCCCTGGCGATGCCCGTCACGGTGCCCCGCATCGGCGAGCCCTACGCCGTGGGCGACCCGGTGCGGCAGGAGCCGTGGTGGGAGTTGGAGTAGGCATTTTTTGGGTTGGGGCCCCTGGGGCTATAAAATGGGATACCCCGTTCGGCGTTCGCACCGCAACGGCGTTGGACTTCGTTCAGCCGCGCTGGAGCCTAAACATTTGGGCGGCCGAAGGGCTTTGTTATCAAACCTATGCACTGCGTCGGGCCCTGAAATTGGCGCGGCATGGCCGGTAGCTACCCGAGCCAACGCGGCAACGGAGCCGGCCACCGGGGCCCTAACCGAAAACCAGTATGAACACCGCCGCCCACATCGCCCAACTCGTCGTCGCCCTGTCGGTCATCTTCGTGTGGGTGTTCCGCTTCGACAACATCGTGCTGGAATTCAAGCAGTACGGCCTGAGCGACCAGACCCGCACGCTGGTGGGCTCCACCAAAATTGCCCTGGCCACCCTGCTCATTGCCGGCATCTGGTACCCGGCCCTGGTGCTGATACCGGCCCTTGTCATGGCCTTTCTGATGCTGGCCGCGCAGTACTTCCACCAAAAGGTGAACAATCCGCTCGTTAAGCGTGCCCCTTCGTTTATTCTGCTGGTGCTGAGCTTGTTCATTGCCTACGCGGCCTTGCACCCCGCCGCGTAATGTCCCTGCTAACCGTCCTGATTCTAGTTTCAAGCCTGTCCTTTCTGGGCTATGGCGTCGCCTATTTCATGTCGCCCAACATGAAAGCAGAGTTCAAGCGGTTTGGGCTAGAAAAAGAGGGAATCATTGCCATTGTCTTCGAGTTGCTGGGGGCCGTGGGCCTGCTGGTGGGCCTGAAGTACAACATCATCCTCCTCATCTCGTCCGGCGGCTTGGCCCTACTGATGTTCCTGGGCGTGGGCATTCGCATCAAGGTAAAGGATGGCCTACTAATTTCGCTGCCGGCCTTTGCCTTCATGCTGCTGAACGCCTACATTTTCGCCAAGGCGTTGTAAAACAGGCCGATGATGTAGGGTCCTGGCTGGGGCCTTATTTCCATGCCCCGCCGGCCGGCGCGTCGCCTTCGGGCTTGAGAATGCGGAACTCCACGCGGCGGTTCACGCGGGCGTCGGCCTCGTTGGCCTCTTCCTTCAGGGGTTGGGAGCTGCCGTAGCCGCCGCTTTCGAGGCGGGCGGGCGCAATTTTACCCCGCCGCTCAATGTACCGGCGGATGGCCTCGGCGCGGGCCTGCGAGAGGAGCAGGTTGGCGTCAGGGTCGCCTTGAGCATCGGTGTGGCCCGCAATGGCGAGGCGGTAGGTGGGGTGGTCGGCCAGAAAGGTTGTGAGCCGGTCGAGGGTGGGGTGCATGGCCGCCAGCACGTTGGCCTTGCCGGCCTCAAATTCGATGTTGCGGAACACCAGCGGCAGCTTGTAGTTCAGGCTGTTGGTGAGCAGGCTCAGCACGGTGTCGCCCTTCAGCTCAAATTTCTTCTCGACGCTGAAAAAATCGGGGCTCTGGATGAGCAGCACGTAGTGCGAGCCCTCCATGAGCTCAAAGTCGAAGCTGCCGTCGGGCCGCAGGTACTTGCTGGCCACCTCCACGCCGTTGTCGGTATCAATCACGCTCACAATGCCTTGCAGCGGCTTGTTGCTGACGGAGTCGCGCAGGATGCCGGCCACGGTGGTGGTGGCCAGCGGCTGGGCCTCCATGGGCAGCGGGAAGGAGTAGAGGTCGAGGTTGCCCACGTCGGTGGGCTCGGAGCGGGCGTAGTACAGGTTCTTGCTTTCGCGGTCGATGGTGAAATAGTACTCCGGGCCCTTGCCGTTCACCAGGGGCCCAATGTTGCGGGGCTCCTGCCAGCGCCCTTGCACGCGGTAGGTTTTGTAGATATCAAAGTCGCCGAAGTTCAGCAGTTGCCCGCGCGAGCTGAAGTACAGCACGTGGTAGAGGGGGTGGTAGAAGGGGCTGACCTCGCTCTCGCGGGTGTTCACGGTGGGCCCCAGGTTTTGGGCGGGGCCCCACTGGCCATTCTTCTGGCGGGCGGTAAAGTAAAGGTCGCTGGCCCCAAACCCGCCCAGGCGGTCGGAGGCAAAGTACAGCGTGTCTTCGCTTTGCGAGAGCGCGGGCTGTGAGTCCCAGGCCACCGAGTTCACGGCGGGGCCCAGGCTGCGGGGCACGCTCCACTTATTGTCTTTGCCCAGCTTGGCCGTGTACAGGTCGCAGTTGCCGTGGCAGGTGGGGCACTCGCAGCGGGCAAAAAAGATGGTGCGCCCGTCCTTGCTAAAGCAGGCCGAACCTTCATTATAAGGGGAATTGATGGGCTTGGGCAGCGGCTCGGCATCGGTCCAGCTCACGCCCTCGCGCCGCGAGGTGTACAAGTCTTCGTCGACGGTGCCGGCCAGGCCCCGGCGCTTGCGCTTGCTGCTGAAAAGCAGCAGCGAATCGCGCCCGGCCAGGGTGGGGCCGTAGTCCGGGGCCTTGCTGTTCACGGCGTCGCCCATGCTCGTGTACACGCCCTTGGGCGGGTGGAACGTATTGAGGTTCTTGCGGTACTCTACCAAGTCGTAATACGTTTGCAGGGGCACGTACAAGGCAGTGCTTTTTTGCTCCAGCGAATCGTAGTACAATTGCACTTTGGTAACATCCGTCCGGCGATGTTTTAAGGCCAGGCGGTAGTAGGCCTTGGCCTTCACCAGCTGGCTGTCGCGCTCCAGCAGCTGGCCCATGCGCCAGAGCAGCCCGGTGCCGCGCCCAAAGTTTTCGGGCCCGAACCGCGCCACGTAATCTTCGAGCAATAGCCGGGCTTGGTGGTAACGGCGGCGCTTTTCGGCGTGGGCGATGGCGCGCAGGGCTTTTTTGTCTTCGTAGAAGCGGTACTTATTAATGTACACAAAATCGGGGGTGCCGTCGGGGCGCAGGCGCAGCGACTGGCTGGTGCGGCTGCTCAGGCCGCGCACTTTGTAGGCCCCGGGCGCAATGGCCGGGCGCGGTGCCTGGGCCCAGGCGTGGGGCCCCAGGGCCAGGCCCCACGCAAAGGCGAGCCACCGCAGCGCCCGCCGACAAAACATTACAGGCATGGCCCGGAGACAAAGAGTTGAATAGCGAACGCAAGTTGTCCAAAAAAATATAATTATCCGGGTAAGCGCCGCTTTGGCATTGCCCCGGCTTTGGCACGGCGCTTGACCCGCCAGGGCCGCCGGCGGGTGTATCTTGTCGGCTCGTTATGTATGCGCGGCGGGCTGCCACTCTGGCACCCGCCGCGTTCGTCCCTTGATCCTTTCTGCCATGCACCTGGCTTCTGTTTCCATCGCCGCGCCGCGCCCCCAGGGGCTGCGTGGCGAAGCCAACCCCCAACCCGAGGCCATTGCCATCATGGCTGCCGACCCCGACCACCTGCTCAACGGCGACGACGCGCCCGCCAAGCTGCCGCTGCTGCCCGTGCGCAACACGGTGCTGTTTCCGGGCGTGGTGCTACCCGTCACGGTCACCCGTAAGAAAAGCGCCAAGCTGGTGCGTGCCATCTACGCCAGCGGCGACAAGCTGCTGGGCGTGGTGGCCCAACGCAGCCCCGACGACGCCGAGCCCACCGTGGCCGAGCTGCACCCCGTGGGCACGCTCGCCCGCATCCTCAAGCTCATCGACCAGCCCGATGGCCAGGTCACCATCATCATCCAGGGCCAGGTGCGCTTCACCATCGAGGAGGAGCTGAGCTACGCGCCCCGCCTCACGGCCCGGGTGCAGTACTTCGCCGAAACGTCGCTCAACACGGACGTGCCCGCCGATTTTGCCTTGCTGCAAAGCCTGCGCGAGGCCGCCGGCAAGGTGGTGGAGCTGAGCCCCGAAATCCCGTCGGAGGCGCGCAACATGCTCGAAGGCATTCAGTCGCCGGCCTTCCTCACGCACTTTTTGTGCTCCAACGTGCAGCTCGACTTGGCCGCCAAGCAGCGCCTGCTCGAACTGAGCGACCCCGAGCAGCAGGCCCGCCAGCTGCTCGAAGCCCTGCTGAACCAGGTGGAGTTGCTCGAAATCAAGCAGGACATCCGCACCAAAACCCACACCGGCATCGACGCCCAGCAGCGCGAGTACTTCCTGCGCCAGCAGCTCAAAACCCTGCAGGACGAGCTGGGCCAGGAGGGCCCCGACCAAGACATCGGCCGCTACCGTGACCGGGCCCTGACCAAAAACTGGCCCGAGCCGGTGGCCCTGCACTTTGCCAAGGAGATGGAAAAGCTGGCCCGTACCAATCCCATGGCGCCGGACTTTTCGGTGATTTCCAACTACGTGGAGTTTCTGCTCGACCTGCCCTGGAACGAGTACACGAAGGACAAAATCAACCTCAAGCAAACCCGCAAAATCCTCGACGCCGACCACTTTGGCCTCGAAAAGGTGAAGGAACGCATCCTCGAGTACCTGGCCGTGCTTAAGCTGAAGCAGGATTTGAAGTCGCCGATTCTGTGCCTGTACGGCCCCCCCGGCGTGGGCAAAACCTCCCTTGGGCGCAGCATTGCCACGGCTTTGGGCCGCAAGTACGTGCGCTTGAGTCTGGGCGGCGTGCGCGACGAAGCCGAAATCCGCGGGCACCGCAAAACCTACGTGGGGGCCATGCCGGGCCGCATCATCGCCCAGATCAAAAAGGCTGGGGCCAGCAACCCGGTCATTATTTTGGACGAGATTGACAAGGTGAGCGCCGACTTCCGCGGCGACCCCAGCTCGGCCCTGCTCGAAGTGCTCGACCCGGAGCAGAACTCGACCTTCGTGGACAACTACCTGGAGGTGGAGTACGACCTGAGCAAGGTGCTGTTCATTGCCACGGCCAACTCGCTCGACACCATCCAGCCCGCCCTGCGCGACCGGATGGAAATCATCGACCTGACCGGTTACACCCAGGAGGAAAAGGTGCAGATTGCCAAGAAGCACCTATGGCCCAAGCAATTGCGCGAGCACGGCCTGGGGCCCCAGGAAGTAAAAATCAGCGACGGGGCCCTGCACCGCGTGGCCGACGACTACACCCGCGAGAGCGGCGTGCGCGGCCTCGAGCGCAAGCTGGCTGCCCTGACGCGCAACCTGGCCCGCCGCAAGGCCGGCAAGGAACCCGTGCCCGCCGCCCTCGACCCCGCCGAAGTGCGCCGCATCCTGGGGGCCCCCATCTACGACCGCGACATGTACCAGGACAACGACACGGCCGGCGTGGTGACGGGCCTGGCCTGGACGAGCGTGGGCGGTGACATCTTGTTCGTGGAGAGCCTTTTGAGCCGCGGCCGGGGCAAGCTCACGCTCTCGGGCCAGCTCGGCGACGTGATGAAGGAATCGGCCATTACGGCCCTGAGCTACCTGCGCAGCCGGGCCGACGAAATCGGCATCGACTACCGCTTGTTCGACCAGTACGACCTGCACATTCACTTCCCCGAGGGGGCCGTGCCCAAGGACGGGCCCAGCGCGGGCATCGCTATTTTTACCAGCATGGCCTCGGCCTTCACCCAGCGCCGGGTGCGCCCGCGCCTGGCCATGACCGGCGAAATCACGCTCCGCGGCAAGGTGCTGCCCGTGGGCGGCATCAAGGAAAAGCTGTTGGCCGCCCGCCGTGCCGGCATGACGGACATTATGCTGTGCGCCAAAAACCGCAAGGACGTGGAGGAAATTATGCCCGACTACCTCCAAGGCCTTCACATTCACTACGTCGACCGCGTACTGGACGTGCTGGGCGTGGCCCTGCTCGACGAATTGGTGCCGCACCCCCAAAAGCTGCCCGTGCGCGACGAGCCGGTGCCCGCCCCGGGCCCCAGCGTGGAGGTGCAGTAGGGGAGATGCTAAAAGGTAGGGTAGGACGTTTTTGGTTAAATTTAGAACGTCCTGCTCATCTAGCGTCCGCGCAGTCGAAGCATCTCTACCGTAGCAGTAAATATTGATTATTTGCGCGGCGGAGATGCTTCGACTGCGCGGATGCCAGATGAGCAGGATGGCCTGACGGTCCGTCTCAATGCACTCCCTACCTAAATTCGGTTGATGAAGCACTTTTCCGCCCGCCGGCCCGCCGGTTTTGCCGTTGCCCTGCTGGGCCTGCTGGGGGCCCTGCCCGCCGCGGCCCAGCAGCTGGGCGGGCGGGCGGTGCTGCCGTTTCTGGGCCTGCCGCCCGGGGCCCAGTTGGCGGCCTGGGGCGGCATGAATCCCTCGGCCCGTAGCTCCGACCCCACGATGCTTTTCGGCAACCCCGCGCTGCTGAACGCCGATATGGACCACCGCTTGGCCCTGAGCTACGTGGGCTACGTGGCCGACATCAAGCAGAGCACTGCCGCCTATGTGTTCAACACGGCCAAGGCCGGCCGCTTTGGCCTGGCCCTCACGTACATCAACTACGCCGACCAGCCCAGCTACGACCCGGCCGGCAACACCTTGGGGTCGTTCGTAGTGAACGAGTACACGGCCGGCGTGAGCGACAGCTACACCAAGGGCAAGTTCACGTTTGGCCTCACCGCCAAGCTGGCCGTGTCGAGCATCGCTGGCATCCGCTCGCTGGCCGGCGTGGCCGACGCCGGCGTGCTCTACAAGCACCCCACCCAGGATTTTACGCTGGGCCTGGTGGCCAAAAATGTGGGCTACCAGTTCGTGCCCTACGACGGCACCGCCCGGGGCCCCCTGCCGCTCGACGTGCAGCTGGGGTTTACGGCCAAGCCCGAGCACATGCCGTTGCGCTTCTCACTCACGGCCCACCACTTGCAGCAGTGGGACATTGAGTACCTCGACCCCGCTGCCACCACCCTCGATGCCAACGGCGCCGCCCAGGCCCCTAAAAAGAGCTTCGGCGACAACCTGGCCCGTCACTTCACGGTGGGCGCGGCCCTGGTGCTCAGCCAGAATTTGCAGCTGCGTGTGGGCTACAACCACCTCCAGCGCCGCGAGCTGCGCCTGGCCAACACCAGCGGCGGGGCCGGCCTTAGCTTCGGGGCGATGGTGGCCATCAGCGGCTTCCAGCTCGATTACACGTATGCCACCCTGCAAGCGGCCGGCGCCAGCAACTATTTTACCCTGGCGCACGCTTTAGGTAAGAAAAAAGATTAGCCCGCGGGTTATCAACCATTATTCCCTGGGGCCCCGGGGCGGCGGCCGTTCGGCGGCCCGGGGCCCCTACCACTGCCCATGCTCCAAGAAAATTTCCTGACCCCGGCCCAGATCGTGGCCGAGCTCGACAAGTACATCATCGGCCAGCACGAGGCCAAGCGCCACGTGGCCATTGCCCTGCGCAACCGCTGGCGCCGCTTGCACGCCCCGGCCGACATGCAGGCCGAAATCGTGCCCAACAACATCCTCATGATCGGGGCCACCGGCGTGGGCAAAACCGAAATTGCCCGCCGCTTGGCCCACCTCGCCGATGCGCCCTTCGTGAAGGTGGAGGCCAGCAAGTTCACCGAAGTGGGCTACGTGGGCCGCGACGTGGAGAGCATGGTGCGCGACCTGGCCGAGCAAAGCGTGAACCGCGTGCGCCAGCGCCGCCAGGAAGAAGTAAAAGCCCAGGCCGCCCAGGCCGTGGAAGACCTCATCCTCGACGCCCTCATCCCGCCCCTCAGGGCCCCCAGCAAGGACGGCGGCGCGGGCCGCGTGAACGTGGGCTTCAGCGGTAGCAGCGAGAACATTGTGGGCGATGCCCTGCCCACGTCCGACCAGGAGTTGAACGAGCGCACCCGCGAGCGGTTCCGCCAAAAAATCCGCGACGGCGAGATGGAAGACCGCCACATCGAAATCCAGGTGGCCCAGGCCGGGCCCAGCGTGGGCGTGATGGGGGCCCCCGGCATGGACGAGGCCGCCCTCTCGGGCTTGCAGGAAATGCTGGGCAACATGCTGCCCAAGAAGTCGCGCAAGCGCAAGGTGACCGTGGCCGAAGCCCGCAAAATCCTGCTCGACGAGGAAGCCGCCAAGCTCGTCGACATGGACGAGGTGAAGGACGAAGCCATCCGCCAGGCCGAAAACGCGGGCATCATCTTCATCGACGAAATCGACAAGGTGGCCACCAGCGGCGGCGGTAAAAATGGGGGCCCCGACGTGAGCCGCCAGGGCGTGCAGCGCGATTTGCTGCCCATCGTGGAGGGCTCAGCTGTGAGCACCAAGTACGGCATCGTCAACACCGACCACATCCTGTTCATCGCCGCCGGCGCCTTCCACGTCAGCAAGCCCTCCGACCTGATTCCCGAGCTGCAAGGCCGCTTCCCCATCCGCGTCGAGCTGCAAAGCCTGACCAAGGACGATTTCTACCGCATCCTCAAAGACCCCAAAAACGCCCTCACCAAGCAGTACGAGGCCCTGCTTCAGGCCGAGGAAGTGGAGCTCACCTTCGACGATGCGGCCCTGGAACGCGTGGCCCAAATTGCCTTTGAGGTGAACGCCGAGGTGGAGAACATCGGGGCCCGCCGCCTGCACACCGTCATGAGCCGCCTGCTCAACGACCTGCTCTTCGACGTGCCCGACAAAATAGGGCCCCAGGCCCGCATCCAAATCACCGCTGAGCTAGTGGAAGAGCGCCTGGCCAGCATGGTCAAAAACCGCGACCTCAGCCAGTACATCCTCTGATTTTTTGGATTGCATTGCTCACAAAAAAGCCCCGACCAACTTGGCCGGGGCTTTTTTGATGAATGGTTTCGCTGATCTAATAGAGCGGGTTTTGTACCAACAAACCGCCGGAGAGGTTGATGTCGCGGATCGGAATTGGAAACAGGTTCCGGAACGTCTGCGTGTAGGTCGGCAGAGCAGTCTGCACCGTATTGGTGCGGCGCAAGTCAAACCAACGCATGCCCTCGTAGGCAAACTCCAACCGGCGCTGCAACAGAATATCCGTCACTATTGCGTCGGCAGTTGTGGCCGTCGTAGCGGCCAAGCCGGCCCGGGTGCGAATAATATTCAACTGCGTGGTGGCCGTGGTCAGGTCGCCGGTTCGGGCAGCTGCTTCCGCAATGGTGAGTACTACTTCAGCATAACGTACCGCATTAAACGGATCGTCGCGGGTAGAAGTACGAGTATACTTGAGCGTCGTGCCTGCCGGGGATGTGGCAACGTTAACTGCTAAACGCCGGTCACCGGTAGGGTGCGCAGCGGCAAAGCCTGTACCCGGATCAAATTCGTTACGTCCGCCAGGAGCAGGGTACCAGTAAAAAGCGTACTGGTTCTGGTCGGTGGTAGAAAATACCAGCTGCCAGATGGCATCCGGCGACGTAGTACCGGTAGCCGCTGCGGTAGCAAAGCCCGAAATAGCCGGTACTTGCTTGGCGAAAGACAGCGCATCGGCGTAGTTGCGCATCCGCAATTCAAACCGGGCTCGAAGGGCCAGCGCCGCGTTTTTGGTGATGCGCGAGCCGGTGCCGTTGGACAGGTTGGCAATAGCAAAATCAAGGTCGGCCCGAATAGCAGTAGCCACCTCAGCTTCGGTTGAGCGCGCAATGGGCTGGGTATCAGCGCCAATGGCGTTGGTTGGGGTGAGGCGCAGCGGCACGCCGAGGCCCCCATCATACCCGTACCCTTGCGCGGTGCCGCCCCACAGGGCCAGCAAGTTCATGTAGTGGAAGGCCCGCAGGGCCCGGGCCTCGCCTTGTGTGGTCAGCTTCGGAAAAGCCGGGTCCGTGATGGCATCGCTCTGCTGCAACAGGTAATTGGCCCGGTTGATGGCGATGTAGATCTGGTACCAGGTGTTGACGACCTGGATATTGTCGGGCAGGGTCTGGTTCTGCCCAATTACGCCGTAAGTGGTGGTGAACGTACCCACTTCCCGAATATCACCGGCGATTAGGTCGGCCATCGACGGGAAGGCCAAGCCGTCGTAGTCGGAGCTTTGCGTGGCATCGTAGCAGCCCAGCAAGCCGGCGGCGGCATCCTCTTTGGTGCTGTAGCCGGTGTTGGAGCTCACGCTGTTCGACGGTTCTACGTTCACCGCCTTATCGCACGCCCCTACGGTCAGGCCCAGGCTCAGGAGCAAAGCCGAGCGGGTGGCAAGCTGACGAAAGTTAATTATCTGCATGGTTATGAGAAGACAAAAATATTAGAAGCCGAGCGTGACGCCACCGGTGATGGTGCGGGCCTGGGGATAGGTAAAGAAGTCAGTGCCAATCGAAGTGCTGGAGCTGCTGAACGTGCTCACCTCCGGGTCGAGACCGGAGTACTTAGTGAAGGTCACCAGGTTCTGAGCCTGCGCGTAGATGCGAACGGTCCGCAAGTGGGCCCGGCTAGCCATTGCCAGGGGCAAGGTGTAGCCGAGCGTCACCGTTTTAAAGCGGCCATACGAGCCGTTCTCCAGGAAGCGGTCTGAGTTACGCGTATTAGTATTGGGGTCGCCGTACACCGCACGCGGGATGTTGGTATCGGTGTTGGTGGGCGTCCAGCGGTTTAGCACAGCGGCGTCCTGGCCGTAGGCCTGGCTCATGCCTTGAGTATTGCTAGCAGCCGAGTTGTAGATCTTGTTGCCTACGTTGTACTGAAACAGCGCGCTCAAGTCGAAATTCATGAAGCGAATCGTGTTGGTGATGCCGCCGTAGAACTTGGGCTGGGCACTACCAATGATTTCTTGGTCAGCAGCCGTTACGCGGCCATCGCCGTTCAGGTCCTTAAACTTGATGTCGCCGGGGCGGGTAAGCGTAGACTGGTAAGTAGCGCTGGCCACGCCCGTAGCGGTTTTGGCAGCAGCATCAAGCGCGTTAATTTCTTCCTGAGTTTGGAAGATGTGGTCCACGCGGTAGCCGTAGAAAGCACCGAGGGGCTGGTCGAGCGCCAAGCGGCTGGCGAAGCCCTGGGGTGTACCCGTGGGGCTAGGGTCCGACAGCTTGGTTACTTTGTTGCGGTTGAAGCTGATGTTGAAGTTAGTTTCCCAGTTGAAGCCCGTGCCTTCGTTGCGAAGGTTAATGGTCGTCAAGGCAAACTCAAGACCCCGGTTCTCAATGTTACCCACGTTGGCGCTGTACGTCTGGTAGCCCGTGTCGGAGGGAAGCAGCGCGTTGAGCAGCAAGTCGCTCGTTTTGCGCAAGTACACGTCGGCCGACACGTACAAACGGTTCTGCAAGAAGCCAAAGTCCAAACCGATATCGGTCTGGCGGGTGCGCTCCCATTTCAGGTTAGGGTTTGCTAGCTGCGAAGGGGCAAGGCCACCCTGATCGAGGTAGTTGGCACCGGGGCTGATCAAGCCGCGCGAGCCGAAGTTGGCCGTAGGCTGGTTGCCCGTTTCGCCAAAGCTGCCGCGCAGCTTAAGCTCGCTGAGTGCCGTTTGGTCCTTTAGGAAGTTTTCCTCAATAACGCGCCAGCCCACTGAAACTGCGGGGAAATAACCTACTTGGTTATCGGCGCCAAAACGGGAAGAACGGTCGCGGCGTACCGTGGCT
Source organism: Hymenobacter nivis (assembly GCF_006439025.1). Lineage (GTDB taxonomy): Bacteria > Bacteroidota > Bacteroidia > Cytophagales > Hymenobacteraceae > Hymenobacter > Hymenobacter nivis_A. Next base: position 511,244 of record NZ_RCYZ01000002.1, read on the forward strand.
CCAATCAGGTAGCGGCCTTTGTAGGAGTAATCCACTTTAGCCAGCAAGCTGAACAAGGCGTTGCCCGTTGCTGAGGAGGTAGCCTGGGTTTTGGTAGCGCCGGCCGACAGCTGACGGATGGCGTTGCTCGGGAAACCCGTTACTTCCGTAAAGATGTCGCTGTACGAGTCGCGCTGAAATTCAACCACTGCCAAAGCACTCAGGCTGTGGTCGGTAGCGAAAACTTTGGAATAGTTCAGCGAGCTGATGTGGTTGTAGTTTAGGTCCTGGACTGTGGCGGCCGTGGCATCGCCCCGAACGGCGGCGCCGGGGTTCGTCAGGGTCGAGTAGAAGCGGTCGTCGCGGCCATACGTGTAGTCAATACCAAACGTAGCCCGGTAGCGCAGGTTTTTGATCAACTCAAAGTCTGCGAATTGGCTGGCAATCAGGCGGCTGTTGGTGCTTTTGATGAATGGCTCCTTGGCAGCAGCCACTGGGTTTTCCAGCGAACCAACTTTGTAATAAGTGCCATCTGCATTGTAAATGGGCAGATCCGAAGCGTACAAGCGCGCCGTCGTCAGTACCCCGTAGATGCTGTTGTCGTTGTTGACGCGGTTGTTAACACTCTGGCTGAGGCCGATGGACGTGCCCAGGCGGATTTTATCCGACAATTTATTGTCGAGCGTGAGGCGGGCGCTGCCGCGGCCATAGCCCGAGCCGATGATGGTGCCCTGCTGATCAAAGTAGTTAACCGACAAACGGTAGCGGCTGACATCCGAACCACCCGAAAAAGTCAGGCCGTAGTTGCTGATGGGGGCCGTGCGAAGTACCTGGTCGCTCCAGTTGGTGGTAGGAGCCGTGGTGGGGTCTTGGAACTGGCTGAGGGGACGGATGGTGTTGCCGGTAGGCGTCACATAAGATACGATACCGTTAACAGGGGCCCCTACGTCGCCAGGCCCGTAGATGTAAGCAGCCAAGTCGGCGTTACTACGAAAAACATAAGGAGACGCAGCAGGACCGAAGGTGGTTGGGTAGTTGCCAGCGGCGTTGGCTGGGTAGCGGTTGGCGGCGGCATCCAGGAAAAGCTGGGTTTGCTGCTGGCCGTTTATGATATTGGGGCGCTTCCACACTGCTTGGCCACCCGTGTAATAATCCAGGTCGACGCGGGCTTTGCCCGACTTACCGCGCTTGGTGGTGATGAGCACCACGCCATTCGAAGCACGCGAACCATAGATAGCGGCGGCGGCGGCGTCTTTCAGTACCTCAATCGACTCGATGTCGTTCGGGTTCAGGTCGTTCAAGCCGTTGGTCTGCTGGTTGCCGGCCCCGAGCTGGCTGGTGTTACCCGAAACGATGGGCAAGCCGTCAACTACGTACAGCGGCTCGTTGCTGGCCCCGATAGAAGCCGCACCGCGCACGCGCACGCTGATGCCCGAGCCGGGCGTGCCCGAAGCTTGGCTCACCTGCACACCCGCGGCCCGGCCTTGCAAAGCCTGGTCAACGCCGATAACGGGCTGGTCCTTAAAGTCAGCCGAGTTTACTTGGGTCACCGCGCCGATGATGTCGCGGCGGTTGGCCTGCTGGCCGTAGCCCGTCACAACTACTTCGTTCAGCTGCTTCATGTCGGTGGCCATGGTCACCGCTACCACATTTGAGCTGCCGATGGGCTGCTCCTGGGTGATGAAGCCCACGGAGCTGAAAACCAGCGTGCCGCCAGTGGCGGGCACACCCAGGCTAAAGCCGCCGTCGGCATTGGTCGATACGCCGGTGGTGGTGCCCTTCAGCAACACCGTGACGCCCGGTAGGCCGCCGCCGTTGGTCTGGTCGACTACTCTTCCCGAAATGGTCCGCGTCTGGGCCATCACCTGGTGAAAAAGTGCGAACATGAGCACCAAGCTCATGAGTAGTGTTTTCTTCATAATCAATGAAAAAAGAAGTGAGTAAGGTGAACCAGCAGTAGTCTTTGAGTTAAAGAATTATTACGCTGGCTAAAAGTATGACGGATGGATGAGTAAAAAAAATTTATTTTGTCGTAAAGAATTGTAATTTTTCAAATTAGAAAGAGGATATATAATGACTTTCAGCTAAGATAAATAATTGTATATGTGAAGCTTAATTTATTAAATTGCTTAGAATGATTCAGTGACTGACCAGAATACTATCGAAACCAGGCAATTAGAAATAAATAGTTGGACTAAGCGGCGCTTTTTTATGAGCCTGCTGCTGCTTATGGCAATCTGCTCGGTGCCGGTGTGCACGGCATTCCAGGGGCGGGGCATCTGGCCGGCTGGGGCTCGGATGTGGCCATCCGGTGGGGGCCCTAAATACGAATCCCGCCGGGGCGGGGGCCCTAATTAGGGCCCCCGCCCCGGCGGGATTCGGGCGTGGAAAACGGCGTTGGTGGGGCCCTAGTGCTGCATCAAAAAGCCTTTGATGTACTCGTCTAGGTCTCCGTCGAGCACGTTTTGCACATCGGTGCGCTCGATGCCGGTGCGCAGGTCCTTGATGAGCTTGTAGGGGTGCAGCACGTAGTTGCGGATTTGCGAGCCGAAATCGATGCGCTTTTTGGTGGCTTCGATTTTGTCGCGCTCGGCGTGGCGCTTGTCCATCTCCACCTGGTAGAGGCGCGAGCGGAGCATGCGCAAGGCGTGCTCCTTGTTCATGAGCTGGCTGCGCTCGATTTGCACGGCGATGACGATGCCCGACGGCGCGTGGGTGAGGCGCACGGCGGTTTCGACCTTGTTCACGTTCTGGCCGCCCGCGCCGCCGGCCCGGAACGTGTCCCAGGAAATGTCGGACGGGTTGATGTCGATGACAATCGTGTCGTCAACCACGGGGTAGGCAAACACCGACGCGAACGAGGTGTGCCGCCGGCCGCTGCTGTCGAACGGCGACATGCGCACGAGGCGGTGCACCCCAATCTCGCTTTTGAGGTAGCCGTAGGCGAAGGGCCCGTCGATTTCGAGCGAGGCCGACTTGATGCCCGCGCCCTCGCCGGGCTGGTAGCTGAGCTGGCGCACGCCAAAGCCGTGGCGCTCGCCCCACATGATGTACATGCGCATGAGCATCTCGGCCCAATCCTGGCTTTCGGTGCCGCCCGCGCCGGGGTTTATTTCGATAACGGCCGGCAGCTGGTCCTCCTCATTGGAGAGCATCCGCTTAAATTCCAGGGCCTCCACTTTTTGCTGGGCCCCGTCGAACTCAGCCTGGAGCTCGGCCTCGGTGGCGTCGCCTTCTTTGTAGAAGTCGAAGAGCACTTCCACGTCGGCCACGGCTTGCTGCACGGCCTCGAAATCGTCGGTCCAGGTCTTCACGGCCTTGATTTCGCGGAGCTTGGTTTCGGCCGCCTTGGAATCGTCCCAGAAGGTGGGGGCCAGGGTTTCGGCCTCGGCCGTGGTCACTTGTTCTTTGCGGGTATCGTAGTCAAAGATACCTCCTTAGGGCCTCGGCGCGGCCCTTCAAGTCCCGTACGTGGTCTTGAGTCATTCTTAGGAGTGTTGAATGGGATGGGTTTGGAACGGGCAAAGGTCCACAAAAAAAAGGCAGCCGGCCCGTTGCGGGGTCGGCTGCCTTTTTTTTGTGTTGCTCAAATTAGAACGTCATGCAGAGTGCCGCAAAGCATCTTTTCTGCTCAGCTGATTGGTTGCTGCCGCGGGCAAGATGCTTTGCGGCGCTCTGCGTGACGTTCTCTGCCTAAAAGGGCTACTCGCCCACGGGCACCACCCAACCGTACGGGTCGGGGGCCTGGCCGTTGCGGATGGCGCCGAGGGCCGCGCCGATGCGCTTGGACAGCGCGTCGGGGCCCGCGGTGGGGATTTCATAGTCGTGGCCCTCGTGGCCGATAACGGCGATGGGGGCGATGGTGGCCGCCGTGCCCACGCCGAACGCCTCTTGCAGCGTGCCGGCTTGCAGGGCCCCAATTACTTCGCGGCTGCTCACGCGGCGCTCCTCAACGGCCACGCCCATGTCGCGGGCCAGCTGGAGCACCGAGCGGCGCGTGATGCCGTCGAGGATGGACGTGCTGAGCGAAGGGGTAATGATCTTGCCGTCGATGATGAACATGATGTTCATCGTGCCCGATTCCTCCACGTACTGGTGCTCGGAGGCATCGGTCCAGATGAGCTGGTTGTAGCCTTCCTGCTGGGCCAGCTTGGTGGGGTACATGGCGGCGCCGTAGTTACCCGCGTTTTTGGCGAAACCCGCGCCGCCCTCGGCCGAGCGCACGTACTTCTGCTCGAAGCGCACGCGCAGCGGCTTGCTGTAATACACATCAACGGGGCAGGTGATGATGGCGAACAGGTAGGTTTCAGAGGGCCGCACGCCCAGCATGCCGTCGGTGGCAAACATGAAGGGGCGGATGTAGAGGGCCCCGCCGGACACCTGGGGCAGCCAGTTCGCGTCGAGGCGTACCAGCTCCTTGAGGCCCTGCATGAACAGCTCCTCGGGCACGGCGGGCATGCACATGCGCTCGGCCGAAGCGTTGAGGCGGGCCCAGTTGTCGAGGGGCCGGAACAGGGCCACGCCACCGCCTTCGGTGGGGTAGGCCTTCATGCCCTCAAAAATGGCCTGGCCGTAGTGCAGGGCCGAGTTGGCCGGGCTCACGGGCAGGTCGCCGTAGGGCAGAATCTGGGCGTTGTGCCACTCGCCGCCGCGGTACTCGGCCAGGAACATGTGGTCGGAAAACACTTTGCCGAACTCCAGGGGAGTGGCGTCGCGCTCGGCAATGCGGGAGGCATTGGTGCGCTGGGTGCGGATGGCGAGGGTGTCGAGCATAATCGGAAAAAGTAACGAACGAAGAACGGGTGGGAGAGGGCGAAGGTACGGCTAGGGGCCCTGGCCGGTTGGGTGGGCTACACCCGGGCCTTCCAGGTCACTTCCTCCACGCCCAGCTCGTGGGCCATGCGGCGGCTGAGCACAAATAGGTAATCGGAGAGCCGGTTGAGGTACATCACCACCAAATCGGCCACAAACGACTCCTCGCGCAGGTGGATGGCCAGGCGCTCGGCCCGGCGGCACACGCAGCGGGCCACGTGGGCCATGCTCACGGCGGGGTGGCCGCCGGGCAGCACGAAGGCCCGCAGCTCGGGCAGCCCCTCGTTCATGCGGTCCATCTCGTCTTCGAGCAGCTTCACGTCGGCGTCGTGCAGGTCGGGCAGCTTCATGCGCGACTTTTCGGGGTCGGCGGCCAGGGCCGAGCCGATGGTGAAGAGCCGGTCTTGCACCTCCTTCAGCAGCAAGCGCCGCGAGGCGTTGATGTCCTGGTCGCGCACCAGCCCTACGTGCGCGTTCAGCTCATCCACGGTGCCGTAGGCCTCGATGCGCAGGCTGCCCTTGGATACGCGGGTGCCGCCAATGAGGGAGGTGAGGCCCTGGTCGCCGGTGCGGGTGTAGATTTTCATTCTTTCAGTGGGTGAGTAGTAGAACGGTAGAAGGAAAGAATGAGCTTTTTGTTAGGAGATGCGGCTTGGCAATCATCCAAGTCGGCGAAGAGGTTGTCATTCCGACGAAGGAGGAATTGGGGTAAAACCAGGCAAAGGTTGTCCTCCGATTCCTCCTTCGTCGGAATGACAAACCCGTGTTTGGACCGCCAATAAGGAGCCATCCCACCATTCACCCATTCACTTACCGGGGCACCGTGTGGGTGGCGACCTCCGTGTTCACCTCGTCGGTTTCCACCAGGCCGTCGCGCAGGCGCACGATGCGGTGGGCGTAGCGGGCAATGTCTTCCTCGTGCGTCACCATGATGATGGTGTTGCCCTTGGCGTAGAGGGCCTCGAAGAGGTCCATAATTTCGTAGCTGGTCTTGGTGTCGAGGTTGCCCGTGGGCTCGTCGGCCAGGATGATGCTGGGGTCGTTGACCAGGGCCCTCGCGATGGCCACGCGCTGGCGCTGGCCACCGCTGAGTTCGTTGGGGCGGTGCTTGGCGCGCTCGCCCAGGCCCACGCTCTGCAGCGCGTGCATGGCCCGCTCGTCGCGCTCGCGCTTGCCGTAGCCGGCGTAAATCAGGGGCAGGGCCACGTTGTCGAGCGATGAGGCGCGGGGCAGCAGGTTGAAGGTTTGGAAGACGAAGCCGATTTCCTTGTTGCGCACCTGGGCCAGGGCGTTGTCGCTCATGCGGCTCACGTCCTGGCCGTTGAGGACGTACTGGCCGCCGCTGGGCGTGTCGAGGCAGCCCACAATGTTCATCAGCGTGGACTTGCCCGAGCCCGAGGGCCCCATGAACGCCACGTACTCGCCCCGCGGAATGGTGATGCTCACGGAGCGCAGGGCGTGGATTTCCTCAGTGCCCATGCGGTACATCCGGGAAATGTTGTGGGTTTCGATGACGTTCGGTTGCATAGGCGGGCGCGGAAAACAGGCGAAAGAAACGCTTAAAAAGCCGCGTGGGCCGCCCGCCGCGCCGCCAGCTGTGCTTGGAGCGCCGCAAAGGCCGCGGCGGGCAGTTGCTGCTGCGCCCGGGCCAGGGCGTCGGTGGCGTAGTCCGACAGGCCGGCGTCGGCTGCGGCCAGCACGTAGGCTTGCAACAGCGGCAGCGAGCCGGGGTTTTCGGCCAGGCCCGTTTGCAGGGCGTTGTAGGCCGCCGAGTAGTCGCGCCGCTGGGTGTAAAATGCGGCCGCCGCCAGCACCGCCGGCTCATTAAACGGGGCTTCGCGCACGATGCGCTGGTACAAGCCCGCCGCCCGGGGCCCCGCGCCGGCCTGCTGCGCCTGTGCCAGCCAGGCGGCTCCCGCCCGCGGGTAGCGGGCGGCAAAGGCCGTGCGCCACTGGCTCACATCGGCCCCGGGCAGGGCCCCCAGCAAGGGCCCCGCGGCGCGGCGCAAGGCCGTATCGGGCGCGGCGGCAATGCGGGCCAGCACGGCGCGGGCCGAATCGGCCTGGCCGGCCAGGAGCAGGGCCCCGGCACGGGCCAGCGGGGCCGTGGGGGCCCCGTGGCTGGCCGCCAGGGCCAGCTGGCCGGCAGCGGTGGCGTACTGGCCCTGCTGCAACTGCCAGAGGCCCAGCAGCTGCTGGTAGTAGCCGGCGGTGGCGCTGGAGCCGGCCGCCAACGGGGCCAGCAGCTGCCGGGCTATTTGCTCCTGCCCCAGCGCGTGGCGCGTGAGGGCCTGCAAAAACAGCAGCTGCTCGTAGTAGGGCGCATTGGCCGGGCGCGTGGCCAAGCGCGCCAGCAGCGGCAGCAGCGTGGGGCGCGCCTGGCCGGCCGCCGCTAGCGCCGCGTGGTACACCGCCGCAAACTGCGCCGCGTCGAGGTCGCCGTCGGCCACGCCGGGGGCCCCGGCGGCGGGCCGGTGCTGGAGCAGCCGCAGCAGCAGCAGGTTGCTGGCGAGGGCCGGCTCGTCGGCGGCGGGTTGGAAGCCGGCGGCCAGCTTTTGCGCGGCGGGCAGCAGGTTTTGCTGCAGCAAAAAGCCCAGGCGGTTGGTGCGGCTGGGGTAGGCCCCGGGGGCCAGGCGCTCGGCGCGGTCCAGGTAAATGGCCACCGAATCGGTGAGGGCCGTTTGGGTGAAGAGCTGGGCCAAGTCGCTGGCCAGGGCGGCGCTGCCGGGCTGGCGGCGTAGGCCCTGGCGCAGGGCGTCGAGGTTGTCGAACAGGTCCTGGGGGGCGGTGCCGAGGGCGGCCACGCGCAGCGACACCTTTTCGTTGGGGGCGGGCAGCAGGGCCCGGCGCAGGGCGTTCAGCTCGTTCTGGCGCTGCTCGCGGAAGCGGTACAGCGCCGCCCGGCCCAGCTGGGCGTGCAGGTTGTTGCGGTCGAGCACGTCGCCGCTCTCGGCGTAGTAGCGCTCGGCCAGCAGGGCCAGGCCCAGGTCGTCGGGGTGGGCCTCGCTCTGGCGGCGGCCCAGGTCGCCGAGGTAGTTGAACATGCCGGCGCGCACCTGCGTGAGCAGCGGCCAATCGAGGCGCATCTGCAAGGCCAGCAGGGCCCCCAGGCCCAGCACGTACACGGTGTAGAATGGCAGCCGCCGCGGCGCAAACGCCACCCGGTACACCGCCAGCCGCTGCCGCACCAGGGGCCCAAAGTTGACCAGCAGGTACCCAAAAAAGGCTAGCCCCAGCACCAGCAGCGCCAGGCCACTGAAGCTGCGCGCCGCCGCTAGCAGCGGCGTGTTATCCGTGGCCAGGGCGTAGGCCAGGGTGCCGCCGGCGGCCATCACTAGCAGCGGGTACAGCTGGGCCGCGCCGGGGGCGTAGGGCACCCAGGCGGCGTAGCTGGGGGCCCGCAGGCGCAGGCCAAGCCCGCCCACCAGCACGGCCGGCAACAGCAGCACCAGCGGGTCGAGGCCCATGCCGCGGTACAGCAACAGCTCCTCATTGCCCCAAAACCATCCGGCCAGCAGGCCCAGGTATACCAGGCTAGCCCCCACAAAGGGCCACAGGCCCGTACCTGTGGAGTTCCCGCGGCCGGCCAGCCACAGCAGGCCGCGCACGTTTTCGATGCCCACCCACAGCACCAGCGCCGCCACCAGCACCGCCCCGCCCGGGGTAGCGTAGGCGGCTAGGTGCAGGGCCAGCTCGGCGGGCGGCAGCTGGCCGCGGAAGGCCAGTAGGGCCCCCAGCCCGGCCACCAGGGCCAGGCACAGGGCCACGCGCCCGGCCAGCGGCACCCGCTCGCCGTAGGCGTGCAGCCCAAAGGCCAGGCCGCCCACCAGGGCCAGGCTCAGACCCAGAAAGTATTGTTTCTCCACCGAAAAAACGCCCACCAAATCCAGGTTGAGCGACATCAGCAGGAAGATGACCGGCACCAGCGCGGCCACGAAGGCCGTGCGTCGCAGCGTGGTGGCCACCGCTACCCAGCCCGCCAGGGCCCCCGCCAGCAGCGCCACCAGCCACGTGGCGGCCTCGGGCTGCACCAGGGGGCCCACCAGGTCGTGCGTCAGGCTCACCACGAAGCCGCTGGCCTGCACGGGCAGCGCCAGGGGCCCCACGGCCAAGGCATCGAGGGTGAGGGGCTGGGCCAGCAGGTGCGGCACCAGCACCAGGGGCAGCGTGGCCGCCGCGCCCGTAAAGTAGTAGTATGCTGCCAGGCCCACGGCCAGCGCCGCCAGCCCGGCCAGCGGCCGGGGCCGCCAGGGGCGGCCGGGGCCCCCGGGGAGTGCAGGAGCCGCCAACTAGTCGAGCACTTTGGGCACCCGGAAGTAGTCCGAATCCTTGCGCGGGGCGTTGCGCAGGCCCTCCTGGTGGCTCACGGTGTTGCGCCCCTCGTCGTCGCGCAGCACGTTGATTTCCTGCGACAAGTGCACCAGCGGCTCCACGTCGGTCGTGTCCACGGCCTCCAGCTGGGCCACGAAGTCGAGGATGTTGTTCAGGTCGCCGAGCATCTGCTGTTCGTGGGCGGTGTCAAATTCGAGGCGGGCCAGGTGGGCGAGGCCGCGCAGGGTGGCTAGGTCGGTGCTCATTAGTAGGAATTATGAATTACAAGTTAGTCAGGGCCGTCGTGCAGATCTGGCGTCCGCACAGCGAAGCATCTTTTTCGCAGCAGTAATTTATGAATAGTGGGCGATAGAGACGCTTCGGCTGCGCGGACGCCAGATCAGCATGGCCGTTTGGGTTTTGCTAAGTTACCGCCACGTGCTGGGGCCCGGTTTCTCGGCGCCCTCGGGCAGAAAGTCGGCGGTGAGCTGGGCGGCCACGCGGGCCTTGAGGGCGGGTACGTCGGCGGCGGTGAGGCCGGCGGTGGCAATGGCGGGATGGAACACGATTTTGAGGCGGTGGTAGCGCACCCGCAGGCTGCCCTTCACGTCGGGCATGAACATGTGGTTCAGCGGCATGCCCACCGGCACGATGGGCACGCCGGCGGCAATGGCCAGCAGAAAAGCGCCGTCCTGCAGCGGCAGTAGTTCGCGGCCGGGCGTGGGCGAAATGCGCCCTTCGGCAAAGATGGCGATGCTGCGCCCGGCGGCCAGGCCCTGGCGGGCCGCTACCAGGGCGCGCCCCCGGCTCACGGCGCTGGCCCGGTCCACGGTGATGTAGACCCGGCCAAACAGGGGCCCCCACAGCGGCACCTTGGCCAGCGAGTGCTTGCCCATCATGTTGAGGTAGCCAGGGATGGTTTTGAACATCAGCATGATGTCGATGTACGAGCCGTGGTTGGCCACGTACACGCAGGGGCCGGGCAGGGGCCCCGCCGCCTCGTGCACTTCCTCAATCGGCACGCCCCACATGAACAGCGAAAACTTGGCCCAGCCGCTGTAGATGCGGTGCAGCGCCGGGTAGCCGGCCGGCGTGCGCCCCAGCCACCACTGCCAGGGGTAGGTGACCACGAACGGCAGCACAAACCAAAACGTGGCCCAGGTGGTGTACAGGCGGTGGCCCAGGTAGCGAAGCAAGTGGCGCATATTCCGGGCAAAGTTAGCCCTTGGCGCGCGCCGCCAAAATGCGCTCCGCCTTCAGCAGGCCCGCCACGCTGATGCCGTCGGTGATGCGGTCGTCCATGGCCATGGCCACGGCCTCGGCCAGGGGCAGCTTCCAGAGGCGCAGGTCCTCGGTTTCTTCGGGCTCGGTGTCGCCCTGCGTCAGCTCCTCGGCCAGGTACACAAAGCCTTCTTCGTCGGTCACGGAGTTGGAGGTGTGCAGGCGGGCAATGCGCGTCCAGCGGGCGGCGAGCAGGCCGGTTTCTTCGCGCAGCTCGCGCTGGGCCGATTCCAGCACGTCGAGCTCCACGGGGCCCCCGCCCATCGGAATCTCCCAGCTGTACTCGTTGAGCGGGTAGCGGTACTGGCCCACCAGCCAAGTGTTGCCATCGGCATCGACGGGAATGATGCCAATGGCCTTGTTCTTCATGCTCACCACCCCGTAGATGCCGGGGCCCCCGGCGGGGTTCAACACCTGGTCTTCACGTACTGAAATCCAGGGGTTTTGGTAGTGTACGGCGCTGGAAAGCACGCGCCAGGGATTGTGGGTTTCGTCGAAGTTGGCGTCGGAAAGCATGGGCGGAGAGGGCGCGGGCAAGGGCCGTGCCCCCGGCAAAACTACGCGGTGCCTGCCGCCGCCGCGCCATTCGGATAGGAATACTGCCAATTGGCAGAGTACAAGGCCGAATTGGTCTAAATGAAGAAACAGCCACCGGAAGCACCCCCTAGCTTTGTATTCATAAGTGCCCCGCACGGGCTGGAAATGTGGAAAGGAAGGACCTCTCGTGCGCTGGTAGGGTTAGCCAAAAAGCTGGGGTAGACAGCTTCCGGCCGGCCCTGCCACTTATAAAAGGCCGCTGCCCTTGGGCAGCGGCCTTTTTTTGTGCCCGGCCGGGGCTGGTGAATAAACCCGGGCCGGCCGACCGTCGTATTTAATAAGGGCGACGGCCGCTTATTTCCCGGCTGTTTCCCTTTGCAACATGTCCACTAGCTCCAAAAAACCCACCGATAACGAAAACACCCCGCCCGTACCCGTTGAGGGCGACCCGCTCTTCACGCTGCACTTCGCGCAAGCCGAAGCTGCGCTGAAGGAGAAGAACGGCGGCCTCGGCCCGACCAGCAACCAGTACGTATCCAACGACGAAGAGGAAAATATCGACGAGGCCTTAACGCCGCGCGACAGCCAAGGCTTCGTGCGCGGCGAGGAAGACCCGGACCGGACTGGTAGCAACGCCGGTGGCCATAGCTAAGCCTAAGCTTAAGCGGCAATTATCCTGATACTGCGCAACGAGAAGGGGCCCCCGGCAGCCACAGTGGCTGCCGGGGGCCCCTTCTCGTTGCGCTTAAACCAGCAATAGTCCGGGGCCCTACAGCAGCCGGAACCCTGGCCGGTGCCGCACCGTGGGGCCGTGCGCCCGGATGGCGGCCCGGTGGGCCGTGGTGGGGTAGCCCGCGTTCTGGGCCCAGCCATAGGCCGGAAACTCCAGGGCGAGGGCAGCCATGCGCTCGTCGCGGAAGGTTTTGGCGAGCACCGAGGCGGCGGCGATGCTGCGGTACAGGCCGTCGCCGCCCACTACGCAGGTGTGGGCAAAGCCCGCTAGCGGCCGGAAGCGGTTGCCGTCGACCAGCAGGTGGGCCGGGGCCACGGGCAGCGCGGCCACCGCCCGGTGCATGGCCAGGTAGCTGGCCTGGGCAATGTTCAGGGCCCCAATCTCTTCTTCCGAAGCCTCGCCCACGGCCCAGGCCACGGCCTCGGCGCAAATGAGCGGACGCAGCAAAGCGCGCTGCCGGGCGCTGAGCTGCTTGGAATCGCGCAGCAGGGGCGGGGCAAAATCGGGCGGCAGGATAACGGCCGCCGCAAACACGGGCCCCGCCAGACAGCCGCGCCCGGCCTCGTCGAGGCCGGCTTCGAGGGGCAGGCCGGTGTGGGTGGCCAGCAGCGCCGGCCGGGGCCCCGGGGCCCTCACCGCTTCAGCTGAATCAGGTCGAGGAACAGGCTGAAACCGTCGACGCTGGTGCCGCCCTCGCCGAAGGTTTCGAAGCTCAGCGGCTTGATGATGTAACCGCTCACGGCCAGCTGCTGGGCCCGGAGGCGGTCCGAGTCAAGGTCGGAAGTGGTCATGATGAACACGTTCAAATCGGCAAAGTCTGGGTCGGCGCGCAGGGCCGCCAGCAGCTCCAGGCCGTTCATGCGGGGCATGTTGATGTCAAGCATCACCAAGCTGGGCTTGGCAATTTTTTCCTGGCCGTTTTCGCCGCGCAGCAGGTCCAGGGCCTCGCGGCCGTTGCGGGCATGGGTGAGCGGCACCTCAATGTGCTGGCGGCGCAGCTCGCGCTGCACGTTCATGACGTCCATCTGGTCGTCTTCAACCAACAGGATGCTCGGAATTGATTCGGGGGACATAGTAAAGAGGAAGAATCCGGCGGGGCCGGGGCATGGAAAGGGCAAAGTAACGGCCTCAGGCGGCCAGGGCGGCGGCCTTGGCGGCTTTGGCCTGGGCCCCGGGCGGCTGCTTGGGCCAGGTGAAGGTAAAAGTGGCCCCCTGGCCGGGTACCGACTCGACGCCGATGGTGCCGCCCTGGCGCTCCACAATTTTCTTCACAATGGCCAGGCCCACGCCGGTGCTTTCCAGCGTGTCGCGCTCAACCAGGGTTTGGAAAATGACGAAAATCCGCTCGTGGTACTCCGCCGCGATGCCCGGTCCGTCGTCCGTCACCGAGAAGCGGTAGTAGTCGCCCGCGTCGTCGCAGCCGATGGTGATGTTGGCCCGCTCGGGGTGCTCGTGGTACTTCACGGCGTTGCTGATGAGGTTGGTGAACACTTGCTCGAGCTGCACCCGCGTGGTGACGAGGGTGGGCAGGAAGAACGGCAGCTCGAAGTGCAGGCCCTCGGGCAGGTTGAGGTTGCCCGCAATTTCGCGCAGCAGCTGGCGCACAAACACCGTTTCGTGCACCTCGGCCGCGCGGCCCACCCGGGCCAGGTCGAGGATGCCAGTGATGAGGTTTTCCATGCGGTGCACGCGCTGGCGCATCAGCCCCAGAAACTCGCGGATGTGGGCCGGCAGCTGGTCGGGGCCCATGTCCTCCTCAATCCAGCGCGAGGCGCTTTCGATGCCGCGCAGGGGCGCTTTCAGGTCGTGCGACACCACGTAGGCGAACTGGTCCAGCTCGCGGTTGCGGGTTTCGAGCTGGCCGATGTTGGTGCTGATGGTGCGCCCCAGGCCGTTGAGGGCCCCGGTAAGCACGCTCAGCTCGTCCTGGTTATCGTCCACGAGCTGGGCGTTGTAGTCGCCGGCGGCCAGGCGGCGGGCCAGGCCCACCAGCTCGGTGAGGCGGCGCGCCAGGGCCCGCACCAGGTACACGGCCCAGGCCAGGCCGAGCACCAGCGCCGCCACGGCCGCGCTCACCGAAATCCACTGGGCCCGGCCGATGCTGGCGTCGCGGCGGGCGTCGAGCCGCTTGCGGGTAGCATTCTCCACCACGTCGAACTGGCCGAGGTGGAAGCGCACGTTGTCCATAATTTGCTTGCCCGTGAGGCCCTCCACCAGCCGGCGGTGGGGCATGCCTTCGAGGGCCTCCATGCTGGGGTTGGTGGCGTGCAGGCGGCGCTTCTCCGCAATGATGAGGTGCGTATAGGCGCTCCACTGCTGGAACAGGCGCTGCGAGCGGTTGAGGTGGTCGACCTGGGTCGGGTTGTGGGCCACCAGCGTGCGCAGGTCGCTGAAAAGGCCCACCAGCCGCCGCTCGCCCCCGTAGTAAGGCTCCAGCGAGTGCTCATCGCCCGAGAGCAGGTAGCCGCGGAAGCCAGTTTCCATGTCCACAATGTTGCGCAGCAGGCCGTTGGCCTCTTCCGTTACTTGCTGCGACGCGGCCACGGCCCGGGCGTTGCTCACCACCTGCACGGCCAGCCGGTAGTTCACAAAGAGCACCGCCGCAAACAGCCCCAGCAGCAGCAGAATGCCGGCAAATAGTTTAGTACTTAGCTTGATTTTCATGGACTTGCGGGGCCGCGGGCCCGGCGCTGAATAGGGGCCCCGGGCTTAGGCTTCGGTACGTAGCGTGCGCTCAATGGTTCGCAGCAGGTCCGCAATGCTTTCGGCCTGGGCCAGCACGGCGGGCAGGCCCGCGGCCGCCGCGTCGGGGCGGCCGGCCAGGCGGTGGTCCATGAGCAGGGCCGCGTCGCGGTGCAGGCGGCGGTGGGCAGCGTCGAGGTCGGCCATGGCGGGCACCTGGGCGTAGGCCCCGACCCGGCGCTCGGCAATCCAGTGGCCCAGGGCGCACTGGTCGGGGTCGCGCAGGGGGCCCTCGGTGTAGTCGTTGCCGTACAAAAACGAGCGCAGCTTCGTCTTGAATAGGAAGTGTTTGGTTACGGCCGACTCGAAGTCCTGCTTGATTGCGTTGGGGGTCATGGGGGCGTCGTCGGCGGAAGCTCGTCTACGGCTGTGGGCCGAAAGTGGCTACTTTCGTGGGCCGAAGCCGCGGCCGCGGCCGACCTTACCCCCCGTTCTCCATGACCGTTTCCTCGCTCAAAACCGTTGCCCTCGACGCCACCCACCAGCAGCTGGGGGCCAAAATGGTGCCCTTCGCAGGCTACAACATGCCCGTGCGCTACTCCTCCGACCTCGACGAGCACCACACCGTGCGCCGGGCCGTGGGCATGTTCGACGTGTCGCACATGGGCGAGTTCCGGGTGCGGGGGCCCCAGGCGCTGGGCCTCATCCAGCGCGTGACCACCAACGACGCCGCCAAGCTCCAGCCCGGCAAGGCCCAGTACTCGGCCCTGCCCAACCGCACTGGTGGCCTCGTCGACGACCTGTTGGTGTACATGCTGGCCGAAAATGATTACCTGCTGGTCGTCAACGCCTCCAACATCGAAAAGGACTGGAACTGGATTCAGGAATTCAACACCGAGGGCGCGGAGATGGAAGACATTTCCGACCGCACCAGCCTGTTTGCCGTGCAGGGCCCCAAGGCCGTGGCCGCGCTGCAAGGCCTCACCAACGTGGACCTGGCCGCCATTCCGTACTACTCGTTCACGCAGGGCCCCTTCGCCGGGGCCCCCGACGTTATCATCTCGGCCACGGGCTACACCGGCGCGGGCGGCTTCGAGTTGTACGTGCCCAACGAGTACGCCCAGCGCGTGTGGGACGCCATCATGCTAGCTGGCAAGCCCCACGGCCTCAAGCCCATCGGCTTGGGCGCGCGCGACACGCTGCGCCTCGAAATGGGCTACAGCCTTTACGGCAACGACATTGACGACACTACTTCGCCCCTCGAAGCCGGCCTGGGCTGGATCACCAAGTTCACCAAGGAGTTCACCAACAGCGAAGCCCTGAAGGCGCAAAAAGCCGCCGGGATGGCCAAAAAGCTGGTCGGCTTCGTGATGGACGGCCCCGGCATTCCGCGCGGCCACTACGAGCTGGTGGACGCCGACGGCCAGAAAATTGGCGACGTCACCAGCGGCACGCAGTCGCCGAGCTTGGGCAAGGGCGTGGGCCTGGGCTACGTGCGCGCCGAGCTGGCCGCCCCCGGCACCCAAATCTTCGTCCAAATCCGGGGCAAAAACCTGCCCGCCACCGTGCACAAGCTGCCGCTGGTGCCGGGCACCGAGGAAGTATAAGTTTTGACGAAAGAACTGTCATCCTGAGCGCCGCGAAGGACCTGGGAACGACCGAATGGCTTGCAGTAAATGAATGCTGCTAATTGTTCGGCTGTCCCCAGGTCCTTCGCGGCGCTCAGGATGACACGCGTATTGCCAGTTTCAAATTCAATAAGCTCCCAGAATGCCTGCTCTAGACGTTTGTTTTTCCCCCGATTTGCTGCCGCTATACGATTTACGGGGCCGGGTGGCGGTTATCGTGGACGTGCTGCGGGCCAGTACCACCATCGTCACGGCCTTGGTGGCGGGCGTCACGCACGTGTTTCCGGTGGGTACCCTCGACGAGTGCGCGGCGCTGGGGGCCCAAGGCTGCCTGACGGCGGCCGAGCGCGACGGCGTGCCGGCCGAGGGCTTCGACCTAGGCAACTCGCCCTTCGGCTTCCTCGACCCCGCCCGGCCGGTGCGGGGCCGCGCCCTGGCCATCAGCACCACCAACGGCACCCAGGCCCTGCGCCGCTCGCTGGCGGCCGAGGCCGTCGTTATCGGCGGCTTCGTGAACCTGACGGCCGTGGCCAATTTTGCCGAGCAGCAGCAGCGCGACGTGCTGGTGGTGTGCGCTGGCTGGAAGGGCCAATTCTGCCTCGAAGACACCTTGTTTGGTGGGGCCCTGGCCGCCCGCCTGGGGCCCCTGGGCTTCGACGTGCACCACTCCGACAGCACCCTGGCCGCGCTGAACATGTGGCAGCAAGCCCGCGTGGATCTGCCCGGCTACCTGCTGCAATCGGCCGCCGTGCGCCGCCTCAACGCCTTGGAAGCCAACGACGACTTCCTGTTCTGCACTAAAATAGACACCTACGCCAACGCCCTGCCTTTGCTGACGAACGACCGGCTGACGCTGGCGTAGGGCCCCGGGGACCAGCTACTTCAGTTTCTCGTTGTTGTGGTGCCGCTGGGCGTCGCGCTGGGTTTTCTTGGCCAGGTTGCGCGTCATGGCCTCGGTGAGGTTGACGCCGGTTTGGTTGGCCAGGCAGATGACGACGAACAGCACGTCGGCCAGCTCGTCGCCCAGTTCGTGGCCTTTGTCCGACTCCTTGAACGACTGCTCGCCGTACTGCCGGGCAATGAGCCGGGCCACCTCGCCCACCTCCTCGGTGAGAATGGCCATGTTGGTGAGCTCGTTGAAGTAGCGGACGCCGGTGGTCGTAATCCACTGGTCGACGGTTTGTTGGGCTTGCTCGATGGTCATGGTGTGGCGTTGATTTTGATGATAAAAATAGTGGGCTGATTGTACCGCCAAGCTGCGCTTGGCCTCACGCCAGGGCCTCTAAGAGCAGCATACGCAAGGCCAAGCACAGATTGGCGGTACACGCTACCCGGCGGGCGAGTCGAGCACGATGGTGACGGGTCCATCGTTCACCAGGCTCACCTGCATGTCGGCCCCAAAGATGCCGGTGGGCACGGGGCGGCCCAGCAGTTCGGCCACCAGGGCCACAAACTGCTGGTAGAGCGGCTCGGCCACGGCCGGCGGGGCAGCGCCCACGTAGCTGGGGCGGTTGCCCTTGCGGGCGTCGGCGAGTAGCGTGAACTGGCTCACCACCAGCACTTCGCCGCCGGTGTCGAGCACGCTGCGGTTCATCTGGCCGGCATCGTCGGCGAAAATGCGGAGCTGCACCAGCTTGCGGGCCATCCAGGCCAGCTGGGCGGGGCCATCGGCGGGCGCGACGCCGGCCAGCACTAGCAGGCCCGGCCCGATGTGGCCCGTAACGGCCTCCGCCACGGTAACCTGCGCGCTGCGAACGCGCTGAATAACAAGGCGCATAAGAAAAAGTAAGTGGAACAGTAGCTCGCCGGGGCCCCAGCGGGCGCCCGTGCCGACCTTTGCGCCGGCCCGGCTCCGGGGCCCTAATTGCCTCCGAATGCCCGCAAATAACGCCGCCCCGCCGCTTCCCGCTCTGCCCAGTGCCCGCTGGGGGCTGGGCCTGGCGCTGCTGGCGGTGCTGGGCCTGCGCCTGTGGCACCTGTTTGCCAACGGCTTGCCCGACTACGACTCGGTGCGCAACTGGCAGCTGGTGCAGGAGCTGGCGCACGGCGATGGTCATTCCATGTTCTTCACGGCCGGACCGGGCTTCAACCTGCTCTTTGCTCTGCTGGCCTGCATTACGGCCGATGTGCGGGCGTTTCAGGTGGCCAACGTGCTACTGGGCGCAGCGGGGCTGGGGCTATTTGCGCAGTTTGTGGGGCAGGCGGTGGTGGCCAGCGGCCGGCCCTGGCGCCCCGCTGAGGCGGCGGCGCTGGTACTGCTGGGCGGCACCGGGCTGCTGCTCACGTTTTCGGGGCGCGACTTCACGGCGGGCGCGGGCGGGCTGGTGCTGGCCGCGGGCCTGTTGCGCAGCCACTTCCGGCGGGTGCAGGCGGGGCCCCTGGCCGGGCGGCAAGCGGCGCTGCGCAGTGCCGCGTGGTGGCTGGCGGCGGGCCTGTGCTACAGCTATAAGTTCCTGCTGGTGCTGCCCATATTGGGGGGCCTGGAGGTGTGGCGGGCCGACTGGCCGGCCTGGCGCGGGGCTGTGAAGTGGCAGGTGCTGGCCCGCCTGGCCCTGCCCTACATCGTGCTGATGGCCGCCGGGGCCCTGCTGGCCGGCCTGCCCTGGTACCGCTGGCCGGCCACCTACGTGCGCTTGGTGCTGCCCGACGCGCCCAACCCCGCCGGCCGGCAGCTGGTGCTTAGCCCCGACTTTTTCTTCTACTTCCGCTACCTGGCGGCGTTTGAGTCGCCGGTGCTACTGCCGGGGCTGGTGGCGGGCGCGTGGCTGGGGTGGCGGCAGTGGCGGGCGCGGCCGCCGGGGCCCGCGGGCCGGCCGCTGCCGCTGCTGCTGTACCTGGGCATTTGGGCGGGGTGCTGGCTGGCGGGCATGGCCCTGCTCCAAAAAGCGCCCCGCGGCCTCACCTACGCCTACCTGCCGCTGGCGGCGCTGGTCGTGCTCAGCCTGAGCCACTTGCCCCGCCGCTGGTGGGGCCCCGGGGCCGCCGTGCTGCTGGCCGCCCTAGCCCTGAATGGTTACCGGCTCTGGCAGCACATTTACCGCTACCCGCCCAGCCGCTACCCCGAAGTAGCCGCCTGGCTGCGCGCCCACGGGGCCCGGCGCGTGGCCAGCACCGTGGGCCTGGGCCTGGCTCCATACTGGGCCGATGACCAGGATTTTACCAGCATCACCGACGAGCGCCAGTTGGGGGCCCTGCGCCGCCAGGGCTACGACTACGTGGTGCTCGACGCCTACTGGCAAGTGGCCGGCGTGGTGCAGTTCGACTCGCTGCGCCGCCAGCGCCCGCTGGCCGCTTGGCCCGAGGCTCGCCTCACCGAGCCGCTGCTGTTCCTGGAGCATTCCGAATTCACCGGCCTCAACTACGCCCAAACCCTGGAGTGGCAGCGCGAGTCCGCGCACGATTCGGTGCAGCTGCGCGTGTACCGCCTGGGGCCCCGGTAGCGGGGTTTACTTATTGTGTATTGCTTAGAATAAGCGCAAAAAAAGGCCGTCATGCTGAGCGCAGCCGAAGCATCTCTACCGCGCAAGTAATCTAGCCAATTAGGTTAGGTACGCGGTAGAGATGCTTCGGCTGCGCTCAGCATGACGGCCTTGGAATGGTTATTTAATCAACAACTAACCCCGCCTCACCGCTTCACGCCCAGGCTGTCGAGGTGGTGCTGGTAGCGGCGGGCGTTGCGTTTGTGCTGGGCGTAGGTGACGGCGAAGTCGGAGAGGCCGCTGCCGTCGGGGCGGGCGCAGAAGAATAGATTGTCGTTGTGGGCGGGGCGCAGCACGGCGTCGAGCGAGCTGGCGCGGGGCGTGGTGATGGGGCCCGGCGGCAGGCCCTTGTGGCGGTAGGTGTTGTAGGGCGAATCGACTTTTTTGTCCACGTTCAGCACGCGCTTGCGGGTGCCGAGGCCGTGCAGGGGCCACAGCAGGGTAGGGTCGGCCTGCAGGGGCAGGCCCAGGCGGAGGCGGTTGAGGTACACGGCGGCAATCAGGGGCTTGTCGGTGGGCTGGGCCGTTTCGCGCTGCACAATGCTGGCCAGCACGCCCACCTGCACCGGCGTGAGGCCCAGCGAATCGGCCCGGGCCCGGCGCACCGGCGACCAAAACCGGCGGTGCCGCGCCGCCACGGTATCGAGGAAAGCGGCGGCGCTGGTGTTCCACAGCAGGCGGTAGGGCCCCGGGATGAACAGCGTGCGCACCGTGCAGGTGTCGAGGCCGTAGCGGGCGCGCAGGCCGGCGTTGTTGTTCAGCAACAGGCTGATTTTGAACGAATCGGCCTCGATTTGGCGGCTCACCTGCCGGGGCAGGTTTTCGAGGTAATGGAAGGGCTTGAGCTCAAACTGCACCGTGTCCTGCGGGCCGCTTTCGAGCAGCCGCACCAAGGCCAGGTTGCCCAGCCCGGGGCCCAGGCGGTAGCGGCCGGGCCGCACGTGCGCCGGGTAGCCCCGCCAGCGCGCCACCCAGTCAAACGCCCCCGGCGCTTGCAGCAGCCCCTGCCGCCGCAGCGAGTCGCGCACGGCCCCGTAGCCGCTGCCGGTGCGGATGTACAGGTAGGCGTCGCCCTCCTCAAACGCCACTACGCTAGGCCGGTACAGCACCCGCCACGCCGCGTAGCCGCCCGCCGCCAGCAACCCCAGCGCCCCCAAACATCCAATTAACAGCCAACGGCGCATCGCACTCAGGTAAGAAATGAAAGCCGCCCCGGGGCCCCAACCGCCAAGGCAGGCCCAAAGGTTCGGGGGCCCCAGCGGGCAGCCCCGGCCCCGGCCGGCCGCGAAACAGGGCCCCGGCAATAAAAAAAGTGGTCCGGCGACCCATAAGCCGCCGGACCACGCCGTTCCAAATGACTGCCCGGCGCAGCCTTCCTAAAAGGGCTGCGCGATTTGCGCGTAGTCCTCGCCGTGCTTTTCGGCGGCGGCTTGCAGCAGCTGCTGCTGCCACGGGCGCAGGGCCCCCGCGGCGCCCTGCTCCACGATGTCGGCGATGAGGCGGTTGCTGAGCACCATGTTGGCCATCACGGGGCCCTGGTCGGCGGCGAGGTGGGCCTTGAGGGCCAGCAGCAGGGTTTCGCGGGCTTCGGCGCGGTTGGCGGCGGCCCCGTTCAGGCGGCGGCGGAAGGGGAACTTGCGCTGGTCGGGGGGCAGCGGGGCCTCGTCGGGCAGGTCGGTGGTGCCGATGGCCAGCAGCTGGTCGGCGTAGGGCGCGCGCTTCAGCTCGGGGTGCAGGCCGTTGGCGGCGCGCAGCTGGTTGGCGGTTTCGATGGGCTGCCGGGCCAGCTCGGCCAGCCGGTCGTTGCTAATGACGTGGTAGGGCGGGCGGTCGAGCTGCCGCGCCACGGTGTCGCGCAGCTTGTATAGCTCCCGGAACACCGGCATTTCCTGGGGCGTAATCTTGAACTTGGCGGCGTTGCGGGCCCAGGGGCGGGGCTCGTCGCGGCCGTAGCGCACGGCTTCCAGGGCGTGGTTTTCCTCGGCGGCCCACTGGGCGCGGCCCATTTCGGCGAGGCGGGCGGCCAAGCGGTCGGTCAGCTCGAACAGGTACAGCACGTCGTTGGCGGCGTACTCCTTCTGGGCCTCGGTGAGGGGGCGCTTCAGCCAGTTCGACTTCTGCTCGCCCTTGTCTACCTCAAAACCCAACTCGCTCTGAATGAGGCGTCCCAAAGAAATGTTGTTGTCCTCGGCCGCCAGCAGACTGAACTGCACGCTGGTATCGACGATGGTGCGGCAGTTGACGCCGAACACCTCGTCGAGCAGTAGAATGTCCGACTTGCAGGAGTGGAACACCTTGGCCACGGCCGGGTCGCGCAGCACGGCAAACAGCGGCTCGAGGCCGGCGGCCATGTCGGGCTCCAGCGGGAGCGGGTCGATGAGGTACGCCTCCTGCCCGTCGAACACTTGGATGAGCGCCAGGTGCCGGCCGTAGCGGTAGCGCATGTCGTCAAACTCCAAATCGATGCCGATGCGCGGCAGGGTGGCGAAGTGGGCAGCCGCGGCCGCGATGGCGTCGGCGGTGGTGAGGTAGTGGATCGTGGGCATCGCCGGCAAAAGTAGGGGCCCGGGCCCCGTTGCCTACCAAAAGCTGATTGGCCCGCCAATACAAATAGTTTGCTATGCCCAGGTAAGGGTAAAAAAAATAGGGGTTAAGTGAAGTTTTTGTTAACTTGATAATAGATTTGCCATTCTAAATTAATGCTGTTTTAAGAAAAACTAGTGTTTTTAGGCGTTGATCCCCCTCGTTTTGCTTTTTCAACTTTAACCTCTGCCGTATGGAAATGAAACGTTTTACTCACTCCCGACTGCTGCTACTGCTGCTGAGTTGGTTACTGGCCGCGCCCGCCTGGGCCCAAAGCCAGGCCGTTAGCGGCCGCGTGTTGGGCTCCGACAGCGGGGCCCTGCCCGGCGTGACCGTGCTGGAGCAGGGCACCACCAACGGGGCCACCACCGGCGCCGACGGCACTTTCCGCCTGAGCGTGGGGCCCCGGGCCGCGCTGGTGTTCAGCTCCGTAGGCTACGCCACCCAAACCGTGGCCGTGGGCGGCCAGGCCACCGTGAACGTGACGCTGCAAGCCAGCGCTACCGAGCTGAGCGAGGCCGTGGTGGTGGGCTACGGCACCCAAACCAAGGCCGACCTCACGGGCTCTGTGGCCCAGCTTTCGAGCAAAGACGTGGGCAACCAGCCCGTGCAGTCGTTCGAGCAGTCCATCCAGGGCAAGGCGGCTGGCGTGTTCATCGAGAGCAGCAGCGGCAAGCTGGGCCAGGGCATCCGGGTGCGGGTGCGCGGCGTGTCGAGCATCAGCGGCGACACGCAGCCGCTGTACGTGGTGGACGGCATCCCGGTGCTCGCCGACAACCTGTCGTCGACGTCGGCCGCCACCAACCCCATCGGCGACATCAACCCCAACGACATCGAGAGCATCAGCGTGCTGAAAGATGCCTCGGCCACGGCCATTTACGGCTCGCGGGCCACCAACGGCGTGGTCATCGTGACGACCAAGCGCGGCCGCGTGGGCGCCACCAAGTTCACCGTGGCCTACCAGACCGGCCTGAGCAAGCCCACCCACCTGCGCGATTTCCTGAACGCGGCGCAGTACACCGAGCTGCTCACCGAGGCCCGCAACAACAGCGGCTACTCGGCGGCGTCCACGGCCACGCGCCTGGGCATCATCGCCGGCGGCCAAGACCCCAAGAGCTTCGACAGCGACTGGCAGCGCGAGGCGTTTCAGCACGCCCCGTTTTCGCAGTACGACCTGAGCGCCAGCGGCGGCTCGGAGAAGACGCGGTTCTTCATCTCGGGCCAGTACAGCGACCAGAACGGCATCATCGTGGGCAACCGCTACCAGCGCATGAACGCCCGCTTCAACCTCGACCACCAGGCCACCGATAAGCTGAGCTTCGGTACCAACGTAGGGGCCACCCGCTCCGTCAACAAGCGCCTGCCCAACGATAACGCCTTCAGCTCGCCGATGCAGATTGTGGCGCTCTCGCCCCTGACGCCCATCACCGACCCGCGCACCAACCTGCCCGCCGGGGCCCTCGACCCCGCCACCGGCACCTACAGCACCAACTTCCCGTTCTACTACAACCCCCTGCTGAGCATCGCGGGGGGCTCGTACATCACCACCACCTACCGGCTGCTGGGCAATGTGTACGCGCAGTACAAGTTCACGCCGGAGCTGTACTTCCGCTCCGAAGTGGGCGTCGATTTCACCAACTACAACGAGGAGCAGTACCTGGGCCGCATTACCTCGCGCAACAGCGGCCCCACCAACGGCTACGGCTACAATGCGGCCCAGGTGAACGCCAAGCTGGTGGTAAACAACTACTTCAACTACCACAAAACGTTTGCCGAGCAGCACCTGCTCGACGTGACCGTGGGCACGGCCTACGAGCAGGGCCAGATCACGGGCAACAACGTGACCGGCACCCAGTTTGCCTCCGATGCCTACAAAACCATCGCCAACGCCTCGTCCATCACGGCGGGCAGCTCGTTCAACAACGGCGGCAACACGCTCGTTTCGTACTTCGGCCGCCTCTCGTACGCCTACGCCGGCAAGTACCTGGTGGGCGGCAGCGCCCGCCTCGACGGCTCGTCGCGCTTCGGCGCCAACAACCGCTACGGCCTATTTTCGGCCGGCTCGCTGGGTTGGCTCATCTCGGAGGAGGAATTTCTGAAGGGTAACACCACGCTGAGCACGCTTAAGGTGCGGGCCAGCATTGGCAAAACCGGCAACCAGGGCTTCGGCAACTTCCCCTCGCGCAACTTGTACAGCGGCACCACCGGCTACGTGGGCGTGCCCGGCCAGTCGCCGCTGCAGCTCGGCAACCCCGACCTGACTTGGGAATCGACCACGCAGTACGACGGGGGCCTGGAGTACGGCTTCTTCGACAACCGCATCTCGGGCGAGCTGGACGTCTACCTGAAAAATACCAACGGCCTGGCCCTCAACCAGCCTGTGCCGCTGACCACCGGTTTCAGCTCGATTTTCCGCAATGTGGGCAGCCTGCAAAACAAGGGCATCGAGTTCACGCTGACGACCCGCAACTTCGTGGGGGATTTTGCCTGGACGACCAGCTTCAACGCGGCCATCAACCGCAACAAAATCACGAACCTCAACGGGCCGTCCATCCTGGGCAGCAACCTCAGCCGCGCCCAGGAGGGCCAGCCGCTAGGCGTATTTGTGGGCCCCGAGTACGCCGGCGTGGACGCCGCCAACGGCGACGCGCTCTACTACTCCAACGCTACGATGGCCGACGGCAGCCTCGACCGCTCGACCACCAACGACATCAACGGCGCGACCTACGTGGTGGTGGGCAACCCCAACCCGACCTGGACGGGCGGCATTACCAACACCCTCTCCTACAAAGGCATCGACCTGACGGCGACGCTGGTGGGCGTGTTCGGCAACCAGATTTACGACGGTGGGGCCCAGTTCTACTCGGTGGCCTTCAACAACGGCTACGACAACCAGACCACCGACCAGCTCGGCCGCTGGCAGAAGCCGGGCGACATCACCAACGTGCCCAAGGCCTACTTTGCCGACGGCAACGGCACGGGCGCCTCGTCGCGCTTTGTGCGCAACGGCGACTACGGCCGCCTGCGCACCGTGCTGCTGGGCTACAACCTGCCCAGCAGCGTGGCCAAGCGCGGCTACCTGCAATCGGCCCGCATCTTCGTGCAGGGCCTCAACTTGCTGACCTTCACCAAGTACAAAGGCTGGGACCCCGAAGTGAGCACCGACTACCTGACCGGCACGGGCAGCACGAGCCAGAACAACATCAACCAGGGCACGGACTTCTACACCGCGCCGCAGGCGCGCACCTTCACGGTGGGCGTCAACCTGGGCTTCTAAGCCGCCGGGGCCCTACTTCTTCTCAACGCGCTACTCTTATGAAAAAAATAGTATTTGGGCTGCTGGCCGCCTGCCTCGCGGCGGGCACGCTGCCGAGCTGCAACAATAAGCTCAACGTGGTGCCCGTCGATTCCATCGACGCCGGCAATGCCCTGAGCACTTCCGACGACGTGCAGGCCGCCCTGGTGGGCAGCTACACCAGCCTGCAGTCCGTCGATGCGTACGGCGGGTACTTGCAGTTCGATTCGGACCTGCTGGCTGATGACGGCGATTTCACCTTCGTGGGGACGTACATCGGCCCGTTCCAGTTTCAGCGCAAAAGCATTCGCCGCGACAACGCCAACGCGCAAAATACCTGGGGCCGCGGCTACATCACCATCAACCGCACCAACAACGTGCTGGCCAACCTGGACAAGGTGACGGCCGCCACCAGCAAGGCCCGGACGGAGGGCGAGGCTCGGTTCCTGCGGGCACTGACGTACTTCGACCTGGTGCGCCAGTACGCCCGCGCCTGGAACGACGGCACGCCCAGCGCCAACCCCGGCGTGCCCCTGGTGACCACGCCCACCGGCACCGTAACGGAGGCCAACCTGCTGGCCCGCAACACGGTGGCCGAGGTGTATGCCCAAGTCATTACCGATCTGACGACGGCCGAAGCGCAGCTGCCCGCCAGCAACGGCATCTTCGCCAATAAGTACGCCGCGGCGGCCATCCTCTCGCGGGTGTACTTGCAGCAGGGCCGCTACTCGGAGGCGGCGGCCGCCGCCAACCGCGCCGCCGCGGGGCCCTATTCGCTCAACCCTGACTACGACACCGAGTTTTACCAGGGCACCGCCTTGCTGGCCAACACGGCAGAAGACATCTTCGCCGTCCAAAATTCGGCCCAGAGCGGCACCAACCAGCTGAACGTGTTCTATTCGGAAAACCAGCGGGGCGACATAAGTGTGAACGACCAGCTGCTCAACCAGTTTGAGGCCGGCGACGACCGCGCCGGCCTGTTCACGGCAACCACCAACCAGACCTATTCCAACAAGTACGACGCGCTGTACGGCAACATCAAGCTCATCCGCCTGGCCGAAATGTACCTGACCCGCGCCGAGGGCAACTTCCGCGCCGGCACCGCGGTGGGGGCCTCGCCGCTGAGCGACGTGAACCGGGTGCGGGCCCGCGTGGGCCTGCCGGCGCTGGCCACCGTCACGCTGCCCATCATCCTCAAGGAGCGCAAGCTGGAACTGGCCTTCGAGGGCTTCCGCCTCGGCGACCTCAAGCGCAACCAGGAGTCCACCACCGACCCCGTTACCAAGGCCCCCATTGCCTGGAACTCGCCGCGCCTGGTGCTGCCCATCCCGCTGGCCGAAATCAACGCGAACCCCAACCTGGTGCAGAACCCCGGGTACTAACCGGCGCAGCGCCAAACGCAAAACAGGGCCCCCAACCGCGGTTGGGGGCCCTGTTTTGCGTTTGGTAGCCGGCGAAGTTTACTTCTCGCCGATGAGCAGCTGGGGCTGGGCCCCCCGGCCGCCGCCCATGATGATGACCTTGGCGTTGGGGGAGGTGGCGATGGCCTGGTTGGCCTTGATGTTCTCGTACTGCAACAGCTTGTCGCTCAGCTCGGTGTTCACGATGCGCTGGTAGTCGGCAATGCCCTGGGCTTCTACGCGCTTGCGCTCGGCTTCCTGCTTCTCCTTTTGCAGCACAAACTGCATCTTCTGGGCGTCCTGCTCGGCCGAAATCTTGCTCTCGATGCTGGCCTTCACCGACTGCGGGAGCTGGATGTTGCGGATGAGGAGCTGGTCGAGCTGGAGGCCGTTGCTGCGGAAATCCTTCTCAATTGCGTTCAGGATGCGGGTCTGGAACTCGTCGCGGCGCGTCGAGTACAGGGCCACCGCGTCGTAGTACACGGCGTTGTCGCGGATGCGGGTGCGGGCCAGGGCGCGCACAACCTTGTCCTGGTAGTCTTCGCCGATGGTGGCCAGGATTTTAGGGGCCTGGGCGGGCACTACGTGGTAGAGCACGGTGAGGTCGATGACCACCTCCAGGCCGTCGGCCGAGAGCACCCGGATGGCGTCGTCGCCGGCCTGCTGGCCCTCGGTGCGCACCGCCGACATGGTGTAGTTCTGGGTGCGGGTGTCGAAGCGCGTCACGTCCACGAGCGGGTTCACCAGGCTCAGGCCGGGCTGGAGCACGCGCGGCTGCACCTGCCCAAACAGCGTTTGGACGCCCACCTGGCCCACGCCCACCTGCACCAGCGTGCTGAAGCCGGCCCCGAGCACGAGCAGCGCGCCGCCCAGGAAAATAAGGCCCCCGCGCAGCCGCTCCACGCGCTCCGAAAAGCGGCTGGCGTTCAGGCCCACCACCAAAATAAAGAAACCAACAATAACCAAAAACATGGGACGGGAAAGAGAAATTTGGGGCCCCACCGGCGCGCGGGCACGCGAAAGCGCCCGGGCCGGAAGCCGTTAATTTTCAACAATTAACCCCCGCAATTCATTCGTCGTCCGCGTCGGATTCAAAGTCCAGGTTGCGGGCCAGGTCCATACCCTCGCGGGCAATTTCGGCCAGCAGGTGGGGCGTGTCGGCGTCGAGGGTGCGGCCGAAGAGGTTGAGCAATTCCTCGCCTTGCTCGTTCACGTAGAGGTTGTCGTAGAGCTGGTCGAACAGCTGGGCTTCGCGGCCGATGATGCGGTCAATGTCCGCGGGCGAGCGGCTCTGCTCCAGAGCCCGGTGCAGCACGGCCAGGGCGCGGCGGCTCTCCTCGTGGTCGCCGAGGTCGGCCAGCAGCTTCAGCAAGCTCATGGCAATGCCCAGGCGCAGCTGCTCGAACCGGAACGATTGATCGGGCGGTGCGGCGGCCCGGAACTGGTCGTGGGCCCCGCGGGCGGTGGGGGTGAGGTACTGGGCGGCCTCGGCCGGGGCGGCGAAGGCGAGGTGCAGGAGTTGTTCGTAGGGCGACATGGGGGCGGGAAACACAGCTGAGCCGTGGGCAAACGAAGGCCGGCAGGCTACCTTCGCGCCGAAAGTTACGAGGCGAACGGGCCCCGGCTTTCTTCCCTCGACCCCTAACCTTGCCCCCATGACGCACAAGAAGAAATGGTTACTATTTGCGCCCGCTGGGCTGCTCGTCATTGGCGCCGGCGCCAGCATGGTGCACTGGGCCGGCAGCTTGAAGGACCGCCGGACGCCCACCAAGCACTGGGTGGCCGTCGGCACCGCCGCCCTGGTTGTGCTGAACGCCGGCGTTAGCCTGTTCGGCCGCGGCGTAGCGGAAAGTGTCCTGTACCAATTGCGGGAGAAGCCCGCGCCGGACGCGTAGGGCCCCCACGGCCAGCCCACAAAAAAAAGCCCCGGATTACTCCGGGGCTTTTTTTGCGAGCTAAGAAGCAGACCTACTCGGTCTTATCTTCCAGTTTAGCGCTGCTCTTTTTGGCTTTGCGGCTGGCTTTCAGGCTAGCGCTTTTCGTTTTGCGGGCGGCCTTTTTGGCACCGTGCTCCACGGCGTTGGCGCCTTTCTTAACGAGGTTGCCGGCGGCATCCGTCGTGTTTTCGAGGGCTTGGCCCACGTTGGTTTTACCGGTCGTGGTCACTACTTTCTTCGTGCCGTTGTCGCGCACTTTCACTTCGGTGGTAGGCGTGGTTTGGGCGAAAGCAGCGGTGGTGAAGGCGAAGCTGGCGAGCAACAGAAGTGCTTTTTTCATGGTTGGGAGTAAATAATTGTGATGCGGCTTTGTACGATCCCGCTAGGCAAAGGTTATTGGCAAGGAGCGTGCCAGAGCAATAAAATCAGCCTAAAATTTCATTCCTGTTCCGGCAGCAGCAGCGAGCTATCGCCGTAGCTCAAAAACCGGTAATCGTGGGCCAGGGCGTGGTCGTACACGGCGCGCCAGCCGGGTCCCAGCAGGGCGGCCACCAGCAGCAGCAAGGTGCTTTCGGGCTGGTGGAAATTGGTGACGAGCCCCTGCACCAGCCGGAAGCGGTAGCCGGGCCCGATGAGCAGCCGGGTGCTGGCCTCCAGCGTGTCGGTGCCGGTGGCCTCCAGGTGGCGCAGCAGGGCCCCCAGCGCCTCCTCAGCCGAAACGTCGGGGGCTTCTTCATAAGGCTGCCACTGCCCCACGGCCAGCGCGGGGCCCGCGGGGGCCCCCGCGGCCAGGGCCGCGCCCAGCCAGTACAGGCTTTCGAGGGTGCGCAGGCTGGTGGTGCCCACGGCGATGACCGGCCGCGGCCGGTGGGCCAGCAACTGGCGCAGCAGGGCGGCCGTTACCAGCAGGGGCTCGGTGTGCATGGGGTGCTCGGCCATGCGGGCGGCCTTCACGGGCTGGAAGGTGCCGGCGCCCACGTGCAGCGTGACGTGCGCCGTTTCAAAACCTTGGGTACGCAGCTCGGCCAGCAGCTCGGGTGTGAAGTGCAGGCCGGCGGTGGGGGCGGCCACGGCGCCCTCGTGGGCGGCGTACACGGTTTGGTAGCGCACGGCGTCGGCGGCGGTGTTGGGGCGGCCCAGGTAGGGCGGCAGGGGCAGGTGGCCGGCGGCTTGCAGCACCTCGGCGAAGGTGAGGGCCCCGGGGGCCCAGTGGAAATCGACGAGGGCCGTGCCGCCGGCTTCGCGGGCCTGGCGGGTGGCCCACAGGGTGGCGGGCTGGCCGCCGGGAGCCGTGAACTCGACGGCTACGGGGCCCTCTTTCCAGCGGCGGCCGTTGCCCACCAGGCAGCGCCAGGTGCAGGCCTCGGCCTGGGCCAGGGCGGGCTCCAGGGCCCGGTGCGGGGCCACGGGCTCGAGGCAGAACAGCTCGACGGCCCCGCCCGTGAGCCGGTGGGCCAGCAGCCGGGCCCGCACCACCTTGGTGTCGTTAAACACCAGCAGGGCCCCGGCGGGCAGCTCGGTGGGCAAGTCGCGGAAGGTGCGGTCCTGAATAACGCCGCCGCGGCTCACCAGCAGGCGGCTGGCGGCGCGGTCGGGCAGGGGCTCGGGGGCAATGCGCCCGGGCGGCAAGTCGTACACAAAATCTAGGATGGCGAGCTGGCGCGGGTCCGTCGGCGGGGCTGGAAGCTGGTTCATGGCCCCAAAGGTCAGGTTTTCAATCAAAGAATGAGGCTTAAAAACTAAAAAGGAACCCGCCGTTACCCGCGCCCTTTTATTTTTTAAGCCTTATTCTTTGATTGAATCAGGGCCGGCGGAACAGCAGCAGGTGCTGCTGGGGCAGGGTTTCGATGGTGCCGGCAAACTCCAGGCCGATGGCGGCCATCTCCTTGCGGGCCTGGGCCACGTCCATCTTGTGGATGCGCTTGATGGGCACGTCGGGGTCTTCGGCGCGGTACTCGACCAGGGCCAGGC
Organism: Hymenobacter nivis; assembly: GCF_006439025.1. Classification (GTDB taxonomy): domain Bacteria; phylum Bacteroidota; class Bacteroidia; order Cytophagales; family Hymenobacteraceae; genus Hymenobacter; species Hymenobacter nivis_A. The sequence continues at coordinate 541,872 of NZ_RCYZ01000002.1, forward strand.
GGCCGGTGCCGGGGCGCAGGGCCTGCCGAATGGCGCGGCCCATCTCGCGCGGGTAGTCGAACTCGTGGTAGGCGTCCACGATCAGCACCAGGTCCACGGCGCTGGCGGGCAGGTTGGGGTTGCTGGCCGTGCCCAGCACGGGGCGCACGTTGGTCAGGTGGTTGCGGGCCTTGTTGGCGGTCAGCTCGGCAATCATTTCAGGCTGAATATCAACGGCCAGCACCTGGCCCCGGGGCACCAGCCGGGCCATCCGAAACGAGAAGTAGCCGGTGCCCGCCCCAATGTCGGCCACCACGTCGGTGGGCTTGAGTTTGAGTTCCTTGAGCAGTTGGTCGGTGCCTTCCTCCTGGCTGCGGCCGCGGCGCTCCAGCCAGTCGGCGCCCTCGTGGCCCATCACGTGGGCAATCTGGCGGCCCAGGTAATACTTGCCGATGCCGTTGGGGTCGCGGGGCGGGGCCAGTTCGTAGCCGCTGGTATCGGGCAGGGCCGGCGCAGCGGTAGCCGATGCGGCCAGGGCCCCCATGCGCCCGGTGGTGGCGGTTTCGGTAGGCATCTGAGCACAAGCTGCCAACAGGGCCCCTACGGCCGGGCCGGCCAACCAAATCACTGAATATTTACGCATAAGGAGGAGCTGCTATTCGCGCCGGACTAAACAGTAAACAGGGCCGTCTCGTTCAGCGCGCTGGCCTACGGCCGAGGTTAAATGGACCCGCTGGGGTACCCGCCTGGGCCGTTGCCCGGGGCCCTTGGGCCGAAAGAAAAGCGTAAAAAAATCAATAGCGCCTACTTTTACTTCTGAACGCCGTAAGCCAACTTTCATTTTATCCTAACCAAATACCTCATGAAAAAACTCTCTTCTCCCTTCGCTCGCTTGCTGGCCGTGGCCGGCTGCGCCCTCGCCCTGGGCAGCTGCAACCGCGCCGAGTACGCCATGCTCCCCAAAACATCGACCTACTACGGCGAGGCCGCGCACCGCCGCGTAGCTGCCGCGCCGGCCCCCGCTGCCGCCGTTGCCGAGCAGCCCACTGCTGCCGTGGCCGCCCCGGTAGCTGCCGCACCCGTGGCCGCTGCTCCGGTAGCTGCTGCGTCCGTGGTTGCTGTGGCGCCCGCCGCGGCTCCCCGCGCCCTGGCTGCGCCCGCCGCCGCCCCTGCTACTGCTGCCGCTACCGTAGCGGCCCCCAAGCCCACCTTGGTGCAGCGCTTTGTGGCCAAAAAGATGATGAAGAACGTGAACAAAAGCATGGACAAAATGATGGCCAAGGTGCAGGGCAAGCAGGCTACGGCCAACACGGCCCGCCTCGACGGCAACCTGCGCACGGGCATCATCGCCCTGCTCATCGCGGTCATCGCCTCGTTGTTCAGCGGCATCAGCGGCGGCGTGGGCACCATCTTCGGCGTCATCGCCATCGTGGCGGCCATCATCGGCCTGATCTTCCTGGTGCTGTGGCTGCTGGATAACATCTAGCCCAACCAAAACCAATAAAAAAGGGGCCCTGGCTATGCAGCCAGGGCCCCTTTTTTGTGCGGTGCCGGGGGCCCTACATGGGGTCCACGTCGGCCACCAGGCGGGCTTGCTTGAACTCCTTTTGGTCGCGCACTACATCCATGGCTTCGCCGATTTGCTGCTTGGCGTGGCGCAGCACGGTGTGGGCGCGCTCGAGCTTAATGGTGATTTCCTGCAAAAAGAAGTTGCGAATGCGGAAGATGTAGGGGGCTTCAGGGCCCAGTACGGCGCCCGCGCCCAGGCGCTCCACCAGCTCTTGGGCCAGCAGAATGGCCGCTTTTTCGCCCACGCCCTGCTCCACGTGCTTCACCGTCATCTTGATGATGCGGGTGAAGGGCGGGTAGCCGTGCTCGTGGCGCTGGGTGATTTCGTAGTTGTAAAACTCCTCGTAATCGTTGCGCATCACCTTGTCGAAGATGACCTGCGTGGGGTCGGCGGTCTGAATCAGTACCTTGCCTTTTTTGCCTTTGCGCCCGGCCCGGCCGCTCACCTGCACAAACATCTGGTAGGCCCGCTCGTGGGCCCGGAAGTCGGGATAGTGGATGATGCTGTCGGCGTTGATGATGCCCACCAAGCTCACGTTGGCAAAGTCGAGGCCCTTGGTCACCATCTGGGTGCCCACCAGCACGTTGGTGTTCTGCTTCTCGAAGTCGGAAATGATTTGCTGGTACGAGTTCTTGGCGCGGGTCGTGTCCAGGTCCATGCGCTGCACGTTGGCCTGGGGTAGCATGATTTTGAGGTCGTCCTCAATCTTTTCGGTGCCGAAGCCCACCGTCTTCACCGCCCGCGAGCCGCAGGCGGGGCACTTCACCACCATGCTTTCGTGGTAGCCGCAGTAGTGGCAGCGCAGCTCGTGGCTGTGCTTGTGGTAGCTCAGGCTCACGGCGCAGTTCGCGCACTTCGGAATCCAGCCGCAGTCGTCGCAGGCCACCACGGGCGAGTAGCCGCGCCGGTTCTGGAACAGGATGACCTGCTCCTGGGCCCCCAGCTTGCGCTCGATTTCGCCCAGCAGCTCGGCCGTGAAGTGGTTGTGCATCGACTTCTGCTCGCGGGCCTTGCGGGTATCCACCAGTTCCACGTCGGGCATGCCGGCCTCGCCAAAGCGCTTGCTTAGCGTAACCAGCCCGTAGCGGCCCTGGCGGGCCTGGTAATAGGTTTCGACGGCCGGCGTGGCCGAGCCCAGCAGCACCTTGGCGCCCTGGAAACTGCCCATCATCAGGGCCACTTCGCGGGCGTTGTAGCGCGGGGCGGGGTCGTATTGCTTGTAGCTGGACTCGTGCTCTTCATCCACGATGATGAGCGAGAGGTTGTCGAACGGCAGGAACACCGCCGAGCGCACGCCCACCACCACCTGGAAGCGTCCGCCGAGCACGCCGTTCCACACCTCCACCCGCTCATTATCCGAGAATTTGGAGTGGTACACGCCCAGCCGGGACCCAAACACGCGCATGAGGCGGGTTACAATCTGGGCCGTGAGGGCAATTTCGGGCAGCAGGTACAGCACCTGCCCGCCGCCGGCCAGCGCCTGCTGAATCAGGTCGATGTAAATCTCGGTCTTGCCCGCGCCCGTCACGCCGTGCAGCAAAGTGATGTCGCGGGCCCCAAAGTGCTGCATAATTTCGTCGCGGGCCGTAAGCTGGGCCGCAGTGAGGTCGAAATTGGGCTGGGTGGTGGCGCCGTCGTCCATGGGGAAGCGCGACACGATCTGGTCGAATTGCTCCAGCACACCGTTCTTAATCAGCGTGTTCACGGCCGAGGCCGACAGGCGCGGGCTGCTCGTGAGGGCTGCTTTTTCGAGGCCCGCGTGGTTGGCGTGCTCGTTCTGTACCACCGGCACGCGCTGCAAGTAGTGCAGCAGCGCATCGAGCTGCTTGGGCTTGCTGCCCAGCACGTTGAACAGCTCTTCCAGGGCCCCCGCGGTCACGTAGCGGTGGGCCAGGCGTACCTTTTTCAACACCTTGGGCGCGTACTTGTCAGCGGTGTGCTCAAAGAGGAAAATAACGTCCTTGTGCATCAAGGACTTGATGACTTTGTGGAACGAAGCAATGCCCAATAGGTCGCCCACTTCGGTGAACGTCAGGGCCTTGCCGTCGCTCACCGCGCCCAGCGCATCGATGATGAGCTCCTCCTGGGGTGTGAGCGGGTACTCGTTCTCCTCACGCGAAAAGCTTGGGTGCAACTGGATGCGCGACTCCGAGCTGAGCTTGAGCGCCGCTGGCAGTGCCGCGTTAATCACTTCGCCCAGCGTGCAGAGGTAATAGTCTGCCATCCAGCGGAATAGCTTGAGCTGGGGCTGCGTAACAACGGGCGCGTCGTCGATGAATTCGAGGATGTATTTGGCTTGGTAGTTAGTCGGCGGCGTTTCGTGCACGGCGGCCACAATGCAGCTCAGCGTCTTCTTGGCCCCGAACTGCACGATGACGCGGCCCCCAATCACCACGTTGTCGTTCAGCTCGAACGGCACGCGGTAGGTGTAGAGCCGGGGCAGCGGCAGGGGCAAAATCACGTCCACAAACAGCGTCACCCGGTCGGGCGCACTGGCCGGGGTCGGCGCAACAAAGTCTAAAGCGAGGGTCAAAACAGCGGTGGGGTAGGGCAGGAGAGGTGCTTCGGCAAGCAGACGCCAGATGGGCCTGACGGCTTAATTACCGACATTATTCTAAAGATAACGCCGCCCGGGCATCGGCCACGGTTTGCACGGGGGCCTGGCAGGTGTAGTTGCGGCACACATAAATATCGGTGTGGCCGGGCCGGGCCGGGCGGTGCTGGAGCAGCGGCAGCGGGCCCATTTTAGGGCCCCCGGCCAGCACGGTATCGAACAGAAACTGCTGGTTCAGCTCGGCGCGGAAGGCGTCGGTTTGGTGGCCCACAATGGCGATTTCGGGCCCCGGGTGCAGCAGCGCGGCGTACAGCGACGCCCAGTTGGCCAAGTGCTGGGGCTCCTTCACTACCAGCTCGCGCACCTGGGCCAGCATGGCAGCAGCCAGGTCCACGTAGTCGGTCCGGTCGAGGTGGCGGCCCAGGCGGCGCAGGTTGTGGGCCATCACCGAGTTGGAGCCCGGAATGACGTTGTCGAACAGCTCCTTTTTGCGGGCGATGAGCGGCTCGGCGTGGCTGTCGGTATAAAAGAACAGCTGCTCGGCCGGGTCGAAAAACTGCGCCCGTACGTACTCCGTTAGGGTCTCGGCGGTGCGCAGCCACTGCTCGTTAAATGTCACTTCGTACAGGCTGATGTAGGCCTGAATCACGAGCGCGTAGTCCTCCAGAAAGCCGTCGATGTGCGCCGTGCCCGCCTTGTAGGTGCGCCATAGCTGGGGCCCCCGGCGCAGGTTTTTTTCGATGAAAGCTGCGTTGCGCTCCGCCATGGCCAGAAATTCGGGCTCGCCAAACGCCCGGTAAGCGTCGGTGAGGCCTTGCAGCAACAGGGCGTTCCAGCCGGTCAGGATCTTATCGTCGAGGCCGGGGCGCACCCGGTCGGCGCGCACGGCCATTATTTTCTGCTTCCAGCCGGCCACCCGCTCGGCCAGGGCCCCCAGCGTGAGGTGGTGGTGGGCGGCAAAGTCGGCGTCGGACTCGCGGCGGTGCAGAATGTTGCGGCCGTGCTCCCAGTTGCCCGCTGCGGTGCAGTTGTAGTAATCAGAAAACAACGGTTCCTCGGGGCCCAAAATCTCGACCAACTCGTCTTTGGTGAAGACGTAAAATTTGCCCTCCTCGCCCTCGCTGTCGGCGTCGAGCGATGAGAAAAAGCCGCCTTCCTCGCTCGTTAGCTCCAGGCGCACGAACTCCACGGTGTCGTACACCACGCTGCGAAACAAAGGCTCGCCGGTCAGTTGGAAGGCTTCGCTGTAGAGGCTCACCAGCTGGCCGTTGTCGTAGAGCATCTTCTCGAAGTGTGGGGCCAGCCACTCGCCGTCCACCGAGTAGCGGGCGAAGCCGCCGTGGGCCTGGTCGTAAATGCCACCCCAGGCCATTTCGCGCAGCGTGAGCACGGCTTGCTGGAGGGCCTCCGCGCTGCCCGTGGCAGCGTGGGCGCGCAGCAAAAACCGCCAGATGCTGGGCATAGGGAACTTGGGGGCCCTATTGGTGCCGCCGCGCTCAAGGTCAAATTTCAGTCCCAGGTGGTACAGCAGCAGCTTAAACTCGTCGGCCGATACGCCGCCGCCCGCTGTGGTGCCGTATTTCTCTAGCTCGCTGGCCCCGATGACGGTCACAAACCGGGCGGCTGACTGTTCCAACTCGTCGCGGTGTTCGCCGGCGTAGGCCTCGCCGATGTTGGCCAGCAGCTGCGTCCAGCTGGCCCGGGGGAAGTACGTGCCGCCGTAGAACGGCTTAGCGTCGGCCGTTAGGAACACGTTCAGCGGCCAGCCGCCCTGCACGCCCATCGCGTGAAGCGCGTCCATGTACACCTGGTCCACGTCGGGCCGCTCCTCGCGGTCCACCTTGATGCACACAAAGTGCGTGTTCATCACCGCCGCCACTGCTTCGTGCTCAAACGATTCGCGCTCCATCACGTGGCACCAGTGGCAGGCCGCGTAGCCAATGCTCACTAGGATGGGCTTTTGCTCGGCGCGGGCGCGGGCCAGCGCCTCGGGGCCCCACGGGTACCAGTCCACGGGGTTGTAGGCGTGCTGAAGCAGGTAGGGGCTGGTTTCGTGGGCGAGGCGGTTGGGGGCGTGTTCGGGCATGGGCGGGGCAAAACTGGAGCGGCGGTTAAACAACAAACCCGGCTAACAAGGCCGGGTTTGAATAAATGCCGACTAAGCCGGAGAATCTGAACTGTTGCCTTTATCGGGCGGAGAAGCAGCCTTCTTCGCCCGGGGTTTAGCCGGTCGCTTAGCGGCGGGTGCCGCCGGGGCAGGCGCGGCGTCAGTGGCAGCGGCTTTGCGGCGTGGCGCGGCTTTTGGCGCAGTCGCTTTCGGCTCTGTGGCCTCGGCAGTGCCGGCGGCCACCGCCTTGGCTTTGGGAGTAGCGGCCGGCGCTTTGGCTTTAGCAGGATTCGCTGGCTTCTGGGCCTCAGGAGTGGCCGCTGTATCCTTGGCTTCAGGAACTGCTGCTTTGCCTTTGGAAGCCGCTGCTTTTACCTTGGAAGCCGTCGCCTTAGCTTTAGGAGCTGCTTTGGCCTTGGGAGCCGCCGCTTTAGCTTCGGGAGCGCTCGGCGTGACCAGTGGGGCTGCTACTGCCACAGCTTCCGACACCGAAGCTTCCACTGCAGCAGCTTTCGGCTTAGCAGCTTTTGGAATGGCGGCCTTTCTCGGAGCCGCATTTTTCGAAGCAGCATTTTTCGGAGCGGCCGCTTTTGGAGCAACAATTTCTTCCGGAACAGCCACTTTCGAAACGGCTGCTTCCGGTGCTATGGCCTTCTTGGCGGGCACGCTGGCTATCAGCGTGGCATCGGAGCCGCGCATTCGGCCGGCGGCCACTCCCACCTGCGGCGCCGTCCGAATCGGCACGATGGGCGTCATGGGCGGCGTTTCGGTAATGAGCGAAGGCCGGCGGCGCGACGATTTTTTGGCTGGGGCGTTGGCTGGAGCCGGCTGGCTCGTGGCCACCACAGGGCTGGCCGCCTCCGAATTCTCGGAAGCGTCTGGGGCCCCCTGGGCCGGTACGGCAAACAATGGCCGGGTCTTGGCCCCCTGGTTGCGCCGGTTGCCCGTCCGATCATCCGCCGGAGCCGTTGGCTCGCTGGCTGGTGCAGTGACCTGAGTAGCTGGCTCGGCGCTGGCTGCCTGTGGTGCTGCGGTGGTTTCTACCGGCATCGGCGCTTGCTCATTGGCCGCTGCCTCCACCGGGGCCCCGTCTTCCGGCGAACGGTCGCGCCCGCGGCCGCCCCGCTTCACGGGTACCGATTTGGTGATAACGCTCGACTTGCGGGCTTCCGGCTGCGGGTTGCGCGGCAGCACTGGGGCCCCCTCGGTGGCCTCATCAGGCTCATTAGTAGATAGAACTTCATCCTCGCCCCCAGCAGCCAGCTTCGCTGCGTTTTTGCGAGCCGTGCGCTTGGCACCGCCCCGCGAGCGGCGCTTTTTCTTCTTCATTGGGTCCTGCTCACCCCCGTCAACGGTGGGAGAAACCTCAATGGCGCTGTCATCGAAGGCCTCTAGGGGCACATCAGCCATTGCCGGTGTGGCAGCAGGCGTTGTGGTAGCTTCAGCGGCGGGCTGCTTGGGGCCCAGATCCGCGGTGCGGTCTTCGCGCCGGCCGCGCTCGGGCCGATTGTTACGCGCCGCCCGCTGCGCCCGGAATTCTTCCGGCGACAAGCGTTCGTGTCGCTCACTATTCGTTGCCAGGGCCCCATCCGCACTAGCAGCTACTGCTGCCTGGGTAAACGTTTCCGTCGCTTCGGTATTGCCGATGTCCACCCGCTCTTCGTCATCAAACGCTGGCTCAAAGGCCAGCACTTCGGTGGGTACGGGCAGCGTCGCCAGTCGCTCGTCTACTTCGCGCAGCTCGGCGGCCACGTTCACGCGCTGGCGGCTCAGGCGCTCCAGCCGCTCGCGGGTAGCCACCAAAAACTGCCGGTGCTCGGGCGCAGCCGCGTTCAGGGGCCGGTGGCCTAAGGCCTGGCGCAGCCCTGCCCACTCCTTGCGGAAGCGGCCAAAATCAGCGTCGAAATACGTGCGGGCAAACTTTTCCCACACGTAGTCCTCTGCCACTTCTGACGGGTGCAGCATGTCGGCGGCGTAAAACCGGTAGTCACGCAGGTCATCGTTTACTAGCTCGTAGGCCGGGAAGTAGCTCACCTCCGGCAGCAGTTCGCTGAGGTAGTGGCAGGCCACGCGCAGCACCGATTTGCTCACCGCGTTCAGCGGCAGCGTATCGCGCAGGTGGCGCACCGGGCTCACCGTCAATATAATGCGCAGCTTGGGGTTAATGCGCCGCAAATAAGCATGCGTCTCCGCCAGAGCGTTGATGATTTCGTCCGGCGTCAGCAGTTCTTTGGTGAAGAGATCGGCAGGCATCTTGTGGCAGTTGCTCACCAGCTCGCCAGTTTCGCGCAGGCGGTAGGCCCAGGCCGTGCCCAGCGTCAGCAGCACCGCATCGGCCCCGCGCAGGAATTCGCCCGTGCGGCGCACCGTCTGCTGGATGTCGTGCAGTAGCTCCACGGGCGTGGGGGCCCCTTGGCTGCCGTGCAGGTCGTAGCTCTGCCAGCGGCCCCGGGCTTCTACTAGATGCTGCTGCCAGTCCACGTCTTCGCCCAGCGCCGCCCGCAACAGCCGGCCTGCCGCCAAGGGCTGGAACACGGTGCCGAACGGGTTCACCACCACGTTGACTTTGTGCGCGGCTAGGCGCGCGCCAATGCTGTCGGCAAAGCAAGAGCCCAGTGTGAGCACCCGCGCCGACGGCGGCAGCTGTTGCGCCACGGGCGCAAGTATCAGTTCAGTTCTAAACATTGTGGCAAAAATAGCCGCCCCGCAGCATTAAAAAGCAAAAGGCCCCGCCGTCACGGCAGGGCCTTTTTAAACAGGGCTAGGCCCAGGTAGGTTACTCAGCTACCACGCGGAAGTTCACGGTGTGTTTTACTTCTTTGTGCAGGCTCAAAGTTGCGGTGTAGTCGCCAGCGGCCGAAGGCTCCTGGTCAAACGACAGACGCTTGCGGTCCACGTCGATGCCCTTAGCTTTCAAAGCCTCGGCCAGCTGCAGTGTAGTAACGCGGCCAAAGATTTTGCCGCTCTCGCCAATCTTGGCCGGGATGTCCAACACCATACCGCCAATCTGGTCGGCAATGGCTTGGGCGTCGCCTTTCACTTTGTCGGCTTTGTGAGCCGCTTGGCGCACGTTCTCAGCCGTAATCTTTTTGTTCGTCTTGTCGGCCAGCATGGCTAGGCCTTGCGGCAACAGGAAGTTGCGGCCGTAGCCCGACTTCACGGTCACGATGTCGTTTTTGTAGCCGAGGCCCTTAACGTCGTCTTTGAGGATAATTTCCATGTCTTGTTTTAATTATGAGTTTTGAATTATGAATTATGAGTTATTCGCCACTGAATCAATGGCTTACAACGCATAGCTTATAACTCATAATTTATTTCAGGGCGTCGGCGATGTACGGCATCAGGGCCAAGTGGCGAGCCTTTGCTACGGCCTGTGTCACCTTGCGCTGGAACTTAAGGCTGGTGCCCGTGAGGCGGCGGGGCAGCACGCGGCCCTGCTCGTTCACGAATTTCAGCAGGAAGTTCGGGTCTTTGTAATCCACGTACTTAATACCGTTCTTCTTGAAGCGGCAGTATTTCTTACGCGTATCCACCGGCTTGTTCATTGCCGAGCGGTCATTGTTGCGGTTGTTCGAGGGCGTTGCCATATCTTTTTATAGTTATTGGGCTACGGCTTCGGATTCTTTCGCAGCCTTCTGCTGGTTCATCTCGCCGTTGCGGCGGCGGCGGTTGTAGTCCACGGCGTGCTTATCAAGCACCGTGGTCAGGAAACGAATGATGCGCTCGTCGCGGCGGAAAGCCAGCTCCAATGCATCAACGATGTTGCCCGAACCCGTGAATTCCAAGCAGAAGTAATAACCGGTGGTTTTCTTCTGGATGGGGTAGGCTAGCTTGCGCAGGCCCCAGGCTTCGGTGGACAGAATGTCGGCGCTATTTTCCTTAAGCACCTGGGTGAACTTCTCGACCGTCTCTTGCACCTGGCCCTCGTTCAAAACGGGGGTTACGATGAAGACCGTCTCGTAATTTCTTACTTCCATTACGACGGGGTGAATTTGTTGAAAAAAATTTGATTGGGGCGCAAAGGTACTGACTTTGCGACAGAATGCCAAGCTGTTGCCGCCTTTTCCCCACAGCACGCATTTATATGCCCAAATCCTTGAACAAGTTGCCAAGCAACTTTGTCCAATAAACGCGGCCAGCTACCGAGGCTAGGGTCCATTTTAGGGCCCCCAGCAGCCGAGCCAACCGGTAGATACTACTAGATATTTTGTATCTAAATAAGACAATTTAGCTTATTTAGTCAAATTCCAAATAGTCCCTTAAGGCCGTTCCTGAGCCTATAAAACCCCCGCTAGCTTTTGCTGCCCGCGAATCGTATCCTACCTTTGTGGCCCTGAAATGCCTTGGCATTTCGTTATTTCTGCTTGTTTCTGTATGAATAGCAACCGACTACGTTCGTTACCTCACCTGTTGCTGGCGCTATTGCTCACGTTTGCCGGAGCCCAGCAGGCCACGGCTCAGGATGCCAGTGCAAACACTGCCACCGTGAGCAAAGCCGGCGTCACGCCCGGCGCTACTGCCGGCGCTACCCCAGCCACGGCGGCTGCCCCCGCCGCCGGTGGGGCTGATGCCGCCGCTGTGCAAGCGGGCGATGCCTTGTTTAAAGCCAACTGTACTCAGTGCCATGCCATTAATGAGCAGGTAGTGGGCCCTGCATTGGCTGGCATCAGCAAGCGCCGCCCCATCACCTGGATCATTCCGTGGATCAAGAACTCGGCCAAAGTAGTTGCCAGTGGCGACGAATATGCCGTAGCCCTCTACAACAAGTTCCAGAAGCAGCAGATGCCCAGCTTCGGGCTTTCGGATAAGGAAATCACTTCGATTGTTGCCTACATCACTGCGCAAGAAGGCCAGCCGGCTGCCGCTGCAACGGGTGGCGTAACGGCGCAAAATGCTGGGGCAACCGATGGTGCCGCCGCAGCTGGTGATGCTGATACTGGTGCCGGTAAGTATGTGGACATCCTGCTCATCGCGTTGGTTGTGGTGCTGATCGTGATGGTGGTAACGCTGATCATCATTGGTAACCTGATGAAAGATGTTCTGCGGGGCCGTAAAGACCTCGATGGTCGCGACACCGAGATTCTGGAGCAGCGTTTCGATTGGGGAAAGTTCTATCGTTCGCCCGTGCTGCGTGGTATCGTCGGAGCTGTGTTTGCCATTGTATTGCTCTACGAGGGCGTGCAAAGCGTAATGGCTGTGGGCTTGACCCAGGGCTACCAGCCAACCCAGCCTATTGCCTTCTCGCACAAGCTGCACGCCGGAGAAAATCAGATCAATTGCGCCTACTGCCACACGTCAGTATACAAAGGCAAATCGGCTAACATCCCTTCGGCCAACATCTGCATGAACTGCCACTCACAGATCAAGACAGAGTCGCCGGAGATCAAGAAAATTTACCGCGCCATCGAGCGTAAGCAGCCTGTCCAGTGGGTTCGTATACACAACCTGCCTGACTTGGCTTACTTCAACCACTCGCAGCACACCCAGGTAGCCGGCCTCCAGTGCCAGACTTGCCACGGCCCAATTCAGAACATGGAAGTGGTGTACCAGTATTCGGCCCTGACGATGGGCTGGTGCATTAACTGCCACCGCGAAACGCCGCTCAACACTAAGGGCAACGCATACTATGACAACTTGGTGAAGTTGCACGATACCAAAAATGCTGCAGCTCCTTTCACCGTATCGTCGAACGGCGGTACCGAGTGTTCGAAGTGCCACTATTAATCAGTTAGCCGATGCTTTAAAATCCGAAATGCTCATGCCTCGGACTTTAAAGCCGCTAGCTACCCGTTACAAAATTCCGCTAAAAAATTAAGTCCCTCTTGGCTTAGCCGGCTGAAAGCCCCTAAGACCTGGAGTCTCTAAGTCCCCGAAAATGAAGTACTGGAAAGGAATTGAGGAACTAGAAAGCACTCCGGAGTTCATGAGCACGGCATTTGCCGAGTTCCTGCCGGTGAAGGAAAGCCATGAGAGCAAGGATGCTACCTCGGCTCCCCGCCGTGACTTTCTGAAGCTGATGGGTTTTGGAGTAGGTGCCGTTGCGCTTGCTTCGTGCGAAACTCCGGTGCACAAGGCCATCCCTTACTTGAACAAGCCGGAGGAAGTAGATCCTACTATTTCCAACTTCTACGCTTCTACGTACTTCACGGGCTCCGATTACAACGCCGTGCTGGTAAAAAACCGCGACGGTCGTCCAATTAAGCTAGAAGGCAATCCGGAGTCGCCCATCACTCGTGGTGGTCTTTCTGCGCGGGCCCAAGCCGCTGTACTTGACTTGTACGATAGCGGCCGCTTGCAGCATTTTGCCGTCAAAGGTGTGCGCACGGAAACAGCCGAAGTAGACCGTCAAATTCAGTCCAAGCTAGCTGCAACGACGGGCAAAATCGCCATCGTTTCGCCAACTATTATTAGCCCAAGCACCAAGAAGGCCATTGCCGCTTTCGCTGCTCGTTACGGTACCACTGAGCACGTGATGTACGATGCGCAGTCGGCTAGTGGCTTGCTTCAGGCTAATAATGGCGTGTTGCCAGGCTACGATTTCAGCCGAGCCAACGTAATTGTCAGCATCGGTGCTGATTTTCTGGGTACTTGGATCTCGCCGGTAGAATTTGCCAAGCAGTACGTCAAGAACCGTAAGGTGAGCAGCGACAAGCCCTCCATGTCGCGTCACTTCCAGTTTGAAACCACGATGTCGCTCACCGGATCGAACGCCGATGTGCGTGAATCTGTGAAGCCATCGGAGTGGGGCGCTGTAGCGGTTGCATTGTACAACGCCGTGGTGGGAGGGGGAAGCACGCCCGCTTTTAGTAATCCCCGAGTAGCTCCGCAAATAGCCAAAGCTGCTGCCGAGCTAAAAGCAAACCGCGGTGCTAGCCTAATAGTATCCGGATCTAACGACCCAGCCATTCAATCGCTGGTAACCGCGCTGAACCAGAGCTTGGGCAACGTAGGCACAACGGTTGACCTGACGGCCCCTAGTAATGTGCGCCAAGGAGACGATGCCCGCATGGCTGCATTGGTGAAAGAGATGAATGCCGGGACGGTAGGTGCAGTAATTTTCTACAATGCCAACCCTGTATACAACCATCCACTATCTGCCCAAGTAAAATCCGGTATCGCCAAAGTGCCGCTGAGCATTTCGTTCAACGACCGTCTTGACGAAACCGGTAGCTTGTGTGACTATGCTACTCCGGACAACCACTGGTTGGAATCGTGGAATGACTTCGAGCCGAAGCGTGGTTTCTTGAGCTTGGCACAGCCAGCCATTACCCCAATTTTTGCTACCCGGCAGGCCCAAGAAAGCCTATTGCGGTGGGCCGGCAACAATGAAACATACTACAGCTTCCTGCGCAACAACTGGCGCCAGGTGCTGGGCAGCGGTAATTTCAATGCCGCTTGGGATAAAGCTGTTCACGATGGTGTAGCCACTGGCACGGGGTTGATTGCGGCGCCAGCTATGACTACGGCTGCACTAGGCGCTAGCGATGCCGTAGTACGTATTACTGGGGCCCCTAAGCCCGCTAATAATTTAGTAGAGGTTTCATTCTACGAAAAAGTAGGTTTGCCTGCTAGCGGCTCAGGGGCTAATAATCCTTTCCTCCAAGAGCTACCCGATCCGATTTCTAAAGCTACTTGGGGCAACTATTTGGCTGTTCCGCGTTCGATGGCAGTAGCCAACAAGTGGGAGCAAGGTGATGTAATTAAGGTTACGGCCCCTAATGTGGCTCCTATCGAATTGCCCGTGCTAGTGCAGCCTGGCCAAGCTGCTGGCACGGTCAGCATTGCTTTGGGCTATGGCCGGGTTTTGAGTGGCAAAGCTGGTGACAACGTGGGTGCCAACGCAGCGCCTTTGTTGGTTACTACTCCTAACGGCATTATGTATGCCACGGCAGTAACGCTGGAAAAAACCTCTGCTACGTCGCCCATTGCTCAAACCCAGACCCACCATACCATCATGGACCGCCGCTCGGTGGTGCAAGAGAATACGCTGGCTAAGTATAAGGAGAACCCTAAAGAGGTAACGGAGTACGAGAAGATTACCACGCCTGATGGCCTTGAGAAGCCAAATAAGGTTTCGCTGTGGCAAGATTACCAGTACAACAACCACCACTGGGGCATGGCAATCGACCTCAATTCGTGCATCGGCTGCGGCTCGTGCGTATTGGGTTGCCAGACGGAAAACAACATTGCTGTGGTTGGCAAACAGCAGGTTATCAACCGCCGCGAAATGCACTGGATGCGCATTGACCGCTACTACTCTTCGGACCACCACAAGAGTGAGTTCGATACGAAAGGTAAGTTGTCGACTTACAGCGCTATGGAAGACCCTTCGGATAACCCGCAGGTAATTTTCCAGCCGATGATGTGCCAGCAGTGCAACCACGCACCTTGCGAAACAGTGTGCCCGGTGTTGGCTACTACGCATAGCTCAGAAGGTTTGAACCAGATGACTTACAACCGTTGCGTTGGTACGCGCTACTGCGCCAACAACTGCCCGTATAAAGTGCGTCGATTCAACTGGTTCTCGTACTACTCTAACGAGAAATTTGAAACTGTTAACGGCCACATGTTTACTGACCTGGGCCGTATGATCCTCAACCCTGACGTAACTGTGCGGGCCCGAGGGGTGATGGAAAAATGCTCTTTCTGCATTCAGCGTATCCAACTGGGTAAGCTGGAAGCTAAGAAGCAAAAGCGCCGTCCTAAAGACGGGGAGATAGTATCGGCTTGTGCACAGTCGTGTCCCACTGATGCTATTGTGTTTGGCGATATGCGCGACACTACCAGCCGCATTAGCCAGTTGCTGCGTCGTGAGGACGGTGAGCGGGCTTTCCACTCACTAGATTCTATCAACGTGCAGCCGAACGTGACCTACTTAACAAAGATTCGCAATTCGGTATCCGAAATGTTCGGGCCGGAGGAAGAAGCTTAATTGCATCGGAGTACTTAGTTTCTACGCACCTAAGCCCCCAATACCCATTATGCAACACGTATCAGCCATTCGTGAGCCGCTCATCACTGGGGGCAAAACGTTACATGACGTAACCCAGGATATCTGCTATCAGGTAGAGGCCAAGCCCAACATCCGTTGGATTGGCGCTATGAGCGTATCCTTATTCTTCTTAGGTATATTCTTCTACTCCGTTTACCGTACCCTATGGTACGGAATTGGCGAGTGGGGCCTAAACAAAACTGTCGGTTGGGCATGGGACATCACCAACTTTGTGTGGTGGGTAGGTATTGGTCACGCCGGTACCCTTATCTCTGCTGTGCTACTGTTGTTTCGCCAAAAGTGGCGCTCGTCCATCAACCGGGCTGCAGAGGCTATGACGATTTTTGCGGTTATCTGTGCTGCCATGTTCCCGGTATTGCACATGGGCCGTCCTTGGCTGGCTTTCTATGTGTTTCCGTTGCAAAACACGTTGGGTTCGTTGTGGGTAAACTTCAACTCCCCGCTGCTTTGGGACGTGTTCGCCATCTCGACTTACTTCACGGTTTCTTTGGTATTCTGGTACACGGGTTTGGTGCCTGACTTTGCTAGTATTCGCGACCGCGCTAAGGGCCCCATCGCCAAGTTCAGCTATTCTATGCTGAGCTTCGGCTGGACGGGTTCTGCTAAAGCATGGTCACGTTACGAGACAGTATCGCTGATTTTGGCCGGTGTGTCTACGCCACTGGTACTCTCAGTACACACCATTGTATCGATGGACTTTGCTACGTCGGTTGTCCCAGGCTGGCACACTACCATTTTCCCTCCCTATTTCGTGGCTGGTGCCATCTTCTCGGGCTTCGCAATGGTGTTGACGCTGATGCTTATCACCCGCGTTGTATTTAAGCTTGAAGATTACATTACCCTTGAGCACATTGCCCTCATGAACAAAATCATGATGGTAACGGGCTCTATCGTAGGGGTTGCTTACATCACGGAATTCTTCATTGCTTGGTACTCACAGGTAGAGTTTGAGCAGTATGCTTTCATCAACCGCGCTACGGGCCCCTACTGGTGGGCTTACCTGAGCATGATGTCATGCAACGTAATTACGCCGCAGATTGTGTGGTTCCGTCGCGTGCGTTACAGCATTGGTTGGACGTTCCTACTGTCCATTATTGTGAACATCGGGATGTGGTTTGAGCGCTTCGTAATTATTGTTACCTCGCTGCACCGCGATTACTTGCCTTCAAGCTGGGCTATGTTCTCGCCCACTATGATAGACATTGGGGTGTATGTAGGCACACTGGGGTTGTTCTTTACCCTGTTTCTGCTCTTCGCTAAGTTTTTCCCCGTCATCAACATGGCCGAGGTGAAAACTATCCTCAAGTACACCGTTGACAACGGCCCTACTTATAGCGGTAACCACGCCCATCACGCGCCGGCTACTACCCATTCCGTAACTCCTGGTGTGCCTGCTTCGGCTCCCGTAACCTACGACAAGCATGACTAAGCGTTTCGCCCTCGGCGTCTTCGAAGACGAGGACGTGCTCCTGCACGCCATTGACAATGTGCGCGGCGCAGGGGTCAAGATCTACGACGTGTTCTCACCTTATCCGGTACACGGCATCGATGATGCGCTGGGTATAGAACGTTCGCGTTTGCCTATCGCCGCATTCTTTTACGGCATGTGTGGACTTGCTTTCGCACTCTGGCTCCAGATTTACACACTGGGTTTCGACTGGCCAATGATCATTGGCGGTAAGCCACATATCGCACTGCCTGCGTTTATCCCAGTAGCTTTTGAATTGACTGTGTTCTTCACATGTCATGGCATGGTTATAACATTTTACACCATCACTGGACTTTACCCACGCTTCAAGACGCCAGTAATGGACGTGCGCTCCACGGACGATAAATTTGTAATGGCTATCGAGTTAGATGAAAACAACTCGGCGCTACCAAAATTGACTCAACTATTGCGTGAAAACGGCGCATCGGAAGTCAATCAGAAAGAAATGACCAAGAAATAATGACGCATCCGCTGAACCTGAGTCTGCGCGTTTCGGCGCTGCTGTTATCGCTGGGAGGACTGGCGTCATCTTGCACGCCGCAAGCTGATAACCCTGGGGTAGAATACGCCCCGGAGATGTATGAGTCCATCCCGTATGAGCCTTTGCGCCAAACGGGTTATAATACCATTAATGCTTTCGGGATTAATGAGCGCACTCCTGCTACTGGTACTGTAGCTCGTGGCAAGCTGAATTACTATACCCACGTCCCTAAGGATAGTGTGGGTATTGCCGAACGTACGCTGCGTAACCCCTATGCCTATACCAAGGTGAACCTGGAAGAAGGCAAACTGCTTTATTCACGCTACTGCCAGCACTGCCACGGCGAGCAAGGCAATGGCCAGGGCCCTGTTGGACTCAAGTTCAAAGGTGTTCCTAACTACGCAGCTGGCCAGTACACCAAAATGAATGATGGCCACATCTACCACGTTATTCAATGGGGCCGCAACCGCATGATGCCCCACGGTTCACAGGTAAATCCTGAAGAGCGTTGGAAAATAGCCATGTACGTAAGAGCCCTAGAGTTAGGCAAGGGCCCCGATGGACTTACCGAAATGATTGCCAAGGGCCCCACCTCTTCAGCTAGTGATACTACTGTCACCGCTGCGGCGGCTGGCACTACTCCTACGAGCAAAGCTGGTTCTAACACTGGTTCTGAGACGCCCGGTCAGGGCAATACTAAAGGCCAGAACGGCTCCGCTAACTAATCCCATCTCGCACGCACTATGGCAACTCTGACGCATCAAGAAAGCGCCACGGCTGAGCAACTCGTCGTTACGGATGGCGCCCGTAAAATATTCTTTATCATAATCCTGGCCGGGGTAGCTTTACTAATTGCAGGATTATTGGCTTCTATCTTCCATTGGGGAGAGGCGCACGAGGCTGTTGGATCAGCAGCTCACGAAGAGGGCAGCCCTATCTGGCTCAAGCGGCTTCTGGTTAGCCTGTGGCATAGCAATTTGTTCTTTCTAGGCATATCAGCTGTTGGTACCGTATTCGTTGCCATCAACTATGTAGCGTATGCTGGGTGGTCAGTTATTGTCAAACGTATTGCCGAAGCATTTAGCGTTTGGATCCTACCGGGTGCAGTCATAATGCTTGTAGTGTTCTTGATAGGTCGCCATGACATATTTCACTGGACACATGAAGGCATTATGACCAAGGGCTCGCCCAACTACGATGCCATTATCGCGGGCAAGGGTGCGTTCTTGAGTGTGCCATTTTACCTAATCCGGATGATTTCTTATCTGGTTATCTGGTGGGCCTTTTCTTGGAAGTTGCGGAAGCTGTCGGTAGAGGAGGATTTGAATGGCGGCACCAAGTATTTCCACACTAGCGTGACAACTGCGGCCCTTTTCTTAGTGTTATACGCTGTAACGTCTTCGATGTCTGCATGGGACTGGGTTATGTCAGTTGATGTACATTGGTTCAGCACTATGTTTGGGTGGTATGTGTTTGCATCTTGGTGGGTGTCTGGCATTGCTGGCATTACCCTCACTGCCATCTTCTTGAAGCAAAACGGTTACCTGCGTTTCATGAACGCTAACCACTTCCATGACTTGGGTAAGCTAATGTTTGGCTTTAGCATCTTCTGGTGCTACGTATGGTTCGCCCAGTTTATGTTGATCTGGTATGCAAACCTGCCTGAGGAAGCTGTTTACTTCAATCAGCGCTTGGGAGGGTTCAACGGGCAGTACACTGGTATGTTCTTCTTCAACATCGTTATCAACTTCGTTTTCCCCTTCCTGGGCCTGATGACCCGCGATGCCAAGCGTCAGATGATTATTTTGAAGATTGTGTGTATTGCAATCCTCGCTGGTCATTGGAGCGACTTTTATTTGATGTTGATGCCGGGCACTCTAAAGGGTGAAAACGGGTTATTGATAGAGATTGGGGTCGCAGCGATATTCCTTGGCGCATTCCTCTTGTTATTGACTCGCCGGCTTTCGGAAGCGTCGTTGATTACGGTTAATCACCCTTTTATTGACGAAAGCGTTCACCATACTACCTAGGAAGCTGCTTGCTGATATTAATGGTCACGGTACATAACTTAAGCCGGTTGCACCTGTTCTTGAAGCACCTATTAGTTAATTTCTGCTGGTTACCAAATAAATCATAATGTCTGCTCTTACCATTGTAGCGGTCCTGGTACTACTGCTGGTCGTATTCGGCTTGCTGTTCCGTCTCCAGATTCTGTCCTCCATTTTCTCCGGATCATTCACCCGTGATATCGGCATGAGCAATAGCGTAAACGCTGTGCTTATGCTCGTGTTCCTAGTTGGTGGTGGCGGATGGTTTGCCTATTCTTTTGTTGAGAACTACAGCAAAATGAATCCCCCAATTGCGTCGGTTCATGGCCATCACATGGAGACGATGTTTTGGACGACGATGGCAGTTATTGGTGTTGCTTTTGCAATTACCCAGACACTACTTTTCGTGTATGCTTATAAGTACCAGTACAAGGAAGGTCGCCGCGCTTACTTTTTCTCACACAATAACAAGATCGAGGTAATCTGGACGATTATTCCAGCCATTGTAATGGCTGCGCTCATCTTCGCCGGCTGGAAGGCTTGGACCCGAATTACGGGTCCTGCTCCTAAGGATTCTGTGGTAGTGGAATTGATGGGTAAGCAGTTTAACTGGTTGGTGCGTTACCCTGGCCGCGACCTGAAGTTGGGCGTCATTAATTACCGCCTGATTGATGCTTCTAACGACTTTGGTATCGACCTCAATGACCAAGCATCACAAGATGACTTTACGGTAACCGAAATTCACGTTCCGAAGGGCCACCCAGTATTGTTCAAAATTCGCTCACGCGATGTCCTACACGCAGTATACATGCCCAACTTCCGGGTGCAGATGTATGCAGTGCCCGGAATGCCCACCCGCTTTTGGTTTACCCCAACTACCTCGACCGATGAGATGCGGGCTAAATTGGGCAATCCGAATTTTAAATACGAATTGGCTTGTAACCAGATCTGCGGTAAAAGCCATTATGCAATGAAGGCAACTATTGTTGTTGATGAGCCAGATGACTACCAGAACTGGTTTGCTTCGCAAAAATCATTTGCTTCGCAAAACCCTGATCTAGTTGCTTCTTTTAAGAAAAAGGCTATCCAGGACATCGCAAAGCCGACTGCCCCTGCTGAACCAAAAGAAGTAGCACCAGTCCCTCTGGCTAACGCTTCCTTCTAAATACAAATCAAAAGCCTTTCTATATGTCAGATATGTCAGCCAAGCCGAATTTGTCGGCCGGGGTTCAGACGGCTGGTGGTGTAGGCACTGCCCCTGTTTCGCACACGGAGCATGGCGATGCTCACCACGATGAGCACGAGCACCACGACCAGCATTGGTTATGGAAATACGTGTTCAGCCAAGACCACAAGGTTATTGGCAAGCAATTTCTCATCACTGGGATATTCTGGGCCATAATTGGTGGTACGCTGTCCAGCCTTTTCCGTTTACAGCTAGGCTGGCCGGAAGGCACAATGGAGTGGCTTACTCCAGTACTTGGCAAGTGGGTAGAAGGCGGCAAGCTGAACCCAGAGTTCTACTTGGCACTGGTCACGATGCACGGTACCATCATGGTATTCTTCGTGCTCACTGCTGGTCTTAGCGGAACGTTCTCCAACTTTCTAATTCCTCTGCAGGTAGGGGCCCGGGACATGGCTTCGGGTTTCATGAACATGCTCTCGTACTGGTTCTTCTTCCTGTCGAGCTTGATCATGTTCTTCTCGCTGTTCTTGGAGACTGGTCCTGCTGCCTCCGGCTGGACGATTTATCCGCCGCTTTCGGCCTTGCCCCAGGCAATTCCAGGTTCGGGTATGGGCATGACGATGTGGTTGGTTAGTATGGTGTTCTTCATCGTGTCACAGTTGCTGGGTGGTGTTAACTATGTTACCACCGTCATCAACCTTCGTACCCGTGGTATGAGCATGAGCAAGTTGCCGCTCACCATCTGGGCTTTCTTCCTGACCGCCATCCTTGGTATCCTTTCGTTTCCGGTGCTTTTCTCGGCAGCTTTGCTGCTGGTATTTGACCGTTCTTTTGGCACTTCATTCTTCCTTTCGGACATCTACATTGCTGGCCAAGCGTTGCCTAACCAAGGCGGTTCGCCGGTTCTGTTCCAGCATTTGTTCTGGTTCTTGGGTCACCCCGAAGTTTACATCGTGATTATGCCAGCAATGGGCATGGTCTCGGAGATTTTGGCTACTAACGCTCGTAAGCCAATCTTTGGCTACCGCGCCATGATTGGCTCGCTGATCGGTATATCGCTGCTATCGTTCGTTGTATGGGCTCACCATATGTTCGTGACCGGCATGAATCCCTTCTTAGGTTCGGTATTCATGTTCCTGACGTTGATTATCGCAGTGCCTTCCGGTGTGAAAGTGTTCAACTGGCTGGCTACGCTGTGGCGCGGTAATATTCGCTTCACCACGGCCATGTTGTTCAGCATCGGGTTTGTGTCGCTCTTTATTTCGGGTGGTCTAACGGGTATTATCCTTGGTAACGCCACGCTGGATATCCAGATGCACAACACCTACTTCGTGGTTGCTCACTTCCACTTGGTGATGGGATCTTCGGCATTCTTCGGTTTGTTTGCTGGCGTTTACCACTGGTTTCCGAAGATGTTTGGCCGCATGATGGACGAGAAGCTTGGTTATATCCACTTCTGGCTGACGTTTGCAGGTGTTTACTTGGTATTCTTGCCCATGCACTACATCGGTATCGCAGGCTTCCCGCGTCGCTATTACGCTTGGACGGGTTTTGACTCTTTCTCGCAGTTTGCTGACATGAACAAGTTCATTTCAGTAGCGGCCATTATCGCCTTTGCTGCCCAGTTTATCTTCATCTTCAACTTCTTCTACAGCATTTTCCGTGGCCGTCGTGCCACGCAAAATCCTTGGAATTCGACGACGCTGGAGTGGACTACCCCACTTGTGCCGGGCCACGGCAACTGGCCGGGCGAAATTCCTGCTGTTTACCGTTGGCCTTACGACTACAGCAAGCCTGGGTCGGAGACTGACTTCATTCCTCAGAACGTTCCTTACTCTCAGACGCAGTCGTCTAACTTGCCCTACGAGCAAGAGCTAGCTGACTAATTGGAGCAATGAACTAAAGTCCCGAGCGGGCCGCCTGACCGGCGGCCCGCTTTTTTTGTGGCGTATTGCGTTGCTTAAAAAGCTTTGCAATTGCCCCTTTTAAACTTAATAGCCATGCAAAACGCTGCTTATCGACGTTTTCGATTCGTTGGATTGCTTACCGTAGTGGCAATCTATTTACTGATTCTGGTAGGAGGGGTAGTTCGGAGCACTGGCTCAGGCATGGGATGCCCGGACTGGCCGCGGTGCTTTGGCACCTGGATACCGCCCACCAACATCAGCCAGCTGCCATCGAATTACAAGGAAGTATACACGGCGCAGCGCGTAGCCAAGAACCAAAAGCTTGCCCTTACGCTGCAACGGCTGGGATTTGCCCAAGTGGCGGGCAGTATTTTCGCCCACCCTACCCAGTACATTGAAACCGATTTCAATCCTGTCAAAACGTGGATTGAGTACGTGAACCGACTGCTGGGGGCCCTAATTGGCGTATTCGTATTCCTGACGGCCGGATTTGCCTGGTCGTACCGGCGCCGTAACCCGCCGGTGTTTTGGCTCTCAGTTGGGGCCTGGCTGCTGACGGGAGTGCAGGGATGGCTGGGCTCGCTGGTGGTATCGACCAACCTCTTACCGGTGATGGTAACCGTGCACATGGGGCTGGCCTTGCTGATTGTGGCCATGCTGCTGTATGCCGTGGACCGGGCGCGGATGCAGGATAAGCCTTCAACGCAGGTTGTGGGGCCCCAAGCCTCTCCGAGCGGCCTGCGGGCGGTGCTATGGTTAGGGCTGCTGGTAACGTTTGGGCAAATTGTGCTGGGAACCCAGGTGCGCGAGCAGGTAGACATGGTATCGGCCGCGGCCAACTATGCCAATCGTGCCGATTGGGTGGCGCAGTTAGGCAGTAGTTTCACGGTGCACCGGGCATTTTCGGCGGCGGTATCAGTACTAGTACTGTACCTGGCCTATGAGCTGTGGTCGCTGGGGCCCTATTTGCGGCGGCTGGCGCAAGGCATGGTGGCGGTGCTGGTGCTGGAGGTATTGGCCGGCTTTATACTGGCGTACGGGGCCCTGCCACCGGCCGTGCAACCGGTGCACCTGACGTTGGCTACCGTGCTCTTCGGGCTGCAATTCCTGACGCTGTTGGCAGCGGGACGATTAAGCATTAAACAAGAAATTGGCGTGCCCACCCGGCCAGCCCACGGGGTTGTTGCGTAACTTTGGGCCCCCGTTTAGTTTCTATTGGACTAAGCGGTTTTTGTAGTCACTGTACTGGATGGTCAAGGCCCGCGCCTATTTTCAACTGCTCAAATTCCGGCTTTCGCTCACGGTAGCGTTTTCCAGCGCCATCGGCTATATGCTACGGGTATCGGAGTTCCGCTGGACGAACGTGCTGCTGGTGATGCTGGGCGGACTGCTGGTAACGGGCTCAGCCAACATCATCAACCAAATCCACGAAAAGGAATTGGACAAGCTGATGACCCGCACGGCGAAGAGGCCAATTCCGCTCGGCATCATCTCGCCAGCCGAGGGGTGGGTGTTTTGCGTCTTGCTGGGCGTATCAGGCCTAGCGCTGCTGGCGTTGCAGTTCAATTACCTCACGGCTGGGCTGTCGCTGCTGTCGCTGGTGCTGTACGGCTTTGTGTACACGCCGCTAAAGACAATTTCGCCCGTTTGCGTGGCCGTAGGGGCTATCCCGGGTGGGCTGCCGCCGCTCATTGGTTGGGTAGCAGGCATGGGGCACGCAGCCACATTTGCGGCCATGGGGCCCCAGCCATGGGTGCTATTCGGCATCCAGTTTATGTGGCAGTTTCCGCACTTCTGGGCCATTGCCTGGGTGGCCGACGACGACTACAAGCGGGCCGGCTTCAAGATGCTCCCCTCGCCGGGCAAACGCGACCTGCGCACGGCCTTCCAGATAATGACCTACACGCTGCTGCTCATCCCGCTGAGCCTGCTGCCGCTCGAATTTAATATTGCCGGTCGCATTTCGGCGGGGGTGGCGGTGGTATGCGGCGTATTGTTTCTGCTGCTCACGTTTCAGCTCATGCGCACCCAAGACCGCAAGGCCGCGCTGCGCATCATGTTTGCCTCTTTTCTGTATTTACCCATCGTGCAAATTGCGTTGGTGTTGGACAAAATCCAGTAGTTTCTTGTTGTATACCCGAGGGCAAATTGCTCTTGCCGGCGCAGTTGTCGGCCGCATTTAGCAATCCGCCAAATAACATTATGAATCCCATCGAAACCTTCTCAGAAAAGGAAGTCGGCCTGGGCTGGCACCCAAAGCGCGTGCTGCTGATTTTGCTCATGGTGTCAAGCACCATGATTTTTGCCTCTCTTACCAGCGGCTTTATCGTACGGCGCGATGAAGGCAACTGGCGTGAGTTCGACCTACCCACTATAATGTTGCTCAACACCATCGTGATTGCCTTGAGCAGCATCGCGTTGCAGTGGGCCTATAGCTCGGCTAAAAAGGACGAGATTGGCCGGGTTAAGATTGGCTTAGCCATTACTTTGGGGCTCGGGCTGGTGTTCTTGGTAGGGCAGTGGCTGTGCTGGGGCGACTTGGTAGCAGGCCGCACTTTTTTCGGCGGAATCGACGCCAACGTGTCGGGCTCGTTCGTATACGTGCTCATGGGCATGCACGCCTTTCACCTGCTGGCAGGGCTAATT
Source organism: Hymenobacter nivis (assembly GCF_006439025.1). Classification (GTDB taxonomy): domain Bacteria; phylum Bacteroidota; class Bacteroidia; order Cytophagales; family Hymenobacteraceae; genus Hymenobacter; species Hymenobacter nivis_A. The sequence continues at coordinate 566,852 of NZ_RCYZ01000002.1, forward strand.
TTCCTAGCAGTTGTGCTGCGCCGAACCTTTAACTATCAGGTGCATTCGCGGGCTTTGCTGTCTATCGGCAACGCCTCCATTCTGTGGCACTTCTTGGGGGCCCTTTGGCTGTACCTGTATTTGTTCTTACTTTTGAATCACTAAAACGCCCTATTTGTGTCCGCTATGGCCCAAACCACCACCTTGCAGCCCACTGCGGCCTCCACCCTCGACGCTCCCCGTACTGGCAACTGGGACGGCGGCAACGAACCATTTAAGGCGAGCTACGGCAAGCTGATGATGTGGTTTTTCTTGCTGTCGGATGCTTTCACGTTTGGGGCCTTCCTGACGACCTACGGCATGATTCGCCATAAACACGAAGTGTTTACCGGCGAGGCATCGGCGTTCCATTTTAGCACAAAATGGTGGCCTATTCCTGACCATGTGTTCAACGCCTTTCCCGGAATGGGCCACGCCAACGTGCCCTTGGGATTTGTGGCTTTGATGACGATGATCCTCATCTTCAGTTCCGTGACGATGGTACTGGCCGTAGAGGCCGGCCACCGCATGGACAAGAAAGATGTACAGAAGTGGCTGCTCTGGACCATTCTTTTCGGCACGATCTTCCTGCTCAGCCAGGCTTGGGAGTGGGGTCACTTCATCCGCGGCCACGAAGAGGGTACGCTGATGGCTGACGGTACGGTATTTCACGGCGCCAATTTGTCGATGAACCAGTACGGCCCGGTGCTCTTTGCCGATTTGTTCTTCTTCATCACTGGCTTCCACGGCACCCACGTGCTGTCGGGCGTGTGCTTGCTCGTGTGGTGCTTCATCGCCACCACCAACGGCACGTTTGAGAAGCGTGGCCACTATGAAATGGTGGAGAAAATTGGCCTCTATTGGCACTTTGTTGACTTGGTGTGGGTGTTTGTCTTCACCTTCTTCTACCTGGTTTAATGGTGAATTGAGCGCGTGGGCAGCCAAGGCGATTGAACCCGCCCGGCTGCCCACGTTGCTGAATGCTATTCACTTCCTCTCTTACTAGCGAATTATGTCTGCTCCCGCTGCTACCGACAATGCCTTCACTGGCGAAATTGCCAAACCCAACACGGCCGGGATTTGGAAAATCTTCTTCGTACTGGTCGCAATTACGGCCGTTGAGTTTGCCGTCACGTTTGCCATGGAAGCCCAGAGCGTGCGCACCCTGCGCAATAGCATCCTGATTGGCCTTACCATCCTGAAAGCGTTCTTCATTGTGGGCGAATTCATGCACTTGAAGCACGAAACCAAGGGCTTGATCTGGACCATCTTGGTGCCGAGCGTGCTGCTGGTATGGTTGCTAGTGGCCCTAGTTACTGAAGGCTCGTTCATCGGCGAAACGCTGAGCAATATGTTCAGCTAGCGAATGCGGCCCCGCCAAACCCTGTTGCTGGGCCTTCTGCTGCTGGTGCCGGTACTGGCTTTTTTGTTCCTGTACCGCTTCGGCGCCAACCGTTACGCGCTGCCATCTTACTTGCCCGACCGCGTGGATTCCACGCAGGTTGGCGGTAAGTGGCAGCGCGATACTGTTTTCCACCAAATCCAGCCGTTTCAGCTGCTGGCTTCCAATGGGCGCGAACTGACCAGCCAGGGCCTCGGCCGGGGCGTGTGGGTGGCGCAGCTATTTGGCCCCGACGAAACCAGCGCCCGCGTAGCGCGCGAGCTGCTGCAAGTGCAGGAAAAATTCCGGCAGGAACCGCTGGTGCGCTTGGTGTCTGTGGTGCTGGAGCCGGGGCCCGCGCCGGCCGCCACGCTGGCCCAATTGGCTGAGCAATACGGCACAATCGCCGGCAAGTGGATGTTTGCCACGGGGGCGGCCGATGTGCTGAAGCAAGTAGCGCAGCAGGAGTTGGGCCGCGCTGCCCAGCCACATCAGTTGCCGCCCGTGGCGGGCTCTAACCTACCGCCCGGTACGTTGTTATTAGTGGACCGGGACCGCCGGGTGCGGGGTATTTACGACGGGACCAAGCCCCGGGAAATCGACCGGCTGCTCACCGAAATCAACGTGCAACTTTACGAATATGCCCACACCCACTGACCAACTGCACCCGCCCGTGCTGTCCGCCGGCAACTACACACGCTACAAAATAATCCTGGGCACGTTGGGCGTGGTGGTGCCGCTGCTGGTGGCCGTGCTGTTCTCGTTTCCCAACCTGTTCCGCATTCCGGGGGCCCAGGTGAAGTTTTTGCCCGCCGTGAACGCGGGGCTGAACTCCCTGACGGCGGTGGCATTGCTGACCGGTTTTTACTTCATCAAGCAGAAAAACGTGCTGGCCCACCGCGCCGCAATGGGCACCGCCTTTGGGCTGGGGGCCCTGTTTCTGCTCTCGTACGTGGCCTATCACTCGCAGGTGGACAGCACCAAGTTTGGCGGCGTGGGGGCGGCGCGCTATGTGTATTTTTTCCTGCTGCTCACCCACATTAGCCTGGCCGTGGTAACGGTGGGCCTGGTGCTTTTCACCCTGTACTTCGCCCTGACGGGCCAGTATACCAAGCACAAGGCCATTGCCCGGTGGACGTTTCCCGTGTGGCTTTACGTATCTGTGACGGGCGTGGTGGTGTACTTTATGATTTCTCCCTACTATACCTAATTAGGGCCCCTGGGGCCCGAGGTAGTAGAAACTTTCTCCTTAAAAACCTGTTGGTTAACTATATGAAAACGAAAGCATTTTTCCGGGGAGTGGCGGCGCTGGCGCTGGCCTTTTTGTTGGGCGTGGCACCGCTGGTAGCTGGGGCCCAATGCATTATGTGTAAGGCGCAGGTAGAAGCCGCCAAGGCCGAGCGTGATGACTACGACGTGACGGGCCTCAACAAAGGCATCGTGTACATGATGACCGTGCCTTACCTGCTGATGGGGGCCGTGGGCTACTTCTGGTACCGGCGCACGCACCCCAAGCCCACCAAGGCGTAAGCAGCCTGGGCTTGGACGACCACCGCAGTGAGACAGTTTTGCGAGAATGCCGCCAATTGGCGGCATTTTTGTTGAAAATGGATTTCGTACCAGCCCTTTGCCCGTGAGAAAATTGTTGGCCGCCCTGCGCCCGGGCCCGGCGGCGCTGCTGGTGCTGGCGGTGGTGTTCTTTGCGGGTGGCTATCTGGCCAGCCGCTACGGGCAGCTGCCGGGCGTGGTGCGCCGCACCGATTTGCGCCGCCTGCACCAGTTGGTGCGCGCCGCTGAAACCGTGGCTGGCCGCGACGCCGACACGGTGGCCGCGCAGGTGCAGCGCAGCAGCTACAGTTTTGCCCGGCTCCTGCGCCAGACTTATTACCCCACGTTCGTTTTTCGGAACGGAAAGCTGCGCTACTGGTCGTCGGCGGCGCTGCGGCCCGACCCAGACGACCTAGTGCGGGCCCAGCCGGAAATGGCGGTCGAGACCACGTTTGGCCAGTTTTTGCTGGTGCGCCGCCGCGTGGGGCCCTGGCAAGTGCTGGCCTACGTGCCACTGGAGCGCCACTACGGCATCAGCAACCGCTACCTGCGCGAGGGCGGCGGCGCCGACGTATTCCAGGGCCTGCGCCTGCGGGTGGTGCTCGACAGCGTGAACCGGCAACTGCCGGCGTTCCGCGACCAGAGCGGGCGGTACCTGTTTTCCATCCGGCAGCAAGCCCCGTACCGGCTCACGGGGCAGTACGTGCCGCTGGCGCTGCTGCTGTTGGGCGTGCTGTGCTACGCGGCCGGGTGGGGGTGGCTGGCGCTGCGCTACTACCGGGCCGGGCGAGTGGGAGCCGCCCTGGCCGTGCTGGCCGGGCCGCTGCTGCTGCTGCGCGGGGCCCTGCTGTACTGGGGCCTGCCGTTTTCGCTGATCGAGTTACCCCTATTCGACCCGCGGGTGTACGCCGCCTCGCGGCTGTCGCCCTCGCTGGGCGACTTGCTGCTGAACGCCGTGCTGGCCTTCGGGGCGGCGGGGGCCCTGGGCGTGCTGTGGGTGCGGGGCCGGGTAGTGGCGCGGGTGCGCGCCCCGCGCACCCTGCGGGGGCAGGTGCTGGTGGTGGCCGGGCTGGCTTTGCTGTACTGGGTCCTGCTGCAGCTGCTCTACGGCACCTACACCAACATGATGAACAGCAGCCAGTTGAGCCTGGACGTGACGCGGGGCCTGCCCGTAACCGGCTTCCGGCTGGCGCTGGCCCTGGCCCTGGTAGTGCAGACGGGGGCTTACCTGATTGGATTTTTCCTGCTCACGCAGCTCGCCGATGCGGCCATGCGGCACGTGTCCGAATCGTTTCTGCTGCCCGCCACGGCTGGCACGGCGGCGGTGGTGCTGGCCGTGGGCGTGGCCACCGATTCGGTGCAGTGGCAGCTGCTGGGCGTGCTGGCCACCTTTGGGGCCCTGGTGCGGCTGGCGCGGCTACGCGCCGGGGCCCTGGGCGGCTACCAGCTGGGGGCCTTGGGCGTGCTGCTGGGGGCCCTGGCCGCCGCCACCGGGGCCCTGGTGCTGCACCAGCAGTTTGAGCAACAGCTGCTGGCCGACAAGCAGCGTCTGGCCAGCAGCTTGTTGGTAGACAACGACTTCCAGGGCGAGTTTTTGCTCGAAGAGCGCATCCACAAGATTGCGGCCGACCCCTTTGTGCGGCAGGCGCTAGCCGGGGCGTTTGGCCAGGCCAGCGACGCCGAGCGGCGCGCCGACCGCCAGTACTTGGGCGACTACTTCGACAAGTACGAGAGCCAGGTGACGCTCTACGACGCCGCCGGCCAGCCGCTCGACGCCCCGGCCGGGGCCCCCAGCCTGGCCAGCGTCCGGCGGGCCATCCGGCGCAACGCCACCCGCACCGACCAGCGCGGCGTGTTTCTACTACGCTCGGATAATTCGTTTAGCTCGCGGCACTACGTGGCGCTGGCCGCGGTGGGGGCCCCTGGGCCGGGCCGGGCCGGGCCGGCGCTGGGCGCGGTGCGCGTCGATCTGACGCTGAAAAAACTCTCGTCCTACAGCGTGCTGCCCGAGCTGCTCGTCGACCAGAAGTTCTTCCAGTCCAGCGTGGTGAGCCAGTTCAGCTACGCCGGCTACGACCACGGCCGGCTCGTGTATAGCGAGGGCGAGTTTGACTACGCCAACCGCCTGCCCGCTACCCGCCTGCGCGACCCAGAACTGTATGCCAACGGCCTGGAGCTCGGCGGCTTCCAGCACCTGGCCGTGCGCGGGGCCCGGCAGCGGGCCGTGGTGATGACCACCACCCGCTACTCGCTGGCCGACGGGCTGGCCAACTTCTCGTTTCAGTTTTTGCTCTCGGCTGGGTTTTGGCTGGCCGTGGGCGGGGCGTGGCTGCTGCTGCGCCGGCGCGCCGGGGCCCGGCTCCGGCTCAACTTCAGCGGGCGAATTCAGCTGCTGCTGAACATGGGCATTGTGGTGCCGCTGGTGGTGGTGAGCATCGCCACGGCCAGCCAGCTCATCGCCTCCTACCGCCTCGACCTCATCCGCACCTACGAGCGGCGCGGCCGCCTGGCCCTGAACAGCGTGCGCGTCCGCCGCCGCTTGCTGGCCGACTCCACGGCCCGGCCCGTGCTGGCCGAATTGGCCCGCAACGTGGCCGCCCTCACCGAAACCGACGTCAACCTTTACAACGCCCGCGGCGAGCTGCTGGCCAGCAGCCAGCCCCTCATCTTCGAGGCCGGGCTGCTGGGGCCCCTGCTGAACCCCGAGGCCGTGGCTACCCTGCGCGAGCGCGGGGCCCCGCGGGCGCTGCTCACCGAGCAGGCCGGCTCGCTGTCCTTCACGGCCCTGTACTTGCCGGTGCGGGCCAGCGCGGGCGAGGCGGCCGACAGCGCCGGCTACCTGCTGGCCGGGGCCCGCCGCCGCGCCCCCGCCGACGACGCGCTGCTGCCCGACGACGCGGCGGGGCCCATCGTGGGCTACGTGGGCATTCCGTTTTTCGACTCGGCTAAGAACCTCGACACCAAGCTCACGGGGCTGTTCACGACGCTGCTCAACATCGTGACGCTCATGTTCTTGCTGTTTCTGGGGTTGGCATTTGTGGCGGCGCGCCAGCTCACGGCCCCGCTCAAGCGCATCACCGAGCGCCTCACGCGTACCACGCTCACGGGCCAGAACGAGCCCATTCCGTACCGCAGCAGCGACGACGAGATTGGCTTGCTCGTGCGCGAGTACAACGCCATGATCGGCAAGCTCGAAGCCAGCCGCCGCGAGCTGGCCGCCCAGGAAAAAGAAGTGGCCTGGCGCGAAATGGCCCGCCAGGTGGCCCACGAAATCAAGAACCCGCTCACGCCGATGAAGCTCAGCCTGCAATTTTTGCAGAAAGCCATTGCCGAGCGCCGCCCCAACGCCGAGGAGCTCATCGGCCGCATCAGCCAGACACTCATCACGCAGGTGGACGTGCTAAGCGACATTGCCACCTCGTTCAGCACCTTCACCAACCTGCCCGCCATGCGCCCCGAGCGCCTCGACGTGGGGGCCGTGCTGCGGCAGTCCACCGACTTGTTCCGGCAGAGCGGCGACGACGACGGCGAGTTGCGCTTGGAACTGCCGCCCGACGGTACCACCTTCACCGTGTTTGCCGACGAGAGCCTGTTGGTGCGCACATTCAACAACTTGCTGCTGAACGCCAAGCAGGCCGTGCCACCCGGACGCCCGGCCCGCCAAACCGTGGCCCTGCGCGCCGAGGGCCCCCACAAGGTGCTCATTACCATCGCCGACAACGGCACGGGCATCGCCGACGACGTGCGGGCCAAGGTGTTCGTGCCCAACTTCACCACCAAGGAAACCGGCTCGGGCATTGGGCTGGCCGTGGCCAAGCGCGGCATCGAGAGCGCCGGGGGCCGCATCTGGTTCGAGACGGTGGTGGGAGAGGGCACGCAGTTTTTCATCGAGCTGCCGCTGGCGGGCTGAGGCCGCGGCGCCGGATGACACGAAACGGGGCCGCGCCGCGTTACGGCCGCGTTCCGACCTTTACTGCATGGCCCAACTCTACCGTACGCGCTTCCCCTGGCTGGGCCTGCTCGCGGCGGTATGGGCCGTGCTGAGCGCGCTGGGGGCCTGTGCCCAGGAAAAACCGGTCCTGCCCGGGGCCCCGGTGGGGGTACCTGCCCCGCCGGCGCTGGGGGCCCCAGGGCTAGGAGCCCCGGCCGTGGGGCCCCCGGCACTGGGAATCCCAGTCCTAGGCGTCCCAGCCCTGGGGGCCCCGGCCACCGCCGCGCCAGCTGTGGGGGCCCCGCGCCCGGCCGCCACGGCGGTGCCGCCGCCCAGCAGCCGCCGCTGCCGCTACCTGCGCTTGGCCCCGGGCCGCGACACCACCGACTTTGCCCTAGCCGACACGCTGACCATTGTGCCCGCCTCGGTGACGGCCGCCGACGGCCGCGCCGTGCCCTACGACGCGCGCACCAACCGCTACCGCTGGGTGCGCCCCGCCCCGCGCGACAGCGCCGGGGCCCCCCGGCCCGATTCGGTGCTGCTCTGCTACCGGGTGCTGCCGCTGCGGCTGGAGGCGGCCCGCTACCGCCGCCCGCTGCGGCTGATGGACAGCCTGGACTTCCGGCGGGCGCCGATTGGGTACGAGGACTTTTCGGTGAAGGAGCAGATCCTCAACACACCGGGCATCAGCAAAACCGGCAACTTGGCGCGCGGCGTGAGCTTCGGCAACACCCAGAACGTGTTCGTGAACTCGGCCTTGAACCTGCAGCTCGAAGGCCAGCTCACGGACGGCATCCACCTCACGGCGGCCATTTCCGACCAGAACGTGCCGTTTCAGCCCGAGGGCAACACCCAGCAGCTCCAGCAGTTCGACAAGATTTACATCACCCTCACCAGCCAGCAGGGCAGCCTGACGGCCGGCGACGTGGTGCTGCGCAATAAGCCCGACTACTTCCTGCGCTACTACAAAAACATTCAGGGCGCGGCGCTGGAGGCCAATTTTGGGCCCCCGCTGCCGGGCCTCACCAGCGGCCCCGCGGCCCAGGGCGTGGCCAACACGGTGTTTTTGAACGGGCAGGCCGGGCAGCTGCCGGTGGCCCCGGGCGGCGCGGTGCCCACCCTCAACCCCGCCACCATTAGCCAGCCCCAGCTGGCCGACCCCAACCGCCAGGTGCCGCTGGCGGGCACCGTGGCCACGGCCAGCGGGCGCACCGCCAAGGGCCTGGCTTGGCAGTCGTCCACGGCCATCGCGGGCGGGGTGGCCAAGGGCAAATTTGCCAGCCTCGACGTGGCCCCGCTCGAAAACGTGCAGGGGCCCTACCGCCTCACGGGGCCCAACGGCGAGCAGTACATCATCGTGCTGGCCAACTCGGAGCGCGTGTACCTGGACGGCCGCCTGCAGGTGCGGGGCTACGACGCCGACTACACCATCGACTACAACCTGGCCGAGGTCACCTTCACGCCGCGCCACCTCATCACCCGCAATTCGCGGATCAAGATTGACTTCGAATACTCCGACCTCAACTATTCCCGCTCGCTCTACGCCCTGAGCCACTACCAGCAAATCGGCAAGCTGAGCCTGCACGCCAACTACTACCAGGAAGCCGATAACCCCGACAACGCCGCCAACCTGGAGCTGGGCCCCGCCGACCGCCTGCGCCTGCGCGCCGCCGGCAACGTGGCCGCCGTGGACGCGCCCGGCGCCGACTCCGCAGCCTTCAACCGCACCATCGTGCAGTACCACCGCGACGTGGTGCTGCCGCCCGGGGCCCTGGCGCCAGTAGCCGTGTTCACCTACGTGGGGGCCACGTCGCCCATTGATTCCGTGCGCGGCGTGTACACCGTGCGCTTCACCGACCTGGGCCAGGGCAACGGCGACTACGTGGCCAGCACCCGGTTTGTGGCCGCCAACGGGCGCGTGTACGAGTACGTGGCGCCCGTGGGCGGCGTGCGCCAGGGGCGCTACCAGCCGGTGCGCCGCCTGCCCACGCCCCAGCTCAAGCAGCTGGTGAGCGCCGGGGCCAGCTACGAGGTGGCGCGCGGAGCCACCGTGTTTGTAGACGCGGCCAGCTCGCGGCTCGACCGCAACCGCTTTTCACCCGAGAGCGACCGCGGCGGGGCCGTGCACGTGGGCTACGTGGTGCAGGACCGCCGCCTGAACCTGCCCGGCCTGCGCGACTACCGCGTGCGCTCAGCCCTCGACTACGAGTACACGGCCCCGCGCTTCGCGCCGATTGACCGCTACCGCGACATCGAGTTCGACCGCAACTGGAGCACGGCCAGCACCGTGCAGGGCAACGCCGTGGGCGGCGTGCCGCGCGAAGACAACATCTTGAACTTCAGCGTGGGGCTAACGAAAAACGTGAACAACAATTTCAGCTACCGCGTCAGCCACCGCTACCGGCCGGGCGAGGTGAACGGCACCCAGCACTGGCTCGACGGGGCCCAGAAGTTTGGGGGCTTGGAGCTGCGCGGCTCGCTGTTTTTGCTGAACTCCGAGGCCGGGCGCTTCCGCTCGAGCTGGGCGCGGGGCGAGGGCACGGCCCGCTTCGTGGGCGGGGCCCTGGTGCCGGGCTACGCCTACCGTTTCGACAAAAATCGGGTGGCCCTGCCCGGCGGCGACAGCACCAGCACGGTGAACTACTTCGACGAGCACAACGTGTTTTTGCAAAGCCGCGACTCGGCCCGCACCAAGTTCCGGCTCGATTACAGCTACCGCCGCGACCAGGGCCCCACCGCCGACCGCCGGGCCCTGGCCGAGCGCAGCGCCGCCCAAACCTGGCAGGGCAGCCTGGCCGCCCGCCCCGGCCGCACCCAGGACCTGCGCATCGTGGCCACCTACCGCAGCCTGGCCCAGCGCGACAGCGCCCTGAGCCGCACGGCGCTGGGCAAAATCGACTACAACGTGGGTCTGTTCCAGAACCAGGTGCGCTCGGAGCTGAGCTACAGCGTGGCCACCGGCCGCGAGCTGCGCCGCGACTACTCCTACCTGGCCGTGCCCGCCGGCCAGGGCACCCACTATTGGCAGGACGCGCCTCCCTACGACGGCATCCAGCAGAAGAACGAGTTCTTCGAGGCCCAAACCGCCGATGCCCAGTACCGCACCTACATCAAGGTGTACCTGCCCACGGCCGATTACCTCACCGCCTTCACCAACCGCCTCAGCTACCGCCTCACCACGGCCGCGCCGCGGGGCTGGCGCGAGGCCGGCGGCTGGCGGGCCGTGGCGGCGCGCTTCGCCACCCTCAGCAGCGTGACCGTGGACCGCCGCACCGCCAACCCCAACCTGGGCCAGCGCCTAAGCCCTTTCGGCTACGGCCCCGACGATGAGCAGCTGCTGGCCTTCAACCAGCTGATGCGCAACACGGTGTACTTCAACCGCTCCAACCCCATCTTCGGAGCCGAGTTTACGGTGCAGCAAACCCAGCAGAAAACCTTGCTCACCCAAGGCTTCGACCTGCGCAACTTGGCCACCCAAAGCCTGCTGGTGCGCCGCACACTGGCCCAGTTCTTCACCGGCCGCCTCACCCTCACGCGCGACATCCGCGAGGCCCAGAGCGACTACCTCACCACGGCCACCACCAGCCGCAACTTCCGCCTGCTGAACTACGCCGTGCAGCCCGAAATCAGCTATCAGCCCTCGCCCGCCCTGCGCCTCACCGCCACCTACCTGCGCACCAGCCGGCGCAACGTGCGCGACGACGCCTACTTCGGCACGGCCGGCGTGTTCGACGAGCTGGGCCTCGAAACCCGCGTCAGCCAGGTCAGCAAGCGCACCCTCACCGCCGCCACCCGCTTCACCCGCGTGGCCTTCGACGGCGACCCCACCTCGGCCGTGGGCATCGAAATCCTCAACGCCCTGCGCCGCGGCGCCAACTTCACCTGGAACCTGAACGTGGAGCAGCGCCTGAGCAACGGCCTGAACCTGACGCTGGCCTACGACGGCCGCAAAGCCAACGGCCTCAACGTGGTGCACACCGGGCGCATGCAGGTGGCGGTGCTGTTTTAGGGCCCCCGGGGCCCCTAAATTCGGCCCAGCTATCGGAAACGATTGCCGCGTAAAATGCGAGAAAAATACCGGTTTGTGGGAGGATTCTTACAAAATATGAGCACCTTCGCCTTTTAGATGGCGGGCGAGTTGGCCAAATTGGGCCACGCTTGCGCGTCTTTGGCTTTCGTTTCGTCCCACCTCCACTGCCCGCGCGGGCCGCCCACCCACTTTTATATGCAGCAACACCAACTCGCTACGTTAGACTACGTCGTCTTTTTCGTTTACTTCCTCATAGTAGCCGGGTACGGCATCTGGATTTATAACCGCAAAACGGGCCACGACGGCACCCTTGAGGGCGACTCCAAGGACTACTTCCTGGCCGAGGGCTCGCTCACGTGGTGGGCCATCGGCTCCTCGCTGATTGCCAGCAACATCTCGGCCGAGCAGTTCGTGGGCATGGCCGGCTCGGGCTTCAAAATTGGCCTGGCCATCTCGGCCTACGAGTGGATGGCGTCCGTCACGCTCATCATCGTGGCCACGTTCTTCATCCCGGTGTACCTCAAAAACCGCATCTTCACGATGCCGCAGTTTTTGCACCAGCGCTACAACGGCACGGTGGCCATGATCATGGCCATTTTCTGGCTGGCGCTGTACGTGGTCGTGAACCTGACCTCGATCCTGTACCTGGGCGCCATTGCCGTGAGCAGCGTGTCGGGCCTCAACCTCACGTTTTGCATGTACGCGCTGGCCGTGGCCGCCGTCATCATCACGCTGGGCGGCATGAAAGTTATCGGCTTCACCGACGTAATCCAGGTGTTCTTCCTCATCCTGGGCGGCCTGGCCACCACCTACCTGGCCCTCAACTTGGTGTCGGAGCACTTCGGCACCACGGGCGTGGTCAACGGCTTTAACATCCTGATGGGCAAAGCCAACGAGCACTTCCACATGATTGTGAAGCGCGACGACCCCAACTACATCGACCTGCCCGGCCTGACGGTGCTGCTTGGCGGCCTCTGGATCGTGAACCTCAACTACTGGGGCTGCAACCAGTACATCACGCAGCGCGCCCTGGGCGCCGACCTGCCCACCGCCCGCGGCGGCCTGCTCTTCGCCGCGTTCCTCAAAATGCTGATGCCCGTGATTGTGGTGCTGCCCGGCATCGCCGCGTTCGTGCTCTACCGGGAAAACGTGTTTGGCGCCGCGGAGTTTGGCTCGGGCGCCGACCTGAACCCTGACCGCGCCTACCCGGTGCTGCTCAACATCCTGCCGATCGGTTTGAAAGGCTTGTCGTTTGCCGCCCTCACGGCGGCCGTGGTGGCCTCGCTGGCCGGCAAGGCCAACTCAATTGCGACCATCTTCACGCTCGACGTGTACAAGAAGGCGCTGAACGTGAATGCGTCGGAGAAGAAGATGGTGGCCGTGGGCAAAATCACGGTGGTGGTGGCCATGCTGCTGGGCATCCTCATCGCGCCGCACCTGGGCATTGATAAGAAGGGCGGCTTCCAGTTCATCCAGGAATACACCGGCTTCGTGTCGCCGGGTATTTTCGCCATGTTCATCCTGGGCTTTTTCTGGAAGAAAGCCACATCGGGCGCGGCGCTGTTTGCCACCATCGGCGGCTTCCTGTTCTCGATTGTGCTCAAGTTTCTGCCCGGCATGACGGACCTCTCGTTCTTGGCGCCGTTCGGCTTTGCTGTGAAGCCCGAAGGCTCCAACATCTACGAGATTCCGTTCCTCGACCGCATGGGCTTCGTGTTCGTGTTCTGCATCGTGGGCATGTTGCTGATCAGCCTAATTCAGGGCAAAGGCCTCGCCAGCCCCAAAGGCCTCGAAATCGACTCGAGCATGTTCCGCCCCAACCGCAGCTTTGCCATTGGCTCGGCCATCGTGCTGTCGATCATCACCTGCTTGTACGTCTACTTCTGGTAATCACAGCGCGGCTTTAAGGCCAGCTTGCTGGCAAGAGTTTCTAATTTCTGCCATCTTTACGGGCCGCTGGCCTGCGCGTAGCGCGGGCGGGCGGCCCGTTTCGTTGCGTCTTCCCTCACCTTTTTTCTTTCTGAATGAGCACCCCCGACCCCCAAAAGCACCTCGTGTTCGAGGAAGTGGCCCAGCGCCTGCGCGGCGAAGGCTTCGGCATCGACAAGCAGGACGAAACGCGCCCCTGGGGCGGTTTCTTCGTGATTGACGAAACCCAGGCCCAGCAGTTTGCCGACAAGTACTTCGACGGCCTCTCCATCGAAGGCCTGAAGATTTCGGGCAAGCTCAGCCCCAAAATCCTGATCGTGGCCCCGTTGCAGCGCCTTTCGTGGCAGTACCACCACCGCCGCGCCGAAATCTGGCGCGTGGTGCAGGGCCCCATCGCCGTGGCCACCAGCGAAACCGACGAGCAAAACGAGCCCCAGCACTACGGCCCGGGCGAGCAAATCACCCTCAAGCAGGGCGAGCGCCACCGCCTTATCGGCCTCGACGGCTGGGGCATTGTGGCTGAAATCTGGCAGCACACCGACGCCGACCAGCCCTCCGACGAGGACGACATTATCCGCGTGCAGGACGACTTCGGCCGCTAGGCCAGGGCCCCCGGGCACAAAAAAAACCGGCCTCGCATGAGGCCGGTTTTTTTTGTGCCCGGGGGCCCCACCAAGGCTGCGCGCTACTTGGCGGGGGCCCCCAGCGCCCCGTGGGGCCCCAGCGGCTACTTGCTGGCCACGGGGCGCTTGGCGAAGTCCGCGGCCGCGGCGTTCAACTGCTGGGCTGACAGCGTCTGGGGGCCCTCGTCGATGAGGATGCGGTAGCGGAACGTGACGGACTCGCCCTTTTTGAGGGCCAGGTTATTGGCGGTTTTGCCTTCGGTGAAAATCTTCTCGCCCAGCGGGTTGGTGGCAAACAGGCCGTAGCCGCGGGCGTGCCAGAAGGTAGGGTAGTTCGGGTTTTTGGGGTGGTCGATGATTGCCACGCTGACCGAATCGGCGCCCATCTTGCCGTACGCCTTGCACCACACGCCGCGCGTGCTCCAGGCGTCGTTGCCGCGCTTGCCAGCGCTGGTGAGGTAGGTGCCGGTGGCCGTGCGGTCGGTGCCGGCCTTCACTACGGTTACCAGGCCCTTGCTGTCGGTGTACTGCTCGTCCTTGTCCGACGGCATTTGCAGCGCGTGGGCCAGGCGCAGGCCCAGTAGCCCGTCCTTGGCGTCGGCGAAGGCCACGTCCACGGCCGCGGTCAGCGTCGTGGCCCGGTCGATGGTGCGCGCCCGGCCGGTGCCGCTGAACTCAAAGCGGGTGGTTTCCTGCAGCAGCACCTCGTTTTGCTGGTTGGTCCAGTTGGCGTGGTAAGCCAGCGCGCCGGTGGGGCCGCTGGCGGTGGCCAGAATCCGGTCGGTTTTGATCCAGCCGTAGCGGCTTTTCTTCTCCTTCGGAATGGCGTAAGAGTTGTTCCAAAAGTCGAGCCCGTTCACGTTCTCGAAGTTGAACCACGTGCCGAGGTGGTGCGGGTGGTCGGTGGGGTCGCCCGGCTGCGGGTCGAGCGGAAAGCCCCGGGTGACGACCGTGCCGTTGGCGGCGCGCAGCGGGTAGAGCACAGGCTTCTCCAGCGAGTCGGGATACAAAAAGCTGGTAAACAGCCGGGCGCCCACGAATACGTCCACCTTTTGGGCCTTGGCGTCCTGAACGACGCGCACCGGCGCGGCCTGTTGGGCCCTGGCTTCGGCCAGGGCCCCCAGCGCCAGCAGCACGACGCCGGCGCCGGATAGTGCGAATCGGTTCATGGGTGCGGGGCAGGGTCAGTACTTGAACACTTTGCCGCCCACCATCACCTCCTGCGTTTTGTCGTCGAAGGTGGCCTTCATGCCCGTGTGGGCGGCGGCGGTGGTCATGATGTTGGCGATGGAGTGGCTGTAGCCGGCCTCCACGGGGGCGTGGGGCTGCTGGCGGCTGCGCACGCACTCCATCCAGTTGCGCACGTGGTTGGAGGTGAGCACGTCGCCGCCGGTGTTGGCCGACGCCACCACGGCGGCGGTGTTGGCCAGGCTGAACTCGGCCAGCAAGTTGGGGGCCATGTGCATGGCGTCGGCGTGCTGCTTGAGGAGGCCCCCGCGGGGCGACACGGTGTTGGTGTTCAGGTTCAGCTCGCCGCCGTTGGAGTAGTAGATTTCCGCCGGGTGCTCGTCGCCGTTGTCCATCCGCGAGCCGAACGTGACCTGGAAGCCCTCGGCCGGGTTGTCCAGGGGCCCGTAGTCGAACACCGCCGTGAGGGTGTCCCAGTTGCGGCGGCCGTCCTTCCACATGTAAATCCCGCCGTTGGCCACCACGCTGCGCGGGTGGGGCAGGCCCGTAAACCAGTGCACGGTGTCAATCTGGTGGCTCATCCACTGGCCCGGCAGGCCCGACGAGTAGGGCCAGAACAGGCGGTATTCTAGGTACTTGCGCGGGTCGTAGGCTTCGGCGGGGCGGTTCATGAGGTAGCGCTTCCAGTCCACATCGGCTTCGCGGAGCTGGGCCACCAGCTCGGGCCGCCGCCAGCGGCCGGGCTGGTTCACGTTCCAGGTCAGCTCCACCATTTTGATGGGGCCAAACTTGCCCGACTTGATGAACCGCTCGGCCGCCATGTAGTTGTCGCCGCTCCGGCGCTGCGAGCCGATCTGCACAATCTGCTTCGCGCCCTTGATGGCCTTGAGGGCGGCCCGGTTGTCGGCCATGGTTTCGGCAAAGGGCTTCTCCACGTAGGCGTCGCAGCCGGCCTGCACGGCCTCGATGGCGTGCAGCGCGTGCTGAAAGTCGGCGGTGCCGATGAACACCGCGTCCACGCTTTTGCTGGCGTACAGCTCGTCGTTGTTGCGGTAGGCGGCCACGTCGTGGCCCAGCTTTTCCTTCCAGAGGGCCGCGCCCTCCGCCCGGCGCTTGCTCCAGATGTCGGACACGCCCACGATGTCGAAGTTCAACTCCTTGTAGTGGTTGAGAAAGCTGGGCATGTGCGAGCCCCGGTGGCGGTCGGAGAAGCCGACCACGCCGACCCGCACCCGGTCGTTGGCCCCGATGATGCGCTTGTAGCTGCTGGCCGACCAGGCCGTGGGCGCCACCAGGGCCCCGGCGCCGACCAGGGCCGCTTGCTTAAGGAAAAGACGGCGGGCATTGGGTTCGTTGAGCATGTGGAAAAGTGGGTGGGAAGGCGAAAGGAAAAGCTTACAACTGCTTGATTTTGATGCTCCGGAACGACACCTCGTTGCCGTGGTCTTGAAGCAAAATGCGGCCCTGGGGCGCCATGCCGAAGTTGGGCCAGATGTGGTACTTGCTCTGGGCCACCAGGTCCAGGTATTCCTTCGAGCCGCGGGTGTACTCCAGCACTTTCAAGCCGTTGAGGTAATGCTCCACGCGGTTGTCGGGGTGCACCACCACGCGGCCCACGTTCCACTCGCCGATGGGGTGGATGAAGCGCGGGTTCTTGAGCGACGTTTTCAGGTCGTAGAGCGAGGCCAGCGTCCGGTCGCCGTCGCGCCCGAGCTTGGCGTCGGGGTGCAGCGCGTCGTCGAGCACCTGGTACTCCAGGCCGATAGCCGAGCCCTCGGTTTTCTCGTCCAGCGTCACGAAGTACTTCACGCCGCTGTTGGCGCCCGGCGTGAGCTTGAACTCGAACGACAGGTCAAAGGCCTTGTACTGGTCGTTCGTCACGATGTCGCCGCCGTTGGCCGCCTCTTTGCCGGCCGAGGGCTGCACGGTCATCGTGCCCGCGTCCACCTGCCAGCCCTTGGCCGGGAACGCGGGGCCCTTGGCGCTGCGCCAGCCCGCCGAAGATTTGCCGTCGAAGAGCAGCTTCCAGCCGTGCTGCTTTTCGTACGCCGTCAGGTAGTTGGGCACGAAGTTGACCACGTAGATGTCGGCCGGGAACGCGCTGGGCTTTAGGTTGGCCGTCTGAATCTTGATGTTTTTGAAGTAGACCTTCTTGCCCGCTTGCTCCTGGGTGGTGATGCCGTGCACCTGCAAGCCGATGAAGCCCTTGGGGTCCACGGGGTCCACCACGTAAGCCACCGGGATGTTGTTGACCCACGTGCGCATCTCGTTGCCGATGCACTCCACCCGCAGGTGGTTGTACTGCCCCACCTTGAAGGCCGTTTTGGCCGCCGGGTGCAAGTCGAGCGGGTAGAGCCACTGGCGGCGGGCCTCGTCGTAAATCCCGCCCGACCAGGCGCGCTCCGACGGGTCAATTTCCAGCTGCCGCCCGAACACCACGCCCTTGTGCTCGGGCGTGTCGAAGTGGCTGCGGGTTTGCACGCCCGAGTTGCTCACCGGGCTCTCAATCATCAGGTCCAGCTCCAGGGCGAAGTCGCCGTATTCCTTCTCCGTCACCAAGAAGGTGTTGCCGGAGTTCATCACGGTGGTGCCCACAATGGCGCCGTTTTCCACTTTGTAATCGGCCGTGCCGGCCAGGCGTTTCCAGCCCGTCAGGGTTTTGCCGTCGAACAGGTTTTGCCACGGGCCGGGGCCCTGGGCGTGGCTCGCGTGGGGGTAAGCAAACGTTAGCGCAGCGGCTACCACGCGGGTGGCAATTGTTGGGAATCGTTTCAAGAAAGTGGGGGTGAAGTGGAAGGGTAGGGGCCCTAAAGTAAGGCACGGGCCGCCGACCGGCTAGCCGGCCTGGGCTGGTAATGACCAGCTTCTGCCGGCCCGGGCCCGGCTAAAGTATAAAAAAACCGGGCAATGGTACCGGGGCCCTGGCCTGGGGTCGCCGCCGCCGGTGCCCTAGTGGTAGTGGCCCCAAGGTGGGTTTTGTTGCCTATTTTGCGGCAGCTAACCGAATCGATTGTGCTGCCGGGCCGGCCGGCAGGCGCGGCCGCCACTTAATTTTTAAGCGCGTGCTACACTGTTTTCTGCTGGCCATTGGCCTCGGGCTCGCGGCTGGGGCCCCGGCGCCCCGGCGGGCGTACCACCTCAGTGGTTACGCCCAGGGCACGACGTACGCGGTGACCTACTACGCGGCCGACAGCGCCGTGGCGGGGGCGGACGTGGCCCGCCAGCTGGCCGAAATTGACGCCTCGCTCTCGCTCTACGCGCCCGGCTCGCTCATCAACCGCTTCAACCAAGCGGCCCGGGGCGTGGTGGCCGACCGCCACCTGCGGCTAGTGGTGCGCAAGGCGCTGGCCGTGTACCGCGATACCGGCGGCCGCTTCGACGCCACGGTGGAGCCGCTGGTGCAGGCCTGGGGCTTTGGGCCCCGGCCGGTGGCGAGGCCCCCATCGGCGGCGGCCATTGCGGCGCTGCTGCCGCTGGTGGGCTCCGACAAAGTGCACCTGCGCGGCGACTCGCTGGTGAAGGACGTGCCCGGCGTGCACCTCGACCTGAACGGCATCGCCCAGGGCTACACCGTGGACGTGCTGGCCGCGCTGCTCGAGCGCCACCGCATCCGCAACTACCTGGTGGAGGTGGGCGGCGAAATCAGGGTGCGGGGCCGCAAGTGGCCCGGCGGCGCGCCGATGCGCGTGGGCGTGGAGCGGCCCGACACCACCGACGCGCCCCCGGCGGGCCTGCAGCAAGTGGTGCAGCTGCGCGCGGGCGGCATCACCACGTCGGGCAACTACCGCAAGTTCAAGCGCTGGGGCCCCGTGAAGAGCGCCCACCTCATTGATCCCAAAACCGGCTACGCGTTCCGCAACGAGCTGGTGAGCGCCACGGTGGTGGCGCGCGACGCGCTGACCGCCGACGCCTACGACAACGCCCTGATGGGCATGGGCTTGGCCGACGCGCTGGCGTTTTTGCGGCGCCACCGGCACCTCCAGGCCTACTTGCTTTACCAACGGCCCGACGGCACCGTGGCCGACACGGCCACCCGCGGCTTTCAACGACTAATAGTGCACCCATGACGAACCTTCCCAGACGTGACTTTATTAAGCAAACGGGCCTGCTGACCGGTGGGCTGTGGCTGCCCGGGGCCCTGGCCGACGCGCTGGGGGCCCCCGCGCCAATGCGCAAAATCAAACTCGGCGTCATTGGCTGCGGCGACCGTGGCACGGGGCTGCTCAAGATTTTGCAGGATTTGCCCGACCAATTTGAAGTAGTGGCCGTGTGCGACGAGCTGCCGTTTCGGCTGCAAAACGCGCTGAAAAGCGCCGGCCACGCCAAAACCTACGCCGACTACCACGCCCTGCTCGACGCGCGGGCGGTGGAGGCCGTCATCATCGCCGTGCCGCTCCACCTGCACTTCCAGGTGGCCAAGGACGCGCTGGCCGCCGGCAAGCAGGTGTACCTCGAAAAAACAATGACCTACGACATTCCGCAGGCCCTGGAGCTGGTGCGGCTGGCCCAGCAGCGGCCTGCCCAAACGCTGCAAGTGGGCCACCAGTACCGCTACTCGCCGCTGTACTACCGGGTGAAGGAGATGATCAAGCAGGGCTACCTGGGCAAGGTGACGCAGATTGACTGCCGCTGGGACCGCAACGGCAGCTGGCGCCGCCCGGTGCCGGAGCCGGGCCTGGAGCGCAAAATCAACTGGCGCATGTACCGCGAGTACTCGGGCGGGCTGGCCGCCGAGCTGCTCTCGCACCAGATGGACTTCATCAACTGGGCCTTCGAAACGCACGCCGACGAGGTGTTCGGCACTGGCGGCATTGACTTCTACAAGGACGGCCGCGAAACCTACGACAACGTGCAGGTGATGGTGCGCTACGCCCAGGAAGGCATGGTGGGCAACTTTGGCGCCACCTGTGGCAACGCCCGCGACGGCTACCTCTTCAAGCTAAAGGGCACCAAGGGCACCATTTCGCTGCTCGTGGACCAGGGCATGTACTACCCGGAGCAGGAAACCCGGAAGCAGTACGGCACCGTGGACGGCGTGACCGGCGCCACGAAAATCACTTGGAACAAGGACGGCGGCATGGCCATCACCACCGGCGCCGAGCCGCTGAAGGACGGCTCGTGGTACTCGCTGCGCGACTTCCACCAAGCCATCATCGAGCGCAAAGTGCCCGATTCCAACGTGTTAACCGGCGCGCGGGCGGCCTGCACCGTGCACATGGCCAACCAGGCCATCTACAACCACACCATCGAGAAGTGGCGCCCCGAGTACAACCTCGCGTAGGGGCCCCGGCGGGCCAGGGTCAGGTTTAGGGCCCCCTGCGTGGCTGCTAAGTATAAAGGGATTTCCCGCAGCTGCAATAAGGCCGAAAACAGAATAAAGATTTTACGAAACTGCTACAGCTGTTTATAAATAGCGCCATTGAGAATTGCTATGTTATCCTCACCGGAACCAGTTGTTTCCACAATTTTATTACCCAAACTATCAGTTAATATAATATATGGGATTGCATTAACATTAAATTGCTGCTTCGTATTTATCATCTGGTCTTTCTGAATAATAAATTGCTGCCAGCCCATATTCTCCTTCGTGAGTGCTTTGTGCCAGGCATTATGGTCTTCGTCTATGGAAATACTAGCCATGCGTAAGCCCTTGTTTTGAAATGCTTGATATACTTTTTTCAATGCAGGTATTTCTTGGCGGCAGGGCCCGCACCAGCTCGCCCAAAAGACCAGCATATTTATTTTGGCTTTTGGGTCTATAATGCTATGTTGCTCGTTTTTGCTATCTGAAAGAACGAGATTGGGATAAGGCGTATTTACGTCCGTTCTATTTGCCAAATATTTTTTTAAATATCTTCCTGGCTTTGATTTTTGTATTTCCTCATCAAAAAGAGGTAATAGCTCTTCTAATTCCTTCTCGGTATAATTCTCTTTATCGTAAATAATCTCTTTAAAAAGAAAGTAAGAAGCAGGATGTTTATTTATTGTTCTTTTAAAATATTGTATTCTGCTAGCTCTTTTAGTTGAGTCAATATGCTTCATGTAGCCAAACCCAGTGCTTGATAAACTTTGATAAAGCTCATTGTCTTTACCAGCGGATACCCGTATTTCTCCAAATGAATTCAAACCTATTCTTCCTCTAATAACGGCACCTTCTGGGCTAAGAAAGAACCCACTTGTACTGTTTGTGAGTTTGCCTTTAGATTCATACACATTTGAGTAATATAAATTTCTGATTTGATGATGCGCTTTAAAAGTGCTGTCAGGATAGCGAACACTAGCCAAGAAAGAAACAAAGGAAGTATCGCGCTTCAAATTAAATTTAAAGTGTCCGTTTATCGTTTTTGTAGAATCGAAAACTATTTTCCAATCGTAAGCATCGGTTAAATATATTTTGCCATCTGGCAAGTTTTCAACAAACCCTTCAACAATAATATTATCTGGTAATTTGTTGCTATTGCAGCCAGTAATAAATAAAAATAGTATGAACGAGCTTAAAAATAATGCGGACTTTAGCATGTTTTCAGGCAATTAATCTTATCGTTAAGAATGGCCTGTAAAGCCAGTCAAGCAAAGTGCCTCGGTAAGGTAACTAAACGCATTACCATTCCCTAACCGACCCTAAAGACCGGCTAGCCGGCGGGCGGCTTTCACCACGGCCAGCTCGGCCTGGCCGGCGGGCAGCTGGGCCTCGTCGAGGATGGCGCGGGCCGTCATCTGCCACACGGGCAGGGCAGGTTGGTTGGCTTCGAGCTGCGTGAGGCGCTCGAGCAGCACTGCGGCCAGGGCCCCCAGCCGCGTCGAGAGCGGAGCGTACTCGCTGAGAGCGGGGCTGGCCAGCAGCAGCGGGCGCAGGGTGGCATCGGCGGCTTGCCAGCGCAGCAGCTGGGCCCGCAGCTGCAGCAGCTGCCGGGCCAGGGCGGGCGGGCGCACGGGGGCCCCCAGGCCGGCCAGCACGCTGTCTACGGTGGCGCCAAACTGCCGGGCCACGTCCGATTCGGCCGGGGCGGCGTCCACGAGGCGGGTCAGGGGCGTCTGGGTGGTGTACTTAAAGCCCTGGAAATGGCGCTTGTAGTCCTTCACCGGTTCCAGTACGTCGGCCAGCGTGGTGAGGGGCCCCAGGGTCCCGGCCGGCGCCATTTGGCGCAGCAGCTGCGCCGGGGCCCGGCGGTGTTGCAGGCCCAAGGCCTCCAATTGAGTCGATACCAGGGCTAGGCGACGGTACAGGTCGGGCACGTTTTGGGTGGTGGCCTGGGGCGACCATAGCCGCTCGGCCACCGCCGCGGCCCGGGGCCATACCCGCGAGTCGTAGATGACGGAGTCGGCGAATTCGCTCCACATGGCCACTTCGCCGCCCAGCACCAGCTGCTGCTGGGCCGCGCTCAAGGGCGTGGCGGCGGGCAGCGGGTCGGCGGCGTAGTGAGCGGCGGCGGGGTAGTTCAGGTCGAGGTAGTAGCCGTTGGAGAGCAGGGCGCGGTGGCCCAGGCGCACGGCTTCGTTTAGGCCCTTGGCCCCGCGCCAGCTCTGGATGACGACCTCTTTGGGCAGGTCGGGGCCCAAAATCTCGTCCCAGCCCACCATCGTTTTGCCCCGGGCCGTGAGCAGGGCCAGCATTTTGCGGTTGAAGTAGGTCTGGAGCTGGTGCTTGTCCACGTCGGTGGTGCCGGCTTTCAGCATCTTGTTGTCGCGCATGAAGGCCACAATGCGCGGGTTGTGCCGCCACTGCCGCCCGTCGTTTTCATCTCCCCCGATGTGGAAGTACGGGTCGGGAAACAGCCCGCTCATCTCCGTCAGCAGCGAGTCGAGGAAGGGGTAGGTGCCGGGCTTGGTGGGGTCGATGGCGATGTTGAGCAGGCCCCAGCGCACGGGCACTTCCTTGATGGAATCGTTGGACGCCAGCCGCGGGTAGGCTGCCACCAGGGCCCCGGTGTGGCCCGGCAGGTCGAACTCGGGCACCACCCGGATGCCGCGCGCCGCGGCGTAGGCCACCACCTCGCGCACCTGCGCCTGGGTGTAGTAGCCGGTGGCGCCGGCCACCTGCTGCAAGCGCGGCAGCAGCTTGCTTTCCACCCGAAAGCCCTCGTCGTCACACAAATGCCAGTGCAGCACGTTCAGCTTCACGGCCGCCATGCCGTCGATGTTGCGCTTGACGACGGCCACCGGCAAAAAGTGCCGGGCGGGGTCAATCAGCAGCCCGCGCCAGGCAAAGCGCGGCTGGTCCGCTACGTCGGCCTCGGGCAGGTAGCGGCCGGCCGGGCCAGCATGCGGCAGCTGCTCGAGCGTGGCCAAGGCCCGCAGCACCCCCAGGCCGGTGGGCGCGTCGATGAGCACGCCGCCGGGCGTCACGCGCAGGCTGTAGCGCTCCTCGCCGGGCTGGGCCAGCTGGCCCGCCCGCCCGTAGCGGATTTGCAGCACCGGGCCCGGCGTTTTGGCGGGGCGGGCGGGGGCCCCGCGGTGCAGGCGGGCCAGAGTGCGCAGCGCGGCGGGCCGCACGGCCGGGTCGGGCACGGCAGGGGCGGCAATTTGCAGGTGCAGCGCCGATTTCAGGGGCAGGCGGCCGGTGCCCCAGTGCAGCTCGGTGGGCTGGGGCAGCAGGGGCGAGGGGGCCCCGGGCACCTGGCCCCGGGCGCTGGGGGCCCCCATAATTGCCAGCAGCAAAACAACGACGACTAACGCCCAGGGCCGAAAAATGTGCGGGGCGCCGCCTTGGTTCGCGGCGCTGGTTTTTTCGGGGCGTGGGGCCGTTGGTTGCTTCATAGTAGTCCGCGTGCTTTAAATTCTAGGTACTTGTTAATGGTGTTGACGTTCAAATCCTTCGGGGCCGTCAGCAGCGCCTGGATGCCGTAGCGCTGCAATTCGAGCACAATTTGGCGCTTT
Organism: Hymenobacter nivis; assembly: GCF_006439025.1. GTDB lineage: Bacteria > Bacteroidota > Bacteroidia > Cytophagales > Hymenobacteraceae > Hymenobacter > Hymenobacter nivis_A. The sequence continues at coordinate 590,377 of NZ_RCYZ01000002.1, forward strand.
TCCTGAGCAAATTTTTCGGCGATGGTCTGGTTGTACACGTCCTCGGTTGTTTCGGCCGGGGCCCCCAGGTAGGCGCGCAGCTCGGTATTTTCGAAAAACACGACCAGCAGCAGGTGGTCCTGGGCGAGGCGGCGCAGGTACGGCAGCTGGCGCTGCATGCCGTGCAGGGTTTCGAAGTTGGTGAACAGCACCAGCAGGCTGCGCTGCCGCACGCGGGCCCGCACCGTGGCGTACAGCAGCGCATAATCCGACTCCAAGTACTGCGTTTTCTGACGGTACAGCACCTCCAAAATCTTCAGTAGGTGGCCGGGCCGGCGGTCGGCCAGCAGGGCGGCCCCGGGCTTGTTGGAAAACGTGATGAGCCCCGCCTTGTCGTGCTTGAGCAGGGCGATGTTGCTGAGCACCAGCGTGGCGTTGATGGCGTAGTCGAGCAGGCTGAGGCCCTCGAAGGGCATGCGCATCACGCGGCCCTTGTCGATGAGGCAGTACACGGGCTGGGCGCGCTCGTCCTGGAAGTGGTTCACCACCAGCGCGTCGGCCGCGCCGGTGCCGGCGCGGCGGGCCGTGGCTTTCCAGTTAATGGTGCGTGGGTCGTCGCCGGGCGCGTAGGGCCGTATTTGCTCGAACTCCTGGCTGTGGCCCACCCGCCGAATGCGCTTCACGCCCACTTCCGTGAGGCGGTTGTGGCTGGCCAGCAGCTCGTACTGCCGCATCTGCAAAAACGACGGGTACACCGGCACCACCCGCTGCGCGTCGTAGCGAAACCGGCGGCGCACCAGCCCCAGCGGCGAGGCGGCGTAGATGTTCAGGGCCCCAAACTCGTATTCGCCGCGCTTGGTGGGCCGCAGCTGGTAGCGAATGACCTGCGTTTCGCCCGGTCGGATGGGGGCCCTAAACAGCACGTCGCGCCGCTGAAACTGGTGCGGAATCTCGTCAATCGTTTCCGTCTGAATAGCAAAGCGGTAACGGTTTTCGAGGTACAACTCCACGTCGTTGTCCGAGCCGTTGGCCAGCTTGTCGCCCAGCACCCGCCGCCCAAACACCGGGGCCCCCTGGCCCTTGGCCGGCGCGTACAGCAGCAGCGCATCCAGCCCCACCAGGGCCCCCAGCAGCAGCCCCACCACCCGCACCGGCCCCAGCAGCCACGGCAGAAAAAACGCCACCGCGAACCCCGTGATGAGGGCCACAAGGAGCAGAAAGAAGCGGCGCGTCAGGAAAAAGCTCATCGGTTTTGCAATTGGTCCCGAACTTCCATCAGCGCAAAGCCCAGCAGATTGGGGCCCCGCCAGCGGGCCGGGTGCTCAGCGTCGGCTGCGTCGGCGGCCAGGCCAATGCCCCATATAGTGTCAACCGGACTGGCCTCCACTAGCACCCGGTTGTTGGTGGCGAGTAAAAATTCGGCCAGGTCGGGGTGCTGGCCAAATTTGTGGAGGTTGCCAGCCTTGACGATTTCGTACTTGTGCGCCTCCCACAAAGTGGGCTCAAAACCACGGATTTGGCGCCCCAGCTTCTTGGCTTCCGCCGGGCTTTTGACGGCCAGAATGCGGTTCCGCAGCTCGTCGTCAGCAAATAGCCGGGCCTTTTCGGCCATCATCCAGTGCTCGGTGGAGCGGTACGTAACGCTGGCGACCATAAAATCGGCCGGCCACCACTGGCTAAGGCACGCTTTGGTAACGCTGCCGTCCTTGCTGGGCTGGTGCCCCCAAAAGAACAGGTACTTGACGCGGTGGCCCGCGGCGAGTTGGGCGAGCAACCAATCGGTGGAATACGCCATCACCGCGGCACTTCGATGCTTTGCACAATCTGCTGCACTACCTCATCCGGCGTGCCGCCTTCCATTTCGCGCTCGGGGGTGAGCAGGATGCGGTGGCGCAGCACGCTGGGGGCCAAAAACTGCACGTCTTCGGGCGTCACGAAGTCGCGGCCGCGCAGGGCGGCCAGGGCTTTGGCGCCATTGAGCAGGGCCAGCGAGGCGCGGGGCGAGGCGCCCAGGTACAGCGCTTTGTGGGCGCGTGTTTGGCCCACGAGCTTGGCGATGTACTCCAGAATGTTGGGCTCGACGCGCTGCTGGCGCACTTGCGCGCGCAGGGCCCCCAGGTCGGCGGCCGACAGGATGGGCTGCACGCTTTCCAGCGAAGCGCCGCCGAAGCCGGCGTGGTGGCCCTGCAAAATCTGCACTTCTTCGGCCAGGGTGGGGTAGCCCACGCGCAGCTTAAAAAGGAAGCGGTCGAGCTGGGCCTCGGGCAGGCGGTAGGTGCCTTCCTGCTCCACGGGGTTTTGGGTGGCCAGTACCAAAAAGGGCTCCTGCATGGCGTAGGTGGTGCCGTCCTGCGTCACGGTGCGCTCCTCCATCACCTCGAACAGGGCCGATTGCGTCTTGGCCGGAGCCCGGTTTATCTCGTCAATCAGCACCACGCTGGCGAAAATAGGGCCCCGGCGAAACTCGAACTCGCCGGTGTTCTGCCGGAAAATGGACGTGCCCAACACATCGGCCGGCATCAGGTCGGGCGTGAACTGGATGCGGCTGAAGGGCACGGCCAGCGTGCGGGCCAGTAGCTTGGCCATGAGGGTTTTGGCCACGCCCGGCACGCCTTCCAGCAGCACGTGGCCGTCGGCCAGCACGGCCGTGAGCAGCAACTCCAGCAAATCGGTTTGGCCAACGATGATTTTGCCAATCTCGGCGCGCACGGCCTCGGCGCGGGCCGCGAGCTGGGCAAAGTCGGTGCGGGGCGCGAAGCCGGCGGCTGCTTCGGGGGCGGGCGCAGATTCGGCGGCTGGCGTATCATTGCCAACGGCTGGGGTTGGCGGCGTCAGCGGAGCGGATTCAGGCGTGAAGTCGGTGGGTTCCATGCGGTAAGAAAGGGGCCCCAGGAGGCGAAACAGGCCAAAAAAAGGCTGTTTCCACGCACTCAGGGCATTATAGCGGAATAGTACAATTGGGTAAAAATGGTGTTTCTGGGTTCAGTGCAAAAACTCGCGTTAGCCGGCTTCGCGCCGGAAATCGGTGATGGCGCGGCTGAGCTGGAGCAGGGCCCGGTCGTCGATTTGGGGGGCGGTGCGGGCGAAATTTACGAGCCGCAGCAGCTCGTCGACGCGGGCGCGGGGCAGGCCGGCCTTCTGGCTCAGCCGCTCGCGGAAGTCGTGGTCGCCCAGGTCGGGGCTGGCTTCGTTGAAGCGCACCCGCAGGTAATCGAGGAACAGGGCCACCCGCTTCTCGGCAATGAGCGCGTGGTTGCGGCCCTGGCGGTAGAGCCCCGCCACGGTGCGCGTGAAGAGCAGCGTGGTGTTGGGTAAGGGCTTGAGGATGGGGATGATGCGCTGGCGGCGGCGCGCCTCCACTAGCACAAACAGCAGGGCCCCCAGCAGCGTGAGGTAGTAGGCGGCGCGCAGGGCCGGGTGGGCCAGCAGCACCCGCAGCAGCGACTGGTCGCCCAGGGGCCCCTGCTTCTGGTACTCGTCCCACCAGGCGGCGCGGGCGGGCAGGTAGGCCAGGGCCCCGGCGGCAAAGCCCGCGGTGCGGGGCCGCAGCAGGTAGTAGTTGGTGAAGGCCAGCGGCACCGAACACAGGTAGAAGTGGCCCGCGCCGTGGTCGAGGCGGATGAGCACGGCGCGGCCCTGGGCATCGGTGGCCAGGGTGTGGCCGGCCCGCCCGGCCTTCACCACTAGGCGCGCCCGGGCCAGCAGGGCCGGTAGCCGGTAGCGCGCGCCGGCCAGCGCCGGGTGGGTGAAGCGCAGCACCACCGAATCGGGGGCGAGCAGGCTGCGGGGCCCCGGGCGGGCGGCCCCGGCCACGTCGTCGGTATCAAAGCCCAGCGAATCGCGCAGCACCCGGCCCCGGAAACCGTCGGCCGCGATGAACACGTCGCTGCCCTGGGCCACGAAGCGCAGCAGGGCCCTGGCGTCGGCCTCCGAGGCCCCAAAGCCGTCGTTGACGAACAGGTAGTTGGCCCGGGCCGCCCGCACGTCAGGCCCGGCGGCGGGCGGCGGAGCCGTTTCCACTTCGGTCGAATCGTAGGAAACGGGGCTGGCTTGTTCGCCGAGGCTGCCCACTTGCGCCGCGGCCGAGTCGGGGGCGGTGGCCGGCTCGTCGGAGCTCTCCGCCGCGGCCGCGTCGTCGTCCGGCTCCGGGGCCCCGGTGAGCTGGACGTAGGCCGATTGGCGCACGACGGCCACTGAATCGGTGCCGAGCAAGCGCGGCAGCTGGTCAAACAGCACGAAGGTGCCGTAGGGAATCTTGTCCTTGTTGATGTAGGTCGGCGACCAGTCCAGGGGCTTGGGGCGGTAGTATTCCAGGGCCACGTAGGCCCCGAATAAGGCCAGCAACCCGAGCACATACCAGCGAAACGTCGTCATATGGGCGCAGCGAAAAAAATTAGGCGGGGCGGCGGGCCGGGGCCCCCGCCAGCTGGCCGGCCAGGGCCCGGTGCCCGGTGCGCACGTGCGCGTACTGCCCGGCCGTCAGCCCCAGCTCGCCGTACCACACGTACTCAAACTGCCGGGTGATTTCGCGGAAATCGGTGCGCAGGGGGCCCTGGGCGGGTAGCTCGGCCAGGTAGGCGTGGTTGGTTTTGTTGGGCTGCCAGTCGATGAAGCCGCCGTCGGCGAGCTGCTTGAGCAGCTGCAAGTAGCCCAGGCGCACGGCCAGCCGGAAGTTGCCGGTGGCCTCGGCCTCAGCCAGGCGGGCGGTGAAATCGACTTCGTGGATGTTCTCGGCGGCCGCTTCGTAGGCCAGCGGGGCCCGGCGGGGCCCCCGGCCAAACACGCCGGTGAGGTCCACTTGCAACAGCTTGAGCACCACAAACACCCCCGCCGCCACAAACAGGGCGTAAAATACCCAACGCCAAAAGTGCGTGTAGCTCCGCTGCTGCAACCAATCCTGCACCCGCTGCCAGAGCCGCGCCCAAAACAAATCCCAGGCGCTGAGCCGTGGCGCTGCCTCGGCGTAGTCAAACTCGCGCTGGCCGCGCAGCTCCTGCAACCGCGCCGCGTCGGGCCGGCGGGTGGGCAGCGCCGTGGCGCGGTCGGCGGGCAGCGGGCGGGTGGCCGTGTCGGCCAGCGCCGGCACGGGCGCCGGTGGGCGCGCCGCGGGGGGGGCTGGGGCCCCCACGACGCTAGCCGATGCAGCCAGCAGGGCCCCGGCCAGCACCGCGGGGCGCAGCCACGGCAGCGGAAGCAGGGCGAGGAGGCGGGGCGTTTTCAATAGCAAAGCATGGTGGGTGGACAGGGGCGGCGGCTTAGTAGTTGGTTGTCAGTTTTCAGGGAAGCCATCAGGCCGTCATGCTGAGCGGATCGAAGTGTGGCCGAAGCATCTCTACCGCGCACTATTTGGCGGCTACTGCTGCGGTGGAGATGCTTCGACCGCGTGGACGCCAGATGAGCATGACAGCCTGACGATTTCCTGAGCAACGAACAACTAAAAACCTAATATTCCCCTTCCTCGTCGGGGCGGTAGGCGTGGGGCACGGCGGCGGCCGGGGCCTGGCCCAGCTGGTTCACCAAGGCGTGCAGGCCGCGGCTCTCCTTGCGCTCTACCAGGTTGAAGTACTGGAACGCCAGCACCAGCAGGATGGGCGGGTACGCCAGCAGCGTGAGCAGCGTGGTGATGGCCGTGACGGTAATGACGAACAGCGGTGACCTAACTGACTGCACCACCGCCGTGAGGCCGCCCGCCAGCAGCGTGGCCACGCTGCCGGCGGCCGCCAGCAGCACGTACAGCAGCAGCACCATGATGAAAAGCACGCCGAACGTGGACCACCACTTGCCCCGCGTCAGGAACAGGCAGCGGCTGACGGTAGCCCCGAAATCGGTGCCCTCCACCAGCCGCACCACAAAGAATAAGCCCAGCGCCACCGACAAGTACATGCCCGGCAGGAAAAATACCACGAAGCCCAGCACAACGATGAAGCCCAGGCCCCAAAGCGAAAAAAACGTGCCCACAAATTCGCGCTTCACCACCGCCCACACGTCGGCCACGGTGATTTCGCGGCGGGGGCCGGCGGGGGCCGTCAGGCAGTGCAGCAGGTAGCCGTACACGCTGAGAATGATTAGGGTGATGAAAACCTGGCTCACCACCATGTTGAGGTAGTAAGTGGGCGAGGAAAACATGGAGCTGTACAGGGCATTTTGCCGCCGCCACACGCTGCCGCCGGCCGTGTTGGACGCCGTTTGCACAGTGGTCAGGAGCCGGCTTTGCAGCAGGCCGGCCAGCACGGCCCGCACCAGGGCGGCGGGCAGGGCAATGTAGAGCAGCACCCGGCCCAGGGGCCGGAAATGCACGCCGATGAACTCAAACGTGGCGCTGATTTTTTGCCCAAAGTCCCGCTCCTGGCGGAAATCGGATTCTTGCGAGTAAGTGTTGGCCATAGCATTGTAAAAGAGAAGGATAAGAGGAAATATGGTATGGGTAATAAGCCAAGCGGCGGGCTAGGCGGCGGCCGGTGGGGCCCCCAGCTGCCGCCGCAGCCGGATGGGGTACCACACGAAGTACCACCCCAGAAACGCCGCCGACCCGCCGATGATGGCCAGGCTGGCGGCCAGCGGCATCTCGGTGTGGCGCGTCACGAAGCTCTCCAGAAAGCCCGCCACGAAGAACAGCGGCACCAGGCCCATGGCCAGCTTCAGGCCCTCGCGGGCCGCGTGCCGGAAGGCCGCGGCCCGGCTGTAGGTGCCCGGAAACAGCAGGCCCCGGGCCATGACGAAGCCCGCCCCGCCGGCCAGCACGATGGACGAGATTTCGAGCGTGCCGTGGATCCAGATGGTGAGCAGCGACTGCCGCAGCACGTGCTGCTGGTAAAAAAAGTACTGGAACGAGCCCAGCATCACCCCGTTTTTGAACAGCATGTAGGCCGTGCCCACGCCCCCGGTGATGCCCGCCGCGAAGGTGAGCAGCGCCACCCGCACGTTGTTGGCCGTGATTTGCAGGAACATCGCCGTTTCCCCGGCGCTCTTGTAGATGGCCATTGGGTCGCCGCGGCGGATGTTTTCCAGGGTCTGGTCCACGTAGCCGTCGCCGAGCACGGCCCGCACAAAGGTGTCGTCGTAGGCCGCCGACAGGGCCCCCAGCGCCGTGAAGAGCAGGAACACGGCCAGCGCCCAGGCCAGCGTGCGGTGGTGGCGGCCCACCACCAGCGGCACCTCGCGGGCCCAAAACTGCCCGAAGCGCCCGCCGGCCTCCCGCTTGTTGCGGTACAGGGCCTGGTGCTGCCGGGCGGCCAGGGCGTTGAGGTAGGCCGTGGTGGGCGAGGCGGGGTAAAAGGTTTGGGCAAAGGCCAGGTCGTCGGTCAGGGCCACGAAGCGGGCCGCCAGCTCGTCGGGGCCAGCGGCGGGGCTGGCGTCGTACTGCTGCCAGCGGGCCTGGTTTTGGCGGAGGAAAAGGGCTTCGCGCATGACGGGGTAGTGGGCCTTAAAGGTAGCAGCCGGCGCCGAAGCATCATTATTTATTCACCAACCGCCCGTGGCGTAAACATCTTGGCGGCGGGCCGTATTTTCGGCGGGTCCTTTCGCACCCCGCCCGCTCATGAGTACCCTGCGCATCCACACCACCCAAAACGTCAGCCTGGAATACGAGGTCGCCAGCGTGGGCGAGCGCGTGCTGGCCACGCTCATCGACTACGCCCTCTACCTGGCGTGGTTTGCCCTGTGCGGCGTGCTGCTCTACAAGCTGGGGGCCCGCGAAGACCGGGTGGCCCTGACGCTGATGCTGCTGCCCACCATGTTTTATTTCCTGGTGTGCGAGGTGTTTTTCAACGGCCAGACGCTGGGCAAAAAGGCGCGCCACCTGCGCGTGGTGCGCCGCGACGGCACAGCCCCCAGCCTCGGCGACTACTGCCTGCGCTGGCTGCTGCGCCCCTTCGAGGTGCTGTTCTTTTTTGGGGCCCCGGCGCTGCTCACCGTCCTCATCAACGGCAAGGGCCAGCGCCTGGGCGACCTGGCCGCCGGCACGGCCGTCATCAGCCTGCGCCCGCGCGCGGTGCCCGCCGGGGCCCCCGGCCCGGCCCCCGTGCCGGCCGATTACCGGCCCGTGTTTGCGCAAGCCGCCCACCTCGCCGACCACGACGCGGCCCTGCTGCGCCAGCTGGTGCACCAGGCCAACGCCCGCGGCGACATTGCCCTGATGCACGAAACGGCTAACAAAGTGAAGGCCCTCACCGGCATCGCTACCGACCTGCCCGACCTGCCCTTCCTGCAAACCGTGCTGCGCGACCACGCCTACCTGGCCACCCAGGAATAGGGCCCCCGGGGGCCCCAACTTACGTATTACGTACGCACTTATAGCCCCGAGGGAGCGGCCCGTCGGCCTGCTTGCGTAAGTCCTATCATAAAAAAAAGGCTTGCCCAGTGGGGCAAGCCTTTTTGCGTTTAGCGCACCCGCTGGGGGCCCTAGTTGCGGGTCATCAGGGCGTTGGTGGCCAGCTCGGTGGACGGGATGGGCCACACGTAGAGCACGTTGGTGGGCTCGACGGCGCCGATGGAGCCCTTGCCGGGGATGGTGGCCCCGAGGCGCATCAGGTCCATGTTGCGCAGGCCCTCGCCCAGGAACTCGATGCGGCGCTCGAGCAGCAGCGCGTCGGTGGTGGCGGCCACGGTGCCCAGGCCGGCGGCGGTGTAGGGCGTGGCGCTGGAGCGGCTGCGCACGGCGTTCAGCAGCACCAGGGCCTGGGCGTCCACGGTGTTGGTGGAGCGCACGCGGGCCTCGGCCAGGTTCAGCAGCACCTCGGCGTAGCGGATGACGGGGGCCTTGTCGATGAATGGCGTGCCGTTGGGGTACTTGGTGAGGAAGTACTCGGTGCCCGACTTGGCCACGAAGTTGACGCGGCGGGCGTCGGTGGCGGCCCAGTTGGTGTTGGCGTAGATGCTGCCCGCACCCGTGTTCAGGCCGTACTCACCGCCGCCGCCTAGTGAGGCGGGCAGGTAGTAGAAAGCCAGCTGGTTCTGCGTGCCGGGCGGGTCCTGGGCCGTGAAGGGGAAGGAGAGGATGCTCTCGGCCGTTTCCTGGGGCGCGGCAAATACGGCCGTTACCGAGGCGTTCAGGGCGTTGGCCACGCCGCTCGATGCCGCGAAGGGCGCCGCGGTGGGCACCAGCTTGTTGGCTTCGGTGATGACGTCGGCGTAGCGGCCCATGCTCAGGTACACGCGCGTTTTCAGGGCGATGGCCGTGTTGCGGTGGGCCCGCGTCACGTTCAGGGTGGCGCTGCCGTAGGTCAGGGGCAGGTTGGTTTCGGCAAAGTTGAGGTCACTCAGAATCTGGGCGTACACCTCGGCCACCGTGCTGCGGGCCAGGTCGTTGTTCTGGGGCCCCGTTTCGGCCAATATGCGCAGGGGCAGGCCGGGCTTGCTGCCGTTGCCGTCGGTGTAGGGCCGGGCGTACAATTGCAGCAGCGAGTAGTAGCTCAGGGCGCGCAGCAGCCGGGCCTCGCCGCGGTAGTTGTTGGCCGTGGTGGCATAATCAGCCGCAAACGTGGGGGCCACGAACAGCGCCGCGTTATTGTCGAGGCCCGCCAGGAATACGTTGGCCTGGTTGATGGCCGCGTAGGCCGCGCCCCAGGTGTTGATGACGTCGTTCTGCGAGGCTTCGGTCAGCGTGTGGTTCCACACCCCCAGCCCGGTCACGCCGTTCGAGGTGCGGTTCACGAAGTCGTTGGCCCGGATGTCGCCGTAAATCTGGTAGCGGCCCCCCAGGAAGCTGCCCGTCTTCACGTAGGCATACAGGTTGTTGACTTGCAGCGCGATGCGGGCCGGGGTGCTGAACACCACCTGGTCAGAAAACGCCGTGGTGGGCACGGGGCTCAGCAGGTCGTTCTGGCAGGAAAAGGTGCCCAGGGCCAGAAAAGCTGCGCAGGCCGCCGCGGTTGCCTTGTTCTTTATAGATAGTTTCATTCGTAAGTAATGAAAAGGACGTTTAGAAACCGATGTTGAAGCCGACGGTGTAGGTGCGGGCCTGGCCCACGGAGTTGCGGTCGACGCCCGCGCCGGTGTTGCTGCTCTGGCCCGAGGTGCTGTTGGAGGAAATCTCCGGGTCGATGCCCGAGTACTTCGTCAGCAGCGCGGCGTTCTGCACCTGCACGTACACGCGGGCGCTGGCAATGCCCAGGCGGGTGATGGTGTTGGGGGTGAAGGAGTAGCCCAGCGACACGTTGCGCAGGCGGGCGAAGTCGCCCTTCTCCACGTTCGACGACATGATGAGGGCCGAGCCGTTCGACACGTTGTCGCCGTACACCACCCGGGGCCATTCGGCGTTGGGGGTTTCGGTGGCCGAGGTCCAGCGGTTCAGGATGTCGGTCTGGTTGTTCCAGAAGCGCTGGTCGTGCAGGCCGGCCTTCGTGCCGTTGTAGATGTAGTTGCCGCCCGAGAACTGGACGAACACGCCCAGGTCGATGCCCTTGTAGCGGAACGTGTTGTCAAACCCGCCGTACCAGGTGGGCAGCACGGGGCCGTAGTACTGGCCGTCGGCCAGCTGCGTGGGGGCCGAAACGTTTACCCGGGGATCCGATACAAGGGTCCAGCCCGTCGAGCCGGCGCCGGTGGTGCCCTGGTGGTTGTACTGCACCACGGTGCCGTCGGCCTTCTGGATCATGCGCTGGCCGTTGGCCGGGTTCACGCCCAGCGACTTCACCGCCAGCAGCTCGCCGGCCGAGTGGTCTACCTGGGTGTAGTTCACCGTTTCGAGGCCTGAGGTGGCCGTGCCGATGCGCTGGCCTTCGGTGGCCAGGGCCAGCACGCGGTTCTTCAGCGTCGTCACGTTGCCGCTCACCGTCCAGGTAAAGGGCTTGTTCTGAATGGCGTTGAAGCGCAGGCTGAATTCAACGCCCTCGTTCCGCATCGAGCCAATGTTGGCAGCGATGGAGTTGTTGGGGATGCCCTTGGAAGGGGCCTGGGGCACGTTCAGGATCAGGCCGTCCACCAGGTTGCGGTAGTAGGCCAGGTCGCCCTGCAAGCGGTCCTGCAGGAAGCCGAACGAGAGGCCGATGTCGGTTTTCTTGCTCACTTCCCAGGTCAGGCCCCGGTTGCCGGCGTTGGAGTAGCCCAGCGAGGCGTTGGAAGCGTACAGGCCCGAGCCGTAGGTCGAGAGCGTCACGAAGTCGTCGATGCCCTGGTTGTTGCCCACGCTGCCGTAACTGGCCGTAATCTTCAGGAAGCTAAAGGCTTGCGCAAAAGAAGCGTTCTTCCAGAAATTCTCCTCCGAAATGGCGTAGCCTGCCGATAAGCCGTAGAAGTTGCCCCACTTCTGGTCGCCCCAGGCCGAGTAGCCGTCGCGCCGGAAGCTGGCCGACAGCAGGTACTTGCGGTCGTAGTTGTAGTTCATCCGGCCGAAGAATGACACCAAGTAGTTGGTGCCCACAAAGTTGCCCGACGCGGCAATGTTGGTGTAGTTGCCCTGGAAGTTGGTGAAGAACGGGTCGGCCACCGTGGTACGGGTGGCGCCCCAGCGCTGGGTGTTGGTTACCTGCTGCTCGTTGCCGGCCAGCAGCGAGAAGTTATGCTTCTCGCCAAACGTGCGGTCGTACTGGGCCGTGTTCTGCCAGTTCCAGCGCTTGTTGGTGCGGTAGTAGTTGCTGGCCGCGCCGCCCGTGGAGTAGCCGTCGCCGGCCAAGGCCGTCTGAAACGACTTGTCCTCGAACGAGATGTTGTTGATGCCGTAGCTCGTGCGCAGGCTCAGGCCCTTCACCACCTCCCAGTTGGCATAGGCGCTGCCCTGGATTTCGCTGCCGTCCGAATTAAAGTAGTTGTTCTCCAAATCCACCAGCGGGTTGTAGTAGCCGGGCAGCAAGGGGGCCCCGGTGGTCGAGGTGGGGTTGACGTTGGCACCCGGCCCAACACCCGCACCGCTCACGCTGTAAGTGCCGTCGGGGTTGCGGGCCGGAATGTTGGGCGGCAGCACCAGCGGCAGGCGGCCCAGGCCGGCCGTACCGAAGGCGGCGTCGGCCACCGAGCCCGAGTTGGGCGAGGCGTTCTGGGTGTTGGAGTAGCCGAAGCGCACGCCCACCGTAAAGTTCTTGTACACCTTGTGGTCCACGTTCAGGCGGCCCGACAGGCGCTGGAACTGGTTCTGGCTCAGCATGCCCTTCTGTTTGGTGTAGCCGACGGATGTGTAGTAGGTGGTTTTGTCGGTGCCGCCCGAGAAGTTCACGTTGTGGCTCTGCGAGAAGCCCGTGCGGTAGATGTAGTCGTACCAGCGCGTATCCACGGTGTTGCCGTTGGCGTCGAGCGTGGGCCGGAAGCCCTCCACGTTGGTGGCGGGCTGCATAATGGCGGCGCGGTTGGCGTTCAGGTTGCGCACCGCCTCGTTCTTGATCATCATGTAGTCCTGGGCCCCCAGCACGTCGTAGAGGCGCACGGGCTTCACCCAGCCGGCCCAGCCGTCGTAGCTGATTTTGCTCTGGCCGCGCTTGCCCTGCTTGGTGGTGATGAGGATGACGCCGCCCGCGGCCCGCGAGCCGTAGATGGCCGTGGCCGAGGCGTCTTTCAGCACCTCCGTGCTCTCGATGTCGTTGGGGTTCAGGTTGCTCAGCGGGTTGTTGGGCACGCTGCCCACCGCCGAGTTGTTGCCGCTGAAGGCCGGAATGCCGTCAATCACGATCAGGGGCCCCCCGCTCAGCGAGATGGAGTTTACCCCGCGGATGCGGATCACGGGCGGGTTGTTCAGCACGCCGTTGGGGGTGGTGATGCTCACGCCCGCGGCCCGGCCTTGCAGGGCCTGGTCGAAGCTCTGCACCGGCAGGTTGGCAATTTCCTTGCCCGCGATGGTGGCCACGCTGCCCGTTAGGTCGCGGCGGCTCTGCGTGCCGTAGCCCACCACCACTACCTCGTCGAGGCCGGTGGGGTTGGCCACCAGCTTAACGTTAATGATTGACCGGTCGCCGATGCGCGCCTCCTGGCTGTCGTAGCCCACAAAGGAGAACACCAGCGACGTGGCCGCGGCCGGCACCGAAAAGCTGTACTTGCCTTCGGCGTCCGTGGAGGCCCCCTGCGAAGTGCCTTTCGCCACCACCGTCACGCCCGGAATGGCGGCCCCGTCGTTGCCCGATACGGTGCCCGATACAACGCGCCCCTGGGCCCGGAGGTCCTGCGCCACGAAGACCAGGAGCAGGGAAAAAAACAACAGTAGTAGTCTTCTCATGAGTTTAATTGTGTGATAAATGGTGACTAAGCTTGCGAATATAGTTGCGCAAGCTGAACCACTACACCTTTCCTTCACAATTAAATCATAATATATTCATAGGATTAGTATAAATAATTGTTTTACAGTAAATTAAGTCGTTATTTTTATTGAATACACCGAGTGATTAATTTAAAATAAAAAAGGCCCTGTTGGCCGAATCCCGCGCCCAGCGGATTTCGGCCAACAGGGCCCCTGCGCTAAATAGTACACTGTATTCCGATTCTGCCCTTTCACAGGAAGGGCTGCTGGCGCTAAACAGTCATTATTTCGGCCAACCACCCTCTCGGCATAGGGTGCGACACGTTAGCATATATAATGCAATGGAGAGCGCACTATTTAATTATTTTGCGTGATATGCTGCGTGATATTGCGCAAATCAGTGGCTAAACATTGCTTTGGCAGCGCAGCAGCGGCGGCCTACCACGGCACGGGCTGGTTCTGCCAGGTCACGAAGCTGCCGTTCTCTTCGGCGTGGAGCTGCTCGGCCAGGCGGATGATGCCGCGGGCCGAGTCGGCGGGCTCCTGGGTGGCGTGGTCGCCGCCCATGCCGGTGCGCATCCAGCCGGGGTCCACCACCACGGAAAGGATGCCCTGGTGGCCCACTTCGGCGGCCAGGCTGCGCATGTACATGTTCAGGGCGGCCTTGCTGGCGCTGTAGTGGTAAGGGTCGCCGGAGGCTTTCCAGGTGAGCGAGCCCAGGCCCGAGGAGATGCTCACGATGCGGGCCTTGCCGCCGGCCCGCAGCAGCGGCAGCAGCGCCTGCGCCACCAGCAGGGGCCCCACGGCGTTGATGCGGAAGGTTTCGACGGCGGCGGCGGCCGAGAGCTGGCCCAGGGGCTGGCCCTTGCCGCCGGGCTGGTACACGCCGGCGTTGTTGATGAGCACGTCGAGGCCATCCACGGCCTGGGCGGCGGCCTGGGCGGCGGCGGCAATGGAGGCGTCGTCGGTCACGTCGAGCGTGATGAGCGTCAGGCGCTCGGCGTACTGCCGGCGCAGGGCTTGCAGCTCGCGGGCGGCGTCGGGCTGGCGGCTGGCGGCCAGCACGTGGGCGCCGCGCTCAAGGTATTGACGGGTAAGCTCGAGGCCCAGGCCGCGATTGGCCCCGGTGATGAGAATGCGTTGCATGGAAATAAAAGAAGGGTGAAAAGCCCGGCAACCGGGCCCCGGCAAAGCCGGGCCGCTGAAACGGACGGCCGGCCCGGAAAGTTGGGCAAAAAACCCAACGTAGCCAAGGAATTAGGGCCCCGGCTTGTGGGAAACTTGCTGCGCCGGGGCCCCTAGTGGTGGGCCAGCCCGGGCGCCACCAGCGGCAGGGCCCAGTTCAGGAGCAGCACACCGGCCAGGCCCGCCACCGACACGATGCTTTCCATGGCCGTCCACGAGCGCAGGGTGTCTTTCACTGAGAGGTTGAAATACTCCTTGAACAGCCAGAAACCGCCGTCGTTGAAATGCGAGAGCAGCAGGCTGCCCGCCCCGATGGCCAGCACCATCAGGTTGGGGTCGGCGTGCGACTGGGCCATGGTGGGCAGCATCATGCCCGCGGCGGTGAGGCCGGCAATGGTGGCCGAGCCCAGGCTGACGCGGATGACGGCCGCAATGAGCCAGCCCAGCAGCAGCGGCGGCAGGCCGGTGCCCTGCAGGCCGGCGGCAATTTCGGTGCTCGCGCCGCTGGCCACCAGCACTTGCTTGAGGGCCCCCGCGCCGCCGATGATGAGCAGAATCATGGCAATGTCCTTCACGGCGCTGCCGTAGGCCTCCATGATGGCAGGCATGGTTTTGCCCCGGGCCAGGCCCAGCGTGCAAGTGGCCACGCACACCGATACTAACAGGATAACGGTGGGCTCGGCGAGGAAGGCCAGCGCGGGGCCCCAGGCGCTGCCCGCCGGCAGCAGCAGCCGCAATCCCGCCACGCCCAGCAGCAGTAGCACCGGCAGCAGCGACGACACGAAGCTATTGACGCGCCCCGGCAGCGCGCTCTCGGGCAGGTCGTCGGCCACGAACCCCGCCAGCGGCCGCGACACGATGCCCTTGAGCGTGCGCGAATACAGGGGCCCCGCCAAAATAATAGCCGGCACCGCCACCAGCAGCCCGTAAACAAAGGTGAGGCCCATGTTGGCGTGGAACTGCGCCACGAGCACCGTGGGCGCGGGGTGCGGCGGCAGGAAGCCGTGCATCACCGAGAGCGAGGCCAACATGGGCAGGCCCACGTACACCGCCGGCAGCTTGTACTTGTACACCACCGAAAAAATCAGCGGCACCATCAGCAAAAAACCGACATTATAAAAGAGCGGAATGCCGATGATGAAGCCCGCCGCCATCAGCGTCCACTGGATGTTGTTGGTGCCGAAGGCCCGGATCATCACGGCCGCAATCTGCTGGGCAGCGCCGCTATCGGCCACCAGTTTGCCCAGCATGGCCCCCAGCACGATGATGACCACCACCGAGCCCAGCGTGTCGCCCAGCCCCTGGTACACGGCGGCCAGCAGGCGGTCGGCGGGGAGGCCCAGGGCAAAGCCCACGGGCAGCGTCACGAGCAAAAACGCCAGAAATGCATTCACCTTGCCCCAGTTGATGAGCACCACCAGGCCCAGCACGGCCAGCAAAATCACGAGCAAAGTCATACAGACGGCAAGGGCGAAGACGGGAAAAACCACCGGGGGCCCCAGGGCCCCGCAGCAGTTGGGAGGGGTGAAGGTAGGAGCCGGCCGCGGGACACGCGCCGGCCGGCGCACGGCGGTGGGGCCCCACAAAAAAGCGGTCGGGCCACGCTGGGCCCGACCGCTTCTGGTCGTTGCATTAATGGGGCCCCGGGCCTAACCGGCGGATACGGCCTTGCGGCGGCTGGTTTTGGGGGCGCGCTCCTCGCCCTGGGCCAGCAGCTCCTCGTCGCGCTCGGCGGCTTTCTTGCTCCAGCTTAGCGAGAACAGGTCCTTGCGGCGGTCGCGCAGGTTGCGCACGGCGCCGCTGGTGTTCAAGTCTTTGAGCAAGTCCAGGTCGAGGTCAGCGATGAGGGTCATCTCCGTGTTCGGGGTGGCCTCGGCCACGATGGCGTCGTGGGGGAAGGCGAAGTCGGAGGGGCTGAACACGGCCGACTGCGAGTACTGGATGTCCATGTTCTCGACGCGCGGCAGGTTGCCCACCGAGCCGGTGATGGCCACGTAGCACTCGTTTTCAATGGCGCGGGCCTGGGCGCAGATGCGCACGCGCTGGTATGCGTTCTTGGTGTCGGTCCAGAAGGGCACAAACAGAATTTTCATGCCCTCGTCGCTCAGCAGGCGGCTCAGCTCGGGGAATTCCACGTCGTAGCACACCAGGATGCCGATTTTGCCGAAATCCGTGTCGAAGCACTTCAGCTTGTCGCCGCCGCGCATGCCCCAGTAGCTGGCCTCGTCGGGCGTCACGTGCAGCTTGTACTGCTCGTCCACGGTGCCGTCGCGGCGGCACAAGTAGCTCACGTTGTAGAGCTTGCCATCTTCGTACACCGGCATCGAGCCGGCAATCACGTTGATGTTGTGGCTCACGGCCAGCTCCATCATCCGCACCTTGATGGGCTCGGTGAAGGCCGCCATGCCGCGGATGGCCGCCGCCGCCGATTCCTCGTTGGTCAGGGCCATCATCGGGGCGTTGAAGAACTCGGGGAACAGCACGCAGTCGGCTTTGTAGCCGCTCACCGTGTCCACAAAAAACTCAATTTGCTGGTAAAAATCTTCCAGGCTGGCCGTGGCGCGCATCTGCCACTGCACAATGCCGATGCGCACGTTCGACTTCTGGTTGCCAATCAGCTTGTCGAAGTCCTCGTCGTAGTACACGTTGATCCACTCCAGCAGCGTCGCGTAAGCCTTTGATTCCGAGTCGTAAGGCAGGTAGCCGCGGATAATTTTGCGGACGTAGAAGTCGTTGCTCAGCTGGAAGGTGAGGATGGGGTCCTTGATTTCCATGTTGCGCACCATCTCCACGTACTTGGCGGGCGTCATCTCGTTGGCGTAAGCGGCGTAGCCGGGAATGCGGCCCCCGGCCACCATGGCGCGCAGGTTCAGGTTCTCGCACAGTTCCTTGCGGGCGTCGTAGAGGCGGCGGCCCAGGCGCAGGTTGCGGTACTCGGGGTCCACAAACACGTCCACGCCGTAGAGCGTGTCGCCGCCCTCGTCGTGGGTGTCAAATTTGCCGTTGCCGGTGATTTTGGCGTAGGTGTGCTTGTCACCAAACTTGCTGTAATCCACGATGATGGCCAGGGCGGCGGCAATCAGCGTGCCGTTGTCCTCGATGCCGATCTGGCCTTCGGGGAACTTGCGCAGCAGGGCCGAAAACTCGTCGGCCGCCCACGAGCCCTCCATGCCGGAGTACACCTTGTCCATGATGCCCTTAATGGCCTTGAAATCGGAGCGGCGCAGCTGGCGCAACACCAGCTTGTGGGCCGGAATGGCGGTGGGGGTGAGGCGCTCGTCGAGCACGGGCTTGCCAATTTTCTTGTGGTGGGTGCCGCCAGGCGTGGCTTTGCCGTTGGAAATAACAGCCATAGAATCGAATGGAAATGCGTGAGCGGGCCCCGAAAACCGGGCGGGCCGGGGCCCCAAAAGTTACCCGTAACCAAAGGCCGGCCGAAGCCAACCGCCTACTTTAACGCAGGCCAGCGCCACAAGGTGCGGGGGCAAGGCCATTTTCCCGCGGCCCGCGCTGGCCGGTGGGGCCCCGGGGGGCCTAGGCGGCCGGCGCCGTGGCCCGCATAAAAGCGGCCAGAAAACGGTTGAAGGCTGCGCTTTTGGCCAGCAGCAGGCGCAGCAGGGTAATGCCCACTAGGGCGGTGCAAATGCCGGCCAGCACGTCCAGCACATAGTGGTGGCTGGTGTACACCGCCGCGAACCAGATTCCCAGCATAATGGTGAAGAATACCAGGTTGAATACGCCAGACCGGTTCTTCACGGCGTAAAACATGACGATGACCGGGTAGGCCGAGTGCAGCGAGGGCATA
This sequence comes from Hymenobacter nivis, assembly GCF_006439025.1. Lineage (GTDB taxonomy): Bacteria > Bacteroidota > Bacteroidia > Cytophagales > Hymenobacteraceae > Hymenobacter > Hymenobacter nivis_A. The sequence continues at coordinate 608,505 of NZ_RCYZ01000002.1, forward strand.
GCCGCAAAAACGTTGGCGTTTTTGGCGTAGATGGACTTGAAAATGCTCACCCCGAAAAAGGCATCGAACCGGGCCAGGCCCGCCGTGCTGCCCATCGCCAGGGGCTGAAACGTGAGGCCGTGCTGCTGCACGTACCACGGTGGCGCGGCCGGGTGCAGGTAATAAATGACGAAGCCCAACAGGTTGACCAGCAAGAAGGTGAGCGAAAACTCGAAGAATAGCCGGCGGTTGCGGAAGAACAGGTAGGCGGCAAAGCCCAGCGGAATGGGCACCCAGCAGAGGTAAAAAATGCCGCACAGCACGTCGAGGAACGCCGTGTGGTGGCGCAACCAGAACTCGTTGGGTGTGAGCAGCTGGCTGTGGTAACCGATGCCGAAGAGCGCCTTTTCGGCGTGGTAGATGGGCGCCACGTCCACGGCCCGGAACGTGTAGTTGGGGAAGGCCCGCAGGTAATCGTAGAGCACCCAGAACACCACGAAAATCGAAAACCCGGTGATGAACCGGCGCGTGGTAGCCGAGAGGAAGTAGCAAGCGTTGCACAGCCCCACCAGCACCAACTGCTCGGGCCGGAAGCCAATCAATAAATAGGAAAGCAGCAGGTACGCCAGCGACAGCCCTAGCACGAGCAGGGCCCCTTGGCGGGACGCTGGCCCGGCGGCCGGGGCGGAGGAAGAATGGAGCATGCGGTAATAAATGCGGGCTGGCCGGGGCATCGGTAGGGCCCCGGGCGAAACGGAATGGGAGCGGCGCTACACGTCTACCCGGGCCACGGTGGGCTCGCGGGTGGCCGCGTTCCAGCCTTTGAATTCAATGTACTTGACGTTGGGCACCCAAAAGGTGCCGCCCTCGATGTGCAGGTACACGCGCGTGAGGGCAATTTGCTTGTTGCCCACCACCGTAAACACGTGGTAGGCGTTGTCCACGCCGGATTTCATCAGGTAGAACGGCACCTTGTCGTAGGCGGCAAACTTCAGCTCGAACTTGTTGGGGCCCACATGCTTGGCGCTGAGGCCGTAGGCAAACTTGCGTTGGATGAAGTTCAGGTCTTTGCGCTGGCCGCCTTCGGGGTATCGAATCCAGAACACGTTGATGGGCTCGTCTTCGTCGAGCTGGCCCGCACTATTCACGTTCAGCTGGTAGATGACGGTGTTGGTGTTGGGCTCGCGCTGCAAATAAAACAGCTGGTTGGCCACGCCGCTGGGCGTGGGGAACACCAGGCGCGGCTCCGGGGCCCCCGCCACCGACGGGTTGCTGAAGAACAGCGCCGCGGCCAGCAGCAGTGCGGCCGGCGCGGCCACCTTGGGGGCGGGGGCGGCCGCTGGGGCCCCCACCGGGGCCGCCCGTAGCGCGAAGGCGCGCTTGGCTTGCAGCAGCCGCGACACGGCCGTAATGTTGGAAAGCACGGCCAGCACCGCGAGCGGCAAGGTGAGGATGGACATGGTTTCGAAGACGTGGAACGGCACGCCGGGCACAAACAGCTTGTAGTCGCCGCCGATGAACGCCGAAGCAACGCCGCAAGCTAACGCACTGACGCCCATGAGTACTACGCGCTCGGGTCGCTGCATCAGGCCGCCCTTGCACTCCACGCCCAGGCCCTCGGCACGGGCGCGGGTGTAGCTCACCATCATCGAGCCGATGAGGGCGATGAAGGTGAAGAGCGAACTCAGCAGGTAGTGGTGCGCCACCAGGTAGTAGCAGATGCCCATAAAGGTGAACAGCTCGCTGTAGCGGTCCAGCACCGAGTCGAACATGGCGCCGTAGTCGCTTTTCATGTTGCCGAGGCGCGCCACTTGCCCATCCAGCATGTCAAACAGCCCGGCGAACAAAATCAGGGCCCCGCCCCAGCCCACGTAGCGCAGGTCGCCCCGGTTGCCCTCTTCGCCGCCGACGATGAACAGCACGGCCACGCCCACGTTCAGGGCCAAGCCAGTAAGGGTCACGCCGTTGGGGGTGAAGCCGATTTTGATGAGCAGGCGAACAAACGGGTTGATGACGGTATAAATCCCGGCTTGCAGGGCGTTGCGGAGGGCGTCGAAAGTCATGCGAGGGGAGGTTAAAAGTCGACTTTGAAGCGGCCCCGCAGGCCCCACTCCGATACGTTCGGGTTATTGAGGTAGGTGAGGCGCTTCACGATGTCGAGCCGGAACAGCTTGAAAATGTTGGCAATGCCCACGCTGGCTTCCGCGTAGGGCATTGCGCCGAGGGCGAAGGCAGTGGGCTGGCCCTGGGCATCGCGCAAAAACTGGTAGAGCGCGGGGTGCAGGGCCGGGTCGTTTTCGGCGCGAATGCCGCCGTAGAGCAGCTTCAGCGAAGCGGTTTCGCGCAGCTTGAGGGTCTTGATAAGGGGCAATTTATTGAAAAAGAACCCGTTGAAATTTTGATCGATGAATAGGCTGGCGTAGTGGTCACTCGAAAACTCCAGAAAATTCATCAAATTATACGAATTCAACTGGTACGAGTACGTTTGGTTGGCCCGGTGCACGTCGAGCAGCGGAAACGGCACCTGCCCCACCACGTAGCCGCCCTCCAGCGTCACGTCGGCATGGCCCAGCTGCGAGAGGTAGAAGCGCTTGGTAGCGTTGGCGGCCAGGTTCTGGTAGTTGTACTCGCCCCCAAAAAAGCCCTTGATGCCCGTGGCCAGCCGCGCCGTGAAGATGGGATAGGGCCCGATAATAGGCGAGCGGTAGAGCTTGCCCTGGTAAAACTTCTCGTTGGGGGCCCAGCGCAACAGCACCGACAGCTCGGCGGTGGCCAGGGTAGTGACCAGGTTGGGCTGGTCGCCCACAACGTTGCGGAAGTACAGACCCCCGGCCGGTGACTGCTGCAACTTCTTAAAGCCCAGGGTGTAGGAGAAGTGGTTGCGGAACTCGCGGATATAGTCGAGCCGGTACACGTCGTTGTAGAGGTAGCGGTCGTTGACGCCACGCTTGAAGGAGAGCAGGAAGTTGTCTTCCTGCACAAACTCCAGCTCCTGCCCCGGAATGCGGGTGTCGCGCTGGAAGCTGGCCCGCACAAAGTGCTGCGGAAACGTGTAGATGGACTTGCCGTTGAGGGCGTAGGTGGAGCTCAGAAAGTACTTCCACTTCTCGTCTTTGAAGCCGTAGGCCGAGTACGTTTCGAAGTAGATGCGCTTGCTGAGCTCGGGGGTGCTGCGGCCGCCCACGCGCAGCCGAAAGCCCTCCACGGGGTTGAAGCTGTAGAACGTGTTGGAGGGCCCCACCTCGAAGGGCCCGAACGATTTGTAGCCCGAGATGAGGAACGTGAACAGCGTGAGCGTGCGCTGGAACGACTTGATGGTCTGAAGAGTATCAACGTTTTTGTAGATGGCGCGCTCGTTCAGCGTCAGGCTGTCGGGCCGGTTGAGTTGCCAGAAGTTGGGGTCGCGCAGGGCTAGGCTGTCCACGGGCACGCGCGCGGGGCCCTCGTACACGCCGGCGGGGCCCGGCTGGTCCACCCGGTACTTGTCGAACGACACGGTGCGCTCGCCGTAAAAGCCCGAGCCTTTGTCCGACAGGCCGAAGTCAATGCCCAAAAAGCTCTTGCTCAGGTGGTAGCGCTTGTCGGGGTTTTCGGCAAACTGGAGGTTGGCGTTCAGGCTCTTGACAAAGTTCAGGTTGATGCGCTTGTCCACCGACAGGTTGGCCTGCTGCACGGCGTAGTTGCCGTCGAGCGTCACGTAGAGCTTCCCGGCAAAGAGCATGTCGCCCTTGTTGCGCGGGAAAAAGCTTAGCTCCACGAGCTGCGGCACGTGCTGGCGTAGCGTGTCGGAAATGTAGAACTGGTAGAAGGTGGGCGCGTTGTTGGCGATGGGGCTCAGGAGCTGGTTGCCGAGCAGCGCCACGTTGTTGGCGTAGATGTCGATGTCCTGGTACATCCGATTGAAATAAGTGCTGAGGCCCTCATTGTCAATAAAATGCTTGTCGAACTCCACCTGCTTGTTGCCCAGCTCGATGGTTTTCCGCGCCTCGGGGTCTTTGCGGTAGTACTCCCGGGCGAGCTTTTCCTCGATGTAGATGGGCAAAATGTTGACCCCGCCGGCCGCCAGCGAGTCCTGCTTTTTGAACAGGAACTGGTAGTTGCGGAAAATCTTGCGGTCCTTGAATTTGTCGGATAAGTTGCTGAACGAGAAGGTCATCTTCTCGTACTTCTCGTACTCGACGTAGTTGTAGCTTTCGGGGCGGTTTTGCTCCTTGTGCTCGATTACCTGGCGGATGAGGGCCACGGCCGGGTTGTCTTTGTTCTTGTAGCGGGGCCCCTTTGTGCCCTTCACTACTACCTCGTTGAGCAGCGCCGTGTTGGTGGCCAGCTGCACGTTGAGGTCCTGGGCCTGGCCGGCGGCGAAGGTTTTGACCACCGTGCGGTAGCCCAAGTACGTGAAGGCCACCGACGTGTACTGGGCCGGTACTTGCAGCGTAAAGCGCCCGTTCTCGTCGGTGTTGGTGCCAATGGCGGCCTGCGGCACCGACACGCTGACGAAGGGGAGCTTCTCCTTGGTCTTGGCGTCGGTCACCACGCCCCGCAGCAGGGTCTGGGCCCGCGCCCCGGCTGGGGCCCCCAGCAGCAGTAGCAGCACCAGCCAATAAGGCACGGCAAAGCCGCGGGGCTGGCTAAACAGAGGTTTCATGGCTTTCTAAAGACGAAGTGCAGCTGCAAAAAGTAGTTGAAGCCCACGCCTACGAGCAGCGAAACCACCACTTTGCTGTACACATAATTGAGGTGCAATAGCTGGGTAAACAGATAAACCCCAGCGGCGTTCAATGCCATACTGCCCAGCCACACAATAAAGTACCGCACACCCTGGGCCGGTGCGCCCTGCTCCGGGGCCCTAAAAACGAAGTGCCGGCCGAGGTAAAAATTAGTAGCACCGCCCGCCGCGTTGCCCAGCACAGTGCCCAGCAAATACCAAGCGTGCAGCCCCTCCACGCAGCCGATGGTGACCAAGAAATCGACGGCCGTGCTGACCGCCGAAGCCGCCTGCGCCTTGAGGATTGTCGGGTAGCGCACGGCCTTTATACGTAGCCGAGTTGCACGGCGGTTTGCAGTAGCAGGTTGGTATAAACGCCCGCCAGCACATCGTCCATCATCACGCCTACCCCGCCTGGCAGGCGTTCCATATCCTTGATGAACAGGGGCTTGACAATATCAAAAAACCGAAACAGCACCAGCCCCAGCAGCAGCCGGGGCCCCGTGATGGGCACCAGCAGCAGGCCCACCCACATGCCCGCCACCTCGTCGATGACGACGCGGTAGCTGTCTTTGCCCCACTCGGCCTCCACGCGCTGGGCGGCCAGGGTGCCCCCAGCCAGCAGCCCCGCCGTGAGCAGAACCGCTGGCCAGGGCCGCACCGTGGGGCCCCCGGCCCGGGCCAGGTACAGCGCGAGGCAGGTGGCGGCGGCCGCCACCGTGCCCCCGCCCTTCGAGTACCCGATGCCCAGGACGGAGGCAATTAGCTTAAACACGACTAAAAGTGGTCGTTACCTAAGCCTGGGGCCCGTCTTGGTAAACCTCCTGGCTGGCGGCGGCCACAGGCTCTTCGCCCATCAGCAGGCGCAGGGTGTTGTGCAGCGTCACGAGTTGCTTGAAGATATCGTGCTCGGGACGAATATTGGGTTCGGTTTGCGGGGCCTTCAGGTAGAACGAGAGCCACTCCTGAATGCCTGACCAGCCGGCGCGCTTGGCCAAGTCGATGAACAGGGCCAGGTCGAGCACCAGCGGCGCGGCCAGGATGGAATCGCGGCAGAGGAAGTTGATTTTGATCTGCATCGGGTAGCCCATCCACCCGAAGATGTCGATGTTGTCCCAGCTCTCCTTGTTGTCGCCGGCGGGCGGGTAGTAGTTGATGCGCACCTTGTGGTACATGTTGCCGTACAGCTCCGGGTTTTCCTCGGGGTGGAACACGCTGTCGAGTACGCTCAACTTCGATACCTCCTTGGTGCGGAAGTTGTCCGGGTCGTCGAGCACGAGGCCGTCGCGGTTGCCCAGAATGTTGGTCGAGAACCAGCCCCGCACGCCCAGCGAGCGGGCGCTGAGGCCGGGGGCCACGATGGTCTTCATCAGGGTCTGGCCCGTTTTGAAGTCTTTGCCGGCTACGGGCGTCTGGGTAGTGGCGGCCAACTCCAGCAGGGCGGGCACGTCCACGGTCAGGTTGGGGGCCCCGTTCACGAACGGCACGCCTTCCTTGAGGGCGGCGTAGGCGTAAATCATGCTCGGGGCAATGTTGGACGCGTTGTTGCGCAGTCCTTCCTCAAAGGCCGCCAGGGTACGGTGCGTTTCGGTGGGCTGGTGGTAAATCTCCGTCGAGCCGCACCACACCATCACCAAGCGGCTGCACCCGCGCTCGGCCTTGAAGTTGCGGATGTCGTCGATTACCTGCTGGGCCAGGTCTTCCTTGGTGGTGTAGGTCTTGATGTGCGTGCCATCCAGGTTCTTCACGTAGTGGAGGTCGAAGGCGGCCTTCATCGGCACAATGGCTTCCATCTCGGCGCGCACGCCCTTCAACGTCTTGTAATCCAGCACGCCGGCGTTCAGGGCCGCCTCGTACACGTTGTCCTCGTATACGTCCCAGCCGCCAAACTCGATGTCGTCGAGGGGGGTGAGGGGAGCGTAGTCCTTGATCAGGGGGTTGCCCGTCGACGTGCGGAGCTTGCCCATCTGCGTGAGCGAGCCGATGGGCTGCGCGGTGCCTTTGCGCGCTGCCAGCACGCCGGCGATGAGGGTAGTGGCCACAGCACCCATGCCGGGGAGCAGGATGCCTAGTTTGCCTTCAGCGGGGGCAAGTGGCCCTTGTTGGTTGTTCATTGGAAAAGGGTAAGCGGTGGGTATGGGGGAAGTGGCGGCTGCGGGGCCTGGCAAAATCCGGTTGCTTGGCAAGGAATTCAGGCCGCCTTCATTCGCACGGGAAAGGTATAACAAGGAGCGAGCAAAAAGTTATGCCCAGGGCGGGGCGCACTTGCTGCCCGCGCAAAGGGCCGGCAAAGGTCGGTGACGAACGGCGAAGTGAGATATTTTAGTACGGCCAAAAAAAAGGCTGGCCGGAGCCCCTGGAGGCCCCGGCCAGCCTAGCCCCGCGGCCCCGCGGCGCTAAAACCGGAACCCGGCGGAGATGTAGGGGTAGGTGCCTTCGTTGGAAAAGCCAACAACGGCCTGCACCAGCAGGAGTTGCGCGGGCAGAAAATAGAGGCCGCCGCCGTACCCGTCGTGCCACTTGCTGGACGTTTCGCCCGGCGACCACACCCGCCCCACGTCGTTGAACGCGACCAGGCCCAGCGTGCCGGGCAGCAGGTAGGAGGTGAAGTCGAGCAGCTTCAGGCGCAGCTCCAGGTTGTTGTACACCATGTTGTTGCCCGTGAAGCGCCACAGGTAGAAGCCGCGCAGGCTCTGGGGGCCCCCCAGCTTGAGCTGCTGGAAGTAAGTGGCCTTGCCCAGCGTGATGCCCGCCCCGGTGCGGTTGGCGATGACCAGGCTGGAGTCGCGCGTGGGGCTGGCGTAGAAGGTGAACTCGGTGAGGGCCTGCCCCAGCGCGTGCACGTCGGCGTCGAGCCGGCGCAGCCCGCTCAGGGCGGTGGTCCAGTACACGCCCCGGCGGGCTACCAGCCCCTTGTCGCGGGTGTCGAAGGTGACGGTAGCGTCGAGGCCCCCGTAGAGCTGGGGCGCAAACACTTCGTCGGCGGGGTGCTGCGCGTCGTAGCGGCTCAGAAAACGGTCCTCGTTTTTCTCGCGGCTGCTCGAATAATACTGGCCAAGCAGGCCGGCGCTTACGTGCCAGCGCCCGTAGACTTGGCTCAGGCGCACGTCGGCCGTCACCAGGTTGTACACGCTGCGGTAGTAGCGAATGCGCCGGTTGCCCTCGTTGATGAACTCGGTTTCGTTGCCGACGCCGAAGAAGTTGCTGGTGTAGTTGGGGCCCTTGGATACCACGTTCACCAGCAGGTCGTGCCGCCCCACGGCCCGCTTGAACTCGCCGGTGTAGCTGAGCAGCAGCGAGTTGTTGCCGAAGCCGTAATTGACCAGCAGGTTCTGCCGCGAGGCGTAAGGGGCCCGGCGGAAGCCCTGCTTTTGGTAGATGAAGTTGCCAATCAGCTGCACCCCGTAGTCCTTGCTGTAGCCAGCCAAGAACAGCGGCTGCAAGAAATCGTACTTGAAGCCCAGCGGCTCAAAGCGGTTTACGGCGCTGTCGGCCGCGGTGTGGATGCGGGCGCGGCTGGCGGCCGGCAGCGTGTTGGGCTCGTCGGAACGGTCGTAAATCAGGAGCTTGCTGCGCTGGTGCAGGCCCTCGTCCACGGCAAACGTGTCGTCGCCTGTGCCGCCAATCAGGCGCACCCGGATGGGGGAGTGCGCCGTGCCCGTCACGGCAAAGCTGTCGGCCCCGCCCTGCCCGTAGAGGCGCAGCTCACGGGTCACGGCCGGGTCGAAGGTGCGGTCGTAGAGCAGGGCCCCGGCGGTGCCGTCCTGCTTGATTTTGGTACTCGTGACGTGCAGCCGGCCGCCGGCCTCGTGGGCCACCTCCAGGCGCTCGCGCTTGTCGGAGGCCGGGATGGACACCGTGCGGGCCAGGAAGCGGTAGTACTTCAGGGCCTGCTTGGTGAGGTCGTTGCGGCGCCCGATCAGGTTGCGAACCAGCTGGGGGCCCCCCATTTGGTAAATGTTGGGCGGCAGCTGCTGCACCGCCCGCACCAGCAGGCTGTCGGGCAGGTGCTGCTGCACGTAGGCCACTTGCGCCCGCCAGTCGGCCTCGCCCAGCCCGTTCAAAAAGTAGCGGTCAAAGTCGCGCGCCTTGTCGTTCCAGCGGTTGATGGAGCGGATGTGGCTGTTGTAGCCCTGCACGTTGGCCTTCAGCAAGTGCAGCGAGAGGGTGGAGGGCAGCAGGCCGGTGGGCTTGTAAAACACGTGGTCGCGGTCGCGGGGCACGGGCTCGTACACGCTGCCTTTGGCGGTGGCGCGGCGCTCCCAGCGCCACTGGTCCTCGTGGCGGTCGTAGTCGCCGAGCAGCATGTCGAGCAGGCGGGCGCGGAGCACGGTGGCCTGGTCCACGCGGTTGTCGTTGTCTTTTTGCAGGCGGCCCTGGGCCTTCACGGTGTTGTCCGTTTTGTCGGCATCCAGCGGCTCGCGCTCCTCAAACAGAAACACTTGGTTGGCAAAATCGGCGCGGTAGGGCCCCAGGGCGGGGTCGTCGGGCACGTACACGATTTCTGGGTTGGCGTGCGGAATGCCCAGGGCAGCGGCCAGCGGAGGCACCACCACGGCCGCGTAAGGGTGCGAGGCCGATACCTGGTCCTGCAAAATATCCTTGGCGATGGTGGGCCGCAGCGCGGGCGGCAGGCCCCGCTCGGGGTACTTCTGCAGGGTGCGCAGCACCCACTGCTGCCCGGTGGCGTCCTGCATCCGCAGCGACTTGGTTTGCAGTCCGCCGCCGCGCTCCAGTATTTTCAGCCCGCCCTTCTCGGCAGCCAGGTGAAACACGCGCATCTTCACCGGAGCCGCCCACTGCTGCCGGTAGCTCGAGCCCAGCAGCCAGCGGTGCACGGCCGTCACGTCGTTGTAAGTAGGCTCGATGGCCACCGTAATGCTGTCGGGCCGGGCCGGCGCTTGTGCCAAGGCCCCACCCGACAGCCCCATAAGTGCCGCCGCTAATATGTGCTTCTTATCAAGAAGTAAGTATTTAGTAATCAATTGAATAAAGGCAATTTATTAGCCTTCGATAAGTGTTAATAAAATAAAAGGCCACCACTGCTGATACAAATTTCGCTCAGAATTGGTAATTATATTTCCAGCGCGGCCCCTGCGGGCCAGCAAAACCCAGGCGCTAACTGGAAAGAGTATAAACTAAGATAATAGATATATTTCAAGCACCAGGGCCCCGGTAAGCCCGGCAGTAGTGCCGCGCCTGGGCCCCCGGGGCCCTAGTGCAGCACCATTTCCGGCACGTCGGCGTCGGGGCCGTGCACCACCAGCCGGCCCGCGGTGGCGGCTCGGATGGCGGCCACGCTCACGCCGGGGGCCCGCTCGCGCAGCACAAAGCCGTCGGGCGTCACGTCGAGCACGGCCAGCTCGGTCACGATTTTCTTCACGCACCGCAGGCCCGTCAGGGGCAGGGTGCAGGCGGGGAGCAGCTTGCTGGAGCCGTCGCGGGCCACGTGCTGCATGGCCACGATGATGTTTTTGGCCGACGCCACCAGGTCCATGGCGCCGCCCATGCCCTTCACCATCTTGCCCGGAATTTTCCAATTGGCAATGTCGCCGTTTTCGCTCACCTCCATCGCCCCGAGGATGGTCAGGTCCACGTGTTCGCCGCGGATCATGGCAAACGAGTCGGCCGACGAAAACAGGCTGGAGCCCGGCAGCGTGGTCACCGTCTGCTTGCCGGCGTTGATGAGGTCGGGGTCCACCTCAGCCTCGGTGGGGAAGGGCCCCATGCCGAGCAGCCCGTTCTCGGATTGTAGCTCGACCTGGATGCCGGCCGGGATGTAGTTGGCCACCAGCGTCGGAATGCCGATGCCAAGGTTGACATAGGAGCCGTCCTGCACTTCTTGCGCAATGCGCCGGGCAATGCCGTGTTTGTCGAGCATAAACAGGAATTAATGGGGTACTTGTAAAAACTGCCGCGTTAAAAACCTGCGCACAGGTTCGTCATATAATTTTAAGCACAAATAAGCCAGCAGCACCGAGCCAACAACCAGGGCGAAAGCGCCGGGCAACGACTGGGTAAAGGTGAGGTTTTGGTTTTTAACCCAAGCATAGTAGAGATAAATAAAAGGGTAGTGTACCATGTACAGCGGGTAAGAAATATCGCCCAGAAAATGGCATACCCGGGCCGTTATTTTATCCGTTATTTTCCCGGAAGCGCCGAGGCAAACAAGTGCCGGAAAAACAATAGCAAAGCAGACCGTTTCGTACAACCCGTTCAGCCACAAATTTTCACTGCCGCCGAGGCGAGGCATTGCAGATAAAATAATAATGGTCAAGCTGCCCAGCCAAAAAGCTCCTTTTACCGGAACGGGCTTGAACACGCGCGCCAGCAGCAAGCCTGCCGAAAAGGAGAACAACATGCGCAAAGTGCCGCCAAGTACGTTGTCCCCGGTCAACGAAAATCCCACGCAGATATCGCCGTAGGGCCCCCAGATGGCAAAGGCCGCCAACCCAAATCCAGCCAGCAACACCAAGGCCGCCAGTGCTTTGGTCGAGAGCCTGCGGATAAAGAAGGCGTACAGCAGGGTGCCAACGTACTCAAACAGCAACGACCAGCTCGGGCCATTCAGCGGGAACATTTCGCCAACTCCCCTAATCTCAGCCCCGGGGGTTGCCGGAATAAGGCCAGCGTTGAGGAGCGTAGCCCCCAACAGCCGGGCCCCTGATACTTGGGAAACATCCCAGGCGGCGCAGCCCTGAAAATAAAACACCGCGGCCCCGATAATGGCCCCGATAACCACCAAGGGGTGCAAGCGAATAAGCCGGCGTTTGAGAAATTCTTTTACCGCCAGCGTTTTCCAACGGTCGTCGTAAGCATACCCCACTACGAAGCCGGACAGGATAAAGAAAAAGTCAACGGCTAGATATCCGTGGTTAATTCTCTGGTCTAAATGACTGGTTGCGTAGGCTTCAAATAAATGAAAACACACCACCGTAATGGCCGCAACGCCGCGTAGCCCGTCCAGGATGTGGTAATGGGGCTTGGTGTCTGCGAACGCAGCCGAAGCGTTGCTTTTCGCCATTATTAGGGAGTAAAGTCAGCTGCAAAATACTGGCGCACGCGGGTGCTACTTACCGGCTCAGCTGCGCACCGTGCGCTGCTCGATGCGCTTCTCGTAGCCGCGGCCTTCGAAAATGCGCTGCACGAAGATGCCCGGCGTGTGGATTTGGTTGGGGTCGAGGGCCCCGGCGGGCACCAATTCCTCCACTTCGGCCACCGTGATTTTGCCGGCCGTGGCCATCATCGGGTTGAAGTTGCGGGCCGTACCCTTGTAAATAAGGTTACCAGCGGTGTCGCCTTTCCAAGCTTTCACAAAGGCAAAATCGGCCGTCAGGCCAGTTTCGAGTAGGTACATTTTGGTGCCGAACTCGCGGCTTTCCTTGCCCTCGCCCACCTCCGTGCCGTAGCCCGCCGGCGTGTAAAAGGCCGGGATGCCCGCTCCGCCGGCCCGAATGCGCTCGGCCAGCGTGCCCTGCGGCACCAGGTCCACGGCCAGCTCGCCGCTCAGCAGCTGGCGCTCAAACTCGGCGTTTTCGCCCACGTAGCTGGCAATCATCTTGCGCACCTGCCGCGTTTGCAGCAGCCGCCCGATGCCAAAGTCATCGACGCCCGCGTTGTTGCTGATACAGGTCAAGTCCTTCACGCCCAGGCGCAAAATCTCCTGAATGGAATTTTCGGGGATGCCGCACAGGCCGAAGCCGCCCAGCATCAGGGTCATGCCGTCGGCCAGTCCCTGGAGGGCGGCCTGGGGGCCCTCAACTACTTTATTAATCATGGGCGGGCGGAAGCGGAAGCGCGGGTGGGAGGAGTAGAACGAGTGGGAGCCGCGGTACGAGCGGGGGCCGCGGCGCGGGCGGGGGCCGGCGCGGGCGCAGGGGCCAACGTCACGGGCGGTACGTAGTTGAGGGGCAAAAATTCACCGATTTTCTCGAAAGCCCAGTACTCACCGGCCGACACGTCGAACGGGTTCACCAGCGAGCCGTTGGCCTGAATTTCGGCCTCCTGCCCTTGCAGCCGCAGCCGCGATACCTGCCGCAGGGCCGGGTAGGGCTTGGCCGTGGCCCCCAGCGGCGACATCGGCCGGCCGTACTTGGGGTCGGGGGCCTCGCCGAAGTGGGCCACTTGCAGCTCGCCCGTGAAGCGCAGGTACACGTGCCGGCCGTCGGCCGATACCTGGCGGATGCTGTCGATGGGCCGCGCTTCGGGGTACACCGTGGCCGTAACGGGCTGCGCCCGGCTCCACTTCCGCAGCGAGTCCTGCTCGGGCTTGCTGAACGGGCCGTTGGGGCGCTGGGTGAGCAGGGTGCGGCGCAGGCTGTCGGTCAGGTCGAAGCGGTTATTCACCACCACGCGCACCTGCTGGGTGAGGAAGCCCTCGGCCACCACGCGGTTGTCGTACACGCTTTTCAGGAAGTGGTTGAACGAGCCGTTGTAGGCCGCGGCGCGGTTGGCGGCCCACTGGCGCTGCTGGCGCTCGTCGCGCGGGGTCATTTCTTCAAACACTGGCTCGCCATAAAAGCTCAGCGAGCCGTCCTCGTCGTTGCTGCTGAAGCGCATGCCGTAATACTTCACGTGGTAGCCCAGCGCGTCGTTGTCGATCTGCACAAACTTGCGCGAGCGGGCCGTCAGGTCCTTCGTCGAGTCGTTGTAGCTCACGATGACGTCCTTGGGGTTCACGATGTGCGACTGGTCCGAAAACGCGGTGCGGCCCAGGAATTGGTCTGTGAATTTTTGGTACTCCTTGGGGTCGTTGGGCGTCGATTCGACCACCACTTCGGCCAGTTGGTTGCCGGTGGCGGCCAGGGCCAGCGTAATCTGCTGGGGAGCATTGGTAATGGTTATCACCTGCTTAGCCAAGCGGTAGCCCACGTACGAGCCCACCACGCTGTAAGTACCCGTCGGCACTTTGGCAAACTCAAACTTGCCCAGCTCGTTGGTGGTGACGCCCAGAGTGGTATTGGCCAGAAACACGCTCGAAAACGCCAGCGGCTCGTGCGTCACCGAATCCTGCACCACGCCGCTGAGCTTGCCCTGGGCCCGGGCCGCGCCCAGGGCCCCCAGGCACAAGCAGGAAATTAGGAATAACCGCAAAATATTCATCGTCAAAAGAATAGGTGGTAGATAAGGGAAGAGTAATTAAAGCGACAAAACAACGACTATGCCAGCGCCGCCCGGGTGGCCTCGGCGTCCAGGGCGAGTTGGGCCTTGAGGGCGTCGAGGCCGTTGTATTTCTCCTCACCGCGCAGCCAGGCAACGAATTCTAGGGTCAGTAATTGTCCGTAGAGGTCGCCGCTGAAGTCGAGCAGGTTCACCTCAACGGTTTGGGCCAGGCCCGCCCCGATGGTGGGCCGCACCCCGATGCTGAGCATGCCTTGGTGCCGGGTGCCAGCCGCCGTGGTGGCCCACACCGCGTAGATGCCCTGGGCCGGCACCAGCTTCAGTGGTTCCTCAACGTGCAGATTGGCAGTGGGGTAGCCGATGGTGCGGCCCAGCTGCTGGCCCGTCACCACGCGGCCGGTCACGGGGTACTCGTAGCCCAGGTAGCGGGTGGCGGTGGCCACGTCGCGCCCGCGCAGCGCCGCCCGGATGCGGGTGCTGCTCACGCCCACGGCATCAATGTCGGCCCGCGGAATCTCTTCCACGCTGAAGCCGAAGCGGGCCGCGTGCTGGCTGAGGTAATCAAAGCCGCCCGCCCGGTCCTTGCCAAAGCGGTGGTCGTAGCCGATGACCAGGTGCCGGGTGCCCACGGTGTCGAGCAGCAGCTGCTGCACGTATTCTTCCGACGTCCACTGCGCGAATTCGCGGGTGAAGGGCACGATCAACAAGTAGTCGACGCCGAACGCGGCCAGGCGGGCAATGCGCTCGTCTAAGGTGTTGAGCAGTTGCAGCTCCAGTAGCTCGGGGTGCGAGGGTGGGGGCCCCAGCACCAAGCGCGGGTGCGGCCAGTAAGTGATGACCACTGCCGGCCCGCCCGCCGCGTCGGCCGCCTCGCGCAGCCGCGCCAGAATGCGCTGGTGCCCGCGGTGCACCCCGTCGAAGGTACCGCACGTGACGACGGCGTTTTGCAAGCGGGGGAAGTCGGCGGGGTCGCGGATAACAAGCATATAAACCGGGCGGCGTGGTAACGAAGCTGCAAAATTCGCCCGTAATCGGCAATGCGCCGCGTTTTTTTCCGGCGGGCTACGCCGGGCCGTCGGTGGGGGCCCCAGCGGCTTGCTGGGCGGCGTAAAAATCGAGGCCGGCGCGGGCCGGGCGGGGGCCCCCGCGGCGGGGGCGCGCCTCGGCCACGGGGCCCTCGGGGCGGGGCGGGGCCAGGGCCAGCACGTCGGCCAGCGTCAGGGCGTCCTCCACCCGGTAGGCGCCGATGCGGGTGCGCCGCAGGGCCGTGAGGTGGGCCCCCGCGCCCAAGGCCGCGCCCAGGTCGCGGGCCAGGCTGCGGATGTAGGTGCCCTTGGAGCACACCACCCGGAAATCGACCTCGGGCAGCGCGATGCGCGTCAGTTCGAAGGCCTTAATGGTGACAGTCTTAGCTTTAATTTCTGCCTCCTGGCCTTTGCGGGCCAGCTCGTAGGCGCGCTTGCCATCGATTTTCACGGCCGAGTACAGCGGCGGCGTCTGCTGGATTTCGCCCACGAACTGTGCGGCGGCGGCTTGGATGTCGGCTTCGGTGAGGTGCGCGTAGGGCCCCTCGGCGTCCACGGCGGTTTCGAGGTCGAAGCTAGGGGTGGTTTGGCCGAGGCGGAAGGTGCCGGTGTACTCCTTTTCCTGGGCCTGAATCTGGTCGATTTCCTTGGTCTTCTTGCCCGTGCAGAGGATGAGCAGGCCGGTGGCCAAGGGGTCGAGGGTGCCGGCGTGGCCGATTTTGCGGATGCGCAGCGCGTTTTTCAGCTTGCGCACGCCGTCGAACGACGACCAGGTGAGGGGTTTGTCGAAGAGCAGGATTTCGCCCGCGTCGAAGTCAAATTCAGCCAAATCTTTCACAATTAAACCAGTTGCAGGTTCACGCCTAGGCCGATGAGCAGCAGCAGCAGCCCGCCCACGATGATGCGGTAAATGCCAAAGGCGCGGAAGCCGTACTTGGCCACGAAGCCCACAAACAGCCGGATGGCCAGCAGTGCCACCACGAACGCCACCACGTTGCCCAGCACCAAGAGCTTGATTTCCTGGCCCGAAAAAAGCTGGCCGATGCTGACGCCGTGGGTTTTGGCTTCCTTGTAAAAGTCGTACAAGTCCTTCGCTGCCGCGGCCGTCATGGTGGGCATGGCCAGGAAAAACGCAAACTCGGCCGCCGCCTTACGCGTCAGCTTCTGGGTGAGGCCCCCGATGATGGTGGCAGCCGAGCGGCTCACGCCCGGCACCACGGCCAAGCACTGGAACAGGCCGATGATCAAGGCTTCCTTCCAGCTCGGGTTGGTGACGGGGTGGCCGCCTTTTTTGGAGTCTTCCTGCGGAAACCACCGGTCCACGAACAGCAGCACCACGCCGCCGAGCAGCAGCATGGCCCCCACGGTGGTCACGGATTCGAGCAGCGCGTCGATGTGCTTTTTCAGCAGCAAGCCCACCACCACAATGGGCAGAAAGGCCACCAACAGCTTGAGGTAGAAGTCGAAGCTCTGGAAAAACCGCTTCCAATAAACCACCAGCACCGAGAGGATGGCCCCGAGCTGAATGACCACCAGGTAGAGCTTGGCAAACGGCGTCATCTGGACGCCCAGCAGGGCCGAGGCGATGATCATGTGCCCGGTGCTGGACACGGGCAGAAACTCGGTGATGCCCTCCACGATGGCGAGGAGCAGGGCGTGCCAGTAAGTCATTATGCAGTAATCAATTGGCAAATATCGGGACGCTATTGTCCGGCTCTTAGGGCCCCGGAACGAACGCCGCTGCTGGGCACCCCGGGGCCTACCGAACCAGGATTAAAGGCGTTTGTAGGTGGGCTTGGCCGTGGGCGCGGGGCCGGGGGCGGGGGCCGCTGGGGCCCCCACCGGGGCCGTGGGGCTGAGGGTAAAGGCCGTGGGCGCGGGCGGCGCGTCGCCGCGGCTCACCACTGCCGAATCGTCGCGCACCAAGATGGCGGCAAACTCTACCAGGAAGCCGGCGATGAGCAGCAGGGGCCCCAGGGTGATGCCCAGGAAGTCTTCGCCGTAGTTTTCCTTGTCGCCGAACATCATCGTGACGAAGCCCACGGCCAGGATAACCAGGCCGATGCCCATGAGGCGGTAATTGCGGGGGCCGAAAGCAAATCGTTGCATAAGAGCGGGTTAGTACAGGTCGTCGAGCGACCCTTTGAGGTATTTATTAACGGCCCAGTAGGCGCTGAAAAAGCCGATGACCACGCCCAGGCCCACCACGGCCAGCAGCAGGGCCCCGATGAGCACATCGTCGCGCAGCTGGCGCAGCGGCACCACTTCGAGGTAGGCGTACTGCAACAGCGCCACCAGCGCCAGCGCCGCCAGCCCGCCGCTGGCAAAGCCCTGCCAGGTGGCGCGCCGCAGGAAGGGGCCCCGGATAAAGAACCGCGTGGCGCCCACCAGTTGCATGGAGCGGATGAGAAAGCGCTGCGAAAAAATGGCCAGCTTGATGGTGTTGTTAATCAGCACCACCACGGCCCCCACCAGCACCGCCGCAAAGCCCAGCAGCACGAGGCTCACCTGCGTCAGGTTGGCGTTGATGCTGGCAAACAAGTCGCGCGGGTACTGCACCTCGAACACGCCGCGCTGGCCCCGCAGGCCGCGCTGGAGCTGCCCCAGGTGGAGCGTATCGGTGTAGTCGGGTCGGATTTTGAGGGCGTAGGCGTCGCGCAGCGGGTTGTCGTCGAGGAACTGGCGGAAGTCTTCGCCGGTGCTTTGCAGCAGTTGCCGGGCCCCATCCTCCTTGCTGATGAAGCGGATGGCGGGGCGGCCGCCCTGTTCGGCCACGCCGGGCTGGCGGCCCAGGTCCTGCTGCAGGCGCAGCAGCTCGGTTTCGGGCAGGTTGCGCTCCAGGTACACCTGCACCTCTAGGTTTTCGCGCACGGCCTCGCTCAGCTTGTGGGCGTGCAGCAGCAGCAGGCCAAACAGCCCCACCACCACCAGGGCCAGCGTGATGCTGAACACCACCAGAAACGTGGGGTAGGAGCCGAGTTTTTTCTTCTGAACGGGGGGCATGGGCCGCAAAGGTAGCCCCGGCGGTCATTCTGGGCATTTAACAGTTACCAATTACTATTTAACAATCGCCCCAGGGACAGTTGCATAGCAATTGGGGCCCTGTAAACGACTGTTAAATGTTAATTGGTAGCTGTTAAATGCAATGCCTTACAGCGTGGTGCGCGGGTCATTTTCCACGCTCAGCACCTGTTTGCTGTCGCGGGCGCGCTGCCGGTTGCGCTCACTGGCCTTCGGGTTTTTGCGGCTGAACAGTTCCCCGAACGAGTCGAACTGCTCGGTGTGGAGCAGCGAGAGGCCGGCGCGGGGCTGGTTGATGGTTTCCAGGTCGCGGGGCGTGGTTTCGTAGCGCAGCTTAGCCCGGAACTTCCCGTCGGGGCGCAGGTAATACTCCAAGCTGAGGTCGCCGAGCAGCGAGGCCTGGCCCGAGGAGTTGGCCAGCACGGTGCCGCTGGTGCTGCCGGGTGTGGCCAGGCCGGCGTTGCTCGTGAAGCCGCCCTCGCGCGTGACGCGCAGGCGGCCCCCCAGCAGCGAGTAGCTCAAGCGCACTTGCAGGGCCTGGAGCTGGTCGGCGGTGAGGCCGTTGATGTTGAAGTCGATTTCCAGGTTCTGGTCAATCTGCGACGTTAGCAGCCCGAGTTGGGTGCTCAAAATCTGGCCCAACGAGTTCTGAACCGTATTGTCCTGGCCCCGGATGGAGAGCTGCGTGAACGCGCCGATGGGGGCCAGCTGCTTGAATACCAACAAACTAAATACCTGCCGGTTCAGCTCTTGCTCGTCATTGCGCAGCGAGGTGGTAAAGGCTGCTAGGTCGCCCTGCAAGGTACCCGGCGCGTCGTTGAACTCCAGCCCCAGCTTGATGGCTGGCAGCAGCAGGGGCCCCGTCAGGTTCATCACGGCCGTGACGGGCACCACGGCGGCGCCGTTGGAGCTGCCGCCCAGCACGGGGGCCAGCGACGTGCGCTGGGTATAGATGGCCGTCACGTTCATTTCGCCGGCCAGCGGGTCGCCGTTCCAGGAAATAACGCCGCCCGGCCGCACCACAAACTCCTTGTTTACCAGGCCCTGCAAGGTGAAGTTGTAGGCCCCGCGCACAATCTCCACCTGGCCGTACATATTGAAGTCGCCGCGCGTGTCGATGTTCAGGCGCAGCTGCCCGGTCGCCGAGCCCCGAATCACGTCGCCGGTGCTCTCGTCGAGCAGAATTTCCAGGTAGGCATCCGGCGTCACGGTCAGGTTGAAGTCGAGCTTGAGGCCCGACAGGTCCACCTTATCGACGGCCGCGACGGGTATTTTTTTGGTGCGGACCGTGTCGGCCACGTTGTGGTTCACGAACTTGATGTAGCTGGCCTTCTCGGCCTTGGCGGCGTTGTCGAGGGGCAGCGAGAGGCGCGTACCGGCCTCGCTCGTGGCCCGCACCACCACCGACAGGTCATCGACAGGCCCTGTCACGCGGGCCGTGCCGGTAGCGTATGCCGTGCCGAAGTACAGGTCGTTGTCTTTGCGAATGGTGTTGAGCACCTGCATCTTGCGGAAGTTGGCCGCAATATTCAGGCGCATGTCCTGGAACTGGTGGTGGGTAATCACGCCGTCCACCACGCCCTGGTTGCCCAGCGGGTCGCGCAGCTTCACGTCGCGGAACGTGATGTCGTTGAGCGTGAAGCTGATGCGGTCGGCAAAGGTGTACGTCGTGCCCAGGTAGCCGAAGGTGAAGCGGCCGTCGCGCACGTCTACAGCGCCCACCAGGTTGGGGGCCGCAAACTTGCCCGTGAGCCAGAGCGTGCCGCGCCCGGTGCCGCCCAGGTCGCGCATCAGCGTGCCCAGGAAGGGCTGGGCCAGCACCACTGGCGCGTCGTTCAGCGTGCCGGTGAGGTTGAGCTGCTGCTCGGCGCTGCCCGGGGCCAGGTAGCCGCCCACCGTCAGCACCGACTGCCCTTCGCGGGCCACGTCGAGGTCCACGCCCAGGCGGCCGAGGCGGTCGTCCCAGGCCCCCGTGCCTTTCACCTGTCCAATCAGCGTGCCTTGGTAGGTGAGGGTGTCCACGGCCAGGGTGGTGCTCAGGGCCAGGGGCCCGTACACGCCGCGCACCGTGCCCGTGGCGTTCAAGCGGCCCCCCAGCTTCTGGTTGGAGAGGCCGTTGAGGGTGGCCAGCTGGAAGTCTCGGATGGTGAGCTGCAGGGGTGGCTTGGTGGCATCGGGCGAGATGAAGCCTTGGGCCCCAATGAATTGGGCGCCGTTGCTCAGCGTCAGGTTCTTCACGTCGAAGGCCCGGCCGTAGTCCGAAATCCGCACCGAGTTATCGGCCGCAATGGTCCATTCCTTGTCCAGGATGTGCACGCCCGACTGCCGGAACACCACTTCCACTGCCCGCGGCAGGAAGGCCAGCGAGCCGTTGATGGCCGCCCGGTTAGTGGTGCCAGTTTGGGCCAGGGAGGTCGAAAAGTTGATTTTCTGCTGGTCCCACACGCCTTCCAGCACGAAGCCCTCGGTGGGCCCCAGCGTGGGCAGCACCTGCCGGGCCGACGTGACGCTGGCCTGGGCCAGCACCTCGGGCTGGTACGGCAGCTTGGAGGTGGTGAAATCCAGGTTGTTGTCCACCGTGAACACGGGGCCGTAGCGAAGGCTGTCGAGGTGGCCCCCGAACTGGAAAATCGACGTTTCGCCGCTGCGGAACGAGCCGTCGAAGCGGCTGCCGTCGGCCACCGCCAGCTCGGGCACAAACAGCTGGAGCACGGGGTTGGCGCGCTTCAACTGCACCAGGAAATCGACCTCGTAGGTAGCCAGCCGGCGCTGGCGCTTGCGCTGGTAGTAGGCCGCGGTGGCGGCGGCGTTGCTCTCAAAGTTGAGGCGGTACTCGGTCACCAGCGTTTGCACGTCCTGCACCACGGCCGCGGTGCTGAACGTGCCGGAAGCACTGGCATTCAAGGCCTCCGAGCGCAGGCTCACGCGTCGCTCGTTGCGCTGGTTGCGGGTGCTCACCAAGTCCAGCGTGTCGAGGGCCAGGCGGCGGCCGCGGAGGGTGAAGCGCGAGTGGCGTAGGTAGGCGTGGCCCAGCAGCGAGTCGAGCTCTACGCCGCGCATCTGCACGTCGGCGGTAGTGGACACCACCAGCGGCACGCCCAGCAGGCCCAGGGCCCCCAGGTTGGCGCGCGCCACTTTGGCCCGCACGCGGATGTCTTGGTGGGCGCGGTCGAGGTCGATGCGGCCGTCGGCGGTCAGGCGCAGGTTGGGGTCGTTGGCCGAGAGGTGGCCCGAGAAGGCGCGCTCATGGAAGTCGCCGTTCAGCGTCAGGTTGCGGTAGCGGTAGCCATTGAGCCACATGCGGGCCACCGTGGCCTGGGCGTGCCCCCGGGCCACGGGCGGTGCAAAGCCCACGCCGCTCACCTGCCCGTCCATGGTCACGTCCCGGATCACGTCCTGGTTGCCGATGAACTTGCCCAGTTGAAAATCCGTCGAGCGCACGTGGCCCGAGTAGGCGGCGTGCGAAAAGTCGGTCTTGGTCTTAAGGTTCAGGTCGGTAGCCACCCGGCCCAGGGCCGTGTTGAAGGTAGCATCGGCCACGAAGTCGTTGTAAAAGCCCAGGAACTGCCCGTTGAGCTGCACTCTGCCCAGGCGCTGCACCAGGGTGTTGGCGTCCTTGGGCAGCCACTTGGCCAGGTCGCTGGTGAGCACCTGCGAGGGCAGCAGGCGCAAATCGAGGAAGCTCTCTTTGTAGCGGGGCAGGTTGGTGGCGGCGGCGCGGCGGGCCACCAGGTGGGTGCCGCGGCCGTAGCGCACGTCGAGGTTGGCAATCTTGAAGTCGCGCACGTAGCCCGTGGCGTCGCCCGACATGATAATGGACTCGTTGAGCGTGGCCAGGGCGGGGGCAAACTTGGCGATGTCGCTCGAAAAAACCTGGGCCCCGTGCAGCCGCGTGGTCACCTTCATCGAGTCGTTAAAATCGGCAAAATTCGTGAACACCCGGTAGTCAAACCGCAGGTAATCGGAGAGTTGGCTGCGGCCCACGGCTAGGCGTAGGTTGTCGAACTGCCAGAAGTGGGGCCCGTAGCGCATCAGCGCCGTCAGCTCGCGCAGGTGGGTTTGGGAGGGCGTTTCCACGGCCCGCAGGCCCTGGATTTTCATGGCCAGCGTGTCGCCCAGCCGCACCTGCGAAATGTCGGCGTAGATGCTGTCCACCTGCATGTGGGCGTAGTCCACGCTGCGGCCGTAGGTGGGCTGGCGGGGCTCGTCGGCCTTGTCAAGAATAAACTGGCCGTTGCGCAGGCCAATAGCGGCAATCTGAAAATCAAACGGCGCCGACTTGGTGCTGTCGCTGGGCCCCGTGAGCCGGCGGATGGCGGAGATAAATTGGCTGAGCGTGGTGGTGTCGGGCTGGCCGGGCAGGTTGCGCAGGGCAAAGCGCGGCTCGTTGAGAATAAGCTGGCCCACGTGCAGGTGGCGCGGGTTGAACACCGAAAACAGGGCAATGTCGGCGTCGGCCTCGCCGATGCTGAACAACTCCGAGCCGCGGCGGTCCAGCACGCGCACGCCCTCCAGGATGACGCGTGAAAACGGCCGGATATCGATCCGCCCGATTTCCACCCGCTGGCCCAGCTTCTCGCTGAGGATGGCCGTGGCCCGGTGCGCCACCCGCGTTTGCACCGCGGGGATGCGCAGCGCCAGCAGGGCCCCCAGTACGAGCAGCACAACCAGGCCCACGAGGCCCAGCAGCAGCTTCAAGACGAGGGAAAGGACGCGACGCACCGGAAATTAAGCGAATAAAAGGGGCTGGGGAACGGGCAAAGTTGGGGCTTTTTGGCGGCTTGCCGGCCGGCTTTGGCCGGCAAACGGCGGCCGGGGGCCCCGGGTTCGGCCGCTGGGCCCGAACTTTGCGGGAGCCGCGCGCCGGGCCCCAACAAAAACCGTGCAACCGGCCCGCGCCGCCCCTTGCCCATGTCCGATTTCCCCCGCATCCTGGCCCTCGAATCTTCCTGCGACGACACCGGCGCGGCCGTGCTGGCCGGCGGCCGCCTGCTGAGCAACGTGGTGGCCACCCAAAAAGTACACGAGCAGTACGGCGGCGTGGTGCCCGAGCTGGCCTCGCGCGCCCACCAGCAGCACCTGCTGCCCGTCGTCGCGGCCGCCCTGCGCGACGCCGGTCTCGTTAAAACCGACCTCGACGCCGTGGCCGTGACGCAGGGCCCCGGGCTGCTGGGCTCGCTGCTGGTGGGCGGCATGTTTGCCAAAACCCTGGCCCTGGCCCTGGGCAAGCCGCTGATCATGGTGAACCACATGCGGGCCCACATCCTGGCGCACTTCCTGGGCAGCCCCGTGCCCGCGTTCCCGTTCTTGTGCCTCACCGTGAGCGGCGGGCACACGCAGCTGGTGGTGGTGCGCTCGGCGCTGGACATGGAAGTCATCGGCCAAACCATCGACGACGCGGCGGGGGAGGCCTTCGACAAAACCGCCAAGCTGCTCGGCCTGCCGTACCCCGGGGGCCCCCACCTCGACAAGCTGGCCCAGCATGGCGACCCGCTGCGGTTTGCCTTTCCGGTGGGCGCCATGGCGGGCTACGATTTCAGCTTCAGCGGCTTGAAAACGGCGGTGCTCTACTTTTTGAAGAAGGAAACGGCTAAAAATGCCGACTTTGTGGCCCAGAACCTGGCCGATCTCTGCGCCGGCATCCAGTACACCATCATCACCACGCTGCTGCGCCAGCTGCGCCGCGCCGCCGCCGACACCGGCCTCACGCAAGTGGCCCTGGCCGGCGGCGTGGCCGCCAACTCGGGCCTGCGCGCGGCCGTGCACGCCGAAGCGGCGGCCCAGGGCTGGCAGTTATTCATTCCGGCGCTGGCCTTTTGCACCGACAACGCGGCCATGGTGGCCCAGGCGGCCCACTTCCAGTTCCTGGCCGGCGATTTTGCCACCCAGCTCGCCAGCCCCGACCCGCGCCTGAAATTGCGCTAACCCGCCGCGAGCCGGGCCACAGGGCCCCCAGCCGCGTATACTGCCCGTGACGAGCCGGGGCCCCCGGCTCCCTTTATATAATGAAAGACAAAACGCCCGCCCCCGTCAACATCAAAAACCGCCGCGCCAGCCACGAATATTCCTTCCTGGCCAAGTACGACGCGGGCGTGATGCTGCAAGGCACCGAAATCAAAAGCATCCGCGAGGGCAACGTGAACCTCCAGGACGGCTACTGCCTGTTCCACACCGACGGCAGCCTCTGGATTCACTCGCTGCGCATCGCGCCCTACGCCCTCGGTACCTACAACAACCACGAGCCCCTGCGCGAGCGCAAGCTGCTGCTCAACAAGCGCGAGCTAAAGCAGTTGGCCGGCAAAAGCCAGGACCAGGGCCTCACCATCATCCCCCTGCGCCTGTTCGTGACGGACCGCGGCTTTGCCAAAATCGAAATCGCCCTTGCCCAAGGCAAGAAGCTCTACGACAAGCGCAACGACCTCAAGGAAAAGGCCCAGAAGCGCGACATGGAGCGCATGTAGCAGGGGCCCTGGGTCCTTCACTTCATTCGGGACGGCCGTACTTTTGCCCGCAATTACCTAAGCGCTACTTTTTTATTCTTTCCGTTTTGACCCCCGGTATTTGCGCGCTGAGCGCCGTTCCCGTCCGCGCCGAGCCCACCGACAAGGCCGAGCAAACCACCCAGCTCTTGTTCGGCGAGTGCTACACCGTGCGGCAAAGCCAGGGCAAATGGCACCAAATTGAGGTGGCCGCCGACGGTTACGTGGGCTGGATCGACCACCTCCAGCACACGCCCGTCACGCCCGCCTACTTCGCCGCCTGGCAGGCCCAGGACCACCCCCGGGTGCTCGACGTGGTGCAAACCGTGAGCGACGAGGCCACCCGTATTCCAGTGCTATTGGGCAGCCGCCTGCCGTTTTTCGACGGCATGACCTTGCAGCTGGGCGACAAGTCGCTGTTCTTCAACGGCACGGCCACCAACCCCGGGGCCCCCGCTGATGCCGCGCGTCAGGTGCAGCTCCTGCGCAAAGCGGGCCAGCTCTACCTCAAGGCGCCCTACCTGTGGGGCGGCAAGGGCGTGTTCGGCGTCGATTGCTCGGGACTGATGCAGCAGCTCTACGGCCTGGTGGGCGTGCAGCTGCGGCGCGACGCCTGCCAGCAAATCGAGCACGGCCGCACCGTCGATTTTGTGACCCAGGCCCAGCCCGGCGACCTCGCCTTCTTCGACAACGCCGAGGGCCGCATCGTGCATGTGGGCATGGTGCTCGACGAGGGCCTCATCCTGCACGCCTCGGGCGAGGTGCGCCTCGACCCGCTCGACCACAACGGCATCTACAGCCGCCGCCGGCAGGTGTACTCGCACAAGCTGCGCCTCATCAAGCGCCTGCTGGGGGCCTAAAAAGGGCCCCGGGGGCCCTGAACTTACCCGCTGGCCGCCTTGTTTATACGCGCAGAAACCCTTAGCTTTCGGCGGGTTATCGGAGCCCGCCCGCGTGTATGGACCAAAAAGTATTAGTGCTGAATGGCGACTATACCGCCATCACCCTGTGTAGCGTGCAGAAGGCTTTTGTGCTGCTCTTCCTCGACAAAGCCGAGATGATTGCCAAGTCCGACGGGACGCTGCGCACCATCTCCCAGGCCTACCCCAAGCCCAGCATCATCCGCCTGCAACGCTACGTGCGCGTGCCCTACAAAGGCATTGCCCTAAGCCGCCACAACCTCTTCAAGCGCGACCATTTCGAGTGCCAGTACTGCGGCTCGACCAAAACGCTGACCCTGGACCACGTCATCCCGCGCTCGCGCGGCGGCGACTCAAGCTGGACGAACCTGCTCACCGCCTGCGCCCGCTGCAACCACGCCAAGGGCCACCGCACCCCCGCCGAGGCCGGCCTCACCATCCGCCAGCAGCCCAAAAAGCCAACCCTCGCGGGCTTCCTCAAGCTCTCGGCTGGCACCATCGACCAAACCTGGCACGCCTACTTGAGTTGACGCCGGGGCCCCAGCAGGGCTTTTTACGCACCAAAACCCACCGGCCGCCGGGGCCCCACCGCAGAGTGGGGCCCCGGCGGCCGTTTCTTTGGGCCATGAAACGATTCTGCCGGCTACTTCTGGCCCCCGCGGCGCTCGGTGCGCTGCTGGCCGCCTGCCATTCCGATTCCAAGCCCAGCGCAACGGCCACCCCGCCGGCCGCCCCCGGGGCCCCTAATGCCGCCGCGCCGCTAGCCAGCGCCGGCGGCTCGCCCGATGCGGCGTACCAAATCTACCGCGGCCAGCTGCCCGGGGCCCCCGACAGCCTCACGCTGCACCTGCTCACCACCAAGCCGCTGGATGCCGACGCGCAGAGCGTTTTTGCCACCTACGCCGGCGCCGACGGCCACCCGTACCAGCTCGTGGGCCACCGCCTGGCCGACCCCGACAGCCTGGTGCTGGAAGACATTAGCCCCGAAAAGCAGGCCGCTGGCAGCAGCCAGGGCCCCCGGTGGCGCCTGCGCCGGCAGGGCACCGCGCTGGTGGGCACCTACCAGGGCCAGCCGCTGCGCCTGCGCGAAGCCCGCCCCGCCGGGGCCCTGGCGCTGTTCGTGCAAACCTTCGCCGATTCCGTCGAGGCATTCCCCGGCAAGAAGAAATCGCCCTGGGGGCAAATCGAGTTTCAAGCCGCAGTGCCCACCGGTGGCCCGAAAGAGCTTACCGACAACGTATTGCGCCAGCTAAACGACGATAGCCTGCCCGGTAGCCCCGTGCGGCCGCTCATCCAAATCTGGGCCCGACAGCGCCAGCAGTTCGCCGCCAGCTACCGCCAGGCTGCTGCCGACAGCCGCTCCGACGCGCCCGCCGACACGGCCGCGCCCTACGGCTACTCCCTGCGCTACCAGCAGCAAGCCGCCACCTACGTGCTCTGGAACCAGGCCCCGCTGCTCAGCCTGGGCTACTTCACTTACGATTACAGCGGCGGGGCCCACGGCAACTACGCCACCCGCACCATCAGCTACGACACCCGCACCGGCCAGCCGCTCACCTACGCTGCCGTGTTCCGGCCCGACGCCCGGCCCCGGCTGGGGGCCCTGATTGAAGCCGCCGTGCGCCGCATGCTGCGCATTCCTGCCGGACAGCCGCTCGACGGGCCCTTATTGGTCAAGAAAATCCCCGTCACTACCAACTTCTACCTCACCAGCGGCGGGGCTGTGTTCACCTACGGCCCCTACGAAATTGCCTCCTACGCTCAGGGCGAGGTCAGCGTCTTCATCCCGATGGCCGATTTGCAGCCCCTGCTGCTCCATCCCAATTTGGCCAGTTAGGGCCCTCAAGGGACCGCTAACCACTAAAAAAGAGGCCCCGGCCGGAATAATTCCGGCCGGGGCCCCTTGTCAGTTCAGCCATAAAGCGGGCCTAGCTAGCAGCACCGACGAACTCCAGTAGGTCGGCATTAAATTGGTCTTTGGCCGTGACGATGAGGCCGTGGGGCTCGCCATCGTAGGTGAGGAGCTTGGCACCGGGCACCAGCTTCACGGCGCGCTCGGCGCTGTTTTCCAGCGGCACGGTCTTGTCGGCATCGCCGTGTATAAACAGCGTGGGCACCTTGATGGTGGGCAGGTCCTGGCGGAAATCGGTGGCGCTGAACGCCTTCACGCACTCGGTGGTGGCGCGGGCCGTGCCTTGTAAGGCAATGCTCACGTTCCAATCCAGGGCAGGCTGGCTCACGGGGTGGCTCAGGGTGCTCACGCCGAAGAACGGCTTCACGAAATCAGCCAGAAAGCCCGGGCGGTCTTTGCCAACGCCCTCGATCATGTCGTCAAACGTCGACTTGTCCACGCCGTCGGGGTTGTCGTCAGTCTTCAGCAGGTAAGGGGTTACGGCGCTCACGAACACCACCTTGGCCACGCGGGCCCCGTTGTGGCGGCTCATGTAGCGGGCCACTTCGCCGCCTCCCATTGAGAAGCCCACCAGCGTCACGTTCTGCAAATCGAGTTGGTCGAGCACGGCCTTCAGGTCGTCGGCCATCGTGTCGTAGTTGTAGCCGTCCCACGGCTTGCTGCTTTTGCCGAAGCCGCGGCGGTCGTAGGCCACCACGCGCACGCCGTGCAGCGGCAGTTCGGCCAGCTGGTACTCCCACGACTGCAAGTCGAGGGGCCAGCCATGGATCAGCACGATGGGGTTGCCCTGGCCGTAGTCCACGTAGTTAAGTTCAACCGGCTTGCCGGTAGCGTCGTTGCCTGCTTTAATAAATTCCATTAGAGGAGAGTTTGAATGGGAAGTGTAACTGCTCTGTTTACGGAAGCTCGCGCTTTGTAGGTTGTCACGCCAGGGTTAAGATTATGGCTTGGGGCCCCGTAGGCATATGTGCGGTATTTAGCAGCGTATACCCGGGCAACACACTGCAAATCGTGCGCTTACATGGAATATTTGCCAGTAAAATTCCGTACCTTTGCGCCCCCGCCAGGGTGGCGGGCCTTGCGTGCTGGCGGTAATCGCCACGGCAAGTGCATCAAACACAACGCGTAACGGCCCGGGCCCCGGCTGGTGCGTGTAGTACAGGGGCCCCACCATTTAGTATGGCAGAAGTAATCGACGATTTCGATTGGGACAACGTTGGAGCCACGGGCTTCGGCGGCAATTACTCGGCAGACCAGCGCGCCGAGATGGAGAAAATGTACGGCGACACGCTGACGACCGTACAGGAAGAAGAAGTAGTGAAGGGCACCGTGGTGGGCATCACCGACCGCGACGTGATCCTGAACATTGGCTTTAAGTCGGACGGCCTCGTGTCGCTCACCGAATTCCGCGACCTGCCCGACCTGAAAATCGGCGACGAGGTGGAAGTCTTCATCGAAGACCAGGAAGACGTGAACGGCCAGCTCATCCTGAGCCGCAAGAAAGCCAAAATCAAGCAGGCCTGGAAGGCCATCTACGACGCCCTCGAGCTGGATACCATCCTCGAAGGCGTGGTGAAGCGCCGCACCAAAGGCGGCCTCATCATGGAGCTCGACGGCGTGGAAGCGTTCCTGCCCGGCTCGCAAATCGACGTGAAGCCCATCCGCGACTTCGACATCTACGTCGGCCGCCGCATGGAAGTGAAGGTGGTGAAAATCAACTCCGCGTTCGACAACGTGGTAGTTTCGCACAAGGTGCTCATCGAGAAAGACCTCGAGAAGCAGCGCGAAGCCATCCTCAACAACCTGGAGAAAGGCCAGATCCTGGAAGGCAACATCAAGAACATGACCAACTTCGGCGTGTTCATCGACCTGGGCGGCGTCGACGGCCTGCTGCACATCACCGACATCTCGTGGGGCCGCATCGCTCACCCGAGCGAGGTGCTGCAGCTGGACCAGAAGCTGAACATCGTGGTGTTGGACTTCGACGAAGCCAAGAAGCGTATTTCGCTGGGCTTGAAGCAGCTGACCCCCCACCCGTGGGATTCGCTGCCGGCCGACTTGCAGCCCGGCTCGAAAGTGAAGGGCCGCATCGTGAACGTGGCCGATTACGGCGCATTCATGGAAGTGGTGCCCGGCGTGGAAGGCCTCATCCACGTGTCGGAAATGAGCTGGAGCCAGCACCTGCGCAACCCGCAGGACTTCATCAAGCAGGGCGACGTGGTGGAAGCGCAGATTCTGACGCTCGACCGCGAAGACCGCAAGATGAGCCTCGGCATCAAGCAACTGACCGAAGACCCGTGGACCCGCGGCGATTTCGGTGGCAAGTACGCTGTGGGTACCAAGCACAACGGCTTGGTGCGTAACCTCACCAACTTCGGCCTCTTCGTGGAGCTGGAGGAGGGCGTGGACGGCCTCGTGCACGTGTCGGACCTGTCGTGGACCAAGAAAATCAAGCACCCTTCGGAGTTCGTGAAGGTGGGCGACCGCCTCGACGTGGTGGTGCTGGAGCTGGACCTGGGCGCCCGTCGCCTAGCCCTGGGCCACAAGCAGCTGGAGGAAAACCCCTGGGATACGTTCCAGACGGTGTTCACCCCCGGCTCGGTGCACCGCGCCACCATCACCGAGAAATCGGAGCGCGGCGCTGTGCTCGAGTTGCCGTACGGCATCGAGGGCTTCGCTTACCCGAAAGGCTTGGTGAAGGAAGACGGTAGCAACGCCGAAAACGGCGAAGCCCTGGACTTCCGCGTGACCGAGTTCTCGAAAGACGACCGCCGCATTGTACTCTCGCACACCGCGGTGTACAACCAAGCCGCCGCCGCCGAGGACGACAGCCGCAACGCCAAGTTCAAGAAGAAGACCAACGCCAAGGGTGAGCCCCAGGGCGAAGGCAAGATGAGCGACCTGAAGAAGCCGGCCGACGAGAAATCGACCCTCGGCGACCTCGACGCCCTGAGCGCCCTGCGTGACCAGATGGCGGGCGCTGAGCGCAAAGCCGGTGAGCAGAAGCTGGCCGCTGCCAACACCAAGCGCGCCACCGAGCCCGCCGTGGCCGACGAGACTTCGGTAGCCGCCAAGGAGGCCCTCGAAGCTCCCCAGGCTGGCCCCGACAACGCCCAGGCGTTGGAAGATTCGGCCGCTGCTGAATAAGCCGTTGCGCGCCTGATGCGTCGGGCGTGGTTTAAGAAAAAGCCCCGGTACACTTTGTATCGGGGCTTTTTTTGCGCCAGCCCTTGCCCAGCCCGGGTAGGCTGCGTACCTTTGCGCTCCCGAAAGCCCTCCTGGTGACGTGACCGAGCGGCTAGGTAGAGGTCTGCAAAACCTCCTACGGCGGTTCGAATCCGCCCGTCACCTCTGTTTATTTGCTGAAAAAGCCCCGCTTGCCCTTTGGCCGGCGGGGCTTTTTTGTGCCCGCCGGGGCCCTAAATATGGTTTTGGAGCGGCTTGTGCCTACATTTCGTGGCTGAGCTAAAATGGCGTAGCCCCCGCGTTTCCCCTCGTTGTTAATTCATCCCGTTGATATGAAGATTGTTGACCTGCGCACGATGCGCGGCCCGAGTTACTGGTCGGTGAAGCACTATAAGCTCATTGTGGCCAAAGTTGATCTGCAAGAGTTCGCCGGGCAATGGTCGAGCGCGGTGGACGGTCTGCCCGAGCGGTTGCTGGCCCTGCTGCCCAACATGGGGCAGGCCCAGCAACCGGCGGGCATGAGCGGGGCCGGCAGCCGGCACACCACCAAGCACCCCCCCCTCACGCTGGAGCGCCTCGCCGATGGCGAGCCCCTGGGCCACGTCATCCAGCACGTGGCGCTGGAATTGCAGCGCCTGGCGGCCATGCCCGTGTTCTGGGGCAAGTCGTACCCAGCGCGCGAAGAAGGCGTGGAGTACGTGGTGTTTGCCTACCAGGAGGAGCGCGCCGGCCGCGCCGCTGCCGAGGCCGCCGTGGCCCTGGTGGGGGCCCTGTGCCGCGGCGAAGACGTCGACCTGGGCCCCATCGTAGCCGAACTACACGAAATCCGGGAGGAGGAATTCTTCGGGCCCAGCACCTACAGCATTGTGGCCGAGGCTGCCTCGCGCAACATCCCCTACATCCAGCTCAAGAACACGTCTATCATTCAACTCGGCTACGGCGTGAACCAGCGCCGCATCTGGGCCACCACCACCAACCTTACTTCGCACGCCGGGGTGGAGGTGGCGGGCAATAAGAACCGCACCAAGGCCATGCTCGAAGACTCGGGCGTGCCCGTGCCCCGCGGCACTACAGTGTACTCGGAGGCCGGCCTGCGCGACGCCATTGAAGAGCTGGGCTTCCCCATCGTGACCAAGCCGCTCGACGGCAACCACGGCAAGGGCGCCACCATCCGCATCATGAACTGGGAAGACGCCGCCGAGGGCCTCAAGGCCGCGCAGGCCTACTCGCGGGCCGTGATTGTGGAGCAGTTCATCGAGGGCTTCGACTTCCGGCTGCTGGTGGTAAACGGCCGCCTCATTGCCGCTGCCAAGCGCACCCCGGCCGCCGTGAAGGGCGATGGCACGAGTACCGTTCAGCAGTTGATTGACAAGGTGAACGAGGACCCGCGCCGCGGCGTGGGCCACGAAAAAACCCTCACCAGCATCAAGGCCGATGCCCACACGCTGGCCCTGCTGGCCAAGCAGGGGAGGGCCCTGGACACGGTGCTGCCCGCCGGTGAGGTGCAGTACCTCAAGAGCACGGCCAACATCAGCACCGGCGGCACGGCCACCGACGTGACGGACTTGATCCATCCCTACAACCTGCTGCTGGCCGAGCGCGTGGCCGGCATTGTGGGGCTCGATATCTGCGGCATCGATCTGATGGCCAACGATATTGCTGTGCCTCTGAACGAGAGCCGCGGGGCCGTGATTGAGGTGAACGCCGCCCCGGGCTTCCGCATGCACATCGACCCCACCGAGGGCCTGCCGCGCAACGTGGCGGCCCCCGTGGTGGACATGCTGTTCCCGCCCGGCAGCACGGCCCGCATCCCCATCATTGCCATTTCAGGCACCAACGGCAAAACCACCACCACCCGCCTCATCGCGCACTTGGTGGCCAGCATCGGCTACAAAGTGGGCTTCACTACCACCGACGGTATCTACATCCAGGGGGTGCAGCTGCAAAAGGGTGACTGCACGGGGGGGCAAAGCGCTGAGTTTGTGCTCCGCGACCCGACGGTGAACTACGCGGTGCTCGAAACTGCCCGCGGTGGCATGCTGCGCTCGGGCCTGGGCTTCCACACCTGCGACATTGCCGTGGTGACCAACGTGGCCGCCGACCACCTGGGCCTGCGCGACATCTACACGGTGGAGGAAATGGCGGCCGTGAAGGCCGTGGTGCCCCGCACGGTGCGTAAAAGCGGCTGGGCCGTGCTCAACGCCGACGACGACCTGGTGTACGGCATGGCCCGCACCCTGGAGTGCCAGGTAGCCCTGTTCAGCATGAACGAGCACAACCCCCGCATCCGCGAGCACGTGGAGGCGGGCGGCGTGGCGGCGGTGTACGAGGAAGGCTACGTCACGATTTACCGCAACAGCTACAAGCTGCGCATCGACCGGGCGGCCGAGTTTCCGGTGACGTTTGGGGGCCGGGCGGGCTTCAACATCGAGAACAGCCTGGCGGCAGCCCTGGCCGGCTACCTGGCCGGCTTCAGCCCCGATACCATCAAAACGGCCCTGCGCACCTTTGTGCCCTCGGCCACCAAAACGCCGGGGCGCATGAACGTTTACAAGTTCCCCAAGTTTGAGGCCATCGTCGACTACGCCCACAACACGGCTGGCATCACCAAATTTGCCGAGTTCATGGACGCCACCACGGCCACCCGCAAAATTGGCATCGTGTCGGGCCTCGGCGACCGCCGCGACGAGGACACGCTGGGCTTTGCGCGCATCGCGGGCCGCATTTTCGACGAGGTGATTCTGCGCCAAGACCGCGACCTGCGCGGCAAGTCGGCTGAATTTCTGCGCGAAATCATGACCCGGGGCCTGCGCCTCGACAAGCCCGACTTGCCCATCACCTACATCGAAAACGAGCCCGACGCCATCGACTACGCGCTGGCCAACGCGCCGGAAGGATCCGTGGTCACGATGTTCACGGAAAATATTACGGCCACAATTGCCAAGCTAGACGCCTTCGAAAAAACTGTTTAATAGCCAACGGCCTTACGATCATGGTTGTACACGGAGCTGCGATGCTGCTAACGGGGGCCATTGCCGCCATGCACTTGTGCATCCTGTGGCTGGAGATGTTTGCCTGGACCACCCAGGGCCCTAAAATATTTCGCAACTTCCCCGCTGAGCTATTTCCGGCCACCAAAGCGATGGCCGCCAACCAGGGCCTGTACAACGGCTTTCTGGCGGCTGGGCTTGGGTGGGCTTTGTTGATTGCTGACCCTGCCTGGCAACGTTACGTGGCCTATTTCTTCTTGGGGTGCGTGGCCGTAGCCGGCCTCTACGGTGCGGCTACGTCGTCCCGCCGCATCCTTTATGTACAGACGCTGCCTGCTTTGGTGGCGCTGGTGCTTTGGGCCCTGGTCGGCTGAGGCCTGTCTGTTAGCAAGCATAAAAAAAGCCTTTCCCCAGCTGGGGAAAGGCTTTTTTTATGCTTGCTAACTTGTCTTACTTGAGCGTGAAGGTGGTTTTGCCCATCAGGGCCCCGCCTTCGTAGAGTTCTACGGTGTGCACGCCTTTTTTGTACTCGGCGCCTTTGGCGTAGGTGAAAACCACGGGCTGGCGGGTGTTGTCGTACACCACGTCCTGCTTCTGGGTGTAGAACGACTCCTGACCATCCACGGTGAAGGTGCCGCCACCGGTGCTCAGGTTGTAGAGGGCGGCGCCGTCGGGCTCCAGGATGCGCATGTACACGGCCTTGCTCTCCTTGGGCGACACGTCGTTGCGGCCGAGGTTAAAGGTCACTTTGATTTTTTCCACGCGCTTGGCCTTAAACTCCTCCTTGTCGTCCATCTTCTCCTTGTTCTTGCTCGTGATGATGGCCACCTTGATGTTGTCGGCCTGCAAGCGCGAAGCCACCGTCACCTTGTCCGAGAGGTCGCGGTTGGTTTTGGCGATGGTGCTGATGGTGTCCGTCAGCTTGTTCTGGCGCTCCTTCAGAGTGGTGGTTTCGGTGTAGAGCGTCTCGTTGTCTTGCTTTAGCTGAGCAATTTCTTCGTCGCGTTTCTTCAATTGGCCTTCCAGGTTCATGGCGCGCTGCTTGTACTGCTTCTGCATGGCCAGCGAGAAGCTGCCGGCCTTAAAGGAACGCAGGCGCAGCAGGTCGGCGTTTACGCCGGCAATGCGCGATTGCAGCGAATCGTTGCTCAGGCCCAGTTTTTGCAGCTCCTGGCTCTGGCGCTCAAAATCGGCCTTAATCGTCTCATACTCTTTGATTTGCTCCGCCAGTTTGGTGTCCTTGGCCTGTACATCTGTCGTGAGCTGCTCGTTCTTGGTTTGCTCTTGGCTACGCAGGTACAGCAGCACGCCGTTGATGCCCAGCAGCACAGCTACCAGGGCTACCCAGAGGTAAACGCGGCTGTTGTTTTTGCGGGGTTCGAGGTTGTCGTTCGGGTTCATACGGGTGGGGGGTTAAGCGGAAAAAAAGGTGAGCGAATGCGCGCCAGCCCACGGGGCGGCTGGCGTAAAAGTAGGCGCTGAAAGCTTTTGTGGAATCCAGGGGCCCTAAGCAGTATACTTTTGTTGGGTGAAATCGGTTATTCCTCCCTTAGATGCGTCCTACTGGCAGCAGCGCTACGCCGCCGGCCGCGACGGCTGGGACGCCGGGGCTCCTACGCCCCCGCTGCGCGCCTACTTCGATCAGCTCAGCCCGGCCGCGCAACCCCGGATTCTCATCCCCGGGGCCGGGCGGGCCTACGAGGCCGAGTACCTGCACCGGGCGGGTTTTAATGAGGTGTTCGTGGCCGATTTTGCGCCCGAGGCCCTGGGGGCCCTGGCCGCGCGGGTGCCCGATTTTCCGGCCGGCCACCTGTTGCAGGCCGACTTTTTTGGCTTGTCCAACGAGCCGCCCTACGATTTAATTGTTGAACAAACATTTTTTTGCGCCCTGGCCCCCGCCCTGCGGCCCGCCTACGCCCAGCAGTGCGC
Source organism: Hymenobacter nivis (assembly GCF_006439025.1). Taxonomy (GTDB): domain Bacteria; phylum Bacteroidota; class Bacteroidia; order Cytophagales; family Hymenobacteraceae; genus Hymenobacter; species Hymenobacter nivis_A. The sequence goes on from NZ_RCYZ01000002.1 coordinate 643,771, forward strand.
CCGGCTGCTGCGCCCCGGTGGCACGCTGGTGGGCTTGCTCTTCGACGCGCCCTTCGCCGGGGCCACCGAGCCGCCCTTCGGCGGCACGCCCGCCGAATACCGGGCGTACTTTGCGCCGTACTTCGCGTTTCGGCACTTCGAAACTGCCACCAACTCGCTCGGGCCCCGGCAGGGGCGCGAGCTGTTCATCTGCCTCAAAAAGAAATAATTACTGTCCATGCTCACCGCCCTCGCTAATACGCTTCCGCATTTCCGCCACACCCAGTCGGGCCAGTTTTTTTTGATGGCGGGGCCCTGCGTCATTGAAGGCGAAGACATGGCCCTGCGCATCGCCGAGCGCATCAAGCACATCACCGATAAGCTCCAGATTCCGTACATTTTCAAGGGCTCGTACCGCAAGGCCAATCGCTCGCGGCTCGATTCCTTCACCGGCATTGGTGACGAAAAGGCGCTGCGCATCCTACAAAAAGTGGGGCGCGAAATCGGCGTGCCCACCGTGACGGATATCCACGAATCGGAGGAGGCGGCGCTGGCGGCGGAGTACGTGGACGTGCTGCAAATCCCGGCCTTCTTGTGTCGGCAGACCGATTTGCTCATCGCCGCCGCTAAAACCGGCAAGGTGGTCAACATCAAAAAAGGCCAATTCCTGAGCGGCGACGCCATGCAGTTTGCCGTTGATAAGGTGCAGGAATCGGGCAACATGAACGTCATCCTCACCGAGCGCGGCAACTCGTTTGGCTACTCCGATTTGGTGGTCGATTACCGCAACCTGCCCGCCATGCAGCGCTTCGGCGTGCCCGTGGTGATGGACGTGACCCACGCCCTGCAAAAGCCCAACCAGGCCAGCGGCGTAACCGGCGGCCAGCCCGCGCTGATTGAAATCATCGCCAAGGCCGCCATTGCCGTGGGCGCCGACGGCCTATTTATCGAAACCCACCCCACGCCCGCCACGGCGCTGTCCGACGGGGCCAACATGCTGCCCCTCGACCAATTAGAAGGCCTGCTTCAGCGCCTCACGCGGGTGCGCGACGCCGTCCCACGGGCGAAGTGAGCGCGCAGGGCCTCAATGCCTAATTTGAACCGCCGCCCTGCCCGCCGGGGCCCCACGCGCAACTTGCTACCTCACCCATGAACGACGCGCTTTGGCTTCAAGCCCGGCGGCACCCGCTGGCCCTCTTATTTTTCTTGCTCTACGCGGGGGCGTGGGTGGGCGTGGCCCGGCTGGTAGACGGCCCCGTTTTTGACGGGAATCTGCCGGGCTGGCCGGTGGTGCTTGGGGCCCTGGCTTCGCTGCTGTACGGGTTTCGGCTGCTGGTGCTGGCCGTGCTCGACGACGGGGCCCGGCAATTATTCACGGCGCTCTTGGTGCTGGTGGTGCTGGTGCCCGTGGTGGCGCTGGCCGTGGTGGCGTAGTGTCAGGGCCGCAAGGGCCGTAGCCAGAAATCCTGGCGGGGCTGTTTTTTGCGGAAAAACACCAGGCCGATGTGGAATAGATCGACGGTAACCGTGACGGATGGGTGGGCCCGGATGGCGTTCCAGGCCTCCTCCATTTCTTCCGACCAGTGAATGTCATCGAACACAAACACGCTGTCTTCGTGGGCGTGGGCCAAGCACTGCTCGAAGTAGCGCAGCGTTGGCTCGCGGCGGTGGTTGCCGTCGAAAAATACAAAATCGACCGGGGCCCCCAGGTCCCCCAGCGCGGGCTCCAAGGTGGCGTCGAGGTTGCCCTCCACCAGCGCCACGTTGGCCAATTGTAGGGCGGTGAAGGTTTCACGGGCCACGGCGGCCACCCGCGGGCAGCCCTCAAACGTGACCACGCGGTGGCGCGAATCAGCGGCGGCCAGGTAGGCCGTGGTGAGGCCCAGCGAGGTGCCCAGGTCGAGCACGGTGGTGGGCCGAAAGTGGTTCACGAGCCGAAACAGCAGCTGCGCCAGGTGCGGTGGCTTAGCGGCGGTGCGGGCAATGGCGGCCACCCGGCGCACCTGCCCAGTCCCGCTGTGCGAGCCCGCCCCAAAGTCGGTGACGGTGAGGCTGTCCGGGCTATTCAGCAGGGCCTGCCGCCGCGCCTCAATGGGGGCATAGGCTGCAAACGGGCCGTCGTGGCAGATAACCGTGGTGTAGAGGCCGTACACGAACGGCGAGTGCAGCCCGTGGGCGGTACCGGCCCGCAGCCGGTACTTGAGGTAAGCTAAAAATTGGTGCAATTAGTTGGCATTTGCTCGCTGCCGGTTGCTAGTCAGACTTTTACTAATAAACTAGCGCCTGACAACGAGCAACTGACAACCAAAAGTTAGTTCAGGCGGAAGGGTACCATGAGGGTGAACTCGGGGATTTCAACGCTGAATTCCTGGCCGTTGGCCACGCGCTCCATCAGGTAGGTGCCGCGCATCTTGCCCACGCCCGATTTAAGGTTGCAGCCGCTCATGTAGTGGTGCGACTGGCCGGGCTCGAGCACCGGCTGGCGGCCCACCACGCCCTCGCCCTCCACCTCGCGCACGGGGCTGTTGGCGTCGTGGATGTGCCAGTGGCGGCGTAGCAGCTTCACCGTCAGCTCGCTGTTGTTGCGGATGGTGATTTTATAGGCGAATACGAAGTGCTCCTGGGTGGGGCTGGAATAATCGGGCAGGTAATTCGTTGTAACCGAAACGGTGACGCCCTGCGTAGTGGTGGTAGGCATAAATAAATCGGTCAATAAAGCTGAAAATTTAACAGCGGCCCGCGCCGATTGGTTTTACGCCAAAGATGCTTTCCAAGGTCGGAAACATTTCGCAATTTCTCCCTTTCCCATGGTAAAAATAGCCGCGAGCTGGCAGCCCGTGCTGGCCGATGAGTTTGCCAAGCCTTACTTCCAGCACCTCATCGCCTTCGTGAAAGGCGAGTACGCCACGGCCACGGTGTACCCGCCGGGGCCCCAGATTTTCCACGCCTTCGACGCTTGCCCGTTCGAGCAGGTGAAGGTCGTCATCCTGGGCCAGGACCCGTACCACGGGCGCGGGCAGGCGCACGGCCTCTCGTTTTCGGTGGCCGAGGGGCAGCGCACGCCGCCGTCGCTGCACAACATTTTTAAGGAGCTGCAGAGCGACCTGCCCGCCACGCCGCCGGCCGCCAACGGTAACCTCGACCGCTGGGCCCAGCAGGGTGTGCTGCTGCTCAACGCCACCCTCACGGTGCGCGCCGCCGAGCCGGGCTCGCACCAGAAAAAGGGCTGGGAAGATTTCACCGACGCCGTTATCCGCAAGGTATCGGAAGGCCGCGAGCACGTGGTGTTCATCCTCTGGGGGGCCTACGCGGGCAAGAAGGCCGAGCTGATTGACGCCCGCAAACACTTGATTTTAAAGTCGGTGCACCCATCACCCTTCGCCGCCGACAAGGGTTTCTTCGGCAGCAAGCCCTTCAGCAAAGCCAACGCCTGGCTCGAAAACAAAGGCCTGGCGCCCATTAACTGGTAGCTCGACGGCTAACAGTTCAGCAACAAAAAAGCCGCTCCAATTGGGGCGGCTTTTTTGTTGCTGGGGCCCCGGGGCCCTAGTTGATGGTGTGGAACAGGCGGCTCCAGCGGACTTTGTGGAGGAAATCGGCGTAGGGGTCCACGGAGAGCCAGATGAGGACGGCCTTGCCCACGACGTGGTCTTCGGGCACGAAGCCCCAGAAGCGCGAATCGAGCGAGTCATGGCGGTTGTCGCCCATCATGAAGTAGTAGTTCTGCTTGAACGTGTAGGTTTTCAGCGGCTTGCCGTTTTGCAAAATCACGCCGCCCTGCATCGTGATGCCCTCGTTGTGCTCGTAGCGGAGGATAATTTTGTAGTAGAGCGGCACGTTTTCGGCCGTCAGCTCCACGGTTTCGCCCTTTTTGGGCAGCGAAATGGGGCCGTAGTTGTCCTTGTTCCAGTGGTGCAGGCCGGGGGCCCCGGGGAAGTTGAGGGTCGTCGGGTAGTCGGGGTTGTCGGGGAATACGGCTTGGTTGATTTCGGGCTGGCCGGCCGGGATAGTTTCGGCGATGACCTCCTTCACGTAGGGCTGCTTTTTGAAGTAGGCGGCCACCGCGGGCGTGCAGTCCACCTCGTAGCCCAGGCCGTAGCCGGGCACTTCGCTCAGCACGGGGTCGCCGTTGGGCTGCTGGTAATCCACCACGCGCTGGGCGCGGAAGGCGGCCGTCACCTCGTCGTTGGCCTCGGGGATGCGAATGAAATACTTGCTCTGCAGACCGGCGGGGTTGGGGGCCGCCTGGCCGTTGATGTAGAGCTGGTGGTCCTTGATTTCAAGCTTGTCGCCGGCAATGGCCACGCAGCGCTTGATGTAGTTGGTGCGCAGGTCGGCAGGGTACTCCAGCTCAAACGGGACGTGGAACACCACCACGTCGTTGCGCTTGATTTCCGAAAAGCCCGGGAAGCGGAACGTGGGCAGCTGGATGAGGTCGGAGTAGCTCTTGAGGTGGAAAATGGGGTCCGTCTGGTGCGTGAGCGGGATTTGCAGCGGCGTTTGGGGCGTGATGGTGCCGTAGTGCAACTTGCTCACAAACAGGTAGTCGCCCACCAGCAGCGTGTCCTCCATGCTGGGCGTGGGGATGGTGTAGGCCTCGAAAGTGGCCCAGCGGATGAGGGTGGCCGCCACGATGGCAAACACCAGCGAATCGGTCCATTCGCGGGTTTTGCTCTTGGGGCGGGGGGGCGCGGCGTTGGCGCCGTAGCGCTTGATTTTGAAGAGGGCCATAGGGCAAGGCGCGGGCCGCGGCCGGCGCTCGGGGGCAGAATGTAAATAAAATAAGTAAGGAAAGCAGCCGCAAGCTAACGACGCCCGCGCCAGCTTTTGCGCCCGGGGCCCTACAGGCCCAGCAGCTCCTTCATGCCGAACACGCCCGGGCGGCCCGGCAGCCACTCGGCGGCCAGCAGGGCCCCCTGGGCAAAACCGGCCCGCGAGTGCGCCTCGTGCGAGAGCACCAGCGTGTCCACGTCGGAGGTGTACGTCACCACGTGCGTGCCCACCACGTCGGCGGTGCGCTCGCTGACGATGGCCAGCTCGGCGGGGCCCTGGGCGGGGGCGTTGCGCCAGCTGGTTTTGGCCGGGAAGTGGGCCAGGATGCCCTCGGCGGCCGTGACGGCGGTGCCGCTGGGCGCGTCGAGCTTCTGGGTGTGGTGGATTTCGCGCACCGCCACGTCGTAGCCCCCGAACTGGTGCATTTTGGCGGCGATGTACTCGTTGAAGTGGAAGAACAGGTTCACGCCCACGCTGTAGTTGGAGGCGTAGAACAGGCTGCCGCCTACCTCGTTGGCCAGGGCCCCGGCCTCGTCCCAGCGCTCGAGCCAGCCCGTGGAGCCGCAGACCACCGGAATGCCCTGGCGCAGGCAGGCCGCCACGTTGGCAAAGGCCGCGTCGGGCCGGGTGAACTCGATGGCCACGTCGGCGGTGGCGGGGGTGAAGTCGGCGATGGCCGGGCCGGTGGCCTGGCTGGGGTCCACGATGCCCGCAATGCGGTGGCCGCGGCCGGTGGCCAGGGCTTCGAGCGTGCGGCCCATTTTGCCGTAGCCGATGAGGAGGATGTTCATGCGAAAAAATTACTTAAAGTGCAGGGCCACGGCCACGCCCGGCACCATTGGCACGCCGGGGCCCCCGGGGGCCCACAGCAGGGTGGGCTGCCAGTGCAGGCTGAGGTCGTCGCCCACGTCGAAGGTTTTCAGGTGCGCGTCCACGATGGCGTCGAGCACCGTCAGGCCGTACACAATGCCGGTGTAGAAGATGAAGCCGTCGCGGTAGTGGCGATAGAAAACGATGCCGTTCTGGATGGCTTCGGGGCTGGCTTCCTTGCCGGCCCGGGGCCCCAGGGCGGCGTTGGGAAACGGCTTGGCGCGAACCGCCGAGTCGGTTTGTAGCAAGTTGCTGGCGTTGCTGTACTCCGTCAACGCCCGCTGCTCAAAAATCAGGATGCCGGCCACCGTGCCCAGGGCCCCGTACACGAGCGGCAGCTTCCACCAGCGGCGGTTATAAATCTGGCCCAGGCCGGGCACCAGGGCCATGTAGCCGGCCTTGGCGGGGGGCGTCACGCGCATGCCGAAGAAAACCTCGGTGCGGCGCGCCGAATCCTCGGCGGCTTTTTTGCGCTTGTCGGCCAGCGTGGGCTTGCGGATGCGGGCCGTGTCGGGGCGCACCACGGGCGGCGCGGCGGGGTTCACCACGTTGGGGTTGGTGGGGTCGAGCACCTGGGCCCGGGCGGCCCGGGGGCCCCAGGCGGCGCCCAGCACCAGCAGCAACAGCGCCGCAAATCGCAGCAAAGACATCTTCATACCCAACGGACTAATAAGTGAAAGAATCCTTCACTAAGCCGGGTGCAGAATGTGCAGAATGCGTTGCATGTCCTCCACCGAATCGAAGGCGATTTTGATTTCGCCGCTGCCCTTGGGGCCCGGGCGCACCTGCACCCGCGAGCCGAAGCGGTCGGTGAGGTGGCGCTCGGTGCGGCGCAGCTCGGCCACGGGCACCACCGGCTCGGCCGCCGGGCGGGCGGCGCTGCCGGGGCCCTCGGCGGGGGTGCGGCCGAAGCCGTTGCGCACCAGCTCCTCCACGCGGCGCACCGACAGCTCCTCGGCCACGATGCGGCGGTAGAGGGCCACCTGCTGCTTGGGGTCTTCGATGCTGACCAGGGCCCGGGCGTGGCCCATCGTGATTTCGGCGTCGCGCAGGCCCACCTGAATGTCGGGCGGCAGCTTGAGCAGGCGCAGGTAGTTGGTCACGGTCGAGCGGTTTTTGCCCACCCGCTCGCCCAGCTCTTCCTGGCGCAGGGCGCACTCGCTGAGCAGGCGCTGGTAGCTGAGGGCGATTTCGATGGCGTTGAGGTTTTCGCGCTGGATGTTCTCAATAAGCGCCATTTCCAGCATCTGCTGGTCGTCGGCCTTGCGGATGTAGGCCGGAATGGCGTCGAGCCCCGCCAGCTTGGATGCCTGCAAGCGCCGCTCGCCGCTGATGAGCTGGTAGGTGTTGGGCCCCAGCTGGCGCACCGTCACGGGCTGGATGATGCCCTGGATTTTGATGCTGTCGGCGAGTTCGGCCAGGGCTTCCTGGTCGAAGTGCGTGCGCGGCTGGTAGGGGTTGGCCTCGATTTGGTCCACCGGAATCAGGCCCACCGAGTTGGCCGGGTGGGGCACCACGATGCGCTCCCGGTCGCCTTTTTTCTCGTAGCTCCCTTCAATCAGGGCGTTGAGGCCCCGGCCCAGGCCGCCCATCTTGCGCTTGGGCTGCGGCTGGAGCGGGTTGGTGGGGGCTTTGTCGTCTTTCTGGTCTACGGTCATCGCGGCAGCTCCTGCGGAAAATGGCGGCAGAAGCAAGTTCAAAATTACGGAAAGCTAAGGGAAGGTCAAGCCGGTGCCCGCCGTTCAAATTTGGGGGCCCTGCCTGCGGCCCCGGCGGGCCCGGTGCGGGCGGGCGGCGGGCGGGGCCCCGGGCGGCGGGCTTTACCTTGCGGCCCAATGGCTGAATCTTTTGTAACGGCGGCCTGCCGGGCCGGGCGCCGCTGGGGCTCCCTGGCCCTGCTTGGGGCCCTGCTCGGGCTGGGGGCGGCCCTGTACCGGGGCTACGGCCTCTCGTGGGACGAGTTTACCGACCACAACCTGGGCAACGTAACGGCCAGCTACGTGGCCCACCGCCTGGCCCCGGCCGCCTGGCTGGCCCGCCTGCCCACCGATGCGCGCCTGCCGTGGCTGCCCACGAGCGGCATCATCCACGGCCCGGTGGTGGAAACGCCCGCGGCCGTGCTGGGCCAGCTGCTGTACCCGCGGCAGCCGCGGGGCTACTACGCGGTGCGGCACGGCTTTGTGTTTCTGGTGTTTGCGGCGGGCGTGGCGGCCTTGTACGGGCTGGGGCGGCTGCGCTTCGGCTGCCGCCGCTGGGCCCTGCTGGGGGCGGCCCTGCTGGTGCTCTCGCCCCGGTTTGCGGCCGAAGCCTTTTACAATGGCAAGGACGTGGGCTTCATGGCCTTGTTCACGGTGGCCGTGCTGGCGCTGGCCTGGCTGGCCCGGCGGCCGGGGGCAGGGCGGGCGCTGCTGGCCGCCGGGGCCACGGGGCTGGCCATCGGGGTGCGGCTGCCGGGCGTCATTTTGCCTGCGTTTGGGTTGGCCTGGCTGGGGTGGCTGGCCTGGCGCGCCGGCCGGGGCCCCGGCCGGTGGCGGCTGCTGGGCGTGGCGGGGCTATACGCCGGGGCCACGGTGGCGGCGGTGGTGGCCTTTTGGCCCTACCTCTGGGAGCACCCGCTGCTCCGCTTCCGCTACGCGCTGGGCGTGATGAGCCACGTGCCCTGGCCCGGCACCACGTTGTACTGGGGCCGGCTGGTGCCCGCGCCGGCCCTGCCCTGGCACTACCTGCCCGTCTGGATCGTCATCACCACCCCGGTGCCCTACGTGCTGGCGGCCGCGGTGGGCGCGTGCGTGGCCGGGCGCGAGCTGTGGCGCCACCGGCAGCGCTGGCGCTGGGCAGCCCAGCTCGACGCCCTGCTGCTGCTGTGGCTGCTGGCGCCGCTGGGGGCCATCATCGCCCTGCACTCGGTGGTGTTCGACGGGTGGCGGCACTTGTACTTCGTGTACCCGGCGCTGGTGCTGCTGGCGGTGCGGGGCGTGCGGGCGCTGGCCCGGCGCTGGGGCCCCGGCTGGTGGGGCCCCGGGCTGCGGGGCCCCGGCCGGTGGCGGCGCGGCCTCGCGGGCCTGGCGCTGGCGCTCGTAGTGCTGGAGCAGGGGCGCACGGTGTGGTTCATCGCGCAGGCCTACCCCAACCAGCAAACCTATTTCAGCTGCCTGCCCAACGCCGCGGCCGAGCGCCTATTTGAGCGCGACTACTGGGGCCCCAGCTACCGCTACGGCCTGGAGTGGCTGCTGCGCCACGACCCAAGCCCGACCATCGCCGTGACCGGACCGCAACCGGCCATTATCTACGTCAACTGGCTGGTGCTGAAGCCGGCGCAGCGGCGGCGCATCCGGCTCGTGGACGGCCCCGGGGCCCGCTACTACCTCACTGCCTACCGCTGGCACCCACAGCCTTACGCCGACAGCCTGGGCCCCGAGGTGCTGGCCTACCGGCCGGGCGGGGGCATCAAGGCGCTCTCCATCTTCCGGCGCGACTCGCTGCGCCGCCCGCTGCCGCCCGCCCCCATTGGGCGCGCCCCGTGGCCCTAGGGCCACGCCCCAGGGGCCGGCTGGTTTGGCCCGGTGAACGGCACTATTCGGGCATTGGCTTGCACAAACGTGGCTGGCCGTGCGTAGCTTTACTGAAACCGACTGGCGGCGCTTTTTTATAGCAATAACTGTTCATCAGGCTCCGTTTCTTAAGGGCGACGAGGGGAACTGCTTCCGCGGAGCAGCTGCTTCTCTACCTACCCACTTACCTGCCTTCCTATGCCCGCAGCGCTACCGCATTCTATCCTATCCCTTTTCCGAATTTTTACCCCACTGGGCCGGCGGGGGCGGCCGGCGGCCGGCTGGCTGATGGCGCTGCTGCTGCTGCTGGGTGGGGCCCCCGTGGCCCTGGCGCAGGCCCCCGCGGCCTCGCCCGAGTGCGCGGCCGACGAGAAGTTTGCCAACACCTGGTACTTCGGCTACAAGGCCGGGCTCGACTTCAACGCCGCCACCGATTCTATTCCGCCCAAGGTGCTCACGGACGGGGCGATGGACGCGCCCGCCGGCTCGGGGGTGATGTCGGACAAAAACGGTAAGATCCTCTTCTATAGCAACGGCGAAACCGTGTGGAACGGCGACGGCACCGTGATGACCAACGGCACGGGCCTGGGCGGCAGCCGCTTCACCACCGACGGGCCCCTGCCCATCCGGATGCCTGGCACCGTGGCGGCGGGCCAGCCCACGCGCTACCTGCTCTTCACCCTCAACAGCACCGTGGGCCTGAGCTACTCGGTGCTTGAGCTGCCGGCGAGCGGCACGGGCGGCACGGTGCTCACCAAAAACACCCCGCTCGCCCGCGGCACGGCGGAAAAGCTAACGGGCGTATTCCACAAAAACGGCTGCGACATCTGGGTTATCGCCCACGGCTGGGGCGATGCCAAGACTGGCAACGACAACCGCGGCGATGCCTTCTTGGCCTACCGCGTGCGCCTGACGACGGGGGTAGACACCACCCCCATCATTTCCACTGTAGGCTCTTTGCACGCGGCGAGCAAGTCGCCGGTGGGCTACAAGGGCCAGATGAAGGTGACGCCCGACGGCCAGCGGCTGGCCCTGGCCCGCTACAGCGAGGCGCTGGGCGACAGCAGCAGCACCGTCGAGCTGTTTGGCTTCGATACCGGCACGGGCCAGGTGAGCGTCAACCCGCAGGTGCCGTACGTAGTGGACAAGGGCGAGGGCAAGTACTACGGGGTCGAGTTTTCGGCCGGTAGCAAGCTCTTTGCCACGGTGATGAACCCGCCCAAGCTGCTGCAATTTGACATCAGCGGCACCGGGCCGGTCAACAAGCAAGACATTCCGCTCCGGCAAACCACGGCCATCAACCTGGGCTCGATGCAGAAGGCCCCCGATGGCAAGATTTACGTGGCCCGCGAAAACGCGCCCGCGCTCGGCTTCATCGCCCACCCCGACTCGGTGGGCCCTAAAGTGCGCTACGCCGACGACAGCCTGAAGCTGGGCGGCCGCCTGAGTGGCCTGGGCTTGGTCAACTTCAACCAAAGCTCGCTGCTGCGAGTGGGCCCCGGGGCCCAAATAACGGGCTGCCGGCAAATCACCTTCACGGCCCCGCCCATCGACTTCGACGGGAAAACCTACGCCTGGACCTTTGGCGACGGGGCCACCTCTGCGCAGGAGAACCCCGTGCACACGTACGCCACGCCCGGCACCTACACCGTGACGCTGCGCATCACCACCGCGTGCTTCTGTCGCGAAAGCTCGGGCAGTATTCTGGTGCCCGACCTCCCCGCGCCGGGGGCCATTGCCGGGCCCCAGACGCTGTGCGCTGGCACCGCGCCGGCCGCCCTCACCAGCACCACCGCTGCTTCGAGCGACGCCAGCCTCCCGCTCGTTTACCAGTGGGAGTCGTCGTCAGCGGTTAATGGCCCGTTCACCGCCATCAGCGGGGCCACCAGCGCTACTTACCTGCCCGCCAACCTGCCGGCCGGCATCACCTATTTCCGGCGGCTCGCGCAGCTGCTGCTGCCCAGTGGTTCAGGTCCTTACTGTGACCCCCGCTTTACCGCATCAGTAGCCATCACCGTGCTGCCAGCCCTAGCGGCCGGCAGCATCGCCGCCGACCAAACCGTGTGTGCTGGCAATTCCGCCGCGCCGCTCACCAGCATCACCCCGGCCTCGGGCGGCAACGGCACGCTGGCTTACCAGTGGGATGCCTCGCCGGATAACACCACCTGGACGCCCATTGCCGGAGCCACCAACGCCTCCTACGCGCCTGGGGCCCTCACCGCCACCACCTACTTCCGCCGCCGGGTGGCGTCGGGGCCCTGCACCGCGGTGTCCAACGCCGTCGCGGTGACCGTAGCCCCCGCGCTGGCCGCCGGTACCATTGCTGCCAACCAAGCCTTTTGCGCCGGCGCTACCCCCAGCCCGCTCACTAGCACCGGCGAAGCTGCGGGTGGTACGGGCAGCATTGCCTATCAGTGGGAAATCTCGGCGGATAACACTACTTGGGCGGTAATCGGCGGCGCCACCGGGTCGACTTACGCGCCAGGGGCCCTGAATGCCACTACCTATTTTCGCCGCCGGGCTACTTCGGCCAGCGGCTGCGCGCCGGTCTTTTCCAACGTTGTTGTTATTACGGTGACCCCGGCGCTAGCGGCTGGCTCCGTTGGCGTCAGCCAGTCGTTATGCTCGGGTGCTGCTCCCGCGCCCTTCACCAGCACGGCGGCCAGCGGCGGTACGGGCAGCTACAGCTACCAGTGGGAGTCTTCGGCCGATAACTTAAACTGGACGGCCATCGCCGGTGCCACCAACGCCGATTATGCACCCGGCACACCCGTCAGCAATACTTATTTCCGCCGCCGAGTAACGTCGGGCATCTGCGGGCCGGTATATTCGTCCGTCGTTGCTCTGACGATCTTGCCTGATCTACTGGCAGGCAGCATTTCTGCTGACCAAACCATTTGCACCGGCACCACGCCCGCCCCGTTCACTAGCAACAACGACGCCAGGGGCGGTACGGGCACATTCACCTATCAGTGGGAATTCTCGACGGATAACGTGTATTGGAGCCCCGTAACAGGGGCCACCAACTCCACTTATGCGCCCGGCCCGCTCACGGCCACCACCTACTATCGCCGCCGGGTCACGTCGGGCACGGGCACCTGCTCCACGGCGGTTTCCAACGTGCTGACGATTGTGGTGCAGCCCATCGTAACGCCCAGCGTGAGCTTGGCCACGCCGCCCGCCCAGTGCCCCGGCACGGCTTTCAATTTTGCGGCGGTGGCTACGAACGTGGGCCCCACGCCCTCGTACCAGTGGTTCGTCAACAATGTGGCCGTGGCCTCGGGGCCCACTTTTAGCAGTAGCACGCTAGTTACCGGCGACCAAGTGCGGGTGGAGGTGACGCCCGCGGCGGGGCTTTGCGTCACGACGAACCTGGTGACGGCCACCGTAACGGTGACGCGCACGCCGACGCCGACGCCCACGCTCGCCATTACGGCCCAGCCCGACGGGCCCGTGTGCGCGGGCTCGCCGCTCACGTTCAGCATCGCCAATGTGACGGACGCCGGCGCGGCCCCCGCCTACCAGTGGCAGGTGAACGGCAGCGACGTGAACGGAGCCACCGGCCCAACCTTCACCAGCACCACGCTGCGCGCCGGCCAGGTGGTGACGCTGCGCATGCGCACCACCAATGTGTGCGGGCAACCCGCCACGGCCACTTCCAACGGCGTGACGGTGCGCATTCAGCCACCGGTGGTGGTGAATGCGGGCCCCGACAAGGAAATTCTGCTGGGTACCTCGGTGGTGCTGGAGGGCACTGCTGATGGCAATTATCCCGTGACGTGGACGCCGGCCACCGGCCTCACCATTTCGGCCAGCGACCCGCTGCACCCCGTGGCCGCCCCCACCCAGACCACCACCTACACCCTCTCGGCCGGGGAGGGCGGCTGCGCCAGCTCCGACCAGGTGACGGTGACCGTGCGCCCGCCCATTCGCATCCCCAACGCCTTCACGCCCAACGGCGACGGCCGCGACGACACTTGGCAGATTGAGTTCATCGAGCAGTTCCCCGACAACACAGTGAACGTATTCAACCGCTGGGGCAACAAGGTTTTCTCGACCGATAACTACAGCCGGGCCAACGAGTGGCGCGGCGACATTAACGGCCAGCCCGCCCCGGTGGGCACCTACTATTACGTCGTCGTGACGAAGGGGCCCCTGGGCCGGTCCTACGCCGGCTCCATTACGATTCTGTATTAACGAACGCCCGGCGGCGCTGCTGCTTAGCAGCTTTTATGCGCGCCGCCGGCTGTTTTCTTCCTGGATAAACCACAAGGCGACTACGGTTATGAAAAGAGCTTTATACTTACTGCTGCTGCCGTTGCTGCTGCTGGCCGCCGCGCCGGCCCGGGCCCAGCAGCAGGCGCAGTACAGCCAGTACATGAACAACAACTACCTCCTGAACCCGGGCGCGACGGGCGTGGAGGACTACATCGACGTCAAGGCCAGCTACCGCACCCAGTGGACGGGCCTGGAAGGGGCCCCCAAGACGTACTACGCCAGCGCCAGCTCGTCGCTGGGCAAGTGGCGCAGCACCAGCAAGCGCACCATCCACGACCGGGTGCGGCCGTTCCACGCCATCGGCGGCCTGCTGTACAACGACGTGACGGGGCCCACGAGCCGGACGGGCGCCTACGCCTCCTACGCCTACAACCTAGTGCTGACGCGCAAAATCCGGCTGGCGCTGGGCGTGTCGGCGGGCATGCAGCAGTTTTCCGTCGATGGCGAGCAGCTGCACTTCTTCGACCCCACCACCCGCGCTGCCAGCGCCGCCTCGCGCGTGCTCGACGGCTCGGTGGGCGTGTGGCTGTACAGCCCCGACTTCTACTTCGGGGCTTCCAGCGCGCAGATATTGGGCAACCGGCTCAACTTCTCCTACGGCCCCAACTCGGTGGACGCGGGCGCGCCCGGCAACTCGCTGCGCCGCCACTACTTTGCCACAGCCGGGGTGCGGCTGCCCATCGACGACGACTGGTCGCTGGTGCCGTCGGTGCTGGTCAAGTCCGTCAGCCCGGCCCCGCTTTCGGTCGACCTCAACGCCAAGATTAAGTACCAGGATTTGCTGTGGTTCGGCGCGTCGTGGCGGGCCTTCGACTCGGTGGTGGGCATGGTGGGCCTCAGCTACGAGCAGCTCACGGTGGGCTACTCCTACGACGCTGGCATCTCCGGCCTCACCGGCTACCACGGCGGCAGCCACGAGATACTGGTGGGCCTGCGCCTCAAGAAAAAAGCCCAGGTGGTGTGCACCAACAAGTTCTGGTAGGGCTGGTTGGGGCCCGCTAAGTAGGGCCCCGGCTTCGCTGATTACGTTAGCTGCAAGCAGTTAACCTCGCTTGCTGGCGCCAGCAATGTGTGAATGGTCACTTGGTGGCTTTGCAGCAGTTCAACTACCTGGCGGCTAGGCAGGTTGCCCATTCGCAATAAGATGACTTTGGGCGGGGCCCCACGCACCAAGCTTAGGTCTAGAAAATCCTCGTCCTGCGTTAGGATGACAAAACCTTGCTGGCAAGCAGCTTCCCAAATACTGATGTCGCGGTGGCCCGCCAGCCCCAATCGTCTCACCTGCTCGGTGCCTGGGAATAAGCTGTAACTGTCTAACCAGCCGGTAGGATAGGTTTTCGTCAATAAGTAACTTCATCAGGCCACCAGCCGGACGTGGCGCTGGCGGTCAGCAGCATACCGCAGACACGCCCGAATCAACTCCTCCGTCAGCTCTGGGAAGTCCTCGATAATGTCGGCGTTGCTCATGCCGTTGCCCAGCCAGCCCAGTACGTCATCTACGCCAATGCGCGTGCCGATTAAGCACGCCCGCCCAAAACGAATCTCGGAGTCGATGCCGATGAGCGGGTGGGTGGCGGAAGTGTACATGGCTGTGAAACAGAACGGTTACGCCGCTTCGTCGGCCGCTTCGGCTTCGGGGCGGGCTTCGACGCTGTTTTTTTCCACGATTTCGCGGGCCAGGTTGAGGTAACTGATGGAGCCCTTGCTCTCGGCGTCGTGCATGATGGCGGGGATGCCGAAGCTGGGGGCCTCGCTCAGCTTCACGTTGCGCGGGATGATGGTGTCGAAGGCCAGCTGCTGGAAGTGCATGCGCACTTCTTCCACCACCTGGTTGCTCAGGCGCAGGCGCACGTCGTACATCGTGAGCAGGATGCCCTCGATTTCTAGGTCCGTGTTCAGGCGGCTCTGGATGATTTTAATGGTGTTCAGCAGCTTGCCCAAGCCCTCGAGGGCGAAGTACTCGCACTGCACCGGGATGATGACCGAGTGCGCCGCCGTGAGGGCGTTCACGGTGATGAGGCCCAGCGAGGGCGAGCAGTCGATGATGACGAAATCGTACTCCTCGGCCAGCGGGCGCAGGGCCTCCTTCATCTTGGCCTCGCGGTTGGGCAGGTTGATCATCTCCACCTCGGCACCCACCAAATCGATGTGGGAGGGCATGAGGTCGAGCTGCGGCAAAATGTTGGTGGGCAGGATGATGTCGCGGGCGTTGATGCCATCGACCATGCACTCGTAGATGCTGTGCTGGATGTCCTTGGGGTCGTAGCCCACGCCGGACGTGGCGTTGGCCTGCGGGTCGGCGTCCACGAGCAGGGTCCGGTAGTCGAGGGCGGCCAGCGAGGCCGCCAGGTTGATGGCCGAAGTGGTTTTGCCCACGCCGCCTTTCTGGTTAGCTACCGCAATAATTTTTCCCATGAGAAGTAACGGAATACGGGGGCGGCCGGGGCTGGAAAGATAGAAATAAGCCAATAAGGCTAGCAAAGCCGGCCCGGCCGGCCCGGCTTCCCCTTCCACAAAATAAGGCTAAAAAAAACGGATTCGCCAAGCCCGGGCGGGCCCGGCGAATCCGGCAAAGGGTTTTTGGGGCCCCAGGGCCCCGGTGGCTACAGCGTTACCGTTTCGCCGATTTTTAGCAAATGCAAGTCTTTGCCCGCGGCCTGGGCCTCGGCGAGCGCGGCGGCGTGGTCGATGACCAGGGGCGGGAACGTGTCGTAGTGCATACCGATGATTTTTTGGGCCCCCACCCAGTCGGCCGCTACCAGCGCGTCGGTGAGGCCCATGGTGTAGTGGTCGCCGATGGGCAGCAGGGCGAAATCGAGCTTATGCCGCTCGCCGATGAGCTTGAGGTCGTAGGTCAGGGCCGTGTCGCCGGCGAAGTAGAAGGTTTGGCCTTCGTTCGTTTTAATAACGAAGCCCATGGGCACGCCGCCGTAGGAGCCGTCGGGGAACGAGCTGGAGTGGGCCGCCGCCACGCAGTGCACCGTGCCGAAGGGCAGCACCACTTTGCCGCCCAGGTTGGTGCCAATCACCTCGATGCCCTTGGCGCCGAAGTGGCCGGCCACTTCGGCAATGGCCAGGACGGTGGCGCCGGTGCGCTTGGCAATCTCCTCGGCGTCGGCGATGTGGTCGCCGTGGGCGTGCGAGAGCAGGATGTAATCGGCCTCAATGGCGTCCACGTCGATGTCTTTGGCCAGCGGGTTGGGGCGGATGAAAGGGTCGAACAGCACGCGGGTGGTGCCGATGGTGGCCAGGAAGGCCGAGTGGCCCAGGTAGGTAAGCTGCATGGCAGGGAGTGAAAGAAGAAAAGCCGGTGCCAACGGGGCACCGTTACCTTTGCCCGAACAAGCCAAGCTCATTTCTGTTCGTATGCGGCGTTTTTGGGGCCCCTGGGCCGTGTTTTTGGCCGGGGCCGGGGCCCTGGCGGGCTGCCAGGGCCCCGGCGCGTCGGCTTCCCCCGACGAGCGCCGGGTGTTCCGCTACAACCAGCCCGAGGCCCTCACCTCGCTCGACCCCGCCTTTGCCCGCAACCAGGCCAACTCCTGGGCCGTGTCGCAGCTCTACAATGGGCTGATGGAGCTGGACTCGACGCTGACGCCAGTACCGGCGCTGGCCCGGCGCTACCAGGTTTCGCCCGACGGCACGACGTACACCTTTGTGTTACGCCCGGGCGTTAGCTTTCATGAAAACCAAGAATTATTTCCGGTTTCTGAGAAGGATTTGCACCCGGAGCTTGATGCGGAAAGGAATGCGGCCAACGATCTTTCGGTGCCGGTTGCCACCCGTCCGGTTACGGCGGCCGACTTTGTGTACAGCTTCCGGCGGCTGCTGGACGCCAAAACAGCCTCGCCGGGCGGCTGGATTTTCCGGGGCAAGGTGCTGGAAACGCCCGATGGGGCCCCCAGCGACACCTGCTTCGTGGCCGTGAACGACTCCACGCTGCGCATTCACCTCAAAAAGCCATTCATCCCGTTCCTGGGCATCCTCACCATGCCTTACACCTACGTGGTGCCCCACGAGGCGGTGGCCAAGTACGGCAAGGATTTCCGCGAGCACCCGGTGGGCACGGGCCCCTTCCAGTTCCGGCTCTGGGACGAGGGCAACGTGCTGCTGTACAAGAAGAACCCGCTTTACTGGCGGCGCGACGCCAAGGGCCGCCAGTTGCCGTACCTCGATGCCGTGGCCATCAGCTTCATTGCCGACCGCAAAACGGAATTCCTCACCTTCATGCAGGGCAAGCTCGATTTCCTGTCGGGCATCCGCGAGGGCTCGCGCGACTTGGTGATGAACCGCGACGGCACCGTGCGGGCCGACTTTAAGGGCAAGTTCGCGGTGCAGAAAGTGCCCTATCTGAACACCGAGTACCTGGGCTTTCAGCTGGACAGCACCCGCCTTACCGGCGAGCAGGCCGTGCAGGGCCGCGCCCTGCGCGACGTGCGCGTGCGCCAGGCCCTGGCCTGGGCCCTCAACAAGCCCGAGCTGACGGCCTACCTGCTCAACCACGTGGGCCAGGCCGGCACCTCGGGCTTCGTGCCGGCGGCGCTGCCTTCGTTTTCGCAGGCGCTGGTGCCGGGCTACGACTACCAGCCGGCCCGGGCGCGGGCGCTGCTGCGGGCCGCCGGCTGGGGCCCCCGGCGCCCGCTGCGCCTGCGCCTGAGCACGGTGGCCGAGCGCAAGGAAATCGGCGAGTACCTGCAAAAGCAGTGGGCCAACGTGGGCGTCCAGGTGCAGGTCGACATCAACCAGTCGGCGGCCCAGCAAGAGCTGGTGGACAACGGCCGGGCAGCCTTCTTTGCCAAAAGCTGGCTCGGCGACTACCCCGACGCGGAAAACTACCTGGCCCTGTTCTACAGCCCCAACTTCAGCCCCGCGGGCCCCGACAAAACCCACTTCAAGAGCGCCGCCTACGACCGCCTCTACGACCAGGCCATCCGCACCCAGGACCAGGCCCAACGCACGGCCCTCTACCAGCAGATGGACCGCCTCGTGGTGGCCGAGGCGCCGGTCATCAGCCTCTACTACGACGAGCTGATTCGCCTGAGCCAGAACAACGTGCGTGGCCTCAAAGCCAACCCCATGAACCAGCTGCTGCTGGAAGGCGTGTGGAAAAAATAGGGCCCCGGACGGAACTGCACACAAAAAGGCCCGCTTCGGCGGGCCTTTTTGTGTAGTAGCGCGGCTGGGCGTTTAAGCTTTGCCGGGTTTCTTGGCCTGGGCTTCGCGCTCCTGCGAGGCCTTCATGGCCTCGGCGATGCGGGCCTGGAAGCCGGTGGGCTTCTTGTCCTTGTTCTTCACCTTGTTGGCTTCGAGCTGGGCGCGAATCTTGGTGTCGTCCACGAAGGTTTTGGTGATGGCCTGCTGGGCGAAGGTGATGACGTTCGACACGAAGTAGTACCAGGTGAGGCCCGCGGCGAAGCTGTTCAGCACGAACAGGAAGATGATGGGCATCAGGTAGCTGTAGAACTTCATGGGGCCCTGCATGGCCGTGTTCACCTGGTTGCTCTGCCAGGTCATCACCAGGGTGGAGGCCGTCATCATCAGCGTGAACATGGATACGTGGTCGCCGTACCACTTCACGAAGAAGGGCAGCTTCACGAACACGTCGTAGCTGCTCAGGTCCTTGGCCCACCAGAAATGCTCCTGCCGCAGCTCGATGGCGTTGGGAAAGAACTGGAACATGGCGAACAGGATGGGCAGCGTGAGCAGCGTGGGCACGCAGCCGCTGAGCTGGCTTACTCCGAAGGTGGAGTAGAGCTTCATCGTCTCCTGCTGCACCTTGGTGGCGTCGTCGCCAAACTTCTCCTTGATGGCGTCAATCTCCGGCTTCAGCACCTTCATGCGGGCCTGGCTCTCGTAGGTTTTGTACGTGAGGGGCCAGGTAACCAGCTTGATGAGCAGCACCAACAGCGCGATGATGAGGCCGTAGTTGCTGGTGTAGTTGGCCAGGAAGTGGAACACCGGCAGGATGATGAACTGGTTCACCCACCGGAACAGGCCCCAGCCCAGGTACACGTTGCGGTCGAAGCCCGGGGTCACGGCCTTGAGCAAATTGAACTGGTTGGGCCCGAAGAAGTAGCGGAACTGGCCGCGGCCCTGCTCCACCTCGGCCACCGGCAGGGTGAGCGTGGTGCTCATGGTTTTGATGAACGTCGAGTCGTTGGCGTCGGGCACCGCCGTGTTGAAGACGCCGCTGCTGAACGGCTGGCCATCGGCCACGAGGCCGGCCACGAAGAAGTCGTGCTTGTGGGCGGCCCACCGCACGGGGCCCTCCGACTTGCTTTCCTCGGGCTTCTCGCTGGTTTCGGCCAGGGCGGTGTGGCTGCCGGAGGCCGAGTAGTGGTTGATGGTGGAGTGGTTTTGGTTCTGCTTGCGGTCCTGCTCGGTCTGGCGCACCCGGTCGAGGAACGTGAAGGTGAGCGGCTCCTGGGCCACGGTGCGCTCCAGGCCATTGAAGCGCAAATCGTAGGCCAGCTCGTAGCTGTCGGCGGGCAGGCTATACGTCTGCACAATGGTGCCGCCGGCCACCGACGCCGTGAAGCTCACGCGCTGGGCGGGGCCCACCGTGGTCACGGCCGAGGGCTGGAAGTTGAGGTCCGAGAAGCGAATCGTCTGGCCGGCCACCGTGCGGAAGCGCGTGTCGAAACGGGCGCTCCGGGCGTCGAGCAGGTTCAGCTCCTTGCCAAAAAAGGTCTTGTACTTGTTCAGGCGCACGGCCGTCACGCGGCCCCCGCGCGAGGAGAGCGTGACGGTGAGGTCGGCGTTTTGCAGCGTCACGGCCTGCACGGGGCCGGCGGCCGAGTCGAGCGGCGCATCGGGGGCGATGCCGCCAACCGGAACGGCGGCGACGGCCGCGGGCACTCCCGGGGTGGGCTTGGTGGCGGAGCGGGCAGCGGCCGTGGCGGCTTCTTGCTTTTTGGCTTTTTCAACGTCGGCCTGTTTCGGGCTGAAGAAGAACAAGTACACCAGAATCAGGGCCGATATGAGAAATAGGCCGGTGGCGGAATTTTTATCCATTAACGTAACTGTGAAACGATGCGCAAAGGTACGGCGGCCCCCGCCGATGGCACGGGGCCCCCAGCAAGCTGTTTGCCAAGAGTGGTTGCCCGCAGGCCGTCATGCAGCAGGAAGTGAAGCATCTTTCCCGCTGAGCGACCCAATCGGTTGGATTACTCAGCGGGAAGGCTGCTTCACTTCGTGCTGCATGACGGCCTGGGGCCCTGAATGTTCTGGGGCCCTAACTATTCGCTACTTACCCCTTGCGGTGCTGCATGGCGGCCCGCACGAAGCGCACGAACAGCGGGTGGGGGTTCTCAACGGTGCTTTTCAGCTCGGGGTGGAACTGCCCGGCCACGAACCAGGGGTGCACGGCCTGGGGCAGCTCGATGATTTCGACCAGCCCCGTTTCGGGGTTCGTGCCCGAGGCCTGCATGCCGGCGGCCTCAAACTGGGCCAGGTACTCGCCGTTGAACTCGAAGCGGTGGCGGTGCCGCTCGCTGATGTGGGTTTTGCCGTAGGCCTTGGCCGCCCGCGAGCCGCGCCGCAAATCGCAGGCGTAGGCCCCCAGGCGCATGGTGCCGCCCTTCTGGGTCACGTCCTTCTGCGACTCCATCATGGCGATGACCGGGTGGGGCGTGAGGGCGTCCATCTCGGTTGAGTTGGCGCCGGGCAGGCCCAGCACGTGGCGGGCGTACTCCACCACGGCCACCTGCATGCCCAGGCAAATGCCGAAGAACGGAATCCCGTTTTCCCGCACGTACTGCACGGCGGCAATCTTGCCCTCGAAGCCCCGCTCGCCGAAGCCCGGGGCCACCAGCACGGCATCGACGCCGCGCAGGTTCTCGGCCACGTTCTCGGGCGTGAGGTGGTCCGACTGCACGGTGCGCACCTTCACCCGGCACTCGTTGAGGGCCCCGGCGTGCACAAACGACTCGGTGATGGACTTGTAGGCGTCGGGCAGCTCCACGTACTTGCCCACCAGGGCGATGGTCACTTCCTCGGTGGGGTTTTTGAGGCGGCCCAGGAAATCCTTCCACACCTCCAGGTCGGGCTGCGCGGCCCCGCCCGTCAGCTTCAGGCGCTTGATGACGCGCTCGTCGAGCTGCTCCTTGAGCATCAGCAGCGGCACCGAGTAGATGGTGTCGGCGTCGAGCGACTCGATGACGGAGTTGATTTTAACGTTGCAGAAGAGCGCAATTTTGCGCCGCATCTCGGCCGGAATGGCGTGCTCGGTGCGGCAAACCAGGATGTCGGGCTGCAGGCCGGCCTCGCGCAAGTCGCGCACCGAGTGCTGCGTGGGCTTGGTTTTGAGCTCGCCCGCGGCGGCCAAATACGGCAGCAGCGTGAGGTGGATGACCAGCGAATCGTTGGGCGGCAGCTCCCAGCGCAGCTGGCGCACGGCCTCCACAAAGGGCAGGCTCTCGATGTCGCCGATGCAGCCGCCGATTTCGGTAATCACCACGTCGAAATTGCCGCCTTCGCCCAGCAGCAGCATGCGCCGCTTGATTTCGTCGGTGATGTGGGGCACCACCTGCACGGTTTTGCCCAGGAAGGCGCCCTCCCGCTCGCGCCGGATCACGGTGTCGTAGATGCGGCCCGTGGTGACGTTGTTGGCCTGCGAGGTGGGGGTGTTCAGGAACCGTTCGTAGTGGCCCAGGTCGAGGTCGGTTTCGGCGCCGTCGTCGGTCACGTAGCATTCGCCGTGCTCGTAGGGGTTGAGCGTGCCCGGGTCGATGTTGATGTACGGATCGAACTTCTGGATGGTGACTCGGAACCCTCTGGCTTGCAAAAGCTTGGCCAGCGAGGCGGAAATAATTCCTTTGCCGAGTGAAGAGGTGACGCCGCCGGTGACGAAAATAAATTTCGCGGCCGACGCTGGGGTGGGGGGGGTGGAGCGTTCAGGCATGACGGGGGACAAAGGTAGACCAAACCCCGGGGTTCCGGCCTAAAAATCAGGTTTCCGGCCGCCAAGCGGCCCGGCTTCTGCGTTTCTTTGGGCCGGGGTTGCCACCACTTTTGCTCCTTTTTGCGCCGCATGGGCCTTTACTATCAGCCGTCTAACCGGATGCCGCGGCGCGGGGCCCTGCTGTTTTTAATTGCCGGCGGGGCCGCCGCCACCGTGCTGGCGTTTGGCTACGTGTACGCGCTGTGGTACTGCCGTTTGGTGAATGGGCTGTTGTGCCTGGCGTTTGGCGGGGCCCTGGGGGCGGTGCTGGCGCAACTGGTGCGGCGCGGCCGGCTGCGCAGCCCGCGCGGCGCGGCGGGGCTGGCCCTGCCGGTGGGCCTGGCGGCCGTGTACCTGCAGTGGAGCGTGTACTTGGCGCTACTTTTTGGGGCTGGCGGGGCCCCGGGCGGGCCGGCGCAGGGCCGCGCCGGGGCCCCGTTCCACTTTCGGGCGTGGGCCGGCCTGCTGGCGCACCCCGGCCGCCTAGTGGCCGAACTGGCGGCCGTGAACCAGGCCCACATCTGGACGCTCGACCGCCGGGGCCCCGGGCCAGGGCCGAGCTTGGTGATGTTCTGGGTGGCCGAGGCGGTGATTATCGTGGGCGGGGCCTGCCTGGGGGCCCGCGCCCAGGCCAAGCAGCCGTTTTCCGAAGCCACCGGCGCGTGGGCCCGGTGCGCCACCATGCCCCAGCCCCTGCGCTACGCCACCGACCCGGCCGCCCTGCGCACCGCCCTGGAAGCCGGGCGGTTTGATGGCCTGCTGCCGTGCGCCACCAAGCTCGACGTGGCCCAAATGATACGCCACAAGCAAACCAGCTTTGCCCGCCTGGAGCTGTACGCGGCCCCCGGCGACGCGCATGGTTGCTACCTGATGCTGGCCAACTTCGAGAAAAAAATCCAGAAGGGCCTGACTGTGTACGGCGTCGTGCCCGTGGTGGAGCGCTTGGCCATTTCGGCGGCCACCCACGCGGCGCTTACGCAGCGGTTTGGCACCGCGTGGGCCCCCAGCGGGGCGGCGCAGTAGTGGGGCTGGGCCGGCACCGCGTTTGGAAAAATCAAGGCTTATCGTTTATTGCGGCCCGGTTTATCTTCCTTCCACTCAACCACTTTTCGCATGAGCCTCTACTACCAACCTTCCAACAAAATGCCGCTGGGCGGCGCTGGGCTTTTCTTGCTGGGCGGCGCCGCGGCGGCGGCGGTGCTGGCGCTGGTCTACATCTACGCCATCTGGTACATCCCGTTCATCTATATCAACGTCATCCTGTGCGGGGGCTTCGGGCTGCTGCTGGGGGTGGTGCTGGCGCGGCTGGCGCGGGCCGGTAAGCTGCGCAGCCCGCTCGGCGTGGGGGCCCTGGCGGCCTTGGTGGCCCTGGTGGCCGTGTACTTGGAGTGGGGCGTGTACCTCACCATGCTCTTCAACCAGCCGGAGGCACCCGCCGCCGTCGCCGAGCCGGGCGTGGCCGCGAAGATCGTCAGCTCGGCGGGGCTGAGCGTGGGCAGTACCTCGTTCAACCCCAGCCTGTTTGCGCGCATCGTGGCCGACCCGGCCGGCATGTGGAGCGCCATGCGCCAGATCAACGAAACCGGCACCTGGTCGCTGAAAAGTAGCACGCCCACGGGCCTGCTGCTGTGGGCCATCTGGCTGGTAGAGGCCGCTATTATTGTGGGCGGGGCCTACCTGGTGGCCGCGGCGCAGGCGCACGAGCCGTTTTCGGAAGCCACCGACACCTGGGCCGACGAGGAAACGCTGCCTCACCCCGTGGGCTACATCGCGCAAACCGCCGATGCCCGCCAGGCCTTCGAAACCGGCCAGTTCCACCTGCTCACGCCCCACGTGGCGGAGTCTGAGCTCGACCAGTTTGCCCGCGTGAAGCTGCACTGCGCCCCCAACGACGAAGCTTGCCAGTTCCTGACGCTGGAAAACGTGACCGCCGAACGCGACAAAAAGGGCAAAGTCACCCAAAAAACAACCACCGTGGTGCAGCGCCTGGCCATTTCGCGCGCTGCCTACCAGGCGCTGAAAACGCAGTTCGGGGCCCCGCCGGCCGCCGCCCAGTAGGGCCCCCGGGGAGCGGGGCGCCCGGGGCCCCGCGCAAGGCATTGGGGGCCCCGGGCGCAACTATTGCGTAAATTGGGGCCCGTGTTGCTCCGTCCCCTCTACTTCTTGAGCTTGCTGGCGCTGGGCGCCACCCAGCTTACCGCCTGCGCCCAAGCCCCCGACCAAACGCCCGCCGCGGCCCCGCCGCCCGGTGCCGAAAAGCTGCCCTGGCTGCGCAATTTGCTCGATAGCTCGGCCGTGCTGCGGCCCCACGCCGTGGCCCTGGTGCTGGCCGACGCCGCCACCGGCGAGCCGCTGTTTGCCCAAAACGACACCAAGTACTTCACGCCGGCCAGCAACATGAAGCTCTTCAGCCTGTACGCGGGTCTGAAGCTGCTGCCCGATTCGCTGCCCAGCCTGCGCTACTTCAGCCGCGGCGACACGCTGTTTTTCCAAGGCACCGGCGACCCCACCTTTTTGCACGGCGACGTGCCCAGCCGCCGCGCCTTCGAGTTTTTGCGTAAAGCCCCCGGCCTGCTCGCCAGCTGCGATATTGCCTGCTCGACGCCCTTCGGCCCCGGTTGGCCCTGGGACGATTTTGGCTATTACTTCCAGCCCGAGCGCGGCGCGTTTCCGATTTACGGGCACACCGTGCGCTTCTACGCCGTGCCGCCCGCCGGCAAGCTGCCCAGCCGGTTGCGCGTGCTGCCCCAGTCCTTCGCGCCGCTCACGGGGCCCGTGCCGGCCGCGCTGCGCACGCCCAACATCGACAAGGACACCCACGTGATTCGGGCCCTCGACGAGAACCGCTTCTACGTAGTGGCGCCGTTCACTAAACGGTGGATCGACGAGGTGCCGTTCCGCACCAGCCGCGCCTTCACGCTGCGCCTGCTCGGCGATACGCTGCGGCGGCCCATCGTGGGGGCCCCCTGGCGCCCGCGCCCCACCGATGTGGTGCGCACCCTGCGCGGCCTGCCCGTGGACAGCCTCTACCGCCGGATGCTGCGCGTGAGCGACAACTTCCTGGCCGAGCAGCTGCTGCTGATGGCCAGCACCACCGTGGGCCTCCACGATTCGCTGAGCACTCAGCGCGTGATTCGGTACGTGCGCAAGCAGTACCTCGGCACCCTGCCCGACCCGGTGGCGTGGGCCGACGGCTCGGGCCTCTCGCGCCAAAACCTCGTCACGCCCCGCACCCTGGAGGCGCTGCTGCTCCAACTGCACAAGGAAGTGCCCGAGCCCCGCCTGCTGAGCCTGCTGGCCGCCGGCGGGCGCCAGGGTACGCTGCGCAAGCGCTACCACGACGCCCAGGGCCCCTGGGTGTGGGGCAAAACCGGCTCGCTCTCCAACAACACCAACCTCAGTGGCTACCTGCGCACCAAAAGCGGCCGCCTGCTGGCCTTCAGCTTCTTGAACAACAACCACATCGCCGACAGCGGCGACATCCGCAACGAGATGGAGCGCGTGCTGCGCCAAGTGCGGGCGCGGCTGTAGGGGCCCAAGGGCAGCGTCTAAGCAGCTTTGTTGCCTCCGCAACCACCCGCCCAGGGCCCCGGCGCTACCCCGCCAGGGGCCCCCGCAGCTCGGGCGCCCGGCGCAGCTTGGTGGCTTGCTCGTAGGCGTAGCCTAGGCCCAGTAGGGGCCCCTCGGCCCAGGCCGGGCCCACCAGCGACAGGCCCACCGGCAGGCCGTGCGCCTGACCCATGGGCACGGTGAGGTGCGGGTAGCCGGCCATGGCCGCGGGCGACGAAAAGTCGAGTCCCGACGAGTAGTCGCCGTTCACCAAATCGATGCAACCCGCCGGGCCCGTGGTGATGCCGATGACGGCGTCGAGCCGGTTGGCTTTCATCACGTTGTCCAGAATTTTGCGAGCGCCGCCTTGCGAGTGTGCCAGAGCCGCGCGGTACTTAGCGCTGGCTAGGCCGTCGGTTTTTTGGGCCAGCTCCAACGTCTCTTGCTGGAAAAAGGGCATGGCCTGCGCCGCGTGCTGGGTGTTGAAGGCGATGACGTCGGCCAGGGACTTGACTGGGGCCCCCGCCCCGGCTAGGTACTGGTTCACCCCGGCCTTGAATTCGTAGAGCAGCACCTGAAATTCGGCCTCGCCCAGGACCCCGATGGGCTTGGCCACCTCTACTTCCACCACCGTGGCACCCTGCGCTTTCAGGGCGGCTATGGCTTGCTGCAGCAGCGCAATGGCGGGCGAGGTGCCGGTAAGGTGCGATTTCTCCACGCCCAGGCGCTTGCCCTTTAAGGCGTTTACGTTTAAGAACTTGGTGTAGTCGGATTGGGTGTGGGCGGCGCTGCCTTTAGTAGCGGCATCGGCGGGGTCCTCGCCCACCAGGGCCCCCAGCAGCAGGGCGGCGTCGCGCACGGTGCGGGCCATGGGGCCGGCCGTGTCCTGGGTGGCCGAGATGGGGATGATGCCCGCGCGGCTGAGCAGCCCCACGGTGGGCTTGAGACCCACCAATCCGTTCACCGAGCTGGGCGATACCACCGAGCCGTCGGTTTCGGTGCCGATGGCCACGGCGCACAAGTTGGCCGCCGCAGCTGCCCCCGAGCCGGCGCTGGAGCCGCTGGGCGTGCGGTCGAGCACGTAAGGATTCTTGGTTTGGCCGCCGCGGCTGCTCCAGCCGCTGGTCGAGCGCGACGACCGAAAGTTGGCCCACTCGCTGAGGTTAGTTTTGCCCAGCACCACGGCCCCGGCGGCCCGCAATTGCCTCACGATGAACGCATCCTGCGCGGCCCGGTGGCCGACCAGGGCCAGCGCGCCGGCGGTGGTTTGCTGCCGGTCGCCAGTGTCGATGTTGTCCTTAATGAGCACCGGGATGCCGTGCAGGGGCCCCCGCACCTTGCCGGCCGTGCGTTCGGCGTCGAGGGCGTCGGCCAGCTTCAAGGCGTCGGGGTTGGTTTCGACGACGGCGCGTAGGGTGGGGCCCTGGGCGTTCACTTCCGCAATGCGCTGGAGGTACAGTTCGCACAGCGCCCGGGCCGAGTACTTGCCCGATTGCATGTGCTGCTGCAAGTCGGCCACAGTGGCCTCGTGCAGGGCAAAGGCAGCGGGCGCGGGAGCAGGCGCGGGAGGGCCAGCGGCGCCCGCGGCGGGCGCATCGGCGGGAGCGCCGCCGGAGGTGCATTGGGCCAGCGAAAGCGTGGTGAGGGCGGCGCTGGCCAGTGTGCCGGTGCGGAGGAAAAAGCGGCGGTTCATGGGCGAAAGGGTTGGGGCGGCAAGGTAGCGCGGGGGCGTCGCCTGGGCTTTATTCAATTCATTCTGGCAATCCTTTCTTATTTAAAAATTAGGGCCATAATCAGGCTCTATCGTTGGCCGAGAAAACGCTTCCATTGGCGGTTTTGCGGCGTGTGTCTGCCGAAAACCGGGGCCCCAGGCAGGGCCCCATAGCCGCCCTGCCTGGGGGCCCCGGTAATTTTGCATCACTCAAACGAACCACGAAAACAGATTCTCTAGGTTCTTGCTAGCCGCTTAGGTTCAATTCATTACATCTCGATATTCTATCCTTTTCGCCATGCTGTCCTCCGCTACCTCCTCTTTCTCGACGGCCCTGCGCCGGACCCTGCTGGCCGGCCTGGCCCTGGGCTTGCCCGCCGCCGCTGGTGCCCAAACCATCTCCGGTTTCAGCCCCGCCCAGGCGGCGGCGGGTGCCACGGTTACCATCTCGGGTACCGGCCTGAACAACCTGAAATCGGTGACGATTAACGGGCAGACGATGAAAGTAGCCACCACGAGGCTGGTAGCCGGCATTGGGTCGGTAGACGTTGTCGTGCCGCGGGCTGCCGCCACGGGCCGCATGCGCCTCACCACGGCCGCCGGTACGGCCTTAACGGCCACCAAGCTGGGCATCACCCGCGTATCGTCGGATGTGAAGTACGGTGCCCAAACGGCGCCCGTCGGCGTGGCCACGGCCACGAGCAACTACTCGACCCCCACGATGGGCGACCTCGACAACGACGGCTTGGTGGACATGATGCTGGGCCAGGGCGACGGCACCATCCGGTTTTATGAGCAGTCGGCGGCCAACTCGGCTTCCTTCGCCACCACTACCAACCCCGTGTTGCTGAAGAACGCCGATACCAACAGCACCACCCTGCACGTAAGCGACATTAACAGCGCCAACACCAACTACGCTAAGCCTACCCTGACCGACCTCGACGGCAACGGCTTGCTGGAACTACTGGTGGGGGAAGAAACTGGCCGCGTCATCCGCTACGAGCAAGTAGCCGCCACGGGCGCCGATGCCCTGCGCTTTACTCGTACGGTGCTCTTCGTAAACCCCTACAATACGGCTTCGGCCACGGCCACGGCCAGCGCCCCCAACGCCGGCTCGTACGCCCGGCCTACGGTGGCCGACCTCGACAACGATGGCCTGCTCGACGTGCTGGTGGGCAGCAACGACGGCACCCTGCGACGTTACGAGCAAACGGTTCCCAATGCCTTGACCTTCAACGACCTGAACCGAATGAAGCTGGCCGACGGCACCAACATCGACGCCGGCTCGGTGGATAAGCCTTTGCTGACCGACTACAACGGCGATGGTTACCTCGACATGCTGCTCGGCAACCAAGCCGGTACCATTGTACTCTACACGCAGTCGGCAGCCAACTCGGCAGTGTTTCGGCCATTGAACACGCTTACCACCGACGGCACCACGGCCATCAGCACGGCCACCCTCAACGGCTACGCGGCCCCGGCCATCACCGACATCGACGGCGATGGCCTGCTCGACCTCTACGTGGGCAACGCCAACGGCACGGTGCTCCGCTACGAGCAAACGCAGTCGGCCGCTGCACCTGCGCTGGCCGCCGGGGCCCTCACCACGCCCGCCCCGCTGCCCGTCACGCTCACGGCCTTCACCGGCCAGGCCGCGGCCCGCGCCAACGTGCTGCACTGGGCTACCGCCTCGGAGAAAAACAGCGCCCGCTTCGTGATTGAGCGCGCCACGGGTGCCGAGTTTGCCGCCGTGGGCAGCGTGGCCGCCGCCGGCAGCAGCAGCAGCGCCCTCAGCTACGAGTTCGCCGATGCCACCGCCCTGGCTGCCGGCACCACCTACTACCGCCTGCGCCAGGAAGACCTGGACGGCACCGTGGCCTACTCGCCCGTGATGGCCGTGGTGCGGGCCGCCGGGGCCCTGGGGGCCCCCGTGGCCACTGCCTACCCGTCGATCTTCGCCGAAACCCTGTCGGTGGTTCTGCCCGGCGCCGCGGCCAACCAGTCCGCTACCATTGCCCTGCTCACCCTCGACGGCCGCCCGGTATACAGCCGCGCCCTGGAGCTGGGCCCCACCCCCCTGGTTTTGGCCGGGCTGCCCACCCTGGCCCCCGGCCTCTACCTGCTGCGCACCACCACGGCTGCTGGCACCACCACCCAGCGCCTCAGCCACAACTAATAGCGTTGCCCGCTTGCCACTTCCTACTGGCCTGTATTACAAGGCACAAGGCCGGCCCGCTGCACAGTGGGCCGGCCTTGTGGCGTAGGGAAGGGGGCGCTGAGGTGGCGGGCAGGCTGGCTGCTGGGGCCCCACGCGGCGCTTGTCGGGCGGCATGCGGCGCCGTAGCGGCGGCTCCGGTGGTGCTGCGGGGCTGCCGCTACGGGGCCGCTACCTTTGCCGCCTCTACCACTTTCCTTACCCAACACCGCCATGCCCATTCCCCGCATTCGCCAGCTGCGCCGCGACAAAACGCTTTTTGTACTGGCCATGAATGCCATCCGGCTGCACCTGGAAGAAGACGACCGGCTGGCCCGGCAGCCCGAGCTGCAAGGGGCCCCGGACGCCGGGCTGCTCCAGGTTCAGCAAGGCATTGACCAGTGGGCCGGCCTGGCCACCAGCTACGTGATGCGCAAGTTCCGGTGCCCCCCCGCCCAGAGCATGCAGCTTTTGGGCGAGCTGCTGGCCGAGATGAAAGCAACCATCCCGGTCGGCGAGCTGCGGCAAGTTCCTTACCAGCAGATGCTTGTCTTGCCGCCCGCCGCCCCGGCGAGCCCGCCGCTGCCGGCCGCCTAAGCTACCCAAGCGCGGCGGCCAGCGCGGCGGGCGGCGCAAGCACGGGCAGGGCCCCGGCCGCAAAGCCCTTGGGGTCGCGCGTGACGATGGCTTCGAGGGCAGGGTCAACTTCAGCGATGGCGGCAAAATGCTGGAGCGCATCCTCGAAATCGCCGAATGAGGAGCGTAGCGCATCGTGAACGTTGCGCGAATCGATGGCAACGATGGTTACGATGTCGGCAATTTCTACCAGCAACGCCCGCGCCTCTGACGACCCTGCCACTTTGCGAAGAACATAGTGGGCCTGGCTGAAAGACAGGCTACTGCAGTAAAGCCAGATTTTTCGATCTTCGGCCAATTGGAATAATTCTGCGGCCGCAACGGCAAAAGGAGGGCGCCGCATGAGAAAATCCAGCAGCACGTTGGTATCCACAAAAAAGTGCTTCACGCCCCGTAGCGCTCCTGAATGGCTTCGTTCACAACCTTCTCATAATCGAAATCGGCAGGTACTTGGACTGCGCCGAACAAGCGCTGGATACGTGGCGACAAGGGCCGCGCAGGTGCCGGTGGGTTTGCTAACGGCTGCACTGTGGTTTGCAACAGATGGGCTACTAGCGCATCCAACTCCTGCCCACGCTGCCGGGCGTACTCCTGTGCAGCGTGCAATAGCTTGTCGTCGAGGGTGATGGTGAGTTGAGACATGGCAGAAGGAGCTTTTGGTCATAACGGCTAGTGCCGCAAAGTAGTTTGCTGGGCGCTAGTACAGCACCCGGAACTTGATGGTGTGCTCTACTTCGCGCAGGGCCTGAATCACGTCTTGGTCGTACTCGCGGTTGATGTCTGTTATCACGTAGCCGATGTGCTCGTTGGTTTTCAGGTACTGGCCTAAGATGTTGACGTGGTGCTGGGCCAGCACGTTGTTGATGTTGGCCAGCACGCCGGGCACGTTGGCGTGGATGTGGATGAGGCGGTGGGCCTGCTGCACCGGCAGCTGGATGTTGGGGAAGTTGACGCTCTGCTGGGTGTTGCCGGTGTTGATGTACTCCATGATGCGCTCGGGCACAAACTCGGCGATGTTGCGCTGGGCCTCGGCCGTGCTGCCGCCGATGTGGGGCGTGAGCAGCACGTTGGGCAGGCCGCGCAGCTCGTTCTCAAAGGCCTCGGCGTTGGTTTTGGGCTCGTGCGGAAACACGTCCACCGCCGCGCCGCCGAGGTGGCCGCTGCGCAGGGCGGCGGCCAGGGCGGGCACGGCCACCACATGGCCGCGGGCGTTGTTGAGGAACAGGGCCCCCGGCTTCATCAGGGCGAAGTGCGGGGCCCCAAAGAAGTCCTGGTTCTCGGGGCGGCCGTCGATGTGCAGCGTCACCACGTCGGCCTGGGGCAGCAGCTCCTCCAGGGTTTTGCACTTCACGGCGTTGCCCAGCTGCAGCTTTTCGGCCACGTCGTAGTACAGCACCTTCATGCCTACGGCCTCGGCCACCACGCTCAGCTGCGAGCCGATGTTGCCGTAGCCGATGATGCCCAGCGTTTTGCCCCGAATCTCGAACGAGCCGCCAGCCGACTTGTCCCATTCGCCGGCGTGCATCTTGGGGTTTTTGACGGGGATGCGGCGTGCCAGCATGATGATTTCGCCCAGGGCCAGCTCCACCACCGAGCGGGTGTTGCTGAACGGCGCGTTGAACACGGCCACGCCCTTTTTCATGGCCCCAGCCAAGTCGATCTGGTTGGTGCCGATGCAGAAGGCGCCGATGCCGATGAGGCGGTTGGCGGCGTCGAGCACGGCCTGCGTCACCTGCGTTTTCGAGCGGATGCCCAGCAGGCTCACGCCCTCGATGCGCGCGATGAGCTCGGCCTCGTCCAGGGCCCCCTTCACTTCGTCCACCTGGTAGCCCTCGGCGCGGAAAAGCTCGGCGGCGCGGGCGTCGGGGTTTTCGAGTAGCAGCACCTTGATGCGGTTTTTGGGGTAGCTCAGCGTCATGGGTAGTTTCAGTTGGTATAAAAACTCGTCGAAAGTGGGCAGCACTTCGTCGGCGCGGGCTACCACGGTGGGGCGCGCCACGTTCTCGGTGTAGGCGTAGAAGCGGGCGGCCAGGCCGGCCTCCCGAATCTGGTAATCGGTGTAGCCGTCGCCCACCACGTACACGGGGCCGTCGAGCTGCAAGTTCTTCAGCTGCTGGATTTTGCCGCCGTCGCGGCTCAGCACGTTGGCCGCGTCGCAGCCCGTGATGTTACCCTCGGCGTCGAAGGTGAACGTATTGGCCAGCACGTGGCCGGCCGGAATGCCGAACTCGGCCACCACCGGCTCGATGAACTCGCGGAACCCGCTGCTCACCACGTAGATGCGGTCGGCGTGGGCCCGGAAAAACGCGCCGTTGCGGCGGATGCTCTCGCTCACCTTGCCGTGCAGCCGCGCCACCAGGGCCCCCAGGTGCTGCCGGTGGGCCCCCAGCAGCGCCAGCCGCTGCGCCAACGACTCCTGAAACCCGATTTCGCCTGCCATGCCCCGGTCCGTCAGGGCCCTAATCTGGGCCACCCGCTTGGCGGCGTCGGGCTGGCCTTGCAGGGCAATGTCGGCCAATTCATCGAGGCCTTCGACCTGGGTAAACGTGCTGTCGAAATCAAAAACGAGGTAGGGCAGGGGAGCGTCGGCGTCGGGCATGGGTGCAAAGATGCGGCCGCCAGTATCTTGCCGGGGCACCCATCGCCCAAGTATTTCGTGAAACTCGGATTTCTGTTGCTGCTGCCGCTGCTCACGGGGCCCCCAGCCAGCGGCCCAACCGCCGTGCGGGTTACGTTCAAATCGTTAACAAAATCGGCCTATCTGCAGGCGAAAAAAGGCTGCGTTACGGCTAAGCCGCGCGTCACGTTTCCATTCAAGAAGGGACGCGGACGCATCGTTATTCCAACGGCGAAGGGACAAAAAATTTACCAGGACAAACGCCAGGGAACGGATGATGACGACCAAGCCCAATTCGAGTACGCGGGCTACACGCCGCAATTTGGTTACCACGCCATCACGGCGCACTTATGGGAGCGCACGCAGACTTTTCTAATCGACAAAAACGGCCAACAGCTGGAATTGTACGACGCTCCGCAATACGCGCCAGACATGAAAAGCTTCGTCGTGGCGTCGAGCGGGCTAGAATATTCGGTTTATCCCAATAGCATTCGCCTCTTCCGCTTTGAGAACCGCGCTTGGCGGGAAGTCTGGTCAATAGCACCCAAGACTTGGGAGCCGGGTCAAATCTGCTGGGTTTCGCCCAATGCGCTCCTGCTGCGCAAGAAAATATGGACGGAAACAAGCTTCGGGAACACGTTCACCTACTCTAGGATGGTGATTAAGTAGGGGAGGAGTTGCGCCAATTTAGTGAGGCTACATTGCGAATTGCCCTTCCGCCCTGGAAAAGCGAGTCGATGAATCACGAGTGGGGCCCCCGGTGGTAAAAATAAAATATTTGGGAGCAAATTTAAACAATGTTGGTACATGAAATGTATGTACATTTGTCGTGCGACAGCCAGTAAATGGCTGGGGCCGCAACTACTACCTGCATTTCACCGGCCCGCGGGCCACAACCTTGTTTAAAGTGAATATTCTCCACATCATTTCCAGCCCGCGCAAGGGGGCTTCGGCCAGCATCCAGCTCGCCACCGGCATTATCGAAAAACTGCAAGCCGCCAACCCCGGCAGCACCGTGGCGGTGCACGACCTGGCCAGCCACCCCTTCCCGCACCTGGAGGAAGCCAAGCTGCAGTCCTTCTTCACGCCCGCCGAAAGCCGCACGCCCGAGCAGGCCGCCGCTGCCAAGCACTCCGACGACGCCATTCAGGAAATTAAGGACGCCGACGTTATCGTGATTGGGGCCCCGCTCTACAACTTCGGCATCCCCTCGACGCTGAAGGCTTGGGTGGACCACATTGCCCGCGCCGGCATCACGTTCCGCTACACCGCCACCGGCCCCGAGGGCCTGATTACCGGCAAGAAAGTGTACGTGGCCATGTCGAGCGGCGGCGTGTACTCCACCGGCCCGTCGGCCGCCTACGACTTCGTGGCGCCCTACCTGAAAGCCGTGCTCGGCTTCCTGGGCATGACGGACGTAACCGTGGTGCGCGCCGAAGGCCTCGCCGTGCCCGACCTGCAAGCTACCGCCGTGCAGAAAGCACTGGATGCTTTTGAAGTAGCCACGCCCGAGCTGGCTTAGTTGCTTCCAGCAGAACTCGTAAAAAAAGGGGGCCCCGCGCGGGGCCCCCTTTTTTTGTGGGCGGCACCGAGCCGCGGCCAGCCGCTAAACTTGCGCCGGCCGCCGGGGCCCTAGCGCGACTTTTCTTCGCGCCAGCTGAACTCGGGCTCGTAGCCGAGCACGCGGCGGGCTTTTTCGATGGAGAGCAGCGTTTCGTGTTCGCCCAATGGCTTCTTCACCGGCACGTTGGGCAGGTAGTTTTTCATCAGCTCGGCCGAGGATTTCGACATCACCGTGTCGGCGTTGGCGATGATGAAGGGGTGCATGCCGGTGGCCTGCCACTCCACGGCTTTGCGGATGGCCTGCGAGCCGTCGCGGGCGTCGATGTAGGCCCACATGTTCCACTTGCGCTCCTCGGGGTCGTCGTCGTAGGCCGGGAATTTGGCGTAGTCGGCGGGCTCCATCACGTTGCTGAAGCGCAAGCCGACGAGCTTCATGTCCGGCGTCTGAAGGCAGAACTGGCGGGCCATGTCCTCCATCAGCACCTTGGCCAGGGCGTAGGCGCTTTTGGCGCGCAGCGGGTAGTCCTCGTCCACGGGCGCGTAGGGTTCGCCGCCCTCAAAGGGCTCGCCCAGCGTGGTTTCGCTGCTGGCCCAGATGACGTTGTGGATGCCCAGGCGCCGCGCCGCCTCGAACACGTTGTAAGTGCCCATCAGGTTGTTCTGAAACAGGTGCGCGTCAGGGTACTGGCGTGGGGTGGGGAAGGCCGCCAGGTGCACCACGGCGTCGAAGGCCGGGCCCGTGCCCACGCCGGCGTGGATGTCGAAGCCCACCGACGACAGCGCGTCCAGCGTTTGGCCGAAGTCGGAGAGGTCGGCGATGATGTGCGGGATGCCCTTGGCGGGCGCCACCGTGTCAATCACGAACACGTCGTAGCCGTGGGCTTGGAAGTCGGCCACGCAGGCCTTGCCCAGCTTGCCGGTGCCACCGGTCACGGCCACGCGCTTGCGGGCCGTTTTGTTGGAAGGATTCATATAAACGGATGAATTAGGGAGTGCAGCGGTGGGGGCCCCGGCCGCAGCCGCGGGCCTCCACTGGCCCCTAATACGGCCGCGCGGCCGCCGGCGCCGGGCGTCGAACCATAACTTTTGGGCACTTAGCCATAAGCACAACCGCAAGAAAAGTGCATGCCGCCGGCCGCGCGGAGCCGCCTCAAGCCACCCGTTCGGCGGTAGACACGGGCAGCCAGTGGTCGTTTTGGCAGGTGGGGCACAGCGGCTCGTCGCCTTCTTTAAACGAGGCTACGTGGCCGCAGCGGCAGCAGGCGTAGGGCCCCGGGGCCCCAAGGCGGCGCTGCAATTGCTTGAGCCGCTCGGGCAAGGTGGGCAGGCCGGGGCGCACGGGCTCGTCGGGGGGGTAGAAGTAGACGCTTAGGTTGCCGGTGGCCTCCATGTAGGCGCGGCGCACCTGGCCCAGGTGCTCCACCTGCTGCTGGCGCAGCTCGCCGAACAGCTCCTTCTGGGTGAGGCGCAGCTGGCGGAAGTTTTCCATGTGCACGCGGCCGTCCTCCACCAGCAGCAGCGGGGCCCCCTCCAGCCAGTCGCTGAAGCGCGGCGACCACTCGGTGAAGCGGTTGAAGCACCAGTAGAGCGCCGGCACCACCACAAATACCACGGCCACGTGCAGCAGCGGCGCGTCGTTGTAGAACATGGCGTCGCCGGCGGCCGAGCCCAGGGCCAGGATGATGCTCAGCTCGAAAATGGAGAGCTGCCGCACCCCGCGCCGCCCGGTCACGCGCAGGGCCCCCAGCGTGAGCAGGTACGTGACGAAGCAGCGAAATGCCACCTCGCCCAAGTACGCCGGCGGCATGTCGGCTGACCATAGAATGCGGTGCCAGTCAAAGGGTTCGATGGGAGCAGCCAACAGCATAGCAACGGCCGGGGGAATAGCAGCCGGCGGCCCGTCTACGGCGCGGCGGGCCGCACGGTGGCGTTTATCCCAGGCAACAACCTAATTAATTCACGAAAAACTCATGCAAGCCGCCGCCCGCCCAGCCGGGGCCCCAAACCAAACCGCCCGCCCGGCTACCGTTGCGGGCGGCTGGGCGGGCGGTTTGGTTTGGGGCCCCAAGTGGCTTACTGCACCACGAGCTTGCCGGTGGCGCCATCGTCGGCACGTAGCAGGTAGAGGCCGGCGGCCAGGCCGCCGGTTTCGAGGCGGTCGGTGGCGCGCAGCTGGCGCAGGGCGCGGCCGGTGAGGTCGCAGAGCGTGCCCGACACCGGGCGGCTTAGGCGCACGGCGCCGCCAGGGCTGGGGTTGGGGTAGAGGCGCAGGGGCGCCGCGGCCAGGGCTTCGCCGCGCGTGGGGGTGGGCACGGCCGCCTGGATGCCGTACACGGCAATGGTGCTGCTCACCTCGTTGGCCAGCAGCAGCAGGGGCTGGCCGCTTGGGCTGTCGGCGGCCGAAATGAACACGAGGCCCTCGGGGCCCAGGTCGCCGGCGCCGGTGGCCGTGAAGCTGCGGTTGTTCACGTAGGCTTCCAGCACTGGGGCGGCGGGGTTGTTGA
This sequence comes from Hymenobacter nivis, assembly GCF_006439025.1. Classification (GTDB taxonomy): domain Bacteria; phylum Bacteroidota; class Bacteroidia; order Cytophagales; family Hymenobacteraceae; genus Hymenobacter; species Hymenobacter nivis_A. Next base: position 680,934 of record NZ_RCYZ01000002.1, read on the forward strand.
TGTTGAACACCACCACGCCGCCCACGCGCTCCAGCGACACAAAGGCGTACAGGTTGTTGCCGACGCGGCCCGTGGTGACGCCCTCCGGCTCGGGGCCCTTGTCGTCGGAGCGGTTCTTGCGCACCGGCGCCTCGCCGAAGCCGTTGCTGGCGTTGAACAGGGCCCCGTAGGTGGCGTCGGCGGCCGTCACGCGCTCCAGCAGGTTGCCGCTGTCGTGCACCTCGGCCCCGGTGGTGGCGTTGTAAATGCTGAACGAACGCCCGCCGTAAGCGTAAATCTCGTCGAAGTCGCCGTCGCCGTCCGTGTCGCCCAGCCGGTTGGTCACGTTGAGGCGGCCCAGTACTCTGGGGTCTTTCAGCAGCGCCGCGTTCGGAAACGCCGCGGGGTCGAGCACGTAGCCGTTGGCGCTCAGCCGCACCTGCTCGCTGAAGCCGCTGTAGTCGCGGGCGTCGCCCTCGTTGGCCGTCAGCAGGTACGGCGTGCCGCCCACCTCAAACGAGGCCAAGGCGTCGGGCAGGCGCATGCCCTTCACGGGCCAGTTGGCGATGAGCACGTCGGCGGTCTGGTCGGAGGCGTCGATGCCGTGGCCGGGCACGCGCACGTCGCTGTAGCCCAGCGGGCGCAGGGCGGTTATCTGCTTGGTGGCCAGGTCGAGCATGGCTACGGCGTTGTTTTCTTGCAGCGTGATGTAGGCCGTGCGCGAGTCGGCGCTCAGGGCAATGTACTCGGGCTCCAGGTCCTGGGCCACTGTGGCGGGCGCGGCCGCCAGCCCGCCGTAGATGCGGATGCCCTGGGCCCGCAGCGCCGCCGCCTGGCTATTAAAAGCCGTGAAGCCGGCGGTGGTCACGTTGGCTTGCGTTAGGCCGGCCACGCCGCCCGATACGTCGATGACCGACACGCTGCCCTCGGGGTCCACGGTGTAATCGGCCTTGGGCTCGCCCTCGTTGGCCGTGAGCACCGTGCGGCCGTCGGGCGAGAAGGTAATCATGTCGGGCAGGGCCCCCACGGCCACCTGCTTGAGGAAGGCGCCGTTCTGGTCAAAAAACACTACGCTGCCGTTGGCCTGCGGGTTGGCGTTCTCGATGGCGCAGGCCACCAAGCCGTTGCGCACGGCCACCGAGTTGATGCCGCCGTAGGCCTTGATGTCGATGGAACCCACCGCGGCGATGGCCGCCGGGTTGGCCAGGCTCAGGATGTCGAGCTTGCCGCCGATGGAATTGGCCACGTATAGGCGCTTGGTGGTGGCGTCGTAGGCGGCAATTTCGGCCGAGTTGATCTGGGTGCTGCCGCTGAAGGGCGTGGCCGTCTGGTAGCTCTGCAACAGGTTCAGCGTCAGGCCGCGGCCCAGGGCGGGGGCCGGCGTGTCGTCGTCGCGGACGTACACCAGCACGTCGGTGGCCCCGGCCGTGAGCGTGGCGTTGGTCGGGTTCTGGAGGCGCAGGACGAAGTACTCTGTCTCTTCGGCCGCGGCGTCGTCGAGGACGGGAATCGTCAGCGTCTGGGGCCCCGTGGCGCCGGCCGGGAAGGTCAGCGTTTGGGTGGCGGCGTAGGTAAAGTCGGTGCCCGCCGTGGCCGTTCCGAAGGCTTGCAGGCTCACCTCCACGGTGCTGGCCGCCGCGCCGGGATTGGCGATGGCAAACGCCACGCGCACCGCGCCCGCGCCCTCGGCCACCGTGAGCGTAGCGCTCGGCCGGCTGATGACCTGGGCCCGGGCGACCCCGCCGGCCAAGCTCAGTAACAGGGCCGTGGCCGGGGCAAATGCGTACAGATTCAAGCGCATGCAATGAAGTTTTGGTGAAAAAACAAAACTATTGGCCGCCCGTGTCCGCAGTGTTGCGCGCAGGTTACGGAAAGATGAAGGCGCCCCGGGTGAGGCAGGAGCAGGGTCAGCGCGTAATTTTGGGGCTCAACCAGTTACCCTTTCCCATGAAGCCCTTGTTCCTCGCCGCCACCGCGTGGCTGCTGAGCGCCGCTGCCCCGGCGCCCACCGCGCCCACGGCCGCGCCGCGCAGCCGCACGTTTTTGCTCACCTGCCGGGCCACGGTGCCCGTGCCGGCCGCCGGTACCAAGGCCCTGGAGTTGTGGATGCCCGTGCCCCACGCCGACAAAAGCCAGGACGTGGCCGACCTGAAAATTGAGGCCCCGGGGCCCTACACCGTCGAGAAAGATGCCTACGGCAACCAGCTGCTGCACCTGCGGCCCGCCGCCGTGCCTACCGCGCCGCTGGTGGTCACGCTCACGGCCCGCATCACCCGCCGCGAGCACCTGAACCTGCGCGCCACCGACGACCACGCCCCCGCCGAAACCGAGGCCACCGACCCCAACCTCAAGCGCTGGCTGGCCCCCGACCGCCTGGTGCCGCTCGACGCCAAAATCAAGGCCCAGGCCCAGGAAGTGGTGGACAAAGCCCACGCCACCACGCCCTTGGCCAAGGCCCGCGCCATCTACGAGCATGTGGTGAGCACCGTGACCTACGACAAAACCGGCCAGGGCTGGGGCCGCGGCGACATCTACTACGCCTGCGACGCGCGCCGCGGCAACTGCACCGATTTCCACGCCATCGTCATCGGGTACTGCCGGGCGCTGGGCATCCCGGCGCGCTTTAGCATCGGGCTGCCGCTGCCCACCGAGCGCGGCAAGGGCGAGGTGAAAGGCTACCACTGCTGGGCCGAGTTCTTCACCAAGGAAACCGGCTGGGTGCCCGTCGATGCCTCCGAGGCCGCCAAAGACCCCAGCAAGCGCGCCTACTTCTTCGGGGCCCACGACGAAAACCGCGTCGAGTTCACCCGCGGCCGCGACCTGACCCTGACGCCCAAGCAAGCCGGCCCACCGCTCAACTACTTTGTGTACCCCTACGCCGAGGCCGACGGCAAGCCCGTGGAGGACGTGGCCCGTACCTACACCTTCGAGGACGTAGCCGCCAAGTAAACGAGGTATTTGCCACAAGGGGCCCCGGCCCGCGCATCCAGGTGCGCGGGCCGGGGCCCCTTGCTTTTGCGGGTAAGCGGTGCCAGCACAGCTTGGCGGTCTAGTAAATATTGCGGCTTTGCAATGTTGTTGATGGGTTTGTAACTACCTTACTGCCAATTGCTCCGCTTAAGCCCGGTTGTATGTTCTTCCGCCTCTACCCGCCTGCGCCGGCGTTGCAGCCCTTCGTGCTGCACTACCTGGTGGCCCACGTGCGCAGCGCCAACGGCCAGCCCATTCCGGCGCCCAAGCCGCAGCCGCCCACGCCGCACCAGAGCCTGTACTTCTACCCGCGCGATGCGATGAGCACCTTTCACTACGGGCAGAACCGCACCATTCAGTCGCCGCGCACCATCCTAGTGGGGCCCCAGGTGTCGCGGGTTGACCTGAATTTTGCCCCCGACCACCTCGTGGTGTGCGTGGCCTGCAAGCCCGGCGGCCTGCACCGCCTGCTGGGCGTGCCGGTGAAGGAGCTGTTCGACTTTTCGGTGGACAGCCGCGCCGTGCTGGGCCCCGCCGTGGACGAGGTGGCCGACCGCCTGGCCGAAACCACCGACTACGACCGCATGGTGGCCGTGGTGGAGGCCTACTTGCTGCGGGCCGCCCGCCGCATCGCCGGGGCCGCGCGGCCCCTCGACGCGCTGCTGCCCCAGCTGCTGAGCGGCTGGGTGGCGCGGCCCGTGGAGCGCCTGGCCCACGAGGTGTGCCTGAGCCCGCGGCAGTTCGAGCGCAATTTCTTCGAGCAGGTGGGCATGGGCCCCAAACTCTACGCCCGCATCGCGCGCTTCGACCAAGCCTTTCGGCTCAAGGAGCGGCAGCCGGCCCTCGATTGGCTGGCCGTGGCCGTGCAGTGCGGCTACTACGACTACCGCCACTTGGTGCGCGACTTCAAGGCCTTTGCCGGCGTGACGCCCCCACAGCTGCTGGCCGACGCCGCCGCCCACACCCGGCTGACCCGGGCCGGCGGCTAAGAATGTCGGTTTTTTACTACTAAATGGGGCCCCCGGGGCGAGAGATTTGCCAGCGAACCAACCGCTTAGCCCCATGAAAACCTTTTTGCTTGGCTGCGCCCTCGCGCTGGCGGCCGGCCACGCCGCCGCTCAATCGCTCGCGGCTCCGCTGCCGGCCGCCGACGAAGCCGCCATCCGCCAAACCGTGGCCCGGATGACCACTAATTTTCAAAACCACCAGTTTGCCAACATGGCCGCCTACACCACGCCCGACGTGAGCTGGGTGAACATTGTGGGCATGTGGTGGCGCGGCCGGCCCGCCGTGCAAGCCGCCCACCAGCAGATTTTTGACGCCATGTTCAAGGGCGTCGCCTTCACCCCGGGGCCCCTGGCGGTGCGGGCCGTGGCGCCCGGCGTGGCCGTGGCCAACCTCTACTGCCACGTGGGTGCCTTCTACCCGCCCGACGGTGTGAACCGCGGCACTAATAAAGAAGGCGAAGCCGACGACCTGCTCACCCTGGTGCTAGTGAAGCAGCGGGGCCGCTGGCTGCTCGCGGCCGGCCAAAACACGGTGGTGCGCGCCAGCGCGGCCCCCAACAACCCGGTGCCCACCGCCGGCCCCGTGCCCGTGCCCTTCGACCCCGCCAAGCTGCCCGATTTGCACTGAGCTTTTGGTTTATCAACCACTCAAGTCATCCATCGCTCAAGCCTAAGTCGAATGAAATATGCCTTGCTAAGCCTACCGCTCTGCCTAGCCGGGGGCCCCAACACCGCGGCGCAAACGGCGCCTGGCCCGCTGCCCGCCGCTCAAAGAATAGGACTCTAGCCCGGGGCCCACCCACCAACTGCTCGCGGCCGCCGCCGAAGCAACGCCCACTACGGAAACAGCCTAATCGTTTGTAAAAGAAAAGGGCCTCCCCGCGCGGGGAGGCCCTTTTTTGAGCGATGTGCGGGGCCCCAATTAGGCGGCCACCGGCGCGGTTTGCAGCTCGGCCACGTCGGCGGCGGTGAGCTGCAAGTTCATGGCTTCCGTGAGCTCCGTGACCTGGCCGGGGCTGGTGCCGCTGGCGATGGGCGCCGTGATGCCGGGGGCCTGCATCAGCCAGGCCAGGGCCACTTGGGCCTGCGTGGCCGAGTGGCGGTCGGCCACGGCGTCGAGGGCCTTGAGGAGAGCCGTTCCTTTGTCGTTCAGGTACTTTTTGCCGATGCCGGCGCCGCGGGCACTCTTTTGCAAGTCGGCTTCGGAGCGGTACTTGCCGGTGAGGAAGCCCGAGGCCAGGCCGTAGTAGGGGATGACGCCGATGCCGCTGGCCTGCACAATGGGCAGGTCGTCGCGCTCAAAGGTTTCGTAGTCGTAGAGGTTGTACTCGGGTTGGAGGCTTTCGTAGCGCGGCAGGCCGTTTTGGGCCGCGTCGAGGGCCGCTTGCAGGCGCTGGGGGCTGAAGTTGGAGGCCCCGATGGCGCGGATTTTTCCTTCCTTTAGCAGCTCGGCGTAGGCTTCAAGCGGCTCCGTCACGGGCAGGCTTTCGTCGTCTTTGTGGCTCTGGTAGAGGTCGATGTAGTCGGTTTGTAGCCGCTGGAGCGAGGCTTCCACGGCGCGCTTGACGTAGGCTTTCGAGAGGCCTTTTTTGTCGGGGCCCAGTTCCATGCCCACTTTGGTGAAAATCAGCACGTCGTCGCGGCGGCCGCGCTGGGCCAGCCACTTGCCAATCACGGTTTCCGACTGCCCGCCGCCCTCGTGGCCGGGCACCCAGCGCGAGTACACGTCGGCCGTGTCGATGGCGTTGCCGCCGCCCGCCACGAAGGCGTCGAGCACGGCGAAGGAAGTTTTCTCGTCGGCCGTCCAGCCGAATACGTTGCCGCCCAGCACAAGCGGGGCGATGTGCAGGCCGGAGTGGCCCAGTTCACGAAGGTTTGCCATGGGAAATATGCGAAGTGGAAATGCTAAAGCTGCCAGCGCAGCCCCCGTATAACCGCCCGCGCCCGGTTTGGGTTGCCCGCGCCGGCCCGGGGCGGGGGCCCTGCCGTAGCGGCGGCCGGGCGCGGGCGGCGCGAATTTCCCCACCTTTGGGCCATGAAGTACGAGGCCCTGCGCGCGTTTCGCAGCCGCAACTTTCGCTTGTTTTTCGCCGGCCAGTCCCTGTCGTTGGTGGGCACGTGGATGCAAAAAACGGCGGTGAGTTGGGTAGTATACGCCCAGACGCACTCCAAACTTATGCTGGGCCTGAGCGTGTTCGCCACGTTGTTCCCGTCGGCGCTGTTCTCGCTGCTCGGCGGCGTCGTGTCCGACCGTTACTCGCGCTACCGGGTGCTGCTGGCCACGCAGGTGCTCTCGATGGCGCAGGCCGGGCTGCTGGCGCTGGCCGTGTTTTGGCAGCGCGACGCAGTGGCGGCCATCATTGCGCTGAGCGCCGTGCTGGGCATTATCAACGCCTTCGACGTGCCCGCGCGCCAATCGCTGGTGTACGACCTGGTGGACGATAAGGAGGACGTGCCCAACGCCGTGGCCCTCAACTCCACCATGCTCAACCTCTCGAAGCTGCTGGGGCCGGCCGTGGCGGGCTTCGCCATCGAGCGGCTGGGGGCCGCCGCCTGCTTTGGGCTCAACGCGTTCAGCTTCGTGGCCGTCATCGGGTCGCTGCTGGCGCTGCGGCTGCCGGCCTACGTGGCCCAGCCGCACCCCAAGCCCCTGCTGGGCGAGCTGGCGGAAGGCTTCCGCTACGTGCGCGACACGCCGGGCATCCGGTTCATCATCAGCACGCTGGGGCTGATGGCCCTGCTGGTGCTGCCCTTCACGGCCCTCATGCCGGTGTACGCCAAGGACGTGTTTCGGGGCACTGCCACCACGTTTGGCCTGCTCGACGGGGCCATTGGGCTGGGCGGGTTCGGGGCGGCGCTGTACCTGACGGCGCTGCCGCCGGGCACCGACCTGGGCAAGGTGATGACCGTCAACACCTTCGTGCTGGGCGTGGGGCTGCTGCTGTTTGCCTACACGCCGCAGTATTGGCTGGCGCTGGCCTTCCTGGCGGTGGGCGCCTTCGGGATGATGGCCCAAACCACCATCAACGTCACGCTGCTGCAAACCACCGTGTTGCCGGCCATGCGCGGGCGCGTCATCAGCCTCTACGTGCTGGTGTACACCACCGCGCTGCCGCTGGGCAGCCTGCTGGTGGGCGCGGCTTCGGAGCGCGTGGGGGTGCGGGCCACCGTGCTGGCCGAGGGGGCCCTGGCGCTGCTCATCGGCCTGCTCTACCTGCGCAACCTGCGCCAAACCAAAGCCGCCGCCGCGCTGCTGGCGGCACCCGGGGCGGCGGCGCAGTAGTGGCGTGGTGGTCCGCTCGCCGGGGCCCTAAACGGCTACCGCGCCGGCTCGTTCAGGACCAGCATTAGCCCTTGCAGCTCCTGGTTGAGCAGGCGCACAGCCGATTGCAGCTCGTTGAGCAGGTTGGCCCGCACGGTGAGCTGATCGGCCGAGTACTGGCCGCCCGGGCCGAAGAGCAGCGCCACCAGCTGCTGGCCTTTGGGCGAATTGGGGTGCGCGAGCTGGCCGTAGTGCTCCCAGCGGCGGCGGGTGTTGTGGGCCAGGGCCGTTTGGCCGCCGTTGCTGAAGGCGGGTTCGGTGAGCATGTACCACACGCTGGGCGGAAATACGTCGGACGCCGGTTTTTCGGCCCACACATCGGCCAGCAGGTTGCGCGGGTGCGTGAACTCGGTCGAGTGGCCGCCGGTCAGCGTGAGCAGGCCCAGGCCCGCCGCCAGCAGCCCCCCGCCGATGCCAAAGGCGTACTGGGCCCCCTGGTTGCTGATAACGGTGGTGCCGATGCCGCTGGCCGCCCCAATGCTGATGGACAGCACGTTGAGGCGCTGGGTGCGGCGGTCGTCCTGGGTTTTGAGGTAGCCGGCCACTTGGTCGGCGCGCTCGCCCTCGCAGTCCAGCTCGGCGGCCAGGCTGGCCACCGTGGTGCTCACCAGCGCCACTTGGGCCCCAATGAGCTGGCGCTGGCGCAGCACGGCCACCTCGGCGGCGGGCCCCGGCTGCTGGCGGGCGGCGGCCTCCAAACCCAGCAAAGTGGTGAGGGCGGGCAATAGGCCGGCGGCGTTGGCCGTGAGCAGGTTGCGGCGCGGGTAGCGGGCCAGCAGCGCCGGCGTGAGGGCCCCCGCAAAATCGGCTTGCGGCGCATACGCCGGGTCGTAGCGGTAGGGCAGGGGCGGGTCGCAGTAGCCGGCGGCCACGTTCAGGCGGGTGGGCGGGCGGGTGGCGCAGCCGGCCAGGGCCAGCAGCAGGGCCAGCAAGTAAAGTTTGGGCATTGCGGGCGGTTTACTGGGCAATTTTCCGAAAAGAAAGCCGCCGCGCCTACACCTCGTACAGCTCCAGTGGCAGGTCGTCGGGGTCGGCAAAGAAGGTGAAGCGCCGGCCCGTGAACTCATCCACCCGCACGGGCTCGTAGGCCACGCCGTGGGCCGCCAGCCGCTGGGTGGCCGCGTCCAGGTCGGCCACGGCGAAAGCCAAGTGGCGCAGGCCCTGCGCCTCGGGCCGGCTGGGGCGCGGCGGTGGGCTCGGGAAGGAAAACAGCTCGATGACGTACTGGCCGCCCACGGCCAGGTCGAGCTTATAGGACTGGCGGGCGGCGCGGTGCACTTCGCGGATGATTTCGAGGCCGAGGATTTCGGTGTAAAACGCCTTCGAGACGGCGTAGTCGGCGCAGATGATGGCGATGTGGTGCACGCCCGCCAGGGCCAGGGGCGGGGGGGAGGAGGGGGTCGGGGTCGTCTTCATGGGGCAAAGAACGGCCGTGCGGGGCCCCCGGGCTCAGCCGGCCACCCAGCGGGTTTTTTCCTGCACCGGGCCGCGCTCGCCGGGGGCCCCGGGGCCCTCCACGTAGCCGAGCTGGAAAAACCCGAGCAGCCGGTCGGCGGGCCCCAGGCCGAAAAATGCCTTGGCCTCCTCGGTATAGGTCACGCCGCCGGTGCTCCAGAAGCCGCCCAGGCCGTAGGCGTGGGCCGAAAGGTGCAGGTTTTGCACGGCGCAGGCCACGGCCGCGATTTCCTCCATTTCGGGCAGGTCAAAGGCCGTGCGCTTCAGGCCGAGGGCGATGACGTGCGAGCACTGCGGCGGCAGGGTGCGCAGCTTGTCGTAGCGCCACTGCTTAAACTGGGGCCCCGAAGTCTGCTTGTACAGCTCGGCCTGGAATTCGGCCAGCTGCACCAGGCCCGCGCCCGTGAACACGGTGAAGCGCCAAGGCTCGGATTTTTTGTGGCTGGGGGCCCAGTTGGCGTTTTCGAGCAGCTGCCAAACGATGGCGTCGGGAATGACTTTGCCGCGCACAAACTGCGGCACAAATACGCTGCGCCGGGTGCGGATGAGGTCGTTGAGCTGCTGCGGATCGAAGGAGGAAGGCATGCGGGAATGGAAAAGGCAGCGCGGTGCGCCGCCGCGGGGAAAAGCAACAACCAGCGAAAGACCGTTTTGCTGGGCCCCGGGCTGCAACCGTGGCCGGGGCCCCTGGTCTTTCGGCCGCGCCGAAAATAGCGGCCGGCTGCTTATCCATTCTTCAGCCTCGGCCGCTACTTTTGGCAACGACCTTTTTGCCCTATTCCTTTTTCATGAAAAAGCTTTCTTTTACCAAGCTGCTGGCCGCGGCGCTGCTGCTCGGCACGGCCACGGCCCAAGCCCAAACCCCCCAGCCGACGCGCCCCACCCCGCCGCCCGCGCCCGCCGCCCGGCCCATCCCGCTGCCCCCGCCCCCGGCCAACCTGCCGCCCTACAACGCGCGCGCCCTCTTCTCGCCCGACTACCTCAACCAGGTGGGGCCCGCCACGCGCACGGCCGGCGGCCAGCCCGCGGCCAACTACTGGCAAAACGCGGCCGACTACCAGATTGCTGCCTCGCTCGACGAGAAAGCGGCCCGGGTGAGCGCCACGGCCACCATCACCTACACCAACAACAGCCCCAACGCGCTGCCCTTCGTGTGGTTGCAGCTCGACCAAAACCTGTTTCGGGGCGACTCGCGCGGGGCGGCCGCCACGCCCGTGGCCGGTGGCCGCTTCGGCAACGCCGCCGCCCGCAACGGCAACTCGGCGCGCAACTTCCCGGGCGGCGACTCGCTGCAAACGGTCAATATTGAGCTGCACGGCAAGAAAACCAAGGCCAACTACCGCGTGAGCGACACCCGGATGCAGATCATTCTGCCCGAGGCCATGAAGCCGAACGGCGACAAGCTCAAAATCACCATCGCCTACGGCTTCAACATCCCCGAGTACGGCTCCGACCGCCTGGGCCGCCTCCCCACCAAAAACGGCGAGATTTTCGAGGTGGCGCAGTGGTACCCGCGCATGGCCGTGTACGACGACGTGGAGGGCTGGAACACGCTGCCCTACCTGTCGGCCGAGTTTTACCTCGAATACGGCAACTTCGACTACACCCTCAACGTGCCGGCCAACTTCCTGGTGGGCGGCTCGGGCGAGCTGGTGAACGGCGCCGAGGTGCTCACCAGCGCCCAGCAAAAGCGCCTGGCCCAGGCCGCTACTTCCGATAAAACCGTGCTAGTGCGGGGCCCCGAGGAAGTGACGCAGGCCGGCTCGCGCCCCAGCGGCAAAAACGGCCGCCTCACCTGGCATTTCAAGTGCCAGCGGGCGCGCGACGTGGCCTGGGCCGCGTCGGCTGCCTTCGTCTGGGACGCCGCCAAGATGAACCTGCCCAGCGGGCGTAAGTCGCTGGCTATGTCGCTGTACCCCACCGAATCGGCCGGCGACACGGCCTGGAGCCGCAGCACCGAGTATGTGAAAAAGAGCATCGAATTCAACTCCAAGCAGTGGTACGAGTACACCTACCCCGCGGCCACCAACGTGGCCGGCCGGGTGGGCGGCATGGAGTACCCGGGCATCGTGTTTTGCGGGGCCCGCTCGAAGAAAGCCAGCCTGTGGAGCGTGACCGACCACGAGTTTGGCCACAACTGGTTCCCGATGATTGTGGGTTCGAACGAGCGCAAGTACCCGTGGATGGACGAGGGCTTCAACACGTTCATCAACATCTTGAGCAGCAAAAACTTCAACAACGGCGAGTACAAGCAGCTGGGCGATGTGGAAGGCCGCACCGCGGTGGGCGTCCTCTACGCCCTGCTCGACCCCAACCAGGACCCGCCCTACACCGTGCCCGACGTGACGCAGGCCCGCAACCTGGGCTTTGCCGCCTACTCCAAAACCGGCTACGGCCTGTACTTGCTGCGCCAGGAAATTTTGGGCCCCGAGCGGTTCGACTACGCTTTCCGCACCTACATCCAGCGCTGGGCCTTCAAGCACCCCACGCCGCGCGACTTTTTCCGGACCATGAACGAGGTGGGCGGCGAAGACCTGAACTGGTTCTACCACGAGTGGTTCTTCGAGAACTGGCTGCTCGACCAGGCCGTGACCACCGTGGCCTACGTGAACCAGGACCCCGCCAAGGGGGCCCTCATCACGATTGAAAATCGCGGCCAGGCCGCCATGCCCGTCACGGCCGAGGTGAAGGAAACCAACGGCAAAACCACCACCGTGCACCTGCCCGTCGAAATCTGGCAGCGCGGCGGCACCTGGACGTTCCGCTACAACTCCACCACGCCCCTCACCCAAGTCACGCTGAACCCCACCAACATCCTGCCCGACGTGAACCGCCAGAACAACACCTGGCGCGCCACGGACATGGGCGAATAGGGCCCCCGTGCCATTGGCTGATGGCTGATGTTCTCAGTGACAACAGCCGGCCCCGGCATTAATAGCTCTTTGTTTCTGCACGATTGTTTAAAAGCCAGGCGGGCCGCCCCGGGAAATTTCCCCGGGCGGCCCGCCTTTTTTTGGGGCCCCGGGGGCCCCTAATGCGACACGGTTTTGGAGAAGAGCTGCATCACCAGCACGCCGGCCACGATGAGGCCGATGCCCACCAACGCCGGTAAGTCGAGGCGCTGCTTGAAGTAGAAAAAGCCGATAACGGTGACCAGCACAATGCCCACCCCGCCCCAGATGGCGTAGGCCACGCCCACCGGAATGGCCTTCAGCGAGAAGCTGAAAAAGTAGAACGCCAGCCCGTAGCCCACTACCGTGATAACGCTGGGCCCCAGCTTGCTGAACTGGTTGGAGGCCGTGAGGGCCGTGGTGCCAATCACTTCGCTGATGATGGCCAGAAACAGGAAAACGTAGGGCATGGCAAATAGCATTGTGGGAAAACCTGGGGCCCTGCATACGCAGCGGGCGGCCCCAGCGGCCAGCCCCGGGGCCCCACCGCAACGCCCGGCCGCCCCCGGGGCCCCCGCCGCCCCGCGCACCCCCACGGCAAATACTCGCCGCAGGCACCACAAAAAGGCCGGCCGCTACGGCCCCCGGGGGAAACCATAACAGCCGGCTTTTCAGGGGCGCAAACTAGAAGGGTGCTGGGGGAGTAGGCCCCGCCCCGCGGTAATAGCTACTTAATAGCCAGGGTTTTGCGGGAGCTTCCAGGTTTGGGCGTCGTTCAGGGAAATGGGCAGGAGAGGGAAAGGGTTTACGGATGCTTCGGTGGCGATGTGCGACGTGGCCCGGGCCCGCACCTCGGCCGGCAAGGTGGCCAAGTAGCGGCCGGTGCGCACCAAGTCCCAGTAGCGCAGCGACTCCTCGGCAAATTCTACCCGGCGCTCGTGCCAAATGGCGCTGAGCAGGGGCTGGCCCGTGAGGCCGGCCGCCAGGTTGGGCAGGGTGCCGGCCGGGGTGTTGGCGGGCTCGTAGCTCGTGGAGCCCAGCGTGGTGCCCGGGGGGCGGGTTGCCATGCGGGCCCGCTGGCGCACCTGGTTCACCAGGGCAATGGCCTCGGTGGGCCGGCTGGTTTGGGCAGCGGCCTCGGCCTTCATCAGCAGGATGTCGGCGTAGCGGATTTTGCGGATGTTTTGGGGGCCCGCCTCCGGGGCGGCGGGGGCTAAAATGGCGGCCTTGCGGTTGTAGTAGCCCGTGGCGTTGCCCGCGAGGTCCACCACGTTGAGGATGCCCAGCACGATGTCGTTGTTTTTGATCACAGTGATTTCCTTCCGCGGGTCGTTGGCCTCAAACTCGTCGACCAGGTTTTGCGTGGGGTTGTTGAAGCCGTAGCCCCAGGTCCTGCGGTTGTTCTGGAAAATGTTGTTGGTTGTGCCCAGCGAGATGGGGCCGTAGGTGTTGTTGTCCGAGGCAAACTGAATCTCGAACACCGATTCGCTGCTGTTCTCGCCCGCATCCTGGTGAATGGTGGCGTAGTTGGGCAGTAGGCTGTACTGCCCCGAGGCGATGACGGTGTTCGTCAAGTCGTACACTTCCTGCCAGGTGTGGTTGTTGCCGTTCACGGTGCCCAGTTGGTACATGATGGCGCGGGCCAGGTAGCCGTTGGCGGCGCCCTTGGTGGCCCGCCCGGCGTCGGCGGCGGCGTAGGCGGTCTTCTCGGGCAGCAGCAGCGCGGCGGCCTTTAAGTCTTTCTCAATAAAGGCGTAGGTCTGGGCAATGGTCGCCCGGGTTACGTTGCCCGCCTCGGTGGGCACTACGGCCTGCTCGAACAGCGGCACCCCCCCAAAACCCTTCACCAGGTTGTAATAAAAATAAGCCCGTAGAAACAGCGCCTCGCCTTTCAGACGCGATTTCAGGGCCGCGTCGATGGTGCCGGCGTCGATGTTGTTAATCACCGTGTTGGCCCGGGCAATGCCCGTGAAGCTGTGCACCCAGAGCGTGGTAACGAGCCCGTTGGAGGACGGGATGTTCCAGCTTTTGAGCTGAATGAGGGGCAGGAAGTCGCTGGGCGAGCTACCACCTTTTTCAGAGTCGTCGGTCATCAAGTCCCCGAACGCCCATTCAAAGGTCTGGGCCACGTACTGGCCGGCGGGGTCGCCCCACTTGGGGCCCTGGTCCCAGGCGGTCACGTCGTACACGGCGTTCACGGCCTGCACCGCGTTGGTCGGGTCATTGAACAGGTTGTCCTGGGTCGTGGTGCCGAGGGGTTGTTTTTCCAGGAAGTCTTTGCAGCCCGGGGCCAGGGCAGTCGTCAGCAGCAGGCCGAGCAATACGGCGGCGCGGTTGGATTTCATATCGAAAGGATGGGGATAGCGGATTAGAACTGCACGTTGAAGCCCAGGCGGTAGGTGCGCGCCTGTGGGTAGTTGCCGTAGTCCACGCCGTAGGACAAGGGGTTATTGTAAAGCGCAGCGGTCGAGATTTCCGGGTCGTAGCCCGTGTACTTGGTGATGGTGAACACGTTGTCCACCGACAGGAACAGCCGGGCCCCGCCCACCTGGTAGCGGCCCAGGAAGGCCTTGGGCAAGGAGTAGCCCAGCTCCATGTTGCGGGCCCGCAGGTAGCTGGCGTCTTCCACGTAGCGGCTGCTGAACTGGTCGTTGCCGTTGGTGTCAACCGACGTTACGCGGGGCTGGTTGCTAGTGGGGTTGCTGGGCGTCCAGCGGTCCAGGCGGCTGGCGTAGAAGTTGCTCCACACGCCCACAAAATCGGCCGACTTGTTCAGGTTGAAGGCCGCGCCATTGATGGCTTCGGCACCCTGCACCCCGTAGAGGAGTACCTTGAAATCGAAGCCCGAGTAGGTGAGGTTCAGCGAGGCCCCGTAGCTGAAGTTTGGCGTGCCGCTGCCCAGGTAAACGTTGTCGGAAGCATCAATTTTGCCGTCGCCGTTCGTGTCCTGGTACTTCATGTCGCCGGGGTGGGCCCCGGGCTGAATCAGCACCGTGCCGGGAGTGGCCGGATCGGTAGAAGCGCGGCTGTAGGCGTCAATTTCGGCTTGGTTGTGAAACACGCCGTCGGCTTGCAAGCCGTAGAAGTACGCCACTTCGCGGCCCACGTCAGTAAGGGTGGTGTTGCCGATTTGCGTGAGCACGTTGCCGCTGGCGATGGCGTTGCCGCCCCCGAGGCTGGTCACCACGTTGTTGATCTTGGTGAAGTTCAGCCCTACGTTGTACTGGAGCTTGCCCACCGCGTTGCGGTAGTTCAGCGCCAGTTCCAGGCCGCGGTTGCGCAGCGAGCCTACGTTGGCGCTGGCGGGGGCCTGGCCCACGTAGTCGGGCACCGGCAGCAGGGCAATCATGTCGCGGGTGCGCCGCTCAAAGTAGTCGGCCGTGAAGGTCAGCTTGCTGTCAAACAGTTCGGCGTCGAGGCCTACGTCGGTAGTCACGGCCGTTTCCCACTTCAGCTGCGGATTGTTGATTTGGGTGATGGCTAGGCCCGGGGAAGGCGTGTTGTTGAAGGCGTAGGTCTGGTTATTGTTGGCCACCGAAGCGTAGCCGTAGTTAGGAGCGGCGTTCTGGTTGCCCACCTGGCCGTAGCTGGCCCGCAGCTTCAGCACCGACAGGTAGGTGACGCCCTTGAGGAACTGCTCGTTGGAAATGTTCCAGGCAGCGCCCACCGACGGAAACGTGCCCGTGCGCACCGGCGCCAGAAACTTCGAGGTTTGGTCGAAGCGCAGCGTCGCCGTGAGCAGGTAACGGTCGCGGAAATTGTAGTTGGCCCGTCCAAAGTAGGAAGACAAGCTGCCGTCGTACTGGCTGCTGCGCACCACGTTGTTGGCGCTACGCGAAGCCGACAGGTATTGCAGCGAAGGATCGAGCGGCACGTTGTAGGCCGTGCTGGAAATGCCGGTGCCGTAGCCCCGCTGCGCTTCCTGGCCCACCGTGGCCGAAAAATTACTGTTGTCGGCAAAAGTCTTGGAGTAGTTGGCGTAGTTCGACCACACCCACGACACGTTCTCGTTGCGCGTCTCGATGAGCGCGCTCTGGGCCCGCTGGTCCACCGGGCCGATGTAGTACTGCGGCTGGTATACTTTGGGGTGGTTGTTGAAGTAGTTGACGCCGAACGTGGAGCGGAACGACAGGCCCTTCAGGATCGAAATATCCAGGTAGCTGCTGCTGAACAAGTTGTTGTTCTGCAGTTTGTTGTACTTCTGCTCATCTAAGTAGCGCGGCACGTTTAGCGCATTGCGCGTGATAACGTCGTCGGCGTAGCCACCAGTGGCGTTGTACGGATCGAGAATCGGGTTCTTTTGCAGGGCGTATTGTAGCACCTGGTAGGGCTGCGAGCCGCCCTGGCCATCGCCGCTGCCCGTCTGGTTATTGTTGGTGAACGTGGCCGCTACGCCCGCTTTGATGCGCTTGGTGAGCACCACGTCATCGTTCACGCGAATCACGTATTTCTTGAAGCCCGAATTCTGGATGATACCGTTCTGCTGGAAGTAGCTGCCGCTGATGAGGTAGCGGTTTTGTTCGGTGCCGCCCGAGGCCGACAAGCTGTAATTGGTAATGAGGCCTTTCTGCGTTACCATCTTCTGGTAGTCAATGCCTTCGGCGTTGGTTGCAATGGCGTTTTGCAGCTGTGGGCCGTAATCAGGCAGCGGCCGCCCGGCGTTGGTGAAGGCCTCCGTTACGAGCGTCGCGTACTGGGCAGCGTTGGTCAGCGGCAACTCGCGCCGGATTTGCTGGAAGCCGGTGTAGCCAAACAGGTTGAACTGCGTGGCACCTGCTTTGCCGTGCTTGGTGGTGATGAGCACCACGCCATTAGCCCCGCGCGAACCATAAATGGCGGTGGCCGAAGCGTCTTTCAGAATCTCCGTCGACTCAATATCTGCGGGCAGCAAAAAGCCAATGTCAGCCGTCTGAATGCCGTCCACCACGTACAGCGGGTCACTGTTGTTGATGGTGCCCACACCGCGCACCCGGATGCGGGTGCCCGAACCGGGCTGGCCGCTGTTAGAGGTTACTTCCACGCCCGCCACGCGGCCTTGTAAGGCCTGCACGGGGTCAGAGGTAGCCACCTGGGTTAGCTGCGCGCTGCTCACCGAAGCCACCGCGCCCGTCAGGTCGCTCTTGCGGGCCGTGCCGTAGCCGATTACTACTACGTCGTTCAGCTCCTGTGCACTCTCGGCCAGGGCTACCACCAGGTTGCTGTTGGCGCCGGTGATCGGCACTTCTTTGCGCGTATAGCCCACGAAGCTGAAAACCAGTACGCTGTTTTCGGGCGCTTGCAGCGTGAAGCGGCCGTCGGGGTCGGTGCTGGTGCCCAGGGTAGTGCCTTTCACCACCACCGTTACGCCGGGTAGGGCGCTGCCTTTGGCATCGGTGATGCGCCCGCTGATGGGAACGTTTGAGGGCTGGGCCGCCGCCGTTTCCGACCTAACGGAATCGTTTGCGTAGGTGGTATAAGTAGCCGCCGGGGCCCGGAGTACGACGCGGTTGTTGGTGACCTCGTACTGGATTTTCAGCGGCGATAGCACCTCGTCCAGCACCGTGGCCAGCAGCTGGTCCTGGGCGTGAACAGTTACTTTGCGCTCAGCACCAATGAGTTGCTGGCTGTATACGAAGTGAATGTTGGCCAGCTTGGCCAGCTGGTGCAGGGTTTCCTTGATGGTGAGCCCTTCCACGCGCAGCGTCACCTTGCGCTCCAACACGTCCTGGGCCAGCACCGGATGGGCCACCGTGGCGTTGGCCAGCAGGCACACCAGCACGGCCTGCAACAGCAAAACCTTCACGGAGCGCCAAAAATGAGGGATAAATGGTACTAAGTTTTTCATGAAATTTTCAGCAAATTGAAAAAGTAAAAAGGAAGAGACAATATTTTTCCCAAGAGCTTTAAGTTTATAAAGCCTTATTAACTAGCGCAATGGATTGCCTGCCGGAGGCTAGCAGCGTGAAATCAGTTGGCTGCTTTCGACTGGCAGCCCGCGCTGTGGATGATGATTTCCGCGTTGGAGAGCTGGTAGTAGGCCCCCAGCGACTTGCAGAGCAGGCCGAGCTTTTCAAACAGCGGCTCGTTGTAGAACGTGATGCTGACGGTGCAGCTCGCCAGCTTGGCCTTGTCGTACACCATGTGCACGCCGTAGGCCTTTTCCAAGGCGGCCAGCACTTCGGCCACCGGCCGCTCCTCAAACTCGAAGGCCTGGGGCACCAGCACCACAGGCCTGTCCACCAGTTCCTTTTTCAGGCGCTGGCTGGCCGCCGAGTACACTACTTGCTGGTTGGGCAGCAGCAGCACCCCAGCGGCGGCCGGGTGGGCCGGGGTAGCGGCCAGGTCGGCGTCCTGGCGGGCCTGCACGGCCACCTTGCCCTCGCGCACGGCCACCGAGGCGTCTTTGCCGCCGGGGTAGGCCTTCACGCGGAAACTGGTGCCCAATACCGTGGTAACCACCTGCTTGGTGAACACCAGGAACGGCCGCGCCGGGTTTTTGCTTACCTTAAAGAAGGCTTCGCCGTCGAGGTAAACGGCGCGCCGGGGCCCTGCAAACGCGCTGGCGTAGCGCAGGCTGCTGCCGGGGTGCAGCGTGATCAGGCTGCCGTCGGGTAGCCGAAACGATTGTGGCTGCGGGCTGGCGTTGGCGCGGCGCGTCCACCCGTGCTCGGTGGTGGTGGTGGCTTGCAGCGGCGGCGCGGTGCGCTGCCAGGCAAAGGGCAGGGCCCCCAGGCCAAGGGCCACCAGCGCCGCCGCCGCCCACCGCAGCCGGGGGCGCCGCCAGTAGGCCTCCGGGGGCGGCAGCGCCCGGGCCCGGGGCCCCTGCCCCACGCCCGCCTGCTGCAGGCGCTGCCACACGGCTCCTTCCACGGCGCGCGGGTGGGGCTGCGGCCGGGCCCCCAGCGGGGCCGCGCCCAGCTGGTCGTACCAGTGCTCTACCCGGGCGCACTCTTGGGGCGTGCAGTGGCCGTCGAGGTAGCGTTGCAGTAAAAGCTGGAATTCAACTTCCGTCACGGGGAGGCAGGGTTAGGCGGGCTTCGGTTAACAAGTCAACCAACCCACCGCAATCCCTAAACCCGGCCGCTACTTTTTTTGAAAATACTTTTGGAAACCGGGTATTATGGCCGGCAACTAGCTGAAAATTTGATAGATATGCTCAGTGAAAAAATACGAACAGCGGCAAAATAATCAGCAGAAAATCGCGCAGGTAGCCCCGGAGCAGCTTCAGCGACTTGGTGAGGTGGTACTCCACGCTCTTCTCCGATAGGTTGACGCGCACCGAGATTTCGGGCACCGTGAAGTGCTCCAGGCGGCTGAGCTGGAAGATTTCGCGCGATTTGGCGGGTAATTGCTGCACGCTGGCCCGCAGGGCCGCGCTCAAATCGTGCAGGGCCAGCGCATCCTCGGTGGCGGTGTCCACGTCCGCTTGGGCCGGGCTCAGGCGGCAATACAGCTCGTAGGCCGCCTGCACCTTGCGCACCTTCAGGTGGTTGATGATGCGGTACTTCATCGCCGAAAACAAGTAGCGGTCGAGCTGTTGTACCTGGCTGCTGCCGCGCTGGGCCCACAGGTAGGTGAAGAGGTCTTGCACCAGCTCTTCGGCCACTTCGCGGTCGTCTAGCTTCCGGTAGGCGAGGCTGAAAAGCGGGTAACAGTAGCGGTTATAAATTTCAGCAAACGCTCCCTCCCCGTCCGTGCGCAAGGCATCGAGCAGTGCCGAATCGGAGTAGGCTCCGTAGGCTCCCGAAGAAGAGGATTTCACCTAGTGCAGTAAATTAAATGGGTGGGAACGTTGACGAAATATACAATTTATTGCCAAATTACTACCACTCTAAAAATGAGTAAAAAACCCGGCAGTAGGCCTTTATCCTTAGTCAACTCATTGACAACAAATAACTCAGCCCAATGTTATGCGGCTAAATATTGAGTTGGATGCCGGCGATGAACGCGGCGCGGCCCGGCCGCAATTTTTTCAGCAAACGATTTCGATACGCTGCGTTTCGTAGCTGCTGCCAGATGTTGGCAATGGGAAAAAATGGCCTTCCTGGAAAACAAGCGCTCCGCCCGCGCACCGGCTGCAAGGAGCCAGGCCCGCGGGCCGCGCCGCAAAGCGGAACGCTAAACGGAAGCAAATGCCCCAGCTGCCAGCGGTGTTTCCCGCCCACCCAAAGGGGAGGTAGTGGTACCGAAAATTGGGCCCCGGGCGCGCCGCGAAAAGCGCTGGCTAGTCGCGGGTGCGCAGCACGCGCCAGCCGTGGGCCGGCACGGTGCGCGCCTTGGGCGTGGCCAGCGTAAGGGCTTCGCCGCTGAACACGTCGAACAGCCCTTTCTGGGGCGAGACGGGCATTTTCTGGCCGGGGAGCACCAGCGGCTCGGCGGTGGCGTTGATGAGCACTACCACCGCCGAGCCGCCCTTCTCGCGCACGAAACCGTAAAGGCCGTCTGGCCCGTTCAGGCGGTGGAAAGTGCTGGCCGCATCGCCGTTGCGCAGGGCGGGGTGGCGCTTTTTGAGCTGGTACAGCCGGGTGTAGAAGTCCTGGAGCGGGTAGTCCTGCCAGTCGATGGGGTCACGGTCGAAGAAGGCCAGCCGGCGGTTCAGGC
The DNA here is from genome assembly GCF_006439025.1 of Hymenobacter nivis. Lineage (GTDB taxonomy): Bacteria > Bacteroidota > Bacteroidia > Cytophagales > Hymenobacteraceae > Hymenobacter > Hymenobacter nivis_A. The sequence continues at coordinate 701,138 of NZ_RCYZ01000002.1, forward strand.
CCGCTTCCTGGCCCGAGTACAGCAGGGGCAGGCCCGGCAGCAGGGCCGCCAGCACGGCGAAGGGTTGGGCCAGGGGCCCCAGGCGCTCGTACTCGGTGCCGTCCCAGCTGTTCACGTCGTGGTTGCTGGTGAAGTGCATGAGGTAGGCCGTGGGCGGGTATTTTTCGCGCTCGGCGGCCAGGTACGTATCGATGTCGGCCAGCGCGGCCTTGCCCTCGGCGATGTGGTCGAGCAGGTAGTGCAGGCGCAGGCCGAAGCTGGCGTCGAAGGCCCGCTCAAGCAGGTGCGTGTCGCCGTCGAACTCCTCCCAGGTGAGGCCCCCGGACGGGTAAAGCTCGTCCCACTCGGCCAGCATGAACACCGGCTTCAGGGCCTCCAGCGCCGGCCGGGCCGCGTCCCAGAAATCGGTGGGCACTAGGCCGGCCACGTCGCAGCGGTAGCCGTCGATGCCCGCCTCGCGCACCCAGTAGCACAGGGCCTCAATCATATAAGCCCGCAGCTCGTGGTTGGTATAGTCGAGGGCCACCACGTCGGTCCAGTCGGCCACGGGCGGCACCAGAGCCCCTTGGGCGTCGTGCTGGTACCAGTCGGGGTGGCTGGTAATTAGCGCGTTGTCGCGGCTGGTGTGGTTGGCTACCCAGTCCAGAATCACCTTCATGCCCAGGCCGTGGGCCGTTTCCACGAGGTGCTGCAAGTCTTCCAAGGCCCCAAATTCTGGGTTCACCCCGAAGTAGTCCTGCACGGCGTAGGGCGAGCCCAGCGTGCCCTTGCGCCCCACCGCCCCGATGGGGTGCACGGGCATCAGCCACACGATGACGACGCCCATTTTGGCCAGGCGCGGCAGGTGCGCCTCGAAGGCCCGGAAGGTGCCCTCGGGCGTGTAGTTGCGCACATTTACCTCGTAAATGGTGGCGTTGGCGGCCCACTCGGGGTGGCGTACGGTAAACAGGGCGGCGTCGGAATTATCAGGCATAAGGAGGTAGCTATTGGCTTGTGGCTGCTAGCTGTTGGCTTTCGTTTTATTGGTAGGGCAATCGGAGTTTTATTGCCTGATTGCTTTCCCGCAGCTGCTTAAAAAGGCAGCGTGGGCGGGGCAAGTTCGCACGGCGCAGACGGTTGCAACCGGCAAGCCGGCCTGCTTAAGCTACGCCTCGGGGGCCGGGGTGGTTGCCCGGCGGGGCCCCGGGGCTACCGCGCCCGGGCCGGGTTGGGGGCCTCGTACCAAGCGTGGGGCCGGCCGTCGGCGGTGTCGAATAGGTTAATGAATTCCAGCCACACCTTCTCCAAAATGCGCCGCGAGGCCCCGTGCGTGGCCTCCGCGTAGCTGGCCACCAGCGGCAGCGCCAGGGCCCCGAAGCCTTGGGCCAGCCAGGCCCGGCCGGCCTCGGTGCCGTAGCCCTGGCCCCAGTGCGGCTCCAGCAGGCGGTAGCCCAGGTCCACGAAATCGGTGCGGCCGTTCACCGGCTCATGGTTCAGCTTGAGGCCCGCCCAGCCCACAAACTCGCCGGTGGCGCGCAGCTCCACAGCCCAGCGGGCCAGGGCCCCGGCGCGGTAGGCATCCTGCACGCGGGCCAGGGCGGCGCGGGCCTAGCCGATGCTAGTGAGCGGCGGCGTGCCCAGGTAGCGCAGCGCGGCGGGGTTGCCGTCGAGGGCAAGCAGGCCGGCCGCGTCGGGGGGGCCCAGGGGGCGGTAGCGCAGGCGGGCCGAGGCGAAGGGGGCGAGCATCGGGCAAAGCAACGGGGCGGCCGGCGCAAAAGCAACCCGGGGCCCTGGCCGCTACCTTTGCCCCCATGGCGAACCGTGCTGCTCCCGAAGGGCCGTCCTACGCGGCGGTATTTGTTGATTTTGAGAACGTGTACTACTTTCTCAAAAACCACTTCCACGACCCCCCCGACCTCAACGACTACGTGCTGGCGCTGGTGCGCAAGCTGCGCGAAGACCTGGCCACCCGCGGCCTCGACTGCCTGGTGCTCAACGCCTACGCCGACTTTGAGCGCCTGGCCACCGCCCCCCAGGGCGGCCTGTACCTGATGGGCGTGAGCACGCGCAACGTGCTGGGCACCCACCACAAAAACGCCGCCGACATGCAGCTCTGCATCGACGCCATGGAGGTGCTCTACACCCGGCCCGACATTGGCACGTTTGTGCTCGTGGCCGGCGACCGCGACTACATCCCGCTGCTGCAACACCTGCGCCGGCAGGCGCGGCAGGTGCTGGTGGCCGGCTTCCGCGAGGCCACTTCCGGCGACTTGCTCCAGAACCTGGGGCCCCAGCACTTCCTCGACGCCCGCGAGCTGCTGCCGCCCGCCACCCTGGCCCTGCTCGAAGCCCGCCGCCGCGGCCGCCCCGCGCCCGAAGCGGCGGCTCCTGCGCCCGCGCGCGCCGCCGGGGCCGCGGCAGTGGGGGCCCCCGCGGCCCCCGCCCCGGCCGACGCCGAGGCCGCCCCGGCCTTCGACCCCGTGCGCCCCCTCACCGGCCCCGACGAGCTGCGCTGCCTGGCCTTTATGGTGGCCGAGCTGCTGCGCCTAAGCCAGCACCGCCCCGTGAACGAGCTGTGGCTCACGCCCTTCCTGCGCCGGCTGACGGACGAATTTCCGGCCCTGCCCGAGTACGAGCGCCGCGACCTGCTCAACGGCCTGCGCACGGCTGGGGCCCTGCGCATCGAGAAGCGCGAGGGCGAGCAGCACCCGTTTTCGGTCATCGTCCTCAACCCCGAGCACCCCGACGTGCGCGCCCTGGCCGCCGCCGGCGCGGCGTAGCGGCGGGCCGGCCGCCGGTTGTATTTTTGCCCCTCTTTTAGTTGTTCGTTGCCAGTTGTCGGCTTTTTTTGAACCATCTGACAACGGACAACGAATAACTGACAACTAGCCACTGACAACGAACAACTAAAAACCAACAACTAAAAGATGAACCTCATTTCCGAAGCCGAAGCCGGCATCCGCTCCTTGTTTGATGCCACCCAGCAGGGTTTTGTAGGCGACGCCAGCGCCGGCCAGAACCACGTCAGCAACTGGCTGCAATACCTGCGCAGCGGCGACCAGCAGGTGCTGGGCCCCATCGTGCACGAGCTCGAAGCCCTCAACACCCACATCGGCAACAACAACGCCGCCGGCATGGCCGTGGCCTTCCAGCGCATGGGCGAGCTTACGTCGCAGGCGGCCCTGAACACCCACAACTTCCAGGGCAACGGCGACAAAATCCGCGAGCTGAGCCAGAAGCTCATCACCGCCGCCGGCAACCTGCGCCTGGTGGCCAAAACCCAGCCCGCCCAGCACTAGTCCGCTGGCTTTGAATAAATTGCGTGGCCCCCGGGCCCGGCTGCCCCTCGCGGGCGGCGGGGCCCGGGGGCCGTTTGCTATTTGGGCCCCGGGGCCCTAGCGGACGATTTCGACCCAGCCCTTGACGGGCGTGCCGCAGCCGCCCACGCGCAGCAGGTAGTAGTAAGCGCCGGCCGGCTGGCCCGCGCCGTCCCAGTCGTTGGCGTAGCCGTCGGCGGCGAACACGCGCTGGCCCCAGCGGCTGAACACCTGGAGACTGGAGCCGGCGGGCAGGCCGGGTAGCTCGAAGGTGTCGTTGCGGCCGTCGGCGTTGGGCGTGAACACGTTGGGTACCTGGAACGCGCCAACCTCCACCGCGGTGGTGGCCTGCACGGGGCAGCCGCTGGCCGCCTGGCCGCTGGCGCGCACGGTGTAGCGGCCGGGCTGGGCGTAGCGGTGGGCGGGGCCGCTGGCGGCAGGCGTGCCGTCGCCAAAGTCCCACGTTAGGGCCCCCGGGGCATCGGCGCCGGCGTCGGCCTGGAACACGACTTCCTGGCCCGCCAGCGGCGGGCAGCCGCTGGTGCCGATGCGCAGCGTGCCGCCGGCCAGCACCACCACCGTCACGCCGATGTAGCGGGTGCCGGTGGCGCTGGTGGCCTGCACGGTGTAGGCGGTGGTGGCCGCGGGGCTCGCCGCCATGGTGGTCCCGGTGAGGCGGCTGAGGCCGGTGGCGGGGCCCCAGGCGTAGGTTTCGGGGGCCCCGGTGGCGGCGGGCAGCACAATGCGGGCCGAGTCGCCGGGGCAGATGGTGTAGCGCAGGGCCGTGGCCAGGGCGTTGCCGTTCTCGTCGGCAAACACGTTGCAGCTCTGGAAGGTGGTGGCCGGCACCAGAAAGGCGTTCAGGTACATGCGCTGGCCGTTGAGGTCGTCTTCGGTGGTGCCCGCGTACTGGTGCCCGCCGAGGTAAAACACCAGCCCGCCGCGCCCGGCGTACAGGTCGGCCGCGCTGGCTTCGAGCACCTCGTCGGTGCTGCTGCTGAGCAGGCTGGCGGCGTAGCCGCCGTTGGCGAAGGCGCTGCCAGCGGCCCTGCGCCAGTTCGTAACGCTGCCGCCCAGTACCGAGGCCCGGAACTCGCCCTCGAACTGCACCAGCGGCTGGTCGGGGGCGGGGTAGCGGCGGGCGTTGGCGTCGCGCACGTCGGCATCGGCCACGCCGCCGCTGGTGAGGAAGCGGCCGCCGGCGTAGTTCTCGTAGGTCACCACGGCCTCGCACTCGGCCAGGAAGTTGCCGCCCCGCGCCGCGAAGCGCCGGATGGCCTCCACCACGCCGCCCGCCGTGTTGTTGGAGTGCGGCTCGGAGGCGAAGGTGAAGCAGTCCGTTTGCCCGTCCAGGTCCACGGCCACTTGGGTGGCGTAGTTGTCCTGGGCCCGCAGGGGGGCCACGTTGTCGTTGCCGCTGATGCCGGCCAGCCGCATGTAGCGCTGGTGGATGGCCGCGTTGCCGCCGTCGTTGAGGATGGCCGCCACCGGCCGCTGGTTCAGCACGTAGCGCACGTCCACGGTGGCGGCCTCGCGCAGTTCGTAAAGGTTCACGGCCGTGCCCTGGGCGGCGTTGAAAGCCGCGGCCAGCGCCCGCACCCCGGCCGTGTCGCGCGGGAGCACCAGCAGGGGCCCCGCCCGGAAGGCCCGCGCCGCCGCCGCCGGGGCCCCGGCGCGCGGCACCGCCCGCGCCGCCAGGGCCGTAAAGTCGGGCTCGTCCTTGCCCTTGCCGCTGCGGATTACCCAGCGCAGCGGCACCTTGTTGTTGAGCAAGTGCACGGCCAGGCCGTAGGCTTTCAGGTTGAACTGGCCGTTGAGACGCTGCCCGGCGTTGTCGAGGGCCAGCACCAGCGTGCCGGCGGGGGCCGTGGTGGGGCGGGCGGTGGCCGGGGGCAGGTCGGGGTTTTGGGCCCCGGCGGGGCGGGCCAGCAGGGCCCCCAGGGCCAGGGCGGCGAGGAGTAGTCGGAAGGGCATCAGCGGGGGCGGCCGGGCGGCCGTGGTCAACGTGCCGGCAAGCACGCGCCCCGGCCTGAAGCCGGCCTGAGCCCCACCTTAATTTTTCTTCAGGTGGGCCCCGGAGTCCAAAATGATGAAACTAAAATGAGCCGCTGCAGAACCGCTTCACCCTGGGAAAGTTTGTTACCAAATCATTTCTTTTTCAATGCCAAAATATTGTACATGAAATAGTTAACAACTGGTGCCGTGCCGCGTTAACACCGCACAATCTCACCCTCACCCTTTCCCACACTACCATGGATAATTCCCAATCGCAAGGCGGTACCGCCCAACTCGACGCCACCCTCACCGCCCTGCAAGGCGGCTTGGCTAACGCCGCAGGTGCAGCCGGCCCCAACATTGCCGGCTGGATTCAAACCCTGAAGGGCAACAGCCAGCTCTCGGGCATCAGCTCGGAGCTGCAGAAACTGCACGACGCCCTGAGCAGCGGCGCTTCCGACACCAGCGCCCTGGCCAGCAGCCTGACCACCCTGGGCGAGCACACCAGCAAGGCCGCCGCCTCGGCCACGCCCGATGCCCAAGCCAAGCTCCAGCAGCTGGGCCAGGCCCTGAGCAGCGCCGGCTCGCAGCTGAAAGGCTAGTCTGCGTTTTCGCTGAATAAAAAAGGCTGCCGACCCACACGGGTCGGCAGCCTTTTTTTGTGGGCTGTAGTGCGGGCTTTGTAGTCCGCGCTACAGCTAGTAGCCCAGGGCTTTGTCGTCGCCGCGGGGGTCGGCTCCGCCGGCGAGTTGGCCGTTGGGCAGCACCTCGATGGCCTCGACGCGGCCCCAGGGGCCCCGGGGGTGGATGGTGTAGCCGCTGGCCTGGAGCGCCGCCTGGGCGGCGGGGGTGAGGGCCCCGGCTTCGGCGTCGATGTAGTCGGGCAGCCACTGGTGGTGCAGGCGCGGGGCGGCCACGGCCTGCTGCGGGTCGAGGCCGTAGTCCACGATGCCGAGGATGGTGGTGAGCACGCCGGTGATGATGGTGCTGCCGCCCGGCGTGCCCACCACCAGGGCCAGCTTGCCGCCGCGGGCCAGGATGGCGGGCGTCATGCTGCTGAGCATGCGCTTGCCGGGGGCCACGGCGTTGGCGGTGCCGCCCACCAGGCCGAACATGTTGGGCACGCCGGCCTTGGCCGAGAAGTCGTCCATCTCGTTGTTCAGCAAAAAGCCTGCGCCGGGCACCACCACTTTGCTGCCGTAGGCCCCGTTGAGGGTGGTGGTGCAGCTTACGGCGTTGCCGGCCGCGTCCACGATGTTGTAGTGGGTGGTTTCGTTGCTTTCGTAGCCGGGCAGGCCGGGGCCGGCGGTTACCTCGGCGCTGGGCGTGGCGCGGCCGTCGGTGCGGATGGTGCTGGCCCGCTGCTTGTTGTAATCCTTCGCTAGGAGCTGCGCCACTGGCACGCGCCCGAAGTCGGGGTCGCCGAGGTAGGTGGCGCGGTCGGCGTACACGCGCCGCTCGACCTCTGTGATGAGGTGCGTGGCGGCGGGCGTGTGGTAGCCCAGGGCCCTCAGGTTCACGGGTTCCAGCATCTGGAAGGCCTGGAGCAGGGCCACGCCGCCGCTGCTGGGCGGCGGCATCGTGATGACGTCGTAGCCGCGGTACTGGCCCCGCAGCGGCGCGCGCCACTTGGGCTGGTAGCCGTCGAGGTCTTTTTGGGTGATGAGACCCCCGCGGCGGCGCATTTCCTCTAGGATGTAGCGCGCCGTTTCGCCCTGGTAAAACCCGCCGCGCTGCTGGTCCTGAATGCGGATCAGGGTGGAGGCCAGCTCGGGCAGGCGCACGGTGTCGCCGGGGTGCCAGGTGCCGCCGGGGCGCACGTAGGCCGAGGGGTTGCCGGGGTTGTACTTAATGAAATCGTCGTGGGCCCGGTTGAGGCCCCCCGCCTCGCGCTCGGTGAGGGCATAGCCGCGGGCTAACTTGATGGCGGGGGCCACCAATGCGGCCCAGGGCAGCTTGCCCAGCTTGTCGTGCAGGGCCACCATGCCGGCTACCGAGCCGGGCGTGCCCACGGCCAGGGCCCCCGCCGTGCTCAGGCCGGGCACCACGTTGCCGGCCGCGTCGAGGTACATGTCGCGCGTGGCGGCGGCGGGCGCCGTTTCGCGGAAATCGAGGGTGCCAGCGGTGCCGTCGGAAGCCCGGTACACCAGGAAGCCGCCGCCGCCGATGTTGCCCGCCACGGGCAGCACCACGGCCAGCGCAAACTGCACGGCCACGGCTGCATCGTAGGCATTGCCGCCTTTTTGCAAAATATCCAGTCCCACTTTGGAGGCCGCGGGGTGGGCCGAAATGACCATGGCGTGGGCTGCCAGCAGCGGGGCCCCCGCCCCGGTGGGCACCGTCGAGAGGCCCGAGCCTTCCAGCGCCGCCCCGGGGGCCCCCACCTTGGGAGTGCGCGGCTGCCCGCTGGTACAGGCCGCCAGCACGGCCAAAGGCAAAAAGATTACACGAATTTTCATACCTGCAAGTAACGCGGATTTGCGGGGGCGGTTGGCTCCGGGCTGCCGGCTTTTCGCTGGCTGCCCTGCCCGCTAACCGTTGCCGCGGTTCCCAGGGGCCCGCATTCGCAGCCCCGCCGCTACCTTTCGCCTACCAATTGCCAAACCCTGCCGCCCCGCCCATGGAACCCACCGCCCCGCTTGCTGCTCCCGTGCCCCAGTTGCTGCTCGTGCAGCACGACTCCTGGCTGGCACCCTACGAGCCCGTGCTGCGCCAGCGCCAGGCCCGCCTGGCCGCCCGCCTGGCCGAAATCGCGCAGCACCACGGCTCGCTCGACGCCTACGCCACGGCCCACCAGCAGCTGGGCCTGCACTACGACGGCCGCCGCCGCGGCTTCCGCTACCGCGAGTGGGCCCCGGGGGCCGAGGCGCTCTACCTCATCGGCGACTTCAACGGCTGGGACCGCCAGGCCAACCCCTTGCAGCGGCTCGACTACGGGGTGTGGGAAATTTTCCTGCCCGACAAAGAGTACAAGGACCGGCTGGTGCACAACAGTAAGTACAAAGTGCACGTGGTCAGCGCCAACGGGGCCCAGGACCGCCTGCCCGCCACTGCCCGCCGCGTGGTGCAGGACGACCACACCAAGGACTACGCCGCCCAGGTGTGGCGCCCCGCCACCGCCTTCGCCTGGACGGACCAGAAGTTTCGCGTGGCCGCCGCCGTCAAGGAGCCGTTCATCTACGAGGCACACGTGGGCATGGCCACCGAGGAGTACCGCGTGGGCCTCTACCGCGAGTTTGCCGATGAGATGCTGCCCCGCATCGAGGCCGACGGCTACAACTGCGTGCAGCTGATGGCCGTGATGGAGCACCCGTACTACGGCTCGTTTGGCTACCACGTGGCCAACTTTTTCGCGCCCAGCTCGCGCTTCGGCACCCCTGAAGAGTTGAAGTATTTGATCAACGAGGCCCATCGCCGCGGCATCGCCGTGCTGCTCGACGTGGTGCACTCGCACGCCGTGAAAAACCAGGCCGAGGGCCTGGCCGACTTCGACGGCTCGGGCAACCTGTACTTCCACAAGGGCGAGCGGGGCAACCACCCGGGCTGGGATTCGAAGCTGTTCGACTACGGCCGGCCCGAGGTACAGCAGTTCTTGCTCAGCAACTTGCGCTACTGGCTGGAGGAGTTTCACTTCGACGGCTTCCGCTTCGACGGCGTGACGAGCATGCTCTACCACCACCACGGCGAGGGCGTGGCCTTCGTAGGCTACGACCAGTACTTCGGGCCCGGGGCCGACGAAGACGCCATCCTGTACCTGCAGCTGGCCACCACGCTGGTGCACGAGTTCAAGAAGGGGGCCCTGCTGGTGGCCGAGGACATGAGCGGCCTGCCCGGCCTGGGCCGCCCGATTACCGAGGGCGGCATCGGCTTCGACTACCGCCTGGCCATGGGCATCCCTGACTATTGGATCAAGCTGCTCAAGCATACGCCCGACGAGGGCTGGAACCTGGGCGACCTCTGGCACGTGCTCACCAATCGCCGCGAAGGCGAGAAAACGGTGGCCTACGCCGAAAGCCACGACCAGGCCCTGGTAGGCGACAAAACGCTGGCCCAGTGGCTGTTCGGCGACGGCATCTACCACCACATGCAGGCGGCCGACCCCGACCCGAACGCCGCGAGGGCCCTGGCGCTGCACAAAATCATCCGCCTGGTGACGCTCACGGCCGGCGGCGAGGCCTACCTCGACTTCATCGGCAACGAGTTCGGGCACCCCGAGTGGGTCGATTTCCCCCGCGCGGGCAACGGCTGGAGCTACCAGTACGCCCGCCGCCAGTGGAGCCTGGCCGACAACCCCGACCTGAAATTCCACTTCCTCGGCAATTTCGACAAGGCCCTGATTCACCTGGCCAAGGCGCGCCACGTGCTGGCCGCCGGCCCGGCCCAGCTGCTGCACCACGACGAGGAGCACAAGGTGCTGGCCTTCGCCCGGGGCCCGCTGGTGGTCATCGTCAACCTGCACGTGACGCAGAGCCAGCCCGACTACCGCTTCTGGGTGCCCAAGGAGGGCCGCTACCGCGTGGTGCTCTCCTCCGACAGCGGCCAGTTCGGCGGCTTCGACCGGCCCGACGAGTGCTACATCTACGAAACCTACGAGCAGCACCTGCGCGTGTACCTGCCCAGCCGCGTGGCTCTGGTGCTGGCCCCAGCGTAGGGCCCCGGGAGGGGTGTAGGGGTTATCTCGTTGAGAAATAATTGTAGTTCAAACGACTACCAATGCTTGTTTATGCTCTTCGCTTCCTCCTAGTTTTTTTTGTGGCACCGCTGCTCTTCTTGGGAATGAGAATCTCCTGCAGCCGCAAATACAAGGGCATACAGTACAGCTCGTACCAAGTAGCAGGCACCTCAAAGCTCACCGTTATTACCGATTCATTGGTAGCTGATCAAGGAACTGCTGATAACCAGTTCTACATGGATTTGATGACAAAGAAGGACACTTTCTGGGTCAAGCCGATTGAGCAAAAGCTAAGTTTCCCAATAGTAAATCTTATTCGGGTGGGTTGGTGAGTTTCGCGGGCGTTTGCACGAAGTAAGCGCTAGGCGGCAGGTACGTGTAACCCGCCTTGAATCAGCGCAGCGAAGGTTGCCGTAGCTTCCTGCTCGCTGCAATTGCCCGCGAGCATCAGCACGGATAGCGCCTCCCCGGCCCCGATAAGCCCGACGCAGTACCGATGCAGCGCGGCCGGTGAGTACGCGCTATGCGGCCCGAGCGCCGCGACAAACAGGTGGGCATACCCCGCCAGTAGCTCCTGCTGCACGGCCGCCATTTCCTCGCTGCCGGACAGGGCCGCGCCGACCGCTTGCCATTCGCCCCCCATCTTCAAGGAACAGCGAACGTAAGCGCTGGCCAGTACCTGGGCCGTATCCGCCAGGCCTCGTTGCTCGCCGCTCAATGCCGCTTGCAACGCCTGGGTATGCTGTTCATCGAGGGCCTTGTAGAGTGCGGCCAACAGCCCCGCCCGGGTGCCAAAGTGTTCGTACGTAATGGGCTTCGACACGCCAGCCCGTGTCGCTAGGTGGCCGAGCGTCAGCCGGTCGGCCCCTTCCTCGCGGACGATAACCAAGGCCATGGCTAGTAATTGGCGCCGACGCTCCGCCTTGGGCAGGCGGCTCGAAGCTGGCTGCGGCGCGTCTAGTTCAGAAGGCTGAAGCATGCAGGGGGGCTGAGTTGGTACGAGCTAGCAAGAGTGGGTGTAGAAAAATGGTTGTTTAACCTACTATTAGTAACTTACTATTGGTAGGTTACTAATAGTAGGTTACCTTTGTTAAAAGTAACCAACAACTTTCTAAACAACCTTATCATGACACAAGCTCCTCTTCTGCTTATCGGTGGTGCCGGCGCAATTGGTCGCCAGACCGCGCAATTTCTACGGGCTACTCACCCCGAAGTGCCGCTCCTGATCGGGGGGCGCGACCTGGCCAAGGCCGACGCGGCGGCGGCTGAAATCGGCAATGCGCAGGGCGTACGGCTGGACCTAACCGCCCCTGGCCTCGGCCTGGGCCAGCGCTCCATCAGCGCGGTTGTCATCTTCTACATGGACCATACCTTGGCCGCGCTTCGGTTTGCGCAAGAGCGCGGGGTGCCGTTCCTGAGCATCTCGACGGGCATCTTTGAGATTGCGCCCGAAATAGCGGCCTACATGCACCAGCCGCACGCCGCCCCCATCGTGCTCGGCTATGAATGGCTGGTTGGGGCCACCACCTTGCCCGCCTTGGCAGCGGCCAACGCGTTTGGCCGGGTGCAGGGCATTACCATCGGCGCGCTCGTGGATGAGCAGGACGCGGGTGGGCCGGCCGTGGCCGCCGACTTTGCGCACTTTGCCCAGCTGCTGCCCGCGGCCTTCACCCGGCGCGACGGCGCCTACATCTGGCGGGCAGGCGAGGAGGCCAGGACCACGTTCCGGGCCGTCGACGGCACCCTAGTAGACGCCACTGGCTTCTCCTCCATTGATGTCGTGGGCCTAGCAACGGCCACCAACGCGCCGAACGTGCAGTTTAATCTCGCCATGGGGGTAAGTTCAAGCCGCCGCCGGGGGGAGCCGAAGTCGACCGAAATCATTCTGGAGCTGAGCGGGGAAGACCACGCGGGACAGCCCCTGCGCACCCGGCAGGCGGTGGTGCACCGGGGCGGCGCAGCCCCGCTGACCGGCCTTGGGGTCGCTATGCTCTTGGAGCGGCTCACCGGGCTCGATGGCCAGCCTCCGACCCCGGCCGGCCTGTACTTTCCTTACCAGTTGCTGGAACCTACGATCTATTTCGCGCGCCTCGCGCAGAGCGGGGGCCTGGTGTTGCCGCTGGAAGTGCTGTAACAGGAAACCAGGCGGCTAGCCACCTTTTAAAGACAACGAAGGGCGTGGTTGATCAACTAGGGCCTACGGGCAATTGGCTTTGCGGTACGGGACTTGAGGGTGACGAATTGAGTGAAGGCGCGTGGGAAAAGCTCTCCCGCATTTGGCGGGTAAGGCTCGCGAAGTAGGCTGTACGGAAGCCTATAACCGCCTGTTTTTGAATGCCATGCTCCGGGTCATACGCTACGGTGGCACGCGGCGTATCCTACCCAGGCGCTTCAGCAAGCACGATTCGGTGCGCAAGCGGGCCTTGCGCTGGGCATAGAAAGGCACCTGGCAGCGCCCGTTCTCGGCCGTGCGCCTGCCGGAAGTGGATGCGGCGTTGCTGGATTCGACGACTACGCGGGCGCACCAGCGCGCAAGCGGGTAGGTAAAAAAACGCCTTGGCAATGAGGCCCTCGGCCGCAGCCGGGGTGGGCTAACGACCGAGCTATATGCCTAGTACGGCAGCTTTTCGCGCAGGGCGCTGTAGGTCCAGGTGCCGGCCAGGGCGGCCAAAATCATGACCGCCGCCGCGCCCACGCCGCTGCCCAACTGCGCAAACAGCGGGCCGGGGCAGGCCCCGGTGATGGCCCAGCCGAGGCCGAAGATGAAGCCCCCAATCCAGATGCCGTGGTTGAATTTCTTGTCGGCCAGTACAATGGGCTCGCCGCTGATTGTCTTGAGCCGATTGCGCTTGATGAGCTGAATCGAAACCATGCCCACCACGATGGCCGAGCCGATGACACCGTACATGTGGAAGGCCTGGAAGCGGAACATCTCCTGAATCCGAAACCAGCTGATGACTTCGCTTTTGGTGAGGATTATTCCAAATAACGTGCCTAGTGCCAGGTACTTAATGTATTTCATGGCAGGTAGTTAAAATAGCATGGGATAAACAACCCAGGTCATGAACAGCCCGCCGGCAAAGAAGCCAACGACGGCTACCAGCGACACCCACTGCAAGTTGGAGAGCCCCGAAATGGCGTGCCCCGAGGTGCAGCCGCCCGCGTAGCGCGTGCCGAAGCCCACCAAAAAGCCCCCCAGCACCATAAATACCCAGCCCTTCCAGTTGGCCAGGTTGCCGAGGGCAAACAACTCCTTGGGCAGCAGGCCGGAGAAGTCGGTGAGGTGCATTTCAGCCTTCAAATCGTGCACCGTAGCGGCCGAAATGGCCACCGCTTCGGGGTGGCCCAGGAGCCGGTAGTCGATGAAGCCGCCCAGCACGATGCCGAGCACAAACACCAGATTCCAGGCTTCGGCCCGCCAGTTGTAAGTCAGAAATGGGATGCCGGCCGGCACGCAGGCCGCGCATACGTGGCGCAGTGCGCTGCTGATGCCCAAGGCCTTATTGCCCACGAGCAGCAGTGCCGGCACCGTGAGGCCAATTAGGGGCCCGGCCACGTACCAGGGCCAGGGTTGTTGCAAGAAATCAAGCATAGCAAAAGGCAAGGATAGAAAGAGGGGGTAGGGCTGGCTCATTAGCGAGCCGCCAGGGCCAGCACCGGGAACGACTTCACGGCCTCGCCCAAATCGAGCACTGCGGTACCGGGTAAGGCGGCCGCTACGATGCTGCTGCCGGCTGCCGAGCGGTAGCCGCCGGCGCAGTGCACCACCACGGGCCGGTCGGTCGGAATCTCCTGGGCCCGCTCGCGCAGCTCGGGTAGCGGAATGCTGAGCGAACCGGCGAAAATGGGCTCGTCGCGGTGCTCCACTGGGTTGCGGATGTCCACGATGGTGTACTGCTCCGGGTGCTGGCGGAAGGCGGCCACGTCGAGCGCGGGCGTGGTGGCATCGGTGGCCGGCGTGCCCACCAGCGCGCCCTCAATCAACGGCTCATAGCCGATTTTGGCCGTCTTCTGAATCAGGTCTTCCAAAGTCGCCGCGTCGGCGGCCAGGAGATAAAACGGCTCCTGGGGCCCCACAATGGAGCCCAGCCAGGTTTCAAATTTGCCGCCTTGCTGAATGTTGAGGGCCCCGGCCACGTGGCCCCGCTTGAACGCGCTTTCGGGGCGCGCGTCGATGACGACCGCGCCGGCCGCCAGCGCGGTGCCGGGGGATAGGCGCTTCACCTGCTGCACGCTAGGGGCGTAAGCGGGCGCGCCGGCCTTGTTGAGGGCCACGTCGTAGCCAAAGTACTTGGGAATGAACGGCTGGTCGGCCAGCAGCTCCTGCACAAACTCAGCTTCGCCCAGCGGGCGCAGCATGGGGTTGCCGATTCTCTCGGCGCCGATGGTGCTGCTGTTGGCCCCACTGAGGGCCTTGCCGCAGAGGCTGCCCGCGCCGTGCGCCGGGTACACCAGCACGTCGTCGGCCAGGGGCAGAAGCTTGGTGCGCAGGCTGTGGTACAGCTGGCGGGCCAGCTCCTCGCGCCGGGCGGTGAGGTTGCCGGCGGTTTCGCGCAGGTCGGGCCGGCCCACGTCGCCGATGAAGAGCGTGTCGCCGGTGAACACGGCCACGTCCTTCCCCGCCCGGCTGAGCACGATGCTGAGCGAATCGGGCGAGTGGCCGGGCGTGTTCAGGGCCCGAAACGTGAGCTTGCCGCTCGTAAACGAGTCGCCCTCGTCAAAGGCTTCGTGCTCATAATCAGCCCCGAGGAGCTGGCTCACGCGGATAACGGCGCCGGTGGCTTGGGCAATTTCCAGGTGCGACGACACGAAGTCGGCGTGCGGGTGGGTTTCGATAACGGCCACGATTTTCGCCTCGTGCGCCCGGGCGAAGTCGTAGTAGGGCTGGGGGTTGCGGGCGGGGTCGATGAGCACGATTTCCTGGGCGCAGTCGCTGAGAATAGCGTACGAGAAGTGGGCCAGGCCCTTGTCTTCAAACTGTTCGATTTTCATGATGCAGGCGAAAAAACGGGGAAAGAAACGGGAGCGGATGCGGGCTGAAAGGTCAGTTTAGGCGTGGTGAAACAGCAGCTCTTTGGTGAGGATAAACGCGCCCATGGCCAGCGTGAACCACCCGAAGGCGGGCTTGAGCCGGGCCCCCGGAATGAAGCGGGCCAGGTAGGTGCCTAGCACGATGCCGCTCAGCGCAAAGGCCAGAAAGCCCAGCAGAAACGACCAGTCCATGGCCCGCCCGGCGCTCAAATCGCCGGTGAAGCCGATGAGCGAGTTCAGCGAAATGATGGCCAGCGAAGTGCCCACGGCCAGCTTCATGGGCAGGCGCGCCCCCAGCACCAAGGCCGGGATGATGAGGAAGCCGCCCCCCGCGCCCACAAAACCCGTGAGCAACCCCACCACCAGGCCAATGCCGAGTATGAGCGGGTAGTTGAAGGCATGGACCGGCGCGGCCGCGCCGTCGGGTACGCCGTCGGGCTGCTTGCTGCGGATCATGGAGGCCGCGGCTACCACCATGAGTACTGCAAAGGCCACCAGCACCAGTAAGTCTTTGGTGAACACGGTGCTGCCCACCCTAAAGAGCACCTGCGGAATGGCCGGCAGCAGCACCTTGCGCACCAGAAACACGGCGGCCAGCGACGGCAACAGGAACACGATGGCGGTTTTCAGCGACACCAGGCCCTTGCGGAAGTAGCCCGACGCCCCCACCACCGACGTGCTGCCCACCACAAACAGCGAGTAGGCCGTGCTCAGCACCGGGCTCACGCCCATCAAATACACCAGCACGGGCACCGTGAGGATGGAGCCGCCCCCGCCCATAATGCCGAGCGACAAGCCAATGAAAATGGCGGCGAAGTAACCCAGGTAATGCAACATGGCGGGCGGGGCGAAACAGATGAAATTATGATGGTTTGTTCATGTATTGTGCCAAAAAAAACCGCGCCGCTTACAGGAAGGTACACGCTGCCAGGCACTGAATGACGTCGATTACCTCTCTCATTTTCAATGAGTAATAAATGTTTTTGCCGCTGCGCGAGCTGCTGAGCAGGCCCTTGCTTTTCATAGTGGCCAGGTGGTGCGAGGTCAGCGACTGCTCGGCGCCGCCCAGCCGCTCGCAGATGTCGCCCACCGAGAGGCTGTCGTGGGCGGCCAGCAGTTGCACAATGGCAATGCGCGTGGGGTGAGCCGTGGTTTTGAGAATAAAGGCCACCTTCTCCATCTTCTCGATATCGAGGCCCATATCTACTAGCGGTGCGGTGGGGGCGGAGTTCATAAGACGAAACAAATATATGAAACAAATTTCATGTGTATAAGCTGTCGGGGTAACTTGCCCAGGCCTGCCAGAGTTCCCGCATTGTCAGCAGTACAGAATTGCTTGCCCACCTGCCGCCGGTAGCCCTGGTCCCGGTAGGCCGCAAGGCAGTTAGCCATCCCTTGAATCTGGGGGCCCTAATTTTTTGATGCGCTCCAATAATCTATCGCTTACCCGATGGCTACTTGCTTAGCAGCAGTACCACCACGTCGTGGCTGGGTACGGTGGCTGCGAAGGCCTTTTTGGTGGTGCCCACATCCTTGTGCGTCCAGGGGTTGCGCAGGCGGTAGGTGGTTTTAGCCGCGTTCAGCTCGGCTTTCGACACCTCGTCGGTGATGGGGGTGGCCTTCCAGTCGAAGCGAACGGGCTGGGGTTTTTTGCTGCGGTTGAGGAAGGCCACGGCCCACTTGCCGTCGGCCAGGGGCTTGAGCCAGGTTTCGAGGCTGTCCTTGGCGGCGTAGCGGTAGCCCTGCACGCCCAGCTTGTCCTGGTCGATGGCGAGCACTTCTTTGTTGGTCAGGATTTCTTTGGTCTGCGGGCTCATCTTGCGCAGGTCGTTGCCGGTGATGAGCGGGGCGGCCATCATGCTCCACATGGTGAAGTGGGCGCGGTCCTCGTTGGCGGGCATGCCGTTGCCGACTTCCAGCATGTCGGGGTCGTTCCAGTGGCCGGGGCCGGCGTACTGGCGCAGGTGCTGCTGCTTGTCCATGATTTGCATCACGCCCCACGATTTCCAGGTGCCGTGGTCGTTGATGCAGTCGAAGCAGTTGTAGATGTCGCCGGTGGTGCGCCACAGGTGGCCCACGGTGGGGCCCCACTCCCAGGGCTTGTCGTTGCCCCACTCGCAAATGCTGAGCACCATGGGCCGCCCGGCCTTGCGGATGGCGGCCGTGATGGTTTTGTAGGCGCCTTCGGCCTTCAGGCCCTCGGTGTTGCACCAGTCGTATTTGAGGTAATCGACGCCCCACTCGGCGTACATCTGGGCATCCTGAAACTCGTAGCCCCGGCTGCCGGGCCGGCCACCGCAGGTTTGGGAGCCCGCGTCGGAGTAGATGCCAAATTTCAGCCCTTTGCTGTGCACGTAGTCGGCCAGGGCCTTCATGCCCGAAGGAAACCGCTTGGCATCGGGGTGAATAAAGCCCTGCGCGTCGCGCTCGCCGTGCCAGCAGTCGTCGATGTTGATGTAGGTGTAGCCGGCGTCTTTCATGCCGGTGGCTACCATCGCATCGGCCACTTCTTTGATGAGGTTTTCATCGACGTTGCAGGCAAACTTGTTCCAGCTGTTCCAGCCCATCGGGGGCGTGAGGGCTAGGTTATCGAATTTCTTGTAGTTCTGCACGTAGTTGTTGCCTTGGCTAAAGGCCTGAAACGAAGCACACATGCCAAGAAAAAGCAGCGAAATTTTCTTCATAAGAAGGGTAAGAAAAAAAGGTAGCGCAGCTGGCTGATGCGCAGCTGCAGCAAGTGACAAGCGGGGCGGGGCTGGAAAACCTGCCCTATAAAGCGGGCCGGGGAGTAGCAGCCACCGACTTGATTTTGAGTACGCTGGCCTTCAGGCCGGGCGCCGTAGCGGTGAGCGTAATGTCGCCGGGCGTGCGCGTGCCCTGCACCAGCACTTGCGCGAGGCCGTTGAACGCCTTGCGCCGCCAGGCGGCGGCCGGGGTAATGACCTGTACCGTGCCGGGGTCAATGTTGAAAACGTCCCAGATTTGCTTTTTGACGAAGGGCACCGAAACGACTGCCAGGCTATTGCGGCCCGGCTTGAGCCAGCTTTTATCGAGCTGGTAGCCCTGGGCGCTGGCCTGCTCACCCGTCAGGTTTTGGGCCAGCGCGTGGCCGTTGATGTAGATGGACTGCTGCTGGCCAATGGGCTGGTAAAAGAACGTAATCTGCGCTGCCGACAAGTCCGCTGGCAGCTCAAAACTCCCGCGGTTCACGTACGCCTGGGCCGTGGGAACGAGCTCGGTTGCGGCGTCGTACTGGCGGGCGGCCGCGCTACCCCAGCCGGAATCATCGAAGGCAGCGCCGGTTTCCGCGCCGCTCACCGGGCCGCCGAAGCCCTTTTCTTTGACGTTTTCGATGGGCAGCGCCCGCACGGTTGGCAAAAACTGGTCGGGTTCGAGCGAGGTCGGGTCGCCGTTGCCGACCCCGATTATCTTACCGGGGCCCCGCAGGCTGAACGTTACTTCCGAGTCGGCGGTCGGCATCAGGCGCTGGTTTTTGGCCTCAATGCGCACCGTCACAACCGATACGTCTTCGCCGTTGGCCTGCACCGTTGCGCTGCTGGCGGCCAGGGCAATGGCGGCGGCCGGGCCGGTTGTCTGCACTTGGTCGGTGGCAATTTTTTTGCCGTTGCGGTAGCCCACGGCGGCCAGCGTGCCGGAGGCGTAGGGCACCTGCCATTCGAGGTGCGAGTTTTTGGTCATCGCCTTTTTGCCCAGGCTTTTGTTGTTTAGAAACAGCTCCACCTCGTCGCAGTTGCTGTAGGCCCACACGTCGATGGGTTGGCCTTCCTTGCCGGCCCAGTTCCAGTGGGGCAGCAGGTGCAGGGTGGGCTGGGTGGTCCACCACGATTTCAGGTAGTAGTAGTCGTCTTTGGGGAAGCCGCAGAGGTCCAGCATGCCGAAATACGACGTGACCGACGGCCACCGGAACGGCGTGGCTTCGCCCCGGTAGTCGAAGCCCGTCCAGATGAACAGGCCCGCCAGGTAGGGCCGGTCGGCGTAGTGGCGCCAGCCTTCCTCGATGCTGTAAAAGCTCGGGCGCGGCTTTTTGTCGTAGGCCGCGATGTAGTGCTTGGCCATGTCGGTCACGTACACGCCGCGCGTGGCAAACGTGGAGCCTTCCTCGGTGCCCCAGCCGGGCTGCTGCGGAAACTTGGCGTGCTGGGCGTCGGTGCTGCCCTGGGCAATGTAGTTGTAGCCCATCACGTCGATGGTAGTGGAGGTGCCTTGGCCCCAGCCGCCGCTGATGCCCGCGGTGATGGCCCGCGTCGAGTCGATGGTTTTGGCGTAGGCCTGCATGGTGGCCGCAATGCGGGCCCCCAGAACGTTGCTCTCAATGGCCCACTCCTCGTTGCCGATCGACCAGCTGATGATGCTCGGGTGGTTGCGGTCGCGCACCATCAGCGTTTTCAGCTCGTTCAGTAAGGGCTCGGTGATGCCCATCAGGCGGTTTTCGTCGATGACCAGCATGCCCAGCCGGTCGCAGGCGTCGAGAAGCTCGGGGGTAGGGGGGTTGTGTGAACAGCGGTACGCGTTGCTGCCGAACGACTTGAGCTGCCTAATGCGCCAGTCCTGCAGGGCGTCGGGGATGGCCGTGCCCACGCCCGCGTGCTCCTGGTGGTTGTTGGTGCCCTTGATCTTCACGTGCTGGCCGTTGAGGAAGAAGCCCTCGTTGGCGTCGAAGCGAATGGTCCGCACGCCAAACCGGGTTTCGTACTGGTCAACGGCCGCGCCGGCCTGCTGCACGCGCGTCACCAGCTTGTAGAGGTAGGGCGTTTCGATGGACCACAGCCGGGCATTGGCCACCGGAATGGTGCAGGTGAACTCTTGCTCGCGGGCGGCCCCCAGGTGCAGCTGCCGCACCTGGGTCGTGGCCACGATTTGGCCGGCCGCGTCCACCACGTCCTGCACCACGTCGAAGGTTTGGGGCGTTAGCGCGCTGTTTTTAATGGTGGTTTTGGCCGTGAGGGTGGCCGCGCTGCCGTCGAGCTTGGTGGTGACGAACGTGCCGTGGGGCGCCACGTGCAGCGGCGCAGTTTTGGTGAGCCAGGTGTGGCGGTAAATGCCCGCGCCTTCGTAAAACCAGCCTTCCTCCATCGTGGCGTCCACGCGCACCGCAATCACGTTGGGCTTGCCGTCGTAGTGGAGGTAGTCGGAAATGTCGTACTGAAAGCCGTTGTAGCCGCTGGCCTGGGTGCCGAGGTAGTGCCCGTTCACCCACACGATGGAATTGCGGTACACGCCGTCAAAATCGAGGCTGATGCGCCGGCCCAAGTCGCTGGCCGGCACTGCAAACGACTTGCGGTACCAGCCCACGCTGGTGTTGGGAAAGGCGCGGCCCACGGTTTTGAAGCCGTGGCTGAAGCTGGCCTGCTCGCTAAAACCCTGCTCCACGGCCCAGTCGTGCGGCAGGTCGAGCTGCCGCCAAGCGCGGTCGTCAAACTTGACGGCCGCCGCGCCGTCGCCATTTCCCGTCTTGGCCAGGTAGGAAAAGTAGCTGGTGCCGTTGGTGAAATCCTGCTTCGGGTCAGACGGATGGCCGTAGGCGAAGCGCCAGCCGGCGTCCAGCAGCAGGTGCTCGCGGCCCGCCGCAGGGCCCTGTGCCCGGCTGGCCAGGCTGGCGCTCAGCAGCAGCAAGAAGGTAGCGCAAAAAGAAGACAGTCCGTTTATCATACCGTAGCTCACGAAGTTTTGATAGTAGGTTTGGTAAGCAGCGCGGCGGTCCGGCCCCAGCGCTTACCCCATCGAAAGGAGGAAACGTCTCTCAGAGCTAGCGCCCGGCTCGTGGTGCGCCCAGGACTCGAGCCGCCCGGGCGGCGCAAAGGGTGAAAAAATTTATGCCTAGCATTTTCCAGCAGTGCAATGCCCGGTGCCCCGCCGCTGGCTAGCTACCGGCCCCCAAAGGACGCCGCCACTGCAAGCTGTGGGTAATGAAATAAGCGCAGAAAGCAGACGCATTCTAACGGGAATGAGCCTGTTCTACTACCCGGGGGCGGGTGGCAAGCCGGGTATTAAGCAAAGGGCCTTGTAAGGGATATGCTGGGGCCCCAGCAAGCAAGGGTGGGGTGCAGAGCGTGGTGGTGAGTTGGACGCGGAGTTGCAGTTCCGCTGAACGGGTGGTGCTGTCAGGCGCAGTGGCCGTTGCAGCCGCAGGCAGCGGGCTGACGCTGTGCCGGCAGATTCGCCAGAGTAGGCCCGGCGGCCGAGCTCCAGACGCGCATCGACGTGCTGGCCATTACCCCCACCACGGCTGTGGTGCGCGTGGAGCTGAAGAAAGATGTGCTCGGCGGCTATTTTACCGATTTCCAAACCTTGCTCAGGTAAGGTGGCCGGTGGCGGGTGCTGGCCAGGGCGTACCACCAGAACGAAGGCTAGGGGCCCCACTCTACCGGAACCTATCAAGAACCTGGTCTTCTGGGAGCGCCTCAAAAGTGTGGGGCAGCGCCATCAATTAAGCCGTCCAACTGGTGGCGGAGCCGATAGCTGCTTAATTCAGCTCCCGCATAATGGGGTACTGCCAGTGGTAGGGGTGGCCCGGCCCCGCGTGCGCGTAGAGCCAGGCGAGGCGCGCGTCCGGGTCGGCGGCAAAGGCAGGCTCGGCGCGCAGCTTGGCCTCGAACGCAGCTTTCAGGGCGGGGTCGGTGGCCAGTAGGCGCTCGCCCAGCGCGGCCAGGATGAAGTCGTCGGTGCTGGGCGCGGGCGACAGTATTTCGGGGAAGAAGCCCCAGGCCAGGAACGAATCCTGGCTTTCGGGCTCCAGCAGGGCGGCCGCCAGCAGGCCGTTGGGCTGGTCGGCGGGCACGCGCACGCTGCCCGCGGGCAGCACCTGCGGGCCGGGCTCGTGCACAAAGCTGGCCGCCAGCGGCACGCGCCCTTCGCTGGGCGGCAGCAGCTTGGGGTTGAGGAGCCGCACCCGGTCGAGCTGCAGGGTGCGCGGCGCCGTTATCGTTTCAAACGCGATGCCGTGCAGGCGCAGCCGGTCGAGCACTTCGGCCTGGGCGGCGAGTACCCACCAGGCCCGGGGCAGGCGCACCGACTCGGTGGGCTGCTGCCCAATAATGGGCATGCGGAAGGTAATGGGCTGGCCCAGCCAGCGCTGCTCCCGCCGCCCCGAGGCCGGCGATTGGTACCACTCGAAGGCGATGCCCTTGAACTGCTCGACCCAACCGATGGGCTGCGGCGCGGGCGCCCAGCGCGTGAGCAGCTCGGCGGGCCGGCTGGCCCGGTCCGTGGCCTTGGCCGCGGCGATGCGCCCGGCATCCTGGGCCGCAATGCGGAGGGCGGCTTCCAGCAATACGTAGGTACCGAGCACGCGCTGGCGGTAGGGCTTGAGCATGTGGTTCTCGACCAGCACGGTGGGCACGCTGATGAAGTCGCCGTAGCCAGTGGAGTAGCGGGGCCCCTCGGGGCTGTAGCGGATGCCCTTGGCCGGCGCGCGCGTGTCGATGGGGCTGGGGTAGATGGTGGGCAGGTGGCCCGCCTGGGTCAGCGCCCGCATCGCGGCCGGGCCGAAGCTGCCCTGCAGCCAGTCGGCCGTGGCCCGGTGGCGCGCGTAGGTGCCCCAGCCCGCGTAGGTGAAGGTGATATCATGCTGCATGTCAAAGCCTTCGCTCACGTGGCAGTCGATGTAGAGCAGGGGGTCTAACCCGCGCAGCAGCCCAATCATGGCCCGCGTTTCGGGTGCATCGGCCTTGGCGTAGTCGCGGTTCAGGTTGCGGTTGCGGGCATTGTTCTCAAAGCCTTTTTCGGCGGGGCCGCGCAGCTGCGGGAAGTTCCAGGCGCTCAGCTGCTCGTGGCCGTCAATGTTGTAAACCGGCACGAATACGAGGTCCACGCGGTCGAGCAGGTGGGCCTTGCCGCGCAGGGCAATGTCGCGCAGCAGCATTAGGCCGGCGTCTTTGCCGTCGATTTCGCCCGCGTGAATGCCCGCCTGCACCAGCACCACTGGCTTGGCGGGGCCGCCCCGGCTGGCGCGCACGTACAGCAGCTCGCGCCCCTCGCCCGTGCGCCCGAAGGGGTGCAGCGTCACGAGCGGCGAGGCCGCGGCGAGCCGCTCCAACCAGGCGCGGACTTCGGCGTAGCGCGGCGTAGTTTGGAAGTTGGCGGCCTCGGCCGGCGTTATCCACTCGTCGCTGGGCTCGGCAATCAGCTGCTCGCTACGGCCCGACCAAGGCCGGGCGGGGGGAAGGTCCAGCACGGTTTGGGCCATTATTTTTGGAGTAGCCAAGCAGCTTAGCCCCGCGATAAGCGCGGCGATACGACAAGAGAAAGTAATCAACATACGCTCGTAAACGATAAAACCAACGGCGCCCCGCTGCGCAAAGAACGCCGCCGCGGGCCAGCTAAAACGGCGGCCAGGGGCCTGCAAATGCGCCACCGCGCTGCCAGTGCACGATTTCGGCCTCGGTGCAGAGGCTGGTGGCCAGCTCCTGGCGTACGCGGGCCTCAAGTGCCGCGCTCGGGCTGGCTCTGGGGGCCCCAGTGCTCCCCCAATGCGAAACCACTTGGGCGTCTGGCACTGCGCCAGCGACGCTCAAGCAGGAGCAAAATTGCCGGGGCCGTGCGCTTTCCGGCCGGAGCCGTCGGGCTCCAGTTGAGGCTGGCTACCACCTGGCTACCACGCTGGGCAGCCAGGTGGCCGGAGTAGCCAGGACTATGTTTCTGAGCAATGTCCTTCGGGCCATGGTAACGGAGGCCAATGTAAAAGGCAGCGAACCAGTGCCGGCCGCGCAGCCAAAGGGATAGTTGGGGTCAAGCATCCCGACGGGCACCTGCACCCGTGCGGGCCCTGGCCCCGCCAGCGTTTGGTGCGCTTACCGTAGCCTTGGGCCAGCAAAAGGCCGGCCACTGGCCGCCCCGCCGGGCCCAGCAAAACGGTGTGCGCAGTCGTGCCCGGGCTACGGGTTGGTGGGGCCCCTGCTGGCGCGCCGCTAAGGGGTGGCGGTTGCCTGCCGCGGCGAAGCACTGGTCTTGTTTTAGTGCAGCAGCACCAGGAGGCTGCGGGCCCCGTGGGCCCCGATTACCAGCGACTGCTCGATGTCGGCCGTTTTGGAGGGGCCCGCTAAAAAGGTGCCGTAGCCCCCCGGCTGGCCGTTTAGCCGGGCGTAGGCCTGGTGCATGGTGGCCACCAGGGCGTGCTGGTCGAGGACGATGGCCAGGTGCTGGGCCACGGTGGGCAGGGCGCGGTGCAGCATGGCCGCTTCAGGCAGCCAGATGCTGCCGTTTTCGGCCACGCCAAACGCGCCGCGCAGCACGGCTAGGTCGATGGTGGCCAGGGTCGCCGCCGGGGTGGTTGCAGCCACGGCTACGGTCGCCGGCAGCAGGTCCGAAGCCACGCGCCGCTCG
Source organism: Hymenobacter nivis (assembly GCF_006439025.1). Classification (GTDB taxonomy): domain Bacteria; phylum Bacteroidota; class Bacteroidia; order Cytophagales; family Hymenobacteraceae; genus Hymenobacter; species Hymenobacter nivis_A. The sequence continues at coordinate 725,474 of NZ_RCYZ01000002.1, forward strand.
TTGGGGTAGCAGCGCGCTACCGTGGCCGCGAGCTGGCTGAGGTGCGGCAGCTGGATGGCCTGGGCCCCAATGCTTTCCAGCAGGGCGATGAATTTCTCCACTGAAGCCTCGCCGTCAAACAGCGGCACGGTGGGCAGGGGCAGGGCCCCGGGCTGGCTGGCGCGCACGGCGGCCAGCATCTTTTCCCGCGCCGTGCTCATACGGTCGGGGCGGGGGTGGCAGCCTGGGCCGCGTGCCAGTCGCGGAAGCTTTGCTTGGGCGGCGCGGGTAGCTCGCGGGCAATGGCCCAGGGGTTGTAGCCCGGCGCGTGGCTGAGGGCGTGCGGCACAAATCGCAGCCCAAGCCGGGCCGCCGCGCCTCCGGCTTTGAACAGAGCCGGCCGGGCCAAGACGCGGCTTAGCAGCTTCATGCTGTACTTTTTGCTGGCCGGCAGCATTCCCTCGGCCCCCAGCACCTGCCGCCACTTGTAGAGCTGGGTGTGGATATCAATCTTAACTGGGCACACGTCGGTGCACGAGCCGCAGAGCGTGCTGGCAAACGGCAGCGAAGCGTGCTTGCGCATGTCGATGTTGGGTGAGAGAATCGCGCCGATGGGCCCCGGGATGGTGAAATCGTAGCTGTGGCCGCCGCTGCGCCGGTACACCGGGCAGGTGTTCATGCAGGCCCCGCACCGGATGCACTTGAGCGAAGCCCGGAAGTCGGGCCGGCCCAGCTGCTGGCTGCGGCCGTTGTCCACGATGACGACGTGCAGCTCGCGGCCGGGCAAAGGCTTGGTAAAGTGCGAGGTGTAGGTAGTGATGGGCTGCCCGGTGGCCGAGCGCGTGAGCAGGCGCGTGAACACGGCCAAGTCCGAGAGCCGGGGCAGCAGCTTTTCCATGCCCATGCAGGCGATGTGCACCCGGGCCAGGCCAATGGCCAGGTCGGCGTTGCCCTCGTTGGTGCACACCACCACCGAGCCCGTTTCGGCGATGGCGAAGTTGACGCCCGAAATGGCCACCTCGGCGGCCAAGAACTTCGCGCGCAGGTGCTGGCGGGCAGCTTCGGTGAGCTGCTGCGGGTCGGTGAGGCCCTTTTCGGTGCCCAGGTGCTGCCAGAAGGTTTCGCCCACGTCCTCCTTTTTGAGGTGGATGGCGGGCAGCACCACGTGGCTGGGGGCCTCGTCGCGCAGCTGAATAATTCGCTCGCCCAGGTCGGAATCAATCACTTCTACCCCATGGGCCAGCAGGTGCGGGTTGAGGTGGCACTCCTCCGTTAGCATTGACTTGCTCTTGACCACCCGGCTGGCCCCGGCCTGCCGCACAATGCCCAGCACAATCCGGTTGTGCTCGGCCGCGTCGGCGGCCCAGTGCACGCGCACGCCGTTGGCCAGCGCAGCGTCTTCAAACTGCTCCAGGTACTCGGCCAGCCGGCTCAGGGTGTGGTCTTTTATGTCGGAAGCGAGTTGGCGCAGCTCCTGAAATTCGGGCGTGGCGTACACCGCTCGGTCGCGCTTCTGGCGCACAAACCACAGCGTTTCGTCGTGCCAGGTGGTGCGCTCCTCGTCGAGTAAAAACAGGTCGGAGCGCTGGGCGTGGTTTTGGGGCTGGCTCATGGTTAGGCAAGGGCGCCGTTAAGGATTTCCGCGGCGTGCAGCACCCGCAGGGGCAGCTGGCGGCGGCGCACGATGCCCTCCAGGTGCATCAGGCAGCTCATGTCGCCGCCGGTGAGCACCTGGGTGCCGTGGCGCAGGTGGTCGGCCACGCGGTCTTGGCCCATGCGGGCCGAAATGCCGGCCTCGCTCACGCAAAACGTGCCCCCGAAGCCGCAGCACTCGTCGTTGCGGTCCAGCTCGGTCAGCTCCAGGCCGTCCAGGCCCGCCAGCAGGCGGCGCAGCTGGCCGTCGCGCACGGGCGTCATCTCCGATTCGTTGGCCTGGTGCAGGCCGCGCTGGCCGTGGCAGCTCAGGTGCAGGCCCACTTTGTGCGGGTAGCGGCCGGGAATTTCCGTAACGCCGAGCACCTGCGTGATGAAGTCGAACAGCTCAACCGTCGCCGTGCGCACGTGCTGCACGGCCGGGGTTTGGTCGATGATGTCGAAGTGCTGGCGCACGTGGTACACGCAGCTGCCGGCGGGCCCCACCACGTAGTCGTAGTCCTGGAACGTGTCCACGAAGTGGTGGTACACGGGCTTGGCGTCCTGCTCGCAGCCGCTGTTGGCCATGGGCTGCCCGCAGCAGGTTTGCTGCTTGGGGAACGCCGCCGCCACCCCCAGCTTGGCCAGCAGTTGCAGCGAGGCAATGGCCACCTGGGGGTAGAACTGGTCCACGTAGCAGGGCACAAAAAGAGCAACTTTCATAAAGCGTACCCGCTGGCTGCTGCGCAAGCGGTAATGGATAAAAGTGCTAAGTAAAAACATTGGCTGGTTTTTGCTGCGCCACGCCCTGCTCCAGGTGCAGCAGGGCCCCCAGGGCCGTGGCCTGCGGCACCTCCAGCGTCTGGAGGCCGACGCCAGGAAAGGCCTCGGCCAGCAACTCCCGAAACAGGGGGTTGCGCGCAAACCCACCGTCAAGAAAAATGGTGGGCTCGTCCTGCCGCACCAGCCGGATGGACGCGGCCAGTATATCAACCAACCCCCTCATCAAGTGCTGGTACGCATCGCCGGCCGTGCGGAACCCCGCCAGGTCCCAGGCCTGGGCCGGCTGCTCAGGGTAGGGCCCCGTGCCGTGCATGCACCACGGCCGGAAGGGCGCGGCGGCCGGGTCGGCCGGCCGGGCCGTCACCTGCGTTTTGTAGAACTCGTGGCTGAACTCGGCCTTGATGCGGAAGTGGTTGGCAATGTGTTGCACCTGGTAATCGTGCTCGCGGCCCAGAAACACGCGCGCCGCCAGCACCCCCTGGCCCTGGGGCGAGAGGTAGCTCAGGCAGTCGCGCCGCAGCAGCTCGGTGGTGAGCGGCTGCTGGTTGAAGGGGTTGAAGGTGACGGCCCAGGTGCCGGTCGAAACGAGCAGAAAAGGCGCGGCGTGCCGGCGCAGGTAGGGCAGCACCGCCGCCGACGAGTCGTGCAGGCCCGCCCCCACCAGCACGCCGTCCACCACAGCCGCGATGGGGTCTTGCAGCAGCGGGGCCAGCTTGGCGGCCAGGCCCTCGCGGTGCACCCAGGCGTGGTAGCCGTGGCGGGCAAAATCCCACAGGGCCGTATGGCAGCCCACGGAGGTGTAGTCGCTAAACTTCTCGCCCGTAATCAAATACGACAAGTACTGCGGCAGGTGCAGCGAGGTGTGCACCCGCGCGAACAGCTCAGGCCGGGTGTATTTCAGCCAGTAGAGCTGCAAGCCGGAGTTGAGCAGGCCCAGCGTGGGCGAGCAGGTGGCCGTGGCAAATTCCTCGGGCGGCGCGCCCACCGCGGCGTAAAACTGCGCGGCAATGCGCTCGGGCAGCGGCTTGAGGTAGTTGTAGAGCGGGGCCACCGGCTGCCCGTCGGCCCCGAGGTGCACGAAGCTGGCGCCATAGGCCGTGAAGTTGACGCCCTTGAGCAGATAGCTGGGGTGTTGGCGCAGCGCGTGCCAGTTGCTGAGCACCCAGTGGGTGAGCCGTTCCAGGGTTTCGCACGGAAATCCATCGTCGTCCACCGTTTCGAGGCATACGTGCTGGTGCTCTTCCAGCAGCCGGTGGCTTTCGTCGAAAAGCAGGATTTTCTTGTTGGTTTTGCCAACGTCGAAAATGGCGTAAACGGGCTTTCTCATAGCCCGGTGGCCAGCGCGTGGCGGCCGCGCTGCGCAATGAGGCCGGCCCGGTGCGTAGCCTGGCGGTAGGCGGCCACCGGGCGCAGGGCCCCCCCGGCCTGGCGGTAGGCCTCGGCCACCAGGGGCCGCACATCGGTCAGGAAGGCGTCGCGCAGCAGGTCCTCGGCCAGGGCCGCGTCGTTGGCGGCCTGGGCGGCCTGCAGGGCCGGGCGGTCTACGAGCAGGGATTTGGCGTAGGCCGTCAGGATGTTATCGGTCGATTGGAGCAGGTCTTCGAGCGGGTCCTTGGTGTTGTGGCTGGCGTCAATCATGTAGGCCACGGCGGGGTTGTGCACGGTGGCATCCTGGGCGCTGTCCACCAGCTCGTTGAAAATCAGGAACAGCTGAAACGGCTTGATACTGCCCGTGGTCAGGTCGTCGTCGCCGTACATCGAGCCGTTGAAGTGGAAGCCCCCCAGCCGCCCAAAGTGCTGCAAGCGGCCCACAATCTGCTCGATGTTGGTGTTGGGCAGGTGGTGGCCCAGGTCCACGAGCACCTGCGCCTGGGGCCCCATGGCCTGGCACAGGGCGTAGGACGTGCCCCAGTCGGGTATCACCATGGAGTAAAAATTGGGCTCGAAGGGCTTGTACTCGACGAGCAACGTCCAGTCGGGCGGCAGGGCCCCGTAGATGGCCGCCAGCGACTCCTGCGTGCGCTGGTAGGCCCCGCGGAAATGCTGCTGGCCCGGGAAGTTGGAGCCGTCGGCCAGCCACACGGTGTGCACCAGGGCCCCCAGCTGCCGGCCGTACTCCAGGCACTCAATGTTGTGCTGCACGGCCTGCGCCCGCACCGCGGCATCAGTGCTGGCCAGCGACCCAAACTTGTAGGTCTGGGCCTGGCCGGGCTGGTCCTGAAAGGTGTTGGAGTTCATGGAATCGATGCGCAGGCCGGCGGCCGCCAGCTGCTGCTGGGCGCCGGCCACGTCGGTCGGTATATCCCAAGGAATATGCAGCGAAATGGCGTTCGATGAGCCATTGAGCTGGTGCAACAGGGCCACGTCGGCAATTTTCTCCTCCAACGAGCGCGGCTCGCCCCCGCCCGGGAAGCGTCCGAAGCGCGTGCCGCCCGTGCCCAGGGCCCAGCTCGGCACGGCCACCTGAAACTGCCGCAGCTGCGCAACCACGGCCGCCGCGCTGGCCGCGCTGCGCTGGTCCAGCTGCTCGCTGAGGTGATGGTAGTTAGCCTCGTGGCCGGCCACCAGGGGCGCGTTCAAGTCGTGGAGTTGCTGGGCGAGTAGCATCGGTCGGGTAGGGGAGAAGGAAAGAAAAATGCCGCGACAGGCAGGTGGAGCTAGCCGCTGCTGGCTGCTGCGCAAAGAACTACGGTGGGCCCGGGGCAACCTTTCTGCACTCTCCTGCCCGCCTGGGGGCCCCAGTGGCGGGGCCCCTAAATGGAGCCCCGGCGAATTATGGAGAAGGGGTTACGCACCTTCTCCTGCTTGCCTTCCAGCAGCATCAGGGCGGCCGTGCGGCCCATGTGCTGGAAATCGGTGGTGATGACGGTGATGCCCAGCAGGTCCTTCAGGGGCGTTTCGTTGAAGCTGATGATGCCGATTTCGCGGCCCAGCAGGTAGGGCGTCTGGCGGACTTTTTTGACCAGCTCCACCAGGTCGGTTTCGCGCAGCACCACGTAGCAGGTGCCAAATTCCAGCACCTCTTCGCGGGCATTTTCGCGCACCGCGAAGTCCTTGTCGTTGTAGGTGCCGAAGTGCCGGAAGCCCTGCTCAATTTCAGGGGGGAAATTCTCGTCGCTGGGCAAAATCATCCGCATGCGCGGGTACTTCACCAAGTCGGGCGCGGCCGAGTTCAGGGCCCCCCCGATGTCGCGGGCAAAGTCTTGGTACACCGCCAGGCAGGGGTGGTGCAGCTCCGGCACGTTTTTGTCGAGCAGCACCAGTTGCGCGGGCGGAATGCTGCGCAGCACGAGCAAGTAGTCGTCCGGGGGCGTGGTGTAGGTGAAGTGGGGCATCACCACGTAGTGGCTGTACTTGCCCAGGTTGGCGGCAATAATCTGCCGGAACAGCTCCGCGCTGTAGTGGTGAATCTCCAGGTGCACGGTGGCCCGGCTGCCCAGGGCCTCCAAAAAGGCATAGTAAATTTCCTTTTTGTAAGAGCTTAGCTTGTTGAACACCAGTAGGATCTTCAGCTTGTCGGGCTCGCGCGAGAGCACGTAGTAGCCCTTGCCCTGCACCGAGTTGATGAAGCCCCGCTCGCGCAGCTCGCGGTACGCCTTTTCCACTGTGTCGCGGGCCAGGTAGTGCTCCTCGCTCATCTCGCTGATGGAGGGCAGCTGCACCCCCGTTTTCAACGCTCCCCGCTCAATGCCCTCGATGACGGACTGTACAATCTGCTTGTACTTGGGCATCTGGTCAAGCGGATCGAGCTGTAAGTGGTACATGGGAAAAAGCAAGCTGGTTAATCAAGTGCGCAAGCTTACCAATTTCTGGCTTAGTAGAAGTATTCCGTGGGGGGAATGCACTGGAAAAATAGGCGCGTCGTTCAGCCCGCCAGGTAGTTGCCGTAGCCCACCACCACGGTCGAGAAGATGACCAGGCCGATGCCCAGCGTAATGGTGCGCAGCGTGCTGGAATTGGCGCCGCGCCACTCGTGCAGCAGCAGGCCCCACATGCTGCTGAAGGCGATGATGAAGGCCATGTGCAGCGTCCAGCCCGAGAAGCGGTAGGCCCCCATCTGGCTGTCGCCCATGCCGTAAAAGAAGAACTGGAAGTACCAGGTAGTGCCCGCCAGGGCGCAGAACAGCACGTTGCGCAGCGCCGGAAACGAGGGATTGCGGTAATCGCTGAACGTGTGGTTTTTCGCGTTCAGGTACAGGCACCAGGCGGCGTTGGTGGTGAGGCCGCCGGCCAGGATTACCACCAGAATGGCGTTGTTGACGAACAGCGGGTTGGTGCCGCTACTGGCGGCCAGCGCCGCGATGGGCTGCCCGGCGGTGAGGCCAAACGAGAAGCAGGCGCTCATAATACCGCTAAAAATGGCCACCGCCACCCCCTTGCGAAAGTCGAACTCGGCGACGGACGTGCGCTTTTCCGCCGCGCTCTGCGACTTCTCTTTGAGCAGTCCGGCCCGGCCGCAGACCAGGATGCCCAGCACGCACACCCCCAGCCCCAGCAGCACGAAGCGGCCCGAGGCGGTGCCCACCAGCGTGCCCAGCGTGCCGGTCCACAACGGGGGCACCAGCGTGCCGAATACGGCGCACAGGCCCAGCGTGACGGCCATGCCCAGGCTCAGGCCCAGGTAGCGCATGGCCAGGCCAAAGGTGAGGCCGCCCATACCCCAGAGCACGCCCCACAGGTACGTCCACCACAGGGTGCTGCTGGGGGCCTGGCGCAGCACGGCCAGCAGGTGGGGCACGGTGAGGGACCCCAGCACCCAGGGCGCCACCAGCCACGATACCACGCCGCCCACCAGCCAGTAGCTTTCCCAGGCCCAGCCGTTTACTTTTTTGTAGGGCAAGTAGAAGCTGCCCGAGGCAAAGCCGCCCAGCGCGTGAAACAAGACACCAAGAAGAACAAGCATGGGGTAGGGCGGGAGTGGAAGGTACCGCCCGCAAAACTGCGCGCCGAAACCGCTGCCCCCTTCCTGCACCCACCTGCACCGACCTGTACTCTCCTGGCTAAAGCACAAATTAATCGGTCTCCAGTGCCACATAATGGGTCGTTTTGAAAGGAAAAAAGGCTGGTGCGGCTGCGCGGGAGCCGCGGCTGGGGCCCCCACGCAGCCGCAGCAGGGCCCCCAGCCGGGCCAGATGCCAGGAAGTGGAAGTGAACCTGCCGGTGCGCGGGGCAACAGCGGCCGAACGGGGAGCTGGGGCCCTAAAAAAAGGCGCAAGAGCAGGAGAGTACAGGAAGTTGGCCCCGCCGCGGGTGGCAACATTTGCCACCGCTGCCACCCACCGGCTGGGGCCCCGGGCCCACTTCTCCTCCTTCTTCTCTGCTTCTTCTCATGAAAAACACCCTGACTTTCCAGCACGTTAGCTACCTCTGGGACGAGGCCAAAGCGGCCGAGCTGGCCGGCGACGAAGTAGCGCTGTTCCTCTACCGCTCCAACCTGCTGGGGGCCGACTTGCGCCTGACCAACTACGCCGGGGGTAACACGTCGGTGAAGGTGCAGGCAACCAACCCCGTAACTGGCGAGGCGGCCGAGGTGATGTGGGTGAAGGGCTCGGGCGGCGACATCGGCACGCTCACCAAGGCCGGCTGCGCCAACCTCTACGTCGAGAAGCTGCACCAGCTGAAGGGCCGCTACCGGGGCCTGGCGCACGAGGACGAAATGGTGGGCCTGTTCGAGTACTGCCTATTCGACCCTAAGTGCGCCACGCCCAGCATCGATACGCCGCTGCATGGGCTGCTGCCCTTCAAGCACATCGACCACCTGCACCCCGACGCGCTCATTGCCATCGCAGCGAGCGCCGATGGCGAGCGCATTATGCACGACATCTGGGGCGACACCATGGGCTGGCTGCCCTGGCAGAAGCCGGGCTTCGACCTAGGCTTGCAGTTGGAGAAAATCGTGGCCGACAACCCTAGCCTGCGCGGCGTCATCCTGGGCGGCCACGGCCTCTTCACCTGGGGTGAAACGAGCTACGAATCGTATCTGAATACGCTGGAAGTCATTGAGATGGCTGCTGCCTACCTCAAAGCCCACTACGGGGAGCGGGGCCCCGTGTTCGGCGGCGAGCAGCGCCCCCAGGCCCTGGACGCCGCCGCCCGCCGCACCGCCGCCGCCGCCGCCATGCCCGTGCTGCGCGGCCTGGCCAGCAGCCCGGGTCGCCGCATGCTGGGCCACTACACGGATGATGCCCGCGTGCTCGAATTCGTGAATTCGCACGACCTCGCCCGCCTCGCCGCCCAGGGCACCAGCTGCCCCGACCACTTCCTGCGCACCAAAATCCGCCCGCTCGTGCTCGATGCCGACGTGATGACGGGCGACGCGGCCAGCGTGAAAACCTACCTGGAAGCCCAATTCGAGGCGTATCGGAAAGATTACGTGGCCTACTACGAGCGCAGCAAGCACGCCAATAGCCCGGCCGTGCGCGACGCCAACCCGGTGATTATTCTGTGGCCCGGCGTGGGCTTGTTCTCCTTCGCCAAGGACAAGCAGACGGCCCGCGTGGCCGCCGAGTTTTATACCAACGCCATCAACGTAATGCGCGGGGCCGAGGCCGTGAGCACCTACCAGGGCCTGCCCGAGCAGGAGGCCTTCAACATCGAATACTGGCTGCTCGAAGAAGCCAAGCTCCAGCGCATGGCCCCGCCCAAGGCCCTCTCGGGCAAGGTGGCCTACGTGACGGGCGGCACCGGCGGCATCGGCAAGGCCATCTGCGAGGAACTGCTGCGCCACGGGGCTTGCGTGGTGGCCGCCGACCGCGACCGCCTCGACGAAACTCAGGCCGACCTGCGCCAGCGCTTCGGCCCGGACAGCGCCCTCGCCGTGGCCATCAACGTGACCGATGCCGACAGCATCGCGGAGTCGCTGCGGGCCGCGACGCTGCAATTCGGCGGCGTGGACATCGTGGTGAACTGCGCCGGCCTGAGCATCAGCAAGCCACTGGCCGATACCACGCAGGCCGACTGGGACATCCTCAACGATGTGCTCGTGAAGGGCCAGTTCTTGGTGAGCCAGGCGGCCGTGGCCATCCTGCGCCAGCAGGGGCAGGGGGGTGATATTGTGAACATTGCCAGCAAAAACGGCCTGGTGGCCGGCCCCAACAACGTGGCCTACGGCACGGCCAAAGCCGCCCAGCTGCACATGAGCCGCCTGCTGGCCGCCGAGTTGGGCCCTGACAAAATTCGCGTGAACACCGTGAACCCCGACGCCGTGCTGCGCGGCTCCAAAATCTGGGAAGGGGCGTGGGCCGCCGGCCGGGCCAAGGCCTACGGCATCACGGTGGAGGAGCTACCCGCCTTCTACGCCAAGCGCACGCTGCTTGGTGAGGAACTGCTCGTCGAAGACATCGCCCAGGCCGTGCGCGTGTTTGTCGACGGCTCGCTGGCCAAGAGCACCGGCAACGTGCTCAACGTGGACGGCGGCGTGGCCATGGCCTTCGTGCGCTGAGCCGTGGGACCCCGGCAGCCCGGGGGCCCCACGGCTCAGCGGCCCGGGCGGCTGGGGTCTCCGGGTGGCCGCCAGCAACTACCCGCCCACGCAGGCAACTGGGGCAATAGGCAATCGATTGCCGCAAGCAATCCCGGCTAGCCGGCCCCCGGGCACCGCATCGGCGCTCCCTGAGGGCGAGGCATTTACTATTCAGCTCTCTCATTCTTCCTTTCCTCTTCCCATTTTTTCTCTATCCATGAAAAGACAACGCCTCTTTTTTCTGTGGCTACTGCTGCCCTTGTTGGCGCTGGCCACCCGCGGGATGGCCCAAACGGGGCCCCTGGCTGGCAAGGTGCTCGACCCCAAGGGCGGGCCGGCCATCGGCGCCACCGTGGTGGTGAAGGGCACCACGCTGGGGGCCTCGGTGGGCGTCGACGGCAGCTTCACCGTCGTTAATGTGCCCATTGGGCCCCACACGTTGGTGATTTCCTCGGTGGGCTACACCGGCCAGGAAGTGGCCGTGACGGTGCCGCAGGCCCAGCCGCTGCGCGTGACGCTGGCCGAAAATGCTACCAGCCTCAACGACGTGGTGGTGGTAGGCTACGGCACCCAAAAGCGCGAAGACGTGACGGGGGCCCTGGCCACCGTCAACCCCAAAGCCCTGCAAGACCTGCCCGTGGCCACCGTGGACCAGCGGCTAACCGGCCAGGTAGCGGGCGTGCAGGTCAGCAACACGACCGGTACGCCGGGCGGCGGGCCCACCATCAAGATTCGCGGCTCGGGCTCAATCGGGGCCGGCGACCAGCCCCTGTTCGTGATTGACGGCTTCCCGATTGCCAGCTCGGCCAACCAGACGGAGAACCCCCTCAACCTGCTCAACCCCGACGACATTGAAACCCTGACCGTGCTTAAGGATGCTTCCTCCACGGCCATCTACGGCTCGCGCGGGGCCAACGGCGTGGTGGTGATTACCACCAAGCACGGCCGGGCCGGTGTGACCAACCTCGACGTGAACGCCTACACCGGCATCCAGCAAGTTCCTCAGAAGGGCCGCCCCAACATGCTGAACGGCCAGGAGTTCGCCCAATTTCGGCAGGATATCATCACCGATGCCTTCAAGGCCCGCGGGGCCACGCCCACGGCGGCCGATATTCCGGTGGAGTTCCAAAACCCGGCGCAGTACGGGGCGGGCACCAACTGGTACGACGAGATTGTGCACGTCGCGCCGCAGCGCAGCGTGAACGTGTCGCTCACCAAGGGCACCGAGGACTTGCGCGCCTCGCTCTCGCTGGGCTACCTCGACCAGGAAGGCACCGTGCGCTACACCGACTACAAGCGCTACACGGCCCGCCTCAACGTGGAGGGCAAGGTGGGCAGCAAAGTTCGCCTGGGGCTGAACCTGGCGCCGACCTACGGCATTCAGAAAGGCAACGACTACGAAACCGGCTTCACCGACGTGCTCTCGCGCTCGCTCTGGCTCTCGCCGCTGGTGCCCGTCACGGATGCCAGCGGTGTGCGCACGCCCTACGTCACATCGCCGGGCATGTACTCGGGGCCCAATCCGCTCAACAGCCTAGAGTATTCCTACGGCACCACCCGGCGGCTCCAGGGCATCGGCGGCGCTTTTGCCGAGTACACCATCGTACCGGGTTTGCGGGCGCGCTACAACTTGAGCATCAACTACAACAACAGCAACAACTTCAGCTTCAACCCCTCCTTTGTGGGGGGCGTGAACTCGCCGCCGCCCACCATTCCGAACTCCAACAGCTCCAACGACCAGCGCTTCAACTGGCTTTCGGAAGCGCTGCTGTCGTACGACAAGAAACTCGGGGACAACCACACCATCAGCGCCGTGGCCGGCTACAGCGCCCAAAAAGAGCAGTACCGGTACCAGTACCTCAACGCCACGAACTACGCCAGCGACGATGTGCAGACCATCAACGCCGCTTCGCTGATTCCCAACTACAACGCCGACGTGCAGGAGTGGTCGCTGATTTCGTACCTGGCCCGCGTCAACTACGCCTTCAAGGACCGTTTTCTGCTCACCGGCACCATCCGCTCCGACGGCTCGTCGCGTTTTGGGGCCAACAAGCGCTACGGCACGTTCCCGTCGGTGGCCGCGGGCTGGAACATCATCAACGAAGGGTTTATGCAGGGCTTTAAGTCCATCAGCAACCTCAAGGTGCGCGCCAGCTACGGCCAAACCGGCAACTACAACATCGGCAACTACACCACCATTGCCAACGTGGACGCCAGCAGCGCGGCCTTCGGCGGGCAGCTGGCCCCCGGCCGGGCCCTCTCCTCGCTGGCCAACCCCAACCTAACCTGGGAAAAGTCCAACCAGATTGACGCTGGCCTTGACATCAGCTTCTGGGAAAACCGGCTGGCCTTCACGGCCGACGTCTACCGGCGTATCACCAACGGCATCCTGCTCAACAACCAGCTGCCGACCTCCTCGGGCTATTCCAACGCCATCATCAACTCGGGCAAGGTGCTGAACCGCGGCCTGGAGCTGGCCCTGAACACGCGCAACCTCGCCGGGGCCTTTACCTGGAACACGAGCCTGAACATTGCCTTCAACCACAACGAAGTGCTGGCGCTCAACGACGACAACGCGCCGATTTACAGCGGCCGCAGCGGCGAAGGCAGCCCGCAGCACCTCACGCAGGTGGGCCACCCCATCGGGGAGTTTATCGGCTACGTGGTGGACGGCGTGTACGCCACCCAGGCCGATTTTGATAACTCGCCCAAGCACGTGACCTCGGTGCTGGGCTCGATTAAGTACCGCGACGTGGACGGCAACGGCGTGATTGAGGCGACCAAGGACTTCGCCGTCATCGGCCACGCCCAGCCCAACTACACCTGGGGCGTTACCAACCAGTTCAGCTTCAAGGGCCTGGACCTGAACGTTATCTTCGTCGGCTCGCAGGGTGGGCAGGTGCTCAAAACCGCCAACCAATACTTGCTCAACATCGACGGCATTTTCAACGTCGACCGCAAGGTGCTCGAGCGCTGGCGCTCGCCCGAGCAGCCCGGCAACGGCCACATCCCGACCACCAACGGCGCCCGCGTAATCTTCCGCGACACCAACTCGGACTGGGTGGAGAGCGGCACCTTCGCCCGCCTCCAAAACGTGACGCTGGGCTACCACCTGCCGGCGGCGCTTCTCACCCGCACGGGCTTCATCAAGGGCGTGCGGCTCTACGCCAGCGGCCAGAACCTCTTTCTTTTCAGCAACTACAGCGGGGCCAACCCGGAGGCCAACCGCAACGGCAGTTCGGTGCTGACCCCCGGCGAAGACTTCCTCAACTACCCGCTGGCCCGCACCATCGTGTTCGGCACCAACCTGAGCTTTTAACCGCGCCCTTCCCATGAAAAAGAATCCTATCCTTTGGTTGGCCCTGGGCGGCGTTTTGCTGGCGGGGTGCAAAAAAGACTTTCTCGACCTGAGCCCGCAGGCAACGAGCAGCGCCGCCAACTTTTTCCAAACCCCAAGCCAGATTGAGCAGGCCGTGAACGGCGCCTACGTGCCGCTGCGCGACCTAACCAACCTGGAGTACTGGGTGTACGGCGAGATGCGCTCGGACAACACCAGCTTTCAGTACAACAACACCGACCGGGGCCAGGAGTCCCAGCGCGAGTTCGTGGACGAGTTTCTGGTGAGCGCCAACTCGGAGTCGGTGCTCAGTTACTGGCAAGGGTCGTACCGGGGCATCAGCCGCTGCAACGACGTGCTGGGCCACGTCGACGCCGTGGCCATGACGGCCGACAAGAAAAACCAGTACATCGGCGAGGCGAAGTTCCTGCGCGCCTGGTACTACTACAACCTGGTGCGGCAGTACGGCGGCGTGCCGCTGCGCCTGGAGTCGGTGGGCTCGCCGGCGGAAGCCAAGTCGCCGGGCCGGGCCACACTGGACGCCGTTTATACCCAAATCGTGGCCGACCTGACCGATGCCGCCGCCAAGCTGCCCACCAAGGCCGCCTACGCCGCCGCCGATGCCGGCCGGGCTACCAAGGGCGCGGCCACGGCACTGCTCGCCTCGGTGTACCTCACCCGCAAAGACTACCCCAACGCCCTGACCCAGCTGCGGGCCGTGCGCAGCGCTGGTTACAGCCTGCTCTCCAGCTACCGCAGCGTGTTCGATCCGGCCAACAAGAACAACGCCGAGTCCATCTTCGAGGTGCAGTACCTGGGCTCGCAGCCCGCAATTTCCAGCTACTTCACCTACACGTTTGCGCCCTACACGTCGGGCAATTTGGTAACCGGCGACGCGGCGACCCGCAACCTGAACGGGGCCTCGGGCTGGAACATCCCGACGCCGGAATTAATCAACGCCTACGAAACCGGTGATTTGCGCAAGGACGCCTCCCTGCAGCTCGGCTACAAGGACGCCACGGGCACGTTCGTGGCGCAGCCCTACGTGTCAAAGTACAACTTCGGCATCGTGGCCCCCGGCCGCACCGACACCGACTTCCCGGTGCTGCGCTACGCCGACGTGCTGCTGATGCAGGCCGAGGTGCTCAACGAGCAGGGCTACGCGGCCGGCGGCGAGGCCTTCGACCTGCTCAACCAGGTGCGCCGCCGCGCCGGCCTGCCCGACAAAACCGCCGCCGCGGTGAGCAGCCAGGCCGCCTTCCGCGACGCCGTGCTGCAGGAGCGCCGCGTGGAGCTGGCCTTCGAAAACCAGCGCTGGTACGACCTGGTGCGCACTGGCCGGGCCGTGAGCGTGCTCAACGCCCAGGGCGTGCTCGAAAAAGCACGCAAAACCTTTCTGCCCGCCTCCGCCTACCAAGTCACCACCAACAACCTGCTGCTGCCTATTCCGCAGTATGAGCTGACGCTGGACAACCTGGAGCAGAACCCGCTGTAGGGCCCCCGCACCCGGCACCGTTTCGTTTTTAATTTCCACCTTTCGCCGCGAACCGCGGGCTTTGAACCGGCCCGGGGCCCTACCCGGGCCGGTTTGCGCAGGGGAGTACCTTCTTTGCTTCTTTATGAAAAAACTACTCTTTCTCCTGCTCGCGGTGGGCCTGCTGCGTAGCCCCGGGGCCCTGGCCCAAGTGCGGGTGCAACACCTGCGCTGCGAAAACCTGGCCGACCCCATCGGCCTGGACGTGGCCCGCCCCCGATTCAGCTGGCAGCTGCTGGCGGCCAAGGACCGGCGCGGCGTGCGCCAAACCGCCTACGAGGTGCGGGTAGCCACCTCGGCGGCCGGGCTGGCGCAGGGCAAAGCTGCCGTGTGGAACTCGGGCAAAGTGGCCTCCGACTCGTCGGTGAACGTGACCTACGCCGGCCCGGCCCTGCAACTGAACCGGCGCTACTACTGGCAGGTGCGGGCCTGGGACGAGGCCGGCAAGCCCTCGGCCTGGAGTGCGCCCGCCTTCTGGCAGGTGGGCCTGCTGGCGCCCGCCAACTGGCAAGCCGCGTGGATTGGCCCCGGCTACACCGAAGATTCGGTGCGCCGCCCCAGCCCGCTGCTGCGCAAGGAGTTCAAGATCAGCAAGAAGATCACCTCAGCCACAGCCTACATCACGGCCCACGGCCTGTACGAAGCCCAAATCAACGGCCGGCGCGTGGGCGACGCCTACCTCACGCCGGGCTGGACAAGCTACAACAAGCGGCTCGCCTACCAGGCCTACGACGTGACCAGCTTGCTGAAAACCGGGGCCAACGCCGTGGGCACCACCCTGGCCAGCGGCTGGTACCGCGGCTTCATCGGCTTCGACCGCACCCACAACATCTACGGCCGCGACGCGGCGCTGCTCTTCCAGCTCCACCTCGCCTACAGCGACGGCACCAGCGAGGAAGTGGTGTCGGACGGCAGCTGGCAAACCAGTAGCGAGGGCCCCATCCGCTTCGCCGAGCTGCAGCGCGGCGAAACCTACGACGCGCGCCTGGAGAAAACCGGCTGGGCCCAGCCCGGCTACGACGCCCGCGGCTGGACGCCGGCCCGGGTGCAGAACTACGCCAAGGCCAACCTGTTTGCCTCGTTCAACGAGCCCATCCGGGCCCACGAAACCTTTAAGGTGGTGAAGGTTACGAAGTCGCCCAAGGGCGAAACCATCCTCGACTTCGGCCAGAACCTGGTGGGCTGGGTGCGGGTGAAGGCACGCGGCAAGGCCGGCGACAAGGTGACGCTCTCGCACTCGGAAGTGCTGGACAAGCGCGGTAACTTCTACTTGGCCAACCTGCGCTCGGCCTCGGCCGAAGACACGTACTACCTGCGCGGCACGGGCCAGGACGAAGCCCTGGAGCCGCATTTCACGTTCCACGGCTTCCGCTACCTGCGCATAGACGCCTACCCGGGGGCCCCCAAGCCGGAAGATTTTACGGCCGTGGCCCTGTACTCCGACATGCCGGCCACGGGCTCGTTCAGCTGCTCCGACCCGCTCATTAACCAGTTGCAGAGCAACATCCAGTGGGGGCAGAAGGGCAACTTCCTGGACGTGCCCACCGACTGCCCCCAGCGCGACGAGCGCCTGGGCTGGACCGGCGACGCAGAAGTATTTAGCAGCACGGCGGCCTTCAACCGCAACACCAACAGCTTCTTTGCCAAGTGGCTGCGCGACCTGGCCGCCGACCAGGGCCCCAACGGGGCCGTGCCATTTGTGGTGCCCACCATGCCCTTCACCCAGGGCAAAGACCTGGTGGGCGCCGCCGG
Organism: Hymenobacter nivis; assembly: GCF_006439025.1. Classification (GTDB taxonomy): domain Bacteria; phylum Bacteroidota; class Bacteroidia; order Cytophagales; family Hymenobacteraceae; genus Hymenobacter; species Hymenobacter nivis_A. Next base: position 741,953 of record NZ_RCYZ01000002.1, read on the forward strand.
CTGGTCCGACGCGGCCACCGTGATTCCCTGGGATTTGTACACCCTGTTTGGCGACCGCCGGACGCTGGCCGTGCAGTACTCGAGCATGCAGGCGTGGGTAAAATACATTCAGGATCGGAGCCGGAACGACCTCTGGGACACCGGCTTCCAGTTCGGCGACTGGCTGGCCTACGACCTCGACGACGACAACGCGGGCCGCTCGGCCGTGACCAGCCACGCCCTGATTGCGCAGTGCTTCTGGGCCCACTCCACCCAGATCCTGCTCGACGCGGCCACCGTGCTGGGCAAAACCGCCGACGTGGCCACCTACACGGCCCTGCTCCAGCGCATCAAGGCCGCTTACTTGCGCGAGTACGTGACGCCCGGCGGGGCCCTGATGTCGAACACCCAAACGGCCTACGTGCTGGCCCTGCACTTCGACATGCTGCCCGAAAACCTGCGCGCCCAGGCCGCCGACCGTCTGGCGCTGAACGTGGCCGACTACGACAACCACCTCACCACCGGCTTCCTCGGCACGCCCTACCTGTGCCAGGTGCTGAGCCGCTTCGGCCATGCCGACGTGGCCTACAAGCTGCTGCTGCAGAAGACGTACCCCTCGTGGCTGTACCCCGTGACGATGGGCGCCACCACCGTGTGGGAGCGTTGGAACTCGATGCGGCCCGACAGCACCTTCGCCCCGCCGTCGATGACGTCCTTCAACCACTACGCCTATGGGGCCATCGGCCATTGGCTCTACACCACGGTGGCGGGGCTGAACGTGGGGGCCCCGGGCTACCACACCTTTACCGTGCGGCCCCAGTTGGGGGGCGGCTTCACGCAAGCCACGGCCGCACTCGAAACCACCTACGGCTCCGCCCGCGCGCACTGGCAAACCAGCGGTGACCAGCTGGCCCTCGACGTGACGGTGCCCCCGAATTCCACGGCCACCGTGTACGTGCCCACCACCAGCCCCGGCTCGGTGCGCGAAGGCAACCGCCGGCTCGAAGGCAGCAAGGGCCTGCAAGCCGGCCCCGCCCAGGACGGCTACCTGCCGGTGCAGGTTGGGTCGGGGCAGTACCATTTCACCACGGCTTGGGCCCCCAAGGCCACTGCCGCCCTGGCCCCGCGCTAGCAGTGGCGGGGGCTGGGGGTAGGGGTTAGCTCCTGCCCCCGGCCCCCGTCTTTTTTTAGGGCCCCGCCCAGTACTGCCAGGGCCCCAGTTTCTACCATTTCGTGTTCCTGTGCCAACTACGTCCGCCTACCATTTGCTGCCCGCGGCCCGGGCGCTGCCGGTCTTTTGCACCGGCTTTGCTGTTTTGCTGCTCGGTAGCTCCGCTGCCAGGGCCCAGGCCCCCGGCACCCCGGTGGGGTTGCAGTGCGAATACCTGCCCAATCCGCTCGGCCTCGACGCGCCCCATCCCCGGCTCGCGTGGCGGCTGGCCGACGGCCGGCGCGGCGCGGGCCAAGCCGCCTACCAGCTGGTTGTGGGCACCGATTCGGCGGCCGTGGGCCGGGGCCAAGGCGCGGTGTGGGCCCCCGCCAAAACCGCGTCGGCCCAGCAACTGGTGGCTTACGCCGGGCCGGCGCTGCGGCCGTACACCAAGTACTTCTGGCGGGTGAAGGTGTGGAACAAGGTGGGGGCCCTGGCCGCCACCAGCGCCGTGGCCAGCTTCGAAATGGGCCTGCTGAACCAGCAAAACTGGCTGGGCGCCTGGATCAGCGACTCGCAGGACAAGAACCTGCGGCCCGCTCCGTACTTCCGCAAGGCCTTCCAAGTGCCCCGGCAACTCCGGTCGGCGCGGGCCTACGTGGCCGTGGCCGGGCTCTACGAGCTGTCCATCAACGGCCATAAAGTGGGCAACCACCGCCTCGACCCGATGTACACCCGCTTCGACCGGCGCACGCTCTACGTCACGCACGACGTGACGGCCTATCTGCGCCCCGGCGCCAACGCGGTGGGCGTGCTGCTGGGCAACGGCTGGTACAACCACCAGTCCACGGCGGTGTGGGATTTTCACAACGCGCCCTGGCGCAACCGGCCCGCGTTTTGCCTCGACCTGCGCCTCACCTACACCGACGGCACCGTGGAAACCATCCGCTCGGGCACCGACTGGAAGACGGCCCTGGGGCCCCTGGTGTTCAACAGCATCTATACCGCCGAGCACTACGACGCCCGCCTGGAGCAGCCCGGCTGGGACGCCCCGGGCTTCGACGACGCCAAGTGGAAACCCGCCATTTACCGCACTGCGCCCTCCAAGCACATCGTGGCCCAGGCCCTGGCCCCGATCCGCAACGTGGAGCCGGTGCCGGCCAAAACCGTGAACAAGCTCAACGACACCACCTACGTGTTCGACCTGGGCCGCAACATCTCCGGCGTCAGCCAGTTGCGGGCGCAGGGCCCCGCGGGCACCGTGCTGCACCTGCGGCACGCCGAGCGGCTGTACCCCAACGGCCACGTCGACCAGTCGAACATTGACGTGCACTACCGGCCCACCGACAAGAGTGACCCGTTCCAGACCGACATTTTCACGCTGGGCGGGAAGGCCGACGAGGTGTTCATGCCGCGGTTTAACTACAAGGGGTTCCAGTACGTGGAGGTGACCAGCAGCCGGCCGGTGGCCCTCACGGCGGGCAGCCTCACCGGCTACTTTATGCACAGCGACGTGGCGCCCGTGGGCCAGGTGCGCTCGGCCAACCCCACGATTGAAAAAATCTGGGCGGCCACCAACAACTCGTACCTCTCCAACCTGTTCGGCTACCCCACCGACTGCCCGCAGCGCGAGAAAAACGGCTGGACCGGCGACGCCCACATCGCCAGCGAAACCGGCCTTTACAACTTCGACGGCTTTACAGTGTACGAGAAATGGCTGGCCGACCACCGCGACGAGCAGCAGCCCAACGGCGTGCTGCCCAGCATCATCCCCAGCGACGGCTGGGGCTACGAGTGGGGCAACGGCCCGGACTGGACCAGCACCATCGCCATCATTCCCTGGAACCTCTACCTGTTTTACGGCGACGCCAAGCCGCTGGCCGACTGCTACGACAACATCCGGCGCTACGTGGACCACATCGCCGAGCAGAGCCCCAACGGCCTGACCAACTGGGGCCTGGGCGACTGGGTGCCAGTAAAATCGAAGGCGCCGGTGGAGCTTACTTCGTCGGTTTACTACTTCACCGACGCCACCATCCTGGCCAAGGCCGCGCAGCTGCTGGGCCACCCCGCCGACCACGCCCGCTACGCCGCGCTGGCCGCTAAAATCCGCGCCGCCATCAACGCCAAGTACCTCAACCGGCAAACGGGCGTGTACGGCAGCGGCGTGCAAACCGAGCTGAGCGTGCCGCTGTACTGGGGCGTGGTGCCCGACGAGCTCCGGCCAAAAGTGGCGGCCAACCTGGCCAGCCGCGTGGCCGCCGACGGCTTCCACCTCGACGTGGGCCTGCTCGGCACCAAGGCCATTCTGGGGGCCCTGAGCGAGAACGGCCAGGCCGACGTGGCCTACCGCCTGGCCGCCCAGGAAACCTTCCCCTCGTGGGGCTGGTGGATTGTGAACGGCGCCACGACCCTGCACGAAAACTGGCCCCTGGACGCCAAAAGCGACATCTCCCTCAACCACATCATGTTCGGCGAAATAGGGGCCTGGCTCTACAAAGGGCTGGCCGGCATCCAGCCCGACCCCCAGCAACCCGGCTTTAAAAACGTGCTGCTGGCCCCGCACTTCGTGGCCGGGCTCAACCAGTTTGAGGCTAGCCACCAGGGCCCCTACGGCGTCATCCGCTCGGCCTGGCAGCAGTCGGGCAAAGGCATTCATTATGAAGTAACTATCCCGCCCAGCTCCACGGCCACGCTGGTGCTGCCCGTGGGCGCCGGGCAGAAAGTGTACGCGGGCGGCCAACTATTTGGTCCCGCTTTGCCCAGCAGCGCCCCGCTGGCGGCGGTGCACGCAACGCAGCGCTACCAGCTGGCGGCGGGCACTTACCAGCTGGAAATCAGGTAAGCTGGCGGCATGCCGCTGCAAACGGCACAAGCCCTCGCCCGCGACTTGCTCGAAGAAGCTATTTGCGCCGCTGCTGAGCGAATAAGTGAAGCCGACGCGAAAAACCGGTTCGACCACTGCGGCTATCGTGTGCACTAACTTGGTGACCGCTCCAGGGCCCCTGTCGGGGCCCCAAGGCCGCTGGCATCCCCGGGGCTTGCCGTTATTTTTGTTCGAGCGATAACCACATGAAGCAACAGTCGAGGCGTGAATTCGTGAAACTGAGCGCCGGAACGCTCCTTGGCGTTGCGGTGCCGGGTCGCGTCAGGAAACTATTCCAGCCGAATACAGCAGAGGTGACGGTGGACGTGCGCCACGTGCTGGGCGCCATATCGCCCAATATTTACGGCCAGTTCATCGAGCACCTGGGCCGGGCCATCTACGGCGGGGTTTACGACGACAGCAAGCGGAGCTTTCGCCCGGATGTGCTGGAAAAAGTACAGCAGCTACGCCCGCCCCTGCTGCGGTACCCCGGCGGCACGTTCACCAAAATTTACCATTGGAAAGATGGCATCGGGCAGGACCGGCCGGTTCGAAAAAACCTGATCTGGGGCGGCATCGACAACAACCATTTCGGCACCGACGAATTTTTGCGCTACGCCGAGCAGCTGGGGGCCGCCCCCTTTCTCACCGTGAACATGGGCACTGGCACGGCGGAAGAAGCGGCGGAATGGGTGGAATACTGCAACGCCACAGCGGGCGACTATGCAACGAAACGAAGGAACAACGGCCGCGCCCAGCCCTACGGCGTGCGGTACTGGGGCTTGGGCAACGAGGAAGCGGCCAAAGAGGACGCCGGCCGGCTCCAGAACCCCCAGGACTACATCCAGCAAGCTTGGTACTACGCCAAGCTTATGAAACTTCAGGATCCTGCCATTCAGTTGGTTATGGTGGGCGACCAAGAAGGTTGGAACCAGCAGGTATTGCAGGCACTGCACCCGGTTTGCGACTATATCTCGCTGCACCTGTACGCCCGCACCAAGCCCGGCGACCCGGCCTCCCTGTTCGCATCCATCGCCGAAATTGAGGCAAATATCCAGAAGCTGGGGGCCCAAATCAAGGCGTTCACGCCGGAGAAAGTAGTGGATTTTAGCAAGTGGTACCGCTTCCCCAGCCGCCAGCAGCCCGTGCGGATTGCGCTGGACGAATGGGGCATTTGGGAAGCAAATGGCCAGGGCGCCTATGGCCTGGAGATGGAATACACCTGGAACCACGCGCTGGGCGTGGCCACTTTTCTCAACATCTTTCAGCGCAATGCGGCCGTTATCGGCCTGGCCACCTGGGCGCAAACCGTGAATGTGTTGGCCCCCATTATGACGAACGAAATCACGTCCATCTGCCAGACGGTTTACTACCCGATGGCCCTCTACCGGAAGCTGTGCGGGCCCCAAAGCGTGGCGGCCACGGCCACCGGGGCCGGGGCCGCCGGGCTGGACGTGGCCGCCTCCACCGATGGCAAAACCCTCACCATTGCCCTCGTCAATCGCAACAGCCGCGCGGCCGTCGAAATCAAGCTTAACGCCAAAACAACCGGGCAATGGACGGCGCACGAGCTCAATGCGGCCTCGATCGAGGCAAAAAACACGCTGGCTGCGCCGGCCACGAACGTGGTTAGCTACAAGGAGCGCACCCTGCCCGCCGGGGCCAAAACATACGCAATGGCCGCCCACAGCATTACCATTCTACAAGCAACCCTGTAGCTTTTTTGTAAATATCCGCTCGACATTAGGCTGGCTTTTTCCTCCCCCGGCACTGCTTTTTTGGGCCGTGGCCCGCTATGCATGGTTCATATTAGCCGCGCCCTTCTGATTGGTTGCTCTTAGGCAGCTCCACTACCAGGCCATCCTCGTCGAAGCGCGGGTGCACCAGGTCGATGCTGGCGAGTTCATCGCGCCGAAAGGCCCTTGCTAACCCGAGCAGCAAGGCCCGGTCGCGCACGCCATCCGGCCGCTCGGTGTCGATGTTTTGCACAACTCGCTTAAAGTAGTTTAGCGTGAAGGTCACGCCGAGCAACATAGCTACTACAACGCGCTGCCGGCACATCAACTCTCGAAAAAATTGTAGGAATGGTAGTGAGCCAATAGCTCAACATTAAATATTTGTGAGATACATCAAACTTTTTTCATGCGCTGCTATGCGTGAGCTGCGTTAACCAATAGCGCTAATTGTACTAAAATCATTTTAAATAAATAAAATTAATACAATGATATACAATATGTTGGCAGCGTTTGAACGTTACTCTGCAAACGTTGTGCGAATAGCAGTAGCTGGCACACCGCCTTGGCATCGATAACGACTTAAAACGTTTATTAACAGCAAATTACCCCATAAATGGGTGGCAGGCTTTTGCCCCACCCAAAAACACCCCGGCGGCGCGGCAGCGTCAGGACCGTCGAACCAAGCAGCAGCACCGGGAGTTACAGATTATTATTGCCACTTCTAGGCATTGCCGCTACCGTATGAGACAGTTAAAAATCAGCAAACAGATTACCAACCGCGAAAGCCAGTCGCTCGACAAGTACCTCCAGGAGATTGGCAAAGTAAGCTTGGTGACGATAGACGAGGAAGTGGAATTAGCCCAGCGTATCCGCGAGGGCGACCACATGGCCCTCGAAAAGCTGACCAAAGCTAACCTGCGCTTTGTGGTATCGGTGTCTAAGCAGTACCAGAACCAGGGCCTGACGCTGGGCGACCTCATCAACGAAGGCAACTTGGGGTTGATTAAGGCTGCCAAGCGGTTTGATGAAACGAAAGGGTTCAAGTTCATTTCCTACGCCGTGTGGTGGATTCGCCAGAGCATCCTGCAAGCCCTGGCTGAGCAGAGCCGCATCGTGCGCCTGCCCCTGAACCGGGTGGGCTCGCTGAATAAAATCAGCCGCTCGTTTGCGGAGCTGGAGCAGAAGTTTGAGCGCGAGCCTTCGCCCGACGAGATAGCGGAACTGTTGGAATTGACCACCTCCGAGGTGGTGGATACGTTGAAAATATCCGGCCGTCACGTGTCCATGGATGCGCCTTTCGTGAATGGCGAAGAAAACGGCTTGCTGGACGTGATGCAGGACGAGGGGCAGGAAACGCCGGATGCGGGCTTGCTCCACGATTCTCTGCGCCGGGAGGTGCAGCGCGCCCTCTCGACGCTGACCCGGCGGGAGGCCGACGTCATCACGCTGCACTTCGGGCTGAACGGCAATGCCGCGCAAACGCTGGAGGAAGTCGGCGAGCAATTTAGCTTGACCCGCGAGCGGGTCCGGCAGATAAAGGAGAAGGCCATCCGCCGCCTCAAGCACACTTCGCGCTCGCAGTCGTTGAAATCGTACTTGGGCTAGCTTATTCGTCAGCTTTCCTTTATAAGCGGGAGGCTGGCAATGCAAGTAAGGACCAAAACAGGGCCTTTCGCCAAGGCAGCGCTTCCGGCAGGGAGCGAAAAGTATAGCAGGTCGCGCCTTCGACTGGTGTGGTAATAACTGATAACATTTGCAAATCACCTTGGGCGGCCGGGGGCCGTTGCTGACGGCTGGCTGTAATTTGTGGGCCCGCTCTCGCCCGCTTTTGTTCTTCCTCTCCGGTGCCCATGCTGCATTCTTTTCGCTCTTGGTTGCTGCTGGCCGGTCTGCTAGCCGGCTGCTCCCACCGCCTGCCCCCGTCGTCGCGGGGCCAGCAGCCGGCCGTGCTGGTCTTTTGCAAAACCCAGGGTTTTCACCACGCATCCATTACGGCCGGCCTGGCCGCCTTCCAGCAACTGGGCCGGGCGCACCACCTGCGCGTGGACACCACGCGGCTGGCCACGCACTTCGTGGTTGATTCGCTGCAGCGCTACGCCGCCGTCGTCTTCCTCAACACTACCGGCGACGTACTTGACGCGGCTCAGCAGGTGGCCTTTGAGCACTACATCGGGCAGGGCCATGGGTTTGTGGGCGTGCACGCGGCGGCCGATACGGAGTACGACTGGCCTTGGTACGGGGGGCTGATGGGGGCCTACTTCCGAAATCATCCTAAAGTACAGCCTGCTACTGTGCGCGTGGTGGACCCCGCCCATCCTGCCACCAATTTCCTGCCCACGCAGTGGACGCGCACCGACGAGTGGTACAACTTCCGCGACATAGCGCCGGGCTTGCGGGTGCTGGCCACCGTTGACGAGTCTACTTACACCGGGGGGCTCAACGGCCCGCAACATCCCTTTGCCTGGTGCCACGCCTACGGCGGGGGGCGTGCTTTTTATACGGCGGGCGGCCACCTGGCCGAGAATTACGCCGATCCCCTGTTTTTGCGCCATCTGTGGGGCGGGCTGCAATACGCAATGGGCCAATAGGGGCTTGAAATGCGTCATCCGCCGGCTGTTCCGTCGGCAGCGGGGGAGGCCCACCGCAAAGGGTGCCTTTTTGAACGTGCGCTTTGGCACCCGCTGGCGCAGTGCGTGGGGAAGCGCACTGCTATGTCTCAATGGTATTTGCTGCCACGCGCTTGCTTCTTCCCAGAAGCACTGTGGCCCGATGGCCCCACCTCGTTTAACCGAATCGACGCTAGGCCAGCAAACAAGAAAGCTGTTTGTTCTGGCAGGGTTGAAAAACGGCCCTAACTACGCGCGCTTCTGGCCGTTGCGCAGGCGCTGGATGGTGGTGGCCAAGCGCTGGGTGCGGGCATCGGCGGTTTTGGCACCGTCGAGCCAGCGAACGTAGTCGCGCTGGTCGGGGCGGGGGAGGGTTTCAAAGAAGGTGCGGGCGGCGGGCGTGTCATTTAGGGCCCCGGCCAGGTCGGGCGGCAGAGTCACGACGTGTACCTCGGGGGCGTGGCGCAGGGCCACGCGCAGGGTGTCGCCCACGGTTTTGCCCAGGGCCCGGCGCACTTCGCGGGGCACCGGCAGGCCGTGGTGGCCGTCGCCGAGCGGAGCCAAGGTGGTGCGGTAGGGGAAGCCGTCGAGCGTGGTTTGCACGGGCAGCTTGCCCCGGGTGCCGTACACGTCCTGCACGGAAAACGGCACCGCCACAAAGAGGCCGCCGTCGGCGCTGTCGGCTTCGATTACGGCTTCAAATTCTTGTTCGGCCTGAAAGGATTCCATCAAAAGCAGGGATAAAGGAGCAGAAATGGGGATAACGGGAAAACCTTGGGGATAACCGAAAACGGGCCCTGGCGGGCATCCGCCACGGGGCCCCAGGGGCCCGGTGCCACGCCGGTTTTCCCGGCTTGGGGCCCCGGCTAGGGCTGCGTGGCCCGGCCGATTTCGGCCAGCGCGGCGCGCACGCCGTCGGCGTCGTCGGCGGCCACAGTGCGCACCTGGGCGGCGGTCAGCAGCGGGTAGTGGCGCAGGGCCTGGGCCCCCAGCGCGTCGCTCGTCACCAGCACGGTGTGGGCGAAGCGGAGCACCATGCGCTCGAGCTCCAGCAGCCAGCCGCGCTCGGCGGGCGCGGCCGACTCGGCGGCCAGCAGGCGCAGGTGCACCACCAGCGGCCGCCGGGTGCGGGCCCGCACTTCGAGCGCCGCGAGCCACGTGGGCCAGTCGGGCGCATAAATCACGCCGAAGTCTTCGCCTTCACCGTCAAGTACGTAGGTGGCAAATCGGGCGTATTGGATGACGCGGTAGTGCAAGCCATCGGAGAGGTCGAAAACGGGCGGTGCTGCCGCGGCTGAGGCCCCGGGGCCCCGGTGCAGCGCCGCCAGCCCCTGCGTAAGTGAGGCGCGGGCGGGGCCCGCCGGGGGCGCGGCCGCGGGGGCTGGCTCCACGGCCAAATCGGGGTCGTCCTCGGCCAGGTCGGCGGCCTCGCCCGCGCCAATTTCTGCTTCTAGCTCGTCGAACAATGGGGCAGGGGCTACGCCGGCCGCGGCGGCCGGCTCAGCGCTGGGGGCCCCAGCGGGGGCTGCCGGGGCCCCCAGCGCCGGCGCGCCGGCGGGAGTGGCGGTTGCTTCGGCCACCGGGATGACTTCAGGGGGCAGCGTTTCTACGGTTGAGGTTGCGGCTGGAGCGGCGGCAGCCTCGGCGCTGCCGAGGTAGGGAGCGGCGGGGGCTTGCCGGCCGGCCGCAGGATGCTGCGCCAGCGGCGGGCGCAATTGCACGTTGGCAAGACGGGCCAGGGCCCCGGCGGCGGACGCGGGGTGGGCGGCGGCGGGGCCCCCACCGGCGGCCAGGGCGGCGGGCGTGAGGTCGCCCAGGCCCACCAGGTGCGAGCCGGCGCCTAGGTCCAGCACCGCGGGGCCAGCCTCGTCGGCAGCGTCGGGGGCCTCGGTTTCGGGCAGTTGGGGCAGCACGGCCAGGGTGGACTGCTCGGCGGCCAGGGCCCGCACGAGGGGCAGGGTGGGCAAGGCCGGCAGCGCCGCGGTGGCCGCCACGCGGTGCACGGCGGGGTCGGCATCGTCCCAGGCCAGCACGAGCAAAACGGGGGGGAGAGGGGGCATGGCGGGCGCGGGCCGAAAAATGAGGCCGGTGGGCAAAGATGGGGCCCGCCCGGCCCACAGGCAAGCAATCCGCGTTGGCCGGGCAAATTATCGGGTCTGGCGACTTTAACGGATTTTTTGCTGCCCGCGCCGGGGCCCGGCTTTATCTTGCGGGCTTAAACGACGTGCCGACCAACTTGGCCGGCATTTTTTTGAGCCTACCTACCCTATTAGCCCCCAATTTTATCCGTTATGAATCCATCAGTTCAGGAGAATAATTACATGGTTAACGACCTGGCGGCCACGGCCCACCAGGACCACACGGCCGGCCACGTGCGCCACGCCGAAGAGTTGAGCCCCGGCCGCTACCTGTTCGGCTGCGACAACGGGGTGCGCCTAGCGCTGACCGTCGTCACCGACAAAATCCTGCGTTTTCGCTACCTCACCGACGGGCCCCTGCTGCCCGATTTTTCGTACGCCGTGCCCGCCGATGCGGCGCTCCCGGCCCCTACGTTTTTGGAGTTTGTCGAGAAAGCTGATCATTACCGCCTCACCACCGCCCGCCTCATTTGCACGGTGCAGAAGGAGGGCCTGCGCACCCGCGTACTCGACCGCTCGGGCACGGTGCTCAGCGACGACGAGAAGGGGTTTCATTGGCAGTACGACGACGAAACCGGCAACGACATCGTGAAGATGAGCAAGCAGGTGCCCCCCGGCGTGCACTACTACGGCCTCGGCGATAAGCCCGCCAACATGAACCTGCGCGGCCACCGCTTCACCAACTGGGGCTCCGATACCTACGGCTACACCAAGGGCTCCGACCCGCTCTACAAGAACATCCCCTTCTACCACGTGCTGCACCAGAAAATCGCCCACGGCATTTTCTTCGACAACACGTTCCGCAGCTACTTCGACTTCGCTGCCGAGCGCGCCGACGTCACCAGCTTCTGGGCCAATGGCGGCGAGCTGAACTACTACTTCATCTACGGCCCCACGCTGCTCGAGGTGGCCCAGGACTACACCATGCTCACGGGCCCCGCCGAGCTGCCGCCCCTCTGGACGCTGGGCTACCAGCAGTGCAAGTGGAGCTACTACCCGGAAAGCAACGTCAAGGAAATAGCCCAGGGCCTGCGCGAGCGCCAGATTCCGTGCGACGCCATCTACCTCGACATCGACTACATGGACGGCTACCGGTGCTTTACCTGGCACCCCACGCACTTCCCCGAGCCCAAGCGCATGGTGCAGGAGCTGGCCGCCGACGGCTTCAAAACGGTGGTCATCATCGACCCGGGCATTAAAATTGACCCTGGCTACTCAGTGTACAAAGAGGGCATTGCCAACGACTTTTTCTGCCGCCGCGCCGACGGGCCCCTGATGAAGGGCACCGTGTGGCCCGGCCTCTGCAACTTCCCCGACTACACCAAGCCGCAGGTGCGCGAGTGGTGGGCGGGCCTGTTCGAGGGCCTGATTAAGGACGTGGGCGTGGCCGGCGTGTGGAACGACATGAACGAGCCGGCGGTGTTCGAGAAGGGCACCTTCCCGCCCGACGTGCGCTTCGACTACGACGGCCAGTCGGCCTCGCACCTCAAGGCCCACAACGTGTATGGCATGCAGATGGCCCGCGCCACCAACGAGGGCGTGAAGCGCTTCAGCTACCCCAAGCGGCCCTTCACCATTACGCGCAGCACCTACGCCGGCGGCCAGCGCTACTCTTCGGGCTGGACCGGCGACAACATCGCCTCGTGGGAGCACCTGTGGCTGGCAAACATCCAGTGCCAGCGCTTGAGCATCAGCGGGTTCAGCTTTATTGGCAGCGACATCGGCGGGTTTATCGACACGCCCGACGGCGAGCTGTACGCCCGCTGGATTGCCCTGGGGGCCTTCCACCCGTTCTTCCGCACCCACAGCTCCGGCGACCACGGCGACCAGGAGCCTTGGAGCTTCGGCGAGCCCTACACCAGCCTGGCGCGCCACTTCATCGAGCTGCGCTACCGCCTGCTGCCCTACATGTACACCGCGTTTTGGCAGTACAGCACCCAGGGCACGCCCATGCTGCGCCCGCTCACCTTCCTCGACCAGAACGACCCCGAAACCTACCTGCGGATGGCCGAGTTCAGCCTCGGCGACAACCTGCTCGTTTGCCCCATCACCTCGCCGGGCACCGACGGCCGCTGGATGTACCTGCCCCGCGGCGACTGGTACTACTACTGGACCGATGGCCTCCAGGCCGGCGGCACCGAAGTGTGGGCCAGCGCCGACCTCACCCGCATTCCGCTCTTCGTAAAGGCCGGGGCGGTGGTGCCCATGCAGCCCGTGCTGCAGTACGTGGGCGAAAAAGTGGTGGACCAGCTTACGCTGCACGTGTACTACAAAAACGGCACCGCCGAGAGCTGCCTCTACGACGACGGCGGCGAGGGCTACGCCTACCAGGAGCAGGGCCAGCAAACCGTGCGCCGCTTCACCGCCACCGGCACGGCCACCGAGCTGGTGCTCGCCCAGGCCATCGAGGGCCCCTACCAGCCCGCCTACGCCACCTACCGCGTGGTGCTGCACGGCCTGCCCCTCGTCGCCACCGGCGCCCTGGCCGACGGCCAGCCTGCCGAGCTGCTGTCCATCGAACTGGAAACCGGCCTGGTACTGCCCGGCTTCGTGGTTGGCACCGGCTTCGGCGAACTGCGCGTGTCCCTGGCCGCCGGGGCCCCCGCAGAAATCCCCGCCGGGGCCCCTGCGCCGCCAGCCGCGTAGCAGTTTCCTGCCTTCCTAAAAAGCCCCAACGGTTGCCGGTTCACACTGGCACCGTTGGGGCTTTTTGTTTTGGCGGGGTGGGGCCCTGGCGCGGGCGGTGGGGCTGCTCCCGATGGGCTAATTCTCTTGAAACCAGCGCTAAACTTTCGTTAGCGGCGCAAATCCAACGGCCAGTTCGCCCTTTTTCGATAAGGTTTATTCATCCGCTCTTTTATCTACTCCCATGAAAACCCGTTTTTTCCTCAGCGCCGTTGCGCTGCTCGTAGCCGCCAGCACGGCCGGTGCCCAGGCCCAAGCCACCCCCGTCGTTAATGCCCGGGAGCAAAACCAGCGCGCCCGGATTCGCCAGGGCGTGGCCTCTGGTGAGCTGAACCGCCGCGAGGCTGCCCGGATGCGGGGCCGCGAAGCCGGCCTCACCGCGGAGAAGCGGTCGGCCCGCGCCGACGGCGTGGTGACGCCGACCGAGCGCCGCGACCTGCGCAAGACCGAAAACCGGGACAGCCGCGCCATCTACCGCCAGAAGCACGACGGGCAGGTGCGCTAGTTGGGCGGGCCCAATCCATTTGCTGCCGCGGCAGAGAATAATTTCGACAAAAAAGGGCGCTCCACGGAGCGCCCTTTTTTAGCTTGCAACCGGGTTGCTGAAGCCAATTTATTCCACCAGCAGCTTCTTTGTAACCAAGCCTTTATCGGTGAATAATTGCAGCGTGTACACGCCCCCGGCCAGGCCGGCCAGGTCGAGGGTGCGGGCGGCAGTGCCCGCGGCCAGGGCCCCTTCGCGGCGCACGGTGCGGCCGGTGGCGTCCACCACGGCCAGGGGGGCGGCCAGCAGGGCGGCCGGGGCGCGCAGCACGTAGCGCCCGCCCGGGCTGGGGTTGGGGGCCACGGTGAGGGCGGCGGCCAGGGCCGCGTCGCGGGCGGCAGTGGCCGTGCCGGTGAGAACCACGTCGTCGACCTGGAACACGGTGCCCGCCGTGCCGCCCGTGGGGGCCCCAGTCGAAATGTCAATCAGCCCCGAGCCGAAGCTGATGTGCACCGAATCGGGCACGGCCGACGACGTGTAGACGAGCGGCACCTGGGCTAATACATAGGCTGAGTTGACAGTGTTGAATATTTGGGTGCCCGTGGCCACGCTCACCGACTGCCCGTTGACGGTGCGCGTGAGCGACACGGCGGCAAACGCCCCGTTGGTGGCCACCGGGGGCTGGGTGCCCGTCAGCTTGTAGTAGAATTGCAGCGCCGTGGGCCGCCCCGTAAAGGGCAACCCGCCCGGGTCGTCGGTGAGGGGCCCCAGCTTGGTACCCAGCACCACGCCCCCGGGCACGACGCCGGCGAGGGTGGTTTTGGTTTCGAGGCGCAGGGCGTAGGTGCCGCCGTGGGCGTCGGTCGTTTTGGTGAAGGTGCCCGTGGGAAAGCGGATGGGCGAGAGCGCCGCAATGGCGTCGTCCACGGTCAGCCAGCCGGTGGGCGAATCGACGTTGCTGCGGGCGGCCCAGGTTTCGAAGCCGCCGTTGGCCACGGCTTGGGCGTGGGCCGGGGCCCCGGCGGCGAAGAGCAGGCCCGCGACCAGCCCGGTGCGGAGAAGTTTTTTCATAGGATACCAGCAAGAAAACGAAGGATTTTGTAAAGCTACGCACGGTACCGATACGCTTATATTCTGGTACCTAAATATTTGGCTAATGCCGCGATTTTTTAGGGCCCCCGGCGGCCCGTGCCTACCTTGGCCGGCATGAGAATCCATCGGCTTGGGGGCCCCGGGGCCCGCGCAGTGGCCGTGCTGCTGATGCTACTGGCGGGGCCCCTCGCGCCCCGCGCCGCTGGGGCCCAGGGCCTCGGCTGGGGCAACCCGCTGCGCCAGCTGCTGCGCCGCGACACCGCTGGGCTGGGCCGCGTGCTGGCCCACCCGGCCGCCTACCGCGTCCAGATTTTGTACACCCGCATCCGGCGCGATGCCCGGGGCCGGGCGCACTTCCGCCGCTACGGCTACCGGCTGCGGCCCCGCGAGTACTTCTACCCCGCCAGCACCGTGAAGCTGCCCACCGCCGCCCTGGCCCTGGCGCGGCTGCGCGCCCTGGGGCCCCAGGTGCCCGGCCTCACCGCCGATTCGCCGATGCTAACGGACTCCGCCTTTGCCGGCCAGACGCGGGTGCTACGCGACAGCAGCAGCGCCAGCGGCCGCCCCACCGTGGCCAACTACGTGCGCAAGGCGCTGCTCGTGAGCGACAACGACGCCTACAACCGCCTCTACGAATTGGTGGGCCCCGGGGCCCTGCAAGCTGGACTGCGGCAGCTGGGCCTGCGCCGCACCCGCATTGCGGGCCGCCTGGCGGTGGGCGACGTGCCGCCCGGCACGCGCCACACCAACCCCGTCAGCTTTTATGCCGACACGGCCGCCCGCCGGCTGCTGTACCACCAGCCCGCCGCCTACTGGCCGGGGCCCGGGCCGCACTGGCACCTGCGCGGCACGGCCATCGGCCAAGCCCACGTGGTGGGCACCGCGGTGGTGCCGGGGCCCCTGGACCTGAGTCAGAAAAACGTGTTTCCGCTGCGCGACCAGCAGTGGGTGCTGCGCGCCGTGCTCTTTCCCGAAACGCTGCCCGCCCGCCGCCGCCTGGCCCTGGCCCCGGCCGACTACGGCCTGCTGCGCACAGCGATGGGAGAGGCCCCCGCCGCCAGCCCGCACCCGCGCTACGACGCCGCCCATTACCCGGCCACCTACGCTAAGTTTTTGCTGGGCGGGGGCGGGCAGGCCGCGCTGCCGCCGGGCGTGCAAGTGTTCAATAAAATAGGCCAGTCCTACGGCTTCCTCATCGACAACGCCTACGTAACGGACGCAGCGCAAGGCGTCGAGTTCCTGCTCAGCGCCGTGGTGTACGTGAACGCCGACGGCGTGCTCAACGACGACCGGTACGAGTACGACGCCATTGGCTTCCCGTTTCTGCGCGAGCTGGGGCGGCGCGTGTACGAGGCCGAGTGCCGGCGCAAGCGACCGTAGCCGGCCATTAGCTAGCCCAGCGGGTTGCTTCCTTCCTCACAAGCTAATTGCCGCGAAGAAATTTTCATTGCGCGCCGCCCTGGCCTTCGGGCGGGGGTGGTTGGGGGCCCCGGGGGGGCGCTGGCTTATTGCGGTAGGGGCTAAGTAATTGGGCGCGTAAAAATAATTATTTCCCGGGCCGTGCGCTGGCCGCAATTGTTCGTATAGCCCGGTACGTTTCTTCCAAACAGTTCTTCTTTTCAGCCAACTTCTTATGAAACTCTCCCACATTTCCCTGGCCGCCGTACTGGGCGGTGCGCTGCTCAGCGGCTGCGACAGCAAAGGCACGGGCGAAGCCACCACCACGACCACCACCAGCACTGACGCGGCGGCCACGCCCGTTTCGCCAGCCGATACCACGGTGACGGCGGAAGCCTCTGCCAGCGGCGAGCCCAACACCACGCAGCCCGCGGCCAGCATCACCAGCGGCAACACCAACCCCAAGGGCACGGGCCCCGGCACTGGCGCCGCCGCGCCCGGCAGCTCGGGCTCGGCACCCAGCAACTAGGGCCCCGGCGCCGCCTCGCGCCCGCTGCTTCAATTGGTTTTGGCTGCTTCGGGCAGCGTTGTGGCCCGCGGTGCGGGCCGGGGCCCTGGGTGGCTGCCGGCCCGCGCCGCATTTGCTTAACGGCACTTACGCGAGTAGGCCAATGATTAGCCCCGCAGGGGTGGCTCATCAATAGTAAGATGTTGATTAATAATACCAAAGCCCCAGCGGGGCGGCCCAATCGCCTATCACGGTGTTGGGTCGCCCCGCTGGGGCTTTAGCGCTCAATAGTACCCACTTGCTACCGACGGGCCACCCCGCTGGGGCTGCAAGTATGTAGGCTCTAATGCTAAGTGCTTTTGGCTTGACTGCTTGCTAATAAGAATAAAAGTTAGCAGCCAATAGCTATTAGCCAATAGCTTGCTACCTAGAGCCAGTGCTTGAGGTACTGGTACACCTCGGGGTGGGTGAGCAGGCCGCTGTGGTGCTGCTGGTGGAACTCGGCGGTGCGCACGGTGGTGCCGGGCGGCAGGGCGGCTTCGTTGCCGAAAGTGGTGGCCCCTTGGGCGCTGCCACGGCTCACCAGGCCGTCGCCAAAGTATTGGCGCAAGGCGGCAGGCCGGTTGGTTTTCAGCCACGCGCCCATCAGGATGTGGTAGGCCACGCCGGGCAGCAGCGGCACGGCGGTGCGGGGCGCGGCCCGGTCGTCGGCTTGGGGGCCCTGCCAGTCCTCGTCCACCAAAATGGAGCGGCGCAGGTCCTTGATGCCGTTGCTGCGTTGGTTGAGGGCATTGCTCAGGAACCGGGTCGGAAACAGGTCGATGCGCTGGAGCAAGTGGGCCGCGAAGTGGCTATTCTGCTCCAGCCACGAGCCATCGTTGGGCGTGCCCAGCAGGAACACCGCCCGCAAGTAGGCCAGCCAAGGCGCGCTTTCGGTCGAAGGCTGTCCAAGCTCATTGGTGGGTTTGGCCGCTGCCAACGACTCATTACTTACTGCTAACGGCTCACTGCCAGCTGCTAACGGCCCAGTGCTGCCATAATACCCCGCGCTGCGGATGACGAGGCCGCCCATGCTGTGGCCTACCAGCGCCAGCGGGCCCAGGGCATCGGGGTAGGTGGTGGCCAGCTCGGTGAGGAGGAGGCTGAGGGCGCGGCCGTTTTCGGAGAGGTGCAGGCCGGAGTTGAAGCGCACGTAGAGGACGCGCGCGTCGGTTTCGGCGGCCAGGCGGGGGCCGTAGCGGTGGTAGTCGGGCGCGTCGGCGAGGCCGGTTTGCCAAATCTGCTCGTCGCCCATCAGGCCGTGCACAAACACCACCGTGGGCCGGCGGGGCCCCCGCAGGGCCAGCGCGGCCACGGGCACGTCGTGGCCGCCCACCCGGAAGCTCATGCGCAGGGCGCGCGGGTCGTGGCGGGCGGCCAGCTGGTCGCCCAGGGCCCCGTTGAGCACGGGCAGGAAAAAATGCTGGTGCGCGCGCGCCGAATCCACCAGGTAGGCCGCGCCCCGTGCCGGGGCGGTGGCCACGCGGCCGGCCGCCGCCAGGGCGCGGCGCAGGCGGGAAGGCTGGCCTTCGGGGAGGGGTTCGGACATGGCGGCGGGGGCAACGGGGGCGGGAAATTACGCCCGAAACCGGCCCCGCCAGGCAGCCGTCCGCTCAAAATCTACGTAACTTTGGGGGTAATACTTTTTCTTGTTCTGCTCATGACCCGCACCCTCCGCCTCGCCCTGGTTTTGCTGGGCACCGCCCCGGCCCTCACCAGCTGCGACTACGCCAAGTACAGCCCCGGCATCAACACGGCCACTAAAGCCAACTTCAGCTGGACGCCCACCTGGCACACCTCCGACGTGTCGCGCGATAGCATCAGCGACCGCCAGCGCGTGGAGCCCGCCGGCGGCGAAGGCTCGGCCGCGGCTATTAAAAAGGGCGGTGCCAAGGCCCAGCTCAACGCGGCCCCCGCCGGCGGCAGCGCGTCCTCGCCCGAGTCGGCCAACGGCAAGCTGGCCCCCGTGGCCGACCAATCGACCAGCAACGCCAAGACGCCGGTTGATAAAAGCCAGGCCCCTAAGTAATTGGCTTTTAGCCAATAACTGGCTGCCTTTAAGTAGCAGAAGAGCCCGCCGCCGAATAGGCCGCGGGCTCTTTTGCGTTTGGTGGCAACGGCCACCTGGGGGCCCCCGGGACCCGGCCGCGGCTGGCTACTCGGGCACCGGCGGCTGGCCGGGCCGGGCGTAGCCGAAGCGCACGGGCGGCTCCACTGCGTGGTAGCCGTCGAGGCCCGAGATGGCGGCCGTGCCCATCGCCACCAGGTCGAGGGTGCCGTCGTCGCGCAGGCCGGCGGCGGGCAGGTACACGTGCTCCACGGTGCCCACTAGCAGCACCGTGCCGTTGCTGATGGCGTGCTCTTCGAGGTAGCGCAGGCCGATGCTAACGGCGCTTTCGGCCACGTAGGGGGCCGGGAAACCGTCGCGGTAATCGGGGGTGAAGCCGCAGGCTCCAAACTCCGAAATGCCGGGCGGGAAATCGGCCGAGGTGTAGTGGGCCGCCGCCAGCTTGGCCGTGGGCACGTGGTTGAGGGTGTAGCAGCCGGTGTCCTTCAGGTTTTGGTAGGTGTGGCGCGGCACGGTGGCCGGGCGCGTTACCATGCCCAGCAGGGGCGGGTTGGAGCCCAGGTGGATGACGGAGCTGAAAATGGCCAGGTTGGGGAAGCCGTCGGGGGAAGCCGTGCCCACCAGGTTGGCCGACTTGAAGCCCGGCAGGCCGTTGACGAAGTTGAGGCGGTAAATCTTCTCGAAGCCGTGGATATCGGCGGCGGTGATGTGGTGCATAAGGACGAAATAAGGTTAGCGGTACCTACCAACCCGGTCGAGGCCCAGGCGGTTGTGCTGCACGTGCAGCAGCAGGGCAAAAACGTACAATCCGTATAGTAACTGGGTGCCCACCGTGGCCCATTGCTCCAGCAGGCTGCTGCCCAGCACCAGGCTCGTCAGCACCAGCATGGCCGCCACCAGCGCCGGGCGGGTAAACAGCCCGAGCAGCAGCAGGGCCCCAATGGCGCCCTCCACAAATGGCAGCGCCAGCGCGTAGGGCCCCACCAGCGCCACCGGCAGCACCGTGCCCGCAAACTGCTTCAGCAGCCCTGCCTGAAACGCCGCCAGCTTGGGCGCCCGCACCAAAAGATGCGACAGGAAGGCCACGCCCAGCAGCCACCGGCTCGTCACAAAAGCCCACTGGGCATTGGTCAGGTTCATGGAGGTTGGTTGTTGATTGACAGTTGTATGTTGCCAAGTTGAACAGTCATGCAGGGCGCAGCGAAGTATCTCTACTGCTTAACTAATTAAGATTACTGCTGCGGTAGAGATGCTTCGCTGCGCCCTGCATGACGGCCTAGGGTAGTGTTTTGTTGACTCAAACAGTTTCTCGGTCTTAGCAGCCGGCACCTAATAACCAATAACTAACAGGGGCCCCTAGCGCTCCAGCTTGAAGCCCGGCTCGCGGGCGGGGGGCGCAGTGCGGTTGGCCACGGCCCAGCCGGTGAGGTACATCCACTGCGTCATGCGGGTGAGCTTGGCGTAGTCGATGCGGCTGGCCTCGTCGCGCGGGGTGTGGTAGTCCACGTGCAGCAGCGAGGTGTACATGATGGCCGGGATGCCCAGGCGGGCGTAGGGCAGGTGGTCGGAGCGGAAGTACCAGCCCTCGGGGTGGGTGGGCTTGTCCCACTCGGTGTCGAGCTTGAACTTAGGGCCCCCGGGGCCCTGGTTGGCGGCCAGGGCGGTTTTCACCAGGTCCGACGAGTTCAGGTGGGGCGGCGTGCTGCCCAGCAGGGCGGCGCTGTCGGGGGCGTTGCGGCCCATCATCTCGGCGTTCAGCACGGCCACAATGGACGATTGCGGCACGGTGGGATGAGCCGAAAAGTAGGTCGAGCCGATGAGGCCGCGCTCCTCCGAGCCCTGGTACACGAACAGGGCCGAGCGCCGGCCCGGCTGCTGCTTGAAGGCCCGCATGATGGCCAGCAGCGCCGCGCAGCCCGTGGCGTTGTCGTCGGCCCCGTTGTAAATGGAGTCGCCGGCGATGGGGGCCCGCACGCCGTCGTGGTCCTGGTGGGTGCTGAAGAGGACGTACTCCTTTTTCAGCTGCGCGTCGGTGCCGGGCATCTTGGCCACCAAGTTCACCGAGGGGTACTGGAAGCTCTCCACCTTCAGCTCGGTGCTGAACTGCTGGCCGGCCTGCTGCACCCAGCTGGCGGCGCTGGCCGGCAGCCAGACAACGGGCGGCGTGGCCACCACCTTGGTGCTGGCCGCGCCGGGTAGGCTGTAGCGGCCCCGCTCATAAATGTGGCTCCAGTGGTCGTAAAGGGCCTGCGAGGGCGCATCCGACACGAACACCACGGCCACGGCGCCGGCCTTCACCAGCTCGCCCGCCTGCCCGCTGAACTTGCCAAACACGTAGCGCCGGTAGCTGATGCCGTCGGTGGGGGCCCCGGCAATTTGCACCGCCACGGCCTTGCCCTTGATGTCCACCTTGGCCAGCTCCGCCGCCGAGCCCGTGCCCACGTACACGAGCGGCGCCGTGATGCTGGCGTTGGTGGGGGCCACCACCACGCCGTCCTCGTTCAGCTTCACCTCGTGGGTGCCGATGCGCAGCGTGCTGCTCTTGCCCAGGCGCGTGCGCTGGAGGTTGAACCACTGGAAGTACGTGCCGTCGTCGCCGGCCGGCAGCATGCCGGTGGCCCGGATCTGGTCCACGAGCCACACGCTGGCCTTTAGCTCGTCCAAGGTGCCGCCCTCGCGGCCGCGGTAGTGGTCGCCGGCCAGGGCGTACAAGTCACGCTTGATGTCGGCCTCGTGGATGGCGCTTTCGGCGTTGGCCGCTTTGGCGGCGGGTTTCTTCTGGGCGGTGGCGGCCAGCGGCGCGGCCAGGGCCAGGCCGGCCAGCAGCCCGCCGGCGGCGGTGCGGAAAAGGTGGGTCATGCGAGTGGATACGGGGTGGAGGAAGAAGAATAGGCCCGGCGGCTAGGGGCCCCGCGGCTAGTTTTTTGTAAACCTAACGGGCGAAACGCACCGGGCCATTCCAAATAAGTCAATAAGAAAAATAAAGAACGTTATACCGGCTGGGGCCCCCCGTACACCTCTTCGCGCAAGTCCGGCGCTACCAGGGCAAACAGCGTCACGCTCACGGCCATTAGTGCCCCGTCCCCCCGTAATAACTGGCTTCACGCCGGCCCCGCGGCATGGCAATGAACTTGGGCTCGCTTTTGAGGAAGCCATTGGGCAAAAAGAAAGCCCCGTCGCCAGGGCTTTCTTTTATTGGCAAGCCTGCCGAAGCACTTACTGCGCTTCCATCCAGCGGGTCATTTTCTGGTCCAGTATATCGAGGGGCATCACGCCGTCCTTCAGCAGCTCGTCGTGGAAGGCGGCCAGCTTGTAGCGGTCGCGGAACTGGCCGGGGCGGTGTTCGCGCAGGTGGACGCCGCCGCCGAGCTGCTGCCGGGCGCGGTTGCGCAGCTCCCGAATCTTGAGCTGCCCGATCTTGTAGCTCAGCGCCTGCCCGGGGATGGCCATGTAGCGCTCCACCTCGGCCGTGGCGGCCTCGCGGGTGGTGGCCTCGTTGGCGAGCGAGTACTCGATGGCCTGCTCGCGGGTCAGGTTCTGGCTGTGCATGCCCGTGTCAATCACCAGGCGGACGGCGCGGTGCATTTCCTGGCTCAGGGCCCCCAGGTACTCGTAGGGGTCTTTGTAGAGGCCCAGCTCGCGGCCCAGGCTCTCGCAGTACAGGGCCCAGCCCTCGCCCATGGCCCCGTACCAGGCAAAGCGCCGGAACTTGGGCAAATCGGTGTTTTCCTGCTGCAACGAAATCTGGTAGTGGTGCCCGGGGATGGCCTCATGCAAAAACAGCGACTCCATGCCCGGCGTGCGGTACTGGGTGGCGTCGATAATCGGCACGTAGAAAATGCCCGGCCGCGAGCCGTCGGGCGTGCCCGCGTTGTACTCAGCCGAGGCCGAGGCGGCGCGGAAGGCTTCGGTCTGGCGCACCTCAAACGGCGTTTTGGGCGTGCGACCAAACAGCTTTTTCAAGTTCGGCTGCATGCGGCTCTGGATGGCGCGGAAGCCGTTGAGCACGTCGTCGGGCGTTTTGTAGGGAAAAAACCGCCGGTCGGTTTTCATGTAGGCCAGCAGCGCCTTCAGGTCGCCCTGAAACACGAGGCGGGTGCGCACCGCATTCATTTCGCTTTTGATGCGGGCCACCTCGCGCAGCCCAATGTCGTGGATTTCGGCCGGCGTGCGGCTGGTCGTGGTCCAGTTGCGCACCAGGAACTCGTACTGCGCCTTGCCGTTCGGCAGGGCCTCGTGGCCAGTGGTGGCGCGCGCCTTGGGCAGGTATTCTTTCTCCAGGAAGTCGCCCAGCTTTTTGTAGGCCGGCACCAGCTCGCCCAGAATGGCCTTTTGGTAGGCGGCCGTCAGGCGAGTTTTGTCGGGGCCCCCAAAGGTGCTGGGCAGCAGCGTGATGGGGCCGTAGAACAGGCTCTTGGTGGCGTCGGTGGTTTGCAGGCTCCGCATCTGCGGAATCATCTTGGCCACCAGCGGGCGGGGCAGCACCACGCCGGCCTTCATGCCGGCCCGGAAGTTGGCAATGGCCGAATCGGCCCAGACCGGGAAGCCGTGCACCCGGCCCAGCCAGTTGTCGTAGTCCTGCACCGTTTTGAAAGGCTGGGCCCCCGTGCCGGCCCCAAACTGGCCCAGGGCCAGCGGCAGGCCCCCAAACTGGTTGAACGGAATCATCCAGCTATTCGGGAAATCGGCGCCCACGGCCAGGCCCAGCTTGAGGCCGTCGAGGCGGGTTTGCAGGTCGTACTGCAAAATGTCGTAGCTCACCAAGTCATTGCCAGCCAGCTGCTTGCGGTCGAACTTGCCCAGCCGCCCCAAGTAGCCCTGGTACAGGCCGGCCAGCGAGTCGCGGAAGGCGTGGGTCTGGTCGTTCACCAGGCGGTTGTTGTAGCGGTTGTCGCCCTGGCCGGTGGCCGCCAGCGGAAACAGCGGCGCCTGCCGCTCCCAGTAGCTTTCAAATAGGGTTTTTAATTCGCCGGGCGTCGCCGTGGCGGCGGTGGGTTTGGCCTTGTTGCAGGCCCCGGCGAGCAGGGCCAGGGCCCCCAGGCCGGTAAGTAGAAATTTGCGCATGGTGTAGGAATAGACGGTGGCGGCGCCCGCAAGCTGCGGCCGGGACCCGAAAAAGCCCGGCCGCAGGCCGGGCTTTTGCAAAGACGGATTGGGCGGCAATTTACTTCACTGGCGTCAGCAACTGGGCGAGCTTGGTTTGCAGTTCCTCGCCGGGGCCCTAGCGCCCGTCGAGGTGCTCAGCCTTCCAGCGCATGGCCGACTGCACCCGCGTGCGGCCGCTGGGGTGGTCGAAGAAAATGATTTCCTCCAGCGGCGTGGGCTCGATTTTGCGGTATTCCGATAGCTTCATGGCAATGGCTGCGAAGCCGTCGGGCTGGCGGGCGGCGTTCAGCCCAAACAGGTCGGCCTCCTGCTCGTTGGTGCGCACAATGGTGTTGGTAACGGGCGTGGCCAAGAAGCTGGCCACCGCAAACAGCGCCGCCAGCAGCGGCAGGCCGCCCACGTCGGCTAGGCCCGCCACGCCCCACCGGGCCCCGTAGCGGCGCACCAGCCAGCCAAAGGCCCCGTCCACGGCCCAGAAGCCAATGCTGATGAGCACCAGCAGGAACACCAGCATCTTGGGGATGTGGTTCAGCACGTAGTGGCCCAGCTCGTGGCCCATCACGGCCTGCACCTCGGCGGGCGTGCAGCGGCGCAAGAGGTTGTCGTTCAGCGACACGCGGATGGTGCTGCCCAGCCCGCTCACGTTGGCGCTGATGCGCTTGCTCTGCTTGGAGGCGTCGAAGTAGTACACGTTGTCGGCGGGCACGCCGTTGGCCCGGGCCATGCTGAGGATGCCCTCCCGCACCGGGCCCGCCGGCAGCGGCGTGTACTTGTTGAAGAGCGGGCTGAGGAACACCGGCCCCACGGCCACCCCCACCACCACGAAAAGCCCCACGATGGCTGTGCCCCACACCCACCACCGGGCCCCGGCGCGCCGGATGGCCCCGTACAGCGCCAGCACCAGCAAGCTGCCGAACACCACCGACACGGCCAGCGACGTCAACGCCTCGCCCAGCCAGGCCCCAAACGTCAGGTTCGAGAGGCCGTATTGGTGCTCGCGCACGAAGCCCTGGTACACCGTGAGCGGGAAGCTTAGCCCCGCCGCCAGCAGCAAGTACAGCGCCGCGTAGGCCCAGGTGCGCTGCCACCGGCGGGGCAGCCGCGCGGTGCGCGCCCGCAGCCACCGCGACAGCCCCAGCCCCAGAAACACGCCCGCCACGCCCAGCGCATACACCAGGCCCCAGAGCTGCAGCCAGTACCCGCCCTCAAAGTAGGCGTCCGACTTGGCCTTCTGGGCCGGGGTAAGGGTGTCGAGGTAGTGCCGGGTGGCGGCCTCCACGTCGAAGGCCGGGTGGCGCGCTGCCACCGTATCGGCTGGGGCGGCCTGCGCCGCAGCGGGCGCCGCCCACCGGCCCGCACCCAAGGTTAATGCCAACAGCAAGAGTAGTTTGTACAACATCTGCGAAGAGGATTAAAGTGAATGCGGCCGGCCAGGGCCCCGGCCGGCCGCAAGCTACGGAGCGGCCCGGGCCGGGCCAGGGGCCCCACAAAAAAGCCCGGCGCGGGGCCAGGCTTTTCGTCAAAATTGCAGAAGAAGGGCGGTTATTTTACCGGCGTTAGCAGCTGGGCCAGCTTGGTGTGCAGCTCCTCGCCGCGCAGGTTAGTGGCCACGATTTTGCCGGCGGGGTCGAGCAGGAAGTTTTGGGGGATGGACTGCACGCCGTACTGCGCGGCGGCGGCGTTCTGCCAGTACTTCAGGTCCGACACCTGGTGCCAGACCAGGCCGTCGGCGGCAATGGCTTTCACCCAGGCGCCCTGGCCGGTGTCCTTGTCCAGCGACACGCCCAGGATGGTGAAGCCCTTGTCCTTATAGGCGTCGTAGGCCTTCACCACGTTGGGGTTTTCCTGGCGGCAGGGGCCGCACCAGCTGGCCCAAAAGTCAATCAGCACGTACTTGCCGCGCAGCGACGAGAGCGTGAGCGGCTTGCCCTCGGGCGTGTTCTGGGTGAAATCGGGCGCCAGGGCCCCCACGGCCACCGACTGTAGCTTGGTGATTTGGGCGGCAATTTTCTGGCCCTCGGGCGTGGCCCGGAGCTTGGGCGAAAGCTTCTGGAACAGCGCGTCGTACTCGGCCGCCTTGGGGGCGTAGCCCACGGCCTGCTTCACGGCAAACAGGCTAAACCGGTCCTCGGGGTGGGCCGCCACAAACTCGGCCGCCATCTTCCGCTGGGCCTCGTCGAGGGCGTCGAACTTGGCTTCGAGCGCGTCCATGGCGGGCTTGTCCTGCTTGGCGCGGGCGGCCATGTACTCCTTGCCCAGGGCCTTGCCTTGGGCGTCCAGCCCCTTCATTTGCTCGCGCAGCTGGTTCGACAGCGCGTTAATGGGCGTGCCCGCCACCACGGCCTTGGTGGCCGAGTCGCGCGTGGTCACCTTGATAGTGCCTTTTTCGAGGTACACGGTGGTGTTGTCGCGCGACTTGGCCAGCGCGCCGCCCTGGTGGGTGAAGGCCAGGTTGGCCCCCACGGGCCCCGGCACGGTGCCCTTGAAGGTGAACGCGCCGTTTTTCACCACCGCCGAATCCGTCACGCGGCGGTCGTCGATGGCGTAGCGCAGGTAGGCCTTGTCCACGGCCTTGGGGTTGGCGACCTTGCCGGTCAGCACGAAGTTCTCGGCTTGGGCGTGGCCCAGCAGGGGCAGGGCCCCCAGGGCGGCGGCGAATAAGAGTTTCATTAGCAGAAGGAATGGTGCGGGCGGCTAAGGTAGCGCCCAATAGCGAGTTAGAAAAGTACCAGCCCGGGGCCCTATTTCTGGGTGGCGGCCCAGGCGTCCATTTTCTTTTCGAGCACGGCCAGCGGCATCGAGCCGTCCTTGAGAATTTCGTCGTGGAAGGCGCTCAGCGAAAACTTGGGCCCCAGTTGCTGCTCGTACTTGGTGCGCAGGGCCCTGATTTTAAGGGCCCCAATTTTGTAGCCCAGCGCCTGGCCGGGGATGGCCATGTAGCGCTCGATGGCCGAGGTGGCGTCCTGGGTGCTCAGGGGCAGGTTGTCGAGCATGTAAGCAATGGCCTGCTCGCGGGTCATGTTGCGCGAGTGCAGGCCGGTGTCCACCACCAGGCGCACGGCGCGCAGCATCTCGTCGCCCAGGGCCCCGGCGTACTGGTAGGGGTCGGTGTAGAGGCCCAGCTCCTTGCCTAGGCTCTCGCAGTACAGCGCCCAGCCCTCCACGTAGGCGTTCTGGCCGCCGAAGCGCCGGAACTTGGGCAAGCTGGTGTTTTCCTGCTGCAACGAAATCTGGTAGTGGTGCCCAGGGATGGCCTCGTGCAGAAACAGCGACTCCATGCCCGAGGTGGTCGTGAACTGGGTGGCGTCGAGAATAGGCACGTAGAAAATGCCCGGCCGCGAGCCGTCCGGGGCCCCCTGGTTGTACTCGGCCGAGGCCGAGGCGGCGCGGAAGGCTTCCGTCTGGCGGATTTCAAACGGCGTTTTGGGCACGTGGCCAAACATCTTTTTCAGGTTCGGCTCCATGCGCTGGTGGATGGCCTCGAAGGCGGCCAAAATCTGGGCCGGCGTTTTGTAGGGCCGGAAGCGCTGGTCGGTTTTCAGGTACTCAAAAAACGCCCGCAAGTCGCCCTTGAAGCCCACGCTGGCCTTCACGCGCTCCATCTCGCCGCGGATGCGGGCCACCTCGCCCAGGCCCACCTGGTAGATTTCGGCCGGCGTCATTTCAGTCGTCGTCGAGTTGGCCACCAGGTACTTGTACATTTCCGGGCCGCCGGGCAGGGCCCCCAGGCCGCTGGTAGCGCGGGCCTTGGGCAGGTACTCGGTCTGCAAAAAGTCGCCGAGCTTCTTATACGTTGGCACCAGCACCGTGCCGATGGCCTTCTTATAGTCGGCCGTCAGCCGGGCCTTGTCAGCGGCCGAAAAATCCTTCGGAAACTTGTTGATGGGGCTGTAGAACAGGCTCTTGGTGGGGTCGCTCACCACCAGGGCCCGCAGCTGGGGCACCATTTGCACCACCAGGGCCCGGGGCAGCACCACGCCGGCCCGCACGCCGGTGCGGAAGTTGGCCACCGCCGTGTCGGCCCACGTGGCAAAGCCGCGCACGCGGCCCAGCCAGTTGTCGTAGTCCTTCACCGTTTTAAAGGGCTGGATGCCCTCGCCCGAGCCCATCTGGCCCATCGTGAGGGGCAGGGCATAGAACTGGTTGAAGGGCATCATCCAGGTGTTCAGCTTCAGCCCGGCCAGGTTTTGCTGCATCTGGTACCGGAAGATGTCGTAGCTCAGCTGGTCGTTGGGCCCCAGCTTGGCCCGGTCGAAGCCCTCGAGCCGCGTGAGGTACGTTTGGTAAAACGTGCGCAGCGAGTCGCGGTAGGCGCGGGTGCCGTCGTTGGGCAGCTGGTCGTTGAAGCGGTTGTCGCCCTGGCTGGTGGCCGAGAGCGGGTCGAGGCGCGACTGCCGCTCCCAAAAGGCGTCGAACAGGGCCCCCAGGGCCTTGGGGTCGGCGGCGGTGGGGGCCCCGGCAGCGGCCGTGTTGGCGTCGGTGGGGCGGTTTTGGTTGCAGGCGGTGGCCAGGGCGGCGGCGGCCAGCCCGGCAAGGAGGAGCTTTTTCATGGATGGCGAAGCGAATGCGGCCGCCAAACTACGGCCCCGGCGGGGCCCGCCGCGTGAAGAAAGGCTGAGTGGCCGGCCCGATTATCTTTGTTCTTTCCTCGATACGATTATAATATGCACAATCCTTCCCTGGCTGGCGGTTCTGCCTTGCCCCGGTTGCCCAAGGCCCCTACTGGCATCGACGGCCTCGACGAAATCACCGAAGGCGGCTTGCCGCTGGGCCGCCCCACGCTGGTGTGCGGCAGCGCCGGCTGCGGCAAAACCCTGCTGGGCATCGAGTTCTTGGTGCGCGGCATCCAGAACTACGGCGAGCCCGGCGTGCTCATGGCCTTCGAGGAAACCGCCGAGGAGCTGGCGGCCAACGTGGCCTCGCTGGGCTTCGACCTGGGGGCCCTGCA
This sequence comes from Hymenobacter nivis, assembly GCF_006439025.1. Taxonomy (GTDB): domain Bacteria; phylum Bacteroidota; class Bacteroidia; order Cytophagales; family Hymenobacteraceae; genus Hymenobacter; species Hymenobacter nivis_A. The sequence goes on from NZ_RCYZ01000002.1 coordinate 770,756, forward strand.
AGCGGCCAAAATGCTGCGCCTCGACCACGTGCACGTGGACCGCTCGGAGATGGAGGAAAACGGCGAGTACGACCTGGAGGGCCTGTTCATTCGCCTCGGCTACGCCATCGATTCCATCGGGGCCAAGCGCGTGGTGCTCGACACCATCGAGACGCTGTTCGCGGGCTTCACCAACGAATCGGTGCTGCGCTCGGAAATCCGCCGGCTGTTCCGCTGGCTTAAGGACAAGGGCGTGACCACCGTCATCACCGCCGAGCGCGGCGACGGCACTCTCACGCGCCAAGGCTTGGAAGAGTACGTGTCGGACTGCGTGATTTTGCTCGACAACCGGGTGATTGACCAGATTACGACCCGGCGGCTGCGCGTGGTGAAGTACCGCGGCAGCACCCACGGCACCAACGAGTACCCGTACCTCATCACCGAAGACGGCATTTCGGTGCTGCCCGTCACTTCGCTCAAGCTCGAGCACACGGTGTCGAACGAAATCGTGTCGTCGGGCGTGTCGGGCATCGACGCCATGTTCGAGCGCGGGGGCTGGTACCGCGGCAGCAGCACGCTGCTCACGGGCACGGCCGGCACGGCCAAAACCACGCTGGCGGCCTCCTTTGCGCTGGCCGCCTGCCAGCGCGGCGAGCGGTGCTTGTACTTCGCCTTCGAAGAGTCGCCGGCCCAGCTCGTGCGCAACATGCAGTCGGTGGGCGTCGACTTGGCGCCTTACCTGGCCCAGGGCCTGCTGCGCATCGACGCCTCGCGCCCCACCCTCAACGGCCTGGAGCGCCACCTCGTGACGCTACACCGGCTCGTGAGCGAGTTCCGGCCCGGCACGGTCGTCATCGACCCCATCAGCAACCTGATTTCGGTGGGCAGCATCAGCGAGGTGCGCAGCATGCTCACCCGGCTGATTGATTACCTGAAGGTCAACGGCATATCGGCCCTGTTCACGGCCCTGGTGAGCGGGCGCGAGGGCCGCCAGGAGATGACCGAGGAGGGCGTCTCGTCGCTGGTAGATACCTGGATTTCGGTGCGCGACCTGGAAGGCATCGGCGAGCGCAACCGCGGCCTGAGCATCCTCAAGGCCCGCGGCCTGGCCCACTCCAACCAGGTGCGCGAGTTTGAGGTGACCCCACGCGGCGTGGAGCTGCTCGACGTGGTGGTGGGCCCCACGGGCATCATCACCGGCGCTGGCCGCCTGGCCCAGCGCGCCCAGGCCCTGGCCGCCGCCGAAGCCGAGCGCCTCGCCCTGGACCGCACCGACCGCGAGCTGGAGCGCAAGCGCCGCGTGCTGGAGGCCACCATTGCCAACCTGCGCACCGAGTTCGAATCGGTGGAGGAGGGGCTGCGCCGGGCGCGGGCCGCCCAGCCGGGGGCCCCGGCCGGGGACGATAACGCGGCCGATACCGATGGCAATACCAAGGCGGCCCCCGCGGGCCAACGTTCAGTTTAGCATTACCGTATAAAAAGTGATTATGGATACGAGGGAAGATATGGCGGCGCTGGCGCCGCCCGCCGATGGCAAAAAATGGGAATTACGCTTGTACGTAGCCGGCCAAACCGCCAAGTCGGTGGCCGCGCTGGCCAACCTGCGCCGCTACTGCGAAACGCACCTGGAAGGCAGCTATTCGCTGGAAGTGATTGACTTATTGGAAAATCCGCAGCTGGCCGAGGGCGACCAAATCCTGGCCATTCCGACGCTGGTGCGCAAGGTGCCCGCGCCGTTGCGCCGTATCATCGGCGACCTCTCGAACGAGGAACGCGTGCTGGTGGGGCTCGACATCCGCCCGCAGGGGCCCCAATAGGCCGTGGAACCAACCACCGCCCCGCCCGCCGAGTACGCGTTCGACCTGTACGTGACCGGCGCCACGCCGAACTCGACGCGCGCCGTGCGCAACATCAAAGAAATCTGCGAGCAGTACCTGCCCGGCCGCTACGCGCTGCGCATCCTCGACCTTTACCAGCAGCCCCACTTGGCCCAGCAAGAGCAAATTGTGGCCGCCCCCACGCTGGTGCGGGTGCGCCCGCTGCCCCAGCGGCGGCTCGTGGGCGACCTTTCCGACCGGGCCACGGTGCTGGTGGCCCTGGGCTTGCCCCCCGCGCCTCCTGCTGCATGACGAATTTGCCTACCCCGCCCACCGCCGCCGCCCTGGCCCTCGAAAACGAGGAGCTGCGCCACCGCCTGCGCGAAGCCGAGGAGTTGATTGCCGCCGTGCGCACCGGCGCCGTGGACGCGCTGGCCATCCAGGGCCCCGAGGGGCCCCGCATCTTCACCCTGGAAAGCGCCGACCAAAGCTACCGGGCCCTCATCGAGCAGATGAACGAGGGGGCCCTGTTGCTGAGCCCCGAGGGTACGGTGCTGTACTGCAACGCCGCCTTGGCCGCGCTGCTGGGCCAGGCCCCGGCTGCCCTGCTAGGCAACGCCTTCGAGGCGTGCGTGCCGGCCGACTTTCAGGACTACTGGGCCGGGCTGGTGGCGCGGGGCTGGGCCGGCAAAGCCCGCGGCGAGCTGCCCCTGCGCGGCCCCGAGGGGGCCCTGCGGCCGTGCGCGGTGTCGATGAATGGGCTGAACTTCGACGGGGCTCAGGCGCTGGCCGTGCTCGTAACCGACGTGTCGGCGGCGCAGGAAATCGACGGCATCCGGGCCTTGGTGGTGGAGCAGGACGCGCTGATTGAGCGGGCCCACGACGAGCTGCTGCGCCAGCAGGCCGCCCGCCACGCCCTGGAGCAGGTAGCGGCCGAGGTGGGCCGCGTGCTGGAGGGCATCCCCCAAATTGCCTGGACCTCGGACCCCGCCGGCACGACGTCGTACCTCAACCGCCGCTGGTTCGACTTTGCCGGCGAGGGTCCCACGGCCGGGCTCGGGCCCATCACCAGCCGCATCCACCCCGCCGATTTTGTGGCCACCACCGCGCACTGGCACCACTGCCTGGCCACCGGCGCGCCCCTCGACGTGGAGTGCCGCCTGCGCAACGCGGCCGGCCACTACCGCTGGATGCTGGGCCGGGCCCTGCCCTCGCGCGACGAGGACGGGACCATCCGGGAGTGGATTGGCACCTTCACCGACATCCACGAGCAGAAGCTGGCCCTCGAGCGCGTGGCCCAGGCCCAGGCCCTGCTGCGCGCCAACAACGAGCAGCTCACCCGCGTGAACGAGGACCTCGACAACTTCGTGTACACGGCCTCGCACGACCTCAAGGGCCCCATCACCAACATCGAGGGCCTGCTCCAGGCCCTGCTGGTGGAGCTGCCGCCCGCCAGCTGGGAGGCAGCCCAGGTGCCGGCCATCCTCGACATGATGCAGGACTCGGTGGACCGCTTTCGGCGCACCATCGAGCACCTCACGGCCGTGATTGAGGTGCAAAAGGCGGAGCCCCTGGCCCACGCGCCGGCCGATGTGCAGGCCGTCATCGCCGATGTGCGCCTCGACCTGGCCCCCGAGCTGCGGGCCGCCGGCGGCCGCCTGGAGGTGGACGCCAACGGCTGCGAGCCGCTGCCCTTCGCCGAGAAAAACCTGCGCAGCGTGGTGTACAACCTGCTCAGCAACGCCATTAAGTACCGCGCCCCGGGCCGGGCCCTGCGCGTGCGCCTGAGCTGCCACACCGTGGGCAACGAGGTGGTGCTGGCCGTGCAAGACAACGGCCTGGGCCTGGACCTGGCCGACGAGCCCCGCCTGTTTGCCATGTTCCAGCGCCTGCACGACCACGTGGAGGGCTCCGGCATTGGCCTGTACATGGTGAAGAAACTGGTGGAAAACGCCGGCGGCCGCATTGCCGTGCAAAGCCAATTGGGCGTGGGCTCTACCTTTACCGTGCACTTCCGCCGCTGAGCCCCGCGGGCTGGCCGGGGCCTGGGTATTCGCCGCGGCGGGCCCGGGGCCCTGGTTGGCCCACCCGCCGGGGCCCCGCGGCTGCCTTGATCCGCAACGCTTTACCCGCCCTGCCCTTGGTTTCCTCGCTTGCCCAACGCCTCCTGGTGCTGCTGCTGCTGGCCGCGCCGCTGCTGGCCCCCGCCCAGCGCCGCACGGCCCTGCCCACGCACCGCGTTACCCGCCCCAAAAACTTTCCCCGGGGCCCCCGCCCCAAGGCGCCGGCCGCCGGCGCGCCCGCCTTCGTGCAGTACCTGCACTCGCCCTGGGTCGATTCGGTGATGCGCGTGCTCACGCCCGACCAGCGGGTGGCGCAGCTGTTCATGGTGGCCGCCTACTCCAATCGCCAGCGGATTGACGAAGACTCAGTGGCGGCGCTGGTGCAGCAGTACGGCGTGGGGGGGCTGATTTTCTTCCAAGGGGGCCCCGTGCGGCAATCCAAGCTGCTGAACCGCTACCAGGCCCAGGCCCGGGTGCCGCTGCTGGTGGCCCTCGACGGCGAGTGGGGCGTGGGCATGCGGCTCGATAGCATCGAGAAATTCCCGTACCAAATGAGCCTGGGGGCCCTGGCCGCGGCCGATACGGCCCTGCTCTACGGCATGGGCACGGAGGTGGCCCGGCAGTTTCGGCGCCTGGGCATGCACGTCAACTTCGCCCCGGTAGTGGACGTGAACAACAACGCCGCTAACCCCGTCATCGGCTTCCGCAGCTGGGGCGAAAACCCGGCCGCTGTATCGCGCGCCAGCCGCCAGTACATGCGCGGCATGCAGGACGCGGGCGTGCTGGCCGTGGCCAAGCACTTCCCCGGGCACGGCGACGTGGACGTGGACTCGCACCTGGCCCTGCCCACGGTGCGCGTGGACCGCCGCCGCCTCGATTCGCTGGAGCTGCCGCCCTTCCGCAACCTGATTGCCAACGGCTTGGGCGGCATGATGGTGGCCCACCTCAACGTGCCGGCCCTCGACACCACGGGCACGCCCACCACGCTCTCGCGCCCGGTCATCACGGGCATGCTGCGGGGCGAGCTGGGCTTTAATGGCCTGATTTTCACCGACGCCATGAACATGAAGGGCGTCACGAGCCGCTACCCGCCCGGCGAGGCCGACGTACGGGCCCTGCAAGCCGGTAACGACATCCTGGAGTTCAGCCGCAACGTGCCGCTGGCCCTGCGCATGGTGCGCGCCGCCGTGGACAGCGGCCGGCTGTCGCAGCGCGAAATTGACCAGCACTGCCGCCGCGTGCTGGCCCTCAAGCACTGGGCTGGCCTGAACCACTACCGGCCCATCGACCTGAAAAACCTCGATGCCGACCTCAATCCGCCGCACGCCCGCTACCTCAGCCACCGCCTCACCGAGCTGAGCCTCACGCTGCTGCGCAACCAGCGCAGCCTGCTGCCCCTGCGCCGCCTCGACACGCTGCGGGTAGCCACGCTGGTGCTCGGCGGGGCCCCCGGCGACACCACGGCTTTCCAAAAAGCGGTGGCCGACTACGTGCCCACCGCCCACTTCCACGCTGCCGCCAGCCCCACCCTCGACGAGCTGACGCGCCTGCGCGCGGCCTTGAAACCCTACAACCTGGTGCTGGTGAGCCTGCAGGGCCTGGGCCGCCTACCGGCCACCAATTTCGGCATTGCCCCCGAAACCAACCTGCTGCTGCGCGAGCTGGCGGGCCAAAAGCAAACGCTGGTGCTCAGCGTGTTCGGCTCGGCCTACGCCGTGGCCAAGGTGCGCGACCTCGACCGCGCCGCCGCCGTGGTGCTGGCCTACCAGGAAAGCCCGGACGCCCAGAGCCTGGCCGCCCAGCTCATTTTTGGCGGCGTGGGGGCCCAGGGCACGCTGCCCGTCACGGTGAGCAACCAGTTCCCGCGCGGCTTCGGCCTGAAAACCGAGGGCGGCCTGCGCCTGCGCTACGCCAACCCCGAAGACGTGGGCCTCGACGGCCGCCTCGAAGCCCGCATCGACAGCCTCGTGGGCCGGGCCCTGGCGGTGCAGGCCGTGCCCGGCTGCCAGGTGGTGGTGGCCCGCAACGGCACCGTGGTGCTGCGCAAAAGCTACGGCAACCAGACCTACGCCGGCTACTCCGACGCCCCGCTGGCCCAGCAAGCGAAAAAGCAAAAGGGCCGCCGCTCCCTCGAAACGCCCGCCCCCACGGGGGCCCTGAGCGTGCCCCGCCCCGTGGCCGACGGCGACCTCTACGACCTGGCCTCGCTCACGAAACTGCTGGCCTCCACGCCGGCGCTGCTGCGGCTGGAGCAGGAAGGTAAGTTCAGCCCCGACAGCACGATGGGCAACTACTTCCCGTTTCTGCGCGGCACCAACAAGGCCAACCTGAACATGCGCGAGGTGCTGGCCCACCAGGCCCGCCTCAAGGCGTTCATCCCGTTCTGGCAAGAGCTGCGGAAGAAGAACGGGGCCCTGCGCCGCCGCTACTTCCGCGCCGATTCGTCGGCCCGGTTCCCGCTGCTGGTAGCCCGGGGCCTGTGGGCGAGCCGCAAGCTGCCGGCCCGCATCAACCAGGAAATCGGGGCTTCGCCGCTCAACGCCAAGCCCGGCTACGTGTACTCCGACCTCTCGTTCATGCTGTACCCGCAGCTGGTGCGGGCGCGGTCGGGGCTGCCGTTTGAAGACTTTTTGCAGCGCGACGTGTACCGGCCGCTGGGGGCCACCACGCTGGGCTTCCGGCCGGCGCGGCGCTTCCCGCTGGCCCGCATCGTGCCCACCGAGTACGACTCCACCTTCCGCCGGCAGCTGCTCCACGGCACCGTGCACGACGAGGGCGCGGCCCTGCTGGGCGGTTTCGCGGGCCACGCCGGCCTGTTTGGCAACGCCAACGACGTGGCCAAGCTCGTGCAGACCTACGCCTGGGGCGGCCGCTACGGCGGCCAGCAGCTCTTCGATAAGAAGATACTGGCCGACTGGACGCGCTGCCAGTTCTGCCCCGACAACCGCCGGGGCCTGGCCTTCGACCGGCCCGCGGCCGACCCCAGCGTGAACTTCGCCAAAAGCTCGTCGCCGGCTGCCTTTGGCCACACCGGCTACACGGGCACCTCCTTCTACGTCGAGCCCCAGTACGGCCTCGTGGTCGTGTTCCTCTCCAACCGTGTGCACCCCACCCGTCGCAACGGCAAACTTTCGGAAGTGGGCGTGCGCACCGGCCTCATGCAAGTGTCCATCGAGAGCGTTGTGAAACCGTAGGGCCCTATCGGCCTAGTGGCCAGTGATGTACTTTTAAAAATTCCGCTTCTTCGCATCCGCCGCCCATGCTTAGCTCCGACCACTTCCTGACGGCCTTGTTCATTGTGGTTTTTGGAGCGGGCTTGGCCGCCACGCTCGCCGCCAACCCGCCGGCCCGCGACGACAGCGCCCTTTTTCGCCGCTGGACGCAGGGCTTACCCGCTGCCGTGGTGGCCCAGGTCACGCCCGAACTCTGGCAGAAGCTGGTGCGTACCTACTTTGTCACGGTGGTACCGGCGCTGTCCATCATTGGAGCGGTAGTGCTGATAGGGCCCCAGCGATTCGTCTTTCCCGTTGTCATTCTCTCCGGTTTAGCGGTGCAGGTAGCGGCCAGGTTTTTCATTCGGCGCTACTTGCTGCGCCAGGTGCTGCCGCTGGCGTAAGCTGCCTGGGGCCCTAAAGGGGTTTTGCTAGTCGATTAATTTGACCGTGCTGAATCCGTAGGGCCCTGGCCAGTTATTAAGGGTGCTTTTTAGCAAACGGCGCCTACATTTGGGCCTCGCCCAACCGCTACCGTTCTGCCCATGCTTGCCGCCGCCGAAACGTCCGCTTTTGCCCTAGCCCTCGTGGCAACCGGAACGGTTGTCGCCGCTGTGATGCTGGCCAATCCGCCGGCCCGGACCAGCAGCGCTTTGTTCCGCCGCTGGACGCAGGGCCTGCCAGCCGATGTGGCCGCCAGCGTGTCGGAAGCAACCTGGCAGCGGCTGGTGCGCACGTACTGCGCTTGCGTGGTAGGGGCCCTGGCGGTGCTGGGCGTGCTGCTGCACTGGGTGTTGCCGGCCAACCGGGCGCTGCCGGCCACCACGCTTTTTTGCCTGGCCATAGTGTTTGGGGCGCGCTTTTTCGTTCGGCGCTACTTGCTGCGCCAGGCGCTGCCGCTGGCGTAGCAAGTAGCGCCCCGGGGCCCTAAACGTTACCCGATTTGCTGCTCGGCCTGGAGCCAGGCCACGGCGTCGGTCTCGGTGATGGTTTGGTTCATGCGGAAGGGTTGGCCGTCGTAGGTGTGCGGCTCGGGCACGGCGCCGTCTTGCATAAACTCTTCGCGCAGGCCGGGCGCCATGAAGTACACCATGCACACCGGGGGCCCCAGCGTGCGCACCAGCTGGCTGTAGTACGTGCCCAGCAGCCAGGCCAGCGTGGCCGGGGCGCTGCGGTGCCGCCGCCGGATGTCGAGGAGCCAGTAGCGGGCGTGGTGCACTTGGGCATCCGCCAGCAGGTCATCGTAGCCTTGCCGGGCTTCGGCTTCCGTCACGGGCCGCAGCCAGCGGCCCACCAAAATGTCGGTGTGGGGTTGGTAGCTGATTTCCAGGAAATCGGCTGAAGGGTAGGGGAGCTGCATTTACGAAGACGGGGGCCGGCGGTAGGCCGGGGCCCCCGCTTCAACGAAAGGCCCGCCACAAGGTTGGCGCCGGGCCAAACGCGCGGCGCGTGGCTATCTTCCGGGCCCGTTCCCACCCCACCCGCTCCCGCTTATGTTAGGCCTCATGATGCACGCGCCGCTGCGCGTAGCCGCCCTGCTCGAACACGCCGCCAAGTGGCACGCCGACACCGAAATCGTGTCGCGCCTGCCCGAAGGCGGCCTCTTTCGCTATACCTACGCCGATGCGCACCGCCGCAGCAAGCAGCTGGCCAAGGCCTTGCTGCGGCTGGGCGTGGCCCCCGGCGACCGGGTGGGCACGCTGGCCTGGAACACCCACCGCCACTTCGAGCTCTACTTCGGCGTGGCCGGCATCGGGGCGGTGTGCCACACCGTCAACCCGCGCTTGTTTCCCGAGCAGCTGGTGTACATCCTCAATCACGCCGAAGACCGGGTGCTGTTCTTCGACCTCACCTTTCTGCCCTTGGTAGAGCGCCTGGCGCCTATTTGCCCGAAGGTAGAAAAGTGGGTGCTGCTGGCGGGGCCCCAGCACCTGCCGGCCAACTCTGAGCTGCCCGGCCTGTGCAGCTACGAAGACCTGCTCGAGCCCGAGCGCGACGACTACGAGTGGCCCACGTTCGACGAGAACACGGCGTGCTCGCTGTGCTACACCTCCGGCACCACCGACCAGCCCAAGGGCGTGCTGTACTCGCACCGCTCCACGGTGCTGCACGCGCTGGCCATTTCGCTGCCCGACGCCCTGGGCTGCTCGGCCCTTGATGTGGTGCTGCCCGTGGTGCCCATGTTCCACGTCAACGCCTGGGGCTTCCCCTACATGGCGCCCCTCAACGGGGCCAAGCTGGTGCTGCCGGGCCCCGGGCTCGATGGCGCTAGCCTGTTCGAACTATTTGAGAGCGAGCGGGTCACGTTCTCGGCCGGGGTGCCCACCATTTGGCTGGGGCTGCTGCAGTTCATGCGCCAGAGCGGCCACCGCTTCAGCACCCTGAAGCGCACCGTGGTGGGCGGCTCGGCTTGCCCCCCGGCCCTGATGGCGGCGTTCGAAAACGAGCTGGGCGTGACCATCCGCCACGCCTGGGGCATGACGGAAACCAGCCCGCTTGGCACCGCCAGCGTGCTAAAGGCCAACCAGCTGGCGCTGCCGCCGGACGCCCAACGGGCGGAGCTGCAAAAGCAGGGCCGCGTGCTGTTCGGGGTGGACATGAAAATTGTGGACGACGCCGGCCAGGCCCTGCCCCACGACGGCGTGGCCTTCGGCGACCTGCTGGTGCGGGGCCCCTGGGTGGTGGGCGACTACTACGGCGACCGCAACCCCGGCCACCTCACCGCCGACGGCTGGTTCCGCACCGGCGACGTGGCCACCATCGACGCCGCCGGCTTCATGCACATCACCGACCGCTCGAAGGACGTCATCAAATCGGGCGGCGAGTGGATATCGAGCATCGAGCTGGAAAACCTGGCCGTGGCCCACCCCGCCGTGGCCGAGGCCGCCGTCATTGGCGTGGCCAGCGCCCGCTGGGCCGAGCGGCCGCTGCTAATTGTGGTGCGCCGCCCTGGCCACGAGGTATCAACCGAAGAACTGCTGGACTTTTTCGAAGGCAAGGTGGCCCGGTTCTCGGTGCCCGACGCCGTGGAGTTTGTGGACCAGCTGCCCCACACCGCCACCGGCAAGCTCCTCAAAACCCAGCTCCGCCAAGACTTCGCGGGCTACGAGCTGCCGTAGAGGCTGTACCGCCAAGCTGCGCTTGGCCTTGCCCCAGGGCCCCCAGCGCAAGCATCAGTTTTTAATAAAGCTATTCGCTGGGGGCCCTGGGGCAAGGCCAAGCGCAGCTTGGCGGTACAGCACATTGAACGCATGAATCTGACGCATTACCAACGCCGTTTGCCGCACCAGCTCGGTCCGGGTGCGTCGTATTTCGTCACGTTCCGTCTTGCGGGCTCGTTGCCCCGCGAAACGGTCGCGCGGCTGTTGGAGGAGCGTGCCTTGCGCAGGCAAGAGCCCAGCGTGCCCGATGCTGGCAAGCGCTTTTTTGGGGCTTTTGATGCCGCACTTGATTGTGCCACCCAGGGCCCCTGCTACCTGAACTGCCCCGCCGAAGCAGCCATCGTGCAGGCTTCCTTGCATTTTCTGGATGGCCCGGGCTACGAGCTACTGGCCTACTGTTTGATGCCGAACCATGTGCATCTGGTGGTGCATCTACCGCTGGAAACTATTGCGCCCCTGGCCCGCACCTTGCAACGGCTAAAAAGCCATACTGCTCGGCAGCTCAACCAGCTGCGCGGTACCACTGGCCCGGTCTGGCAGCGTGAGAGCTATGACCACCGCGTCCGCGATGCGCATGAGCTAACGGCTATCATTGCCTACACGCTCAACAACCCGGTCAAAGCCGGCTTGGCCCAGGAGTGGCAGCAGTGGCCTTACAGCTACCGGCGCGAACCGTAGAGCTGTACCGCCAAGCTGTGCTTGGCCTTGCCCCAGGGGCCCAAAACGCACGTTGGTTCTTCTCAAAAAAGAGGGCGAAGCGGCCGTGCCTGGGGCCCTGGGGCAAGGCCAAGCACAGCTTGGCGGTACAGGCTACCGGCCCAGCTCCTCGGCCCTGTCCCGCGCCGCGCCGGCGCCGGCCATCAGGCCCTCGCGCACCTGGCCCGTGCCGAAGGCGCGCATGGCGGCCTCGGTGGTGCCGCCCTTGGAAGAGACTTTCGCAATCCAGTCGGCGCAGCTCAGGCCGGCTTGTGAGTACAGCTCCACGGCCCCGCGGAAGGTTTGGCTTACCAGCAGCTCGGCTTCGGCGGGGGCGAAGCCCATTTGGGCGGCCGCCGCCATCAGGGCGTCCATGCAGTAGTACACGTAGGCCGGGCCGCTGCCCGAAATGGCCGTGCTGGCGTCGATGGCGGCCTCGTTCTCCACGTAAATGGTTTTGCCGGTGGTAGATAGCAGGTTTTGCACCTGCACCAGCTCGGCGCGGCTCACCTCGTCGGTGCTGGTGAAGGCCGTCATGCCCATCCCGATTTGGGCGGGCAAGTTGGGCATGGCCCGGATGATTTTGGGCGTGCCCAGCGCCTGCCGCAGCGTGGCCACCGTGACGCCCGCCATAATGCTGAGCACCACCTGCTCGGGCTGCACCAGCCCCGCCAGCCGCGCAAACAGGGCCCCCGAGTCCTGCGGCTTCACGGCCAAGATGATGATGCTGGCGCCGGGCACGCACTCCTCGGGCGTGCCCCACACCGTGCCGATTTCGTGGGCCGCCAGGGCCCCCACGCGCTCGGGCGAACGGGCCAGTAGCCGCAAATCGAGCCGCGAAGTTATGTGGGCGCGCACGAAGCTGCGGGCGTAGGTCAGGCCCATGTTGCCGCCACCGATGATGAGGATTTTCAAGCTGAAGTGAGTTAGTGAAGATAAAGCCATTGGCCCAGCTTTTTGGGCGTGACCCCTTGGGCGCTGCGCTATTTGCGCAGGGCCTGCATCATGCGTTGCATCTCGGGCATCAATACCTGCACCCGGCGTTGGGTGGCGGCGGCCACCAAGCGGGCCGCTTCGGGTTGCTTGCGCAGCAGCAGCTGGCCTAGGCTAGAGCGGTAAAAGGCGGTGAGCTCGCGCAGTTCTTTGGTGGTAAACGTGTGGCCGTAGGCTTGGATCAGGTCTTCTTTTACCGCGTCCCAGCTCATGGATTTCTTGTAAAACTCGCGCATTTTGGTTTGCAGTTCCGCCCGTTGGGCCTTGCGCTCCGGCGTTTGTGGCTCCTGCGATTGGGCCACTAGCTGGGCCTGCGCCGCTTCCTGCGACTTGAGTATCATCTCTGTCTGGCTGGCCAGCTGCTGCTTCATTTGCATGGCTATCAGCAAATCGAGGGCGGCCGCGTGCTGCGCCGCCGGCAGCGGTGCCTGGGCGGCCGCAGGCGTGGCCTTGGCCGTGGTTTGGGCCTGTGCCTGGGCCACCGGGCTGGCAAAGCCCAGGGCGCCAAGTAGCAACAAAAATTTGCGCATGTGCGAGGGAAAGTAGGGGAGGACGCAAATAACGATTCCATCCGGCATTGCCCCGCCACGCCAGGGCCCTATACCTTCACAATGACGCCCTTTTTGCGCATCAAATGCAGGATGCCCCACCAGATAACCACTAGCGTGAGGGCCCCGGCGAGCGAGGCGTTGCGCGGATCCTGGAACAGCGGCGCGATGCCCCAGCGGTACAGCCAGTCGCTGAAGCCCAGCGCGTTGCCCTGGGGCCCCGGTAGCTGAAACAGCTCGAACGTGCGCGAGAGGATGGCCGACAGGAAAAATACCGTGATGGCGTTCACGCCGTAGTCCAGGGCTGGGCCGGCGAAGCGGCGGTAGCCCTGCACGTCGCACAGCCAGTACAGGGCCGCCAGCGTGGCCAGGGCCAGGCCGCCGGCGTAGAGCACGTAGGAGCTGGTCCACAGCGCTTTGTTGATGGGAAACCAGCCGTTCCAGACGAGGCCCAGCACGATGGCCGCGCCCGCCGCTACAAACAGCCAGGCCACTTTAGCGGCCGGCTCGGGGCTTGGGCGGCGCAGCCACTGGCCGGCCAGGGCCCCCAGCAGGCCCGTGCCCAGGGCGGGCAGCGTGCCCAGCAGGCCCTCGGGGTCCCAGGTGCGCGACGACTTCCAGAGGTGGGGGATGGTGATGACGAGCCGGTCGAGCCAGGCGCCCAGGTTGGCTTCGGGCGCCAGGCTGGCGGGGCCCACGCCGGGCACCGGCACCACTTGCAGCAGCACCGCGTAGCCCACCAGCAGGGCCCCCAATATGGCCAGCTGGGTGCGCCAGTTGGTGGTTAGAAATAGCACGCTGCACCCAAAAAATACCAGCCCCGTGCGCTGCAGCACGCCCAGGATGCGCACCTCTGAAAAATTGAAGTGCGGGTAGAGCGACGTGAGCACGCCCAGCCCAAAGAGCAGCGCCGCCCGCCGCGCCACCCGCGCCACCAGGGGCCCCCGGGCGTCGCCGCGGCGCTTGGCCCCGTCGAGGGCATACACCAGGCTCACGCCCACGATGAACAGGAAAAACGGGAAAATGAGGTCCGTGGGTGTGCAGCCGTTCCACTCGGCGTGCTCCAGCGGCGGGTAGATGTGGCCCCAGTCGCCGGGGTTGTTCACCAGCGTCATGGCCATCACGGTGAGGCCGCGGAACACGTCGAGGCTGATGAGGCGGCCGGGCTGCGAGGCTTCGGCCAGGGGCAGGGCCCCGGTGGTATCAAGGGCGGCTTGGGTGGTGGCGCGCATAAGAAACGGGGAAGCGGGCGGGGGTAGGCGGGGGAAGGGGTGGGGGCGGGGTGGCGCGTTCAGAGGTCATTCAGGCCGTCACGCAGTGCGCAGCGAAGCACTTTTCCCGCGGTACTAATCATGTTTACTGCCGCGGCAAAGATGCTTCGCTGCGCGTTGCACGACCGTTGGCAGGGTTCTTTATGGCTGCGCGAAGCACCCAGATTTCAAAAGAACCACCATCAAAAGTTGAATTACTTCTAATAGAGATGGCAGAAATTTTGGATAATTTCAATTCACTAAAAGTACATTATCCAAATGTTTTGCAATCTTAGCGTTTTCAGTGTGAACAAAAACATTTGCGCCGGGGCCCTGCGTGCAGCTCTTTCCCGGCGCAGCAGCCCCGATTGGCCCCGCGGCGCGGCGCAGTCCCGCGTCGGGGTCCTATTTTTTGCCTCTATCCTTTCATTTCCAACCCCCAAGCTACTGCTATGAAGAGACTTTACTTAGCGGGATTCCTACTGGCGGCGGAGGCCGCGCTGGCCCCCGGGGCCCGGGCCCAAACCACGGCCCCCGCCGGCCGCACCGTCACGGGCACCGTGGTGGGCAGCGTCGATCGGCTGGCCATTCCCGGCGTGAACGTGCTGGTGAAGGGCACCAACCAGGGCACCGCCACCAACGCCGACGGCCGCTACTCGCTGGCCAACGTGCCCGAGGGCGCCACGCTAGTATTCAGCTTCGTGGGCTACAAATCGGTGGAGCGTCCGGCCACTACCGACAACCTCGACGTAGCCCTGGCCGCCGACGCCAGCGGCCTCGACGAAGTGGTGGTAACGGCCTACAACATCAAGCAGGACCGGCGCACGCTCGTCACGGCCGTGCAGGAAGTGCAGGGCAAAGACCTCATCGACTCGCGCCAGACCAACGTGGTGAACGCCCTGCAAGGCAAGGTGGCGGGCGTGAACATCACCTCCTCGGGTGGGGCCCCGGGCGAGGGCGCGGCCATCGTCATCCGCGGCGGCACCTCGCTCGACGGCGATAACCAACCGCTGTTCGTGATTGACGGCATGATCATGGACAACAGCTCGTTCCAGGAGAGCACGGCGCCCGGCGGCGGCTCGGCTTTCAACGGCCTGCTGGGCCGCTCGGTGGGGGCATCGAACCGCGCCGGCGACCTCAACCCCGAGGACATTGCCAGCATGACCGTGCTGAAGGGCCCCGCCGCGGCCGCCCTCTACGGCCTGCGCGCGGCCAACGGCGCGGTGGTGATTACGACCAAAAAAGGCTCGGCCGGCCGCACCACGCTCAACTACCGCAGCCAGGTATCGGTGGACCAGGTAAGCCGCCTGCCCAGCGTGCAGGGCCAGTACGGGCAGGGCTCGAACGGCATTTTCGATGGCACCAGCCGGCAGTCGTGGGGGGCCCCCTTTGCCGCCGGCCAGCCGGTGTACGACAACGTGGGCAACTTCTTCCAGAAGAGCACCACCCTCCAGAACTTCCTCACCCTGTCGGCCGGCTCGGACAAGTCGTCGTTCTTCGCCTCGGCTTCCAACCTGCACCAGAACGGCGTGGTGCCCAACAGCTCCTACGACAAAACCACGGTGCGCCTCTCGGGCTCGGCCACCATTTCGCCCAAGCTGAGCGTGACCGGCTCGGCCCAGTACCTGGGCACGGCCAGCGCGCGGCCCTTGCAGGGCCCCGGGCTGTTCGGCTCGTCGGGCGGCTTTTTGCTGAGCGTGCTGAACTGGCCGCGCAACGACGACGCCCGCAACTACCTCAACCCCGACGGCAGCCGCCGCCGCCTGCTGGCCGTGGGCAACGGCACCGACGCCGACGCCGACAACCCGTACTGGTCCACCGAGAAAAACCCGCAGACCGAGGGCACCAACCGCTTCATCGGCAACGCGCAGCTCACCTTTTCGCCCACCAAGTGGCTCACGCTGAGCCACAACCTCGGGTCCGACTTCTACACCACCACCAGCACTTCGGTGCGGGCGGTGGGCACCTCGCAGGTGGGCAACCAAAACGGTGGCATTGCCAAAACTGTGGACCAGTTCCGGCTAATTACGGCCACCACGCTGGCCACCCTCAGCCACGATTTTGGGTCGCACCTGGGCACCTCGCTGGTGGTGGGCAACACGATTGAGGAAAACAAGGACCAGGCGGTGGACTACATTGGCCTGATTTTCCAGAACCCCGGCTTCATTGGCCTCAACAACACCGTGAACCGGGGGGCCCTGCAGCGCGACGCCACGCGCCACCTCATCGGCACCTTCGCCCGCCTGAGCACCACGATTTACGACCAGCTGTTCCTCGAATTTCAGGTCCGCTACGACAAGTCCTCCACGCTGCCGCGGCCCGATGAGAGCAAGATTTACGGCAAGGGCTTCCTCTACGGCTCGGCCGGCCTGGGCTACGAGTTCACCAAGCTGCTGGGCCTGGAGCAGAACAACATCCTGAACTACGGCAAGATCCGCGCCTCGGTGGCCGAGGTGGGCAAAGACACGGGGCCCTACCGCGTGCTCTCGGCCCTGACGCAGAACACCTACATCGGCGGCGGCTTCCGCAACGACTTCTTCGGCTCGAACCCCAACCTGAAGCCCGAGCGCACCCGCACCTACGAGGTGGGCGCCAACGTGCAGTTCCTGAAAAACCGCCTGGGCCTGGACCTGAACTATTACTACTCGCGCACCCGCGACCAACTCATTGCCCCGCGCGTGAGCCAGGCGTCGGGCTTCATTTTGCAGTACATCAACGGCGGCATTGTGACGAACAAAGGGGTGGAAATCAGCCTCACCGGCTCGCCCATCCGCAACGCGAACGGCTTCAACTGGGACGTGATTGCCAACTTCTACCACAACACCAACAACGTGGAATCGCTGCCCACGCCGCTCACCGTGGTGTACCAGTCCGACACGTTCATCACCGACGTGCACGAGGGCGGCGCCTTCCCGGGCAAGGCCATTTCGGGCCTGGCCGCCACCGACTTTGTGCGCGTGACCGACCCCAACAGCCAATACTACGGCCAGATGATCATCGGCGCCACCGGCCTGCCGTCGGTGAGCACGGCCTTCATTTACGCCGGCAACCGGGCCCCGCGCTTCACCACGCAGCTCACCAACACCTTCACCTACAAGGGCTTGAGCCTGACCAGCCTGCTCGACTTCCGCGTGGGCGGCGTGGTGGTGAACGGCAACGACTGGTACCAGACCGGCGTGGGCACCTCGGTGCGCACCGCCGACCGCTACAAGCAAGTCGTGTTCAGCGGCGTAACGTCGACCACCAACCCCGACGGCACCGTGACCTACGCCCCCAACGCCCGGCCCACCGAGCTGACCCAGAGCTACTACCAGAACGTGCTGGCCCGCGCCGGCACCGCCTTCGTGGAGGACGGCTCGTGGGCCCGCCTGCGCTACGTGGCCCTGAGCTACGGCCTGCCGGTGCGCTGGCTGGGCGGCGCCTCGTCGTTCCTGAAAGGGGTGGACCTGAGCGTGACCGGCCGCAACCTGCTGCTGTTCACCAAGTACAGCGGCGCCGACCCCGAAACGGCGTCCTCGGGCGCCGGCGTGCGCGGCGGCGGCTCGGGCGGCATCGACTACGGCAACGTGCCCGCCACCCGCGGCGTGGACATGGCCGTGCGCGTGACTTTCTAAGCGAACCTTTCCTTTAGCTATCGACGATGAAAAACTACCTATTTGGGCTGGGCTTGCTGCTGGGCGCGGGGGCCCTGGGCGGGTGCGAGAAGTACCTCGACGTGAACACCAACCCCAACAACCCCACCACCTCAACGCCGAACTTCATCCTGCCGGGCATCATTTCCAACGGCATCCAAACGCAGATGTTCACGGCCCTGCGCACGCCCTACATCACGCAGTACGTGGTGGGCCGGGCGGCCGGGCTGGCCATCGACGGCTATTTCCTGACCAACGCCCAGAGCACCAACACGTTCAACTACTCCTATTTCCAGTCGGGCGGCAACATCCCCGGGATGCAGGCGGCGGCCGTGGCCGAGGGCTCGCCCTACTACGTGGGGGCCGGCGAAATCATGCAGGCCCTGATTCTGGCCCACGCCACCGACATGCTCGGCGACGTGCCCTTCAGCGAGGCCTACCAGGGCGGGGCCAACTACACGCCCCGCTACGACCCCCAGCAGGACCTGTACACCAACATCAACACGCTGCTCGACGACGGCATTGTGCAGATGAGCAAGGACGCCGGCCAGAACTTCCGGCCGCTGTACGCCACCTCGCCCAGCGAGAGCGGCGACATCCTGTATAAGGGCAACACCACCAAGTGGGTGCGCTTGGCCTACGCCCTCAAGGCGCGCCAGGCCCAGCACCTCACCAAGAAATCGAGCTACGACCCGGCCGCCGTGCTGGCCCTGTGCGACAAAGCCTTCCAGTCGTCGGCCGACGACGCGCAGCTCCAGTACCAAACGCCCGTGTCGCCGATTGTGGGCACGACCAACATTTTCGGCGTCACGCGGGCCAACTTCGGCACCGCCACGTTCTCCACCAACTTCATCAAGTACCTCAACGGCACCACGTTCCCGGGCGTCACGGATCCGCGCTTCGGCGTGATGGCCCCCACCACCAGCGTGGGCGCCAACCCCGGCGTGGGCACCAGTACCACCGCCAACCTCACGCCGGGCGTCACGCCCGTCGTCACCGACTTTTATGGCGGCTGGTACGCCCGCGACCTCGCCGGCTACTTCGAGGTGATTACCTACCACGAGCTGAAGTTCATCGAGGCAGAAGCCGCCTTCCGGGCCGGCAACAAAGCCAGGGCCCTAAAAGCGCTTAAAGAAGGCATTGCGGCCCACATGCGCAAAATCGGCGCCGGGGGCACGTTCTCGCCGCCCGCCGTCACGCTGCTGGCCATTACCGAGGCCCAAATTGCGGCCTACCTGGCCAGCGCCGCCGTGCCCCAAACGGAGGCCGACCTCACCACGCTGCGCCCCATCATGGAGCAGAAGTACATCGCCATGTTCCTGAACCCGGACTCGTGGTCGGACCTGCGCCGGCTCGATTTTGACCCGAGCATCTACGTCAACTTCGTGTACCCCGTGAACGCCAACTCCGTGCTGGCCAGCAAAACCGACCCCACCCTGCGCTACCCGCGCCGCCTGCTGCCGGGCGCCACCGAGGTGCTCTACAACCCCGCCGAAATTGCCCGCATTGGCGGCAACGACGCCGACTACATCACCCGCCCGATGTGGTTCGACTCCAAATAGGGCCCCCACGGACTTAGCTTTTCCTTCCCATGAAAATCACTTCTCTCCAATTGCTGGGCGCGGCGCTGGCCCTGGCCGGCTTGGCCAGTGGCTGCAAAAAAGACATCGACACCTATTTTACCGAGGTGGGCGGCCAAATTCCTACGCTGCGCAGCGTGGTGGTCACGCCCCAAGTAGGCTCCGGCACGGGCACCAACCTCAAGCTGACCACCGGCGAAGTGGTGCCGATTGAAGTGCAGTTTGCCCAGCAAACCTCGCCGCTGAAGCAGGTTGTGATTCTGCAAAAAATCGAGCCCAGCCGCGACTCCACCATCGTGCAAACCATCGCCTACGCCCCGGCCTTCTCGAAGCGCAAAAACGCCGATACGCTGGTGGTGAACTACGTGGTGCCCGCCGGCGCCAACAAGGCCAACGTGCGCGTAGATGCCCGCGTGGACGCCCAAAACGGCCAAACCAAGTACGCCAGCTTCAACTTCCGCCTGGCCGAAGCCACGCCCACCGTGGCCGTCAACTCGGGCCCCACCAACGTGACGCTCGGCACCGCCTCCACCGGCAACGCCCCCGGCGACGTGGTGCGCTACAACCTGACGCTGAACGCGGGCGGCATCACCACGGCCTCGGCCAGCACCGCCACCGGCATTTTGTACAAAGACCTGGACAGCCTGAACGTGTACGCCAAGGTGGGCACCGCCGCCGAGCGCCGCATTGACCGCCGCAAGCTCACCGCCACCGGCGCCGCCACCACCCTGAACGTGGACGAGCCCCTGCCCGCCGGCAGCGCCGGCCAAATAGTTACGTTCCGTTTCGAAGCTACCGTTAGGGCCCCCGCGCGCCGCACCTCGGCTACGCCGGCCACCGGCGTGGCCGTGGGGGCCCCCACGGCCTTTAGCAGCACCGTGCGCACCGGCGCGCTGGCCTACGCCGGCACCACCGGCGGCGACCTGGCCGCCTACGACCTGACCACGTTCGCGCCCGTCGCCGCCGCTTCGGCCGTCACCACGAAGGACCTCACCATCAGCAGCACGGCCAGCAACGCGGTGCAGCTTAGGGCCCTGAACACGACTCGCTTTGTGCGCTCCACCACTGCCGTATACACGGCGGCCACGCTCACCAGCGTGCGCCAAGCCTACACCGCCGCCGCCACCACGGCCCAAGTTGCCACCCTCGACAACATCGTGGTCGGCGACGTCATCCTGGTAAAACTGCGCGGCCTCGACCAGTACGAAGCCCTGCAAGTGACGGCCATCAACCGCACTTCTACTACTGATGTGACGGTGAGTTTCAGCATCAAGGCGCTGTAGCCCGCCAGGGCCCCCAGCCAAGCAAAAGGCCCTTCTCCGCGCGGAGAAGGGCCTTTTGCATTAGCAGGCGTGGAGGCTGCGAGCCCGCTACTCTCAATCACCCCCGCCAAAAAGGCGGCCGAAGAAGCCGCGCTTCTTGGTTTTCGTTTTGACTTTGAACTTGGTAGCGTTGTCGGGCTCGGTGGGCTGGCCCAGGGCCCCCAGCTTGGGGAACGTGAGGGTGGAGGTGCCCGGCGCGGCGGCGGGCGCGGGCACCACGGCCGGGGCGGGCGCGGCGGCCAGGCCGGGCATCGCGGCCATTACGATTTCGGTAGGCAGTGCGCCGTTGGTGCGCAGGTTCACGGGGCGGCTCTCGTTGTGGAGGCGGTCGACGGCGGTGAGGTAGTAAGCGTAGGAGAGGCCCTCTTGGGCCGTGGTGTCGATGAACGTGGTGCCGCGGCCGGGGGTGGCGCGGGGCAGGCCGATGATGTAGCGCGGGTCGTCGGGGGTGGGGTATTCGCCGGGCCCGAAGCGGTAGAGCACGTAGTAGGCGGCCACGTCGCCGTCGGTCGCCGGGGGCCCTGGCTGCCAGCTCAGCGTGGCCACGCGGCCGGCCCGCGTGAGGGCGAAGCCCGCCACGGGGCGCGGCGGCACGGCGTCCATCCACGGCATGGTGGGCACCAGGGCGGGGGCCCTAAACAGGTCCAGGCGCAGCGAATCGGTGGTGTGGAGCGGGTTTTCACGCAAGGATTTGGCCGAGAAAAACACGCTGCCGCTGGCTTCGCCGGCGTAGCTGCGGTTGAGGCGCACTTGCCGGGGCAGCTCGCGCGGGTTGCGCCAGGTGGTGTCGGAGCGGGTGCTTTCGAGCATCCGGTAGGTGCCGTGGCCGATGTAGAGGTGGCGGCCGTAGCGGTTGCGCGTCCACCAATCGAGCATGGTTGCGTAGGGCACAAGCCGGAAATTGGTGCTCCAGTACAGCTGCGGCACCACGTAGTCGATCCAGCCTTTTTGCAGCCACAGGCGCGTGTCGGCGTACAGGGCCGAGTAGCTGGGCTGGCCGGCGCGGGTGTCGGAGCCGTTGGGGTCAGCCGATTTGTTCATCCACACGCCGAAGGGCGAGATGCCGAACTTCACCCACCGCTTGGCCGTGCGGATGCTGTCGTGCAAGTCCCGGATTAGGATATTGACGTTGTTGCGCCGCCAGTCGTCGAGCCGGGCAATGTCCTGCTCGGGCCGCTGGGCAAACGTGGCCTCGTCGTGAAACACCAGCTTCGGCTCCTGGTAGGGGTAGAAGTAATCGTCGAAGTGCACCGCGTCGATGTCGTAGCGCCGCACCACGTCCATAATCACGCGGGTGATGTGGGCGCGCACCGCGGGCAGGCCGGGGTTGTAAAGCAGCGTTTTGCCGTACCAGATAAACCACTCAGGATGGGTGCGGTATGGGTGCAGGGCCCCCAGGCGGCGCGTCACGGTATCGAGGCTGGCGCGGTAGGGGTTGAACCAAGCGTGGAATTCCATGCCGCGCTTGTGGGCCTCGCTGATGAGGTAGGGGAGGGGGTCGGCGTCGCCGACGGGGCCCCGGCCCTGCTGGCCGGTGAGCCACTTGCTCCAGGGTTCCAGCTCCGATTTATAGAGGGCGTCGGACGCGGGCCGGATTTGCACGAAAACGGCATTCAGGCCTGCCCGTTGGCCGGCGTCGAGCAGGCGGCGGTACTCGGCCCGGTACTGCACCGGCGACTCGCCACGGGCAGTGGGCCAGTCGATGTTTTCAACACTGGCAATCCAGAAGCCGCGCAGCTCGCGCTTGGGCGGCGGGGCGGCCAGCGAGTCGGTGGGGCCCTGGGCCCGGGCCCCCAGCCCGCCCAACAGCAGCAAAAAAACCAGCAAAACGGGGCGTCGCAGCACTACAAGCATTCCGGCGGGAAAAGTGGAAAGGATGCAAATTACGACGCCCCGCGGGCCCTAGCCTCAGGAGCCGGTCAGCTCGGTGTCGGTTTTGGGCTGGTCGGGGCCCCCTTCGAGGCCGTTGGTTTGGCTGGCGTCGCCGTAGTCGCCGCGGATGCCGGCACCGTCGCCCATGTTTTCCTGGGTGCTGTTGGGGATGGCGCCGTCGTCGGCGGTACCGGCCTCGGGGTTGCCGCTGGCGTTCTGGTCTTTGTCAACGCCTTGGTTGGTGGCGGGGCCCCCGGTGGTGGCGGTGTCGGGGCGGGGGTCGGTGGGGTTTTGCTCAGGAGCGGGCATGGCAGGGAAAGGAAAAGTGAGGCATAAAAGCCGCGCGTCCGGCGGCTTCGTGCGAAGGTTTACGGCGGCGCGCGGCCGCGGTTTGGGCGCGGCGCGCGAACTTGGGGCAGCGTTGCCGCGCCGGGGCCCCCGGCGGCCGGCGCGGCAGCGCCCGTTTCTATTCCCCCGCATCCCCTTATCCCTATTTCCGTGGCCGCTGCTGCTTCCGATTTCTATTCGCAAAAGACCGACGCCGAACTGCTGTTTTTCGTTGAGAATCCCGCCCAATACGCGCCCGAGCTGGTGGCCGGGGCCGCCCAGGAGCTGCGCCGCCGCGGCGTGGCGCTGCCCGGGGCCCCCGCGCCCCTTGCGGAGTACACCGTCCCTGTAGCGGATGCCGCCGCGCCGCGCACTTGGCTCAAGCCTGTGGCCCTCGGCCTGGGGCTGCTGGTGCTGGGCGGCGGTACCTACTGGCTCAAGCAAAACAGCGACGCCGAGGCCGACGCCGCCCGGGCCCGCCTCGAAGCCAAGCGCCGCCTGCCCCCGCCCAAGCTGGAGGAAGCTCCCACCCACGCCATCCCCAACTACGACGGGGCCGTGGCCCGCACCATTGCCCAGCAGCTGCGCCCGGTGCCCGCCGCCGAGCAGACCGATGCCCAGCAGATGCGCCAGTTCCGCGAGCTGGCCAAGCGCTTCTGGACCGCCGAAACCCAGACCGAGTACCTCACCGGCCTGGCCGAAACCGGCAAGACGGGCCCCGAATTTGCCGAGCAGGCCCGGCTGGTGCGCGAAGCCTGGCAGTCCTGGAACCGTGCCACTATGTACGGCTACCGCTTCGGCCCCACGCTGAAAGCCCAGCTCCAGCGCATGAACGACGCCGCCAGCGGCCAGCAGCACATCCTCACCGACCTGCCCGCCCTGCTGCCCGAAGACCGCTTCCGCTCCGACAAGGAAATCGTGAACCGCACCCTGGACGTGCAGGATGCCATGGGAGGCCTCGTGCCGGTGTCGCCGGTGTCGGGGCAGCCCTACAAGCGCGTGGTGCTCAGGGGAATGTAGCCGCGGGCCCCATGGAAGACGCCCCCGCCGCGCCCGACGCCGGCACCGCCCGCGCCCTGGCCCACTTCGCCGAGCGGCCCGATGCCGAGCTGTTTTACCTGGCCCAAAATGCTGCCCGCTACCCGCCCGCCGTGGGTGCCGCCGCCGTGGCCGAGCTGCAGCGCCGGGCCCTGGTGCCGGCCCCCGCCGCGCCCGCCGGGGCCCCGGCCGCGCCGCCGGCCCCCACCGGCTGGGGCCCCACGCTGCGGGGGCTGCTGCCCTCGCGCCGCTTCTGGGCCACGCCGCTGCTGCTGGCCCTCAACCTGCTGGTGTGGGCGGCCATGACGGCCAGCGGCGTGTCGGCCACCGACCCCACCGGCCACGAGCTGGCCCGCTGGGGCTCCAACGTGAGCAGCCGCACGCTGCCCGGCGAGCCCTGGCGGCTGCTCACCAGCGTATTTGTGCACAGCGGCGTGGCCCACCTGCTGCTCAACGCCCTCAGCCTGTGGCTGCTGGGCGTGCTGCTGGAAGCCCGGGTGGGGGCGGCCCGCCTGCTGGCCGTGTACCTGGCCAGCGGGGTAGCGGGCAGCCTGGCCACGCTCTGGTACCACCGCAACGGCATCAACTCGGTGGGGGCCAGCGGGGCCATTTTCGGGCTCTACGGGCTGCTGCTGACCCTGCTGCTCAGCAAAAAGCTGGTGCTGGATAAATTCGACCGCCGCGCCATGCTGGGGCTGGTGCTGTACCTGGTGCTCAGCAACTTGGTGGCCGGCCTGTCGGGCAATATCGACAACGCCGCCCACCTCGGCGGCCTGCTGCTGGGGGCCCTGGTGGCCGGCCCGCTGGCCCTGGTGGGCCTGCGCCCGACCGAGTAACACGGTAGCCCCAGCGGGGCGGCCTGCCGTTAGCAAGGCGTGGCACTTGAAGGATAAGCCCCGGCGGGGCGACCCAACCAGCCGCACTGGCTTTGGGTCGCCCCGCCGGGGCTTTTGAATACAAACTTCTTGGGTAGCGCTACCGACGGGCCGCCCCGCTGAGGCTGAAAACGCGGCTTTACCTGATGCCTAGCCGATAAAGCCGCCTTAGCCGCCCAGCAGCATCTTCTGCACCAGCGTGCCGGCCTCGGTGGTGAAGTAGAGGATGTACATGCCGGTGGCCAAGTTGGGCCGCACTTGCTGGGCCGCGCCGTTGCGCAGCTCAATGCGCTGCCGGTACATGCGGCGGCCGCTGATGTCCGTCAATTCCAACATGCCCGACTCGATGTTGGCGGGCTGCACCTTGATGAAAAAGTTGCCGTTGTTGGGCACCGGGTACACGCTCACCACGTAGGGCACGGGCACAATTTCCACCGCCTTGATGGGCGAGTACACCGGCGGCCGGTCGCTGCGCAGCTGCTGGAGGCGGTAAAAATTCAGGCCGATGGCCGGCTGCACGTCCACCGCTGCGTAGCTATGGGGCCCCGGCGCCGCGCCGGGCTGGCGCAGCAGCTCCGTAAATACTACGCCGTCCGTCGATTTCTGCACCACGAAGGCCGTGCTGTTTTCCTCGGCCTCGGTGGCCCAGCTCAGGTCTACCCGCAGGTTGTTGGCCACCGCCTCAAACCGCGTGAGTACTGGCCGCAGGGGCCCCGTGGGCTGGGCGTATAGCACGCCGTTGGGCACCAGTTGCTTGGGCATGTTGGGCCCGGCGTATTGCAGCACCAGGCCCTGGCTGCCGCCGTGTTCGCCGTACAGCACCCGCACGGTGTGCAGGCCAGCCGCCAGGGTGCGGGTGCCCGTCGTTTCGCGGAACGGGAACGTATCGCCCTGGTTCGTCGCCACCGGCTGCGGGTTGCCGTCGAGGAAGAGGTAGGCCGCATCGTCCGAGCCCAGGTAAAACGTATGGGGCCCCGCCGCCGTCACGTATAGCTGCCCCCGGAAGCGCCCGCTGAACTCGTCGGGGTTGCCTGCCCCGCCGTAGTACGTGGCCACCGGCCCCACGCCAAAGTTGTCGGTTTCGGCCTCCGCAAAGTTCAATTGCTCCACCGGCCGGTTGCTGACGACGGGGGCATTAGCCGTGAAAAACCCCAGCACGTCGTAGAAGTAGCCGCGGTAGTAGTCCGCCGTCAGGCCCGGGGTGCCCACCGGGGCCGTGGCCGGTTGCGCCTGGGCCCCCACTGCCAGCCAAAACAGGCCAAAACAAAGAAGCGCGCTGCCCCCAGTGCCCCCGCCCAGGGCCCCGAAAACTGCGCCGAGGCCACGCTTCACTACTGCCGTAAGCCACGGCTTGGGGGTCAATATTTTCATAGCGGTGGGATACTGCAAAAGGGTAGATTTCGCAGTGCTCAGAAGGGTAAGTAGTGCTCTCCTATCCAGGATTAGCACTATTTTGAAGGGATAAGTTTGCCTAGGCTCCGTGCGGGTAAAAAAGCGGAGCCAAAAAGGGCGGCAAAGGATTGAATTTGTACTGATTTTATCATAAAATAACTGATTTTAAACATAAAATGCAACTTGGGCCGGATGCCGGACTGCGCAGGTTCTAACTTAAAATTTGCTTAAATCCTGTACTTGGTATAGTAGATATCTAATTGTTGCTATTTTAATAAAACTGAAATCGTTTTAATTTTAAGAAGCTACAAGGCAGCTGTCTAGTTTGTACTTAACCACTTTTGGCCGGTACTATTTAGCTGCGGTGCCTCCATTTCCCCGGGTTAAAGCTGAGGAGTTCAAAGAAGGTGCCACATCGTGCAAAAGGCAGTTGGGCAGGGGTAATTTATTTTTGGCTTTTTCCAATGCGGCAGCTGGGCCACTGGCTCGCAGCGGGGGCCCTGGCCCCGGCAACCACCTGCGCCGCTTGCCCCGTAAAAGCACCGCTGGGCCCCCATGGGCTCTAGCCCGCCCCCTTTTTCTACCGCTCGCCCACGTCCCATGCCACCCTTTATACACACCGAACACCACCTGACT
Source organism: Hymenobacter nivis (assembly GCF_006439025.1). GTDB lineage: Bacteria > Bacteroidota > Bacteroidia > Cytophagales > Hymenobacteraceae > Hymenobacter > Hymenobacter nivis_A. The sequence continues at coordinate 797,149 of NZ_RCYZ01000002.1, forward strand.
AGCTCGGCCATGCTGCAGGACATCGTCATTGGCCTGTCCGACGGCCTGACGGTGCCCTTTGCCCTGGCCGCTGGCCTGAGCGGGGCAGTGCAGTCGTCGGGGCTCATCATCACGGCCGGGCTGGCCGAAATCGTGGCCGGTTCCATTGCCATGGGCCTTGGCGGCTACCTGGCCGGCCGCACCGAGGTAGACCACTACGCCGCCGAAGTGGCCCGCGAGCACGAAGAAGTGCGCACCGTGCCCGACGTGGAGCGCCGCGAGGTGCAGGAGCTACTGGCCGAAATGGGCCTGAGCCCCGCCACCCAAGCCCTGGCCGTCAAGGAACTAACTGCCGATCCGCAGCAGTGGGTCCGGTTCATGATGAAGTACGAGCTGGGCCTGGAGGAGCCCGACCCCAAGCAGGCCCCTAAAAGCGCCGCCACCATTGCCGGGGCCTACGCCGTGGGCGGCCTGGTGCCGCTCAGTGCATATTTTCTCACCGCTACGCCCCAGGCGGGGCTGCTCTGGTCGGGCGTCATCACGCTGATGTGCCTGCTGGTGTTCGGGTATTTCAAGAGCCGCCTCACCGGCCAGGCCCCGGTGCTGGGGGCCCTGAAGATGGCCGCCACCGGCGCCGCGGCAGCCGGTGCCGCGTTCTTCGTAGCGCGCCTGGTAAGCGGCGGCCATTGAGGCCCCTGCGGCACGCCGGCCGTTAAACTTCGTAGCAGCAGCCAGCTTCTAGGGTTTCATTTCTCACTTCTTCTCTTCCCATGCAAGCCATTCAACTCGATGCCGTGCACCAGCCCGTGGTGCTGCGCGATGTGCCCACGCCCACGCCCGGCCCCGGCGAAATCCTCGTTAAACTCCACGCCGCGGCCCTCAACCACCGCGACGTTTGGATTCAGCAGGGCCAGTACGCGGGCATTGCGCTGCCCTGCACCCTTGGGGCCGACGGGGCCGGCGAGGTGGCCGCCTGGGGCCCTGGCGTGCCCGCGGGGGCCCCAGGCGTGGGCCGCTCGGTGGTGGTGTACCCGGGACTGCGCTGGGGCAGCGAGCAGCGCGCCCAGGCCAAAGATTTTGTGGTGCGCGGCATGCCCGACCCCGGCACGTTTGCCGAGTACACCGTGGCGGCGGCCGAGTACGTGCGGCCGCTGCCTGCGCACCTCAGCGCGGCCCAGGGCGCGGCGCTGCCGCTGGCGGGCCTCACGGCCTACCGGGCGGCCTTCAGCCGGGCGCAGGCCCAGCCCGGCGAGCGGGTGCTCGTCACGGGCATTGGCGGGGGCGTGGCCATTGTGGCGGCGCAATTATGCGTGGCGCGCGGCTGCGAAGTGTGGGGCACCTCAGGTAGCGACGAGAAGCTGGCCCGCCTGCCTGCCCTGGGCCTGCGCGGCGGCATCAACTACAACGCCGATAACTGGGTGAAGGACCTGGTGAAGCAGGCCGGGGGCCCCTTCGACGTCATCATCGACAGCGCCGCCGGAGCCCCATTCGGGGCTCTACTCGACGCCGCTGCACCCGGTGGCCGCATCGTGTTCTACGGCGGCACGCTGGGCAACATCCCGCAAATTCCTCCGGGCAAGGTGTTCTGGAAGCAACTCAGCATCCTGGGCTCGTCGATGGGCTCAATGCAGGATTTCGACGACCTATTGGCGTTGGTGGAGGAGAAGCAAATCGTGCCCATGGTGGACGAAATTTTCCCCCTGGCTGAGGCCGAAGCCGCCCTGCGCCGCATGGAAGCCGGCCAGCAGTTTGGCAAAATCGTGCTGCAAATGCCGTAGCACGGCGCGGGCAGTATCTGAGCTTTTAAATAGCTTTTAAATAACTTTTATACTGCTGATATACAGCGAGTAATATTTCATCTTGGGGCCCCTATATTGGAATGAAAAACCGGTGTTTTTGGTTAATTAGACAACCATAAACCACTGCCAAAACCCGTCCGCTCCCGCCATGAAAGCACCCGCCGAATACCTCGCCCCGCACGTATTTGAAGCCCGCCGCCCGCGCCGCGACCTGCAACCCGTAGTGGCCTATCCCGACGCCCTGCGCGCACTGGAGCAAGCCCTGGCCGACGCTGAGAAATACAAGTACCTGCTCATGCGCGCCCTGCGCCGCCACGCCGACGACGCGGCCCCGCGCCCGGCCGCCCCGGCCTTCACCGAGGCCCCCGTACTACCCATGTACCCCGCTGCCGACCAACGCTTGGCGGCTTAGCGCGCACCAATTGGTCCGTAAAAAAACCGCCGGCTGGAGAGCCGGCGGTTTTTTCTTGTTCAGCCACCGTTCAAAACGCCAGCACCTGGGGCCCCATCGCGGCAGCCTAATAGTACCGGTCGGGCAGTAAATACTGCTGCACGTAGTCGCGGATGCCCTCCTCCAAGGTAGCAAAGGCGTTGGGGTAGCCAATGCTGTGCAGCTTGCGCATGTCGGCCTGGGTGTAGTACTGGTACTTGTCGCGGATGTCCTCCGGCGTGTCGCGGAAGCGGATGTCTACCGGGGTCCCCAGCGCTGTGAACGTGTTCATAGCCAGATCCATAAACGTGCGGGCCGTGCCGCTGCCTAGGTTGTACAGGCCCGAGTCTTTGCGATGGTTCAGCAGGAAGAAGCACACTTCCACCACATCCTTCACATACACAAAATCGCGCATCTGGCCGCCGTCCACGTAGTCGGGGTTGTGCGATTTGAAGAGCGTCATCGAACCGTTCTGCTGAATCTGCTGGAAGGCGTGGAAGATAACCGACGCCATGCGGCCCTTGTGGTACTCGTTGGGCCCGTACACGTTGAAAAACTTCAACCCGGCCCAGAAATATGGCTTCTCCGACTGCTCCACGGCCCAGTTGTCGAAGTCATTCTTAGACTCGCCGTAGGGGTTCAGCGGGCGGTAGAGGGGCAGTAGCGCGTCGTCGGCATCGGAGTAGCCCAGGGCCCCGTCGCCGTAGGTGGCCGCCGAAGAGGCGTACACCAGCGGTAGCTGGTACTGGCAGCAAGCCAGCCACATCTGCTTCGAATAGTTCAGGTTCAGCAGGTCGAACACGGCGGGGTCCATCTCCGCGGTATCGGTGCGGGCCCCCAGGTGAAACACAAATTCTACCTGCGCGTGGTGCTCGTCGAGCCACGCAAAAAAATCCTCGCGGTCCACGTACTCGCGCAGCTTTTTGCCTTCGAGGTTGCGCAGCTTTTTTTCCACCGAGAAATTGTCAACAACCACTACGTCGTTGAAATTGGCCGCGTTGAGGCGGGAAACGAGGGCGCTGGCAATAAAGCCCGCCGCACCAGTGACGACTATCATAAGCGAGAAAAGATGGGGCCCCAAAGGTAGGGCCCGCCCGCCCGCGGGGCCCCACCGGGGGGCGGGCAGCGTATATTTGCGCCTAAAATACGGGAAGCGGCGGGCCGGCGCGTTTCCCCCGCCCATCCCATGATTTACGTTAGCCGTCACGAGCATTTTAACGCCGCCCACAAGCTGCACAACCCCAAGTGGAGCGACGAGCGCAACCGCGAGGTTTTTGGGCCCTGCGCCAACGTCAATTGGCACGGCCACAACTATGACCTGGTGGTGACGGTGAAGGGCATGCCCGACCCGGATACCGGTTTTGTGGTGGACCTTAAGGCCTTGTCCGACCTCATCAAAGAACACGTGACCGACCAGGTGGACCACAAAAATCTCAACCTTGATGTGCCCTTCCTGGCCGGCCAAATGGCCAGCACCGAAAACCTGGCCGTGGCCTTCTGGCAAATCTTGGCCCGCGAGCTGCCCGCCATCACGCCCGCCCAGCTCCACTGCGTCAAGCTCTACGAAACGCCCCGCAACTTCGTGGAATACTACGGGTAAGCTGGTTAAAAATTAAAAATTATGAATTAAAAATGCCCTGTTTATTCTGAGCAGGGCAGGAGCAATTTTTAATTTTTAATTCATAATTTTTAATTCAAAAATGAAATACTACCTCATTGCCGGCGAACGGTCGGGCGATTTCCACGCCGCCGACCTTATGCGGGCCCTGCGCACGGAAGACGCTGCTGCCGAGTTCCGCTTCTGGGGCGGTGACCTAATGCAGGCCGTTGGCGGCGAGCTGGTGCACCATTACCAGGACCTGTCCATCATGGGTTTTCTGGAGGCGGCCACCAGCGTGCTCAAGTTCCGCGGCTACCTCAAGGAGTGTGAAAAGGACCTGTTGGCTTATAAGCCCGACGTGCTCATTCTGGTCGATTACGCGGGCTTCAACCTGCGGGTGGCCAAGTTTGCCAAGGCCCAGGGCCTCAAAGTATTCTACTATATCTCGCCCAAGCTCTGGGCCTGGAACGAAGGCCGCGTGGAGCAGGTGAAGGCCCGCGTCGATAAGATGTTCGTTATCCTGCCCTTCGAGGAAGAATTTTATAAGCGTTTCAGCTACCCCGTTGACTACGCCGGCAACCCCACCGCCGACGCGGTGGCCGAGTTCGTGCCCACCGCCGACTTTTTCACCCGCAACCAGCTCGACGAGGCCCGGCCCATCATCGCCGTGCTGCCGGGCTCGCGCAAGCAGGAAATCGAGGAAATGCTGCACGTAATGCTCGCCATCCTGCCGCCGTTCATGGACTACCAGTTCGTGGTGGCTGGCGTCGATAACCTCGACCGCACCTACTACCAGCACTTCGAGCGCAACGGCATCCGCCTGCTCTTCGACCAGACCTTCGACCTGCTGAGCCACGCCACGGCGGCGCTCGTCACCAGCGGCACCGCCACGCTCGAAACTGCCCTTTTCGGCGTGCCCCAAATCGTGTGCTACCGCACCAGCATTTTAAGCTATACCATTGGCAAAATGCTCATCAAGGTGCCATATATCTCGCTGGTGAACTTGATTGCTGGCCGTGCCGTGGTGAAGGAGATGATCCAGAACGACTTTACCGCCCGCAACCTGCTCGACGAGCTAAAAAAGCTCCTCACCGACGAGAACTACCGCGCCCAAATCCAAACCGGCTACGCCGAAATACGCGCCAAGCTCGGCCAGCAGCAAGCCGCTAAAAAGACCGCCGCGCTAATGGTAAAATACCTGAAAGCATAAATCCTGCACTAGGTTAAACAGCAGGAGGGGAGTGGCACAGAGCGTATTAGCTGCTGTACCACTCCCCTCCCTCGTTTGGCTCGGTGCGAAACCTCGCTGGGGGCCCTAGGCGGCCCGCATGTGCCGCAGCGGCGACTTCTCAAACTTACTGCGGGCGTAGCCTAGGTTGATAACCAACTCGTTGGCGCCTACTTCGTCGGGCATTTCAAACATGGCGTCGGTCATGATGCTCTCACAGATGGAGCGTAGGCCCCGGGCACCCAGGCGGTACTCGTCGGCTTTGTCCACGATGTATTCCAAGGCCTCTTCGGTGAAGTCGAGGTCAATTTTTTCCATGCCGAACAGGCGCTTGTACTGCTTCACGAGCGAATTCTTGGGCTCGGTCAGGATTTGGCGCAGTGTGGTCTTGTCCAGCGGGTTGAGGAAGGTGAGCACCGGCAGGCGGCCAATCAGCTCGGGGATGAGGCCGAACGATTTCATGTCCTGGGCCGATACATAGCGCAGGAAGTTCTGGGTGTCAATCCGCTCCTCCAGGTTCGTTTTGGCGAATCCCATCGGCTTGGTGTTCAAGCGGCTCTTGATGATGCGGTCGATGCCCGAGAAGGCCCCGCCGCAAATGAAGAGGATGTTCTCGGTGTTCACCGAAATCATTTTTTGCTCGGGGTGCTTGCGCCCGCCCTGCGGCGGCACATTGATGGCCGTGCCCTCCAGCAGCTTCAGCAAAGCCTGCTGCACGCCCTCGCCGCTCACGTCGCGCGTGATGCTGGGGTTGTCGCTCTTGCGGGCAATCTTGTCGATTTCGTCGATGTACACGATGCCGCGTTCGGCGGCTTCCAGGTCGTAGTCGGCCGCTTGCAGCAGGCGGGTGAGGATGCTTTCCACGTCCTCGCCCACGTAGCCGGCCTCCGTCAGCACCGTGGCGTCGGCAATGCAGAAGGGCACTTGCAGAATCTTGGCCAACATGCGCGCCAGGAAGGTTTTGCCGGTGCCGGTTTCGCCCACCATAATGATGTTGGACTTCTCAATCTGCACCTCGTCCTCCTGTGGCTTTTGCATCAGGCGCTTGTAGTGGTTGTACACCGCCACCGACATGACACGCTTGGCCTCATCCTGGCCAATCACGTACTGATCAAGGTGTTCCTTGATGGCGCGGGGCTTGATAAGGTTGAATTTGGGCTGCTTACCGGCCTCCTGGGCCTTGGCTTCCTCGTCGAGGATGTTTTGGGCCTGGCCCACGCATTTTTCGCAGATGTGGGCGTTGATGCCCGAAATCATAACAGCGACTTCGCGCTTGCTGCGGTTGCAAAAAGAACAGGATATTTCAGCCACGGAGAAAGATAGTGCAGTAGGGAGTAATAGGGAGCCCGTTTTTCCAGCAAAACGGATACAAAGGTACATGGCTCGCGGCCGTCAACGCCAGGCAGGGCGCGTTTGGTGCCCCGGTGGACCAATATACAGGGCCCCGGACTGGCCGCCGTCCGCCGCTATCCGGCCGGCATCCCCCCCGGCACCGGGCACGAAAACGGGTAGTTTTACCTGTATATTAAGCACTTCACGGCTTATACATTTGTACAACTTCTCTCGGATGCGGGCCCCCGGGGCCCCGCTACCCCAGGAGCCCCCGGGGTAGTGGCCACCTTCTTATTTTATTCCTACCCCATGCTACCGTCGGCTAACCATTTGCAATTGGTTTTCATGGCTTCCACCGTCACGTCCGTTTCGGGAGTGGGCTGGATTTTTACCACTACGCCGGTGCCCCAGCCCCTGCCGCCCGGCCCGGCCCCGGCCCCGCTGGCCTTGCGGCTGGCCGTCGTCGGCGGCCATTGAGCGCCCCCCGCCCCTGGGGGCCCTAAAGGGCCAGCGCATTACCAAGCAGCTAGTGTTTTTGACACAATTGCTTGCTATGCTACAAGAACAAAAGTTGCCCACCAATAGCTGTCAGCTACTGGCTTGGTACCTAAAAGCCGGCCCGGCCAGCATTCCTAGCGCGCCACCCATTCTCCCAACAGACTTACCCGCTAACCGCCCCGGCTGCTTCAGCACCAGCCACCATTCTACCTTGGCCTCTGGGCCCCAATAAAAAACCCCGGCTGAGTTGGCCGGGGTTTTTTTGTTGCCCAAAATGGGGGCAGGGATTTAGCTGGCTTTCTTCTCCAGCACTTCGTCGATGAGGCCGTACTCTTTGGCTTCGTCGGCGCGCATCCAGTAGTCACGGTCCGAGTTGTCGTGAATTTCCTGGTACGTTTTGCCGGTGTGCTGGGCCAAAATGTCATACAGCTCTTTCTTGAGCTTCAGGATTTCGCGGGCCGTGATTTCAATGTCCGACGACTGGCCCTGGGCCCCGCCCGACGGCTGGTGAATCATGACGCGGGCGTGCGGCAGGGCCGAGCGTTTGTTGGCGGCGCCGCCGGCGAGCAGCACGGCGCCCATCGAAGCGGCCAGGCCGGTGCAAATCGTGGCCACGTCGGGGTTCACGTACTGCATCGTGTCGTAGATGCCCAAGCCGGCGTACACCGACCCGCCCGGCGAATTGATGTAGAGCAGGATGTCTTTCTTGGCGTCGGCCGACTCCAAAAACAGCATCTGCGCCGTTAGGATGTTGGCCACGTAGTCGTCTACGGCCGTGCCCAGGAACACAATGCGGTCCATGATGAGGCGCGAAAACACGTCGATTTCGGCGAAGCGCGTGGGGCGCTCCTCAATTACCGAGCGGGTCATGTTGCTCGGCATGATCAGGCCGCCACGGGTCTGGCCTTCCACGTGTTGGATGTACTGGTCCACGCCCAGGCCGCTCAGGCCCTGGTGCTTCACGGCAAACTTGCGGAATTCTTGTTTATTCAGCATTAGAAGGAAAAATAAGGGGGTAAGCAGTCGCTGGCCCGGTGGCAAAACAAAAGACGGTACCGGGGCCCTAATGTTGTAAATGGATGGACAACAAAAAAGCCCTTACCGTTAAAGTAAGGGCTTTTCCGAATCAAAACCTGCGCAGCTTAGCTGTTCAGGTTCCGGAATTCTTCGGCCGTTACGGGCTTGTCCGTAACAACAACTTTGCCGCGCAGGTTTTCGAGCACTTTCTCTGCCAGAATGGCCTCGTACTCGGCCACGTACTGCTTGCCATTATCCTGCTTGAGGTAGCTGTCGGCGTAGCCGCGCATCGACTCGCGCATGTCGTCGGGCATGTTGGGCATGCTGAACTGGCCCATTATCTTATCGAGCGTGCGGTTGATGATCTCGTCGTTGCTTACTTTCAGGTCAGCAGTTTCCACCACCTTGTTGCGGATCAGGCTCCACTTCAGCTCCTTCTCGTAGTCGCTGTAGTGCTCCTCCACCTGCTCGGCGGTGAGCTTGCCGGCGTTGGCGCGCACCAGCCACTTCTTGAAGAATTCGGCGGGCAGCTTGATGTCGAGCCCGGTCACCAGCTTCTCCACGATAGCATTGTTCAGGGCCCCGTCGGCCTCGCGGTCGTAGTTCTGCTGCATCGTTTCGCGCACCTTGGCGTCGAATTCCTCTTGGCTCGACACAGCCTCAGGGCCGAATACTTTATCGAACAGCTCCTGGTTCATCTCCGGGGCAGCCGTGCGGTTGATTTTCTCCACGCTCAGCACGTAGTCGCCGCTGGCAGCCTCCACATCGGCCTTGTTTAGGCCCGAAAAGCCGGCAATGGCCGCCACGTCGTTGTCAAACGCGTTTTTCATGTCAAACGTCAGCACGTCGCCGGCTTTTACGCCGATGAACTGCTCCGCGCCGTTCTTCACCTTGTTGATGGGTAGCAGCACCGCGCGGCCTTCGCCTTCCTCGTCGGCTTTCTTCAGCTTGCCAAACAGGTAGTCATTGGCTTCCGAAGCGTCGGGGTTGGTGGTTTCGCCGTACTGGCGGGCAATCTGCTCGTTGGTCTGCTCAATGGTGTCGTCGTCGAGGCTCACTTGGTGGCGCTCCACTTCCACGGTGCCGTCGGCGGGCAACTCCACTTCCGGCAGCAGGCCCAGCTCAAACTGGAAGGCAAACTCCTTGGCTGTGTCGAAGTCCACGTCGCTGGCCACCGGCAGGGCCTCGCCCAGCAGGCGCAGATTTTGCTCCTTCACGTAGCCGTCCACGGCTTTGCCCAGGGTTTTGTTGATTTCGTCGGCCAGAATGCCTTTGCCATACATCTTTTTCACCATGCCCACGGGCACTTTGCCGGGGCGGAAGCCCTTCACCTGGGCCCGCTTGGTGTAATCCTTGATTTGCGCGTCCACGGTGGCGGCGTAGTCGGCTTCGGTCAGATGCACGGTCAGCAGCCCGGTCAGCTGCTCGTCGTTGCGGTCCAGCGTAATGTTCATTAGCGGCAAAAGAGGGCCCCCGCCGCGCGGGCACCCATCGGGTTAGTGGTAAAAAGAAACCCCCAACCGCAAAGCTGAGGGCCAGAAAAACGTTGTAAAAAAAGTGCGGATAGAGGGACTCGAACCCACACGCCTTGCGGCACCAGATCCTAAGTCTGGCACGTCTACCAATTTCGCCATATCCGCGGCAATGCCCCCAGCCAATTGCTTCGGGCCCGCAAAGGTACGGATTGTTCGCTAGGTTCGCAAAATCCAGCCGCTTATCTGTTGGGGCCCCCGGCGGTAGGGGCCCCAACACTTTTTCCGCCCCGCGCTTGTTATTTTACTACTATGTCCCCCGTCATCGATATCGAAGCCGAGCGCCAGGAAATCCTGCGCCAGTACCGCCGCCTGCTGCGCACCGCCAAGCCCTACCTGCACGGCGACGATGCCAAGCTCATCAAAAAGGCCTTTAATACTAGCCTGGAGGCCCATAAAGACATGCGCCGCAAGTCGGGCGAGCCCTACATCCTGCACCCGCTGGCCGTGGCCCAGATTGCAGTGGAGGAAATCGGACTCGGCACCACCAGCATCGTATCGGCCCTGCTGCACGATGTGGTGGAGGACACGGCCTGGGAAATTTCCGATGTTGAACGCGAATTCGGTCCCAAAGTGGCCCGCATTATCGACGGGTTGACCAAAATTTCGGGCGTGTTCGACTACGGCACCAGCGAGCAGGCCGAAAACTTCCGCAAAATGCTGCTCACGCTGAGCGAAGACGTGCGCGTCATCCTCATCAAGCTCGCCGACCGCCTGCACAACATGCGCACGCTCGACTCGATGCCGCGTCATAAGCAGCTCAAAATTGCCTCGGAAACGCTGTATCTCTACGCCCCGCTGGCCCACCGCTTGGGCCTTTACGTCATTAAAAGCGAGCTGGAGGACCTGTACCTGAAGTACACCGATACGGAGGTGTACACCGATATTAAGGACCGCATCAAGCAGAGCCAGAGCGCCCGCAACCGCTTCATTAAGGAGTTTGTGCACCCGATTGACGAAGAACTGAAAGCCCAGGGTTTCCAGTTCGAAATCAAGGGCCGGCCGAAAAGCGTCTACTCTATTCTGAAAAAGATCAAGAAGCAGAATATTCCCTTTGAGGAGGTGTACGACCTGTTTGCCATCCGGGTGATTCTGGACGTACCCCCGGAGCAGGAAAAGGCGGCTTGCTGGCAGGTGTACAGCATCGTGACGGACTTCTACCAGCCCAACCCCGACCGCCTGCGCGACTGGGTGAGCACGCCCAAGGCTAACGGCTACGAGAGCTTGCACACCACCGTTATGTCGCGCTCCGGCCAGTGGGTGGAGGTGCAGGTCCGTTCGCGCCGCATGGACGACATTGCCGAAAAAGGCTATGCCGCCCATTGGAAGTACAAAACCGCTGATCCCACTCACGCCGAATCGAGCTTGGAAACGTGGGTGAACAAGGTGCGTGAGTCGTTGGAAACCAACAACTCCAGTGCCCTCGAATTCATGGACGAGTTCCGCCAGAACTTGTTTATGAAGGAGGTGTACGTGTTTACGCCTAAGGGCAAGCTCGTCATCCTGCCCGACAAAGCCACTGCCTTGGACTTCGCCTTCGACATCCATACCCAAATTGGGATGCGCTGCCTGGGGGCCAAGGTGAACCAGAAGCTGGAGCCCCTAAGCTACCAGCTGCACAACGGCGACCAGGTGGAAATCCTGACCTCGCACAAGCAACGCCCCACCGGGGAGTGGCTCACGTACGTCACCACGTCCAAGGCCCGCTCCAAAATCAAGGAATTTCTGCGCGACGACAAGCGTGCCAAGGCCGAGGACGGCAAGTTCATCCTCGAAAAGCGGTTGGAGTTGATCGGCGTGGCCTTCACGCAGGAAAACTTCAACCGGGTGCTCAATTATTTCAACGCGCCCACGGCCCAGGACTTCTACTACCGTTTGGCAGTGGGCCAGCTTGACGGCCGCGAAATCCGCGAGTCGCTCTTCACCGAAGTCATTCCCACGCCGCGCCCGCCCGCGCTCCAGCCCAAATCGTTCGACACGGAGGTGCAGAAAATCCGGGGTGTGCGGCCCGACATGCTGGTGGTGGGCGAGCGCACCGCCAAGTTCAACCACAGCTTGGCCCGCTGCTGCAACCCCATCCCTGGTGATGATGTGTTCGGCTTCGAAACCGACCAGGGCCTTATCATCCACCGCACCAGCTGCCCCCGCGCCGTCGATTTGATGTCGAACTACGGCAACCGCATCGTGCGCGCCAAGTGGACGGAGCAATCGGAACTGGCCTTTCTGGCCGGCATTCGTCTCAAGGGCTCCGACCGGGTAGGCATCGTGAACGACATCACCCGCATCATTTCCACCAGCCTGAAAGTGAACATGCGCTCTATTACCGTCGATTCGAATGACGGATTTTTTGAAGGCCAGATCATGGTCTTCGTCAACGACACCGACCACCTCACTAAGCTCATTCAGCGCTTGAACAAGGTGAACGGCGTGCTGCAAGTAGAACGCTTTGACTCCTGAGGGCCCCCATTTAGGGCCCCCAGCGGCCACTACCTGCCACGGCGTGGGTGTAAACGAGCGTACCCAGTGTGCCCACTACCACTCCGAGCGCGACATCATCGCCATCAAGTTTAAGTGCTGCGACGCTTTTTACGCCTGCATCCAGTGCCACAACGAAACGGCTGGCCACGCGCCGGTTGTGTGGGGCCGGGCCGAGCGCAGCACCGAAGCTATCCTCTGCGGCAACTGCTACCACACGCTGAGCATCGCGGCGTACCTTGCCTGCCACAATACCTGCCCCCAGTGCCAAGCGGCCTTCAACCCCGGCTGCGCCAATCATTACGACCTTTACTTTGAAATGTAAAACGCCAATGCCTTGTTAGGTGTTTGCTTTTACCCGTTACGCCCCGTCCTGTGAATTCCCCCAAAATGTCCTCTTCCCCTAACACCGCTATTGCCAAGGGCCCCGCCAAAGCGGCAGGGCAGGAGGTAGGCGGCTCCTCCGAAACCGGCTATGCCGCCAAGCACACCCCCAGCGTGGCCTCGCAGGCCCCGCTGAACGTGGACAAACTGGAGGAAGTCAAAAAAATCTTTACGGCGCACCTCGAAAACAAAGGCCTGCGCAAAACGGCCGAGCGCTACGCCATTCTAGAAGAGATTTACGCCCGCTCAGGCCACTTCGACGTGGAGGAACTGTACGCCGGCATGAAGGCTCGCAACTTGCAAGTGAGCCGCGCTACGGTGTACAACACCCTGGACTTGTTGGTGGAACAGGGCCTCGTCAGCAAGCACCAGTTCGGCCGCAATCTGGCCCAGTACGAGAAGAGCTACGGCTACCGTCAGCACGACCACGTCATTTGCACCGAATGCCATAAAGTGGTGGAATTCTGCGACCCGCGCATCCACGGCATTCAAACGATGGTGGGCGACCTGCTGAACTTCCATATCTTGCACCACTCTTTGAACCTCTACGGCATTTGCGGCGACTGCCGCGCCAAGGCCGCCCGCTCCCAAGAGCCCGCATGACCACTACCAGCACCCTGCGCGACGGTATCCTTTTCGTAACCCTTGCCGGCGACCTGGTGGGGCCCCCTGATACGGCAGCACTCGTGCAAATTGCCAACGAGCATTTGGGGGCCGACGTCATGCAGTGCGCCATTGATTTGTCGGAAATTCGCTACATCAACAGCACCGGCATCGGGGTGCTGGTGTCGCTGCTCACTAAGTTCCGTACCCGCGGCGGCGAAATGGTCCTCATCAACCCCGCCGATCACCCGCGCAAGCTGCTGGCCCTCACCAAACTCAACAACATCTTTGCGGTGGCCCCCACCGAAGCCGCCGCCCGCCAACAACTTCTCACAGCCGCCTCCTCCTAGGCGGCTGTTTTTTTGACTTTATTTTTTTCAATGCCAGCAGGTACCGCACCCTTTTGGTGCGGCGCTAGCCGGCCAAGCTTCCCAAATTTCAAGTAAGATGCCCGTAGACGTATTAGTAGGCCTCCAGTGGGGCGACGAAGGCAAAGGCAAAATCGTGGATGTGCTCGCGCCCAGCTACGACGCCGTTGCCCGCTTCCAAGGGGGCCCCAACGCTGGCCACACCCTCACCTTTGACGGCACAAAGCACGTGCTGCGCCAAGTGCCGAGCGGAATTTTCCACCCCCACATCCTCAACGTGGTGGGCAATGGCGTCGTGCTCGACCCCGTCGTGTTCCGCGAAGAACTGCAGAAGCTCACCGACCGCGGCGTCGATTGGAGCAAAAACCTCTACATATCCAAAAAGGCGCAGCTCATCCTGCCCTCCCACCGGGCCCTTGACCGCATCAATGAAGAAGCCCGCGGCAATACCAAAATCGGCAGCACCCTCAAGGGCATTGGCCCCACGTACTCCGATAAAATCGGCCGCGTCGGCCTGCGCGTCGGCCACATCCTGCTGCCCGATTTCCAGGAGCGTTATAAGGAAGCTGTAGCGCACCACGCCAGCATTGCCGCTCCTTATAATAAGGAGCTGGAAATCGAAGAGCTGGAAGATGAGTTCTTCTCCGCCATTGAGTTTCTGCGCACCCTCCAGCTCACCGACACCGAATACCTCCTCAATGATCTGCTTGCCCAAGGCAAGCGCATCCTCGCAGAGGGGGCCCAAGGCTCGCTGCTAGACATCGACTTTGGTACTTATCCCTACGTTACTTCGTCTAGCACCATTTCGGCCGGCGCCTGTACCGGCCTCGGCATTGCCCCACGCCACATCGATAAGGTGTACGGCATCACCAAAGCCTATTGCACCCGCGTCGGCAGTGGTCCTTTCCCCACCGAGTTGGAAGATGCCGTAGGGGAGGAGATCCGTAAAGCCGGCCGCGAGTTTGGAGCCGTCACTGGCCGCCCCCGGCGTTGCGGCTGGATCGACCTGCCCGCTTTGCGCTACGCCATTATGCTTAACGGCGTCACCGAGCTCCACCTAATGAAGGCGGATGTGCTCGATGGCTTCACTGAAATTCAGGCTTGCACCCACTACCGCACCGCAACGGGCGAAACAACTCCCAAACTGCCCGATCCCGGCGAGTTGAACTCCATTACCCCCGAATACCTCACCCTACCCGGTTGGAACACTGACCTGACCAACATCACGGACGCCACTCAACTGCCCGAGAATTTGAAAGCCTATCTGGCATTTCTTGAGCGCGAACTACGAGTGCCTATTCGCATCGTCAGCGTCGGACCGGATAGAGTAAGTACCCTTTTCCGCTAACTGAAGCCTCAAAGGGGTAATTAGGGCCCCACCAAACCCATGCCTCAGGCATAGGTTTGGTGGGGCCCTTCCGTTAGGCATCGAGCGATTTTCTCCACAATGAGGCATAGTAAACCAACCATACGACCTTGCCCAGTGCGTTAGGAACAGAGCAAGGCTATATTTTTCTGTCATTGCATCAATCAGTTAGATTGTCGCTAAAGAGAAATAGTGGATCTTCTGCGGCGGCTGCGATAAGATTCTGCTATCTTTGCAGTCCCAAAAAGCTAATCGGGCTATCGGGGGTGCATAAAAGAAGGGTCTGAAATTTATTTTTCAAAAGCCTTGTAAACCTAAAAAAGGTCTCTGTATCTTTGCACCCCGCTTTAAGAGGAAGCAACTGTAGCAAAGCAAAAAAAATATTTTTTTTGCTCGAAAATAGGAAAGCTAAAAAAATAACTTACCTTTGCACTCCCAAAAGAAAAGCAACAACGTTCAAATAACCTCTAACTATTTGATCAGCACAAAATTACCCGACTTTAATTGAAAGCGGCGAGAGTTGAAGGTTAGCAGTGAAGAAAATTATTTCTTCTTTCTTGCGACACTTTCAAAAATATTTCTTACCTTTGCACTCCCAATCGAAAAGAGCGGGGATTAGGATAATGAAAACGGGCTGGTTTGCCGGCCCCACGGTTGCTTCAACAGGAAGCGGCGTACGTTCTTTGAATGACGGAAACAGACAAATAGTAAGGGAGCCGGTTGGTTTACCAGCCGGCTCAACCACGAAACGCGTTGAGTGGCCTTGTCCCCGAGTGGGGCGAGGCGTGCACAAGACAGCAGCCTATTTTCGAGTAGGTG
>NZ_RCYZ01000020.1 GCF_006439025.1 Hymenobacter nivis
CAGCCGCACCAAGCTGTCCGCGCGGGCATGAGCGGCCGCAAATTGGTGCAACAAGACTTGGCTGGACGGCGCATTTAGCGGCTGTTTTAGATGCAGTTGCGGGGGCTGTCCAAAGTTACCTGTGGGGGTGTCGGTCGTGTGGGAACACCTTGTCAACCCGGCAGAACACACGATAAGGGCAAGCGCAAGGAACGGAGAATTATGCATTGCACACAACTTGATGGGTTCGCTAACTACCCGAAGTAAACGCAGCAAGGGCAGAGTATTGCCCCGTCCCAATAATACAAAACGCTCCTTTATTTGAACCGCTATTTGTGGGTGCTGGCGAGCCTAACAATCTCTACTACAGCTCCGGTGGAGTTCATTTAACTGGTTCAATTAGCTAAGTACAGAAAACCCCGCGTTGAGATGAGTTTCGTGAACTTCGAGCCTGAACTTGGTCCCCCGCCAATATACCCCACCTAGGGAAGCGAAACCCAGCGTTAAAGCCACGCCGCGCGGCCGTTTCTTAGCCGCTGCCAGCACCACCAGCACCTTTGACGAGGTAGACCAGACGCTGTAAACCGGGACCTACCCGCGCGGCGGCAATCCGTGCTTGCGGCCACGCAGTGGCTTGGGGTCGACCAAGTAGGCCAAGGAAAGGTGCCAGACCCGGTTGTGGTAGTGGGGGCTGGTTGCGGGGGTGAGCTGTGGGTAGGCCGCCCCGGTGTCGGTCAACCCCACGCTGTAGGCGGCTTGGACCAGCAGGCCGCCGGCGCGGTACCCCAGCCCGGCCTGCACACCGGCGTCGACGCGCCGGGCATAAAAGCGCCCGTCGTTTTGGAACGTACTTCCCGCCCGGACCGGGAGCTCGGTGTTGTACAGGGGCACGCCAGGCCGGGCTTGGGTGTCCTGCACGGTGCAACGCCCCCCAAGCAGAAAGCCCAGGTACCCCCCCCCGAACACCTGGGCGCCTTGGCCGTTGCTTTTCTGGGCGTACACGGCATTTATGGGCAGGGTCAGGTAGTTGAGCGCGTGGGTCTCTTGGACACTCAGGGCACTGCTGGGGTTCAGGTCCGGCTCCTGCAAGACGGCGAGCAGGAGGACGCCTTTCTGGGCGTAGAGCACGCTGGTCTCCACCGCCCAGTGACGGCGGCCCGCGGTGGTGACCACGCCCGCTTCCCAGCGCGAGAGGGCCACGGGCGTGACGTCATAGTACGTGCCCTGAATCTTGCCAAGTTTGGCGGTGGCCACGTTCACGCCCACGTGGGGGCCGATGCTGAACCWGGTTTGCGCCTGAGCGGACAACGCCAGCCAACCGAACACAAAAACAAAAGCGGGCGTTTTCATAGAAAATGTCAACAAGCTTGCCACGGTTCGGGGCCAGCCCGACTTTGTAAAAGTATAGGCAAGCAATTGCGTTGTCTAGTGGAATACGGGCTTAAACTGGGCGGATTGGGCCAAGGGTTTCAGCATGGGCGGGCGCGTCGGGTTGGAGGCCTGCCGCCTCGTTTGCTGGTTGTCCTCCGGAAGCCAGCACGCCCGGGCCTGGGCCGAAAGCTACTTCCTGCCCCCGTGCCGGGAAGCGGTCACCGCAGTACTTTCCGCCAGGTCCGCGTTTGATGCGGAGGGGCTGCGGCGCACAATTCAACGGCGGCGGCGTACGGGCTACTTTATCAGCAGGGGCTCTGCTTTTCAAAAGGCAGTTTACGCGCTGAGCCTTTCCTCAAAAGGGGTAGCCCAAAAAACTACTTAAAAAGGGCGATTCCAGCCAATGCAGCGGGTAGGCCTATTGTGTCAAAAGGAATAGTTTATCAAAACGAGGGATTCCCCTACTCTACCTCAAACTTTTGCTTCAAGGCCGCTGCTTCCTGCCGTATCATCGCTTTGTAGTCCTTGGTCCTGACGCCGTCGATGGCATCAAAGCCATGGGATAAGCAATCGAAGTACAGCCCGACCCGGTCAAAGAGTGGGATTTTGTCGCAGTGGGCTTCGATGACTGTCTCCAGGGCTTGGCACAGCTGTTCATCACCGACGTAAAAAAAGTCTGGTCCTTTCACCAAAAAGACTTCCCACTCGTGGTCATGCCGCACCGCTTCCTCTAAAGCCGGTAAGTAGTGGGCAAAAAACGCACGGTGGTCCATCGTCCCAAAAATACAAGGCAAACCAGTCTAGCGGACGGTCACTTTAACAGTCCGAAGCTAAACGCGCGCCGTTCAGCTGAAGGAGCGTTTTGTATTATTGGGACGGGGCAATACTCTGCCCTTGCTGCGTTTACTTCGGGTAGTTAGCGAACCCATCAAGTTGTGTGCAATGCATAATTCTCCGTTCCTTGCGCTTGCCCTTATCGTGTGTTCTGCCGGGTTGACAAGGTGTTCCCACACGACCGACACCCCCACAGGTAACT
>NZ_RCYZ01000021.1 GCF_006439025.1 Hymenobacter nivis
CAACCAGCGATGGTGCGCCAATCCCGAAAAGCCGTTCTCAGTTCGGATCGGAGTCTGCAACTCGACTCCGTGAAGCTGGAATCACTAGTAATCGCGCATCAGCAATGGCGCGGTGAATACGTTCCCGGGCCTTGTACACACCGCCCGTCAAGCCATGGAAGTTTGGTAGACCTGAAGCCGGTGCTCCGCAACGAAGCCGGTTAGGGTAGAACAGGTAACTAGGGCTAAGTCGTAACAAGGTAGCCGTACCGGAAGGTGCGGCTGGATCACCTCCTTTCTGGAGCCGCTTCGCCCCCGACGGGGCCAGCCAACTCGTTTCAATAATAATTACTGCGCGTCTGTTTCCTCATTCAAATAATTTTGAATCGAATTCTGTTGATATTGAAAATTCAATAGAAACTCGGGCTTGTAGCTCAGGTGGTTAGAGCGCTACACTGATAATGTAGAGGTCCCTGGTTCGAGTCCAGGCAGGCCCACTGATTGCAGCGGGATTCTGTTGGAGTCAAGCATGGGGGATTAGCTCAGCTGGCTAGAGCACCTGCCTTGCACGCAGGGGGTCAACGGTTCGACTCCGTTATTCTCCACTATAACACACTTATATAAGTGTGTTCAAAGTTGAATATAATGATAAGCTYRATAGGAGTTTATCATGCACTACTGGCCGTTTTAGGTTAGTACACGTTCTTTGACGTAAGGGGTAACAAAAACGAAGCGCAGCGCGCCGTTTCTTTTCGGAGGACGGCRGGTTTTCTTAGGAAAACACGTTGCGAAAGCGAAGTAAGCAAGAGCACACGGGGGATGCCTAGGGTCTCAGAGGCGAAGAAGGACGCGATAAGCTGCGATAAGGCTTGGGGAGGGGCACATACCCGTTGATCCGAGCGTTTCCGAATGGGGCAACCCCGCGACTGGAAGAGTCGTGAGCCGACTGGCTAGTCCAGCGGCGGCAAACGCAGGGAACTGAAACATCTAAGTACCTGCAGGAAAAGA
This sequence comes from Hymenobacter nivis, assembly GCF_006439025.1. Taxonomy (GTDB): domain Bacteria; phylum Bacteroidota; class Bacteroidia; order Cytophagales; family Hymenobacteraceae; genus Hymenobacter; species Hymenobacter nivis_A. The sequence goes on from NZ_RCYZ01000021.1 coordinate 988, forward strand.
AAATAACAATGATTCCCCAAGTAGTGGCGAGCGAACGGGGAGGAGCCCAAACCAC
>NZ_RCYZ01000022.1 GCF_006439025.1 Hymenobacter nivis
CGCAGGCGGCAATCGGCGCAGGTGGTCGAGGCGCCGATGTACGCCATCTTGAGCTTGCTGCGGGTGAGGTAGTAGCTGACCGGCACGGTGCCGGGCTGGTCGAAAAGCCGGGTATAGGGGTCGTGGGGCCCCTTGGGGTCKAAGGGAAATAGGACCTCGGACATCGAATCGACTGCGCAGCCCTGGTAGGGCGAATCGAACACCACATCGGAAGGCAGCGGCAGCTCGGTGCGGGCAATAAAAATGCGCTTTTGCTGGGTGATGTGGGCCCCCACGTAGCCCAGCACGGGCTCCTGGGGGTTGCCCACCCGGTGCACGTTGCCCGTGAGCTGGGTGGGCAAGGGGTCGTTGACGCTGCCCACGGCTTCCGTGTTTTTGCGCAGCAGCTCGTAGTAGGCAAATTCCTCGGCCGTTTCGGCGTACTGGCTCACCAGCACGCTGTAGCGGTACCGGAACCGCTCGTCCTGCGCCCGCAGGTCGCGGATGGGAAAATCAACCAGCGCGTCCTGGCTGAGCTGGGCCGTGCTGCCCTGCTTGATAGACGAGGACCGCTCGGTGCGCCAGCACCGGTAAATGGGCGTGATGCGCACCTGCACGGTGCCGTCCCGGTACTCCAGCAAGGATTCGACGCTGGCCGTGAACTCCCAGGTTTCGACGAAGCCCCAGCGGTAGTAGCGCGACTGCCCGGCGGGGTCGTGGGTGCTCAGCCCGAGCTGCACCTGCCCGTTGGCCAGCTTCCAGCCCAGCTGGTCGATGGGGGGCGTTGCTTTCAGCGGCACCAGGGCCGACTCGTAGGTGGCGCCCCCCGTGGCCGGGGCAATGCGCAGCTGGTACTGGCGCGCGGCGGGCAGCACCAGGCTGTCGGACACGTACCTGCCCGCCGCCCGCTCCACCAGCGCGTAGCGGGTGCCCGCCTCGTCGGCGATGAACAGCTTGGCCCCCCGCTCCACCGCCGGGGCCCCCGCCGCGGCCAGGCTGGCCGTGCGCGTGAGCAAAATCGTGGTCCGCCCGTTGCCGTTGATGAAGCCGTCCACG
>NZ_RCYZ01000023.1 GCF_006439025.1 Hymenobacter nivis
CTTTCAGCGGCACCAGGGCCGACTCGTAGGTGGCGCCCCCCGTGGCCGGGGCAATGCGCAGCTGGTACTGGCGCGCGGCGGGCAGCACCAGGCTGTCGGACACGTACCTGCCCGCCGCCCGCTCCACCAGCGCGTAGCGGGTGCCCGCCTCGTCGGCGATGAACAGCTTGGCCCCCCGCTCCACCGCCGGGGCCCCCGCCGCGGCCAGGCTGGCCGTGCGCGTGAGCAAAATCGTGGTCCGCCCGTTGCCGTTGATGAAGCCGTCCACGACCAAATAGCTGGCCGGCGCGTCCAGCACGTCCGGCGCGTAGGGCTCCACGCACCCGCCCAGGGCCCCCAGCAGGGCCAGCCCAAACCAGCGGCGAACCAGCAAACGAAGGAATTGGGCGGGTACAAGAGGCGGCATGGGCGGGGATTAGGCAGAACTAAGCAGAACTAAGCAGAACAAAGACAAGCGGCGGCGGGCCCTACCAGAAGCTGGGTTTCACGTTGGCGCCCCGCAGGCGGCAATCGGCGCAGGTGGTCGAGGCGCCGATGTACGCCATCTTGAGCTTGCTGCGGGTGAGGTAGTAGCTGACCGGCACGGTGCCGGGCTGGTCGAAAAGCCGGGTATAGGGGTCGTGGGGCCCCTTGGGGTCGAAGGGAAATAGGACCTCGGACATCGAATCGACTGCGCAGCCCTGGTAGGGCGAATCGAACACCACATCGGAAGGCAGCGGCAGCTCGGTGCGGGCAATAAAAATGCGCTTTTGCTGGGTGATGTGGGCCCCCACGTAGCCCAGCACGGGCTCCTGGG
>NZ_RCYZ01000003.1 GCF_006439025.1 Hymenobacter nivis
AGGGCTTGGCCCCGGCGTACCTCATCGCCGACCGGGGTTACGATTCCGACCCGCTCGTGGCCGCACTGGCCGCCCGTGGCACCTGTGCCGTGATTCCGCCCCGGCGCAAGCGCCTCTTCCCGCGGGCCTACGATGCGGTCCGCTACGCCCAGCGCCACCCCATCGAGCGGCTTTTCAGCCGTTTAAAGCAGTTTCGGCGCGTGGCCACGCGCTACGACAAGCTCGACGCGCACTTTTTGGCCTTCATTCACTTGGCGGCGACCGTACTCCGGTTGCGCGACTGTTAACACTTCCTAGCTACGCCGACGCAGCCGGTGAGCAAAAAAGGCCGGATTCTGGTCGAAATTGAACGCCTGCTGCTGGCCGAGCGCCGCAGCGGCGGGCTGCCGGCCACCATTGCCAAAGCCTCCGATTTTTACGGGCCGGGCGTGGTCGAGAAAAGCTGGGCCAGCGCGCTGGTGTTCAGCCGCCTGAAAAACAAGCAAACCCCGCAGTGGCTCGTGAATGCCCGCGTGCCGCGCTCCTACACCTACACGCCCGACATCGGCCAGGCGCTGTACCTGTTGGCGCAACACCCCGAGGCCTTTGGTCAAACCTGGCTCGGGAAGCCCACGGCTGAGCAAGTGCCGAAGCCCCTGGCACCCCAGAGTAAGCGGCGGTAAATGCCCGGCAGCTCCTGCCTGAATCTCAGTGGTTCGGCAGCGAGCGCAGCAAATTCAGCGCGGGCTGGTCGGGCAGGGAGCGGGCACTGGGGGACAGGTCGAGCAGCATGACCTGCGGTCGGGCGCTTTGGTAAGCCGGCCAAGGGGGGAGGCCCGGCCCATTGGGGTTTCCGGTTCGCACGAAGTTGACCCAGTACGCCATCATGGTGTGCGCCAGGTCGTAGTCGCCCGGCTGCCAGGGGCGGTTAACTGCGCTAAGCGTGCCAAACACGTACGGCACCTCACCGGTATGAAACGCTCCGTAGTGCACGTACTCGCCCGTGGCTGGCACCTTGCGGGCGAACCGGTACACGTAGACGGGCTGGTGTAGCCATTGGCTCTGGGCTGTGGCCCAGGTATAGGCGGGCAAGCCAAACGAGAGGTCGCGCGCCAACCGGTACTGCGAGCTGGCGGCCTCGGCCTCTGTGCTGGCCGGGTAAAACTGCAGCAAGGGGCCGGCCTGCTGCCCGTAGCGCTGCTGCAACTGCGACTGAAAATCAGCGGCCGGCTGCAATGGTCCGCGCAACAGGCCTTCTTGCTCATTCCAGCCCACCAGCAGCTTCACGGGCGTGGTCTGGCCGTTGGCCAGGGCTTCCGTGGGGGGCGTCGGCAGCACGTACCCGTCCAACACGGGGCCGCGCTGGCCCGGCTGCTGCAGCAGCGCCGCGGCTGGCAGCTGGCGCAGGGCGGCGAGCGAAGTGGCCCCGAGGGCCTGGCTGTAGCGCACGCCCTCTTGCTCGGCTTGTGGCAAGGTGGGGAGCGGGCGCCCAAACCCGGCGCCGCTCTCGGCAATGGCCTGCCCAAACAAGCCCTTGGCCAGCGGCGACGCCACCAGGTAGCTGACGCTGACGCCTCCGGCCGACTGCCCTGCGATGGTGACGCGCTGCGGGTCGCCCCCGAAGGCGGCAATGTTTTGCTGCACCCAGCGCAGGGCCGCTACCTGGTCGAGCAGCCCGTAGTTGCCCGAAGCCCGGTGGCCCGATTCCTGGGTGAGCGCGGGGTGGGCTAGGAAGCCAAACGGCCCCACCCGGTAGTTGAAGCTCACCACTACGAGTCCTTTTTGCGCGAGTGCCTCGCCGTCGTAAATGGGCACGGCGCTGCCGCCGCTGTTGAAGCCGCCCCCGTAAATCCACACCAGCACGGGCTGGCGAGCGCTGGCCGACCGGGCGCTCGTCCACACGTTTAAGTATAGGCAGTCTTCGCTGATGGGAGCCGTTGGAATGAGAAACTCCTGGGTCCACATGCTAAACGGGGCGGGCGCGGGCTGTATGGGGCTCGGGCCATGGGCCTGGCAACGCCGCACGGCCGGCCAGGGCGCGACCGGCTGCGGCGCCTGCCAGCGCAGCGCGCCTACGGGCGGCGCGGCGAACGGGATGCCCTTGTAGTAGGCCACGGTGCCCGCCCGGTTGGTGCCACCGGCTACCCGGCCGCTCTGGGTCGCTACCACGCCCAACAGAGTCGGTTTGGGTGTAGGAGCAGCGCGGAACGTGAGGCTCAGGAGCAGGTTGCAAAGCAGAAGGATGCTACACATAGGTTAGGTACTGAAAAGCAGGCCGCTGGCTGGAGCGCCGGCGACTGTGGTGGCATTATTGCCCAGAAAGTACGCTGCTTTCCACCGCCCCGTCCTGCCGGCTGCCCAAAAAATGCTGTGGTTTGATGCCGGCTCTGGGTTGCCCGGTAAGGGGCGTTTGTCACCGAAAAAGGGGGATTGGTCATTTGAAGACCAGCGCAGGAAAGACAATACATTGCCGCTGAGCAACCTACATTAATAAGAAGTAGCTAAGACCAACAAGGTCGGTGTAACGCTGCGACTTATTTAGCGCTATCTAGCTGGATTTCCGACTTCGTGCTGTCGAAGCAAGGTGTGCGCCTCTGCGCCTCGTTGAAGCTGTTAGGCTCCGGTTTACGCGGGCCTTTTAGCAAGAGAAGATGACAAGAGCTTCGCACCCATTACTTTATATAAGGCGCTAAATATAAGGCACTAAGCGTTGCGCTCTTGCGTCGAGAATGAACCCATTACCATCCTGACTGCTGTCCCAGCACCGGTAGCTGGGGACATCAATAGTCCTTTTTGGTCTTTGCTTGTTATAGTAACTGTAAATTATGCAAGAAGTAATGGAACAAGCTATAGAGCGTGAACTAACCGAATTTGCGGCCCTGGTGCAGCAGCAGGGCGTGCACGCTGCCCTCGCGTATCTGAACCACCGTACTCCTCACCGGTATACCGGCTTGTTCCGCTTTGAGGGCGAGGTGTTGCGTAGCGAGGTGTTGGTAGATGGCAATCAGCCGCTAGTGCGTCGAGGCGAGGACGTGCCGATGGCAGCAACATTCTGCTCGCTGGTCGGCCGCCAGCAAGCTCCGCTTGAAATCATTGACGTGGCCACCGACCCGCAGTATAGCGGCCTGGTGGACACGCCCGTAATGTCCTATTGCGGCGTGCTCATTCGCGATGCGCAAGGCCAACCTTATGGCACATTATGCCACTACGATCTACAACGCTGTCAGGAGCGCACGACGGACCAGCCGCTCTTGGAAGCGGCCGCCGCCCTGCTCTATCAGCAACTCCACGGGAGCAATGCTTCCCAACCTGCTACCGCCTGACTGGTCAGCTTAGGAGGTCATTTACTACCTCGACACCTCCTTCAACCGCTGTTGACAGCACACCACGCTAGGCTATCGCTCACTGTCTCAATCATTATCAGTGGTCATGGGTAGCGTTACGATTTGCTTATAGCTACTTATTTAGCCCCTAACCGCTAGGGTTCACTAGGCAACGCTGCAGCAGGGTCTGCTACTTCGAACCTCACTGAAGCTGTCAGGCTTCAGCGTAGCTAAGAGTTTGGTATAGATGCTACAAAGAGTAGCTACACCAATACTATGGGCAGTATTTCTAGTCCAACCAAAGCTTAGTGAAGGACTAGCGTGGAGCTAAGAATCAGGCACGCTGGCGCTTACAGTATGGCTCCAAGGAGAGCTGGGACAACATCGATATCTTCGGCTGGCTGGGTTACGCCATGCAGATCAAGGTAAATTTCCTGTGCCGCGACTCCATTTTGGCCGCGCCGCTCGTGCTCGACCTGGCTTTGTTCGGCGACTTAGCCAAGCGCGCCGGAATGAGCGGCGTGCAGGAGTGGCTCTCGTTCCACTTCAAGTCGCCGCAGACCGGGCCCGACGTGCGCCCCGAGCACGATATTTTTAAGCAGTTCATCCGCCTGCACAACCAGCTGCGCCAGCTCATGGGCGAGGACCTGCTCTCGCAGTTGGGCCTGGACAATGTCGATGAAAATAAGCTGGAGGTGCTTTAAGGCAAGGCTGTTTTTCTCAAGGGAATACGGCACCAGGAAGGCATTTTCCGGCCTTGCAGAAAAGCACTTTTTCTAGGTAGCCGCTACGTGTAAGTACTTAGCAAAGCAACTTATACGCACTAAATATTACGTATTAATTAGGGCAAAATCGTGACGACCCGGCCGGCTGGCTGGCGTATAGCCAGTAAGGCAGCTGCTACCGAGTGGTAGTGCTCATCACCCTAATCTTTCTTTATGTTTTATCACGATAAGCGGACGCAGTACAAGGTGCGCGTCGAGAAGCCAAACCCCGCGTTTGCCCGGATGTTGCAGCAAGCCATTGGTGGCATTGAGGGCGAAATGCGCGTGTGTTTACAGTACCTGTTCCAGGCCTGGAATTCGCGCGGCCCGGCCAAGTACCGCGACATGCTGCTCGACACGGGCACCGAGGAAATATCGCACATCGAAATGCTGGCCACGGCCGTGGCCCTCAACCTGGAAGGCGCGCCGCTGAGCGTGGCCGAGGACGCTATTAAGCAGGACGGCATCGTGGGCGCCGTGCTGGGCGGCATGAACCCGCGCGCGTTCTTGTCGGCCGGCCTGGGGGCCCTGGCGGTCGATGCCGAGGGGGTACCTTTCAGCGGGGCCTACGTGGTGGGCAGCGGCAATATCCTGGCCGATATGTACACCAACGTAGCCGCCGAAAGCACCGGCCGCGCCCTGGCCACGCGCCTGTGGGAACTCACCGATGACCCGGGCATGAAGGACATGCTCGGCTTCATGATTGCCCGCGACACCATGCACCAGCAGCAGTGGCTGGCCGTGATTGAGGAACTGGGCGGCACCAGCGCCTTGCCCATTCCCAATTCCTTTCCCCAGAGCCAGGAAAACCAGAAGTTCAGCTACGCCTTTATCAGCCCCAACATCGACGGCACCGGTACGCCCGCGGGCCGCTGGACGCACGGCGCGAGCCTCGACGGCAAGGGCGAGTTCCACGTGCTGAAGGCCGAACCCTACGGCGACGAGCCCAAGCTGGGGCCCCCCGTGCCTAAGGGCCACGCCCAGAAAGAGCAGATGACCATCACCGATACCATCATCGGCAACATCAAAGACACGCTGAGCTAACCTAACCGGTATTTGTACCCAGAAAAGCCCTGCTGCATAAGTGGGGCTTTTTTGATAAGCCTAGCCCCAGTGGCTACGAGTTACCCGCCCACACTTGCTATGACCCCAGAAGAAGTACGCCTAGCCGAATCGGATGCCCAAACCACTGCCTGGAAAAAGTGGGGCCCCTACCTCACCGAGCGCCAATGGGGCACCGTGCGCGAGGACTACTCGGCCGACGGCAACGCCTGGAACTACATTACCCACGACATGGCCCGCAGCTACGCCTACCGCTGGGGCGAGGAAGGCATCGGCGGCATCAGCAATGCGCGGCAGCGGCTGTGCTTTGCGGTGGCGCTGTGGAATGGCCAGGACAACCAGCTGAAAGAGCGACTTTTTGGCCTCACCAATGGCGAGGGCAACCACGGCGAAGACGTGAAGGAGCAGTACTACTACCTCGACAGCACGCCCACGCACTCCTACATGAAGCTGCTGTATAAGTACCCGCAGGCGGCTTTCCCCTACGAGCAGCTGCGCCAGGAAAACGCCCGCCGCACCCGCCTGGAGCCCGAATACGAGCTGCTGGACACGGGCATTTTTGAGGACAATCGCTACTTCGACGTGTTCATCGAATACGCCAAAGCCGACCCCGACGACCTGCTGATTCAGGTAACCGTGCACAACCGGGGGCCGGCCGCGGCCACGGTGCACGTGCTGCCGCAGCTCTGGTTTCGCAACACCTGGGCCTGGGGCTACGCCGACCACCGGCCCACCCTGCGCACGCCCCGCCCCGGCGTGGTGCAGGCGAGCCAGCACGAAATCGGCGACTACCAGCTCTACTGCGACCAGGAGCCGGCGCTGCTGTTCTGCGACAACGACACCAACGGCGTCCGCCTCTACGACCTGCCGGCCGAGGGTCGCTACTTCAAAGACGGCATCAACGACTGCGTGGTGGAGGGCCGGGCCGACGCCGTGAACCCCGCGCAGCACGGCACCAAGGTGGCGGCGCACTACCGCCTCATCATCGCGGGCGGCGCGGCGCAAACCGTGCGCGTGCGCCTAAGCAAGGTCGTGGTGGCGTTGCCGTTTGCTGATTTTGACCAGCTAATAGCCCAGCGCCGGCAGGAGGCCGATGCCTTCTACGACTGCCTGCAAGCGAAACTGGCCAGCCCCGACGCCCGCAACGTGCAGCGGCAGGCCTTTGCGGGCCTGCTCTGGAGCAAGCAGTATTACTACTACGACATGGCGCAGTGGCTCGACGGCGACCCCAACTTTGTGGCCCCGCCCAGCGAGCGGCGCAAGGGCCGCAACAGCGAGTGGCGCCACCTCTACAACGCCGACATCATCTCGATGCCCGACAAGTGGGAATACCCCTGGTACGCGGCCTGGGACCTGGCTTTTCACTGCCTGCAGCTGGCCATGGTAGACTCTGAATTTGCCAAAAGCCAGCTGCGCCTGCTTACCCGCGACTGGTACATGCACCCCAATGGCCAGCTGCCCGCCTACGAGTGGAACCTGAGCGACGTGAACCCGCCCGTGCACGCCTGGGCCACCTGGCGCGTGTACCAGATGGACAAAAAGCGCCGCGCCGGCCAGGGCGACCTGGGCTTTCTGGAAGCCATGTTTCACAAGCTCAACCTCAATTTTGCGTGGTGGGTCAATCGTAAGGACCGCCACGGCTGCAACATCTTCGAAGGCGGCTTTTTGGGCCTCGATAATATTGGGGTGTTCGACCGCTCGTCGCCGCTGCCCACGGGCGGCTTCATCGAGCAGAGCGACGGCACCAGCTGGATGGCCATGTACGCGCTCAACCTCATGCGCATGGCCCTGGAGCTGGCGCGCACCAACCCCGTGTACCAGGAAATTGCCAGTAAGTTCTTCGAGCATTTCCTCTATATCGTGGAGGCCATGAGCAAGGACGGCGACGGCTCGCTCAATCTCTGGGACGAGGAAGACGAGTTCTATTACGACGTGCTGCATACCCCCGACGGACGCCGCACCAAGCTCAAGGTGCGCTCCATCGTGGGGCTGATTCCGCTGTTTGCGGTGGAAGTACTGGAAGAGGAATTGCTCGACGCGCTGCCCGAGTTTGCCCAGCGCCTGCGCTGGCTGCTCGAGCATCGCCCGCACTTGGCCGAGCTGGTCTCGCGCTGGCAAGAGCCAGGCAAGGGCGAGCGCCACCGGCTGTCGCTGCTGCGCCGCCACCGCCTCAAGTGCGTGCTCACGCGCCTGCTCGACGAAAGCGAGTTTCTCTCCGAGTACGGCATTCGGGCGCTCTCGCGCTACCACCACGCGCACCCCTACCAGTTTCCCACGGCCGAGGCCAACTTCACCGTGGCCTACCTGCCCGGCGAGTCCGACTCGTCCATGTTCGGCGGCAATTCCAATTGGCGGGGCCCCATCTGGTTCCCCATCAACTACATGATAATTGAATCGTTGCAACGCTTCTACACGTATTACGATGATTCTTTTCGGGTAGAATACCCCACGGGCTCCGGCCAGCTGTGCTCGTTGCAGGAAATCGCCGACGGGCTTGCCGCCCGCCTCAGCAAGCTCTTTTTGCGCAACGCCGACGGCCAGCGCCCCGCCCACGGCCCGGCCGCGCAGGTGCAGCACGACCCGCACTTTCGCGACTACCTCCAGTTCTACGAGTACTTCCACGGCGACGATGGCCGGGGCCTCGGCGCCAGCCACCAAACCGGCTGGACCGGCCTGCTGGTGCGCCTGCTGCCGCAGGCGGCACCCAGGCCCCAAACCCAATCAACTGAAGCCGCCGACCAAGAAGTAGAGGTGTGATGTTCGCTCATGCAGCGCGCGGCGAAGCATGAGCGAACATCACACCTCTACTTCTTACCCTTAGCGCGGTTAGCCGGAGCAGTTGCTTTCGGTTGGCGTGCCTCGGCCGGAACGGGTGCGCCAGCCGGCGTAGGCGCGGGCTGGCCACCGCGTTGATAGGTAAACTCGATAATACAGCCTTTGCAGCTCATGCCCTTTGGGTCTTCCTTCGACGGCCCCGAGCTAACGGAGGCGCTGTCGGTGGCCAGGTAGATGCGCCGGCCATCGGGCGAGAGGGCCAGGTCGCGGTAGCGCACCGGCCCTTTAAAATAAGTCATGGTGTCGCCCGCTACGCGGGTGCCGCTGGCCGCCAGTTGCAGGCGAATGAGCTTACCGTGTTTGAGCGTGGGCAACAGCAGCGAGTTTTGCCAGCCGGGAATGGCTGCTGCCGTGTACACGGCCAAGCTGCTGGGCGCTTCTGAGGCCCATTCGGGGCCGTTGTCCTGCGTGCTGGAGGTGGCGAATAAGTCCTTCAAAAACGCATTCGAGTTGGGATACAGCGTCTTGATGGGGTCGCGGTACGTGGCCGTGCCGATGGCCGCCGCGTTGGCATTTTCACTCCCGATGAGCGGATAAGTGGTGTGCCAGGGGCCGGGCAGCGTGGCGCGGTTCGACACGCCAGCGGCTAACCCATTGTAGTTATTGTCGTTGTAGCCGATGATGAGCGGGTGCCCGTAGTTTTTGCCCGGCTCCAGCACATTGATTTCATCGTCGGAGAAAGGCCCGTGCTCGCTTTCGTAGAGGCGGCCAGTACCGGCCACCACGGCGTAGGCCAGGCCCTGCGGGTTGCGGTTGCCGTAGGTCCACACGGCGCTTTGGCGGGCGGCCGTGGCAAAGGGATTGTCGTTGGGCAGCCACTGGTCGCCGGGGTTCGCGTCGGCGTCGGGCGTCAGGTTGAAGCGCAGGGTTTTGCCTTCGTAGTGGCTGGGCTGCTGGGCGTGGTTGGGCCGGCCGCCGTTGTCAAATTGCCCGGCCCCCAGGTCGCCGATGCTGTAAAAGAGGTAGTCCTTGCCCCCAACCGGCGCGATGAGCAGCCGGCCCCCATTGTGGTCGCTGCTACCCGGAATGGTGTCGCAAAGCACTACGGGGTTGGTAAGCGTTTGGGCCTGCGCCTGGTACTCGTAGCGCACCAAGCGCGTCGTAAAAAAGTAGCCGCCGTAGTTGGGCGCGCCGCCTTTGCCCGGCTGGCTGGCCCCGGCAAAGCGGTAGAGATAAGCCAGGTACACGTAGGGCTGGCCCTGCAAGAGCTGCGGGTGCAGCGCCATTCCCATCAGCCCGCCTTGCGGCCAGGGTTTGCCGCCATCTACCCGGTCGGGCACCTTGTCATAGCGCGGAAATTGCCGCTCGCGGCTGAGGTCGAGCAGCACAGTTTTAACCCCGGTGGCGGGGTTGAGGCGGCTGACGCGGTAGCCCTTGGCCTCGGTAAGCCAGAGGTAGCCATCGGGGCCGTAGGCCACTTCCCAGGGGTCGCTGAGCTGGCGCGCCACAATGCGCCGGGCGAAGACTTCGCCACGGGGCCCAGTTACAGTTTGGCCGGATGCAGTTTGGGCGGTAGCGGGGTGGCAGAGCCGGAGAAACGCCCCGGCGATAAGGAGTAGTTGGCAGTAGTGGCGAATACGTAGCATGGGCGGTTAGCAAGCTGGTCGGAAGGGCGAGCTCAGCCTGGGTTGTACCCCACCTGGAACCGGGATGTTGCTACGCTTCTGCTTGCAGCTTCTGCCCAGCGAGCAGGTGAAGAGCGCCGGCAACAGCTCGTTAAAGCATCAGGTTGAGCCCCCATAAACATTCGAGCGGTTGAGTTGAATGACCTAGCCGAAAACAAGTAAAATGCTCCGTCGCGCTCACCCTAGCAACTAGCGCAAGTTGCGGTAGCAGCCTGAGGCAAGCACGATTAACCGTAGCGGTAGCTGGTTTTTACGTACTTAAAACGCCTCAAACCCGTATTTCGCTCGGCTCGGCGCTTCGTAAAGAAGGGAGGTTTTTAGTCCACTTCTTTTCTACTTTTTATGAAGCTATCCCTCAAGCCGCTTGACCAGCAAATCATGGTCGTGACCGGCGCCTCCAGCGGCATCGGGCTCGTGACGGCCCGTATGGCCGCCCAGCGCGGGGCCAAACTCGTGCTGGCCGCCCGCAACGCCGAGGCCATCCAGCAGCTGGCCGACGAAATTTGCAGCCAGGGCGGCCAAGCCATTGCCGTGCCCACCGATGTGAGCAAAGAGGCCGACATGACGCACCTAGCCGAAGCCGCCATTGCCGCGTTTGGCACCTTCGATACGTGGGTGAACAACGCCGGCGTGTCCATTTTCGGCAGCACCGAAGAGGTGTCGATTCCGGACATGCGGCACATGTTCGACACCGTATTTTGGGGCCAGGTGTACGGCTCGCGGCTGGCCGCCGGGCACTTCAAAGAACGCGGCCAGGCCGGGGCCCTCGTCAACGTCGGCAGCCTGTTTGGCGACTGGCCCACCCCCGTGCAATCGACCTACGCCTCGGCCAAGCACGCGCTGCACGGCTGGACCAGCGCCCTGCGCATGGAGCTGGAAAAGGAAAAAGCCCCGGTGTCGGTGACGCTGGTGCACCCCGGCCGCATCGACACGCCCTACAACGAGCACGCCCGCAGCTACCTGGATAAGCAGCCCTCGCACCGCGGCATGGTCTACCCGCCCGAGGCCGTGGCCGAGGCCATCTTGTTTGCGGCCGCGCACCCCAAGCGCGATATGTACGTGGGCTTCCAGGCCAAGATTTTTGCGCTGCTCGCCCCCATCATCCCGAGCATTACCGATAAAGTGCTGGAGCTGTGGATGTACCCCTCGCAGCACGACGACCGCCCCTCGCGCAGCCGCGAAGACAACGCCCTCTACCGCCCCGGCTACGGCCTGCACGAGCGCGGCACGCACCACGGCTGGTTCCGCTCGGGCAGCATTTATGTGAAGGCCCAGGAGCACCCGTTGGTGGCCCTGGCCGCCGTGGCCGGGCTAGGACTGGCCACTACCCTGCTGCTCAAGTCGCGGAAGCGCACCAAGGCTACCAGCCCCTACAAAGCGCCCGCAGCTGACTCAGCGGCAGGTGATGCGTTGGCACCGATGCCGGATGAGAGGTACTCCCCCGCTAGCGAGGAAGAAATCGAAACCCTGGTGGTAACGGAGCTGGTGAGCTATTAGCTAACCTAGGGCCCCACTCGGCGGCGCAACTCGCTACTGCTGTAAAAAGAGGACGTCCTGCCTGAGCATATCAGGCAGGACGTCCTCTTTTTTATTAGCTATGAACTTCTTAACCAGCGAATTTAACTTACTGCTACTGCACTACGGCGGGCTGCCACTCGCGGGCCTGGCAGCGGGGGCAGTTGGCGGCGGGCGCCTGCTGGGCGGGCTGCACGTGCCCGCAGCTGGCGCAGGCAAACTGACCGGGCGCTTTCGCTTGCTCGTCGCGGAAGGCCGTGTCGATGGTGGGCAGGATGGACAGGCCCGGTCGAGGCGTTTCATCCTCGAAGGTGATGAGGGAGAAGTTGCCATTGGCTTCCTGGTAAGCGCGGCGCACCTGGCCTAGGTTGGCAATGCCCTGCTTGCGCAGCTTGGCCAGCAACTGGGTGCGGCACAGCACGCCTTCTTCCAGCTTGTCGAGCTGCAGGCGGCCGTCTTCCACCAGCACGCTCAGGTCGTCGAGCACCAGGCTTTCGAAGCGCTTGTTGCGGAAGGCATACCACGCAAATAGCTGCTGGTAGCCCACAATAATGGCCGCCACCACCACCACGGGCAGCAGGCCGCGGTCGGGCGCCATGAGGGCCACGCCGTTGGCGGCCGCCAGCGACACCATCGCCACCATCTCGTTGCGGGTGAGCGTCTTGCCCATGCGGTTGCCCATCAGCCGCATCGAGAGCAGCAGCAGCAGGTAGATGAATACCACGCGGATAACCACTTCGAGGTAAAAGCTGGCGGGTACCTCGCCCACCAACATGCGCCCCCAGTCGCTGAGGTGAATGTCTTCCGGTTTCATAGCAATAAAATCAGAGTTTGTTGACGGCGGGCGTCCACTGGCGGTGGCCGCAGCGGGGGCAGGGGTGGGCGGGGTCAGCGCCGGCGGACTCGGTGTGGCCGCAGCGCTGGCACGCCCGCTGGCCGGGGTCGGCCGGCTCGGCGTTATGAATGGCGGCATCCTTGTCGGGCAAGATGGACAGGCCGGGCCGGGGCGGGTCTTGCGGATAAAGGCTGAACTCGCCGTTGCTTTCCATATACACGCGCTTGAGTTGGCCGAGGTGCTGCATGTTGGCGGCCCGCAGATTCGCAAACAGCTGCTCGCGCGAGAGCTTGGTATCGGCCATGGCCGATAGGTCCAGCACGCCATCGGTCACCACGATGCGCAGGTCGCCGCGGGTGAGGTGCTCCACCCGCCGGTATTTGAAGGCCAGCCAGTTGACGAAGCGAAACAGGCCCAGGAGGCAGGCCAGCACCAGCGCGCCCTGCAAGATGCCGCGGTCGGGCGTTTGCATGGGCACCGACACAATGCCGCCCAGCATAATCATCACCGACAGCTCGGCCACCGAGAGCTGGCCGTTCATGCGCTTGCCCAGCAGCCGCATGGTGGCGAGCAGCACCAGGTAAATAACCAGCGTGCGCAGCGCGGCTTCCAGCAAAAATTCGAGCGGCGCATTGCCCAGCAAAATCCGCTGCCAGTCGCCCAGGTGGATTTCTTCTTTCTTCATAAGTGGTGGTTTTAGTAGGGGCCCCCGGCGCTCCTCCGCAGGGCCCGCCGGTGCAGCGGGCGCCCCCTACCCCACCGGGCCCCCGGCCCCGCCGGCTACCAGGGCATAGCTGCTGTACTGCCTCCCCAAAGCCTGGGTTATCGCCGAGGCTACCGGCTGGCCAGACGCAAAACTTTTGATGCTGGCGGGTGAACTACTGCATGTTATTATTAAGCTAACAACCAGTGTTCTATACTGTAACCCGACCAGCTACTACGCAGAAATACGGATAATACGGAGGGGTATTTACGCGGTAAAATCCGTGTTTTTGGCTTCGCTTTGGGCAGCGAGCTAGCCGTTCAATTCCCTAGGTTCCCACTCTCTATCTCTACCCCATGAGCCTTGTTCTTGCTGCGGCGAGGGCCAGCCTATCGCCCGCCCATCCCGAGCCCTCCTTCCAAGTGAGTCGTTCGCAAATCACTTCTGCTTTCCACCAACTATCGCTCGAAGATGCCTGGGGCTGCCTGGCCCACTGGGTGGTGCCGCTGCCCCTTAAGCACCTGGCCAAACGCCCCATGCTGCTGTGGCGGCTGCCCACCGCCGGCCCGGCCAGCGCGCTTACCTGCCTCGATACCGGCCCTTGCCGGCTAGTCCCGGCCCACCCCGACACGCGCGCCGACCTGCGCGCTGACCTCGACGAGGGCTTGCTGCGGCTCAATTTCAGCGGCCAGCTGCTGCGTGGCTATTTCCGCTTGCAGTGCCTGCCCGAAGGCGGCGGGCAGCTGTGGCAGCTTACCCCCATTGGCTACGTATGACCTTGTACGCCATAGCTATCCACGGCGGGGCCCTGACGATGAAACCCGGCGAGCTGAGCGAGGAAGAAGCCGCTTTTCAGCGCGTGGGCCTGGGCAAAGCCCTGCACGCCGGCTGGCTCATTCTCAACCGGGGCGGCACCGCCCTCGACGCGGTGGAGGCCGCCGTGCGCAGCCTCGAAGACAACCCCCACTTCAACGCCGGGCGCGGCAGCAGCCTCACTCGCCAGGGCGAAGCCGAAATGGACGCCGCCATCATGGATGGCCGCACGCTGCAAGCCGGCGCCGTAACGGGCGTGCGCTACGTGCAGCACCCCATCGGCCTGGCCCGCGCCGTGCTGGAGCGCAGCCCGCACGCCTTTTTGGCAGGCGACGGGGCCCTGGAGTTTGCCCTCGCATGCGGCCTGCCGCTGGCCGCGCCCAGCTATTTCCAAACCGATAAAACCCGCCAGCAGTGGCTGGCGCTAGCCCAGCAGGAATCGAACCAGCTGGCCGGGCACGATACGGTGGGCGCGGTGGCCCTCGACCAGGCCGGCAACCTGGCCGTGGCCACCAGCACCGGCGGCATCGAGGGCCAGGCCAAAGGCCGCGTGGGCGACAGCCCCGTGCTGGGCGGCGGCACCTACGCCAGCAACGATAGTTGCGCCGTGTCGTGCACCGGCGATGGCGAGGTAATCCTGCGCGGCGCGCTGGCCCACGAGGTGTGCGCGCTGGTCAAATACCAGGGCCTGCCCCTCGCCGAAGCCTGCCAGGCCGCCCTGCGTCTGCACGACGATAAGCTGAAGGGCGACAAGGGCTTCATCGCCCTCGACCCGCAGGGGCGCGTGGCTATCGAGTTTAATACCAACGTAATGCGCCGGGCCTACCGCGTGGGCGAGGCCGCGCCTTACATCGCCATTTACCAAGACGAATAAGCCCAAAATGCCTTCCCATCCTTCTCCTCCCAAAGGCCGCCTGCTCCTTATTGGCGGCCACGAACAGCGCGAGGCGGCGGGCCAGCCCGGCGCCGGCCCCGACATGTCGGCCGATTTTATTCTCCAGCGCTTCGTCGATGAGTTGCCCGCCAACGGCACCATCCTCGTCATCCCCACCGCCTCGGAAGAGCCCGCCGAAGCCGCCAAGGACTACGTGGACCTGTTTAACACCCTGGGTGTGGCGCACGTGGAGGTGCTCCACCTCCAGAGCCGCGAACAAGCCAACGGCCCCGAGGCGCTCGACCTCTTCAACCGGGCTGATGGGGTACTCTTCACGGGCGGCGACCAGCTGCGGCTCACGGCCCTGCTCGGTGGCACCGCCGCGCTGGCCCGCCTCGGCCAGCGCTACCTGCACGAGCCCATCATCATCGCGGGTACCAGTGCCGGGGCGGCCGCCATGAGCACGCCCATGATATACCAGGGGCGCAACGACGCGGGCTTTCTCAAGGATGAAATCCACGTCACGACGGGCTTGCAGCTGCTGCGCGACGTGGCCGTCGACACGCACTTTATCAAGCGCGGACGCATCGTGCGCATGGCCCAGATTATTGCCACCAACCCCGGCTGCATCGGCCTGGGGCTGGAGGAAGACACCGCCGTGCTCGTCACCAAAGGCCGCGAGCTGGAGGTGCTCGGCAACGGCATCGTGGTATTGCTCGACGGCCACGACTACACCGAAAACACCATTTATGACATTGAGCCCGGCGAGGTCTTTTCCATCCGCGACCTGCGGCTGCACCTGCTCGCCAAGGGCCAGCGCTTTACCCTGCCGGGGTGGGGCTTTTAGGGGGCAAGCCAGTATGTCCAGAACCATTATTATTTCCAACCGCCTGCCCACTAAGGTGCAACGCGCCGCCGACGGCCTGCACTTCCAGCCCAGCGAGGGCGGGCTGGCCACCGGCCTGGGCTCCATCTACCGGGCCGATGGCAACGTGTGGGTCGGCTGGCCGGGCCTGTTCGTCGAAGACCCCGCCGAGCAGGCGCAAGTGACCGCGCGGCTGGCCGACGACAGCATGGCGCCCGTGTTCCTGACCGAAGCCGAAATCCGCGACTACTACGAGGGATTCAGCAACGGCACCTTGTGGCCTACCTTCCACTACTTCAGCGAGTTTGCCACCTACGTGCCGGCGCACTGGGAAGCTTACCGGGCCGTGAACGAGAAGTTTTGCCAGGCCGTGCTGGCCCTGGCCGGGCCGGAGGACACCATTTGGGTGCACGACTACCAGCTGCTGCTGCTGCCCGAGCTGCTGCGCCGCGCGCGGCCCAACGCCACCATCGGCTTCTTCCTGCACATCCCGTTTCCGAGCTACGAATTGGTGCGGGTGCTGCCCTGGGGCCCCGAGCTGCTGCGCGGCATGCTGGGCGCCGACCTCATTGGTTTTCACACCTTTGGCTACATGCACCACTTTCTGAGCGCGGTGGCGCACCTGCTGGGCCTACCCACCCAGAATGGGCAGGTCGAAACGCCCGAGCGCACCATCCTGGTTGATGCCTTTCCGATGGGCATCGACTACGAGCGCTACGCCCAGGCCGCGGTGAGCGAGGCCGCGCAGGGCTACGAGCGCACCTACCGCGAGGTACTGGGCGAGGCGCGAGTAATTCTCTCCATCGACCGGCTCGATTACACCAAAGGCATCGCCCAGCGCTTGCACGCGTTGGAGGGCTTGCTGGTGGCGCACCCCGAGTGGGTGGGCCAGGTCAGCCTGCTGATGGTCGTGGTGCCCTCGCGCGACCAGGTGGCCCAATACGCGGCCCTCAAGGAGGAAATCGACGAGCTGGTGGGGCGCATCAATGCCCAGTACCGCACCATCACCTGGAACCCGATTAACTACTTCTATCGCTCGTTTCCTTTCGAGGAGCTGGTGGCCTTCTACCACCTGGCCGACGTGGCGCTGGTGACGCCCGTGCGCGACGGCATGAACCTGGTAGCCAAGGAGTTTATCGCCAGCAAAGGGGACCGGCCGGGCGTGCTCATCCTCAGCGACCGGGCCGGCGCGGCGCAGGAGCTGTCCGATGCCCTCCTCATCAACCCCACCCACACCGACCAGCTGGTGGGGGCCCTGCACCAGGCCCTGACCATGCCTGCAGACGAGCAGTGCCAACGCCTGCGCCACCTGCAAGAGCTGGTGCGCCAATATGATGTCTTTGCCTGGACCAAGCTATTCATGGACCGCTTGGCGTACAGCAAGATAAAGCAGCAAACCCTGGCCACCGATGCCCTCGATGCCGAAGCCACCAGCCAGCTGCTAGCCGCCTACCAGGCCGCCGGGCGCCGGCTGCTGCTCTTCGACTACGACGGCACGCTGGTGCGCTTCCACCCCAACCCCCAGCGCGCCCAGCCCGACGCCGAGCTGCTGGACTTGCTGCGCGCCCTCACCGCTGACCCGCGCAACCGCGTGGTGGTCATCAGCGGGCGCGACCGGGCCTCGCTGGAGCAGTGGCTGGGGGCCCTACCCCTCGATTTTATTGCCGAGCACGGCGTATGGCTGCGCCGCCACGGCGAAGAATGGCACCTCTTTCAGGAGGAGCTGCCCGCCACCTGGAAACGCGAGTTTCGGCCCCTGCTCGAGCAGTACGTGCGGCGCACGGCGGGCTCGCTCATTGAGGAAAAGGACTACTCGCTGGTCTGGCACTACCGCCGCGCCGATGCCGGCCTGGCCGCCCTGCGCGCCCGCGAGCTGCTGAGCCACCTCACCTTCATGACCAGCAACACCGGCCTGCAATTACTGGAAGGCAAAAAAGTACTGGAAATCAAGCCCGCCGGCCTGCACAAAGGCGCGGCCGCGGCCCGCTGGCTGGCCACCGAGCACCCCGATTTTATCCTGGCCCTGGGCGACGACCGCACCGACGAGGACTTGTTTGAAGTGCTGCCGCCCGCGGCGTACACTGTCAAAGTGGGGAGCGCCCCGCGCTCGTTGGCCCGCTACTTTACCTCCGGCCCGGCCGAGGTGCGGCAGCTGCTACAAAGGCTGCATCAGGCCGACGTAGCCGCGCCGCTGGTGCCGGTCAACGCTTGATTTCCTTCGACTACTTGTGGAGGCGCATTCTTGCGTCTCTACTTGTTACCGGCTATCCTCCAGACCACTACGCATCCCCAAGCCGCTTAGCCCTTCTTCTACCTCCCCAAACAAACCACTTCCCTATGACAGGCAAAACCCTACTGTATGGGCTGGCCGCCGGCGCGGCCGGCGTAGCTGCCATGACCCTGGCCGAGAAGCTGGAGCAGCTATTCACCAAGCGCCCCAACTCCTCCGTGCCCGCCCACACGCTGGCTAAGCTGCTAAAGCTACCCCCCAAACCAGACAGCGAGCGCCTGGGTCTGAACTGGACCATGCACTGGGGCCAGGGCATCGTGCTGGGTGCCGCCCGCGCCTTGCTGGCCGAGCGCGGGGTGCGCGGCCCTATCGGCTCCTTCCTGTTTCTGAACCTGCGCCTGCTCAACGACCAAGTGCTGGAAAATGCCACCGGGGCTGGGGCGCTGCCCTGGACCTGGCCCCGCGACGAACAAGCCATCGACTTGATTCACAAAGGCATTTATGCCTTCACGGCGGGCGCGCTGCTCGACCGCCTCATCCCCAACCCAGACCCAGCGCCCGTGCCCCGCAAAGGCTGGACAGTGGGCAAAAAGGCGTAGCCAATCTCCCCGTCAGACCCTGATTTTACCCTGGTTGTCCCAGTGACTGGATTTCACCTCTAGGCTGCCGGGCTGCCGCTTGATGGTGCGCGTGTAGCGCTCGCCCGCAATGAGGCCGTCGGGCCGGCGCTTGCCGAAAAACAGCAGCACCGGCTCGCCATGCTCATTGGTGGTGAACGTGATGTCGTAGCCCTTAAACACGTCGTCGATGGTGGTTTTGGGCTCATAGATTTTGTTGAGCTTCTTGTCTAATTCGGGATGCAGCGGCATGGGTTGGAAAGGAATTGGTTGAGTTACAAAATAGCTTGGACGTTGTCATGCTGAGCGGAGCGCAGCATCTCTACCGCTTCGTTGTTAGCTTCAGGAGTTAGTATTGAGGTAGAGATGCTTCGACTGCGCTCCGCTCAGTATGACGAGAGGTAGTTATACTTACTCCTCCTTAGCGCCCTTGGCCAGTTTTTTGAGCTCCTTCACCGTGCCGCTGTTGTTGAACTGCATGGTAGCATCGCGGGCATTGGCGGGGCCGGCGGTCACGGTAGCTGAGCCGGTGAGTTTGTAGTCGGTTTTCTTGGGCTTAAAAATCGTCTTAAACAGCACTTTGGGCATGGACTTGGGCTGAAACTTTACGTGGATTGGCATCAGCTCGGCGCCCTTCTTTTTAAAGGTTACGTCCTTGGTTTCCTGGCCTTTCACATCGAGGTCGTCTTCTACCTGGAAGCGATAATTTACCTGCTTCACGGTGAAAGGGATGGCCTCGTAGTTCGTGACGCGCAGCGTGACCACGGCCTCCCCTTTTTTGAGGCCCAGCTTGGTGATGTCCACATCGGCGACCTCGATTTTGGGCAGTTTTGGGATGTAGACGCGCTTGCGCACCTCCACCGGAATTTGCTGGGGCCCCACGCCGGGCAGGTCGGCGTAGAGCATGGTACGCAGCTGCACCGTCACGCAGTCGCGCTGCGCAGTTTTGGCCGTTTGCTTAAGCTGCGGCAGGTTCAGCTCCAGCGGCAGCTCCAGGCTACCCAGGGCATTGCCTTTCACCACCAGTGGGCGGGCCTTTTGGCCCTGCGCCAGCTGCTTGCCGTCGACGCGGGCCGTGTAGCTGAGGCTGTCGATGTGGAGGTCGATGGGCGCGTGGTTGCGCAGCTTCACCAAGAATTGCCCCTTGATTTGCTCGCGGGTGATGTGGCTGATGTTGAGCGTGGGCTGCTCCAAGGTCGGCAGCAGGGCCCTGCCGCGGTCGGTGGCAAAGTAGGCAATGCCGCCGCCCACCAGCAGCAGGCCCACCAAGACGAGCAGCGTCGTCACTACCGGGTGTCGCCCGGCCGAAGAAGTAGCAGCCATGGGAAGAAGTTTGTAGTGAATGATTTTGACTACTAGTTGCCAAGGAGACCAATGCGCGATTATTCATTGGGCCCCTTGGCCATTGCTTGTCCCTTCTCAGCCTTCGGCCCAGTGGTAGCGGCGCTCCTTCCACTGAATGGTGCCGGGCCACGCCGTATAAGTGAGCACTGCCAGCGACATGGCCAGCAGGTAGCCCTCGTAGAGCAGCAGCACGCCTAGGTGCTCGCGGTGCCCGGCCTGCCGCAGCGTAAGTCCCAAAAACAGGCTTTGGCAGAGCATTTTGGCCCCCAGCAATGCCCCGATGGTACCCAGGGGCAGCAGCCCCGGCCAGCCCACCACCGTGTAGAAAACGCCATAGGAGCTGAACAGCGCTCCCAGTTGCCAGGGCAGGCGGCCGGCCCCGCGCATCCAGCGCTTGCGCTGGTGCAGCAGGTGGCGCACGGTGGGCTGCGGCACCGACACGCCCAGCACCCGCGGCTCGATGAGGTTGCGGCAGTGCCAGCCCCGGGCCACGATTTGGGCAAAAAGCTGCAAGTCTTCGCTGATGCTAAAGGCTAGCGCCTCATAGCCCCCGATGGATTCGTAGGCCGCTCGCGTCACGAGCATGTTGTTGCCCACGGCCGTAATGGGCAGGCCGCAGTCGGTGAGCACCCGGACGAGGTTGAGGCCAAACAGCCAGTCGAGCCCCTGCAGGCGGCCAAACAGCCCGCCGCCCGCCGTGGTAATGCCCGTGACCACGCCTACCCCCGGCTGGGCAGCGGTCAGCATGGCGGCTACCCAGCCGGGGTGCAGGGCCATGCCGGCATCGGTGAGCAGGAAGTAGTGGGTGGTAGCAGCGCGGCAGAGGTGGGCCAGCACATTGCTTTTGCCGCGGGCCGTGCCCAGCCGGTGCTGGATGGGCAGCAGCCGAAACTGCGGCTTGTCGGCAATGAAGCTCCGCACCACGGCCGCCGTGTCGTCGGTTGAAGCGTCGTCACCGATGAGGATTTCGAGTTGCTCGGCCGGGTAGTCGAGGGCGGCCAGCGCCTGCAGGCACCGCTCGATGGTGGCCTCTTCGTTGCGCGCCGCTACTAGAATGCTCACCCGCGGGTAGTGCGCCAGCGGCGGCAGCGCGGGCCGGGGCCACGCCGCCCGCAGCAGCACCAAGCCGTAGAGGCCGAAGAATATTCCAAAGACAATCGCAGGAAAAACCATAGGCAAGGAGCCGGCCCGGCGGGCCGGGCAGCTAGCTTCTTACGGCGGACTAAACGCTTATCGTTTCAACACAAAATACTGATTTCTTGTTTATTACACCAGCAAATACGCACTACAAGGGTACGTATTTGCTGGTGTAACGCAGGCGTTTAGTTAGTGAGACAAACCAATAGGCTGACTCTTAAACTGAAAGTCCACGCTACCGTCCAGCGCCTCGACCCGCGCTAGTTGGCAGCCTCGCCGCCTGGCACATCACCGGCAGATGCCGCCCCCCTTGGCCTGGGTCACTACTGGTACGGCCAGGCAGGGGTTGGTGGCACCGGCGTCCACCTACCGGGCAGCGCCGCCGCCGCGGGCTGGATGACAGGCAGCACCTGCGCGAGTAGCAGCTGGCCATCCAGCAGCATAAGGGGTGAACAGGCACCTTCCAGCGGGCAGAAATACTACTGCCAGTGCGTGACCCCGCCGGGCACGGGGCAGGCCGGGTGAACCGTCTGGAGCGCCGGGATCGTGGGCAACAATGGGCATGTGGTAGCGGCTAGCAGGCACCAAGGCCAGCAAAACGGGCCACTTAATAGCCCCCAAGACACACTGCTCTAGCCACTCTAACGGGCCGCTCCGTACCTCTGCCGGAATTTTGCGGGTATTTCCACGCCGGGCGGTGGGCCTACGTAGTGCCCGCGCAGGCGAAGCGCGACCAGCTTGAGCAAATGGCTATGCAGTGGTGCCTCAAGCGATGGGATGCAAATGCCTCGGTCCTACGTAGGGGTTTGCCCGGATAAGATTTTTCGGTGTTTTAACAGGCCGTAATCAGTAGTTCCTGGCTGGCGCCGTGTGCGCTTAAGTCCGAATTTTGTTTGAGTGGCCGCGCCGCTGTCTAGCAAGGCAGCGGCGCGGGCCCTTCTTAATTGGCGCGGGCCCCTAGTTCTGGTTAGCTATGCTTATTGTGTATCACGAAATAATGCCCGATAGCTACGTGCTCGTGCTGGCTCCTGATTCGGCCACGGCTTCCGAATTCGAGCTGGCGCACCACCTAAGCTGCGCGGCCCGCAGCGGCAAGCCTGCTGTGTGGGTCGATTGCCGGCTGGTCAATACCATGTCGCCGACGGCGGCACGCCTGCTGTGGGCCTGCCACCACCGCCTGCAAAAGCGCGGGGCCCAGTTGGTGCTCTGCGGGGTGTCGGCCGCGCTGGCACAGGTACTACACCAGCTTTGCACAGGCCCGAAGCCTGACTTATGCCTGGTAGATAGCCTCGATGAAGCCGACGCCCGGCTTCGTGCACAGCCATCCCAGCGCAGCTAGCCCCACCCTTGTTTTCATGGATATCCCGTCCTCCTTTCACCCGCTGCCCGAGGGGCTTACGCTAAGCCAGCAGCAAGAGTGGTACCAGCGCTGCCAGACGGCTCGCCGCATACTTGCTCAGCAAGTGGCGACTACCGGTGGCCCCGACGTTGAAATTCTCGCCTATTTGCAGCCCTACGTACACGGCGAGATTACCCTGGGCCAGGCCATCGGCCGCCTGCTCAACCATCAGGCTTGCCGCTAGCCAAAGCAGCCGTTGCGTGAGGGGAGACAGCACCTGGGTAGCTACCTTAAATCTCTAACGCAAGTCGCTGGCTATGTCCCACTAAAGGGCCGTATTTTGGATGGCTACCGACCCCACGCAAATGGCCCCAAAACGCAGGTTTTCCGGGCCGTTTTTCTACACCGTTTACTGGAGGCTACTTTGCTCCGGATAGTCGTGGCTAGAACTGGGGCAGTTTCTAGGTTAGCGCACTAGGTTTTATCGTTGCGCGCCAACGATGCTAGCGGAAGCACGTATTTGGATAGTAGCTGTGCGGGTGCCAGGCACTGGTTGCCGGTTGTTCGCATCTGGCCCAACCCGTGGCCGACGCCCCACAACGAGCGGATGACCACCGGTTTGCTTTTGAAAGGCTGCTGGAAAGCGAGCAATCAGAAACTTGACGGCCAGGTTTTTGGTTTTGCTCCGCACGGCATCCTGATCCGAAAACTGCGGCAATCCCCGCGCACGGCCATCCCCATGACCCCACAACCAGTACCCGCGCTGCAAACCGGCGACGTGGCCCCGAACGGCGCGCTACCCGATGGCACTCCCCTGCTGGCGTTGCGCGGCCGGCCCGTCATCCTGGCGTTTGCGCCCAGCACGTGGAACCCGGCCCAGGCCTACCAAAGCGAGATTTTTGCACGCTTACTGCGGGAATTTGGCGACGACGCCCTTACCAACGCGGCGCCCGAATTTTGGCATGCGCTCGACTGCCGCGGCGAGTTGGCGGCGCAGTTGGGCGCGGCGGGGCAACGGGCGCTGCTACTGCTCGATGAAGAGGGTATACTGCGCTGGAAAACGATAGTCGAGCCTGGCCAGGAGCTGCGAGCCGGTCAGGTGCTAGCGGCGCTTGAAGCCCTGCGCCCCGCACCAACGACGCCCCCCAATACAACGGCAGCCGTTGATACTGAAGCGGCAACTGGCGGCATGTCGCGCCGCACTTTCGTGCTGGCCACGCTGGCGGCGGCGGCGCTGCTGGCGTTGCCCAGCGTAGTAACCGCCGCGCCGGCGGATATTTCCGCTAGACCCATTCCCACCGAAAATCGCGCTGCCATGTTACCCATCGAATTGAACATCAATGGTGAAAAACACCGCCTAGAGCTCGATCCACGCACGGCGCTGCTCGATGCGCTGCGCGGAAACCTGCACCTCACCGGCACCAAAAAGGGCTGCGACCACGGCCAGTGCGGCGCCTGCACGGTGCACCTCGATGGCCACAGCGCGCTCTCGTGCCTCACGCTGGCCGTGATGGCACAGGGCAAGGCCATCACCACCATCGAGGGCTTGGCCAAGGGCGATACGCTGCACCCGATGCAAGCCGCGTTCATCAAGCACGATGCTTTTCAGTGCGGCTACTGCACGCCCGGCCAGATTATGTCGGCCACTGCGCTGCTCGCCGACCCGCACACACGCCACGGTTCGGCCGTTGAAATTCGCGAAGCCATGAGCGGCAACCTCTGCCGCTGCGCCGCTTACCCCAACATCATCGCCGCCATCGAGGAGGCCCAACGCGCCTAGTCGCCCCTAGCCCCTACCTATGCACCCGTTCCAATACCAGCGCGCCGAGAACAACGGCCAGGCCGTGGCGGCCGTAGCCAAAAATCCCGAAGCAGCCTTCATCGCCGGCGGCACGTCGCAGGTCGATTTGCTGAAAGAAGGCGTGCACAAGCCCAACCTGCTGGTGGACGTAGCGGGCCTGCCGCTGCGCCAAATAACAGACTTTGAAGGCGGCGTGCGCATCGGGGCCAATGCGACTAACACCGAGGCGGCTTACTTCCCCGCCATTCAGGCGCGCTACCCGGCCGTGAGCGAGGCGCTGCTGGCGGGCGCTTCGGTGCAGATTCGCAACATGGCCACCATGGCCGGCAACCCCTTGCAGCGCACCCGCTGCCCTTACTTCCGCGACCCGGACCAGCCCTGCAATAAGCGCACGCCGGGCAGCGGCTGCGCGGCCATCGGCGGCTACAACCACGTGCACGCGCTGTTCGGGGCCTCAGAGGCCTGCGTGGCCACCCACCCCAGCGACCTAGCGGTGGCCCTCGCCGCCCTCGATGCCCGCGTGCAAACCACCGGCCCGCAGGGTAGCCGCACCATCGCCTTCACCGACCTGCACCGCCTGCCCGGCACCACCCCGCACCTCGACACGACGCTGGCGCACGGCGAACTGATTACCAGCATTGACCTGCCCGCATTTGCGGGCCGCTCGCACTATCTCAAGGTGCGCGAGCGCGCCTCCTACGCCTACGCCCTCGCCTCGTGCGCCGTAGCCCTGGAAATGGACGGCCCCAAAATCAAGCGTGCCCGTATTGCGCTGGGCGGGGTGGCTCACAAGCCCTGGCGCACCCCGGCGGCTGAGGCGCTGCTCGCGGGCCAGCGGCCCACCGAAAAGCTGTTTCAAGCCACCGCCGCCGCTGCCTTTGCCGATGCCAAGCCGCTGGAACACAACGCCTACAAAATACCCATGGGCCGCAACCTACTGGTGCGCGCTCTGCTCGAAACCAGCGGTTTGCAGCCCCTAGCCGGCCCGGCCGGCACCGCCTTTGCGGCCAGCGTGGGCGGCATGGCTGGCCAGGTAGCTACTCCCAATTAACTAGCAAATAGTCTTATGCTAACCGAAGCTACTGGGCAACCGCTCGACCGCGTAGATGGCCGCCTCAAGGTGATGGGTGGCGCGCGCTACACCGCTGAGTGGGACCTGCCGGGCCTCGCCTACGGCGCGCTCGCCACGAGTGCTATTGCCCGCGGCAAGGTGCGCGCTATTGACGTCAAAGCCGCGCAGCAGGCCCCCGGCGTGCTGGCGGTGCTCACCTACCTCAACGCCCCGCGCCTCCAACCCATGCCCGACAAGG
Organism: Hymenobacter nivis; assembly: GCF_006439025.1. Lineage (GTDB taxonomy): Bacteria > Bacteroidota > Bacteroidia > Cytophagales > Hymenobacteraceae > Hymenobacter > Hymenobacter nivis_A. The sequence continues at coordinate 24,972 of NZ_RCYZ01000003.1, forward strand.
TGGGCGGCTCGCTGTTTCGCGGCGAGGGCGGCATCACCGAAACGCTGCAACCACTGCAAGACGCCGCCATCGCGTACGCGGGCCAGCCGCTGGCCGTGGTGGTGGCCGACACCCACGAGCACGCCCGCTACGCCGCCACGCTGGTGCGCATCACCTACGACGAAGCCAAGCCCGAGCTGGACCGCGCCACCGCCAGCCGCCAAACCCTGCCCGAGGCCTTCACGGGCAGCAAGGAGGAGCCGCTGCAAGTGACCGTGGGCGACCCGAAGGCCGCGCTGGCCGCCGCCCCGGTGAAGCTGGAGCGGGTGTACGAGTCGGCCATCACGCACCACAACCCCATTGAGCAGCTCGCCACCATCGCGCGCTGGGAGAAGCGCAACGGGGCGGACTACCTGACGGTGTACGACACCACCCGCGGCGTCGATACGCTGCAAGAAGTTTTCGCCGCGTCGCTGAATTTGCCCAAGGAGAACGTGCACATCATCTGCCCGTTTATTGGTGGGGCATTTGGGTCGAAAGGCTGGCTCTACGCCCCGGCGCTATTGACCGCGATGGCGGCCCGCGTGGTGGGCCGGCCGGTCAAGATCGAGCTGCGGCGGCAGGACATGTTCAGCACGGCGGGCCAGCGCGGCGCCACCCGCCAAACCCTGTCCCTAGGTGCCACGCGCGACGGCAAGCTCACCGCTTTGCAGCATGATACGCAGGCCCAAAGCTCGATGGTGAGCGGCTACACCGAGCCCTGTGCCCGGGTATCGCGCATGATGTACGCCGTGCCCAACCTCGGCTTTGCGCACCACCTCTCGCACCTCAACCTGCCCTCGCCCTGCCCCATGCGCGGCCCCGGCGAAACCGTAGGTGGTTGGGCCCTGGAGTGCGCCATCGACGAACTGGCCACCGAGCTCAACCTCGACCCCGTGGAGCTGCGCCTGCGCAACTACGCCGACAAAAACCCCGAAACCGGCAAGCCTTTCAGCAGCAAGCACCTGCGCGAGTGCTACGCTCGCGGCCAGGAGCTCATCGGCTGGAAGGCCCGCAACCCCAAGCCCCGCTCAATGCGCGAGGGCAACAGCCTCATCGGCTACGGCATGGCTACCACCATGTACCCCGCCGCCCGCCGCGAAGCTTCGGCCCGCACCACCCTCTTCGCCGATGGCCGCGCTCTGGTGCAAAGCGCCACCCACGAACTGGGCAACGGCGCCTACACCATCTTCCGCCAAATCAGCGCCGACGCGCTGGCCCTGCCCGTTGAAAATGTGCGGTTTGAGCTCGGCGATTCGGCGTTGCCGAAGGCGCCCACCACGGGCGGCTCGGCCACCACCGCCACCATCGGCCCCGCGGCCACGGCGGCGTGCCAGGAGGCCCTGAGCGCTCTTAAACAAATAGCTATTCGCGATGCGAAATCGCCGCTCTTTGGCGCTACTGAAGACGCTATCGAAGCCCGCGACGGCCGCCTAGTGCGCAAGGCCAACGCCGCCCAGGGCGAAACCTACGCCGCCATTTTGCAGCGCGCCAAGCTGCCCTCCATCAGCGCCGAGGGCACGGCCAAGCCGGGCGACGAGCGTGAGCAGTTCTCGTTCTACTCGTTCGGGGCGGTGTTTGCCAAGGTGCGCGTGGACGAGGCCAGCGGCTCGGTGCGGGTGGCGCAGTTGTGCGCCGTGTACGACGTGGGTAAGCTAATGAATCCTCAAACGGCGCACTCGCAATTCATCGGCGGCATGGCTATGGGCCTGGGCGCCGCCCTCATGGAAGCCACTCACTACGACGCCCGCAACGGCCGCGCCGTGGTGCGCAACCTAGCCGATTACCACGTGCCCAGCATGGCCGACACGCCCGACATCATCGCAGAGGCGCTCAACATCCCCGATCCGCACATCAGCGCGCTGGGGGCCCGCGGCATCGGCGAGATTGGCTGCGTCGGTACGCCCGCGGCCATCACCAACGCCGTGTTCCACGCCACGGGACAGCGGCTACGCTCGTTGCCCCTCACCCCCGACAAGCTGCTTAAGGCCCTGGCCAGCTAGCGGCGCGTTACATGGCCCCAAGACGCGGGGCGGCACCAAGCGGGGGAAGAAAAATAAGGCTTTTGCTTACGGGAAGCGGTGCAATCCTGGGCCTCCCTCGCGGCGCTACCTTGCGCCCCCTCCCGCTTGTTACGCTTTAGTCCATTCTGCCCATACTTGCCGCGCCCCGCTTCTGGCCGTTGTTAAACGCCAGCGCTTTGCGGTTGCCCCTTCCCCTGCAGGGGACCGCGCAACCGCAGCCCGCGCTTACCCCCAACTCGGGGTTTCCCTGGGCACCTACGGCGCGGCGTTTGACACGCTGACGGTTGGCTGCTTGTTCGCGGAACTGTGCTACGACGCGCTGGCCCAGGCGCTGGTGCGGCTACGCAGCTTCAGCAGCGCAGCACCGCTGGAAGACTACGCTGCGTATAGGCGGTTGCTAACGGACGCGTGACTGGCTTGGCCGTGCACAGGCCCGACGGGGTTGAAAAATTAGTGTTTTCCCGCTGTGCGGATGGACTACTTACACTGACTACTTACCGTATACTCAGGTAGCAATTGTGCTCCTACCCTTTCCTTTTCATTTCCATGCGGCCTTCTCATTTCTTTTTACCCCTAGCGGCTTTGCTGCTGGGTGGCCTATCCCTTAGCAGTTGCGGTGGCAGCGAAAACAGCACGAGTACCCCGACCAGTACGCTGGGCGTTGAATCGAATGCGGGCAAAGTAGGTGGCCTGGCCGACTCGACCGCGGGCGGTGCGATGGGCGTGCCCACCGGCGGCACGGGAAATGCCAGCATGGACGGCACGGACACCGGCAATAGCATGAACGGCGGTGGCACCGGCAGCAGCGGCACCTCCAACACCGGTGCTACGATGGGCAACAGCCCCGCGGGTACCTCCACCACAGGCAGCACCGGGGCGAGTAAGAGTACTGGCGCGAACTAAGCCGCGCCACGCCGACCACCTCACATACTACGACCACCCCGGTCTCAGAAAAGGCGTGGCTCACCGAAGCTGAGCTGCTGGCGCTGACCACCGCCCCACTCCCGCCCCAGCAGCACCTGGCCCGCACCACTTAATTCATTTGGTACTACCTCCACGGCTCGCACATCGGCGTGGTGCTGCGGCTCAAGTGGTGCCAGCGCACCCACAGTAAAACCCGGGTACAACCCTAGTAAAACATCGTCGTGCCACCAACGCCCCATCGGCGGCCGGTGCATCGACGAAGCTCACGCCACGCATCAGACGGTGGGTTCTGGCAGGACCGATTGAATCACGCCCTCCCTTACGGACTAATAAAAAGGCCCTCGCATTACTGCAAGGGCCTTTTTTATTTCCATGGCTAGCTTTCATGCGGCCAGGCGCCGTCCTTCGCCCCCGCACTGGCAGCTACACAAGCCGCGGCGGCAGCACTGCGGCGGGCCGGGGCCCCAGCTTACATTTCCCCTCCCTATGAAACAAATTTTTATCTCGTTGCTAGCCGCCAGCGGCCTGGCTTTAGCTACCTCCCAAGCCCAGGCGCAAACCACCTTCGGCATCGGCCCAAAAATAGGCTACACCCTCTCGTCGGCCAGCTTCACCGTTGCCGATTATCCAGATTACTTTTCCACCCCTAGCACGTACGGAAGCGGCTTCGAAGCCGGCGTGGTAGCGCAGGTGGGCTTCGGCAACCATTTTGCGTTGCAGCCAGCGGTGCTCTACACCCGCAAGGCCCCGGGCTACGGCACCTCCTCCTACTACCAGCCCAACAATTACAGCTACAAGCAGGAATACGCCCTGAAGCTCAACTACATTACGGTGCCCGTGAACCTGCTCTACAGCCAGCGCCCGAACGGGCGCGGCGGGCAGGTATTTGTGGGGCCCTACGTGGGCTGGCTGTTGGGCGGCACGTACACCAGTAGCACGGGCTCAGGCCGGGGCACATCGGTTTCGGGCGGTGCCACCTCCTCGGGCGACGTGAAACCTGGCGATACTTACTCAAAAAACAGCACCTATTACATCCGGCAGCTCGACGCCGGCGCGCAAATAGGCGTGGGCTACGGCTTCGCCGCGCTCCAGGTGCAAGCCAGCTTTAGCCTAGGCCTGCACAACATCGGCGCGGCCTACGCCCCTAACGCCGGCAACCCCTACGAGGCACCCGTCATCCGCAACCGGGGCTTCCAAGTATCGGCCGCCTACTTATTCGGCCCCAGGAACTGAGCCGGCGGCCCCAGCAGCAGCCAAGCCGCACGGCAACCGGGGCCGTTGCCTTCCCCGCTGCTTCGCCTGGGGCCCCCAGCTGCCCCGGTGTGGCCCCCCCGGCGAGGCACACAAACCGGGCGGGGAGCACTTTGGAACAGGCCGAAGCCCAGCGGCCGCGGCCAGGGGCCCCTACTCCCATTACTGGGCCGAGGGCGGCGGGGTGCGCGCGCCCCAGGCTTTGTTGGGCTGGGGGCCCATGGTGAACACCAGCCGGCCGCCCCGCATCAGCTCGTCGCGGTAGAGCCAGCAGTTGGCCAGTGGCCGGCCGTTGAACGTGGCGGCCTGCACGTACACGTTGGCCTTGGCGGTGTTTTTGGCCTCGATGACCAGGTTTTTTTGGGCCCCCAGCCGGATGGTGGCCTTGCTGAAAATGGGGCTGCCAAGCTCCACAATGGGCCGCGCATCGGTGAAGCCCTTCACGTCGAACAGGCCCAGGGCGGCCATCACGTACCACGAGCCGAGCTGGCCCTGGTCCTCGTCCTGCCCGTAGCCGTAGCCATGGATGGGCTCGGTGCCGTAGAACTCGTCGCAAATCGCGCGCGTCCACTTCTGGGTGAGCCAGGGCTGGCCGGCGAAGTTGAAGAGCCAGCTGATGTGCAGGTTGGGCTGGTTGCCGTGGTTGTAAATGGCCTTGATGCCCGCAAAGGCGTCAATCTCCTTGCCCCCGCCGAAGCTGTTTTTCGCCGAAGCGGTGAAAATGCTGTCGAGCCGGCTGGTGAACTGGCGCGGGCCGATGGCGGCGATGAGGGCGGCCGGGTTTTGGGGCACAAAGAAGGTGTACTGCACGGCGTTGCCCTCCTGGAAGCCCCGCCACGGCTCGTAGGGGTCGAAATGGTCAACGAAGGTACCGTCGGCCTTTTTGGGCTGCATGAGCTTGTTTTGGGGGTTGAACAGCGCCCGCCAGCCGTTGCTGAGCTTCAGCAGGGCCTTATAATCGGCCGGCTTGCCCAGCGACTTGGCCATTTGGGCGGCGGCAAAGGCGCTGAAGCTGTACTCCAGCGTGTGCGACGCCGCGAAGTAGGACCCCGTGGAGTCGGTTTTGTAGTACACCCCGTTCTGCACCTTGTACTCGTCCTTGAAGGGCACGTAGCCCAGCTGCGCAAAGGCCTTCACGTCCATCTTGCCCGAGCCGAAGGCCCGGTGCTGCCAGTTCAGCTCGTTGGCTTTCACCGCCCGGTAGGCCAGGCCCACGTCGTAGTTGCGGATGCCGGCCTGGTAGGCCCCGGCCACGGCCAGCCCCACAAAGTTGGTACCCACCCCCGACACGTACTCACTGTTGGCCAGGCCGTCGCCGAACCAGCCTTTGTCTTGGTAAACTTGTAGTTGCGTGTTCACAAAGTTGCCGTACCACTCGGGGTAGGCCAGGGCCCAGAGCTGCGTCAGGTTCCAGTAGCCGCCCCAGATGGCGTCGGTGTTCAGGAACTCGGGCCGGGCCTTACCGGGGCCCGCGGCCGGCAGCTGCCCGGCCTGGCCGCCGTGCTTGGGGTAGGCCCCGCTCACGTCGCTGGCAATGCCGCGGCCCAGCAGGGCATGAAACAGGCCGGTGTAGAACTTGACCTTGCTGGCCTCGTCGGGGCCCTCCACGGCCAGCTTGCCCAGCTCGCGCTGCCAGGTGGCCTGCGCCTGGGCCTTGGCCTGGTCAAAGGTCAGCTGGCGCGCCTCGGCCAGCAAGTTGGCTTTCGCGTTGGCCGTGGAGGTGTAGGAAAGGCCAACCTTGATTTCTACCCGGTCCTTGTCCGTGGTGCGGTACGTGAGGAACAGCCCGGCCCCGGGGCCCTTGGCGGCGGTGGTATTTTCCTGCACGCCGCCGGCCCCAAACGCGCCGACGCTGGCCGGTTTTTTACTCAGCTCCCCGTAGAAGTACATGGCCACCCGCCCGCCGGGGTCGTAGGTCTGCACGTATTTGGGCGAAGTGGTGACGAAGCCCGCAAAGTGCGTGGCGTCCAGCATCTGCACGCTGGCGTCGGTTACCTCGCTGCTTTCGCCCTGCTTGTTGCCGATGTCGAGCAGGATGCGCGCTTGGTCGCTTTTTGGGAACGTGTAGCGGTGGAAGCCCACCCGCTTGGTGGCCGTCAGCTCGGCCGTGATGCGGTACTTATCAAGCAATACCTTGTAATAGCCGGGCTCGGCCACCTGGTTTTTGCGGTCGAAGGGCGAGCGGTAGCCGGTGTCCGGGCCGTCCAGTTCGCCGGGCGTCACGCGCAGGGCCCCGGTGGTGGGCATGAAGCTCACGCCGCCCACCTGCCACTCGTGGAAGTGCACGAAGCCCTCGATGGAGTTCTGCCGGGTGTCGTAGCCCACGGCCTCCCAGCCCGAGGCGTTGCCGTAGTGCCCGTTGGTGGAGGGGGCCAGCTTGGCCATGCCGTAGGGCACGGCGGCGGGGGTGTAAAAAAACCAGCGGCTGTGCGCCGTGCCCACGTTGGGCTGCGCGTACCGCAGCACGCCGGGCCCGGTTTGGGCCCCCGCGCCGGGCGCGGCGAGCAGGGCCACCAGCGGCACCAGGCCCCATTTAAACGCTTGCTTCATGTAAATCTGGAAAGAATTAGGAATCAGTGCAGTTGGCAGGCAGGGCCCCCAGGCGGCGCTGAGGGGCCCGTTCTAAACCACTCACCCGGCGTTTTCCAAATGGTAGGCCACCAGGCCCTCAATGGGCGAGCGGATGATGGTGCCCACGGCCATGCCGTGCGCCGCCGCCACCTCGGCCAGGGCTTCGCGGAAGTGGTAGCCCACCGAGCCCACGCAGTTGAAAGTCTGGCTTTGGTAGCCCGGGTACTTGGCGATAATGTGCTGAAAAAACGCCTCGAACGAGTCCTTCACCAGGGCCTGGCAATAGCTCGTGCTGCTGTGGTCGGAGGCAAACTTGGCGAAGCTGGCCACGAAGCGGTTCGGGAAAGGCTGGTTATAGAGCCGGTCGAGAATCTCGTCCCGGTCCAGGCTGTAGGCAGCGCGGAAGGCCGCCTGCAAATCCGCCGGGAGCAGGCCGCGCAGGTAGTCGCGCAGCAGCCGCTTGCCGATGAACGCGCCGCTGCCCTCGTCGCCCAGAAAATAGCCCAGCGAATCCACGTTGTGCGTGATGCGCTGGCCGTCGTAGAGGCACGAGTTAGTGCCTGTGCCCAAGATGGCGGCGAAGCCGGGGCCCCGGCCCAGCAGCGCCCGGGCCGCGGCCAGCAGGTCGTGGCCCACGTGCACGCGGGCCTGCCCAAACACGGCCTGCATGCCATCGGCCACGGTGGCCACCTGGCCCGCCGACACCACGCTGGCCCCGTAGTAGTGCACCTGCGCCACGGCGGGCAGGGCCAGCGCGGCCGGCAGGCTGCGGCGCAGCGAGGCAACGATGCCGGCCGTGCCGATGAACTCGGGGTTGTAGCCCTCGGTGTCGAAAAACGAGCGCGTGCCCTGGGCGTCGACCAGGCACCAGGTGGTTTTGGTCGAGCCGCCGTCTGCAATCAGCATCATATAGAACAAGGGAAATAGGGCCCCGGCCAGCAAAGCCGAGGCCAGCCCGCCCGCACGGGCAATGGTAACCTACTGGCAAAGTAAAGCACACTTTTATATAAAATAAACAACTATTTTGCTCGTTTTATGCCAAAGCAAACATTTAAACTCCAATATTTGCAGTCCCGAGCCCGCTCCGAAGCGGCCACCGCGCCTTTCTGCCACCGCCTTTTTTCCGCCGCCGCATGCGTCCCTCCAGCTACGACCGATTCCCGTTTGTGCCCGTGGCGGCACCGGCCGATGCCTGCCAGGTGGGCTGGCCGGCCATTGCCGGGGCCCTGCGGGCGGCCCTGGCGAGGGCCCCCGCCCCCCCCGGCCAGCCGCAGGTGCTGGCCGTGGAGTGCTACCCCGGCACCGACCTGGCCCTGCTCCGGCGCGAGCTGGTGGGGGCCCTGCCCGCCGCGCAGTGCGTGGTGGCCGACGAGCTGTACCGCTCGCCCGCCGAGGTAGACGCCCTGGTGGCGGGCCCGCTGACCGACGACCCGGTGTTTGGCCGGTTCAACGGCCTGACGGTGGCCGATTTCTTTGACCCGGAGCGGCTGCGCGCTGCGCAGCAGGAGCTGGCCCGGGCCACCGGGCTGGTGGTGGTGCTGGGCACCGGGGCCACGCTGGTCTGCCCCGCCCCCGCCGTGCTGGTGTACGCCGACCTGGCGCGCTGGGAAATTCAGCAGCGCCAGCGCCGGGGCGAAGTGGCCAACCTGGGCAGCGACAACTTCGCCGAAAAAGCCAGCCTGAAGTACAAGCGCGCCTACTTTGTGGACTGGCGGGCCGCCGACCGCCTGAAGAAGCAGGCCCTGCCCCGCGCCGACTTTCTGCTCGACGCCCACGATCCGGCCGCTCCCAAGCTCATCACCGGGGCCGACCTGCGGGCCGGGCTGGCGGCGGCGGCGCGGCGCCCGTTCCGGGTGGTACCGTTTTTCGACCCGGGGCCCTGGGGTGGGCAACTCCTGCGGGAGGTGTGCGGCCTGCCCGACGGCCCGGCCAACTACGCCTGGGGCTTCGACTGCGTGCCCGAGGAGAACTCGCTGCTGCTGGGCTTCGGCGACGTGCGGGTCGAAATCCCGAGCCTCGACCTCGTTTTTGCGCACCCGCGCGAGCTGCTGGGCGAGGCGGTGCACGGCCGCTTCGGCACCGAGTTTCCCATCCGCTTCGACTTCCTCGACACCGTGGGGGGCGGCAACCTGTCGCTGCAAGTGCACCCGCTCACCGAATACGCGCAGGACCAGTTCGGCCTGGCCTACACCCAGGACGAAAGCTACTACCTGCTGGCCGCCGAGCCGGGGGCCACGGTGCACCTGGGCCTGAAGGAAGGCGTTGACTACCAGGCCATGCTGGGCGATTTGGCACGGGCCCAGGATGACCCGGCGGCACCGTTTCCGGCGGCCGCGTACATCAACGAGTTTCCGGCGCGACAGCACGACCATTTTCTGATTCCGGCCGGCACCGTGCACTGCGCGGGGGCGGGCAGCCTGGTGCTGGAGATTTCGGCCACGCCCTACATTTTCACCTTCAAGCTCTGGGACTGGGCCCGCCTGGGCCTCGACGGCCGGCCCCGCCCCATCCACCTGGCCCACGGCGCCGCCAATATCCAGCCCGACCGGACCACGGCCTGGGTGGCGGCCCACCTCGTCAACCGCTTCGAGCCCCTGGCCAGCGGCGCGGACTGGCGCGAGGAGCGCACCGGCCTGCACGAGCGCGAATTCATCGAGACGCGCCGCCACTGGTTCCGGGGCCCCGTACCGCACGACACCCGCGGCGGCGTGAACGTGCTCAACCTGGTGCAGGGCGCCGAGGCCGTAGTGGAAAGCCCCACCGGGGCCTTCGCGCCGTTCGTGGTGCACTACGCCGAAACGTTCATCGTGCCGGCGGCCGTGGGGCCCTACACCATCCGGCCCCACGGCCCGGCCGCTGGCACCGAGTGCGCCACCATGAAGGCCTTTGTGCGCACATTCAGCTCGTAGCCCGCCGAGGGTTTTGCCCTAGCTTCTAATTAATTACGCCTATGTCCGACCTAATAGCTTCTGAAAACGCCGCCGCAGTGCGCGCCCAAACCATCGTCGAAAAGCTGCTGCACACCGGCACCGTGGCCGTGGATGAGCTGGCCGCGCAGTTCGGCGTGTCGGTGGCCACGGTGCGGCGCGACCTGGTGGAGCTGGAGCACCGGGGCCGGTTGCGGCGCACCCACGGCGGGGCCGTGCCCATCGAGCCGCTGCTCTACGAGCCGTTTCGCTACAACTCCAGCTTCCACGAGCAAATTGACCGCAACCTGGCCGAGAAGCGCCGCATCGGGCTGGCGGCGGCGGCCCTCATCGAGCCGGGCGAAACCATTTCGCTCACGGCCGGCACCACCACTACGCAGGTCACGCGCAGCCTGCGGCCGGGGGCTAACGTCACGGTGGTCACCAACACCGTGAACGTGGCCATGGAGCTGAGCCAGCGCGCCGACGTGCGGGTGTTCGTGACGGGGGGCTTCCTCACCGGCGGCTGGTTTTCGCTGGTGGGGCCCGCCACGGCGCAGGCCCTGGGCCAATTCTTTGTAGATAAGGTTTTTATCGGTGTCAACGGCATCGATGCGCAGCGGGGCCTCACCTCGTTGCATCCAGAGGAAGCCGCCGTTATTCAGGCCATGCTGCGCCAGGCCAAGCGCCGCATCGTGGTGGCCGACCACAGCAAGCTCGGCGTAGTGGCCACCTCACTCATCTGCCCCACGGCGGAAATCCACCAGCTCATCACCGACGCCGGCGCCACCGAGGCGCAAGTAGCGCCCTTTCGCCAGCTCGGCATCGAGGTGCTATTAGTGTGAGGCAAAATACTGATTATCAAACCAATATTTTCGGTAGTAGTCTAAAACAGAGTGGTCCGGCGACTTTTTCAGTCGTCGGACCACTCTGACTAAAAAACAGGGGCCCCGGGGCATCGCAAGAGTGGCCCGACGACTGAAAAAGCCGCCGGACTACCCCGTTCCAGACCGCCGCTATCCTTTCCGTTCAGCCTACCCCATTCCCACTCGCCATGCGCTCTCCCAACGCTCCCGGTTCTGCACTCCGCGACTCCGCTACGGGGCCCCCGGCCCCCGTGGCCGGTCCGGCCCACGGCGCGGGCTACGTGTACCTGGTGGGGGCCGTGGCGGCGCTGGGCGGGCTGCTCTTCGGCTTCGATACGGCCATCATCAACGGGGCCCTGGTGTTTTTGAAGAAGGACTTTGGCCTGAGCGACGCGCAGACCGAGCTGGCGGCCAGCAGCATCCTGTTCGGGGCGGTGGTTGGGGCGGCGCTGGCCGGCTGGCTCACCGACCGCTACGGGCGGCGGCGGCTGTTGTTTGGGGCGGCGGCGCTGTTCACCGCGTCGGCGCTGGCGGCGGCGGTGCCGCGCACGCTGGCCGAGTTTGTGGCGGCGCGGCTGGCGGGCGGGCTGGCCATCGGGGTGGCCTCGCTGCTGGTGCCGCTGTACCTGGCCGAAATTGCCCCGGCCCGCATCCGCGGGCGGCTCGTCACGCTCAATCAGCTGGCCATCGTGTCGGGCATTTTGCTGGCCTACCTCACCAGCTACTACCTGGCCGGCGGGGGCCCCGGGGCCTGGCGCTGGATGTTTGCGGCCGCCGCCGTGCCGTCGCTGCTGTTTCTGCTGGCGCTGGTGCTGGTGCCCGAAAGCCCGCGCTGGCTGCTGGGCCGGGGCCGGGCCCCCGAGGCCCTGCGCACCCTCACCCGCCTCAACGGGCCGGCGGCGGCGGCCACCGAAGCCGCCGAGATTCAGGAGGCGCTGGCCGCCGAGCAGGGCCAGGAGGCGCGCCTGAGCCAGCCGCGCCTGCGCCGGCCGCTGGGCATTGCGGTGGCGCTGGCCGTACTCCAGCAAATCACGGGCATCAACACCATTCTCTACTACGGCTCCATCATCTTCACCGAGCACAGCGGGCAGAGCGCGGCGTCCGCCATCGGGGCCAACGCCCTGATTGGGGGCATCAACTTCGCCGGCACCGTGGTGGCGCTGCTCATCATCGACAAAGTGGGGCGCAAGCCGCTGCTGCTCTTCGCCTCGGGCGGCATGGCGCTGGCGCTGGGGGCCCTGGTGGTGGCCCTGCACCAGCACGCCCCGGGGCCCTGGCTGTTGGGCCTCATCATGGGGTACGTGGCGTGCTTCGCGGTGGGGCTGGGGCCAGGCGTGTGGGTGGTCATCACCGAGATTTTCCCGAACGCCGTGCGCGGCCGGGCGGCCTCGCTGGCCACGGTGGCCCTGTGGGTGGCGTGCACCCTTATCTCGTTCACGTTCTTGTCGTTGGTGAGGGCGGCGGGGCTGGCCGGAGCGTTTGGTTTGTACGCGGTGCTCTCGGCGCTCACCTTCGGGTTTGTGTGGTGGGCGGTGCCCGAAACCAAGGGGCGCACGCTGGAAGAAATTGAGCGCGCGTGGCGCTAGGGCCCCGGCAGCGGGGCGAATTGGGGCGGCTTAACAACGCGGTTTCGCCCACCAAATTGGTTGCCGCTGGCTCCGCCTGGGGCCCCAGGCATTTAATTAGCGGCCCCTAATAAAATCTACTCCGTAATCGGCACCATGCCCTCGCCCGACGCTTCGCTCTGGACTGATTTCTTGGCGGGCGACGAGCGGGCGTACGAACGCCTTTTCCTGACGTTCTACGACGAACTGTACGGCTACGGCATGCGGCTCTCCAACGACGGCGAACTGGTCAAAGACAGCATCCAAAACCTGTTTCAGCGGCTCTGGCAGCGCCGCACCGAGCTGCGCGCCGTGGAGGCCGTGCGGCCATACCTGTTCAAGTCGCTGCGCCACGAGGTGGCCAAGGCCATCAAGGCCCAGCAGCGCCGCAGCTGGCTCCAAAGCAGCTACTCCGAGGAGTTCAAGGTGCAGTACTCGCCCGAAGATTTCATCATCGCCCAGCAGCTCACCGCCGAGCAGCACGCGCGGCTGCTGGGGGCCCTGGGCCAGCTCAGCAACCGCCAGCGCGAGGCCATCTACCTCAAGTTTTTCGACGGCTTTTCGTACGAGCGCATCGCCGAAATAATGGCCCTCAACCAGCAATCCATCCGCAACCTCATCTACCAAGGCACCCAATCGCTGCGGCGCAGCCTCACGCCCGTGCTGCTGCTGGTGCTGCTGCACGGGGGCGAGCGGGTGTGCCAATGAAAAATAAACGACTGAAAAATAGATTGTTGCAATAAACATGCAAAATTTATCACTTTCAGGCGAGTACAAAACCACGCCGCGGAGATGGTAAGGTCATAAACCCGCCTCTCCTGCCCCTGAATGGATTTTACGCACTACTCGGTCGATGATTTTGTGCTCGACGAATCGTTCCAGGCCTTCGTGGCCGGGACCGATGCGGCCGCGGTGCGCTTCTGGCAGGCGTGGCTGGCCGAGCACGCCGGCAAGCAGGCCGAGGCCGACCAAGCGCAGGACTTGGTGCAGGGCCTGCGCTCGGCGCGCCCCTACCCCGTACCCGCCGGCCTGAAGCGGCAGGAGCTGCTGCGCCTGCGGCAGGCGCGGCGCCCCCTGCTGGCCCAGTTCCAGCTGCGCCGCCAGCGGCGGGTGCGGTTCGCGGCCGTCGCCCTGGCAGTGGCCTTGCTGACGGGCGGCTGGTGGCAGTGGGGCCGGCCCGCCGCCGGCGCGGGCCCGATGACGCAGCTCGCCACCGGCCCGGGCCAGCACCGCACCCTGGCCCTGCCCGACGGCTCGGTGGTGGTGCTCAACGGCAATTCAACCTTGATCACCGCGGCCCGCTGGACCGCCGAAACCCCGCGCGAAGTGTGGCTGACGGGCGAAGGCTACTTCCGGGTGGCGCACCTGGCCCCCCGGGGCCGGACGGACATTGCCGGGGCCCCGGCCAACGTCAAGTTTGTGGTGCACGCCGGCGGGCTCACCGTCTCGGTGCTGGGCACCCAGTTTGACGTGAACAGCCGGCCGGCTGGCACCAAAGTGGTGCTCAGCGAAGGCCGCGTGGCCGTGGACCGCCCCGCCTGGCTCACCCGCGAAAACCTGCTGATGCAGCCCGGCGACCTCGTGGAAACGTCGGCCGCCCAGCCGGGCCTGGCCCGGCGGCACGTGCAACCCGCCCTGTACTCGGCCTGGACCGAGGGGCAACTGAAATTTCGGCAAACGCCCGTGCAGGAAATCGTGCAGCTGCTGCGCGACGCCTACAACCTGCGGGTAGAAGTGGCCGACCCGGCCATTCTGCACCAGAAAATTACCGGCGACGTAGCCGCCAGCAACCTCGATTTGCTACTGCCCGCCTTGGCCAAATCCTTGGACATCCAGGTAACGCGCACCGGCGACGTGGTGCGCTTCCAGTCCGAGGCCCGGTAGACCCTCCCTTTTTGTACTTCCAACCCTTCCACACTTCCAACCCTTCCACTTTTCCCAGCCCTTCCCATGGCAAAATTTACTCGACACATGCCCCTGGCGTTGTTATTGAGTGGCTTACCCGGCGGGGCCAGCTTGGCCCAGGGGGCTCTGGCCCTGGCCAATGCGGAGGCCTCGTCCCCGGCCGCCAGCCGGCACCGCGCTACCCGCGGTGCCGTGCAGGCGCCGGCGGGCCAGGTGCCGTTAGAAGACTTCATTCAGGAACTGAAGGTCACGTACAAGGTGACGTTCTTCTACCGCAGCCAGCTTACGGCGGGCAAGTACCTGGCCAAGGCCAGCCCGGCGTTCAAGTCACTGGCCGAAGCCCTGCGCTACGCCACCCTGCACAGCGGGCTCAAGTTTGAGCAGCTGAAGGGGAACATGTACATCATCTCGCCCCAGACCCCGGTGGGCCAGGTGCCGGCCCCGCCCGACACCCTTTCGCTGCTCGCCGCGCAATCGATTCCAACTGCCCCCTCGGCTTTGGAAGCAAACGTCGGCGGCAAAATAATGGCGGCCGATGTGCCCGTGGCCGGCCGCGTGGTGCAAGCCGACGGCGAAGGCTTGCCCGGCGTGACGGTACTGGTGAAAGGCACCCAGCAAGGCCAGACTACCAACGTCAACGGCGAGTTTTCCATCAACGTGCCGGTGGGCAGCACCTTGGTATTCAGCTCGGTGGGCATGGTGAGCCGCGAAGTGGCGGTGACCGCTGCCAACCCGGCCCTGGTGGTGCGGCTCGAAACCGATACCAAGGCCCTGAGCGAAGTGGTGGTGGTGGGCTACGGCACCCAGCAGCGGGCCAGCGTCACGGGGGCCATCAACACCATTGCGGCCCCGGTGCTGGAAAACCGGCCGGTGACCAACGTGGCGCAGGCCCTACAAGGGGCCTCCCCCAACCTCACCATTCAGCAGAACAGCGCCGAGCCGGGCGCCAACCTCAACATCAACATCCGCGGGGTGGGCACGCTCGGCAACGCCTCGCCCCTGGTGATTGTGGACGGCATCGCCGGCTCGCTCAACTCGCTCAACCCCAACGATATTGAGAGCGTGACGGTGCTGAAAGATGCGGCGTCGGCCTCCATCTACGGCTCGCGCGGGGCCAACGGCGTGCTGCTGGTAACGACCAAGAAGGGCAGCCTGAACCAGCGGCCCACGCTGGCCTACAACACGCTGGTGGGGTGGCAGTCGCCCAGCTTTTTGCGCAAGCCGGTGACGGGCCTGGAGTTCATGCAGCTCAAGAACGAGGCCCTGGTGAACTCGGGGCAGAGCCCGCAATTCTCGCCCCAGCAGATGCGCGACTTCGCCACCCAGGGCGACTACCAGTGGTACCTGGACGCGGTGCTGAAAAAGCAGGCCCTGCAGCAAAACCACAACCTGAGCCTGAGCGGCAGCGCCGGCAAAACACGCTACCTGGTGTCGCTGGGCTACGTAGACCAGAACAGCCTGTTCGTGGGCGACAACTACGGCTACAAGCGGCTCAACGCGCGCCTAAACCTCAACACCCAGGTCACGGAGAAGCTGTCGGTGGGGGCCATTTTTTCCTACGCCCACGTCGGCACCCGCGAACACGCCTTTGCCTCGGAGTGGATCATCAGCGACGCCGTGCGCATCCCGGTCATCTACCCGCTGCAAGACGCCAACGGCAACTACGTGACCCCGGCCACCTCGAGCGACAACCCGGTGAACCGCTTGCTGAACGGCGGCTTGCGCACCAACTCCAACGACAACGGCTACGCTAACATCAACGCGGAGTACGAAATCATCAAGGGCCTGAAGCTTAGGGGCCTGGTGGGCGGCGACTTGTGGAGCTACCGTAACAACGAGTTTACGCGCAGCTTGCAGTACGTGACGCCCGACGGCTCGCCCACCTCGGGCGGCGACGGCAACAACTCGGTGCAGGACCGCACCCAGCGCACGGTGCTCACCAACTACCAGGCCACCCTGAACTACGAGCGCACCCTGGCCACCAAGCACGAAGTGAAGGGCCTGCTGGGCTACTCCACCGAGCACTTCGTGGACGACCGGGCCGGCATTCACCTCATCAACGTGCCGGGCAACAACTTCGGCGTCGTCAGCAACGGCACCACCTACAGCGGCATCACCGACCCCAGCGGCGGCTTCCACGCCAACGGCACCTACGGCAACCAGGAGCAGTGGGCCCTGAACTCGGTGTTCGGGCGCCTGAATTACGCCTTCGCCGGCAAGTACTTGCTCGAGGGCAGCTTCCGCTACGACGGCTCGTCGCGCTTCGCGTCCGACAAGCGCTGGGGCTTCTTTCCGTCGGTGTCGGCTGGCTGGCGGCCCCTGGAGGAAAGCTTCACGGGCTTTTTGCAGCCCATTTTTAGCGACCTGAAAGTGCGGGGCTCCCTGGGGCAGCTCGGCAACCAGAACATCGGCCTCTACCGCTACCTGAGCACGATCACCGTGTCGCCGGGGGCCTACACCTTCGGCGAGCAGCCGGTGCCGGGGGCCTACTTTAACACTGCCAACCGCGACATCACCTGGGAAACCTCGACCATGGGCGACGTGGGCGTGGACGCGGCATTCTTTAAGAATGCGCTGTCCGTCAGCTTCGACTACTTCGACAAGCGCACCCACAACATCCTCATCGACCTGCCCGTGGCCGGGGCCTTCGGCGCCGGGGCCCCCACCCAAAACGCGGCCAGCGTCCGCAACCTGGGCTGGGAGCTTTCGGCCACCTACCGGCTGCGCACCGCCCGCGGCTTCAACCAGAGCCTGAGCCTGAACGTGGCCGACACCCGCAACGTGGTGACCGACACCAAGGGCGTGGAGAGCATCCGGGGCGGCGACGCGGCCAACATCATCCGCGAGGGCTTTCCCATCAACTCGTACTACGGCTACCGCACGGCGGGCTTCTTCCAAACGGTGGAGGAAGTGAACGCGGGCCCCACGCCCGCCTTCGTAACGCCCGGCACGGTGCGCCCCGGCGACATCCGCTACGTGGACCGCAACGGCGACGGCATCATCAACCAGGACGACCGCTTCATCCTCGGCAACCCGTTTCCGCGCTACACCTTCGGGGCCACGTATACGGCTGATTACAAAGGCTTCGACCTGGTGGTGTTCGTGCAGGGCGTGGGCAAGCGCAACCTCTACATCCGGGGCGAGGGCGTGGAAGCTTTCCACAACAACTGGGAGAACGTGTACGCCCAGCACCTCGACCGCTGGACGCCCACCAACCCCGACGCGGAGTACCCGCGCCTGACCATCGGCACGGCCTCGACCAACAACAACCAGGGCTCGGACTACTGGCTGCGCGACGGGGCCTACGCCCGCCTCAAAAACGTGCAGCTGGGCTACACCCTGCCCGCCGACTTCAGCAAGAAGATCCGTTTGCAGCAGTTACGGGTGTTCGTGTCGGGACAGGACCTGTTCACCATCAGCCACTTGAAAAAGATTGGGTTTGACCCCGAAATCTCGGAGTTCAGCGAGAGCGTGGGGCTGGGCGGCGGCGGCGGCAGCAGCGGCCGCGTGTACCCGAGCGTGCGCCTGGTCACCCTCGGCCTCAACGTCTCCTTCTAACCCTCCCCCGCACCGCCATGAACCGCACCATCCGCTACACCATCCTGCTCGGGGCCGGGCTCGGCCTGAGCCTGGGGGCCTGCCAAAAGCTGGACCTGCCGCCCACCGACCGGCCCACCGACGCCACCTTCTGGAGCCAGCCCGCCGACGCGGCCAACGTGCTGAGCACCTGCTACGCCGGCCTCTACCCCAGCGAGTACTTCTTTTTCAACGAAACGCTGTCGGACAACGCCTACAACAAGAGCGAAGTCGACGGCTCCAATTCGCGCAACATTGCCGAGGGGGCCTACGGCACCAACCAGCAGCGCATCACCAACGAGTGGGGCTTCCACTACGGCGGCATCCGCAGCTGCAACCAGGTGCTGGCCCACATCGACCAAATTGCCACCCTCGACGCCACCCTCAAGGCACGCTACATCGGCGAGGCGCGGGCCATCCGGGCCTACCACTACTTCCAGCTGATGACCTGGTACGGCGACGTGCCCCTAGTGACCACCGAAATCACCACCGCCGAGGCCCAAGGCCTGACCCGGACGCCCCGGGCCGAGGTGCTGGCCTTCGTGCTGGCCGAGCTCGACGCCGCGGCCGCCGCCCTGCCCCTGAACACGGCCTACGGCGCCGCCGACAAGGGCCGCTTCACCAAGGGCGCGGCCCTGGCCCTGAAGGCCCGGGCCCTGCTCTACGAAGGCCGCTGGGCCGACGTGGTGGCCGTCACCAGCCAGTTGGTGGGCGGCCAGGTGGGCAGCTACAGCTTGTTTCCGAGCTACGCGGGCGTGTTTTCGCCGGCTAATGAGAACAACAGCGAAGTGGTGCTCGACTTGCAGTACGCCTTTCCCTCGCGCACCTACGCCCAGCAGCGCGCCTTCATTCCGCGCACTGAGGGCAAGCTGGTCTCGTCCATCGCCCCTTCGCAGGAGTTGGTAAATGACTACCTCACCGCCAACGGCAAAGCCATCACCGAGGCGGGCTCGGGCTACGACGAGGCCACGCCCTACGCCGGCCGCGACCCCCGCCTGACGGCCACGCTCGTGTACGACGGCTACGCCTGGAAGCGCCCCGACGGCTCCACTTTCGTGATCCGCACCGTGCCCGGCACCGGCGACAACTCCATCGACCGCGCCGACGCCAGCCCCACCGGCTACTACGTGGCCAAGTACTTCGACCCCACCGCCGACGCCAACCTCAACTCGGGCCTGAACCTGATTTTGATCCGCTACGCCGACGTGCTGCTGATGCAGGCCGAGGCCAAGAACGAGCTGGGCCAGCTGGCGGCCACCGACTGGGACGCCACCGTGGGGGCCCTGCGCCGGCGCGCGGGCTTCACCGACGCGGGGGCCCTGGCCTTCCCGAGCGGTGGCCAAACCGCCCTGCGCCAGGCCATCCGCCGCGAGCGCCGCACCGAGCTGGCCATGGAAGGCCTGCGCGTGTTCGACCTGCGCCGCTGGCGCACGGCCGAAACGGCCCTCAACGGCTTCCTCCACGGCATCAAGGCCGGCGACCCGGGCGTGGACAACGGCTACCTGCGCGTGGACCAGCGGGCCTTCGACCCCGCCAAGCACTACCTCTGGCCCGTGCCGCAGCGCGAGCGCGACATCAACCCCGCCCTCACCCAAAACCCGGGCTGGTAAGCCCCTTCCTTCCTCCACTGCCTCCTCCTCCCTATCCACATGAAAAAGCTTTCCTGGCCCCTGCTGCTGCTGTTGTTCACCGTTGGCCTGCTTTCCGGCTGCCGGAAAGACGACGGCGGGCTCAACGAAACCATTACCCCGGTGACGAACCTGCTCGCACCGGCCACGAACATTTACGTGCGCCTCGACCCGCCCTCGAACGCGGCCGTCACGTTTGAGTGGGGCCAGGCGCGCGCCGTCGATGGCACGCTGGTGCTCTACGAAGTGGTGTTTGACAAAGAAGACGGCGACTTTTCGAAGCCGCTCTACAGCACCACTTCGGGCAGCAACGGCCTCGACACCAAGCTGGTGCTCACCCACAGCGACCTCAACCGCATTGCCAACATTGCCGGCATCAAGTCGTCGGCAACGGGCAAGCTGAAGTGGACGGTGAACGCCTCCAAGGGTGTGAACGTGGTGACCAGTGCCGAATCGCACATGATGACGCTGGAGCGCCCCGCCGGCTTTGCCACGCCGCCCCCGGTTCTGTACCTCACCGGCTCGGGCACCGAAGCCGGCACCAACCTGGCCCAGGCCCTCAAGTTCAAGAGCTTGTCGGCGGGTGTGTTTGAGCTGTATACCAAGTTGGGCCCCGGCGACGTGAAGCTAGTGGACGCCACTACCGGCACGCCCACCAACTATTACATCGACGGCAACAAGCTGATGGAGGGCACCCAAAGCCCCAGCCCCGCCGCTACGCCCAAGGTGTACCGCGTGCGCCTGGACTTCAACAACGCCGCGGCCACCCTCACCGAGATTGAGTCCATCGGCCTGTGGTTTGCGCCCGAAAACAAAGTATTGGTGACGCTGCCCTACGTGGGCAAGGGGGTGTGGAAAGTAGAGAACACGCCCCTGGAATTCCACCAGGAAAGCTGGGGCCGCGACGAGCGCTACAAGTTCCTGTTCATGGAGAAAAACGCGGCGGGCGCCAGCAGCAAGCAGTACTACGGCAGCACCAACTCCGACAACCAGCCCCCCACGGCCAGCACGGCGGCCGCCTACTACGCGCTGGTGCCCGTGAGCGACGCGCAGTACGACTACTCCTACAAATTCCCGAAGGAGGCCGACAAGAAGAACATTGACGTGACCGTGCGCCTGCAAGCCGACGGCCCCTACACCCACCAGGTGGTGGTGCGCTAAGCTAATTTCCTACCCTTATGCTCCCCTTCCCTATGTTCCGGTTTCCTGCGCTTTCCCGGGCCTGTTGCGGCCTGCTGCTGGGCGGGCTGCTGCCGGCCTGCCACGAGCCCGTGGACGACTACATTGCGCCGCCGCGCCCGCCGGTGGCCGTGGTGGTCACCAACTGGGCGGCCCGCGCCGACTCGGCCCAGGCGGCCCTCACCCAAGGCTTTTGGGCCCCCACCGGCCGCTTCTACCAGAAGAACAACGCCGGCGACCAGGCCTTTAATTACTGGTGGCAGGCCCACGGCCTCGACGTGCTCAGCGACGGCTACCAGCGTACCCAGGTGGCCGATTACCTCACCCAGATGCGGGCGCTGGAGCAGGGCATCAAGGCCAAGAACAACAACACGTACCTCAACGACTACTACGACGACATGGAGTGGCTGGCGCTGGCCTCGCTGCGCGCCTACGACCTCACCCGGGAAGCGGAGTACAAGGCCACCGCGGCCCTGCTGTGGGCCGACATCAAGCTGGGCTGGAACGAGCAGCAGGGCGGCGGCATCGCGTGGCGCAAAAACCAGCGCGACTACAAAAACACGCCCGCCAACGCCCCCGCCGCCATCCTGGCCGCCCGCCTCTACGCCCTCGACCGCAACCCCGACGACCTGGCTTGGGCCCAGAAGATTTACGCCTGGGAAAAGAAAACTCTGGTGGACCCCGCCACCGGCGCCGTGTGGGACGGCGTGAACCGCCAGGGCGACGGCCAAATTGACAAGGACTGGCGCTTCAGCTACAACCAAGGCGTGTTCCTCGGGGCCGGGCTGGCCCTGTACCGCGCCACCCAGCAAACCAGCTACTTAGAAGACGCCACCCGCACGGCTGCCTACGTGCTCAACGACGGCCAGCTCTCGCCCGGCGGCGTGCTCAAGGACGAGGGCACCGGCGACGGCGGCCTGTTCAAGGGCATTTTGGTGCGCTACCTGGCCCAGCTGGCCACCGAGCCGGCCGTGAGCGCCACCAACCGGGCCAACTACGTGGCGTTTCTCAAGTTCAACGGCCAGAGCCTCTACCAGCGCGCCACCCGCCGTCCGCAGTTCCTGTTCAATACCAACTGGACCGCCGCGCCCAGCGGCACCGTGGACGCCTCCACGCAAATGAGCGGCGTGATGATGTTCGAAATACTGGCCGACTTGCAAGCGCGCAAGCTCCTGTAACGCCAAAAGGTGGGGGCCCCGGAACATTTCTGGGGCCCCCACCTTTTTTTTGAGCCCTGAGGCTACCTGCGGGGCCCTAAACTCCTTACCCGTTCCTATGAAGTTCGCCAACCTGCGCCTAAGCCACCTACTCACGCTCGCCGCTTTGGGCGCTTTTTCCTGCACCAAGGTGGCCCCGTCCGGGGGCCCCGGCGGGGCCGGCCGCTCGGCCGACGGCCCCGGCCGTTTCGTCAACCCGCTCATCGGCACGGCGGCCTTTACCGACCCCAAGCTGGTGGGCTACGTGGCGCCGCCCGACTGGCACGGCGTGTGGGCCGGGCTGGTGTTTCCGGGCAGTGCCCTGCCCAACGCCATGGTGCAGCTGAGCCCCATTACGCAGTTCAACACCGGCTCGGGCTACCAGTACGAAGACTCGGTAATTCAGGCCTTTGCCCACACCAACAAGGGCCACTGGAACCTGTGCCACTTGCCGGTGCTGCCCGTGGCGGGCCCGGCCGGGGCCGCGGGGCCCTACGCCTCCCGCTTTTCGCACGCCACCGAACAGGCCGCGCCCGGCTACTACGGCGTGACACTCAAGGACTACAACGTGCAAGTGCGGCTGACGTCCACGCTGCGCTGCGGCCTGCACCAGTACACCTACGCCCAGGCCCAGGACCGGCGCGTGGTATTCAAGCTGGGCCGCTCGAACGAGAACGTGAACGACTGGTCCCTCGAAAAGGTGGGCCCTTCGGCCGTGCAGGGCTTCCAGAAAACCGGCGACCAAACCGTGTACTTCTACGGCCAGCTCAGCGCCGGCATCCAAGACGTGGCCGTGCAGGGCAAGGGCACCAAGGAGGGCGTGGCCGTGCTGCGCCTGGCCGACGGGGGCCCCAAAACCGTGGAGCTGCGCGTCGGCATCTCGTTCGTGAGCATCGAAAACGCCCAGCAAAACCTGGCCCAGGAGCTGGGCACTCGCTCCTTTGAGGAGGTGCGGCGCGCCGCCGCCGCCACCTGGGACCAGCTGCTGACCAAGGTGGCCGTGACGGGCGGGACGGCCCAGCAACGGGGCATGTTTTACACCTGCCTGTACCGCTCGTTTCTGTGGCCCGCCCTGCGCAGCGACGCCAACGGCGAGTACCGCGACGTGAAAGGCGCGGTGCAAAAGGCCGACTTCCAGTATTATACGCTGCCCTCGCTCTGGGACACGTACCGCAACAAGGACGTGCTGATGAGCATGCTCGCGCCGGGCGTCACGGCCGACATCATCAAGTCGATGCAGGACATCGGGCACAAAACCGGCTTCATTCCCACCTTCTTCCACGGCGACCACGCCGCCTCCTTCGTGGCCGGCGCCTACCAGCGCGGCGTTACCAACTTCGACGTGCCGGACGTGTACCGCCTGCTGCTGCACAACGCCAACGTGGCGGGCGGCACGCGGCCCCACCTCCCGGAGTACCTCGAAAAAGGCTACATCGCCACCACCGAAGTGCCCGCGCCGAACGTGGAAACCCCGGGCAGCGCTGGCGTGTCGAAAACGCTCGAGTACGCCTACGACGACTACGCCGTGGCCCAACTGGCCAAGGCGCTGCACGACACGGCCCAGTATAGGGCCCTGATGGCGCGCTCGAAAAACTACCGCAACGTGTTCGACCCCGGCACCAAGTTCATGCGCGGGCGCCTGGCCAACGGCCAGTGGGTGAAGAACTTCAACCCCCAGTACCCCTACTACGAGTATATGTACCGCGAAGCCAACGCCTGGCAAGTGTCCTTCTTCGCCCCGCACGACATGCCGGGCCTGGTGGCGCTCTACGGGGGCCCCCGGCCCTTCGAGGCGAAGCTGGATTCGTTGTTCACCGTGCCCTGGAACCCTACCTATATTGCCCGCAACGTGTCGGGCTTCATCGGCCAGTACTGCCACGGCAACCAGCCCGACCACGAAACGCCGTTCGCGTACTACTACGTGGGCAAGCCCGAAAAATCGCAGCAGCGGCTCGACGAAATCATGGCCAAGTTTTACAACACCGGCGAAAAAGGCCTGGCCTTTTCGGGCATGGACGACGCGGGCGAGATGTCGGCGTGGTACGTGTTCAGCGCCACCGGCCTCTACCCGCTCTCGGCGGCCGATGCGCAGTACATCGTCACGCTGCCCGTGTTCGACGAAGTGCGCTGGACCATGCCTAACGGCAAGGTGCTGACGGTGAAGAAGTCCGGCGCCAGCCGCAACCTGAGCGCCATCCGGGTGAACGGGGCCCCCAGCGCGGGCTACTTCGTACCCCACCAGCTGTTCCAAACGGGCGGCCAGGTGGAGGCCGTGGCCCGATAAGCCCGGCCTGGGGCCCCGGCGGCTGGGCCCTGGTTGTTGCTTCCCGCACGCAACCCCAGGCCCTCAGCAACTGCCTTTGCGCCAGCAACTCCGCGGTAGTACCGCGGGGCCGTTGGCGCAAATTCCTTAAGTTTCCGGCCCATTCCTTTCCGCGGGAGCTGCGCGGGTGCACCCCGCGCGGCCCCCGTTTCCACCCCTTACCCCCGTTGCCATGCTATTGAACCGAGTTTTGTGTCCCCTGCTCCTGGTGGGGCTTGGTGCCGGCAGTGCCGCTGCCCAGGCGCTGCGCCCCCCCGCCTACCCGCTCATCACCCACACCCCGTACTTCAGCGTGTGGGCGTTTCAGGACGAGCTGGCCGGGGGCCCCACGCGGCACTGGACCAGCGAGCCGCAGGCGCTCGAAGGCGTGGTGCGGGTGGATGGGCAGGCCTACCAGTTCCTGGGGCAGGGCACGCCCGCGCTCCGCGCCCTGGTGCCCACCGCGCAGGAGGGCCCCTACTCGGCCCGCTACACCTTCGCCAAGCCAACAGCCGGCTGGGAGAAAACCGCCTTCGCCGGGGCCCAAAGCTGGAAAACCGGTCCCGCTCCTTTTACCGACGACGCGGCTAAGCCCGGCACATCTTGGAAGAGCCGCGACGTGTGGGTGCGCCGCGCCGTGGCCTTCGCCGGGCCCCTGCCCACGGGCCCGCTTGTGGTGCGCGTGTGGCACGACGACGACGCGGAGGTGTACCTCAACGGCACTTTGCTGGCCCAGCGCCCGGGCGCCAACGGCCGCTACGAAGACGTGCCCGTGCCCGACGCGGCCCGCAAAACGCTGCACGCGGGCGCCAACGTACTGGCCATGCACTGCGTAAACCCGCAGGGCGGCGCCCACCTCGACGCCGGCCTCTACGAGCAATTGCCGCAGCCGCGCGTGCAGCTGGCCCGCCAGACGGCGGTGGCCGTCACCGCCACCCAAACGACTTACACCTTCGCCGCTGGCCCGGTGCAGCTCACAGTCAACTTCCTCTCGCCGCTGCTGCTCGATGAGCTGGAGACCGTGGCCCGGCCCGTGAGCTACGTCACCTTCGCGGCCACCGCCACCGACGGCAAAACCCACCCCACCCAGGTGCTGCTGACCGAGGCCGGCACGCTGGCCAGCAACACGCCCTACCAGGCCGTGGCCACCCGCCCCGGGGCCGCCGGGGCCCTAAAATGGCAGGCCGTGGGCACCACCGCGCAACCCGTGCTAGCCACCACCGGCGACGACGTGCGCATCGACTGGGGCTACGCCTACCTGGCCGCGCCGGGCGCCGCCACCCTCGGCGCCGGCGACCCGCAGGCCCTAAAAACTACCTTCGCCAAAACCGGGACTTTGCTCGCCGGGGCCCCCGCCAAAGGCCCCGCCCAGCGCGTGGCCCAAGCCGCCGCCCTCGACATGGGGGCCGTGGCCGCCGCACCCGCCGAGCGGCACCTGCTGCTGGGCTACGACGAGCAGCAGGCCGTGCAGTACTTCGGCCAGAACCTGCGCCCCTGGTGGCGCCGCGACCCGGCCATGACCATGGACAAGGCCCTGGCCGCCGCCGAGGCCGACTACCCGCGCCTGCGCCAGAAAGCCACCGCCTTCGACCAGAAACTATACGCCGACGCCCAGGCCGCCGGTGGCAAAGAATACGCCGACCTCTGCCAACTGGCGTACCGCCAGTCCATTGCCGCGCACAGCATCGTGGCCGGGCCCAAGGGCGAGCTGCTCTTCTTCTCCAAGGAAAACTTCTCGGGTGGCTTCATCGGCACCGTGGACGTGACCTACCCCTCGGAGCCGCTGTTTTTGCTCTACAACAACGAGCTGGCCAAGGGCATGCTGCGCTTCATCTTCGAGTATTCGGAGTCGGGGCGCTGGAAGAAGGACTTCCCGGCCCACGACTTGGGCACCTACCCCCAGGCCAACGGCCAAAAGTACGGCGAAGACATGCCGGTGGAAGAAGCCGGCAACATGCTGATTCTGACCGCCGCCGCGGTGAAGGTGGACGGCAAGCCCGACTTCGCCCGCGAGCACTGGCCCACGCTCACTAAGTGGGTGGGCTTTTTGAAGCGCGACGGCTTCGACCCGGCCAACCAGCTCAGCACCGACGACTTTGCCGGCCACCTGGCCCGCAACACCAACCTATCAGTAAAGGCCATCATGGGCATTGCCTGCTACGGGCAAATGGCCCGGCAGCTCGGCGACACCAAGACGGCCGACGAGTACACCGCCCTGGCCCGCGACCTGGCCCAGAAGTGGGTGCAGATGGCTAAGGACGGCGACCACTACGCCCTGACCTTCGACAAGCCCGCCGGCTCGTGGAGCCAGAAGTACAACCTGGTGTGGGACAAGGTGCTCGGCCTGAATATCTTCCCGCCCGACGTAGCGCCGCAGGAGCTGGCCTTCTACCTCAAGCACCAGCAGAAGTACGGCCTGCCCCTCGACAGCCGCAAGACCTACACCAAGTCGGACTGGATTATGTGGACGGCCACGCTGGCCGCCAACCCCGCCGATTTTAGGGCCCTGGTGGGCCCCGTGTGGCAGTTTGCCAACGACACGCCCAGCCGCGTGCCCCTCAACGACTGGCACGAAACCACCAACGCCAAGCAGCAGGGCTTCCAGGCCCGCTCGGTGGTGGGCGGCTACTTCATGAAGCTGCTGGCCAACAAGCTGGAAGCCAAGTAGGCGCCGGCCGGCGCACTTTCCAGCCCGAGCAGGCCGGGGCCCCGTGGGGGCCCCGGCCTGCTTTTTTTATGAGCAGCGCCGGGCCAGCCGGCCGGCTAAATCCTTGGTTGGGGGCCCCGGCGGCAGTGGGGCGGCTGGAAACGCAGGAGCTATAAGACGGTCTTTAATGTCATTTTAATGCCTATAAATCAGTGATTTAATAGCATTTTTTGAATTATCCAATCTGAACCTTAATGGGCTCCGTAAGGCAAGGCATATTCACCAAAACTTCATCTCGCATGAGATATTCTTTGCTTAAGAGCGTTGGCTCGCTTTCCCTGCTGATGGGCATGACCGGCTTCTTTACCGCCTGCCAGGACGATTCGGACACGGTTACGGTCAACAAAATTGACTTGCCTTTCCAGGCCCTCACCGACAATAACCAGCTGCTGGCCTTCAACGCCAACAACGTAGCCACGGCCCCAGCGGCCGTCACGATTACCGGGCTGCAAAGCAACGAGCGCATCCTGAGCGTGGATTACCGCCCCGCCACCGGCCAGCTCTACGGCCTGGGCAGCACCAGCCGGCTGTACGTCATCAACCCTACCACCGGCGTGGCCCGGGCGGTGGGCGCCGGGGCCTTCTCGCCGGCCATTAACGGCACCACGGCCACCATCGACTTCAACCCCACCGTGGACCGCCTGCGCCTGGTGAGCAGCACGGGCCAGAACCTGCGCCTGAACCCCGAAACCGGGGCCGTGGCCGCCACCGACGGCAGCATCAACGGCGTGACGGGGGCCACTGTTTCGGCCGTGGCCTACACCAACTCGGTGTCGGGCGCGTCGGCCACGGTGCTCTACGACATCGACCCCGCCACCGATAAGCTCTACCGCCAGGACCCGCCCAACGACGGCACGCTGGTGGCCATCGGCGACCTGGGCGTGAACGCCACGGGCCTGGCCGGCTTCGATATTTCGGCCGTGGACAACAACGCATTTGCCGCCCTGGTGGTGGACAACCGCTCGGGGCTCTACAAGATTGACCTGGCCACGGGGCGCGCCGCGCGCTACGACAACTTCCCGGCCAGCACCAACGTCATCGGGGTGGCCATCCCGACGCAGGCGGTGGCCTACGGCGTCGATGCCGACAACAACTTCGTGGCCTTCAACCCCAGCGCCCCCCAAACGCAGGTGGCCAAGCCCCTGACGGGCCTGCAAACCGGGGAGCGCCTGGTGGGCCTCGACATGCGGCCCGCCAACGGCCAGCTCTACGGCCTGGGCAGCACCAACCGCCTCTACACCATTAACATGGCCAGCGGGGCCGCCGCCGTGGTGGGCACGGTCACCCTGCCGCTGACGGGCACTAACTTCGGCTTCGACTTCAATCCCACCGTGGACCGCATCCGCATCGTGAGCGACGCCGGCGTGAACCTGCGCGTGAACCCCGCTGACGGCGTGGCCATCGTGGACGGCACCCTGAACCCGGGCACGCCCAGCGTAACGGCCGCGGCCTACACCAACAACTTCGCGGGCGCCACCACCACCGTGCTCTTCGCCATCGACTCCAATACGGACCAGCTCTACCGGCAGGACCCGCCGAACGCGGGCACCCTCGTCGCCCTGGGGGCCCTGGGGGTGAACACCACCGGCGTGAACGGCTTTGACATTGGCGGCACCAGCGGCACCGGCTTCGCCGTGCTCACCGTGGGCACCACCGCCAGCGTGTACACCATCAACCTGGCCACCGGCGCCGCCACCAAGGGCACCGACCTGCCCCGGCCCTTGCAGGCCATGGCCGTGGGCCTGGGCTTCTAGCCCCACTGGGGCCCCAGCGCCCCGCGCTTAACCACAAAAAAAGCTCCTCAAATCGAGGAGCTTTTTTTGTGGTTAAGCGCGGGGCCTATGCCCGGGATTTACGCAGGCAGCCCTTTTTTCGCCCCGGCGGCGCAGCTCATTAACGCCGGACGCGCGCTCGTGCGCTAGCACCCGGGAGCCGGACGGCCGCGAGCCGACACGGGGCCGGGGGCCCTGGTGGGCCCCCGCCCCGCGCTACTTGCGGCGGCCGCTGGGGGCCCCGGCGGGGCTGAGCACCTCCACGATGGGCTGGCCGGTGCAGGCGCTGGGCAGCTTGCTGTTCAAAATCATAGCGGCCGTGGGGGCTATGTCGGTGATGGTGTGCGGGGCGAAGCTGACGCCCGGCGCGATGCCCGCCCCGAACCAGAGCAGCGGCACGTGGCTGTCGTAGGCGTAGCCGGTGCCGTGGCTGGCGCCGGGGCCGATGTCGCCGGTCCAGCCGGGCAGCAGCTCGAAGCGCACGTCGCCGAAGCGGGGGTAGTAGAAGCCGGCTTGCAGCTTGGCCTCAAGGTAGGTGGTGTAGCTGGCGTTGAGCAGCTGGGTGGTGGTGTTTACCTGGGCCACGCCGGGCAGGTCGCGCACGAAATCGGCCACGAGCTGCTGGGCACGGGCCAGCTCCACCTTGCGGCGGGCCAGCAGCGGGCGGTTGAGGTAGAGCATGTTGCCGCGCAGGGTTTCGAGCCACTGGTCGGGCCCCAGCTGCTCGTTGAGGTAGGCGGCGGCGCCTTTGGCCAGCGCCTCGGTGGAGAACGCGCCGGTGGGCGCGTGGCGGTCGGCGAGGTAGCTGGTTACTTCGCTCGCGCCGTGATCGGCGGTGAGGAACACGGTGTAGTTGCCCTTGCCCACGGTCTTGTCCAGGGCTTGCAGCAGGCGGGCTATTTCAAGGTCGAGGCGCAGGTACAGGTCGTTCTCTTCCTTCGACTGGGGCCCGAAGGCGTGGCCCACCGCGTCGGGGCTGGAGTAGCTGAGGGCCAGCAGGTCGGGCACGTCGTCGCGGCCCAGGTCAGTGCCTTGCAGGGCAGCCAAGGCGAAGTCCGTCAGCAGGTTGTCGCCGTAGGTGGAGGCGTATACGGTTTCGTAACCAGGCCCGCTGAGGGGGGCCAGCTTGGCCAAATCGTAGGGGAACGTGGCCGCCGCCTTGCCCTTAAAGGGGCGCTCGTAGCGGTTCGAGTCGGGCAGGCTGTTGCGGTAGGCCTCGGGGCCGCGCAGGGGGCCCCAGGTTTGCTGGCGGTAGTAGTCGGCGCGCTTCTGGGCGTTGAAGGCCTGCACCCAGGCGGGCAACGCGGGCACGTAGTAGGTGCTCGAAATGAAGTTGCCGCTGGCTACGTCCAGCCAATACGCGCCGTCGGCCATGTGGCCGGCGGGCAGCGCCGAGGCGCGGTCTTTCAAGGACAAGGCCAGCACCCGGGCGCGGCCACCGGTCACCATCTTCAGCTCGTCGCCGAGGGTGGTGCTCAGCTGGTTGCGGGCCGATACGCCCATGCCCTTGCCCTGGCCGCCCACGAGCTGCACGGTGCTGTCGTCGGTGCAATACACGTCGCGGCGCAGGCGGCGGTCGTACCACGAGTTGCCCACGATGCCGTGGTAGCGCGGCGTGGTGCCCGTGTACACGGAGGAGTGGCCGGGCCCCGTCACGGTCGGGATGTAGTTGTACTGCGTGTTGCGGCACTCGAAGCCCTCGCGTAGCAGCCGGTTGAAGCCGTCGGGCCCGAACTGGTCGCGGAAGCGGGTGAGGTAGTCGGGCCGCATCTGGTCGACCATGATGCCCACCAGCAGCTTGGGCACGGGCGGTTGGGCGGGGCGCGGGGCAGGCAAAGCCGGCGCGCTCAGGAGCAGGCCAGCGGCCAGCAAAAGGTATCGAGTCATAAGCAAAGAAGGGGCCCCAGCCCGCAAAGGTCCCGCTTGGGGCCCGGCGAATTGTTACTCCAATAATATTTTATTGCCCAAAAGCCGGCCGCTGGGGCCCCCGGGCAACCCGGCTGGGGCCCCAGCGGCTGGTTCCTGCGCCCGGCACGCCGCTATTTAGCCGCAGCGGCGGGGCGGCCGGTGCTGACGGGGTTGGGCCGGAAGTAGGTGCCGCCCGCAAAGCTGATGGCGTAGGGCGACGTGAAGTGCGTGCTCGGCGCGTAGTAGTCGGTGCTGATGATTTGGGCCCCCGACGCCTCGGCAGCTTCGAAGCTGGTTTTGTCGTTGCGGCGCGCCTCCTGGGTGTCGCTGTCGGCGCGCGAGCGGATGATATAGCCCTTCTCCACCAAGGCTTTGATGGCGGCCTGGTCCTTTTTCGCGTTGTTCAGGATGTGGATGGCGGCCTCGGGCGTGCCGGGCTCGGCATCGGCAAACAGCACCCGGCCCTTCAGCGACGGGTGGCCCTGGATGTAGGTAGCGCGCTTCTCGCCCAGCTCGTCGAGCACGAACACGAACTTGCCCTGGGCGGCGCGTAGCGTGGGCCAGTGGCGGTGCAGCACGGCGGCCTCCAGGGTGGGGTATTGGCCGCGCACCTGGTCGGGCGTGATGAGGTTATCGGCCCCCAGGTTGTCGAGAATCTCCTTGTCCAACGCGTCGAACACGGCCGCCGTGAAGGGCTCGGGCACCGTGAGGCCGGGCTGCTTCAGGGCCTCGGTCTTGGCGTTCATGGTGATGAACACGGGGTGGTGCGCGGGGTGCGCCGCCGACCACTTCTTCAGCTCCAGCAGGGCCAGCTTGAAGGTGGGCGCGTTGCTGCGGTAGTCAAGGTCCTGGATGTGGAACACCTTGAAGCCGGGCTGCTGCATCAGGCCCGCCGCGTCGTAGGGCGGCTGGCCGGGGGCCAGGTCCA
This sequence comes from Hymenobacter nivis, assembly GCF_006439025.1. Lineage (GTDB taxonomy): Bacteria > Bacteroidota > Bacteroidia > Cytophagales > Hymenobacteraceae > Hymenobacter > Hymenobacter nivis_A. The sequence continues at coordinate 56,237 of NZ_RCYZ01000003.1, forward strand.
GGCCCTTGGGGTGGGCGTACTTGCCGCCCTTGGTGTCGGCGTACACGTCGATTTCCAGCGCCAGCAGGCCCTTGTTGAGCTGCTCGGTCAGGCTCAGGTGCTCGTAGTCGATTTTGCTCATGCTGGCCGAATCGGACTTTTGGAGCACCCGGAACAGCTTGGGGTCGATGGCTTGCTTGTAGCTGTTGTGCGAGCCGATGACCTGGATTTGGTTCAGCAGCGGCTCGGGGGCCCGCCGGGGGGCGGCGCCGAGGGCCCCGGCGGCCAGGGCCCCCAGGAGAAAAATAGGTTTCATAAAATAAAGCTAGTAGCCAGGGTTCTGCTGCAAGTTGGTGTTCAGCCGCAGCTCGATGGTGGGCACGGGGTAGAGGCGGCGGAATGTGCTTTTATCCATCTTCAGCGCGTCGTTGGGCAGCGGGTACTCGGTTTCGAACTGGCCGAAGCGGATGAGGTCGTTGCGGCGCCAGCCTTCCCAGCTCAGCTCGCGGGCGCGCTCGTCGAGCAGGCCGCCCAGGGCGATGCTGGCGGCGGCGGGGGCCCCAGCGCGGGCGCGCACCTTGTTCACGAGCACCAGCGGCGTCTGCATTTCGCCGTTGCTGGCGGTGGCCGGGGCCCCGCGCAGGATGGCTTCGGCCTTCATCAGCAGCACGTCGGCCAGGCGCAGCACGGGCACGTCGTTGCCATTCAGGCGGGTGGCCTGGATGATGGCCGGGTCGGGGTAGAACTTGATGGAGCGCACGCCCTCCGACTGGGTGGCCAGGGTGTTGCCCAGGTCCATGGGCTTGGGCGGCACCAGCGTCAGCACCGGGTTGATGACGATTTGGTCGGTGGTGTTGGGGTAGTACACCGGCGTGGTGGTGAAGCCGCCGTTGCCGTCGGGCACGAACTGGGGCCCCGACAGCCAGGTTTTGGTGCGGGCGTCGCCGGGCAGGTTGAAGCGGGCGTAGAACTCGGGCGTGGTGCTCATGGCAATGCTCAGGCCCACGTTGAAGCCGTAGGCCTGCGTGAGGTAATAGAAGAAGCCAAAGCGCGTGAACTGGTTGCCCGGAATCTGCTGGTCGTAGGGCACGGCAAACACGGTTTCCCGGATCTGGGGCCCGTTGTTGGGCAGAAAGATGTCGCGGTAGCGCGCGTCGAGGGCGTAGTTGGTGTTGGCCTGCACGCTGTCGGCCATGCGCACCACGTCGGGGTAGCGGGCGGGGGCCCCGTACACCTCGGCGTTGAGGTAGAGCTTGGCCAGCAGCGCGTACACCATGCCCTTGGTGGGGCGGCCGTACTGCTGGGTGTTGGTGGCGCTGGTGCCCGACTTGGCCGGCAGCTTCGGCGTGAGGGCCTTCAGCTCGCTCTCGATGAACTCGTACACCTTGGCGCGGGGCTGCGTGGCGGGCAGCGGGGCCGTGGGGTAGTCCGTCACGATGGGCACGTTGCCGTACAAATCCAGCAAGAAGAAGTAGTACAGCGCCCGCATGGCCCGGATTTCGGCCAGGCGCGCTTCCTTCTCGGCCGCCGTGAAGTTGAACGTGTTCGTGACGTTGAGCAGGCGGTTGCAGGTGGTGATGCCGCCGTAGGCCCACTGCCAGATGGTGAGCACGTTGGGGTGGTCGGGCGTCCAGGTGTGGTAGTGCAGCTGCCGGTACTGGCCGCCGTCGTCGAAGTTGCCGTCGCGGGCCGGCAAAATGGCCTCGTCGGTGGCCAGCGTTTGCATGCGCCAGTAGGGCACGGCGTAGTTCGACGAGAGGTTGGCGTAGATGGCGCCCACTGAGGCGTTGTAGTCGCTGAGGGTGGTGGGGAAGTTGGCGGCCACGAACTGCGACTCCACGGGCACGTCCAGCACGTTTTTGCAGCCGAACAGGGCCCCGGCCAGCCCGCCGGCCAGCAGCAGGGCGCGGCTTGTTGCGTAAATCTTTTGCACGATCGTATAAAGGGGAAGCGCGATTAGAAGGAAGCCGATAGGCCTAGGGTAAACGTCCGGGTCTTGGGGTAAAAATTCTGGTTGTCGATGCCCGGCGTGAGGCCCCCGATGTTGATTTCGGGGTCGATGCCCCGGTACTTGGTGACGATGAATAGGTTGTTGCTGCTCACGTAGAAGCGCAGCGCCTGCACGTATTGCGTGTGCGGCCGCAGGGTGTAGCCCAGGGTGGCGTTGTCGAGGCGCAGGTACGAGCCGCTCTCCAGGAAGCGGTCGGAAATGAGGTAGCCGTTGATGTCGTTGAACGACTCGCCCAGCGTGAAGCGCGGGATGTTTTGCAGGCGCGCGTCGGCGGGGTTGTTGAGGCCAGCCAGGGTGGCGTTCAGGATTTTGTTGCCATACACGCCGCGCACCAAGAAGTTCAGGTCGAAGGCCTTGTAGGTAAAGGTGTTGGCCCAGCCGTAAATCAGCTTGGGCTGGGCGCTGCCCACTTCCTGCATGTCGGTGGTGAGGGGCTGGGTGGCCGTCACGCTGCCGTCGGCCTTCTGGTAGGTGCTCACGCCCTGCTCGTTTTTGCCCAGGTAGTGCCACAGCTTGAAGGTGCCGAGCGGCGAGCCGGGCTGCACAATCTGGCTGTAGTTGCCGCTCTGGCCCTTGCCGCCGAGCTGCGCCGTCTGGATGTAGGGAATCGTGAAGCGGTCGGTGCTCAGGTTGTCGATGCGGTTGGTGTTGTGCGAAAAATTCAGCGACGAGCGCCAGGTGAAGGCCCCCGTTTGCACCGGCACCACGCTCAGGGCCACCTCGATGCCGCGGTTGGTCATGCTGCCCACGTTGGCGGTGTAGGTGGTGTACTGAAACTCGGTGCTTGACACGGGCAGCACGTCGTCAATCAAGTCGCTGGTTTTCTTGATGTAGTAGTCCACCGAGCCCGTGATGCGGTTCTTGAACAGGCCGAAGTCCAGGCCGATGTTGGCGGTGGCGGTGCTCTCCCACTTCAGGTCGGGGTTTTCGTTGCGCACGGCGTTCACCACGTTCGAAATGGCGCCGTTGTTCAGGTACTTGCTGCTGCCGGGCGGCGTGCCGTAGATGAGGATGGCCGAGAAGGCGTCGAAGCCCTGGCTGTTGCCCGACACGCCGTAGCCGGCCCGCAGCTTCAGGTCCGAAAACAGGTCGCGGCCCCGCATGAACTCCTCGTTGATGATGCGCCAGCCCACGGCCGCCGTGGGGAAGTAGCCGTAGCGGTTGTTCACGCCGAACACCGACGAGCCGTCGCGCCGCAGCGACACCTGCGCCAGGTAGCGGTCGCCGTACTGGTACTGGGCGCGGGCGTACTGCGAGAGGAGCCGCAGGGTGGAAATGGGGTTGTTGTCGAATGCAATTTGCGCCAGCGACGACGGGTTGGACAAGTACAGATTATTGAACCCCAGCGCGTTGTTGGCAAAATTCTGGGTCGTGATGCCGAAGCCGTCGTTGGTGCGGTCCTGCTGGTACGAGTAGCCGGCCAGCAGCTGCACGCTGTGCAGGCCCAAGGTGCGGTCGTAGTTGGCGTAGGCCTCCAGCACGTCGTTGGTGTTCACGTACTCGGCGCGGCGGGCCACCCCGCCCAGGTTCACTGCCAGGCCCGACTGGCTGTTGAGGTAGCTGCTGTAGTTGGTTTGGGCGCGCTGGGTCGAGCCGCTCAGCGTGAATTTCAGGCCCGTGAGCACGTCCACCTGCACCAGGCCGTTGACCAGCGTTTTGCTGTCCTTGGTCACGTAGGTGTTGTTGTTGGCCAGCGAGAGCGGGTTGAGCGTGCCCTGGCCCGTGCGGGTGTAGTTTTCCTTGTAGCTGCCGTCGGCGTTGTAGGGGCTCACCGTGGGCAGGTAAAACAGCATGCCCGGCAGCACCTGGGCCTGCGGAATGTCGTTTTGGGTGGTGCTGCTATTGATGATGTTCACGCCCAGCTTGAGGCGGTTGTTGAAAAAGCGCTGGTTGATGAACCCGCGGTAGATGAGGCGCTCCAGCGACGTATTAATTAGGGCCCCGTTGTTTTTCAGGTAGTTCACGCTGGCGCCGTAGTCCGTGGCGTTGGCCGAGCCCGCGAACGAGAGGTTGTGGTTGGTGGCGTAGCTGGTGCGCTCGATCAGGTCCTGCCAGTTGGTGTTCGAGCCGTCGTCGTCGGTGGGCGTGGTCAGGGGCCGGGTTTTGTTGTCGGCCAGGTACTGGCGCAGCTCGTCGCCGCTGAGCACGTCAATCTTTTTCGACACCTTGGCCAGGGCCCCGTAGGCGCTGTAGGTGAGGCGCGACTGGCCCGGCTTGGCCCGCTTAGTGGTGATGATGATGACCCCGTTGGCCGCCCGCGTGCCGTAGATGGCGGTCGAGGAGGCGTCCTTCAGCACGTCAATCGTGGCGATGTCGTCGGGCGCCAGCAGGTCGATGCTCGCGCCCGGCACGCCGTCGATGACGTAGAACGGCTCGGTCACCCCCCCGTTCACGGTGCGGATGGTGGAGGGCCCCCGCAGCACCACCGACGGCCGCTGGTTGGGGTCGCCGCTCTTGGTGATGTTCAGGCCGGCCACCTTGCCTTGCAGCAGCTCGGCGGGCGTGGTGAGCACGCCCTGGTTGAATTCCTCGCTCTTAATGGACGTGACGGCCCCCGTGATGTCGGCGCGGCTGGCCGTGCCATAGCCAATCACCACTACGTCGTTCAGCTGCTGCGCGTCGGGCAGCAGCGTCACGTTGAGGCTCGTTTGGGCCCCGGCGATAATCTCCTTGCTCACCGTGCCCACGAACGAGAACACCAGGATGTCGGCCGGGCCGGTGGTTTTGATGCTGTAGGTGCCGTCGGTAGTGGTGGCCACCGCCGCGGTGCCATCCTTGAGGCGCACCGTGACGCCGGGCAGCGCCGCATTCTTCTCGTCGGTCACGGTGCCCTTCACGGTCTGCTGGGCCAGCGCCGCCGCCGGGGCCCCCAGGGCCAAGGCCAGCGGTAAAAGCACGCAACGGACGTTTTGGGCAACAGGTTTTGAAAAGTACTGATTGGTCATATAATCCCCGTTTTGGTGGGTTCGTGGAATGGCCAGCAAAACACGGACGGGGCCATTATTTTAAAATGACGCGCAGATTACCGTTGTATTTGACGCAGAAATTACAGCACTTAACCGCTGCACTACCGGGATCCCTACCCCACCGCTGGCGGGCCGAAACGGGCCTTAGGCAGCCTTAAAGCTCACCTAACATTCACATAACATTGCCGCAATACGCCCGCCCTAGTTTTGCACCCCTCTAAAGCGAATTATAACATGCGAAATAATTAATACTCGCCTTAGTATTTAATTATTCGCTGGTTTTTTTGATTCTAGTAATTAATTATTTTCCCGCCATTCAATCCCGGCAATTAATTATTACCACCACTTATAGCGCCGTCCGCACCGTGCCAAACCGTTGCGTTGATGCCAACGACACAATGAAACTGCAGGCGCCAATTAATTACCAAACGGCCTGCCGTTCCCGGGTTTAATTCTGCGCGCTGGGCCCCTCGCTACTCCTACTGTCTTTCCATCTTTCTACCCATCCCTTTTTCAATGAAACAACTGTTATTTATTATCCTGGCCGTGCTGCTGACCACGCTGGGCGTGCGCGCCCAGGTAACGACCAGCAGCCTGACCGGCCTAATCAAGGACGCCAAGGGCGAGCCGTCCATCGGGGCCACGGTGCGGGCCGTGCACACGCCCAGTGGCACCACCTACGGCGTGGCCACCAACGCCGAGGGCCGGTTCACCATCCAGAACATGCGCATCGGGGGACCCTACACCGTGGAAATCAGCTACGTGGGGGCCCGCACCGCCACCCGCACCGACGTGGTGCTCCAGCTCGACCAGCCCTACGTGCTGAACGTGACGCTGGGCGCGGCCGACACCCAGCTGCAGGAAGTGACGGTGACGGCCAGCAACCCGCGCTCCATCCTGAACTCGGACCGCACCGGCTCGGTGACCACCATCGACCGCCGCGCCCTGCAGCGGCTGCCCTCCATCAGCCGCAGCCTCAACGACTTCACGCGCCTCACGCCCCAGGCCAACGGCAGCGCCATCGGCGGGGGCAGCACCCGCTCGAACTACTTCAGCGTGGACGGTTCGGACTTTAACAACAACTTCGGCATCGGGGGCAACCTGCCGGCGGGCGGCTCGCCCATTTCGCTCGACGCCATCGAGGAGATTTCGGTGAACGTAACGCCCTACGACGTGCGCCAGTCGGGCTTCACCGGCGCGGCCATCAACGCCGTGACGCGCGCTGGCACCAACGACTTCGCGGGCTCGGCCTACGGCTACTTCAACAACCAGAAGTTCCGGGGCGACCGGGTGGGCGACCAGCGCGTGATCCTGCAAGACCAGCGCTTTTACCAGTACGGCGCCCGCCTCGGGGGCCCCATCATCAAGAACAAGCTGTTCTTCTTCGGCAACTTCGAAACCGAGGAAAACCGCACTCCCGGCCAGCAGCGCACCGCCGCCACGGCCGCCGCGCCCTTCGGCAGCGGCACCAACGTGGCGCGCCCCACGGCCACCGAGCTCGACACGTACGCAGCGTTTCTGCGCGAGAAATACGGCTACGACCCCGGCGCCTACCAGGGCTACAGCCTGCTGGCCCCGCGCACCAAAATCCTGGGCCGCATCGACTGGAACATCGCCCAGAACCACCACTTCAACGTGCGCTACAGCCAGGTGGAGGGCAAAGGCGTGAACTTTCCCAGCACGTCGCGCAGCCCCTTCGGCGGCTACCGCTACCCCAACCCCAACGGCAACGGCACCTTCCTCGACGGCAGCGGCAACCGCCAGCAGAACTCGGCCCTGTTCTACCAGAACGCCAACTACTTCCAGGAAGCCAACTTCTACTCGCTGGCGGCCGAGCTGAACTCGACCTTCGGCAAGAACGGCAGCACTACCAACACCCTGCGCGGCACCTACACCCGCCAGAACGACCCGCGCAGCTCGCCCAGCAGCACGCTGTTTCCGTTTGTTGACATCCTCAAGGACGGCACGCCGTTTACCTCGTTCGGCACCGAGCCCTTCACCTACGGCAACCTGCGCGACGTAAAAATCTACTCCATTAAGGACGACTTTACCTGGGTGCTGGGCCGCCACAACTTCACGGCCGGCTACCAGGGCGACTTCAGCGAAACCAAGAACGGCTTCCAGCGCTTCGGCACGGGCTACTACACATTTGCATCGTGGGACGACTTCGCCACCGGCAAAAACCCGGTCGACTTTGGCATCACGTACTCGCTGACGCCCGGCTACGAGCAGGCCTTCCCGAGCTTCAAGTACCAGCAGCACGCGCTCTACTTGCAGGATGAGGTGGCCGTGTCGGACCGCCTGCGCATCACCGGCGGCCTGCGCGTCGACCTCACGCACTACGCCAACACCCTGCGCTCGTTCCAAAAAGTGGCCGACCTGAATTTTGCTGGCGGCGAGAAAATTGACGTGGCGGCCCTGCCCGGCAACCAGGTGCTGTACTCGCCGCGCGTAGGCTTCAACCTCGACGTGCTCGGCAACCGCAGCTTGCAGCTGCGCGGCGGCTCGGGCATCTTCACGGGCCGCGTGCCCTACGTGTGGATCGTGAGCCAGGCCGGCGACGCGGGCACGCTGCAAATCACGCAGACCTACGGGGCCTCGCAGGGCAGCGGCAACCCCACAGTGCCGGGCCCCTTCAACCCCGACCCCACCGCCTACCGGCCGACCACGACGCCGGCCCCCGGCACCGTGGTCCCGAGCACCACGTCGTCGCTGGCCCAAAACTTCCGCTTCCCGCAAACCTGGAAGAGCAGCCTGGCCCTCGACGCCAAACTGCCCGGGGGCATCGTGGGTACGGTGGAGGCCATCGTGAACCGCGACATCAACGCGGCGGTGTACCGCAACGCCAACCTAGTGAACCCGCAGGCCCTTGGTGGGGGCCCCGACAACCGCTTGGTGTACCCCAACGCCACCAACGCCAAGTTCGTCAACCCCCTCAACGCGGCGGGCCAGCCGGTGGCCACCGGGGCCGCCGCGGGCACTGGGGCGTACAACGCCATCGTGCTCGGCAACGCCTCGCAGGGCTACTACCTCTCGGTGACGGGCAAGCTCGACAAACAGTTCAGCAACAACCTCTTCGGCTCGGTGGCCTACACCTACACCGATTCGAAGAACCTGTTTGACGGCGGCGGCGACCAGCCCCTGTCGGCCTGGCAGGGCACGCCCACCGTCAACGGTTCCAACAATCTGGCCCTGAGCTACAACGGCAACACCTTGCCCCACCGCGTCATCGGCTCGCTCTCCTACCGCGCTGAGTACCTGGGCCACCTGGGCACCACCATTTCGATGTACTACGAAGGCGCCACCCAGGGCCGCTACTCCTATACCTACTCGACCGACTTCAACCGCGACGGCGCCAACGCCGACTTGATTTACATTCCCAAGGATGCCTCGGAAATCACCTTCGTGCCCGTGACGGTGGGCACCGGGGCCGCGGCCGTGACGTACTCGGCCCAGCAGCAGAGCGATGCCTTCTTCAAGTTTGTGGACCAGGACAAGTACCTGAGCCAGCGCAAGGGCCAGTACGCCGAGCGCAACGGGGCCCAGCTGCCCTGGCGCAGCGAGGTGGACGTGAAGATTCTGCAGGACCTGTTCACCAACGTGGGCGGCAAGCGCAACTCGCTGCAGCTCAGCCTCGACATCTTCAACCTGGGCAACCTGCTGAACAACAACTGGGGCCGCCAGCAGCAGCTCACCTACAACACCTTCCTGGAGCCGCAAAACGTGGCCGCCCTCACCACGGCCGCCACCAGCCCCAAGCCGACCTTCCGCCTGGGCCGCGACAACGTAACCAACCAGCTCATCAGCAACACGTTCCGTGACGCCGTGAACACAGGCTCGACTTACTACATGCAGGTGGGCCTGCGCTACATCTTCAATTAATAGCGCAGGCGAGAATTTATCATTGCTAATTAATTCTGGCTATTTAATTAATTGCGCAGTGAGAAATCTAATAATTAACTCATTTCTTTTTACGGTTTAACTCCTTTACAAAAGCCCGTTGTTCACGCCGAGCAACGGGCTTTTATTTGCCACTTACTGGCTGTTTTCTACTCCTTCAAAAACTGCTTTATGTTCCGCAAGTACCTGGCCGTGGCCTGTTTGAGTTTGTTACCCTTCAGCCTGCGGGCTTGGGGCGTGGTGGGGCACCGCGCCATCGGCCGCATCGCCGAAAACCACCTCACCGACAAAGCCAAGCGCGAAGTGGTCGCCCTGTTGGGCCCCGAAACGCTGCCGCTGGTGAGCACCTACCCCGACGAAATTCGCTCCGACCCAGCCTATAAGTACACGGCCCCCTGGCACTATCTCGACACCACCCACAACCTGCCCTACGCGCAGTACGTGGCCACCATCGACACCATCAAGGAGCCCAACGCCTACCTGGCCTTGCAGCAGATGATTGCCCAGCTCAAGGACCCCAGCAAGTCGAAGGCCGACCGGGTGTTTGCCCTCAAGTTCATCGTGCACCTGGTGGGCGACGTGCACCAGCCCATGCACGCGGGCCACAGCGAAGACCAAGGCGGCAACAAGGTGGCCGTCAAGTTCCTGGGCCGCGACCAAAACCTACACAGCCTCTGGGACAGCGGCCTGATTGATTACGAGGGCCTCTCGTACCCCGAGCTGGCCCAGGCGCACGACCACGCCAGCAAGGCCCAGATCCAGCAGTGGCAGCGCGACCCGATGGCCACCTGGCTCTTCGAGTCGTACCAGCTCAGCGAGCCGCTCTACGCCGAAGCCGCCCAAAACTCCACGTTCGACTACCGCTACTTTCCCGTCCACGCCGTGCAGCTGGACCAGCGCCTGCTGCAAGCCGGCATCCGCCTGGCGGGCGTGCTGAACCAGATTTTTGGGTAGCCACGGCGCCGGCCGGGGCCCCAGCGCGGCCCGCCGGCCGCACAAACCCAACGTGCTCAAGCCCCGGGCACGGCCCAAGAGTGGAGCTTGTCCTCGTTAAAAAAGCAATATTGCATCAGTACTGGGCGGGGCAAACGCTGCCGTTTGCGGCCCGTCCGTTTGCCCTGTTCCCTTCCCCGCCGGTGGCGGAGCAGTTTCCCCGCCGGCCCCACCCACCTTTCTACCTTATGAACAATTCCAAACAAGTGCTCGTGGACCAACTGGCCGGAGCCGTGGCCCCACACCTGAGCGCCGACGCAACCGCCGACCAACCCAAAGCCGTGCAAAAAGCCGTGCGGAAGCTGGCCAAGCAGCTGCTCAAAACCCAGACCAAAGCCCAAGCCAAGGCCCAGGGCAAAGCAAAGGGCGCTACCGGGGCCCCGGCAGACGCTACCGCCGCACCCACGCCCAAGGCCCAGCGCCAAACCCTGGCCGGCGAACTCACCACCCTGACGCAGGCCTACTTGGGCGCGGGCGACAACGCGGCCCTCGCCCCGCCCAAAGCCGTGGCCAAGATGGTGAAGCGCCTGGCGGGCAAGCTCGTGAAGCAGCGCCGCAAGCTGGCCAAGCACGCCGCCAAAGCCGTCCGCAAAGCCGCCAAGGCACCCGCAGCTACCGCCCCAGCGCGCCGCCCGGCGGCCACCAAGCGCCCCGCCGCCAAAGCCCCGCGCACCGTAGCCGCCTAGCGCGCCACTTACCACCCATTTCCAAACGCCAACGGCCCGTTGTACGGGCCGTTGGCGTTTGCTATTTATAATAAGCCCGTTATAATAAGCGCGGGGCCCCTACAGCCAGCGGGCTAGGCGGCGCTTGGCAGTGCTGGCCCAGGTTTTCACGGTGCTCAGGGGCACGGCCAGTTCCTCGGCGGCCTCGGGGTAGGTGTAGCCGCCGAAGTAGAGCAGCTCCAGCGTGCGGCGGTGCTCGGGCCGCAAGCGGCTCAGCAGCTCGGCCAGGCCGATGTGCTCGGGCCAGAACACCGCTGGGGCGGCGGGCTCGGCCCCAAGCAGCGCCAGCTGGGCGATGGGCGTGGTGCGCCGGCCTTGGCGCACGGCGCGGCTCCGCAGGTGGTCCACGGCGGTGTTGACGCAGATGCGCGCCGCCCAGGTGTAAAGGCGGCCGCGGGTGGGGTCGTAAGTGGCCACGGCCAGCCACACCTTCAACAGGCCCTCTTGCAGCACGTCTTCCGCGCTCTGGGGGTCGCGCACCAGCTGGCGCACCTGCGCCAGCAGGGCCCCGCGGTAGCGCTCGTAGAAGCGGGCCATCGCGGCCCCATCGCCGGCGCGGAGTTGTTGCACAAGCTCATCTTCGTCCTCAGGCATCAATGGGGCGCTGGGCGCCGGTGGTGAAGCCAGACCTACGACGTTGGCCCCCACCCCGGATTGCCCGGCGCAAGGCCGCAGGCAGACCCACTTTTTGAGGCCCCGATCGCGGCGCGGGCGGGCGGCTAGCGCGCAGCAGGGCAGCGCGTTGCCCAGCCCGGGGCCCTCACTGCCCGGTCTGGGCGGGGCCAAGCTATGCGGGACCGGGCGGGCGGGCTCAGTGGGCGGCCAGCAGGCGCCAGCAGGCGGGCGTCTGGCGGCGGCGGCAGCGCCCCTCGATGGCGTAGCGCAGCTCCAGCAGGCTCAGGGCCCCGGCGGCGTAGGCCTCGTACAAATCGCCGGACAGGGGCCGCTGGGGTGCGCCCCAGGCCTGCACGTGGGCGCGCGCATCGGCCAGCGACTGCCGCCGCTGGGCTTCGTGCGCGGGGTTGGTAGCGACAATCCAGGACGGGGCGAGCAGGTTCACGGTACGATTAATATATTTTTTGTAAATATATATCGCCGCCGCACGCTTGTGCAAGTGGCCAAATCGTTTTTGCAACGCCCAGCGCCGCGGGGGCCCCGGGCAGTGCGCAGGGGCCCCACGGCGGGCACAACCCTGCGGCCGCGTTGTGGGTAAAAGGGCTACGCATCATCTCAACGGCTTTTTTATGAAAACCTTCCTCTCATTAGTAGCTGCCAGCTTGTGCAGCATCGGGGTGGCCACCGCCCAAACCGCCCCCGCCCAAACCTTGCCCAGCACCGGCGCCGTGGCCCCCAACGCCGTGCCCAGCGGCACGGCCCCCGTGCCCAGCAACCCCGACGGCGCGGTATCGGCCGGCGAAGTATTCACCAAGGGTGCGCCCAGGGCCAATGACGCGCAGGCCAAGCGCGCCGCGCGGAAGCAGCAGAAGATGGCCGGCAAAGGCAAGATGAAAGACAAAATGTAGGCCCACTGCTGGCCCACTGCCCCGGCCCCGCTCCAGGGGCCCTGCTGCACTTGCGGCGGGGCCCCGGGACGGGGCTTTTTGGCGCACAAAAAAATACTATTAAAACCCAAAGCCAATCAGGGAGTTGCCCCGTACATTGCTGGCCTTCCGGCGCCCGCGGGCGCTGGCCCGGGGCCCCAGGGACCCTACCTGCGCCCCGCCGCCGGGGGCCCAACCGCCGCCTGCCCTCTCACCCTTCCTCCCACTTGTGCTTTGAGAAAATACCTCTACCCCGTATTACTGCTGGTGTTTGGCGCGCTCGTGGCGGCCATTTACGTATTTAAGAAGCCCGACCTGCACGCCCCCGAGCTGCGCGAGCGCCACGGCCGCCTGGCGCTGGGCGGCGAGTGGGTGAACACGAAAAACGCCATCCAGGGCCTGCTGGCCAAGCTGCGCCAAGACCCCACCGACCAGAAAAGCCGCCTGCTGCTGGCCCAGGCCTACATGCAGGAAGGCCGCGTGACCGGCGACCACCCGTACTACGACGCCGCCGCCGTACAGCTGCTCGACGACGTGCTGGCCGCCGAGCCCGACAACTTTGAGGCCCTGGCCTGCAAGGCGTCCATCAGCCTCACGCAGCACCACTTTTCGCAGGGCCTGGCGCTGGCCCAGCAGGCGCAGGAAATCAACCCCAACAGCGGCTTCGTGTACGGCCTGCTCACCGACGCCAACGTGGAACTGGGCCACTACGACGACGCCATTAAAACCGCCGACCGCATGAACCAGGTGCGCCCCGACCTGGGGGCCTACGCCCGGGTGAGCTACCTGCGCGAGATTCGGGGCGACGTGCCCGGGGCCATTCAGGCAATGGACATGGCCGCCAAGGCGGGCCTCGACGGCCTGGAGCAAACCGAGTGGACCCGCGTGGCGCTGGGCCACTTATACGAGGTGAGCGGCGACTTGCCCCGTGCCGCCGCCTGCTACCAGCAGGCCCTGGCAAACCGCCCCGGCTACGCCTACGCCCTGGCCGGCCTGGGCCGGGTGGCGGCCGCCCGCCATGACTACCCGGCCGCCATCCAGCAGTTTCGCCAGGCCCGGGCCGAAGTGAAGGACTACGCCTTCACCGACGAGCTGGTGGACTTGTACCGCCAGAACCACCAACCGGCGGAGGCTAATAAAATGGCCAAGGAATCCATCGACATGCTGGCCAGCGCCGCCCAGCAGGCCAACGACGACGAGGCCCTGGGCCACTACGCCGACCGCGAGCTGGCCTACGCCTACCTCAAAACCAACGAGCTGGACAAGGCCTTGGAGCACGCCCAGATTGAGTACAAGCGTCGGCCCGACAACATTGACGTAAACGAGACCCTGGCCTGGGTGTACTACAAGCGCGGGGCCTACGCCGAGGCCGCCAAGTACATGCAAGTAGCCCGTCGCACCGGCTCCCAGAACCCCGTGCTGCTGGCCCGCGCCGGCCTCATTCTGCTGAAAACCGGCAAGGCCGCTGAGGGCCAGCAGTTGCTCGAAAAATCTCTCAAAACGGCCCCCTACCTCAACCCCGAGGTGAGCGCCGAGGGCGAGAAACTGCTGGCCCAGCGCTAGGGCCCCGCACCATGCGCCGCCCGCCCGCCGCCCGCCTGCTGCTCGTTGCCGCCGTGCCGCTGCTGGTGCTGGGGGCCCTGCCGGCCGCGGCCCACGTCATCGACGCCGACTTGAGCAAGCTCTCGCGCACAGAGGTGTTCTGGACGTATTTGCAGCTCGGCTACACCCACATTTTGCCGCTCGGGCTCGACCATATCTTGTTCGTGCTCAGCCTCTACATCTTGGAGCCGCGACTGCGGCCGGTACTCTGGCAGGCCACGGCCTTTACGGTGGCGCACTCCATCACGCTGGGGTTGGCCATGTACGGCTTCGTGCGGCCGCCGTCGAGCATCGTGGAGCCCGTCATTGCGCTGTCCATCCTGTTCGTGGCGATTGAGAACATCGTCAGCCGCAAGCTCAACCCGTGGCGGCTGGCGGTGGTGTTCGGGTTTGGGCTGGTGCACGGGTTGGGCTTTGCCAGCGCCCTCACCGGGCTGGGGCTGCCGCGCAATGCCTACTTTGGCTCGCTCATTTCCTTCAACGTGGGCGTGGAGCTGGGCCAGGTAACGGTCATTTTGCTGGCCTGGGCCCTCATCGGGCGCTGGGCCGCCGGCAAGCCCTGGTACCACGCCCGGGTGGTGGTACCGGTGTCAGCAGCCATCGGTTTGGTAGCCGCATTTTGGACGGTACAGCGTGTGTTTTTTACCTGAACATACCTTTTTTATACTTTGAGTCACCGTGCTTCGCGTAATAAAGCTCCTCTTTTCGCCTCACTCAAGTAATCGAAGCAATAGAGCGGTAGCGCATTCTGCGGCGTTCTGCCTGATGCTCCTGTCAGCATAACTATCTGGCGGCAAGCTACTCATTACCGCCAATTATCCCAAGTCCTTCATGCGCCGTTCCCTCCTCGCCTTTTTGCTCTTGGCCAACTACCTGCTGGTGGTGGGTGCGGGACTGGTGGCGAGCCGGCCAGAGGTGCCGCGCTTTTCGGCGGCCCACCCCTACGTGCACAGCAAGGCCTGCCAGCAGGGAAACTATTTGCGTCTCGATTGCTTCGAGCACTGTAACGGGGCCCAGGCCGCCCAGGCCCAGCCGCCCACCGGCACGGGCCTGCACTTTCTGGCCCAGCTCAAGGGGCTGGATGTGCACTGCACTACCGCGGTGGCGCAGGTGCCGGGGCCCCAGCGGCCCCCGTTGCCCGCCGGGGCCCCGGCGGTGGGCGGCCCCATGGCCGAAGAAACCGGGTTTGCGGGGCCGCCCACGCCGCCGCCCTGTTGGGGATAAAACTGGAAACGTGCGCCCGGTTGCGGGCGCGCTTGGAGAAGCCGCGGCCGGTACGCCGGGGCCCCAATTTCTCGTTTTTTCTCTACCTGACGCGGCGGTATGGGCATTTTGCACCCGGGCCGGCGTCGCTTTTGGCGCATTATGCTTGCTTCACTTTTACTGAAATTACACCTGGCCGGCCGGCCGGCGGTGGCGCCGTACGCCGTGCTAGGAGCCCTATTGCTAACGGCGCCGGCGGCCCGTGCGCAGGCCCCGGCCGCCCTGCGCGGCACCGTGTCCGACTCGCTTTCGGGCCAGCCGCTGGCGGGCGTGGGCGTGGGCCTGGTGGGCCAGCCCGGCGGCACCGCCACCGATGCCCTCGGGCAGTTTCGCCTCACCGGCCTGCCCGCCGGCACCTACCAGTTGCGGCTGGGGGCCCTGGGCTACCGCCTGAAAACCACCCCGGTAACCCTGCTGGCCGGCGAAACCCGGGGCGTCACCGTGAGCCTGGCCACCACGGCCCTGAACCTGGCCGAAGTGACGGTGCGCCAGCCGCGCGACCCCAACCAAACGCTGGCCGCCATCTCGCACATCGACCAAACGCTGCGGCCCGTGAACTCGGCCCAGGACCTGCTGCGGCTCGTGCCGGGCCTGTTCATTGCCCAGCACGCGGGCGGCGGCAAGGCCGAGCAGATTTTCGTGCGCGGCTTCGACGCCGACCACGGCACCGACTTCGCCGTGAGCATCGACGGGCTGCCGGTGAACATGGTGAGCCACGCCCACGGCCAGGGCTACGCCGATTTCCACTTCGTGATTCCCGAAACGGTGGAGCAGCTCAAGGTGTACAAGGGGCCCTACACGGCGCGGTTCGGCGATTTTGCCACGGCCGGGGCGGGCGAGTTCAGCACCAAAACCAGCCTCGACCGCAGCCAGGTGAAGCTGGAAGTGGGCCAGTACGACACCCGCCGGGCCCTGGTGATGCTCGACTTGCTGGGCACCCACCACCTGCTCAGCCGCAAGCCGGAGAGTGCCTACATCGCCACCGAATACAACTTCACCAACGCCTACTTCGACAACCCCCAGCACTTCAAGCGCTTCAACGGCCTGGCCAAGTACACGGGCCAGCTCTCCGACAAAACGTCGCTGACGCTCTTCGGCTCCTACTTCACCTCGAACTGGGACGCCAGCGGCCAGGTGCCCGACCGCGCCGTGGAACAGGGCCTCATCTCCCGCTTCGGCAGTCTCGACCCCAGCGAGGGCGGCAACACCAACCGCACCAATGCCTACGCGGTGCTCACCACCGCCCTGCCGCACGGCGCCGTGCTGCGCCAGCAGGCGTACTACACGCGCTACAACTTCACGCTGTTCTCGAACTTCACGTTCTTCAAAAACGACCCGGTGAACGGCGACGAAATCAAGCAGACCGATACCGGCCGCAACCTCTACGGCTACACCGGCACCTACGACCGCGACGACCGCCTCGGCGCCCGGGCCCTGCACTCGACCCTGGGCCTGGGCACCCGCCTCGACGACTCGGAGCTGGGCCTGCGCCACGCCGTGCAGCGCCGCGTGCTCGACACGCTGAGCCTGGGCCGGTTGCACGAGCAGAACGTGAATGCCTACCTGGACGAAACCCTGGAGCTGACCGACCGCCTGACGGTGAACGCGGCCCTGCGCGCCGACTGGTTCGTGTTCGATTTCCGGGGGCAGCGGGCCGATTCGACGGGTGCGCAGGGGCCCCTGGCGGGCCGCGTGGGGCGGGGCCGGGTCTCGCCCAAGCTTAACTTTTACTACCAGCTCTCGCCGGCCGTGCAGCTGTTTGCGCGCTCGGGCCTGGGCTTCCACTCCAACGACGCCCGGGGCGTGGTGCAGGGCAGCGGCAGCTTCAACGCGCTGCCCCGCGCCACCGGGGCCGAGGTGGGCAGCACCTTCAAGCCCGTGCCGGCGCTGGTGGTGAACGCCGCTCTGTGGTCGCTGCGCCTGCAAGACGAGCTGGTGTACTCCGGCGACGAGGGCACCACCGAGAGCGTGGGCCCCACCCAGCGCTACGGCCTCGACGTATCGGCCCGCTACCAGCTCTCGGCCCGGTTTTTCCTCGACGGTGACTTCAACTACAGCCACGGCCGCATCCTCGACGCCGCCGAGGGCAATAACCGCATTCCGCTGGCTCCCACCTTCACCAGCATTGGGGGCCTCACCATGCGCCAGCCCAACGGCTTGAGCGCCAGCCTCCGCTACCGCCACATCGACAGCCGCGCGGCCATCGAGGACAACAGCATCCGGGCCCGGGGCTACTTCCTGCTCGATGCCGTGGCCGCCTACACCCGCCCCCGCTACCAGGTGGGCGTGCAAGTGCAAAACCTGCTGAACGTGCAGTGGAACGAGGCCCAGTTTGCCACCGACAGCCAACTGCGCGGCGAAACTGCATCGGTGAACGAGCTAAACTTCACCCCCGGCACGCCCTTCTACCTCAAGGCCAACGCCAGCGTGTTCTTCTAGAAACCCAGGAGGTTCAGGCGTTTGATAATCAAAAAAGCCGGCTCTCTTGGGCCGGCTTTTTTGCGTCCGGCCACCACTTGGGGCCCCGGCGCGCGGGCGCACCACAGAAATAAAGTGCCCGTACGATGCCAGCAATAACTTTTCAAGAAAAAGTTCAATCTCCGAAGTCCAATCGGAACTTAGCATCGTAGGTAACGCCGCAAGGATATAATTTATTGCATGCTATTGGTTTCGCAGCGTTTATAAAATCTTAGGGTTGAGCTACGGCAATCGCCGTTTCTACTAGTTTTTCGTTGCCCCACGCAGGGGCCCCAGCGTCGTTTTTTTAGCCGCGCCCCTGCTACGTCCCGCTGCAATCCACCCCGTTGCCGGCCTCCACCCGGCAATCCCTTCTACCCAAACCACGTCACGCTTTCCCCACTGGCAAAAACCAGTGCCGGTTCAGCCATGCCTATACTTATCGTTAACTAGTTGTTAAACAATCGGTTAATTTTTTGTTGCTTGCTGGTTTCTCACTTTTTCTCACCCATCGTTTCCCTATGAAAAGTTTTACTAAACCTCTCCAGTGGATGGTGGGGGTCGGGGCCGTGACGGCGCTCTCCGTGTGGAGCACCGTGCGGCACACGCCCCTCGAAGCCAGCAGCCACCGCGAAGCCCCGCTCATTGCCGACGACCCACTCGCCGACAACACCGACGTGTACGCCTTCGTGGACCCCAACGACAAGGACCGGGTGGTGCTCATCGCCGACTACATCCCGTTCCAGCTGCCGCAGGGGGGCCCCAACTATTCCACCTTCGGCGAGAACGTGCGCTACGAGGTGCACGTGAAAAACAACGGCGCCACCGCCGGCGATAACATCACCTACCGCTTCACGTTCACGCGCATGAACGAGGACCCCAGCACGTTTTTTAACGTGCGCCTGGGCAAGCAAAACCTGAAGACCACCTACACCTGCGAGAAAAGCGTGAACGGCGGGGCCTTTACCGCAATCGTTACCAACGGCGTAGTACCAGCTTATAACATCGGGCCGCGCTCCATCGGCACCGCGGTGGGCCTCAACCAACCCTCTTACACCGACCTGCGCCAGCGCGCCGTGGCTACGGCCACCGGCGGCGGCGGCGAGCAGGTGTTCTGCGGCGCTTCTGACGATCCGTTTTTCGTGGACCTCGGGGCCGTATTTGACTTGGCCGGCCTGCGCATCAACCAGGGGGCCCGCGACGGCCTGGCGCAGTACAACGTGCACTCCATCGCGCTGAGCATCCCGATTGCCACGCTGCAAAAGGACAAAAAGCCGGTTTCGGCCGCCGCCAACATCCTCGACGGCGACTACGTAATTGGGGTGTGGGCCTCGGCCAGCCGCCCCTCCATGCGCACGCTGAGCGCCGTGGGGGGCCCCACCGCCACCGCCGGCGACTACGTGCAGGTGTCGCGCCTGGGCATGCCGCTCACCAACGAGGCCATCAACCCCATCGGCGACAAGGACGCCTGGAACCGCACCACGCCCTACGCCGAGGCCGCGATTACCGACGACTACCTTTCGAACCCCGAGCTGGGCCTGTACATGGACGACCGGCAGTTTGGCGGCGCCGTGCCGGCCCTGGCCGCGTTGCGCATCCAAACCAAGTCGCTGGCGGGCACGCCCGGCCTGCCGGCCAACGGCTTCGACTTTGGCAACACGAAATCGGGCCTGTACCCGCTGAAGGGCAACCCGGCCCTGAACGGCACGGCCCTGGCCGACGCCGCCTTCGGCAACTACCTGCTCGTGGCCGGCAAGCCGCGCTCGGTGGACATCAAGCCGATTTTCCACACCGGCGTGCCCAACCTGCCCCCCTACCAGCTGGCTACCGGCAAAGGCGGCAACCCGCTGGCCCCCGGCAAGCCGTTTGTGAACAACTTCATGCCCCTGACGGCCAACGCGAATGGCAACGTCGGCGGCGACATGCTGCGCCTGAACATGGCCGTGCCCGCCACCCCCCGCAACTCGCCCGATTTCAGCAACCAGGGCCTGCTGGCCGCCGCTGTGCTCGGCCTGACGGATGCGCGCTACAACGGCAGCACCACCATCCAAGCCATCCCCAACATGGACGGCTTCCCCAACGGCCGCCGCCTGGAAGATGAAGTGGTGAAGATCGAGTTGCAAGCCGTCAGCGGCGCGGCCCTGGCCGCCATTGGCCTGTGGTACGACGACTACACGCCCACCAGCGCCTCGCCCGTGACGGCCCAGCTGAAGGGGGTATTGAATTTCGCCACGGGCGTGGAGAAGAACGACACCACGTTCCGCGCGGCCTTCCCCTACGTGCAGACGCCGTGGCAGGGCTACCGCATCCGCCGCTAACGCATTTCCTCCAACCAGATCCGTCCGAATCGCATGAATCCTAAATTTATACCCAAGTTCCTGCTGCTGCCCACCGTGGCGGCGGCGGCGGCCGTGGGGCTCTCCGTCTGGAGCACGGCCCGCACCCCGCTCGAAGCCAGTAGCCACCGCGAAGCGCCCCTGATTGCCGACGACCCGGTGGCCGACAACACCGACCTCTACGCCTTCAAAGACCCCAACGACGCGAGCAAAGTCGTCATCATCGCCAACTACATCCCCTTCGAGCTGCCCCACGGGGGCCCCAACTACTCGACGTTTGGTGAGAACGTGCGCTACGAAGTGCACGTGAAAAACAACGGCGCCACCGCCGGCGACGACATTACCTACCGCTTCACCTTCAAGCGGATGAACGAGGACCCCAGCACGTTTTTCAACATCCGCTTGGGCAAGCAAAACCTCAAAACCACCTACACCTGCGAGAAAAGCGTGAACGGGGGCCCCTTCTCGGCCATCGTGACCGAGGGCGTAGTGGCCCCCAACAACATCGGGCCCCGCTCCATCAACTCGGCCGTGGGCCTGAACAAACCTTCCTACACCGACCTGCGCCAGAGCACGGTGACGCCCGCCACCGGCGGCGGCAACGAACAAGTGTTCTGCGGCCCGGCCGACGACCCGTTCTTCGCCGACCTGGGGGCCATTTTTGACCTGGCCAACCTGCGCCCCGCCGGGGCCACCGACGGCCTGGCCCGCAAAAACTGCCACTCCATTGCGCTGAGCATTCCGATTGCCACCCTGCAAAAGGACGGCAAAGCCGTGACGGCCGCTAGCAACATCCTCGACGCCAACTACGTGATTGGCGTGTGGGCCTCGGCCAGCCGCCCGGCCATGCAAACGCTGAGCGCCAGCGCCGCCAACGGCGCCAGCGGCGACTACGTGCAGGTGTCGCGCCTGGGCATGCCGCTCACCAACGAGGTCATCAACCCCATCGGCGGCAAAGACCGCTGGAATGCGCTGACGCCCTACAACGAGGACGCCGCCACCGACGCCTACCTCTCCAACCCCGAGCTGGGCCTGTACGTGGACCAGCGCCTGTTTGGCAGCGCCGTGCCCCAGCTGACGGCTTTGAGCGTGCAAACCAAGTCGCTGGCGGGCTTCCCCGGCCTGCCGGCCAACGGCTTCGACTTCGGCAACACCCAAGGGGGCCTGTACCCGCTGAAGGGCAACGCCGCCCTCGACGGCACGGCCCTGGCCGACGCCGCCTTCGGCAACTACCTGCTCGTGGACAAGAGCCCCCGCTCGGTGGACATCAAGCCCATCTTCCACACCGGCGTGCCCAACCTGCCGCCCTACCAGCTGGCCACCGGCAAGCCCAAGGGCAACCCGCTGGCGGCCGGCAAGCCGTTCATCAACAACTTTCTGCCCCTCACGGCCTCGGGCCGCACCAACCCCGGCGGCGACATGCTGCGCTTGAACATGGCCGTGCCCGCCACCCCGCGCACCTCGGCCGACTTCAGCAACCAGGGCCTGCTGGCCGCCGCCGTGCTCGGCCTGACAGACGGGCGCTTTAACAAGACCACTGACATCCAGAGCATTCCGAACATGGACGGCTTCCCCAACGGGCGCCGCCTGGAGGACGCCGTGGACCAGATTGAGTTGAAGGCCGTGGGCGGCGTGGTACTGGCCGCCATCGGCCTGTGGTACGACGACTACACGCCCGCCAGTGCCTCGCCGGTAACCGCCCAGCTGGGTGGCGTGCTGGCCTTCACCACGGGGGTGGAGAAGAACGACACCACGTTCCGGGCTTCGTTCCCCTACGTGCAGACGCCGTGGATCGGCACGGGTTCGGCCAGCGGCCCGACCAACACCGTTATCGTGCAGAACCTGACCGTGAGCACGGCCATGCCGGTGGAAGCCGGCACCTATAACAACATCACCATCACCGGCACGGGCGCGGCTTCGTTCAACGGCCCCATCGTGGTGAACGGCACCCTGACCGTGCAAGCGGGCGGCGTGCTGAACACCCGCGGCGTGTTGGCCACCAACTGCATCGCCGTGACGGGCCCCGGCAGCTTCGTGCTGATGCCCGGCGCCACGCTGCGCACCTGCAACCCCGACGGCATTGCCACCACCGGCACCACCGGGGCCATCCAAGTGGCCGGTACGCGGACGTACTCCAACGACGCCACCTACGAGTACAACGGCGGCGAAGCCCAGCTTAGCGGCACGGGCCTGCCCAGCCAGGTACGCAGCCTGACCGTGAACAACGCCTCCGGCCTGACCCTGAACAACGGCGGCGTGCGCATCGCCCAAGTGCTGGCCCTCACCAGTGGCAACCTGACCACCAGCGCCAGCCAGCCGCTGACGCTGCTCTCGACGCCCACCGCCGGCACCGCCCTGGTGGTGAACACCAGCGGCGCCGTAGTAGGGCCCGCCACCATGCAGCGCGCCATCGACCCGGCCTTCAACGCCGGCCCGGGCTACCGCCACTATAGCTCGCCGGTGGCCAGCACCACCCTCGACGACCTGGGCACCAACACGCCCAGCTTCAGCCCCATCTTCAACCAGGCCTACAACTCGGCCGGGGCTAATGCTGGCGCGGTGACGCCTTACCCCAACGTGTTCGGCTACGACCAGGCCCGCGTGACCAGCGGTGCCAACGCCACGAGCGCCTTCGACATGGGCTTTGTGGTGCCGATGGGCAGCGACCCGATGGGCATCATGAGCGGCTACGCGGTGAACATCCCGGCCACGGCCGTGGTGGACCTCACCGGCACGCTGAACAACGGGCCCCAGAGCCGCACGAACCTGATGCGCGGCACCCTGCCCCAGAGCGGCTGGCAGCTGCTGGGCAACCCCTACCCCTCGCCCCTGGACTTTAGCCTGGCGGGCGGCGTGACGCGCACCAACCTCGACGACGCCGTGTACGTGTACCAGAGCACTGGCCAGTACGTGGGCCAGTACCGCAGCTACGTGAACGGCGTGGGCAACCCGCAGATTTCGGCCATGCAAGGCTTCTTCGCCCGCGTCAGCGCCGGGCAGACGACGGGCAGCCTCGCCCTGAACAACGCCGCCCGCGTCACCACGTTTGCCACTACCCCCAGCTTCAACCGCGGGGGTGCCGAAACCCGGCCCCTGGTGAACCTGAAGCTGCAAGGCGCCGCCCTGCTGCTGGCCGATGAGGCCAACGTGTACTTCGAGCAAGGCGCCACGGCCGGCTACGATGCCAAGTTCGACGCCTACAAGCTCCCCAGCTCGTCGGGCCTGAGCATCAGCAGCTTCGCCGCCGCCGATGCGCTGTCCATCAACGGCTTGCCGCCGCTGGTGGCCACGGTGGCCACCACCGTACCGCTCGATGTACAGGTGCCCAACACGGGCGTGTTCACCCTGAACGCGGCCAGCGTCATCAACTTCGCCGCCACCACGCAGGTGTTGCTGCTGGACTCGCAGACCGGGGCCCGCATCGACCTCAAGCAGCAGCCCCAGTACACCTTCACGGCGGCCACCACGGCCATGCCGGGCCGCTTCAGCCTGTACTTCGGCCCCTCGGCCGTGCTGGCCACCGCCCCCGCCGCGCTGGCGCAGCAGGTGCAGCTGTACCCCAACCCGGCCCGCGGCAGCTTCACGCTGCTGCTCCCCGCCGAGCTGGGCCGCGCCCCCATCACGGCCACGCTCTACAACCAGCTGGGCCAGGTGGTGTCGCAGCGCACGCTGCCGATGACGGCCGCCGGCGCCACGGCGCAGTTCGACGTGTCGCACCTCGCTTTTGGGATTTACACCCTGCAAATGACCGGCGGCAGCACCAAAGTGGTGAAGCGCTTGACCATTATCCAATAGCCTGACCGCAGCGCCGGGCCGGGGCCCTAAGCCCCGCCCGGCGCTGCCCTGGGCCCGCCCTTTTCGGTTCATCCCATACTTCCTCTTACATCCCTTTTGCCATGAAAAAGAATACCCTGTTCGTCGCCTTGTTCGGCACCGTTGCCTGCTTCCTGCTCGCCGTTGCCCCCGCCCTGGCCCAAGCCCCCGGCTCGGGGGGCCCCACGCCCAACGCCCCCACCGCCGTGCCCATCGACGGCGGCGCGTCCATCCTGCTGGCCAGCGGCGTAGCCCTCGGCCTGAAAAAGCTCCGCGAGCGCCGCCGCGCCCGCTAGCCTTCCCGGGGCCCCATTTGCTTTAGTTGCTAGTTGTCAGTTGCTGGTTGCCAGGCCCAATACACCTGTTGGGCTGACAACCAGCAACTGACAACTGGTATAGGGCAACCTAGAACCTAGCTTGAATCCTATATTCATTCAAGCGCAACAAGTTAATCATCAACGAAAAAGCTAATAGCTACCCGCTAGAAGCTAATGGCTCAACCCTCAAATGGCTGTTATTTTCAGTAAAACCGTCCGGCCGCAGGTGCGCTTTCTGGCCGTGGCCACCGGGCTGTACCTGCTCTGGTGGCTGGGCTACGAGCACGGCCTGGGCCCCGACGGCCGCCTCGACCACGCCCTCTCGGTGCAGGTGGCGCGGGCGGCGGCGTGGGGCCTGCAAGCCTTCGGGTTTGCGGCCAGCACCCTGCCCACCTCCCCCACCCTGCTGCGGATGGCGGGCCAGCCGGCCGTGCTCGTGGGCGACCCCTGCAACGGCCTGGTGCTGTACGCGCTGTTTGCCGGCTTCGTGCTGGCCTACCCCGACACCGGCCGGCGCCGCGGCTGGTTCATCATCGCGGGCACCATCGCGCTGTACTTCGTGAACGTGGCGCGGGTGGCGGTGCTGGCCCTCAACCACACCTACTGGTACCACACCGTCGATTTTAACCACCACTACACCTTCACCTTCGTGGCCTACGCGGCCATCCTGGGCCTGTGGGCGTGGTGGACGGGCAGCCGACCATCTGGCCGCTCGGGCTATGCTTCCGCCGCGTAAGTTCCGCCCCCCGGCGCGCACCTGGGCCCACTGGTTGGCGCTGGCCTTATTTGTGGTGGTGCTGGTGGTGCTGGGCCAGTTTCAGGAGGAAGTATTTGCGGTGCTGACGCGCCTGTGGCGGGCCCCCGGGGCCCTCCTGGTGGGCGGGCCCGGGGCCCCTACCGCCGGGGCCGCCGGGCTGAGCCAGCACAGCCTACCGGCCTCGGTTACGTACCACTTGCTGTACGCCGGGGCCAGCGCCGGGGCCCTGCACGTGCTGCTGCGCGGGCGCGGCACCCGCTGGGTGGTAGCAGGCTTCGGGGTGGCGCTGGTGCTGGGCGTGGGGCTGCTGGCTGCCGGCCGCGCCGGCCACTGGCCCGGGGCCACCGAGCAGGGCCACCGGCTCCTGGGCCTGGCCTCGTCGCCACTGGCGCTGCTGGCCGGCTACGCGCTGGCCCTGCTGGGCCAGCCGGGGGCCCCACCTTCGGAGGCGTAGCGGCATTATGCTTTGATACATGCTTAGGCCGCTGGGTTTTGCCCGGCGGCCTAACTGCGTTTTTAGGGCCCCAGGCAGGGGCGCATCGCTAAGTATACTAACCGGGCAACCGCTGTATGGGCAGGAACAAAGCGCTTGGGCTACCTTTGATTTCTACAACCAAGCGCCATGAAGCCTCACCCCCTCGAAGAGTTGTACAGCAAGTTTGCGCCTGAAGCCGGCGCCGCGGCCGGTGCTTTGCTGCCGGTGGACCGGCAGCGGGAAATCGGGCATTTCAACGTCTTCAACGTGGCGGACCTAATGCTCGATTACCGCAACCGGCCGCCGATGACGTTCGACCGGCGCTCCTTCTACAAAATCAGTTTAATTCGGGGACGCAGCCGGATCGAGTACGCCGACCAGGGGCTTGACGTGGACCGCAACAACCTGTGGTTTGCCTCGCACCGCGTGCCCTACCGCTGGCTGCCGCACGACCAAGCGCAGGTGGGGTACTTCTGCGTTTTTACCGAAGAGTTTTTGCGGCCCGCCAACGGGGGCCTGGTGCTGCACGAGTTGCCGGTTTTTCAGCCCGGCGGCTGCCCGGTGGTGTCGCTCACGGATGAAGAATACGTGGCCATCGAGGTCATTTTCAAAAAAATGACCCTGGAAATTGCTTCTAGCTACGCCTACCGGTACGACCTGCTGCGCGCCTACTTGCTGGAGCTCATTCACCTGGGGCAGAAGCTCCAACCCGCCCCGGTGCTGGCGCCGGCGCACTCGGCCGGGGCCCGGCTGGCGGCCCTGTTTGCCGACCTGCTGGAACGGCAGTTTCCCCTGGAAACCCCGCAGCAGCAGCTGGGCCTGCGCACGGCCACCGACTACGCCGGCCACTTGGCCGTGCACGTGAACCACCTAAACCGGGTGCTGAAGGAAACGACCGGCCACACCACCACCGCCCTCATTAGCGGCCGGGTGGCGCAGGAAGCCAAGATGCTGCTGAAGCAAACGAACTGGACCGCCTCGGAAATTGCCAGCAGCCTGGGCTTTGCCGACGTGGCCCATTTCTGCAACTTCTTCAAGCGCCAAACGGGCCTGGTGCCGGGGGCCTTCCGGGAATAGCGCGATTGTTTGAATTGTTCAGTAGACGGTTTGACCCGCGCAACACCGCCGCCCCCCGCCCGCCGGACCTTTGTGGGGTACTTACTGATCACCCTCAAACAGAACACCACATGCGCGTTTTCGTAACCGGCGCTTCGGGCTTCATCGGCTCGGCCATCGTTCAAGAGTTGCTCGGCGCGGGCCACCAAGTGCTCGGCCTCACCCGCTCGGAAGCGGCCGCCCAGGCCCTCACCGCCGCGGGCGCCGCGGCCCACCCCGGGGCCCTCGACGACCTCGACAGCCTGCGGCGCGGCGCGGCCGCGGCCGATGGCGTCATCCACGCCGCCTACGTTCACAACTTTGCGGCCTATGAGGCCGCGGGCCAAACGGATAAGCTGGCCATCGAAACACTCGGCGAAGCGCTGGCCGGTTCGGGCCGGCCCCTGGTCGTCACCTCCGGGCTGGCGGGCTTCGCCCTGGGCCGCCCCGCCACGGAAAACGACGTGCCCGCGTCCTCGTTCCGGCTGTCGGAACCAACGGCGCTGGCGCTGGCCGCGCAGGGCATGCGGGCGTCGGTGGTGCGCCTGGCGGCCTCGGTGCACGACGACGGCGACTACGGGTTCGTGCCCACCCTCATCGGCATTGCCCGCCAAACGGGCGTGGCGGCCTACGTGGGCGACGGCCTCAACCGCTGGCCCGCCGTGCACCGCCTCGACGCGGCCCGCCTGTTCCGGCTGGCGCTGGAGCACGGCGCGGCCGGGGCCTGCTACCACGGCGTGGCCGACGAAGGCCTACCGCTGCGCGACATCGCGGCCATCATCGGCCGCCACCTGGGCGTGCCGGTCGCCAGCAAATCGCCAGAAGAGGCCGCCGACCATTTCGGCTGGATGGCCCGCTTCGTTGGCCTTGATTTGTCGGCCTCCAGCGCCCTCACGCAGCAGCAGCTGGACTGGCACCCCCGCCACAAGGGCCTGCTGGCCGATTTAGAGGAAGGCGGCTACTTCAAGTAGCCGGGTCAGTAGCTTGGACTTTGTAGTCCGAGCGCGAGCGCAGCGAGCATCTGGCAACTGGAATCGTCCGGTTTTGCCTGCTCGCTGCGCTCACGCTCGGACTACAAAGTCCAAGCTACTTTTTTAGGGCCACTAGCGCTTTTCCGTTAGGCTGATGGCGTAGCCGCCGCCCGGCGCGCAGTACTGCGTGAGCTTGGTTTTGCTGGTGACGTTGACTTTGCGGATGGCGTAGGCCTGCGGATTTTTCTCGTAGTGCGCATTTTTGCCGTCGGCGTAAATTGTGGCCACGTAGGTTTTGCCGGGGTCCAGGAAGCTCAGGCTAATTTTGGAGGTGCGGCCCTGCTCGTCGCAGGTGCTGCCCACGAACCAACTGCTCTTGCCCTTGGCTTTGCGGGCGATGGTGATGTAATCGCCGGGCTCGGCTTCGAGCACCTTCGAGTCGTCCCAGTCCACGGCCACGTCCTCGATGAACTGGAAGGCGTCGAGGTGCTTGTTGTAGGTTTCGGGCAGGTCGGCGGCCATTTGCAGCGGCGAGTACATCGTCACGTACAGGGCCAGCTGGCGGGCCAGAGTGCTGTGCACAAACGACTTGTTGTCGGGGTTGTAGGCGCTGACCTTGGTTTGGAAAATGCCCGGCGTGTAATCCATGGGGCCCCCAATGAGGCGAGTGAAGGGCAGGATGGTGGTGTGGTCGGCATTATTGCCGCCGAAGGCCTCGTACTCGGTGCCGCGGGCGGCCTCGTTGCCAATCAGGTTGGGGTAGGTGCGGGCCAGGCCGGTGGGGCGCACGGCCTCGTGGGCGTTCACCATGATTTTGTGCTTGGCGGCCTCCGTGATGGCGTAGAGGTAGTGGTTGTTGAGCCACTGCCCGTAGTGGTGCTCGCCGCGGGGCAAGATGTTGCCCACGTAGCCGCTCTTCACGGCGTCGTAGCCGTTGTCGTTCATGAACTGGTACGCCCGCTCCAGGTGCCGCTCGTAGTTGCGCACCGAGCCGCTGGTTTCGTGGTGCATGATGATTTTGATGCCCTTGCCGGCCGCGTAGCGGTGCAGCTCCTGCACGTCGAAGTCGGGGTACGGCGTCACAAAGTCGAACACGTAGTCTTTGCCCTGGCCGAACCAGTCTTCCCAGCCGATGTTCCAGCCCTCCACCAGCACGGCGTCGAGGTGGTGCTGGGACGCAAAGTCGATGTACTCCTTCACATGGGCCGTGGTGGCGCCGTGCGTGCCGCTGGGCTTGAGGGTGGCGTAGTTGACGGAATCGAGCTTGAGGTTGCCGCCGTCGGTGTACGACCACGTGCTCTTGCCGGTAATCATTTCCCACCACACGCCCACGTACTTGGTGGGCTTAATCCAGCTGGTGTCCTTGTACTTGGTGGGCTCGTTGAGGTTGAGCACCAGCTTCGATTCCAGAATATCGCCGGCCCGGTCGCTCACAATCACGGTGCGCCAGGGCGACAGGCAGGGCGTCTGCAAGTGGCCTTTGTCGCCTTGGGCGTCGGGCGTGAGGTGCGATTCGAGCACCATGTTCTTGTCGTCCAGCTCCAGCGACATCGTGGAGTAATCAATCAGGGCCGCCTCGTGCAGGTTGATGTAGAGGCCATCGGCGCTCTTGAGCATGAGCGGCGTTTGCACGCCGGTGGGCGAAAACGTGGTTTGCGAGGAGTTCGGCGTCACGGCCGTTTTCATCAGCCCGCGCACCTCGGAGAGCTTCGAGGTGGTGGTGCTGTACTCCTGGGTATCGTAGTCGCCGGGCAGCCAGAAGGCCTTGTGGTCGCCGGCGAGGGCAAACTGCGTGCGCTCTTCCTTCACCACAAAATACGCCAGCGCGGGCTGCTTCGGAAACTCGTAGCGGAAGCCCAGCCCGTCGTCGAACACCCGGAAGTGCAGCACCATGGTGCGCTTGGTGGCGGCCTGCGTGAGCGTGACGGTCAGCTCGTTGTAATGGTTGCGGATGGTTTTGGTTTCGCCCCACACCGGCGTCCAGGTTTGGTCGAAGGCCGTGGTGGCGCTGCTCGCCACGGCAAAGCCGCTCGCGAGCCCGGGGCCCTCTTTCAGCTCCAGGCCCAGGTGGCTGGGCTTGATGACCGGGCGGCCCTTATAAGTGAGGCTGTAGGTGGGCACGCCGCCGGCTTCGAGCGAAAACGCCAGCACCAGGTTGGCGTTGGGCGACTTGATTGCTTCGGCGTGCGCGAAATTCCAGCAGCAAACGAGGCTCAGCAAAAGCAGTGACTGGCGGAGGCGGCGCGGGGCGGCCGGCCGGCCGGCGGGGGCAAGGTGGGGCATGGGGCGGGAAAAGGCGGCGGCCTGCGGAAGTGCGCAGGGGCCCCAAAGTTAGCCCGCTCCCGCCCGGGCCTCCGCTACGGCACCGCCGGCACGGCGGGGGCCCCGGGCGCGCCGTCGCCACCGGCCGCCACCAGCCAGGCGTAGGCCGCGGGCACGTCGTGGAAGGCCATAACCGTGGGTTGGGCCGCGGCCAGGGCCAGCGTCATCTCGGTCGAGCGCCAGCTGTCCGACGCGGCCGCGTACACCCAGGCCATGTACCGCAGCCCGGCCGCGTGCAAGCCCGGCAGCAGCTCGCCGATAACCCAGCTGGTGTTTTCCAGGGACCAGGTGCCCTCCACGTTGGTGTTGTCGTTCAGCAGCTTGCAGCAGCCCGTGGCGCGAAGGAAGTACTGCACCTGGGCCGTGCCGCGGGCCACGGTGTCGCGGGTTTGGGGCCCCTGCCAGTCCACGTAGAGCCACCCCCGGGGCACGTCGTGCGCAATGGTGACGAAGGGCCAGGACAACAGCAGCGAGTAGGGCATGGGGCGGGATGGAAGGTTTTCAGCCGGGGCCCTTGGCAGAAATCGGGCCATACCCGCGGGGCGGCCAACCCACCCAAAGCAGCCCGGAACCGCCTGGGCTGCCCCGCTGGGCCAGGCCGCGCCCGGGGGCCCCAGCAGCACGGCAAGGCCCAGCCCAGCAGGGCAGCCCAGGCGGTTCCGAATTAAAAGCTCGTTAAGTACCCGCGGCTCAGCCGAGGGCGTGGGGCCACACGGGGTACTCGGCCAGCACTTGGTCGAGGAGCTGGCGCAGCTCGGGGCTCATGGCGTGGGCGCGGGGCAGCAGGAAGCGGGGCTTGGTGGGGTCCACGTAGCCGGTGAGGGCTTCCATATCGGGCGGCACGAGGGCGCTGAAGCCCATGGCCCAGTCCGGGAACATGCGCTGCGCGGCGGGGCCGTCCACCAGCACGTGCAGGTCGGTGTTGCGCTCGTCGAGGCGGATGCCCGACACCAGGCTGCGGATGACGTCTTCGGGGCCCTCCAAAATTTGAAAGAACACGCCGGGTGTGTTATCGGGGCCGTCGCTGTAGAGCAACAGGCCCGTCACGCGGTGGGCGTGGTTGAACGTGCGGGCTTTTTGCAGCAGCTGCTGCAGGGCCTCGACGCCCAGCGGAGCCGTGGCGCGGCTCAGGTACACGAGGTGGTGCAGGGCGGAGGGACGGGTGGGCATAACGGTGCGCAAAGAAACGAAAACGGGGCTTCCCAGGTTTGCCCAAAATCGCCTGTAAACAGGCAAAAACACCTTTTTTTACAGATATTCAATAAATTACGCCTGGCAAGGACGACCTTTTATGGCCAGTTTTTTACCGGGCCCGGGCGTATTTCCCGGGGTTGCGAACCTTGGGGGCCGCCCGGGGCTTGTAGGCGCACCGCGGGCCGCTGTTTGGCGTATAAGGCCCGTAATCCGGTTTCGTTATTCTTTTTCTTTCTTTGCTTATGAGAACTTCTGCCCTACGCTACGCCTTGCTGCCCGCCGTGCTGGCCGGTGGCGCGGCCCTATTTGCCCTCGCGCCGGCCGCGCCCCGCGTGGCCCCCGACCCCGGCAACGCCGGCCTGAAGCTGCCCACCGGCTTTGGGGCCCTGGTGGTGGCCGAAACCGGCGGCAAGGCTCGCCACATCGCCGTCACGCCCGAAGGCACGGTGTACGTGAAGCTCAACAAGCCTAATGCCCAGGGCGGCATCTTGGTGCTCAAGCCCTCGGCCACCGGCAAGGCCACCGTGGCCAGCGGCTTCGGCAACTACGGCGGCACGGGCATGTACCTGAAAAACGGGTACTTGTACGCCTCGTCCGACAAGGACGTGTACCGCTACAAGCTCAACGCCAAGAACGAGGTCATCAGCCCCGCCCAGCCCGAGCTGGTGGTGGCCGGCCTCAAGCTGGGCCAGGAGCACGAGAGCAAGTCCATCGTGCTCGACAACGCCGGCAACCTGTACGTGAACGTGGGGGCCTACTCCAACTCGTGCCAGGTGAAGGACCGCGAGAAGGGCTCGATGGGCATCGCCAACTGCCCGGTGCTGGACTCGGCGGGCGGCATTTGGCAGTTCAAGGCCGACGGGCAGCGCCAGCGCCAGGCCCAAGGCACGCGCTACACCACCGGCCTGCGCAACGTGGTGGGCCTCGACTGGAACCCGCAGGACAACCAGCTCTTCGTGATGCAGCACGGCCGCGACCAGCTGCACGACATCTTCCCGGCCATGTACGACGAGAAAACGTCGGCCCAGCTACCGGCCGAGTGCATGTACGCCGTGAAGGGCGGCGACAACGCCGGCTGGCCCTACATCTACTACGACCCCGCCAAGCGCCAGAAAATGCTGGCCCCCGAGTACGGCGGCGACGGCAAAAAGGCCGTGACCGACAAGTACATAGACCCGGTGGCCGCCTACCCGGCCCACATGGCCCCCAACGCGCTGCTGTTCTACACGGGCACCATGTTTCCTGCCAAGTACCGCAACGGCGCCTTCATCGCCTTCCACGGCTCCTGGAACCGGGCCCCCGAGCCCCAGATGGGCTACTTCGTGGCCTTCCAGCCCTTTAAGGACGGCAAGCCCAGCGGCCCCTACGAGGTATTTGCCGACAACTTTGCCGGCACGGCCGCCAAAACCGCCTCGGGCCGCGCCGACCACCGCCCCTGCGGCCTGGCCCAGGGCCCCGACGGCTCGCTCTACGTGAGCGACGACTCGAAAGGCACCATTTTCCGCATCGTATACAACAAGTAGCATGACCCGTTCTTCGCTCCTCGGGGCTTCCCTCCTGCTGGCCGCGGCCCTGGCCCTGCCGGGCGCCGGGCCCGCGGGGGCCCAAACCAAACCCAAAGCCAAGCCCAAGACCGCCGCCGGGGCCCCCGCCCCGGCGCTGCTGGCCCAAGGCAAAGCCGTGTACACCCAGTACTGCCTCAGCTGCCACCAGGCCGATGGCGGCGGCGTGCCCAACATGAACCCGCCGCTCACCAAAACCGAGTATGTGCTCGGCGATAAGGCCCGGCTGACCAACATTTTGGTGCACGGCTTCGCCGAAAAAGTGGAAATCCAGGGCGAGACGTACCGCAACGTGATGCCGGCCCACGACTTCCTCACCGACGCCCAAATGGCCGCCGTGCTCACCTACGTTCGCAACTCGTTCGGCAACAAAGCCAGCGCCGTGAGCGTGGCCGAAGTGAAGGCCACCCGCGCCGCCAGCAAGTAGCTTTCTGCCTCCTGAAAAGGCCCGTTCGGGGCCCTCGCCGCTAGGGTGAGGGCCCCGAACGGGCCTTTTGCTTTATAAGCATTGCGCAGGGCGGCGCGCCCCGGAGCTACGGCGCAAATTGCACGCGCAGCACGTGGCGCCGGCCCGCGGGCTCAAAGGCGTAGCTCACCCGAAACCCGTAGTAGGCCCCAATTTGCTGCACGATGCTCAGGCCCAGGCCGGGCGAGTCGGCGGTGGCGCGGTGCTTGCGGAAACGCTCGAAAAAGCGGGCCGGGTCGCCGCCCGGGTCGGCCCCAGGATTGCTGATTTCTAGGTAATTGCTGGTGAGCACGGCCGTCACGTCGCCGCCGGGCTCGTTGTGCTTAATGGCGTTGTGCAGCAGGTTGTGCACCAGCGAATCGGCCAGGCCGGGGTGCATGTGCACCACGGGGCCGGCCGGCGCGCGCAGGTGCAGGGCCAGGCCGCGGGCGTCGAGCAGGGGCCCCAGCTGCTGGGCTTTTTCGGCCAGTAGCTCGTCGAGCCGCACCGGCGCGGCGGCGGCAAACTGGCGGTTTTCGATGCGGCTGAGTAGGCCCAGCGCCTGGTGCAGGCGCGAGAGGCGGCGCGTGGCCCCGTAGAGCTCGGCCAGCAGCGGGGCGGCGGCGGGGTCGCGCTCCAGGGCCGGCAGCTGGAGCAGCTGCTCGAGTTGGGCCTGCATGATGGCCAGCGGCGTTTGGGTTTCGTGGGCAGCGTTGGCCGTGAACTCGCGCAAGTTTTCGTAGTCGGCCACCAGGCGCTGGCTGAGGTGCGTGAGGGCCAGGTTCAACTCGGCAAACTCGGCGATGGCGGGCGTGGGCAGCGCCAGGGGCCGGTGCTGCTGCAGGTCGTAGCCGCGCAGGGCCCCCAGCGTGTGCCGGAACGGGGCCCACAGCCGCGCCGCCAGCCAGCGGTTGAGCAAGGCCGCGCCGCCCAGCAGCGCCGCCAACACCCCCAGCATGGTGGCCAGGATGACGCGCACCAAATCGTCGGTTTCGACCAGCGACTTGCGCACCGTTACCCACACCGGGGGCCCCGCGGCCGGCCGCACCGCAAACGTGAGCTGCCGGTGCGGCACCGACGTGTGCTCCAGCGTGTCGCGTAGCAGTGTGTCGCTGAAGCCCAGCGGCCGGGGCCCCGCGCTCACAGCCAGCGCCGACTCGAACGGGGGCCCCGGCAGTGGCCGGCCGGCGCGCACCTGCTGCTCAATTTCGTGGCGGCGGATGTCTAGCTGCTCGCCCACCTCGTGGCGCAGGGCGTGGTTCACGCCCACGTACAGGGCCCCGCTGCCCACCGCAAACAGCACCGCCGCCAGGGCCAGGTAGTAGCGGTTGGTGGCGGCAAGCAGCTTCATATTTTAAGGGAATCAACCAAGCAATGTGTTGTCATTCAACGTCCCATTGGTAATCCTGAGCACAATCTCTCGTCTGTCATCCTGAACGCAGTGAAGGACCTATTCACCGCTGCCCGGCGCGCAGTAAATAATTACTGCAAAAACGTTTGGCTGTCCTCAGATCCTTCACTTCGCTGCGCTGCGTTCAGGATGAAAGACGAGGGGGTTGATGACAAACGAGGGGTTGTGTTTAGGATGACAGACGGGATGTTAAACAACAGCCAGTCTTTGATGGCAAATGGCATTCAAAACAACAACACAACTGCGGCCGGCTCACTCGCTGCTCAGCTTGTAGCCCACGCCGTACATGGTGCGGATGTAGTTGTCGGCGCCTTTTTCCTGGAGCTTTTTGCGCAGGTTTTTGAAGTGGGTGTAGATGAAGTCGAACGAGTCGGCGGCGTCCACGGCGTCGCCGCAGAGGTGCTCGGCAATGGCTTCCTTGGTGAGCACGCGGTCGGGGTTGGCGAGCAGGTAGAGGAGCAGGTCGTACTCTTTGCGGGTGAGGGCGAGGGGCTCGCCGCGCACTAGCACTTCGGCCTGGTCGGGCCAGACAAGCAGGTCGCGAAACACGATGTGGTGCTGCCCCTGGAACTGCCGCCGCCGGATGATAGCCCGCAGCCGGGCGTTCAGCTCCGAGAGGTGGAAGGGCTTGACGAGGTAGTCGTCGGCCCCCAGGTCGAGGCCGGCGATGCGGTCCTCCAGGGTGTCGCGGGCGGTGAAGATGAGCACGCCGGCCGGCGAATTGTCGGCCTTCAGGGCCCGCACTAGGTCGAGGCCGTTGCCGTCGGGCAGCGTCAGGTCGAGCAGCACGCAGTCGTAGCGGTAGAGCTTGATTTTCTCGTAGGCCTGGGCAAAATCGGCCGCCACCTCCACCACGTAGCCGCCGGGGCGCAACGATTCGAGCAGCACGGCGCGCAGGGCGGGTTCGTCTTCGACGAGTAGAAGTTTCATACTAAATAGGTTGGGCCGCGGGCGGGAAGTTGCGGCAGCTGGGCGGCAAAAAAACGAAGCAAAACTGGGGAGAATCTGTGGGCCGACGCGGCGGCGGAGGCCCCGGGGCGGCGGCGGGGGCCCCGGGGCGGCGGGCGCCAACTTTGCTTCAGAATTGGCGGGGAGTTTTGCGGCATTCGGTGCTGGCTTCTCCCCCTTTTCTCGTTCGCTTTTCTCGTTCGCCGTGGTGCATTCCGTTTTTCGTCGTTGGCTGGCCGCGGGGGCCCTGGGGCTGGGCCTGGCGGCCGGGGCGGCCCGCGCCCAGGTGGCGCCGCCGCCCACCCTGGGGCCCCTGCCGGCCGCGGCGGCCGCCGAGCCGGGCAGTCCGCGCGCCCTGCCCGATTTCCTGGCCGTGGCCTACGCCCAAAGCCCATTGCTGGGCGACCTGCGCAACCAGGTGCTGCAAAACCGCCTCGACAGCCTCCGCCGCAAAGCGCAGAACGGCGTGCAGGTGGCCGGCATCGGGGCGGCGGTGGCATCGCCGGTCATCACCAACGGCAGCGGCGAGCAGGTGGTGGGCTACGACCAGGCGGTGAGCAACGGCGGCAACTACGCCACCCTGGCGCAGGCCACCAAGCCGGTGCTCAACCGCTTCCAGCTGCAAACCGACTACCGCATCCTCGGCAACCAGGGGCTGGTGCTGCGCAACACCGGCCGCCTCTCGGCCCTCGATTTGCGCCGCTCCGTGACCGACCAGTTCCTGACGGCCTACGCCGCCCAGCTGCAGTTCGACTTCAGCCGCGCCCTGCTCGGGCAGCTGCGCCAGCAAGACCAACAGCTGCGCCAGCTCGTGAACGCGGGCGTGTTCAAGCAGACGCAGTATTTGAGCTTTTACCTGTCGGTGCGCACCCAAGAGGTGGCCGTGGAGCAAAACCGCCTCGGCTACCGGCGCGAGCTGGGCACGCTGCGCTACCTGTGCGGCGTGGCCGACACGGCCCTGGTGGCGCTGGCCGTGCCGGGGGCCCCGGCGCGCCGGGCGCTGGCGGGCCTGGCCTCCATCACCCAGCGCCAGTACACGCTCGACAGCCTGCGCTACCAGCTCGACCGCCAAGCCGTGGACGCCGCCTACCGGCCCAAGCTGAGCGCGGTGCTCGACGCTGGCATCCAGTCGTCGCAGCCCGGGCTGCTGGCCCTGGGGCACAGCACGGGCCTGGGGGCCGGTTTTCTGCTGGCGCTGCCGATTTTCGACGGCCACCAGCGGCAGCTCCAGTACCAGCGCATCGACCTGGGCGAGCGGAGCCGGCGCGGCTACCGGCAGTTCCTGACGGTGCAGCGGCAGCAGCAGTACGACCAACTGGGGGCCCTCATCCGGGCGTCGGAGGCGCTGGCGGCGCGCATCCGCGAGCAGCTGCGGGTGGCCGAGGCCCTGGTGGGCGCCGCCCGCCAGCAGCTGGCCACCGGCGACGTGATGATCCTCGATTACCTCAACCTCGTGACCAGCTACCGCACCCTGCAATTCAGCCTCACCCAGGCCGAAACCGACCGCCTCCGCAGCCAATACGCCCTGGATTATTTGGCGGAATAGGGCCCTAGGGGGCCCTACCGCACATTATTTGCTCCACCCATTGAAAGGCCATTATGCTGTGCAAAAGGCCATTACACTGCTTAAAAGCACGGTCATGCAGAACGCAGCGAAGCATCTCTACTGCTGAACTAACCATGGTTTACTGCTGCGGGAGTGATGCTTCGCTGTGCTCTGCATGACCGTGCTTTTATTAATACAACGGTTTTTTATAAAGGCCAATACCCATTTCCCTATGCCCCGCTTCCTCCCTTTTGCCCTGCTGCTGGCCCTGGCCGCTTGCCACCCGGGGGCCCCTGAGGCCGATGCGGCCGAGGCGCCCGCCGACGGCGAGGAAGCCGCCGTGAAGCCCCGCGCCGTGGTGACGGTGGGCGCGGTGCAGCGCGACACCGTAGCCGACGTGCTGCGCCTGAGCGCCCTGTCGGCCTACCCGGCCAAAGACGTGCTGCGCGCCACCACCACCGGCTACCTGCTGGCCCCGGTGCCGGTGCCGGGCCAGCGCGTGGCCGCCGGCCAAACCGTGTTCACGCTCCAAACCAAGGAGAGCCGGGTGCTGCACCTGGATAAGCTCACCGGCGACCCGCGCCTGCGCTTCTCGGGCCTCATCCGCATCCGGGCCAGCCAGGTGGGCGTGCTCGCCACGGTGGACAAGCTGGCCGGCGACTACGTGCAGGACGGCGAGCAGCTGGCCCTGAGCTACGACCGCGCCCGCTTCGGCTTCGTGCTCGACGTGCCCGTGACGCAGCTGCGCTACGTGCGCATCGGCCAGCGCTGCCGCATCCAGCTGCCCGACGGCCGCACGCTGCCCGGCCGCGTGGCCGAGGTGCTGGCCACCGCCGACGCCGCCCTGCAAACCCAGCGCTACACCGTGCGCCCCACCGGCCCCGTGCCCGCGCTGCCCGAAAACCTGGCCGTCCAAATCGACCTCGACCGCACCGCCCCCCGCCTCTCCCCCACCCTGCCGCGCGCCGCCGTGCTCACCGACGAAACCCAAACCCAGTTCTGGGTGATGCGCCTGCTCAACGACTCAACCGCCGTGAAGGTGCCCGTGCAAGTGGGGGCCCAGCAGCAAGAACGAATCGAAATCAAGGCCCCCACCTTCGGCCCCCACGACCGCATCCTGCTCTCCGGCAACTACGGGCTTGATGATACGGCGGCAGTGAAAGTGGAGCGGCGGCAGACTCCGTAGCGCCGCGACACTTCGCACCGCAGTTGTGACGAGGACGACGGGGCACCACGTTGGTTCCCAGGCCCCCCGACCAACAACTAAAACGGCTAACCTACCGATTAGAAAGACTTCTTAAATGGCTTCGCAATGACCAATCCTGAACCGGTAATGCACCACGCCTTGGCTCTTTGGGCCGCGGCGTGTGCGGCACGCACGCTGCACTTGTTTGAAGAAGACCAACCCACTGACCACCGGCCCCAGCTTGCCCTGCAAGCCGTTCAGCAGTGGGTGCAAGGCGAACGCACGGTAACCGAGTGCCGGGCGGCGGCATTTGCCGCCCACGCAGCGGCGCGGGCAACTGGCAACCTCGCCGCCGTGGCCGCCGCCCGCGCCACAGGCCACGCCGCCGCCGTGGCCCACGTGCCCACCCATGCGCGGTATGCGGGGGAGTATGCTGCAAAAGCGGCTTCGCTGGCCGTGCCTTCCGCGGAAGCCGCCGCCGCCAAGGCAAGTGAAAGAGCCCGGCAGTGGGAGCAACTAAGAGCAGATCTAAGGGCAATCGGCTTTCCATCAGGCAAATAATGACACATAGTGCGTGTTTGCACAGGTAGTATTGCAAAGCAAACCAAGCAACCTACTCTGGAAAATCGTGTGAAAGGTGCCGTTGAATTAGTGAGAGCAGTTGCTTGACTGATTGATTCGCCTTCACCGCTGCAAAAGGCTCGCCTCGGCCGTGCAGATGCCAGCTGCGCAGGACGTTCTGAAGCGTTTGCGCGCCAGCCCAAAACCAATTCGTTGAGACGCGAAGTGTCGCGTCTCTAAATCCTGCCTCCCTTCTTCAATGCCGCGCCCATCCTTTTTCCAAGCCTACAAGGCCCCCATTGCGGTGGTGCTGGCGCTGGCCCTCGCGCTGGGCGGGCTGGCTTACCGGCGGCTGAACGTGGCCCTGTTTCCAGAGGTGACGTTTCCGAAGGTGAAGGTGATTGCCGACGTGGGCCTCGCCCCCACCGACCGCGTGCTGGTGACCGTGACCAAGCCCCTGGAGGACGCTATGAAGCAAGTGCCGGGCCTACGCCTGCTGCGCTCCACCACCAGCCGCGGCTCGTGCGAAATCTCGGCCTTCCTGAACTGGGGCGTGGACGTGGTGCAGGCCCAGCAGCTCATCGAAAGCCGCCTCAACCAGGCCCGCGGCAACCTCCCGGCCAACCTCAGCCTCAGCGTGGAGCGCATGAACCCAGCCATCCTGCCGGTGATGGGCTACACGCTGGAGGCCCCGGGCCGCTCGCCGCTGGAGCTGCGCCGGCTGGCGCTGTTCACCATCAAGCCGTTCCTCTCGCAGGTCGAGGGCGTGGCCGCGGTGCAGGTGCAGGGCGGGCGCACCAAGGAGTACCAGGTAGAGCTGATTCCCAACCAATTGGCCGCCCTCGGCCTGGGCCCCGACGACGTGCAGACGGCCCTGAACAACACCAACTTTGTGCTCAGCAACGGCTACCTGGCCGACTACCGCCGCCTCTACCTAACGGTGACGGACGCCACCATCCAGCAAAAAGAAGACCTGGAAAACGTGGTGCTGCGCAACGACAACCGCCGCGTGGTGCGCCTGGCCGACGTGGCTACGGTGCGCATCGGCGAGCAGCCCGAGTACACCCGCATCAACGCCAACGGCCACGACGCGGTGCTGATTTCGGTGCTGCGCCAGCCCGCGGCCAACGTGGTGGAAGTCAGCCGCGGCGTGGCGGCCAAGGTGGGGGCCCTGCGCGCGGGCCTGCCCAAGGGCGTCACCCTGGCGCCGTACTACGACCAAGCCGATTTCGTGTCGGAAGTAGTGCGCTCGGTGCAGGACTCGCTTTGGATTGGCTTGGCCCTGGCGCTGGTGGTCACGGCGCTGTTCCTGCGCTCGTGGCGGGCCTCGCTCACGCTGGTGCTCACGCTGCCCGTGGCGCTGGCCCTCACGCTGGCCGTGCTCTACTTCGGCCTCGGCTACTCGCTGAACATCATGACGCTGGGGGCCCTGGCCGCCGCCATCGGCCTGATGATCGACGACGCCGTGGTAATGGTGGAGCAGCTGCACCGCGTGGGCGAGGAGCAGCCCGGCCTGGCGCCCGGCGCCGTGGTGGCGCGCTCGGTGCGCCACCTGCTGCCCGCGCTAGTGGGCTCGTCGCTTAGCACGATTGTGATTTTCCTACCCTTCGCGCTGCTGGGCGGCGTGGCCGGGGCCTACTTCAAAGTGCTGGCCACCACGATGGTGGTGGCGCTGATTTGCTCGTTTTTCGTGGCCTGGCTGGGCCTGCCGGTGGTATACTTGCTGCTAAGCAAAACCCGCGCTGGGGGCTCCCAGCCGCGGGCGGCGGGCGCTGCGCTGGAGGCAAAAACTGACGTGCGCGACGACGTTACGGGCAGCGCCTCAGCTACCGCCAACCGCCGCCAGCCTGGGGCCCCGGGGGCCCCCGCCGCGGCGCACCACGACATTCCGTGGGTGCGCTCGGTCATCCGCCACCCCGCCTACAGCGTGGTGGGCATCCTGGCGCTCATCGGGCTGATGGCGTTCGTCGTCCCGCGGCTGGCCACCGGCTTTTTGCCCGACATGGACGAGGGCGCCATCGTGCTCGACTACAACTCGCCGGCCGGCACCAGCCTCGACGAAACCGACCGCATGCTGCGCCGCGCCGAAACCCTGATTATGCAGGTGCCGGAGGTGGCCAGCTACTCGCGCCGCACCGGCACCCAAATGGGCTTTTTCATCACCGAGCCCAACCGCGGCGACTACCTCATCCGCCTTAAAACCCGCCGCGACCGCAGCACCGAGGAAGTTATTGCCGACCTGCGCCAGCGCATCGAGGCCACCGAGCCGGCGCTGGTTATTGACTTCGGCCAGGTCATCGGCGACATGCTCGGCGACTTGATGAGTACCGTGCAGCCCATTGAAATCAAGGTGTTTGGCCCCGACGCCGACCGGCGCTACGCCCTGGCCGACCAGGTGGCCGCCGTGGTGACGGCCACGCCCGGCACGGCCGACGTCTTCAACGGCATTGTGCGCATGGGGCCCTCCGTGGACGTGCGCCCCGACCCGCGGCGTCTGGCGCAGTTCGGCCTCACGGCCACCGCGTTCCAAACCCAGCTCCAAACCCAGCTCGGGGGCACCGTGGCCGGCAACGTGCTCAGCGGCGAGCAGTTGCTCAACATCCGGCTGCGCTACCCGGGCGCCGCCCAGGCCACCTTGGCCCAAATGCGCGCCGAGCCCGTGTTCCTGCCCAACGGCCAGCGCCGCCGCCTCGACGAGCTGGCCACCGTGGCCGTAAGCACGAGCAGCGCCGAGCTGGAGCGCGAAAACCTGCAGGCTATGACCGCCATCACGGCCCGCCTCGACGGGCGCGACCTGGGCTCGGCCGTGCGCGAGATTCAGCAGAAAATTGCCCGGCAGGTGCCGCTGCCGCCCGGCTACTTCGTGCAGTACGGCGGCGCGTTTGCCGAGCAGCAGCAGTCGTTTCAGGAGCTGCTCACCATCCTGGGCACGGCCTGCCTGCTGGTGTTTGCCGTCGGCCTGTTCTTGTTCCGCGACCTGAAAGCGGCCGGCCTGATCCTGCTGGTGGCCGTGCTGGGGCCCGCCGGCGGCAGCCTGGCCCTGTACCTCACGGGCACGCCCCTGAACGTGGGCTCCTACACCGGCCTGATTATGGTGGTGGGCATCATCGGCGAAAACGCCATCTTCACTTTCCAGCAGTTCCGCGACTTCCGTGCCGAAGGGGGCCCCGTGGCGGCGGCCATCGGCTACGCCATCGCCGCCCGCCTGCGCCCCAAGCTGATGACCGCCCTGGCCGCCATCGCGGCGCTGCTGCCGCTGGCGCTGGGCATTGGGGCCGGGGCCCAGCTGCACCAGCCGCTGGCCATCGCCGTCATCGGGGGCTTGCTGCTGGCCCTGCCGTTGCTGCTGGTGGTGCTCCCCAGCCTGCTCCGCCTGGCGTATGGCGGCGGGGAGCAGGAAGTAGCTAAGGCATAAGGAAATAACGAGGACCCGGTGGGGTTTGCGCACGGAACAACTCCGTGTGCGAACCCCACCGGGCCCCCGCTTTAGCAAACACTTTGGGGCCCCTATTCCAGCACCAGCACGCGGAAGGTGTTGGGCACGGTGCTCAAGCGCGGGTGGGGCACGGCGGGCGTGGGGGCCGGGGCGGGGCCCAGGTCGGCGGTGGGCAGGTAGAGGCGGTGGGTGGCAGCGTCGAGGGCCAGGGTGCGGGCGCCGCGGGCGGTGGCCAGCGTTTGGGCCACCGTGAACTTCTCGGGGCCCTCTTCGTGCACCACCGTAACGGTGCCGCTGCCGTTGGAGCTGATGGCTACCTGCCGTGCGTCGTCGAACACCACGCCGTCCACGCCGCTGCCGATGGGCAGCACGGCCACGGGGCGGCCGGTGTCGGCGTCGAGCACCACCATTTTTTCGTTGCCGCACACGCTGAACAGTCGGCGGTGGGCGCGGTCGAGGGCCAGGCCGCTGGGCTCTTCGCCGGGGCCCACGGGCCAGCGGTGCCGCACGGCCAGGGTTTTGGCGTCGAAGGCCACGATTTCGTTTTTGTCTTCGAGGTTGACGAACACCGTGCCTTTGCCGTCGCTCACGCCCGCCTCGGGGGCCCCGCCCAGCTCGGCGGTACCCACGGGCTGGCCGGTGGCCGCGTCGAGCACGGTGGCCGTGGTGGCGCCGTTGTTGAAGACGAACACGCGCTTCGAAAACTCGTCGTAGCACAGCGCGTCGGGCTTGGCGCCGGCGGGCACGCTGGCCGTCACGCGCAGGGTTTGGGGGTCGAATTCCACCACCGAGTTGGTTTTGCCGCAGCTGATGTAGCCGCGCCCCTGCGCCACCACGATGCCGTGCACGCCCGCCGTGTTGGGAATGATGCCCACCGGGTGGCCGTTGGCCAGGTCCAGCACCTCTACCTGGGTGGCGTGCGAAGCATATACGCGTCCGCCGGCGTGGTCCACGGCGATGTAGTCCCAGCCGCCCTCGCCGCCCACCGGCCAGTTGGCGGCCACGCGGTAGGTGGGCTTGGGGCCGGGTTGCGTGGGGGCCCCGGCGAGGGCCCCCAACAGGGCAATGGAGAGCAGCGGCTGGGTCATGGGAGCAGGTGGTGAGGGGCAGCAAATA
Organism: Hymenobacter nivis; assembly: GCF_006439025.1. GTDB lineage: Bacteria > Bacteroidota > Bacteroidia > Cytophagales > Hymenobacteraceae > Hymenobacter > Hymenobacter nivis_A. The sequence goes on from NZ_RCYZ01000003.1 coordinate 99,165, forward strand.
GTTTATAATGGGTTAGTTAAGCAAACCTACCCGCCCCGCGCCCGGCCCCGCCGCCCCCTACTTGGGCCGCCAGGTGAGGCACAGGCCGGGCGCGCCGCCGTAGTAGCTGGGCGCAATGCCCACGTCGCGGCCGATGCCCTTGCGGCCCCAGCGGTTGCGGTGGGTGAGGTAGGCCAGGTGGGCCGACATGATGCCGAAACCGGCGCCGGCAAACACGTCGCTCTGCCAGTGCTTTTCGTTGATCATGCGCAGGGCCCCCACGCCGGTGGCGATGGTGTAGGCCCCGATGCCGTACCACGGGCTCTTGTCGCGCAGCTCGGTGTGCACGATGCTGGCCGCCAGAAACGCCTGCGCCGTGTGGCCCGACGGAAAAGAGAGCCGGTCGGAGCCGTCGGGACGTTCCTCCTGGCTGAAGTGCTTCACGGCGAAGGTGCTGGCCAGCATGATGGCCTCGCTTTTGGCCAGGATCAACAGCAGGTTCACGCGGTCGTTGTGCGACTCGACGCCCGCCAGCACCACGGCGCCCAGCTCCACGTAGGGCGCAAAAATCAGGTAGTCGGCAATGCGGCTGTTGGATTTCGGGAAGACGCGGTGGATGTCGCGGTTGGCGTCCTCGTTGGTGTAGAAGCCGCCGCCGTTGAACGTGTAGGCTCCGTAGCCAATCAAAATGGCCGGCACAATACTGGCGCGCACCAGCTTGCGCTGGAAGAACGGCTTCCGCTCGGGCGAGGAAACGCCGGCGGGGTTTTCGTACTTGTGGGTGGTGTCGGCAGCCGCGGGTGGCGGCGCGGTGGGCAGCACCTGGGCCTGCGCCGCGGGGCCCGCCCCGGTTAACAGAGCCAATAAAACCAGCGCGGTGGCGCCTACGCGTTGCCCTTGGTTGCGAACGTTGATAAAAGAAAACTGCATCGGATAGCCTACTAATTAAAACAAATTTTGGTGTTGATTCTGTCGGAAACCTGTGGCGAGAATTAGGGCCCCGGAGGGCCTGATGCCCGCTCGAAAGCCCCCTACGGCGCCGCTGGGCACTTAGGTTACCAAATCGTTAAGCCAGCAGCCGGCAACCAGCGTCCAGCCGCAAGCCCAACGCCTGAGAATCAGCCCCGGGGCCCTAAATTATCGGCCGGGCACATGTGGCAAGTCCGCGCAGCCAAGGAGTTTTTTGAACGCATGAAAACAGGCCCGCTCATGGCGCATGTCTGCCACTGCGCTCCGGCCCAGCGGTTGTGCAATGCGCGGACCGGCAAAGGCCACGCGGCCCGTTACGGCTGCTGGTAGAGCACGCCGCCCTTCATCACGAGGCGCACTTGGCGCAGGGCTTCCACCTGCCGGGTAGGGTCGCCGGCCACAGCTACTAGGTCGGCGAGCAGGCCGGGGGCAATGCGGCCGCGGTCGGCGAGGTGGAAGATTTGGGCGTTGCCGGCGGTGGCGGCGCGCAGCACCTGCTGCGGCGCGAGGCCGTAGTCGTTCACCAGCAGCTCCAGCTCGCGGGCGTTGTCGCCGTGCGGAAACACGCCCACGTCGCCGCCGATGGCCAGCGCCACGCCGGCTTGCACGGCGGCGGCCACGGCGCGGTGCTTGGCCAGCACCCGCTCGGGCGCGGGGCCCTGGCCTCTCTTCCAGCCGCGGTACTGCGAAATGGCGTCGGTGGCGGCCACGGTGGGGCACAGGGCCACGCCGCGCTGCTTCATCAGGCGGAACACTTCGGGCGTGCCGGCGTCGCCGTGCTCGATGGTTTCGACGCCGGCCAGCACGGCGCGGCGCATGCCCTCGGCGGTACTGGCGTGGGCCACCACGCCGCGGCCCGTGGAGCGGGCGGTTTGCACAATCAGCGTCAGTTCTTCCTGCGAAAACGTGGGTGCGGCCGTGCCGCCGGGGCCCCAGCGGTAGTCGGCGTACACCTTCACCACGTCGGCCCCGCCGCCAATCTGCTCGCGCACGGCCTTGATGATGCCGTCCACGCCGTCGGCTTCCTGGGCCCCCTGGGGCAGGTCGTCCACGGCGGCCAGGCGGGGGCCGTAGCTGCCGGTGGCCACCAGGGCGCGCGTGGCCACCAGCAGCCGCGGCCCGGGAATGATGCCCTCGTCGATGGCCCGTTTCAGGCCCACGTCGGCGTAGCCAGCGCCCTCCGTGCCCAGGTCGCGGGCGGTGGTGAAGCCGGCCAGCAGTGTGCGCTGGGCGTGCACGGTGGCGCGGGCCACGCGCAGGGCCAGCGGCTCTTTTAGCACCTGGTCGTCCCAGGGCGTTTCGTTATAGGGGTGCAGCAGCAGGTGCGAATGCCCCTCGATGAGGCCGGGCAGCAGCGTGAGGCCAGGCAGCTCCAGCACCCGCGCCCTGGCCGGGGCCCCCAGCTGCGCGGCTGGCCCCGCGGCCACGATCTTGCCGTCCGCCACCAGCACGGCCCAGCCCGGGTGCAGGTCCTGGCCATCGAACACGGCCGCGGGCCGCAGCAGCGTGGCGGTGGGCGCGGGCGGCGCGGCGGGGGCAGCCACGGGGCTCTGGGCGCGGGCCGTTAGGGCCCCCAGGGCCAGGAGGCAGCCCAGTAGCTTAGCGAGCTTCATCGGTACATTTTTTAGATAGCTAAGCCGCCCGTCGTGCTTGCTTCGTCAGCAGGACGGGCGGCTTCAAAAAGTTGTTCCGGGGACTATTGCTCCCCCGGGTGGTACTGTCGCTCCACGTGCTTGGCCACGTCTTCGGGGTAAAACCACACGTCCTTAAACTTGCCCTGGGTGTAGAGCGGGGCCTGGTCGGTGAAGTGCGGGGCCCCGGGGCGGCTATCCTGGCCACCGGTTATCACCGAGCGGGCCACTACCCGGGGCCCAAATTCCACCACCGCCACGAAGCTGTTGCCCACGTAGCCGTAGCGCTTCTTGGTGTTCGGGGCCGGGCGGGCCCCGAACGCTGCGAGCGAGCCCCAGGCCGACGAGGTGAAGGCCACCGGCAGGCTTGGCTGGTTGTCGTCGTAGGTTTCGGCAATGCGGCCGGTCAGGCGCTGGTAGCGGTTTATTTCGCCCCAGGCCACGTCCCAGCGGCCAAAGTCGCGGGTCAGCTCGGCGATGGTTTCGCCCAGGGCGGCGGCTTTTTCCTCGGGCGTCACGTGGTCGATGACGAACTGCGTGAAGGCGATGTAATCGAGGGTTTGGCCGGCCGGCACGCGGGGGCGCGCCAGGCGCTGCATGCGCTCGGCCCAGTAAATGGCCAGCGTTTGGCCCACCGAGGCGGCGCCGTAGTTCATGTTCCAGGCGCGGAGCACGGGCAGGGCGGCGGCCACGCCGGCGGGCAGCGGCGAGTCGCTGGCCGCGTCGAGCAGCAGCTGGCAGTCGCGCAGGGCGGCGGGCAGCAGCTTTTCGAAGCCGGCCAGGTGCGGGTCGTTGGCGGCGGCGATGAGCGTGTCAAGCGTGAAAACCGGGCGCCGGCTCAGCACCCGCACCGCGTTGATTTCGCGGTAGTTGTCGGGCTCGGGCGCCATGTAGGCGGGGTACTTGGCGGGGTCGGGGCTGCTGCCGGGGCCCGCCACGGTGAAGGGCGTGCCGTTGCAATTCTGGATGAAGCCGCTGGCGGGGTTGCGCACCTGCACGATGTCTTCCACGGGGTGCAGGCCCTGCCACTCGGTGGCCTTGGTGGTGCCGTCCACGGGCTGGCTCCAGTCGGGGCCCGCGGGGCGGCGGGGCATGAAGTTGCCGTGCCAGTAGGCGATGGTGCCCTTGGCGTCGGCAAACACGGTGTTGTTGGAGGCGTTGCCGTTCAGCCGCATCACCTCCTTGAAGCTGGCGTAGTCGGTAGCCTTGGTGCGCAGGTACGACTGCTCCAGGGCCGCGAGCGGGTCGTCCATCATTTTCACCGTCAGCCACTTGCCATCGGCCTGCTGGCCCACCACGGGGCCGTGGGGCGTGTAATAGGTCGTGAACTTGCGGCGCAGCAGCTGCCCGTCTTTCACGTAGGCCAGCGCCACGGGGGCGGCGCGCACGGGCAGCGTTTGGCCGTCGTACTGGTAGTAGTACTTGCCGTCCTTTTCCGTCACCGTCTCCAGGTACTCGTCCATCGAGTCGGCGTAGCTGGAGGTGTGCATCCAGCCGCACTTGGCGTTAAAGCCCTGGTAGATAAAGAACTGGCCCCACGTCACGGCCCCGTAGGCGTTGAGGCCGGCGGCGCTCGTCATTTGCAGCTCGGAGCGGAAGTAAAATGAGGTGTGCGGGTTGATGAGCAGCAGGGCGTGGCCCGAGGCGCTCTTGGCCGGCGCAATGGCAAAGCCGTTCGAGCCCACCGAGCTGCGGTCGAACCCGTCGGCCTCGGCGCGCCCCGCCGGGGGCCCCTGCCACGAGGTAGGCTTCTGCTGGCTATAGAAGGCCTTGATGCGGTCGGCCGGCACCACGCTCACGTTGCCCCCGATGCTGCCCTCGCTGAAGAGCAGCGGCATCCAGGGCTGGAAGCGGCGGATGCGCCGCGGGTGCACGTCGGGGTGGGTGGACAGGTAGTAGTTGGTGCCGGCGGCGAAGGCGTTGAGCAGGCTTTTCATCCAGGCCGGGCTGCGGCCGTACACCGCCACGGCCCGCGTGCTGTCCATAAATAGCCGGGCCCGCAGGTCTTCGTAGAGCGCGGCCTCCCCGTCCACTTCGGCGCGGCGGCCCAGGGCGGTGAGGTAGTTGTCCTCCACTCGCGCAAAATCTTCTTCGCACTGCGTGTACAGGGCCCCAAACACAGCGTCGGCGTCGGTTTTGCCGTTGATGTGGGGCACGCCCCAGGTGTCGCGCGTCACGGTTACCTGCCGGGCTTGCTGCTTCCAGCGGGCCACCTCGGCGGGCGAAAAAGCCTGGGCCCGGGCCTGCGTTAGGGCCCCCAGCGCGAGCAAGGCAGTGAGGATTGGTCGCATAGGCTACGGGGTGTAGCGTGGACTCTGCGAGTCCGCGCTTGGTGCAAAAACAACGATTGACGTTCAACCGCGCGGACTCGCAGAGTCCACGCTACGGCACAAAGAAAGGCCGCCCGTGCAATACGGGCGGCCTTTCCAGGAAAACGTTGCTTCGGGGGCCCTAGCCGCGGCGGTTCACCGCGTTCAGGTCCTCAAAGGCCTGCTTGAGGCGCGCTACAAAGGTTTCTTCGCCTTTGCGCAGCCACACGCGGGGGTCGTAGTACTTCTTGTTGGGCGAGTCGGGGCCGTTGGGGTTGCCCATTTGGCCTTGCAGGTAGGCCTCGTTTTTCACGTAGTAATCCTTGATGCCTTCCCACAGCGCCCACTGCAAGTCGGTGTCAATATTCATCTTGATGGCGCCGTAGCTGATGGCCTCACGGATTTCCGCCTGGCTCGAACCCGAGCCGCCGTGGAATACGAAATCGATGGGCAGCGCCGCTTCGATCTTGTGCTTCTCACGCAAAAACTCCTGCGAGTTGTGCAGGATTTTCGGCTCCAGGCGCACGTTGCCGGGCTTGTACACGCCGTGCACGTTGCCAAACGCCGCGGCGATGGTGAAGCGCGGGCTGATTTTGCTCAGCTCCTCGTAGGCGTAGGCCACTTCCGAAGGCTGGGTGTAGAGCTTGCTGGAGTCCACGTCGGAGTTGTCCACGCCGTCTTCTTCGCCGCCGGTCACGCCCAGCTCAATCTCCAGCGTCATGCCCATTTTGGCCATGCGGGCCAGGTACTTGGCGCAGATTTCGATGTTCTCCTCGATCGGCTCTTCCGACAAGTCGAGCATGTGCGAGCTGTAGAGCGGCTGGCCGTGCTGGGCGAAGTGCTTCTCGCCGGCGTCGAGCAGGCCGTCGATCCAGGGCAACAGTTTCTTGGCGGCGTGGTCGGTGTGCAGCACCACCGGCACGTCGTAGAGGGCGGCCATGGCGTGCACGTGCTGGGCCCCCGAAATGCCGCCGGCGATGCTGGCCTGCTGCTTGTCGTTGGGCACCGATTTGCCAGCAAAGAACTGGGCGCCGCCGTTCGAGAACTGAATCATGACGGGCGAGTTCAGGTCGCGGGCCGCTTCCAGTACGCCGTTCACGGTGTCGGTGCCGGTCACGTTCACCGCGGGCAGGGCGTAGCCCTCGGCCTTGGCGCGTTGGAAAAGCTGTTGCACTTCGTCGCCGTGCAGCACGCCGGCGCGCAGGCGGCCAGAAGAAGGAGTTGACATGGGATGGTCTTGAACTGAATGAGGCGGCAATTTATGGGTTTCAGCGTTTTCGGGGCCCCGCCACGATTTTATTTTCTAACAAGCCGCTTGCCCAGGCCCCGCCGCCGCCGCCAGCCCGGACCGGCCCCGGGGCCCCATTGGGCCCGCCAGCCCCAGTAATTCCTCCAAAACACCGTCCTGCCTTATTGCTAGAAAATATTCGTCCAATACCCGCCGAGTTAGCTGGGGCCCCAAGGCCAAGTCCACCGGCGGCCGATTAGCTTCGCCCCTTCCCGCGCGGCGCTGCCGCGCCCACCCCCGCCCCTACCGCCATGCGCTACCTGCTCACCAATTGCACCGTGTACACTGGCCACGCCGTGCTGCCCGACCACGCCGTACTGATTGACAACGAAATAATTACCGACGTTTTGCCCGCGACCGAGGCGCCCGCCGACGTGCTGCGCCACGACTTGGGCGGCGCCAACCTCTGCCCGGGCTTCGTCGATTTGCAGCTGTATGGCGGGGGCAGCATCCTGTTTTCCGTCGAGCCCACCGCCGCGGCCCTGGCCGACCTGCGGGCCCACACGCTGCGCCACGGCACCACCAGCTTCCTGCCCACCATGCCCACCAACGCGCCCGAATTGATGCAGGCGGCCATCGCGGCGGTGCGCGCGGCGTTGCCCACCACACCCGGCCTGCTGGGCCTGCACCTGGAGGGCCCCTACCTCAACCCCGTCAAAAAAGGCGCGCACCGCGCCGAGTTCATCCAGAAACCGGAGCCGGGGCCCCTGGCCGCGCTGCTGGCCGCCAGCGCCGGCGTACTCCGCATCATGACGCTGGCCCCGGAAATGGCCCCGCCCGAAGCCGTGGCTCAGCTGCGGGCCGCCGGCGTGGTGTGCTCGGCGGGCCATTCCGACGCGACTTTTGCCCAGGGGCAGGCGGCGTTTCGCGGCGGGTTTGCGGCGGCCACGCACCTGTTCAACGCCATGTCGGGGCTGCTGCACCGGGCCCCGGGGTTGGTGGGCGCCATTTTGGACGACGAGGCGGTGGCCGCCAGCGTGGTGGCCGACGGCGTGCACGTGGACTACGCCGCCGTCCGCATTGCCCACAAAATCATGGGCGAGCGGCTGTTCCTCATCACCGACGCGGTGAACGAATCGACCCACGGGGCCTACCAGTTCCGCCGCCAGGGCGACCATTTTGTGGATGCCAACGGCACGCTCGCCGGCTCGGCCCTCACGCTGCTGTCGGCCGTGCGCAACTGCGTGCAGCACGTAGGCATCGCCCTGCCCGAGGCCCTGCGCATGGCCACCCTTTACCCCGCCCGCGTGTTGGGCCTGGCCGACCACCTGGGCCTAGTTGCGCCCGGCTACCGGGCCGATTTGTGCGCGTTTGACCACAACTATAACGCGCAAGCCACCGTGCTGCACGGTGCGCTGCACCGCTGGGCCTAGCCCCTCCCCTTTGGGGGCCGGGCCCCGGGCCGCCGGGGGCCCTACTTTTGGGGCATGCACCCCCTCCGCGCCTACATTCACCGCTTTGTGGCGCTGCCCGACGAAGCGTGGCGCGCCCTAGAAGCCGAGTTGCAGCCCCGCCAGCTGAAGCGGCACGAATACTTTGTGCAGCCCGGCGACACCCGGCACGAGGTAGCGCTGCTGCTGCGCGGTGCATGCCGGATGTTTTACCCGCGGGCCGACGGCGAGGAGGTGACGACGTACTTTTTCTTCGAAAACCACCTGCTGGCCTCCTACCCCGCCTGCCTGCGCAACGCGCCGAGCCCCCTGGCCATCCAGGCCCTGGAGCCGACGGAGCTGCTGGTGTTTCCCTACGCGGCCCTCACGCGGCTGTACGATGCCTGGCCCGTATTTGAGCGGTTTGGGCGGCTGCTGGCCGAGTACCACCTCATCGGCACCGAAGAGCGGCTGAGCGAGCAGCTGCTGTACTCGCCCGAGGCGCGGTACCGGGCCCTGCTCGCCAGCTCCAAAACCAAGATCATGGCGCGCATTCCGCAGCGGCTGGTGGCCGCCTACCTGGGCGTGACGCCGGTGAGCTTCAGCCGCATCCGGGCCCGGGTGGCGCGCAACCCGGGGCCCCCAGCGGGCTAATTTCTTAGCGTTTGTTAACGAAAGCGGGGCCCCGCGGGGCAGAATTTTGTGGCATCACTTCCCCAAAGTCTCCAGCCCGATGAAACGCTTGCTCCAACTCGAAGAACTGGCCGAACTAAGCTTCGCCGCCGTGGTATTTGCCCACCTGCCCTACGCCTGGTGGTGGCTGCCGGCCCTGTTCCTGGTCCCCGACCTGAGCATGCTGGGCTACCTGGCCGGGCCGCGCGCGGGGGCCCTCGCCTACAACCTGGCCCACCACAAAGCCGTGGCGCTGGCCGTGGGCCTGGCCGGCTACGGGCTGGGCAGCCCGCCCTTGCTGCTGGCCGGCACGGTGCTGCTGCTCCACAGTGCCTTCGACCGCCTGCTGGGCTACGGCCTCAAGTACGGCACCGGCTTCCGCCACACCCACCTCGGCAGCATGCCCGCTCCGCCCGCCGCGGCCGCCAGCATGGGGTAAGCGTCTTAGTGCTTCGGCGCGCCAATGCGGGGGCCCCGGGTGGGCGCAGCGCCGGCCGCCCGGGCGGCCATCAGCTTCAGCGCGAAGGCCAGCTGCGGGTCGCGGTTGGCCAGGAAATCGGCGCGGGATTGCGCCACCGGGTAATCGGGCAGGACGCCGCGGCCGAAGGGCTGGCCGGCCCTCGGCGGCACATCCTGCTGCAAATCAACCCAGTAGAAACTGGTTTGGATGCCGGTGTTGGGGAGGGTGTAGGCCAGCTCGCCGTGGCCGGTGTGGCCGTAGTAGCCGCCCATGGTTTCTTCGCCGATGACCGTGGCGGCGGTACGGCCGCGCACCATGGCCGCAAACATGGAGCCGGCCGAGGCCAGCCGCGGGCTGATGAGAAGGTACAGGCGGCCGCGAAACCGGTTCGGGCGGGGCTGGAAGACCGGGTTGCTGCGGGCCGTTTGGTGCAGCTGGCCGTTGGGGCCCCCGGCGAAATCGGTGCGCAGCAGCCCGGCGATTTCCCGCACGGCGGTGGCGCGCTCGGCGGTGTTTTTCTCGAAGCTGAGGTAGCGGCGGCAGGGCACTTGCCGGAAGCTAACGGTGGCGCCCTTGTTCTCCCGAAACGGCGCGTGCGCCAGGTAGGCAAAGGTGTGCATGTCGTTGTTGTCGTCGCCGCCGCCGTTGGCCCGCACGTCCACCAGCAGGTCGGTAATGGCCGGCGTTTGGCGGAGCAGCCCGAAGCACGAATCCAGGAACGCCGCGTACCGCCGGTGCCCCGCCGTGCCCGCTTCGCCAATGTCGAACGTGTTGACCGTCAGCACCGCCGCCGGCCGGTTGGGCAGCAGCCGGAACGTGTATTTCCGCGGGGCGTCGTTGAAAAACGCGTCGTCGAAGGGCTTGGAGTGGCGGGCGGCGAAGGCTTGCTCGTAGGCGCGGTACGGCACGGCGGGCATGGTTTGGGCCAGGGTACCGGGCCGGCCCGGCACGGTGTAGCGCACCACGAAGGCAGCCTGGGGGCCGTATTCGAGCCGGTAATATTCGGGGAAATCGGCCGCTAGGCCCACGGTTTTGCCGGTGGTATTCAGGCCGTCGGTGGTGTAGTAGCGGCCCAACTCGCGCACCAGCCGCCGGGCCGGAATACCGTTGATGCTGGCAATGAGGGCCCCCAGCGGCAGGGGGCCCCGGGCCGTATTCAGCAGCAGCTGGCCCGCCACCAGCTTCACCGGATACGGGAAAAACGCGGGGGCGGCGTGCATCTCGGCGCGCACGGCCGCGGGCAGCGCGGTGTCGTTGTGCAGGCTGCCTTCAAAATTGGTGATGCCCACCACCAGCCGGTACACGTCGATGACGGTCATGCCGTCCGTCGCCTGGGCGCGGGCGGCGGCAAAGGCGCTGTCCATCTGGGCTTTGCTGCGGTATTTATAGATGCCGGCGTGGGCCGCTTCCTTGATGCGCTGGAACAAAACCAGGTCTTCCAAAACCCGCGCTTTGGGCACCACGCGGGCCAGGGCCGGGGCCCCTTGCTGGGCCGCGGGCTGCGGCTGGCAGGCGGCCAGCCCAACCCAGCCAACCCCCGCGGCCCAGGGCCCCAATCGAAAACGTGCCGCCATGAATGGAATGCTAGTTGGGCGAAATTCCGGGGCCCTGCCGCGGATTGCAGCGCGGGCTTTGCAGTCCACGGCTCTGCATGGTCACTGCGCAATCGCCCAACGGCAACCGATAGGACGAAGCGAGAGCCGCGGACTACAAAGTCCGCGCTACAGATCGTGCTGCAATCAGTCGGTGGGCTGGCTGAAGCGAGGGTCCTGGATGAAGGTGGAGTCAGTCAACGTCTTCAAGAACAGCACGATCTGCTTCTTTTCGGTGTCCGTCAGGCCCAGGGGCTGGCCGATGCCGAGGGGGCTGTTGGTACCGTTGAGAATGTTGGCGTCGAGGTTGGGGCTGCCGTACTCGATGTGCTCGTTGTAGTGGGCCAGCACGTCCTCCAGGGTGGCGAAGCGGCCGTCGTGCATGTAGGGGCCCGTGAGGGCGATGTTGCGCAGCGAGGGGATGCGGAACTTGCCCTGGTCGGAGGGCAGGCCGGTGGGCACGGCGCGGCCCAGGTCGGTGAAGGTGCGGTCGAGGCCGTTGTTGACGAAGTCGTGGTTGGTTTGCAGGTCGCCGGCGTGGCAGTCGGCGCAGTTGCCGCCGCGGCCCAGGGCCGTGCCCGTGGGGTGGGTGATGAACAGCTGCAAGCCGCGCACCTCGTCGGCCGAGAGCACGCTGCGGTCGCCGCGGCGGTAGCGGTCGTAGCGCGAGTTGCCCGACACCAGCGTGCGCACGAACTGCGCCAGAGCCTTCAGCATGTTGTCTTCGGTGGGGGCCCCGGGCCCGAAGGCCTTGGCAAACCGCGCCACGTAGGCCGGCTGGGCTTGCAGCTTGGCCACGCTGGCGGCCAGCGTCTGGTGCATTTCCACGGCGTTGGTGAGCGGGGTGCGGGCCTGCGCCTCCAGGCCCTTGTCCGATCCGTCCCAGGTCAGCAGCGGGTCCCAAAGCAAGTTGCTGAGCGACATGGCGCTGCGCGGGTGTCGGGCCCCGTTCACGCCCACGGCGTGGGCCAGCCCATCGGTGAAGGCCAGGGCCTGGCGGTGGCACGAGGCGCAGGAAATGCTGTTGTCAACCGACAGCGTTTTCTCGTAGAACAGGTGCCGGCCCAGGTCCACGCCTTCCACCGTGAGGGGGTTGTCGGCGGGCAGCAGCGGGCCAGCGGGGAAGTTGCTGGGCAGCGCCAGGGCGTAGGGCGTGGGCGCGGCGGTTGGGGGCGTGGGGGTGGGCACGTCGCTCCCACCGCCGCCGTCGTGGCTGCACGCGGCCACGGCAATGACGCCCACCAGGCCAGCGGCCACCCAACCGCGCGTCCGGCGCAGCCACAGCGAAGAAAAGTGCGTCATAACGACGGGGTCAAATTAATTAGTGGCTACCCGCTCCAACGTGAACAGGCCAGCGGCGTAGTTATCGGCCAGGAGCGGGGCGCTGGCCCCGCCCATCACGTCGGATAGCTTGCTGAAATCGATGTTCTTGCTGGGGGCCCCAGCGTTGTCGAACAGGGCCAGCACATTCACCCGCAGGTGCAGGGTGGGCGCCTGGGTGGCCGTCACGGCCAGGGGGGCCCCGGCGAAGGAAATGGTGCGCTGGGTGCCGTTGTCGCCGACGTGGAAGCGCAGGCCGCCGGCGGCCGCGGCGGCGGCGTGGGGGGCCTGGGGCGAGGTGCCTTCCATCTTCAGAAATACGTAGCCCGTGGTCCAGTCCCAGTACAGGTCGTTGTTGGGGTCGAGGGCCCCGGTTTGGGCCCCGGCGGTGTTGCGGGCCGCGTCCACGCCCACCACGAAGCGCAGGCCGGTGTAGTTGGCCAGCGGCACGCCTGGCACCACCAAGTGCAGGGTGGCGGTTTTGGCGGCGTCCACGAGGTAGTAGCTCTCGGGCGCGGCGTAGGCGGTGCCATCGGCGCGCAGCAGCTCCACGTTCGAGAGCAGATACTTGAACTTAGTAACCTGGAAGGTCTGGCCGTCGGCCTTGGTGTAGCTGGTGCCGTCGAAGGCCAGCGGCGCAGTGCCCACCACGTGCGTGAGGTCCAGCGCCACGCTGCCGGTGGCGGCCGTAGCGGGGTCGGCGTCTTTCTTACAGCCAGCGGCCAGCGCCACCAGCGGCAACAACAGGGCCCAAGCCCGGACAGGTAACTTCATGGGTGCAAGCAAAAAAAGTAAACAGAACCGCGGCCTTCCGCCCTAACCGCCGCCGGGGCCCCAAAGTGCCCGGCCACTGGCAGCCAACGCCGGCGGGCCGCTTCCAAATATACGCCCCCCAAGAAAAGGCCCGAAAATGAGCCCCCCGTGACGCCGCGGCCCAAGGCGCTGCCGCCGGGCCCCGGGCAGGGCCAGCGCAAGCCCAAGCAAGCGGGAGCCAATCTTTTGCGGGCAAGTGCCTTAACTTGCCCGCCTCACCTAGCCCCCGTTCTCATGTCTGCTTCTACCCGCAACATCATCGCTTGGATTCTGCAAGTGCTGCTCGGCCTTGCCTTCATCGCCTCCGGCGTCAAGAAATTTATGGACCTGCCCGGCACAGTGGGCATGTTTGGCAGCCTGGGGCTGCCCGGGGCCCTGGCCTACGTGGTGGCCGGGGCCGAAGTGCTGGGCGGCATCGGCCTGCTCGTGCCGCGCTTCACGCGGCTGGCTGCGGCCGGGCTGGTCATTATCATGATTGGCGCGGTGATCATACACGCCACCAAGATTCCCGGCGGGCTGGCGGGCGGCGTGCCGGCCATTGTGCTGCTGGTGTTGCTGCTGCTGCTGATTGTGCTGCGCCGGCCCGCCCCGCTGGTGGCCTAAACCTCTGCCGTAAGGCGCCGGTTGTAGGGGCTTACGTTCGTTCTTTTTCGCCGGGCCCCGGGCCCGGCGCTTGCCTTTCTATGCAATTACTTTTTAGCTACCTGCGGCGCTACTGGGGCCTGCTGGCCCTGGCCTTGGTGCTGGCCACCGTCAACCAGGTTTTCTCGCTGCTCGACCCCTACATTTTCCGCAAGCTGGTGGACCAGTTTACGGTACGCTACCCCGACATGAACGGGATGCGCAACGTGCCGTTCGCGCCCTTTTTTCGGGAGGCCATCCCGCTGCTGGCCATGATGTTGGGCGTGGCCATGGTGTCGCGCATCGCCAAGAATTTCCAGGATTACTACGTCAACGTCATCACGCAGCGGCTGGGGGCCACCATGTATTCCGACGGCCTGCGGCATTCGCTCGACTTGCCCTACCAGGTGTTTGAGGACCAGCGCTCGGGCGAAACGCTGGGCAAGCTCCAGAAGGTGCGCATTGACGTGGAGAAGCTGATCCAAAGCTTTGTCAATGTGCTGTTTACCGCGCTCGTGGGCATTATTTTCGTGATGTGGTACGCCATCAGCGTGTACTGGCCCATTGCGCTGGGCTACTTCCTCACCATTCCGCTGCTGGGCATCCTGAGCTTTGCCTTGAGCAAGCGCATCAAGGTGATTCAGAAGACCATTGTAGCCGAAACCACGTCGCTGGCCGGCGCCACCACCGAGAGCCTGCGCAACATTGAGCTGATTAAGAGCCTCGGCCTGGCCCAGCAGGAAACCGACCGCCTGAACGGCATCACCGGCAAAATCCTGAAGCTGGAGCTGCGCAAAGTGCGCTTTTTGCGGTCGCTGAGCTTTGTGCAGGGCACGTTCGTGAATTTATTGCGCAACGTTATCATCCTGCTGCTGTTGTACTTGCGGGTGCAGAACCACATCAGCCTGGGCGAGTTTTTCTCGTTCTTCATCTACTCGTTCTCCATCTTCGGGCCGTTGCAGGAGTTTGGCACCATCATCGGCAACTACCGCGAGTCGGAAGCGTCGCTGGCTAATTTCCAGAAGATCCTCAACACCCCGCGCGACGTGCGGCCCGCGCACCCGGTGGAAATCGAAAAGATTGAAACGCTGGCTTTTGAGGATGTGCGCTTCAAGCACCTGAGCGCCGACGTGCCGGCCCTCGACGGCATTTCCTTCGGCGCGAAGCTGGGCGAAACCATTGCCTTCGTGGGGCCCTCGGGCTCGGGCAAAACCACCCTCGTGAAGCTGCTCGTGGGCCTGTACCCGCCGCTCGACGGCCGCATCCGCTACAACGGCGTATCGAGCGACGAGGTAGACCTCGACGCCCTGCGCGAGCAAATCGGTTTTGTGACGCAAGACACGCAGCTCTTCGCCGGCACCATCCGCGAAAACCTGCGCTTCGTGGCCCCGAACGCTACGGACGAAGAATGCCTGCGGGCCCTGCACGAAGCGGCCGCCGACACGCTGCTCGCCCGGGCCCCCCAGGGCCTCGACACGGTGCTTGGCGAGGGCGGCGTGAAGGTATCGGGCGGCGAAAAGCAGCGCCTCAGCATTGCCCGGGCCCTGCTGCGCCGCCCCACCCTGCTCGTGTTCGACGAGGCCACCTCGGCCCTCGACTCGCTCACGGAGGAGGAAATTGGGCGCACGGTGCGCGAGCTCTCGGGCTCGCGCCAGCACATCACCATCCTCATCGCCCACCGCCTCAGCACCATCCTCCACGCCGACCGCATCTTCGTGCTCGAGCGCGGCCACGTGGCCGAAGCCGGCCGCCACGCCGAGCTGCTGGCCAGCAAAGGCCTGTACTACGCCATGTGGCGCCAGCAAATAGGCGAGCGGGCCCCCACGGCACTGGCCAAGGCCTAACGCGGGCTTTGGCAGCTCGCCAAAAGAAAGCCGCCGCCGAGAACAACGGCGGCGGCTTCGAATAAAAGCGAATAGCTTCGGAATCAGTGCGTAGAAACCATCGCCGCCGAAACCCCATAGGTCCCCACAGGGCCCCCAGGCTGGTGAGTTGCCCTGGCCGCGGGGCTACTTCGCCGCCGGCGCCGCATACATGGCCAAGCTGCTGTTGTCCACGCCCGGCACTTTGGCCAAAGCCTTAACAGTGGCACCCTTAGGCAAGGTGAATGGCTGCTTATAGGCATTGGCGGCGGTGAATGCTGGGGTGGCGCCCGTGGTGGTGTAGTACAATTGCGCGCCGGGCGTGGGGCTGCTGAGGGTGACCCGGCCGGCCGCCACCTTAATGAGCGGCGGGGCCACGCGGTTAGCGTACCTGGCGGTGCGCGCGTCGCGAATGACGCCCTGCCAGTTCAGGCCGTAGCCGAAGTCGTAGCGGTGGCCGGCCGCGTCGGTGTAGCACACCATGTCGTGCGGAATGTCCTCGTTTTGCTCCTCCACGGTCTGCATGGTGGCGGGCAGCTGCACCGGCAGCAGGCCCCGGGGCTCGGCCTTGCCGGTCACAATGTCGAGCACCGCTTGGTGCGACACCCCGAAGCTAACCAGCAGCCCGCTCGCGTACTGCTCAAACTCGGCCGGCACCAGGGGCTTGGCGGCGTCGATGGCCACAATCACGGGCTTGCCCTTCATGGCCGCGTAGGTCTGCCGGATGATTTCGAGGTCCTTAGCGTTGCCCGTGGCCACGCTTTTGCCCCGGTACGTGCGGTCGGCAACGGTGGGCTCGGCGGGGTCGCCGGCGGCGAGGCTGTGGGCGCGGGCCTGGGTGGCGGTGTAGGGCCCGTACTGCAAGCTGATGGGCACGTAGCCGGTGCCGCCCTTTTGCACGTCGGCGGTGGCGTAGCCCGCCCCGCCGCTGGGGCTGCCGATGAACACCAGCGCGTAATCGGCCTTGGCAGGGTCGCTGGTCACGTTGAAGTAGCGCGCCAACACCGCGGCTGTGGCCACGTCTTCGTACCGCTCGGCCGAGGGTGGGCCGAAGAAGCCCTGCTGGGAAGGAATGAATTTTTGGGGCACGTACACCGTCTTTTTGGCCGGGATGGGCAGCGCCTGGCCCGCGTTTTTGAGCAGCACCACCGACTGCTGCTGCGCCGCGTAGCCGGCCCGCATAAACTCCGCGTTGCCCACCAGGGCTTGGGTTTTCTGGGCGTCGAGGTAGGGGTTTTCGAAAAGGCCGAGCCGGAAAATGTTGCGCAGCAGCCGCACCGCCGACTGTTCCATACGGGCCCGCATGAAGGCCTCGCCATGCGCTTTCACGCCCATGGCGTAGGCCGCCACGATGGGCCCGGCCGCGTTGTTGCCGCCAAACTGGTCGGCGCCCGCCATCAGGATTTTGTAGTGGCGCTCGGCCACCGTGCGGCCTTCCATGCCCCAGGGCTTGCCGCCGAAGATGGCGGGCGTGGCCCCCTCGTCGTTCGTAATGCCCCAGTCGGTGCACACCACCCCGTCGAACCCGTAGCGCTGGCGCAGCAGGTCGGTGATGAGGTACTGGCTGTAGCCGTTGCCCACCGACTCCTTGTTCTTGGCATCGACGCCCGACGAAACCGTGTAGTAGGGCATCACTGCCGCCGCCATCTTCGTCTTGCCGTTGAGTTTCAGGGCCCCGTCCACGAAGGGAATCAGGTGCTCGTCGAAGTTGTGGCCCGGGTACACGGCGTACTTGCCGTAGGCGTAGTGCGCGTCGCGGCCGCCTTCCTCGGGGCCCCCACCGGGCCAGTGCTTTATCATGGCATTCACGCTGTTATACCCCCAGCCGTCGGCAATTTCGGCGGCGCCCGTGGAGGTCTGGAAGCCGTCGACGTAGGCGCGGGCCATGTCGGCGCTCAGCTGGGGGTCTTCTCCAAAGGTGTCGGCGATGCGCGACCAGCGGGGCTCGCTGGCCAGGTCAATCTGGGGCGATAAGGCCGTGGTGATGCCCAGGGCGCGGTATTCCTGGGCCGCGATGGTGCCAAACTGCTGGGTAATGGCCGGGTCGAAGGTGGCGGCCAGCCCCAGCTCGTCGGGCCAGTGCGACAGCTGCCCGCCGGCGCCGGCCGTGTACTCCACCCCCGAGTTGGTGCCGTGCCGGGGGTCCGAGCTGTTGTTGGCCGGGATGCCGAGGCCCGCGCCTTCCACCAGGGCCTGCACGTTGTTGTTCCAGCGGGCGGCCGTTTCGGGGCTTTGCACCTGCGTCAGCAGCACGTGGCGCAGGTTGTCGTCGAGCAGGAACTTGCGCTGCTGGTCCGTCACCGCCGCCGCGTCGGTGCTGCCCTCCGCAAACGGCTTGCCCTGGTAGGTGCCGGCGGCAAAGGGCCCCGCCTTGGCCGGAACGGCCTGGTGGCCGCTGTAGAGCATCAGGCCGGCAATCTGCGCCACCGACAGCTGGGCGGCCAGGTCCAGGGCGCGCTGCTGCGCGGGCAGCCGCCAGTCTTCGTACTTGTCGAGCTGCCCGTTCTTGTTCAGGTCCTTAAAGTATTTGCCCTCCCGCTCCAGGATTTTCACCCCCGATTCTGCCACGTGGCCCAGCGTGGCCCCCCCGGGGTTGCGCACGTAGATGACGACGGGGCCCTCGGCGCGCGGCCCACGCGCGGGCGTTTCGGATTTCATGCCGAGCAGCAGGGCACCCAGGCCACTGGCACCGGCCGCCAACAGTAGCAGCGAAAGCGAGGAATTCTTTTTCATGGGAAATGGGGAAGAGTAGGGCCAGTCAGCCGCAGCAGGTGTTCGCCGGCCAACAGGGCCGCTACTTTACTGATTACGTGACTGATTAGCAAAAGCTGGCTCAATGTAAAGCGCCACCGTTAATTTGGATCGCAACCGGGTTGAAAACCCGAAACCGAGGGCCCCGGCGCTTACCTAAGCAGCGCTGCCCCCCGGCCCTTTCCCCACGTTACACCCACCCACAGAGGCCGTACCTGGCCCCGGCAACGCCAGTGGCACCAAGCCACACTGGCACCGCCGGGGCCCTAAACAGGGGCCCCAACGGTGCCAGTCAGGTTATAGCTCGGCGCTGGGCGGGCTACTTAATTACCTGCGCTTTCAGGTCGAAGTCGGCCTTGGGGGGCTGGGGGTTCATGTCTTCCAGCGTGGCCACTACGATTTCGGCAATGGCTAGGTCGCGGGTCCACTTGTGGTCGGCGGGCACCACAAACCAGGGCGCGTCGTCGGTCGAGCAGTGGGCCAGCGCGTCGCTGTACACGTCCTGATAATCGTCCCAACGGGCGCGCTCCTTGAGGTCGCCGGGCTCAAATTTCCAGCGCTTGGCCGGCTCGTCGAGGCGGTCCTGGAGGCGTTCGGCCTGCTCTTCTTTGGAAATGTGCAGGAAAAACTTGAGGATGCGCGTGCCGCTGCGGGTCAGCAGCTGCTCGAAATTATTGATGTCGTCGAAGCGCTGGTGGGCCGTTTTCTTGTCTATCAATTCGTGCACGCGGGTCACGAGCACGTCTTCGTAGTGCGAGCGGTTGAACACCCCGATGTGGCCCCGCGACGGTGCTTTGAGGTGGATGCGCCACAGGAAATCGTGCGCCAGCTCGGCCGCCGATGGGGCCTTGAAGGAGGCCACCTGCACGCCGGCCGGGTTCACACCCGTGAGCAAGTTGCCGATGGCCCCGTCCTTGCCGCCCGTGTCCATGGCCTGAAACACCAGCAGCAAGCTGCGCTGGTGCTCGGCGTAGAGGTTTTCTTGGAGCTCAACCAGGCGTTGGCGCAGGGCGGCCAAGCGTGGCTGCGCCGATTCCTTGTGGGCGTAGGTTTCGCCAAATACGCCTTTGTCTTTGGTGGACACGTCGGCCAGCTTGAAGTGCTTGTTCTTGACGAGCACGGCGGGGGTTTCGGGGTATTTCATGGGCCGTATTACGGGAATATTATTCGGGCCGCCGTAGGTGCGGGCCGGGGGCCCTAAAAAATAAACGAAAAGCCCTCCGTTTTGCGTTAGTATACCGGAGGCCCGCCCGGCCGCCCTGGGGGCCCGACCGGTTTTTTCTGGCTGGTTGTTTGCCTCCCTTTCTTCACTGCTTTCCCTCGCTTTATTCCACCGTTCGCTATGCCGACGCCCGTATCCCGTTTTCTTCGCCGCACGGCCCTGGGGCTGCTGCTGGCGCTTTGCTTCGCTGGGGCCGCCGGGGCCCAAACCGAGGCCCCGGCGGCCACCGGCATCATCCAGGAAATTACCAACGTGGTGGGCCTGCAGCCGCGCTTTGAGCTGCGCGCCACCCGCGACGTGGACAACGCCGCGGCCGTGGTGTACGGCGGCAAGCGCTACCTGCTCTACAATCCCGATTTCCTGGCCGCTGTGAACCGCGCCGGCCGCACCGACTGGGCCGGCATCAGCATTCTGGCCCACGAAATGGGCCACCACCTCAACGGCCACACGCTGCGCGCCGGCGGCTCCAACCCGCAGGACGAGCTGGAGGCCGACGAATTTTCGGGCTTCGTGCTGCGCAAGCTGGGCGCTAGCCTGGCCCAGGCCCAGGCCGCGCTGGCCGCCGTGGCCGACGACCAGGGCTCGGCCAGCCACCCCGGGCGCACGCCGCGCCTGGCCGCCATCGGCACGGGCTGGCGGCGCGCCGAAACCCAGATTGCCGCCAGCCGCCAGGGCCCCACGCCGTCGGCCGCACCCGTGGCCATTGCCCCGGCCGTGCGCCGCGCCGTGGGGGCCCCGGCCCGCCGCAGCCAGGCCGATGAGGCTGACAACGAAGACGATGACAACACCAGCGCTTCTGCTACGCCGGTGCGCCTGGTGGGCCAGCTCACCTTCCGCAACCACCCCGACCAGCCCTACTACCTCACCAGCGGCCTGAACGTGGTGCGCGTGGCCGACGACGACACGCCCGTGGTGGTGGGCCACCTCACGCGCACCAACAGCACCGATTTCCCCTACGTGCTGGTGGACGGCCGGCAGCGCCGCTTGTTCATTGCGGCCGGCGGCGACGTGTACGACACCCAGGGCCAGCGCGTGGCCACCCTCCGCCAATAGGGCCCCGGGGCCGGCGGTGTCGCGCGGGGGCCCTAATTTCAGGCCCTCAAACCCCTCCCCTTTTCTCACGCATGATACAATACATTGCCCGCCGTGCGGGCATGGCCGGGGCCCTGCTGCTGGCCGGCACCGCCGCCACGCAAGCCCAGGTGGGCCCCGGCACCCAGTGGACCAAAGACGGCTACGGCTACTTCCAGGTACAGCAAGACGAAGTCGTGCAGCTCGACGCCCGCAAGCCGGGCGCGGGCACCACCCTCCTCAGCAAGCAGCAGCTCACGCCCGCCGGCCAGTCGGCCCCGCTAAAAGTGCGCCGCTTCTCGCTTTCTGACGATGGCCAGCGGGTGCTGCTGAACACCAATACCAAGAAAGTGTGGCGCTACGACACCCGCGGCGACTACTGGGTGTACGACCTGAAAGCCAAGCAGCTCGTGCAGCTCGGCAAGGGCCGGCCGGAGTCGTCGCTGATGTTCGCCAAGTTCTCGCCCGACGGCGGCAAGGTGGCCTACGTGAGCGAGCACAACCTGTACGTGGAGAACCTGGCCGACCACGCCATCACGCAGCTCACCACCGACGGCACCGACCGCCTCATCAACGGCACCTTCGACTGGGTGTACGAGGAGGAGCTGGACTGCCGCGACGGCTTCCGCTGGGCCCCCAACGGCCA
This sequence comes from Hymenobacter nivis, assembly GCF_006439025.1. Taxonomy (GTDB): domain Bacteria; phylum Bacteroidota; class Bacteroidia; order Cytophagales; family Hymenobacteraceae; genus Hymenobacter; species Hymenobacter nivis_A. The sequence continues at coordinate 119,741 of NZ_RCYZ01000003.1, forward strand.
GAGCCTGGCCTACTGGCAGCTCGACGCCACCAAGACGCGCAACTACCTGATGCTGAACACCACGGCGGCGCTCTACCCCTACACCGTGCCCGTGGAGTACCCCGTGGTGGGCGAAGACCCCAGCCGCTGCCGCGTGGGCGTGGTGCCCGTGGCCGGGGGCCCCACTAAGTGGATGGAGGCACCCGGCGACGCCGTGCAGCACTACCTGCCGCGCATGGAGTGGGCCGGCCCCAACGAGCTGATCATGCAACAGCTGAACCGCCGCCAGAACGAGAGCAAAATCCTGCTTTGCAACGCCACCACCGGGGCCGCCAAGGCCATTTACACCGACACCGACAAGGCTTGGATTGACGCCAAGGACGGCGCCGTGGGCTGGAACTGGATTGAGGGCGGCAAGAAGTTCGTGTGGGCCAGCGAGAAGGACGGCTGGCGCCACCTCTACGCCGTGGACCGCGCCGGCCACGAGCAGCTGCTCACCAAGGGCAACTACGACGTGATTAGCCTGGAGGCCATCGACGAGCGCGGCGGCACCGTGTACTTCATGGCCTCGCCCGCCAACGCCACCCAAACCTACCTCTACCGCGTGCCGCTGAAGGGCGGCGTGGCCACCCGCGTGACGCCCGCCGCCGAGGCCGGCACGAACGGTTACGACATCTCGCCCAACGGCAAAATTGCCCTGCACAACCACTCCAGCGCCAGCGCCTTCCCCACCGCCGACGTGGTGAGCCTGCCCGCCCACCAGCGCCTGAGCGGCGGCGAAGTGCCCGAGCAGGCCAAGAGCTTCAAGCTCCCCAAAACGGAGTTTTTCCAGGTGAAAACCGCCGACGGCGTGACCCTGGACGGCTGGATGGTGAAGCCCACCAACTTCGACCCCGCCAAGAAATACCCCATCGTGTTCATGGTGTACGGCGAGCCCGCCAGCCAAACCGTGGTCGACCGCTTCGGCACGGGCCTCAACCGCCTCTACCAGGGCAGCATGGCCGACGACGGCTACATCTACGCCTCGCTCGACAACCGGGGGGCCCCCGCGCCGCGCGGCCGCGAGTTCCGCAAGGCCATCTACCACAACATTGGCAGCCTCAACATCCGCGACCAGGCCCTGGGGGCCCAGGAAGTGCTGAAGAACAGCTTTGTGGACACGAGTCGCGTGGCGGTGTGGGGCTGGAGCGGCGGCGGCTCCAGCACGCTCAACCTGCTGATGCAGTACCCCAAAATCTACCAGACCGGCATCTCCATCGCCGCCGTGGATAACCAGCTGAATTACGACAACATCTACCAGGAGCGCTACATGGGCCTGCTGCCCGAAGACCGGCACTTCTTCGTGGATAATTCGCCCCTGGCCCACGCCAAAGACCTGCGCGGCCACCTACTGCTCATCCACGGCACCGGCGACGACAACGTGCACTACAACAACGCCGAGCAGATGATCAACGAACTGGTGAAGAACAACAAAACCTTCCAGCTGATGAGCTACCCCAACCGCACGCACAGCATCTCAGAAGGCGAAGGCACCAGCCGCCACCTCTCCAGCACCTTCACCAAATTCCTGCGGGAAAACTGCCCCCCCGGCGGCCGCTAGGGCCCCCAGCGGCGGTAATTCCGGGGCCCCACTTGGCAGGCTTAATTAATTCTCAAACCCTTCATTCAATGCTGATGGATTTCATTCAGAAAGTCGTCGTGGCCACTGGCTTGGTCCTCTTGCCTACCGCAACGTTTGCCCAGCATTCGAAGGCGCTGGTTTACGAGAAAACCCAGGTTGAGCCCGACCAGGAAAGCAGCCCGTTGGGGGTAGCAACCGATGAATTCAAAGGAATCCACGTCATCTCCACCAGCGTGCGGGGAGTGCGCGGAGCCAACGGCGTAGTTTACTGGGTGAGCAAGGACAAGGCCACTTTGTCGGCGTATGAGGGCGAACGGCTGCTCTGGCGCACCAATGTGGGCAAGGCTTTCAAAGCTGATTTTGCGCAGCCACAAATTGAGAAGTTGGTTTTCGCGTCAAACGTGATTTTCGTATCCGTTAATAACAATGGATTTGCTGAAGTTGACCGCAAAACCGGGCAAGTAGGCAGCAAAACGGTGGATTAAAGCAGCTGCGGCGGGTGGTTGAGCAGAAAGCGTGAACAAAGCCGTTCGCCTTTCTCTTAACCACCCGCCGCTGCTCTTTTATTCCTTCCCAATGCCCGAATTACCCGAAGTCGAAACCTACCGCCGTTTTATTGATGAAGTGGCCGTGGGCCAGACCATTACCGGCCTCGCCGTGAACGACGCCCACGTGCTGGCCGTGCCCGAAGCCGAGCTGCGCGCCGGCCTGCTGGGCCGCACCATCACCGGCACCAGCCGCCTGGGCAAAAACTGCTTCGTAGAGCTCGACAACGGCCGCCTGCTGGTGCTGCACTTCGGCATGACCGGCGACATTGGGGCCTACCGCGACGCCCCCGACGCCCCGCGCTTCACCCGCGTGGCCTGGCACCTGAGCGACTCGGGACTCAATCTGGCCTTCATCGACCCGCGCAAGTTCGGCCGCATCCGCTTGGCCGACAGCGCCGAAGCGTATCAAAAAGCCAAGAAACTAGGCCCCGACGCGCTGCAAATCACCGCCGCCGAACTATACGCGAAACTCAGCCGCCGCCGGGTGTTCGTCAAGCCGCTGCTGCTCGACCAGGGCCTCACCGCCGGCCTCGGCAACTGGATTGTGGACGAGGTGCTGTTCCAGGCCAAACTCCACCCCGAGCGCATCGGCAACTCGCTGATCGAAAAGGAAGTGGGGGCCCTGCACGCCGCCATCCAGCTGGTGCTCACCACCGCCATTCAGCACGAGGCCAACTACCGCAACTTCCCCAAGTCGTTCCTTATCCACGCCCGTGAGTGGGACGAGTCAGCCACGCCGGGCTCCGACGCGCACACGTTTTGCCCCCGCCACCCTAAGGTGAAAATTGAGAAAACCTACGTGGGCGGCCGGGCCACCTACACCTGCCCCAAGTGCCAGCCCACGCCGGTTGCAGCAGCCGAGAAAAGCGGCGCGTCTTAATTAATTTTCAGGAATACTCTATCGCAGCAGAACGTCACACAGAGCGCAGCATCTTTCCCGCGGCAGTAATTAATCACGCGGGAAAGATGCTGCGCTCTGTATAACGTTCTAATAACTTCCTGAACGTGTGTGGTCTGCCACCTCAGTTCCCTATCGGTAAGCGGCGGCTACCTGGGTGCGATACTTTTTATAAACTCGCTGCGCCTCCGCAATGCTTTGGCCCGAAGTGGCGGTGGGGAAGTCTTTGCGGGTATTCACCCAGCGCCATTCCCAGGCTTTAATTTGCTGCTCAAATAATTTAATATCCGCCGGCTTGCCGGTTGCCAGCGAATTATTCAGCACCACAAAAAACTGCTGCCACCGGGCTTTGTAGAAATCGGTTAATAACCCGCTCCACTGCCGGTTCGAGTATTCGTTCAGGGGGCTTTCCGCGTCGCCCCACAGCGTAATTAAATCTTTGGCGTTTCGCTCGTACAGCGCCTTTTCGCTGGGGGTAGTTCCCCACTTGCGGGCGTCGGCCACCCAGGGCCCCAGCAGAAAATCTTTGCGAGTAGCCAGCAGCCGGTCCTCGTCGTCCATCAGCGCCAGAAACTGCGCGCTGTATTTCTTAAAATCAGCGGCATTTTTCTGTTGGTACGCCTGCGCCAGCCGCTGTTGCAACGGCAGCGCATAATTGGCCAGCACCTGCCGCGACACGTCCACCAGATCGTACTGAAAACCGTCGCTTTTAGCGCAGGCCGGCGCGGCTTTTATTAAATAATCCCAGGCCGGCAGCAGGCTTTTGGGTGCGTAGTTAAGCGTCGTTTTCGTCCACCGGGCCACCGAATCCAGCGTGGGCCGGCCCACCATAATGGACTCCGCACCATCCCGGATTTTCTGCCCATTGTAGGCCGTGGTCCGCAGTATTTGCCACGCAGCCAGCCCGTTGGCATCGTCGTGGCCGTAGCGGTTGCGTACATAGCCGCTCAGCCAATTAGTTAATTCGGGGGCGGCAGTTTGCCAGGTGTGCTCGGTCATCAGCTCGTACAGCACCGGGTTCTGCTCAATTCCTTCCATCGTCAGGCCGATGCCCACCATTTTCCCCGCGGCGTCGTCGTGCAGGGCGGCTGGGGGGCCCTGGGCCACGCCGTCCATACGGCCAAACATGCTGATGTTGCCGCCGAAATTGTGCAACATGTTCCATATCCAGGGCTTGCCATAAAACGCATTCGTCCGCTTCCAGATGGGCTCAATTTCCGCCGCCAAATCGAGCAGAATCATCTTATCGTCCGGCACCGCTTTCAGCAGCGCCTCAATTTGCGGTGCTTTCCAAAACTTCCGGTCGCTGTAAAACAGCCAGCCCTGCATCACCCACACCGCCTGCGGGTCGGCGCGCCGCATGCCTTCGTAAATGCGGGCGCTCAGCTTGCCCAGAAACTCTGGGTTGTCCGACGGCGGCTCGTTCTCATTGAACGTGTCGGCCGAATACAAATGGTCGGTACCGTAAAGTTTGGTTTGCGCCTCCAAAAACCGCTTCCCCACCTCGGCAAACAGCGGGTCCTCCGAATCGAGGATGTACGTATCGGCGAAGCCGTTCGTCCAGTTGGTTTGCTTAAGCTTGGCGTTGGGGTAGCGCTTTTTGAACGCGGCGGGCACGTGGCCCGTAAAGGCCGGCAGCACCGGCGTCATGCCCAAAGCGCGCTCCCGGGCCAGTATTTTCTGCTGCAGCTCCCGGTGGCTGGTCATCCAGCTCTGGGGCAGGGGCCCGCCCCAGCCGTCGAGGTTGCCCATGTAGAACCAGCCGAAATAGGCAGGCCCGCTAAAAAAACCCTGCAAATCGTCGGCAGTAAAGCCCATGTCCTGGTACACCTGCTGCCACACGTACTCTTGCCCGGTGATGGCCAGTGGCATGTTGATGCCGTGCAGCGCCATCCAGTCGATTTCTTTTTCCCAGCGCGCCCAGTCCCACCAGCTCATGCTGTAGCTGTAGGTACAGTAATTTAAATAATAGCGGTAGGTGTACGGCGTGGCCTTGTGCACCTTCGCCGGCACGCGGGGGAGCACCGCTGGCAAGCGCATGTTCACGCCGTTCCAGGTGATTTGGCAGTGCGCGTACTCGCGCAAATAATAATAAAGTGCCGAGCCAATTACGCCGGCATCGTTGCCGCGTAAAACTATCTTATCGCCTTTGCTCTCAATCTCAAAAACGTCTTTCCCCTCAGCAGCGGGCAGCTCTTCGACCACAAAATTGGCCGCTTTGGCCAACACCGTGCGCGCAATGAGCGAATCCGCCGCATTTTTGTTTAACTGCCCGTAGGCCCGGGGCCCTAAGCACAAGCCAACGAGCAAAGAGAGGAGAAGAGTAGTTTTTTTCATGCAGCGCAAATTTTCTTTTTTCTACAAAAGTTATTTCTATTCAGCAAATATGGCAGCTAATTGTGCAGCTTCATAGCATGTAGGCGCACGAGCCCAGCCCAATCAAAAACACCAACAGGCCCGCTAGCGCAAAGCCGTTTACCCAGCGCGGGCGCCGCAGCAGCGCCGCCACAAAGAGGGCCAGCAAGTCGAACCCGCCCAACCCCAGCATTGCCAGAAACATGCCGTAGGCCACGTCGCGCGGGTGCGGGTCCCCGGTCATGTGGTCGGGCTCTGCCAGGGAGCGCACCAGGGCCCCAAGCAGCAGCAGCAGCGCGGCGTTGAGCAGCAGCGGCACCCACAGCCCGCGCTTGGATTCCGGTGGTTTGGCAGGGTCGGCGGCGGGATTCGGCATGCGTAATTAAATTACGTAATCAATTAGTGCATCCCGCCCAGGCCCGACAGCATCAGGCTGCAAATGCCCAAGCCAATTAGAAAGACCAGCAGCGCCGACAGCAGAAACGCCGCTACCCAATTCAGGCGGCCGAAAATTGCCATAAAAAACGCCGCAATGCCGTTGACCACGGCCAGCGCCACCACGGCTCCGAATAGCACCACCGGCTCGCCCTGCGACACCACCGCCACCAGCAGCAGCAAACCCAAATTGACGGCTATTGGCCACGTTTTCGACGATTTGCCGTTGGGTGCAGGTGGTTGGGGATCGGCCATATTTCACTTGGTAACTGGGTACAAAACAGGCTCCAATCGACTACTATCAGTTGAGCGCGAACACATACCGAAACCTATCAGCAGCAAGAGCAAAAAAGATAGAAAAAAACCACCCGCATAGCCAACGTCTCGCCTTCGCTCTGTTATAAGAAAAATGAATCCTATAAATGCGTTAACAAGCGCCAAGATCACACCGACAAATGCGCCAAAACCTACATTGGAGATAAGAACGGTTAGCAGCAGCAAACTTAAATTAATGGCAACCGGCCAGACAATGGTTTTCTTTCTGCTAGGSGGGGGGGGGGGAATCGGGTACATTCATATGCCCGTGCGCTCGGCCCGCAGCTCCTCCAGCCGCGCCAGCTTCTCGGGGTCGCGGTAGAAGATGTTCATGGTTTCGAAGGGGATGATTTTTAAATCCTTGCTCACGATGTGCACGCAGGATTTCTTCACGGCGCGCACGTCGAAATTCCAGGCGTCCATGAATTGCAGAATAATTATCCGGAACAGGTTATCGTAGCCCAAATTAGGGGCCTGGACCTGGGGCAGGCAGCACAGCAGCTGGTTGATTTCGGGCACTACCGCGTCTACGGTGTTGGCCGTGCTGAATAGCTTAAGCATGTGCTGGCGCAGGCGCGGGTCGCGCTCGTACACAATGGTATTGCCGCCGTTGCTGAGCAGGTCGGCGGGGTCAATGTAGCGGGTAAGGGGGATGACTTCACCGTCGATTTTCAGGGCGTAGGCCATCGCCAGCGCGTCGGGGTTGCATGGCACAGGCAGCAGGTCGGCGGCCGTAAATACCGGGCTTTGGGCGATGATGCCCTGGCGCACTTCGGTGAGCGAAAACGAGTCGGTTTCGGGGTTGAAATTATCGAGCCGGCCGGCGGCCTGGGTGGGCTGAAACGTGACGCCGCGGATGCACTTTTGCTTAAGCGCGTAGTCGATGATGTCGCCCATCTCGTCGTCGTTCAGGCCCTTTTGCAGCGTCACGACCAGCGTGGTACTCAGGTTGTATTTGTTCAGGTGCGCAATGGCCTGCTGGCGCACCTCGCGCAGGTCGCGCCCGCGCATGGCCAGCAGCACGTTTTCGCGGAACGAGTCGAACTGCAAATACACCTCGAAGGCCCCCGAATAGGTGGCCAGCCGCGCCACAAAGGCCTCGTCTTTGGCCAGGCGCACGCCGTTGGTATTTACCATCAAGTGCTTGATGGGCTTGCGCTTGCACATGTCCAGAATTTCCCAGAACTGCGGGTGCAGCGTGGGCTCGCCGCCCGAAATTTGCACCACGTCGGGCTCGCCCTCGTTGGCCACCACCAGGTCCACCATGGCTTCTACTTCCTCCAGGGTGCGGTGCCGGCCGTGGGTGGGGCTGCTTTCGGCATAGCACGTGGGGCAGGTGAGATTGCAACGGTCGGTTATCTCAATCACCGTCAGGCAGCTATGCTGCTCGTGGTCGGTGCAGAGGCCGCAGTCGTAGGGGCAGCCGTAGTGCGTGGGCGTGCCGAAGCGCAGTGGCGTTTCGCTGGGCTTCACGTAGTTGCGGATGCTCTTGTAATACTCCACATCGGTGGCAATGCGCACTTTCTGCCGCCCGTGCTCGGGGCACCGCTTGAGCATGTACACGTTCCCGTCTTCAAAAACGATTTTGGCCTCGATGCGCCGCAAGCACTGCGGGCAGAGGCTGATGGTGAAATCGTAGTAGGTGTAAGGGCGTTCGGGCATTGGACAATCTTTACTGGTTAATCGAAAATTGTTGTGCAAATATTCCCTCGGGCAGATGCTTATTTTAACAGGTTATATTTTAATGTAAATCCTCCTCTTATCAAGTACGTACGCCACCACCCAGCACAGGAGCATATAGCTCATGGCAAAGACGAAGGCGCCCAGGGAGCCGGGGAAAATTCGCTGATAAAAGACCTGATTTATCCAATCAAAAAAGCTCAATTCGGGGCGAACCCACAGCAATTGGAGCGGTGCCAGCAACAGCTCTGATAGCAGATAAATGGCTAGCGGGTTCCTGCCGAAAATAAGAAAGAACGATGTACCCTTCCGTATGTCCTTGATTTCAATGGCTAAAATCAGGCAACCTAACGTGGCCAAGTCGATTCCAATGGTAAGCAAAGAAAATGAGCTTGTCCACATTTTCTTTGCTATGGGAAAAAACTGACCCCAGAAAAGTGCGGCACAGATTAGCAGTGCGCCACATACAAGGAGCATTGCCACGGACTCGTAATTCTTGCCTTTTTTTTGAAGATAGGATCCGGCTAGAAAGCCGCCAATCACGTTCACGATACTGGTCATCGTACTCAGTAAGCCCTCCGGATCGAAGGCAATTGGCCCGCCGCCCTTGTGGTACAGGTGCGCATCGCCAATTATTAGCTTATCTAGCAGAGTGCCCGCGTTGCCAAGCATGGTGTATTCCTTGCCAACTTCGCCGAAATACACAAAAAGCACCCAATAGCTAATTAATAGCAGGGCGGAAATAATAACGGCCGTTTTTTGGGTGCAATAATGCACGATGAGCGACCCGAAAAAGTAGCACAGCGCAATGCGCTGCAGCACGCCCATAATGCGGGTATTTGCTACGGAGTTGAATACCCATTCATTATCAACGCGGTGAAAGAAGGGGAACCAGTACATGAGGTAGCCAAGCAAGAAGATAATGACCGTTCTCTTAAATACCTTGGCTAGGAATGTGGTATTCGATTCGTACTTCGCTTTGGAAAAACTCAAGGCATTACCAACCGCGAAAAGAAAGGAAGGGAAAACCAAATCGGTGGGGGTGAAACCAATCCAGTCGGCGTGGTTGAGGGGCCCCCAGGCAGCGGCTCCTGAGCCGGGGGTATTTACGATAATCATGAAACACACCGTCATGCCCCGAAACACATCCAGCGAAGTAAATCTTTCAGCAGTTTTTGCCATTTCAACGATGTTATTAGGTACCCTTTTTATGCTCAAAAAAAATACTTGTGCATGCTATGCGAAAAGTCTGGCATTTAAAATTGAACGCCAGATGAGCGTACTACTTCGGCGGCTTCCTGAGCAGCACCAGCAATAGGTTGAACGCCTTTACTGTGCTTCCGCCGGCGCACTGTGCTGCCGGGTGCTACTGCGCCACCACCCCCAAACATAGTACCCCAGCCCGGCCGCGCACGCCCACTGAATGGCGGTGAGGCCCAGCCCCGGCAGGGCCGGCGTGGGCTTGATGAATTCTACCAATAAGCGAAACAGTAGGTACCCGGCCAGAAACAACTCGAAGCGCCGGCCGTTGGGCAGCGGGCCGCCACGCTCCAGGGCCCCCAGCAGCAGCGCCAGGGCCCCCAGCAGCAGGATTTCGTAGAGGTTGGTGGGGTGTCGGGCCACACCGTCGCCGAAGTTGATGCCCCAGGGCAGGGCGGTGGCAGTGCCGAAGGTGCCGTCGGCGAGGCCGCTGAAGAAGCAGCCGACGCGCCCGATGCCCAGGCCCAGCAGCAGCGGAAACACCATCAGGTCGCCGGACGAAGCGGTGATGCCCAGGCGCTTTTTCACCAGCTCCACCCCCACCAGGCCGCCCAGGAAGCCACCCACGATGGTTTTGTTGGTGAAGTAATAGAGCCAGCCGCCGGGCGGGTGCAGCAGCAAATCGGGGTGTTCGAGCAGGCCCAGCAGGCGCGAGCCGAGCAAGGCCCCGGCGGCGGCCCCCACAAAAATCCACTGCCGGCCCTCGTCGCTGATGCGGTCGGCGGTGCGGGCGCGCAGGTAGGCGTAGAGGCGGTAGCCCAAGGCGTAGGCCAGCGTTTCGCAGAGCAGGTGCACGGGCAGCCGCACGGGGCCCCAAGCCAATTCGACGGGGAATTGCATGGGCGAATATGGGGCGGAATTGCGGTTGCGGCCCCAAGCCCGGGCTGGCCCGGGCAGGCAGCTGTGCGCCAGTTGGCCCATTTACCGCTGCACCAACGGAAAACTGAGGAGCCGGCCAATACTGCCCGGGGCCCCTAACGCGGCTGTGGCAGGATGGGCACCTTGGTACACAGATGGGTTCAGATGTGCATCCTTGCGCCTCCCACCAGGCGGCTATCGTTCGGCGAGGAGACGCCATTACACCCACCCAACGCTATCCTGCCGAAGCAGCTTTCAGCGCCCGGCGCTGAGACTAGCCGGCGCTGGGGGCCCTATTCCAGCTCGTTGTTGTCACGGGCGGCTTTGCGGGTGAGGGCGGTGAGGAGCGAGCGGGTGACGGCCGACTCGCTTTCGTAGCCGCGGCGGCGCTCGTTGGCGGCCTCGCTCTCGCCGGTGGCGGGCAGGGCGCGGTTCATCCAGCTCAGCACGTCGGTGGTGATGCCGGGCAGAATGCCGTGGAAACCCGCCAGGAACTTGGCCGGTAGCGAGAGGATGATTTCGCCGTCGCCGCGCCGGGTGGCGTTCCAGATTTGGCGCGAGGCCTGCTCGGCGTCCATCGAGAAGCCGGGCAGCGCATCGGCCACGCTGAACCAGGCAAACTCTTTTTTGTGCTGCCCCTTCACGATGGCCTGGCCCTGGCTGCCGGTGCGCAGCAGCCCGGGGCACACCGTCGTAACGCGGACGCCCTCCTGTCGCAGCTCGGCCCGGAAGCCTTCGGAAAGGCCCACGAGAGCAAACTTGCTGGCGCTGTAGGGCACCATGTGCGGGATGGCCACCTTGCCGCCCAGGCTCGAAATATTGACGATGCGGCCCTCGCCGCGCCGGCGCATGCTGGGTAGCACGGCCTGCATGGCGTGCAAGGGGGCCCAAAAGTGCGTGTCCATCGAGTCCTCAAAGTCGCGCAGCTCCATGTTGTCGAGCGGGCCGGCGGTGATGATGCCGGCATTGTTCACGAGCACGTCCACGGGCCCCAGGCGGTTTTCTACCTCGGCCACCATCGTGCGCACTTCGTTGGCATCGGTGAGGTCGCGGGCCAGGGTGAGCACGTCGCGCTCGGCCGCCCCGTAGGAAATCAGGTCCAGCCGGGCGCGCTCCAGTTCGGCCTCGTCGCGGGCGCAGATGGCCACCCGGGCCCCCTCCACCACCGCCTGCCGGGCCAGCACGAGGCCCAACCCACGCGAGCCGCCCGTGATGAGCACCACCCGCCCGGTGAGCTCATAGCTGCCGCGGCGGTTGGCCCACAGCGTGGCGGCCACGGCGACGGCCCCCAGGCCGGCGGCCAGCAGCCAGCTGCTCGTGGAGGAGGAAGAATTGGGCGAGGCGGGGGCGGGATTTTCGGGCGCGTGGTTCATGCAGGATAGTATGGAAAGCGGGCCCCAAAGGTTGCGCTGGCCAGCTGATTTTGTGCGGGGCCCGGGCCCGGCCCACCCCGGCCACGGGGCCCCCGGGCGGGGCGGGGCGGGCCCGTGGCACGTTTTTGGCCCGATATTTACACCTGCGGGCCGGCCACCCGGTTTTCGTGGGGCCCCGCGGGTTCGTCTTATCTTATTGTTATGAAGCGCTTCTTACTACCAGCCCTGCTGGCGGCCCTGGCCGCGCCGGCCGCCCAGGCCCAGGCCGTGGGCAAACCCAAGGCCAAGGCCCCCACCGCCCCGGCGGCCCCCGCCCAAATTCCGGGGCCCACCCCGGCTGGCACCGAGGCCCGCGCCAACGCCCTCACCACCAACATGCAGCAGAACCTGGGCCTCTCGCCCCAGCAAACCGAAAAGGTGCGCGCCATCAACCAGCGCGGCGTGGCGGCGGTGGAAAGCGGCCGCGTGCGCTACCGCACCGACCCGCGCAAGCTCCAGGGCCTCGTCGACGCCGTGGGGCAGTCGCGCCTGGAGGCCCTAAAGGAAGTACTCACCCCGGCGCAGTTCGACAAGTACCAGCGCAAGCGCGAGGAGAAAATGGGCGTGCCCAACGTACAAGGCGTGCAAGGAAATGCGGCCCCCGGCCTGGGCGGCAACGAGTAAGCAACTGGTTTGCTGCGACTTGCGAAGCGTCGGGGCCCTGGGGCCCCGGCGCTTTTTTGGTGCCTGCGGCCCGGCAGCCCCGCCGGGGCCTCGGGCCGCAAGCACAAGGCCACGCTCATGCGGCATGGGCTTGGTTATCTTGCAATCGTTTGTCGTATTTCATTTCGAAGCCCCGATGGCTTGTTTTTCACCACGCCTCCCTTGGGGGCCCTGGCTTCGCACAGCTTGGGTGGGCCTGCTGCTAGTGCTGGCACTGGCCCACACCGGCCATGGGGCCCCGGCTGGCGACACACTGCGCATCCGCGCTGGCGCTGACGAAATACTGGTTAATCCATTGTTTTACAGCATACTGGAAGACCCCACCGGCACCCTCACGCTGGCCGACGTGCAGCGCCCCGCCAACGCCCGCCGCTTTGTGCTGGGGGCCCGCACGGCCAGCAGCATGCAGCACGTGGGGGCGGCGTACTGGGTGCGGCTGCCCGTGAGCAACCAGGATTCGACCGGCCGGCACTGGTACCTGGAGCTGTTCGACTCGCACATCAACGACATTACCTTTTACGCCCCCGGTGGCCCTCGGCGCACGGGGGCCGACGTGCCGTTCAACAACCGCCGCTTTCGCTACAAAAACTACCTGTTCCGGCTGCCGCTGGCGCCGGGCCGTGCGCAGGTGTTCTACCTGCGGCTGCAATCCAATTCCAAGACTAGCTTCCTCAGCCAGCTACGTACCGAAGAGATTCTGGCCAGCCACTTCCAAACCGAATACGGCCTGCTCGGCCTGTTCTATGGGGTGCTGCTCATCATGGTAGTATACAATTTATTCATCTACCTGCTCACCCACGACCCAACCTACCTGCGCTACGTGCTGTATGTGCTGAGCTGCGGCCTACTGTTCCTGTCCGAGGATGGCCTGGGGTTTCAGTACCTCTGGCCCGAGCTGCCCTGGTTCAACCAGGCCGTCATCGCCGGGGCCCCCATCCTACTGCTGCTCACCTTCAGCTACTACGCTCGCTATTTCCTCGACGCGCCCCAGCGCCTGCCGCGCCTCGACCCCGTGGTGCGGGCCGTGGTGCTGGGCAGCGCCATCCTGTTGCTGGCCGATGCTGTGTGGGTGCGCTCGGGCCTTGGCTTCTGGCTGTATTTGCTGCCCTACGGCCTGGTTTATTACGAAGCTGCCCGTGCCTACCAGCTCGGGTTTCGGCCGGCGCGCTTGTTTTTGCTGGCCCAGGCCCTGGTGTCCGCCAGCCTGTTGTTCCTCATCCTACGTAAGTTAGGTATTGATGCCCTGACCAATACGTTCACCGTATACAGCCTCAACATGGCGTTTGTGGCCGAGGTCGTGGTGCTGTCCTACGCCTTGGGCGATAAGATCAAGGCCATCAACGACGACACCATCGAGGCGCAGCAGCGGCTGGTGGAGCAGTTGCGCAGCAAGCACGTGGCCCAGGGACTGCTCGTCGAGCAGCTCCACCAAAACGAAGTGCTCAAGGACCGGCTCAACTCTGAGCTGGAAGCTTTAGTGGCCCAGCGCACCACGGAAATCAAGAACAAAGGCGAAACCATTGCTGCGCAAAACCGGGAGTTGCTCGAAGCCAACGGCTTGCTTTCGTTGCAGTCCGCCGCCATCACCAAGCTCAACACCGACCTCCAGGCCGACTTGCACCACGCGCAGGAAGCGCGGATTACGGCCCGCGAAATGGATTTTGGCGAATTCAGCCAGCTCTATCCTGACAAAGATGCCTGCCTGGCCTACCTCGCCAACCTGAAGTGGGCAGCTGGCTACCAGTGCCGCAAGTGCGGCCACGGTAAGTACTGCGAGGGCCGTGAGCTGTACGCCCGGCGGTGCACCCGCTGCCGCTACGCAGAATCGGCCACGGCCTACACGCTGCTCCACAAGTGCAAGTTCTCGGCGGTGAAGGCCCTATACGCCGTGTTTCTGCTGCACACTCATAAGGGCCAGTATCCCATCGCCGAGATGAGCCAGTTGCTAGACCTGCGGCAAGCTACCTGCTGGAGTTTTGGCCAAAAGACAATCGATGCCATCCATCGTCGGCGCGCCAGTGCAGACTATGACGAGCAAGAAGACTGGACGCATGTGTTGCTTGCCATTGCTGAGGAAGCCGATGATGCTCCGACAATTCACCCCATACCTATTGCATCGATTGCAGAAAAGGCAGCTGATACGTAGCGCGGGCCGCAGCTTGTTAATAAATTATTGCCTAATGACATGCTTACCGCGTTGTTTTTTAACAATTTTTCATCTTCGCCTATTACTCTTCAAGACCCCTCAGGCCAGGTAACACGCTTCGCTGCGTGTGCTGTAAGCGTATTGATTACTTGTTACCAAAGCTAAAAAAAGCCCTTTGGGGGCTTTCAGACAAATTTTTGGTTTGCGCATTTGCAACAAGTCAAAATATCTTTGGTACTCTCAACCATTGAGAAGTTTACTATTAGGCTGTTTTCACAGAGTTGTTCTCACTTCTCAAAGCCTGCGTTCTTTGCCGCTTACTTCGAGGCGTGGTCTAAATGATTTTGCGGTTACTGCTTTTACAGGTTGTAGCCATTCGAGTAAGCGTGCCAGCACAGATTACAAGATCGAAGCGCTTCTGCAAGCCTTGAGCAACTGAGATTAACCGTCCAAAATCGAAATAGTATTAATTGAAAGCAATCGATTGTGTATACCGAATGCACTGCTGATTTTTAAGCATCTGGCAGGTTACACCAAAGTTCTTACGCATCCATTTACCTCCTCCCTTATCCACCCACCCTCTCATTTTTTATGGATCAAACCCGCTACTTTTCCAATTTTCGCAAAGCTGCGCTGGTAGCTGCTTGCGGATTGCCGGTCTTGGCCAGCTCAGCCGCGCCGGTGCCCCACCTAGGGCCCCAAAGCGCCCGAAAGTCTACCTCGGTGCGACCACCGGTGACCGTTACGGGCCGGGTGATGCAGGCCAACGGCGAGGGCCTGCCCGGGGTGACGGTACTCGTCAAGGGCACTGCCCAGGGCGTCAGCACCAATGCCAACGGTGAATTCACGCTCGACGCCCCTGAAGGCGGGACCCTAGTATTCAGCTACGTGGGTTTCGTTCGGCAGGAAGTGGCCATCTCCAGTGCCCGCAACCCGCTCAACGTCGCGTTAGTAGCTGACGTAGCCGCGCTGAACGAAGTGGTGGTGGTGGGCTACGGCACCCAGGAGCGCGGCAGCATCACGGGCGCCATCTCGTCGGTGAACGGGGCCGAGCTGGTGCGCCAGCCGGTGGCCGACGCTACCCAGGCCATTCAGGGCAAGGTGTCGGGCGTCACCATTACCTCCAACGGCGGGGCCCCCGGCGGCGCGGCTGGTACGTCGGTGCGGATTCGCGGCATAACGTCGGCCGGCAACAACAACCCGCTGTATGTGGTCGACGGCTTTCCGCTGCCCGATAACGGCGACAGCCAGCTCAACAACATCAGCCCGAACGACATCGAAACGATTGACGTGCTGAAGGATGCCTCCGCTACCGCCATCTACGGGGTGCGAGCGGCCAACGGCGTCGTCCTCATTACCACCAAGCGGGGCAAGGCGGGCAAAACCACCGTCAACCTCGACGGCTACCGCGGCGTGCAGTCCGTGGCCCGGCGGCTGGATCTGCTCAACGCGGAGCAATACGCCGTAATCAACAACGAGGCCCGCATTGCGGCCGGCCAGCCCATTGCGCTGGATAAGCTGCGCGACCCGGCCGCCCTCGGCCAAGGCACCGACTGGCAGGACTTGCTGTTCCGCCGCGCCAAAATCCAGAACTACTCCCTCTCGGCCACCGGCGGCAGCGAGAAAGCCCGCTACGCCCTCTCGGGCACCTACTTCCAGCAGGATGGCGTGATCCTGGGCTCTAATTTTGAGCGCTTTACGCTTCGCGCCAACGGCGACGTGCAGCTGAGCCGCATTTTCAAGATTGGCAACAGCATTTCGCTCACCCACTCGGAAGACCGCCAGATTACGAGTAACAACGGCGAGTACGGGGCGGTACAGCAGCTGCTGCGCATTCCGCCCACCGTGCAGGCCTACCGGCCCGATGGCTACTGGTACCAGCCCAACAGTGCTTCGGATAACTTTACGGAGGAAAACCCATTGGCTACATCCCTGCGGGCCAACCAGAAGTTCACCCGCAACCGGGCCACTACCACGTTCTACGCCGAGCTGGAGCCCCTCAAAGGCCTGCGCTTCCGCACCAACGTGGGGGCCGACCTGGTCTTCGAAAACTTCAATCAGTTCTCGCCCAAGGGCCCCGAACTGGCCGGCTACACCCAGCGCTACATCACGGCCGGCGCGGGCGCTACGGCCGGCTACGCGCCGAGCTACCTGATTGAGAACACCGCTACCTACGACCGCACCTTCGCCGAGAAGCACCACGCCACGCTGCTGGTGGGGCAGTCGGCGCAGGAATTCAACTACAGCAACGTGGAGGCCTACCGCACGGGCTACCTGCGCAACGACCTGCAAACCATCAACGTGGGACCCATCAATACGCTGCTGGCCAACGCCGGCACCATTGACCCCGCCCGCCACCTGGCCAGCTACTTCGGCCGCCTCAACTACGACTACGCCGGCAAGTACATCTTCCAGGCCACGGCCCGCTACGACGGCTCCTCGCGCTTCCAGGAAGGCCAGAAGTTTGGCTTCTTCCCCAGCGCCTCGGTGGGCTGGCGCATTTCGGAGGAGGAATTCCTCAAGGGCAGCAACACCATCAGCAACCTGAAGCTGCGCGCCGGCTACGGCCGCGTGGGCAACGAGCTGAACGCCGGGCGCTTCGCCTACTTATACTCCATCAACTTCGGCGCCGTCTATCCCTTCGGGCCCGATGGTACCATCAACACGGGTGGGGCCCCCACCCGCCTGGCCAACCCGAACCTGCGCTGGGAATACAACGACCAGGCCAACATCGGCTTGGAAATGGGCTTCCTCGGCAACCGCCTGGAGGCCACCATCGACCTCTACAACCGCAACTCGCCCAACCTGATTGCGCCCGTGCCGCCTTCCCTCGTGTCGGGCACCTACGAGTCGGTGAACGCCAACGCCGCCAGCGCCTACAACCGCGGCATCGACTTCTCGCTGACCTCGCACAACTTTGTGGGTTCGGGCGGGGGCCTCACCTGGACGACGACCTTCAACGTGTCGGCCTACAAAACCCGCTTGGTGTCGCTGGGCGCCGGCGTGCCCTACAACGGCCTGGGTTCGTTGAGCGGCACAATTGTGCGCTACGACGCGGGCCAGGCCTTCGGGGCCTTCTACGGCTACACGGCCGATGGCCTGATCCAGAGCCAAGAGGAGCTGAATGCCCTGAACGCTGGGGCCCTGGCCGGCACGGCCAAGGCGAATAACTACCAGAACGCGGGCACTGCCCCCGGCGACATCAAGTTTAAGGACATCAACGGCGACGGCGTGATTACCGACGCGGACCGCACGTTCATCGGCAACCCGAACCCGAACTACACCTTTGGCCTGACCAACACCTTGGGCTACAAAGGCTTCGACCTGAGCTTCTTCATTCAGGGCGTGCAGGGCAACGACGTGTACAACCTCAACCGCTACATCACGGAGAGCGCCCTGTACAGCACCACCAACGGCACCACCAACGTGCTGAACCGCTGGACCGGCGCCGGCACCAGCAACGACGTGCCGCGGGCCATCGTGGGCGACCCCAACAACAACCTGCGCGTATCGACCCACTACATTGAGGACGGCTCCTACGTGCGCCTCAAAAACCTGACGCTCGGCTACACGCTGCCCCGCAGCATCATGGGCCGCATCTCGGCCTCGCAGCTGCGCGTGTACGTCACGGCCCAGAACCTGGTGACGCTGACCAAATACACCGGCTACGACCCGGAGGTGAGCGCCAGCGGCGTCGACCTGGGCATCTACCCCCAAACGCGCGTGTTCATGGGCGGCGTGAACATCGGGTTTTAATCCTCTCTACTTTCCACTTATCGCGTCATGACTATCTCAAAATTTACGTGCGGAGCGTTTCTGCTCTCGCTCGGGCTACTGGGCGGCTGCACGGCCAAGTTTCTGGACGAGGCCCCGGCCGACCAGATCACCGACAATAACTTTTACCAAACCCAGCAGGACGCCATCCAGGCCGTAACGGCCGCCTACAGCGAGCTGACCAAGGAAGGCCAGTACAACGCAGCCCAGTGGGCCTTCGACATGTGGGCCGACATTTCCAGCACGGGCGGCGACGACGGCAACGACGGCATCGAGTTCAAGCAGCTCGAAGCCTTCAGCATTCCGACCACCAACTTCATTGCTACCCGGCTCTGGGGCGGCTCGTTCATTGCGCTGCAACGGGCGAACATCGTCATTCAGAAAGTGCCGAACATTGCCAACATGGACCCCGCCATCCAGCGGCGCTGCCTCGGCGAGGCGCAGTTCCTGCGGGCCAAGATGTACTTCGACCTGGTGCGGGCCTACGGCGACGTGCCCCTGTTCACGGCCCCGCCCACCAGCCCGTCGGCCGTGAACATCCCCCGCACACCCGCGGCCGACGTGTACAAGCAGATTGAGCAGGACCTGACCGATGCCATTGGCAACCTGCCGGCTTCGTACAGCGGCGAAGACC
The DNA here is from genome assembly GCF_006439025.1 of Hymenobacter nivis. Taxonomy (GTDB): domain Bacteria; phylum Bacteroidota; class Bacteroidia; order Cytophagales; family Hymenobacteraceae; genus Hymenobacter; species Hymenobacter nivis_A. Next base: position 138,319 of record NZ_RCYZ01000003.1, read on the forward strand.
TGGGCCGGGCCACCAAGTGGGCCGCCACGGGCCTGCTGGCCAAGGTGTACATCACCGAAGGCAAGAAAACGGAGGCCGCCCAGCGGGCCCGTGAGGTCATCAACAACTCGGGCAAAACGATGTGGGCCAGCTACGCCGACAACTTTAAGATCGAGAACAACAACAACAACGCCAAGGAGTCGCTCTTTGAAATTCAGTACGTGAGCGGCCGCAATCAGTACGACCGCAACCAAGTGGGCTCGGCCATGAACGAGTTTTTTGGGCCCCGGGGCGCCAACCAGACGCCCGGCAGCGGCTACGGTTTCAACATCCCGGACCCCGATTTTGTGGCCGGCTACGAAACGGGCGACACCCGCAAAACCGCCACTATCTGGGCCCCCGGCGACACTTACCCCGACGGCAGCAAAGCCGCCGCCAAGGCCACCGGCTCGCCGTTTGGCTACAACTGCAAGAAGTGGTTCATCGGCAAGGTGAACACCAACATTTGGGACTCGGGCCTGAACGTACCCGTGCTACGCCTGGCCGAAATGTACCTGATTGTGGCCGAGGCCGTGGGGCCCACCACGGAGGGCCTGGAGGCCATCAACAAGGTGCGTCGCCGCTCGTTTGGCCTCGACTACAATACGCCCTCGGCGGCCCACGACCTGACGGCGGCCAGCGCTAACTTCACCAACCTGGTGCTGCGGGAGCGCAAGTACGAACTGGCGTTTGAATTCGACCGCTGGTTTGACATGAAGCGCGCCGGCACCCTGTACCCCACGCTCACGGACCACGCCTTCATTCCGCGCATGACGCAGCAGGCGGCCACCCTCCGGGGCATTGCCCCCAACGTGCACGGCATCCCCACCCAAAACAACCTGGTGCTGCCCATTCCGCAGTCGGAAATCGACACCAACCCCGGCTTGGTTCAAAACCCGGGCTACTAGCCTTTTATCCTCGCCTATTCAGCCTGATTTAGTATGAATTACATTCGCAACAAGGCGGCCTGGGTCTTAGTGGCCAGCCCGCTCCTCTTCACCGCCTGCGATAAAAACGACAAGGGCCAGCTGAACGGCCCCGTGCCCACGGCCACCTTCACCACGTCGACGCCCAAAGCGGTGGGGCTCACCACCTCGGTCACCTTCACGGCCACCGCCACCGACGCCGCGTTTTACGAGTGGGACTTCGGGGACGGCACGCGGGGCACGGGCCAAACCATCACACACACCTACAACACCGGGGGCACCGTCAAAACGCAGCTCATCACCTCGGGCAAGGGCGGCACCGGCGTGTCGGCCGTCACCGACCTGGTGCTGCCCCCGGTGACCGACGCGGTGAAGCTGCTGCTGACCGGCGGCTCCTCCAAAACCTGGCTGGTGGACAACTCGGTGGCGGCCGCCATCGTCGTGGGCCCCAGCGACGCCAGCCCCGACGGCTACTACGCCGGGGGCCCCGCTGGTAGCCTACCGGCCTGCCAGGCCGACGACGAATACACCTTCTCCAACGCCAATACCTTCACCTACGACGCCAAGGGGCAGACCTTTGTGGCCGGCAACGCGGGGGGCTGTTCTGCGCCGCGGTCGGGCACGTCCACCTTCACGTTTGGGTCGGCCGTGGGGCCGGGCATTGCCATGTTTGAGTTTCAGAAAGCCGGCACTTTCATCGGGGTGACGGACGCCCCCGACCTGACGTACCGCATCATCAGCATCGACGCCACGCACATGGTACTCCGAGCTGGCAAGTCCACCGCCGGCACCATTTTCCAGATGAAACTGGTGGCCAAATAGCGGGTGCGCCCGGCCTACCTCTCACCCCCAGCGTTGCTTAATTTATGAAAAACTTCCTTTCGCGCCGCCACTTGTTCCGGGCCAGCTTTGCGCTGGCCCTGGGCCTGGGGGCCTGCACCGAGAACAAGTCGGCCCCGGCCCCCACGCCGGTAACGCCCACGCCTGCTACGCCTGTAACGCCTACGCCGGCGGCCGCCAACGCTGAAGCCCGGGACTATGCCCAGTACACGGAGCTGATGTGGAGCGACGAGTTCGACGGCGCGGCCATAGACGCTACCAAGTGGGGCTACGACCTGGGCAGTAACAACGGCTGGGGCAACAACGAGCTGGAGTACTACACCAACTCGACCGAAAACGCGGCCCTGAGCGGGGGCAACCTCGTTATTCAAGCCAAGAAACAGTCCCAAGGGGGCCGCGAATACACGTCGGCCCGGATGCTGACCAAGGGCAAGCAGGATTTCAAGTTTGGGCGCGTGGACGTGCGGGCCAAGCTGCCCAAGGGCCAAGGCATCTGGCCAGCCATTTGGATGCTGGGCTCCGACATCGACCAGAACAACTGGCCGAAGTGCGGCGAGATTGACATCATGGAGCTGCGCGGCCAGGCCCCCAACAAGATTCTTTCGACCATGCATTACCCCGACGCCACCGGGGCCCACAAATACAAAGGCATTGAGCCGGTTACGCTGCCCAACAACGCCAGCTTCGCCGACGACTTCCACGTTTTCAGCGTGGTGCGCAGCCAAGACAAGATGCGGTTTTTCCTCGACGGCACGCTCTACTACACGTTCACGTCCAGCGACGCTTCCATCTACCCGTTCAACAACCCCTTCTTTCTGGTACTGAACGTGGCCGTGGGCGGCGATTTCCTGGGCAACCCCGATGCCACCACCGTGTTCCCCCAGCAAATGACGGTGGACTACGTGCGCTACTACCAATACAAGTAAGTCTTTTTGGCGGCGGTATAAAACGGGGTGGTCCGGCGACTTTTTTCGTCGTTGGGCCACTCTCACTGAAGAACAGGGCCCCTGTTCAACTATAAGCGTGGCCCGACGAAGCCCTTTGGGCAATTCGCCGGGCCACCCCGTTTTAGGCCACCGCCAGCCTTTTTTCTGCGCTGGCCCACCGCCTGCTGCTCCCGTTGCGGGCCAGCCGGGCGGTGGGCCTTGGCTTGCCACCCCCTTCCACTTCTTCCACCTTTCTGCCCCATGCGCCGCTTCCTTTCGCTTTCTTCTGTGCCCGCGCCGCTAGTGGCTTTGCGGGGCACCCTGCGCCTGCTGGCGCTGCTATTGGTTTTGCTGGGCTGCCCCACTTCGGCTTTTGCGCAGAGCTTTTTGCACGCCACGGGGCCCAAAATTTTGAATGCCAACAACCAGGAAGTGCTGCTGAACGGCGTGAACCTGGGCGGCTGGGCTTTGCAGGAAGGCTACATCGTGAAGCCCACCTGGGCGGGCATCAACGGCAAGCAAACCCAGGGCACGGTGAAGCAAACGCTCTACAACGCCGGCATGACCGACGCCGCTGTGGAAACGTTTTACCAAGGCTACCGCGATAACTTCATCACCAAGCCCGACATCGACTACTTGGCCGCCCGGGGCTTCAACTGCGTGCGCCTGCCGCTGCACTACGACCTGTTTCTGACGCCGGCCCAGCGGGCGGTGCGCAACAACGTGATGCGCGGCACCACTACGTACGAATCGTACGTCAGCGCCCTCACCGGCTGGTACAACGGCAACCAGCTGTTTGCCGACCCGGCCAACCTGGAAGCTTTCCGGCTGATTGACAACACCCTGGCCTGGTGCGCGGCCAACGGCATGTACGTCATCCTCGACCTGCACGCCGCGCCCGGCTCGCAGGGCACCGACGTGAACATTGCCGACGCCCTCCAGCCCCTGGACTTGTGGAACCGGGCCATTTACCGCGACATGACCGTGCGGCTGTGGGAGGCCGTGGCGGCGCGCTACAAGAACGACGCCCGCGTGGCCATGTACGACCTGCTGAACGAGCCCAACAACGTGCCCAGCAACCCGCCCATCCACGACCTGTTGCAGCGCCTCATCACCGCCGTGCGGGCCCAGGGCGACAACCACCTGCTGCTGATCGAGGGCAACGGCTACGGCAACGACTTCAACTACCTGGAGCCCTTCACCTTCGCCAACGCGCCCAACCTGGTCTACAACTCGCACCGCTACAGCGCCGCGGGCTACCTGATGGACAACAACGTGAGCTCGACGGAGGGGGGGCCCAACAGCCTGCGCTTCATCGGCAACCTTCAGAATTTCCGCGCCCGGTACAGCGTGCCCATTTGGGTGGGCGAAACCGGCGAAAACACCGCTGGCTGGATGCACGAGGCCGCCACCAGCCTCAACTCGGTGGGCATCGGCTGGTGCCACTGGACGTACAAGCGCTTCGATACGGGCCCCAACGCGGCCCTCTCGCGCATCACCCCGCCCTTTATTGTGGACGGCCCCGGCGGCCTGGCGCAGGTGCTGGAAAACATCAAGTTTGCCAACTGCGTCCCCAATCCCAGCGTGGTGAACGCCCTGGCCCCCAACCAGAACGGCATTGTGAACTACCCCGCCGGCGGTAACTACAACGGCACCACCGGGGCGGCGCCCCCCGTGGGCAGCACCGTGTGGCTGCGCGGAGCCAATGGCAAGTACGCATCCGGCGAGAACGGGGCCCAGCCCATGACCTGCGCCCGGGCCGCCTACGGGGCCTGGGAGGTATTTTTGGTGGCCGCCGCCAGCGGCTCCAAGGTAACCCTGCAAAACCAGGGCAAGTACGTGTCGTCGGAGAACGGCACGGGGCCCATGACCTGCGGCCGGCCCTCCATTTCGGGTGGGGAAGTGTTTGAGTGGCTGGGCAATGCCGACGGCACCGTTTCGCTGCGCGGCACCAATGGCAAGTACGTATCGAGCGGCGACGGCACCCAACCCATGACCTGCGCCAGCGCCACCATCACCAGCACGGAGGTGTTCGGCTTCGGCTTGGTGCCGGCAGGCACGGTGCTGGCTGGCCGGGCCGCCGGCGCGGCCGCCGCGGGCTTCTACCCCAACCCGGTGGCTGGCCGCCTCACGTACCAGTTGCCCGCCGGCGGCCAGGCCCACCGCCTCACCGTGCTCGACGCCGCCGGCCGCCAGGTATTCAGCCGCGCCTACGACAACACCGGGGCCCAAAATACCGTCGACCTCTCGGGGCTGAAGAGCGGGTTTTACCTGGTCCACCTCACGGGCGCGGCCCTGGATACCAGCTTCAAAATCAGCAAGCAATAGCCGCGCCCCGGCCAATCCGCTGGCCGGGCTGCCCGGGGGCCCAACGCGGGGGCCCATCGGCTGGGCCCCTAGTTCGGGCCGGCAGGCCGTATTTTGCCCGCTATGGCTGATTCTTCCGCACCTGCCCCCACCCGCCTGGGGGCCCTGCTGGCCCGGGCCGGGCTCGACTGGTTTTTGCTGGCCCTGGCGGCCGTGGTGGCCCTGGCCTACGCATGGCCCACGCTGGGCAGCCCGGCCAGCCCCGTGCCGTGGAAGCTGGTGACGACCACGGGCGTGGCGTTGGTATTTTTCTTCTACGGCCTGAAGCTGAGCTTTGCCCAACTGCGGGCCGGGCTGCGCAACTGGCGGCTGCACACGCTGGTGCAGCTGGCCACGTTCGGCCTGTTTCCGGTGCTGGCGCTGCTGGTGCGGCCCCTGTTCGGCGGGGGCCCCAGCGACCTGCTCTGGCCGAGCCTGTTCTTTCTGTGCGCGCTGCCCAGCACGGTTTCCACGTCGGTGGTGATGGTGAGCATTGCGGGCGGCAACCTACCGGCGGCCATCTTCAACGCCAGCGTTTCCAGCCTGTTGGGCATCGTGCTCACGCCGCTGCTCACCAGCCTGGTGCTGCGCACCGGCACCGATGCCCAGCACCTGGGGGGCCTGGCCACGCAGCTGCTCTGGCAGGTGGTGCTGCCGGTGGGGGCGGGCATTGCCCTCAACAGCCGCCTGGGGCCCCTGGCCGACCGGCACCGCACGGCCCTGCGCATATTCGACCAGGTGACCATCCTGCTCATCGTGTTCACGGCTTTTTCCGACTCGTTTGCCGAAGGGATTTTCCGTAGCTACCAGCCGGCCAGCGTGCTGGCGCTGGGGGCGGGCCTGGCGGGGCTGTACCTGCTGGTATTCGGCCTGGTGTGGGGCTTGGGCCGGGCGCTGCGCTTCTCGCGGGCCGACAAGATTGTGGCGGTGTTCTGCGGCTCCAAGAAGTCGCTCGTGCACGGCAGCGTAATGGCCAGCCTGCTGTTTCCGGCCGCCGCCACGGGGCTCATCCTGCTCCCGCTCATGCTCTACCACTCGGTGCAGATTGTGCTGGCCAGCAGCATGGCGCAGTGGCTGGGCCGCCAGCCACCCGAGGCGGCGGTGGCCGAAACCAGGGCCCCCGCGGCGGGCCGCTAGCGCCGGGGCCCTACCCCCGCGAACCGGAAGCGCTGGCTGTTGGTTCTAAAAAGATACCTCAGCCCCACCGCCATGCCCACGCCCCTCCGCCTCAGCGTCCTCGACCAATCGCCCATTCGCCCCGGCGCTACTGCCCGCCAGGCCCTGCTCGAAACCACTGAGCTGGCCCAACTGGCCGACCGCCTCGGCTACACCCGCTTCTGGGTGAGCGAGCACCACAACACTGGCACGCTGGCCGGCTCGGCCCCCGAGGTGCTGCTGGCCCACCTTGGCAACCACACCGACCGCATCCGCCTGGGCTCGGGCGGCGTGATGCTGCCCCACTATTCGGCCCTGAAAGTGGCGGAAAACTTCCGCCTGCTCGAGGCCCTGTTCCCGGGCCGCATCGACCTGGGCATTGGGAGGGCCCCGGGGGCCGACCGCCTCACAGCCCACGCCCTGAACCCGCACAACACGTTCAGCGACCAGGACTTTGCCGAGCAGTTGATGGACTTGCAGGCTTACCTGCGCGACGACAAGGTGCCCGATACCATCCACGAGCGAGTGATGGCCATTCCGCAGTCGGCCACCCAGCCGGCGCTGTGGCTGCTGAGTTCCAGCGGGCAAAGCGGCCTGTTTGCGGCGCACGTGGGCGCAGCCTTCACGTTTGCCCAGTTCATCAATCCCAACGGGGGGCCCCAGGCGGTGCGCACCTACCGCGAGCGGTTCCGCCCCTCGGCCGAGCTGGGGGCCCCAGCGGCCAACCTGGCCGTATTCACCATTTGCGCCGACACCGAGGAAAAGGCCCGGGAGCTGCGCGCCTCCATGGACTTGCAGCTGCTGCGCTTCAACAAAGGTGAGCGCCTCACCTTTCCCACCGCCGCCGACGTGCGCGCTTACCAGTTCACGGTGGAAGACGAGTTCCAAATGGCGCAGAGCCGCGGCCGCGTGGTGAGCGGCACGCCCGCGCAGGTGAAGGCCGAGTTTGAGCGCCTGGCCGAAGCCTATGGCATCGACGAAATCATCGCCGTCACCATCACGGCTGAGTTTGAGGACCGGCTGCGCTCGTACGAGCTGCTGGCGGAGGCGTTTGCGCTGCCGGCGGCGGCGCCGTTGGCGCTGGCTGAAATGTCTCCCAGCCTAGCTTGAGGATGAACGTGCTGACGATGACCAGGAACAGCACCCGCACGAAGCCCGTACCGCGCCGCAACGCCACCTGAATGCCCAGCGTGGCCCCCAGCACGTTGCACACCGCCATCGGCAGTGCCACCTGGTAGATGACCTGCTTCGTGTACACGAAGTAGGCCAGCCCGGTCACGTTGGTGGCCATGTTCACGAACTTGGCCGAGGCCGAAGCCGTCAGGAAATCGTAGCCGAACAGGCCCACGAAGGCAAACAGCAGCAAGCTGCCCGTGCCAGGCCCAAAAAACCCGTCGTAAAACCCGATGGCCGCGCCCAGCACCACGCCCACCAGCACCTCGCGGCGGCCGTGCAGGCGCGGCGCGTGCGTGCTCCCGAAGTCCTTGCGCCAGAGCGTGTAGGCGGCCATCAGCACCAGCAGGGCCAGCACCAGCGGCCGCACGGCTTCCTTGTGCAGCCCGCTCACGGCCCGGGCCCCCAGCAGCGCAAAGCCACCCGCCACCAGCGCCGTGACGGCCACCGTGCGCCAGCGCAACGGCACCGCTGTGGGGCCCGTGAGGTAGCGGCGCAAGGCTGCGGTGGTGCCCGCCAGGCTGGCCACTTTGCCGGTGCCCAGCAGCGTGGGCACCGGCACGCCGGGCAGCAGCAGCAGCAGCGCCGGCAGCTGAATCAGTCCCCCGCCGCCCACAATGGCGTCAATAAAGCCGGCCAGGAACGTAAAAAAGCACAGCAGGGCGATGGTCGCTACCGAAATTGTTTCCATGAATTCTAAACTCAGTACCTAACCAGTCAAGCGCACAAAGGCGTGGCCATAGCGCGCCATAAAAACGGTCATGCCGAACGAGGTGAAGCATCTCTCCCGCGCCGGCAAATAATTACTGCCGCGGGAGGAATGCTTCACTTCGTTCAGCACGACCGTTTTTAGTATCACAAACAACCTGTGGGCCAGCCGATTATTCTAGAAAGGCGGCTCCTCGTACTTGTTCAGGTTGCCTTTGGGAAATGGCACTGGCGACTCGTTGATTTTCGAGCCCAGCCGGATGGTATTGGGCGCGAAGCTGTTGCCGCTGGGCTCGTCGTCGAAGTTGCTGGCCGGCAGGCCCTGGGGCTGGTAGCCGCCCGCATCGCCGAAGCCCCCGCCGAAACCGCCACCATTTTCGCTGTCGAGGTCGGCAAACTTGGTGAAGCGGCCGATGAATTTGAGTTGCACGGTTTCGAGCGAGCCGTTGCGGTGCTTGGCGATGATGACCTCGCCCATGCCCTGCGTGGGGTTGCCCTCGGCGTCCTGGTCGAGGCCGTAGTACTCGGGGCGGTAGAGGAAGATTACCATGTCGGCGTCCTGCTCAATTGAGCCCGATTCGCGCAAGTCGCTCAGCTGCGGCTTCTTGTCGCCGCCCCGGGTTTCCACCGAGCGCGAGAGCTGCGACAGGGCCAGCACGGGCACGTTCAGCTCCTTGGCGATACCCTTCAGGGCCCGCGAAATGCTGGCAATTTCCTGCTCACGGTTGCCGCCGCGGCCGTCGGTGTTGCCGCTCATCAGCTGCAAGTAGTCCACGATGATGAGCTGCACGTCCTTCTGCGAGCGCAGGCGGCGGCACTTGGTGCGCAGCTCGCGGATGCTCAGGGCCGGCGTATCGTCGATGTAAATTGGGGCCGCCGAAAGATCGGTGATCTTGTGGTTAAGCTGCTGCCACTCGTGGTCGGCCAGCGTGCCCTTCTTGATCTTGTCCGAATCCAACTCCGCCTCCGCCGAAATCAGACGATTGACCAGCTGGAGCGACGACATTTCCAGCGAGAAAATGGCCACCGGCCGCTTAAACTCCACCGCCGCGTTGCGCATGGCCGACACCACGAAGGCGGTTTTGCCCATGCCTGGCCGCGCCGCAATGATCACTAGGTCAGAGGGTTGCCAGCCGCTGGTTACGCGGTCAAGGGCGGTGAAGCCGGAGGGTACGCCGGTGAGGCCGTCCTTCTGGTTCTTCTTCTCTTCCAGCTCTTTGATGGCCTTGCCCATCAGGCTGCGCATGTCGTCGAAGTTCTTGCGAATGTTCGATTCCGACACCTCGAACAGGGCCTGCTCGGTTTGGTCGAGCAGGGCGAATACGTCGGTGGTGTCTTCGAAGGCGTCGCGCTGGATTTCGCTGGAAATGCGAATCAGCTCGCGCTTGATGGCGGCCTCCGTGATGATGCGGGCGTGAAACTCGACGTTGGCCGCCGAGTTCACCTTCATCGTGAGGCCGGCCACGTAAAACGCACCGCCGCAAGCCTCTAGCTCGCCCAGCTCGCGCAGCTCGTGCACCACGGTGAGCTGGTCGATGGGCTCCGACTTATCAAACAGGCTGATGATGGCCTTGAAAATACGCTGGTGCGAATCCTTGTAGAAGCTTTCGGGGCGCAGGATGTCGATGACCGAGGTGAGGGCGTCTTTCTCCAGCATCAGGGCCCCCAGCACGGCCACCTCCAGCTCCAGGGCCTGGGGCGGCAGCTTGCCGGCGGCGCTGGCCTGGAACGGCTGCCCGCTGGTACCACGCCCTGCCCAAGCGGCTTTGGCGCGGGCAGCGGATTGCTTGACGCGGTCGTCCATTTCGTCTGGCATTTGATAATGAAGTAATTGTAAATAAACGCCAGGGAATTGGCAAAAACTACGGCGGGCCCGAATAACAAAGCTAACCCCGGATGGATGGAAATCGGCGCATAAAATCATGACAAACCGGGGCCCCGGGCCCGGTTTGGCGGGTAGTTTTTGTACTTTCGCGGCCCCAAGCCGGGCCCGGGGCCCGGCTCGCTCTTTTCCTTCGCATGACCGATTTGACTTCTTCCGATTCTGCGCCGCGGCGCGTGCACCTCATCGCCGTGGGCGGCAGCATCATGCACAACTTGGCGCTGGCCCTGCACCGCCAGGGGGCCCACGTGACGGGTACCGACGACGAGATTTTTGAGCCCGCCCGGGGCCGCCTGGCCGCCGCTGGCCTGCTGCCCTCGCAGGAGGGCTGGGACCCGGCCCGCATCACCCCCGAGCTCGACGCCGTAATTGTGGGCATGCACGCCCGCCCCGACAACCCGGAGTTGCTGCGGGCCCAGGAGCTGGGCCTGAAGGTCTATTCCTTCCCCGAGTACATCTACGAGGCCAGCCGCGACAAGCAGCGCGTGGTCATCGGCGGCTCGCACGGCAAAACCAGCATCACGGCCTGCATCCTGCACGTGCTGCGCTTCTACGGCCGCAAGTTCGACTACGCGGTGGGGGCCCAACTGGCGGGCTTCGACCTGATGGTACAGTTGACGGACGACGCGCCGGTCATCATCATCGAGGGTGACGAATACCTGTCGTCGCCGGTCGATAGGCGGCCCAAGTTCCACCTCTACCAACACCACATCGGCGTGATTTCGGGCATCAGCTGGGACCACATCAACGTGTTTCCGACCGAGGAAATTTACCGCGAGCAGTTCCGCATCTTCGCCGACATGACGCCCAAGTCGGGCGTGCTGATTTACGACCAGGACGACGAGCAGACCCAGCTCATCGCCGTGCCCACCAACCCCAGCGTGACCTACATCGGCTACGGGCCCCACGAGAGCGTGGTGCGCGACGGCCAGACGTTTTTGCTAACCAAGAAGGACGAGGAGGTGCCGATTCAGGTGTTTGGCGAGCACAACTTGCGCAACATTTCGGCGGCGCGCGAGGTGTGCAAGCAGCTGGGCATCAAGGGCAAGGATTTTTACCGGGCGGTGGCGTCGTTCCCCGGGGCAGCGCGGCGGCTGGAGCTACTGGCCCGCGGGGCCACCTCGGTGGTGTACAAAGATTTTGCCCACGCGCCCAGCAAGCTGCGCGCCACGGCGGGGGCCCTCAAGCAGCAGTTTCCGCAGCGGCGGCTGGTTGCCTGTTTGGAGCTGCACACCTTCAGCTCGCTCAACCCCGATTTCCTGCCCCAGTACGCGCACTGCTTCGACGCGCCCGACGTGGCGGTGGTGTACTTCAACCCCCACGTGCTGGAGCACAAGCGTTTGCCGCCGCTGCCGCCCGAGGCTGTGGCCGCTGCCTTCCAGCGCCCCGACCTGCGCGTCATCACCGACAGCCACAAGCTGGCCGAGTTTCTCCACGCCCAGCACTGGGACGATACGAACCTGCTGCTCATGTCGTCGGGCACGTTCGACGGGCTGGACCTAGCCGTGCTGGCGGCCAAGGTGGTGGGGCTGGAAGCGCGGTAGCCGGGGGCCCCGGGGGGCCCGGCATGGCCAGGCAAAAAACGGCTACCTTTAGCGGGGCCCCAGCACCGGGGCCCCACTCCCCCCCTTTTCCCAGCCCCGCTTATGCGTTTCGTTTCCTCGTTTTTGCGTTTGTCGGCCGCTGCGGCCGGGGGCGCGCTGCTGCTGGGCTGCTCGGCCAACGGCACTGCTAACGCCAACGCCGACCCCAAGGCCACGGCCGTGGCCGACCGCGTAATGACCGCCATGGGCGGGGCCGATGCTTGGAAAAACACCCGCTTCCTGGCTTGGGATTTTTTTGGTGGCCAGTACCAGATTTGGGACAAGCAGACCGGCGATTTCCACTGGGAAAAGGATACGCTGGTGGCCAACTACAACCTGAACACCAAGCAGGGCCACGTGTACAGCCGTGGCCGCGATATTTCGGCCTCGCCGGCCGGCCAGCAGGTGCTCGAAACACTCACGCCCACCTGGATTAACAACTCCTACTGGCTGGTGATGCCCTTTAAGCTGAACGACCCGGGCGTGAACCTCACCTACAAAGGCGAGGGCAAAACGATGGACGGGGCCCCTGCCGACGTGCTGGGCATGACCTTTAACAAGGTGGGCGTGACGCCCGACAACCGCTACGAAGTGCTGGTGAACCGCGCCACCGGCCTCGTGGACGAATGGGCGTACTTCCCCAAGGCCACCGACGCGCAGCCCGCCTTTCGCCGCCACTGGAACGAGTACGCCCGCCACGGCCAGCTGCTGCTGGCTTCCGGCCGCAGCGAGGCCGACAAGCCCGCCCAGCTGGACCACATCGCCGCGGCCCAGACCGTGCCCGAAGGCGTGATGACCAGCCAAATGCCCGTTACCAAAATCCAGTAGCCACGGCGGCTACCCGCGGCACGGCCGCGGGCAATTGGTACGCAAAAAAAGCCCGCCTATTCGGCGGGCTTTTTGGTGGGCGGGGGCCCCGGCTTGGGGGCCCGGCGCTTGTCGGTGGTGAGCAGCACGGCCAGGGCCGTGAGGGCGGCGCGGAGCAGCCATTTTTGGGCCGGCTTCATATGGCAGTAGCTATTTGGGGAAGAGCGTGTTGCCGGGCAAGCGGCGCAGGTCGCAGCGGCCGCCGCCGGGGTTGCCTTCGCAGAGCGTGCCGATGATGCGGTCACCTTCGAAGTTGAAGAAGCACGACGAGCAACCCACCCCGGTGATGACGTAGCGGTTGGCCGTGGGGCTGAGAAACACCGTGTTGTCGCCACCGCCGAGCAGCGGCAGGGCCATGGCCCGGAACATGCCGTTGCGCAGGCCCAGGGCCACGAGGTAGTACACCACGGGCTCGTTGGGTTCGGGGGGTGCTTTGTGCACCATCACCCGGTCAATCACGGTGCCGTCGCCAAACTCGCGGATAAAGGCCGTGGCCAGCTCCGACTGCGACACCTTGAAGTCGATTTTCTCGCCCCCCGTTTGCGCGATTTGCTTGTTGGGGACGGTGGGTTTGGTGTTGTACTCGGGCATGGTCAGCTCGTTGGTGCTGCGGCGCGAGGTTTCGCAGGCCCCCAGCAGCAAGCTTACCAAAAGGGTGAGCAGGCCCAGGCCTACCAAACGGGGAAGAATCGACATAGCGTAAGATGCGGAGGTTAAGCGAGGCAACGGGTTAGCGGGGTTTGTAGTATTTCTGGGCCTCGGGCAATAGGCGCTCAATGTCGGCGATGCGGGTGGCATCGGCGGGGTGGTCGGAGAGGAACTCGGGGGTGCTGCTCTGATTTTGGGCGGCCATGCGCTGCCAGAACGGCAGGGCCCCCTTGGGGTCGTAGCCCGCCATCGCCATAAAGATCAGGCCCAGGTGGTCGGCCTCGCTCTCCTGGGTGCGGCTGAACTTGAGCATGCCCACCTGGCTGCCCACGCCCACGGCCTGCATAAACAGGCTTTTGGTGGCAGTGGGGTTTTGCGAGAGGGCCGTGCTCAGGGCTGTGCTCAGGCCCTGGGCCACGAGCTGGTCGCTCATGCGCTCGGCGCCGTGGCGGGCCACGGCGTGCGAAATTTCGTGGCCCAGCACTACGGCCAGTCCGTTTTCGTCGCGCGTGAGGGGCAAGATGCCGGTGTACACCACCACTTTGCCGCCGGGCATGCACCAGGCGTTCACTTCTTTGTTATCCACCAAATTGAACTCCCACTGGTAGCCATCAAGCTGGCCCTGCATGTTGTTTTGGGCCACGTACTGCTCCACAGCGTGCTGGATGCGTTCGCCCACGCGCTTCACCATGGCCGCCTCGGCGCTGTTGTTGGAGAGCTTGTTTTCGGTAATGAACGTGCGGTACTGCGTGGTGGCCAGCGAGTTCATCTCGCTACCGCTCACCAGGCTGAGCTGGCGGCGGCCGGTGATGGGCACCGTGGCGCACGAGGCCAGCAACACGAGGCCGGCGAGGAGAGTTGTTTTGCGAAGCATAGAAGGAATAGTTTAGGAAAGGTAGAACAGGGGCCCCGGGGCCGGGCGCTTTTTAGACCAAAGCCCGGCTGGGGACCCTCAACATACGCAAACCAGCCGGCCAAGTGTTCGGCGGGGGCCGCCGGGGGCCGTAGTTTTGGGCTTTCGCCACTCCCTGCCCGCGTTTGTTATGAAAATTATCTGCATCGGCCGCAACTACGCCGACCACATCGCCGAGCTGCAAAACGAAACGCCGTCCGCGCCCGTCATCTTCCTCAAGCCCGAAACTGCGCTGGTGCAGCGCGGCCAGCCGTTCTTCTACCCCGATTTCTCGACCGACGTCCACTACGAGTTGGAGTTGGTGCTGCGCATCTGCAAAAACGGCCGGCACATCGACGCGGCCTTCGCCCACACCTACTTCGACGCCATCGGCCTGGGCATCGACTTTACGGCCCGCGACTTGCAGAGCGAGCTGAAAAAGAAGGGCTTGCCCTGGGAGCTGGCCAAGGCCTTCGACGGCTCGGCGCCCATCTCCCCCACCTTCCGGCCGGTGGCCGAATTCGCGGATTTGGCCAACATCAACTTCCACTTAGAAGTGAACGGCGACACCCGCCAGACTGGCAACTCCAGCCTGATGCTGCACCCGTTCGCCCAGATTATCAGCTTCGTCTCGCGCTACATCACCCTCAAGCAGGGCGATTTGCTCTTCACCGGCACGCCGGCCGGCGTGGGCCCCGTGCAAGTGGGCGACCAGCTAGTGGGGTACCTGGAGGGCGAAAAGCTGCTGGAAGTGGCGGTGAAGTAGGGGCAAAACCGGGCGGGCGGCGATGAGCCGGCCGCCCGGGCCAAATATTAAAAGTATAAACAAGTTGGTTTTGAGGGTATTGCAGATTACGAAGATGGCCTGCCGGCGGTGGCGGGCCTGGGGGCTGGTGGTGGTGGGGGCCCTGGGCCTCGGGGCCCTGGCCCTGCCCGCCGGCGGGCAGGAAGCCGACACGGCCGACGAGCGCCGGGCCGCCCGGCCGCAGCCCGCGGGGGGCCGGCCGGTGGTGGCCCCGGGCTACTTTTTGTTTCCCATCGCCCCGGGCACCCAAAGCTTTTTGGCGGGCAGCATGGGCGAGCTGCGGCCCAACCACTTCCACGGCGGCCTCGACATCAAGACGGCCGGCGGGGTGAACCGGCCGGTGTACGCGGCGGCCGACGGCTACGTGTCGCGGCTCAAGCAGTCGTCGTTTGGCTACGGCAACGTGCTCTATATCACCCACCCCAACGGGCTAACGACGGTGTACGGCCACCTCAACGAGTTCCGGGGCCCCGTGGCGGCCGAGCTGCTGCGCCGCCAGTACGAGCGGCAGTCCTACGAAACGGAGCTATTTTTTGCCAAGGACCAGTACCCCGTGCGGCGCGGCGAGGTGGTGGCCCTCTCGGGCAACACCGGCGGCTCGGCGGGGCCCCACCTGCACTGGGAAGTGCGCGACGCCCAGGACCGCCAGTACAACCCCTTGCAGTGGGGCGGCTTCAGCGAACTGCAAGACCACGTGGCCCCCACCCTGCAGGCCTTTGCCGTGGAGCCGCTGGGCATTGAGGCGCGCGTGGCCAACCGCTACGACAAGAAGGTGTTTGTGCCCCGCGTGCAGCCCGGCCCGGGCGTGGCCACCACCTGGCCCGATACCATCAACTGCTTCGGCACCATTGGGTTGCTGGTGCAGGGCTTCGACCGCTTCGACGGGGCGTGGAACAAGAACGGCATCCAGCGGGTGGCGGTGCAGGTGAACGGCCAGCCCTACTACCAGCACAACATCGACGCCGTACCCTTCCCCGTGGGCACCCGGCAGGTGGCCAACTTTGTCGATTTCCAGTACCAGCACACCCTGGGCCGCCTGCTGCAAAAGCTGTGGGTGGACGAGGGCAACGACCTGGCCCTGTACACTGCCCCGGGGCCCCAGCGTGGCCGCCTGAACGTGGAAGCCGGCCAAGTGTACACTGTGGACGTGGTGCTGGCCGACTCCTATAACAACCAGACGCCCTTGCACTTCGTGCTGCGCGGCCAGGCCCCGGCCTACTTCAAAACCCGCGCCGCCGCTGTGAAGCGCCCGGCCCTACGTTACGAAATCGACCGCAACCTGCTGAAGGCCGTGGCCGCCGACCCCGACACGGCGGCCGTGGGCGGCAACCTGGTGATTTACAAAGGCAACCGCCAGCTCGAAGTGCGGCCCAGCTACACCGTGGCCAGCGAGAACGTGTACCTCTACGACCTGCGCGCCGGCCTGCCCGACTCGCTGCAATTCCGGGGCGTGACCAAGGTATTCGACCGCCAGGCGATGATTCCGGTGGGCAAGGAAATGAGCTACTCCACGGCCCACGTCAACTTGCAGTTTGGGCCCCAGACGCTGTTCACGAACCTGTACCTCGGCACCAATTTCCGGCCCGAGGCCACCGGCAGCGGCTTCTGGACGGTGGGCAACCCCATCGCGCCGCTCTACTATCCGCTGCGCCTCACGCTGAAGCCCGCCGCCCCGCCCGCCGATTTGCGCCGCTCGGCCATTTACTCGGCCACGCTGAAGGGCGGCCGCGCCTACGTGGGCGGCCAGTGGGACGAGCAAGGCCAGATTTCGGCCATCGTGAAGCAGTTTGCCTCCTACCGCATCCTCACCGACGAGAAGGCCCCCACCGGCAGCCTGGTGGGCCGGCCGGGCGGCCAGGTGCTGTTCCGCGTCGGCGACGACCTCTCGGGCCTGGCCAGCTACAAGCTGCTGGTGGGCGGGCAGTTCCGGCTGCTGCGCTACGAATACAAAAACGCCACGCTGTTCAGCGTGCCCACCGACACGCTGGGGCCCCGGCTGCGCGGCCCCGCCGAGCTGCACCTCACCGACCAAGCCGGCAACGAGCGGGTGATTCCGCTGAATTTGTAACTTACGACTTTCCCATCCTTACCGCCATGTCCCTCGCCCCCGGCCAGCCCGCCCCCGATTTCTCCGCCCTCGACCAAGACGGCAACACCGTTTCGCTCGTCGCTTTGCGCGGCCAGCGCGTGGCGCTGTACTTCTACCCCAAGGACGATACGCCCGGCTGCACCGCCCAGGCCTGCAACCTGCGCGACCACCAGGAAGAACTCAACACCCACAACATCAAGGTTATCGGCGTGAGCATCGACGGCGAAACGGCCCACAAGAAATTCGCCCTTAAGTACGACCTACCCTTCCCGCTGCTGGTGGACGCCGACAAAAAAATCGTGGAAGCCTACGGCGTGTGGCAGGAAAAGAAGAACTACGGCAAAACCTACATGGGCACCGTCCGCACCACGTTTTTGATTGACGCTGAAGGCATTATCGAAAAGGTCATCAAGAAAGTAGACACCCAGGACCACGCCGCGCAGCTGCTGGCGTAGGGCTTGGCCACATGGGGCCCCTGGGTTCCCGCGCTGACGCGGTTTGCCCGGGGCCCCTGCTCGCGGACCCGCCGCCCCCGCGCTACATTCGCGCCGCCCGCAGCGTTGCAGTTTCCCGCGGCTCGCCCCGATGTCACATAAGAGCCCATTGCTTTTTATTCGCAGAACCAGCGCGTTAGGGGCCCTGTGGCTGGGCGCACTGCTGGCGCTGGGCCCGGGGGCCCGGGCCCAAAACGCGCCGCCCGAGAAACCTAAAACCACCCGCATCCTCTTCCTACTCGACGCCTCGGGCTCGATGATGGCTCCGTGGGAAGGCCAGCCGCGCTGGGAGGTGGCCAAGCGCATGCTGGGCAAGATGGCCGACTCGCTGAACGCCTACCCCAACCTGGAGCTCGGCCTGCGCGTGTACGGCCACCAGTTCCCAAATAGCGCCAAAAACTGCGAGGATTCGCGCCTCGAAGTGCCGTTTGCGCCGCGCAACGCCGCGGCCATCAAGGCCAAGCTCACCACGCTTAAGGCCCAGGGCAACACGCCCATCACGTATTCGCTGCGGCAGTCGGCGGGCGATTTTCCGGCCGACAAAACGGCGCGCAACGTGCTGCTGCTCATCACCGATGGCCTGGAGTCGTGCAACGCCGACCCGTGCGCCGCCTCGCTCGACTTGCAGCGCAAGCGCGTGTTCCTCAAACCGTTCGTGATTGGCATCGGGGCCGAAAAGGAGTTTGGCAAACAACTCGAATGCCTGGGCCAGTACTACAACGCGGCCGAGGTGAAGACCTTCCGCACGGTGATGAACGACGTGATTGCCCAAACGCTGGCCAAAACCACCGTGGCCGTGAACCTGACCGACGCCGACGGCCGCCCGGTGGAAAGCAACGTCAACCTCACGTTCGTCAACAACGTGACTGGCCAGCCCGAGTACAACTACGTGCACTACCGCGACGCCCAGGGCCGCGCCGACGTGCTGGCCATCGACGCCCTGCAGAGCTACGACCTGGTAATCAACACGGTGCCGGCCGTGCGCCAGGCCAACGTGCCCATCCGGGCGGGCAAGGCCAACGTGCTGACCTTCAAAACGCCGCAGGGCACGCTGTTTTTGCAGCCGCCACAGCTCACGCCTAGCCCCTACGGTGCGGTGCAGGCCGTGGTGCGGGCTGCCGGGGCCCCCGGCACCGCCGTGGCCCTGCCCTTCGGCGCCCGCCAGAAGCTGCTGGCCGGCGCCTACGACGTAGAGCTGCTGACGCTGCCGCGCCTGGTGCGCCGCGTCAGCATCCGCCAGGGCCAGGAGGTGGCCGTGACCTACCCGGCCCCCGGCACGCTCAACATAACCGCCGATTTGAAGGGCTACGGCTCCATTTACCAACTCAACAACGACGAGTCGCAAACCTGGATCTACAACCTGCCCGACGGCGGTAGCAGCAAGCTCAACCTGCCCCTGCAGCCGGGGGCCTACCGCCTGGTGTTCCGCACCAAAACTGCGCTGGGCAGCAAGTTCACCGATGTGCGCAACTTCACCATCCGCTCGGGGCAGACGACGTCGGTGGGCATTTTTGGAAAGTAACCTACTGCACAACAACTCCTTGGAAAAGCAACTGAACGCCGTTGAAAAGATCGCCTGGCCCGCGGCGCTGCTGGGCCTAGCGGCTAAGTGGGCCCTGGTGCCCGCCGGCAGCTACTTGCTAATTCTGGGGCTGGGGGCCCTGGCGGCGGTGTATCTTATGCGCTCGTACTTGCTCGCCGCTCCCGCTGCGGGCCCATCTACTACCGCCGCATTTATGGACGACTACTTGCGCAAAGTGACGGGCATCAGTGCGGCGGTCACGCTAGTGGGCACCTTGTTCAAGCTGATGAATTGGAACAGCGGCAACACCATGCTCGTGGTGGG
This sequence comes from Hymenobacter nivis, assembly GCF_006439025.1. Classification (GTDB taxonomy): domain Bacteria; phylum Bacteroidota; class Bacteroidia; order Cytophagales; family Hymenobacteraceae; genus Hymenobacter; species Hymenobacter nivis_A. The sequence goes on from NZ_RCYZ01000003.1 coordinate 157,517, forward strand.
CGTGGCCACCATGGCTTTAGTGGTAGTACTATCCGCGTTCAGGCAACGCCTAAGCCTGTTTACCATGGCCATTGCGGCGGCCGGGGGCCTGGCGCTGTACGTTCCCTCCGAAACCCTGATCCGGCAGTTCCATCGCAACGACCCAGCCCTGGTGGAAAAACTGGTGTACCAGCTGCACCACCCACGCGACCGCGCCGCCGCGGGAGCCGTGCAACGACATCAGTAGGGCCCCAGGTGAGGAAGATCAGGGCACTTGGCTTGCCTTCACCCGATGGCCGTCAACAACAGCTTTTTTTCTACCCCCACGGGGGCCCCGTTTGCACCGGCCATAATTTCAAAGCCCATCTTTTTATAGAAAGCCTGTAGGCGGTCAAAGTGTCCCAAATCAACCGAGCTGATTGCGCCGTGTATCGTTTCAACGGCTTCCTTTTTTGCTAGGATAAGTAAATAATTCACCGCCAATTCGCCGTGGCCTTTGCTGGCACCGCCTTGAATATCTTGTATGTAAAGCGAGGCATTCGGTTCTTTTTTGGCCCACAGCACCAGTTGGCGGTTTGCGCTACAAGTTGGCGCCACGAGGTCGAAGATTTCTATTTCTACTTGCCCGCTGCCATCAAAGGCACCAACTACTGACAGCACTTCAACGCCCTTGGCGGTTCGCTCCACCACGCAACACGCGTTCGGCTTAACCCTGTGGCTTAGTAAATATTCTATTCGTTTTTGCTTGGCTTCCAATGCTGCTATTTTCTGTCCAAGGCTTATATTTTCCTCCCTTGCTTGGTAAAGCTGCTGCCGCAGCGTAGCCTTCTCACTCTCATTTTTTCGGCGCTCTTTTTGGAAGAGAAAACTGAATACGCTCATGGGCGGGGGAATTTGTTTGGCGCGGCGCAGGTCCGGGCGAGAAGCGGCGGTTTTGGAGTTGAAGCAAGCACAATTTAGCACTGTTGACGGCGGACGTTAAACTTGCTCAGTGCGGCGGCGTCCAACCGCCACTTTCCCGCTCACCCCCCGGCCTCCCCGTTTGGAAGACCACGAAATCCTCCGCCTGTTCCACGACCCCGCCAGCCGCAACCTGGCATTTAATCAGCTGGTGCGCAAGTACCAGCGGAAGGTGTATTGGCACGTGCGCAAGATGGTGGTGGACCACGCCGACGCCGACGACCTCACCCAGGACGTGTTCGTGAAGGTGTGGAAGCACCTCGAAAACTTCCGCCAAGACGCTCAGCTTTTCACCTGGATTTACCGCATCGCCACCAACGAGTGCCTAAGTTTTTTGGGCAGCAAGCGCCGCCGGTTCCTGCTGCCGCTGAACGACGTGGGCGCCGAACTGGCCGAAAAACTAGAGGCCGACCCGGCCCTGGCCGGCGACGAAATCGAGCTGACCTTGCAAAAAGCCATCCTGCAACTTCCTGACAAGCAGCGCCTGGTGTTCAACCTGCGCTACTACGACGAGATGCCCTACGAGCAGATGGCCGAGGTGACCGGCACCAGCGTGGGGGCCCTAAAAGCGAGCTACCACCACGCCGTGAAAAAAGTAGAAGACTACGTGACCCGCGCCAGTCAGTAAGATTTTTTCAGGACCGGGTTAAACGATGCCGAACCCCATTCATCCAACTGCCATGAAAACTGCCTTTAAGCTGGATGCGCACCCCCGGCGGCCCCTGCCGCCGCTGAGCGCGCCGCCGGCGCACTACTTCGACCAGCTGCCCACCCGCGTGATGGACCGCCGCCCGGCCCTGCCCCGGGCCCTGGCGGGCGGCGCGGCCTGGTGGGCCCTGCTGCCCGGGGCCCTGCGCACAGGCCTGGCCTCGGTGGCGGTGTTGGGCGGGTTCGCGGGCTCGTTTTGGCTGAGCGGCTTGGGCAGCCCGGGGGCCCCCGCGGTGAGCGCCCGTGCCGCTACGGCCGCCCTTGATGCGGTGCCGCAAACCGAGCTGGTGGCCTACCTGCTGCGCCCCGGCGCTAATCTTGACGCCACCGATCTGGCCCCCCTGGTGGCGGCCCGCCCCGGCATGGCCGAAACCTTCTTGCAGCCCTCGCCCGCCGAACTTACCGAAGCCCTGGATGCGCAAGCCGCCGAGGACGCCCACTACCTGTAGCCTTTTGCTTTGCCGATGAACCCGTTTGCCGCCTTTTTTTCCATCATTGCCGCCCCGCGCCGACTGGCCTTGGCGGGGGCCCTGTTGCTGGCCGCTGGTGGCCACGCCCAGGCCCAGGGGCCCCGCCAGCAGCTGCGCGCTGCCCGGGCCGAGCGCCTGAGCCAGCTCGACAATGCCCGCATTGCCTTCTTCACCAGCCGGTTGTCCTTGACGCAGGACCAGGCCCAGCGCTTCTGGCCGGTGTACAACGAGTTTATTACGCGCCGCCGGGCGCTGAACCGCGCCAGCCGGTCCCTCAAGCGCGAGCAAATCGAGGGCCTCACCGACCAGCAAATCCGCGAGAACCTGACCCAGACCTACGCCACCCGCCAGCAGGAGCTGAACCTGGAAAAGGAATACTTCGACAAGTTCCAGAAGGTGCTCTCGCTGCGGCAGGTGGCCCAGCTGCTGGCCGCCGAGCGCGACTTCACTAAGGAGGTCATCAAGCGGGTAGCGGGGACCCCGGCGATGGGCGCCCCGGAATAAATCCGCCGTCTTGGATTAGAATGCTCCTTTTGCGGGGCTGCTGCGCCCCCGCAGCGGCCCCTTTATTTTTGCCAAATAATCGAAACGGGCCGGCGGCGGTTACCATGTTTCGCCGCGGCAACGGCGCGGCGCCCGTTACGCATTTTGCCCGGCGCGGGGCCCCTAAATCTTCGCGCCGGCTCGTTAAATCCTGCTTTCTCTGTGGTCCTCACTCCCCGCCAGCTTTTCCTGAAACACCAGGCCCAAACCTCCGATTTTCCGCTGCTGCTAGAAATTGAGCGGGCTGAAGGCGTGTACATGTACACGCCCGAAGGCCGCCCGATCCTCGACCTGATTTCGGGCATCGGCGTGAGCAACGTGGGCCACCGCCACCCGCGGGTGCTGGCCGCCATCCACGCCCAGCTCGACAAGTACCTGCACCTGATGGTGTACGGCGAGCTGGTGCAGGCCGTGCCCGCCCAGCTGGCCGAGGCCCTGCACCAAACCCTGCCCGTGCACCTCGACTCGGTATACTTCACTAACTCGGGCGCCGAGGCCATCGAGGGGGCCCTGAAGCTGGCCAAGCGCCACACCGGCCGCACCGAATTGGTGTCGTGCATGAACGCCTACCACGGCTCCACGCACGGGGCCCTGTCCATCACCGGCTCCGAAAGCTTCAAGAACAGCTACCGCCCGCTGCTGCCCAACGTGCGCCACATCCGCCACAACGACTTCGCTGACTTGGCCCTGATTACCGAGCGAACGGCGGCCGTGGTCATCGAAACGGTGCAGGGCGAGGCCGGCGTGCGCCTGCCCCTGCCCTACTACCTGCCGGCCCTGCGCCGCCGCTGCCGCGAGGTGGGGGCCCTGCTTATCCTCGACGAAATCCAGTGCGGCTACGGGCGCACGGGCACCATGTGGGCCTTCGAGCAGCACGGCATCGAGCCCGACATCTTGGTGTGTGCCAAGGGCATGGGCGGCGGCATGCCCATCGGGGCGTTCATTTCCACCACGGAAATCATGAGCGGCTTCAAGACCAACCCCATCCTGGGGCACTGCACCACCTTTGGGGGCCACCCGGTGAGCTGCGCGGCGGCCCTGGCCACGCTCCAGGTCATGCAGGACGAAAACCTGGCCGCCGGCGTGGCCGAAAAAGCAGCCCGGTTCAGGGTGCAGCTGCGGCACCCGGCCATCCGGGCGGTGCGCGGCAGCGGCCTGCTGATGGCGGTGGAATTTGACTCGTTCGACGTGCTCAAGCCCATCATCGACAGGGCCCTGGCGCACGAAAGCATCCTCACCGACTGGTTCCTGTTCTGCGACAACTCGCTGCGCCTAGCCCCGCCCCTGGTCATCACCGACGCCGAAATTGACGCCGCTTGCGCCGGCCTGCTGCGGGCCATTGAGTTTGTGGCGGGGGCCGCGGCGTAGGCCCTACAGCACGCCTTTGTCGGTCATTTGGCGGATGGTTTCGCGGTAGTTGATGCCTACGGGGACTTCCATGCCGTTCACGATTTCGATGGTGTTGCCGTGGATGGCCTTGATGGCGGCTTTCTGCACGAGGTACGAGCGGTTCACGCGCAGGAAATCAGCGGCGTCGAGCAGTTCCGCCATCTTGGTCATGGTCATGTGCGCGACGACGACTTCAGCTTTCGTGTAAATTTTGAGGTAGTCCTTCATGCCTTCCACGAACAGCACGTCGTCGACGGACACGCGCAGGAACTTCTTGTTTTCCTTGATGAGCAGCATGCGCTGGCGCTCGGCCGGGGGCCCCGGCGGCGGCTCGGGGGCCCCGGCGGGCGCTAGCTGCTGGCGCGCCTTGCCAATGGCCCGCGCAAACCGCTCGAAGGTGATGGGCTTGAGCAGAAAATCCACCGCGTCGTACTCAAAGCCCTGCACGGCGTACTCGGAGTAGGCGGTGGTGAAGATGACGGCCGGCCGCCAGCGCGTGAACGTGTTGAGGAACTCCAAGCCGTTCATTTCCGGCATGTTCACGTCGAGCAGCACCAAGTCGGGCCGCAGCGCCTCCACCCGGGCCAGGGCCTCCACGGCGTTGTCGAAGGTGGCCAGCAGCGCCACGAAGCCGAGGCGGCCGAGGTACTTCTGGAGCAGCTCCTGGGCCAGGGGCTCGTCGTCGATGATGACGCAGGTCAGCCGTTGTGCGGGGGCCATAGGCGGAGCAGGATGTCGAATTGGGTGGCGGTGTGGCTGGTTTGCAGCGAGTAGGCACCGGGGTACAGGAGGTCGAGCCGGCGGCGGGTGTTGCGGGTGCCGATGCCCTCGCGGACGTCGGCGCCCGCCTGCACCGGCCGGGCGTTGGCCACCGCGAAGCAGAACGTGCCCAGCTCGTCACGGTAGGCGCGGATGCGCACCCAGGCATCGTGGCGCAATTTATCCACGCCGTGCTTCACGGCATTTTCTACGAAGTTGATGAGCAGCAGCGGCGGGATGCGCTGGGGCCCCAAATCGGGCGCAATTTCCAGCTCCACTTCCAACCGCCGCCGGTGCCGAATCTGCTGGATTTCGATGTAGTTCTGGATGAAGGCCAGCTCCTTGGCTACGTCCACTTCGGTGGTGGCGGCGTCGTACAGCGCGTAGCGCATCATGTCGGAGAGCGACACGATGATGAATGCGGCGGTCTTGTCCTTGTCCTCAATCAGCGAGTACACGCTGTTCAGGGTATTAAACAGAAAGTGCGGGTTGATTTGCGCCCGCAGGAATTCCAGCTCCAGCTTCAGGTTGTCTTTTTCGAGGGCAATGGCCTTGATACGCGACCGAGCAGCCCAGCGCCCCAGCTTGATAATGACGGGAATGAACAAGCCAATGTTCAGTTGCAGGAAGTGCAGGTAAAAGGCATTCCTGTCGTACAAAAATGTCCAGGGGCCCTTTACAGAAATGCCTTTTACGATGTTATGAAAATAGGTCGGCAGCTTCGGTACGGTGTCGTTGATGTAGTTGTACAAGTAATAGGAAACCAGGTCATAGCTCACTATGGTGAGGCACCACGCGGTTGCTACCAGCAGCAGTTTCAGCAGCGGGGAGTACGCGCGGTGGAGGACGTACATCGTGGCGTAAAACGCCCCGGCGATGACCCCCCATTTGCTTAGGGCAATAAGCACTGTGCTGCGGGGGTGCTCGTCGCCGGTAAACCACCGGCTTTGGTAGAAATAAAGGCAGTACAGCGCCGCCCAGAAGGCAACGTGCAACAGCACCGTCGCGCGCCGGCTGGTATTAATGCCCAACAGGATATTTGCAAAACCCGCCGATGTTTTCGACATAGAGAAAGGACTAACGGGAGGCCCGGCCTGTTGCTGGCCGCGGCTATTCGCCGGCAAAGCAACGCCCTGAGCGCGGTACGCGGCTCCCGCTAAAGTACTCCCGTTTGCCCCGGGGGCCCCGGCTAGGGCCCCGGGCTCAATTGATGCGGCCTTCTTCATCGCCCGATACGTTGCGGTTTTTGTTGGCGGCCTTCACCTTCTGGTTGCCCAGTTGGTAGGTGAGCGTGGCCACGAAGTAGTTGGAATCCCAGCGGTAGGTGCTGTTGGTGCGCAGGTTAGCGAACTCGGTGCGCGTGACGGAGCGGGCCGAGCGGAAGATGTCGCTGTAGGTGACGCGCAGGGCGAGGCGGTCGTCGAGGAACTTCTTTTGGGCCCCCAGGTAGGCCGAGGCCTGGCCGCGGGCCTGCGCCACGCCCCGGGGCATGGGGCTCTGGAAGTAGCCCGACGCGCTGAGCACCCAGCCGCCCTTTACGGCGAAATCGTTGGCGATGCTGTACACGCCGCCGACGCCCTGCACGGTGCGCGGCGCGTTGGCCACCGAATTCAGGAAGAACGTGGCGTAGCTGACGTTCAGGGCGTTGGTAATCGTCCACCACTTCCAGGGCGAGTAGGGGGCGGTTACGGTCAGCGTCCACTCGCGCTGGCGGTCCAGGTTTTCGGCCCGCGACTGCGTGACGAGCGAGCCGGGGCCCGTGCGCTGCGTCACCCACGAAATCACGTCCGTGGTTTGTGAGTAGCCCAAGGCAAACACGTAGGCGCTGCGGGCGGTGTAGGTGAAGTCGAGGGCGTGCGCGTACTCGGGGCGCAAAAACGGGTTGCCCTGCGAGTAGGTGTACACGTCCTGGAAGTAGATAAACGGGTTGAGGCTCTGGTAGCTGGGCCGCTGGATGCGGCGGCCGTAGGCCAAGCTCACGAAGTCGTTTTTGCCCACCGCCCGGCTCACCAGCGCCGACGGGAAGAGGCTGGTGTAGTGCCGCGCGTTTTGCTGGCCGGTGGTGCGCAGCTCGCCCAGCGAGTTCGTGTTTTCGAGCCGCAGCCCAAACCGGTAGTCGAGCCCGTAGCGCTTGCCGGCGAAGGTGGCGTAGGCCGCCGACACGTTTTCGCGGTACGTGAAGTAATTGGTGCGGCCCGCGTCGTTTTGCCACTCGCCGGTTTGCAGCAGCTCGTAGCGGGCGTCGTTTTCCGAGGCCACGTAGCTGTGCTTGGCGCCCAGCCCGAGGGTGCCGCCGCCCAGCCGCCGCTCGTAGTCCACCTGCCCGGCCACGATGCGGATGCCCGTGGGCAGGTAGTTGCGCAGCTGCAGGCCGCGGTCCGGCACGGGGCCCTGGGCGGTATAAAAAGTGTTGGTAATCTGGTTTTCGCCCGCCGATTGGTAGCGCGAAACATCCAAGTCGGCGGTGAGCGTGCTGGCCGAATCCAAGGTTTGCTTGAGCCCCAGGTTGCCCGAGAACTGGGTGGAATTATAGGCGGTGTTGGTTTGGCTGTCGAGCGTGGAATCGGCGGGGGCCCCGGGGCCGCGCAGCAGCTGGGTGGCGGCGCTGGTGACGCTGGTGCGGTCGGTGCGCAGGCCGCGCAGGTACAGGTTGAGGGCGGTGCGGGGCCCCACTTGCCAGTCGAGGCCGGCCTTCACGTTGTGCGCCAGCTGGCGGGTGGGCGTGGCCGAGGTCAGCAAGTGGGTGGCCGTCACGTCGGCGCCGGGGCCCCCGAGGTAGTCAATCTGCGACTCGTCGCTCACCCGGGTTTGGCGGCCGGCCAGGTTGTAGCCGCCGTACAGGGCCAGGGCCCCGGCCTTGTGGTTGAGGGAAAGGCCGGCGGTTTGGCGGCTGTTGGTGGTGCCGCCCGCGCCCAGCGTCAGGCTGCCCTTGGTGCCGTTCTGGAGGCTTTTTTTGGTGACGATGTTCACCACGCCGCCGGGGCCCTCGGCGTCGTACTTGGCGCCGGGGCTGGTAATCAGCTCCACCTTTTGCAGCTCCTGGCTGGGCATGCCCTTGAGGAACACGGCCAAATCGGCGGCCGACATGTAGGTGCGCTTGCCGTCCACCACCACCAGCGTGCCCTTACCGTTCAGCGACACCGTTTCCGTGCGCGGGTCCACGTACACGCCGGGCGCGCGGGCCAGCACCTCCAGGGCGGTGTAGCCGGCGGCGAGCGGCGTGCTGGCCACGTCCATCACCAAGCGGTCGGGCAGCTGGGTGATGCGTGGGCGCAGGGCCGTCACCTGCACCTCGCCCAGCTGCTGGGGCGCCGGGCGCAGCACCAGCTGCACGGGCGCCGGCGGGGCCCCGGCGGCCACCGCCAGCCGCTGCGTGCCGGGCAGCCAGCCCACAAACGAGGCCCGCAGCCGGTAGGGCCCCGGCGCCACGCCGCGCAGCACAAAGGCGCCAGCGGCGTCGGCCACGGTGGCCTGCACGCCGCTCGAATCTTGGGCGCTGAGCAGCACCACGGTGGCAAATTCCACGGGCTGCCGGGCGGCGTTTAGCACGGTGCCGCGCACGTCCACGCCCTGGGCCCAGCCCACGGCAGCAGTTTTCCACAGAATAAAAAAGAGGAGCGTAGAGATTCGAAGCCGCATAACGTCGCTGAATAGGTTCGCAGCGAAGTACCGGGGCCCCGGGGCCGGGCCGAAATTTTTTCGACCAGCTCGCGCCGGCTGTAGACGTACTCGACGGCGGGGGCCCCTTGATGCGGGGGGCTGGGCACAAAAAAGCCCGGTTTGCGCGGGCCGTTTAGGGCCCCGGCGCAAACCGGGCACTGCCAACCAGGCCGGTGCTTATTTAGCGGGCAAGTCGTTGTAGTTCAAGAACTGCAGGCTCTCTTCCTTGATGCGGTCTTCGGGCAGCCCGTCCTTCACGCCCTGCGAGATTTTGCGCACCAGCACCCCCACAATGGCCTTGCGGAAGCCCAGCTTCTCGGCCATCCCAATGCAGAAATCCATCTCGTTCTCGTCCACCACGCCGTCGGAGAGCATCATGTCCACAAGGTCAAAAATCTGGTCAAATCGCTCCGAATCGGTGGTGGGCAGGTCGGACACGCCGTTGGTGTTGCCGGCCACAATTTTGCGCACGTCGGAGGCGCCCATCCCGTTTTTCTTGCCCACCGTGATGATGAAACTCATCTCGCGGTCGTCGATGTGGCCGTCGGCTTTGGCCAAGGCCGCGAGGTTGCAGAGGTGGCCTTTGATTTTTTTGGCCTGCTCATTTTCGAAAAAACCGAACATGGGACGATAAATTAAGGGTAGGACGCGGGTGGGAAGCGAGTTTTGGCAGTTGCCGACGGTAAGTTACAGGAATTTACCGAATTTTTATATCTCTTTTGGCAAAATACCGGCGGCCAGGGCCCCTGGGCCGGACGGGGTTGCTAACGGCAAAAAGCTAGGTTTGTTCCGCTGAAACGCGCACCTTTGCGCGGTTTGCACTGAAAAAGGGGCGAAACAGGATTTTTCGAATTATTATGAAGCGAATCGGAGTTTTTACCAGCGGTGGCGACTCGCCGGGCATGAACGCGTGCATCCGCGCGGTGGTGCGCACGGCCACCTATCACGGCATTGAGGTATACGGCATCATGCGCGGCTACTCGGGCATGATGCGGGGCGAATTTGTGAAGTTGGACTCGGCCTCCGTATCGAACACCGTGCAGAAAGGCGGCACCATCCTCAAGTCGGCCCGCAGCCACTCGTTCCGCACCAAGGAAGGCCGCCAACAGGCATTCGATCAGCTTGTTAACAACGGCATTGAGGGCCTGGTGGCCATCGGCGGCAACGGCACCTTCACCGGAGCCATGGTCTTCGAGCAGGAGTTCGGCATTCCCACGGTGGGGGCCCCGGGCACCATCGACAACGACCTCTACGGCACGGACTACACCATCGGCTACGATACGGCCGTGAACACGGCCCTGGAGTGCGTGGACAAAATCCGCGACACGGCCGACTCGCACGACCGCTGCTTTTTCATCGAGGTGATGGGCCGCGACTCGGGCTACATTGCCATTCCGTGCGCCATCGGCGGCGGGGCCGAAATCGTGATGGTGCCCGAAACGCAGATGAGCGTGGAGGCCGCCATCGAAACGCTGCGCAGCGGCTGGCAGCGCCACAAAACCTCGTTCATCGTCATCGTGGCCGAGGGCGACGTGGAGGGCAACGCCCACCACGTGGCGGCCCACGTCAAGGCCGCCATCCCGCAGCTCGACACCCGCGTGACCGTCATCGGCCACATCCAGCGCGGGGGCTCCCCCACCGCCGCCGACCGCCTGCTGGGCTCGCAAATCGGCATCGCCGCCGTTGAGGGCCTCATGAACGGCATGAAGAACGTGATGGCCGGCATCATCGACCGCAAGCTGGTCTACACGCCGTTCATCGACACCATCAGCAAGAAAAAGCCCATCAACCAGAGCTTCATGCGCATGGTGGAGATTTTGAGCGTGTAGGTTTTATAGGGGAAGAGGGTGTGGGGGTAGGAGGGTAAGAGTTGCGCAACAAGCGAAAAACTCCTACCCTCCTACCCCCACACCCTCTTCCCCTATAAAACCTACCCCAGCTCCACCCACTGGTAGGCCGCGTCGCGGCGCAGCCACGTGAGCTGGCGCTTGGCGTAGCGGCGGGTGTTGCGCTGGAGCAGGCGCACGGCCTCGTCCCAGTCGTATTCGCCGTCGAGGAAGCCGAAGATTTCCTGGTAGCCCACGGTTTGCAGGGCGGGGCGGGCGCGCTGGGGCAGCAGGCCAGTTACCTCGGCTAGCAGGCCGTCGGCCAGCATGTTGTCCACGCGCTGGTTGATGCGCTCGTAGAGCACGTTCCGTTCGCGGGTGAGGGCTACTTTGACGACCCGGAAGGGCCGGGCGGCGTCGCGGGCGGCCGTGTCGTGGGTATGGTAGCTGGAGAAAGGGCGGCCCGTGCCGCGGGTAATTTCCAGGGCCCTGAGCACGCGCTGGGGGTTTTGCGGGTCGATGCGGGCGTGGGCCACGGGGTCGGTGGCGGCCAGCTCGGCCACCAGGGGCCCCAGGCCGTGGGCCCCCAGCTCGGCTTGCAGCTGGGCGCGCACCTCGGGCAGCACGCCGGGCAGCTCATCGAGGCCATCGGTCACAGCTTGCACGTACAGCCCCGAGCCGCCGGTGAGGATGACCACGGGGTGCGTTTGGAACAGCGCGTCGAGCGTGGCCAGCGCATCGGCGGCAAACCGGCCGGCGCTGTATTCTTCGGCAACGCTATGGCTGTCAACAAAATGATGCGGCACGCCGTCCATCTCGGCCGGCGTGGGCTTGGCCGTGCCGATGCTCATCTCGCGGAAAAACTGGCGCGAGTCGGCCGACACGATTTCGGTGCCGAAGTGCTGGGCCAGGCGCACGCACAGGGCCGTTTTGCCCACCGCCGTGGGCCCGGCCACCACCAGCAGCACCGGGCGCGCATCATCGGCCCGGGGCCCCAATTGGGCCAGAATATCGGCGGGCAGTAAGTCAGTTAGCAATGAACAGGTGGCAAGGAGTAAGTAACAATGAGACAGTCATGCAGCGCGCAGCGACGCATCTTCCTAGCGGTAACAATCAGGATTAGTAACGCGAAATAGATGCTTCGCTGCGCGCTGCATGACGGTCTAGTGGTTCCCCACTTGTACAAAGAAACTGCTCACCGCTCACTGAAAAAGCGGCGGGTGCTGCTCATCGAAGGCGGTGGCGTCTTGGTAGGCCTTGGCCAGGGCCAGCAGCTTGGCCTCGCCGTAGAGCTGGCCGGTGAAGGTGATGGTGGCCGGTAAGCCGTTGGGCCGCATGCCGTTGGGCACCACCACGGCCGGGTGCCCGGTGAGGTTGGTGATGACCAGGCTAGGGCTATTGAACGAGGGCCCCACGTAGGCGTCGAGGCCCCGCAGGCGCTTGTCCACGTCCTCGATGAGCACGCGGCGGGCGCGCTGGGCCTGGATATATTCCACGGCCGGCACGAAGCGGGCGGCCCGGAACGTGGTGGGCCAGGCGTTGCGGCCCTGGTTCACCATGAGCGCGTCGCGGCCCGAGCGGGTGAGGTCGTCGAAGGCCGCCGCGCCCTCGGCGCTGAGCAGGAAGGTGAGCTCGCCGCCGGGCAGGTTGTGCAGGTCGAGGGGCACCAGCTCCACGCCCAGCTTGCGCAGCGCGTCGAGGGTGGCCTGGTCGGTGCCTTTGGAGGGGTACGTTCCATCAAAATCAGCCTTGAGGTAGCCCACGCGCAGCTTTTTCACGTCGGTGTCGAAGGCGCAGCGGAAGTCGGCGGCGGCGCGGGGGCGCAGCAGCGTGGCCACGTCGCGCGGGTCTTCGCCCTGAATGGCCCGGAACACCAGGGCGCAGTCTTCGGCCGAGCGGGCCAGGGGCCCCACTTTGTCCATGCTCCAGCTCAGGGCCATGGCCCCGGCGCGGCTCACCTGCCCGAAGGTGGGGCGCAGGCCGGTGGTGCCGCAGGCCGTGCTCGGGCTCACGATGGAGCCCAGCGTTTCGGTGCCCAGCGCGAACGGCACCAGCCCCGCCGCCACAGCAGAAGCCGAGCCCGCCGACGACCCGCTGGAGCCCTGCTTAATGTCCCACGGCGAGCGGGTGCGGCCCCCGAACCACACGTCGCCCATCGCCAGCTCACCCAGCGTGAACTTGGCCACCAGCACGGCCCCGGCGTCGCGCAGGCGCGTCACCACGGCGGCGTCTTCGTCCAACGTTTGGTCTTTGTAAGGCACCGAGCCCCAAGTGGTTTTGTAGGTTTTGGTACTGAATAAGTCCTTTACGCCGAAGGGCACGCCGTGCAGGGGCCCCCGGTAGCGCCCGGCCCTTATTTCAGCATCAGCGGCGCGCGCCTGCTGCATGGCCAGCTCCTCGGTGAGCGTGACGACGCACAGCAGCTGCGGCGAATATTTGCGCAGCCGCGCCAGGAAAAATTCCGTCAGCTCGACCGACGATACTTGCTTGGTGCGTAGCAACTCGCCCAGTTGCCGCACGGTGTAAAAGGCCAAGTCGTAGCGGTTGGCGGGCATTTTCACTTTGCCGATGGGGGCCATCCGGTCGGGACCCAGCTTGCCAGCCGGGGCGGCTAGGCGCAGGCGCAGCGGCACGGGGTCAAACACTAGGGCGGGGGCCACGGTATTGGGCAGCGCAATTTTGCGTAGCTCGTCGTAGCTACTGCGGTTGCGCCCGATGGGGCCCCGGGCCGAATCCAGCTGGGCATCGGTGAAGTGCAGCCCCAGCAGTTCCTGGGCGGCGCGCAGCAGCGGCACGGTCACGGGCTCGGCGGCGGTGGGGCGGGCCACCAGGGCCCCCGCGCCGAAGCCGGCGGCGCCCAGCAGCAAGGCGGGCAGTAGTTTTTTCAGCATATAAAATCGGCGGCAAGTGCTACGAGCAAAGCTAGCGGAGTTTGCCGGTCGCGCGGAATGCAGCGCGGTCTATAGCGCGGACTACAAAGTCCGCGCTACAGGCCGGGGCCCCTGAACAGGTCGGCGTACAGCGCCAGCAGCACTTTTTCTTCGTGGGCCCAGCTGAGGTGCGGGGCAGCGCGGCGGCAATTGGCGGCCAGCTGCCGGGCGCGGGCGGCGTCGCCGCCGGGCAGCAGGCGGTTGAGGGCCGCGGCCAGGGCCCCGGGCTCAAGGTCGGGCACGAGCTCGGCCACGTCGTGGGCCTCGTTCAGGGCCTGGTACTCAGGGAAGTCGATGAGCACCTGCGGGATGCCGGCGTGCACGTAGTCGAAGAACTTGTTGGCCAGCGAGTAATAGTAGCTTAGGCCCCGGTTTTCGAGCAGCATCACCCCCACCGCTGCCCGGGCCGTGACGGCCCGCAGCGCCTCGGGCCGCACGTAGCCCCGGAACTCCACCTGCCCCGAGGCCAGTAGCCCCAGGCGCTGGGCCCGGGCCCGCAGCGCGGCCGAGCAGTCGCCCTCGCCGCACAGCACCAAGCGGCCGCGCACCCGCGGCATGGCGTCGAGCAGGGCCTCTAGGCCGCGGCCCACGTTCAGCACGCCCTGGTAGAGCACGTAGCCGCCGGGGCCCCCGGCTTCCTCGGTTTCTGCGGGGGCCCTAGTTTCTGCGGGGGCCCCGGGGCCGGGCGCGACGGCCGCCGGGGGCCCCGGGCGGCTGGCGTTGCGCACCACGGCAAACGGCCGGCCGTGGCGCTCCTCAAACACCCGCGCCAGGGCGGGGCCCACGGTGTAGGCCAGCCGGGCACGGGGCACCACGAAGCCCTCCACCCAGCGCCAGGCCCGCTGCACGGCGGGCCGGCCCACCACTTCGGGCGTTTCCGTAAACAGCTCGTGGGCGTCGTACACCAGCGGCTGGCCGCCCAGGCGGGCGCGCAGCCACACGGGCAGCGCCGTGTCGAGGTCCACGGCGCACCAGGCGTCGGCGCGCCGGCCCAGCAGGTACAGCAGCAGGCGCAGGTTGTATTCGAGGTAAAACAGCTTGCCCGCCTGAAACCAGCCGCGCAGGCGGTGCTGGCGGTAGCTTTGGGCCGGCAGGGGCCCCGAGGCGGGCCGCGCCCAGCCTACCAATTCTACTTGGTATCCAGCATTTTGCAAGCTACTACAGATGCGCTGCATGCGCTGGTCGTGCACCAAATCGGTGGTGGCGGCGAAGAGCAGCCGGGGCCCGCCGGGGGGCCGCGGTGGCGGCAGCTGCTTTTTTGCCGGCGGCATCATATTTTTAGTAGTAATTTAGCCAAACTTACGCCTGGGCGGATTGTGCCGCCCAGGGCCCTATTTCTATTGCTATTCGTTCGTGTCTATGTCGCCTTCCCACACGGTTCAGCCGCCCACGCCCGTTGTTCCCCCGTTGCCCGCGCTGTTTGACCAGCTCGGGCAATCGTACGTGCTGGCCGACCGGCAGGGGCTGGTAGTGGACGTGAACACGACCTTTCTGGCCCTTACCGGCTACGAGCGGGCGCAGGTGCTGGGGCGCTCGTTCTACCGCCTGTTTGTGCCGCCCAGCGAGCGCGCCGCCCGCGAGCAGGCCCACCACGAGTACCTGGAGCGCGAGCGCCTCGACGACAGCCTGGAGTGCGCCGTGCTCACCCGCGCCGGCTACGTGCGCGTGCTGCGCTGGCAGGGCGGCTTCGCCCGCGACGGGGGCGGCCACGTGACGGGCTTGTGGCTGGCGGGCCAGGAAATTGCCGACCGCAGCGCCCCGCCGCCCGTGCTCTCCAGCCACGAGGGCTCGCACTTGCAGGAGTTTCTCGACAACGCCCAGGACCTAGTGATGCACCTGAGCGCCGACAACAACTTGCTCTTCGTGAACAAGGCCTGGAAGGAAAAGCTCGGCTACACCGACGCCGACCTGGCCCACCGCTCCCTCACCGACGTGGTGCACCCCTACTACAAGGCCAAGCTGCTCTATCAGCTGCGCAACTTGTACGAAGGCGAGCCGGTAAACAAGATCGAAACCGTGTTCCTGACCAGCACCGGCAAGCCGGTGCACCTGATTGGTAGCCTCAGCGCCGTGCGCGAGCCCGGCCAGCCGGTGAGCGGCCACGCCATCCTGCACGACATCACCGACCGCATCAAGGCCGAGCGCCTGCAGAAGGTGTACTACAGCATCGCCAACCTGGCCATCAGCGCCAAGGACTTGGCCGCCCTCTACGGGGCCATCCACCGCGAGCTGAGCAAGATCATCGAAACCAGCAACCTGTTCATTGCCCTCTGCGACGACGCCCGCACCGAGCTGCAGTTTGCGTATTACGTGGACCAGCACCCCCAGCCCCGGGCCCACGCCCCGCGCCCGTTCTCGTCGGGCCTCTCGGAGTATGTCATTCGCGGCGGGCAGCCGCGCTACATCACCCGGGCCGAGATGCAGCAGCTGGTGCAAAACGGCACCATCACGGCCTTCGGGCTGATGCCGGAGGTGATGCTGGCCTCGCCGCTGAGCGTGGGCGAGCGCATCATCGGGGTGCTGGCCGTGCAGGACTACCACCGCCCCGATGCCTACGCGCCCGGCGACCTCGACGTGCTCCACTTCATCTCGAACCAGGTGGCGCTGGCCATCGAGCGCAAGCGCAACGAGGAGCAGATCCAGCGCCAGAACGCGCGCCTGAACGCCATTTTTGAGAGCGGCTCGCACTTGATGTGGACCGTGGACGGGCGCGGCCGCTTGGCCTCGTTCAACCGCAACTACGGGGCCTACTTCCTGCGCCGCAACGGGGCCCCCGCCACCCGCGGCCTCGACCTGCGCGTGGCCGACCTGGCCCGCATGGACGACGAGCCGCGCTCGACCTTCATGCAGTACTACCAGCTGGCCGAAACCGGGCAGCCCCAGCGCTTTGAGGTGCGCCTGCGCGACCTGCGCGGCCGCGACCTTTGGATTGAGGTGCACCTGAACCCGATTTACCTCGGCGACGGCTCGTTCGAGGAGATTTCGGCCATCGCCCACGACATCACCGAGCAGAAGCGGGCCCAGTTGGCCCTGGAGGCCCAGGAGGAGAAGTTCCGCTCCATCTTCGAGTCGTTCCAGGACGTGTACTACCGCACCGACGAGGCGGGGCTGCTCACCATCGTCAGCCCGTCGGTGCGCGAGGTGCTGGGCTACGAGCCCCACGAGGTGCTGGGCCGCCCGGTGCGCGACTTCTACTACGAAGCCTCCACCACCGACCGCCTGGCCAGCCTGGTGGAGCACACCGGCAACCTGCGCAACTTCGAAACCGCCATGCGCCACCGCGCCGGCCATCCGGTGAGTGTGCTCATCAACGCCCGCCAGGCCGTGCAGGGGGCCCCCGGCAGCGAGGGCATTGCCCGCGACGTAACCGAGCTGCACCAGATGCAGGACGACCTGCGCTTGGCCAAAGACACGGCCGAGGCCGCCCTGGAGGCCAAAACGCAGTTCCTGGCCAACATGAGCCACGAGCTGCGCACGCCCATGAACGGCATCATCGGCATGATTGACCTGCTGAACCAGACGGTGAACACCGACGAGCAGCGCGAGTACGTGGACACGCTGCGCAAGAGCAGCGACGCGCTGCTCACCATCCTCAACGACATCCTGGACCTGAGCAAGATCCAGGCCGGCAAGATGCGCCTGCAGGAAGGGGCCCTGGAGCTGAAGTCCGTGCTCGAGCGCATCCGTTCGCTGTTCCTGTACCGGGCCGAGCAGAAGCGCCTGATTTTCACCTACCACATCACGCCCCACACGCCGCGCTTCATCGTGACGGACGAGGTGCGCCTGTTGCAAATCCTTTCGAACCTGGTGGCCAACGCCCTCAAGTTCACCAACGAGGGCACGGTGAGCGTGGTGGTGTCGTCGGTGGCCACCGACGGCGATTACCACACGGTGCGCTTCGCGGTGCAGGACTCGGGCATCGGCATTTCGCCCGACGACGCCTCGCGCCTGTTCACCAACTTCACCCAGCTCGACACCACCTCCAGCAAAACCTACGGCGGCACGGGCCTGGGCCTGGCCATCAGCCGGCAGCTGGCCGAGCTGCTGGGTGGCGAAATCGGCGTGTTTTCCGACACCGGCCAGGGTAGCGTGTTCTGGTTCACCATCCGCTGCCGCCAGGCCGAGTTTGAGGACCTGCCCGTGGCACTGCCCGACGCCGAGGGCCCCGTGCAGACGTTCCTCACCCCGCCCCATATCCTGCTCGTCGACGACAACCCCATCAACCAGAAAGTGGGCCAGCGCCTGCTCTACAAGCTGGGCTGCGTGGTGGACGTGGCCACCGACGGCCCCGACGCCATTGCCCAGGCCACGGCGCTGGGGGCCAATTACGACCTGATTTTCATGGACATCCAGATGCCCGACATGGACGGCATCACGGCCACCCGCGAAATTCGGGAGCGCCTGGGCACCGGCTGCCCGCCCGTGGTGGCCATGACGGCCTACTCGATGCAGGAAGACGCCAGCCGCTTCATGCGCCAGGGCATGGACGACTACGTGGGCAAGCCCGTGAAAACCCAGCGCCTGAACGAGGTGCTGCACCGCTGGGTGCGCCCCCGCCCGGCCCGCCGCCCCCGCGCCGCCGCCGGGGCCCCCGAGCCCCTGGCCCTGCCGCCCGCCCCGGAAGCCACCGCATCCGTAGCAGCTCCTGGGGCTCTTATCGCAGCAGCGCCCGTGGCCACAGCAGCCCCAGTGGTTGAGGCGGCGCCTTTAGAGGCACCCGTCGCCGCTCCAGTGGCGGTGGTAGCCCCTGTGGTGGCGGCAGCCGCTACGCCCCCCGCTCCGCCGGAGCCGGTGCTCGACTTGGCGGTGCTGCACCAGCTCCAGGAACTGGGGGGCCCCGAGTTTGCCACCGACCTGTACCGCGAGTTTGAGGAGGAGGCCCGGCAGCTGGTGGCCGATGCCGCCCCGCTGGCCGAAGCGGCCTCGGCAGCCAACGGCACAGCGCTGCTCTCGCCCCTGCACCAGCTCAAGGGCACGGCCGCCACGGTGGGCGCGGTGGCCCTCGCGGCGCAGGCCCGGACGCTCGAAATCCAACTCAAGGAGGACCCCGCCGCCGACGTGAAAGATAATTTTCTCGTGTTACAGCATTACTTTGTAGCGTTTGCGGAAGCTTACGTGTCGGCACTGGCCCTGGCCGCCGACGCCGACGCCGCTTAACGACGCCTTGGTTTTTGTTTTTCACCCCCTTTGCCCCGCCTGCCATGCCCCCCGAAACCAGCACGAAAACTGTGCTCATCGCCGAAGACAGCTCCGTTATTCTCAACCTAACCCGCAAAATATTAGAGCTACAAAAATACAAAATTGTGCTGGCCCGCAACGGCGGCGAAGTCATTAAGCAGCTGGAAGCCAACCCGGTAGACTGCGTACTGATGGACATCAACATTCCTGTGATGGACGGCATGGAGTGCACCCGCGTCATCCGCCGCCACCCCAACCCGGCCATCAACCAACTGCCGGTCATCGCCATCACCGGCAACGCCAACAACTACTCCATGGAGCAGTTCCGCGAGGCCGGCGTGACCGACTACTTGCCCAAGCCGCTGGATTTCGACGCCCTGGTGCGGGTGGTGAAACAGTACGTGAGCTAGTATTTTATAGTATAAATTTTGAATTATAAATTATAAATAAACGGATACGCCGCTTTCGTTATTATCAGGGCGAAATGCAACTACCCGTTTATTTATAATTTATTAATTCGAAACCAATAGTTGCGAACCGTAGGGCCCCGGCGCTGCTGGGCTGCCCGGCCGGGGGCCCCGCAGCGCCCAAGCAAGGGCCCCTAATTTCCTGCGTAGTGACCATCACTTTTCTCGGCACCGGCACGTCGTCGGGCGTGCCCATCATTGGCTGCACGTGCCCGGTGTGCCGCTCGCTCGACCACCGCGACCAGCGCCTGCGCACGGCCGTGCACATAGCCGTAGACGGCCGCAGCCTGGTGGTGGACACGGGCCCCGACTTCCGGCAGCAGATGCTGCGCGCCCGCATCACGCAGCTCGACGCGCTGCTGTTCACCCACGAGCACAAAGACCACACGGCGGGCCTCGACGACATTCGGGCCTTCAACTTCCGGCAGCAGCAGGAAATTCCGGTGCACGGCGAGCCCCGCGTGCTCGAGCAGCTAAAGAAGGAATTTGCCTACGTGTTCGCCGAAAACAAGTATCCCGGCGTGCCCCAGGTCAGCCTCCACCCCATCCTGGCCGACGACGCGCCGTTTGACGTGCGCGGCGTGGCCGTGCAGCCCCTGCGCGCCCGCCACCACAAGCTGCCCGTGCTGGGCTTCCGCATCGGCGGCTTCTGCTACCTCACCGACGCCAACCACCTGCCCGCCGAAACCCGGGCCCTGATGCAGGGCGCCGACGTGATTGTGCTGAACGCACTGCGGCGCGAGCAGCACGTGTCGCACTTCACCCTGGCCGAGGCCGTTGAAATTTTGGAAGAGCTGCGACCTAAGCGCGCCTACCTCACCCACATCAGCCACCAGCTGGGCCGCCACCTAGCCGTCGAAGCCGAGCTGCCCGCCTGGATTCGGCTGGCCTACGATGGCCTGCAAGTGACGGTGTAGGGCCCCCGCGCACCATGCACACCAACTACTACTTCCTGCGCCAGCTGGCCCCGGCCCTCACGGCGCAGCTGCGGGGCTACCGGGTGGCCAGCTGCTTTTCGCAAGAAAAGGACGAGCTGGTGATTGGGCTGACCGATGGCGCGCGTGAATTCTGGCTGAAGGCCCAGCTCGGGGCCACCTTTCCGGCCCTGGCCCTGCCCGAAACCTTCCAGCGGGCCCGCGCCAACTCGGTCGATTTGTTTCCGGAGCTACTGGGTGAGCTGGTCGAAACCGTGGCCGCCTGGCCCCAGGACCGGGTGCTGCAAGTCAACTTCCGCAGCGGGGCCCGGCTGGTGTTCAAGCTCTACGGCCCGCGCCCGAACGCCATTTTCCGCTCCTCCCCCGACGCCCCGGCCCAACTGTTTCAGCAGCGCCTGCTGGCCGATGCCGACCTGCGCCCGGGGCCCGCGCCGGGGGCCCCGGCGGCCGCGCCAGGCGCCCCAGCGCCTAGCACCGCCCTAGGGCCCCCGGCTGATGGCTCGCCCACGTCATCCTCGAAATCCGACCCATCCGATAAATCCGTGGTTCAGACAAAGGCCAAGCTGCCGCCGGCCTTGGCCGACCTGCCGGCCCGCTACCTGCGTGCCCATGGCTACGATGCGGCCCCGCCGGACGCCCAGATGCGCCTAGTGAACCAGGTGCTGGCGCAGCTCGAAACCCCGGCCCACTACTACCTCATCCGGCTCGACGGGCGCACGCGGCTGAGCTTGCTGCCGCTGGGCGAAATCCTGGACACGCTGCCCGGCGCCGACCCCGTGGGGGCCCTGCGGCGCTTCGTGCCCATGGCGCTGTCCCGCCGCGCCCTTGAAGCCGAAACCAAGCAGGTGCGCCAGGCCCTCACGCGCCGCGCCGACGAGGCTACTACTGGCGCGGCCCACGCCCGCCAGCGCCTGCACGCCCTGGCCCACGAAGCCGGCTACCGCCACGCCGCCGACCTCATCATGGCGCACTTGCACGAGATTCCGGCCGGCGCGGCCGAGGTCGAGCTGCTGGATTATTACACCAACCAGCCGCGCCTCGTCAAGCTAAAAACCGGCGAGAAGCCCCAGCGCACCGCCGAAAACCTTTACCGCAAGGCCAAAAACCAGCAAATTGAGGAGCGCCAGCTCAGCCAGCGCATCGAGCGGCGCGAAACGGAGGCCCTGGGGGCCCTGGAGCGGCTGGAAGAGCTGGACACCCAGCCCGCGCTGGCCGAGCTGCGCGCCTTTCGCGCCTGGCGCAAGCAGCACGGCCTGGAGCCCGCCGCGGCCGCCGGCAAGGGACCCACCGAGCTGCCCTTCAAGGTGTTTGAGGACCGGGGCTTCACGATCCTGGTGGGCCGCAACGCCGCCAATAACGACCTGCTCACCCAGAAATACACCCACAAAGACGACTACTGGTTGCACGCCAAGGACGTAAGCGGCTCGCACGTGGTGGTGCGCCACCGCGCCGGCCAGCCCGTGCCCGCCCCCGTGCTGGAGCACGCCGCCCAGCTGGCCGCCTGGTACTCGCGCCGCCAAAACGACTCGCTGTGCCCGGTTACCGTTACGCCCAAGAAATTCGTGCGCAAGCCCAAAGGGGCCCGGCCCGGCCAGGTTATTGTGGAGCGCGAGCAGGTGCTGCTGGTGGTGCCCGCCAACCCGTTTGAGGGGCAAGAGCGGGAATAGGGCCCCAATGGGCATAAAAAAAGCCCGCTTTGCAGCGGGCTTTTTTGTTCAGTGCGCGCGGGGAGATTCGAACTCCCACACCCGAAGGCACCACCCCCTCAAGATGGCGTGTCTACCAGTTTCACCACGTGCGCAAACTTGGGGCACTGAACCGGGCAACTTCGGCCGAAACCGACTCCGCTGAGGCGGCGAAGCGGGTGCAAAGATAGGCTGCCGAACCGGCCCCCGCAACGGGGGGCGGCTTTTTTTGCGAATACCGGGGCCCTACTTCACCTTTTGCGCAGCAAAAGTTTACCATCTTCGTTGCTTTCTACGCTCATTTACTGCGGCATGGCTACCGGTGCTTCTTCTGCCAAAACCAATTCTTTTTTTGGCCGCCTGGCCGAAAGCATCACCCGGTTCTCGGGTTCGACGGCCGCATTCATCGGTTCGGCGGGCGTGGTGCTGCTGTGGGCGGCCACGGGCCCCCTGTTCAAATACTCCGAGACCTGGCAGTTGGTCATCAACACAGGCACCACCATCGTCACATTTTTGATGGTATTTCTCATCCAGCGGGCCCAGAACAAGGATTCTCTGGTGCTACACCTCAAGCTCAACGAGCTGATTGCGGCCACCCAGGGCGCCAGCAACCGCATGATCAACGCCCAAGACTTGTCGGAGGAGGAGATTCGGGTGCTCCACCAGTTCTTCTGCTTGCTGGCCGAAAAAGCAAAGCAAGACACCGACCTCGGCCAAACCCACTCGGTGGAGGAGGCGGAGGACAACCACGAGGAAAAGCTGGCCGCCCTGCGCGACGGCAAATAAAAAAGGCGGCCCCCGATACCGGGGGCCGCCTTTTTATAGGGTTGCAGCAGCTTACTTGGCGTGCACCAGGGGCGAGTCCACTACGTGCTCCGATACGAACCATACTTGCAGCTCGTTGGCGCGCATCACGTCGCTCACGGCCAAGTCGTTGGTGCCATCGTCGCCCGACTCGTCGGCTTTTTTAGCAATTTCGTGGCACTCCTGGAGGATAATCTGGTGGGCCTCCAGCAGACGCGAAATCTGCACGGGGGCCTCCTCGCGGTCGCGCGGGGGGCGCGGAATGAGGGTATTTTCGGCCACGTCGGCGGCCATAGCGAAGGCCACGCCGCCCAAAATCTGGATGCGCTCGGCGATGGTGTCCACCAGCTCCGACTGCTCCTCGTAGTGCTTGTCAAACAGCAAGTGCAGCTGGTAGAACGTGGGGCCCGTCACCTGCCAGTGGCTTTTCTTATATAGGTCGCGCAGCGACATGGTATCAACCAGCAACTGGTTCAGCATCTGCACACTTTCCAGGCGCACGTTATCGGCCAGGCCGATGGGCAGGCGCTGGCTCACGGTGCCAAACTTCTGGGTCGGGGCCGGGGCGTTGATCTGCTGGTTGAGGACGGGCTGTACGTTCACGGCCTTGTTGGGCAGGTTGGCAACGGCTACCGAGGTGGTTACGTTTTTGGCAGCTTTTTTAGGAGCGGCGTCTTTGGTTTTGGCAGGAACGGCCATAAAACAAGGGATTTAAAAGATTTTTTAGGGAGAAAGGCTGTTGTAAACGGCCTGCTTAGCATACGTAAGGGCCGGGCCGGGGTTAAGGCCGCGGGTATATTTGTGTGGTTTTGCAGGCCGGCTTTTTTAGGGCCCCGGGGGCCCCCGCGGCCTGGGCGTACTTTTCCTCTTTTCTGGTTTCCTAGCTCCATGCCTTTTCCCTTCTTCGGCGACGATAAATCGACCGTGGCGCGCCTGCTCGCCACCCTGCCCCAAACCGGCCGCCTCGCCTGGATTGGCCAGCGCCCGGCCCGCCGCCAGCCCCTGCTGAGCGTGCCCGAAGCCGAGGTCATTACTGATGCCCACCTGGCCGGCGACCACGCCCGCCCCAAGGCCGGCGGCAAGCGCCAAATCACCCTCATCCAGGCCGAGCACTTGCCCGCGGTGGCCGGCTACCTGGGCCTGCCGGGGCCCCTCGACCCCGCCCGCCTGCGCCGCAACCTGGTGGTGAGCGGCCTCAACCTGCTGGCCCTCAAAGGCCGCCAAATCCAAATCGGCGACGAGGTGCTGCTCGACATCACCGGCGAGTGCCACCCCTGCTCGCGCATGGAGGAGGAACTGGGCCCCGGCGGCTACAACGCCATGCGCGGCCACGGCGGCCTCACGGCGCACATTGCCCGCGGCGGCACCATCCGCGTGGGTGATGCCGTGCGGGTAGTAGCGGCCGAGCCGGCGGCGGAGTAGCAGGCTTGAATACCAACGAAACAGGGCCCCGGACGCATTGCGCGCCGGGGCCCTGTTTCATTATTAACGGCGCAAACTATGCGCCGTCCATGCGCACAATTTTGGGCGTGAAGGAGCCAAGCACGTCCACCAACTCGCGCTGGCTGGCCATCACTTGGTGGATGTCCTTGTAGGCCATGGGGGCTTCGTCGAGGCCGCCGCCGTGCAGGGTTACGCCGTGCGCGGCCAGGTGCTGGCGCACCTGGGCTTCGCCCAGCTCAGCCTTGGCGCGGGTGCGCGACATCAGCCGGCCGGCCCCGTGCGAGGCCGAGGCCAGCGAGGCCGCCGCGCCCCGCCCCCGCACGATGAAGCCGGGGGCCGTCATCGAGCCGGGGATGATGCCGAGTACGCCCGCCCCGGCCGGCGTGGCGCCCTTGCGGTGCACCACAGCGGCGCGGCCATCGGCCAGGGTTTCCCGCCAGGCGAAATTGTGGTGGTTTTCTACTTTCGCCAACGGCTTTTCGCCTAGGGCTTTGGCTATGCGCCGGTGAATCTGGTCGTGGCACGCCGAGGCGTAGTCGCCGGCCAGGTTCATGGCGGCCCAGTATTCCTGGCCAGTTTCGGTGCCGAGGCCCAGCCAGGCGAGGTGCTTGGCTTCGGCAGGCAGCATGCACTGCTCCATGGCCAGGGCCGTGTAGTGGTTGGCGATGCCCGCGCCCAGGCCCCGCGAGCCGGAGTGCGAGAGCAGGCCCACGTACTGGCCCGGGGGCAAACCGAGGTCGTTGGCCGGGTCGGTAATCTCAACGATGCCGAACTCCACGAAGTGGTTGCCCGAACCCGAAGTACCGAGCTGCTCGGCGGCTTTGTCGAGCTTGTTTTTCAGGAACGGCACGGCCCGGAAGGTGTCGTCGGCCAGCACGGCGTGGTCGAGGCGCTGGCCCCGCTCCCAGGACCGGCCCGAGCCGAAGCGGGTGTTATCCAGCAAGAGCTTGCCCATTTCCTGGGTGCGCTGGGCGAGGTACTTGGCCGGCAGGTCGAACACCGACAGCGCCATCCGGCAGCCAATGTCCACGCCCACGGCGTAGGGAATCACGGCGTTATCAGTGGCCAGCACACCGCCGATGGGCAGGCCGTAGCCGTGGTGGGCGTCGGGCATGAGGGCCCCAGCGAGCGTCACGGGCAGCTTCATGGCCGTTTCCATCTGGTGGATGGCCCCGGCCTCGATGTGCTCGGCCCCGAAGGTGGCGTAGGGCTTGCGCTCGGCCAGGGCGATGTGGCGCGAGGGGGCCGGCAGCAGCGCCGCGGCGGTGTGGCTCCAGGCCAGGTCGGCAAGGAAAGCGGGAGGATCGGCCAGCACCCGGCCGAGCAGGGCCAGCTGCTCGGCTTGGGTAAGGCGCTTGTGCTCTTTGCGTTGGAGCTGCGCCAGCGCTAGGCCAATGGCGCGGCCCTCGGGAAACCCGAGCTGCCGCAGGTCGTTGCCGCGTAATTGAGAAGCCATAAAAGGGGTGTTGCACGCGCAGCGGGCCGCGTTGATTGGGGGCCCCGGCGTTGGTAAAGGATCGGTTTTTTTAGCCGCGACGGGCCGGGCCACGGGGGCCGCCCCCGCAATTAGGGGCGGCCGCGCAGCCGCCGGCACCGGCCCGTTGTGGCTACTAACGTTTCCGGATTGGGGCCGCAGCCGGCAGAAGCCGCACCCACGCCGGGTTTGGAGCGGGGGCTGGCCCGGCTGCGGCACCCACCCAGAAACAAGTAACAGTCAGCCTTCTCCGAAATCCAGGGCAGCGGGCCGCTGGTGCGCATTTCCTCCCACGGCCAGGGCCAGGGGGCGGGGCTTATACCCAAGGCGCGGCCGGAGCAGCGCCGGAAATTACCAGCAAAATAGGCCCGCTTACGGCACCTGAACCAAACGGAGTTGGCCGATTTGGGACGGTCCACCGCAGTGAGGCCGCCCCGGTCGGCGACTACGCCAAAATGCGCAGCCGTCTTTCCAATGGAGTTATTATAAGGACATGGCGAGCAAAAAAGTTTCTTGTGAGCGGGGCCCCTGCCCAAGAGTTCGGGGCGCTGCAGTGATTAAAAAAGTCGCTCCCGGGGCCTATAGGCCGTTTAAAGCGGGGTGGTCCGGCGAATTGCCCAAAGGGCTTCGTCAGGCCACTCTGGCGTTTGAACAGGGGCCCTGTTCTTTGGTAAGAGCGGCCCCGCGACTGAAAAAGTCGCCGGACTACCCCGTTTTACCCAGCCGCCCTTTCCCGTACCATAGCCGCGGAAAAGCTGCTGCTCTACACGCTGAATGCCGCGCTAAATACTTTCCGAATAGCTTTTTTATCGGCAATTAATCGTGCCTAATTAATTCGCACTGCTGCTTAATTAATTATTAGTGGGCGCATTTATCCCAGGCAAATAAAACGTGTTTTTATTTGTTAACTAATTGCATGAAAAAGCCCGGCTTTGGAGGAGCCGGGCTTTCGTTAGGTGCGCTATGCAGGCCGAATTTATCGGGGCATTTTACGCAGTAAGAAAGCACGGCCGCGCCGGTCCCGCGGGCCGCGATGGGGGCGGCGAACGGGCTGTTTGCTCAGGGGCTGGGCGGGGAGGAACGGCACGGGACGAATGACTAACTGGCTATGAAAGCGTCATTAAACAAAAAACCCGAGCGTTGTGGGCTCGGGCGGCGTCGGGTTTCAGCGGGGCTGAAATCAGGCAAACGTACCGAGCAGAGACAGCCGTTTTGGCTGCGTCTTGGCTGAAATACTGGTGCGGATCAGTTGGCGGTACATGGTTGTTTGCTTTTGGTGCGACAAAGGTTGAGGATTAATTTTAATTGCGCAACTAATTTTCAAATAATTAATAAATATTTTTTTGGGCGGTTAATTAATCGCTGAATTATTGCTTTAATCCTCCATTAATCCCGCAATAATTATTTCAAGTATTAACCCGCTATTATGTCGGCGTTACCCTGCCAACGTGGTAAGAGGCTTCCTTCGGGACATTAAATGGGCATGACAGGAGGCGAGCGGGAGAAGCAACAGGGCCCCACTGTTGCATGGTAGCTGGGGCCCTAAAAACATCCGCGGCGGTTTGGCGGTACCTGCCGGGTATGCCGCGCCTTGCTACTTCCGACCACTACACCCTGGACTTGCCCGCCGGGCACCGCTTCCCCATCGCCAAGTACGCCCTGATCCGGGAGCAGCTGCTGTGGCAGGGCGTGGCCGCGCCGGACGATTTTTACGAGCCCGGGCTGTGCGCGGAGGCCGACGTGCTGCGGGTGCACACCGCCGCCTATTGGCACCGGGTGCGCGACTTGCAGCTCTCGGCCCGCGAGGTGCGCAACTTGGGGCTACCGCAGAGCCCGCAGTTGGTGCGCCGCTCGCTGAGCAGCAGCGCCGGCACGCTGCAATCGGCGCTGGGGGCCCTGAAAAGCGGCATCGGCCTGAACCTGGCCGGCGGCACCCACCACGCCTTTGCCGACCGCGGCGAGGGCTTTTGCGTGCTCAACGACCAGGCCATTGCCGCCGCGCACCTGCTGACGCACGGGCTGGCGCGGCAGGTGCTCGTCGTGGATTTGGACGTGCACCAGGGCGATGGTACGGCGGCCATTTTCCGCGACGAGCCGCGGGTGTTTACGTTTTCGATGCACGCCGGGGCCAACTACCCACTGCGCAAAGAGCAATCGGACCTGGACATTGCGCTGCCGCTGGGCACGGGCGACGCGGCGTATTTGCAGATTTTATCCGATACACTGGGGCCCCTGGTGGACCGGGTGCGGCCGGACTTTATCTTCTACCAGGCTGGGGTGGACGTGCTGGCCACCGACAAGCTGGGCAAGCTGGCCCTCACGCCCGCTGGCTGCCAGCGGCGCGACGAGCTGGTGCTGGGCCTGTGCCGCGCCCGGGCCCTGCCGGTGGCCGTGAGCATGGGCGGCGGCTACTCCGAGCGCCTGGCCGACATCGTGGACGCGCACTGCCACACGTTTCGGGTGGCGTTCAACTTTTGGCCCTAGCCGGGCGTTATGTACCCGCTGCCGCTGCCTGCCATGAAGAAAATCGCTCCCTCCGCCTCTCCCCTGCCTGCGCCGG
Organism: Hymenobacter nivis; assembly: GCF_006439025.1. GTDB lineage: Bacteria > Bacteroidota > Bacteroidia > Cytophagales > Hymenobacteraceae > Hymenobacter > Hymenobacter nivis_A. The sequence continues at coordinate 185,287 of NZ_RCYZ01000003.1, forward strand.
TGCGCGTACCCCGCACCCCCGTTATTACCGAAGCCTGCGCGCGGCTGGCGGTGGCGCAGTCCGAAGCCTGCGCCCCGAGCAGCATTGCCCAGTCTGCTTTTCGGCGGGCGCTGCTGGTGCTGGAGGGGCTGCGGGCGCAGCTGGCGGCGGCCCAGGAGGCCCGCGCCGCCGCCCGCCAGCGCTACTGGCAGCAGGTGGGCCCCGCCGCCGCGGCCGTGGTGGCTGCCCGCCGGGCCCTGTACGTCCCCCTCGAAGGGGCCCTGCTCACGCCCTACTTCAGCCGGCTGGAGGAAACCCAGATTGTGCAGTTCATCGTGGGCAATGCGGGGGCCCTCATCGAGCGGTTTGGCGAAGACGAGGCGGCCATAATGGCCCGGTACGTGCCCGCCCGCCGGGCCGCGCCACCCGCCGAGGCAGCCCCCGGGGGCCCCGGGGCCCCTGCTGATGCGGCGGCCGCGGCCCGGGAGCGGGCGGCCCAGGCGCGGGAGCAGGCCCGGGCCGAGCGCCTGGCGCAGGCCACCACCCTGGCGGCCCGCGCCGACCAGCAGCGCCTGCAAACCAGCGCCAAAACCGTGTACCGCCAGCTCGCCCGCACCCACCACCCCGACCTGGAGCGCGACCCCGCCCAGCAGCGCATCAAAACCGAGCTGATGCAGGAGATAACGGCCGCCTACGAGACCGGCGACCTCTACGCTTTATTGCAGTTGATGGCCGACTCGGCCCACACCGACGCGGCCGATGCCGACGTGCTCATTGCCTACACCCAGGCCCTGCACCGCCAGCAAATCGACCTCAGAAACCAGCTCAACGCCCTGCAAAACGGCCCCGACGGCCTGGGCACCAGCACCGGCAAAAAGCGCGAGCTGGAGCTGCGCCAAATCAAGCGCGACCTGCGCGCCGAGGCCGACTACGTGCAGCAAGTGGCCCGCCAGCTCCACGAAACCGCCGGCCTGCGCGAAATCCTGCGCGAGCTGGCCGCCGAGGGCCTGGACACGGTGTAGCGCGGCTGAAGCGCGTCCGCGCTGTTGAACGAGCGCGGCGCGTGTAGCGTGGACTTTGTAGTCCGCGGCCCTCGCTTCGTCCTGCCAATAATCGTTGGGCGACCGTTCAAAAACGCGGACTACAAAGTCCGCGCTACAGCTTTGCTATAGCTCTTCGGCGCTGAGGCCCAGGGCATTTACGGCGGCTTGCACGGCCTCGGCGCGGTAGGCGGGCGCGGTGGCAGGGGCTTGCAGCAGGCGCAGCAGGCGGTGGTATTTCTGGCGGCCTTCGGCGAGCATCTGGTCGGTTACTTCGAGGGGAAACACGCCGAAGGGCTCCGACTTTTGCACGCCCACCAGCAGGAACCGCTCGGCGCCCAGGGCGTCGGTGTAGAAGGCGGCCTGGCGGTCGTAGTCGTAGGCCGAGCACTGCCAGCGGAAATGGTCGGCGTCGCGGGCGTTGGTGGTTTTGAAGTCGACGATGGTGTAGGGCAGGCCGGGCGCGTCCACCACCAAGTCGGCGCGCAGCTTGCAAAGCGTGCCGGTTTGGGGCTCGGTGAAAAGCACGCTGGGCTCGGGGGTGCCGGCCTCAAGCAGGCGGTTGAGCTCGGTATTGAGCTTTACACCCTCCACCAGCCACCACACCAGCGTATCGTTCAAGCCAGGCTGGCCAGCCTGGTAATCAGCGGGTTCGAGCAAAGCGGTGTGGAAGGCGGTGCCAAAGCTGAGGGCCCCCTGGTTGCCGCCGTCGGTGCGCGGGGGGCGGCCGTCGAGGGCGTCGCGCAGGCGCGAAAGGTCGGAGTTGGCAATGGCGGGCAGGGCCCGGTAGGTGTCGTAGTCGAGGCGCAGCAGGTCAGGCCGGCGGAAGGCGGGGTCGGCGGGAAGTGAGGACATGGTTTCTTAACAACAAAACGGCGTGTTTTGCTGCATCAGCGGCGGGATTTTCTTGGCAATCTTGCCAGCCAACGAGTTACCTACGGTTTCTTAGCAAACAGCAACGTAGTGTATCCTTGGGCACCAGAAAAAGTACTCTGCAACGCGTAGCCTTCCTGGTACAACTTATTCACGACTTTGTAATACCCTTCTCCGGAAGCACTCAACCGCTTGTCGCTGGCGCCACTGTCAAATTCCACTACTTCGCTTTTGCCTTCGCCCCGGGTAAGAACGAGGTGCACTTTGGTCGGGTATTCGTACACCCGCACCACTACAATTTCCGGGCTCGCCGTTTGCGCAGCGGCGGGGCGGGCGGCGAGGGCCAGCAAGCACGCGCTCAAGAGGAGTAGCTTTCTCATGGCAGCGAAATAAAGCCGGCGGCGTGAATGCCGGCTGAGCGCGCGGGGCGAAATGCGCGTATGCCTTTTCAGCGGCGAAATTTTCTGCCCATTTCTCTCGAAATTTTATGGCACCCTGGCTCCCCTACGCCCTGCTTTCGGCCGTGTTTGCGGCCCTCACCGCGCTGTTTGCCAAGGTGGGCATTAAGGGCGTCGATTCGGATTTGGCCACGGCCATTCGCACGGTGGTGATTCTCATCCTGGCCTGGGGCATCGCCATTGGGCGCGGGGCCACCGCCGGGCTGCCCGCGCTGAGCGGGCGCACGTGGGCGTTTCTGGTGCTGTCGGGGCTGGCCACGGGGGCCTCGTGGCTGTGCTACTTCCGGGCCCTGAAGCTGGGGCCCGTGGCCAAGGTGGCCCCCATCGACAAGTTGAGCGTGGCGCTGGCCATTGGGCTGGCGGTGGTGTTTTTGGGCGAAAGTTTGAGCTGGCGCACCGCCCTGGGCGCGGGCCTAATCGTGGCCGGCAGCATTGTATTGGCCCTCTAATAACCAACCCATTAGCCCCACACTAACGCGAGCTTAAACGGTTTTCTGTCAGCTTCTTCATCCCGATTTAATCTAACCCTGGGGGCCCTTGGCTCGTTTGCGGGGCAAGCTATTCGCTTTCACCAGCCTCTTCACACCATGCGCTTACAAAACCGCATCGCCCTCGTTACGGGCGGCAGCTCGGGCATCGGCACGGGCATCGCCCGCCAGTTTGCCGCCGATGGCGCCACCGTATTCGTCAACTACCACGGGGGCCCCTCCGATAAGGCCGACGCCGTAGTCAAGTCCATCACCGACGCTGGCGGCAAGGCCTTCGCCATTGCGGCCGACGTGAGCAAAGAGGCCGAGGTACAGGCCATGTTTGCCCACATCATCGAGCAGTGCGGCACGCTGCACATTTTGGTGAACAACTCGGGCCAGCAGAAGGACGCGGCCCTTGTGGACATGACCCTAGCGCAGTGGCAGCAGGTGATTGATGTGAACCTGACCGGGCAGTTTTTGTGCTCGCGCGAGGCGGCCCGGGAGTTCCTGCGCCGGGGGCCCCAGCCCGAAATTGCCCGCGCCACGGGCGTCATCCTGCACACCAGCAGCGTGCACGAAGTCATTCCGTGGGCCGGCCACGTGAACTACGCCACCAGCAAGGGCGGCATCATGCAGCTCATGAAAAGCACCGCTCAGGAGCTGGCACCCCACAAAATTCGGGTGAACAGCATCGGGCCAGGGGCCATCAAAACGCCCATCAACACCAGCGCCTGGAACACGCCCGAGGCCGAAACGGCCTTGCTCAAGCTCATCCCTTATGACCGGGTGGGCGAGGTGGAAGACATTGGGGGCCTGGCCGCCTGGCTTTGCTCCGACGAGGCCGACTACATCACCGGCCAAACCATTTTCATGGACGGCGGCATGACGCTTTACCCCGGCTTCGCCACCGGCGGCTAGGGCTTAGAATGTGCAGAATGTGGGAATGAGAAGGTGTGAAAATGTGCGGGCTGTGCCCGTTCGTCTTCCCGCCTGGCAGTTGCTGCTTATGGGCAGCGCCGGCCTTCCCAATTTCCACATTTTCACATCCCCACATTTCTACATTTTATTATGACTGCGGAACACGAACGCCTGCGCGACGTGGGGCCCTGGCGCACTTTTGGGCCCTACCTGGCCGAGCGGCAATGGGGCACGGTGCGCGAAGACTACTCGGCTAACGGCGAGCCCTGGAACTTCACGACCCACGACATGGCCCGCGCCTACGCCTACCGCTGGGGCGAGGACGGCCTGGGCGGCATCTCCGACGACCGGCAGCTGCTGTGCTTCGCGCCCGCGTTTTGGAACGGGCAGGACCCCATCCTCAAGGAGCGCCTGTTTGGGCTGAGCGGGCCCGAGGGCAACCACGGCGAGGACGTGAAGGAGGCGTATTACTACCTCGACAACACGCCCACCCACAGCTACATGCGGATGCTGTACAAGTACCCGCAGCACAAGTTTCCGTACGACTGGCTGGTGCAGCAAAACGCCAAGCGCACCCGCGACGACGCCGAGTTTGAGCTGGCCGACACGGCCGTGTTCCGGGAGGACAAGTACTTCGATATCTTCGTGGAGTACGCCAAGGCGGGGCCCCAGGACGTGCTCATCACCATCACGGCCCACAACCGAGGGCCCCAGGCCGCGCCGCTGCACGTGCTGCCCACGCTGTGGCTGCGCAACACCTGGGCTTGGGGCGATAAAGACGACTACTGCCCCGGCCTAAGCGCCGCCGACGCCGGCCGCATTGCCGTGCACCACCGCGACCTGCCCGGCCTGGCCCTGCACGCCGACGGGGGACCCGAGCTGCTGTTTTGCGACAACGAAACCAACGCGCCCCGCCTCTACCAGGCGGCCCCCCGGCCGGGCGTGCGCTTCTTCAAAGACGGGCTGAACGAGTACGTGGTGGGCGGCCGCGCCGACGCCGTGAACCCCGACCACAGCGGCACCAAGGCCGCGGCCCACTACGTCCTCACCATTGAGGCCGGCCAAAGCCAGACCCTGCGCCTGCGCCTGGGCCCCCAAGATTTGGCGGCGCCGTTTGCCGATTTTGACCAGCTGGTGGGCCAGCGCCGGCAAGAGGCCGGCGCCTTTTACGGGGCCCTGCAGCACGGCCTGGCCGGCGCCGACGCCCGCGCCGTGCAGCGCCAGGCGTTGGCCGGCATGTTGTGGAACAAGCAGTTCTACTACTACGACGTGCGCCGCTGGCTGGCCGGCGACCCCGCCTTCCCGGCCCCGCCCGCCAGCCGCCAGGAGGGGCGCAACGCCACCTGGACGCACGTGCGCAACCACGACATCATTTCGATGCCCGACAACTGGGAGTACCCCTGGTACGCGGCCTGGGACCTGGCCTTCCACGCCGTGCCGCTGGCCCTGGTGGACCCCGCCTTTGCCAAGGACCAGCTCCGGCTGCTGTGCCACGACCGCTACATGCACCCCAACGGCCAGCTGCCGGCCTACGAGTGGCAGTTTGGCGACGTGAACCCGCCGGTGCACGCCTGGGCCGCGTTTCGGGTGTTCAAGATGGACCAGAAGCACCACGGGGGCCCCGGCGACGTGGCCTTTCTGGAAACCATTTTCCACCGCTTGCTCCTGAATTTCACGTGGTGGGTGAACCGCAAGGACACCACCGGGCGCAACATTTTTGAGGGCGGCTTCTTGGGGCTCGACAACATCGGCGTGTTCGACCGCTCGGCCCCGATGCCCGCCGGCGTGTACATCGAGCAGGCCGACGGCACGGCCTGGATGGCCCTTTACGCCCTGAACCTGATGCGCATGGCCCTGGAGCTGGCCCAAACCAACCCCGTGTACGAGGACCTGGCCGGCAAATTCTTCGAGCATTTCCTGGCCATTGCCCAGGCCATGACCGGCTACGGGCCCCACGACATCGACATGTGGGACGAGGAGGACGAGTTTTACTACGACGTGCTGAAAACGCCCGACGGCCGTACCCCGCTCAAGGTGCGCTCGGTGGTGGGCCTGGTGCCGCTGTTTGCGGTGGAAGTGCTCGACGACGAGCTGCTGCAAAAATCGCCCAAGTTCACGGCCCGCCTGAACTGGGTGCTGGCCAACCAGCCCGAGCTGGCGGCCCTCGTGAGCCGCTGGCAGGAACCCGGCCAGGGCGCCACCCACCTGCTCTCGCTGCTGCGCGGCCACCGCCTCAAGGCCCTGCTGCGCCGCACGCTCGACGAGGCCGAGTTTTTGTCCGACCACGGCGTGCGGGCCCTCTCCAAGTTCCACAAAGACACGCCCTACGTGTTCCACGGCGACGGCCAGTCGTTCACGGTGACCTACGAGCCCGGCGAATCGACCACGAGCCTCTACGGCGGCAACTCCAACTGGCGGGGCCCCGTGTGGTTTCCGGTCAACTACTTGCTCATCGAGGGGTTGCAGCGCTTCCACCACTACTACGGCGACGATTTCAAGGTGGAATTTCCGACCGGCAGCGGGCAGTACAGCACCCTTTTGGCCATTGCCGATGAGCTCAGCCGCCGGCTCACCGGCCTGTTTTTGCGCGGCGAAAATGGCCAGCGCCCTTGCTTCGGCGCCGATGCCCAGCAGCAAACCGACCCCAATTTCAAAGATTACCTGCTCTTCCACGAGTACTTCCACGGCGACACCGGCCAGGGCCTCGGCGCCAGCCACCAAACCGGCTGGACGGGCCTTGTGGCCAAGCTGTTGCAACCAAGGGGCAAGTAATATCCGTAGCGTGGGCTCGGCGAGCCCCCGCGGCTGAATGTTTAACGCGCGGACTCGCCGAGCCCACGCTACACCCAATCTTCCATGAACTACCTCGATATCACCACGCCCATTTCCGACCAAATGGTGCACTGGCCCGACAACGCCCCGGTGCACTTGCGCCTCACACGCTCGTTTGCCTACGGCGACCCGGCCAACGTGAGCGAAATCAGCATGAGCGTGCACACCGCTACCCACGTGGATGCCCCGCGCCACTTCATCAAGGACGGGCCCGACGTGACGACGCTCGACCTGAACACGCTGCTGGGGCCCTGCCGCGTGGTGCGCATCCACGACCCCAAGCTCATCACGCTGGCCGAAGTAGAGCCGCTCGACCCGCAGCCCGGCCAGCGCATCCTCTTCCGCACCCGCAACTCGGACGCGGACTGGACGCACCAGCCTTTCAACCCCGACTTCGTAAAGCTCGACTTCCCGGCTGCGCAGTTCCTTCAGCAACGCGGCGTGGTGTGCGTGGGCGTGGACTACATCTCGGTGGGCGGCTCCGATACCCACCACGCCTTGCTCGACCACAACATCACCGTCATCGAAGCCCTCGCCCTGGGCGACGTGGAGCCCGGCGACTACGAGCTGATCTGCCTGCCCCTGCGCATCATCGGCGCCGATGGGGCCCCCTGCCGCGCCCTGTTGCGCCCGCTGTAGAGTAGGCCGGTTTACACAAACGCAAAGCCGCCCCGGGGCCCCTGTTGTAAGGGACTCCGGGGCGGCTTTGTGCTTAGGTAAGCTGAGAGGCTACTTACCCAACTGCTTGAGCAGCTCCTGGGCAGCGGGCTCCGACGAGGCCGGGTTTTGGCCCGTGATGAGGTGGCCCGCGGCGACTACGTAGGGGCCCCAATCGGCGCCTTTGGCGTAGGTGCCGCCGGCGTTTTTCAGCATGTCTTCGACTAGGAAAGGCACTACGTCGGTGAGGTGCACGGCCTCTTCCTCGGTGTTGGTGAAGCCGGTGACGGCCTTGCCTTTCACAAGCAGCTCGCCATCAGTGCCTTTCACGTGGCGGAGCACGCCGGGGGCGTGGCACACCAGGGCCAGCGGCTTGCCGGCGGCGTAGGCGGTTTCGAGCAGAGCGATGGAGTTTTTATCCTCGGCCAAATCCCAGAGGGGGCCGTGGCCGCCGGGGTAAAAGATGGCGTCGAAATCAGCGGCTTTGATGGTGTCGAGCAATACCGTATGGGCCAGGGCTTGCTGGGCGGCGGCGTCTTGCTTGAAGCGCTTGGTGGCTTCGGTTTGGGCCCCGGGCTCGTCGCTTTTGGGGTCGAGGGGCGGCTGGCCGCCCTTGGGCGAGGCCAGCGTGAGGTCGATGCCGGCGTCCTTAAACACGTAGTAGGGCGCGGCAAATTCTTCCAGCCAGAAGCCGGTTTTCTTGCCCGTGGTGCCCAACTCGTCGTGCGAGGTCAAAATCATGGCGATTTTCATAATCTTAGTCAGTTACAAAGTGGAAATAAAACCAGCCGCGCCCGCCCTAAGCGGGCGCGGCTGGTACGCCGCTGGCTTTAGCCTAGCAGCTGGTAAAAGGTGACTTTGCGCTCGGCCAGCAGCGGCACGATCTGGGCCACCACCAGGTCCTGGTAATGCGCCGAGTCGCGGTGCGCCTCCAGGGCGGCTTGGTCGGCGTACTGCTCGTAGAAAAAGAAGCGGGCCGGGTCGGCGGCGTCCTGGTGGGCCACATAGAGCAGGTTGCCGGGCTCGTGCTGGCGCACGGCGGCGGCGGCTTGCAGCATCAGCTGGCGCACGGTGGCTTCCTGGCCGGGCTGGGCGCGCCACTCGGCGGCCACGGCGATGATGTTCTGGGTTTCGGCACTCATAATTAAAGAAATAAGGGGGGCCCGGATTAAGCGACTTTCACCACGGCTTTGCCGGTGTTTTCGCCCTCGAATAAGCCCAGGAACGCGGCCGGAATCTGGTCGAAGCCATTGGTCACGGTTTCCTCGCCCTTGAGCTGGCCGGCGGCGTACCATTCGGTGAGCTTTTTTACGCCCTCGGGCCAGCGAGCGTGGTAGTCGCTCACGATAAAGCCTTGGAGCTTGGTGCTGGTTTTGAGCAGCTTGCCTTCGGGCCGGGGCCCCACCGGGGCGTCGGTGGCGTTGTAGGTCGAAATCTGGCCGCAGAGGGCGATGCGGGCGTGCTTGTTGAGCAGGTCGTACACGGCGTCGGTGATGGCGCCGCCCACGTTGTCGAAGTAGCAGTCCACGCCGTTGGGGGCGGCGGCGGCCAGGGCCCCGGCCAGGTCGGGCGTGGTTTTGTAGTTAATGGCCTCGTCGAAGCCCAGCTCTTTCAGGTAGGCCACCTTCTCGTCGGAGCCGGCGGTGCCCACCACGCGGCAGCCCTGGATTTTGGCCAGCTGGCCCACTATCGAGCCCACGGCACCGGCCGCGCCCGAGACAACCACCGTTTCGCCGGCCTTGGGCTGGCAGATGTCGAGCAGCCCAAAGTAGGCCGTGAGGCCGGGCATGCCCAATAGCCCGAGGAAGTAGCTGGCGGGGGCCTGGTCCGCGGGCACGCGCTGCACGGCGCTGGCCTCGGCCACGCTGTGCTCCTGCCAGGGCAGGTTGCCCACCACCACGCTGCCCACGGGCAGGGCTTCGCTGCGGCTCTCCACCACTTCGGCCACCACGCCGCCGGCAATGGGGGCCCCCACTTCGAAGGGCGCGACGTACGACTTGGCGGCGCTCATCCGGCCGCGCATGTAGGGGTCGACGGATACGTACAGGGTTTTGAGCAGCACCTGGCCCGCGGCGGGGGCGGGCACTTCGCGGGTTTCAAACTGGAAGTTGGCGGCTGTGGGCACGCCCTGGGGGCGGCTGGCCAATAGGATGGTGTTGGTATTCATAAGCAACGGTAATAAAAAACCCAGCGGCTTAGGCCAGCTGGGCCAAAATGTGGGTGAGGTGCACGCGCAGGGCCCCTACTTCGGCGGGCGACATGTTGACCTTGGCGAGCATTTGCAGGGGAATGTCGCCGACTTGCGCTTCCAGGGCGCGGCCGGCGGGCAGCAGGCCCACCACAACCGAGCGCTCGTCGCGCGGGTCGCGGCGGCGGCTGAGCCACTGCCGCTGTTCCATGCGCTTGAGCAAGGGCGTGAGGGTGCCCGAATCGAGCAGCAGCTTCTCCCCTAGCTCCTTCACCGTCAGCTCCTGGTGCTCCCACAGCAGCAGGAAAACCAGGTACTGCGGGTAGGTGAGGCCCAGCGCCTGCAAGTAGGGCTGGTAGGCCTTGGTGAGCTGCCGCGACACGGCATAGAACGGAAAGCAAAGCTGGCTTTCGAGCTTCAGTAAGGAGTTTTTGGCGTCGGGGGCGGGGGTAGCTTCCATAGGCTTCGGCTTTATAAACGGTGTTCGATTGCCTAATGTTTGATTGTGCGCAATTAAATTTTATAAAAGTAAAATACCCCAGTGGCCTTGCCAGGCCACCGGGCACCCCTCGCTCCGCTACGCCTGGGGCAGGAAGTAGGCCAGCACGTCGGCGCTGGTCTGGTTCAGGGCCCCAATCTGCTCGATGAGGCGGGCGGGACGGGCCCCGCGCTGGCCCGCCGTGGTCAGCACGCCGTCGCGGATGAACACGATGACGTCCTGCACCAAAAAGGCACCCAGCGAAGTCACCACGTCCTCAAAGCCGGCGGCCAGCGCCTCGTACTCGGCGCTGCGCAGGTAGCCCTCGGCCAGCAGCCGGTTTTCCCAGCGGATTTCCAGCGCGGCGGTGGTCAGCAGCTGGGCCGGCAGCCGGTGGCGCACGTCGGGGGCCGCGGGGGCGGGCTGGCTATTGTCGTAGGGCTCGGGCAGGTGCAGGCGCACCTTCAGGATGCCGGCCTGGGCGGCCAGCGACTCGGCCAGCCGGGTGGCGGCGACCCGCAGCGGCTTCAGCTGGGGCCCGTGCAGGTGCAGCAGCAGCCGGTAAGCGGTTTCCGGGGCGTTGGGCGTGGGGTTGGCGTCGTGGTCCACCAGGGTGCGGGAGCCGTCCGGCAGGTCGTAGGCCGCGTCTTGCCCAATGAAGTTGCGCTCGTCTTTGAACAGAACCGGGCTGGCTTTCTGAAACTTCCCCTGGTTTTTGGCCGAAGAAAACCCGATTTCCACCATGCCGTCGAGCACGCTGCCGTCGGCCTGCGCGCCCGGAGGCAGCGGCCAAAGGTTGGCGCTTTGCTCGCGGGCGAAGTGGTACTGCACGTAGTAGCCCAGGCCCGGCAGCCGGGCGCACAGGGGCCCGTGGGCATCGCTCCAGTAGTAGTGAAAAAGGTCGTTCGGCACGCCTTCGCGGCGGCGCAGAATGGTGTAGGTGAGCAGCTTGATGTTACTGTCGCGCTCCGAATAATCTGGCTTGGTCATGGGGCAAGGCGGGCGGTTGCGCAGGCAATGGCCCGCGGCGTAACCGGCCCGCGGTTGCCTTTCCCTACGGTAAACGCCCCCCCACCGATGCTCCTATTTCTGGCCCGGGGCCCTAAAAACGGCCACGCCGGCCTACAGGCTGAAGAAGTACGTGCCCGTGAGCTGCGCCACGCGGCTGTACGCCTTTTCGTCAGCAAAGCCGCGGCCAGGGTCGTAGCTCGTGCTGCTGGGCGCGAACAGCAGCGGCGGCGCTTGGTACAAGTTGCGCAGGCCCAGGCCGTAGCCCAGCTGCACTTGCAGGGGCCCCTGGCGGTAGCCCACTCCAAAGTTCACACCTGCATCGAGGCGCCGGTTGCAGGTGCCAGTGCCGTAAGCTACCCGGTTGTCAAAGTCAACCGGCCACGTGTCGATGGCCGGGCCTAAGTAGTCCCTGTACGTGCCGGTTTGGCGGCCGCCCACGGCCAGCGCCACGTAGGGCCCCGCGAAGAGTTGCAGGCCGTGGTCGCCGTGCAGGGTGTATACCACGTTCAGCGGCAGCTCCAGCCAATTGGTGCGGGTAGTGCCGGTCGCTATGCGGGCAGTGGCCCCGAATACGCCACCCGTGTAGCGGCCGGTGCTGAACTCGTTGCCTTTTTGCGAGAACAGCAGCGCCGGCTGAAACGCCAGCTTCCCGAAGCGGGCCTCGAAGGCCACGCCGGCTTGCCAGGCCAGCAGGGCCGACTTGTCGTTTTGCAGTTCGCCGGCCGGCAGATTGGACTGGTTGCTGGCCGGGTCCGTCGTGCTCAGGGCCCTATTGAGGCCGCCGCGCAGGCCGAGGCGGTAGGTGGTTTGGGCCGAGGCCGGGGCGACGCCAGCCAGCAGGGCGGCGCCGAGCGCGAGGGTAAATAGTGATTGCATAAGCACGGGCGGAAAGGCGTGGTGCTACCACGAGCCCGCTGGGGGCTAAAAGGTTGCAGGGGCCCCGGCGTCCGGGTGCCGGGGCCCCGCTAAAACACTTCGCCCAAGTTGAAAAACACGCCCCGCGAGCCCTGCACGCCCACGGCGTAATCGACGGCCAGGAAGGTGCCCACCTTCTTGCTCAGGCACAGGCGCAGGCCCGCGCCGCCGGCCGGGGCCACCCGCTGGAAGCCCGTGGCGGGGGCCCGCACCGTTTGGGCGTTGGCAAACACCGCGCCGCCCAGCACCCGCGAGCGGGTGAGGTTGAAACGGTACTCGGCCTCGCCGTAGAGCAGGCCGGGGCCCCGGAAGCGCCCCTGGATGTAGCCGCGCCCGGTCACGCTGTGCGTGTCCCAGCCGGTGGCGGGCAGGTCGAGGTAGGGCGCCGACGAGGCCACGAACTCGCCGTAGAGCCAGAAGGCCAGCACGTTGCCCGGCCGGCCGGCCGGCAGGTAGCGCCGGGTGTCAAACTGCACCCCGCCGTAGGAGGCATCCGAGGCCAGGGCGCGCAGGTTGGCGCGCGCTACCACAATCAGGTACGACTCGCCGGCGGCCGGGCGCAGCGGGTTGGCGCGGGTGTCGCGCAGCACCGACGCCACCACGCCCGACGAGGTGGAGCGCCCGGCCACGCCGCGGCGGTAGCCCGCAATTTCGGCCAGCGGCTGCCCGTCGGGGCCCTGGCTCGTGATGTTCCAGCGCTGGTCGAGGAAGTAGCCCACCCCGGCGTAGAGGGCCCCGGCGGGCCCCACGCGGTGGTAGTAGCTCTGGTGCAGGCGCAGCAGGTTGTAGTCCATGGCCACGGCCCCGGCGGTGCGCGTAGCGCTGCCCAAGCCGTAGGTGAGCTGCGGGTAGTGAAGCAGGCGGTGGTCGCTCAGCCACAGGCTGCGGTTGGCGGGCCGCCACACGGCCCCGTTCACCGACAGCACCAGCTGCCGGTTCTGGGTGTAGGTGAGCGTGTTGGAGAACACCGACACGTTGGCCCCCGGCCGCCGAAACGTGATGCTGGCCGTGACCGAGGCCAGCAGCCGCGCCTCCAGGGTGTAGCCCACGGCCGGCAGCACCACCACCGCCACCGCCCGCGGGGGCCGCACGCGCCCCGAATCGGGGGCCGGGCGGGCGGGCCGGGGCGGCAGCACCCGCCGCACCAGGTCGCCCAGGTCCTGGGTGGGGCGGCGCACCGAATCGGCGGCGGCGGGGGCCTGGGCCTGCGCAGCGCCTCCCGCAAGCCATAGCACCCCGGGCAAAAGCAAGCCTAATCTCATCCGTCGTTCGTGCACACGTCCACGCCTTCGAACGCGGCCGGCGGGGCCAGGGTTGGCGCCGGGGCTTTGGCGGGGGGCCCCACTAGCCCCGCAGCGACGAGGCGCGCACCAGCAAATCGGGCTGAAGCAGCACCCGGCGCGGCGACACGTTCTGGCGCTTTTCGCCCAGAATTTCGAGCAGCAGGCGGGCGGCGGCCTGGCCCATTTGCTCGCAGCGCTGGTCCACGGTGGTGAGCATGGGCTCGGTGAACGACGAAAACAGCTCGTTGCTGAAGCCCGCCAGGGCCACGTCCTGGGGCACGCGCAGGCCGCGCTTTTTCAGCACCTGCAGGGCCCCCACGGCCGAAACATCGCTGGCCGAAAACACAGCGTCGGGCCGCACCGGCAGCTTCAGCAGCTGCTCCATGCCCTGGCTGCCGTCCTCCAGACGCATGTCGCTGGTAAAAACCAGGGCCTCGTCGAAGGGCACGTCGTACTCGCGCAGGGCATCGAGGTAGCCCTGGCGGCGGTTTTTGTAGATGTTCAGGTGCTGGGGCCCCGCGAAGTGGGCAATGCGCCGGCAGCCCTGGGCCAGCAGGTGCCGCGTGCTCTGGTAGGCCCCTTCGCGGTCGTCGAGCACCACGGCGTTCACGTCGCGCCCCTCCAGAATGCGGTCGAAAAACACCAGCGGCAGGTCGCGCTTAGCAGCCTTGTCGAAGTGCTTGAAGTCGCGCGTGGTGCGGGCCAGCGAGACCAGAATGCCCTCCACCTGGGCGTTGATGAGGGTTTCGATGTTCTTGCGCTCGTGGGCCACGTCTTCGTTCGACTGGCAGATGAGGATGTTGAAGCCCGCCTTGGTGGCCACCGTTTCGATGCCCTTCACCACCATCGTAAAGAAGTGGCCGTCGATGTGCGGCACCAGCACGCCCAGCATGTTGCTGCGGCCCTTGCGCAGGCCCGCGGCCATGTGGTTGGGGTGGTAATTCAGCTCCTTGGCCAGCTTGGTGACGCGCTTTTTGGTGGCGTCGCTGATGCTGGGGTGGTTGCTCAGGGCCCGCGAAATGGTGGACACCGACACGCCCAGGGCCGTGGCCATGTCGGTGATGGAAGCGCGCTTGGAAGCCAACGGGCGGGGGGGGTTAGAAAGGAAGCAGAGAAAACCGCAGCGCAAATATCCACGCAAAATCTGTGCAATCCCGCGGGGCACCACCGGCACCCCACCGGGGCCCCGCGCCTAGCCCGGCAGCGGCTGCGGCGCGTAGGTGGGCCCCAGGCAGCGGGGCCCTTCGTTCGTCCAGGCCAGCTTATCGATACAGAGCTGGCGCTCCGTCATTTGCGGATTCCAGGCGTGGTACACCAGGTACTCGGTGCGGCCGTCGGGGCCCAGGGTGTGCGAGTGGTGGCCGGGGCCCCGCACGTGGCCCGGCACCGCGTGCAGCACCCGCGCCCCGGCCCCGCCGCCGGCCTCCGAGTAGGGCCCCAGGACGGTGTCGGCCACGCAAAAATCGACGCCGTAGCGGTCGGTCAGGAAGTTGGCCCCGCTGTAAAAGCAGTAGTATTTGCCGCCGTGGCGGCGCACGAAAGGCCCCTCCAGCGTGTGCCACTGCGCAAACACTTGGTTATCATAGAGCGGCATCCGGCGGTTGGCCTCAAAAATCGTCCAGGGGTGGCGGGCGCGCAGCACGGTACGCGGCTGCTGGGCCAGGCGGGTCATGGTGGCCAGGCGGTCCACGGCCAGGCCGGTGCCGGGGAAGTAACCGCCGTCCGAATCAATGAAATCGCGGGCGTAGAACAAGTACCACTGCCCGTCGTCGTCGCGGAACGGGTGCGCGTCGATGGTGAACTTACTTTCCGGCACGTCGAGCGCCGCCACTTCGGTGTAGGGCCCCTGGGGCAACTGGCTGGTTGCTACGTGCAAGCGGTGCCCCTGGGTGGCCGCAATGGCCCCGCCGCCCCGCGAGTAGTACATGTAAAACGTGCCTTCGTGCAGCACCACCTCGGGGGCCCAAAAGTCGAGCCCCGCGCTGCCGGGCGGCGGCACCAGGGCCCCGCCCGCGTCGCGCCATTTCACCAAATCCTTGGAAACCAACACGCTGAAGATGCGCCCGTCGGCCGTGCGCCCCTGCCCGGTGGTGCCAAAGGCGTAGTACGTGCCCTGGTGCAGCAGCACGGCCGGATCGGGGAAGTTGCGCGGCACCACGGGGTTGGTGTAGGTGCGGGCGGCGGCGCGGGCGTTGCGGCCGGGCAGCAGGGCCAGCAGGCCGCCGGCCGCGGCGGCCAGGCGCAAAAAGGTGCGGCGGGAATCGGGAACGGGCATGGGGCGGGCAGGAAAAGGGAAACGGGCCAAAACGGGCAGTGGGCGGCGGTAGCGCCTGGCTCACAGGGGCCAGCCAAAGGTGGCATTTTCCAAATATAGGTGCAAACGTTTGCACGAATCGCAAAATAACCTATACCTTGCGGGCGGTGACGCCACGGTGGTTTCGGCCCGGCCCGGAATAGCATTTTTTGCTCCTTTGGGGTGGTTCGTGGCGAACGTTTGCTTGCGCGGGCGCCGGGGCGCTTCCCGGGGTCCGCGCCCCCTCCTGCCCGGCGGCTACCCCGGCGGCGGGCGGGGCCCCTGCCCGCCCCCTCCCACCCGGCGCCCCCCACGCCTTTGCCTCCGCCCTCCTGCCCATGCGTTGCCAACTGTTGCTTTTGCTGGCGCTGCTCGGGGCCCGGCCGGCCGCCCAAGCCCAGGGCCCCGCGGCCGGCCGCACCTTCACCAACCCCTTGCAGGCCGACGGGCCCGACCCGTGGGTGGTGCGCCACGGCGGCTACTACTACCACACCCACACGACGGGCAAAAACATCACCCTCTGGAAGTCAAAAACCCTTGAGGGCCTGAAGGATGCCCTCGGCACGGTGGTGTGGACGCCGCCCGCCGCGGGGCCCCACTCCACCCAAATCTGGGCCCCCGAGCTGCACTTCCTCGGCGGCAAGTGGTACCTCTACTACACGGCTTCCGACCGGGCCAACGCCGGCGACCAGACGCGCTACGTGTTTGTGCTGGAAAACGCCAGCCCCGACCCTACCGCTGGCACCTGGGCCGACAAGGGCCGGGTGAACACCCGCTACCCGGGCCTCGACGGCTCGGTGTTTGCGCACGGCGGCCGGCGCTACTTCCTGTATTCGGCCTACGTGGGGGCCCAAAGCGTGCTGGCCATTGCCCCGATGACCAATGCCTGGACGCTGGACGCAGCCCGCGAAACCATCATCGCCCGGCCCACCCACGCCTGGGAAAAAGGCGGCGGCCGCCAGATTCTGGAGGGCCCCGAGTTTCTGGCGGGTAAGCAAGGGCAGCTTTTTATCGTGTACTCGGCCAGCGCCTGCTGGGACGATAACTACTGCCTGGGCCTGCTCACGGCCCGCCCCGGGGCCGACCCGCTGCGGGCCGATTCGTGGGCGAAAGCGCCGGAGCCGGTCTTCCGTCCCTCGGCCGAAAACGGCGTGTGGGGCACCGGCCACAACGCCTTCACCACCTCGCCCGACGGGCGCGAAAACTGGCTCATCTACCACGCCAAGGCCGCCGCCGATGGCAAGTGCGAGGGGCGCAGCACCCGGGCCCAGCGCTTCGGCTGGCACCCCGACGGCACCCCCGACTTTGGGGCCCCGGCCGCGTTGGCCACGCCCCAGGCCGTGCCTTCGGGCGAATAACTATTCCATGTCTACCTGCTTTCCAATTCCTTTTCCCTTTTTCCCGCATGAAGAAATTCTCGTTCCTGCTTTTGCTCGTGGCGCTGCTGGGGGCCCCCGGGGCCCACGCCCAAAAGGTTAAAACCAAAACCAAGGGCGCCGCCGCGGCCACGGCCGCCGCCCAGGCCCCCCGCTGGACCACCGCCAAGGCCAACGCCTGGTACGCCGCCCGCCCGTGGATGTCGGGCGCCAACTTCACGCCCAGCACGGCCATCAACCAGCTTGAAATGTGGCAAGCCGCCACCTTCGACCCGCAAACCATCGACAAGGAGCTGGGCTGGGCCGAGGGCATCGGCTTCAACACGATGCGCGTGTTTTTGCACAGCCTGGCGTGGAAGGAAGACCCGGCGGGCTTCAAAAAGCGCGTGGGCGACTACCTGGCCATTGCCGACAAGCACCACATCAGCACCATTTTGGTGTTTTTCGACGATTGCTGGAACAAGGACCCCAAGGCGGGGCCCCAGCCGGCGCCCAAGCCCGGCGTTCACAACTCGGGCTGGGCCCAGGACCCCGGCGACCCGGCCTCGCGCGACTCGGCCACCTTCGCGCAGCTGCGGCCCTACGTGACGGACGTGCTCACGAGCTTCGCCCACGACAAGCGCATCTTGCTCTGGGACTTGTACAACGAGCCGGGCAACAACGGCAAGGGCCTGGCCTCGCTGCCGCTGCTGCGCAACGTGTTTGCCTGGGCCACCGCGGTGCGCCCCGACCAGCCCCTGAGCGCCGGCCTCTGGAACTGGGAACCCGCCTACGGGCCCCTGAACACGTACCAGGCCCTGCACTCCGACGTCATCACCTACCACTGCTACGACGAGGTGCCGCTGCACGAGCGCATCATTTCGCTGCTCGCCACCCACGGCCGCCCGCTACTCTGCACCGAGTACATGGCCCGGCCCCGCAACTCGCGCTTCGTCAACATCATGCCCCTGCTGAAGAAGTACAACGTGGCCGCCATCAACTGGGGATTGGTGGACGGCAAAACAAACACCAAGTACCAGTGGGACGTGCCGATTGCCGACGGCTCGGAGCCCACCGAGTGGTTCCACGAGGTGTTCCGCAAAGACGGCACCCCCTACCACCAGGACGAGGCGGACCTGATCAAGAAAACCAACGGCAAGTAGGGCCCCGGGGCCCTACCCCTCACTTTACTACGGCTTTGCGATGCGCACTTTTCGAGGAATGACGCGGCTTTTGGGCGCACTACTGCTGGCGCTGGCGCTCCTGCCCGCCTGCACCCGGCAGCCGCGGGGCCCCGGGCCCCTGGTGCCGGCCACGGGGGCCCCGCCGGCGGCCACGTTCACCAACCCGCTGCTGCCGGTGGGGGCCGACCCGTGGAGCATCTACCACGACGGCTACTACTACTACACCAACACGACCGGCGACAACCTCACGCTCTGGAAAACCAAGAACCTGGCTGACCTTAAGCACGCCGAGCACCGCGTGGTGTGGACGCCGCCCGCCACGGGGCCCAACAGCCAGCACATTTGGGCCCCCGAGCTGCACTTCCTGCGCGGCAAGTGGTACCTCTACTACGCCGCCGACGCCGGCGATAACCCCTCGCACCGCCTCTGGGTGCTCGAAAACGCCTCGCCCGACCCGCTGCTGGGCACCTGGACCGACCGCGGCAAGCTGGCCGACCCGGCCGCCGACATGTGGGCCATCGACGGCTCGGTGTTCATCAACAATGGGCGGTTGTACCTCGTCTGGTCGGGCTGGGACGGGCGCGTGAACGGCCGCCAGGACATTTACCTGGCCCCAATGAAAAACCCCTGGACGCTGGCCGGCCCGCGGGTGCGCATCTCCACCCCCACCTACCCCTGGGAGCGCAACGGCGACCTGCACGGCGCCAACGACCCGGCCCACGTGGCCGTGAACGAGGGCCCCGAAGTGATTAGGCACGGCAACAAGCTGTTTTTGGTGTACTCGGCCAGCGGCTGCTGGACGGATTTTTACGTACTCGGCATGCTTACTGCCAACGCGAACAGCGACTTGCGCAACCCCGCGTCGTGGACGAAAACTCCCACGCCCGTGTTCCAGCAGTCGCCCGAAAACAAGGTGTACGCGCCGGGCCACAACTCCTTTTTCACCTCGCCCGACGGCAAGGAGAACTGGTTCCTTTACCATGCCAACAGCGCGCCCGACCAGGGCTGCGGCCCCAAGCGCACCCCGCGGATGCAGCGCTTCACGTGGCGCCCCGACGGCACGCCCGACTTCGGCCAGCCCGTGCCCGCCGACCAAGTACTGGCCGTGCCCTCGGGCCAGTAGCCCGCCCGGCCCCCAACCGACAAAAGCCCCGCCAATCGATGATTGGCGGGGCTTTTGTCGGTTGTTGCAACCCGTGGGGCCCTACTTGGCGGGCGCTTCGGGCGGAGCCACTTCGTCGGCCACGGGCGCGGCGGTAGCGGCCGCCGTTTGCTTGTAGTGGACTTCGGGTAATGAGCGCAGACGTTCGGCGGCCCACTCGGCCGTCACGTCGCGCTGGGGGTTGGCCAGCATCTCATAGCCCACCATGAACTTGCGCACCGTGGCCGAGCGCAGCAGCGGCGGGTAGAAGTGCATGTGCAGGTGCCACTCGGGGTGCTCCTGGCCGTCGGTGGGGCGCTGGTGCCAGCCGGCCGAGTACGGGAACGACAGCTCGAATAGGTTGTCGTAGCGAATGGTGAGGCGGCGCAGGATGTCGGCCAAGTCGTTCTTCTCGGCGTCGTTCAGCAGCTCCAGCGAGGCCACGGCGCGGCGCGGCAGCAGCAGCGTTTCGAAGGGCCAGGTGGCCCAGAACGGCACCAGCACCACCCACGTATCGTTTTCGATGACGACGCGCTGCTTTTCGCGCAGCTCGGTGGCCAGGTAGTCGGTGAGCAGCGTGCGGCCGTGCTCCTCGAAGTACTTGGCCTGCTGCACGGTTTCCTTGGCGGGGTCAACCGGCACGGTGTGCTGGGCCCAGATTTGGCCGTGCGGGTGCGGGTTCGAGCAGCCCATGATGAAGCCCTTGTTCTCGAAAATCTGCACGTAGTTGATGTCCGGCCGGGCCCCCAGGGTCTGGTACTCGTCCACCCACACGTCCACCACCCCGCGGATGGCCTCCGGGGTCATTTCGGGCAAGGTCAAGTCGTGCCGCGGCGAGAAGCAGATGACGCGGCCCACGCCGGTTTCGGCCTCCGCAATCAGCAGGTTGTCAATGTTGATGCCGCCCGCGGGCCCGTCGGGCTGCAAGGCCGCAAAGTCGTTGTCGAACCGGAACGTGCCGGTGTACGGCGGGTTGTGGGCGCCGTTGGCGCGCACGTTGCCGGGGCACAGGTAGCAGGTGGGATCGTAGGCGGGGCGGTTGTCGGGGGGCGTTTTTTCCTGCTGGCCCTGCCAGGGGCGCAGGGCGCGGTGGGGCGACACCAGCAGCCAGTCCCCGGTGAGCGGGTTGTAGCGGCGGTGCGATTGGTGGGTGGGGTCGAAGGCGGAATCGGACATGGGCGGGAAACGCAAAAGGGAGGAAAAGGGATGGATTTAGGCGGCCACGGTGGCGTCGCGCAGCTCGCTCACGCCGCCCACGATGACCGTGTGGTAGGTCTCGAGCTTATCGTGGTAGCGCAGCTCAAACGCCTTTTCCATCGCGGCCACAAACGCGTCGACCTCGGCCACGGCCACCAGGTTGATGGTGCAGCCACCGAAGCCGCCGCCCATCATGCGGGCCCCCAGCACGCCGGGCAGCGGGCGGGCCATTTCCACCAGCGCGTCCAGCTCCGGGCAGCTCACCTGGTAGTCGTCGCGCAGGCCGGCGTGCGAGCCGAACATGGCTTGGCCCACGGCGGCCATGTCGTTGGCCTTCAAGGCGTCGCAGGCTTCCTGCACGCGCTGGTTTTCCTGCACCACGTAGCGGCAACGGCGGTACACCACGTCGCCCATGGCGTCGTGCGCGGCCTCCACTTGGGCCAGGGTGGCGTCGCGCAGGCTCTTAATTTCGGGGTGCGTTTTTTGGAGTACGGCCACGCCCTGGGTGCATTCCTGGCGGCGCTTGTTGTACTCGGAGCTGGCCAGCGAGTGCTTCACGCCCGAGTTGCACAGCACGAGGTGGTACTGGTCGGCGGCGAAGGGGAAGTACTCATAGTCGAACGAGCGGCAGTCGAGGCGCACCACGTGGCCGGCGCGGCCGTGCAGGCTGGCAAACTGGTCCATGAGGCCGCTCATCACGCCGGCGTAGGTGTGCTCGGCCTGCTGGCCCATCTTGGCCAGCGTCATGCGGTCGAAGCCCGTGTGCAGCAGCTCGTTGAGGGCAAACGCCAGCCCGCACTCGATGGCAGCCGACGATGACATGCCCGCCCCCATCGGTACGTTGCCGCCGAATACGCAATCGAAGCCCGGCACCGCCACGCCGTGCTTCTGGAACTGGGCCACTACGCCCAACAAGTAATTGGCCCACAAGTGCTTGCTGGGCGCCACGTCGGCCACCGCCACGTCGTAAGCATCGGCCTTGTCGAACGACACCAGCCGCACCGTATCGCTGCCGTTCAGGCCCACCGCGAAGAAAATCTCCTTGTTGATGGCGGCGGGCAGCACTAGGCCGTCGTTGTAGTCGGTGTGCTCCCCGATGAGGTTGATGCGGCCAGGGGCCCGCACCAGCAGGGGCTCGTGGCCAAAACGGCGGTGGAAATCGGCGGCGATGGCGGCAATGGGCATGGCGGGAGGGGATGAAAGGGTGGGGAAATAATTGCTAGACAAGCCTAAAGATGGGAAATTTTATTAATTAGAACAAACGTTTGCATTAAATTTGATCTCATTTTTATTATAATACGCTTGTATCCAAGTCATTATGTCAACAAAAACGTTAGCACATTTACCCATAAAAAGAGTCCATTTAACGTGCGTTTCATGAAGCTTTCAGGCAGTAATTTGCCCGGTAAAATCGGCTAACCCCGCGGGCCCGCGCTTGGGCGAACGGCTGGCCTTGCCAGCGGCGGCCGCGCCGCTTGCTGGGGCCCTGGCGGGTGGCTTAGGGCCCCGGTTCATTACTTTCGGCGCATGAGAACTACGACTTTTTACCGCTGCGTGTTGGGGCTGGGGCTGTTGGGCGCCGCCCGGCCCGGAGCCCAGGGCCAGCGCCTGAGCCCTGCTGCCGCCCCCGCCACCACTGCCTCCGCGGCCATTGCCCTGGCCAACCCCGTGCTGCCGGGCGATTTCCCCGACCCATCGGTGGTGAAAATTGGGAATACTTACTGGGCCACGGCCACGTCGTCGAACTGGGGCCCCGTGTTTCCGCTGCTGAAATCGACCAACCTGACGGACTGGACGCTGGCGGGCAGCGTGTTTGGCGGCGAGCGCCCGGCCTGGGCCGACTACTACTTCTGGGCCCCCGAAATCAGCCAGGACGGCGGCAAAACCTACATCTTTTACACGGCGCACAAGCGCGGCGGCAACCTGGCCGTGGGCGTGGCCAGCGCCGACCGCCCCGAGGGCCCCTACCGCGACCACGGCCCGCTGGTGGGCCAGCCCGACGGCTCGATTGACGCCTTCCCGATGCGCGACGAGAAGGGCCAGCCCTACCTTATTTGGAAGGAGGACGGCAACAGCGCGAACAAGCCCACGCCCATCTGGGCGCAGCCGATGAACGCGGCCCGCACCGCCCTCACGGGCACCAAAACCGAGCTTTTCCGCAACACCGCGCCCTGGGAAGGCAACCTCGTGGAGGGCGTGAGCATGGTGCGCCACGGCGGCTACTTCTATGCCTTTTACGCGGCCAACGGCTGCTGCGGGGGCGGCTGCACCTACGCCACCGGCGTGGCCCGCGCCCGCACCCTGCTGGGGCCCTGGGAGAAGTACGCCCGCAACCCCATCCTCACCCAAAACGCGGCCTGGAGGTGCCCCGGCCACGGCACCGCCGTGGAGCGCAACGGCCGCTGGTACCTGCTGCACCACGCCTACGCCGCCGTGGCCGGCAGCCAAATGGTGGGCCGCCAGGGCGTGCTCAGCGAATTTACTTGGGGCCCCAGCGGCTGGCCGGTGTTTGCCGGCGGCGGGGTGGCCACGGGGGCCCCGGCGCGGCCCGCGCCGGCCGTGCGCGATGGCTTCGACGGCACCGCGCTGGGCCTGGCCTGGCAGTGGCCGGTGGAGTACCAGCCCACGGCGGCCGTGCGCGATGGCCAACTGCACCTCAGCGCGCGGCCCGACCACGGCGGCGCGGCCCTGGGCCACACCGTGTACGTGGCCGACTACGATGCCACCGCCACGCTGCTACACCCGGGGGCCCTGCCCGCCGGCACCGCCGCCGGCCTGGCCGCCCTCGGCGACCCCGACAACGCCCTGGCCCTGCTGGCCGGCGACGGCCGCCTGCGCCTGGTGCGCCGCGCCAAGGGCCAGGAAGAAGTGCTGGTGGAAACCGCCCTACCCGCCGGCGCGGGGCCCCTGCGCCTGCGCCTGCAGGCCCGCCGCAACACCCAGTTTACCTTCGCCTACAGCACCGACGAAGGCCGTACCTGGGCCCCCCTGACCACCGGCACCGCCACCAGCGGCGCCTACCTTCCGCCCTGGGACCGCGGCATTCGGGTGGGTGTGCTGGCGCAGGGCCCCGCCACGGCCGTGGCTGACTTTGATGAGTTTACGCTGACCAGCCAAGCGCCGTAGCACAGCTTTTGCGCGCCCCGCACCGGGGCGAACGACGCCAAACGGGCGGCTGGCTTATGGCCGGCCGCCCGTTCTTTTTGGGGCGGCCGGAGCCGGGCGCGGGGCCCCGGCGGGGTGGCGGCGCGCCTCTTCGGCGGCGTAGAAGGCGGCCTCGCGGCGGTAGGCATCCTGGTTCCAGGTGGGCTCGACGGCGGCGGCCTGCTCGGCAGCCTGGGCCACGGCTTCGGCCAGGATGGGTGGGAACACGGCGGCGGTGGGGCTGGCCGTTAGGGCCCCGTAGGCTTGGGAGAGGAGCGTTTCCAGGCGCAGAATTTCGGCCTGCCCGCCCAGGGGCAGCGCCTCGATGGGCGTGCGCCGCTGCGGAAACGACTGGCCGCGGTAGCTGGCCATAGCGGGCGCTTCGGGCGGGGGGCCCTGGGCCTGGGCGTGCCCCGGCACGGCGGGCGCAGCCGCGGCCAACAAGACCAGCAGCAACGGTTTGCGAAGAAAAAAGCGGAGGTGAGTAGGCATGCGTGGGGCCCCCAGGGCCCTGGCGGCCACCGGTTCCCGAAGGTAGGGCCCCGGGCCGCCAGGAGCCCGGGGGCCCCGCTCCGGCCAGGGGGCCGCCGGGCCCAGGGCCCCTACCCCGCCAAGGCCCGCCAGCAATGGCAGGTTAAGTGCAAGCAATTGCCGGATTAGTATTAAAGTCAAGTAGTTGATTAACCTACTTTTACAAACACCGCAAACGATTTCTGTAGCTGCTGCTTGCGGCCGCCAAAACGCCTGCTTTTTAGCTGCTTACTTCTCCTTCCTTTTCACTTTTTTACCCGCTTTTATGCATTCTTCTCTACTCGACTCGCTGGGCCGCTGGGGCCGCGGCCTGGCGTTGGCCGGGGCCGTGCTGGCCCCCCTAGCCGGCTGGGCCCAAACCACCGTGGTGCCCCTCACCAACGGCCGCGCCGAGGCCGAGGCCGGCGTGCTGAGCGGCGTGACGGTGGCCACCACGCCCACCGGGTTTTCCGGCGCGGGCTTCGTCACGGGCTTCGACAACAACGACGCTAAGAACGTGGCCATCACCTTCGACAACCCCACTGCGGGCCTCTATAAGCTGGCGGTGGGCTACACGTCGCCCTACGGCCCGAAGGTGGCCAACCTGGACGTGAACGGGTCCAAGTCGACCGTTTCGTTTGCCAGCACCACCGCCGGGGCCGATTTTGCCGCCGCCGACGCCGGTACCGTCCTGCTGCCCGCGGGCCTGACCACCGTCACCATCGGCGGCAACTACGGCTACTATGGCGTGGACTACGTGCAGCTGACGGCCGCCTCGGTGGCCCCCCCGCCCAAGCCGGCCAAGCAACTCTCCGACCCGCTGGCCACGCCCGCTGCCAAAGCGCTGCACGGCTACCTGGTCGATTTGTACGGCAACAAAATCCTGTCGGGCCAGCAGGACGATAACTACGGCCGCGCCAACTCGGAAGTGAGCTATGTGCTGGCCACTACCGGCAAGGAGCCGGCCATCGTGAGCATGGACATATTCGACTACTCGGCCGCGCCGGTGGCCAAGTATGGCACGCCCAGCGGCACCACCGAGCGCTACCTGGGCTGGAGCCGCAGCGGCAACGGCCGCGGCATCACCGCCCTGATCTGGCACTGGCGCGCCCCCGCCGACAACGTGACGACCGCCAACCCGACCAGCAGCCCGGACGGTGCTTTTTACACCACCAACACAAACTTCAACTTCGCCGCCGCGCTGGCCGACACGGCCGGTACGAAGTACCACTTGCTGCTGGCCGACATCGACCTGATTGCCGTGCAGCTCAAGAAGTTTCAGGTGGCTGGTGTGCCCGTGCTGTGGCGGCCGCTGCACGAAACCCCGGGTACGTTTTTCTGGTGGGGCAACCAGGGCCCCGACAATTTCAAGAAGCTCTGGCAGCTGCTCTACACCCGCCTCACGGTGCGCCACCAGCTGCACAACCTAATTTGGGTGTACTCGGCCAACGCTACGCCTGACGCGGCCTGGTACCCGGGCGACGCCTACGTGGACGTGGCCGGCGACGACATCTACCAATCGTCCGCGACGCCCGACCCCAACGTGAACATCTCGGGCAACTGGACCGCCATGCGGGCCCTGGCCCCCACCAAGCTCATTGCCCTCACCGAGAGCGAGAGCCTGGTGAATCCCGCCCAGGCGCGGGGCTATGCCACGTGGTGGTCGTGGTTTTGCGCCTGGCAGGGCAGCTACATCCGCACCCAGCCCGTGGCCTTCCTCACCAGCTTGTATAATGACAACGACATCATTGCCAAGGACAGGCTGGCCGACTGGGCCACCCAATCACCTTTGGCGGCCCGCAGCGGCGCGGCGGCCACGGCGGCCGGCCTCACCGCCTTCCCCAACCCGGCCAGCGGCTACACCCTCACCGCCAGCCTGCGCCTGGCCACGGCCCAAGCCGTAACGGTGGAGCTGCTGAACGCCCTAGGCCAGCGCGTGGTCACGCTGCACCCGCGGCTTGCCGCCGGCGCCAACCAGTTCCAGGTGCCGCTGGCCGGTGTGGCCCCCGGCGTGTACCAGTTGGTGGTGCGCCCCGCAGGCCAGCCCGCCCTGAGCCAGCACGTGCTGATCACCAAATAGTTAATTCATGAATGGTTTAATGCAAACGCTCAAAAAGGCGGTTGCGCTACGCCTACCGAAGCATCCCTCCCGCGTCGTTGCCCCACACTTTTTCGATACGCTCCAAGCGCTCTGGTTGCCCTTTGGGCTACCCTTTTAGCCAAGGCCGAGGTTGGCGTCCATCCACGCGGCCACATCGGTGACCAGCAGGGCGTGGCGCTGGTTGAACGTCCCGTCTTTGGGCCAGGCCACCCCACGCCCTTGGGCAAAAGCGGCGCGGTACTTACGCATCATATTCTGCGGGTCTCGCACCAGATCTTCCATCAGCAAGGGCACGGTCCATTCCAAGCGGCCGAACGGGCGGTGGAGTGCCGCGGCCAACTTGTCGGCTACCTCGCCGTAGGTCACGGCATCGCCGCCCAGAAGCACCACCTCGTTCTTGATGGTAGTTTCAGCAAACATGGTTTCGGCGGTCAGCAGGCCAACATTGTCCGGCGTGGTCAGCGTAACGGCGGTGTCAAGGCTGCCCAGCGCTTGCATTTCGCTTTTGGTGATGTCAACCACCCCGAACTTAGGCTCAAGCAGATAGCTCACGAACATGCCGGTCGAGATGATGCACGACTCGGTAGCAGCCTGGGGCTGAAGCTGCGCCGCATCACGGCCGCCATGGAACTGCTCATCGAAGGCCAACACACAGCGGAGGAAGTGGGCTACGCATTGTGCTACAATATATTACTTGTGTTGAGCAGCGCCCTCTTTCAGGTAGTGAGGCGTCGGCCTACCGAATTTTTAGCAAGCATCAGAAGCGCAGGGTAGCCCCGGCTACTGCTCGCATAATACCCCGGCATGCAGTCGTGGTACCGCACGTAGAGACAATTCGGATAGGCTATTAGCAAGTTATTAAATAATATTGCCTACTATTGTACCAGCAAGTACAATAATCCGTTGCGAGCCGTGGCTGGAAGACCCAAACTGTTTGATGAGTACGCCGTGATTGAGCGGGCGCAGCGCGTTTTTTGGCGGCTGGGCTACGCTGCGGCATCTACTGAGGAGCTGCTGGCGGCCATGGGCATCGGCAAGGGCAGCTTCTACCTGGCCTTTCCAGGTGGTAAAAAAGAGCTGTTTGTCAAAACGGTGCATCAGTTTCACCAGGCTACTTTCCAGCAGCTCGCGCAGCGGGTAGCCGCCAGCGCGCAGCCCCTAGAGGAGGTAAAGGACTACTTCCGGCGCATTGCCACCGCCGCCCCGGATGCCCACGAAAAGGGCTGCTACCTGGGCAACACGGTCGTGGAAATGTCGGTGCTTGACCCGGCCCTGCAGCAGGAGTCCGGGCGGCTACTGCTGCAGCTGGAGGGCCTGTTCTTTACCGTCATTCAGCAAGCCCAGGCCAGCGGCCAGCTCACCAACCCCACCGATGCCCGCCTGCTGGCCCGCCACCTGCTCACGCTCTGGAATGGCCTCAGCATTACCCGCCGCCTGTACCCCGACAATGCCCAGCTGCACGAACTCATTGATCTTCAGCTAGCGGTGCTGCACTGACTTTTTTTTGCGCCAATTTGTACCGATTAGTACACAATTTAATTTCAAACCCGATATTCCTAATTCTTTTTTGTTGCACCCCTTTTTTCCTTCTTGCCGATGAACACGCAACCCCCAGTTTATTGCCGCACCATTGCCGTCGATGGCCTCGACGTATTTTACCGTGAAGCCGGCCCGGCCGATGCGCCCGTGCTGCTGCTGCTACACGGCTTCCCCTCCTCGTCGCACCAGTTCCGCCAGCTGCTACCGCTGCTGGCCGACCGCTACCGCGTGCTGGCGCCCGACCTGCCGGGCTTTGGCTTTACCACCTCGCCGCCAGCCACGGCCTTCGCCTACACCTTCGCCCACTTGGCCGAGGTGGTCGACCACTTTACGCAGGCGCTGGGGCTGGCGCAGTACGCGCTCTACGTTTTCGACTACGGCGCGCCGGTGGGCCTGCGCCTGGCCCTGGCCCACCCCGAGCGGGTGACGGCCCTCATCACGCAGAACGGCAATGCCTACGAGGAAGGCCTGAGTACCGCATGGGACTCGGCCCGCACGTACTGGCAGCAACCCACGCCCGCAAACCGCGCCGCGATGCGCGCCATGTACACCTGGGATTCTGTGCAGGACCAGTACCGCCACGGCACGCTCGACCCCGCGCAGGTGGCGCCCGAAGCCCCGGCGCTGGACTTCTGGGGCCTGCAACGCCCCGGCTACGACGAGATGCAGCTCGACCTCATCCTGGACTACCGCACCAACGTGGCGCTGTACCCGCGCTTTCAGGAATACTTCCGGGCCCACCGCCCGCCTACCCTGGCCGTGTGGGGCGAAAACGACGCTTTTTTTCTGCCCGCCGGGGCCCTGGCCTACCGCCGCGACAACCCCGCGGCCCAAGTGCAGTTGCTGCCCACCGGCCACTTTGCTCTCGAAACGCACGTGGTCGAGATTGCCGGCTTCGTTCGCGCCTTTTTAGCCACCGTGTTGGCAGCGGGGTAGGGCGGGCCGCTGGCTGCCCTGTTGGCGCGGCCCGGTTGCCAGCGGCCACTTGATTGCGCAGTAATTCATTCGTTTACAAGCATTTGTATTCCATGCAACTCCTCTCGATTAACGTTGGCCAGCCCCGCTTGCTTAACTGGAACGGCCGCGAAATCAGAACCGCCATTTTCAAGCAGCCCGTGGCTGGCCCGGTGGCGCTGGCCGGGTTCAACCTAGCCGGCGACGCGCAGGCCGACCTGCGCGTGCACGGCGGCCCCGACAAGGCCGTGTACGCCTACGATGCCAGCCACTACGCCGCGTGGCGGGGGCTGCTGCCCGCCTGGCAGGACTGGGGCCCCGGGCTGTTCGGTGAAAACCTGACCACGGAGGGCCTGCTCGAAACGCAGGTGCGCGTGGGCGACGTTTTTGGCCTGGGCACGGCGCAGCTGCGGGCGGTGCAGCCCCGGCAGCCCTGCTACAAGCTCAACGTGCGCTTCGACGACGGGGGCATGGCCGCGCACTTTGCCCGCGCCGCCCGCCCGGGCATTTATTTCCGGGTTGAGAAGCCGGGCACGGTGCAGGCCGGCGACGCATTCACCCTGCTCGAAGCGGCGGCCACCACCATCACCATTCAAGACGTCTGGCAATTACTAACCGCGCGCACCATTGCCCCCGACCGCCTGGCCGACGTGCTGGCCCTACCCCACCTGCCCGCGGAGGTGCGCCGCTACCTCGGCGGCCAGGCGTAGTAAGTAACGCATTGACGCAGCATCTTTTACTTCAACTGTCCCACACCTTTTGATGCGCTCCAATCGGAGCAACGACGCGGGAGAGGTGCTTCGGCAGGCGCAGCACAACCACCTTTTTGACGGTCTGCTTATTTTACGCTCAACTACCTAGCCCGCCCCCTTTTGGTCACAACAGGGCCCCCGGCTGCGTATGCTGCCGGGGGCCCTGTTGTGACCAAAAGGGGGCGGGCAGTTCGGCCTTATTTCAGGGGCTGGGCGGCCACGCCTTGGGTGGTGATTTTGACGGGCAGGATGCGGCCGGCCTTGTCGAAGTGCATCTCGTCGATGCATACCTCGCGGTGGTTGCCGTCGGCGTCGCCGAGCGGGTGGCGGTGGTAGGCAATGTACCAGCGGTCGGTTCCCGGCACCTGGATGACGGCGTGGTGGCCGGCCCCGGTGCCCACTTTGAGGTCTTGGGCCAGGATTTTACCCACCCGCTGGAACGGACCGAACGGCGAATCGCCCACGGCGTAGGCCACCGAGTAGTCGGGGCCCGTCCAGCCGCCTTCGCTCCACATGAAGTAGTACTTGCCCTGGCGGCGGAACATCACGGGGCCCTCCACGTAGCCCTGGGGCGTGATGGACTTGAACGTGGTACCGTCGGCGAAGGGCACGAAGCCCGTGAAATCGGCCTTGAGCTGGGCAATGTTGCAGTGCCCCCAGCCGCCGTAGATGAGGTAGTATTTCCCGTCGGCGTCCTTAAACACGAACTGGTCGATGGGCTGGGCCCCGTGCTCCACGGTGCCCACCAGCGGCTTGCCCAGGTAGTCTTTGAAGGGCCCGGCCGGGTTGTCGGCCACGGCCACGCCGATGCCCCCCGGCGGCTCGTTGGGCTTCTCGGGGTGGTAGTCGTTGGCCCCAAAAAACAGGTAGTACTTCCCGCCCTTCTCCACGATGGCGGGGGCCCACATGGCGCGGTGGGCCCATTTCACGCGGGCCGTGTCGAGCACGTGCGGATGCTTGGTCCAGTGCACCAGGTCGGGCGACGAAAACGCATCGAGGTACACCTGCTGGTTGTAGGGGGCCGAAAAAGTGGGATAAATCCAGTATTGCTTCCCGAAGATGGCCGCCTCGGGGTCGGCGTACCAGCCGGGAAAAATGGGGTTGTGGGCCGCCCGGGCGGGCGGGGGCGTAGCCTGTTGAGCCCGGGCGGCGGCAGGGGCGGCCAGCAGGGCAGCCAGCAAAAGCGCGTGTTTCATGCGGCGTGGAAAGGGGAAGGAATGGGGCCCCAAGGTATTCACCACGATTCGAAAAGCCCCCGGCGGGGCCCCGGCGCGGGGCCGGCCGCTATGCGTTTTGGTCAAAAAAATACCAGTATTATTCTGCCTGCCTGGCCGATCTTCGCCCGGGCTTAGTGCCCGCTCTTCGCCCCTAGCCCGCCCGCCATGCCCACCCACCGTTTGCGCCTGCTTCCTTTCGTTTTGCTGGGCCTGGCCGCGCCCGCCGCCCGCGCCGCCGTGCGCCTGCCCGCGCTGGTGGGCAGCCACATGGTATTGCAGCGCGACCGGCCAGTGCCGGTCTGGGGCTGGGCCGCGCCGGGCGAAAAAGTAACCGTCACGTTCCGGGGCAAGGCCTACCCGGCCACGCCCGGCGCGGGCGGCCGCTGGCAGGCCACGCTGCCGGCCACGCCCGCCGGGGGCCCCTACGCCCTAGCGGTGCAGGGCAGCAACCGCATCGAGCTGACGGACATCCTGGTGGGCGACGTGTGGCTGGCCTCGGGGCAGTCCAACATGCAGTTCAAGGTGAAGGACAGCAACGTGGGCGGCTACCAGCCCACCGACAACGCCGACCAGGAAATTGCGGCCGCCAACTGGCCCAAAATCCGCGTGTTCACCGTGAACCAGGCAGTGGCCTACCGGCCCCAGGCCGAGGCCGCCGGCAGCGGCTGGCAGGTGTGCAGCCCGGCCACGGTGGCGCAGTTTTCGGCGGTGGCGTACTTCTTCGGGCGCGCCCTGTACCAGCAGTACCAGGTGCCGATGGGCCTGCTGGTGAGCAGCTGGGGCGGCACCCCGGCCGAGGCCTGGGTGAGCGCCGCGGGCTTAAAAGCCTTCCCCGAGTTTGGCAAAACGGTGGCCGACTTTGCCAGCCGCCCCACCGACCTCGCCGCCGACCAGCAGGCCTTCGCAGAGCAGCAACGCACGTTTTCTCAAAACCTGGCCGCCCACGACCAGGGCTACCTGCCCGGCGGCAAAACCTGGGCCAGCCCCGATTTCGACGCCCGCGCCTGGCCCACCATGGCCGTGCCCGGGGCCTGGGAAAGCGCCCCGGCCCTGGCCGACTACGACGGCGTGGTGTGGTTCCGCAAGGAAATTGAGCTGACCGCCGCCGACGCCGGCCGCGACCTAACCCTGGCCCTGGGGCCCATCGACGACGCCGACAGCACCTGGTTCAACGGCGTGAAGGTGGGCGGCACCACCGGCTACGACCAGCCCCGCACCTACCGCGTGCCCGCCGCCCTGGTGCACCCGGGCCGCAACGTGGTGGCCGTGCGCGTGGTGGACACGGGCAGCGGCGGCGGCCTGATGGGGCCCGCCGAAGCGCTGCGCCTCACCACGCCCGGCCGCACGCTAGCCCTGGCGGGGCCCTGGCAGTACCAGCCGGGCGTGGCCCCCGGCCTGGTGCCCAAGCCGCCCGTGGCCGGTGGGGCCCAAAACGCCCCCACGGCCCTCTACAACGCCATGATTGCTCCACTCGAACCGATGGCTTTCAAGGGCGTCATCTGGTACCAGGGCGAGAGCAACGCCGGCCGCGCCGCCCAGTACCGCACCCTGTTCCCGGCGCTCATTGCCGACTGGCGCGCCCACTGGGGGCCCCAGTTGCCGTTTTTGTTCGTGCAACTCGCCAACTTCCAGCCCGCCCAGCCGCAGCCCACCGAGTCGGCCTGGGCGGAGCTGCGCGAAGCCCAGGCCGGGGCCCTAAAACTGCCCCGCACCGGCATGGCCACCGCCATCGACATCGGCAACCCCGCCGACATCCACCCCCACAACAAGCAGGAAGTGGGCCGCCGCCTGGCCCTGGCCGCCCGCCACGCAGCCTACGCCGATAACCAGGTGGTGTACAGCGGCCCCACCTACGCCAGCCAGGCCGTCGCGGGCCCCACCATCCGCCTGAAATTCGCCCAAACCGGCGCGGGCCTGCAAGCCAAGGGCGGGGCTCCGCTGCAAGGCTTCGCCGTGGCCGGAGCCGACCGTCAGTTTCACTGGGCCACGGCCAAGTTGGTAGGCAACGAGGTGGTGGTGCAGAGCGCGCAAGTGCCCGCGCCCGTAGCCGTGCGCTACGACTGGGCCGACAGCCCCAACGGCAACCTATACAACAAGGAAGGCTTGCCCGCCGTGCCCTTCCGCACCGACACCTGGCCGGGCACCACGGAGGGCCGCAAGTAGCCCGTAGCATGGGCGTTGCGAGTCCGCACGGTTGAACAAGCTCAACGCACTACAGCGCGGACTTTGTGGTCCGCGGCGCTGCCCGGTCGCCCAACGATAATCGACAGGACGAAGCGAGAGCCGCGGACCACAAAGTGCGCGCTACAGCGCGTTGAGCCGCTATTCAAATGAAAATGCGGGTGCCCGAGAAGTTGCCGCGGAACTCCTTGGGTGTGCAGCCCTTGCGCTTTTTGAAGGTGCGGTTGAAGTTGGAAATGTTGTTGAAGCCGCACTTATAGGCCACTTCGGCCACGTTGTGGGTGGTTTCGATGAGCATGCGCGTGGCGTGGCCCAGGCGAATTTCGTTCAGGCTGTCGATGAACGTGCTGCCGATGCGCTTTTTGATGAAGCGGCTGAACGAGGCCACCGGCATATTGGCCACCTTGGCCACCTCCGTGAGCGTGACGGCGCGGCTGTAGTGCAGGTTCATGTACTCAAACACCTTCTCGATGCGGCGGCTGTTGTAGTTAAGTTGCTCGTGGTTGGAGCTGGCGTCGGAGAGCGTGCGCATGTTGCGCGACGTGGACAGGTCGTGCAAGATGGAGAGCAGTTCCAGCACCGAGTCGAACCCGTTTTTCTGGCCCAGCGCCAGGATGCGGGGCTGGAGCCGCTCAATGGTGTCGCGCGAGAACAGGATGCCCCGCTGCGCCTTCTCAAACATCGTTTTGATGAAGCTGAGCTGGTTTTTGCGCAAAAACCGCTCCTCAAACAAGTCCTGGTGGAACTGGATGGTGAGCTCCCGGATGTCCTCGGTTTCGCATTTGTGCGTGAACCAGGCGTGGTACAGGTTGGGCCCCACCAGCACCAGCTCCAAATCGTCGATGGCCTCGATGTGGTCGCCCACGATGCGTTTGGCACCCTTGGCGTTTACGATCAGATTTAACTCGTACTCCTCGTGGAAGTGCAGCGGGAAGTCGAACTTCTTCTTAATGCGGGAAAATAGCGTGAAGCAGTCGCTTTGGGTGAGCGGCGTGATTTCACGCATGATGTCGGGCTTCATGGCAGGGCGGGCGGGAGAGTTTGCGTCAATAAAAGTACAGCCGGCGGCGAAAATTCTATCAGTCCGCAATCCTTTGCCACGCAGGGCAAAAGAACATATTTTATTATCCAGCAGCCCTGTTTGAATATATTAGGGCTTTGGGCGGAGCGTGATGCTGCAATAGCATACAAATAAATGACCTTATAGTATTACGAATTGCTCATCGATTGCGGGACCTTTGTTTCCTTGGCGCCCGCCAATTTCTGGGCGTTGTTTTCCCTCGTTTTCATTCCTCGTCCGGGGCCCTCACACGGTTTTTGCATGAACAAGTTTTTTCGGTGGAGCGGCGCGGCAGTGGTGGGCCTGGCCCTGGCCACGGGGGCCCTGGGGGCCCCGGCGCCGGCGGGCTTCGTGCAAGCCAAGGGCACGCAGTTCACCCTCGACGGCAAGCCCTACCGCTACATTGGGGCCAACTACTGGTACGGCGGCTTGCTGGCCACCCAGGGCCCCGCCGGAAAGGCCCGCCTGGCCCAGGAGCTGGACTTCCTCAAGCAGCACGGCGTGGCCAACCTGCGGGTGATGGTGGGCGCCGAGGGCCTGAGCAGCGGCTACCAGTACCGGGTGCTGCAGCCGCTGCAGCCCACGCAGGGGCAGTTTGACGAGAACATCATGGCCGGGCTCGACTACCTGCTGGCCGAGTTGGGCAAGCGCCAAATGAAGGCCGTGCTGCACTTCACCAACACCTGGGAGTGGAGCGGCGGCCTGGGCCAGTACCTGGAGTGGAACAACTACACCGGCCAGCCCCTGCCCAAAAACCCCGGCTATACTTGGGACAAGTACCGCGCCTACATCGCGCAGTTCTACGGCTGCGCGCCGTGCCAAGACGCCGTGGCCACCTACATCCGCTACGTGCTGGCCCGCACCAACAGCCTGACCGGCCAGCGCTACACCGCCGACCCGGCCATCATGGCCTGGGAAATCATCAACGAGCCGCGGCCCATGCTGCCCGCCGCCAACCCCGCCTTCGAGGCCTGGATGCGGCAGACGGCGGCCCTGGTAAAGTCCATCGACCCGAACCATTTGCTGACCACCGGCAGCGAGGGCGTGATGGCCTACGACGGCGACCAAGGCGTATTCGAGCGCCTGCACGCCGACCCGCACATCGACTACCTCACCATCCACATCTGGCCTAAAAACTGGGGCTGGTTCCGCGACACGGCCACCGCCCAGGGCTTCCCGGCGGTGCTGGCCCGCACCAAGGCCTACGTGGACCAGCACGTGGCCGTGGCCGCCCGGCTGCGCAAGCCGCTGGTGGTGGAAGAGTTTGGCCTGCCGCGCGACGGCCAGGTGTTCACCCTGGGGGCCCCCACCGCCCTGCGCGACCAGTACTACGGGGCCCTGTTTGGCATGGCCAAGGGCAACACGCCGGCCAGCCGCGTGATTGCGGGCTACAACTTCTGGGCCTTTGGCGGGGCGGCGCGGCCGGTGTCGGGCCAGGTGTTCTGGAAGCCCGGCGACGCCTACATGGGCGACCCCGGCGGCGAAGAGCAGGGCCTGAACTCGGTGTTCGACGCCGACCAATCGACTTGGGCCGTGATTGACCAGTACACCAAAACGCTCCGCTAACCCTTCGCTAATCCACCGCCCATGAAGCTGTTC
This sequence comes from Hymenobacter nivis, assembly GCF_006439025.1. Taxonomy (GTDB): domain Bacteria; phylum Bacteroidota; class Bacteroidia; order Cytophagales; family Hymenobacteraceae; genus Hymenobacter; species Hymenobacter nivis_A. Next base: position 220,616 of record NZ_RCYZ01000003.1, read on the forward strand.
CGCACTTTTGCGCTGGCCGTCGCGGCCGCCGCGCTGGCCCTGGGGGCCCAGGCGCAAGCCCCGGCGCCCATCGCCGACCCGGCCGCCACGCCCGCCACCAAGCTGCTGCTGGCCAACTTGCACCGCCTGCTGCCCCGCGGCGTGATGTACGGCCACCAGGACGACCTAGCCTACGGCATCACCCAGGACGCCAAGATGTGGAAGGGCGACGCCAACCGCTCCGATGTGAAAAGCACCGCCGGCGCTTACCCGGCCGTGTTTGGCTGGGAGCTGGGCCACCTGGAGCTGGATAGCGCCCGCAACCTCGACGCCGTGCCGTTTGCCAAAATCCGCAGCTACGTGCAGCAGGCTTATGCAATGGGGGCCGTCAACACCATCAGCTGGCACCTGGACAACCCGCACAACGGCAAAACCGCCTGGGACACGGCCCGCACCGTGCCGTTCATTCTGCCCGGGGGCCCCGACCACGCCAAGTACGTGGCCTACCTCGACCGGGTGGCCACCTTTTTGGGCAGCCTGAAGGGACCCCAGGGCGAGGCCATCCCGGTCATCTTCCGGCCGTTTCACGAGCACACGGGCTCGTGGTTTTGGTGGGGCAAAAAGGAGTGCACCCCAGCCGAGTTCACGGCGCTGTGGCGCTTCACGGTGGACTACCTGCACAACCAGAAGCAGTTGCACAACCTGATTATTGCCTACTCGGCGTCGGACTTTGCCGACGAGGCCGACTACCTGGAGCGCTACCCCGGCGACGCCTACGCCGACGTGCTGGGCTTTGACGATTACGTGAACGGCAAGGACGTGGCCAAGTTCCAGCCCGGCATGGCCCGCAAGCTGGCCCTGCTCACGCGCATCAGCAAGGCCCACGGCAAGCTGCCGGCCGTCACCGAAGTGGGCTACGACGGCGTGCCCGACCCCGCCTGGTGGACGAAAACCCTGCTCCCGCTGCTCAAGCAATACCCCGTGTCGTACGCCCTCACCTGGCGCAACGGCGACCCGGTGCACTTCTTCACCGCCCACCCCGGCCAGGCCAGCGCCGCCGATTTCAAGCAGTTCTTTCAGGACAAGCGCACCCTTTTCGCCAACCGCCTGGGGCCCCTGCGCCTCTACACCAAGCCGATTTAGCCCGTTCTTTTAAGCCGTTCCGCGCGCCCTGCGGAACGGCTTTTTCAACAAGCCCCCAGCCAATAACCCTTGGCCGCCGGCTTACCATTTCCCTGATGAAATTACATTTAATTGACCTCCTGATCATCGCGGCGTATTTGCTGACGACGGTGTTCATCGGCGTGTACTACAGCAAAAAGGCGCGCGAAAACAAGGACAGCTACATGCTGGGCGGCCGCACGCTGCCCTGGTACAAGCTGGGCCTGAGCGACGCCTCCGACATGTTCGACATCAGCGGCACGATGTGGATGGTGAGCCTGTGCTTCGCCTACGGCATGAAAAGCATCTGGATTCCGTGGCTCTGGCCGGTGTTCAACCAGGTGTTTCTGATGATGTACCTCTCGCGCTGGCTGCGCCGCTCGGGCGCCAGCACCGGGGCCGAGTGGCTGGCCACGCGCTTCGGCACCAAGGGCCCCGGCGTGCTGGCCTCGCACCAGGTGGTCATCGCCTTTGCCCTGCTCAGCTGCCTGGGCTTCCTGGCCTACGGCTTCGTGGGGCTGGGCAAATTCGTCGAGATTTTCATCCCCTGGGAGCTAGTGAAAGGGTACGTGCCCTTCGCCGTGGCCCCACAGTACGTGCCGCACGTGTACGGCATCGTGTTCACGCTCTTTGCCATGTTCTACGCCATCGTGGGGGGCATGCACAGCATCGTGCTCGGCGACATGATTAAGTACGCCATCATGACGGTGGCCTGCGTGGCCATTGCCGTCATTGCCTACACCAACCTGCAGGGCAAGCAGTTGGCCGTGCCCAACGGCTGGTTCAACCCCTTCTTCGGCTGGCGGCTGGGGCTCGATTGGTCGAAGCTCATCCCGGAAGTGAACAGCAAGATTGCCAGCGACGGCTACTCGCTGTTCGGCATCTTCTTCATGATGATGGCCTTCAAGGGCGTGTTTGCCTCGCTGGCGGGCCCCGCGCCGAACTACGACATGCAGAAAATCCTGAGCACCCGCTCGCCCGAAGACGCCAGCAAGATGAGCGGCTTCGTGTCCATCATCCTGCTGCCGATTCGCTACTCGCTCATCATCGGCCTCACCATCCTGGGCCTGCTCTATTACCACCAGATGAACCTGAAGGCCCCCGACGGGACCATCGACTTCGAGCGCATTCTGCCGCTCACCATCAACAACTTTTTGCCCGCCGGGCTGGTGGGCCTGGTGCTCACGGGCCTGCTGGGGGCCTTCATGGGCACGTTCAGCGGCACCGTGAACGCGGCCCAGGCCTACATCGTGAACGACATTTACCTCAAGTACGTGAACCCCCAGGCCCCCACCGGCCGCATCATTTCGATGAACTACCTGGTGGGCGTGGTGGTGGTGGCCGTGGGCGTGGCCCTGGGCTTCATCGCCAAAGACGTGAACACGGTGCTCCAGTTCATCGTGTCGGCGCTCTACGGCGGCTACATCGCCTCCAACGTGCTGAAGTGGCACTGGTGGCGCTTTAATGCCACGGGATTTTTCGTGGGCATGCTCGCGGGCATCGTGGCGGCGCTGGTGTTCGGGGCCCTCATCCCGGCCGCCAACCTGCTGTACTGGTTCCCGCTGCTGTTCGGCATTTCGCTCACGGGCTCCATCGTGGGCACCTATATGTCGCCGCCCACCGAGGCCGCGGTGCTCCACTCGTTCTACAAAACGGTGCGGCCCTGGGGCTTCTGGGGCCCCGTGCTGGCCCAGGTGCAGGCCCAGGACCCCGGCTTCCGGCCCAACCCCAACTTCGGGCGCAACATGTTCAACATTGTGCTCGGCATCGTGGCCCAGCTCTGCCTCACCATCCTGCCCATGTACCTGCTGCTGAGCCAGCACGTGCCGCTGGCCATCACAATCGCCATCCTGGTGGTGGTGGGCCTCATCCTGAAAAAAACCTGGTGGGAGCGCCTCAGCGACGACTAGCCTTTGCGGGCCGCTGGCGCGTGGCGCCGTCCGGCGGCCTTTTTTGCCCGGTGCGCCTCTCCCCCGCTTTTGTACTATCCCATTAACTCCCGGCCGCGCCGGGGCCCCAGCATTTTTTTCCATGGCCTCCCCTGTATTCAACCGCCGCCTGCAGCAGCTGCAAGCCCACCACGACCAGCTCGTGCACCGCGCCAACCCCCGCGAGGAGGCCGGCAACGGCATTTTTGACCGCTACGCCCACCCCGTGCTCACGGCCGCCCACGCCCCGCTGGCCTGGAAGTACGACCTGAACCCGGCCACCAACCCCTTCCTGATGGAGCGCATCGGCGTGAACGCCACGCTGAACGCGGGGGCCCTGAAGTGGCACGACAAGTACGTGGTGGTGGCCCGCGTGGAGGGCAACGACCGCAAGTCGTACTTCGCCGTGGCCGAAAGCCCCAACGGCGTGGACAACTTCCAGTTCTGGGACCGCCCCATCACCATGCCCGAAACCGCCGAGCCCGACACCAACGTGTACGACATGCGCCTAGTGGCCCACGAAGACGGCTGGGTGTACGGCCTGTTTTGCACCGAGCGCCGCGACCCCGCCGCCTCCGACGCCGACCAATCGGCCGCGCTGGCCAAGTGCGGCATCGCCCGCACCAAGGACCTCGTGGCCTGGGAGCGCCTGGCCGACCTCACCACCAACTCGGCCCAGCAGCGCAACGTGGTGCTGCACCCCGAGTTCGTGGACGGCCAGTACGCGTTTTACACCCGCCCGCAGGACGGCTTCATTGAGGCCGGTTCGGGCGGCGGCATCGGCTTCGGCCTGTCGCCGTCCATCGAAAACGCCACGGTCATGCAGGAGGTCATCGTGGACAAAAAGCAGTACCACACCATTTCGGAGCTGAAAAACGGCCTGGGGCCCGCCCCCATCAAAACCGAGCAGGGCTGGCTGCACCTGGCCCACGGCGTGCGCAACACCGCTGCTGGCCTGCGCTACGTACTGTACGTGTTCATGACGGACTTGCACGATTTGACGAAGATTACCCACAAGCCGGCTGGTTATTTCCTGGCTCCGGAGGGCGACGAGCGGGTGGGCGATGTGTCGAACGTGGCTTTCGGCAACGGCTGGATTGCCGAGCCCGACGGCCGCGTGTTCATCTACTACGCCTCCTCCGACACGCGCCTGCACGTGGCCACCACCACCCTGGCGCAGCTGCTCGACTACGTGGTGAACACCCCCGAAGACGGCCTACGCTCGGCCACGTCGGTGCAGGCCATCAACGCGCTGGTGGACCGCAACGAGACCTTTCTGGGCGGCTCCGACGTGGCCGCCCACGCCGTGGCCCACGTGGTGGCCAAGAGCCTGTAACCTTTGTCGTACCCGTCGCCCGCTGCGGCCGCTCCCGCTTTTGGGGGCGCCCGCAGCGGGCGATGCTTATTGTAGCCGCATGTACCAAGCCGCCGATTTTCAGCGCGAACTTGACCGCATCCTCTCCTACTGGGCCACCCGCGCCGTGGACCCCACCGGCGGCTTCTACGGCCGCCTCGACGCCGACGACGCCGTGGTGCCGGGGGCCCCCAAGGGCGCGGTGCTCAACGCCCGCATCCTGTGGACGTTCGCAGCCGCCTGCAACCACGCGCCCGATCCCGCGCGCCTCGCCCTGGCCCGCCGCGCCTACGACTACATCCGCCAGCACTTCGTGGACGAAGAATTTGGCGGCGTGTACTGGACTGTGGATGCCCAAGGGGCCCCGCTCGACACCAAAAAGCAGGTGTACGCGCTGGCCTTCACCGTCTACGGCCTGGCCGAGTACTACCGCGCCAGCGGCGACGCGGGGGCCCTGGCGCTGGCCCAGGCCCAGTACCGCGCCATCGAAGCCCACAGCTTCGACGCGGCCCGGGGCGGCTACCTGGAGGCATTCGCGCGCGACTGGCAGCCGCTGGCCGACCTGCGCCTGAGCGCCAAGGATGCCAACGAGAAGAAGACCATGAACACCCACCTGCACGTGCTGGAGGCCTACGCCAACCTGTACCGCGCGTGGCCCGACGCCGGCCTGGCCCAGCAAATCAGGGCCCTGCTGGGCGTGTTCGACACGTATATTATCGACCACGGCACGCACCACTTGCAGCTGTTTTTCGACGAAAATTGGGCGTCAAAGTCCGAAGTCGTTTCCTACGGCCACGACATTGAGGCCGCCTGGCTGCTGCTCGAAGCCGCCGAGGTGCTGCGCGACGACGCCCTCGTGGCCCGCCTCCGGCACCTGGCGGACCCCATGGCCGCGGCCGCCGCCGAGGGCCTCGACGCCGACGGGGGCCTCAGCTACGAGCTGGAGCCCGGCCACCTGGTGCGCGAAAAGCACTGGTGGGTGCAAGCCGAGGCCCTTGTGGGTTTTCTGAACGCCTACCAGCTCACCGGCAACCCGCAGTTTATGAACTACTTCGACGGCGTGTGGCAATTCGCCCAGGCCCACATCCTCGACCAGCAGCACGGCGAATGGGTGTGGGGCGTGGAAGCCGACCACGCCCGAATGGCGGGCCAGGACAAGGCTGGCCTCTGGAAGTGCCCGTACCACAACGGCCGCGCTTGCCTCGAAATCCTGCGCCGCAGCGCCTGAACTTCAATTGTTTTCCTAGATATTTGGCGCCATGGATAGAAGGAATTTTCTTCAAATTTCCGGCTTGGCGCTAGGAAGTTTAGTAACGCAGGCCGCCATGGGGGCCCCGGCGGGCCCCGCCGAAACCGTGGAATTGCCCACCCGCGTGCTCGTGCGGCTCGGCCCCGGCCCGGAGGCGCAGGCCCTGGTGGCGTCCGACGGCCTCCGCACCTGGACCCACCGCGACGTGACGGTGCGCCTCACGCCCCAGGCCGGCGGGGGCCTGGCGGTGGCAGTGCAGTCGCCCACCCTGCCCCTGCACGCCGTGCAGCTGCACTGGCGCTACGCCGTACCAGCCGCGGCCACCGTGCTCGGCGACGCCTGGGAACGCACCTACGGCGACGTGCAGTTTCAGCCACCTGCCCTGGCCCGCAAGCTGCCCTGGTACCTGGTGCAGCACGACCCGCGCACCGGCCGCACGGCTTGCTTTGGGGTGCGCACGGGGGCCCGCGCCATGTGCTACTGGCAGGTGGGCGGCGGCCAGCTACAGCTGACGCTCGACACCGAGAGCGGCGGGGTGGGCGTGCGGCTGGGGGCCCGCACGTTGGCCGCCGCCGCGGTGCTGGCCACCACCGGCCGGCCCGGCGAAAGCGCCTTCGCCGCGGCCCATCGCTTCTGCGGCCTGATGAGCCCGGCCCCGCGGCTGCCGCGCCAGCCCGTGTACGGCATCAACGACTGGTACTTTGCTTACGGCAACAACTCGGCCGACCTCATTTTGCAGCACACCCGGCTGCTGGCCGACTTGATGCCAGCCGGCGACAACCGGCCATTTTCGGTTATCGACGCGGGCTGGGCGGCCTACGCCCCCGAGCTGCCCAACGATGGCTCATGGAACGACGACTTCTCGCGGCCCAACGCCAAGTTCCCCGACATGAGCAAGTTGGGCAACGACATCCGGCAGCTGGGCATGCGGCCGGGGCTGTGGATGCGCCCGCTCTGCGCCAGCCACACCACGCCAGCCAACCGGCTACTGCCCCGCATTCCGGGCCGCAACGACCCCAAAAGGCCCGTGCTCGACCCCACCATCCCCGAGAACCTGGCCGGCATCCAACGTAATTTTGCCACCTACCAAGCGTGGGGCTACGACATGGTGAAGCACGACTTCAGCACCTACGACCTGCTGGGCCGCTGGGGCTTCGACATGAAAGACCGCCTCACGCCCGCCGGCTGGCGCTTCCACGACGACACCCGCACCACGGCCGAGATTGTGCTGGCCCTGTACCAGGCCATCCGCGACGCGGCGGGGCCCCTGTACATCATCGGCTGCAACACCGTGGGCCACCTCGCAGCGGGCCTGTTCGAGTTGAGCCGCACCGGCGACGACACCAGCGGCCAGGAATGGGACCGCACCCGCAAAATGGGCGTCAACACGCTGGGCTTCCGGCTGGTGCAGCACAACCAATTTTTTGCCGTCGATGGCGACTGCGTGGGCATCACACCCAAGGTGGCGTGGGAACGCAACGAGAAATGGCTGCGCTTGCTGGCCGGCAGCGGGGCCCCGTTGTTCGTGTCGGCGCAGCCGGAAGCCATCGGCGCCGCCCAAAAAGAAGCCCTAAAAGCCGCTTTCGCCCAGGCGGCGCGCCCGCAGCCGGTGGGCGAGCCCCTCGACTGGCTCACCGCGCTATGCCCCACCCAGTGGCGGCTCGACGGCAAAACCACGGCCTTCGACTGGAGCTAACCGGCCCACGCTCCGGCCGCGCGTCCGCCTTTCTCAACCCACCCGCCGTGTCCTGCTTATTGCTTGCCCTGTCGTTGCTGTTGCTGCCGGCCGCCGGGGCCCTGGCCCAAACGTATTCCGTGCGTGACTACGGGGCCCTGGCCGACGGCAAAACCCTGGTCACGGCCGCCATCCAGCGGGCCATCGATGCTTGCAACCGCGGCGGGGGCGGCACCGTGGAAGTACCGGCCGGCACATACATCGTGGGCACGATTGCGCTGAAAACCAACGTGAACCTGCACTTGGGCAGCGGGGCAGTGCTCCGGGGCAGCGCCAACCTGGACGACTACCTCGCCTACACCCTGCCGGGGTACGGGCGCAACCGCTACGGCATCCTCTACACGGCCAACGCCGCCAACGTGGCCCTCACCGGGCACGGCACCATCGACGGCAACAACGGCGTGTTTTACGACTTTGACCAAGCCAAAAAGCTCGACACCGCCGCCACGCGCTACACCCGCCAGCGCGGCAACTTCCGCCGCTTGCCCGCGGGCGAAGACATCGGCGACGGGCCCGTGGTGCCCAAGGACCGGCCCCGGCAGATGGTCATCTTTTCGCAGTGCGTGAACGTGCGCGTCGCCGATGTGTCGCTGCTCAATTCGCCGTTCTGGACGCTGCACTTTGCCGATTGCGACGCCGTGAACGTGGACGGCATCCGCCTGTGGACCAATTTCTTGGTACCCAACGCCGACGGCATCGACGTGACCAGCAGCCGCAACGTGACCATTGAGAACTGCGACATCCGAGCCGGCGACGACGCGCTGGCCATCACCGGCTACGACCACCACTTCGAGTTGCCGGGCTTCACGGGCGTGCGCCACGCCTGCGAGAACATCAACGTCAGCAACTGCAACCTGCAGTCGTATTCCAGCGGCATCCGCATCGGGTTCCTGGACCAGAACGTGGTGCGCAACGTCAACGTGAGCAACTGCAACATCACCAACTCGACGCGCGGCATCGGCATTTTCCTGCGCGACGAAGGCTCGTTGGAAAACCTGACGTTCACCAACATCCGCATCGAAACCAAGCTGCGCACCGGCGACTGGTGGGGCAACGGCGAACCCATCCACATCTCGGCCGTGCGGGGCAAGGAAAACGTGCGGCTGGGCCACATCCGCAACGTCACCTTCACCAACGTCAGCTGCCGGGCCGAAAACGGCATCTTGCTCTACGGCAGCGCCGAGAGCCCGCTGCAAGACATCACCTTCAACAACCTGAAGCTGGAGTTCGTCGATAGCCCGCTCAACGACGTGGCCGGCGGCAACGTGGACCTGCGCGGGGCCCTGGGGGCCCCAACCAGTCTGTTTGCCCGCGACATCCCCGCCTTCCTGGCCGAGCACGTGCACGGGCTTATCCTCACCGATTTTAAGCTGGACTGGACAAAACCCCGGGCCACTTTTCTCACCAACGGCGTCGAAGTCAACCACTTCAAAAACGTGCGAATCGGCCACTTCGTCGGCACCGGGGCCCCCAACAACCTCACCGCCCGCCCTGTGGTGCTGCGCGACGGCACCGCCGCCACCGTGGACCGTCCCAAGGCCGATGTGCAGCGCCGCGACGTACGCAGCCGCTAACCCTTTACTACCCCACCGGCGCCCCAGGAGGAAGCTGAAACCCCATTTTTGGTTGCTAAAAGGCCCGGCACCCGCCGGCCCCAGTGGGGCCGGCGGGTGCCGGGCCTTTTAGCAACCACCCAGCGCCATCGGCACTGCGGGACACTGCGAATATATAATTTATCTAATTCTATTTATTGCGCAGCCGTTACTCAGCGGTAACCAAGCGAAAATTCAAAAATCCAAAAGCCATTGTGACCAAAGCACTGCCGCGGAAGAAGTAGTTTATCACCGTGGGCACGTCAAAAAAGTGGTTTAACACCATGTTAACGATAAAAATACCCATTCCCATTACCAGCATCAGGTGCGAAAGCGTGAACTTCTTCATAAGGGTGACTTTAATTTAGAATAAACAGGATATGTCCAACACCACGCAGTGCAATCGTATGTGTCGTCCCAAATGTAAACAAAAATGTAACACGGCAAAGAAAATAACTTGTCTCCGAAATATAATTTAATCCGGAGCAGTGCCTCACTGCTGACTTTAGAGCGCATTGGCGCGCTACTTTGGGCGGCGGGGGCCAGCGGCCAGGGCCGGCCTTGCGGGCACCCGGGCGAAACCCCACTTTCTTTGCACAGCAGTTGCGCTGGGGCCCCACCGGCACGGGGCCCCGGCGCCTGCCTGCGGTGCGCGCCGGGCGGCCCCACGCCGCGGCCCACTACCCCCGCCCTATCCTATTTTCCGACGATGCTTTCCAACTTCCTGGCCCTTTCTTTCTCCTACCGCACCCCGGCAAATACGGACGCAAAAAAGCCCCTGCCGTTACCGACAGGGGCTTTTGGTGATCCCGCTGGGATTCGAACCCAGGACCCGTACATTAAAAGTGTACTGCTCTACCAGCTGAGCTACAGAATCGTTTTGGAGGAAACAAGTAAGGCGTTTCCTTCTTTGTGGGTACAAAAGTACAGCAACCTTTTGGGCTACGCAACACCAACGCAAAAAAAAGTGCCTTGGCACTTTGCTGGGGCCCTATTGCTAGGGTTTATGGCGCTGCCTTTCTGGGGATTGGGTGCTGACGGCGGCTTGAAAAAAAATTTGCCGGCAACCGCGGCGGCTACTGCCGGGGCCCCACTTGGCGTCGATTCGCTGCTGGCGGCGCGCCAGTACGCGGCGGCCACGGCCCTGCTGCGGCGGCAAGTGTGGGGGCAGCAGCGGGCCTCGGCGCGGGCGCTGCTGCAGCTGGCCTACGCCCAGCAGCAGCTGGGCCACTACCCGGCCGCGCTGCTATACCTGGGCTTGGCACAGGCCCGCCAGCCCCGCCTCGATACCTGGCGGCAGCAGGCCGCGCTGGCCGCCCGGCACCGCCTGGTGGGCTACCCCACCACCTGGCAGCAGGAACTGCGCGTGCGCGCCCAGCGCTACTACTACCCCGGCCTGCAGCTGCTGCTGGCCGGGGCCGTGCTGGGGGCCGTGGGGCTGGGGTGGCGCTGGCGGCGCACCCGCCCGGCCGCCTGGCTCGGCTACGCGGGCTACCTGGGGGTGGCGGGGGCCTACCTGCTGGCCCTGGCTCCGGCCCCGGTGGGCCTGGTGGCCCGCCCGGGCGCGGTGCTGATGGCCGGGCCGGGCGCGGGCGCGGCCTGGCTGAGCACCGCCGCGGCCGGCGACCGCCTGCTGGTGCTGGGCCACGAAGACATTTGGCTACGCGTGCGCTGGCAGGACCGCGTGGCCTACGTGCGCGAAGCCGACACCTTCGTTATCGAGTAGCGCGGCCCCGTGAAACGCCGAACGGCCGGGGCCCTAGGGCCCCGGCCGTTCTATGCGTTAGGGAAATGCAGCGGCCCTGGGGCCTTAAAAGTCGCCTTCTTCTTTACGGAAGTTATTTAGCACCATCTTATCCATCAGGCCTGGCAGCCACTTGTTTAGAAAGACCACCAATTTTCCTTCTCCGGTGAGCACCATGGTGCGGCGGCGCTGGGCCACGGCGCGCAGCAGATGGGCGGCCACTTCCTCGCTGCTCATCATCTGGCCCTCGTCGCGGGGGGTTTCGTTTTGGGGCTGGCCGTTGGCCACCAGGGCCGCGTGGCGGATGTTGGAGGCCGTGAAGCCCGGGGCGGCCGTGAGCACGTTCACGCCCGCGGGCAGCAGCTCGGTGCGCAGGGCTTCGAGGAAGCCATTCATGGCAAACTTGGAGGCCGAGTAGCCCGTGCGCCCCGGCAGCCCCCGGTAGCCGGCGATGCTGCTGATGCCCACCACCGTGCCCTTGCGGGCCAGCAGGTGCGGCAGGGCGGCCTTGGTGGTGTACACGGTGCCGAAGAAGTTGGTTTGCATGAGCTGCTCCAGCACCTTCACGTCCACATCGGCAAACTTGGCGCGCATGCTCAGGCCGGCGTTGTTGATGAGCACGTCGAGCCCCCCGAAGCGGGCCACGGTGTCGACCACGGCGCGGGCGGCGGCGGCGGCATCGCCCACGTCGGCCTGCACGGTGAGGTGGGCGATGCCGGCGGCGGCCAGGGCCCCGGCGGTGTCGGCGAGGCGGGCCGCGTCGCGGCCAGTCACGGCCACGGCGTAGCCGGCGCGGCCGAAGGCCAGGGCGCAGGCCCGACCAATGCCGGAGGTGCCCCCGGTGATGAGCACAGTTTTTTGAGACATAGCAAACGCTGAAAAGAACGCCCAAAAATACGCCCGCCCGCGCCGCACGGGGCCCTGGCCCGCACGGGCCGGAAACCCGGCGACGAAAAATGCTCATTGGCCGACTCTTACGCGGGGGCCCTGGTTTCATTCTTACATTTAACCACGGAAAAAATCTACCCTTCGCTCCCTGCTTATGCGCCACGGTGTACGCCTTTGGAAATCGTTGCTGGCGGCCGCTGTGCTGGCGGCGCTGGGGGCCCCGGCGGCCCGCGCTCAAACCTGCCCGGCGGCGGCCGCCTGCACCCCGGGCCCGGCCGGCGCGGCAACCGGCGCAGTCACGGCCTTCAACATGGGCATCCTCAACGTGACGCTGGGCAGCATCAACAACACCACCCTGGGGCAAGCCGACGGCTACCAGGACTACAGCTGCCGCGCGCCCGGTACCACCACGGCCACCACGCTCACAGTGGGCCAGAACTACACCCTCGCCGTGCGCACCAGCCTCAACAACAACGAGACGGTGCTGGCCTGGATTGACTACAACAACGACGGCGCGTTCGACCCCGTGACGGAGGTGATTATGGCCGCCACCCCGGCCACCGGCACGGGCACGGCCGGGGGCCTGCACGCCGCCACCTTTGCCCCGCCCGCCACGGCCCGCACCGGGGTGCCGTTGCGCCTGCGCATCGCCGCCGATTACACCAACAGCCCCGTGCCCACGCCGTGCTCCACGCCCCAGTTCTCGCAGGACGAGGACTACGCCGTGACGCTGGCCGCCAGCACCGGGCCGCCGGTGGCGGCCTTCACCACCAACGGCACTACCACCTGCTCGGGCTGCGTGCAGTTCGCCGATGCCAGCCAGGGCCTGCCCACCTCGTGGGTGTGGAGCTTTGGCGACGGCACCGCCAGCACCGCCCAAAACCCCAGCCACTGCTACGCCGCCGCGGGCACCTACCGGGTGCAGCTCACGGTGGCCAACGGCAACGGCAACGCCATCAGCGCGGCCACCACCATTACCTACCCCGGCACCGCGCCCGCCGCCACCTGCGCGCCGGCCACCACCGCCTACTGCTGCCTCTACGGCGTGGTGCGCGTGCGCCTGGGGGCCCTCGACAATGCCTCGGCCGACGGCAGCGCGGGCTACCAGGACTTTAGCTGCGCCCAGCGCGCCACCCTAACCGTGGGCACAACCTACACGCTGCAAGTGACCACGGGCGGCACCCTGCCCCACGACACCCGCGTTTACCTCGACCTGAACAACGACGGCGCCTTTGCGGCCTCCGAGCTGGTGGGACAGGCCCTGAACACGGCCAGCCCCACGTTTTCGCTGAAGCTGCCCGCCACCGCGCCGCTGGGCCAGCCGTTGCGCCTGCGCCTGGTGGCCGACTACGTGGGCAGCGACCCGCAGCCCTGCAAGGCCCCCACCAACGGCCAGGTGGAGGACTACAGCGTGGTGCCGGCGGCCAACCTCAACCCGCCGGTGGCCGCCTTCGCCTCGACCTACGTGAGCGGGGGCTGCGTGAACCCCGTGCAGTTCACCGACCAGACCACCAACGCGCCCACGGCCTGGCGCTGGGATTTTGGCGACGGCACCACCAGCACCCAGCAAAACCCAACGCACCAGTTTGCCGCCGGCACCTACACGGTGGCCCTCACCGCCACCAGCGCCAATGGCACGAGCAGCACCTCGCGGGCGGGCTTCGTCATCAGCGTGCCCTGCCTAAGTTACTGCGCCTCAAACGGCACGGGCTTCGGGGCGGGCACCAGCAGCCCCCTCTGGATCACCAACGTGAGCGCCGCGCCGGGCGGCTTCAGCAACGCCAGCGGGCTGGAGCCCGGCGGCTACGGCAGCTACGTGGCCAAAACCATTACGCTGGCCGCGGGCACCACCGCCACCCTCACGGTGGGCGTCAGCAGCGTCGCCACGCACCGCACGGTGGCCTGGGCCGACTTCAACCAGGACGGGATATTTGCGGATAACGAGCTACTGTTCAGCACCACCGCGAGCGGCAACACCTATGCGGGCACCTTCACACTGCCCGCCACCGCCCGCCTGGGCAGCACCCGCCTGCGCATAGAAACCGACCAGACCACCCGGGCTCCCGACCCCTGCGCCGCTGACATCGCCAACGGCGAAGTGGAGGACTACACCCTGCTCGTTCAGCCGGCCACCCCTACCGCCACGGCGGCCACGGCGGCCCTGCCCGGCCTCACGGTGGCGCCCAACCCCACCGCCGACGGCCGCCTGCGCCTGCACTTGGCCGGCGCCGGGGCCCCCGGGCCCTACGCCGTAGAAGTACAGAACCTGCTGGGGGCCACCCTACTCACCACCGCCGTCCGCCTGGCCCCCGGCACCGACGCCACCCTCGACCTGGGGCCCCTGGCCGCCGGCCTGTACCTGCTGCGCCTGCGCGACCCCCAGGGCCAGGTGGCCGTGCGCCGCGTGGTGCGCGAGTAGGCGGCTGGTCCATAATTTAGGCCGTCGTGCCCAGCTGGTGGGGCTCGGCGCCCCACCGGGCTGAGGCTTCTTTTCCTGCTTGCTGCTTCTGTTTTTCAATATGCTAACAATTCTACTTCGGCGGTTTTGGGGCCTGGGGGCCCTGCTGGTTTTATTGGTGCTGGGCCTGGCCGGGCCGGCGCGGGCCACCCATTTGCTGGGCGGCGAAATGAGCTACCGCTACCTCGACGCCAACGGGCCGGCCGCGGCCCCGTTCCGCTACGAGCTGACGGTGACCATCTACAACAACTCGCTGCCGGGGGCGGCCCAGCCCAACAACGAGGCCATCGTCGGCATCTACAACCGCACCACCGGGGCCCAGATTGTGCTCACCGCCACGAACTACCCGCGCATCGCGGCGCAGGGCGGCACGCCCGGGCTGATGAGCATCGCCTCCACCTCGCTCTCGCAGGTGCTGCTGCCGCCCACGGCCACGGGCTGCACCGTAACGGGGCCCCAGCAGCCGTTTCGCCTCCAGAAATTTGTGGGCGTGGTGAACCTGCCGGTGTCGTTTGACGGCTACTACGCGGTGTTTACGCGCAGCGCCCGCAACGTGGACGTGACCAACCTGAACGCCAGCAGCAACAACCAGCCCCTGACCCTGTACACGAGCATGGCCCCAGCCCTGCTGCCCAACCACGCGCCGGTGTTTTCCGACACGGCCGTGGCCGTGGTGTGCCAGAACGATACGACCATCAGCCTCAACAACGCCGTGGACGCCGACGGCGACCGGCTGGTGTACACCTTCGGCTCGCCTTATGGGCAGTTTGCCAGCTCGGGCTCGAACCTACCCCGGCAGTTTCCGCCCCTGCCGCTGGCCATTAGCTACAACGCCGGCTACTCGCTGGCCAACCCCTTCGGCAGGGGCCCCGGCAATTTCGCGCTGCTGAACGCCAACACCGGCGTGGCCCGCTACGGGGCCGCCAACCAGGGCAAGTACGTGGTGGCCGTGGACGTGGCCGAGTACCGTACCATCAACGGGCGGGAGGTGCTCATTGGCACCACGCGGCGCGACTTGCAGCTGGTGGTGGCCCTGTGCCCGGCCACGCAAGCCCCGGCCCTTGCCCCGGCCGTCACGCTGCCCCGCGCCTACACCATCGAGGAAGGCCAGGCGCTGACCATTCCCATCACGGCCACCCAGCCGGCCGGTAATCCCTTGGTGCTCACCGCCAACAGCGCCCTGCTCGACGGGGCGGGCGGCTTTAGTGCCACCTTCAACGGCAGCCCGGGCACAGTGGCAGCGGGCGGCCTCACGGGCACGGCCACGGCCACCGGCCGCGGCACTGTGGCGGGCACGTTCGTGTACAATTCGGCCTGCGGCGAAGCCCGCGCCACGCCCTACGACGTGGCCCTGACCGTACGCGACGTGGCCTGCGGCGGCAAAACCGTGGCCGACGTGCTGCGCATCACCGTGACGCGGGCCGCGGGCCCCACGGCCATTGCCGGCGATGCCACCGCTTGCACCCAAACCGCCCACGCCTACACCGCCAACGGCGCCACGGCCACCTACCGCTGGCGTGCCACGGGCGGCACCGTGGTAGGCAACGCCACGGGCCCCACGGTGCAGGTGCTGTGGGGCCCCGCCGGCACCGGCACGCTGGTGGCCCGGGGCGTATCGACCTACGGCTGCCTCACCGATTCAACCAGCCTGCCGGTGGCCATTCTGGCGGCCCCGGTGCTGGCCGTGGTGGGCCCGCTCAGCGTCTGCCAAGGCGCCGCTACTACGCTGAGCGTGAGCGGCGGGGGGCCCTACATCCTCACCGGCGGCGGCACTACCCAAACCGGCCCGGGGCCCTTCGTGGTGGCTCCTACCCAAACCACGACTTACACCATTACGGGCGCGGCCAACCCCAGCGGGTGCGTCGGCACCGTCCAAGCAACGGTAACCGTGCTGCCGCTGCCCACCGTGGTGCCGGGCGCGGCGGTGGCCATTTGCTCGGGCGGCACGGGGCAGCTGGGGGCCCCGGCGGTGCAGGGCGTCACGTATAGTTGGAGTCCCGCCACGGGCCTCAGCAACCCGGCCAGCGCCAACCCCACCGTGACGCTGACCAACGCCACGGCCGGGGCCCTCACCGTCACCTACACCCTCACGGCTACGCTGGTCACCGGCTGCACGGCCAGCGGCACGGTGGCCGTTACCGTCAGCCCCGTGCCGGTGGTGCGCGCGGGCACGGCCGCCACCGTGTGCGCCGGCCAACCCGTGACGCTGGGGGCCCCCGCCCAAACCGGCTTCACCTACGCCTGGACGCCGACCGCGGGCCTGAGCAGCGCCACCGCAGCCCGGCCCGTGTACACCGCCATTAACACCACCGGGGCCCCCATCGTGGTAAAGTTCCGGGTGACGGGTACCTCGCCCCAGGGCTGCGCCGGGCGCGATTCGGTGCTGATTACCGTGAACCCACTGCCGCCCCAGCGCACCATCACCGGGCCGGCCTTCGTCTGCGACCCGTCGCAGGAATTCACGGGCACCTACGCGGTGGCGGGGGCCAGCGCCACTTCCACCTACCAGTGGGCGGTGGTGGGCGGCACCCTTACCGGCGGGCAGGGCACGGCCCAGGTCACGGTGCGCTTCGCCTCCGGGGCCCCCAGCCGCTCGCTGAGCGTGGTGGAAACCTCGGCCTTCGGCTGCACGGGCACGGCGGTTTCCAGCCTGAATATCCTGCTCGACCAGCCCACCATCAGCCTCACCACGGCCTCGGTGGACGCGACTAGCAACGCCCGCATCATCCTCACCTTCAGCGTACCCAACGGCCAAAACACGCCCAACCAGGTGCAGGTACTACGCCGCGTGGCGGGCACCGGGGCCTTCGCCGTGGTGGGCACCGTGGCCCCCACCGCCACCACCTACACCGACGCCAACGCGGTAGACGCCGGCGCTAATTCCTACGAGTACCAGCTCTCCCTCGCCAATGGCTGCGGCACGGTGCTGACCACCGCCGTGGCCCAAACCGTGCGCCTGCAGGCCACCGCCACGGCCGGCGCGGGCGGCTTCAGCCAGGGCAGCGTGTCCTTGAACTGGAACCCCTACGTCGGCTTCGCGGTGAGCGGCTACCGCGTCTATCGCCGCCTCGATGGGGCCCCGGCGGCGCTGCTGGCCACCGTGCCGGCCACCACGCTCACGTACACGGTGCCCAACGGGGCCCTGGATACGAGCAGCGACGGCGCCGGCTTTGCCCAGTATTTCCGGGTAATCGCCTTCAGCACCAACGACACGCCGCTGCTCTCCAATTCCAACGAGGCCCTGGTGAGCTTCGCTAACCCGCTGGCATTCTACAACATCATCACCCCGAACGGCGACAACCGCAACGACCGCCTCGTGATTGACAACGTGGCCCTCTACCCCGGCAACTCGCTCACCATCTTCAACCGCTGGGGCCGCGAGGTGTACGCCGCCACCAACTACCAAAACACCTGGGGCGACGCCCCCGACGTAGCCCCGGGCAAGTACTACTACCTCTTCAAGCTGGCCGACGGCAGCACCACCAAAGGCTGGGTAGAAGTGGTGAAATAGGGCCCCGGGCTGAGAAAACGCAACAGGTGCTGGGGGCCCTAACCGATAAGTTTTGGGGCCCCCAGCAGTGCCCAGCACCATCCGTTTTCATTCGTTAAATGTGCACAATTCGCGGTTCGGACATTCCGGGGGTTATTTTTGCGGCTCCTTATGAGCAAATTCAAAAATATCCCCGCCGAGCTGCTGCGCAACGTCAAAATCCAGGACATGGTGGCCGAGGGCAAGTGCCTGGTACGCCTCGAAAACCTGGTGATTTTCGTAAGCCAAGTGGCCCCCGGCGACGTGGTGGACCTGCGCGTGACGAAGGCCAAAAAGAACTTCCTGGAGGCCGTGCCCACGAAGTTCTACCAGTACTCCGAGCTGCGCGTGGAGCCCTTTTGCCAGCACTTCGGCACCTGCGGCGGCTGCAAGTGGCAGCACTTGAGCTACGACGCCCAGCTGCGCTACAAGCAGCAGCAGGTGGAAGACCAGCTCAGCCGCATCGGCAAGGTCGAGCTGCCCGAAATCGCCCAGATTCTGCCCTCGCCGGCCCGCACCTACTACCGCAACAAGCTCGAATTCACGTTCAGCGACAACGGCTGGCTGACCACCGAGCAGATCAACGACGATTCGCGCACCTACAACCGCGAGGTGGTGGGCTTCCACACCCCGGCCCGGTTCGACAAGATCATCGACGTGGAGCACTGCTGGTTGCAGCCCGAGCCGAGCAACGAAATCCGCCTCTTCATCCGCGACTACGCCCACCAGCACGGCCTGCCGTTCAACAACCTGGTGCGCCAAACCGGCTTGCTGCGCAACCTCATCGTGCGCACGGCCCAGAGCACCGGCGAAACGATGGTGATTTTGCAGTGCTACCACGCCCACGACGCCATCGAGCCGCTGCTGGACGCCGTGCTGGCCAAGTTCCCCGAAATCACGTCGCTCAACTACGTGCTGAACAGCAAGGGCAACGAAACCTTCCACGACCTGGAGGTGGTGTGCTACCGCGGCAAGCCCTACATCGAGGAGGACATGGAAGGCCTGCGCTTCCGCATCGGCCCCAAGTCGTTCTACCAAACCAACTCCGCCGGGGCCCACCAGCTGTATAAAGTGGCCCGCGACTTCGCCGATTTGCAGGGCACCGAGCTGGTGTACGACCTCTACACCGGGGCCGGCACCATCGCCAGCTTCGTGGCCAAAAAGGCCCGCAAGGTCATCGGCGTGGAGTACGTGGAGCAGGCCGTGGCCGACGCCCACGTGAACGCCGAAATCAACGGCATCACGAACACGGAGTTCTACGCCGGCGACATGAAGGACATCCTCACCGCCGCCTTCACCGAAACCCACGGCCGCCCCGACCTCATCATCACCGACCCGCCCCGCGCCGGCATGCACCCCGACGTGGTGCAGCGCCTGCTGGAGCTGCGCACCCCGCGCATCGTCTACATCAGCTGCAACCCAGGCACCCAGGCCCGCGACCTAGAACTGCTCGACCCCGCCTACCGCGTCACCCGCGTGCAACCCGTGGACATGTTCCCCCACACCCACCACGTAGAGAATGTGGTGCTGCTAGAGTTGAAGTAATTCGTTTATGGACGAGGACATTTGGCATCAATCCATTTTTAATCGAAAACTGATTGTAAAACGTGATTGGTTTGCCGACGTGTTTGGCCTCATTCCATACGTATTACCCCTTTTAATAAGCGGCTTATTCTTATTCTCTAAAAACGGAAGCATCGTTTCATTTGCCTTCTTCTTTCTATTTTCCTGCACTGTTTTTCAAGGAATTTATTCTTTACACCAAGAAAACAACTTGTCGGAAATACAAACAGAATACTCAGCTGCGCATAACAAACAGGCGCTGCTTTTCGCAATAGATCACCTCAATTGGTCACTCTTAATGAATGAGGATACTACTGTGACAGCGGTAATAGACAACAGATTAGGTTTTATTAATCAAAACCTAATTGCGCTAATTACAGATCAGGCTATTTATTTCAACATTAAGCACGAAGGCACCAGTAAAGGCAGAGTGCCTTTCTTCTTTGGTTTAAACGAGAAAAGAGGCATTCAATTAGTTCAGGCAATTGAGCAATATAATTTCGATCAAAACAATGGATTACTTCAACGACCCTGAACTGAACGGCAAATACCTGGGCACCATCACCAAGGATTTTGCGACCGTATCCGATACGCTGAAGGAGGCGTCGTACCAGATTCGCAAGCGCGACATCAGCAAATACCCCATCTTCGTGTTTGCCAAGCAGGAGGTGCCGCTGGGCAGCCTACTGGTGAACGCCGACGAGCTGAACCTGCAGTGGCACGTGTACGCCAGCTACGTCGAATTATTTATCCAGCAAGGCATTATCGGCGCCGATGGCGTTGACAGCTTCGAGGAGAATTACAAGAACGCCGACGAGTTTTGCTGCTTGTTTGTGCTGGATGAGGAGTTCACGAAATTCGTGTTCGTGCCCTACCCGGAGGATTAATTCCCCTCTCTGTCATCCTGAACGCAGTGAAGGATCTGAGGACAGCCGAACGGCTTGCAGTGAATAATTACTGCGCGTCGTTTCGCTGTCCTCAGATCCTTCACTGCGTTCAGGATGACAGGATTGGCGAATTAATTACCTCTACCTAAAATGCTTTCCAGCCTTGGGCTTGCAGGGGCACGGCTTGGCCGGCTTTGGTGACGAGGTTTACGGCGTCGTCCTTGTCGGTGAGGTGGCCGATGATGGTGATGTCGGGGTGGTTTTTGATTTTTTCGTAGGCCGTGACGGGCAGGGTGAAAAGGAGCTCGTAGTCCTCGCCGCCGTTGAGGGCGCAGGTGAGCGGGTCGAGGTTGAACTCGGCGGCGGCTTCGAGCGTGGGGTTGGCCACCGGAATGTTGTCGGTGAACACGCGGGCCCCGGTGCCGCTGGCGGCGCACAGGTGCATCACCTCCGAGGCCAGGCCGTCGGACACGTCGATCATGCTGGTGGGCGTCAGGCCCAGCTCGCGCAGCTCGTGCACCACGTCGAGGCGGGCCTCGGGGCGGAGCTGGCGCTGCACCACGTACTCGTAGTTGTCGAGTTCGGGCTGGGCCTCGAGGTCGGCCAGAAACACTTGCTTCTCGCGCTCCAGCACTTGCAGGCCCAGGTAGGCCCCGCCGAGGTCGCCGCTCACGCAGAGCAAATCGGTGGGCTTGCCGCCCGAGCGGCGCACCGCCTGGCCGGCGGGGGCCTCGCCCAGCACCGTGATGGCCAGCGTGAGGCCGGTGCGGGTGCTGGTGGTGTCGCCGCCCACCAGGTCCACGTTGTAGGCCTCGCAGGCCAGGCGCACGCCTTCGTACAGCTCCTCGATGGCCTCCACCGAGAAGCGCGAGGGCACGGCCAAGCCTAGCACGAGCTGGGTGGGCAGGGCGTTCATGGCGGCAATGTCGGACACGTTTACGGCCACGGCCTTGTAGCCCAGGTGCTTGAGGGGGCAGAACGAGAGGTCGAAGTGCACGCCTTCCACCAGCAGGTCGGTGGTCATCACCACTTCCTGCCCGGCGGTGGGGGCCAGGATGGCGGCGTCGTCGCCGATGCCGAGCACGGTGCCGGGCTGGCGCAGGGTAATTTTTTGCTGGAGGCGGCGGATGAGGCCAAATTCGCCGAGGGCGTGGAGCGGGGTGAGGTCGGACATGGGCGGGGAGCGGGAAACGGGCCGGTGGCGGCCCGGCCCCAAAGGTACGGCCGGGGCCCCCGGGGCGTTTGGCGCGGGGCCCCGGGGGCCCGACACCACACTACGCGGTTACCTTTGCCGTTGTCATTTTCTACTTCACTTGCCCGCTGTTATGCCGCGCCCGCTTCGCTCCGCTTTTTCCATTAAATCCGTTTTGGGGGCCCTGTTAATCGTGGTGGCCTGCGCCGCCTCGTGCAAGCGCGACGGCAGCACCGCCCGCACCGCCGCCGACCCCGCCTCGGCCACTGCCGTGCAGTCGCAGCTGACGGTGCTGCGCGACTCGGCCGACGCCAAGTGGCAGGCCATGGTGGCCAGCGACGACCAGAAAATCGGCATCACCCGCCTGCTGCTCCGCGAGTTGCAGCAGCAGCCCGGCTCCAACCCCACGCAGCTGGGGGCCCTGGCTGCCGCCAACAGCCGCCTCAAGGCCCGCCGCTACACCCAAACCAACTTGCCCTCGGCCCAAATCGACGCCTACGACGCCGCCCAGGACTCGCTGCTGCACGCCCTCTACCCCGTGGCCGCGCCCGCCGGTGGGGCCCCCACCGAAAACGCCCGCAACTTCGTGGAAGGCATCCAGCAACTCGACGCCGGCGTGGCCAGCTTCCGCATTCAGTACGACCGCGCCGCCAAGCAGTACAACGCCTACCTGGCCCTGCACCAGGCCGACGTGGCCCACTTTGGCGGCAAGTACCCGGTGCCGCAGCCGCTGCCCATCTTCGAGCTGGCGGCCCCGCAGTAGAGCAAGCTTATTCCTAAATCAGAAAATTAGGCCGTTATGCAGCGCGCAGCGAAGCATAACGGCCTAATTTGTGCTTCACCACCTGATATATGTCCTTTTCCTTCAAATCATTACGTACCGCCGCGCTGCTTGCCGTAGCCGCGGCGGGCACGGCCTGCCACCGGGGCCCCAGTGCCGCGGCCTGCGGCACGCCCGCCACCGTGCGCGACCTCAGCGGCCTCGACGGCTGCGGCAAAGTACTGGAGCTAGCCGATGGTACGCGCCTGCTGCCGGCGGGGCCCGCGTGGCAAGGCTTTGCGGCTGCCGATGGCCAGCGCGTCACCATCGCCTACACGCCCCTGGCGGGCGTGATGACGACCTGCATGGCGGGCAAGTCCGTGACCATTACCTGCATCGAGGCGGCCCGGTAGCGTGTTTTTAGGGCCTTGGCCGTAGTGATGCGGCGGTGGTAGGGACGGGTACCAGTTTGGCATGATGGTTGGCAATGCAATCACAAGTTGTTGCTATTTTTTCCATCCATCTTATCAATTCCCTGCGCCATGTTAAATTTCGTATTGCGGCGGTTGCTGCCCCTGGTTGTGCTCAGTACTCTTGGTTTATCTTCTTGCGTGGTGCGCGAACCGCGTCGCGGTTATGGCTACGGCTACGACCGCCACGGTCGGCACGACCACCACGACAGACATGATCGTTACGACCGCTATGACCGCCACTAAATAGCTTGGCCCCGTGGGGCCCCAACGCAACGAGCCGCCCGGAGTATTCCGGGCGGCTCGTTGCGTTGGGGCCCTATTGCGTTTACAGCGCGGCCATCTCTTCGCGCACGAAGTCGGTCAGCGTGCGCAGGTAGTCGGTGCTGAAGTCGAAGCGAATCCCGGCAGCGGCGTAAATCTGGCCGATGGGCGCGGTGTAGCCCAGAGCCAGGGCCCGCTTGTAGGCAGCCAGGCCCTCGGCGGGGTTCTGGCGGTAGTGACGCCACACGGCAATGGCCCCGAGCTGCGCCATGGCGTACTCGATGTAGTAGAACGGCACTTCGTAGAGGTGCAGCTGCTTCTGCCACAGGTAGGGCTTGATGCCCTCCAGCCCGCGCCAATCCACGGTGCGCTGGTTAAACTCGTCGAAGATTTCCGTCCAGCGGTGGTGGCGCTCGGTTTCGGTGTGCTGCGGGTGCTCGTACACCCAGTGCTGAAACTTGTCGATGGTGGCCACCCAGGGGAAGGTTTCGAGCACGCTCTCAAGGTGCGTTTTCTTGGCCCGGCGCAGGTCTTCAGGGTTCTCAAAAAACACGTCCCAGTGGTCCATGCTGATCAGCTCCATGCTCATCGAAGCCAGCTCAGCCACTTCGGACGGCGGGTGCTTGTCGGCGCCCAGCGCCAAGTGGCGCGTGAGGAAGCTGTGCACGGCGTGGCCGCCCTCGTGCAGCATCGTCACCACGTCGCGCAAACTGCTGGTGGCGTTCATGAAAATGAACGGCACGCCGGTTTCATCCAGCGGGTAGTTGTAGCCGCCGGGGGCCTTGCCCTTGCGGCTTTCCAGGTCGAGCTGGCCCATTTGGCGCATGGTGCGCAGGCAGTCGCCCAGGTACGGGTCAAGGGCCTGAAATACGGTAATGGTCTTCTCCAACAGCTCGGCGCCGGTGGCGAAGGGGCGCAGCGGCGGCTGGCCGCTGGGGTCCACGTCGAGGTCCCAGGGGCGCAGGGCGGGCTGGTTCAGGTCCTGGCGGCGGGCCAGGTCAAGGTCGTCAATCAGGGGCACCACCGTTTCGCGGATGGCGCGGTGAAAGTTGAAGCAGTCCTGCGCCGTGTAGTCGAACCGGCCCAGCGCGGCAAACATATAGTCGCGAAAGTTCTCAAAATCAGCGTTCAGGGCCACCTGGTGGCGCAGGCCCACCAGCTCCGTGAATAGCGCGTCGAGGCTTTTGGCGTCGAGCAGGCGGCGCTGCTGCACGGCGCGCCAAGCGGTTTCGCGCACGGCGCGGTCGGGGCTCTTGAGGCGGTCGGCGGCCTGGGGCAGGGTCAGTTCCTCGCCGTCGAGCGTCACGGTCATGGCCCCGGCGGTAGCGGCATACTGCTGCTGCTTGGTGCTGATTTCGGTTTTCAGCGGGATGTTGTCGGCCCGGTAGATTTCCGACGCCCGGCGCACCGAGCGCAGAAACACGCCGTAGCGCGCCTGGTCGAGCCCGTCGAGGTAGGGCGAGGCCAGCATCTTCTCGTTCAGGGCGTGGTCGTAGGGGGCCACGCTGGGCTCAATCTCGTTCACGAAGTACTGGAACGCTTCGGAGCGGGCGGTATCCTGGGTGGCGCACGTCATGCGGATGTAGCGCCAGGCGAGGTCTTCGCTCAGCACGGCTTCCAGCTCCGAGCGGTCGAGCAGCCAGCGTTCTAGCTCCTCAGCCGAAGCCACGGGGCGGGCCGCCAGCTCCTGGAAATAGGGCTCCAGCGCCGCCCAGTCCGTTACCTGAAAATCTTCGGGCACGTAGTGGCGCGGGGGGCGCTGGGTATCGGTGGCCGAGGCGGCCGAGGGTTCAGCAAGTTGAATCATCAGAAGAAATAATAAGCAGCGCGGGGCACGAACGGGCACCGCCAACGCGGCATGCAATATCTGCAATATTCCGTAAAACAGGGCCCGGGGCCCCATGCCATGCGAAGGCCTGCAAACCCGCATCCGCGGCAAAAAGTTGCCCAGGGGCCCTAGCCGATTTCAATCACTACGTCGTCGGTTTGGGGGTGGGCCACGCAGGTGAGGATGTAGCCTAGCTTCAGTTCCGAATCCGATAAACCGTCGCGCTCATCCAGGTGTACCTTGCCGCTCAGGCACTTGCCGCGGCAGGCGGTGCAAACGCCCGCCTGGCACGAGTAGGGCAGGTCGATGTCCTGGTCAAGGGCGGCGTCGAGGATGGTGGTGCCGGCGGGCACGGCCACCACGTACTCGGCCCCTTCGTACTGCACCGTCACGCGCCGGGCCCCAGCGGGGGCATCGGCCGGGCTGGCCGATACGTCGCCGTGCGCACCGGCCGCCGCCACGGCCGCTTCCTCAAACGTGCTGGTGGAGGCCGTGAAGCTCTCCCAGTGCACGCGGCTTTCGGGCACGCCCAGCAGGTCGAATGCGGCGCGGGCCTCCGTCATCAGCCCCTCGGGCCCGCAGAGGAAATACTCGGCCTGCTCGGCCGGGAACTGGTGGCGCTGCTCCAGAATGCGCAGCAGCGTGGTGCGGTTGAGGCGGCCAGTGTGCTGGTGGGGGCCCCCGGGGCGCAGCGGCTGGCTGTACACGTGCTCCACTTGCAGGCGGCCGCGGCTGCTGGCTTCCAGCTGCGCGAGCTGATCTTTAAAGATGACGTTTTCCTCGTTGCGGTTGCCGTAAATGAGCAGCACGTGGCTGGCCGCCTCGCCGTGCAGCACGGCCTTGAGCATGGCCATCAGGGGCGTGATGCCCGAGCCGGCCCCCACCAGCACCAGCGAGCGGGCGGCCTTGGGGCTGGGCTTGAGGGTGAAGTTGCCGAGCGGGTTCATCACTTCGATTTGCTGGCCCACGCGCACGGTATCCAGCAAGTAGTTGCTCATCAGGCCACCCAGCACGCGCTTCACCGTCACGGCCAGGCGCGGGGCCTCGTGCGGAGTGCTGCTGAGCGAATAGGCGCGGCGCTCCTTTTTGCCGCCCGGGCCGCAGGGTAAAATCAGGGTCAGGAACTGGCCAGGCTGGGCCGCAATGGGCTGCCGGTCGGGCCGCTCCAGGTGAATGGTGATGGCATCGGGGGTTTCCTGGGTCAGCGCAACAACGGTCAGGGTTTGGTACATCTTAATATAGTAGCGGAGGGAATGAATACTGGAAAGCGGCGGCTGGGCACGGGCCGGGCCGCCGGGCCCCCACGGGGCGGCCGGCGGCCGGCACAAAACCGGGCCCCAAAGGTAACTTGCCGCGGCCCCAGGGGTTTCGCCACCGGGGCCCCCGCGCCAAAATCTTGCCCATGCCCACTCCTTTTCTCCGCGCCCTGGCGCTGGTTCCGGCCGCGCCGGTGGTGCCCCTGCCCCTGGGGGCCCCCAGCGCCGCCCGCCTCGATTTCACCGCCGCCAACCCGCTGCTCACCCCCGAAGCCCTGCGCGACACGCCCGCCTTCGACGCGCTGGTGCAGCAGATGCTGGCCGACCAGCACGCCGCCACCGGCCTCGGCGGCTACCTCGAAAACCGCGTTATCTATCGCCGCAGCGCCCATTTTGGGGCGGCCGAATTGGCCCGCTCCCTGCACCTGGGGGTGGACGTGTGGGTGCCCGCCGGCACACCCGTGGCCGCGCCGCTGCCCGCCATTGTGCACAGCCTAGCCGACAACAATAATTTCGGCGATTACGGCCCCACCGTTATTCTGCAGCACGAGCTGGACGGCACCGTTTTCTACAGCCTGTACGGCCACCTGAGCCGCGCTGAGTGGCTGGGCCTGCGCCCCGGCCAAACCTTGGCGGCTGGCGAAACCTTCGCCACTGTGGGGCCCTACCCCGAAAACGGCGACTGGCCCCCGCACCTGCACTTCCAGCTGATGCTGGACCTGCAAGGCCGCCAGGGCGATTTCCCCGGCGTGGCCCGGCCCGACGAGCGCGCCCAGTGGGCCGCCCGCTGCCCCGACCCGAACCTGCTGCTGCGCTCGCCGCTGCTGTAGCTTAGGCGCTGTTGAACGATGTAGCGCGGACTTTGTAGTCCGCGGCTTTCGCTTCGTCCTACCAGTCGCTGAATGGTAATTTAATTGCCCAACGATTAACCGACAGGACGAAGCGAGCGCCGCGGACTACAAAGTCCGCGCTACGTTCTTAATCGAACTTGATGGCCACTACGGGCTTAATCCGCGAGATTAAGTACGTGGGAATGAGGATGGCTAGCAGCGTGGTGCCGAAGGTGGCCACGTTGAGGATGAGCAGCACCTTGAGGTCCCAGAAAATCGGTACCCGGTCCATGTAGTAGTTCTCGGGGTCGAGCGGGATAACCTTGAAAAAGTACTGGATGGCGCAGAAACCCAGGCCTACCGCGTTGCCGATGAGCATGCCGCGCACCGTGAGCGAGAGGCCCCGGAAGAAGAAAATCCGCCGGATTTGGTTATCCGTCGAGCCCAGCGCCTTCAGCACGCCAATCATGTTGGTGCGCTCCAGAATCATGATGAAAATGGTGGCCACCATGTTGAACGTAGCCACGAAGATGATGAGCACCAAGAAGATAATGACGTTACGGTTGAGCAGCTGCAGCCAGTCGAAAAGCTGGGCGTACTGCTCGGTAATCTTGTCAATTTTCAGGTCGTAGGGCAGCGCCTCGTAGAGCTGGTCGGCGGTGCGGTCGAGGTGCTTGAAGTCCTTGAGCACCACCTCCAGGCCGCCCACCAGCGAATCGGGCCAGGCGTTCAGCTCCCGGATCTGGCGGATGTCGCCCACCACGTAGGCATCGTCGAACTCGTCGAGCCCGGTTTGGTAAATGCCGCTCACCCGGAAGCGCCGGATGCGGGGCGGGTTCTGGATGAAGTAAAACAGGGCCTCGCTGCCCACCCTGAGGTTCAGCTTGTTGGCCATCTTGCGCGAGAGCAGCACCTCGTTGCTGGCCGAGTCGGTGGGGAAGTGAAGGAACTGGCCCGCCACCAGGTTCTGGCGCATGGGCGACTGGCCCTCCTTCTCGTCGATGCCCTTCACCACCACGCCCAGCACCTCGTCGGGGGTTTTGATGATGGCCGTTTTATAGGCGTAGGCCTGCACCGTTTTCACCTGCGGGAACTGGTGCAGGCGCTTCTCCACGGACGGGGCCCCGATGGGGGCCACTTCGAGCGAATTGTTCGTATCGAAGCGCGACACCTGGAGGTGGGCGCCGAACGAAAAAATCTTGCTTTGGATCTCGTTGCGAAACCCTTGCAGGATGGCAAATGACACAATCATCACGCCCAGCCCCATGGCGATGCTGATGATGGCTATTTTTGTGACCGACGAAGTGAAGGAGCCGGAATCGGCCCCGCCGTCGATTTTGTGCGATATGTAGCGGGCAACGTTCATGCAGTGCCGTAAAGCTACGCAGATTGCGCACCCCCAAACCCAGAAGTTTCGCTTTTCACCCCAAACTAACGCCCCCGCCGCCATGCCCAGCCCTGCTTCCCTTCCTTTCGTGGCGCTGCTGCTGGCGCTGCGCACCTGCGCCGCCGCCCCCGCACCCGCTGGGGCCCCGGCCGCGGCGAGGGCCCCCAGGGCCCCAGGGGCCCCCGCGCCGGCTGGCCCGGTGGTGGGCGCGGCCCAGCTGGCCAAGTACCTGCCGCTGCTGCAAGGCAAGCGCGTGGGCCTGGTCGTCAACCAATCGAGCCGCGTGGGCAACGCCTACCTCGTGGACACGCTGCGCAGCCGCGGCGTGAACGTGGCGGCCATTTTCGCGCCCGAGCACGGCTTCCGCGGCGAGGCCGCCGACGGGGCCCTCATCCAGGACGGGCGCGACGCCCGCAGCGGCGTGCTCGTGCGCTCGCTGTACGGCAAAACCCGGAAGCCCACCCCCGAAATGCTGGCCGACGTGGACGTATTAATCTATGACATTCAAGACGTGGGGGCCCGGTTCTACACCTTCATCAGCACCCTGCACCTGGTGATGGAAGCCGCCGCCGAGCAGGGCAAATCCGTCATCGTGCTCGACCGGCCCAACCCCAACGGGGCCGCCGTGGACGGCCCCGTGCGCGAGCCCGCCTTCGTTTCATTCGTGGCCCAAGACCCGCTGCCCATTGCCCACGGCCTCACGGTGGGCGAGCTGGCGGGCATGATAAACGGCGAAAAATGGCTGGCCGGGGGCCGCCGCTGCCGCCTCACGGTGGTGCCGTTGGGCCCCGGCTACACCCACGCCACGCCCTACGCCCTGCCCGTGCGCCCCTCCCCCAACCTGCCCACGCCGCACGCCGTGGCCCTCTACCCCACCATCTGCTTGTTTGAAGGCACCAACATCAGCGTGGCCCGCGGCACCGATTTCCCGTTCGAGGCCATTGGGGGCCCCACGCAGCCGGCCAGCCGGCCGTTCACGTTCACCCCCCAGCCCAACGCCGGCTCACCCACCCCGCCCCTCAACGGCCAGCTGTGCCGCGGCCTCGATTTGCGGGGGGCCCCAGCGCCGCCCACCGGCTTCTCGGTGCAGTACCTACTCGATTTTTATCAACAGAGCACCGACAAAGCGCATTTTTTCAGCAATAAGTTTGAGCAACTGAGCGGCACGGTGGCCCTGCGCCAGCAAATCATCGCCGGCAAAACCGAGGCCGAAATCCGCGCCTCCTGGGAGCCGGGGCTGGGCCAGTACAAGCAAATGCGCCAGAAGTATCTGCTGTACCCGGAAAAATAGTTGGCCGTTGTTCGTTGCCGGTTGCCAGGCGCAAAGGGCGCTAGCCACCGGCATCTCGAACGCAGCACCTACTCGATTACTAACAACCGACAACGAATAACCGACAACTACATGCTGAACATCATTTTCATGGGCACGCCCGACTTTGCGGTGGCCACCCTGGAGGCGCTGCTGGGCTGGCCCGGTGGCCGGGTGGTGGCCGTCGTCACGGCCCCCGACCGGCCCGCTGGGCGCGGCCGCCAGCTCCAGGCCTCGGCCGTGAAGGCCGCCGCCGAGGGCCACGGCCTGCCCGTGCTGCAACCCACCAACCTAAAGTCGCCCGAATTCCAGGCCGAATTAAAAAGCTACGGCGCTGATTTGCAAGTAGTGGTGGCCTTCCGGATGCTGCCCGAGGCGGTGTGGGCCATGCCGCGGCTGGGCTCCATCAACATTCACGCCTCGCTGCTGCCGCAGTACCGCGGGGCGGCCCCCATCAACTGGGCCCTCATCCGGGGCGAAACGGAAACCGGCGTGAGCAGCTTCTTTTTGCGCCACGAAATCGACACCGGCGACCTGATTTTCCAGGACCGCGTGGCCATCCTGCCCGAGGATGATTTCGGCACGCTCTACACCAAGCTCCAGCACGCCGGGGCCCTGCTGGCGCGCCGCTCGGTGGAGGCCCTGGCCGCCGGCACCGCCCCCAGCCTGCCCCAGCAAATGGACGGCGACCTGCGCCCGGCTCCCAAAATCAGCAAGGAAACCGGCCGGCTCGACCTCACCCAGTCGGCCGTCGATTTGGTGAACCTGGTGCGGGGCCTCTCCCCGGTGCCCACGGCCTTCGCGCCGCTGCCCGACGGCCGCACGCTCAAAATATTCCGCGCTGGGGCCCTACCCGCGGGCTCGCAGGAAGAACCCGGCACCTGGGCCACCGACGGCCGCCGCTACCTGCGCGTGCGCGCCGCCGACGGCTGGCTCGACCTGCTCGACGTGCAGGCCGAGGGCAAAAAACGCATGAGCGTGGAGGAGTTTTTACGGGGTAATAAACTGGTTTTCTGAGATGGTAGCATTGGTAGTGGCCGTGGCCGATAACGACGTGATTGGCCGCGATGGGCAGCTGCCCTGGGGCCGGATGAAAACCGATTTGCAGCACTTCAAGGCCCTCACGCTGGGGCATCCGGTGGTGATGGGCCGCAAAACCTACGACAGCATCGGCCGGGCCCTGCCGGGCCGCCCCAACCTGGTGGTGACGCGCCAGGCCGGCTGGGCCGCGCCCGGCTGCGAGGCCGTGGCGTCGGTGCTGGGGGCCCTGGCCCGCGCCCAAGAGCTTGATAATGAAATGGTATGCGTCATCGGCGGCGGCGAAATCTACCGCGAAGCCCTGAACGCGGCCGACGTGGTGTACCTCACCGAAGTGCACCACGCCTTTGAGGGCGACGCCACCTTCCCGGCCCTCTCCCCCACCGCGTGGCGCGAGGAAACCCGCGAACGGCACGAAGCCGACGCCGATAACCCCTACGCTTTCAGCTTCGTGACGCTGCGCCGCCGCTGAGCCGGGGCCCCTATTTTCTTTGCTAATGGACATCCGGCCCATTCCCTTTGCCGCCACGTACCCGCTACGCCACCAGGTGCTGTGGCCCGATAAGCCGGTGGAATACTGCCACCTGCCCGATGACCCGACGGGCCAGCACTTCGGCGCATTTCAGGGCGAGGAGCTGGTGGCGGTGATTTCGCTGTTCGTGCCGGGGCCCCTGGCGCAGTTCCGCAAGTTTGCCACCCGGCCCGACTGCCAGGGACGGGGGCTGGGCACGGCGTTGCTACGCCACGTGCTAGCGGAGGCGGCCCGGCTGGGGGCCCAGCGCATTTGGTGCAGCGCCCGGCTGGCCACGCTGCCGTTCTACGAGCGGTTCGGCCTGGGACCCGACGGGCCGGCTTACGAAAAGGAGGGCATCCCCTACGTGCGGCTGCAGAAGGAATTGCCGTAACCCGGAGCCCTAAAGTGCACAAAAAAAGCCGCCCATTTAGGCGGCTTTTTTTGTGCGTTGGCAGTTGGCTACAATTAGCGCAGCAGCACCAGCTTGCCCCAGTCGTTCTTAAACGCTTGGTCGCCGCTGGTGGCGCGCTGCGAGAACTTGCCGTCCGGGTCGTCGAGGCTGACGCGGTAGAGGTAGGTGCCGTTGGCGAGGCGGTCGCCGTACTGGTCGGTGCCGTCCCAGGCAAAATCGGTGAGGTTATTGCCCAGGTGAATATTGCCCAGCTCGCCCATGAAAATCTCGCGCACCACGCGCCCCGTCAGGGTCATGATCTGGATTTTCATATTGCGCGGCAGCTCCTGGCCCGTCACCGTGAACACGAAGCGCGCTTTGCTCGTCACTGGGTTCGGGTAGGGGTACACGTTGGTGATTTGCGAGGCGTTCACGACCGTGAATTTCACCTGGAACTCCTGGGCGGCGGCGCTGAGGTTGGCCGTGTTGCGGCCCTGCGCGCGCAGGGTGTAGGTGCCGTCGGGCAGCGGGGTGGTGCGGCCGGGATGGTAGTCGAGGTAGGCCGTGCTACCGGCCGCAGTGGTTTCCACACGGAAGGTGGCGTCGGGGCCCAGCACATTCACGGCCGTGGCCGGGCCAGTGCCCGATTGCAGGTACACGGTGAAGGCCGAGGCGTCGGCCAAGGGCCGCAGCTTGTCGGTATCGGTGAGCTGGAGAGTGACTATGGGGCGCGGCGACACGATTTCGCCGTTTAGGATGTGGCGGCCGTCGAAGGCCACGTCGAGCACCGGCGGCACGCTCGTGCTGCCCACCTGGAAGGGCGCCAGGTTCAACTCATTGTTGACGTGGGTGAGCTCGGGCAAGGCCTTGGGATCAGTGGGGGCCACCGGCAACGGGTTGAACGTCACCCGTGTGGACAGGTTACCGAACTTGCCGGTGAGGGGCACTTCTACGTTCTGGACCAGGATGGCGTCGGGCTGCAAGGGCGCCGTCACGGTCTGGACCACCGAGGCCACCTGGGTGTTGGTATTGCTGTCGAACACCTCCGTTTTCACCCGCATGGGGGCCCCAAAGGGCAGCGCCGACACGTTCTCAAACTGCACCGGGAAGGCGAGCTTGCCGTTGCCGGCGGCCTGGGCCAGCAGCGCGGCGGGCGCGTAGGTGGCGGCCGGCACCAGGTCGCGCCGCACGATGCCCTCGGGCACGCCGGTGTAGAGCACCAGCCACTCGCGCAGCTGCGGAGCCACGCGGTTGGTGTCGGCCACGCTCAGCTCCAGCTGTAGGTACGGGTACTCAGTGGCCGATATGCCGGCCAGCGAAAACCGCGACGACGGCACGTTGGCGTTCAGCTCTTTGGTAACACCGTTGGCGTCGATGCCCAGCAGGCGCAGCCGGAAGCTGCTGGAGCCGTTGGCGCGCGTGACTTGGTGCAGCAGCGTTTTCCACTCCTGCGCCGGGCCGATGCGGGCCGAGGTGATAGTGGCCCGCGTGTTCTGCGCGTCAAACGCCCAGCGGCCGTTGGGGCCCGCCACGGTGGCGCCCTTCAGCGTGTTGCGCTGGAGTTGGGCGTAGTGGCTCTGCGACCAGCCGCTGGCCCCGTCGATGACGCGGAACGAGCTGGTGGCCCAGCGGCCGTCTTCGCCCGCGGCGGCGGCGGCAAAGCGGACGCGCCAGTACCACACCACGCTGTCGCGCCCGGCAATGGCGGGCAGCGCGGGCCGCCAGCTCACCAGCAGCGGGGCCGTGATGTCGGTGCGCTGCACAAGGGGGCTGTTGAAGGCCGCAGTCGTGTCCAGCTCCACATTAAAGAGTCGGGGGGCCCCGTTGGGGTCGTTGGTCTGGGCCACCAGGCGGGGCGTGCGATTGGGCACAATGGCAAATTCGGGCGGGTTCAGCGCCGTCACGCCGCCTTGCAAAAAGGTGTAGCTGAGCGTGGCCGTGTTGTTGGTTTCGTCTAGTTCGGCCACCTTTTTCTGGTAGTCCAGCTCCACCGTGAATTGGTTGTTGCCGAACACGTTCACGCCGTTTACCACCGTGTTGGTGATGGGGAAGGCGTACACCGTATCGCGCCGGAAGGCCTGGCGGAACACTTGGGTGTACACGTCGTCGGGCCGACTGGTGCCCACGTAGCTGCGCGTCACCCGAATCTCGACCGGCTCGCGGGTGACCTTGCCGGGGTTGCTCACGCCGATGTTCAGCAGAAACGAGGCCGAGGCCGCCGTCACGTCGGTGGGCGGGTTGGCCGAGGCCACGGCCAGGGCCGCGCTGCTGGCCACAAAGTCGGGCTTGGCCGGCGCGTACAGCGTCAGGGCGGGGTCGCCCTGCCAACCGGTGCCCAGCAGCTGCTCAATGCCCACGTCGTCCTTAAAGGAAGGCAGCTTCTGGAGCCGGCTCACCATCTCGTCGTGCACCGCCGTGACGGGCTGGCCGTAGTACCGGGCGTCATTCAGCATGAGCCGGTAAATGGTGTCCTGCGAGGTGGCCAGCCGGTCGGGGTAGCTGAAGCCGTACTCGCCGAGCGAGCCCAGGGCCCCGGCGCTGGGCACATTAAAGAGCCAGTCTTCGACGCGGGTGTAGCCGGTGGTGAAGGTGTGGTTGCCCGCGCAGCCGTTCAGAAACAGCATGGGGTACTTGCCCGCGTTGGTGTAGCCGCTGCCCGCGTCGGCGGGGGTGCCAAAGTCGAGCAGGAAATGGTTGTTGGAGCCGTGGCCGAAAAACGTGATGAATGAGAGGCCCGCGTTCAACTCGGTGGCGATGTTGACGGGCACGGGCAAGGCGCTGGTTACCTCGCGGGTGGTGACGGTGCCGCCAAAAAAGGGCTGCTCTACGCGCACCTTGCCGCGGTCCATCGTGGCCCGGAAGTCGTCGGTTTCGGTCTTGTCGGTGCCGGCCACCAGGTGCAGCACGTTTTTGCGCCACGGGGCCAGGCCCAGCGCCTCGTGCTCCTTCAGCTTGGCCAGGTAGGTGAGCACTTGTTGCTCGTTCACCACCGTGAGGCGGCCGGTGCGAATCTTGGCCCGGTAGTCACCGGCCCGGAAATCGGCCGATATCATGTTATCCGACACGGCCCGCGAGCTGGTGGGAATCAGGTCGAAGCCCATTTCGCC
Organism: Hymenobacter nivis; assembly: GCF_006439025.1. Taxonomy (GTDB): domain Bacteria; phylum Bacteroidota; class Bacteroidia; order Cytophagales; family Hymenobacteraceae; genus Hymenobacter; species Hymenobacter nivis_A. The sequence goes on from NZ_RCYZ01000003.1 coordinate 255,029, forward strand.
GGCGGTGCGGAAAAGGCGGCCTCCGTAGGACGATTCGCTGGGCACGATGCCCTTGCCCAGCAGCAGCATGTAGCGGTTGGGGTTGGTGGGGGCCCCGGCCACCAGCCACAGGCTAAAGTGGCGCAGCGCTAGCCACGACCGCTCGCCGTAGTGGAACTGGTCGTAGAGCTGCGGGGCCGTCACCACCAGCGTGTCGTAGGCCCCGCCGGCCGCCGAGGCCCGGTAGCCCGCGTACAGCCGCGGTGCCTTGGAGGCCCCGTACACCTGCGGGTGCGTGACGATGGCGAAGGTGGCCCGGGCGTTGAGGGCCCGGAACACGAGGCGGCGGGGCGCGGCGGGCACTTCGGCCGCGGCGGCATCGGCCAGCAGCAGGCGGCGCGACTGCGCGGCGGTGGCGCTCGGAAACACGAAGCGGCGGCCCAGGGCCCCCAGCGCGGTGGCGGCGGCGGGCGCAATGCGCTGCACGTTCCAGGGGTCGTGCACGTCGTAGCCACGGGCGGTGGCCGGGATGCTGTCTACTTCAAATGCGGCCGGCGCGCTCAGCGTAGAATCGCTCCGGAAAAACTGGGGGCCCCCTTTGAACCAGCGGCTGGCCTGGGGCACCACTGCCCGCAGGAACGACACGCGGAAGGCGTCGCGGGTGCTGCTGCTGGTGCTGGTAACCGGCACCGAGCACCGGATGCGCACCGTGCCGTCGGCCCCCACATCGGAGCGCAGCAGCGCGAAGCGGCGCGTCACGTTGTCGTAGTTGCTGTAAGTGACGGTGCCCAGCGTACGGAACACGGTGGGGTTGGCCGGGTTGGCCACCGCTACTTGGGTGAAGTGCGGCACCAGCGTGCCGCCGCTCAGGCCCACCTCAATGGTGGGAGCCGGCGCGGGGCCCGTGCCCGGCACGGCGCGCAGCCCGCCCACCACGCCATCAAAAATGCCGTTGCCGTTGCCCGCCCCCGGCGTGGTGCTGGAGCGAAAGCCCTCGCTCGAGCCCAGCCAGGGCAAAAACGTGACCTGGTTGGGCCCCACCGGGTCTTCCACGTAGGCGTTCACGATGGGCTGGGCCGGGGCGTATAGCCACCATGCCTGGGGCGTGCCCCCACCGGCCGACTGCGACTCGGCCATGCGCCGGCCCTGGGGCCCCGAGGGGCCCGGGTAGGTGAGGAAATAGGCGGCCGTATCGGTATAGAAGCTGTAGAGCTGGTGGGGCTGGTCGCCGTTGGCGCGGTAGAGGTCGCGGTCGAGGACGCCGTCGTTGCGCTGGCCGTAGAACTCCAGGTACGTGCTGGCGTCGAACGTGGTGGGGGCCCCGCCCTGGTACACGGCCAGCTCCTTGCCGCGCCGCCACAGCTGCAAGCGGCTGGGGTCGAGGCCATTGCTGAGGCCGGCCTTGGTCAGGTAGGCGTAGTCAAGGCGGTAGAGGGCGTCGCGGGTAATCTTGATTTTGTAATACGTCTGGCCCGGCGCAATCCACTCGTTGCCGTAGGGCCCCGACTGCGCCTGCACCGCGCCGCCGCTCAGCAGCAGCAGCCAGGCGCAGACAGCCCATTGCACCATTTTGCGGGTAGTAAGTTGTTTCATAGCCTAATGAATACACCCGGCCGTCGCCCCGGCCGGTAAGTTGGAAGGATATAGCAGCAAATAGTCGGTTATTTAAAGCCGTAGCCCAGGCTTACAATCAGCGAGTTGGTTTGCGAGCTTTGGCCCAGGGCCTCCACCGCGAGGCGCGACAGGGCCAGGTCCACGCGCAGGCCGCTGATGGCCACGCCGGCCCCCAGGCTGTACTGCCCTTTCCACGGCTGGGCGCCGCTGAAATCGGTGATTTTCTGAAAGTTGCCGGCCCCGCCGCGCAAGAACACCAGGTTTTTGTAGCCCAGCTCCACGCCGGCGCGCGGGTCCACACTCACCACGCCGGTGGACACGAGCGTGCCGCGCTGGCCGTCGGTGGTGGTTTCCAGGTCCACGGCCACCAGGGCGGTGAACTGTTGGGGCAGCTTGAACTGCCGGCCCACGCCCAGCACCAGGCGCGGCAGCGTGATTTCGTTGCGGTTCGACGGAATCGGGTCGTTCGAGCCGTAGAGCACCGCGCTGCGGTAGTAGTCGGCGTTGATGCTCCAGGCGGTGAAGGTGGTGGTCACGTCGCGGGCGGTGAGGCCCAGCTGCCAGCCCTTGTGGCGGTACTGCACGCCCAGGTCCACCCCGAAGCCGTAGGCGTTGGCGAAGCTGCCCACGTTGCGGTACACAATTTTCGCGTTGGCCCCCACGGTGAGGCCCTCCACCTGCCCAATTTTGCGGGCGTAGGAGAGCAGCATGGCGTAGTCGGCCACTGAGAAGTACGTGATTTTGTCGTACTGAATGTATCCGTACTCGTTGATGAGGTTGCGCGTATCGGCAATGTTGTCAACGCCCAAGCGCATGATGCTCACGCCGATGGCGCTCTTGTCGTCGAGCGGCATCGAGAACGCGGCGTAGTCGTTCTTCACGATGCCCGAGAACAGCTCGGAGTGCATCAGCACGCCGTCGTACTTGTGGGTTTGGTTGGCCAGGCCGGCGGGGTTCCAGTAGCCGGCTGTGGCGTCGTCGGCCAGGCCCACCTGCACCTTGCCCATGCCCAGGGCCCGGGCCCCCACCCCCAGGTTGAGAAACTCGTTGCTGTACTTGGGCGCGGTGGTGCTTTGGGCAGCGGCGGGCAGGGCCAGGGCCCCGAGGGCCAGGGCCCCCAGCCACCGCCGAGCAGCGGCGTAGCGTTGGGTCATAATAGATAGGCGGACGGTAGATTTTTCTCGCGGACGGAACGCAAGTTACCGCTTTCTAGTGCAGGGCGGGGCCCCGGAATCAGACAATTTCCGGTAGTAGGCAGTGCAATTGGCCCCGGCGGGGCCCCCAGTGCGGTTGCGGCGGCAAAAATATTTTTCGGGCAAAAAGGGCCTAAACAACCCACTGGGGGCCTTTTGCAATTCCATCTGGGAAAAGCACCATACTATTTTGCAACAGTACCTTGCAAAGCAAAGTACCTACCATACATTTGTACTGTTCATCACCCACTAGCCCCCTCATCGCCCATGAAACTTGAAAACACCCAGGTGCAGATGCGCAAGGGCATCCTGGAGTTCTGCATCCTGGAAATCATCGCCCGCGGCGAGGCCTACGCCTCCGACATGCTGGAGGAGCTCACGGCGGCCCGCATGATCGTGGTCGAGGGCACGCTCTACCCGCTGCTCACGCGCCTCAAAAACGCCGCCCTGCTCGATTACACTTGGAAGGAGAGCACCAGCGGCCCGCCCCGCAAGTACTACATCCTCACCCCGGCCGGGGCGCAGTTTCTGCAGGAGCTGCGCGACACGTGGGAGGAAATGGCCCTGTCCGTGGGCATCATCCGCCAGGGCCGGCCGCCCGGCGACACCCGCTGATGCGGCCCGCTTTTTTGCCTTTCACTCACCAGTCTCTAACCGGCCTCGTTCGGCCTTCTTTCGCATGAAAAAGAACATCAGCATCAACTTGCAAGGCCTCATCTTCCACATCGAAGAAGACGGCTACGAAGTGCTCGGCCGCTACCTGGCCGAGGTGAAGGCGCACTTCGCCAGCTTCCGCGGCCACCAGGATATTGTGGCCGACATCGAGGGCCGCATCGCCGAAATTTTCAGCGCCCGCCTCTCGGCCGCCAAGCAGGTCATCACCCTGGAAGACGTGGAGGCCATGACGGCCAAAATGGGCCGGGTGAGCGACTTCGCCTCGGACCTGGACGACGAGGACGAGGCCGAAACGGCTGGGGCCCCCACCGGCGGCACCTTCGGCCCCGACGGTCCGTTTGGCACCAAAGGTCCGTTTGGGCCCCAGGGCCCCTTCGGCCCCAAAGGCCCGTTTGGCAACCAGAGCTCAAACGGCCCGTTTGGTCCCAACGGTCCCTTCGGCCCCGGTAGCAAAACCGCTGATGGGGCCCCCAAGCGCCTGTTCCGCGACATGGCCCATCGCAAAATTGCGGGCGTGGCCGCCGGCCTGGCTCAGTATTTCGCCGTGAACCCGCTGTGGGTGCGCCTGGCCTTTGTGGCGCTGGTGCTGTTCAAGCCGTTTTTGCGCATCGGCCACACCTTCGATTTCGATAACCCGGTGAACTTCGCGGGCTTTGCCGTGCTGCTCTACGGCATCCTGTGGGTGCTGCTGCCGAAGAACTACGACGCCCCCAACCCCGACGACATTGCGCCCGGCACGGGGCCCCTGGCCGGCCGCCGCCTGTTCCGCGACACCGACACGGCCAAAATCGGGGGCGTGGCCGCCGGCCTGGCCTACTACCTCAAGCTCGACGTGACGCTGGTGCGGGTGCTGCTGCTGGCGGGCCTGTTTGCGGGCGGCTTCACGCTCGTGCTCTACCTCATCCTGTGGGTGGTGGCCCCCGAGGCCAAAACGGTGTCGGAAAAAATGCAGATGCGCGGCGAAGGCGTGACCCTCTCGGGCATCGACAACAACCTGCGCGCCACGGTGCTCGACGCCGACGGCAACCCCGTGGCCACGGCCCCCAACCGCCCGGTGGGCGCGTTTCTGGAAGGCGCGGCCCGCGGGGCCCGGCCGGCCGTGAGCTTCCTCGGCACCCTCATCCGGTGGGGCGTGGGGGCCCTGCTCATCTTCATGGGCGGCAGCGCGTTGGCGAGCTTATTTGTTGCCCTGGGCGTGGTGGCGGGCTTGTTGCCCTCTACTTCGCTGGCGGGCGGCGACGGCCGGGGCATCCGCTTCGACGACGGCGGCAGTGCCCAGGGCTTTGCCGCGGTGCTGCACAACGTGCAGCCCTGGGCCGGGGTGGTGGCGCTGCTGGCGGTGGGCATTCCGATGCTGGCGCTGGTGCTGCTGGGGCTGCGGCTCATCCTGCGGCGCTCGGTGCTGGGGCGCATGGGGGGCCTCTCGCTGCTGGGCCTGTGGCTGGTGGGCGTGGCCGGCTCGGCCGTGGCCGGTGGCCAGCTGGCCCGCGAGTTCCGCACCCGCGGCAGCGTGACGACAACCCGTCCGCTGGCCCCGGTGCCCGGCCGCAGTATGGTATTAGGTGTGCGCCAAGGTGATAACGAAGACGGCGACGAGTTTTTTGAAAGCATCGACGTGAACATCGCACCCGCCGACAGCGGCCGGGCCCCGTTCATCGAGCAGGAAGTGCGGGCCCGGGGCGCTTCGGCCGCCGCTGCCCGCCAGATGGCCACCTCGTCGGTGCACTACAGCTTCACCCAGCAAGATTCGGTGCTGACGCTCGACCGCGGCTTCACGCTGACCAACGACGCGCCCTTCCGCAACCAGAAGGTGACGCTGACGCTGCACTTGCCGCTCGATAAAAGCTACCGCCTGACCAAGGAATTCGTGGACCGCCTCGACGACGACGACTTCCAAGGCAACCACCGGCCCAGCGGCGACGAGCCGCACCGCGCCCGCCTGCTGCGCAACGGCCGCTTCCAGTGCCTCGACTGCGCTCCGTATTCGAGCGACGACGAGAACTACGACAGCAGCGCCGACGACAACGACAACGACGGGGGCGATGACAACGACGACGATAACAGCCGCAGCAGCCTCAGCCTGGACGGGGCCCCCAGCTTCGACACCGACCTGAACAGCTACGGCAGCGGCCGCCGCAATTTCAGCGAAACCGACTTCAACCAGGTGAGCGTGGTGGGCGGCTACCGCGTGGTGGTGCGCCACGGCGACGCCTTCAAGATTGAGGCCGGCGGCAACCAAGATGAGCTGAACGAACTGCGGGTAACGCGCGATGGCAATACCCTGGAAATCAAGCCCCGTGACACGTCCCTTTTCGGCGATAACGGCGGCGACGACCAGCGGAAGGTGCTCATCCGCATCGAGATGCCGGCCGTGGAAAGCCTGGAGCTGGCCGGGGCCATCCAGGCCGACCTCGGCGGCTTCGACCGCCAGGACCGCCTGCGGGTGCAGCAGGCCGGCGTGAGCCACCTGCGCCTCAACGGCAACTACGGCACCCTGAAGCTGTCGCTGGCCGGGCCCTGCCGCACCACCGCCACCGGCCAGGCCGACGACCTTGCCCTCGACGCCGCCGGGGCCGCCGAGCTGGCCGGGGCCAACCTGCGCACCCGCACCGCCAAAGTGAGCCTGGTGGGCGGCTGCAAGGCCCGCCTCAACGTGAGCGAAACCCTGCGGGGCGAGGCCGTGGGCGGCAGCGAAGTAGCCTACAGCGGCAAGCCCCAGAACGTGAAAGTGAGCACCGTGGGCGGCTCCAGCTTCCACAAAATCTAGGGCCACTTTGGCGCCCCGGCACCGAAAATTTTCGCCGGGGCCCCACAGCGGGCAACCTTACCCCCGCCGGCCGCATCTATTGCCCTACGAAGCCTTTCCACAAAGGAAGGATCCCTCAGACTGGTGAGTGAAATGAGGTTCCTTCCGGCCGAAGCCCCCGGGCCGCCCCCTGCTGCAACAGGAAGGCCCAGGCTTCGGCCATTTCGTTTTTAATGGTGCCCTCCAGGATGGCCTCCAGCACGGCGTTTTTCAGCTCGCCCACGTCCTTAGACGGCTTGAGGCCAAAGGTTTCCATGATGATTTCGCCGGTGATGACGGGCTTGAAGTTGCGCAGGTGGTCCTGGGCCTCCACCTCTTTCAGCTTCTCCTCCACCTCCGCAAAATTGCGCAGGTAGCGGGCCTTGCGCTCGTGGTCCTTGCTTGTGATGTCGGCCCGGCACAGCAGCATGAGCCGGTCAATGTCGTCGCCGGCCTCGAAGAGCAGGCGGCGCACGGCGGCGGCGGTCACGGTTTCCTTCACCAGCGCGATGGGGCGCAGGTGCAGGCGCACCAGCTTCTGCACCATGCGCATCTCCTCGCCCTGCGGCAGCTTCAGGTCGGCAAAAATGCCCGGCACCCACCGGGCCCCCTTGTCTTCGTGGCCGTGAAACGTCCAGCCCTGGGCCGGGAAGTAGCGCTTGGTGGCGGGCTTGGCAATGTCGTGCAGCACGGCCGCCCAGCGCAGCCACAGGTCGCCGCCGGCCGCGGCCACGTTATCCAGCACCTGCAGGGTGTGGTAAAAGTTGTCCTTATGGGCGTGCTTGCCCACCTTTTCCACGCCGTAGAGCTGCGCCATCTTCGGGAAGATGAGGTGCAGTAACCCGGTCTGGAACAGGAGCTTAAAGCCGTAGCTGGGCAGCGGCGACTCGATGATCTTGTTCAGCTCGGTGGTGATGCGCTCCTGCGACACAATTTTGATCCGCTCCTTGTTGCGCACAATGGCGTCGTAGGTGTCGGGCTCAATGTCAAAGCCCAGCTGCGAGGCAAAGCGCACGGCGCGCATCATCCGCAGCGGGTCGTCGGAAAACGTCACGTCGGGCCCCAGCGGCGTGCGGATGGTCTGGGTGCTAAGGTCCTGCATTCCGCCGTAGCGGTCCACCAGGGCCCCAAAATCGGCCGGGTTCAGGCTCAGGCCGAGGGCGTTGATGGTGAAGTCGCGCCGGGCCAGGTCGTCCTCCAGTGTGCCCACTTCCACCTCGGGCTTGCGGCTTTCGGCGCGGTAGCTCTCCTTGCGGGCCCCCACAAACTCAATTTCGCCAGCTTCCTGGGTGGGCAGCATGGCGGTGCCGAAGTTCTTGAACACCGTAACCTTACCGCGGCCCGGCAGCCGGCGCCCCACCTCCTGGGCCAGGGCAATGCCGTCGCCCACGGTCACCACGTCGATGTCTTTGCTGGCGCGGCCCAAGGCCAGGTCGCGCACGTAGCCACCGATGACGTAGGCCGGCTGGCCGAGGGCCCCGGCCGCGTCGGCGATGGTGCGAAAGATGGGCAACTCGGGCAGTTCGGGCGTGTTCATGGGCGCAAAGGTCGGCAACCCGGCCGAATTTGGGGCCCGGCGCCGGGCCCAGCGCGCCCGCGCCGCTGCTAGTCGCGCACCACTTCCAGGGCCCCATTGGCCCCCAGGCGCACCACCCGCGAGGGGGCCACACGGGTCGCGTCGTCGCGCCGCCAGTTCGCCACGTGGTCGGCGCCGCGCAGCAGGGCGGGGTCAATTTCGCTGTACACCGCGGGGGCCGGTTCGCCAGGCTTGTTGGCCGACGTGGACACCAGGCCGTGGCCCAGGCGGCGCACCACTTTGAAGCAAAACTCGTCGTGCACAATGCGCAGGCCCACCGTGCCGTCGGGCGCTACTAGGCCGGGGGCCACGGCGCGGCTAGCGGGCAAGATGTAGGTGGTGGGACGGGTTTGGTCGGCCAGGGCAGCCTCCAATTCGGCCGGCACTTGGGCAGCGTAGCGGGCCAGCATGGCCAGGTCAGCCACCAGCACGATGCTGGGCTTGCCGGCCTCGCGGCCCTTCAGTTTGTACAATTTTTCAACGGCCGGCGGCACTTCGGCGTCACAGCCCAGGCCCCACACCGTGTCGGTGGGGTACAGAATGACTTGCTGGAGCAGCAGCGCATCCACGGCGGCGTCTACTTCTTGCTGGAAAAACTTCATATCGAAGGAGTTATTAATAGAAACGCCGGCGCTAAGCTGCCGCGATGCTTTGGCAAAGCTCTACCAGTACGCCGCCGGCGCTTTTGGGGTGCACAAAGCACACGAGCTTGTTGTCGGCGCCGCGCTTGGGGGCCTCGTTGAGCAGGATGAATCCTTCGGCGCGCAGCCGGGCCATTTCGGCCTCGATGTCGTCCACCTCGAAGGCCACGTGGTGGATGCCGGCGGGCTTCTTCTCCAGGAATTTGGTGATGGCGCTGTCGGTACTGGTGCCGGCTAGCAGCTCGATTTTGGAGCCACCCACTTGGAAAAACACCGTATCGACGGCCTCGCTGGCCACGTGCTCGGTTTTGTAGGGCCCCGTGCCCAGTAGCTTGGTGTAGAGGGCCGTGGCGGCGGCCAAATCGGGCACGGCCAAGCCGAGGTGTTCGAGGTTGGTGAGCATGAAAAGGCCCGGGGTGTTATATAGTAGGAATGTCCCTATTTTTGTGGGGCCAAAGAAAACCGTTTATCTTGAAACGGTGTTCTATGACTGGCTGGCCCACCGCCAGCCCTTCCCCTGCCAACAACCGCTCTTGCGCAATGCTTAAGCTCCCTATTTACCTCGACAACAACGCCACCACGCCCCTCGACCCGCGGGTGCTGGAGGCGATGATGCCTTACCTGACCGACGTGTTCGGCAACGCTGCTTCGCGCAACCACCCTTTCGGGTGGGCTGCTGAGGAAGGCGTGGACTACGCCCGTACCCAAATCGCCCAGCTCATCGGCTGCGATTCGAAGGAAATCATCTTCACCAGCGGCGCCACCGAGGGCGACAACCTGGGCATCAAAGGGGTGTTTGAGATGTACGCCCAGAAGGGCAACCACGTCATCACCACCACCACCGAGCACAAAGCGGTGCTGGACACGTGCAAGCACCTCGAGAAAATCGGCGGCCGCGTGACCTACCTGCCCGTGGACGAGCTGGGCCTCATCAGCCTCGCCGACCTCGAAGCAGCCATGACGCCCGAGACGATTCTGGTGACCATCATGTACGGCAACAACGAGACGGGCACCATCCAGCCCATCCGCGAAATTGCCGCCATCGCCCACAAGCACGGGGCCCTGTTCATGACCGACGGCACCCAAGCTGTAGGCAAGATTCCGGTGGACGTGAACGCTGATGGCATCGACATCATGGCCTTCACGGCCCACAAAATGTACGGCCCCAAAGGCGTGGGGGCCCTGTACGTGCGCCGCAAAAACCCGCGCGTGAAAGTGACTGCCCAAATGGACGGCGGTGGCCACGAGCGCGGCATGCGCTCGGGCACCCTGAACGTGCCCGGCATTGTGGGCTTTGGTAAGGCTTGCGAACTGGCTCGCCTGGAAATGGCTGCCGACGCCGCCCGCCTCAGCGTGATGCGCGACCGCCTGCAAACCGAACTGATGCAGCTCGAGGAAAGCTACGTGAACGGCTCGGTGGAGCACCGCCTGCCCCACGTGGCCAACATCAGCTTCAAGTACGTGGAAGGCGAAGGCCTGATGATGGGCATCAAGGACCTGGCCGTGTCGTCGGGTTCGGCCTGTACTTCGGCCTCGCTGGAGCCCAGCTACGTGCTCAAGGCCCTGGGCCTGAGCGACGACCTGGCGCACTCCTCGCTGCGCTTCGGCCTGAGCCGCTTCACCACCGATGAGCAAATCGACTACGCCATCAACCACGTAAAAGAGGCCGTCACTAAGCTGCGCGAAATGTCGCCCCTGTGGGAAATGCACAAGGAAGGCATCGACCTCAGCAAAATTGAGTGGGCTGAACATTGATTTATTAGCTGGGACCCTGTGCCCTGGCTACGTGCTGCTCGCTCCTACTTTCTACATCAATACTCTTTAATACCATGGCTTACTCCGATAAAGTAATCGACCACTACAGCAACCCCCGCAACGTGGGCACGCTGGACAAAAGCAAGAAAAACGTGGGCACCGGCTTGGTGGGGGCCCCCGAGTGCGGCGACGTAATGCGCCTGCAAATCGAGGTGGACGAAGCCACCAACACCATCACCGACGCCAAATTCAAAACTTTCGGCTGCGGCTCGGCCATTGCGTCGTCGTCGCTGGCCACGGAGTGGTTGAAAGGCAAGACGGTAGACGAGGCCCTGGCCATCGACAACATGGAGATTGTGGAAGAGCTGGCCCTGCCGCCGGTGAAAATTCACTGCTCGGTGTTGGCCGAAGACGCCATCAAATCGGCCATTTCGGACTACCGCGTAAAGAATGGCCTGCCCGCTTTGGAGTTGGCTCACCACTAGGTTTTAGTAGAAAAGTGGGGCCCCGCGGCGTCCTGGCTTACGCCGGGCTGCTGCGGGGCCCCACTTTTTTTGCCTTATTTAGAATCCTTCTTCGCCGTATCTTTGTTAGGAAATAACCGCCCCGGCTCAGGCCGGGCGTTTGAACCGCATAACCGACACTTGCCATGATTACCGTATCCGACAAAGCCAAGGAGAAAGTAGAGCGCCTGATGCACGACTCTGAGCTGGACGCCACGTACCGCTTGCGGGCGTCGGTGGCTGGCGGCGGCTGCTCGGGCCTGAGCTATAAGCTGGACTTCGACAACGAGGTGCGGCCGATGGACCAGGAGTTTGAAGACAAAGGCGTGCGCGTGGTGGTGGACATGAAGAGTTTCCTGTACCTAGCCGGCACCGAACTGGATTTCTCGGACGGCCTGAACGGCAAAGGCTTTCAGTTCAACAATCCCAATGCCTCCCGCTCGTGCGGCTGTGGCGAGAGCTTTTCAGTGTAATCCGTATTGCAATACGAACGAATTAGGGGCCCCGTGCAATGCGCACGGGGCCCCTTGTGTTCTATGGCTGAATCATCTGCAAGACCATAGCAGCACAGGATTAGCTTACTTTGCGGTCCAAATAAAAAGCTCGCCTTACTCGCACCAGCAACTGCTCAGCGGCATTTCTGTCAGGTGCTTCGGGCAGGGCTGAGGCAGCAAAGGCGGCTTCCACTTGGGTTACCAGTTGCTCGGCTTCGGTTACCAGGGCCTCGTATTCGAATTCGCCGCGTCGGATTTGCAGCAGGAATTCTCGGTTGGGGCGGCGCACACGCAGTTCGCCAGTTTTAGCGATTTCGCCAGCCATTTGCAGCAGCCGAAACACGTGCAGCATGTTCTTGGCGTCGTAGTTCTTGCCGTGCTGCACTGTATTTGCGTACCGCTCCGCATTGCGTTTTTCCACCCAGTCCCAGTACTCGCGAAATACGCGGCAGTAGGTACTTTACCCATTTCGATTGAAGAAGAGGTATGCCACCGGCGTTTCGCCCTTGGGCACGGCCGAGAGCAGCACATCCTGCGACGCGTCCGCGTCGCGCACCAGCCCCCGGTAGCCCAGGTTCTGGTCGGGCGTTTCGTCCACAAACAGGGCGTATAGGTCGGTCAAGTGGGGCACATTGGCCAAGCCGCATTGCGCGGCTGTGTAGCCTTGCCGCGCCAGCCAGGGCCCCACGGGCTGCGCCCCCGCGCCCACCGTCACATAGCAGAAGTCCAGTACCGCCTTGCGGGCCGGTGGCTCGGGGTGATTAATCTTCTTGTTTAGGCCCTTGGCCTTGCGGATTTGCGCCACAGCGTACTCGGCAAAGCTCTGCCGGCACAATTGCGAGAGGAAGTCCGGGGCCCGGAACTGCGCAAACAGTGGGTGCCGGTACACCACGCAGTCGGCCGGCGTGCCCAGCAGTTCCAGCACCGTGGGGTTGTTTTTGAGCAGTAATTCCACGAAGCGTCGCAGCTCGTAAAACACCTCGTCGTTGGTTGCGTTCGCTACCTGCGGCACGTAGTCCAACCCAAAAAACGCGTTTTCCGGCAGCACAAACACCCCCTTCAAGTCGGTGTCCGAGTGCGGCAAATCGGTGCCGTACGCCCGGCTCCCGCTCACGGCTTCAAACAGGATAAGCCCCTGGCGGCGCAAATCGGCAATGGTCATGGGGCGAAAGTAGGGCCCCCGCACTACAGCCATAGCGTGGACGCTGCCCTCCATGGCTCCGCGCGTTCCTCTGTGCTCCCTGCTGTTGTTGTCCTCACGCCGCTACTTCAGCCGCTGCTTCAACCCGCAAACGCTTCCCGCAGCAACGCCTGAAATACCAGGTCCAGCTCGCCCGCGCTGCCGTCGCGCGCCACCGGCAACGCTTCCCGCGCGGCCTGCCCCGCTGCCAGCTCCCCCTGCAGGAATTCTGCCAGCGCCTCGGGCCGGGGCCCCACCGTTCGCTCGTTGGCCTGGGCTTTGCGCTGCAGCAGCGCATCCACATCGGCCGCCAGGGCCCCGGGCAGCAGCGCCCGCAGCGGGGCAAACTCCATTGGAGGCACGGTCTGTCGTTCCCGAATCCAGCGGGCTGCCAGCGCTGCGCGCAAGGCATAGAACAGCCGTTTTAGCCGCACTTCCTCGCCCGTCAGGTCTTCGGCTACGCCGCGCCGCAGCTGCCCCAGGTAGTGGTGCAGCCCCGCCTTCAGGTTGAATGCATCAGGCAATAGCGGGGCCAACTGGGCCCGAAAGCTCAGTGCCTCGTGGTACACCACCGGCGACTGCAGCCACTCGAACAAGGCCGCGTTCGACCCGCGCAGCAGCCGTAGGGACTTGCGCAGCTCCCAGCCCGCTAAGTCCAGTTCGTCGTCCACCGGAAAGTTCAGCGTGTCGCGCCCCTCATCCAGCGCTAAGTACCAGGCCGCCGGGTGGCAGTAGATGAAGCGCACGTCGTAGTCCGAATCCGGTGAGGGAAACCCCCAGGCCCGGCTGCCCGACTCGCAGGCGTATAAAATGCGGATGCCGTGCGTCGTTTCGAGTTGGGCCAGGGCGGTTTGGATACGGGCAACCATGGGCAATACGCTTTTAGTTTGAGTATACCGATTCCCACAGGGGAATTTTAACGAAGCAAGGAGTAGGAACGGTCGAAACGATAGATACCGCGTTCCGCCGCAACGCTACAGGCGCGGGTCCACGGCCTCGCTTTCCAGGGCCAGCACGCCGAACACGCACTGGTGCACGCGGCGCAACGGCTGGCAGGCTACGAAGCGCTCCAGGCCTTCTACGCCCAGCGAGAACTCGCGCAGGGCCAGGTTGCGCTTGGCCTTCACGTTGCGTTGGCGCAGGCGCTCCAGGTTGCCCGGCAGCAGGTAGTCGGGGCCGTAGATGATGCGCAGGTACTCGGGGCCCCGGCACTTGAGGGCGGGTTGCAGCAGAGTTTGGCCTTTGAGAGCCACGAAGTCGTAGGGCTTCACCACCATGCCCTCGCCGCCGGCCGCGGTGAGGTCCGTCCACCACTGGGTGGCGGCTTCTACTTCGGCCGGGTCGCCGAGGGGCACCACGCGGTAGGGCGTGGCGCGCAGCAGACCGGGGTCGGCCAGAGCGAGGGAGCGCAGGGTTTCCATGTGCCAGGCGTGGTCGCGGTCGAAGTACGTGTGGCCTTCGGTGGCCAGCAGGTGGAACGGGGCCAGCTTGAAGTCGTCGAGCGACTGCACGGGCCAGCAATAGCGGCGGTAGGCGTCGGCGTAGTGGGCGGCGGCTTCGCGGCGGGCCGTGGTGCGGGCCAGTAGGGCCCCGGCGCCGGCCAGGCCGCGGGCGGCGGCTTCGGCCAGCACGGCTTCGGCCTGGGGCAGGGCGGCATTGGCGGCGGCGGCCACGGCGGCGTACTGGGTTTTCACCAGCTCCTGGGCCTTGGCCGACCACGGCAGCAGCTCGGCGTCGAGGATCACCCAGTCGGTGCCGAACCGCTCCCAGAAGCCCGCCGTGGTCAGGGCATCGCGCAGCCGGGCCAGGAAGGCCGTTTCCAGGGCCCCGTCGGTGAAGAAGTTGCGCCCGGTGCGGGTGTAGCACTTGCCGATGCCCGCGCCCGCCAGCCCCAGCCGCCGTTCGATGGCGGCCTCGTCCTTCCCCAGCACCACCACCACGCGGCTGCCCATGTGCTTTTCTTCGCAGACAACGCGCTCCACGCCCTGCTTTTGGTAGTAGGCGAAGGCTTCGGCGGGGTGTTCGAGCAGGTCGGGCAGGGCCGAGGTTTCGGTGGGCGACATGGTGGGCGGCAGGTACAGCAGCCACTTGGGATGCACGGCGAAGCGGCTCATCACCTCCAGGGCCGCCACCGCGTTTTCTTCCCGAATGGTGACGCCCCGCAGCAGCCGGGTTTCGATGAACTGCTTGCCCGTCACGTCGCTAATGTCGAGCAAGTCGTCGTTTTCGTGCTGAGCGGCATTGGTGCTCGGTGCCTGGTGCTCGGTGCTTCGGCTGTCTTGCTGGGCGTCGGCAGCCAACTGCTTATAATTCAGCGGGCGCACGGGCTCGCTGTACACTTGCGCGGCGGGCACGGCCACCAGCTCGCGCTCGGGGTAACGCAGGGCGGTGAGGCGGCCGCCGAATACGCAGCCGGTATCGAGGTCGATGGTGTTGTTGAGCCACTCGGCGTCGGGCACGGGCGTGTGGCCAAAGGCCACCAGGGCCCTACCGCGGTACTCGCGGGCCCACTCGTAGCGCACGGGCAGGCCAAATTCGTCAATCTCGCCGGTGCTCTCGCCAAAGAGCGCGAAGGCCCGCACGGCGCCCGAGCCGCGGCCCTGCATGGCCTCGGGCAGGCCGGCGTGGGCCACCACCAGCTTACCGCCATCGAGCACGTAGTGGCTCACCAGGCCGTCGAGGAAGCGCCGCACCTCGCCCTTGAACGCCTCGGGCTCGGCCTCCAGCTGGGCCAGGGTTTCGGCCAGGCCGTGGTTCACGGTGACCTTTTTGCCGTTGAGGTGGCGCAGGAGCTTGATGTCGTGGTTGCCGGGCACGCACAGAGCGGTGCCGGCGCGCACCATGCTCATCACCAGGCGCAGCACCTGCGGCGAGGCGGGGCCCCGGTCCACGAGGTCGCCCAGGAAAATGGCGCGCCGCCCAGCCGGCGGCGTCACCCGGATGCCCAGGTCGCGCACGTCGTTGATGGGCTCCTCGTGCAGCACGTAGCCCAGGGTTTCGAGCAGCGCGCGCAGCTCGTAGTAGCAGCCGTGCACGTCGCCGATGAGGTCGAAGGGCCCCGTTTCGTCCTGGCGGTTGTTGTAGAGGCGGTCGCGCACGACGCTTTGCACGGCGTCTACCTCCGCCTCCCCGCGCAGGTGGTGCACGTGCCGGAAGCCTTCGTCCTTGAGGGTGCGCAGGCTTTTGCGCAGCGCCTGGCGGTGGCGGGCCACCACGTGGGGCCCCACGCCGCGCCGCTCGGGGCGCTGGGCGTTGCGGGCCAGGGCCACGGCATCGGGCACGTCGAGCACCACGGCCACGGGCAGCACGTGGTACTGCCGGGCCAGGGCCACCAGGGGCTTGCGGCCCTCGGGCTGCACGTTGGTGGCGTCCACCACCGTCAGCAGCCCGCGCTTCAGGCGCTTGGCCACCAGGTAGTGCAGCAGCTCAAAGGCGTCGGCGCTGGCCGATTGGTCGTTCTCGTCGTCGGCCACCAGGCCCCGGCACGTGTCCGACGACACAATTTCGGTGGGCTTAAACAAGCGCCGGGCAAACGTGGACTTGCCCGCCCCCGAGCTGCCAATGAGCAGAATCAGGGCGAGTTCGGGGACCTTCAGGGTATCTTGGGACATTGGAAAGGAAATTCTTTTTGCTATAAATTTTATGAACCTGAGCACAGCTTATCATCGGGGTACTCCAGGAATATTCCTTGTCTTTGCTCTACTAATAGACACGTTAACTACTTGTGTGCAAGAGAAGCCGAAGTTTATTCATCCCATCGAGACTTCGCATCTTTTGGAACACGCCTATAAAGCAAAATCACAAGCGGAGCTTACGCTATTTTTTGGGGAGTGGAGCAGAAATATCGTCGCCATCAACAAAGAAGAGTTAGCCCAATTAAATAGTCAGCAAAAAGAAGCCTACGACGTATTTACTGCTTTCTACAAACCGCATAGACTTGATAGCTTAGGCGGTTCAGAATGGGGAGATAGTATTTATGAGAAGACAAAATTTTTACTAGTTCAAAATGATATCAAGATTCGTATTATAGACCGCATATTTTATTCAGACACTTACATCGACAGTGTAATAACCGGGGTTATCAATCGAACGGTGAAAGAGGATTCAGTTAGAAAACGTCGCCTCAAAAGGGTAAATGGAAAGTTAAACCAACAGGTTAGAGAAGAATTCGGCTTTGAAAACGCTTTCTCTTTCCATAGTCAAGGCGATGAGCAAATTGATACTGACTCATTAACTGATTTTCGTCCGGTTGTAAAAATTCCCGGTAAACAGATTATTTATTTAACGCCAAAACGAGCGGAAACCTTGAAGGCATTTCTTGGAGACAAACACCTTCCTATTGGAGCAGGAGGAATTATGAATCCTGCTCGTTCGAGCGGCGAGAGTGAAAAACGCAAGAAATTTCTAGAGAATGATATTAAGATATGGTACGGCCATTGGGGTGGTTATTGGCAGCTTAATTCCTATCCGGTGGCTTACTTTATTACATTGGATAAAAATATGCTTTACGCCCGCGTTAGCTTCAGAATGGTTTATGAGGGTGGCGAAACCATTCTAAAAAAAATGGGCGGACGCTGGGAAATTATATCAAGCAAAAGAACTTGGATAGAATAGGTATTATTTAGCCATCCCAAACACCGCCAGCTGCGACGGGGCCCCCACGCCCTCTACCTCCTCCCCCATGCCTACTAGCCGCACCTGGTAGCCGTGGCGCTCGGCGACGGCGGTGGCCCAGGCGGCAAACTCGGCGCGGGTCCACTCGAAGCGGTGGTCGTCGTGGCGGAATTCGCCGGCGTTGAGTGTTTCGTAGAGTTGGTTGTAGTCGGCGTTGGGCGTGGTGACGAACACGTGCCCCGGGCGGGCCTGGCCGAACACCACGGCTTCGAGGGCCCCTAGGCGGCTCTCGTCGAGGTGCTCGATGACCTCCACCAGCGCCGCCGCGTCGAAGCCGGCGAGGCGCTCGTCACGGTAGAGCAGCGAGCCTTGGATGAGGTTGAGGCGGGCGCGCTGGCGCGGGGGCATTTCGACCAGGTGCAGGCGTTGCGCGGCCCGGCTCAGGGCCTGGTGCGACACGTCCATGCCGAGGATGTACTCGATTTTGGGCAGGCGCAGCAGCAGGCGCAGCAGCTTGCCTTCGCCGCAGCCCAGGTCGAGCACGCGCTTGGGGCCCAAGTCGTAAATTTCCTGGGCCACTTGCTGGAGGCGCTGGTCGTGGAGGCTCAGCTTGGGCTCGGCCGGGGGCCCCGGGGCGGCGGCGGGCGCGGCCGCGGCGGGGGTTTCTGGGGCGTCGGGAGCTACGGGCTCGGGCAGCTCTTCCTCCGTGCCTTCCAGCAGGCGCGCCAGCGTGGGGTTCACGTAGGCGGCCAGGTAGCGCAGGTAGCGGCGCGTGATGAAGCCGCGCTCGGGGTGCTGGGGCAGCCAATCGCCGCCGCGGTGCAGCAGCTTTTCGGCCTCATTTTCACCGATGTAGTAGTGCTTGTCGTTGTCGAGCACCGGCAGCAGCACGTAGAGGTGGGTGAGCACGTCTTGCAGGCGCAGGCCGGCGTGGCGCAGGTGCAGGGTGTAGTAGCGGCTGGGGCCCCAGGCCGGCACGGTGGGGTCGAGCGGCGTGGTTTCCACCTCAACTTCGTAGCCCAGCGGCTCGAAGAGGCGGCGCGGCCAGTCGGGGCCCGGGGCCGACACCACGGCCACTTTCACGGCCAGCGGCAGGGCCTGGGCGGGCAGGTCGGGGCGGTCTTTGCAGGTGCCGTTCATGGCCGTACCAAAGGCCTTGCTCAGGGCCCCGCTCAGGAAGGACGAGGCCACGTAGGGCCGGTCGTTCACGTACTGCTCCAGGGCGAAGCCCTCGTTGCCGGGGCCCCGGCCGCGCACTAGGCCCACGGGGTCGAGGTCGAGCAGCAGGGCGGCGGTGCAGCGCTCGGCGGTGGCTTCGGGGTAGAACACGTGGGCCTGGCCCCCGGCCACCTCCACGCTTTGCAGGCGCGCGGGGTTCTTGTGGAGCAGGTAGCCGAGGTCGGTGGCCGGCTGGTAGGTGGTGGTGATGGTCAGGAGCATGGGGCGGGTGGCGGGGCGGCACCGCGGAGCCGGGTGCAAGCGGCGGCAAGCTACGCCCGGTTATATTTCCGCATTGCTTACCACTGCGCCCATGAAACGATTTCTTTGCCTGGCCTTGCTGCTGCCGCTGCTATTCTGCGCACCGCTCCCGGGGCCCCAATTCAAAGAATGCCCGTGCACGCACACCGATCCGCAAAAGCAGCTCTACAATCAGGTTCTCACTGAATTAATAGAGCATCATTTCTATAATTATTATCTCCCCGAATCAGAGTCCGAAACAATTAATAAAAGCATTATAATTAGTAAAGGTATTGTTGTGAACACCTCGAAAATTGACCGTTTAGAAGCGCACTACCAGAACCAGCTATTCAACCACAAATCGCGCTTCAAAACAATTTATTTAGATACTGTTTCCCGCAAATCATTTGCCGGGTCCATTGATTTGCATTTGAATTCGCCAGGAATAGACTCGCGCTTCGTAGCAAAAATTAATGCGCTGCTGTCCCAGGTTGCCCCGCATGGCGAAGCAGCCGCTGCTGCGCAACTAATGACCATCCAAACGGTGATGGCACCGACCGATTTTCAACTTTGCACCGCCAGAATTGCCTACGCCGCCCCAAGGGCACCCCACGAATACGCTCGCGAACAGGACGCTCACCAATTTGGGCGCGTGCGCTTTTCAAACATCGTCTTCAACGCGAACAAAACCCAAGCGCTAGTGAGCTACGATTGGCACTGCGGCGGCAAGTGCGGTTTGGGTGAATTATTAATTGTGCACAAAGTAGCCGGCAGATGGCGCATCAAGCACGCCGAAATGATCTGGATTTCCTAGCGAGCCGGACGGGTTTTGCGCCTTATTATTATCAGGTTTAGGGCCCCGGGCAAACACCCCTACTCCCACAGCGGGTAGTGCTCCAGCTGCACTTCCTGGCCGAAGAAGATGCGCGTACTTTCCTCGAACGAGCGGGTGAAATCGGACACGTAGAAGTGATGGGCCGGCGGGGCCCCGGCGGCGGACGCGGCCAGCAGCTGGCGGGCCCCCAGGGCCGCGGCCACGGTGGCGGCCACCACGTCGGAGGGGTCGAGCACGGCCACGCGGCCCTGGTAGTAGGCGTCGATTTGGGGCTTGATGAGGGGGAAGTGGGTGCAGGCTAGCACCAGGGCGTCAATACCTTGCAGGGCCTCGTGGTCGAGGTAGGCGCGGATAATTTCCTCCGACACGCGGCCCGCGAAAAAGCCTTCCTCAATCATGGGTACGAGCAGCGGGGTGGCCAGCGCGTGCAGGTCCACGCCGCGGTCGAGCTGGTCAATTTTCTTGCGGTAGAGGTTGGAGCCCACCGTTTGCTTGGTGCCGATGAGGCCCACCGGGCGGCCGGCGTAGTGCTCGCCCACGTGCGCCACCACGGGGTCTATCATGCCCACTACCAAGGCTTTGGAGCCCACGTACTCGCGTACCAGCTCGTAGGCCGCGGCCGAAGCCGAGTTGCAGGCAATGAGGATGAGCTTGCAGTGCTGGCGCAGCAGCACCTCGCAGATTTTGATGGAATAGGCCTGGATGGCGGCGGTGCTTTTCTCGCCGTAGGGCAGGTGGGCGGTGTCGCCGAAGTACACCAGCCGCTCGTGGGGCAGGCGCTGGGCCACGGCGCGGGCCACGGTGAGGCCCCCAATACCGGAATCGAAGATGCCAATGGGCCGGGCGGCGGGGCTGGGGGCGGCGGGTGCGGTCATGGGGGCAAAGGTAGCGGGCGCGGCCAGGCGCGGGGCCCCCAGGGGCCCCGCTGGGTTTTGCCGGTTGGAGGCCCCGGGGCCCCCACCCTACTGCCTGGTGCAGCCTGGGCTTTTGCAGCGGGCCAGGCAGCTGCCCCGAGCGGAGAGCCAGCCGCCGGGGCCGCTGCCAAGGGTTAATTTTAAGCGTTAGAGCACCGCGTGAAAACTAACCGCGCGCGGCGCTGGGGCTCCATTAGCGGGCCGTGCGGGCCGCGCGCCGGCCTACCCACCAGCCCAGCGGGCCGGCCACCAGGCTGCCCAGCGGCATGATGTAAGCCAGGGGCTTCACGATGTAATTAAAGCACTCACTGCCAAAATATTCGCAAAAGCCAGCCACCGTCGCACCGTAGTAGGGCGCTAGGCGCAGGGCCTCGTCGGCCGCATTGTAGCCGCCCACCAGCACGATAATGGCCAGCGGGGTGAGTACCCCGTAGGCCGCGCCCCGCCAGCCGGCGCGTTGCGGCGGCTGGCCGCCGCTGCGCCGCCAAAAAAGCCACGCCCCCCCGTAAAGTATGGCCACCCCCAGCAGCAGGCTCGGGCCGAAATCGAACCGGCTTAGCCAGCCAAAATTCAGGGCCTCGCCGGTGTGCGCAAAAACCAAGGCCCCTACCAGGTAGATTAGGCCCACCCCACCGGTGGCGGCCCAAAAGACCGGGGTGCGGATAAACAGGCGAGCGGGCGGTGGCATAGGGTAGCGAATCAAACAAACGAAGTAAAACTACTACTAACCAGATTATTGGCTTTCCGCGTTGTACTTCTCAGGGGATGTTTTTTTGAAGAAGGTTTTGTCGACGGTAGCATCCGTGAAGTACGCTGGGACGGCGGCGCTGGTGCGGCGGTACGTCTCATCGGCCGACACACCCTGGCCGAAACCGCATTCGCCGTGGCCCGGCTCGGTTTCGATAACGACCGCTTGGGGCGAAAAAGCCAGCCGCAGCTGGCAGTCCAACATATCTTCCTCGCTCCGAATGGCGCAGCGCCCTACGCCCCGGCGCACCACCGCCCGCCGGTACAGGTTGCCGAGGTGAAAGGCAGGTGGCCCGTAGCATACATCCAGGGCCACCAGCACCGTCGAGTCCGACTCGGGGTACACGTAGAGCGTGCCGCCCGCCTCTTTGCGCTTGGGGTCGCCCCAGTTGTATTCACCGGCGTAAGAGGCTGTTAGCAGCGTAGTGCGCGGCGAAGCAGGTGCGGCGGCCGGGGGCGTAGCGGGGTTTTTGGCGGCCTGGTCGGCGGGCGCGGTGCAGGCCCCGAGGGTGGCGAGCAGCAGCCAGGCAGGGTGCAGGGATAAGCGAATCATGGGGAGTGAAAGGGCTAAAGAAGGCGGTTGCCGCCGGGCTACGGTTGGGCGGGGAGCTCCAGCTCGGCGTAGGTAAGGGGCACGCGGGTGGCTGCGGTGGCCACGTCGGCCTGGGGGTCGGCGTCGGGGTGGGCTTGCAGCAGCACCACGTGGCGGGCATCGCGCCAGCGGGCGGCGCGGGGGCCCCAGCGCTGCGGGTCGCGCGACCAGATGAGCTGCGGGGCACCGCTGCCGCAGCGGTACAGGCTGATATCGGTGGGGGTGCCGCCGCTGGTCACGTCCTCGCACACGCTGAGCAGGTAGCGGCCATCGGGCGAGGCGCTGGGTGCGCCCAGCAGGTGGGTGCGGCGGCCGGTGCGCTGGTCCACGAGCAGCACGGCGGGGCCCTCGTCGGTGGCTACGTCAACCACCCACTGGTGCACCTGCGGCAGGCTGCCCCAATAGTAGTAGCCGATTTCTTTACCCTCGGGGCCATCCTCAGCGGCGGGCTCGGGCTTCAGCGTCACGGCCGGGCCCTGGGCGGGGCGCAGGACGAGCAGCTCGCCCCGGCGCTGCACGCGGCCGTCGGTAGGCAGCGGGGCATCGGGCACGTGCGAGAGGCTTGCGGGCCGCTCATCGTCGCTGGGCCGGGCGGGCAGCGGGCCAGCGGGCAGCTTGGCAAAATCGGCCTGAGTGCTGGGGCGCAGTTGCAGAATGGCTAGCTGGTGGCCCACTGAATCGGCCACGGCCAGCGTATCGGCGGGGGCCCCGGCGGGGGTTGCGGGGGCCCCAGTGGCAGCGGCACTGGCGGCCGGCGGCGGGGCCGTGGTGCCAGCGGGCGGGTCGGAATGGCAGCTGGCGAGCAGCAGCAGCAGCGCGGGGCTCAGGTATGTTTTCATGCGAAGAAGAGTTTGGGGCGCTGCCGGTTGCGGGCGTTGGCATTGGCGTGGCAAAGAAATGCACAGGGCTGGTTTCGGCGCGGAGGGAGTAGTAGGACGCCGCCGTGAAAAACCGCCGCCGCCGCGCCGGCCCGCACACCTTTGGGCGGGCCGTTGCCGTATCCCTGTTGCGCCGCGCCTTGGCCGAGTTGCCGGGGCCCCTGCCGCCTTTCCGCTACCGACTTTATTTCCTGGTTTTCATGCCCGATCCTTCTTCCAACGACCTCCGCGAAGAGCTGAACACCGCCAAGCAGGCGCAGCCCGAAAACGTGGGGGCCCTCACCCGCGCCCAGCTCACGCCCCAGGCCGCCGCCGCGCCCCAGGGCCACGACGTGCCCGGCCACGACCACGCCGATGCCGGCCACGACCACGCCAGCCACGACCACGGCCACGACGGCCATGACCACGACGGCCACGACCACGGCCCGGCCGGCGACAACCCCTACCTGGCCCCCGCCATCAGCCTGGTGCTGATGCTGGCCGGCCTGGCCCTGGACTACTACAAGGTGGGCTTTTTTGCGGGCTTCGTGCGCCCCCTTTGGTACGGCGTGGCCTACCTGCTGGTGGGCTGGAATGTGCTGCGGGCGGCCGTTCAGAGCATTCCCAGCGGCAACGTTTTCAACGAGTTTTTGCTGATGGGCATTGCCACCATCGGGGCCTTTGCGCTGGGCGAATACGCTGAGGGCGTGGCCGTAATGCTGTTTTACACCGTGGGCGAGCTGTTTCAGGACGCGGCCGTGAACCGGGCCAAGCGCAGCATCAAGGCACTGCTTGAAATCCAGGCCACTGAGGTGGGCGTGCTGCGCGACGGCCAGCGCCTGGTGCTCGACCCCCGGGCCGTGGTGGTGGGCGACGTGATTGAGGTGCGCCCCGGCGAAAAGGTGGCCCTCGACGGCACCCTGCAATCGGCGCGCGGCACCTTCAACACGGCCGCCCTCACCGGCGAGTCGGTGCCCCAGACCCTGCAGCAGGGCGCCACCGTGCTGGCCGGCATGATCAACCAGGACACGCTGAGCGAAATTGTCGTCACGGCCGCGTTCCAGGACACCAAGCTGAGCAAAATACTGGCCATGGTGCAGGATGCGGTGGGCCGCAAGGCCAAAACCCAGCAGTTCATCACCAAGTTTGCCCGCGTGTACACGCCAATCGTGGTGGGGCTGGCCGTGCTGCTCACGCTGCTGCCCTACTTTTTTGTGCACGACTACGTGTTCCGCGACTGGCTGTACCGGGCGCTGGTATTCCTGGTTATTTCCTGCCCTTGTGCGCTGGTAATCAGCATTCCGTTGGGCTACTTCGGCGGCATCGGAGCGGCTTCCAAGGCGGGTATTCTCTTCAAAGGCTCCAATTTTCTGGACGTGCTGCGCGAGATTGATACCGTGGTAATGGACAAAACCGGCACCCTCACCAAGGGCGTGTTTGCGGTGCAGCAGGTGGTGGCCGCCCCCGGCCCTACCGGGGCAGCCCAAGACCCCGCCCGATTCACGGCCTTGGCCGCGGCCCTGGAGGCCAAATCGACCCATCCCATTGCCCAGGCGCTGGTGGCCTACGCCCCGCCCGCCAGCCCGCCCCTGGCCGTGGCCGACGTGGCCGAAATAGCCGGCCACGGCCTGCGCGGCCGCGTGGATGGCCAGGACGTGCTGGCTGGCAACGCCAAGCTGCTGCGCAAGTTCGGCGTGGCTTATCCCCCCGAAATCGACCAGGTGGCCGATAGCATCGTGGTAGTGGCCGTGGGCGGGCAGTACGCCGGCTACCTCACCGTGGCCGACGAGCTGAAGCCCGACGCAGCCCAGGCCGTGCGCGAGCTGCGGGCGCAGGGCATCACGGGCATCGTTATGCTCTCGGGCGACAAGGATACCATTGTGCAGCGCGTAGCCAAGGAGCTGACCATCAGCGAGGCCTACGGCGGGCTGCTGCCCGAAGACAAGGCCGCCCACGTCGAGCGCCTGAAGGCCGCCGGCCACCGCTTGGCCTTCGTGGGCGACGGCGTGAACGACGCCCCCGTGGTGGCCCTGGCCGACGTGGGCATCGCCATGGGCGGCCTCGGCTCCGACGCCACCATCGAAACGGCCGACGTGGTCATCCAAACCGACCACCCCAGCAAAATCGCCACCGCCCGCCGCATCGCCGTGGCCACCCACGCGGTGGTGTGGCAGAATATCTGGCTGGCCTTCGCCGTGAAAGCCGTGGTGCTCGCCCTCGGCGCCGGCGGCCTAGCTACCATGTGGGAAGCCGTCTTTGCCGACGTAGGCGTGGCCCTACTAGCCATCCTGAACGCGGTGCGGATTCAGCGCATGGACTTCACTAGCAAGAAGTAAGCGCAGGGCGTGATGGAAGGACTCGAATGTCGGCCGACCTCTTGTCATCCCCTGGCGAGTCGCCCTCCGGTATCGGCGGGGGCCCTGGGCGGCGCGGCGCGGTGGGGCTACTCGTCGCGGTGCTGCTGCCAAAGCTGGGCCGCGTGCTGGCGAAAAGCTACCGGGGCCGCCCGCAAGGCCGCGTCGAGGGTATAGGTGCCCCCATCGGGCGGGCCGCTGCCGCTGGCGATGCGAGTGGTGCCGCGCACCGCGTACTTGTGGGGGCCCTCATACATGATGATTTTCTGGGTGCTTGGGCTGACGTCGCCCCGGCAGGTGGTGCGGTACACCAGCCACACCTCGGCGGTGCCGTTGTGGTCGAGGTCGGTCACGGTGAGGCCCCTGGGGCGGAAGCTGGCTTGGATATCGAGGGGGCAATCGGCCTCAAAATCATGCAATTGCCAGGTGGGGGCCGGGCCAGCGGCGGAGTACTGGTAGGCGTAGAGGTCGGCACGCTGGCCATCGCTGCTTTGGGCCGCCGGGTCGGCCGCCGGGCCGCTCTGGGTGGCCAGCACGGTGTAGGTGCCGGTGCGGTCGGTGTAGCGCAGGGCCTGCACCACCCGGCCGCTGTGCCGCAGGGCAACGGGCACGGCAGCCGGGGCCAGGGGGCTCACCCGCAGTTGGGCCTGGGCACTAAAACTGAGCGGCAGGAGCGCCAAAAAACAAAAAAAACGCGGCATAAGAAGGGCAGGATTTTTAGGGCAAGGCCGGCGGCACGGGCCGGCCCTCGTGGTCAATATAATGCCATTCGGCGCAGCGCCACCACGAATGTTCGCCGTCGGTTTCGGAGCGGCAGCGGCTCCCCACCTGCGCCCGGCCGCTGTCGAAGGGGAAGGCGGCCTCGTAGCGCGGGGGCAGCACCACGCGCCCGGTGGCGGTGTCGGCGTAGCCGATGAGGCCGGTGGCACTCACAATGCGCATGAGGCCCTCGGCGGGGTAGTCGGGGCCGTTGTCGAAGAGGTAGGCCCGGAACAGCACCTGCTCCTGCCGGTTGATGCCCACCCAGCCCACGCCCGGCTTCAGCACCAGCGCCAACCGGTCGAAGCGCTTGGTAGCCGCCGTGGAGTAGCGTCCGAAGGGAATCACCGTGTCGCCGGGGGCCGCCACGTAGGCGCAGGCATCGTCGCGCTCGCGCACCACCAGGCACAGTGGCGGCGCGGGGCGGCAGGCCGTTAACAGTATAATGGTTAGCAATATAAGTTTGGGCGGCATAGTCGAGGTGGTACGTGGGCAGTTTGGTATCGTTCTCACCCCCCATCCCCCTACGGCGTAATTTCCAGCAGCCCTTCGGCCGAATAATAATACCGCACTTCCCCGCCATCCTGCTCCCGGTTGAGGGTCGTGATGAACAGGCGCAGCCGCATGTGGGCGTTGCCGGCCCGTAGCTCCACTGGGGCCGGCAGGTCGATGGAAGCGGCGGCGTTGGTGCGGCCGTAGCGGCGCACCAGCGAATCGGTGGGGGCCCGTAGCGCCAGGCGGAGCTGAGTGTGCCAGCGACCCGGCGGCCCCTGTTGCTGTTGCCGTTGCTGGAGTTGCAGGCTGTCGCCCGCGAAGTTGGTGAGTAGGCGGAAGGTGCCTTCGGGCAGGGGCAGTACCAGGCCCGCATCGCCGCGGCTGGTGGCGCTGTCGAAACTGAAGGCCGAGGAGCCGACGTCCTTCAGCCAGTAGCGGCCCTGGCCCAGGGCCACGTACTTGGCCGGGTCGCGGACGTAGAAATTGATGGAATTATTCTCGGGGCCTTCGTTGAGAGCGTTTTGCAGCTGGTAGGGCTCGTAGTGCTCGAAGCCGCTGAGCGCAAACGGCCGGTCTTGCCGCCACTCCTGCTGCTCGTAGGCATCGCGGTGGCGCAGCGAATCGGGCAGGTGCAGGGGCCCCGCAAACTGCAGCTGCAAGCGGGCCAGGGCATCGCACCGGCTGAAGAAATCGAACAGCGACGAGAGCCGCCCGCGCACCGGGCGCGGCAGGCTGGGCACCCGCCGGGCGGCCCCGTCGAGGCGGCCT
Source organism: Hymenobacter nivis (assembly GCF_006439025.1). GTDB lineage: Bacteria > Bacteroidota > Bacteroidia > Cytophagales > Hymenobacteraceae > Hymenobacter > Hymenobacter nivis_A. The sequence continues at coordinate 281,817 of NZ_RCYZ01000003.1, forward strand.
TTTTGCAGCAGCTGGTAGCGGCTGGTGAGGGCGCGCAGCTGGGCGAGCTGGCTGCGCTCGGCCACCGCAAAGGCCCCCCAGGGACCGGCCGCCGACCCGAAGGCCAACCCCGCCAGCGTCACCGGCACCCAGATGATGCCCTGGCCCCGGCGCCACAAAAAGTAGGCGGCCATGCCCAGCAGCCACGCCGCCAGCAACAGCACAAAGTAGCGCTCCTCGGTGAGGCCATAGGCCCGGATGCGCGTGCCGATGGCCACCGCCAGCAGCCCCAGCAGCGGAAACAGCGCCCGGTAAAACCAGCGCGCGAAGGTGCGAATCCAGGTGTTTTCTGGGCTGTTGCGCAGCGGGTGAATGAGCAGCAGCGCCAGGATGCCGGCCACCGCCAGCGCCAGTATCAGCGCCAGTATCAGCGCCGCCACCCAGCCCTGGGGCAGCGTCCAAGTCAGCAAAATGCGCCCCAGGTAGGCGTAGAGAATGCCCACGTAGAGCGCCACCAGCGGCAGCAGCACAAATTGCGTGAACACCTTCAGGCCCCTGGGGTAGGGCGCGTCCTGCTCCAGAGCGGCAAAATCTTCGGGCACGCCCGCCAGGAAAAACCAGGTATTGAAGATCGTGGCCAGCCCCACAAATAGGTAGCCGAACAGGTCGGGGCTGAAATAAAAGCCGAACAGCTCGCGCACGGCCACCAGCGCCACCGCGCCGCCCGCCCACAGCACCCCCGCGTAGAGCCCGCCCGTGAGCAGCCGCCGCAGCAGCGCCTCGTTGTAGCGCCAGAAGCCGGGCGTGTCGGCCCCCCGGCGCAGCTCTCCTAGGTAGGGCGCGGCGGCCACGGCCAGGTGCAGGCCCAACAGCAGCACCGCCAACCGCAGGCCCCACACGAGGCCCGGCAGCGCCGGGGCCAGCACCGCCCAGCCCGCCAGCAGCGCCAGGGCCCCCGCCAGCGCGGCCCAGCGCCCGGCGGCCGGCCAGCGGTAGCGCGCGGCGGCCAGCGCCAGGGCCAGCGTGAGCGGTACCCCCAGGGCCCCCGCCGACAGCAGCGGAAACACCCAAACGGGCTGCTCGCCCTCCAGGTTAGAATAGGCAATGGCCTGGCAGCCAGCCACGCACACCACCGCTGCGCACAGCAGCGTGAGCGGGAAGCGCCGGGCTACCCGCCCGGCCTGGGCCGCTACGCGTTGCAGGGAAGGCAATTTGGTCATACACTTATTGCCACCACGGGCGTTTTTCCTCGATCCGGGACTGACGGTTTTTGGGGGCGGTGGGCTGGCCGTCCAGCGCGGCCATGTAAGTTTGCCAGCCGTTGCGCAAGTACTTATCACTCACCGAGAACTCACCCGCTCCGATGTCCAGGGGGCCGGCCTGCGGAATGCGGAAATCGCCCCAGTGGCAGGCTTTGCGCTGGCCGGTGGCGTAACTGGTCCAAGTGGCCACGCACTGGTTATTGGCCCAGCTGTCGGCCTGGGCACTGAGGGTATTGTAGCGGGGCTTCTCTTGCTTATCGAGATTATCGAGGTAGAAATGGGTGGTAAGGGTGCCCCGAATGGTGCCGCTGCCGGGTTGGCGGCGGTCTTCGGCCAGTTCGACGCGGCAGGTAATCTCGCCTTCCCGCAGCGGGGGGTACTCGGCGCTGGGAACCTTGTAAAGCCGGGCTCTCACTACCGTGATGGTGCCCGTGAAGGCGCATATATTGTTCTTCACCCGCGTTTTACCACTTACCCGGTACACGTAGGGGTTGGCCGCATCGGGGCGCACGCTGGTATAGTGCAGGTAGAAGCGCTGGTAGTTGGGGCCAATAAAACCCAGCGGCTCGGGGAAACTAACGAGTTGCTTGGAAGCATAAAACGCCAGCCGGTCGACGTGCCACAAGTAGCTCAGGTTGTGCGGCTTGAGAGTAGCGTAATAGTCGGTGCCGGGCGGAGGCGCTTGGGCCGAGCCGGCCAGCGGCCCCAGCAGCAGGGCCAGCAGGCAGCCGCAGCACCACCAGCGAGCGGCGAAGCAGGAGCGTAAAAGGCGCATACTAGCGTAGCATATTGGTGGCTGTTGAGCGCAAGCGCCGGCGGCCGGTGGGTACCCAAGCAGAGGCAGCCCCGCCACCGAAACTGCGGGCAAGTTATACCCGCTACTTCAATCGCCTCCCCCTCAATAAACGGCACCTTAGCGGTACGCCGGCGGCCCCGTAACAGGGGCACGTAGCAGACTCGGCTCACCCCTTGGCAGCGTACTTTGTGGAATGGAGCGCCTCATTCGTCGCCTGCTTATGGTGTGGTTGCTGCTGCTGGGCGGCGTGCTACTGGCTTACCACCTCGGCTATTCGTCGCTCGCCTACCCCCTGATGTGGGCGGTGGCTATCGGTAGCCCCATCGTAGTGCTGCTACTGCTGGCGCACACGGTGCTGGGGCTACGCGAGGTGTGGCACCGGGTGCAGGCGCTGCGCCGGGCCAGGCACTGGCGGCGCAAGCCAAAGGCCGATAACCGGTGGATGGACACCCAGTGGGAGGATATAGATGTATAACGACAAGCCCCGGCAAGGTGTCCGGGCTCTTTAGGGAATAGTAAGCCTGCTTCGCCACCGCCGCGCCCACCGTTGCAGGATGGCACGCACTGGCTCCGGCACGACCTCCTCCGTGCCTTTCGCCCAAGTGGGCCCCTAACCTTGGTGGCAACTCTGGCGCAGGCATTTGGGCGGCGAGTCGCTGCGCCGCTGGCTACTTTTACCCATCACGCAGCCGCCCCGTTCTGCGCATTGCCAAGCTATGGCCAAAACCATTCGCCCCATTTTATGCCCGCAGTGTGGCAGCCCGGCCAAGACCCCGCTCGGCCCCGACCGGTTTCGCTGCGACGCCTGCCAGACTGAGTACTACTTCGATACCGACGATGTGACCGTGACCGTGCGCCACCAGTACGCCACGCCCGCGCCGGTGGTCCGGCCGCCCCTGTCGTGGGGCCAGCGGGTGGCCATTGGGCTGTGCGCGCTCGTGGGCGTGGGGGTCGTGGTGTGGCTGGTACTGCTTATTGCCCAGCCGCGACAGTCAGGAGGGGCGGCTATGGTGGTTGCGAAACCCATTTTCTACCTCACCCACTACGTGTACGCCGATGCCGCGCGGCAGCCCGTGTACGTGACCCTGCGCACCCAGGCCCCGCGCTGGGGCTCCGACTCACTCACGCTTTACGCCGACTTTTTTGACCCGCGCATTGGCCGGCTGCGCCGCGAGCAGGTGCTGGAGCCCCTGGGCCGCCACCCCGACGACCACCGGTACACCTGGCACACGTTTCCCAACGGCCAAACGTATCTGCTTGGCAACGAGCACTTGTACCGCGTCGATACCCGCGCCAACCAGCTGGCGGACGTCACCAATACCCTGCTGGCCGACTACGCACCCGCCAGCAGCGGCGTGGCCGAGCTTACCATTGACCCCTATAAAGAGGCCCTGCGCGTGCTCACCAACGACGGCAAAACGCTGTACTACCTGCCCGCCACGGGCCGGGTATTCGCCGATGAGGAGGCCTTTTCGCAGGCGGCCAAGGCGGCGCAGCCCCCGCGCTATTTCAGCCTGGAGCAGCCCTACGAGCCGGGCCTAAACCACCAGCCCTACCAGCTGCTGCGCTACCGCGCCGGGGCCCCGCCGCTCGACCTCACCAACGGCCGCCGCTTCTTTGAGCCCCGCATCCTGTACCAAGCCCCCGATGTGCTGCTCATCGACGGGGCCCCCACCGCCAAGCCCGGCAGCCCGCGCCTCGTGCAGCGCCTCGACCCCGCCACCGGCCGCGTGCTCTGGAGCCTCCCCGCCAGTTGCTACGACGTGCAGGAAGCCGTGCGTACCCCCGACGGCTTCGCCCTGCACTACCGCACCGACTCGGAGCTGGACTACGTGCACGGGGCCCTGCTGCTGGCCGACGATGGCCGCGTACTGCACGATTTCCAGCGCAAGCGCATGGAATAGCCTGAGGGACAGATTTCTACCAAATAGAATAGCGACTGGGCAGCAATTGTTGCTGCGCTCCTTGGTAAGAAAAAGAGCATTTTTAGTCCCGCCAGCCGGGGCCCTATCCCTCCTGCAAACCTTAGTTCTGGCCTACCACGCTGGGTTGCAGGGTCTGGATGGTATGCTGAATCACGGCATCCATGGCGGCCTTGCGGGCGGCCGGGTACTCCCACAAAAAAGTAGTGAGCGTGTTACTTTTAAGCACCGTTTTCTCGTAAAAAATGGTGCCCTTCACCTGCCCCGACAGCACGTAGCCGGTGCGCGTGAGCTGGTCGAGGGTGAGGGTGGCGTGCTTCTCCTGCCAGCTCTGCCGGGCTATGCGGCGGTCAGCGGCCAGGCCACCATCCAGGGCGTTGTAGCTGGCGTAGGCCGTAAGCACCGTCTGCCCATCGGCCGACACGAAGCGGCGGCCGTCGCCATTTTCGGCTTCGGGCTGGGCGCGCAGGTCGGCCGGGTAGTCGATGCGGTAGCCGAAGCGGGCGTTGTGATAGGCGCGGTAGGCGGGCGGGGCCAGGGCGGCCAGGCCCAACACTACGGCCGATATAGAAGCAAGCGTCATAGGGAAGTAACTTGAACCTGAAATTAGGTTGATAATCGGCAAAATATCGGCCCTCTGACTGCTGCTGGTCCTTTAGTGACCCGGCAATCTTGCGTGGCCGCGCGGCAGCCCAAGTAGCGCAGCGCTTTTCTTTTGCTTCTTCGCCCATGCCCACCCACTCGCCCACCGACCTTGCTGCCCGGCCGGCCCAACTCAGCCTGGTACTGGTGCAGCCCACCGGCATGTCGGTGACAATGGCACTCCTGCTGGGCCCTATACTATTATTATCCAATGCATTGAGGCTAATCGCCGACCCCGCGCCGGGGCGCAACATAGCGGGCGCACTAATCGGGCTGGGACTGCTGCTGGGGGCCGGCTACCGGCTGGCGCGGGGCAACCGCCCCCGTCTGCTCCGCCTCGACCGCGAAGCGCTGCACTTGGAGCCGCTGGGCCCCACGCCCGGCCAGCACGCCGAAACCATCGCGCTGAGCAGCATCACGGCCTACACATACTGGCTCCGGCTGCTGCGGTGGCGGGGGTTTGCGCAGTTCCACCTGCGCCTGGAGCTGGCCGATGGCCGGGTGCTGCACCTGGCCGACCGCCCCGGCCCGCGCCCTACCGACATGGTGCAGCTCGATGCGCTGGCCAAGCGGCTGGCCCGGCGCCGCAAATCAGGCACGCGCCGCCGCCTACAGTTCTTCCAAACCGGCGCGGCGCGGGGGCTGCTCTGGGCTAGCGGGGGCGCGCTGGCGGCGGGCCTGGGACTGCTGGCGCTGGGCTACGAAATGGGACTGCCGCTATTGTTGCTGGCGGTGGGCTACGGAGCCACCTACTACCTGTGGCAAGATGCCCTTCCCGACTGATACGCCCCACCCCGCGCCCTGGCTACCGGCCAGCTAATCAGCTGAATGGCTAAGCACCCGGAAGCTCAGGCGCAGCAGGGCGTGGTGGGTAGTATCGGGCTGGTCGGCCACCAGCGGGATGCGCTTGCGCTGCGGCCCGCCGCGGTAATAGGTGAAGAGCGTATCGGGCCGAGGCTGGCTGGCCAGCAGCCCAAAGGCGCGCACGTACCACCGAGTCGCTAACGCGGGCTGTGGCCACGGCCTCGAAGGGGTAGTCCATCAGGTAGCTGTTGCGCTCATGCACCACACTCGTGCCCGGCCAGGCTTGGTGTTCCAGCAGGGCCAGGCGCCAGGAGTAGGTCAGGGCCATACGCAGGGGCACCTCATCGGCGGTGGAGGCCACGGTGGGCTCGGGGTTGCGGCCCGGGAAGAAATTCCAATGGTAGCCGGGGCGGGTATATTTATCTAACCCAAGGTAGGTGCCCCGAAATCGAAGCGTGTCGAGCCCGGCCGCCGTGGCCGCCGAAGCCGGCACAAATCGCACCCGCAGCAGCACCCGGCTGCGGTAGGCATCCGTGAACTGAAACGTGCTATCGGCTACCAGCGAATCGGGGGCCCAGAAGCTGCTCAAGGTATCCTGCCGGTTGAGGGGGCGGTAGCCGGCCGCCAGCGTTTCAAGCAGCGGCTTGAGGCGCGGCGGTACTTCCAGGGGCGAGTCGGGCCGGCAGGAACCTAGCAGGGGCAGGGCGGCGGCCAGCAGCCAGCGGGTACGGAGCATATGGCTGGCAGTTAGCGCGATACGGTGAGCTCGTCGTAGGTGACGCGCGCGTCATCGGCCATACTGCCGTCGGCCAGCGTGTGGCGGCGCTCGATGAGGACGCGGCCGGGCGCGGCCCAGCGGGCGGCCACCGGCTCCCAAGTAGTGGGCTCGCGCTCCCACAGCAGGCGCGGGCCGTCGGCCGTTATTTCTACCAAGGTCAGCAGGTTGGCTTGGTCGCCGCCGCCCAGGCCGGGGCTGGTGAGCAGCACGAAGCGGCCATCGGGCGAGGCCACGGGTTCGCCCATGAGCTCCACGTAGCGGCCGGTGCGCTGGTCCACCAGCACCGTGCCGACCGATTCCCAGTACCAGGCCCGCACCACCCACTGGTGCGCGGCGGGCAAGCTGCCCCAGTACATATATTTCACGCCCTTCGCGTTTTGCAGGGTAAACTCCGCATCGGGTGTGGAGGCAAGTTTGGCCGCGCTGCCCTGCGCGGGCTGCAACAGCAAGTCGAGGCCCTGGCGGCGCACCTGACCCTGGGAAGCGGGCAAGGGTTCCGCCTCCGGTTCGTTTGCCAACTCTGGCAAGCTGCTGGCCGGCAGCTGGTTGAAGGCAGCGACGGTGCTGGGGTGCAGCTGGGCCACCCGTTCGCCGGGCAGGTGCAGGGTATCGGTGGGGCCGGGAGCGGCAGGGCTGGCGGCGACGCTGGGCAGAGCCGCGGGCACCGGGGCTGCCGCTGGGGTAGCAGCCTGCTCGGTGGCGGGGGCATCGGGGCGGCAGGCGGCGCTGGCCAGCAGCAGCAGTACTGCCAGACGGGACGATTTCTTCATAAAGCCAAATTAAAGAGCTACTTATGAGGCACGCTTGAGTAGTAAGTATAGCCTGTTAAGCGCTTAGTTTGGGACGGTGGAGTAGTCAAAAACTTATGCTTCCCAGGTGCGCAGCCAAGCCAGGTACTCGTCGCCGTAAGCATTTGGGTTGAGCCGGCGAACGAGCTGCGCCAACTCTTCCGCCGGGGTGTCGCTGTCGGACACGTGGAAGAGCAGAAACACTTCCCGGCCCGCTGCCTGGTCGAAAAACCCCTGCTGCTGCAAGTCGGCCAACACATCGATGCAGGTGGTGTAGAGCTGCTGGCGAAACTGCTCGAAGGCCTCCTCCTCCAGCGCTTCGTATAGGGCCTGCGTGCCCAACTGCCGGCAGATGGCGTCGAACTGCGCGCTAGCCCCCACGTTTTCGTAACGCCACTCCGCCGGCTCAAACTTCGCACAAAGCTGGTCTTCCAACGGCTGGGTGGCCAGGTGCGCCAGCGTGTTGGTGGCGGGGCACACCGTCATCGCCCCCTCGTCGCTGTAGAGCGCAAAGCTGTAGATGCCCTCCGCGCGGTGCTGGGCCAGCACCTCGGTAAAAGCAGCTTGGGTGGCCTGCGTAAGCTGGCTTTTTAGGGCTTGGAAGTCAATCGCCATGTGGAGGGGTGAAGAGGCTAGTGGCCGGCGGCGGGCAGAACTATTCTTTGTAAATATCAAACTTCGCCAGCGGCACCCGGCCGAAGTTTTTGGCGGTGGTGGCCGTGGTGGTGCCGTGCTCGGGGTCGAGGGCGTGGAACCGCTCGCTGCCGTCGCGGTGCAGCAGCCAGGTGCGGCCGGCCGGGTCGTATTTAAAGGTGACGTAGCGCGTCCAGCGCTGGGCGCTGCCGCCGTAGTGCTCCACCGTGAAGTAGCCGTTTTTGATGGTCAGACCCATGAAGGGGTCGCCCATTATGCCGCCGCAGTCGATGCAGTACACGGCGTTGTCGGTGCGGCCGGCCAGGGTGTAGGTGCCGCCCGCGCCGCCCACAAACACCAGCAGCGGCCGCTTGGTGGGTTGGTCCACCACATCGGAGGTCTTTTGCTCGTTGGGCCGGTTGAGCACCACCAGCCAGTCGGGGGTGGTGTCGCGGTTGAGGTCGCCCCGCGCCGCATCGAGCACCGCGTAGCCGGGCGGCAGCAGGCGGCGGATGGCGGCCGGTAGCGGCGGCACGGGCTCGCGGGGGGCCTGGGCCGGGCCGGCCAAGGCCAGCAGACCCAAGTACTTAAAGAACGGTAAAATCATCATAAGTAGCATTTGCTTCATCGGACCCTGCCTCAGGCAGCAGCCCGCGCACGAAGGCCTCAAAATTGGGGGCCAGCGGGGTGATTCGGTAGTCGTCTTCTTGGTCGATGTGGACCACGGCTGGCTCGCCCTGGGGGCCGCAGGCGCGGTAGTCGAGCATCACCAGGTCGTGGCCGGCCGAGGGGCAGTCGGCCACTACCACGCCGATGGCCGGGTAGCCCCATTCCTCCTGCATAAACTGGCTGCCTTGGTCGCCACACAGCGAAATACTTTTCTCATAGCCAATGCCGCAAATAGCCGTAATGGCAATGTGGTCATCGGCCCAGCTGGTGGGCTCGGTGGTGGGGAAGCTGGTATTGACGGGCACGCCGCCGTTGCGTACCCGCATCAGGGCCACGTAGAAGGCGGGCAGGCGGTAGCCGAGGTCAGCCTCCACGCGGGCAATCAGCTCGTCGGTGGGCGCGGGCTCGGTGTAGGATTTTTGGGCGTAGGGGGCATCGTCCCAAAAGGTTTGCGCATCGAAATCAGGAGGCAAGGTCATCGGGCTATTGAATAAGAGCGATAAGAGAAAGGATGAATCTGGTGGTAAACGCTTACTCAGAAGAGAAAAACGGCAATCCTTACAATACAAAATCAGCATCGACCAGCCGCACCACGTGGGGGCCCCGCCGGGGGTAGTGGGCGGGGGTAATCGCCTAGGTGCTTGGACTGGCCCTCGTGGGTGGCCAGGCTCGCCAATATGGCCGTTTTGAGCGCGGCCGTATCGGTGTAGCGCAGCGGCTGGCCGCCCACGCCCTGCCGCCCGTTGCCAAAGAACAGCATCAGGTTGGTCTGGGGTGGGATTTTATGGTCGAAATAATACAACACGTCGAGGCCAAACTGCTCGCACAGGGCCCCCAGTGCGGTCAAAAAATCGGACTGATGCGCCAGCGGCAGGTGGCAGTCGAGGCGCAGCAGCGCCACTTCTGCCCGGTGCTTGCGCGGGCGGCTGGCCACTGCTTGCAGCGAGCCATCGCCGTAGCTATAGGGCGGTGTGGGATCTTGCGGCGCGGCGCGGTGCAGGCGCAGCGTATCGGGGGGTAGGGACTCGGCAGTGGAGGTGGCTTGGTGCTGGCGCAACACTTTTTCCAGTTCGCCAGCCAAGTAAAAGGTATAGTCCGTCAGTGCCCAGTCGCCCAGCACAAGCCGCACCAACGGACCATGCGCGTAGACGTCCAAGTACCCGTCAGGGTAGCAGGCGGCTACGGCGCGCACCGCGGCTAACAGGGCCGCCGGGTCGGGGGCCTGCACGGTAGCTGTCAGCTCGGCCGGCCCACCCGAAGAGCCCCCAATGCCGGGCCGGTACGCAAAGAAATCGAAATGGTAGAGGCCCTCAGGGAAACCGTAGTACCAGTAGACACCGAGGAGCATAAGCGCTGGGAATAGCCGAATTCTCCTACCCAGTACGCTCGCCCGCTGGCCCACGTTGGCTGGGCAGCAACCTTGTCGGGGTTTGAATGGTAAAGCCTGGCGGGCGGCGGCCAGCGTTTTTCGCAGGATTTCCGCGCCGATAGTTTCAACCTTTTCCGCCGTGCCCATGACGCCTGACCCTAGCCCCGCCCAAACCGAACAAGAGCTGCTGGAGCGCTACGCCGCCCTGGCCTTTGACCGCCAAACCGACCTCCACGAAGTCATCGGCGACAATGACTGGAACGCCGACATGACGGCGGGCACCATCTCCTTTGGGCCGGGGCTAGTGTTTCCGGTGCAAGTGCTGGGCACGTTCTCACACGCCTCTGAAACCTGGCTGTGGGCCTGGGCCAATGCGCAATCCAACCTGCCGCCTCGCCTGCTCGGCCAGGCGCAGCAATTGCGGGAATATGGTGAGCAGCACGGTATTGAGATGCTCACAGCGCCTGATTTTGATGCAACTATGCAGGATTTGCACGTCATCGGCTCCATTGCCTCGGGCATGTGTGGGGCCAGCGCCTATTACTTGGCCAACTACGGCCAGGGCACGATGGTGGTAACTATCAAAAGCGAGCAGATTGACCAGGTGCCCAAAATCGATTTTGCCCGCATTTCCACTGTCTTTCCGCAGGTTATCAGCGTGTTTGAGCTGCGCCACCGGCCGGCCTTTATCCACTACCTCACCCAAAAAGGCTATTCAACCACCGAAACCGCCGATACGGTAAGCGCGGCCGTAGACTCCGGTACGCTCACCGCTACTTTCGACGACCTGGGCCGGCTGAGCAGCCTCCGAGGCGATAGTGGTAGCTAGGGTTTGCCTGCCAGGTATTCAACTGCGGCCACGACTACGCGCCCTAGGGCCCAGCGTGGGTGCAGCAGCAAGCCGCTGCCAAACAGCCCCTCGGCATCACCCACCTTTTATAATCTGCTGAATAGTCGCCGGAAAAAGTGCGCGGCCCAAGCCAACCGCTTGCAGCACAAGCTTTGGTTAAGGCGCGGCCCGCAGCCAGGCCCCCAACTATCACCAGCTACTGCCTGCCCCGCCCCCACCCGACGACCCGCCGCTGCTACTAGAGCTACTGCTGGAACTGCTACTACTACTGCTACCCGAACTGCTACCCCACGACGATGAGCTACCTGAGGAGCTAGCGGCAGGGCTCGGCCGCTGCGGAATATCCTCACGGGTTTTCTCCTCGTGCTGGCAGAAACGGCACTTTTCTACCCGCCAGCCCCAACCCTCGGCTTGGGTAGTGGCGGCCTTTTCGACCCGCAGTCGGCCAGGCGCTAGGGTGTGGCGGTGGCAGGCAGGGCACGTGCGCATCCTGCTGTCGGGGTCGGCGTAGGCGAGCGCGAGGTGGTGGCCATTGGCGCACTGCCACACGTCGTAGTCGATGGCCTTGGCTTTTTCTTCGGCCTGCTGGCCGGGCTCCAGGTGGTCTTTTTCGGCGGTAGGGCCAAGCTTTTGCATGGGCTGGCCGCATTCGGGGCAGGCGAAGGGCGCATCGCGCAGGGCCGCCACGTGCCGCCGGTACCAGGGCCAATACAGCAGCAGCACCACCGGAAACAGGTAGGCCGTGAAGGCCAGCCCCTGGTGTGCCGCTTGCAGCTGCTGGTATGCTTCGGGCCGATTTAGGGGCCCCACCGGCCGCCGCGCCCGCCAGTACTGCCACCCAAAATAAGCGTGTAAATACAGCAGCGGCAGCCCGTAGAGGAAAGCAAGAAATGCCCCCGTAGTTAATTCGTCTTGCAGCGTGGCCACCACTAGGGCCCCCAGTACCGCCAGGGGCACCAACACCAGCCAGCCGCGCCCGCGCACACCCCGAGTGGTACCGTACCATAGCCGCAAGTACACAAAAAGGGCCAGCACGGCCGCCACCAGCGTGCCTACCGGGGGCCCCGGCTCAGGGGTGGCGTAGTAGGCGCCCAGGTCTTCGCCGGGTTGGGCAGTATTCAGGGGGTCTTCGCCGTCCAGCATCCCGTTCCGTGCCATCACCGCCCGTTTCAGGCTGTCCATGTAGAATTGGGTGGAGTCGGCCGACGTGCGCAGCACCGGCTTGGGCAGCGGGGCGGGCGGGCGCAAGTGCCGTATTAGGGCCCCTACGCCGGCTTGCACGGCCCCGTCGTAGTCGCCGGCGCGGGCGGGCTCCAGCATGTAGCGCTGCTGAATGCGGTAGCAAATAATATCGGGGAGGTCGGCTTCCAGGCCGTAGCCAGTTTCAAACTCTACGCGGCGCTGGTCGAGCACCAGCAGCATAAGCAGGCCGTTGTTGGTGGCCTTGCTGCCAATTTTCCACTTGTTGAACAGCGCCGTGGCAGCCGTTTTGGGCACCACCTCGCCCAGGCTGCGCACCAGCACCACGTCGATGTGCGCCCGGCCGCTGCGGTCGAGGCTATCGAGGCGGGCGTTGAGGGCGGGCGCGGCGCTGGGCGGCAGCACCCCGTCGGGGTCACTCACGTAGGCTTCGCCCAGCGCCTTGGGGTCGGGGATGGTGGTGAGGTAGTTGGCAGCCGTGATGGGCGTCGGGGCCGTGTTGTTGGGCCGGCAGCCACCGAATAGCGTTAGCCCTAATAGCCAGTACCACAGGCGAAAACGAAGCATAAGCAATAGATTACGGGTAACTTAGGCTATAGCTGGCGCAGAATAGTCTCGTCGGTAATCTTGTCGTCCTCCATCAGCAGCAGGGCTTTGCTAAGGATGATAGAGAGTACGGCGTCGCCCTCGAAGGGCAGGAATACGTCGGGGTCGCCCAGCTTTTTGGCCGAGCGGTCGGGCACGATGCACAGGTACTGGTCGTTGGGCTCCATGAGGATGTTGCCCGAGCCGAGGTGGATTTTGTAGACGTGGCGGTGGCCCTTCACCACCAAGAAGTTGCCCTTGATTTCGCTCACCTTACCGATTTTGAGGCGCGGCACCAGGCGCTCCAGGGCCAGCTTGCGGTTTTTGGCCACCTCGCCTAAGTCGCCGAAGCTGTAGCTTTCCCAGTAGTTGCGGTACTGGGCCAGGCCGCCGTTGTCGCGCCACTGCGGGTCGTTGCCCACGCTGGCCACGCCCACAAACAGGTCCACGTCGCGCATCACCTCCGAAAACGCCAGCGGCGGCACCTGGGGCAGCGGCACCGGCTCGTCGGCCCGCACAAAGCGTACCTGGTCGGTGCTCACGTAGTTGTAGATGCCGGTGTCGTTCCACTCGCCGTCGGCGTACACCTCGCTCACCCAAAACTCGGCCGTGAGGCCGTGGGCGGGCAGGGCCAGGCTGGCCGTTTCGGTGTCGTAGCCCTTGTCGTAGGCCCCCAGCAGGCTGTAGCGCCAGCCGCGCAGCTTGGCTAAGCTGTTGAACTGGTGCTGCTTGAGCACGTGGGCAGCCATGCGGTTGGAGTAGGTGGCGGTGCGCTCCTCGGGCGGCGTGAGCAGGTACAGCTCGCGGTAGGCCTGCTTGAGGGGCTGGCGCAGCTCCCGGCCGTCGAGCAGCGCGCGCCAGGCCAGCACCTCCTCGGCCGGAGCCAGCACGGGGTGCCACAGCTGGAGCAGCGCGTCAGCGGTGGGCGCGGGCACGGGCTGGCCCTGCGCATCCTGCCAGGTATCCTCCCAAAAAACAGCGTCGTGGCTGGTGCCGTCGGGCTGGTGCAGCCGCCAGATGAGCGGGCGGGCCAGCAGACTCATCAAACCATGATTCAGGTAGTACTGCTCGAACCAGGGCCAGGGAATGCGGCGGCCTTCCGCGAAGCTGCGGTCAAGGCGGTCGCGCTGGGCGGTGTAAGTCTGCTGGGCGGTAGTTTGGGCGGCTTTCAGCTCCTTCAGCTCGTCGGCGTGGGTGGCTTTGAGGGCCCCGGGGGCGCTTTTGAGGGGCTTGCCGGTCTTCTGCCAGTGCAGCTCCGCCTTGCCATGGGCGAGGGTGAGCGTGGCGGTGTAGTCGCCCAACTCCTCCACCAGCCGCCCGTTTTCGAGCCCAAAATCCGGCACGGCCATGTCCTCAATCTCGGCCGGGCTCACGCCCAGCTTCGCCGATTCGCGCTCGATGTGCCGGGCAATCAGCTCCTGGGTGTTGCTCTGGCGGATTTTGCCGCGCACCCGGGCCAACGCCGCCACGCCGGGCAGGCCGTTTTGCGAGAGGGCCAGCAAGCCGGCGTTGCCCAGCCCGGCCGCCAGGGGCCCCTTGCCCGGAATCTTGCGGAAGCACTTGGCCACCAGCGCCGTGAGCTGGGCCAGCACTGCCGCGTCGGCCAGCGGCTGCATCGTCCAGACGAGGCCCTTGGCCACGGTTAGGTTCGGCTCCGTCAGGAAGTCCCAGGAGGAATAATGGTATTCCCGGCCGCTGTCGTAGGTAGTTACGTGCTGCTGCTCGGTCACCGGCGTATCGGCCAGCAGCTGGAGCCAGGCGCGCCCCTGCTCACGTACCGCCTCGGGGCCGGTGGCAGCCGTGGCGGCATCCAGTTCCTTGCGCAGCTTGGCGGTGGGCTGGCCGGCGGTGGCCTTCTGCCACTGTTGCAGCAGGCCCAGCCAGGCGGCGGTGCGGGGTGCGGCGCGGTCGAGGCCGGCCACAAACTGCTTTAGGGCCTGCCCCAGCGGGTCGCCATCAGCAAAGACTACGGTGGGCAGCGCGTTGTCGCCATCGGCGGCCTGGCCCAGCATTTCCTGGGTTTTGAGGTGAATTTTGAGCAGGTCGCCGGCCTGCCCCGCGCTGCGGTCGCGCAGCTGCCGCAAAAATGCCAGCATCGGCTCGCCCAACGGCGCGCGCTTGGCCAGCTTGGCTACCTGCCCTAGGGTCAGCAGCACTGGAAATGGGTAGACGTGCAGCGACACCTCACCGGGCTGGCTGAAATCGAGCCCGTAGCTGGCAAACAGCCGCAGATAATCGGCCTCGGTTAGGCTGAGCGTGGTGCGCATGAGGGCCGTTAGCACCTCGCCCAGGCCCCAGCGAATTTGGTAATCATCGTTCTGCACTATGTTGTTGAGGGCTGCTGCCAAACCCAGCACCATGCGGCTTTGGTAGGCCATATCCTGCGCCCGGATGGACAGGTAAGCTGGCAGTTCATTGAGCTTAGTACCATATCTTTTGGCTAGCAGCTGTGGAATCAATTCCGACAGCACAGAACGCATTTCGACAGCTTCGGCACTTGGGTCTTCTAAGAGGGCCTTCCGGAAAGAGTTTTTGGCAGAAGCAGGCATAGCGGCGGGACGGGTAAAAAGGGCAAGGAATCGATGCAGCAAACCCATAGCTCAGCCGCCCACCAGCGGCGTGAGCTTCACGAAGCTGGCCGTGGCGCCCTCACCCAGCCACACGGCCTCGTCCAGGCTTTCGGCCTGCCGGTCGTTCACGAGCACAAAAAAGCCGTTTTGCTGAAATGCTTCGAGGGCCCGGTACACCTGTTGCTCGCCGTCGATGCGCTTGGCGGGCCGCAGCTGGTAGCCGTTGAGCACGCGCTCCGACTCGGTGGGCTGGATGAGGCCCCGGAAGGTGCCGCCCTGCTGCGCGTTGTAGGCGTCCACTTCGTCGTGCACACGCCGGGCAATGAGCTCGCGCACGGTGAGGGTTTCCTGGCTGATTTCCAGCTCCAGGCGGCCAATGATGCTGCCGCTGGCGGTTTCATCGAGAATGGTGAGTATGGGCATGATGGAAGGGCTTTGGCGGGGTAAGATGGGCTTTCTACTGGATAAACTCAGGCATTGTCCAGCCCCTCCACCCAGGCGGCGTAGTGCGGCCCGGCCCAGGTGCGCAGGCGCGGAAACAGCCAGGCCGCCGCCCGCGGGGCCAGGTTGAAGCCGCGCGCATCATCGATAAAAGGGTCGTCCTCGAAGGCGGTGAGGGCGTGGTGGCGGGCGGCGGCGCACAGTAGCAGCTGGCCCGCGGTATCGGCCAGGGTGGCGCCGGCCTCCCAGCTGCCGGCGCCGTGCAGCAGCTGCTGGTAGCCGTCTGCGGGCTGCGCCAGGTTCAGCAGCACCGGGTCGGCGCCGGTATCCCCGAGCAGGAAAAAAGCGGGGTTCCAGTTGGTGATGGGCTGCTGCGTGACGGGGTTCCAGCTGTAGCCGGGCTGCTGGGGCCCCAGCCGGGGCAAGCCGTAGAGCGTGAGCGGGTTGCCGACCGTATCAAAGTACACGTCGTGCGCGGGGGCCACGCGGTCGAGGTAGGCCACGAGGTCGGGCGGCAGGGGTTGGGGGTAGGCAGCGGCCAGCCGGGCGGCCGCGCCGCCGCGGCCGGGGGCAAAGGGCAGGCCACCGGGCCAGAACTGTTGAATTTCGGCAAAGGCAGCTTCCAGCGTCATGGCGGGCGGGTAGAAAATGTTTTCGGCCCAAACATAGGCAGCGCGCCCGCAACCGGGGGCCCCGGGGCCCGCGGGTTTTCGCCCGGCGGGGCCCTACCTTGCCGGGGCTTTTCACTTCCGCCTTGCCCGCCATGAGCAGCACCGTTTTGGCCGAAATTGACCGGGCCCTGGCCGCCCGCGCCCCGCACCTGGGCCGGCCCGTGGCCATTTACCTGGGGGCCCGCAAGCTCACCCAGCTCACCCTGGATGCGGCCCGGGCCCCGCTGCCCGGCCTCAGCACCGCCGCCGGCCGGCCCCTCGCCTACCACCACTTGGAGCTGCTGCGCGACGAGGCGAACGCGGACGGCCTGCGGGTGATTTAGTATTGCCCGGGGCCCTATTTGGCGGCGAAGCGCTCTAGTAGCACCACGTCGCAGCCGTGGTAGGCAGCCCGGTCAAACTCCCGGTAGCCCAGCTTGGCGGCTAAGCCCCGCGAGGGGGCATTGGCCTCGTCGATGAGGCAGACGGTGCGCGGGGTGGGCAGGTGAGCGTCGCCCCAAGCCTGGGCGGCCCGGGTGGCCTCGGTGGCGTAGCCGCGGCCGTGGACGTGCGGGGCCAGCACCCAGCCCATTTCCGGCCAGCCTTTTATGGAGGGCTCGATGGCGCGCTGCCACTCGCCAAAGCCCACGTTGCCAACGAACTGGCCGGTGGCTTTTTCCTCCACCGCCCAGTAGCCGTAGCCGAACAGGGCCCACACGCCGAGGTGGCGCAGCATTTTGGTCCACACTTCTTCTTCGGGCAGCGGCCGGCCGGCCAGGTACTGGTAAAAGGCCGGCTCCTGCCACATGGCTACGAATGGGGCCAGGTCGGACAAGTGGTGGCCGCGCAGCCGCAGCCGCGCAGTTTCGAGGACGGGGACGGTCATGGCGGGTTGAAGGTTAAAAGTGACGGGTTAAAAGTAAACCACGCCTTTTTACCCATCACTTCCAACTTTTAACTCCTTCGGTAGCCGGGCGTTAGCGCAGCAGCGGTTGCAGCGTGTGCCACACGGTGCGGGCCACGATGCGGTGCCCGGCCGGCGTGGGGTGGATGCCGTCTTTCTGGTTGAGCTGGGGGTCGCCGCCCACGCCCACGAGCAGGAACGGGATGAGGGCCACCTGGTTTTTGGCGGCAATGTCTTGGTAAAGCTGCTTGAAATCGGCGGCGTAGGACTGGCCCAGGTTGGGCGGAATTTGCATGCCGGCCAGCACGATTTGGGCCCCGGGGCTGCGGCGGCGCACCGTGTCGATGATGCCCTGGAGGTTTTCGCGGGTGGCGCTCAGGGGCAAGCCGCGCAGGCCGTCGTTGCCGCCCAGCTCCAGCACGAACACCGCTACCGGCTGGCGCAGCA
The DNA here is from genome assembly GCF_006439025.1 of Hymenobacter nivis. Lineage (GTDB taxonomy): Bacteria > Bacteroidota > Bacteroidia > Cytophagales > Hymenobacteraceae > Hymenobacter > Hymenobacter nivis_A. Next base: position 299,106 of record NZ_RCYZ01000003.1, read on the forward strand.
CCCAGCCCACGCGGCTGCGGCCGCCAGCGGTGGTTTCGCCGCTCAGGCCGGCGTTGATGGTTTCGTAGCCCAGCTTGGCCGAGTCAATTTTCTGGCCAATGAGGGCCGGGAAGGCTTCTTCGGGGTCGACGCCCAGGCCGGCGGTGAGGCTGTTGCCGAAAAACAGGATGCGCTTTTTGGTATCGGGCACGGGCGCAGCGGCGGGGGCCCCGGCGGCGGCGGCGGGCGTTTTATCGGCGGGGGCGTTGGAGTTGCACGCGCCCAGCCCGAGGGCGAGCAGCGCGGCAACCAGCGGAAGCGGCAATTTCATGGGCACGGGTTTGGGGGCAAAAGTCGGGGCGCGGGGCGAAAGTTTGCGCCGCTCCTCAAACGATGCGGGGGCCCCGGCCGTTATGCTGGCGGCGGGCGCGGGCTGTGGAGCCATAGCCCGTCGTGCTCACCTGGCGTCCGCGCAGCCCAAGCACGACGGGTTACTTGCTCAAACATCCGCCCCACTTCTACGTCTACCCCCATTAGGGCCCCCGGGGCCCTCCCCTACTTCGCAATTTATTAGTAATGAGCATTCTTAAGGTCGAAAACCTCACCAAATCGTACCCCAACGCCGGGGGCGCGCCGCTCACGGTGCTGCACGGCGTCAGCTTTGAGCTGGCCGCGGGCGACACGTTTGCCATTGTGGGCCCCTCGGGCTCGGGCAAAACCACGCTGCTGGGCCTGTGCGCCGGCCTCGACCGCGCCACCTCGGGCAGCGTGTGGCTCAATGGCATTCAGCTCGATAACCTGAGCGAGGACCAGCGGGCCGCCGTGCGCAACCAGCACGTGGGCTTCATTTTCCAGAATTTCCAGCTGCTGCCCACCCTCACGGCCCTCGAAAACGTGCAGGTGCCCCAGGAGCTGCGCGGCGAAAAAGGCAGCGCCGCCACCGCCCAGGCCCTGTTGGAGCGCGTGGGCCTGGGCAAGCGCGCCCACCACTACCCCACCCAGCTCTCGGGCGGCGAGCAGCAGCGCGTGAGCCTGGCCCGCGCCTTTGCCAACCGCCCCGCCCTGCTCTTCGCCGACGAGCCCACCGGCAACCTCGACCCCGACACCAGCGACACGGTGGTGGACCTGCTCTTTGAGCTGAACCGCGAGGCCGGCACCACGCTCGTGCTGGTGACGCACGACCTGGAACTGGCCGCCCGCACCCAGCGCACGCTGCGCGTGCGCGGCGGCACCGTGCAGACCGATGTGCGCAACCAACCCGCTAGCAGCCAAGCCCGTGCATAGGGCCCCGGCTACCGCGGGCACGGCTGGCTGGGGCTGGCTGCTGCGCATGGCCTGGCGCGATGCGCGCCGCAGCCGCACCCGGCTGGCCCTGTTCATGTCGAGCATTGTGCTGGGCATTGCGGCGCTGGTGGGCATCAACTCGTTTGGCGACAACCTGGCCCGCAGCATCAACGAGCAGGCCCGCGAGCTGCTGGGAGCCGACCTGGTGCTCGCCAGCAGCCAGCCGTTCGACTCGACGCTGGTGCCGGCGCTGCGGCGGCTGGGCCCGGTGCAGGCGCAGGAGCGGGCGTTTGGCTCGCTGGTGCAGTTCCCGCGGGTGCAGGGCGTGCGGCTGGCGCAGGTGCGCGGCATCACGGGCGGCTTCCCGTATTATGGCGACTGGGACGTGCAGCCCCGGGCGGCCGTGGCCGGCTTCCGGGCCGGGCACGGGGCCCTAGTCGACGACGTGCTGCTCAGCCAGTTTGGGGCCCGGGTGGGCGACTCGGTGCGGGTGGGGCGGCTCAGCCTGCTCATTATTGGGAAGGTGCTGCACACGCCGGGGCAGTCGGGCCTGGGCAGCGCCGTGGCCCCCACGGTATTCGTGCCGGGGGCCCTGGTGGCGGCCACCGGGCTGGTGCAGCGCGGCAGCCGGGTGCAGTACCGGCAGTACTTCCAGTTTGCGCCGGGCACCGACGTGGCGGCCCTCATCAAGCCCTTCGAGGCCCGCTTCGACCAGTCCAACATCGACTCCGACACCGTGGCCAGCCGGCAGCAGCGCACCGGCCGCGCCTTCCGCGACCTGACGCGCTACCTGAGCCTGGTGGCCTTTGTGGCGCTGCTGCTGGGCGGCGTGGGCGTGGCCAGCACCGTGAGCCTGTACGTGCGCGAGAAGCTGGCCGCCGTGGCCGTGCTGCGCTGCCTGGGCGCCAGCGGCCGCCAGGCGTTGCTTATTTACCTCATTCAAACGGCCGGGCTGGGGCTGCTGGGGGCCCTGGTGGGGGCGGCGCTGGGGGCCGGCGTGCAGGCCCTGCTACCGCGGGTGCTCGGCGATTTCCTGCCGGTGGCCGTGCGCGTGGGCGTGTCGTGGCCGGCCATTGCCACCGGCGTGGGCGCGGGGCTGGGGCTGGCGGTGCTCTTTGCGCTGCTGCCGCTGCTGAGCATTCGGCGGGTGGCGCCGCTGCGGGTGCTGCGCGCCGCCTTCGAGGCCGACACGGCCGCGCCCGACCCGCTGCGCGGGCTGGTGCTGGGCGTGCTGGCGGTGGGCATCCTGGGCTTTGCCTACCTGCAAACCCGCGAGTGGAAGCTGGCCCTGGGCTTCGGGGCGGGGCTGGCGGCGGCGCTGGGGGCCCTGGCCGGCCTAGGCTGGCTGCTCACGTGGGCCGTGCGCCGCTACTTCCCCGGCGGCTGGGGCTACGTGTGGCGGCAGGGCCTGGCCAACCTCTACCGCCCCCAAAACCAGACGCTTACCCTGATTACTTCCATCGGCCTGGGCACCTTTTTGCTGGCCACGCTCTACCTCACCCAGGGCCTGCTGCTGAGCCGCGTGGCCACCGCCGACGCGGGCACCCAGCCCAACCTGGTGCTCTACGACATCCAGCCCGAGCAGCGCGCCGGCGTGGAGGCCCTGCTCACCCAGCGCCAGCTGCCCATCGTGCAGCGCGTGCCCATCGTTACGATGCGCCTGGCGGCCATCAACCGCCGCACCGTCACGGAGCTGAAGAAGGACACGGCCGGTGGCAAGGGCATTCCGGCCTGGATTCTGTCGCGTGAGTACCGCGTGACGTACCGCGACACGCTGAGCCCCAGCGAGAAGCTGACGGCCGGCACCCTCCCCCGCCGGGGCCCCGACGGCACGCCCTACGTGTCGGTGGACGATTCGTATTTCGAGCGGGCCCAGCTCAAGCTCGGCGATACGCTCACCTTCAACGTGCAGGGGGCCCCGCTGGTGGCCATCGTGGGCGGCACCCGCGAGGTGGACTGGAGCCGGGTGCAAACCAACTTTCTGGTGCTCTTCCCGAAAGGCGTGCTGGAGGGGGCCCCGCAGTTCCACGTCATCCTCACGCGCACGCCCAACACGGCGGCACTGGGCGCGGTGCAGCAGGCGCTGGTGAAGCAGTTCCCCAACGTGTCGGCCCTCGATTTGGGGCTGATTCTGCAAACCGTGGACGATATTTTGGGCAAGATTTCGTTCGTGGTGCGCTTCATGGCCGGCTTTAGCATCGCCACCGGCCTGCTGGTGCTGGCCAGCTCGGTGGTGGTGAGCCGCTACCAGCGCGTGCGCGAGAGCGTGCTGCTGCGCACCCTCGGGGCCAGCCGCCGCCAGATTCTGCGCATCACGCTGGTCGAGTACGCGCTGCTGGGGCTGCTGGCCGCGCTGGCGGGCATTGTGCTGGCGGGGCTGGCTGCGTGGGCCCTGGCCGTGTGGGTGTTCGACTCGCCCTACGCGCCCAACCTGCTGCCGCTGCTGGGCCTCGCGGCCGGCGTGGCCGCCCTCACGGCCGCCATTGGCCTCTTCAACAGCCGCGACGTGCTCACGCGCCCGCCGCTGGAGGTGCTGCGCGCCGAGGGCTAGGGCCCCTGGGCCCGGGCCCGAAAAAGCCCCCGGCGCGGCCATTGCAATGGCTGCACCGGGGGCTTTTTCGGGCCCGTTGGCGACGACTAGCGCTGCTGTTTGGTCAGCTGCTTGAGGTGCTTGTAGGTTTTCTTCGACTGGGCAAACTGCTTTTGCACGGCGGTGCGCATCTCGCCCTTAAGGGCCTTGCGGCGCAGCGCCTTTTTGTAGGCCCGGATGGCCCAGCGCTCACCGAACACGTTGGCGGCCAGGATGGCTTTCTCGTCGTGGCCGGTCACGAAGGCTTGGGCGTCCATCAGCTTGCGGTAGAGCTTACCTTTGAGGGTGGTGCCGGTTTCGCGCTCGCCGCCCACCTTCTTGAGGTAGCCGTTGAGGGTGCTCGCAAACTGCTGGCTCTGGGCCACCAGCAGCTCGTAGTAGCCGCGCAGGTCGGCGTTGGTGGTTTCGGCCACGGCGCGCTTGTAGCCCTCAATGCGGTCGTTGACGAAAAGCAGCAGCTGGTCGAGGGCGGCGGCTTTGCGCTTGTCTTTGCCTTTTTTCTTGGGAGCCACCAGGTATGTCAGGCCCAGGGCCACCAGGGCCCCGCCCACTATTTTCTGGGTGGTGCTGAGCGAATTAAAGCCCTCCACAACCTTGTCGCTGGCCTCTTTGGCCGAAGCAACGGCCTTGTCGCTGGCCTCTTTGGCAGTGGTTACGGCCTTGTCGCGGGCGTCTTTGGCAGCGGTGACCACCTTATCGCTGGCATCCTTGGCGACGGTAACCACTTTGTCGCTGGCATCTTTAATAGAAGCCGGCACTTTGTTGAGCAAGTCGGCCGCCGAGCTGTCGGCAATGGCGTCCTTGGTTTGGTCGAGCACGTCTTGGGCTTTGTCAACAGCCTTATCAACCGGCTTGGAATTCAGGGGGTTCTCCATGTTATCTAGAAAGATTTATTTACTAACACGTCTTTATACGTCCCGGCGGCCAAGTCGTTAGGCACAACTTTTGGCGACAGCCGCTGGGGCCCCATTTGCCGCGCCTGGAAGCGCTGGCCCGTACGGTCTTCGCGCGGGGCTCACGGCGCCCACTCCAGCACGGAAACTGGCTGCGGGGGCAGGGCTTCCAGGGTTTCGCCGTCGCCCTGGCCGGTGCGCTGGATGAAGAGGTTGAGCACCTGGCTTTGCTGCCAGCGCCCGGTGTCGTAGGTGGGCTCCCAGTTGCCGAGGCCGGTGGTGGTGAGGTCCTGCACGGCCCACTGGGGGCGGGCCAGGTCGGGGCAGGTGGCCAGCGAGGCCTTGTCGCCGCGCTCGGCGTCGCGAAACACCACGTAGGCCGCCGTGTGGCCCGCCCGGGTGCGCACCAGCACCTGGGGCCGGGCAATGGGGATTTTTTTGGTACCGCCGCCGCTCAGGCTAAACGGCGCGGTGCGCTGCCCTACCTGGCTCACCTGCCAGCTTTTGCCATCGTGGTACACCAACTGGTACTGCGGGGCGGGGCTGCCCGCCGGCCGCCAGTAGGTGGCAATGTAGGGCCGGCCCTGGGCGTCGGCGCACATCGAAGTTTGGTTGATCAGGTCGCTCTTTTGGGGGATGCGCAGGGCGTATTCGGCGGTGGCTTCGGTGATGGGCAGGGCGTAGGCCGCGCCGGTGCTGCGCTGCCAGGTGCGGCCGCCGTCGCGCGAGCGGGCGTAGGCCAGGTCGTGGTTAGTGGCTACGTCGGGCGTTTCGCGCCACACCCACGAGAGGTGGAACGTGCCTTGCGCATCGACGGCGGCCTGCCAGTAGGCGTTGCGCTGGCCCTGGCCGTCGAGGAGCACGGTGTGCAGGCGCGTCCAGCGCCGGGTTTTCACGTCGTAGCGGTTCATCACCAGGTTGCCGTTGCCCGAGCCGCCGGCGCGGTACAGAAACGCCAGGTCGCCGCCCGGGAAGCGGTAGAACTCGGGGTAGCTCACCTGGTCTTCCTGCTGGCCGGCCATGGGCAGCATCGGCGTGAGGGCCAGGGCCCCGGGGCGCAGGCCGCGGTTGTAGTGCAGCCGGTTGTTGTGGTGGTCGTAGGCGATGTGCAGGTAGCCGGCGCCGTCCACCATCAGGCTGATGTCGTTGTGGGCGTCTTCGACGTGGGCGCGGTAGGCGGTTTTTTCCACCTGCCAGGGGCCCCGGGGCAGCGTGCGCTTGGCCAGCACAAGGTAGCCCGCCGAATCGTAGAAGGCCGTAAACTGCTCGTTCTTAAACGTCACCAGCGAGTTTTTGCGGAACACGGCGGTGTTCACCGCGTTGCGGGCCCAGCCGTAGCCCACCACGCTGCTGGTGGTTTGGGCCCCCAGGGGCCCCGCCAGCAGCAGGATTAAACCCAGGCCAAAAGCGTTTTTAATGAGGAGATTAATTCGCCGCGCCGCGCCGTGCGCGGCAAAGGTTGCGCGGCGGGGCGGGCGGCGGGCGAGCCGGGCGGCAAGGGAAAATGGCTGGGGCATCGGGGGCAAAAAGACGGTTGGCAGGGCAATAGTAGGTGCCAGGGGCCCCGCGCCCGCCGTAGCTTGGCACCCGCAACGGGAACTGCCCGCTGCCCGGCAACCCAACCAATTTCCTGTGCGCTACTTTTTTTGCTTGCTGCTGCTACTGGCCGGCCTGGCCCGGCCCGGGGCGGCCGCCCCGGGGCCCCCGGCGGCCCGCCACACCTTCGCGTTGGGCAAAGACCAATTTTTGCTCGACGGCAAGCCGTTCCAGATGATTTCGGGCGAGCTGCACTACCCCCGCATCCCGCGCGAAGCCTGGCGCGCCCGCCTGAAGATGGCCAAGGCCATGGGCCTCAACACGGTGGGCACCTACGTGTTCTGGAATTTGCACGAGCCCCAGCCCGGCCAGTACGATTTCACGGGCAACAACGACGTGGCCGCCTTCGTGAAAATGGCCCAGGAAGAGGGCCTGTGGGTGATTTTGCGCCCCAGCCCCTACGTGTGCGCCGAGTGGGAATTCGGCGGCTACCCCTACTGGCTCCAAACCGTGCCCGGCCTGAAGGTGCGCAGCCAGGAGCCGCAGTACGTGGCCGCCTACACCCGCTACCTGCAGGCCGTGGGCAAGCAGCTGGCCCCGCTGCAAGTAAGCCACGGGGGCCCCGTGCTGATGGTGCAGGTAGAGAACGAATACGGTGCCTACGGATCTGACAAAGAATACCTGGCCCTGAACAAGAAGCTGTTCGAGCAAGCTGGTTTCGATGGCTTGCTTTACACCTGCGACGCGGCCCCCGACGTGGACAAGGGCCACCTGCCCGGCCTGCTGTCCGCCGTGAACGGCACCGACAACCCGCGCGAGGTGCGCCGCACCGTGCGCGCCACCCACGGCGGCCAGGGGCCCTACTACATCGCCGAGTGGTACCCGGCGTGGTTCGACTGGTGGGGGGCCCCGCACCACACGGTGCCCGCGGCGCAGTACACGCCCCGCCTCGATACGGTGCTAGCCGCGGGCCTGAGCATCAACATGTACATGTTCCACGGCGGCACCACCCGCGGCTTCATGAACGGGGCCAACTACAAGGGCCCCGCCACCCGCTACGAGCCCCAAACCAGCAGCTACGACTACGACGCGCCCCTCGACGAGGCCGGCAACGCCACGCCCAAGTTCCTGGCCTTTCGCAACGCCATTGCCAAGTACCGGCCCGCCGGGGCCCCGCCCCTGCCGGCCGTGCCCGCGGCCAAGCCCACCATCAGCGTGCCGGCCATTGCGCTGGGGCCCCCGGCCAGCGTATTCGCCGGGCTGCCGGCGCCGGTGGCCAGCCCCCGGCCGCTCACGTTTGAGGCCCTGCACCAGGCCTACGGCTTCGTGCTGTACCGCACCACGGTGCCGGGCGGCCAGGCGGGCGTGCTAAAGGTCAAGGAGCTGCGCGACTACGGCCTGGTGTTCGTGAACGGCCAGCGCGTGGCCACCCTCGACCGCCGCCTGCGCCAGGACAGCGTGCAAATCAGCCTGCCCGCCGGCCCGGTGCAGCTCGACATTCTGGTGGAAAACCTGGGCCGCATCAACTACGGCCCTTACCTGCTCCAGAACACCAAGGGCATTACCGCCGAGGTGCGCTTCCGCGGCCAGGAGCTGCTGAACTGGCAGCAGTTCCGGCTGCCGTTCGACGACGTGGCGGCGGCCACCAAGGCCGCCCGGGGCCCCGCCTACGCGGCCACCGCCACCGGCGCGCCGGTGCTGCGCCGCGGCACCTTCAGCCTGGCCAAAGTGGGCGATACCTACCTCGACATGCGCCCCTGGGGCAAGGGCTGCGTGTGGCTGAACGGCCACCACCTGGGCCGCTACTGGGAAGTAGGGCCCCAACAAACTTTGTACGTGCCCGCCGAGTGGCTTCGCAAAGGCGCCAACGAAGTAGTGGTGATGGAGCTCACCAAGCCCACCCAGGCCACCCTCACCGCCCTCGACCACCCCCTGCTGGACTCGGTGCCGGGCCCCAAAGCCGCCGGACCCAACTAGGCGCAACACTAGCCGCAGCGGCGGTCGGGGCCCCGGGCGCCCACTTTTTTTTGAATAGCTTGCCCCGGCCAATCCTTCCTGGCCCACACCCTTTTTCCATGCGCATTGCTTCCCTTTTTCGCCGTAGTGGCGGTTTCTTGTTGGCCTTGGGGCTGCTGGTAGCGGCGGCCCCGGCCCGCGCCCAAGGCCCCGCATCGGCCGCGGCCAACCCGCAGGTATTCAAGCCCAAGTACATCAAAAGCACGCTGCTGCGCGTGACGCGCTGGCAGCTGGCCCACCCCCGCCACGCGCCCACCGACTGGACGAACGGCGCCTTCTACGCGGGCGTGTTTGCGGCCTACCAAACCACGCATTCCAAGCTCATCCTGGATTCGCTGATGGCCCTGGGCGAGCGCACAAAGTGGCAGCCAGGGCCCCGCTACGACCACGCCGACGACATCGCCATCTGCCAAACTTACCTGAACCTGTACCGGCTGAAAAAGGACCGCCGCATGTTGCAGCCGACGCTCGACGTGGTAGAGAAATTCCGCCGCCAGCCGGGGCCCGAGGTGCAGAACCACGGCATTGCCTGGTGGTGGTGCGACGCGCTGTTCATGGGGCCCCCGGTACTCGTCAAGCTGGGCGTCATCCAGCACGACCCGAGCTACTTCACCCTCACCGACACGCTGTACCGCCAAACCTACCGCCTGCTCTTTAACCACCAAGAGCACCTGTTTGCCCGCGACGCCGGCTACCTAGTGAGCGCCGCCGGCGAGGGCAAAAAGGAGAGCAACGGCCAGAAGATTTTCTGGAGCCGCGGCAACGGCTGGGTGATGGGCGGCCTGGTGCAAATCCTGAGCGAGTTGCCCGCCAACCACCCCAGCCGGCCCTTCTACACCCAGCTGTTCCAGGAAATGAGCGCCCGCCTGGTGGAGCTGCAGCAGCCCGACGGCCTGTGGCGTTCCAGCCTGCTCGACCCCGGCGCTTACCCCGGCGGCGAGGCCTCGGGCTCGGGCTTTGATTGCTACGCCCTGGCCTGGGGCCTCAACCACGGCTTGCTCACGGGGCCCCAGTTCCGCCCCGCCGTCGAGAAAGCGTGGGGGGCCCTGAACGGCCTCGTCTCGCCCGAAGGCCGCGTGGGCTGGGTGCAGCCCATCGGCGCCGACCCGCGCCGCGACTTCTCGGCCGACAGCTGGGAAGTGTACGGCACCGGCGCCTTCCTACTAGCTGGCTCCGAAGTAATTAAGTTGAAATAGCCTGTAACGCGGGCTTTGTAGTTCGTGGCCTTCGCTTCGTCCTGCCGATTGCCGCTGCACGATTCCGGGCAGCGTCGCGGACTCGCAGAGTCCACGCTACAGTCAACCAATAAGTAACCCTTTGCCCATGCAGCGCCGCCGTTTTGTTAGCCAGTCGGTTGCCGGCCTTTCGGCGCTGGCCGCGGCCGGGGCCCCCGCCTGGGCGGCGGGCCCCGATGCCGCTCAGGCTGGGGCCCCGGCCGCCCGGCCCGACGACCGCGCCTACTGGCTGCAAACGCTGCTGAAGGTGGCCGGCCCGGTGCTGCAGGCCGGCGCCCAGGGCCAGCTGCGGGCCACCATGCCCGTTGAGGCGGCGCCGGGGCAGGCCGAGGGCCGCCGCCAGGTGTCGCACCTGGAGGCGCTGGGGCGCACGCTGGCCGGCCTGGCCCCGTGGCTGGAGCTGGCCGCCGCGCCGGGTCCCGAGCAAGCCCAGCAGCAGCGCTGCGCCGCGCTGGCCCGCCAGGCCATCGCCCACGGCGTGGACCCGGCCTCGCCTGATTTTCTGAACTTTACCCGGGGCGGGCAGCCGGTGGTGGACGCCGCTTTTCTGGCGCATGCGCTGCTGCGGGCCCCCACGCAGCTGTGGGCGCAGCTGCCGCCGGCCACCCAGCAGCAGCTGGTGGCGGCGCTGCAGAGCACCCGCGTCATCAAGCCCGTGTATAGCAACTGGCTGCTGTTCAGCGCCATCATCGAGGCGGCGCTGCTGAAATTCACCGGGGCCGGCGACGAGATGCGGATGGATTACGCCATCAAGCAGCACCAGCTTTGGTACAAGGGCGACGGCACGTACGGCGACGGCGCTGATTTCCACTGGGATTACTACAACAGCTACGTCATCCAGCCCATGCTGCTCGACGTGGTGGCCACGTTGGTGGGGGCCCAAAAGGAGCGGCCTGAACTGCTCGAAACCCTGCGCGCCCGCGCCCGCCGCTACGCCGCGGTGCAGGAGCGCCTGGTGGGCCCCGACGGCTCGTTTCCCGCCTTTGGCCGCTCGCTGGCCTACCGCTGCGGGGCCTTCCAGCACCTGGCCCAGGCGGCCTTGCAGCACCAGCTGCCCGCCGAGCTACCCCCGAGCCAGGTGCGCAGCGCCCTCACGGCCGTCATCCGGCGCACGCTGGGCCCCCAGGGCACGTTCGATGCGCGTGGCTGGCTGCAAATTGGGTTGTGCGGGCACCAGCCAAACATCGGCGAAACTTACATTTCGACGGGCAGCCTGTACCTGTGCACCACCGTCTTTTTGCCCCTGGGCCTGCCCGCCGCCGACCCGTTTTGGGCCAGCCCAGCTCAGGACTGGACGGCCCGCCAAATCTGGTCGGGCCAGGACGTAAAAACCGACCATGCCTTGTAATGGGGCCCTGGCTGTACCACCAAGCTGTGCTTGGTCTTGCGTGAGGGCCCTAGGGCAAGACCAAGCACAGCTTGGTGGTACAGCCAGCGCCACAATAACTAGCCCGCCCGGGGCCCCGGGCACCCACCTTCTTCCTTCCTTTCCCATGACGAAATACCTTGCGCCGGCGCTGCTGCTGGCTTGCCTGGGGGCCCCGGCCGACCGGGCTGCGGCCCAGGCCACAGCTGCGCCCGCGCCTGCTGCGCCGGCGGTCTACCCGCTGCTCACCAACGTGCCCAACCGTGCGGGCCAGAGCCTGGACGGTACTTGGCGCTGCATCATCGACCCGATGGAGAACGGGTACTACTCGTACCGCTACGTGCCGAGCCCCAACGGCTTCTTTAAGAACCAGAAGCCCAAGGACAAGAGCGACTTGGTGGAGTACGATTTCGACACGGCCGAGCAGCTGCAGGTGCCCGGCGACTGGAACACGCAGCAGGAAAAGCTCTTCTTTTACGAAGGCACCATCTGGTACAAGAAGAGCTTCACGTTCCGCAAAACGGCGGGCAAGCGCCAGTTCCTGTACTTCGGGGCGGCCAACTACGAGGCCAAGGTGTACCTCAACGGCGAGAAGCTGGGCGAGCACACCGGCGGCTTCACGCCGTTCAACTTCGAGGTGACGGCGGCCCTCAAGGAGGGCGAAAACTTCGTGATTGTGAAGGTGGACAACACCCGCCACCGCACCGACATCCCGACCAATAACAGCGACTGGTGGAACTTCGGGGGCCTCACCCGCTCGGTGCAGCTCGTCGAAACCCCCGAAACTTTCGTGCGCGAAGCCGTGGTACAGCTCAAAAAAGGCAGCGCCGACGAGCTGGAGGGTTGGGTGCAGCTCGACGGCCCAGCCCGCGCCCAGCCCGTGACGGTGGCCCTGCCCGAGGCCCGCTGGCAGCTCACGCTAACGCCCAACGCCGCCGGCTACGCCAAACTAGCGGGCCGCGTGAAGCGCCTCGACCGCTGGGTCCCCGAGCACCCGCGCCGCTACTTGGTGCGCGTGGCCAGCGGCCAGGACGTGTACCAGGATTCCATCGGCTTCCGCACCATCGAAACCCGCGGCCAGGACATCCTGCTCAACGGCAAGTCCATCTTTCTGCGCGGCATTTCCATCCACGAAGTATCGCCCCAAACCGGGGGCCGCGTGACCACGCCCGAGGAGTGCCGCACGCTGCTGCGCTGGGCCAAAGAGCTGAACTGCAACTTCGTGCGCCTGGCCCACTACCCGCACAACGAAGCCATGATCCGCGAAGCCGAGAAAATGGGCATCCTCGTGTGGTCGGAGATTCCGGTGTACTGGACCATTGAGTGGGAGAACCCGGCCGTGCTGGCCAACGCCCAGCAGCAGCTGACGGACATGATAACGCGCGACCGCAACCGCGCCGCCATCGTGCTGTGGTCGGTGGCCAACGAGACGCCGCTGGGGGCCCCGCGCCTGCAGTTCCTCACGGCGCTGGTGCGCACCGCCCGCGCCCTCGACGCCACCCGCCTCATCACCGGGGCCCTGGAAATCCACACCTCGGAGGCCGGCGCCCGCACCATCGACGACCCGCTGGGCAAGGAGTTCGACGTGATTGGGGTGAACAACTACTGCGGCTGGTACAGCGGCACGCCCGAGTCGTGCGGCGACTTGCAGTGGAAAACCACCTACGACAAGCCCATGATTATGAGCGAGTACGGCGCCGGGGCCCTGCAAGGCCGCCACGGCCCCGCCGACGAACGCTGGACCGAGGAGTACCAGGACGCGGTGTTCAAGAGCAACATCGCCATGCTGGAGAAAATCCCGTTTCTGCGCGGCGCTTCGCCCTGGATTTTGATGGACTTCCATTCGGCCCGGCGCCCCCTGCCCGGCGTGCAGGACTACTACAACCGCAAGGGCCTCATCTCGGAGCGCGGCGTGAAGAAGCAGGCTTTTTACACGCTGCAGGACTACTACCGCCGCAAAAAGCAGCAATCTGCCCCGTAGGGCCCCGCCCGTAGCGGCCCGGGGCCCTGTGAGCCCTTACTTTGCCCTTCGTCCTTTTCTTTCTTTGCCATGTTCAATTTCCGTTGCCTCAGCAGCTTGCTGCTGCTGGCCCTGGCCGGCCCCGTGGGGGCCCAGTCTACGCCCCAAGAGTGGGAAAACCCGCTGGTATTCGAGCAAAACAAGGCTCCGGGGCGCGCCAGCTTCATGCTGTACGACACGCCCGCGGCGGCCGCGGCCAACGACTACGCCCGCTCGCCCTACTACCAGTCGCTCAACGGCCCCTGGAAATTCAACTACGTGGGCCGGCCCGCCGACAAGCCTGGGGAAGCCTTTGCCCAGGCCGGCTTTAATGATGCAGCTTGGAAGTCGATTCCGGTGCCCTCGAACTGGGAGATGCAGGGTTTTGGGGTGCCGATTTACACCAACGTCGCCTACCCGTTTCCCAAAAACCCGCCGTTTATTGATGGGAAAGACAACCCGGTGGGCAGCTACCGGCGCAGCTTCACGGTACCGGCCGGCTGGGCCGGGCGCGAGGTGCTGCTGCACTTTGGGTCCATCACGGGCTACGCGGTGGTGTGGGTGAACGGCCAGCGCGTGGGCATGACCAAGGCGGCCAAGTCGCCGGCCGAGTTTGACGTTACGCCCTACCTGAAAGCCGGCGACAACCAGCTGGCCGTGCAGGTAACGCGCTGGCACGATGGCAGCTACCTCGAAGACCAGGACTTCTGGCGCCTCAGCGGCATTGAGCGCGACGTGTACATGTGGGCCCCGCCCAAGCGCACCATCGGCGACTTTTTCCTGAAAACCGACCTTTCGGCCGACTACCGCCAGGGGCAGTTTGGGGCCACCGTGGCACTGGCCAGCTACGCCGGGGCCCCCAGCGCCGCGGCCGGCCGCCTCACGGTGGAAGTGCAGGACGCCGCCGGCCGCACCGTGTGGCGGCAGCAGCAGGCGGTGGCCGCTGGGGCCCCCAGCGCCACGTTCAGCGGCACCGTGAAAAACGTGCGGCCCTGGAGCGCCGAGCAGCCCAATTTGTACCAGTGCCTGCTCACGCTGGCCGACGCCCAGGGCCGCCCGCTGGCCATCACGGGGGCCAAGGTCGGCTTCCGCAAAGTTGAGCTTAAAAATGCCCAGCTGCTGGTGAACGGCCGCGCCGTGGAGGTGCACGGCGTGAACCGCCACGAGCACGACGAAATCACGGGCCACGTCATCAGCGAGGCGTCCATGCGCCAGGACATCAAGCTGATGAAGCAGTTCAACATCAACGCCGTGCGCACCTGCCACTACCCCAACGCCGAGCTCTGGTACCGCCTCTGCGACGAGTACGGGCTGTACGTGGTGGACGAGGCCAACATCGAAACCCACGGCATGGGCGCCGAATTCCAAGGCCGCATCGACCAGAGCCGCCACCCCGCCTACCTGCCGCAGTGGGCCCCCGCGCACCGCGACCGGATTGCCCGGCTGCTGGAGCGCGACAAGAACCACCCCAGCGTCATCCTCTGGAGCATGGGCAACGAGTGCGGCAACGGCCCCGTGTTTCACGACGCTTATAAGTGGCTGAAGGAGCGCGACCCCAGCCGCCTGGTCACCTTCGAGCAGGCCGGCGAGGACTGGGACACCGACATCGTGGCGCCCATGTACCCGGGCATGGACCACATGAAAGGCTACGCCGCGGCCACCGACAAAAAGCGCCCCTTCATCATGTGCGAGTACGCCCACGCCATGGGCAACAGCACGGGTAACTTTCAGGAATACTGGGACATCATCCGCGGCAGCGCCCACATGCAGGGCGGCTTTATCTGGGATTGGGTGGACCAGGGCATGAAGCAAACCGACGCCGCCGGCCGCACCTGGTGGGCCTACGGCGGCGACCTGGGCGGCTATAACCGCCAGAACGACGAGAACTTCTGCGCCAACGGCCTGGTGGCCGCCGACCGCACGCCGCACCCCGGCCTGTGGGAAGTGAAAAAGGTGTACCAGGACGTGCGCTTCAGCGCCGCGCAGCCCGCCACGGGCCGCGTCACGGTGCACAACGGCTTCTCGTTCAATACCCTCGCCAACTACGTCTTCCGCTGGGAATTGCTGAAAAACGGGACCCCGGTGAAGGCCGGCACCTTCGCCGCATCGCCGGCCGCCGGGCAAAGCAAGGAGGTTTCGCTGCCGCTGGGGGCCCTGGCCGCCGGCCCCGGCACCGAGTACGTGCTGAACGTGTTCGCCACCACCAAAGCGGCCACCGCCGCGGTGCCCGCCGGCCACGAGGCCGCCCGCGAGCAGTTCGTGCTAACGCCGGCCGCCGCCTACTTTGCCCCGCCCGCGGCCACCGCCGGGGTCCTGCAAGTCACGCGCACCGGCGACCAGCTTGCTTTTATAGCGGGCGACGTG
Organism: Hymenobacter nivis; assembly: GCF_006439025.1. Lineage (GTDB taxonomy): Bacteria > Bacteroidota > Bacteroidia > Cytophagales > Hymenobacteraceae > Hymenobacter > Hymenobacter nivis_A. Next base: position 314,368 of record NZ_RCYZ01000003.1, read on the forward strand.
CGCGGCGAGTTCGATACTAAAAACGGCCGCCTCGTACGCTACGAGCGCAAGGGCCAGCGCGTCATCAACCAATTCCCCGAGCCCTACTTCTGGCGCGCCCCGACGGATAACGACTTCGGCAACAACATGCCCGAGCGCCTCGGGGCCTGGCGCACGGCCCACGCCCGCCGCCCCGTGCAGCGGGTGGTGGTGGGCGAGCAAACCGCCGCCGGCCTGCCCATTACGGTAGAATACCTGCTGGCTGACCTCGGCGTGCCCTACACGGTGCAGTACCTGGTGGCCCCCGACGGCGCCGTGCAGGTGACGGCAGCGCTTGATATGACGAGCAAGGCGCTGCCCGAGCTGCCGCGCTTCGGTATGCGGATAGAGCTGCCCAGCCGCTTCGGCCAGCTGGCCTACTACGGCCGGGGCCCCTGGGAGAACTACTCCGACCGTTACACGGCCTCGTTCCTGGGCAGCTACCGCGACTCGGTGAGCCGCCAGCTCACCACCAACTACATCCGCCCCCAGGAAAGCGGCTACCGCACCGACGTGCGCTGGCTGACGCTGAGCGACGCCGCCGGCCAGGGCCTGCGCATCGAAGGGGCCCAGCCGCTGTGTTTCAGCGCCGTACCCACCCGCACCGAGTTCCTCGACCCCGGCGTTACCAAGAAGCAGCAGCACACCAACGACGTGCGCAGCTTCGACTACGTGAGCCTGCAAATCGACCTCAAGCAGCGCGGCGTGGGCGGCGACAACAGCTGGGGGGCCCTCCCCCACGACCAGTACCGCCTGCTCGACAAGCAGTACGCTTACACCTACACGCTGCGGCTGCTCGATGGGCCTGCCGCCGCGAAGTAACGAGGCCTGTAGAACGGAGGGGCACTCCATTTTGACACCGATACGCCCTCTTGTGCAGAACGGAGTGCCTCTCCGTTCTACAATCCTCGCCAATCATTTTGCGACGAGTTTAACCCCATGCTCTACCTACTCAGCCTGTTCACCTTCCTCGCCGGGACCCCGGCGGCGCCCACACCGCTCACCGTCACGGTGCGCAACCCGCTGGCCGTGGCCCGGCCGGCCGAAACCGTGAGCCTGCCGCTGGCCCGCGCCGCGGCGCTGGTGCAGCGCGTGGGGGCCCAAAACCTGGTGGTGAAGGATGCCCAAACCGGCGCCGTACTCGTGAGCCAGCTGCTCGACGCCAACGCCGACGGCACCCCTGACGAACTGCTGTTCCAAACGGCGATGCCGGCGCGGGGCACTCGTAAATTTATCCTGGATGGGGCCCCGGCGGGGGCCCCGCGGCCGGCCAGCGCGCACACCACGTTTGCCCGCTTCGTGCCCGAGCGCACCGACGATTTTGCCTGGGAAAACGAGCGGGTAGCCTTCCGCACCTACGGCCCGGTGGCCGAGCAATTGTTTGACAAGAAAGACCCCGCCGGCACCCTCACCAGCGGCATGGACTGCTGGCTGAAACGCGTTGACTACCCGATCATCAACAAGTGGTACGCTCAGCACGTGCTCACGCCGTTTTCGTACCACAAAGACGTGGGCGAGGGCTACGATCCCTACCACGTGGGCCTCAGCCGCGGCGTGGGCGGCACCGGCGTCTGGGACCGGGATTCGCTGTACGTATCGCGGAATTTTACCAGTTACAAGGTCCTGGCCACGGGGCCCATCCGCGCCGTGTTCGAGCTGACCTACGCGCCCTGGGACGCCAACGGCCGCCGCGTGACGGAGCGCAAAGTCATCAGCCTCGACCTGGGCAGCAACCTCACCCGCTACGAAGACCACCTGGCCAGCGCCGGGGCCCCACTGCCCAACTGCACCATCGGCCTCACCCTGCACGACCAAAAGGGCAGCATCCGGGCCGACGAAAAAGCCGGCTACTTCCGCTACTGGGAAGCCATAGACGACTCATTCCTAGGCACCGCCGTGGTGCTCGCGCCCCAGCGGCTGCTGAAATACGAAGACCACCGCACCAAAAATAAAGACCAAAACCAGCTCTACATCGCCGCCAAAGTGCCGCCTGGGCCCCCCGTGGTTTTCTACGCCGGCTTCGGCTGGGCAAAGAGCGGCCAGTTCCGCGACGTAGCCGCCTGGGACGCCTACCTGCAAGGCTTCGCCCAGCGCCTGGCCGCGCCCCTGCAAGTGCAATTTTGAATGCAGCGTGGCCTTGCAGCGTCCGCGCTACAGCCCCAGGGCCAATTGCTGGCCCACAGCGTCGGCCGCCGGCACCAGGTTGGAAAGCGACACGCCCACCAGGCGCACGCCCTGCGCCACGGGCAGCAGCGCCCGCAGCAAATCGTGGCTGACGGCGGTGAGTTGCTCGGGGCCGGCCACGGGGCCCACCAGGCTGCGGCTGCGGGTAATTTGCTGGAAATCGGCGTATTTCACCTTCAGCGTGGCGGTGCGGCCCAGCAGGCCGGCGCGCTCGCAGTGGGCCCACACCTTGGCAATGCAGGGCCCCAGGCCGGCGGCCAGCTCGTCGAATTCGCGCCGGTCGTTTTCAAACGTGGTTTCGGCGCCCACCGATTTGCGCTGGCGGTCGGCCACCACGGGGCGGTGGTCTTCGGCGCGGGCAATGGCGTAGTAGTAGCCGCCAGCCTTGCCGAAGTGCTGGCGCAGCAGCGCCTCGGGCTGGGCGCGCAGGTCGGCCCCGGTGAAGATGCCCAGCCCGTTCAGCCGCGCCGCCGTGGCCGCGCCGATGCCGTGGAACTGCCCCACCGCCAGCGCCTCCACAAACCCGGGGCCCTGGTGCGGCCGAATCACGAACTGCCCGTTGGGCTTGCGGTAATCGGAGGCCAGCTTGGCCAGGAATTTATTGTAGGAAATACCCGCCGAGGCCGTGAGCCCCGTTTTTTCCAGGATGCGGGCCCGGATTTCCGCCGCGATGCGTGTAGCCAGCGGCTCAGCCTTCAGGTTTTCCGTCACGTCGAGGTAGGCCTCGTCGAGCGAGAGCGGCTCAATCAGCGGCGTGTACTCGGCGAAGATGGCGTGGATTTGCCGCGACACGTCCTTGTACACCTCGAAGCGCGGCGGCACAAACAGCAGCTCCGGGCACTTGCGCCGCGCCACCACCGCCGGCATGGCCGAGCGCACCCCAAACTGCCGCGCCTCGTAGCTGGCGGCCATCACCACGCCCCGCTCGCGGGCCCCGCCCACGGCCACGGGCCGCCCCCGCAGCGCCGGGTCGTCGCGCTGCTCCACGGAGGCGTAAAACGCGTCCATGTCGAGGTGAATGATTTTGCGGAGTTCGGCGGCGGGCATGGCGGTTTGGGGCCGCAATTTCGCCAGCAGCGCGCTATTTAGGGCCCCGGCGGGTGGCCTTCCCACTGCATGGGGACCATAAGTAGCGGGCCGCCAGGTGGTATTTGACTGTAGGATGTTGGACAACCGCACGCTGCTATTCTCTGCATTGAATCGACTTAGTAACCTTGATGGAACGGTATCAAAACCGCTGGAAGGGCACTAATTCTTAATAGCGTTTTAGCAATTTTTTTCCTACTTTTTGCCAAATCCCTCTAAAGTTGTATAGCCAAAGCCTTCCCTTATTATCGCAGACAAGGTTTTTTGGCTCAGTATATTGACTTCCGCTGGGGAGCGTAATAGTATCAAGCACTTGACCATGTTTAACGCGCAGCAGGTACTCAGGCGTGGGGAAAACCGATTGGTTGGAACCTGCCAAATATATGCTACCAGCACAAGAGCAAACGTCACTAACTCCATTGATAAAGTTCACATTTACAATGTATTTCCATCCGGTTTTCGCTCTATAGAGGAGTTGGCCTGCTTCCAAAAACTTGAACCGCCCCCCATAGAGTAGGAGTCGCCCGGTACCGTATCATTTACTGTATTGTTCAGCTCAGTAATGGTCTTGACGATATCCCATTTCTTGCCTTTACGGTCCCGCATTTGGTACACTTTCCCATTGTACGTCAACACCCGAAGCGCTTTGCCAGGAAGTGAATAAAACTCATAAGGAAAAAAGGTATGCGTATCAAATTCTCCGTGCGTCCACGTCTTCCCAAAGTCTGTAGAATAAGCCAAGCGCGAATAAGCAGGCTCGTGAACGCCAGGCCAACTATCTAACCCCCACAATACATGGTGTTGATCAATAGTCAGGTATTTAATATATAGAAAATCACGCTTCTGCCTTTGGTCATGCATGTTCTGCCAATGCAAGCCAGCATCTGTCGTAATGGCCAAGCCGCCATTCCATTTCACTGCAATAAGCGTATCGCCATTAACAGGCAATAAATCATAAACTGCTTTATCGGGGCTAGTTGGTTTACGAACTGATTTGGGCTTAATTTCTAAAGCGGTGTGCGCGTTCTGATTGTCCTCTGTCCGTTTCAGATCTGAGTTGCATGAGCTACTCAGGCAGTTCAATACAATGAGCCATAAATAAGTTTGGCGTTGAAATAACCAGGTAAGAAGCATAGCAGCGAATATAAAGTCCTTAAAACGCCCCCCGCCCGCGCCGGCCGTACCTTTGCGGCCTATGAATCTGTTATCCGCCGAGAATATCTCGAAAAATTACGCCGACCGCTGGCTGTTTAAGGACCTGAACTTTGGCTTGCAGCAGGGGCAGCGCGTGGCCTTTGTGGGCATCAACGGCACGGGCAAAACCACGCTCATGCGCGTACTGGCCGGCCTTGAAATTCCCGACACGGGCCTGGTGAGCGTACGCAAGGGCATCCGCGTGACCTACCTGGGCCAGCAGCCGGTGTTCGACGAAAGCCTGAGCGTGGAGGAAACCATCTTCGCCAGCCAGAACGACACGCTCAAGGCCATCAAGGAGTACGAGCACGTGGTGAACGACCCCGACCACAAATCGGACGACTTGCAGCGCGTGCTCGAGCGCATGGACGCGCTGAACGCCTGGGACTACGAAGCCCAAGTGCAGCAGATTTTGGGCCGCCTCGGCATCCTGGGCGAGCTGCTGACGCGCAACGTGAGCCAGCTTTCGGGCGGGCAGCGCAAGCGCGTGGCCCTGGCCCGGGTGCTGATTGAGGAGCCCGACGTGTTGCTGCTCGACGAGCCCACCAACCACTTGGACCTGAGCACGATTGAGTGGCTCGAAAACCGGCTATCCTCCCCCACCCTCACGCTGCTGATGGTGACCCACGACCGCTACTTCCTCGACAAAGTGGCCAACGAAATCGTGGAGCTCGACAAGGGCCAGATGTACCGCTACCAGGGCAACTACGCCTACTTCGTGGAGAAAAAGGCCGATCGCGAGATGCGCGAAGCCACCGAGGTGGAGAAGGCCCGCAACCTGTTCCGCAAGGAGCTGGAGTGGATGCGCCGCATGCCCCAGGCCCGCGGCACCAAGCAAAAGGCCCGCATCGACGCCTTTTACGTGACCAAGGAAAAGGCCAGCACCAACCTAAGCAAGCAGCAGATTGAGCTGAGCGTGAAAACAACCCGCCAGGGCGGCAAAATCATCGAGGCCGACCACCTCAACAAGCGCTTCGGCGACAACGTGGTGCTCGACGATTTCAGCTACGTGTTCAAAAAGAAGGACCGCATCGGCCTGGTGGGCCCCAACGGCGCGGGCAAGTCCACGCTGCTGAACATGCTGACTGGCAAGTTGAAGCCCGACTCCGGCACCATCGACGTGGGCACCACCACGGTGTTCGGCTACTACACCCAAACCGAGCTGGAGTTTGACCCCTCGCAACGCGTGATTGACATTGTGAAGGAGGTGGCCGAAGTGGTGGAGCTGGCCAACGGCGACGTGCTCACCGCCAGCCAGTTCCTGAACCTGTTCCTCTTCCCACCGGCCCAGCAGTACACGCTGGTGAACAAGCTGAGCGGCGGCGAAAAGCGGCGCTTGCAGCTGCTGCGCGTGCTCATCAAGAACCCCAACTTCCTGATTCTTGACGAGCCCACCAACGACCTGGACCTGGCCACGCTCAACATCCTGGAGGATTTTCTGCTGCACTTCGCCGGCTGCCTGCTCATCGTCAGCCACGACCGCTACTTCCTCGACCACCTCGCCGAGCACCTGTTTGTGCTGGAGCCGGGCGGCGCTGTGCTGAACTTCCCCGGCAACTACACCGACTACCGCGACTACCTGGAGGAGCGCGAAACCGAAGCCGCCCTGGAGGCCGAGGAGAAAGCCGCCAAGGCCGCCCGCGCCGCTGCCAAGGGGGCCCCCGCGCCGGTGGCCGCTCCCGCCCCGGCCACCCCCGCCAAGCGCCGCGCCACCTTCGCCGAGAAGAAGGAGTACGAGCAGCTCGAAGGCGTGCTGGCCCAGCTCGAAACCGAGAAGCAGGCCATTACCGCCAACCTGAACGGCGGCGCCGGCACCCCCCAGGAGTTCGCCAACTGGGGCGCGCGCCTGCAAGCCGTGGAGCAGGAACTGGCCAAGAAGGAAGAGCGCTGGCTGGAGCTGGCCGAGCTGGTGTAGCCCCGCCGCACCACCCGGTGGGGCCCCGGCGCCAACGGTTTGCCTCGTTCCTAACCAAGAGAAAAGCGACCCGCTTGGGGCCCCAGGGCTGCCGAACGGGTCGCTTTTTTTGGTTTGCGGCGGGCGCTGGGGCCCTATTCCGGTGGGGCGCCAGCGCCCGTTACGCCGCCCGCTTCTCGCCCACAAACACGTAGTGGCGGTGGAGCAGCGACTTGAACCCAAACAACTCCGCACGGTGCGCATGGCCGGTGCTGCTGCGCAGGCGGCGCAACTGGAGCCACTGCCAGGGCCACAGCAGCGCGGCAAGGGGCACGTAGAGCAGGTCTTCGAGGTAGAAGGCGGTGTAGAGAACGCGCTTCAGCTCCAGGCCGTGCACATCAAAGAGGCGCTTGAGCTCCTGGTGCTGCACGAGTTGGTGGTTGCCTTCGTCGGGCTCGAACAGCAGCCGGAAACGCCGCACCCGGCCCGTGAACAGGTACGACAGCCGGTCGCGCATGGTCAGGCAGTTGTCGTTGCTGACCACCAGCAGGCCGCCCGGGGCCAGCCGCGCGGCGCACCGGCCGATGAACTGCGCCGTGTTCCCAAAGCACATAATGCCGCTGATGGACGTGATGATATCGAAAGCCGGCTCGTTGGCGAAGGGAAACTCCTGGCTCAGGTCGGTGGGGGCGTAGCGCACGGGCGCGGGCGGCGCGGCGGTGCGCACGTCGGCCCCCCAGCGCCGGGCCCCGGGAAAGAGCCGCCCCACCTGCCCCAGCAGCTCGCCCGCGCCGCACGGCAAATCGAGCCAGCGCAGCCCCGGCCGGTGCAGGGGCCCCAGGCCCAGCAAATAAGCCAGCACGGTGCGGTTGACATGTTTCTGGGTGTTGCCTCGGGGCACTTCGGCCAGGAGGGCGGCGGGGGCGAGGGTGGGCGAAGCGGGCATACAGTGGGCGAATGTGGAAGCTGCCCGGCGCCGATGCCAGGCCAGCGCCGGAACTGCGGCTAGTATCTGATGTCGCCAGGAACACTGCCAACCGCCAGGAGGTTGCCAAACATGAACTAATCATGAATTATTTTAACAAATCCCCTATCCTCGGCCTAATACTTACGCCCGGCCCGGGCTAACCATTGCGGTGGCCGCTTGCAACAGTAGCAGCTCCGGGGCCGCCCACCGCGGGGCCTTGCGGGGAAAGTTGCCTTCGCCCAAAAAACAAAAAAGGCCGCGCTGGTAGCGCGGCCTTTTTGGCATTGAATAATAAGCGGTTCGAAGTGGCGCTAAGCGTCGCCGCGCAGCTCCGGCGGCAGCGCAAAGGCACCGTCGGGGCCCGGGGCGAAGGGCCAGGTGCGTGCCACGGCCCCCACCGGAATGGGGGCGAAGGCGTGGGCAAAGTGCTCCTGCCGCTTGGCGGCCCACTCGCGCTCGACGCGCACGCCGGCCGTGGCCAGGGCATCTTCGTCGATTTCGAGTAGCACTAGGGGGCCCCGGCCGGCGTAGTGGCGGCGGGCGGTTTCGAGCACCTGGTGGCGCTCGGAGGTGTGGATGAAGCCCTCGGCCGCCAGGTCGGCGCTGGCGAAGAAGCCGGTGCGCTGGGCCTGCTCCCAGTCGGCGAGGTCGGCGAGGCGATAGATCATTTCCGAAATTATGAGTTAAAAGTTATGAGTTAAGCAAAACCATGGGCCTTTAAAACTCATAACTTTTAACTCATAACTGGTGCCGCTTACGCCTTCCACAGCTCCTGCTGCACCTGCTTGCCCACGGTGAGCATGATGCGCACGGGGTTGGGCACGAGCGTGATGCGGGCTTCCTTGCCGGGGTATTTCTCCGAATCTACCCACACGCCTTCCTTGGGCGAGGGGGCCGAGCGCGGGTCGCTGGGCAGGTAGGCGGTGGGCAGCAGCACGTCGGTGTCCGATTTCAGGTCGCCGTGCACCTTGTCGAGCGCCTCTTCGAGGTAGTCGCCGTACTCGTCGTTAAAATCGTCTTCCAAGTCGTGCAGGGCCTCTTCTACCTCGTCGTAGCGGGCATCGTCGTAGGTGAGGGTGTGCAGCTCGGCCTTCTTTTCGATGAGGGCCACGAGGGCTTTGTTCAGGTCTTCGGTTTTCATAAAAAGCAGTGAGTTGCGGGCCGCTCGCCGCGGCGCGGTACGGCCGCAAAGGTGCTACGAAATCCGTAAATGTGGCCCGCGCCGCCGCGCCGGGGCCCCGGCTGTACTTTTAGCAGCATGAAAACAACCGTGCTGTTTCTGCTGATGGGGGCCCTGGCCTGGGGCCCCGCCGCCCGGGCCCAGACCGGCTGCCCCGACCCCCAGGCCACCAACTACGACCCCGCCGCCCGCCGCAACGACGGCTCGTGCCAGTACGCCCCCACCACCGCGGCCCTGCCCGCCAAGGCCCCGCTCGACGCGGCCGTGCCCGAAACCTCGGGCCTCCAGCTGGCCGCCGGGGCCCTCTGGACCTTCAACGACGGCGGCAACCCGCCGGTGCTGTTCCGGGTCGATTCGGCCACCGGCCGGGCCACCCAGCAAGTGCGCGTCGTCAACTTCCCCAACACCGACTGGGAAGACATTGCCGCCGACGGCCGCTACCTGTACGTGGGCGACTTCGGCAATAACTACGGCGACCGGCGCGACCTGCGCTTGCTGCGCGTGCCGCGGGCCGGCCTGGGCCCCGCGGCCGATACCGTGTCGGCCCAGGCCATCAACTTCTACTACCCCGACCAAACCACGTTCGGCCGAAGCCTTAACAACCACAACTACGACTGCGAGGCCGTGTTTTTCCGCAACGACTCGCTGCACCTCTTCACCAAAGACTGGGCCGACCACCGCACCCGCTACTACACCGTGCCGGCCACGCCCGGCACCCACGCCGCCCACCTCAAGGCCACCTTCGACGTGAATGGCCTCATCACCGCCGCCGACGTCAGCCCCGACGGCACCGCGGCGGCCCTGCTCGGCTACGACGAAACCACCGGGGCCACCTTCGTGTGGCTGCTGTCGGACTTCCCGGGCACGCAGTTTTTGCGGGGCAACAAGCGGCGCATCGCGCTGCCCAGCGCGGCGCTGGTGGGCCAAATCGAAGGCGTGTGCTTTGCGGGCGGCCGGCGGCTGCTGGTGTCCAACGAGCGGGTGACGGTGGGGCCCCTCACCGTGCCGCAGCGGCTGTACGCCCTGAACGTGGGGCCCTGGCTGCCGGCGCCGGCGGTGGTCACGGCGGCGGCCGCGCCGGGGCCCCGGGCGGGCCTGCGCGTGTTTCCGGTGCCCGCCACGCGCACGCTGCGCGTGGAGCGGGCCGGCGCGGGGCCCGGTGCGCTGGCCCTCACGCTGCTCGACCTGCGGGGCCGCGCCGTGGCCACCGGCCAGCTGCCCGCCGGGGCCCCGGCGGGGGCCCTCAGCGTGGCCGGGCTGGCCCCGGGGGCCTACGTGCTGCGGGCCGAGGGGCCGGCGGGCGTGGTTTCGCAAAAAATAGTGGTGCGCTAGCCGCACCGGGCGCGGCAGATTGGCGGCGGCCGGTATCTTCGGGGCCCCATCTTCCGTTTAGCCGGGGGTGGCGGGCGCGCCGGTGGCGGCCCGCGCTTTTCCGTTCTTTATTCCCTCCTATTCTCTCCGATTCGCATGGCCCTTGCCCCCGACATTCAGCAAAAGGTAAACGCCTGGCTCACGCCGGCTTACGACGCCGACACCCAGGCCGCCATCCGCGCCCAGCTCGACGCCGGGCAGGACGAGGCCCTCACCGATGCCTTCTACCGCACCCTCGAGTTTGGCACCGGCGGCCTGCGCGGCGTGATGGGCCCCGGCTCGAACCGCATGAACCGCTACACGCTGGGCATGGCCACCCAGGGCCTGTGCAACTACTTGCTAATGAGCTTCCCCAACCAGGAAGTGAAGGTGGCCATCGCCCACGACTCGCGCAACAACAGCCCCGAGTTTGCGCGCATCGCCGCGGGCATCTTCTCGGCCAACGGCATCACGGTGTATCTCTTCGACAGCCTGCGGCCCACGCCCGAATTGTCGTTTGCCATCCGCCAGCTGGGCTGCCAGAGCGGCTGCGTCATCACGGCCTCGCACAACCCCAAGGAGTACAATGGCTACAAGGTGTACTGGAACGACGGGGCCCAGGTGGTGTCGCCGCACGATAAGAACATCATCGAGGAAGTCAACAAGATTACCGACATCAGCGCGGTGAAATTCACCGCCGTCGATACCCTCATCCACCTCATCGGCCACGACGTGGACGACCAGTACCTCACCGAGGTGCAGAAGCTGAGCGTGGACCCCGCCGCCATCAAGCAGCAGCACGATTTGAAGATTGTGTACACGCCGCTGCACGGCTCGGGCATCACGCTGGTGCCGGGGGCCCTGCAACGCTTCGGCTTTGATAACGTGCACATTGTGCAGGCCCAGGCCACGCCCGACGGCAACTTCCCCACCGTGCAGAGCCCCAACCCAGAGGAAAAATCGGCCATGCAGATGGCCCTGGACCTGGCCAAAGACCTCGACGCCGACATCGTGCTCGCCACTGACCCCGACGCCGACCGCGTGGGCCTGGGCGTGAAAAACGACAAGGGCGAGTGGGTGCTGCTCAACGGCAACCAGACGGCCGCGTTGCTTACCAACTACTTGCTGGGGGCCCGGCACCGTGCCAATAAGCTGGCGCCTAACGACTTCATGGTGTACACCATCGTGACGAGCGACATCCTCGGCGACATTGCCCGCCACTACCAGGTGAAGAGCTACAACACGCTCACCGGCTTCAAGTACATCGCCGGCCTCATCCGCGACCTGGCGGGCCAGGAGAACTACCTCTGCGGCGGCGAGGAGAGCTACGGCTACCTCATCGGTGATTTTGTGCGCGACAAGGACGCGGTATCGGCCTGCGCGCTGGCCGCCGAAATGGCCGCCGTGGCCAAGGGCCAGGGCCGCACCCTCTACGAGGAGCTGGCCCAGATGTACGCCCAGTTCGGCCTTTACCAGGAAGACCTCATCTCGCTGACCAAGAAGGGCCAGCGCGGCGCCGAGGAAATCCAGGAGATGATGGCCGGCCTGCGCCAGAGCCCGCCCGCCACCATCGCCGGCCAGCCGGTGGTGGAAATCCGCGACTACCAGACCGGTCAGATCCGCGACCTGCGCACCGGCCTCACCACCGAAACCGGCATGGAAAGCTCCAACGTGCTCCAGTTCATCCTTGAGGACGGCAGCAAGATTTCGGCCCGCCCCAGCGGTACCGAGCCCAAGATCAAATTTTACTTCAGCGTGCGCCAGCCCCTGAAGTCGGCGGTGGATTTCGAGCTGGCCCAGCGCCTGGCCAAGGAGAAAATCCAGGCCATCATCGACGACATGAAGCTGAAATAACCCGGGGCCCCTGCCCCGCCGCCCGCCGGCAAATTTTCATTTTTGGCCCCAAATCTTTAGTGGTTTGGGGCCATTTTTTGTACCCGCGGCGTACATTTAGCAGCGCTGCATTATTCGCCTATTTTAATTCACTATTGCTTGAACACCTTGTACTTATAGCCTAAACATTTATACAATGACTCGGTATTTTACTTGTTATTTGCACCGGCACGGCGCGGCTTATCAGCGGCGCATCCAGTACCTGGCCGGGCTGGGCACGGGCCTGGTTGCGGCGGCACTCTTGGGGCCCTGGGGCGCGTGGCAGCCACTGCTGGCGGTGGGGGCCCTGGTGCCCTACTGCACCATTCTGCCGCTGCTCGCCAAAACCCGGCAACTGGCCCTGGACCGCCCCCACGGCCAGTTCCGCTACTTCACCACATTTTTTGGCCTCGTGCTGGGCGCGTGGCAGCCGCTGCCCCGCGTAAGTAAGGTCATCGTGAAACCCTTCACGCAGGACGAGCCCGCCACCACCGGGGGCCCCAGCGCCAAGCGCGGCGGCCCGCCCCGGGCCCGCGTGGTGCTGCTCTCGGTGCCCGCCTCGCGCCAGGCCATCATCGCCGGCAAGTTCCGCGCCGACCAGGAGTTCGAGGCCCTCCTCTTCGCCAAAGTCGTGGCCATGTACCTGGGCGTCGAGGGCTTCGTGTTCAGGTAGGGGCCGGCACTTGGCTCAGCGGGTTGGGCGCAAGCACTCATTATAGGCTACGCTGCGAATGCCTGGTTTGCCGCGACGGCTCCGGGCCGATTCACCGCGGGCTGCATTCACTGCTTGGTGGCCTCGCTGATGCGAGGGCTGTTGCCGGACGCGCACGAAACCCCGGAAGCCGAGAGGTCCAGCATGCGCGCAATGTAGGCGATGGACGGCCAGTTGCTGAACGACGGTCAGGAAGCACAAAAAGAAACGAGCGGCCTCGCCGCTGGCAGCATAGCAAAACACGCCCGGGCTACACAAACCCATGTGCAACGAAAAGCTGTGCTCATTAACACCCAGGCAACATTGCCCCCATTTGCTTTCAGGTAATCTGGCCAAATAGAATCCAGACTTGGGGCCGTTGGCTGCTATTACAACCTAAGGCGCAAGGCGAAAAAATTAATCAATCGATTGTGTAAACAAATTAGTCCACATATATTTACATCGACCATAAAGCATACGCCTGCTTTGCGAACGTTCGAGCAATCAACGGCCAAGCTCCGGCAATGATGCCCAAATGATTGCTTACCCCCGCTATCATCAGTTCCAGCATCCATGTTTGCCATGCAAAAACCGCTTCTCACTGCGCTGGCCCTGGGCCTGGTAGCCACGGCTTCCGCCCAGCGCACGGACTATCCCATCCAGGCCGTATCGTTCACCAAGGTCAAGCTGACGGATAATTTCTGGCTGCCGCGCCTGAAAACGAACACCGATGTGACCATTCCGGCCTCGTTTCAGCGCTGCGAGGCTACCAACCGGGTGAAGAACTTCGAGATGGCCGCCGCCCATCAGGGCAAGTTCGCCACCACGTTTCCGTTTGATGATACGGACATTTACAAGACCATCGAGGGGGCCTCGTACTCGATGAGCTTGTACCCCGATGAGAAGCTCGGGGCCTACGTGGACGCGCTGATTGCCAAAGTTGGTGCCGCCCAAGAGCCTGACGGCTACCTCTATACCGCCCGCACCATCGACCCCGCCCACCCCCACCCCTGGGCCGGCCAGGCCCGCTGGGAAAAGGAGCGCGAACTGAGCCACGAGCTCTACAACGCCGGCCACCTCTACGAGGCCGCCGTGGCCCACTACCAGGCCACGGGCAAAAAGACGCTGCTCAACATCGCCCTCAAAAACGCCGACCTGGTCTGCTCGGTGTTCGGGCCCGGCAAGCGCAGCGTGGCCCCGGGCCACGAAATCGTGGAAATGGGCCTCGTGAAGCTCTACCGCGTCACGGGTCAGGCTAAGTACCTCAGCACGGCCAAGTTCTTTCTTGACGCCCGCGGCCAGTACAAAGGCTACGACGCCAAAAGCGCCGACACCTGGAAAAACGGCTCGTACTGGCAGGACGACAAGCCCGTGGTGGACCAGCGCGAGGCCAAGGGCCACGCCGTGCGCGCCGAATACCTGTACTCGGCCATGACCGACGTGGCCGCCCTCACCGGCGACAAGCAAATGCTGGCGGCCGTGGACAGCATCTGGAACAACCTGGTGGCCAAGAAGATGTACGTGCAGGGCGGCACCGGTGCCGCCGGCGACGGCGAGCGGTTTGGGGCCAACTACGAGCTGCCCAACGCCACGGCCTACAACGAAACCTGCGCCTCGGTGGCCGACGTGTACTGGAACCAGCGCATGTTTTTGCTGCACGGCGAGAGCAAGTACGCCGATATCCTGGAGAAGGTGCTCTACAACGGCCTGATTTCGGGCGTGGGCCTGGATGGCAAGTCGTTCTTCTACTCCAACGCCATGCAGATCAAAAACAGCCAGAGCTTTTCCCAGTCCGAGCCAGCCCGGTCCGGTTGGTTCGACTGCTCGTGCTGCCCCACCAACCTGGCCCGCCTGTTCCCATCGCTGCCCGGCTACATCTACGCCCAGAACGATAACGACGTGTACGTGAATTTGTTCGTGAGCGGGCAGGCCAACCTGGTTGTGAACAAGCAGCGGGTTCAGCTCACCCAGCAGAACAACTACCCCTGGGATGGCAACCTGAAATTCACGGTTGCTCCAGCCGCGGCCGCCACCTTCAACCTACTGGTGCGCCTGCCCGGGTGGGCCCGCAACACGGCCGTGCCGTCCAACCTCTACACCTTTGCCGGGGCCCCCACGGCGGCAGCCATCAGCATCAAGGTCAACGGCAAGCCCGTCACGTATGCTGTCAAAAACGGGTACGCGGTGCTCGCCAAGAAATGGCACAAAAACGACGTGGTGGAGGTAGCACTGCCCATGGAAGTGCGGCAAGTAGTGGCCAACGAGCAGGTAGTAGACGACCGCAACAAGGTAGCGCTGCAGCGCGGCCCCGTCATTTACTGCGCTGAGTGGAAGGACAATGGCGGAAAAACCAGCAACCTAGTGGTGCCCCCGGCCACCCAGTTCACGGCCGCTTACAAGCCCGACGTGCTGAACGGCGTGGTGGAACTGACGGCCACTGTGCCCACCATTCAGGTAGACGCCGCCAACAACTCGGTGCGCACCGTGGCCCAACCGATGACCGCCATCCCGTACTACGCGTGGGCCAACCGCGGCAAAGGCGAGATGACCGTGTGGTTTCCGCGCCAGGTGGTTGACATAGACATTCTTAGCCAAACCGCCGCAACGACCACCGCGGGCAAATAGGGCCCCCGCGCCCGGTGGCTGGCCAAGAGCCTCCTACCGGGCGCAGGCAACCCCCAACCCCGCTGCGCCTGCGTCAGCCCAAAGCTCTGGTGCAGGGGCCAGGGCCCCCATAGCCACTTGGTTTTGACTGAGCGCTTGCTACCAACAGATAAAATTTTTTTCCATTCTACACAACCGATTGTGTAAAATGGGCGCGGGCTAAGTACCTGGTTCTTTACTCTTCATCCCTTTCTCAATGAAAACTCCCCTACCCCCTCCCCTCCACCTGTTGCTTGCGGCTTGCTTGTTTGGCCCGGCGCTTCCCACCCCGGGGCTGGCGGGCACTTGCGCCGCCACTGGCCTGCAACAGGCCGCCGACCCCATCAAGGGCCGCGTACTCGATGAGAAAGGCGGGTCGCTACCGGGCGTCAACGTCATTGTGAAGGGGACCAGCACCGGCACCCAGACCGACGCCGAGGGACGCTACACCCTCAAGGCAGCGGCCAATGCCACACTCGTGTTCAGCTTTGTGGGCTCAAAGCCGCAGGAAGTGGCCGTGGGCGGGCGCACCACCGTCGACATTACCCTGCAGCCCGACACCAAGCAGCTGGCCGACGTGGTGGTGGTGGGCTACGGCACCCAGCGCAAGGCCGACCTTACCAGCTCGGTGGCCAGCGTGAAGGAAGAAAGCTTCGTGAAAGGCGCCACCCAGGACGCGGGCCAGCTCATTCAGGGCAAGGTGGCGGGCCTTACCATTGTGACGCCCAGCGGCGACCCCACGGGCACGAGCCAGATTTTGCTGCGCGGCACGGCCACCCTCAACGCCGACACCCAGCCCCTGGTGCTGATTGACGGCATTCCGGGCGACCTGAAAACGGTGGCCCCCGAAGACATTCAAAGTGTTGACGTGCTGAAGGATGGCTCGGCCGCCGCCATCTACGGCACGCGGGGTACCAACGGGGTTATCCTCATCACTACCCGCCGGCCTCAGGGCAACGTTACGCCCACCATCGAGTACAGCGGCTACGCGAGCACCCAGCGCATTGCCCGCCGCCCCGAGGTGCTAACGGCAGACGAATACCGCCAGAAGATCACCGATGGCGTGGGCTTTACCGACCAGGGTAGCAGCACCGACTGGCTGAAAGCCATCAGCCAAAACCCGCTCACCCACGTGCACAACCTCACCTTCCGGGGGGGCAATGCCCAGACCAACTACCTGGTTAGTGGCAACTACCGCGCCCTTGAGGGCATCTTACAGAAGTCGGATAACCGCACCTTCACTGGCCGGGCCGACATCAACCACAACATGTTTGACGGGCGCGTCAAGCTGAACCTAGGAATCCTGAACAGCGACAACAAGTACACCTCCACCTCGGACGGGAACAGCTTCAACGGCTACACCTACCGGCAGGCGCTCATCCGCAACCCCACAGCCCCGATTTATAACGCTAACGGCACCTACGCGCAGGAATTTGGGCTTTTCAACTACGAAAACCCCCTGTCCCGCCTCTACGATTCGGACGGCCTGAACACGTCGCAAAACACCCGCCTGAGCGGCAGCATTGTGTGGGAGCCAATCAACGACTTGCAATTCAAAGCGCTGGGCTCCAACACGCGCTACGACCAGACGCGGGGTTACTCAGAGAACAAGCAGCATCCTTCTGCCCTGCGCGATGGACTAAACGGCTACGCTTCGCGGGGCACTACGGAAGTCATTGATAAGCTACTTGAACTCACGGCCAACTACAACCACAGCATTGGTGAGCACCGCTTCTCGGCACTGGCGGGCTACAGCTACCAGGACGATCTGGCCACGAACTTCTACATGCGGAACTTCGATTTTCCGACCGATGTGTTCACCTACAACAACATCGGTACGGGCAATGCCCTGAAGATCGGCCGGGCCACCGAATACAGCGACAAGACCTCCTACAACCTCATTGGCTTTTTCGGCCGCCTGACCTACAACTACAAGGAGAAATACCTGCTGCTGGCCAGCGTGCGCCGCGAGGCTTCCTCGCGCTTCCTGGGGGCCAACCAGCCCTGGGGTACTTTCCCGGCCGTGTCGCTGGGCTGGCGCATCAACAAGGAGAACTTCCTGGCCAGCGCCGGCTTCCTCGACGACCTGAAGCTGCGCGTGGGCTACGGCGTGACGGGCACCGCGCCCGGCTCCTCGTTTCTGGGCGTGTCGCGCCTGGGCTACGGCGGCTACTTCCTGGCCAACGGCCGCTGGGTGCAGTCGCTGGCCCCCATCAGCAACCCCAACCCCAGCCTGAAGTGGGAGGAAAAGCACGAATTCAACGCGGGCGTGGACTATTCCTTCTTCAAGGGCCGCGTCTACGGTACGGTGGACTACTACATCCGCCGCACGCTGGGCCTGCTCTACGACTACCAAGTGCCCTCGCCGCCCAACCTGTTCCCGACCACCACGGCCAACGTGGGCTCGCTCGAAAATAAGGGCCTGGAAGTGCAGCTGAACGTAGTGCCGGTGCAAACCAAGGACTTCACCTGGACCTCAACCTTCAACTTCTCGACCAATAAGAACACGCTGCTCTCGCTCAACAACGACCTCTACCAGCTCACCAACGACTTCTTCAACACCGGCTACACCGGCGAGCCCATCCAGACCTACACCAGCCGCGTGCAGGTGGGGCAGAAGCTGGGCAACTTCTACGGCTACAAGGTGGTGGACGTGACCAGCGACGGCAAGTGGATTTACATGAACAAGGACGGCCAATCGGTGCCTTACGACCAGTTCACGCACAGCGAGGACGACAAGCAGGTGCTCGGCAACGGCCTGCCCAAGTACTACGGCGGGTGGAATAACAGCTTCCGCTACAAGCGCTTCGACCTGGGCATCACGATGCGCGGAGCCTTCGGCTTCCAGATCCTGAACGTGCAGCGCATGTACTACGAAAACACCGGCGTGACGCAGTACAACCGCCTGCGCTCGGCCTACGACCCCATCTTCGGCAAGGCCGTGCTTAACACCACGATGCCACTGGAATTCAACAGCTACTACGTGGAAAACGGCGACTACTGGAAGGTTGACAACATCACGTTCGGCTACAACTTCCAGCCCAACGTCGTCAAGTACGTGAAGAACTTGCGGGTGTACGTTTCGACGCTGAACACCGCCTCCATCACCAAATACAAGGGCCTGGACCCGGAAGTGAACCGCCTGGGCCTGTCCCCCGGCATCGACGACCGCGACAAGTACCCCACGGTGCGCACTTTTACGGCGGGCCTGAACGTAACTTTCTAACTGTCAGAAATATTATTTATGAAAAAGTATCTCTCCCCCGCCGGGGTAAGCCTGCTGGCCATGGCGGGCCTGGGGCTATTCGGCTCCTGCACCAAGCTCGACGACACCAGCTACAACCAGATTGTGGCCAACCAATTTTCGCCCACTACCGGCGACTTGTCCTCGCTGGTGGGCCCGGCCTACGGCAACTGGCGCACCCTGTTCCTGGAGTTCAACGGCGCGTACCGCATCCAGGAAACCTCCACCGATGAAACCGTGACCCCCGGCCGCCCCAACGGCTGGGTGGACGACGGCTCGTACCGCCGCCTGCACCAGCACACCTGGACGGCCCTCGACCCCACCCCCGGCTACACCTGGGGCGAGGCCTTTGGTGGCATCACCAACTGCAACCGCGTGCTCTACCAAGTGGAGCAGGGCCAGATTCCACTGACCACGGGCAAGGAGCAGCTCATTGCCGAGCTGCGCGTGCTGCGGGCCTCGTACTACTACATGCTGTGCGACCTGTTCGGCAACGTGCCCATTGTGGACAAGTTCGACGTGCCGGCGGGCTTCTTGCCCACCCAGAGCACCCGCGCCCAGGTGTACGCCTTTGTAGTGAAGGAGATAACGGAGTCGCTGCCGCAGTTGGCCACCACCGTGGACGCCTCTACCTACGGCCGCTTCAACAACAAGTGGGCGGCCGAGGCCCTGCTGGCCAAGGTGTACCTCAACGCCGGGGTGTACACCGGGCAGGCCGATTGGGCCAACTGCATCGCCGCCTGCGACGCCGTCATCAACTCCAACAGCTTCCAGCTGGAGCCCGTGCAGGCCAACGTGTTCAAAACAGTGAACGAAGGCTCGAAGGAAATCGTGTTTGCCATTCCCTTCGATGAGGTGTACGCCACGGGCTTCCGCATTCACATGCAGACGCTGCAGCCCCAGAACCAGCAGACCTACAACGGGCAGGCCAGCATGTGGGGCGGGGGCATCTGCGCCATTCCGCAGTTCATCAACTCCTACAACCCTGCCGATGGCCGCCTGAAAACCAACTGGATACAGGGCCAGCAGTACACTTCGGGGGGCACGCCGCTGGTGGGCGTGTTCGGCACCACCGCCGGCCAGCCCCTGGCTTTCACCAATACGCTCTCCAGCGTCATTTTTGGCACCGAGGACGATGGTTTCCGGGTGGGCAAATTTGAAATCAAGCAGGGCGTATTGCAGGATTTGAGCAACGACTTTCCGCTCTTCCGCTACGCCGACATCCTGCTGATGAAGGCGGAGGCCCTGCTGCGCACCGGCCAGGCGGCGCAGGCGGCCACCTTGGTTACCCAGGTGCGCCAGCGCAACTTCACGGCCAGCCCGGCCCAGGCCACCGTGACGGCCGCCGACCTGGCCCTGGGCAGCAGCTACCCCTACGGCCCCGCGGCTAACAACGTGGTGAGCCCCGTGCAGGGCGGGGCCGACATTCCGTTCGGCCGCATGCTGGACGAGCTGGGCTGGGAATTTACCGCCGAGGGCCACCGCCGCCAGGACATGATTCGCTTCGGGGTGTTCACCAAGAAGTCGTGGCTTTCGCACACGCCCAACGGCGACTACCGGACGCTGATGCCCATTCCGCAGAACGTGCTGAACACCAACGCCAACCTCAAGCAGAACCCGGGGTATTAGGCAGCTGCCGGGCCCCAAACGGCCGGGCAAAACAATGCAGACAGGGCGGCTTTAGCGGATTATCTGCCGAAGCCGCCCTGTTATTTTTTCCTTTTCCTCCCATCCGCTCCCCCTTTTCCCGCCCCATGTTGCCCAGTCGTTTTTGCGTAGCACTTGTATTGTGGGGGCTGGCCGGGCTGCTGCTGGCCAGCTGCCAGGCCAAGCAGCCGGCGGCCGCTGGGGCCCCTACCCTATTTAATTTGGTGCCGGCGGCGCAAAGCGGAGTATCGTTTCGCAACGACCTGGTGGAAGACGAGTTTACCAACGTGCTGGTGTACGAGTACACCTACAACGGCGGCGGGGTGGCCCTGGGCGACGTGAACGGCGACGGCCTGGACGACATCTACTTCACGGCCAACAAGGGCAGCAACCGGCTCTACCTCAACAAGGGGCATTTGCGCTTTGAGGACGTGACGGCGGCGGCGGGCGTGGGGCTGGCCGAGGGCTGGAAAACGGGCGTGACCATGGTGGATCTCAACGCCGACGGGAAACTCGATATGTACGTGTGCCGCTCGGGCGACCGGCCGGGCCGCCTGCGCCAGAACCAGCTCTTCGTGAACCAGGGGCCCGACGCGCGGGGCGTGCCGCGCTTCCGGGAGCAGGCCGCCGCGTGCGGGCTGGCCGATTCGGCGTTCAGCACGCAGGCCGTTTTTTTTGACTACGACCACGACCAGGACCTCGACATGCTGCTGCTTAACCACAGCCCGCGCCGGTTTGAGGGCCTGGACGAGTTCTACATCAAGCAAATGATGGCGACGCCCGACGCGCTGACGGGCCTCAAGCTGTACCAGAACGAAGGCAGCGCCGCTGGGGCCCTGCCCCACTACCGGGAGGTGGCCACGGCGGCGGGCCTGCTCAACGCCCGCCTCTCGTTTGGGCTGGGCGCGTCGGTGGCCGACCTCAACAACGACGGCTGGCCGGACATCTACGTGTCGAACGACTACCTGACGCCGGACTATTTGTACATCAACAACAAAGACGGCACCTTCACCGATCGGCTCGGGGAGCAGATCGGGCACACCTCGCTCTCGTCGATGGGCAACGACGCGGCCGACCTCAACAACGACGGGTACGCCGATATTTGCACCCTCGACATGCTGCCCGAGGACAACCGGCGGCAGAAGCTGCTGTTTGCCAGCGACAACTTTGAGCAGTTTCAGGTGCGCGAAAACGCGGGGCTGCACAAGCAGTACATGCGCAACATGCTGCAGCTCAACAACGGCAACGGCACGTTCAGCGAGGTGGGGCAGCTGGCCGGCATCTCGAACACCGACTGGAGCTGGGCGCCGCTGCTGGCCGATTTCGACAACGACGGGTGGAAGGACTTGTTCGTGACCAACGGCTTTTTGCACGACTACACCAACCTGGACTTCCTCAAGTACATGGGCGATTTCCTGCACGACCGCCAGGGCAACGTGCAGCGCAACACCCTGCTGGAGCTGGTGCGCAAAATGCCGTCGTCGAACGTGGTGGGCTACGCGTTTCGCAACACCGGCGGGGCGCAATTTGCCAACGTGAGCGCGGCCTGGGGCATCACCACGCCCGCCAACAGCAACGGGGCCGCCTACGCCGACCTCGACAACGACGGCGACCTGGACCTGGTGGTGAACAACATCAACGCGGCGGCCTTCATTTACCGCAACGACGCCAGCAAGCTGCTGAAAAACAGGGCTCTGGCGGTGCAGCTACAGGGCCTGGGCCAAAACCGGCTGGGCCTGGGCGCGAAGGTGACGCTGTACAGCGGCGGCGGCCTCCAGGCCCAGGAGCAACTAGTAGGCCGCGGCTACGAGTCGAGCGTGTCGCCGGTGCTGCACTTCGGCCTGGGCCAGCGCCCCGTCGATTCGGTGCGGGTGGTGTGGCCCGGCGGCCGGCGGCAGGTGGTGCGGCCGGCGCCGGGCAGCGCGCGGCTCGTGCTGCGCGAGGCCGACGCCCGGGGCCCCGGCCCGGCGGAGGCGCCGTTGCGGCCGGTGTTCACGGCCGTGGCCTCCCCCATCCGGGCGGTGGCGGTGGAGAACGACGTGAACGACTTCAAGCGGCAGCCCCTGCTGGTCAACAGCTTGTCGTACGGGGGCCCCTGCCTGGCGCAGGCCGACGTGAATGGCGACGGCCGCGCCGACGTATTTATGGGCGGGGCGGCGGGCCACGCCAGCCGCGTGTTTGCGCAGGGGCCCAGCGGGCAGTTTGCCGAAGTGCCGGAGCCCGCCCTGCGCGCCGACTCGCTGCAGGAAGCCAGCGCCGCCGCCTTTCTCGACGCCGACGGCGACGGCGACCAGGACCTGTACGTGGGCACGGGCGGCTACGACAACTTCCTGCCCCGCGACCCGCTGCTGCAAGACCAGCTCTACCTCAACGACGGGCGCGGGCACTTCGCCAAAAGCCCCGCCGGCAGCCTGCCGCCCATGCCCACCAGCACCGGCTGCGTGCGCGCCGCCGACGTGAACGGCGACGGCCACCCCGACCTGTTTGTGGGCGGCCGCGTGGTGCCCGGCCGCTACCCCGAGGCCCCCGCCAGCTACCTGCTGCTGGGCGACGGCCGCGGCCACTTCGCCGACCGCACCGCCCAGTGGGCCCCGGCGCTCCGGCAGCTGGGCCTGGTAACCGACGCGGCCTGGGTGGATATGAACGGCGACCAGCGCCCCGACCTCGTGACCGTGGGCGAGTGGCTGCCGGTGCAGGTGTGGGTGAACGAGCACGGCCAGCTCCGCGACCGCACGGCCGCCTACCTGCCCGGCCGGCTGACGGGCTGGTGGAACACGCTGCTCGTGAGCGACCTGAACGGCGACCACAAGCCTGACCTGGTGGTGGGCAACATGGGCCTGAACACCCAGTGCCGGGCCAGCGCCCGGCAACCGGCCGAGCTGTACTACAAGGACTTCGACGACAACGGGGCCGTGGACCCCATCCTGTGCTTGTACGCGCAGGGCAAAAGCTACCCCTTCGTGTCGCGCGACGAGCTGCTGGACCAAATCAGCATGACCCGCGCGCGCTTCCCCAACTACGCGAGCTACGCCAACGCGGGGCTGGCCGACATCTTCAGCAAAGACGAGCTAGCGGGGGCCCAGGTGCTGCGCGCCAACTGCCTGCAAACCACCTGCTTTTTGAGCACGCCCCAAGGTAAGTACCGGCTGGGGGCCCTGCCCGTGGAGGCGCAGTACACGCCCGTGTACGCGCTGGCCGCGCTCGACTACGACCACGACGGCTGCCCCGACCTGGTGCTGGGCGGCAACGTCGGCCACAGCCGCATCCGGTTCGGCACCAGCGACGCCGGCCAGGGGCTGCTGCTGCACGGCGACGGCCGGGGCGGCTTTGCGGCGGTGCCGCCCCGGCAGGCGGGCCTGCGCGTGCCGGGCGACGTCCGCAGCTTTGCCCAGGTGGGCCGCACGCTGGTGGTGGGGCGCAACGGCTTGCCCTTGCAGGCTTACCGCTACAAGCCGGCCAAGGTGCGGTAAACCAAGTTTTTGCTTAATTCAATTCTATCAGCGTTCATGCTAAACCGTTTCAAATCAGCCGGGTTGCTATTGCTGCTGGGCGCCGCCTGGGGGCCCCTGGCCCGGGCGCAGAGCGCGGCGCCGGCCAAGCCCAAGGCTACCAACGGCTTGCTGCCCCTCACCTCCACCGACGGGGTGTACACCCCGCCCAAGGGCGGCGGGGAAATGAAGTTCAGCTTCGACTGGCCCGAGCCGTCGGCCGAGTTTGCGGGCTTCCAGTTCAGCTTCCGGGTGCAAACCTTTGAGAACGCCTACGCCATCGACCCGGCCCGCACCAAGCTGGAGCGTACGGGCGACCGGCTGCGCTACGTCTGCCGGGGCTTCACGTGGGCCGGCGGCCAGGAAAAGGCGGCCGGCGAGCTCACCGCCGAGCTGCAGCGCCAGGCCGACGGCAGCGTGGAGTGGCGCGTATCGGCCCGGATGGACCAGCCCGTGAAGTCCATTACCACGGTGGTGCGGGGCATTCCGCGCGGGCAGCTCTCGCTGGCGGGCGAGAACTTCTTCGACCCCGGCGATGGCGAGCAGACCTTTGAGTACCCGCAGCTGTTTGGCCGGCTGGCCACGCCGCTCGTGGTCATTAAGCAAGCAAACGGCCAGTTCTTCGGCCTTTCGGCCCGGCAGACGGAGGTGCGCCCGGCGCGGTTCTACTTCCAGCCCGGCCCCGATGGCTACCGCACCGAGCTGATTTATGAGCAGGCCGGCTGGGCCAAGAGCGCGCAGGTGCAGAGCTGCCTGTGGCACATCGGGGCGGCCCCTACCTACGAGGCCATTGCGGCCCCGCACTTCGCCCACGTGGCCCAGGCGTATAAGCTGCCCGCCTACGCCACCCGCCCCGACGTGCCGGCTTGGCTGCGCCAAACCAAGCTGGTGGTGGCCCTGCACGGGGCCCACTGGACGGGCTACATCTTCAACGACTACGCCAAGCAGCTGCGCATTCTGCGCTGGGTGGCCACCCAGATTGACCCCCAAAACGTGCTCGTGTTCTTGCCCGGCTGGGACGGCCGCTACTACTGGAACTACCCCCTCTACCAGCCCGACCCGCGCATGGGCGGCGACCAGGGCCTGCGGCAGCTGCTCGACGAGGGCCACAAGCTGGGCTTCCACTTCTCGGCCATGTTCGGCACCAACTCGGCCAATAAAAAGCTGCCCGGCTACCAGCAGTTTGCCGACGCCGCCACGCAGCACGTGGACGGCGACAGCTGGAACCTGAACTGGGTGGATTGGGACAACGACCGCCACGGCGACGGCTGGATGCCGGTGATGAACATTGGCGTGGCCTCGTGGCGCGACTACCTGCGCGACCGCATCGACCAGGTGGTGGGCACGTACCGCTTCGACTCGTACTTCCTCGACATTGCCGGGCTCTGGGAAAACAACCCCCAGGCCGACATGTACGAGGGCACCCGCCGCCTGGTGGCCGACCTGGCCCAGCGCCGGCCGGGCGTGGTGCCCATTGCCGAAATGCAGTACGACGCCCTGCTCGGCGTCATGCCCTGGTCGCAGGTGGCCCGCTACGCCCAGTACCCGGCCGCCTACTACGACTACGCCAACGCCTACAGCCACCTCAGCCGCCCCACGCCGGGCCGGGGCAGCACGGGCGTGCACGAGTACGGCTTCAGCAACTACCGCCCCGTGGCGGTGGGCCAGCGCGTGGTGCCCACCATCACGTTTGCCGACGATACTTTTGAGCGCTACCGCGCCGAGGTGGCCCGCGATATCCAAACGGCCAAGGACCGCCAATAGGCAGTTTACCAGATACAGCTTTTTCCCATGAAATACCTAACGCTGCTACTGCTGCTCGTGCTGGGGGCCCTGGCGCCGGCGTGCCAGCAGCCGGCGGCCACCGCCTACGAGCCCGCCGCCGACCGCATCGGGTGGGTGGTGGACGAGCTGAACGAGCTGATGATGCACGACGTGACCAGCCCGCCGCTGGCCGCCCGTTTTTTTGCCTACGCCCTGCTGGCCGGCCACGAGGCGTTGGCCCCGCACGACCCGGCCTGCCCCGCGCTGGCCGGCCGCTTGCGGCGGCCCCTGGCCCTGGCCCGGCCCGCCGCCACCGGCTACTCGCCCCGGCTGGGGGCCCTGCTGGCCATGCTGCAAACGGCCGGCAAGCTCCAGCCCTCCGGCAAAGCGCTGGAAGCCCGGCAGCAAACCCTGCTGGCCGAGTGCCGCCAGCGCGGGATGCCCGCCGAAATGGTGGCCGCCTCGCAGCAGTACGCGCAGGCCGTGGCCACGGCCGTGCTGGCCTACGCCAAGCAGGACGGCTACTACCGCCTCAGCGACCGGCCGCGCTACACGCCCAGCGCCGGGGCCGGCTACTGGTACCCCACGCCGCCCGCCTTCCTGCCGCCCGTCGAGCCGTATTTTGGCACGCTGCGGCCGTTTGTGCTCGATTCGGCCGCCCCACTGGGGCCCCGGCCGCCGCAGGCGTTTGACCCCCGGCCCGGCTCGGGCTTCTATGGGCTCATGCAGCAGGTGCGCCAAGCCGGCGACAGCCTCACCGGCGAGCAGCGGCAAATTGCCGGCTTCTGGGACTGCAACCCCTTTGCCGTGCGCGACGTGGGCCACCTGCAAGTGGGGCTCAAAAAGATGTCGCCGGGGGCCCACTGGATGAAGATTGCCGGCCTGGCCTGCCGGCAAAGCCAGGTCCCCTTCGGGCGGGCGCTGCACCTGCACACCGTGCTGGCCCTCACCCTCACCGATGCCTTCATCTGCTGCTGGCAGGAAAAGTACCGCAGCAACCGCATCCGGCCCGAAACGGCCATCCGGCGCTACCTGGCCCCGCAGTGGCAGCCCCTGCTCCAGACGCCGCCCTTCCCGGAATACGTAAGCGGGCATTCGGTCATCTCCACGGCCGCCGCCGAGGTGCTGGGCCAGTACTTCGGCCCCGCCTACGCCTACACCGACAACACCGAAAAGGAGTTTGGCCTCCGGCCCCGGCATTTCACCTCCTTCCGCCAGGCCGCCGAGGAGGCCGCCATCTCACGCCTCTACGGCGGCATTCACTTCCTCGACGCCATCGAGCAGGGCCAGGCGCTGGGCCAGGCAGTGGGCGAAACGGCGGTGCGCCGCCTGTGCGTGCCCCGCCCCGGGGCCCCTATTGCGGCGCAGGCAAGCCGGTAGCCCGGGGCGCTGGGGCCCCCAGCACCGGGCCATCATCGCCGGCAAGTTCCGCGCCGAACAGGAGTTCGAGGCGCTCCTCTTCGCCAAAGTCGTGGCCATGTACCTGGGCGTCGAGGGCTTCGTGTTCAGGTAGGGGCCGGCGTATATTTCGCCAAATATTCGGTTAATAATTATCGCTCCTCTTCCACTTATTCCTTTTCACTTGCATCAAGTTTACTCCTCTTCGAAGCGCTTCGGTTTCTTATTAACGACTTGCTTGTTCACGGCCAAAGTAGCCGTCGGGCAGTCAGCCCCCGATTACCTGGTCACTACTCCCGGCGATACACTGCGCGGCCGGGTGCAGCTCATTGGCAAGAACTACCAAAAGCTCAATTTAACCCGCCCGGGCCAGCCAGTGCAGCAATTTAGTGCCGCAGAGGTTTTGGCATACGGCAACGCCGACGGGGTGGCCCGGGTGAGCAGGCTCGTGGGGCCCCAGGGAGCGGCCCAGCTCCTGACGCCAGTAGTGACGGGATACGTTAGCCTATTCAGTGGCCAGAACACCGACGGCGAACTACGCTTCTATCTGCAGCCCGCCGATTCGGCCCACGTGGTAGAAATAGCCCCGGCCACGCCCGAACTTACCTATTTGCGCATCCTACCAGGGTGCTCCTCTTTGGCCTTTGGCTACGGCAAAGTGCAGGTGCAGTACCCGTACAACCGCGGCGGCCTCACCCGTTTGGTCAACACCTACAACGCGTGCGTACGGCCGCAGCAGGCAAGCGTGGCGGTGAAAAACCCGTTTAAGATTCGGCCTTCGTTCGGGTTGAAGATTGGGGCCAACGCCTCGCGCTTTCAATTAGCATCGGCCAGCTACGGCGGCGAGCACCAGCAATTCGTTGGCTATCAAGCAGGGGCCACGCTAAATCTTGCCACCAGAACCCGGTTTTCGGTGCAGCTCGAAGCCGTGTACCTGTCGCTGCGCAGCCGCTACGGGCCCTACGACGTCACCGCGTACAACACCGGCATTCCCTCCAACAGCCTCACCACCAACGTGCAGTATTCGCAAGTGCAGCTACCGCTTTTGCTTCGCTACACGTTCGGCAACGGCCTGTGCCGCCCTTACCTGAACGCGGGCCCTGCCTATGGGCGAAATTTCAGCAACAAATCGACCAACAGTGCCGGAGGCATTGGCAGCACCGTTGAACTGCCGGCCTACAGCCTGGGAGGCGTAGGAGGACTTGGCCTGGTACTGGCTCGTTCTGGGGGCCCCGTGTTGGGCCTTGAGGCTCGTTACGACTACATGGTTGGCAACAAAACCATGCTCTCGAACACACCTATCCAACAGTCGGCCCGGCTCGATCTAAGCGTTACGTTTTAAGCGGCTACGCTTTCCGCTCGCGCCGGGTGCCCAGCAGCAGCAGCACCAGCAGGAAAAAGGCAGTGATGCCCAGGCTCCACCACGTAATTTCGGGCACGCCGCGGTAGTAGCGCATGGTAGGCGCGTAGTGGCCCACCAGCGTGAAGCCCGAAAACACCAGCCCCGCCACGCACAGCAACCCCAGGATGGTGCGGCTCACGAGCTGGTCGGCCTTGCGCAGCAGCGTGGTGTAGCCGCTCAGCTCCACCTTCACGCGCAGCTCGCCCTTGCTGATTTTGCGCACGATCTGGCGCACGTCAGCGGGCAGGGTTTGGAGCAGGGCCAGCAGCTGGGTGCCGGTGTACTCGGCCTCGGTGAGGATGTTTTCGGGCGAGTACTGCTCGCGTACGATGCGGGCCCCGTAAGGCTGCACAAACTCGAAAGTGTTGAAGCTGGGGTGCAGCACCTTGCCGATGCCTTCGAGGATAACCAGGGCCCTCAAGATGAGAAAGATGGCCCCCGGCACCTGCAATTTGTAGTCGTAGATGACGGTTTGGAGGCGGTCGGCGAGGTCGCCCATGCTCATCTCCTTCACGTCGAGCAGGGCGAAGTCCTCGATGAGCAGGCTCAGGTCGCTCTCGAAGGCGCGCATGTCGGGGATTTCCGCCGTCAGGGCCAAGCGGCGGAAGCTGGCGGCCATGCCGCGCGCATCTTGCCGGGCCATGCCGATGAACACGCCCGCAAAGGCGTACTTCTGCTGCTTGGTGAGCTTGCCCACCATGCCGAAATCGATGAGCACCAGGCGGCCGTCGGGCTGCACCAGCACGTTGCCAGGGTGCGGGTCGGCGTGGAACACCCCAAACTCAAAAATCTGGGTCAGGTAGATGTCCATGCCCGTTTCGGCCACCTTGGCCGGGCTGAGGCCCCAGGCTTCGAGCTGCGCCCGGTCCGTGATTTTGCAGCCCGCCACGTACTCAATCACCAGCACCTTGGCCGTGCTCAGCTCGCGGTAGGGCCGCGGAATGTAGAAGTTGGTGTAGTCGGCGTAGAGCTTGCGAAACTGCTCCATGGCGCGGGCTTCGGCGGTGTAGTCCAGCTCCTTGCTCATGCTGCGCTCGAAGGCGTCCACCACGTCCTGGGGGTTGGCCAGGCCCTGGTTGCGCAGGAAGCCGCCCGTCAGGCGCACCAGCTCGTGCAGCAGGGCCAGGTCGCCGCGCACCTTGTCCTGCACGCCGGGGCGCTGGATTTTCACCACCACGTCTTCGCCCGTGCGCAGGCGCGCCCGGTGCACCTGCCCGATGCTGGCCGAGCCAATCGGCACGTCGTCGAAGGCGCTGAACACCTCCTCCAGGGGCCGGCCCAGCTCGTCGGCGATAATTTGGCGGGCCACGGCCACGTCGAAGGGCGGCACGTTGCTTTGCAGCTTCTCAAACTCGTCGATGAGGGCCTCGGGCAGCAGGTCGGCGCGGTTGCTCAGGGCCTGGGCCAGCTTGATGAAGGTGGGCCCCAGCTCCTCAATCACCAGGCGGGCGCGCTCCCAGCGCGTGGTGTCGAACACGGTGCGCTCGGCGCGCTGCCAGCTCACGCGGCGGCCGGCGCCCACCAGCCGGCGCAGGGGCGTGGTCGTCACCACGTCCTCGAAGCCGTACTTGAGCAGCACCTCGCCCACTTCCTTGAGGCGCGTGAGGTTGGAAATTGTGTTCTTGAACATGGACCGCGGATGGAACGGATTTTAACGAACGCAACGGATTTTTGGGGTTCCGCTCGTTTTGGGGGTTGGGCCGGCAAGCTACGGCGGGGGCCCCGGAAGCCAGAAAATCCGCTTGCCGGCGGCAAGCGGATTTTCTGGCTTTTGCAAGCGGCGGCGGGACTCCGGCCTAGGCTTCGGACGAGCCGGGGGCGGCAGTTTTTTTGGCGGCGCGGGGCTTGGCGGCCTTGGGGGCCCCGGCTGCGGCGGCGGCTTTGTGGGCGGCTTTTTTGGCGGCGGCGGCCTTGGGGGCCCCGGCTTTGGGAGCCGCGGCGGCTTTTTTGGCGGGGGCTTTGGGCTTGAGGCCCACCGAATCCTTCATGCGCTCGGCGAGGCCTTTGAACTGCTGCTCCAACTCGGTGCGCTTGGCTTCACTGCTTTTCAGCAGGTCGTCCACGATTTTCTTGCCCTCCTGCTCGCTGATTTTGCTTTCCTTCACCAAGGTGTCGATGGTGCTCTGCACCTTCTTGTTGCCCTGGGCCAGGTAGCCTACCCCGGCATTGATGAACTTCTTGAACAGGTCTTCCATGATGAAAAAGTGGGGTTGAAGTGAGAAAAAGGGGTGGTGCTGGGGGCCCCCGGGCGCACGGCGGCGCGGGGGGCCCCGGAGCAGTTTACGCATATTTTGGCAAACGGGGGCCGAGGTCCCTCAGGGCCGGCGGCCAAGCTTATGGTTTTTGTAGCCCTTGAGGGCCAGCGGGATCCAGCCCAGCAGGGGAATGAAGTAGGCCAGCACGAAGGGGTTGCGCCACAGCATTTTCCAGAACGCGCCCGGCGCGTCGAGGCGCATTTTGAAGTTGCGCTCGCCGTTGGTCACGAAGCGGCGCTCGAACTCGGTGAAGGCCGCGGGCCAGGCAAAGGGCAGGAAAAACGGGAAGAAGCGGCGGTTTTCCTTCATGCGCTGCCACAGCTCGCGCCAGCGGTACGGGTGCTGGCCGTGGGCGGCCACGGCGGCGTCGAGCTCGGCCTGCATGCGCTGGCGCACCTGCTCGCCCAAGGCCTCGTACTCGGGGCGCGTTAGCTCGTCGTGGGCCTTGGCGGTGAGGTCGGCGGGCCGGATGCGGGTGCCCATCACAAAGGTGAGCTTGGCGGGCAGGGCCAGGTAAAAAATCCAGGGCTGCACCACCATCAGCAGCAGCAGCCCGGTGATGGGCAAAAACGGGATGCCGATTTTCTTCACCAGCCGGTTGATCCAGCCGAAACTATACGCGTAGGGGTCGAGGTACTCGCCGTTGACGCAGTAGAAGGGCACGATGTCGGTGCCGTGCAGCAGGCTCATGCGGATCATGCTGGTGGCCAAGCGCTGCAGCTGGTACTTGCGGTTGAAGCCCTTGCCGATGCCGGCCACGCCCTCGGGGTACAGCATCAGGTTGTGGTCCTGGTAATACATCATGGTTTCGAAGTTGCGCGTGGTGGCGTCCACGCTGCCGCACTTCTTCCAAAAATCGCGCACCAGGTAGGGGTTCATCAGCGTGGTAGCCGAGAGCAGCGGGGCCGAAAGCGGCCGGGGCAAATCGCGCAGGTGGCCGTGGCGCTGCCGCAAGTGGCGCCACAGGTGCGAGAGGCACACAATGGCGTCCCACGGGAAGGCCATGCCCGAGTGGTTGGAAGCAAAAATCAGCGGCCGGTCGGGGTTGTTGCGCTGCGGGTAGTCGTCGAAGCCCACCAGCTCGGAGCGGAACCACACCCGGTCGAGGAGCTGCAAAATGTTCTCGTCGAGCGTCTGCGTAAACTCCTCCTTAAAGTAGTCGCTGTAGATGTGCTGGTTGGCCGCCAGGTCGGGCGGGAGCGGCACAGAAGCAACGAGTGGGCGGGGCATGGCGGCGGGCGGGCGGGGCCGGGAAGGTACCGCGTTTTGGGGAAATTGCCGGGGCGCGCCGGGGCCCCGGGGGCCCTAAATGCGGCGCTCGAGGCGCACGCTGGCCGTGTGCAGCGCGCCGCCGGGGCGGCGCACGATGAGGTGCAGCACCGTGCCGCTGGTGCTGCGCAGCAGGTGGGTGAGCTGGGTGAGCGAGAGCAGCTCGACCGGCAAAATACCCACCGCCAGCAGCTCGTCGCCGTCTTGCAGGCCGGCGGCGGCGGCGGGCGTGCCCGGCACCACGCCCAGCACCTGGTAGCGGTGCAGGGTGGGCCCCGTGGCCAGCACGTCGAAGCCCGCCATGTCGTGCTCAAAGGGCTCGCCGAAGGCCAGGCCCCGGCGCAGCCACAGCTGCCGGTGCGGGTAGTCGATGACGACCCGGAAGCGGCGCAGCAGCTCGTAGCCCACGCTGCCGTTGCGGAACACGTCGGTGCGGGCGTGCACGTCGGCCCCGTTGGGGAAGGAGGTGAGGACGGTGGGGAGGCGGTAGCGGCCCAGCTCGACGGTGGCCACGCGGCCCAGCACCCCGCGCACCAGCCCCGTTAGGCCGTGGCCCAGGTCGGCGGGCAGGCCGGGGGCGGGCAGGTGCAGGCGCGGGTCGGAGGTGGTTTCGAGCGACAGCGCGTGGCTGGCCCCGGTGTCGAGCAGCAGCTTCAGGGGCCGGGCGGCCGAGTCGCCCACCTGGCGCACGGGCACCGTGAAGTACGCCTTGCGCCCCTCGATGGCCAGCGGCAGGCCGGCCCAGCGGCGGCTGCGGGGCGGCCGGTAGGCGGCCGGCGGCGTGAGCACCAGCCGCTCCTGCCCCCCCGCCTGCCCCTCAAACGCGGCCACGAAGCTCTGGAACAGCTCCGACCCCAGGATGCCGTGCACCGGCAGCCCCACGTAGCCCGAGAGGTTCAGCGAGTCGCCGTTGAGTACGAGCAGGGCCATGGCCGGGGCCACGGCCTCCTGGCCGCGGCGGCCCAGGCCCACGCGCACCCGGGGGGCCTGGTAGGCCTGCAGGCCAGTGGGCTTGCCGCCGGCCCCCATCACCCGGAAATCCTGCCCGTGGGGCATGTGCAGCGAGTCGGCCACGGCCGGCGACAGCAGCAGCGACGAGGCCACGCCCGTGTCGAGCAAGAAGTTGTAGGGCCCCGCGCCGTTCAGCCACACCTGCACAATGGGCAGGTTGCGCTGCACCTGCAGCGGCAGGCTCATGCACCGCTGCCTGGCCCGCACCAACTGAAACGGGCCGGGCCCCTGGCCATAGCCGGGCCGGGCCCCGGCCAGCAGCAGGGCCAGTACCAGCAGCCGGCCCCAAGCCCGGCGCAGCGCGCATAAACAGAGCAGCATTTTCATCAGCCCCCGTAAGATACGACTTGTAAGGGTGTTGCCAGGGCCCCCAGCCGAGCTCCTCACTCCTAACCACAGGCTATTGCGACAATCGATTGCACGAAAAGAATTCTCACTGGCTTATTTGGGCTAATTAAGTGTTTCGAGGCAGGAGAAAATTTCTTCTTGCAGCCCCGTCGGAGCGGTCCATTGAGCAATAGAGAAACCGAAGGAGAGCCCCCCCCACGGGGCGGCTCGGTGCTGCGGGAGGGCCGCTCCGCGGGGGCTGGGACACATACCCCGCAGCCCAGGGCAGCAGCCGAGGCTACTGGCGTTGCTTAAGCAATTGTGCGAAAGCAAACAGCTCGTGCTATTGACGTGAATACTTGCTATATAAGAACAAAAGCCATCAGCTAACGAAGCTGTTTAGGAAATCTCTGGAACGTCATACTCATCTGACTTTCTAAACAGGTTCAAGGGCCCAACACTTACGGCAACCAGCTGAACCAGTGGTGTCTACGGCGTTTCCCAGGGGCCCTGGGGGGCGTAGTGGAGGTGGCCGGCGGCGATGCGCAGCGGGGCCCCCACGTTGTTGTGGTAGAGCTGGCCGGTGCCCAGGCCCTGAGCAAAGTTGCCCACCGCAAACTCGCCCGTGAGCTGGGCCACGGCGTTCAGGCCAATGTTTGATTCCAGGGCCGAGGTCATCCACCAGCCCAGGCCGTGGGCCTCGGCCTGGGCCACCCAGCGGCGGGTGGCGGCGTGGCCGCCGAGCAGCGTAGGCTTCAGCACGAGGTAAGCGGGGCGCACGGCGGCGAGCAGGGCCGCCTGCTGGGCGGGGGTTTCGAGGCCAATCAGCTCCTCATCCAGGGCCACGGGCACCGGCGAGTGGCGGCACACCTCCGCCAGGGCCCTCCACTGGCCGGCCGCCACGGGCTGCTCGATGGAGTGCAGCTCGAACCGGGCCAGCTGCGCCAGCTTGCCCAGCGCCTCGGCGGGCGCGAAGGCGCCGTTGGCGTCCACGCGCAGCACCAGCTGGGCAGGCCCGGCCACGGCCCGGATTTCGGCCAGAATCTCCAGCTCGGTGGCAAAGTCCAGGCCCCCAATTTTCAGCTTCAGGCAACGGTAGCCGGCGGCCAGCTTCTCCTCAATCTGCCGGCGCATGAAGGCCGCGTCGCCCATCCACACCAGCCCGTTGATGGGCAGCCCGGCCCGGCCTTCGGCAAAGGCGTTGGCGTAGAGCTGCCGCCGGCCGCCGCCGGCCCAGTCGAGCGCCGCCGTCTCGAGGGCAAACGCCAGGGCTGGCTGCCCAGGGCCCACCAGGGCCGGGGCATCGGCGGCGCTGAATTCGGCGTAGCCCGCCGCGTTGAAGCGAGCGCACAGGGCCTGCACCGCGGCGGCGAAGCCCGGGCCGTGCTCGGGGCTGAGGCCAGCCAGGGGCGCGGCCTCGCCCACACCGGCGGGGCGGGTGGGGTCGGCGGCGTCGTGTAGGTGCAGGTACCAGGCCGTGTGCACGGCCAGGGCCCCGCGCGAGGTGCGGGCCAGGAAGTTGAAGCGCAGGTCGCGCTGGGAAGCCGTAAGCTGGAGCATGGCGCAAAGATGCGGGAGGCCCCGCCAGTTAAAAGTTAAAAAGGGAAGAGCTAAAACCAGGTTGCGGTTTTAGCTCTTCCCTTTTTAACTTTTAACTGACCTATTAAATTGGCAGCGCTTAGGCGGCGGCCTTGAGGTCAGACGGGCCGTTTTTGGCGGGGCGGCGGCTCACCAGGCCACCTTTGCGGCCGGCGTCGCGGGCCTCTTCGGCCGTGAAGCGGTGGCCACGGCCGCTGGCGTGCGAGGCCTTACCGCCTTCGCTGGCGATGCGGCGCTGGGTTTCGGGGCTCATGGCGGCAAAGCCGCGGCGGCTCTTGGTGCCGGTGCGGTTGGCCGGGCGGGGCGTGGTGGCTTCGGGCGTGGTAGATGCTTTCATTGCCTGTAAGATTAAAGGAAAGGATTAGATTTAGCCAAGGCAACATTTACCATTGGCCGGCTTGCCAATGTTAGCGCACAGCGCGACCATATAGTTGCGAATGAACTATAAATGAGCTCAAAATACCGCCTTGTACTGATGGGTTCTACGTATTTATTCCGATGCCCTGCGGCAAATGCCAGCCGGCCCGCGGGCGGCCGTGCAACCAAGCGCGGGCCCCGGCGGTTGCAGTGCCTGAGCCCCGATTTCTGCCGTTCCGTTGCCCGAGTACCGGGCTATTAGCCAACACCTGTTGGCTGATAACTAACGCTCTTGCTAGCAATAATTTACATCAAAGGCGCTAGCTGCTTACTTTTGACTGACTCCCTCGCATGACTGCCTTCGCCCCCGCCCTGCCCACTACCCTGCCCACCGCCCCCGCCGGGGCCCTGGCCGACCGCTACCGCGCCGTGCGCGACCAGTCGGAGGCCCTGTGCCGGCCGCTGCTGCCCGAAGACACCGTGGTGCAGCCCACCCTCGACGTGAGCCCGCCCAAGTGGCACCTGGCCCACACTACCTGGTTTTGGGAAACCATGCTACTGGGGCCCTATGCCTCTGGCTACGAGGTGTTTCACCCCGAGTTTGCCTATTTGTTCAATTCCTACTATAACTCGCTGGGCTCGCGCGTGAACCGGGCCGAGCGCGGCACCCTCACGCGCCCGGCCCTGGCCGAGGTGCTGGCCTACCGCGCCCACGTGGATGCCCACCTGCTGGCCCTGCTGGCCAACGAAGCCGCCCTGCCCGCCGCCGCGCGGGAGTTGGTCGAAATCGGCCTCCAGCACGAGCAGCAGCACCAAGAGCTGCTGGCCACCGACATCAAGTTCATCCTCAGCACCAGCCCGTTGAACCCAGAATACACGCCCGGCCCCGCCCCGGCCGACGCGGGGGCCCTGGCACCGCCGGCCGCCTGGCTGCCGGTGCCGGGCGGCACCTACCCGGTGGGGTTTCAGGGCGAGGGGTTTTGCTTCGATAACGAGCTGCCGGTGCACGCGGCGCTGGTGCCCGACTTTGAGCTGCAAAACCGCCTGGTTACCAACGCCGAGTACCTGGAGTTTGTGGCGGCCGGCGGCTACCGCGACTTCCGCCACTGGCTGGGCGAGGGCTGGGACCTGGCCCAAGCCCAGGGGTGGCAGGCGCCGCTGTACTGGGTGCAGGGCCCTGATGGCCAGTGGCTGCGCTTTACGCACCACGGCCTGCGGCCGCTGGAGCTGGCTGCGCCCGTCACGCACGTCAGCTTCTACGAGGCCGATGCCTACGCCCAATGGGCAGGGGCCCGCCTGCCCACCGAGCAGGAGTGGGAAGTGGCCGCCCGCCGCTTCGGGGCCACGCCCGCCGACGGCGGCACCTGGCTCGAAAGCCCCCGCCTCGACCCCGCCCCCGTGCCCGCCGGCGCCGACGCCACCGCCTGCCACCAGCTGCTGGGCGAGTGCTGGCAGTGGACGTACTCGGCCTACCACGCCTACCCCGGCTACCGCCGCTCGGCGGGGCCCCTGGGCGAGTACAACGGCAAGTTTATGGTGAACCAGTTGGTGCTGCGCGGGGCCTCGTGCGCCACGCCGCGCAGCCACGGCCGCCTCAGCTACCGCAACTTTTTCCACGCCGACAAGCGCTGGCAGTTCACGGGCATTCGCCTGGCGCGGTAGCCCCGGGGCCCCGGCCGGGAATGCTTTGAGCCCCGAAGCGTATTTTTAGGCACATTCCGCCGGCCCCGCCCCGGCACCCGGTGGCCTACGCTGCTTGCGCCGGGGGCCCCGGCTTGTTTTGGTGCCGTCCCCGGCGCCCGTTTTTTCGTTAAGTACCCGCATGACCCCATCCACCGCCCCGTCACCGGTTGTTTCCAGCTTGGCTGCCCACGTGGCCGAAGGCCTGCGCCGGGCCCCCAAAACGCTCTCGTCGATGTACTTGTACGACGACGCGGGCAGCGAGCTGTTTCAGCAAATTATGGGCCTGCCCGAGTACTACCCTACCCGGGCCGAGTACGGGATTTTTGCCGCCCACGGCCCGGCGATTGCCGCCGCCCTCGACCCCGCCGATGCGCCGGGGCCCCTGGCCCTGGTGGAGCTGGGTGCTGGCGACGGCCTGAAAACCAAGCTGCTGCTGCGCGAGTTGCTGGCCACGTCCGACGACTTTAGCTACGTGCCGGTGGATATTTCGGCCGGGGCCCTGGCGGGGCTGGCCGCTAGCTTGGCCACCGAGCTGCCGGGGCTGCGCACCACCCCCGTAGCCACCGATTACGCCACGGCCCTGGCCCAGCTGGCGGCCCGGCCGGGGCGCAAGGCGGTGCTGTTCCTGGGCTCGAACATCGGCAACTTCGCTCCCACCGAGCGGGCGGCGTTTCTGGCGCAGCTGGCGGCCCCCCTGGCGGCAGCCGACCGCCTGCTAATCGGCTTCGATTTGCAGAAGGACCCGCGCCGCATCCGGGCGGCCTACGACGATGCCCAGGGCGTGACGGCGGCCTTCAACCTGAACCTGCTCACGCGCATCAACCGCGAGCTAGCCGCCGATTTCGACCTCGCCGCCTGGCAGCACTACACCGACTACGCCCCCCTGACCGGCGCCGTGCGCTCGTACCTGGTGAGCACCCGCGCCCAAACCGTGCACCTGGGGGCCCTGGGCCAAACCGTGCCGTTTGCGGCCTGGGAGGTCATCCACACCGAAAACTCCTACAAGTTCACGCCCCCGCAAATTGCCGCTATGGCCGCCGCCGCCGGCCTGCGTGTAGTGGCCACCTTCGACGACGGCGACTTTGCCGACGTGGTACTGGCCCGGGCGTAGGGCTCGAGGGGAAGATGGGGGCAAAAAAAAGTAGCGCCGCGCAAAACAGTCGGGCGGCCGCGCGAACCACAAGGTTCGCGCGGCCGCCCGACTGTTTTGCGAAGTAATCGGAGGTGCTGATTGGCCCAGTCGCTACCTTGGGGGTGCGCCCGGGCGGCAGCGGCCGTTTTCTTCATCCCTCCCTTATTTTATGAAACAATTCTTACTTTCTGGGCTGGCCGGGGCCCTGGCGCTGCTCGCGCCTGAGGCCCTGGCGCAGGCACAGGCCACGCTGGGCACCAGCCCCTACGTAGAAACCTTTGACAACCTGGCCAGCGGCTTGCCCGCGGGCTTCGTCGTGTACACGGCGGCCTCGTCGGGCGCCCTGGGCACGGCCGCCGCGTTGGCGCCCGCCCCGGCGCTGTGGAACGCTACCAACGCTGGGTTCAAGAACTTCGCCTCGGCCACGGGCATGCTGGCCACGGCCACAGCGGCCGAGCAAACCGCGGCCCCCAACCGGGCCCTGGGCGTGCGCCAAACCGGCACCGCGGGCTACGACCCCGGCGCAGCTTTCGTGTTTCAGGCGGCCAACACGGCCGGCAAAACCGATTTGTCGCTCACCTTCCGCCTCCAGTCGCTCGACAACGCCACCGCGCCGCGCACCACTTCGTGGCAGGTGGACTACGCGGTGGGGGCCGCGCCCACGGCGTTCATGCCGGTGGGCACGGGCGTTGCCACGGGCGCCAACCTGTTCACCAGCAACGCCGTGACGGTGAGCTTCGGCTCGACCCTTGACGACGTGGCGGGCCCGGTGTGGATCCGGGTGATTGCCCTGACGGCCAGCACCGGCAGCGGCAACCGCCCCAGCACGGCCATCGACGACTTCACGCTGCGCTGGGCCTCGAACCCCAGCGCGCCGGTGCTCACGGCCACGCCCGCCGTGCTGGCCTTCGGCAACCAGCCCCTGAACCTGTCGTCGGCCGCCCAAACCTACACCCTGAGCGCCGCCAACCTCACCGCCGGTGCGACCCTGACGACGGCTGAACCGTTCAGCATTTCGAAGGACGGCACGGTGTACACCACCATCCTCAACTACTCGGCCGCCGACCTGGCCGCCGCCAAAACGGTGTCGGTACGCTTCACGCCCACCGCCCCGGGGCCCGCCACCGGCACCGTGGTCAACACCAGCGCCGGGGCCACCGCCCGCACCGTGGTGCTGACCGGCACCGGCATCAACCCGAACCAAATCGTGTTCAACTTCAATGGCTGCACGGGCAGCACCACGCTCTCCGACGGCTTCACGCAGGTGAGCGTGGTGGGGCCCCAGGTGTGGGGCTGCACCACGTTTGGCCGCGACCCCAACGCGCCCGCCGGCACCACGGCGTTTCCCAGCGGCGTGCAAATCAACGGCTTCGCCAACGGGACCAACGTGACCAACGAGGACTGGCTGGTGTCGCCCCCTTTGAACTTGACGAACAGCACGTTCCCGCTGCTTTCGTACTGGAGCCGCACGGCCTTCAACGGCCCCGCGCTGCGCCTGTTGGCCTCAACCAACTACCCAGGTACGGGCAGCCCCACCGCCGCCGGCGTGACCTGGACCGATCTGAACGCGGCCTTCCCCGCCCCCGGCACCGACCGCTGGACCCAGACCCAGAACGTGGACCTAAGCGCCTACAAAACCGCCGGCGTGTACGTGGCCTTCGTGTACAATTCGACCACCGACGAAGGGGCCCGCTGGACCCTCGACGACGTGGTGTTGACCAACTCGGCTACCGCTCCGCCGCCCACGCTGGCTGCCAGCGCCCGGGGCCTCAGCTTCGGCTACCAGGCCGTGGGCACCAGCGCCGTGCAAACCCTGCGCGTGAGCGCCGCCAACCTCACGGGGCCCCTCACCGTGGTTTCGTCGGACCCCGCGTTTCAGCTCTCAAAGGACGGCACCGCCTTTAGCCCCTCGCTGAGCTACCCCGCGGCCGACGCCGCGGGCAAAACGCTGGCCGTACAGGTGCGCTTTTCGCCCGCGGCGGCCGCCACCGCCTACGCCGCCACGGCCACCGTGGCAGCGGCCGGGGCCCCCACCGCGGCGGTGGCGCTCAGCGGCAACACCTACGACGTGGCGGGTACGCTCGAAGTGGTGAACTGGAACATGGAGTGGTTCGGCTCGCCGGCCGCCGGCCTGGGGCCCCCAGACAAAAACCTGCAAGCCGCCAACGCCGCCGCCGTGTTCCGCGGCCTGAACGCCGACGTGTACGCCCTGCAGGAAGTGGTGGACACCGTGCGCCTGCGCGCCCTGGTGAGCGCCCTGCCCGGCTACGCCTACCGCGTGGCGTACTTCGGCTCGAACGCCGACGACAGCCTGGACGCCGACTACGCCGGGGCCCAAAAGCTGGCCTTCGTGTACCGCACCGCCGTGGTGAGCAACCCCAAATTCTCGGCCTTCTTCCGCTCAAAAGCCGCCCAAAACCTGCCCGACTACAGCTACTGGTCGTCGGGCCGCTTTCCCTTCGTGATGCAGGCCGACGTGGTGCTCAACGGCGTGCGCAAGCCGGTGACCTTCGTGGCCATCCACGCCAAGGCCAACACCAGCCCCACGGCCACCTCCTACGCCCGCCGCAAAAGCGCCGCCGACGAGCTAAAGGCCAAGCTCGACGCCGACTACGCGGGGCGCGACTTCGTGGTGCTCGGCGACTTCAACGACGACCTCGACCAGACCGTCACGGCCGGCGTGGCCCCGCCCACCACGTCCTACAGCGCCTTCACCGCCGACGCCGCCAACTACCCCTCGCCCACCTTGCAGGAGCTGAGCCTGACGGGCAAGCAGTCCACCGTGGCATATAACGACGTGATTGACCACGTGATAACTTCAAAATCGTTTTACAACAGCTACCTCAAGGGCACGGCCGAAGTGCAAACCGGCATCGCCGGCATCATCGCCAACTACGGCACCACCACCTCCGACCACTACCCCGTCCTCACGCGCTACGCCTTCGGCACCGTGACCGGTACCCGGCCGCGCGCCGCCGCGCCGCTGGCCCTCTACCCCAACCCCGCCGGCCCCGCCGTGCGCCTGGAGGTGCCCGAAGCCGGGGCCCACCTGCGCCTGCAGGTGCACACCGCCACCGGTCGCCTCGTGCTCGATGGCCAAGGCACCGCCGCGCAGCTCAACCAGCAGCTCAACCAGCGCCTTGGCGGCCTGGTGCCCGGCGTGTACCTGGTGCAAGTGGTGGGGGCCCAGCAGACCTACGTGAGCCGCCTGCTGAAGCAGTAGCGCCTCTCTGACGCCGGCGCCGCTCGCTTGCGGGCCACGCGGCAATCGTTCTACTCACGGGTGCGCTGCACTCATTTCACTTCCAAAGCCCCGGACCTTACAGCCGGGGCTTTTTGGTGATTACTAGCGCCGTTGGGACCCGGCGCCGGGTATTTTTTGGGCCCTGGGAGCCCGGTGCTGTGCAACCCTGGGGCCCCACCCCTCCCCTTTAAAACGGGCCGGCTAAAAAAATGCGGTAACAAAAATCGTATTTCCGTCCTACTTTGCGGCGGCGGCCATACTCATTTCTGCTTCATCTTGTGAAAAGACGCGACTTTGTGGGCCTCACTGGCCTGGCGGCCGGGGCCCTGTTCCTCCCCGAATTTCCCTCTTTTGGCGGCACGCCCGTCGACCCCGCCCGCCTGCTGGAGCCGGGCCTGGACGTGGCCCAGAAAAAGCGCCTCGCCGACGCCGGCCTCAACGCCGCCAAGGCCGCTGGCGCTACTTACGCCGATGTGCGCATTGGCCGCTACCTCAACCAAAGCATTTTTACGCGCGAAAAGCAGGTGCAGAACCTGGCCAGCGGCGAGAGCTTCGGGGCCGGCGTGCGGGTGTTGGCCGGCGGCACCTGGGGCTTCGCTGCCACCAACAACGTGAGCGAAGCCGGCATTGCCAAAGCCGCCCAGCTGGCCGTGCAAACAGCCAAGGCCAACAGCAAAGTGCAGAAGGAACAGGTACGCCTGGCCCCGCAAAAAGGCTACGGCGAGGTGAGCTGGAAAACGCCCATTCAGCAAAACGCCTTCGAGGTGCCCATTGCCCAGAAGGTAGAATTACTGCTGGCCGCTAACGCCGCGGCCCTGGCCAACGGCGCGTCGTTCGTAAACTCGTCGCTGTTTCAAATTAATGAGCAGAAGTACTTTGCGAGCACCGACGGCTCGTACATCGACCAGGACGTGCACCGCATCTGGCCCACGTTTTCGGTTACGGCCATTGACAAAGCCACCGGCAAGTTCCGCTCGCGCGACGCGCTGAGCGCCCCCATGGGCCTGGGCTACGAGTACCTCACGCCCAAGGCCGCCGACCAGATTGCCGGGGCCGCCGGCACGGGCCTCATCTACTACAAAAACAGCTACGACATCCTCGCCGACGCCGCCCTGGCCGCCAAGCAGGTGAAGCAGAAGCTGACCGCCAAGAGCGTGGTACCGGGCAAGTACAACCTCGTGCTCGAACCCAACCACCTGGGCCTTACCATCCACGAGAGCATCGGCCACCCGCTGGAGCTGGACCGCGTGCTGGGCTACGAGGCCAACTATGCCGGCACCA
The DNA here is from genome assembly GCF_006439025.1 of Hymenobacter nivis. Lineage (GTDB taxonomy): Bacteria > Bacteroidota > Bacteroidia > Cytophagales > Hymenobacteraceae > Hymenobacter > Hymenobacter nivis_A. The sequence goes on from NZ_RCYZ01000003.1 coordinate 356,548, forward strand.
GCTTCGCCACGCTGGAGTGGAAAGCCAAGGGCCTGCCCTACGGCTCGAAGCAGGTCAACATTGTGGCCGACAAGCTCCAGCCCGGCTCGCTGGGCGCGGTGGGCTACGACGACGAAGGCGTGAAAACCAAGCGCTGGGACCTCATCAAGGAAGGCAAGCTGGTGAACTACGAAAAGATTCGCGACCAGGCCCACATCGTCGGGCAAACCGAATCGGACGGCTGCTGCTACGCCGACTCCTGGGATTCGGTGCAGTTCCAGCGCATGCCCAACGTGAGCCTGCAGCCGGGCAAGGCCAAGCTAAGCGTGGACGAGCTCATCAAGAACGTGGACAAGGGCATTTACATCGCCGGGCGCGGCTCCTATTCTATTGACCAGCAGCGCTACAACTTCCAGTTTGGTGGGCAGGTGTTTTACGCCATCGAGAAGGGCAAAATCACCGAGATGCTCGAGGACGTGGCCTACCAAGCCAACACCCAGGAATTCTGGAATTCCTGCGCTGCTGTGTGCGACGAATCCGACTACCGGCTGTTCGGCTCCTTTTTCGACGGCAAGGGCCAGCCGAGCCAGGTTTCGGCGGTGAGCCACGGCTCGGCCACCACGCGCTTCAACGGCGTGAACGTGATTAACACGGCCCGGAAAATTGGGTAACGAACCGCCCGCAAGGAACGCCAACTGCGCGTGACGTTCCGAGAATACCCAAAACCAGCAAATCAATTCCAGGCCATGCTTTCCAAAGACGACGCCCAAACCATCCTCAAGAAAGTCCTCAGCTTCAGCACCGCCGACGAGTGCGAGGCCACGCTCAACGGCAGCACGGGCGGCAACGTGCGCTCGGCGCGCAACTCCATCAGCACCGCCGGCGCGGCCGAAAACGTGTCGTTGTCGGTGCAAGCGCGCTTCGGCAAGCGCAGCGGCCTGGCCACGTGCAACGAGTTTGACGACGCTAGCCTGCGCCGCTGCGTGCAGCGGGCCGAGGAAATTGCCCGCCTCGCCCCCGAAAGCCCCGAATACGTGCCCCTGCTGGGGCCCCAAACCTACCTCGCGTCGCCGGGCTCGTTTGCGGCGCGCACGGCCGCCATCACGCCCGACTACCGGGCCGAGCAAATTGGGGCCAGCATGGCGCTGTGCGAACAGAAGAAGCTTAGCTCCGCCGGCTTTTTCAACGACTCGGCGGGCTTCGTGGCCAAGCGCAACTCGAAGGGCCTGGAGGCCTACCAGCAGCGCAGCAGCGTGGATTTCTCCATCACCGTGCGCACGGCCGACGGCACCGGCTCGGGCTACGCCATTGCCAACTACACCGATTTGGCGAAGTTTGACGCCGCCCGCCTCACGCGGGTAGCGGCCGATAAAGCGGCCTCTTCGGTGAACGCCAAGGCCATTGAGCCGGGCAAGTACACCGTGATTCTAGAGCCCGCCGCGGCCGTTGATTTGCTTAACAACATGATGAACGCCATGGACGCCCGCAACGCCGACGAAGGCCGCAGCTTCCTCAGCAAGAAAGGCGGCGGCAACAAGAAGGGCGAAAAGGTCTTCGACGAGCGGGTCACCATCTTCTCCGACCCCACGAACCCCGACGTTCCCGACCTGACCTTTGCGGGCGACGGCCGGCCGCAGCAGAAGGTGACGTGGGTGGAAAAAGGCGTGGTGAAAAACCTCTATACCTCGCGCTTCTGGGCCCAGAAATCGGGTGTGCCCGACATCCCGCCGCCCGGTGGCTGGATAATGGCCGGCGGCACCCAAAGCACTGCCGACCTCATCAAAAGCACCGCCAAGGGCATCCTGGTCACGCGCCTCTACTACATCCGGGCCGTGGACCCGCAGACGCTGCTTTACACGGGCCTGACGCGCGACGGCACGTTCTACATCGAAAACGGCCAAATCAAGTTTCCGGTGAAAAACTTCCGCTTCAACGAGAGCCCGGTCATCATGCTGAATAACCTGGAGGCGCTGGGCAAGCCGGTCCGGCTGGGCGGCAACCTAGTGCCGCCGCTCAAAATCCGCGACTTCACCTTCACCAGCTTGTCGGACGCGGTGTAATCGAAGCACTAATTCTAACGGCTTATAAAACAACTAAATACTCCTTCCCTGCACACCATGAAAAGACGCGACTTTGTGGGACTGACCGGCCTTGCCGCCGGGGCCCTGTTTCTCCCCAGCTTCCCTAGCCTTGGCGGCGTCCTGGTGGACCCCGCCCGCCTACTAGAGCCCGGCGCCGACACCGCCCAGAAAAAGCGCCTCGCCGATGCCGGCCTCAACGCCGCCAAGGCCGCCGGCGCCAGCTACGCTGACGTGCGCATCGGCCGCTACCTCAACCAGAGCGTGTTCACCCGCGAAAAGCAGGTGCAGGGCATCGCCAGCACCGAGAGCTACGGCGCGGGCGTGCGCGTGATTGCCAACGGCACCTGGGGCTTCGCCTCCACCAACACCGTGACCGAGGCGGGCATTGCGAAGGCCGCGCAGCTGGCCGTGCAAATTGCCAAGGCCAACAGCAAAGTGCAGAAGGAAAAGGTGCAGCTGGCCCCGCAGGCCGGCTTCGGCGAGGTGAGCTGGAAGGCCCCGATTCAGCAGAACGCGTTTGAGGTGCCTATCAAGGACAAGGTGGATTTACTGCTGGGCGTGAACGCGAAGGCCCTGGATTTGGGCGTGTCGTTCGTGAATTCGATTTTGTCGCAGGTGAATGAGCAGAAGTACTTTGCCAGCACCGACGGCTCGTACATCGACCAAGACATTCACCGCATTTACCCCTCGTTCGGCGTCACGGCCATCGACCGGGCCAGCGGCAAGTTCCGCTCGCGGCAGGCCCTGAGCTCGCCCGTGGGCATGGGCTACGAGTACCTCACGCCCAAAGCGGCCGACAAAGTGGCCGGCCCCACGGGCTCCGACATTGTGGGCTACAAGTACAGCTACGACATGCTGGAAGACGTGGCCGCCGCCGCCAAGCAGGTGAAGCAGAAGCTGACCGCCAAAAGCGTGGTACCGGGCAAGTACGACCTCGTGCTCGACCCGCACCACCTGGGCCTCACCATCCACGAATCGGTGGGCCACCCGCTGGAACTCGACCGCGTGCTTGGTTACGAGGCCAACTTCGCGGGCACCTCGTTTGCCACGCTGGAGTGGAAAGCCAAGGGCCTGCCCTACGGCTCGAAAGTGGTGAACATCGTGGCCGATAAAACGCAGCCGGGCACGCTGGGCGCGGTGGGCTACGACGACGAGGGCGTAAAAACCAAGCGCTGGGACCTCATCAAAGAAGGCCGGCTGGTGGATTATGAGAAGATTCGCGACCAGGCCCACATGGTGGGCCAGAAGGAATCGGACGGCTGCTGCTACGCGCAGTCGTGGCAGGACGTGCAGTTCCAGCGCATGCCCAACGTGAGCCTGCAGCCGGGCAAGGCCAAGCTGAGCGTGGACGAGCTGGTGAGCAAGGTGGACAAGGGCATTTACATCGCCGGCAACGGCTCCTTTTCCATCGACCAGCAGCGCTTCAACTTCCAGTTTGGCGGGCAGGTGTTTTACGCCATCGAGAAGGGCAAAATCACTGAAATGCTCGAGGACGTGGCCTACCAGGCCAACACCCAGGAATTCTGGAACAGCTGCGCCGCTACCTGCGACGAGAGCGACTTCCGCTTCTTCGGGGCTTTCAACGACGGCAAAGGGCAGCCCTCGCAGAGCTCGGCCGTGAGCCACGGCTCGGCCACTACCCGTTTTAACGGCGTGAACGTGATTAACACGGCCCGGAAAATTGGGTAACGCTTGAACGGTCGTGCGGGGCTTGCCGCAGCAGCTCTTCCGCTTCGTGGCAGCCATTGAGTTGCGCACGCAGTAGCGCTGCTTCGGCAAGCCCCGCACGACGTTCTGATTTTCTTCAACGAATCAGCAAATTATTACCTGGCCATGCTCTCCAAAGACGACGCCCAAACCATCCTCAAAAAAGTCCTCAGCTTCAGCACCGCCGATGAGTGCGATGCCACGCTCAGCGGCAACACGGGCGGCAACGTGCGCTCGGCGCGCAACTCCATCAGCACCGCCGGCGCGAACGATAATATTTCCCTCGCCGTGGAAAGCCGCTTCGGCAAGCGCAGCGGCGTGGCCACGTGCAACGAGTTCGACGACGCCACCCTGCGCCGCTGCGTGCAGCGGGCCGAAGAAATTGCCCGCCTCGCCCCCGAAAGCCCCGAGTACATGCCCCTGCTGGGGCCCCAAACCTACCTCGACGGCGGCCGCGCCTTCGCCGCCGCCACGGCCGCCATCACGCCCGACTACCGGGCCACACAAATTGGGGCCAGCATGGCCCTCTGCGACCAGAAGAAGCTCAGCTCCGCCGCGTTTTTGAACGACTCGGCGGGCTTCGTGGCCAAGCGCAATTCCAAAGGGCTGGAGGCTTACCAGCAGGTTTCCAACGTTACGTTCTCGGTGACGGTGCGCACCCCGGACGGCACCGGCTCGGGCTATGCCTCGGGCGATTACATCGACGCGGCGAAGATGGACGCGGCCCGCTTCACGAAGATTGCCGCCGACAAAGCCGCGTCGTCCGTGAAAGCCCGCGCTATTGAGCCCGGCAAATACACCGTAATTCTGGAGCCCAACGCGCTGCTGTCCAACGTGGATACTTCGCTGCTCGGCGCGCTCATGCAGAGCCTCGACGCCCGCAACGCCGACGAAGGCCGCAGCTTCCTCAGCAAAAAGGGCGGCGGCAACCGCAAGGGCGAAAAGCTATTTGATGAACGCGTAACGATTTATTCCGACCCGCTGAACCCGGACATCAGCGACCTGACGTTCAGCGGCGACGGGCGCCCGCAGCAGCGCACCACCTGGATTGAAAAGGGCGTGGTGAAGAACCTCTATTCCACCCGCTTCTGGGCCCAAAAGGCCGGCATCCCCGACCTGCCCCGCCCCAACGGCTGGGTGATGGAAGGCGGCACCCAAAGCACCGCCGACCTCATCAAAAGCACCGCCAAGGGCATCCTCGTCACGCGCCTGTGGTACATCCGCCCCGTCGACCCGCAAACGCTGCTGTTCACGGGCCTGACGCGCGACGGCACGTTCTACATCGAAAACGGCCAAATCAAGTTCCCAGTGAAGAACTTCCGCTTCAACGAGAGCCCGGTCATCATGCTCAACAACCTGGAGGCCATCGGTAAGCCGGTCCGCCTGGCCGGCAACCTGGTGCCGCCGCTCAAAATCCGCGACTTCACCTTCACCAGCTTGTCGGACGCGGTGTAGAACGGCTCATTTTTCTGTCATCCTGAACGCAGTGAAGGATCTGAGGACAGTAGAAAAGCGCGCAGTAACACATTTACTGCTAACCGTTCCGCTATCCTCAGATCCTTCACTGCGTTCAGGATGACAGTTCTGGGGCCCCCAGGCGAGACGTTCTTTTGTCGTTTCACGCCGACTTCACTGAATAGCACATTTTCTATCTTTTCTTTACCGCCATGAAAAGACGCGACTTTGTGGGCCTGAGCGGCCTTGCCGCCGGGGCCCTGTTTTTGCCCAGCCTGCCCGGCTTCGGCCACACCCGCGTGGACCCCGCCCGCTTGCTAGAGCCGGGGGCCGACGTGGCCCAGAAAAAACGCCTGGCCGACGCCGCCCTGAACGCCGCCAAGAGCGCCGGGGCCAACTACGCCGACGTGCGCATCGGCCGCTACCTCAACCAGTACGTATTCACCCGCGAGAAGCAGGTGCAGAACATTGTGAGCACCGAGAGCTACGGCGTGGGCATCCGGGTGCTGGTGGCGGGCTGCTGGGGCTTCGCCTCCACCAGCGTGGTGACCACCGACAGCATTGCCGCCACCGCCCAGCTGGCCGTGGCCATTGCCAAGGCCAACCGCCTGGTACAGAAGGAGCCCGTGCAGCTGGCTCCCCAGGCCGGCTACGGCGAGGTGAGCTGGAAAACGCCCATCCAGCAGAACGCCTTCGAGGTGCCCATTAAGCAGAAGGTGGACTTGCTGCTGGAAGCCAACGCCCGGGCCCTGGACGCGGGCGCCAGCTACATCGGCACCAGCCTGTTCCAGGTGAACGAGCAGAAGTATTTTGCGAGCACCGACGGCTCCTACATCGACCAGGACGTGCACCGCATCTGGCCCACGTTCAGCGTCACGGCCATCGATAAGGCCTCGGGCAAGTTCCGCTCGCGCGAGGCCCTCAGCTCGCCCATGGGCCTGGGCTACGAATACCTCACGCCCAGCACCAGCGAGCAGGTGCCGGGCCCCACCGGCACCGATCTGGTGGGCTATAAGCTGCGCTACGACCTGCTGGCCGACGCCGCCCTGGCCGGCAAACAGGCCAAGCAAAAGCTCACCACCAAGAGCGTGACGCCGGGCAAGTACGACCTCGTGCTTGACCCCGGCCACCTGGGCCTCACCATCCACGAGAGCGTGGGCCACCCGCTCGAACTCGACCGCGTGCTGGGCTACGAGGCCAACTACGCCGGCACCTCGTTCGCCACCCTGGATTGGAAAGCCAAGGGCCTGCCCTACGGCTCGAAGCAAGTCAACATCGTGGCCGATAAGCTGCAACCGGGCTCGGTGGGGGCCGTGGGCTACGACGACGAAGGCGTGAAAACCGGCCGCTGGGACCTCATCAAGGAGGGCAAGCTGGTGAACTACGAGAAGATCCGCGACCAGGCGCACATCGTGGGCCAAAAGGCGTCGGACGGCTGCTGCTACGCCGACTCGTGGAGCTCGGTGCAATTCCAGCGCATGCCCAACGTGAGCCTGCAGCCCGGCGCGGCCAAGCTGAGCGTGGACGACATGATCAAGGGCGTGGACAAGGGCATTTACATCGCCGGCGCGGGCTCTTTCTCCATTGATCAGCAGCGTTTTAACTTCCAATTTGGCGGCCAGATGTTCTACGCCATCGAGAAGGGCAAAATCACGGGGCCCCTGGAAGACGTGGCGTACCAGTCGAACACCCAGGAATTCTGGGGCGCCTGCCACTCGGTGTGCGACCAGTCGGACTACCGCTTGTTCGGCACGTTCTTCGACGGCAAGGGCCAGCCGGCCCAGATTTCGGCCGTAAGCCACGGCTCGGCCACCACGCGCTTCAACGGCGTGAACGTCATCAACACGGCCCGGAAGATTGGGTAGTTTCTTATTGAAGCAGCTAATGGAAAGTTGTCATCCTGAGCACAGCGAAGGATCTTTTCACCGCTGCCCAACTCGCCGTGACCAATAATTTACTGCGAGCGGTTCGACCGTCTATGGGTCCTTCGCTGTGCCCAGGATGACAACTTTTTACTTCTTCGCTTAACTCCATTTCCATGCCCATCCTTTCCCAAACCGACGCCCAAGCCCTGCTCAAGCAAGTGCTGGGCTACAGCACGGCCGACGAGTGCGAGGCCTCGCTGAACGGGCGCACAACTGGCAACATCCGCTACGCCCGCAACAGCGTGAGCACGGCCGGCGCCCAAGACACGATTTCGCTGGCCGTGGAGGCGCGCTTCGGCAAGCGCAGCGGCACGGCCACGTGCAACGAGTTTGACGAGGCCACGCTGAAGCGCTGCGTGCAGCGGGCCGAGGAAATTGCCCGCCTCGCCCCCGAAAGCCCCGAGTACGTGCCCCTGCTGGGGCCCCAAACCTACCTCAAGCCGCCCTCGGCGGCGCCCACGGTGCTTTCGCCCACCGCCCGCGCCCAGGCCGCGGCCGACAGCATCAACCTGTGCGCGGCCAAAAGCCTGACCGCCGCGGGCTTCCTCGACGGCGGCACCAGCTTCGTGGCCAAGCGCAACAACAAGGGACTCGACGCCTACCAGCAGTCCACCAACACCGACTTTTCGGTGACGGTGCGCACCGCCGACGGCCGCGGCTCGGGCTACGCCATTGCCGACGTGACCGATGCCGCCAAGCTGAACGCCAAGGCCCTGACGCAGCGCGCGGCCGACAAAGCCGCCGGCTCGCTCAACGCCAAGGCCATCGAGCCGGGCAAGTACACCGTCATCCTGGAGCCGGCCGCACTAATGGCCGGCGACGACCTATCGCTGCTCGGGGGCCTGTTCTACGGCCTCGACGCGCGCTCGGCCGACGAGGGCCGCAGCTTCCTCGCCAAGAAGGGCGGCGGCAACCGCAAGGGCGAAAAGCTGTTCGACGAGAAGGTGACGATCTACTCCGACCCCATGAACGCCGAGGTGCCCGGCAACGCCTTCGACGGCGACGGCCTGCCCACGCAGCGCATGAGCTGGGTGGAGAAGGGCGTGGTGAAAAACATGCTCTACTCGCGCTACTGGGCCCAGAAAAACAACGTGCCCGCCACGCCGTTCCCGAGCGGTTTCGTCATGAGCGGCGGCACGCAAAGCACTGCCGAGCTCATCAAGGGCACTGCCAAGGGCATCTTAATCACGCGCTTGTGGTACATCCGCGAGGTGGACCCGCAGACGCTGCTCTACACCGGGCTTACGCGCGACGGCACGTTCTACATCGAGAACGGGGCCATCAAGTTCCCCATCAAGAACATGCGCTTCAACGAGAGCCCCATCATCATGCTCAACAACCTGGAGGCCATCGGCCGGCCCCAGCGCTTGGCCGGCTGCCTGGTGCCGCCGCTCAAAATCCGCGACTTCACCTTCACCAGCCTTTCCGACGCCGTGTAAAAAGTTAAAAGTTGAGAGTTAAAAAGCAGGATGCCTAAATGCAGAGTGCCTTTTTAACTTTTAACTCTCGACTTTTAACTCTCATTACTTGCCGAACTGGAGGCCAACGTAGGCCTGGAACACGCGGTTTTGCAACTTGGGGTCGTTGATGCCGGTCAGATTGCGGGCGTCGTTGATGTCGTTGAGGCCCGCCACGAGGCGGCCGCCCACCGTGAGGTTGCCGAGCTTGAGGCCCACGCCGCCGGCGATGCTGATGTCGGTTTTCTTGTACTGGTCCTTCACGTTCTGGCCGTCCACGTTGGCGTAGGCAGCCGAGCCGTTGGTGCCGCTGATTTCCACTTGGCCGTCGCGGGTGGCGTCCACGAGCAGGCCAAACTGCGGGCCGGCTTCCACAAACACGGGGCCCAGCGTGGCCTTGAGCAGCACCGGCACCGAGAAGTAGTGCAACTTGGTGTCGTAGTCGGTGAAGGCGCCCTTCAGGTTGCCGCCCTGCTGCGAGTACTGGATTTCGGGCTGGATGGACAGGGGCCCAACTAGGTGGCCCTGGAAGATGAGGCCGACGTGGTAGTACGTTTTGTAGGACGCCGACTCGCCGTCGCGGCCCTTCATTTCGGCTGCGTTGATGCCGGCCTTCACGCCGAACTGGGCCTGGGCCTTGGGAGCAAATGCCACCGCCAGGGCGGCGGCGAGGGGGAAAGCGAGGAGTTTCATAATCGTTTAAGAATAGAATAATGAGGGGATGGGTGGCGCAAAAGTGAAGCCACGAACGCCAACGCAGCCCGCTTCCGAAAGTTGTGCCGGGGCCCCGGCTGGGCCAGCGCCCGGGGCCGCGCCGGGCCCGGGCTACCCGGGGCCCTAGCAGTATTTTTTTGGGCCGGGGGCCCTAAAATGCCCGGCGGTGGCGCAACCCTGGCATTTTTCTGGTTTCATTTGGGAAGTTTATCCGTTCGCTTTTATTCCTGCATGCCCGTTCCCTTCACGTTTGTGCGCCTCAGCTACCACTCCGGCGATTGGGACGCGGTGGACGAGCGCATGCCCGCCAACCTGCTGCACTCGCTGGTGCAGTACACCAAAGTGCCCGTCGAGCCCAAGGAAAAAGTGGTGGCCCTCGACAGCCCCGCGCTGTTCGGCTACCCGTTCTGCTACCTGAGCGGGCACCGGCTGGTGCAGTTTTCGGCGGCCGAGAAAAAGAACTTTACGCAGTACGTGCGCAACGGCGGCTTCGTGTTTGTGGACGACTGCAACCACGACATCGACGGCCTATTTGCCCGCTCGTTTGAGGAGCAGATGCGCGTGTGCTTTGGGCCCCAGGCGCTGAAAAAAATCCCCAAAACCCACCCCATCTACTCGCAATTTTTCCAGTTCAAGGACGGGCCCCCGAACACGGGCTTCGAGCTGAACGGCTGGGGCGACGACTTGGTGCACGACTACCTCAAAGGCGTCGAAATCAAGGGCCGTCTGGGCGTGCTGTATTCCAACAAGGATTACGGCTGCGAGTGGGACTACGACTTCCGCAACAAGCGCTTTTTGGCCGAGGACAACACCAAGTTTGGGGTCAACATCCTGCTGTACGCGCTGACCTAATGACGATTATACGCAACAAAAACCGTCATGCAGAGCGCAGCGAAGCATCTCTACTGCTGAACTAACTGTATTTACTGCCGCAGTAGAGATGCTTCGCTGCGCTCTGCATGACGGCCTAATTGATTTTTTGAGTTACCGATACAGTTTTCCCGCGTTTTCGATTCCGCCGCCCTTCTTTCCATCCGCGCCTGTTCCTTCGCTTCTGAATCTTTTTACATGACCGAACAAGACGTTAACACGTTGCTGGCCAAGCTGCCGGTATTGAAAGCCGAGATTGGCAAAGTCATCGTGGGGCAGTCGGCGGTGCTCGACGAAGTGCTGGTGGCGCTGCTGGCCGGCGGCCACGCCCTGCTGGAAGGCGTGCCCGGCCTGGCCAAAACCCTGCTGGTGCGCACGCTGGCCTCGGCCACCGATTTGCCGTTTCGCCGCATCCAGTTCACGCCCGATTTGATGCCCACCGACATCCTCGGCACCGAGGTGCTGGAGGAAGACCACGGCACGGGCCACCGCTCGTTCAAGTTCAACCCGGGGCCCATTTTCGCCAGCCTGGTGCTGGCCGACGAAATCAACCGCACGCCGCCCAAAACCCAGGCCGCCCTGCTGGAGGCCATGCAGGAAGGCCACGTAACCTACGCCGGCCAGGAGCACGCGCTGCCCAAGCCGTTCTTTTTGCTGGCCACCCAAAACCCCATCGAGCAGAGCGGCACCTACCCGCTGCCCGAGGCCCAGCTCGACCGCTTTCTGCTGTACGTGCGCATCGGCTACCCCACCGAGCAGGAGGAAATGGCCGTGCTGAGCGGCACCACCGGCACCGCTGGGGCCCAGGTGCGCCCGGTGCTGGGCGGCGACGACGTGCGCCAGCTCCAGCAGTTGGTGCGCCAGGTGGGCCTCAGCCCCGAGCTGCTCAGCTTCGTGAACCGGCTGGTGCGCGCCACCCGCCCGGCCACGTCGGAAGTGAAGTTCATTCAGGACTACGGCCGCTGGGGCGCGGGGCCCCGGGCGGGCCAGGCGCTCATCCTCTGCGCCAAGGCGCGGGCGCTGCTGCAGGGCCGCTTCGCCGCTACGCTGGACGACATCCGGGCCCTGGCCCCGCCCGTGCTGCGCCACCGCGTGCTGCTGAACTTCAACGCCGAAGCCGAGAACCTGACGCCCGACGACGCCGTGGCCGCGCTGCTGCAAGCGGTACAGGTGTAGCGTGGACTCTGCGAGTCCGCGCGGTTGAATGGTACCCATGGTGCTATCCGCACGATTGAACGGGCCCCATGGATAGCGCTAATAGAACGTCAGGCAGAGCGCAGCGAAGCATCTCTACCGCAGCAGTAAATGATGGCAGTAGATGATGATTGGTGCACCAGTAGAGATGCTTCGCTGCGCTCTGCATGACGGCCTGGGGAGTAGGCCTGAGAGAATCCGCCAGGGGCCCTAAATCCAACAACTAGCAACGGACAACTAAAAAATGCTCAGCCCGGAACTCCTGCACGCCTTGCGCAACCTGCCGCTGGCCGCCAAACAGGCGGCGGAGGGCTTCCTCGCGGGCGCCCACGCCAGCCGGCGGCACGGCGTGGGCATGGAGTTCAGCCAGTACCGGCCCTACCAGCCGGGCGACGACCTGCGGCGGCTGGACTGGCGCCTAGCGGCCCGCTCGGACCGCTACTACCTGCGCGAATCGGAGGTAGACACCAGCCTGACCGTGCACCTGCTGCTCGACGCCAGCGCCAGCATGAACCACCGCGACGCCAACGGCCTCACTAAGCTCGACTACGGCCGGCTGCTGCTGGGGGCCCTGGCCTACCTGGCCCAGCACCAGGGCGACGCGGTGGGCCTGACCATCCTCAGCCCCAGCGGCTTGCGCCACCTGCCGGCCCGCGCCGACAACCGCCAGCTGCCGCGTCTCTACCACGCCCTCGAAACAGCTGAGGCCGCCGGCACCTTCCCCGACGCAACCACGCTGGCCCCCCTCACCGCCCGCCGCCAACGGGCCCTGACGGTGTGCGTGAGCGACTTGTACGAGGACGACGGCGAAATAAACCGCCTCCTCAAGCGCCTGCGCGCCGTGAGTGGCGACGTGCTGCTGCTACACTTAGTGGCCGATAATGAGCTGACCTTCAACCACCGCGGCGCCGTGACGCTGCGCGACCTCGAAACCGGCCAAACCTTGCAAATCGACGCCGACCAGCAGCGCGCCGCTTACCAAGCCCAGCTGCAAGCCTGGCTGACCGACACCGCCCAGGCTGCCCGCCGCCAGGGCTTCGACTACCACTTGCTAAACACCGCCGCACCGCTGGATGGGGCCCTGCGCGAGTTTTTGCGGCGCCGGGCAAGTTGATTATTTTCATTCCGAAGAGAAGAATCAGGACTGCTTTCCCGCCCCATTGAACTCAGCCTCTCTTCGTTCGGAATGACAGCAGTATAGCCAGAATTCATAACGTAACAAAACTTGCTCACCCTCACCTCCCCTTCTGCGCTGCTGGCTTTGCTGGGCCTTTTGGTGCCGCTGGCCATCTACCTCTGGAACCGGCGGCCGGGGCCCGAGGTGGCGGTGGGCAGCCTGCGCTGGCTGGCCGCGGGCGCCAACCGCCGCCTGCGCAACCTGAAGCCCGAGCAGCTGGCGCTGCTGCTGCTGCGCGCCGCGGTGCTGGGGGCCCTGGCGGTGGCGGTGGCCGGGCCGGCGTGGCGGCAGGTGCGCCCCGCCGGCCGCGGCCAGGTGCTGGTGGGCCCCGAGCTGGCGGGCACCCCGGCGCTGGCCGCCACCCGGCCCGGGCTCGATTCCTTGCGCCGCCGCGGCTACGCGCTGCGCTGGCTAGCCCCCGGCCTGCCGGCGGTGGCGGCCGATTCGTTGGGCCGCTACCGGGGCCCGGCGGTGGGCAGCTTTGCCTGGGCGCGGGTGCAGCAAGCGGTGGATTCGTTTCCGGGGCAGCCGCTGCGCGTGGTGGTGAGCAGCACCTTGCGCGGCTTGGCGGGGCCCCACCCGCCGCTGCCGGCCGCCGTGCGCTGGCAGCTGCTGAACCCGGGGGCCCTGGCGGCCACCTGGCTGGCCGAAGCGGCGGGCACGCCCGATAGCCTGCGCCTGCTGGTGGGCCGCAGCACCGCCACCCAAACGACTTTCCGCACCCTGGCCGTGGCCCGCCCCGCCGGCGGCGCGCCGCTGCGCGCGCCGGGCCTGGGGCCCCTGCGCTACCTCACCGCGGCCGACGGCACCGGCCAGCTGCGGCCCGATTCTGCGACCCAGGGCCCCGGCCTCGCTGTGACGGGGCCCCTGCGCGCCGTGCTCTACGCCACGCCCAGCCACGCCGAGGAGGCCCGCTACCTGCGGGCAGCGTTGCAAGCGGCCGCCCTGGGGCTGCCGGTGTCGTTGCAGCTGACCACGGCCACGGCCGCACCAGCCCCCGCGGCGGGCGTCAATTGGCTGTTTTGGCTGTCCGACGCGCCCGTGCCGGCCGCTTGGCGGGCCGCGGTGGCGCGGGGGGCGCACGTGTGGCAAGCCGCGGCGGGGCCCGGCGTTGCCGACACGTCCCAACTAGTAGCCCCGGCCGCCGAAGCCACTGCCGTGGCGCTGTTTCGGCGCACCAAGGGCCCCGCGCTGGCCGGGGCTGCGCCGCTGTGGGCCGATGGCCGGGGCCGGCCGGTGCTGGCGCGTCAGGCGGTGGGCCAGGGCGCTTTTTACCAGCTAACTACCCGCCTGCAACCCGCCTGGAGCGAGCTGGCCGACAGCCCAGCCCTGCCCGCTTTGCTGCTGGAAGTGCTCCGTTCCGAGCCTGCGGCCGATGCCCCGGCCGCCCTCAGCGTCCACGACCAGCGCCGCTTCGACCCCGCCCAACTGTCCTCGACTTTGGGGCCCCAGGTAGCAGCTAGCATCTTGCCTATTAGCGCTTTCACATTTACCGATTTACGGCCGTGGCTAGTGCTACTGGCCGCGCTGCTGTTTGCCGTGGAGCGCTGGGTGGCCCGGCGCGCGGCCGCTTCATCCTCCATTTCTGCCGCATGACGCCCACTGCTTCCGTTGCCGAAACTCCCGCGCTGGCCGCGTCGCGCCACCAGCTGGGGGCCCTGGGCCGCCGCTACGCGCTGCGCCGGGCCGCCGCCTTGCTGCTGCCGGCGCTGGCCGGGGCCCTGCTGCTGGCCGGCCTGGCCCAGCACTGGCCCGGCGCCACTTGGCCGCTGGTGGGCGCGGGGGCGCTGGCCCTGGGCCTGGCCGCGTGGCGCCTGGCGCCGCTGGGGCCCCTGCCCGCCGCCGCTGTGGCCCGCCGCCTCGACCGCCGGTACCCGTCGCTCGAAGACAGCGCCGGCCTGCTCCTGCTGCCCCCCGAAAACCTGAGCTTGCTGGAGCAATTCCAGCAGCAGCGGGTGGCCGGGCGTTTGGAGCAATTAGCTGACGGCGAAGAACAACCGCTGCCCGTTGACTTCCGCCGGCCGGGTTTGCTGGCCCTGGGGCTGTTGGTGGCCGGGGCCGCCGCCTGGTTCTGGCCCGCGGCGGGGCCCCGGGCGGCCGCGCCGGCCGCCGTGCCCGTGCATTTTACCGCACCAGCGGCCCGTCCGGGGGCCCCGGCGCCCGCCCGCATCCTCGAAACCCAGCTGCTGGTGACGCCCCCGGCCTACACCCGGCGGGCGGCGTTTGCCCCGGCGCAGGCCTCGTTTCGGTGCCCACAGGGGGCGCGGGTGCGCTGGCGGGTGCGCGTGAGCCGGGCTGCGGCCAGCGGGGCCCCGGTGCTGGAAATGGGCGGCCGCCGGGTAGCTTTCCAACCGGTGGCGGGAGCGGCCAACACCTTTGAAACCGAGCAGATTCTGAACGCCTCGGTGCTGTACCGGTTGCGGTTTGCGGACACCGTGTCCGACGACTACTCCGTTGACGTGCAGGCCGACCAGGCCCCCGCGGTGCGCATCCTCACGCCCAAAGCCTACACGCTGGTGCCCGCCCGCGAGGCCCGGTCCGAGGTGCCGGTGCGCGCCCTGCTGCGCGACGATTACGGCCTGAGCCACGCCGAGCTGGTCATCACCGTGGCCCAGGGCGCGGGCGAGGCGGTGAAATTCCGCGAGGTGCGGCGCGACTTGAGCGGAGCCCTAGGGCCCCAGCCGGCGCAAACCACGGTGGGCAGCTTGCTCAACCTGAAGCAATTGGGCCTGACTTACGGCGACGAATTGTACTTCTACATCGCGGCCCGCGACAACGCCGGCCACAGCGCCCGCTCCGACGCCTACCTGGTGCAGTGGCAAGACACTGCCCAGGCCGCCGGCGTGGCTGGCCTGATGGGGGGGCCTAAGGTGGCCCCGGCCTACTTCCGTAGCCAGCGCCAGCTCATCATCGATACCCAAAAGCTGCTAGCCGAGCGCAAAAACCTCACCTCCAGTGAACTGACTACCCGCGCCAACGACCTCGGGGCCGATCAGCAGGCGCTGCGCTTGCGCTACGGCAAGTTTATGGGCGAGGAGCTGGAGCCCGGCATAGGCGTGACGGCGGGGCCCGAAACCGAGGCCCATCCCGCGCCCCGCGCCGAGTCGCACTCGCCCATTGCGGAGGACGACGATGCGCCGGCACCCGCCGCCACGCCCGCGAGCCATGATGACCACGACCACGAGGCCAGCGCGCCGACCGGCCGCAACGCGTCGCCCACGGCCGAGACCGACGCCCTGATGGAGCCCTACATCCACAAGCACGACGATTCCGAAACCGCTGATTTCCTGGAGCCCGCCGTGAAAACCAAGCTCCGCGCCGTGCTCGACCAGATGTGGGCCGCCGAGCTGCGCCTGCGCACCGGCCAGCTCACCGCCGCCCTGCCCTACGAGTACAAGGCCCTGCGCCTGCTCAAGGAGGTGCAGCAGCAAACCCGCGCCTTCGTCAAGAAAGCCGGCTTCGCCCCGCCCGCCGCGCCCGAGCCCAACCTGCGCCTCACTGGCGACCTGAAGGGCGCGGCCGCCCCGCGCTTGCAGGCGCAAGTGGCCGCGCCCGCCGCCCAGCCGGCCGTGCGCGGGGCCCTGGCCTGGCTGGCGGCCAGCGCCGCCGGCCAGCCCGCCCGCCCCGCCGACGCCCGCCTGCTGGAGCCCGCCGGCGCCGCCCTGGCCCAGGCCGCCGTGCAGCGGCCGGGAGCCTACTTGGGGGCCCTGCGCGACTTGCGCCGCTTGCTAAGCGACGTGCGCGCCGCCCGCCCGCCCTGCCCCGACTGCCGCAGCACGGTGGCCCGCGCCCTCACCGACCTGCTGCCCCCGCCACCGCCCGCCGACGCGGCCCCGCCCGCCCCCGACCGGTTGGCGCGACGCTATTTCCAGAATTTAAGCCGTTGATTGCTTGGCCATTCCTTCCCCGATTTTGATTCAGTACGGCCTGGCCGGCGCGTGCCTGCTGCTGGGCCTTGGGCTGGTGGCGGCCGCTTGGCGCCGGCCCAGCCGCCGCCAGCGCGGGTTGCGGGCGCTGGCCGGGGCCCTGGCGGCGGCCGCCCTGTGGCTCACGGCCTACCCGCCCCAGCGCGCCGTGCCCGCCGCCCGCGCCGAAGCCATCGTGCTGACGCCTGGCTACCAGCCCGATACCCTGGCCCAGCTGCGGCGCTGGCTCGGGGCGGGCACGCCCGTGTGGCGCTACGCCGGGGCCCCGGGCCCGGCGGGCGCCCGGCCGCTGGGCAGCCTGCTGGCCCTGGCCGAGCAGCGCCCGGCCCTGCGCCGCGTGCACGTGCTGGGCGAGGGCCTGCCCGCCGCCGCGCTGCCGCAGCTGGGGGCCCTGGCGGTGCAAGTGCACGCCGCGCCCGCCTTTGCGGGGTTTGCCACGGCTACCTGGCCGCGGCGCGTGCAGCTGGGCGAGCCGCTGCTGGTGGAAGGCACCGCCGCCGGGGCCGCCGGGGCCCCGGCCTGGGCAAGCCTGCGCGCCGACGGCGCCGGGCGCGACTCGGTGCGGGTGCCGGCCGGCGGCGGACCGTTTCGGCTGCGCTACCGGCCCAAGGCGGCCGGGCTGGCGCGCTACCAGCTGGTGCTGCGCCAAGCTGGCCAAGCCGTGCGGGCCGAGCCGGTGCCGCTGGAAGTGACCGCCGCGCCCCGCCCGCCGGTGCTGCTACTGAGCGCCGCGCCATCATTTGAATTCAAGTTTTTGAAGAACCACCTCGCCGGGCAGCCGCGGGCCGTGGCCGTGCGCACGGGCGTTAGCCGGGGCCTGACGCAAACCGAATTCCTCAACCAGCCCGCCCAGGATTTGGGTCGCCTCACGCCCGCCCTGCTGGCCCGCTACGCCGTGGTGGTGGCCGATGTGGCGTCGCTCGCTAGCCTCTCCGCGGCCGAAAACCAGGCCCTGCGCGGGGCCCTGCAAGCCGGCCGCCTGGGCCTGGTGCTGCTGGCCGACGCCGCGCCGCTGCCCGCCGCCACCCCGGCGCGGGCCGATTTTGCCGTGGTGCCGCGCCCCGCGGCCGTGGCGCCCCAGCTACTGGCCTGGCCCGACGCCCCCGCGGCCGTGCGCGCCCCACTGCCCGCCACGCTGCGCCCCGGCGCCACGCTGCAACCGCTGGTGCAGGGCCCCAGCGCGGCGCTGGTGGCCGCCAAGCGCCGCTTCGGGCTGGGTGCGGTGGTGGTGTCGGTGGTGCCCGAAACCTTCCGTTGGGCCCTGGCTGGGCAGGACGCTGGGTACGCTTCGTTTTGGAACCGGCTGCTGGCCGCGGCCACACCCGCCGCGCCGGCCGCCGCTACCTGGCGCGTGGCCACGGCTTGGCCCAAGACGCAGAATGCCACGGGGTTGCAGCTGGCCGCGGGCACCTTCCCAGGCACACCGCCCACCGTGCGGGCCCTGGCCGGGGGCCCCGCCGTGGCCCTGCCGCTCCGCCAAGACCCGCGCCTGCCCGAGTGGAGCACCGCCGTGTTTTGGCCCGCCGCGGCCGGCTGGCACCAGGTTCAGGGCCCCGGCAAAGCCAGTTTTTCCTTCTACGTTTTCGAGCCCGGCGACTGGCAGGGACCCGAGGCCCAGCAGCGCCGGCTGGCCGCCGCGCAGCGCGCGACGGCCGCCCCTGGCGCGGCGCTGGCCGCGGCCGACGCGGTGCAGGAACCCTGGCCGGCGGGCTGGTTTTTCGGTTTGTTCCTGCTCGCCGCGGGGTATTTATGGCTGGAAGAGAAGCTCTAACAAGCCGACACCGGGCCCCGGTACCAGGGCCGGGCGGCGCCCCTGAGGCCTCGGGGAGCCGCCAGTTATGGCCTAGAAGTTCGGGTCGAAGTTGAAGTAGAGTGGGTTCGAGAGGCCCACCATGGGGCTGCTCAGCGCCATCGACTCCGGCACTTGCGGGTAGGGCGTGGCGGGGCCCTCAACCTGCACGCGGTAGTAGGTGCGGCCCGTGGCGGCGGGGGTATCGGTGAACTCCCCGACCGGGTGCCGGCCGCTGAGCTGCAGCGTGTCGAACGCGCCGCCGTTCTTTATCACTGCCACGCGGTAGGTGGCGTCGGGCGCCATTTTGCCCGCCAGCTGCACCCGGAACCGCACGGGCCGGCCCGTAGCCGCCACGTTATCGCCCATCATCATGTCGAGCCGGCCGTCCTGGTTGAGGTCCGCGGACAGCTCCACGCGCGGGGCGAAGGGGTTGGCGCTGACGGACACCCGCCCGTTGGTCAGCGCGTCCACCACGGCCTGCGTGGTGCGGGCCGTGGCAAACACCCACGTGGTGGGGGTGCCCACGTAGTTGGCCGTGGCCTGCACGCTGTTGGCCGTGGCCTGGGCCGGCGTGTCGGGCCGGCCATGGTGGGCGTCGCTGCCCCCGCGCCCCGTCAGCTTGCGCCCCGACGAGAGCATGTCGTCCCAGATCATCAGCGCGTTGGCATTCTTAGCCCAAATCACTGAATTCCAGACCTCCAGCGACTCTAGCATGTCGTAAGAGTAGCCGAAATGGTCCTTGCCGCTCGGGTGGTTGGCCGAGAGGTGCACGCCGAGCTGCCGCTTAACGGCGCCGACCACCACGTCGCGCTGGTCGCGCACTTGGTAGAGGCGCCGGTGGTCATAGGGCTGGGCCGAAAACGCGTTGCCGTGGCCGCGGGTGGTGGTCCACTCCGCCGCGTAGAGCAGCAGCACCGACGGGGACGTGAACTCCGGATCGGCCCAAGTGTGGTGGGCCACGTCCCCGTCCACGTGGTTGTCGTGGTCCGTAATGGCCAGGTAATCCATGCCCACGCTTTGCGAAAAGGCGAGGATCTTGCCCACGGAGTTATTGGTTGATTCCGTGCTGTGGCGCGAGTGCACGTGCAAATCGCCCTTGAGCCAAACGCCCTGTGTGAGGCTGGCGGGCGGCGCCAGCCGGGGCAGCGCGTCGGAAACCCACGGACTGGCCGGGCCTGCTTGGCCGAACCCGAGCCGCGACAGGCCGAGCAGCCACAGCCCAAGGGCAATACTTCTTTGCTTCTTCAAAACGTACGGAATGGGTAAGGCGTCCAGCAACCCGGACCTTTCCAGGGTGGACTGGGGCAAAAGTAGAACCCGCCGGACGCACCGGCGCCACGGGCACAATTACTTAGCACTGCGGTAATCCAGGGCCAACCAAAAGGCTGGGCAACGCCAATCAATGGCACACCAAAAAACATCCTTTTTCATTGAAAACCAATACCTTGCAGCGATGGCCGCGTGGCACTTATGGCTCTAGCAGACGCCACCAAAAAAGCCGCTGCCCGGCAACGGTGAAGTTGCTAAGCAGCGGCTAAACTTATGCCTGGGGCCCTAAAAATCCGTCGGCTCACCGAGGTAGGCGAAGTCGTCAATTTCCTGCAGGAGGCCCTGGAATTTCTGGCGGGCCAGCTTGTAGGCAAAGGCGCCCAGCAGCAGGTGCACCGGCGGGTTGGGCAGGCGCACGAGCTGGTACATGGCCGCGGCGGCCTTCACGGGGTCGCCGGCCTGGTTGCCGTCGCGGCCCAGCGAGGCTTTCAGGCCCTCGCCCACGGTGGCTTGGTAGTCAGCAATTTGCGTGTCGGTATAGGTGGCCGACGCGCCGGCCCAGTTGGTGCGGAACGGGCCCGGCTCCACGTTGGTGACGTGGATGCCCAGGGGCCCCAGCTGCGCGGCCAGCGACTCGCCCAGGCCTTCAAGGGCGAACTTCGAGCCGTTGTACAGGCCGGCGTGGGCCATCCCCATCAGCCCACCCACGGAGGTGATGTTGAGGATGTTGCCCGACTTTTGGGCCCGCAGGTGCGGCAGCACGGCGCGCACCAGGCGCAGGGGCCCAAACACGTTCACGTCGAACTGGCGCTGGGTTTCTTCCTCCGATATTTCCTCGATGCTGCCCAGCGAGCCGTAGCCGGCGTTGTTCACCAGCACGTCGAGGCGCCCAAAGGCATTGACGGCCTGCTGCACGGCGGCGGTGATTTGCGCGGCGTCGGTGACGTCAACCAGCACGCCCAGGGCCTGGCCGGGGGCTTTGTTTGTGAATTCGTCGGCTTGCGCGGGCTGGCGGAACGTGGCCGCTACCCGGTCGCCTTTTTCAATTAAATACGTGGCCAGGGCCTCGCCCAACCCGGTGGAGGCGCCAGTGATAAACCAATTTTTTGATGCTTCGGGCATGGTGATGTTGCGTGAAATGGAAGCAGTAAGACGCCCAAAACGCGCGAATTGTTTGGCCCCGGCCGCCTTGGGCCCGCCGGCCAGGGCCCTAGTACGGGTGGCTGGCGGTGGTTTCGGGGATGACCACAAGGTAATCGTAGCCCAGCAGCACGCGCTGCACGGCCTGGCCCACCACCAGCTTGCCCGCGCTGAGGGCCCGGCGGGCGGGGCGCAGGTCCACCAAGTTCCAGGCGGGGCCGGCGGTTTGGTCGAAGAATAGCTTTAGCGAGGGCTCATCGGCGACGGTGTAGGCGCGGGGCTTTTCGGGGGAGCGGGGGCTCAGGCTGCTGGCGGCGGTGCCCTGCTTGCCCATCACCAGCAGGTGCAGCGATTTTTGGTCCTGCGCCTCGGCCAGGTCCTGGGCCAGGTTGCCAAGGTCGTAGAACTCGCCGAACGAGGCCAGGCTGAGGCCCCGCGCCAGGTGGTTGGCCCCGAACTTGAACAGCATTTTGGGCAGCGGCTGCCCCGCGGGGCCCTGGGTCCCGCGGGCGTAGCGCAGCAGGTTGCGGCGCATCAGGTTCAGGCGCTCCTGATGGCCGCCGGTGCCTTTGATCTGGCCCTGGTAAATGGCGTAGCTGGCCGCGTAGTCCTGCACCATTTGCCGCACGTCGGGGCCCTCTTGCCGGGTGATGTTCACCAGGCTGTCGAGGGCGCTTTGCCGCTGCTCGGCCATGCTGAAATCGTCCTTACCGGCGCGCTCAAACGCCTGGCCCTGGGCCTGGTACTTGGCAGCCTGCTGCTGCAAATAGGCTTTGGCCGGCTTGCCCTTGGCCCGTTCGGCCAGCCGGGCGTAGAAGCGGCCGGCGGTGGCAATGAACACCTGGTCGAGCCCCAGCACCTGCACGCGCTGGGCCCGCAGCGTCCGAATCAGCTCAAATTCCTCGGCCCAATTATAAAAGCACAGCGCCTGGGGGTACCGCTGGCTGTAGGCCGTGGGCAGGCCGGGCTGCGCGGCCAGCGCCGTGAGGTCCTGGGCCACGTAAGGGTCGATTTCGGCCGCGAATACCGCCGGCTGAAGCACCTGCGCCACGGCCGCCGTGAAGCCCGGAATCTGGGCCATGCCGTGGCCCTCGCCGATGAGTACGAACTGACTTTTTTGGATGCTCTGCTGCAACTTGTCCCAGCCCGCGCCCGAAAACTGGGCCCCGGCGGCCACCATCGGAAATTGGTGCTGCCGGATGAGGCGCGTGAGGGTGCTGTCCTGGGCGCGGGCGGGGCCCCAGGCCAGCAGCATAAGCAGGAGCACGACTAGGTAGGGCCCCCGGGCGGGGCGAGCGGTGGCGGCGGGGCGCGGAAAACGTGGCATAAAGCGGGCAAATGGGTGGTTGACGGGGCGAAGGTGCTCGGCCGGCCCACGGCTTTAAAAAATATTATCCCAACCGCCCCAAATTGGCTGTAACATCGGGGCCCCGGGCCCGGTACCCGCGGCGGGCGGGTTGCTCCCGCAAAATCGGGCGTTGGGATAATAAACTACCGGCCGCGGTTCGGCGCGGGTAGCTTCGGCCCACCGACCGGGCCCGCCCGCTCTGTTTTCCTACTTCTTTCACCTCCCTTACTTACTGTTTATGAAAGTCTTCCGACTGTTACTGCCGGCCTTGGTGCTGGGCACCACCGTGGCCGCCGTGCCGCCCACGGCCCCCACCGCCACCCCCGCGCCCACCGCCCAGGAGGTGCGTAACCTGCCCGCCTTCACGAAGGTGAACCTGGCTACCTCGGTGGCCGTGGAGGTGCGGCAGGGCAGCCCGCAGCAAGTGGTGGTGGAAGGCGCGCCCGACGACCTGGCCCAGCTGCGCACCACCGTGGACGGCGACCGCCTCGTCATCGACACCAAATCGGGCGCCGACTGGCGGGAGTTTCTGCGCAGCCACCGCAACCTGGGCAACATGACCGTGCGCATCACCATGCCCACCATCAACGCGCTGGGCGTGAGCGGCTCCGGCTCACTCAGGGCCCCCAGCGTGCGGGCCGAAAACCTGAACCTAAGCGTGAGCAGCTCCGGCTCGGTGGAGGTGGCGCAGGTGCAGGCCACCAACGTGCGGGCGGCGGTGAGCAGCTCGGGGCACGTGGGCATCGGCCAGTTGCAAGCTACCGAGCTGCACTCGAACCTGTCGAGCTCGGGCAGCATCAAGGTGGGCGGCGGCCGCTGCCCGCGCCACGAAGTAGCCATCAGCGGCTCGGGCTCCGTGGCGGCCCTCGACTTGCAGTCGGCCACCTGCGATGCGCGCATCAGCGGCTCGGGCAGCTGCCGCGTGCAGGCCACCGAGACGCTCGAAGCCCGCATCAGCGGCTCGGGCGACGTGTACGTGACCGGCAACCCCAAAGTCACGAGCCACACCAGCGGCAGCGGCGGCGTGCGCCGGGGGTAGGGTTTTGGTTGCCAGTTGCTAGCCGCTGGGTTTGGGGCCCCAGGTTGTTAAATAATAATCTGGCTACCAGATAATAAGCAGGCCGTCATGCTTCGCTGCGCGCTGCATGACGGCCTAACTTTTACCTACTAAGTATCAACTAATCCTAGGAAGCTTGTTTTTGGGCGTGCCAGAGCACAAGCTGCCAGCCGGTGGGGTTTTTGATGTAGGCCACGGCGTACTTGATGTGCGTGGTGAGGGGCTGGCCGTCGGGGCCGGGGCCCAGGTCGATGCGCACGGTGCCGTTCACGAGGGCCGTGCGGTCGTCGTTGTAGGAGCGGACGCTCAGGGCCTCAATGTCCACCTGGTCGTAGCGGCTTTGGCCGGCGCGGATGCTGGCGAGGTAGCTCGCCTTGGTGTCTTGGTGGCCGTTGGCGTGGGTGTACACGAGGTCGTCGGCGAATATTTTTTCCAGCACGGCGTAATCCTTGGATATTTGCGCGGCGAAGCGCTGGCGTTCGAGCTGTTCAACTTCCTGAATGGCGGTCATCTTGCGAGGGGAAAACGCCCGGCCAACCCGGCCGGGGCCCCGCAAAGAAACCACCGCCCCGGCCCCCGCTTCGCCCCCGCCCCATGCCGCACCTGCTGCTCATCCAATCGCCCGACGAGCCCGGGCTGATCTACAAAATCACCGCCGTGCTCTTCGCTCACGGGCTCAACATCTTGCGCAACGACGAGTTCGTGGAGCCCGCGGGCAACGTGTTTTTCATGCGCACCGAGTTTGCCGGCGCCTTCGACGCCGGGGCCCTGGGCGCGGCCCTGGCGGGGGCCCTGCCCGCCGCGGCCACCGTGCGCCTGAGCGACAACCGCCCCCAGGACGTGGTGCTGCTCGTCACCAAAGAGCACCACTGCCTGAGCGAGCTGCTGGTGCGCCACGCCTTTGGCGAGCTGAACGCCAACATCCGGGCCGTCATCGGCAACCACGAAGTGCTGGGGCCCCTCACGCGCCAGTTCGGCGTGCCCTTCCACTACCTGCCGCACGCGGAGCGCAGCCGCGAAGCGCACGAGGCCGAGGTGCTGGCCGTGCTGGCCGGCTACCGCCCCGATTGGGTGGTGCTGGCCAAGTACATGCGCATCCTCTCGCCCGAGTTTGTGGCGCCCTACGCCAACCGGCTGGTCAACATCCACCACTCGTTTTTGCCGGCCTTCGTGGGGGCCAGCCCCTACGCCCAGGCCCACGCGCGGGGCGTGAAAATCATCGGCGCCACGGCCCACTTCGTGAACGAGCAGCTCGACGAGGGCCCCATCATCGCCCAGCGCGTTATCCCCACCGACCACACCCGCAGCGCCCGCGAAATGGCCCAGGCCGGCCGCGACGTGGAGAAAATTGTGCTGGCCCGGGCCCTGGAACTGGTGCTCGACGAGCGGGTGTTTGTGCACCGCAACAAGACGATTATCTTTGATTAGGCGGCGTTTGGATAACAAACATTAGTTAGTTTTGGCTAACTTTACCGCCCGCCCGGGCCCCCGCTGCCTTGCCCGGGGCCCCGCCGCGCCATGCTGAAACCCGAAAAAATATCGAAGCGCCAGCTCATCCTGGCCGAGGCCGCCAAGCTCTTCAAAGACCGGGGCTACAGCGGCACGTCGATGCGCGACCTGGCCGGGCAGGTAGGCATGGAGGCGGCCAGCATGTACAACCACATCAAGGCCAAGGACGAAATTCTGGCGAGCATCTGCTTCCGCATTTCCGATTTGTACATCTCGCAACTGGGCGAAATTTCGGCCACCGCCGCCAGCTATGGCGACAAAATCAAGGCCCTGATTCGGCTGCACATCCGGTTGATGGTGGAGGACGGCCCGGCCGTGTCGGTGGCCAACCACGACTGGAAGTACCTGCCCGAGCCCAAGCTGGGCGAGTTCAAGCAGGCCCGCAAAACCTACGAGAAGGGCTTCGCCGCCCTCATCGAGGCCGGCATTGCGGCCGGCGAGTTCCAGCCCGTGAACGTGTCGGTGGCCCTGTTCACCATCCTCTCCGCTGTGCGCTGGATCGAGCTGTGGTACCGCCCGGGCCGCGAGCTGTCGGCCGAAGAGTTGGAAGCCAACATCATCACGGTGCTCCTCCACGGCTTGGAGCGCAAATAATTAGGGCCCCAGCCAGCAGGCCACGGGCTTAGCCGGGCCTACCTTTCCGCATGCACCACCAAGAAGTAGCACCGCCGGCCGCGCTACGGGACGCCGTCAAGTGCGTTTGGTACACCAGCCGCGACTTGGGCGCACTCCCGGCGAGCTTTGAGGTGGTGCCAGACGGCTACGCGGAAATCATTTTTTACTTCGGCAGTGCTTGCAGCATTGCCACCGCGGACGGCTGGCAGCCCCTGCCCTCCCCGTTCCTGGTGGGGCTGCTCAACCAGCCGGCGCTTTTCCAAGCGCAAAACCGGCTGGAAATCATCGGCATTCGGTGCTTCCCCTGGACGGTGTTCGATTTGCTCGGCCTGCCGCCCGGCAAGGACGGCGTGCGCACCCTGGCCCACCCCATCGCCCAGCTGCAAGCCCCGCTGGCCCAGTGGCTGCGGGCGGGCAACGTAGCGGGGGCCCTGGCGGAGGCCGCCCAATATTTCCTATCGGCCCAGCCGCGGCGGGCCAGTGGCGGCCTGCTGGGCAAAGCAGGCGGGGCGATGCAAGCCGCCGCCGGCACCCTGCCGGTCAGCCAGGTGGCGGCCGCGGCGCACGCCACGGTGCGCACGCTGGAGCGGCAGTTCAAGCAGGCGGCGGGCCACACGGTGAAAGACGTGTCCTCGCTGATGCGCTTCGAGCAGGTGCGCAACCACTTGTGGCAGCACCCCGGGACCAACCTGGCCGGCCTGGCGCAGGAGCTGGGCTACGCCGACCAGGCCCACTTGAGCCGGGAATTTAAGCGCTACAGCGGCACAACGCCCGCGGCCTTCGCCCGAAAAGCCCGGCGCGGCCGGCCGGTAGCGGGGCCCGATTTTGTCGCGTTTGTACAAGCCTAGGGCGGGCGCCGGCCGGAATTTTGCGGCATGAAAACCACTCCTGCAAGCGCAAAGTCCGCCCAAAACACTTCTAATTTCGACGTTATTATTGCCGGGGCCGGGCCGGTAGGGCTCTTCCTGGCCGGCGAGCTGGCCCTGGCCGGCTGCTCCGTCCTGCTCCTGGAAAAGGCAGCGCAGCCGCACTCGCCCCTGAAGCGGCCGCCGTTTGGGGTCCGGGGCCTCAACGCCCCTTCGGTGGAGGCGCTGGACCGCCGGGGCTTGCTCCAGGAGCTGGCGCTGCACAAACGGCTGAAGAACCCACACCAAAATGCCGTGCAAGGGGCCCAGCGCCAGGTGGGGCACTTTGCGGGCATCCCGTTTCACGAGGGCGACGTTGACGCGTCCCGGTGGCCCTACCGCCTGCCCAGCTCAACCGCCACCAGCTTAATGACCGAGCTGGAGGAGCTGGAAGCCGCGCTGGTCCGCCGCGCCGAAGCCCTGGGGGCCGTCATCGAGCGCGGGCAGACCATCGCGGCGGTTCAGCAAACGGCGGATGGGGTGACGGTGCACACCGAGGGCCGCGCGTGGCAGGGCCAGTGGCTGGTGGGGTGCGACGGCGCCCGCAGCGCGGTGCGCAAAGCCGGCGGGTTCGACTTTGCCGGCACGGAACCCGAATTCACCGGCTACACCGCCCACCTTGACCTGACCGGGGCGGAGCAGCTCCGCCCCGGCCGCAACCTGACCGCCACCGGGATGTACCTGCAGTCGCAGCCCGGCTACGTGGTGGTGCAGGATTTTGACGGCGGGGCCTTCCATAATTCCGGGCAGCCGGCCACGCGCGAACACGTGCAGGCGGTGCTCCGCCGCGTCTCGGAGACCGACGTCACCGTTAGCGCGCTGCACCTCGCCACCACCTGGACCGACCGGGCCCGGCAGGCCACCGCCTACCGCCACGGCCGGGTGCTGCTGGCCGGCGATGCCGCGCACATCCATTCGCCGCTCGGCGGCCAGGGCCTCAACCTGGGCTTGGGCGACGCCCTGAACCTGGGCTGGAAGCTCGCCGCCACCGTCCGCGGGCAAGCACCCGCAGGCTTGCTGGACAGCTACCACGCCGAGCGCCACCCCCTGGGGGCCCAAGTCCTGGATTGGTCGCGCGCCCAGGTGGCCCTCATGAAGCCCGACCCCGCCGCCCGCGCGCTGCAAGCCATCGTCCGCGACCTGATGGCCACGCGCGACGGGGCCACCCATTTTGCCGGTCGTGTGTGGGGCGTTTCCACGCGCTACGACCTTGGCAGCGACCACCCGCTGGTGGGCCGGAGCGCGCCCAACTTTGCGTTTGAGGACGGGACGACCCTGGGCGAGCTCATGCGCAACGGCCGCGGCCTGCTGCTAGATTTCGGCGACAATGCTGCCCTTGCAAGGGTGGCGAGTGCCTACCCAATCAAGTACCTGCCGGGCCGGGCCACGGATCAATTGAACTTAAGCGCCGCCCTGGTTCGCCCGGATGGGGTTGTTGCCTGGGCAACGGACCACGCCCCCAACAGCGACGACCTCCACCGGGCAGCTGCGCGCTGGTTCGTCGGCGTGGCGGGGCCCCAGCCACTCCCGGTGCTGCCGAACCCGGTTGCGTAACGCTCTCCGTTTGAGCGGCCCGCCCCGGGGCCCCGCGGGCCGGCTAAAGCAGCAGGCTCACCAGCGAGAGCACCAGGATGAGGCCCAGCACCGGGCTGATGTCGCGCCAGCGGCCCAGCAGCACCCGCAGCGCGCCCCAGGCCAGCAGCCCGCAGGCCAGGCCCGTGGCGATGGAAAAGCTGAACGGCATCAGGAAAACGGTGAGCAGCGCCGGCACCAGCTCCTCGAACTTGTCGAAGGCGAGGTGGCGGATTTCGCCCACCATCAGCAGGCCCACCAGCACCAGGGCGGGGGCCGTGGCGTAGGCCGGCACCACGCCGATGAGCGGAATAACGGCCAGTGACCCTACAAACAGAGCCGCCGTGACCACCGCCGTGAGGCCCGTGCGTCCCCCCGCCGCAATGCCCGTGGCCGACTCGATGTAGGCCGTGCTGGGCGAGGTGCCGAGCAGGCTGCTGGCCATGGCGGCCACCGCGTCGAGGTTCAGCATCCGGTTCAGGCCCCGGATTTTGCCGTCGGGCTGCCCCAGGCCGGCCGCGCCCGCGCAGGCCACCAGCGTACCCAGCGAATCGAAAAGGCTGACGTAGAACAGGGCGAAGATGGGGCCCACCAAATTCCAGCGCAGGGCCCCTAAAACATCGAGCCGGAACGCCACTGGCGCCAGGCTGATACTGCTGGAAAACACCGCCGCCGGGGCCGCTACCAGCCCGGCCGCCGCCGCCGCCAGCGTAGTGCCCACAATGCCCAGCAAGATGGCCCCCGGCACCCGCCGGATGTGCAGCGCCAGCGTGCCAAACAGCCCCGCCACGCTGACGACCACCGGCGGCGTGAACTTGCCCAGCGCCACCAGCGTGGCCGGGTTGGCCACCACCAGCCCCATGTTGCGCAACCCAATCAGCAGCAACAACGCCCCGATGCCCACCGGAATGGCCGCCACAATGGCTGGCGGAATGGCGGCCACCATTTTCTCCCGGGCCCCTATCAGGCTCAGAAACAAGAACAATACGCCCGCCCAAAACCCAATGCCCAGCGCCACTGGCCACGGCACGCCGTTGGTGAGCACGAGGGTGTAGCTGAAAAAGGCCGTCAGGCCCAGGCCCGGGGCCACCGCTATCGGCACGTTGGCCCCGAGGCCCATGAGGGCCGTGGAGAAGGCCGTGACCAGGCACGTGGCGGCAATCAGGGCGGGCTTGTCGAGGCCGGCGGCGCTGAGCGTGGCCGGCACCACAAACACGATGTAGGCCATCGTGAGGTAGGTGGTGGCGCCGGCTGCCACTTCGGTGCGCACCGTGGCGTCGTGAGCACGCAGGCGGAACAGTTTTTCGAGGAGCGGCATGGGCTTGGAAATGCGAATAAGGGGGCCCTGGGCGGGGTACGCCGCTGGCCCGGCCGTGCGGCGGCGGGCGTTTGGCGGGGCCCGGGCGGCGGCAGCGGGGCCCCGCGGTACCTTTGGGGGCCGGCCGGGCGGCCGGGCCCGCCCGGGCAGCCACTGGCGGCGCGGCGCGGCCAGCGGCGCCCGGCGCGAAAGTAGCAGGCGCGGGCGGCGCGGCGGCCACCGGGCGCCGCGCCGCCGCCCGCCCCAGGGGCCCCGCGCCGCCGGCCGCCCGGCAGGGCCCGTTGTTGTTTGCCCGTTCTTTTTTTGGCCTCCTTCCCACCCATGAGCCGCTTCCATTCCCTCGCCGTCAAAAGCATTACCCGCGAAACGCCCGACTGCGTGAGCGTATCCTTCGACGTGCCCGCCGAGCTGCGCGAAGCCTTCCGCTACGTGCCGGGCCAGTACCTCACGCTGCGCCGCACCCACCAGGGCGAGGAGCTGCGCCGCTCCTACTCACTCTGCAGCAGCCCCCTGGACGACGAGTGGCGCGTGGCCATCAAGCAGGTGCCGGGCGGCCGGTTTTCGAGCCTGGTGGTGGGCGGCGACGGCCTGCGCCCCGGCGACCGGCTCGACGTGATGCCGCCGCAGGGCCGCTTCACGCCGCCCGCCCTGCACCCCGAAAATGCCAAGCTGTACGTGCTCTTCGCGGCGGGCAGCGGCATCACGCCCGTGTTTTCCATCGCCAAAACCGTGCTCCTCACCGAGCCCCACAGCCAGGTATATTTGGTGTACGGCAACCGCGGCCGCAACGCCATCATCTTCAAGGAAGGCATTGAGGCGCTGAAGAATAAATTCCTGAACCGCCTGAGCGTGTACCACGTGCTGAGCCGCGAGCAGGGCGACGCCGACCTGCTGTTCGGCCGCATCGACCGCGAAAAAACCGCGCAGTTTCTCCAGAAAATTGTGCCCGCGGGCCGCATCGACGAGTGCTTTATCTGCGGGCCCGAGGAGATGATTACGGGCGTGCGGGAAGCCCTGGCTACCGCCGGCGTGGCCCCGGAAAAAGTCCACTTCGAGCTCTTTGCCACCGGGGCCCCCAAGGCCGCCCAGGGCCCCGGCCGCCCCGCCGGCACCGACGACCAAAAGAGCCAGGTAAGCGTGCACCTCGACGGCCGCGCCTACCGCCTCGACATGTCGTACTACGGCGACACCATCCTCGACGCCGCCCTGGCCGCCGGGGCCGACGCGCCCTACTCCTGCAAAAACGGCATGTGCAGCACCTGCCGCGCCCGCCTCACCGAGGGCACCGCGGCAATGGATGTGAACTACTCGCTATCAGAAGATGAAATAGCCCGCGGCTACGTCCTCACCTGCCAGGCCCGCCCCACCGCCGCCCAGGTGGCGGTGGATTTTGACCAGTAGCAATATCTACTGCCGCGTTACTGGCATAGCGTACACTGGCCCGGCCCAGCCCGGCCCCCAGCTCCTCGCCGTGCCGTTGCGCGACCGCCGAAAACGAGCATTTAGCGCGGCCTCGGAGCCAGCGGCTTTAGGAGCCGGACTTGCCCCGGCCTGGATATTCGCGCCAAACCACCGGGGCCGCGCCGCAACGGGCGGCTGCAAGCCTAGCTCCTACCCCTTGCAAACCATCCTACTGGCTTCGCAGATGGGCTAACGCTCCTTGCGGGGCCCTGTTATGGGGGCTAAGCGGCCCGAAGCGGCGGGGAATTCCGCGCAGGGCCCCCAGCTTCCAGCCCTGCCCAACCGGGGGCCCGGCAAAAAAGCCCCACCGACTTCCGGAAACTGCTTCGGCACTGCTGGCACCCACCCCGTGGGCCGCTTCTCGGGCACTTGGCGGGCTCACCAGAAGGCGCTACATAGGCCCCCCAACTCCCCCGGGCCAGGGCCCGGCAGCCGTTCCGTCGCCAACATATTATACTTAACTACTATTTTATTTTGCTTTATCTATACATTCGGTTAGCTCGTGATTATTTTTGAAACCTACTCCGCAGCTGATACCTAGCGGCTCCATCAACGGTCGTTGCCCGTTCGCTTCTTCCTCCCTTTCCTTTTCAACCCTTGCTTATGACAACAATTTTTACGCGCACTGGCCACCAGGCCGAGGCCCGCTCGAAATTTCCCCGCGCATTGTGCGCGGCCTTAGTGGGTGTGGGGCTGTGGGCCGGCGCGGCCGGGGCCCAAACGCCTGGCCCCGCCCAACACCTTCTGCGGCCGGTCGTTGCGCGGCGCACGCCGCACTCGGCCACGGCATTCAAACCTGGGGAAACGGCGCTTACCACTTTTGCCCTGGCCGGGCCGGGGGCCCGCACGCAGGGCCAGGCGGCCCCGGCCGCCGGTGCTGGTACGGGCCGCTTCCGGGGCGGCTCGGAAGTGCCGGTGGGCAACACCCCCGTAGCCGCCGCCCTGGGCGACGTGGACGGCGACGGCGACCGGGACCTAGTGGTGGCCAACGGCAGCAGCGCCACGGTGAGCATCCGCCTGAACAACGGCATTGGCGGTTTTGGCGGGGGCCGGGAAGTGCCCGTTTACGGGCAGAACCAAGGCCTCGCCCTGGGCGATGTAGACGGCGACGGCGACCTCGATTTGGTGACGGCCAACAACGGCGGCATTGCGAGTGTGCGCCTGAACAACGGGGCCGGCGTGTTCAGCGGCGGCCAGGATGTGGTCCTCGCCAGCAACGACCAGCCCGTAGCCCCAGCGTTGGCCGACGTGGACGGCGACGGCGACCTCGACCTGCTCGTGACTGAGTACGGCGGCCGGGTGAGCATCCGCCAGAATAACGGCCGGGGCTTTTTCAGCGGCAATCAAGAAGTTTTTGTTGGCCAGGGCCCCACGGCCATTGCCGTGGGCGATGTGGACGGCGACGGCGACCTGGACTTTGCTACGTCGAGCGCCCTGGGCAGCACCGCCAGCGTGCGCCTGAACAACGGCCGCGGCGTGTTTGCCGGCGGCCAGGATGTGCCGGTGGACGATAGCACCGAGGGCATTGCGCTGGGCGACGTGGACGGCGACGGCGACCTCGACTTGCTCGCAACGGCCTACAACGAGAAGGGCTCCGCGGACGTGCGCCTGAACGACGGCCACGGCACCTTCAGCGGCAACCGGCAGGTGAGCATCGGCAGCTACCCCAATGGCCTCGCGCTGGGCGACGTGGACGGCGACGGCGACCTCGACCTGGTGGCCACTTACTTTGGCAGCGGCGGCGGCGGCGGGGGGGCGAGTGTGCGCCTGAACGACGGCACGGGCACATTCGCCAGCGGCCAAGAAGTTCCCACCGGGGACATCCCCAACGGCGTGGCGCTGGGCGACGTGGACGGCGACGGCGACCTCGACCTGGTGACGGCCAATCTCGCCAGCAACACGGCCAGCGTGCGCCTGAACCAGCCGGCCCCGGTCATTGTCAGCGTGGCGCCGGCGCCGGCGTCTTTCAGGGCCCCGCGCACGACGCCGGTGGCCGCCACCTTCGACCAGCTGCTCAACACCGGGCCCGCCACCCGGGCCGGCCTCAAGGTATTCAGCCAGCAGGCGGGCGGCTTGAAGGCCGGCACGGGGGCCGTGAGCGGCAACACCCTGACGTTCCAGCCGGCCACGGCTTTCAAGCCGGGCGAAACGGTGTTTGCCACCGTGACGCCGGCCGTGCAAACCCGCGACAACCAAAACCCGGCCGCGCCTTACGTTTTCCAGTTCACCACCGCAGCGGGGGTGGGCCCCGGCGTGTTCCGCGCGGGCTACGACCCGGCGGTGGATGCATCTAGTAGCGGCGTGGCCCTGGGCGACGTGGACGGCGACGGCGACCTCGATTTGGTAACGGTCAGCAGGGTGTACTTCAACACCGGCGTGGGCACGTTCGTCGCCGGCCCCGCCGTCAGCGTCGTGGGCTCCCCCCTCAACCTGACCCTGGGCGACGTGGACGGCGACGGCGACCTCGACTTGCTCGTGACCGCCAACACCGGCCGCGGCATCGTGAACGTGCGCCTGAACGACGGCCGCGGCACGTTTTCGGGCAGCCAGCAAGTTTCCGTGGGCTTCAAACCCTTCGACGTGGCGCTGGGCGATGTGGACGGCGACGGCGACCTCGACATCGTTACGGCCAACCAGACCGGCAGCTCGGCCAGCATCCGCCTGAACAACGGCACGGGTACGTTCAGCGGCGAGCAGCAAGTGCTGGTCGGCGACCAGCCCGTGAGCGTGGCCCTGGGCGACGTGGACGGCGACGGCGACCTCGACTTCGTAACCACGTCCGCCAGCGGCACCACGGCCAGCGTGCGCCTGAACAACGGCGCGGGCGCGTTCAGCGGCGACCAGGACGTTGCCGTAGGCTTCAACCCCTTCGACGTGGCCCTGGGCGACGTGGACGGCGACGGCGACCTCGACCTGGTGACGGCCAACCGCTACAACTACAACAGCATCGGGCAAATTATCAACAGCACGGTCAGCTTGCGGCTCAACAACGGGCACGGCGCATTTGCCGGCGGCCGGGAAGTGCCCGTGGGTGGCGGGGCCAGCAACGTGGCCCTGGGCGACGTGGACGGCGACGGCGACCTCGACCTGGTGGCGACCAGCGGCGGCGCGGCCAACGTGCGCGTGAACGACGGCGCGGGCGCGTTCAGCGGCAACCAGGACGTTGCCAATGTGTATGCGCAAAGCTTGGTACTGGGCGATGTGGACGGCGACGGCGACCTCGACATCGTTACGGAAGGTGGGAACTCGGCCACGGTCAGCGTGCGCTTGAACCAAGCCGAGGCGCCGGCCAGCGCCTTCTACCGCTTGCGGGCGGGCGGCGGGGCCCTAGCCACCTCGCGCGGGCAGTTTGCGGAAGACCAGTATTTTTCGGCCGCCAGCGCCACTTTTGCCACCACCGCAGCCATTGCGGGCACCCCCGACCCGGCCCTCTACCAGCAGGAGCGCTTCAGCACCAATGGTACGCTCAGCTACGCGCTGCCCGTGGCCAACGGCCCCTACACGGTGGTACTGCACTTCGCCGAGCTCTACTGGACCAAGCCCGGCCAGCGCGTGTTCGACATCAACCTGGAAGGGAAAAAAGTGGCCACCAACTACGACATCGTGCGGAAAGTAGGGCCCCTGGCGGCCACCACCGAAACCTTCACCGTGGCCGTGGCCGACGGCGTACTTAACATCGATTTGAGCGTGCCCTACCTCAGCGGCGGCGCGGACCAGGCCAAGCTTTCGGCCCTGGAGGTGCTCAGCCCCGACGGCCGCACCCCGCAGCTGGCAAGCGCCCCGCAGCTCGCAAATGCCGCACTGCGCGGCTCAGCGGCGGGCCCCTTGTCTGGGCTGAGCACTTACCCCAACCCCGCGCAGAATGCCTTTACGCTGGCGTGCACCGCCACGAAAGCACAGGCGGCCACGCTGCTCCTCTCCGGCCCGCTGGGCAACGTGCTGCTTCAGCAGGCCGTGGCGCTGCAAGCGGGCTCAAACCTGGTGCCGGTGCGGGCCCCTAACCTGGCGGCTGGCCTTTATCAGCTCACGCTGCGCCTGCCCGATGGGCAGCACCAAAGCCAACGGATTATTATCCAGCCCTAAAGGCCGGCCGACAATCTCCACACGCCGGCCAGTGCTTGGCAGCGCGTTCCAACCACAGCCACGTAGCGGGCGGCTGGTTTTGCCCACCTGGGTTTCAGCACCTGGGATGAGCAAAACCGGCCGCCCGCTTCCGCGTAGGCTACCCTGAGGCCCGCCTGGTAGCAGGCATCGGCCAGGGGGGCTCGTACGCAGGCTGCCCCCAAGGCCGCCCAGGGCCCCGGCCGCCCCGCCGGCACCGACGGACCAAAAGAGCCGGGTAAGCGTGCACCTCGACGGCCGCGGCTACGTCCTCACCTGCCAGGCCCGCCCCACCGCCGCCCAGGTGGCGGTGGATTTTGACCAATAGCGCGGCGGCGGGGCAGCGGGGGCCCGGTTTGGGCGGTGGCGAATTAGCTTTACCGCATTCTGCTCGTTATGAATAGTTTCGAAACCATTCTGGTATTGTTGGCCCTGCTCGCGGCCCTGTCGGTGCTGTTTCAGCGGAGCCGGCTGCCGCAGGCGGTGCTGTTGGTAGCGGCGGGCTTGGCGCTGGGCTTCGTGCCGGGCCTGCCGCCCATCAAGCTGGAGCCCGACGTGGTATTTCTGCTGATTTTGCCGCCGCTGCTCTATTACGCGGGCTTCAACCTCACCTGGCAAGATTTCAACCATTACCGCCGGCCCATTCTGCTGCTGGCCGTGGGGCTGGTGGCGTTCACGACGGTGGCCGTGGCCGTGGTGGCGCACTACTTCTTGCCGGGCTTTGGCTGGCCGCTGGCGTTCGTGCTGGGGGCCATCGTGTCGCCGCCCGACGCCGTGGCGGCCAGCAGCGCCACCCAGGGCCTGGGCCTGCCCAAGAGCGTGAGCGTGACGCTAGAAGGCGAGGGCTTGGTGAACGACGCCACCGCCCTGATTGCCTACCGCTACGCCGTGGCGGCCGTGGTCAGCGGCGGGTTTGTGGCGTGGCGGGCGGGCGGGCAGTTTGTGCTGGTGGCCGGCGGCGGCGTGGCCCTTGGGGTGGCGGCGGGCTACCTCACGGCGCGGCTGCAAGCCCATGTGCGCGAGGCCACTACGGCCACGGTTATTTCGTTGCTGCTGCCGTTTCTGGTGTATTTACTGGCCGAGCACGTGGGGGCCTCGGGGGTGCTGGCGGTGGTGTTCATGGGCCTGGTGATGTCGCGGCGGGCCCCGGAAGTGTACTCGGGGCCCACGCGCCTGCAAAACGCCAGCTTCTGGCGCGTGGTCAACTTCCTGCTGAACGGCTTCGTGTTCATCCTCATCGGGTTGCAGCTGCCGGCCGTACTGCGCGGCCTGCCGGCGGGCCACTTGCCCGCGCTGTGCGGGTACGGGCTGCTCATCAGCGCCGTGGCCATCGGCATCCGCATTGTGTGGATTTTCCCGGTCACGGCGCTCGTCTCCTTTTTCCGCCGCTCGACCGGCCACCCGGCCTCGCCGCTCATTGGCTGGCGCGAGCTGCTGGTGACGTCGTGGGCCGGCATGCGCGGGGTGGTGTCGCTGGCCACGGCCCTGGCCCTGCCCCTGGTGCTGGCCGACGGCCGCGCCTTCCCGCAGCGCAACGTGCTGCTGTTCCTCACCTTCGCCGTCATTCTGGTGACGCTGCTGGTGCAGGGCCTCACGCTGCCGTGGCTGGTGCGCCGCCTGGGCGTGCACGGGGAAACGGCCGCCGCCGACCGCCACGAGCAGGCCCTGCGCCTGGAGCTGGCCACCGATTCGCTGGCGTTTCTGCACGACACGCTGGCCACCTGCACCGCCCCCGAGGTGCTAGCCCCGCTGGAGCAGCGCCTCACGCAACAAATCGACTTGCTGCAAGCCAACGCCACCGACGCGGCCGCCCCCGATGCGGCCGGACCGGGCCCCGGGCAGCGCCGGCACCAGCAAGTGCTGCGCACCAATTTGGCCGTGGTGCAGCACCAGCTCGGCCTGCTCGTGCAGCGCCACAAGCAGGGCCATGCCGAGGTCGAAATCATCCGCAAGCTCCAGCGCGAGCTGGATTTGGCCGAGCTGGACCTGCAAACGCAGCTAGAGGAAAGCGGCGCAGCGGGCAGCTGAGCAGCGCCTGTTTGAGTTAGCTACAAGGTGCTTTAGGCGGTCATGCGAAACGCAGTGAAGCATCTCTCCCGCCCACTAATCATAGATTACTGCTGCGGGAGAGATGCTTCACTGCGTTCCGCATGACCGTTTTATTAACTCAAACTGCTCTAATTCTTACTACTTGCCGGCCAAGAACTTGCCGATATTGTCGTTGAGGAACTTGGCGTCGGCGGGGTTGCTGGCGGCGCCGGCGGTGTGGCCCCACAGCGAGGGGATGGGCAGCAGCGTGACGCCCGGAATGAACGCGGCCTCGTAGCGCGCGTCGCCCACGGGGAAGTACAAATCCGTTTCCGACGGCATGTAGAGGATGGGCGCTTTTATGCTGCGCAGGGCTTTCTCGACGTCGCCGCCGAAGCCGGGGGTGGTGCCCACGTTGTGGTATTCCCAGGTGCGCATTTGCGCGATGAGGTCGTTGGCGTCTGCCCCGGGGATGAAGTGGATGCGGTAGTTATTGAGTACCTGCTCGAAGGTGGTGCCGGGCTTCTCGTCGCTGCGCCACAGCTCTTTGCGCCACCACTCCTGCGAGAACAGCCAGCCCGTCCACACCGCGGCGAAGGCTTCGATGCCCTTGGTGGGCGGGGTTTTATAGTCGCCGTTCTGGAAGGCCGCGTCGGCGGTGAGGGCGGCAATCTGGCCTTCGAGGCGCACCACGCCGTGGGGGTAGTTTTTGGCCGTGCCCGAGGTAGCCACTAGGCGGTCGGCAAAGGTGGGGTAGCTCACGGCCCACTGAAACGCCTGCTCGGCGCCCATCGAAAAGCCGATGATGGCGCGCAGGTGGGTTATTTTCAGCTCCTTGGTTAGCAACTCGTGCACCGCCGCCACGTTGTCGCGGATGGTCATGACCGGGAAGCGGGGCCCGTGAAACGGCTCGGGCGTGTTGCTGGGCGACGACGACTTGCCGTTGCCGAACAGTTCGGTCGTGACCAGGAACAACTTGGTCGTGTCCAGGCACTTGCCGGGGCCGATGAGCCACTCGTAGCCGTGGTGGCCGGCCATGTAGTGCGAGGGCAGCAGCACGGCGTTGTCGCGCCGGGCGTTGAGGTGGCCGTAGGTGCCGTAGCCCACCCGGGCCTGGGGCAGCACGGCCCCGCCCTCGGTGCGGAAGTTCGGCAGCACGAAGAAGTGGTGCGGCACCCGGTCGGCCGGCTTGGCGGGCGTTTGGGCCCCAACGGCGGCAAAGCAGAACAACAGGGCGAGGGTAAGCAATTGGCGCATAATGAAGACTTAACGGGGAAAAAGCCGTGGTGGCGGCCGGTGGTTTTCGCCGTGCCGCGCGGTTGTTCGTAAAGGTAGCCGGCGCACGGCCCCGCCCGGGGCCCTCACGCGCCCTTCATCTGCCCCGGCAATGGACCAACTTTCTACTTCTTCTTCCCCCACCACTTCCCTCACCGGCTACGCGCGGCGCGTGGGCGTGGCGGTGGGCATCGTGTTCATTGCCTTGTTCTTAACGGGGCTGCTGGGCACGGCGTTCGGGGTGTTTTTGCGGGTGCTGGCGGCGCTGCTCATTGCCCTGCCGCTACAGGCCGGGGCCCAGTGGCTGCACCGCCGCACGCGCCTGCCGCAGGGCCTGGCGCTGCTGCTGGTGGCGCTGCTGGTGGTGGGGGCCCTGGTGGGCGCGGGCTGGCTGTTTTCGACGCGCATCGGCGGGCAGGTGCAGCAGTTGCAACAACAGCTGCCGCAGGCCCTGCGCGAAGTGCAGGCGCGCGCCAAAGGCACCGAGTGGGGCCAGTGGCTGGCCAACGAAAACCTCGATTTCGGCCGCCTCACGGGCGGCGGCTCGGCCTGGATGGGCCGCATCACGGGCATCTTCTCCACCACCTTCAGCGTGCTGGCCGACGCCTACGTCATTGTCTTTCTGTCGCTCTTCATTGCCTTGCAGCCCAAGCTGTACCGCGCCGGCCTGGTGATGCTGGTGCCCAAGCCCGGCCGCGCCCGGGCCCACGAGGTGCTCGACAAAATCAGCGACACGCTGGTGAAGTGGGTGCTGGGCCGGCTGGTGTCGATGCTGGCCGTGGGCGTGCTCACGGCGCTGGGGCTGTGGGCGTTGGGCATGCCGCTGGCCTGGGTGCTGGCCCTGTTCGCGGGGCTGGTCACGTTCATTCCCAACATCGGGCCCATCATTTCAATGGTGCCGGCGCTGCTGCTGGCCTTCTTCCACGGGGGCCCCACGGAGGCGCTCTACGTGCTGGCGCTGTACCTGGGCGTGCAAACGCTGGAAAGCGCGGCCGTGTCGCCGGTGGTGCAGCAGCGGCTCATTCTGCTGCCGCCGGCGCTCATTTTCGTGGGGCAGCTGGTCATCGGCTCGTTCACGGGCCTGCTGGGCCTCACGCTGGCCACGCCCATCATCGCCATCGGCGTGATTTTGGTGAAAATGCTCTACGTGCAGGACGTGCTGGGCGACGACGCGGTGGAACTGTAGCGGGCCTCAGCACGGACTTTGTAGCCCGCGCTACGGCCTTATTTCAGCGCCAAAATTTGCTTTAGTTCTGCATCTGACACCGTGAGCAGGCCCACTTTGGGCAGGCGTTCGGTGAGCACGCGCCAGTTGGGCTCCTGCTGAAAAATGGGCTTGAGCAGGGCCAGGGCGGCGGGCACTTGCTGCTTGTTGGCCAGCGTGATGGCGTGCCAATACTTCATTTCCAGGTTCTGGGGGAACATTTTTTCGGCCGCTTGGTACTCCTGGATGGCTTTCGGCATGTCGTTTTTCTCCACGGCCAGGTCGCCGGCGTTCATGTGGTCGTAGGCGCGGTGCAGCTTGAGGAGGCGGCGCAGTTCGGGCAGCGGCTGGGCGGCGTCGTCCACGCGCAGGTCCACAAGGCGGTCGGCCCAGGGGCCCTCGGTGGCCGTGCCGCGCACCACCAGCAGCGCCACCGACTGCCGGCCGCGCACGTCGCCCCCGGCGGCCTGGGCCGCGTCGAGGGCCCCCAGCACGCGCTCGGCCAGCGGCAGGGCGGCGCCGGCTTCGTAGGCCCGGGCCATGGCGCCCCACACCGTGTTGTTCAGCATCATGTTGGCCTGCACCGAGAACTGGGGGCCCTGCTGGTGGCCGGCCATGTCCACGCACTTTTTGCCGGTGTGGGTGGCCACGCGGCCCTGGTTGTCGAGGATGGCGACCTGGCGCACGTCGCGGGCGTCGTCGGCGGCCAGCAGCTCGTCGAGCGCCTGCTGGGCCGACTTGCCGCTCTTGAGCAGGGCCAGGCCGCGCAGGCCGAACGACTTGTTGGTGAACGACTGGGTGGCCACCACGCCCACCCCGGCCTCGGCCCAACTCACGCTGGTGCCCACCGAAAACCAGTGGCTTTGCACGGCCACGGCCATTTCGCCGGTTTTAGCGTCGCGGGCCACAATGCTAAAGGTGTGGGCCAGCGGGTCGGTGGCCGAGTACACGGACTGGGCCGCAGCGGGCAGCGCCAGCCAGGCCAGCGCGAAAAGGAGTAGCTTGTGCAACATATAATGGACGGGAGAAAAAATGGCATTGGGCCCCGGGGCGGCCGCGGCCTAAGGTACGGCCGCGGCCCGGGGCCCCAGAATTTTTTCGTTACTTTTACAAACTAACGCTTGTTAGCCCTCGTTATCAGCCCATGGAAACGCTCGAAAAAGACCTCTCCCGCGACGACCAGTTCCAGGCCCGCATCGACGCCGACGTGCGCATCGAGCCCAAGGACTGGATGCCCGACGCCTACCGCAAAACCCTGATCCGGCAGATTTCGCAGCACGCCCACTCCGAAATCGTGGGCATGCTGCCCGAGGGCAACTGGATTACTAGGGCCCCCAGCCTCAAGCGCAAGGCCATTTTGCTGGCCAAGGTGCAGGACGAAGCCGGCCACGGCCTCTACCTCTACAGCGCCGCCGAAACCCTGGGCGCCAGCCGCGACCAGATGCTGGCCGACCTGCATTCGGGCAAGGCCAAGTACAGCAGCATCTTCAACTACCCCACCCTGAGCTGGGCCGACATGGGCTGCGTGGGCTGGCTCGTGGACGGCGCCGCCATCCTCAACCAGGTGCCGCTGTGCCGCACCAGCTACGGGCCCTACGCCCGGGCCATGGTGCGCGTGTGCAAGGAGGAGAGCTTCCACCAGCGCCAGGGCTTCGAAATCATGCAAACGCTGGCCGCCGGTGCCCCCGCCCAGCGGGAAATGGCCCAGGAAGCCCTCAACCGCTGGTGGTGGCCCACGCTGATGATGTTCGGCCCAAAAGATTCGGAATCGCCCAACACCGAGCAGAGCATGAAGTGGCGCATCAAGCGCTTTACCAACGACGAGTTGCGCCAGAAATTTGTGGACATGATGGTGCCCCAGGCCGAGTTCCTGGGCCTGACCGTGCCCGACGAAAAAGCTCAATGGAACGAAGCTCGCCAGGCCTACGACTTCGGCGAAGTGGACTGGGACGAGTTCTGGAGCGTAGTGAAGGGCAACGGCCTCTGCAACCACGACCGCCTGCAGGCCCGCGTGCAAGCCCACGAGGAAGGCGCCTGGGTGCGCGAAGCCGCCCTGGCCCACGCCGCCAAGCGCGCAGCGCGGGAAGCGGCCGCCGTGGCAGTTTAGGGCTCCAGCGCTTAGTAAGCTATAATCCAGGCCGTCGTGCAGCGCGCAGCGCAGCGCAGCATGGCGGCCCAGGGCCCCAACCCGTGTAGCGGCCTGGGGCCCCAACCAAAAGAACGCAAGCAATGAATCAATCCGAGTGGCCCTTGTGGGAAGTGTTCATCCGCAGCAAGCAGGGGCTCGACCACAAGCACGTGGGCAGCCTGCATGCCGCCGACGCCACCATGGCCGTGCAAAACGCCCGCGACGTGTACACGCGCCGCCTGGAGGGCGTGAGCATTTGGGTGGTCGAATCGACCCACATCCACGCCTCCAACCCCGACGAGGCGGCCGAGTTTTTCGACCCGGCGGCCGACAAAGTGTACCGGCACCCCACGTTTTACACCGTGCCGGATTCCATCAAACACATGTAAGCCTGCCGGTTATGGACCACCCCGCTGATTTGCAACCCGCCCCCGCCGCCATTGCCCACGCCCCCACCGTGCGGCAGCAGCTCTTCGAATTTGTGCTGCAGCTGGCCGATACCAGCCTCGTGCTGGGCCACCGCCTGAGCGAGTGGTGCGGCCACGGCCCCGTGCTGGAACAGGACCTGGCCATGGCCAACATCGCCCTCGATTTGCTGGGCGAAACCCGCAGCCTTTACCAGTACGCCGCCCAGCTCGAAGGCCAGGGCCGCACCGAGGACGACCTCGCTTACCTGCGCCCCGCCACCGCCTACCGCAACCCGCTGCTGGTGGAGCAGCCCAACGGCGACTTCGCCCACACCGTGGTGCGCCAGTTCTTGTTCGACAACTACCACTACCACTTGCTGTTGGCGCTGAAAGAGGGCCCCGACGCGCCCCTTGCTGGCATCGCCGAAAAGTCGGTGAAGGAGGCCGCCTACCACCTCAAGTGGAGCTCGGAGTGGATCATCCGCCTGGGCGACGGCACGGCCGAAAGCCGCCAGCGCCTCGACAAGGCCCTGGCCACGCTCTGGCGCTACGCCGCCGAGCTAACCACGCCCACCGCCACCGAAACCGCCTTGCAAGGCCTGGGCCTCGTGCCCGACTACGCCGACCTGCTCCCCGCCATGCAGGCCCACGCGGCCCACGTGCTGGCCGAAGCCACCGTGCCCGCGCCCCAAGTCGTGCCCTTCGCCCAGCGCGGCGGCAAGGGCGGCCAACACTCCGAGCACCTGGGCTACCTGCTCGCCGAGCTGCAGTACATGCAGCGCGCCTACCCCGGCCTGACGTGGTAGCTAGCACTACTGGGACCCCCACCGAGGCCCGCGTTTGGGAGCTGCTGGAGGAGGTAACGGACCCCGAGGTGCCCGTGCTCAGCATCCTCGACCTGGGCATTGTGCGGGCCGTGCGCGTGGCGGGGCCCCAGGTGACGGTGACCATCACGCCCACCTACTCGGGCTGCCCGGCCATGAACACCATCGCCACCGACATCCGCCTGCGCCTGCTGGCCGAGGGCATCACCCAGCTCACGGTGCACAACCAGCTCAGCCCCGCCTGGACGACGGACTGGATGAGCGCCGCGGGCCGCGCCAAGCTCACTGCCTACGGCATCGCCCCGCCCGTGGACGGCACTGCTACTGGCCACGTGCTCAACCTGTTCGGCAAGGCCACGGCCGTGGCCTGCCCGTTGTGCGGCTCGGCCCACACGCAGCTAGTCAACCAGTTCGGCTCCACGGCGTGCAAGGCCCTCTACCAGTGCCAGGACTGCCGCGAGCCGTTCGATTATTTCAAGTGCCACTAGGCAATTGTCGTTTGGCAGGCAACCTTTAACGCCTTGCCGCACCGCCGCGCCAGCCATTGCAAAAGGCCGGTGCGATCAAACGACCATTGATAGCCGTTAAATGATGAATGACCACATGACCATCGGAATCATCGGCAGCGGGGCCATGGGCGCGGGCATTGCCCAGGTGCTGGCCACCGCCGGCCACCCCGTGCGCCTGCTCGACCAGCACGCCGGGGCCCTGGAAAAAGCCACGGCCGGCATCGAGGCCAACCTGCGCCGGCTGGTGGAAAAAGGCCAGCTCTCGGCTGACGCCGCCGGCCTGGCCGCCGCCCGCCTTAGCCCCACCACCTACCTGCCCGACTTTGCCGACTGCGAGCTGGTGATCGAGGCCGTGGTGGAAGACCTGGCCGCCAAGCAACAGCTGTTTCGGGAAGTGGAGCCGGTGGTGGCGCCCGAGTGCATCCTGGCCAGCAACACGTCGTCGCTCTCGCTGGCCTCCATTGCGGCGGCGTGCGCGCGGCCGGAGCGCTTCATCGGCTTGCACTTTTTCAACCCTGCCCCGCTCATGCGGCTCGTCGAGATCATTCCGGCGGTGCAAACCCGCGCCGGCCTGGCCGACGAGCTTAGGGCCCTGGTGCTGGGCTGGGGCAAGCAGCCCGTGGTGGCCCAGGACACCCCCGGCTTCATCGTGAACCGGGTGGCGCGCCCTTTCTACGGCGAGGCGCTGCGCATCCTGGAAGAGGGCCTGGCCGACGCGCCCACCATCGATTGGGCCCTGACGGCGCTCGGCGGCTTCCGCATGGGGCCCTTCGCGCTGATGGACTTCATCGGCCACGACGTGAACTACCGCGTGACGGAAGCCGTGTTCGCCGGCTTCTACTTCGACCCGCGCTACCGCCCCGCCATCGCCCAGAAGCGCCTGCTGGAAGCCGGCTTTTTGGGCCGAAAATCCGGCCGCGGCTTTTATGATTATTCCGCCGGGGCCCCGGCGCCCGCCCCCACCCCGGACGAGACGCTGGGCCATATCATTTTGTACCGGGTGCTGGCCATGCTCATCAACGAAGCGGCCGACGCGCTGCACCGCGGCGTGGCCTCGGCCGATGACCTGGAGCTGGCCATGACGCAGGGCGTGAACTACCCCCGCGGCCTGCTGGCCTGGGCCGACGCCCTGGGCCCGCCCCGCGTGCTGGCCTGGCTCGACGCCCTCTACGAAGAGTACCACGAGGAACGCTACCGCGCCAGCCCGCTGCTGCGCAAGCTGGCCCGCACCCACCAGTTATTCATTCCGCATGCGCGCGTTACCCAAGCCTGAGGCCGGCGCTGGG
Organism: Hymenobacter nivis; assembly: GCF_006439025.1. Lineage (GTDB taxonomy): Bacteria > Bacteroidota > Bacteroidia > Cytophagales > Hymenobacteraceae > Hymenobacter > Hymenobacter nivis_A. The sequence continues at coordinate 400,781 of NZ_RCYZ01000003.1, forward strand.
GCCCCCGCCCCGGCCGAAACCGTGAAGGACCTGATGCTGGCCCACGACGCCTTCAGCCGCTGGCTGGGGGTGGCCGTGGCCGCGGTGGGCCCCGGCTACGCCCGCCTCACGCTGGCCGTGCGCCCCGACATGCTCAACGGCTTCGGGGCCCTGCACGGCGGCGTCACGTTCGCGGCCGCCGACACGGCTTTCGGGCTGGCCTGCAACAGCCACGGCCGCCAAGCCGTGGGCCTGAGCGTGACCATCGACTACCTCGAAGCCGGCCGCCCCGGCGACGTGCTCACCGTGGAAGCCCGCGAGGAAAGCCTCAAGCACAAAATCGGCGTGTACCAGGTGCGCGTCAGCAACCAGCACGGCACCGTGCTGGCCCTGTTCAAAGGCACCGCCTACCGCTCAGACAAAGAAATTCCACTGTAATACAATGGGTACGTGCACCAACCAATTACACCAATTGCTTAGGCCGCCGTCCCATTTGATGAAAGTTAACAAGATTATGAAAGACGCATTTATCGTTGACGGCATCCGCACGCCGATTGGCAACTTTGGCGGGGCCCTGGCCACCGTGCGGCCCGACGACCTGGGGGCCCTGGTCATTCAAGAACTGCTGCGCCGCAACCCCACGGCCGACCCGGCCGGCATCGCCGACGTGCTGCTGGGCTGCGCCAACCAGGCCGGCGACGACAACCGCAACGTGGCCCGCATGGCCCTGCTGCTGGCCGGCCTGCCCACCGCGGTGCCCGGCGAAACTGTGAATCGGCTGTGCGCCAGCGGCCTGTCGGCCAGCGTGGCGGCGGCCCGCGCCATCCAGTGCGGCGACGGCGACCTGTTCGTTGCCGGCGGCGTGGAGAGCATGACCCGGGGGCCCCTGGTGATTTCCAAGGCCAGCGCCGCCTTCGGGCGCGACGCGCAAATGGCCGACTCCAGCTTCGGCTGGCGCTTTGTGAACCCGCGCATGGAGGAGCTGTACGGCACCGACAGCATGGGCGAAACCGCCGAGAACCTGGCCGAGCGCGACGGCATCGGCCGCGACGACCAGGACCGCTTCGCCCTGGCCTCGCAGCACAAAGCCGCCGCCGCCCAAAGCAGCGGCCGCCTGGCCCAGGAAATCGTGCCCGTGCCCATTGCGCAGCGCAAAGGCGAGCCGGTGCTGTTTGCGGAGGACGAATTCCTCAAGCCCGGCACCACCGCGGAGGGCCTGGCCAAGCTGCGCCCCGCCTTCCGCAAGAGCGGCGGCACCGTGACGGCCGGCAACGCCTCGGGCCTGAACGACGGGGCCGCCGCCCTGCTCCTAGCCTCGGAAGACGGCCTGAAGCAGCACGGCCTCACTCCCCGGGCCCGCTTCGTGGCCATGGGCGTGGCCGGCGTGGAGCCCCGCTACATGGGCATCGGCCCGGTGCCGGCCACCCAAATGGCCCTGAAAAAAGCCGGCCTCACGCTCGACCAAATCGACCTGATTGAGCTCAACGAAGCCTTCGCCGCCCAGAGCCTGGCCTGCACCCGGGCCCTGGGCCTGGCCGACAACGACCCGCGCCTGAACCCCAACGGCGGCGCCATTGCCCTGGGCCACCCCCTGGGCATGAGCGGCGCCCGCCTGCTCCAAACCGCCGCCCTGGAACTGCACCGCCAGCACAAGCGCTACGCCCTGGTGACGATGTGCATCGGCGTGGGCCAAGGCTACGCCGCCATCATCGAACGGGCGTAGCGCGCTGTAGCGCGGACTTTGTAGTCCGCGGCTTTCGCTTCGTCCTGCCGATGACCGCTGGGCGACCGTTCAAAAACGCGGACTACAAAGTCCGCGCTACATTCTAATCTTCCTTTCCCATGCCCACCCAACTGCTCGAAAACTATACCCTTGGCCGCTGGCTGCCCGGCGGGGGGCCCCAGCAAGAACTGCTCGACGCCAGCACCGGCGAAACCATTGCCCTGGCCAACACCGAAGGCGTGGACTACGAAGAAGTGCTGGCCTACGGGCGGCGCGTGGGCAATCCCGCGCTGCGAAAAATGACCTTCCACGAGCGGGGGCGGATGCTGAAGGCGCTGGCCTTCCACTTGCAGGAGAAAAAGGAGGTATTTTACGAGCTGAGCTACCGCTCGGGCGCCACCCGGGCCGACTCGTGGATTGACATTGAGGGCGGCATCGGCAACCTGTTTGCCAACGCTTCGCTGCGGCGCAAATTCCCCGACAAGCCGTTTTACGTGGAGGGCGAGCCGGTGGGCCTGAGCAAGGGCGGCACCTTCGTGGCCCAACACCTGCTGGTGCCCAAGGAGGGCGTGGCCGTGCACATCAACGCCTACAACTTCCCCATTTGGGGCATGCTGGAGAAGATTGCCGTGAACCTGCTGGCCGGCATGCCCGCCGTGGTGAAGCCCGCCGTGCCTACGGCCTACCTCACCGAGGCCGTGGTGCGCGAAATCATTGCCTCGGGCATCTTGCCCGCCGGGGCCCTGCAGCTGGTATCGGGCTCGGGCCAGGGCATCCTCGACCACCTCACCTACCAAGACGTGGTGACCTTCACCGGTTCGGCCACCACCGGCCGGCTGCTGCGCGCCCACCCGCGCATCATTGCGGAGGCCGTGCCCTTTACCATGGAGGCCGATTCGCTGAACGCCGCCGTGCTGGGGCCCGACGCCCGGCCGGGCACGCCCGAATTCGACCTGTTTGTGAAGGAAGTGCGCAAGGAAATGACGGCCAAGTGCGGGCAGAAGTGCACCGCCATCCGCCGCGCCATCGTGCCCGCCGAATTGCTGGAGGACGTGCAAATTGCCCTCGGCAAGGCTCTGGCCCAGACCACCATCGGCCACCCGCGGGCCGAGGGCGTGCGCATGGGGGCCCTGGCCGGCCGGGCGCAGGCCGCGCAGTTCCGCGCCCGGGTGCAGGAGCTGGCCCGCCACACGCCCATCGTGTACGGCGACCTGGACGCCGTGGACATTCGGGGCCAGGAGCTGGGGGCCCACGCCGGCCGGGGCGCCTTTGCCTCGCCCATCGTGCTGCGCAACGACGAACCGTTCCGCCACCTCGACTCGCACGAAATTGAGGCCTTCGGGCCAGTGGTGACGCTGATGCCCTACCACGACCTGGGCGAGGCCGTGCAGCTCGCCAACCTCGGCAAAGGCTCGCTGGTGTGCTCGCTGGCCACGGCCGATGCCGGCGTGGCCACGGAGTTTGTGCTGGGCGCGGCCACCCACCACGGCCGCATTTTGGTGCTGAACGCGGAGATGGCCAAAGAGAGCACCGGCCACGGCTCGCCGCTGCCGCAGCTCATCCACGGGGGCCCCGGGCGGGCGGGCGGCGGCCAGGAAATGGGCGGCATCCGCGGCGTGGAGCACTTCATGCAGCGCGTGGCCCTGCAGGGGTCGCCGAGCATGATTACGGCTATTACGCAGGTGTACCAAACTGGCGCTAAGCAGATTGAGCGCGACAAACACCCTTTCCAGCACTACTTTGAGGAGCTGGAAATTGGGCAGACCTACACCACCCACCGCCACACCGTGACGGAGGCTGACATCACGAACTTCGCCCAGGTGTCGGGCGACAACTTCTACGCCCACGTGGACGCTACCTCGCTGGAAGGCACGCTGTTTACGGGGCGCGTGGCCCACGGCTACTACGTGCTCAGCAAGGCCGCCGGCATGTTCGTGGACCCGCGCAAGGGCCCCGTGCTGCTCAACTACGGCCTCGACGAGTGCCGCTTCACCAAGCCCGTGTACCCAGGCACTACCATCGGCGTGCAACTGACGGTGAAAGAGAAGATTGGGCAAGAAAAACGCGACAGTACCGACGTGGCCAAGGGCATTGTGCGCTGGCTGGTGACGGTGACCGACGAAACCGGCGATACGGTGGCCGTGGCCACGATTTTGACGATGGTGAAGAAGCGCGACCAGGGCTAAGCCGCGGCCGGCGGGGGCCCGCCCGTTGGGGCCCACGCCGGCCCCCGGCGCAGGGGCGGCGCGTATGTTCTGCAATACCCCTATATTCAGGCCGCCTTACTATCAACCCGCTGGCTTCCACCAGCGGGGCCCGCTCCTTGCGCCAACGGCTGCTACTCTACCCTACCCAGCCATGCCCATTACCCCGCCCCTCCCCGCTTCCCCCGTTGCCGGCGGCCCCCCCCCGGCTCCCGAACGGGACCGCGCCGAGCGCGCCGAAGCCGCGCTGGCCCAGGCCCAGGCCCGCATCGCCGCCCTCGAAGACCAGCTGGCGGCCAGCGCCGGCACCGCCCAGCGCCACTACGCCCAGCTCAATGCCCTGGTGCAGGCCCTGCAGGTGGGCCTGGTGCTGGTCGACCCCGAGGGCCAGATTCAGTTCGTCAACCAGTTCTTCTGGGAGCTGTTTGGCCTGGCCCCGGTGGCCAACCCGGCGGCCGGGGCCCCTCCCCTGGTGCCGGCCGATGTGCAAATCAACCAAGTCTTCGCTGATCCGGCCGCGTTTAAAATGCGCGTGCGGGACCTGAACGCGGCCGGGGGCACGGCGCTGCGCGAAGTATTTGCGCTGGCCGACGGCCGGGTGGTGGAATTGGATTACCTGGTGCTGGACCAGGGCCGGGGCGGGCGGCTCATTTGCTACCGCGACGTGACCGAACGCCACCAGCGCGACGCGCAGCTGGCCGGGCAGCGGGCCTTCTACGAGCACGTGCTGGAGCAAATTCCCACCGCGGTGGCCGTGTTCGACGACGCCCACCGCTACCTGTACGTGAACCCCGCCTTGGAGCCCGACCCCGCCCGGCGTGCCCAGATGCTGGGCCAAACCAGCGCGGCCGCCTGCCCCAGCCGCTGGCGCACGCCGGGCACGGAGGCCCACCGCGCCGCCGCTTTTGCCGAGGCCGTGCGCACGCAGCGCCCCGTGGCCTGGAACGAAACGCACACCGGCGACACAGAGCCCCGGCACTTCCAGATCCGCTACCAGCCCGCACCGGGCCCCGCCGGCGCGCAGTGGGTCATCAGCACGGGCACCGACATTACCGAACGCAAGCGGGCCGAAGAGCGCCTGGCCAACCAGCAAGAATTTTACGAATCGGTGCTGAACCTGCTGCCGGTGGACGTGGCCGTGTTCGACCCCGACCACCGCTTCCTGTTCGTCAACCCCTCCGGCCTTACCGACCCCGCGGAGCGCGAGCGGGCCATCGGCCTTACCAACGTGGAATTCTTGGCCAAACGCCCGCAGGCGCCCCCCGGGCTAGCCGCGCAGCGCGAACGCTGCTTTGCCGAGGCCGTGGCCACGCGGCAAGACGTGTCGTGGGAAGAAGTGCGCCCCACCCCCCAGGGGCCCCAGTTGATCCTGCGGTCGTTTCGGCCCATTTTTACCGCCGACGGCAACCTCCGCTGGATGGTGGGCACCGGCCTCGACCTCACGGCGCGGTACGCCGCCGAGGAGCGCCAGCTCCAGGCCCAGGCGCGGCTCCAGCAGCAGCAGGATTTCATGCGCCAGGTGGTGGACGCCCTGCCGGACGCGCTCTACATGATGGGCCCCGACGGACGCCCGGCCTTCGCCAACGGGACCTTCCGGACGTCGATGGAGCGCAGTGCCCACGCCCAGCCCGGTGCCGAAAAGAACACCGTGGTGCAGGACGAGCTGCGGCAGATTGGGGCCTTTAACGACTTGGTGCTGCGCACCCAGCAGGCCCAGACGCGGGAATTGCCCTTTACCCTGGCCACTGGCGAAACGCGGTACTACTCCGTGTACAAGCAGCCCATGCAGCAGCCCGACGGGGCCCCGGGCGTCCTCACGGTGAGCAGCGACGTGACGGCCATGAAGCAGGCCCGGCAGGCCCTGGAGCGGCGCGAAAAGCAATACCACGACCTGGTGTACTACTCCCAGGCCCTCATTTGCACCCACGACGCCGAAGGCCGGCTGCTATCGGTGAACCCCGCCATTGAGCAGCTGATGGGCCTGTCCGCCGCTGCCTTGGTGGGCCACTACCTGCACGAAGCCATGCCGCCGGAATACCACGCCGCGCTGGAAGAATACCTTAAAAATCCGGCCCCGCTGGCAGTCGGGCCGCAGTCGGTGCTGATCCTCACGGCTACCGGCGAGAAGCGCTACCTAAACTACTATTCGCACCGCGTGGCCGAGCCCGGCCAGCCGCCCTACGTGGTGGCCTCGGGCTACGACGTGACGGCGGGCGTGCGGGCGCAGCGGGCCCTGCAACAAGCCAAGCAGGAAGCCGAGGAAAACGCCAGCGCCAAGGAGGCCTTCCTGGCGCACATGAGCCACGAAATTCGCACGCCCCTGAACGGGGTGCTGGGCATGGCCGCCCTACTCCAGAAAACGCCCCTCACCGATTCGCAAGCCGAGTACCTGCACACCATGCAGCACGCCGGCCGCCACCTGCTGGCCCTGCTCAACGACGTGCTGGACATGGCCAAAATCACGGCCCAGCAGCTCGAGCTCGACCACGCGCCCTTCGACCTGGCCGTGGCCCTGCAAGGAGCCAGCCAAACGGTGGCCTCCCTGGCCGAAGCCAAGGGCTTGCAGCTGACGGTAACCCTGTGGCCCTCCAGCCTGTCGCCGCGTGTGCTGGGCGATGCCTACCGCCTGCACCAGGTGCTGCTCAACCTGCTCAGCAACGCCATCAAGTTTACCGAGCGGGGGCGCGTGCGGCTGGGGGCCGACGTGCTGCGCGACGCCCCCGGGGCCCTCACCGTGCGCTTTTGGGTGGAGGATACGGGCATCGGCATCCCGCCCGCCCAGCAGGCCCACATCTTCGAGGCCTTCGCCCAGGCCGGCACCGAAACCAGCCCCCGCTTCGGCGGCACGGGGCTGGGGCTGGCCATCAGCCAGCAGCTGGTGGCCCAGATGGGCGGCGTGCTGCGCCTGACCAGCACGCCCGGCCACGGCACCACCTTCGCGTTTCAGCTCACGCTGCCCCGCCCCACCCCCGCCGCCGCCCCCGCCGCCCCCGCCCCGCCCCCGGCCTACGACGAGCTGCAGGGCCGCCGCATCCTGCTGGCCGAAGACAACCCCGTCAACCAGTTCATTGCCGTGGTGGTGCTGGAGCGCTGGGGCGTGCAGGTGCAGGCCGTGGCCAACGGCACCGATGCGCTCGACTACCTGCGCACTCAGCCCTTCGACGCGGCCCTGCTCGACATCCGCATGCCGGGCCTGAGCGGGGTGGCCGTAACGGCGGCCATCCGCCAGCACGCCGACCCGGTGCGCGCCACCGTGCCCATCATCGCCCTCACCGCCAACGCCTTCGACACCGACCGCGCCGGCTACCTGGCCGCCGGCATGGACGCCTGCCTCACCAAGCCCTACGAGGAAGCCGCCCTCTACCAGCTGCTGGTGCAGCTACTGGCCCGCGCCGAGGAGTAAGGTGGGCGGCGTGCGTTCTACGTCCCCCCAGGCCGTTATGTGCAATGACGGCTAACAACGAGCAGCTGGCAGCGAGCAACCGGCAACACCCGGCAACGAGCAACTACTAACGGAGCCGCAGGGGCCCCGGGGTTACCTTTGCGGCGGGAGCGGCGCGCGTGGCGCCGCTCCTTTTGCGCCGCTCGTTTTGAAAGAACACCTCCGCCCCACCCTGCTGCTTGCTTACCCCGTCGTGCTCTCGCAGCTCGGCCACATGCTGGTGAGCGTGTGCGACTCGGTGATGGTGGGCAACCAGCCCGGGGCCCTGGGCACGGCCTCACTGGCCGCCATCAGCGTGGGTGTGAGCACCACCAACGTGCTGCTCATCCTGGGCATTGGCCTGAGCATGGGGGCCGTGCCGCTGGTGGCCGCCGCCGCCGGCCGCCGCGACGAGCCCGCCCTGCGCCGCCTGCTGGTGAGCAGCGTGTGGCTGTGCACGCTGGCGGGCCTGGCGCTGGCTGGCCTCAGCGAGCTGCTGCCCCGCGTGATGCCCCACCTGGGGCAGGCGCCGGCGGTGGTGGCCATGGCCGCGCCCTGGGTGCGGGTGGTGGGCTGGTCGCTGCTGCCGCTGATGGTGTTCCAGGGCTTCCGCGAGTTTGCCGAGGGGCTGGGCCTCACGCGGCAGGCCATGTGGCTGTCCATCGGGGCCAACGTGGTGAACGCGCTGCTCTGCTACGCCCTCATTTTTGGGCACTGGGGGGCCCCGAAAATGGGCCTCATCGGCTCGGCCTGGGCCACGCTCGTTTCGCGCGTGCTGATGGCGTCGCTCATGGCCGGCTACGTGCTGCGCGCCGGGGCCCTGCGCCCCTACCGCGCCACCGCCGCCGAGTGGCTGCGGCCCCACGCGGCGGCCCTGCGCCGCCTGGTGGCGCTGGGGGCCCCCATTGGCAGCCAAATGATGTTCGAGATGGGCGCCTTCGCCTTCTCGGCCCTGATGATTGGCTGGCTGGGCGCCGTGCCGCAGGCTTCCCACCAAATTGCCATCAACGTGGCGGGCGTGACCTACATGGCGGCCAGCGGCATTGCGGCGGCGGCCACCATTCGGGTGGGCAACCTGCGCGGGGCCGGCGACGCGGCCGGGGCCCGGCAGGCGGGCTTTGCGGCCTACTGGCTGGCGTTTGGCTTCATGAGCAGCATGGGCGTGGTGCTGATCCTGGCCCGCCACTTGGTGCCGCCGCTCTACAACCACGACCCCGCCGTGCTGGCCCAGGCCAGCACGCTGCTGCTCATCGCGGCCGGCTTCCAGGTGTCCGACGGCTTGCAGGTGGTGGGCCTGGGGGCCCTGCGCGGGCTGGAAGACGTGAAGGTGCCCTCGCTGGTGGCCCTGCTGGCCTACTGGGCGGTGGCGCTGCCGCTGGGCTACTACTTGGGCTTCCACCTGCACCTGGGGGCCCCGGGCGTGTGGGCGGCGCTGCTGCTGGGCCTCACCATCGTGGCCGGGGTACTGCTGCTACGCTTCCGCCGCGAAACTGCCCCCGGGGCCCTCCTGCCCGCCGGCCCCACCCCGCTGCCCCTGCCCGAGGCGGAGCTGCTGAAAGCGTAGCCGCCGCCCGGTCCGTAGCGCACTGTAGCGCAGACTTTGCAGTCCGCGGCTTTCGCTTCGTCCTGCCGGTAATCGTTGGGCGACCGTTCAACCCCGCCGACTACAAAGTCCGCGCTACAGTTCGCGCTACGATGTGCTACGGGCCAGGCGGCGCACTTTTCGGGCCCGGTTGTTGTTTTGGCGGCCTTCCATTTATGGCTTATTCCGCTATGCGCACTACTGTTTTAGGATTTGCTTTGTTGCTGATGGGGCCCCTGGCGGCCCGCGCCCAGGCCCCCGCCAAGCCCGCCGCGGCCAAGCTGGCGGGCATTGCCTGGTCGGCCAGCCGGCCCCTCACGTGGGCCGATTTCCAGGGCCGGCCGAAGTTTGGCGAGCCCGAGGCGGCCCTCACCTCGGCCGATTTGCTGTCGGGCGCCAAGTGCACCGACTTTGTGTTTTCGGCCACCGTCACGCCTACCTTCGACCCCAGCACCTCGTGGGTGCGCGACGCCAAATCATCGTCACCCGCGCTGCTGCGCCACGAGCAGCTGCACTTCGACCTGACGGAGGTGTACGCCCGCCGGCTGCGCCAAAAGCTCAAAACCGCCAACCTCGACTGCCAGAAGCTGCAGCCCGCCTTCAGCCGCCTCACCCAAGTGGTGTACGACCAGTGGAGCGACGAGGAAAACCGCTACGACATCGACACCAACCACGGCCTCAACGCCGCCAAGCAAGCCGTGTGGGAAAAGAAAGTGCAGCAGCAATTGGCCGAACTGGCCGCATTTGCTTCGTAGTTATCGGCTCCTAGTGGGGCCCCAAGGAATAGGGCCTCGCTAATTGACTGACAGACTGCACCCAACAGCCAAGACGCTACACCAAGCGGCTGCCGTTGGGCACGGGGCCGGCCACGGCGGCCAGCACAATGTGGCCGTCGGCGTCGGCGAAGCCCGTGACGAGGACTTCGGACATGAACTTGCCGATTTGCTTGGGCGGAAAATTGACCACGGCCAGCACCTGGCGGCCCACCAGGGCGGCGGGGGTGTAGTGGTGCGTGATTTGGGCGCTGGAATTTTTCAGGCCGATTTCGGGGCCGAAGTCGATGCGCAACTGGTAGGCCGGGCGGCGGGCTTCGGGGAAGGCGCGGGCCTCCACCACGGTGCCCACGCGCAAATCGACGCGGGCAAATTCCTCCCAGGTGAGCGCGGCGGGCACGGCCGGGCTAATTGGTTTGCCCCATGGCCGCTGGGCTGAAGCGGGGATTGGTGGGGTCGAGGCGCTTCACTTTGTGCTCCAACGAGTCCACCACCACGACGTAGATTTCGTCCAGGTCTTTGCCGTGCACGCCGTAGTAGCGCACACTGTGCTGGAACGATGAATCGGTCATGCGGTGGGTGCGGAACACGTTTTTTTGCTGGGCCAGGAACAGGGCCCGGGCCGAATCGGGCTTGAGGGCCGCGTTTTCCACCCGCGCTTCGAGCAAGTGCAAGTCAACGAGGGCCCCCACCAGCTGGGGGCGGGGCACGAGGTCGGCGGGGCGCAGGGGTTCTTCGGGGCGCTGGCAGGCGGGCAGGGCCCCGGCGGCGGCCAGGGCCCCGGCCAGCAGCCAGGGGCGGCAGCGGCGGTTCATGGGGCCCAAGTTACGCCCCGGCCGTAGCTTCGCCGCCATGAACGCCGCCGCCCCCCCGGCCCTCACCGACTTGGTGCGCCGCCTGCGCCACCTCGAAATCCGCATTCGCCGGGCCGTCGAGGCGCAGGTGCAGGGCAACGCGCGCTCCATCCTCAAGGGCACGGGGCTGGAGTTCGACGACGTGCGCCTCTACCAGTACGGCGACGAGGTGCGGGCCATCGACTGGGCGGTGAGCAGCAAGGGCCACGGCACGTTCGTGAAAACCTACAAGGAAGAGAAGGAGCAGCAGTCGCTGGTGCTGCTCGACGTGAGCGCCTCGCTCGACGCCGGGCCCGCCGCCCGCCGCAAGCTGGACCTGGGCCGCGACATTGCCGGGCTGCTGGCCCTGTCGGCGGCCCGCCAGAACATTCCGCTGGGCCTGCTGGCGTTTTCCGACCAGAAGGAGCTGTACCTGCCCCCGGCCAAGGGCATGCGCGGGGCCTATGCCCTGGTGCAGCGGCTGTTTGCGCTGGTGCCGCGGGGCCGCCACACGGCGGTGGGCGCGGCCATCCGGCAGGCGCTGGGGCTGCTCACGCACCGCAGCCTGGTGGTGGTCATTTCCGACTTTCTGGACCAGAACTACGAGCGCGAAATTGCCCTGCTGGCCCGCCGCCACGACCTGGTCATCATCCAGGTGCACACCCCGCGCGAGCAGCAGCTGCCGCGCCTGGGCATTGTGCCCCTGCGCGACGCCGAAACCGGGGCCACCCGCTGGGTGAACACCTCGGCTCCCGGCTTCCGGGCGCGCTACGCCGCCGGGGCCCAGCACCACGCCGCCCAGCTGGCTGCCCTGTGCCGCCGCCACCGCGCCAGCTACCTGGCCCTGAGCACCGAAGAAGACTTCGTGCCGCCGCTGGTAGCCCTGATTCGCCAACGCAACCGCGCCGGGGCCCGTGGCTAAGGCGCGCGCACCGTGGGGCCCCCGGGCGCGGGCCGGGGCCCTGGGGGCCCTGCTGCTGGGCGGGCTGCTGGCCGGCCCGGCGGCGGCCCAGGGCCCCGGGGCCGACCGGCCGCAGGGGCGCTTTTTGCGGCCCACCACGCGCATCGGCCAGCCGCTCGACTACGAGCTGAGCTACCGGCACGACCCGGCCGAGGAAGTGGTGTTTCCCGATTCGCTGGCCGGCTTTGCGCCGTTTGAGTACGCCGGGCGCAGCTACGCGCCCACCGTTACGCGCCAGGGCCGCAGCCTCGACCGGGCGGTGTATCACCTGCGCACGTTTTCGCTGGCCCCGGTGCAAACCCTGGCCCTGCCCGTGGCCGTGCTCAGCGGCGCCGACACCCTGACGCTACGCCCGCCCTTGGCCAGCGTGCGCGTACTGCTCTCGGCCCCGGCCGCGGCGCTGGCGCCCGGGGCGGGGCCCCCGGCCCTGCGCGCGGCCACGGCCCTGGCGCCGGTGCCGCCGCTGTTCAACTACCCCTACTGGCTGGCCGGCACGGGGGCCCTACTGCTGGGCCTGGCGGGCGGGGCGGCGCTGTTTCGGCGGGGCCTGGCGCGGCGCTACGACGCCTACAAGCGGCGCAAAAACCACCGCTACTTCCTGGCCCAGTTTGCGCGCCACGCCGAGCGGTTCACGCTCTCGCAGTCGGCGGCCAACGTGGAGCGCGCCGTGGCCCTGTGGAAAAACTACCTCGCCGGCCTCGAAAACAACGCCCTCAACTCCTTCACCACCCGCGAGATAGTGGATTACTTCGGCCACGACGACGACGTGCGCCGCGGCCTGGCCACCACCGACCAGGTGATTTACGGCAACGGCCTGCCCGACGACGAGGGCGCGGAAATCGAGCGCGCCTTCCAGCGCCTGCGCGTGTTTGCCGAGCACCGCTACGCCGTGCTGGCGCGGGCCGAATAGGGCCCCGGCGCGGGGGCCCTAGCGCAGCAGCGCGTGGCCCACGGCGAGGCAGGTGTTCATCAGGTTGTGGGTGGCCATGGCGGCGTAGCACGAGCCCGTGCGCTCGCGCACCCACAAAAACAGGCTGCCCATGACGAGTTTATCGGCCACTTCGCCGGGCGTGAAGTGCACCTGCGGCCACCCTTGCAGCGGCCCGCCGCGAAACGCAATGCCGTGGGCCAGCACAAACAATACCACGCCCACCACGCCGCCCCAGCTGGTGCGCACGCCAAAAAACGGCAGGTTGCGCGGAAACACCTGGCCCAGCATCCCGGGCAGCACGCCCCGGAACACCAGCTCCTCCGCAATGCCCGGCGCCAGCAGCTGGAACCACAGCGCCTCGGCCGTGGGCGCCGGGTGGTGGTGCCGGGCCCCAAAGGCTTCGAAGAATTGCCACGCGGCCAGGGCCCCCACCACCAGGCCCACCACGCGCCAACTGCCGGGCTGCGGCCGCGCCAGGCCCACTTCGGCCGGGCTCACCCACCGCAGCCCGTAGATGACGCCCAGCGCCAGCAACGTGCTCAGCAGCTTGCCCATCCAGTTGAATTGCAGGGCAAACAGCAGCGCGGGAGCCCAGATGGGCGCCATCAGCACCACTTCGCCCAGGCCGTACACCAGGGCGGCCCGGGCCAGCAGGCGCGGGGCCCGGGCCCACCCCGGGGCGCACAGCAGCAGGCACAGCAGGCCCCAAAAAATTCCGTTCATGGGTTGCGCCCGAAGCAAACGCTCGGCTCGGGGCCCCAAAGTAATTCGCCGGGGCCCCAACCGTGGCCGGTTACTTTGGCGGCGGCGGGGGTCCCGGCCGCTCCGGGCCGTGGGGCGGCCGGGCGAAACTGACCATCCCAGGGCCCTATCTTTCCGCGGCCAAGAACGCCCGTTCCCGGCCCACCCACCGCCTCACTACTTTCCCTCGCTTTATGCCCGCACCCACCACACCCGACGTTTTCGTGCACCACGTCTTGTTCTACATGCCCGCGACGGCCAGCGACGCCGACCGCGCCCAGCTCCTGGCCGGGCTCCAAAAAATGCGGGCCATTCCGGCCATCCAGCTGATGCACATCGGCACGCCCGCCGCTACCGACCGCGCCGTCATCGACCGGTCGTACGCCTTCTCCTTGCTGTGCCTCTTCGCCAGCGCGGCCGACGAACAGATTTACCAACACCACCCGCTGCACGACGACTTTCGGAACGAGTGCGCGCAATACTGGGAGAAAGTCGTGATTTACGACGCGGTGGGGCCGGCTGCTTAAGGAGCCATTTCATCAACTCCAATCGCCTTCAGGACCATGCACTTGCTTTCCGTTAACGTCGGCTTGCCCCAGGACGTGGAATGGCGCGGCCAAACCGTGCGCACCAGCATTTTTAAGCGGCCCGCTGCGGGGCCCGTGGCCGTGCTGGCCGAGCACCTGGCCGGCGACGGCCAGGCCGACCTGCGCGTGCACGGGGGCCCCGACAAGGCCGTGTACGCCTACCCGCACGAGCACTACGCCTACTGGCAGCAGCACCTGCCAGCCGAGTTGCTGGTGCCGGGCGCGTTCGGTGAGAACCTGACCACCAGCGGCTTGCTTGAAAGCGACGTGCCCGTGGGGGCCCTATACCGCGTGGGCACCGCCGTGCTGATGGCCGTGCAGCCCCGCCGCCCCTGCGCAAAGCTGGGCATCCGCCTGAACGACCCCGGCATGGTCCGCCGCTTCGAGGAAGCGCGGCGCAGCGGCGTTTACTTCCGGATAATTCAAGAAGGAATCATCCAAGCCGGCGACGCCCTCATGCGCCTCGAGCCCGGGGTCCCAGAGGAAATTACCATCCAAGACATGGTGGACAGCAACGCCTTGCCCGACAAGGACTTTACCAAAATTGAAGCCATGCTCCAGCTGCCCGACCTCTCCCCTTCCTGGCGCGCACGGCTGGAGCAAATGCTGGCCGCTAGCGGCCGTTAAAGCCCCGGCCGCCGGGGGCCCTACCAGCGCAGGCGCAGCAGCGACACGCCCTGGCGGGGTAACGCAAAGTGCACCACGGCCTGGCCGTTTTGGGTGCTCACCCAGGCCGGGGCGGCCAGCAGGGGCAGCTGCCCGGCCTGCTCCAGGGCGGCTTGCTGGGGCCCCGATACTTGCTGGGGCGAGCCCAGGGCCTGCCAGGCGGCGTAGGCGTTGCCGTGCGCGGCGTCCACGCGGTAGTGCTGCACGAGGGCGCGGGTGGCGGGCAGGCTGCGCAGGGTGAGGGCGATTTCGGCGGGCGGGGCGGGCAGGTCGTCGTTGTGGTAGTTCCAGACGAGCACGCTGGCCGAGTGGGCGTCGGCGGTGGCCAGGGCCCCCACGTCGGGCCGCTGGCTCTGGGCCTGGGCCCGGATGTCGGCCACGGTGAGGGCCCCGGGGTTGGCCACGGCCACGCGCGGGCCGCTCATCAGGCCCAGCATCCGGAACACGTTCAGCACCGGCTTATCCACGCCGTGGGTGGCCAAATCGCGGAAGCCGGCAAACCAGGGCTGGTTTTCAAACTCGAAGGCCCAGCTCACGGCTCCTTCCAGGTTCACCTGGTACTGCGCGGCCAGGGCGTAGAGGCGGCCGTAGGCGGCGGCGGTGTAGCTGGCGAACAGGGGGCCGTTGCGGTAGGCGTTTTCGGGGTTGGTTTGCACGCCGCAGGCGGCGCAGCCCTCGGGGTCGTTTTCGCCCAGAATGATGGGTAAGTGGCGCAGGGTGGGGAACGAGGCCACGATTTTGAAGCCCTCCTCGATGTCGCCAAACTGGGCCCCCATGTTCATGCGCACGTGGCCGTCCACCACCTTGGGGGCCCCCTTGGCGTGGAAGGAAATGTAGTCGAGCCGGGTGCCGGTGGCGCCGGTTACGTAGTTTTTGCCGCTCACGCAATGCTCCAGGAAGCCGCGCAGGTAGGCGGCGGCCTTGTCCCAGCCGGGGCCGGTGGTTTCGGGGCCGCCCAGCACGGCGGCGGGCAAGGCGCGGTGCACGGCGGCCTCGGTGTAATCATACAGGCGGTGGTACTCCTCGGGCGTGCCCTTCCAGTAGCCGATGTTGGGCTCGTTCCAGAGCTCCCAGCGCCAGGTTTTTACCTCGGCCTCGCCGTAGCGGGCCACGCTGTGCCGCACCCACTGGTACACCAGCTCGCCCCACTTTTGGTAGTCCTTCGGCGGGTAGGCCCAGCCGGTGTAGATGTCGTTGTAGTTGTCGCCGGGCTTCCAGTGGTGGCGGTAGGGCGCGGGGTGCGTGGAGAGGGCCTCGGGCATGAAGCCGAGCTGGGCAATGGGCCGCATCCCGCGCTGGATATAGGTATCGAAAATGCGGTCCACGATGGTCCAGTCGTACACCGGGCGGCCTTTTTTGTCCTCGGTGTAGGCGTTGGTCGAGCCCCACTTCAGGGCCGCCGTGCCGTCGCCGGTGGTCAGTAGGTTATGCACCCGCACGTACACGGGCCCCGGGCTGAGGGCGGCCAGCTCCGAGAGCAGCTTCTGGCCGTCGGGCATGTAGGTGTAGTTGGGCTCGTCGTAGCCAAACCACGCCCACAGCGGCGGCATGGGCCCCACAGGCTGGTTCACATCGACGGCAATGGCCACCGGGGGCCCCGGCGCCGCGCCGGGGGCGGCGGATTGGGCACGCGCCGCGGGGGCCGCCAGGGCCAGCAGCCCGCCGGCCAGGTACGAAAGGAAGGAGCGCATAGGGAGGCAAATGGGAGCGGTGGGGCCCCGGCCGCGCACCGCCGGGCCAGGGCCCCGCAAGGTAGGGCCCCGGGGCGCAGCGGCCCAGGTGGCCCTCGCCGTGGGCCGGTTGCGCCGCCCGGGGCCCTCAGCGGCGCAACCGGCCGGGGCCGCCCGTACTTTTGCGCCGATGAGCAGCTTCCCCGATTTTTTGCGCTACGCCACCTTGGCTGGCTACCAGTGGCAGCACCCGCTGCTGCTGCTGCTCATCGGGGCGGTGCCGCTGCTGTTTTTGCTGCGCCGGGGCCTGGCCCACCGCTGGCGCGCCCAGGTGCCCGTGACGCTGGCGCCCGGCGTGGCGCCCGGGGCCGGGGCGGTGGCACTGCTGCGCTTCGTGCCCGACGCGGTGCTGGGCCTGGCCTTGGTGCTGGCCATCGTGGCCCTGGCCCGCCCCCAGCGCACCGACGAGCGGGTGGAGCAAACCGGCCGCGGCATCGACCTCGTGCTGGCCGTGGACGTGTCGGGCTCGATGGAAATCCAGGACCTGCGCCCCAACCGCCTCGAAGCCGCCAAGCGTCTGGCCACCCACTTTGTGAACCGCCGCGCCGGCGACCGCCTGGGCCTGGTGGCCTTCGCCGGCACGGCCTACTCGCTGGCCCCCCTCACCACCGACTACGACCTGCTGCGCGAAGACCTGGCCAGCCTCAAGCTGGGCCTCATTGCCGACGACGGCACGGCCATCGGCACGGCGCTGGGCGTGGCCATCAACCGCTTGCGCGAATCGACGGCCCGCTCGCGGGTGTGCATTTTGCTCTCCGACGGCGAGAACACCGGCGGGGCCCTCGACCCGCTGCTGGCTGCCCGCCTGGCCCACGCCTACGGCATCCGCCTCTACACCATCGGGCTGGGCAAAGACGGCTTCGTGCCCTTCGGCCAGGACTCGCTGGGCCGCCCGCGCTACGTGCAAACCCGCCTCGACGAAACCACCATGCGCGAGCTGGCCCAAGCCGCCGACGGCCAGTTCTTTCGGGCCACCGACAACGCCGCCCTGAGCCAGGTATTTGCCCGCATCGACGGCCTCGAAAAGTCCGACATTCGCCAGCTGCGCTACCGCAACACCAAGGATTTCTACCGCCCCTACCTGGCCCTCAGCATCGCCCTCTGGCTGCTGTGGCTGGCCCTGAAAAGCACGTTCCTCAGCAACCCGCTGGAGGATTAGATCACAGATTATGCAGATTTTAAGAGGATTTCGCTGATTTTAAATTACCCAATCCATCCGTCCTTTTGCGCCCGCTGGCGGGCAATGTTGGCCGTTCCTTTGTTACACCCCCGGCCGGACTAGCGCCGACCGGGACCCTACCGCTCGCTGCCCAGGGCCGTTGAATCTGTGAAATCTTTTTAAAATCTGCATAATCTGCGATTTAGTCTGCGATGAGTATTGCCGAAAACATCCACGCCTTTGAAGAGAAAATAGCCGGTACCGGGGCCCGGCTGGTGGCCGTGACGAAGACCCACCCCGTGCCGCTGCTGCAAGAAGCCTACGCCGCCGGCAGCCGCCTCTTCGGTGAAAATAGGGCCCCGGAGATGGCCGAAAAAGCCCCCCAGCTGCCGCCCGACGTGGAGTGGCACCTCATCGGCCACCTCCAAACCAACA
This sequence comes from Hymenobacter nivis, assembly GCF_006439025.1. Lineage (GTDB taxonomy): Bacteria > Bacteroidota > Bacteroidia > Cytophagales > Hymenobacteraceae > Hymenobacter > Hymenobacter nivis_A. The sequence continues at coordinate 418,506 of NZ_RCYZ01000003.1, forward strand.
AGGTCAAGCTCATTGCCCCGTTCGTGCACACGGTGCAGAGCGTGGACAGCCTGCGCCTGCTCCAAGAGCTTGACCGCCAGGCCGCCCGCCACAACCGCATCATCCGCGGGCTGCTGCAGTTCCACATCGCCGAGGAGGAGGCCAAAACCGGCCTCTCACTGCCCGAAGCCGAAGAGATGCTAGCCTCGGCCGAATTTAGGGCCCTGCAGCACGTACGCCTCACCGGCGTGATGGGCATCGCCACCAACACCCCCGACGAGGCCCAGGTAAGCCAGGAATTTGGCCAGCTTCGCAGCTACTTCGACGCGCTGAAGGCCAAATTCTTTGCCGATGACGCCGAGTTCCACGAAATCTCGATGGGCATGAGCGGCGACTACGCCCTGGCCCTGGCCGCGGGCAGCACGCTTATTCGCGTGGGCAGCGCCATCTTCGGCCACCGCGGCTAGCGTGCCATAACTTACTCAACCCCAATCCCTATTTATAAATGACTGCTCGCCTTCTCATTCAAATTGCGGCCGCCCTGGGCTTTTTGGGCGTGGCCATTGGCGCCTTTGGGGCCCACGGGCTGCGGCCCATGCTCGAAGCCTCGGGCCGCTTCGACACCTTCGAAACCGCTGTGCGCTACCAGTTTTACCACACGCTGGCCATGCTGGCGGTGGGCGTGCTGTGGGTGGCGCGCCCCGAGCTGCGCCTGGGCCTGGCCGGCAACCTGTGGCTGGCGGGCGTGCTCGTGTTCAGCGGCTCGCTCTACGCGCTGTGCTTCACGGGCATCACCAAGCTGGGGGCTGTGGCCCCGGTGGGCGGCCTGCTGCTCATCGGCGGCTGGCTGGCACTGGCCCTGGCCGTGCGCAACCTGTAGGGCCCCGGGGGCCCTGGCCCGTTCCCAACCGCACGCAAAAAGGGCGGCCCGCTGGTGCGGGCCGCCCTTTTTATTTTTGGCAACAGCCTAGCTTAGTTGGCTTTGGCGGCAGCGGCGGCGCTGGCTTCCTTCACCTCGCCCACGAGCGAAACGGTGGCGGGACCCGCGGCGGCGTTCGACTCGATGGTCAGCACTTTGTTCTGCATGCCCATTTTGCCGGCCGAGTTGAAGTGGGCCGAGAGGGTACCGGTTTTGCCGGGCATCACGGGCGCTTTGCTGTACTCGGGCACCGTGCAGCCGCAGCTCACGCCGATGTTGGAGATGATAAGGGGCTGGTTGCCAGTGTTCTTAAACTTGAACGTGTGGTCCACCATGCCGCCCTGGGCCACCGAGCCGAAGTCGTACTTCGACTCTTCGAAGGTGATGGCGGGGCCGGCCGTTTTGGCGGCGGCCATGGCGGGCTTCGTGGTTTGGGCCTGGGCGGTGAAGCCGGCGGCGGTCAGGCTCAGGGCGAGCAGGAGGGCTTTTTTCATGGTTATAGAAAAACGGATTGGGTTGGGGAGCAGCAGAAAGGCAACGGGTAAAATTACACGTTTTGGCGGGCTTGGCAAATCCGGGGCCAAAGCCGCTGCCTGGGCCCCCAACAGCGCCGGGGCCCCAAAAATTCCGGGGCCCCAGCCAGCCGCTGGTTCTTCAAAGTCCTAATTATCAACCTGCCTAACCACTTGAAAGCACGAATCCGCGAAATCATGGTCAATCAGCCTAATCAGCAATTTAGTCCTCCACGGGCGGGTCGCTCACCAGGCGCTGCTGAAAATTGAGCAGAAATAACCGCTCCGAGGCCCGCGTGATGGCCGTGTACAGCCAGCGCGCAAACTCGCCCGCCAGCGGCTCGTCGGGCTTCAGGAAGCCGTGGTCCACGAACACGGCCTGCCACTGGCCGCCCTGGGCCTTGTGGCAGGTAAGGGCGTAGGCAAATTTGATTTGCAAGGCGTTCAGGTACGGGTCTTTGCGCATTTCCTTGTAGCGCTCGGCCTTGGTTTTGAGGTGGGCGTAGTCGGCGGCCACGGCCTGGTAGAGCTCGTTGTTGCGGTCAGAAGGCAGGGCCGGGCTCTCGGTGTGCAGCGTGTCGAGGAGCAGCTTCACCTCCAGCTCGGGCTCGTCGGGGTAGTCCACGAGCCGCACCCGGGCCTGGGCAAAGTGGAAGCCGTACACCTCCTCGCGCCGGATGATCTTGCTGATTTGCAAGAAGTCACCGTTGGCCAAAAACCCGATTTCCGAGTCCTTATCCAGCCAGTAGTAGTTGTTGCGCACCACCATCAGGTAGTCGCCGCCCTCAATCTCCTCCTCGGCGTCGAACAGGGCCCGCCGGATGAGCTGGTTGTACTGGTTAGCGTTGCGGTTCGAGCGGCAAATAATGGTCGTGTTTTCGTGCCCAAACTCGCGGTAAGCCCAACGCAGGCCGTCCTCCAGCTTGTCGCCGCCCATCTTGAACATGTCGCGGAAGCCCTGGGTGTGCAGCTGGATGTTGGGCGTGGGCTGCCGCAGCTCCTCGCGCAACTCGGTGGCGTTCACCAAGATGCCGGAGTTCAGGGCCTGGCGCATCACCTGGCGCAGCTCCACGGTGGCCACCTGGGCGCGGAAGCGGTGGGCCAGGCCCTCAGGGTCGAGGGCGGGGCTCAGGAGCTGGCCCACCGGCGGCAGCTGGGCCGTGTCCCCAATCAGCAGCAGCTTGTTGGTTTGCTTCTCGAACACGAAGTTCATCAGGTCGTCGAGCAGCCCGGTTTCACCAAACGCCTTTTCGTCCGATATCATCGAGGCCTCGTCCACGATGTAGAGCATCTGCTCCACGCGGTTGGGCTGGCGCTGGAAGCTGAGCCGCTCGGCCGGGGCCCCCGAGGTTTGGCGGTAAATTTTCTTGTGGATGGTGCCGGCCGGCACGCCCGCGTAGCCAGCCATCACCTTGGCCGCGCGGCCCGTGGGGGCCATCAGCGTGTACTTGCGCTGGAGCTGGTGCAGCCACTGCACCAGGGCGCTGATGACGGTAGTTTTGCCGGTGCCCGCGTAGCCGCGCAGCACAAACACCTTGCGCCCGGGCAGTTGGTCGCGTAAAAACTCGTCGAGCTTGGCGAACAGCAGCGCCTGGTCATCAGTGGGCTCGTAGGGAAAAAAGTCGCGGACGGAAGGATGGCGGACGGAGAGCATAGCGAACGTGGTAGAGCAACTTCAATCGTCAAACATAATGCTTGACAATTGCGTATATTTGTACTGGATGGGGTGAGAACCCTGACCCCCCGGGGAGATGCAGCATGCTGCGCTCCCCATTTTTTTTAGCCCATTTTGCCACGGAAGGTATTGTTTAGGATTTCCTGCCGGGTAAAATGATGCAACGCATCGGCCAATAGAATTGCTACCTCCACGATGTTGGCCGCCCGCCGGACCCGGCCATAAATAGCAGTTTCGAGCACTTGGCGGTCAAATTCATTTGCTACCTGGATTAACACCCGAGCGGCCTGCCGGTTCGCCCCGCGCAGGGCTTGGTCGATGGCGTTGGCGGTGCGCCCGGCGGGGACTTTGAATTCCCATTCTATCCCGTCGCGGGTCGCGTCGGCGCACTTGGTGCCCGGAATGCGCAGCACCGGTAGCAACTGCACCCGTTCGCCCCGGGCTGCTAGAAAGAAAGCGATGGGGATATTCTGGCGGCTTTCCAGCTTGCCGTGGGTTTCGTGCATGTCAACGAAGCTGCCATCGGTTCCCTGAAACAGTCGGAAGTATCCGTCCAATGGATTTTCGAACGTACTCACGCGGCCGGTTCAATCACGGCCATGGTGGCCGAGGCCTTGGCTACCAGCTTGCCGTCGCACCACACCTCGGCCTCGCAGAAATGCAGGCGGCGGCCGGACTTCAGCACCCAGCCAATGGCGGTGAGCTTGGTGCCCACGGCGGGATTCAAGTACGAAACCCGCAGGTCGGCTGTGACCACGCCGTAGTCGTCGGGCACGAGGGTGACGGCGGCAAAGCCCGCGGCCAGGTCAGCCATAGTGGCCACCATGCCGCCGTGCACGAAGCCACGCTGCTGCTTATGTTGCTCGCCAATCACCACCTCCGCTTCAATGCGGCCGGGGGCAATCAGGGTGAGGTCGGCCCCCACGTGGTGCATGAAGTGCTGGCGCAGCAGTTTGCGGCGGATGCGGGCTTCGAGGTCGTCGGCGGGGTCGGGGGCGGGCAGGTCGGGGGTCAAAGCGTAGGCGAAGCGGGTGGACGTACGGCATTATGTACCGTTTTGTACTTGTCTAAATTTTTAAGGGCGTTTAAGAACTGCGCCAGGGCTTAATTCGGCCCTGCTGCCCAGCCCTGGGGGCCCTCGGGCAAAGATAGGGGACCCGGGGTGCGGCAGGTGCGCCCGCGGGCCCCCGGCTTTTTCCCTACTTTAACGGGCATGGAAACCCTCCCGCTTACCGAGTACATTGTGGCCGGGGCCCTGGGCCTGGGCTTGGCCGCCAGCAGCGGCTTCCGGGTGTTTGTGCCGCTGCTGGCGGCCAGCGTGGCGCACCACTTTGGGTGGCTGCCGGCAGCGCCGGGCTTCGCGTGGCTAGGCTCGTGGGCGGCCGTGCTGGCGCTGGCCGCAGCCACGGTGTTTGAGGTGCTGGGCTACTACCTGCCGGTGGTTGATAACGTGCTCGACACGCTCACCACGCCGGCGGCCATCGTGGCGGGGGCCCTATTGATGACCTCCTCGCTGCCCCACCTCGACCCCGTGGTGCGTTGGGGGCTGGGCATTGTGGTGGGCGGCGGCACGGCCGGGCTGGTGCAGGGCGGCACGGCGCTGCTGCGCGCCGGCGCCACGGCCACCACCGGCGGCCTGGTCAACCCCGTGCTGGCCACTTTCGAAAACGTGCTGGCCGTGGGCGGCACCGTGCTGGCGCTGGCCCTGCCGCTGGTGGCCGGCGCGGGGGCCGTGGCGCTGGTGCTGTGGGGGCTGGGGCGGCTGCGGCGCTGGCGGCAGCGGCGGGCGCTGCGCCGCGCAGGGGCCCCGGCGGCGTAGGGCCCCGGGGCCGGTTTGCCACCCTGCGGGCCTTCTTTGCGTACAATGCGGCAACCCGGTCTACTCCCGGGTTATTTTTTGTCGCAATGCCCGATTCTACCCTTCCGCCTTCCGATACATTGCTGGCCCTCTATACCGGCCAGGTGCGCGTGCGGGTGGGCGGCCTACTGCTGCACGACAACCGCCTGCTGCTGGCCGCCCACCGGGGCCTGCTGCCCCTGGGGGCCCCGTTTTGGTCGCCGCCGGGCGGGGGCTGGCAGTTTGGCGAGAGCCTGCACGAGGGGCTGGTGCGCGAGTTCCAGGAGGAAACCGGGCTGGCCGTGCGGGTGGGGCGCTTCCTGCATTTGCACGAGTTCCGGCGCGACGGCTTGCAGGCGCTGGAGCTATTTTTTGAGGTGCTGACCACCGATGGGGCCCCGCCCGCCCCGCGCCTGGGCCACGACCCCGAGCACGCCCCCGATGCCCAGCTGCTCACCGAACTGGCCTGGCACACGCCCCGGCAGCTGCTGGCCCTGCAGCCGGCGCACGTGCACCCAGTGCTGCGCGGCCTGCTCAGCGTCGACGACGTGTTTGTGCCGCAGTTGCGGTTTGGGGGGTAAAGCGGGCCGGGCGCGGGGCCGTATCTTGCGGGGCCCTTCGGCTTTTTGCTTTGCCCGTGCCCGTTTCCACCGCTCCTTTCCCTGCTTCCCCCGCCGCGCCCGCTGCTCCGGCCGCCCTGCTGCGCCTGCGCGACGACAGCTTCGACCCCAACCACCGCGCCGCCTACAACCTGTACCTGACCGTGGGGCCCGGCCGCCTGCGCGTGGCCGCCGTGGAGGTGGCCCGCCAGTCGTTTGTGCTGCTCGAAGACTACGCCCTGCCGCCCGGGGGCCTGCCCACCCTGGCCGCGGCCCACGACTGCCTGGGCCGCGCCGGCTGGCACGCCGTGCGCCTGGCCACCACCGGCCGCGCCTTCACGCTGCTGCCCGGGGCCCTGTTCCGGCCCGGCGACGAAGCCGCCGCCCTGCGCCTGCACCACACCCTGGGGCCCACCGAGGCCGCCTACGCCCGCCCCCACCCCACACTCGATTTGGTGAACGTGTTTGCCGCCGACGCGGGCCTGGCCGATTGGCTGGCCACCACCCACGGCCCCAGCGGCCAGCTGCTGCACCACACCAGCGGCCTGCTGGCGGGCTTGGCGCACCAGCGCGACGCCGGGGCCCCGCGCCAGCTCTACCTCTGCCTGGGGCCCCACGAGCTGACGCTAGTGGTGCTGGGGCCCCAGCTCCAGTACTGCAACGTGTTTCCCTTCGCCACCGCCGAAGACGTGCTCTACTACACCTTGCTGGTAATGCAGGAGCTGGGCCTGAACCCCGACCAGGACGAGCTAACCGTGTGGGGCGAGCTCACGCACGACTCGGCCCTGTTCACGCTGCTGCGCAACTACGTGCGCCACGTGCGCTTCGGCCCCCGGCCCTACGACCTGTTCTACAGCTACCGCCTCAACGAAGTGTTCGAGCACCGTTACTTCGACCTGTTCAGCCTGCACTTCGCGTAGTTATAAGACTCGTTCCCGAATAAAGAATGACTCTATAATTTGGTTATGAGGCCTTTAAAACATCATGCTCAGCATGACCGTTTTCAGTAGCACTTATAAAAAACAACCAACCCATAATTCTTCTTCCCGTGGCCCGAATTGCCCTTTTTCCTGGTTCGTTCGACCCGTTCACCAACGGGCACCTCGACGTGGTGCGGCGCGGCACGGCGCTGTTTGATGAGGTGATTGTGGCCATTGGCACCAACAGCAGCAAGCAGCGCTACCTGCCCCTGGAGCAGATGCTCGGGCTCATTGAGGGCGTATTTGCCGACGAGCCGCGGGTGTCGGTGCGCACGTTCCGGGGCCTCACGGCGGAGTACGCCCGCGCGGTGGGGGCCCAGTTTCTATTGCGCGGGCTGCGCAATACCACCGATTTCGAGTACGAAAACACCATCGCCCAAGCCAACCGCCACGTCAACCCCGGCCTGGAATCGGTGTTCCTCATCACGGCCCCGCCGCTGGCGGCCATCAGCAGCACCATCATCCGCGACATTCACCGCTACGGCGGCGACGTGCGCGACTTTGTGCCCTTCCCGCTGCCGCCCGCCCCGCCTTTTTCTTAGCTGTTGGCTTAATGGCCAGTTGGCCAAGTGGCTGATGTGCCGCTCGTGGGGGCCCTGCAATGGGGCGTTGAACGCCGGGCCAGCTGGGCCGCCGGCTCAGGTGCTACCCGCGGGGCACGATGCGCAAGCCCACCAACCGGGTGCGGTGGCTGGCGGCAAACACCGGCAGCAGCAGGTAGCCCGGGGCCCCGGCCAGCAGGCCGGTGCGGCGCATGAGGGCTTCTTCGTCGTTGCCCAGCACCAGCAGGTCGAGCACCTGGCGGGTGCGGGCGTCGTAGCTGGCCAACACCATCAGGCCCTGCGGCCGGAAGGCCAGGGTCGAGTCGTTGGCGCTCCGGCCCATGGGGTCTTCGAAGCCGGCGGGCAGGGCCCGGGCGGGCCCCAGCTGCCGGCGCACCTCGTCGATGGAGTGGCCCACCACGGCCGCCACGTTCACGGCCGGGGTGGCCGCCGTGCGGGCGGGCGCTACCAGCCCGTGGGCGGCGGGGCTGTCTTCGTGCTCGCGGGCCCGCGAGCAGGCCAGCTGCGCTGCGGCCGCCAGCAGCAGCAAGGGCAAAAACTTGGCTGAACGACCCATAACACTAAGGTACGCCTATTTGCCGGTCGCGACGGCTTCTTTCGATGGCTTGCCGCCACCGGCCTTGCTCAGGTAGTGGCGCATCACCAGGGCAATGGAGGCGTAGGAATTGTCGAGCTTGGCCAGGGCTTCCTGGGGCGTCATCCAGCGCACTTCCTCGATGTATTCCTCGGCCTGAGGCTTCATCACCGAGTCGTCGAGGCACTGCATCACAAACCAGCTGGTTTTCTTCAGCATTTTGTTGCCCTTGTAGGCGTAGCTGTGCCAGGTGCTGGGCAGCTCCTCGCCGATGGCCAGCTTGATGTTGGTTTCCTCCTCCACCTCGCGCAGGGCCCCCAGCACGGTGTCCTCGTCGCTTTTGAGCTTGCCCTTAGGCAAGTCCCACTTGCCCAGGCGGTAAATCATCAGCACCTGGCCGTCTTTCACCACCAGGCCGCCGGCGGCCTTGGCAATCTTGAACTGGTCCTTCAGGTGCTGAATGAGCATGCCCTTCTTGCGCACCAGCATGGTGAGGGAGGTCAGCTTTTTGAGCTTTTTCACCTCCATCAGCCGCAGCAGGCGGTCGAGGAACGCGGCCGTGGCGTCGCGCACCAGCACGTCGCCCACCAGGTCTTTCGACGTGAACTCCTGCTCGGGGCCCAGCACGAGGTCGTACTTATGTTTGTACACTTTTTCGCTTAGTTTCTTGATAACCAGCGGAATATCGTTGATGAAGAGATTCATCGGAGCAAAGGTCGGGGAGTGAATGGGCCGCCGGGCCCCGTGGGCCCCGCCCCGCAAGATACGGGGCCGCGTCGCTTTGGGCGAGCCGGGGCCCATCTTTGCCGCATGAAACGCATCGGCCTGCTCTCCGACACCCACGGCTATTTCGACGAGCGCATCGCGCACCACCTACGCGACTGCGACGAGATTTGGCACGCCGGCGACTTCGGCAGCGCCGCCGTGGTGGGGGCCCTGGAGGTGCTGGCGCCGGTGTTCCGGGGCGTGTACGGCAACATCGACGGGGCCGACGTGCGCCGCACCGAGCCCCTGGTGCAGGATTTTGTGGTCGAGGGCCTGCGCGTGCTCATCACCCACATCGGCGGCTACCCGGGCCACTACGCCCCGGCGGCCCGCCCCCTGCTCGACGCCGCCCGGCCCGGCCTGTTCGTCACGGGCCACTCGCACATTTTGCGCGTGATGCCCGATAAGGGCCGCGGCCTGCTGCACCTCAACCCCGGCGCGGCCGGCCGCCACGGCTTCCACCAGGTGCGCACGCTGCTGCGCTTCGGCATCGACGCCGGCAAAGTGGTGGACTTGCAGGCCGTGGAACTGGGCAAGCGCGGGGCCCTGGAGTAGCGCGGGGCCCTGGAGTAGCGCGGGGCCCTGGAGTAGCGCGGGGCCCTGGAGTAGCGCGGGGCCCCGGCCCGGCGGCTGGTGAGCGGGCCCGGGCGCTACTGTTTGGGCATTTTGGCCACGTCTTCCAAGGTTAGCGCTTTGTAAGGGGCCCCCAGGCTGGCGGCGTTTTCCTCCACCGTGGTTTTAAAACCGGCCTGCCGGCGGCGCTGGTTCACCTGCGCCGGGTTTTGGATGGGCCAGACGAAGGGCGGCTGGCCGTTGTAGCCAATCACCTGCGAGCCGTAGAGCTGCGCCTGGCCGGCGTGCTGCAACTGGCGGTCCAGCATCACGGCGTAGCGAAAAAAGGGCAGCTCGCCCTTTTCCGCGGCCGTTTTCATCATCGGCAAGTACTGGTCGATGAGCGCCGGGTTGTGCTGAATTACGTGCCACGCGGCCTCATTGGTGGGGGCCCCCACCAGCGAGGTGCCGGGGTAGCCGTACTGCTGCAAAATGGCTTGCGTGCGCCCCAGGTTGGTGGCGTCGGTGCGGCGCATCCGGTCCATGATGGTTGTGTTGAGTTCCGCCTTCGCCACGCCCAGCGCGGCGGCCAGCGAATCGGGGCGGCGGTTGAGGCGCGGGTCGAACAGCATGGCGCGGTAGCGTTGGTCCACCGCGTAAATGCTGTCCAGCTCGTGCTTGAGCCGGGGATTCAGGGCAGTCTGGGCCGCCGCCGCCAAGCCAACAAGCTGATTATAACAACGCAAAGGCCGTGTTTCATGACCGCAAGGTAAGGAGCCGCGTGCGCCCGTAGCCCCCCGCGCTTGGGGCCCCCGGGTGCCCAGTCGGCCCGTCCGCACTCAGTTGGCAGCCACGCAGCAAAAGCAGATCTACTGCTACATAATCTTGGCTAATAGGGCAGTGGAGGTATTCCAACAAGCCCGGCGTAACGTTCTATAAAACCTGCTGGAAACGCAAAAAGCACCTGCCCCGGGTGGGGCAGGCGCTTTTTAAGATTAGCTGCTGCTTGGCGAAACGCCTTACAGGGAGATTTCGGGCTTGGGGTGCGTGCCTTCCTGGCCGTCGGCGTTCACGGGCTTGGTCACGGCGTCGGCGCTGTCGAAATCGGCAGCGTTTTCAGCGGTTTTGTCAGCGGGGGCGTCGGCGCCCACGGCGTGCTTCACGGTGTCCACCACGTTGCCGGCCACTTCTTTGGCTTTCTCCACCACGGCCGAGTGCGATACAGCGTCCACAGCGTCGCTCACGGCGTGCTTGGCTTTGTCCACCAGCGACTCGGGCTTGGCCTCTTTGGCCGCTTTCGGGGCTTTGGCATCAGCTTTGGCGGCCGGGGCAGCACCTTCGGGCGTAGCAAAACGGCTCTTCAGCTCGTCCAGGTCCACGTTTTTCAGCACCGGGGTACGGAGCAGGTTTTTGATGATGTGCTGCTTGTTGTTGGCGCGGGCAATGTTTTTGCGGTGCTTGCGCTTGAGGCGGGTAACGGACATGGTGCCGGGCGGTTAAGGTCTTATTGCTTAGGAAATGGAGGGCAAAAGTACGGCTTTAATTTGGAAAGTAAAAACGAGGGGCCATTTAAGCGGTTTGGGATGGGTGCCGGGGCCCTGCGGGCTACTTTTGCCCTGGGCCGCTGCCGGCCCGTTCCGTCGTTTTTTTCTGCTGCTCCCCCCATGCCCGCCCCCGCCCTGCCCCTCGTCGACCTGCGCTCCGACACTGTGACGCGCCCCACCCCGGCCATGCTGGAAGCCATGTGGGGGGCCCCGGTGGGCGACGACGTGTACGAAGAAGATCCCACCGTGGCCCGCCTCGAAGCCGCCACCGCCGCCCGCTTCGGCCTCGCAGCCGGCCTGTTTTGCCCCTCGGGCACCATGACCAACCAGATTGCCATCAAGGCCCACACCGAGCCGCTGAGCGAAGTAATTTGCGAGCAAACGGCCCACGTGTACCTCTGGGAAGTGGGCGGCATCGCCTTCCACTCGGGGGCCAGCGTGGCGCTGCTACCCGGCGAGCGGGGCCGCGTCACGGCCGCGCAGGTGGAAGCCGCCATCCGGCCCACCAACATCCACTACCCCACCACGCGCCTTATTTGCCTGGAAAACAGCCACAACCGCGGCGGCGGCAGTTGCTACGCCTGGCCCGAGCTGCTGGCCATTGCCGAGGTGGCGCGCCGCCACCAGCTGCCGCTGCACCTCGACGGGGCCCGGGTGTTCAACGCCGCCGTGGCCACCGGCCAGCGCACGGAGGACTACGGCCAGCTCTTCGATTCCATTTCGGTGTGCCTGAGCAAGGGCCTGGGGGCCCCCGTGGGCTCGGTGCTGCTGGGCTCGGCGGCGTTCATCCAAAAGTGCAAGCGGCTGCGCAAGGCCTTCGGGGGCGGGTGGCGGCAGGCCGGCTACCTGGCCGCGGCGGGCCTCTACGCCCTCGAGCACCACGTGGCCCGCCTCGCCGACGACCACGCCCGCGCCGCCCGCCTCGCCGGGGCCCTGGCCCGCCAGCCCTACGTGGCAGAGGTGCTGGCCCCGGAAACCAACCTCGTCATTTTCCGCCTCCACGAGGCCCTGCCCACCGCCACCTTCCTGGCGCATTTGGAAGCCCACGGCATCAAGGCCAGCGAGTTTGGGCCCCAGTGGGTGCGCTTCGTGACGCACCTCGACGTGGACGATGCCGGCCTGGCCCGCGTGGAAGCAGCGCTGCTGTCGGCAGCAAAGAATTAGTCCTCTGTCATCCTGCGCATCAAGCAGAAACAAAGGACTTGGGGACAATGAAACGGTTTGTAGTAAACCATTAATTAATGCAAACCGCGCAACGGTGAGAAGGTCCTTCATCTCTGCTTGATGCGCAGAATGACAAAACCTTCGCCGATTCACCACCTCGCCAACTCACTCATTTGAATGGAATTATACAACGCCCTGGCCCTGCTGCTGACAACAGCGGCGGCATTTGCTTACCTCAACCAGCGCTTTTTGCGGATGCCGCCGGCCATCGGGCTGATGGTGCTGGGGCTGGCGGCCTCGCTGGCGCTGGTGGGCCTGGCGCGCTTCCAGTACGCGCCGGTGCTGCACTTGGCGCAGGTGGTGCAGAAGCTCGACTTTAGCACCCTGGTGGTGCAGGTGATGCTGGGCTTCCTGCTCTTTGCCGGCTCGCTGCACGTGGACACGCGCCGGCTGGGGGCCCTGCGCGGGGCGGTGGGCCTGATGGCCACCCTGGGCACGCTCCTGAGCACGGGCGTGGTGGGCGGGGCCATGTACCTGCTGCTGCCGCTGTTTGGGCTGCCCACGCCGTTCATCTACTGCCTGGTGTTCGGGTCCCTCATTTCGCCCACCGACCCCGTCGCGGTGCTCAGCATCCTCACCAAGGCCAACATCGACAAGCCCTTGGAAACCAAGATTGTGGGCGAGTCGCTGTTCAACGACGGCGTGGGCCTGGTGCTGTTTGTGGTGACGCTGGAAGTGGCCACCGTGGGGCCCCAGGATTTTTCGGTGGGCCACGCCCTGCGGCTGTTTGCGCAGGAGGCCCTGGGCGGGCTGGCCCTGGGCACGGCCCTGGGCCTGGGCGGGGCCTGGCTGCTGCGCAGCATCAACCACTACCAAACGGAGGTGCTCATTACCCTCGGGCTGGTGGCCGGCGGCACGGCCCTGGCTTCGGCCCTGCACACCTCGGGGCCCCTGGCCATGGTGATGGCCGGCCTGCTGGTGGGCCACCTCAGCCGCACCCGCGGCGTGCTCTCAGACATGTCGCAGGACTACGTGGACAAGTTTTGGGAGCTGCTCGACGAGGTGCTGAACGCGCTGCTTTTCGTGCTCATGGGCCTGGAGGCGCTGGTGCTCGACATCAGTACCCCCACGCTGCTGGCGGGGCTAGCGGCCGTGGCGGTGGTGCTGACGGCGCGCACCGTGGCGGTGTTCGTGCCGCTGCGAATTTTGCGCATTGGGGCGGCGTTTCCTGAAAACGACGGCAGCTTCCCGGTGCTGGTGTGGGGGGGGCTGCGCGGGGGCCTCTCGGTGGCGCTGGCCCTGAGCCTGCCCGCCACCCTGCCGCGCGAGCTGCTGGTGGGCCTCACCTACGTGGTGGTGGTGTTCAGCATCGTCGGCCAGGGCCTCACCATCGGGCCCCTGGTGCGGCGCCTGGGCCTAAGCCGGCCCGCACCCGGGGGCCACTAGGGGCGCGGGGCCGGCCGTTTTTTCTTCACAGCCGTTAACCAAGCAGTTCGACGACGTTGATTATGCGGCGAATACGGCGTAATCGACTGGTTTATTGAGCGAACGCTAACGGCTATCCGCTAATAGCCAACAGCTCATTCTTTAAGGCTGCATGGATTTATTTGTTATCGGCGATGTGCACGGGTGCTTCCACACGTTCAATGCCCTACTGCGGCACTGGCGGCCGGCCACCGAGCGCCTCGTGCAGGTAGGCGACCTCGTAGACCGCGGTACCGACAGCCCGGGCGTGGTGGAGCTGGCCCGCCAGCTCCAGCAGCACGACCCCGAAAACGCCGTTTTTATCCTGGGCAACCACGATTGGGGCATGGCCCAGCACCTGGGCCCCGCCGGGCCCCTGCCCGAGTGGCTGGGCTGGGGCGGGCGCGAAACCCTGCACCAGTACCGCACCCGCCACCCGTCCTGGCTGGGGCCCCACACGGCCTGGCTGGCCGAGCGCCCCGCCTTTTGGGAAAGCGACCACCTGCTGCTCTCGCACGCCGGCCGGGCCGATACCGCCTTCCCCTTCGACCCCACCAACCCCGACGGCTCGCTCTGGCGCCGGGGGCCCCTGCTGAACCTGGGCAAGCTGCAAGTGGTGGGCCACACCCCCACCGCCGACGGCCGCCCCCGCTTCGATGCCGCCGCCCAGGCCCTGTACCTCGACACGGGGGCCTACCGCGGCCAGGCCCTCACCGGCGTGCGCCTCAGCGCCACGGGCGAGGTGCTGGAAATCATCTCCTTGCCCACCGACCCGCGCGACCTCAGTTAAAAGTTAAGGGTTAAAAGTGAACCGGCCGGCCCTGTTTTCACTTTTAACCCTTAGCTTTATAACTCCCCAAAATGCCCCAAACCGCTGCCCTTCAGCACCTGAGCGCCGCCGATGCGGTGCTGGCCGCCCTCATTGCCCGGGGCCCTGCCATTACGCCCCGCGCCCACGAAGACCTATACCTGGCCCTGCTGCGCGCCATCGTCAGCCAGCAGATTTCGACCAAGGCGGCGGCGGCCATCTGGGGGCGGTTCACGTCGTTGTTTAAGCCCGAGGGCTACCCCGAGCCGCGCATCTTGCTGGAAATGAGCGAGGACGACCTACGCCAGGTGGGCCTCTCGCGCCAGAAGGCCGGCTACCTCCGCGCCATTGCCGAATACAACGAGCGCGGCCTGCTCGACTACGAGCACCTCACCAGCCTTAGCGAGGAGGCTTTCACCCAGCACCTGACGGCCATCCGGGGCGTGGGGCGCTGGACGGCCCAGATGCTGCAAATGTTCGCCCTCGACCAGCCCGACGTGTTTGCCGAAGGCGACCTGGGCATCCAAAATGCCATGCGCCGCCACTACGGCCTCGAAACCACCGGCCGGGCCCTGCAAAAGGAGATGCTGGCCCGCGCCGAAGCCTGGCGCCCCTACCGCTCCCTGGCTTGCAAGTACCTCTGGCAGAGCCTCGACCAAAAAGGCGAGTTGGAGCCGCTAACGAAGTAGCCGCCGCCCAAACGCGCCGTAAGCCGTTGTGCAGGCGGCCGCTAGCAGGGCCCCAGGCTTGAGTGCCTTACCAGTGGCCGCCTTACACGGGCAGCCCCAAATTTCCAGGCCTTAGTCGCGGCCCGTCAGCTCTACTTTTTCTACGCATTTGTAGAGGCTACCCTTCTTCTGCATGATGCCGATGTTGTTGATGTTCAGGCGCATGTTGTAGGTACTCTCGTTCAGGAATTGCAATACGGGGCCCAGGGTTTCGGGCGTGGTGTCGTGCAGGGCCAGCGAGAGGTGGGGCAGCCAGCGCGAGGGCGAGTTGAAGCGGTCGGTGCCCTTGCAGAGCGGCTGCGTCACGTCGAGCACGCGCTGGTGGATGTGGTTGAGGTCGAACGAGCGCAGCACGGGGATGTATACCACCGGCTTGGGCCCCGGGAAGATGCCGATGCCAGTGGTATAGGCCGAAAACGGCGGCGTGGTGGCTGCCACCTCGGCCAGCGAGTTGCGGAGGGTTTCGATGCTGCGCACCGCTGCCAGCATGAAGGTGAAGTGCGGGGCGGGCGTGGCTTGCACGGCCTTCAGGCCAAACTTGGCTTCGAGCTCGGCAATGATTTTGTTGACCCGCTGGGCATTGCGCGGGTGCAGCATGGACGTGATGGCGAGCATTGCGGCGGGCAAAAAGGCGAACGAAAACCAGGGGCCCTGGGGCCCCTACTGGAACCGCAGCCGGGCGATGGTGAACTGGCTCACCGGCGGCTGTTGGTTGGTTTGCAGGGCGTTGAGGTTGGAATAGAGCACGTAGCCGTCGGTGCCGGTGCGGGCGGCCAGGGTGGTGGGGTACTGCGGCGGGGTGGCGAAGGTACCGCTGAGCGCGGCCGCGCCCCAGGCGTTGGCGGTGGTGAGGCGCTGCACCTTGGCCTGGGCGTTGGTGCTCACTTGCAGCGTGTTGTTGTCTTGCAGGCGCATGCCGTCGGCCCCGGTCAGGTTCAGGCCGGTGGTCGTCACGCGGGAAAAAGTCGTGGGGTCACTGAGGGGCACCTTGAATAGGGCCCCCTCGTCGGACTTGGCCACCAGCAGGTAGCCATCGGGGTGGTACACGATGCCGTTGAGGCCAAACGTGCCGGCCGGTGCCACGAACTGAGAGTTGTTGAGCAGCACCGTGGCATTGCCCTGCAGGTCTACTTTATAGATAATGGGCGCGAAGCTGTCGGTTACATAGGCGTTGCCTTGGGCATCCACGGCAATGTCGTTAGCGAAGTGGTTGAGGGCGGGCAACAAAGCCCCCAGGTCCACGGAGCGCACCAGCTGGCCGTTGTCGCGGTTGAAGATGGCCAAGCGTGCGAGTTTACGCAGCGTGGCCGCGCTGGTACGGGCGGTGTTGTAGCCGGGGTCCGACACGGCCACCAGCAGGCGGTTGCGGCCGGCGTCCAGGTTCAGGCCAATGCTCGACACCAAGGCGGCGTCGGTGGCAAATTCGGTGTAGGTGCCGTTGTCGGCCACGGCCCCCACGGTGCCCGCGGTTTGCGAGCTGACCAGAAAGCGGCTGCCGGCGGCGTCGTACTGCACGCCCTCGGGATAAACGGCCGACTTGGTGAAAACCACCGTCTCGGGGGCCTCGGGCGGGGCCAGGGCAATGTCGTTTTTGGAGCAGGCGGCCAGGGCCAGCAGGCCAGCCAGCGGGGCCAGGCGGCGGGCGGGGGCCCTAAAAGCAGCGGTAAGGAAGGGGCGAGCGGGCATGAACTGGGGATGATTGCAACAGTAGATGGGTTGCCATACGCCCCGGCGCGGGGCGCGGTTGTGCGGCCGGGGCCCCGGGGCGGTAGCGGCCGGGCCCCGTGTGCCGTACCTTTGCCCTTCAATACGCCGCACCCGATGATTTCCATTTCCGACCTCGACTTTCACTTTGGCTCCCGTACGCTGTACGACAACGCCAGCCTGCACATCAAGCCCAAAGACAAAATCGGCCTCATCGGCCTCAACGGCACCGGCAAATCCACGCTGCTGCGGCTGCTGGTGGGCGAGTACAAGGCCGACGGCGGCAGCATTTCGATGAGCAAAGAGGTGAGCCTGGGCTTCCTCAACCAGGACCTGCTGAGCTACGACACGCACGAGAGCATCCTGCACGTGGCCATGCAGGCCTTCGAGGAGGCGCTGCGCTTGCAGGACGAGATTGAGGCGATTCTGGTGAAGTTCGAAACCGACTACACCGACGATTTGGTGGAGAAGCTGGCCGCCTTGCAGGAGCGGTTCGAGGCCCTGGGCGGCTACACCATGCAGTCGCGTGCCGAGGAGATTCTGGAGGGCCTGGGCTTCGGCACCGAGGAGCTGCAAAAGCCGCTGAAGTCATTTTCGGGCGGCTGGCGCATGCGCGTGATGCTGGCCAAAATCCTGCTCCAGCAGCCGTCGCTGCTGCTGCTCGACGAACCCACCAACCACTTGGACCTGCCGTCCATTAAGTGGATTGAGAACTACCTGGCCGACTACGAGGGTGCGGTTATCATCGTGAGCCACGACCGCGAGTTCCTCGACCGCACCACCAACACCACCGTGGAAGTGACCGGCGGCAAGCTGGTGCCCTACGCCGGCAACTACTCCTTTTACTTGGAGGAAAAAGAGGAGCGCAACCTCATCCAGAAGGGCGCTTTCGAAAACCAGCAGTCGCAGATTCGGGCCGCCGAGCGGTTCATCGAGCGCTTCAAGGCCAAGGCCAGCAAGGCCAAGCAGGCCCAGAGCCGCGTGAAGGCGCTGGACAAGCTCGAGCGCATCGAGGACGTGGCCAGCGACGCGGCCAAGGTCAACATCAAGTTCCAGTTCAAGGTGGAGCCCGGCCGGCACATCCTGCGCATGGAGCACGTGACGAAGAAGTACGACGAGAAGCTGATTTTCCGCGACACGAACGTGCACATTGAGCGGGGCGACAAGATTGCCTTGATTGGCGCCAACGGCAAGGGCAAGTCGACGCTCATGCGCCTGGTGGCCGGCTCGGAGGCCCCCACCGCGGGCAAGCACCAGCTGGGTCACAACGTCATCATGTCGTTTTTCGCCCAGCACCAGCTGGAGTCGCTGACGATGGACAACGAGATTATCCAGGAGATGAGCGAGGCCGGCTCGAAGCGCAACGACATGGAGCTGCGCTCGGTGCTGGGCTCGTTCCTGTTCACGGGCGACCAGGTTTTCAAGAAAATTAAGGTGCTGAGCGGCGGCGAGAAAAGCCGCGTGGCCCTGGCCAAAACCCTGATTTCGGAAGCCAACTTCCTGCTGCTTGACGAACCGACCAACCACTTGGACATGGTGTCGGTGAACATCCTGATTCAGGCCCTGGAGCAGTACCAGGGCACGTTCATCGTCATCAGCCACGACCGCTTCTTCGTGGAGAACGTGGCCACCAAAATCTGGTACATCGAGGATTTCCAGCTAAAGGAGTACCCCGGCACCTACGCCGAGTACGAGCAGTGGCAGGAAGACCGCGAAAAGGCCGCCAAAAAAGCCGGCCTGCCCAGCCCCAGCGCCCCCAAGCCCCAACCCAAAGAGGAGAAAAAAGCCGAAGCCGCCCCCGCCAAAACTTCGTCGCCCGACCAGAAGAAGGCACTCAAAGAATTAGCCGAAGTAGAAGCCAAAATCGACACCTTGGAAAAGGAATTAGCGGGCTACGAAAAAGAGCTGGCCGACCCCAAGATTTACCAAAACACCGCGATGCTCAAAGATGCCACGATGAAATTTGAGCAGGTAAAGAAGGAACTGGGCCGCCTGAACGACCGCTGGGAAATGCTGGCGGAAATGTAGAATTTCTGGGCCAACACCCAAAAAGCCCCACCAGCAGTTGCTGGCGGGGCTTTTTCATGTCTGAGAAACTACTGGATTAATAAAACGGCCGTGCTGCCTGCTTACCCCGGCACGCCCGCGTTCCAAACTAGGATCGTGCAGCCCTCAGAGCCGCTGGGGCTGCTGGCGCGGTGCTCGGTGTCAGGCGGGTAGTAGACGTAGGAGCCGGCTGCGAACGCGCGGCCATTTTCCACGCCGGGGTCGCAGTACGTGCCGGCTACCACAAATACCTCGTCGGGGGTGGCGTGGGCGTGCGGCGGGTACGTACGGCCAGCCTCGATTTTGATGAGCACCCGCTTTTCGCCTGGCTCGGCACGCAGCAAAGTGCGCGTTACGCCCGCACTTACCTGCTCCCAGGCCTGATCTTCGGGGTCTTTGAATGCGATGGAAGTAGCCATAGAGCTATAAAAAAGGGGTTTATAGCCTCAACCGATTTGCCACGGCTTGGGTTGGGGCCCTTTCGGCTGGGGCCCTAGCCAGAAAAATATACTGGGCGGAGTCTGGTTCGCAGCCCCTCTGCCTCACAGAATCTGGCAGAACTCCAGCCGCTCGCCGTCGGGGCCCAGCAGGTTGAAAAACTTGCAGCCGCGGGCCCAAAAATTTAGGAAAACGGGCTGGTCTTCAATAATCGTGAAGCCTTCGCTTTTCAGCAGGGCGTAGGTGGCGTCGATGTCGTCCACGTCGAAGGCCACGTGGTCGATGCGGCCGTCGCGGCGCTGCCGCACGCGGCTGAGCTCGGGCTCGGGCATTTGGTAAAGTTCGAGGGTGATGTCGCCGCGCTGCATCATCGACACCTGGCCGGGGGCCCCCTCGTGGTCGAAGGTGGCGTTCATGGCGCGGTGGAAGCCGAGCCGCTCGTAGAAGGCCTGGGACGCTTCGATGTCGGTGATGGGCAGGCCGATGTGTTGCAGGCGGTTTATTTTCAGGTCCATGGCGGGAAGGCGGTTTGGGTGGGCGGGGCACGGGGCCCCAGGGGCGGAAAGATAGCGCAGCGGTACTTTCGCCCCATGCGCTTCCTGCCCCTCCTGCCCTACCCTTTGCTGCTCCTCGCCGCGGCCTGCGTGCCGCTGGGCACGCCCATCACCTCTACTTCTACCGCTACGGCCCCCACCACCGTGAACCGGGCCCGCGCGGGGGCCCCGGCCAGCGCGCCCGCGCTGCGCTACGCCGACGCTACCTACTCGGACTTTGTGCAGAGCGTGCAGTGCTACGTGGCCACGGGCGTCAACACGGCCATTTTCCAGCCGCCGGTGGTACCGCTGGGCCAGAGCCAGTCGCTGGCGCTGGAGTTTGACGTGCTCGGCGACCAGGCCCCGCGCCTGCTGGCCCGGCTGGTGTACTGCGACGCCAACTGGCAGCCCTCGACGCTGATTGACAACCAGTTCCTGACCGACATCAACGAGTTTTTGATTACCGACTACAAGATTGGCATCGGCGGCAAGGTGCCGTACTTCCACTACGCGCTGCGGGCCCCGGCCCTGAAGGTGAGCGGCAACTACCTGTGGGTGGTGCAGGACGGCACGGGGGCCCCGCTGCTCTCGCGCCGGCTGCTGGTGTACGAAAACCAGGTGGCTGTGGCCCTGCAGCTGGGCCTGGCCCCGGGCGGCAACCAGCGCTTTACGCTCCAGCAGCTCAACTTCAGCCTCAGCTACGGCGGCGTGGAGCTGGTGAACCCCGCGGCCGAAGTGCAGGTGGTGCTGCGCCAGAACTTCCGCTGGGATAACGCCCGCTACGGCCTGCGCCCCACCTTCGTGCGCGATGCCGAGCGTCGGCTTGACTACCAGTATTTTAATTACGAAAATACATTTCCGGGCCTGAGCGAGTACCGCTACTTCGATACCCGCTCCATCCAGACCGTGGGCCAGAACGTGCTGCACCTCGACCTGCGCGCCCGCCCCACGACCGTGGCCCTGGTGCCCGAAACCACCCGCGCCGGCCTGGGCTACTTCCAGTACGTGGACGCCAACGGCCGCCGCGTGTTCGAGAGCCGCGAGTACGGCAACGGCGCCACCAACGCCGACTACGCCGACGTAACCTTCCAGCTCCGCGCCGACCAGCCTGCCCCGGGCCCCGTGTACGTGCTGGGGGCCCTGTCGGACTGGCAGTTGAAGGACGCCTACCGCCTCACCTACGATGAGGCCAACCATATGTACACCGGCCACGCGCGGCTGAAGCAGGGCTACTACAACTACAGCTACGCCGTGGCCCGCCCCGACGGCTCGGCCGACGAAACCTACTTCGAGGGCAGCCACTACGAAACCGAAAACCAGTACGACCTCCTGGTGTATTACCGCCCGCCCGGCACCCGCACCGACCTGCTCATCGGCTACCAGGCCATCGACGCCAACGCTAGGTAGCAGTTGGGGCGCGCAGGGTAAACCCCACAAAAACGGTCCTGCTCACCTGGCGTCCGCGCAGCCGAAGCACCTCTCCCGCATGAGTAATCCGAATCGTTCAGCGATTGGTTTACCCAGCAGTAGAGATGCTTCGGCTGCGCTTACGCCAGATGAGCCGGACCGGATGGTTTGCTTTTCACGAACGCCTGGGGGCCCTAACTAACTCGCCGGGGCCCTACTGCCCGCTGAGCTGGGCGTTGACCTTGAGGGTGAGGGGCTGGGGCCCCATGTAGCCGCCGCGCATGCCCCCGCCGCCGTAGCCCCGGCCGCCGTAGCCGCCCATGCCGCCGCGCCCGCCCATGCCGCCGTTGCTGCCGCCCACGCCGTAGCCGCTGTCGTCGGCACCGCTGCCTTTGGGCATGGCCATGCGGTTGCTGAGCACCGTGACGCCCACCTTGGCGCGCTGGCCGCTGGCCAGGTTGGGCACCTTGCGGTAGAGCAGGCGCAGGGGCACGGCCAGCTCGTACACGATGTTGTCCTGCGCATCAAGGGCCAGGCCGAGCTTCACGCCGAGCGGCGACTGGGTATCGGTGTAGGTAGGCTCCTTGTTGCCTTTGTAGTTGAGCAGCTCCATATCGTGCACGTCGGCCAGGGCCTGGGCCAGGCGGGCGCGGCGGTCTTTGAGGCTCATGGGGGCAGCGGCCACGGGCTGGCCGTTGGCGTCGAGCTCGGGCTTGGCCACGGGCTCGGGGTGCAGCTTGTAGCGCACGCCCAGCTGCTGCTGGTTCTGCCCCGTGCTGTCGAGCCACACCGTGAAGCCCTGGCTCAGCAGGCGCCCCTGCGTCATGGGGTCCGATACTTTCAGGCGCACGTACACGGCCCGCTGGTCGTTGAGCACCGCGTACTGAAGCTTGCTCTCAACGTCGTAGCGCAGCGAGTCGGGGCCCCAATCGGTGCTTAGGCCGTCGATGGTGGGCGGCGACGCGGTGAAGCGGCTGGGGTTGGCGGCCTGGGGCTGGCGGCCGCAGGCGAGCAGCAGCAGGGCGGCGGGCAGGCAGGCGGGTAAGGAACGGAGCGACGTCATAAGGCAAAGCAAAAAGGCGGAATACCGCAAATTTACGCCCCGCGCCGCCCCCGGCGGGTGTAGGTTTTGTGAAGCCCCCGCAACCTTGGCACCACTTTGGCACGTTGGGGGGAGCACCGCCGCTACGGCCGCGCTAATTACCGCCGTTTTGCCTTCTTCTATGAGCCTTCCTTTTCTCCGCGCCGGGGCCCTGGCCCTGCTGCTGCCCCTGGCCAGCGCCGCCCCCACCACCCCGGGCCTGCCCGCCGCCCCCACCGCCCACCCGCTGCAAGGCAACAAGCCCGACCCGGCCGTTATTGCCCAATTTGGCCTTTACAACAACCCCGCCCTGCAACGCCTCATCAACGCCAAGGGCCAGCAGATGGAGGCCGTATCGGACCGCCCCGGCGACTACGGCTTCACCATCGTCGATTCGCCGGTCATCAACGCCTTTGCCACGCCCGAGGGCCACGTGTACTTCACGCGCGGCATCATGGCGTACTTCAACAACGAGGCGCAGTTTACCGGCGTGCTGGGCCACGAGCTGGGCCACATCACCGCCCAGCACGGCAAAAAGCAGAAGCGCAACAACACCATTGCCGGCATTGGCATGTTGCTGGGCCAAATTGCGGCCCCCCGGGTCATGCAGTCCATCGGGGGCGCGGTGCAGCAGGGCGTGGGGCTGTGGATGCTCAAGTACAGCCGCGGCGATGAAAACGAGGCCGACGGCCTGGGCGTGAAATACTCGACCAAAATTGGCTACGACGCCAGCCAGATGGCCGATTTCTTCCTCACCCTGCAACGCACCGAGGAGCAGAGCGGCTCCTCCACCCCCACCTTCCTCTCCACCCACCCCAACTCGGCCGACCGCTACCAGCGGGTGAAGGGCCTGGCCGCGCAGGCCAAGCAATCGGTGGGCAACCGCGCCCTGGCCGTGAACCGCGACCAGTACCTGCGCGCCATCGAGGGCCTGCCGTTTGGCGAAGACCCGCGCCAGGGCTTTGTGGAGGGTAACGTGTTTTACCACCCCGACCTGAAGTTCCGCTTCCCGGTGCCCAGCGGCTGGAAAACCCAGAACTCGCCCGAGCAATTCCAGATGGCCGAGCCCAACGGCAAGGCTTTGCTGGCCTTCCTGGGGGCCGGCACCGGCACCGTCCAGGAGGCTTCTCAGGCGTTGGTGAAGCAGTTGGGCCTCACCGGGGCCCAGGCCCAGAACACCACGCTCAACGGCTTTCCGGCCGCCGTGGTGGAGGGCGACCAGGCCGCCACCCAGGAAGGGGCCGGGGCCCACGTGCGCGCCTACCTGCTGCAAGACGGCAAGTCCGTATACGCCTTCATCGGCCTGGCGGCAGCTTCCTCGTTTACTACCTACGCGCCGCAGTTTGAGGCCGTGGCCAAGGGCTTCGGCCGCCTCACCGAGGCCAGCAAGCTGAACCGCCAGCCCGAAAAAATCCGCATCAAAACTGCCACCGGCACCACCACGCTCGCCGCCGCCCTGGCCGCCAACGGCATCGCCAAGGGCCGCTACGAGGAGCTGGCCATCCTCAACGGCATGAAAACCACCGACCGCCTCACCAAGGGCATGCTCTACAAAGTGGTGGGCAAATAACTGTCTGGGGCCCCGGGGCAAGGCGTTGCCCGGGGCCCCAATTTGGCGGCATTGCGCAATAGCTGGCTGCGCACAACGGCTTGCTAACCTGCCCTTCCAGAACGGTTTATACAGTGGGGCTAAAATTAAAAATGACAAACTAAAAATTTGATTATCAAATTTTTAGTTTGTCATTTTTAATTTTAATTAATGCCGATTTAATCACTATTTAATACCGCGACAGTAGACTAAGCCCGAAATTTGTAACTCTTTAAATCACCTGCCGGCGCCGCCGGCTTTTTTCTCTGCATGGCATCTCATTCCGCTAATCTTCCCCCGCCCACTGCCTGGCAGCGCCTGACGCGCATGCTGGACACGGAGCGGCAGACGATCAATTACATTATTTTCTACGCTGTACTCACCGGCCTCATCAGCCTCACCCTGCCGCTGGGAACGCAGGCGGTGTTCAACTTGGTGTCGACGGGGGCCGTGTTTGCCTCAACTTACATCCTGATCGGGGTGGTGTTTCTGGGCGTGGTGCTAGGCGGCGTACTGCTCATCGGACAAATGACGCTGGTGGAAGCCATCGAGCAGCGCCTGTTTGCCAAGGCCGCTATCGAGTTTGCCTGGCGCCTGCCGCGCATCGCCCCCGGGGCCCTGGAGGGCTCGAATCCGCCGGAGCTGGTGAACCGGTTTTTTGACATCTTAACCGTTCAGAAAAGCCTCACCAAAATCCTGATCGACTTGATGTTTGCGGGGTTTCAGGTGCTGTTTGGGGTGATTGTGCTGGCCTTTTACCACCCGGTGTTCATTGCCTTTGGCCTGCTCACCCTGCTGCTGCTGGCGCTGATTTATTCCGTGAACTACCGCCGGGCCCTGCGCACGAGCATCGAAGAATCGGCTTATAAGTACGAGGTGGTGGCCCTGCTCGAGCAAGTGGCCGGCGACCTGCCCGCCTACCGCCAGGACGCGGGGCGGCAAACGCAGGCCCTGGTGCGCACCGACGAGCTGACGGCCGAGTACCTGAAGGCCCGCAACGCCCACTTCCGGGTGCTGAAGCGCTACTTTACCTACACGGTGGCGCTGCGGGCCCTGCTCACGGGGGGGCTGCTGGTGGCGGGCACGCTGTTTGTGGTGTCGCGCCAGATGACGCTGGGCCAGTTTGTGGCCGCCGAGGTGCTGATTGTGCAGATCAGCGGCTCGATTGAAAAACTCATGACCGGGGTGGGCACCATCTTCGACGCCCTGACCGGGGTGGAGAAGTTGGGCGCCGTCACCGATCTGCCCCTCGCCACTAATCACCCCGCCCATGCTTAACCTATCCAACCAAAACGTGGACCGGGTGGTGTGGCAGGACGCGCCCCGCCTCAGCCGCCCCGAGCTGCTCGACGCCGGTGGTGGGCGCCGGCTGGGCCGCATCATGATGGTGGCCGTCGTGGCCTTCGTCATCATCCTGTTTTTGCCCTGGCGGCAAACCATCGAGGGCAACGGCACGCTCACCGCCCTCACGCCCGAAGACCGGCCCCAGAACATCCAAAACGCCATTGCGGGCCGCATCGAGCACTGGGCCGTGCGCGAGGGCCAATTTGTGCACCGCGGCGACACGCTGCTCACGCTCTCCGAAATCAAGGACGAGTACTTCGACCCCAACCTGCCCGAGCGCCTGGGCGAGCAGCTGGCCGCCAAGCGCGGCAACGTGGCCGCCAACGGGGCCCGCATTGCGGCCGCCAGCCGCCAGATTGTGGCCCTGCAAACGAGCCTGACCGTGGGCTTGGCCGCCGCCCGCAACCGCGTGGACCAGGCCCGCAACACGGTATCGATGGACAGCGCCGACTTGGTGGCCATCACCAACGCCTACCGCATTGCCCAGAACCGGCTGGCCCGCTACGAGGCCGGCTACCAGAACGGCCTGTTTTCGCTGACGGACATTGAGGCCCGTCGCCTGAACCTGCAAAACGACTTGGCCAAGGTGGTATCGCAGCGCAACAAGCTGGGCAGCAGCCGCGACGCCCTGGCCAACAGCATCATCGCGCTGTCCGAAATCCAGGCCAAGTACCAAGAAAACCTGGCCAAAACCGAGTCCGACCGCAGCTCGGCCGTGTCGAGCCGCGCCAGCTCGGAGGGCGAGGTGGCGGCCCTGCGCAACAAGATCAGCAACGTGGCCGTGCGCCGCGGCCTCTACATTGTGCGGGCCCCGCAGACCGGCTACTTGGTGCGCACGCTCAAGGCGGGCATCGGCGAAACCATAAAGGAGGGCGAGTCCATCGCCACGCTCCAGCCCGAGGCCCCAGTGCTAGCCGCAGAGCTGTACGTGCGCGCCATGGACGTGCCGCTCATCCAGCGGGGCCGCCAGGTGCGGCTGCAGTTCGACGGCTGGCCGGCCATCCAGTTCTCGGGCTGGCCGTCGGTGGCGGTGGGCACGTTCGGCGGCACCGTGTCGGTGATTGACGTGGTGAGCAGCACCAATGGCCGCTACCGGCTGCTGGTGCGCCCGGTGCAAACGCAGCCCGGCGACCAGCCCTGGCCGCCGCAGCTGCGCCTGGGCTCGGGCGTCTACGGCTGGGTGATTTTGGATTCGGTGCCCGTGTGGTACGAAATCTGGCGGCAGCTCAACGGCTTCCCCCCCACCCTGACCACCGCGCCCGATGGCTCGCCCATCAAGACCGAAGGCAAAGGCGACAAAGGAGAGGGCAGCAAGTCGTGAGGAAATTCCCGCAACTAGCCGCGGCGCTGGGGGCCCTGCTCCTGGCGCTGGGGCCCCTGGGCCTGTGGGCGCAGGGCTTGCCGCCGTCGGGCCAGGGGGCCCCGGGCCAGCTTGGGCCCGGCCAACTGGCGCCCGGGCAGCTCGCCCCGCGCCGCCCCACTTCCGACCCCACCACGCCCGGCAAGCTGGCCACGCCGGCCGCACCGCTGCTGCTGGGTGGGGCCCCGGCCGTGCCCGCCCGCGGCACGGCGGCCGACACCATGCGCGTGTTCTCGCTGCAAGACCTGGCCGAACTCGTGTTTGCCAACCACCCCATCGTCAAGCAGGCGGTGCTGCTCAGCGCCGAGGCCCGGACCCAGGTGCAGCAGGCGCGCGGTGGCTTCGACCCGAAGCTGGGCGCCGGCTTCGACCGCAAGGTGTTCGGCGGCACCAACTACTATAACAACTGGGCCAACGAGCTGAAGGTACCCCTGTGGCCGGGCGGCGTGGACCTGAAAGCCAGCTACGACCGCTACGTGGGCACCTACGTCAACCCCGAGCACCGCACGCCGGTGGGTGGCCTGGCCGGCATCGGCCTGTCGGTGCCGCTGGGCCAGGGCCTGCTCATCGACGCGCGCCGCAGCACCCTGCGCCAGGCCCGCATCATGGTGGACGCGGCCGAGGCCGACCGTGTGAAGCAGATCAACGAAGTGTGGCTGCAAGCGGCCAAGGACTATTGGAACTGGTACTACGCCTACCAGCAAACCGCCCTCATTCAGGAGGGCGTGGCGCTGGCCGAGGGCCGCTTCCAGGCCGTGAGCCGCCGGGTGGACGTGGGCGACCAGGCCCCCATCGACTCGGTGGAGGCCCGCATCACCGCCCAGGACCGCCTCGTGCAGGCCGAGCAGCTACGCGTGGAGCTGCAAAACGCTCGCCTCGTGCTCTCCAACCACCTCTGGAACGGCGACGCCCAGCCCGTAGAGCTGCCCACCCGCGCTTTGCCGCAGGACCCCGCCCTGGCCCGCCTCGACACGGCCGAGCTGAGCCGCTTGCGCACGCAGGCCGCCGTGCAGCACCCCACGCTGCGCAAGCTGGACGCCAAAATCCGCCAGCTCGGCATCGAGGAGCGCTACCGGCGCGAGATGCTCAAGCCCAAGATCAACGCCAGCGGCACGCTGCTAAGCCAGGGCGATTTCTACCGCAACGAGGTGCCGGCCACCTACAACTTTGGCTGGGACAACTACAAGGTGGGCGTCGATTTTGCCTTCCCGCTGTTCCTGCGCCAGGAGCGCGGCAAGCTCCAGTACACCCGCATCCAGGTGCAGGAAAACGTGCTGGAGCAGCAGCAGAGCCGGCGCACCATCCTCAACCGGGTCGATGCCAGCTACAACACGCTCAAAGCCTACGAGCGCCAGCTCGCCATCCAGGCCCTCACCATCGAAAACCAGCGCGTCCTGCTGCGCGCCGAGCTGGCCAAGTTCAACCTCGGCGAAAGCACGGTGTTCCTCATCAACGCCCGCGAAACCAAGCTCATCGACCTCCGCCTGAAACTGGCCAGCATGCAGGCTAGCTACGAAAAGTCGCTGGCCGAGCTGTACTACTACGCCGGCACGCGCACCCAGGGCAACGAATAAAAACCCAAAGCGACGGATAAACAAAAGAGGGCCCCTGGGGGCCCTCTTTTGTTTTACTTATGAAGCAGCCAGCGGTCGGTCCAGGCCAAACGGGCTACGGAAGGCAGAGCCGTTCTAAACGTTGAAGCGGAAGTGCATGATGTCGCCGTCTTGCACCACGTAGTCTTTGCCTTCCACGGCCATGCGGCCGGCTTCTTTAATTTTTACTTCGGTTTTGTACTCCTGGTAATCAGGCAGTTTGATGACCTCGGCGCGGATGAAGCCCTTCTCAAAATCGGAGTGGATGACGCCGGCCGCCGCCGGGGCCTTGTCGCCGCGGTGGATGGTCCAGGCGCGCACTTCCTGCACGCCGGCGGTGAAGTAGGTGATGAGGTTCAGCAGCTCGTAGCTGGCCCGGATGAGCTTGTTGAGGCCCGACTCGGTGAGGCCGTACTCGCCCAGGAACATCTCTTTTTCCTCGGGGTCTTCCATGTCGGCAATCTGCGACTCAATGGCGGCCGACACCAGTACCACTTGGGCCCCCTCGGCTTTGACGTGTTCGCGCAGGGCGGCCACGTGGTTGTTGCCGTCGGTGGCGATGCTGGCCTCGTCCACGTTGGCCACGTAAATCACGGGCTTGATGGTGAGCAGCTGCAAATCGGCCACGGCCTCCAGGTCGTCGGCGGTGGCGGCCACGGCGCGGGCGTTCTGGCCAGCTTCGAGAGCTACTTTGAATTTCTGCAGGCCCGCCACTTCCTTCTTGGCCACGGCGTCGCCGGCCTTGGCACTACGCTCCGACTTCACTAGCTTCTTATCGATGCTCTCCAAATCCTTGATTTGCAGCTCGGTGTCAATCACGTCCTTGTCGAACACCGGGTCCACGCCGCCAGCCACGTGCACGATGTTGGGGTCGTCGAAGCAGCGCACCACGTGGATGATGGCGTCCACCTCGCGGATATTGGCCAGGAATTTATTGCCCAAGCCCTCGCCCTTGCTGGCGCCCTTCACGAGGCCGGCAATGTCGACGAACTCGATGATGGTGGGCAGCACGCGCTTGGGGTTCACCAGCGCCTCCAGGATTTGCAGGCGCTCGTCGGGCACAGTAATTACGCCCACGTTGGGCTCAATGGTGCAGAACGGGTAGTTGGCCGATTCGGCTTTGGCGTTGGATAACGCGTTGAACAGGGTGGATTTGCCGACGTTCGGCAAGCCCACGATACCGCAGCGGAGGCCCATATTCTTGAGGATAAGTGTGGAGTGAAGAATTGCGCGTTGGCGCAATGCGGCCGCAAAGGTACGACGCGCCGTAGCGTGGGCTCGGCAAATTTGTGCTATAGGCAAACGGCGCGAACGGACCGGGGTCCATTCGCGCCGTCGCGTATTCAAATACGGGGCTGGGGCCCTAGTAGCTATCGTCGCTGCGGTTGGCGTCGAAGGCGGGGCGCTGGGCAGCCACGGGGCCCTCGCGGCGGTCGCGCTCGTCGTATTCGCGGGGGCGGTCGAGCTCGGCCACTTCCTCGGGGGTTAGCAGCTCTTCGCGCACGTAGTCCACGGCGTCCTGGAGGGCATCCACGAATTTCAAAAAGTCTTCTTTATACAAGAAAATCTTGTGCTTTTCGTAGGAAACCGAGTCGTCGTTGTTTTGGCGGCGCTTGCTTTCGGTAATGGTCAGGTAGTAATCCTGGCCGCGGGTGGCTTTCACGTCGAAGAAATACGTGCGCTTGCCAGCCTTAATACGTTGGGAATAAATCTCTTCCTGGTCGGGGCGGTCGTCCACAGGCGTTGGGTGGGTAAAGTTGATGAATAGAACAATCGATTGATGTGAATTCGAATGTAGGTACGGAGGGCCAAAGAAAAAAGCGCCCGGGGCCCCGGCGTGGTATCTTTGAACAGGGCCCCCGGGGCCCCGCCGCCCCTTTCGCCCGCCCATGCCCGCCCCCGACCTCGCCGCCATCCGCTCGTTCGAAAACCTGGAATTCCTGGCCCGCCAGCTCGTCGATGGCTTCATCACCGGCCTGCACCAGTCGCCCTACCACGGCTTTTCGGTGGAGTTTTCGGAGCACCGCCTCTACAACCCCGGCGAGAGCACCCGCCACATCGACTGGAAGGTGTTTGCCCGCACCGACAAGCTATTTGTGAAGCGCTACGAGGAGGAAACCAACCTGCGCGCTCACCTGCTCATCGACGTAAGCCCGAGCATGTACTACCCCGCCCCCGACCACGCCAAGCTGACTTTCAGCGTGGTAGCGGCGGCGGCGCTGGCCACGCTGCTCACCCGGCAGCGCGACGCGGTGGGCCTCGTCACCTTCGCCGACCGGGTAGAATTGCAGACGCCGGTGCGCTCCACTACCACCCACCGCCACGCCGTGCTGCTGGCCTTGCAGCGCCTGCTCGAGCGGCCCGCCGCGCCGGTGGGGCCCCCGCGCGGCACCGACGTGGCCGGCGTCATCCACACCATTGCCCAGCAGATTCCCAAACGCTCGCTCGTCATCCTGTTCAGCGACATGCTGGGGCGCGACGCGGCCGGGCAGGCCGCCGCGCTGGCTGCCCTCCAGCACCTGCGCCACCAGCACCACGAGGTGCTGCTCTTCCACGTGCTCGACCGCGCCACGGAGGCTAACTTCGACTTTGCCGAGCGCCCCTACATTTTCGAAGACGTGGAAACGGGCCAGGAAATCAAGCTCCAGCCCTCCCAAATCCGGGCCCAGTACCAGGCGGCCATGGCCACCTTCGAGCAGGATTTGGCGCTGCGCTGCGGGCAATTGAAGATTGATTTTGTGCCCGTGGACGTGCGTGAGCCCTTCGAAAAAGTGCTGTACGCCTACTTGGTGAAGCGCGGCAAAGGGCGCTAGGGCCCCAACTTGCCCCTACTTTTGTTGTAGTACCCATCACCCACGCTTCCCCCTAGCACCATGTATCAAGTTCTGCTCATCCTCCATTCCTACCTCCGCTACTTCGTGCTCGGGGCCGGCCTCGTGGCCGTGTACCGCGCCTACGTGGGCATGTCGGGCCGCCGCCCGTTCGGCAAGGGCGACAATGCTTTTGGGGCCAGCTTCGTGGGCTTCATGCTGTTGCAGCTCATCGTGGGCCTGGGCCTGTACTTCGGCATCAGCCCCTACGGCCTCAAAGCCATGAAAGTAGCCGGCGCCATGAAGGACCCGGTGGTACGCTTCTTCGGTATGGAGCACGTGGCCATCATGGTCCTCGCCGTCATCATCGCCCAAATCGGCCGCTCGCTCTCTAAAAATCGCCCCACCGACACCGCTAAGCACAAAACCGCCTTCATTTACTACGGCATCGCCCTGCTGCTGGTGCTGCTCATGATTCCGTGGGGCATTTGGAACCCGGCCCGGCCGCTGTTCCGGTTCTAGCCACTGGCCCAGCACCCAAAAAAACGCCTCCCGATCTGCGCAGATCGGGAGGCGTTTTCGGTTAACTCGGGTGGCTTTCCAGCACCTCTTTTAGCTTCGCCATTTCCTGTTCAATCAATTGAACGGCTTGGTAAAACGGCTCGTCCGGCATTTCTGCCGGCTTGGTGAAGGTCATCATAAAATGCGCGCCGGTGCTGCCCGCCACTACCCGGCACGGCACCAGCCAGTTGCCCTCCACCGGGTCCTTAAATTCCTGGTCCAAAATACCCAGCCCCTTATTCGACAGCATTTTTACTTGCTGCGTACCCCGGGGGCCTTCCATGAGCCAATACCCGTTGAGGCCGGGGGTGGCGCTGAAGACGTTGTGAACGGCCCATTTGGGCCAATTGGCCAGGTCGTTGAGGAAGTCCCATACGTGTTCGGGACTGGTCTGAATATTAACGGTTTTGGTGACGGTGCTGGCCATAAGAAGCAGAAGGTAGGCTATCAATTTTGTGGGTGAATGGCAAGATGAAAATTTAAATTCATTCGCCCCCTCCCTGGCCGACGCGGGTTGTACTGCCTCACTCGCCTACCGGCCACCTACACGTTCATCCCGCCCGAGGCTTCGATGCGCTGGGCGTTGATCCAGCGGGCCTCGTCGGTGCAGAGGAAGGCCACGATGGGGCCGATGTCGTCGGGCAGGCCCACGCGGCCCAGGGCCGTGGCGCCGGCTATCGTGGCGTTAACCTGGGGGTTGTCGCGCACCATGCCACCGCTAAAATCGGTGGCGATGGCGCCGGGGGCCACCACGTTGGCGGCAATGCCGCGGGCCCCCAGCTCCTTGGCCTGGTAGCGGGTCAGCACCTCGATGGCGCCCTTCATGGCCGCGTAGGCCGACGAGCCGTTGTAGCTGAAGCGGGCCAGCCCCGACGAGATGTTGATAATGCGGCCGCCGTCTTCCAGCAAGGGCAACGCTTTCTGCGTCAGAAAGAAGGGCCCCTTGAGGTGGACGTTCACCATCTCGTCGAACTGCGCCTCGGTGGTGTCGGCGAAGTCGGCGTGCAGGGCAGTGCCGGCGTTGTTGATCAGGAACTGAAAGCGTTCGGCCTGGAAGTCACGCTGGAGCGTGGTTTTAACTTGCTCAAAAAAGGCGTCGAAGCTCGCGGCATTGGCCACGTCGAGCGGCAGAGCGGCGGCTAGGCAGCCCAGGGCCCTAATTTCGGCCACTACGGCGTCGGCCTCAGCCCGCTGGCTGCGGTAGGTCAGCAGCACGTCGATGCCTTTGTGGGCCAAGTTCAGGGCCATGCTTTTGCCCAGGCCGCGGCTGCCGCCGGTGACGAGGGCTATTTTGTTGGTGCTCATGGGTGTATTGTTTAAGGGTTGCCTTAATTGACAATACAAAGGTCCGGGGCCCCCGCGGCCGGCTTATGGTGAGTAGCCCAGTTTAAATGGTGACTACTTCCGAAACTTCGGCGCGGCGCTGGGCCCACACCTGCTCGCGGTACTGCTTGGGCGTGCAGCCGGCGAAGCGCTTGAAGAACTTGGTGAAGTTGGACGGGTCGTAGGTGAGGTTCGCGGCAATGGCGGCGATGGGGCGGTCGGTGTCGCGCAGCAGGGCCTGGGCCACGGCCAGGATCTGGGCCTCAAAGTAGTGGCACGGCGGGTGGCCGGTGGTAAGCTTAAGGGTGTTGCTCAGGTGCGTGGGGTGGATGCAGAGCTGGCCGGCAATGTCGCGGATTTCCAGCATCTCGGTGGCCCGGCCGGCCACCACATCGGCCAAGTGCTGGTCGATGGCGCGCCGGAAATCGGCCGTTATTTCGTGCTGGCGGGCCAGTATTTTCTGAGGAATGGGCGTGGTGGCCATGCGGCGGCGGGCGAAGTGATAGGGCGTTGCGAACGGCTAACTTAACCGCTCGCGGCGCATTCTGCTTTTTTGCCGGGGCCCCGGCAGTGGGGCCGTGCAACCTTTTTGGTGGCGTTGGGGTCACCTAAGCACTCCCCCGCCTTTCCGTTCGCCCGTATGCGCTTGCCTCTGCTTCTTGCCGCCTCCCTCGCGCTGTTCAGCTGCCGCAAAAGCGACGACCCGAGCCTGGCACCCAGCGAGGGCGTAGCACTGGCGGCGGAAGAAGACTGCGGCACGCCGGGGCCCAGCGGCTACCTCGTGCTGCTGCGCACCCAGCAGCAGGCCGTGCAGCTGCCGGGCACGGTCGAAACGTTTCTGCTCAGCAAAGACAACGTATTCAACACCAGCGGCAACGACCACCTCATCGCCTCGCTCAGCCGGCAGGAGGGCGACGTGCTGAGCCTGCACTACTGCGGCGTGGTGCACGACGGCATGACCGCCAACGCGGGGCCCGCCCGCAGCAGCATCAGCCTCCAAGATCTGCCCGCCCAGGTGTACCGCCTGCGCATCACCGTGCGCAACCGCCACACCACCGGCACCCTCGACCTGACCACCACGCCCGCCCGCCTCAGCTTCGCCGACACCACGGTGGCCGCCGTGTGGCGCTAATGGGGCCCCAGGCGGCTAGGGTTTTGGGCGCGGGCGGCGTAGATTGGCGCTGTTTTTCACAGCACTATACATTCGTCAGCCTAGCTTATTACTTTTCATGAAGAAAATACTACTTCTATCACTCCTCACCTTTCTTACACATTATTCTTACTGTCAAAGCACACCTGAGAGCATTGTCGCTGAGTTCTTTAAAGAATATCCGAAAGGCCCTGCCAAAGCCGTAGAAACGCTTTATGCTACAAATCCTTGGTCAACGCGAAACAGGGATGGAATTGAACAGATTAAAAGCGAAGTCAATAAGTTGACGCTAGATTACGTGGGCAAATACCACGGCTACGAACCGATAACTAAGCGGCATGCAGGAAACAGCTTCGCATTGCATTCTTATTTGGTACGCTACGACCGTCAGCCTTTGCGCTTCACGTTCGAATTCTATAAAGCTGATGACAAGTGGATTGTGTATGCTTTCAAATTTGACTCAAACATCGACGACGAATTAGAAGAATCTGCTAAGCTTAACTATTTTTCCTCTGAGCCAAAATAAGAGACTTGAACAGAACAAGTTATGCTTAGCTACTTGAGACCACCATATAAAAAGCCCGCCGCTGATAATCAGCGGCGGGCTTTTTGTTTGCCGCCGCACCAAGCGCATTTCACCGACGAGCTGTTGGGCGGCGCAGCTGTTTGAGAAAGCTAATTTTTGCTTCGGTGGGGCCCCCATTTCCTCCGGGCGCGCCGGTCCAGCCAAGAGCGCTGCCAACTCCACCCGGCCGCTGGTAGCCGCGGCGCCGGGTTTCGTAGCGAAAGGATGGGCGTTGGTCGAGTGCATTTTTTTGGGTTGCAACTACAGTATGTCGCGCGGTATCCCGTCTATGCACTTGCCGCTCCGTTTCACCCCGCCCCGCCCGTCATGCTCTACCTATTTGGCCGCCTCGCCCTCAGCGATTCTTACCATTCCCAGCAAGAGGAAGAAGAACTTCATTTCCAGCAAAAGCTGAACGGCCACCGCCCCGAGGGGCCCCAGCCCGCCCCCAGTGCCGCAGCAGCCGACCGCCGCCTGTGTCAGGATTACCACTTACCGCAAGCGGGCTACTTGGCTGCTTGCCGCGCCAGCTAGCCAAGCTGGGGGCCCCAGCCAACGCAAAAAAGCCCGCCGCTGTAAATTCAGCGGCGGGCTTTTAAATGCTTGCGCGGGCGGCAATTATTGCCCCAGCACGATGGCAAAAATCAGCGGGGCCACGATGGTGGCGTCGCTCTCGATGATGAACTTGGGAGTTTTCTCGCCGAGCTTGCCCCAGGTAATTTTCTCGTTGGGCACAGCGCCCGAGTAGCTACCGTAGCTGGTCGTCGAATCCGAAATCTGGCAGAAGTAGCCCCACAGCGGCACCGAGTGGCGCTGCAAATCCTGGTGCAGCATGGGCACCACGCAAATGGGGAAGTCGCCGGCAATGCCGCCGCCAATCTGGAAGAAGCCGATTTTGCTCTCTTCGGTGGCAGTTTTGGTGTACCAGTCGGCCAGGTAAATCATGTACTGGATGCCCGTGCGCATGGTGTGCACGTTCTTGATGTCGCCCGAGATGACGTGGCCGGCGTAGATGTTGCCGAGCGTCGAGTCTTCCCAGCCCGGGCAAATGATGGGCAGGTTTTTCTCGGCCGCGGCCAGCATCCACGAATCCTTGGGATCAATCTGATAGTACTGCTCCAACTCGCCGCTCAGCAGAATCTGGTAGAAGAACTCGTGCGGGAAGTAGGCCTTGCCCTCTTGGTCGGCCTTCTCCCAGAACTTGAGCACCACGTGCTCGAGGCGGCGCATGGCCTCCTCTTCGGGGATGCAGGTATCGGTCACGCGGTTCATGTGGCGGGCCAGCAGGGCCTGCTCGTCGGCGGGCGTCAGGTCGCGGTAGTTGGGCACCCGCTCGTAAAAGTCGTGGGCCACCAGGTTGAAGATATCCTCCTCCAGGTTGGCCCCGGTGCAGCTGATAATCTGCACCTTATCCTGCCGGATGAGCTCAGCCAGCTGAATCCCCATTTCGGCGGTGCTCATGGCCCCGGCCAGGGTAATCATCATTTTGCCGCCTTCGGCAATGTGCTGGTTGTAGCCATCGGCCGCGTCGATGAGCGCCGCGGCGTTGAAGTGGCGGTAGTGGTGCTTGAGGAAGTTGGTAATGTGCATGGGGAAGAATTGAGGTGCTTAATTAAGGGGGAAATCGGGCCGCACCAGCTGGGTAGCAGCGGCCTGTTTTAAGATGTATTCCAGCAGTTGCTCGGGGTCGATGGCAACCCCGCTGAGGTTGATGGCAATCGGCGTGAACCCCAACGCTTGGTTTGCGGCCTTCAGCTTTTGCTTCAAAGGCGAGAGCCGGCCTACGTAGGCGGCTTCGTTGCGCAAGTGCAGGCAAATAAAAAATTCGCGGTTGACGCTCCGCACGTAGGCCCCCGCGATGTCGTGCCAGCGGATGGTGCCCACGCCCAACGTGCGGTCGGTGATGCCGGCGTCGGAGATTTGCAGGCGCGGGCGGCTGTCGAAAAACTGCCAAGCCCCGATGGCAGCGCAAGCCCCGAAAAAAAACACGCTGGCCAAGCCGCCGCCCCAATTGCCTTCGCTCACCACCATCCACCCCCCTACCGCCACGAAGGCCAAGCTGCCACCGGTGAGCAGGGCGTAGCGCCAGCGCGAATTATAGTAGATGAGGTCCTCGGCCATGAGTGCGGACCGCTCTTACGCCGGCTCGGCGATGATGAGGTTGTGGTTGGTGTAGATGCAGATGTCGGCTGCGATGTGCAGGGCGTCCTCTACCATCTGGCGGGCGGTGAGGTGCGGGGCGTGCTTCTTGAGGGCCAGGGCGGCGGCCTGCGCGTACATGGCGCCGCTGCCGATGGCGGCCACGTCCATGTCGGGCTCCAGCACGTCGCCGGTCCCGCTGATGATGAGCAACTCGTCTTTGTCGCAGACCACCATCATGGCCTCCAACTTGCGGAGGTACTGGTCCTTGCGCCAGTCCTTGGCCAGCTCGATGGCGGCGCGCTTAAGGTTGTTGCCGTAGGCGGCCAGCTTCTCCTCGAAGCGGTCGAGCAGCATGAAAGCATCGGCCGTGGAGCCGGCAAAGCCGGTGACCACCTTGCCGTCGTTGAGCTGGCGCACTTTGCGCACGTTGTTTTTGGCCACGTGCTTGTCCATGGTGGCCTGGCCGTCGGCCCCGAGGGCAATCTGGCCGTTGTGGCGCACGCCGAGCACGGTTGTGGAGCGAATTTTTGGGAGCATGGGGCAAAAATACAACGCTTGGTTCCGGCGGTGCCAGAACCAAGCGTTGCCGACACAACTTGGTGCCGCCAAATACTAGGCCGGATGCGTCCTTCCGTGGTGGATGCTGTTCACTTTGGCCAACAGCAAGTGTTTGCTTTTTTTGGCAAAGCTGTAGCAATGAGCCAGTAGCTGGTCCGCATTCTTCATTAGCACAATGGACTCCGTCAACACCGAATAATTCGTTTTGTAAACGGCCCGGTGTGAGGTATGCGCGTAAACCGAATACTGAAGGCTCATTACCGTTTCGTTGGCTACCCGCCGATGCAGCACGGCTGGCAACAACGGCTGAATGGCGACGGTGTAGGCAAGCGGGCCCGTTAGCCTCAGCACCCCAATGGCCCCCGTGCCGTGCAGCCACGGGCGATACTGATCAATGTTTCGGAGGACAGTTTCGATTACTGCCTTTAAGAAAGGGTGGCCAGGGGCCGCAATGATGTGCCACTGTTGGTATTCGCCGCCGGCAATGCCCACCACCTCCTCCGAAGTACCAAATCCTTCGTGTGGCTCGCCAGGCTTATTCCGCCAGTTGGACAGAATGTACCGGTCGTCCGGCCGTATCACTTGCTCGAGTGGGCGGGTGCATGCGCTCTTAATGTCTAAGTAAACGCCCCCGCACTTGTACATCAGCAAGTAGCGGAAAAGGTCTGCCCGGGCCACCCCGTACCGCGGGTTTATCCGTTCAAAGTAGCGAAGGATATGGGGCCCGTAATTTTCGCTGATGAACGCTCTTATGTCGTCGTCGTCGTAAATAACGTGCGCCCACCCCGGGTTGAGCCGCTTGATGTTGTCGACGTTTTCCTGAAGTTCCGGCGGGAGCTTTTTGGACATAAACGTTTGATGAATGATACGGGGGATAACCGTGCTCTCATCAACCTGTGGTAAATTCCATTTGCCGCCAGGCAATTCGAAGAGGATAGAATTTCTCATCATGGGCAGTCCGAAAGGATACAATGAGTACTAGCCAACCGCTAGCCGGCTACCCTATTTTATTAGCCTGGCATGAAGGAACATAGAAAAGAACAAAAAATCAAGGACACAATGCAAATTGATGGTAATTCCCCAAATGTTATAATGCTCGAAATACCAGTGCGTAGGTAGGCCGAAGCTTTCCAAAGCGCCGCAGTGCCGGTGGATAGCGGGGTCAGTGAAACGGTCTTACCTATTCGGGGTTTGCGCGACTGAACAGCGCTTGACCGACGCCCAAAGCTGTCCCAATCATAAAAACTGTCCCGAAATAGTTTTGAAGCACTTTGCCTGAATGGGAAGCCCCGCCGGGCTTCAAAAGCCCATCAGGGGGACGGTTACCTGGTGCTGTTTTCGGCCCGAAACCACCGGCAAACGTTCTGTACCAGCGGGAATAATTGCCCGGGCTAACTTAAAAACGAGCCTGGAGCTTGGCAAAAAGGAAGCGGCCGTTCGAGCCCATTTGCACGGGGTCCCAGGCGCCGCCGGTTTCGGTGGCCTGGGGGTTGAAGAAGTTGGGGTACTTGTTGAACAGGTTCGAGCTGCCCACCGAGAGGCGCAGCTGGTTGGTGAGGGCATAGCTCAGGGCTACGTCGGTGGTCAGGCGCGGGTCGTAGCGGTTCAAGTCGCCGTTGTAGTCGATGAGCGACACGCCGCCGAACTCCACGAACCGCACCAGGGCCCCAAACCGGCCGAGGCTGTAATCGAAGGTGAGGTTGATTTTGAAAGGCGGCGCGGAGGCCTTCACAAATGCCTGCTCGCGGGGCCCGAAGAAGACGTCTTCCTTGCCGGCCAACAACGGCGTCGTTTGCACCCGCGTCACGTTCAGGCGGTTGAAGTTGGCGGCCAGCGTGGTGGTGAGGCGGCCGGCGCCCACACCCAGCGTATTGGCCACCACGGCGTCGAGGCCGAACGTGCTGGTAGAGGCCGCGTTGGCAAAGAACTGTGCCTGGCCCACGCTCAGGGCCGTGAGGGTGGGCCCGATGATGTTGTCGTCGCTGCCGAACGTGCCGGTGAGCACAATCCGGTCTTGGATGTGGATGTAGTAGCCATCCACGGTAAACGTCAGCACCGAACCAGCGCGGCCCGTGAAGCCCACGCTGGCCGAGCGCGAAAGCTCGCGCGTGAGCGGCGGAATGCCCACGGCCCGGGTCACGGGACCGCTGTTGCGGTCGAGCAAAATGTCAACCGGCTTGCCGCCCACCACGTTGGTAAACACGGTGTTGAAATTGATTTGCGCCAGCGAGGGGGCCCTAAAGCCGGTGCTCAGCGTGCCGCGCAGCGAGAAAGCGTCGCTCAGCTTGAGGCGCGTGGCCAGCTTGCCGGTGAAGTTGCTGCCGAAGTCGGTGTAGTTCTCGAAGCGCACCGCGCCTTCCACCAGCAGGGCCTTGGTCACGTCCAGCTCGGCGTCGGCGTACACGCCCACGTTGCTGCGGCTGGCCTTCACCTCGTTGCGCGGCTGGAAGCCGGGGAAACCCTGGGCCCCGCCCGCCACGCCCGAGCCCGGCGCGTAGTTGGTGTACGAGCCCGCCTCGCCGGCAAACAGCGAATACCACTCGCGGCGGTACTCGCTGCCAAAGGCTAAGTTGAGGCCCTGGAGCACGGTTTTGTAGTTGCGGCTCACGTTGAGGTCTACCACGTCTTGCTGGAGCTGGAAGCCGCCCGCGTCAAACGTCGTCGGCGACTGGGCCCCCAGCGTGGCGTTCAGCGTATTTTTCACGCCGTAGTGGAAGTTGTTCGAGCCAAAGCCGTTGCTCAGGTCCACGTCCCACTGCCCGAAGGTGCCGCGCACGCCGGCCACCCCGTGCCCGTCGAAAATGCTGCTCGTGATGATGGGGTCGAAGCCGTTGGGGTAGAGCGTGGCGTTGCTGCGCGGGTTCGGGATGTCGTTGCCGTTGCCGTCGCTGATGGTCGGGAAGCGGGTGTAGGCGTAGGCGTCGCCCTTGCGCACGTTGATGCCGCCGAACACGTAAGCGTACACATTCTCACTCAGCGGCAGCTTGCTGTTGAGGTACACGGAGGTGTTGGTCGCCTTGGGGTCGCCGTACTGGCGGCGCTGGATGCCGTCGGGGGCCGGCACGTTGGCGCGCTGGGTGTGCTCGCGCTGGTTGAAATCGACGGTGGCGTTCACGAAGCCGCCCTCGCCCACGGCCACGCCGTAGTTGGCGTTAGCGTTGAAGTTGCCGCCGTCAAAAGTCTTGTCGTCGAAGCGGTACTTGGCGGTGTAAGCGCCGTAGTTAGCGTTGGCCGTCAGCTCCTTGGTGCTGGTTTTCAACACGATGTTGATGACGCCCGCAATGGCGTCGGAGCCGTACTGGGCCGAGGCCCCGTCGCGCAATATTTCGATGCGCTCGATGCTGGCGGCCGGAATCGTGTTTAGGTCGGTGCCCGTGTTGCCGCGGCCGCGCGAGCCGAACAGGTTTACGAGCGCCGACTGGTGCCAGCGCTTGCCGTTCACCAGCACCAGGGTTTGGTCGGGGCCCAGGCCGCGCAGGCTGGCGGGGTCCACGTGGTCGGCGCCGTCGGCGCCGGTCTGGCGGTTCGAGTTGAAGGACGGGGCCACGAATTGCAGCAGCTGGTTCACGTCGAGCTGGCCGGTTTTGGCCGTCACCTGCCGTACGTCGATGATGTCAACCGGCGAGGGCGAGTCCGTTACCGAGCGGTTGAGGCTGCGCGTGCCCACTACCT
Source organism: Hymenobacter nivis (assembly GCF_006439025.1). GTDB lineage: Bacteria > Bacteroidota > Bacteroidia > Cytophagales > Hymenobacteraceae > Hymenobacter > Hymenobacter nivis_A. The sequence continues at coordinate 459,043 of NZ_RCYZ01000003.1, forward strand.
GCACGCCCTCCAGGGCGGTGCTGTTGGCGGCCAGGCGCACGGCCACGGGGCCCCCTTCGGTACCCACTTCCTGACTGGTGTAGCCCAGGGCGCTGATTTGCAGCCGCGGCTGGGCCGAGCGCGCCCGCAGCACGAAGCGGCCGGTAGCATCGGTGCTGATGCCGTTGTTAGTCCCTTTTTCCACCACCGTGGCCCCAATAATGGGGGCCCCAGCCGCGTCCAATACTTGGCCAGTCACTGTGCGGCTCTGGGCCCAGGCCGCGCTGCTGGCCAGCACGAGCGGCACAATCAGTAATTTTTTATTCATAATCAGAAAATAGGATGATGACCCGTAAATATAGGCTCCTTCCCATACCATCCTAATTACCTGGGGCCCCTACGGCCATAAATGCAAAGAATCAGCCCGGTGGGGGCTGATTCTTTGGGGCATTTTTAGAAATTAAACCGCTTTTGCAGCGACTAGGGGTCAGATCAGCATCCGCATGGGGTCTTCCAGCAGCGCCTTTACCGTTTGCAGGAAAGCCGCGCCGGTGGCACCGTCCACCACGCGGTGGTCGCAGCTCAGCGTCACCTTCATGATGTTGCCGATGGCCAGCTGGCCGTCCTTCACCACGGCGGTTTGCTTGATGCCGCCCACGGCCAGAATGCAGGCATTGGGCTCGTTGATGATGGCCGTGAACTCGTCGATGCCAAACATACCCAAGTTGCTGATTGTGAAGGTACTGCCTTCCCACTCGGCAGGCTGGAGCTTCTTGCTCTTGGCCTTGCCGGCCAGCTCCTTCACCTCGGTGGCAATCTGCGAGAGGCCCTTGCCGTCGGCGTTGCGGATGACGGGCACCAGCAGGCCTTCGTCCACGGCCACGGCCACGCCGATGTGGATGGCCTTGTTCTGGCGAATCTTGTCGCCGAGCCACGACGAGTTGATGACCGGGTGCTGGCGCAGGGCCACGGCCGAAGCCTTGAGCACCAAGTCGTTGAAGCTCAGTTTCACCGGCGAGAGCGTGTTGAGCTGGGTGCGCACCTCCATGGCCTTGTCCATCAGGATTTCCATCGTGAGATAGAAATGCGGGGCTGTGAACAAGCTCTCCGACAGGCGCTTGGCAATCACCTTGCGCATCTGCGACACCGGCGTGTCGGTGTAGGTGCCTTCGGCCGCGGCGGGGGCCGGCGCCGCTTTCGGGGCCGGGGCAGCGGCGGGCAGGGCGGCGGCGATGTACTCGTTGGGGGCCGTAGCGGGCGCAGCAGCCGGCGCAGCGGCGGCCTGGCCGGGCGTGAAGGCTTCCACGTCGCGCTGCACGATGCGGCCGTTGTCGCCGCTGCCCTTCACCTGGGCCAGGTTGATGCCTTTCTCTTTGGCGATGCTCTTGGCCAGCGGCGAGGCCAGGATGCGGCCGGTGGGCGCCTCAGCGGCAGCGGGCGCAGCGGCGGGCGCGGGGGCCCCGGCGGGAGCTGCCTCGGCAGCAGCAGGAGCTGGGGCGGCACCGCCGCTCTGGCCGCCCAGCAGCGCCTGAATGTCAGCGCCTTCTTCGCCGATGATGGCCAGGATGCCGTCCACGGCTACGGCTTCGCCGGCCTTGGGGCCCGTGTAGAGCAGGGTGCCGTCCTCGTAGTTTTCGAGCTCCATCGTGGCTTTGTCGGTCTCGACTTCGGCCAGGATATCGCCGGCTTTTACCTTGTCGCCCACCTTTTTCAGCCAGGCGGCGATGGTGCCTTCGGTCATCGTGTCGCTCATTTTAGGCATGAGCACCACGGTGGCTTTCTTGCCGTTGGCGGGCGCGGCCGGGGCTGCGGGAGCCGCCGGCTTGGGGGCCTCGGCGGCGGGGGCCGGAGCGGGTTTGGGGGCCTCGGGCGCGGGGGCCGGGGCGGCCTCGGCTTTGGGCGCAGCGGGGGCCCCACCACCGTTCAGCAACGCCGAGAAATCTTCACCCGGCTTGCCCACGATGGCCAAAATGCCGTCTACGGCCACGGCTTCGCCCTCTTTGGGGCCGATGTAGAGCAGGGTGCCGTCGTCGTAGTTTTCGAGCTCCATCGTGGCCTTGTCGGTTTCGACTTCGGCCAGGATATCGCCGGCTTTAACGTTGTCGCCCACTTTTTTGAGCCAAGCCGCGATGACGCCTTCGGTCATCGTGTCGCTCATTTTGGGCATTTTTATGATTTCGGCCATCGGGTTGTCGCGCTTGGGTTGATTGGGCCAAAATTAGCCCGAAAAGTTGGCCGCGCCAACCGGCCGGGGCCCACCGGGGGCCGGGGGCCCCGCTCAGCCTTGCAAATGGGCGGTATCAAGGAAATTTTTCACCGTAAACACCGTCCCCGTAAACTCCAGCTTGTACAAACACAAGTTACTGTGCTCGAAGCCGTCCATGCAGCGGAGCGGATAGTGCAGCAGCTGGCAGAGCAGCACGCGCAGGGCCCGGCCGTGCAGGCACACGAGCACGGGGTCTTCGTCGGCGCGGGCCTTAAGCAGCTCGATGAACGGACGCTGGCGGGCGGCTACTTCGGCGGGGCTCTCGCCGCCTTCGAGGCGGGCGTGGTCGTCGCCAGCGGCCCAGGCGGCCAGCGTGGCGCGGTACTCGGCATCTTCGGCCACCGTGATGCGGGTGCCCTCGCGGCGGCCCCAGCTAATCTCGTTCAGGGCCGTGTGCGCCTCGTGGGGCAGCCCCAAATCGAGGAAGCCCTGCACCGACTGCCGGGTGCGGCGCAGCGCCGAGGTGTAGACTTTAGCGAACGGCACGTGGCCGTAGGCAGCAAAAAACTGCGCAGCTTGGCGGCGGCCGGTGTCGTTCAGGTCGGAGTCGACGCCGCTGCCCTGCACGATGCTTTGCACGTTGAAATCGGTCTGGCCGTGGCGCAGCAGGAAGATGGTCCGGGGCCTCACGTTTCGGGGTAGTTTTGCGGAACAATGGCCCAAAGTACGGGTTCCTAAGTTTAGTTATTCGCCGCCAGTTGCCGGGCGCGGCAAACGCATCACCTGCCGCCCCAAACCACCACCCCGCCACCCATGACCCTCGACGAAGTAAAGGCCTGGACGGCCACCCGCCCCACCTTGGCCGATGCCCTCGGCATTGAGCTAACCGCCCTCACCGACGACTACATCGAGGGGCGCATGCCCGTGGACGGCCGCACCCACCAGCCCATGGGCCTGCTGCACGGCGGGGCCTCGGTGGCACTGGCCGAAACGCTGGGCAGCGTGGGGGCCGCCAGCCGCGTGGACCCCACCAAGCAGGCCTGCGTGGGCCTAGAAATCAACGCCAACCACCTCAAGGGCGTGCGCGACGGCTGGGTGCACGGCCGGGCCACGCCGGTGCACGTGGGCCGCAGCACGCAGGTGTGGGAAATTCGCATCACCCACGAAGAAACGGGGGCCCTGGTCTGCATCAGCCGCATCACGATGGCCGTGGTGGACCTGCCGGCCGCTAGCCCACGCCCCGCCTAATGCCGCTGCCCGAACCGCGCTTGCTGCCGTGGCCGCCCGCCGCGGCGGGCCTGGGGGCCCTGGCCCGGCTGCGCCACCTGGTAGCGGGGGCCCTGCGCACGGGCCGCCCGCTGGCCGTGTGGCGCGAGCCCGGCGCCGGCCGCCCGCAGCTGCTCGTGAGCCGCTCGCTCGAAGCCGCCTACACCGGCCTGCCGCCCGCCCTCGACGCGGGGGCCCCGGCGGGCTTCGCCTTTTTTCCCTTCCGCGACTCCGACCACAACCCGGCCTTCTTCCTGCCCGCCGACGTGCGCTACGACGCCGCCCGGCCCGACGCCATCCTGGTGGCCCCCGCCGCCCGCGAGCTGCTGCCCAACATCGCGGCGTGGCTGGCCCTGCCTACGCCCGCCGAACTGGCCTGGCACTACAGCCCGCAGCCCGCCCCGGCCGCGGCCACCGAGGCCGAGTACACAGCATTAGTACGCGAGGGCGTGGCCGCCATTAAGGAGAAGGCGGTGGTGAAAGTGGTGAGTTCGCGGGCGGCGCGGCGGCCGCTGCCGGCTGGGTTTGATGCGCTGGCGGCGTTCAACAAGCTCAGCGCCAAGTACCCGCAGGCGTTTGTGTCGCTGGTGAGCGTGCCGGGCGCGGGCACCTGGCTGGGGGCCACGCCCGAGGTACTGGCCGAGGTCACGGCCGGCGGGCACTTCCGCACCGTGGCACTGGCCGCCACCCAGCCCGCCACCGAAGCCGCTTCGCCGCGCACGGCCATCTGGCGGCAGAAGGAAATTGAGGAGCAGGCACTGGTGGCGCGCTACATCGTGAGCTGCTTCAAGCAACTGCGCCTGCGCGAATACCAGGAAACGGGGCCCCGCACCGTGGTGGCGGGCCAGCTCCTGCACCTGCGCACCGACTTCGAGGTGGACCTGACCGCCGTGCCCTTCCCCAACCTGGGCACCGACATGCTGCGCCTGCTGCACCCCACCTCGGCCGTGGGCGGCATGCCCAAGCTGGCGGCGCTGGCCTTTTTGCGCCAGCACGAGGGCTACGACCGCGCCTACTACAGCGGCTTTTTGGGCCCCGTAAACGTGGCCGCGCCCGGCGTTGCCCGCCTCTTCGTGAACCTGCGCTGCCTGCAAGTGCGCCCCCACGAGGCCATCCTCTACGCCGGCACCGGCCTCACGGCAGACTCGGACCCGGACCGCGAGTGGCAGGAAACCGAAATGAAACTGCAAACCGTGGGCACGGTCTTACAATGAACGCTTTAGAATTACTCTAGGGCCCCCAGGCCGTTATGCGGAGCGCAGCAAAGTCTCTTTCCTGCTCAGCTAATCATGTTTACTGCTGCGCGCTGCCTGACAACCTGGGGGCCCTAAATCAATTATTACGATTACCTGCTTAAATGAATAACCAAGCCGTTTTCAACATCGCCGAAATCTGCGCCCGGCACGGGATTACCGACGTGGTGCTCTCGCCGGGCTCGCGCTCGGCGCCGCTCACGCTGGCCTTTGCGCGGCACCCGGCCTACCGCGGCCGGCTGCGCGTGGTGCCCGACGAGCGGGCGGCGGCGTTCATCGGCCTGGGTATCGCGCAGGCCACGCGGCGGCCGGTGGTGCTGGTGTGCACCAGCGGCACGGCCGGCCTCAACTACGCGCCCGCCGTGGCGGAGGCCTTTTTCCAGCAAATCCCACTGCTCATCCTCACCGCCGATAGGCCCCCGGAGTGGATCGACCAGCTCGACGGCCAAACCATTCGCCAGCGCAACCTCTACGGGGCCCACGCCAAGGCGGCCTTCGACTTCCCCGCCGATACCACCCACCCCGACGCCAAGTGGCACGCTGAGCGCCTCATTAACGAGGCCATCAACCTAACCCAGGCGGGCCCCGCCGGCCCAGTGCAGGTGAATATCCCGTTGCGCGAGCCCTTTTACCCCAAGGCGGGCGAGGAGGTGGTGTACGAGCAGGATGTAAAAATCATTCGGGAAGACCAGGCAAACGCCGTGCTGCCCCCGGCCGAAATCCTGGACCTGCGCCAGCAATTGCGGGCCGCCGGCCGCGTGCTGGTGGTGGCCGGCCAGCAGGCCGGGGGCCCTGGCCTGACGGCCGCGCTCTACGACTTTGCCGCGGCGCGGCGGGTGCCGGTAGTGGCCGACATCATCGCCAACCTGCGCGATGTGCCCGCCGTGCACCGGCAGGATATTTTCCTGGCCGGCCTGCCCACGGAGCAAAAGGCCGCGCTCCAACCCGACTTGCTCATCACTTTCGGGCAGTCGCTGATTTCGAAGAGCCTGAAGCTGTTCCTGCGCGACGTGGCCCCGGCGCAGCACTGGCACCTGCAAGCCACGGGGCCCGTGGCCGACACGTTTCGGAGCCTCACGCGCATCGTGCGGGTGCAGCCGGCCGCGTTTTTCCAGCAGCTGGCCTCGTTCGAAACCAAGGACTACGGCCCTGCGCTGGGGCCCGGGGCCCCAGCAGCGGCGCCAGCAGCACCGGACCAGCACTCGGGTACGGATAGCTCAGAAGCTCTTGATCTAGGTTCGATTCCTAGCGCGACTACCACCGAAACACCCGTGACCTGGCAGCGGGCCGATGCGGCGGCGGCGGTATTTCTGGAGGACTTCTTTGCGGCCGAAGATCAGCCGTTTAATGAGTTTTCAGCCTTCCGCCACGCGCTGGGGGCCCTGGCCGACGGCACCGCCCTGCACTTGGCCAACAGCATGGCCGTGCGCTACGCCAACATCCTGGGCCTGCCGACGGACCGGCAAATCGAGGTATTTGCCAACCGCGGCACCAGCGGCATTGACGGCTGCAACAGCACCGCCGTGGGCGGGGCCCTGGCGCAGCCCGCGCGGCCGGTGGTGCTGCTCACCGGCGACGTGGCGTTTTTCTACGACCGCAACGCCTTTTGGCACAACTACCCCGTGCCCAACCTGCGGGTGGTGGTGTTCAATAACCACGGCGGCGGCATTTTCCGTATGATTGAGGGGCCCCGGCAGCAGCCCGAGCTGGAAGAGTTTTTTGAAACCCACCAGGCCCTGACGGCCGAGAACCTCTGCCGCGATTTCCAGCTGCGCTACTTCCCGGTGGCGTCGTTTGATGAACTTGCGGCCGCGCTGCCGGTTTTCTTTGCCCCCGAGGGCGGGGCGGCGGTGCTGGAGGTTTTCACCGACAGCCAGGCCAACGCCGCCTTTTTTGAGGATTACCGTGCGGCCGTTAAAACCGCTTTCTCTTAACGTTTTGTCATGCTGGCGAAGGGAGCAACTTATCACGGCTGCTTTCGTCAGAATTATTCACCGCTTGGGCGTTGCGAACGTGATAAGGTGCTTCGCAGGCTCAGCATGACAGTTTTTTATGTCTGAAAAAATCGAGTGGACGCCCATCAAGGAGTTCAAAGAAATCCTGTTCTCCCAGCACGGGGGCATTGCCAAAATCAGCATCAACCGGCCGCAGGTGCACAACGCCTTCACGCCCCTCACGGTGGACGAGATGATTGAGGCGATGGACATTTGCCGCAACCGCACCGACATCGGCGTGATTGTTTTCTCGGGCGAGGGCGGCAAGGCCTTCTGCTCGGGCGGCGACCAGAGCGTGCGCGGCCACGGTGGCTACGTGGGCGAAAACGCCGTGCCCCGCCTCAACGTGCTGGACTTGCAGAAGATGATCCGCAGCATTCCCAAGCCCGTGATTGCGATGGTGGCGGGCTGGGCCATCGGCGGGGGCCACGTGCTGCACGTGGTCTGCGACCTGACCATTGCCGCCGATAACGCCCGCTTCGGCCAGACGGGCCCCAACGTGGGCTCGTTCGACGGCGGCTTCGGGGCCTCGTACCTGGCGCGGGTGGTGGGCCAGAAGAAGGCCCGCGAAATCTGGTTCCTCTGCGACCAGTACGACGCCCAGGAAGCCCTCGACATGGGCCTGGTGAACAAAGTGGTGCCCCTGGATAAGCTGGAGGAAACCACCGTGGCCTGGTGCCACAAAATCCTGCAAAAGAGCCCCTTGGCCCTGCGCATGCTCAAATCCAGCTTCAACGCCGAGCTCGACGGACAGGCCGGCATCCAGGAGCTGGCCGGCAACGCCACGCTGCTCTACTACCTGAGTGAGGAAGCTAAAGAAGGCAAAAACGCCTTCCTCGAAAAGCGCCAGCCGGACTTCTCGAAGTTCCCCAAGTTTCCGTAGCCGCTGCGCTGCATCGCACAAAAAAGCCCCGCCAGTTTGGCGGGGCTTTTTGCATTTAATTAGCTATCTATCAACAGTATCAGAAGCTTCCGCCCATGTACTGGCATCCCCAGCACCAGGAGAAAAACCAGCGCAACCGCGCGTGCTTGCGCTCCTTTTTGGCGGCCTTGGCGGCTAGCTTGGCGGGCGTGTGGACGGCGGCGGGGCGGGCGACGTTTTCAACGAGGGGCGCCGGGGGCGCCAGCGGCTGCGAATAGGGAGTCATGGCCGTAAGGGTTAGGTGGGAGGTAGGTAATAATAGCGATTTTTTTCGGAAAAAGCAAGCCAAATTGCCCCGGGCTTTGTTGCCAACGTGCTCATCGCCTTTGGCGTGCGGGTGCGCGGGCCACCAAACCCGCGCCTTGGTTTGACCCGCCCCCGGGGCTCCTTTCACCGCATGACGGACGCTGAATTTCACGAAGCCCTCGGGCGCATCCGGCGGCGGCACTGGCTGCACTACGGGGCCCAGGCCCTGCTGATGGGCGGCGCGGTGCTGGCCACCGGCCCCCGCATGGCGGTGGGCGCCGCCGCCAACCCGCGGCTGGCCACGTGGCCCCTGCTGCTGCTGCTGGGGGCCCTGATGCCGGTGGTGGGGGCCCTGCTCTACGCCGTATCGCGCAGTTTGCGGCCCAACCTGCGGCGGCCCTACGCCGAAAACCTACGCATTTACCAGGCCCGCATCTTCTTGCGCGACAGCCTACTGGGCCTCCTAGCGTTGCCCCTACTGGCCTCCTACGTTGTAACGCACGCGGCCACCGACCTGGCCATTTGCGGCGGCCTGCTGCTAGTTTTGGGGCGGCTCACGGTTCCGTCGGCCCCCACGTACCAGCGCTGGCTGCTTGGCTAGGGCCCCGACCGGCGGCGGTTGGCGCTGGTTTTTCGCTCGCTACTCACTTTTCATAGTCCGTGCTAGCCCGAATTGTAGAACGCTTGCTTGACGGAGATAACTACCCGACAGCAGTCAAAACAATTTTCGTCGTGTTGTTTTTTGCCGTCGCATTATTATTATTCAATAATTTTGAAAAAACGCCTACTCAAGCAGAAGAAATAATTCGCAATCAAAATAGCTCTTTTGCAGGAGCGCTTTGGAATAAATTACCGAGTCCAAGCGCTGGCTATCAATTATTTATTGGCAAAGAGTTCGATTGGATGAGACTTCCCAACCTGACGCATTATTACCCAGCGCCGTTTACATCAGATTCCATTCGCGCTTCCTCCAATTATCAGGTAGTTAGAAAAGCGTCCTTGCCATTTTACGTGGAAGCTGGCGATAGTTTGATCAAAAAGAAGGGTGAATTAACCGTTTTGGTAAAGCGCGGAAAAACCACTCGCGTGTTCAACTATTGCAGCTTTTAGCAATAATTCTTTGTTTTGATTAACTCCCTCCCCACTTCCCTGCTGCTCAACGGCCGCGAATTCACCTACGCGGCCATCCAGCAGTACCCCGCCGCGGTGCCCGCGGACCTCAACGGCTACGAGGCCCGCGTGCTGGAGCGCGTGCGCGAGTGGCTGAACGGCTCGCAGGAATTTACCCTCACCACCTCGGGCAGCACGGGCCCGCCCGCGCCCATTGTGCTGCGGCGGCGGCAGCTCGAAGCCTCGGCCCGCCGCACCGGCGACTTCTTCGATTTGGGCCCCGGCGACCGGGCCCTGGTCTGCCTCAACTGCGAGTACATCGGCGGGCTGATGATGCTGGTGCGCGGCCTGGAGCGCCGCCTGCACCTCACCGTGGTGGAGCCCCGGGCCGACCCGCTGGCCCTGGTGCCGGCCGAGGCCGAATTCGACTTCGCCGCCTTCGTGCCCTTGCAGCTGCGGGCCGTGCTGGCCGCCGGCCACGCCCCGCGCCTCAACCAAATGAAAACCATTTTGGTGGGCGGGGCCCCCGTGGACGCCGCGCTGCTGGCCGCCGTGCAGGCCCAGCTCACGGTGCCGGTCCTGCTCACCTACGGCATGACGGAAACCTGCTCGCACGTGGCCTTGCGGCGGCTAAATGGGCCCCGGGCCACCACTGCCTTCCGGGTGCTGCCGGGCATTGCGGCCGGGCAGGACGCGCGCGGCTGCCTCACGCTGCGCGGCGACGTGACCGACGACCAGCTCGTGGTGACGAACGACCAGGTGGCGCTGCATGCGGAGGACCACACGTTTGAGTGGCTGGGCCGGGCCGATTTCGTCATCAACTCGGGCGGGGTGAAGGTGCCGGCCGAAAAGGTGGAGCTGGTGCTCGACGTGGCCCTGGCCGAGCTGGGGGCCCCGCGCCGCTGCTTCGTGGCCGGCCGGCCCGACGAGCGCCTCGGCCAGGCCGTGGCCGCCTACGTGGAGGGCCCCGCCCTGCCTGCCGCCGCCGAGGCCCAGCTGCGCGCCCTGCTGGCCGCCCGCCTGGGCCCGTACGAGCAGCCCCGGCACCTCGTGTTCGTGCCCGAATTTCAGACCACGGCCTCTGGCAAGCTCGACCGGGCGGCCACGCTGCGCCGCCTCGAAACCCCGAATTTGATTTGATAAAGATGCCGTTTTTGAAGTTTTGGGGCCCCGGGCTGCTGGCGCTGCTGCTGCTGGCCGCCGGCCCCGCCGCCCGCGCCCAGGGCACCGCCGACTCGACCCGCACCGCGCCCAAGGCCGACACCACCGCCACGCCCGCCGTGGCCCCCGCGGCCGGCGGCGCGGCCGGCCTGCCCCCCGCCGAGTTCGAAACCTACGCCGTGAAGGGCAAGGGCGTGCGCTACACGGCCTCGCTCACGGGCCTCTACACCACGGGCACCGTCGAGCGCATGTTCCTGAGCACCAGCCACACGGTCAATTTGTCATTCAAGGGCGGGCACTGGCTGGCCCCGGTGGCCCTCAACTTCAGCTACGGCAAGCAGGACGGCTTGCAGCGCGAGCGCGAGTTTTTGCTGCTCACCACGCCCACCTACCAGCAGGGGCGCTACAAGTTCTATGCCCTGGGCCAGACGGAGTACAGCAACCTGCGGGCCATCGACTACCGCCTGGTGGGGGGCCTGGGCGTGGGCTACCAGCTGTACCAGGATACGCTAAGCAACGAGGTGCACCTGAGCTACTTCCTGATGGGTGAGAAGACGCAGTACTACACCGATTTGCGCCGCCAGGTGCTGCGCCACTCGCTGCGCGCCAAGGGCAAGTACACGCGGGGCGGGGCCACGCTCACAGCCCTGGTGTACTACCAGCCGGCGGTAGGCAACGTCAACGGCGACTACCGCGTGAACGGCACGGGGGCCCTGTCCGTGCGCCTTTCGCGCCACCTGGCCCTGGCCGTTACCTACACCTACTCGCTCGAAAGCATCAACGTGGAGGGCCGCGCCCCCGTCAACACCAACCTATCGGTGGGCTTCACCTACGCGGCAGGCAAGTAGTGGCCGGCGGCCCTCCCGGCCAGCCGTATCATTTTGTTAAACAGCAAGCTACATTCTACATTTTTCAGGCTTTTTAGCCCACCTGAAATAAAAAAAGGCGAAGGATTAAAAACCCGAACAATCAGGTTTTTAATCCTTCGCCTTTTTTCACGTTAAGCAATTGGGCAAAAGCAAACAGTCAGTGCTTTCGACGCAAATTATTGTTGATTAAGAACATTAGCCATCAGCTAATGGCTCAGCAAAGGCGCTGGTACTAGCGGGCCGAGCGCGGGGCTGCCGGGGCCTGGAGGGCCCCCAGCGGGGCCGGGGCGGCGGGGGCAGCGGCGGGGGCCACGGCAGCTACCGGGGCCGGCGGGGGGGCCGGGGCGTTGCCGCCCTTGGCCAGCCACACGGCCGGCAGCAACAGCAAACCGAAGATCCAACGGACGCCGCGGGCGTCGGGTACAAACGCCGAAATCCAACCGAAACGCATACAAGTACTATTTATTGGGTGGGAGAGGTGGCAAACATAAGCCGACAGCACCCACACCGCAATAGCCCGGCGCAACAATTATTCGCTGCGCAGCCCTTTTTGCGAAAATAACCGCTCGCGGCCCCGCACCACGGCCACCAAATCGTTGACGAAAAGCTTGCCGCGCAGGAAAAAAATGGGCCCGCTCAGCTCTTTGCGCACCGCGGCGTTCACAAACACCGGGGCCCGCCAGCCGGCCCCCGCCCCCAGCCCGGCCCAGCGGAAAATGCGCATCTGGGCGTTGGCGCTGGGCTCGATGACGCCCATGAAGTCGTGGGGCGTTTCCTGGTGGGTGCCGTCGGGCGAGATGTACTCCACATAGGCATTGCCGAGGCCCGCCTGGATGGGCACGCTCAGCTCCCAGCGGCGGTTTTCGATGAGCACGTACTCGCCGTAGAGGGCCAGGTAGCGGAAGCGCAGGTCGGCGCGGGCGTCGTCGTCCACGCCGTCGGGCCGGGCGCGGCGGGTGGGGATGCGGCTGCTGAGGAAGTACACGGCCGCGCCGGTGCGCAGGCGGTTTTTCCACTCCAGGCCCAGCTTCAGGCCGTTGATGGTGACGAAGTGGCCGTTGATGATGGAGTAGCGGGCGTCGAAAAACGCCACCACCCGGGGCTTGGGCAGCCGCGCCACCGCGTGCCGCCGCACCGTATCGGACCCGATGCGGAGCTGGCTGTGGCCCATTCCGGGGAGCTGGGCCCGGGCCGCCAGCGGCAGCAGGGCCCCCAGCCACAACAGCAATAGCCCCCGCCGTGCCCCAGAGCCAAGGGCCTGGCGGCTAACAACAAACAGGTAATCAATCAACGTCACGCGGCGGGTGCGCAAGCCTGGCCATAGCCGCTGCGCTTAATAGGCAAAGAGGGGGTTAACCCGCAACGGGCGCTTTGGTTCAGAAAGCCGGGCGTGGGGGCCCGGGGCCCTCCGCAATTCGTGCGCCAGAATGGGGCCCCACCCGTCGCTTCGCCCCGCCTGGCGGCGGCTTGGCCCCGGCGCGGGGGCGCTTCGCCCCGAATGGGCTGGCGGCCGGCGGGGCCCGCTGCTACTTTTGACGCACTTCCCGCCGCGAAAACCGCCATGCCCACGCCCGACTTTTTATTTTCGCTGGCCAACCCCGCTGCCCTGCTCGGCTGGGCCCTGCTGGGGCTGGCCCCGCGCAGCCGCTTCACCAAGGCGCTGGTGCTCAATGGGGCCCTACCGCTGGCGCTGGCCGCGGTCTACGCGGTGCTCATCGCGGCGCACTACCTGGGGCCCCACGGCGGCGAAGGCGGCTTTGGGTCGCTGGCGGCGGTGGCGGCGCTGTTCCGCGACCCGTGGGCGCTGCTGGCGGGGTGGGTGCACTACCTGTGCTTCGACCTGTGGACGGGGGCCTGGGAAGTGCGCGACGCCCAGCGCCGCGGCCTGCCGCACGCGCTGGTGGTGCCGGCGCTGGCCCTCACGTTCTTGTTCGGGCCGGTGGGCCTGCTGCTGTATTTCGGGCTGCGCGGGCTGTGGGCCCGCAAGACCGCTTCGGCTTCTTCGCCAATCAATTAGTCCCGCTGCCCTCACCCCTGCCGCCTTATGGAAACGCTGCTGCCCTTCGCCATTCGCCCCACTCCTACCGCCTTGTCCGCAGCGGCTGGGGCCCTGCGCACCTTGCACCGCGCCAGCCCGGCGCTGTCGGGGGTGGGCTGGCTGCACGTGGGGCTGGCCGGGCTGGCCCTGGTGCTGCTGCCCCTCGACCACCGCCACGTAATGGGGGCCCTGGTCTGGTTGAAGCCCCTCAAATTCGCCCTCTCGGGCACTGCCTACCTCTGGACGCTGGGCTGGCTGCTGGCCGACCTGCCCGCCCCGGCCCAGCGGGCGGTGCGCCGCCTCGGCGGCGGCGTGGCCCTGAGCATGGCGGTCGAAATCGCCATCATTTTTGTACAGGCCGGGCGCGGGGTTTCCTCGCACTACAACCAGAGCAGTGCCCTCAATGGCCTGCTGTTCGGGCTGATGGGGATTTTCATCGCGCTGAACACGGTGCTCACCGCCGGGGCCCTGTACCTGGCCTGGCGCTACCGGCCGCAGGGCCCGGCGGGCTACGCCTGGGGCGTGCGGCTGGGGCTGCTGGTGTTTCTGGTGGGCTCGGCCCTGGGGGGCCTCATGATTCGGGCCCAGCAGCACACCGTGGGGGCCCCCGACGGCGGCCCCGGCCTGCCCGGCCTGGGCTGGAGCACCGCCGCCGGCGACCTGCGCGTGGCCCACTTCCTGGGCCTGCACGCCTTGCAGGCGCTGCCGCTGCTGGGCGCAGCCCTGAGCCGCTGGGCCCCGCGCCGGGCCGTGGCCGGCACCTGGCTGGGCGCGGCCCTGTACGCGGGGGCCGTGGGCGCGCTGCTGCTGGGGGCCCTGGCGGGCCGCCCGCTGTGGGCCGGCCGCTGAGGTAGCCACGGCACCTGGGCGCAGGCCATTCTATTTGTAGTCTGTTTTCTTTTCCTCCCCCAATGCACCGCTTTCACCGCCGCCCGCTCGTTCAAATTTTTGCCTTCGTCCTCGTCCTAATCGGGCTGGCCAGCGCGCCAGCCGCGGCGCAGAAATCCCGCGCCCCCCGCGCCGGGGCCCCGGCGCTGCCCAGCGGCGAGCTGGCCTTCCGCACCTCCGATTCGGTGCGGCTGTTTGTGAAGGTGGCGGGCCGGGGCGTACCGTGCGTGTTTGTGGCCGGGGGCCCCGGCGCGGGCAGCTACGCCTTCGAGCAGTTGGCCGGCCGGGCCTTGGAAAGCTCGCTGCAACTGATTTACCTCGACCAGCGCGGCAGCGGCCGCTCGGCCAGCGCCCCCGGCCACGATTACCGCCTGGCCCGCCAGGTACAGGACCTGGAGGAGCTGCGCATTCGGCTGGGCCTCCGGCAGTGGGTACTGCTGGCGCACTCCTTCGGGGGCGTCATTGCCACGGCCTACGCCCAGCGCTACCCGGCCCGGGTGCAGGCCCTCATCCTGGCCAATGCCGTGCTGAACCCCTCGGCCTCGCTGGCCAGCATGGTGCACTACGGCGACAGCCTGCTGCCCGCCGCGGCCCGGCCCGCACTGCCGGCGGGTGCGCCACTGCCCCAGCAATTGGGCCTGGCGATGCAGGCCCTGGGTCAGCAAGGCATTATGTACCAGCTGCAATACGCCGCCGATACCACGGCGGCCCGCGCCGGCCGCGTGGCGCGCCAGGTGCCCGGCAACCAGGATTTTGCAGCCCACGTGTTCGACTTCTCGGAGTACGGGCAGGACTACGCGCCCGCTACGGCGGCCCTGGCCATGCCCGTGCTGGTGCTGGCTGGGCACGACGACTACACCGCGGGGCCCCGGCACTACCGCACGTTCCGGTTTCCGCACCAGCAAGTGGTGGTGCTGCCCGGCCGCCACAATTCGCTGACGGAGCAGCCCGCGGCGGCCCAGCGGGCGGTGCGCACCTTTGCGGCGGCGCTGCCCAAGCGCTAGCCCGTGCCCATGCCGTTGCCCGCTTTCCCCCCGCTTCGTGACCGCCGCCTGGTGCTGGTGGGGCTGGTGCTCATCAGCCTGGTGATGACGCTGGGCAGCGGCAAGTGGGCGTTTCAATCGGCGGCGCACTTTGGCGTCACCTGGGGCTGCTCGCTGCTGTACACGCTGGTGCTGGGCCTGGGCAACCGCGAAATTTGGCGGCAGCTGCAGCGGCGCTACCCGCACGTGGCCCAAACGCGCCGGCGGCTGTGGTACCTGGGGCTGGGCAGCGCGGCCTACACCTGCGCGGCCACGGTGGCCCTCACGCTGGGCCTGGCCTGGGCGGGGCCGGGCGTGAACGCCTCGCCGCAGGCGCTGCTGCTCATCGCGGCCATCAACTTGGTGCCCACGCTGGTTGGGCAACTCATTTACGAAAGCCGCCACACCTTCCAGCAGTGGGAGGCCACCGGGCGCCGCGCCGACCAGCTGGCCCAGGCCCAAACCCAGGCCCAGCTCGACGCCCTGGCCCAGCAGCTCGACCCGCACTTTTTGTTCAACTCCCTCAACACGCTCGCCGCCCTCATCGAGCCCGCCAACGCCCCCGCCCAGCAGTACCTCGAGGGCCTGGCCGACGTGTACCGCTACGTGCTGCTGAGCCGCGACCGCCCCACCGTGCCCCTGGCCGAGGAGCTGGCCTTCGTGCGCACCTACGTGGCCCTGCAAAAGGTGCGCTTCCGCGACAACGTGCAGGTGCGCTACGACGTGCCGCCCGGGGCCCTGGCCCGCCGCGTGGCCCCGCTCAGCGTGCAGCTATTGGTAGAGAACGCGCTGAAGCACAACGAGGCCTCGCGGGCCCGCCCCCTGCACCTGCACCTGGTAGTAGATGCCGCCGCCGGGGCCCTGCGCGTAGAAAACACCTGGCAGCCCCGCCCCGCCGGCCTGGCCCCCGGCACCGGCCTGGGCCTGGCCAACGTGCGCCGCCGCTACGCCCTGCTGGGGGCCCCCAACCCGGTCGAAATCGTGCAGGATGCCCGCACGTTTGCCGTCACGCTGCCCCTGCTGGGGGAAGGGGTGGGGGCGTGAGGCTGTGAAAGTGAAGAAGAAACCGGGCGGGCGCGGCAAGTACAACGGCCTGCCCCGGCGGGGCAACTCAGCGGCAGCCACTGCTGCCGCCGCGTTTCGGTGGGGCTGATTGACAGCCGTTTGGGTCCGTCCTGATTTAAAAGTGCGCCGCCCCGTGCCCCGCCCGGGGGCCCGCGCCGCGCAGGGGCCCCGGGCGGGGCACGGGGCAGCGGGACAAACAATTCCGCCGGCCGGCCGGTCTTGCTACACGCGGCAGCGCGCTGCCGCCCACAACTTGTTCATTAAGCTTTTCTTACTATGAAAATTGGAATCATTGGCGCCGGCCACATCGGCAGCGCCCTGGCCGTGCGGCTCGTCAGCCTCGGCCACTCGGTGCTGATTGCCAACTCGCGGGGCCCCGAAACCCTGGGCGACGTGGCCCAGAAAACCGGCGCTACCGCCGCCACGGCCCGCGAGGCGGCCCAGCACGGCGAAATCATCGTGGTCACCATCCCGCTGATCAACATCCCCGACCTCGACAAAAACCTGTTTGCGGGCGTGCCGGCCGATGTGCCGGTCATTGACACCAGCAACTACTACCCCATGCTGCGCGACGGCCACCTGCGCGAGCTGGAAACCGGCCCCCTCACCGAGAGCGAGTGGGTGCAGCAGCACCTGGGCCGCCCGGTGGTGAAGGTGTTCAACAACATCTACGCCGACCACCTCGAGAAAAAAGGCACCCCCGTGGGCACGCCCGGCCGCATTGCCCTGCCCGTAGCCAGCGACGACGAGGCCGCCAAGCGCAAGGTGATGGACCTGGTAGAGGAGATGGGCTTCGACGCTGTGGACGACGGCACCCTGCGCGAATCGTGGCGGCAGCAGCCCGGCACCCCCTCCTACGGGGCCGACTGGCCCGAAAACAAGCTGCGCGAGCACCTGCGCAGCCTGGGCCACGAGCGCACCGAGGAGCAGCACAAGCAGTACCTGGCCAACCACGCCGAAGCCGAAAAGCAGATGGCCGCGCAAGGCATCAAGCTAAAGTAAGCCGCAGCAGGGCCCCCAGGGCCCTATCTTGCTGGCATTGAAGCGCACAGCCCCGGTGGGGCGGCCCGGCTGCACGCAGCAGCGCGGGGCTGCCCCGCCGGGGCTGTGCCGTTGCCGGGCGGCCAGCGGGCAGTGGCAAGTGCGCGGGCGGCGGCATCTTTGCCGGGCGGCGGGCCGGGGCCCCACTTTTCGTTTTCTGTTATGAAGCCACTGCTGGTATTGGTCGTTGCGTTTGGGCTGGCGCTGGGGGGCACGCGGCTGTGGCTGGGCCACGTCGATTATGCGTGGGCGGGCAACGTGGCCATGGCCACCATGCTGGTATTCACGGGCATTGCCCACGTGCCCTACGCGCGGGGCATGGCCCAGATGCTGCCCGCCTGGCTGCCCGCCAAGGCGGCCTGGGTGTACGGCACGGGCGCGCTCGAAGTAGCGGGCGGCCTCGGGCTGCTGGTGCCCGCGTGGCGGCCACTGGCGGCGGCGTGCCTGCTGGTGTTCTTCGTGGCTATTTTTCCGGCCAACGTCATTTCGGCCTTCAAGCACCTCGACTACCAGCGCGGCACCCGCACCGGGCCGGGCCCCGCCTACCTCTGGTTTCGGGTGCCGCTCCAGCTGCTGTTTCTGGCCTGGACGTGGTACTTTGGCCTGCACCGGGCGGGCGGCCTGCCCGGGTAGTATTGCCGTGCCCATGCTCACCGTGCTCATCCTCGAAGACGAATACCCCGCTGCCGAGCGCCTGCAGCGGCTGCTGGCCCAGGCCGCGCCCGGGGCCCAGGTGCTGGCCGTGCTCGATACCGTGGCCGGGGCCCTGGCCTGGCTGGGGGCCCACCCCGCGCCCGGCCTCATCCTCAGCGACATCCAGCTGGCCGATGGCCTCAGCCTCGACGTGTTTGCCCAGGCCCTGGTGCGCAGCCCGGTCATCTTCACCACCGCCTACGACCAGTACGCCCTGCAGGCCTTCCGGGCCAACGGCATCGATTACCTGCTCAAGCCCCTGAAGCTGGCCGAGCTGCAAGCGGCCCTGGCCAAGCTGCCCGCGGGGCCCGCCGCCGCCGCTGGGGCCCCGGCCTCGTTCAACATCGAGCGCCTGCTCGACGCCCTGCCCCGCCCCCAGCGGCCCCACAAAACGCGGTTTCTGGTGCGCCAGGGCGAAACCCTGCTGCCCCTGCCCACCGCCGACGTGGCCTGGTGCCAGAGCCGCCACGACACCACCACGCTGGCCACCCACGACGGCCGCCGCTTCGTGGTCGACTACACCCTCGAGCAGCTCGAGGCCTTGCTCGACCCGGCCCAGTTTTGCCGCCTCAACCGCCAGCTCATCGCCCAGCTGCCGGCCGTGCGCCGGCTGGTGCCCCACTTCGGCGGCAAGCTGCTGGTGGACCTGCACCCCGCCCCCACCGGCGAGATTGTGGTGAGCAAGGAGCGCGCCGGGGCCCTCAAAACCTGGCTCGAAGGCTAAGTCCGCGGCCCCATTTGCTAGCCTAATTCATCCCCGCTGGTAGGGTTAGGGCCCTGGCCACGCTACCGGTCCAGCCAGCTTTTGAAGAGGGTCACTTTCTCGCGGCTCACGAGTACCTGGGCGTCGGGGGCGGCGGGCTTCAGCACGGTTTGCAGGCGCGAGTTGGTGTAGTGCACGATGTCGTGGATGGCGGCTTGCTGGGCCAGGTAGGCGCGGTTGAGGCGGAAGAACCGGGCGGGGTCGAGCAGGGCTTCGAGCTGCTCCATCGTGTAGTCAACCACGTACTTGCGGCCCTCGGTGGTTTGGAGGAAGGTAGCTTTTTCGAGGCTGAAAAAGTACGCCACCTGCTCGACGGGCACCACCTTGAGGTGCTCGCCCACCCGCACCACAAACTGCGCTTTGTAGCTGGCCGCGGGCGCGGGCTGGCGCAGCTGCTGCACCAGCTGGGCCAGGGCGGCGGCGTCGAGCAGCGGGGCGGCGGCGGGCGCGGGGGCCCCGGCGGCGGGCGGGGCCAGGCGCTGGCGCAGCTTGGCCACGGCGCCGCGCAGCTCCTCCTCGTCAATGGGCTTGAGCAGGTAATCCACGCTGTTCACCTTAAAGGCGCGCAGGGCGTACTGGTCGTAGGCGGTGGTGAAGATGACCGGGCACGGCACCGCCACCTGCTCGAACAGCTCGAAGCTGAGGCCGTCGGCCAGGTGAATGTCGAGGAAGAGCACGTCGGGCGCGGGGCCGGCTTGCAGCAGGGACACGGCTTGCGCCACCGACTCGGCGGGGCCCAGAATCTCGAACGGCTCGGGCAGCTTGTGGAGCAGGGCGGCCAGGCGGCGGGCGGCCAGCGGCTCGTCCTCAACGAGTAGGGCGCGGAGCATGGAATGGGCTTGGGGGTGAATGAGTGGCGGCGCAGAGCCGGGGGCCGTTCGGGGCAACTGGGGCGCAAGCTCGCCACGGCGGCCGATTTTAAAAAGAATAGCGGCCGGCTAGGGGCTGCGCTGGGCGTCTACGCTGTCGCGCAGCTGCCGCACTTGCCGGTTGAGCGCGGGGCTCTGGCACACAACCGGGCTGAACGCCCGCAGCGCCACGTCGCCCTCGGCGGCCCGGGCCAGCCGCCAGATGACGGTGCCGCTGTGCAGGTGCCAGGCATCGGCCAGCGCCGGCCGCAGGCGCACCATCACCGTGGTTTCTACCAGCGGGCTGAAGGCCGGTTGGCTAACCGCCACGGGCCGCAGCTGCCGCAGTGCCCGCAGCAGCGGGGCAATGGTGGCGGCCGTGCGCAGCTGAAACGGCCGGGCCGGCCGCCCGCGCCGGTCGGGCAGCAGGGGGTAGCAGGTGATGCTTTCCACGTCGGCGGGCCGGGCCTGGCGCAGGGCCCCGGCCACCGCGGGGTAGGCATCGGGGGTGGCGGCCCGGCTGGTCAGTAGCCAAAGCAAGCCCGCGGCCAGCGCGGTGGCCAGCAGCAGCAGCGCAGATGTACTCTTTTTCACGTGGTAGGGCCCCTGCCAGCGCCCGCCGCAGGCCCTTCGCCTACAACGCCAGCAGCGGCAAGGTTACGACAAACTCGGCGCCCACGGGGCCCGCCGCCACGGGCCGGTCGGTGAGGAAGGCGTAGCGGGCGCGCAGGTTTTCGAGGCCCCGGCCCGAGGTTTCGCCGGGGGCCAAGCGGCGGGGGCGCAGGGTGTTGCGCACGGTGAGGGCGGCGGCGGCCGCGTCCACGGCCACGCGCAGGCGCAGGGGGTCGGCCTGGTAGGCGGTGTTGTGCTTGAGGGCGTTTTCGAGCAGCAATTGCAGGGCCAGCGGCGGCAGAAACAAGCCGGCCAGGGCCCCGGCGGGCGGCACGTCTAGCTCCACTTGCAGGGCTTCGTCGAGGCGGTTTTTTTGCAGGAATACGTAGGCTTCAGCGAAGGCCAGCTCCTCGGCCAGCGGCACCAGCTCCTGGCTTTGGCTATCGAGCACGTAGCGGTACACGCTGCTGAGCTGCCGGATGAAGCGCACGGCGCGGGCAGGGTCGGCCTCCTCCACGAGGCCGGTGAGGGCGTTGAGGGAATTGAAGAGGAAGTGCGGATCGACCTGCCGGCGCAGCGAATCGAGCCGCGCCACGGCCGATTCCTTTTCGAGCCGCTCGGCCCGCACGGTGGCCTCGCGCCAGGCCAGCAGGAAGGAGCGCGAGTGCATGAAGAGCGAGATAACCACCGTGGTGAGCAGCGGGAAAGCCGAGTTCTCGAAGAAATGGTGGCCCAGGGTGTAGCCCAGCGGCCGGTGAAACAGCAGCACCGCCGAGAGCTCGCCGACCAGCACAATTACCAGCAGCGAGGCCAGCAGCGACAAGCCCACCGTGAACAGCAGCCGGCGCACGGGCCGCGCGCTCCAGCCGGAGCGCAGGTTCAGCAGGTCGGCGGTGTAGGCGTTGGCAAACCACAGCCCCGCCGCGTAGCAAAAGCCGATGCCGCACGACACGGCGTAGCCCAGCGGGTCGCGCCAGGGCGGCGGCGCGTACAGGAAGGCGGTGCCCGCGCAGGCCAGCGCAATCCAGCCCAGCACCCGCCCAAAGGCCCGCACGTTGGAGCGCGCTACCGTGGCCACCCAGGGCGTGCCGGGCGGGGCGGTATTGGCGTAAGGCGGGGCGGGCGGCGGAGGCGAAGGCACGGCGGGCGGGGCAACGAGGGAAGGGGCCATAAAACTAGCGGCGAAGGGGGCAAAGTGGGCGCGACGAGCGGGGGCCCCTGGGGGCCCCGGCCGCTACCTGCTGGCCTGGGCGGGGGCGCCGTACTCCTTCAGGCGGGCCGTTACTTGGTACTGGCCCCAGGTGGGCGCCAGGGCGCTGGCGGGCTTAAAGGCCGCAAACTTGGCCTGGGCGGCTTCGAACAGCGGGCGGGCCGCGGCGGCGCCCCCGCCGTACTCGGAGGGCATGTGGTACAGGTTGTTAGCCGCAATCAGGTACGGGCGGGGGTTGGCGGGGTTCAGGGCTTCGGCTTGGGCCACGGCATCGCCGGCCAGCTCCGAGTACTGCTGGCCGCGCTCCATGGGGGCCACCATCAGCCGGGCCTGGTACACGTAGGCCTGCAGCGCGAGCAGCTCCGATTCGTCGCCCTTCAGCTGGCGGGCCTGGCCGATGGCCTTCTCGGCTTGGTCGAGGGTGTTATCCTTGGCCGTGGCGTTGTCCTGGCTGCCAAACGTGCTGATGGCCAAAGCGTAGGCCTGGTAGTAGCGGGGCAGCCAATCGGTGGGGGCCGCAGCGGCGGCGCGCTCCATCTTGGCCGCCCCGGCTTGCAGCACGGCCGGGTCGCCGGTGCGCGTGATTTCGGCAATGGCCTGGGCCATGCCCTCGGCGTAGCCGGCGGGCGCGGCGGCCGCAGCGGCGGGTTTGGCGGGGGCCCCGGGCTTGGTTTGGGCGGTGGCGGCAAGGGCAAAAGCAGCGAGGGCGAGGGTGAAGAGCGACTTTTTCATGGCGGGGGTTGGGGGTGAAAAGGTGGTTGGGTGCGTTGATGATTCAAAGGTGGCGGCCCGGCTGGGGGCCCCAAACTTTCTGTTGCCCAAGCGTCGGTTGGGGCGGATGAACCGGCGGATTAGGGCCCCGGGGGTTTGGCGGCGGGCCATGAAAAAAGACTACTCCGGGGAAAGGCCAGGCCCCGCCACAACCCACCGCCTTATTCCAAGAACATCGTCTACAACAGTTTCCCCTGGCCCACGCCGCAGAACAAAGAGGCCCGCCAGACGGTAGCCGCTGCCCAGGCCGTGCTTAGTACCCGCACTGCCCACCGCACGCTCGACGCCCGCGTGGAGCGCCTCTACCGCGCCAAGCGGTTCACCCACGACACCGAGTGCGTCCAACACCTAATTTAAGCGCTACGCCGACTTGAGCACTTCCCTGTCCCCTGCCCACGAACAGCATCCACGGGGCCCCAAGCGTCACGGCGGAGCTGGCCGCTCGGGCTGGGCAGCGACCTCAGCAGCGGCGAGGCGCAGGCGTTCGCCTGCCTCGTGTGCCGCCGGGCCACCCAGCCGGCCCTTGGTGCAACGTATGCTGTCAGGACCGGCGGGCCGGCCGCGCCCTTACCAGGCGGGGCCGCGCAAGTAGCCGAGCCGGGCCCTGGTCGGCCGGCAGCCCGCCTACGGCAGCATCAGTTCGACGTAGGTATACGGGGCGTCGTAGCCATCGGGCAGCAGGCGGGCCTGCGCCAGCACCACGGTGCGCGGGCCCGCCCAGCGGGGGCCATCCGGGCCCCAGTGCTGCGGGTTGCGCAGCCAGCACGGGCGCGGGGCGCCGGGGCCTAGTTGAACGAGTTGCAGGCCAGCGGGGCCTTCCAGGCCCTGGTCTTCGTACAAGCCGCTGGCGGCGCAGAGCAGATAGCGGCTATCGGGCGACACGACCGGGAAACCCACCAGGTTGGTGCGCTGCCCGGTGCGCTGGTCGACGAGGCAGTGATACGAGTGATGAAGCTCGCTGAAGCCGAAGCGCGAGCGGTGAAGCTCATTCGCCGCTACCAGCCACTGGTGGGTGCCGGGCAGCGGCCCGCAGTAGGAATAGGTGCCGGTACCCAGGTTGTAGGAGCCTTGCCCACCGGGCAGCTCAACCTGTTCCTGGGTGTTGCGAAACGTAACGGCCGGGCCCTGGGCGGGCTGCAAAATCAAGGTGGCATCCTGGCGGCGCACCCGCCCCGTATCGGCCGTGAGAGTTGCTTCGTAGTCTGCCTTGTACAAGGTATCTTCCGGCACGCGCCGGAAAGCCGCCTCCGTGATGGGCTTCAGGTGGAGCACCCCGCCGCCGGCTACGTGCAGCGTATCGTAGGCCGAAGAGCGGTCGGTATCGGCCGAGCGCAGGGCGGTGCCCGTGGCGGGCGCATCAGCATTGCAAGCCACCAGCAATAAAGTAGCGAGGAGCAGCAGGTACTTCATGTCGCTAAACTTACAACCCGCCACCCAATCGGTGACCCGTAGACAGGGCGGCCAATCCTGGCCCGCGGCCCCCGATGCCGACTGCGTCGCCAGCGCCTTCATCCTACCAGCCGTTGGGCTGTAGGTTACGAAGTGGAGCGGGCAGGAACAATTTACGTAAGCGTTGCTCGCTGCCATCCCCACTCATTCCGGGGCCACCTCGGTATTCCCAGGCGCCTTCTTATTAATGGAGATGAACACGCCTATGAACAGCATGCGCGGGGCCGAGGGGGCCAGGGCCACGCCCTGGTACTGGCCGCTGGCGTCGGGGGCGGCGGCGTAGCGGTAGCCGTAGGTGTTGGCGCGGCCCAGCACGTTGCTGGCCGACACGTTCACGATGGTGTACTGGCCCAGGATGTGGGTGAGGTAGCTGGCGCTCAGGCTCAGGTCCTGGTAGCTGGGGGTGCGGGCCTGGTTGTAGCCGGGCCGGTTGGGGTCGAAGTAGGCGCGGGGGCTGTTGTAGGCGGCGGTGGCCCCGAACTGCGTGTGCAGCCGCGGCACCCAGTACTTGGCCACCAGGCTCAGGGCGTGGCGGGCGGCGAAGGTGGGCACGGCCGGCACGGGGTCGGCGCGGTACTGGCGCACGGTGGCGAGGTAGCCGTAGCTCACCCAGTAGTCGAGGCGGGGCACGCTGGTGCGGTCGCGCCAAAACGCGTCGAAGCCCCGGGCGTAGCCCTGGCCGCCGTTTCGGTAGGCGCTGGCGGCCATAAAGTTGGCTGGGTCGTAGGTCACCAGCTGGGCGTAGCTTTTCTGGTACACTTCGCCCCGCAGCGTGCGGCCGGCGGCGCTGCGCTCGTAGCTGAGCTGCAGGTGCTGGGCGCGCTCAAAGCCCAAATTGTGCGTGAAGCGGAGCAGGTCGTTGGTGGGCGTTTGGTAGAAGTAGCCCCAGGCGGCGGCCAGCTGGCCGTGGGGCCCCAGCCGGTAGGCCAGGGCCAGGCGCGGGGCGGCGTTGGCGCGCCCGAGCAGGGCCGAGTACTCGGCGCGGGCCCCGGCGCGGCCGGCCAGGCGGTGGCTCAGCACCAGCTCGCTTTCGGCGAAGGCGGCCACGCGCTGCTCGTCGAAGCCGGTGCGCAGGGCCCCGGCGGCTCCGGCAGCGGCGGTGTCGGGCCGGTAGGTTTGGCGGTAGCGCTGGGCCAGGCCCTCGGCGCCCACTTTCAGGTTGAACCAGGTGCTGGCCGAGTCGTTGGTGAGCACGAGGCGGGCCACGGCCGACTGCTCCACGTCGCGCACGGCCAGGGCCCCGGGGCGCACGTCGTTGTCGTCGCGCGTGAGGGCCAGGCCGGAGTTCAGGCTCCAGCCGCGGCGCAGCGGGGCCCGGAAGGTGGCGTTGAGGTAGTCGTTGGTGTTGGCCAGGGCCACGGCGCGGCCCTGGGCGGCGTATTCGGGGGCGGGGTCGGGCTGAAGGGCGGCCACGGTTTGCCGGGCGAAGGTGCCGTAGACTTTCAACAGGCCGTAGCGGCCCACTTGCTGCACCAGCCGCACCGAGCCGCCGCGGGTTTCGTAGGCCTGCGCCTGGCCCTGGGGCACGAGGCGAAAGTAGGGCCCCAGGTTGGTGTAGTCGGCGCTGGCGGCCAGGGAGGTGCGTGCCCAGCGGTGCACGTGCGAGAGGCCGCCGCCCACGCTCATCAGCGACACGCCGGTTTGGGTTTCGGGGGCCAGGTCGGTGCTGTTCAGGGCCACCACCGCGCTCAGGGCCTGGCCGTACTCGGCCGAGTAGCCACCGGTGCTGAACACCAGGCCTTTGAAGAGCAGCGGCGAGAACCGGCCCCGGGCCGGCAGGTTGGGCACGGCCCCGGCGTAGGGGCTCTGCACGGGCAGGCCGTCGAGGTACTGCTTGGTTTCGGAGGCCGCCCCGCCGCGCACGAACAATTTCCCCTCCTCCCCCACCCGCGTGGTGCCGGGCAGCGCGTTCAGGGCCCCGGTGATGTCGCCCAGGGCCCCGGCGGTGGTCAGCACGTCGAGGGCCGTGAGGGCGGTGCCGCGCTTGGCGTCGCTGGCCTCGAAGGCACCGGCCGTCACCACCACGTCGCCGAGCTGGGCGCGGCTGGCCTTCAGCACAATACCGGGCACGGCCACGGGGCCCCCGCCCAGCACCACGGGTACCTCCGCGGGCTCGAAGCCGATGAGCCGCACCGCCAGCACCAGGGCCCCGGCGGCGTGGTTGGTGCCGAAGCTAAAGCGCCCCAGCGAGTCGGTGCTGGCCCCGTCGAAGGTCGTTTTCAGGAACACGTTGGCGCCGGGCAAGGGCTGGCCGGCAGCGTCGCGCACGGTGCCGCTGAGTGAATGCGTGCGTGAGTGAATCGGTGATGGGGCCGGGGTTTGGGCCCGGGCGGGGCGGGCGGCGGGGCCCAGCAGCAGGGCGGCGAGGAGCAGGTATTTCATGGGCCAGGAGGCGGAGGGCAGGTTGCTGGCCCAAAAGTGCCCGGCCGCCGGGGGCCCCCCAACTGCCCGTTTCCGAAGCGCCGAATGGGCCCGACGAAGCGCGGGCGCGGGGCCCCCAACCCGTACCGCCCGGTTTGCGTAGCGGGGAGAAATTATTCTGCCCGCTGCCCATGCCCGCCGCCGCCGACCTCGCCGCCGACTACCAGTACCTGTTCCACCACCTGCCCGACTCGTACCTGCTGCTGGCCCCCGACGGCACCGTGCGCGACAACTCCGATCTGCACCAGCAGGCCTCGCTGCAACCGCGCGCCACCGTGGTGGGCCGCAACATCTTCGCCGCTTACCCCTCGGCCCCCGAAAGCCAGCGCACCCTGAACGAGTCGCAGGACCGCGTGCGTCACACCTTGCAGCCCGACACCATGCCCCTGCTGCGCTACGACCTGGACCTGCCGGCCGCGCAGGGCGGCGGCACCCAGGAGTTGTACTGGGAAGTGACGCACTACCCCATCCTGGGCCCCGATGGAACGCTGCTGCACATCTTGCAGCGGGCCACCGACGTGACGGCCGCCACCCGCGCCGCCGCCCAGGCCGCCGACACCCAGCGCGCCCTCGACGAAACCCGCACCCGCACCCAATTCATCCTCGAAAGCCTGCCCTTGCAGGTGTGGACCACCACGCCCGCCGGCCAGGCCGACTTCTTCAACAGCCGCTGGACCGACTTTACCGGCCGCACGCTGGCCGACACCCTGGGCAACGGCTGGGCCCAGGACCTGCACCCCGACGACCTGCCCCGCACCTACGCGCTGTGGCAGCAGGCCCTGGCCACCGGCGAGCCCTTCCAGGGTGAGTACCGCGTGCGCCGCCACGACGGCCAGTACCGCTGGTTCCAGGCCATGGCCGTGCCCCGCCGGGGCCCCAGCGGCGACGTGCAAATGTGGGTGGGCGCCAACGCCGATATCCACCAGCAGAAGCTGATGGTGGCCGAGCTGCTCGAAGCCAACGAAACCCAGGCCACCCTGGCCGACCAGGCCTACACCACCGCCGAGCAGGTGCAGCAGCAGCGCGAAACCCTGTTTCAGGTGTTCATGGATGCGCCGCTGGCCGTGGCGGTAGTGCGCGGCAGCGATTACCGCTACGAGTTCGTCAACCGCCGGTTCCTTATGGCCATGGGGCAGGTGAACGTGGTGGGCCGCACCGTGGCCGAGGCCTTCCCCGGGCTGGTGGCCCAGGGCTACCTCACGCCCCTGGCCGAGGTGTACCGCACGGGCCAGCCGTTTTCGGCCCGGGAAGTGCTCTTGCAGCTGCCGGCCACTGCGGCCCAGCCCGCCCGCGATATCTACATCGACTACACTTACCAACCCTTCTTCGAGGACGGCCGCGTGGCCGGCGCCACCTCGTTTTCCTACAACGTGACCGAATTGGTAACGGCCCGCCGGACTTTGGAAAACCTTGGGCTCAGCGCCGCCAAAGCTTCGTAATTTTTTTATATTTTTAACGTACATAAGTACTACGCAGCGCCCTAAACGCCCTGAAGTAGCACTATTTTTTGATTCTTTGTTGCGTATGCCCGCTCCTGCTTTGCCCGTCGATTACCAGGCTTTGTTCCGCAAGCTGCCCGAAAACTTTTTGCTGATGCGCCCCGACGCCACCATCGTCGACAACACCGACGGGCACGTGGCCGTGGGGATGAAGCCGCGCGCCGAGGCCGTGGGCCAGTCTTTATTCGACGCCTACCCGTCGGTGGACCAGAACGAGGGCGACAAGATTTTTCAGTCGCACGAGAACGTGCGCCGCACCTTGCAGCCCGACGTCATGCCCCTCATCCGCTACGACCTGGAGCGGCCCGCGGCGCAGGGCGGCGGCTTTGAGGAGTCATATTGGCAGGCCACGCACTACCCCATCCTGGACGACGACGGCCAGCTGGAGTACATCCTCCAACGCACCCAGAACGTGACGGAGGCGCACCGGGCCGCCCTGCTGGCCGCCGAAACTCAGCGCGCCCTCGACGAAATGAACCGCCGCACGCGCTTCATCCTCGAAAGCCTACCGGTAATGGTGTGGACCAACCGCCCCGACGGCACGCCCGACTACTTCAATCCCCGCTGGCTGGAGTTTACCGGCGAAACCGCGGCCGCCCTCGTGGCCAGCAACTGGGGCGAGCGCGCCCACCCCGACGACCGCACCGCCCTGGCCGCCGGCTGGGCCCACGCCCTGGCCACGGGCCAGGAATTCCAGCTCGAGTACCGCCTGCGCCGCCACGACGGCCAGTTCCGTTGGCTGCTCATCCGGGCCGCCCCGCGCCGCGAGGCCGACGGCCGCATCAGCATGTGGGTGGGCACGGCCGTCGACATCAACGAGCAGCGCGAAATGGTGGCCGAGCTACTGGCCAACAACGAGTTGCAGGCCAGCCTTTCCGACCAGGCCTACCAGAGCGCCGAGCTGGCCCAGCAGCAGCGCTCGGCCTACTACAACCTGTTTATGCAGGCCCCGGCGCCCATCTGCATCCTGCGGGGCCCCGAGTACCGCTACGAGTTCGTCAACCCCCGTTACCAGAGCCTGTTCCCCGGCCTCGAGCTGCTGGGCCGCCCCCTGGCCGAGGCGCTGCCCGAGGTGGCCGCCAGCGGCTTCGCGCAAATCCTCGACGACGTGCTGGCCACCGGCCAACCTTTCCACGGCCAGGAAATGCCCGTGCCGATGCCCGCCGCGGCGGGGGCCCCGGCCCGCACCGGCTACTTCACCTTCACCTACCAGCCGTTCATCGAGGCCGGGGAGCGCGACGGCATTGCCGTGTTTGCGTTTGAAGTCACCGACCTGGTTCTGGCCCGCCAGGCCCTCGAAAAAAATGCGTAGCCGGGGCCCATTTGCCGCTTTGGTCCGCTGTTTGCAGCCGCCGCCGGCGCTAACTTTGTTCATCCACCCTGCCCTGCCCCTCCCACATGGAATTAACCAACCTGGATTTTCAGCAAGCCAGGATTAAGCAGGTGCTGTTTAAATCGCGCCTGCGCTCGGTGCTCTACGGGGTGCGCGAAGCCGACGAGGCGCTGTTTGCCCGCCCCCTCAACCCACTTGGGCAGTGGCTCGACGCGGTGGTGCGCCCCAAGTACGGGACCCACCCCGAAGTGCGCGAAATCGAGCAAGTGCTCCAGCAAATGCTCAGCACCGGCCGCGACCTGGCCGCCCAGTACAAGCGCGGCCAAATTGAGGAAGCCCGCGCCGGCCTCGACCGCGTGAACGCCCAGGCCGAACGCATCGACACCCTGTTTCAGCAGCTGGAGCGCCGCGCCAAGATGGCCCAGGCCGCCTAGCTTTTCTTCTGACTCCTAACCGCCGCGGGCGGCCTCCACCCGGGGGCCGCCCGCTTTGCGTTGCAGCAGAGTCCGCCAGCATGTAGCGCGGACTCGCAGCGCCCGCGCTACAGGTTGAACAGCGCGGCGGCGTTGCGGGTGGTGGCTTCGGCCACGGCCTCGGGCGACTGGCCCAGCAGGGCAGCCACGCGGTGCAGCACCAGGGGCAGGTAGGCGGGCTCGTTGCGCTTGCCCCGGTAGGGCACGGGGGCCAGGTAGGGGCAGTCGGTTTCGAGCAGCAGGTGCTCCAGGCCGATGCCGGGCAGGAACTTGTCGGCCCCGCCGTTCTTAAAGGTGGCCACCCCGCCAATGCCCAGCATAAAGCCCAGCCCGATGGCCTGCGCCGCCTCGGCGGGCGTGCCCGAGAAGCAGTGGAACACCCCGCGCAGGGTGCCGTCCTGGGCGGCTTCCACCAGGGCCATGGTTTCGGCGAAGGCCTCGCGGGTGTGCAGCACAATGGGCAAGTTGTGCTTTTTAGCCAGGTTCAGCTGAATCTTCAGGGCCTCCTGCTGCTCGGCGAGCAGGGTTTTGTCCCAGTACAAATCGAGGCCGGCCTCGCCCACGGCGGCGAAGGGGCGGCGGCCCAGCCACTCCTCCACTTCGTAGAGCTGCTGCTCGAAGCCGCGCGTGACGGAGCACGGGTGCAGGCCCATCATGGCGAAGCAGGTTTCGGGGGCCTCGGCCTCCAGGGCCAGCATGCCGTCGATGCTGCTGTGGTCGATGTTGGGCATCACGATGGTGCCCACGCCCGCGTCTTGGGCGCGGCGCAGGGCAGCGAGGCGGTCGGGCCCGAACTGCTCGGAGTAGAGGTGGGCGTGCGAATCGGTAAGGTGCATAGCGCGGGCAAAGGTCGGGCCCCCGGGGCGGGCGGGCCAAACCAGTTGCCCGGGGGCCCCAGCAGCCACGCAACCCAAGTTAGCCTTCGGCGCGGGGTACTGGCTTCACAATCAACGCACAAAACGCATTCCCAAGCTCTCCCAAATTGGCACAAACGCATTGATACGTTTTATAACGTAAAAATAAGTTGTCAAACTGAAACACCAGTTATACATTTGGGCATGGAAGAACTCACCAAAACCGAGGAGCGTATCATGCAGGTGCTGTGGAAGCTGAAGAAGGCGTTTGTAAAGGACGTCATCGAGCACTTGCCCGACGAGCCCAAGCCGCCCTACAACACCGTATCATCGGTGGTGCGCATTTTGGGGCGCAAGGGCTACGCGGGCTTTAAGGCCTACGGCAAAACCTACGAATACTTCCCGCTGGTGAGCAAGATGGAGTACCGCGCGGCCAGCCTCAAACGCATGCTCAGTCAGTACTTCGACGACTCGCCCACGGCCCTGGTATCGTTCATGGTGGAGGAAACCCTGAGCCAGCGCGAAAAGCAGCAGCTCCTCGACTTGCTCCACGACTCCGAAAACCCCACCGGCGATGCTCGCTAACGGCCTGTGGTATTTGGCCGGGGCCAGCTTTTGCCTGGCCGTGCTGGCCCTGGCCTACCGCCTGCTGCTGGCCCACCTCCCCGCCTTCGCCTGGAACCGCGCCTACCTGCTGGGGGCCCTGGCGGCCGGGGCGCTGCTGCCGCTGGCGGCGCGGCCGGGGCTGGCGGCGCTGCTGCCCCACGCCGCAGGGGGCCCGGCGGGGGCGCTGCCCTTTGCGCTGCACTGGCCGCCGGGGGCCCCGGTGGCGGCCGCCGCGGCCGGCGCAACGGCCGGAACGCCCGGGCCCAATTGGGCCGCGCTGGCGCTGGGGGCCCTGGCGATTGTGTACGGGCTGGGGGCCCTGCGCCGGCTAGTAGCGGCTGCACGCAACCTGGGGGCCCTGCGGCGGCTGGCCCGGCAGCACCCGCGCACCCCGCTGGCGGGCTGCACGGTGGTGCACCTGCCCCCGCCCGGCCTGCCGGCCTTTTCCTTCGGGCGCTACGTGTTTCTATCACCGCTGCACGAGGCGCTGAGCGCCGCCGAGCGCGACCAGCTGCTGCGCCACGAGCAGGTGCATGTACGCCAGCGCCACACGCTCGATTTGCTGCTGGTGGAGGCCCTGGGCGTGGTGTTCTGGTTCCACGGCGCGGTGCCCTACTTCGGCCGGCAGCTGAAGGCGGTGCACGAGTACCTGGCCGACGCGGCCGTGGCGCGCACCCCGGCCGGCCCCGTGCGCTACGGCGAGCTGCTTATCAAGCTCGCGGCCCAGCAGCCGCCCTTCGCTTTGGTGCACGCCTTCGCCGCGCCCAAACAGCTTTTTCTCCGCATCCAAATGCTCACCCAACCCCCCGCTACGCCCATGCAAAAACTACGTTTTCTCGCCGTGCTGCCCGTGGCAGCTTTCGCCTGGGCTGCCACGGCCTGGGCCGCGCCGGCCCCCAGCCACCCCACGCCCGGGGCCCCCAGCGCCCGCACCTTGGCCGCGGCACCGGGGGCCCCGCGCATCGGCCGCATTACCTGGCGGGGCAACGCGGCGGTGCCCGCCGACCGGCTGAACGCGGCGCTGGGGCTGCGGCCCGGCGACGCGTACGACTCGCTAACGGTGGAAAAGCACCTGAACTACAACCCATCTGGCAACGACGTTTCCTCGCTGTACATGGACCACGGCTACCTGTTCTTCCAGGTAATGCCCGTGGCCACGCGCCAAGCCGACGGCACCGTGGACCTGGCTTTTAATGTAACTGAGGGCCACCCGGCCAAGCTGCGCCGCGTGTACATCACCGGCGGCCTCGACGCCTCCGCCCAAGCGGCGCTGCTGAAACGGCTGCCGCTGCGCACCGGCGACGACTTCAGCCGCGCCAAGCTCGTCGAAACCAACCGCCTCCTGGTGCAGGAAGGCAAATTCGACTCCCAGAAAATCCGTATCAACCCCCAGCCCATTGTGCGCCCCACCGAAGCCACCGATTTGCTGGACATTGAGTTGGTACTGGTGCCCAAAGCCTGACTTTAGGCACGGACCAGCAGCGCATTACGCAAGACCCGGCCAATAATGCAGCGGCCAGAGCGCGTGGCTGCCTGCCCCCGGCCGCTACGCTGCGCGGGGCCCCACCAAACAAGTTATTCGGATAAGAACGATCATGCTGGGCCCAGCATGATCGTTTTGCTTTGGGCCGATGCGAACAGGTGATAAATGGCCCATAGCGCTCAGTAATACATTTTCAGCAATTGCTGGGCGCTGGGTGCGCGCGGGCTAGCGAACGGTGGCGCGTCCAGCCCCGGGGCCCTAAATTGAGCCGCTGCCGCCAACGGCAGCGCTTGCCATTGCCATGCTCAACCCCCGAAAAACCCTACTATTGGCCGCGGCCGCGGCCCTGCTGCTGCCCGCCGCGGCCCAGCCACCCGCTCGGCTTGAAGCGCCCAACCATTTACCCAGCAATCACTTAACTATAACTCCGACTGCGCGGCCCGCCAGCTTTGTGCAGCGGCACGGGGCCCTGCGGGTGGAGGGCACCCAGCTGGTGGACCAAAAGGGCGAAAAAATTGCGCTGCGGGGCGTTAGCTTCGGCTGGCACAGCCTGTGGCCGCGCTTCTACAACGAGGCGGCGGTGGGGTGGCTGGCGCAGGATTTCCACTGCAACGTGGTGCGGGCGGCGATGGGCATTGAGGTGGGCGAGCGGTGCTACACGAAGGATCCGGCGTTTTCGAAGGCCAAGGTGAAGGCCGTGGTGGACGGGGCCATCAAGGCCGGCATCTACGTCATCATCGACTGGCACAGCCACAACATCAACCTGGCCGAGGCTAAGGAATTCTTCGGCGAGGTATCGAAAACCTACGCCAAGACGCCCAACGTTATTTACGAGGTCTTCAACGAGCCCGACCAGGAAACCTGGCCCGAGGTGAAGGCCTACGCCGAGGAAATCATCCGGGTAATTCGGGCCAACGACCCCAACAACGTCATCCTCGTGGGCTGCCCGCACTGGGACCAGGACATCAACCTGCCCGCCGCCGACCCCATCCGGGGCCAGAAAAACCTGATGTACACCATGCACTTCTACGCCGCCACGCACGGCAAGGCGCTGCGCGACCGCACGGACGCGGCCTTGGCCAGCGGCCTGCCGGTGTTCATCTCCGAATCGGCGGGAATGGAGGCCTCCGGCGACGGGCCCCTGAACCCAGCGGCCTGGCAAGCCTACATCGACTGGATGGAAGCCAAGGGCCTGAGCTGGATCACTTGGTCGGTGTCCGACAAAGACGAAACGTGCTCGATGCTCCAGAAATCGGCCAGCTCCACGGGGCCCTGGAAGGATACCGATTTGAAGGAGTCGGGCCGGGAAACCCGGGCGTACGTGCGGCGCTACAACGTGGAAAAGTAGTCGTTTGCGCCGGGGGCCCTAATCGTAGCGGCGCCCCTTCCATACCACGGCCCCTCCGAAGAGGCGCACGTAGCCCATGCCCAGGGTGAGGGCCAGCGTGTAGCCCTCGAAGAGCGGCAGCAGCCAGGGGCGCAGGCGCAGGCCGGCGCGGCGGTAGCACACGGCCGCCAGGGCCCCTTGCACGGCCACGCGCCCGCCCCCCAGCGCCAGCGCCAGGCCCGGGGCTCCGGCCCACACCAGGGCCCCCAGCGCCGGCCAGAAGCTACTGTACACCAGCAGCTCTAGGCGCAGGCGCAGCGGCAGGGCCTGCACGCCGCGCAGCCAGCGGTGGCGCTGCCGCAGCAAGGCCCGCCAGCTGGGCATGGGCAGCGAATCGGCGCGGGCCTCGGCGCTGAACACGTGGCGGAAGCCGTAGCCCCGCGCCAGCACGGCCCGGAACAAAGCGTAATCTTCGGTGACGGAGAACGGCAGGGCTTCGTAGCCGCCGGTGGCCTGGTAGGCGGCGCGCGTCACGAGCATGTTGTTGCCCATCGCCGTGACGGGCCGGCCGCCGGCGCTCACCACCTGGATGAGGCCCAGCGAGAGCAGCCAGTCGAGGCCCTGGAGGCGGTCGAACAGCCGGGGCCCCCGCACGGCGGTAATGCCCGTGACGGTGCCCACCCCGGGCGCGGCGTGGGCCAGCAACGCGGTGATCCACGTGGGCGGCAGGTGGATGTCGGCGTCGGTGACGAAGAAGTAATCGGTGGTGGCGCGGCGGGCCAGGTGGGCCAGCACGTTGGCCTTGCCGCGGGCCGTGCCCAAGGCGTCGGCAATGGGCACAACTTCAAAATGCCCGGCAAAGCCCCACATGGCGGCTTCGGCCACGGCGGCGGTGCCGTCGGTGCTGCCGTCGTCGCCGAGCAGGATTTCCAACAATTCGGGCGGGTAGCGCAGGGCGCGCAGGCTGGCCAGGCAGCGCGGCAGGGCCGCGGCCTCGTTGCGGGCGGCCAGCAAGATGCTGACGCGGGGCAGCGGCACGGGCAGGGGCCCCGGCGCGGGGGCCCCGCGCCGGGTGGCCAGGGCCCCCGCCGAGCCGGCCAGCACCAGCAGCCACAGCAAGCAGTACAGCAGCAAAAAGGTCGTCATCACGCCCAAAGAACGGGCTACAATGCCGCGAATTCGTAGCCGCGCCGGGCAAAGTACCTCAGCACGTTTGGCAGCACGTGGCGGAGGCGGGCGCTGGCCTTGCGGCTGTCGTGAAACACGAGAATGTCGCCGGGGCGGGCGGCGGCCAGCGTCAGGCGCAGGCACTCGGCGGGGGCCAGCTGGGGGTCGTAGTCGCGGGTGAGCACCGACCACAGCACCACCCGAAACTCGGGCCGCAGCGCCCGCAGCAGCGGCCATGTGAGGCGGCCGTAGGGCGGCCGGAACAACGGTTTGGCCTGATTGGCTGGTGGTTGGCCGCCAGCCGTTGATGCCAAGGCAGCCCCACTCGGCGCGTCAATCCCTAAGCTGCGCAGTATCTGCTGGCACTGGGCTACGCCGGCTAAGTACTCGGTGCGGGGGGTTTGCCAGGCGCTGCGGTGGTGCTGGGTGTGGTTGCCGAGGCGGTGGCCGGCGGCCAAGGCGGCGCGGGCAATTTCGGGGTAGCGGGCCAGGTTGTCGCCCACGCAAAAGAACGTGCCTTTGGCGTCATACTCTGCCAATTGCGCTAGCACCCAAGGCGTTTCCTCCGGAATGGGGCCATCGTCGAAGGTGAGGTAGAGGCGCGGGCGGCCGCTGGGGCCCGCGGCGGGGGCGTGCCACTCGGCCCCCGGCAGCAGGCGGTGCAGCAGCCGCGGCGGGCGCGTGAGCAGGGCCGCTTCCAACCAGCCCGTCAGCGGCCCGGCCATCAGCGGGCGATGCGCATGTAGGGCACGCCGGCGCCGGGCAGCGGGCCCAGCACCTGGGCCAGGGCCTTCAGGAAATTGGGGGCCGTGTCGGGCCGGCCCGCGGCGGGGCCCCGGCCGAGCTGGCGGTAGTGCTCGCCGCGCCATTCACCCACGGCGGTGGGCGTGCCGGCCTCGTCGGAGCTGCGGCCCAAGGTGGCTTCGAGCAGGAAGTAGCGGGGGCGCGCGGCATCGAGGGCTTCGGGGGCGGGGGCCCCGGAACCGGCGGCCGGGCCGTCGCCCTCGTCGCCCTCATTGTCGTCCTTTTCGTCAGGGTAGTCGTCCGCGTCGTTTTCGTACACCAGGGCCCCAAAGTGGGCTTCGGTGCTGGCCTGGGGGGCGGGCAAGTGCAGCAGGGCCACGGCGCGGCCGGCTACCTCGTGCCAGGTGAGGCGCAGGCCGCGGGCGGGCACGTGCTCGGCAGGCGGCAGGCCCTCAGCGGCCTTCTCCCACATGTAAAGCAGCAGCTCGCGGGCCAGGGCGGGGTCGGCCAGCTCGCGGCGCACGGCGGCGGGCCGGCGGCCGGCCAGCTGGGGCACGAGCACGTGGGCAAAAGCGTAAGGGTGCGGACGGGCCATAAGTGGGGCAAAAGTAGGCCGCCGGGGCTTAGTTGGAGGTTGTTAGTTGGCCGTTGTTGGCGGGAGGGCGGCCATTGGCAAATTCTATTTGTCCACTATTTCAGCAACTCCGCTTCTATTGCCCCGGTCCTGAGAAACGAAATATCTTCCGTGGTGAACGTCTTATTCACGTACCGGCTCCTCACATAAAGCACGCCGTACCCATCAAAGTATTTGCCCTTACGAATAGTCAGCAGACTGTTAGCTGGGTATTTCGCAAGAAATCGACATATTGGTTGTGCGCAAATCCTTTGATAACCAATTCCTTGGTTCTTGCTATTCAAGACGTAGAGCGTATAGGAATGGCAGTAGCCGCGGCCATATATTTCGATAAACTGCAAAGAATCTTGCTGGAGCAGCGCCGAAGCGCTGCACTTGTCGCAGAGTTGCTCCAGCGCGTGCCTTCGCGTCCGATTGGCCTCGTTAATTAATATAGAATCCAGGGGTGCTCTGGGCACCACGGCTACGGCTAGTGAAGTATCCGCTTCATGGGCTGCAAGCGCATTTATTTCGAGGGCTTTGCTGGTAAACGCCCCGTTGAGCCGTTCCAGGTAGCCCGCCGTACCGGCCGCGCAGGGCAGCAAATTGAGGGCAATTTTAGGCTTTGGCTGAGCTGTCTTTCCACCTGTGGTGCAAGCCCCGAGCCACACTACTCCCAAAAAAATAGCGCGGAGAATAGGCGAAGCTCCTTTGTACATGGCGTTGGGCAACCGACTGCGTTCCTCACGTAAGGGGCTTGCCTTTCGGCAGCAGGGCCCGGATTTCGGCCCACTGCACGGCGCCCGTGGCCAGCAAGATGGGGCCGAACAGGGACCCCAGCAGGCCCGCTTCCAGCCACCAGGGCAGCGACAGGCCGGCGCGCGCGGCCCACCAGGCCCCGCACAGCAGCCCGAAGGCCAGCAGCAGGCGCGCCAGCAGGGCCCACGGCAGGGCCACGCGGGTGCGCCGCGCCACCAGCACGAGGTAGGCCGCCGACACGGCCACGGCGCAGACCAGCGTGTTCAAGGCGGCGGCCACGGCCCCGAAGCGGGGCAGCAGCACCAGGTTCAGCACCACGTTCAGGGCGAGGCTGGCGGCCACGGCGCGGCTCACGGCGCCCTCGTGGGCGGTGCTGGTGAGCAGGGTGCTGTAGATGGCGAAGAAGGCGTGCACCAGCACGTTGAGGAACAAAATGCGCAGGCAAAGCGCCATTTTGGCCAGCTCCGCCGGGCTGCTGTGGTGGAACTGCCAGAACAGCACTTCGCCCCGAAACAGCCCGAACGCCACCGCGAACATGAGCGGCGCGGCCACCACCCGCTGCCCAAACCAGAGCAGCTTGCGCTGGGCCTCGGCGTCGTGCGGGGTGCTGGCAAATTTGGCAAAAAACAGCGGCAGCACCGTCCAGGCGTACATCATCACGGCGTCGGCCCAGCGGTAGGCCCCGGCGTAGTAGCCGGCCTCGGCGGGCGAGTGCAGGCGCTCGAGCATCACCATGTCCACGCGCTCGTTGATGCCGTAGAGCAGCGCCATCAGGGCGAAGGGCAAGCTGGCGCGCAGGGCCTGCCGCGCCCGGGGGCCCTGCCAGCGGTAGCGCACGCGGCCAAACAGGCGCGTCATCAGCCCATAGAGCAGCGCCGCCGTGAAAGCCGCCGCCCCCAGCCGGGCCCCCACGTAGCTGCCCAGCGTGAGGCCGCCCGGCAGCAGGGCCAGGATGGCGGCCAGCAGCAGGGCTTTTTCGAGCACCGAGAGCACGGCGTCGGTGTTGAAGTGCTGGCGGGCTTGCACGGGGCCCCGCAAAAACTGCCCGTACTGGGTGAGCAGCAGCGCCGCCGACACCCCCGCCAGCAGCCCCAGCTGGGGCCCCCGGTAGCCCAGCGCCCAGCCCACGGGCAGCAGCACGGCCAGCCCGGCCAGGCCCAGCCCCCCGCGCAGGGGCAGCAGCACCGGGAATTCCTGGGCCAGAAAATCGGGCGCGGCGGCCAATCGCTGCACCACGTAGGGCGTCAGGCCGAGGTCGGCGAGGGCGGCCACGGCAATGGCCAGCGCCGAGAGGGCGGCCACCAGCCCGAAGGCCGCGTGGCCCAGGCGGTCCTGCACCAGGTTTTCGACCACGATCCAGCCGGGCTTGATGGCCAGGTTGAGCAAAACGACGAGGCTGAGGTTGCCGAAAAACCGTTTGATGCGGGGTATGCGTTAGGGCGGCGCGGGCACCGCGCCCACGCCGGGCAAAGTTACGCCCCCGGGCCGGCCGAAGGAGGGCCCCCGGGGGCCCCCTATTTCAGGCGGCAGCTGAGGATGGTCACATCGTCGGCAAACTGGTCGGTGCCGCCGCCAAAGGCCTGGATTTCGCGCAGCAGCGTTTCGTGCAGGCGCGGCAGGGGCAGGTAGCGGTTTTGGGCGATGACGCGCAGCACACCTTCTTCGCCAAACTCATTGCCCTCGGCGTCAAATACTTCCGTCAGGCCATCGGTGTAGGTGAAAAGCAGCGAGCGGGGCGGCACCAGCACTTCGCCCACCTCCAACCCGGGCAGTTCCTCAATGATACCAAGCATGACGGTGCCGGTTTTGAGGAACTGCGGGGGCCCCTGGTCGGGCAGCAGGATGGGGTCGTTGTGGCCGGCGTTGATGAAGCGCAGGCGGCGGGTGCGGCCGTCGTAGATGCCCAGGAAGGCGGTGATGAATTTCTCGCCCCCGGCGTTGCGAAAGATCAAGTGGTTGAGCTCGTGGGCGATAATGGCCAGGTCGGCGCCCTGGCGCAGCAGCGTGCGCAGCCCGGCCTGGAAGTTCGACATGAGCAGGGCCGCCGCCACGCCCTTGCCGCTCACGTCGGCAATGCAGAGCAGCAGGCGGTCGGCATCGATTTCCACCA
Organism: Hymenobacter nivis; assembly: GCF_006439025.1. GTDB lineage: Bacteria > Bacteroidota > Bacteroidia > Cytophagales > Hymenobacteraceae > Hymenobacter > Hymenobacter nivis_A. The sequence continues at coordinate 497,838 of NZ_RCYZ01000003.1, forward strand.
CGTCGAAGTAGTCGCCCCCGATTTCGGTGTGCGGCACATAGGTGCGGGCCACGGCCACGGCCGCGTTGTTGGGCAAGTGCGTGGGAAAGAGCAGGCGCTGCACGTCCTGGGCAATCTCAATTTCGCGGCGCAAGGCCGCCGCCGCCACCCGCTGGCGGGTGAGGCGGCGGTTTTCCACGGCCCCGATGAGGATATTGGCCAGCGTTTCGAGAAACTTGGTGGCCTCCTGGCTGGCGTAGTCGGCCTGGGCCGTGCCGATGAGGGCATAGGCCAGCACCCGCCCGCCCAGGCTCACCGGAATCACGGTTTCGAAGCCGGCCCAGGCGGGCCCCAGGTCGAGGCCCTGCATGACGCAGGGCACGGCGCAGCACTGGTCCTGCACCACCGCCGGCAGGGGCCCCACGGCCACCGGGAAGGCCACTTCCTCGCGGTACACGCCGTCGGTGAGCACGTACAGCACCAGCCGCCGCACCCCCAGCTGGCCGATGAGCGTGAACTGAAAGATTTTGTAGAGCGCGGCCTCGCTGGTCTCGTCCTGGGTGATGGCCTGGGTGATTTCGAGCAGCGCGGAAAGTTCGCGCTCCTTGAGAAACAGGCGTTTATCGGAAGCAGTGTTGGGCATGGGGAGGGAACAGGGCTTAGCGCACCGCCGTTTTGGGGTCGTAGGCGTCGCGCAAGCCGTTGCCCAGCAAGTTAAAGCTTAAAACCAGCAGCGAGATGGCCGCGCCCGGCAGCACCGTCAGCCACAGTCCAGCTTGGGTGCCCAGCAGGTCGTAGCCCTCCTTCACCATCAGGCCCCAGCTGGGGGCCGGCGGCTGCACGCCCAGGCCCAGGAAGCTCAGGCCGGCTTCGAGCAGGATGGCGGCGGCGAAGTTGCTGGTGGCCAGCACCAGCAGGGGGCCCCGCAGGTTGGGCAGCAGGTGCCGGGCGATGAGGCGCGACGTGGGCAGCCCCAGCACCCGCCCGGCCTCCACGAAGGTGGCCGAGCGCAAACTCAGCAGCTGGCCGCGCACCACGCGGGCCACGTCCACCCACATCGTGAGGCCCACGGCCACGAAGCTGACCCACACGCCTTTGCTATCCAAAGCTAATGAAATGGCGATGACCAGCATGATACCTGGAATGCTCCACACCACGGTCATCAGCCCGAGCAATACGCTGTCGAGCCATCCGCCGAAGTAACCGGCCAGGGCCCCCACAGCCATGCCGAGCGCCATGGAAATGAGCACCGCCACCAGCCCGATGCCCAGCGAAATGCGGGTGCCCAGCAGCAGGCGGCTCAGCTCGTCGCGGCCGGCCTTGTCGGTGCCCAGCCAGTAGGTGCGGACCACGCGCGGCCCGGCGGCCACGCGCTGCGGGGGCCCCGGCGCGGTGCCAGGCTCGGCCCAGGGCCGCACCAGGGCCGAATCGGGGCCCTGGGCCTGGTAGGCGCTAATGGGCGCTTCCTCGTAGGCGGGCTCGCGGCCGCGCCACCAGGTGCGGAAAATGTTGTTGGACGGGCGGCCGGCCAGGGCCGAATCGGGCAGCGGCCGGCGCAGGAAATCGACCGTGAGGCCGGGGCCCTGCTTTTGCAGCGCCACGAAGCCGTGGCTGGCGTTGGGCGAGTTATCGGGCAAAATCCAGTAGCCCAGCACCGACACCAGCGCGCACAACGCAATGAATACTAGGCCGAACACAGCGGGCCGGTTTTGCCACAGGCGCTGGCGCACGTAGTAGCCCGGCGGGCGGGCGGCCGGCGCGGGCGGCGGGGCGGGCAACACGGGCGGCGCCACGGCTAGCGGGTGTTGTGGCGCAGCAGGCCTTCTTTGGAGGCCAGGTAGCTGGCGTCGGTGGCAATGGCCCCGAAGGAGGTGGGCTCGTAGGCCAGCTCTGTATCGGGGTCGGGCCAGTAGCTGCGGATGAGGCCCTGCTCGAGCAGGCTGCGCAGCTGCTCGCGCAGCTCGGCCACGGGTAGGCCGGTTTTTTCCAGCAAGGTGCGGAACGGGGTGACGAAGTAAAGCTCGTCGAGCAAGTCGAATTCAGGATCGGTCACGGGAGGCGGAAAGCGGCGGAAAGGCAGGTGGGCAAAGGTACTTGTGAGGGCGGGATTGGTGTCATAAAGAGACGTTGTCAGCGTATTCTTGCCCTCGTTAATATGCCGCAGTTAGCGAAGAATCATCAATTGTCACTGCACCTCCCATTTCGGACGAAACGTAGGCAACAATCTCCTCTATTTCTTTATCCGACAAACGAAAAGAAGGCATTTGCTGCTTTTGAAACCTGTTGTAAAGTGCTACAGCGTATTCATCGCCGCTGGCCACCACTTTAGCAGAATTTTTTACCCAAGGAATAATCCAGCCAATAGAACGGCGCTTGGTAATGCCCGCCAGCGCGGGGCCCACTACTTGCTCGTTCACGGCGTGGCACTGGGTACAGTTGGCCTTGAACAAAGCGTCGCCTGCCGCAATAGCGGGCGAAGTCTTGTCAACGACAGGCCTTCCATCCGCTGGTGAAGCCTTGGCCTTGCTGGCCACCAGCGGCGATGCTAATTCGCTTTGCGCCGCAGCGGCAACATCCGCTGCCGCGAACCCCACCAGCCCCGCCCCACTGAGCACCGCGTAGCCCATTAATACCACAATCAACCCCATCCCCACCGTCAGCGCAAAACTCAACGAATTGGTCCGCATGTGCTTGAAAAATTAGGTGATGCCCCATGGTAAATGAACAACTGAGCGGGCCATAAGCTTGCGCCCGCCGAGCTTTTATTTTGCGGCGTTCGTCACCGCCCTACCCTTCCAGCTATACCCACCGCGCCAGCCGGCGGCGCCCACGGCCAGTGCGTAGGGCGCGTAGAGCAGCTGGAGCGGCAGCAGGCCCCACAGCCACCGCCGGGGCCCCAGGAACCGCAGCACCGGGGCCAGCAGCCACCAATCGGCGCCCAGCTTGAGGAGCCAGGCGGTGGCTACCCAGGGCCCCAGCGCGGGCCAGGCCAGGGCCCACGCCGCGCCAGCGGCCAGGGCCACGTTGGCGCCCAGCACCAGCGGGGCCAGGCGGCGCGAAGCGGGGCTTTGGTAGTGGCGCCATTTGCTGGCCCAGCGCACGCGCTGCCGCAGCAGGGCCCCCACGGTGGCGGGCGCGGCGGTGCGCACCACGGCGGCGGCATCGGCCAGGAAGCGCACGGCGCCGGGGCGGGCGGCGTGCAGCTGGTGCATCAGGAACTCATCGTCGCCACTGGCCAGGTGGGCGTGGGCGGCGTAGCCGTTGACGGCCTCGAAGGCGGCGCGGCGGTAGGCCAGGTTGGCGCCGTTGCACATGGTGGGGGCCCCGCGGCCGATGCACGCCGCCCCCACCCCCACCAGGCCCGCAAACTCCAGTCCCAGCAGCCGCTGAAACCACGTATCGGGCCCCGTGAGCAGCACCGGGCCGCTGATGAAATCGGGCGTGGCACCGGCGGCCAGCAGGCGGGCGTAGGCGGCGAGCCAGCCGGGGCCCAGGCGGCAATCGGCGTCGGTGCACACCAGCCAGGGGGCCCCGGCCAGCGCCAGGGCGGCGGCCAGGGCGGCTTTCTTGCCGGTTTGGGCGGGCGCCAGCGCCACCAGCCGCAGCCGAAACGGCAGGCCCGCGGCGGCGGCCCGCACCAGGGCCCCGGTGCCGTCGGCGGAGTGGTCGTCGGCAATGAGCACCTCGAAGCGGGCGGCGGGCAGGGTTTGGGCGGCGAGGTCGGCCAGCAGCTGGGGCAGGGCGGCGGCTTCGTCGCGGGCGGCGATGAGGACGGAGAAGAGCAGCGGGGCAGCTTCGTCGGTGGTGGCGGTGCCAAGTGCTTCGGCGGGGGACCCGGTGGGGGCCTTTTCGGGAAGCCTGGCGACTGCAGGGGCCCCGGCGGCGACGGCCGCTACTGCGGCGCGAGCCGTTGCGGCCGTGGCAGCATCTGCTTTGCTGGGGGCCCCAGCAGCGGCCTCCCCGGGGGCTCTGGTGTCTGTTTCGGCGGCTACCTCAGTGGCATTAGCGGCTTCGGCGGCGGCGCGGCTGCGTTGCCAACCGCCGCGCAGCCACATCATTACGCCGGCGTAGAGCGCGGGCATGGCCAGCAGCAGGGGCCCTACCACGGCCGCCCTCATGCGCTGCGGCTGCGCCACACGCGCAGGCCCGGCACCAGCAGCAGGCCGGCGGCGCTGGGCAGGGCAATGTTGATGACCCACAGGCTGAGGCTGGCCGAGAGCACCGGCAGCGCCGGCTGCCCCAGCAGGCCAAACAAGTGGGTGGCCGAAAGCTCGCGCACGCCTACGTCGGCCAGCGCGTTCAGCGAGGGCACCAACGACTTCAGCAAAAACGTGCCCGCCACGGCGGCCAGCCCGGGCCCCAGCCCCGCCCCCACCCCGTAGGCGCGCAGCAGCAGCAGAAACTGGGCGCAAAACACGCCGTAGCGCAGCCCCGAAATGGCCAGCACCGCGTGCAGGGCCCGGGCGGGGTAGGTGGGCATCACGGCCAGCGCCGGACGGAACCGCCGCAGCGGCCGCCACAGCCCCAGCGCCGCCACCAGCAGCCGCGAGCGGTACAGCGGCACCAGCACCAGCCCACAGACCCCTACGGCCGTGACGATTACCCCCAGCTTCGCCGCCGGGAAGCCCACTAGATAAAACGTCAGCAGAAAGTACAGCAAGCCCGCCACGCCCGCCACCACGGTGGCCACCAGCTGGCAGTAGCGCCCCAGAAACACGGCCCCCAGGGCCCGCACGCGGCGGCTTTTCAGCTCCAGAATGCGGCCGGCGTAGTCGCCCACGCGGTTGGGGGTGGCGAAGCCCAGCGTGAGGCCCACCAGCACGCCCCGCAGGCTGCGCCCGAACGTGACGGGCTCCAGGTGCCGGGCCAGGCGGTGCCACTTCCAGGCCTCCAGGCCCCAGTTGAGGGGCACCAGGGCCAGGGCCCCCAGCACCGGCCCGCGGCCCGTGCCGCCCAGGGCCGTGGCCAGCAGGGCGCGCCAGGCGGCGGCCGTGTCGGGGGCCGCAAACACGGAGTTGTACAGCAAGCCCAGCGTGAGCAACGTCACCAGCACCTTGCCCAGCGCAATCCAGGGGCCCCACTTGGCGGGGGCGCGGGACGAATTTTGGGGCCCCGGGGCGACGGCGCGGGGCAAATCGTGGCCTCCCGGGGCAGCGGCAGCAGTTGGTACGGAGGCGCCCACCGGGGCAGCGGTGGCCAGGACAGGCATTGCCGGAGCAGCGGCAGATACAGTTGAAGCGGCGGAAACGGCCGGGCCGTGGGGCCCCGCGGCGGCGGCGTAACTTTGTAAAGGAGGCTTTGCCCCCGCGTTCCTTTCCCCGTGCCCGCTTTGCCCCCCTTCGTCCACCCCCGCCCCGCCCCGCCGGCCGATTTGCTGCCCAAGGTCATCATGGGCGTCGACCCCGGCACCCAAATCATGGGCTACGCCGTCATCGAGGTGCGCGGGCAGCACGTCACGGTGCTCCGGTACGACGTCATCAACATGAAAGCCCTCGGGTCGAACCATGCGGTAAAATTAAAGCGGATTTTCGACCGCATGATTGAGCTGATTGACGAATTCCTGCCCGACGAGTTGGCCATCGAGGCGCCGTTTTTTGGGGTGAACGTGCAGAGCATGCTCAAGCTGGGCCGGGCGCAGGGCGTGGCCATCGCCGCGTGCCTCTCCCGCCAGATTCCGTACGTCGAATACGCGCCCACCAAGGTCAAGCAATCCGTCACCGGCTCGGGCAGCGCCACCAAGGAGCACGTGGCCCACATGCTGCGCCAAACCCTGGCCCTGCCGCCCATCGCCGAGGCCCCCAAGCTGCTCGACGCCACCGACGCCCTGGCCGTGGCCCTGTGCCACCACTACCAAAAAGGCAACAACGCCACCGCCGCCGGCGGCAAAAGCTGGGGTAAGTTCCTGGCCGAAAACCCCGACCGCCTCAACGCCGCCACCACCAAAAAAGCTACCCCGCGCGCCGCCAAGAAAGCGGTGTAGCGCGGCCTCGCCGCGGCAGCGTTACAGGCCGGCCAAGTTGGGCAGGGCCCCCACGAGGTACGTCACGGCGTAGCCGCCAATGTCCACCCGGTCGCCGCGCAGGCGGCACCACAGCTCGCCGCCGCGGGCCGATTCCTGGCGGGCAAACAACTCAGTTTTGCCCAGCTTAGCGGCCCAAAATGGGATGAGCGTGCTGTGCGCCGAGCCGGTGACGGGATCTTCGGGCACGCCCACTTCGGGGGCGAAAAAGCGCGACACAAAATCGACGCCATCGGGGCCGGGCGCGGTGGCAATCAGGCCGATGTAGCCCAGCGCCACCAGGGCCCCGAAGTCGGGCTGCAGGGCCAGCACGTCCTCAGCAGTGGCGAACTCGACGACTAAATCGCGCGAGGCCAGCACGGCCAGCGGCGCGGCCGCCCCGGGGCCCAGCGACTGCGTGAGCACGGCCGGCACCTCATCGGGGGCCAGCGGCCGGGGCGGGCGGCTGGGGAAGTCAAGCGTGAGGCGGCCGTCGGCCTCGCGGCGCACGCGCAGCGGGCCGCTCTGGCTCTGGAACACGATTTCGTCTTTCGCAAAGCCGCGCTCATTCCAAAGCACGTGGGCGGTGGCTAGGGTGGCGTGGCCGCAGAGGTCAATCTCGAACGTGGGCGTGAACCAGCGCAGGTGAAAATCGGCTTCCTGGCCGGCCAGCGGCACGTAGAAGGCGGTTTCGGCCAGGTTGTTTTCGGCGGCAATCTGCTGCATTAGCGCGTCGGGCGGCCACGCGTCGAGCGGGCACACGGCGGCGGGGTTGCCGGCAAACGCGCGGCGGGCAAAGGCATCGACCTGGTAGATGGGGATGGGCATGGCGGAAGGAAAAACGGCGGCGCGCAAGGCGCCCCGCAAAGATGGGCCCCGGCGCCGGACCGCCCGGCCCCCGCGGTGCGCGCCGGGCCCCCACCCTGCCCCCGGGGCCCTACAGCTGCTTGCGCAGCAGCAGGCCCGAGTAGGCGTAGCCGTTCACGTTCAGGCCTTGGATGGGCGAGAGGGACACGCCCGCGGCGCTGGCTTTTTTGTGCAGCTGCGGCACCACCACGCCCACGGTGGCGCCCACGGCGTAGCCCAGCAGGTTGTCGGTGAGGAAGTGCTTGCCCGCCTCGATGCGGTAGTAGGCCACGACCACTGGCAGGGCAGCCGCCACGCCCCACACGTAGGGCTGGGCCCGCGAGCCGGGGTTGAAGTCGTGGAATACCTTGGCGGCGAAGAACGTGGCCGTGGCCGCGTGGGCCGTGTGGCCAGAAAAGAACGAGTTGGTGGCGATGCGGCCTGTGCGGTCGCCGCCGCCCTCGGGGCCGTAGAGGTAGGGCCGGTTGCGCGACACGTTGCCCACGGAGGTCGTGAAAATGGCGTCCGTGGCGAGCATCGTTTCCAGGTACAGGGCCACCACTTGGCCGTAGCGGCCGCGCGCGGCGGGGTTCAAGGCGAGCAGGCCGGGGGCCACCACGAGCGAGCCGTAGCAGAGAAAGTCGCTGGTGGTCTGGGCCCTGTCGCTGTAATAGCCGGCCGAAAACCGGTCGATGCGGGGCACGTCGTCTTTGCGCAGCGCCAGCAGCTCGGCTTCGGTGAGGCCGGTTTTTTGCTGCACCCGGTAGAGGCCGAAGCCGCTGACGGCCGCCAGGCCCAGCGTGACGGGCGCATCGACCACGAAGCGGGTGTGGTAGGGCGACGGCGCCTGCTGGGCCACCACCGCTGGGGCCCCGGCCAACAGCAGGCCCCCGGAAACTACTAAGGAGGAGAAGAATTTCATCAAATAAGGCGCGTTTGGGTGAAGCTCGAAACGCAAGCGTGCGCCCCGGGGTTAGCGTCGCCCGGCGGTTTTATCCAACCGGTCGCTGCTGCTTCAGCGGCGACACAAAATGCATGCCGCGGCCCAGCTTATTGCTCCCGGGGCCCCAACTAATGCACACGCCCGCTGAGCTACAAATACGCCAGCCACCAGTGGGTGTGCTGCTGCTTATAGCTCTGGTACCAGCGGCAGGGCCAGTAGAGCAGCGCCACCACCACGGCCCACACGGCGTAGGTGCGCCACAGGCTGGGGTGGTAGCCGGCGGGCAGCCCGGCGCCGGGCGGGGCAAACGACAGGTTGAAGGGCCGGCCAAACGCCAGGGTCGTCCACACAAACGCGCCGCCGCTGATGAGGCAAAAGTGGAGCAGGTAGTAAAACATCGGCACCCGGCCGTAGGTGCTCAGCCAGTGGCCTAGGCGGCCGGTGGGGCCCCAGGTGGCCAGCAGCACCAGCGCCACGCCCAGCGTGAGGCACAGAAACAGCAGCGACGGCGGGTACTTCGTGACGTTCACGAACGACAACGCGCTGTACGCCAGGCCGCGCGGCTGCTCGCTCCACGGGGCCGGGTCGCCGTACCAGTTGGTGGCGCGCAGGGCCCCGAACAGCAGCAGGGCCCCGGCGCCCGCCGCGGCCAGCCGCCGGGTGCGCCGGGGCCCCGGCAGCTGGAACCAGGGCCCCACCGCGTAGCCCAGGGCCAGCACGGCGGCCCAAGTCGATACCGTGTAGGCCGCCAGCACAGGCAGCTTGGGGGTGAGCGGGAAGAGAAACGGCCGGTTGTAGAGCAGGGCCCAGCCCACGCCGGCGCCCGTGGTGGGCGCGGTGAACGGCAGCAGGTGCTGGCCGGCAATAAAGGCCAGCGCCAGGGCCCCCACCAGCCCGCGCGGCAGCCAGATGAGGCCCGCCAGCAGCACCATGCCCCACCCCAGGGCCCAAATTACTTGCAGCAAGATGCCGCTGTAGCCCCACTGCAACAGGAAGTTGATGACGACGATTTCCAGCACCACCAGCCACAGCCCGCGCGTGAGCAAGAACCGGCTGACGGCCCCGCGGCTGGCCTGCTTCTGCTGGTAGAGAAACACGCTGACGCCGGCCAAAAACACGAACGTGGGCGCGCAAAAGTGCGTCACCCAGCGCGTAAGAAACAGCGCCACCGACGCGTGGGCCACGTCTTCGGGCCGCACCGCGGTGGGGCTCCAAAACTCGCGGGTGTGGTCGAGGGCCATGATGACCATCGCCAGGCCCCGCACCACGTCGATGGCGGCCACCCGCGGGGTAGCGGCCCGTAGAACCGGACCAGTTTGCAGAGCATCAGCAGATTGGAGCATGGCGGCGGCAGGAATAGTGCAACCGCAATATATCACGCCAGCTCCCGCTTTTGCACCGCTTTCTCCCTTATCGAAACCAGCTGGCCCTGGGTTCGGCAGCGGGGCCCCGGTTGAAGGAGTACGTTTCGATGTAGCTAAACGGCTGCGCGGCCCAGAATTCGGCGGTGGTCATAAAGCGTGGCGGTTAACACGGAGTTGATTGCAAGCGTAAACTACGCTCGCAACCCAACCTCCCATCGCCGTGCCGACCGATTACCAACCCATTGACTGCAACTTCTACGACGTGCTGGAAGCCGCGGCCACCCGCAAGCAGCCGGTTTACCTGCAATACTTCAACGACCTGCGGCAGCTCTGCCAGGAGTCCGTGGCCATCAAAACGTTCGTCACCCGCGACCACGTCGAGTACGCCCAGTTGGCCTCGGGCGAAGAAGTGCGGCTCGACCGCATCATCCGGCTCGACGATACGCCCGCGCCGGGCTTTGCCGACTATCCCGATTACCGCTGTGGCTGCTGATCAGCTCAAATTCGACCAATCAAAAGCCCGCCCCGATGCACTCGGAGCGGGCTTTTGGCGGGGCCCTACGTCCAGTACTGGATGGGCGCGTTCGGGAAACGGCGCTGCCACTCGGTGTAGAACCAGGTCTTTAACTCCTTCATCGTGGGCGGGTTGTACACGTACTTGAGGCCCCCGAACTTGTTGCGCTTCACGGCACGGTCGGTTTCACTCAGGTCGAGGCTGGTGTTGGGGTACCAGCCGAGCAGCACCTCTTTGGAGCCGGGCGTGAAGCGGTGCGTGACGAACTCCACGGTGAGGTCGCAGTCGAAATCGAAGGCCGCGCGCACGCGGTCGAGCAGCTCGCCGTAGTGCTGCTGCCAGTCGGGCAGGGGCATGATGGGGGCCAGCAGCACGCCCACCGGGTAGCCCCCGCCGCCCTGCGCCACGGGCAGTGCCAGCTTGCGCAGGGCCTGAATGCGGGCCTCGATGCTGGCCGTGCCGCCCTCCAACTGCCGGGCCAGGGGCTCGGCGTTGAGCGAGGCGCGGGCGCGGGTGTGGCCGCCGTGGGGCAGGCCGAGCAGGCTCTCCACGTGGTCGTACTTGCTCACGAAGCGCAGGCGGCCGCCCTCGCGGCCGGCGAAGTAGCGCACGGTTTCGGCCAAGGCCCCGGTGAGGTGCTCGATGCCCAGCACATCGGTGTAGCAGCTGGCCTCGAAGCTCACGGAGCGGTCGGCGCGCTCGTACACCTGGGTGTTGGCCAGCAGCTTGGGTAGGTTGGCGAAGGCGCGCACCACGGGCGGGCCGCTGAGGCTGCCGGCCAGATAGCAGTACTGGCAGTGGGCGGGGCAGCCCTCGGCCAGGTTGAGCTGGAAGTCGGCCGAGGGGGGCGTGGGCTGCAGGCGCAGGGCCCCGGCGGGGGCGTTCACCACGGCCAGCGTGGTTTTGGCGGTGCGGTAGGTGGCGCGCTCGTCGTCGCCGCGCAGGCCGGTGAGGCGGTTGCTTTTCAGCAGCTCAATGTCGAGGTTCAGGGCCGTGGCGCGGGCCAGGATTTGCTGGCCGTAGTCCTCCTGCAAGGCGTCGGGGGTGAAGAGCACGCGCTTGGGCAGCCACAGCTTGGCACCGTGCGTACGAGGAGCAGCGGCATCGGCGGAAACGTCGGCGAGCACGGGCATGGCCGCGGGCACCGGGGCGTTGAGAACGGGCAAAAAGAGGTCGGTCTGCATTGGTTGTTTAACACCCCGGCCCGTACAATAGGTCCCTTGGGGGCCCACCAGGGACCATTTATTCGTTCTCTCTGCCAAGTAGTTAGCAGTTATTTTTCAATTGTTTTTGTTGCCCTTCATGTCCTTCGCCTCCCCCGCCCCGCTCATCCTCACCCTGGCCCTTGATGCCGAATCGCAAGACTATTTCAACGAGCTGCGCCGCCAGCATTTTCCGCCGAAGATCAATTACTTAGCGGCGCACGTTACGCTGTTTCACCACTTGCCGGGCGAGGACGAGGCGGCGCTAAAAGACGAGCTGGCCGCCACTTGCCGGGCGCTGGGGCCCCTGCCGGTGCAGGTGGCCAGCGTGCGCTCGTTGGGCCGGGGCGTGGCCTTCAACCTCGAAAACGCCGAGCTGCGCGCCCTGCACCGCCGCCTGCAAACGGCCTGGGCCCCCCTCCTCACGCCCCAAGACCAGCAGAAGCTCCAGCCCCACGTCACCGTCCAAAACAAGGTGGATCCCGCCGTGGCCCGCCAACTGCTGGCCGACTTGCAGGCTGACTTCCAGGCCTTTGCCGCCACCGGCACCGGCCTGAAGCTGTGGGCCTACCGTGGGGGCCCCTGGGAGCTGCGGGCCGAATTTGTCTTCGCGGGCTGAGGCTTGGGGCGGCGCTACTGGCCCTGCCAGGCCGCCAGCTCGGCTTGCTGCTCGCGGCGCACCAGGGCTTGCACGGCCGCGTCGGGGCCCCGGCCCACGATGATGAGCGTGCCGTGCTCGCGGGCGTAGGGGTTGGCCACTTCGCCGGCGCGGCGGTAGGAGGCGAAGTGCGGCGCGATTTCGGGGTGGAACTCGTCGTCGATGATGATGGCTGCGCGGTAGGATTGCGGGGCCGGCCACCAGAACAGGAAGCTGCCGTTGGTGCTTTGGGCCGGGGGCAGCGGGCGGTGGCGGTTGTAGTAGTTGATGGCGCTGGCCTGGCCGTAGTTGGCGCACTTGATGAGGGTGTGGGGGCGCACCGAATCGGGCAGGGCCTGGTAGGCGGCCCAGGTTTTGTCGGCCAGCTCGCGCCAGCCCAGCATGTCGGCGTAGTCCTGGGGCAGGGCGTGGTCGCGGCCGTCTTCCCAATGGTAGAAGCCCCGGCTGACGAAGCGCGGGCGCAAAGCGAGCATCTCGGCCGGCCCCGCCACGGGGTAGATGAACGGGTAAATGCGCACCAGCAGCGCCAGCGGCAGGGCCACCAGCGCCGGCCGCAGCACGGTTTTCCAGCGAGAGTTTTGCAGCCGGGCCGCCCACCACACCGCCCCGAAGCTGAACAGCACCGGGTAGTAGCCCAGGGCGTAATAGTCTTTGCCGTGCAGGGCCGCCAGCAGGCCCACGCCCAGCACCGGCACCCAGCCCAGCGCCCGGTACGCCCGAAATTCGCGCGCCACCAGCAGGGCCCCCAGCCCCGGCAGCCACACCCACGCGGCTCCCAAGCACATGAGCAGCTGCGCTTTCCAAAACGTGCCGGCCTCGACGTGCACCAGCTGGCTGTCGTGCAGCAGCTGCATGTGGTGGCGCACCGGCAGGCCGTGGGCCAGCTGCCAGGCCAGGTTGGGGCCCCACAGCAGCAGCGCCAGCCCCAGCGCGCCCCAGAAGTGGCGGTTGCCGAGCAGGCGGCGGGCGGGCGTGAGTAGCAGGGCCCCCACCAGCGCCGCCCCAAAAAACAGCGTCGTGTACTTATTCAGCAGGCCCAGCCCAAGGGCCGCGCCCAGCCCGTACAGGGCCCCGGGGCGCTGGGTGTGCAGGTAGCGCGCCAGGCAGTACAGGCTTAGCACGAAGCCGAACACCTCGAACGAGTTGGGCTGAAATAGCAGGTTGAGCCGGGCGAAGGCCGTGCCCAGGTAGCAGGTGCCGGCCAGGGCCCCCGCAAACCAGCCGCCGCCCAGCCGCTGCGCCAGCCGCACCACCAGGTACACGGTGGCCGCGCCCCACAGAAACGGCCAGAACTTCACGGCCCAAAAGTCGCCGCCCGCCGCGTTGGTCAGCCAGGCCTGGGCGGCCGTCAGGGGCGGCACTTCGAGGTAGCCCCAGGCCGGGTGGCGGCCGTGGGCCAGGTACAGGTATTCGTCGCGCTGCAGCTCGTACAACGGACTGAGCAGCAAGTAGCCCGACGCGAACTTGACCAGGGCAAACAGCAGAGGGAGCAAGCGCGCTTTCATGCCGGGCAAGGTCGGCAGAAAACGGCGGCCGGGGGCCCCGCCCGGCGCCGGCAACTAAGCGGCGCGGAGCTTGCAACATGGCTATTCCTGGATTCTTCTTGATTTATGGAAACCCAGTGCGATTTTGCGTACCCAACGCCTTTACTTTTACCCCACTAACTCCTTATTTATCCTCGTCCAGCTTCTATCCGCATGATTATTTACGGAACCAACGGCGCGCACCTGCACACGGCGCCGCTGCCCGGCCTGGCCTGCCCCTCCTGCGCCACCCCCGAGGCCTTGCAGCTCAGCGTGTTCAGCCGCTACGTGCACATTTACTACGTGCCGGTGCTGCCCTACAGCCGGCCCGCCGTGACGCAGTGCCTGCACTGCCAGCAGGCCTGGGACGAAAAGGCGCTGCCCGCCGCCATCCGCCCCGAGGTGCAGGCCTTCAAAAAGCAGTTCCGGGCCCCTATCTGGCACTGGACCGGCGTGTTTCTGCTGGTGGTGGGCATCGTGTGGGCCAGCGTGGCCAGCTCGCGCGACGACAAGGCCAACGCCGCCTTCCTGGCCGCGCCCCGCGCCGGCGACATCTACACGGTGCACGAAAAAGAGGGCGACCCCAACTACTCGCTCCTCAAGGTCGTCAGCGCCGAGGGCAACCTCGTGGAGCTGGTAGCCAACCAGTACCAGGTGAACAACAGCCACCCCATCGACGACCTCAACGCCCCGGCCAAGTACAGCAAAGAATCGTTTTCGCTGACCCTGCTCGACCTGCGCACCATGCAGAACAAGGGCCAGATCACCGACGTGGACCGACCGGGCAAGTAGCCCCAGGGGCCCTACAAGCCCCGCGGCAGTTGCACCCGGGCCAGGTACTCGCCCAGGCCGGCGGGCTTTTGGAACACGTGGATGAAGAGCACGGCTTCCTCGCCGCGGCTGCGCCAGGTTTCGGCATAGAAGTCGTTCACGGCAAACAGCGTCAGGTCGAAGCTGTCCTCCTGGCGCTCGGCCAGGCGGTGGCCGTGGTGGGCCAGGTACTCGGTCTGGCGGCGCTGGTGCAGGGCTTTGAAGTCGGCGAAGGTCATGCGAAGTGGGGAAAGGCAGCGGCCGGGCAAAGGTGGGGCGGCGGCGCGGCTTGCCGCCGGGGTCCGCAACCGGACTGGCATTTACCGCCCTTCGCCGGGCCAGGGGCTCCGCCCATCTGCTGGGGCCCGTGGCGGCAAAACCCTGCCGGTTTAGCACCTGTTAACCAGCTTCTACCTACCCTTTAGTGCACTTTAGCGTCCGTCGCCTTGGCTCCTTACAGCATCCTCCACCGGCCCGACCTCCACGTCTTATTTCTGCGCTGGCTGCGCGAAACTACCCTGGCCGAAGCCCAGGCTTCTTACCTGGAGCTCCTGGCCCAGGCCCAGCGGCACGGCTGCGCCCGCTGGCTGCTCGATGCCCGCCGCGGGGGCCCCATCGATGTGGTGGAGACCAACTGGCTCGCCAGGGAGTTTTTTCCGGAAGCCGCGGCCCAGCTGGCGCCGTCCCCGCTGCGGCTGGCCGTGTTTAGCTCGCCGGCCCGCATCGAACAAATGCACGCCGACGCCGCGGTAGCCGCGCCCGTGGCCCACGCCCTGGCCCCCGAGCGCCCCTACCAGGCCCGCATCTTCACCGACGAAGGCGTGGCCGTGAACTGGCTGCTGGACCAGCCGGCCTAACGCCGCGGGATGGGGCCGGGCGGCCGGGCCGTAGCGCGAACCGAAGAACCGCATTCATCCTCTCCAAGAGCTTAAGGGGCAACGCCCGACCGCGCCAACTACCCACAAAAAACCCCGCGGCCCACAATCGGTAACGATTGCAAAGCGCGGGGACCGAAAACGAGCCGTCGGCGCGGGGGCGCCAGCGGCTCGGGTTACCGGGGGTCTACCAGAGGCGCGTGTCGCTGATGCCGGCCGGCAGCGGCGGGTGCTCGGCCAGGCCCAGCACGCACCAGCCTTCTTCGATGCCGAAGGTGCCGCCTTGCAGCACGTGGCTGGCCCAGCGCAGGGCAATGCGCCCACTGTGGGCCCCGGTTTCGGGGTCGAACTCGCGCAGCAGCAGGGCGTCGCCGGCCCGGAAGTTGCGGTCGTTCAGGCGCACGTCAAACGGTTTGGTGCCGGCTTCGATGGCGGCGTAGCAAGAGGACCAAATGTCCAGCTCGTGGAGCTGGCAGTCGTCGGGGACCGAGACTTGGATGTGGTTCGAAGGGACAATTCTCATAACAATCACTAATTAATTGATAACAGGCGGGGCGCATGCTTTTTCGCGCACCGCAGCAGCAATGTACCCAAAAAGCCGTGGGCGCGGCAAGTAAAACAAAAACAACAGCACCGGCCCAATTGGCCGGTGGGACTTCCCCGGGAAGTACAATAACCGGGCCCTAAATTGAGGTCATGCCAGGGGATTGTGCTGCAGTAAATAGTCCGTCTCAGAGCCTACGTCGCGTAACGCCACCCGCGACTCCCAAATCAACAACACGCTGGCGTAGAAGAACATTCCGCTGCCGGCCAGGGCCAGTCCCGTCAGCAGCCAGGCCGCCGTCAGGGCCAGCACCTCGATGGCCCCGATGACGACGATGCTGGCCACAAAGATACCCAGGGCCAGGTAAAGACAAGTCATGGCCTGTTGCAAGAGCCGGGCGCGGCGGGCCGAAAACACCAGCTGCTGGGTGAGGTAGCCGTGCTCGTCGGCGTCGGGCGGGGCCCCGGCGGCAATGGCATCGCGCAGGGTTTTGAGGGCGGCGGCTACGGCGCGCACCCGCTCCAGGCTGCGGCTCAGGCGCTGCGAGGTGGTGAGCACCAAGGCCCCGCAAGCCGACACCAGAATGGCGGGCGTGACCATGGCCGAGAGCGCCGTGAGGGCCCCGGGCACGTCGCGCAAAAAAGTGGTGGGGTGCGGCATGCCGCGAAGTAACGGCCCGGCCGGCCTGGGTCCCTATCTTCCGCGCCCATTCTTCCTGCTCGCACCCTGCCAAATGCTTACTCCCCGCGTTGATTCAAAAGGCCTCGCGCTGGCGGCGGTTACTCCAGATGCGGGGGCCCCGGGCAGGTCACCGCGCGGAGCGGCCGGGCAGGCCGCTCGTTTCCTACTGGGGCTGCTGCTGGTGCTGGGGGCAGGCAGGGCCCGGGCGCAGGCGCCGGCCTGGCGGGCGGCGGTGGCGGCCAGCTCGACCAGCGGCGATTATTCGTCCGTGAGCGCCACGGCCACCGACGACGCGGGCAACGTGTATTTGGCCGGCAACTTCGCTGGCACGGTCAGCTTCGGTTCCTTCGCCCTCACCAACGCCACCGCCGACGGCCGGCGCGACGCCTTCGTGGCCAAGTGGAGCCCGGCCACCGGCGCTTTCCTCTGGGCCCAGCGCGCCGGGGGCCCCGGCGATGATGGAGCCACCGCCCTGGCCGTAAGCGGGGGCAATGTGTACGTGGCGGGCAGCTTCGGGGGCCCCACGGCCGCGTTTGGGGCGCTCACCCTGGCCAACGCCGACCCTAGTGGCGCCACCCGCGACGTCTTCGTAGCCGAGCTGGCGGCCGATACCGGCGCCTTCGCCTGGGCCCAGCCGGCCGGGGGCCCCGCCGACGACTACGCCACGGCCCTGGCCGCCGCGGGCCCACGGGTGTACGTGGCCGGTGCCTTTGGCAGTGCCACCGCCACTTTCGGCGGCACGGCCCTGGCCCGCGCCGGCAGCGGCGGGGCCGATGCGTTCGTGGCCGCGTTGGAAGCCGGGGGCGCCGGCGCGGCTTTCGCCTGGGCCCAGCGCGCCGGGGGCCCCGGCGACGACGTGGCTACGGGCGTGGCTGTGAGCGGCGCCAGCGTGTACTTGGCCGGCCGCTTTGCCAGCGCCACGGCCGCGTTTGGGCCCCTGGCGCTGGCCAACGTTAACCCCAACGGCAGCCACGACGCCTTCGTGGCCAAGCTGGCCGATGCGGGCCCCAGCGCCGCCTTCGCCTGGGCCCAACGAGCCGGCGGGCCGGGCGATGACCGCGCCAACGCGCTGGCCGTGAGCGGCACCAACGTGTACGTGGCCGGTGAATTTCAGGGCCCCACGGCCACCTTCGGCGGCACCGTGCTGGCCAATACCACTACTGATAATTTGTACTACGACGTGTTTGTGGCCAAGCTGGCCGATGCCGGGCCCAGCGGGGCCTTTGCCTGGGCGCGCCGCGCCGGGGGCCCCGGCGACGACTACGCCAACGCCCTGGCCGTGCGCGGGGCCGACGTGTACATGGCCGGCAGCTTCGCGGGCAACGTGTTGGGCAACGCCGCGGCCACCTTCGGCAGCACCACGTTCACCACCGCCGGCCTCATCGACCTGTACGTGGCCAAGCTGACCGACGCGGGCCCCAGCGGCGCCTTTGCCTGGGCCACGCGGGCCGGCGGGCCGGGCTACGACTACGCCACGGCCGTGGCCCTCGGCACCGCCGGCGTGTACGTGGCCGGCGATTTTGCCAGCGCCTCGGCCAGCTTCGGGGCCCTGGCGGTGGCCAACCCCAACAGCGCCGCCACAGCTTACCTGGCGGTCCTGGGTGACGGCACGGCGCTGGCTACCAGCGCCCCGGCGCCACTGGCCGGCGTGGCGGCCTTCCCCAATCCGGCCCGCGCCAGGGCCACGGTGCGGGTGCCCGCCGTATCCGGCGCGGCGCGGGCCACCGTAGTGCTGCTCGACGCCCGGGGCCGCGTAGTGCGCACGCAAACCGTGCCGCTGCCGGCCGCCGGCACCGCGGCCGAGGTGCCGCTGAACGGCCTGGCCCCGGGCCTCTACCACGTGCTGGTGCAGGCCGGCAGCTGGCGCGCCGTGCAGCCGCTGGTGGTGGAGTAACCTTGGCCCTGGCCGCGTAGCCCCGGGGGCCCCACCTTTGCGCCCATGACGCGTTTCCGTTTTCCCCACCCGCTCGTGCTGCTGATGGGCTTTATTGTGCTGGCCGCGGCGCTGAGCTACGTGCTGCCGGCCGGCGAGTTTGTGCGCCGCCTCGACGCCGCCACCCAGCGCCAGGTGGTCGTGCCTGGCAGCTACCACCCGGTGCCGGCCACGCCCGTGGGGCCCCTTCAAACGCTGGTGGACGTGCCCCGTGGCCTGCTCGACGCCGGGGCCGTGGTGTTCCTGATTTTCCTCTCCGGCGGCGCCTTCACGGTGGTGGACCGCACGGGGGCCCTGCGCTACGGCGTGGACTGGCTGCTGGCCCGCGCCCACGGCCGCGAATGGCTGGTGCTGCCGCTGCTGGCCGCGTTTTTCGCCACCATGGGGGCCCTCGAAAACATGGGAGAAGAAATTATTGCCCTCGTGCCGGTGCTGGTGCTGCTGATGCGGCGCATGGGCTACCCGGCCCTCACGGCGGTGGCCATCAGCACGGGGGCGGCGGCCGTGGGGGCCGCGTTTAGCCCGCTCAACCCCTTCCAGGTGGGCGTGGCCCAGAAGCTGGCGCAGCTGCCGGCCCTCTCGGGCGGCGCCTACCGGGTGGCGCTGCTGGTGCCCGCCCTCGTGCTGTGGACGGCCACCACCATGCGCCACGCCGCCCGCTACCGCGTGGTGCCCAGCGCCGCCGATGCGGCGGCCGACGCGGAAGCCGCCGAACAGGGCCCCGGCGCGGGCCGCCACGGGCTGGTGCTGCTGCTCATGTTCGGGGTGTTTGCCCTGTTTGCCTACGGCGTGGTGCGGCTGAACTGGGACTTCGACCAGATGTCGGCGTTGTTCCTAGCCCTGGGCATCGGGGCGGGGGTACTGGGCGGGCTGGGCCTGAGCGGCACCGCCGACGGCTTCGTGGCGGGCTTCCGCGACATGGCCTTTTCGGCGATGCTGGTGGGGTTCGCGCGGGCCATTTTTGTGGTGCTCGAACAGGGCCACATCGTCGATACTTTGGTGCAGGCCCTGGCCGCGCCGCTGGCCCACCTACCCGTGGCCGCCGCCGCCCTGGGCATGATGGGCGTGCAAACCGCCCTGCACCTGCCCGTGCCCAGCGTCAGCGGCCAGGCCACGCTCACCATGCCGCTGCTCGTGCCCCTGGCCGACCTCATCGGCCTTTCGCGCCAGGTGGTGGTGCTGGCCTTCCAGTACGCCGCCGGCCTCTGCGAGCTAATAACGCCCACCAACGGGGCCCTCATGGCCATGCTCGCCGCCTGCGGCGTGGGCTTCGACGAGTGGCTGCGCTTCGCGGGGCCCCGCT
Organism: Hymenobacter nivis; assembly: GCF_006439025.1. Lineage (GTDB taxonomy): Bacteria > Bacteroidota > Bacteroidia > Cytophagales > Hymenobacteraceae > Hymenobacter > Hymenobacter nivis_A. Next base: position 517,011 of record NZ_RCYZ01000003.1, read on the forward strand.
ACCTGGCGCTGCTGGCGCTGGGCGCCGCGGGCGTGGTAGCGGCCATCTACCTAGGGGTGTAGCACGCTGTAGCGCGCTTCGTCCTACCGATAATCGGGCAGCCACCGTTCAGCGCTGCGGACCACAAAGCCCGCACTACAGACTGACAGCGCGCGCCGACATAATGGCCCGTCGTGCAGCCCTGCGTTTAGCATGCCGTTCTTTGGGGCCCGAACAGTACCTCCTCCCATGCTTCTGAAAAAAGCCCTCCTTTTGGCTGCCCTGTGGGGCCCCGCGCAGCTCGCCAGCGCCCAACTGATGCAGCCCAAGCTGGCCTTCACGCGGGCCGATACGCTGCGCGGCGGCCAGCCGGCGGCCCGCACCTGCTACGACATCAAGTACTACCACCTCGACGTGCGCCTCGACCCGGCCCAGCAATCCGTGAGCGGCAGCAACCTGTTCCGGTTTGCGGCCACGCAGGACTTCACGCGCCTGCAGTTCGACCTTTTTGCCAACCTTGCGGTGGATAAAGTGCTGTACCGCGGGCAGTCGGTGCCGTTCGTGCGCGAGGCCAACGCGGTGTTCGTCACCTTCCCGCAGGCTATCAAGAAGGGGGCACAGGACGAGTTCACGGTACAGTACAGCGGCAAGCCCACCGTGGCCAAAAAAGCGCCCTGGGACGGCGGCCTGGTGTTTGCCAAAGACGCGCAGGGGGCCCCGTGGGTGGCCAGCGCCTGCCAGGGCGTGGGCGCCAGCATCTGGTGGCCTACCAAGGACCAGCAGGCCGACGAGGTAGATTCCATGCTCATCAGCATCAGCGTACCCACCGGTTTGCAAGACGTGTCGAATGGCCGCCTGCGCCGCGTGACGGACCTGAAGGACGGCTACACGCGCTTCGACTGGGCCGTGCGCAACCCCATCAACAACTACGACGTGGCTCTGAACGTGGGCCACTACACCCACTTCAGCGATACCTACGCCGGCGAGAAGGGGCCCCTGACGCTGGACTATTGGGTACTGCCCGCCAACCTGGCCAAGGCCAAAACCCACTTCGCGGCCAACGTAAAGCCCATGCTCAAATCGATGGAGCACTGGTTTGGGCCCTACCCGTTTTACGAGGACGGCTACAAGCTGGTGGACGCCCCGCACCTGGGCATGGAGCACCAGAGCGCCGTGGCCTACGGCAACAAGTACCTGAACGGCTACCTCGGCTCCGACCGTTCGGGCTCGGGCTGGGGCGCCACCTGGGACTTTATCATCATCCACGAGAGCGGCCACGAGTGGTTTGGCAACAACATCACCAGCAAGGACATTGCCGACATGTGGGTGCACGAGGGCTTCACGTGCTACTCGGAGGCGCTGTTTGTGGAGAGCCAATTTGGCAAGCCCGCCGGCCAGGCCTACGTGCACGGCCAGCGCCAAAACATCCAGAACGCGGCGCCCATCCTGGGGCCCTACGGCGTGAACAAGGAAGGCTCGGGCGACATGTACGACAAGGGCAGCAACCTGCTGAACATGGTGCGCACCGTGGTGAACGACGACGAGAAGTGGCGCCAGATGCTGCGTGGCCTCGGCAAAACCTTCTACCACCAAACCGTCACCGGCGACCAGGTCATTGCCTACCTCAGCAAAGAGTCGGGCCGCGATTTGACCAAGATTTTCGCCCAGTACCTGCAGTACAGCACCTTGCCCATCCTGGAGGTGCGCTTCAGCAAAACCCAGCCCCCCATGTGCCGCTGGCAGGCCAGCGTGCCGGGCTTCGACCTGCCGGTGCGCGTGCGCACCAAGGGGGGCGAGTACCGCTTCCTCACCCCCACCACCAAGTGGGCCCCCCTGGCCCTGCCCGGCGCCACCCTGGAGAACGTGGAAGTGGACACGTTTAATTACTACATCGGCGTGCTGGTGGAGTAGGTTTTTAGGTTTACGGATTCGCCAGGGCCTGTCATCCTGAACGCAGTGAAGGACTTGAGGACAGCGAAACGATTTGCAGTGAACAATTACTGCAAACCGTTCAGCTGTCCTCAGGTCCTTCACTGCGTTCAGGATGACAGTTATTCTTTCTTATAATAAACGCTAACTACTTCTCCCCACTGGCGCGAGTTTAGGCGAAGCCCTAACTCGTGCCTGCCTTGGCGTGGAGGCTGCGCCTCCACTGCCGCGCCAGCGGCACCACGGGTTGAAAGGGGCGAAACGACGGCCTCTCGGGTCGTTCCACGCGAGGCACAGCCTCGCCCGATTTGCCGACACGAGTTACGCTGCGCTAAACTCGCGCCAGAGGGGGACCAGGGGGCCAGAGGGACCAGCCGCGGCCACTTCTGCGCTACCCGAACCGCAGCTCGTCGGCGCGGAAGACGCGGGCCAGCTTGCGCTTGCGCTGCACGATTTGGTAGGTGGCCTGGTCAGTGGCCTCGTTCCAGAACACGTCCGACACCAGGCCGAAGCTGCGGTACTGGCCCAGGGCGGGCATAATCTCTTCCACCTCGTCGCCGAAGCTGAAGGGCGGCTTCTGGCTGATTTCTTGGAACAGCTCGGGCCGCACCAAGAACTGCTGCTCGTCGTAGCGCAGCGTGAGCCACTCATTCTCTTCGTCTTCGCTCACTTTTTCGAACAGCTTGCCCACCGGCTCCAGCAGCTCGAAGGCGCGGCGGTTGGCGGGGTGCACGTAGCGGAAGCCGTAGGCGGGCGTCCAGCCGTAGAGGCCGTGAATAAGAGGTTTTGGGCGGGGCATCCGGGCGAATAGGGGTGGTGAACGGGCAATAAACAACCCCGGGGCCCAAATTGCTCATTCCGCTGGCAAATTAGCTGCGCGTACTAAGTAATCGGTTGCCTAACCAGGTGGTGGCCAAGCGGAATAGCGCAATGCTTAGGTTCAGTTAGACTAAAAATGGAAACGTGCGTATAAGTGCGCACCCCGCCCGCCACCGGCCGTTCTTTGGCCGCGCCAGCGGGGTATTTTATGCCCTTTATGTCCACCACTGTTCCTCTGACCCGTTCAGCTGCTCCCGCTAAAAAAACTTCTACCCCCGTTGCCCTTCCCCAGCCCACCCCCAGCACGCACGGCGGCATGGGCGCCGTGCCCTACGACGGCGGCACCACCTTCCGGGTGTGGGCCCCCCACGCCGACACCGTGGCCGTGGTCGGCACCTTCAACGATTGGAACGGCCAGGCCAATGCCCTCAAGCACGAGGCCGACGGCTACTGGGCCACCGATGTGGCCGGGGCCAAGCCCGGCGCCGAGTACAAGTTTGAAATCACTAACGGCGACCAAACGTTCCGCCGCAACGACCCCTACGCCCGCGAGGTGACCAACTCGGCCGGCAACTCGGTGGTGTTCGACCCTAGCTTCGACTGGGCCGACGACGACTTCCGCATGCCGGCCTGGAACGACCTCGTGATTTACGAGCTGCACGTAGGCACCTTCAATGCCCCCGACGCCGACAAGGTGGGCACGTTCATGGGCGTGGTGGACAAGCTGCCCTACCTGCGCGACCTGGGCATCAACTGCATCGAATTGCTGCCGGCCACCGAGTTTCCGGGCTCGCGCTCATGGGGCTACAACCCTGCCAACCCCTTTGCGCTGGAGAGCGACTACGGCGGGCCCCTGGCCTTCAAGGAGATGGTGAAGGCGGCCCACCAGCACGGCATCGCCGTGGTGCTCGACGTGGTGTACAACCACTTCGGCCCCGGCGACCTCGACCTGTGGCAGTTCGACGGCTGGAGCGAGAACGGCGGCGGCGGCATCTACTTCTACAACGACTGGAAGGCCAAGACGCCCTGGGGCGACAACCGCCCCGACTACGGCCGCCCCGAGGTGCGCCAGTACATCCGCGACAACGCCATGATGTGGCTGGAGGACTACCGCGTGGACGGCCTGCGCGCCGACGCCATTGCCTTCATCCGCAACGTGAAGGGCGAGGAAGACCCCGGCGATAACTTGCCCGAGGGCTGGAGCCTGATGAGCTGGATCAACGAGGAGATTGACAGCAAGATGCCCTGGAAAATCACCATCGCCGAGGACATGCGCGGCAACGACGGCATCACGGCCGCGGTGGCCGAAGGCGGCCAAGGCTTCAACTCGCAGTGGGACTCGGCCTTCGTGTACCCCATGCACGAGGCCATTACGGCCGCCAGCGACGCCGACCGCGACATGCACGCCGTGGCCGGCGCCATCACCCAGACCTACAACGGCGACGCGTTCCGCCGGGTGATTTACACCGAAAGCCATGACGAGGTGGCCAACGGCAAGAGCCGCATCCCGGAGGAAATCATGCCCGGCGCCGCCGATTCGTGGTTCCCGAAGAAGCGCGCCGTGCTGGGAGCCGCCATTGTGCTCACCGCCCCGGGCCTGCCCATGCTGTTCCAGGGCCAGGAGTTCCTGGCCGATGGCTCGTTCAACGACAACGAGCCCCTGCAGTGGGGCCGCGCCGAAGAATTCAAGGGCTTGGTGCAGCTCTACCGCGACCTGATCCGGCTGCGCCGCAACCTCGACGGCCACACCCGTGGCTTGGGCGGCCAGCACACCCGCATCCTGCACATCAACAACGAGGAAAAAGTGATTGCCTTTGCCCGCTGGGCCGACGGCGACGGGGGCCCTGGCGACACGGTGGTGGTCATCGCCAACTTCGCCGATAAAACCCACGAAGCCTACCGCATCGGCCTGCCCGCCGGCGGCGACTGGCCGTGCCGCTTCAACTCGGATTGGCAGGGCTACGACGGCTCGTTTGGCGACTACGGCTGCCTTGGCACCACGGCCGCCGCCGGCGAATACGACGGCCTGGGCTGGCACGGCAGCGTGGCCCTGGCGCCCTACGGCGTGGTGGTGCTGGCCCAATAGGGCCCCGGCGCGCAGCGCTCATTTTGTAGCTTTACCCGAAACCCCAGTCATCTGGGGTTTCGTTTTATACCCCTGCCATGGAAGAAAACCCTACCTCTGAAATTGCGGCCGCCCTCCCCCTCTCCGGCAACGCCGCTACCGTCAACACCCCCAATTCGGAGCTCAAAAACGCAGCTTTTATCCTGGCCGGCGTGGCCTCGGCGGCATTTGGCTTAAAAGGATTCCTGCTATCGAGCCACTTCATCGACGGCGGCGTGACTGGTATTTCGATGCTGCTAGCCGCCGTGATGCACTTGCCCCTGTCGGTGCTCATCCTGGTGTTCAACCTGCCCTTCATTGCCCTGGGCTTGAACCAACTGGGCAAAAAATTTGCCTTGCGCAGCGCCATCGGCATCGGGGGCTTGGCCTTGGTAATTGCCGTGGTGCCGTTTCCCGACGTCACGCACGACCACCTGCTCACGGCCGTGTTCGGGGGCGTGTTCATCGGGGCGGGCATTGGGCTGGCCATGCGCGGCGGGGCCGTGCTCGACGGCACCGAAATTGCCGCCCTGCTCGTGAGCCGCCACCTGAGCTTGCTCAAGGTCAGCGACTTGATTTTGATTCTTAACCTCGTCATCTTCAGCGTAGCCGTGGCCGTGCTCGGCACCGAGGCGGCGCTGTACTCCATGCTCACCTACTTTGCCGCGGCGCGGGTATTGGAGTTCGTGCTCAACGGCATCGAGCAGTACACGGGCGTCACCATCGTGTCGGAACACAGCGACGACATCCGCAAGGCCATCACCGAGAAGCTGGGCCGCGGCGTGACCATGTACCAAGGCAAGGCCGGCTACGGCAAGCGCGGCGAAATGGGCCAGGAGCGCGACATCGTGTTCACGGTCGTCACGCGCCTGGAGCTGCCCGGCCTCCGCGCCCAAGTGAAGGACATTGACCCCCGCGCCTTCATCGTGCAGTACCGCGTCGACGACGCCCAGGGCGGCATCATCAAGCAGCGCGCCCTGCACTAAGCCAAACGCATTGCCCCGCCCGGGGCCCTAAAAAAGGCCTTCCTGCTTGCGCGGGAAGGCCTTTTTCTGTTATGCGGCACCGGCGCAGGGCTACACCGGGGCTTGGTCGTAGCGCTCCCCTTCGGGCTGGGGCCAGCCGCCTTCAAACACGAACTCGGCCAGCGGCTTGCGCACGCGGGGGGCCATTTCGCGCTCGCGCAGGGCGTCGGGCAGGCCGGCGGGGTCGCCGGGGTAGCCGAGGGTGAAGACCGCCACCGGCGCGTAGTCCTCGGGCACACCGAACGCGGCGCGCACCTTATCGGCCGAGAAACCGGCCATTTGGTGGATTTGCAGGCCCAATTCGGCCCCCTGAACGGCGAGCGTGGCCACGGCCTGGCCCACGTCGTGCGTGGCCCAGGCGTTGGCGTTGCCGTCGTGCGAGAACGTTGTTTTGGCCACGCTTACCACCAGCACGGGCGCGGCCTTGGCCCAGGCCTGGTTGAACTCGGCCAGGCTGGCCAAGATCTTGTCGTAGGCCTCGGCCGAGGTGGCGCGGTTGCCCACCAAAAAGCGCCACGGCTGCTCGCCAAAGCACGAGGAGGCCGACGAGGCGGCCGCGAATACTTGCTGCAAAGCCTCGGCCGGCACGGGCTGGTCGGCGTAGGCGCGGGGGCTGCGGCGCTGGGTCAGCACGGGCAGGATTTCGTGTTCGAGGGTGAGGACGTTGGTGGTGTCGGCGGCCATTGCGGAAGGGGATAAGAGGAGGGGTACCGGCGCCGGGCAGCCGCCCGGGAACCGGCGTGCAAACTACGACCGAGCCGTATTGTTGGGGCCCCGGGGCCCTACTTGGCTTGCAGCAGCGGCACCACGTCGGCCACCTCAAACAGCGAGTTGTACTGGAGAATGGCCTTCAAAAACGCCACGTGCCCCTGCCCGATGACGAGCACCACGGCCTTGTCGTGCTGCACGTCCACTTGCCGCAGCAAGTTGGTGTAGATGCGTACGTTGCGCTTGAAAAACTCGCCCGCCAGGTCGGCCCCCGCGTAGTTGTCGCCCCCTCCAATGCGGGCAAAATCTAGCAGGTAGGCGTCCATCTGGGCCAATTCGGCGGCGCGGGTATTTTGTCGAATAAAGCGCTCCAACAGCGTACCGCCCGGCATTAGGAGCAACTTAGCAGGGCTTTGCCGGGCCCCCACCCGGGCCGCAACGAGCCGGCCGGCGCTGTCCTGGGGTGCGCTAGCAATCGCGCCTTCCAGGATTTTCTCCTGGCCATGTTGCTTGGCATAAGCCTGAGTGGCCTCGAAATCGAGCATCCCGGCGGCATCGGCGCAGTACACCCGGGGGCGGCCCAGCCGCTTGGCCAGGCGGTAGGCTAGTTGGTAAACTTCGTTGTTGCTGGCCTTGAACTGGCCCTGGCGGTACAGGGCGTAGGTGCTGTCTACAAACGGCTGCTCCTTCAACTTGAACTCGATGAACACCTTGTCGGCCCGCGTCTGGGCGAGTTTGCCCACCAGCTCGTCCAGCTCGCGCTGCATTTCGGGCTTTTTCATGTCGGTTTTGGTGCCCTTGTGCAGGTCGGAATCGGAGCCGCTGAAGTGGAACGTGCCCACCAAATACACCTTGATTTTGGCGGGCGCCGCCGGCTTGGTTTGGGCCAAAGCAACGGTGGCGGGCCCCAGCAACGAGAGCAACAGGAGGCGGGCGGCGGTGCGGAAAACGGACATGGCGACGGGGCGAAAGCGGTTTGGTGAACGGCGATGAAGCAAAGGTGCCGGGGCCCCCGGGGGTCCAAAACTTTATTATCCCAACCCCCGCAAACCGGCCGCCAACGCCGCTGGGGGCCCCGGCGGGCGGGTCGTCCGCCGTTTGGCCGGGTTGGGATAATAAAATTTCCGGCCGCCCCGCCCGCCGGCACTTTTGCGCCCGGTTGCTACTGGCCGTTTTCCTCTCCGTTTTTACCATGAAAATTACGCTTACCTGGCCGGGGCTGCTGGCCTTTGGGGCCTTGGTGTTTGGGCTGGCCGAAGCCCACGAGCTGGTGCACACCGGCCTGGGCCGGCTGCTGTGCGGCTGCTGGGGCCCCCGCGACTTCAACGTGTGGAGCCTGTGCAGCACCTGCGCCACCGGGCACCCCTACACCAACCTGGCCGCCACGCTGGCGGGGCCGGCGTTCACGTTTGCCGTAGGCTGGGTGGGCTACGGGCTGCTGGGCCCGCGCCAGCCCGCGGCGCGGCAGTCGCTGGGCTTCGCGCTGGTGATGGCCACCGTGCCGTTTGCCCGTATTCTGGGCGCCGTTTTCATGGGCGGCAACGACGAGGTGTACGCCCTAAGCAAGTTCCTGCCCTACTCCACGGCCTGGGCCCTGGGGGGCGCGCTGGTGGTGCTGGCCACGGTGCCGCCGCTGGTGCGCGCCTGGGCGGCGCTGCGCGGCCAGGCGCGGCCGTGGGTGTTCCTGGCGTTTTTCCTACTGCCCTTTCCCATCGCCGCCGCGGTGCTGCTGGGGGCCCTCAATTCGCTGCTGGCCACCGGCTTTATGGCTACGTACGGCATCTTGGGCTCGCCCCTGCTCATTACGTGCTGGACGGCGGCCGTGGGCGCAGTGCTGGCCCTCTCCTACCGGCACTTATTCGCGCTGGGGCAGCCGGCGGCGGCGCCCGCGGGGCCCGCCGCGCCGGCCCCGGCCGCCTACTTTTAGGCCATGAACCGCCCCCGGATTGCCCTGTACCACGCCCTGGGCTGGGCCCTGCTGATTGCCCACGACGAAGTCGGCGTGCTGATCAACCGCACCACCCACGTGCCCGAATACCTGCTGTTCACGGCCACGCTGTGGCTCACCCAAATGGTGCTGTTTTACTACTGCTTTTCGTTCGTCTACCCGCGCTACTGGCGGCCGGGCCGGGGCCCCCAGCTACTACTGGGCCTGCTGGCCACGCCGCTGGTGTTCGGCGCCGTGCGCTACCTGGTGGAGGAAATGCTGATGCCGGCGCTGTTCGGCCTGCGCAACTACAACCCGAGCAGCTCCTGGCAAGCGTTTGCCATCGACGACGTGTACCTGAGCCCGCCCATCGTGGTGCTGTCGGCTTTGGCCTGGAAAATTGAGGCGGTGCTCCGGCGCGAAAACGACCACGCCACCCAGCTCCTGACGCAGGAAAAAACCCAGGCCGAGTTGGCGTTCCTCAAAACCCAAATCAACCCGCACTTCCTCTACAACACCCTCAACTACCTCTACGCCGAGGCCTACGCCGTGTCGGAGCCGCTGGCCGGGGCCGTGCTGCGCCTTTCCGACCTCATGCGCTACATGCTGCACGAGGGCCCCGACGGCCGCGTGGAGCTGCACCGCGAAGTAGAGTACCTGGAAAACTACCTGGCCCTGCACCGCCTGCGTTTCGAAGACCGGTTTTTTGTGAATTTCCGGCAGCCGGCGGCCGTGGGCGGGCAGCGGGTGGCCTCCCTGCTGCTCGTCCCGTTCGTCGAAAACGCCCTCAAGCACGGCGTCCTCCACCGCCCCGACCAGCCCGTGGACATCTGCCTCACGTTGCCCACGCCGGGCCGCCTGTGCTTCGAGGTGCGCAACCGCGTGGGGCCCCACCCGCGCGACGCCACCACCGGCATCGGCCTGGCCAACCTGCGCCGCCGCCTGGCCCTGCTCTACCCCGGCCGCCACACGCTGGAAGTGCAAAACGACGGCACCGAGCACTACACCCGCTTGGAGCTAGATTTGGGGCCGGCTTAGTTTTTAGTTGTCAGTTGTTCGTTGTCAGTCGTCAGAAAAGGCCGTCATGCTGAGCGCAACGGACTGGGGCCCTGATGACAGACAACTGACAACGAACAACTGACAACTAAAAACCAAAACATGCTCCGCTGCATCGCCGTCGACGACGAGCCCGCCGCCACCCGGCTGCTGGCCGCCTACATCCAAAAAGTGCCCACGCTGGCGCTGGTGGGCACCACCAACAACCCCCTCGAAGCCCTGCAATGGGTGCAGGAGGGCCGCGTCGATTTGGTATTCCTCGACATTCAGATGCCCGAACTCACGGGCTTGCAGTTCCTGAAAATCTGCGGCCGGCAGTGCCGGGTCGTGCTCACCACCGCCTACCCCGAATACGCGCTGGAGGGCTACGAGCACGACGTGGTGGACTACCTGCTCAAGCCCGTGGCCTTCGACCGCTTCCTGCGCGCCGTGCAAAAAGCGCAGACCCTGGCGCTGGGGCCCCCGGCGCCGGCGGCCGCTGCTCCGGCGCCGCTGGGGGCCCCGGCGGCCGACTACCTGTTTGTGAAGGGCGAGAGCAAAAACAAGTTCCTGCGGCTCAACTACGCCGACATCCTGTACGTGGAGGCGCTGAAGAACTACGTGTCCATTGTGGTGCCGGGCCAGCGCATCGTTACCTACCAGACGCTGAAGGACTTGGCCCAGCAGCTGCCGCAGCCGGCGTTTCTGCGGGTACATAAGTCGTTCGTGGTGGCGCTCGACAAAATTCGGCTCGTGGACGGCCACACCGTGTACGTGGGCGAGGCGGCCATTCCGCTGGGCGAAACCTACCGGGAAGGTTTTTTCCAATTAATTCGGGCCCAGAGCCAACCGTGAGCGCCGCGCGGGCCGTACCAAAAATAGTTGGGGCGGGCGCGGCGGCAGCGGCCGGGCCGGCTTACCTTTCGCCGCCGCTGTTTTTTGCACTATCCCACCCGCCATGCCCTATTCTTCCGTTCCCCCCGCCTCCGAAGCCCTGCTGCCCGACTCGCTGCTGATTGAAGTAGCCTGGGAAGTGTGCAACCAAGTTGGCGGCATCTACACCGTCATCCGGTCCAAAGTGCCGGCCACCGTGCCCGCCTGGGGCAACCGCTACTGCTTGCTGGGGCCCTACTTCGCCCACATGGCGCAGGGCGAATTTGAGAACTTCGACGACACCCAGCTCGCTCTCATCGACGACCCCTACGCCGCCGCCGTGCGCACGCTGCGGGCCCAGGGCTACGACATTTGCTACGGCGCCTGGCTCGTGACGGGCCGCCCGCGGGTGGTGCTCATCAACCCGTTTCAGGCTTACGACCGGCTGGGTGACATCAAGCGCGACCTCTGGGAGCGCCACGGCATTCCGATGCCCGACAACGACGACCTGCTGCACCAGGTGGTGGCCTTCGGGGCCCTCTCCAAGCTGTTCATCCAAACCGTGGCGGCCCTGAAGGGCGAAAAGCAGCTGCTGGTGCACTTCCACGAGTGGATGACGGGCGTGGCCATCCCCGACCTGCGGCGCGACGGCACGCCGGCCCACCTCGTGTTCACGACGCACGCCACGCTGCTGGGCCGCTACCTGGCCATGAACGACCCCGACTTCTACGACCACCTCATGCGCGTGGACTGGCTGGCCGAGAGCCGCCACTTCGCCATCGAGCCGGCCGTGACCATGGAGCGCGCCGCCGCCCACGGCAGCCACGTGTTCACCACCGTGAGCGAGCTGACGGTGCGCGAGTGCATTTACCTGCTCGACCGGATTCCGGACGCGGTGCTGCCCAACGGCCTGAACGTGGAGCGCTTCGTGGCCGGCCACGAGTTCCAGAACCTCCACCAGCTCTACAAGGCCAAGATCCACGAGTTCGTGATGGCCCACTTCTTCCACTCCTATTCGTTCGAGCTGGACAAGACGCTGTACTTCTTCACCTCGGGCCGCTACGAGTACCACAACAAGGGCTTCGACCTGACGCTGGAGGCCCTGGCCCGCCTCAACTACCGCCTCCAGCAGAGCGGCATCGACATGCAGGTGGTGATGTTTTTCATCACCAAGCGCGCCTTCACCAGCATCAACCCGCAGGTGCTTGAGCGCCGCGCCGTGCTGGAGGAAGTGCGCCAAACCTGCCGCGCCATCGAGGAGCAGGTGGGCGAGCGGCTGTTCTACGCCGCCGCCGCCAGCTCCGACCAGCGCCTACCCGAGCTGGGCTCGATGGTGGACGACTACTGGAAGCTGCGCTACCGCCGCACGCTCCAAAGCTGGAAATCGAACGCCCTGCCCCCGGTCATCACCCACAACCTGGTGGACGACGCCAAGGACGACATCCTCAACTTCCTGCGCCGCTCCAACCTGCTGAACTACGAGCACGACCGGGTAAAAATCGTGTACCACCCCGATTTTGTGTCCACCACCTCGCCCCTGTTCGGCATGGAGTACGGGCAGTTTGTGCGCGGCACCCACCTGGGCGTGTTCCCGAGCTACTACGAGCCCTGGGGCTACACGCCCTTGGAGTGCGTGGCCCGCGGCGTGCCCGCCGTCACGAGCGACCTCTCGGGCTTCGGCGACTACGCCCTGCAAAACGTGCCCGACCCCGAGCAGAAGGGCATTTTTGTGGTGCACCGCCAGGAGCGCACGTTCGACGAATCGGCCGAGGAGCTGACCGAGATGATGTGGCAGTTCGTGTTGCTCTCGCGCCGCGAGCGCATCCAGCAGCGCAACAACGTGGAAAGCCACGCTGAGCTGTTCGACTGGAAAAACCTGCGCGTGTACTACGACCGGGCCTACGCCTTGGCCCTGGAGCGGCAGTAGGGCCCCGGCGAACCTACCCGCAGCTCAACGGCAGCACAGCACGAATCATGAGTAATTTCAGGCTGGAAACTCACACGGGCACCGTGTTGGATTCGCAGAAGCACACGCAGTCGCACATTTACAGCGAGGGCGGCGGGGGCTACGTGGGCCCCCGCGGCGGGCGCATCAAGGCCCCCACCGTGAAGTCGTACAACACCACGCGCCACGACATCTTCCTGCGCCTAGCCGACGGGCGGGAGGAGCACGTGCACTTCCCGCTCGACGGCATTGCCCTGCGCAACGGCAACGCCATTTCTCTGATTGCCGCCTTCCGCGGCGACAGTCCCAACGGCCACTACGTGCGGCTGTGCAACCACGACACAGGCACCATCTACAACGTGCTGGACGATACCGCCTGGCAGGCCATGACGGCCCCCAACCCGACGGATTTAGCTTCCCTGAAGGAAATCAAAACCGGGTATTCGTTCCTTCTCCCACTCGCAATCTGGCTAGTAATATCTTTGCTAACCATAGCAATAGGCTATTACTTGTACGGGCAGCTGCCCGGTTCGCGGGAGCTAATCACCAAAGTGTGCTTGTACGCCATCTTGTCCTTGCCCCTCTTCTTCGTCGCGGCATTGCTAATGGTGCACGGGAAAAGCAAGCAGCGCCGAGCCGCCAGGCAAGGCATAAACAGCCGGCTGGCGGATGAGTTGAACGAGAAAATAGCCGCCGCCATAGCCGCTTTGGGTTAACGCTGCTTTAGCATTATGGCCAAATGCTTCCTTACCCTTGCCCCACTTTTGGCGCTGGCCAGCGCCGGCCTGGCCCACGAGTTCTGGCTCCAGCCCACCCGCTTCCGCCTCGCGCCGGGCGAAACAGTGTATGTGCGGCCGCTGGTGGGCGCGGGCTTCCAGGGGGCCCCGTGGGGCAACCGGACCAGTAAAATTTTGGCTTTTGCGCGCTACGGTTCGGCCCCAGCTGACTCCACCAACCTGGCGCCACCGCCCGGTGGGGCCCCGGCCGACACGTTTCGCACCGCCGTGGCGTTTGCGCGGCCCGGCACGCACCTCGTGGTGCTGCGCAGCAACCTGGCTTTCATTGAGTTGCCCGCCGCGCAGTTCACCGCCTACCTGCGCGAAGAAGGCCTGGAGCTGGCCCTGCGTCGCCGCCAGGAGCGCGGCCAGCAAGCCCAGCCCGGGCGCGAGGCCTACCGCCGCTGCGCCAAGGCCCTGGTGCAGGTGGGGCTCCTAGCGCCGGCCGCCGACACGGCCTACCGCCGCGTGCTGGGCCTGCCCTTCGAGCTGGTGCCCGAGCAAAACCCCTACCGCCTGGCCCCCGGCGCGGCCCTCACCGTGCGGGTATTGCGGGCCGGGCAGCCGGCACGCGGGGCCCTAGTGCAGGTGTGGGAGGCGCAGCCCGGGGGCCTGCCCGCCAAGCATTTTACCACCCATGCCAACCAAAACGGCCGTTTGTTGTTACGCCTGTCCGGACCGGGGCCCTACCTGGTGGCCACCGTCGACGCGGCCGAAGCGCCCCCGGCGCTGCGCGCCCGCGCCGATTGGCTCACCACCTGGGCCTCGCTGGCGTTCGCCGGGCCGTTGGGGCCGTAGGCCGAAAGGCACGGCGGGCATCGGGCTTTTCTGTTTACCTTCGTCTCTTCTAATCCTTTTTCTCTGCTCCTCCGCCGCATGAAGTACGTCATCGATAAAAAAGAAAGCTATACCGTCATCACCATCGACGAGAAAAAGCTGGATACGACCGTTGCCCCGGACCTCAAATCGGAGTTCGTGAAGCTCAACGCCGAAGGCATCAACAACCTGATCCTGGACCTGTCCAACGTCAAATACACTGACTCGTCGGGCCTGAGCTCCATCCTCATTGCCAACCGGCTGTGCAACTCCACGGGTGGCCTGCTGGTGCTCACCGGCCTGCAAGACCACGTGCTCAAGCTCATCACCATCAGCAAGCTCGAGTCGGTGCTGCACATCCTGCCCACGGTGGAGGAAGGCATTGACCGCGTGTTTTTGCACGCCATCGAGCGCGACTTGACGGACAAGGAATAGCTTTTTTAGCTGTTAGCGCTTGGCTGTTAGCTGGTGGCTTTCCTTTGGAATGCCGCGGCTAACAGCCAATTTCTTTTCGCCAAACAACTGCGCCTGGGGCGGGCGATTTTCATTCTTGACTCAAAAAAGCTAACAGCTACCCGCTATTGGCCCACAGCTTAGTAATTTGACTTTCGAACTGCGAATCCTGGGCTCGGCCTCCGCCACCCCGACGCTGGGCCGCCACCCCACGGCCCAGGCCCTCACCGTGGGCGGCGCGCACTACCTCGTCGATTGCGGCGAGGGCACCCAGTGGCGCCTGCTCGAGTACCGCAGCCGCCTGAACCAATTGCGGGCGGTGTTCATCTCGCACCTGCACGGCGACCATTTCTTCGGGCTGTTTGGGCTGCTGGGCTCGCTGCACTTGCAGGGCCGCACCCGGGCGCTGGTCATCGTGGGCCCCCCGGGCTTGGATGAAGTGCTGACCACCCAGATGCGGGTGTCGGGCACGAAGCTGGCTTTCGCCATGGAGTTTGTGGCCGTGGACACCGAGGCCCACGCCGTGGTGTACGAAGACGTCCACATCACCGTGTCGTCGCTGCCCATGCGCCACCGCGTGCCGTGCACCGGCTACCTGTTTGCCGAGCAGCCCCGCCGCCCCCGCCTGCTCAAGGAGCGCCTGCCCGCTGGCCTCAGCGCCGCCCAGCTCGGCCAGCTGGCCCAGGGCCACGACCTGCCCGCCGATGCCGGCCAGCCCGGCCTGCGCCACGCCGACGTGTCGGCCCCCGCCCCGGCCCCGCGCCGCTACGCTTTCTGCTCCGACACGCTCTACACCCCCGCCCTGGCCGAGCTGGTGCGCGGGGCCGACGTGCTCTACCACGAGGCCACCTTCCTGGACAACATGCACGCGCGCGCCGCCCAAACCCACCACAGCACCGCCCGCCAGGCCGCTCAGCTGGCCCACGACGCGGGCGTGGGCCGCTTGCTCCTCGGCCACTTTTCGAGCCGCTACAAAGACCTGGAGCCACTGCTGCTGGAGGCCCGGGCCGTGTTTCCTACCGCCGAGCTGGCCCTCGAAGGCTTGATGGTGAGCGTGTAGCCGGGGCCCCGCATGGCATCTTTCGCCCACAAAAAGCAGCAGCTGTACCTGGTGCTTAGCAGCATTTTCCTAGTGAACGCGCTGCTGGCCGAAATCATCGGCGTCAAAATTTTCTCGGTGGCCAAGCTCACGGGCGTGCTGCCCGGCAACCTCACGGCGGGCGTGCTCATCTGGCCGGTCGTGTTCGTCACCACCGACATCATCAACGAGTATTTCGGCAAGGACGGCGTGCTGCGCGTGAGCTACCTCACCATGGGCCTCATCCTGTTCGCCTTCGGGGTTATCTACCTCACCACCAAGCTCCCGCCGGCCGATTTCTGGCTCGATGTGAACAAGGCCGACCCCCGGGGCCGTCCCTTCGACATCGACTTTGCCTACCAGAGCATTTTCCGGCAGGGCCTGGGCATCATCGTCGGCTCCATCGTGGCCTTTATCGTCGGGCAGCTGCTCGACGCCAGCATTTTCCAGGCCATCCGCCGGGCCACGGGCGGGCGCTACGTGTGGCTGCGGGCCACCGGCTCCACCCTCGTTTCGCAGCTCGTCGACAGCTTCGTGGTGCTGTACGTGGCCTTTTATATCTTCGGCAACTGGAGCTTGGCGCAGGTCGTGAGCGTGGCCAACTTCAATTATTGGTACAAATTCGCGGCCGCCATCCTGCTCACGCCGGTCCTTTATATCGCCCATTATTTCATCGACCGCTACTTGGGCACCGCCGATACCTTAGAATTGCAGCACGAAGCCGTGGACGACGACAGCGTGTAATTATCCCTTCCTTATTTATCATTTTATGTTGCATTTATCCTTCATCTCCAAATACTTACCGCTGGCCGCCCTTTTCACCAGCTCTTTTTTACTACCGGGCCAGGCCCGGGCCCAGTTTGCGTTTGCGCCCGGCCACTACAAGCTGGCCACCGGGGCCCAGGGCGACGCCGACCTCAAGCTGGTGCTGGCCGAAGACAACCGGCCCGGCGCCATGGCCGGCATCCGCAACGGCCAGGAGCGCAGCTTCCGCTTGGCGCAAGTGGCAGCGTTCAGCGTAGACGGCCACTCCTTTGCGCGGCAAGACGGGTTTAAGCTACGCGCGGGCTTCGATGCGCAGTTTGCCGACCCGGTGCTACTCGAAACCGTAGTGGCCGATGGCCCTATTGAAATGTTTCACTACTACTACGTGGCCCAAATGGGGCCCCTGAAGGCCCACATCACGCTGGCCGTACTGCGCAAGAAGGGCACCAATAACTTCTTCGTATACAGCCCCAAGCACGCCCCTGGCCTAACTGCCCAGCAGGCGCTGAGCCCGCTCGTAGCCGGCCTCTTTCCCGCCGACCCGATATTGCAGCGGCAACTGGTCAGCAACCAAATCACCCGCGTGCAATTGCCCGATTTGGTGCGCGCCTACAATAAGGGCGTGCGCCTCAAACCTTAATTTTTCTCATGTCCCGCATCCTTACCGGCATCCAGAGCACCGGCCGCCCGCACCTGGGCAACCTGCTCGGGGCCATCCTCCCGGCCATCGAGCTGTCGAAAAACCCGGCCAACGAGTCGCTTTATTTCATCGCCGACTTGCACTCGCTCACCACCGTGCGCGACCCGGAGGTGCTGCGCCAGAACACCTACGCCGTGGCCGCCGCGTGGCTGGCCTGCGGCTTCGACACCGAGAAAAACCTGTTTTACCGGCAGTCCGACGTGCCGCAGGTGACGGAGCTGACCTGGTACCTGTCGTGCTTCACGCCCTACCCGATGCTGGCCAACGCGCACAGTTTCAAGGATAAGAGTGACAAGCTCTCGGACGTGAACGCCGGCCTGTTTACCTACCCGGTGCTGATGGCGGCCGACATCCTGCTCTACGACGCCGAAATTGTGCCCGTGGGCAAGGACCAGGTGCAGCACCTCGAAATTGCCCGTGACATTGCCCAGGCTTTTAACAGCCGCTATGGTGACACACTGGTGCCGCCCCAAGCCCGCGTGGATACTGAGCTGATGACCATCCCCGGCATTGACGGCGCGAAGATGAGCAAGAGCTACGGCAACATCATCGATATTTTCTTGCCCGAGAAGGAGTTGCAGAAAGTCATCCGCAAGATTATCACCGACGCTAAGGACCTCGCCGAGCCCAAGGACCCCGACACCGACATCACGTTCAAGCTGTATTCGCTCCTGGCCTCGCCTGAGGAAACCGCCGAGCTGCGCCGCCTCTACCTAGCCGGCGGCTACGGCTACGGCCACGCCAAGCAGGCGCTTTTTGAGCTGATTTTGAAGCGTTTCGCCGTCGAGCGCGAGCGGTTCAACTTCTACATCAATAACCTACCCGAAATCGACGCCCAGCTGGCCATCGGGGCCCAACGGGCCCAGGCCTACGGCGCCGGCGTACTGGCCAAAGTCCGCCAGAAGGTAGGATACGGTAGCCGAACCACGGATTTATCGGATCTATCGGATTAAGCGTATTCGTCGGATTTTGGGCGATTGTCTTGTCACGAAAAAAGGCCACTCACTGAGTGGCCTTTTTTGTTCAGCTAATAGCCGGCAGCCCGCCCTTGGGGCCCCCAGTTAAGCTTGGCGAATCGTCCCCAAAATCCGGTGAATTTGCTTAATCCGATAAATCCGTGGTTCAGATAACCTGCTCGTGAGAGAAGCTGAAGCCAACCTTGCTGCCGCGGCTAACTTGTTGGTTTTCCAGCTTTTGCTTGACGTTGATTTTCTGGATTTCGGGGAGCGGCGGGGCGATGAGGTCGTTGTTGACGGCGGCAATCATGGCGCTTTCGATGAACAGGCGCATGGCGTCGGCTGTCAGCACGTTGTCCGACATATCGTTGTTAGGCAGTTCCAGCTGCTGCACGCCTTCGAGGAAGTAGTGGTTGTCGATGTTGACGAGCAGGCGGCCGACGAGGTAGCCGGGGTCGTTCAGGCGCTGGTACTTGATGCTGTCGGCCATGAAGTTGTAGGCCATGATGTGGCCGAAAAACCGCCGCCGGAAGTCGGCGTTGACGTAAGCGCTGGGCATGGGGCCGTACTCGTCGGGGAAGGTGACGATGTTGGAGTGCATGACGAAGACCAGCAAATCGCCCGAAAACCGGATGTGGAATTCCAGCTCGTTGACGGCGTGGTACTCCAGCACCACGCTCGCGTCGAGGGGCGGGCGCTTGCTGGCCAGCTCCCGCACCAGCTCCTGCGATACGGTGCGCAGGCAGTCGAACGCGGCCCGGGTGTTGCGGTAAATGGCCTGTTTGGCGGTAGATTTCTGCTTGAGGCCGTCGTAAATCTGGTCGAGGCGGTCGGCCGGGGCCTTGGTGGGCGAGCCGGCCTCGGCAATGGGCAGGTTGTCGGTGGCCGTGGCGCCGCTGTGCACGGCCTCGGCGGGGGCAGCGGTATCGGCCGGAGGGGCGGCCGGTTTTGGGGTTTTGGGGCCCCGGGCCTTTGCGGGCTTTTTGGCAGGCGCGGGCGCAGCTACCAAATCAGTGGCGGGCTGGGTTTCGGCCGGCGCGAACAGCTCGGGCGCGGCAGCATTTTTATTGGACGACTTAGCCATAGGAATAAGAATAATATGCGTTTGGCAGCGGTGTGGAATAAAAAGGGATAACTAATAATGACAAGAATAACGCATTCTTACTTCAATACCAAACCATTCCGGCCTTACCGATAAATAAAGCCCTAATTATTACTACTACCGCCGGAATAATGCAAACGGCTTGCACACCGTAAAAATGGATTTCCGCCGCCTGCAGCTAAACCTTGCCGGCCCGCGGCTGGGGCCCCAGCACGAGGCATTGGGCGCCTGCGCACTGGCCGGAATCAGGTAGCTAAGTACCCGTAATCGCGCAATTCGGCCCGGGGGTCGGCCCCAAGTTGCCGCAGGCGGCCTTGGTGCAGCAGGTACACTGCGTCGCACAGCGGCAGCACCTCGGCGTAGCGGTGGTCGGTGATGAGGATGCCTTTGCGCTGCTTGGCTTGCTGCATGATGAGGGCCAGCGCCTCGACGTGCACGGGCATAATGCCGGAAAACGGCTCGTCGAACAAGGAAAACGCCGTGTCGGCGTGCAGCAGGAGCAGCACCTCCAGCAGGCGCACCGTGCCGCCCGACAGCTCGCCGGGGCCCTGCCCAAGCTGCGCCCGCAACTCGGGGAAGCCAGCGGTGGCCTGCTCCGCATCGACCCGCAGCAGGCGCGCCGCTTGGCGCAACGACGCGCCCGGTGGCAGCAACGGCACTTGCGGCAGGTAGTTGATGAGCCCGGGCTGCGCGAAGGCCGGCACCGCCCGGCGGCCGTTCACGCGCACCGACGCGTCGGGCGTGGCCCGGGCCCCAAACACCGTTTGCAGCAGCACCGATTTTCCGCTGCCGTTGCGCCCCAGCAAGCCCACTATTTGGCCGGTTTGCACCCGCAGGTACACGTCGGCCAGTACCTGCCGCGTTCCGAACGCCAGCCGGATGCCGTCGGCCTCCAGCACGTGCGGCCCGGCCCCGAGGGCCCCCGCCCGCCTCATGCGAAAGCGGCCACCAGGGCCCCCGCCAAGCCCAGAAATAGGCTGCCGTCGAGCAACACCAGGCCAACCCACAAGAATCGGCGCGACACGCCCAAATTGAAATAGAACCAGTACTGGTCGGGCCGCAGTTGCTCGGACAGGTACCACACCGCGGGGGCCGTGGCCAGCTTTACCAGCAACAGTTGCAGCACCAAGCCGCTGGCCCAGCCTTCGTGCAAGGCGGGCCACAGCACCACGAGCAGAATTAAGACGGAAGTGCCCACCATAAATGGCGCCACGCTGCGGTAGAACAGTCCTACCGCCCGCAACCGGGTAGCCAATGAATTCATGCCGCTACTTTTTAGTTGGCTACCAATCAGGTGGCTACCAACGCCGCTGGGCCAGAATTATTCTACCCGCCCGGCGCGGGCAAACACGGGGAACGTCACGGCCCGCTCGCCGGGGCCCCAGGCTTGCGTCAGCTCGTCCGCCACCAGCAACACAGGGTCGGTGCCGTGCTGCTTTTGGTAGTTCTGCACGCTCGACCAAGTGCGCAAATAATCGAGGTACCAAGCCGCCGACCACTGCCGCTGCTCGGCAAAGTGGGCCCGCTGCACGTCGGCAAACGGGAACGGGATGCGGGCGTACTCGTCGTCGACATGCCAGCGGTTTTCGTCCCAATAGGGCCCCAGCACCTCGCGGTAGAAGTGCCACACGAGCGGGTCAACTTCGGAGCTGATGCGGCCCAGGCCGTAGCCCCACTCGGCCAGCCGGGCCCCGGGCCGGGCCACGCGGCGCACCTCGCGGTGGTAGGCGGCGTGGTCGAACCAGTGCACGGCCTGGCCCACGGTGATGAGGTCGAACGCGTGGTCGGGGAAGGGCGTGTGCTCGGCGCGGGCGGCCTGGTAATGGACGTTGAGCCGCGCGGGGGCCTGGGCCAGCTGATTGGTGCTGAGGTCGGTAGCGTCCACTTCGGCGAAGTGCGCGGCAAGTACCACGGCCACCTGGCCGTTGCCGGTGGCGCAGTCCCAGGCGCGCTGGCGGCCGGGCACCAGCGGCAGCAGCCAGTCGTAGAGGGCCGCGGGATAGTCGATGCGGAAGCGGGCGTAGGCCGCGGCCTGGTCAGAGAAACGGTCGAGGGACATTTTGGGGCGGGAATTCGTTGGGAATTGGGGGCACGCGCCGCGCTGGGGCCCTGGTTTCGGGGGCAACCTCAAGCGTGGGCCCCGCGCGTATCTTTACCGTAAATCAAGCGGTTTGCTGGCCGAAAGCACGAGGTCAGCCCAAATTTTTCATTCTAAACAGCTGTCCCGTGACGTTTCACGAATTTAACCTCCACGACGACCTCCTGGCCGGCGTGGACGCCATGAACTATCAGCAGGCCACGCCCGTGCAGGAGCAGGCCATCCCCAAAATTCTGGAAGGCAAGGACTTGATTGCCTGTGCCCAAACCGGCACCGGCAAAACCGCCGCCTACCTGCTGCCGCTGCTCGACAAAATTTCGCACGCCAAGCACGGCCACACGTCCACGCTCATTTTGGTGCCCACGCGCGAGCTAGCTACCCAGATTGACGAGCAAGTGACCGGCTTCGGCTACTTCGTCGAGGCCAGCAGCATCGCCATTTACGGCGGCGGCAAAAGCGAGAACTGGGAGCAGCAGAAGCGCGCCTTGACGAGCGGCGCCGACATCATCATCGCCACCCCCGGCCGCCTCATCGCCCACCTGCAAATGGGCTACGTCAAGTTCGACCAAATCAAGTACTTGGTGCTGGACGAGGCCGATAAGATGATGGACATGGGCTTCTCGGACGACATTTTCAACATCGTGCGCCAGCTCCCCAAAGAGCGGCAGACACTGCTGTTTTCGGCCACCATGCCCACTAAAATCCGCGACTTCTCGCAGCAGATTTTGCAGAACCCGGAGGAAATCCGGCTGGCCGTGAGCAAGCCCGCCGCCGGCATCGACCAGCAGTTTTACTTGGCCTTCGACCGCCAGAAAATCTACGTCCTCGAGCACATCATCAAAACCCAGGACGTGCAGAGCATGGTGCTGTTTACGAGCCAGAAAGCGGCCGTGGGCGGCATTGTGAAGGCCGTGAACAAGCTCGGCATCGAGGCCCGCGGCATCAGTTCGGACCGCACCCAGGAGGAGCGCGAGGAAATCATGCGCGCCTTCAAAAACAAGCAGTTCCCCATTCTGGTGGCCACCGACGTGCTCAGCCGCGGCATCGACATCGACAGCCTGAGCCACGTGGTGAACTACGACATCCCGCGCGCCGCCGAGGACTACGTGCACCGCATCGGCCGCACGGCTCGCGCCGCCACCAAGGGCACGGCCATCACCTTCATTTCGGACCAGGACCAGGACCGGGTGGTAAAAATCGAAAAGCTCATCGAGCGTGAAATCCCCAAGCTGGCCATCACCGAGGAGCTGGGCCTGGGCGAAGCGCCCGAGTTTGACCCCAAGCGGTTCGCCGGCCTGGGCGGCAAAATCGGCGGCCGGCCCGCCCGCGGCGGCCATGGTGGTAGCGGTGGGGGCGGCCGGAGCGGCGGCTTCGGTGGGGGCCCCCGCGAGGGTGGCCCGCGCCGCGAAGGCGGACGCGACGGCGAGCGGCCGCCCCGCCGCGACGCCCCCGACCCCAAAGATCCTAAGCACCTGGAGCGCCTGGCCAACGCCAAAAACGCCCTGGCCGCGCTAGATGCCGGCATCGCCCCCGCCGTGCCCTACCAGCGCCCGCCCCGCCCCGAAGGCGAGCCGCGTCCCGAGCGCCGCCCCCGCCCCGAAGGCGAAAACCGCCCCCCGCGTGAGCCCCGGGCCCCGCGCCCCGAGGGCGAAGCCCGCCCGCCCCGCGAACCCCGGGCCGAAGGCGAGGCCAGTGCCAACGGCGAACCCCGCGAACCCCGCCCCGACGGGGAGCGCCGCCGCAGCCGCGGCGGCCGCAACCGCAACCGGGGCCCCCGGCCGGAGGGCAGCGCCGACAGCAGCGCCGCTCCTATCGAAACGCCACCTGCCAGCGAATAAAAAAGCGCGGCCGCCCAAATGGGCGGCCGCGCTTTTTTATTATTCTAGTGTCATCAGGGGCCCTACGTTACCCAAAGCGTGCGGCAGGCTTCCTTGCTGACGCCAATGCGCGCTAGCATTGGGCCGATTTATGTTATCCGCAAGTAGGCCGTTGGTACGGCATCGGTCAGCCACACGCCGTTATCGGCTTGGTAAAACTGGGCCCCGGCGCGGTGCATCTCGCCAGCTGCCACGGCAAAAATTATGGGCTGGCCATGCCGGCTGCCCACGGTACGGGCCGTTGCTACGTCGGCACTCAGGTGCAAGTGGTGGCGGGCCATTTTCCGCAACCCTTCGCGCTGGATAACGGCTTGGTGCTGGGCGGCCGTGCCGTGGTACAGCGTTTCGGGCGGCGTTGCGGCAGCGTAACCCAACTCCACCGCTACGGAGTGGCCCTGGCTGGCGCGGATTTGGGTGCGGTCGTCGCTGAACTTGAACCGCTGCTTGGGGCTGGTTTCCACGATATGGGCCAATTCCGCGAAGCTGAGCGGCTGGCCGTGGGCCCCTAGTTGCGCCAGCAGCACGGCCACGTCGGTCCACCCTTGCTCGTCCAGCACGATGCCAATTTGCGCGGGCGCGTGGCGTAGCACTAAGCTCAGGAATTTGCTGGTGCGGGTAACTTCTTTCTCCGAAAGCATGGTTGTGCTACTCGTTTTCAGGGTTTATCCCACCACCTGCCCCACCCCAAACAGCACGGTGAACACGAGCGTGCTCAGAGCCATCTGCTTCAATAGCGGGTCGATTTGCAGCGACTCCTGGCGCTGCCACACCTGGATGGCGTTGAAAAGGAGTAGCGGCGCGGCCAGCACGTAGAGCCACTGCCAGGGCGAGTGGTAGGTGAGGGCCACGAACACCGTGGCGCAGCCCAGCCCAAACAGCACCAGCAGCCAGTGGTAGCGCCGGGCGTGCCGGGGCCCCAGCCGCACGGGAATCGTGATTTTGCCCGCCAGCACGTCGGACTTGATGTCGCGGATGTTGTTGACGTTCAGCACTGCCGTGGCGAAGCAGCCCAGCGCGGCGGCGGGCAGCAGCACGGCCACCGGCAGGGCCCCCGCTTGCAAAAAGTAGGTGCCGCACACGCCCACAATCCCGAAAAAGAGAAACACCGAAATATCGCCCAAGCCGGCGTAACCGTAGGGCCGGCTGCCGGCCGTATAGTTCACCGCCGCCCAAATGGCGGCCAGGCCCAGCGCCAGAAAGCCCGCAAACAGGCCCAGGCCCGCCGCGCCCAGCGCCACCCACAGCAGCAGCAGGCCGCTGGCCAGCGCCAGGGCCCCGCAGATGTACATGCCGCGCTTCATTTGGGCGGGGGTGATGGCGCCGCTCTGCACGGCGCGCAGGGGCCCCTCGCGGTGCACGCTGTCGGCCCCGTTCTGCGAGTCGCCGTAATCGTTGGCCAGGTTACTGAGGATTTGCAGCAGGATGGTGGTGAGGGCCGCCAGGGCCACCACGGGACCGTTGAACAGGCCGGCTGCCTTCGCCAAAAAGCCGCCGGTGAGGATGCTGGCCAGGGCCAAGGGCAGGGTACGCGGGCGAAACGCGGAAATCCAGGGGGACATAATTATAAGAGAATACTAGAAACGATAAACAAAAGAACGTCATGCCGAGCGCAGCCGAAGCATCTCTCCCGCCAGCTATCCCAATCGTTCAGCGATTGATTTACTCAGCGGGAGAGATGCTTCGGCTGCGCTCAGCATGACGTTCTTAGAAGCTGGCCAGCGCCAGCGGCAAAGACTGCTACTTGGCCGTGATGTCGGCCACCAGCTCGGGGCTGAGGGGGGTTACTTTCGAGGGGTAGAATTTCACGACGTGGCCCTGCTTGTCCACCAGGTACTTGCAGAAGTTCCAGCTCGGAGCATCGCTCACGGCGCCGTTCTTGGTCTTGTCGGCCAGGAACTTGTAAAGCGGGGTAGCGTCGTCGCCCTTCACGGCCACGGTCTGGAACAGGGGGAACGTCACACCGAAGTTCTTCTCGCAGAACGAGGCCACTTCCGAATCCGACGACAGCTCCTGGTTGAAGCTGTTGGACGGGAAGCCGAGCACGGTCACGTCTTTGCCGTACTTCTTCGACAGCTCTTCCAGCTCCTTGTACTGCGGGGTGAAGCCGCACTTGGAGGCGGTGTTCACGATGAGAATTTTCTTGCCCTTGTACTTGCTCAGTTTCACGTCTTTGCCGTCGATGGTTTTCACGGTAAAGTCGTACACGGTGGGGGCGGCGGCAATTTCCATTTTGGGGGCGGGAGCGGTGGCGAAATTCATGGCCGAGAGGCCAGCCACGGCCAGCGTACCCAGGCCCAATAGGCGCAACAGAGGGGTTTTCATTGAAATGATTGTGAAGGTGTTGGGGGATGAAAGCTGCCGCTTGAACCGGCGCGGTGGCCGCAAGGTTTCGGCCCGGTGCTTACGGGGCTACGTGGTGCTTGGATTGAGCCATTTCTCGACCGGCGCCGGGCGGTAGGCCGCCAGCTGGGCCAGCAGGCCGGCGGGGCTGGCGTCTTGCAACAACTGCGCCCGGTTTTCGGCGCGCAGCAGCTGGTCGTCGCGCATGCGGTCGAGGGCCAGCAGCAGGTGGTCGTAGTAGCCGTCCACGTTCAGCAGGCCCACGGGCTTGTGGTGCAGGCCCAGCTGGCCCCAGGTGAGGACCTCAAATAGCTCCTCCAGGGTGCCGTAGCCGCCGGGCATGGCGATGAAGGCGTCGGCGCGGTCGGCCATCAGCAGCTTGCGCTCGTGCATGGTGCCGACGACGTGCAGCTCGGTGCAGCCCTTGTGGGCCAGCTCCTTGTCGTCCAGAAAGCCCGGAATGACGCCGATTACTTGGCCCCCGGCGGCCAGCACCGCGTCGGCGATGGTGCCCATCAGGCCCACGCGCCCGCCGCCGTACACCAGCGTGAGGCCCTGGGCCACCAGGGCGGCCCCCAGGGCCTGGGCCTGGGCCACGTAAGCAGGGTTGGTTCCAGCACTGGAACCGCAGTAAACGGCGACGCTTTTCATTTAGGGGAGAAAGTGTCATTGCGAGCGCAGCGAGGAATCTGGATTAAGGCTTCCAGATTCCTCGCTGCGCTCGCAATGACAGTAAAAACTACATGCGCTCGGGCACCTGGATGCCCAGCAGGCCCAGCGCCACCTTGATTTGCGCGCCCACGCGGGCCGAGAGGGCCACGCGCAGGCTGCGCTTCAGCGCGTCCGGCTCCTGGAAGATGGACACCTCGGCGTAGAAGCGGTTGTAGGCCTTGGCCAGGTCGTAGGCGTACTGGGCCACCACGGCGGGCGAGAGGGTGCGGGCGGCGTCGGCCACCACGGCGGGGTAGCGGGCCAGCTCCTGCACCAGCTCGCGCTCGGTGGGCGCCAGGGCCCCCAGGGCCGCGAAGTCGGCGGTTTCGGCAATGCCCAGCTCGGCGGCTTTGCGGCGGATGGCGGCGATGCGGGCGTAGCTGTACTGGATGAAGGGCCCGGTGTGCCCCTCCAGGCTCACCGATTCTTCGGGGTTGAAGAGCATGCGCTTCTTGGGGTCCACCTTCAGCAGGTAATATTTTAGGGCCCCCAGGCCGAGCAGGTGGTAGAGTTCCTCCAGCTCGGCGTCGGACAGGCCTTCGGTTTTGCCTTTTTCGAGGGTGGCGGCTTTGGCGGCGGCCACCACGTCGCGCACCAGCTCGTCGGCGTCCACCACGGTGCCTTCGCGGCTTTTCATCTTGCCCGAGGGCAGGTCCACCATGCCGTAGCTGAGGTGGTGGATGGCCGCGGCGTAGGGCTTGCCCAGCTTGCCGAGGGTGGCTTGCAGCACCTGCATGTGGTAGTTCTGCTCGTCGGCGATGACGTAGATGCTGCTGTCGTAGCCGAAGTCCTGGTACTTCAGTTCGGCCGTGCCCAGGTCTTGGGTGATGTAGACGCTGGTGCCGTCGGCGCGCAGCAGCAGCTTCTCATCCAGGCCCTCGGCTTGCAAATCGACCCACACCGAGCCGTTCTCTTTGGTGAAGAACACGCCTTTTTGCAGGCCTTCTTCCACCCGCTCCTTGCCCAGCAGGTAGGTTCCCGACTCGTAGTAGAACTTGTCGAAATCGACGCCGATGGTTTCGTAGGTTTCGGTGAAGCCTTCGTACACCCAGCCGTTCATTTGGTGCCAGAGGGCCATTACTTCGGCGTCGCCGGCTTCCCAGGCTTGCAGCATTTGCTGGGCCTCGGCCATCAGGGGGGCCTGCTTTTTGGCTACTTCGTTGGTCACGCCTTCGGCTTCGAGCTGCCGGATTTCCTCGCGGTAGTGCTTCTCAAACAGCACGTAGTACTTGCCCGCCAGGTGGTCGCCCTTGAGGCCGGCGCTGGCCGGGGTTTCGCCCTGCCCGAAGCGCTGGTAGGCAATCATCGACTTGCAGATGTGGATGCCGCGGTCGTTCACCAGGTTGGCCTTGGTGACGGTGGCGCCGGTGGCTTTCAAGATTTCGGCCACCGAATAGCCCAGGAAGTTGTTGCGCAAGTGCCCCAGGTGCAGGGGCTTGTTGGTGTTGGGCGACGAGTACTCGACCACCACGCGCTGGGGGCCCCCGGTGGGCACCGGGGCCCCGGCCGGCTGCGCTTGCAGCTGGGCGAAGAGTTGGAGCCACTCGGCGTCGGCGATTTCGAGGTTGAGGAAGCCCTTCACCACGTTGAAGCCGCTTACGCGGGGCTCGTTGGCTTGCAGCCACTCGCCCAGGGCGCGGCCGATGGGCTCGGGGCCCTGGCCCAGGGCCTTGGTGAGCGGAAACGTGACGAGGGTGAAGCTGCCGGCAAACTCCTTGCGCGTAGGTTGCAAGGTGAGGCTGGCGATGGGGATTTCGACGCCGAAAACGGCCCGGGCAGCGGTTTGCAGCGCGGTTTTGAGGTCTTGTTCTAGCTGTTGCACGGGGCAAAGGTACGGGCTGGCCGTAACCCCCTCCCCTTCGCAGGCTTGCTGCTGAACTGCTTTAGAGGTTTCGCAGGCAAAAGAGCCGCGGCGGCGCCGTTGCGCGGCCCGCGTACCGGCGGTTCTGCCGGGGGCAGGCGCTGCGCTGGTTGGGCCACCCGGTTGCTAGCGACTGGGCGCTACCGGCGCCCCGTAGGTTTCGTATAGCATTCGGCCAGCTGACCGGCGCACTTCTCCCCTCAGGTGGCATTGCCATGAAAGTTCTGCTTGTTTCCAGTTTGCTGGCCTTGTGCGCCCCCGCGGCCCGGGCGCAAGTCGACCCTACGGTGGTAGCCCAGGGCCAGGTACTCTCCGGCATGATGCGGGGCCACGCCGAGCGCGACCGCAAAGCCCAACTCTCCGGCAAGCGCCCCACCCAACGGCCGCTCACGCCGGCCGAACAGCGGCTAGCCCACCGGCGGGAAGTGGAGGCCGCCATGCGCCGCCCGCCGGCTCCCCGAGGCTCCATCCGCTAAGCCTACAGCATTTGCTGCTGGACTAAGTTGCCGCTGCAAACAAGCGGCCTAGGGCCCTACGCCCGCTCGACAAATAACCGCTTCTTCCTTTTTTAAGCCACCAGGGCCCCTAGCTTGCCCGCAACGGCCGCCCGCGCCGCCGCCCGCAACCAAAGCGGCTAGACGTTACTGCGCTGGCCAGATGGGTAGCTTAGTGAGACTTGTAGCAATTGAGGGTCCTATGAGTGACTGGTAGAGCTTTTAATTATGTATAATGCCTTGGGTATTTGGACTTTCTTTTAGCCTCAAATATGTCAACTAACTATGCATACCTGTACATTCATACTATTTCTTTGCATTTCTCACCCCAATAGAACATCCAACGCATGGTATCAAACAAAATTGATTTCGTTTACAACGACATTCAAGAAGGCATTAAATCAGCGCCTGGCTTTATTCAATTGAAGCAAATTTTACATCAGATTGAAGACGCTAACTTTTATATAGCAGGTGGAGCGATACGTAATTTGATAGAGAAGTCACAAGAAGAATTAAATGATGTAGATGTATTTATCCATACCAAAGATAAATATGACGAGTTAATAAAACACCTCGTTACTAATTTATCAAAAATTGGTTTTTTAGAATTTGGTCAATATGGATCACCAAGATGGTATCCTAATAAAGAGGAAAGGTTTTATTACGATATAGTTCCTTTTTCCAAATTTAATGTAGGCCTTGGAACACCTCAAACAATAGAAGAAACATTATTGCAATTTGATTTCACAGCCAATGCAATTGCATTCGACATTTTCAAACCAGATATATACAATCCTGTTGATGGTTTGAATAATATTCAGAATAAAGTATTTAAAGCAGTTAGATTTGATTTTCCCGACTCCATAATATCGGAAAAAATTCCACTACGAAGACTCACCGTTCTTTGGTTTAGATTTATTCATTATGCCTCAAAACTAAATTATACTATCGAAAAGGAAACTTTAAATTGGTTATCAATAAATTCCTACAGGCTAAATAGTCTAAAATTATTCGAAACATATTTTTTTAAACCATTAATCAGCGAGAAAATACTGAAATTACTGTAACCATGACTTCTCGAATAATTTCCCAAACGTTACTCAATTCTATTATTCATGATCTTGAATCAAAAAACGAGAAGATAATTAAAGTTGAGGAGATTTTTACTGGTGTTATGACATATAAATTCGAACTCATCA
This sequence comes from Hymenobacter nivis, assembly GCF_006439025.1. Lineage (GTDB taxonomy): Bacteria > Bacteroidota > Bacteroidia > Cytophagales > Hymenobacteraceae > Hymenobacter > Hymenobacter nivis_A. The sequence continues at coordinate 546,581 of NZ_RCYZ01000003.1, forward strand.
CCGATAGCAATAAATCGTTCATTGCCAGAATATATCCTAAATCGATAGGCTCAACAATACACTATGAACCTGACTTAATAAGAAATGCCCATTTACTTGGGGCTAGGGTTCCGCAAATCATATTTGACTCAAGGGGCAAAATACATACTTATGATTTCATTGTTTATAGAAAGATTTTAGGCGAAACATTAGCAAAAAGTGTTAACACTCTAGAATTAAAAGATATTATAAGTATTTCGGATAATTTATTTAATAATTTATCAATACTTAGAAAAATAACCCTCAACGGCTTTGGACCACTAGTTAATGCCTCACAAGGAGCTTTTGACACATGGCAGTCATTTATAAATTCAAGCATAGAAGAAGGAATAAAGAATTTAGCTAATTTAGAATTAAGTGATAAGGATAATAAAAAGGTTATTAATTATTTTAGTGAAAATAAATTTATATTTATTGAAGGCAAGAAAACATCTAATCTCATCTGGAGCGATATAAGCACTGACAATATCATAATAGACAGAAATCAATTATCAGGCATGATTGATTTTGATTCAGCTATGGCAGGAGAAATTGCTCTAGAAGCAGGTTACTTATATGCACGTGAAGCTAAGTCAATTTTCTTTATTGCAATGAAAAGAAAATATGATTCATTAGGGATAACCTTTGATGAAATTAAATTTTATTCTTTACTAAGATTATTACGAATAAGTAAGTATTTAAATACAAATTTACCTAATGGAGCAATTCGCGAAAATCCACGTGCGATATTTCCAGGAGCTTTTCAAACAATTAATTCATTGTAATCTTTACTAATGTTTTATGACATCACAAACATTAACCGCAAGAAAATCTCTTAAACGTTTACACATAATATTCTTTTTACAAAAAGGAAAAATATTTTTATCTATTTATATACTAACCCTATCTGTATTATCAATATATGAATTCCGTGAAACTTATCTAAAATTAAATTCATTTTCTTTAGAATCTAAGATATCCAACGTAGATAGCCTAGACCTTAAACCTTATCCTACTTGGTTCTATTATGACAAGACTAACAAAAAGATTTTTACAAGTAAAATTCTATCTGATTCTAATAAATATCAACTTCTTAGACTAGTAGTTAATAATCATAAATCATACATTAATTTCAGTGATGCAGTTAATAAACTTGCTTACCAAAGCAATCTGAAAAAACCTGATTTATTTGTATCTCTACTTTTACTCACTGGATGGGCTGCTGTTATTGGTGTGCAAATCAGAACTATCTTTGATTTTATTGGAAACGTCTGCTATACAAAAAATTTAATTATAACCGTATGGTGGCCTTGGTATATTTTAAGACCTATACTAGGTTTTATAATTGGCAGTTTAGTAGTGTTCCTCACTAAATCTCATTTACTTAATACGACTGTAACAGAGGAGAATTTTACTTATATTACAATATCAACTATAGCTGGGTTTGGCATCGTGGAAGTAGTGATGAAACTAAGACTAATTTCAAAAGCTTTATTTGGAAGTGATGATGACAAGGCAAGAAAGGCTTGACGAAAAGTAAAGAAGTAATAAGGCTAGTATGAACACCACAAAGCCCCGCCAGATACTGGCGGGGCTTTGTGTTTCTTCAGCGGCGGGCTGGGGGCCCCGGGGGCCCTATTGCGGCCGGCATGGGAACACGGCCGCCGCTGCTGGGTGTTAGGAGGCCAGTTCTTCATCCTCCTTACAGCTTTCGTATCGTGTCTATCTTTCGTTTAGGGGCCCTGGCGCGGCCGGCCGCCAAGTTTCGTTTTGTGTGGCTGCTGGCCGGCCTGGCAGCGGCGCCCAGCTGCAAGAGCGGCGAGCCCGAGCCCACTGCCACGGCGCCCGCCGCTACTACCGTGCTCACGGGCAGCACGCTCATCGGCGAGTACAGCGTGGCCACGCTGGCCGGGCGCGTGCAGGCCGTGCCGCTGGTGGGGGCCCTGGCGCGCTACCCCATCCGCGCCTACCGCCTCACCTACCGCACCCGCACGCCCGACGGCCAGGAGATTACCGCCTCCGGGGCGGCGCTGGTGCCGGTGGGCGCGGGCGAGCTGCCGGTGCTCAGCTACCAGCACGGCACCATCACGCCCGACGGCGAGGGCCAAGCCCCCTCCTACTACGCCACGGGCAGCGACGTGTGGTCGGCGGTGTCGGTGCTGGCCTCCACGGGCTACGTGGTGTCGGCGCCCGACTACATCGGCTACGGCGCCTCCAAGGCCCTGCCCCACCCCTACGAGCACGCCGCCTCGCTGGCCTCGGCCTCGGCCGACATGCTGCGCGCCACCCGCGAGTTTTGTCAGCAGCAAGCCGTGGCCGTGAACCAGAAAAACTTCCTGCTCGGCTACTCCGAGGGCGGCTACGCCACCATGGCCCTGCACAAGCTGCTAGAAGAAAAATATGCCACCGAGCTGCCCGTCACGGCCAGCGCACCCGGCGCGGGGGCCTACCACAAGTCGGCCTTCGCCCGCTACATCCTGGGGGCCCAGCAGCCGCTGAGCTTCCTGAGCAGCTACGTGTGGGTGCTGCGCACCTACGACCGCATCTACGCCCTGAACCGGCCCTTCGCCTTCTACTACCAGGAGCCCTACGCCACCCAGCTGCAAGCCAACCCGTTTGCCGACGTGCCCACCCAGCAGAGCCAGCTCTTCGCCGATAGCTTCCGCCAGGCCGTGCTGAACAACTCGGACGCCGCCCTCACCGCCGCCGTGGCCGACAACGACATCTACGACTGGAAGCCCCGGGCCCCGCTGGCCCTCTTCCACGGCACCGCCGACGACTACGTGCCCTTCTTCAACTCGCAGGACGCCTACGACGCCATGCAGCGGCGAGGCGCCACCCAGGTGCAGCTGCGCCCCATCCAGGGCGGCAACCACTTCTCGTCGGCCGCCGCTTACACGCTGGGGGCCTATGCCTTCATCAGCCAGTACTAAACAGAAAGTAGCTGAACCGAAAACGGCCCTCCCGAGCGCAGCTTATGAGGGCCGTTTTCGGTTCAGCTGCGGCTGGCCACGCCCTCCGTCCTCAACCGCCGCTCGATGGCGTCGGTGGCTTTTTCGAGGATGTTGAAGGCGTTCTTGGCCATGGTGTTGCCGTTGTCGAGGGTGGGGTTGATTTCGACCATCTCGAAGCACACCACCCGCTCGTTTTCCAGCAGGTCCTGGCACAAGTTTTCGGCTTCGGAGAGGTAGAGGCCGTCTTCCACGGGCGTGCCGGTACCGATGCTAAAGCTCGAATCGAGGCTGTCCACGTCGAAGGAAATGTACACCAGGTCGCAGAAGCGCAGGTGCTCGTAAATGTCGCGGGCCAGCTGGCGCGCCCCTTTCTCCTTTATTTCGGGCAGCTTGATCCACTTGATGCCCAGCTCGGCAATCAGGGCGTCTTCCTGCTCCTCGGTGTCGCGCACCACCACGTACACCAGGTGCTCGGGGCGCAGCTTGGGCCCCGGCTCGGCCAGGTTTTGGAGGCGGTGCCAGAAAAACTCGGTTTCGGCGTCGGGCTCGTTGCGCTGGTGGGCGCGGTTGTCGAGGCCCAGGGCGGCGGCCAGGGGCATGCCGTGCACGTTGCCGCTGGGCGTAGTGTAAGGCGAGTGCAGGTCGGCATGGGCGTCGATCCAGATGACGCCCAGCGTTTTGTGCGGGTACGCGGCCTTGATGCCGGCAATGGTGGCGTTGGCGCTGGAGTGGTCGCCGGCCAGCACCAGCGGAAACTCGCCGAAGCGCAGCGTCTGCTCCACGGCGCTGGCAATGCCCTTCTGCACGGTGTAAATGGCGTCGATGTGCTTGGCCCACCGGAAGGGCGTTTTCTCGAACAGCACGTGGTTCAAATCCGGCACCACCACCGAATTGTAGCGGCGGAAGTAGTCGGAGCCCTTGTTGAGGCACGCCACGCGCAGCGCGTCGATGCCCATGCCGGCCCCGCGGGTGCCCGCGCCCAGCTCGGAGCGCACTTCCAGTAATTTGATGCGTTTCATCGGTCGGTAAGTTAGAAGAGCAAAAGGGCCGCACCGGTCCGCTTAGGGCCCCGGGGGGCCCCTTGCGGGCGCTGCCTTGCGGTGGGGCAAGCCCGCCGTAGCCAAGTCGCTTCGTCCATCGTTGCCGATGCGCGGGGAACATTTCTTTCCCCGGGCGGTAGTTTTGAGCCGCCGCCGCAAAGGTCGGCATTTCGCGCCGTTTTTCCCCGCCCTCGATGGACAAGTACCACGACCTGATTTCCCAAACTTTCGATTTTCCCACCGCCGACTTCACGGTTCAAAACGACGAGCTCCAGTTCCACGGCATCGACCTGATGGCCCTGGTGGAAAAGTACGGCACGCCGCTGCGCCTCACGTACTTACCCAAAATCAGCTCCCAAATCCAGCGGGCCAAAAAGTGGTTTGCCGACGGCATTGCCGCCACCGGCTACCAGGGCACCTACTCCTACGCCTACTGCACCAAGTCGTCGCACTTCCGCTTCGTGCTCGAAGAGGCCCTAAAGAACGACGTCCACCTCGAAACCTCGTCGTGGTTCGACATCAGCATCATCCGCGCGCTCTACGGGCAGGGCAAGTTTGGCAAAGATAAGTACATCATCTGCAACGGCTTCAAGCCCGACGAGTACAAGCACGACATCACCGCGCTGCTCAACGACGGCTTCGTGAACTGCCTGCCCATCCTCGACGCGCCCAACGAAATTGACTACTACCACGCCCACGTGCAACCCGACACGCGGGTGAAGCTGGGCATGCGCCTGGCCTCCGACGAGGAGCCGCGCTTCCAGTTCTACACCTCGCGCCTGGGCATCCGCTACGCCGACGCCATCCCGCTGTACGAGCAAAAGATCAAGGACGACCCGCGCTTCGAGCTCACGATGCTGCACTACTTCATCAGCACCGGCATCAAGGACACGTCCTACTACTGGTCCGAGCTGAGCCGCTTCATCCACAAGTACTGCGAGCTGCGCAAAATCTGCCCCACGCTCACCACCATCGACATCGGCGGCGGTTTGCCCATCCAAACCAGCATCCAGCCCGAGTACGATTACCCGTACATGATTGCCGAAATCATGCGCACCATCCAGCGCATTTGTAAGGAGGAAGGCGTGCCCGAGCCGCACATCTTCACCGAGTTCGGCATCTTCACGGTGGGCGAGAGTGGCGCCATCATCTACTCCATTCTGGACGAGAAACTACAGAACGACAAGGAGTTGTGGTACATGATCGACGGCTCGTTCATCACCAACTTGCCCGATACCTGGGCCCTGAACCAGCGCTTCATCCTGCTGGCCCTCAACGGCTGGCAGAAGCAGTACAAGCGCATCCAGCTCGGGGGCCTCACCTGCGACTCGCAGGACTACTACAACGCCGAGCAGCACTTATACCAGGTGTTTTTGCCCGAGCGCAAGCCCGCCGACGAGCAGCCGCTCTACATTGGATTTTTCCACACCGGCGCCTACCAGGAAAGCCTGAGCGGCTACGGCGGCATCAAGCACTGCCTCATCCCCGCGCCCCAGCACGTCATCCTCGACCGGGGCCCCGACGGCGTGCTCACCGACACCATTTTTGCGCCTAAGCAGGAGGCGGCCAGCATGATGCGCATCCTGGGCTACACCTCATAGAAGGGCGTTGCACGAAAATTTGCATTTTTCCGTTCGATGGGAGTGCGGCGGTTGCGGCGGCCGTATTATCTTTGGGCCAACCTCCACTTCGCATTCACCCATTTAGCATTATCTTATGAAAAAGCTTATTCTCTTAGCGGCTGGCGTGGCCACCCTGGGCCTCGGTTCGTGCAGCCAGGCCAAGTGCCCCGCCTACACCAGCACCAAGGCCGCCAACCGCGTGTCTTCGCCCATTATGGCCAGCGCCGCCACCCCCTCGGCCCGCCAGTAGTTTTCGGGTTGCAGAAATAAGAAGGCCGGTTTCCCCAAGTGGGAAGCCGGCCTTTTTACGTATGCCGTCTGGGCCGGGCTGCCGGCTTTTCGTCGGCTGCCCGGTAATCGCCAGGGCCCCAGGGTAGCCCTTGGGGCCCCAGCGTAACTGAGCGTGGCACTATGAAACCTATCCACTGACAACCAGGCAGTTGAAAATGCGCTGGATTTCCTAATTCCTCTTATAACATCTGGTGTAGGTATCTTTTCTAAAGCTGAGTGCTTGTGGAATAACTAATATTTTTCTTGTTAGCCAAGATGAAGGGAAGAATTTACTTCTTCGTCAGCTCGTTGGCAATTAATTCTGCTTGCTTTAGTACCGTTTCGGTGGCCAGCAACTCCATATCGGGTGGGTAGCCGAATTGGCGCAGGGTGCGCTTTACGATGACTTTTAGCTTGGCTTTTACACTCTCCTTTATCGTCCAATCGATGGAGGCGTTGGCGCGCACCCGCTCGGTGAGGACTACGGCCAGCTCGCGTAGCTTATCACGCTGCATCAGTTCCTGAGCGCTGTCGTTGTTGGCTACGGCGGTGTAGAAAGCGTACTCAAACGTGGTCAGGCCCAGCGCTTGGGCTTCGCTGTCCATGTGGGTGATTTCCTTACTGAGCTTGATGAGCTCGTCCATTACTTCGGCGGCGGTCAGGATTTTGGCGTGGTAGCGCTTGATGGCGCTTTCCAGCATTTCCATTAGGCTCTTACTTTTCACCAGGTTTTGCTTGGCGCGGGACTTTAGTTCGTCGTTCAGTAGCTTTTTCAGCACCTCCAGGGCCACGTTCTTGTGCTGCATCCCCTTCAGCTCCAGTAGGAATTCTTCGGAGAGGATGGAAATGTCAGGCTTCTTGATGCCGGCCGCGTCGAATACGTCAATCACCTGCTCCGATACCAGGGCCTTGTCGATTACCTGCCGGATGGTGGTTTCGATTTCCTCGTCGGTGCGGCCGTTGCCGGTGCTGTCGAACTTGGCCAAGCGGGCTTTTACGGCCTGGAAGAACGATACCTCATCCTTCACCGCCAGCGCGGCCTCGTGCGGAATGGCAATGGCGAAGGCCTGGGAAAGCGCCGTTACTTCGTTGATGTAGCGCTTTTTGCCATCGGGCAGACCTAGGATATGCTCCTCGGCCGCCAGTATCATGGAGAGCTTCTGCGACGTGGGCGCGTCGTAGTAGCTCTCGTAGCCGAAGCCGTGATACATTGCCTGCACCACTTCCAGCTTCTCTTCCATTAGCGCCACGGCTTGCTTCTGAGCCACGGCGGGGTCGCCTTTGCCGCCGGCGTCGGAGTAGAACGAGAGGGCTTTTTTGAGGTCAGCGGCGATGCCCAGGTAATCGACCACCAGCCCGCCGGGCTTGTCCTTGTACACGCGGTTGACGCGGGCAATGGCCTGCATCAGGTTGTGGCCCTGCATGGGCTTGTCGATATAGAGCGTGTGCAGGCTCGGCGCGTCGAAGCCGGTGAGCCACATGTCGCGCACGATGACGAGCTGCAACGCGTCGGCGGGGTCTTTCATGCGCTCGGCCAGGGCGCGGCGCTGCTCCTTGGTGGTGTGGTGCTTGGCAATCAGCCCGCCTTCGGTCGAGGCCGAAGTCATCACCACTTTGATTTTGCCCTGGGCTCGGTCGTCCGAATGCCAGTCGGGGCGGATGGCAATAATGGCGGCGTACAGCTCAGCGGCGATGCGGCGCGACATGGCCACGACCATGGCCTTGCCCTCGAATACTTCCTGGCGCTGCTCGAAGTGGGCCACCACGTCGGCGGCGATGGTGGCGATGCGGCGCTCGCTGCCGATGAGGGCTTCGAGCTGCGTCCACTTGGCTTTGGCTTTCTGGGTGTTGGTGAGGTCGTCGGCGTCCAGCTCCTCGTCCAGGTCGGCCACCAGCTTTTTGCCTTCTTCGCTCAGGCTCACTTTGGCCAGGCGGCTTTCGTAGTAGATGCGCACCGTGGCCCCGTCTTCCACGGCCTGGGCGATGTCGTAGATGTCGATGTAGTTGCCGAACACGGCCGGCGTGTTCACATCCGTTTGCTCGATGGGCGTGCCCGTGAAGCCCAGGTAGGTGGCCTGGGGCAGGGCGTCGCGCAGGTACTTGGCGAAGCCGTACACGGTGCGCTTGCCGATTACTTCGCCCTCCGCTTTCACGTCCACTTCCTTGGCCTTGAAGCCATACTGCGTGCGGTGGGCCTCGTCGGCAATGACGATGATGTTGCGCCGGGCCGACAGTTCCTCGTACACGTTGCCTTCTTCGGGCTGAAACTTCTGGATGGTGCTGAACACCACCCCGCCCGAGGCCACGCGCAGCAGCTCTTTCAGCTGCTCGCGGCTTTCGACTTGCTTGGGCTCCTGGCGCAGCAGCTGCGTGCAAGCGGCGAAGGTGTCGAACAGCTGGTCGTCGAGGTCGTTGCGGTCGGTGATGACGACCACCGTGGGGTTGTCGAGGGCCTGCACGATTTTGCCGGTGTAGAACACCATGCTCAGGCTCTTGCCGCTGCCCTGGGTGTGCCACACTACCCCGCCTTTGCGGTCGCCGAAGGGCTGGGATGCTACGCCGGGCACGCCGTAGGTTTCGGGGGCTTCGTGCGCCAGCGCGGGAGGCGGGATGCCGCGCCCGTAGCTGCGGCCGGTGGGCGGCGTGGCGGCCGTCACTTCGGCCGGGGCGTGGCCGGCGGCCCGCAGCGTCGATTGCACGGCGGCATTCACGGCGTAGTACTGGTGGTAGGCAGCCACCTTCTTCACCGTCGTAATGTGAATGACACCCGTTTTGGGGTCTTCCTTCTTCGACTTCTCGAACACCACGAAGTGCCGCAGCAAATCGAGCAGGGTGGCCGGGGCCAGCATACCCCGGATGAGGGTTTCGAGCTGGCTCACCAGGTGCGAGGCTTCGGCCAGCCCGTCGGCCGACTTCCAGGCCATGAAGCGGCTCAGGCCCGCCGACAGCGACCCGGCCCGTGCCTCCAGGCCATCGGAGATGACGAGCAGGCCGTTGTAGGTGAAAAGGCCCGGAATGAGGGCCTTGTAGGTGTCGAGCTGCTGATAGGCTGACTTGAGGGTGGCGTTTTCGGCGGCGGCGTTTTTCAGCTCCAGCACCACCAGCGGCAGGCCGTTGACGAACAGCACCACGTCGGGCCGCTTCTGGTGGCCGTTTTCGATGACCGTGAACTGGTTGGCCACCACAAACTCGTTGCGGGCGGGCTGCTGGAAATCGACCAGCCACACCACCTCGCCGCGCTCCTGCCCGTCTTGCTGCTTGCCCACCTTCACGCCCTCGGTGAGCAGGCGGTGAAAGGTTTCGTTGTTGGCCAGCAGCTCGGGCGAGGCAATGCGCTGCACCTGCCGCAGGGCGTCTTCGCGGGCCTCGGCCGGCACGGTGGGGTTGAGCTGGGCGATGGCAACCCGCAGGCGCTCCAGCAGCAGCACGTCGGCGAAGCTGGCCCGCTCGGGGTGCGGCCCGTCGGGGGCAAAGTCGGGGGCATAGTGGTACTGGTAGCCCAGCGTTTGCAGCAGCTCGATGGCCAGCTCCTCAATTGCGTTTTCAGTCAGCTTGGCCATGGGGCAGACGGCGGAAGGGTGCTTAATAGGCCACGCGCACTTCGCCGCTCATCAGCTTCGGTAGCAGCGTGTCGCGCAGGGTGGAAAGAGTTTGGATTTGGTTGGTGTTCTGATAGATTTTCTTGAAGTGTGGATATGCCACTTCCTCAAATCTATTTATTAAATCCTTCGGCGGAATTGGTGAAATGTGAGCATGAACATGGTTCCTATTCAATGTTGGCACTGCCGAACCTGCATTGAATCCTTCCAAGTCCGCGAACTTCAAGGTGAAGTAAGAAAACAGCGGAGTACCTAGCTTGTATTCTTTGATAAAAAGTGAAGTGTTCAATGGCCAGAAATCTTCCATCACAAAAAAGACCTTTCCAATAACTCCACTTCGGCCGGTTGTAACTCCCGGCCCTTTTATTTTGAATTCGTTGTGTCCAGCACTGTATCCACTCGACGTTAAAATTGGAAATTTACCGGGCACACGATTTTGAATCGGTAAGTCAAATCCTCTTTGTAGCGTGAAAAAATCACCTAATGTACCTTCCTCCCACTCCTCCTTCGCCTCCTCCACAAACCACTGCCGGAACAGCGTTTCCGCCAAGGCTTCCAGGGTGGCGTTCTGGCGGTGCAGCAGGTCTATTTTATCATCCAAGCTGCTAAGGACTTCAACGATTGCGCGCTGTTCAGATAAAGAAGGTAATGATATTGGAAGCCGTTTTAGAATCCCCGAATTCAGATTGGGCATGGTTGTGCCCACCGCATGGCTGCTTATCCAACCCTTCATCTCATCGGTAGAGAGATAATAGGCGCAGAACTTAGGATGAATAATTTCAGAAGTAAATCGAATTCTCAAACAGCCAGTACCGCAAAGCCAACCGTTTTCTTGCTCTGTAATAAAAGCGCACTTTTCGACGTCTCCCCTTCTGCTATAGACAATATCACCAGCTTCTACCAAGTAACGACTGAGACGTTGCGCATCGGCTTCCGTAATACAAGCAATTGATTCTTTGCTGATTTCCAACCGCCGCCCAATGTTCGTAGGCATTATGGAAGGAATGCCTACTGCTACATAATCCGCAGAATGGAGTTGACTACCAAATGGCCCAGTTTGAATATCTGCGACATCTCCTAGATGGTACTGTTGCCACTCGTCTGTTTCAGCAATAGCCACCTCCCCCCACTGTATTTCCGTCTGTTTACTCATCCTTCCTAAGCCGTTAAAATCTTCGCCAGGTTATCCGCAATCAGCTGGTTCAGCGCGGCTTCTTCGCCTAGCTGGGCTTCCAGTTCCGCCCGCAGCGAGGTAAACCGCTCGGTGAAGTCGAACTCGTCCTCGTCGTCGGGCAGGCCCACGTAGCGGCCGGGCGTGAGCACGTAGTCCAGCTCGCGCACCCGCGCCAGGGGGGCGGCCAGGCAGAAGCCGGGCACGTCGGCGTAGCTGCCGCTGGGGTTGCGCCACTGGTGGTAGGTGTCGGCAATGCGCCGGATGTCGTCGTCGGACAGCTCGCGGGTGCGGCGGTTCACCAGGAAGCCCAGGTTGCGGGCGTCGATGAACAGAATCTCGTCGCGCCGGTCGCGGAAGCGGCCATCACCCTGGCGGCTGCGGTTCATAAACCACAGGCCCGCCGGAATCTGGGTGTTCAGAAACAGCTTGGCCGGCAGGTTCACGATGCAGTCAATCACGCCACCCTCCACCAGGGCCTTGCGAATGTCGCCTTCACCCGAACTTTTGGAAGTGAGCGCGCCTTTGGCCAGCACCACGGCTGCCTGCCCCGTGGGGGCCAAGTGGTGCAGGAAGTGCTGCATCCAGCCAAAGTTGGCGTTGCTGGTGGGGGGCGTGCCGTACTGCCAGCGGCCATCGGTGCGCAGCAGCTCGCCGCCCCAGTCGCTCACGTTGAAGGGCGGGTTGGCGATGATGTAGTCGGCCTTTAGGTCGCGGTGCGCGTCGTTGAGGAACGAACCCTCGGTGTTCCACTTCACCTGCGAGCTGTCGATGCCCCGGATGGCCAGGTTCATCTTGGCCAGCCGCCAGGTGGTCTGGTTGCTTTCCTGCCCATAAATGGAAATGTCGTTCACGCGCCCCTGGTGCTCGGTCACGAACTTCTCGGAGTGCACGAACATGCCGCCCGAGCCGCAGCAGGGGTCAAACACGCGGCCCTGGTAGGGCTCCAACATTTCTACCAGCAGCTCCACCACGCTGCGCGGCGTGTAGAACTGCCCGCCCTGCTTGCCCTCAGCCAGCGCAAACTCGCCTAGGAAGTACTCAAACACGCGGCCCAGCACGTCGGCGCTACGGGCCTTGGCATCGCCCAGCGCGATGTTGCCCACCAGGTCAATCAGCTCGCCCAGGCTGGCGGGGTCCAGGTTTTGGCGGGCAAATACCTTGGGCAATACGCCCTTCAGCGGCGGGTTGTCCTTTTCGAGCCAGTCCATGGCATTGTCCACGGCCCCACCAATGGCCACGATGATTTCCTTACCCTCGGGGTCGCGCACCACAATCTGGCTGCCCTTGGCGTTGTTTTGCAGAAACTGCCAGCGGGCGAACTCGGGCACGAAGAACACGTTTTCGGCCTTGTACTCGTCCTTGTCTTCGGGGTCGGCCCCGGCGTACTCGCCCGCGCCGGCCAGCAGCCTGGCGTAGTGCTCCTCAAAGGAATCGGAAATGTATTTGAGGAAAATGAGGCCCAGCACCACGTGCTTGTACTCGGCAGCATCAATGTTTTTGCGGAGCTTGTCGGCGGTTTTCCAAAGCTGCTTTTCGAGCGGCTCTTCGGCAACTTCTTTCTTCTGTTTGGCCACGGGGCTAATTCTTCTTAAGTACTAATCCGGTATAGGCGTGCCCAACCGCAAGGAAGCGCACCTTACAAAGTAAGTACGCAGCTACGCTTTGCAGCCACAGGCTTTTGACCAAGCAATGGTAAACGGCGGAATAAACCCCGCATACTTTTGGCGCATGACTACAGAAGACTTTGCAGCCCTGGACGGCTTTTTTCTGACCTCGGACAACTGGCCCGTTCTCGCCCCCGCTCAGCCCTCCTTTTTTTCACTGGCCAAAATCGAGCACAAGGAATTACCGCTAAGCAATACCTACGCCTTCTTTTTTGATTCCCAGGGCCCCCACGGCTTAGGCAATCTCTTTACCAGGGCGCTGCTTGAAGTGCTAAACCAAAAAGGCCACCCGCTACCGATGCAGCCCGAGGCATTGAGGCGCATTCAGGCGGTGCGGGAATACCCCATAGCGCAGGCCGGCACCCCCACCAAATGGCTGGATTTGCTCCTTCACAACGGCCATCAAGGCAGGCCGATTCCGGCCAGCGCGACGTTCGCGGTGCTAGTCGAAATCAAAGTATGGCATACCCTGCACAATGATTTAACCGCTTATTGGCACGCTATTCCTACGGCAGAGAAGCGGGGCATCGTCTTAGGCTTCCGCAAAGAAGAACCCCGGGATAAGAACTGGGTTTTTGTAACCCACCTGGACGTAGCATTGGCCGTCGAGCAACAGCTAAAAGCCTCGCCGGAACTGCCAAATCCCTATTATCAAGACATTTTACGCCATTTTTTAGACCACATCAAACACATGAGCGGAGCCACACCTGATTCATTCGCCGAAGTCTTTGCCTATGCGCAGCGCCACCGGGCAGAGCTGAATCGAGCCCAGCAGCTGTTGAAGCAATTACAGCCAGCTTGGCTAGCCGAGGCAATCGCCGCTGCTTTCGGAGACGATTACGTACAAGGAAGCTCCTTCGAAGACCGTGTGCATATCTCCCCCAAAAGCGGTGGGCCCGTTGATTACCTCGTTTGGTTTGGCTACTTATTGCAGCTAGATGTCATAGATCCAAGCTTTAGCATCACGCTGTTTCCAACGGGAGGCGGAGAGAATTTGCCGCCTGATATGCGGAGCCGATTGATTGCGGTTTTCAAAGAAGCAGGCAGGGGCGTAGAAAGGTTAAACTGGTTTGATAAGGACTGGTACGACGAAATGCTTGTAGGCAAGAACTACTATCTCAATCCTGCGAACGGAACACTCGATGCATTAAAAGACCAGATTAGGCAAGCGTTACTTGAAGATTGGCAACCGATGAAAAATCATTGGGTTGGCTAATATTCAGCCTTTCTATTTGAGATAATGAAGCTGTTCGGGAAGTCTTTAGGACGTCGTGCTGAGCTTGTCGAAGCATTTCTCCCGCTGACTGACTTATTGATTACTGCTGCGGTAGAAATGCTTCGGCTACGCTCAGCACGACGTTCAATTCTAAATATCCTGACTTCCTAAACAGCTTTAATTCCAGTAGAATTTCTACAATTCAGCAGTAAGCAAAAACCTATCTTACAAGTTTTTATCTACCAGGCGCAAGAGGATTGAACTGCTTTATACAAGCGAAGCGAGCAGGAGAATAACCGCCCCCAGCGTCGCCCAGCGATTCAACAATCAGCGGGCAGCCGGCAGCCGGCGAAAAGTCGGCAGCCCGCGTCCCTACTGGCCCAAAATCAAGTCTGTGGCGGCGGCCAAATCGACGGCGTAGGGCGTGTGGGCCCCTATTTCGGTGTGGCCCACCAGGATGCCCCGGATGCCCAGGCGGGCCCCGGCCTGCATGTCGCGCACCCGGTCGCCGATGATCCAGCACTGGGCAGGGTCGAGGGCGAAGCGGGCCACGGCTTTTTCCAGCATCCCCGAATCAGGTTTGCGGAAGATGGATTCGCTCACGCTGGGGTGGTTGGCGCTGAAGTAGAGCGCGTCCAGCGCGTTGCCGCAGGCGGCTTGCAGCTGTTCGTGGCGGGCCTGCACGTCGGCCCCGGTGTAGAGGCCCTTGGCGATGCCGGCCTGGTTGGTAACGACGATGAGGTAGTAGCCCGCGGCTTTGAGGCGCGCCAGGGCCCCGGGCACGCCGGGGCTGACCACGAACTGCGCGGCCTGCCACACGTATTCGCCGGTTTCGTTGTTGAGTACGCCGTCGCGGTCGAGGAAAATTGCTTTGTGGGGGCCCGTCATGGGGCAAAGCTACGGGCGGGGCCCGACCTTTGCCGAATGAAAATCGCCATCATCGGCGGGGGCCTCGCCGGCCTCACCTGCGCCTGGTACTTGCAACGGGCCGGCGTCGCCTACGACTTGTTTGAGGCCGACGCGCGGCCCGGCGGCAACCTGCTCAGCATCAACCAGCCCGGGGGCTACTTGCTCGAAGCGGGCCCCAACTCGCTCCAGCTCAGCGTCGAGCTGGCCGAACTGTTTGAGGAGCTGGGCCTCACCGACCAGGTGCAGGACACGGCCGCTGTGGGCCAGCGCCGCTACGTGCTGCGCGGCGGGCAGTACCGCGAGCTGCCCGGCTCGCCGCCGGCGCTGCTGGCCAGCAGTTTCTTCAGCCTGAAGGGTAAATGGCGGCTGCTGCGCGAATTCTTGAAGCCCGCCGGGGCCCCCAACCCCGACGAAACCGTGGCCGCGTTCTTCACCCGGCGCTTCGGCCCGGAAATCGTGGACTACGCCGTGAACCCGTTCGTGGCCGGCATCTACGCCGGCGACCCGACCCAGCTGCTGCTGCGCCACACGTTTCCGCAGCTGGCGGCGCTGGAGCAGGCGCACGGCTCGGTGCTGCGCGGGCTGGCCAAGGCCGGCAAGGGCGTGGGCCGGCGGCGCGTCGTCACGCTGCAAGGCGGCGTGCAGCAGCTCACCGATGCGCTGGCCGCCCAGCTCACCCACTACCACCCCGGGGCCCCCGCCACGGCCCTAGCCCGGGCCGCCGATGGCAGCTACTCGTTTCAGGCGGGCGGGGCCGCGCGGGGGCCCTACACGCACCTGGTGCTGGCGCTGCCCGCCTACGCGGCCGCGCCGCTGCTGGCGGGCCTATTTCCGGCGGCCGGAGCAGCGCTGGCGGCGGTGCGCTACCCGCCCATGAGCGTGGTGTATTCGGCCTACCCGCGGGCCGCGGTGGCGCACCCGCTGGAAGGCTTCGGGGCCCTGCACCCCAAGGCCGAGGCCGCCTACGCCGCCGGCTCGCTCTGGACCAGCAGCCTCTACCCGGGCCGGGTGCCGGCGGGGCAGGTGCTGTTCACCACCTTCGTGGGGGGCACGCAGTACGCGGCGGCGGCGGCCCAGCCCGAGGCCACGCAGCTGGCCGCCGTGCACGCCGAGCTGGCCAGCCGCTACGGCATCAGCGGGGCCCCTACCTGGCAGGGGCGCTACTACTGGCCGCGCAGCATTCCGCAGTTCGATGCAGCCATTGGGCCCGCCCGGGCGTCGATAGAGGAGCTGCGGACCGATGGCATCGTGGCCGTGGCCAACTGGCAGGCGGGCGTGGGCGTGCCCGACGTGGTGCGCCATGCCCGCGCCACGGCCCGGGCGCTGGCCGCCGGGGCCCCCGCCGCACCCGCCGCATAGCTTTCCGCCGCCCTTATCTTTGCCGCTTATGAACGACGGCCTCGTCCTGATTCCTACTTACAACGAGCGCGAGAACGCCGAGCAGATCGTGCGCAAGGTGATGGGCCTGCCGCACGCGTTCGACGTGCTGGTCATCGACGACGGCTCGCCCGACGGCACGGCGGCCATCGTGCGCGGCTTGCAGGCCGAGTTTGCCGGCCGGCTGTTTTTGGAGGAGCGCCCCGGCAAGCAGGGCCTGGGCACGGCCTACATCCACGGGTTTCGCTGGGCCCTGGCCCGGGGCTACAACTACGTGTTCGAGATGGACGCCGACTTTTCGCACAACCCCAAAGACCTCGTGCGCCTCTACAACGCCTGCGCCGTGGAAGGCTACGACGTGGCCATCGGCTCGCGCTACATCCAGGGCGTCAACGTGGTGAACTGGCCCATGGAGCGCGTGCTCATGTCGTACTACGCCTCGTGGTACGTGCGCTTCGTGACCGGCATGCCCATCCGCGACGCCACGGCGGGCTTCAAGTGCTACACGGCGCGGGTGCTGCGGGCCATCGACTTCGACCGCATCCGCTTCGTGGGCTACGCCTTCCAGATCGAGATGAAGTGGCGCGCTTTTCAGCTCGGCTTCAAGATCAAGGAAGTGCCCATCATCTTCACCGACCGCACTCGCGGCACCTCCAAAATGTCGAAAGGCATCGTGAAGGAAGCCTTTTTCGGCGTGCTCCAAATGAAAATCAGCAGCTGGCTGCGCCCCGCGCCCAAGCCCGCGGGGCCCCAGCTGGCGCCGGGCCCGGGCGGCTTAGAAGCAGTTTGAGCCAACGCCCAACGTGCACCGCCCGCACTGGTTGAAAACCAAAAGGCCGCCCTGCAATGCGCAAGGCGGCCTTTTGGTTGGAGGTCCGGGGCCCTGCTTGGGGCCCTATTTAGGCGCCTCGGCCGGGGCCGTGCCCGCTGCGGGGGTGGCGTCGGCGGCCTTGGCGGTGTTGAGCAGGTCGATGAGGTTGATGGATTCGAACTGGCTGCTGTCGGCCGGCGACACGGTGCGGGTGGTGTCGCGGGCCGTGACGATGTAGCCGCGGGCCGGGCCGTTGAGGTTCACGCCGTAGGTCAGGTTGTCGCGGTCATTCTCCGAAATCAGGCCCTTGTTCACCATAATGTCGGCGATGAGTTTGAAGAAGTAGCGCGTGCTGGAGCGCAGGTTGCCGTAGCTGTTGAACGAGTAGCGGTAGAACTTGGGCTTGGGGATGATGCTGGCCAGGTACAGGCTCTCGGGCAGGTTCAGCTCGCTGGGGCGCTTGCCGTAGTAGAACAGGGCGGCTTCCTTCACGCCGTACACGCCGCGCTTGCCGCTGGGCCAGCGGTACTTGCTGGGGCCCCACTCGATGATGTTGAGGTAGACCTCGAACATGCGCTGCTTACTCACGAGGCGCGTGTTTTCGATGAGCCACACGATCAGCATTTCCTCGGCCTTGCGGCCCACGGTTTTCTGGCGGTTCAGGAACACGTTTTTCACCAGCTGCATGCTGAGCGTGCTGCCGCCGCGGGCAAAGCGCTTCTCCTTGATGTCCTGGATGGCGGCGTTCACGAAGGCTTTTTCCATGAAGCCGCGGTGGGTGAGGAAGCGCGGGTCTTCGGCCGTCATGATGGCCGATTTCAGGTAACCGGCCACGTCGTCGTAGCGCGTGAAATCGGGGTTGGAGGGCCCCACGGGGAAGGTGCGCAGCGAGTCGCCCTTGTCGTTGTAGGCGGTGTAGGCGAAGTCGGTGTTGAGCTTGCCCAGGTCTTCGGCCCCGAAGCGGGTGATGCGGAAATCCTTGCTGGCTTGCAGCGACGAGTTGAGGTGCAGGCTGTCGACGTGGGCCAGGTCCACGTCGGCTTTGAGGTGGTAGGCCAGCGTGCCCGTGCCCTGGGTGCCGGCCACCACGTCGAACATGCCCTCGGGCAGGGAGGCGAAAAAGGCGTTGGTGGGGGCCGCGTCGGAGTCGATGCGCAGGCGCACGGCCAGCTGGGGCTTGAGGCGCACGGCAATTTCGGGGTGAAACACCAACTGGTTGAGCACCACGCGTGAGCCTTCTTCCAGGGCCATGGTGGCGCGGCCCAGCGAGGCCACAAAATCGAGCTGCCCGCGGTGCACCACAATGTCTTCCGAGCCCAGCCGGGGCTGGTAGAGGCTGAAGTTGCGGGCCGCCAGCGAGCCGCGCACCGTGAGCTTGCCGCCGGTGTCATCATCAGCAAAGTCCTTGCCCGCCATGCGCACCAGCACCGTGTCGAAGCTCACCAGGGCCCCGAAGCGGCGCGGCACGTAGGGCAGCTGCACGGAGCTGCCCACGCCGAATACGCGCGCCGTGAGGGCGTAGTCGCCGGCCTCCACGTGGCCGTCGATGCCCAACTCGTTCACCACCGAATCGACGGTGGCCGTGAGGCGCCCGCGGATGTCGCCGTCCTCAATTTGCAGGCGCGGCAGGGTGAGCAGCGCCTGGTGGCGGGGCCCGTCGTAGCGCACCACAAAGTCCTGGAAGTCGGCCTGGCCGGGCACGTTATCGAAGCCGGCTTCGAGCAACTGGTTCAGCAGCAGGCCGTAGTTGCGGCCCTGGGCGGCGTCGCGCGGGGCCACGGCGGGCTGTTTTTTCTTGTTCAGCAAAAAGCTGAAATTGTTGGTGGTGGCCGTTTTGTGGGCCGTGAGGCGGGCGTGCTGAATCTGCAAATCGGAAAATACCGGCCGGCCCGCAAACAGCGAGCGCACGCTCAGGCTGGCTTGCAGGCGGCGGGCGGTGAGCAGCGTATCGGCGGGGCTGGCGGTGGGCACCAGGCTCATGCCCTTGATTTCGACCGTGTTGAGGTCGGTGAATTGGGCGGGGCCCAGGGCCAGCGTCACGGGGTATTTGCGCTCCACGCGGGCCTTTACCTCGCGCAGGGCGTAGGCCAGCAGCTGCTGGCGCTTCCACTGAAAAATGCCGAACGCCAGCAGCAGCAGCACCACGAAAGCGCCCGCCACGCCGATAAGAATTCGTTTGGTGGATGGGGAAATGCGCACAGAGCAGAAAAAAGGGTTCGGGTAGTCGGGGCCAAAGGTAGGCAGAACGCGGGGCCCCCGGCCCGGGTTCGGGCCCCACCGTGCGGGCCCCGGCGGCCGGGGGCCCTACTTTTGCGCCATGCTTTCGCCCCTCACCGCCCTTTCGCCCCTCGACGGGCGCTACCACCGCACCACGGCCGCCCTGGCCCCCTACTTCTCCGAGCTGGCCCTGATGCGCTACCGCGTACGGGTCGAGGTGGAGTATTTCATTGCCCTGGCCCAGCTGCCACTGCCGCAGCTCAGCGGCGTGTCGGCCGATGTGTTTCCGGCCCTGCGCCGGCTCTACGCCGAGTTCGGCGAGCCCCAGGCCCAGGCCATCAAGGCCCACGAGGCCGTGACGAACCACGACGTGAAGGCGGTGGAGTACTTCCTGCGCGACGAGTTCACGAAGCTCGGCCTGGGCGGGGCCCTGGAGTTCATCCACTTCGGCTTAACCTCGCAGGACGTCAACAACACGGCCATCCCGCTCAGCCTAAAGGACGCTTGGGCCGACGCGCTGGGGCCCCAGTTTGCCAAGGTGACGGGCAACTTGACAGCGCTGGCTATTGCCTGGGGCCCCATCCCGATGCTGGCCCGCACCCACGGCCAACCCGCCTCCCCCACCCGCCTGGGCAAGGAAGTGGAGGTGTTTGTGGCCCGGCTAGAAGGGCAGCTGGCGCTGCTGGTCCAGGTGCCCTACGCCGCTAAGTTCGGCGGGGCCACGGGCGGCTTCAACGCGCACTTTGTGGCGTACCCGGACACCGACTGGCACGGCTTTGCCCAGCAGTTTGTGGAAGAAACCCTGGGCCTGACCCGCACTTTCCCCACCACTCAAATCGAGCCCTACGACAACCTAGCGGCCTTTTGCGACGGCGTTAAGCGGCTGAATACCATTCTGATAGACTTGTGCCGCGACGTGTGGCAGTACATTTCGATGGGCTACTTCCGCCAGACGGTGAAGGCCGGGGAGGTGGGCTCGTCGGCGATGCCGCACAAGGTGAACCCCATCGATTTTGAAAACGCCGAGGGCAACCTGGGCGTGGCCAACGCCCTGCTGGAGCACTTTGCGGCCAAGCTACCGATTTCTCGGTTGCAGCGCGACCTCACCGACTCGACGGTGCTGCGCAACCTGGGCGTGCCGCTGGGCCACACGCTCATCGCGCTGAACTCGCTGCTGCGCGGCCTGGGCAAGCTGGCCCTCGACGAAGCCGCCCTGGCCCGCGACCTGGAAGCCAACTGGGCCGTGGTGGCCGAGGGCATCCAAACCATCCTGCGCCGCGAAAACTACCCCGACCCCTACAACGCCCTCAAGCAGCTCACGCGCACCGGCGAAGCCATTTCGGCCGCCACCATTGCCCGCTTCGTGGACGAGTTGGACGTGGCCGACGGCGTAAAAGCCGAACTGCGGGCCATCACGCCGCAGGGCTACGTGGGGCGGTAGCGGCGGCCACCTTGTTTTAGATTTGATTAGCCCGGCGGGCGGAACGGCTTATACCCCGTCCGCCCGCCGCGGTATTTTACGGCTACACGGTTTAAATATACCCACATATAAGTATTGTAGTATTTTTAGCTTCCGGAGAACTTTGCTCGAAGTAATTATTCACTTCTAGCCGGTTACTCACATGGTTTGCTTCGCTACGCATTTTTTCCGGGGCCCCGGCCGCTTGCTGATTGCCGCCGGGCTGCTGGGGCTAGCCGGGGCCCCGGCGGCCTGCGCCCAGGACTGGACCGGGCTGGCCCATAGCAACTACGCCGGCACGAACAGTCTTTATATCAACCCTGCCGCGCTGGCCGACTCGCGCCAGAAGTTTTACCTCAACGTGGTGAGCGCCAACATAAATTTCAACAACGATTACCTCCAGCTCGACCTGCCCGGTCCGGCCCGTGAGTTTATCAATGGCACCCGCACCTTCAGAAAAGAATACCTGAACGAGCAGGGCGGCGGCGGTAATAAGTACGGCAGCATGGTGGGCGAGCTGCGCCTGCCCTCCCTAATGCTCTCGCTGGGACCGCGCCAGGGCTTGGCTTTCACCAACCGGGTACGGGCCTTCGCGCAGGTGAGCAACGTGCGCGAAAACCTGGCCCGGCTTGCCCGGTACGGCCTAGCCGACGCCGAAGGCCTGGGCTTGGCCAACCAGCTTTCCGAAGGCAACAACTTCACGCTAACCACCGGCGCCTACCACGAATTTGCGCTCTCCTACGCCCGCGTCCTCACGGCCAACACCTCCCATTTTTGGAAGGCCGGCGCCACGGTGAAGTACTTGGTGGGCCTGGGCGGCGGCTACCTGCGCAACGCCGGCACCGACTACCAGGTGCTGGACAACAACGTTCTGGAACTGCGCGACCGCGACCTGAGCTACGGTTTTACCGACTACAAGCGTTACGACGAGCCCGGCTTCAGCGTGGGCCAGCTCTACGGCAGCCAACGCCTCGGGCAGGGTTTTGGGCTGGATGTGGGCGCCACCTACGAGTGGCGGCCGGAATGCGACAGCTACCAGTACCGCATGGACGGCCAGGAATGGACCGACCCCTCCCGCAACAAGTACCGCCTGCGCCTGGGCCTGGCCCTCACAGACCTGGGGGCCCTCAGCTACAACAACGAACAGTACGTGCAGCAAGCGGCGGT
The DNA here is from genome assembly GCF_006439025.1 of Hymenobacter nivis. Classification (GTDB taxonomy): domain Bacteria; phylum Bacteroidota; class Bacteroidia; order Cytophagales; family Hymenobacteraceae; genus Hymenobacter; species Hymenobacter nivis_A. The sequence continues at coordinate 568,078 of NZ_RCYZ01000003.1, forward strand.
GGTGGGCACCAATACGGTACGCATCAGTGGCGACGACTTTGACAACGTCAACAGCCCCAGCGACGTGGCCCCGACGCTGCGGCGGCTGGTGGGCCTGAGTGAAGAAGGCCACCGCTTCACGAGCTACCTGCCGGCCACGGTGCGTTTCACGGCCGACTATCGCCTGGCCAGCCACCTCTACGCCGGGCTGCTCTGGACTCAGAACCTGCTGCCTACCCGCACCGTTGGGCAGCGCAGCCTCAGCAGCCTGGCCCTCACGCCCCGCGTCGAATTCAGCCGCGTCGAGGTAGCCCTGCCCGTCATCCTGGCCAACAATTACCGCAAGCTACAGGTGGGTGCCATGCTGCGGCTGGGCCCACTCATCGTGGGGTCCGATAATTTGGGAGGGCTTTTTGGGCTGACTACTACAACCGGCGCCGACCTGTATTTGGGCCTGGGGCTGGCCTTGCACAAGCACAAGCAGAAGGACAAAGACGGCGACCAAGTGAGCAACAAGTACGATAAGTGCCCCAAGGAAAAAGGCACTTGGGCCCTGCGCGGCTGTCCCGCCCCGGCCGCTCCTCTTAGTGTCCCGGCGGCCCCCGCGCCCGCTCCTCCCGATGCGTCCGGGGCCCCCACGCCCACTCCCCCCGATGCGCCCGGGGCCCCCACGCCCACCCCGCCGCTGCCCCCGATGCCCTAAAGCGCTGCGGCTACCCTACCCCAGCCGTACGCTGCGGGGCCCCATCCATTCCAAACGAGGCCCGGCCAGGTTGCCGGCCCCGCCGTTTCCCTCGCCTTGGCGGGGGCAATGGGCGGGGCCGGCTACTTTTGCTTTCTAATTAGCCCTGCTTCCTGCGTGTCCGAATTTCTCCACGACGTTTCCGTTCGCCCCGACTGCCGCCATTTCCGCGGCGACCTGCCCTGCCGGCCCAACAAAGAGCACGGCTACACCTGCGCCGAGTGCCCGGTGTACGCGCCGGTTACGAAGCGTGTATTGCTCATCAAACTCGGGGCCATTGGCGACGTGATTCGAACCACGCCGCTGCTGCGGCGGCTGCGGGCCGAGCACCCGGGCTGCTTCATTACCTGGCTCACGCTCACGCCGGCCATTTTGCCGCAGCGCGAAGTCGACGAGATTTTGAAGTTTGACTACGCCAGCGCCTTGCAGCTCCAGGCCCGGCGTTTTGATATTGCCATCAACCTCGACAAGGAAAAGGAAGCCTGCGCCCTGCTGCTAAACGTGCGGGCCGACGCCAAGTTTGGCTACACGCTGCGCGAATACGACGGCGTGCCGTGGCCAGTAAATGGGCTGGCCGACCATAAATTCCTCACCGGCGTGTTCGACCAGCTCAGCCTGGCCAACACCAAGCCCTACGTGCAGGAAATCTTCGAGCTGTGCGGCTTCGACTTCCGGGGCGAGGAGTACGTGTTCGACACCCACGACGACAAAGGCTACGACTGGAGCGCCCTGCCGCCCGCCGCCCAGGGCCCCCGCATCGGCCTGAACACCGGCTGCGGCGACCGCTGGACCACCCGCCTTTGGAGCACCGAGAAGTGGATTGAGCTCATCGAGGGCCTGCAAGCCGGTGGCTACGCGCCCGTGCTGCTGGGCGGCGAGGCCGAGCATCCGCGCAACCTGGAGCTGCAAGCCGCCACCGGCGCCGCCTACCTGGGCACCTTCCCCCTGCCCCAGTTCATCAACCTGATGCACCAGATGCAGGGCATCGTCACGCAGGTCACCATGGGCATGCACATCAGCATTGCCTTGGGCAAGCCCACCATCTTGATGAACAACATCTTCAACCCGCACGAGTTCGACCTCTACGGCCGCGGCCAGCTCGTGGGGCCCAACCGGCAGTGCGTGTGCTTCTACCGCGGCACCTGCAAGCTCGGCACCAGCTGCATGGAGGACTTGCCGGCAGCCAAAGTGCTGCAAGCCGTGCGCGAAAGCGTGCCGCTAGGATAGGAAGGCCGCGATGCGGGCCAGGTAGTCCGCCGTATAGAAGTCAACCTGTCGCCGCCACAGCCGTTCGGAACCCAACAGCCGGTGCTGGTCCCCAGTATAATGCGCAGTGAGGCGCCCCACCAACCATTCCTCGTCCCAACTGGCCCACTCGCCAGCCACGCTGAGCAGGTTGGGCCACAAGGCCGGGGCTACCTCGTCGTAATTTATCTGCTTCACCTCGTCCCAACTAAATCCGCTGTCCGCTATTGTAACGGCAATGCTCCGCAGCTCGTCGTCTGGCAGTTCAGTGTCGAGGTAGAGAGCCGCCAGGGCGATCCATACATGCCGCCGCCGCGCAGGCTCGGGTACGGGTACGGCCGGTGAAGTTTTCACAACCCAGCCACCGCTTTTAGGGCCCCCAGCATCTCGTCCCACGAAAACTTCTTCGCTTCCTGACGCACGCCGGCGGCGAAGGCTTCTTCTCGGTGGTTGGCGTAAAAATCCACCAGCGCGTCGGCCAGGGCCCCGGGGGTGGGCGGCACCACGTAGCCCACCACGCCGTCCGGAATGAGCTCGGCCAGGCCGCCCACATCGGTCACCAGCATGGGCCGGCCGAAGTGGTAGGCTACCTGCGACACGCCGCTCTGCGTGGCGTGTTTGTAGGGCTGCACCACCATATCGGCCGCGCAGAAGTAGTTCGCCACTTGCTCGTTGGGAATAAAATCGGTGGCCCGCACGATGCGGCTTTCCAAGTTGTGTTTTTTGATCAGCGCCTCGTAGGGCGCGGCGTCTTCGTAGAACTCGCCGGCAATGAGCAGCTTCACAGGCAGGGCCCTCAGGCGCGGGTCGGCCCAGGCTTCGAGCAGCACATCGAGCCCCTTGTAGGCCCGGATAAACCCAAAAAACAGCAGATACCCTACGTCGGCCGGCAGGCCCAGCGCCGCCAGGGCTTCGGCCTTGGGCTTAGGGGGCCCAAAGTTGTCGTAAAGCGGGTGCGGCCGGTACTGCGCCGGCTTGCGGCCGAAGCCCAACCGCTGCAAATCGGCCAGCACGGCGCGGCTCATGGTCACGAAGCCGTCGCAGGCGCTGAGGAAATAGCGCGTTAGGGGCCCATCGCCGGGCCGTTTCTCGTGCGGAATCACGTTGTCGGTGATGGCCACCACGCGGGTGTGGCCGTTGCCGCGCGCCAACCGCGCCACCGTGCCCAGCGCGGGCCCCATAAACGGCAGCCAGAACCGGAACACCACCAAATCGGGCCGCTCGCGCCGCAGCCGCTGCCCCACCGCCCACCACGAGAGCGGATTCACCGAGTTCAGGCTCACCTCAATGTCCAAGTCCGGGGGCCCCGGCTCGGTGCTGAACTGGGTTTGGCCCGGAAACAGGAAGTCCGGGTACTGCAGCGAGAACGTGACAATCCGCACCTCGTCGCCGGCCGCGCGAAACGCCCGGGCCAGCCGCTCGTTGTAGGTGGCCAGCCCGCCGCGTAGCGGGTAAGCCGGCCCGATGATGACCACGCGCATGCCGAAGGTTATTTGATGGTGTCGCGCACCAGGTAATCGTTGCGGTGCGAGCCGTTGAGCTGCACCATTTCGGCCAGGAAGCCCGACAGAAACAGCATCACGCCGATGATGACGGCCGTGAGCGAGAGGAAAAACAGCGGTTGGTCGGTCACGTTGCGGGCCCGCAGGTTGTGCAACGAGAGGTACACTTTTTCGCCCGTCAGCCACAGCGTCATCACCATACCGAGGAAGAACGACAGGGCCCCCAGCGTGCCAAAGAAGTGCATCGGCCGCCGCCGGAACCGGCTCACGAACGTGATGCTGGCCAGGTCAAGAAAGCCGTAAATGAAGCGCTCCAGGCCAAATTTGGTCACGCCGTACTTGCGCTCCTGGTGCTGCACCACCTTCTCGCCAATTTTGCGGAAGCCGTTCCACTTGGCGATGACGGGGATGTAGCGGTGCATCTCCCCGTATACCTCGATGCTTTTCACCACCCGCTGGTCGTAGGCCTTCAGGCCGCAGTTGAAATCGTGCAGCGGAATGCCCGAAATCCAGCGCGTGGCCCCGTTGAAAAGCTTGGTGGGAATGGTTTTCGACAGCGGGTCGTAGCGCTTCTGCTTCCAGCCGCTCACCAAGTCAAACTTGTCCTCCGTTATCATACGGTACAGCTCGGGCAGCTCCTCGGGCGAGTCCTGCAAGTCGGCGTCCATGGTGCACACCACGCGCCCCCGCGTGGCGTGGAACCCCACGTTCAGGGCCGCCGACTTGCCGTAGTTGCGGTTGAAGCGGATGCCGCGCAGGGCTGCGTCGCGGGCCGCTAGTTCCTCAATCACGGCCCACGAATCGTCCGTCGAGCCGTCGTCAATCAGCAGCACTTCGTAGCTCAGGCCCCGCGCCGTCAGCACCCGCGCAATCCAGCGCGTGAGCTCCGGCAACGATTCGGCCTCGTTTAGCAGCGGAATAACGATGGACAACTCCACCAGGAAGGATGCAAGGGGCTTATTCAAACTCAGGCTCCGCTTTTTTGGTAATGGCCGCGATGATCAGCGAGAACACCAGACCCAGGAGAAAACCACTCGCCACGCCAATTGCCAGCCCGATAGCCCCCGTCGAATACTTCATGCTTGCCCCCACAATCTGCTCGATTTGCGCTTCGCTCATGTTACCGGCTTGTTCCAGCTTGGCCCGCATTTGGTCCATCGTCCGCGCCACCATATCGGGGTCAATGAACGTGCGGTACACGTAATTAAACACCGTCGATAGCGTGCCGTTGAGCCCGCCCACCAGCACCCCGATGCCCAGGCCTTGGCCATACGACATGTAGCCTGCATTGCCGGCCTTGAACGCCTTGTGCGCAAACACAATCCCGGCAATCAGGATAATAAATGCTATCAATGCCAGCCCACTATTGCCCTCCTGGCCCGTAGCCAGTAAGATAAACGTGAAAATGATGCTCACAAAACCCGTGAGCAAGCCGTAGCGCAGCCCGGCAGCGGTAGTCGTTACAGGTGCGGTAGTTGTCGTTTCCATGAGCAAAAGAAGAAATTATTCGCGAAAGAAAATACCGCCCGGCAGGCTGAACACTAGGCCCAGTAGCAGTACCGTTTGAAAATTAGCCAAGGCCAAATCGTTCACCGTGATGCCCGCAATAACGGCGCGCTGCTTGGGCGTGAGTTGCAGCGGCGAGCTTTTTTTGGTCGCGTCCTGCATTTGGGTCTGCATTATTTCGGCAATTTCGGCCCGGTGCCGGGCCAGGGCTGGCTCGCCTGCCGCTTGCCCCAGGCCCCACACGCTGCCCGCGCACAGCGCAGCCGCCACCACCGTCGTGAGGGCCCCCACGCCCAGGGCGCGCCCCAGGCCCGGCTTGGCCGGCTGCACCCGCCGCCGCAGCGCCCACTGGCTGGCCACCACGGCAAACGGCACCAACAGCTCGGCCAGCAACTGCTTGGGCCCAAAGGCGTTGTTACCGGTTAGGTGCAGGCCCACAATCCAGAGGCCGCACAGCAGGCCCACGCCGCCGCCGAACCGCAGGGCCAACTGCCGCACGGGCTTCCAGGCATCGGTGGCCAGCGCCGTCGGGCCGGTAAGGGTATCAGTCATGCAATGCGCCAAAAGTAGGGCGGCAAGATACGGCCCCATGCCCGTTTTTTGCCGCCTCTGCAGCAAGCTACGCCGCCACTACCGCCCGCGGGGCCCCTACTTTTGGCCTTCCGAAACGAATAATCAGCGCCTCGGCCAACAAGCACACCAGCGCCAGGCCGAGGAAATACCGCCACAGCGGCTGCCCACTGTGCTCGGCCAGCAACTGGGCCACCACGGCACCATTGGGCCCGCCCTCAAGCACCCGAATGTTGCGTTGGCCGGGCCCCACCATTTCCCGCAGTTCCTCAGCCGAATAGGCAGCCAACTCCGATTCCTTCGAACTTATGTTGAACGCCACCGTAGCCACCGTTTGCCCCGCCCGCTGCACTTGGTAGAACCCAGGGGCCTCTAAGCTGGCCGGCACTTCCAGCCGTAGCGCGCTGCCCTGCATCCGCTGCACTGGTAGCCACGTAGCACTGTCGCGCACTAGGCGGAAGGGTGTCTGGTCGGCATTTTGACCAGAGCCCTCCGCCACCGTCGGCACCGCTAGGCTGATGGCTCCCTGCGTCAAGCGGTACGCCAGTTGCTGCTCGTCGCGGAAGCTGCGCATCGCCATCTTATACAGCACCGGAACAAAAAGCGCGTGCCCCATAAAGTCAGTATAAGCTGCGGCCAAGGGCGCCGAAAACACGTAAATCTTACCCTTCCCGCTGCCGAATTCAGCCAAGTAGCTCTCACCGTCACGCAGCCGCAGAATATCCGCACCCGTGCGTGCCCAGCGCAATACCGGCGCCACCCGGGGCATGGCTACCGCTCGCGTAGGGGCCCCAATCACATCCCGAAAAAAAGGCTCCTGGGCGCTCGGCGCGGCTACCTCTCGTAGCTCAGGCGGCGTCCCCGGCGATTCCCATTCCACCGTACCAATGCCCAAATCACGAAACAGCTGCTGGTACGCCGGGCGGCTAGTCACCGCGCCAGTCGGTACCACCACCACGCTCCCCCCCCGCGCCGTCACGGCACGCAGGGCATCCCGCAATGCGCTATTAAAGGTCGGTAATTCCTGAATAATGACCAGATTAGACCGCCGCAAAACTTCGTAACTAATATTTTCCGGCCTGGAGAAGGCGTATTCAAACAGCGGCTCATTTCGGTATACTCCTTGGGTAGCCGGTGCCAATCCTACTTCCAGCACGCGAATATTCTTCGCAGCTTGCGCGGTGAAATAGTAGGTATTGTCGAACACAACCGGCGCATCCCCTACTAGTATGCGCCCCCGCACCAAATCCTGGTTGGGCAGTTGCACCTGCACCACCGAAATCACCGTTTGCCCACTATCCGCCGTCACCCGAAAGGTGGCGGCCTGCTGGGGGCCCAAAAATACCTTTACCGAACAGTCAGCAATTGCTTCGCTCCCCCCATTTTTCAAACGAATATGCAGCCCTATATTGGTTCGCTCGCGTAAGAAGGCCTCTTCAAACCAAACGCTATCCACGAAGATATTGCCAGCTTTAGCCGCTACTTCGGGCACCAGTACCACAGGTCGCGTGGACCCCAGGCCTTTTAAAAAATCAGGCTTAAAGTTAGATCGTTGAAAGTCAGAAAACAGGTATACTGGGTTATTAGCTCCACTAGTATTTTCTACAATTTTTAGTTCATCTAATGGCACAGCCCTACTATTTGGCTGCAAATCAGCAAGCTTATCTTTGTACAGAGACTGTGAAACAGCAGTACCCCCGCCTTTTACCAATCGAAATTGTGCGGTAGGATACACCTTGCCTAACGCACCCGCTTGCTTGATCGCAATGCCAAGCAACTCCTCTCCTGCTCCTGCATTGCGGCCCATGCTAGGAGAACTATCAATCAACACGTCGACCGTCCCAGCAGCTTTCATCGCAGCAGGACCTCTGGCCATAATAAATGGCTGACAAAAAGCAAATACTAAAAACCCTAGGAACAGAACCCTGCTGAGCAACAGCAACAAATGCTGCAGCTTTCGCTGCCTAGTCGTGGTTAAATCTACCGCTTGAATAAACCCAATATTGGTAAATAAAACCCGTTGCGGCCGACGCAATTGCAACAGATGAATCAGGACAGGTATAATTAATGCCCCCAATCCTAACAAAAACCAAGGATACTCTAAACGCATGAAGCAATGGTCTAATAATACCCTAAGTTACAATACCCGTTTTTAATGAGTGAAATGCTAATCCTTAATATTAAAAGATTACCGAGTAGCTCAAATATTGCACGGGCAATGTATCCTTGGCTGTGTTGGAGAGGGTGTAAAAGCCAAACGCCTGCCGCTGGTGAAAGCGGCAGGCGTTTGGGAAATTACCCCTAAGGGCGACAATAAATTTGGCGGCGACCGACTCTCCCACCGGTGAAGGCAGTACCATAGGCGCACCGGGGCTTAACGACTCTGTTCGGAATGGGAAGAGGTGAACACCCGGGCTAAAGCCACCATTGCTGGCGGGGGTTGCGGTGTTCTAAAGCCTTGCCCCGTGGGCAAGAACGCAACCCTCAATAACTCGACGTAAAGGGACAAAAACGAAAGTGTATCCTTGGCTGTGTTGGAGAGGGTGTAAAAGCCAAACGCCTGCCGCTGGTGAAAGCGGCAGGCGTTTGGGAAATTACCCCTAAGGGCGACAATAAATTTGGCGGCGACCGACTCTCCCACCGGTGAAGGCAGTACCATAGGCGCACCGGGGCTTAACGACTCTGTTCGGAATGGGAAGAGGTGAACACCCGGGCTAAAGCCACCATTGCTGGCGGGGGTTGCGGTGTTCTAAAGCCTTGCCCCGTGGGCAAGAACGCAACCCTCAATAACTCGACGTAAAGGGACAAAAACGAAACGCATGGCGCGCGCCACCGAAAATATGCGAAGCCCTCGGGCCATTAGTACGGCTCGGCTATTCCATTTCTGGTTTTTCACCTGCCGCCTATCCACGTGGTCGTCTCCCACGGCCCTTCCAATTGGGATATCTCATCTCCAGGTGAGTTTCGCACTTAGATGCTTTCAGCGCTTATCTCCTCCCAGCGTAGCTACCCGGCGCTGCACCTGGCGGTACAACCGGCGCACCAGCGGCTGGTCCATCCCGGTCCTCTCGTACTAAGGACAGGTCCTGTCAAATATCCAACGCCCACCACAGATAGGGACCGAACTGTCTCACGACGTT
>NZ_RCYZ01000004.1 GCF_006439025.1 Hymenobacter nivis
CGAGGAAGTACTCCTGCTCGATGCCGAGCGTGGTGTGGACCCGGGCCACGTCCTTGTCGAAGTACTGGCACACGCCCAGGGCGGCCTTTTCGAGCACGGCCAGCGACTTGAGCAGCGGGGCCTTGTAGTCGAGGGCCTCGCCGGTGTAGGCGACGAAGATGGTGGGGATGCACAGGGTTTTGGCGCCGGCGGTTTCGAGGATGAAGGCCGGGGAGGTGGGGTCCCAGGCGGTGTAGCCGCGGGCCTCGAACGTGTTGCGGATGCCCCCGTTGGGGAAGGACGAGGCGTCGGGCTCCTGCTGCACCAGCGCCGAACCTTTGAAGTTTTCAATCGCCTTCCCGTCGGCGCTGAGGTCGAAGAAGGAGTCGTGTTTTTCGGCGGTGGCGCCGGTCAGGGGCTGGAACCAGTGGGTGTAGTGGGTGGCGCCCTTGGCCATGGCCCAGGTTTTCATCGCCGAGGCCACGCCGTCGGCCACCGAGTGCTCCACGGGCAGGCCCTGTTTAGTGGCGGCTTGCAGCTTCTTAAAGTATTCGCCCGACATGTTGGCCCGCATGGCTTCCAGGTTGAACACGTTTTGCCCAAACGATTCGGAGCGCCGGGCTTTCTCGGGCTTTATCACCACCGGTTGGCGGAGGTCCACAAGTTCGAGGGCTTTGAAACGAAGAATTGCCATAACAAAAGAAAGAGAGTGAAACTGGGTTCGGGCGGACTAAAAGAAGAAGATAAAAATCATCTTCAAGAAACCGCCTCAAATTTATAGGGCCATTCTCCGAAATAGCTTACTTTTTTCTAGTAAGACCCGTATTTTTTTAGGTCAGTACTGCTGCACAGGGTACTTATGCCAGCCTAGGGCCCCCAATCCTGCTTCTGTAGCGTTCTGCTTGGCTGCGGGGCCCGGCTCTTAGCTCTGCAAAGGTGCCGCGTTTTGCCAGGTGCAGGTAGCAAACTCGCCCATTGCGAATCAAAAGTTTGGAAATAATGGGGGTAAAGATTTGGAGATGTAATGGCCAGCATTACTTTTGAAAAAAATGAACATATTTAAATTATACCCCAAAATTTAAGGGAGGTAAGCTCTAAAAGATTAAGTAAATATCGAGTATGGCCTTTTGATATAAGGGAATGAGGTGGACAAAAGGTAATAATTGAGTAAAAAGACCCTATTATTACAACCCAGCTGTTTAGTCGTTTTAGGCGTGCTTTTCGCCAAAAACTTTGCGTTTCGCCATTCATCCACCCTAAAGGATTACTCATGCTGAAAACCTTTTACACATTGGCGCTGGCACTGGTTAGCGTAGGGGCCCGGGCCCAAACCGACTCGACCGATACCGGCAAACTCACGGTTTCGGGCTACATCGACTCCTACTACCTCACGGCCTTCAACCGGCCCCAATCGGGCAACCTGCTGGGCGTGGACCAGCTGGCCGGCCGGGCCTTCGACCGCCTAACCGACCAGTTCGCCCTGGGCCTGGTGCAAGCCAAGCTGAGCTACTCCAACCGGAAATCGGACCTGGTGGTGGACCTCACCTTCGGGCCCAACGCCGAGCTGGGCAACTTCGGCAACACCACCGGGGCCTTCAACCTCTACCGCCCGGCGTCGCCCTACCTCTCGTCGCTCTACGGCACCTCGGCGGCCATCAAGCAGGCCTATTTCACCTACCGCATCCTGCCCAAGCTCAGCGTGACGATCGGGCAATTCGGCACGCACATCGGCTACGAGGTCATCGACGCGCCGCTCAACTACAATTACTCGCTCTCCAACCTCTTCAACAACGGCCCCTTTTACCACATCGGCCTCAAGGCGGCCTACGCTTTCAGCGACAAGACCTCGCTGATGGTGGGCGTGGTGAACAACTGGGACAACCTGACCGACGACAACAAGCAGAAGTCGCTCATTGCCCAGCTGTCCCTTAAGCCCTTGCCTACCTGGGCGGTGTACCTCAACTGGGTGGGCGGGCACGGCGACGACACTTACCTCTCGGGGCTGGTGAAGGCGGGCACGCTGCCCTTTTCCTTTGATGACTACCAGCGCAACCTCTTCGACCTGACCACCACCTACCAGGTCACGCCCAAGTTTTACCTGGGCCTGAACGCGGCCTACGGCTGGTATCACTTCGGCACCAGCAGCGACCAGCAGGCCGCCGCGGTGTCGGCGCTGTTCCGCAGCACCTCGCCCGACTGGGGCGGGGTGGCGCTCTACAGCAACTACGCCTTCACCGACGTGCTAGGCGTGGGCGTGCGCCTCGAGCACTTCAACGATAACAACGGGGTGCGCTACCTGCACACTACCTCTAACACCTTGACCATCACGACCCCCGTAACGCTGGCCGCCGGCAAGCTCCAAGTGAAGCCCGAACTGCGGTTCGACGCGACGCCCGGCAACTACTACGAAAACTCAAACGGGGCGGGCACCGACCGGCAAACGACGCTGGGCGTGGCCTTTATCTACAAATACTAGCTGCTGCGCGATGCGTTCGGACGTTGCCATACGCTGCCGGGGCCTGTGGGCAGCCGGGGCCCTGCTGCTGGCCAGCCGGCCGGCCGGGGCCCAGGCCCTGCCACTCGATGCCCAGGGCAAGGTCAGTTTTTACTACGTGGTGGCGGCCGATTCGCTGGCCGCGGGGGCCCTGTACGGGCACGCCAAGGGCTGGCTGCGCCAGCGCGGCTATGCCCTCACCACCGCCGACTCGGCCGCCGGCCGGCTGGTGGCCACCAACGCCCTGGCCGTGTACGACCGGGGCTACCTCAGCAAAAAGCTGCACGGCAAGGTGCGCTACCAGCTGGCGGTGGACGTGAAGGAAGGCCGCTACCGCTTGCAGTTCAGTGGCTTCGTGTTTGAATACTACCAAGAAGACCACGCCTACCACTTCGTGCCCACCGGCAAAACCAAGCCCCTGGAAGACACCCAGGCCCCCGGCTGGCAGAAGCTGTGGCAGAGCCACCGGCAAGACGCACTGCTCGGCATCAACGGCCTGGTGGCCGAGCTGAAGGCGGCCATGCGGGCCGCGCCCGCGCCCCCGCCGGCCCCGCCCGCCGCCCGCGCCGCCGACTGGTAGGGCCCCACCGCTACTAATTTAAAAGGCTTACTGTCATAATACTTACTCAACCGACCAACCCATGCAAAAACCCAACTACGTTCCCCTGGTCCTGCTCTTGGCGCTGGGGCTGCTGGCCACTTTCCTGCCGGCCATTCCTACCAAAATCGTCACCGAGGGCATCGATACCGGCGACACGGCCTGGATGCTCTGCGCCACGGCGCTGGTGCTGTTCATGACGCCCGGCCTGGCCTTTTTCTACGGCGGCATGGTGAACTCGAAGAACGTGATTTCGACCATGTTGCAGAGCTTTGTGGCCATGGGCATCGTCAGCCTGCTGTGGGTTGTGGTGGGCTTCAGCCTGGCGTTTGGCCACTCCATCGGCGGCTTCATCGGTGACCCGCGCACCTTCTTCATGTTTAAGGATGTGCTCGACGGCAAGCCCTGGTCGCTGGCGGCCACCATTCCGCTGGCCCTGTTCGCGTTCTTCCAAATGAAGTTTGCCATCATCACGCCGGCCCTCATCACGGGCTCGTTTGCCGAGCGCATCAACTTTAAGTCCTACGTGCTGTTCATCGTGCTCTTCAGCCTGCTCGTGTACACGCCGCTGGCCCACTGGACCTGGCACCCCGACGGCTTCCTGTTTAAGCTGGGCGTGCTCGATTTTGCCGGCGGCACCGTGGTGCACATGTCGGCGGGCTGGGCGGCGCTGGCCTCGGCCATTTACCTCAAGCCCCGCAAGAGCTACGGCACCGAGGCGGTGCTGCCCCCGGCCAACATTCCGTTTGTGCTGCTGGGCACGGGCCTGCTGTGGTTCGGCTGGTTTGGCTTCAACGCCGGCTCGGCCGTGGGGGCCAACCCGCTGGCCGTAAGTGCCTTTGCCACCACCAACGTGGCCGCCGCTGCCGCCGGCCTCGCCTGGATTCTGTTCGACGTGGCGCGGGGCCGCAAGCTCTCCGCCCTGGGCTTCTGCATCGGGGCCGTGGTGGGCCTGGTGGCCATCACGCCCGCGTCGGGCTTCGTCACGGTGCCGGTGAGCATTTTCATCGGCATCGTGGCCGGCATGACCAGCAACTTCTTTGCCCACATGCGCTCCAAGTCGCGCATCGACGACACGCTGGACGTGTTCCCTTGCCACGGCATCGGCGGCATGGTGGGCATGATCATGACGGGCATTTTCGCCAGCAAAGCCGTGAACGCGGCCGCCGTTGATGGCCTGGCCTACGGGGGCACGCACCTGTTCCTGGTGCACATCATGGCGCTGGTGCTAGTATCCGCCTTCGCCTTCGTCGGCTCCATGGCCTTGCTCAAGCTCACCGACCTCATCATTCCGCTGCGCGTGTCGGCCGAAGAAGAGTCGCTGGGCCTCGACGTCAGCCAGCACGAAGAGCAGATATACGGCAACGTGGCAAGCGTCTAAACGCGCCCCCGTTTGGATTCAAAAAAAGGCCAGCGCACAAGCGCTGGCCTTTTTTTGGGCCCCACCGGCCGGGCTATTCCTTGGCGAAAACGTGGGTGGCGCCGCCTTGGGTGAGCGTGAAGGTGGGCTGGGCCGCGTCGAACTCCATGCGGATGCCGGCCGGATCGAAGGTGAACGCGCCGGGCCCCACGGCTTCGAGCGGCAGGGGCCCCTGGCCGGAGGCCTGGGCCGTGAGGCCGGCGCCGGCTTTTACCACCGTGATTTTCAGCGGGAACCCGGGGCTGGCGTAGGTGCCGGGGTAGCGGTCGAGGTCGGTGGCGGCGGGTGTGAAGGTTTTGAAGCTGGGAATTTTGAAGGGCTGCCCGAAGTAGCTGCGCGCCGCGTCGGCCAGCAGCTGGTCGGGCGAGTAGGAGCCAGCCACGCCGTTGCTGCACACGGCCACGGCCAGCTTCGCGGCGGGGAAGTAGCCGGCCGCCGAGCGGAAGCCGTCGATGCCGCCGTTGTGGCCGTTGTGGCCGAAGCTTTGCTGGGGCCCCACCGCCGTGGCAAACAGGGCCCGGCCGTAGCCGTCGCGCAGGGTTTGCATGGCGGCCAGGCTGCTGGCGGCCACCAGCTTGCCGCCAAAGAGCGCCTCAAAAAAGCGGGCGAGGTCGGTGGGCGTCGATACCAGGGCCCCCGCGCCGGCGGGCACGCTCATGTCGGTTTCCGGGGCCAGTTTCCAGCCCCCGGGGCCCCATTCGTACGACAGCGCCTCCTGGGCCTGGGGGTTGATTTTGCCGCCGTAGAACGTGTTTTTTAGGCCGGCCCGGGCCAGCACGCGCTTTTGCAGGGCCTGCGGGTAGGGCATTTTGGTGAGCTTCTCGACGATGTAGCCCAGCAGCACGAAGTTGGAGTTGCTGTAGGCGAACTTGGCCCCCGGGGCAAAATCGGGCGGGGGCCCGGCGATGAGGGCCACCAACTCGGCCTGGGTGTGGGGCTGGACCATGAAGGCCGGGAAGGCCGGGTCGGTGGTGAAGTTGTGCAGGCCGCTGCGGTGGCTCAGCAGCTGGTCGATGGTGATGGCCGCCGCGCCGGGCACCTGCGGGAAAAACGTGGCCAGCGGCGTTTCTAAGGTCAGCTTTTTCTCCTCGATGAGCTGGAAAATCATCACCCCCGTGAACACCTTCGTGATGGAGCCGATGCGGTAGCGCGTGTTGGGCGTGGCCGGGGCGCCGGGCGCCAGCCGGGCCTCGCCAAAGGCGCGGCGGTACACCACCTGCCCGTCGTGCGCCAGGGCCAGGCTGCCCATCATCTTATGGTTAGCGTCCAGGGCATTCAGCAAGCTATCGAGCTTGGCGGTGTTGAGCTGCTGGGCGTGGCCCGCCAGGGCGGAGAGGCCCAGCAGGCCGATGAGGAAGGGAGTAGCGCGGGGCAGCATGGCCGGTGAAGGAAAGAAGGTGAGGACAGGAAGGATGCAAGCGACGAATCGCCGTGCCGGGCGCGGCATTACAGCGTTGCGGAAAAAAACGGATGGCCGGGGCCCCGACCGCTGGGGGCCCCGACCGCTGGGGGCCCCGACCGCTGGGGGCCCCGGCCGCTGGGGGCCCCGGCCGCTGGGGGCCCCGGCCGCTGGGGGCCCCGACCGCTGGGGGCCCCGGCCATGCTGTGGAACGCAGGGAGCGTAATAATCGCCCCGCAATACACGGGCAGGGCCCCGGCACCACTTGGTACCGGGGCCCTACGGCGGCGTTGTACTAAGCGGAAAGCGAGGGGCTTACCGGCTCAGCTGCGTTTGGGCGGCGTAGGCGGGCTGGGTGGCGGCGGGCAAGTAATTGCGGTCCATCACCACGAGCACGCGCTGGCCGGCTTGCACGGCGGCGGCGACTTGGGTGGCCAGGCGCGCGGCGCGGTACTCGTTTAAGGCGCGGGTGGTGCTCAGCACGAAGGCGGGGCCCCCGGTGGGCTCGGCGCCGAAGGCCGTGGCGGGCAGCGACCACCACGCGCCGCCCGTGGGGCAGTAGGTGCGGTAGGCCGTGCGCAGCTCGGCGGCGGTGCGGATGACGTGCTGGCAGCCGCCCAGGTCGTGCGCGCTGCTGGCGATGAACGCCTTGGTGGCCTTCATTACCAAGTCGGTGGGGGCCCCGGTGGCTTGGCTGAACCGCTGGGTTTGGCGCAGCAGCCAGTACAGTTTCAGGGGTGCGGGGGCGAGCTTGGTTTGGAGGTAGGCGTACTCGGCGTAGGGATCGTCGAGGCGCTGGATGGCCGCGTGCTGCTGCTGGGCCAGGAAACGGGCGTAGCCGGCGGGCCCCATCTGGCCGATGGTGGCGCCTTCGGTGCTGTCGGTGCCCATGTCGGGGTTCTCGAAGAACACCACCGTGGGCTGGGCCTGGGCAAAGGCCTGGCGCATCCGGGCGTACTGCTCGTGGGTGGCATTGTTCGACGGCACCGTGCCGAAGTAGGCGACGGTGCCCGCAGCGGCGGCCGGGGCCCCCGACGCCGCCGGGGCGCTTACAAACGATTGGGCGAAAGTGGCGGCGGTGGGAACGAGCAACGCGGCGGTCAGGAGCAGGGCGGAAAATTTCATGGTGCAGGAAGAAAGAAGGTGGAGGAGTGAAAAGGAGGGGAGGTGAAGAGGAGAAGAAAATGAAGGGTAAATGGTTGGCCCGGGGGCCCTAGCCGCCGAAGCCGCCGCCGCCGCTGGGGCCGTTGTCAATCTTTTTACCGGGCTTGCTGGCCCCGATGTACCAGGTGAAGCCCAGCCACGCCACGCGGGTCTCGTACTTGTTGTAGAGGCTGGTTTGCAGTTCGGGCGTGGCCAGCTCGGTGCGGCGCACCTGGGTGTTCAGCACGTCGGATACCCGCAGGGTGAGGGCGGCGCGCTCCTGAAACAGCTGCTGGCGCAGGGCAATGTCGAGGCCGCCGGAGGGCAGCTGGCGGCCCTGGGCCGTGAGCACCGTGGAGCGGATGTCGCCGGTGAGCTGCACGTCGAGGCCCTTGCGGGGCGTGAAGTTGTTGGCCAGGCGGGCGGTGCCGGCCAGGGCGGCGCGGTTGGCGGTGTTCAGGGCGTTGGCGGCAATCTGCGAGTAGTAGAGCGAGCCGGTGGCCGACACGCGCCACCACTTGGTAATGGGCTGGGCCCAAGTGGTTTCGAGGCCGAAGCTGTTGGTGGTGCCCACGTTGTCGTAGGTTTCGCGGGTTACCACGCCCACGTTGTTGGTGCGGGTGGCGGCCGTGTCGATGGTGCGGATTCGGCGAATGGCGTTCTGGGTGAAGCGGGCAAACACCGTGTTGGTGATGCTGGCCCCGCCGGGCAGGTTCAGCTGGTGGCCCAGCTCCACGTTGTGGCTGAACTCGGGGAGCAGGTTGGCGTTGCCCTGGCGGTAGTTGCGCGGGTCTTGGTAGAGCTGGATGGGCAGCTGCTGCATGAAATCGGGCCGGTTGAGGCGGCGGGCGTAGCTGAACTGCAGGCGGCTTTGGCCCGGCTCCTTGCCCAGCTCCTTGGCCACCGTGGCCGAGGGAAAGAGGCTGACGTAGCTTTTGTCAATCGAAGCATTGCGGTTGTCCACGCCGCCGCTCAGCACCGTGGCCTCGGTGCGCAGGCCGCCCTGGGCGCTCCAGCCGTGGGCCAGCGTGCGCTGGAACGTGGCGTAGGCGGCGGGCATCAGCTGGGTAAAGGCGTAGTCGTACGAGTTGGTGGGGTCGAGCTGGAACTCGCCACCGGCGTCGGTGGGCTTGCGCATGGCCGTGCTGCCCGTGTTGTGCAGGGTTTGCAGCTTCACGCCGGCCTCTAGCTTGCCCTTGCCGTCGGCCGTAGGCCGGGTGAAGTCCACCTGCCCGAAGTAAATCTGGGCGTTCACCTGCTGGGCCTGTGTGAAGCCGGCCGGCCGGGGGCCCCCGGTCAGCACCTGGCTCACCGGAATATCGGCCCCGATGATTACCCCGCCGGCGTTGGCCGTCAATTCGCGGCCCTTGTGGGCCTCCCAGGTGCGGCGGTAGTCGGCCGAGCTTTCCACCACTTGCACCTTCACCGTAGCCAGCTGCTCGCCGTACTGGGTGATGACGTCGGGCGAGCCCACCGTTTGCTGGGTCAGCACTTGGTTGTCGGTTTCCCGCTGGTACTCCCAATGGGGCTGCACACTCAAGCTAAGCGTCTGCTCCTTAGGCAGGTCGTAAGTCAGGCCCAGGTTCAGGCCGTGGTTGCGGCGGTACTGGCGGCCGGTGCCGTCCTGGGTTGTAAACAAGCTGCTCGACGTGGCCCCGTCGGTGAGGAGCGCCGTTTGCGAGCTGTTGTTGCGGGTGCGGTACACCTGGTCGTTGCCGTCGTAGCCGAAGTTCCAGGTGGCATTGCCGTGGTGGCGGCTCAGGCTCAGGCTGGGGGCGTACTTGTCGCGGGTGCCTAGGTTCAGGGCCGCCTGGCCGTTCCAGCCGTCTTTCTTGTTCTTCTTCGTGATGATGTTGATGACGCCCGCGCCGCTGGCGTCGTACTTGGCCGAAGGGTTAGTCATCACCTCCACCTGCGCAATCTGCGAGGCCGGAATCTGGTCCAGCCGTGGGCCGGGGCCCCCGTTGCTGGTGCCGGCCGGCTTGCCGTCGATCAGGATGGTGAGGTTGCTGGAGCCGCGCATGCTCACCGTGCCGGTCGCGTCCACGGCCACCGAGGGCACGTTCTGGAGCACGTTCACGGCCGTGCCGCCCACGCTGCTCAGGTCTTTCTCCACGTTGATTACCGTTTTGCCCAGCTCCTGCTGCACCACCGCCTTTTGGGCCACCACCTGCACCTCGCCCAGCTGGGTGGTGCTGGCAGCCAGCTTCAGGGCCCCCAGGGCCAGGGCCGGCGCCTCGGCCGACAGGGCAAACACCCGGCGCACGGGCTTGAAGTTCAGGGCCTGGGCCCGCAAAATGTAGCGCCCCAGGGCCAAGTGCTCGGCCTCAAAGGTGCCGTCGAGGCCGGTTTGGGCCCCCGTCACGAGCGTCGAATCGGCGGCGCGCAGCAGCAGCACGTCGGCGAAGGGCAGGGGCTGGCCGTTGGCGGCCTCCACCAGCTTGCCGCTCACTTGGGCCGGGCCGGCTTGCTGGGCGTGGAGGCCCAGGGGCAGGGCCGTAAGGAGCAGGGCCAGGCCCCGCAAGGGCTGGCAAAAGGTGTGCAAGAAGGTCATGGTGAGGAGGTTGGAGCGATTAAGCTGCGTCGGGGCCCTGGGGCTGGGCAGCGGCCGCGGTTCCGCTGGGGCAAGGGCCGGGGCCAGCAGCGGCACCGGTGAGGAAAGGTTTTTCGGGAAGGCTTGGGGCCCGCCGGTTGGCTGGCCTACGCTAACAGTACTAGGTTGTCATCACCTACTATGCTATCAACAGAACAAATGTATGTTAGGTACTTTGTGATGCAAGGTACTAAGGCATTAAATATTCGTTAACTAAGATGATCATAACCTTAAGCCCTGATAATCAGCAATAAAAATTTTGGTGGAATTCGCCGCTGCGTTGTTCCTGAAGCCCTAGATGCGCCAACCGGGCCCGCGGTTGCCCGGGCAGCGAATCTTTTTTGGAGGTTGCGGCCCCCGGACTTTCCTGGTTTCAAGCAGCACCCACCGGGGTTACCGGCCACATCGGGCATTCGTTACACCGGTTTTGCCAAAAGCGCATAAAAAAACCGCCGGACCCGAAAGTCCAGCGGTAAAACAGCCTTGGGTGCCCCAGGGCTACTTCTTGCGGGGCGTGGGCCGGCCCGGAGCCTTGGTGCCAGCGGGCACCTCCAGGCCGTTCTGGAAGGTTTTGCGGCTTTCCACGGCCACGCCGTCGGGCCCAAAGTAGGTCCACACGCCAGTTTCCTTGCCGTTGCGGAAGGCGCCGCGCACGGCCAGTGTGCCGTCTTCGCGCAGCTGCCGGTAGGGGCCCGCCTTCAGGCCGTGGGCGTAGGTGGTTTCGGCCTTCAGCTTGCCCGAGGGGTAGTTCTCCAGGCCCAGCCCGGTGGCGTAGCCGTTCTCGTACACCAGGCGGCTGGCCACCTTGCCGTCGGCGAAGTAGGTGAGCTGCTCGCCGGCCAGCTTGCCGGCGGGGTTGTACAGGGCCACGCTCTGCACCTGCTTGCTGCCGGGGAAAAACGTGCGCCAGGTGCCGGCGGGGCGGTTGTTCTTGTAGGTTTCCTCGGCCAGGGGCAGGGGCCCCGCGGCGCCGTAGCGCGTCACCTTGCGGTCGCGCCCAGCGTTGGCGTAGTCGGTTTCCAGCTCCAGCTTGCCGGCTTCGGAAAACTCCTGCGCGTGGCCCGTGGGGACGCCGAGGCGGTAGGTGGTCTTGGTTTTGACCTGGCCGTTTTCGTAGTAGCTCGTGGCGGGGCCGTCGAGGTTGGCGGTGCCGCTGGTGGTGGGGGCCACGCGCTTGGCCAGGTCGTCGCCCAGGGGGTTGCGCACGGCCCGCTGCACCACCGGGGCGGGGGCGTAGGTGCCCTCGGTTTGGAGCTTGCCGCTGGGATAGTAGCTGCGGTAGCCGCCGCGGCCGCTGGCGTCGGCCTGCACCTCGGTTTCAATTTGGCCGGTGGGGTAGTACGTTTTGTAGGGCCCCGCCAGCAGGCCGCGGTGCAGGGTGCCTTCGCTCTGCACCTGGCCGTTGGCGTAGTAAAACTTCACGGCGCCTTCGGGCTGGCCGTCCTTGTAGGTGAGGTCGGCCTGGGGCTTGCCGTCGGCGTAGAGCTGGCGCAGCGTGCCGTTGGGCTGGCCCTTGGCGAGCATGGTTTTCAGCTTCACCTCGCCGGTGGGGTGGTAGTAGGTGAGCTCGCCGCTGGGCTCGTCGTTGTCAAAATTGCCTTCCTGGGCCACCTTGCCGTTGGCGTAGTAGGTTTTGAAGGGGCCCTGGCGCACGCCGGCGCGGTAGGTGGTTTCGAGGCGCCGGGCCCCGCTGGGGTGAAACTCGACGTAGGCCGAGTCGCGCTTGCCCTCGCGGAAGCTGGTTTGCTGCTCCAGCTGGCCGCTGCGGTAGTAGCGGCGGTAGGTGCCCTGGGGCAGCGTGTCGCCGGCCACCAAGGCGGTGTACACCTCGCGCTTAGCGGTTTTGGTGGAGTCGTAGTAGGTCACGAACCGCTTGGCTTTTTGGGCGTGGGCGGGCAGGGTAAGCAGGGCAAACAAGAAAACCAAGTATTTCATAAGCCGCAAGAACGCAAAACGGCCGCGCAATAGTGCGCGGCCGTTGGCGTAGTCAAAAACGGGGCCGGGGGCTACACGGCCTCCAGCACGATGGCCGAAGCACCGCCGCCGCCGTTGCAAATGCCCGTGACGCCGATTTTGCCGCCCTCGTTGCGCATCACGTTCAGCAGCGTCGTCACGATGCGCGCCCCCGAGGCCCCCAGCGGGTGGCCCAGGCTCACGGCGCCGCCGTACACGTTCACCTTGGTGCCTTCGAGCTTGAGCAGCTGGTTGTTGGCCAGCGACACGACCGAAAACGCCTCGTTTATTTCGTAGAAGTCCACGTCCTGGGCGTCGAGGCCAGCGTGCTTCAAAGCCTTCGGAATGGCCAGCGCGGGCGAGGTGGTGAACCACTCCGGGGCCTGCTCAGCGTCGGCGAAGCCGCGCACGATGGCAATGGGTTTCACGCCCAGCGCGTCGGCCTTTTCGCGGCTCATCAGCAGCACGGCGGCCGCGCCGTCGTTCAGGGTGGAGGCGTTGGCGGCCGTCACGGTGCCTTCTTTGCCGAAGGCGGGCTTGAGGCCGGCCAGCTTCTCGAACTGCACCTTGGTGTACTCCTCGTCGTCCTCTACCACCGTGGTTTTGCCGCGGCTTTCGACGGTAACGGGCACAATTTCGTCCTTCTTCTTGCCGGCCTTGGCGGCGTTGGCGCTGCGGGTGTAGCTCTCGCGGGCAAATTCGTCCTGCTGCTCGCGGGTGATGCCGTAGTGCTTGGCCGTGGCGTCGGCGGCGTTGCCCATGGCGTAGTCGTGGTAGGGGTCCCAGAGGCCGTCTTTCATCAGGCCGTCAATCATTTGGCCGTTGCCGTACTTGGCGCCAAAGCGGGCCTTGTCGAGGTAGTAGGGCACGTTGCTCATGCTTTCCATGCCGCCGGCGAGGATGCAATCGGCCTGCCCCAGCATGATGGCCTGGGCGGCAAACATGATGGCCTTCGAGCCCGAGGCGCACACTTTGTTCACGGTGGTGCATTCCACGGTGTCGGGCAGGCCGGCTTTTTTGGCGGCCTGGCGGGCCGGGGCCTGGCCCAGGTTGGCCGAAATGACGTTGCCCATGATCACCTGCTGCACCTCCGACGGGTCCACGCCGGCCTTTTCCAGGGCCCCCTTCAACGCAATGGCCCCCAGCTCGGTGGCCGACACCGAGGCCAGGGCCCCGCCAAACGAGCCAATCGGGGTGCGCACCGCCGACACAATAACAACTTCCTTGATTTGCATGACTTTAACGAAACGTGGGTGGGAATGAAGCAATAGTAACCGGCCCCAAAAGTACGCCCGGGGCCCTCACCACGTGGGCTGGCCGCGGCGGGCGGGGGCCCCGGCGCGGCGGCGCGGCACCTGCTGCAGGTACTGCTGCTCCTGGGCCTTGAGCGCATCGAGCAGCTGTTGGGCCTGGGCCGGCGACAAGTCCATGGCCTGGAGGCGCTCGCGCTGGGTTTGGATCTGGGCATCGGTGGCGCGGGCGGCTTCGGCCCCCGCACCGCGGCTGCGGCCGCCAGTACCTGCGCCGCCCGCGCTTTCGTCGAAGCCGCGGGCCGTGCCGGGCTGCCCGCCGGTGGGCACGGGTGCGTCGGCCCCACCCGCCTTGGGCGCGCGCCGACCGCTGGCCGCCGCGCCGGGGGCCGCACTGGCCTGAGTTCGGTCGGGCTGACCGGTGGCGTCGGGCCGCTTTTGAGGGTTGCTCGGGGCTGCAGGGGCGGGCTGGTTGAGGTCGGGCACCTGGCCGGCGCGGTCGGTGCCGGCCTTAGTGCCCGCGGTGGGCTGGTTGGCAGCCGGCGGGGTAGGCGCCGGCTTTTTTGAGCCGGTAGCTTTGGCTGGCGAGGGCCCTGGCGGCGTGGGGGCTGCTAGGCGCGGCGTGGCGCGGTGCCGGGCTAGGTAGGCGCTTAGCACCTCATAGTCGTAGCGGGCGGCGGCGTTGGTAGGGTCAAGGCGTAGGGCCTGACGCAGCAGGCCCAGGGCGGGTGCAGTTTCGCTGGCGTCGGTGGCTAGTACCGCCAGTTGCTGCCGGGCCACGCTACCCAGGGCCGGTGGCACGGCGGGGTCGAGCAATTGGCCGTAGGTGGCGCGGGCGGCGGCCAGCTGGCCCGCTCGGCGCTGGGCATGGCCCAGGTTGAGCAGCAGCGCGGCCGCATCCGCGTTTGGGGCCCCCGGGCGCGCGGCGGCCGCCGCTGCAAACGCCAGGGCGGCGGTTTCGTCATCGCCGCGGGCATAGGCGGTCCGGCCGCGAGCGGCGGCGGCATTGCGGTCGCGTACCCACGTCAGCCCCCGCCACGTGGGCGGGGCTAACAACAAGAGCAGCAACAGCAACGGCTTCCACATACGCTAAAGGAAAAGGGCCCCGTCTGCCCCGGGGCCCCAAATAACGGAAGTTCTGGCCCGGCGGGGCCCCAGCTCAAGGCCGGATGACCACCACGGTCAAAGCCACGTCGAGGGCCAGCAGCCCCAGGGCCAGAGCCAGCGGCAGGCGGTACTGGTTGTCGGCCACGGCTACGGTGCGCACCTGCTCGGTGGTGCCCTGCATGGCGCGCAGGTCGGCTAGTAGGGCCGTGAAGCCGTTCTGGCGGTCGTTCAGAGGCACGTACTGGCCGCCGGTTTGGGCCGCTAGCTGCAGCAGTGGGGCCTCGCGCAGGCGGCTGAGCACGGGGCGGCCCACCGCGTCGCGCACCAGCCGGCCCCCAGGCAGCGGCAGCCGGGCCCCCGCTGCTGTGCCCACGCCCACGGCAAACACCCGGGCCCCGCTACGGGCCAGCGCGCGCAGGGTGGGCTCCAGGTTTTCGCCGAAGTCTTCGCCGTCGCTCACCACCACCACGGCCGTAGCCCGGCCCGTGGGGCCCGCGGCCGTGCCGGCCGGGGCCAGCCGGCCCAGCACCAGTTCCAGCGGCGCGCGCAGGGTAGTGGGCCCCGGCGGTAGCAAGCGCGTGCTGAGCGTATTGAGAAAGGTTTGCACGGCCTCCTGGTCGTAGGTGAGGGGGCACTGCACGGCCGCTTCGCCGCTGAACACCACCAGCCCCAAGCGGTCGGCCGGGAAGCGCTGCACCAGGGTTTGCAGTTCGGCTTGGGCGCGGAGCAGGCGGGTGGGGGCCACGTCGGGCGCGTCCATCGAGCGCGACACGTCCACCACCAGCCACAGGTCTTTGCCGGCCGTGCGCACCGGCTGCGGGCTCAGGCCGCGCGCGGGACCCAGCCAAGCCACCAGCAGCAGGGCCCCGGCCAGTAGGCGCAGCGGCAGCTTCCAGGCCAGGCGGCCGGCGCGCTGCCCCAGGGCC
Source organism: Hymenobacter nivis (assembly GCF_006439025.1). Classification (GTDB taxonomy): domain Bacteria; phylum Bacteroidota; class Bacteroidia; order Cytophagales; family Hymenobacteraceae; genus Hymenobacter; species Hymenobacter nivis_A. Next base: position 14,863 of record NZ_RCYZ01000004.1, read on the forward strand.
CGCGCCAGGCGGCCGGTGCGCAGCACGTAGGTCAGCGCCAGCAGCAGGGCCAGCACAGCCGCCGCCAGCGGCAAGCCAAAATCAGGGTAGGCCCAGGTAAGCAATTTGCAGTGAAGGGAATAGGCGGTGGGCGGGGCCCCGGGCCGGGGCCAGGTAGAAAACAAAGATAATTTTTTTGGTCCCGCAACGCGGGTTTTTCAGCCGGCTCCGTATATTTGCACCCGCTTCGGACGAGAAGCGGCCAGCCAATTGGAGAGATGGGTGAGTGGCTGAAACCAGTAGTTTGCTAAACTGCCGTAGCTCTAAAGGTTACCGGGGGTTCGAATCCCCCTCTCTCCACGAAAACCCCGCTTGCACCTTGCAGGCGGGGTTTTTTGCTTAATTTTTGCCTAACAGGGGTCTGCTAGGAGACAAAAAAAGCCCCGCCAACCGGCAGGGCTCTTAATTATTGAGCAGCGAAAATCTTAGTTGAACAGCGCTGCGGGGTTAGCTGCGAAGTTCTTAGCAATGGCCTTCACTGTGGCCGCGTCTAGGGGTTCGTCGAAGGCCTCAGCGCCAGCCGTAGCCGAACCGCCGCTGGGAACCAACGATTGGACGTTAGCAGTGGCCTGAGTGGTATTATTCTCAGCCGGGAACATGGTGGCGTCGGCGCCAGCCGCGTAGGGGCTTACCTGGCTGGGCGAGCCGGCCACGCCGTTGTTGGGCAACAGGGCACCGGGCGTTTCATCGGGGGTAATCCAGCTTTTGGGGGCCGTAGCGCTCTGAATGCCGCCGCGCCGGAACGAGCGGATGCGCGAAGAGTGCCGGGCTTCCACGGAGTGGATGTTGAGGGCTGCCTCTAGGATGTCCTTCTGATTGATGAGGTTGGCTGCGCCACCTTTATAGGCGCGCACACCGGTGTCCACAAAGTTCTGGGCCACCAGTAGGAAGGTGGTGTTGTCTGTAAACGTGCCAGTAGTAGGCGAAGTAGTGCCACCTAATGCGGCAAAGGCTGGTACTAGCGGCGAGCGGGTTTTATTCTGCGAAGTCGTGTAGTCATAGCCCGCCCGGGTGGGGTCGGCTATCGCCTGCGTGCCGAGTACACCACGCAACGTGTTGATGTGCAGTCGCTCGTCGTTGCGAATGGTGTTGAATGCAGTAGTCTGTTCTGCATTAAGCAAACCCGGTGAGTTTATAGCCGTGTCGTAGTAATAGTACTCCAAGTACTCCAGTTGCAACGCTAGGTTGAGGGTAGCCACCACAGTCGCATCAAGGGTTGCGGTTTGGCCGTACGCTTTGGTAAACAAAGTGCTGACGGCCAATGGAACGGCCGCTGCCGTCACTTTTTTGCCAAAGCCTAAGAAGTTGCGGAACACAGCGCGGCGGGCGTCGAACCGGTCGTACACCTCGGGGTCAACCTTGGCGATGTCGTCAATAATTTGAAATAAATCCATGATAGGGGTGCGATACGAGATGAAGAGAAGGGAAGTGCTAATGGCCTATGCTAGTTCGCGAAGTTGGTAGCACTCAATTTCGAGCCGGCCATCAGGAAGTTGTTGGCTGTGGCCAGCACTACCTGCGGGCGCTTCGAGCGCTCCAAACCTGTGCCCGTTACCGCGCCCGAGGCGCCGGGGGCCCCGTTGTTGGTAGAACTCGAATCCAAATTCACCACGTCGTTGCCCACGAAGGTGTTGGTGGCCATCAGCTCCCGAATAACCGCTGCGTGGCGGGCTTCCACCGACACAATTTTACCAGCCAACGTGAGGTAGGCCGCGCTGGTAATGAAGCGGCCAGCTCCGTTGTAAGCGGCCACCCCTAGGTCTTCAAACGCCATGGCTGCGTTCAACACGCCCAACTTACCGGAAGTGGTGGTCCGCTGCGCGAAGTCGATATTGGAGAAATCGGGCACTAAAGCATCGGTGATGCGGCCGGTAGTGATGGCTGCCTTGAAAAAGTCGCGGTGAATGACTTCGTGGTCCCGCAAATCTGAAAAAATGGCTTTCTCTGCAGCCGAGGCGCCGGCGTAGTACGCCCCGGCCACCACTTGGGTGTAAAATGCGGCTTCGAGTTGCTCCAGCGCGTAGGCATAGTTCAAAATGCCGATGTCGCCCGTGCCCACGTCAATGAGGGCGCCGTTGCCACCACTAGGCCCCGTGGTGTCATCTTTAGAGCAACCGGCCAAGTACAAGCCGCCCAGCGCCAGACCGGCGCTGGAATAACGCAAAAAGGAACGCCGGGCCACAGGCGCCAGCAGGTCCGGGGTATCCGTTTCGGGCGCCGCGGGACGGGAAGGGGGAAAAGAGGACATAAAAAGGGTAGATTAGAGAAAGAAAGAACTCGGCTATCACTACGGCGCTGGCGCCTTGCTATCCAATCGTTTGGCTTAAAACCAGTAGTTATAACACCCACATCCGTATAAATAGCGAGGCAGGGCCCCGGTAGGAAAAGTGGGCCATCCGGGTTGCGCATCCCGGTTTCTGGCGTACCTTTGTGCCATCATAGGGCCCCAGCCATCGGCTCTATGGGAAGTTTTTCGGGGTGTAGCGTAGCCCGGTATCGCGTCTGCTTTGGGAGCAGAAGGTCGTAGGTTCGAATCCTGCCACCCCGACATAGTTGCCCCGGTTTCGACCCCGTAGCTCAGCTGGATAGAGCAGCTGCCTTCTAAGCAGCCGGTCTTTGGTTCGAATCCAAACGGGGCCACTTTTCAAGCCGGCTTTTTAGCTGGCTCGGAGGTCCTAAAAAAAGCCCTTTCCAGCCCTGGGAAGGGCTTTTTTGTGGTCCAGGAAATCTGGCTAAAAAGTAGGCCAAATGGAATAAAAAAGGTACTTTTGGTTGTTCTCTTAGTGGCTGATTTTTACGGCCACTTTAATCCCCTTTTGCATGAGCGAAATAGCAGAAAAGAAAGCCCCCGCCGAGTATTCGGCCGATAGCATTCAGGTGCTGGAAGGACTGGAGGCCGTGCGCAAGCGCCCCAGCATGTACATCGGCGATACGGGCATCAAAGGCCTGCACCACTTGGTGTGGGAGGTAGTCGACAATTCCATCGACGAGGCCCTGGCCGGCCACTGCGACCGTATTGAGGTTACCATCAACGAAAACAACTCCGTGACCGTGCGCGACAACGGGCGCGGCATTCCCGTCGATTTTCACGCCAAAGAAGGCCGTTCGGCCCTCGAAGTGGTGATGACCGTGCTGCACGCCGGCGGCAAGTTTGATAAAGATTCCTACAAAGTATCCGGGGGCCTGCACGGCGTGGGCGTGAGCTGCGTGAATGCGCTGAGCACCGACCTGAAAGTGACCGTGCGCCGCAAGGGCCACATCTACGAGCAGGACTACAAAATTGGCGTGCCCCAGTACGCCGTAAAGCAAATCGGCGATACCGACGAGCACGGCACGCAGGTAGATTTCCTGCCCGACGACAGCATCTTCACCGAAACCGTTTACAAGTACGACACCATCGCCACCCGCCTGCGCGAGCTCTCGTACCTCAATAAAGGTATCCGCATCACCCTTACGGACCGCCGCGAGCAGAATGCTGACAATACCGGCTTCCGCTACGAGGAGTTCTTCTCGGTGGGGGGCCTCAGCGAGTTCGTGCAGTACCTCGACAGCGCCCGCACGGTACTCATGCCCCAGCCCATCCACGTGGTGAGCGAGAAGGGCGGCACACCGGTGGAAGTGGCCTTGCAGTATAACTCCGACTACCAGGAGCACATCTACTCCTACGTCAACAACATTAACACCATCGAGGGCGGCACGCATGTGGCCGGCTTCCGTGCCGCGCTCACACGCACGCTCAAGAACTACGCCGACAAGTCGGGCAAGCTCGAGAAAGCCAAGGTGGAGATTTCGGGCGAAGACTTCCGCGAGGGACTTACGGCCGTTATCTCGGTGAAGGTGCAGGAGCCGCAGTTTGAGGGCCAGACCAAAACCAAGCTCGGCAACTCTGACGTGAGCGGCGCGGTGAACACCGTGGTGGGCGAAATCCTCCAGCAGTACCTGGAGGAAAATCCCCGCGAGGCGGGCATCATCGTGGAGAAGGTGATCTTGGCTGCTAAGGCCCGTATTGCCGCCCGTAAGGCCCGCGAAATGGTGCAGCGCAAAACCGTGCTCGGCTCGAACTCGCTGCCCGGCAAGCTGGCCGACTGCTCGGAATCGGACCCGGAAATCTGCGAGCTGTACCTGGTGGAAGGTGACTCGGCCGGCGGCACCGCCAAGCAGGGCCGCAACCGGGCATTTCAGGCCATCCTGCCGCTGCGCGGCAAAATTTTGAACGTGGAGAAGGCCCAGGAGCACCGCATCCTGGAAAACGAGGAAATCCGGAACATGATTACGGCCCTGGGCGTGACCTTCGGTACGCCCGCCGACCCGGAGAAGGGCATTGAGGCCGACGCCAAGGCCCTGAACCTGGCCAAGCTGCGCTACCACAAGGTCATCATCATGACGGACGCCGACGTGGACGGCTCCCACATCCGCACCCTGATTCTTACGTTCTTCTTTCGCTACATGCGGGCCCTGGTCGACAGTGGCTACATCTACATTGCTCAGCCGCCATTTTACCTCGTGAAGCGCGGCAAGGAAGAGCGCTACTGCTGGACCGAAGAAGAGCGTCAGAAAGCGCAGGAAGAGCTCGGCCGCGGCAAGCCCGAAACGGTGAACGTGCAGCGCTACAAGGGCCTCGGCGAGATGAACGCCGAACAGCTCTGGCAGACTACCATGCAGCCCGACACCCGCTCGCTGAAGCAGGTAACCGTGGATTCGGCTGTGGAAGCCGACCACCTGTTCTCAATGCTGATGGGCGACGAAGTGGCCCCCCGGCGCGAGTTCATAGAGCAAAATGCCAAGTACGCCAAGGTTGACGTCTAAACCACGGCTTTGTCTAATTCCCCGAATTGGTCGGACTTTGGGAGCGATTTGCCAGTTTTAAGGCCGTTTTATAACTGAATTGAGAAACGCCGCCCGGGTTCGGGCGGCGTTTTTTATGCGCAAGCTTTAGTTATATAATGCTCATTACCAGCTTCTCGCAGCTATCTATTGGGTAGGTGTTTTGGGCCCCAGCACCCGCGGCAGCCGCAGAAACTCTTGCAGCTCCAGCGCATCGAGTAGTCGCTGGTGTCTGCCGAGCATTCTGAAAACTGCCGTTAATTAACCCAAAACCACGTTTCCTGGTAGAGTCCTTGCGATTCCCTGCCGTATCCACCAAGCTGCCCAATTATCAAATTTAATGGACTGTTTGGTGTAGCGCACCGTGCATTTGGCCAGGGCCCCGTGGCCGGCGGTTAGCAATTCCCGCTAATTTGTGCCTTGGCTGCGGTGCTGGGTGGCGACGGAGATAGTGCGGCGAAACCAGGCTTTTTCCTGCGCCGCGTCCATTCCCCGCGGGTGTGCTGCGGAGAGCTGTTGGAGCAACAGTAGGGGCCCCAGCTTGCTTGGCTTCGTAGGCGGCGAACTCGGCTGGGGGGAGCCTGGCTTTTAGGGGCGTGAGCTTTAATTGGCGTATGGGTTTATATGGGTAGTGTTGGGTAGCCGCGCCAGGTGCTCCGCCAAGTGCGCTTCGTCAGCAATAAGGACCGTGGCCGATTGGCCCGCTGCCGAAGTGCTGATGATACCGGCTTGCTGCAACTGGTGCACGACGCGATGGGCCCGGTTGTAGCCCAGCTTTAGTTCGCGCTGGAGGAGCCCGCTGCTGGCTTTTTGGCGCTGCACCAGCAGGCGTGCGGCTTCGGCAAAGGCCGCGTCGCGCCCATCGGGGCCCGGAGGTGGGGTGGGAATGCTGGGGCGTGGTGCCGCAGCTGCGAGCGCCGGGGCCCCATAACCGACTAAGACGCACAGCTGCAACTCGGGGCCCGCCGGTTCGTCATATTCGCCGTGGCCGAAAATCATTTCGGTGTCTTCGCCTACCATATCCCGCACGGTTTCGATGACGAAGGTTAGTTCGTCCATGTCCAGTGGGGCATCCAGGCGGGACGTGATGCTGAGCAAAATGCGGCGGGCTGGGCTGGTAGGAGCGAGGCCGTGGTGATGAAACCGAATGGCTGCCACCAGCTGGGCTGCCCGGCCCGGGCCGTTGGCAGTGGCGGTGGCAACACCGAAGCTGGTGGCGCCGGCCAAAGTGGTACGGATATCGTCGGCTTCCACGTTCACGTCCTCAACCACTAATAGGCACGCGCACAGCGGTACCAGCTGGGCCAGGGTGCGCAGCCGTGCGGCCGGGTCGGCGGGGGCAAAAGCACTGCTCGGCTGCTGCTCCCACTCCGTGAGCAGGGTGTTGGCCAGCGCGTGGGTGGTCGGGGCGGAGGAGGTGGGCTGCTGCATGGCGAGGGGGGGTAGTGGGCCCAAAGGTGGTGCGCTACCGCGTCAAAGCGCGTCATTTTCGGCCGGGGCCCTATTTTTATTTGGGGCCCCGGCCCGGGCGGGTGCGCGGGCGGTTGTTATTTTACTGCCCAGTGCCGCCCCGGGGCCCCATTCGCGCCAATCCTGTCATCTTATGAAACTGTTCAAGTCCGCCGACCTTATCCGCAAGAGCAAGTACATCAGCCGCGACCTGAGCTGGATGCGATTCAACTACCGGGTGCTCGACCAGGCCCAGGACACGGGCAAGAGCCTGTTTGATCGGCTTAAGTTCTTGGCCATCACCAGCTCCAACCTCGACGAGTTTTTCATGATTCGGGTGGGTTCGCTCTACAATTACCTCGACTACGGCAAGGAGCGGGTGGACTACTCGGGGCTGCGGGAGCTACCGTTTCGGCGCAAGCTGCTCGATTTTGCCCACCGCTTCGTCAACGACCAGAGCCTGACATACGTGAACGAACTGAAGCCGGTGTTTGAAAAAAACGGCTTCAATATTTTGAAGGTGAGCGACTTGACGGAGATAGAGGGCCGCAAGGCCGATGGCTTCTTCAAAAACACGGTGTTTCCGCTGCTCACGCCGATGGTGTACGACGCCTACCACGGCTTCCCACTGATAATGAACCAGATGCTCATTTTTGGGGTGGTGACGCGGGCCAGCAACCCGGGGGCCCTGGGCCTGGGCGGGGAAGCCGAAAAAGGCCAGGAGCGCATCACCTTCGTGCAGATTCCGCAGAACCTGACGCGCTTTTTTGAACTGCAGCGCAAAGACCGGGTTATTTTCGTACCTATTGAGGAAATTGTGCGCGAGTACCTGCCGCGGCTCTTCCGCAACGTCGAAATTCTGTCGGCCGACCTGATGCGCATCACGCGCAATGGCGATTTCACGCTGGAAGAGTCCGACGACATCGACAACGACTTCATCAAGGAAATCCAGGTGGGCCTGAAAACCCGCAAGCGCGGCCGCGTGGTGCGCGTAGAAGTGGAGCCCAATGCCTCGCCGCTGCTAATGGAAGTGCTGCGCGAGCGGTGGAGCATCGACAACGGCAACATATTCGTCATCAGTGCCTTGCTCGACATGAAAGGGCTATGGCAAATCATTCGCCACCCCAATTTCCGGGGTAAGGGGGCCAAGTCGCCGGCCCCGGTAATGCCCCTGAGCCTGCCCGCCGGGGCCGAGGACAACCTCTTTGAGTACCTCAAGCACCACGACGTGCTGCTGCACCACCCATACAACAGCATCGAGCCGATGGTGCGCCTGCTGGAGCAGGCCGCCGAAGACCCGCAGGTGCTGGGCATCAAGCAGACGATTTACCGGCTCGCCGACGAGTCGCGGGTGAGCGCGGCACTGCTGAAAGCGGCCGAAAATGGCAAGCACGTGTCGGTGCTGTTCGAGGTAAAGGCGCGCTTCGACGAGGAGAAGAACATCCGCGAGGGGGCCCGGCTGGAGAAGGCTGGCTGCTTCGTGATTTACGGGGTGAGCAAGTACAAGACGCACACCAAGTTGCTGATGATCATCCGCAAGGAAGGGGAGAAGGTGACGCGCTACGTGCACATCGGCTCGGGCAACTACAACGAGCAAACCTCGCGACTCTACACCGACCTGAGCTTACTGACGACGAACGACACCTACGGCCACGACGTGTCGGAATTCTTCAACGTCATCACCGGCCACTCACAGCCCGACGACTACGAGTACCTCATCACGGCCCCCAAGGACATGCGCCAGCAGCTCATCCACCTGGTGCGCGAGGAGGTGAAGCACGCCAAAAAAGGGCATGCCAGCGGCATCGTGATGAAAATGAACTCGCTGGAAGACAAGGAGTTGATTGATGAGTTTTACAAGGCGGCGAAGGCCGGCGTACCTATCCGGTTCATCGTGCGGGGCATTTGCTGCTTGCGGCCGGGCCGGCCGGGGCTGAGCGACAACATCGAGGTGCGCAGCATCGTGGGCGAGTACTTGGAGCACGCGCGGTTGTTCTACTTCCACAACGGCGGCGACGCCCGCGTGTACGCCGGCTCGGCCGACGCGATGGTGCGCTCCTTCGACCGGCGCATCGAGGCGCTGTTCCTGATCGTGAACCCGCAGCTGCGGCGCGAGGCCATCAGCATCTTGATGCTGAACTTGTTGGACAACCAAAACAGCTACGTAATGCGCGAGGACGGGGCTTACATCCGGCAGCGCCCGGCCGCCGGCGAGCCCGTGGTGAACGTGCACAAAGACTTTTACAAGCGCGACGAGGCCCAGCTAGCCCTGGCCACGCCCGAGGGCTTGCTGGACTTGCTGGCCCAGCAAGCGGCCCGACGCCTGGAAATCGCCGCCGCCCTGGTCGCCGCCGAAACCGAAGCCGCCGAAGTTGCCGCCCAAGCCGCAGCCCAGGGCCCCGACTCGACCTTTGGCGAAGGCCTGGGCGACGAGGAAAACCTGGCCGGCGTGGATACCGCAGCCGAGGCCGTGCAAGCCGGGCTGGAGTAGCCATAAGTAGGGGCCCCAGCATCCTGGGGCCCCTACTTTCGGCTACTCCATGCCAGCGGGCTGGTTGCGCACGTCGGGCACGGGCGGGTGGGCGGGGTGGCCGCTGGTGGGGCTGATTTCGTCGAAATGCTCTTCAAACAGGGCCTGGAGCATGCCGTCTTTCAGGCCAATGTCGGGCACGATCATGCTGCTCACATTGGCCCAGTGCATGGCCGCGAGGTAGATGTGGCCGGCGGGCACGATGACGTCGGCGCGGTCGGGGTTGAGCATGGCCACGTTCACGCGCTCCTCCATGCTAAGGCTGGCGAGGCGGGCGAGCAGGGTTTCGAGGCTGCGGCGGGCCACGGCCTTGTTGGGCGCGGCCGGCGACATGGTGTAGAGCTTGTTGATGTTGCCGCCCGTGCCGATGGCGCGGGTGACGTGGTAGCGGCGGGCGTTTTCGCGCACCCAGGCCTCCATGCGGGCCCAGAGGTCGTCCTGGGCGTCGGTGCTGGGGCCCCCGCTTTCCTCTTGCTGCATGCGGCGGATGGAGCCGATTTCGAACGACTGCGCGGCCACCTTGCGGCGGTCGTGGTACACATTGAATTCGGTACTGCCGCCGCCCACATCGATGTGCAGGTAGTGCTTGTTATCTTCCAGCAGGTGCTCGATGACGCGGTTGATGTAGAAGGCTTCAGCTTGGCCGTCAATTACTTGGATGTGCAGGCCCAGCTCCTGCTGCACGCGGGCGGCGATGGCCGCGCCGTTGGTGGCACCGCGCATGGCCGAAGTGGCGCAGATGAGGTGGTGGGCCACTTCGTGCACCTCCATCAGCAGCTTAAGCGAGTGCAGGAACTTGACGAATTTCTCCTCCTTGCGGGGCGAAATCTGGCCCGTGGCAAACACGTCCTCGCCGAGCCGCATGGGGTAGCGCACGTACTCGACGCGCTTGAGCCGGAACTTGCCCTCGTAGTTCAACACGGCCGAAATCTGGCACCGGACGGCGTTGGAGCCGATGTCGATGACGGCCAGTTTGCAAAGCGGAAACTCCACAGGCAAAAAATTGGGTGAGTAGAAGCGGGCAAAGGTAGCGCGGGCCGGGCAACCCCAGCCATGCCCGCCAAAAAGCCGCTACGGGGCCCCCAGCTCGGCCAGCACCTCGGGCACGCCGGTGCTGGCCGGGGCCACCACGTAGCGCACGCCGCGCCGGCCCGCGGGCGGCTGGTGCGGGTCGATGACGAACACTGGGCACGCGGCCGGGGCGTAGTGCAGCAGCCCGGCGGCGGGGTACACTTGCAGCGAGGTGCCCACCACGAGCAGGGCATCGGCGGTGGCCACGGTTTCGGCAGCTTCCTCGATGGCGGGCACCTGCTCGCCAAACCACACGATGTGCGGCCGCAGCTGGGTGCCGTCGGGGCCCAAATCGCCGAGGTGGATGTCGCCGGGGCAATCGTAAATCGTGGTTTCGTCGGCCACGGTGCGCATCTGGCCCAGCATGCCGTGCAGGTGCAGCACGTCGGAGGAGCCGGCGCGCTCGTGCAGGTCGTCCACGTTCTGGGTAATGATGCTCACGCGCCAGCCGGGGTGCGCCTCGAAGCCGGCCAGGGCCCTATGGGCGGCATTGGGCTGCACCTGCTGGGCCTGCCGCCGCCGCTGGTTGTAAAAATCGAGCACCAGCGCGGGGTCGCGGGCAAAGCCTTCGGGCGAGGCCACGTCCTCCACGCGGTGGTCTTCCCACAGCCCGTTGGTATCGCGGAAAGTGCGGATGCCGGACTCGGCCGAAACGCCGGCTCCGGTAAGAACAACGAGGTGCTTGCGAGGCATAAGAAGAGGGATAACGAGGGCAGCAAAGCCGTTCTGCCTGCTGCTAAAGGTACTGCTTCAATAAATATTCGTTGGCCTCATCTGGGGCATCTGCCGCCGCCCAGACGCTGCGCGGTGCAACCACAAGATGCCGTTGCTCACAATCGAAAGCCGCTCCCGCCACGCATTTTGCTGAAGCACCAGTGCTGCCCGCAAGTTGAAGTTGGCGCAGGGCCGGGGCCCGACGCAACGAGGGCGTATCATTGCGGCGCTTTTGCCATGGGTGCGGAAGCGGCCGGCTAATTGTCACTGCCTGGGTTTTGCTGCGTAAATGATGGGACTGCTCTTGAATTGGCTGATCGACTGGATGGCGCATGATGTGTGGCCCATTGTGGGCTGCGCGCTGGGGTTCCTGGCGTCATCGTGGTGGACTTACCGCCAAGTGAGCAAACCAGCCCCGGCCGACCCGCAGCAGCGGCGACGCGCCAAGGCGCGGTCCACCTTCAATCCGCTATTAGTGGCGGTCCTGTTCGGCGTGGGTACCGCGATAACCTACAATAATTTCAAAACCAACCGGCTCTATGCGCGCGGCAGTGCTTATGCCGTGGGCACGGTGACGGGGCACTACGCCATGTCGGAGCGCCGCAGTGCCTACGTGTATTCGGCCGCCGAAGGCTGGCACGAATTGCTGCCGGGTGCCCGCAGCCCCATCACGCTTTACTACACCTACGAGGTGGGGGAGTGGCGCTACCAAGGCCGCGATGTGTACCCCGGCCCCGACAGCAGCTGTCCCCTCACGCCCGGGGCCCGGTGCTGGGTGCGCTACCCTTTGGCCAACCCCCGCCTAAGCCAACTCGTGCTGTTGCCCGCCGACACCGCTGCCCGGCCAGCCGCGTCCCGTTAGCGGCGCCCAGCTCAGCCAGTTGGCTGCCCCTCAAAACCGCCCCAGCTCACTACTTGCAAAGTCCCACTCCGGTGTGGCTACCCGGGCCGCCGCCGGCTGCACCCTAAACCAGGCCCCGAGCGCAGGCTCGGCCACGTTGCGCAGCACATGAACGCTCTGGGCGGGCATGTAGCTTTGGGCCAGTAGCATGAACCGCTGGCCGGTAGCGAGGTTTTCGGCCACGTCCACCACCAGCACGGCGTGGCCCGGGGCCCCCCCGTGGATGAGCACGTCGCCGGGCAACACTTCGGCCAGGAGCACGGGCTCCAGCTCGCGGCGCAGCGACAAAGTGCCCGCGTAGCCGAACGTGGGCACGAGGTAGCGGGCCAGGGCCGCGTGGGTCGGCGTTTCGACGGGCTTGGGCGCCGGTTGCACTTCTTCCTCCACCACCCGGAAAGTGCGGCCGGCCACGTAATCGGAAAACCAGAAATCATAGCCCGTGGTGAGGTGGAAATGCACCCGGTTGGGGTCGAGGGCAAACAGGTACTCGGCCCGCAGCCGGATGACGGCGTCGGCGCACTGCTGAAGGTCGGTGGGGCCCACGTCGATGTCGACCACGGCGGCCACCACGTCCTGGCGGTCCTTCAGCCGGCCGTTGTAGAGGCGGGCGGGCGTGCCAGCGGGGCGCAGGGGCAAGCCGCGCAGCCACGCCCCCCACGTGCCCGCCGCCGCCTCGACCCGCCGGCAGCCAGCCGGCACCGCAAACCGGGCGGCCAGCGCCTGGCCCGGGCGGCCGGGTTGCCCCAGCCACGGGTAAGCAGGGTGCCGGGCGGGGGCCCCTGGGGCCCCCACCGGCAGCCCTAGTAGCTGGGCGGCTAATGCGGCTGTGAACAGGAACGATAACGCCATGGGAGGGAGCCAAAAAAAGCCCGTACTGCACGGGCTTTTTTGGTTGTTAAGGCCCAACGCGGGGCGTGGGGGATTATTTCGCCTCGGCGGTAGCCTTTTTGGCGGCGGCGGGTTTTTTGGCGGCCGTGGTGGCTTTGGCTTTGGCGGCCGGGGCCTTTTTGGCGACCGGCTTCTTCGCCGCGGGCTTTTTGGCGGCGGCCGGCTTTTTCTTGGCGGGCTCGTCGGCTTTTTCCTCCTTAGCAGGGGCCGCTTTCTTGCCGAAGCGGCCGCCCTTGGCCGGCTTGTCGGGCGTGGCCTCTGCCAGCTCCAGGCAGCGTTCCAGCGTCAGGTCGGCTGGCTCTTCGCCTTTCGGAATCTTCACATTTTTCTTGCCCGCCACGATGTAAGGCCCGAAGCGCCCGTTGAGCACCTGAATGTCTGGGTTCTCGGGGAAGGACTTGATGAGGCGCTCGGCGTCGGTTTTGCGCTTATTCTCGATCAGCGCCACAGCTTCCTCGGCGCTGATGGTGTGCGGGTCTTGCTCCTTGGTGAGGGAGAAGAACTTGCTGTCATGGCGCACGTAGGGCCCAAAGCGGCCCAGGTTGGCCGTCATGTCCTTGTCCTCGAACTGCCCCACGATGCGCGGCAATTTGAACAGTTCCAAGGCGTCTTCCAGGGTCAGGTTTTCGATGAACTGGCCTTTGCGCAGGTTGGCGTAGGTGGGCTTCACCTCGCCATCGGGGTCGCCCAGGGCCACGTAGGGGCCGTATTTGCCCAGGCGGGCGGTTATTTTCTCGCCCGTTTCGGGGTGCACGCCCAGCTCGCGGGTGCTGCCCAGGGTGCTGCGCTCAATGTCCTGCCCGGCCTCGATGGTCGCGTGGAACTTGCCGTAGAAGCCGGTCAGCATCTTCGTCCAATCCTCGTGGCCGTTGGCAATCTGGTCGAACTCGTCCTCCACCTTGGCCGTGAACTGGAAATCGACCACCGTGGGGAAGTGCGCCACCAGGAAGTCATTGACCACCATGGCCGTATCCGTCGGGAAAAGCTTGGCTTTCTCCGCGCCGTAGTTCTCCGCCTTGATCTCCGTTTGCACCGCGGGGCCCTCCAGCGTTAGCACGTGGAACTTGCGCTCCTTGCCTTCGCGGGTGTCCTTCTCCACGTAGCCGCGCTTCTGCACCGTGCTGATGGTGGGAGCGTAGGTGGAAGGCCGGCCGATGCCCAGCTCTTCCAGCTTCTTCACCAGCGAGGCCTCGGTGTAGCGGGCCGGCGGGGCCGAAAACCGCTCCGTGGCGCTGAAGCGCAGCAGCGGCAGGTCCTGGCCCACGCTCAGCGGGGGCAGGCCGCGCGAGAAGCTGCTTTCGCCGTCCTTGGCCGCGTCGTCCTCGTCTTCGTCGTCCTTGCTTTCGGCGTATACTTTAAGGAAGCCCTCAAACGTAATCACTTCGCCTGTAGCCGATAGCGTGGTGCCCGGCTGCATGCTAATACCGATAACGGCCGTGGTGCGCTCAATCACGGCCTCCGCCATCTGCGAGGCCAGGGCCCGCTTGCGGATGAGGTCGTAAAGGCGCTGCTCCGAGGCGTCGGCGCCGGCCTTCACAGCCCCAAAATCGGTGGGGCGGATGGCTTCGTGGGCCTCTTGGGCCGAGGCCGACTTGGTTTTGAACGTGCGCTGGTGGTGGTACTCGGCGCCGTAAGCCGCCGTGATGGCGGTTTGGGCACCTGCCTGGGCCTCGCCCGACAGGTTCACCGAGTCCGTCCGCATGTAGCTGATCTTGCCGGCTTCGTACAGCTTCTGGGCTACGCTCATCGTTTGGGCCACCGAGTAGCCCAGCTTGCGCGAGGCCTCCTGCTGAAGCGTGGACGTAGTAAACGGTGCGGCCGGGCTGCGCTTGCCGGGCTTCTTGTCGAGGCTCTCGATTTGGTACGAGGCCCCCACGCAGTTGCCGAGGAAGGCTTCGGCCTCGGCGCGGGTTTTAAAGCGGGTGGGCAACTCGGCCTCTAGCACGGCCCCGCGGCCGGCGTCGAAGCGGGCCACCACGCGGTAGGCACTGGCGCTGAGGAAGTGGCTGATTTCGCGCTCGCGCTCTACCACCAGGCGAACGGCCACGCTCTGCACGCGGCCGGCGCTCAGGCCTGGCTTCACCTTTTTCCAGAGCACGGGGCTCAGCTCGAAGCCCACGAGGCGGTCGAGCACGCGGCGGGCCTGCTGGGCGTTCACCAGGTTCTGGTCCACCTCGCGGGGGCTGGCAATGGCCCCCAGGATGGCGTTTTTGGTGATTTCGCGGAACACGATGCGCCGGGTTTTGGCCGGGGCCAGGTTCAGCGTTTCGGCCAGGTGCCAGGAAATGGCTTCGCCCTCGCGGTCGTCGTCACTCGCCAGCCACACGGTTTCGGCTTCCTTCGAGAGCTTCTTCAGTTGTGCAATCAGCTCTTTTTTATCGGCCGATACCACATAAGTGGGCTTGAAGCCATTGGCGATATCGATGGCATTATTGTCCTTGGGTAAGTCGCGGACGTGGCCGTAGCTGGAGCGCACCACGAAATCTTCGCCCAGGTAGCCTTCAATGGTTTTGGCCTTGGCCGGCGATTCGACGATAACTAAATTCTTAACCATAAAGCGGAAAGGAGTAGAGAGCGAGCATAGGGATGGGTTAGATGTAACGCAGAAACAGCAACCGAAGGTTAGAAGATTACAAGTATAGGGCGTAAAGATGCCGCAATAATCCCATCCAGGGTCCTATCCCTCCACAACAACCCCGCCGCAATCCCGGTTTCGGCCCGGCCCCGCCCGGCCTATCTTTGCAAACACGGCCCGCGCCGGCGACCTTCGCCGGCCCACTGGTCTATTCCTCCCCACGCTACACCCTTCCCCTATGGCTTCCCCCAAAACTCCGCAACCCAAGCCCCGGCGGGCCCCCGCCGCCGCCGCCGCGGAGGAGGCCCTTACTGCCGACGTACTCGACAGCACTCGCACCACCAACGACCTGACCCGGAAGCGTGGTAGCTCGCGCGGCTCCATCGATACCCAGGACCCAGGCTACGTCAACGATCAGCTCAACCGGGTGCTCTACGCGCTCGATGCCTTTAAGAAGGGCGACGTGAGCGTGCGCCTGACCAAGCAGAACGACGATATTTTCTCGGAAATCGCCGAAGCCTACAACTCCATGGTGGCCATGATCGGCGGGGTGGGGGGCGAGGTGTCGCGCATCAGCAAGGTGGCCGGCGTGGAGGGCAACCTCAAGGCCCGCGCCTCGGCTGACGGGGCCTCAGGCTTCTGGCGCGACATGATCAACAACATCAACGGCTTGGTGGACAGCATTGCTGTGCCAGTGCTGGAGGTGGGCAAGGTGCTGAAAAACATCAGCCGCGGCAACCTCGACGAGAGCTTCCAGATTCCGGTGTCGGGCGACTTTAAGGTGATGGCCGAAACCATCAACAAGACGATTGATAACCTGAACGTGTTTGCCTCCGAGGTGAGCCGCCTGGCCCAGGACGTGGGCACCGAGGGCCGCCTGGGCGGCCAGGCCGTGGTGCCCAGCGCTGGCGGTGTGTGGAAGGAGCTGACGGACAACGTGAACACGATGGCCTCGAACCTGACTTCTCAGGTGCGCGATATTGCCAACGTGGCCACGGCCGTGGCCCGCGGCGACCTGAGCCAGAAAATAACGGTGGACGTGAAGGGCGAGCTGTCGCAGCTTAAGCAGAACCTCAACCAGATGGTGGACTCGCTGAACCTGTTTGCCGGCGAGGTGAGCCGCGTGGCCCAGGACGTGGGCACCGAAGGCCAGCTCGGCGGCCAGGCCCTGGTGCCCGGCGTGAGCGGCGTGTGGAAAGGCCTGACCGACAACGTGAACAACATGGCCGCCAACCTGACGAGCCAGGTGCGCGACATTGCCAACGTGGCCACGGCCGTGGCCCGCGGCGACCTAAGCCAGAAGATGACGGTGAACGTGAAGGGCGAAATCCTGGAGCTGAAAAACATCCTCAACCAGATGGTGGACTCGCTGAACGTGTTCGGCGACGAGGTGACGCGGGTGGCGCGCGAGGTGGGCACCGAGGGCAAGCTCGGCGGCCAGGCCATTGTGCCCCGGGCTGCTGGCACCTGGAAAGAGCTGACGGACAACGTGAACACGATGGCCGTGAACCTGACGAGCCAAGTGCGCGACATTGCCAACGTGGCCACGGCCGTGGCGCGGGGGGACCTGAGCCAGAAGATGACGGTGGACGCGCAGGGCGAAATTCTGGACCTCAAGAACATCCTGAGCCAGATGGTGGACTCGCTCAACATCTTCGCCGGCGAGGTGACCCGCGTGGCCCGCGAGGTGGGCACCGAGGGCATCTTGGGTGGCCAGGCCAACGTGCCCCGCGTGGGCGGCGTATGGAAAGAGCTGACGGACAACGTGAACACGATGGCCTCGAACCTGACTTCTCAGGTGCGCGACATTGCCAACGTGGCTACGGCCGTGGCCCGCGGCGACCTGAGCCAGAAAATCACAGTGAACGTGAAAGGCGAGTTGTTGCAGCTCAAGGAGAACCTCAACCAGATGGTGGACTCGCTGAACGTGTTCGGCGACGAGGTGACGCGGGTGGCGCGCGAGGTGGGCACCGAGGGCAAGCTCGGCGGCCAGGCCAGCGTGCCCGGCGTGCGCGGCACCTGGAAGGATTTGACGGACAACGTGAACACAATGGCAGCCAACCTGACTTCTCAGGTGCGCGACATTGCCAACGTGGCCACGGCCGTGGCGCGGGGGGACCTGAGCCAGAAGATGACGGTGGACGCGCAGGGCGAAATTCTGGACCTCAAGAACATCCTGAGCCAGATGGTGGACTCGCTCAACATCTTCGCCGGCGAGGTGACCCGCGTGGCCCGCGAAGTGGGCACCGAAGGCCAACTCGGCGGCCAGGCCAACGTGCCCGACGTATCGGGTACCTGGAAAGACCTGACGGACAACGTGAATACGATGGCGGCCAACCTTACCACCCAGGTGCGTGGCATTGTGGCGGTGGTGACGGCCGTGAGCCAGGGCGACCTGACCCGCAAACTGACGCTGGAAGCGGCCGGCGAAGTGGCCGACCTAGCCGCCACCATCAACCGCATGGTGGACGACCTCAACCGCTTGGCCTCGGAAGTGAGCCGCGTGGCGCGCGTGGCCGGCGCCGAGGGTAAGCTTACCGAGCGCGCCACGGTAACCGATGTATCGGGCTCGTGGAAAGAACTGGTGGATACCCTCAACGCCCTGCTGGAAGCTATTGCCCTGCCGGTGCTGGAAGTGAGCCGCGTGGTGCGCGCCATCTCCGAAGGCGACTTCACCCAACAGGTGGAAGTACAGACGGCCGGTGACCTCGAAACCATGAGCAGCGCCTTGAACCTAGCCGTGGTGAGCGTGAACGACTTGCTGAGCGAAATCAACGATTCGGCCCAGGTGGTGGGCACTTCTTCCGAAGAAATGGTGGAGAAAGGCCAGGCCATGAGCAGCGTGACGGCCAACGTGGCGCTGGCCATGCAGCAGATGGCCGAGGGGGCCCAAAACCAAGCCCTCAAAACCGACCAGGCCTTCAAGCTGATCGAGGAGATTATGCAGGCCACCAAGGAAACGGCCGATAAGGCTGATGTGGTGAACAAATCGGCCATCATGGGCGAGCAAACCTCGCAGCTGGGCCTGAAAACGGTGGCCGAAGTGGTGAAAAACATGGAAGAGATTTCCAGCGCCGCTTCGCAAACCTCGCGCACCATTGAAGTGCTCAGCACCCGCTCGCAGGAGATCAGCAAGTCGCTAAGCGTGATTACCGACATTGCCTCGCAAACCAATCTGCTGGCCCTGAACGCCGCCATCGAGGCGGCCCGGGCTGGCGAGGCCGGCCGCGGCTTTGCCGTGGTGGCCGAGGAAATCCGCAAGCTGGCGGAAAGCTCGCGCAAGTCGGCCAGCGAAATCGGTACGCTGGTAGACGATGTAAAGAAGGACACCACCACCGCCGCCACGGCCATCAGCACGATGGAAGGGCGGGTGCTGAAGGGCAAAAACGCCACTTTCGAGGCCAGTGCGGCCTTTAAGAACATTGCCACCAGCAGCGGCGAAACCCTGCGCACCTCGCGCGACATCCTCACGGCCACTGAAGTGCAGCGCACCTCGATTGGCGACGTGGTGAAGTACGTGGAGGAAGTGGTGGCCATTGCCGAGCAGACCGCCACCGGCACCCAGCAGGTGGCCGGCACGGCCCAGCAACTGAGCACCTCCATGCAAGAGCTGACCACCAGCAGCCAGCGCCTCACCGACATTGCCGACGACTTGCAACTCGGCCTCTCGGCCTTCCAACTCGGCGACTACGTGGAAGCCGAGCCAGAACCAGAGCCCGAGCCCGCCCCGCCGGTGCGCCGCCGCCTCGTTGCCCGCACCAGCAGCAACGGCCAGGGCCCCGGCACCGCCGCCAACGGCCACCAGGCCGCCGGGGCCCCCAAGCCCGCACCCGCACCTGCCCCGGCCGCCAAGCCGGCGGCGCGGGCCGTGCGCAAAACGGCCGCCGCCGGGGCCCCGGCCGCCGCCCCGGCCGCCCCCGCCGCCAAGGCACGCCCGCAAAAAGCGAAGCCCAAAGCCGCTGGTAAGTAAGCCGTTGACTGTTCTATTTGCCTAATTAAATTACCTATGGCCGATTCTGTTCTGCGCCCCGTGGGGGGCAAGGCCGCCCTGGCTGCGCCCGAAGCCACGGTGCAGCTCATCGTGTTTCAGCTGGCCGGCGAGGACTACGGCATTCGCATCGAGCAGGTGCGCGAGGTAACGGCCACGCCCGAGGTGGCGCGCATGCCCAAAACGCCCGCCTTCATCAAGGGCATCGTGAACCTGCGCGGCGACATCATCGCCATCATCGACCTGGAGGAGCGCTTTGGGCTGATGCCCGCCGGGCGGCCCCTGCCCGAGCGCAGCTACACCATTGCCGTAGAAGCCGCTGACTACACCATTGGCCTGGCCGTGCGCGAAGTGCCCCGGCCGCTGCGGCTGCCAGCGGCGGCCATCGAGGCGGCCCCGGAGTTTTTGCAGGACAGCGGGCAGCGCGAGCGCTACCTGGAGGGCATTGCCAAGCTGCCCGATGGTAGCGTAATCATTGTGCTCGACATGCGCAAGTTGTTGACTCCCACCGAGATATTGCGGCTGCCGAATTAACCGGCACCTTTGCCGCCGCCGGCCCGTATAGCAAAGGGCCCCTCGGGGCCCCACCTCCTCTTCATTCTGTTTACTTTTCTGTTCTTTTATAATGAATAAGCGCATCCTCATCGTCGACGACTCCTTTTATATGCGCACGATGCTCAAGAACATGCTCACCGATGCCGGCTATGAGGTGGTGGGCGAGGCCGCCAATGGCCAGCAAGCCCTGGAAATGGCTGCCGCCACCAAGCCCGACCTCATCACGCTGGATGTGATTTTGCCCGACAACACCGGCCTCGACGTGCTGCGCGGCCTGCGCAAAGAAGCGCCCGATGCCAAAGTGGTGATGTGCAGCGCCGTAGGCCAAGAGGTAATCGTGAACGAAGCTATTGAGAATGGGGCCCTGGCCTACATCGTGAAGCCGTTCTCAGAAGAGCGGGTGCTCGAGATTGTAGGGTCGGCGCTGGGTGGCAATGCAGCCTAGCCCTTACGCCCTGAGGGCGGCCCGCCCGGCCCGGTTTGGCGCTGCCAAGCCGATTGGTGCCGGTGCACGCTTTCCCCAGGGCCTTTGGGATGTTGATAAGTACTTAATAATCAGGCCATGACCGCCCGCGAACAGGAGTACCGCGAGATGTTCATGGCCGAGGCGCTCGAATACTACGAAGCCATGGGCCGGCATTTGAGCGAGCTGGAGCGCAGCCCGGCCGACGTGCCAGCGCTCAACGAGCTGTTCCGGCTCATGCACAACCTCAAGTCGAACGCCCGGGCCATGGGCCACACCGCCATCGGCGAGGTGGCCCACCACCTAGAGACGATTTTTGGGCTCATCCGCGACAAGGAGCGCGAATTTGCCGGCTCGCTGGTACCAGTGATTTTCACGGGTCTCGACGCGCTGGGGGCCATGATTCGGGCCGTGGGAGCCGACCAGCCCTTACCCGACGCCACCGACCTGCTCACTAACCTCGACCGCTTGGCGCGGGGCGAGGAGCCCGTGCTGCCCGCTCCCGCCGAGGCCGATGGGGCCCCTGCCGAGGAAGATGGCCGCAAGATGGAGCTGTCGGATCTGGTATACATCCAGGTGCGCAAGCTCGACAAGCTGTTGAACCTAGTGGGGGAGCTGGTGATTGACCGCGACAGGATCTTGACCCTGGCCGAAGAGATTGGCCACCCAGCACTGCAAGCCACCGCCCGCCACCTGTTCCGCATTTCCGACGACTTGCAGTACAGCGTGATGGACGTGCGGCTGGTGGGCGTGGGCGTGCTGCTGAACAAATTCCCGCGGGTCGTGCGCGATGTGGCCACCGCCGAGGGCAAGGAAGTGGAGCTGACCCTAAGCGGCCAGGATGTGCAGATTGACCGCAACGTACTGCAAATCATTACCGATGCGCTGCTGCACCTCGTGCGCAATGGCGTGAGCCACGGCTTGGAGGCCCCCGCCCAGCGCGCAGCGGCCGGCAAACCGCGCGTGGGCCAGCTGCGCCTCTCGGCCCTCACCGAGCGCGACGACGTGCTGATTCAAATTGCCGACGACGGCGCCGGCATCGATACCGAAGTCGTGCGCCGCAAGGCCGTGGAGCGCGGCCTGACCACCGCCGAGCTGGCTGCCACCCTCGACGAGCAAGCCGTGTGGGCCTTTTTGTTTGAGCCCGGATTCTCCACCGCGGCGCAGGTAACCGACATTTCGGGACGCGGCGTGGGCCTCGACGTGGTTAAGCGGGCCCTTGACTCGTTGGGCGGCCAACTGCGCATCGAGTCGGTGCGGGGCCAGGGCACGGCATTTACACTGGTGCTGCCCACTTCCATTGCCGTGAAGGGGGCCCTGCTGGTGGAGCTCGACGGCCGGCCCTATGCCGTGCCGCTGCTGCACACCGACACGGTGCTGGCCCTGCGCCCCGAAGAGTTTTCGGTGGCCGGGGGCCTGCTGCTGGCCCACGTGCAGGGCCAGGCCGTGCCAGTGGTGCCGTTGCGCGAGCTGTTGCATGTGGAGGGCGCTGAGCCCCTGCCTCCCGCCGACAAAAGCCGCCTCCAGGGCCCCCAGCAAGTGCTGGTGGTCAACTATAACAACCGCCGCTTGGGCTTGCTCGTCGACCATTTTCTGCGGCAGCAGAGCATCGTGGTCAAGCCCTTGGGCAAGCCCCTGGATACCATCGACTTGTTTGGGGGCGTGACGCTGCTCGGTAGCGGGCAGGTATGCTTGGTGCTTGACGTACCCGCCCTTACCCGCTTGTTTGTTGCCCGCCGGGCTTAGTTTTCCGTACTGCTGATTTCGTCCTCATCTTTCCCGCCAGACGCCTTAATTGCCCTAGATTAGTCCATTATGAATTTATCAATGACCGAGCTGGAGCGCGACATCATCCGCGAAATTTTGAACATTGGGCTGGCGCGCGCCGCCGACTCGTTCGCTGTGGTCGCGCAGGAGAAGGTGCTGCTTGAGGTACCCAGCCTGGACTTGCTCGAAAGCGAGGATATTTTGCATCGTGTGAAGGAATACGGGGCCAACCATGCCGTTATTCAGTCCGACATTCGGGGCGATTTTACGGGCACCACGCTCATGTTTTTCTCGGGCCAGCACGTGCAGCGCCTCTCGCGTGTCTGCCTGCGGATGCAGGTCTCCGATTCCATTCAGGTCAACGAGCTGCAGGAGTCGCTGCTACTCGAAATCAGCAACATCATTACCGGGGCCCTGGTCACGCAGCTGGCCAACATCCTGAAGGCCCGCATCTACGGGGCCCCGCCGTGCACGTTCACCGGCGACACCGGGGCCCTAATGAACCACTTGGTGCCGAGCGAATCGCTGCAACCGCTCATCTTTTCTATCATCACCCAGTTCTCCGACCAGGGAAACTCGGTGGAGCTGCCGCTAATGCTGTTCTTCGACCGGGCCACGTTCGAGAAAATTCTCGACATCATCCGGGGCTACGATTTCCTGGGCAAGCAATTGGCCGGGGCCTAAAACCAGTGGGCAGTGAACAGCTATCAGTGAGCAATAAAACAAGAGTGCTTAATGACAAATGCTCACTGTTCATTGCTCATTAATAATTGTTAACTGTATTTCCGATGCCTGATTCCGGCTCCGCTGCCCGCGCCCGCAAAATTGCCCAGTTCGACCCCAATGCCCCCGGCGACGCCGAAGGCGGGCTTTTTGGCTTGCCCTTTACGTCCGAAGAAGCCCAGGTAGTGGTGGTGCCCGTGCCTTGGGAAGTGACCGTGAGCTACCGCGCCGGCACGGCTCAGGGCCCCGCCGCTGTGCACGAGGCCTCCTTACAAGTGGACCTCTACGACCCCGACCTGCCCAACGCCTGGCAGTTGGGCCTAGCCCTTGAGGAAGCCGATGCCGAAGTGGCCGCCACCAGCGCCCGCCTGCGCCCGCTGGCCGCCGACTACATCGGTTGGCTGGAGGCCGGTGAGCCCGACGCCGACGCCGAGGCCATGCGCGCCGTGCCCGCCCTCGTGAACGCCGAGGGCGACAAGCTGCGCCAGTGGCTGGCCGCCAAAACGGGGGCCCTGCTCGACGGCGGCCAGTCGGTGATGGTACTCGGCGGCGACCACAGCACGCCGCTGGGCTTTCTTGATGCCTTGGCGGCCCGCCACCCGGAGTTTGCCATTTTGCAAATCGATGCGCACTGCGACCTGCGGCCCTCCTACGAGGGCTTTAAGTACTCGCACGCCAGCATTATGCATAATGCGCTGCTGCTGCCGCAGGTGAAAAAGCTGGTGCAAGTGGGCATCCGCGATTATTGCCAGCAGGAGGCCGAGTTCATCGAGCAGTCGCACGGGCGGGTGGCGTTGTTCGGCCAGCGATTTTTGAGCGAGGAGCGCTACGCCAAGAAATCTTGGAAGAAGGTGTGTGGTAAAATCATTGCCCAGCTGCCGCCCAAGGTGTACCTCAGCTTCGACATCGACGGCCTCGACCCCAAGCTGTGCCCCGGCACCGGCACGCCCGTGCCCGGCGGCCTAGAGTACGAAGAAGCCACGTTCCTC
The DNA here is from genome assembly GCF_006439025.1 of Hymenobacter nivis. GTDB lineage: Bacteria > Bacteroidota > Bacteroidia > Cytophagales > Hymenobacteraceae > Hymenobacter > Hymenobacter nivis_A. The sequence continues at coordinate 38,339 of NZ_RCYZ01000004.1, forward strand.
ATCCGCAGCATTGTGCGGGCCGGCATCACCATCATCGGGTGCGACCTCAACGAGGTGGCTCCCGGCGATACCGACTGGAACGGCATCGTGGGGGCCCGCTTGCTCTACCAAATGGCCAACTGGATGGCCGTGTCGCAGGGCCGCCTCGCCGCTCGGAAACACGAATAGGGGCCCTGCCGTAAAAGCCGGGTCATTCACCCAAACACCGCATTATTGCCATGCTTAGTTTCATCCTCAAATTCCTACTCACGGCCGTGCTCGTGTACGGCCTGAGCCGCGTGCTGCCCGGGGTAGCCCTCGACGGCGTGGGTGGAGCCGCCATCCTGGTCATCGTGCTGGGCATCCTCAACGCCGTGGTAAAGCCCGTGCTTAGCCTGCTGAGCTTGCCCATCAACATCCTCACGCTGGGCCTGTTCTCGCTGGTTATCAACGTCATCATCATCAAGCTGGCCGACTACATGATGAGCAGCTTCGACGTGCACGGCTTTCTGAACGCGCTGCTGTTCAGCCTGGGTCTGGCCGTGGTGAACACCGTGGTGGACGCCGTACTAGACTAAATATTAATTGATGCCCAGGGGCCCCACCGCTAGCTAATTGCTGGCGGTGGGGCTTTTTTTTCCTATTGGGCAACGCCTAAGTGGCCGTGCGCCGCCGCCAGCGCCGTGCCACCCACCAGCCGGCCAGGCCCAGCACGAACAACGGCCAAATGCTCACCGCACCGATGAGTAGCCCGGTGCTCAGCTCCCAGCCGCCGTACAGGGCCCCCACCAGCCGGCTGCCCAGCGACACCATCGGCGCGTCGGGCGTGGCAATGGGCAGCAGCTGGTAGCAGGTGAGGGTGATGGTGGAGTAGCCTACTTCGTCGTCGAGGGTTTTCAGGCGGCTCTCCGTGCTTTCAATTTCCTCGCGTATCCCGCCCATTTTCTCCTCAATCTCCAGGATATCGCTCACTTTTTTGGCTTGGCCGAGCAGGGCCAGGTACCGTTGCTCCACGGCGCGCTTGCTACGGAGGCGGGCGGCTGCGTCGGCGTGTTCAGCCGTTACATCGTCAGCGGCCAGCTTCTTTTCTTCCACGGTACCCAGGCGAGCCAGGGCCCCCAGCAAGGCATCGAACTGCTCTGCCCGCACCCGCACGGTGGTTTCCTGCCGCCACTCGCCGTCAGCACGGGTTTCGGTGGCGGCGCTGGTGTAGCCCCCGCTGCGGCGCACCAGGCTGTCGAGGCTGGTGCTGGAGCGGGGCAGGCTGGCCACCTTCACCCGTAGCTCGGCGTGGTAGATGCGCAGGCGCGGTGCGGCCGCCCCCGCCGGCTTCAGCGTCGTGGCCTGGGTGGGGTTTGCGGAAATTTCCTCCCGGGCTTCATCCGTGGTTTCCTGAGGCGCCGGGGCCCTAGCTAAGCCGTTTTCTGCCTGTTTGCGTTCCTGGCTGCACCCGCACAACAGCGCGGCCAGCCCAAGGGCAATCCCCAAGGTGTTTTTCATGTTCGTTCAACTGTAAAGTGAAACTGAAAACCAAAAGGCTGCGCAGCCAGGCTTTTATGCCAACGAATGGCCGGAAGTAACCCACCCGGCCACAAAAAAAGCTTCCGGCGGGAGGCCGGAAGCTTCTATTTTTCTAAACCAGGTTGGCTACAAGCGCCGAATATCGGCACCCAATGCGTTGAGGCGCTGGTCGATGAACTGGTAGCCGCGGTCAATCTGCTCCACGTTGAGGATGGTGCTGCTGCCCTCGGCGCTGAGCGCGGCAATGAGCAGGGCCACGCCGGCCCGGATATCGGGCGAGGTCATGGTGATGCCGCGCAGACGCGTGCGCTGATCGAGGCCGATGACCGTGGCGCGGTGCGGGTCGCAGAGAATAATTTGGGCCCCCATGTCGATGAGTTTATCGACAAAAAATAGGCGGCTCTCGAACATCTTCTGGTGGATGAGCACCGTGCCCTTGGCCTGGCAGGCCACCACCAGCACAATGCTGAGCAGGTCGGGGGTGAAGCCCGGCCAGGTGTGGTCGCTGACGGTTAGGATGGAGCCGTCGAGATAGGTGTTGATTTCGTAGTGCGGCTGGGCCGGGATGTGGATGTCGTCGCCGCGGAATTCGATCTGGATGCCCAGCTTGCGGAACGTGTCCGGGATGAGGCCCAGCTCGGGAATCTGGCAATCCTTGATGGTGATTTCGGAGCCCGTCATGGCCGCCAGGCCAATGAAGGAGCCGATTTCAATCATGTCGGGCAGCATGCGGTGCTCGGTGCCGCCCAGGCTTTCCACCCCCTCAATGGTAAGCAGGTTGGAGCCAATGCCCTGGATGTTAGCGCCCATGCGCACCAGCATGCGGCACAGCTGCTGCAAATAGGGCTCGCAGGCGGCGTTGTAGATGGTGGTGGTGCCCTCGGCCAGCACGGCGGCCATCACGATGTTGGCCGTGCCCGTCACCGAGGCCTCATCGAGCAGCATGTGGGTGCCCTTGAGCTTGCCGTCGGCCTTGATGCGGTAGAAATCGGTGCCCTCCAGGGTGAGCTGGCCGCCGAGCTTTTCGAGGCCCAGAAAGTGCGTGTCCATCGGCCGGCGGCCGATTTTGTCGCCGCCCGGCTTGGGCAGCTGGCAGCGGCCGTAGCGCCCGAGCATGGGCCCCAGAATCATTACCGAGCCGCGCAGGGCCCCGGCTTGCTTCACGAATTCGGGCGAATCCATGTAGTCCAAGTGCACGTCTTCGGCCTGGAAGCGGTAGGTGTCGGTGGCCAGCTTGCCCACTTTCACGCCCATGTCGCGCAGCAGCTCGATGAGCTTGTTGACGTCGCGGATGTCGGGGATGTTGCTGATGGTGACCGGCTCGGGGGTGAGCAGCACTGCGCAGAGGATTTGCAGGGCTTCGTTTTTGGCACCTTGGGGCGTGATTTCGCCGCGGAGCGGCTGGCCGCCGCGCACTTCAAATGCAGCCATAAGTTTCGGGAAAGGGTAAGCGGGAGTAAATAAAAAACCGCCCGGCTGGCGTGGGCCAACCCGGCGGCGTGAAAAGGCAAGTGGTTACTGCGGTGGCTGCTGGGGCTCTTGGCGGCCCTTTTTGCCGTTTTTCTTGTTGCGTTTCTGGCCGTTGCCGAAGCTGTTGTTGCCGTAGCCGTTGCCGCTGGGGGCCCCAGTGCGGCGCGGCTGGTTGGCCTGCGAGGCGAAAGGTGCGCGGCTGCTGGCGTTGCCACCGCCCGTGCTGGGGGCTACGCCGGGGCCCATCTCAAACAAATCCTCTTGGTCCACCATGGCGGGGTCCAGCTTCAGTTGGCCGTTCGACAGCTCGCTGAGGTGGCGGATGATGGTGGCATCCTTGGCGTTTTCCTTGTTGTGCTGGCGGAACAGGAACTTCATCGTGCGCCCGATCTGGATGGCGGCCTGCTCACGCTCTTCCGGAGTTTCCAGCGTTAGGGCCTTGGCGATGAGGGCCTCGATGGCACGGCCGTAGGCGCGCAGGCGCGGCGGCTGGCGCGGGTAGGGTACGGGCTTGGGGCGCGTCACGCGCAGGCTCACGGGGCGCAGGGCCACGGGGGCCTCCAACTCTATTTCCTCGCCCAACAGGGCCGACAGGTGGCTCCAGAGGCGGGTTTGAATGTCGGGCTGGTCGCGCAGGGCGGGCTTGAGGCGCAGGATAAGCTGCACGATCTGGGCGGCGCGGCGGGTGCGCTCGGCCACGTCTTCCACCGCGCGCAGGCCCTGGATGAGCTGGTAAGTGCTTTGCCCGTACTCGCGCACCAGCAGCTGCAAGTGGAAGGGCAGGGATTGAAACTCGTTCATAATAACTGGGAGTGGGAAGCGAGGAGCGGGCAGCGGTGCAAAACCCGCCGGGGCCCCCGCCGGCCTAAAGGTAAGGGCCGGTTTTGTAGAACGGAGTGGCACTCCGTTGCGGGTAAGATTCGCCGATGAAATAGGGCCCCGGAGCAGTTGGGGGCCCCGGGCGGCCGGCGCCCTGGGCTAAGGGCATCGGAGTGCCGCTACGTTTTACAAATGAATGCGCAGCTTGGCGAAGCTCAGCAGCAGCACCTTCTCGCCCACTTCCTCAAAGTCGATAGTGGCCTTGGCGCCGGCGGGCTCCTTTTCCAGCAAGCGCACCACGCCGAAGCCGAACTTGGGGTGCTCCACGCGCTGGCCGGCCACCAGGTTCTTGGTGTCGGAAGGGGCGAAGTCGGCCGGGGCCACGTACTTGGTGGCGGCCACTTTGCGCGGCAGCACCGGCACCAGGTTCGAGCGGCGCTCGAACACGTGCTGGAAGGGCTGCTCGCCCGCGCCGGGGCCACCGCCGGATGCGAACTTGAAGTGCACAAAGGCCGGGTCGATTTCGTCCAGGAAGCGGCTTTTCTCGGCGCTGCGCAGGTTGCCCCACTGGTAGCGCGAGGTGGCGTAGCTCAAGGTCAGCTTCTTCTCGGCCCGCGTGATGGCCACGTAAAACAGGCGGCGCTCCTCCTCCAGGTCGGCCCGCGAGGTAATCATCATCTGGCTCGGAAACAGGTTTTCCTCCATGCCCACGATGAACACGTTGCGGAATTCCAGGCCCTTGGCCGAGTGAATGGTCATTAGCGTTACGGCCTCGCCCTCCTGCGCAGCGTCCTTCAGGTCGGAGTCCGTCACCAGGGCAATGTCCTGCAAAAAGGCCCCCAGGCTCTTGTCCTCGCGCTCGGGGTCGTCCACGTATTCCTTGATGCCGTTGAGCAATTCCTGGATGTTCTCGTAGCGCGAGAGGCCCTCAATGCTCTTGTCGGCGTACAGTTCCTCAATCATCCCCGAGTTCTTGGCGATGAACTTGGCGGCCTCAAACGCATCTTCGCGGGCGGCCAGGGCGGTGTAGGCCTTGATGTTCTCGGCGAAGGTGACGACCGGGTTGGAGATGCGGGCCGGCACGAACTGATCGGCGTTGGCCACCACTTCCCAGAGGCTGTGGTTGGCGGCCTCGGCGGTGGCAATGAGCTTGCTGATGGTGGTGTCGCCGATGCCGCGCTTGGGGTAGTTGATGACGCGGCGCAGGGCCTGCTCGTCGTTCTGGTTCACCGTCAGGCGCAGGTAGGCCACCAGGTCCTTGATTTCCTTGCGCTGGTAAAAGCTCAGGCCCCCCACAATCTTGTAGCGGATGTTGAGCTTGCGCAGGGCTTCCTCCATGGCCCGGCTCTGGGCGTTGGTGCGGTAGAGAATGGCGAAGTTGTCGTACGACAGGTGCCCGTTCATCTTGTCCTCGAAGATGGTGGTGGCCACCAACTTGCCTTCTTCATTGTCCGACGCGGCCTTGATGACCTCGATGAGCGTGCCCTCTTCGTTCTCCGAAAACACGTCCTTGCGCAGCTGCGCCTGGTTGTTTTTGATGACCGAGTTGGCCGCCTTCACAATGTTCTGAGTGGAGCGGTAGTTCTGCTCCAACTTGAAGATTTTCAGCTCCGGGTAGTCTTTCTCGAAGTTGAGGATGTTGGTAATATCGGCGCCGCGGAAGGCGTAGATGCTCTGCGCGTCGTCGCCCACTACGCAGATATTCCGCTCTTTAGCCGCCAGCTTGCGGGTGATGAGGTACTGCGAGTAGTTGGTGTCCTGGTACTCGTCCACCATCACGAACCGAAACATGTTCTGGTACTTGTTCAGCACGTCGGCGTGCTCCCGAAACAGCACGTTGGTGTTGAAGAGCAGGTCGTCGAAATCCATGGCGCCGGCCTTGAAGCAGCGCTGCTGGTACTGCTGGTACAGCACCCCAATCTTGGGCCGGAGCGCCGCCTCGTCGTCGGCCTTTATGGAGGCGTCGCTCAGGTACTGGTTCACCGAAATCAGCTTGTTCTTGGCCGCCGAGATGCGGCCCAGCACGAGGCCCGGCTTATAAAGCTTGTCGTCCAGCTCCAACTCCCGGATAATCTGGCCGATGAGCGTCTTGGTATCCTGGGTGTCGTAGATGGTGAAGCTGCGCGGGTAGCCGATTTTGTCGGCCTCCGAGCGCAGGATTTTGGCGAACACCGAGTGGAAGGTGCCCATCCACAAGCTGCGGGCGTTGGGGCCCACCACCTTTTCCACGCGGGCGCGCATTTCCTTGGCGGCCTTGTTGGTGAAGGTGAGGGCCAGGATATTAAACGGGCTCACGCCTTGCTCCAGCAAGTGGGCGATGCGGTAGGTGAGCACCCGGGTTTTGCCCGAGCCGGCCCCGGCGATAATCATGCAGGGGCCCTCGGTTTGCATCACCGCGCCGGCCTGGGAGGGGTTGAGCAGGGAAAGATAATCTAATGCCATCGGTAGAAAGCCGCCGAATTGACGGTAGTTACAAAGGTAACCCCGGGGCCCGGGGGCGCAACCCGCCCGCGCCGGCCGGGCGGTATCTTTGCGGTATGATTATTATCCAGCAAACAGTTATTTCCGACGACCTCGCCGACAACTTTTTCGTCTGCAACCTGGAGGCGTGCAAGGGCGCCTGCTGCGTGGAAGGCGACCTGGGGGCCCCCTTGGAGGAGGCCGAGCTAAAAATTCTGGAAACGGAGTACGAAAACATCAAGCCCTTCCTCACCGAAGCGGGCCGCCAGGCCATTGCCGAGCAGGGCCTCTACATCAAGGATTGGGAGGACGACTATAGCACAACCACGATTGGCGACCGAGAGTGCGCCTACGCGCTATATGATGGCAAAGGCATCCTGAAATGCGGCATCGAGGAAGCGTATTTGGCGGGGGCCACCACGTTCAAAAAGCCCATTAGCTGCCACCTGTACCCCATTCGCATCACGAAGTACGAAGAGTTTGAGGCCTTGAACTACGACCGCTGGAGCATCTGCTCGCCGGCCTGCTCGTACGGCGCCAACCTGGGCGTGCGGGTGTACCAGTTCCTGAAAGACCCGCTCATCCGCAAGTACGGCGAGGACTGGTACAACGAGCTGGACCGCGAAGTGCAGAGCCAGCTGGGGGCGAAATAACCCCCTTTTTGGCTGCTTAAAACCAAAAAACTGTCATCCCGAACGAAGTGAAGGATCTGAGGCCCCTTGAACCGCTTACAGTAATTAATACTGCGCGCCGTTCAAGTGTCCTCAGATCCTTCACTGCGTTCGGGACGACAAGAGGGTGCCCATTTCAGGGCCCCCAGCCTACGCCGGCACTACGTGCAGCACATCCTGGCCGCGCTGGCGCACGGCGGCGCACAGGGCGGGGTTGTCGGCCAGCTTCTGGCCAAAGGAGGGCACGAGCTCGCGGAACTTGGCCTGCCACTCGGGCGTGGCGGCCTGCTCGGGGAAGCAGCGCTGCACGAGGTCAAGCATGATGGCCACGGCGGTGCTGGCCCCGGGCGAGGCCCCCAGCAGCGCGGCAATGGATCCGTCGGCGGCCGTCACCACCTCGGTGCCGAACTCCAGCACACCGCCCTGCTTCTTGTCCTTTTTGATGACCTGCACGCGCTGGCCCGCCACGGCCAGCTCCCAGTCGGCGGGGTTGGCCTCGGGGTAGTACTCGCGCAGGGCGGCGATGCGCTCGGTGGGCGTGAGCAGCACCTGGCCGATGAGGTACTTGGTGAGGCCCAGGTTGCGGGCCCCGGCAAAGAGCAGCGGCCGGATGTTGCCCAGCTCAATGGAGCGGAACAAATCGGTGTAGGAGCCTTTTTTGAGGAACTTGGTGCTGAAGCCGGCGTAGGGCCCAAACAGCAGTTCCTGGCGGCCGTTTATCTGGCGGGTGTCGAGGTGGGGCATGCTCATGGGGGGCGAGCCCACGGCGGGCTTGCCGTACACCTTGGCGTCGTGGCGGGCCACCACTTCGGGGTTCAGGCACTTCAGCCACTGGCCGCTGACGGGGAAGCCGCCGAAGCCGTTGGCCTCCGGGATGCCCGATTTTTCGAGCAGGTGCAGCGAGCCGCCGCCGGCCCCAATGAACACGAACCGGGCGCGCACGTTGCGCTTGGTGCCGGCCTTCAAGTCCTTCACCTTCAGGCGCCAGGTGCTGCCGTCGTCGCGGCGCTTGATGCCGCTCACCTCCTGGCCCAGGGTAAATTTCACGCCCGGCAGGCCCTGCAAGTGTTCAAACAAGGTGCGGGTGAGGGCCCCAAAGTTGACGTCGGTGCCGATGGCCATGCGGGTGGCGGCCACGGGCTGCGACCGGTCGCGGCCGTCCATCACCAGCGGAATCCACTCGGCAATTTTTTCCGGGTCGGTGCTGAACTCCATGCCCTCGAACAGGGGCGAGTGCAGCAGCGCGGCGTGGCGCTTGCGCAGGTACTCCACGTTGGCCGCGCCCCACACGAAGCTCATGTGCGGAATGGCGTGGATGAACGAATCGGGGTCGGGGAGGGTGCCCTGCTCCACCAATGAGGCCCAAAACTGCTTGCTCAGCTCGAACTGCTCGGCGATTTTATCGGCCTTGGAAATGTCGATGGAGCCGTCGGGGCGCTCGGGCGTGTAGTTCAGCTCGCAGAAGGCCGAGTGGCCGGTGCCGGCGTTGTTCCAGGCGTCGGAGCTTTCAGCGGCCACCTCGTCGAGGCGCTCGATGATTTCGACGGTCAGGTTGGGCTGGAGCTGCTTGAGCAGCGTGCCCAGCGTGGCGCTCATGATGCCGGCGCCGATGAGCACAACGTCGGTAATAACTTTAGGAGGGGAGGGGGCAGCGAATTCGGACGCCATAGCAGCAAAAACCAGGGATGGGGAAAAGCAAACGGCCGGGACCCGGCCAAGGGCCTCATACGGGCCGCGGGCGGGCGGGGCCGCCGCCGCGGCAAATTTAGGGCCCCCGGCCCGCCTAACCTGCGCCCGGCCCTACTTTCGCCCCCCGTATGCCCACGCCCCCCAACCCCGCCGCCCTGCCCCTGGTGCCCCTGCCCACCCTGGCCGACCCCACCGATGCCACCGCCCCGCACGTACTGCTCGTGTACACCGGCGGCACCGTGGGCATGGCCGTGAACGCCGCCGGCGAGCTGGCCCCCATGGAGCTGAGCCGCCTCGACGGCCAGATGCCCGAGCTGGCCCGCCTGCCCCTGCGGGTGTCGCTGCTGAGCCTGCCCGAGCCCATCGACAGCAGCAACGTGGACCCCGCCGACTGGCTGTTTCTGGCCCAGCTCATTGGTACGCACTACGCTGGTTTTGACGGGTTTGTGGTGCTGCACGGCACCGACACGATGGCCTACTCAGCGGCAGCTCTCAGCTACCTGCTCGAGCACCTGGGCAAGCCCGTGGTGTTCACCGGGGCCCAGGTGCCGGTGGGGGCCCGGCGCTCCGATGCCCCGCGCAACCTCGTGACGGCCCTCGAAATTGCCGCCGCCCGCCACCCCCGCGCCGGCACCGTGCGCGTGCCCGAGGTGGGCGTATTCTTCAACGACGTGCTCATCCGCGGCACGCGGGCCAAAAAGGTGGAGAGCCAGCAGTTTGCGGCCTTCAAGAGCGAGAACTACCCGCCGCTGGCCCGGGCCGGCATTGGCCTGTACTTCAGCGATAAAAGCATTCGGCGGCTGCCCACCGCCCCCCTGCGCGTGCACCAGCGCCTCGAAACCAGCGTGGCCGTGCTGCACCTGTTTCCGGGCATCACGGCGGCCGTGGTCGAGGCCGTGCTGGGCGTGCCCGGCCTGCGCGGCTGCGTGCTCGCCACCTACGGCTCGGGCAACGCGCCCACCGCCGCGTGGTTCACGGAGAGCCTGCGCCAGGCCCGGGCCCGCGGCGTGTGGCTGCTCAACGTGAGCCAGTGCGTGGAGGGCCGCGTGGTGCAGGGCAAGTACGAAACCAGCGCCGCCCTGGCCAGCCTGGGCGTGGTGGGCGGCGACGACATCACCACCGAGGCGGCCGTTACCAAGCTCATGTTTGTGCTCGGCCTGGGCCTCGGCGAGGCCCACACCCGCCAGCTGCTGGGCGAGAACCTGCGGGGCGAAATCACGCCCTGATCCTCGCTGGGGCCCCCAGCCGGCCCCATTAAAGCATAGGTCCCGGGGCCCAAAAGCAACGCCCGGGCCCCAAAGGCTTGCCGGGCCGGCCGGGGCCCCGTACCTTTGCCCTAGATTACTGCCATCCTAGAGGGGTGTCCGAGTGGTCGAAGGAGCACGCCTGGAAAGTGTGTATGGGCCAAAAGCTCATCGTGGGTTCGAATCCCATCCCCTCTACACTGCTGTTTTACGGCAGCAACCCCAGCTACCAAAAACCCCGCTTGCAGCTCGCAAGCGGGGTTTTTGCTTTTCAGAAAGCCGGGCCGGGGCTTGGCGGCCCAGCCCCGGTGGCTGCCCCGGCGGGCCTATTGCTGCCAGTACTTGCGGCTGGCCACCGCGCCGTTGGCGTAGGTGCTCACTTCCAGCAGGAAGCCGGGGCGCGGGGCCCCCAGCCGCTGGCCCACCTCGTTGTACCAGGCCCGGCTCACCAAGGTAGCCCCGCCGCTGACCACGGCCACCGGCGAGTAGCGGAAGCTGGCGTCGGCGTCCACGATGCGCAGGCGGTAGTACTGGGTGCCCGGGCGGGCTTTGTCGGTGGCCGCGTAGGTGCTTGCGCCCTTAGCCGGCTGTTGGCTGAGCGGCGCGAAAACCTGCCCGTCGGGGCTGTGCTCCACTTCGTAGCGGGCGGCGTTCACCTCCTGGGCCGTGCGCCAGCGCAGCGCCACACCGCCCGCCGCCGGCTCGGCCGTGAAGCTGACCAGCTGCACGGGCAGCGGCGCGCAGCCCACTATTTTCCCGCCGGCTGCCCAGCTTTGCGCCAGAAAAGTGCCGCAGTTGCGGATCAGGCCCGCGTTGGCAAAGCCCTCGCTGTACACCTGCATCCAGCCGTCCGCGTCGTTTTGCACCACGGCCCCCGCGGCCAGCACCAGCGCCGTGGTGGCGCACTGGTGGGCGTTGTGCACCGTCGCGCCGCTGGCCAGCGTCAGCTGCTCCAGCGAGAGCATGTAGCGGTTGGTGAGGGTGGCCTGCGCGGGCAGGGCCACGGTGGCGGCAATCCACACCCAGTCGTTGACGATGAGCTGCCCGGTGCCCTCAAACGTGACCTGGCCGGTGTACACGGTGTTCGTTGGGATGTGGAGCGACTCGCCGGCCCGCAGCGTCACGTCCTGCGTGGGCCGCAGCTGCGCCTCGCCCACCGTGTAGGTGTAGGCCTGGGCCCTGGCCCCCCCCGCCGCGGCCAGCACCAGGCCGCCGATGGCCAGCAAGCGCTTCAGCCGGGTGGCCAGCTTAGGGCCCCGGGCCCGCGCCGGCAGCTGGTGAGCGGACATCCCAGAGGCGGTGGCGGGGCCAGCGGGCAGGGCAATTTGCGGGGCGGTAGCGTAGCAGTATAGCATATAACAAAACGAATTATTGATCTAATTTTAATGCTATTTATAATAAAATATTTTAACCAATAAAGGTTGATATTGAGCAAATATAAAACTATTGACCGCATTTGCACCATTGCCTTAACATGATATTATGCAAATTGCATTCGTTGATGATTTGCTAGAATTGAAGCGGGTGGCACTCCCGTCCTGGGGGCCCCGGCGCAGCGGCCCCGGCCCCACGCGGCCCGGGCAGGAGGGGGGCACGGCCGCCCGGCGCCCCCGCGCCCGGGCGCGCGCCCAACCAGCTGTGTGTCCGGTCCTGGCCAAGCGCCGGACGCAGAAAAAATCAGCCCAAATAATTGATAGATAGAAAGTTGGAGCTTGCGAAAAGCACGTGCTTAATAACCTGCCCCGGGCCGGCCACTCGCCGCCAGGCCAGCGCCGGCCACTGGTAGTAATTTTGCGGCCCATGGGGGCCCCAGCTGCCCCGCAGTGGAAACCGCATCAGTAGGGAAGAATTTTTCGTATACAGCTCTCACACACTTCTTTCCCATCCCACCCATGCTCAGTTCCTCCTTTTTGCTGGCGGCCTTTGTCGCCCTTTCGGGCCCCTCCGCGGCCGATGCCCAGCTTCAGCCGGGCGTGTACCTCAGCAGCGCCGAAGTAGTGCGCAACGCCCCGGCCCGGCCCGGCCACGTCGAGCGGCACCAGCCGGCCCGCGGCCACTTGGTAGTGGTGGCGGACGGCACCCACGCCGTGCACCACGTGCCGACGGCCCACGCCTGGGGCTTCGCCAACGCTGAGCACCAGGTATTCCGCTTGGTAAAACACCAGGCATACTTGGTCACGCACCAAGACAGCGTGGTGCTGTACAGCCGCCCGCGCACGGTGCAGTACGGCCGTAACGCAAACACCTTTACCGAGCAGTTTTTCAGCATCGGCCTCGACGGGGAGCTGTACCCGCTCACCCGGCGCAAGCTCCGGCAGCAGCTGGCCGCCCGCTAGCGCCTGCCTGCTGGGGCCCCGGGCGGGGCCCTGGCTTGGCCAGGGGGCGAGCCGGCCGCCAGGGCCCGCCTGGAAAAAATAATTAGTCAGTGCAGCGGCTAGCTAATACGCTGTGGGCGTGTTTGTGGTCCTGCGTATGGTTCACCTTAGGGTGGTTTGGGGCGGGTGGGCCCGGCGCGCACAAGTCGGCCAGAAGCCATACCTTGGAATCGTGTGTTCTACCCCGATGCCCGCCCCTGCATGTCGATTAATTTACCCACTCCGCCGCTGCTCGAGCTAACCCTGCGCCCCGACCTGGACGTGCTGCTGGGCCGCTGGCACTACCAACCCGCCGACCCCGCCGACCTGCGCCCCTGCTACGAGCAGCTGGCCGACCTGGCCCTGTCGGCCAACTGCCGCTTCTGGCTGCAAGACCTGCGCCGCCGCGCCTCGCCCGACGCCGAAACCAAGCGCTGGCTGCTCGAAGAATACTACCCGCAGGTGGCGCGCCGCCTGGGCAAGCGCCTGCTTGTGGCCTACTTGTTCAGCCCATCGATGCACCACCTAATCGTGGATGCCCCCGACTACGCCCCGCCCGAAGCCTATGCCGGTCAAGTGTACGGGCTCGATTTTTTTGGTGACGAGGGGGCCGCCATCGCGTGGCTGCAAGGGCACCAGGGCGCGTAGGGGCCCTGGCGGCACCGTGTGCCCGAGGCTCGGGGAGCCAGCGCTAGGGCGCATCGGGCGCAAACCCTGGCGGCGCTGCTACTTTTGGGGCCCCGGGGCCTCCTTTTTCCCCGCGCGTTGCTCCTGTTGATGAAAGCTGCCTCTCTGTTCTGTTTGCTGGGGCTGCCGCTGGCCGCCGCTGCCCAAAAGCTGCCGGCCCACGACCCGCCCGTGACCTACTACATTGGGGTGGCCCAGGCCCCCCTCTACCGCAGCGCGGCCGACACGGCCGGCCGGCCCGCCAAGTACTTGCCTAGCCAAACGGCGGCCGTGGTGGTGGGCCGCCTCTCGCCCCGGTGGGTGGTGGTCGAGCTGGGCGGCTTCCGCTACCTCACCCCGGCCGATAAGCTGACCGACTACGACCCCGCCGACGCCGACGCGCTGCCTGTGGACCCGCGCACGCACCGCATTGCCTACGAGGGCGTGGTGCGCGTGCCGGGCGCCACCCAGGCCGAGTTGCTGGCCCGGGCCACCGCCTGGGTGGCGCAGGCCTACCCGCTGGCCAACGCCGTAGTGGACCCGGGCCCCGCCGCCGGCCAGTTGGTTATCAAAGGCACGCAAATCGCCACCTTCCGCACCGCCTACGCCGGGGTGGCGCGCGGCAGCTACGCCGGCGTGGTGCAGCACACGCTCACGCTCTACACCAAGGACGGGGCCTACAAGTACGTGCTCACCGACTTGGTGCACGACGCCGCCGGCACGCCCAACCTGCGCTCGGGCGGGCCCCTGGAGCAGGAAAAAGCCAGCCTCTTTGGCTACGCGGGCCTCGGCAGCCGCGCCTCGTGGGACGAACTGAAAACTACCGCCACCCGCGACGTGCGCCGCCTGCTCGCCACCCTGCAAACCGCCATGACCTTGGGGGCCGCTCCGGCCGCTCCAAATCCCGGCGAGTTTTAAACCCGGTTCGCTTGGCCGCTGGCCCGTCCCGCTATTCTTATCATCGATTGGATGGGCAAGCAGTGGTCGCTGGAAAGCAAATTTTATGCGCGAGTGTATATTTTTCTAAATCGCTCAAAACCTGAAAGTCTCGCAAATAGTAATAGCACAATAGCCATACAATTTTGGCTTTTTGCAGCTATTGTATTGGCTGTCACGTAAAAGCCTCCGCAAGGTTTGGTAATTGCCGCAATGCGGTGCTCGCCAACTAATCATTTACCTAAGAAAAGATTTTATGAAAGAGACGAAAAAGTCATTGTTCGCCATCCCAGTTTTTGCGGCTGCATTTTGCGCAAGCGCAATCTTTTCTTCCTGCACGGGCTCGTCCGACGTGTCGCGTACCGGTACCGACTCGAACAGCAACACTTCGGTAACTAGTGATACCACGCGCACCACCACCACGCCGGGTACCACCACCACGCCGGGTACCACCACCACGCCGGGTACCACCACGCCGGGCACCACCACTACGCCCGGCACCACCACTACGCCCGGCACCACCACTGCCCCTGGCACGACAACGACTCCTACCACGCCGCCGCGCTAGGCTGCGAAGCCCATTTGCGGCCACTCTGCAAAGCCGCCCTTTCCGTACCGGAGGGGGCGGCTTTTTTGGGCCTATTGCGCGGCGCGCCATGCCGAAACGTGGCCTAGGCAAACTCCCCGCCCGCAACTGCCAGGCCCTGGGGCCCCGAAAGCGTCGAAAACCCGCTACCTTGGCTGCTGTGCGCGCTTTCATCCCCGCGCCGCCCCTTTATGGCTGCATCTGCTACGCTCCCGGGGCCCGTCGCCGGGCCCGTTGAAAAAGATAACAAGCGCATCACCACCGGCTGGACGTTCTACGACTGGGCCAACTCGGTGTACCCGCTCGTTATCACCAGCTCCATTTTTCCCATTTATTGGGGCAGCATCACCAAGGCCATCAACCCCACCGATGAGGTTGATTTCCTGGGGTTTCAGGTGCCCGGCTCGTCGCTGCTGACCTACGCTATTTCGTTTTCCTTTCTGCTCATCGCCCTGGTCAGCCCGTTCCTCACGTCGCTGGCCGACTACTCGGGCCGCAAGAAGCTGTTCCTGCAAATTTTCTGCTACCTGGGGGCCCTGAGCTGCGCCGGGCTGTACTTTTTCACCAAGGACAACCTCACGCTGAGCACCTTTATTTTCATTGCCGCCACCGTGGGCTTCAGCGGCAGCATCGTGTTCTACAACTCGTACCTGCCCGAAATTAGCTCCGAGGAGAAGTTCGATTCGCTCTCGGCGCGGGGCTTTTCGATGGGCTACATCGGCTCGGTGCTGCTGCTGGTTATCTGCCTGGGCATCATCATGGGGCCCCACCTGGCGGGCGGGCCCGAGGGCGTGGCCCTGTTCGGCATGAGCACGGGGCAGGCCACGCGGCTGAGCTTTTTGCTGACGGGCGTGTGGTGGATCGGCTTTGCCCAGATTCCGTTCTTCACCCTGCCGCCCGACACCGGCCGCCCGGCCGACGCCCCCGTGAGCGAAGACGGCTGGCTCCTCAACGGCTTCCGCGAGCTGGGCAAGGTGTGGGAGCAGCTCAAGCAGCAGCCCAACCTCAAGCGCTTCCTGCTGGCCTACTTCACCTACAACATGGGCGTGCAAACGGTGATGTACGTAGCCACTATTTTCGGCGACAAGGTATTGCACCTTGATAGTACGTCGCTCATTACCACCATTCTGCTGCTCCAGGTGGTGGGTATTTTAGGGGCCTGGCTGTTTGCCAAAATCTCGGAGCGCATCGGCAACACACGGGCCCTGAGCTGGGCCGTGTTCATCTGGATGCTCATCTGCATTGCCGGCTACTACGTGCAGGCTGGCTGGAGCTTCTACGCCTTGGCCGGTGTCATCGGCCTCACCATGGGCGCGGTGCAGAGCCTCTCGCGCAGCACGTATTCCAAAATCATCCCCGAAAACACGGTCAATGCGGCCGCTTATTTCAGCTTTTTCGACGTAGTGGAGAAGCTGGGCATCGTCATCGGCACGCTCTCGTTTGGCCTGATCGGGCAAATCACGGGCTCGATGCGCAACAGCATTTTGTCGCTCATCGTGTTCTTTATCTTCGGCTTAGGCTTTTTGCTGACGCTGCGCGGCAAGAAGCTGCGCGATGTACCGGCCACCAACCCCGCCACGTTCCCGGGGCCCCCGGCCGCCTCATCCGCCGCCAGCACCCCCAGCACGCTGAAATAACCGGCGGCCGGCCCCGTCTTGGCCCGGCGGGCCCCGTATCGGTGCTTTGTTCTAATCTTTTTCTCACCCCAAATTTTCCATGCACACCGCCTCCGTCCAACAAAACATCCTCGAAGAGCTAGACCGCGAGCTAGCCGTGACGCGCCAGGTCCTGGAATGCGTGCCCACCGACCACTTCGACTACCAGCCGCATCCCAAGTCGATGAAGCTGGGACAGTTATCCTCGCACATCGTCAATCTGCTGAAATTCAAGCAGCTGTTTATCGAAGGCAGCGAGCGGGACTTCCTCGATACCAGCGCCCCCAAGCCCCCGCCCAGCCCCACGTCGTCCGAAGAGCTGCTGGCCCGCTTCGACCAGTTCAGCGCCG
This sequence comes from Hymenobacter nivis, assembly GCF_006439025.1. GTDB lineage: Bacteria > Bacteroidota > Bacteroidia > Cytophagales > Hymenobacteraceae > Hymenobacter > Hymenobacter nivis_A. Next base: position 54,739 of record NZ_RCYZ01000004.1, read on the forward strand.
ACCTGCGCCAGGCCCTGCACGATTCGAGCGACGAAAAGCTGGGTGAAACTTTCCAGCTGCGCCGCGGCGAACAAGTGCTGATGGACCGCCCCAAGGGGGCCGCCCTGCGCATCATGGGCCTGAACCACAGCATCCACCACCGCGGCCAGCTCACGGTGTACCTGCGCCTGCTCGACATTCCGGTGCCCGGCGTGTACGGCCCCAGCGCCGACGCCATGGGCGGATTTTAACCCAAGCTTACCCGCAAAAGAAGGGGCCCCGCACTGTGCGGGGCCCCTTCTTTTTGGCAACGGAACGGCGCCGCTCGCTAAGGCTTCGCTGCGAATACTTGCTTGCCGCCAATCCAGGTTTGCTGCACTTTGGCGTCGTGCAGCTGCTCGTTGGGGGCCCTAATCAGGTCGGTTTTCAATACCACGAAATCGGCCAGCATGCCGGGCTTTATCTGCCCCTTGCGCCGCTCCTCGAAGCCGGCGTGGGCGGCCCAGGTGGTCATGCCGCGCAGGGCATCGGGGCGGCTCAGGGCGTTTTCCATCTGGAAGCCGCCGGTGGGGAAGTTCTTGGCGTCCTGCCGCGCCACGGCGGCGTGGAAGCCGTAGAGCGGGTTGATGTCCTCCACCGGGAAGTCGGAGCCCAGCGCCACCTGGCCGTACTGCTTGCGCAGCGCCTCGTAGGCGTAAGCGGTTTTCAGGCGCGGGGCCCCCAGCCGCTCGCCGGCCCAGTACATGTCGGAGGTGGCGTGGGTGGGCTGCACCGAAGGCACGATGCGGTACTGCCCGAACTTGGCCACGTCCTGCGGGCTCACCACCTGCGCGTGCTCGATGCGCCAGCGCCGGTCGGGCTGGCCATTCAGTACCGCCCCGTAAATGTTCAGCAGCAGCCGGTTGCTGGAGTCGCCGATGGCGTGGGTGTTCATCTGGAACTTGGTGGCCGCCAGCTCCTTGGCCAGGTTACGGTAGTAGTCCGGGTTTTGCAGCAGGAAGCCGGTTTCCTTGGGCCGGTCGGTGTAGGGGGCCAGGAGCGCCGCCCCGCGCGAGCCCAGGGCCCCGTCGGCGTACACCTTGAAGGAGCTGATGGTCAGGTTATCGCTGAAATAGGGCCCCCGGGGCAGGTAGTACGCCTTGTTGACGGGCGTGGGGTTCAGCATGGCGTAGAGGCGCAAGTGCAATTTGCCGGCCGTCTGCAACGCCGCCATCTGGTCGATGTCCTCCTTGTCGAGGCCCGCGTCGGCAAGGCTGGTGAGGCCCACGGCGAGGCAGTTTTGCTGGCCTTGCAGCAGCAGGCGCGCCGCCTCGGCCGGGCTCGGCTCGGGGATTTTAGCCGCCACCAGTTTCACGGCATTGTCCACGAGCAGGCCGGTGAGGCGGCCGCGGGCGTCGCGCCCAATCACGCCCCCACTGATGGGCGTGGCGGCCGTGACGCCGGCCAAATCCAGCGCCTTTTGGTTGGCCACCGCCGCGTGCCCGTCCACCCGGGCAATGAGCACCGGCACGTTCGGAAACAGCTGGTCCAGCGTGTCTTTGGTGGGGAAGCGCTGGCCGGGCCAGTCGTTCTGGTCCCAGCCGCGGCCCGTGAGCCAGGCCGCGTCTGGCTGCTGCTGGCGGTGCCGCACGAGGCGGGCCACCGTTTCGCCCCACGACGTAGCGCCCACCAAGTCAGCTGCTTGCAGGCCCAGCGCGTAGCGGTAGAAGTGGCAGTGCGCGTCGTAAAACCCGGGATAAATGAACTGCCCTTGGGCATCCACTTCCTTCGCTGCCGAGTAGCGCCCCGCCAAATCGGCCGCCGTGCCCACGGCCACAAACTTGCCGTCCTTCACCGCAAACGCCTGCGCCTTGCTAAACGCCGAATCGACGGTGTACACCGTGGCGTTGGTCACCAGCAAATCGACGGCCTCGCGGCGCGGCTGACAACCGTTTAGGGCCCCCAGGGCCAGCAGCGCCGCGCCCAGCCCAGGGCCCCAAAACGTAGTAAAGTGCGTCATTTGCAGCGACTTAAAATAATCAGCCGAATCACGATTAATAAGTTAAAATCAGCGATTTAGTCGAAACGCATGTGCTTCACCGACTCGCCCGAGTTCTTCAGCTCCAGCAGCGACTCGATGCCGATTTGCAGGTGCTGCTGCACGAAGTTGGTGGTCACCTTCGAGTCCGATTCCGACGTTTTCACGCCCTCGGGCGTCATCGGGTTGTCGCTCACCAGCAGTAGGGCCCCGTGGGGGATGTCGTTCATGAAGCCGCACACGAAAATGGTGGCCGTTTCCATGTCCACGGCCAGGGCCCGCACGCGCTTGAGGTAGTCCTTAAATTCCTGGTCGTGCTCCCAAACCCGGCGGTTGGTGGTGTATACGGTGCCGGTGTAGTAGTCCAGCTCGTGCTTCTTAATCATCGACGAGACAGCGCGTTGCAGCCGGAAGGAGGGGAGCGCCGGAATCTCCTTGGGCAGGTAGTCGTCCGAAGTGCCGTCGCCGCGGATGGCGGCAATGGGCAGCACCAAATCGCCAAGCTTGGTCTTTTTGAGGCCCCCGCACTTGCCCAGAAACAGCGCCGCCTTGGGCTTGATGGCCGAGAGCAAATCCATCACCGTGGCCGCCATCGGCGAGCCCATGCCGAAGTTGATGATGGTGATGCCGCCCGCCGTGGCCGACTGCATCGGCTTGTCGAGGCCTTGCACCTTCACCCCAAACTGCTCGGCAAACATGTGTACGTAGTTGCTGAAGTTGGTGAGCAGAATGTACTGCCCAAAGTCGCCGAGCGGTACGCCGGTATAGCGTGGCAGCCAGTTTTTTACGATGTCTTCTTTGGTCTTCATGTGGGTGTTGTTTGACTGCAAGGGCAGGATGAGTGGCCGTTAAAAAAAGAAAAGCCGCCGCCCCAAGTTGGGTGCGACGGCACGGCGGGCAGCTCCTGAAACGCGGCGGGCCCCCGTACCTTTGGAGGTGATGCAAGCGTTGGACCTGCCGCCTTTCGAAGCCAAACTTACGCAATCGGCCACGAACCAGCCGCTTATTTGGGACGTGCTGCGCCGCAAGCACGTGGTGCTCACGCCCGAGGAGTGGGTGCGCCAGCACGTGGTGCACTACCTGGTGGGGCACCTGGCCTACCCGCGCGGCCTGCTGGCCCTGGAGCGCGGCCTGCGCTACAACCAGCGCCAGAAGCGCACCGACCTGCTGGCCCTGGGCCCCACCGGCCAGCCCCTGCTGCTGGTGGAGTGCAAGGCCCCGCACGTGGCCATCGACGGGGCTGTGGCCCGCCAGGCCGCCACCTACAACCAAACCGTGGGGGCCCCGCTGCTGCTGCTCACCAACGGCCTGGTGCACTACTGCTGGCGCGTCGATCTGGTGGCCCGTACCAATGAGCGGCTCGGTGAAATCCCCGCCTTCGCGGCGGCCGTGGCGCTGGCCGGGCCGTAAGCACTGTGCCGCCAACTTCCTCAATCCTGTTCCATGCAATTATTTCGCTTCGGCCCGCTGGGGCACGAGCAGCCCGGCGTGCGCACCGCTGCTAGCCAACATCTTGACGTAGCGGCGTTTGGCGAAGACTACAATGAAGCCTTTTTCGCCACCGACGGGCCGGCGCGCCTGGCTGCCTGGCTGGGGCCCCACGCCGGCCAGTGCCCCGCCGTGCCCACCGATGCCCGCCTGGGGAGCTGCGTGGCGCGGCCGTCCAAAATCGTGTGCATCGGCCTGAACTACCGCGGCCACGGCGCCGAAACCGGCCTGGGCGCGCCCACCGAGCCGGTGTTTTTCCTGAAAGCTACCTCCGCCCTGTGCGGCCCCCACGACGACGTGGTGCTGCCCCGCGGGGCCACCAAGCTCGATTGGGAAGCCGAGCTGGCCTTCGTTATCGGCCGCAAAGCGTCCTACGTGGCCGAGGCCGACGCCTTGGGCCACGTGGCCGGCTACACCGTCCTCAACGACTACAGCGAGCGGGCCTTCCAGCTGGAGCGCGGCGGGCAGTGGGCCAAGGGCAAAAGCGCCGATACGTTCGCCCCGCTGGGGCCCTACCTCACGCTGCCCGCCGCCGTGCCCGACCCCCAAAGCCTGCGCATCTGGCTCACCGTCAACGGCGAACCCAAGCAGGACGGTACCACCGCCGACATGGTATTTAGCGTCGCCAAGCTCATCAGCTACGTTAGCCAGTTCATGACTTTGCTGCCCGGCGACGTGGTTTCGACCGGCAGCCCGGCCGGCACCGGCGTGGGCCTGCACCCGCCGCAGTACCTGCGCGCCGGCGATGCGGTGGCGCTGGGCATCGCGGGCTTGGGCGAGCAGCGGCAGCGCGTGGCGGCGCGGCCGGGGTAGGGGCCCGGGCGAACACCAGGGGCCCTGGGCGGTTGTTTGCGGTGCTTCAGGGTACTTGCTAGGGTATCTGGCGAAGTTATTCGTCTGCGCAATTGGCGGCTGGTTTTCTACCGGCCGCGCACTTTCTCACCAACGCCAACAACCATGAAATACAACCTCTTGGGCAATACGGGCCTGAAAATTTCTGAAATTTGCCTGGGCACCATGACGTTCGGCAGCGTCGGGGGCCGGTTTGCCGCCATCAACGGCGTAGACCAGGCCGGGGCCGACGCCATCCTCAAACGCTCGCTCGACGCGGGCGTCAACTTCATCGATACGGCCAACGTGTACACCGAAGGCCAGTCGGAGGAAATCACCGGCCAGGCCATCCGCAACCTGGGCGTGCACCGCGACGACCTGGTGTTGGCCACCAAAGTGCGCGGCAAAATGGGCGAGGGCCCCAACCAGGTGGGCCTTACCCGCAAGCACATTGTGGCGCAGGCCGAGGCCAGCCTTAAGCGCCTGCACACCGACTACATCGACCTCTACCAAATCCACAGCTACGACCCGCTCACGCCCCTCGACGAAACGCTGCGGGCCCTCGACGACCTCGTGCGCAGCGGCAAGGTGCGCTACATCGGAGCCAGCAACCTGACAGCCTGGCAGTTGATGAAGGCCTTGGGTATTTCGCACTACGAGCACCTGGAGCGGTTTGCCTCGCTGCAAGCCTACTATACCCTCGCCGGCCGCGACCTGGAGCGCGAGTTGGGGCCCCTGCTGCTCGACCAGAAGGTGGGCCTCATGGTGTGGAGCCCGTTGGCCGGTGGCTTCCTTAGCGGCAAGTACACCCGCGAAAACCAAAAGGCCGAAGGCGGCCGCCGCAGCGGCGGCTTCGACTTCCCGCCCGTCAACAAAGACTTGGCCTTCGACATCATCGACAAACTGCAACCCATGGCCGAGGCCAAGGGCAGCACTGTGGCCGCGCTGGCCCTGGCCTGGCTGCTGCACCAGCCGGTGGTGAGCACCGTCATCATCGGCGCCAAAAAGATGGAACAGCTCGAAGACAACCTCACGGCAGTAGATGTAAAATTTACGCCTGAGGAGCTGGCGCAGCTCGCCGAAGTAAGCCAGCTTGCCCCCGAGTACCCCGGCTGGATGGTGGACTTCACCAGCGGCGACCGCAAGGTGGAGTAGTTTTTAAGTTAAAAGTTGAGAGTTAAAAGTTAAAACCCTTCCCGACGCTTGGCCGAGAAGGGTTTTAACTTTTAACTCTCAACTTTTAACTTAAAAACTAAGCCGTTACAGGACTCAGCACGTGGGCCACGTCCACCAGGGGCCAAGCCCGGATTAGCCGCCGGGGCCCCAGTGGCTAGCCGTTGGCTTCATCCTCTTCACTTTCCACGAGCAGGGCCGCGCCGCGGTCGGGGCGGTGCTGCTTAGCGTATTCGGAGGGGGCCACGCCGTAGATTTTCTGGAACGTTTTGCGGAAGTATTTTACGTTTTCGACGCCCACCTGGAAGGCTATTTCGGTGATGCGCAACTGGCTGTGGGTGAGGAGCTGGGCCGCCCGCTTCATGCGCACGTCGCGGATGAACTCGACCGTGGTTTGGCCCGTGATGCCTTTGACGCGACGGTAGAGCACCGACTGGCTCAGGCACAGGTCGCTGGCCAGCACCTGCACCCCGAAGGCGGGGTCATCGAGGTGTTGCTCTACGGCGCGCATGGCCTGCTCCAGGAAGGTGCGGTCGGCGTCGGCGACGACGATTTCGGTAGGTTCCAGCAAAATCTGGCGCTGGTAGAACTCGCGCATTTTCAGGCGGTTGCGCAGTAGCGCGGTGGCCTTGGCTTGCAGCACCAGCGGGTTGAAGGGCTTGCTCACGTAGTCGTCGGCCCCCAGGCCCAGGCCCTCTACCTCGTGCAGGGCGGCGGTGCGGGCCGTGAGCAGCAGCACCGGCACGTGGGCCGTTTTGGGGTGTTGCTTCAGCTTGCGGCACAGCTCCAGGCCGTCGGAGCGGGGCATCATCACGTCCGAGATGATGAGGTCGGGGAGCTGGGCCAGGGCCTTTTCCCAGCCGTCGAGGCCATCGGCCGCGGCCAGCACTTCGTACTCACTGCCAAAGAGTTGCTGCAAGTACTGGCGCACCTCGTCGTTGTCTTCCACCACCAGCAAGCGCGGGCGGGCGGGCAGGGACTCGGTGGGTAAGTCGGACGCGATTGGGTCGAAGGCGGGGGCGGTTTCGGCCAATTCGGCCGCTAGCTCGGCCTGCTCGGCTTCGGCCAGCACGTCGCCGGGCTGCAAGTGCGCCCGGCCGAAGGGCAGCCGCAGCCGGAAGGTGGTGCCCGCGCCTACCTCGCTCGTTACGTGGAGGTTGCCGCCGTGGCGCTCGGTGAACTGCTTGGCTAGCGAGAGCCCGATGCCGGTGCCCGTCATGCGCAGCGTATCGGTGTGCGAGGCCTGGTAATAGGGGTCAAAAATGCGCGCCAGTTCCTCGGCCCGGATGCCGACGCCCGTGTCCACCACGCTTATTTCGAGGTAGTTGCCCGCCAGCTCGCCCTGTTGAAACACGGCCTCGCCGCCGGGGCTGCCCACCACCGTGGCCGCGAGCGTGAGCTGCCCCCCCGCCGGCGTGTACTTAAAGGCGTTGGCCAGCAGGTTGGTTAGCACGATTTCGAGCTTGCTGCGGTCGAAGTGCAGCAGCACCGCCTCGGCGGGCACGTCGAGGGTGTAGGCGAGGCCTCGCTCGGTTGCTTGCTGCTTGAAAACCAGGTAGCTATCGGTTAGGAACTGCACCACGTTGCCGTAGCTGGCGCGTAGCGGCACATGGCCACTTTCCACCTTGCGGAAGTCGAGGAGCTGGTTTACCAGGTCGAGCAGCTTGCGGGTTTGGCGGTGCATGAGCTGCACCTTGTCGCGGAGGCCGCTCACGGGACCCGGCGCGCCGATTATTTCTTCCATGGGGCCCAAAATGAGGGTGAGCGGCGTGCGCAGCTCGTGGCTCACGTTGGTGAAAAAGCCCAGCTTGAGGTTGGTCAGCTCCTTCTCCTTTTCGGCCTGGAAATGCTCGAGGGCCAGCTTGTTGCGCAATCCTTGCTGGGTTATCTCGAAGCGCCGATACAGCACCATGAGGCCCAGCAAAACCAAGCCGTAGAGCAGGTAAGCCCAGCCGGTTTTGTACCAAGGGGCCAGCACCTCAAATTGCAAAGTGGCCGGTGCTTTGGCCCATACGCCCTCGCCGTTGTCGGCCTGCACTTGCAGGGTGTAGCGGCCGGGCGGCAGGTTGGTGAAGCTGGCCGTGCGCTGGCCGGGGCCCGGGTACACCCAGGCGGGGTTGTAGCCCAGCAGGCGGTAGGCGTAGTGGTCTTTGTGCGGGTTGGTGTAGTTGAGGGCCACAAAATCCACCGAAAAGTCGTTTTCCGACGGCTTGATCGTCACCGTTTGGGGCTCCGATAGGGGCCCTGCCAGCACCAGGCGGCCGTTAAAGGGGCGCCCCACGGCCACCGGCTGATTAGCAATGCGCAGGTCTGTGAGCTGCACCACCGGCGGGTACGGATTGGCCTGAATATCAGAAGGCTGGAAATAGGTGATGCCGTTAATTCCCCCGAAATACAGTGTGCCGTCCTGGGCGCGGGCCGCCGCCCCGATCTTAAACGCGTTGCTCTGGAGGCCGTCGGCCACGTCGTAGCGCAGGTACTGGCGGGTGGCCGGCGTGAAGCGGTAGAGACCGGTGCCGCCCACCCACAGGTTGCCTGCGTCGTCGGCCAGCAGGCTTTCCACGTCGCTCTCGGGCAGGTACCGGCTGAAGCTGCGCAAGGTGTCGCGGCCCTGCGCCGTAGTGGTGAGCTGCTGGAGCCCCCCGCCGAGCGTGCCAATCCAGAGGGCCCCGCCCTCGCCCAGCAGCAGCGGCCAGACGTAGTTGACGGGCAAGCCCCCGGCCCGGCCCCCGGCGTAGCTGAACTGCCGCAGCAGCCGCAGCGAGTCGGCGGTGGGGCGCAGCTTGAGCAGGCCCGCGTCGCGGGTGCTGGCCCACAGCACGTTGCGCGGGGCATCGTAGAGCAAAAAGGTGAACTGGTTGGTGGGCAGGTGGGCCGTGGCCATGTCGTAGTGGCCCAGCAGGCGCCCGTCGGGGCCCAGGCGCAGCAGCCCTTTCGAGAACGTGGCCACCCAGAGCGTGCCCTGGCCGTCCTGGGCCAGGTGCTCGAGGCGGGTGCTGGTGAGGTCGAAGGTGCCCGTCCGGCGGTAGGTGGTGAGCTGCGTGCGGCCGCCGGTGCGGCGCACGGCCGTCAGGCCGTGGTCGCGGGTGCCCACCCAGAGCGTGCCATCGGCGGCCCGGAAGATGGTGGCCGCATCCACGCCGCGCCCCGTGTCGGCGGGCTGGCTGAGGTAGGTTTGCGACGTGCGGCGGGCCAAGTCGTAGGCCGTCAGGCCATTGCGGGTGCCAAACCAGAGCGTGTTGGTGGCCTCTTCCTTGTAAATGGCGTTGATGTAGTTGTTGGCGTTGGAAAGTGCCGGCTGCCCCGTGAGCTGGTGCCGCAGCCGCCCGAAAGCCCGTTGCCGCAGGTCTACCTTATTAAGGCCCCCGGCCGAGGCGCATAGCCACATCAGTTGGTGGTTGTCCTCAAACAGCTGGTGCACGCGCTCCGAGTTGATGCTGTAGGGCTCGTCGTCGCGGGGCTGAAATCGGGCCGGGTGGCCGGCTTGCAGCGGCGGCGCGGCGGCCGTGGGGGCCCCGGCCTCCCACACGTAGAGGCCGTGCAGGGTGCCCGCCCACAGCCGGCCAAACGAATCGAGGCGCAGGGCTTGCACGCGGGGGTAGTGGTAGGGCAGGGCGTGGGGCACCAGCGCCTGCCGGGTGCGCCGGCTGGCGGCCGATACCCAGTAGATGGTGCGCTCGGCCCCCACCCACAGGTCGCCCCGGCGGTCGAGGTGCAGGGCACTTACGGGGGTACCCGCCAGGGCGGTGGGCAGCAGGGGCCCCGCGGGCCCGCTGGCGGCCGGCAGCACCAGCAGCCCCGCGTCGAACGAGCCCACCCAGAGGTTGCCCTCGGCATCGGCGGCCAGGCCCGAGATGCGCGTCAGTGCCGGCTGCCCGGGGGGGGCGGTTGGCAGCTGGCGCAGGGCCTCCACCTGCCCCTGGGGGCCCAAGCGCAGCATAAACAGTCCGTTTTGGGCCGTGCCCACCCACAGGCGGTGCTGGCGGTCGGCCACCAGGGCCGTCACGTCGCTGCCGGCCAGGCGCTGCGCGGCGGCGCGGTCGGCGGCCGGCACGGCGCGGTCGGCCAGGCGCTGAAAAACGTCGTGGCCCGCGTCGTAGTAGCTGAGGCCCGAGTGCTCGGCCCCCACCCACAGGCGCTCGTCGGGCCCCACGAGCAGAGCCGTTATCCGGTTGCTGGACTGGCCGTTGCGTGGGTTGATGGGCAGCATGTACTGCTTCAGGCCGTAGCCGTCGTAGCGGTTCAGGCCCCGGTTGGTGCCAATCCAGAGGAAGCCGGCGCGGTCTTTAATCACGGCCATGGCGTCGCTGTGCGAGAGGCCCTGGTCCACGGTGATGTGCTCGAAGCGGAACGCGCCCGGCGGGGCGTTCTGCGCCCGGGCCACTGGCCCCAGCAGCCCGGCCAGTACCACCAATAACCAACGAAAGCCTGCGGGAATTTGCACGAATAGTGGCCAGTGAAGGGGGCGGGAATGGGTGCCGTTTCAGCGCCGAGCCCCCCGTTCCATTACCCTAAAGTTAAGGCTGTTTCCGAATAGGGCCCCGCCGCCGCCCGCGCCGGCCCGCAAAGCAACCGATTGCCAAGCGCCTATCCGCCGGGGCCCCAGCAACCGGTTGCTTTAGCCAAGAAATGCGCTGAAAACAGCTTTTGGTAGCACTTTAGTAATTTTTGAGCCGCTTTTTGACCGATTTGGGCCCCCTGGCGGGCAATCCGGCCCGCTACTTTTGCTACGGTAATCTGCTGCGCGGCCCATTCATTTAAGCCCTTGCAATAGTTTCCGCTTCTTTCCTGACGGCCTTTCCCACCCGCCTCCGCTCATGCGTACCCTTCGGCTTTCCAAGCACCTTCCCCACCTCTTGCTCGCAGCCGGCCTGCTGGGCAGCGCCTCGGCCGCGGGGGCCCCCGGGCCCGCCCCGCGCCGCGCCGCCACGAAGCCAGGGCCCCCGGCGGTCCGCCACACCTTCGCCCTGGGCAAAGACCAGTTTTTGCTCGACGGCAAGCCGCTCCAGATGATTTCGGGCGAGCTGCACTACCCCCGCATTCCGCGCGAAGCCTGGCGCGCCCGCCTGAAAATGGCCAAGGCCATGGGCCTCAACACCATCGGTACCTACGTGTTCTGGAACGTGCACGAGCCCCAGCCGGGCCAGTACGACTTCACGGGCAACAACGACGTGGCGGCCTTCGTGAAGATGGCCCAGGAAGAGGGTCTGTGGGTGATTTTGCGCCCCAGCCCCTACGTGTGCGCCGAGTGGGAGTTCGGCGGCTACCCCTACTGGCTCCAAACCGTGCCCGGCCTGAAGGTGCGCAGCCAGGAGCCGCAGTACGTGGCCGCCTACACCCGCTACCTGCAGGCCGTGGGCAAGCAGCTGGCCCCGCTGCAAGTAGGCAAGGGCGGGCCCGTGCTCATGGTGCAAGTCGAGAACGAGTACGGCTCGTACGGCGCTGACAAAGAATATCTTGCTTTAAACAAAAAGCTGTTCGAGCAAGCCGGTTTCGATGGCCTGCTCTACACCTGCGACCCGGTGAAAGACGTGGCCGCCGGCCACCTGCCCGGCTTGCTGCCCGCCGTGAACGGCACCGACAAGCCCAGCCAAATCCGGCAGTTGGTGAACGCCAACCACGGCGGCCAGGGGCCCTACTACGTGGCCGAGTGGTACCCGGCGTGGTTCGACTGGTGGGGCGCGCCGCACCACACGGTGCCCGCCGCCCGGTACACGCCGGGGCTCGACTCGGTGCTGCGGGCCGGCATGAGCATCAACATGTACATGTTCCACGGCGGCACCACCCGGGGCTTTATGAACGGGGCCAACTTCAAGGGCGACACCAGCCACTACGAGCCCCAGGTGAGCAGCTACGACTACGACGCCCCCCTCGATGAGGCCGGCAACGCCACGGCCAAGTTCCGCGCCTTCCGCGACGTGATTGCCAAGTACCGGCCCAAGGGCCAGCCGCTGCCGCCCGTGCCTGCCGCCAAGCCCAGCGCGGTCCTGCCGCCCATGCAGCTCACCCAAAGCGCCGCCCTGCTCGGCCGCCTGCCCGCCCCCGTGGCCAGCCAGAAGCCCCTCACCTTCGAAAACCTGAAGCAGGCCTACGGCTTCGTGCTGTACCGCACCAAGGTGGCCGGTGGCGGTAGTAAAATGTTGAAAATAAAAGACCTGCGCGACTACGCCGTGGTCATGGTCAACGGCCAGCGCGTGGGCACCCTCGACCGCCGTGAGCGCCAGGACAGCCTGTTGGTGGCGCTGCCCGCCGGGCAGGTGCAGCTCGACATCCTGGTGGAGAACCTGGGCCGCGTCAACTTCGGCGAGTACCTGCTCCAGAACACCAAGGGCATCACCAAGACCGTGTCCCTGGGCGGCCAGGAGCTCACGGGCTGGCAGCAGTACGGCCTGCCCTTCGACCGGGCCCCGGCCGTGGCGGGGGGTGGGGCAGGGGCGCTGGCCGCCACCAGCGGCCCGGCCCTGCGCACTGCCATCTTCGCCGTGGCCACCCCCACCGATACTTACCTCGACATGCGCCCCTGGGGCAAGGGCGTGGTGTGGGTAAACGGCCACAACCTGGGCCGCTACTGGGCCATTGGGCCCCAGCAAACGCTGTACGTGCCGGCCGAGTGGCTGCGCAAGGGCACCAACACCATCACCGTGCTGGAGCTGCTCAAGCCCCAGCAAACAAAGCTGACGACCCTCGACCACCCCATCCTGAGCGAGTTACGCGCCCTGGGGGCCCTCTAGGGCGGGGCTTGCTTTTTCAACGAGCAAACGATTGCCGGTCAATTGATTGCTTGAAAAATGCCAGAACAATCCTTCCCAAAACGAGGCCCTGTTGACGGGTTTTGACCCCTATTTCGCCGGAAATAGGGCCCCCGGCGGATTGGGGCGGCCAGTACTTTTACACCACTTGCCGGCCGCTGTGCAGCGGCCGGCTCTCCCCGCGGCTTTTCATCTTTTCCCACCCTGGCAGGCTCCAGCCTGCCGCCTATCCCCTTTGCTGATGCAGGCAAAATCTATACTCCTTTGCGGAGCCTTGCTGCCGCTGGCAGTGGCCGCCGCTCCTGGCGCGGCGGGTGCCCGCCACCGGGCCCAGCCCGCTGCCGCCGGCCGGCCCGCCGCGGCCGACACGCCCATTTCCGGCACCGTGCTCGATGAGAAGGGCGTTGGCTTGCCCGGCGTTACCGTCGTGCTCAAGGGCACGACGCTGGGCGCTTCGACCGATGAGAACGGCCGCTTTACGCTCCGCATCCCCGACGGTACGGCGGGCGCTACGCTGGTCATTTCGTCGGTGGGCTACAACCGCCAGGAAATCCTGGTGGGCCAGCAAACCACCTTTAGTGTGCGCCTGGCCGTGGCGGCCCAGGCCCTCGACGAGGCCGTGGTGATCGGCTACGGCTCGCAGGAAAAGCGCACCGTGACCAACGCCGTGACCACCGTGAAGGGTTCGGACCTGGCCAAGCTCACGGTGAGCGACGTGGGCTCGGCGCTGCAGGGCAAGGCGGCCGGTGTGACGGTGGTGGGCGCGGGCTCGGAGCCGGGCGCTACCCCCCAGATCCTCATCCGCGGCATCTCGACCATCAACGGCAACAGCCCGCTCTACGTGGTGGACGGCCTGCCGGTGAACGACATCAACTACCTCAACCCCAAGGATATTGCCACCCTCACGGTGCTGAAAGATGCGGCCTCGGCTGCCATCTACGGCTCGCGGGCGGCCAACGGCGTGGTGCTGATTACGACCAAGGCGGGCACGGTGAGCGCCCCCACCATCACGGTGGACGCCACCACCGGCGTGTCGAACCCCACGCGGGTGCCCAATATGGCCTCGGCCAGCGAGTACGCCCGCATCATGAACCTGGCGGCCACCAACTCGGGCAACGCCGCGGTGTACGCCAACCCCGACCAGTACACCCAAACCACCAACTGGGTGGACCAGATCAAGCAGCGCGGCATCACCCAGAACTACTCGCTCGGCCTGTCGGGGGGCAGCGACAAGGTGATTTATTCGACCGGCTTGGGCTACTACAAGGAGCGCGGCTTGGTGCGCGGTACCGACTTCGACCGCCTCACGCTGCGCGTAAAAACGCAGTACCAGGCTGCCAAGCACCTCAAGGTGGGGCAGGACCTGAACATCTCGATGACCAACCAGAACTACCTCAACAGCGGTAGCCTATTTCGCGATGCGTACAACGACGACCCCATCACCTCGCCCCGCGTAGCGGGCACCTCGGGCAACCCCTACGACTACTACGGGGCTTCGCCGACCGACATCGGCAACCCGCTGGCCGTGGTGGAGCGCAACGACGACAAGCGCAACCAGTACTTTCTGGTGGGGAATGTCTACGCCAACTACGAGTTCCTGCCGGGCTTGGTGGCGGAAACGCGCTTCGGCACGAACACCAACTTCTACGAGCGCAACGCGTTTTCGCCCTTCTACACCATCGACGCCAACGAGCGCAACCAGGTGAACACGGTGGAGCGCGAGCACAACCTGAACATCTACTGGAACAACACCAACACGCTGACTTACAACAAGTCGATTGGTGACCACAACTTTACCGCCCTGGCGGCGGCTACGTTCGAGAAGTTCAGCTACCGCAACGAGTACGCCTCGGGCCAGGCCATTCCGAGCAACGACCCCAGCCTGCGCCAGCTCGACGCGGCCACGGCCAACTACAACGCCCGCGGCAACAACAACGTCAACACCATCGCCTCGCTCATCGGGCGCGTCACCTACGACTACAAGGGCCGCTACCTGCTCTCGGCCAGCGTGCGCCGCGACGGGGCCTCCGTGTTTCCGACCGATAACCGCTTCGGCACGTTCCCGTCGCTGTCGGCGGGCTGGCTCATCACCGACGAGGAATTCATGAAGTCGTTCGAAACCATGAACTTCCTGAAGCTGCGCGCCAGCTGGGGCCGCGTGGGCAACCAGAACATCAGCAGCCTCACCAACGCCGCCTACACCGGCACCTTCGCCAAAACCTACTACGTGACCGGCGACGACCGCACGGCGCAAGTAGCGGTGATCCAGAGCAACGTGCCGAACCCCAACGTGAAGTGGGAAACGGTGGAAGACTACGACCTGGGCCTGGACATGGGCTTTTTCAACAATAAGCTGACGGCCACCTTCGACGTATTTCGGCGCAACACCACCGACATGCTCATGTTCCAGGCCATTCCGGGCCACGCTGGCTACGGCTACAACAGCCCGGTGACCAACATCGGCAGCATGAAAACCAACGGCCTCGACTTCACCGTGGGCTACGCCGAGTCGAAGGGCCCCTTCACCTACGGCCTGAGCGTGAACGCAACCCGCGCCATCAGCAAAATCGACAAGCTGGCCAACGGCCAGGCCCTGTATTCGGGCAACACGCCCATCTTCGGGCGGCCGTCCAAGACGGAAGAGGGCGGCTACGTGGGCGCCTTCTACGGCTACCAGGAGAACGGCATCTTCCAGACCGCGGCCGACGTGGCCAACTACAAAACGGCCGACGGCAAGGTGATTCAGCCCAACGCGGTGCCCGGCGACTTCAAGTTTGCCGACCTCAACGGCGACGGCGTCATCAATGCCGACGACCAGAAGTACATCGGTAACCCAACCCCCGCCATGACCTTCGGCGTGAACCTGAACGCCGGCTACCGCGGCTTCGACCTGCAGGCCTCGCTGGTGGGCACCCTCGGCAACGACGTGGTGAACGCCAACAAAGGCTGGTGGTACTCGGGTAGCTACAACTACAACAAAATTGCGGGCCTCGAAAACTTGGCCTGGCACGGCGAAGGCACCTCAAACACGGTGCCCCGCATCGCGGCCAACGACAACAACCAAAACCTGACCCGCTTCTCCAACTTCTACGTGGAAGATGGCTCGTACGCCCGCCTGCGCAACCTGCAGCTCGGCTACACCTTCAGCAAGAGCGTTTCCAACGCCATGCGCATGGCCAGCCTGCGCCTCTATGTGAGCGGCCAGAACATGTTTACCTTCACTAAGTACAGCGGCCTCGACCCCGAAATTGGTTACGGCCGCTCGTACACGGATGCTTCGTCGGCCCTGAACCGGGGGGTAGACCTGGGCAACTACCCCACCAGCCGCACCTACCTGGTGGGCGCCAACATCGCGTTCTAACCCTATCCCACCCGCTAGTATCATGAAGACCTCTAACCGCATTTTTATTCTGGCGCTGGGCTTGGGCCTGAGCCTCGGTGTGCAGTCGTGCAAGACGTTCCTGGACGTGTCGCCCCAGGGCCAGCAAACCACCGACAACTACTACACCAACGCCGACGAGTGCAAGGCGGCCGTGATGGGCTGCTACGCCCTCTCGGACCAGGACGACTGGTGGAAAATCGACCGCAGCCGGATGTTTGGCGATGCCGGCTCGGACGATGCTTGGAAGGGCAACGCCATTGCTGGTGACCAGCGCGAGTTCGGCGATTTTGCCCGCTTCTTCTGGTTGCCGAACAACGAGTGGTTTGACAACCGCTACACCTTTATCTACCAGGCCATTGGCAACTGCAACGCCGGCCTGGTGGGCATCGATAAGGCGCCCATCGACGACGCGCTGAAACAGCAGCTGCTGGCCGAGCTCAAGTTTATCCGGGCCTACAACTACTTTGAGCTGGTGAAGGGCTACGGCGGCGTGCCGCTGGTGCTCACGCCCGTGTCGCCGAGTGAGTCGATGGCCATTCCGCGCGCCTCGGCCGCCGATTGCTACGCCCAGATTATCAAAGACCTGCAGGACGCCGCCGCCGCCCTGCCCGAGAAGGGTGCCCGCCTCAGCACCGACAAGGGCCGCGCCACCAAAGGCGCCGCCAACGCCTACCTGGCCAAGGCCTACCTCTACACCGAAAAGTGGGCCCTGGCCCAGCAAACGGCCGAAACCGTTATTAACTCGGCTCAGTACAGCCTCGGCGACTTCGATAAGGTGTGGAGCGTGAGCAACCCCAACGGCGTAGAGTCGATTTTTGAGCTCAACTACAACGCCAACCAGACCTTCAACCTCGGCACTTACCTCACGGTGGTGATGCGCAGCCGCGCCGACGGCGGTTGGGGCTTCAACACGCCCAGCAGCAACTTGGAGCAGGCCTTCGGCAACGACCCGCGCCGGCAGTGGACCATCATCAAGCAAGGCGACAATGTGGGGCCCAAAACGGCCAACTTCGACTACTCGAACTACGACACCAAGCTCTCGGAGAACGAGTCGGGCCGCATTAGCCGCAAGATGTTCATTCCCCTGGCCGACCGCCCGGCCAACGAGGGCAACCACGCACCCCTCAACCGCCTGGAGCTGCGCTACGCCGACCTGCTGCTGATGCACGCCGAAGCCTCGAACAAGCTCGGCCAGGACAGTAAAGCCCTGACTTCGCTGAACCTGGTGCGCGCCCGTGCCAACCGCCTGAGCCCCGGCACGGTATTGGCCCGCAGCAGCAGCGGCACCCAGCTGCTGAGCGACATCTGGCTGGAGCGCCGCCTCGAGCTGGCCATGGAAGGCCACCGCTACTACGACCTGGTGCGCCAGAAGCGCCTGGTGTCTGTGATGCAGGCCTTCAATACCTCGCAGGCCACTAGCACCGACCCCTACGACAAGGGCAAAACCAAACCCCTGGTGTCGGAAACCAACAACCTGTTCCCGATTCCGACCACCCAGATTCAGCTCTCGGGCGGCACCGTGACGCAGAACCCGGGCTACTAAGGCCGGTTTTTTTTCCGACTGATTTGCCACAGGCTTAAAGGCGGAGCTGGTACGGTTCGCCGTGCTGGCTCTGCCTTTTTTTAGAACTTTCCGGCCTGCTTCTTACTGAGTATCTATCCCACTTACGTATGCCTTACTCCCCCAAAATCACCCTGCTTTCGGTAAACGGCTTGGCCGTGGCCCTGGGCCTCGGCGCGGCGCTGCCGGCGCGGGCGCAGCAGTACCAGCAGTCAGCCACCGGCGTCACGGTAACCACCGACTCGCTCACGGTGAGCGTGCAGTTTTACGCCCCCGACATTGTGCGGGTGCTGAAATACCCCAAAGGGGCCCCCGGCCAGCACCAGAGCCTAGTGGTGGAGCAGGGCCCTACCCCCGGCAAGCTGCGCTACCAGGCGCGGGGCGGCGTGGTGCAGGTGGCCAGTCCCACCACCCAGGTGCGGGTAAACCAGCAGACGGGCTACGTGAGCTTCTTCACCGCCCAGGGCCAGCCACTGGCCGCTGAGCAGCCCGGTAGCCTGCGCTTCCGGCCCAAAACGGATCTGGGCGCGCCTACCTACCGCGTGCGGCAGGCTTTCCAGCTGGCACCGGGCGAGGCCATTTATGGCCTGGGGCAGCACCAGGACGGCCACCTCAACTACCGCGGCCAGCAGGTGATGCTCAAGCAGCGCAACACGGATATTGCGGTGCCGGTGCTGCACTCGGGCCGGGGCTACGGGGTGTTCTGGGACAACTACTCGACCACCCAGTTTGCAGACTCGGACAAGGGCGCGGCCTTCGACTCGGAAGTGGGCGACTGCGTGGATTACTACTTGCTCAACGGCCAGGGCACGGCCGATGGCGTGGTGGCGCGCTACCGCCAGCTCACGGGCCAGGCCCCTATGTTTCCGCGCTGGACGCTGGGCTTTTGGCAAAGCAAGGAGCGCTACCGCAGCCAGGACGAAACGGTGGGGGTAGTGGAAAAATACCGCAGCCTGAAGGTGCCCCTCGACGGCATTGTGCAGGACTGGCAGTACTGGGGCGAAAACAACGACCTCTGGAACTCGACCGAGTTTGGCAACCCGCGTTTTCCTGATCCCGCGGGCATGGTGCGCCGGGTGCACGCGCTGCACGCCCACCAAATTATTTCGGTGTGGCCCTCGTTTGGCCAGAAAACCAAGATTTTCCGCGACTTGCAGCGCGACAGCCTGCTCTTCGACTTCATTACCTGGCCCCGCACGCCGCACGTGCGGGTGTACGATGCCTTCAACCCCAAGGCCCGCGACATCTACTGGAGCTACCTGAACAAGAATATTTTCAGCCTGGGGATGGACGGCTGGTGGATGGACGCCACCGAGCCCGACCAGATTCAGCCCTTCGACACCGACGACGACAACCGCACGCCGCTGGGCAGCCTGCGGCGGGTGCGCAATGCGTTTCCGCTCGTGACCACGCAGGGCGTGTACCAGCACCAGCGCGCTACTACTACCGACAAGCGCGTGTTCATCCTCACCCGCTCGGCCTTTGCCGGCCAGCAGCGCAACGGCACCATGCTGTGGTCGGGCGACGTGGACTCGCGCTGGGACGTGCTGGCCAAGCAAATTCCGGCCGCGCTTAGCCTGGGCATGGCCGGCCTGCCGTACTGGAACAGCGACATCGGCGGCTTCTTCCCGTCGGGCCAGTACCCCAAGGGCGTGCAGGACCCCGCTTTTCAGGAGCTATTCGTGCGCTGGCAGCAGTTTGCGGCTTTCACAGCCATGATGCGCGCCCACGGCGAATTCACGCCCCGCGAGATTTATCAGTTTGGCCAACCCGGCACCTGGGCCTACGACGCGCTCGAAAAATTCATTCACTTGCGCTACCGCCTGCAGCCCTACCTCTATTCCAACAACTGGAACGTGACCAGCCGGGCCGGTACGCTGATGCGCGCCCTGCCCATGGATTTTCCGCGCGACCCCAAGGTAACCGACATGAGCTCGGAGTACATGTTTGGGCCAGCCCTGCTGGTGCGCCCCGTCACGGAGTCGCAGTACGTGACGCGGCCCAATAAAAACGTGCCCGGCACCACCGATTTCGCCCAGGTCAAAAACCAGCCGGTGTACCTACCGGCCGGGGCCCAATGGGTTGATTTCTGGACCGGCGAACGCCAAGCGGGTGGCCAAACTGTGCAGCGCGCCACGCCCATCGACGTGCTGCCGCTCTACGTGCGCGCCGGCTCGGTGCTGCCGCTGGGGCCCCGGCAGCAGTACACCGGCGAAAAGGCCGACGCCCCGCTGGAGCTGCGCGTGTACCCCGGCGCCGATGGCGAATTCACGCTCTACGAGGATGAAAACGATAACTATAACTATGAGCACGGCGCCTACGCCACCATCCGGCTGCGCTGGAATGACCGGGCCCGCACCCTCACCTTAGACAAGCGCACCGGCACCTACCCCGGCATGCCGGCCCGCCGCACCTTCCGGGTGGTGCTGGTCGATGCGCAGCACGGCACCGGGCTAGGCGACGAAACCGCCCCCGCCCGCGAGGTGGCATACACCGGCCAGCAGGTGGCCGTGAAGCTCTAACGCCGACCGCCGGTGACTGGCGACTGGCCACCAGTCGCCAGTCACCGGTTGGCCTTATCCAATTACCAAGCTGAAACTTATGCACTTTTTGTCTTTGCTCTTAGAAAGGGCGCGCCCCGCGCTGCTGGCCGCCGCGCTACTGGCGGTTGGCCCCGCCTGCAGCCAGCAAGCCCCCGCGCCAGCCGTGGTCACGGTGCGCATCGATGCTGCCCAAACCTACCAGACTATCAGCAACTTCGCCGCTTCCGATGCCTGGGCCGGGCAGTTTGTGGGCCGCTGGCCGGCGGCCAAAAAGGAAGCCATTGCCGATTTACTGTTCAGCACGGCCGCCGGCCCCGGCGGCCAGCCGCTGGGCATCGGCTTGTCGCAGTGGCGCGTGAACCTGGGCGCGGGCAGCGCCGAGCAGGGCGAGGCCAGCGGCATCAAGGACGAGTGGCGCCGGGCTGAGTCGTTTCTGACCCCCGCCGGCACCTACGACTGGGACCGCCTGGCCGGCCAGCGCTGGTTTATGGAGGCGGCCCGGCAGCGCGGCGTGACGCAATTTTTGGCGTTTCTCAACAGCCCGCCCGTGGCCCTCACCCGCAACGGCAAGGCCTACGCCACCGCCAAGCAGCCCAACCTGGCCCCCGATAAGTTTGGGGCCCTGGCCGACTACTGCGCCCGCATTGTGGCGGGCGTGCGCCAAAAAACGGGCATCACCTTCGACTACTTCAGCCCCGTAAACGAGCCGCAGTGGGACTGGAGCGACGGCGGCCAGGAGGGCACGCCCTTCCTGAACGACGACATTGCGGGCATCAGCAAGGCCTTGAGCAGCAGTTTGGTAACTGCCCAGCTGCCTACTCAGATTCTGGTGGCCGAGGCCGGCAAGCTCGACTACCTTATGGCCACCGCCGACAAGCCGGGACGGGGCGACCAAATAGGCGCTTTTTTTGGCGATAAGGCTGCGCCCACCTACCTGGGCGGCACGGCGCGGGTGGCGCCCATCATAGCCGGGCACAGTTACTTCACCACCTCGCCCTACCCGCAGGCCGTGGCCACGCGCCAGCAATTGGCAGGCCGGGTAGCGGCCGTGCCGGGCCTCACTTTCTGGCAGTCGGAATACTGCATTTTGGGCGACAACGCGGGCGAAATTAACGGCGGACCGCGCGACCTGGGCATGGCCCCGGCCCTGTACCTGGCCCGCACCATCCACGCCGACCTGGCCGTGGCCAACGCCGCCGCCTGGCAGTGGTGGCTGGCCATTTCGCCCTACGACTACAAGGACGGCCTGGTGTACATCGATAAAAACAAGGCCGACGGCAACTTCTACCCCAGCAAAATGCTGTGGGCCCTGGGCAACTACAGCCGCTTTGTGCGCCCCGGCGCGGTGCGCCTCGCCGCCCAGCTCGACGGCCCCGGCGCCCCCCTGGTATCGGCCTACCGCAGCCCCGATGGCAAGCAGCTCATCACGGTAATCGTGAACGACGCCGCTGCTCCCGCCGACCTGCGCTTGGCCGTGGGCGGCGGCCGCCTGGGCGCGGGCCAGCCCTATGTGACGTCGGCCACCGGCGACCTGGCGCCCGGCCCGGCCCTGGCGGCGGGCGGCGTGCTGCGCGTGGCCCCGCGCACCATCACCACCCTGGTGAGCGAGCTGCGCTAGCGGCGGCGGGGCTTTTCCTAGCTCCTGCTTTTTCTCCTGCTTTTCCTTTTCCTTCGCATGACTTTTCCCCGGCGTACCCTCCTTACTACCCTGCTGGCCGGGGCCCTGGCGGGCGCGGGGCACCTGCCGGCGCTGGCCCAGCGGCCGGGGCCCCCGGCCAGCCGGCAAGGCATTCCGCTCGATTCCATCCGGCTCAGCGACCCTTTTATTCTGGCCGATGCGCGCACGCACACTTACTACATGACCGGCACGGGCGGGCTGCTGTGGCAAAGCAAGGACCTGAAAAAGTGGGACGGCCCCACCTCCGTGGCCCAGCCCGACCCTACCTCCTGGATGGGGCCCCGGCCCCAGATTTGGGCCGCCGAAATCCACCTCTACAAGGGCAAGTACTACTACTTCGCCACCTTCACCAACAGCGCCCTGCAGGTGGCCAACCCGCCGGGCCAGCCCCTGGAGCGCCGCGCCAGCCACGTGCTGGTGAGCGACCAGCCCGCCGGGCCCTACCGCCCCTTCGGCGATGCCACCTACCTGCCGGCCGATAAGCTGACGCTCGACGGCACGTTTTGGGTGGATAAGAACGGCAAGCCCTACCTCGTGTACTGCCACGAGTGGCTTCAAAACCAAAACGGCACCGTGGAAAGCATTGCCCTGCGGCCCGACCTGCGCGGCACCCAGGGCCCCGCGCAGGTGCTGTTCCGCGCCAGCGACTCGCCCTGGAGCCGCGAAAACCCCCGCACCGGCCCCGCCCGCCCCAACAAAGTCACCGACGGCCCCTGGGTATTCCGCACCGGCACCGGCCGGCTCGGCATGCTCTGGACCAGCTGGATTTACGACGTGTACACCCAGGGCGTGGCCTACTCGGCCAGCGGCACCCTCGCCGGCCCCTGGCGCCAGGAGCCCCGCCCCATCACGCCGCCCAACTACGGCCACGGCATGCTGTTCCGCACCTTCGAGGGCAAAGACCTGCTTGTGCTGCACAGCCACCAAGACGTGCAGGGCAATTACCACCGCGTGCCACGCCTGTTCGAGGTCGATGTATCGGGCGACAAGCTGGTGGTTGGCAAGCCGTATTGAATTAGAAATGAAGAAGTAAAAACCCCAAGTTTTTACTTCTTCATTTCTAATTATCTCATCCTCCGATTTCTATGAAAACAAATCTTCTTCTTCTGCTGGCCCTGGCGTGCCTGCTGGCCGGCCCGCATGCCCAGGCCCAGCGGCAGCAGCAGCTGTTCAACAGCGGCTGGAAATTTCACCGTGGCGACGCGCCCGGTGCCGAGAAGCCCACGGCCGACGACCGCGCCTGGCGGGCCCTCACACTGCCCCACGACTGGAGCATCGAGGAGCCCTTCAGCGAGCAGTGGGCCAGCGCCACGGGCTACCTGCCGGGCGGCGTGGGCTGGTACCGCAAGGCGTTTGTGGTGCCCGCCGGCTACCGGGGCAAGCAGGTTTTCATCTATTTCGACGGGGTGTATAAAAACAGCGAGGTGTGGCTCAACGGGCACTTCCTGGGCAAGCGGCCCAGCGGCTTCGCCTCGTTTCAGTACGAGCTAACGCCTTATTTATCAGCCAAGGGCCCCAACGTGCTGGCCGTGAAAGCCGACCACCGCGAGGTAGCCGACTCGCGCTGGTACACAGGTTCGGGCATCTACCGCAACGTGTACTTGCTGGCCACCGCGCCAGTGCACGTGCAGCAGTGGGGGGTAGGCTTCACCACGCCGCAGGTGAGCGCCCGCGCCGCCACGGGCCAGGTGGCGGTGGCCCTCACCAACGGCGCGGCCACGGCGGCGGCCGTCACCGTGGCGGGGGCCCTGCTCGATGCCAAAGGGCAGGTAGTGGCCACGGCGCAGCAGGTGGTGCAGCTCAAGGCCAAGGCCAACGGCGCGGCCCGCCTCACGCTGCTCCTCAAAAACCCCGCCCTGTGGTCGGCCGCGCAGCCCAACCTGTACCGGCTGCGCGTGCGCCTGGCCGTGGCGGGCCAACCGGTGGACGAGGTGACCGAGGAAGTGGGCGTGCGCAGCATCCGCTTCGACGCCAACCAGGGCTTTTTCCTGAACGAGCAGCCCACCAAGCTGCGGGGCGTGTGCATCCACGACGATGCCGGGGCCCTGGGCGTGGCCGTGCCGCCCGAAGTGTGGGAGCGCCGCCTGCGCGCCCTGAAAGCCGTGGGCTGCAACGCGTTGCGCATGAGCCATAACCCCCACGCCGACTACCTCTACCGCCTCTGCGACGAGCTGGGCTTTTTGGTGATGGACGAGGCGTTTGACGAGTGGGAGCGGGGCAAAAACAAGTGGGTGGCCGGCTGGAACGTGGGCACGCCCAGCCAGGCTGGCGCGCACGAGTACTTTAAGGAGTGGGGCGACCGCGACCTGCGCGACATGGTGCTGCGCAACCGCAACCGCCCCAGCATTATCATGTGGAGCATTGGCAATGAGATAGATTACCCCAACGACCCCTATACCCACGAGGTGCTCAACACCGGCCGCAACCCCCAGATTTATGGCAAAGGCTACCTGCCTGGCCACCCGCCGGCCGCCGAAATGGGGCCCCTGGCCAAGCGCCTGGTGGCCGTGGTAAAGCAGGCCGACGGCTCGCGCCCCGTCACGGCGGCGCTGGCCGGCGTAGTCATGTCCAACCTCACCGACTACCCCGCCGCGCTCGATTTGGTGGGCTACAACTACCAGGAATTTCGCTACCCCGCCGACCATAAGGAGTACCCGCAGCGCATCATTTACGGCAGCGAAAACGGCATGGCCCCCGCCGCCTGGGCCGCCGTGGACAGCAACGCCTACGTATCGGCCCAGTACCTCTGGACGGGTATCGACTACCTGGGCGAGGCTGGCAAGTGGCCCCAGCGCGCCAACGGCGCAGGCCTGCTCGACCTGGCCGGCTTCCCCAAGCCCGAGTACTACTTCCGCCAAAGCCTGTGGACGAGCGCGCCCATGCTCTACCTAGCCGCCGCCGAAGCGCCCGCCGCCGGGGCCCCCGCCGGCCGCCGCCCCCGCGGCACCGCCACTTGGAACTGGCCCGCCGCCAGCCAGGTGCGCGTGACTGCCTACACCACCAACGAGGCCACCGAGCTGCTGCTCAACGGCCAGTCCTTGGGCCGCCAAACTGGCCCCCTGCCCACCTGGACGGTGCCCTTCGCCGCCGGCGAGCTACGCGCCCGCGGCTACCGCAACAACCAGGTAGTAAGCGAAGTAGTGCTGAAAACTGCCGGCGCACCCACCGCGCTGCAGCTCAAAGCCGACCGCACCAGCCTCTCGGCCAGCGCCCTGGGCCTGGCCCAAATTGAGGTGCAGGTGGTAGACCAGGCCGGCAACCCGGTGCCCGACGCGGCCCCCGAAATCACGGTGGCGCTCACCGGCCCCGCCCGCCTGCTGGGCATCGAGAGCGGCGACCTGGCCAGCCACGAGCCCTACGCTGCGCCCCGGCACCGCGCCCACCGGGGCCGGCTGCTGCTCTACGTGCAGGCCACCGGCGCGGGGGCCGTCGGCGTGGCCCTGGCCGCGCCGGGGCTGGCCGGGCAGGCCGTGGCCCTGCGGGCCGAGTAGGGCGGTCGACCGTGAGCATCTGATATTTAGTAGGCACACGGGTGCAGGGTACCGGCCGAACGTGCCCGTACCCTGC
Organism: Hymenobacter nivis; assembly: GCF_006439025.1. Lineage (GTDB taxonomy): Bacteria > Bacteroidota > Bacteroidia > Cytophagales > Hymenobacteraceae > Hymenobacter > Hymenobacter nivis_A. Next base: position 79,707 of record NZ_RCYZ01000004.1, read on the forward strand.
ACCCGTGCGCCTACTAAATGGCCCTGTGTGCGTCAGAATGCTGAGCAACCCCACTACTGGCAATGCACAAGCCGGGCAATAAGCTCATGGGTTGAGTGAAGATTTGCCCCGTTTCTTCATCTTCCTTCATACGTTTTTAATGTAGTAAGGCTTGTTTTGTATCACCTTCCATGTCGGCGGTAGCTCTCTGGCGCCGGCATATTCCCACAGGTTAGCACTCAAAAAAATTGATTGAGACCAGTATTTTGGCTGGCATCCAGCGGCCCGTGGCTGCTGGGAAAAACCTGACTGCGAAGCATGTAGAAACATTTATTTGGGAATTTCATCGAGTAGATGGAATGCGGCTTTTCAGTAACGGCAACGGCCGCTGCCGAAAAGCCGGCGCGCATCAATTAGGGCCCCGCCTCTGCAAGGGCTCGTTGCGCAATGGTCGGTTTCCACCCCGCCTCATACTTCTCCACCTCCCCCACCTTTCGGGATTATCAGCCGCCTAGTATGGTATTTAATGATTTTATGAAACGACTATTGATGATTATGAGCTTGGGCGCTTTGTATAGCACGACAAGCTGCTCCAGCAAACCGGAAGAAAAAGAAGAGCAAATTAAGCTTCTTACTACGAGTCCTTTAGCTACGGACACGACCATTACCAAAGAGTACGTGGCCCAGATCCACGCCTACCAGCACATCGAGCTGAGGGCCCTGGAAAAGGGCTATCTGCAAAAAATCTTTGTCGACGAAGGGCAGACCGTAACCAAGGGCCAGCCCATGTTCCAGATTACTCCGCTGGTGTACCAGGCCGACTTGCAGAAGTCGCAGGCCGAGGCCAACTACGTGGACATCGAGTATAAGAACACCAAGAGCCTGGCCGACAGCAACATCGTGTCCAAGAACGAGTTGGCCCTGTCCAAAGCCAAGCTCAACAAGGCCCGGGCCGACGTTTCGCTGGCCCAAACCCACCTGCAGTTCACGTCCATCAAGGCGCCGTTTAACGGCATCATGGACCACTTCCAGGGCCGGCTGGGCAGCGTGGTGAATGAGGGCGACCTGCTCACCACGCTTTCCGACAACAGCAAGATGTGGGTGTACTTCAACGTGCCCGAGGCCGAGTACCTGGCCTATAAGGAGCAGGCCAAGGCCGATAACGTGGTGAACGTGAAGCTGCTGATGGCCAACAATGAGGTGTTTAAGTACCCCGGCGTGGTTAAAACCATCGAAGCCGACTTCAACAACGAAACCGGCAACATCGCCTTCCGGGCCACCTTCCCCAACCCCAACGGGCTGCTGCGCAACGGCGAAACCGGCAGCGTGCTCATGACCGTGCCGCTCAAGCACGTGCTGCTCATCCCGCAGAAAGCCACCTTCGAGATTCTGGAGAAGCGCTACGTGTACGTGGTTGACGCTAAGAACATTGTGCACCAGCGGGAAATTAACGTGGCCTCCGAGATGCCCGATCTATACGTCATCAAAGACGGCTTGACCAGCAACGATAAAATACTGCTCGAAGGGCTGCGCAAGGTGAAGGACGGCGACAAAATCAGCTACACCTACGAAGCGCCGAAGAAGGTTTTCCCCGGCCTGAAAGTGTACAGCGAGTAGGGCCCCTGGGGCCCCCGAATTGCCCAAGCAACTAGTATATCTTCCATTTATTCAGCCGATAGATGTTTAGTAAATTCATTCGTCGGCCAGTATTTGCCATCGTTATTTCGGTGGTAATCCTCTTCATGGGGATGCTGGCTATCAAGACCTTACCTACCTCGCAGTTCCCCGAGATTTCACCGCCGATGGTGATGGTGAGTTGCGCCTACCCTGGTGCCAGCGCCAAGGTGCTCACCGAGTCGGTGCTCATCCCGCTGGAGCAGGCCGTGAACGGCGTGCCGGGCATGAAGTACATGACCTCCGACGCCGTGAGCGCCGGCGAGGCCAACATTCAGATTGTGTTCAACCTGGGCACCGACCCCGACCAGGCGGTGGTGAACGTGAACACCCGCATTGCACAGGTGGTGAACCGCCTGCCGGTGCTGGTGCAGCGCGAGGGCATTATTGTGAACCGCGTGGTGCCCAACATGCTGATGTACGTGAACTTGTACAGCAAGGACAAGCACACTGACATGAAGTACCTCTTCAACTTTGCCGGCGTGAACCTGCTGCCCGAGCTGCAGCGCATCGGGGGCATTGGGCGGGCCACCATCCTCGGTAGCCGGCAGTACGCCATGCGCATTTGGCTGAAGCCCGACCGCATGCGGGCCTACAGCATCTCGGTCGACGACGTGATGAAGTCGCTGGACGAGCAGAGCGTGATTGGCTCGCCGGGCCGCATCGGCCGCTCCGACGGGCAGCGGGCCGAAGCCCTGGAGTACGTGCTCACGTACCAGGGCCGCTTCAACGACGTGGAGCAGTACAAGAACGTGATTCTCAAGGCCAATCCCAACGGCGAGATCCTGCGCCTCAAGGATGTGGCCAACGTGGAGCTGGGCAGCGAATTCTACGACATCTACTCCAACCTGAACGGTGACCCCTCGGCGGCCATCGTGCTGAAGCAGACCTACGGCAGCAACGCCAAGGATGTGATTAAGGAAGTGAAAGCCAAGCTGGAGCTGATGAAGAAAACGTCCTTCCCGCCCGGTATGGACTACAAAATCAGCTACGACGTGTCAAACTTCCTCGACGCCTCCATCGAGAACGTAATCGACACGCTGCGCGACGCCTTCATCCTGGTGGCGCTGGTGGTGTTCATCTTCTTGGGCGACTGGCGCTCGACGCTCATTCCGGCGCTGGCCGTGCCGGTGTCGCTGGTGGGCTCATTCATGGCGATGCAAGTATTTGGCCTGACCATCAACATGATTACCCTGTTTGCGCTGGTCCTCTCCATCGGCATTGTGGTGGATGACGCCATTGTGGTGGTGGAGGCCGTGCACGCCAAGATGGACGAGGAGCACCTCTCGCCCTACAACGCGGTGCGCAAGGTGCTGGGCGAAATCAGCGGGGCCATCATTGCCATCACCATCCTGATGACGGCGGTGTTCATCCCGGTGGCATTCATGAGCGGCCCGGTGGGCATTTTCTACCGCCAGTTCTCTATTACCATGGCCACGGCCATCGTGATTTCGGGCCTCGTGGCCCTCACGCTGACGCCGGTGCTGTGCGCCATGATCCTGAAAAACCACCACGGCCAGCCGAAGAAGAAAACGCCAATTCAGCGCTTTTTCGACGCCTTTAACCGCGGGTTTGAGAAGCTGACCGGGCACTACACTAATATTCTGGAGCGCATCATCGACCGCCGGCTGGTGACGTTTGCCATGCTGCTGGCCTTCGGGCTGGGCATTTTCGGCATCTCCGAGAAGCTGCCCTCGGGCTTCATTCCGAGCGAAGATCAGGGCCTTATTTACGCCATTATTCAGACGCCGCCCGGCTCGACGCTGGAGCGCACCAACGCCATTGCCCAGCGCCTGTCGGCCCTGGCCAAGGACGTGCCCGGCATCGAAAACATCTCGACCCTGGCCGGCTACGAAGTGCTCACCGAAGGCCGCGGCTCGAACGCCGGCACTTGCCTGATTGACCTCAAGCCCTGGGACGAGCGCAAAAACCTGCCCGTGGCCAAAATCATCGCCGCGCTGGAAGTGAAGGCCCGGGAGATTCCGGGGGCGACCGTCGAATTTTTTGAGCCGCCGGCAGTGCCGGGCTACGGCGCGGCGGGCGGCTTCCAGTTGCAATTGCTGGACAAAACCGGCACCGGCGACTACAAGGCCCTGGAAAAAGTGAACGAGGAATTCATGGGGGCCCTGCGCAAGCGCCCGGAGCTGGCCGGTTTGTTCACCTTCTTCTCGGCCGACTACCCGCAGTACGAGCTCAAGATTGACAACGACTTGGCCATGCAGAAGGGCATCACCATCGGCAACGCCATGAACACGCTCTCCATCATGGTGGGCAGTACCTACGAGCTGGGCTTCATTAAGTACCAGCGTTTTTTCAAGGTGTACGTGCAGGCATCGCCTGAGTACCGCCACTTGCCGCAGGACATCCTGAACATGTGGGCCAAGAACGACAAGGGCGAGATGGTGCCGTTCTCAGCCTTCATGAAAATCGTGAAGTCGCAGGGCCCCAACGAGATTAACCGCTACAACATGTACACCACCGCCTCCATCCGGGGCGGGCCGGCGGCCGGCTTCAGCAGCGGCGAGGCCCTGAAAGCGGTGCAGGAAGTGGCAGCCAAAACCTTGCCCCGCGGCTACGACATCGACTGGGGCGGCTTGTCGAAAGACGAAGTGGGCCGCGGCAACGAGGCCGTGGTAATTTTCCTGGTGGTGCTAGCCTTTGTGTACTTCGTGCTCGCGGCCCAGTACGAGAGCTTCCTGCTGCCGTTTGCGGTGGTGCTATCGCTGCCAGCGGGTATTTTCGGTTCCTTCCTGCTGCTCAAGCTATTGGGCTTGGCCAACGACATTTACGCCCAGGTGGGGCTGGTGATGCTGGTGGGCCTGCTGGGTAAAAACGCGGTACTGATTGTGGAGTTTGCCGTGCAGGAGCACGAGAAAGGCATGACGGTGCGCGAGGCGGCCATTGCCGGGGCCAAGGCCCGTTTCCGGCCCATTCTGATGACCTCGTTCGCCTTTATTGCAGGCTTGATTCCGCTGGTGCTGGCCACCGGCGCGGGGGCCATCGGTAACCGCACCATCGGTACGGCGGCGCTGGGCGGCATGCTGTTCGGCACCGTGTTCGGGGTAATCATTATCCCGGGCCTGTACTACGTGTTCGGCACCCTGGCCGAGGGCCACAAGCTGATTCAGGACGAGAACGAATACCCGATAAGTGAAGGCGTGGAGCCCCGCGTGGAAATAGAAGAAATGGAGCCCTATGCTTAAGCGACGCATCTACCAAGGCCTGAGCGCCGCCTGCCTGGCCCTGGCCATAGCGGGCTGTAAAATGCCCCAGCTGGCCGTGCGCAACGTGCGCCGCAGCGTGCCTACTACCTACAACAACAGCGCCCAGGACACCCTCAGTACCGCTAAGGTGCGGTGGCAGGAGTTCTTCACCGACCCCAACCTGGCCGCCCTCATCGACAGCGCCCTGCAACGCAACCAGGAGCTGAACATCACGCAGCAGGAGCTGCAGATTGCCCGCAACGAGATTCAGGCCCGCAAGGGCGAGTACCTGCCCTCTGTGACGCTGGGGGGCCAGGCGGCCCTCGACCGCGTGAGCCGCTACACCATCCAAGGCGCCACGGAGGACCAGATCAACATCCAGCCCGACCGCCGCACGCCCGACCCGCTGGGCAATTTCCAACTGGGGGCCTACGCCAGCTGGGAGGTTGATATCTGGCACAAGCTGCGCAACGCCCGCAAATCGGCCGCCACGCGCTACCTGGCCTCGGTGGAGGGCCGGAACTTCATGGTGACCAACCTGATTGCCGAAATTGCCACCTCGTACTACGAGCTGCTGGCGCTGGACAACCAGCTGCTGATTTTGCAGCAGAGCATTGAAATCCAGGACAATGCCCTGCGCGTGGTGCGGCAGGAGAAGGAAGCTGCCCGCGTGACCGAACTCGCCGTGAAGCGCTTCGAGGCCCAGATCCAGAACACCACGGCCCAGCAGTACACCACGAAGCAGCGCATCACCGAAACCGAGAACCGCATCAACTTCCTGCTGGGCCGCTTTCCGCAGCCGATTGTGCGCAACGATGCGGAGTTCAACGGCTTGGTACCGAAGGCCATGCAGGCCGGTATTCCGGCGCAGCTGCTCAGCAACCGGCCCGACATCCGGCAGGCCGAGCAGCAACTGGTGGCCGCCAAGCTCGACGTGCAGGTGGCGCGCGCCAATTTCTACCCGTCGCTGGGCATTTCGGGCGGGGTGGGCTTTGGGGCGTTCAAGCCCGGCTTGCTGTTCACCACGCCGGGGGCCCTGCTGTACTCGATAGCCGGCGATTTGTCGGCCCCGCTCATCAACCGCAACGGCATCAAGGCGCTGTATTCCACCGCCAATGCGTTGCAGCTGCAAGCCGTGTACAACTACGAGCGCACCGTGCTGAACGCCTACATCGAGGTGGCCAACCAGCTCTCCAACATCAACAACCTGGAGCAGGGCTACGAGGCCAAGCTGAAGGAAGTGCAGGCCCTGAGCCTGTCCATCCGCATCTCCAACAGCCTCTTCAAATCGGTGCGGGCCGACTACACCGAAGTGCTCTTCACCCAGCGCGACGCCCTGAACGCCCGCTTCGACCTGACCGAAACCAAGATGAAGCAGCTCAATGCCACGGTGAACGTGTACCGGGCCCTGGGCGGCGGCTGGAACTAGCTAATGAGGCACGAGCTGGCAGCTGATAGCTAGTGGCTCAGCACTTAACAGAAAGAGGGCCCCCGGCTACGTAGCCGGGGGCCCTCTTTCTGTGGCTAGGTACCAGCGCCTGCCGGGCAAGCAAAGGCCCCGCCGGAAAATCCGGGCGGGGCCCCTGTCTTATTCTTGCCGGCACACCGCCGGGTGGGGGGCAGTTACGCCGTTACCGGCTCCAGCACGTGGGCCACGTCCACCAGGGGCAAGCCCCAGGCGTCGGCCACGCCTTTGTAGACTACTTCGCCGTGCACCACGTTCAGACCGAGGCGCAGGGCCGCGTCCTGGCGGCAGGCGGCCTGCCAGCCCAGGTTGGCCAGCTTCACGGCGTAGGGCAGCGTGGCGTTGGTGAGGGCCAGGGTGGAAGTGTAGGGCACCGCGCCCGGCATGTTGGCCACGCAGTAGTGCACCACGTCGTCGATGATGAAGGTCGGGTCTTCGTGGGTGGTGGGGTGGCAAGTTTCGATGCAGCCGCCCTGGTCCACGGCCACGTCCACGAGCACGGTGCCGGGGCGCATGGTCTTGAGCATGTCGCGGGTGATGAGGTGCGGAGCCTTGGCACCGGGAATGAGCACAGCGCCCACCACGAGGTCGGTGGTTTTGATGGCCTCGCGGATGTTGTACTCGTTGGAGTACACGGTCACCACGTTCTTGGGCATGAAGTCGTCGAGCTCGCGCAGGCGGTTCAGGTTGATGTCCATGATGGTGACTTGGGCCCCCAGGCCGGCGGCTATTTTGGCGGCCTGCGTGCCCACGATGCCCGCGCCGAGCACCAGCACGTGCGCCGGCTTCACGCCGGGTACGCCGCCGAGCAGGATGCCGCGGCCTTTCAGGGGTTTCTCCAGGTACTTGGCGCCTTCCTGGGGGGCCATGCGGCCGGCCACCTCGCTCATCGGGATGAGCAGGGGCAGGGCGCGGCTGGGCAGCTCCACGGTTTCGTAAGCCAGGCACACGGCCTTGCGCTCGATCATGGCGTGCGTGAGCGCCTCGCCGCTGGCAAAGTGGAAGTACGTGAACAGCAGCTGGTTCTCCTTGATGAGCGGGTACTCCTCGGCAATCGGCTCCTTTACTTTCACAATCATTTCGGCTTGCCCGTACACCTCGGCGATGGTGGGCAGCATTTGCGCACCGGCCTGCTCGTACTCGGCGTCGTCGAAACCGCTGCCGCTGCCGGCCCCGGCCTGCACCAGCAGCGTGTGGCCGTGCTTGCGCAGCTCGGCCACGCCGGCGGGCGTGAGGCCCACGCGGTTTTCGTTGTTTTTAATCTCCTTAGGAACGCCGATAATCATAGAAAGGGGGGGTGGGAGTGAGGGGGAGTTAGCAAGCGCCAAAGCGCGCAGCAAAGATACGGCCCCAACGGCCCGAAGCGGCCAAAAGTGCCCTTGCTGGCCGGTACTTCGCAGGGCAGCGCTGGGTTAAAAATTGAGAGCGGAGCGCCCAAGCCCGTGGGCACTCGGCGCTCCGCTTTTGCCTCAGTTTCCCGCCGCTATTAGGGCCCCCACGTCGAGGGGGTGGGTGTACATGGCGATGGCGCCGGCCGCATCGCGGGGCCACTCGGCGCGGGGCCGGTCCCAGTACAGCTCCAGGCCGTTGCCGTCGGGGTCGTTCAGGTACACGGCTTCCGACACGCCGTGGTCGGCGGAGCCGCGCAGCGGGTAGCCGGCGGCCACCAGCCGGCCCACCACGCGGCCCAAGTCGGCGCGGGTGGGGTAGAGCAGGGCGGCGTGGTAGAGGCCGGCCGCGCCTTGGGTGCGCGCCGGGGCCCCGCCCAGGCTGTTCCAGGTGTTCAGCCCAATGTGGTGGTGATAGCCGCCGGCCCCCAAAAAAGCGGCCTGCTCGCCGTAGCGCTGCTGCAGCTCAAAGCCCAGCAGGCCTTGGTAAAATGCCAGGGACCGGTCGAGGTCGGTGACTTGCAAGTGCACGTGGCCCACCTGGGCCCCGGCGGGCGCGGTGTAGGCAGGGGCGGCGTCAGCCATGATGTTTGTGCGGGTTATGTGCGAAAAAAATAGGGCCCCCAAGCACTGCTCGGGGGCCCTAACTAAGCAGGGGATTAAGCCGTGGCCTCGGCCGCCGGCTGCAAAATTTGCTCGATGCGGGCCAGCTCGTCGGCGCTGAACTTCAGGTTTTGGAGGCAATGCAGCGAGTCGGCGAGCTGCGCGGGGCGGCTGGCGCCCACCAGCACGGAGGTCACGCGCTCGTCCTTCAGCAGCCAAGCCAAGGCCATTTGGGCCAGGCTCTGGCCGCGGGCCTGGGCCACGTCGTTGAGGCTCCGGAGCTGGGCCACCACGGCGGGCGTCACGGCTTCGCGCTGCAAAAAGCCCGTGCTGCTCGCCGCCCGCGAGTCGTCGGGAATGCCGTGCAGGTACTTGTTCGAGAGCAGGCCCTGGGCCAGGGGCGAGAACGGAATGCAGCCCACGCCCTCCGCGCCCAACACGTCGAGCAGGCCCTCTTCCGGGTCGCGCACCAGCATCGAGTACTTGGGCTGGTGAATGAGGCAGGGCGTGCCCATTTCGCGCAGCAGGCCGATGGCCTTTTGGGCCTCCTCGGGCCCGTAGTTCGACAGGCCCACGTACAGGGCCTTGCCCTGGCGCACGGCGTGGGCCAGGGCCCCCATGCTTTCCTCCAGCGGCGTGTCGGGGTCGGGCCGGTGGTGGTAGAAGATGTCCACGTACTCCAGGCCCATGCGCTTGAGGCTCTGGTCGAGGCTGGCCAGCAGGTACTTGCGCGAGCCCCACTCGCCGTAGGGCCCCTCCCACATGTTGTACCCAGCCTTGGTCGAAATGATGAGTTCGTCGCGGTACGCGGCAAAATCCTGGGCCAGCACCTTGCCGAAGTTCAGCTCGGCCGAGCCGGGGGGCGGGCCGTAGTTGTTGGCCAGGTCGAAGTGGGTGATGCCGTTATCGAAGGCCAGGTGCAGGGTTTCGCGTCCGGTGGCCAGCGCGTCCACGTCGCCGAAATTGTGCCAGAGGCCCAGCGAAATGGCGGGCAATTTTAAGCCGCTTTTGCCGCAGCGGCGGTAGGGCAGGGCCTGGTAGCGGTCCGCGGCGGGGAGGTAGTTCGTCATGAAAAAGGAAAGGGAAGAGTTATTTGAAGGGAACGGCGGTGCCGCTTTCCTTTACGAGGCTTTCGGGGGCCAGGGTGCGCACCACGGTGGCGCGCAGCGTGAGCTTGGCCTCGCCGGCCGTGGCCACGTCGTTCGATTGCAGCGTCACCACATCGGCCAGGGCCCCCAGCTGGCGCGGGGCGTACACCAGCTCCACCGCGGTGCTTTGGCCGGGGGCGATGGGGGCGGGCGGCACTTTGTAGCCTACGCAGTAGCAGGCGCTGCCCAGGGCCCCCAGCACGAGGGGGCTCTTGCCGGCGTTGCGCACCACGAAGCGGGCGCTGAGCTGCTGCCCGCTTTCGAGCCGGCCAAAATCGTGGCCCGGGGCCCCCTCGATGACGAGGCGCGGCGAGCGGGCAACTTCGGCGGGCGTCAGGGCCTTCTTCTGCTCGTCCTTGGTCAGCACCGTGCCCTTGATGGTGAGCACGTGGCTGGGCGTGGCGGCGTTGCTGGTCACGGTCACGGTTTTGCTGAACACGCCGGGCCGGCCGGCGCTGCTGTACACAGCGCGCACCACGCCGGCCTTGCCGGGCAGCACCGGCGTTTTGGTCCATTCGGGGGTGGTGCAGCCGCAGCTGGCCTGCACGTTGGCGATGACCACCGGCTGGTTGCCGGTGTTCTTAAACCGGAACTCGTGGGCGGCCATCGTGCCTTCCGGCACGGCGCCAAAATCGTGCAGGTCGCGCTCGAACGTGAGCACGCCCTGGGCCCGGGCCCCCAGGGCGCTGGCCAACAAAGCGAGGGCGAAAAGGTATTTCATAAGCAAGGGCGTGGGGTGGGGCCCCGGCGGCCCGCGGCGGCAAAACGCGGCGGCCGGCGGGCCGGGCAAATATACACCGGGGCCCTGCCCACCGGCTCGCCCGCGCCCGGTGCCCTATTTTTGCCGCGGCTCCGGCCGTATTGTCCTTCCCCCCGTCCCACCCGCTCCACTTAAGTTTCCCTGCCCATGCCCACCGCCGAACTCACCGCTCCGGCCTCCGCGGCCGCCCTGGCCCCGGCCGATTTTTTGCACGACTACCGCCTCGGGTGGGAGAGCCGGCACGCCTCGCTGGCCGGCCGCAAGGAAGTGTTTATGGGCAAGGCCAAGTTTGGTATTTTCGGCGACGGCAAGGAACTGCCCCAGCTGGCCATGGCCCGCGCCTTCAAGAACGGCGACTTCCGCGCCGGCTACTACCGCGACCAGACCTTTATGGTGGCCATCGGGGCCCTAAACTGGCAGGAATACTTCGCCCAGCTCTACGCCAACCCCGACGTGGAGGCCGAGCCCAGCACCGCCGGCCGCGCCATGAACGGGCACTTCGGCACCCGTCTGCTCGACGATGACGGCCTATTTAAGCCCCAGACCGCGACCAAGAACTCGTCGGCCGACATCTCGCCCACCGCCGCTCAAATGCCGCGCCTCGTGGGCTTGGCCTACGCCAGCAAGCTCTACCGCCTCAACCCCGAGCTGCACCCGTTCAGCGATTTTTCGGTGAACGGCAACGAGGTGGCCTTCGGCACCATTGGCAACGCCAGCACGTCGGAGGGCATGTTTTTTGAGGCCCTCAACGCGGCCGGTGTGCTCCAGATTCCGCTGCTGGTGAGCGTGTGGGACGACCACTACGGCATCTCGGTGCCCGCCGAGTACCAGACCACCAAGCAGAGCATTTCGGCCATCATGGCCGGCCTCCAACGCGAAGGAGAAGGGGAGCCGGGCTTCGAGATTTTCGCGGTGAAGGGCTGGGACTACCCCGCCCTGGTGGACACGTACCAGCGCGCCGCCGATATGTGCCGCACCCAGCACGTGCCCGTGCTCTTCCACGTCACCGAGCTCACGCAGCCTCAGGGCCACAGTACCAGCGGCTCACACGAGCGCTACAAGCCCAAGAGCCGCCTGCTGTGGGAAGAAAAAAACGACTGCCTGCTGAAAATGCGGCAGTGGCTGCTGGCTGAAGGCCACGCCACCGCCGAAGCCCTCGATGCCATCGAAAAGGACGCCGCCGCCACCGTCAAGCGCGCCCGCACCGCCGCCTGGGCGGCCTTCGTGGACCCCATTAAAGAGGAGCGCGACGCCACTGTGGCCCTGCTCGACCGCCTGGTGAAGGCCACCGGCACCGAACACGCCCTGGCCGAAACCGTGAATCAGCTGCGCACCAACCCCGCGCCCATCCGCGCCGACAGCGTGCGCACCCTGCGCCGGGCCCTGCGCCAGGTGCGCGGCCTGCGCCACCCCGGCCGCCGCGCCGTGCAGCAGTACCTGGAGCAGCTGCAAGGCGAAAACGCCGACCGCTACAATTCCAACCTCTTCAGCCAGAGTACCGAAGCCGTGGGCAACATCGACGAGGTGCCCGTGGCCTACGCCGACGGGGCCCCGCAGGTGGACGGCCGCGAGGTGCTGCAGGCCTGCTTCACGGCCAACTTCGAGCGCGACCCGCGCATCTTCGCCATCGGCGAGGACGTGGGCCAGATCGGCGACGTGAACCAAGCCTTTGCCGGCTTGCAGGAGAAGTTTGGCGAGCTGCGCGTGACCGACACCGGCATCCGCGAGTGCACCATCATCGGGCAGGGCATCGGCACGGCCCTGCGCGGGCTGCGGCCCATCACCGAGATTCAGTACCTCGACTACCTGCTCTACGCGGTGCAGATTCTCAGCGACGACCTCGCTTGCCTCCAGTACCGCACCAAGGGCGGCCAGAAGGCCCCCCTGATCATCCGTACCCGCGGCCACCGCCTGGAGGGCATCTGGCATTCGGGCTCGCCCATGGGCCTGCTGCTCACCACGCTGCGCGGCATTCACGTGTGTGTGCCCCGCGACATGACCCGCGCCGCCGGCTTCTACAACACGCTGCTGCGGAGCGACGAGCCCGCCGTGGTGGTGGAATGCCTGAACGGCTACCGCCTCAAGGAGGCCATGCCCGCCAACGTGGGCGAGTTTACGCTGCCCTTGGGCCGGCCCGAGGTGTTGCGCGCCGGCACCGACATCACCATCGTCACCTACGGCTCGATGTGCCGGGTGGTGATGGAGGCCGCCGCCCAGCTGGCCGCCGAAGGCATTTCGGCCGAAGTTATCGACGTGCAAACCCTGCTGCCCTTCGACACCGAGCACCTCATTGCCGACAGCCTGCGCAAAACCGGCCGCGTGCTGTTTGCCGACGAAGACGTGCCCGGCGGCGCTTCGGCCTTCATGCTCCAGCACGTCATCGACGAGCAAAACGGCTACCAGCTGCTCGACGCGGCCCCGCGCTGCCTCTCGGCCCAGGCCCACCGCCCGGCCTACAGCTCCGACGGCGACTACTTTAGCAAGCCCAACGTAGAAGACGTGTTCGACGCCGCCTACGCCCTGCTCAGCGAAGCCGACCCGGAGCGCTTTCCGGACATCTACTAGTTGTCAGTTGGTCGTTGTCAGTTGTTAGTAAATCCTGATAACTGACAACGACCAACTGACAACGAATACCGGCCCCGGGGCCAAAAAAATGGCCGCCTCCCCAGTGGGAAGCGGCCGTGCTTTGCGCAGGCAGGGGCCCTACGGAATGATGATGCTGTTGGTGGTCACCACGTTGCTGCGGTTCAGGGCCCGGTCCTGGATGCTGACGACGAAGCGCACCTCCTGGCCGGGCCGGAAGGGCGAGCCGAGCAGGAAGTTCTGGCTGTAGAGGAGCGTGCCCTTCACCGGGGCCTCCTTGGTGCCCTCGGGGGTGATGTGCGGGTAGCGGCCATTGTACTGGCCCAGCGCAATGGTGCTGGTCGTAAAATCGACAAACTGCTTGCTAGTCGTATTGTACAGCTGTGGCTGGAGGAAGTAGTTCTTGGGGTTGCTGGCGAACGGGCCGGCAATATCGGCGTCGGACAAGCCCAGGTCGCCGTTACCGTCCTGGTACGTGACGGCGATGACCATTGAGTCGCGCCGGGCCGAGCCCGTACCCAGGCGCGTGGAGGTCAGCTCCGCGTTGTCGATGGACGGTGTGAGGGAGTATTCGGGCGGGTTGAGGCAGCTGCTGACCGCCCCGGCCGCAACGGCCAGTAGCCCAGCCAGGCGCAAGGAGTAGAATAAAGTGCGCATAGAAGCGTGAAATGACGAAAGTGAACCCACCCCGGGGGCCCCAAAAGTGACCCGAATGTACGTTTTTCGCAACGAAGCCGCCGCGGTTTTGTTGTGCCCTGCTAACCCCTTCGCCTGCCAATGAGTTTCCGCGCCGAGTTCCTGCGCCAGCTGCCCGCCGTATCAGCCGCCACCTTCGAGGCGGCGGCCCTGGCCCTGTTCCGCCACCAAGCTGCCCACTGCCCGCCCTACGCCGCCTACCTGCGCCAGTTGGGCCGCGCCCCCGCCGCCGTGGGGGCCCTGGCCGACATCCCATTCCTGCCCATCGAGTTCTTCAAAACCCACGACGTGCGCACCGAGCCCGACGAGTGGGGCCCCCAGGAGGAATTCCTGAGCAGCGGCACCACCCGCCAGCAGCGCAGCCGCCACCTGCTGCGCGACCCGCAGCTGTACCGCGACAACGCCGCCCGCATCTTCGAGCAGTTCTACGGGCCCCTCCCGGGCTGGACGTTCCTGGCCCTGCTGCCCTCGTACCTGGAGCAGGGGCAGTCGTCGCTGGTGGCGATGGTGGACGACTTTGCCCGGCGCTCGGGTCAGGCGCAGCCCGCGTTTTTTCTGCACGACCACGGGGCCCTGCGCCGGGCCCTGGCCGAGGCCCAGCGGGCACCCGGCCGCCGCGTGCTGCTCATCGGCGTGAGCTACGCTCTGCTGGATCTGGCCGCCGAGGCCGGTCCCGCGCCCGAACTGCAAGGCCTCACGGTGCTCGAAACTGGGGGCATGAAGGGCCGCCGCCGCGAGCTCATCCGCGAGGAGCTGCACCAAGAACTGCAAACGGCCTTTGGGCCCGCCGGCATCCACTCCGAGTACGGCATGACGGAGCTGCTCAGCCAGGCCTACTCGCTGGGCGACGGGCGCTTCCACGCGCCGCCGCCGCTGCGCGTGCTGCTGCGTGACCCCGCCGACCCGTTCGACGTGGCCGAGCGCCGACCCGATGGAGCTATCAACGTTATCGACCTGGCCAACATCGACTCGTGTGCCTTCATCGAAACCAAAGATTTAGCCGTGCAGCACCCCGACGGCTCGTTTGAGGTGCTGGGCCGCATGGACAATTCGGATGTGCGCGGCTGCAACCAGTTGGTGGCCTAAGGGGCAAACAGGGCCCCGGAAAAGGCCGGGCCACCGGCGTTTCGCCGGCGGCCCGGCCACCGCACGGGCCGCCGCCCGGAACCCCTGGGGCCCCAAGGCGCTGGTCGTTGCGCCGGTGGCCCCCGAAGTTTGGCGTTGCCAAAGTCCGCGCCGCTGGCCAATTGGCACTGCTTTCGCCGTACCTTCGTTCTTCTGAAAAAACCGCCCTCCGTTGAAGAATATCCGTAATTTCTGCATCATCGCCCACATCGACCACGGCAAAAGCACGCTGGCCGACCGGCTCCTGGAGTTCACGAGCACCGTGGCCAAGCGCGACATGCAGGCCCAGCTGCTCGACAACATGGACCTGGAGCGCGAACGGGGCATCACCATCAAGAGCCACGCCATCCAGATGCAGTTTCCCTACAAAGGGGAGATTTACACGCTGAACCTGATCGACACACCCGGCCACGTCGATTTTAGCTACGAAGTGAGCCGCAGCATTGCCGCCTGCGAAGGGGCCCTGCTGATCGTGGATGCCTCGCAGGGCATTGAGGCCCAAACGATTTCCAACCTCTACCTCGCCATCGGGGCCGACCTGGAAATCATTCCGGTACTCAACAAAATTGACCTGCCGCACGCCATGCCGGAGGAGGTGACCGACGAGATTGTGGACCTGATTGGCTGCCAGCCGGAGGACATTATCCACGCTTCGGGCAAGGCCGGCATTGGCATCGAGGCCATCCTGAACGCCATTGTGGAGCGCGTGCCGGCCCCCAAGGGCGACCCGGGGGCCCCGCTGCAAGCGCTGATTTTCGACTCGGTATTCAACTCGTACCGCGGCATCGAGGTGCTGTTCCGCATCAAGAACGGGGTGATGAAGAAGGGCGACAAGCTGCGCTTTATGGCCACGGGCAAGGAGTACGGCGCCGACGAAATCGGCATCCTTGGCCTCAACCAGGAGCCGCGCCAGGAGATGAGCGCCGGCAACGTGGGTTACCTCATCTCGGGCATCAAGGAGGCGCGCGAGGTGAAGGTGGGCGACACCATCACGCACGTGCACAACCCCACGCCCGACGCCATCCAGGGCTTCGCCGACGTGAAGCCGATGGTATTCGCCGGCATTTACCCGGTGGATACTACCGAGTATGAGGAGCTGCGCAGCAGCATGGAGAAGCTCCAGCTCAACGACGCCTCGCTGGTGTGGGAGCCCGAAACGTCGGTGGCGCTAGGCTTCGGCTTCCGCTGCGGCTTTTTGGGCATGCTGCACATGGAAATCGTGCAGGAGCGCCTGGAGCGCGAGTTCAACATGACGGTCATCACCACGGTGCCGAGTGTGCAGTTCCACGCCACCGGCACTAAGGACCAGCTGCTGACCATCAACGCGCCCTCCGAAATGCCGGAGCCGAACCTCATCAAACACATCGAGGAGCCCTACATCAAGGCGCAGATTATCACCGCTTCGGAGTACGTGGGGGGCATCATCACGCTGTGCATGGAGAAGCGTGGCATCATCAAGGGCCAGTCGTACCTGACGAGCGAGCGGGTGGAGATGAGCTTCGAGCTGCCGCTGTCAGAAATCGTGTTCGACTTTTTCGACAAGCTCAAGTCCATCAGCCGCGGCTACGCTTCGCTGGACTACGAGCTGATTGGCTTCCGCGAATCGGACATGGTGAAGCTGGACGTGATGCTGAACGGCGAGAAGGTGGACGCCCTTTCGGCCATCGTGCACCGCTCGAAAAGCTACGAGTGGGGCCGCCGCCTCTGCGAGAAGTTGCGCGAGCTACTACCCCGCCAGATGTTCGACATCGCCATCCAGGCCAGCATCGGGCAGAAAATCATCGCCCGTGAAACCATCAAGGCGCTGCGCAAAAACGTGATTGCCAAGTGCTACGGCGGCGACATCAGCCGCAAGCGCAAGCTGCTCGAAAAGCAAAAGGAGGGCAAGAAACGGATGCGCACCGTGGGTTCTGTGGAAATCCCGCAAGAAGCATTTCTGGCGGTGCTTAAAATTGACTGATTTAGTGAAACGCGGCTCCGGAAGGGGCCGCGTTTTTTGTTGAAATATTCTGTAGAAAAGACTGTTAACTTATCGGACGCCTCAACGGCCAGCTATTTATTTCTATTCATACGCCTTACTATTTAATGCGCTATTTACTTTTTAACCTGCTTTTTTGCCTATTGCTGCTGAGCCCCGTGGGGGCCCTGCAAGCCGCCCCCGCCAAGCCCAAAGCTGCCGTTCAGAAAGCCCGACCAGTTGCGCCCATTTTGCCCGATTCGCTGGCCCGGCGCATCGAGCGGGCCTACTTCGTGCTCAGCCGCATCAACGGCACGGCGCGCCGCAACTCCGACACTCAGGACCTGAGCGAGGACTTGCCCACGGTGGAGGATAACCTCGAAACGATCCGGGAAAACCTTGACCAGTACGGCGACGTGGTGGACGTGAAGCAGTTGCAGATGTACCGCGTGCTGCTGGCCGACATGCAGACGCGGCTGGGCGACTGGCGCACGGCCCTGAACACGGGCGGCAAAGAGCTGGCCGCCCAGCAAGCCCGGCTCGACACGCTGGGGGACCAGCTGCCGCCGCCTGCCGACCGGCCGCCCGTGGCTACGGCCATCGGCCGGGCCCTGGCACGCTTGGCAAGCAAAGAAGACCGCGCCCGCCAGCTGCTGGCCCGCCGCCGCCAGTCCGTTACGGGCCTGCAAACGCGGGTGTCGGAGGGCTACATCCAGGTGCTGGAGCTGCAAGACGTGGTGCGCGAGCAAATGGGCCGCTTCAACCGCCGCAACAGCCAGGCCGAGCTGCCGCCGCTGTGGCGCCCGGGCCGCATCGTGGCCGCCGACGACCAGGCGGCTGCCCTGGCGCGCAAGTCGTACCAGGCCCAGCGCGGCCTGCTGGGCTACTACTTCACCGAGCACTGGGACTATTGGGTGTGGATGGTGGTGCTGGCGGTGAGCTTTTTTGGGTGGGTATTCCGCAATTTTAGGGCCCTGCGCCGCAACGCCGCCGGGGCCCCAGCGGCCAACGCGCCGGCTGCATCGGTCGCACCCACTGCACCAGTAGCGCCCACCGCCCCGGTCGCGCCCGCCACCGCTACGGCCGCTGCTACCGCCGATTTCCTGCCCGTGGCCGACGCGGCCACGGCTACGCCCGGCGCGGTGGCCGTGCGCCCGGCGGGGGGGGGCGCCGCCGCTAATGCCACGGTGATACCGGCGCCGCCCGAGCACCGGCTGCACTACCTGCGGCCAATTCCAGGCGCTGCGGCGCTGCTGGTGGTGTTCAGCCTGGCCCCATTCTTTGACTTGCAGCCGCCCGCGGCTTACACCGACCTGCTGCAGCTGCTGCTGGTCGTCACGCTCACAGTGCTGGGCTGGCGCAGCTGGCCGCGGCCGCTGTTCTGGTACTGGGCCGGCATCGTGGTGGCCTTCGTGGCCCTGAACGTGGCCTACGCCGTGCGGGCCCCCGGGCTGGGGATGCGCTGGGCCACGCTGCTGCTGAACGCGGGCGCCGGGACCCTGGGCTATTTCTTCTGGCGCTACCTGCAAAGCCGCAAGCTGCTGGCGGGCTTTGTGCGGCCGGTAGCGCTGCTGTTCGTGGGCCTGAACGTGCTGGCGGTGCTGGCCAACGCCTTCGGCCGGGTCAGCTTGGCTAAGATGTTCACTGCGGCGGCCTTGGTGGGCCTCACGCAGGGCGTGGCGCTGTCGGCCTTCGTGCGAGTAGTCACGGAGGCATTTTTCCTGCAGGTGCAGCGCAGCCGGCAGGCGGGCGGGCTGGGCACGCGCTTTAGCTTCGGCAAAATGGAAAGCGCCCTGCGCAAGGCCCTGACGGCGGTGGTAGGCGTGCTCTGGCTAATGCTGTTCACCGCCAACCTGAACCTTTACAACCTCTTCTACCGCCTCATCGAGCGCACGCTCACGGCCCCGCACCAGCTCGGCAGCACCACCTTCACGCTGGGCAACGTGCTGTTGTTCTTTGGCGTGGTGCTGCTCACGGTGCAGCTGCAGAAGTACGTGGGCTACTTTTTTGGCGAAACCGACGACGAGTTCAGCGTCGAAACCGACCGCAAGGGCTCCTGGATGGTGGCCATCCGGCTGGGCATCCTGGCGGTGGGGCTGTTCATCGCCACGCTGGCTTCGGGCCTGCCCGTCGATAAGATTGCCATCGTGCTGGGGGCCCTGGGCGTGGGCATCGGCCTGGGCCTGCAAAACATCATCAACAACTTGGTGTCGGGCGTCATCCTCATCTTCGAACGTCCGTTCCAGGTGGGCGACTACATCGAGGTGAAGGGCCAGACGGGCCGTGTAAAGGACATCGGCATCCGGGCCAGTAAGCTCATTTCGCAGGCCGGCTCCGAAATTATCCTGCCCAACGGCGACCTGCTCTCCAACCACGTCATCAACTGGACGCTGAGCAACAACCACATCCGCACCGAGCTGGCGCTCAACTTGGGCCCCGACATCGACCTCGATGAGGCGCGCCAGATCATCAGCGAGGAAATCCTCAAAAACCCCAACACACTGCACAAGGTCGCCCCCGAGATCCTGCTCAACAACGTCACCGTCACCGGCTACGACCTCAAGGCCCTGTTCTGGATCAACAACATCCGCCAGGAGCAGGCCCTGAAAAGCGAGCTGCTGGCCGGCATTTACCAGCGGCTTACCCAAGCGGGCATTGCCATGCGCTAAGCCGCTGCCCACGAGTTCTTTTCACCAAATTTTGGTTCATGCCAAACCTCGAAAACGTTCCCCCCCACCTCATCGACGGCAAGCAAACCGCCGAGGACATAAAAGTTGAAATTGCCGCCGCGGTGGTAAAGCTGACGGCCACCGGCCAGCGCCCGCCGCACCTGGCCGCCATCCTCGTGGGCCACGACGGCGGCTCCGAAACCTACGTGCGCAACAAGGTGCTGGCCTGCGAGCGGGTGGGCTACGACAGCACCCTGCTGCGTTTCGAGGACGACATCACCGAGGCCGACCTGCTGGCCCAGGTGGGGGCCCTGAACGACGACCCGGCCATCGACGGCTTCATCGTGCAGCTGCCGTTGCCCAAGCACATCGACGCCGAAAAGGTCATCGAAGCCATCCGCCCCGAAAAGGATGTGGATGGCTTCCACCCCATGAACCTGGGCCGCATGGTGGCCGGCCTGCCCGCGCTGCTGCCTGCCACGCCCTCCGGCATTGTGGAGCTAATGGCCCGCCAGGGCATCAAAACCAGCGGCCAGCACTGCGTGGTTATCGGCCGCAGCAACATCGTGGGAACACCAGTTAGCATACTGCTAGCTAAAAACTTGGATACCGCTAACTGTACTGTTACTTTATGTCACTCGCGCACCAAGAACCTGCGCGAGATTGTGCGCCAGGCCGACATTATCGTGGCCGCCATCGGCCGGCCCGAGTTCGTGACGGCCGACATGGTGAAGCCCGGCGCGGTGGTGATTGACGTGGGCACCACCCGCGTGACGGACGCCAACAAGAAGAGCGGCTTCACCCTAAAAGGCGACGTGAACTTTGCCGAAGTAGCCCCGCTGGCCTCGCGCATCACGCCCGTGCCCGGCGGCGTGGGCCCCATGACCATCGCCATGCTGCTGCTGAACACGCTGCGCGCCGCTACCGGCGCCGTGTACCCAAAGGCGTAGTAGCTCGGACTACGAAGTCCAAGCTACGGTTCGTAAATTTGAGTGGCCGGAACCCCCGGTTGCGCCTCGGGCGTTGACGCAAGTCGCGCCCGTTTTTTATTTGCTTATGTCTGCTGTTACCGATTTGCTTGCCGCTTTGCCTATCCTTCACCAACCCACCACCGGGGCCCTGCTACCGGTGATGGAGCAGTTTTATACTATTCAAGGTGAAGGCTTTAACACCGGGCGGGCGGCCTATTTCATTCGCCTCGGCGGGTGCGATGTGGGCTGCGTGTGGTGCGACGTGAAGGAGTCGTGGGACGCCGACGCGCACCCGCGCCAGGCCGTGGGGGCCCTGGTGGCCGCCGCCGCCGCGTTTCCGGGCCGCAACGTGGTCATCACCGGCGGCGAGCCGCTGATGCACGACTGCGCGCCCCTTACCGGGGCCCTGCAAGCAGCCGGCTTCCAGACCTGGATTGAAACCTCCGGGGCCCACCCGCTCAGCGGCAGCTGGGACTGGATCTGCGTGTCGCCCAAGAAGTTCAAGGCCCCGCGGCCCGATGTGCTGGCCCACGCCGACGAGCTGAAAATCATCGTTTTCAATGACAGCGACTTTGCCTGGGCCGAGGAGCACGCCGCCCTGGTGCCCGCTACCACGCGCCTCTACCTCCAGCCCGAATGGAGCCGCGCCGCCCGCATGACGCCCGCCCTCATCGATTATGTTAAGGCCCACCCGCGCTGGCAAGTATCGTTGCAAACGCATAAATACCTCGACATTCCGTAGCTTTCGGGCTATGCGAGGATTGGGTACTTTACGGCGTAAAACCCGCCGCTGCGCGTTGCGCGGCGGGTTGGTTTTGGCAATGGCCCTGGGCGGGGCCCTAGCCGCACAGGCTCAAGGCATTGCGCCTCCGGTCATTACCAATACCAAGGCCCGCGGCCTCTACGAAAAGGCCCAGGCCCAGGCCAAAGACCGCGAGTTTGGCAAGGCCCTGGAAACGCTGGGCACCCTCACCCAGAAGTTTCCGTCGTTGGGCGAAGGCTGGCTGCTGAAGGGCTCGCTGCTCAAGGCCCAGGGCGACCCCCGCGGGGCCCTGGCGGCCTACCGCGAGGGCCTGGCCAAGGTGCCGCCCGATGCCGCCCGCGCTTCGCAGTACCTGTTGCTGGGCGACTTGGCCCTGCAATACGGCGACTACGCTACCGCCGGCGTGGCCTACCGCCAACTGCTGAAGGTGGGCCCCAAGGTGGCCCGCCACCGCGCCGTAGCCGAGCGCGGCCTGCGCACCTGCGAGTTTGCCGAAGCCGCCATCAAGCACCCCGTGGGGCCCGCCCCCGCGCCCCTGGGGCCCCCGCTGAACGGTTTCAAGTTCCAATACTTCCCGACGCTGACGGCCGACAACCGCTTTTTACTCTTCACGGGTCGGCCAATGGTGAGCAGCGGCGAGGACCTGTTTGTGAGCCGCCGGGCGGCCGACGGCACGTTTAGTGCGCCGGTGAGCATTGCGCCGGCCATCAACTCCAGCTACAACGAGGGCGCGGGCACGATTTCGGGCGACGGCAAAACGCTGGTGTTTGCCTCCTGCGACCGGCCCAAGAGCGTGGGCAACTGCGACTTGTACATTTCGCGCCGCACCGGCAACACCTGGAGCCCGCCCCTGAACCTGGGCACCGCCGTGAACTCGCCGGAGTGGGACTCGCAGCCTTCGCTCTCGGCCGACGGGCGCATGCTCTACTTTACCTCCACCCGCCGCGGCGGCCTGGGGCAGGAAGACCTCTACGTGACCACCTTGCAGCCCGACGGTACCTGGGCCCCCGCCAAAAACCTGGGGGCCCCTGTGAATACCCCCGGCAAGGACATGGCCCCCTTTATCCACGCCAGCGGCACGACGCTCTACTACGTCACCGACGGGCTGGTGGGCATGGGCGGGCTCGACGTGTTCCGCAGCGAGGCCGCCGCCGCTGGCACCTGGGGGCCCCCAGCCAACCTGGGCTACCCGCTCAACACGTTCGAGGACGAGGCCTCGCTGTTCGTGTCGTCTGACAACCAGCGCGGCTTCTATTCGCGCACGCAGATGGGCGACGAGCAGCCTGGCCCAACCAAGGGCCTGCCGCCCGAGCGGGGCGTGCAGCTGTTCGGGTTCGACGTGCCGGCCGAGGCCAAAGCGCGGGAAACCAGCACCTACGCCCAGGGCCGGGTGTTCGACGCCACCACCAAGAGGCCGATGCGGGCCGACGTGAAAATCTACGACGTAGATACCGACGCCCTGACGCAGTTCGTAACCTCCGACCCCGAAACCGGCGAATACACCGCCGTGCTCAACGAGGGCCACCGCTACGCTATGTACGCCGCCGCCGACAAGTACCTGCTCAAAAGCTTGAGCTTCGACTACGCCGGCAAGCAGCAGTTCGACCCGTTCACGCTCGACATTTACCTCGACCCCGTGCGCGCCGGCCGCAGCGTGGTGCTGAATAACTTGTTCTTCGATACCAATAAGTACCAGCTGGAGCCCCGCTCGCGCACCGAGCTCAACCGCCTCATCGAGTTCATGCGCCAGTACCAGGACGTGCAAATTGAAGTGTCGGGCCACACCGACAACGTGGGCACCGACGCGGCCAACCTCCAGCTCTCCGAGCGCCGGGCGCAGGCCGTGGTGGCCTACCTCACGGCCCACGGCGTGCAAGCTGCCCGCCTGCGGGCCAAGGGCTACGGTGCCGCCCGTGCGCTGGGCCCCAACGACACCGACGCCAGTCGCCGCCTCAACCGCCGCATCGAACTGCGCATCCTCTAGCTGAATGGCCCCGGCATGGGTAGAATTTCGTCCTTTTGGGCAGCGCGTGTCCGGGCCGCTGAGCTGCGTGGGCACCGCTGGGGCCCCTAGGGCAGCACCCGCAGGGGCCCCAGCGGTGCCCTCGCGCCTTGGGCTTGCTGGCGTTCCGCCTTAACCATTGCTGGTTTTTACTTAAAGCAAGGCTTTAAGAAGGTAAAAATACTTTGGCACTTCGCAAAGAAAGGTTTGTCGGTATAAAAAGCTGTTTAAAAATGCTGCCGTAAACGCCGTATTTTTTATTTTGAAATAATTAATTAATAATCAGATATTTATAATTAATTTATGTAACAGCTAGGTGAGAAGTGGGGCAGAAATTCGTTGCCTTGGCCGGATGAAAAATAGGATTACGTTTGGAGAACCCAAGCCGCTGGTTTTGCTGGTTGGCAAGGGGCATCAACCGAAAATTCTTCATCACCTTTTTCTTTCCCTATCATGTACAACTTTTTTGCTACGTTCTGCCTGGTGGCCGGCCTAGGGGCCCAACCCGTCGCCGCGGCCCCGGCTGGCTCCGATGATCCGGCTGCGTACTCGGCCGCCACCGTGGCGCGGGCCAACGGCCTGACCCGGGCCCTGGCCGGCCGCGTGCCCCTCGACGAAGCTCAGTACATCCGCATCCGGGCCCTGCACCTGCGCATGCTGGCCGAACGCCAGGCCCTGACCATCAGCCTGAGCGGGGCCGACCCCGCCGCCCGCGACCAGGCCCTGGCCGCCGCCCAGCAGCGTTACGAAAATGCCCTGGCCGGCATCTTGCGCCCCGCCCAGGCCCTGGCCTACCATAACCTGCGTAGCAGCTTCACGGCGCACCAACTGTAATGCGGGGGCCCCGGCGGCGATGCAGTTGTTGCAACCAGCCACTCAGCCGCAGCACAACGCTGTTTTAACCCATGAAAAAATTTGAATACCGCCTACTGGAAGTCAACAGAAGTTTCTTCAGTGGCATTGATTCCCCGGAGTTGACAGAACACCTGAACGTGCTCGGGTCGCAGGGCTGGGAGGTGGTATCGACCGTTGCCCTGACTTCGGGTGGCAGCACTGCTAGCTTGCTCATCACCCTCAAGCGCGAAATTGCCTGAGTGGGTCCCTGGGGCCCCAAAAAAGCCGTAGCCGGCTTGCCCTGGGGCAAGCCGGCTACGGCTTTTTGCAAGCGCAATGCGCAGGCTAGGCGCGCTCGCCGATGGCGGTGTAGTCGCGCTCCAGCTCGCCCACGTAAATCTGGCGGGGGCGGCCGATGGGCTCTTTGTTCTCGCGCAGCTCTTTCCACTGGGCAATCCAGCCGGGGAGGCGGCCCACGGCGAACATCACCGTGAACATTTCGGTGGGGATGCCGAGAGCTTTGTAGATGATGCCCGAGTAAAAGTCTACGTTCGGGTACAGCTTGCGGTCCACGAAGTACTGGTCGGTGAGGGCGGCTTGCTCCAGCTCCTGCGCGATTTTTAACAGCGGGCTGTTCTGCATGCCCAGGGCTTGCAGCACCTCGTCGGCGGCCTTTTTGATAATTTTGGCGCGCGGGTCGAAGTTTTTGTACACCCGGTGGCCGAAGCCCATCAGGCGGAACGAATCCTCTTTGTCCTTGGCCTTGTTAATGAACTTGCTGGTGTCGCCGCCGTCTTTCTCAATGGCCTCCAGCATCTCAATCACTTCCTGGTTGGCGCCGCCGTGCAGGGGGCCCCACAGGGCGTTGATGCCCGCCGACACCGAGCCGTAGAGGCTGGCGTTGGCCGAGCCCACGAGGCGCACGGTGCTGGTTGAGCAGTTCTGCTCGTGGTCGGCGTGCAGGATGAGCAGCTTGTTCAACGCGCTCACCACCACCGGGTTGACTTCGTACTTCTCCGTGGGGAAGCTGAACATCATGTACAGGAAGTTGGCGGTGTAGTCGAGGTCGTTGCGGGGGTACACGTAGGGGTGGCCCACCGAATTCTTGTAGCTCCAGGCGGCAATGGTCGGCAGCTTGGCGATGAGGCGCACGATGTTGAGGTTAAGCTCCTCTTTGCTCAGCTCGGGCGAGATGCTCTTGGGGTAAAACGCGGTGAGCGAGCACACGATGGACGCCAGAATGCCCATGGGGTGGGCCGACGACGGGAAGCCGTCGAGGATCTTGCGAATGTCTTCGTGTACTAGCGAGTGCTGGGTAATCTCGTGGCGAAAGGCATCGAACTCGGCCTGCGTCGGCAACGAGCCATAAATCAGCAAGTAAGCAACTTCCAGGAAGCTGGCTTTTTCGGCCAACTGCTCGATGGGGTAGCCCCGGTAGCGCAGAATGCCTTCCTCGCCGTCGAGAAACGTGATGGCGCTTTTGGTGGCCCCGGTGTTCTTGTAGCCAGGGTCGTAGGTGACGTAGCCGGTCTGGTCGCGCAGCTTGCCAATGTCAAAAGCCTTTTCGTGCTCGGTGCCCTCGATGATGGGGAGGGAGATGGATTTACCGTCGAGGGTGAGTTCAGCAGATTCTGCCATGTGCGGTGAGGAAGGAGTAAGGGGTGGGTAACAGGCGCGAAGCTACGGCCTGCGCAGCAAGCCGACCGCTTTTTGCGCCATTGTAGTAATACAAAAATTGCCGCGGCATGGTTTCGGCCGGGCGGGGGCGGGGAGCAGCGGACCGGCCCCCGGGGCCCCTATTTGCCGATGCAGAACTGGGTGAAAATGCTGGTCAGCAAATCGTCGGACGAGATTTCGCCCGTTATTTCGCCCAGGGCCCCCAGGGCGTGGCGCAGGTCGGCGGCCAGCAGCTCGGTGCCCTGGCCGGCGTCGAGGCCGGCGCGCACGGCGGCCAGGTGCCCGGCGGCCACGGCCAGGGCCCGGGCGTGGCGCACGTTTGTGACGATGGTGGCCCCGGCGTGGCCCGCCAGGCCGGCCCCGCGCACGCGGGCCAGCAACGCGGTTTGCAGGGCCTCCAGGCCCTGGCCGCGGGCGGCGGCCAGCCGCACGGCGGCGGTGCCGTCCACCACAAAATCGTCAAAACCAGCGAGCTGCCCGGCGGTGCTCAAGTCCAGCTTGTTGCCCACAGCCAGCACGGGCAGGGCGGGGTGAGCGGCCGTGAGGGCCCCCACTTCGGCTTGCACCTGGGCGGGCGTCAGCTCCGTGAGGTCGAAAAGGTAGAGGAGCAGGGCGGCTTGGCCGATGCGCTGGCGGGTGCGCTGCACGCCGATGGCCTCCACCTCGTCGGCGGGGTCGTCGCGCAGGCCGGCCGTGTCCACGAACCGGAACCGCAGGCCGTCGAGGCTCACTTCGTCCTCGATGAAGTCGCGGGTGGTGCCCGGAATGGCCGACACAATGGCCCGCTCCTCGCGCAGCAACGCGTTGAGCAGCGTGGACTTGCCTGCATTGGGCCGCCCGGCAATGACCACGGTGATGCCGTTTTTGATGACGTTGCCCAGCTCGAACGAGCGCAGCAGCGCCGCTACCCGGTCGGCCACCTCGCCAAGCAGGGCCCGCAGGCCGGTGCGGTCGGCAAATTCCACGTCCTCCTCGCCAAAGTCCAGCTCCAGCTCCAGCAGCGAGGCAAACGTGACGAGCCGCCCCCGCAGCGTGCGCAGCTCCTGCGAGAAGCCACCGCGCAACTGGTTGAGCGCCACCTGGTGGCTCAGCGCCGAGTCGGCGGCGATGAGGTCGGCCACGGCCTCGGCCTGGGCCAGGTCGAGGGCCCCGTGCAGGAAGGCGCGCTTGGTGAACTCGCCGGCTTCGGCCAGGCGGGCCCCGCGGCGCAGCAGCAGCGCTAGCAACTGGCGCACCACGTAGTCGGAGCCGTGGGTGCTGATTTCCACCGCGTCTTCGCGCGTAAACGAGCGCGGGGCCCGGTACAGCGCCACCACCACTTCGTCGATCAGGGCCCCGCCGTCGGGGTCGCGGATGGTGCCGTAGTGCAGGGTGTGGCCGGGCTGGTCGGCTAGGTTGCGCTTGGAAAACACGCCCGCCACGAGGCCGATTGCATCGGGCCCCGCCACGCGCACGATGGCCAGGGCCCCCACGCCGGGCGGCGTGGCCAAAGCCACGATGGTGTCGGAAAATATCACAGATTATGCAGATTTTAAGGTGATTTCGCAGATTGCAGGGGTTGGCCTGGGGCCTTGGGCGGGGCAGGCGGCCGGCTTTTCGCTGGCTCTCCGCTAATCGCGGGATTGTCTGCTACTCGTTTGATGGCGGAGAGACTTGACTGGAAACAACAGCAATTCAATGATTAGTAGGCGGACGGCAAAAAGGCGCCCGACCGCCCACCCCAGGGCCCCTAACCGCCCGCGCTAGCCAACCCCAACAATCTGCGAAATCCTTAAAATCTGCATAATCTGCGATCTAGGCGGTTACGAACAGGTTGCGGCTCACTTCGGCCGAGACGAGGGTGGTCCGCTCCCGGTTCACGCGCAGCTCCAGCGAGTGGTCGAAGGCCACCTTGTCGAGCACTTCCACCAGGGCCCCCAGCTGGAGGCCCACCTTGTCGAGGTACTGCAAAAAGGGCCCCGACGTGTTTTTGACCGCCGTGAGGGTGCCGCGCTCGCCGGCCTCCAGGTCGGCCAGCAGGCGGTGGGCGGGGCGGCGCATGGCTCCGTCCTCGGCCGGAATGGGGTCGCCGTGGGGGTCGAGGGCGGGGTGGCCCAGGAAGGCATCGAGCCGCCGCATGAGCAGCGGCGACTGCACGTGCTCCAGCTCCTCGGCCACCTCGTGCACCTCGTCCCAATTAAAGCCCAACTGCTGCACCAAAAACACCTCCCACAGCCGGTGCCGCCGGATGGTGAGCAGCGCCAGCCGCCGCCCCTCCTCGGTGAGCTGCACGCCGCGGTACTTCTCGTAGTCCAGCAAGCCCTTGTCGGCCAGGCGGCGCAGCATGTCCGTTACCGAGGCCGGGCGCGTGGCCAGGGCCCCCGCAATGCGGTTGGTGCTCACGCCCACCGCCGGCTCCTCCTCCGAGAGCTTGCAGATGGCCTTGAGGTAGTTTTCTTCGGTGATGGTCATTCTTTTTAGCTGTTAGCCTTTAGCGGATAGCTGTTAGCTTTTGGGAAAATGAGAAATGCTAACAGCTAATAGCCATTAGCTAACAGCCAAAAAAATTACCACTTAATCAGCGCCGAGGCCCAGGTGAAGCCCGAGCCGAAGGCGGCCAGGCACACAAGGTCACCGCGCTTAATTTTGCCTTGCTCCACGGCCTCGCTTAGGGCCAGCGGGATGCTGGCGGCGGTGGTGTTGCCGTAGCGTTGGATGTTGCTGAACACCTTCTCGTCGGGCAGGCCCATTTTCTGCTGCACATACTGCGTGATGCGCAAATTGGCCTGGTGGGGGATGAGCATGTCGATGTCAGTGGGCTGGTAGCCGTTGGTGTCCAGCGCCTCCTTGATGACTTGGGGGAAGCGTACCACGGCGTGCTTGAACACGTTCTGGCCGTTCATATAAGGGTAGAGGTCGGCGGCGTTGGCCACCACGTGGCCCACCCGGTCCTCCTTGTTCGAGGTGGGCTCCTTCACAATCAGCTCCTCGGCAAACTCGCCCTGCGAATACAGGTGGGTGCTGAGGATGCCGTGGCCCTCGCGGGTGCTGGGCCGCAGCACCACGGCCCCGGCGCCGTCGCCGAAAATGACGGCCACGCCGCGGCCGTTCGGCGTCTTGTCAAGGCCCGAAGAATGAATTTCCGAGCCCACCACCAGCACCGTGTCGTACATACCGGTGCGCACAAACTGGTCGGCTACCGAGAGGCCGTAGATGAAGCCCGAGCACTGGTTGCGCACGTCGAGGGCCGGGCAGTTGTTGGTCATGCCCAGCTCGCGCTGGAGCAGCACGCCCGAGCCGGGGAAGAAGTAATCGGGCGAGAGCGTGGCGAATACGATGAGCTGCACGTCGTCCGGCTGGAGGCCGGCCGCGTCCAGGGCGCGGCGGGCGGCGCGGGCCCCCATGTTGGCCGTGGTGTCGGTGCCCTCTTCAAACCAGCGCCGCTCCTGGATGCCGGTGCGCTCCTGAATCCAGATGTCCGAGGTGTTGAGCAGGGGCTCCAGTTCGGCATTTTTCACCACCCGGCTGGGCACGTAGTGGCCGACGCCGGCAATTTCGGATTGACGCAAAGTAGCCATCGCAAGGAAAGGGAAAAGGGTGGGATTGAGGAAGGAAACGTACGGGGCCGGCCCGCCAAAAGGGCCGCAAAGTTGGCAGTTTCTTCAGGATAAATTCAGCAGGGACCATAATTTTTTGGCCTCGCTGGCCCACAGCGCGCTGGCCGGGGGCCCCTGCGGGTAGAAGGCCGGGCCCGCCGCCAGGGCCCCCAGCACGGTGGCCGCCGCCCCGGCCGGATCGGTGAAATCGACGACCAGGCCCGCGCCGTGGGCCCGCACGGCCGCTACCCACAGGGGGTTGGGCGGCACCAGCAGCGGCAGGCCGTGGGCCAGGTACTCAAACAGCTTGGTGGGCTGGCAGCGTTCCGAGCTGGGGTGGGGGCGGTAGGCCAGCAGGCCCAGGTGCGCCCGCTTGATGGCCGCCACCACGGCCACGTGGGGCACTGGCCAGGCCCCGCCCTCCAGGGCTAGCCACTCGCGGTGCGCGGCGGCGGTTTCGGTAAGCCACTGCAATAAAGCCGGTTGCTGGCAAAAGCCGATAACGGTGAGGTGGGCCCCACCGGGCCGGGCCGCGTGCAGGGCCCCCGCCAGGGCCACGGCCTCGCGCACGCCGCTCAGCTCCGAGAGGGTGCCCGAGAACAGCAGCCGCAGCTGTGCCTGGGGCCCCGGCAGCGGCCGGGCGGCGCGGGGCAGCGCCTCGCCGGGGGCGGGTTGGTACTTGTTTTCGAGCACCGCCACGCGGCCCGGGGCCCTATTCAAAAAGGGCAGCTCGTCGGCGTAGCTGGCTTCGGCCAGCACGAGGCCGGCGGCGCGGCCGGCGGCCAGCGTTTCCACGCGGCGCAGGGCCCCGGCCAGCACGCGGCCCACCCAGGGCCCGTACACGCGCTGGGTGCGGATGTTGAGCGCGAAGTTTTCCTGGATGTCGTAAATAAAGCGCCGCCGGGGCCCCAGGGCCTGCCACAGCAGCGTGAGCGGCAGCAGCTCCGGGGCGTGCACGATTACCACGTCGGGCCGCACGCGCCGCAGCAAGCGCC
The DNA here is from genome assembly GCF_006439025.1 of Hymenobacter nivis. Classification (GTDB taxonomy): domain Bacteria; phylum Bacteroidota; class Bacteroidia; order Cytophagales; family Hymenobacteraceae; genus Hymenobacter; species Hymenobacter nivis_A. The sequence continues at coordinate 109,774 of NZ_RCYZ01000004.1, forward strand.
AGTAGCGCCACTGGGCCCCCAAGCGGCCCAGCCCCAGCCGCGAGCCCTGGAAAATGGCGTGGGTGTGCAGCCGCCCACCGGCGGCACCGGTCCCGGGGCCCCAGCCGCCTTGAGTGCCCTGGCCCGCCACGTGCACCTGCACGCCGGGCCGCTCCAGCAAGGTGGCAGCAAACTTGCCGGTCATCCGCGGCTCATCGATGGGCTTGAGGACGGAGGCGAGCAGAACGGTGAGCGGCGGCATGGCAAGCAAGGCAGGAAGGAAGCGCCGGCCCGCGGCCGCGGCGGCCAAAGATGCTAGTTTTGCCCCAGATTCACTTTTTCCGTTTTTATGTCATTCGATTCCGCCGCCGCGCACGCCACCATCGAAGCCGCCTGGGCCGACCGCGCCCTGCTCCAAACCGCCGACACCAAAGCCGCCGTTGAGGCCATCATCGAAGAGCTCGACAAAGGCCGCCTGCGCGTGGCCACCCCGCCCGCCGAAGACGGCGGCGAGTGGACCATCAACGAGTGGGTGAAGAAGGCCGTCATCCTCTACTTCCCCCTGCGCCAGATGAGCACCCAAGAAGTGGGCCCCTTCGAGTACCACGACAAAATGCAGCTCAAAACCGACTACGCCGGCCAGCAGGTGCGTGTGGTGCCGCCCGCCGTGGCCCGCTATGGCGCTTTCCTGGCCCCCGGCGTTATCCTCATGCCCAGCTACACCAACATCGGCGCCTACGTGGGCGAGGGCACCATGGTGGACACCTGGGCCACCGTGGGCAGCTGCGCCCAAGTGGGCAAGGGCGTGCACCTGAGCGGTGGCGTGGGCCTGGGCGGCGTGCTCGAGCCCGTGCAGGCAGCCCCCGTCATCATCGAGGATGGCGCCTTCATCGGCTCGCGCAGCATCCTGGTCGAAGGCTGCCGCATCGGCAAAGAAGCCGTGATTGGCGCCGGCGTCACCATCACCGGCAGCACCAAAATCATCGACGTGACGGGCCCCGAGCCCAAGGAGTACCGCGGCTACGTGCCGCCCCGCTCGGTCGTCATCCCCGGCTCCATCCCCAAGCAATTTCCCGCCGGCGAGTACCAAGTGCCCTGCGCCCTCATCATCGGCCAGCGCAAGCCCAGCACGGACTTAAAAACGAGCTTGAACGACGCGCTGCGCGATTTCGGCGTGAGCGTTTAATTCGTTCAGCAACGCCTCAGCTATGCTCCCCAACGATCAGGCCCGATACAATCTGAAGTGGAGCTGGCTGCTTTTGCTGCTCAACGGGGGGTTGGCGGTGGTGTTCACCTGGAACGGCTTCAGCGACGATTATTTCCAGTTTTCAGTGGACGACTGGTGGCTAGTTCCGCTAGTGCCCGGCGTGCTGGCGCTACTGGCCTGGGCAGCGGCCCGCTCGCTGCCCGGAGCCGAGCCCGGGCGAATTTCCCTGTACATAGCCGCAGGAATGGGCCTGGTTCTGACGCTGGTGGTAACCTTCGTATCCTTCTACGCCAGCCATTTTATGCGGGGGAAATGATAAAGCCGCCGCGTTTCCTGCGCGATTTTACGTGGGTCAATAAGTTGCTGCTGGCCTTGGCGGCAATACAAGTGGCGCTCATGGTAGCACCGGTGCTCCGGTACCAGCGCTGGGCGCGCCAGTACTGGAGCACCGACGCGGCTGGTGCCACCGACGGGGTGTTTGATCTGCTGGATGGAAATTTCACTTCCTCCGGCGGCGACTACACCCCGTTGGCTACCGGCCTGGTCCGGGCCGAAGCTGATTCCATTGACAGCGCGGGGCCCGCTTTCCCTTACCAACTCACCGAGCACGAGGATGCGCTGCGCCCCGTGCCGCGCCGGCTGGCCGTGGCGTGGTTTTCGGCGCGCGAGCGCCGGTTCTACCGGGGCGCGTTTACGTTGCCCCGGGCCCGCATCGACAGCCTGTTTGCAAAGTACAAGGACCGGACGGATACCACTGGCTGGCACTTTTACCGCCAGCCCCGCGACTACGACGCCCTGCCCGCCGAAACCGAGCCCGGCTTGGTGTTGTCCGTGCAACTCAGCCACGGCGGCAAGCTCAGCGTGGCGGTGCTGGAGGCCTCCCCCAAGCAATACGCCCGGCCCGTTGTGTTGGCCCGCTTCCAAGCAGCGGCCTACCAGCCCGCGTGGGGCCAGTGGCGCTACGCCCCCTACGGCGCCAAGAACACGCAGCAATACGTGGACAGCCTCGTCAGCCACCTCGACAGCACACAACGGATGCTGTCACGTCGTCCCCTGCCATAAAAAAAGCCCGCTGTTCAGCAGGCTTTTTTTATTCAAAACTTGAGGCGGCCATTACGCCACGCCTTCTTTCAGCTTCTCGCCGAACAGGGCTTTCACCTTGTCTACTTTGGGCTTGGCTACGAACTGGCAGTAGGGCTCGTGGCCGTGCAGGTTGAAGTAGTTCTGGTGGTAGTTTTCGGCGGGGTAGAAGGCGGGAGCGGGCAGGATCTCCGTCACGATGGGGTTCGGGAAGGCGTGGCCGTCGTTGAGCTTCTTTTTGTACTCCTCGGCGAGTTGCTTTTGCGCGTCGTTGTGGTAGTACACACCCGAGCGGTACTGGGTGCCGGTATCGTTGCCCTGGCGGTTAAGGGTCGTCGGGTCGTGGGTTTTCCAGAAGATTTCGAGCAGCTCCTTGTAGCTGATGACGGCCGGGTCGAAGGCGATGTCAATCACCTCGTTGTGGCCGGTCAGGCCGCTGCACACTTCTTTGTAGGTGGGGTTGGCAATGCGGCCCCCGGCGTAGCCAGACACCACTTTTTCCACGCCCTTCAGGTTTTGGAAAACGGCCTCGACGCACCAGAAGCAGCCGGCGCCAAATAATGCATGTTCAGTCACGGGATGGGTGTTTTAGCAAGTTAAGAGAACGGCCCCAGCCGCAGCCAGGAACCGCTCTCTTAACGCGCAAAACCCGTCCGTGGTTCAGTCAACCACCACCCGCGGCCGGGGCCCCCGCGGCTACTTGCCGGCAAACGTGGGGGCCACCACCAGCTCCTTCGAGCCGGCGGTGTACTGGTAAAAGCCTTCGCCCGACTTGGCGCCGAGGCGGCCGGCCTGCACCATGTTCACCAGCAGCGGGCAGGGCGCGTACTTGGGGTTGCCCAGGCCCTCGTGCAGCACCCGCAGAATGGCCAGGCACACGTCGAGCCCGATAAAATCGGCCAGCTGCAGGGGCCCCATGGGGTGGGCCATGCCCAGCTTCATCACCGTGTCGATTTCCTCGACGCCGGCCACGCCCTCGAACAGGCTGATGATGGCCTCGTTGATCATCGGCATGAGGATGCGGTTGGCCACGAAGCCGGGGTAGTCGTTCACCGCGGTGGGCGTTTTGCCGAGCTGGCGCGACAGGTCCATAATACGCGCCGTGGTCTCGTCGGAGGTGGCGTAGCCGCGGATCACTTCCACGAGCTTCATCACCGGCACGGGGTTCATGAAGTGCATGCCAATCACCTGGGCCGGGCGCCGGGTGGCGGCCGCGATTTTGGTGATGGAGATGGACGACGTGTTGCTGGCCAGCAGGGCCCCGGCGGGCGCGTGCTGGTCGAGCTCGCGGAAAATCTGGAGCTTGAGGTCCACGTTTTCCGTAGCGGCTTCCACCACCAGTTCGGCGTCGGCCACGCCTTCGGCAATGGTCGTGAAGGAGCGAATGCGGCCCAGGGTGGCGGTTTTGTCGGCCTCGGCCAGGGCCCCTTTGGCTACCTGGCGGTCGAGGTTTTTGGCGATGGTGCCCAGGGCCCGGTCCAGGGCCGGCTGGCTGACGTCGACGAGCGCCACGGCAAAGCCGTGCTGCGCGAATACGTGGGCAATGCCGTTGCCCATGGTGCCGGAGCCGATGACGGCGATGTTCATAAGAAAGGGAAGAAAATGGGAGGGAAGCCACAAAGCTACGTTTCGCCTCCTTGGCCCAGCCCGATGGCGGCCCCACAATCTGACCCTCTAAAATGTTTTGAAAACTTCATATCCTTTTAAAAACATCCGCCGTACAAGGCCCACAATACTTCTTTTCACCTTTCCCACCTTCACACCATCATGGGTAACCTACTGTACATCATCGCCGTCATCTGCATCATCATCTGGGCCCTCGGCTTTTTCGGCGTAATGGGCACCGGCATTCAGAGCAACGGCCTCATCCACATCCTGCTCGTGCTGGCCGTGGTCGCCATCCTGTTCCGCATCATCAGCGGCCGCAACCCGGTATAACGGGGGCAAAAGACTTAACTGGAAATCACAAAAAAGCCCTTCGGCCACGGCCGAAGGGCTTTTTTGTGCGCGCCCGGGGCCCTATTTCCCGATGTTGAACAGGAAGTTGAACCGGATGACCGGGTTGGAATAAATGCTGCTGTAGTTATCCTGGAAGTTGTAGAGAATCACAATGTCGGCCGCCGCGCGGTTGCTGATCTGCGAGCGGTAGCCCACGCCGGCCAGCGGCGTTTGCACCGTGCGCGACACCGTGCGGCCGGTGAGGTTGCCGTTCTGGTCCTGCTCCAGCAGCTGGGCGCGGGTGGTTTCGTACTCGGCGTGCACAAAAAACTGGTCGATGACGCGCACCTGCCCGAATACCTTCACCCCGATGTTGTTGGTGCTGATGTGGGTGGTGGGGCCCCCGCCGTAGTAGTTGCCGAAGCCGTAGTTGTTGTAGGCGTAGCTCAGGCCGGGGCCCACCGAAATGCGGTCGGTGAGGCGGATGCCCAGCGCCGGCGAGAGGCTGCCGCTGAACTGGCTGATGCCACCGTACGAGCTGTAGCCCAGCCCAAAGCCGCTGTAGATGAAGAAGCGGGTGTACTGCTCGGCGTGCTGCTGGGCGGCTTTGCGGGCTTGCTCACGCCCAGGCAGCTCCAGGCCCGAGGGGCTGCTGGAGCTGGGCTCGATGGTGACGGGCGGCTGCGCCGGGGGCTGGTACTGGGGCTGCGCGGCGGGCTGCGTACCGGGGGCGGTATAAATCGGAATCTCGGGGGCCGTAGTGGGCGTCGTCTCGGCCGGGCGGGCCGGGGCGGGCGCCGTGGGGGCGGGCAGTACCACCGGCGGGGCCCCCAGCACGGGGCGTTCCTGGGCGTGGGCGCGCCCAATGGTGAGCCCGAGCGCGAGCAGCGCAAGCAGCGAGTATTTCATGAGGGGAACGTGAGAAGTAAAGCGCAGAAAATCGTTGGCTGCCAGGGCCCTAAACGGCGGGTGGGCGCGTTTCGTGCCCACCCGCCGCGGCAAAGATTAAGCCAGGTGGTACATCTTCTGGCGCTGGGTTTTCAGCGTTTCGTCGGCCAGGTACTCCTCGTAGTTCATGCGTCGGTCGATGATGCCGTCGGGCGTGAGCTCGATGATGCGGTTGGCCACGGTGTCGATGAACTGCAAGTCGTGCGAGGCGAAGAGCATGGCGCCGGGGTAGTCGCGCAGGGCATTGTTCAGGGCCTGGATGCTCTCCAGGTCCAAGTGGTTCGTCGGGTCGTCGAGCACCAGCACGTTGCCACTTTCTAGCATCATCTTGCTCAACATGCAGCGCACTTTTTCGCCGCCGCTCAGCACGTTGCTCTTCTTCTGCGATTCCTCGCCCGAAAACAGCATCCGGCCCAGCCAGCCGCGCACAAAGCTCTCGTCCTTCTCAATGGAGTACTGCCGCAGCCAGTCCACCAGGTTCATTTCGCCCGACTGGAAGAAGCTATTGTTCTCTTTGGGGAAGTAGCTGGGCGTGATGGTGGTGCCCCACTTGTAGTCGCCAGTAGCCGGCGTGGCTTCGCCAAATAGAATATCGAAGAGGAGGGAGGCAGCGCGGTCGTCGCGGCCCACAATGGCCACCTTATCGCCCTTGTCGAGCGAGAAGCTCACGTTCTTGAACACATTCTTGCCGTCCACCTTGGCGCTCAGGTTGTCGGCCGTCAGCAGCTGGTTGCCGGGCTCGCGCTCCGATTTGAAGGCGATGTACGGGTAGCGGCGCGACGAGGGCTTAATCTCTTCTAAGGTAAGCTTTTGCAGCAGTTTCTGGCGGCTGGTGGCCTGCTTGCTCTTCGAGGCGTTGGCCGAGAAGCGGCGCACAAACTCCTCGAGCTCTTTGCGCTTGTCCTCGGTTTTCTTGTTCACGTCCTGGCGCTGGCGCAGGGCCAGCTGGCTGCTCTCGTACCAAAACGAGTAGTTGCCGGGGTACATGGTAATCTTCGAGAAGTCTAGGTCGGCCATGTAGTTGCACACGGCGTCGAGGAAGTGGCGGTCGTGGCTCACCACAATCACCGTGTTCTGGAAGCTGTCGAGGAAATTTTCCAGCCACAGCACACTCTCGGTGTCCAGGTTGTTGGTCGGCTCGTCGAGCAATAGCACGTCGGGGTTACCAAACAGGGCCTGGGCGAGCAGCACGCGCACCTTTTCGCTCGCGCCGAGGTCCGACATCAGCGAGTAGTGCTTGTCTTCGGTAATGCCCAGGCCGCTGAGCAGCTCGGCGGCCTCGTAGTCGGCGTTCCAGCCCTCCAGGTCGGCAAATTCGCCTTCGAGCTCGGCGGCCCGCTCACCGTCGGCGTCCGAAAAGTCGGCCTTGGCGTACAGCGCGTCCTTCTCGCTCATCACCGCGTACAGGCGCTGGTGGCCCTGGATTACGGTGTGCAGCACCTGCTGGTCGTCGTAGGCAAACTGGTTCTGCTTGAGCACCGCCAGACGCTGGCCGGCGGGCATTTCCACCGCCCCAGTGTTGGGTTCCAGCTCGCCCGAAAGGATTTTGAGGAACGTGGACTTGCCCGCGCCGTTGGCCCCGATGAGGCCGTAGCAGTTGCCGGGCAGGAATTTAACGGTAACGTCTTCGAACAGCACGCGCTTGCCGTAGCGCAGGCTCACGTTGGAGGTTGAAATCATGAAAGCAGGAAATATAGAATGACAGACGGACGGGGCAACTAGGGCCCCGGGGCCCAAATTTACGCACGGCGGCCCGGCCCGAAACCGCGGCGCGTGGCCCCGTCCATCAACCGCTCCGCTGCCTAAATGGTGCCCACTAGGCCGGGGGGCCAACTTCCGGCCCCAAAAGACAGTATAGCTAGGTACTTTCCCTCACCTTACCTGTCCTTCTCTATGGCCACGGCCCCTTCAACCACCCCAAAAAGTACTTTCAGCATGGGCATATTCACCGGGGTCGTGCTCGTTGCGTATACCACCATAGCGGCCCTGCTCGGGTTTTTTGACCGCATAGAAGCGGGCGGCCTCGACCTGCTGATGCTGGTGGGCGGCACCACGCTGGCCATTGCCCGCCGCTCCAAAGACACCAACGGCCAGTTAAGCTACTTCGACGGGTTCGGCACGGGCATCGTCACGTCGCTGGTGGCGTCTGTGGTGCTGGGCCTGGGTTTCATTGTCCTCACCGTGGTGGTGCCCCACGCCATGGACCTGACCCGCGTGCGCGACATTTTCGGCTTCGATTTGTCGGTAGTGCTGGCGTTTCTGGCCATTATCCTGATGGGCGGCATGACGGGCATGATCACCTCCCTCATCGCCATGCAGTACTTCAAGAAAGACGCGCCCGACCCGATGAAAAGCGAGGATTAACGGCACGTTCGCGTTGCACTTTTCAGTGATTTAGAGCCAGTTCTGTACGGAACTGGTTTTTTTTTGTATTATTGAATAAATTTGTAAGAAACACGAAATAAATGGAACGCAAAAGGGGGCGCTGACCGTATTGCAGCCAGTTGGCTTGCCCCCGGGGGCCCCAAGCAGGCGTTGTACTTTTAATAATCCGAATATTTATTTTTCTTTTCCTACGAGGCTCCGCTACTCTTTCGCACTTTTCTCTAAAAATTACCTTATGAAAGCCAAAATCTCCGTGCTGTTTGTGTTATTCGCCCTGGCCTACATGCCGGCGCACGCCCAGTTCGTTGACCGCACTTCCATCGAGCGCGCCGTACCGAATATTTCCGTGTTCAACACCGAAGCTGCCACCCTCACCCGGCAGATGGCCAATACCCTGCACCTCAACGAAGGCCAATACACGAAGCTGTTTGCCGTAAACCGCACCCGCGTGGCCCAGCTCGGCGAAATCAACACCTACTTTAAGCCCAACGAGCCCGGCCGCGCCACGCGGTTGTCGGAGCTCGAAGCCCAATACGACCAGGAATGCAGCCGCATCCTTTCGCCCTCGCAGCTTGCCCAGCTGCACCAAGAGAAAGGGACCCCCACCGTGCCTACCGACACGGGTAACGGCCGCGGCTAAGCCGCTGGCAACAAACGAAAAAGGGGCCCGCTGAGCAATCAGCGGGCCCCTTTTTCGTACGCCGGGGCCCCCGGGTGGGGCCTGGGGCCTGGGGCCGCTGGCTACTGGCCCACCTTGGCGGTGGGGTCGACCAGGATTTCGGTGACGGTGCCCAGCGGGCCGAAGTGCAGGCGCAGGCACGGGGCCGCCGAGCGGTGGTGGCCGGGCTCGCACTGGGGCCCCGGCACGAGGTAGTAGATGTACACCTTCTCGGTGCCCTCGCGCAGCTCTTCCTCGTCGGGCTGGCCGAGCAGGGCGTTGATGTCGTCGGCTCGGGTGAGGTACAGCTTCTCACGCGCCTTGAGCAGGGTGGGCAGCTGGGCCAGCCGGTTGCCCTGGCAGCCGTAGCTGTCGGCGCGCCAGGCGGCGGGGGCGAAGCCCGGCAGCGGGGGCAGGGCGTGGCCGCAGCCGGCCAGGGCCAGCCCGGCGGCCAGGGGCCCCACCCGGCGGGCAAGGCGGCAAAAAACGGAAACCGGCGGCGAAGGGCGCATGGCGGGGAAATGCAAAAAAAACTGCTGCAAAGGTGGCCCCGCCGCCGCGAACCCGCGGCAGCATCGCCGGGGCCCTATATAACCCCGGGGCCGGATGCGCGTTAAAAGCCCCGTCGGCAGGATTTGCCGCCGGTTTGCTCACCCTTTTTTTGCTCGGCCATGCGCCTCAACTTACGCTTCATCATTGGCCTTATCGTGGCGGCCGTCACGCTGCTGGGCTATTATTTCAACACTTCGAAAAACGAGGTAACCGGCGAAACCCAGCACGTGGGCGGCATGACGCCCGACCAGGAAATTGCCCTGGGCCTGCAGGCCGCCCCCAGCATGGAGCAGCAGTACGGCGGCGAAAGCACCAACGCCCAGGCCGTGCAGGCCGTGCAGCAAGTCGGCCAGCGCCTCATCAGCCAAACCAAGGCTGGCCAGTCGCCCTACAAGTTCCAGTTCCACCTGCTGGCCGACGACCAGACCATCAACGCCTTTGCGCTGCCGGGCGGCCAGGTGTTCATCACCCAGGGCCTGTTGAAAAACCTGACCTCGGAAGGCCAACTGGCCGGCGTGCTAGCGCACGAAGTGGGGCACGTCATTGCCCGCCACTCGGCCCAGCAAGTAGCCAAATCCAACCTCACCCAGGGCCTGGCCGGAGCCGCCACCATCGCCAGTTACGACCCCCAAAACCCCGGCCGCTCAGTGGCCAGCGCCGCCGTAGCCGCCGCCATCGTGAAGGTAGTGGGCCTGAACTTCAGCCGCGAAGACGAGCTGCAAGCCGACGACCTGGCCGTGCAGCTCACCCCCAAAGCCGGTTACGACCCGCGCGCCATGATCAAGGTGATGCAGATGCTCGACAGCAAGGGCGGCAGCGGCGGCCAGCCCGAGTTCCTCAGCACCCACCCCAACCCCAGCAACCGCATTGGCCGCTTGCAGCAGGAAATCAGCCAAGAATTTCCGCAGGGCGTACCGGCGGGATTGAAGCAATAACCTAGGCTATATGTTAAGTGGATTTAACGGATAAGAAAGGACTCCTTGGGGGCCCCATCTCTGCTGGATTATTTGCTGTAAATGAGTGACTACAAGAAGCCATAGAACTAAAAAAGGCGACCCCTACAGGTCGCCTTTTTTAGTTCTATGAATTAAGAATAGGGCCCCGAGGAGTCAATTCTTATTCGTCGAATCCACTTAATCTGCGGCCTAGAAATTAGGCGGAATCAATTCCTTGAAGTGCCCATTCAGGCGCACGCGCTCCTTAAGGCGCTCGGTTTCCAGCACCACAGGCAGCGTGTGGTCGAGGTGCTCGCGCACCAGGTGCTGGCGTTCCAGCTCGCTGGTGGTGGCCAGAAGCTGGTATTCCTGCTCGGTGCTGAAGCCTACGTGGTGGGCAATGTCGAAGATGCGGTAGTCGGGGGCCAGCTCCAAAAGCAACTTTTTGAGGCCCAAAGCTTCGTAGAGTTGGCGGACCTGGGCGGTGATGATTTGGCGCAGCAGCGGGTCGGATTCCTCGTCCTGCACAACTTCCTCGATTTGGCCGCCGGCGTAGAGCTTGCCCGGGGCCTGCCGCTCAAATTTGCGCAACCGAAACACGCCCACCGCCCGGGTGCGGATGTCAAGTTCGCCGTTGGCGTACGATTTCTCTACGCTCACCAGGCGCATTTCCGTGCCCAGTTCGCTGAGTTGGTTGTCGAGGAATGGCGGGATGCCGAACGAAATGTCTTCTTCCAAGCAGTCGCGCACCAGCTGGCGGTAGCGGGGCTCGAAGATGTGCAGGTTCAGTTTTTCGCCCGGGAAGACGACCAGGTTGAGTGGGAAGAGCGGAATGGTGCGCATAAAACGAAAGTAAGCCAGGGCTGCCGGGGCGGTTCCCAATGATACGCCAGCCCGGCGACAACGCCGTACTGCCCTGCTTTGTTCGGCCCCTGCAGGGGCCCCGGGGCCCTACACGAGTTGCCGCAACGCCATCTCGAACGAGCGTTGGGCCAACCCAGTGGGCGCGTCGTTCTGCCGGTGGGTACGGGCCAGCGCCGCTTCAATAATGCGCGACACGTCCTGAAAAATGGCTTGGTCGGTGATTTCGGCGCCGGTTTCCATCAGGTAGGCAAACACGCGGGCCATGCCGCAGTTGGCGATGAAATCGGGGATGACGGCGCAGTGCGCGTCGGCCCACTCGCCGGTGGGCCCGAAGAAAATGGCCGGGTCGGCAAACGGCACATTGGCCCCGCACGAAATTACCTCTAGGCCACTGGCCACCAGTGCTTCTACCTGTGGCTGGGTAACGAGCCGCGAGGCGGCGGCGGGCACAAAGATTTCGGCCCCAGCCGTCCATATTTGCCGGTTCACCTCTTCAAACGAGAGCAAATCGGGCGCGTGCAGCGCGTTGCCGTCGCGGCCCAGAAACAGGGCCCTCACTTCTTCCAGCGGCAAGCCCGCGGGCCGCAGCAGGCCCCCGGCCCGGTCGATGATGCCCACAATTAGGGCCCCCTGGCTGGCCAGGTAGTAGGCCGCCGCGGCGCCCACGTTGCCCCACCCCTGGATGATGACGCGCTTGCCGGCCACCGCCGTGCCGGGCCACAGGGCGTAGTAGTGGCGCACGGCCTCGGCCACGCCGTAGCCGGTGATGAGGTCGGCCACGGTGTACTTGCGGGCTAGGCTGGGCGAGTAGGCCGCATCTTCGAGCACCTTGACGACGCCCTGGCGGAGCTGGCCGAGCTTCTGAATTTTCTGGGGCTCGGTGGCGCGGTAGTGGCCGTTCACCACGCCCTCCTGCGGGTGCCAGAGGCCGTAGTCTTCGGTGAGGGGAATGACCTCGTGGATCTCGTCCACGTTCAGGTCGCCGCCGGTGCCGTAGTAGGCTTTCAGCAAGGGAATTACGGCCTTGTACCAGCGCTCCAGCACGCCGCGCTTGCGGGGGTCCTGCGGGTCGAAGTTGATACCCGACTTGGCCCCGCCGATGGCGGGCCCCGACACGGTGAACTTGATTTCCATCGTCTTGGCCAAGCTCTCTACCTCGCGCTGGTCCAGGCCTTTGCGCATGCGGGTGCCGCCGCCGGCCGCCCCGCCCCGGAGCGAATTAATCACCACCCAGCCCTCGGCTTCGGTTTCGGGGTCTTGCCATTCAAAAACGATTTCGGGGCGCTTCTGCTCGAATTGAGCCAGTAATTCTTTCATGTAAAAAGGGTAATTCAACCGGGCCAGCCCGGGGTGTAGCGTGGACTCTGCGAGTCCGCGCGTGGGGTCCCATTGGGCGGTAATCGTTTGAAGCGCGGACTCGCAGAGTCCACGCTACAGGCCGGGTTCGAGCCAGGATTTGTAGTAAGCGCCGTCGTCCAGGGCCATGGCCGCTTCGGTCAGCATCAGAGGCCTAAAGGTGTCAATCATCACGGCCCATTCGTCGGTGCCGGTTTTGCCGATGCTGCGCTCGTAGGCCCCCGGCGCGGGCCCGTGCGGAATGCCGCCGGGGTGCAGCGTGAGGTGGCCCGCCGCGATGTTGTTGCGCGACATGAAGTTGCCATCCACGTAGTAAATCAACTCGTCGGAGTCGATGTTGGAGTGGTGGTAAGGTGCGGGAATGGCCTGCGGGTGGTAATCGAACAGCCGGGGCACAAACGAGCACACCACAAAGGCCTTCGTCTCAAACTGCTGGTGCACGGGCGGCGGCTGGTGCACCTTGCCGGTAATGGGCTGGAAGTCCCGGATGTTCATCCCGTAGGGGTAGTTGTAGCCGTCCCAGCCCACCACGTCGAACGGGTGCGAGGGGTACAGCAGCTCGTGCAGCACGCCCTGCTTTTTGATCTTTATTACAAAGTCGCCCAGCTCGTCGTGCGTTTCCAATTCGGTGGGCAGCTTGTAATCGCGCTCCGAGTAGGGCGCGTGCTCCAGCAGCTGGCCGAAGTGGTTGCGGTAGCGCTTGGGCGTGTAGATGGGGTGGAACGACTCGGTGATGAGTAGCCGATTGTCGGCCGTGTCGAATGCAATTTGGTAGATGATGCCGCGCGGAATCAGCAGGTAATCACCCGGCTCGAAGCGGATGTTGCCCAGCTGCGTGCGCAGCGTGCCGGGGCCCCGGTGGATGAACAGCAGTTCGTCGGCGTCGGCGTTTTTGTAGAAGTAGGTGGTGAGCGATTGGCGCGGCGCGGCCAGCGAAACGTGCACGTCGCCGTTCACCAGCACCGGCGTGCGGGCCGCCAGGTAATCGTCCTGCGGCAGCACCTCGAAGCCCCGGAGCAGCCGCGCCTTGATGTTTTTCTCAACAGCAACTTTCGGGGTTAAGTCCGTCTCGCCCAGCACTTCCTTCACTGTGGTGGGCCGGCGCAGGTGGTACATCAGCGACGACGTGCCCTCGAAGCCAATGGTGCCAAATAGCTGCTCGTAATAGAGCCCGCCCCCGGGCTTCTCAAACACCGTGTGGCGCGTGTGCGGCAGCTGGCCAAGCTTGTGGTAGACGGGCATGGGAAGGTCAGTGAGTAGTTGGCAATTGACAGTGAGCGCAATAGGGGCCCCAGGCGAATCAGAATCCTGTGGCCTGACGGCCGGGAAATGGCTGGGGCCCTACTTGCTACAAATTTCCGCGGCGGTCTTGCTCGCGCTCCAGGCTCTCGAACAGGGCCTTGAAGTTGCCGGCGCCGAAGCTTTTGGCCCCTTTGCGCTGGATGATTTCGAAGAATACCGTGGGGCGGTCCTCCACCGGCTTGGTGAAGATTTGGAGCAGGTAGCCTTCCTCGTCGCGGTCGGCCATGATGCGCAGGCTGCGCAGGGCCTCCACGTCCTCGTCGATTTGGCCCACGTGGGCCCGCAAGTTGTCGTAGTAGCTGTCGGGGGTGTTGAGAAATTCCACGCCGCGGCTTTTCAGCTCGCGCACCGTGGCGATGATGTCGTCGGTGGCCACGGCAATGTGCTGCACGCCCTCGCCCTCGTAAAAGGTGAGGTACTCCTCGATTTGCGATTTCTTCTTGCCCTCGGCCGGCTCGTTGATGGGGAATTTCACGTAGCCGTTGCCGGTGCTCATCACCTTGCTCATCAGGGCCGAGTACTCGGTGGTAATCTGCTTGTCGTCAAAGCTGAGGATATTGGCAAAACCCATCACGTCCTCGTACCACTTCACGGTTTCGTTCATGCGGTTCCAGCCCACGTTGCCCACGCAGTGGTCCACGTAGAGCAGGCCGGCCGGGGCGGGGTTGAAGCTCGATTCCTGGGCCACGTAGCCCGGCATGAAGGCGCCGCGGTAGTTGCGGCGCTCCACAAATAGGTGCACCGTTTCGCCGTAGGTGTAGATGCCGGCCGTGCGCACCTCGCCGTGCTCGTCGGTGAGGGTGCGAGGCTCTTGGTAGCTGCGGGCCCCGCGGCTCATGGTTTTTTCGTAGCTGGCGTAGGCATCATCTACCCACAGGGCCAGGATTTTAACGCCGTCGCCGTGCTGGCGCACGTGCTCCGCAATTTCGTGGCCCGAGTGCATGGCCGTCGTCAGCACCAGCCGGATTTTTCCCTGCTGCACCACGTAGCTGGCGCGGTCGCGCACCCCAGTTTCGGGCCCCGCGTAGGCCACCGTCTGGAAGCCAAAGGCGGCCTTGTAGTAGTAGGCCGCCTGCTTGGCGTTGCCCACGTAAAATTCGAGGTGGTCGGTGCCGAGCAGGGGTAGGAAGTCGGCGGTGGCGCGTTGCTGGAGGGCTTGGGCTACTTGGGGTTCCATGGGGCGGGGTGGGATGAGGTGGCGGGTTGTAAGCGGCTGCCTGTTAATTCTTCGTTAGCAGGATAGTGGGCAGATGAAGGCAGGCGGCTGGTACGCAATACTAACGCCCGTTAGGGCCCCAAGTCCAATATCGGTTCCTTATGACGCCAATAAGAAATTCTTATCGAGCTTTGCGGGCATGGAACTCCGCCAGCTGCGCTATTTTGCCGAGGTGGCCACCGCGCTGCACTACGGCCGGGCGGCCGAGCGGCTGTGCGTGTCGCAGCCGGCCCTGAGCCAGCAGATTCAGCTGCTGGAACGCGAGCTGGGCGTCGAGCTGTTCGACCACCAGCAGCGCACCCGCCAGCGCCGGGTGGTGCTCACCGAGGCCGGCACCGTGTTTCTGGCCGAGGCCCAGCGCCTGCTGCGCCTCAGCCGCGAGGCCATTGAAACGGTGCGCCGTGTGGGGGCCCCCCACAAAACTGTGGAACTGGGCTACTACCAACTCCTGCGCCCCGACCGACTGGTGGGCATCGTGCAGCGCTTCGCCCAGCACTTCCCCGACGTGCAGTTTCACCTCCACGAGCTGCCCACCTTCCGGGCCGTGCAGGAGGCGCTGCTGGCCGAAACCATCGACTTGGGCCTTACCATGTTGCCGCTGCTGCACGCCGAGCTGGCGGCGCGGCCCTTCGGCCAGGGCGGGCTGGCCGTGGCCCTGCCCGCCGCCCACCCGCTGGCGGTGCTGGCCGAAGTGCCGCTGGGGGCCCTGGCGCACGAGAAATGGGTAGAAATCAGCCGCCCGCTGCACCCAGTGTATGACGAGATTGAGCACCTCTGCCAGCAGGCGGGCTTCAGCCGGCGCGGTGCCATCGTGCAGGAAGTGTCGTCGCTGGAGATGCTCAGCAACTTCGTCAGCCTGGGCATCGGCATCGCCTTCGTGCCCTCGTTCTTCGATTTGGAGCGGGTGCCCGGCGTGGTGGCCCGGCCGCTGCGCGTGCCCGCCGGCGCGGCGGAAGTGGTGCTCACGCAGTGCGTGGCCTACCTAGCCGCGCGCCCGGGGCCCCTGCTGCAAGCGCTGGTGGCCCTGGTGTGAACGGTTGTAGCGCGGACTTTGTAGTCCGCGGCGCTCGCTTCGTCCTGCCAATAATCGGGCAGCGACCGGGCAAAGCCGCGGACTGCAAAGTCCGCGCTACACGCGCCGAGCCCGTTCAACCGCTCAGACTCGCAGCGGCTGGGCTACAGTCTAGCGGCGCGGTACAGGTTGTCGGCCGATTGCTCGATTTTGGCCCGCAGGGGCGCGGGGTAGTCCGGCCGCTCTTGCAGGAACTGGCGCACGGTGGCGGCGGCCGTGGGCGTGCGGTACCAGCGCAGGGTGGCCCCCAGCCAGGTTTGGGGGAAGAAAATGTCGCCTGTGCGCTGCAGTTCTTCTACTAACGCCAGGCTTTGCGGGAGGTACTTCTCGGAGTACGCGACGCGTAGCGGGTGGTGCAGGTAGGCGAGGGCAGAGGCTACCCAGGCTTCCTTCTCGCGGTTTTTGGCGTCGGCTAGGCCGGCGAAAAAGGCGTCGCGCACCGCCGCATCGTCCGAGAGCGAGGGCAGCAGGTACTGCAGGCGCTGGCGGCGGTCGGGGTTTTGGATGCGGGCCAACTGGGTTTGCAAAATCTGCGCGTAGCCCGGGTAGGCGCGCACGGCCAGGGCGGCGGCCAGGTCGGTGTAGTCGTCTTCGGTGAGGACGACGCCGGCGGGCGGACGCTTGGCTTGCCAGACGTCGTGGAGGCGGTCTTGGGCGGCGCGGCTCAGGGCCAGGCCGGCGTAGGCCTTGAAGAGCAACTTCTTGAGGTTCGGGGGCCCTACTTGCTGCACGGCGGCCCACAGCTCGGGCTCCAGCGACGCGGCCAGGGCCGGGCGCTCGGCGGGCGGGGTGAAGCGCCAGAACAGGCTCGATACCTGGTCGAGTAGCAGGCCCAGGTTCAGCTCTTCGGGCTCGTGGGCCAGCAGCGGGCGCAGCAGGGCCAGCACCTGCGCCGGGGCCCCGGCCTGGCCCGCTAGTAGGTTCTCGTTCAGGTTGATGTAGGCCGCGGCACGCATCAGCGGGCTGGCCAGGGCCCCCAGGTGCGGCAGGCCGCGGGCGTCTACCGGGAAGCGCCCGTAGCCCAGGCCCGACGAGTTAAGCAGCACGTACTGCGGGGCGGGGCGGCCCTCGGCGGCGCGCAGGCGCAGGGTGGCCCCGCGCATGTCGGCGGGCAGCTCCTCCACGTGGTCGGCGTACACGAGGGCCACGGCGAAGGCCTGGGGCCAGGTGCGGCGGCTGCCGTCCTCACCCTTTTGGCTGAGGGTGAAGGATTTAATTTCACCGCCCGCCGTGCGCAGCTGATAATCGAACACCGGCCGGCCGGGCTCGTTCACCCACACCTTGTTCCAGGCCTGGAGGTCGGCAGGGGTGCGGGCGTCGAGGATTTGGATGAGGTCGGGCCAGGTGGCGTTGCCGTAGGCGTAGCGCTTCAGGTATTCGCGCAGGCCGTCGCGGAAGGCGTCGGGGCCCATCAACAGCTCAAGCTGGCGCATCATGATGGGCGCTTTGTGGTAGATGATGTTGCCGTAGAGCGAGCCCGCGGCCTGCAGATTATCAAGCGGTTGGCGGATGGGATTGGCGCCGGCGGTGCGGTCCACGGCGTAGGCGGCGGGGTAGTGGTCGGTGACGAACTTGAGGTCGTAGTTGCCGTCGGGCTGCGTGACGGTGCTGATTTTGTCGGCCATGAAGTTGGCGAACACCTCCTTGGTCCACACGTCGTCAAACCAGCGCATGGTCACGAGGTCGCCGAACCACATGTGGGCCGTTTCGTGGGCCAGCAGGTTGGCGCGCCCGTTGAGCTGCTCGCGGGTGGCCCCGCCGTCCAGAAACAGCGAAGCGGCCTTGTAGTCAATCGTGCCCGGGTGCTCCATGCCGCCGTACTGGAAGTCGGGAATGCCCACAAAGTCGAACTTCTGGAACGGGTACGGCCGCTGGGTGTAGTCCTGCAAAAACTTTAGGGCCCCCGCCTGAATGGCGAAAATGGGCCCCAGGCTGCGGCCGAGCTTGGCGGTGTCGGTTTCGCGGTAGTAGAAGTGCATCGGTCGCCCGTCGAGCCGCTGCTCCAGGTGCCGAAACTTGCCCGTGGCGAAGGCAAACAGGTAGGTGCTCAGGGTGTCGGACGGCGCGAAGCGGTACGTTTTGGTGCCGTCGGCGGCGTCGCGCGTCGAGTCGACCAGGGGCCCGTTGGCCACGGCTTGCCAGGCGGCGGGCACCGTGAGGGTAAGGGCAAACGTGGCCTTCACGTCGGGCTGGTCGAAGCACGGAAACACGGTGCGGGCGCGGTCGGGCACGAGCAGCGTGTAGGCAAACTCGGGGTTGCGGTTCAACGACCGGCTGCCGGCCGTGAAGCTGATTTCCAGCGCGTTGGGCCCTGGGCGTAGGTAGCGCGGCGCGATGAGCACGTGCTCGCGCCGCTGCACTGGCGCCACCGCCTGGCCGTTCACCGCCAGACGCTGCACTGCCCCGGCGGGCGCTTTAAAGTCGAGCGCCAGCGAATCGGTGGGCGCCGTGCGCAGCTCGAAGCGTACGGTTTCGGTGGCTGCCACGGGCTGTGTGGGGGCCCCGGGCAGCGTGAAGTGCAGAGTGTAGGCCACGCGGCGTAGCGCTTGGGCCCGCTGCGCCGCCAGCGCCGCCGACACGCCGGTTTGCAGGGGTGCGGCCGGCGCGCCGGGGCCCTGGGCCAGGGCCCCCAGGGGCAACAAAAGGAAAACGCAGTAGCGGAGAAACGTCATGGGGCAAAGCTCGCGGCAAAAGGCGCATCCGGCCAAGAGTCCGCTACCGCCGGTGCGGGAGAGGGTGAGTTGCTGACGTTTCGGCGGCGGCTCGGGGCCCTAAATCGTCGCGTGGTCTAGTGCCACGATTGGCGAAAAACCCACGAAAAGGCCGGCCGGCCGCACCCTGGGCGTACTTTTGCCCCCATGCCACCCCTTTCTTCCGCTCGCCAAAAGTCAATTTATTACCTCCGCCAAGCCACCCGGCTGGCTTTGCAAGTGGGGGCGGCGCTGTTTCTGGCGTCGGTGGCGTGGGTGCTGATTTACCGCTGGGTGGCCCCTCCTGCTACCTGGCTCATGCTCGACCGCCGGGCCCACGCGCCGGTGGGCCTGGGCTACTATGGCATTCACGGGGAGGGGGCGCGCCACATTCGCTACCGCTTCCGCACCTTGGATGAAGTGGCCCCCACGGTGCCCCTGGCCCTGGTGGCGGCCGAAGACCAGCGCTTCCTGATTCACCACGGCTTCGACCTGGACGCCCTGGTGCACGCCGCCAAGCGCAACTGGAACGGCGACGGCAAGCACATCGTGGGCGGCAGCACCATCTCGCAGCAGGTGGCCAAAAACGTGTTCCTCTGGCAGGGCCGCAGCTACGTGCGCAAGGCCGCCGAGGCCTACTTCACGGTGCTCATCGAAACGCTGTGGAGCAAGCGCCGCATCATGGAAATGTACCTGAGCGTGGCCGAAATGGGCGACTGCACCTTTGGCGTGGAAGCCGCCAGCGAGCGGTACTTCCACAAATCGGCCGACCGCCTCACGGCCCCCGAAGCCGCCCTGCTGGCCGGCGTGCTGCCCAACCCGCTCCGCTTCCGCGCCTCCGACCCCGGCCCCGTGGCCCGCGCCAAGCAACTGCGGGTGCTGCGCAACATGCGCCGCCTGGGCGGCACCGCATACGTAGCGGAGATTACGGGGGAGTGAGGGGAGGATTTAAGTCCATTGGCATGGGGTAATTCGCAATCCACCATTTTCTTACAAATGGTGTTATAGAAAAGCCGTACTCTTGCACGTATTGTTCATTGCAACTCCACATACACCAATATTCTGCGGTTGAGGCGTGTAAATCAGTGTTTTGATCTAAAAGTTCTTCGATTTTCAACCAAGCGGAATCTAAATTCTCAGGAGTTGACTGCTCAGAAGCAGCTTGTAATAGCATTTCCATTAGTACGATGCGCTCCGCACTAGCTGCGCGGTGGTACAAGTGAAAATAACTATTCAATCCCTCCGGTGTGGCAACTTCCCAAGGCCAATCCTGCATCCCGTCGTGATAAGGAAGCCCTAATTGGTGAGCGACCCATTCCCGGGCTTCAGGAGTTTCCCATCGAAATGGCGGTATGGGCTTTATCATGCCAACAATGTAGAGGGAAGAGTTGAAAACCAGGTAGAAACAGCCAAAACATTCTTTGCTCTGCCGTTCACCAAACGCCCCGCTAGCAAGCCTGCGCTAATCCCGCGTAACCGTTCTCAGGGGCCCCATAATCCCCCGCAATCAATCAATCAAAAGCAGCCGGTATTGGTTACCGCCGGGCAATTAAATACCCCTCACGACTTTCCCCTTGGAATCTTCTTCTAGCGCCACGCTGCCAATCATTATCATTGGCGCGGGCCTGGCGGGCCTCACGGCGGCCCGGGCCCTCACGGCGGCGGGGCAGCCCGTGCTAGTGCTCGAAGCCCGTGACCGGGTGGGCGGCCGCACGCTGGCCGTGCCGGCGCTGCCCGGGGGCCCCGACGCCGAGCACCTGGACCTGGGCGCCACCTGGGGCTGGGCGCACCACCCGTACCTGATGCGGCTGCTGGCCGAGCTGGGCACCCGGCCCTTTGTGCAGCCCAGCGCCGGGGCCACGGCCTACGAAACCGCCCAGGGCGTGCACCGGGTGCCCAATCCGTCGGGCTCGGCGGGCTACCTGCGCGTGGCGGGCGGGGCAGCCGCGCTCTGCCGCACCCTGGCTCGGCAGCTGCCCGACGGGTGCCTGCACCTGGGGGCCCGCGTGGTGGAGCTGCGCCAGCTGCCCGGCCCGGAAGCAGGGGTGGAGGTGACGGTGGCGCAGGCCGGCCACACGCGGCAGTACCGGGCCCCGGCCGTGGTGCTGGCGCTGCCGCCGCGCCTGGTGGCCCACAGCCTCCGGTTTGTGCCCGCGCTGCCCGCGCCGCTGCACCAGGACATGCAGGCCGTGCCCACCTGGATGGGCCACGCCATGAAAAGCGTAGCGGTGTACGCCGCTCCGTTTTGGCGGGCGCAGGGCTGGTCGGGCTTTGCGGTGAGCCAGGTGGGGCCCCTGGTCGAAATCCACGACGCCTCGCCGGCCACGGGCCCGCTGGGGGCCCTGTTCGGGTTTTTTGCCGCCGAAGACCCGCTGCGGGCGGCGCCGGTGGCCGAGCGGCAAGCCGCGGTGCTGGCCCAGCTGGCGCGCCTGTTCGGCCCCGGGGCCCTAACCCCGCTCGCCTACCATGAATTGGACTGGACCCAGGAGCCCCTGACCAGCGCGCCCGCCGACGCGCAAGCCCCGCGCGAGGTGCCGCTCCGGGGCCCCGCGCTGCTGCGCCAGCCGCACTGGGATGGAGCCCTGCACTGGGCCGGCGCCGAAACCTCCCTCAGCGAGTGGGGCCGCCTCGACGGGGCCGTAGAATCGGGCCAGTGGGCCGCGGCGCAGGTGCTGCGGCAGCTGGCTGGTGCGGCCATTTAGCCAAGTTTACCAGCCTTCAGAACGGTGTAAAGAGGCATCCTTGCGTCTCTGATTTGAACGGGACCGTGGAACAGGGCCCAGGTAAGTCATTCACTTCTACCGGCGCAAAGGTGCGCTTCTGCACCAAACGAATTTATGTTTAATTGGCTGTTAAACAAGGATGTATATTATGTGAATGCTAGTTGGGTAGGGCTACCTAAAATAGGTTCCGGGCTGGCAGGAAGCGGCGAATGGCTTAGGCTAGCTGCCGTTGCGGCGGCGCGAAATCGACCGGATCTTTACGCCCGGCTGGAACACGTCGAAGTGCTCGCGGGGGCAGAATAGCACGTCGAGGCAGTGGCGGTAGCGGCGGTTCATGGTGTCGTGCACCGTGTACACGCCGTCGAGGGTGGGCGAGATGCCCGCCACCCGCACCGTGTCGCCGTAGGCAAAGGGGCCGCCCCAGCGCGCCAGCAAATCGTGGGAGAGGGCCAGCCAGCGAATGCGGCTGCTGTAGCCCGCCGGAATGGTCGAGTTGTCGGCCGTCACAAACGGCTCGTCGTCGGTTTGGCCCGGCACGGCCGAATAGGCCGTGGCCGTCACCGTGTAAAAAGGCCCGCGGGCCGCCAACTTCTGAAACGGGATGCGCCGCGCCCGCCGGGTGGCTGCGCGCGGGGCCAAAACAGTGGTGGTAGCCGTGGCCCGGCGGGCCGTTGTCGTGGGCCGCAAAAAGGGGGCGCTCAGCCCGGTTAGCGTCAACAAGCTACAGCCTACTAATTTAATTGAATTCACTCAGGTATCCTCTAATCAGCCATCTTTTGAGCCCAATGGAACGGGCGCAACCCCCGTTGGGGCGGGGATAGAAGTGCTTAACCGTTAAGAGTATACTTTGTGTTCACAAAAATTGTCAATAATTGTACCAGCCAAATCAGCAAGTGCCCGTGGGGGCCCTGCGCTGCGATTTTGCGCGGGCGGCGGCCCGTTTTTTTTTGGCGGCGGCCGCGCCGGCGCAGCCGCGGGCGCGGGGTTACTTTTGCGGTTTGCCCGCGCGGGCAGCCCCCACTCAGCCGCCCCAGCCCATGCCTTCGCCGCCGCCCAACCGCCCCGCCCCCCAGGGCCTGCTGCACCCGCGCAACCGGCACCGGGGCCGCTACGATTTCCCGCAGCTGATCAGCAGCAGCCCGGCGCTGGCCGCCTTCGTGCGGACGAATCCGTTTGGCGACCTGTCGGTGGATTTTGCCAACCCGGTCGCGGTGAAGGCCCTGAACCAGGCGCTGCTGCGGCACTTCTACGGCGTGGCGCACTGGGATATTCCGGCCGGCTACCTGTGCCCGCCCATCCCCGGCCGGGCCGATTACGTGCACCACGTAGCTGATTTGCTGGCCGCGAGCAACGGCGGCGTGGTGCCCCGGGGCCCCGGCGTGCGGGTGCTCGACGTGGGCGTGGGGGCCAACTGCATCTACCCGCTCATCGGCCACCACGAGTACGGCTGGCAGTTTGTGGGCTCCGACATTGACGCTGTGGCCCTGCGCGCCGCTCAGCAGCTGGTGGCCGCCAACGGGCTGGCGAAGGCCATCGAGGGCCGCCTGCAACCCGACGCCCGCCGCGTGTTCGACGGCATCATTGGGCCCGGCGAGGTGTTCGACGCCACGCTCTGCAACCCGCCCTTCCACGCCTCGGCGGCCGAGGCGGCGGCCGGCACCCAGCGCAAAACGGCCAACCTGGGCACCGCCCGGGGCCCCCGGCCGGTGCTCAACTTCGGGGGCCAGGCGGCCGAGCTGTGGGCCCCGGGCGGCGAGGCGGCCTTCGTGCGCCGCCTGGTGCTGGAAAGCCAGCAGCGCCCCACCGCCTGCTTCTGGTACACCACGCTCGTTTCCAAAAAGGAAACATTGCCCGGCCTGCACCGCGCCCTGCACCAGGCCGGGGCCCTGGAAACGCAAACCATCGACATGGCCCAGGGCCAGAAAAAAAGCCGCCTCGTGGCCTGGACGTTCCTTACGCCCGCCCAGCAAGCCGCCTGGCGCCGCGCCCGCTGGAGCCCCCAGCGGGGCTAAGCGGCCAGGGCACCGGGGCCCCGGGCTAGGGCCCTGGCCGTACTTTTGCCCCCACTTCCCGCTTCCCCCTTTCCATTCCCCGCATGTCCCGCAAGCTTTGGGCGCTGCTCGTGGCCTTGGCGCTGCTGCTGGCGCTGGCCACCTACGTGTACTACCGCCGCACCGTGGCCGCCGAGCCAGTGGACGCCTACGCCCTGGTGCCCGATGACGCGGTGCTTGTGCTCACCACCCGCGACCATCCCGCCCTGGTGCGCCACTTGCAGGAAACCCAGCTCTGGGACAACCTCACGGCCGTGCGCTACGTGCAGCAGGCCGCCGACCACCTGGCCGTGGCCGATAGCCTGGCCGGCGGCAACGGCCGCAACACCAGCCTGCTGGCCCTGCTCGGCCGCAAGCAGGTCGTGACCTCCGTGCACGTGACGGGCCCCGGCGCGTTCGACGTGCTGTACCAGGTGCCGCTGGCCTCGGTGCGCGAGTACCGGCAGGTGCGCGGCCTGCTCGAAACCCTGGGCCGCGACCGCCGCTACCGCCTCAGCCAGCGCCTGCTCGACGGGCAGGAGCTGAGCGTACTCACGGAGGTGCGCACCGAAACCAGCCTGACGGTGCTCAACTACCGCAACCACCTCATCATGAGCACCAACGCGGGCCTGGTGGAGGCCGTGGTGCAGCGCCTGCGCCACCCCGGGGCCCCCACCGTGCTGGCCCACTTTGCCGATACCGACGTGCTGCGCCTGCCCGAAATCGACGCCGCGCTGTGGCTGAACTTCCGGCGCCTGCCGCAGCTGCTCGACGTGCTGTTCCGGCCTGCCGCCCACGCCCGCTTCGACCACCTCGCCACCCTGGCCGCCGACGGCCTGCTGGGCCTGCGCCTCACGGGCCCCGTGGCCGAGCTGGCCGGCTTCGCCAACCCCGAAACCGCCCGCGGGGCCCTGCAAGCGCAGGTACAGGGGCAGCCGGCCCAGCCTTTTGGGCTGGCCGCCGTGCTGCCCACCCGCACGGCCCTGGTGGTGCAGCTGGCCGTGCGCCCGCTGGCCCCCGCCGGCCCGGCCGGGCCCGATTCGGTGGGCCTGCGCGTGGCCCTGGATAGCCTGGCGGCCAGCTTCGGGCCCGAAATGGCGGTGGCCTACCTGGCCGCGGCGGCCCCGGGCGTGGCCCCCGGGCGGCTGGCCTACCTGCGCTGCCCGGCCCCGGCGCGCACCGCCCGCTGGCTGGGCGAGGTGCGCCGCCGCACGGGCCAGCCGGCGGCCTTCACGCGGGTGGGGGGGTACGAAATCCACCCCCTGGGCGTGGCCATCGGCGGGCTGCTGCGGCCGCTGCTGGCCCCCGCCGCCCCGGGCGAGGCCGTGCCCGCGCCCGCCGGGGCCCTCGTGGGCGGCTACTTGGTAATGGCCGACGCCGCTACCCTCTCCGGGGCCCTGGCCGACGTGGGCGCCGGCCTCACCTGGGCCCGCACGCCGGCCTACGCCGCGTTTTTGGCCCACACGCTGCCCCGCGCCCGGCTGGGCATCTACCTCGACACGCACAACGCCTGGAACGGCCTGCTCGGGGCCCTCACCGAAGACCGCCGCGCCGGGCTGCTGCGCAACGAAGCCCTGTTCCGGCGCTTCCCCCAAATGGCCTGGCAGCTGGTGCCCCCGCCCGACGCGGCCGCGCCGGGCGCGCAGTACTTTGGGCGGCTGCTGCTGCACCGGCCCAGCGCGGGCGTGGGGGCCGTGCTGGCCGGGGCGGGCGAGGCGCGCGGGCTGGCGTTCCCGTCGCCGCTGGTGGGCACGCCGCTGCTGGTGGCCGCGGCCGGCACGCGGGTGCCCGCCGCCCTGGTGCAGGATTCGGCCGGCGTGGCCTACTTCGTGAGCCCCGACAACGGCGTGGTGTGGGCCGATTCGTTGGGGGCCCCGCTGGTGGGGGCGGGGCCCCTGGCGGCCGGGCCGGGCGCGGCCGGGGGCCTGGCGCTGGCCGCCGGCCACCGCGTGCACCGCCTGGCCCTGGCCGATGGCCGCGAGGCCCCGCCCTTCCCCCTCAACCTGCCCGATACCGTGCGCGCCACCGCCCTGCACACCAGCACCCCGGCCGGGGCCGCGCCGCGCCTGCTGGTGGCGGCCGGGGCCCAGGCCCTGTTCCTGCTTGATGCCGCCGGGCGGCAATACCCGGGCTGGGGCCCCAAGGTGCTCGATTTCCCGCTGGCCGGGGCCCCCGCGCTGCTGAGCGTGGGCGGGCGCGACGTGGTGGTGTGCCCCCTGCAAAACGGCTACGTGTACGCCTACGACCAGCGCGGGGGCCGGCTGCCGGGCTTCCCGCTCAGCGTGGGGGCCCGGCTGGCGGGCGGCGTGGCCGTGCAAGCCGCCACCACGCTGGGCCGCACCCGCCTCACCGTCGTCAATCAGCACGGCGAGCTGGTCACCTTCACGCTGGTGGGCGACGTGCTGGCCCGCCGCCGGGTGGCCACCTGGAGCCGCACAGCTACCTTCCGGCTGGTGCCGGCCACCGGCGGCGGGGCCAGCTACGGCGTGGCCCGCGACGAGGAAAACGGCCGCTACGACTTTTACCTGCCGCCGCAGGCCGCGCCCGTGGTGTCGCGCCGCTTCGTTACCTCGGGGCCCAAGCCCACCCAGTTTTTCGACTTCGGCGGCAGCGGGCGGGCGGTGGCCGTGGGCGAGCCGGGCCCCGGCCTGGCCTACGTGTTCGATGCCCAAGGCCGGCTGCTGGGCGGCCAGCCGCTGGCCAGCACCGGGGCCGGCGTGGGCCTGGCCTACCACGCCGCCACGGGCACCTACCAGTTGGTGCGCCTGGTGGGCCGCGAGCTGCGCCGCACCGAATTGCGGCCTTAATGTTGGCCGCCGCCGGCAGTATATCTTTGCGCATGTTAGCTATTGTGCCTATTCATTTGGTTGATTGTCAATATTTTAAATAAAAATAACGCGATGGTACCAGCCACTTCCTCCCCGGCCGCCCCGGCCCGCATTGTGCTGTTGGGCGCCGAAAGCACCGGCAAAACCACCCTGTGCCGCGCCCTGGCCGCCGCCTACAGCACCGCGTGGGTGCCCGAGTACGGCCGCCAGCTCACCGAAGAAAAGATGGGGGCCCTCACCTTCGCCGACCACCTGCTCATCGCCCAGCGCCACCTCGAGCTGGAAGAAGAGCAAGTGGCCCAGGCGCGGCGGTTTTTGTTCGTCGATACCAACGCCATCACCACCGCCCTCTACTCGTATTATTACTACCAGCGTTGCGACCCGGCCCTGCTCCAGCTGGCCCGCGCCTGCCGCCTGCGCTACGCGCACACTATTGTGTGCCAGCCGTCCATCCCCTTCGAGGCCGACGGCTGGCGGGGCCCCGAGGCGCTGCGCAACGTGCAGCAGGGCACCACGCTGATGCAGCTCGATTTGCTGGGCATTCCCTACACCTGCGTCGAGGGCTCGGTGGCCGAGCGTGTGCGGCAGGTGCGCGCCGTGCTGGGGTAGCCAGCCCGGGGCCCCAGGGGAGGAGGCGGGCAATCATTTTGCGCCGAAACGGGTTGTGTGTAACAACCGCTGTTACTATGGCGCGGCCGCTATCCTTTCTCCCTGTTTCCTATGGCTACTACCCCCGCTTCTCCCATTGCTTTTTCGGTGCTCGATTTGGCCCCCATTGCGGCCGGCACCACCCCCGCCGATACCTTCCGCCACAGCCTGGACCTGGCCCAGCAGGTCGAAAAGCAGGGCTACACCCGCTACTGGCTCTCCGAGCACCACAACATGGCCAGCGTGGCCAGCGCCGCCCCGGTGGTGCTGATGGGCTACCTGGCCGGCGGCACCACCACGCTGCGCCTGGGCTCGGGCGGCATCATGCTGCCCAACCACGCCCCGCTGGTGGTGGCCGAGCAAATCGGCACGTTGGCCACGCTCTACCCCGGCCGCATCGACCTGGGCCTGGGCCGGGCCCCGGGCTCCGACCAGGCCACGGCGCAGGCCATCCGGGGCAGCCGCTTCGGCGGGGCCCAGGATTTCCCGCGCGATGTGCAGCAGCTGCAAACCTACTTTTCGGCCGCCAACAGCACCGCTGCCGTGCGCGCCATCCCTGGCGAGGGGCTGGAGGTACCGATTTACATCCTGGGCTCCAGCACCGACAGCGCCTACCTGGCGGCGGCCCTGGGCCTGCCCTACGCCTTCGCCAGCCACTTCGCGCCGGCCCAGCTCATGGCGGCGCTGGACATCTACCGCCAAAACTTCCGGCCCTCGGCCGCCTTGGCCCAGCCCTACGCCATTGCCTGCGTAAACGTGGTGGCCGCCGCCACCGACGCCGAGGCGCAGTGGCTCTCCACGTCGCTCCAGCAGTTCATGCTGGGCGTCATCTCGGGCCGCCCCGCGCCGCTGGCCCCGCCCGTCGAGTCGATGGCCGGCCTCTGGGGCCCCGCCCAGCAGCACGCCGTGCAGCAGATGCTGGCCTACTCCTTTGTGGGCGGCCCGGCCACGCTGCAAGCCGATTTCCAGGAATTCATCGACGAAACGCAGGTCAACGAAATCATGGCCGTGTCCAACATCTTCAGCCACGAAGCCCGCGTTCAGTCGTACGCCATCCTGGCCGATGTGCTTCGCGGCATCGCCCAGCCCGAAGCCGAAAGCCAGCTGGCGTTCAAGGGGTAAGTAGCTGGAAAATAGTTGCTTGATACCCAATAAGTAGGGCCCCCAGGGCGGCGATACGAGGAATGTGTCGCCGCCCTGGGGGCCCTATTTTTTTAAAGCACCTGCCCTAATCGTTGCTCGACAGCCAGCCTTTGCGCCAGAAATAATACAGCTGGCCGGCCACGATGAGGGCCAGCAAGGCCAGCAGGGCGGGGTAGCCCCAGGGCTGGTACAGCTCGGGCATATTGAGGGGCATTACGTGGCCGTGGCCGTCTTCGCGCTGGAAGTTCATGCCGTAGAGGCCCACCACGAAGCTCAGCGGGATGAAGATGGAGCTGATGATGGTCAGCACCTTCATCACCTCGTTCATGCGGTTGCTCTGGTCGGAGAGGAACAGGTCGGCCAGGCTGCTGATGTTGTCGCGGTAGCTCTCGGCCAGGTCCAGGGCCTGGATGGCGTGGTCGTAGCAGTCGCGGTAGTAGGTTTTGATTTCCTCGGGCATCACCTCGTCGGGCAGGCGCAGGATCTCCGCAATCTTGTCGCGCTCGGGGTACACCAGGCGGCGGAAGCGCACCACGCTTTTCTTCACTTGCAGGATGCGGCTGAGCAGCCGCCGCTCGCGCCGGGCCACAAAAATGCTGTCCTCCAGCTCCTCAATGTAGTCGCCGATGGCCGCCATCGTGGGGTAGTAATGGTCGAGTACCACGTCGGTGAGGGCGTAGGCGAGGTAGGCGATGGGGCGGCGGCGGAGCTGGCTGCTGGGGCCCCGCAGGCGGTTGCGCAGCACCTCCAGGCAATCCTGGTAGTCGTCCTGAAACGTGAGCACGTAGTTGGGCCCCGTGAAGATGGAGAGCTGGTCGTCGTCGATTTCGAGGCTCTCGGTGAACTCCGTCATGCGCGACACCATGAACAGGCGGTTGTCGTCGAACACCTCCACCT
This sequence comes from Hymenobacter nivis, assembly GCF_006439025.1. Lineage (GTDB taxonomy): Bacteria > Bacteroidota > Bacteroidia > Cytophagales > Hymenobacteraceae > Hymenobacter > Hymenobacter nivis_A. The sequence continues at coordinate 138,225 of NZ_RCYZ01000004.1, forward strand.
TGGCCCGTTGGTAATCGCCGAGCACGTCCTCCATCTGGAGCGGGTGCAGGTTAAAGTTTTCCATGATGCGCTCGAGCAGCGGCAGGTCGCCGTAGCCGCGCACGTCGAGCCAGTACTTGCGCTCGGGGGCCGTGCGGATGGCTTCGAGCAGCTCGTCGTAGCGGCCCGTATACTCGGCCTCGTCGCAGCCTTCCTCGTCGTAGGCCATCAGAAACAGGCGCGGCGTGGGGGCCCCGGGGCGCACGGTGAGGGTGCCCGGTTTCTGGCCCACGTGCTGGGCGCGGCTTTCGCGCAGGGCGGCGCGGTCGGCGTCGGTGGCGGGAAGCGACAATTCAGGGGGAGCCATGCGGAAGGAGCGGGGAAGAAAGTTGGCGCAAAATACGCCGCTGGGGCCCCGGGGTTGGGGCGGGGCCCCGGCCGGGCCGTACTTTGCCGGGCTATTTCCGCGCACCGTGTCCGTTTCCGAGCCGTTTTCTGTTGTTGAAGCCGGGGCCGCCCCGCGGGTGTGGGCCCCGGGCCCCGGGCCCCGCGCCGCCGCCCCGCGCCACCCGCTGGCCTTCGCGCCGCTGCTGTTTCTGGCGCCCGCGCACCAGGCCTTGCAGCCCCCGGCGGGCCCCGTGCTCAGCTTTTACCTGGAAGACGGGGCCCGCACCGTGGCCCAGCTGCACGCCCTGGCCGACCCCGCCACCGGCCTGGCCCGCAGCCCGGGGCAGGCCCCGTTTGGGGGGGCGCAGCTGGCCCCGGGCCTGGGCGTGGGGGCGGTGCACGCCCTGTTCGAGGCGGCCGAGGCGGCGTTGCGTGGCCTCAGGCAGCGGCGGCTGGCGGTGCGCGGCTACCCCTTTTGCTACGACCCCGCCGGGGCCGCCGCCCTGGCCGAGGCCCTGCGCCAGCGCGGCTACCGCGTGGCCCTGGCCGAGCAGAACTACCACCTCGACCTGGCCCAGGATTACGCCGCTGGCCTGCACCCCTCCGAGCGGCGGCGCCTGCACAAGTGCGCCCGCCACGGCCTGGTGGTGGAGCAGGAGCACCGCTGGTTTCTGCCGCGGGCCCACGCCTTTATCAGCGCGTGCCGGCAGGAGCGGGGGCAGGCCCAGCCGCTGCCCTTGGCCCGGCTGGAGGCGTTGTTCGAGGCGTTCCCCGACGACTATTTCCTGTTTTCGGTGCGGGCCCCTAGCGGCGAGTGGGCGGCCCTCACGGTGGCCGTGCGCGTGAGCGAAACGGTGCTCTACAACTTTTACCCCGCCAGCCCGCTCAGCCAAAACGCCCTGAGCCCGGTGGTGCTCCTCAACGAGGGCCTGCACGCCTTTGCGCGGGCCAGCGGCATGGCCGTGCTCGACTTGGGCACCTCCACGCTGCCCGAGGGGCCCAACGTATCGCTGCTGCGCTTCAAGCGCCACCTGGGGGCCACCGCCGGCCTGCGCCTGAGCTGGGAAAAGGCCCTCTGAGCCCAGTAGCAAAGAATTGCGCGGCGGTTGAAAACCAATGGCCTGCCCGTTTTCGATATTTGCTTTTGCCGGCCGTCCCGAACATAAACAAAGCCCTGGTTGTCTAGCCGCGACTGCGCAGTCGCCCCGCAATGAACCAGCCCATCAGCACCTTCCCGATTTAATGGCCCCGCCTATTTCGTCTGCCCGCGCCGTGCCCGTGTGGCGAAGCTTTGTGCGGGGCGCGCTGGGCACCGGCGTGGGGCTGGCGGCGCGGGCGGCGGGGGCCATTGCCGTGGGTAAATTAGTGGCTACCCACGCCCCGGCGGGGGGCCTCACGCTGCTGGCGCAGGTGCAGGGCGTGATGGCCCTGCTCACCACGCTGCCCATCGACGGCACCCACGTAGGCCTGGTGAAGTACCTGGCCCCGCTGCCGCCCGGCAGCCGCCGCTACCGGGCGTGGCTGGGCGCGGCGGGGGCCCTAAACGTGGCCGCGCTGGTGCTGGGCGCAGCGGTATTGTTCGGGTGGCCGGGGCTGGCGGCCACCCCCACGCAGCGCGCCGTGCTGGTGGCCGGCGTGGCCCTGAACACGGCGCAGGCCCTGCTGGGCACGGCGCTGCTGGCCGCCGGCCGGCTGCGGGCCTACGTGGGGCTGGCCGTGGCCACGGCCGCGCTGGGCACCGCGGGCGTGGCCGCCGGCCTGGGCCCCGGGCCCCACTGGCCGCTGCCCACCGTGCTGCTGGCCTACGCCGTGGGCCAAGGCTTGGCCGTGGTGCCCGCGCTGGTAATGGCCGGCCGGGCTGGCGTGCTGCGGGGCCTGGGCCACTGGGTGGCCCCCAGCCGGGCGGCGCTGCGGGGCCTGGCGCAGTTTGGGCTGATGGCCGTGGGCAACATCGTGTTTGGGCGGGCTGTGGACGTGGCCGTGCGGGCCGCGCTGCTGAACCACTTCGGCCCGGCCCGCACCGACGTGTGGCAGGCCGCCGCCAAGCTCTCCGACAACTACACCATGGTGGTGGCCGCTGTGCTCAGCAGCGTGTTTTACCCGCAGCTGGCGGCGCTGGCGGGGCAGCCCGCGGCGGCCCGCGCCTACCTGCGCGGGGTGCTGGGGGTGCTGGCCCCGGCGCTGGCCGTGGCCCTGGGAATCGTATTTGTGGCCCGCGACTGGTTGCTGCCGCTGTTTTTTTCGCCGCGGCTGCTGGCGGCGCGGGAGTTGCTGGCCCCGCAAGTACTGGGCGACTGGGCCAAATTTTTGAGCTGGGTGTTCATTTTTCAGCTCACGGCCCGGGCCCGCACCGGGCGCTACGTGGCCGTGCAGGCGGCCTCGGCAGTGCTCTACGCGGGACTGCTGGCGGGGCTGGTGCCGGCCCTGGGCCTGGCGGGCGCGGTGTGGGCCCACGCCCTGCGCTACGGGGCCCTGCTGCTGGGGTGCGTTTTCTTCTGGCTGCGCAGCGGGCGCCAGGAGCTGGGCCAAGGGTAGGGCACCGCGTATTTTTGGGCCAGCTTTTCCGCTGATTTAGGCCCATTGTCCGCATCTTATCCCCCATATGCTGCCCCGCCCCCGCTCCCCGCGGTGCCCCCGCCGGGCCCCATGGTGACGGTGGTGGCCCTGTGCCACAACCACGAGCCTTTCTTGCGCGAGGCCTTGGACTCGGTGCTGGCCCAAACCTACCCGCACCTGGAAGTGTGGCTCGTGGACGACGCCAGCACCGACGGTAGCCCGGCCATCCTGCGTGAATACGCCGCCGCGCACCCGGCCTGGCACCTGCTGCTGCTGCCCGAAAATGTGGGCAATTGCCGCGCCTTCAACCGGGCGTTTGGGCAGAGCACGGGCGAATTTGTGGTAGATTTTGCCACCGACGACGTGCTGCTGCCCGACCGCCTGGCCCGGCAAGTAGCGCAGTTTGGGGCCCTGGATGCGAGCTATGGTGTGGTGTATTCCAACGCCGAACACATTGATGAGCAGGGAAATTTGCTGGGCCGGCACTACTACCCCGGGGCCCCGGCGCACCTGCGCCCGGCCAGCGGCTGGGTATTGGCCGACGTGCTGGCCCGCTTCTTCATCAGCACGCCCACCATGCTGATGCGCCGCGTCTGCCTGGCCGCGCTGGGCGGCTACGACGAGGCGCTGGCCTACGAGGACTTCGACTTCTGGGTGCGTGCCGCCCGCGACTGGCAGTTCGGCTACCTCGACGCCGTGACGACCCGCAAGCGCAAGCACCCCCGCGCCATGTCGGCCCGCGCCTACCGCGCCCACGACCCGTACCTGACCTCCACCATCCGCGTCTGCGAAAAAGCCCTGGCCCTGGTGCGCACCCCGGCCGAGCGCGCCGCCCTGGCCGTGCGCCTGCGCTGGGAGCTGCGCCACGCCGCCCGCCGCCACCGCGCCGCCGAGGCGGGGGCCCTGTTTGCGCTGCTGCGCCAGGTGGCCCGCCCCACGCCCCTCGACTGGGCCCTGGCCATTTGGAGCCGGGCGCTGGCGGGGCTAGTGGGGTGGCGGCCGTAGTTTTGAGGGCTACCCATTTCACTGTGCTGAGTTCCTCCCGTTTTGCTGTTTTTGCCCGCGCCGGGCTGCTGCCCGGGGCCCTGGTGCTGGCCACGGTGGCGGGCCTGGGCAGCTATTGCGAGGCCAACGACGAAGCCGTGCTGGCCTGGCTGTTTGGGGGCGTGCTGGCCGCGGGGCCGGTGCCCGCGCTGCCGCTGTACCTGCACGGCTACGGGCACCTGCTGGCCGCCGCCTACGGGGCCCTGCCCGGGGTGCCGTGGTTGGGGCTGCTGCTGGGCGCGCTGCTGGGCGCGGCCACCGGGCTGTGGTTTGCGGTGCTGGAGCAGTTGCTGCGGCCGCACCTGCGGCCAGGGCCCCTGGTGCTGGCGCTGGTGGCGTTTTTTGGGGTGGCGTGGCTGGAGCATTGGCTGTGGTTCAGCCACGCGCGGGTGCCGCTGCTGCTGGCCGGCGGGGCCGTGCTGTTCACGGCCCAGCGGCCGGGGCGCTGGGGGCCCCTGCTGCTGGCGCTGGGGGCCCTGGGGGCCGCCTGGCTGGTGCGCCCCAGCCTAGCCGTGGTGGGAGCTGCCGCCGCCGTGCCGGCCGCCGTGCTGCTGGCCCACGGCTGGCGCCGCGCCGCCCCGGCGCTGGCGGGCGCGGCGCTGCTACTGGCCGCGGCTACCGGCGCGGCCGCCCTGCGCCAAACGCCCGCCGCGGCCCAGGCCCAGGCCCATGATGCCTTTTTTGCCCGCGTGCTCGACTTTGAGCAGCTGCGCCCCGCGCCCCGCACTGCGGCTGACAGCCTGGGCACCGCCGCCGTGGGTCTGTGGCTGCTGGGTGACGCCACGGCCGTGAACGACGCCCTGGCCACCCGCGCCTACCGCTTCGATGCCGGGGAGTTCTTTGGACGCACGGTGCCCGCCAAGCTGGCGCTGCGGGCCGGCCTGCTGGCGCGCGACTACTTCCCGGTGCTGCTGGCGCTGGGGGCCCTGGCCGGGGGCGTGGCCCGCCGCCGGGGCCCCGGCCAGGGCCCGGCCTGGGGCTTTTGGCTGGTGCAGCTGGGCTTCGTCGGGGCCCTGGCGGTGCTGGCGGGCGGCTTCAAGCTGCCGCCGCGGCTGGCCCTGCCGCTGCTCGATTACTGGCTGCTGGCCAACCTGTTGTTCTGGCTCGAAGCGCCGGGTGCGGGGGCAATAGGAGCGGGACCCCGGGCATTTGTGCCGACGGGGCGGCGCTGGGCGGCGGCCCTGGCGCTGGCCGTGGGGGCCCTGTACGCGGCCAAAACCGGGCACCGCCGCTTGGTGCTGGGGCAGGAGCGCGCCCGCCACGAGCGCGCCCTGGCCGAGCTGGCCGCCCGCACCGCCGGCCGGGTGTGCGTGCTGGCCGGCACCACCGATTTGCTCAAAAGCCTCTCGCCGTTCCAAGCCTACAATTTGGGCCCCGGGCCGGTGCTCAGCCTCAGCGGCTGGGCCGCGCCCGGTGCCGCGCAGCGGGCCCTGTGCCGGGCCCTCACCGGGGCCCCCGGGCAGGCCGAAGCCCTGCGCCGCCTGGCCAGGGCCCCCACCGGCCGCGTGGCCTGGGTGCTGGCCGCCCCCGAAGCAGCGTGGCTGAACGCGGCGGCCCGGCGGGGCCCGCCCGCCCAGCGCTGGGTCCTGCGCCCGGGCCCCGCCCTGGCCGCCGATTCCAGCCTGCGCTTCTATTACGCGGGGGCCCCGGGGGCCCCGGGGGCCCCGGGGGCCCCGGGGGCCCCGGGGGCCCCGCGGGGCCGCCCGGCATCCAAGCAATAGGCTGCGCCGTAGAACATAATCTTGTACCCCACCCAATAGCACGGTAGTGGACCTTTGCGGTCCGAAAATCGTTGCTTCATTACAATCACACGTTTTCGACTTTCCGCGCCATGCTCAGTTCCACGATGATTTCGCGCAGCGAGGTCCTGCAACACCTCGAGGGTTTCCTCAAAGAGAATATTTACAACTTCCTCAAGAAGGTGGAGGATAGCTGGCAACCGGCTGATTACCTGCCGGATTCGCGCCGCGAAACGTTTTTTGACGAGGTGAAGGACCTGCGCGAAAAAGCGGGTAGCCTGAGCTACGACCTGCTGGCCGTGCTCATCGGCGACACCATCACCGAAGAGGCGCTGCCCAACTACGAGGCGTGGTTCCATGAGCTCGACGACCTGAACCGCGACAACAACAACGGCTGGGCCCAGTGGATCCGGGGTTGGACAGCCGAGGAAAACCGCCACGGCGACCTGCTCAACCGCTACCTCTACCTCTCGGGCCGCGTGAACATGCGCGAATTTGAGATGAGTACCCAGTACCTCATCAACGACGGCTTCGACCTGGGCACGGCCCACGACCCGTACCGCGCCTTCGTGTACACGAGCTACCAGGAAATGGCCACCAACATCTCGCACCGCCGCGTGGGCCAGCTCGCCCGCACCGCCGGCGACGATGGCCTGTCCAAAATCTGCGGCATGATTGCCGGCGACGAAAACCGCCATGCCCGCGCCTACAAAACCTTCGTGGAGAAGATTTTCGAGGTGGACCCCTCGGAAATGATGCTGGCCTTTGAGGACATGATGCGCAAGAAAATCGTGATGCCTGCCCACTACATGCGTGAGCTGGGCATCGACATGGGCAAAACCTACGGCCACTTCACCGATGCCGCCCAGCGCCTGGGCGTGTACACGAGCGCCGACTACACCGACATCCTCGATACGCTGATTGCGGACTGGAAAATCTCTGGTCTCACCGGCCTTACCGGCCCCGCCGAGAAGGCCCGCGACTACGTGATGGCCCTGCCCAGCCGCCTGCGCCGCGTGAGCGACCGCATGCCGGTGCCCAAGCTGGAGTACAAGTTCAAGTGGATTTCGTAGCCCCGCCCCGCACTTGGTATTAATAAAGCCGCTTCCCTGGTCGGGAGGCGGCTTTTTGCGTAATAGGCCTGCTTGGGCCGGGCCGCCGCTAACCCCTGTCGGTGGCCAGGGCCCCCATTTCCTCACCAAACCTAAAATTCCCATGCCTCAGCAAACGCAAGCCGCCTACTACACCGAATTTGGCGGCATCGATAAAATCAACGTAGGGCCCCTGGACCTGCCCGAAGTGGGCGAAGGCGAGGTGCTGCTGCGCGTGAAAGCGGCCGGCATCAACCCCGTCGACTACATCGTACGCGAAGGCCATTTCCAAGCCGTGGTGCCCAACGCCTTTCCGGCTGTGCCGGGCTGGGACGTGGCCGGCGTGGTCGAAAAGTGCGGCCACGGCGCCTCGCGCTTCGCCGAAGGGGCCGAGGTGTACGGCTACGTGCGCCGCCCCGTGGTGCAGCACGGCACCTTTGCCGAGCGCTTGGTGGTGCCCGAGTGCTACCTGGCCGCGCGCCCCGAAAAGCTGACCTGGGAAGAGGCCGGTGGCCTGCCCCTGGCGGGCCTTACGGCTTACCAATCAGTCATCACCGCGGGCCAGCTCAAGGCTAGTGAAACCGTGCTCATTCTCGGCGCCTCGGGCGGGGTGGGCGGTACGGCCATTCAGTTGGCCAAAAACGTGGGGGCCACCGTCATCGCCGTAGCCAGCGCCGGCAGCGCGGCCCACATGAAGGAGCTAGGCGCCGATTTCACCATCGACTACAAAGCCGGCCCGGTGGGAGAAGCCGTAAAAAAAGTGGCTCCCGACGGCGTAGACCTGTTGTTTGACGCTGTGAGCGGCGACACGCTTACCCAAAGCCTGGGGGCCCTCAAACCCAACGGCCGCCTTATTTCGGTGCTCAACGACGGCAAGGCGCTGAATTTGGGCCCCGGCGTGCGCTTCCAGCACGTGATGGCCCAGCCCAGCGTGCCCGACCTCGACCACCTGCGCGACCTAGCCGATGCCGGCAAACTGCAAGTGCCCGTGGCCCAAACCTTCGCGCTGGCCGACGTTAAGAAAGCCTTTGAGCAAATCGAAACCAAGCACACTACTGGCAAAGTGGTCATCGTGCCCTAGGGCCCCCGCCACACAAAAAAGCCCGCCGCGCATGTCAGCGCGGCGGGCTTTTTTGTGGCTATTTGCTGGTTAAGCGCTGATTTTAACGCCTTTCCAGAAGGCTACGTAGCCTTTGATGTTTTGGGCGGCCTCGCTGGTTTCGGGGTAGAACCAGGCGGCGTCCTTGTTCAACTCGCCGTTCACGCGCAGCGAGTAGTAGCTGGCGCGGCCCTTCCAGGGGCAGGAAGTGTGGGCGATGCTGTCCTCAAAATATTCTTTTTTGAGGCTGTCGGCGGGGAAGTAGTGGTTGTTTTCAACCACAACGGTGGCGTCGCTTTCGGCCACGACGGTGTCGTTCCAGATGGCTTTCATGGGGCGGAAGGGGTAGGGTGGGGGCAAGCGGGTACGGCAAATGAACATTGCCGCCGCGGGCGTTGTTTTCGCGGCCTATTCCCTTTCCTCCCGCAATTATGGCCACTGGCTTCCGCTTCCGCGATTTTGTGCCCGACGAGCAGCCCGAAAAAGGCTTCGAGTCGCTCTTTAAGCTGTTCATGCAGCTGGTTACCATCACTTCCGGCGACGTAGGCGAGGCCCTGTCCTGGCTCAACGAACTCGACAAGCAATACGGCCTCACCGACGACGGCTACGGCATGGGCAACTTCATCGACGACCTGAAGAAAAAGGGCTACATCGACGAAGACGAACAGAAAAAAGGCGAGTTTCACATCACCGCCAAGTCCGAGCAGCAGCTGCGCAAGTCGGCGCTGGAGGAAATCTTCGGCAAGCTCAAGAAGAGCAGCACCGGCAACCACCGCACGCCCCAAACCGGCCAGGGCGACGAGCAGAGCACCGACCTGCGCGAGTTCCGCTTCGGCGATTCGCTTGAGCAGATCCAGATGACTGAATCCATTCGCAACGCCCAGCTCAACCACGGCGTGGACGACGGCTTCATGCTGACGGAGGGCGACCTGGAGGTGCGCGAGAACGAGCACAAGAGCCAGACCAGCACGGTGTTGATGATTGATATCTCGCACTCGATGATCCTCTACGGCGAAGACCGCATCACGCCCGCCAAAAAGGTGGCCATGGCCCTGGCCGAGCTCGTGAAGCAGAAGTACCCGAAGGACACGCTCGACGTAATTGTGTTCGGCAACGACGCCTGGCAGATTGAGGTGAAGGACCTGCCCTACCTGCAAGTGGGGCCCTACCACACCAACACCGTGGCCGGCCTGGAGCTGGCCATGGACCTGCTGCGCAAGCGCAAAACGCCGAACAAGCAGATTTTCATGATTACCGACGGCAAGCCCACCTGCCTGAAGGAAGGCAACGGTTACTACAAAAACAGCTTTGGCCTCGACCGGAAGGTGGTGAATAAGACGCTGAACATTGCCGCCGCTGCCCGCCGCGTGAAAATCCCCATCACCACGTTCATGATCACCTCCGACCCCTACCTCCAGCAGTTCGTGGAGGAGTTTACGGAGGTGAACCAGGGCAAGGCCTACTATTCGGGCCTGAAGGGCCTGGGCCACTTGGTGTTCGAAGACTACAAAAAGAACCGCCGCAAAACGCTGTAGGGCCCCCGGGGCCCCGCCCGCCGCGCTGAACCTTTGCGGTTGCGCCGCGTTGCCCGTTTACCAATTCCACTCTACCGCTTCCACCGACGAGCAGGGCCCCGTTCTGCTCCCACATTTCCCTCATGGCCAACGACCAGCTTCCAACCAACCACTCGCAACACATTACCACCCTGGGCCAGCTGAAGAAGTCTGGCTACAAATCCCGCTCGGTAAAAGCCGAATTGCGGGAGAACCTCATTCGGAAGCTCCGCCTCAAGGAGGACGTTTTTCCCGGCATTTTCGGCTACGACGAAACGGTTATTCCCGAGTTGCAGCGCGCCATCCTGGCCGGGCACCACATCAACCTGCTCGGCCTGCGCGGCCAGGCCAAAACCCGCATCGCGCGCCTGCTCATCAACCTGCTCGACGAGTACATGCCCGTGGTGGCAGGCTCGGAGCTGAACGACGACCCGCTGCAGCCGCTGTCGGTGTTTGCCAAAAAACTGATTGACGAGCACGGCGACAACACGCCCGTGGCCTGGGTGCACCGCGACGAGCGCTACACCGAGAAGCTGGCCACGCCCGACGTGACGGTAGCCGACCTCATCGGCGACGCCGACCCCATCAAGGCCGCCACGCTGAAACTGCCGTACTCCGACGAGCGAGTGATTCACTTCGGCCTGATTCCCCGGGCCCACCGCGGTATTTTCGTCATCAACGAGCTGCCCGACTTGCAGGCCCGCATCCAGGTGTCGCTGTTCAACATTTTGCAGGAAGGCGACATCCAGATCCGCGGCTTCAAGGTGCGCCTGCCGCTCGACATCCAGTTCGTGTTCACGGCCAACCCCGAGGACTACACCAACCGCGGCAGCATCGTGACGCCGCTCAAGGACCGGATCGACGCCCAGATCATCACGCACTACCCGAAATCCATCGAAATCGGCAAGCGCATCACCAAGCAGGAAGCCCGCATCAAGGAGGACCAGAAAGGCATGGTGACGACCAACGAAATCACCCACGACTTGGTGGAGCAGGTGGCCATCGAGGCCCGCGGCTCCGAGTTTGTGGACGCCAAGTCGGGCGTGTCGGCCCGCCTCACCATCTCGGCCTACGAGCAGGTAGTAGCCGGTGCCGAGCGCCGGGCCCTCATCAACGGCGAGGCGACGACCTACGTGCGCGTGGGCGACTTCATCTCGGCCGTGCCTGCCATCACGGGCAAGGTGGAGCTGGTGTACGAAGGCGAGCAGGAGGGCGCGGGCATCGTGGCCGAGAAGCTCATGGGCAAGGCCATCCGCACGCTGTTCCTGAACTACTTCCCCGACCCCGACAAGTCGAAGAAGCTGAAAAACCGCACTTCGCCCTACAAAACGGTGCAGGAGTGGTTCGGCAGCGGCAACACCTTGGACCTGCTGCACGACGCCTCCGACGCCGACTACCACGCTGCCCTGGACCAGGTGCCCGGCCTGCGCGACATCGTGAAGGAGCTGCACCCCAACGAGGACGCCAACACGACCTACTTCCTGATGGAATTCCTGCTGCACGGCCTGAGCGAGCACAGCCTCATTTCGCGCAACCGCCTCACCGCCGGGGCCCAGTTCAAGGACCTGCTCTCGTCGATGTTCACCATGCCCAAGTTTGACGAGGGCGACGACGAAGACGAGGAAGAAGAAAAGCCGCGCCGCCGCCGCTAGGGCCCCTAGGAGTTTTTAGGCAAACAAAAAAGCCCCGCGTACCGAAAGGTGCGCGGGGCTTTTTTGTGGAAGCTCGACTCGCTGCTTACGCGGCGGCGTCGTCTTTTACCACGATTTTTTCAATCGTGTCGTTGGGCTTGATTTGATCGATAACGTCCAGGCCTTCCACTACTTTGCCGAATACGGTGTGCACGCGGTCGAGGTGGGCGGTGTTGTCGCGCGAGTGCACCACGAAGAACTGCGAGCCGCCGGTGTTTTTGCCGGCGTGGGCCATGCTCAGCACACCGCGCTCGTGGTATTGGTGGTCGCCGCTGGTTTCGCAGTCGATTTTGTAGCCGGGGCCCCCGGTGCCGGGCGCGCCCTTGGCGCCGGGCTTGGTGTTGGGGTCGCCGCCCTGAATCACGAAGTTCGGGATAACGCGGTGGAAGGTGGTGCCGTCGTAGAAGCCTTTCTGGGCCAAGTCGGTGAAGTTTTTGACCGTGTTGGGGGCGTCTTGCTCGTAGAACTCGACTTTCATAACCCCCTTGGGGGTGTGGATTTCGGCAGTTTTCATCAAAAAACGGGGAATGGGTGGGAAAACGCCCGAAGTGGGCGCTGCAAAAATAAGCGCCTGCCCCGGGCAATGGCACTTAAACAATCCAGGGCCCCAGATTGATTCGTATGGTACCCAAACCCTCTATTCTTTTCCCGTTCTGTTTTTTCATGAAAAAGCAACTTTTCTCCCTCGCCGGCGCTTTCGCCATGACTTTGGCCCTAGCCAGCTGTGGCAACGACAAGCCCGCCGAAACTACCACCACGGCCGACGCTACGACGACCAACCCCGCTGACTCCATGGCTGCCATGGGCGGCGACTCGGCCCGCATGGCCAAGCCCGGCGGCGTAATGGTGGACGGCGTGGCCATGACGGCCGACAAGGACATTGTGGACAACGCCGCGGGCGCCAAGAGCGTGAGCACCCTGGTGTCGCTCGTGAAGCAGGCCGGCCTGGTGGAAACCCTGAAAGGCACGGGCCCCTTCACCGTGTTCGCCCCCACCAATGATGCCTTCGCCAAGCTGCCTAAGGCTGCCGTGGCTGCCCTCACCGCTCCCTCCAACGCCGCCAAGCTCAAAGGTGTGCTCACCTACCACGTCATCGCCGGCCGCCTGCTGGCTGCTGATTTGAAAGACGGCCAAGAGCTGACCACCGTGAACGGTGAGAAGCTGAAAGTGACCGTGAAAGACGGCAAAGTGATGGTGAGCAACGGCAAAGATGCCCCCGCTACCGTCCAAATAGCCGACGTAATCTCGAAAAACGGCGTTACTCACGTCATCGACGGCGTACTGCTCCCGCTGGAGAAATAGCCTAGCTATTGGCTTTCAGCTACCGGCTGATGGCTTGCAGTTTATAAAGAAAGGCCCGTAGCAATATGCTACGGGCCTTTCTTGTATTTAGAAACCATTAAACTATTGGGCCGGTCACGATGAGTATTTAATCGCGGGCACTTTAGCGGCCAACAACTGACAACGAATAACTGACAGCTAAACCCTACGCTTCCAGGCCGGCATCTTCCGATACGCGGCGGGCGAAGGCGGTCCAGTCCACGTCGGTTTCGCCGCGGGCCACGGTGGTGCTCATGCGGTTGTGCACGAGCTGGGCCAGTGGCATGGGCGTGGCCAGCTGCTGGGCGTGGTCGAGTACGAGGCGGAAATCCTTGCGGATGATGGGCGGCAGGGCCCCCACGGGCGTGTAGTTTTTGGAGGCAATCATGCGCCCGTAGCCCTGGTACACGGGGCAGTTGAAGAGCGTGCCGACCAGGAAATCGTAGATGGGCTGGCGGCCCACGCCGCTCTTTTCGGCCAGCGTGAAGGCCTCCGCCATGGCCTCGATGGCCGCGCCAAGCATGAAGTTGCCGCAGAGCTTCACCACGCTGGCCGCGGCTGGGTCGTCGCCGAACTCGCGCACGCCCTGGCCGAGTGGGGCCAGCCAGGGCTGCACCTTGGCGCGGGCCGCCGGGGGCCCCGCTACGCCCAGCCAGAGCTTGGCTGCCTCCGCCGCATCGGGCTTGCCGAATACCGGCGCGGCCACCAGCACCGAGCCGTGGGCGGCGTGGGCTTCGGCCAGGCGGGTGGTGGTGGTGGGCGCCACGGTGCTGCACGAGATGTGCACCGCGCCGGGCGCCAGGCCGTGCAGCAGGCCCTCGGGGCCCGTCACCAGCTCGGTGAGGGCCTCGTCGTCGGTCACCATTGTGAACACGGCTTCGGCGCCACGGGCGGCTTCGGCGGGGGTGGCGGCCACGGTGGCGCCCTGCGCTTGCAGGGGCGCGGCCTTTTCGGTGGTGCGGTTGTAAACGGTGAGGGTGTGGCCGGCCTTGAGCAGGTTGGCGGCCATCGCCAGGCCCATGTTGCCCAGGCCTAAGAATGCAAGTTTTGCCATGTTAATACGGGGGGAGTGGCCGAGGCCAGTGGTTCGCCCCGGTTTACTCGGCTACCCAGTGGTAGGTTTCGAAGGCCCCGCCGTCTACTGGAACTTGCTCGCCCATCAGAACCAGGGTTTGCCGGCCGTTCTGCTGGCTCAAGGTGTACGCCTTGACGTCGTTGTTGTATAAGTCCGTTTCGTTGACGTAAGTGACCAACGGCTCGGACGCAGTGGCGCTGGTGCGCGTGGAGAGCTGGTAGCTGGTTTGGTAGTATTGCTTGCCGTTACGCTTCACGTTGAGCACGTTGCCTTCGCCAAATACTAGCTGCCGCGTAAAGCCCACAGTGGCCGGGGTGCGGGTGCCGGCAAAACCGAAAGCAGAGCTGTCCCACTCCCAGTGCCCGGCACCTTTTGCTAAGACGTCGTAGCTGGTAGAAGTGCTGGTGGGTTCCGCGTCGGTGTCGTGCTTGCAACCGGTGGCCAGTTGGGCAGCGCACCCAAGGGCCACGGCTAGTAGGAGAGCTTTCATAATCGGTGAGTAAGCAGGAGAGAAAAAGTAAACAGAGGAATCCCTCATTGCCTATTTCCGTTGCAAGCGCGAACGATTAAAAATGCCTCCAAGCCAGCGGCGGCCAACCGACTGCTTTATTGGGGCCCCAGCGAATCGGGTAATGGCACCGCCGCTGGTGTATTAAATACCGAATCGGTGGCGGGTAGGGCCAGCGTTTCGCTGGCTGCCTCGCCGGCCTCAATGGCCTCGTTAGGTATAGTTAGTTCGGTATCAGCGGCCGGAATGAACTCCGGCTCCGAAAAGGCCTGGGTCTGTGTCGAGTCAGTGAAATCCTCTCCGTTCACCTGGTCCATCGAACCAATGAACGGAGCCGGCACAACTTGCGCTAGTTGCGAGGCCCCCACGCGCACGGGGCCCCAGGCGTGCAGCAGGCTCCACCCGCCGATGCCCAGGCCCGCTGCTACGGCCAGCACGGCCGCTAGCCGCGCCGCGGCCCGAGCGGCCACCCGGGGCTGCACCGGCAATTGCCAGGGCCCCCGGGCCGGCCGGTGGGCTGGAGCCCCCGCTGCCCGGGCGCGGGGCGCAGCAGCCACCGCCTGGGCAGTGGGCGCAGGAGCGGAGGGCGTCGCTGATTGGGCGCGTAGCTGCTCGATGAGGTGCCCCAACTGCTGAATGCGCACGTCGAGGGCTTGGTTGCGGGCGGCGGCTTCGGCGTGCCACGTGGCGGCCGGGGCGGGGGCTACCGGCTGTGCCAATTGGGCGCGTAGTTGGGCAAATTCCTGCTCGTGGGCAGCCTGGTGGCGGGCGGCGGCCTGGCGGTGCTGGTGCAGCTCGGCCAGCAGCTCGCGGCGCAGCTGCTCGTGCTGGGCCAGGGCGGCGGCCGGGGCGTCGCCGTAGGGCGGGTCGGCGGGCACGTCGGCCGCGCCCAGCCACTGCCACAGCTGCCGCACCTGCTGCATCCAGAAGCTCGCCGGGGGCCCTGGTTCTGCATCAAATTCCGCGGACGAATCTGGCGTTTCCTCCGCGCCAAATGCGGCTTGCCAACGCCGGGCCAGGGCCCCCAGGGCCCCCGCATCGAGGGCGTGGGCTTCGGCGCGGGCGGTTTGCAGGCGCCGCGGCAGCTGCGCGGGGCCCCGCACCAGCTGGAAGTCGCCGGCCGTTTGGCGCAGGTGCTCCTCGGCCTCGTTGCCGAACGTGACGGGCGTGGCAAACACTGCCGCACCGCCTAAGGGTAGCGCGGGCGCGTTGGGGCCCTGGCCCAGCTCTGCCGCCAGCCAGGCAGCTACGGCGGCTTGCTGCTGCTGGCAGTGGGCGTAGGGGTTGTCGGCCCCGCCGCGGCCGGCCAGGGGCTGGCCGTCTAGCAGCCAGGGGCCGTGCGCCAGGGCGGGCACCCGCAGCGCACCGCTCTGCGGCACCAGCACCAGCGCCGTGGCCTGGTGGGGCCGCAGCACCAGCGCATCGAGGGCGAAGGCCGCGCCGGGTAGTGCCGCCAGGTTGCCCAGCAGCAGCGTGGTGGGGCCCCCGGCGGCTGCGGCGGCCGCCAGGGCCGCGCGCACGGCCTCGTACTGGGCTTGTTGGGCGGCGTCGGCGAAGGGCGCTAGTAGGCAGTGGTACAGCATGGCGGCGGGGCTTTGGGGGTTGTGGCGGACGCCAGCGGCCCGTCCCCATCACCGGGCAAATTTACGCATTCCGCGGGCGGAAACCGGTGGCCCGTAGCGCGTTCGGTAGCGCGGCCGCTGCAAGTCCGCGTCGCTGAACGGTAATCGGCGGGACGAAGCGAGCGGCGCGGACTCGCAGCGCCCGTGCTACGGCTGTGCTACGGTTAGTGGCGGTTGTCGTCGTCGGCCAGCATGCTGAGGTAGCTGTCGTAGCGGGGCAAGGCGATGCGGCCGGCGTCCACGGCTTCGCGCACGGCGCAGCCGGGTTCGTGCACGTGCTGGCAATTGTGGTAGCGGCACTGGTTGAGCAGGGCGCGCATTTCGGGGAAGTAGCCGGCCAGCTCGGCGGGCTTGATGTCGACGATGCCTAGTTCTTTGATGCCGGGCGTGTCGATGATGTACGTGCCGGGGCGCACTTCCAGCATTTCGGCGAAGGTGGTGGTGTGCACGCCCTTGTCGGAAAACTGGCTGATCTCGGCCGTTTTAATATCCAAATCCGGTACCAAAGCATTGATGAGCGTGCTCTTGCCCACGCCCGAATGGCCCGAAAGGAGCGAGGTTTTCCCGTCGAGCAGCGCATCCACGGCTTCCACGCCGGCGCCGGTGCTGGCCGTGCACGCGCAACTGCCGTAGCCCAGCGAGCGGTACATACCGGCAATTTCCTCCTGGTACGCCAGCCCGTCGGCGTCCAGCAAGTCGGCCTTGTTGAACACCAGCACCACCGGAATGTGGTAGGCCTCGGCCGTCACCAAAAACCGGTCGATGAACCCGAACGACGTGGTGGGCGACACGAGCGTGACCACCAGCAGGGCCTGGTCGAGGTTGGCCCCCACGATGTGGGCGTGCCCAGTGGTGTGCACCGAGCGCCGCACGATGTAGTTGCGGCGCGGCGCGATGTGCGTAATCACAGCCGCACCCTCGGCCTGCTGTTCGGGCTCAAAGGTCACCGAGTCACCCACGGCCAGCGGGTTGCTCACCTTCAGGTTCTTGATTTTGAACTTGCCCCGCAGCCGGCAGCGGTACAGCTGCTCGGTGGCCGCGTCGCGCACCACGTACCACGAGCCGGTAGATTTTACAACGGTGCCGGTCATTCTGAATTATAAGTTGATAAGTGATAACGCCGCCGGGCTAGCGGGGCGCCGTTAGGGCCCCCAGCGCGGCCATGATGCGCGCCGTGGCCCCGGCTTGCTGGTGCACGTAGTCGAGGGCCTGGTCTTGCATTTTGAGGCGCAGCGGCTCGTCGGCCAGCAGGCGGGCGAAGGCCGCCTCCAGCTCGGCAGCGGTGGTCACGGGCATAGCGCAGCCCAGCGCCACCAAGTCCACGGCCTCCTGGAACTTGCCGTAGGTGGGCCCAAAAAACAGCGGCAAGCCGAAGGCCGCGGCCTCCAGCGTGTTGTGCAGCCCCTTGCCAAACGCCCCGCCGATGTAGGCAAACTGCCCGAACCGGTAGAGCTGGCTGAGCAGCCCCACGTTGTCGAACAGCAGCAGCCGGGCCCCCGCCACGGTGCCGGGCTCGGCCCGCGAGTAGCGCAGCACCTGCCCCGGCAGCACGGCCTCAATCTGGGCCAAGTGGCTTTCCGTGATTTCATGGGGGGCCAGCAGCACCCGGATTTGGCCGGCGTAGCGGCGCAGTAGGGGCCCCAGGGCGGGCAGGTCTTCGGGCCAGGCGCTGCCCACCACCAGCACCGGGGCCCCGTCGGCCACGAAGGCCTCCACGAGCGGCAGCGGGCGCGGCGGGGCCAGGGCGGTGGCCGCCACGGTGTCGAAGCGAGTGTCGCCGGCCACGCTCACGCGGGTCAGGCCGTGCTGGCGCAGCAAGTCGGCCGAGGCCTGGTTTTGGGTAAAAATGTGCGAGAGCTGGCCCAAAATGCCCCGGAAGAAGCCGCCCCAGGGCTTAAAAAACACTTGCTCGGGCCGGAAAATGGCCGATACCACGACTGCCGGTACGCCCCGCCGCCGCGTTTCCGCCAAGAAGTGGTACCAGAACTCGTACTTCACAAACACGGCCAGCTGTGGCTGCACCGCGTCGAGAAACGCCCGGGCGTGGGCCCGGGTATCGAGCGGCAGGTAGAAAATGTAGTCGGCCCCCGGCCAGTTTTTCCGTACCGCGTAGCCCGAGGGCGAGAAGAACGTGAGCACGATTTTCGTGCCCGGGTGGGCCCGGCGGTAGGCCTCCATCAGCGGGCGGCCCTGCTCAAACTCGCCCAGCGAGGCACAGTGGAACCACACCCGCGGGGCCCCCTCGGCCGCCAGCGCCGCCCCGATGCGGGGCAGCAGCCCGCGGCGCCCGGCCACCCAGGCCGCCGCCTTGGGCACGAAGGGCGCGGCCAGCCGCAGCAGCAGCGCGTAGCAAAAAAGGGCGAAGTCGTATAGTAGCGTCAAGGGGTAGCAAGGGGCAGCGTCGAGGTTGCAAAATTACGGCCGAAAAAAAAAGCGGACGGGGCCCCCGGGGCCCCGTCCGCTTTTTTCGCGCTTAGCATAGCTGGGGCGCTTACCG
The DNA here is from genome assembly GCF_006439025.1 of Hymenobacter nivis. Taxonomy (GTDB): domain Bacteria; phylum Bacteroidota; class Bacteroidia; order Cytophagales; family Hymenobacteraceae; genus Hymenobacter; species Hymenobacter nivis_A. Next base: position 156,386 of record NZ_RCYZ01000004.1, read on the forward strand.
AATCGGGTTCAGGTCGGCCTCGCCGGTGCGCCAGTCGGCGGGGCACAGGGCCCCGTGCTGCTCGTAGTGCTGGAGGGCGTCCACCATGCGCAGGGCCTCGTGGGTACTACGGCCCAAGGGTCCGTCGTTCACCGACTGGTGGCGCACAATGCCGTCGCGGTCGATGAGAAACAGGCCGCGGTTGCTGGTGGGCGTGCCCACGAAGCTCATCTCGCCCTGCTCGTTGTAGTCGAAGTGGCCGGCCAGCATGTCGTAGTTGGCCGAAATGGTTTTGGTGGCGTCGGCCACCAGCGGGTAGGTCACGCCCATGATGCCGCCCTGCTCGCGGGGCTGCCGCAGCCAGGCGCGGTGGCTCTGGTGGCTGTCGGTGCTACACGCCACCACGGCCACGTTGCGCTCCTCAAACTTGGGCAGTAGGTTTTGGAAAGCCAGAATTTCGGTGGGGCACAGCAGCGAAAAATCGGAAGGATAGAAGTAAAAGAGCACGTGCATCTTGCCCAGGTAGCGGTCGAGCGAGAAGTCGTTCTCAATTTCGCCGTCGATAACGGCTGTGGTCCGGAAAGAAGGGGCACGCTTGCCCACGAGAACTGCCATTGCGGTAGTGTTGAGTTTAATTCGAAAGAATAAGTTTGGGCGTGTACGGCCCGGGCGGCGCAATGGTGGCCGCCGGGGCCCTAAAGTAGCCCGCCCCGGGGCCCCTACTGGCCGGTAAACTCCGGCGGCCGCTTCTCCAGAAAAGCCGCCATGCCCTCGCGCTGGTCGCCAGAGGCGAAGGTGAGGTAGTAGCTGCGGCGCTCGAATTGCAGGCCCGCGGCCAAGTGGCTTTCGAAGGCGAAGTTCACGGCCTCCTTGGCCAGGCGCACGGCCACCGGCGGCTGGGCCGCAATGCGCGCCGCCAGCCGGAAGGCTTCCGCCAGGTGCTGGCCGGCGGGCACCACGCGGTTCACCAGGCCCAGGCGCAGGGCCTCCGGGGCGCCAATGAAGTCGCCGGTGAGCACCATTTCCATGGCCTTGGCCTTGCCCACGGCGCGGGCCAGGCGCTGGGTGCCGCCGCCGCCGGGCAGCGTGCCGAGCCGGATTTCGGGCTGCCCGAACTGCGCCGTTTCGGCCGCCACTACCAGGTCGCAGGCCAGGGCCAGCTCGCAGCCGCCGCCCAGGGCAAAGCCCGCCACGGCGGCCACCAGCGGCTTGCGCGTCAGCCGCAGCTGGTCCCAAAACGTGACGTGGTCGGCCAGCAGCATGTCCACCGGCCCCTTGCCGGCCATCGCTCGGATGTCGGCCCCCGCGGCAAAGGCCCGGTCATTGCCCGTGATGACCACCGCCCGCACCGCCGCGTCGGCGTCCAGGGCCCCCAGCGCATCGCGAATTTCGTGCATTAGCCCTAGGTTCAGAGCGTTCAGCTCCTTGGGGCGGTTGAGCTGGAGCAGGGCCACGCCCGGCCGGGCCTGGGGCGTGACGAGGAGAAATTCGGGCATGGGAAAGGAATAAAAGGCGGGTCCCCGGAGCGGCCGGGGCTAAGCGGGCGGCCCGTTAGTCGTCGCGGCGGCGCGAACGAAGAAATAGGGCCCCCAGGAAATTAAATTGAATGAGCCAATCATTCAACCAGGTAATCATTCAACCACGCAGTTACCGGCACACGAACTGGAAGGTGCTGCGGGTGCGCTGCTCCAGCAGCAGTTGGCGGCCTTCGGTGAGGCGGGCCACGCTGGCGGCGTCGTAGTTTTTGATGGTGAACAGCGTCAAATCGGCGTTGTAGTGCACCCGGAACTGCCCGGCCAGCAGGCCCAGCAGCTGCTGCACCCGGCGCTCCGAAAAATCGGTGCACACCGAGAAGCTGATGGCCGAGTTCTGCATCAGGTTGATTTTGAGACGCGCTTGCGCCAGGGCCCCAAAAATCACCTCCAGGTTTTCCTCCGAGATGAAGGCGAAATCCTTGCTCTCGAAGGAGAGCAGGCACTGCCCCGTTTTGCGGATGAAGGCCGGCGCCAAGGCCGGGTGCTGGCAGTCGTGGATGAGCGTGCCGGGGGCCCCGGGGTCCACAAACGAGCGCACCCGCAGCGGAATGCCGCGCTCGGCCAGCGGCTTCAGCGTTTTGGGGTGGATGACGCTGGCCCCGTAGTAGGCCATTTCGATGGTTTCCTGGTAGCTGATTTCCGGGTAGCGCACCGCGTCGGGGAATATCTTGGGGTCGGCGCTGAGCAGCCCGGCCACGTCCTTCCAAATCGTCACCGACTCCGCATTGAGGCAATAGGCAAAAATGGCGGCCGAGTAATCGGAGCCCTCGCGGCCCAGCGTGGTCGTCAGCCCCCCGGCCGTGCCGCCCACAAAACCCTGCGTAATGACGGGGCCCTGGGCCAGCAGCGACGGCAGGGCGGCCTGCACCAGGCGCTCGGTGGCCGGCCAGTCCACGCGGCCCTCGCGCCAGGTGCGGTCGGTACGCACCAGCGGTCGGCAGTCGAGCCACTGGGCCCCCAGCGCCTGCGCCACCAGCTGCGAGGCCAGCAACTCGCCGTAACTCACCACTTGGTCGTACTGCCGGTCGTAGTGCTCGGGGTTGATGTCGGCCAGCTGCTCGCGCAGCTCGTGCAGCGTGGCCAGCCAGGTTCCTGGGGCGGCCCTGGGGCCCGCCAGCTCCTCAGCAGCAGCGGCGTGGAAGTCGTGCAGGGCCCCCAGTAGTGCTTCGTAGGGCTGGCCGCGGTGGGCGAGGTCAAAAATCTCCTCCAGCGCGTTGGTCGTTTTGCCCATCGCCGACACCACCACGAGTAGCGGGCGGCCCGCTGCCGTGGTTTCCACAATGTGCTTGAGGTTAAGAATAGCCGCTGCGTCCTTCACCGAAGCGCCGCCGAATTTGTAGACCAAGGGGGAATGTGCTGCCATAGGGCCCCAAAAGTAGGGCCGGGGGGGCGCAGGCGGCTAAAATGCGCCTAGCTTTGCGCCTACCGCTTGCTTCTCAGTCCCTTTCGCTTTTTATGGACCACAACAAACTCGCCTTGCCCGTCGGGGCCACCCTCGACCGCTTCATCATGCGCAAGCAGGAAGACTTCCCCTACGCCACCGGGGAGCTCTCGCAGCTGCTGCGCGACATTGCGCTGGCCGCCAAAATTGTGAACCGCGAAATCAACCGCTCCGGCCTCATCGACATCGCCGGGGCCTACGGCAACCAAAACGTGCAGGGCGAGGAGCAGCAGAAGCTCGACGTGGTGGCCAACATCCGCTTCATCCGGGCCCTGCGCAACGGCGGCGAGGTGTGTACCATCATTTCGGAGGAGGACGACGAGATGATCCAAACCGGCAACGTGCAGGGCAAGTACGTGGTGGCCATCGACCCGCTCGACGGCTCCTCCAACATCGACGTGAACGTGAGCATCGGCACCATTTTCAGCATCTACCGGCGCATGTCGCCCACCGGCCGCGACGGCACCGTGGCCGACTGCCTCCAGCCCGGCACCCACCAAGTAGCTGCCGGCTACGTCATCTACGGTTCCAGCACGATGCTGGTGTACACCACTGGCAACGGCGTGAACGGCTTCACCTACGAGCCCTCGCTGGGCGAATTCTTCCTCTCGCACCCCGATATCCAGACGCCCGCCACCGGCACCGTCTATTCCGTCAATGAGGGCAGCTCCGCCACGTTCGAGCCCGCCGTGGCGGCTTACTTGCAGCAGTGCAAGGAGCAGGGCTTTTCAGCCCGCTACATCGGCTCGCTGGTGGCTGATTTTCACCGCAACCTGCTCAAAGGTGGTATTTATTTTTACCCCGCCACCACCAAGAGCCCCGGCGGCAAGCTGCGCCTCATGTACGAGTGCAACCCGCTGGCTTTCATCGTGGAGCAGGCCGGTGGCAAAAGCTCCAGCGGCACCCGCCGCACCATGGAAATCGAGCCCAAAACGTTACACGAGCGCTGCCCCGTCTTCATCGGCAGCAAGAAGTTGGTGGAGGAAGTGGAGCGCTTTATCACCGAGGCGGCCGGGGCCCCGGCGTAGCCCCTACCACTTCTCAAAAAGAAAGCCCTGCCAGATGTCTGGCAGGGCTTTCTTTTTGACTTGAAACAACGGCCAGCACCAACCGGTGGGGCCCGTAGCGGGCTACTTGGCCGCGTCGGCGGTGGTGGCCTCCGGGTTGGCGGGGGCTCCGGCCGTAGCGGCGGGCTCGGGGGCGTCAATCGCGCCGCCCGTGCTTAGGGGTTCGCCCTCGGCGGGCGCAGCAGCGGCTTCGGCAGCGGACTGGTAGGGGAGGTTTTGGCTCACCACGCCGTACCAGCTAGCCAGCTTCTTAATGTCGGAGAAATACACCCGGTCGCGGTCGTAGTCGGGCACAGCCTGGCCCATAAACTCGGCCAGCTCAGCTTCGCTCGACTTGTTGGTGACGGGCAACTCGGTGCCGTAGCGGGCGTGGATTTGCTCGAATACGTCGGTCAGGGGCACGTTCACGTCGTAATCGGTCGTGTAAATCGAAATCTCTGCGAGCAGCGACACCTTGTTGCGGGCCGGGGCCATGCTGCGGGTGGCGCGGGCGTCGAGGCTTTCCACCAGCACGCCGTGGCGGGCGGCTTTCAGCAAGCGGTACAGGCCCGGCATGCCGCTGATGGCGGCGATTTCTTTCAGTTCGTAAGGCATTCTTTTTTCAATGAACAGTTAACAATGAACAACTAGCAGTGAACGGTGCGCAAGCGGCAATGACTAACTAAAGGGGCCCCAGGGGCAATTAATGATTGCCGAGTGCGCACCACGCGCGGCTAGCTGCGTTTATTCGGCGGCATTCGAGCCCGTCACGCCGAGCTTAAAGTCGACGGGCAAGCTGGTGAGAACGGGGTAAGCGGGTTTCTTGAATTTGAGCAGGCGCACCACGCGCAGGGCTTCGTCGCCGGTGCCGCCGCCCACCTGCTTCACCAGCTTCACGCCCGACATGGTACCGTCGGGGTTCAGCGTGAAGCTGACGATGCAGCGGCCTTGGATGCGGTTGCGCTTGGCCAGCAGCGGGTACTTCAGCTCTTGGGCAATGAAGGCGTACATGGCTTCCTGGCCCCCTTCGTAGTATTCGGCCACCGGAATGATGGTCCCCACGCGGCCCGTGCCAACGCCAGCTTCGGGGGCCGGGCGGGCGGGGGACGGGGTGGCAGGAGAAGTGGTTTGGGCCAACGCTGGCACCGTGAGCAACAGACCAAGGGCCAATAGCGAGAGCAAGGGTTTCAACATAATAAAGCGGAATAAGATAAAGTAGTGGGGCGCGGCGGCTTTGCTAGCCGCCGGCCGGGGCCCTGCGCAAAAGCGGGGCCAAAGCTACGCACCGGGCGCGGCGGCCAGGTTCTGGTTCACCTCGTCGATGAAGCCCAGTAGCTCGTCGCGCCCCACTTTGGTGCTGGCCGAGGTAAGGAAATGCCGCGGCAATTCGTCCCATATTTCGTTCATCTTGGCTAGGTAAGCGGTAATAAGCGTGCGCGTCTGGGACGCCGACTGCTTATCAATCTTGGTGAATACCATCACAAACGGCACCCCCATCTCGCCTAGCTTCTCCATGAATTCAAGGTCGCTGGCCTGCGGCGGCAGGCGCGAATCGATGAGCACGCACACACAAGCCAGGTTTTCGCGGCGCTGCAAGTAGGCATTGATCATCTTGTGCCACTCGGCCCGGGCGGTTTTGCTCACCTTGGCGTAGCCGTAGCCCGGCAAGTCAACCAAGTACCACTGCTCGTTGATGAGAAAGTGATTAATGAGCTGAGTTTTGCCGGGCGAGGCCGACGTTTTGGCCAGGCCCGCCCGGCTGGTCAGGGCATTAATGAGCGAGGACTTGCCCACGTTGGAGCGCCCGATAAAGGCGTATTCCGGCCGGTCGGGGGGCGGGCATAGCTCCACGCGGGTGTTGCTGGTCAAAAACCGGGCGTCACGAATAATCATAGGCAAGCGGAAAGGCGCGCTGGCCCAAACGGGGGCGCACCGCAAAATTACACCCGCCAACTTGCCAATTGCCACAAAGTAAAGGATTAGCCAAGCGCATAATCTCTTGCATTCGTCTATATTTGTGGGGTTACTTGGCGCATTTTGGCCCGCAGCGAAAGTTTGTGGTTCGGTGTTGACTTGCTTCTTATTCGATGCTCCGGGCCCCTGGCGCTATATTTGCTTCTTGTAACAGCCCAAATACAGGGCCCTAAAATTTAAATTTTCCGCGATTTTGTACCAAACCCTGTGCTTTGATTTGAGTATAACGCGGAAACAGTTGCTATACTATCCTGTTTCCCGCTGATTTTTGTCACGCTGCTACTTCGCTCACCTTCGAAACTCTTTTCTAACTCCTTCTTTTACAATGGATAACTTATCCAAACGGTTATTGCAGGCTTCCTGCGCCGTGGCCCTAAGCGCCGCCGCTATTCAGCCCGGCATGGCCCAAAGCACGGGTAAACTGCTTAAAACCGGTAACAAGTTTTTTGAGCAGGAAAATTACCGCGCTTCGATTCCTTACTATGAGCAGGTACTAGCCAAAGACCCCAACAACGCCAAGGCTTTGTTCAATGCCGGTATTGCCTACCTGAGCTTTGATAAGGAAAAGGCAAGCGACTATATCTATAAAGCTCAGCGCCTTAAGCCCAAGGTTTCGAAGGACGTAGAGTACTGGCTCGGCCGCGTCGACCACCTGAACTACAACTTTGACGAGGCCATTGCCCACTACCAGGCCTACAACGCCACGCTCAAAGCCAAGAAGAGCAACGAGGTACGCCGCCAGGAAGTAGCCCAACTGATCCAGCATTCGAAAAATGCCAAGGTGATTTTCAATTCGCCCAAGGACATTTTCGTAAAGAACCTGGGCCCCAGCATCAATACGCAGTACGCAGAGCACAGCCCGGTTATCTCGTCGGACGATAAATCGCTGCTTTTTACTTCGCGGGGCCAGTACACCGGTGCTGCCACCAACAAGAAGAAGCTGGCGGCTGACGGCGAATATTTCGAAGAGATTTACGAATCGCGCCGCATCGACGACGAGAACTGGGAAAAACCCCGCTCGCTGGGCCAAGCACTCGTAACCAAAGGTCATGACGCCTCGACGCAGCTTTACGACAACGACTCGAAGCTGCTGATGTACCGCGATGATGAGAACGGCGACATTTTCAGCTCGGACAAGGTGAACGGCGAGTGGACCGCTCCGAAGAAGCTGAACAGCAACATCAACTCGAAAGCCTACGAGTCGGATGCGTACATCACGCCCGATGGTAAAACCCTATACTTCTCAACCGGCAAGTACTCGGAAGACGGTACGCTCGACCTTTACTACTCGACCCGCACGGCAGACGGCGACTGGGGCCCTGCCAAGTCACTGGGCGGCACAATCAACACCAAGTACGACGACGACAGCCCGTACGTGAGCAAAGACGGCAAAACGCTGTATTTCTCTTCGCGTGGCCACAACACGATGGGCGGCTACGATATTTTCAAGAGCGCCTACGACAGCATCGGACACAAGTGGGGGGCCCCCGAGAATATGGGCTACCCCATTAATACCCCCGACGACGACAGCTACTACCGCCTGAGCCCCGATGGCTCGTATGCCTACCTCAGCAGCTACCGCATCGGCGGCTACGGTGAGAAGGACATCTACACCATCAACTACATTAAAAACGCCACCGTCAAAGGCAAGGTGTTCGCCAAAGACAGCACCACGGTAATCCCGGGTGTGGAGTTGGTATTTAGCGGCAAGCAGGCCGATAATACGCCCTTGAGCTTCCGCGACGTGAGCAAGCCCGATGGCTCGTACCAAGTGGCCATGCTCTCGGGTCGCACTTACCAGGTGGCCGTAAGCAAGGACGGTAAGAATGTTGAAACCCAGGAGTTTGCCATTCCGGTGTCGACGAATGACTCTACTACCATCACCAAGAACTTCTACATCGCCTACATCGATACGTCGATGTCCAGCATGTACCCGTTCAGCAAAATCTACTTCGACACCGACAAGTATAAGTTGCGGCCGGAGTCGATTGTGGTGCTGAACGACATTGCCCAGAAGCTGGTGGCTGCCCCCGGCCTGAACATTCAGGTGGAAGGCCATTGCGACTCGCGCAATACGGATGAGTACAACATGGTGCTTGGCCAGAACCGCGCTAACGCTGCCAAGAAATACCTGGTCACCAAAGGCGTGGCCGACACCCGTCTGACCACGGTGAGCTACGGTGAGCGTCGCCCGGCCGCCCCGAACGATTCGCCGGAGAACATGCAGCTCAACCGCCGCGACGAGTTCCGCGTGGTGCTGAAGGAAGGTGAATCTATGCCGATGACGCCTCCAGCAGCTGCCCCGGCCGCCGGTGCGCCCGTGGGTGGTTTCATAGTAGCGCCCGCCGCTCCGCAGCCGCCGCTGCCTGGTAAGAGCAAGGCCAAGATGGCCGACGGCACCAAGGTAAAAACCAAAGTGGACGAGGATTCGGATAAAGTGAAAGTGAAGACCAAGGGCCCCGCAGGCGAGAAATCCAAGACCGTATCCAAGAACGGCGAGGTGGACTCGAAAGCCAAGGACGCCAATGGCGCCAAAGACAAAGTGAAGATCAAACCGGAGTAGTACCCGGTTGGATTGCCTTAAGCGGGCCGGGCAATTTGCCCGGCCCGCTTTTTTTGCGGCTAGTGGCTAGGTGGGGCCCTAAACAAAACCACGGCCTGGCCGTTGGAACAACACAATTTCTCGCTTTTTCGCCGTTCTTTGCACCACCCATGGCCGTTGTCCCCTATAAAGAAGATTCTGCCGACAAGAAGTCGCAGGTAGCCACGATGTTTGATAGCATCGCGGGCAAGTACGACTTCCTCAACCACTTCTTGAGCGTGGGCACCGACATCTACTGGCGCCGCAAGGCGGTGGATGAGTTGAAGGCCCTGCGCCCGGCTCGCATCCTGGACATTGCCACCGGCACGGCCGATTTTGCCATCGAAACCCTGCGCGCCGCCGCGCCCGATGCGCAAGTAACGGGCATTGACATATCGGAAGGGATGCTGGACGTGGGCCGCCGCAAGCTGGCCGCGAAACAGCTGGGCCACCGCATTCAACTGGAGCTGGGCGATTCGGAAAACCTGCCCTTCGCCGACGGTTCGTTTGATGCCGTGACGGCCTCATTTGGGGTGCGCAACTTTGCGCACCTGGAGGTGGGCTTGGCCGAAATGCGCCGGGTGTTGCGCCCCGGCGGCAAGCTCGTTATCCTGGAGTTTAGCAAACCAACGGCATTTCCGCTTAAGCAAGCTTATAATTTTTACTTTCGCCGGGTGCTGCCCGTGTTTGGGAAAATGATTTCCAAAGACCGGGCTGCCTACACGTACCTGCCCGAATCGGTGCAGGCCTTCCCCGACGGCTCCGACTTTCTGGCCATCCTGGCTCGGGTCGGCTTTAAAAACCCCGCATGGCAACCCCTTACCTTCGGCATCAGCTCCATCTACACCGCCCACAACTGAGCCGATTGCTGGCCCTGGCCTTGCTGCTGGCCCTGCCGCTGGTGGGGCAGGCGCAGCAGCGGCGCCAGCCTGCCAAGGCCAACCGCGGCCGGGGAGGCAACCTGAAAGGCGTCACGGTGGCCAACCTGTCGAACTACGACGAGCGCTGGTTTCACCCGGGGCTGTACTTCGCGCCCGGCTTCTCGCGGTTTGCCATCGAGCAGTCGGCCACGTACATTCAGCGCCAGATGATGACGGCCAACTCCATCATCAGCCCCGATTTCGGGGTGGGCATTATTGCCGATGCGCGGCTGGGGCACTCGGGCTCGCCATTTATTCTGCGGTTTGCGCCGGGCGTAAACTTCCGCACCCGCCGGGTCGAGTTTAAGCCCCACAACCTGACATCGCCCGACTCTATCTTCACCCAAGAAGTGAGTTCGACAGTGGTGGACTTCCCTTTGCTTTTGAAGTACCAGTCGAAGCGCCGGGGCAATACGCGGATGTACATGATTGCCGGCGTGAAGCCGAGCGTGAGCGTGACGACTCGTCGCAGCGACCTGCTGCGCAACAAGCTGCAAGTAAACGATAACGACCTGACCCTGGAGTACGGCGTCGGCCTGGATCTGTTCTACCCGCTGTTCAAGTTTGCGCCGGAGCTGCGCTTTTCATACGGACTGCGCAACCTGCTGGTTAACCAGCCCGACGTGTACAGCCAGAGCTTGCAAAGCCTGCGCACTAGCACGGTGACCTTGTACTTGAATATCCAAAACTAAGCGGCTATCGGGCAGCTTATTACCAGTAGCTACGTGATAAAAACGGCATTTGTAACAGGGGCCTCGTCCGGCATTGGGTGCGCTACGGCGGTGGCCCTGGCCCGGGCTGGTTTTCAATTGGTGGTAGCCGGGCGGCGGCGCGAACGCCTTGACGAGCTAGCGGCGGAATTGGCCCCCACGCCGGTCCACATCCTCACGTTTGACGTGCGCGACCGCGACGCCACCACGGCCGCCGTGATCGGGCTACCGCTCGAATTTGCCGCCATCGACGTGCTGGTGAACAACGCCGGGGGGGCCCACGGCCTCAACCCCATCCAGGAAGGTGACCCACACGACTGGGACGTGATGCTAGACGCCAACGTGCGCGGCTTGCTGAACGTGACCCACGCCGTGCTGCCCGGCCTCACGGCCCGCAAGACTGGTTTTATTGTCAACATCACCTCCATTGCCGGACGCGAGGCCTACGCCAACGGCAACGTGTACTGCGCTAGCAAAGCGGCGGCGAGCATGCTCACCAAAACCATGCGGCTTGATTTGCTGCCTTTCGGCATCCGGGTGGCGGAGGTGGCCCCCGGCGCGGTAGAAACGGAGTTTTCTGAGGTGCGCTTCAAGGGCGACACCGAGCGCGCGGCTAAGGTGTACGACGGCTTCGAGCCGCTGCGGGCCGAGGACGTGGCCGATGTCGTGGCGTTCATGGTGACGCGCCCAGCCCACGTCAATGTGGCCGATGTGCTGCTGCTGCCCGCGGCCCAGGGTGCGGCGGCCACCATATTTCGGCAGCCAAGCTAACTGGTCTCGGTGTGGCCCAGTTGGGCGATAACTTCTTGATTCAAGGTGTGCCCGCCGGCGAAGGTGTACACCGCCACTAGGGCCCCCAGTTGCTGCAAGTGCGCTTGCTGCTCCGCTACCGCGGCTGGCGTTAAGTACTCGTCGTGTTCGCCTATTACGAGGGTAATGGGCAGGTTTTGAATTAGTTGGTCCGTTGCTGCAGGGTTGGTATCGGGCGGGAACGCACCGGCCCATAATACTAGGTGCGCGGGTCGAAATGGGGCCCCTACCAGCCAGCGGCCCGCGGTGGCCGTGCCCTGCGAGAAGCCCAACACCGTGACCGGTACCCCGGCCGGGCAGCGGCCCAGCACGTGGCTTGCCAGCTGGTTCAGAAAGGTGAGTTGGTCGTCAATTTCGTGCTGGCGGTCGTCGCGGGTCATCCAGCTGGCCCCTACGCGGCCGGCGTGGCCGTGCAGGTAGAAACGCGACAGGCCCTCGGGTGCTACCACCACCAGGCCCGGGTCGGCGGCGGCTAGGGCGGCGAAGTGCCGTATAAAATACGCTGCCAGCTGCCCGTAGCCGTGGCACACGAACCATACCCGCCGCGTGGCGGCCGAGGGCGTGCCCAGCTGCTGGTAGCGAGCCGTGCGCGGCACAACCAAGTGGTGCTCAGTGGACATAAAGGGAAGGTTAAGTTGTCAGTTTTTCATTGCCAGTTGCCAGTCGGTGAGCTATGCAATGACTGGCAATTGGCAACAAACAGCCTATTGGGGCCCCTAGGCGCTGGGCAGGTCGTCGGCCAGAAAGTTGAACGGCATCAGGTCGGCCAGGGCGGCGAAGCGCAGAATGCTGCCGTGGCGGCTGGGCAGCAGCAGCGCAATGGGCTGGCCCTGCCGCGACTCGTACTCAATCATCACCTGGCGGCAGGCCCCGCAGGGCATGGCGGGGCCAAAATCACCGGTGGCTGGCCGGGCGGCCACGGCCATGCCCACGATGGGCGGGTGGCCCGGTTGGGCGGCGGCCAAGCCGAAGAGCGCGGTGCGCTCGGCGCAGAGTCCCGAGGGATAGGCGGCGTTTTCCTGGTTGGTGCCTTGGAAAGTGGTGCCGTCGGCCAGCAGCAGGGCGGCCCCCACGCAAAAGCGCGAGTACGGCGCGTAGGCATGGGCGGTGGCGGCGCGGGCGGCCTCCCACACCAGCAGCTCGGTGGGGGAGAGGTCGGCGGGGGCGTCGAGTTCGTCGTAGGCCAGGGCAAGCTGGCGGGGGGTACGGGCCATGTAGAAATTAAAACGGGGCGACGAAGGTAGGCGCTGCGCCGCGGTTGGCCGCCGGGCCCGTGTACATTTGCCCGCATGACGATAACCCGCTTGCTGCTGCTCGGGGCCGGCCGTTCGGCCGCCTCCCTCATCGAGTACCTGCTGCGCCACGCGCCCACCGAAGGCTGGTTCCTGACCGTGGCCGACGCCAATCCCGCCCACCTGGCCCCCGTGCTGGCCGCCCACTCGCAGTACGCCCGCGCCGTGCCCTTCGACGCGGCCGACGCTGGGGCCCTGGAGGCCCGCGTGGCCGAAGCCGACGTGGTGATTTCCATGTTGCCCGCCGCGCTGCACCCGGCCGTGGCCCGCGCCTGCCTGCGCCACGGCCGCCACCTGGCCACGGCCAGCTACGTGGGGCCCGAAATCCAGGCCCTGCACGCCGAGGCCGCCGCTGCCGGGCTGGTGTTTTTGATGGAGTGCGGCCTCGACCCGGGACTCGACCACATGTCGGCAGTGCGGGCCCTAGCCGACATTCGGGCGCGGGGCGGGCGGGTCACGTCGTTTAAGTCGTACTGCGGGGGCTTGCTGGCCCCGGCCGCCGAGGCCGACAACCCCTGGAAATATAAGTTTACCTGGAACCCGCGCAACGTGGTGCTGGCCGGCCAGGGCGGCCCCGCCCGCTACCTCGACCGCGGCCACCTGCGCTTCATCCCGTACCAACACCTGTTTGCGCGGGCCGAGCCTGTGGCCGTGCCCGGCCACGGCGACTTTGAGGGCTATGCCAACCGCGACTCGCTCGGCTACCGGGGCCCCTACGGCCTGGCCGACGTGCCCACCGTGCTGCGCGGCACCCTGCGCCGCCCGGGCTACTGCGCCGCCTGGCAGGCGCTGGTTAGCCTGGGGCTGACGGACGACAGCACCCGCCTCGGCAACCCCGAAACCATGAGCTGGGCAGCGCTGGTGGACGCCTTTTTGCCGGTGGCCAAAGTGCCGGGTTTGCCGCTGCCCCTGCGCGTGGCCGCCTACTTGGGCCTGGCCCCCGAGGGCGAGGAAATGGGCCGCCTGAACTGGCTGGGCCTGTTTTCCGACCAGCACCCGGTGGGCCACGCCGACGCCACGCCCGCCCAATTGCTGGAGCGCCGCCTGGCCGACAAATGGCAGCTGGGGCCCCACGACTGCGACCTGGTGGTGATGCAGCACGTGTTCGAGTACGAGCGAGCTGGCCAGGCGCACCGCCGCACGTCGTCGCTGGTGGTGACGGGTGCCGACGCCACTCGCACCGCCATGGCCCAAACCGTGGGCCTGCCCCTGGGCATGGCCGTGCGGCGGCTGGCCCGGGGCGAAGTACCGCAGCGCGGCGTGGTCATCCCCGTCGTGCCCGAGCTATACGCGCCCATCCTGGACGAGCTGGCGGCCGACTACGGCATTGCGTTTCAAGAGGAAGAGGGCCCCTGCTAGCGGCGCCCGCGCCGGGCCCCGGCCGGCGTCACGGCGCCAGGTAGAAACCTGCCAGCAGCGCCCGGAAATCCGCCGAATAAACGGTATCATCTTCAGCCGTGCGGATGGCTAATGCCTGCTCCGCCGGGGCCCCCGGGGCCCGCCCGAACGCCACGATGTGGCGCAATACCCGGCCGCCGGGCCGGTGGCGCAGCGCCAGCCGCGTGGCCGGGTGCAGGCCCGCGGCGGCGGCCGCGGCGCTAAACCGTTCCATTTCGGGCACGGGCAGCAGCACCGTGAGGCGGCCGCCGGGGGCCAGGAAATCGGCGGCGAAGCGGCTGAGTTCGGCGAAGGTGAGCGTGTCGGGCGCGGCGTGGCGGGCGGTGGTGCGGGCCGCGTTGGGCGAGCGCAGGGCCCCCAGGAAAAACGGCGGGTTGCACACGATGTGGCTGAAGGGCGCGGGCCCCGTGGCGGCGTAGGCCGCCAGGCCCAGCGGGTGCACCCGGATGCGGGGCCCCCAGGGGCTGGCCGCCGCGTTGGCGGCAGCCTGGGCGGCGGCGGCGGGGTCAATTTCCACGGCTTCGATGGCCACCGTGGGGTGGCGCTGGGCGGCCATAAGGGCCAGCAGGCCGGTGCCGGTGCCAATGTCGAGCAGGCGGGTGGCCCCGGCCAAGTCCAGGGCCGCGCCGAGCACGCAGGCGTCGGTGCTCACCTTCATGGCGCAGTCGCCTTGGGTGATGCGAAACTGCTGGAACTGGAAGTAGTCGTTGGGCACGGGCAAGCGGTTGGGTTAGTCTTGCCAGTAAAAAAAGCAGTCGAAAACGGTGTAGGGTTTTTCGGCCAGCTCAGTAGGAATGTAGATGCCCGCCGGTGCTGGCTGCTCCAACTCTTCGGGCGTTAGCAGGCCGTAGCGAAACTCTTGCAGCACGGCTTCTACCCGCTGCCGCTCGTGTTGCCAAATCTGCTGATTGATAATGATTTGACTCCCGGGCGTCAAAAATAATCCACTCCCTGCTCGCTCGCCCTGGCCAGCCGTTTCAAACCAGTTGTCACCCCCATAAAACCAGTAGGGCGTGAGCCGGGAAATATAGAGCAGCAGGCAATTTGTTTGGCTGACCGTACGCTGGCTGGGGCGCTGCGTCACGGCAGCCGACTGACTTTTCTGGGAAATTCGCACCTCCACATACGAGGCAAAGCCGCTGCCGTAGCTGCTAAAATCGGCCTCAACCAGGAGGGTGGCGCTGCTGGCCAGGCGCGCCACAATTTTGCGGATGTAGTTATCCGTTTTGGTGACGCTGCCGGTGGTGAAAGGCGGAAAATTACCTACTACGTCACCCAAGACAATGCTGCGCAAGTAGGCTTCACTGAAGGGCATTGGACGGGCAATTAAGTTTGCTGAGGAAGGGGCGAAGCGTTGATTTTACCCCGGCCCCTCGTATCCCTCGTCCACCAGCAGGCCTTTGCCCAGGGCGCTTTGCACGGCCAGCACGTCGCAGCGCTCGTTTTCGGCGTGGCCGGCGTGGCCTTTTATCCAGCGGAACGACACCTTGCGCTGGCGGTACACGGCCAGGAAGCGGCGCCACAGGTCGGGGTTGGCTTTTTTGCCGAAGTCGGGCTTTTTCTCCCAGCCAAACACCCAGCGCTTCTCCACGGCGTCCACCACGTACTTCGAGTCGGAGACGACGAGCACCGGGATGTCGGGGCGTGTGACGGCTTCCAGGCCCACAATCACGGCCAATAGCTCCATGCGGTTGTTGGTGGTGCGGCGGTAGCCCTGGGCCAGCTCTTTTTCGTGGGGGCCGTAGCGCAGGATGGCGCCGTAGCCGCCGGGCCCCGGGTTGCCGCGGGCCGAGCCGTCGGTGAAAAGGGTAATCACGTTGGTTGTGCGTTGCTAGTTGTCAGTTGTTTGTCGTCAGATGAAGCGAAGCAAATGATCTAGCAACGGACGACTGGCAATAGACAACTAAAATTTAAAAATTGGCCTTGAAGAGCTTGATGGCGATGGCCAGCAGGATGACGCCGAACACGCGGCGCAGCACGTCTTCGCCGGCCTTGCCGAGTTGGCGCTCGATCCAGGGGCTGGTTTTGAGCACGGCGTACACAAACACCAGGTTCAGGCCGATGCCAGCCAGAATGTTGGGTAGGGCGTAGGCGGCGCGCAGCGAGAGCAGCGTGGTCATGGTGCCGGCCCCCACGATCATGGGGAAGGCCAGCGGCACGATGGAGCCCGTGTGGGCCGTCATGTCCGACTTAAACAGCTCGATGCCGAGAATCATCTCCATGCCGATGAGGAAGATAATGACGGCCCCGGCCAGGGCAAAGCTCTCGTTGTCAACCCCGAACAGCCGCAAGATGCTCTGGCCCAGGAACAGGAATGCTACCATCAGCCCGCCCGCCACCACGGTGGCCAGCTCGGCCTTGATTTCGCCCTCGCGCTGCCGAATCTGAATAATAATGGGCACCGAGCCTACGATGTCGATGATGGCGAACAGCGTGAGCGTGACGGAAAAGATTTGCTGGAGGTTGAACATGGATGTGCTAACTAATTGTCATTCCGAGCATAGCGAGAAATCTGGGGCCCCAGTGAATACGTCCTCAGATTCCTTGCTGCGCTCGGAACGACAAACTGCCGGGGCCCTAAACTGTCACGTATTCCTTCACGAAAAACTGCACCAGGGCTTCCATTGCAGCGTCGGACACGGCCGGGAAGTTGGCGATGCGGATGGTGGTGCTTTTCAGGGGCCCGTAGCCGCTGCCTAGCGTAAGGCCGGCCTCACTGGCCTTGCGCTTGATTTCCTCGATGAGCGCGGGCTCGCCCTGCAGGCCGATGACGGTGGTGGAGCGGGCGTCGGCGTTGGTGATGAGCGGCTGCAACGGCGTAGCCTGCTCGAAGAAGTCGTAGAGCTTCTGGGCGCGGTCGGCCAGGTGCTGGGCCACGGCCTTGATGGGTTCACGGTCGGCCATTACGCGGCTCAACAAGTAGATGCCCAGCACGTTGGGCGTATAGTTGGTCTGGTGGTTGAGCATGTTGCTCAGGGCCGAGGGCAGGCCATTGTAGTGGGCGCGGTCGTTCACCTCCTTGGCCTTGGCCACGGCGCGGGGCGAGAGGATGAGCACGCCCAGGCCGGCGGGCAGCCCGAAGCACTTCTGCACCGAGCCGTACCACACGTCGGCCTTGATGAATTTGAGGTTCAGGCCGGCCAGCGAGCTGGTGGCGTCCACGGCCAGCAGGGCCCCGCCGAGGCGGTTGAAGAGCTGGAGGATGTGGGTTTCGCGGATTTGGGTGGCCGTGCTGGTCTCGTTTTGCGTCACGCACACCAGGTCGGTGTCCTCGCCCACGAAAGGCAGGGCCCCCATGTCGGGCACCTCGTTGATGTCGAATTGCACGCCGGTGCTCTCCGGCCGCAGGGCGCGGGCGTAGTCGAACCACTTCTTGCCGAACTCGCCATTATAAAGGTGGAAGCTGCGGCGCGGCGTGAGGCCCTGGGCCAGGATTTCCCAGCACTCGGTGGCCGAGCCGGTGAAGAGCACCGTGTAGTCCTGCGGGATGTTGAGCTTGCCCTTGAGGTCGGCCACGGCCTGGCGCACCAGGCTCGTGAACCGCTCGCCGCGGTGCGGAGCCGAGAGCCAGCCTTCGTCGTAGGCGTCTTGCAGGTATTGCCGAACGGCGGGGTACACGGCCGAAGGGCCAACGTTGAACGTGAATTGCTGAAGCACGGGAAAGTCAGGTAAAGTCAGGGGAAGGAACGGCAAGCGGCGCGCCGCCCGGCGCCGTTCGCCCCGCAAAGGTCGGGCGCGGGGCCCTGACTTAACCCGATTTTTTTCGGGATATTGCCTGGGGCCCTACCGCCCGAAGCCCACGCGCTTGGGCCGCTGGCTGGCAAACCACTGCACGGCCAGCCGGTAGCTTTCGAGGCCGAAGCCGGCGATGCTGCCCGCGCAGTGCTTGGCAATGAGGCTTTTGTGGCGGAATTCTTCGCGGGCGGCGATGTTACTCAGGTGCACCTCCACCACGGGCGTGGCAATGCCGGCCACAGCGTCGCCGAGGGCCACGCTGGTGTGGGTGAAGCCGCCGGCGTTCAAGATGATGCCGTGGTGCGTGAAGCCCACCTCGTGCAGCTTGTCGAGCAGGGCCCCCTCGTGGTTGCTCTGGAAGTACGTCAGCGTGTGGTCGGGAAAGGCCTCCACCAGCTCCGGGAAAAATTCGTCGAACGAGCGGCTGCCGTAGATGCCGGGCTCGCGGCGGCCCAGCAGGTTGAGGTTGGGGCCGTTGATGATGAGAAGGTCCATGCGGTTACATTTAATAAGTAGCATTTAATACGCCGCCGGCCCCCGGGGCCCTTGGCCATGCAACTGCCGGGCCGGCTGCCGTGCGGCCTCGGCGTAGCTTGCGGCTTCAAAGTACGCGGGCAAAGTGCAAAGGCCCCGGGCCCGTTCGCGTGTTAAATGTTAAATAATACCTGTTAAATGATATGACCTGGCCCCAGGCCCTCCGGCAATTCCAGGGCTACTTGCAGCTCGAAAAATCCCTCTCGCCCAACTCGGTGGAGGCCTACGTGCGCGACGCCACCAAGCTGCACCAGTTTCTGGTAGGGGAGGGGGTGCCCGCCCGCCCCGAGCAGGTGACGACCCGGCTGCTGCGCGACTTCCTCAACACCCTCACCGACCTCGGGCTGGGGGCCACCTCGCAGGCGCGCACGCTCTCGGGGCTGAAGGCCTTCTTCAGCTTCATGATCATGGAGGACCTCATCAAGCTCGACCCCACCGACACGCTGGAGGCCCCCAAAACCGGCCGCCACCTGCCCGATGCCCTCAGCTACCCCGAAATTGAGACCCTGCTCGCGGCCATCGACCTGAGCACCGACGAGGGCCTGCGCACCCGCGCCGTACTGGAGGTGCTCTATTCTTCGGGCCTGCGCGTGAGCGAGTTGTGCGAACTGAAGCTGTCGAATATTGCCGCTGAGCAAGGCTTCATGAAGGTGCTGGGCAAGGGCAATAAGGAGCGGCTGGTGCCGGTGGGCCGCGAGGCCCTCAAGCACCTCAACTTCTACCTGCGCGGCGTGCGCGGCCACCTCGACATTAAGCCCGGGGCCGAAGACCATGCCTTTTTGAGCCAGCGCGGGCGGCCGCTCTCGCGCATCACCGTCTTCACCACCCTTAAAAAGCTGGCCGAGCAGGCGGGGCTGCGCAAAACCATTAGCCCGCACACGCTGCGCCACTCCTTCGCCACCCACCTCATCGAGGGCGGGGCCGACCTGCGGGCCGTGCAGGAAATGCTGGGCCACGCCAGCATCACGACCACTGAAATCTACACCCACCTCGACCGCGACTACCTGCGGCAGGTCATCACCGAGTTCCACCCGCGCAGCTAGGGGCCCCACAATCCCGTAGCGGCCCACTGGCCGGCCGTGCGTAAATTTGGCTTTTCCGCTGCTTTTCCGCATGGCCGACAACCGCTATAAGAACCCCCCGCCGGGCCCCTCCGCCAACCGCCCCGCCGAGGGCCGGCCGGCCGCCGCCCCGCGCGCCAACGCCCCCCGGCCCGCCGCCGAGCCGGCCCCCGCGGCGGCCCCGCGCCCGCCGCGGCCCGCCGCCACCAACCAGCCCAAGGCCGCTAAGGCGGCCGCCCAGGCCCAGGCCGCCCGCGCCCCGCGGGGGCCCCGGGGCCCCATACCCGGCGTGGCCGGCCTCAAGGCGCTGGTGCGCGACCGGCGCTTCCACTTGTTCATCGGGTTTGGCCTGCTGCTGGGCAGCCTGTACCTTACCATCGCCTTCACGTCGTTCCTGTTCACGGGCCACGCCGACCAGAGCGTGGTGGCCGCCATGGGCACCATCCCCACCAAAGAGGCGGGGCAGGAATCGAACAACTGGCTGGGCCTGCTGGGGGCCTGGGCGGCGCAACTGTTTATCTACAAGCTGTTTGGGGTGGCGGCGTTTGCCCTCATTCCCATCGTGTTTTTCCTGGGCTACAAAATCGTGTTCCGTACCGCCACCGGCTCGGTGAGCTACGTGCTGGCCCTGGGCCTGTTCACGATGGCCTGGCTGAGCACGCTGCTCGGCTACGTAGTGGTGGCCCTGGGGGCCCCCGCGCCGGGCGCTGACCCGGCCCTGGCCCACCGCCTTGACTTTTTGTGCGGCGGCGTGGGCTTCGAAACGGCCTCGTGGCTAAGCAGCCTCATCGGTTGGGGCACGGTGCTGCTGCTGGCTTTTGTGCTGATTTCGTTCGTGGTGTTCTTCTTTAACATCACCACGTTGCCCTTCAATTTCGGCCGCTCGGCCGCCCGGGCCGAGGCCGACGAAGACGCTGAGCTGACCGCCGAAATCGAAGCCGAGGAAGCCGCTGCCGCCGCTGCCCAGGCCCGTCCGCTCGCCCCCAAGCCCACCCCCAGGGCCCCCGCGCCACTGGCCCCGGCCTTCGCCGCGGAGGAAACTGAGGACGAATACGCTGCCGCTGGGGCCTCTGCCCCGGTCGAGTATGAGCCCGCGCCGCAGCCCAGCCCCGGCCCCGCCCTGAGCGTGGCTGGCCCGCTGGCCGTGGCTGGGATTGGGGCCCCAGCCGTGGCGCTAGCCGTGGCTCCGGCGGTCGCTACTGGCGCGGCCGCGGCCGCCGCAGTGCCGCTGGCCGTGGCAAGCGGCCCGTCGTTTTCGGTAGAAATGCCGGAGCCCGAGCCCGAGGTGGCGTTTGTGGCGCCCGGGGCCCCCGTGGTGGCCACGGTGCCTACGCCGCTTTCGCTGGCCGACCTGGCCGATGGGCCCCCAGCCCCCAGCCCCAAGCCCCAGGCTCCCAGCACCAACCTGGAAATTACGGTGCCCAGCCGCGATGACCTGGACCCCAACGCCGGGGCCGCCATTGCGGCTGTGGCCGACGAGGTGGAGGATGCGGACGCGATGCCGGACGTGAACTACGACCCGACGCTGGACCTCTCGCGCTACCAATATCCGACGCTGGAGCTGCTCACCGACTACGGCGTAGCCAAGGCCCAGGTGACCCAGCAGGAGCTGGAGGCCAACAAAGACCGCATCGTGGAGACGCTGGGGCACTACGGCATCACCATCGCCAGCATCAAGGCCACCATCGGGCCTACGGTTACGTTGTATGAGATTGTTCCCGAGGCGGGGGTGCGCATCAGCAAAATCAAGAGCCTGGAGGACGACATCGCCTTGAGCCTGGCTGCGCTGGGCATCCGCATCATCGCGCCCATTCCAGGTAAGGGCACCATCGGCATCGAGGTGCCCAACGCCAAGAAGGAGATGGTGAGCATCCGCTCGGTGCTGGGCAGCGAGAAGTTTGCCCGCACGGAAATGGACCTGCCGATTGCCTTCGGCCGCACCATCACTAATGAGGTTTTCGTGGCCGATTTGGCCAAGATGCCGCACCTGCTGATGGCGGGCGCGACGGGCCAGGGCAAGTCGGTGGGCCTGAACGTGATTCTGGCCTCGCTGCTCTACAAGCGCCACCCGGCCCAGCTCAAGTTTGTGCTCGTGGACCCCAAGAAGGTGGAGCTGAGCATCTTCAACAAGATCGAGCGCCACTACCTAGCCAAGCTGCCCGACACGGACGAGCCCATCATCACCGACACCAAGAAGGTGGTGCACACGCTCAATTCGCTGTGCATGGAGATGGACCGCCGCTACGACCTGCTCAAGGAAGCCGGCTGCCGCAACCTGAAGGAGTACAACGCCAAGTTCGTGCTGCGCAAGCTCAACCCCAAGAAGGGCCACCGCTACCTGCCCTTCATTGTGCTCGTTATTGATGAGCTGGCTGACCTGATGATGACGGCCGGTAAGGAGGTGGAAACGCCCATTGCGCGCCTGGCCCAGCTGGCCCGCGCCATCGGCATCCACCTCATCGTAGCTACCCAGCGCCCCTCGGTGAACGTGATTACGGGCATCATCAAGGCCAACTTCCCCTGCCGGATTTCCTTCAAGGTGACCAGCAAAATCGACTCGCGCACCATCCTCGACACTGGGGGCGCCGACCAGCTCATCGGGCAGGGTGACATGCTGTTCTCGGCCGGCTCGGACCTGATCCGGGTGCAGTGCGCCTTTATCGACACGCCCGAAGTGGACCGCGTGTGCGACTTCATCAGCGAGCAGCAGGGCTACTCCGATGCCTACCTGCTGCCCGAAGTGGCCGGGGCTGAGGGCGACGATGGCAGCGGCCAGGACGCCGGCGACCCCGCCGAGCGCGACACCATGTTCGAGGAAGCCGCCCGCTGCATCGTGCTGCACCAGCAGGGCAGCACCAGCCTGCTCCAGCGCAAGCTCAAGCTGGGCTACAACCGCGCCGGCCGCCTCATCGACCAGCTCCAGCACGCCGGCATCGTGGGGCCCTTCGAGGGCAGCAAGGCCCGCGACGTGCTCATTCCCGATGAGTACCAATTGGAGCAACTGCTGAATTCAATGCCCAAGTAGGGCCCCCAGGACGCTTTTAATGGCCGGCTAGTACAGTTTTTCTTCAGAAAAGCTATTCTGGCCGGCCTTTTGATTAGGGGTTGCGTATCAGGCCTTATGGGGCCCCAACGCCCGCTTTTCTATTTATTGATATGATGACCAAATCGTTTTCGCTGCTGGCCCTGGCCGCCACGCTGGCCCTGCCCGCCGCGGCCCAGCAAGACCCCAAAGCTGGTAAAATCCTGGATGCCATGAGCGCTAAGTACCAGGCCCTGAATGCCTTCGGAGCCAACTTCACCCAAACCCTGGAAAACCCGTCGGCCAAGGTGAAGCAGAACATGAGCGGCGACATCGTGGTGAGCGGCAAGAAGTTCCACCTCAAAATGAACGGCCAGGAAGTCATCAACGATGGCAAAACCACTTGGACCTACCTCAAGAACGAGAACGAGGTAAACATTGCTGACGCCGACGCCGACAGCCAGGACATGTCGCCTTCGCAGATTTATACCATGTACAAAAAGGGCTACAAGTACGCCTACGTGCAGCAAGCCCAGGACGGCGGCGAGGCCGTGGACGTGATTGAGCTGACCCCCGAAAACCGCACCAATGAGGTAATTAAAGTGCGCCTGAAGGTGCGCAAGAAGGACCAGACCGTGAAAAGCTGGCAGATGTTCAAGAAGAACGGCAACCAATACACGTTCAACATCAAGAACTTCCGCCCCAACCCGCCCCTCACGCCCAGCACCTTCGCCTTCGATAAGGCCGAGCACAAAGGCGTGAAAGTGGTAGACCTGCGGTAGGTTAATTATCAGTTATTCGTTGTTAGTTGCCAGACCAACGACCCGTAGCGGCCCGTTTCGAAAGAGGCGGGCCGCTTTTATTTATGGACGAGAGAAGCTGTGCTTTTCCTAACAACTCATAACGAGCAACTGACAACTAATTTTGCTTCATGCGCGAAGATTTTATCCACTACGTTTGGCAGCACCAGTACTTCGACAAGGCCGATTTGCGCACGGCCGGGGGCGAGGAAATCCAGGTGCTGAAGCCCGGCCACCGCAACGCCGACGCGGGCCCCGACTTCCTGAACGCCCGCCTGCGCCTGGGCGACGTGGAGTGGAACGGCGCGGTAGAAATCCATCTGCGGGCCTCGGATTGGCAGCGCCACAACCACCAAGTGGACGCCAAGTACGACCAAGTGGTGCTGCACGTGGTGCACACCCACGACGCCGAAGTGGCCCGCACCAACGGCAGCCGCATTCCGGTACTGGCCCTGGGGCCCCGGCTGGGCCCCGAGCTGCTGGCCCGCTACCAAGCCCTGGCCGACGCCCCGGCGGCCGCCTCGCTGCCCTGCGCCCCGCTGCTGGGCCAGGTGCCCGAAATCACTAAAATCATGATGGCCGAACGGGCCTTGCTGGAGCGCGTGGAGGCCAAGGCCGACGCCGTGGCCGGGCTGCACGAGCGCCTGGGCCACGACTGGGAAGCCACCGCCTACCACGCCCTGATGGCGGCTTTTGGCTTCCAGAAAAACAGCGAGCCGCTGGCCCGCCTCGCCAAGGCCGTGCCGCTGGCCGTGCTGCGCCGCCACCGCCACGACCAGCGCCAGCTAGAAGCCCTGCTGTTTGGGCAGGCCGGGTTTTTGGCGGAAAACGACGAGACGGCGGCCGATGCCTACATCCAAAACTTGCGGCGGGAGTACGAATTTCTGCGCCACAAGTACGACCTGGGGGCCCCCGCCTTGGCCGTGCACGAGTGGAACTACCTGCGCCTGCGGCCCGCTAACTTCCCGCCCGTGCGCCTGGGCCAGTTGGCCGGCTTGCTGCACGCCCGCCCTGCCCTGTTCGACGCCCTGCTCACGGCCCAGAGCGTGTCGGCGCTGGCCGAGTTTTTTAGGGCCCCCGCGCCAGCCTACTGGCGGGCGCACTTTCGCCCCGGCCGGCCGGGCAAGGTGCCCGACCTGGGCAAGGGCAGCATCGACCTGCTGATTACTAACGTGGTGGTGCCCCTGCGCGTGGCATATGCCCGCTCGGTGGGCCAGCCGGCCTTGGTGGAGAGCAGCGTGGCCCTGCTTACGGAGCTGCCCGCCGAGCACAACCAATACACCGACCTGTACGCGGCCCTGGGCTTCGGCCACCGCACCGCCGCCGACTCGCAGGGCCTGCTGGCGCTGCACAAAAGCTACTGCGACCCGCGCCGCTGCTTGCACTGCGCCATTGGCAGCCGCCTGGTGCAAGGGCCGCAGCTGCGCATCGCTCGATGAAGCTGGCCCTGGCACTTGCCCTGAACGGGGCCCTGCTGGCCGTGCTGCTGCCGTGGCTGCGCCGCGAGTGGCAGCGCCTGGGCCCGGCCTGGCGCGGGGCCCTGGTGGTGGGGCTGGCCGGCCGCCTGCTGGTGGGGGCCCTGCGCGACGGCCACCCCGTGAGCGACGGGGCCTACGTGCAGCACTTGGGCCAGCTGCTTACGGCCCAGCTGTGGGCCGCGCCGGCCGCGGGCCTGCACTCACTGGCCGGCGACACTGTGCAGTTTGCCGGCGAAAGCGCGGTGTACTACGGCATGTCGAACACGCTGTTTCTGGCCAAGCTGCTGGCCGTGCTGAACCTGGCCTCGCTGGGGGTAGCGGGCCTGAACGCCGTGTACCTGAGCTTGTTCAGCTTCGTGGGGTGCTGGCTGCTGGCCCGGGCGCTGGCGGCCCGGCTGCCTGGCACGCCGGCCGGGGCGGGGCTGGTGGGGCTGGTGCTGTGGCCCTCGGTGGGGTATTGGGCGGCCGGCCTCAACAAGGAAGCCGCCTTGCTGGCCAGCGGGGCCTGGCTGGTGGCGCTGGTGCTGGCGGCGCTGTACGCCCCGCCCGGGGCCGGGGCGCCGTGGCCGCGCGGGTGGGCCCGGGGGGCCCTGGGGCTGGGGCTGGCGCTGCTCTGCTTCAAGATGCGCTACTTTTTTGCGGTGCCGCTGCTGGGCAGCCTGCTGGCCCTGGCGCTGGTGCGGGCCCTGCCGCGGCGCGGGTGGGCCGGCGGGCGGCTGGCGCAGGTGCTGGTGCTGGGGGCCGTGGTGGCGGTGGGGGCCGCCGGGGCCCCCGCCCTCGGGGGGCTGTTTCGGCTCAATAAATTCACGAGCCAGGTGCTGCGCATCTACGACCACGACCTGATGGTATCGGCGGGCCGGCCGCACTTCGAGTACGCCGACCTGCGGCCCACGGCCGCGAGCTTCCTGGCCCACGCCCCGCAGGCGGCCTGGAACACCTTCACCCGGCCCTGGCTGGGCGAGTCGGCCGAGCCGCAGTACGTGGCGGCGGGCCTCGAAAACGGCCTGCTGCTGGTGCTGGGGGCCCTGGCGCTGGGGGCCCTGGCGCGGGGGCGGGGCGGGCGGCTGCCCTTCGCGCTGGGCCTGGTGCTGCTGGGCTACTGCCTGGTGCTGGCCATTCTCATGGGCCTGAGCACGCCCAACCTGGGCACCCTCAGCCGCTACCGCAGCGTGCTGCTGCCCTTCTGGGTGCTGCTGCTGCTGCAAAACGATTACGCCGCTGCCGCCTTGCGCCGCCTGGGCCTGGGGGCCCCAGATGGGGTGGCCCCGGCCCGGCCCCCGGGCCCGGTGGCGTAACTTTGCGCTTTGCGGCGGCGAAACCAAGCCCGGGTTTGGGTTGTTCTGGCCGCTTATCTCGCTCAACGCTATTCATGGAAAACCCCGTTATCATCCTCGGCGCGCAAGCCGTGGGCACGGCTGCCCTCGACGCCTTTCTTTCCAACGACCTGGTGGTGTACTGCTTGCTCGACGACGACCCCAAGCTGCAAAAGGGCGAGCTGCTGGAAGTGCCCGTAATGGGCGGCACCGACGACCCCGACCTGCTGAAGCTGCTCGGCAAAAAGTGCGAAGTGTTCGTGGCCACCGACGACGCGGCCAGCCGCCGCAGCCTCACCCAAATGCTGCGCCAAGAGTACGAAGCCGTACCCGTGAACGCCATCCACCAGCGGGCCAGCGTATCGGCCCACGCTACCCTGGGCCACGGCAACTACGTGGGCCCCAACGCGGTAGTAGCCGCCCTGGCCACGCTCGGCAATGGCTGCCTGATCAACGGCAACGCCGTGGTGGAGGCCCGCGCCACGGTGGGCGACTACGCCCAGCTCGGCAGCGGGGCCCTGCTCGGGGCCGGCGCCACGGTGGGTGAGCTGGCCTTTGTGGGGGCCGGGGCCGTGGTGGTGGCCGGCGTCACCATCGGCGAGAAGGCCCGCGTGGGGGCCGGCTCGGTGGTGGTGGCCGACGTGCCCAAGGGCCAAACCGTGTTCGGCAACCCGGCGGTAAAAGTCTAATTCAGGCCCGGGGCCCCGGCTTGGCCGTCCCGGGCTAGGGGCCCCGGGCGTTACCTAACTGCTTCGCTATGGATTACCAAGTTCTGCTTTACTACTGCTACGCGCCCATCGAAGACCCGGCGCAGTTCCGCGACGAGCACCACCGGCTGTGCGTGGCGCTGGATTTGCGCGGGCGCATCATTGTGGCCGCCGAGGGGCTGAACGGCACCGTATCGGGCCCGGCGGCTAGCTGCGCGGCCTACATGGCGGCGGTGAAGGCCGACCCGCGGTTTGGGGCCCTGGAGTTCAAGGTGGACATGGCCGACCAGCACGCGTTTCAAAAGCTGCACGTGCGCGTGAAGCCCGAAATTGTGCACAGCAGCCTGGCCCACCTTAAGCCCCAGGAAAAAACCGGCCAGTACCTCTCGCCCGAAGAATTCAGAGCCCTGAAGGACGACGACGACGTGGTGGTGGTGGACGTGCGCTCGGACTACGAGTACAACCTGGGCCGCTTCCGCAACGCCGTGACGCTGGATATGGAGAACTTCCGCGACTTCCCGGCCCGCGTCGAGCAGCTCCAGCAGTTTAAAGACAAGAAAATCCTGACCTACTGCACCGGCGGCGTGAAGTGCGAGAAAGCCAGCGCTTACCTGCTGGAGCAGGGCTTCGAGAACGTGTACCAGCTGCACGGCGGCATCATCAAGTACGGCCTCGAGGCCGGAGGCGAGGATTTCGATGGCCAGTGCTACGTGTTCGACAACCGCGTGGCCGTGGATGTAAACCGCGTGAACCCGCGGGTGATTTCGCGCTGCTGCGCCTGCCGCGAGCCCTCGGCCCGGCTCATCAACTGCGCCAACCCGCTCTGCAACGCCCACGTGGCCCAGTGCGAAAGTTGCGGCGACGCCCTGCAAGGAGCCTGTTCTGAGGCCTGCGCTGCGCACCCCGCCAAGCGCCCCTACGACGGTACCGGGGCCTACCCCAAGGCCAGCAACAATTACCAGCCGGCCCAGGGCCTGGCCTCGTATAAGGGCTAGCGCAATTCTTGATAAGCGGGTTGGCCGTACCGCCAAACGGCGCTTGGCCTTGCGCCAGGGCCCCAAAGGCAGCACGTGCAAGGCCAAGCACCGCTTGGCGGTACAGCCGATCCGTTGCTTATTCTACGCTTCCCGAAACACTTCCTTCCCCGAAACCATGATTTCCAACGCCGAACTCATCCTCAACCCCGACGGCAGCATCTACCACCTGAACCTGCTGCCCGACCATATTTCCGACACCATCCTTACCGTGGGCGACCCCGCCCGGGTGGCGCAGGTGAGCCGGCACTTCGATTCCATCGAGTTTGAGGGCACGCACCGCGAATTTGTGACCCACGTGGGCTACTACAAGGGCAAGCGCTTCACGGTGCTAAGCACGGGCATGGGCACCGACAACATCGACATCGTGATGAACGAGCTGGATGCGCTGGTAAACATCGACTTCATGTCGCGCACGGTGCGGCCCGTGGAGGAGCAGCTGCGCCTGCGCATTGTGCGCCTGGGCACCAGCGGCAGCTTGCAGCCCGACGTGCCCATCGGCGCGGTGCTGGCCACCGAGCACGCCGTGGGCCTCGATTCGCTCATGCAATTTTACCCCCTGGTGGAAACCGGCCTCGAAACCCAAGTGGGCACCGCCCTGCAAACCACGCTGGGCCTGCCCTTTAAGCCCTACGTGGTGCGCGGCGACGACCTGCTGCGCGAGCAGCTCGGGGCCGGGGCCATCGTGGGCAACACCGTTACTTGCCCCGGCTTTTATGGGCCCCAGGGCCGCCGCCTGCGCCTCGACGTGACGCCCCCCGACTACCTCGAGCGCCTGCGTACCTTCCACCACGAGAGCGGCGAAGGCGAGTTCCGCCTCACCAATTTCGAGATGGAAACGGCCGGCTACTACGCCCTGGGCCGCCTACTGGGCCACCAGGTGCTCAGCCTGAACGCCATCGTGGCCAACCGCGCCACCGGTGAGTTTGCCGCCGATGCCGGGGCTGTGGTCGACGCCATGATCGAGCGCACCCTGCAACGGCTGGTGTAGCCCCCTGGCACAATCGCCACAAAAAGAGGGCCCCCGCGAACAATACTGTTCGCGGGGGCCCTCTTTTTGTGGCGGGCAGTCGTCGGTGCGCCGTTCAGCGTTGGGCATCCGGCCGGCCCAGCGGCGCGCTAATCCTGGCAGAACTCTACGCGCAGCACGGCCCGCAGGGGCAGGGCGGGGCCGGTTTGCAACACCAGGTAGTCGTCGTCGACGGCCCACACGCAGGTTTTGAGGCGGTGCAGGGCCCCGTCGGCGGTACGGAAGCACACGGCAAGCTTGCCACGGTAGGTGCTGCCGAGAACGGCAGCGCGGGCGGCTTCAGTGGCGCGGCGGCAGCGCTCGGCTGCGGTGGTCAAAACGTCGGCGTCGGCAAAACGCATTCGCGCGAATAACTCGGGGGCCTGAATGGGTGCGAGTGACATGGCGGCGGGTCTTAAAGTGGAAACAGCTAGCCAATTGGCCAGCTCAATGCCCCACTCACTGCAATTCCGTCGCCAGGAAGGCCATTGTGTCCACGCCGTCAGCATAGTCGGCCACGCCCGGCTGCTGGGCCCGGCCAAACGGCACGCTGCCAGCCCAACGCCCGCCGGCCGATACTACGCACTGAATGCGCGGGGCTACGTCGGTGAGCTGGTCCACCAAGTCGATTTCCTGAGAATACTCGTTATAGTGCAAAACCGAGATGGGCGACACCAACGTGGTGTTGGGGGTAACCAGCAGGAAACCAGCGTCGAAGTGCGGTACGGCATTGACGAGCAAAATGCTCTTGTTATAATCGTAGTTGTTCTGGTACTTGTGGTGGTTCAGCACGCCGCTGCAAATCTGCAGGGCATCGAGCAGAGGCGTAAAATCGTAGTTTTCAGGCACGTAGAGCTTGCTCACGTTGCGGCAGCCCAGGCCGTAGTATTGGAAGATGTCGGGGCCCAAATAGGCCAACTCGGCGTCAGTTTCGCGGCCCGTAAGCACGGCTACGCTCGTGCGGTTGCGCCGGATTAGGTTGGGTTTTTTGCCAAAATAGAATTCGAAATACCGGGAAGTATTATCCGAACCCGTGGCAATAAAGGCATCGGCCGCGTTCAAGCGGGGAACAATTTGGACTAATTTGGTAAATCTTGTCTCAATTTGGGAAAGTTCATGCAAGATCCACGTCATCAAAAACGTGTCGGACGCGCTGAGCTTGGCCAGGAGCACGTGGCCGCTCAGCAGCACGCACAGCGCGTCGTGGAAGCCCACCAGCGGGATGTTGCCGGCCATCACCACGCCCACCTGGCGCACAGCGGTGGGCTCGGGCGGGTAGCGGGCGGCCCACTGGGCCAGGGCCCCAGGCTCCAGCATGTGGGTGATGCCGGCGATGGCGGCGGCCACGTTGGGCCGGTCGAACCAGGGGTTTTGGTTGCGGGCGCGGGCGGCCAGGTCGGTGAGCTCGTCGGGGGAGAGGGCAGCGAGGCGGTGGCCCAGGGCCACAAAAGCGGCCAGGCGTTCGGAGTGGTTCATGCGAAAAGAGAGCGGCGAAGAAGCCGTAAAATTGGGGCGCGGCGCGGGAAAGCGGCGCGTGGTGCGTAAATTTGTGGGCCCGGCCGCACGGCCGGGGGCCCCGCTTTTACGTAAAGCGCCCCGTTCCCTTTTGGTTTCCTTTCCTTCTAATTGACCCGCGACGCCCCATGGCCATCATGATAACCGACGAGTGCATCAACTGCGGTGCCTGCGAACCGGAATGCCCCAACAACGCCATCTACGAAGGCGGCGCGCAGTGGCGCTGGGCCGACGGCACCACCCTGAAGCAAGTTGAAACCGCCGACGGCGCCACCGTATCGGGCGTGGCGCCCCAAACGCCGGTGTCGGACGAGTACTACTACATCGTGTCGGACAAGTGCACCGAGTGCGTCGGCTTCCACGAGGAGCCGCAGTGCGCCGCTGTGTGCCCCGTCGACTGCTGCGTGGACGACCCCGACCTGCGCGAAACCCGCGAGCGGCTGCTCGAAAAGAAAGCCTGGCTGCACCTGGCCGCGTAGCGCGCCGGGGCCCCCGGCCCAAACCGAATCAGCCGCTGCCTCGCCGGGAGCGGCTTTTTTGTGCCCCGCGCGGGCCCAATTGGAAACTGGCTGCGCCCCGACCCACGCTCGCCCTGGGTCCCTAAAACGTACCTTTGCCGAAATACCCCTTACCGATGAACCCCATCAAAACCACGTACTCGCCCGCCGACGTTGAAGCCAAATGGTACCAGCGGTGGCAGGAGCAGGGCTTTTTCAAGGCCAGTGCCAACCCCAAAAAGACGCCCTACACGGTGGTCATCCCGCCGCCGAACGTGACGGGCGTGCTGCACATGGGGCACATGCTGAACAACACCATCCAGGACGTGCTGGTGCGCCGCGCCCGCATGCAGGGCAAGGAAGCCTGCTGGGTGCCCGGCACCGACCACGCCAGCATTGCCACCGAGGCCAAGGTGGTGGCCCTGCTGAAGGAGCAAGGCATTGAGAAGAAGGACCTGACCCGCGAAGCCTTTTTGGAGCACGCGTTTGCCTGGAAGGAGAAGTACGGCGGCATCATCTTGGAGCAGCTCAAGCAGCTGGGCGCCTCGTGCGATTGGGACCGCACGCGTTTCACGATGGAGCCCAAGCTGACCGAAGCCGTGCTGCGCGTGTTCGTGGACTTGTACCGCAAGGGCTTGATTTACCGCGGCGTGCGCATGGTGAACTGGGACCCGCTGGGCGGCACCGCCATTTCGGACGAGGAAGTGATTCCGAAGGACGTGATGGCCAAGATGTACTACCTCAACTACGAGGTGGTGGGCCAGCCCGGCCGCTTCTTGACAGTGGCCACCTCGCGCCCCGAAACCATTATGGCCGACGTGGCCGTGGCCGTGAACCCGACCGACGAGCGCTACGCCGACCTGGCCGGGCAGCGCGTGCGCATCCCGCTGCTGGGCCGCGACGTGCCCATCATCCAGGACGAGTACGTGCTGACGGACTTCGGCACCGGGGCCCTGAAGGTGACGCCGGCCCACGACCTGAACGATTACAACCTGGGCCAGAAGCACAACCTGCCCACCATCGACATCCTCAACGACAACGGCACGCTCAACGAGAAGGCCGAGCTGTACGTGGGCCAGGACCGGTTTGCGGCCCGCCGCAACATTGTGAAGGACTTGGGCGAAGCCGGCCTGCTCGTGAAAACCGAGGAGTACGCCAGCATCGTGCAAACCTCGGAGCGCACCAAGGCCGTGATCGAGCCCAAGCTCAGCATGCAGTGGTTCCTGAAAATGGAGCACATGGCCAAGCCCGCGCTGGAGGTGGTGGAGAACGACACGGTGCGCCTGCACCCCGCCAAGTTCAAAAACACCTACCGGGTATGGATGGAAAACGTGCGCGACTGGTGCATCTCGCGCCAGCTCTGGTGGGGCCAGCAAATTCCCGCGTACTACCTGCCCGACGGCTCGTTTGTGGTGGCCCTCTCGGCCGCTGAGGCACTTGAACTGGCGCGTGAGCAAAGCGGTAACGTTGCGCTGGAAATAAGCGACTTGCGCCAAGACGAAGATGTGCTCGATACGTGGTTCTCGTCGTGGCTGTGGCCCATCTCGGTGTTCGACGGGTTTGAAGATCCGGACAACGCCGACGTCAACTATTTCTACCCCACCAACGACCTGGTGACGGGCCCCGACATCCTATTTTTCTGGGTGGCGCGGATGATCATGGCTGGCCTGGAATTCCGCCAGGAAGTGCCGTTCCGCAACGTGTACCTGACCGGCATCGTGCGCGACACCCAGGGCCGCAAGATGAGCAAGCAGCTCGGCAACTCGCCCGACCCGCTCGACCTCATCGCGCAGTTTGGGGCCGACGGCGTGCGGACGGGGATGCTGTTTTCGGCCCCCGCCGGCAACGACCTGCTCTACGACGAGAAGCTGGTGGAGCAGGGCCGCAACTTTGCCAACAAGCTCTGGAACGCCTTCCGGCTGGTGAAGGGCTGGGCCCCCGACGCGGCCTTGCCCTTCGCCCACGACAAGCCCGTGGCCTGGTTTGGGGCCCGGCTGGCGGCGGCCACGGCCGAAATCGACGACCACTTCGAGAAGTTCCGCATTTCGGACGCGCTGCTGGCCGTGTACAAGCTGGTCTGGGACGACTTCTGCGCCCAGTACCTGGAAATGGTCAAGCCTGCCTACCAGCAGCCCATCGACGCCGAAACCCTGCGCCACACCACCGCCTACTTCGAAACGCTGCTTAAGCTGCTGCACCCGTTCATGCCCTTTATCACGGAGGAACTGTGGCACGAGCTGGCCGACCGGGGCCCCCGCGAGTACGTGACGGTGGCGCACTGGCCCAAGCCCACCCCGCCCGCCGACAGCGCCTTGCTGCTGAGTGACATGGACAAGGCCCTGGCCGTGGTGGCCGGCATTCGCGCCGTGCGCAACCAGAAAAGCCTGGGCCCCAACAAGCCCCTGGCCCTGGTCATCAAAACCGACGAGCCTGCCCTGTTCACTGCCTACGAGGGCGTGCTACGCAAGCTCGGCAACCTAGAAGCGCTAACGTTTGCCGACGCCGGCCCGGCCGCGGCGGTGAGCTTCGTGCAGGGCAGCAGCGAGTTTTTCATTCCGCTCGAAGGCCAGATCGACGTGGCCGCCGAGCGCGCCCGCCTCGAAAAGGAGCTGGCCTACGCCCAGGGTTTCCGCGAATCGGTGCAGAAAAAGTTGGGCAACGAGAAATTCGCGGCCAACGCCAAGCCCGACGTACTGGAGCGCGAACGCCAAAAGCTGGCCGACGCCGAAGCCAAAATAGGGGCCCTGGAGCAAAGCCTGGGGGCCCTGTAGCCACACTTGCCCACCACAAAAAAAGCCGTTCTCCCAGCTGGGAGAACGGCTTTTTTTGTGGCCTTGCGGCGGGGCCCCGGGGCCCCCAGCGCCGCGGCTATTGGATCAGCAGCGACTGGGTTTTAACGTCGGTGCCGGTCTGTACTTTGGTGATGTACAAGCCCTTGGGCAGGTTGCTGAAGTCCTTGGTGGCTTCGAGCTGCGAGGTGCCCTCGCTGCGGAATACCTCCTTGCCCATCTGGTTAAGCACCGTCAGCACGATGGCCTGCTGGTCGTCGGCCACCACTTGGAAGCTCACACGGCCCGTGGACGGGTTGGGGTAAAGGGCCACCAGTAACTGCTTGATCTTCTTGATCACCTTCTGCTTGATGAGGTCGCGGATGGCGGCGTCGGCCTGCACAAATCCCACGCCGGTCTTGAAGTCGAAGCCGCGATCGAAGCCCGCGGTGAGCGGGTTGTCCATGTCGATGGCTGACTGCTGCAAAAACTTCGTGATGGCCTTGGGTGCAAGGTTGTCGTCAACCTCCAGCATCAGCGCCGCCACGGCCGCCACGTGGGGGGCCGCCGCGCTGGTGCCGAAGAAGTTGGGGAAGCCGTCGTTCTCAAAGTCCTGGCCTGGAAAAGGTGGGAAGAAGGTGGTGTTGCCGCCGTCGGGGCCCGTCACTTCGGGCTTGCTGGATGTGATGGGCTGGCCCAGGCGCCGACCCAAGTCGTTGAACAAGAGCGGGGTGCCGCCCAACGACGAGAACGATTCTACTACCGGGACCGGCGTGTTGGCGTTGAACAATGGCGTGTTGAAGTACGGGGCGGCTCCCACGGCCACCACCTGCGGGGCGTTGGCGTGGCCCGCCAGGGTCGAGCTTTGGGTGTCGTACTCCAGGGCCGTGGGCCGGTCGCCAAAGTTGATGTACTTGAGGCGGGTCGGGTCAGGGCCGTCAAATTTCACGATTACCGCTTCCACGGTCACCGCGGCCGTGCCGTTGTTGGTGACGCTGATGAACTCGAATGGGTCGCCGCCGATGTTGTTATCGATGGATGAGAACAGGGGCACGCCGTTGTAGAGCAGGTACAGGTCCATGTCGCTTTTGGCCCCGCGCACGCCGCTGGCCGAAAATGCCGGGTCGTCCCACTGCAAGGCCAGCGACAAGCTGCCGCCTGGGGCGATGGTGATGCTCTGCCGCACGTCGCCGGGCGCGAAGCTGTGCGCCTCGCCCGTGATGCCCGGCACCGAGGTTTTCGAGTTACGGAACGTCGCTTCGTACGACTGCTGGGCCTGGTTGCCGGCCGAGGAGAAGTAGGACGCGCCCTTCGCTACCACCTTTTGCGCCGCTTGCGCGATGATGCCGTTCTGGAAAAAAGGCTCATCAAAGTAAACCACGTCGTCCACAATAGTCTGGCAGCCAGCTGCTTGCAGGTCTTCGATGCCCTGGGCAAAGTCGGCCTGGCCCAGGAAGGCGGTGTGGAAGGCAATAGCGGCCCCGGGGGCCACGTCGTGCACGATTTCGGCCATGCCGCGGCCTTCGTCAATGCCGTCGCTGGGGAGGTCTTCGAGCACTTGCACGCCGCCGCGGGGCAGGTCGTTGCTGGCCACGCCGGCGGCGGCCCCGCCCAGGTTGTCGTAGCTATCGGAGAGGATGCCCACCTTCACGCCCTTGCCAGTCAGGCCGTACTTGGAGCGGGCCGCGTCGGCCCGCAGGGCCCGGTCGCCCTGGCTGGTGGTGCGGCCCACGTTCAGCGACGGCTTATACACGGGCCGAACGAGTTGCAAAGAGGGGATGCTCTCCAGCGTCGCCAGCTTATCCACTGGAAACAGGCCCGAGACCAACGCGCCGTAGGCCGTGCCCTGGCGCAGGCCCTTGGCTTGCAAGTCGGCCAGCAACTGCTTGGCATCGGGCGAGTTGGCTAGGGCCTGCACTACCACGTAGCCGTTGTACACCTGCACGGCGTTGGTGGCCTGGAGGGGCGAGCCAGTGCTGGCCGAGGTTTTGGCCAGGCCGCGGGCGGCAGCGGCGGGTTTGGCCAGTTCAAGCAGGCTAGCCGATACTTTGCCCTTGGGTGTGGGCAAATTTTGGGCCCCGGCGGGTGCGCCCCATAGGCTGGCGGTGGCCAATAGGGCCACGGCGGCAGAAAAGTAAGTTTTTTTCATGGGTGGCGGGAAAGAGGGAAAAATGAAAAAAAACGAGCCCCGACGCAAAAAGTAGCCAACGATTGCGTGACAATTCAGCTTTGCCGGGGTGTGCAAATATATCAATTAAAATTATTGTCCTTCACTCATGATTATTGAAATAATAAAAAATAATATTTGAAAAATTTCTCCGCTACCAAATGCATAATTATCTAAAAAAATGTTAGTAAACGCGTTCATTTTCAATTAATAAAGCAACTATTAGCCGAGCTGCCGTGCTGGTGAGGCCTCGCTGCGCCGCGGGCCACCCGCCGGGCGTAAGCAGCGAGGCGGGCGCGCCAGTCCAAAAACCCTGGCCAGTTCCTGCTGCGTATCACCTTTGCTCAGTGCAAAAGCTGTAAATAAAGCTAGTCCGGTAAAATGCAAAAAAATGCTGGACTCGTACCACTCCGCTCTCGACCTACAGTAGCTAGGGGGACCCAGCGTAGTGGTAGCAACCCAGATGGGGCCCCGGCGCGCCAATAGAAAAGGCCGCCGTCTGGAGAGACGGCGGCCTTTTCTATTGGTTTCGAAGCAGCGCTTATTGCTGCGGGGGCTTGGTCTGGGGCAACAGGCGGGTGCCGGCCTGCTTCTGTTGCTGGGCCAGCTGGTTCTGAAGCTGGAAGGTGACCTGCTGGCAGTCGGCGAAGCGCTGGTCGGCCACTTTCAGGGCCGTTTCGGCGGCGCTCAGCTGTTGGTAGAGGAAGGCGATGATGCCCAGCGCCAGCACCAGGGACCCAATGGCAAGGATTTTTTGCATGGCAAGGGGGCCCGGGCGCAGCGGCCCGGGGCCGTTGGTTAGATGGTCGTGTTGGGGTCGAACTGCTCAAGATAGTCGGCCACTTTGCGCACAAACATGCCGCCGAGCGAGCCGTCGACCACGCGGTGGTCGTAGCTGTGGCTCAAGAACATAAACTGGCGCACGCCGATGAGGTCGCCCTGGGGCGTCTCAATCACGGCCGGCTTCTTTTTGATGGCCCCCACGGCCATAATGGCCACCTGCGGCTGCATGATGATGGGCGTGCCCATGAGGTTACCAAAAGAGCCCACGTTGCTGAGCGTGTAGGTGCCGCCTTCAAGGTCGGCGGGCGTGAGCTTGTTGGTGCGGGCGCGGTTGGCCAGGTCGTTTACCTTCTTGCTCAGGCCATTGAGGTTGAGCTGATCGGCTTTGTGGATGACCGGTACGATGAGATTGCCGCTGGGCAGGGCCACGGCAATGCCGATGTTGATATCCTTTTTCTTGATGATGTAGTCGCCGTCCACCGATACGTTGATGTTCGGGAAGTCCTGAATGGCGCGGGCCACGGCCTGGATGAAGAGGGGCGTGAAAGTGAGGTTTTCGCCCTCGCGCTTCTTGTAAGCGTCCTTGTGCTTATTGCGCCAGTTCACCAGCTCCGTCACGTCGGCCTCCACGAAGCTAGTAACGTGCGGGGCGATGCGTACCGAATCGACCATGCGCTGGGCAATCATCTTGCGCATCCGGTCCATCTCAATCAGCTCCTGGCCGCCGCTCACGCTGGGCGCGGGCTTGGCCGCCGGGGCCGGGCCGCTGGCGCTGGGAGCCGGCGCAGGAGCGGGAGCAACGGCGGCCGCAGGGCGCTGCACGGGCTCAGGTTCGAGCGGGGCCGGTGGCGCGGCCGTAGGGGCCTGCGGCACCAGCGAGGGCTTGCCAGCCGCCACGTAGTCGAGGATATCTTTTTTGGTGATGCGGTTCTCCTTGCCGGTGCCGGGCAGGTAGTCCAACGCGCTCAGGCTCACGCCTTCTTCGCGGGCAATGCTGAGCACAAGCGGCGAGAGGAACCGGCCGGGCTGGTGCGGGGCCCCGCCGGCGGCCTGGGCGGCCTGCGGGTCGTCGGGCTCGGGCAAGTAGGGCACTTCGGGGGCTGGGGCGCTGCCATTGGCGCTGGCCGGGGCCGGCTGAGCGGGCGTGGGCTGGGCGGCCGGAGCCGGGGCGCTGGGGGCAGCTGCGCCCACCTCGGTTTCGATAACGGCGATGGGGGCCCCCACGGCCACCACTTGGCCTTCCTGCACCAAGATTTCGGCCAGGGTGCCGGCGTGGGTCGCGGGTACTTCGGTATCTACTTTATCGGTAGCCACTTCCAGCACCGATTCGTCTTGCTCGATGGCATCGCCGACTTGCTTGAGCCATTTTAAGACGGTGCCTTCCATGATGGATTCGCCCATCTTGGGCATCGTCATTTCCACTCGTGCCATAGGATGCGGGGGTATTTTGGGGTAAGGGATGGGTGGGATAGGGAGGCCGCAAAGGTAGCCAGAAAGCCCGCGCCCCCGGCGCGGGGGGGCCGGCCGTTAGTCGATGGCCAGCCGCGGAATGCGCTCCTCGCCCAGCTCATCGCCGGCCGCGGCCGCCGCTGGGGCCGGGCGGTAGGTGGTGAAGCAGATGCTGCGGTTCGAAGCGTACTTATTAGCCGGGTCGTTGATGATGACCACGTGGCCGAACGTGCCGAACTCCTTGCCCTGCCAGAGCAGGGTTTGCTTGTGGCCCAGCGCCGGCTGGTTCAGCACGTCGGCGTAGATGAGCCGGCCCCCGCCGGGCCGGGGCTTGGCGTAGAGTACCGTGGCCTCGATGTTGCCGGTGCACGGCGGCGTGCACGCGGGCAGGGCCAGGGCCCCGGCGCACAGCAGGCGGGCCCCGGCGGCGCGCCAATGGTTGAACGGGTTTTGCATGGTCAAAAATAGCACCTGCCCGCGTGCCTACACCTGGCCCGTGAGCCGTTGCCACAACAGCGCCAGTACCGACTGCGCCGTGTAGGTGATGTTCAGGGCCCGGCCGCGGTCGAAGCTGATCTGTCGGC
The DNA here is from genome assembly GCF_006439025.1 of Hymenobacter nivis. Taxonomy (GTDB): domain Bacteria; phylum Bacteroidota; class Bacteroidia; order Cytophagales; family Hymenobacteraceae; genus Hymenobacter; species Hymenobacter nivis_A. The sequence continues at coordinate 194,528 of NZ_RCYZ01000004.1, forward strand.
TCACCGTGCCCTGGGCGTCGGCCACGGCGAAGCAGATAGTGCCCACCGGCTTGCCGGCACTGCCGCCGCCGGGGCCCGCAATGCCGCTGGTAGCCACAGCTACGTCGGCACCCAGGCGCTGGCGGGCGCCCTCGGCCATGGCTTGCACGGTGGCTTCGCTCACGGCACCACTTGTAGCCAAGGTTTCGGCAGGCACGTTCAGCTCGCTCATTTTAAGGTCGTTGTGATAGGCCACCACGCTGCCGCGGAAGTAGCCTGAGCTGCCCGGTACGCCCGTGATGCGGTGCGCCACCAAGCCCCCAGTGCAGCTCTCGGCCGTGGCCAGCGTGAGGCCCCGAGCCAGCAGCAATTGGCCGATGGCGGCCTCCAGCGTGGTTTCTTCTTCGGCAAAAATGTAGGGCCCCACCCGCTCGCGCAGGGCCGGCAGCAGGGCCAGCATTCGGCCGCGCAGGTCGGGCTGGCCGTCGTCCGAGCCCGTCAGGCGCAGGCGCACGGCCCCCAGGCTGGGCAGGTAGGCCAGCTTGATATTGGGCGGAAGGGCGTCTTCCCAGTCGGCAATTTTTTCGGCCAAATACGACTCGCCCAGGCCCACGGTCATCACCACCACGTGCTCGATGGGGGCAATTTCAAACCGCTCGCGCAGGCGCGGCAGCACTTGGTCGGTCATGAGCTTCTTCATCTCGAAGGGCACACCGGGCATGCTCACGAACACCGTGCCCTGGTCCTCAAACCACATGCCCGGGGCCGTGCCCACGGCATTGAACAGCACCTGGCAGCCCGCCGGCACCAGGGCCTGCTGGCGGTTCACCTCCAGCATGGGCCGGTTGTAGCGCTTAAAGAATTCGGTGACGTGGGCCAGCGTGGGCGCGTCCATCACCAGCTCGCTGCCGAAGTAGCGGGCCAGCACGTGCTTGGTCAGGTCGTCTTTGGTGGGGCCCAGGCCGCCGGTGATGAGCACCACCCGGGCCCGCTGCCGGGCCTGGTCGAGGGCCCCCACAATCTCGTCGGCGCGGTCGGACACCGACGAAATTTGGCGCACGCGCAGCCCGATTTTGGCCAGCTCCTGGCCCATGAAGGCCGAATTTGTGTCGATTACTTGGCCGTAGAGCAGCTCGTCGCCAATGGTCATGATTTCAACGTCGGGCGGGGCGGGGCGGGAAGCAGGAGGAAGCATGAAGGAGCGGGCGCGGGGCCCTGTGGGGGAAGATAAAAATGAATTTGGCGGGAAAATTGCGTCACTTTGCGCCCGCGCCGCCTCTACGACAGCCACACCGGCTGCCGGGTTTTCCCGCCGCGCTTTTTTTTATTGCCATGTCTACCCGCCTCGCCACCCTGCTGCTAACCGCTGGCATACTAGCCGCCGTCCCCGCCGCCTGGGCCCAGACCACCAAGAAAACTACTACTGCCAAAGCCACAGCTGCAAAAACGGCCGCGGCCAAGGCAGCCGCCACCAAGGCCGCCGCTGCGAAAACCGCCGCTGCCAAGGCCGCTGCCACCAAAGCTGCCGCGGCCAAAGCAGCGGCCGCCGCCACGCCCGCCCCGGCCCCCGTGGCCCCGCTCACCGAAGCCGAGGCTAGCGCCGGCATTAAGGATGCGCTGAATAAAGGCGTAACCAAAGCCGTGGCCTTCGCCTCGGAGAAGGACGGCTTCAACACGAACGACGACATCCACATCCCGTTTCCGGAAGATATGGTGCTGATGAAGAGCACGCTGGGCCGCTTGCCGGGCATGAGCACGGTAATGTCGACGTTCGAAACCCAGCTCAACCGCGCCGCCGAGGCCGCCGCGCCCAAGGCCAAGGACATCTTCCTGGCCGCCCTGGCCAACATCAGCCTGACCGATGCGCTGAGCCTGGTCACGAGCAGCTCGACGGACGCGGCCACCCAGTTCCTGCGCAAGTCCACGGAGGCGCAGCTCGTGGCGGCGTTCAAGCCCGACATCACCACCGCCATCAGCCAGGTGGGGGCCGAGGCGGCCTACACCAAAATGACCACCCAGTACAACCGCATCCCGCTGATGACGCCGGTGCAAACCGACCTCTCGGCCTACACCACCCAGAAGGCCGTGGACGGTATTTTCATCCTCATGGCCCAGGAAGAAGCCAAAATTCGCCGCAACCCCGCCGCCCGCACCACCGACTTGCTCAAGCGTGTGTTCGGCACCAAGTAATTGATGGTTTAGGGCCCCCGGCCCACGAAAAAGCCCCGGCTGCGCTGTGCAGCCGGGGCTTTTTCGTGGGCCGGGGGCCCGGCTAGTAATCGTCGCTGTCGAAGCTGCTGCGGCCGCCGCGGCCGCGGGGGCTGAAGCCTTCGTCCTCGTCCTCGTCGTCGCCGAAATCGTCGTCCTCGTCGTCGAGCGAGCCAAAGCCGCTGCGCTCGGCGCTGTCGGCATTGTCGGCGTTTTCGGCGGCTACGTGCTCGGCCTCGGTCATGCCGGCCAAGTCCAGGGCCTCGTCGTGGCTCGAACCCGTGTCGAGCCACATCAGGTAGTCGGCGTACTTGGCCGAAAGTTGGTCTTCGGGGTTGCCCAACGCCTTAGCGCCGCCCTTGGCGGCGTAGGAATCGAGGGTGTCGTCGTCGTCGAGCAAGTCGTCGTCCAGGTCGTCGTCGTGGTCAATCATGGCCGGGGCGGAATAAAATAAGGGTGGATGATAAAGGCAGAAACGGCGGCGAAGATACGCGCCGCGGCAAAACGTAGTTCTCCCGGAAAGCGGGTTTGGGGCCCCCGGGGCAATGTTTTTTTAAGAATGGTGCCATAAGCAGCACCATCACCGCTCGCGGCGGCCAACTAAAATACCAAGCTTTTGGCAAATACCGCCCGCCTAGCGCGGCTGGGGGCCCTGGAAATCCGTCACCCGCAGCTCCGCGTCGCAGAAGGCGTATTCGGCCGGTACGTTGGAGCTGAGCAAGATGGTGCGGCCAGCGCGGGTGGCGCGCACGTGCTCCTGGAACCAGGCCGCGCCGGTGGCGTCGAGGTTGGTGGTGGGCTCGTCCAGCAGCAGCAGCGGTGCGTCGGCGTACAGGGCCAGGCCCAGCTTGAGGCGCTGCTTCATGCCCGACGAGAATTCGCGCACCAGCCGCTGCCGGGCCCCCTCCAGGTACATAATGCCGATGAGGCCATCAATTGAAACGCCCGGCCGCAGGGGCTTGAACTGGGTGTGGAAGCGCAGCATCTCCGTGAGGGTCAGCTCCTCCAGCAGGTCGAGGTAGGGGGCGGCGTAGGCCAAGTGCCGGGGCACGGCCTCCACGGCCAGGGGCTGGCCGGCCAACGTGTAGGCCAGGGTACCTTCGGTGGGCAGCAGCTGGCCCGATAAAGTGTTGAGCAGCGTGCTTTTGCCGGCGCCGTTGGGCCCCAGCACGGCCGTGGCGCTGCCGGGCCCAAAGGTGCGCGTGAGGCCCCGGTACACCCAGTCGCGCTGGAAGCGCTTGCCCAGGCCGGTGGCCGCTAGCTCAATCGGCACCCTCGTCGAGGCCTTTTTTGCCGGGGCCCTTGATGATGCCGCGGCTGGCGGCGCGCACAAACGCCACGGCCACCTCGCGCTCGGCCGAGGCGGGTATTTCGGCCGCGATGCGGTCGAGGGCTTCCTGGGTGTTCAGGCCGCCCAAAAAAAGAATGCGGTACAAGTCCTGAATTTCCAGGATTTGCTGCTCCGAGAAGTTGCGGCGGCGCAGGCCCACCGAGTTCACGCCGGCGTAGGTGAGGGGCTCGCGGGCGGCCTTCACGAAGGGCGGCACGTCTTTGCGCACCAGCGAGCCGCCGCCGATGAAGGCGTGGGCCCCCACGCTCACAAACTGGTGGATGGCCGTCATGCCCCCCAAAATGGCCCAGTCGCCCACCTGCACGTGCCCGGCCAGCTGCACGGCGTTCGAAATTACGCAGTGGTCGCCCACCACGCAGTCGTGGGCCACGTGCACGTAGGCTTGCAGCAGGCAGTGGGCCCCCACCACGGTGCGGCCGCGGTCCACGGTGCCGCGGTTCACGGTCACGCACTCGCGCAGCACGGTGTAGTCGCCCACGTGGGCGGTGGTGTGCTCACCGGCAAATTTCAGGTCCTGCGGAATGGCCGACACCACGGCGCCGGGAAAAATCTGGCAGTGCGCCCCAATGCGGGCCCCGGCCATGATGCTGACGTTGGGGCCCACCCACGTGCCTTCGCCAATCTCCACGTCTGCGGCAATGGTCGTAAACGGCTCAACGGTAACGCCTGGGGCCAGGCGGGCGTCGGGGTGGATGTGGGCGAGGGGTGAAATCATTTTTTGAGCTATTAGCTACTAGCTGTTAGCCGTTAGCTTTTTTGGAGTAATCAACAGCAATGAGCTAACAGCGAAAGGTCAATTCAAGGCCTCCGCTAGCAGCTAACGGCTGACTTCAGGTATTTTCCTTGCGCACGATGGCGGCGCTCATCTCGGCGTCCATCACCACCTTGCCGTTTACGAAGGCCTGGCCTTTCATTTTGGCAATGCCGCGCTTGACCGGGGCCAGCAGCCAGCAGTGGAAGATAATGGTATCGCCGGGGATGACCTTTTTGCGGAAGCGGCAGTTTTCGATGCCCAGGAAGTACTGCCAGTAGTTTTCGGGGTCGGGCACGGTGTTCATCACCAAGATGCCGCCGGTTTGGGCCATGGCCTCCACCTGCAACACGCCGGGCATCACCGGGTTGCCGGGGAAGTGGCCTTGGAAGAACTGCTCGTTCATGGTAATGTTCTTCACCGCCGTCACCATCTGCGAGTCCAGGTAAATCACTTTATCCAGCAGCAGAAACGGGTAGCGGTGGGGCAGTACCTGCATGATGCGGTTGATGTCCATCACCGGCTCGCGGGCCGGGTCGTACACCGGCACGGGGTTGGACTTTACCTCCAACATCTTCTTCTTGATCTTCTTGGCGAAGGCCACGTTGGCCGCGTGGCCGGGCCGGGCGGCCAGAATCTGGCCCTTGAGCGGGCGGCCCACCAGGGCAAGGTCGCCCACGAGGTCGAGCAGCTTGTGGCGGGCGGGCTCGTTCTTGTAGCGCAGGTCCACGTTGTTGAGGATGCCTTCCTTCTTAACGCTCACGCGGGGCTTGCCCAGCATTTTGGCCAAGTCGTTCAGCTCCTCGTCGGCCACCACGCGGTCCACCACCACGATGGCGTTGCTGAGGTCACCGCCCTTGATGAGGTTGGATTTGTACAAATGTTCCAGCTCGTGCAGAAAGCAAAACGTACGCGAGCTGGCAATCTCGTTGGCAAACTGCCCGATGTCGGCCAGCGTGGCGTGCTGCGAGCCCAGCACCGGCGAGTTGTAGTCCACCATTACCGTGAGGCGGTAGTCGGAGAGCGGCAGGGCGGCAATTTCCACGCCCCGCGCGTTGTCCATGTACCGGATGGTGTCGGGGATTTCGTAGTAGTTGCGCAGCGCGTTCTGCTCCTCCAGGCCCACGCCTTGCAGGGCGTGGATGAACTCGGCCGACGAGCCATCCATGATGGGCGGCTCGGGGCCCGAGAGCTGGATGAGCACGTTGTCGAGCTGCAGGCCCACCAGGGCGGCCAGCGTGTGCTCCACGGTGTTCACGCGGGCCCCGTTCTGCTCAATGGTGGTGCCCCGCGAGAGGTCCACCACGTTGTCCACGTCGGCATCGACGATGGGCTGGCCGGGCAAATCCACGCGCTGAAACTTGTAGCCGTGGCCGATGGGGGCGGGGCAGAAGGTCATCGTGGCCTCCACGCCGGTGTGCAGCCCAATGCCGCGCACCGTCACGGGCGCTTTGATGGTGTGTTGCTTGTCGTTCATTCTTAGTAGTTGCCAGTTGCCGGTGGCCGGTGGCCGGGAGGGGGAAGCCAATAAAAGCTTCACCGCCCGGCCACGGCCCGCCGCCAACGGAGGGGCTGCAAAGCTAGGGCTTTTCCGGCGCGTTTGCTGCCTTTTCGAGGCGCTCGACGCGGTGCAGGATTTCGGGTAGGTTGCGGTACACGGCCCGGGCGCGCTGGCTGTCGCGCAGGTTGAAGGCCGGGTGGCCTTGCAGCACCTGGCCCTCGGTGCGCACCGCTTTCTGCACGCCGCTCTGGGCGGCCACGGTGGTGCGGTCGGCCACGGTGATGTGGCCCACCATGCCCACTTGCCCCCCGATAATGCAAAAACTACCGATTTTCGCGGAGCCCGAAATGCCCGTTTGGCCCGCAATGACGGTGTGGCGGCCAATTTCCACGTTGTGGCCAATTTGCACCAGGTTGTCGATTTTGGTGCCCTCGCCCACCCGCGTGGTGCCCATGGTGGCGCAGTCCACGGCGGCGTTGGCCCCGATGCTCACGTAGTCTTCCAGCACCACGTGGCCGATTTGGGGGATGGGCTGGTAGCTGCCGTCGGCCTGCGGGGCGAAGCCGAAACCGTCGGTGCCCACCACGGCCCCCGCCTTGATGACGCAGAACCGGCCAATGACCGTATCGGCGTAGATTTTGGCCCCGGCGTGGATCACGCTGCCCTCGCCAATCGTGACCCGGTCGCCGATATAGGCGTGCGGAAACACGAGCACGTTGGGCCCCAGCCGGCAGTTTTCGCCGATGTAGGAAAAGGCCCCGCGGTAGTGCCCGGGGCCCACGGTGGCCGTGGCGGCCAGGTAGGCGGGCTCCTCCACGCCGCGCTTGCCCATGCGCGTGGCCTGGGCATAAAACTCGAGCAGCTTGGTGAAGGCCGAGTAGGGATCGGCCACCCGCACCAGGGTGGCGGCCACCGGCTGGCGCAGCACCAGGTCGGGGCTCACCATCACGGCCGTGGCCTGGCTGTTGTAGAGAAAGGGCTCGTACTTGGGGTTGGAAAGGAAAGCCAGGGCCCCGGCCTGGGCTTCGTCGATTTTGGCCAGGCTGGCCACGCGCCGGGTGGCGTCACCTTCCACCAGGCCCCCCACTACGTCGGCAATTTGCTGAACAGTGAATTCCATAGGCGGGCAAAAGTAGGTTTTTTTGACTTTTAAACAGGGCAGAACGCAGCAGGTGGGCACCGTGGGGCCCTAAGCTCGGCCGTGCCCGGGGCCCCGCGGCGGCCAAGCGCAGGGCCCCCGCGGCCGCTGCCCCGCTGATAACTAACCGCAAACGCCTTAAATTATTTCCTTCGGGTAGCAGATGTAGAACTTGTCCACCCGCTGGCTCAGGGCCCGGATGTTGGGCAAGTCGGAGGCGTCCATTACGTTCACCACCTCGCCTTTTTTGGTGAGGATGTTGATGGGCTCCTGGCTGCGGGCGTCGTAGGCGCTGTTGCTCAGGCGGCCGGCTAGCATGAGCAAGGCGGCCTCGGCGGGCGGCAGGCGGAAGTGCTCGGCGATGAGCTCCTGGATGCCGAGCTTGAAGTCGTCGTCGAACGGGACGGGCGCAATCACGATTTTCAGCAGGTTGCGGTTGAGCAGGCTCTTGGCCAGGTAGCTGAGCACCACGTCGGGGTGGCTGGCCCAGCCCTTCACCGCCGACCAAATGTCGTAGTCGTCGAGGTCCACGAAGCGACTCAGGATTTTGGGGTCGGCGGCGAAATCGGCCAGCGTCACGGCCCGCCCCAGGAAGTAGGCCAGGCAGCTGTTGGCCGGCACGGGCACGCCCTGGCGGGTGAGGTCGCGGGCGCGCTGCACCGTGCGGATCACCATTTGCTCGGCGCTGGTCACGGTTTTGTGCAAGTACACCTGCCAGTACATCAGCCGCCGGCTCACCAAAAAGTTCTCCACCGAGTACACCGCTTTTTCCTCCAGCACGAGACGTTCGTCCACCACGCGCAGCATTTTGATGAGGCGGTCGGCGCCCGGGCGGCCTTCCTCCACGCCGGTATAAAAGGAGTCGCGGTTGAGGTAGTCGAGCCGGTCCATGTCGAGCTGGCTGCTCACGAGCTGGTGGAAAAACGGCCGGTCGTAGGTGCCTTTAAAGATGTCGATGGCCAAATCGAGCTTGCCGCCAAACTCCTTGTTAAGGCGCTGCATCAGAAACAGGGAGAGCTGCTCGTGGGGCACATCCTGGAAAATGGCCGTCTCCAGGGCGTGCGATAGGGGCCCGTGGCCGATGTCGTGGAGCAGGATGGCGGCCAGGGCGGCCTCGCCCTCGGCGGCCGACACCACCACGCCCTTGTCTTTGAGCGTGCGCAGGGCCAGCTGCATCAGGTGCATGGCGCCCAGCGCGTGGTGGAAGCGCGTGTGCAGGGCCCCCGGGTACACAAACCCCGTGAGCCCCAGCTGCTGAATGCGCCGCAGCCGCTGGAAGTAGGGGTGTTCGATGAGGTCGAAGAGCAGCTCGGTGGGGACGGTGACGAACCCGTACACCGGGTCGTTGAAAATCTTTTTCTTGTTCACAGGCAAAACGGGCGCGTTGGGCCCCACAAAAGAACGACGCGGGGCCCAACCGCCGCCCCTGGGGGCCCCCGCCGCCCCGCCCCTGGGGGGCATCAGGGGCGGGGCTGCCCGGACGAAACAACCCAACCGCCGGTTTTTCGGTACTGTTGAGCGATTGCGCGCCGCGCCGGGTACTTATTCCGGCGCGTTTGCCGTTTACCTCCCTGCGGGCCGCTGTTGCGGCGCGCGGCAACACCCGCGGCGGGCCCCAGGGCCCCCGCCCAAGTTCCTACTTACCTATGCAAACCACCATTCTCTGGGCCGACGACGAAATTGACCTGCTCAAGCCCCATATTTTATTCCTGAAAGAAAAGGGCTACGACGTGACCCCCGTGAACAGCGGGGCCGACGCCATTGAGGAGATTCAGGAAAAAACCTACGACCTGGTGTTCCTCGACGAGAACATGCCCGGCCTCACCGGCCTGCAAACCCTCACCGAAATCAAGGCCATCCGCCCCACCGTACCGGTGGTGATGATTACCAAGAGCGAGGAGGAACACATTATGGAAGAGGCCATTGGCTCGAAAATCGCCGATTACCTCATCAAGCCCGTCAACCCCAGCCAGATTCTGCTGTCGGTGAAAAAGGTGCTTGATAACAAGCGCCTTGTGACCGAGCGAACCAACTCGGGCTACCAGCGCGACTTCCGTCAGCTGGGCATGCAACTCTCCGACCGCCTCTCGCCCGCCGAGTGGGCCGATGTGTACAAGAAGCTGGTGTACTGGGAGTTGGAAATTAACGAAACCGAGGGCAAGAGCATGGCCGAGGTGTTCAACATGCAGAAGGACGAGGCCAACACGTACTTCGGCCGCTTCATCACCGAGAGCTACGAGGACTGGGTGAACGGCGACGACAAGGACGCGCCCCTCATGTCGCACCAGCTCTTCAAGGAGCGCGTGTTTCCGACGCTGAAGGCCACCGGCGACACGCCCGTGTACTTCGTGCTGATCGACAACCTGCGCTACGACCAGTGGAAGGTGCTCGAACCCATTATCAACGAGCTGTTTACGGTGGACAGCGAGGAGATGTACTACGCCATCCTGCCCACCACCACGGCCTATGCGCGCAATGCCATCTTCTCGGGCATGATGCCGAGCGAAATCCAGAAAAAATACCCCAACCTGTGGGTGGACGACCAGGACGACGAGGGCAAGAACCTGCACGAGGCGGAGTTCATGGAAATCAACTTCCAGAAGAACAACCAGAAGTACCGCCACAGCTACCACAAGGTAACCAACTTGCAGGCAGGTAAGGACTTACTAGGCAAGATGAGCAACCTGCACAACAATTACAAGTGCAACGTCATCGTGTACAATTTCGTGGACATGCTCTCGCACGCCCGCACCGACATGGCCATGATCCGGGAGCTGGCGGCCGACGAGTCGGCCTACCGCAGCCTCACCCGCTCGTGGTTCCTGCACTCGCCGCTGTACGAGATGCTGCAAGTCATTGCCGAGAAGAAGGGCAAGCTCATCATCACCACCGACCACGGCACCATCCGCTGCAAGCGCCCCTATAAGATTGTGGGCGACCGCAACACCAACACCAACCTGCGCTACAAGCACGGCCGCAACCTGGGCTTTGAGGAGTCGCGCGACGTGTACGTGGTGCGCAAGCCGGAGCGTATTTTCCTGCCCCGCGAGAACGTGAGCACCGCCTACGTGTTCACCGTCGGCGACTATTTCTTCGCCTACCCCAACAACTACAACTACTACGTGAACTACTACAAGGACACGTTCCAGCACGGCGGCATCTCGCTGGAGGAATGCATTATTCCCTACATCACGCTTACAGCCAAGGGCTAAGCCTTCGTTATGAAAAACCTCCTGCTCGCCGGGGCCCTAACGCTGGGCCTGGCGGCCGCCGCCCGGGCCCAAACCGCGCCGCCCGCCGCCACGCCGCCCGCGCCCACCACCACGCCCGCCGCCTCCGGGGCCCCCTTGAGCCGCGACGCGTCGTCGCCCGGTATGTCGTCGGACGATCGGGTGCGCCTGGGCCGCGCTAAGCAGAAAAGCGACCAGCTCCCGAAGCGCAAAAGCGACCGCGCCGACGAGAAAAAACTTCCGAAGCCCAGCAATTAGGGCCCCAACGGTTGCAAAAAGCCCCGCTGCACACTGTGCGGCGGGGCTTTTTTTGGGTAGCTAATGGGGGTGGCGCTGGTTACTTAGCAGCGCTTGTATCGGCGCTAGGGCCCCCCGGGGCCCTAGCGTTTGGGTAGCTCGTCGAGGGTGAGCACGCGCGGGTCGTTGTAGAGGGTTTGGATGGCTTCAACGGAGTTTTTCTCCTGCAACAGTTCTGCCCAGGCCATGAAAAACACCCAGCGCGGCTGCGCGGCCAACACGGCGGGCGTGGGCAGCGCGGCACACTCGCCGATGGCCATGGGCTTGGGCCCCACAATGGGGCGGATGTAGTCGTACCACGATTGGTCGTAGCCCTTGCCGTACACGTCGAAAGCGAACACGTCCCAGTACTGGTCGCCGGGGTTGTACTGGGCGAAGTCGCGGCTCAGGTCCTGCATGTCCCACACCCACACCAGGTTGGTGAGGCCCTTGGTGGTGCGCAGGTAGTCGTGCGTGATTTGGTAGAGGCGCGCCGTGCCCTGGGGCCCCGGGCGGCCGCCCCACCAAAACTTGCCCTGGTTCATTTCGTGCAGCGGCCGAAACAGCACCTCCACGCGCCGGTCTTTCAAGTACTGTAAGTACACGGCGATGCCGTCCATCCGGGCTTTCCAGGCCTTGTTCAGCGGCGTGCCGTCGGTGATGAGCTCCGTCCACTGCGCATCGGTAAGGGGCGCGTTCATCAGGCCGGGGTCCCAGCCGCAGGGCTCGCCGGGGCCCGGCGGGCAGGCGTGCCACATGATGTTGACGACCGCGCCGCGCCGCCACTGCCGCTCGGCTTCCTTGATCATCGTCCAGCGCTGGTCGATGTTTTCCTGCTGAAACAGGAAGTCACCGCTCCACAGCGCCGGGTACTTGCCGGTGGTCCGAAACACGTAGTCGGTCCACTTGGTGGGCTCGGCGCTGGGCTCGCGGTTGTGCTGCCCGGCCAGGGTGCGCGTGCCCGCCATGCGCTGCAAGTAGCCCAGCACCTTGGGCGACTGGGCCGGGCTGCGGGTGGCCAGCAACACCAGAAAAGGAAGTAAAACGCAGAACCGCATGGGCGGGAATTAGAAAAACACCAAAGAAACAGGGCCCCGGTGGGCCCCCGAAAATTACTGCGCCCCCGCCGGACCAGGTCCAACGGGGGCGCAGGGAACGAAGCGAAGGCAGCTATTTGGCCGCCGCCCTCATCTCCGTAATGGGGGCCTGGGGCGCCAGCAGCTTGCGGCTCTTTTCCACCGTAATGGCCTGGGGTACCTGGAAGGTGGCAGCCTCCTTGATGGCCAGCGACGAGGCCCCCACGCGCACCGTGTAGGTGCCCGCGTCGGCTATCCACGCCTCGGCGGTGGTGTTGTAGGAGGCCAGGTCGGTGGCGGTGAGGGTGAAGGTGAGGGTTTGCGACTGGCCGGGGGCCAGCAGGCCGGTTTTGGCAAAGGCCTTTAGCTCGATTTCGGGCTTGGCCAGGGTCTCGGTGGGGGCGTGCACGTAGAGTTGGGTTACCTCCTTGCCGGCCACCTTGCCGCTGTTGGTGACCTGGATGCTGGCCGTGATTTTACCCGCCAGGGTGGGGGCGCTCAGCTGGAGCTTGCCGTAGGTGAAGGTGGTGTAGCTCAGGCCGTAGCCAAACTCATACGCCGGCTTCACCTTGAAGGTGCTGTAGTAGCGGTAGCCCACGTAAATGCCTTCCTCGTAGGTGTTTTCCGAAGGCTTACCCATGAAGGAATTGGCCCCGCCGGTGGCCCCGGGCAGCAATTTGCCGGGGTAGTCGGCAGCGTAGGGCACGTCCTTGTAGGCCACGGGGAAGGTGGTGGCCAGCTTGCCCGAAGGGTTGGTTTTGCCGCTGAGCACGTCGGCCATGGCGTGGCCGCCCTCCTGGCCGGGCTGCCAGGCCAGCAGAATGGCGTCGGCCTGGTCGCGCCAGCTGGCGGTTTCCACCACGCCGCCAGTGTTGAGGACGACGACCACCTTCTTGTTCTGGGCGTGGAACGCGGCGGCCACCTGCTTGAGCAGGGCCTGCTCGGCGGCGGTGAGGGTGAAGTCGTCGGTTTCCTGGCGGTCGCCGCCCTCGCCGGCGCTGCGGCCCAGCGTGAGCACGGCCACATCGGCGCCTTGGGCGGCTTGCTGGAGGGCCCCGGCGTCGGCCGCCATTTCGGGGATGACCGGGGCGGCGTCGAGCAGGCCGCGGGTTTTGGGCAGTTTGGCCTTCTCGGCGCGCAGGTGCTGGGCGTAGGCTTGGCTAAGCGGCGCGTTGGCGGCGTAGCCGGCGCCGGCCAGGCCCTGGGCCAGCGAAATGGTGTAGGCGCGGTTCACGTCGCCGCTGCCGGTGCCGCCGGCAATCAGGTTATAGGAAGCGTTGCCGAACAGGGCCACTTTGCGGCCGGCGGCCAGGGGCAGGGCCCCGGCTTCGTTGCGCAGCAGCACCATGCTTTCGGCGGCGGCCTGGCGGGCCACGGCGGCGTCGGCCTTCAGGGCCGGCTGGCTGGTGAAGGCAACCTTGCGGAAGCTGGGCGACTTGAGGACCAGCTCCAGCACGCGGGTCACGTTCACGTCGAGCTGGGCGGGGGTGAGGGCCCCGCTCTTCAGGGCCCCCAGGATGGCCTGGGTCTGGGCATACAGGCCGGGCATCAGCAGGTCGTTGCCGGCCTTGAGCTGGGCCACGGCGTCGTGGCCGCCGTACCAGTCGGTCATTACCAGGCCCTTAAAGCCCCATTCGTTGCGCAGGAGGGCCGTGAGCAGGTCGTGGCTTTCGGAAGTGTAAGTGCCATTCAGTTTGTTGTACGACGACATCACCGTCCAGGGCTGCGACGTTTTAACGGCAATCTGGAAGCCGCGCAGGTAGATTTCCCGCAGGGCCCGCTCGCTCACCTTCGAGTTCAGCTGCATGCGGTTAAACTCCTGGTTATTCACGGCAAAGTGCTTGATGCTGGTGCCCACGCCGTTCGACTCGATGCCGTTGACGAAGGCCGCGGCCATGTGGCCGGCCACCACGGGGTCTTCCGAGTAGTACTCGAAGTTGCGCCCGCCCAGCGGGTTGCGGTGGATGTTCATGCCCGGCGCCAGCAGCACGTCGATGCCAAAGTCGCGCACCTCGCTGCCAAAGGCCACGCCCACCTTGTGCACCAGGGCCGTGTCCCAGCTGCTGGCCAGCAGCGTGGCCACGGGAAAGGCCGTGGCATAGAAGGTTTTGGTGCTGTCCTTGCCCCGGATGGCGTCGATGCGCACGCCCGCGGGCCCGTCGGAGAGCGTGAGGGAAGGAATACCGAGCCGCGCCACGGCGTGCGAGCGGCCGGCCGCACCGGGCACTTTCTCGGGAATCTTGTCGTCGCCGGGGTTGCCAGGGGGCAGCATCCCGGCCGGGAAGCCCGACGGGTAGAAGCCCATGCCCACCACGAGCTGCACTTTTTCTGCGGTGGTCAGGGCCCCCAGCACTTCCTTTAGGGTAGCCTTGCCCAGCTGGGGAGCGCCGGTGGCCGGGGCTTTGGCGGGCGCTTTCGCCGGGGTTTTGGCAGGGGCCTTGGTTTGGGCCCCGGCCGGGGCGGCGCTGGCCAGCAGCGCGGCCAGGGCCAGCAGGCGAAACGGGGTGGCCGGCGCGGGTCGGCGCGGGTGGGCGGGGTAAAGCTTGGGCATGGGGAGGGTGGGGAAAGTGAGAGAGTGGGGCCCCGGCGGGCCAGGGTTAGCGCAGTACGAGGGTACCGAACGAGTCGGCGGGCAGCTGGGGCGCGAAGGTGCGCGTGCCCACCCGGATGGCTACGGTGCGGGCCACGGCGTCGGGGTTTTGGAGCACTACCACAATACTACGGTCGAGGTTTTGAAACGCCAACAGGTTGGCGTAGGGCCCCCGGGCGGGCAGGCGCCGGGCCCCCGGCCGCACGTAGTGGCTCAGGTGCTTCATCAGGTAGTATTCGTGCGTCCACTTATAGGTGTGGGCGGCTTCGTCCACGGCCACCAGCGAGTTTTGGCGCCAGCCCCAGCGGCTGAGGCCCCCTTGCTTAAGTGAGATGTTCCAGTAGAGGTAGGCGTTGGCGCCGTTGCCAAGGTACTGCTTCATCAGGTCCCAGGTGTAGCGGCAGTACTTCCAGTCGTTCTGGCCGTCGCCGCACTCCTGCTCCGATTGGTAGAGGGCCAAGTCGGGGTAGCGGCGGTGAATGCCCGGAATGGCCGCCTTGCCCGCCCACTGGAAGCCCACGCCGTGTACGTAGGGCGCGCTGCGCGGGTCGCGCAGCACGGTGTCCACCAGCGCCTCGGTGGGCCGCTCCATGGTGCCGAAGAAAATGTCGGTTTTGCTGGGCGCCATCTGGGGCCCCAGGTAGCCGATGAAGCGGGCCAGGCCGGTGGCCGTCCAGGGGCAGCTGGGGAACACCTGCGCCGAGTTGAACTCGTTCTGCGGCATCACCATGCCGATGGTGATGCCCTCGGCTTTGTAGGCTTCGATGAACTTACGGAAATACAAGGCGTAGGCCGTTAAGTACTTATCGTCCTGAATGAACAGGTTGTGGCCTTCCTTGCCCTGGCGGTCCACGGGCAGGCCGTTGTCGGCCAAGTCCGGAAACATCTTTTTGTACTCGGGCCGCACGGCCGCGGCGGCGTAGTGGTGGTTGGCCTTCATCCAAGTGGGTGGGCTCCAGGGCGAGGCCCACAGGCGCAGGGCCGGGTACTGCCGCTGCGCCTGTTTGATGAACGGAATCAGTGTCTCGCGGTCGTTGGCAATGCTGAAATTGGCCATCGAAAAGTCATCCGGTGTCTCGTCGTACGAGTACCAGTCGCGCGAGAAATCGTTGGCCCCCACCGGCATCCGGCAAATGGTGAAGTTGGCCCCCACGCCCGGTGCAAACAGCTCCCGGAACACGCCCTCGCGGTCGGTCGCCGGCAGCAAGGCCAGCGACGTCCAGCCCAGCTCGTTGAAGCAGGCGCCGAAGCCGGTAATGGTTTGCGCCGGGTGCGTCAGGTCGATTTCGGCGTCGGCGGGGCCCCGGGCGGCGGTGGCGCGCGGCGCGGGCTGGGCGTGCCAGGGGGCCGTGGCGGTGGTGGTCACCCAAGAGGCCGTAGCCGGCTGGGCCCGGGCCCCGAGGGGCCCCAGGGCGAGGGCAGCGCAGGCAAGTAATTTTGGCAGCATAAGCGGCGGAAGAGGAGGTGAGGGGCCCCGGGGCCCAAAAAACGAACGGCCGCTAGAAGCGGCCGTTCGGGTAAGTGCAGCGCCGGTTAGTAGCCCGGGTTCTGCGTCAGGTTGGGGTTCACGTTGATTTCGGCCTGCGGGATGGGCAGCAGGTAGTTGAACTCCTGCACGGCCTTGCCCTGGGCCTTGAGGGCCGACACCAGCGTTTTGGTGCGCTTCAGGTCATACCAGCGGTCGTCTTCAAAGGCAAACTCCAAGCGGCGCTCCTGAATAACGGCGGTTTGGCTCACGCTTGTCAGGTCCACGGCCGCAGCGGGCGTGTTGATGGGCAGGCCAAAGGCGCGGCGGCGCACCTTATTGATGGCCTCGATGCCGTCGGCCGACTGGGGCGCGGCCTCGGCCAAAATCAGGTACATCTCCGAGAAGCGCAGCACCGGGAAGTTAAGCGGCGAGTCCCAGTTGTTCACGTTGGTGCGGCCCACGTACTGCTTGCGGATGCTGTAGCCGTTGGGGTTGCCCACCAGCGTGGCCGGCTGGATTTGGCCGTCGGGGTAGGCGTCGCCGGGGGCAAATAGGGTGGCGGCGCGGCGGGTGTCGCCGGCGGCGTAGCGCGAGACCAGGTCTTTCTCCGGCACGTTGAAGCCGTAGCCGCCCGAAGCCACCACGTAGGGGCTGCCGAAGAAGCGGGCGCCCCAGAACTCATTCATGCAGCTGCCCGGGCCGTCGGTGGTGTAGCTGGTCAGGCCGCTCTTGAACTGCACCTCAAACAGCGACTCCTGGCCGTTCTCGTTCTCCACCTGGAAGTTGCTGGCGAAGTTGGGCCACAGGCTCTTGCCCGAGCCCGCAATTACGGCGCGGGCCTGGGTGGCGGCGTTGCCCATGTCGCCTTGCGTGAGGTACACCTTGGCCAGCAGGCCCTGGGCGGCCCACTTGGTGGCTCGGCCGATGTCGTCGCCCGAGTACGAAGCCGGCAGCTTCGTAATGGCGTCGGTCAGGTCCTTGATGATCTGGGCGTACACCTGCGCCACGGGGGTGCGCGTGGCACTGGCGGCTTCGGCCGCGCTGGCGGCGGGCGTCAGCACCAGCGGAATGTCGCCGAAAGCCCGCACGAGGTAGAAGTAGTACAGGGCCCGCAGGAACTCGGCCTCCCCGAGGCAGCGGTTCTTGAGGGCGGCGTCCATCTCAATGGCCGGCACGCGGGCCAGCACCTGGTTGGCTTGGCCAATGCCGAGGTAGCCGCGCTGCCAATGATTGGTGGTCAGCGGGTTCGTGGTCGGGATGCTGAAGTTGTCGAGCTGCTGGAACTCGATGCCGTCGGCCGCGCCGCCCCCGCCCAGGAACGAGTTGTCCGACATTACGTCGCCGATGGCCCACAGCGAGTAGTTGAACATGCCGTTCTGCTGGAGCTGTGAGTAGGCGGCCGTAGTGGCCTGGAGTGCGTCGGTCGAAGTTTTGTAGAAATTCTCGGTCGTGACGGTGCTGGTGGGCTGGATGTCGAGGAAGTCTTTGGTGCAACCCCCCAGCAAGCCTAGCGCCAGCACGGCCGTGCCGATGTGTTTAGTTTTTAGCATCATGGCGATATAAAATCAGATAAGCAGAGAAAAGGATTAGAAGCCCAGGTTGAGGCCGGCCATCAGCACGCGCGCCTGCGGGTACACGCCGCGGTCGACGCCGAAGCTGCCGCCTTGGTTGCCCAGCTCGGGGTCGAAGCCCTTGTAGCCGGTGATGGTGAACAAGTTCTGGGCGGTCACGTACACGCGCAGCCGCTGCACGGCCGACAGCTTGCTGTACAGCGTTTTGGGCACGGTGTAGCCCAGCGTGAGCAGCTTCATGCGCAGGTAGGAGCCGTTCTCTACGTAGTGGCTCGAAATGCGCAGGTTCTGGTTCGGGTCGCCGGCCACGGCGCGGGGCACGAAGTTGCTGGTGCCAGCGCCGGTCCAGCGCTCCAGGGTGAGGGTGCTGGCGTTGGAGGCGCCGTAGAGGCCGCCCTCGGTGTAGTAGCGGTTCAGGTTGTACACGTCGTTGCCCTGCGAGCCCTGGATGAAGATGTTCAGGTCGAAGCCTTTGAAGCTAAACGTGTTGGTGAGACCGTAGGTGAACGAGGGGTTGGGGTTGCCAATGTAGGCTTGGTCCTGGGCGTTGATCACGCCGTCGCCGTTTAGATCCTTGAACTTGATGTCGCCAGGGGCCGTGCCGTTGGTGGTGTTGGTGCCCGTCACCTGGGTGGCCGAAGCGCGTACTTCGTCGGCCGTCTGGAAGATGCCGTCGGCTACGTAGCCGTAGAACGAACCGAAGGGCACGCCCTCGGCGTAGCGCACCAGGTTGCCGCCGCCGCGCGTGTTCTGCCCGAAGTAGGGGCTGCCGGCGCCCAGCGACGCCAGGCGGTTACGGTAGGTGGAGAAGTTCAGCGTGGTGCTCCACACGAAGCCGTCGCCGCTGCTCACGAAGTTGTTGGTCGTAACGGCCAGGTCCAGGCCCCGGTTGACGGAGGAGGCGGCGTTGATGTTGATGTTTTCAATCGTGCCCGACACCGTGGACACGGGCACCGAGGCAATCAGGTTCGGCGACTTGCGGGTGTAGAGGTCCAGCGAGGCCGATACCCGGTCGTTGAACAAGCCCAGGTCCACGCCCACGTTCAGCTGCTCGTTGTTTTCCCACTTCAGCGTGGTGCTTTGCAAGCGGGTGGGAGCGGCGCCGGTGTTGATGTTTTGGGTGCCCGAGCCGAACACGTA
The DNA here is from genome assembly GCF_006439025.1 of Hymenobacter nivis. Classification (GTDB taxonomy): domain Bacteria; phylum Bacteroidota; class Bacteroidia; order Cytophagales; family Hymenobacteraceae; genus Hymenobacter; species Hymenobacter nivis_A. Next base: position 212,807 of record NZ_RCYZ01000004.1, read on the forward strand.
CGACGTGCCGGGTACGTTGTTGGTGTTGAAGTTGTTGGAGTTGATGGTGGCCAAGTACTGGAAGGTGCCGGCGTTGTTGGGGTTGCCCACCTTGCCGTAGCCAGCGCGCAGCTTCAGGTTGCTGATGGAAGAGTTGTCCTTCAAGAAGTCCTCTTCCGAAATGCGCCAGCCAGCCGACACGCCAGGGAAGAAGCCGATGGAGTTCTCGCGCGAGAAGGCCGACGAACCGTCGAAGCGCCCGATGGCCGAGAACAGGTACTTGCCGGCAAACTCGTAGTTCAGGCGGCCGAAGTAGCTGAGCAGGGTGGAATAGCCGTTGCCGCCGGAGTTGTTGATCTGGGAGTTGATGGGGCCCTGGTCAATCACCTGCAAGTCGTTGCGGGAGTAACCGATGCGGGTGGCGCCCAGGTAGCTATAGTTGAACTGCTGGGCCGACTGGCCGAGCAGCACCGTCAGGTTGTGCTTCTCGGCGAAGAGGTGGCTGTAGGTGGCCGTGTTCTCGATGAGGTAGCTCGGGTTGTAGTTCGAGCCACTGTTGAGCTGCGACTGCACCACCGGGTACTTCGACGAGCCAGGGATGGAAGGGAAGAAGCCGTCGTTCTGGTCGAAGAGCAAGTCGGCGCCCACGTTGGTGCGGAAGCGCAGGCCCTTGAGGGGCTCCAGCTCGGCGAAGAACGTGGTGGTGACGCGGTTGCGGTTGTGGTGGATGTTGGGCCGCAGGGCCCCCGTCACGGGGTTTTCCTCGCCGTAGTTGTCGGCCGAAGTGAACTCGTAGAAGCTGCCGTCGGCGTTGTACACTGGGGCCGTGGGCGGGGCCTGGAGCGCCAGCGAAATGATGCCGCTGAACTCGTTGTTCTGGTTGTTGAGCTGGCGGTCCTCCTGGTGCGTGATGGCGAGGGTGTTGCCGATGCGGAAGTTCTTGCTCAGCGCCACGTCGCCGTTGGCGCGCAGCGTGAAGCGCTTGAACGTGGAGTTGATGATGGTGCCGTCCTGCTGGAAAAAGCCGGCGCTCACGGCGTAGCGGGCCTTTTCGCTGCCGCCCGTGGCCGAGAGGTTGTAGTTCTGGATGGTGGCGGGCCGGAAGATGGCGTCGAGCCAGTTGGTGCCCGCGCCGAGCGAGGCGGGGTTGGCGTACTTGGCGATGGGCGTCAGGCCCCCGTTGACGCGTGCCTCGTTGTTGAGGGTGGCAAACTGCTCGGCGTTGAGCAGCGGAATCTGGCGCCACACGCGCTGCTGGCCGGCGTAGGCGTCGAGGTTCACCGTGCTCACGCCGGCTTTGCCGCGCTTGGTGGTGATGATGACCACGCCGTTGGCGGCGCGTAGGCCGTAGATGGCCGTGGCCGAGGCATCCTTCAGGATGTCGATGCTCTCGATGTCGTTCGGGCTAATGGTGCTGATTTCCGTGCCGTCCGACGTGGCGGGCAGCGGGAAGCCGTCGACTACGTAAAGCGGGCTGTTGTTGCCGGCCGACGTGATGCCGCGCACGCTCACCGACGTGCCGCCGGCCCCGCCCGGGGCCCCCGAGTTGGATACGACGGTAACGCCCGCCGCGCGGCCCTGGATGGCCTGCGCCGCGTCGGCCACTGGCTGCGAAGCAATGGCCCGGCCCGACACCGATGCCACGGCGCCCGTCACGCTCTGGCGCTCCTGGGTGCCGTAGCCCACCACCACAATCTCGTTCAGGGCCTGGGCGTCCTCTTTCAGGGCCACCGACAGGTTAGGATTGGCGCCCGTAATAGCCACCTCCTGGCGGGCATAGCCCACGTTGCTGAACACCAGCGTGCCGCCTTCGGGCACGTTGATAGTAAAGCGGCCGTCGGCGTCGGTGTTGGTGCCGAGCGTTGTGCCCTTCACGAGCACCGTCACGCCGGGCAGTCCCTCGCCGTTGGGCTGCGTCACGCGGCCCGATACGGGCACCGTAGCCACCGCGTAGCGGTGTACCGAGGGCAGCAGCACGGCCGCGCGGGCGGCAGGCGCCACGGCCAGCGGCAACCCGAGGGTTGCCAAAAGCATGGCGCGCTGCGAGAATAAGTGCAAGTAGGAATTTTGCATAGGTTAAGAAAAGTGGGGGTAAAATGGGAAAGGGGTGAAAAGCGGGTTGGCGTAGGATTATAGATTGCCCTGTACCACACATGTGGCGGGATTACTATATCTGTTTTATGCAGCTATCGCAAACGGTTGTGTAGGTAAGCGTCAATCTCGCTTCAAATACTTGCGAAACCATCAATGCTTGAAGATTTTAAGGCTCGGCAGATTTGTGCTTACAATCGATTGCGAATGTATAGCAGTTTTATTTAATTTTTTTATGGAGTGAAATAAGCCGAGAACCGCCCGCTGTGCCAGGGCCACGTCTTGCGCCTACTCCCAGATCCTCGCCCGGCCGGTGGGGTACTGCTGAATAATAAGAGTTCCGGCCGCGGGACCCCATCGTTGCGGTGGGTTCCCACGGGCCCGGTTACCTAGCTAAGGACGCCGTGTCGGGGCCCTCAGGGCGCACAATAAATGAGCAAATGCGGTGCGTAGGCCTAACTGTTCGTTATTTGCGGTACACAAACGTTTGCCAAAATATGTCTATTCCGTTGGCCAGTTTTCGGCTAGGATTTCTAGCGGCCCTGGCGCTGCCCGCCGCCGCCCAGTCGCCCGCCGTGCAGCGCCTGCCCGACGGCGTACTCGTGCACTTAGCGCCGGCCCGTGCGCTGGCCGTGCGCACCGTGCGGCTGCAAGTGGTGGCTAATAACATCGTGCACGTGCGCAGCAGCCCGCTTGATTCGGTGTCGACCGTGCCCAGCCTGATGGCCGTGGGGCCCCAGGGCCCCGCCGCGGCCTGGCAGTTCAAGCAGAAGAAAGGGGAGGCCACCCTGAGCACCGCCACGCTCAACGCCACGGTGTCGCTGGCCACGGGGGCGGTTACGTTCACCGATAAGAAGGGGAACGTGCTGCTGGCCGAACCGGCCGGTGGGGGCGCGTCGTTCGTGCCGATGCAGGCCGACGGGCAGGCGTTCTACGCGGTGCGCCAGGCGTTTGCCTCGCCTGCCGACGAGGGGCTGTACGGCCTGGGCCAGCACCAGAACGGGGTGATGAACTACAAGGGCCAGCAAGTGGACCTCACCCAGAACAACACCGACGTGGCCGTGCCCTTCCTGCTCTCGAGCCGGAACTACGGTATTCTGTGGGACAACTACTCCATCACAAAGGCCGGTGACAGCCGCGACTACGAGCCGCTGAACACGCTGAAGCTGTACTCGAAAGAGGGCAACGAGGGCTGGCTTACGGCCACCTACGTCAGCAAGAATAAACCCAGCGAGGTGCTGTTTCGGCGGCCCGAGTCGGTCATTCAATACGACTTTCTGGAGGATCAGAAGAACTTCCCGGCGGGCCTGAAGCTGGGCGACGCGCTGGCCACCTGGGAGGGCAGCATTGCGTCGGAAACCACGGGCTTGCACCACTTTTTGCTGCGCAACGCGGGCTACGCCAAGCTCTACATCGACGGCAAGCTGGTGGTGGACAAGTGGCGCCAGGCCTGGAACCCGGGCACGGCGCTGGTGCCGCTCGACATGGTGAAGGGCCGCAAGTACACCCTCAAGCTGGAGTGGAACCCCGACGGCGGCGAGTCGTACCTGGGCCTGCAGTGGCTGAGCCCGCTGGTGGGCGCGGCCCAAAACGAGTACTCGTTCCGCTCGGAAGCGGGGCGCGACATCAACTACTACTTCGTGCAAGGCACGCCCGACGAGGTGATTAGCGGCTACCGCACCCTTACGGGGCCCGCGCCCATCATGCCCCGGTGGGCCCTGGGCTTTTGGCAGAGCCGGGAGCGCTACAAAACCCAGCAGGAGATGCTGGACGTGGCCGCCGAGTTCCGCAAGCGCCAGATTCCGATCGATAACATCGTGCTCGACTGGTCGTACTGGAAGCCCGACGCCTGGGGCAGCCAGGAGTTCGACCCCAGCCGCTTCCCCGACCCCGACGGTCTTATCAAAACCCTGCACGAGCGCGACCACTTGCACTTCATGATTTCGGTGTGGCCGAAGTTCTACGAAGGGGCCTCCACCTACAAGGCGTTCAACGACAAAGGCTACTTGTTCAAGCGCAACATTGCCGATCGCACTAAGGACTGGATTGCGCCGGGCTACACCTCCACGTTCTACGACGCCTTCAACCCGGCGGCGCGCACGGCGTTCTGGGACTTGCTCAGCACCAAGCTGTTCAACAAGGGCATCGACGCCTGGTGGATGGACGCCTCCGAACCCGACATCTACTCCAACACCACTGTGGCCACGCGCAAGGCCCTGATGACGCCCACGTTCCTGGGGCCCTCCACGCAGTACTTCAATGCCTTTCCGCTGCAAAATGCCAAGGGCATTTATGAAGGGCAGCGCGGCACGGCGCCCAACCAGCGCGTGTTTCTGCTCACGCGCTCGGGCTACGCGGGCTCGCAGCGCTACGCGGCAGCCATTTGGAGCGGCGACATCGGGGCCCGGTGGGAAGATTTTAAGAACCAGATTCCGGCCGGCCTGAACTTCTCGCTCTCGGGCCTGCCGTACTGGACGTCCGACATTGGCGGCTTTGCCGTGGAGCGCCGTTACGAGCACCCCAACGCCACCGACCAGGAGGAGTGGCGCGAGCTGCAGGCCCGCTGGTACCAGTACGGCGCGTTTTGCCCGCTGTTCCGGGTGCACGGGCAGTTTCCGTTCCGTGAAATCTACAACGTGGCCCCGGCCGGCCACCCGGCCTACGAGAGCATGCTCTACTACGACCAGCTGCGCTACCGCCTGATGCCCTACATCTACTCGCTGGCCGGGCAAGCCCACCACCAAAACGCGACCCTGATGCGCGGGCTGGTGCTCGACTTCAACGCCGACCCCGCGGTGCGCAACATCGCCGACCAGTTCATGTTCGGCCCCAGCCTGCTCGTGAACCCCGTGACCGACTACAAGGCCCGCAACCGCAAGCTGTACCTGCCGGCCACCACCGGCTGGTTCGATTTCTACTCGGGCAAGTACCTGCCCGGCGGCCAGGCCCTCACGGCCGATGCACCCTTGGAACGCATGCCGCTTTACGTGCGCGAGGGCTCCATTCTGCCCTTCGGCCCGGCTGTGCAGTACACCGCCGAGAAGCCCGCCGACCCCATCACGCTGTACGTGTACACGGGCAAAAACGCGGCCTTCACGCTTTACGAGGACGAAGGCACGAACTACAACTACGAGAAGGGCGCCTTCGCCAACATCCCGCTGAGCTACGACGAAAATGCCAAAACCCTGACCATTGGGGCCCGGCAAGGTACCTTCCCCGGCATGGCGGCCCAGCGCAGCTTCCGGGTGGTGTGGGTGCGCAAAGACCGGCCCACCGCTTGGGGCCCCGACGCAGCCGCGGCCCAAACCGTGACCTACGCCGGCAGCGCCGTCACCGTCAAAATGAATTGATTTTCCCCGCCCATTTTCCCATCCCCCGTTTTATGCCCCACGTTTCCATTCGCGCCCAAGCCCTGCTGGCGGCGGCCCTCTTCTGCGCTGCCGGCCCCGCCGCGGCGCAACAAAAGGTGCTGCTCCCGGGCAAGTCGCCCGCCCGCACGGCCCTTGTTTCGCCCGCCGGCAAGGGCGCCAACGCTCAGCAGGCCCTGCTGGGCCACGAAGCCGAAATTGACGCCCTGCTCCGAAAGCTGACCACCGAGGAGAAGGTGCACATGCTGCACGCCAACTCGGCCTTCGCCGCCGGCGGCGTGCCGCGCCTGGGCATCCCGGAAATTATGACCTCGGACGGGCCCCACGGCGTGCGCCCCGAGCAGGGCCGCAACTGGAAGCCGCCCGTGGGCGCCGACGACGCCGGTACCTACATGCCCACTAACAATGCCCTGGCCTCGACCTGGAGCCCCGCCCTGACCCGCGCCTACGGCACGGTGCTGGGCAGCGAAGCCAACGCCCGCGGCAAGGACATTATTCTAGGCCCCGGCATCAACATTGTGCGCGCCCCGCTCAATGGCCGCAACTTTGAGTACTTCAGCGAAGACCCGTTTCTGGTGTCGAAGATGGTGGTGGGCTACATCCAGGGCGTGCAGAGCCAGGGCGTGTCGGCCTGCGTGAAGCACTACGCGGCCAACAACCAGGAAACCCACCGCAACGACATCGACGTGGACATGAGCGAGCGGGCGCTCCGCGAAATCTACTTGCCGGGCTTTAAAGCGGCTGTGCAGCAGGGCGGCGTGTACTCGCTCATGGGCTCCTACAATAAGTTTCGGGGCACCTACGCCACCGAAAACGCTTACCTGATGAACACCATTCTGAAAGGGGAGTGGGGTTTCAAGGGTTTGGTAATGAGCGACTGGGCGTCGGTGCACGACACCCAGGAGGCGCTGCGCAACGGTACCGACCTTGAAATGGGTACGGACCTGTTTCTGATGTACAGCGGCATCGACCAGAGCAAAGCCACAGCTACTGCTGGCGGTTCTGCCGCGCCCGTGCGCAGCCTCTACGACCGCTTTTTCCTGGCTGACCCGGCCCTGGAGGCCGTCAAAAAAGACCCCACGCTGCTGCCGCTGCTCGACGACAAGGTGCGCCGCATTTTGCGTGTGATGTATGCTACCCGCCAGCTGGGCCCCAACAAGCGCCAGCCCGGCGCCTACAACACCAAGGAGCACCAGGCTACTGCCCTCAAAGTAGCTGAGGAAGGCATTGTGCTGCTCAAAAACGCGGACAACTTACTGCCCTTTAAGAAGTCAGTGAAAACGGTGGCCGTTATTGGGGCCAATGCTACTCGCGAAAATGCGATGGGCGGCGGCAGCGGTCAGGTGAAAGCGAAGTATGAGATTTCAGCCTTGCAAGGCATTAAAAACGAGCTGGGGAGCGGCGTAAACGTCACCTTCACGCCCGGCTACACCATCGCCCGCGACCAAAAGGCCGACCCGCAGCTCATTCAGCAGGCAGTGGCCGCTGCCAAGGCCGCCGACGTGGTTATTTACGTGGGTGGCTCCGTCCACGGCTACGACTACGCCAAGTGGAGCGACAACGCCTACGACGCGGAGGGCGTTGACAAGCCCGACATGAACATGCCCTTCGGCCAGGATGAGTTGGTGCAGGCCGTGCTGGCTGCCAACCCGCGCACCGCCGTGGTGCTGCTGAACGGCGGCCCCATCGACGTATCGGCCTGGGCTGGCCAGGCCAAAGGCATTGTGGAAGCCTGGTACCCCGGCATGGAAGGAGGCAACGCGCTGGCCCACATCTTGTTTGGCGATGTGAACCCGTCGGGCAAACTGCCCTTTACCTTCCCCGTGAAGCTGGAAGACTCGCCGGCCATGAAGCTCGGCGAGTACCCTAGCACGCCCGGCAACCCGCTGAAGCAGACCTACAAAGATGATATCTACGTGGGCTACCGCTACTACGACACCTACAAGGTGGCGCCGCAGTACCCCTTCGGCTTCGGCCTGAGCTACACCACCTTCAAGTACGGGGCCCTAGCCGTGACGCCCGGCCCGCAGAGCGCCACCGTGAAGCTGAGCGTGACCAACAGCGGCAAAGTGGCGGGCGCCGAAGTGGTGCAGCTCTACGTGCACGACAACCAGACCGCCGTGAAGCGCCCCGAGAAGGAGCTGAAGGCCTTCGAAAAGGTGTTCCTCAAGCCCGGCGAAACCAAAACCGTGACCCTGGCCCTGCCCGCCGAATCGTTCAAGTACTACGACGAAGGCAAGAAGCAGTGGGTGCTGACGCCCGGCAAGTTTGACCTGCTGGTGGGCAGTTCATCGCGCGACATCCGCCAAACCGGCAGCGTAAGCCTGTAACCCCGTAGCGCGGGCTTTGTGGTCCGCGGCCCTCACTTCGTCCTGCCAATAACATGGTAGTGACTGAGCAGGGCCGCGGATCACAAAGCCCGCGCTACATTCATTTTTGCCGCTACGTAATTTACTGCCTATGAAACACTTGCTCCTCACCCTGGGCCTGCTGGCCGGGTCCCTGCCGGGGGCCCTGGCCCAGTCCATTAAACAAGACAAGCTGCTGTACGGCGTGGCGTACTACGACGAGTACATGCCCTACGACCGGCTGGATAAGGACGTGGCCATGATGAAGGCGGCGGGCATCAACGTGGTGCGCATCGCCGAATCGACGTGGAGCACCTTGGAGCCGCAAGAGGGCGTGTTTGACTACTCGCACGTGGACCGGGTGCTGAACGCCATGCACAAGGCGGGCATCCGCGTCATCATCGGCACGCCCACCTACGCCGTGCCCACGTGGCTAGTGCGCAAGTACCCAGCGGTGCTGGCCACCACCAGCCGGGGCCCCAACCAGTACGGGGCCCGCCAGCTCATGGACATCAGCAACCCCGACTTCCGCCGCCACGCCGAGGCGGTGATTCGGGCCCTGCTGGGGCACGTGAAAAACCACCCGGCCATCATCGGCTACCAGGTGGACAACGAAACCAAGGCCTACGGCACGGCCGGGCCGGCGGTGCAGGCGCTGTTCGTGCAGCACATGCAAAAGAAGTTTCCGTCGCTGGACGCCCTCAACAAGGTCTACGGGCTGGACTACTGGAGCAACCGCATCAACAGCTGGGCGGATTTCCCGTCCACGGTGGGCACCATCAACGCCAGCCTGGGCAGCGAGTTCAGCGCGTTTCAGCGGCAGCTCGTCACCGATTTTCTGGCCTGGCAGGCGGCCCTGGTGCGCGAATACAAGCAGCCCGGGCAGTTCATCACCCAGAACTTTGACCTGAGCTGGCGTGGCTATTCCTACGGCATCCAGCCCGACGTAGACCACTTCGCGGCGGCCCGGGCGCTCGACGTGGCCGGCATCGACATCTACCACCCCAGCCAGGACCAGCTCACGGGCACCGAAATTGCCTTCGGCGGCGACCTGACCCGCTCGATGAGGGGCGGCCAGAACTACCTGGTGCTCGAAACCGAGGCCCAGGGCTTCCCGCAGTGGGTGCCCTACCCGGGGCAGCTGCGCCAGCAGGCCTTCAGCCACCTGGCCTCCGGGGCCAACATGGTGGAGTACTGGCACTGGAGCTCCATCCACAACTCGGCCGAAACGTACTGGAAGGGCCTGCTCAGCCACGACTTTGCGCCCAACCCCACCTACGAGGAGGCCAAAACCATCGGCCGCGACTTCCAGCGCCTGAGCCCGCAGCTGCTCAACCTGAAAAAGACCAATAAGGTCGCCATCCTCTTCAGCAATCAAGCCCTGACGGCCGAAGGCTGGTTCGGCAACGGCCTGGACTACAACCAGGTGCTGCGCCCGTTCTACGACGCGCTGTACCGCCAGAACGTGGGCTGCGACCTCGTGGACCCCAGCAGCCCCAACCTGGACCAGTACCAGGTCCTGATTGTGCCCATGCTCTACGCCGCGCCCACCCGCCTACTGGAGCGAATCAACGAATTCGTGAAGAAGGGCGGCCACTTGCTGTGCACCTACCGCAGCGGCTTTTCGGACGAGAACGTGCAGGTGCGCACCGCCGTGCAGCCGGGCGTGCTGAGCGCGGCCTGCGGCGTAACCTACAGCCAGTTTACGGCCCCCGACCACGTGGGGCTGAAGGGCGACGCCTACCAGGCCGGCCGCGACGACAACCAGGTGACCACCTGGATGGAGCTGCTCACGCCCACCACGGCCAAGGTGCTGGCCACCTACGACCACCCCGTGTGGGGCCAGTACGCGGCCATCACCGAGAACCGCTACGGCCAGGGCCTGGCCACCTACGTGGGCTGCCACACCAGCGACGCGCTGGTGGAAAAGCTGGTGACCAATGTGGTAAAGCAAGCCGGCCTCTGGGGCCCCGACCAGGCGTTGAAGTTCCCGCTCATCACCCGCTCGGGCGTCAACCAGCGCAACCACGCTGTGCACTACTACTTCAACTACGCCGCCGCGCCCGCCACCGTGGCCTACCCGCACGGCCGCGGACGCGAGCTGCTCTCGGGCGAGAACGTGGCCAAAAACCAGCCGCTGGCCCTGGCCGCCTGGGGTGTGAAAATCGTGGAAGAGCAGTAGGTGTTCAGTTAAAAGTTGAGCGTTAAAAGTTAAAACCCTTCCCGACGCTTGGCCGAGAAGGGTTTTAACTTTTAACGCTCAACTTTTAACTGACAGCCTAGCGGCTGGCCACGGGCTCGCGCACGCCCAGCGCGTCCAGCGCGGCCGGCAGGCGCAGCAGCGCCGCTTCGATGGAAGCCATGGACTCGGCGCCGACCGAGAGGCGGAACCACGGGTCGGTGGCTTCGGCCCCGAAGGCACTGAACGGCACCATGGCCAGCCCGGCGGCCTGGATGAGGTACGAGGCCAGGTCTTTGCCCGTGGCCAGCACCTGGCCGGTGGGCGTGGTGCGGCCCACCGCGTCGATGCGGGCGGTGAGGTAAATGGCCCCGGCCGGCGCAATGGCGGCCACCGGGTAGCCCTGGGCCTCCAGGGCCCCCAGGCCGTCGTACAGGGCCTGCAAGCTGCGCTGCAAGCCGGCCTTGATGCCGTCGAGGAAGGCATCCACGGCCCCGGTTTGGGGCAGGAACTGGGCGGCGGCCACTTGCTCGGCCTTGGGGGCCCAGGCCCCCACGTGGCCCAGGATGGCCTTCATCTGGTCAATCACCAGGGCCGGGCCGAAGGCGTAGCCCACGCGCACGCCGGTGGCGGCGAAGCACTTGGACAGGCCATCGATGTAGAGCACGTACTCGCGCAAGGCGGGGCGCAGGCTCACGGGGTCGAAGTGCTCGGTTTCGCCGAAGGTGAGGAGCCAGTAAATCTGGTCGTAGAGGATGTAGAGCGGCTTTTCGTTGGGGCCCCGGCTTTGGTTTTCGAGCAGCACCAGGTCGCAAATTTCCTCCAGCGCGGCCTTGGTGAACACCGTGCCGGTGGGGTTCAGCGGCGAGCACAGGGCCAGCAGCGTGGCCCCGGCCAAGTGGGGGGCCAGGTCGGCGGCGGTGGGCATGAAGTCGGCCTCGGGGCGGGTGGGCACCGGCACGGGCGTGGCGCCGGTGAGGTGGCAGTAGTGGTTATTGTTCCACGACGGCACCGGGAACACCACCCGGTCGCCGGGGTCTACCAGGGCCCGGTAGGCGGCGTAGATGAGCGGCCGCGAGCCCCCGGCCACCAGGAATTCGGCCGGCGTGTAGGTCAGGCCCTGCCGATCACGCACAAAGTCGGCCGCCGCCTGGCGCAGCTCGGCGATGCCGGGCGCGGGCGGGTAGTTGGTTTGGTGCTGCTGGTAGGCGGCGATGATGCCCTCCTGCAAGCCCTCGGGAATCGGGAACAGGGCGGGGTCAAAGTCGCCGATGGTGAGGTTGCAGATGGCAGCGCCCTGGCGCACCATCTCGCTCACTTCGTTGCCGATTTTGATGATTTCGGAGCCACTGAGGCCCGCGGCCAGGTGCGATATTTTCATGGGAAGGAAGAAAGGGAGAAGCCGGTTGGCGCGACGAAGGTATTGCCCCCGCAACAACCGGCTCCCCGCCGGGGTTGCCCCGGGGCCCTATTTTTTCGCCCCGGGGCCCCCGCCGGCTATTGCCCGGCGGCGCGGCGCAGCTCCTCTTCGGCGCCAGCGGCGCGCTTGCGGGCCCCAGCTACCTTGGCGCTGCCGAAGCGATAGGTGAAGGCCAGCGTGCCCACCCGCGTGTCCAGCCGCTGGTAGAAGGTTTCCGAGAAGGTGGCGTACGTCTGCGTCGCGCGGATGGGCATGGTGTAGAACACGTCGGCGATGTTCAGGCGCAGGGTGGCCTGTTTGGCCCACAAGGTTTTTTGCAGGCCGGCCCCCACCTGGCCGCGGTACTTCAGCCGCTCGTAGCCGAAGGTTTCGCCGGTTTCAAGGTTCGCGTTCAGCTCGCCCGACCAGCCGCCGGGCAGGGCAAACGTATTGCTGCCGGTGAAGGTGAGGGCCGGCCGGCGGTTGACGGGCGGACCCCCCGCGGGGCCCCCCACGAAGCGGGCGTAGTAGAGCACGGCGTTGCCGTAAAACGTCCACCACGGAGCAAGCGTGAGCGGCGCGGTGAGTGTGAGGGCATAGTTGTGCTGCACGGCCAGGTTCACATTGCGGCTCACCACCAGCAAGTTGCCGTCGGGCGCGGGCTGCACCTGGAGGAGGATGGGCCAGTCGGTGCGGCTGTAGCCGAGGCTGGTGATGAACTTCTGGCGGAAGGTGTGGGTCAGCTCGGCGTTGTAGCTAGTGGCGGGCAGCAGTCCGGGGTTGCCCGCGCCGTACGAAGTGGGGTCGATGTACACGCGCAACGGGTTTACCTGGCTGTAGTTGGGGCGCTCGATGCGGCGGTTCAGCGACAGGCCCAGCGCGTGCCGGTCGCTGAGCGTGTGCTCCACCGACAGGCTCGGGAAGAGCTGGAAGTAGTGGCGCTCGAAGTCGTCGGTTCCGCCGTTCGAGTGGCCCAGCGTGTTGGTTTGCTCGGCGCGCAGGCCGGCTTGCAGCGCCGTGCGGGCCCCGGCGCGGCTGAGAATCCCGTAGGCCGCGTTCACGTTTTCGTCGTAGCGAAACGTGCTGGAAATGGCTGCGTCCCGCGCTTTCATCCCGTTCTCCGTGCGGTCAAACGCCACGTCGTTGTCCGAGCGCACGCGCGTTGCTTTGGCCCCGGCCTCCAGGCGCATGCGGTGGGGCAGGGGCCGGGCGTAGTCGGCCTTAAAGGAGGCGAGGGACAGGTTGTTTCGCTGGTCGCCGGTGAGCACGGCGGCGGGGGCGCTGGGCTGGTCGTAGGCCGTGGCCAGGTCGGTGCGCCGGCGGGTGTCGTAGCGGGCGTAGTCGGCGTCGGCCGAGAGCGTGGCGGCCCCAGCCGAGTCGGCGAAGGCGTGGCGCAGGTTGGCGTTGAGCGCCGTATTGGGGCGGCGCACGTCCTGCCCCACGGTGGCGTGGTAGCGGCGGGTGAGCGCGCCCGCGCCGTCGTACAGGGCCGTCTGGTTCTGGTTGGTGCTGGCGAGGTGGCTGACTAGGCCGCTGGCCGCCACGCCCACCAACGTGCGGGCCGACAGGTTATAATCTATCCCGGCCTTGAAGGTGTGCGACTGCAAGTGGTTGGTCAAGTCGTTGTTCTGTGCGCTGCTGCTGCCGGGGCCCCCAGCCGGCGCAAACCGCCGCTCGATGTCCACCCGCGTGAAATTGTGCCGGTCGGCGTAGGTGTAGTTGCCGAAGGTGTTGAGCTTTTGGGCGCGGTGGTTTAGGGCCCCGCCGCCCACAAACTTGCCGAACTCGCCGCGGCCGTAGGCGGCGTTCACGCTGCCGTTGGTGCCCAGGCGCTGGTCTTTTCTGAGGTGGATGGCGATGACGCCGGCCCCGCCCTGCGCGTCGTAGCTGGCGGGCGGGTTGGTAATTACCTCGATGGTGCCCACCTGTTCGGCCGGCAGAGCGCGCAGCAAGTCGGCCAGCTCGTCGCCGGTCAGGGCCAGGCGCTTGCCGTCGAGCACCACCAGCAGGCCCTGGCGTCCGCGCAGGCCCAGGTTGCCGTTCGCGGCCACGGTCACGCCCGGGGCCCGGCCCAGCAGGTCGAGGGTGGTGGCGCCGGCGGCCAGCGGGCTGTCTTCCACGTGCAGCACGGTGCGGTCGGGCCGGTGCTCGTACAGCGACCGGGCGGCCGTCACGGATACCTCCTTCAGGGCCGTGCTGGTGCTACGGGCCAGCAGCAGCGTGGCCAGGGCCAGGCCCGCGGCCGGCAGCTCAAAGGCCGGGCTCCAGCGCCGCTGGTAGCCCACCTGCACCGCCGACACCAAGTAGCGCCCGCCCGGGGCCGCCGCCAGCTGGTAGGTGCCCTGGGCCCCGGTAAACTCCGCCTTCACGGCCACCGAGTCGGCGGCGCGGTGCAGCGTGACGGTGGCCGACGCCACGGGGACCCCCGCACTGTCGGCCACGGTGCCGCGCACGGCTGGGCCGGCCTGGCCCATGCTGGCCAACGGCAACGCCAGCAGCCCAGCCCCCGCGAGGCAACGAGTGAAAATAAAATATAACCTTGTTGAGAAAAATTTGGGCATAGGCAATCCGGTAGCTAAAAAAAAACGTAACCAGGGCCTGGCCTGCGGGCTGTGCATGACGTAATTGTGAAGACGCCTTGCTTTTGATGCGTCTGGAGCAGTTTTCGAGCCTGGTGTTGGTGGCTACTGAACCAGTTGTAGTCAGGCATTTAGGCTAAAGAGGGCAGCGATTAAATAACTAGCAGGACTGGAAGATATAGGCAAAGGCGCTCATTTCCCAACGGTTAATTGGCTTTCTGCCAGGGGCCCTGGGGCCCCTGCAGCGGCCCGCAGGAGCGCTGGGTACTGGGCCATTGGTATTTTTGCCCGATGCTTCTCCTCCAGCTTTCCGTGCCCGCCCTCGCCGCCCTGCCCGCCGCCGCCCGGCAGCTAGCCGCCGCCATTGCCGCCAGCGGCTGCTCCGTAGTGGCGCTAGTGGGCGAGATGGGGGCTGGCAAAACCACCCTCGTGCGGGCCCTGGGCGAGGCCCTGGGCGTGGCCGACGACGTCAGCAGCCCCACCTTCGGCCTGGTGCACGAGTACCGCGACGGCCGCGGGGCCCCGGTGTACCACTTCGACTTTTACCGCATCGATTCGGTGGACGAAGCCGCCCGCATCGGGGCCGCCGAGTACTTCGATTCGGGGTATCTTTGCTTAGTAGAGTGGCCCGGCCGCGTGGCTGCGCTGCTGCCCGTGCCCCGCCTCGAACTCACCCTCACCCCCACGGGCCCCGAAGCCCGCGAAATCGAATTAAAAATTATAAATTAAGAATCAAGAAGTATGAACAGCTAACGGGCCCCTGGATATCAATCCGTTAACTACTGCTTTTTGATTCCTGATTCATAATTATCCCCCCATGCCCGACCAACTACCCCCCGGTTTCGAGTCGCTCGCGGCCAGCCGCGCCTACTTCACGCAGGAGTCGACCCTGGCCGTGGAAACGCGCAAGCGCAAGCTCTTCATTGGCCTGCCGCGCGAAACCACCCTCCAGGAAAACCGCCTGGGCCTCACGCCCGAAGCCGTGCAGCACCTCGTCACGGCCGGCCACGAGGTGGTGCTGGAGGCTGGGGCCGGCGAGCCCAGTAAGTACTCCGACCACAACTACTCCGAGGCGGGGGCCCAAATTGTGTACTCGCCGCAGGAGGTGTTCCAGGCCGATATTGTGCTGAAAGTGGCCCCGCCCACGCGCGACGAAATTGAGTACATGCGCCCGGGCCAGACGCTGATTTCGGCCCTGCAAATGGGCACGCTCACGGCCGAGTACATCGCCGCGCTGCAACGCAAGAAGGTGAACGCCATTGGGTTTGAGTTCATCCGCGACCCTTCGGGGGCCATGCCCGTGGTGCGCGCCATGAGCGAAATTGCCGGCTCGACGGTGATGCTGGTGGCGGCCGAGTACTTGGCCCGCGCCGACGAGGGCAAGGGCATCATCCTGGGGGGCATCACGGGGGTGCCGCCCTCGCAGGTGGTCATCCTGGGGGCCGGTACGGTGGCCGAGTACGCCGCCCGCGCCGCCATCGGCCTGGGCGCGGAGGTGAAGGTGTTCGACAACCACCTTTACAAGCTGCGCCGCCTCAAGCACAACCTGGGCACCCAGCTCTACACCAGTACCTTAGATACGTTTGCCCTGAGCCAGCAAATCCGCCGGGCCGATGTAGTAATTGGGGCCCTGAGCATCGAGGATGGCCGCATCCCGTTCATGGTGCCCGAAGAGATGGTGGCCAGCATGGCCCCCGGCTCCATCGTCATCGACGTGAGCATCGACCAGGGTGGCTGCTTCGAAACCAGCGAGATGACCAGCCACTCGCAGCCCATTTTCCGCAAGTACGACGTGGTGCACTACTGCGTGCCCAACATTGCCTCGCGCGTGCCCCGCACCGCCACCAACGCGCTGAGCAACATTTTTACCCCCATCCTCCAGGAAATCCACCAGCACGGCGGCATCAACGAGGTGCTCTTCACCAACGAGCACTTCCGCGCCGGCGTCTACATCTACCGCGGCTCCCTCACCAACGCCGCCATCGGCAAGAAGTACAACATGCGCTACAAGGAGCTGGGGCTGCTGATTGCAGTGCGGAATTAGTTTGATTTATAATTTGCAGATACTTGCTGCTAATCAGCTTGTTGGCGAGAACAATATGCTTGCTTGGCGCCCGTTTGTTGAAGCATTTCTACCCCGAGCGTAACCAGCCCAGGTTGCGGAACAGCCGCCGCGCGGCGGCCCGTCGGTAGTCAAGCCTCCGCCCAAAGGCCAAAGCCCCAGTGGGGCGACCCACTCCTAGAGTAAGGGTCGTCCCGCTGGGGCTTTTATCTGCCTGATGAACAAGAAGCTACCGATGGGACACCCCTCCGGGGCTATGGCGAAGGTGCCGTAATTAGCGCTAATCAGGCTAACGCACCAGCCCAATTAGCGCTAGTTGGGTGCTTGCTCAGTTTGGGGCCCTACGCCGCTAGCAGCAGCACTAGCCACGCCTCCGCCACGCGGCCCTCGGCTAGGAACTGCTGGGCCAGGCGCTCCAGCTGCGGCAGCAGCTCGGGGCCCCCGGCGGGGTACTTGTTCAGCAGGTAGGCCACCATGGGGTCGGTTTTGATTTCCTCGACCTGGGCGGGGGTGGGCAGGGCCTCCGTCTCCACGTTGGCGAGCTGGCCCAGGTCGTTGCCGGTGAGGACGGTGCTGGTGCGGATGTGCGCCGGCAGCGCCTCGAAGCCCATGCCCAGGCGGCGGTTGGGCCGCGCCACTTCGAAGAGGCTGGCCCCGCTGGCGCGGGCGTACCAGTCGCCGCCCAGGCGGGCCACCGCGTCGAGCCGAAACGGGTCGATGCCGGCGGCGTTGGGCAGCAAAATATCTTGGCGGAAGTGGGCCCGTACCACGCGGCACACCACCAGGTGGCCCGCCCCGGGGCCCTGGCTGAGCGGCACAACCTGCTCTACCACGCACTCGAAAGCGGCGGGGGCCTCGGCCACGCGGGGCGGGCGCACCTGCTCGCTGGTTAGCTCCGTAAAGCCGGCCTTGGCGAACTCGTTCACGCCGGCCGGGTACTCGGCGCTGGCCAGCGAGAGCTGCTGCACCATGGCGTAGTCGCAGATGTTGACCACGGCCTCGGGCACGGCGCGCACGTTCAGCAGCGTGTGCTTCTCAGAGCCGTCGCGGCCGCGGTTCACGGGCGAAAACACGAGCATGGGCGGCGTGTAGCTGAACACGTTGAAGAAGCTGTACGGGCTCAGGTTGACGCGCCCTTCGGCGTCCACGGTGCTCACGAAGGCGATGGGACGCGGGGCCACCGCCCCGCCGAGCAGCGGCATCCACTCGGCAGTGGTGAGGTCGGCGGGCGAAACGGAGTGAAAGGCGGTGGGGGTAGGGGCGGGGGCGGGCATAAACGGAAGCGCGGGATTGGGGGCCCCAAAGCTACCGCCCGCGCCGCCGTGGGGCCCCTGCGGCGGCTTTGGCCCTCACGGAGACCGGATTGGCAGAACAAACGATTGTTATTTGCTAAAAAGCTATAGATTTGGGCCTGGACCCCCAAGTTTTCTTTGCCCATGACCTCGCCCGTTTGCCCGAAATGTGACTCGACGGACGCCACCAAGAGCGGCGTCGTGAACGAGCGGCAGCGCTTCAAGTGCCGGGCCTGCGGCTACCACTACACCGTGGCCAAGGTAGGCCGCGAGGTGAACCCCTACTACGTGGTGAAGGCCCTGCAGCTCTACATTGAGGGCGTGAGCTACCGCGAAATCGAGCGCCTGCTCGGCGTGAGCCACGTGAGCGTGATGAACTGGGTGAAGAAGTACGGCGTGAAGGCCCCGCGCCAGCTCGACTACCACCCGACCTACAAAATCCTCAACCAGAAGGAGCTGGCCGAATTCTTCCAGAAGCCCGAAAACCTGAAAAGCGCCGGCTTGGTCGTCACCGAGCTGGGCGACAAGTACATGATGATCCGCTGGGAGCGGTTCCGGGCCGGGTAGGGCCCCCGGGGGCCACCCGGCGGGGCCCTGGGGACCTGGGCCGGCCATCTGTTTCCTTTTTTTGCGTGCAATGAAACCAGTTTCTTCTCCTAGTGCCAGTGCGGCGGCCGAGCGGCCGCCGGTCGGTTTGTTCAGCGCGGTGGTGGTGGTGGCCGCCCTGGGGTACTTCGTGGACATTTACGACCTGGTGCTGTTCAGCATCATCCGGGTCGAGAGCCTGGCGGGCATCGGCGTGCCCAAGGCCGCCATCACCGACGAGGGCCTGCACCTGCTGAGCATGCAGATGTGGGGCATGCTGCTGGGCGGCATTTTGTGGGGCGTGCTCGGCGACAAGCGCGGGCGGCTCTCGGTGCTGTTCGGCTCCATTCTGCTGTACTCGCTGGCCAACATCGCCAACGGCTTCGTGCAAACCGTGGACCAGTACGCCTGGCTGCGGCTGCTGGCCGGCATCGGGCTGGCCGGCGAGCTGGGGGCGGGCATCACGCTGGTGGCCGAAAGCCTGCCCAAGGAAAAGCGCGGCTACGGCACCATGATCGTGGCCTCGGTGGGCGTGTCGGGGGCCATGGTGGCCTACGTGGTGGGGGTGCAGCTCTTCGGCTGGCGCAACGCCTACTTCATCGGGGGCGGGCTGGGATTGGCCCTGCTGGCGCTGCGGGTGGGCGTGTTTGAGTCGGGCATGTTCGAGCAAACCAAGGAGGCAAACGTCGTGCGCGGCGATTTCCTGAGTTTGTTCACCAACGGCCCGCGGTTTTATAAGTACCTGCGCTGCCTGCTCATCGGCACGCCGTTCTGGTTTTTGGTGGGCATCCTCATCACGCTGGCCCCCGAGTTCGGCAAGCAGTTCGGGGTGCAAACGCCCGTCACGGGCGGCCTGAGCATCTTCTGGTGCTACTTCGGCCTCACCCTGGGCGACTTCACCAGCGGCGCGCTGAGCCAGCTGCTGCGCAGCCGCACCCGCACGCTCCAGCTGTTTATCGTGGCCACGGCCGCCATGGTGGCCCTGTACCTGTTTGGCCTGCAGGGGGCCAGCGCCGCGGTTTTCTATGCCGTGTGCTTTGGTATTGGCTACGCGGGCGGGTTCTGGGCCCTGTTCGTGACGGTGGCCGCCGAGCAGTTTGGCACCAACCTGCGCTCGACGGTGGCCACCACCATCCCCAACTTTGCCCGGGGGGCCACCGTGGTGGTGGTGCCGTGCTACCAGGCCCTCAAGGCTGTGCCCGCGCTGGGCATGGTGGGCAGCGCCGCCATCATCGGGGCGGTGCTGCTGGTGCTGGCGTTCTTCAGCGCCCGCACCCTGCCCGAAACCTACGCCAAGGACCTCAACTACGTGGAATAAGCCGCCCCGCCGCCCGCCCCAAAACCGCCCGAACGGCAGCTTCCACGCGGGGGCTGCCGTTCGGCGTTGGTGGCAAGCCGCGCCGCCGCGCCGGCCGTTTTGTTGCAAAACAGATATAGGTTTGCTTATTAACTATCGTTGACCCAATGGGGCCCCATTAAAGGGGGATCTGGTGGCCGTAGCAGCCGATTGTGGGCGCGGAAAAGGTTTTGCCAGCGGAAATAGGGCCCCTGGCGCGCATGCCGGACGCGAGGTGCCCGGGTGGCGGGACAGGCGGGGCGGTGGGAGGGAAGTAGGTGATATCCAGAGGAAAATGGCCGGTATATAATGGCTGGCGGCCCAAAGCTATGCCTTTAGCAAAACGATAGCCAGGAAGTACCGTGGAGTGTGGGAAGGTTGCTATTTGGCAGCATCTAAAGGGACTACCAAATAGTTCGCTCTTTCTATTTTACCCACAATCCATGAAAGCTACTCGTTACGCACTTACGCTGAGCGGCTTGTTGCTGGCCGGGGCCGCTACGGCCCAGGTGGCTCCCCCCGCCCCCGGCAATGCCTCCCCCCCTCCGGCCGCCCCGGCCCCGCCCCCCACGCCCCCGGCCCCCACCAAGGCGGTGCCCTACGGCTCGGGCATGAAGTTTAACCTCTCGCCCGACGGCCAGAAATACGTGCGCCTGATGGCCTGGACGCAGGTGTACATGCGCTTTAATGAGAACAATACCGGCACCCTGCGGGGCCCCAGCGAACCCAAAAGCAGCCAGCTCGACTTCGGCATCCGCCGCTCGCGCATGGTGTTGCTGGCCCAGCTCAGCCCGCGCTTCCTGATTTATACCCACCTGGGCATCAACAACCAGAACGCGGTGAGCGGCGGCGTTTCGCCCACCGTGGACGGCAAAAAGCCGCAGTTCTTCATCCACGAAGCCGTGACGGAGTACAAGGTCAACAAGTACCTCAACCTGGGGGCGGGCCTGCACTACTACAACGGCATTTCGCGCCTCACCAACGCCAGCACCACGAGCATCCTGACGATGGACTTGCCGCTGACCAACTTCCCGACCATCGACGCGCTTGACCAGTTTGCGCGTTGGATCGGGGTATTTGCCAAGGGCCGGGTGGGCAAGTTCGACTACCGCGTGTCGATGAGCGACCCCTTCCTCACCAACCTGCCCAACAACCCGCTCTACGTGGCCGGCACGCAGGCCGGCAACCCCCTGGCGCTGGGCTTCAGCAGCACCAGCGCCACGGGCGTGGTTACGAACACGGGCACCAACGTGGCCAACTACAACCCCCAGAACGACGGGCACGTGTACCAGGGCTACTTCAGCTACAACTTCTTCGAGCCCGAATCCAACCTGCTGCCCTACACCCAGGGCACGTACCTGGGCACCAAAAAGGTGCTCAGCCTCGGGGCGGGCTTCATGTACAACCGCAACGGCATGTTCTCGCGCTCGGCCAGCAGCACGGTGGCCCTGAACAACTACACCAGCACCACGGACCTGTTTAACACCGTGCCCACCGAGAAGCACGACATCAAGCTCTTCGGCGTCGATGCCTTCTTCGACACGCCGCTCGACACGGCCCGGCGCACGGCCGTCACCTTCTACGGCGTGTACTACAACTACAACTTCGGCCCGAACTACGTGCGCTTCGTGGGGGCCGAAAACCCCGGCTACGGCGCCAGCGCCTACCGCGGCAACGCCCTGCCCCAGTCGGGTACCGGCAGCTCGGTGTACGCGCAGTTGGGCTTCCTGACGGGCAAGAAAACGCTGGGCAGCAAGGTGCGCCTCCAGCCCTACGTGGCCTACCTGCACAGCGGCTACGAGGGCCTGCGCAACGCCGCCGGCGAGCGGCAAGGCGTGAACGTGTACGACGCGGGCATGAACTTCCTGCTCGACGGCCACAACGCCAAAATTACCCTCAACTACCGCGAGCGGCCCGATTTCAACATGACCACCGTGGCCGGCGTGGGCACGGCCGGCACCGTGGTGCACCGCCCCGAAATCACGCTCCAAACCCAGGTTTTCCTGTAAGCCCCCGGGGCCCCCGCGGGGCCCGGGGCCCCCAGTTGTCGTTGCCGGCGGTGCCGCCGCTCCCAGTCGTTTAACCCTTCTTCCCACCCAAGTTCATGGACCAAAGCTTAAACCCTGCCTACGCCGCCGACTCGGACGCGCCGGCGGCGCACGACAACAACCAAGTCGATTCGAAAACCATCTGGCAGGTCATCACGGCCTCCTCGGTGGGCACGGTCATCGAGTGGTACGATTTCTACATTTTCGGCTCGCTGGCGGCCATCATCGGGCCGGTGCTGTTTGGGCACGCAGGCAAAATTGAGGACTCGCTGCTGGGGGCCCTGGCCGTGTTCGGGGCGGGCTTCGTGGTGCGGCCGTTCGGGGCCATGTTCTTTGGCCGCCTCGGCGACATGATCGGGCGCAAGTACACGTTCCTGGTCACGCTGCTGATTATGGGCGGGGCCACGTTCGTCACGGGCCTCGTGCCGAGCTACGACACCATCGGCGTGGCCGCCCCCATCATCGTCGTGATTTTGCGCCTGCTGCAGGGCCTGGCCCTGGGCGGCGAGTACGGCGGCGCGGCCACCTACGTGGCCGAGTACGCCCCCGACAAGAAGCGCGGCTACTACACCAGCTTCATCCAGATTACGGCCACCGGGGGCCTCATCCTCAGCATTCTCATCATTGTGATTACCCGCAAAACGATGGGCGAAGCCGCCTTTAAGGAGTGGGGCTGGCGCCTGCCGTTCCTGCTCTCGGGCTTCCTGGTCATTGCCTCGTACTACATCCGCAAGAAGCTGCACGAGTCGCCGCTGTTTGCCAAGGCCAAGGCCACCGGCACCACCAGCAAAAGCCCCTTGCGCGACTCGTTTGCCAACCCTATCAACCGCCGCTTGGTGCTGATTGCGCTGTTTGGCGTGACGATGGGCCAGGGCGTGATTTTCTACACCTCGCAGTTCCACGCCTACTCGTTCATGAACAACACGCTCAAGCTCGACATCATCGACTCCAGTACCATTCTGGTGATTGCGATGGTGCTGGCTACGCCGCTGTTCATCTACTTCGGCTCGCTCTCCGACCGCATCGGGCGCAAGCGCATCATCATGACGGGCATGATTTGCGGGGCCCTGTTCACCATCCCGCTTTTCTATGGCATCAAGGCCTACGCCGGGCCCCTGTCGGAAATTACGCCCGCCACCGTGGACGCCGCCGGCAAGGCCGTGCCCGCCGTGATGAAGGCCCTGGCCCCCAACGTGTTCATGATGACGGTGCTCACCTTCCTGCTGGTGCTGTTCGTCACGATGGTGTACGGCCCCATCGCCGCCTACCTCGTCGAGCTCTTCCCGACCAGCGTGCGCTACACCTCGCTCTCGGTGCCGTACCACATTGGCAATGGGGTGTTTGGGGGCTTCGTGCCGCTCATCGCCACCTCCATCGGCGTGTGGGCCGCCGCGCAGCCGGCCGGCACCTTTGCCAAGGAGCACAGCAGCCTGCTGGGCCTGGTGTACCCCACGGTCATTGCCCTCATCTGCTTCTTCGTGGGCATGGCCCTGATGAAGGACACGCGCGACGTGAAGCTGATGGACAAGTAACGCCCGGTTTGCTTGGCTCGCCACTCCAAATCCGCCGGGCCCCGTGTCCGGCGGATTTTTTTATTCGCCCGGGGCCCCAAAATAGGGTTGCCAGTGGCCGGTTAGAAGTGGCTAGTTGCTGGCAATCAACCCGTCATGCTGACGAGTAGCCACCGATGCCGCCAGCCACCGCCGCCCCGGGGCCCTAAAATCGCCACTTCTTCGTTCGTTCCGCATGTCCCAACTGCCCCCCGGCGAACAGGCCGAGCAACGCCGCGGCCAGCGCCTGCTGTTCGTGGCCGTGCTGTTCGGCGCGCTGCTGAATTTCCCCCTGCTGGCCGTGTTCGACCGCGACGGCCGCGTGGCCGGCGTGCCCGTGCTCTACCTCTACGTGCTGCTGGTGTGGGTGTTGGCAGTAGCCACAACGGGGTACCTGGCCAGAAAGCAGGAGTGAGGCAGTGAATGAGCGCATCGGCGTAATTCCTGAGCCATCATTCGCCCATTCACTCATTCGCCAACTCACCCGTTTACCCATTCACCCCTTGAATAAGCTCCTTGTCGTTGGCTTTTCGTTTGGCTACTTGGCCTTGCTCTTCGGGGTGGCCTATGCGGCGGAGCGTCGGTCGGCGGCGCGCAAGAGCCTAGTGGCCAACCCCTACGTGTACGCCCTGAGCATGGCCGTGTACTGCACCGCCTGGACGTACTACGGCTCGGTGGGGCGGGCGGCGCACGCGGGGCTGAGCTTCGTGGGCATCTATGTGGGGCCCACGCTGCTGGCGCCGGTGTGGTGGCTGGTGCTGCGCAAAATCATCCGCGTCTGCCGCCAGCAGCGGCTCACCTCCATCGCCGACTTTATTTCGGCCCGCTACGGCAAAAACGCCGCCCTGGGGGCCCTGGTAACTGGGGTGTGCGTGCTGGGTGTGGTGCCTTACATCGCGCTGCAAATCAAGGGCATTGCCGCCTCGTTTGGGGTGCTCACGGGGAGCGGGGCGGGCGGGCCCACGGCCCTCTACACCACGGGGGCCCTGGCCGTGTTCACCATCCTGTTCGGGGTGCGCTCGGTGGAGGCCACCGAGCGCCACGAGGGCATGGTGCTGGCCGTGGCCGTGGAAAGCCTGGTCAAGCTGCTGGCCTTTTTGCTGATGGGGGCCTTCGTCACGTTCGGGCTCTTCCACGGCTTCGCCGACGTGTTTGACCAGGCCGCGGCGGTGCCGGCACTGCGGCAGCTCTTCACGCTGCGCGGGGCCGGCACGGGCCCCGCCGAGTGGGCCACGCTGCTCGTGCTGGGCATGTCGGCGGTGCTGCTGCTGCCGCGCCAGTTCCAGGTGGCGGTGGTAGAAAACGTGGACGAGGACCACCTGCGCAAGGCCATGTGGCTGTTCCCGCTCTACCTCATCGTCATCAACTTGCTGGTGCTGCCGGTGGCCTTCGGCGGCATGCTGCGCCTGGGCGGGCGCGGCTTCGACGCCGACACCTTTGTGCTGGCCCTGCCGCTGGCCGCTGGCCACCCGGGGCTGGCGCTGCTCACCTACCTGAGGGGCCTGTCGGCGGCCAGTGGCATGATCATCGTCGAAACCATTGCCCTGAGCGTGATGATCAGCAACCACTTGCTGATGCCGCTGCTGGTGCGCGTGCCCGCCGCGGGCCCTGCCCGCCCGGCCCGCTGGTTTGCCTACCTGGGCCGCGTGGCCCTCGAAAGCCGCCGCCTGGCCGTGGTGCTGGTGCTGCTGCTGGCCTACGCCTACTACGCCGCCGTGGGCCGCCAGCTGCCTTTGGTCAACACCGGCCTCGTGTCGTTTGCCGCCGTGGCGCAGTTTGTGCCCGCCGTGCTGGGGGCCCTGTACTGGAAGGGCGGCACCCGGCGCGGGGCCACCGCGGGCCTGCTGGCGGGCTTCGCGCTGTGGTTTTTTACGCTGGTGCTGCCCACGCTGGTGGGCCCCGGGCGGCTGCCGGCCAGCGTGCTTAGTGCGGGCGTGGGCGGCGTGGCCTGGCTGCGGCCCGAGGCCCTGTTCGGCCTCGAAGGGCTCGACCCGCTCTCGCACGGGCTGTTCTGGAGCTGGTTTTTCAACATCGGGCTCTACGTGGGGCTGTCGTTGGCCTGGGCCCCCACGGCCCTGGAGCGCCGCCAGGCCGACGTGTTCGTGGACGTGTTCAGCCGCCGTAGCCTGGCCGAGGAGGTGGCCGGCTGGCAGGGGCGCACCCCGCTGCCCGACGTGCGGGCCCTGCTGCTGGGCTTTTTGGGCAAGCGCCGCACCAACCAGGCCCTGCGCGCCTTCGCCACCCGCTTCCCCGACGCGCTGCCCGCGGCCGCCCCGGCCCCGGTGGTGTCGGGCCCGCCGCCGGGGCCCCAGTCCTTCGTGTCGGCCGATCCGCGCCTGCTCACCTACGCCGAGAAGCTGCTGGCCGGCACCCTGGGCCCGGCCTCGGCGCGGCTGCTGCTGGCCTCGGTGGCGGGGGCCGAGGAGATTAGCTACGACAACGTGGTGGGCATCCTCAAGGAGAGCCAGCAGCTGCTGGAGGCCAACCGCGAGCTGCAAAAGCAGCGCCGCCAGCTCCAGCGCCTCACCGACGAGCTGCGCCAGGCCTACGACCAGCTCCAGGCCCTCGACCAGCAAAAGGACGAGTTCCTCTACACCGTGACGCACGAGCTGCGCACGCCCCTCACCAGCATCCGGGCCCTGGCCGAAATCCTGGCCGACAACCCCGACCTGGACGCCGCCGAGCGCGCCAACTTCCAGCTCACCATCGGCCGCGAGGCCGAGCGCCTCACCCGCCTCATTTCGCTGGTGCTCGACCTCGAAAAGTACGAGAGCGGCCAGGCCACCCTGGCCCGGGGCCCCGTGGTGCTGGCCGCCGTGGTGGCCGATGCCGTGGCCGCCGTGCAGCAGCTGGCCCGCGCCCGCGGCATCGAGCTGCGCGTGGACGTGCCCGCCGCCCTGCCCACCCTGCCCGCCGACCGCGACCGCCTCATGCAAGTGCTCATCAACCTGCTCTCCAACGCCGTGAAGGCCTGCCCGCCCGGCGGCCGGGGCCGCATCGCGGTGCTGGCCTGGCCCGCCGCCGACGCCCTGCTGCTGTGCGTGGAAGACAACGGCAAGGGCATTTCGCCCGCCGAGCACCACCTCATCTTCGACAAGTTTTTCCAGGCCCAGCACCAGGCCCTGCGCAAGCCCGAGGGCTCGGGCCTGGGCCTGGCCATCACCCGCAAAATTGTGGAGCTGCACCAGGGCCGCATCTGGGTCGAGAGCGCCTTGGACCGCGGGGCCCGCTTCTTCGTCGAGCTGCCGCTCTCAGCCAAGCCCCCCGCCGGTGGCTTTTAGCCCCTGGCTCCGTCCCATTCCCCGCCCAAGTTACCGGCTACCAGCTAACGGCTACCAGCTATGAAAACGCCCCACATCCTCATCGTCGACGACGAGCCCAACATCGTCATGTCGCTCGAATTTTTGATGCGCAAAAACGGCTACCAGGTCGGCATTGCCCGCAACGGCACCGAGGCCCTGGCCGCCATCGCCGAAACGCCCTTCGACCTGGTGCTGCTCGACGTGATGATGCCCGACGTGGACGGCTACCAGGTGTGCCGGCAGCTGCGCCAGCGCCCCGACCGCGCCGCCACCAAAGTGGTGTTCCTTTCGGCCAAAAGCCGCGACGCCGACGTGCAAAAAGGCTACGACGTGGGCGCCGACCTCTACGTGCCCAAGCCCTTTAGTACCCGCCAGCTGATGGAAAAAGTGCGCGAGCTGCTGGCCATCGGCCCGCCATAGCAAGGCCAGCAGAAAAACCCGCCCAATAGAAAAACCGGCCGGCCGCTTTTAGGGCCCCTGGGGGCCCCGGGGCAAGGCAGTGTGCCGCTAATTCGTTCTTTTGTCATTCTCACTTCTCACCCGTTCTCATGCACACCCGCATCCGCACCCTCGAAGAGTACCACGCCGATTACCAGCAGTCCATCGAAGACCCCGACGCCTTTTGGGCCGAAGCGGCCGAGCCCTTCACCTGGCGCAAGAAGTGGGACACCGTGCGCAGCGGCGAGTTTTCGCCGGCCGGCGAAAGCCGCTGGTTCGACGGGGCCACCCTCAACCTCACCGAAAACTGCCTCGACCGCCACCTCGAGCTGCGCGCCAACAAGCTGGCCATCATCTTCGAGCCCAACGACCCCAAAACCCGCCACTCCCGCCTCACCTACCGCGAGCTGCACGAGCAGGTGTGCCAGTTTGCCAACGTGCTGAAAAAGAACGGTGTGGCCAAGGGCGACCGGGTGGTGCTCTACATGCCCATGATTCCGCAGCTGGCCATTGCCGTGCTGGCCTGCGCCCGCATCGGGGCGGTGCACGGGGTCATCTTCGCCGGCTTTTCGGCCTCGGCCATTGCCGACCGCATCAACGACGCCGACGCCACCTTCGTGCTCACGGCCGACGGCCTGAACCGCGGGGCCAAGCAAATCCCCGTCAAGAGCGTGGTGGACGAGGCCCTCGAAACCTGCCCCAGCGTGCGGCGCGTCATCGTGGTGGAGCACACCGGCTGGCCCGTGCAGTGGCACCAAGGGCGCGACGTGTGGTACCACGACGAGGTGCAGGACGTGGAAAAGGACTGCCCGGCCGAAGCAATGGCCGCCGAAGACCCCCTTTTCATCCTCTACACCAGCGGCAGCACCGGCAAGCCCAAGGGCGTGGTGCACACCCAGGCCGGCTACATGGTGTGGGCCGATTACACCTTCCGCAACGTGTTTCAGGTGGAGGAAAACGACGTGTACTGGTGCACCGCCGACATTGGCTGGGTGACGGGCCACACCTACGGCCTGTACGGGCCCCTGCTGGCCGGCAGTACCACGCTGCTGTTTGAGGGCGTGCCCACGTTCCCGTCGCCGGGCCGCTTCTGGGAAGTGATTGACAAGCACCACGTGAGCATTTTCTACACCGCGCCCACGGCCATCCGCAGCCTCATGGCCCACTCCCTCGACCACGTGCTGGCCTATTCGCTCAGCAGCCTGCGCGTGCTGGGCTCGGTGGGCGAGCCCATCAACGAGGAGGCCTGGCACTGGTACAACCAGCACGTGGGCAAGGGCCGTTGCCCCATTGTGGACACGTGGTGGCAGACGGAAACCGGCGGCATCATGATTTCGGCCCTGGCCGGCATCACGCCCAGCGTGCCCGCCCGCGCCGGCCTGCCAATGCCCGGCGTGCAGCCCGTGCTGCTCAACCAGGACGGCTCCGAAATTGAGGGCAACGACCAGGAGGGCTACCTGGCCATCAAGGGCAGCTGGCCGGGCGTCATACGCACCACCTGGGGCGACCACGAGCGCGCCCGCCAAACCTACTTCACGCCGTACCCAGGCTACTACTTCACCGGCGACGGGGCCCGGCGCGACGAAAAAGGCCTCTACCGCATCATCGGCCGCGTCGATGATGTGATCAACGTGAGCGGGCACCGCTTCGGCACGGCCGAAATTGAGAACGCCATCAACCAGAGCGACTACGTGGTGGAAAGCGCCGTGGTAGGCTACCCGCACGACGTGAAGGGCCAGGGCATCTACGCCTACGTCATCTGCAAAAACGGCGTGCCTACCACCGACATCGAGCTGCAAAAAGCCGAGGCCAGCATCGTCGAGGCCGTGGTTGCCGCCATCGGCCGCATCGCCAAGCCCGACAAAATCCAGCTCGTGAGCGGCCTGCCCAAAACCCGCTCCGGCAAAATCATGCGCCGCATCCTGCGCAAAGTGGCCGAGGGCGAAACCACCAACTTGGGCGACGTCACGACCCTGCTCGAACCGCTGGTGGTGGACGAAATCCTGGCCGGTCGCAAGTAGGCGGGGCCCCGGGATGCGTCTCTATACGCAATAGGCCCCATATTCATCGATTAAAAAAAAAGCCCCGCCAGCACAAGCTGGCGGGGCTTTTTTAGGGCCCTGGGGGCCCCGGCGGGCTACGCCGGCCCTTGCAAATACAGCCGAAACGTGGTGCCTTGGCCCACCTGGCTGGTGGCTTCGATGCGGCCGCCCTGGGCCTGCACCAGGCGGTTGACGAGGAACAGGCCCACGCCCGTGCCGGAGGCCGCCTGCGGGTGGAAGCGGCGGAAAAGCTGAAACAGCTCGGCCCCGTGGCGGGCCAGGTCGATGCCCAGGCCGTTGTCCTGCACCTCCAGCACGGGCTGGCCGGCGGCCCAGGCCGTGCGCAGCCACACCTGCGGGGCCCGCTCGGGGTGGCAGTACTTGAGGGCGTTGGCCAGCAGGTTGAGCAAAATGGTGCGCAGGCTGCTGCGCACGTAGGGCAGCTCGGGCAGGGCCCCAAAATCGGCGTGCACCTGGGCGTGCGCGGCCTGCACCTGGGGCCCCAGGGTGGCCAGCACCTCGGCCAGTACCTCGGCCATGGCCACCGGCTCGGGGTCGGGGCGGCTGCCGAGCACGCGCTCAGCCTGCACGGCGGCGGCCAGGTCGGTGATGGTGGCGCTTAAGTCGAGCAGCGAGGCATCGACCAGGCGTAGCACCTGGGCCTCGTCGGGGTCGTGGAAGGTGGCGCTGCGGCGCAGCTCCTCAAAGAGCCCGCGCAGGTTGGTCACCGGCTGCTTGAGGTCGTGCGAGGCCGCGTACACGAAGTTGTCGAGGTCGCGGTTGGAGCGGGCCAGCTCGGCGTTGGTGGCGGCCAGCTCGGCGTTGGCGGCCACGAGTTGGGCGTTTTTGCGGCTGATTTCCTGGCGCGTTTCCGTCAGCGCGTCCAGCGAGTCGCGCAGCTGCTGGTTCACGGTGCGCAGCTCGCCGTGGTAGCGGGCCACGTACTGGCGCCACTCGTTTTTCTCGATGGCGTGGAGCACCGTTTTGGCCAGCAGAGCGGGGTCGAACCGCTGCTTCACCAGGTAATCCAGGGCCCCGGTATTAAGGGCGCGCACGGCCAGCGTTTCGTTGCCGCCGCCGGTAATCATCACCACGCACAGGCTTTCGGGCGGGGCCAGCCGCAGCAACTCGGCCAGCACGTCGAGGCCGTCGGCGTCGGGCAGGTTGTAGTCGAGCAGCACGCAATCGGGGCGGTGGGCCAAGAACTGCGCTTGGGCTTCGGCGCTGGTGCTGGCCTCGCTAAACGCTAGCCGCTCGGCGCCAAAGTGCTTGCTCAGGTACCGCTTATACAACTCCCGGTCCTGCTCATTGTCGTCAACGAGTAAGATTTTCTTCACTACCCCAAATTTATAACAGGCGCGGCAACTCCGATGATTCAAGCCAATACTGGATGGTAATCCTGATTTTTTCCTCCAGGGCCGCGTACTCAATGGGCTTGGTGAGGTAGCTGTTGGCCCCCAGTTGGTAGCAGTCGTCGATGTCGGTGGCGCTGGTGGACGTGCTGAACACGATGACCGGAATGTAGCTCAGCCGCGGGTCGGTTTTCATCACCTCTAGCACGGCGCGGCCGTCGGTGCCGGGCATGTTCAGGTCGAGCAGCACGATGGAGGGCAGCACCTGGGGCCAGCCCACGGCCTTGCCGTAGCCCAGCAGGTAATCGAGGGCCTGGTCGCCGTCTTCGCAGCGCAGCACCGGGTTTTGCAGCGCGTGCTTGCGGAAGGCGCGGCCCAGGGCCGTGAAATCCTCGGCGCTGTCTTCCACCACGAGTACCGGTTTTAGGGGCGTATAGGTCACTTATATATTCTTTGAAAGAGTAAAGTAGAATGTGGCGCCGTGGCCCAGGGCCGACTCCACCCACAGCTGGCCGCCGTGCTTTTCAACCATTTTTTTGGCAATGGCCAGGCCCGCGCCCGTACCTCCGCCGTACTTGTCCTGGCCGTGCAGGCGCTTGAACAGCTTGAAGATGCTGCCGTGGTGCTTGGCGTCGATGCCGATGCCGTTGTCGCGTACGTAGAATAAATAATAATGGTCGAGGTTGACGGCCGCCGCGGGTTCGCCGGGCGCGGCGGGGCCCTGGCCCACGGTCACGGTTTTGGTGGGCTGGTTGTTGTACTTCATGGCGTTGCTGAGCAGGTTGCCGAACACCTCCAGCAGCCGCACCCGGTCGCCGCGCACGGTGGGCCAGGGGGCCCCGGCCACCACCAGTTCGGTGTGGGTTTGCTCGAAGCGCGGGCGCAGCAAGTCGGTGGCTTCGGCCAGCACCTCGCCGGCGTCCAGGTCCACCACCACCAGGTCGGTGCGGCCCACCTGCGAGAGCTCGAACAGCGAGCTGATGAGGCCTTCCATGCGCTGGCTCAGGCGCACCAGCGTTTGGAGCTTGTGCACGCCGTCGGCGTCGAGCTGATCGGCGTAGTCTTCCAGCAAAAACAGCGCGTAGTTGTGGATGCCCCGCAGCGGTTCCTTGAGGTCGTGCGAGGCCACGTAGGCAAACGAGTCCAGCTCGTCGTTGCTGCGCTCCAGGGCCGTGTTGAGGGCGCTCAGGCTCTGGGCGCGGGCCTGCAGCTCGTTGAAGGCTTTGAGCTGCAAGTCGGCCACGTGCTGGCGAATTTCGCGGGCGGCGGCCAGCTCCAGGGGCAGCCAGGGCACGGCGGTGTGCTCCACCAGCTGCTTCCAGGCCTCGAACGACTGGCGCGGGGAGAGGAAAATCTGGCCATCGGCGAGCAGTTGGGGCTTGTCGTTGCGGCCGGCCCAGGTCACGGTTTGCACCACTTCAGGCCGGAACCAGAGCAGGTAATGACCGGGCGCATCGGCCAGGGCCGCGGCGATGAGGCCGCTGGCCGTGGCCCGCAGCGCCGGGGCCCCCGCCGGGTAGTGGGCGGCCAGCGAATCGGTGTGGAACAGGGGCCCCGGCGCGTTGTCCGCCAGCCACGCCAGCAGCTCGCGCACCGCCGCTTCGGGGGGCGTATCGCCCAGCAAGTGCACCTCATCGCCGAAGCACACGGCCGCCCCGCCGCAGTCGAATACCTCCTGAATGGTGGGGCCCGGCTGGGCCAGGGCCCCCACAAAATCGTCGGCCCGGGTCACGTGTTCCAGCAGTTGCGCCAGCTGCTCGCGCACCTGTAGCTGGTAGGCGTGCTGGTCGGCGCGCACCTTGCCGGCGAGCAAGGCCGAAAACGTTTTGCCGATGAACTGGCACAGCTCGCGCAGCTCGAAGCCCACGAGCCGGGGCGTGCGGTGGTGGCAGGTGAGCATGCCCCACAGCTTACCGTCGTCGATGAGCGAAACGGTCATGGTGGCGGCTGAGCCCAGGTGGTGCAGGTATTCGAGGTGGATGGGCGAGACGCTGCGCAGCACGGCGTAGGTCATGTCGGGCGGCCGGCCGGTGGCGGGGTTGCGCACGGGCACCAGCGGCACCGGCTGGTAGGCCGCGTCGGGAATGAAGCGGAGCCAGTTTTTGAGGTACATGGCCCGCGCCTGCTGCGGAATGTCGGAGGCCGGGTAGTGCAGGCCCAGCCAGGGGGCCAGGCCGGCGGCAATGTCCTCGGCAATGATTTCGCCGCTCTCGTCGGGTGCAAACCGGTAGATGGCCACCCGGTCGAAGCCCGTGACGGCGCGCACCTGCGCCACGGCGTGCTGGCAAAACTCGCGCACCGTAGGCGCGGCCAGCATCTGGCCCAAGGCCGCGTTCAGGAAAGCCAGGTCGAGGGGCGTGGCGTCGGTTTCGGCCACCGGCTCAAATTCCACCCACAGCAGGCCGTCGTAGCGGTGCATGATGAGCTTGTAGTACGG
Source organism: Hymenobacter nivis (assembly GCF_006439025.1). Classification (GTDB taxonomy): domain Bacteria; phylum Bacteroidota; class Bacteroidia; order Cytophagales; family Hymenobacteraceae; genus Hymenobacter; species Hymenobacter nivis_A. Next base: position 245,194 of record NZ_RCYZ01000004.1, read on the forward strand.
CTGGCCGGCCACGGCCTCCAGCCGGGCCCCCAGCAGCTGGGCCGTTTCGGTGAGCGTGCCCAGGCGGCCCGCCACCTCGGCCAGCCGGGCGGGGCCCAGCAGCTGGTCCAGGCCGCCGCCCAGCAGGCTTTCGGCGGGCAGGCCCAACAGGGCCCCGGTATTAGCGCTGGCGTGCACAATCAGCTGGGTGGTGGGGTCGAGGCACAGCAGAAAGCCGTAGGGCTGAATGGCCCCCGGAATGTGGATCGGCTCCCGGTCGCAGTTGGTAAGGGTGACGGAGTCGGCCAGGAAATCGTTGTCGGTCAGGCTCATGGTTGGTTCAGCCAGGCGTCGAGGTGGTGAAAGGCGCGGCTGGCGGCGGCCACCACCTCGTCGGGGCCCGCGGCCGGGGCGGCCTCGGCCAGCTGCTGGCAAAAGGCCTTCCACAGGGGCCCCGTGCGCTCGGCGTAGCCCGTGAAGTAGTGGCGCAGCGGAATGCCGGCCTTGGCCAGCTGCCGCGCAATGACCTGCCCGCCCAGCGTCGAGCCCTCCATCACGTACATGGTGCCCAGCAGCTGGGCGCGGGTGCGCAGCGGCGGCATGGCCGGGCACAGCGGCGGGGTAGGGGCCCCGGGCGTTTCGGGCAAATCTTCCAGGATGAGGTGGGCGCGGAACCGCTCGGCCAGGGCCCAGTCGGGCGAGAAATCGGCGGCGTGGGCGCGCAGGGCCGTTTCGTAGGGCTGGAGGAAGCCGTACATCTTGGCCAAAAACTGCGCCGTGCCGGCCGCTGTGGGGGCTCCGGCCGCCAGGGACTGGTTAAAGGCGTGCTGCTCCAGGGCGTCGTGGTAGGGGCGGGTTTCGTTGCGCAGCCGCAGCAGGATGGCCGGCGTTTCGGAGGGGTGAGGCAAGGCGAGGGGCAGTGGGTAGGAGAACCGCGGAAGTTAAGACGCAAAGAACGGTTTTAGCGCCCGCAACCGCGCCAGGGCCCCCGGCGGAGCCCCACACGGTTGCCCCGTTTCGGCAACGAGTGCCCGGCTATTTTCCCCAATAAATACGGTTGATTCTGGGGCCCAAACTTTCGGCCTGGCGGCGGCATAACGCAGGCGTAATATGAAGTTTATGCGTTCCAAGTTAATTAATTAATATATTGATTATCAATAATTTGTATTAATTGATTATGGAATTAATAATTGATTTTGTAGGAGAATAGATTGCTGGTAATTTTTTGATAATGCGGGCTGCTTGGCGCCGGGGGGGAGCAGGGGGGAGTTTTGCACCGGCAAAGCAATTACCCTCCTTCCCGCATTTGATGAATCGACTGTACGCCCTGCTAATTTGCTTGCTCACGTTGCCGCTGGCGGTGCTGGGCGGCACCATAAAAGGCCGCGTGACGGACGCCCGCACCGGCGAGCCGCTGGTGGGCACCACGGTGTACTTGCGCGGCACCGGCCACAGCGACCAGGCCCAGCTCGACGGCACCTTCACCATCCGCAACGTGGCGGCGGGCGAGTACGAGCTCATTGGCCAGCTGATGACTTACGAGCCGCATAGCCAGCGCATTACCCTCACCAGCGCCCAGCCCGACCAGGTGCTAAACCTGCGGCTGCGCGACAAAAACCAGGCCCTGGCCGAGGTGACCGTGCAAGGCCACCGCGACCCCGAGGGCGAGGTGGCGGCCCGCCGCATCGAGCAGGTGGCCCCCAGCATCGTGAACGTGGTGTCGGCCCAGGCCATCCAAACCTCGCCCGACATCCAGGTGGCCAACGTGTTGCAGCGCGTGTCGGGCGTGACCCTGGAGCGCAGCACCAACGGCGACGGCCGCTACGCCATCGTGCGGGGCATGGACAAGCGCTACAACTACACGCTGGTCAACGGCATCAAGATTCCCAGCCCCGACCCGTACAACCGCTACGTGCCGCTCGATATTTTTCCGGCCGACCTGCTCCAGCGACTCGAAGTAACCAAGGCCCTGACGCCCAGCATGGAAGGCGACGCCATCGGCGGGGTGGTGAACCTGGTGATGAAGGACGCGCCCGCCGAGCGCACCCTCAGCGGGCAGCTGGGCACGGGCTACGGCCAGCTGTTTGCGGACCGCTCGTTCCTGGGTTTCGGCCGGGGGCAGGTGAACATGAAGTCGCCTGCCGAGCGCAACGGGAGCGGCTACCAGGCCACGCCCGCCGACTTCCCGTGGGTGAACTACACCCGCAAAGCCGCGCGGCCCAACCTGCTCGGCAACCTCACCTTCGGCAGCCGCTACGGCAAGGCGCAGCGCCTGGGCGTGCTGCTGGCCGGCTCGTACCAGGCCCAAACGCGCGGCTCGAACGGCTATTTCTACGAAACGGGCATCACCCAAGACAACCAGCCCGCTCTGCGCACGCTGCACGTGCAGCAGTACTCCACGGCGCAGCAACGCCTGGGCCTGAACGCCAAGCTCGACTACCGCCTCAACGCCCGCAACACGCTGCGCTTCTACGGCGTGTACCTGCAACTCGACGAGGCCCAGGCCCGCGCCGAAACCGACACCACCTACAAGGGCACCGCCCGCCCCGACGTGGACCGCCTGTTGCGCAACCGCTACCAGCGCCAGGGCATCGCCAACGCCACCCTGCAGGGCGAGCACCAGCTGGCCCCGCGCCTGGCCGTCACCTGGTCATTAGTGTACTCGCGGGCCACCAACAACGTGCCCGACGTGGTGGAGCAGGACCTGAAACTGACGGCGTCGGGCAACTACTACCAGAACGCCACCCGCACCTGGCTCGACAACACCGACCAGGATAAAGCCGCTTATTTGAACCTGAAGTACACGCTGCTCGAAGGGCTGGACGTGTCGGCCGGGGCCCTGTACCGCGACAAGGACCGCACCAACCACTACCTGGCGTACTCGCTGCGCCCCTCGGGCCAACCGGCTACGAATGAGCAGGATATCAACTCCGAAGCCTACACGGTGTTCAACCCGCTGGGCATTTACGTGGGCAACAACAACTACACGGCCGCCGAGAAAGTGACGGCCACCTACGGCCAGGCGCGCTTCGTGCGGGGCCCCTGGGAGGTGCTGGGCGGCGTGCGCACCGAGTACACCGACCAGTCGTACATCACCAGCCTGCCCGCCACCGAAGCCGCCAACCGCGGCGGCCAAAAGTACCTCGACGTGCTGCCCAGCCTGCACCTGCGCTACGCCCTGGACGGGCGCCAGAACCTGCGCGCTTCGTACTTCTCCAGCATCAGCCGCCCCAGCTTTTTCGAGCTAACGCCCCACAACAACGCGGGCAGCGTGAGCGAGAGCAACGTGTACGCCGAGGCCGGCAACCCCTACCTGCTGCACACCCAGGCCCAAAACTTGGACCTGCGCTACGAATTCTTCGGCGCCGGCAACGACCAGGTGATGCTGGGGGCCTTCTACAAAAACATCAAAAACCCGATTGAGTACGGCCTCGTGACGCTGCCCAGCAGCACCGTGACGGTGTACCAGCCCATCAACCCCGGCACGGGCGCGGCCACCAACTTCGGCTTCGAGTGGGTGGGGGTGAAGTACTTGGGCAACTTCGGGCTGTCCACCAACTACACCTTCACCCAGTCGGCCATCACCACCGACAAGGGCCGCAGCGCCACCGCCGAGGATACCCGCGTCAGCGTGGCCCAAAAGCGCCCCTTGCAAGGCCAGTCCAAGCACGTGGCCAACGCCTCGCTGCTCTACAAAAACCCGCGCAGCGGCTTCGACGTGCAACTGGCCTACGTGTACACCGGCGCGCGCATTGTGCAGGTGGGCCAGTTCCTCGGCCTCGACTACTGGCAGCGGGCGCAGTCGCAGCTTGACTTTTCAGCCGAAAAACGGCTGACCAAGTCTGACAAGCGCTTCGGCCTGACGGCCTACGTGAAGGTGCAGAACCTGCTCAATACGCCCTACCAAGTGGACATCCTGGCCGCTGGGGCCCCCGGCGTGCTCGGCACCCCGGCCGTGGCCAACTACCCCTACCAAGAGCGCGCCGACCGCGTGAGCGTCGTCAACCAAACCTACCGCGCCTACTACCTGGCTGGCCTGCGCTTCCGCCTCTAGGGCCCCCGGCGCAAGCGCTCCGCACGGCAGCCTTTGGCCGCTTTTAACCCTGTATCTATCCTGATTATGCTTTTCTCTACTTCTTTGTTCCGTGCGGCCGCGGCTACGTGCCTGCTGGGTGCCGGGGCCCTATTTTCGGCGTGCGAGGACGTGATTTACGTGGCCGCGCCCGTAACGTCGGTGGGCCAGGCCTTCACCGGCGACACGCTGCGCAGCCCCATTAAGGGCACCATTGCGGGCCGGGCCGCCCCGTACTACATGGTGGGCGACGTGACCGTGAACGACGGCGACACGCTGCTGCTGCAAGCGGGCGTGAAGATTTTGGTGATTGGCAAGCCCAAGTCCACCGGCACGTTTGGGCAGGCCACCAACAACCCGGGCTTCGTGGTGAACGGCGCCCTGCTGAGCTTGGGCACTAAAGAAGCGCCGGTGGTGATGACCATCCGCGACAACCTCAAAGGCGACCCCAACGCCGTGGTGAGCGCCGCCACCGACCCCGCCTTTAAGGGCTACTGGGGCGGCATCAACGCCGACGGCGCCTCGCTGCTGGTGCTGCGCTGGACGGAAATCGGCTACGTCGGGGGGCCCTACGGCGCCAACGCGCCCACCGGCTACGCCGCCGGCGACCCCAAATACGGCATCTCAATGCTGGCCAAAAAAGCCACCGCCCAGCTCGTGGTGGAGGACTGCTACCTGCACGGCTCCGTCGACGACTTCATGCGGCTGCAAAGCTGCAAGTTTAGCCTGATGCGCAACCGCTTCGAGAAAATGGGCAAGGCCGGCGGCGAGGGCGTGAACGTGAAGGCCGGCTGCCGCGGCGACATCGCCTACAACACCTTTGTGGGCGGGGCCACCAACGGCTCGAAGGTGGCCTCGGTGGCCGCCGCGCCCGTGCAGGCCACCGTGAACACGTACAACAACACCTACCTCAACTGCGGCTACCGCCAGACTAAGGCCGGCCGCGGCGGCTCCATCAACTACGAGGTGCAGGCCGCCGGCCTGGTGTATAATAACTTGATTGTCAACTGCCGCTTCGGTCTGCGTATGCGCTCCGACGACCTGCCCGACCTCAGCAAAATCAAGTACAACAACCAGGAATACTATGGCGCCACCACCTTTCAGGTGGCCGAGTTCAACGCTGCCACGGCCGGCTCCGTAACCACCAACCAGCCCAACGACACCCGCGGTGCCGCCGGGGCCCTCGACCCCAAGTTTCAGGCCGCCGACCTGGCCACGGCCGCCGGCACCACGGCCGCCCCGAGCACTGCCATGCAGTGGACCAACTTCCTGAAGGCCCCCGGGGCCCTGCGGCTGCTGGCCAATTCGCCGGCTTTGGGCCGGGGCTTCACCACGTTTTCGCCCGTGAATGCCGTGAGTGGCCTGCGCGTCGGGGGCCTGTTCACGCCCACCGTCAGCGCGCCCGGTTCCGACGCCGGGGCCTACCAGGCCGACGGCACCGGCAACCAGCAATAATTTCGCTTACCGGGCCGCCCGGCTCGTTCCGCTTCCCCGATGCCCGTTTCTGCTAATTTTCGATTCCCGGCCGTGGCCGGTTTGCTGGCCGCCGCGGCTTTGCTGGGCACCCAGTGCCACCAATCCGTGTCGGGCGTGCTGGGCACGCCGGTGGGGGCCCTAAATACGGGCCCCGGCGTGGTGCAGCCGGTGGTCGTCACCAGCCCCGTGCGCTACGACACCGACGACCCCGCCATTTGGGTGAAACCCGCCGACCCCGCCCAAAGCCTGGTCATCGGCACCGACAAAGCTTCCGACGGGGGCCTGTACGTGTTTGATTTGCAGGGCAAAGAAGTGCCGGGCAAAACCGTGCACGGCCTGAAGCGCCCCAACAACGTGGACATCGGCTACGGCTTAAAGCTGGGCGGCCGCCCCACCGACTTCGCCCTCGTGACGGAGCGCGAAACTGGCTTGCTACGCGCCTTCCGCCTGCCCGACATGCAGCCCCTCGACCACGGCAACCTGGCCGTGTTCGCCGGTGCCGGCATTGGCGACCGCATGCCGATGGGCGTGGCCATCTACACCCGCCCGGCCGACGGGGCCCAATTTGCCGTGGTGGGCCGCAAAACGGGGCCCCGGGAGGGCTACCTGGCCCAGTACCGGCTGGCCGACGACGGCACCGGCCAGCTGCAAATGACGCTTGTGCGCCAGTTCGGTACTTGGAGCGGCAAGAAGGAAATCGAGTCCATCGCCGTCGACAACGAGCTGGGCTTCATCTACTACTCCGACGAGGGCGTGGGCGTGCGCAAGTACTACGCCGACCCCGCCCGGGGCAACCAGGAGTTGGCCCTGTTCGCCCGCACCGGCTTTGCCGAAGACCACGAGGGCATCTCCATTTACAAAACAGGGGCCCTAACGGGCTACCTCCTAGTGTCGGACCAAGGGGCCAGCCAGTTCCGCTTCTTCCCCCGCCAGGGCACCCCCGCCGACCCCAACGCCCACCCCGAGCTACGCGCTGTGAAGGTGGCCGCCCACTTCAGCGACGGCTCCGACGTGACCAACGTGCCGCTGAATCCGCAGTTTCCGCACGGAATGTTCGTGGCCATGTCCGACAACAAAACCTTCCACTACTACCGCTGGGAGGACATGCTGGGCCCCGACCTGAAAGCTGTGCAGTAGCCCGCCCGGGGCCCCAGGAACAGCAAAAAGCCCGACCGGTATAATACCAGTCGGGCTTTTTATTAACGCATCGCCAACGGGCAAGCGCTTACAAATCTTGGTAGCGCCGCTGCTTCTTGGAGCGCTTGTTCTTGTTCTTGCCTTTGCCGCTGAACAAAACGATGGTGCCGGCCGTGAGCAGGGAGATGGTGGCCAAGCGGGTAAAAAACCCCGAGCGGTTGTATTTCCAGTCCATTTTGGCGCCGCGCTCGGCAAAAATGTTGGGCACGTGGCCGTGCGCGAGGTCGTCCAATACGCCCTCTATCATGTCCACCCGGTCGGCCAGAATCATGGGCAGCCAGTGCTTGTACTGGTTCTCGCTGTACTTGTAAGCCTGGCGGCGGATCAGGCCGCTCAAACCGCGGGGCGGCTCCGGCGTGCCAAACACGGCCGATACATTGGGCCGCTCAATTGACTTTAGTACCTCTTCGTCCACGTGTTGCAGCGTGGGGCGGTGCTTGCTATCGGGGTCCTCGCCCACGTTCATGCGGTGGCGCATGGGGTAGGTAGGGTCGTTTTTGGGGTCGGCATCAATGCCCCAGCCCTTGATCTGCTTCGGGTCGATGGGGGTATTTATGGCGTTATCTTTCATGAGAGTCAAGGGTTACTGGTTGGCAGTAGGAGGCATGAGCACGGTTTTGATGCAGTTGTCCAGCTTGTCGGAGAACATGCGGTAGCCGTCGGCCACTTCTTCCAACGGCATACGGTGCGTAATCAGCCCTTTGGGATTGATAATGCCGTTCTGCACGTGCTCAATCAGGCGCGGCAGCAAGCGCTTCACCGATGTTTGGTTGCCCCGGATGGTCAGGCCCTTATTCATGGCGTTGCCGATGGGAATCAGGTTGTCGGTCGGCCCGTACACGCCCACAATCGACACGATGCCACCTTTTTTCACCGAGTTGATGGCCCAGTGCAGGGCCGTGGCCGAGCCGGCTTGCAGCAATAGCTTGCGACCGGTGATGGTTTGCAGGGTATTGCCGGCGGCTTCGGCCCCCACGGCGTCAATCACGCAGTCAGCGCCCATCCAGTCGGTAATCTTCTTAATGAACACCACCGGGTCACCTATTTCCTGGAAGTTGTACGCCTCGCAATACGAGTAATTGCGGGCAAACTCGAGGCGGTAATCCTCTTTGTCGAGGATGATGACCCGGCCTGCGCCGAACAGCCAGGCGCAGCGCGCGGCCATGATGCCGATGGGGCCGGCCCCGAACACCACCACCGTATCGCCGGTCTGGATGCCCGCCATTTCGGCGCCCTGGTAGCCCGTGGGCACCACGTCGGTGAGCAGTACGGCGTCGTCGAGGTCCATATCGGGCGGGATGATGACCGGGCCCACGTTGGCGTAGGGCACGCGGGCGTACTCTGCCTGGCCGCCATCGAAGCCGCCGGCCGTGTGCGAGTAGCCGAAAATGGCACCGACTGCCGTAGCCTCGGTATTGGACTCGTGGCAGTTGCCGAACATGCCCTGGCGGCAGAAGTGGCACTCGCCGCAGGCAATGTTAAACGGTACAATTACCCGGTCGCCCACCTTCACCTTAGTGACGTCCGGGCCGATTTCCACGATTTCGCCCACAAATTCGTGTCCGAAGGTGGAGCCCACGCGGGTGTCGGGAATGTTGCCGTTGTAGAGGTGCAGGTCGGAGCCGCAGATGCAGGCGCGCAGCACGCGCACAATGGCATCCTGGGGATGCTTGATTTCCGGCATGGGTTTCTGCACGGCGCGGACCCGCTTGGGGCCCCGGTATTCCATTGCTAACATAAAAAAAACTTCTGGAAAGGAAGGAAGGCAGCTACTGCCGCGCCAGGCATTTCCCCAGGAAACTCGCGTCCGCCCAGCCCCTGGAGAAGCCCTTCGCACGGCTGGCTGACTTGTTAATACTGAACTGCATACCCAAGGTTTCAGTAACCTTTTGCCTCGAAACTACAACAAGGTTGAGCTTATAAATTGCTTGTAATGAATAAGCTATAATTTAATAACTTGGTGCAGCTAAGGCCCAGGTTTAGTACTGAGAATAATAATTCGCGTTTTCGCAGAATTATCATTCCGACCGGATAAATTGGTTACTCATGGGGCCCCTGTATCACTTAACAGGCGGCGCCTGGCCGCCCGCGGGCTTGGCTTTTTTAGCGGGTTTGGCGCCCGGTTTGGCCTTGCGCTTGGGCCGCCGCTGCCGGATGGCCGCCAGCCGGTCGCGCTCCACCTTGCGCTCGGCGCGGGCCAGCAGGCGCTGGGGCAGGCGGGCCATCAGCCGGTCGCGCACGTACTGGGCCAGGCGCGCCAGCGGGATGCGGTTGTTGGTGCGCAGCAGGTGGGCAATGTCGCGGCCCCGCAGCGTGCTCACGCCCGTCAGGCCCAGGGCCAGCAGGAACTGCTTCACCTCTTCGAGCAGGAGCAGGGCGGCGATGGGGGCCCGCTCCACGGTGGCGTTGTAGGCGGCCGGGCGGTGCGGGCGCAGGCCGTCCGCGTCGGCTACCAGCACGCCCACCCACTCGGGCAGCAGCGGCAGCAGCTTGGGTAGGTGCTTCTCCGTGACGACGAACGTGACGAAATCGTAGGCTGCGGCGTAGCAGCGCAACTGGTTGGGCACGCGCTGCAAGGTGTCGTGGTCGCCCTTCACCTCGTAGCCGTGCATGAAGTGCTCAGTGATGTGCACCACGTCGGCGCGGGTGCTGCCGGTGGGCAGCTCGTCCACGTACACGCCGTCCGTCAGCCGCGGGTAGAGCAGGGCCCTAATTGCCGGGTCGTTCACGCAAACACCTTCACCTTCTCGCCCTTGTGCTTGGTGCGCAAGTACTGGCGGATGATCTGTTGGGTGTCCTTGTTGTCGGTGTACAACTTGATGACGTCGCGGAAGTCCCCGATTTTGCGGGCCGTGAAGGTTTCGTCCACGTAGGCGAAGCCCAGGTAGCGGCCGTTTTCGACCAGCACCACGGTCTTTTCCAACTCGGTGCGGCCCGCGCCAATCACCACGAACGACTGGTGCTCGTAGGTGATGCTGTCGATGGCTTCCTCTACACGGGCGTTATAGGCCTCGGGCGCTTCCTCGCCCACGCAAGCCCCCAGGCAGCGGTGCACCTGGTAGTCGAAGCAGGCGCCGGGCGTTTTATAGAGGCCGCACAGCTTCTGGCACAGGTTGTACTTGGCCACTTTATGGTACAGAAAGCCTTGCGCCTTATACTGGTTGCCAAGCGCAATGATGGGAATTTCGGCGTTGCGGGCGTCGGCGCGGCCGTAGAGCAGGCGCTTGTAGCCTTGCTCGTCCACGCGCAGATAGATGCCTGCCGGGAACACCGAGCGCCGCTGGGCCCGGTTGTAGGCCGGTTTGAGCTGCTTTATCAAGTGCGACTCATACAGCAGCGCCACCAGCTCGGAGCCGGTCAGTTCCCAGGTAATGTCGGCGATGGAATTCTTGAACTCCAGGCTCTTGCGCGACTTTACGTCCACGGCGAAGTGCTGCTGGATGCGCTTGTAGATGTTGATGCTCTTGCCCACGTAAATCACCTCGCCGGCCTCGTTGTGGAAGTAGTACACGCCGGTGGCCTGGGGCAGGGCGGCCACCATTTCGGGGCTGATGAGCGGGGGCAGCAGCGCGGTTTTGATGGCCTGCTGCACGGCGGATACGCGCTTGGCCGAGGGCGCCTTGGGGGCCCCGGCGCCCTCGGGCCGGCGGCCGGCGGGGGCCAGCGCGTCTACCTGAGCCAGCGTGTCGGCGGTGGGGGCCCCCGGGGCCCCGGCTTCGCTCTCCTGGGTGATGCCGAGCAGGCGGCCGAAGAGCAGGGCCGTAGCGTGGGCGTCGCCGGCGGCGCGGTGGCGGCCGTTCAGCGGGATGCCGATGTTTTGGCACAGCTTGCCCAGGCTGTAGCTGGGCTGGCCCGGAATGAGGCTGCGCGAGAGCCGCACGGTGCACAGCGTTTTGCGCTGGTAGTTGTAGCCCAGGTCGGCAAATTCCTTTTTCAAAAAGGAGTAATCGAACCGCACGTTGTGGGCCACGAACACGCAGCCCTCGGTGATTTCGACTACTTTGCGCGCCACCTCGTGGAACTTGGGCGCGTCGCGCACCATGTCGTTGGTGATGCCCGTGAGCTGGGTGATGAACGGCGGAATGCTGCGCCCGGGGTTGAGCAGGGTGGCGTACTCATCGATGATCTTTTCGCCGTCGTGGATGTACACGGCAATCTCGGTGATGCGGTCCTGGGCCGGCTGGCCACCGGTGGTTTCTAAATCGACAATGGCGTACAAGGGCAGCGGAAAATAGCGAGCGGGAGATTGGGCTAACAAATTTAGCCACCCGGAAGGTTGCAACCCACCCCGGCCGGGGCCCCACAAAAAAAGGAGCGACCCAAGGGCCGCTCCTTTTTTAGGATAACGCAAGCGGATAGCGACCACTATGGCCGCGTTGGCTTAGTTGTTCGTGGTGTGGGCCGTGAGCCAGGTTTTGGCTTCCTGCACTTTGGTGTGCTGCTGCTGGAGCACGCTCTTTACGTCGGCGGGCAGGTCTTGGGCGGCTAGGGCCGTCTCGTAACCTTTCAGGGCCGTTGCTTCGCCAGTAGCGGCGGCTTCGAGCACGGCCGAATCATCCTGGCCGGTGAAAGCCGATTTGATGTTGATCCAACCGCGGTGCACAGCGGCGGCAGCGTCGGTGGCTACGCTCTCAATGGTGTTCGAGTCCGAAGCGTCGATGCCGTACTGCTGGGCGTAGCGCTCCAGGTCGGAGGCGAAGCCGGCGCGCTGCTGCGAGTACTCGCTGAGCTGCGATTTCAGGTCGGCGCTTTTTACTTCTTCAGCGGCTTCCTGGTATCCTTTGGTCGACGTGCGGTTGAGGTTCAGCAGGTCGGTGAGGGCGCGGGCGGTGGTGTCGGTGAGCGTGCTAGCCATGATAAAGTCAAGTTGAAAGTGAGAGTGGAAAGAAGCACTGGGCTTGTGCTGGGGTTTACGGGGCCCCCGGCGTGGGGTTGCGCCCGGGGCCCTACGCCGGCCTCAATTTGTGCCAGGTGCGCATAAAAAATCCTTCTTTGGCCGTCGTTTTGGACGATTTCAACTCCTCGCCGTCGCTCACGTCGCCCAGCAAAAAGCCCCAGGGCTCCGTGCTCCGGTTGGCATCGAACACCACCTTGAGCACGGCCACCAGCGGGATGCTGAGGATCATGCCCGGCGTGCCCCACAGCTCGCCGCCCAGGATGAGGACGATGATGGCCGCCATCGGGTTGATGCTCACCTTCGAGCCCGTCACCATCGGCGTGATGAAGTTGCCTTCCAGAAATTGCACGAACATGAACACCCCCACCACGCCCAGCGCCTTGGTGGGCGAACCTGTATCGACGAGCGTGACCAGGGCCGGAATAGCCGAGCCCACCAGGATGCCGATGTACGGGATGATGGCCAGCACCGAGGCGAAAATGGCGAAGAACACGGCGAATTTCACCCCCAGCAGCAGCAGGCCGATGGAGTTCAGCACCGACACAATCACAATCACCGTGAGCAGGCCCTGGATGTAGGCCTGCACCACCACCTGGATGTTGTCCATGGTGTGCAGCACGCTGGTGCGGTTGTCGGGCTTCACGAAGCGGAACAGGAACTGCCGCATATGGTCGCGGTAGTACAGAAAGCAGAAAATGTAAATCGGCACGAGCGTCGTTACGCTCAGCACGCCGGCCGTGGTGCTGAGCGTGGAGCCCAGGTAGCCGCCGGCCGACGACTTGAAGGACTCCATGCCAGAGTCGATGAGCTCGTCTTTGCTGACGGGCTGGTAGCCAAATTTGTGGCTGGCCCACTGCTGGGCCATGTCGAAGTACTCCACGGCGCGCTCTTGCAGCTTGGGCAGCTCGTCGCGCAAGCTCACAATCTGCGAGCCAAACAGGTAAAACATCCCGACCAGCGCCGCAATGACTATGAGCAGCGCAAAAATGATGGCCCAGATGCGCGAAAACTTCCAGCGCTCGAACCGCGTGACGATGGGCAGCAGCAGCACCGAAAGCAGCGCTGCGAACAGAATGGGCAGCAAGATGCCGTCGAGCTTGTGCAGCACGTACACCAGCAGCGAAAGCCCGATGAGCACGAACGTGTAGTGTGCGGCCCCCGACTGTTTCACCGACGCCGGCGCATGGTGCTGCATGGGCGAGGGCAAGTTGTGGGGCGTGTTGAGGTTGTTGGGCGGCGGCATGACGCGCGGCGCGCCCTTGGGCGTAGCGGTGGGTTGCATAAGTTGGGGAATGAAGTAGGGGTGGAGCCGGGGCCCCGGCGAACCTGGGGGCCCCGGCCGGGGTTATGAAACTGGCTAACCAGGTTGGCGGTGGCGGCTAAGCTGCCTGGCAGGGCCCCCGGCGGCTGGCCGGGGTTTTGTGCGTTATTTTACCTGGCAATTGCCCCATACGGATTTTTTATGACGAGCGACGAACTCACCCCCGCGGCCCCCGCCCACGGCTACACCGAAGACAGCATCCGCTCGCTCGACTGGCGCGAACACATCCGCCTGCGACCGGGCATGTACATCGGCAAGCTCGGCGACGGCTCTGCTTACGACGACGGGATTTACGTGCTGGTGAAGGAGGTCATCGACAACTGCATCGACGAGCACGTGATGGGCCACGGCCGCACCATCGACATCAAAATATCGGACAGCCGCGTGCAAGTGCGCGACTACGGCCGCGGCATCCCGCTGGGCAAAGTGGTGGACGTGGTGAGCAAAATCAACACCGGCGGCAAGTACGATTCCAAGGTGTTCCAGAAGTCGGTGGGCCTCAACGGCGTGGGCACCAAGGCCGTGAACGCGCTCAGTGGCTACTTCTTGGTGCAGAGCGTGCGCGAAGGGCTGATGAAGTCGGCTGAGTTTGCCCAGGGCAAGCTCGTGCAGGACCCCAAGCCCCAGAAAACGCCGCAGCGCAACGGCACGCTGGTCACCTTCCAGCCCGACGATACCATTTTCAAGAACTACCGCTTCATCCCGGAGTACTTAGAAAACCAGATGTGGAACTACGTGTACCTCAACGCGGGCCTCATCATCAACTACAACGGCCAGAAGTACTTCTCCGAAAACGGGCTGCGCGACTTGCTCGGCCGCAAGGCCGACGTGGAGCACCTGCGCTACCCCATCATCCACCTCAAGGGGCCCGATATTGAGCTGGCCATGAGCCACGGCAACGACTACGGCGAGGAATACTACTCGTTCGTGAACGGGCAGTACACCACCCAGGGCGGCACCCACCTGGCCGCTTTCCGCGAGGCAGTAGTGAAAACGGTGCGCGAGTTTTATAAGAAGGAGTTTGACGCGGCCGACATCCGCGGCTCCATCCTGGGGGCCATTTCGGTGCGTGTGCAGGAGCCCGTGTTCGAGAGCCAGACCAAAACCAAACTCGGCTCCATCAACATGGGTGACGAGGGCCCCACGGTGCGCGGCTTCATCCTGGACTTCGTGAAGGAAAACCTCGACAATTTCCTGCACAAGAACCCCGCCACCGCCGAGGCCCTGCTCAAGCGCATCATGCAGAGCGAGCGGGAGCGCAAGGACATGGCCGGCGTGAAAAAGCTGGCCAACCAGCGCGCCAAAAAAGCCAACCTGCACAACCGCAAGCTGCGCGACTGCCGCTTCCACCTAGGCGAAAACGCCAAGGACGGCGCCGAAAAGGAACTGCTCACCACGCTCTTCATCACCGAGGGCGACTCGGCCTCGGGCAGCATCACCAAGAGCCGCAACGTGGAGCTAGAAGCCGTGTTTAGCCTGCGCGGCAAGCCGCTGAACTGCTTCGGGTTGAAGAAGAAAATCGTGTACGAGAACGAGGAATTTAACCTGCTCCAGCACGCGCTCAACATCGAGGAAGGCATTGAAAACCTGCGCTACAACCGCGTGGTGGTGGCCACCGACGCCGACGTGGACGGCATGCACATCCGGCTGTTGCTGCTTACGTTCTTCCTCCAGTTCTTCCCCGACCTGGTGCGCAACGGCCACGTGTTCATCCTCGAAACGCCGCTGTTCCGGGTGCGCAACAAGAAAGAAACCATCTACTGCTACAACGAGGGCGAGAAGCAGGCCGCCATGCGCAAGCTGGGCCGCAACCCCGAAATCACCCGTTTCAAGGGCCTGGGCGAGATTTCGCCCGAAGAGTTCGGCAAGTTCATCGGCGAAAACATCAAGCTCGAACCCGTCATCTTGCAGTCCGACCGCAGCATCCAGCAGGTGCTCACCTACTACATGGGCAAGAATACGCCCGACCGCCAGCAGTTCATCATCGAAAACCTGCGCCTCGAGAAAGACCTGGTAACCAGCGACGTGCTGCCCGTAGCCGAAGTAGTGGAGGCCGATTAGGGCCCCGAGGTTTAGCTGAACAGCGCGTTAGTTGAACTTATTGTAATCGGCACAGTTGAGGGAGAATAGATTTCACTTTTTCCAGGTTTTCTGTTCTTTTAGTATGAAAAAGATTTTCTCCTCTCTCTTGTTGCTCGCCGGTTTGGCAGCCGCTACCTCCTGCGCCAAAGACGAAACCGTGGCGCCGGTAATCACCACCGCATCTTCCACCCTCACCGGGGCCCAGGAAGCTCCTACGCCCAACAGCTCCGCCGCCACGGGCAGCTTCACGGGCTCCTACAACCAAACCACGATGATGTTGACGTACACCGTCACCTTTACCGGCTTGGCGCCCACCATGGGCCACCTCCACATTGGGGCCCCCGGCACCGCCGGCCCAGTGTCCGTCCCTTTCACCCCCAACAATACGGCCGGCACTGGCTTCGTGTCGCCCATCACCGGCACCGTCAAGCTGGACCAAACCCAGGCCACGGCCCTGCTTGGCAAGTCGATGTATGCCAACCTGCACACCACGACCTTCCCCAACGGCGAGATCCGGGGCGACATCACGACCAAGTAAGTCGCGGCTTTCCAACATAAAAAGCCCCCGCCCGGTACGTCCCGGCGGGGGCTTTTTGCGTGGCCAGTGGGGCCCTATTGGCCCACTACCTGGCTCTGCAGGCTGGTGATGATGGTGAGCAGCTCGGTCTTCTCGGGGTCTTTCACGCCGTTGTCGGTCAGGGCTTTGGTGAAGGCCACGCCGAACACGCCAAACTCCTGGGTGGTGATGGCCATGCCCTTGTGGGCGGCCGTCATGGTGAGGCCCTTGTACACCAGGGGGCCCCCGGTGGCCTGCCCAATCTGGTCAATCAGGTTGTCGCGCAGCAGCGTCACGCGCTGGGCATTGTTCGAGGTGAGCAGCGGGTTGAAGGTGCGCTTGAGCGAGGTGTTGCTGGTCTGGGTTTCGGCAATTACGTTGGCCAGAAATGAGTCCACCACCTTCGACACGCCGTTGACGCTGCCGAGGCGCACGTAGAGGGTGTTGGGGGTAGCCGCCGCCGGGGCGGGGTCGCTGGATTTGCTGCACGCGGCGGCGCTCAGCAGCAGGGCGCCGGCTACCAGCACGTTGCGCATCGGAATAAAGGTGTTCATCGGTAAATAAAGGAGATAAAAATGGGTGAAAGAGGGAAGCGGAAACGAATAGGGGCCCCGGCACTGTGCCGCGCCGGGTAGCTACACCGCCACGAAAAAGCGACGCACGTTGAGGGCGAAGCGCACGCGCTCCAGGGCCAGCACGTAGCCGGCCGGCACCGGGCACGCGCGCCCGGTGGGGGCGGCAGCCGGGGCTTCGGGCAGGGCCTGGGGCACCCACGGCCCGGCCTGCGCCAGCGCCTGGCGCAGGCCGGCCTCGGTGGCCTCGCCGGGGCGGTACACCACCGATACCGTGCCCGTGGCCGCGCTCAGGGCGCAGGCCGACACGCCCGGCTGGGCGGCCAGGCGCGCGCGCAGGGCCTCGGCGGCGGGGCCCGTGGGCAGGTGCGGCACCTGCCAGGCCACCAGGGCAATGGGCGCGGCGAAGCTGTGCAGGGCCGGGGCCTCCCAGTTGGCCCAGGCCAGCACGGCCAGGGGCCCCACCAGCCAGCCACGGCGTACGAGAGCAAACATAAAATTATTAGTTAAATACTATTTACAGATGGCCTGAACGAATTCAATGGCAATAGTTGCTTGTAAAGGTTTTATTGGGAAGTGCTTTTCGGTGAATGCCTGAATTCGTCGGGTGAACGGGGCCGATGGCGGGGCCGATGGCGGGGCCCCAGCCCGGCGGCCCGGCGGGGGCCGGGGACCCGGCGGGCGCGGCCGGGGGCCCTGGGCGGAACTTTCCGGGGGCCCCCGGCCTTGCCAGAAGTTGCGCCGCCGCCCCGCCGCCGGTACATTTGACTGCTATCTTGCCGCTCACCCGTTTGCTCTTCGTGGATACACCCCTTACCCCCGGCCCCGCCTCGCTGTTCCCCGCCGACGAGTCCCGCGCCTCCGACGCGTCGGAACCCAACCCTTACCAACACCTCCAGGCCGGCGACTCGGTCGATTTTGACTTGGGCGCGTTTTCGCCCGCCGCCGAAGAAGACGCCGAGCTGGCCGCTGGCGACGAAGCCCTCGCCGCCCAGCTCACCGCCGAAAACGAGCCCCTGGCCGAAGCCGAGCCGCAGGAGGAGGAAAACCCCAAGTTTGCGCCCGGCGAGGTCATCCACGACGTGGCCACGGTGCGGGGCATGTACCAGAACTACTTCCTTGACTACGCCTCCTACGTGATTCTGGAGCGCGCCGTGCCCGCCATCGAGGACGGCCTTAAGCCCGTGCAGCGCCGCATCCTGCACGCCATGAAGGAGATGGACGACGGCCGCTTCAACAAGGTGGCCAACGTGATTGGCCAAACCATGCAGTACCACCCCCACGGCGACGCCAGCATCGGCGACGCCATGGTGAACCTGGGCCAGAAGGACCTGCTCATCGAAACCCAGGGCAACTGGGGCGACGTGCGCACCGGCGACGGCGCGGCGGCTCCCCGCTATATCGAGGCGCGCCTCAGCAAGTTTGCCCTCGACGTGGTGTTCAACCCCGATACTACCGAGTGGCAGCTCAGCTACGACGGCCGCAAGCGCGAGCCCACCACGCTGCCCGTCAAGTTCCCGCTGCTGCTGGCCCAGGGCGTGGAGGGAATCGCCGTGGGCCTGAGCACCAAGATCATGCCCCACAACTTCCGCGAGCTGTGCCAGGCCAGCATCGCGGTGCTGAAAGGCAAAGAGGTGCAGCTGCTGCCCGACTTCTCGACCGGGGGCCTGTGCGACGCGACGAACTACAACTCGGGGATGCGCGGGGCCAAAATTCGCCTGCGCGCCACCATCGAGAAGGTCGACAAGACCATGCTCATCATCCGCGACATTCCGTACGGCACCACCACCACGGCGCTGATGGAGAGCATCGTGAAGGCCAGCGAGGCTAATAAGATCAAGATTAAGAAGGTGGTGGACAACACCGCCGCGGTGGTCGAAATCCAGGTGCAGCTGCCGGCCGGCGTGTCGCCCGACCTCACGATGGACGCACTCTACGCCTTCACCGACTGCGAAATCAGCATCTCGCCCAACACCTGCGTCATCATCGGCGACAAGCCCCGCTTCGTGGGCGTGGAGGACGTGCTGCGCTTGAGCACTAAGGCCACCGTGCGCTTGCTGGAGCGCGAACTGGAAATCCGCCAAGAGGAGCTGTGGGAGCGGTGGCACAACGCGTCGCTGGAGAAGATTTTCATCGAAAACCGCATCTACCGCCGCATTGAGGAAGCCGAGACCTGGGAGCAAATCCTGGAAACCATCGACGCGGGCCTGAAGAAATTTGTGCGCGTGGAAGGGGAGAAGCCCAAGGCCAACGACCAGCGCGTGGTGCTGCGCCGCGCCGTGACGGAGGACGACCTGACGCGCCTGACTGAAATCCGCATCAAGCGCATCAGCAAGTTCGACGGCTTTAAGGCCGACGAGTACCTGCAAAAGCTCACCGCCGAACTGGAGGAAGTGGCCGACCACCTGGCCAACCTCACCCGCTACGCTGTGGCCTATTTCGAGGGCCTGCTGAAGAAGTACGGCGCCGGCCGGGAGCGCAAAACCCAGCTCCGCACCTTCGATGTGGTGACGGCCCAAAAGGTGGCCGTGGCCAACCAGAAACTGTACGTGAACCGCCAGGACGGCTTTGTGGGCTTCGGGCTGAAGAAAGACGAGTTCGTGTGCGATTGCTCGGACCTCGACGACATCATCGCCATCAAGCGCGACGGCACGTTTGTGGTGAGCCGCATTGCGGAGAAAACCTTCGTGGGCAAGGACATCCTGCACGTGGGCGTGTACAACAAGAACGACGACCGGCTGGTGTACAACATGGTGTACGTGGACGGGGCCTCGGGCATCAGCTTCGCCAAGCGCTTCTTGGTGTCGGGCATCACCCGCGACAAGGCCTACGACCTGACCAAGGGCACCAAGGGCACCAAAACCCTGTACCTCACGGCCAACCCCAACTCGGAAAGCGAGATTGTGACCATCCAGCTCAGCGACAAGGCCGCGGCCCGGGTGAAGCAGTTCGACTTCGACTTTGCCGAGCTGGCCATCAAGGGCAAGGGCTCGATGGGCAACATTGTGACCAAGCAGCTCATCAAGAAAATCACCCAAAAAAGCCGGGGCGATAGCACCCTGGGCGGCCGCGAAACCTTCTTCGACGCCGTGGTGGGTCGCCTCAACACCGCCGGCCACGGCCGCTACCTGGGGGCCTTCGACACCGACGAGACGGTGTTGGTGGTATTCAAGGATGGCAGCTACGAGCTGACCACGCCCGACCCGGGCAACCACTACGACGTGCCCAACATTGTGCTGCTGCGCAAGTACGACCCCGACACGGTGCTCAGCGCGGTGTACGTGGACGGCGATACGAAGATTCACTACGTCAAGCGGTTCCGCATCGAAACCAGCACCCTGGGCAAGCGCTTCACCTTCATTACTGAAACCAAGGGCTCGAAGCTGCTGGCCGTAACGGCCCACCCCGAGCCGGTGGTGGAGGCGAAGGTGCAGAAAGACAAGAAGGCCGACAAGGAAACCGAGAAAATCGGCCTCCACGAGTTCATCGACGTGAAGGGCTGGAAGGCCATGGGCAACAAGCTGAACTACTACAAGGTCCACGCCTTGGAGCTGCTCACCGACGAGGGCCCCGAGCCCCAGCGCCGCGAGGCCGCCCGCAAGCGCGCCGCCGGGGCCCCCGCGCCCGACGCCCCCGCGGCCCCCGACGACGCCCCCGACGAAAGCGCCGTGGCCGTGACGGCCGAGGAAGTGGCCCAGGCCCGCGAGGTGGCCAGCCGCTCCAAAAAGCAGCTGGGCCTATTCTAGCGGCTGTGCGCGGCGGGCTTCGGCGGTGGCGGCAGTGGCTGGGGCGGGCCGCGCTGGCGGCGGGGCTGGCCGGGGCGGGGGCCCCGGCGGTGGCGCAGGCCGTGCCCGGGGCCCCCGCTTCTGGGCTGCCCGCTGCGGCGGCCGATACGCTGGCCACCGCCCCGCTCGATACCGTGGCCAGCGACCCGCTGGCCGTGCGCCAGAAGCTGTTTGATGCCGTGCGGCTCATCAACCGCTACAAAGACTCGGAGGCGCTGGCCACCTACCAGGACGTGCTCAAAATCAGCCCGGCCCACTACCTGGCGCTGTGGCAGGCAGCCGTGCTGAGCGTGAAAATAGGGGCCCGGTACTCCGACGAAACCCGCAAGGCGGCTTACTTCGACGCCGCCACCCGCTACGCCGACCGCGCCCTGGTCGTGCGCCCCGAGGGCGGCGAGAGCAACTACGCCGCCGCACTGGCCCTGTTCAGCCAGGCCAGCCTGTACCGCTCCGAAAACCGCTTGGCCGCCTTCCGCGACCTGCGCTCCTACGTGTTTCTGGCCGTGGCCCAGCGCCCCGACCTGCCCGAGGCCTGGCAGCTGCTGGGCCGCTGGCAGTACCGCGTGGGCCACTACAACGTGCTGGAGCGCCTCTACAGC
Source organism: Hymenobacter nivis (assembly GCF_006439025.1). Taxonomy (GTDB): domain Bacteria; phylum Bacteroidota; class Bacteroidia; order Cytophagales; family Hymenobacteraceae; genus Hymenobacter; species Hymenobacter nivis_A. Next base: position 265,730 of record NZ_RCYZ01000004.1, read on the forward strand.
AAACTGCTGCTGGGCGGGGTGCCCCCCGGCGGCAGCGTGCCCGATGCCATGCGGAGCCTCGAAACGGCCCTCCGGCTGGATTCGACGCGGGCCACGTTTTATTACGACCTCGCCCGCATGTACCGCTACCAGGGCCGCCGCCGCCGTGCCGTGGCCCTGCTGCAAAAAGCCGTGCGCCTGCCCACCTTCACCAGCGAAGACTTGACCATCAACCGCTTGTGCCAGCAGTTGCTGGAGCCCTTGCAGCGGGCCACCACCCGCGGGGCCCGGCGGCAGCTGCGCATCCGGCAGCGGGCCGCCGCATCCGCCGGGGCCCCACCCGCCGTGCCCGCTCCCTGAGGGCGCGGCGGGCCGTACTTTTGGGCATGCGTTGCGCGCCACTTGTTTTGCTTGCCGGGCTGCTGGTCGCGGCCTTGGGGCCGCTCGGCGGGTGCCAGTCGGCCCCCGCCGAGCGGCCCGATACCCTCGTGGACCTGGCCACTGTGCAGAGCGGGCCCCGCGTGCAGGCCGACGAACTGGACGGGGCCCTGCGCCAGCAGCCCGGCAACGTGGCCTTGCTCTCGCGCCGGGCCGCCCTGCGCCTGGCTGCTGGCCAGCCCACGGCGGCCCTACGCGACGCCACCGCCGCCCTCGACCTGGCCGATGGCGACGACGACGGGCCCCTGTACTTTCTGCAAGCCCGCGCCCTGCGCATGCTGGGCCGCTTGCCCGAAGCCCTGGCCGCCGCCCGCCAGGCCGCCGACAACGGCTTCACGGGCCCCGACCTGCCGCTGCTGGTGGGCGAAACCCACTTGGCGGCCCGCGACTACCCCGCCGCCCTCGACAACCTCGACCGGGCCTTGCGCCTCGACCCCGACCAGCCGGCGGCCCTGTTCTATAAAGGGCTGGCCTACGCCGCCTCGGCCGATACCGCCCAGGCCCTCGACTACCTGCGGGCGGCCCTCGCCCGCGAGCCGCGCCAGCCCGAGATTTTGCACCAACTGGCGTTTCTCTACAACGCCCTGCGCGACCCCGAGCAGGCCGTGCGCTACGCCGCCCGCGGCCTGCGCCTCGACACCGCCTCCGGGGGCCTGCACTACGACTACGGCCGCCAGCTAGAACTGAAGGGCGTAACGGACAGCGCCGCTTGGTACTACCGCCGCGCCCTGGCCCTCGACACCACCCAGTACCGCGCCGACTACCGGCTGGCGCTGGCCGCCGGGGCCCGCGGCCAGCGGCCGGCGTCCCTCATCCCGCACCTGGCCCGGGCCCTGCGCCGCAACCCGCGCCTGCCCGAGGCGCGCGCCCTGCTGGCCGAAGCCCTCGAAGCCAACAACCAGTTGCCCGCGGCCCTGGCCCAGTACCGCCTGCTGGTGGCCGAAAACCCGGGCAATGCGCACTGGCCCTTCAAGGTGTGGAAGGTGGGCAACCGCGCCCGCCTGCTGCTGCCCGACAGCCTGCGCCCAGCCCCGCTCTACTACCCGGGGCCCCCGCGGGCCCGCCCCTCGGCCATAGCGCCCCTGGACCCGGTGGGCAGCCCGCCGCCCCGCTAGTTGGGGCAGGGCCCCTGCACAGCATAGTGCACAAAGCACCACCTTTGGCGGACCTGCCGCCCGGCAGCGGGGCTGTATGGCCCGCATACCCGTAGGGCGGGCGTAACTTGCGCCTGCTTTGCGCTCATCGCGTGCCTTAAGAGCCTGGCCTGAATTAATTATCCATTGGTTTGGGTACAATAGTTTAATTACCAACAAGAAAGCTAATAGCTATCAGCTAAAAGCTAATGGCTTAATACCTAGTTATGTTGCACATCACCCTTCCCGACGGTTCGCCCCGCGAGCTGCCCGACCACGCCACCGGTTACGACCTGGCCGCTTCCATCTCCGAGGGCCTGGCCCGCAACGCCTTGGCCGTCACCGTGAATGGTGAGGTGCGCGACCTGCACCGCCCCCTGCCCGACCAGGCCAGCGTGGCCATTCTCACTTGGAACGACGCCGCTGGCAAGGCCACCTACTGGCACTCCTCGGCCCACCTCATGGCCGAGGCCCTGGAGGCCTTGTACCCCGGCGTGAAGCTGGCCATCGGCCCGGCCGTCGAAAACGGCTTTTATTACGACGTAGACCTCGGCGAGGGCCGGACCATCAGCAGCACCGATTTTCCCGAAATCGAGAAGAAGATGGTGGAGCTGGCCAAGGCCAAAAGCCAGTACGTGCGCCGCGAAGTGCCCAAGGCCGAGGCCATTGCCTACTTCACCGAGAAGCAGGACCCCTACAAGCTGGAGCTCATCGACGGCCTTGAAGACGGCCAGATTACGTTCTACACCCAGGGCAATTTCACCGACCTCTGCCGGGGGCCCCACATCCCCGACACGTCCACCATCAAGGCCGCCAAGCTCATGAACGTGGCCGGGGCCTACTGGCGCGGCGACGAAAAAAACAAGCAGCTTACCCGCCTCTACGGCATCACCTTCCCCAAGGCCAAGGAGCTCACCGAGTACCTCGAGCGCCTCGAAGAAGCCAAGCGCCGCGACCACCGCAAGCTGGGCAAAGAGCTGAAGCTCTTTGCTTTTAGCGAGCGGGTAGGGGCCGGCTTGCCGCTGTGGCTGCCCAAGGGTACGGCCCTGCGCGAGCGCCTCGAGCAGTTCCTGCGCAAGGCCCAAGTGAAGGCCGGCTACCAGCCCGTTGTTACGCCGCACATCGGGGCCAAGGAGCTGTACGTCACCAGCGGCCACTACGAGAAGTACGGGGCCGACTCGTTCCAGCCCATCCGCACGCCCAACCCCGGCGAGGAGTTTTTCCTCAAGCCGATGAACTGCCCCCACCACTGCGAAATCTACAAAACGGAGCCCCGCAGCTACCGCGACTTGCCCGTGCGCTACGCCGAGTTTGGCACTGTTTACCGCTACGAGCAATCGGGCGAGTTGCACGGCCTGACACGCGTGCGCGGCTTCACCCAGGACGACGCCCACATCTTCTGCCGGCCCGACCAGGTAAAGGACGAGTTTAAGAAGGTGATTGACTTGGTGTTGTACGTGTTTAAAGCCCTGGGCTTTGAAGACTATACGGCTCAGATTAGCCTGCGCGACCCCGAAAACAAAACCAAGTACATTGGTTCCGACGAGAACTGGGCCCTGGCCGAAAGCGCCATCCAGGAAGCCGCTGCCGAGAAGGGCCTCACCACCGTCACGGAGTTGGGCGAAGCGGCCTTCTACGGTCCCAAGCTCGACTTCATGGTGCGCGACGCGCTGGGCCGCCGCTGGCAGCTGGGCACCATTCAGGTAGATTACAACCTGCCCGAACGCTTTGACCTGGAGTACGTTGCGCCCGATAATACCAAACAGCGCCCCGTGATGCTGCACCGGGCACCCTTCGGCTCGTTAGAGCGCTTTGTGGCCGTGCTCATCGAGCACTGCGCCGGCAACTTCCCGCTCTGGCTCACGCCCGAGCAGTTCATCGTGCTGCCCATTTCCGACAAGTTCATCGACTACGCCTACGAGGTGAAGGCCCAGCTGGAAGCCGCCGACCTGCGCGGGACCGTTGATGCCCGCGACGAGCGCATCGGCCGTAAAATCCGCGACGCGGAATTGGCCAAAACGCCCTACCTGCTGGTGGTAGGGGAAAAGGAAGCCGAAGCCGGAGCCGTGGGGGTGCGCCGCCACGGCGAAGGCGACCTAGGTGCCATGTCGGTGGCCGAGTTCATTGCCAGCGTGCAAAGCCAAGTAGCCGCGGCCATTTAAGGCCGCCCGCGCCGGGGCCCCAGTGCTCCTACAAACGAAGCCGCCGGAGGCCCTGTATTTGGGCCTCCGGCGGCTTCGTTTGCGGAAAGTTGGCCGTGCCAGCTTGCCTTTACGAATTAAAATAACGATATTTGCCCCCTGATTGACTGGGTTCGCCCTGGTTGATTGGTACTAGAATCTATTCTCAGCCACTTTTTTCGCAGGAGGACCAAACCATAGCAACCCCGAATCGTCGGTACGTGCCCCGCCAGCAGGTGGAAGAGCCGTTCAAAATCAATCAGAAAATCCTGGCCCGCGAAGTTCGCCTTGTTGGCGACAACGTGCCCCAGGGTGTATACACTACGGACCAAGCCCGTAAAATGGCCCAGGAGCAAAACCTGGACCTCGTTGAGATTTCGCCCACGGCCACGCCGCCCGTTTGCCGCGTCATCGACTACTCGAAATTCAAGTACGAGCAGAAGAAAAAGACCCGCGAGCTGAAAGCTAAGCAGACCAAAGTCGTTCTCAAAGAAATTCGTTTTGGACCTAACACCGACGAGCACGACTTCGCCTTCAAGGTGAAGCACGCCCAAGAATTTCTGCGCGAAGGCGCGAAAATCAAGAGCTACGTGCACTTCGTTGGGCGGAGCATCGTGTTCAAAGAGCGGGGTGAAATCCTGCTGCTCAAGTTTGCCCAGGCCCTTGAGGACCTGGCCAAAGTAGAGCAGCTGCCCAAGCTTGAAGGCAAGCGTATGTTCCTCTACCTCGCGCCCAAAGCCGCTATTGTAGCCAAGCCCGTGGCGAAGCCCGCCGTTGCCGGCGACAAGCAGGAGAAGAAGGCCCCCAAGCCGGCCGTCGCCCAGGAGGCCGCACCGCAGGACGCCGAAGCTCCGGCCCCCGCCGCGGCCGACACCGAATAGCATATCCGGTTGCGGATGGCTTCCCGGCCCACGGTCGGTCAGCAATCAACAAACAATCAACAACCACCCCAAACCCCACTAAAATGCCGAAAGTAAAGACGAAATCCGGTGCTAAGAAGCGGTTCACGCTCACCGGCTCGGGCAAGGTGAAGCGGAAGCACGCCTACAAATCGCACATTCTGACCAAGAAGAGCACCAAGCGCAAGCGCAACCTCACCCATGCCGGCCTCGTGAGCAGCGCCGATATGAACCGGGTGCAGCAGATGCTGAACATTTAATTTGATGATTTAATTGTTGAGGATAAATTGTTGCTGTTCAACGCTATTGACTGAAACAATTTAAGGATTAGCAATTGACTGATTGAGTTATTTAATAATTTAATTTCCCCACCAGGCTTCCGGCCGCAATTCTAAGCCACTGCCGCTGTGCAGTGACGCCGGCTGCCAAAAACAATTCAGGTTATGCCAAGAAGCGTCAACCACGTGGCCTCGCGCCACCGCCGCAAAAAAATCATGCGTTTGGCGAAAGGCTACTACGGCCGCCGCAAAAACGTGTGGACCGTTGCCAAAAACGCCGTTGAGAAAGGTCTGCTCTACGCTTACCGCGACCGTAAGGTAAAGAAGCGCGAGTTCCGGGCCCTCTGGATTCAGCGTATCAACGCCGGTGCCCGCATGCACGGCCTTTCGTACTCGCAGTTGATGGGCGGCCTGAAAAAGGCCGGTATTGAGCTGAACCGTAAAGTATTGGCTGACCTTGCCCTGAACAACCCCGCTGCCTTTGCCGGCATCGTGGAGAAAGCTAAGTAAAGCAATTGCTTTAGTTGGGGCGTCCCAACTGTCTACAAGAAGCGCCTGCCCCTGTAAAGGAGCAGGCGCTTTTTTGTGCAGAACGTCGGCCTATCTAACGGTGGCGACTAGGTGCAAAAACGCTGCCTTTTGCCGTGAACGGCGAGGATGCGAAACTGGGGCCCCCAGCGCCGACCTAGCTAGGTGACCGACAACGAAGGTGAGAAATTAATGCGTTGGTGTCCACTTTGCGCGCAAACATTAGCTTGGAAGCGTGAAGAAATAGCAAGGCAATTAAGCTGGCTTGGTACGGGTAAAAAGCGTAGCGTGCTAACGTGGCAGAGGAAAGAGGGCCCCTATGGCAAGTAGGAGCGGTACGGTTACGAACAGCGCGCCGAGCTTTAAGAATTGCCAAGCCTCTCTTCGATGTTTTCGCAGCGTAGCGCTACTAGCCACAAAATGGTGGCCAGTGAGCCCGTTACCGAAGGATTGGGGCCCAAGCCGTTCTGTTGGCCGATTGCGCGGCCCCGGCGTTAAGGAGTATGGTTAGCCAGCGGGTAACGCCCATTTTGGTGAGGGCTTCAATCAGCAAGAACAGCCCGGCCACCAGCGGCAGTATCTGAACAAAAACAACCATTGGGCCAAGACTTTGGCGAGCCGGTTGGCGTGGACCACGAGCCAGTCGAAGAACTTCTCCTCGCGGGCCGTTTCGGCCAGCAGCATCATGCCCATCAGAAACAGGTGCACGTTGGGGACATTGGCTACGCCCGCCAAGCCCATCGTAGGCGTCAGGAGCCGCAGTACAAGCGTCGCTCACGGCTCACACGTATTCGGGTGCTTTAAATGGCTAGGTGATAACCAGCATGATGGCGAGCGCCGAAACAATCCAGCTGATGATTATACTCGTTTGCGTTGCGTCGGCGCTTGTAGGCTGGCTATGATAAAAAAAACGATTTAAAGTTATTCTTGGGCTTAGCCTGTGTGCCCAGAACAGGGCCCCAGCACCGCTCCTTTGGCCAGGGTAGGGGCCCCTGCCAGTTGATGTGAGGGGCCCTGCGGAGCGCTGGCCGGCGGGGCTTTATGCCCCGGCCAGTGCACCTTTTCCATCAAGCCGGGCGGCAAAATTTTCGCGGCTGCCCTGCAGTCATCAATCTGTTAAGCAACAGTTTCGGCAGGGTGGGGAAATGCGTACCTTTGCACCCCGAATGCTAAGCTTACCCAAAATGATGATTGGTTGCCCTATCAATAAAAAAAGCACCTGCGCAGCTGAGTGCGCAAGTGCTTCATTTACAAGTAGCGGGAGGCGGGTACGATCCGCCGACCTCAGGGTTATGAATCCTGTGCTCTAACCAACTGAGCTACCCCGCCGGGTTTTGTGGGTGCAAAGGTAACGCAAGAAATACCGCTTGTGCAAGCCGCAAGCCCAAAAACAAGGTTTATTATGCCCCCGCGGGCCTTTAATCGCCGGGGCCCCTCGTTCTTAATCAATTAAGCCCATGGCATTGCCTGATACCCAAACTAAGTCGCCGTTTGTAGCCGATTTCCCCATCAATGCGTCCCCCAAAATACTTTTCCCGTACTTGGCCACGGCTGCCGGCCTGGCCCGTTGGTTTTGCGACGACGTGAACCACGTGGCGGGCGGGCGGCTGAATTTCGTGTGGGACCGCGAGAACCACTACGCTGAAGTAGGGCCCCAGCGCCTCAACCGCGCGGCGCGCTACGTCTTCTCGGGCCCCGAGCATGCCCCCGTGGCCGACCCCAGCTACGTGGAATTTACCCTTCATTCTTCGGCCGTTACGGACGAAGTGTTTCTGCACATCGTGGATTACTCCTCGGCCCAGGCCGCTGAGCAGCGCGAGCTTTGGGACGGTCTGGTGGCCCGTCTGCGCGAACAGGTAGGGGGCTAGGGGCCCCAACGCACGATTTGGGCCGTTGCCCCGTTGGTGGGGCAGCGGCCGCGGTACTGTTTGGCCCTGCGCATGATCAAAAAACTCGACAAGCTTATCCTGAAGGCCTTTGCCGGGCCATTCTTTCTCACGTTTGCGGTGGTGCAGTTCATCCTGCTCACCCAAACGCTGCTCAAGTACCTCGACGATATCATCGGCAAGGACCTGGGCCTGCCGGTCATCGGCAAGCTGCTCTTCTACCTGAGCGTGCTGATTGTGCCCACTTCCCTGCCGCTGGCCGTGCTGCTCTCGTCGCTGATGACCTACGGCAGTATGGGCGAGCACCACGAGCTGACGGCCATCAAGGCCTCGGGCATTGCCCTCACGCGCATTCTGCGGCCGGTGCTGGTGGTGAGCGTGGGGCTGCTGCTGGCCTCGTTCTGGTTTAATAAAACGGTGGTGCCCAAGGCCAACTTGAAGGCCTACAGCCTGTTGTGGGACGTGCGCCAGCAGAAACTGGCCCTCGACATCCGAGAAGGCGTGTTCTACGGCGGCATTCCGGGCTATACCATTAAGGTGGACCGCAAGACGGGCCCCAATAAGGACCGCCTGCACGGGGTGATGATTTACGACCACACCCAGCGCAGCGGCAACGCCATGGTGATGCTGGCCGATTCGGGCCGCATGTTTACCCGCTTCAACGGGGCTTACCTGGGCCTGGAGCTGTTCCACGGCCACAACTACGTGGAGCAGCCCGACGCCCAGAACCGCGCCGGGGCCAGCTTCATCCGTCAGGGGTTTGACCACAACGTGGTGACGTTCTCGCTAGCTTCGTTTGACCTCAACCGCACGAAGGAGGAGCTTTTCCAGACAAACCGGATGATGCTCACCATCCCGCAGCTGCGGGCCGGTACCGATTCCATCCAGCGCAGCCTGGGCCTGGCGCGCCAGCAAATGCCCCGCCAGCTCGACGCCTACTACACTTACCTGCGCTTCGACACGCTGGGCGCGGCAGCTAACCGCCGGGTGGCCCATTGGCAGGTGCCGGCCAGCCGCCTGCCCAAGCTGACGGCCCCCATGGCGGAGCAGGCCGCCAACCGGGCCCGCAACCTGCGCGAGTCTTTCAAGGTTACTGCCGTTAAGCTCGACAACCTGGCCCGCGACTCGGCCCAGTACCGGGTCGAGATTTACAACAAGTACGCCCAGTCGGTGGCCGTACTGCTCATGTTCCTCATTGGGGCCCCCCTGGGCTCCATCATCAAGAAGGGCGGCTTGGGCGTGCCCATCCTGGTGTCCATTCTGTTCTTTATTGTGTACTACGTGCTCACCATCACCGGCACCAAGTACGCCAAGGAATTTGTGCTGCCCGTGGGCCTGGGGGTGTGGATGGCCAACCTGGTACTGCTGCCCGTGGGGCTGTTTCTGTTGTTCCAGGCCTACAACGACTCAGGCTTGCTGGAAGTGGATTTTTGGCGGCGGCTGCCCCGGCGCCTGGGCCTGCCCATCCTGCGCCGCATAACCAAGCCCGAGGGCGAAGAATAGGGCCCCGGGGGATTTTTATTCCAATTTCCGATTAAACCGCGTACCTTTGCGGCACCTCGAAATGCGGGGTGCATTTTTTCATTTTTTAAATCCAAGACGGGGCCTGGCCCTATCCGCCGATGAAACTTACCACCGAAGCAAAGCAGGAAATTTTCGAAAAGAATAGCCTGCAACACGTTAAAACCGATACCGGCTCGGCCGAGGCCCAGATTGGCCTCTTCACCCACCGCATCAACCACCTGACGGAGCACCTGAAGGCGAACAAAAAAGACCACAGCACCCGCCTAGGCCTGCTGAAACTGGTCGGCAAGCGCCGCCGCATGTTGGACTACCTCCAGCACCGCGAAATCAACCGCTACCGTGCCATCATCAAAGAGCTGGGCATCCGTAAGTAGGTCCAATGCTTGAGAGTAGGGAGCCTTCCAATGGGAGGTTCCCTACTCTTTTTTTTGCCTGTTGCGAGAAGTGAGTCGGGAGCCATGCGCTGCGCTTTTGTGTTCAGCGTTTACGCCACGCCCCCGCCCAGCGATGCTCACTTCTCCTGTCACTTATCCTCTCTTCTCCAACTGAATGCCCGCCCCTCACGCCATTACCAAAACCCTGGCCCTGCCCGACGGCCGCCAGATTTCCATTGAAACCGGCAAGCTGGCCAAATTTGCCGACGGCGCCGTAGTGGTTCGCCTCGGCGACACCATGCTGCTGGCCACGGTGGTATCGGCCCCCAGCCAGCGCGACGGCGTCGATTTCCTGCCCCTGTCGGTTGATTACCAGGAAAAATTTGGCTCGGCTGGCAAGATTCCCGGCTCGTTTCAGCGCCGCGAAGGCCGCTTGAGCGACTACGAAATCCTGATTTGCCGCCTCGTGGACCGCATCCTGCGGCCCATGTTCCCCAAAGACTACCACTACGAGGTGCAGGTGATGATTACCCTCATCTCGGCCGATAAAGAAGTGCAGCCCGACGCCCTGGCTGCCCTGGCCGCTTCGGCCGCTCTGTCAATTTCGGACATTCCGTTTGCCGGCCCAATTTCGGAAGTGCGCGTGGCCCGCATCGACGGCCAGTTCCAGATCAACCCCAAAACCTCGGACTTGGCGCGTGCCGACATGGACCTGATGGTGGGTGCTACTGCCGACTCCGTGGCCATGGTGGAAGGCGCCATGAAGGAAGTGAGCGAGGAAGAGATGGTCGCCGCCATTGCCTTCGGCCACGAAGCCATTAAGGCCCAGTGCCAATTGCAAAAGGAATTGGCTGAAGCGGTGGGCCGTACGCCCGAGTCACAGCCCCGCGAGTATCCTAAGTACGAGGAAAACGAGGCGCTGAAGAAACTCGTCAGCGACGGCGTGTACCAGGGGGCCTACGATGTGGCCCGCACCGGCAACACCAGCAAGGGCGGCCGCAAGGAAGGCTTCTCGGGCGTGAAAAAAGCGTTCCTGGAAAAGCTGTTGGTTGAGCAGCCCGAGCTGGACATGAAGATGTTCAGCCGTTACTACTCGTCGGCTGAGAAGAAGGCCATCCGCGACATGATGGTGAAGGAGCGCGTGCGCCTCGACGGCCGCCAGCTCACCGAAATCCGCCCCATCTGGTCGGAAATCAACTACCTGCCCGGGGCCCATGGCTCGGCCATCTTCACCCGCGGCGAAACCCAGAGCCTGACCACGGCCACGCTCGGCACCAAGCTCGACGAGCAGATTGTGGACCAGCCGCTGGCCAAGGGCTACTCCAAATTCATGCTGCACTACAACTTCCCCGGTTTCTCGACCGGTGAGGTGAAGCCCAACCGCGGCGCCGGTCGCCGCGAAATCGGCCACGGCAACTTGGCTCTGCGCTCGCTGCGCCAAGTGCTGCCGTCCGACGACGAAAACCCCTACACCATCCGCATCGTGTCGGACATCCTGGAGTCGAACGGGTCAAGCTCGATGGCTACCGTGTGCGCCGGCTCGCTAGCGCTGATGGATGCTGGCGTGAAGATTTCGGCCGCCGTGGCCGGCATCGCCATGGGCCTCGTGCAGGACAAGGAAACCGGCGAGTACGCCGTGCTTTCGGACATCCTGGGCGATGAGGACCACCTCGGTGACATGGACTTCAAGGTAACGGGCACTGAGAAAGGGATTTGCGCCTGTCAGATGGACATCAAAATCCAGGGCCTGAGCAATGAGATTCTGACCGCTGCGCTGCATCAGGCTCGCGAAGGCCGCCTGCACATTCTGCGTGAGATGGCCAAGACCATTGCCGCGCCGGCTGCCGAGCTGAAGGCGCACACGCCCCGCTCGCATAAGATGCTGATCGACAAAGAGTTTATCGGTGCCATCATTGGGCCGGGCGGCAAAGTCATCCAGCAGATCCAGAAGGACACCAACGCCACGGTGATCATCGAGGAGAAGGACGAGAAAGGCCACGTAAGCATCTACGCTTCGAACCAAACCGACATGCAGGGGGCCATTGACCGTATCCGGGCCATTGCGGCGCAGCCAGAAATCGGCGAAACCTACAAGGGTAAAGTGCGCAGCATTCAGCCCTACGGCGCGTTTGTGGAGATTATGCCCGGCAAAGACGGCTTGCTGCACATATCAGAAGTGACGCACGAGCGCATCCAGAGCCTGGAAGGGTTATTGGAAGTAGGCCAGGAAATTGACGTGAAACTGGTGGATATTGACAAGAAAACTGGTAAGTACCGCCTCTCGCGGAAAGTATTGCTGCCGAAGCCCGAAGGTGCGGCCGCAGACAACGGCCAGGCGTAACACTACGGCCCGAACTTTCGTCAAAGGAAGCCTGTTGGTTTCCTTTGACTCTCGGTTTATCGTTAGCTGTTATTTTTAGTCAACTATCACCCTCAGTTATCGTCTTTACCTCTTTCCATGAGACAGTTAAAAATCAGCAAGCAGATTACCAACCGCGAAAGCCAATCGCTGGATAAGTATCTCCAGGAGATTGGGCGGGTGGATTTGCTCACCCCCGATGAGGAGGTGACCCTGGCCCAGCGCATTCGCGACGGGGACCAGCAGGCGCTGGAAAAGCTTACCAAAGCCAACTTGCGCTTTGTGGTGTCGGTAGCAAAACAATATCAGAACCAGGGGCTTAGCCTTGGTGACCTCATCAATGAGGGGAACCTGGGCTTGATCAAAGCCGCCAAGCGTTTTGACGAAACCCGTGGTTTTAAATTCATTTCGTACGCCGTGTGGTGGATTCGCCAGTCCATCCTGCAGGCCCTGGCCGAGCAAAGCCGCATCGTGCGCCTGCCCCTTAATCGGGTGGGCTCGTTGAACAAAATCAGCAAGTCGTTTTCAGAACTGGAGCAGAAGTTTGAGCGCGAGCCTTCGCCTGAGGAAATTGCCGAAGTGCTGGAGCTGACCACCTCGGAAGTGGTGGACACGCTCAAAATTTCGGGCCGCCACGTGTCGGTGGATGCGCCGTTTGTGCAAGGCGAGGAAAACCGCCTGCTCGACGTGCTCGAAAATGAGGACGAGGAATCGCCCGACATGGCTTTGATGAACGACTCGCTCCGCAAGGAAGTGCAGCGTGCGCTGAGCACGCTCACCAAGCGCGAGGCCGACGTTATTACCCTGTACTTCGGCTTGAATGGCGAAGCCGCCCTGACGCTGGAAGAAATTGGCGAGAAGTTCAACCTGACCCGCGAGCGGGTGCGCCAGATCAAGGAAAAAGCCATTCGCCGCCTGCGTCATACCTCGCGCTCGAAGGCGCTGAAGCCTTATTTGGGTTAATTCTACTTAATTTTGCAATGCATAAAAACCCCGGCTGTAAGGTTGGGGTTTTTTGCTAGCGGCGGGGCTACTGGCCCCGCTTTGTTTCTTATCAGTTATGGGGCCCCCAGCCCCGTGCTACGGCCCCAGGGGCCCTACTTACAACATGTCGCAACACCACAAGTGCCTGATCATTGGTTCGGGCCCCGCGGGCTATACCGCCGCTATCTACGCCGCCCGGGCCAACATGGCCCCCGTCATGTACATGGGCCTGCAGCCCGGCGGGCAGCTCACCATCACGAATGACGTGGAGAATTTCCCTGGCTACCCCGATGGCATCATGGGCCCCGAGATGATGGAGGACCTGAAGAAGCAGGCTACCCGCTTCGGAACCGATATCCGCTACGGCATTGCTACGAAGGTGGACTTCTCCAGCCACCCGCACAAAATCACCATCGACGAAACGACGGAACTGACGGCCGACGCCGTGATCATCGCCACCGGGGCCTCTGCCAAATGGCTTGGGCTGCCATCGGAAGCGCGGTTGAACGGCTCGGGTGTATCGGCCTGCGCCGTATGTGACGGGTTCTTCTACCGGGGCCAGGAAGTGGCCATTGTGGGGGCCGGCGACACGGCGGCAGAGGAAGCCACGTACCTGGCCAACCTGGCCAGCAAGGTGACCATGATTGTGCGAAAGGGCGAGATGAAGGCCTCGAAAATCATGCAGCAGCGCGTGCTCGACAACCCCAAGATCGAGGTGCTGTTTGATACGGCCACCGACGAAATTTTGGGCGAGCACGCCGTGGAAGGCGTGCGGGTGAAAAACCTGCTGACCCACGAAACCCGCGAAATTGCCCTTACCGGCTTTTTTGTAGCCATTGGGCACGAGCCGAACTCCAAGATTTTCCAGCCTTACCTGCACCACGACGAGCAGGGCTACCTGAAGACGCTGCCCGGCACGAGCAAGACCAACGTGGACGGTGTGTTTGCCTGCGGCGACGTGCAGGACTTCACCTACCGCCAAGCCGTGACGGCGGCCGGTACCGGCTGCATGGCCGCCCTCGACGCCGAGCGGTACTTGGCTGCCTTGGGCCTGCATTAATCTTGGTTTTCGCTTTGCTTCCCTGCTTTTGCTGCTTCATCACTTAAAACTTTTGCGCCCCGTGGCGCTGCTCGTGCTGCTGCTGGCCGGCCTGGGCACGGCCCCGGTGGGGGCCCAGGGCCGGCGGCCGGCGCACCCCAAAAACGAGCGCACGGGCCGCCGGTCGGACTTCTTCCGGGTGAAAACCCCGCGCATGAAGTACGTGCGGCCCGACACCACGACGATCATCGAAACGGAGGAAATCCACGACGAAAACTCTGATGCGGCCAAGTCGCTGCGCTTCAATCCGGCCAAAAAGCTGAGCATCGTGAGCGAGGACACGACCACGCTCAACGAAGGGGGGCAAGAGATTGTGGAGATGTCGGAGGAGGTGCTCATCGACTCGTCGTGGGTGAAAGTGGCGGGCTACTACTCCATCTGGGACACGCACAGCATCAACCCCTACCACGTGGACGGCCGCCGCTTCCGCGACTCGGTGAACTTGAAGCTGACCGATGCCAGCCGCGAGCGGTTCAGCCAGATGCCCATGGCGGCGACGCCCATTACCTCAGGCTTCGGCTTCCGGGGCTACCGCTGGCATTTCGGCGTGGACCTGGACCTGGAAACGGGCGACTCGGTGAAGGCCGTGTTTGACGGGGTGGTGCGCGTGAGTAAGTGGGACGGGGCCGGCTACGGCAACTACTTGCTGGTGCGCCATTACAACGGCCTCGAAACCCTTTATGGCCACCTGAGCAAGGCGCTGGTGCCGGTGGGCACGTTTGTAAAAGCCGGCGAGCTCATTGCCTACGGCGGCAGCACGGGCCATAGCTCGGGCTCGCACCTGCACTTTGAGGTGCGCTACCAAGGCAACCCCATCAACCCGATTCAGCTATACGACTTCCCCGAGAACAAGCTGCGCAAGGACAACTTCACCATCACATCTGCCCTGTTTGATTATTACAGCCGGGCCTTGCAGCGCGGTGGCGGCAGCCTCACCGGCGGCCGGCGCAGCAGTAGCAGCAGCGCCAGGGGTAGCCGCCGTGGGGCCCCCAGCGCCGCGCGCGTGGTGGTGTCGCATCGCGTGCGCCCGGGCGATACGCTCTCAGAGGTGGCTGAAAAGTACGGCGTGGGCTTGAGCACCCTCAAGCGCCTGAACCCAGGTGTTAAAAAGCTGCAACCTGGCAAAAAGCTGCGCATCAAATAAGATCGCAGATTTTGCAGATCTAGGGGATTGCGCAGATGTAGCAGCCCGATTTGAACGAGCGTTTGAGGTTGTAAACTTGAGCGGCTACGCTGGTTCACTACGGTGATAACTGAGTAGCTAGCTGAGTAGATGGCTGTGCCAAGACAGAAGTAGCATCGTAAGTAAGAAGCAAAGCAGTAACAAAACAGAAGTAATCGCTGAATCTGCGTAATCCCCTAAATCTGCAAAATCTGTGATCAAGGTAGACGTACTGGCCCTGGGGGCCCACCCCGACGATGTGGAGATGTCGTGCGCCGGCACGCTGCTGGCGGCCCGCGCCGCGGGCAAAACCATTGGTGTGGTCGACTTCACCCGCGGCGAGCTGGGCACCCGCGGCAGCGTAGAAATCCGCGCCGCCGAAGCCGCCGCAGCCAGCAAAATTCTGGGCTTGAGTGTGCGCGAAAACCTGGGGATGCCCGATGGCTTTTTTCGCAACGACCGCGAGCATCAGTTGCCGCTCATTGCCGCGCTGCGCCGCTACCAGCCCGACGTGGTGCTGTGCAACGCCGTGGCCGACCGCCACCCCGACCACGGCAAGGGGGCCCAACTGGCCATCGACGCCTGCTTTTTGAGCGGCCTGCGCATGATTGAAACGCTGGACGAAAACGGCCAGCCCCAGGCGCCCTGGCGGCCCCGCAAGGTGTACCACTACATCCAAGACCAGCAGCTAGTGCCGGCTTTCGTGGTGGACATTACGCCTTACTGGCAGGGCAAGTGGGACGCCATCCACGCCTTCGGCAGCCAGTTCTTCAACCCCAACGCCGACCCCGGGGCCCCCGCCACGTACCTGTCGGGCCAGGCGTTCGAGCGATTTATGGAAGCCCGGGCCCGCGAGTTCGGCCACATCATCGGCGCAGAATTTGGTGAAGGCTTCACCGCCGCCCGGCCAGTAGGCGTGCGCGAGATTACGGAATTGGTGTAAGTACGCGGAGCTTTGTACTAGCCGACGGCTTTTGTAATGGGTTGATCCGGTATATGTTGATTAGACGCAAAGCGTCCGGCTGACTTAGCCGGACGCTTTGCGTTTTTTAATACTGGCCGGGGCCCCTAATTATTTACCCCAACTTCAATACCCGGTCCGCGTTGCCGTGCGCCAGTTTTTCCAGGTCGACCGGGGGCATTTGCAGGCCGGCTAGAAATTGCTGGCCGGCCACGTTGGGCGCAAATGGGTAATCGATGGAAAAGAGGATGCGTTCGAGGCCGAAGGTGGCCAGGGCGGCTTCGAGGGGCGGGCGGGTGAAGATGCCGCTGGTGGTGAGGTACACTTGGTCGCGCAAGGTTTGGGACACGGTGCGCGGGAGCTGGGTTTCAGCCTGGGGCATCACCTGGTCGCAGCGGGCCATCATCACGGGCAGGGTTTCGCCCATGTGGCCGATGATGAGCTGGAGGCGCGGGTACTGATCGAGCGTGCCCGAGAGGACGAGGCGCAGCACGTGCACGGCGGTTTCAGCGTGCCAACCGAAGCCAGCCATGGCCAGGCGCTGGTCGAGGCCGTGGGGCAGGTGGCTGTAGTAGGCATCGCGCACGGCCTGGGGCGGGATGCCGGGGTGCAGGTACAGCGGCACACCCAGTGCCTCGGCCCGGGCCAGCAGCGGGGCAAACTGCGGGTCGTCGAGAAACAGGCCGTTAATGGTGCCGCTCAGCAGGGCCCCCACGAAACCGTGGGTTTCCACGGCGCGGGCCAGCTCGTCGGCGGCTGCGGCAGGGGCCGTGGTGGGCAGGTGCGCGAAGCCGGCGAAGCGGCCGGGGTGCGCGGCAATGGCCTGGGCCAGGCGGTCGTTGTATTCGCGAGCGAAAGCGGGGCCTTCGGTGGGCGGCAGCAGCTCGGCGCCGGGGCCCGCCACCGACAGCACCTGCACCGTGACGCCGGCCTCGTCCATCAGGCGGAGGCGCAGGGGCCCTATTTCTTCCAGTTTTGCCTGCTGCGCGTGCACTGGCGAGTTGGGGGCATCGGCGGTGGGCCAGCCCGCTTGCGCCCGCACGGCGGGGCTGATGCGGTTGACCAAGTCGGGAAAGGAAACGTGTTCTTCGAGGGCGACGATGCGCATGGCCGGTAGGAGGTGGGTGGACGGAGGGGTTCGTCGGTTCAACGGCCCGGCCGGGCGGCGGGTTGGGGCCCCGTACGGGGCCCTACTGGCCGGCGGCGGTCCTGGCCCGTACGCTCACGGTTACCTCATCGGCCAGCACAAGGCTGGTCTTGCCCAGGCCGTAATCGAGTCGGTTGACTTGGAACTGGCCCCGGAACTCGTGGGCCGCCGATACGGTGAAAGGGATTGTTACGTCGCGCGTGATGCCTTTCATGGTGAGTGCGAACACGCCCTCGAACCGGCCCGGGCCCACCAGGCGGATGGTTTTGGATTGCAGGGCGATGGTGGGGAACTGCGCCGCATCGAAGTAGTCAGGCTTCTGCAGGTGCTGGTCGCGCAGCCCGATGCCCGTGCGGATGGTGCTCACCGGGACGGTGGCCTGGATGTGGCCCTGCTCGGGGTGGGCCGGGTCGAACTGAATGGTGGCGTCCACGCCCGCCAGGGTGCCGTCCACCGTCAGGCCGGCGTTCTTGATCTGAAAGCGAACCGCTGATTCGGCAACTGGGGGCCCCACAGCCCGGGGCCCCCAGGCCAGGCCCCACAGCACGCAGCTCAGCGCGAAAAAAAACTTCATGGCTACAAGGTTTTGAGGAATGCCACCAGCGCGTCGCGGTCGGAAGCTGACAGTTCCAGCCCGAATTCGTGGCCCGGCACGGGTTTGGGGCCCCCGCCCGCGCCGCGGAAGCCGGTGGGCACATAGTCGGCGCGCACCCGTTTGGGGTCCAGCACATCGTTTAAGCTGGCCAGCGTGCCGTCGTGCAGGAAGGGCCCCCGGTACCACACGCCCTTCAGCGAAGGCACTTTATAGTAGCCGGTGCCGCGCCGGGTTTTGAGGGCGTAGCCGGGGTCGGTGCCAATAGAAATCTCGAAGATGTCGTACTTCTGGCGGTGTGCCGCGGGCACCTCGAAGCCGTCGACGGGCGTGAGCATGTTGTTGGTGTAGAGCGGCGGCGTGTGGCAACTCACGCACCCTTCCTTGATAAACAGCTGGCTGCCGCGCTTGGACAGCGCCGTGGGCTGGTTGGGGTTCACGGGCGGCCGGAGCGAGTACACGTACTTGGCCAAGGCGTAGAGTTGGGCCTCGCTGTAGCGGTCGAAGGTACCGGAAAAATGGGCTTTGCCGGGCGGGGGCAAGGTTTGTTGCTTCATCCCCGCCGGAATGAAGCCGTCGTAACTGGCCAGAACATCCGTCGATTGGTTGATGGCAATGTAGCGCATCATATCCCCGATGTTGCGGTGCCGCGCCAGGCCGCCGTGGTCAAGGTAGGTGCGGCCCTCCACGCCAATAAGGTCGGGCACAGCGGGCGGAAACAGGATGCTGGTGCCCTGCCGGCCGTTGGTGCCGGGCGGCAACGCGTCGAAGGCCTGAGCAATTTCTTCCTTCGGCTTGCGGCTAAGTGCCGAATTGGGGTCGTCCTTCACAAACGGCGCGTCGAACAGCACCCCGGCCACGTGCTGCACGGCCGGCTCGGGAAAGTCTGCCGCGTGGCGAATATCCCAGGCGGTGACTCGGTCGCCAGGGAAATTACCCTGCGCACCTTTCAAGACCACGCCATTTTTTTCGACGCGCGTGTGGCACATCGCGCACGACAAATTGCCAAGCTGCACGGTGCCTTTTGTCGAAATAACGTAGCGGGCGTAGGGCATCACGCCATCCTTGGTCAGTCGGATTTTATTGTCGGTGTAAAAAGCTGGATTCCGCGCATCAGCCACGGAAATAATGGCCCCTCTCACATCAATGGGCATATCGAATAGCAACTCGCCGGCCTTAATCCAATCGGCTTCGGTGCGCAGCTTGCTGGGGTCGAATACCACTTCGGGCTCCCGCTTTTGCAGCCCTTCCCAGTAGCCTGCGGGCTCGCGGCCGGGGGCGTACACGGGGTAGGTTTTGTAGGCCACCCGCTCCGGCAGGGCGTAGTAATAAGCGGCTGTTATCTGCTGGGGCGAGGCTTTGGCGGTGGCCAGTGGCAGCTCGGCCTCCGCCAAAGCCGTGCTGTCCCAGGTGCGCGGAATGACGGGCGTAAAGGGCAGCGCGCCCAAGGCTTGCGCCCCGCGGGGCCGGGTGGTCGAGCCGGTGCTGCTCAGCAGCAAGATACTGAGCAGCAACCAGAAGAGTAAAAGTGTGTGAGGCTTCATGCGCGGAGGTAAAAGCGTTCGGAAATATAATTAATATATTTTATTAATTATATACAGTGCTTGCCCGGCGGTGCGTTGGGGCCCCGAGCGGAACGTACGTGCGCCACGGCTTCATCAAACCCAACGGCTAAGACGAGTACCTTGCGGTCCGCTCACCAATTGAAGCCCCGCATGGAAAAACTTGTGCTGCTGCGCCACGGCGAAAGCGTGTGGAACCAGGAAAACCGCTTCACCGGCTGGACCGACGTGGACCTGACGGACGCCGGCCGCCAGCAGGCCGTGCACGCCGGCCAGCTGCTGAAAGCCAACGGCTACGCCTTCGACCTGGGCTTTACGTCGGTGCTGAAACGGGCCATCAAAACGCTCAACCTCGCGCTCGAAGAAATGGACCAGCTCTGGGTGCCGGTGCAGAAGTCGTGGCGCCTGAACGAGCGGTTCTACGGGGCCCTGCAAGGCCTCAACAAGGCCGAAACTGCTGCCCAGTACGGCGCCGACCAGGTGCAGCAGTGGCGGCGCGACCCCCACGAGCACCCGCCGGCCATCACCCCCGACGACCCGCGCTTCCCCGGCCACGACCTGCGCTACCAGCACCTCACCAACCGCGAGCTGCCCCTCACCGAGAACCTGAGCGAAACCATGGAGCGCGTAATGCCTTTCTGGACGGAGAAAATAATGGGGGCCCTGCGCCGCAACCAGAAGGTAATTGTGTGCGCCCACGGCAACAGCCTGCGCGCCCTGGTGCAGTACATCGACCATCTTTCGGACGAGGAAGTGACCAACCTGGACATTCCCACCGGCGTGCCGCTCGTGTATGAGCTAGACGACAACCTGGACCGCATCCGGCACTATTACTTGCAATAGTTTAGCCAAGCAAAATCCCGAGCAAGCAAACGCCCCCGGCCGATTCGGCCGGGGGCGTTTGCTTTTAGGTAAAAGCGGGCTGTGCTTACCGCACGCCCAGCCGGTTGCGGCGCCAGCCCGAGGCGGCTGGGGCCCCCGCGGCGCCGGCGGCGGCCGGTGCTTGGGGCTGCTTGGTTTCGAGCAGCATCGCCACTAGCGCCGCCGCTACCTGGGCGGTGGCCTCATCGGGGGCGGGGGGCACGAGGGCCCCGGCGGGGAAATGGTCGCGGATGAAATTCGTGTCGAAGTGGCCGCTCACGAAGGCCGGGTGGCGCAGCACGTAGGCCCCGAAGCCCAGCGTGGTTTCGATGCCCGTAATCTGGTATTCCTCGATGGCGCGCAGCATCCGGGCGATGGCCTCGGCGCGGTCGGCCCCGAAGGTGACCAGCTTGGCAATCATCGGGTCGTAGTAGATCGGGATGTCCATGCCCTGTTCGAAGCCGTCATCCACGCGCACGCCGGGGCCCTGGGGGCGCACGTAGGTGGTGAGCGTGCCGATGTCGGGCAGGAAGTTGTTCTGCGGGTCTTCGGCGTACACGCGGAGCTCCAGGGCGTGGCCCCGGATGGTCAAATCTTCCTGGCGGAAGGGCAGGGGCTGGCCCTCGGCGATGCGGATTTGCTCCTTCACCAAGTCGAGGCCCGTGATTTGCTCCGTCACGGGGTGCTCCACTTGCAGGCGCGTGTTCATCTCCAGGAAGTAAAACTTGTGGTTTTCGTCGAGTAGAAATTCCACCGTGCCGGCCCCCGTGTAGTTGCACGCGCGGGCCACGTCCACGGCCGCCCGGCCCATCTGGGCGCGCAGTTCGGGCGTGAGCACGGCAGAGGGCGCTTCTTCAATCACCTTCTGGTGGCGGCGCTGGATGCTGCACTCGCGCTCGAACAAGTGCACGATGTGGCCGTGCTCGTCGCCGAGCACCTGAATCTCGATGTGGCGCGGCGCGCCGATGTACTTCTCGATGAACACGGCCCCGTCGCCGAACGCTGACGTGGCCTCCGACACGGCCAGCTGCATTTGCTCCACAAATTCATCGGCGTGGTTCACCACGCGCATGCCCTTGCCGCCGCCCCCGGCCGAGGCCTTGATGAGGATCGGGAAACCGACTTGCTCGGCAATAGCCTGGGCGGCGGGCACGTCGGTGATGGCCTCCGCGGTGCCCGGCACCAGCGGAATGTCAAAATCGGCCACGGCCTGCTTGGCCGAGAGCTTGTCGCCCATGATTTCCATGGCCTCGGGCGAGGGCCCCACGAAGATGAGGCCCGCCGCGCGCACGGCGCGGGCAAAGCCGGCGTTTTCGCTCAGGAAGCCATAGCCGGGGTGGATGGCGTCGACGCCTAATTCCTTGCAGATTTCAATGATTTTGTCGCCCCGCAGGTAGCTGTCTTTGGAGGCTGGGGGCCCCACGCACACGGCCTCGTCGGCGTAGCGCACGTGCAAGGCGTTGCGGTCGGCCTCGGAGTAGATGGCGACCGTCTGGAGGCCCATTTCCTTGGCCGAGCGCAGCACGCGCAGGGCAATTTCGCCGCGGTTGGCAACGAGCAGTTTGGTGATCTTTTTCATGCAGCGGGTGGGATAGCGAGCAGTGTGCCCGCAAAGAAAGCGGCAAACGGCGCGGCCGCCGCAAACCCTGCGGCGGCGAGCGGGTTGTTACGCCTAAATTATGCACAACCCGGGCCCGGAGTTATCTTTGTAATTGGCCTTATTATAAGGCAACGCTTCACGCTGGCCCGCCGGGTCACCCCGTCCTTTTACCATCCATTTTACCACCCGTTTCTCTGTGGATATTTTTGACCGCATCGCCGCCAACCGGGGCCCGCTGGGCTCGCACTCGCACTACGCCGACGGCTATTTCGCATTTCCGAAGCTGGAAGGCGAAATTCAGCCCCGCATGATGTTCCGCGGCAAGGAAGTGCTTACCTGGAGCCTGAACAACTACCTCGGCCTGGCCAACCACCCCGAAGTGCGGCAGGCCGACATCGACGGCGCCGCCGCCTACGGCATGGCCTACCCCATGGGGGCCCGCATCATGAGCGGCAACTCGACGCTGCACGAGCAGCTCGAAACCGAGCTGGCCGACTTCGTACAGAAGCCCGCCGCGCTGCTGCTCAACTTCGGCTACCAGGGCGTGGTGAGCATCATCGACGCGCTGGTGAGCCGCCACGACGCCATCGTGTACGACGCTGAGTCGCACGCCTGCATCATCGACGGGGTGCGCCTGCACCAGGGCAAGCGGTTTGTGTTTAATCACAACGACATGGCCAGCCTGGAGAAGCAGCTCGAGCGCGCCAAGCGCCTGACCGACGAAACCGGCGGCGGCATTCTGGTGATTACCGAGGGCATGTTCGGCATGTCGGGCAACTTGGGCAAGCTGCCCGAAATCGTGGCCCTGAAGGCCAAATACGACTTCCGCATCTTCGTCGACGACGCCCACGGCTTCGGCACGCTGGGGGCCACCGGGGCCGGTACGGCCGAGCATTTGGGCGCCATCGAAGGCGTGGACCTAATCTTTTACACCTTCGCCAAGAGCATGGCCAGCGTCGGCGCGTTCGTGGCGGGCACCGAAACAGTTATTGAATATTTGCGATACAACATGCGCAGCCAGATTTTCGCAAAATCGCTGCCCATGCCGCTCGTAATAGGGGCCCTGAAGCGCTTGGAGCTGATTCGCAGCCACCCCGAGTACCGCGAAAAGCTCTGGACCGTGGTGCGGGCCCTGCAAAGCGGCTTGCGCGAAAAAGGTTTCAACATCGGCACCACCGAATCGCCGGTAACGCCGGTGTTCCTGAACGGGGAAATATCTGACGCAACGGCCCTTACCTTCGATTTGCGCGAGAATCACGGCATTTTTTGCTCTATCGTGGTGTACCCCGTGGTGCCCAAGGGCGTGATTATGCTGCGCCTGATTCCCACGGCCATGCACTCGCTGGCCGACGTGGAGGAAACCATCCGGGCCTTCGAAATCATGGCCGCCAAGCTCGACAAGGGCTTGTACAGCAATGCCGCTCAGCCGGCCTAATTCGCCATTGCCTTGTGCTGCGCGCCGGCTACCCGAAAGGTAGCCGGCGCGTCTATTTTAGCACTATGCCAAGATAAGCGAGCGGGAGGTAATTCGCTGCGTTGGCAGTTTTTCAACTAAAAACTGCTTTTCTGCGTAATGCGGGGACATTGGAAAAATAGCTAAAAGTTGCTTGCATTTGAAATCCCTGTATATTAGGGCCGTCTAAATGCTTCAACCTGTTTCTTTTCCCCATTCCAACCCCCCAAACCTCCATGAACAACTTTGCTAAACTGAAAGACCTGGTACTCTCGCTGGAAGGCGATTTCGACAAGTTTTACGATAAGCACAACGCTGCCGCCGGCACCCGCGTCCGCAAGGGCATGCAGGAGTTGAAGACGATGGCCCAGGAGTTCCGCACCGAAGTGCAGAACATGAAGAACACCGCCGAAGCCCCCGCCGCCGCTCCCAAAGCGGCTGCCAAGAAAGCCGCTCCGGCCGCCGCTAAAAAGGCTGCGCCCGCTGCCGCCAAAAAAGCCGCTCCGGCCAAAAAGAAGTAATTCCCGGGCCGCTAAGGCCACAAAAAAGGGGCCCCGCCAGCTGGCGGGGCCCCTTTTTTGTGGCCTTAGCGGCCGTTCTGGCCCCAGGGCTACGTTAGCTCCACGAGGTAGTAGTTTTTCTTGCCGCGCTGCACCACCAGGTACTTGCCGTGGAGCAGGGGCAGCTCGGCCACCAGCGCGTCGGGCGAGGTGGCTTTCTGGCCGTTCAGGCTTAGGCCGTTGGCCTGGATAAGCTTGCGCACCTCGCCGCGCGAGGGGAAGATTTGTTGGCCCGTGGCTTCGCTCAGCAGCACGGCCACGTTGAGGGCCCCGGCCTCGGCGCGGGGCACGCGCAGGTGGGGCACGCCGGCAAACACGTCGCGCAATGTAGCCTCGTCGAGGGCCCCCAGGTCGCCGCCGCCGAAGAGCACCTGCGAGGCCGCCAACGCCGCTTCGTACACCGCTTCGGAGTGCACGCGGATGGTAACGTCCTTGGCCAGGGCTTTTTGCAGGGTCTTGGCGCCGGGGTTTTGGGCGTGCTGGGCCTCGAGTGCCTCAATTTCGGCCTGGTCCAGCAGTGTGAACACGCGGACGAGGCGGGGCGCGTCGGCGTCGTCGGCGCGCAGGAAGAACTGGTAGAACTGGTAGGGCGAGGTCAGGGCCGGGTCGAGGAACACGGCCCCGCTCTCGGACTTGCCGTACTTGGTACCGTCGGCCTTGGTGATGAGCTGGCCGGTGAGGGCGTAGGCCTTAGCCTCGGGGCCCCCGAGGCGGCGGATGAGCTCGGTGCCGGTGGTGATGTTGCCCCACTGGTCGCTGCCGCCCATTTGCAGGGTGCAGTTCAGCGACTTATACAAGTGAAAGAAGTCGTAGCCCTGCAGCAGCTGGTAGCTGAACTCGGTGTAGCTGATGCCCTCGCTGCCCCCGGCGGCGGCCCCATCCTCGGGGCCCCCAATGCGGCGCTTCACCGAATCCTTGGCCATCATGTAGTTCACGGTGAGGTGCTTGCCCACATCGCGCAGGAAATCTAGAAAGCTGAATTCCTTGAACCAGTCGTAGTTATTCACCACCAGCGCCCCGGTGGGCGAGTCGTTGAAATCCAGGAACCGCTCGAGTTGGGCCCGAATGCCGGCTTGGTTGGCGCGCAGCGTGGCCTCGTCGAGCAGGTTGCGCTCGGCCGACTTGCCGCTGGGGTCGCCGATCATGCCGGTGGCGCCGCCCACCAGGGCCACGGGGCGGTGGCCGGCGCGCTGCAAGTGCATGAGCAGCATGATGCTGGCCAAGTTGCCGATGTGCAGCGAGGCGGCCGTGGGGTCGAAGCCGATGTAGCCCGACACGGGCGCGGTGCTGGCCAGGTGCTCGGCGGTGCCGGGCATGGCATCGTGCAGCATGCCGCGCCAGGTCAGTTCGTCAATGAGGTTCAAGGAGTGAATGGGTGAATGGGTGAATGGGTGAATGAGCCGGGGGCCCTGCTCAGGAAAATGCGCGTTGGAAACGCCGTGCCAAAGGTACTAGGCGGCTTTACCTTTGCCGATAGGGAATGAGCGGGCCGCGTTTATTCACACATTCACTCATTTACCCATTCACCCATTGGTACAGGACGCCGACGCCATTTTCAAGCAGCTGCGGCAGGGGCAGTTCCAGCCCGTGTATTTTTTGCAGGGCGAAGAGCCGTACTACATCGACGTAGTGGCCGACCTGATTGAGAAAATGGCCCTGCCCGAAGCCGACCGCAGCTTTAACCAGGCCGTGCTCTACGGCAAGGACGTGGACGTGGCCGGCGTGCTCGGCCAGGCCAAGCGCTTCCCCATGATGGCCGAGCGCACGGTCGTCATCGTGAAGGAGGCCCAGACCATTGCCGATTTGGAGCAGGAGCGGAGCTGGCCCTTTCTGGAAGCCTACCTCAAAAACCCGCTCGCCAGCACCGTGCTGGTGCTCTGCTACAAGCACAAAACCCTCGACAGCCGCAAGAAGCTCGGCAAGCTGCTGGCCGGTAAAGACGTGCCCGGCGTAGTGCTGATGACCAGCAAGAAGCTGTATGACAGCCAGGTGCCGGCCTGGCTCACGGCCCACGTACGGGGCCTGGGCCAGCAAATTACCGGGCAGGCCACCGCCCTGCTGGCCGAGTACATCGGGGCCGACCTGAGCCGGCTGGCCAACGAAATCGACAAGCTGGTGCTCAACCTCAAGCCCGGCCAGGCCATCGACGAGGAGCTGGTGCAGCGGCTGGTGGGCATTAGCAAAGAGTACAATATTTTCGAGCTGCAAAAGGCCCTGGTGCAGCGCGACGTGCTGAAGGCCAACCGCATCCTGGGCTACTTCGCAGCCAACCCCAAGGCCAACCCGCTCATCCCCAACCTCACGCTGCTCTTCGGCTTCTTCAGCAAGCTAATGGTACTGCACCAGGCGGGCCCCAACCCCACCGACGGCGTGTTCAAGGGCCTGGGCATCGTCAACAGCTTCGCCCAGAAGGAGTACCAGCACGCGATGAAAGCCTACCCCGCGGCGCGGGTCGTGGACATCATCCACCTCATCCGCCGGGCCGACGCCCAGAGCAAGGGCATCGAAAGCGGCAGTATGGACGAGGGCGAAATCCTGCGCGAGCTCGTCTGGCTGATTTTGCACGCCGTGCCGGCCGGCGTAGTGGGGTAAGGCTACCCCGGGTACCTAGTACCGGGCCAGGCATTAGTGCCTCGAACTGCAAATGAACTCCGCCTGGCCCCCAACGCCCCATCGAATGCGCGCTCACATCCACTTCCACCACGGCATCCCCCAAAGCGTCAACAACTACCTGGCGATGGACGGTTTTCAGCAAATGGGCTGGGAAATTGTGCCGTACACCGATGCGGAGCCGGTGCATAACCAGGCCCCCGACGAAATGGTGGTGGGCCACATAGCGGCCATGCGCGCCGGCCTGGGGGCCCTGGGCCTGGCGGTGCCGGCCGAGCTGGGCTACCCCGAGGCGCTGCGGCCGTTTCTGGGGCGGCACTTGTGGCCGAGCACCATCAACGCCGTGGCGGCGCACCCAGAAAGCTGGCCGGTGTTTGTGAAGCCCATGCACGACGCCAAGAAGTTCACGGGCGTGCTGGTGCGCCGCTTGGGCGACCTGGTGGGCTGCGGCGACCAGCACCAGGACACGCCCGTGTGGTGCGCCGATCCGGTGCAATTCGTGGCTGAGTGGCGCTGTTTCGTGCGCTACGGCCGCATCCTGGATGCCCGGCCGTACAAGGGCGACTGGCGGGCGCACTTCGACCCGGCCGTGGTAGAAGCGGCCCTGGCCGCCTACCTACCAGAAGCACCGGCCGCTTTCTCGCTCGACGTGGGCGTGACCAAGGCCGGCGCTACACTAGTGGTGGAAGTGAACGACGGCTACGCCTTGGGCGCCTACGGGTTAATGCCCCTCGCGTACGCCAAATTCCTGTCGGCCCGCTGGGCGCAGCTGAGCGGGACCGTGGACTACTGCAACTTTTGAGGGGCCAC
Organism: Hymenobacter nivis; assembly: GCF_006439025.1. Taxonomy (GTDB): domain Bacteria; phylum Bacteroidota; class Bacteroidia; order Cytophagales; family Hymenobacteraceae; genus Hymenobacter; species Hymenobacter nivis_A. The sequence goes on from NZ_RCYZ01000004.1 coordinate 292,709, forward strand.
CCGGGGCCCCGTTAGCAGGGCCAGTGGGTAGGCAAACATGATAGGCAGCGGCGACGAAAGCACGTCGAGTACTCGGTGGCCGGTGAGTGCGGCGAAGGGCAGGCTTGCCCGCTGCCCGAGCCACAGCAGGCCTGCGCCGGCCACGTAGCCTGCCGCGTAGCCCAGCACGGCGGCCACCGTGTAGCGGCCGCGCAGCAGCAGGTGCAGCAGGGCCACGTTCAGTGCGGCGTAGAGCAAGCGGTAGCTGATGGCCACGGGCCAGCCGTGGGTGGTCATGCCGGGCACGGCCGCCGGGGCCCCACCGGGGTACCAGAGGTGGCCCAGCGCGGCAAAAACCTCTTCTTCAAACAGGCCCAGGGCCAGTAGTAAAACTATTAGCACGGCCACCAGTAGGCGGTAGGGCCCCAGTGGGCGGGCGGCGCTAGCGGGCACCGTGCAGGGCAGGCGTGGCCGCCAGCAAGCCGCCGGCGTTGCGCCGCGCCCACAGTATCCACAGGGCCCCGATGGCCCCGTACACCACGAAGGTGAAGGTGTAGTGGTGGTTGAAATCGACGGAGTGGTACCAGTAGGCGTGGTTGAGGGCCAGCAGCGCCACGCGCCCCACATTCAGGGCGTAGATGGCGAGGATGCCCGCCGGCACAAACCACAGCTTGTGCCGCCAGGGCCCCGGAAACGCCACCACGAAGCCCGCAAACAGCGCGTACATCAGCAGCCCGTTGCACGGGTCGCCGACGGACACGACCGGCTGGCCGTTGAGCACCACCAGCACGGGGCTGGCCGGGGCGGTGCCGGCCGCAAAGCCCACCGCCCGCAATAGGCCCCCCGCGGCCGCCGCTAGGTTGGTCGACAGCGCGTGGTCGAGGCGGCCGTCGGGGCCCACCAGGCCGTCGTAGCCCAGCGCCCACAGGGCGTAAAGGGCCGCAAATGCCAGCAAGAAGCGCAGCGCTGGTCGGCCCGGCTGTGCGGAGGTAGAAGAGGGTATAGGAAGCTTCATAAGTGCACAGTTAGCTAAATTGTCAGTTGCTGGCTAGTCAGTGCTTGGGTGCCAGCAACAAGCCTGCGGGGAAACGCTGGCCGTAAACACCAAGGCCCGGCAGGGGCCCCACCGAATGTAGTGGGGCCCCGCCGGGCTTGTGGCAACGGAGCGGTGATTATTTTTTGCGGCGGCGGCGCAGTTCCCGCACGCCATAGGCCACGCCGCTGGCCAGCAGCAGCGAGGCGCCCCCATCGAGGGGCACGGCCGTGGGCGGGGTAACGGGCGGATCGGTAGGCGTAGTGGGGTCGGTAGGGGTGGGGCCAGTGGAGCCCTGGGCCCGGGCTTGCATGGAAGCACCAGCGGCCAGCATTAGCACAGCGCCCACGGCGAAGGTGCGGAACGAAGCGGTGAATAAGTTTTTCACAATCAAGGATAAAGTGAATGGAGGAGAAAGCGCAGCTTGAGCCCGGACCTTAGGGGCCCGGGCTCGTGGCTGGCAGTAATTATTCGACGATGAGGCGCTTGCTAACCGTGCCTTCGGCCGTGAGTAGGCGCAGCGTGTACACGCCGCGGGCCACGCTGGGCAGGGCCAGCTGCGAGGTAGCGCCGGCGGGCAGGGTGGCGCGCAGCACCGTCTGGCCCAGGGCATTTACCAAGGTGGCGTCGATGGCCTGGCGGGCCAGCGAAGCGGGCAGGCCCACCGATACCGTGCCGCGGGCCGGGTTCGGGAACACGTTCACTTGCTTGCTGAGGGCTGCCGGGGCCGTGGCCAGCACGGCCTGTGTGGTGAGCAGCAGGCTAAAGCGGCCGGTGGCCGATGCGCCGGCCGTTACCGCAAACGGGTAGCTGGGCTGCTGGGAGAGGTCGGTGACGGTGCCCGTGAGGGCGTCCCGCAGGAACGCTTTGGTGCCAGTGGGCAGGCGCAGCAATTCAGCGGCGGCGAGGGTGTAGCTGCCGGCTTCGGCCTGCACCGACAGCGGCACCAGCACGTCGGCGGTGCCGAGGGCGGGGCGGGCGTCGATGGACAGCGCCTCGGTGCTGGCAGTGGCCAGGCCCATTGTGGCCCCGGCGGGGTTCAGCTTGTAGGCGTCGAGGGCGGCATCGAAGCCGGCGGTGGCGGTGGCGTCGAAGTACACCACGGCCTCATCGGCGCGGCCGGCGGCGTTGCGCAGCGCCAGGCGCACGAGCGGCGCCGTGGTAGCGTCGCCCCGCTGGAAGGCCGGGCTGGCGTAGGTGGTCAGGCGGCCGCTGTTTTTGAAGGTGAGGGCCCCGGGCGTGCCGGCGGCGGCCACCCGCACGAAGAAGCCCTGGCCGGTGGCAATCTGGTCGGTACCGCCGTTGGCACCCACGCCGTTCACGTAACTGGCGTAGCCGCCGGCGTACTGGCCGGTCGATTTCACCACGTACACGGCGTTGTTCAGGCCCGCGGCACCGTTGTTATAAGTCGTCGTCCAGCTGATAGGCGAAGGGTAGGGGTTGCCCAGCAGCTGCCAGCCCGACTCGGTTTGGCTGCCGCGGGTGAGGCCGGTGCGGGCCACGTCGCCATTGTTGAGCGTGCCCACAAAGTCCACCGTTTCCGAGGCAGGGATGTTCACCACGTAGCCTTGGCCAGGGGTGAGGGCGTCGGACAGGGCCCCGGGCGAGAAGAAGCCTTTATCAAAGTCCTGCGGCGTGGGGTTGCCGCTGGTGTTAATGCGGGCTTCGTCAAAGCCAAATACCGTGGGGAAGGCCCGTACTTGGCTGGGTATAGCGGCCGTGTTGTACGCCGGGTTTACCACGGGGGTGAAGCCGCCGGTGGCCAGGTCGGCCACCGTGGAGCCCGACACCGGGGCGGCGTAGTGGCGGTAGCCCGCGCCGCTGTTGATGCTGCCGTCGATGTAGCGCTGCACCGTCACAGGGCCCGTCACGGCGCCGGCGGCGTTCACCACGTGGGCCGAGTTGGCGGCGTTGGAGAGCAGCGTTAGCGACTGGCCGGTGGTGGTCAGGTTGCCGTTGAGCAGCAGCACGCGCTGCACCGCGGCGGGGCCCGCCAGGCTGGTGGCGGCCGTGCCCACGGTCAGGTTCTGGAAGGCCGAGGTGCCCGTGCCGCCGATGACCTGGGCGGCGGTACCGGCCAGGGTAATGGTGCCCGTGCCCGCGCCCGCCAGCGTGCCGCCGTTGTTGGTGAAGTTGCCGCCCACGGTCAGGGTCGAGCCGTCGTTCGAGGTCAGCGAAGCGCCGCTGGCCAGCACCACGAAGCGGGCCGCCTGGCTGCCGCTCACGGCAGGCTGGTTGGGCGTGCCGCCGGGGATAGTCACGTCGTCTGCGTTGGTGGGTACGCGGTTGGGCGTCCAGTTGGCGGCCGTGCCCCAGTCGGTACTAGCCGAGCCGTTCCAGGTGAGGCCCGTGCCGGTGGCGATGAAGGCGGTAAGGCCGCTCACGTTGCTGCCCAGGCCGATGCGGCCCACGGCGGCCGTGGTGCCCGCGGCCAGGTCCACGGTGTAGAGGTTGTCGAAGTTGTTGGCCGTGCCGCTGGGCGAAAGGGCCAGGAAAGCCGCGTTGGTGGTGGTGCCGCGGGTGTTGAAGATATCGAAATCGGCCCCGTCGGCGCTGGTGGGACCCCCGGCGCCGCCCACGGCCACGAGGGTGCCGTCGTTGGGCGGGCTCTGGAGATAAAGCTGGCCGGCCGTGGCGTCGTAGTCGTAGAGGGCGGTGCTGTTGGCGGCGCTGCTGCTATTGGTATAGGCGGCGGCGCTTCCCGCGGTCGCAACCGTTAGGTTGCCGTCTTTGATGACGAGGGCCCCGTTGTTGGGGTTGAGGCGGTAGTCGTTGCCATTGGTGGCCAACACGCGGATGCGGTCCACGGTGGGGTTGAAGTCGAAGCCCACGCGGTCGGTGGCCGCGCCCAGGGCCAGGGCAATGGCCGGGCCCGCGGCGGTGAAGCCCCCGGTGGTCAGGTTCACCGAATACACCGTGGCGGTGCCGGCCGTCGCGTTGTAGCCCAAGGCATAGAGCTGGCCGGTGGCGGGGCGGAAATCAATGCCCACCGTGGTTTCGCCAGTGGTGATGCCACCGCCAAAGTTTACCGCCGAGCGAACAGTGCCCGGGGCCCCCGAGTCAAAGGAAATCAGGTTGCCGCCGGCCACCGCGTACAGCAGCTGCCCCACCAGGGCGGGCTGGGTGGGCGGCGCAATGGCCACCGCAATGTCGCGGATGTCGAATGGGGTGCCGAGCGATGGAGAAAGAATGTTGCGTTTGTTGGTTGCAACCCCAGTGGTTACGTCAATATCATAGAAGTCGCTGCTCGATGTGCCGTTGGCGGCTCTAGCCTTTACATAAGTCAGATAGCCCTTGTTAGTACCGGTAGAGGGATCGAAGTATACGTCTACGTTCGCCGCCACGGGGCTACCGAATGAGTTGCCATCCAGCGTTATGGCTTTGGGGTTGGACAAAACCCCGCCGTTGGGAGGGTTTTGAAACGACAGTAAGCCGCTGTTCGGGGCAATGGCCTCCTGGTCGCTGGAACCTACGCCCGGGATGTCCAGCGCGTAAAGGGCTGTACTGGTGCTGCCGGCGTAGGAATTGGTATAGGCTACCGAGCCAATGACCGGCGCGTAAGCGTTGTTCGGCGCAGCAGGATAGGTCAGCAAGGGTGGGCTGTCAAAGGCGGCGATGCCGCCGGTGTTGGGGTTAAGCCGGTAGTTGGCCCGGGTGCTGCTGCCCTCCACGCGGATGCGGTCCACGGTGGGGTTGAAGTCGAAGCCGATGCGGGTAACGTTGGTGCCAAGGTTCAGCGATATACCCGCGGCGGTGCCAACTGGGGTAGCCACAGCCGTGGTAGGGTCCAGCACGTAAAGCCGCGCGTTAAACGTCTGTTGCGTTGCATCAAAGGCGATGCTAGGGTCGTAACCCAAAGCGTAAAGCGTACCAGTATTAGGCCGGTAGTCCATGCCAATTAGCGTTTGCCCCACAGCGACCCCAGTAATCAGGGTAGGAAATGCGTTAGGAGTGCCAGTTACGGCATTGATGGGCAGAATGCCTTGCGTGCCCGCGGGTGCCCCGGCCGGGTACAACGGATTAGTGTTGGGGTCAATCGCCCGGCTTACGGTGCCCAGGCCGTAGATGGTGGGGGTTTGGGCGAGGGCGGGGGTGGTGGCCAGCAGGACCAGGCCGAGGCCGAGCGTGGCCAGCCAGGGCCGGCCCGAAAAATTTTGCGACGGCAAAAACGGTACGGATGCTTTCATGAAAAAAAGTTGGGGGTGGGGAATTAGCAGTTGCCGATATTGGCAAAATCCTTTTTTATAAAACCTGGATGCAACCGCTTCCAGGTTTTAGTTGCGCGAACCGCGTGAAACTGTACGAGGTGCAGCAATATACGGATGTGCTGTTAATCACCTACTCCTGTCTTTCTTTCATTAAATTTTCATTAAAGGAATTGGGCGTCTGGAAGTCTTGTTCGGCGGTATGGGCCCCTAGGCGCGCCCCGCTTTGTACAACTTTATCCCGTATATAAACACCACCACGTAGCAGATGATGGGCAGGTAATAGGCGTGGGCCACACTGGCGTTGGCCACGGGCCCCATCACGAAGCGCGGAAACAGCGCCGCGCCCACCACGCCCATCACGATGAACGACGAGGCCAGCTGCTTGTGCCGGCCCACGTCCTTCAGCCCCAGGCTGTAAATGATGGGGAACATGACGCTGAAGAAGAAGTTGAGCCCAATGAGGGCCCCGAACGACACCCAGCCCCAGTGCTGCGCCACAATCAGGCACATGCCGATGTTGGCCGCCGCCGCGAAGGCCAGCAGGCGGTTGGGGGCAATGTACTGCATGAGGTAGGTGCCCAGGAAGCGCCCCAGCATCATGCCCACTAGGCTGAGGGAGAAGAAGTACGCCGCCACTTCGCCCGTCAAGTGGGGCAGGCCGGGCCCCAGGCCCACGGTGCGGCTCAGGAGCGTGCTCACCTGCCAGAACCCGTGGATTTCCGGCCCCGGCCGCAAGGCCATGTAGTCGGTGCCGTAGTTAATGAAATAGGCCCAGGTGCCGCCCTGCGCCGCCGTGTTGAAGAGCTGGGCCACGCAGGCCCACACGAAATGCTTGTGCTGGAACAGGCTCTTGTCGGCCACTAGGCTGGTGGGGGTTTCGTTGGGGGCCCCCAGGCGCGTTTCGGGCGTGTGCTCGGCGTTGAGCTGGGGCACCTTCACGAAGGCAAACAGCAGCCCGATGCCGCCCACCACCGTGCCGATGATGGTGTAAAGGGTTTTCACGGACGATAAGTCGCCGGCCGCGTGGGTGCCGCGCAGCACGAAGTAGCCCCCGATGAGGGGCCCCGACACCGCCCCGATGCCGTTGATGGCGTGCGAGAACGTGATGCGCCGGTCGGAGCTGGCCGGGTCGCCGAGGCCGTCCAGGAACGGGTGCGCCACGGCTTCCAGCGTGCCCAAGCCGCAGGCCAGCACGAACAAAGCCATGAGCAGCAGCGTGAACGAGGCGGCGTTGGCGGCCGGCACCATCAAAAAGGCCCCGGCCGCGTACAGGCCCAGGCCCAGAATTACGCCCTTCTGGTAGCCGAAGCGCTTCATGAACCAGCCCGCGGGCAGGCCCATTATGAAGTAGGCCCCGAAGGTGGCGGCTTGCACGTAGGCCGAGTTGGCCTTGCTCACGTGCAGCACCTGCTGGAAGTGCTTGTTGAGGATGTCGGCCATTGTGACGCCCAGGCCCCAGAGCATGAACAGCGACACGACGAAAACGAGGGTGACCACGTAGCGCCGCTCGGTGAAAGGCGGCGGTGCCAGGGAACGGGTAGCGGTAGAAAGCGCCATAGAAAACGAAAAGGAAACGGGAAAGGAAATGAGGCCCCGGTGAAGCCCCGGGCCGGCGCAACAAGCCGCAACGCCCCAAATGGTTTTCGGCCCGGGGGCCCCGCCCCGGCCGGCCTCCCGCCCCGGCCCGCAAAAAGCCCCGGCCCAACGGGGGCCGGGGCTTCGGAAAGCAACGCCGGGCGGGGCCCCAGGGGCCCCGGGGCTAGCCGATGGGCACGAGCCGCTTCTCCAGCTGCGGGCGCAGGTGCTCGTGCTTGGTGGGCAGCATGAGGTGGGTGCCGAGCTCGGCCAGGGGCTCGTCCACGGTGAAGCCGGGGTTATCGGTGGCGATTTCGAAGAGCACGCCGCCCGGCTCGCGGAAGTACACCGAGTGGAAGTAGTCGCGGTCAATCTGCGGGGTGGGCTGCAAGCCGCGGTCCAGCAATTTCTTGCGGATGTAGAGCTCGGCCGCGTCGTCCTTCACCCGGAAGGCGATGTGGTGCACCGAGCCGCCGGCCGTAACGCTGCGCGCTTCGCCGGGCACTTCCACCAGGTCGATGTAGGCGGCGTCCGGCACCGCGTCGGTCGCGTAGCGGCTGCGGTTCACGTGCTTTTCCAGCAGCGTGTAGCCGAATACTTCGGTCAGGATTTCGGCCGTGGCCGCGGCGCTGGCCAGCGTGAGCGTGACGGTGTGGAAGCCGCGGGTGGCCACGTCGGCGCCCACTTCGGGCGTCGTCCAGGGCGTGCGCGCATCGGGCGTTTTCGACTCAATCAGCTCGAATTTCAAGCCGTCGGGGTCGAGGAACGTGAGGTACTTTTCGCCGAATTTTTCGCTGGGCTTGTTGTAGGTGATGCCGTTGGCGTCGAAGCGCTTCATCCAAAAATCGAAGCTGCCGGCGGGCACCGAATAGCCGATTTCGGTGGCTTGCCCGGTGCCGCGCCGCCCCGGCGTGACGTGCTCCCAGGGAAAGAACGTGAGAATGGTGCCCGCCGAGCCGGTTTCGTCGCCGAAGTAGAAATGGTAGGTGCCGGGGTCGTCGAAGTTGACGGTCTTCTTAAGGAAGCGCAGGCCCATTACCCGCTTGTAGAAGTCGTAGTTGCGCTGGGCGCCGCCGGCAATGGCCGTGACGTGGTGCAGGCCCAAAATGCGTGGTTCCATGGATAAGGAAGGGTTAAAGGGAAAGCTGGGTGACTTGAAAAGCGGTTGCGCCTCGGTGGCTAAGCCAGCGGCTGCGCGAAAACAAGCGCGTTGGCCAAGTCGATTTCGTTCTGCGAAATGGTGTGGCCCATATTGGGGTAAATCTTCTCCGTGACTTGGGCCCCCAGGCGGCCGAGCAGCGCCGTGGAGGCGCGCACCCGTTCCACGGGCACGTGGAAATCGGGGTCGCTGGTGCCAATGAAAACGGGCGTGCCCGCGAAGTCGCCGGCGTAGTTTTCCGCCCGCACCTGGTCGCCGATGAGGCCCCCGGTGAAGGCCACTACGCCGCCGTAGCGGGCCGCGTGCCGGGCCACGTACTCGAGGGTGAGGCAGGCGCCCTGCGAGAAGCCCAGGAAGTAGGTGTGCTCCGGCGCGATGTCCGCAGCCGCGGCGGCCGCCACGGCGCGGCCTACTGCGGCCAGCGCGTCCGATAGGCCGGGCTCGTTTTGGGCGGGCGGGGCCAGGAAGGAGTGGGGGTACCAAGTGCCCTGGGTGGCCTGGGGGGCCAGCAGCGCAAAGCCTGGCACGTGCAGGTGGGCGGCCAGCCCGAGAATGTCGGCGGCGCTGGCACCCCGGCCGTGCAGCAGGATGAGGGCCCTAGTGGCCGTGGCCAGGGGCGCGCCGGCGGTACGAAACGGTTCTTGGTGCATGAAAGGGAATGTTTTAAGCGGGGGCAAACCGGGCGCGGTGCCAGGGCCCCCGGCAGTGATTGCCGCGGCAAAGTACGCGCCGGCCGCGGCGCGGCGCCCGGGCCGGAGCCAGCAAGCGCAGGTATAAATCCTGCATTTTGGGGCCCCGGGCCGCTAGTGGTCGGTTGGCGTGGGCAACGGTTTCAGTTCGCCAAATACCGTGGGAATCAGCTCGGCCACGGTGGGGTGGATGAAGACGTTGCGGCGCATGAAGGCGGCCGTTTGCCGGGCGTACATGGCCGTGACGATGCAGTGGATGGCCTCGTCGCCGCCCACGCCCACAATGCTGGCGCCCAGAATCTGGTCGGTTTCGGCGTGCACCAGCACCTTGATAAAGCCCTGAGTTTCGCCCTTTTCCACGGCCCGGCCCACCTTGGTCATGGGGCGCTTGCCCACCAGGGCAGGCGTGCCGGCGGCGCGCACCTCGTCCTCGGTAAGGCCCACCTTGGCGAAGGGCGGGTCCACGTAGATGGCCGACGCGGGCAGCCGGTCGCTCACGCGGCGTTGGTCGTGATCGAGCAGGTTGGCGGCCACAATTTCGAAGTCGTTGTAGGCCGTGTGCGTGAAGGCGCCGCGGCCGTTGCAGTCGCCCAGGGCCCAAATGCCGGGCACGGCCGTTTGCAGCTGCTCGTCCACCGGAATGAAGCCGTGCTTGTCGGCGCGCAGGCCGGCGTTTTCCAGGCCCAGGTCGTCGGTGTTGGGCTGGCGGCCCATGGCCAGCAGCAGGTGCGAGCCGCGGGCCGGCGAGGCGTCCTTTTCGCAGCTCACCTGCACCACGGGCCGCCCGTCTTCTTGGCTCATGCTGATGCACTCGGCCCCGAGGCGCAGCGTAATGCCTTCACTGGTAAGAAGATCGTGCACGGCGGCGGCCACATCGGCGTCGTCGTGCGGGAGCAGGCGCGGGCTGCGCTCCACGATGGTGACCTGCGCGCCCAGCCGCCGGAACAGCTGCCCAAACTCCAGCCCCACGGCCCCCGCGCCCACAATGACGAGGTGCGCGGGCAGCTCGCGCAGCGCCAGAATCGTGCTGCTGGTGAAGTGCGGCACCCGGTCGATGCCGGGCAGTGCCGGGCGGGCAGGGCGGCCCCCCACGTTCAGGAAAATGCGCGGGGCCGCCAGTACGTCGTCGCCCACCTGCATGGTGGTGGCCGACAAAAACCGCGCGGTGCCCCGGAACACCATGCAGCCCGCCATATGCGTCAGCCAGGTTTCGAGGCCGTCGCGCGAGGCCGCCACAATCGTGTCTTTGCGGTCCTGCACCGGGGCCAGGTCCACGGCAAAGTCGGCGGTGGGCGGCAGGCCGTAGTGGTCGGCCTGGCGCCGGGTGTGCGCCGCCTTGGCGCTGGCAATGAGGGCCTTGGTGGGTGTGCAGCCGGTGTTCACGCAGGTGCCCCCAAAGGCCTGGCGCTCAACCAGCGCCACCGTCCAGCCCGCGGCCGTGAGCCGGCCGGCCAGCGACGGGCCCGCCTGCCCGGCCCCGATAATCAACGCGTCAAAGGAATGGTTCATGGGCCTGGGCCTTGCGTAAAGACTGACAACAAACGGCCCGCGGTTCTGCGCCAGCCCGCCCGCAAGGTAAAGAATTGTGCGCCGGGGCCCCCGCCGCGCCGGTGCGCACAAAAAAGCCCACCCGGTGCGCGACCGGGTGGGCTTTCCAACGACTTAGGTGGGCTATTTGCCCAGCTTAATTTTCAGGTTCTCGTCCAGTGCCTCCAAAAACTCCTCGGTGTAGAGGTAGTCCTTGCCGTGCTGCACCTTGTTGCCGTGGATGCACACGGCCAGGTCCTTGGTCATTTTGCCGCTTTCCACGGTTTCCACGCACACGGCCTCCAGGGCCTTGCAGAAGTCGATAAGCTCCTGGTTGCCGTCGAGGATGCCGCGGAACTCCAAGCCGCGCGTCCAGGCGAAGATGCTGGCGATGGGGTTCGTGGAGGTGGGCTTGCCGTTCTGGTGGTCGCGGTAGTGGCGCGTCACGGTGCCGTGGGCGGCCTCGGCCTCCATCGTTTTGCCGTCGGGCGTCACCAGCACGGAGGTCATCAGGCCGAGCGAGCCGAAGCCCTGGGCCACGGTGTCGCTCTGCACGTCGCCGTCGTAGTTTTTGCAGGCCCACACAAAGTTGCCGTGCCACTTCAGGGCCGAGGCCACCATGTCGTCGATCAGCCGGTGCTCGTAGGTGATGCCCGCGGCCTTAAACTTCTCGGTGTAGTCCTGCTCGTAAATCTCCTGGAAGATGTCCTTGAAGCGGCCGTCGTACTTCTTAAGGATGGTGTTTTTGGTGCTCAGGTACAGCGGCCAGCCCTTCATCAGGGCCTGGTTGAAGCAGGCGTGGGCAAAGCCGCGGATGCTCTCGTCGGTGTTGTACATGGCCAGGGCCACGCCGTCGCTCTTGAAGTTGAACACTTCGAACGACTGCGCCTCGCCGCCGTCTTCGGGCTCGAAGGTGATGGTGAGCTTGCCCTTGCCCTTAGTCAGGAAATCGGTGGCGCGGTACTGGTCGCCGAAGGCGTGGCGGCCGATGCAGATGGGGGCCGTCCAGTTGGGCACCAGTCGCGGCACGTTGCCCATCACGATGGGCTCGCGGAACACGGTGCCGTCCAATATGTTGCGGATGGTGCCGTTCGGCGACTTCCACATCTGCTTGAGGTTGAACTCCTTCACCCGGTCCTCGTCGGGCGTGATGGTGGCGCACTTGATGCCCACGCCGTACTGCTTGATGGCGTTGGCCGAGTCGATGGTCACCTGGTCGTTGGTCTCGTCGCGGTACTCAATGCCCAGGTCGTAGTACTTGATGTCGAGGTCCAGGTACGGGGTGATGAGCTTGTCCTTGATGAATTTCCAGATGATGCGCGTCATCTCGTCGCCGTCGAGTTCGACGACGGGGTTGGCTACTTTGATTTTGGTCATTGCCTTGGAAGTAGGGCGGGTAAGGGTGGGAGATAAGGCCCCCAGCGGGGCGGGGTGGGGCGGCGCCGAGCGGCGTACCCCGCGCCAATATTAAGCAAGGTTTGGCACCTGCCAAGCCCCCGGGGCCCCGGGCCGGCCCCGCGGGCGGGGGCCCCGCGCCGCGCCCGCGCCCGCGCCCCGGCGCCCCGGGCCCGCACCGCCGAACGGCCTCAGCGCGTGGATAATGCCGCTCCGCGCGAGCACAAAGCGGCGATTATTTTATATGCAACCTTGTTTCATTTAAAAATCGCCGCCTACATTTGTTCTTCATTTAGGAGCTGCCTTTAATGTTGATTCGGGTTCAATTAAACCCTAATGCAGCTAATTCAAGCACTTGGGGCCTCGGCGTTGGTTGCGCTGCGACGTTGCATTAGTAGGAACCGGCGAGACTGCCAATTTTCTCATTTTTCACCGGCTTGCCCGGGGCCCGTGCGCGGGCCGGGCGGGCCACGCTGGCGCAGTATGGTACGAGCAGGGTTACTCTTTTTGGTGTGTTGCTGGGGGCCCCTGGGGGCCTGGGCGCAGGGGCCGGGCCGCGTGGCGGGCCGCATCACCGGGCCCGCGGGCCAGGCCCTGGAGGGCATTTCGGTGGTGGAGCAGTCGGGCCGGTTTGCCGCCTTGAGCGGGCCCGACGGGCGCTTCGCCCTCGACCAGCTGCCGCTGGGGCCCTACACGCTCATCACGCGCGGCCTGGGGCAGCAGGAGGCGCGCCGTGCGGTGCTGCTCAGCGCCGAGGCGCCCACCGCCACCGCCGATTTTGTGCTCGCGCCCAGCACCCACGCCATGCAGGAAGTGGAGGTGCTGGGCCGCAAGGAAACCACCTACAAGAGCGACTACAGCCTGGTGGGCACCCGCACGGCCACCGACCTTATTGATGTGCCGCAGTCCATTTCCACCGTCACGAAGGAGCTGATGGCCGACCGCCAGGCCTACCGCCTCACCGACGTGGTGAAGAACGTGGCCGGCGTGACGCAGTACTCGCACTACGACGACTTCACGATCCGCGGCTTCCGCAACGGCTACGAGAGCGGCTTCCGGCTCATCAACGGCCTGCGCTCGGGCTTCAGCTACGGCAACGCCTTCACCCAGGCTCCGCTCACGGTGAACCTCGAGCGCGTGGAGGTGCTCAAGGGCCCCGGCGCGGCGCTGTTCGGCGACATCAACCCCGGCGGCACCGTCAACATGGTGACCAAGAAGCCGCTCGCCGAGGCCCGCCAGGCGCTGGCGTTTTCCACTGGCACCTTCAACACCAGCCGCGCCACGGCCGACTTCACGGGGCCCCTGGGCGGGCAGAAAAACCTGCTCTACCGCGTGAATGCGGGCTACGAAAAGACCAACACCTTCCGCGACGTGAACGACACCCGGTCGCTGATGCTGGCCCCGACGGTGACGTTTCTGGTGACCGACAAGACCACGCTCAACGCCGAGCTGGTGTACGCCCACAGCGACGGCTACCTCGACCGCGGCCTGCCCATCAAGAGCAACGACTTGTACGGGGCCCCGCGCGCGTTCACCCTCAGCCAGCCGAGCGACTACTTCCGCACCAGCACCTACTACCTGAACGCCTCGCTGAACCACCGCTTCACCAACTGGCTCTCCTTCAACGCGTCGTACCTGGACTTCACGTACAACGAAGACCTGAGCGAGCACCGCACCCTGAACAGCTACGACAACTCGGACCCCGCCAAGCCGGCCAACTCCGTGATGAACCTGCGCTACTTCGACCGCCGGGCCGAGGAGTACACCAAAAACCTGTCGGCCTACTTTGTGCTGAGCCGACCCACGGGCCCCGTGCAGCACAAAGTGGTGGCCGGGGCCGATTACATCCGCTTCAACACCGACCGCGAAAGTGCCATGTTCGAGGCCCGGCAGCAGCTGGTGACCACCGTGGCCGGCGGCGCGGTGAGCCAGCGCGTGGTGCCGCTGCAGTTCGATTTGAACAAGCCGAGCTACGAAATCCGCGACCCCAACACGTACGTGCGCCGGCCCACGCCGCAGTTTTTCACCGATTACATCAACTCGATTTACCACACCACGGGCCTGTACGTGCAGGACCAGCTGGCCCTGACGCCGCGCCTGGGCCTGCTGCTGGGGGCCCGCTACGAGCTCTTTGCCGACGAGCGCGACTACGGCGACGGCCTGGCCAACGTGCCCCAAACTAAGTTTTTGCCCCGCGCCGGCCTCACCTACGCCCTGCGCCCGCACCTGAACTACTTCGCCAGCTACAGCGCCGGCTTCCGGCCGCTCAAGCCCGAGTACGTCCGGTTTCCGGCGCGCTACGGGCGCAGCGAGGCCTTTAGCCCCGAAACCAGCTACCAGCTCGAAACCGGGCTCAAGGGCGAATTTTTTGACCGGGCATTGTTTGCCACCGTGGCCGTGTACCAGATCGTGAAGCGCAACCAGCTGGTGAACACCGGGTCGCTCACCGCCGACGGGGCCCCCGTGTACCGCCAAAACGGCCAGGCCCGCGCCCGCGGCGCCGAGCTGGAGCTGACCGGCAACCTGCTGCCCAACCTGAGCCTGAACGCCAACTACGCCTTCACCCACACCCGGGTGCTGGAGGCCGACCTGGCCGCCGAAAACGGCCAGCCGCTGGCCAACGCGCCCCGGCACGCGGCCGGCTTCTGGGCCAAGTACACCTTCCTCACGCCCGGCCTGCGCGGCCTGGGCCTGGCCGTGGGCGGCAACTGCGTGGGCCGCCGCCGCTTCGAAAACCCGTCGGCGCCGCTGGATGGGGGCCCCGCCGCCTGGGCCTACTGGCCGGGCTACGCCGTGGCCGACGTGGCCGTGTTCTACACCGTCAACCGCTTCAACCTGCACGTCAACCTCAACAACGTGTTCGACAAGTACTACTTCGTGGGCGGCTACGACTACTTCCGCGCCAGCCCCGGGGCCCCGCGCAACTTCCTGGCCACGCTGGGCTACGCGCTTTGAGTGCCCCGGGCTTTCATCATTGCTAAAATCACTACTCGCATGTCTTACATCTTAGAAGCTAAGGATCTGCGCAAGGAATACCCCGGCAAGCTGGCCCTGCGCGGGCTCAACCTACAGCTGGCGGCCGGCGAGGTGTTTTGCCTGCTGGGCCAGAACGGGGCGGGCAAGTCCACCACCATCAACCTCTTCCTGGGCTTCATTGCGCCCACGGCGGGCGCGGCCTACATCGGCGGGCTGGAGGTAGCCGCCAACGCGCTCAAAACCAAGCAGTACTTGGCCTACATTCCGGAGAACGTGCTGCTCTACCCGCACCTGACGGGGCTCGAAAACCTGGCCTTGTTCAGCAGCCTGGCCGGCTTCCGCTACCGCGAAAGCGAGCTGCGCGCCTACCTGGCCCAGGCCGGCCTGCCGGCCGAGGCCGTGGCACGCCGCGTGGGCAGCTACTCGAAGGGCATGCGCCAGAAGGTGGGCATCGCCATTGCCGTGGCCAAGCACGCGCAGGTGCTGCTGCTCGACGAGCCCACCTCGGGCCTCGACCCCAAGGCGGCCAACGAGTTTTCGGCGCTGCTGCGCCAGCTCAGCGGGCAGGGCACGGCGGTGTTCATGGCCACGCACGACATTTTTCGGGCCAAGGAAGTGGGCACCCGCGTGGGCATCATGCGGGCCGGAGCGCTGGTGGACGTGCGCCCCACCGCCGCCCTGAACGCCCAGGAGCTCGAGCAGCTCTACCTCACCCACATGCACGACTAACCGATGGTGACGAGCATTGCCCAGAAGGAATTTGTGAGCATCCGGCGCGACCGGCGCTTCGTGGTGCTGGGGGCCCTGGTGCTGGCCCTGCTGCTGGCCGCCACGCTGGTGGGCCGCCGCGCCGCCGCCGCCGCGCAGCAGGCGCGCGCCGCCGCCCAGCACATGGTGAACGAGCAGTTTCGGCACCAGCCGGGCCGGCACCCGCACCGGGTGGCGCACTACGGCTCGTTTGCCTTCCGGCCGGTGGCGGGCCTGGGCTTCCTCGACGCGGGCCTGAACGCCTACACCGGCACGGCCGTGTACCTGGAGGCCCACCAGCAAAACAGCGTCAACTTCAGCCCCGCCCAGCAGGCGGGCGCGCTGCTGCGGTTCGGCGAGCTCACGGTGGCCTTCGTGCTGCAAACGCTGGTGCCGCTGCTGCTCATATTCCTGTGCTTCGGGGCCTTCACCGAGGAGCGCGAAGCCGGCACCCTGCCGCTGCTGCTGAGCCAGGGCGTGACGATGCGCCAGCTGGCCTGGGGCAAAATTGTGGGCTACGGCCGGGCCGCGGCCCTGGTGGTGGGGCCCGCGCTGGCGCTGGCGGCCTGGCTGCTGGCCGCGGGGGCGGGCGCCGGCGCGGGGCCCCTGGCGTTGGCCGGGCGGCTGGCGATGTTTGCCCTGAGCTACGCGGTGTACTTCTTCGTCGTCATCGCGGGGGCGGTGCTGGTGTCGGCCGGGCAGCGGCACTCGCGCACGGCGTTGGTGCTGCTGCTGGGCGCCTGGATGGTGGGCTGCCTCGTGCTGCCCAAGGCCACGGCCAACCTGGGGGCCGCCCTGCACCCGGGCCCCACCAAGGCCCAGCTCGACGCCGCCGTGCACGAGCAGGCCCAGCACGGCCTCAACGGCCACGACCCGCAGGACCGGCGCGCCGCCGCCCTCAAAGATTCGCTGCTGCGGCGCTACGGCGTGGCCACCGAAAAGGAGCTGCCCGTGAGCGTGGCCGGCCTGACGATGGCCGCGGGCGAGGCCTACAGCAGCCGGGTGTACCAGCGGCACTTTGCGGCCCTCACCCGCACCTACGAGCGCCAGAACGCCCTTTCGGCCTGGGCCGGCCTGCTGAATCCGTACCAGGCCATCCGGCCCCTGTCGATGGGCCTGGCGGGGTCCGACTTTGCCCACTACGTGCACTTCCAGCAGGCCGCCGAGGCCTACCGCTACCAGCTCGTGCAACGCCTCAACGCCCTGCAGGCCGGCATGGGCTACGGCGACAAGGAGCGCCGGCTCGGCGCGGCCACCTGGCGGGCCATTCCGCCCTTTGCCTACCAAGCGCCGGGGCTGGGGTGGGCCCTGGGCCACTTGCTGGGGCCGGCGCTGGCGCTGCTGCTGTGGGCCGGGGCCCTGGGCTGGCTGGGCCTGCGCCGGCTCGATAAGATGAAAATGTAAGGTTTAGCGCATTGGCCATGAGAACGTTTAGCGTCCTGTTTTACTACGAGTGGCGGCACTTCCGGGCCGCCCGGGGCCTGGTGCTGCTCACCGGCCTGCTGCTGCTGGTGGGCGGCTACGGCATCTACTACGGCACCACCGAAATCGGGCGCCAGCGCCGCCACCTGGCCGAGCTGCCCGCGCTGGCCCGCCGCCACGCCGCCGAGCTGCAAGCCAAGTTCCCGGGGCCCGCCGACGCGGGCGAAATCGGGTACTACCACCACACCTTTGCCGTGCACCGGCCCACGCCCTGGGCCGGCCTGGCCTTGGGCCAGCGCGACGTGCACCCCTACTACCTCCAGCTGCGCCTGCTGGGGCTGCAAGGCCAGCTCTACGCCACCGAAAACGTGAACCCCACCAAGGCGCTCAGCGGCAACTTCGACCTGGCCTTTGTGCTGGTGTACTTGCTGCCGCTGTACGTCATCGCGCTGTGCTTTAACCTGTTGTCGGAAGAGCGGGAGCAGGGCATTTTGCCGCTGCTGCTGGCCCAGCCCGTGCGCGCCGGGCAGCTGGTGGCGGCCAAGCTGGCGTTTCGCGGGGCCCTGGTGCTGGGGCTGGCGCTGGGGCTGTCGGCCGCGGGGCTGGCCTGGGCGCGGGTGCCGCTGGACGGCCGGGTGGCCCTGTGGCTGGCGCTGGTGGGGCTGTACGGCGGGTTTTGGCTGGGCGTGGGCCTGCTCGTCGCGGCCTGGCAGCGTAGCTCGTCCTTCAACGCCGTGGTCCTGCTGGGCGCGTGGCTGCTGCTGCTGGTGCTGGTGCCGGGCCTGCTGAACGTGTACGTGGCCGCGGCCCGGCCCGTGCCCCAGGGCCTGGCCCTCACCGTGCAGCAGCGCGAGGCCATCCACGGGGGCTGGGACCGGCCCAAGTCCGAAACCATGGCCCGGTTTTACGCCGCGTACCCGCAGTGGCGCGACACGGCCGCCATCCGCGAGCGGTTTGCGTGGCGCTGGTACTACGCCTTTCAGTACTTGGGCGACCAGTCGGCCGCGCCGCTGGCGGGGGCCTACGCCGGGGGCCTGCGCCAGCGCCACGCGCTGGGGGCGGGCCTGGGCTGGCTCTCGCCGGCCGTTGCTTTGCAAACCAGCCTCCACGCGCTGGCCGGCACCGATTTGCCCGCCCACCTGGCCTTCCAGCACAGCGCCACCCGCTACCACGACGCGCTGCGGGCCTTTTACTACCCTTTTCTGTTCCGGCAGGTGCCCTTCACCCACGCCGACTACGCCCGCCTGCCCCGCCACACGTTCACCAGCCCCACCGATACCGGCGGCGCACGGGCGGGGCTTTGGCAGCTGCTGCTGGGGGTGGGCGCGGTGGGCGCCGCGGGCGGGCTGGCGCTCCGGCGGCCAATCCGCCCCCGCTGAGGCGGCGGGGTTGCCGGGGCCCCACGGGGCATTGTTAACCAAGGCGGCGTGGGCAGAATCACCGCTTCCGTGGCAGTCTGCTCGCGCTGCGCGAAGCGCCCGGACTACCTTTGAAAAAAGAAAACGATGGTAAAATTGGCCCCCTTGCAGCCGGACCAGGCCGCTTGCTTCTACGACTGGATCCGCGACCCGGAGGCCATCGAGTACTCGTTGTCAACTTTCCAAAGCCTGAAGACCAACGCGCAGATTGACAGCTGGTTTGCGGCCACGCTGCGGCAGGAAAACTGCCTCAACCTGGGCATCTACGCCGAAGACACGAACGCCCTGATTGGCTACGCCGGCCTGTCGGGCATTTCCCACACGAACCGCTCGGGGGAGTACTTCATCTTCATCGGCGAGAAGTCGTTTTGGGGCCAGGGCGTGGGCACGGCGGTCACGCAGCAGGTCCTGGCCCAGGGCTTTGCGGCGCTTGGCCTCAACCGGATCATGCTCACCGTTTCGGAACCGAACACTGGGGGCCGGCGGGCCTACGAGAAAGCCGGCTTCCTAGTGGAAGGCCGCCTGCGCCAGGCCTGTTGCCGGCGGGGCCAGTTCCACGACAAAATCGTGATGGCCGTGTTAAAAGCTGACTGGGAACAGCCCGGCGCGGGCGGCGTTTAGCCCCGCGTGTTCGGTGCCCGCGGCGCGCTGGCCGGCCGCCGTTGTTAGCCCCGCCCAGGGCCCCACCCGCCGGGGCGAAGGCCTGGCCAGCAGTGGGCCCGCGGCCGCCCAGCCGCAGGGCAGGGGCCCCAGGGCCCTAGCGCCGCAGGTAGCCGCCCAAATCAGAAATGCTGGCGATGCCCAGGGCCCCGGCCTGCTGCTGCCGCATGAGTAGGCAGTAGGCGTTGTTGAAGCCCAGTGGGGCGCGCCACTCCAGGCCGTAGCGGCGCCGAAACTCGGCTTGTACGTACTGGAACACTGCCGCTGGCCGCCCGCCCAGCGAGTCGAGCACCGCCGGCGAGGGCTGGAGCAGCACCTGCAGGCCCGTGCCGGTGTACTCGGGGTAGAGGTCGATTTCGCCGCCCCGCAGCGCCTCGAAGCAGATAGTGGTGCCGCCCAGGCCGGTTTTGGTGGCCACGCCCAAGTCGGTGTTGCCGCGGATGAGGGCGGCGTACATCTCCACTAATAGGTACTGCTCGGCGAAAATCTTCGAGCCCAGGCGCACCACCGGGGCCCCGGGTGGCAGTGGGCGCGGCGCCCGCCACAGGCCCTGGCGGCGCAGCCAGGCCAGGGCCACGGCCCGCGGCTCGCGGTGCTGGTAGTCCACTTGGTAGTTCAGGTTCGTCATGGCCGAGTCGGAGAGCCGGCCGCTGAGCTGGTTGAGCACGGGGCCCAGCTCGGGGTGGGCGCGCAGCAGGGCGGGGCGCACCACGGGCGCGGCGAAGTAGGGCGGCAGGGCGTGGCGGTCGTCGCGGAGCACGCGCAGGCCGTAGGCCCGGATGCGCCCGTCGGTCGAGTAGCCGTCGATGACGTCCACGTTGGCGGCGCGGGCGGCCTCGTACACCAGGGCCGGGGCCAGCACCACGTTGGGCAAGCGCACGAGGCCGTAGGCTTTGGTGAGGCCCGGCAGGCAGTCGGCCCGCCCGATGAACTCGGGGCTGAAGCCCGCCCGCAGCCGGCCCGCGGCCTGGGGCAGCCAGTAGCCCGCGGCCAGCACCGGCAGCGCCAGCAGCAGGGCCCCGCCCACCGCCCGCAGCCGCCGGGCCGAGAGCTTCTCCAGGGCCCCCAGGCCGGCGTCGAAGGCCAGGGCCAGGGCGGCGGCCGGGATGGCGCCGGCCAAAATCATGGCCGGGTTGTTCAGCGCAATGCCGCCGAAGATGAACTCGCCCAGCCCGCCGGCCGCCACGTAGGCCGCCAGCGTGGCCACGCCCACGTTGATGACGGTGGCCGTGCGGATGCCGGCCATCAGCACGGGCAGGGCCAGGGGCAACTCCACGCGCCGCAGAATCTGGCCGTCGGTGAAGCCCAGGCCCCGCGCGGCTTCCACCACGGCCGGCGGCACGCCCTGCACCCCGGCCACCGTGTTGCGGATGATGGGCAGCAGCGAGTACAGCAGCAGCGCCAGGATGGCCGGCGCCGCCCCGATGCCCATCAGCGGAATTAGAAAGCCGAGCAGGGCGATGCTGGGCACGGTTTGCAGCACGCCGGCCGCGCCCAGCACCGCCGGGGTCCAGCGCGGCCGCCGCGTGAGCCACAGGCCCACGGGCACCCCCACGGCCACGCCCAGCAGCAGGGCGGCGGCCGTAAGGGCCACGTGCTGGAGGGTTTGCTGGCCCAGCTTGCCGGCTTGTTCGTGCCAAAAGGCGAAGAGTTCGGTCAGGGTGTTCATGCGGAGAAGGGGCCCCGGGCGGGGCCCCGCAAAGGTGCGCACCAGCCGCCGGCCGCGGCTAGAACGGTTTCCAGTGTGGTGTACGAGTTCTGTACCGCCAAGCACAGCTTGGCGGTACAAACGGACCCGGCCGCTGCTACTTCAGCCGCTGCTGAAACGCGTCGAGGAACTGGCCCACGTGGTAGCCGTCGGCCAGGCCGTGGTGCACGTTCACGGCCACAGCCATGCGCAGGCCGGCGCCGTGCGCATGGGCCTGGCCGAAGGAAAGCTTCGGGCAGCTGTCGGGGTGCCGAAAGCTGCGGGCGTGGGTGAGGCCCGTGAAGCGCGTCCACGGCACGGCCGAGCAGTGCAGCACGTCGGGCCGGCCGGTGCGCTCGGTCAGGTTGAGGCCCCGGGTGGCCTGCACGGCCGCAATTTCAAGCTGGGCCCCGGCCACGAAATCGGCCAAGCTGGGCTGCTGCTCGATGAAGGAAAAGCCGAACGTGTGGTCGGGCCGGCCGACGGTGGCCGAGGCGTGCACCCGGTCGTAGGCCACCACCTGACCGGGCCCCTCGATGCGGTGCCGGAACTCGGGCACCGCGTTGGCGGCTTCCACGGCGTGGTAGAGGTAGTAGAGGAAAAACGACACGCCCAGCCGCCGGGCCTCGGCGCGGGCGGCGGTGACGTCCACGTCGGCCACCAGCCCAAAAAATGGCTCGTCGAACGCCGAAAAGAACTCGAAATGCTCGCGGCGGGGCCAGGTGGCCAGGTCAATGGGCTGCTTCATGGGGCGCAAGTTCGGTACTTTTGGGCCCTGGCTGGCCCGTGGGGGCCGGTTTGCTCATGTTTGCCCGTTCACGCTCCGTTCTAATGCCCCGGCCCCAGCTCATTGCCTTCGACGCCGACGATACGCTCTGGCCCAACCAGCCGCACTTCGACCGCGTGGAGGCCGAGCTAGCGGCGATATTAGTGCGGTGCGGCGCGGCCGACGCCATCGGCGCCCGGCTCTACGCCGTGCAGCGCGCCAACATGCACCTGTTTGGCTACGGCGCCAAATCGCTGATGCTGACCATGATTGAAACCGCCATTCAGCTCACCGACGGGGCCGTGACGGGGCGCGAAATCCAGCAGCTGCTCGACCTGGGCAAGCGCCTGCTCGACTTTCCCATCGAGCCGCTGCCCGGCGTGATGGAGGTGTTGGGCGAGCTGCGGCGGCGTGGCGAGCGGCTGATGGTGCTCACCAAGGGCGACTTGTTCGACCAGGAAAGCAAGCTGGCGCGCTCGGGCCTGGGCGACTTTTTCGACCACGTGGAGATTGTGAGCGAGAAGGACGAGGCCACCTACCGGCGCATTTTGGCGCGGCACGGCGTGGCCCCGGCCGATTTCCTGATGATCGGCAACTCGCTTAAGTCCGACATTTTGCCGGTGCTGGCCCTGGGGGCCCCCGCCATCCATGTGCCTTACCACACCACCTGGATCCACGAGGAAGTGCCCGCCGAACGCCTGGCCGGCCTCAGTTTTCACCGCGTCGAGCACTTGGTGGACGTGCTGGCTTATTTGGCTTAGCTGGCAGCCCCCAGGTGGGGTGGGGCGCAGCAAAGTATTTACTGGCGCTTTATGGCTTGGGTGAGGCGCTCCCAGTTGCCGTGCGCGAACAGCGCTTTTTGGTCGGCGGGCAGGGCTGCTTCCTCCAAAAAGCTCCGCGCCTGGCCGCCCGGCTTGTACTGGTAGGGGTAATCGGTGGAGAAGAGCAGGCGCTCGGGGCCCACTATTTCCAGGGCGCGCTGCAGGTAGGCCGGGCTCCACATGCCGCTGGGCGTCACGTACAGGTTTTGCCGGAAGTAGTCGGCAATGGGCCGGTGCAGGGTGGCCACCCGGGCGAGGGCGTTCAGCCGCTCCAGGTAGAAAAGGACGACTTCGCCCCAGTGGCCCAGCACGATTTGCAGCGTCGGAAACTCGTCGAACACGCCGGCCAGCACCAGGCGCACGAACTGAATGCCGGCCTCGTAGTGCCAGCCCAGGCCGAAGGTGGCGAAAGCCGTGTCCACGGCCTCGCCGAAGCCCGAATAATAGGCCGCCCGCACGGCCTGCTGCGGAATTTGGGGGTGGATGAACAGCGGGGCCCCCAGCCGGGCGGCCGTTTCAAACAGGGGCCGAAAGTCGGGGTGGTCCAGGTTTTTGTCGCGGGTGCGCCCGCACAGCATCGCGCCCGCCAGGCCGAGCTGCGTCACGCTGCGCGCCAGCTCCGGGCCCGCCTCCGCCGGGGCCGCGGTGGGCAGCGTGGCAAACCCCTGGAAGCGGGTGGGGTGCCGGGCGATGGTGGCGGCCACCAGGTCGTTGGTTTGCCGGGCCAGCCCCACGCTGGGGCCGGGGTCGAGGTTGTGCAGGGCGGGCGTAGTAACGGACAGCACCTGCACGTCCACGCCGCTCTCGTCCATCAAGGCCAGCCGCTGGGGCCCTAGCTCGTCGAGCCGCGCCTCAATTTCGCCCCGGTCGAGGGCCGCCGTGCCGTCCTGCCCGATGGCGGAAGCGGCCCAGGCCGCCCGGATGGCCGGCGTCAGGAAGTGTTCTTCAATCGCAATCAGCTTCGTCATAATGATTCGTGATTCGCCAGAATGAGTGGTCTTTACGCCCGCCGGGCCCCGGCCGATACGGCCCGGGCGGCACCCGCCGCGGCCCGCAGCCGCAAAGCAACTGCGCCGAAGCTGTGGGTTTGATGATTTTCCGTGGGGCCCGGCCGGCCCTTGCTTAGCCGCCGCCCGCCCCGGCCTGCCCCAGCGCCCGCCCGAAGGCGGCCAGCAGCTGCCCCAGCGCCAGCGGTTGCGGGGCCCCCTCGATGCGCAGGTGGCCGGTGCCGGTTTCGCCGAGCAGCGCCACGGCCGCCTGCACGCTGGCGGTGGCCGGCAGGGCGGGGGCCCCGGCGGGCGCCGGCGCTGGGCCCCCCGGGCCGGTGGATTCCACGAAGGGCAGCACCTCGGCCAGCGTGGTCACGCGCATTTGCAGGGCCAGGCGCTCGGCCTGGAAGAAGCTGCGCACGAAGTCGTTGGCCGGGTGTTCCAGCAGCTCGCGCGGGGCCCCCAGCTGCTGAATGCGGCCGTTGTTGAGCAGCATGATGCGGTCCGCTAGCTCGAACGCTTCGGTTACGTCGTGGGTCACGAGCACCACGGTTTTGCGGCGCAGCTCGTCCAGCTCGCGGAAGTCGCGGCGCACGGCGGCGCGCGTAATCGGGTCGAGGGCCCCGAAGGGCTCGTCGAGCAATATCACGGGCGGGTCGGCGGCCAGGGCGCGGGCCAGGCCCACGCGCTGCTGCTGCCCGCCCGAGAGCTGCGCGGGCAGCATGTCGGCAAACCGGGCGGCGGGCAAGTGCAGGCGCTCGAGCAGCGCGGCGGTGCGGGCGGCGGTTTCGGCCGCCGGGCGGCCCAGCAGGCCGGGCACCACGCCCACGTTCTGGGCCACGGTGTAGTGCGGCAGCAGCCCCACCTGCTGAATAACGTAGCCGATGCCGCGCCGCAGCGCTTCGGGGGCTTGCTGGCGCACGTCGCGGCCGTTGATTTCGATGGTGCCGCCGTCGGGCTCAATCAGGCGATTGAGGGTTTTGAGGAGCGTGGTTTTGCCGCAGCCGCTGGGACCCAGCAGCACCAGCGTTTCGCCGGCCGCCACCTCAAACGAGAGGTCATCCACCACCACTTGGGCCCCGAAGCGCTTGGTGAGGTGCGAGACGCGGATGACGGGCGAGGGCGGGGCAGGAGCGGGCATAAAGAATCGAACGGCGGCGGCCAAAGTACGTTAATGGGACTTAGCGCGGGGCCCCGGCCGGGCCGCGCGGCTTTTCCATCGCCTTTCTTTTCCCTTTCCGCTATGCACTACCGCACCCTCGGCAAAACCGGTTTTTCTGTTTCTGAAATCAGCCTCGGCACCTGGCAGGTGGGCGGCAAGTGGGGCGAACCCTTCTCCGACGCCACCGCCGACGCCATCCTCGACGCGGCGGCCGACGCCGGCGTCAACTTCATCGACACGGCCGACGTGTACGGCGACGGCGCCAGCGAGGCCGCCGTGGGCCGCCTGGTGCGCCGCCGGTCCGAGCGCATCTTCGTGGCCACCAAGTGCGGCCGCCGCCTCCAGCCCCACACCAACGAAGCCTACCAGCCCGCCGCCCTGCGCGGCTTTGTGGAGGACAGCCTGCGCAACACCGGCCTCGACACCCTCGACCTGGTGCAGCTGCACTGCCCGCCCACCGACGTGTTCTACCGCCCCGAAATCTTCGAGCTTTTCGACAAGCTAAAGGAAGAAGGCAAGGTGCAAAACCTGGGCGTGAGCGTGGAGCGCGTGGAGGAAGGTCTCAAGGCCCTGGAGTACCCCAACGTGGCCACGCTGCAGGTCATCTTCAACCTGTTCCGCCAGCGCCCGGCCGAGCTGCTCTTCAAAGAGGCCAAGCGCCGCGACGTGGGCATCATCGTGCGGGTACCGCTGGCCAGCGGCCTGCTCACGGGCAAGTTTGGGCCCCAGACCCAGTTTGCGGCCGACGACCACCGCAACTTCAACCGCGACGGCGCCGCCTTCGACAAAGGCGAAACTTTTGCCGGCGTGGACTACGCCACCGGCGTGGCCGCCGTGGAGGAGCTTAAGGCCGTGTTCCCCGGCGAGGGGGCCCTGGCCGCCGCCGCCTTGCGCTGGGTGCTGATGTCGGACGAGGTGAGCTGCGTAATTCCGGGGGCCTCGCGCCCCGAGCAGCTCGCCAGCAACCTGCGCGCCGCCGACCTGCCCGCCCTCGAAGTCGGGCAGCTGGCCGCCGTGCGCGACGTGTACCAGCGCCTCATCCAGCCGCTGGTGCACCAGTTGTAGTAGGCTAAAATCGGGGCAGGAATGCTTGAAAAACTGTCATCCTGAGTGCAATGAGCGGCCCAAAGGCAGCCGAACGATGCGCAATAATTCATAGGTTACCGCCAAGCGTTCGGTTTTCCTTGGGCCATTCATTGCGTTCAGGATGACCCGTATTTAGCATTCATCCGTCTTTTTGTTGTGCTCCCCACTTTCGTCCGGCGCACACCAAAAACCACCCGGCGCGCGTTGGCCCGGGGCCCGAAAAGGCCCGCCGGGCCAACGCGCGCCATTTTTGTCTACTTTTGATGCCTCCCCGGGCCCCTCGCGGCCCCTTCACGCTACCATTTCCCGATGAAGCTATTTCCCCGGCTGGCGCTGGCCGCCACGCTCACGGCGGCGGCCCCGGCGGCCGCCCTGGCCCAGCAAACCCAGGTGTTTGCCAGCGACGAGCGGTTTTTCCAGGAAGGACTCGAACTCTTTGACCGCCAGCAGTACGGGGCCGCCCAGCTGGCCTTCCAGCAGTACCTGGCCGTGGAGCCGCGCCGCACTGGCCGCGAGGAACCCCTGGCCCGCGACCGCACCGCCGACGCCGAGTACTACGACGCCGTGAGCGGCCTCTACCTGCTGCACCCCGACGCCGAGGGCCGCGTGCTGGCCTTTGTGGCCGCCCACCCGGCCCACCCGCGCGCTGCGGTGGCCTACTTCGAGCTGGGCAAGTTCTACTTCGACCAGCAGAACTACCCGCAGGCCGTGGCCTACTTCCAAAAGGTGGCCCCCGCCAACCTGAGCGACGCGCAGCGGGCCGAGTCCGACTTTAAGCTGGCCTACAGCTACTTCCAGCAGAAGGACTACGAGCAGGCCCGCCTGCTGTTCGACCGCAGCAAGCAGGCCCAGGGGCCCTACCGCTACGCCAGCGCCTATTACGCCGGCTACCTCGGCTACCGCGCCGGGGCCTACGCCGCCGCCCGCGCCGACCTGGCCGTGGCCGAGCAGAACGACGACTACAAGCCCGTGGTGCCGGCCATCATGACGCAGATTTACTACAAGGAAGGCGACTACGACGGCTTGATTGCCTACGCCACGCCCCGCCTGCGCCAAACCCCGCCGCCCCAGAACGCCGACGAAATCCAGCTGCTGGTGGGCGACGCTTACTACCAGAAAACGGACTACAAGGAGGCCGTGGGCTACTACGACCAGTACGCGGCCGCCCACAAAAACAAGATTGAGCCGGCGCTGCAATACAAAATCGGCTTCGCCAACTACAAAACCGGCGACTACAAGGGCGCCATTACCAACCTGCGCGCCGTGGCCGCCCGCCGCGACACGCTGGGCCAGAACGCCGCCTACCACCTGGGCCTGAGCTACCTGCAAGCCGGCCAGAAGCCCCAGGCCGTCACCGCCTTTGAGGCCGCCCGCCAGGGCCCCGTGCAGAAGGACGTGGCCGAAAACGCCACCCTCAAGCTCGCCCAGGTGCAGGCCGAGCTGGGCAACCAGGGCGAGGTGGTGACTGCGCTCCGCGACTTCCGCCGCAAGTTCCCGCGCTCGGCCAACCAGGCCACCGTGGACGACTTGCTGAGCACCGGCTTCCTAGCCTCCACCGACTACCCCGCGGCCATCGACTACCTCGAAGGCCTCGACGACCGGGGCCCCAAACTGAACGCCACCTACCAGCGCGTGACCTACGCCCAGGCCGCTACGTTGTACAACGCCGGGCAGTACGACCCGGCGCTGGCATTGCTGGACAAGTCCCTGAAGTATCCGTCGGACGACGCGCTGCGGGCCGCCGCGCAGGTGCTGAAGGGTGACATTTACAGCGTGGGCCAGCGCTACCCCGAGGCCGCCACCGCCTACGCCGCCGCCGCCCGCACCGTGCGCCAGGGCGGCGTGAGCCCCGAGGAAGTGGCCTTCGAGCAGCGCGCCCGCTACGGCCTCGGCTACGCCTACTACAACACCAAGCAGTACGCCCAGGCCCGGCCCCAGTTCCAGGCCTACCTGGCGGCCGACGACGCCAGCAAAACCCGCGACGCTAACTACTACGACGCCACCCTGCGCCTGGCCGACCTCAGCTACGTGGCCAAAAGCTACGCCCCCGCGCTGGCTGGCTACGACAAGGTGATTCAGGCCAACGCCTCCGACAAGGACTACGCCTACTACCAGAAGGGCGTGACGCTGGGCCAGATGGGCCGCCGCGCCGAGGCCGACCAGACCCTGGCCACGCTGCTGCGCACCAGCCCCACCTCGCGCTACGCCGAGCAGGCCGCCTTCCAGCAGGCCCAGCTGGCGTTTGAAGCCGGCGACTACCAGCCGGCGGTGGACGGCTTCACGAAGCTCATCAGCGGCCGGCCCACCAGCCCGCTCGTGCCCCAGGCCCTGCAAAAGCGGGGCGTGGCCTACGCCAACTTGCAGCAGCAGGACGCCGCCGTGGCCGATTTCCGCCGCGTGCTGACGGACTTCCCGCGCTCCGACGCCGCCAACCAGGCCATCTACAGCTTGCAGGAAAGCTTGGCCGCGCAGGGCAAAACGGAGGACTTCGACGGGGCCCTGGCTGCCTTCAAGGCCCAGAACCCCGACAGCAAGGCCACCGAAAGCGTGGAGCTGGAGGCCGCCAAGTCGCTGTACCTGGCCGAGAAGTATCCCCAGGCCATCCAGCGCCTGGAAGGCTTCCTCAAGCAGTACCCCGACAACGCCCTGGGCGCCAACGCCCGCTACTACCTGGCCGACTCGTACCTGAAAACCGGCAACAAGGCCGAGGCCCTGCCGCGCCTGCGCGCCGTGGTGACGGAGAACAAGAGCGAGTTTGTGAACAGGGCCCTGGGCCGCGCCGCCGACCTCGACCTCGAAACCCAGAATTACCCCGAGGCCATCGAGTACTACACCCGCCTGCGCACGGCCAGCACCAACCGCCGCGAGGTGGCCAACGCCACCCTGGGCCTGCTGAAGGCCGAGTACGAAAGCGGCGACTACCCCGCCACCCGCCGCGTGGCCGAGGAGCTGCGCACCCAGGCCGGGGCCCCCGCCAGCGCCACCAACGCCGCCCTGCTCTACCTGGGCAAGGCCAGCTACCGCACCAACAACTTGGAGCAGGCCGCCACCGAGCTGGCCGCCGCCGTGGCCGCCGCCCCGGGCGACGTGGTGGGGGCTGAGGCCAACTACCTGCTGGCCGACACCCAATTCAAGCAGAAGCAGTACGACGCGGCCCTGGCCACGGCCCTGCGCAACAACAGCGACTTCGGCAACTTCGAGCTGTGGCAGGGCCGGGCCTTCCTGCTGGTGGCCGACGTGTACGCCGCCCAGGGCGACAACTTCCAGGCCCGCGGCACGCTCAACTCCATCGTCGACAACAAATTCCCGGTGGCGGAAATCGTGGCCGCCGCCCGCGAGCGGCTGAAAACCCTGGGCCCCGACGACGCGGCCCCGGCGCCCGCTACGCCGGCCAAAACGGCCCCCGCCAAGCCCACCAAAGCTGCCCCAGCCAAGCCCGCATCGGCCCCCGCTAAAAGCACATCGGCCGCCCCACGCAACCCGCCCGCCGCGCCCCGCAGCGGCCTGGTGCCGGCCGCCACCCCCGCCGCCGGGGCCCCCGCCGATTCGCTGCAACGCGCCGCCCCGGCCCCCGACAGCACCAAGTCAATTAAAAATTAAAAAGGACGAATTAAAAATTGAGCTTCGCCTGTCCGCCTTCCCCCGGCCATTCGGCCCCTTGAAACGCGGTGCGCGCTGGGCGAAACGGCCCTTTAGTAGGGCCCCCAGACTGCTCAACTTTTGATTTTTAATTCATCCTTTTTAATTAAAAAATTTCTGCTTACTTCCTTGTTAATGAAGCATATTACCACCCATCGTTCACGCTGCGCAGTAGGAGCGGGGCTGCTGCTGGCCGCGGCCGGGGCCCTGCCCGCCCAGGCCCAGGGTACCAAACCCCGCAAGGGCGGCACCATTCAGGAAGCGGAGATTGAGATTGTGAAGGACCGCGTGAACGAGCTGGGCACGGCCCCGCGCAACTTCGACAAGGTGGCGGTGCCCGCCCCGCCCAAATCGGCGGCCGCCCCGGCCTACACCTTTCCCGATTTCCGGCTGCCGCCCGACCGCCTCGTGCCCTCGGTGCAGGTGCTCACCATTAAGCAAGAGGAGCTGACGCCCCTCACCGGCAACTACCTTAAGGCGGGCATCGGCAACTACGGCACGTTCTACGGCCGCGCCTACCTGCACAGCGCCCGCAGCACCGACCACAGCTACGGCCTCGACGTCAAGCACATCAACTCCCTGAACGGGCCCGTGGACGGCAAAAACTCGGGCGTGTCGCAGACCAGCGCCGCCCTCACCGGCGAAATCTACCGCGGCAACGCGGCCTTCGGCGGGGCCCTGGATGTGAGCCGCGAGCGCTACAACTTCTACGGCTACACCGGGCCGGCCACCTCGCCCGTGCCCCAGCCCACGCCCGACGCCGGCGACATTAAGCAGGTATTCTCGCGCTTTGGGGCCCGGGCCTACGCCCGCAACCAGGCCCCCGGCGCCGCCCTGCAATACGACCTGGGCGTGGGCTATAAGTACTGGAACGACCATTTTTCGGCCTCCGAAAGCAACGTGCTGCTGAACGCCAAGCTGGGCTACGCCCTGAGCGACAACAGCCGCTTCGTGCTCAACGGCGACGCCTCCTTCATCACCGACAAGGACTCGGCCACCCGCTCGCGCAACTTCGTGCAGGTGACGCCGGCCTACGAGGTGAAGCGCGACCGCCTGAACCTGGCCCTGGGCCTCACCCTGGGCTACTCCTCCGACCTGCTCAACGGCGTGAGCCGCGGGGCCGTGTACCCGGCCATCCGGGTGGGCTACGCCGTGGTGCCCGAGCAGCTCACCGTGTACGGGGGCCTGGGCGGGGCCATCCAACGGGTCACGCGCAACGACATCACCGCCGAAAACCCCTGGCTGAACCGCAACGTGTTCGTGGCCGACACCCGCCGGGGCCCCACCGTGTACGCGGGCTTTACCGCCGCCCCGGCCCGCGGCCTGGCCCTGAACGGCCGCGTCACCTTCAGCCGCGACAAGAACCTGTATTTCTACCTCAACGACCCCCTGCACCAGGACAAGTTCAACCTGGTGTACGATGCTGAGGGCACCACCAACGTGAACGTGCACGCCGAGGCCTCGTACGGCACGGGCGAGAAGTTCCGCCTCGGGGCCCGGGCCGACTACAACCGCTACGGCACCCGGGCGCTGGCCCAGCCCTACGGCCGGCCCGAGTTCCAGGCCACCGTGTTCGGCACCTACAACGCCACCGACAAGCTGTTGCTGGGCGTCGAAACCTACTTCTACTCGGCCAGCTACGGCATCAGCTACGTCAACCAAGTGGCCGATTTTCTGCGCGCCACGTCCCCGATTTACGACCTCAACCTGCGCGCCGATTACCGCGTTACGTCAAATTTATCCATCTTTGCAATGGGTAACAACCTCGCCAACCGCCAATATCAGCGGTTTTACCGCTACCCCGTTAAGGGAATCAACATCATCGGCGGGGTGACTTACACGTTTTAAAGATTTAATTGTTGCTGGTTGAATTGTTGATTGTGAAGCGCTTACTGCCGGGGGTTAACGCCCCGCGCCGGTAGGCTTAGCTGAGCCGCCAACCCTTGCCTCGCTGCCCCCCCAACGCCACTCTCTATGCACCTTGCCGACCACATCCGCCCCCTGCTCCGCGACCACGACTGCGTGATTATTCCGGATTTTGGGGGCCTCGTGGCCGATGCCGTGCCGGCCCGCATGCAGGCCAACCGCCATTCTGTGAGCCCACCTGCCCGCCTGGTGGCCTTCAACCAAGCCCTTACCCGCAACGACGGCCTCCTCGTGGACGCCCTGGCCCAGCATTTGGGCGTGCCCGCCGTGCAGGCCCGCGAGGCCCTGCGCGCTGCCGTGGCCGGCCTGCAGCACGACTTGGACGCCACCAGCCGCACCGAGCTGCCCGGCATTGGCGTGTTCCGCCGGGCCGCCGGCCGCGGCCTTTCGTTCGAGTACACCGGCACCGATACCCTGCTGCCCGCCGCCTACGGCCTGCCCGAGCTGGCGGCCCGGCCGGTGCGCGCCGCTGCCCGCACCGGGGCCCGGGCCCCGCAGGCGCTGCCCGCCCCGCGCCTGCACCCGGCCCGGCCCACCCGCCGCCGCATCTTCAGCTACTCGGCCATCGGCTTGGTGGCTGGGCTGGTGGTGTCGGCCAACTACCTCTTTGCCCTGCACGCTGGCTACCTGCCCGTGGCCTGGCAAGACCGCCTTCCCCTGTGGGCCGACTCCCGCCCCGCCACCCCGGGGCCCCAACAGGCCGGCCTGGCCCGCCAAACCTGGAGCGCCGCGGCCCCCGTGGCCTTGGTAGTGCCCACCGAAGAGGCCCCCAGCCTGCTCGATGAAGCCAATGCGCTGGCCGCCGCTGCTCCCGCCGCCGCGCCTGTGGCGAAAATTGTAACCGCACCCGTGGCGGCTACCAAGCCTACCGCGCTGGTGATCAAGCCCGCCGCGCCGGTAGCCAAGCCCGTGGCAGCCGTAGCTAAGCCGGCCGCTGTAGCCGTGGCCAAGGCCGCGCCTGCGGTGGCTAAAGCCGCACCCGCGGCGCTCAGCACTACAATTAATGCGCCCACGGGCCGTTACTTCATTGTGGGCGGTAGCTTCCGCACGCTGGCGGCGGCGCAGGTGCAGCGGCAGGCGCTGGCCAAGTTGGGCCACCGCTCGCGCGTGGTGCTGCCCCGCTACAGCGGCCACAAAATCAAGGTATCCATCGATGACTACGCCGACAAGCTGACGGCCGAGCGCGAGGCGCAGCGCATGCGCACCCAAACCCACCTGGGGAAAGACCTCTGGGTGCTAGCTAATTAAGGCTACAAAGCTACTTTCTCCGAATGTCCATTTTCCTGTTGCAGGTTACCAACGCGGCGGTTTCAGCCGCACCCGATTCCGTGAACGCGGCCGTGAACGCCGCCAACCAAGCCGACGGTGGGCTCTCGCTCATCGACCTTATTCTAAAGGGCGGCTGGATCATGCTGCCCTTGTTCATTCTGCTCTTCGTCTCGGTTTACATCATTCTGGAGCGGTACCTCACCATCCGTAAGGCGGGGGGGCAGCCCGAGTCGTTCATGAACGGCATCCGGGCCCTGATGGTGAAGGGCGACATCCAGGGGGCCAAGCTGCTGTGCGCCCAGAACCCCTCGCCGCTGGCCCGCATGGTCGAGAAAGGCCTGCGCCGCCTGGGCCTGCCGCTCACCGAAATCGAAGCCAGCGTGGAAAACGTGGGCAAGATTGAAATTGCGCGCCTCGAAAAGAACATCAACATCCTGGGCATCATCGCTGGCATCGCACCCATGCTGGGCTTCGTGGGTACTATCATCGGCGTAATCAAGATTTTCTACGCCATCAACGCCACCGGCGACTTCGGCATTGCCCAGATTGCCGGGGGCCTTTACACCAAGATGGTGACCTCCGCGGCCGGCCTCATCGTGGGCATCATCGCCCACGCCGGCTACCACTGGCTCAGCATCCTGGTCGAGCGCATGGTGTTCCGCATGGAAAACTCGGCCATCGAGTTCATGGACATCTTGCAGGACAATTAGTGAATGAGTGAACGAGCGAATGAAGGAGGTTTTCGTTTCCAGCGTCACCTCGCTTATTGGCTCTTATACAACTCACTCATTCGCTCATTCACCCATTCACCGCATGAACCTCTCCCGCCGCCATCGCCTGACCTCGCACGTCGAAACGGGGTCGATGAACGACATCATGTTTTTCCTGATGCTGTTCTTCCTCATCGTCAGCACGATGGTGAACCCGAACGTCATCAAGTTGCTGCTGCCCAGCGCCAAGAGTAGCAAGCAGGTGATGAAGCAGCCCATCACCGTA
This sequence comes from Hymenobacter nivis, assembly GCF_006439025.1. Classification (GTDB taxonomy): domain Bacteria; phylum Bacteroidota; class Bacteroidia; order Cytophagales; family Hymenobacteraceae; genus Hymenobacter; species Hymenobacter nivis_A. Next base: position 325,838 of record NZ_RCYZ01000004.1, read on the forward strand.
TCGGTGGACGCCGCGGGGGCCTACTTCGTGAATAAAAAGCCGGTGCAGCCCACCGAGCTGGAAACCGAGCTGACGGCCCTCATCGGCCAAAACAACCTCGACACGCCCACCGTGGTGCTGCGCGTCGATGCCTCGCAAAACGTGCAGAAGCTGGTGGATATCCTCGAAATCGGGAACCGTTTGAAGATCAAAATGGTCATGGCCACCCAGGCCCAGCAGGCGGCCGGTAAGTAAGGTTTTCTCTAAGCTGTTAGCTTATAGCCGTTAGCTCACGTTTGAGTATCAGCAATAAAAAAGCTAACGGCTAATAGCTATAAGCTAACAGCTCAATAAAATGGCTCTCGACTATCCCGAACAGCACCGCCGCGAGGCCCTGATTGGTACCGTGGCCATCCACGTGGCCTTGGTGCTGCTGTGCCTGTTCACCGTGTTTAAGGGCCCCGACCCGCCGCTCGACGAGATGGCCACGCCCGGCGGGGGCGGGGTAGAGCTTAACTACGGCATAGACGCCGCCGGCAGCGGCGACGTGCAAACCACAGCCACGGCCAACGCTTCGCCCAACCGCGCCGACAGCCGCCCGCCCGCCGCCGCCCCCGAGCCCCGGCCCGTTACGGCCGTGGCCCAGGCTACGCCCACGCCCCCGGCCGCTGAGAAGCTCATCACCAGCGAGGCCGAGGAAAGCCCTGTGACAGCCCCCGTGGTGGCTACGCCCGCGCCGCCCAAGGAGGAAGTGAAGGAAGTACCCAAGCCAGCCCGCAAGGTGGCCGTCACGTTTTCGCCCAAGGGCACGGCCACCGGCGGTGGCAACGGCGTGAACGGCACCAGCACCGCGCCCACCGGCAACAATAACGGCGACCGCCCCGGCACCGTGGGCGACCAAGGCGACCCCCGCGGCTCGCTCAACGCCAAATCGCTCTACGGCGGCGGCGATGGCGACGGCGGCGGTTCGGGTGGCGGCAGTGGCCGGGGCCGCGGCAACGGCGCCGGCGACGGGTTGGAAATGAGCGGCTGGGCCGCCGCGGCCGTGCCCAAGGTGGCGGCCATCGACGACAACTCGGGCATCGTGCGTTTCAAGATTAAGATCGACGAGAACGGGGAGGTGGAAGGCGTCACCAAGGTGTCGGGCAACGTATCGCCGGCCCAGGAGAAACTGTGCCGCGACGCCTTGCAAAACGCCAGCTTCCGGCGCACCAACAACGGCACCGGCGGGGCCACGGGCTTCTACACGTTCAAGATTTCGGTTCAATAAACTAGCGGGGCCCCAGGCGCTACCACCGGCGCGGCACCCGTTGCGGGCGGCCGGCCGCCGCGCCCGGGGCCCCTTGCCACCCCATGAATTACGAAGAAACGCTAGGCTTTCTCTATGCGCAACTGCCCATGTACCAGCGGGTAGGGGCGGCGGGCTTCAAGAAGGGCTTGGGCAACACCGAGGCCTTGCTGGCGGCCATGGGCCACCCCGAGCGGCGCTTCCGCAGCGTGCACGTGGCGGGCACCAATGGCAAGGGTAGCAGCTCGCACCTGCTGGCGGCGGTGCTGCAAAGCGCCGGTTACCGCGTGGGCCTCTACACCTCGCCGCACCTGCGCGCCTTCACCGAGCGCGTGCGCTTGAACGGGCAGGAGCTGGCCCCCGATTACCTCGTGGCCTGGGTGGAGAAATGGCGCCTGCTGTTTGCCGAAGTGCAGCCTTCGTTTTTTGAGATGTGCGTGGCCCTGGCCTTTTGCTACTTCGCCGATGAGGCCGTGGACGTGGCCGTGGTGGAAGTGGGCCTGGGCGGCCGGCTCGACTCCACGAACGTCATCACGCCGCTTGTGTCGCTCATCACGAACATCAGCTACGACCACCAGGCGATGCTGGGTGATACGCTGCCCGAAATTGCAGGTGAGAAAGCGGGCATCATCAAGCCCGGCGTGCCGGTGGTCGTCAGCCAGACGCAGGCCGAAGTAGCGGCCGTGTTCACCGCCAAAGCCGCCGCCGAAGCTGCGCCCCTCACCTGGGCCGACCGCGCCTACGCCGTGGTGCCGGCCGCCGCTGGGGCCCCAGCGGATGCGGCGGCTGGCACCCAGCAATTCGACGTGACGCGCGCCGGGGCCCCGTATCTGCCCGGTGTGGCCGTGGGCCTGCTCGGCGATTACCAGGCCCTGAACCTGCCCGGTGTGCTGGCCGTGCTGGAGGAGCTACGTACCCAGGGCTTTGCCTTGCCCGAGGCCGCCGTGCGCCAGGGCTTGCGCGAGGTGGGGGCCCTCACTGGGCTGCGCGGGCGCTGGAGCATCCTGGGCCACGCGCCGCTGGTGGTGGCCGACACGGGCCACAACGAGGCCGGCCTGCGCCTGGTAATGCAACAGCTGCGGCAAGTGCCGCACGAGCGGCTGCACCTCGTCATTGGTACCGTGAACGACAAGGACGTGGGCCCCGTGCTGGCGCTGCTGCCGCCCGAGGCCACCTATTACTTTTGCCAAGCCGACATCCCCCGGGCCCTGCCGGCCGACGAGCTGGCGGCCCGCGCCGCTGCCGCGGGGCTGCAAGGCCGCGCCTACGGCCCGGTGGCCGCTGCCGTGGCCGCCGCCCGCGCCGCCGCCGCGCCCGCCGATGTGGTGTTCATTGGCGGCAGCACCTTTGTGGTGGCGGAGGTAGCCGAGCTGTACCAATAAGCTGTAGCGCGAACTTCGTAGCCCGCGTCGCTGACCGGTCGTTTCGCTATTAGCGCCCGAACGAAGCGAGGGCCGTGGGCTATAAAGCCCGCGCTACGGTACGGTCAGCCCGCGTCCCCTTCACTTATTCGTCCATTCACGCCTTCCCTGCCTTGCCCCGCGTCAAACTCCACCGCTTCGCTGATAATGCCACCCGCCCCGACGTCATTGAGCCGGGTAAGCCAGAATTTGAAACCCTGGGGGGCCGCTGGCGGGCCGATTTCTTCCACAACGACCACCCCCTGACCCTGGAAATGGGCTGCGGCAAGGGCGAGTACACGGTGGGCCTGGCCGAGCGCCACCCGCAGCGCAACTTCCTGGGCCTCGACATCAAGGGCGAGCGGCTGTGGTCGGGCAGCACGCGGGCCGCGGCCCTGGGCCTGGCCAACGTAGGCTTCGTGCGGGCCCGGGCCGAGGCCCTCACGGCCCAGTTCGACCCCGGCGAGCTGAGCGAAATCTGGATCACGTTCCCCGACCCGCGGCCGCGCGACCGCGACATCAAGCGCCGCCTCACCTCGCCGCGCTTCCTCAACCAGTACCAAGAGTTACTGGCCGCCGGGGCCCCGCTGCACCTCAAAACCGACAACGACGGCCTGTTTGACTACACCCTGGAAATGCTGGCCGCCCGCCCCGGCACGGCCATCGAAGCCAGCACCCGCGACCTGTACGCCGAACAGGGCCCCGGCTTCGCCGAGGCCCAGGCCATCCAAACCAACTTTGAGGGCAAGTACCGCGCCGTGGGCGTGCCCATCAAGTACGTGCGCTTCCGCTTGAGTTAGGGCCCCGGGCCAGCCATCCGGGGCCCTAACGCGGCTACTCCCCGGAGCGAAATGCCGTTGCCCACCGGGGGGGGCAAAACCGGTAAACCGGTGAACCGCCTAATGGGCGGTTCACCGGTTTACCGGTTTTAGGGCCTTACAAGCCTTGCAGGATGGTTTTGGCGTTGAGCACGTGCTCGTTGGCCTCGTTGAGGGAGTTGAACACGTAGCGCACGCGCCCTTCGCCGTCGAGCACGTAGGTGACTCGGCCCGGCAGCAGGCCCAGCGCAGCGCGGGGCACGGCGTACTTCTTGCGCAACTGCCCGCCGTTGTCGCTGAGGAGCGGAAAGGGCAAGTCGTACTTGGCGGTGAACTGGCGGTGCGAGCGTTCGGAATCAGAGCTAATGCCGATGACCTCCGCGCCCAGGGCCGAAAAGTCTTCGTACTGGTCGCGGAACGAGCAGGCCTCCTTGGTGCAGCCCGACGAGCCGTCCTTGGGGTAGAAGTACAGCACCACGGGGTGGCCGCGGTGCTCGCTGAGCTTGAAGGTGGTGCCGGCGGTCGTCGGCAGGTCGAAGTCGGGCGCAAAGTCGCCTACGCGCAGGGCCTGATCGAGACCATCGGCCAGAATCGGCCGCAGGTGCACGTTGAGTTGAAGCTGGTTGGGGCCCAAGGCAAGGGCCTGATCCTCGCAGCCGCCGTAGCCCGCCACCAGGGTGTTGGGCGTGCGGCTGGGTAGGTCCAGGGTGAAGTTGCCCGCCGCGTCGGTGCTCACTACCCGGTTGGTGCCCTTGACCAGTAGCGTAGCCCCGGGGAGGGGGTTGCCCTGGGGGTCGAACACGCGACCCGCTAGGCGGTAGGTCTGGGCCGGGGCCGGCGCGGGGGAGCCGGACTCAACTTGCATGGCCAGCAAAGCAGCGGACGAATGGGGTTTAACGGTTTGCGCCTGCCCGGCGAGAACGGTGCCGAGGGCGAGGGCAAGGGTGAGCGAGTAATGCATGGGGAGCGGAGAGTTGCGCCACCTACGCCCCCGGGGCGGCTGGCAGTTTGCCGCCGCGGTCGTGTGCTCGTTGAACGGCTCCTAATTCCCCGCAGAATACTTCAATTACCAGGCGAAAGACGCCTTGCGTTCGGCCTAGCTTAGGCCAGGTAGGGGGGACAATCATAGACCCTGGGCAAGCAGTTTTCCGGCGTGGGCTGGGGCCCCTAGCCTTATTCCACTTCCTCCAGGGCCTCAAAAATCTCCTCCAGGCCGGTGAAATCGCGCAGGCCGGGCTTCAGCTCGTCGCCGCCTTGCAGCACGAGGCCGGCCGGGTGCACGCCGTCGAGCAGGCCGGGCAGGTCGGCGGCGGCAAAATCGCCGCCCAGCCACAGCGGAAACTGCCGGGCCAGGGCCCCCAGCTGCGCCTGCCAGCCCACGAGGTCGGCCCCGGCGGGCAGCGTAACCAGCAGGGCCCCGCCGGCGGGGGCAAAGTCGGTGCTGCGCAGCTCGTGGGCCAGGTCGGGGTCGATGAGGGCTTGGAGCGCGGTGAGCAGGTCGGTTTCGCGCAGCACCGGGAAGGGCAGGGGCTCGTGCATGCCGGGGAAGAAAAAAGGGGCCTCGTGCAGCAGCACGCTGTCGAGGCCGCAGGCGGCGGCCACGGCCACGAGCTGCTCGGGGTCGGCATCCTTAAACTCGCCGATGAGCTCCACGCCGGCCACCCAGCCGGCCAGCTCCTTGGCCGTGGCGGGGTCGATGGCGCCGGGCAGCTCGGGGTCGAGGGTGAAGATGAGGCCGTCGGCGCCCATGCCGGCGCAGTAGCGCGCGTCGGATAAGTTGTTGATGCCGCGGACGAGGACGGGGATGCGAAGGGCCATAAAAAGTGGGCAGCGGGTGCCGGTTGCCAATGAATAAGAACGGCAAAGGTCGCACCGGGGCCCGGCTTGCGCCGCCGGCCGCCGCCGGGGGCCCCGGGCACGGGCGTGGGCGTATCTTTGTTGTTCGAACGGCAGCCAAATCATTCACCTTTCGGGTGCTGTTCAGAACCAAATGGAAAACAACCCCAAAGGCCGCGTTCTCGTGGCCATGAGCGGTGGCATCGACTCGTCGGTGGCCGCCGTGCTCCTGCACGAGCAGGGCTACGAAGTGGTCGGCATGACCATGAAAACCTGGGACTACGCCTCGGCGGGCGGGTCGAAAAAGGAAACCGGCTGCTGCTCGCTCGACAGCATCAACGACGCCCGGCAGATTGCCGTAGACCTGGGCTTCCCGCACTACATCATCGACATCCGCGACGAGTTCGGCGATTTTGTCATCAACAACTTCACCGACGAGTACCTGGCCGGGCGCACGCCCAACCCCTGCGTGCTCTGCAACACCCACATCAAGTGGGACGCGCTGCTGCGCCGCGCCGACCAGCTCGGGTGCCAGTTCATCGCCACCGGCCACTACGCCCAAGTGCGGCAGGACGATGAAACCGGCCGCTTCGTGGTGAGCAAAGGCCTGGACGACAACAAGGACCAGAGCTACGCGCTGTGGGGCGTGAGCCAGGCCAGCCTGAGCCGCACGCTGTTTCCGCTGGGCCAAATGCGCAAAACTGAGATTTACGACGAGGCCCGCCGCCGCGGCTTCACCGAGCTGGTGAACAAGCCCGAGAGCTACGAAATCTGCTTCATCCCCGACAACGACTACCGGGGCTTCCTGCGCCGGCGCGTGCCGGGCCTGGAGGCGCGCGTGGCCGGCGGCCGCTTTGTAGACAAAAGCGGCGCCGAACTGGGCCGCCACGAGGGCTACCCGTTCTACACCATCGGGCAGCGCAAGGGGCTGGGCATCGCGCTGGGCTTCCCGGCCTACGTGACGGAAATCCTGCCCGATACCAACGAGGTGGTGCTGGGCAACTACGACGACCTGGCCAGCACGGCCACCGTGGTGGGCCAGCTCAACCCCGGTAAGTACGCCACCCTGGAGGGGCGCGGCCTGGTGCCGGCCGTGGCCAAGGTGCGCTACAACCACGACGGGGCCCCCGCGTTCCTGGAAGAAGTGGACGGCAAAATCCACGTTTACTTCGAGGAGCCCGTGCACGCCATCACGCCGGGCCAGGCGGCCGTGTTCTATGAAGGCAACGACGTGCTGGGCGGCGGCTGGATCGAGCGCCACGTCATCGGCGAGGCGCCCGTGCCCTTTGCCCGTGCCGAAGCGCCGGTGGCGTAGGGCCCCGGCGGACGGCCACTGTGCCGGTAGGGATATGCCGGGATAATACAAGATTATTGGCGGGTTGCGGAAGAATTCTACGGGTCTTCGGCGGCCCGCCAATAACTTGCCGGCTATTCCCGTTTATTCGTTGTTCTGGTGCCTATTCTATCGATTGCTATGCGTTTACGCTACCCGCTCCTGAGCGCCGCCGGGGCCCTGTTGGCCCTGGCCGGGTGCCGCACCCAAGACGCGCCCGCCCCCGACCAGGGCCCCAGCTACTACCCCGTGGCCGTGGGCACCTACCGCGCCTACCAGGTGGTGGACACGACTTGGAACAACTACGTGCGCACGGTGGGCACGCCCTACCAGCTGCGCGAGGCCATCACGAGCACCTACGCCGATGCCGCCGGCCAGCTCACCTACCGCGTGGAGCGCGCCCGCCGCGCCACCACCGCCGACGCCTGGGTGGCCGATAGCGTGTTTGCCCTGAGCGTGAGCCCGACCGCCGTCGTCCTCAACCGCGGCAACCAGCGCACCGTGGAGGCCGTGTTTCCGGCGCGCACCGGCCGCATCTGGAATTTCAACGCCTTCAACAACAACTCAGCCGATACCGTGAACGCCGACACCCGCAGCTACCGCCGCGTGGGGGCCCCCTACACCACGGCGGTGCTCGGCGGCACGGCCCGCGCCTACCCCGCCACGGCCACCGCCGTAGACACGGCCCTAAACCGGCCCAACATCTACGAAGACAACCTCTACTACCTGCGCACCTACCAGCAGGTGCTCGCCCAGGGCGTGGGCCCGGTGCTGCGGCGGCGGCGGCGCTTCGTGTACACCAGCGGCAGCACCGGTGCGCTGCCGGTGCAGGGGCAGGTGTTCAGCGGCTACATCCACCGCGAAACCCTGATCGACGCCGGTAACTTGTAAGCAATTGTTTACTTATTAGTGGTTTGATGATTGGGGTAAATTGCTGCGTCGTCCCCCAATGGCTTCGCACTTACTGGTCAATCGTTAACCCGAAAGCAACCACTCATTCGCCTAGCGACAAGGTAATAGCGCTTCCGCACCAAAATTCACAACGGCGTTTCCAACATCTGGAGGCACTTTGGCACCGGTAGATTTTGGAATTCTATAACGCATAGCCCACGTTTCCAAGCTCTGGGAGCAAACAGGCAAAATGTGGTGTGGAAGTCCTAATAAATTAATAATAAACCGTTTAACAATTAGTTTGAAATATATGCGTGTGAATTGGATGGGGGCCCTGGCCCTGGCGGCGGCGGTGCTGCTCGGCGAAGCGGCCCCCGCCCGGGCCCAGGGCCTCGTGCGCCGCCACTTGGTGTACTTCCGCGACAAGGCCGGCACGCCCTACCGCGTGGACCAGCCCGAGGCCTTTTTGTCGGCCCGCGCCGTGGCGCGGCGGCAGCGCCAGGGCATTGCCGTGGCCCCCCGCGACCTGCCCGTGAGCCCCGCCTACCTGGCCCAGGTGCGGGCCGTGCCCGGGGCCCAAATCGTGTACCCCTCGCGCTGGCTGAATGCCGTGCTGGTGGCCTGCGACTCGGCCGTGCTGGCGCGGGTGCAGGCGCTGCCCGCTGTGCGCCAGGCCACCACCCTCGGCCGGGGCCCCCGCCCTGGGGCCCCGGCCTGGGCCCCCGCCCCGCCCCAAACCAGCCAGCAAACCTACGTGGTGGGCACCCGCCCCGACTACGGCCGCACCTTCGCCCAGGACCAGCTCATCGGGGCCGTGGCCATGCACGACGCGGGCTACCGCGGCGAGGGCATGCAGATCGCCGTCTTCGACGGGGGCTTCCCGGGGGCCAACGCCGTGGCGCCGCTACAGCCGCTCTTCGCCCAGCAGCGCGTGCTGGGCACCCGCAACTTTGTGGACGGCGGCCGGCAGGTGTACGTGCGCAGCAGCCACGGCACCAACTGCTTGTCGCTGATTGGCGGGGCCCAGGCGGGCGTGTTTGTGGGCACGGCCCCCAACGCCTCGTTCCACCTGTGCATCACGGAGGATACGGGCTCGGAGCGGCCCGTGGAGGAGGCCAACTGGCTGGCCGCCGCCGAATACGCCGACTCGGTGGGTGTTGACGTCATCAGCTCGTCGCTGGGCTACACCTCGTTTGACCCGCCTGCCGCGCCCCACACCTACGCCGACCTCGACGGGCGCACGGCCCTGGGCTCGCGGGCCGCGGCGCTGGCCGCCCGGGCGGGCATGCTGGTGGTGAGCGCCGCCGGCAACGAAGGCGCCAACAACTGGCGCTACGTGGCCGTGCCGGCCGACGCCGACTCCATCATCTCGGTGGGGGCCGTCGATTCGCTGCGCTTCCACGCCAGCTTCAGCTCGTACGGGCCCACAGCCGATGGGCGCATCAAGCCCACGCTCTCGGCCATGGGCGTGGCCAGCGCCGTCGTCACGGCCAGCGGGGCCGTGGTGCGCGGCAACGGCACTTCCTACGCCTGCCCCGAGCTGGCCGGGCTGGCGGCTGGGCTCTGGCAGGCCCACCCGCGGCTCTCGGCCCAGCAAATCATCCTGGCCCTTACGCGCACGGCCTCGCAGGGCGGGGCCCCCGACAACGTGCTGGGCTACGGCATCCCCGATTTTGCGGCCGCCGATACCTACGCCGCCACCCTGGTGCCGCCCGTGCCGCTGGGCCCCGCGCCCGCCCGCCTGCAGCTCTACCCCAACCCCACGCACACCGGCCAGCTGCTGCTGGTGCTGCCCAAAGAGCTTCAGGACAAGGCCTTGGAAGTACGCATCGTCGATGCGCGCGGGGCCGTGGTGCGCCGCGTGGCCCTGGCACCCGCCGGGGCCCAGGAGGTGGCCCTCGACGCCGGGGGCCTGGCCAAGGGCACGTACCTGTGCGAGGTGCGCGGCGGTGGCCAGCAGCAAGCCGTGCGCTTCGTGCAACAGTAAGCAAAGCAAAGCCACACGGGAATAGGACTAAATAATAGGAACATAGTCCAATATCGTGGGCGAGGGCCGGGCCGTATTGTCGGCTTGCAGCCTTTTGCTGCTCGCCTTATGAAAGAATATTTTCAGTATTTCCAGCGCCTTGCCCGGGCCGGATCCTACGCCGCCCTGGCCCAAAAGCCGGTGCCCAAGCCGGAGTTTTTCAACTGGACCGCCGATATTTTTGAGGGCTTGCACGGTGCGGCGCACCCCGGCAAGGCCGCCCTCGTGCTGGTGGACGACGAGGCCGGGGCCCCGGCCCAAAGCTTCAGCTACGGCGAGCTAAGCGGCCGCGCCAACCGCCTGCTCAACTACTGGCGGGCCGAGGGCGTGGGCCGCGGCCAGGCCGTGCTGCTGATGGTGCCGGTAGTGGCCGAGCTCTGGCTCACCTACCTGGCCGGCATCAAGGGCGGGCTGCTGCTGGTGCCGGTGGCCACCATCCTTTCCGTGCCCGACCTGGTGTACCGCTTCGGCCACCTGCTGCCCGCCGTGGTGGTGGCCGATGCCGAAAACGCCGAAAAGATTGACCAGGCCGAGCAGCAGCTGGGCCAGCGCATCGGGCTGAAAATGCTGGTGGGCCCCACCAAGCGGCCCGGCTGGGTGGGCTTCGCGGCCACCGACGGCCAGCCCGCCGAGGCCGCCGCCGCCGCCACCCGCGCCGACGACCCGCTCTTTCTGTTCTTCACCTCGGGCACCACGGGCCTGCCCAAGGTGGTGGTGCACACCCACTTCTCGTACCCGGTGGGCCACCTGAGCACCGCCGCCTGGATTGGCCTGCGGCCCGACGACGTGCACTGCAATGTGGCGCAGGCCGGCTGGGCCAAGTTTGCGTGGAGCAGCTTTTTTGCGCCTCTTGGCGTGGGGGCCACGCTGCTGGTGCACCGGCCGGCCGGCCGGTTTGCGGCCGGGGCCCTGCTGCGGGTACTGGCCGAGCAGGGCGTCACCACGTTTTGCGCGCCGCCCACCGTGCTGCGCCTGCTCATCCTGGAAGACCTCACGCAGCACGCCTTTAATTTCCGCGAGTGCGTAAGCGCCGGTGAGCCGCTCAATCCGGAGGTCATCGACGCCTGGCAGCGCGGAACCGGTGTGCTGCTGCGCGACGGCTACGGCCAAACCGAGAGCACGGCGATGGTGTACAACCTGCCCGGCGCGGCGGTACGCCCGGGCTCGATGGGCCAGCCCTCGTTCATGTACGATGTGGTGGTGGCCGACGACGACGGGGCGGAGTTGCCGGCTCTGGCCGAGGGCCACATCGCCGTGCGCCAGCACCCGGACCGGCCCAATGGCCTGTTCAAGGAGTACTTCGGCGAGCCCGGGCGGGCGGCCACCGTGTTTCGCCACGGCCTCTACTACACCGGCGACAAGGCCTACCGCGACGTCGATGGCTACGTGTGGTTTGTGGGCCGCGACGACGACGTGATCAAATCGAGCGGCTACCGCGTGGGGCCCTTCGAGGTCGAGAGCGTGCTCGTCGAGCATCCGGCCGTGGTGGAGGCCGCCGCCGTGGCCTCGCCCCACGCCGTCAAGGGCCACGAAATCAAGGTGTTTGTGCTGCTGCGCCCCGAGGTGGCGGCCTCCCCGGCCCTGGCAGCCGAGCTGTTTGCCTATTCCCGCACGCACCTGGCCCCCCACAAGATGCCGCGCCTGCTGGAGTTCGTGCCCGAGCTGCCCAAAACCATCAGCGGTAAAATCCGCCGCGTCGAGCTGCGCGCCGAAGAAGCCCAGCACCGGCTGGGCGGTGGGCCCCCGCGGGCCACAGAGTATTTCTACGGCAAATAGCGCCTTCCATCGCGTGCTTACCTGGGGGCCCCAGGGTGGGGCCCCCAGGTAAGCACGCGGCGATTCGGCCCGCTGGCTGCGTCAGAACCGGCCGAGCCGCAAGCGCCGCCAGAGTAGGGCTTTGCCGGGCGCGCGCCGGCCGTTGCTGGCGCAGGGGGGCGGGGGATTAGCGGGGGGAGGGAAAATAATTATCATACTAAAACAACACTATTTAGAATTAATCTTAATAGTGTTGCGGTCGATTTGCTGGCGTTTGCAGTAAGATGACCGTTGTTGAATGAAATATGCTTTACTTATCTATCTGATTGTCAGTATTTCGTGGGAGAATACGCTCAGGTAAATTGTTGTCGTTAAGAATAGTAAGTGTCAGCCAGTTCCTAGTGGCCATCAGCTAATCGCCCAGCACTTAGCTGCCCACTGGGGCCCCCAGCGCCCGCCGGGGGCCCCAGCGGTGGCTACTGCATAAATACGGGCCGGATTAGGTTTTCGAAAGTGAAAATCTCGTCCCACTTGGCCTGGGTGAGCAGCTGGCGCTCGGTCACGGCGATGTCGTGCACCGATTTGCCGGTGGCCAAGGCTTCCTTGGCGATGCTGGCGCTGGCCTCGTAGCCCAGCACGGGGTTGAGCTGCGTGACGATGCCGATGCTGTTGTGCACCAGGGCGGCGGCGTGGGCGGCGTTGGCCGTGATGCCCACCACGCACTTTTCGCGCAGCGTGTCGCAGGCGTTGGTGAGGTAGGAAATAGAGGTGAACAGGGCGAAGGAAATGACGGGCTCCATCACGTTGAGCTGGAGCTGGCCGGCCTCGGCGGCCATCGTCACCGTGAGGTCGGCCCCGATGACGTAGAACGCCGTTTGGTTCACCACCTCGGGCACCACCGGGTTCACCTTGCCGGGCATGATGCTGGAGCCCGGCTGCAGGGCCGGCAGGTTTATCTCGTTGATGCCGCACCGGGGCCCCGACGAGAGCAGGCGCAAGTCGTTGCAGATCTTGCTGAGCTTCACGGCCGTGCGCTTGAGCACGCCCGAAAGCTGCACGTAGGCCCCTGTGTCGTAGGTGGCCTCGATGAGGTCGCCGGCCAGCAGCAAATCCAGGCCGGTCACGGCGCGCAGGTGCTGCGTGACGAGGCCCGCGTAGCCGGGCGGCGTGTTCACACCGGTGCCGATGGCGGTGGCGCCCATGTTGATTTCGGAGATGAGCCGGCGCGAGTCGTCGATGCGCAGCAGCTCCTCGCGCAGGTTGGTAGCGAAGGCGTGGAACTCGTCGCCCATGCTCATCGGCACGGCGTCCTGGAGCTGGGTGCGCCCCATTTTCAGCACGTTGTGAAACTCCACGCCCTTGGCGGCGAAGGCTTCGGCCAGGGCCCCCAGGGCCTCGCGGTAGCCCACCAGCTTGTTGTTGAGGGCGATGCGGAAGGCGGTGGGGTAGGCGTCGTTGGTGCTCTGCGAGCAGTTCACGTGGTTGTTGGGGTGGCAGTACTGGTACTCGCCCTTGGCGTGACCCAGGGCCTCCAGGGCCACGTTGGCAATCACCTCGTTGGCGTTCATGTTCACCGACGTGCCGGCCCCGCCCTGAATCATGTCGGTGAGGAACTGATCGTCGAACTCGCCGGCCGCCACCCGGTCGCAGGCCCCCACGATGGCGTCGGCAATGGCCGGGTCGAGCACGCCCAGCTCCTTGTTGGCCAGGGCGGCGCCTTTTTTCACCAGGGCCAGCGCCTGCACAAACAGCGGCTCGGAGCGGATGGGGATGCCCGTGATGCGGAAGTTTTCCAGCGCTCGCAGCGTTTGGATGCCGTAGTAAACGTTGTCGGAAAGGGCGCGTTCGCCCAGGAAGTCGTGCTCGATGCGGGAGGTGCTCATGCCAAAAAGGGGAGGGGAAAGGAAGGTGGGGAAGCGAATACGGTAGCGCTTCTACGCAAAAGTGCGCCCGGCCGCCCGGTTTCTGTTAGGGCCCCCGGCGGCCCGGCCTGGGCGGCTGGGGGCCCCAAGGGCCCGGCGGGGCGTGCCGGGCCGGCTGGTTTTGGCTTGGCCAAAATAATTAGCTAATAGTTTTTGAATTACTAATATAATTGTGAAAATAATCTGCTAAATTAGCGTTCCCGCGCACGAAATGCGGGTTAATCTGGTTAGCAAGCCGTACTACTAATTCTGCGCATTATGCTGCAAATGATGATCACCAAGCGCATTGGGCGCCGCCAGTTCCACTTCACCGTGCAGGGCAGCAACTTCCACGAAACCGTGGCCGAGTACGACCGCCTGAGCTTCCCCGACGTGGCCGCCTGCGCCCTGTGCGGCTCCGACAACCTCGATCTGACCAGCCGCGTGGCCCAGGGCAAGTTTAAGTACACCTCCATCAAGTGCCTGAGCTGCCGCGGCGACCTCACCTTCGGCAAAAACAAAGACGACGAGCAGAGCTACTTCCTGCGCAAAAAAGAAAGCGGCGAGCTGGACTGGCGCGCCTACGAAAAAGCCGAGAAATAGGGCCCCACGGCCAGGGCCCCCCGGCGCCCGGCTAGGGCCCCGGGGGCGTGCATGAATAGAAAAAAAGGCCGTCGTGCCGAGTGTCTCGAATTATCCCTCCTGCGCAAGTAATTAAGGTTACTGCTGCGGAGGAGATGCTCCGACACGCTCGGCACGACGGCCTTTTTTGCGGCAAACGAAAGCTTTAGCTGGTGCTTCTTATATGCCTGGGCACCGCAGCCTTATGCCGCCGCTACAGCAGCGCGGCGATGGCCTCGGCTACCCGCTCGCCGTCCATGGCGGCGCTCACGATGCCGCCGGCGTAGCCCGCGCCCTCGCCGCACGGAAACAGGCCCTGCACCCCCGGGTGCTGCAAGGTGTGCTGGTCGCGCGGGATGCGCACCGGGGCCGACGTGCGGCTTTCCACGCCCACGATTTGGGCGGCGTTGGTGGCGTAGCCGGGGATTTTGCGCCCGAAGCTGGCGAAGCCCTGGCGCAGGCGCTCGGCTAGTGGGGCCCCCAGCACGTCGTCCATCCGCACCGATACCAGGCCGGGCTGGTAGGAGGTTTCGAGCAGCTGGGCGGAAGGTTTTTTCTTCAGGAAGTCGCCCAGCAGCTGCGCCGGGGCCCGCTGGGTGCCGCCGGCCGCCTGGCAGGCACGCTGCTCCAGCGCCTGTTGGAAACGCAGGCCGGCCAGGGCCCCGTACTGGGCCACGTCGAGGTCCTCCAGCTCCACGGCCGCCACGATGCCCGAGTTGGCGAAGCGCGAGTCGCGGCGGCTGGGGCTCATGCCGTTCACCACCACCTCGCCGGGGGACGTGGCCGCGGGCACGATGAAACCGCCCGGGCACATGCAAAACGAAAACACGCCCCGCTGGCGGCCCTGCACCTCGGTTTGCTGTACCAGGGCGTAGGAGGCGGCCGGCAGCAGCCCGCGCTCGGGCCGGCGGTACTGGGCGCGGTCAATCAGCTCCTGCGGGTGCTCCACGCGCACGCCCAGGGCGAAAGGCTTGGCCTCGATGAGGACCCCGCGCCGGTGCAGTAGCTCGTAAATGTCGCGGGCCGAGTGGCCGGTGGCCAGCACCGTGGCGTCGGCCGTTAGGGCCGCGCCGTCGGCCAGCACCACGCCGCGCAGCTGGTTGTTTTCGAGGATAAAATCCGTCACCCGGGCCCCGAAGCGCACCTCGCCGCCGGCCGCGGCAATGGCCTCGCGCAGGGCCCGCACCACGTCGGGCAGCTTGTTGGTGCCGATGTGGGGGTGGGCATCGACTAAAATATCGGGCGTGGCGCCGTGCTGCACCAGGCGGCGCAGCACGCGGCCCACGTCGCCGCGCTTGGTGGCGCGGGTGTAGAGCTTGCCGTCGGAGTAGGTGCCCGCCCCGCCCTCGCCGAAGCAGTAGTTCGAGTCGGGGTCCACGGTCTGCTCCTTGTTGATGGCGGCCAGGTCGCGGCGGCGGGCGCGCACGTCCTTGCCGCGCTCCAGCACGATGGGCTTCATTCCCAGCTCGATGCAGCGCAGGGCGGCAAAGAGCCCCGCCGGCCCGGCCCCCACAATGAGCACCGTGCGGCGGGCCCCGGCCACGCTGGGGTACTGAAACCAGGGCCCGAATAGCTCGCGCGGCGGGGCCCCGGTGTACACCTCGGCCCGCAGGCGCACCAGCGGCTGCCGGCCGCGCGCGTCAATCGAGCGGCGCAGCAAGTGCACAAAATCGGCCTCGCCGGGCCGCAGGCCGGCCTGGCGCAGGATGGCCTCGTAGCGGGCAAATTCATCAAAGGCCACCTCGGGCGGCAGCAGGATTTCCAGTTCTTGTTTCACGGGGCGGGGCGGAAGGTGGTTATCCTTCTAACGGGCGCAAAGGTCGGCACCGGCGGCGGAAGTTGGGGCCCCAGCCGCGCCCCAAACCAAACCCCCGGGCGCGCCCGTACCTTCGGGCCCCATTCACATCACCCACTTTTTTGTTCGCTTTATGCAAACCCGTTTTTTCGCTCCGGCCCTGGGGGCCCTGCTGCTCGTAGCCGCCGCCGCCCAGGCCCAAGACGCCAAGCCGCCCGAGGATAAGTCCAAGCGGCCCAGCCCGCCGGCCACCGCCTCGGCCGTCGTCAACGGCACCACCGTTACCATCGACTACAGCCGCCCATCGCTGAAGGGCCGCAAGGCGTTTGGCGAGCTAGAGCCCTACGGCAAGGTGTGGCGCACGGGGGCCAACGAGGCCACTACTTTCACGGTAGACAAAGCGGTGAAAATCAACGGTAAAGCATTGGCGGCCGGTAAATACAGCCTCTTCACCATCCCCACCGCCACTAATTGGACGGTCATCTTCAACAAAGAGCCCAACCAGTGGGGCGCCTACAAGTACAAGGAATCCGACGACGTGCTGCGCGTGATGGTGCCGGCTAAAAAGCTTGCTTCCCCGGTCGAGGTATTCGACATTACCGTTGACAAAGCTGGCAAAGTGGCCCTGAAGTGGGACATGACCGAGGTGGACTTCACCGTGAAATAGGGCCCCGGGCATTCCCTTTAACGCCCAAAAAAAGCGCCGGCCCGCAAGGGGCCGGCGCTTTTTTTGGGCCCTCGGAGCCGTTGCGGTCACCGCACGGTCACCGCACGGTCACCGTGTCGGTCAGGAACGCGGTGCCGTCGGCGGTGCTGGTAAAGCGCACCAGGTACTGCCCGGCCTGCTGGGCCGTGAAGTAGTAGGAGAGGGCCCGGGGCGCGGGCGTTTCGCCGGTGCAGGCGCACTTGGCGTAGTAACCCACGGGCCGCACAAACAGGGTGGTGCTGCCCGTGCCCGCCGGCGTTTCCTGGAACTGGCGCGACTCGGTGCAGCTGGGCGTGCCCAGGGCCACGGTGGTTTTGATTTCGAGCGGCACGCCCACCCGGGCCATGCCGGTGGTGGGGGCCGTAGCAACGGCCGCGAAAAACTCGTTTTCGGCGCAGGCGTCGTCGTTCTTTTTGCAGCCCGCCAGCGGCCAGGCCGCAGCCAAAGCCAGCGCGGCCAGGGCCCCGCGGGTAAAGTTTGTTTTCACAACAGGACAGGGGATAATGATTGGCAGGTGGCATGCCGGGGGCCCCTGCGGGGGCGTGCGCCGCCGCGGTTCATTTGTTGAGCTTAAGCTATTGGGTAAGCAAAAAATCGCCGTAGCGCTGGTGCGTGTCTGCGTTGCTGAGCAGCACCCGCAGCGAGTCTGTTTTGTAGATAAAGGGCCCCGTGGGCAGGGTGGAATAATTGATTTGCTGGGTGCCGGCGGGCGCGAGCAGGCTCGTTTGGCCCTCGGCCACCAGCACGTACTGGGGCCCCGTGTAGCGCCTGATTTGGAACTGGTAGCGCACCTGCACCGTGTCGGGGTTGCGAAACCCGAGGGCTACCAGGTCTTGGGCGGGGCCGTACCGGGAGGGAATAATGAGGTGCAGGCGCGGCGTGGGGCTGTGCCACTCAGCATCGGCATCGGCCCGGTGGGCCCCCGAATCGGTTTTTGAATTCCCGCACCCGGCGAGCAGCGCCCCACCAATGGCCAGGGCAAACGGTACTTTCATTGGTTGTGTGGGAGGAATAATTAATTCCGGTACCGGCTGGGGCCCGCCGCCCAGCCGGTACCGGAATTAATTAGTGAGCTGAAAATCGCCGTAAAATTCGTGCGTATCGGTGTTGGTGAGCAGCACGTGGATGGCATCTTTTCCGTAAACGTACTGCCCGGTGGGCAGGGTAGAATAATTAATCTGTTGGGTTTCGCCGGGCTTCAGCAGCCGCGTCTTGTCGGTACCGATTTCCACGTAAGTGGCCCCGGTGTAGCGCCGCAGCTGGAAGTCGTAGCCGGTGTTGACCGCGTCGGGGTTGCGAAAAATAACGGCGACGGAATCTTGCGCCGGCCCGTACTTGGAGGGCACCACCAGCTGAAGGCGGGTGGTGGGGCTGGGGTACCAGGTGGGGTCGACCCGGTACGGGTTATCGTCCGATGATTTGGAACAGGATGCCAGACCTAACAGGCACAGCAGTAGCGGGGTTAACGGTTTCATAGAATGGTGGGTGGGATTGGCAAGTAGCATAGTGATAAACAGGGCCGCGAGCGAGCGCGGCCGGGCAGACTAGTTCAACGAAAAATGGTACGGAAGTGTTGACGCCCCGGCTGTGTAACAGTCCTATTCCTAGGTAAAAGCGTGCCAAAAAAGCCGTCCCGGCGCGGGGTTCTTTGGTACGCGCTATTTTTTCCCCGCTTCGTCCAATACGGTTTCCACCCAGCCCTTGCCCCAATCGGCTAGCTCCTGGGCGCTCCAAAGGGCGGGGTAGAAGACGCGGCGCTGGAACTTGGGGGGCAGGTAGCTGCGCCAGTTGGTGCCGCCGGTGGCGGCCACGTCGGTGGGGTCGCGCTGGAGGTAGCGCACGGCCGACTTGAAGTGCATCAGCGGCCAGTTCACGTTCACGCTCACATCGAGCTGGCGCAGGGCCCGCACCAAGCGCGGGTGGCGCTGCTCGGCTTCGGGCAGGCGCTGCACCACGGCCCACACGTTGCACTGCTTGTAGGCCTGGGCGTGGGCCACGAGCTGGGCCGTGTATTTGCGCTCGAACTCCACCAGGGTCAGGGCCTTGGCTCCGGTTTCCTCCACGGTGGCCCCGGCCTTCCAGTAGATGCAGCCGAAGAGCTGCTGGTGGTCGGGGCTCTGGCCCAGGGCCAGGCGCTGCTGCTCGTCGGTGAGGTTTTCGAGGGCCGTGCTGGCAATTTCGATCAGGCGGTACTGCACGCTCTGGAAGCCCGAGGCCGGCATCAGGGCCATGCGGAATTCGAGGAACTGCTGCTTGTCCATGCCGTCCACCATCACGTCGAACGAGTCGATGAGGTTCTCGAAGTAACGGTTCACGCGGTTCACGCGCAGCACCACTTCGCCCAGGGTGGGGGCTTCCAGGGCCCCCAGCTGTTCGTACTCACAAAGACAGAGCTTGAAGTACAACTCCGTGATCTGGTGGTACATGATGAAGATGCGCTCGTCGGGCAGCTGCGTGAGCGGGCGCTGGAGCGAGAGCAGCGTATCAAGCTCGATGTAGTCCCAGTAGTTGACGTAGTCGGCGCGGTAGAGGCCTTCGAGGTAGGCAGCCAAGTCCTGGCCGTCGGCGGCGTACTTGGCTTGCAGGCGGCGCAGCTGGGCCAGCACGGCGGGCGAAAATTCGGCGGCGGCGGCGGGGTTTTCGGCAGGGTTTTCGGCGGGAGCGAGCGGGTCGAGGGGCATGGCAGGAGGGGAAGGGGCCCCAAAAATACCCTGCGCCCGGTGGCTGGGGCCGCGCCGGCTGCATCCGCCGGACGCTATATAGCCCAGGGGGCCAAAGAACCCGGCGGCGGTCCGGCCGTTGGGCCCTACTTTTGGGGCTGTTATGGCAGAGAAATCCAGCATTTTCGACATGATCGGGCCGGTGATGATCGGGCCCAGCTCATCGCACACGGCCGGGGTGGTGCGCATCGCGCGGGCCGCCATCCGCATCCTGGGGGCCGTGCCCACCGAGGCGGTGGTCACGTTCTACAACTCGTTTGCCCGCACCTACGAGGGCCACGGCTCCGACCGCGCCATTGTGGCCGGGCTGCTGGGCTACCCGCCCGACGACGTGCGCATCCGCACGGCCTTCGACCACGCCGCCGAGGCCGGCCTGCGCTACACGTTCCAGAGCGTGGGCAACGCCTCCACCATGCACCCCAACACCATCAAGCTCAACCTGCTCGACGGGGCCACCGGCCGCCGGGTGGAGGTGGTGGGCCAGAGCCGCGGGGGCGGCGTGATCCGCATCGTGGAGGTCGACGGCTTTCCGGCCGACTTCTCCGGGGCCCTGCACACGCTCATCGTCGACGCCCGCGACGAGCCCGGCTCCATTGCCTTTATTGCGTCGGTCATTGCGCACGACGAATGCAACATCGCCACCATGTTTGTGAGCCGCAAGGGTAAAAACGACGCCGCGCGCCAGTTTATTGAAATGGACAGCCCCGTGAAAGACCTGACCCTGTCTTACTTGCGCGCCCTGGGCTGGGTGCAGCACATCACCTACATCCCCACCCTGGAGTAGGGCCCCGGGCCGAAAGGCCGCGGCGCACCATATTTTGCCCCGTAATGCGCCGGCCCCGCGGCGCGATAACTGCCGCGCCGGGGCGCTTTTCGCCGGGTGCCCTTTCCTTCTACCAACCTGCTTTCTGCCGTGATGAACCGTTTACAACTGCGCGAGGGGCCCCGGCGCTGGGCCCCCGGCCTGCTGGCCCTGTTGGGCGTGGCGCTGGCCCCCGGGGGCCCCGCCTGCGCCCAGGCGGTGCCCGCCGCCCCGGCGGTGCTGGGGGCCCCCGCCCCGGCCGCCCCCGTGCCCACGGGCCCCTGGACGCTGCAAGCCGCCGTGGACTACGCCCTGGCCCACAACCTGACGGTGCGCCTCAACCAGCTCCAGGCCCAGAGCAACGGCCAAGTGCTGCGCCAGAGCAAGGCCGCGTTGCTGCCCACCATCAACCTGAACGCCACCCAGGGCTGGAACTACGGTACGTACGTGAACCCGGTAACCTCGCAGTTTCAGAACGCCACCACCCGCTCCAACAACCTGGCGGGGCAGGCGCAGGTGGTGCTGTTCCAGGGCTTTCAGCTGCGCAACACCATCAAGCGCAACGTGCTCGACTACGAGGCTAGCCTGGAGGATACCGAAAAGTCGCGCAACGACCTGAGCCTCAACGTAGCCTCGCAATTCCTCCAGCTGGTGCTGGCCCAGGAGCTGGTGCGCGCCAACCAAACGCGGGTGGCCAGCGACCAGGCCCAAATTGACCGCTCCAACATCCTGCTCAAGGCCGGCAGCATCCCCGAAAGCACGCTGCTCGACAGCCAGTCGCAGCTCGCCACCGACGAGCTGAACGTGATTACGGCCCAAAACCAGGCCGACCTGGCCCGCCTGGCCCTGTTGCAGCTCATGAACATCGACCCGGCCGGGGCCCAGGGCTTTGCCATTGAGGTGCCCCCGCTGCCCGACCCCGACCAGGAGGCGCCCTACGTGGTGGACCTCAACCAAACGTTTCAGATTGCCGCCAGCACCAAGCCCGAAATCCGGGCGGCCGACTTGCGCGTGCAAAGCGCCCGCCGCGGCACCGACATTGCCCGGGCGGGGTACTACCCCCGCTTTGTGCTCGGGGGCTCGCTCTCCACGCTGTATTCCTCGTCGCAGTCCACGCGCATCTTCACCGGCGACTCCACCAGCGCCCAGTCGATTCCGGTGTTTCAGAACACGCCCAACGGACTGTTGCCCACCTCCTTTCAGGTGCTCACCGGCAAGCAGCCCAACTTCGAAACGCTGCCGACGAACTTTTTTGATCAGCTGAGCAACAACTACGGCAAGGCCGTGCAGTTTGCCCTGCAAATTCCGGTGCTGAACGGCCTGCAGGTGCGCACGGGCGTGCAGCGGGCCCTCATCAACGAGCAGTCGGCCAGCGTGCGCGCCGAGCAGGCCCGCCTCACGCTGCGCCAGGGCATCGAGCAAGCCTACGCCGACGCCCGCGCCGCCCAGCTCCAGTACGCCGCCGCCACGCGCCAAGTGGCGGCCCTCACGCTCACGCAGCGCAATTCGGAAATCCGCTTCAACAACGGCCTGCTCAATGGCACCGAATTCAACATCGCCAAAAACAACCTCACCTTCGCCGTTTCCAACCAGCTGCAGGCCAAGTACACCTTCATCTTCCGCCGCAAGGTGCTCGACTTTTACCAGGGCAAGCCGCTCGCGTTGTAGCATTTAACATTTACCAATTAACATTTAACAACCGCTAAGCCAGTGGCGGCGGTTGCGAATGTTGGGGGTTGAATGCGAAGTGTTAAATGTTAATTGATACATGTTAAATGAAAAATAACCGCTTACTCTACATCTTGGGGGCCTTGGTGCTCGTGCTGATCGGGGGCTTCGCCATCGCCAAAAAGCAGGGCTGGGTGGGCGCGCCCGTCGGCACCGAGGTGCTCGTGGAAACCGCCGGCCCGGCCAACATCACCGAAAAGGTGAGCGCCTCGGGCAAGGTGCAGCCCGAAACGGAAGTGAAAATCTCGCCCGACGTATCGGGCGAAATCATCGAATTGTACGTGCAGGAGGGCGACTCCGTGAAGAAAGGCCAGCTGCTGCTGCGCATTCGCCCCGACAACTACCAGGCCCAGGTGAACTTGCAAAGCGCCCAGGTGGGCACCCAGCGCGCCAACGTGGGCCAGGCCGACGCCCGGTTGCAGCAGCTGATTGCCACGGCCAAGCAAACTGAGCTGACGTACCGCCGCAACGCCTCGCTCTACAAGCAAAAGGTGATTTCGCAGTCCGACTACGAGGCCAGCCAGGCCGCCTACAACGCCTCGCAGGAAGAAATCAACTCGGCTCGCCAGTCCATCCGCGCCGCTCAGAGCACCGTCACGGCCGCCTCGGCCTCGCTGGAAGAAGCGCGCAAGAACCTGAACAAGACCACGATCTACGCCCCGGTGAGCGGCACGGTGAGCAAGCTCAACGTGAAGAAGGGCGAGCGCGTGGTGGGCACCACCCAAATGGCGGGCACCGAAATCATGCGCATCGCCAACCTCAACAACATGGAAGTGCGCGTGAGCGTGAACGAGAACGAAGTAACCAACGTGAACCTGGGCGACTCGGCCGAGGTGGAGGTGGACGCCTACGCCAGCCGCAACGAGAAGTTCCGGGGCATCGTCACCAACATTGCCAACACGGCCAAAGACGCCCTGACGGCCGAGGCCGTGACCGAGTTTGAGGTCCGCATCCGGCTGCTGCCCGAGAGCTACCGCCACCTGGTGCGCGTGGTGAAGGGCCAAACCGTCGTGCCCTTTCGCCCGGGCATGACGGCCTCGGTCGACATCATCACCGAGCGCAAGCCGCACGTGCTCAGCGTGCCGCTGTTTGCCGTTACCACCCGTTCCGACTCGGCCGTGGCCACGGCCGAGGGCCCCGGCGGCGGCAGCGGCATGGGCCGGGCCGGCGGCACGGCCACCCTGGTGGGCCCCAAAACCAGCCCCGACAAGCCCGCCATCCAGGAGGTGGTGTTTGTGGTGAAGGACGGCAAGGCGGTGCTCACGCCGGTGAAAACGGGCATCACCGATTCCAAGAACATTGAAATCCTGGGCGGCGTCGCGGCCGGCACGGTCGTCGTCACGGGGCCCTTCCGGGCCGTGGCCAAAGAGCTCAAAGACGGCGGCCGGGTGGTCATCAAAGACGCCAAAACGCTGAGCAAGGAAGCCCTGGCCGACCCCAAGCCGTAGATAGTGTAGTTGTCCGTTGCTAGTTGTCCGTTGCTCGTTGTGCGTTGCCCAAACTTGTCGTCTGCGTCTGGGGCCCCTGTCCCTAACAACTGACAACGAGCAACCGACAACTAAAAGGGGCCCCTGTCCCTGACAACGAGCGATTGACAACTGAAAAGCCATCCTTCTTTCCCCACCCATTCCGTTGGAAAAAATTGCCATGCTCGGCGGCGGCTCCTGGGCCACCGCCCTCGTCAAAATCCTGAGCGAAAACGGCGCCCGCGTCGACTGGTGGCTGCGCGCCAAAGACGACGTGCAGCACCTGCTGCGCACCCGCCACAACCCGCGCTACCTCTCCTCGGTGCAGTTCGACCTGAACCTGGTGTACCCCGCCACCGACCTGGCCGACGTGGTGGAGGAGGCCGACTGGGTGGTGCTGGCCGTGCCCGCCGCCTTCGTGCAGCCCGTGCTCGACAAGCTCGACCGCGACGCGCTCAAGCACAAAAAGGTCGTGTCGGCCATCAAGGGCATGCTGCCGGGCAAAAACCAGCTCGTGACCGACTACGTGGCCGAGCGCTTCCGGCTGCCGCGCACCCAGCTCGGCGTCATCGCCGGGCCCTGCCACGCCGAGGAAGTGGCCCTCGAAAAGCAAAGCTACCTCACCATCGGCTCGCCCGACGCGGCCCTGGCGCATGATTTCTGCGAGCTGCTGCGCAACCGCTACGTGCGCGCCCACCCGGCCCTCGACCTCGACGGCATCGAGTACTGCGCCGTGATGAAAAACATCATCGCCCTCACCGGCGGCATTGCCCACGGCGTGGGCTACGGCGACAACTTCCTGGCCGTGCTGGTGAGCAACGCGGTGCAGGAAATCCGCCGCTTTTTGCAAGCCATCAGCCCCCTGGCGCGCGACCTCTCGGCCTCCGCCTACCTCGGCGACCTGCTGGTGACGGCCTACTCGCAGTTCTCGCGCAACCGTACCTTCGGCGGCATGGTGGGCCGCGGCTACTCCGTGAAATCGGCGCAGCTGGAGATGAACATGATTGCCGAAGGCTACTACGCCGTCAAGTCCATCCACGAAATCAACCGCAAGCTCAACGTCCACATGCCCATCACCACGGCCGCCTACCGCGTGCTCTACGAAAAGGTGTCCCCGCAAGTAGAAATGGAGCTATTGAAGGAGCAACTGCGGTAATTGCTCAGGAGCCCGCTGATTCAAGCGAAGCTTCCACTGGTAATAATCCGGAAATTTTGGGGATTTGATTTCTCGTAAATCAGCGTAATCTTCTGGCCAACGGAAAACCTGGGAACGGCGAGTGCTAGTCCGTTTTCATCCAAGAATTCGATGGTCTCGCCGTTCTCGGTGGTAAATCGAACAACTGGACGAGTTACGCTAACCCTTCCCCAAGAAAGCGTATTTCTTACAACGGTTCCCTGTACTCGGATGCCGTTCTTTCGAAACCATTCCATTTCCTGGTCTTTTGCTTTGCCAACGACCACAAGCAAGATTGCCCCGACTAACAGCGCGATAAAAAAGTATAGGGGTTCCATACCATAAATTTAACGGACACGCGGGCGTAAAAAACGCTGGAGAAGCCAATTCAAAAGCATCTCAGATTCCCGGCTGCGCTCGGAATGACAAATTCAACTATGCCCAATTGGCTTCCCTTGGCGCTGCTCACGGCCCTGTGCCTGGCCGGCTACAACTTCTTCCTCAAGCTGGCCGCCGAGCACGTTCCGCCCGCTGTGGGGGCCGTGGTGCTGCAGTTGGTGGCCGCGGCCCTGGGCGGCGCGTGGCTGCTGCACCTGAAGCTGCAAGGGCAGCCGCTGCCGGTGAGCGGCAAGGGCCTGGGGCTGGCGGCGCTGGCCGGGCTGGGCGTGGGGCTGGCCGAAATTCTGGCGTTTGTGGTGTTTCGGCGCGGGGTGCCGGCTTCCGTGGGCACGCCCGTGATTGTGGGCGGCTCGGTGTTGTTCACCGCCATCTTGGGGCTGGTGGTGCTGCGCGAGGGCCTGAGCTGGCCCCAGGCGGGGGGCCTGGTGCTGGTGGTGGCGGGCATTGCGCTGCTGGCGCGCGGGTAGTAGGTTTTTAGTTGTCAGCTGTTCGTTGTCAGTTAGTTCGCAACTTATTGGCTGACAACTGACAACGAACAACTGCCTCAGTCGAAGAGCGGGTCGTGGCCGACGGGCTGGCCCGGGGCGGGCAGCGCGTAGATGTCGTCCACGCCGTCGTGGTAGGCGGGGCGGGCGGGCCGGGGCGGGCGGTAGGGGCCCTGGTAATCGGGCGGCACCACCACGTAGCGGTAGCGCACGCCGGGCTGGGCGCTGGTGTCGAACTGCCAGCGGCGGCCGGGCGTGCGGTAGTGGGCCAGGAATAGAAAGTGCAGCGACGACTCGTTATTGCCCACCAGCACGCGGCCCGGCGGCTGGGTGGCCAGCCAGTCGAAGGCCCGCCAGGTGGCCCCCACGTAGCGGCGGTTGGCCGCTACCAGGTAGCACATGGTGTACGTTTGGTAGGCCACGAACAAGCCCAGGGCCAGCCCCGCCAGCCGGGGCCCCCAGGGCCCCGGGCGGGCCCGCAGCCCGGCATCCACCACCAGGCCCACCAACACAAAGAAGTACAGCGCCTTGTAGAGCAGCACCCGCTCGGGCGGCAGCACCCGCTGCACCGCCAGCAGGGCGTAGGGCAGCAGCACGAACCACAGCGCCGGCAGGCCCAGGCGCCGCACCGCCGCCCGCAGGTCGGGCGCCAACCGGGCCCCCGCCGGGCCCCACAGCAGCCACCCAAACGCCCCGAGCCCGGCCCCAAACGCCAGGGCCCCCACCGTGCGCTGCCCGGCCAGCGTGCCCTCCGTGAACCACGCAAAGGCCGGCAGCGCGTGCGCAAACACCGGCCACGGCCGCGACGCCACGTAGCCGTTGGCCAGCAGCAGGCGCCAGCCCGAGAGCAGCAGCAGCGGCGCGTAGAGCAGCGCCGCCCCCGCCCCGATGCCCGCCCCCACGGCCACCGCCCGGCCCAGCCCGGCCCAGTCGCGCCGCCCCAGGCACCCCAGCCCCAGGTAGCCGCTGGCCGAGGCCACCACGTAGGCAAACGCCGGCACCGTGTAGCAGCCCAGGATGCCGCTGGCCAGCAGCGCCGCCCAGGCCACGCGCGGGGCCTGGGGCCGGGCCCGCAGCGCCACCAGCGCCAAAAAGTGGACGCCCGCCAGCGTCATCAGCAGCCAGTAGCCGCGCCCGGCCACGGCGTGGTACAGGCTCAGCTGGAGCCAGGCGAAGGGCGTGAGGGCCACCAGTGCCGCCCGAAACGTACCGAAGCGCACCAGCCCCGCAAACAGGGCCCCCGTGCCGGCCGTGGCCGTGAGCAGCACCGGCAGCCGCAGCGTAAACCACAGGTCGGGACTCACCTGAAAAAACAGCCAGCTCAGCGTATTGGCCAGCACGTGGTTGTTGGGCACGGGGTAGAAGCTGCTCACCGCCAGCAGCCCCGGGCGGACGAAAAAGTCGTAGCCCGCAATCTCGTCCGGGTGGTAAGCTTTGACAAGCCCGAAAAACAGGCGTGCCCCGGTGAGCAGCGCCAGGCTGGCCCCCGCCGCCCAGCGCTGGGCCGAGGGCAGGCCGGCCAGCGTGTGCCACGCGCCGGCCCCGGCGGCCCGGGTTTCGGCGGCCAGGGCCCCCAGCTGCCGCCGCCCGCGCCGGCCGGCCCCCGCCAGGGCGGCGGCCAGCGCCAGGGCCCCCGCGCCGCCCAGGGCCAGCTGCTGGGCACGGGCAAATTCCGCCGCCGACACGCGCACCGGCAGGTAGTCGTAGTACCCGTTGTGGAAGGTGATGCGGCCCAGGGCCCGCACGTCGGCGTAGGTGGCCTGGCCGAGCACCAGCGCCGCGTAGGCGGCGCACAGGGCCAGGGCCCCCAGCAGCAGGGCCGCCAAAAACCGCGCATTGGCGGGGCCCAAAGGCGACGGGGAAGCGGGCATGGCGCGGGGCAACAAGGGGGATAACCAGCGGGGGCGGCCGGTCAAAAGAAAACTAGTGCCCCGGCTGCGGGGCCGCCGCCGGCAGGGCCCCCAGCCGCGCCAGCTCGGCCCACACCCGGTGCACGGGCAGGCCCATCACGTTGAAGTAGGAGCCCTCGAGGCGCGTCACGCCCACCATCCCCACCCAGTCCTGGGCCCCGTAGGCCCCGGCCTTATCGAAGGGTTTGTAATGGGTAATGTAAAAGTCAATCTCGGCGGAGCTCAGGGGGCGGAAGTGCACGGTGGTCTGGTCCGAAAACACTACTTGCCGGCCGTCGCCCGTGCGCAGGCACACGCCCGTGAACACCTCGTGGGCCCGCCCTTGCAGGCGCGTGAGCATGGCGGCGGCGTCGGCCGCGTCGGCGGGCTTGTTGAGCACCTCGTCCCCCAGGCACACAATGGTGTCGGCGGTAATCACCAGCTCGTCGGGGGCCAGGTCGGCGGCGTAGGCGGCGGCCTTGTGGGCGGCCAGGTACTCGGCCACCGCGGCCCGGCGCAAGTGGGGCGGAAAGTCCTCGTCCACGGCGCGCAGGCGAATTTCGTAGGCCAGGCCCAGGTCCGTCAGCAATTGGCGGCGGCGGGGCGAGTTGGAAGCTAAAATCAGGCGCATGGTGGCGAAGGGAAAGCGGCGCGGGGACCCAAAGAAAGCAGCAGCAAGCAGCAGCGGGGCCCCGCCGCAAAACTACGCGCCGCGCCGCTCAGGGGCGGGGCCCCGCGCCGGCGCGCTGGTATACGCACAGCGGGCCGGTGCAGAGCCCGGGCCGGTAGCGGCGCGGCGCGAGCCAGGCCGGCAGTGCCTCGCCGCGGCCGAGCACCAGGTAGTCGTAGCTGCCGGCGCGAACCCCGGGCCGGGTGTCGGGGCCCCGCATGGCGGGCAGCGGGCGGCGGTGGCGCCGGGCTTGGTGCGCCAGGTACAGGTCGTAGCCGGGCACGCCAACGAGCACGCGGCCCGGTGGGCGGGCGGCGAGCCAGTCGGCCACCCGCCGGTAACTCTGGTCGTCGCGCCGGGCCACCGCCTGCGTGCGCACCTGCTGCGCCACCCGAAACCCGGCGTGGCCCAGGCCCAGGGCCCCGGCCAGGGCCCAGGCCGCCCGCCCGGGGCCCCGCCACCGGCGCGCCCCGGCCTCCAGGGCCAGGCCGGCCAGCACCAGGGCCGGCCACGCGGTGTGGTAGAGGGTGCGCCCGGGCGGCATCACCCCCTGGAGCAGCAGCAGGGGCACCGGGGCTACCGCGCCCGCCCAGGCCAGCCACGCCGCGGGCCGCCACGCGGGCGCGCCCCAGCGCCGCACGGCGGCGGGCCCCAGGGCCAGCAGCCCGAGCAGCGGCCACCCCAGCACCGCCCGGCCGTAGAGCAGCGTGACCGTCACGGGTACGTAGTAGGGCAGCAGGTGCTGCCAGAAAAAGGCCGGGGCCAGGCGCGCCACGTAGGGGTTGGCCAGCAGCAGGGGCCAGCCCGTGAGCCAGCCCACGGGCAGGTACAGCAGCGCGGCCAAAACGGCCACGCCCGCGCCGGCCACCAGCGCCTGGCGCCGCCGCCGGGCCGCGGCGCGGCCCCGGCCCAGCACCACCAGCGCCGCCACCGACCCCGCAAACGGGTAGAGAAACGTCGGAATCAAGTAAAAGCCCGCCCCGCTGGCCCCCGCCCACACGGCCCAGGCCAGGCGGTGGCCGGCGGGGCCCCGCAGCAGCACCAGCGCCGCCAGCCAGGCCGCCTGGGCGCACAGCGCCTGGGGCCCGTAGCCGCGGGCCGTCACGGCGTACTCCAGGCCCATGGGCAAAAACTGAAACAGCAGCGTGGCCAGCGCCGCCACGCGCCAGGTGGTGAGGCGCGCCAGCCCCGCAAACCCCACCACCAGCCCCACCAGCCCCAGCCCAAACACCGGCAGGCGGGCCAGCAGCTCGGGGGCCTCCAGCGGGGTCCCGCGCAGCAGCGGCCACACCAGCAGGCTGTGCAGCACGTGGTTGTTGGGCAGCAGGTAGAAGCCCGCCGCCACGGCCGGCCCCGGGGCCACGAAGTAGTCGAGCGTCACGAGCTCGTCGGGGTTGAGCGGGGTGGCCGCCAGCAGGTACGTGCGCACGGCGGCCACGGCCAGCAGCAGGGCCCCGGCCGCCCACCGGGCCGGGCCGGGCGTGCGCCGCCACCCCGCCGCCAGCGCCCGCCCGGCGCGGCGCACGTCGTGGGCCAGCCGCCGGGCCTCGTGCCCGGCGGCCCGGCGCCAAAAGCCCAGCCCCAGGGCCCCGGCGGCCAGCAGCCCGCCGGCCACGGCGCGCAGGCGGGCGTAGTCCGGGGCGTTGTGGGCCAGGGGCTGGGCGGGCCAGGGGGCGCTGGCGAGCCCGGCGGCGGCGTTGGCCGCGTCCAGGGCAGGGGCCAGGGCCCCGTAGGGCACTCCGCCGTAGAGCAGCACCAGGTGCAGGCCCACCAGCCCCGCGCCGGCCAACAAGAGCAGCAGCAAAAAGCGCATACCGGCCGGGCCTACGCGGGCCCCGCGCCCGCCGCGGGGCCCTGGAAGTACTGGTCAAACCCGTTGCCGGCCTCCTCGTCGGCGATGCTGCTGAAGAGGAAGCCGCCCAGGGTTTTGGGGTAGAAGAAGGTGGACTTGGCCGGCATCACGGCCCCGGCGTGGCACACGGCCTCCACCTCGGCCATGCTCACCTCGTTCACGATGAGCGCGGCGCGGGCCTCGCCGCGGTCCACCCGCTGGAGGCATTCGGCGAAGCTGCGCACGTAGGCCACGCCCGGCCAGGCGCGCTGCGCGGCGGGGCCCCCCAGGCCCAGGGCTTTTTCCAGCACAAAATAGTGCAGCACCGTCAGGTCCAGGTCCTTCACTTCGGCGGCCGTGTCCCAGTCGAGCAGGGCGTGGGCCTCCGGCCGGAGCCGGATTTTATAGGCCTGCCCGCCCAGGTACAGCCCGAAGGCCCAGCGCTTGCCGGCAATGCGTTCGGGCAAGTCGGCGGCTTCCTCCAGCGGCAGCACCGTGAAGTAGGGCCCCAGGCGGTCCAGAAACTCGGCGTCGGTCAGCGCGGGGCCGCCGGGGCCGTCGGGCAGCGCCAGCAGCAGGCGGTGGGTGGGCAGGATGCGCAAGTCGTCGCTGGCCGCGTTGGTGAGGTACATGAGGTGGTAGTTCCAGGGCTCGCGGCCGGTGGCGGCGGCCCCGGCTTGCGCCTGGCGGGCGCGGCGGTGCGCCAGCGAGCCCTCGTAGCGGTGGTGGCCGTCGGCCAGAATCACCGTGCGCCCGGCCAGCACTTCCTGAAACCGCCGAATCACGGCCGCGTCCTGCACCACGGCCAGCACGTCGCGGGCCCCCTGGTAGTCGTCCTCGGTTTGGTAGAGGGGCGCGCGCATGGCCTCGTCGAGGTAGGCTTCCAGCTCAAAGGCATCGTCGCGGTAGAGCCCGTGGGTGGCGCTGGTCTGAAACTCGGTGCGGGCCAGCAGGGCGGCGCGCTCGCTCACGCTGGCCGGCAGCGTGTTTTCGTGGCGCAGCACCACGCCCTCGGCCCAGTCGTAGGCCCGGATGTGGCACATGAAGCCCTTGCGGCAGTACTCGCGGGGGCTGCCCGGCAGCCGGAAGTACTGGTAATAGGCGTAAATGCCGGGCAGCGCGTCTTGCCGGAGCACGCCCTCGGCCTCCCAGCGCCGCAGCGTGGCCAGGGCCGCACCGGCCGGATCGTCGCCCTGCGGCACGGCCAAATGAATGGAGTTGAGCGGATTGCGGTAGAGCGCCGCCCGCTGCCGGGCCGACACCACGTCGAACAGCGGCGACACGTAGGCGTCGATGTCGGCGCCCAACGCCGGGGCGTAGCGCCAGCCGCGCAAGGGTTGAATTTCAGCCACTTATTTCAGTTATCAGTTAGCAATTACCAGTGAGCGGTTGGCTCGAATGACCCGTGGCCTGTTTATCGGTTAACTGCTCACTGTTAACTGATAACGGCCCATTGCCTAGGGGGCCAGGCGCGTGATGTGCCAGGCCCCGTCCACCAGCTCGTACACCAGGCGGTCGTGCAGGCGGCTGGGGCGGCCCTGCCAGAACTCGAGCCGGTGCGGCCGCAAAATGTAGCCGCCCCAGTGCGGCGGGCGCGGCAGCGGGTCCTGGCCGGCAAATTCGGTCTCCACGGCCTGTTCGCGGGCTTCAAGCTCTTCGCGGCTGCCGATGACCTGGCTCTGGGGCGAGGCCCAGGCCCCGAGCTGGCTGCCCCGCGGGCGGCTGCGGAAGTAGTCGGTCGACATTTTTTCCGGTGCTTTTTCCACCCGTCCCTCCACGCGCACCTGGCGCTCGAGGCCGGGCCAGAAAAAAGTAGCCGCGGCCAGCGGCTGGCCGGCCAGCTCGCGGCCCTTGCGCGAGTCGTAGTTGGTGTAAAACAAAAAGCCGGCGTCGTCGGGCAGGCCCTTGAGCAGCACCACGCGGGCGCTGGGCTGGCCGGTGGCTGCGTCTACGGTGCTCAGGGTGAGGGCGGTGGGCTCGTCGAGCCGGGCGGCCACGGCCTCGTCGAGCCAGGCGCGGAACTGGCGCACGGCATCGGGCTGGGCCTCGGCTTCGGCCAGGGTGCGCTGGGTGTACGATTGGCGCAGGTCGGCAAGCTCTTGGTCGGTCATGGCAATTTTTAGTTAACGGTGGGCGGGGAGCAGTTAACAGTTTTCAGTCAATAAAGGCCCGGGCCGCTGGGGCACCGGCTGCGTCCGCGGCGGAACCCGTCCGCGCCGGCAGCGGTTGCCGGGTAGCCCCGCGGCCCGGCCGTGGCGCAAATGCGGCCGCAAGGTACTACGGCCGCCCCGGGGCCCTGTTCACCC
Source organism: Hymenobacter nivis (assembly GCF_006439025.1). Lineage (GTDB taxonomy): Bacteria > Bacteroidota > Bacteroidia > Cytophagales > Hymenobacteraceae > Hymenobacter > Hymenobacter nivis_A. The sequence continues at coordinate 357,657 of NZ_RCYZ01000004.1, forward strand.
AAAGCAGCGCCCTGGCAACTGCCAACGGATACTTATTAAACACCCGTGCACAAGTAAACAGCCGACACTTTTGGCCCAACTGCTTGCCTTTGAAAACAAAAGCCATCGGCTATTAGCCCAGCACTTAACTGCCCCCTGCCCATGACGCCCGGTACGCTCCTCATCTCGCAGCCCTTTTTGGGCGACCCCAACTTTGAGCGCAGCGTGGTGCTGGTGTGCCGCGACGCGCCCGCCAGCGGTACCTTCGGGCTCGTGCTGAACCGCCCCACCGAGCTGATGCTCAGCGACGTGATGACACTGCCGTTGGGCTCGGCTTCGTCTGCCGCCGCCCTGCCGCTCCTGGCTGGGGGCCCCGTCGGGCCCGATACGCTGCACTACCTGCACCGCAGCGCCGGCGTGCCCGGGGCCGCTGCCCTGGGCCAGGGCGTGTACTGGGGCGGCGAGTTTGCGGCGCTGCTGGCGCAGCTCGGCAGCGGGGCCCTGGCGGCGGCCGACGTGCGCTTGTTTGTGGGCTACGCGGGCTGGGGCCCCGGGCAGCTGGCCGCCGAGCGGCAGGACCGCCGCTGGGCCACGCACCCGGCAAGCGCCGGGAAAGTGTTTACTTTGGCAACGGATGCGTTCTGGCGGGCGATTTTGCGGGAGAAGGGCGGACGCTTCCAAGCCTGGGCCAATTACCCCGTTGACCCGCGTTTAAACTGAGCCGCCGTACTTTCGCGCCCCGTACCCCGCTTTCACCCGCTCCCATTAGCTCCCCCCACCCGGCCCCGCGTTGTGGACCGGTCTTTCCGCCGTTGCGTATGTCAACCGAACAAACCCCCCAGGCCCCGCAGTCGGGCGGCCCCCAGCCCGGGGGCGAGGACCGCATGAACATTCTCGAGCGCCGCCTGGCCGAAATTCAGGCCAAAAGTGCCGCCGAGCCGGCCCCCGGCACGGCCCCGGACCCGGGTACGCCCGAAGCCGCCGCCGCCGCCGAAACCGCCCACCACGTGCCCGAAGCCGTGACGGTGGACGGCGCCGACGTGTCGGCGCCGCAGGCCCGCGCCGCGGCCCACTACGGTGAGGCTGCCCCCGCGGCCGACCCCTCGGCCCTGCCCGCCACGGCTGAGGCCGCGGCCGATGCCCCCCACGGCCACACCGTGGAGGAAACCGCGCCGCTGCCCACCGTGGACCTGCACAATGCCGCGGAGCTGCTCGACGCCCCCGAGGGTGTGGCCACGCTGCCGGCTTCGTCGGAAACCCCGCTGGACGATGCCCCCGCCGACACCGCCGCGTTGGCGCTGCCCGAAGTGCCCGAAGTAGGCGCGCAGCCCGAAGCCAACGCCGCCGAGGCCGAAGAAGCCCACGCGCTGTCGGCCGCTGAAGGGGCCCCCGCCGCGCCGGTGGCCCTGGAAGCCCCCGATTTTACGGCCCTCGACTTGCCCGCCCAGGCCCAGTACCTGGTGCAGGAGCTGCGGGGCCCCAACGCCCAGCGCAACCGCAAAACCGTGCTCGACCTCGTGCGCCAGTACGAGGCCAACGTGGGCCAGGCCCGCTCGGCCGCCCGCCAGAAGTTTGCCGAAGGCGGGGCTGAGGCCGAAGCCTTCGCCTTCCAGCAGCCCGAGGGCCAGCTGGAGTTGAATAAAGCCCTGCAAGAGTTCCGCGAGGGCCGTGCCAAGAACGCCAAAGCCGAAGACGCCAGCCGCGGCGACAACCTGGCCAAGAAGCAGCAGCTCCTCGACCAGCTCCGCCAGCTGGTGGAAGCCGCCGAAACCAAGGACAGCTCGGCCAAGCTAAAGGCGCTGCAAGGCGAGTGGAAATCCACCGGCCCGGTGCCCCAGACCGACAGCCAGCCCATCTGGGACACCTACCACGGCCTGCTCGACATTTACTACAGCAAGCAGGGCCGCTTCCTGGAGATGAAGGACCTAGACCGCCGCCGCAACCAGGAGGCCAAGGAAAACCTCATCAAGCGCGCCGAGGGCCTGATGGCCCTCACCGGCATCAACAAGGCCCTCGACGAGCTCACCAAGCTGCACGAGGACTGGAAGAACATCGGGCCCGTGCCCAACGACCAGCGCGAGCCGCTGTGGCAGCGCTTCATTGCCGCCTCCGACGCCCTGCACCAGCGCCGCAAGGAGTTTTCCGACGGCCGCTCGACCCAGGAGAAAGCCAATTTGGTGGTGAAAAAGGCTTTGCTCGAGCGCATCCAGCCGTTTGCTGAGTTCGACACCGACCGCGTGAACCTGTGGCGCTCGAAAACCGACGAGCTCCAGGAAATCAAGGCCGAGTGGGAAGCCGCCGGCCTCGTGCCCCGCGCCCAGGCCGACGCCCTCAACAAGCAGTACTGGGCCGCCTACAAGGCGTTCTTCAACCGCAAAAACGATTTCTTTAAGTCGCTCGACAACGAGAAATCGGCCAACGTGAAGGCCAAGCAGGCCCTCATCGACCAGGCCGAGGAAGCCCAGCAAAACCCCGACGCCGAGGCCGCCCGCGCCGTGGTGATGCGCATCCAGAAGGAGTGGAAGGACGTGGGCCGCGTGCCCGACAAACTGGCCGACAAGCTCTGGCACCGCTTCCGCAACGCCTGCGACGCCGTATTTGACCGGCCCAAGCACGAGGCCCGCCAGCGCGAAGAGAAGGCTACGGCCTCCTCGGGCGAGCAGCTGGCCTACCTTGAGCAGGTGGGAACGCAAGTGGGTGCCCTCAGCGACGAGAACCCGGCTTCCCTGGAAGGCTTCCGCGCTGTGCTGGCCGACTGGTCGGCGGCGTTCGACGCCACCGGCACCGGCGACCGCAGCGAAGAGCAGTTGCTTGGGTTGCTGGGCCAGTACCTGGCCGCCGTGCCCGGCCTGAGCTACGCCGAGCGCGCCGAGCTGTTGTTCCAGGCCGAAGTGGCTCGCCTTAAGGCGCGGCCCCAGGCCCAGCAGCAACTCACACGCAAGGAAATGGCGCTGCGCAAGGAAATTAACGAGCTGGAAAACGACCACGCCACGCTGCAAACCAACCTGGCGTTCTTTGCCCGCTCCAAGAACGCGGCCCAGCTGCGCGAGGAGTACGAGGGCCGGATGGCCGAAGGCCAAAAGCGCATCGACGTGCTCAAGAAACAGCTGAAAACGGTGCGCGCCTAAGCGCCCGCCCCCAGCCGGCCACGCCGCCGGCGGGCGCACTGCGGTGCGGCCCGCCGGCGGCGTTTTTTTTTGGTAGGGGCCCTGCTTGGCGGGCCGGCTGTACTTTAGGGCCCCGGCCGTCTGCGCGGTTGCATCCTTCGCCTTCGTTCTCTGCATGGTAACGCCTGTTTTCCGCATCCTTGACTACGCTGAGGCCCTGGCTTTTTACATCGAGTGGCTGGGCTTCCGCATCGACTGGGCCGACCGGCCGGCCGGGGCCCCCGCGTACCTGCAAGTTGCGCGGGCCGACGTGGTGCTGCACCTCAGCGGCCACCCCACCGACGGGGCCCCGGGCAGCCTGGCCCGGGCGGAGGTGCAGAGCCTGGCAACCTACCACCACCAGCTGCTGCGCCAGCCCCACCCGTTTGCCCCGCCCGTGCTGGCCCGCGCCGAGTGGAACCCGCGGGTGCTGGAAATGACGGTCATCGACCCGTTTGGCAACCGCATCGTGTTCTGCGAGCCGGCCGGCCTGTCTGGGTAGCCCTTTTTGCCAACCGTCATATTTGGCGCAATGGCGAAGAAACCGTACTTTTGCCCCACCACTAGCCTCCTTAGCTCAGTTGGTAGAGCTTCTGACTTGTAATCAGAGGGTCGTTGGTTCGAGTCCGACAGGAGGCTCATTATTTAGGAAGCCCACTGTAAATCAAGTGTTTACGGTGGGCTTCTTTCGTAGTGTGACCCTGAGTGTGACCTTTTGCTGGCTTTGAATCGCTTTTACCCCCTTTCCTCAGCCCATGCTTTCCGACGCTACCCCGCTGCCCGCCTACGACCAAGCCCAGGTCGATAAGCGATTTTTAGCCGAACTCGACCGCTTGCTCCACGCCGGGGCCTTCCCCACCTATGCCGAATGGGCGACGACCGTGGGCGTGAATAAGAACTATGCAAGTGCCATCGCCCGCGGTACCTACCACTGCAACCTGGCCATGCTCTATAACACGGTGCGCCATTTCCCCGCCTGCGACTTCAATTACGTGGTGTTTGGCTCTGCGGTGTATGCCCGCCCCGAGCCCACCGAGTTACCTCACCGCGCCCGGGGGCCCCGGCCCAAGGTGACACCAGCAGCTTAACTACTCGATGAAAAGCAAAACCCAAACCCTCACTTTCCGCAGCCTCTAGCAATAGTTTGGTTCTAAATAATTCTGCCTAATGAATATTAAGTGCTCCCATTGTTGGTTTGAATTCCCCAGCCCGTTTCATATTGTTAATGCCACCAATGTTTCTTTCAGCAACAACTCGGCTCAATGCCCAAATTGCGGTAAGATGACGTCTGCTGACCCTGGTGGACGCGCAGGGACTTACAATTTTGATGAAAACGGGGTGCCTTCGCGCGCTGGCTTTATCAGTATGTTTAAGCAAGTAGACCTAACACCCGAAATAGCAAGGCAATTCAGGGTTGTTGTCGAAGAGGCCAAGACGGGCAATGCATCTCTGGCAGAATTCACAGAAAAAACGACTGCAATTAGTCCTGAATTGGGCAGAACCATCAACACCTTCTTTCAGGAAAATCAGTACAGCATGGCCGCCCTTAGTATATTAATAGCGGTACTTACCTACTTATATACGGTGTTGGGAAACTCGCAGCCAACTGTTATCAACAACACCTACAACGTGTTTCCGGCGGTGTCATTAAAACCACAAACCGAAATTAGTAGAGAGCAGAAGCGAGGCAACAACCTAACGCCTCCGCTTACCAAGAAACAGCGTGCGAAGAAGCGGCGCAAATAAGCTGGCGTAGCGAGCAAGGGTCCAGATTACAACAAGGCCAGCACTTATCCTAAATTCTTGCAGGGTTAGCAAGCCTACCCAATAGGCAATATTTAACAGCACTGTTACAATAATAACAGCTAAGTGCTTCCAAAGAATGGCGGCGATCTGAAGCATAAGAAAGCGTCTCGGCGCACAAAGTACGGTAGCAATATGCAAAAAGCCCCGACCAACCGGCCGGGGCTTTTTCATGCCCAATCGTCTGGCAGCCGAATCCCCACGGCGTAGTCCTCCAGCGGCTCAGAACTGCTGAAGCTGCGCAGCCGCACCAGCTCGTTGGCGTGCGTGTCGTAGTAGAGCTCGACGAAGAAGCCCCCGGGCAAGTGGTAGAGATTCACGCTGTCCTCTTCTTCCCAACGCCGGGCCAGGTAGGTGCCGGCGTCGAAGACGGCCGCCAGTTGTTGCTCGTAGGGCAAGAGGTTGAAATCGTACAGCGTCATGGGGCACAAAGTAGGGCGCCCACGCTTTATTTTGGGCGCATGGAAGAGCCGCCCGCCCGCAAACCGACCCAATCCGAACGTTTCCATGCCCTGCGCCAGCAGGCCCAGGCGGGTGACCCCGTGGCGCAGGCCCAAGTGGACGCAATCAACGCCCGAAACCGCGCCGCTGCGGCCAGAGCTAAGGCCGCGGGGCGGGGCTATTGGACACCCCAAGCAGTGGCGGTCCGCAAAGCCAAAAAAAAGGCCGCAGCGGCGGCGGTGGCGCGGGGCGTGGTGCCCCTGACCTCGGAAGAAAAGCGACGGATCACCAACCGGCGCGCCCAGTTGGCGCGAAACGAGCGCAAGCGCGCCGCGACCGCCGCGTCGAGGCCGCGGCCCGCGCGGCGCCAGGGGGGCGGGGCAACCGGGTAGCCGCGTTAGCGGATGATGACCGTAAAATCCAGGTCGTGCAGACTGGCGATGTAGGCCAGTACGCGCTGGCGCAGGTCGGCCACCGCTTCGGGCTCGGTGACCCCGTAACCGTAGTTCACGCTGGCGGGCAAGTCCACGTCCGTCATGGACGCCTCGACCGATTGCGCTTTGCCCTTGCCGTCGTCGTAAATCTTGACCATGGCCAAAGATAATTACGACTTCCCGCCCTTGTAGCGGCGGTTCACCATATCCTGCCAGCCCTGCTCCCGGTGCCGGCGCCGCACCAGGTCGTCCTGCTCGTTGAGCCGCTGGTATTCCTGCTCGTGGATGGCCCGGCGCACCGCGCGCAGCTCTTTCACCACTTCCTGATTGGACTGCTGGGCCGCAGCCCGCTCGGCCGCCTGCCGGGCCTGGGCCCCGGTGCGCAGCTGCTGGGTCTGGCGCTCCTGGTCCTGGCCCTGCTGGCGCTGCACGATGCGGCCCTCCACCACTTCGTTCTGCTGGAGAATCTGGCGCGTCTCGGGCGCGGTGAACACCCGGTCGCCGGCTTCGAGGTAGCCCACAGCTTGCTTAGCCACCACCCGGAAGGAGCCGGGCTGGCCCACGAGCTCGGGGCCCCGCTCGGCCAGGTGGGCGTACTCGGCCGGGCCGTCTTCCCGGCCGACGAAGTAGCTGGGCAGGGGCCTACTCAGCACCGCCGCTTCCAATAGGGCGCCCTCGGCCAGGGCAATGCCGGCGGGAATCAGCGCGAAGGGGAACACGTACTCGGCGAAGGCCTTGGCCACGGCCACGGCGGTGTTGATGGCAATGCTGATCACGGCCGCGTCGCGCTCGGCCTTGGCTTTGTCGTAGTTGAGTTTCGCCAGTCGCTTCTGGTGGTCCTCCTCAATCTTGGTTTTGAGCTCGGCGTTGTCGCCGGCCACCTTGATTTGCTGGGCGTAGGCGTCGTTTTCGCGCTGAATCTGCCCATCAATCAGGTTGCCGCGGATTTGGCTGTAGGCGCCCTCGGCCTCCTGGACGTAACCGCCCACCTTCTCGATCAGGGCCACGCGCTTGGCCACGGTGGCCTGCACGTCGTCGAGGATGTCGCGGTTGGCTTTCTGCTGGTCGTCAAGGTTGGCTTTATGAAAAGCTTTGTCGGCGGCCAGGATTTCCTCGTTGGCCGTGCGGCGGTTCTTGCGGGCCTGGGCCTCGTACTGGCCCTGGGTAATCTCGCGCCGGGCCAGGGCCCCGAGCAGCACGTTGTCCTTGGCCGTTTCCGAGTTGCGGGCCAGCTCGACGGTTTCCTCGTAGGTCTTTTTGTTGACGCGCAGCTGGTCGTTGAGGGCCTTCTCCACTGGGGCGAGCGTGATGTCGCTGAGGATGGCCACCTTAAACTCGATGGGCTTCACCTCCAGCTTCTCGCCCAGGGCCGTGGCTTCCTTGGCCACGTCGCGCCCGAACTGCTGCACCACGGCGAGCCGCTTGGTGGCCGCCGCCTGCTCAATGTCCGTGAGCTCAGCCGCGCTCACGCCCTTGGCCTTCTTGGCTTTGATGGCCTCGTCATTGATGGTAATGAGCTTTTCGTCGCGCTCGGCCCGCAGCACGGCGATGCGCGTGGCGCTGGCCGTGCGCTCCAGGGCCGTGATCTGGTCCTGGGTGGTGGCCACCGATGCCTTGAAAACCTCGGGACTGAGCTGCTTGTCGTCGAAGAGCTTGCCCTGCTCGGCCTGGAGTTTCTTCAGGTCGTCGATGCGCTTCTGGGTGTCGGCCAGCTGGCCCTGCAGGGCAGCCCGCCGGCGCTCGGCCTCGGCTTTGGCGTTGCGGTCGAGGATGACGTCCACCGCGCCCAGCGCCGCGGGCACCTTGTCCAGGGCGTCGGCGGCCTTGGTGGCCCCGCCAAACACGCCGTCGAGGTAGTCCTGCTTGGCCCCGAGCTTGTCGAGGGCGGCCAGCTTGGCGTTGTAATCGGCCGTGGTCTGGGCCAGCTTCTGCCGGGCTCCGGACAGGTTGTAGGTAGCTACGCTGAGCCTTTCCACATCCTTGTTCAGCTCACCGTAGCCCTGGTTGTTGACAAAATCGTCCACCTGCGCCTGGGCCTGCGCGCGGGTGAGGCCCAGCAGCCGCTCGCGGGTGGTGATTTGCAGCTCCCCGGATTTTATGTCTAGCTGCTCCTGCTTCTGCCGGTCCTTCAGCGCGTCGGCTTCGAGGATGAGGGTGGAGACGGCCTGGTTGCTGAGCAGCAGCTTCTGCTTGATGAGTTTCTTGGTGGCCTCCTCGTTGAGGACTAGGGCCCCGGTTTCCTTATCGAGGCTGGCCACACTCTCGCCCAGGCTGTCTCGCAACTGCAAGGTGATAGCGTTCAGCTCCCCCTTGCCGTCCTTGGTGGGCTTCAGGCCCCGCGCCGTGAGGTCCTGGTAGCGGCCCAGCAGCTTCTGGGCCGAGGCGGCTGTGGCCTCGTTGGCCTGGGCCCCGGCCAGGGTGGCGGCGGTATTTTCCTGGTTGGATTTGGTGAGGCCCAGCAGCTTTTGGCCGATGCCTGAAATCTCATTGAGGAACCGGGTTGCCCCGCGCGTGAACGGGTCGAGGGCCCCCACCACCAGGTTCTTGAGCACCGACGTGAAGCGGCCGCCGGCGGTGGCGATGTTGTCGAGCTGCTTGGCGGCCTGCTCGTTGGCGGCCCCCGTACCCGTCACGGCCAGCGTCAGGGCTTCCACTTTCTCGCGGCCTTCCGTTAGCACCCGGGCCGTGTTGGCATTTTCCAGGCCAAATAGCTTGGTGTACTGGGCCGTGCTCAGGTTCTTTTTGCCCAGGTTGTCGAGGGCCGTGCTCAGGCCCACTACCTCGGGGTTTGTTTCCCGGGCCCCGCTGGCCAGCTTGGCCAGCACCGCGCGCAGCTGCGTGCCCGCCTGCTCGCCCTTGATGCTGCGCTCGGCCAGTAGTTGGATCAGGGCCACCGACTTCTCGACCGAGATGTTAGCCGTGGCCGCGTTCACGCCGAAATACTTGAGCGATTCGGCCGTCTGGGGGATGGTGGCCGCGCCCTCCTTAGCGCCGGCGGCCAGCGCGTTCACGTAGCGGCCCGCTTCGCCGGCCGACGCGGAAAACTGGTTCATCACGCCCGTTAAGGCCTCGGCCGCGGCGGGCAGCTCTTCCTTTGCGGCCGCCGCCAGCAGCAGGGCCTGCTCGGTGACGCCGGCCAGGTTCTCTTTGCTGTCGAGCAGCGCCGGCTGGGCCGAGCCCACCAGCTCGAAGGCCTTGAGTACTTCGTCGGCAGACTTGCCCACCGCGGGGCCCAATTCCTTGGCTTTGTCGGCCATGAATTGTAAATCCTCCCCGGTGGCCCCCGTCAGCGCCGAAACGCTGCTCAGGGCCGACTCGAAGGCCTTATCGGTGGCAAAGGCGGCGCCCACGCCGCTGAAGATGGCCTGCACGCCGATGAGCCCTACGCCGAGCTGAGTCAGCTGGCCCACGAGTCCGTCGCGGGTAAAGCCCAGTTGTTCGCCCACCGCTTTGAAACCGCTGCCCGCTTTTTCGGTGGCGGCCGGGATGCTCTCCAGCTCGCGCTTCGTCGACTGAATCTGGAAGCCCAGCTTGCGGTACTCCTCTGAGTCGGCCCCCGCGCTCTTGGCCACGTCCTGCTGCGCCTTCTCCAGCCGCACCAGGTTGTTCACCGTGGGCTGGATGGCGGCCGTGTACTGCTCGATCTTGATGCCTGCCTGCTCGTAGCTCAGCCCAGCCTGGGCGGCTGCCTTCTGGGCGGCGGTGAGGAAGCCGATGCGCTTCTGCTCCAGGTTCTGGTAGAGCTGCGAGTCCTGGGCCAGGCCGCTCTGCTGGGCCCGGATTTTGGCCAGCTCCTGCACCAGGGGCGCGAAGCCGTCCTTGTAGTTGCCGACGTTACGGCCGAAAATCAGGATGCTCTCGTCGAAACTTTTCAGCGTCTGGGTGTTGTCGGCAATCTGCTTGCGCAGCTGCGCGGCCTGCTCACCGCCGCCCTCGATGCCGTTGCCCAGGGCCCGCAGCGAGACAATCAGCTGCTTGTTCTTGGCATCGAGCGCGTCGTAGCTGCCCCGCGCGGCTGTCAGCTCGCTGTTGGCCCCGCGCACGGCCAGGCTCAGGGCCTGGGTTTCGTTCTTGTACTGCAGGATGGCACCCGCTGCCTTTTCAATCCGGGCCGTGTCCTGGGCCGCGTAGGCCTCGCGCAGCTCGTTGCGCATGGCCCGCAGCGTGGCCGCCGCCTGCTGGGTGGCGTCCTTCACCGCGGCCTGGCCCCGCGCCTGGCTGGCCTGCACGTCCTGCAGGCGCTTCTGCTCGATGGCCAGGCGGCTGATCTCGGCGCTCAGCGCGGCAAAACTCGTGCGCTCCTGGTCGGTGGCCATCGCCAGCCCGGCCACCTGCTGGCGCAGGGGCCCCGCCAGGTCCTTGAGGGTGGCCAGGCCGGCGTTCACCCGCTGGGCGTCGCCCTCCAGGTTCTTGGCAAAGGCCCTGTAGTTGCGGCCCAGGCCCTGAATGGCGGTGGTGAAATCCTTGACCTCCTGCGCGCCGGGGCCCAGCGGGTCGAAGAAATCTGAGAGAGAGATGGGGGTGCCAGCCATGGGAGTTACTTGGTAATCGAGAGGTAGGTGAGGGCCCCCAGCGCGGCGGCCAGGACGTAGTTCAGGAAGCCCCGGGTGCGGGCCCGGTGGCGCCACGTGGCTGTTTCCGCCGCCTGGCTGGCCAGCAGGGCCCCGAGGTGGGTGTTAGCCGCCACGCCGCTGCGCACGGCGGCCAGGTGCAAGCTGTCGGCCTGCGCCAGCGCCCGGGCCTCGGCCTTGTAGGCGTAGGCTGTCGAGCGCCAGGCGGCGGCCTCGCGGCGCACCTGAGGCAGCATGCGCAGCGAATCAGCGAGGCGCGTGCGGTCGAGGGTGGTAGTCGAATACCCGCTCGTAGATTGCGAGAAGGCTGTCAGTCTCGCGCTGGAGAGTAACAGGAATAACACCAGGGGGCGGTACATGGGCAGGGTGGGTGAGGGCGTGAAGGCTGTCGGCGGCCCGCTCGTGGTGCACGGCGGCGCGGTGGTGCTGGGCGGCCAGCGTGTCGAAGCGGGCGGCGGCCACGGTGTCGCGCCGCAGCTGGGCCAGGTGGGCGGTGACGGCCGCGCGGGCCGTCCGCTGCTGGGCGCGGGTGAGGGAGTCGGCCGTGGGGCCCGGGCGCGTGAGCCGGCCCACGGTCAGGCCGATGCTGAGCGCCAGCACCAGGCCCACGGCCAGCAGCAAGCGCGGGTGGGCATACCAGCCCCAGCGCAGCAGTCTAGTAATTCCAGTTAGCAGCAGCATAGATGTCGGAGGAAGCGTAAAACAGGTCGTACACCCCCGCGCCGTTGCGCCCGCCGCCGCGGCCGGTGTTGCCCGCGTTGATGATGAAGCCCCGCGCCGGCCGGCCCGCCCGCACCTTGCGCGAGGCGGCCACGGCCAGGCCGATGTGGCCGATGCGGCCCAGGTTGGAATAGTAGAACATGACGCGGTGCCCAACCTTCAGGCTGTCGAGCGTGCCACGCCGGTTCCGGAGGTAGTAGGTGCGCACGGGGTCCAGCGCCCAGTTGTAGGAGCCGGCCGCCCCGCGTGGGGTGGGCAAGCCCAGCACCTTATTGGCTTTCCACTGGTAGAGGCCGCACCACGAGGAACGCAGGGCCACGCCGTTGGCCCGGGCCCAGGCGTCTATTTCAGGGGCGTCGTTGTTGCCCGTTAACTCACGCAGGTAGAGTTGGGTGCGGGTCCAGGCCACCAACTGAGCCCCGTAGCGGGCCTGTATGGCGCGGCTGGGCACCGGCTGGGCGTGGGTGTACTGGCGCAGGCCCAGCAGCAGCAAGACCACGAACAGCAGCCAGCCCAAGCGCGTGAACACCTGCCGACTGATCATTGGGTGAGGACGGCGGCCAGCAGGGCCGCGGCGCCCAGGATGGTGTAGTGCAGGCGGATGTTCTGGTAGACCTCAAACTTCTCGCGCGGTGGCAGGGCCAGGAACTCCGCCCGGTAGTCGGTCTCGGCCCAAAGCGTGGGCCCCGGGTGGGTCCGCTTCTGGGCCGCGAACAGCACGATGGTGAAGGAGACGAAGTAGAAAACGAAGGCAAGGATGCGGCTCAGCACGGCCCCCACCTGCAGGTAGCCGCCGGCGGCGTGGTCGGCTTCCACCATCTCGATGGGCGCGTTGCCCAGCGTCGGGTCGGCGCGCAGCAGCAGCTTCACGCCGGTGGTGTCGCCGATGGCGTGCAGCGAGTCGAGCAGCGCCACCGACTGGATGCGCTCGGGCGTGACGCCCTTGGCCACGTCGGCCGTTTTCTGCAAAGCAGCCTGGCCGAAGAACAGGGCCACGAGCGAGGCCGCCAGCATGAGCCAGCGCCAGGACTTGCGCCAGAGCCGGCCGAGGCCGCTCAGGTCGGGCGGGGTAGGGGGAGCCGAGGGGTCTTTGCTGTAGTCAATCATGGGGAACAAGCATTAAAAAATGGAAGCCAGTAAAACATTGATGATCACGAGGAGCCCGCCCCACCAGCCCCCTTCGGAGGCGTCTTTCCAGCGGACTTCTCCTTCCAGCGGGTTTTGTTCCGCCAGATGGCGGCGCAGGCGATGCCAGAAATGTGGAGCACCGTCAGCTGCAGCTCGCTCAGTGGATGCAGCGTATACCAGCTGAGCGAGAGCATCGCCCGGGGCCCCCGGCCATTGGAAAGACTCTGGTAGTAGGCGCTCCAAACCCCGGAGTTGAGCAGCACAGCCCGCAGCGGAGCATGCTCCAACGTGTGGACATCCGGCACATAGCGGTAGCGCCCCGGCCGCCGGTGAATCTCTTCGATCATTTCCCAGGCCTCCGGCGTGAGCGGCATCAGCTGCATGCCGAGCACCGAGGGCATGGCCGAGTTGCGTGCTTCCACCGCGCACGTGGCCAAGTGCCCACCAGCGCTTTCGCTGTACTCGGTCACCGTCACCCGGTCGGCCTTGTACTCGCCGAGCAGTACTGATAACAACGTTTCCAATTCCTCCAAGTCGGCGGCCAGCAGCTCGTCCCACTCTTTGTCGGAAATGCGCTCCACCGGCGGTGGGGTCACCAGGCGCACCAAGGAAGTGCCAAAGCCCTGCAAGCGTGCCAGCAAGTACTTGCCACAGGCGTTGAGCTTTTCCTGAATCTCTTTTTTGTAGATGCCCCAAACGACCAGCACCGCGCCCCCGATCCATTCCGGGGGCGTGATGTGGGGCAGGTGAGTGAAGTCCATAAGGCATGGCAGCAGCGGTTTGAGGGGGCGGGGCTAGGGAAAGGCCGGCGTGGGTTTGCTGAAGTCGGCCGGCGGCGCTGGCGGCGGGGCTACCCCGGCGGCTTCAGCGGCGGCCAGTACTGCCAGCCGCTCGTCGATCCAGGCCAGCTCGCGCTGGGCGTAGGCCAGGTTCTTGACGGCGGCCACGCGGCGCTGGGCCAGGCGCTTGGTTTGCGTGGCCGCGCCTGGCACGCGATCCAGGGCCCGGCCGAGGATGCGCTCGCGGTGGGGCGTCAGCGGCAGTTGCCAGGCGGCGGGGGCGTCCACCTTTTGCGGGGCGGATGGGGGCAGCAGGGCGGCGGGGGCGGAGTAGTCGGTGCCCATTTTATTGGGTCATGCGGTTAGCGAAGGGCGTTGTTGGCTCGTTGTTGCCGTCGAGCTGCGTCGCGTTGATGACCGTAATGCCGAAGCGCGGGGCCCCGGCGGCGTCGCCCTCCACGGTGTAAAAGGTGTTGCCGGCCGGGTAGCCCCCGCCGATCACGGTCAGGCTGCCCATTTTAGCGCGGCCGTTGAAGTTGTTGAGCATGATCAGGTTGCTCGGCTTTCCGGAGCCCGGGCCGATGTGCACCTGGTCGAGCATGAGCGAGGCTGGGCGGCCGATGCGGATGACGGCCCCCAGCTCCGGGCCGCTGGTCTCGCCCGTGTAGTCGTCCACCATGCAGTCGCGGAAGGTGATGAGCGGAGCGTCGCCGCCGTCGGGCATCCACAGCAGCTGGCGGCCGTTTTCGTGACGCGTGCCGAGGAAGCGGAACGGTTGGCCGTTGTTGTAGTGCACGTCGCGGTAGCAGTGCGAGAACACGCCGCCGTACAACGTGAAGTCGCCGTTGCCCGTCAGCACGGATGGGGCGTAGGCGCTGGTGCTGTTGAAGCTGCCGGGCTTGGTGGTAATGCCGTTCTTCAGGTAGCCGAACGTGCAGTTTTTGGCGTAGTTAGTCAGGCAGTTGGGGCCCTCAATCTGAATCGCGAACTGCCCCTCGATGGCCGCCGCCGCTGCGGGGCTGCTGCCGTCAGCGGCAAACTCGCCATTGCCGTAGAAATAGCAGCTTTCCCAGCCGATGTTGGACAAATCGGCCCCGGCCTGGGAGAGGTGGCCCAGCCGAAAACCTTTGTTGTTGACGCCGTTGTGGATGTTGAAGCCACAGAAATTGAAGGTGTTCGTGCCCGTGGTCGAAATGTTGGGCTCGGCGGGCGTGCTGCCCGCGGCCGGCTTGCCCGCCAGCGTGTCCAGGTCCCAGCCCAGCACGTCGTGCGTGCCCTTGGGTACCTCAAAACCCATGTTGGAAACCGTGCTGCTGCGCATGCCCGCCACGTTGAAAATGCGCTGGCAATTGTCGGGCGTGCCACTGGGGCCGATCCACGTCACGGGCGCCACACCGATGGCCCCGGTGCCCAGGATGTTGAGCGTGAACTCACTTTTGCCGGAGGGCGGCAGCATGTCCGTCGTGCTGCTCAGGCGGATGGGAAACGGGCAGACCAGGGTTTTGCCGTTGGCGATGCACCAAGTGACCGCTTGCTTGAACTTGGCCGTGTGGTCGCCGTCAGCGGGCTTGGACCCGAAATCGCTCAGCGCCGCGTAGGTAGTGCCCATGGCCAGCGCCGCCAGGGCGTCGGCGTGCGACTGCGAGGCCTGCAGCAGGTCGTTCGTGTCCTGCGCGTTGTGCTTGGTTGGGTCATAAGCCGCGGTTTGCGACTTGGCGAGGAAAGCGGGCCGTAGCAGCTGAATCTGGCCGCCGAAGAAGTTTGCGAAAGCAGTCATGGTTAGAGGGGCTGAGGGTAAGCGAAGGGATAAGCCCCGCTTGCCGGGGCCGGGCGTGGGGGGATGACGGGGGCCGTGACGACGGGAATTGCGGCGGCTGAATAGGCCACTGGGTAGGCGCAGGGAAAGGCGGCCGCGGCCGGTGCTTTAGTAGGCTTGCGGGTAGCCATAGGGGTAGCTGCTGGTCGTGGTGGGGTCGGTGGGCTGCGCTGGGGGGACGGTACCCCCCAGGCCCGCCACGAGCTGCACCAGGCGCGCGATGGCTGCGGGTATCGTCAGCGACTCGGTACCCAACAGGGCGATTTCTTCGGCCGTGGTGGGCGTGATCTGCTGGGCCCCCAGGCCCGCGGCCACCTGTTCGGGTAGCACGCTGTACTCGTCGTTGCTCTGCTTGTCGAAGAAGAAAAACCCCCCGTCCGCCGGCAGGGGCTTGTCGAGGGGCCAGCGTTTGAGCGTGTCGAGGAAGGCCATGGGGGCGCGTGAGGAGGTGCAAAACCAGCGGTGCTCCTGGCTGCCGTCCCGTAGCGGCCTGGTATAGTGTGTAAAATAAGCACAATAACTCCGAAAGTCCACGTGTCCCTAATCGTGGGTAGCCGTGACGTGCAGCGTGCCGGTGGTTAGGTTGAGCGCCACGAGCGCGCTGTTGGCCAGCGTGAGCACGCAGCCGGTGGCAGACTGGGAGGTGAGCACCCACTGCCCGCCGAGCAGGGTGACGTTGCTGGCCAGCGGGGCCGACACGGTGTAGTTGGCGTCCGGGAACGGCGTCGGCCACGTTACGCTCACCGTGGTGCTGGTACCGGCGGCGATTGTGCGGCCCGCGACCGCCACGCGCACGCTGCGCTGGCGGGCCCCCAGCTGCTCGAACACCACCAACTGGCCGGCTGCCGTGGCCGCCTTGGCGCTCAGATTGAAGGCCGTGGTGTCGGCCTGGTCGCTCCGGAGGCGCTTGGCCAGTTCCTGGGTGTGGCCGCTGACGGTGGTTTGCAACGCGCCCACGTCGGTGCGCAGCCCCACGGCCGCCGCCTGGGCGCTGTTGGCAGTGCCGGTAGTGGTGCCCAGTTGCGCGGCGGTGCTGGTCAGGTCCGTGCGCAGGGCTGTGTCGGCCTGGTGCAGGGCCACCAGGTCGGCCGTGTGGGTGCCCACGGTGGTTTGCAGGCCCGTGACGCGCCCATCGGTAGCGCCCAGGCCGCTGGTGAGCTGGGTGATGGCGGCCAGCGCCTGGGTGAGCTGCGTAGACTGGGCCCCGAGCAGGCCGAAGAGTTGGGTGTGCACCTGCGCGTCGTCGGCCTCGTCGGCCAAGTCCAGCGCCTGGATCTGGCGAATCGTTTCGAGCAGGGGCCCCGCCGAGCCCAGGATTTCCTGGTGCAGGTCCGTGCGCTGCTGCGCCAGGGCCTGGGCAAAGGCGTCGCCTTGGGCGCGCAGGGCCTGCGCATACTGATCAGTGACGTGGCTGAGTAGCGTTTCCACGGCGCCCATGATGCCGCCCACGGCGCTGCTGATGCGCTGGTCCACGGTGTCGAGGGCCAGTCGCATGGCTTGCTGGGCCTGCTGCTCGCCGGCCTGCACGCGCTGCATTTCCTGCACGGCCTCGTAGAGGGCCCGGTTCGACATCGGCCAGCGGGCGACGCCGGGGGGCAGCAGTGGGTAAAACTGGCCCATAACGAGCGCAAAGCGTTCGTCAACGGTGGGCAGGGCGGGCAGGGCCGAGGCCGTAACGCCTTCGATTCTTATAATCCGGGCGGCTGTGGTGGAGCGCATGGCGAGCAGGGTAGATGATCGACCAGGTGGGTAAATGGTCGAGGGGCCGTCCCGTAGCTGCCTCGGATAATAGGGTGTAAAATAAGCACAAATAAAAAATACGCAGGCTGTTTGCTGTATGTTTTGGGCATGAAAAAGCCTCGCCGGATAGGGCGGGGCGCTTTCGTGCATAAGGCGGTGATTTATGGAGTTGTTATGATTTACGTATCGTATTTTATAGGAGCATTATCAGAGAAACCCTGAAAAATTCGGTAACGCTTCAGCTTTTGGAGTGCAGTTTTAAACTCTGTGATTACTGGATTCCCTTGCAGAATCGAATTATCCAACCGCGGAATCAGTGCGTTTAATCCATTATAGGTGCCATATGACAATTCCGTTTCCACTTCCATCGCTTCAGCGAGAGGCCTTACATCCGTTTCTAAAAAGTTAGGCCCATCAATCTTACTCAACACTATTCCGCGAAGGCGCTGTATTTCGGCATCTGTCTTGTTAAGTTTTTCAAGTGAGGCTGCATCAATTGGTTTTCCAGGTTGATTCGGTTTGGGAGTTTGCGGAAAAGTAGTTGCTGGCCTTGACGCGGCAGCCTCCGCTATTTCCCGCGTAAACGTCTCCCGAAGCTTGCTCTCGATTTGATTTGCTAAGGCTCTCAGTTCCTGCTGATTTTCGGCAAAACCAGTGCTTAATTGTGCCAAAGCTGCTCGTTGCGTATCCGCTACTACGGTTCGCGTCTCTGCCGCTTGATTCTGTAATGCACTTGTTAGCCTGGTCTCAACAGCGCCTAATTTCTGGGTGTTGATACGGACGTTGTTGAGATACTGAGCTCCAAGAAGGAATGCTACAACGCCCAGCACAACGCCTACTTCAACATCGACGGCCCATCGAACGTCCGAACGCAGGGCCTCTACTTCCTTTTGGGACAGTTCGTACATCTTTCTGTAGTAATCTTTCTCGCTCATCGGTGCATCCATCCTAGCCGGGGGACCCGGCGGCTTGACCGGTTTGAGAGAACCTAACAGGGTCAAGCTATCCGCCGCACGTTGCCCGGTGCTCTTTTGGGCAGTAACAGACAGGGAAAGGCAGGCGAGAAGCAGAACGATAAAATATCTCATCAGAAGATAGGGCAATTTTAAGGCGGGTCATAAACGACTTGCGGCAGCGCTTCCGATGGCGGCGGGGCATGGCCAGTAGAGGAAGGTTAGCTGCCAAACCTACAAAAACAAAAGCCCCGCCGGGTGGGCGGGGCTAGCTTATTCTACATATTGAAAAAATTCTGCTTATGAATTTTCCCGTTGTGTAAGTGATTGCGGTCCCGAATGCGCTGGTTGACCCGTTGGTGGTGCTTAGGGGAGTGCGCTAGCTGCTGCGTAGTGCAACTAGCCAAGAGCAACAGGAGGAATACAGCTTTCATAAGCAATCGGGCGCAGTCTATGCTAGGTGCTTACGAAAAAGCCCTGCTGGTGGCCAGGGCTTTTTACTAGCCCGTTTTGAGCACAAAATTCCGCGTGCTGTCCACCAGGTTGCCCCAGCTCGTGGCGTTCGGCGACGTGCTGAGCAAGGAGCTAACGGCAATCAGGCCGGGCGTGCTCAGGTTGAAGGCGCCGCCATCGGCTTTGATTTGGCCCCGGCGCTTGCCGCCGGTGGTGGAGAAGGCGTAGGCGACCTGCTCGTCGGTTACATCGACATTGCCGCTTAACGCAAAGTCTTGAACAGCTTGGTCCACGAAGCCGATGCGCGTCGTGCCATCCTGAAAATAGGCCGCCCCAATCATGAGCGGCACACTACTGGCCTGCAAGGCCCCGGCCAGCACCGTGCCGTTGGGCGTGTAGGCGGTGATCGTGCCCGCGTTCACGTCGCCAATCCAGGCCTTGATGGGCTGGCCGATCACGGCCTTGATGGCCAACCAGTAGGGCTTGTTCAGGGCCAGGGTTACGCCCAAACTGTCGTCAAACCGTTGCCCCTGATTCGTGCGATACGACGCGCGCAGCACCCGCTCAGCACTTCCACTTACCGGCTCGTAGATAAAGAAGCCGGCCGTGGAGTCGTCGCCGTTCTGTACACGCAAAATGCCCGCTAGCACCATGGACAACTGGGTGTAGCTCGAAATGGTGAACACGCCCGACATAAAGAAGGCGCTGCTCACCAGGCCCACGCTGTTGGCCATCTCGATGTACTTGTTGTCGGCGCTGGTTCTGGCCGAATAGGTGCCGCCGTCCGGGAGCGCGGTGGTGCCGGTTGGTACCGTGAGGTTGTTGATGAACGTTTGCCGGCCGCTGACGGTGCGCGCGTAGCCGGCGTCGTTGAGGTGCACCGTGTCGAAGTAAAAGCCGCTGTCGTAGCCGCCGTAGGCCAGGCCGTCCTTGTAGGCCATGCCGAACGTGGTGCAGGCATCAATGGCGGCTTGCCGGTACTGGGGTAGGGTGAAGCCGAGCGCGTTGGCCGCCTCGTTCTGAATGGCGGTGGCCGTTTCCAGGCCCATGCGCAGGGTTGGAAACTCGGCGTGCACGCGCCCCATGTGGGCCAGCAGCAGGGCCTTGAAATCGGTGGGGTTGAGGGTATTGCTCAAATAGTCGTTGACCATGAGCCGCATGAGGTACTTGGGCGTGCTGGCCCCGTCGAGGGCGGCGTGCAGCTGCGCCTTTTTGGCGTTCCAGTTGCCCAGCGAGTACTGCACCGCCCCCCGGGCGCTGCCGTAGTTGGCCTCGTTGATGTCTTGGCCGGCCGAGCGCAGCAGGCCGGCCGTGCTCGTGAAGGCCGGCGCCGAGGCCCCGTAGCCCACGCCGAGCGAGTCGGCGTCGTCGAACACCACGACGCCCGCCTGCGTGCGCGCCAGCAGGCTGCCCGTGGCGCCGGCCGGGACGGTCACGCTCAGCACGGTGGCCGAGTACACGTCGCCCGCCTCGTTGCCCCGCTGGCTGTTGTTGACGGCGATTTCCACGGCCGTGCCGCTGCCGGGGTTGGGCACGGCCACCGTGAAGTCCTGCCCGGCCTGCGCGGTGATGGGGTACGTGCCGATCAGCGTTGCGCCCTGGCGCACGCTGATGCTGCCGTTGTTGTCGGGGTAGTTGCTGGCCGCCCGGAGCACGAGCTGCGCGGCGTTGGTGAGCACCTTGAGCACAGCCAGGCCGGCGGGGTAGTTCACGCCGTTGTAGGTGCGGTAGGTACCCTGGCTGTAAAACCAGTTGGCCTCGGCCGGACTCAGCACGGTAGGACCCGAGCCCCCCGCGGGCGTGGTGGCGCTCGCGGCGCCCGAGTAATCGGAGTTGCTGTAGGCGCCGCTGCCCTCGGCCAGCACGTCGTAGCTGTACGTGGTGCTGGCCGTGCGGCCCGTGTCCACGTAGCTGGTGCCGGTGCTGGCGTAGACGGTGGCCCCGTCCGTTTTGCGCCGCAGGCGGTAGCCCGTGGCGTTCGTGACCGGGTTCCAGCTGATGCCGATGGTGGTGGCGCTGGTGGGGGTGGCCGCCAGGCCCGTGGGGGCCGCGAGCTGGGTGGCCCCGGCGGCCTGCACCGTGACGTTCACCGTGGCCTGCTGGCTGTTGGCGGCGGCATCGGTGGCGGTGGCCGTCAGGGTCAGGGCCCCCGCGGTGCTGGGCACGGTGTAGCCGCAGGTGTAGGTGTTGCCGTTCTTGGCCCCGTTGCCGAGGAATGCGCCGGTGGCCCCGTTGGTGAACACGAGCACCTGCACGCCCACGTTGTCGGTGGCCGTGGCCGTAAGCGTGATTTGCGTGCCGGGCGTCAGCACGGCGCCCGCGGCGGGCACGGTGATGGCCACGTTGGGCGCCGTGGTATCGGTGGGCGGCACCACCACGGTGCTGCCGGTGAAAGGCTCCTTGTTGGTCAGCGGTAGCCCGTCGGGCCGGGTGGTGGCGCCGGCCACGTACACGGCCAAGCCGCCGGCGCCCACGGGCCCCGCCACCTTCACGTAGGTGCGGCCGCCGGTTACGTAGCTGTTCGTGCCGTCGAGGTACACCGGCCCGGTGGCCCCCGGCAGGCCGGCCACCTGGTACTGACCGGGCGAGGGGAATGCCGGGTTGGCCAGGAAGCTGAACGTGTCGCCCGTGTCGTCCACCTGGCCGGCCGTGGGCGCGTCGGGCTGCTGCCCCACGGTGGCCTGCTGGAGCTGCACCACCTGCGCCAGCAGGAAGGCGTTCACGCCCTGGTCGCCGTACTGGCCCTGGAAGGCCGGGTGCCGTCCGTAGCGGTTGGCCGCAATGGGACTAAACTGCGGGCTGCCGGCGGCCAGGGCCCCGGTGACCCAGCAGTACTGTACCATCTCGCCCGCCTGGATGCCGGCGGCGGCCAGCAGGGTGAGGTTGCCCGCGCCGTCGTCGGTGTAGTGCAGACCCCGGTAGAGCTCAATGCCGCCGGCCTCGGGCTGGGCGGGATCGAAGACGACGACGTTGAAAAACTTGAGGGCCCCGGTGACGGAAATCACGGGCTGGGCGCCGCTGACGGTGGCTGTGTAGCGGTCATCGAGCAAGCCGGCTGGTGCGTTGTTGCCGGCGGCCAGCACCAGGCGCCAGTTGGCGCCGGCCACGGGCGGCGCGGCGGCATTAAAGCTGCGGCGCGGGGCCCACACGCCGGTGGGCGTGAGGTAGAGCGCGTCGAGCACTACCGGCTGGGGCAGCTTGAGTTCGGCCACGCCCTGGGTGGCGGCGCTGCCGGCCAGCATTTCCGGCGCCACGCGGTACTCCAGGCCCGAGTTGGGGTCGTAGAAGAAGAAGCCCCCGTCGAGCGGCAGCGCCTGATTTACGGGCCAAAAAGGGAGCGAATCGGTGTAAGCCATCGGGACGGAGTAGGGGTAGAAGCGGAGCGCTCACCCGGTCGCCGTCCCTTAGCAACCTTGTGAATAAGTCGTAAAATAAGCACAATAAAACCAGCGCCGCTAACTCAACTGCGGTGCAGCTGCAGGTAATCGCCGCGGCGCAGTTGGAGCGCGTTGTCGGGCACGGTCTCGTCGGCGCCGGCGTCGTCGCCGTTGCCCAGGCCGAGGGCCTCCTGCTGCTCGAGCACCACGCGGCCGGTGGTGAGCGGGTAAGGGCCCTGCTCGGCGGGCTCGTAGGCCTGGTCGGTGGCGTAGGGCTGCCCGTTCACGCGCAATTCGTCGAGGCGGCACACGAGGTAAAGCTTCTCGTGCAGCCAGGGGGGCAGCACGAACGTTTCCAAGGCAAAGAGCCGCTGGCCTGTGCTTTCCAGCACCGTCAGGGCCCCGGCGCTGCCGCGGTAGCTCTCCTCAGTGCCGCCGTTGGTTTGCCGGAAGAACGTGCCCGGCACGCGCAGGCGGGGGGCAAAGCCGGTGCTGAACACGGTTTTGAAGCAGTTGTCGCCGTTGCGAAAGTCCAGTACCACGGTGGCCGGGTGCTGGGCTTTTACCTGGATGGGCTCGCAAACGGCCACCCGGTTGGGGGCCCCGGCGCGGGTGGCGCTCAGCTGCACCTGGTAGTAGCCGCTGAGGGCGGCCACCGCCAGCGTGGCCTCCCACACGTTGTAGCCCGGGCCCTGCAGGGTCCAGCTGGCCGTCACGTTGCCGGCCACGGCGGCCCAGGGCCGGTTAAGCACCAGGTAGTCGTCGAGCGCCACCACCGTGCCCGGCACGGCGGCCGTAACGCGGTAAGTGCCGGCGGCGGCCCCGGCCAGCACCACCCGGCCCGTGGCCAGCAGGCCCGGGGGCAGGGCCCCGCCGGCGGCCGCGGCCAGGCGCGTGTTCCCGCTGGCCAGGTCCTGGCTGAGCACCACGGCCACCGGTGCGGCAATGCCCTCCAGGGTGAGCACCTGCTGGAGGGCCACGGGGGCCCCGACCGGGCCCCCGCCGTGCACAAGTAGGCTGGCGGCCACGGCCGAGTAGTTGGTGAGCACCTGCACGCGCACCTGGTCGGCCTGCGCCACGGGCTGGTAAAACAGGGGCCGTACCTGCTGGCCTGGGCGGGCCTGCTCGCAAAACAGTTGCGCGTCGGGGCCCGGGAACTCGGCCCCGGGCAAGTCGCGCACGGCGAAGCGCAGCGCCTGCAGGGGCGGCACGTCGAAGAAGGCCGGGGCGGGGGCGGGCGGCGTGTACACGCAGCTGCCGTCGTCGGCCGTGGCCGTGCCCTGGTAGTTGGTGGCGGCGCGGTCGGTGCAGCCGTAGATGGCCGGGGGCGGGTTGACGACCAGCGGCACCGTGTCGAAGCTGGGGAAAGCGGCCGGGCTCGCGTCGTAGATGGTGCCCACGTAGGTGCCCGGGGGCACGCCGGCCTGCTCGTAGGCGTAGAGCTGGTAATCGGCCTGGGCGTACATGCCCACGATGCCGTTCGTCACACCCGGGATGTCGATGGTCAGGGGCCCCACCGAGTCGCCGGGCTTGGCTACGATGCGCAGCGTGCCGGTGCGCACGGTGGCCGTGGGCTGGGTGATGTTGAACGAGAGGAAGGACGGAGCGGTGGCCATGGGGAAGGAATTAGCGGGGGCCCGCGCAGGGCAGGAGCGTGAAATCGCCGGTTTGCTGCTTGGCGTCGTGCGTGAACTCAATGACCCAGCCCTCGCTCACCTTGGCGTAATCGTCGAGGTAGCGCACCCGGCCGATGGGGCGGGCCAGCAGGGCCCCAAGCTGCGTGCGGCTCACGGGGGCCGTGAAGGCCACGCGCTCCGGCCGCCACCAGGGCGGGGGCAAGTCGGCCACCGGCACGTCGGCGTTTTCCACCACCGGGGCCGCCTCGCCCACCAGCTGACTCACCACGGCGCTGTTGCCGCCGCCGCCGGTGAAGCGCACGGCCGCCCCGGCCCGGGGCAGCAGGCCGGCCCCGAACAGGGGCGCGTGGCGGCGCAGCAGCCGGCCGGGGCTCAGGGGCAGGTTGTAGACGGTGGCGGGGCTGATGACGCCCTCCAGGCGCGTGGCGAGCTGGTTGCGCTCGGTTTCGTAGCCGGTGCTCGTGCGCAGCAGGCACACGAAGAAGCGTTGGTCGTCGCGGCTGGAGTCGGTCGTGGCCGAATCGAGGTAGCGCTGGCGGCGAGTGGCCTCCAGCAGCACGCCCGAGGCGCTGATCTTACTTTTCTGGCTGTAGGTGGCCTCGGCCTGCGTGAGCGGCGTGGTCCACTGGCGCGGGGCGTTGAACTCGTCGAGGCCGTTGGTTTGCTCGGCCTGCCAGGCGTCGTAGCCCAGCTCCACGACCTGGTAGTGAGCCGCCGCGTCCACGCTGGTTTTCACCTTCAGGGGCCCCGCGCTGGTGAGGTCGAGCACGACGTCAGCGGGGTAGAAGTAGGCGGCGTCCTCCACGCGCACCACCTCGCGGGGCCCTTCGCGGTCCACCATGCAGCCCAGGCCCCAGGTGGCCGCCGCTGAGCCGTAAAGTTCGTCCCAGGTCGTGGTGAGGGATTTGCGCGTATCGACCGCGGCTTGCACGATGACGCGGGGGTCGGGCAGCGGGTAGCCGCGCAGCTGGAAGCCGCCGGTGAGGAAAGTGAGGGCCCCCGGGCCGTCGGCCGGGTAGGCGGGCAGGCTGTCGGTGCGGCCCAGAAAATCGGAGCGGAAGCTGTCGGGCTCCTCGGTCAGGGCCTGCGTGAGCCGGGCGAAGGCCTCGTGCAGCAGCAGGCCGGGGGCGGTGGTGGCGGGCGTCGTGGTCACGGCCGTGATGCGCAGGTAGGAGCCCGGCTTCATGGTGGCGCTCAGCGTGGCCCGGTACCGGAAGCCCACGGCCCCGCCGCCCACCTCGTGCACGTAGTAGTCGGCGTAGAGGTACACCCGGTCGTCTTTCTTGAGCGTCAGCGTCATCGTGCGCGGCGGCACTTCGATGACGCCCGCGTAGGAGCCGTTCACGCGGGCGCTGATGTCGGGCTGCAGGCGGATGGCCGTGTCGGGGTCGCCGTTGATGCGGAAGTGCACCCGGCCGTCCACTTTCTCGAACAGGGGCCCCGCGGTGTTCTCGGCCTTGATGTCGGCGTAAAGGGCCAGCTCGATCACGTACTCCCCGTCGCCGGGGGCGACCAGGATGGCCACGGCACCTGCGGCGTCGCCTACTACCCAGCCCCCGGCCACGGCCCCCAGGCCCAGCTCGTTGGTTTCGGCCGTGTCGAAGCCGAAGTAAAGCAGCTGCTCGCGGCTGGGGTCGTCCTCGTCGCCGCTCATCAGGGCCGTGGTGGTCACCGGCGCTTTCTGCGAGGCGGCGTAGCCCTGGCGCACGGCCCGCGAGTGCATCAGCACCGAGAGGGGCGTGGGCGCGGGGCCCTGGGCGCCGCCCACGGTGGTGCCGCTGAGCAAATCCACCTGCACGCTGCTGCGGGCCAGGAACTGCTGGAGCCAGCCGCCCTGCTCCAGGTTCACGGTGGCCTTGGTGGCCGTGAACTCGGCCGCGGCGAAGTGCACCCGGCCCTGGTAGTAGGGCCGCCAGGCGAACAGGTTGGGGTCGTACTGCTCGATGAGCACTTGCACGTCGGCCTCGATGCCGGCGGCGGCGTAGGTCCGGGCCATGTACCTGCGGCCGTCTTTCACAAAGCCGAGCTGGCCGCTGTGCTCGGTGGCCACGCCGTGGGTGGTGAGGCTGCGGGTGAGCGTCAGGCCCAGGCCGTCCCAGCCCGTGGGCTCGTAGCGCAGCAGCCGGCGCCCGAGCAGCGCGGAATCGGACCAGAAACGCAGCAAGAGGGAGTTCTGAGGAGGCAGCATGGGCAGGCACTGTAAGCGGGCTTATAGAGTGTAAAATAAGCACAATTATCAGGGCTTTCGTTACCTTAGCCGCCCTATGCGCCTGGTCACCCTCTCTCCCCACGATTCCGTGCTGCTGCACGAGTCCATTTTCCAGCTGCCGGCCGGCCAGCACAATGACTTCCAGCATTACCTGGTGCGCGACGCCGGCATCGGCGCGGACCCCGGGGCCGTGGACCGCCACTTCGCGCACCTCGGGGCCCTGCTGGCCGCCGCGCAGCAGGACCCGGCCAGCCTGCCCGCCGCCGCCGACGAGCTGGCCCTGCTGCACTACGCCTTCAACGACATGCTCGACCGCTTCAACCCGCGCCAGCTCGCTTTTGGCTGCCTAGTGGTGGAAGTGAACGGCGAGCCCTGGGCCGACCGCAGCGAGGAGGGCCTGCGCCGGCTGCTCACGTGGCTCAGCGGCGCGGGCCTCACCGAGGAGCGGGTGGCCGACATCGTGGCCACCGTAAAAAAAAACTGCCAGCGGAGTTGAGGGTCCACTTCCCGGCCCGCTACGGCGGGGCCGAGCGCGAAACCCAGCACTACTACCAGCAGCAACAGGCGCGCACCGTAGCCCTGGCCGACTACATCCTCACCGGGGCCCCCAAATACCTCGATGCCGTGGCCGAGCTCGACGCCTGGCTGCTAGACCAGGCCACCCCCGAAATCTTCGACGACGGGGCCCCGGAAAATGTGCTCACCCTCAACCGCCGGCGCTTCGGCCACCTCTGCGCCACGCTGGCCGACCAGGGCTTCCCCCGGCCCCACGAGCTCACCGTCTTCGACTTCAACGCGGCCATCGACTACCTGGCCGAGAAGAACAAAACCGCTTGATTTTCCACCCTTTTTCCTTACTGCCATGCTGAAAAACTTCCTGATTTTCCTCGCCTGGGTCGGTGCCTGCACCCTCGTTTACTATAACGTCAAATGGGCCTGGGCCATGCCCGTGTTCGCCCTGGGTACGTTGCTGATTTTCCTGGCCATTGCAATTGTCCGCTCTGGTAAGAAGGCCTCGTAATGCTAAGCCTACTCCCTAAAGAGCACATTAATAGCGCTGGAATCTACCGGATATCTAACACGGTAAATTCTAGAACTTATGTGGGTAGTGCAAAGAAGCTAGGGGCGCGATTTAGAAGCCATAAGTCCCTTCTGCTGAAAGGAAAGCACAACTCCGTCATAATGCAGCGATTTTATGACAAGCATGGGGCTGGCTTTCTAATATTCGACTTGGTTGAGCTTTGCGACGAGGATCAGTTGCTTGAAAGAGAGCAGCATTATATTGATTCCGAGCAGCCTAGCTTCAACATAAGAAAGCAAGCCGACCGAAATTCAGGCATCAAGCGCCGGCCTGAGACCATTGCCAAGATGAGGGCAATGGGAAAAGAGCGCGCTAAAACGGATGCCGGTAAAGCGCACATAGCGCTGATGAGGGCAACGCCCAGCAGTGGCAATACAGGCCACAAGCATACCGATGAAACGCGGGCCAAGATATCTGCCAATCAGAACAGAAAAGCGCTGAGCGGTAGCAACCACTACCTCTCAAGCATAAGCCCGGCTCAAGCTGTCGAAATACGTGCATTCGTGCCTGAAAAGTTGGGGGATATGCAACGCCTAGCCGGGCGCTACGGGGTCTCAAAAAGCACCATCGAGCGGATACGCTCAGGACAACGATACAAATTATGATAGCGCTCACATATTCCATTTTTGCCGTCCTATGCGGATGGCTGGAGGCGATTCTGTATTCGCGCAGGGCCAGTGAGGCCTTCGACTCCAACGAGCACGGCGGCATGAGCTACCAGCGCGTGGCCGTGCTGCTCGTGGGCGCGGCCGCCGTGGGCCGCTACGCCTGGGGCGGGCCCTGGCTGCTGCTGGCTGAGGTGATTCCCACGGCGCTGCTCTTCCCGATGGTGCACGACGAGGCCTACAACTTCACCCGGCTCTGGATTGACTGGAAAGGGGCCCCCGGCACCACGCCCACCAAGCTGCTCAGCGACGGGGAGGCCTTCGCCGCGGCCCGCAAGGAATACCGCTACGGCTACCAGTCGCCCACCACCACGGCGCGCAACGACTTCAACGGCCAGGAGCGCACGTGGCTGGCCATCGCCGGCGCCGTGCTGCTGCTGGCCCTGTATTTACTTCCAATCTTACACCGATAAAGATCGACGAATACTTATAAATAATAAAGGTCCCACTGCAGTGTGCAATAGGACCTTTATTATTTATAAGTATTCGTCGATCTTTATCGGTATATTATAAGCTTAGATTGAAAGTAAATCGTCAATGTCATGCCTCTGTTGAGTGACGTATTCTTCCCATTTTTGGATCTTATCAGATATTTCTTTTCGTAGTATCTTTATCAAATCAGAAAAATTATGTTTATCTATTAAGTCAAATACTAAGGGATTTTTAAAATCAATTTTCTCTCCAAGCTCCTTTTCAAGAGTAAATAATTGAGACTCGAGTTTTGATGTTCTTAAAAAGGCGAAAATATCTATTGGATATTGTGTGTGACAAAATTCAAGAACTGAATTCAATAGACTTGAATTTGGATGTATGGCGTATATATATGTCGTTCCTCTTCTGTCGGAATAGATATAGGGTTTGGCAAACGAGATATATGCCTTGGTTAAGTCTCTGCCTTCTTTATCGCTGAGCGCGCTGTGTATTAACTTTAGCTTTGGTACTAAAAAACTTCTAATGAAAACAATTTCATCTAATTCATAACATAAACTCCAAAATGTGAAACTGTAGTCTTCACTAAATCTTTCGAGTGTAATTGCTAAATTATTATATGCTTTCCCACGTTTGTCAGAATCTAACTTAGAAATAAAAAGAGCGGCGAAGTATTCTTGCATTGATCTATGTGGGAAGGAATATTCGAACCCATCCCTAATAATAATTGATATCGATGTGTGTAGATCATATATCAAATGATCTAATATAACATTGTACTTATAATGCTGGTCTACTCTTTCTAATATGCTAAATAGATATTCATAAGTAAAGGTGTATTTGCCTTCAAGTAAAGTGAAGTATGATAATAGGCACAGGATCTTTTCAAAATCGTTGGATTTTAGTTTTGTTAGTTTTTCTCGTGGAAAACTGTTTTTAGTTATGCTGTCGTGTTTTGAATAAAGAGTGTCGAACACGTTTTTATAAAAAGCACTCTTACTGCCAGGTATTTCAGGATGGCTTTTGAAAGCCAAAATAAACATAGAAAGAAGCAGAGGATTTCTTAAAAATTCTAAATAGTCAGGATTGTCAGGAGACTTGATTATATCAATTATTCTGCCTCTGCTTTCTTCATCTTCAACAATATTATTAACAAATCCAACAATGTCATTTGCATTGAGTGAAACAACATCGAAATTTCGAAACCTATTAAAGCCTTCAATTCCACTTCCTGGCCTGGTAGTTAATATGAATTTATTTGCGGAATATGTGTCTACAAATGCTTCTAACTGTCTATTGATTTCTTGTTTTTTGTCAGAAAATATCTCATCATATCCATCTAACAAAAACAAAAATTTACCGCTTAGTAAGGTTCTTTTAAATATTCTACTATTAGGCTTTAGTCGAGAATCAAGAACTTTTTCAGCAATAAGTTTCTCAAAATTACCCTGATAACCATTCAGGTTTCTTAATTCTATAAGAATTGGAATACGTGTTTTTTGACTAATAGAATTTAGAAATATATATTTAATCAATGTAGTTTTGCCGCTACCCGCTGAACCTATAATAGTGATGTATTTGTATTCATCTAATACGCTGTTAAGATCAGAAAAGTCTGTTATTAGTTTGCCATATTGCGCTTTTATTGGATAATAAATGTCTCTAAATTTAACCTTTTCACTTCTATGAATAAACGTATTTGTATAATAATACTTATCAGTTTGTGAGTAAATATATTCTGACAATCCCTTTTCAATAAATTCACTCCATTCATCGTTAAGCGCACCAAATGCGCTGATTATCGGAGTGATAAGATTTGACATTTCAAGTTTAGCATCCATGAGTTTTGGCTAAATTTTTTATATTTAGTATGATGTTATCCCAGTATTATTTCTTGTATTTGGCTGATAAAAGCGCAAACAATTTAGAAATATGGACTAAAGCTACTGACAACTTGTCGATTTTTGGCTTTCATCAAGGATGAGTAGTCGGTCGAAGAACGCAATTAATAACTAATAATAGAAATAAACCCACAAAAACGGTCTTGCTACTACTGGCAAGACCGTTTTTGTAAGGCAATAACATTGCTTTACATAAGTTGCCCAACTACCACCCGGCACACCGCGGCCGCCGGCAGCCCCAGCGGCAGGGCCCCCGCAATCCACCACGTCGGCAAGGCATTCACGCGGCACCACAGCCCCAGAGCCCCAGCCAGCAGCAGCACGCCCAGCCAGTAGCCGGCGCAGAAGTCACAGCGCTTCATCAGCCAAGCGGGGCGGTGCACCTCCCAGGCCTGGAGCACCTTCCACTTGGCCAGGCACACCAGCAGCGAGGCGGCGGTGAGGCCGGCGAGTAGGATGAGGGCGAGCAGGTTCAGTAGCATGTCGGGTAAAATACGTTGATAGTGTAACTTGGCAGCTCACCTTAAAAAGTATTGAAATGGCCTTCTTTGCCTTACCGAAAACTTCGCCGGAATCTCTTGACACATTTATTGTCAATACTGAGAGAATTCAATACATCAGTGTTTATGATGGAACAGATAAAGAACAGTCGATTAAGATTTTCTTAGCAAATGATAATCAGCCGATTGTATACAATTTTGTAAACCAAGAGCAGGAGTACGAAAAACTTTTAGCTGAATTACTTTTGGCGTTAAATGCTAAGCCTCTCCCTGATAAAGACGGTTTTAAAGCGGAGGTTTGGTAGAACAAATAGGTATTCTAAGTTAGGTTCAGCACAACACGTTCCCCACGTTCAGCTCCATCTGCACCCGAAACCCGGCCCAGGGCTGGCGCAGCTGGTGGGCCGGCAGCAGTTCGGGCGAGAAGCCGCGGAACACCTCCTCGGCCTGCGTGACGACGCGCACGATGCGGGCCCGGCCGTCCTCGTTGAGCACGCGCACCACATCCACCACCAACTCGGCCTCGTAGCGCCACGTTTTGGTGGGGTCTATGGCCTCCAGGTTGCCCCACACGATCAGGTCCACCGGCTGCTGTAGGCTCAGCGTGCCGGGCAGCGGCTCGCGGTTGGGGTTGGCCTGGGGCCCCGTGGGGTAGAAGAACGACTGAGCGGCCACGTTGTCGTTGGGTAGCACGTCGCGGTACTCACGCTTGCCGGCGTACACCTCCGGGAAGTACTGCACCTTGCCGCCGGGGGCCTTCCGGGAGCCGCGGTAGGCCTTGCCGTAGCTCACTTGGAGCCAGGAAAGCTCGGCGGCCAGCAGTAGCTGTAGGCGCTGGATTTCGGCATCGAGGCCGACCGGGGCGGGCAGCGTGGGGGCTTCGGGTTGGGCGTAGGATACCATGTTACTGAACAGTGGGGTGGTACATGGGCAGGGCCCGTTTGTAGCGCAGGCGCCAGCGGCGGTAGGCGGTGAGCACCTCCTGGTAATCGGCGATGAGGTGGATGAAGCCGTCGTTCCAGCAGAGACTGCACTTGGGGCCCGGCACTTCGTCGAACGTGCTGGGCTCCATCATCGTGAGCACTGACTTCACGTCTTCCCATGCCCAGGTGCCCGTCATCTGGCGCACGTA
Organism: Hymenobacter nivis; assembly: GCF_006439025.1. Taxonomy (GTDB): domain Bacteria; phylum Bacteroidota; class Bacteroidia; order Cytophagales; family Hymenobacteraceae; genus Hymenobacter; species Hymenobacter nivis_A. The sequence goes on from NZ_RCYZ01000004.1 coordinate 388,551, forward strand.
CTTCTGGGAGGTAGTGTCGTCGGTTTCTTCCCAGAAGTTGACGGCTGTGAACAGCGTGCCAGCGTCCAATTCTTTGAACGTGGATAGTGGGTTCTCTTTCATAGTCCCAGGATTTCGCGGGTTTTGTATTCCAATTCAGGCCGCACGTAGGTCTCACGGAAGTCATCGAGGCTCTCGTCGCTGAGGCCCACCACGGCGTCGCCGTACTTCTGCTGCAACTCCGCGGTTTTCTCATCGGTACCGACCATTTCCAGCTCAGGGCCCCGCACCCGGGCCACCAGGCCGCGGTAGAATTCGCCCGAGTCTTTCAAAGTTACGCGGTCGCTGGGCTGCCCTTTTTCCTGCTTCAGCTCCACCGTGAAGGGCGTGTATTCGGGCGTGATGTCGCGCCCGTCCGCGTCGAGGCCTTCCTCCAGCTGGTGGATGTTATCGAGCTCCAGCACGCCGGTGTTGTCGCTCACCACCTGCACGGTGGCGGCGCTCAGCAGCCGGGGCAGGGCCTTCAGGGCGGCGGCGATGGCATCGAGGCGGGCGAGGCTCATGATTAAATGGCCCCCACTCGGTTGCCCTTGGGTTTGGTGCACGGCAGGCACGTCGTCGACACGCCCGACAAATCCACGTCGAGGGCCCCGAGCGCCGCATCCAGCTGGCTGAGCAGGCCGGGCTGGGCGTCGGGGCGGTTGTTGAGGGCCACCAGGGCCAGCGCCTGCACGTCCTGCTTCACGCCGTTGTTGCGGGTCGAATAGGCCATCTGGTTCAGTAGGTCCACGGCCAGCTGGAGCTGCAACGCTTCGAGGAACAGCCCGCGGTACCGGCAGAAGTAGTCGCTCAGGTCGCACACGGCCGAGAGCTGCAGGTTCAGCCCGAAGTTGGAGCCCGTCACGTAGGTAGGCTTCCCGTCGCCGGGCAGCACGTCGGTACCGGCCTCGGCGGTGGCCGTGAAGGCGCGCACCTGCACGTGGGGCGCGTAGGCATCGAAGAGCAGGTAATCGCTGCCGCAGCAGCCCCCGGTGCCGGGGCGGCTGCTGAAGTCGTGCTGCAGGTCCACGGCCTGGCCCACCAGGTCGTCCTCGAAGTAGCCCAGGCGGTACTCGCCGCCGGTGGGCCCCGCCGGCAGGGTGATGGCCAACGGCGTCCACTCGAAGTACACGCGGCTCGTGCGCGGTACCTCGTAGGTGGCCAGGGGCTCGGTGGGCTGGCTGGAATGGTAGAGGTAGAGCCGGAAACTGGGGTTCAGGTCCGAGAACTGGGTGCCCAGGCCGGTGATGCTGAGCGCCACGTCGCGGGTGCCGGCGCTGCGCAGGGCCAGGCCCACGAAGCGGCCCTGCTTGATAACCTTGCGCCGGTACTCGCCGCTCTGGCCCGTGAGCTTGACGTCGGCCATGATGGTGCGCCCCGCGCCCGCCAGCTTCTTGCGGCTGGTGAAGGCGGCCAGCACCTTGGCCACGGCCGCCGTGCGGGTGCGGTCGAGGTAGGCGCTGAACAGGGCCCCGGCCGAGTTCGGCTCGGGGGCCCCAGCCACTGTTGGGGCGCGCCCGCCGCGCAGCTGCAGCACCGGGTAGCTGCCCAGGTACGGGGCCCCCACGGCGAGGGCGCTCAGGTCCGGGGCCGACTGGTAGATGTGGCGCAGCGTGAGCAGCGGGTGCAGCTCCTGCACGGCCACCGGGCCGGCGCCGGCGGCGGGGTCTTCCGGCTGGAGCAGGCCCGCGGCCAGCTGCGGCTCGTCGGGCGAGCCTTCGGGGGCTTGGCGGAACCAGAGCAGCGGGGCCAGGCAGGCCACGAGGGGGGCGAGGGTGTACATGGACGAGGGGATGAAAAGCAAAAGGGGCCGGCCAGATGGCCGGCCCCTCGGTTGCGGAACTATGCAGCCTACGCGGCGAGCAGCTCGAACTTCTGGATGGGCTGGTAGCGCGTGATCGGGTCGCTGTTGTAAGCGCCGAAAATGCAGTAGTCAGCGCTCCACTCGAAGCTCTCGATGCGGGTGCGGGTGAGGCCTTCGAGGCGCTGGGCGGCCAGCGCGGCCGACTGGTCGGAACAGGCCGACTGGTAGTAGAGGCCATAATCGCCCAGCTCGGGCAGGGGCACTTTCGTCCACTCGCTTACCGGGTTCTCCTTCGAGCCGATGTAGTTGTCGGCCATCAAGCAGTCCGGATCTAGGCGGTTGGTGATGGCCACCGAGCCCGGCAGGATGGCGTAGTCGGTGGCGGCCACGCCGGGGCCCGAGTTGAGCACGCGGGGCGACTGGAAGAAGTTACCGGTACCGGGCACCTCCCAGGCGCTGTTCACGGCGTTCTGGGCGCCCTGGCTCAGGCGCTGGCGCACGTCGGCCATACCGCGCGGGTTGGTCAGGATGTCGGGCGAGCCCGTGAAGTCCTGCTGCACCAGAATGGACTGCAGGAAGTTGAAGAGCCCGTTCCAGTTCTGCTGGCCGTTGGCATCGGTTTGCAGTGGTACCTGCATGGCGCTGGCCACCTGGGAGTAGTAGGCCAGCATCTCGGCCGGGAAGAACTTGTTCTTGTTCACGTTGGCAAAGTCGATGCACTTGGTGTCGAGCAGCGCCTGCGTTTTGATGATGCGGTCCTTGAGCTGGCGCATGAACACCGTCTCGTAGCCCACGTCGTTGTTGACGTACTGCGCCGGCACCATCGGAAAGCCGAAGGCAACGGTGAAGAACGTGAAGGGCACGAGCTTGGTGGTGACGCCGCCCACCTGCACGGCGCAGGTGCGCACGTTGCTGATGGTGGGGTTGTCGTAGTTGATGACCGAGGCCTTCACCACCTGCCCAAACGAGGCGTCGAGCTTGGCCTTCAGGTCGGGGGTGAGGATGGTGTTGTCACCCGCCGTCTGCTTGTTAAACAGGTCGAGGGCGCCGGTCATGCTCGGGCGGCTTTCGTTGCGGCTCAGGCTCTCGATGCCGTTGGAGCGAATGTCCAGCATCAAGGTTTCCAGGAGATTATTCATGGCGAACTAAGGGAGAAATGATAAAGTGGGTGGTTGGCAGTAGTGGAGTAATCGTCCCTTAATCACTCGGGTAAGCGTAACATGGCGGGGCGGCTCCGTCTCGTGGGGCCGCCCCGCCGGGCATTAGCGAGCTGGCAGGCCCTTGCTGTGGGTGGCGTAAGCCTCGCTGAAGGCCGCAGTGCCTTGCTTGAGGCCCAGCTCCAGCAGCCAGAGGCGCACGGCGTCGCGGGTTTTCTTGTCGGCCGGCCGGGCCGTGGGCGCCTTCACGTTGCCGCTGGCGTCCACTTCGGGGGCCTTATCGTCGCGGCCCGCGCCACCGCCGGCGCCCTGGTGGCCAGCATCGAGCACGTCCTTGAGCATGTCACGCAGGATATAGGCAGCATCAGCGGGCACGTTCTTGTCCGTGAGCATGGTCTTGCCCTCCTGCACGTACACGATTTGCTCGGTGTTGTCGGCGTTCTTCTGCACCTTGGCCCGGCCCACAATGGCCGCGGTGGCGCTGTCCACGAGCACCTTGCGCACCGACTCCTTCACGTTGGGGTCGTACTTCAAGTCGCGTAGGCCCTCGCGCACGTCGAGCAGCACGTCCTTTTGGAACAGCTTGGTGCCGGCATCCTCCAGCTTCTGCGCCGTTTCGGCTTCCTTGGTTTGCAGGGCTTCGAGCTGGGCCTTCATCGTGGCGTCGCCGCTGCCGTTGGCAATGGTGCGCTTAAGGTCGGCAATCTCGGTTTGCAGCGCCGTGGGGGCTGATTTGAGGCCGCCAATCACGCGCTTGGCGTAATCGTAGGTCTTTTCAGTACCCTCCTTGGCGATGCCGCTGGCCGAGAAGATGTCGTTGTCGAGCCCGGTGTAGAGCTCGCTGGTTTTCTCGCCGATTTTCGTGCCGATGGCGGCGTCGAACTCGGTGGTGGTGTAGGGCGTGTAGCCCAGTTTTTTGATCGAAGCCAGCACGTGCTCCTTCAACGCCGGGTTGGCAGTGAGGGCGTCATCGAGTTCGGCGGCTTCAAAAGTTTTGTCGGAAATGGCCATCTGAGTCCCGTTCAGTGGGGTATTAGAAGTGGAAGGATGAGAAAAAGCAGGGGGAGGGGTAGCCAGCAGCAGGGCAAGGCCAGCGAGTAGGAACGTCTTCATCGGGTGGTGGCTAAAAGGAAAAGTGAGCAGGCTTGGGGTATCGAGCTGGCTCCGGCCGACTCGTCAGCCGACCGGAGCACTCGGGAGGCGGCGGAGCCGCAGGGGGGTTACTTGGGGTTAGCTTCGAAGTGGGCGATGGCCTGCTTCAGCTCCTCGATGGTTTTCTCGGCCGGGGCCTCCTCGCCGGCCAGCTCCTTGTAGCGGGCCTGGTAGTCGGCTTTGGTGCGCAGCACGCGGGCCGGGTTGTCAGCCGTACCCGTTAGCCCGGTGGTGCTGGCCTCGGCCTTCAGCTTGGCTTCGAGTGGGGCGATGAGGGCCACCAACTCCTCGAACGACACGTTGGTCGGCGCGTCCTGCTTGGTCAGCTCCTTGTAGCGCATCTGCGCGTCCTGGAGCGAGGTGAGGGGCTTGTTGGCCTCGGCCGGGCTGCCGGTGGGGGCGTCGCCGGTTTGGTCGGCTTTCTGGCGGGCCTTGCTGCGCGGGTCGTGCAGGATGTTCACCTCGCCGTCTTCGCCCTGGTATTCGGCAAAGGAGTCGTTCTTCTCCATGCGCTCGAACTCGGCGGGGCTGAGCTGCACCACCTTGGCGGCGCGGTCGAAATCACGCGTGCCGACCTTGCGGGTGAAGGTGGCCAGCTCCACGTGCAGCAGGTGCTGCTCGGTAGCGGGCAGCTGGTAGTCGGCCTTCTGGCCTTCGGCTGTGTTGCCGGCCACGTGTTCAATGTCGCCGCGGCCGTCGTCACTTAGGGTGGCGTCGAGTTGCTGCTGCTTAAGGGTGTCGAGGTCGGCAGACTTAACCGGCCGGTGAGGTTGGGGGCTGGACATACGAGAGAAGCGTAGTTAAAATGAGTTGAAGCTTGATGTGGTAAGGCTGCAGGGCAGCGAACAGGCGCACATCCGCCTGCTCAGATTCAAACCGGGCCACGTAGCGCGGGAAATCGGCTTTGAGCGCCAGCCGCTCCGTGGGGTACACTTGCAGCAGGTAAGAGGCGCCCTGCGTGAGCGAGGCGGCGATCATGGTGGTGATCTGCTCCACCGAGTACTGGGCCCAGGGCTCCAGGTCGGAGAGGATGCGCACCCGGTCGAGCTTGGGCGGGTTGTTGCGGTACTGGGTGAAAAACTGCTTTTCCTGCAAGTCGCTCAGCACGAACACCGGGGCCCCAGACTTGCGGGCCGATTCGAGCTGGCCGCTGAGCTGCTCGGGCGTCTGCAGGTAAAACTCCTCGCCGCGGCTCACGCTCACGCCGCGGAAGGCCGGGGCCCCGTAGCGCAGCAGGCCCTTGGTTTTGAGCACCCACTCCTCGGCGCTTTCGAAGTTCTTCTTCACGCGTACCAGCACGTCCTGGCGGCTCTCGAAGCCGGCCTGCACGTCCAGCTCGTTGCGGGGCTGGGCCGTGGTGGCTTCGCCATCAGCGCCGAGGCAGGAGAGCAGGATGTCGGCCCGGGCGGCCTGCTGGGTGGCCGCGGCGTTCTTGAGCGCCTCCACCGGCACGTTCACGAAGCCCAGCGGCTCGCGCGTGTCGCCGGTTTCCTTGGTGGGGCTGGGCACCGTGACGTGGGTGCCGGGGCCCAGGTACTTGTTCAGGGCGCAGGCCGGGCAGGGCTGCGCTTTGTAGGCAGGATGGCCGTCGTTGTAGCCGGTGAGCACCTGCACGATGCCGCCCTGGCAGGCCTCGCCGTCGGCGGGCGTGTAGTCGCACTGCTCCTCGATGCTCCAGAGCGGTGGGAACATGCCGTACATTTTGAAGTACTCGATGCAGGCGTGCCAGAGCACGTAGGCGTCGAGGTCGCCGAGCTGCGCGCTGAGCGGGCTGCGGCGGTCGAGGGTGGTTTCGTCGAGTAGCGCCTCACTCCAGAGCAGGCGCGCCGGGCAGTAGCCCAGCGCGTGCGGATTGTCGAGCACCGGCTCCACGGGCCACTCGGTGGCGGCCTCAGGCTTCTCGAAAATGCGGTAGGCCGCGTCGTCGTAAACGGCGCGGCGCTCCACCACTTTGCCCAGCGCGTCGAGGCGGCTGGGCAGCTTGAAGAGCAGGTACTCGCAGCTGGCGTCGGGCTTGAGCACCAGGTCCACCACGCGCTCGATGGGCAGCAGGAACACGTAGGGCTCGGGCCGCGGCGTGCGCTGCTCGGCGGCCATGTCCACCACCAGCACCGAGTGCGGGGCCCGGCGCGCGGCGCGGAAGGCCTTCTGCGACCAGAAGGTTTCTTCCTGCTGCGCGCCGCGGAACGTCTCGAAATCCGTCTCCAGCTCGGCGCTGGCCATGTCGAGCGTCACGGCCCCGTCCTGCGCTTCGAACAGGCGCGAGAGGCCGTCGAACACCTGGCCCACGATTTTGGCCGTGGGCAGGGGCGAGGGAATGAAGGCGCAGAGCTTGTCGAACTTCTCCTTCGGCAGTACCGCTTTGGGCAGCTCCAGCAGCTGGGCCATGCCGGGCGCGTTGAGCCGACCCGCCGCGGCAACGCGGGGGTCGGCGTGCAGCCGGATCCGGTCCTCGTGCTCGCGGGCCGCCTGGAGCGCGGCAGCGCTGGCGGGGCTTTTGAGCAGGGTTTGGATTTGCGTGGGTTGCAGCAGCATGTGAGCGGTAAGCAGGAGCCGGAGAAGCAGCACTATTCGGTAGCGGTGGGAACGTCGGCGGCGTCGGCCGGCTGCCAGTCCGAGAGGCCGCGGTCGGCCTGCAGCTGGAGTAGCGCCTTGGCGTGGGCGGGAGCGAACGGCCGGGCTTTCTCGCCCAGCTTCTCGCATTTGAGGTACACCACGTCGGGCGTGGCTTCAGCGGCAGCAGCCGCAGCGGTTTTCGTACTAGCCATCAGGGGACGTCTAAAAGGGTGACGAATGGGAAGATTTAGACGGGCCCCTAGACGCCAGCCAGGGCCTGGCGCGCATTGAAGCTGGGCTGCACCACCTGGATGTTCTTGTCCCAGTCACCGGCCAGCGAGAAGCCGAAGCCGTTCTTGTTGAGGGCCCTGAGTCCGCCCAAATCGAGGCTGCCCACGTAGAAGTTGGTGATGGGAATGCCGCCGATGTTGCCCGTGGTGGGGTCCTTGCTGTAGACGATGCGGCCGTCGGTGAGCAGGAAGTAGGCCGTCAGGCCCGGGTCGAGGCCGGGGGCGCTCTCGTCCTGGAGCAGGCTGAGCTGGGTGCGCACGTCCGAGGGCAGGCCGTAGAAGTTGCCCTTGGGCTGCACGGCGTTGAGACCGGCGAAGTAGCCCAGGCCGCCGATGGTGGCGTTGGTGTTCTGGCCCTCGAACTGGGGCTCCGAGCCGGGCACGGTGAAGTCGGCGAACTCAGGGGTTTTCACCACCTTGGTGTTGCCCGCAGCCGTGAGCAACGGGGTCCAAGCGGCCAGGGTCTTGATTTCCGCCTCGGTGGCGAAGCTGGGGGTGGCCTGGGTGCGCTGCAGCGCTAGGGCCGCAATCTGGTCGAAGTGGACCGCGCAGAGCACTTTGGCAATGGCGGCAAGGGAGGCGGAGCGAGTGCAAGAAGCCATCGTAGCAGGGATAGGGGGTGGAGAGAGGGGAATGAGCCCGGCCGCCGTCCCTTAGCTGCCGTAATTAGAGCGTAAAGTAAGCACAATTATAATGGATTTGCGCAAGCCATTAGCAGTGCTTCAATAGCCAGGCCCGTAAAAAAACCCGCTGGGACAACCAGCGGGTCTGTGGAAAGAGATAAGAAAATTAGAGTAGATTATTGGATTCTTTTATCAGCAAGAAGCTTTTGCACCATGATAGGCAATAGTTCGAAAAATGGAATATCTTGGCTATTTTCCAACGCAGTAGTACGATATAACTCACGCTGACCTGTATCTAGACCCAGGCGATACCCAATGGTTCTTCCGTCGGGATGAGTATAAAAAAACTCTTTAGACCTGCCAAACTCTTCGCTAATATCAAACTTATGATTATGGTAATCAACAATCATTAAGCTGGCAACTAATCGTTTAGTGAAGCTTGAGTCGGTTATGTTATCGTATTCGATGCTTCTGGGTTGTCCAGCTGCGTGCTTAACTGCGCGTAATAACTGTTCGCCGCCACCTAAGATTGAACTAAGTAATTGAATGGATGCTATTGTGGGAACAGTATAAATGGGTATTTCTTTTGGATACTGCTGTTTTGTTTTAATGTTGATAGTGTCTGTCGGGAAAGTCCATGCTTTGTGTGGACTATAAATACGACGGGGCTTTAATGCACCAGAAACTATTAGCTCAAATAAAACCCAGTAAACTATCCATTTCTCTGTGTGATTAGCTCCTTGTAAAATATTAGTTGATAAATATATTTCCGCAGTCTCGTTTCTATTTTCTATTTTAATTTGATTTAATAAATAATTAACACATTTTTTAATTGCTTGCTCATTATTAAAATAGAAAATTTCCTGACTGAAGAATTTGTCTATATAGCCAGAAAAATCTGTTTCGGCTCCGTATCGGCTATGAAATATATTTCTGATATTTTGAATGTCACAGACGAAAATTACTTTGTCAAAACCAAATTTGTTTCGATCTGATTTATTATAGTCGAAATGTGCACTGAAAACGTTGAATAGCCGGAAAATATGCTCAGGATCAAGTCTGTCTAAATCGTCAATTATTAACACTTTTTTGAGTGTCTGTTTCCCATCATCATCGCTGGTTAGCTGGTCTAAAACGGATTCAATCAATCTTGTTACGTCATCAGCCTCCTTATAATAACTTTCCATCATTGTCTTAAGGAAAGCAGTTGCCTCAGGGTTCTCTGGTATCTCAGTGCCATTAGCAGTAAACTCAGCAACTTGAGAATAGATTACTGCTAGAGCACTAATTACTGAAATAGCTTCGCTATTGTCTTTATTTAGGGCACCAAAAAACGAAGTGATACTCGTGAAAAAGCTATCAATCTTGCCTGATAACTTAAGGCCATAGTAAATATCTGGGCGGATTCTAATTTTTCCTGGTTGTTCAACACCGTGGCTCGCAAGTAACTCAAAAAGAATGTCAAACTTTATTAGTTTGAAAATATCTTCATTGCTCGCAACAGAGTAATTAACAGGTGTTAATTTAATTCTCAAATACTTTTCCGTATTTGAGCGAAAAAACTCATCTAAAAAATAGGTTTTACCAGCGCCGAATGCTGCCGAAAAAATGATGCGTTCGTTATCCGGTTCTTTAAGGTGCTTTTTAAACACTTTACTTTGCTCCTCAATAGAAATCTTCATTTCTTTCATGGCTTGGCAGTATAAGGTAAATGACCAAGTAATATTACGGCGTAATTCCCAGCTGTTTGGCTGCACTTTTAATCGTTAAGGGTCAATTCACCCTTTTTAAGAACCAGGGCTTGGCGGGCCGGGGCCGCACGTCGAACCAGGCGCGCTGCGAGGCGCAGTCGCCGAAGTCGGGCGAGCGGCCACCGAGCAGGATTTTCTGCTCCTCCTTCGTGTTGATGTGTTTCTTGCCCTCCGCGTCGGCTTTGGCCCGCTTGATGGCCTTGAGGTCGGCGCGGATCAGGTCGCGGATATCCACCTCCTTGCCGCCGAGCATGAGCTTGGTGCCGCGCTTGCCGTCGATGGTCCAGTTGTCGGTAGTGACGGTGAACGTGGTCAGGGCCGAGTTGACCAGTTGGGCGTAGCGGTAGAAGCACTGCGTCTTCAGGTTTTTGTAAGCCTCCCGGATGCCCGTCTCGGGCTCGGCCAGGGCCTGCGCGCCGCCGCTGAAGCCAGCGTAGCCGCCGAGTTTCACCACGCCCCCGCCCAGCCCGTCCTGGTCCACGAGCGTGTCGCTGGCCGCCACGCGCCAGGCCTTGCGCAGGAGTTCGATGCCGGCGTGCACCAGCTGGTTGTCTGACTTGCGCAGCACGGCCCCGGCCACGCACTCGTAGCCCACCCACACCATGATGACGCACATGTCGCGCCCGAAGCCGGCCGGGTCGCACGTGATGCAGCGCAGGGGTTCGCGTTCCACCGCCAGGTGGTTGCTGAACAGGTCGTAGAGCCGCTGGTGCTCGAACAAGGCCAGCCCGTCCACCTTCACCTTCCAGTTGCCCTCCAGCAGCTGGGCCCGGGTTTCGGGGTCCTGGGCCATCAGGTTGCCCAGGTACTCGGGGTTTACGTCGAGTAGCTTCTTGTTCTCGTAGATGCTGCCTGGAATGAAGGTGAAGCTTTTGGGACGCACACCGGCCAGGGCCCCCGCAAACAGGTGGGGGGCCTTGGCAATCACCTCCTCGGGCGTATCGCCCCAGACCATCGTTTCCCCATCACGCGTGAACCAGCGCAGCACACCGGCGCGCGCCGGGATGGGGAAGCCGTCCTCGCCGATGTACCAGCCGATGAGCTCGGCCACCCAGGAGTCGGGGTCGGGGTTGCAACTGGCCCGCACGTAAGGCCGCACGCCGCACGTGGAGCGGTTGCGGCTGAGCATGTACCAGAACTGGTACTTGGTGAAATGGGTGAGCTCGTCGAAGATGAGCAGGGGGACCTGCGAGCCCTGCCAGTCGAGCACGTTGCGCTCGTACTGGAGGTGGCGAAACGAGACGGCGGCACCCGAAGGAAACTTCCAGTCCATCTGGTTCTCGCGGGGCACGGCGCCCACGAGCGGGTACAGGGCCTTGGCCGTGTCCCAGAGGCCGCCCTCGCTCACGATCTGCGGGTAGGTGCGCCGGAAGATGACGGCCCCGAAGTCCGGGTTGTACTGGTGGCGGCTGCCCTCCATGAGCAGCGTGTAGGTCTTGCCCCCGCCGGCCCCGCCGCCAATGATGGCGATATCGGCCGACGTGCTCAAGGCGGCCAGCTGAAACCCGGGCTGCGGGTAGACGCCCGGGGCGCGGTCGGCGGCCACCTTGTTGCGCGGCTTTGCGATGCGCGCGCTACCGGCCATTGTCGGGCATGTAGATGTTGGGCGGGGGCCCACTGGGCAGGTCCTTGCCGTTGGTGGTGTGGTCGTACTTCTGGGGCGCGTAGCGGCCGTGCAGCTTGAGAATCTTGTCGACGGCGTCCTTGGCGTCGTGCAGCTCGATCTCGGTGGTGATGTCCTCGAACTCGCCGTTGTCGGTGCGCGTGATGTGGCGCTTCTGCTTCACCTTCTTGAGCAGGTGCAGGTACTCCTTCGCCTCGACGTGCGCCAGGTTGATGGTGGCCACGCCGTCCTCGTTCACCTTCAGAAAGCGCCCCACGGTGCCGCGGCCCCAGTCGGCGAGCTTGGCGATGGCCTCGGCCGCTGACATCGAGAAGCCCTCCATGCGCTTGGCTACGGCCCCCTGAATGTGCTCCTCAGCCAGCATGTTGGCGGCCTGCTGGCGGGCCGATTTCGGGGAAAAACCGGCCCGCTCAGCGGCTTTCGTGCCGTTCCAATCCACGCAGTATTCCTCGACGAAGCGCAGCTGCTTCGGCGTCAGACGTTTGGGCTTGGGCTTTTTGCCGGGGGTGAACATGCGCGGGAGTGAAATGTACAGAAGTGTACACCGATATAATGCGTAAAATAAGCACAATTGTTTACTGCTTAAATAAATTAACATTTCTGTAATCACATTCTTAACTATAATTACAGCTCACTTACTTCCTCTTCACACATGTCAAAATCATTCTATTACAGCTGCCTGCTGTTAGGTGGGCTAACCATGGCTGGAGCTGGCTTACAAGCCTGTTCGAAGGCAGCGCCAGAACCCGCGCAAGGCAAAAAACCCGCTTCGGCAGTCGCCACTAATCTGGTTGCTGACGAGTGCTGGAATGTAATCAAAACGACTTATGATCCCCAGGGGCATATCGTTTCGGAACAAAACCTCGGCCGGGTTTGCGTAGACGGCAATGACGGCGGCGGCGGCGGCGGCATCGATACACCTCCCAGTGACCCTGGTGGGGAGCCCGGCGACACTCAGGCAGACGTGGTTTGTAATGCCAATGGTTATATGTCGATACCGCTGCACAGGACTTTGGCCAACCAACTGCGCAGCAGAGTAAGTCAATCACAAACCTCCGGTTACGCGTATTCTTATGACGTGTCTGGCGGCAATCCCACTCCGGCGGCGTCTGAACTATCTCCCGGACCTAATCAGCCTGAAGTGGCCATTAGCTATCCCTATTATCCCAATACCACCCAACCTGCTCCGTTAGATGGCATAATGAGCACCCATACGGCGGGTATGCTTTCCATTTACACCGTGACGGATTTGTACAATTATTATACGGCCAGATTTACCTTGCCGGGGGCCAAGGTACCAAGCTACTTTAATTTCGAAATCTATACAGCAGCCGGGCCAGTGTATTCCCTTGTAGCATCCGACGCTTACTTCTTTTCCGTGTTTGGTGACCGCTACTTAACGACCCCTGCCAAGCGGGCCGACTTACAAAACTTATATGTCAGCTATGGCATCAACGTCAACAACAGCGTAGCGGTGAATCAGCAGGCATTCTTACGCTTGATGAAGGATTTACGGGGCGGCGTGAGTCTGTCGATAGAGCAAACTCAATTCCCTGGGCATTGGCTCCGGGTTGAACTCAATAACAACAACTCACTAACATATATTAGCTGTAGCTAATAGGAGGGCTGAGGCACTTAGCTTCAATGAGATTGCTAGGAGGCCTTGACCAGCGTGTATAGACAATCAATAAGGGAAAAGCACGTCGTTCGGCTTGTTCAAGCATTGCCACTAGCCCAAAAGCTGTCTGGCCAAGATGCGTAAACAAGCCGAACGATATTTTTTTATGGCTGGGTGATGATGGCCAGGGCCTGGTCGACGGTTTCCACGATGTGGTAAGGGGAGCCGCGCCAGGTGCGGCGGAACTCTTCCTCGCCAGGCGTGAGCTGGCGGGCGCTGGGCGGTTGGGCGGGGTCCTTTACTTCGATGATGAACGTGCGGCCGCGGTAGCCCACGAGCAGGTCGAAGCAGTTCTTGAGCTGGTGCACGTGCAGCACGCTGGCCCCGATTTGGCGCAGGGCGCTGACTATCCGGGGCTGGTTGCCATCGACACGAGAGGCGGTGCGCAGGGCCATCAGGCACGAGTCGGGCAAGTAGCACAATCACCCAGGCAGGCGGGCGCAGGTTTTGACCTAAGCGCGGCGCCCACGAGCAGCTGGCGGTACCGCTCGGCATCGGCCAGGGCTAGCGCCACGGCGGCCTCGGCGGTGGCCCGGGGCACGAGCGGGGTGTCGGGCGCGTCGGTGGCCAGCGGGGCCCCGCCCTCCAGCAGGCGGGCAGCTTCTTGCTGCGCCAGTGCAGCGGCGAGGTATTCGGGAGGCGTGCGCATCAGAATTCAGGGTCAGACTCGCGGGGACGTATTTGGTGCATCAGCTGCGGTTTGACGGCTTCAGCTTCGCGGCCGGCGTGGGACGGTACCGGAAGGGCGGGCGGGTTGGCCAGCTCGGGGGCCCGGGTGGCGAAGTCGGCCAGCAAAGCGGCCAGCTCGTCGGCTGTGGTGGCCCAGCGCTTGGTTTTAAGCCACACGTAGGGCTCGGGGCCTCCTTGCAGGTACATGTTCTCAAAGCCCACGGTGAGCCGCTGGTCGGTGGACTGGTTGCTGTCTAGCTCGTCGGGCTCTTGGTAGTAGGTGGCCACGAGGCGCGTCAGTTTGAAGACGGGTTCGGGGGCGGCAGTGGGTTCAGGGGTAGTTTCCATGGAAATGCTGGCTTAGGCCCGGCGGTCGGGCGCGGTTTCGGGGAAAGTGAGCACGTTGAAAAGGCCCCGCATCCGGGAGCGGACCCGGGCCCCGTAGGTGTGACCGATGCCGCGCAGCACTAGCTGGCCCTGCGCGTCGTGCACGTCGTCGAAGGGCAGGTTGGTGGTGGCGTGCGTGGCCCAGCGGGGCATGTCCCCGGCCACCACGGCGTCGTCGCGGTAGCCCAGCACGTGCTCGACCACGCTGAGCTGGCGGCCGAAGTGCCGGGCCGTCCAGTCCTCGGTACCGATGTCGTCGAGGGCCAGGCCGATGTCGGGCCGGTAGTTGTAGGCCGCGTCGTTGCCCTTCATCCGGGGGATGAGCTTGGTGTAGATGGCCAGCGCATCTTCGCCGCCGGCGGGCTGGCCCGGCAGCCCCTGCTCGGTGTACTCGCCCACGAGCTCCCGGCAGGGCTTCACCAGGAAGGGCAGGCGCGGGTTGTGGCTGAAGATGGTGAGCAGCGTGGTTTTGCCGCAGCCCACGCCGCCGCGCAGCAGCAGGCCCTTGTCCAGGCGCCCGCCGCCCTCCGACTCGAAGCGGGGGTCCTCGGCGAAGTAGAGGCAGAGCAGGCGCACGATGCGGCGGTTGGCCTCGTCGATGACGAAGTCGCGGCCCAGGCGGCGGCGCGCCTCGGCCTGGAACCAGGCGCCGATTTGCTCGAAGGTGAAGGCCTGGGGCTGCTCCTGCTGGGTGATTTTCCAGCGGTACCACTGCTCGTGGGCCGCCGTGTACTTGTCCTTGCGGGCCTGGGCCAGCACCAGGCCCTGCTCGGCGTCGGTGAGCGAGAGCTCGCGGATGTCGGTGGGCTGGAAAGTCTCCGGGGCGGGAAGCGTGAACCGGGCCCCGCCGGTGCTAAGCCGCATCACCGGCGAAGGAGACGACGGCCGGGAGGTGGTGCCGTTGACTTGCATCTGCGCCGACAGGGCTGCGACGCGTTGGAGTGCCTTTTTCATGGGTCGTTTTGCGGTAAGTCGTGAGTTTGTCGGGCCAGTTGGCTTCCTGCCAGCCCGGGAGCTGCCCGTCGCCGGGCGCGGCAATCCAGTTTTTCCAGCTGTGGGCCCGCTCCTGCGATTCGGTTTTGAAGGCGCGGTAGGCCACGAACTGCTCAGCGAGCTGGGGCCCCGCGCCGGCGGCGTAGCGGCCCTGCACGAACTCCAGCACCCGGCGCTGGGCGTCGGCCTGCAGGTGGGTGAGGGCCCAGAAGCCGTACATGCCGGCGGCCAGCTCCCGGGCCTCTTCCAGCCAGGCCGGGGGGGGCGGTGCAACGGGGGGGCTTTCGCTCGGCGCGTCGGCCCAGGGCTCAACTTCGGAAACCGGCACCCCTATTTTTTTTTGAAAGACGCCCACCCCGGGGGTAGGGGGTGTTTTACTTTCAGAATTACCGTTAGGTAATTCTTTACTTTCCTTTACTTTACTCTGTGGGTTTTCTGTCACAGTTACCGGGGTTTCTGTGACAGAAACCCCGGACTTAGGTGGTTTTGCTGCGTTTCTGGCGCGGTTACGCTTCTCAAACACCTCGGCCAGCCAGTCGTTGAGGTCGGGGCAGATAAGGAAACCAGCGGTGTTTCGGGCGAAAAACCCCACCTTTTCGCCAATCTGTAGCAGGCTGTGGATTTCTGTGACAGAAACTCCGAAGTCGCCGGCGAGTAGCTCCAGCTCCAGTTCCTCGGTGTCGAGCTGGGTGTGGTTGGCATCGGTGAGGGCTTCGAGTAGCATCACGAGCACGCCGTAACCGGTGGCTCCGCACTGGGTGCGGATGGCCTTGATGCGCCGGTCGTTGCGCAGGTTGGCGGTGTGGGAGAAATACTCGGCGTTGTGGCGGGCGGGACGGGCCATGGTCAGGGGCAACTGGGAAAGGATTCGGATTCGCCCACGTGGGGCCCTAAAAGCCCCGCCACGGCATGCGCAGCGGGGCCCGGTGGCGCTACACGTAGTTGTTGAGCATGACCGGCATCACGAGCATGAGCACGTCCTCGACGCCTTCCTGCTGCTGCGCGGGCGCCAGTAGGCCGGCCCGGTTCGGCGTGCTCAGCGCGAGCGATACCTCCTCCTCATTCAGGTTGGTGAGCATCTCGATGAGGAAGCGGCTGTTGAAACCGATTTTCATATCCTCGCCGTCGTACTGGCACACCAGCCGCTCACTGGCCTCGTTCTGGGTGTCCAGGTCTTCGGCCGAGATAGTCACCTCGGAGCCTGCCAGGTCTAGGCGCAGCTGATGCGTGGTTCGGTTGGCCATCAGCCCGCACCGGCGGGCGGCGTTCAGCAGCTCGGCCCGGTTGATGAGCAGCTTGTTGGGGTTCACGATGGGCACGACGTTCTCGTAATCGGGGTAGCGCTCGTCGATAAGCCGGCACACCAGGCGCAGCTGGTTGAAGCTGAAGGAGGCATTACTGGCCGTGAAGGCCACCTGCACCGGTGTCGCCTCGCTGGGCAGCGTGCTCTTGAGCAGGGCCCAGGCCTTCTTGGGCACGATGACGTTCTTGGCGCCCGCCCCGCCGCCCACGTCGAGCCGGCGGTAGCGCAGCAGCCGGTGGCCGTCGGTGGCCACGAACGTGATGCGGTCCGCCTCGAGCTGGAGCAGCACGCCCGTCATGGCCGGGCGCAGCTCGTCGGTGCTGATGGCGAAGATGGTTTTGCTGATGGCCCGGGCCAGCGTGGTGGAAGGAATCTCCAAGCCCCCGCCCAGGCCGATGACGGGCACCTTGGGGAAGTCGCTGGCATTATCGCCGGCCAGCTTGTAGCGGCCGTTGGCGGTGATGACCACGACCTGATAGGTATCCTCGTCCACGTCGAAGGTGATGGGCTGGTCGGGCAGTTGCTTGAGCAGGTCGAGCAGCAGGCGCGCCGGCACACACGTGTCGATGGCCCCCGCGCCGCTCTCCACCGGCAGCTGGGTGGTCATGGAGATTTCCAGGTCGCTGGCCGTGATGGCCAGCGTGCCGCCCGTCACCTGGAAGAGGAAGTTGCTCAGCGCCGGCACCACCGGGTTGGAGGCGATGACGCTGGCCAGGGGCTGGAGGACTTTGAGCAGCGCGGAGCTGCTAACGATGAATTTTGACACGGGAGAGGATTAAAAAAGTGGGAGCTGTTGGCCTGGCTTGTAGGCCAATTGAAGCGGGGTAAGGGCAGGAACCTGCGGGGCGTTTGGAGCCAGCAAATGCACATTGCTGACTAGCTCAGGCGACACGAACCTGAGTAAGGAGCTGTTCAGTAAGCTCGTTGCGGCCGCCTCGATGGCAGCATCACGGCTAGAAGAGCCTTTGTGCTTCAGGCAGGGCAGTACAGAGTGGCCACCTTCCAAGAATCTGAGCACAAAGCCACCAATCCACTGCTCTCCGGGTGCCAGGGCCACCGTGACAGCCACGTATTCGCGCTCACCCTGGGCAGCTTGGTAGATATAGTCTGGGTTCGTGCACAGCCCCAAGTGGTTCCACTGATAGGGTATCGTGCGCCGTGCTTCCTTTAGTCGGTCCTGCTCAGCGCGCACATCGGCCAGGTGCTGGCCCTCGGTGGCATAGTCGAACTTGGCACGCAAGGCCTGGCTCGGCTGGCCAATGGTCAGCGGCTCGATGACCTGGATGCTCACTACCGGAAGCGCACCCGTTGCGCTGGGGCAGCGTTGTAGTTGTTGAGCTCCTCGAGGAGTTTCACGTACTCCAGCACCGAGGGGCAGCGCACCAGCATGCGGGGCTGCAGGTCGATTTTGCGCAGCATGCGCTCGTGGCTGTACTGGCCTGAGCGCACCACCATATCCAGGCCCTTCACGAACGTGTCGGTGAAAGCGAATTTGAAGTGGGGGAAGCGCTCGGCGAAGTCGGCGCAGTAAGTGGCCACCGAATGCGCATTTTCTGCCCGGCTCACCCGGAAACCGCCGGCCTTGAAGGTGGGCAGGTTGCCGCGGCTGCTCTCCGAGAGCAGGCAGAGCGTGGCCGAGAACGGAATTTTGGGGTGCTTGCTGACGAAGGCCGAAACCTTTTTGTATTCCTCGTGGCCCTCCAGCGTGAAGAAGTTCAGGTAGTCGAGGCTGTTCCAGTGCTTGCTCACCGAGTTGAGCACGGCGATGTGGCCCTGGTTGAGCTGGCCCATCTGGTAGTACACCGGCACGCCCAGGCGCTCGGCGGCTTCGAGGCGGTGCTGGCCGTCGATGACGCCGAAGTCGGCCGTCACGTCGAGCGGGCGCAGGTGCAGCAGGTTCTCCTTGCGGATGCTCTCCATCAGGCGTTTGACGTGGGTTTCGTCCACCTCGCGGTTACTGGTGATGCTGCGGAACGCGCCGTAGTTGGTGGTGTGCTGCACGGCCTCGGTGGGCCGGGGCGTGGGGTCGAGCGGCGCGGGGGCGGGCTTCAGGTGCTTGGTGGCCCGGTGCGCACGCTTGGCGGGCCGGATTGCGGTAGTTGCCATACTTTTAGGGGTTAGTGGGTGAGAAAAAGTGAAGGGCCGCGGCTGCAACCGCGGCCCTTCTGCGTGATTAAAAGAGGTCGTTCGCCGCGGCGTTCTTGCCCCCGCTGGGCCGGGTGGTGTTCGGGGCCAGCGTGCTCCCATCGGTGGCGTCGAAGTCCAGCTCCAGCTCCTGCTGCTGCACGTAGGGGGCCGACTTGCCGGCCAGGTACTGGCGCACCTGCTTGTCGCAGGCCCCGAGTTCCGAGCTGAGGGAGAACAGGTGCTCGTATTCCATGCCTGTGATGGGGTCGGGGTCGAGCACTTCGTGCGGCGTGGTCAGGTTCACCACCTTGCCCGAGCGCAGCGTTTTGCGGCCCAGCACCACCACGCCCCCGTTGTTGGAGTAGGAGTAGCCCGTCACGGCGAAGTCGGCCAGCTCCGGGAACTCGTGTAGCTTGCCATCCTCGAGGAGGTAGCGAAAGGCCAGGCTGTCTTTCTTGAGCCACTCCTCGCCCTGCTGCACCCCGGGCAACATCTCCAGCAGCAGCAGGAAGTGGGGCACCACGCGGGCGAAGGCCGCCTCCAGGTCGGCGTGCACCGGGCGGTGGTGCAGCGCCGTTTTCTCGGCAAAGCCATTGGACTCGCCCTCGCTGTACTCGGCGTAGAGCGTCGAATCTTTGCGGCTGATCTTGACCTTGGTCAGGTTCACGTCGGCCAGTTCGGCTTCGGCAGGGGCGGGGGGGCCGCCGGTCAAATAGGCTTCGCGCATGGGGCAGGGGGGAGGGGTGAAAAAGAGGGCCCCGCTTGCGCAGGGCCGGAGAAATACTAGGCAGTCTGGAGCCAGGGCAGCTGCGAGAGGTCTTGCTGGGCCTCGCCCGGGCCGTTCTCGCGCTCGTCGATGGCACGGCCCAGTTTGGCAATCAGCCGGGTGGCCATGTCGTCGTTGAGCGTGTGCATGCGCAGCAGCACTTTGGTGCGCTCGCGGCGTGTAATGAGGGGGTGCTTGATCAGGCGGTCGATTTCGGTGCGCTGCTCGGCCGTCGACCACAGCACCGGCACCGGCGGTACCAGTGCCTCGAAGTGGTCGGCCGCCGCGGCCAGGCGCTCGACCTGCTCGGGCACGTTGAGGGCCACGCGGCGGCAGCAGGCGGCCAGTTCGGCCGGCGTGAAGGGGCTCGGATTCTCGTAAGGGTCCATGGGCGTAGCTTTGCGAAAGCGTTGGAGGATTATTGACTGATTCCAGAAGGCGCCGTAGGCCGGTGTGGGGTGCGACCCACACCGGCCTTTTTATGTCCGCACGGTGCGTGGGCCCCCGGTGGGGTGCTCCTGGTGGTAATCCGCTTTTTGGCCGCTGGGCCGGGGGGCCCGGGTGCAGCCGGCCAGCGCGAGCAGCAGCACCAGGCCCAGGCCCGCGATATTTTCAACCCGGCGGGCGGTGCGGTTCAGCGCGCGGGCGGTAGCCAGCCGGGCGGCGTGGGCCTCGGCCTGGGCGCGGGCCGTAGAGCAGCGGCAAATGCAGCCGAAATGTGTGGGCACTTTCATCAGGCGGGGCAGGCTGTGGACGGATCCAGGTGGAGGGATTTGGCCAGGCAGGTATTCACGGCGGCCTGGTAGCCGCGCTGCTCGGACAGCTTCTCGGTGAGCACGCGCTCGAAGTGGGGGCCCCGGTCGGCATCGCCGGGCTCCAGCCAGCTGATGTAGCGGCGGTAGCCGCTGTCCCCGCCCGTGGCGCAGGCCTCGTAGTGCGCGCCGTGCACGTCGCCGGCGTAGTGGGCGCTGAGCGAGAGGGCGGTGTGGCCGGCCTCCAGGGCCAGCGGCAGCAGCTTGGCGTGCAGGGCCTGCAAGTCGAGCAGTGGAGGCGCGGTGGGCGGCGGCGAGGCCACCAAGGTCACGGCGAAAAGTGGGTATTGGTCCATCGTGCGAATGGGATTAGAGGTGAGCGAAATGCTTGATAGCCAGCAGCGCCACTTCCACCACGGAGAGCAGCAGCAGGACGGCGTTGCGGTTGTTTTTAGCAGTGGTGTGGTGCATGAGGCGGTAGCGTTAGGCAGCGTAGCGGTGGCGGTAAGCGGGTGGGGTAGCGGCTTCGCGTTGGGCCACCAGGGCCTGCAGGCGCTGGCGGACGGCGAGCAGGGCGGCACCGGGGCCCCCGACGTGCGGGGCCGCCACCTCGGCGCGGGCGGCGCGGCGCTCGACGGGCCGCACCAGCGGGTGAGTGAGCAGCTGGGCCAGGGGCCAGAGCACCGGTGCGGCGGCGGGCACGGCCCGGGGCTTGCTGGCCCAGGCGCGGGCGGCGATGGATTCTTCGCAGGTCCGGGGCATGGCTAGGCAGCGGCGCGCACCTTGGTGCTTTCGAGGTAGTCCACCACGTCGGCTTCCGTCACGCGGTAGTTCTTTTTGCCCAGGCAGTTGTAGTTGATCAGCCCCTGGCGGATCAGCTCGTAGGCCGAGCGGGTGCTGATGCACAGCACTTCGGCCAGCTTTTCGACGGTGAAGACCGTGGCCTTGGGGGACAGGGGGGCCGGCAGGGCAGCTTCCATGGGCAGGCAGTGGATTAGGCGGCCTGGCGCAGAGCCGGGCCAGTTTTCGGGTACATGGCAATGACTTTGGCCTCCACGCAGCGCTCCAGGCGCAAGGCCTCGGCGTAGTCGGTCACGTCGATTTCGGTGAAGAGCATGGCCGGCAGCGTGCCGAACCACTGCTCCTGCTGCCCTTCCTCGGGGAAGCGCCGGGCCGTCCGCCCGCTGTAGGTAGTGCACTCCTGGGGCGAGGCCGGCACGTAGGCCAGCAGGCGCCAGGCGCGGCCCTGCGCGTCGAGGCAGCGGCACTGGCCCAGCACGGGCAGCACTGTGCCAGTGGGGCGGTGGGCGACCGCCGCGGCCAGGTGCAGCAGGTCGCCGGCCTGGAAGCCATCGGCGAGGGAAAGCGCCTCCTTCGGCATTAGGGCCGAGCGTAGGGAAGGCAATAAGGGTTTGGTGTCCATCGTGCGAATGGAAAAAGGATAGGTGAAAGAAAATGAGGGGGTTAGAGCTTGAAGAGCAGGTAGCCTAGCCAGAGGCAGACGCCTAGATGGGCCAGCAGCACGAGGCCCGTTAAGCGGGCGTAGAGGCGGGGGTGGCGCATCAGGCGGCGACCTGGGGCAACTTGTCGGGGTTGGCTGCAGCCCATGCGGCGAAGCCCTCGGGGTTGGTTTCCTCGGCCAGGGCCAGGATGGCGGGCCAGTATTTGGACGTGTGGTGCTGGTTGCGCACGAGCTGCGATAGGTTCGCGTAGCTCATGCACTTCGTGCGGTCCATGAGTTGGGCGAGGTAGCCCTCAGGCATCAAGTCCCGGATTTTTAGGGGTGTGGTCGATTCCATCTGGTGTACCTTGCTAGTGTTGTTGTTAGTAGTAGCAAATATGAGGACTATTACTGATACTTTAAAATAAAGTTGAGTAAAAAGAGCAGCTACGATCTTATTAATACTGTAAATGACTGACGGACAAAGACT
Organism: Hymenobacter nivis; assembly: GCF_006439025.1. GTDB lineage: Bacteria > Bacteroidota > Bacteroidia > Cytophagales > Hymenobacteraceae > Hymenobacter > Hymenobacter nivis_A. The sequence continues at coordinate 410,132 of NZ_RCYZ01000004.1, forward strand.
TTCTGGGAGACTAAAATTGCTACGGAAAGGGCAAAAAATAACCCAAGACGAGCTGGCTGCGCGTCTTGGGTTGACTAAGAGTGCTATTTCAAAATTTGAAACTGGCAACAGTGCTCCTTCTTTCGAAACACTCAAAAAGATAGCAACACTCTACAATGTGTCTACTGACTACCTTTTAAATGGCAGTAATTCAACTTTTGTAGCACAGGCCCAAAATATTTCTCTGTATCCTGCCGGTCAGAACAACGTGCAGGCGGTGGCGCTGCTTTCAGACATCCCCACGATGTGGCTGCGGCGCGTTAGCTTCAAAGCCCGCGCCTCGTTCAACTACGCCCATTTGCAGCGCTACATGAGCAGCGACGTGTTCGACACGGTGCTCTTTCGCCTGCCCCCGGGCAAAACAGAAGCTGACTACGCCGATGCCATCGTCTTCGATATTGAGGGTGACAGCATGGAGCCATCCCTCTATTCCGGCCAGCAGGTAATCGCCTGGCCCGTCCCGGACAGCAAATGGGAATACCTTCACAACACCATCTGCGTGGTCGATTACGATGACACGGTAACGGTAAAGGCGGTGCGTAGCAACGACCTCAACAACCGCGACGGCTTGACGCTTCATGCCACAGGCGGCGCTGGCGGCTACTTCATTGTGGCCCGCGAGCACATCCACTCCATCTGGGAAGTCCGCGAATTCTATGGCCTAGTGCCCGTGCGGCTTTTAAGCTGATTTTATGAGACTATCACTAATCTGCTTATTCACCACGCTTACTGCGCTGGATCAGTCTGCACAGCAGCCGCAGGGTTTGCAGCGCCTAGATGACAAGTATGGATTTCAAGAGGCTCGTTTTGGGGCCCCCTTGTCGGCATTTACCAAGCTCTACCTGCACTCGGACCAGGGCAATGTGAAACTCTACTGGCGTAAACCGGCTGAGTTGAAAGTTGGTGGCTATAAGCTCTATGAGCCCACCTATTCCTTTTATAAAGGCAAATTGATGGGAATTATCTGCTCAACTGGTGACGAGTATAATACAGATGGTATTAGAAAAATGCTGGTGTCTTCCTACGGCTCACCCAAAGTCACCACCATAAGCCAGGATTGGCAAGGAAAGAAGGTCTACATGTGGTTAGCTACCCTGCCTAAAGGCAGGCTTTTTACCATCAGCAGCATTCCAATTACTAATCAGAAGGCTGCTGATGCAGCAATTGAAGGTCACAAAGCCGCCACCGACCGCTGATGCCAGTCAAATTCTACCTGCACAACAAGCCCGCCGCCGATGGCCGGCGGCCCATCTACCTCGACGTGCGCTGGGGCCGCAGCGGGGCCGGCTCGGCCGATAAGCAATCGCGCCTGCGCACCGCCACCGGCCAGAGCTGCCTGCCGACCAACTGGAACGACCTACGGGGCCGCATCAAGTCTGCTGAAAAGGGCTATTCGGCCGCCAACAACGCATTGGTGAAGCTCGAAGCCGATGCGGGCAATGCCATCGAACGCGCCCAGCTCGACGGCGTGCCCCTGGAGCCCGCCGCGTTGCAAACGCTGCTCAAGCCGGCCAAGGCTGCGAAAGCCGCCCGGAAAGCGGCCGCCGTGAAGCCGGCGCCCGCGGCTGACCCGTCCGTGCCCCGCACCATGGCCGGCCTCTACGCCGACTGGCAGCGCGCGCGCCGGGCCCGGCTCTCGCCCAAGGGCCTCACCGCGCCCCAGGGTCTGATCACCCGCCTCGAAGCCTTCCGGCCGGGCATTGCGCCCACCGCGTTCCTGCCCGACGCCGACGGCCGCATCCCGGTGCTGGAAGAATTCTGTACCTACCTGGTGGAGGAGGCCACCATGCCGCGCACCGGCCGCGTGGGCATGCAGAACAACACCATCAGCTCGTACCTCAAGCTGCTGCGCCGCCTGCTCAAGTTCGGCCGCCAGCCCACCGACGCCATCGAGGACACGTTCCTGGAGGACGTCGAGCGCGAGGCCCTAAGCTACGCCGAGGTGATGGCCTTCTACGCCCACGAGCCGCTGGACCTCAAGGAAGGCAGCACCAATGCCGGCAGCCGCGTCGCCATCCGCGACGTGTTCGTTTTCAACTGCCTGACCGGTCCCCGCTACGGCAACCTGGCCACGCTGCGCCCCAGCGACCTGAAGCTGGAGCACGTGGACGGCACCGCCGTGCCAGTGCTGGAGTACGTGCAGCACAAAACCCGCCGCAACAAGCGCAAGGTGCGCGTGAGCCTCGACCCGGTGGCCTACGCCATCTGGCAGCGCTACCAGGGCCAGCTGCCCGTGCCCACCAACCAGACCATGAACGCCGGCATCAAAACCATTGCCCGGTCCGCCGGCCTGACGCGCCCCGTGACCGTGGTGCGCGGCATCGGTACCCAGCGGCTGGAGAGCGTCGTGCCCCTGTGGCAAACCATTTCCTGCCACACGGCGCGCTACACCTTCGTCACCCTGCAGTACGAAGGCGGCAACGACATCGTGAGCATCCAGGAGTCGGTGGGCCACGCGGGCATCAACACCACGCGCCACTACCTCAAGTCGCGCCCCACCCAACGCCACGCCGCCACGCTGGCCGCTTTTAATGCCCTGCGCCAGCGCGAGGCGCCCTAATTCAAACGGTCACACTTCAAACGGTCACACTCCGCTGAAGGGTGTGACCGTTTGGCGGAAAATCCCTGCCCATTTCTTCCGGTTTGTGCCAGGCGCCCGCCGCGAATACTTCCATAAACAGGCAGATTTAGGAAGTAATAAGAACATAACTACCAGTCAATCAGTCCGACAGGAGGCTCATTGTATACAAAAGCCCGCCATGAGCCTTGTGCTTGTGGCGGGCTTTTGCGTAGTGTGCCTGACTGGTTGAGTTTTGGCTTACTGCTTTTCCTATGCCCGAAGGCGTGTGCCGTGGCTGGCAATCCAGGGGATGACGTCCGGAGAAGCACTTGTCAACCCTTGGTATCCGCCCCAGCACCTTCAAAGCCAACGGGGCTGCGGTCTTGGATGGCCGAGGAAATTAGCCGCGGCTCCAGCCGCACTAGCTTTGCAGGTGAGCACCGTTTTCCGCTGCTTTCCCACCATGGACATAAAAAGTGCCAATCGCCGCGCCGCTACGCTGCTGGCCGGGGCCGGGCTGCTGCTGGTCGTGGGGGCCCGGCCGGCCCCGAGGCCCCCGGCCGTGCTGCGCAAAGACCTGAAGCGGGACTTTGGAGCCCTGGGCGATGGGCGCACCAACGACCAGGCGGCGTTTGCGCGGGCGGCGGCGTTCTTCAACCAGCGCGCCCAGGGCCCCGACGGGGCCGTGCCGGCGGTGCTCTTTGTGCCCCGCGGGGTGTACGTGGTGGGCCGGCAGGCGCCCGGACCCAATGGCTACCGCTGGGGCGACGACGTGCTGCCGCTGGTGGGCTGCCGCAACCTCACCATTGCCGGGCAAGACAGTGGCCGCACCGAAATCCGCTACGCCGCGGGCCTGCGCTACGGCTCGTTTGACCCCGCCACCGGCCGGGCGTTTCAGCCGCCGCCGGGTTACTTTACCGATCGGGCCTATGCGGCCAGTGGCGGCACGTGCGTGCGGCTGGAGCGTTGCGAAAACGTGGTGGTGGCCGACCTGGCCCTCAATGGCAACAGCCCGCGGTTGGCCCTGGGTGGGGCCTGGGGCGATACGGGCATTCAATTGCCCTTCGACGGAGTGTTCGTGACGGGCTCGCGCGGGGTGACGCTGCGCCGGGTGGCGGTGCACCACTTCGGCCGCGACGGGGTGCAGGTGCTCAACCACCTGGCCACGGGCCTGGCCGACCCGGCCCGCGAAAACATCCGGTTCGAAAACTCCACTTTCGACTACAACGGCCGCCAGGGCCTTTCGCTGACGGGGGTGCACGGCTTCCGGGCCGACAATTGCAGCTTCAGCCACACGGCCCGGGCCCGCAACGCCGGCCTGGGCCGGGCCCTGTTCTCGAACCCCGCCGCGGGCGTCGACGTCGAGCCCGAGGGCGGCACCGTGGCCCACCTGGCCTTCGTGGGCTGCCGCTTTGTGGACAACGGTGGCCAGGGCCTGGTGTCGGACCGGCCCGCTGGCCCGCACCCGCCCGCCACGGCCGACGTGCGGCTGGTGGACTGCACCCTCTGGGGCACCACGAACTGGTCGGCGTGGGTAACGCAGCCGGGTTTCTCCTTCGAGAACTGCCGGGTGTACGGGGCCTTCGTGCACGGCTGCGCCGCGGCTACGGCCGCCGAAGCCACGCGCTTCACTGGCTGCACCTTCGCCGATCGGCCCTATGCCGGCCGCCCGGCCTTGGGCCCTGGCCTGCTGCTCTCCGACGGCCACGCCCGCGGCCTGCGCTTCGATGGCTGCCGCTTCGAGGCGGCGCACGGGGCCCTGCTGCGCGCCGTGCCGCTGGCCGCTGCCGCGGCCGATTCAGCCGCCGCGTTCCATTTCCGCGGTTGCACCTTCGAGTGGCGTGCCCTGGGGGCCCCAGCGGCCGCTGGGCCGGCGCTGTTGCTGGCGGGCCCGGTGTTCAGCGAAACCACCGTATTGCGCAACGGCCCGGGTACAAAGGGGGGCGCGGGGGCCCCGGTTACTTTTGTGCTCGGCGATGCCCGGGCGCCCTTGCCGGCGGTGCTGCGGGCCCCGGGCCGGCTGGAATTGCGGGTGCGCGGGGCGGGTACTTTGGTGCGGGGGCGCTTCGATGTGGCTTGGGGCCCCGTCCTCCCTACCGACTCAGCCCGCGTCGTGGTGGGGGCGGGGCACGCCCTGGCCCTGGCCGCCGCCGCGCCCGGCGACACGGCCACGCTTTACCTGGGGCCCAATGCCCGGCTGGTCATCGAGCGGGGCGGGGCCCTGGAACTGCGGCGCTACGCCCAGGTGGTGGTGGCCGGCCAGCTGGTGGTGGAACCCGGGGCCTATTACGCCCACGATCCGCTGGCTACCGTGCGTACCGAAGGCCGCGGCGAGGTACTGGTGTCGCCCGCGGCCGTGCTGGTCGCCCCGCCCGCCGTGCGGTAGGAAAATTCCGGAGAAGCTGTTGTGATTTAGTCAAAAGCTCCTTTCCCACGGTCGTGCTGAGCTTATCAAAGCACCTCTTCCGCTTCATTGAACGGCGCCTACGAAGGGGAGCAGGTTCATTGATAAAGCTCAGTGACCGTATTGGTTAATATATCATTCTGCCCGCAAACTCAGCACGGGGTTGCGACGGGCGGCCCGCCAGGCCTGCACACTCACCGTGAGCCAAGCAATGAGCAGGGCCCCCATGCCGGCGGCCGCGAAGTACCACCACTGCCACGCCACGCGGTAGGCAAAGCCTTCCAACCACCGCTGCAGGAGCAGGTAACTCAGAGGCAGCGCCAGTACGATGGCCACGACAACCAGCCAGGTCAGGCTGCTGGTCAACAGCCAGACGATGCCCAGCTCGCTCGCGCCCAAGGCCTTGCGGATGCCGATTTCCTTGCGCCGCCGCTCGGCAGTGAAGGCGGCCAGCCCCAGCAGGCCTAGGGCAGAAATGAGGATGGCCAGCCCGGCGAAGTAGCGGGCGAGCACCGCCACCCGTCGCTCGGCTACGTACTGGGCCTGGTAGTCGGTGTCCAGAAACGTGTAGTCGAGCGTAAAGCCGGGGTTGTAGGCGGCGTACAGTTGTTGAAGCCGCGCAATTGTGGCCTGCTCCGCGTTGGGCTGGAGCTTCACTAGCACCGTGTTAATCGTGGGGTCGAGTTGCAGGCGAAGGGGTTTGATTTTTTCGTGCAGGGATTCGTAGTGGAAGTCGCGGACTACACCCACGATGCGGGCCCCGTCGAGTTGTTGGCCCACGGGGTCTGGCATCCCTAGGCCAGCCACCAGGGCCTGGTTGACGAGGATGGCGTCGCTGTCGGCGCGGAACTGCGGCGCAAAACTGCGGCCGGCTACCAGGTGCATACCCATTGTTTCCACCAGGTCATAGTTGACCAGCATCGTCCCTACGGGCAGGCGCTTCCCTTGCCAGCTCATCTCCGCAACGTAGCGCCCCCCTAAGAAGCCGCCCAAGACGCTGGACGCCTGCACGACGCCGGGCAATTTCTTCACCTCGGCCAAAAACGCCGCCTGCTGGCGCGCCGCCTTGCCGCCGGTATCAAAGCGAAGTACGTGGGCTTTGTCGTAGCCCAGCGGCTGGCGCTGCACAAACGCCAGCTGCGCGTTGACGACTACCACGGCCACGATGAACAGCACCGAGAGCGTAAACTGCAGCACGACCAAGCCCTGCCGCGTCCACACGTCGCCGGCCCGAGTCGGCAGCTTGCCTTTCAGCACGGCCGCCGGCTGGAACCCCGATAGGTAAAACGCGGGGTAACTGCCCGCCAGCAGCCCCGTGCCCAGCGCCAGGGCCAGGCCGGCCCCCACCAACTGCCACTCCCACTGCAAGGCCAACGGCTTGCCAGTCAGTTCGCTGAACTGCGGGAGCACGAGTTGCACCAGCCCCACGGCCACGACCAGGGCTAGCAAGGCCATCACCACGGATTCGGTCAGGTACTGCCCCACCAGCGCGGCGCGGCTCGCCCCCAGGGCCTTGCGAATGCCTACTTCCTTGACCCGCCGCGAGGCCTTGGCGGTGAACAGGTTCATGAAATTGATGCTGGCAATCACCAGAATGAGTGCGGCAATCAGGGCGAACAGCCGCACGTAGGCAATTCGCCCCCCGGTGGCAACGCCGTTTTCGTAGGTGCCGTGCAGGTACCCCGCCGCGAACGGCCGCACGAACAGCGTGCGCCCCCGGGCCTGGGCCTGCGCGCTTTTGGTTTTCAACAACCCCGCCAGCTTCACTTGAAACTGCGCGGGGTCGGCCCCCTCCTTCAAGGCCAGGTAGGTGTTGAAAGGGCCGTCGTCGTCCCACTTAATGGTCTCGCTCATTTGCATCTGGTCCTTAAATGAGGCAAACGGCAGCACGCAGTCAAACTGCTCGGACGAGTTGCGGGGCACCCCGGCAAACACCCCGGCCACCAGGCAGGTCTGTTTTCTGTCGGCCATTTGCCATTCCACGGCTTTGCCCAGGCTATTCTGCGGCGACCGAAAGAGCTTGGTGGCCAAGGCCTCGGAGAGTACAATGGCGTCTTTGTCCCGCAGCACCGTGGCGGGGGTGCCCACCAGCAGGGGGTAGGAAAACAGCTGGAAGAAGGCCGGGGCCGCGTACTTGGGGACGGCATTCAGATGCTGGCCGTCCGCCGCCAGCGTGAAGGCGGGGAAGAACGGGACCGGCGTGGTGGTGGCCACAAATTCAATCTCCGGCATTTCCCGTCGCAGGGCCTCGGCCAGCAGCGGTATGGTGCCGGTTTGGGTCTCGATGCCGGCGGCCGTGCGGCGGTTTTCCATCACCTGGTAAAGCCGGCCATCCAGGGCGTGGTAGCGGTCGAAGCTGCGCTCGTCGCTTATCCATAGGTAGATGAGCAGCGCGCAGGCCAGGCCGGTCGAGAGGCCAATCAGGTTGATGAAGAACGTGCTTTTGAACCGCTTAAAGTTGCGGTAAATGAGCAGCAGGGGGTAGGGAAGCATGAGCCAAAGGGGGAGGAATCGGTTAGAATTGGCTGCGGCTGTTTTCGAGCACCACCTGCCCGTCGAGCAGGCGGATGACGCGCCGGGCGTACCGCGCGTCGTGCTCGGAGTGCGTGACCATGAGCACGGTGGTGCCCGCCTCGTTCAGCTCAGTCAGCAGCCCCAGCACGTCGTGGCCACTGGCCGAATCGAGGTTGCCGGTGGGCTCGTCGGCCAGCAGCAGCGGCGGGGCGTTCACCACGGCGCGGGCCACGGCCACGCGCTGCTGCTGCCCGCCCGAGAGTTGCAGCGGAAAGTGGTTGCGCCGGTGCAGCAGCTGCATTTTCTCCAACACCTGTTCTACCCGCTGCCGCCGCTCGGTTGCCCCCACGCCGAGGTAGCGCAGAGGCAGTTCCACGTTCTCAAACACCGTTAGCTCGTCAATCAGGTTGAAGCTCTGAAACACGAAGCCCAGGCTGCGCTTGCGCAGCTCGGCTCGCTGCCGCTCGGAGTAACGGCTGGTTTCGGTGCCCAGCAGTTGCAGGCTGCCGCCGTCGGGCTCGTCGAGTAGGCCCAGCAGGTTAAGTAGCGTCGATTTGCCGCAGCCCGAGGGGCCCATAATGGCCACAAACTCCCCCTGCTCCACCGTCAGCGAGACGTGGTTCAGCGCCTTGGTTTGCACCTCCTCGGTGCGGTACACCTTCTCCAGGTTTTCGGCCTTAATCATGAGTTTCCTGCTTTACTAGTCAATTTTAGGTACCTAGGGACGGTCATTATCCAGCACCAGTTCTTGTTGGTCGGCGTAGCCTTCGTAGCTAGACGTTACGACCTGGTCGCCGGGCTGCAAGCCCGCCAGCACTTCGTAATAATCGGGGTTCTGCCGCCCCAGCCGGATGGCCACCCGCTGGGCCCGCGTACCATCGGTCCCCAGCTTGAACGCCCAGTTGCCCACGGTTTGCTGGTAAAAGCTGCCTTTGGGCAACAGCACGGCCGGCGCCTTCGCACTCAGCGCCAGCCGGATGAGTAGGGTCTGGCCCCGCCGCAGGCCCGGTGGTGGGGTACCGGTAAAGGCTAGGTCGATTTGCAGACCTTTGGCCACTTGGGCGAAGATTTTGGTCACGCGTAAGGCGTATGCCTGGCCATCCACCACCACTTCGCCCACCTGACCAGCCGCGATGCGAGCAATGTAAAACTCGTCCACCGCGGCGTGCAGTTTCACGCCCGCCAGTGCGTCAATCTGCCCCAAGCGCTGGCCCCGGGTTTTGGCCTCGCCCACTTCCGCGGCCAGCGAGCTGAGCCGCCCGCCGACCGGGGCCCGCACCAGCAGGTCGTCCATCTTGCGCCGCATCAGGGCCAGGTTGCTGGTCATGCGTTGCACCGATTCCTGCATGGTGCCCAACTGCTGCTGCATGGCCACCGAATCCTGGTGCAGGGTCTGCTGCGTGAGCTGCCGCCGGCGTAGCTGGTAGCGGTAGGCGTTCTGGCTCTGCAGGTAGTCCTGCCGCGCAATCACCTTCTGGTCGTAGAGCACTTGGTTGGTGTCGAACACTCGCCGGGCCTCGGCCAGCTGGAAGTCGATGTCGGCTAGCTGATTTTGGCGCAGAATGCGGTTTTGCAGCAGCTGGTTGCGGGTATTGCGCAGGTTGTTCATCAGGTCGTAGACGGCCGTTTCACGGTTTACCATTTCCAACTGCAGGTCGGGGTTAGCTAGCCGCAGCAACGGCTGGCCCACTACGAGGGTCGCTCCTTCTTCCACCAGCACTTGCTGCACCGTGCCGGCCTCCGCCGCGTCCAGGTACACGGTGCGCAGGGGCTGTACTACCCCGTCGATGGCCGTGAATTCCTGAAAATTGCCACGCGTGACCGGACTGATGGTCAGCCGGCTGGCCGCGACGTGCAGCCGCTGGCCCGGCCTAGGCCAGTAGAGGCCGGCCACTCCCGTCCCCACCAGCAGCAGGGCCCCCAGCCACCACCAGCGGGTAACAAACGACCACTTTCTCTTCGGTATCAGGATATCCATTCGGTTCGGCGCAGGCAGTAGCCGCAAAAAGCTACTGACCGGAGATGCCAAGAACGATGCCTTATTCACAACGCATTGATAATCAGAAGTTCTATTTTAAATCCTGGTTACCAGCTGCTGCCGAGCGTCTGGTTTTGATACACTTGACCGTTCGGTTCTGATACAGTTCAAATCCTTTAACAGGCAGAAAACGGCCTAGCCGGCTCAAATCCAGTATTTTCAGAAGCTTGCACGGTTTATGTGGCCTGAGTTGGTACGGGTGCCAGATAGCCCCGACTTTTACGTTTTACCCATCCTCTTTTCATGATTCTTAAGCATGCTCGCATTCTGGTGGTGGACGACGAGCCCGATGTGCTGTTCGCGCTCAAGCTGCTACTTAAAAGCGAGGTGCGGGAAGTTGTGACGGAGAAAAACCCGGAACTGCTGCTCTCCCTGCTTCGCCAGCAGCATTTCGACGCCGTGCTGCTCGACATGAATTACCGCAGCGGCCAGGCGACCGGCAACGAGGGCTTCTACTGGCTGGGCCGAATTCTGGAGCATAATCCCACCACGGCCGTTATCCTCATTACGGCCTATGGCGACGTGCGAACGGCGGTGCGTGCCCTTAAAGCTGGTGCCACCGACTTCCTACTCAAGCCCTGGCACAACGACCAGCTGCTTCAAACGCTGGCCGCCGCCCTTCAACCCAAACCCGGCAGCAAAAGTGGGGGTAGTCCGAAAAAGCCACCTGAGCCGGCCGTCACTACTGCCCTACTAGGCGAGTCGGCCGCCATGCAGGAAGTGCGCGCCATCATTGAAAAGGTCGCCCCAACTGAAGCCAACGTGCTGCTGCTCGGCGAGAACGGCACGGGCAAAGAGTTGGTCGCCAAGTCCCTGCACGAGCAGTCGCGCCGCGCTGCCCGGCCCTTCGTGGCCGCCGACGTGGCCGCGCTAAGTGAAGGGTTGTTTGAAAGCGAGCTGTTCGGGCACACCAAGGGCGCGTTCACGGATGCCCAGGCCAGCCGCGTGGGCCGGTTCGAGGCGGCCACCGGAGGAACCTTGTTTCTGGATGAGATTGGCAACATAGCCATACCACAGCAAGCCAAGCTGCTCACGGCCCTGCAAAACCGCCAAGTGGTGCCCGTAGGAAGCAACACCCCCGTACCGGTGGATATCCGGCTGTTGTCGGCCACCAATGCCCCGTTGCACGCACTGGTAGCCCGCGGGGCCTTTCGCCAGGACTTGATGTACCGCCTCAACACTGTCGAAATCACGCTACCCCCCCTGCGCGAACGTGACGACGATGTACAGCTGCTGGCCCAACACTTCGCGCAGGTGTACGCCGCCCGCAACCGGCAGCCCGTGCCGGAATTCAGTGCCGCCGCCCTGCGCAAGCTCCAGGAGCACACCTGGCCCGGCAACGTGCGGGAACTGCAACACGCCGTGGAGCGGGCCGTTATCCTAGGGACTGGCCCCGTGCTGCTCCCGGCCGATTTCTCGTTTCGGAACGCTGAGTCAGCAGCTGCTTCCGCGGCGGCGGCGGCAGCTGCGACCGTGATTGAGCATCCGTTGCCGTTGCTAGAAGTAGAAAAAAACACCATCCAGCAGGCCATTGAGCGCCATAAGGGCAACCTCACCAAAGCCGCCAAGGAACTGGGCCTCACCCGCACGGCCCTCTACCGTCGGCTCGATAAGCATGATATATAACAGCTTGGATTTCCGCCTGCTGGGACGATTAGTACTGCTAGTGGCCGCGTTAGGCGGGGGCGGCTACGCCACGCAGCACCACGCCTACGGGCTATCCCTAGGGGCCCTAGGGTTGCTGGTAATCTTAGTCTTGGACCTAACCCGCTATTTGATGCGCGGCCAGCAGGCGCTAGCCGACTTTACTCTGGCTCTGAAGTACCGGGATTTTTCGCGGCAGTACCCGGCGCAGTCCATCTCGGCGTCGTTGCAGCCCTTGCACGAAGCCTTCAACCAAGTCAATGCCACGTTTCGCGAGTTGCGTGCTGAGCAGGAAGGGCAGTTTCAGTACCTGCAAACTATCTTGGCGCTGCTTGATACGGGCATCGTATCCTACGACGCGGCGGGCACCGTGGCCTGGGTGAACGAGGCGTTCAAGCAGACGCTGCACTTGCCGTACCTAAAAAACATCCGGGTGCTGCAATCCCGGCAGCCGGTCCTCTACGAGGCCATCTGCCGGGCGGTGCCGGGCCAGCCCGAGGTGGTGAAGCTGACGGTGGGCCCCCAAACGGTGCAGCTGCTCGTGTCGGCTACGCAGTTTAAGCTACGCGGCGAAGCGTTTACCCTCCTTGCCTTCAAGAATGTGAGCCAGGCTCTGGCGGACACCGAAACCGCCGCTTGGCAGCAACTGCTACGGGTCATGACGCACGAAATCATGAACTCAGTTGCCCCCATTGCCTCGCTGGCTGATTCGTTGGGCCGCCACGTAGAGAGCGCCCAGCAGCAGAAAGTTTCCGCTGAGTTGCTCGACGACGTGGGCACCGGCATTCGCATCATCCAGCAGCGTAGCGAAGGGCTAGTGCGCTTCGCCCAAGTGTACCGGGACTTTAGCACCCTGGCTTTGCCGCAGCGCACGACCCTTTACGTGCAGGAGTTGCTCCAGACCACCCGGCAGCTACTGGCGGAGCAACTGGCTGCGCAAGGCATTGAGGTAACTCTCAGCGTCCGGCCTGCCCACCTCACCCTGCACGCCGACGGCCACCTGCTGGAGCAAGTACTTATTAATCTAATGCTCAATGCGGCGCAGGCAGTCACCCAAACCCCTAACCCTAGGATTAGCTTGCTGGCCTGGTCCGATGAACAGGAACGGGTCGTTATCGAGGTGAAAGACAATGGCAGCGGTATTCCCGCCGACGTGCTGGACAGCATCTTTATTCCTTTCTTCACTACCCGCCCCAATGGCTCCGGCATTGGCTTGAGCCTGGCCAAGAAAATCATGCAGTTGCATCAGGGCAGCATTCAGGTCAATTCCGTTGAAGGAGCGGGCAGTGCGTTTCAGCTGTGGTTTCCCTTGACTTAAGGCCTGTTTGGGTAGGTAGGCAATTCCTTTGTCTTAGCCGGGAAGGGCAGGAGTGGGGCCCCTGGGGCTAGCGCGCCCGCCACGTGAGGGTGAAGCCGGTGCCGCCGGCGGGGCTCCAGGCGGGCACCAGGCCTACTTCGCCGGTGCCGCGCCCGTTGGCCTTGCGGCCCCAGCGGTTGCGGTGGGTGAGGTAGGCCAGGTGGGCGGAGAGGATGCCGAAGCCGGCGCCGGCCACCACGTCGCTCTGCCAGTGCTTGTTGTTGATCATGCGAAATGCGCCCACGCCGGTGGCGATGGTGTAGGCCCCGATGCCGTACCAGGGGCTTTTGTCGCGGAACTCGGCGTGCACGATGCTGGCCGCCAGAAACGCCTGCGCTGTGTGCCCCGACGGAAACGAGCGGCGGTCGGTCGAGTCGGGCCGCTGCACGCCGGCCAGGGTTTTGGTGAGGAACACCGAGCTCTGCATGATGACCTCGGCTTTGAGGATGACCAGGGCCAGGTTTACCCGGTCGTTGCGCGAATCGACGCCGGCCAGCAGCAGTCCGCCCAGTTCCAGGTAGGGGGCGTATTGCAAGTAGTCGTCGACGTGGTTGCGGTAGGAGCCGAAGTTGCGGCGGATGTCGCGCTTGGCGTCGTACGAGGAGTACCACCCGTGGCCATTGATGACGCTGGCCCCGTAGCCGATGAGCACCGCCGGCACGATGGTGGCCCGGAAGCCTTTGCTCTGGAAAAACGAACGCTTGGCGGTGGTGGGGGCCCCGGCGGGGTTTTCGTATTTGTGCCGGGGCAGGGTATCGGCGGCCGCAGGGCGGGCCAGCGGGGTTTGGGCCAGGGCCCCGGGGCCTGCCAGCAGTGCCAGCGCCAGCACTGGGCGACAGAATAGAGAAGCAACCATGCCGCAAAAAAACGACGTAAATCCCCGGGGCGCAACGCTAAGCCAAAGCATAAATACTAAATGAATTAGTTATTACTCAAATGTGTATAATAAGTAATTCTGCTGATTAATGCATTTGGGTAATCCGGTGAATTCCGACTGGGGCCCTACTGGTTGCTATCTTCGGGAACGCCCCGCCGGGGCGTGGGCCATGCAAGTGACTCTTGCGCTCCGCAGGCCCGTAAACCACCCCATCACCCGGGTAGCGGCGCTTAGCTGCTTCCGCCCTTTTTGTTTTTACACATTTGGATTACATTGCCCCTACCGCCGCGTTTATTGAGGAGAAGTTCCGCCACGAAGGCAGCGGCCACGACTGGGCCCACATCCACCGGGTATGGGCCCTGGCCCGCCGCCTGGCCGCTGATTCGCCCGGGGCCGACCCGGAGCTGACCGAGCTGGGGGCCCTGCTGCACGACGTGGCCGACTGGAAGGCCCACGGCGGCGACTACGAGGCCGGGCCCCGGGCCGCCCGCGCTTGGCTGGCCGGCCTGGGGGCCCCGGATGCCCTCATTGGCCGGGTCGAAACCCTCATCCGGGAGGTGTCCTTTAAGGGGCTGGGGGTGCCCACGCCGGTGTCGTCGGTGGAAGCGGCCCTGGTGCAGGACGCCGACCGGCTCGACGCCATCGGGGCCGTGGGCATTGCCCGGGCCTTTGCCTACGGGGGCCACAAGGGCCGCCCGCTGCACGACCCGGCCGTGCCGCCGGTGGCCCACGCCTCGTTTGAGAGCTACAAGCAAAGCACGGCCCCCACGCTCAACCATTTCTACGAAAAGCTGCTGCACCTGCGCGAGCGCCTGCACACGCCCGCCGCCCGGGCCCTGGCCGAGGGGCGCCAGGCGTTCATGGAAGCGTTCGTGGCGCAGTTCCTGGCCGAGTGGGACGGGGCGGCCTAGGGCCCGCCCGGTGCGGGGCCCGCCGCGCCGGGTAGGAGCGGGGCGGCTACCTTTGGGGCGCTTCGGCTTTTTCCTATGCTTGCCCTTATCGCTATCCCTATGGCTACCGTTACTGCTACTACTTCTCCTATTACCGTCCCGCCCACGACCGGCCGGCTGCGGGCCTGGGCCCTGGGCGGGCTGCTGGTACTGGCCGCGGCCGGCTGCCGCACCTGCCCCATCGAGTCGTGCCACGTGCGCAAAAAGCACTTGCACAACGGCGTTACCTACCGCGGCCAGCCGCTGTGGAAGAAGCAAAACCCGGCCGTGGGCGAGAAAATTCGCATCTCGGGGCCCTCCGGGGCCAAGCCCCTGAACAACCACGCCAAACCCCTGAAATAAGCCCGGGTGTAGGGCCCCCGGGGGGCTGCCCAAAAGGCCCGCCTGGCTTGCCAGAGCGGGCTTTTTGGCGTACCTTCGCGGGCGTAACGGCACACTGGCGTTCACTTCACCCCGCGGCCGGCGCGGGCCCCGGTGGGGCCCCCGGGCCGCTCTTTTTTCAGGTATGGCAGACGGCGAAAAAATCATTCCGATCAACATCGAAGACGAGATGCGCGGGGCCTACATCGACTACTCGATGTCGGTCATCATCTCGCGGGCGCTGCCCGACGTGCGCGACGGCCTCAAGCCCGTGCACCGGCGCGTGCTCTACGGCATGAGCGAACTGGGCGTATCCTACACCAAAGCCCACAAGAAATCGGCCCGCATCGTGGGCGAAGTGCTGGGCAAGTACCACCCGCACGGCGACAGCAGCGTGTACGACACCATGGTGCGCATGGCCCAGGACTGGAGTCTGCGCTACCCGCTGGTGGACGGCCAGGGCAACTTTGGCAGCATCGACGGCGATTCGCCGGCCGCCATGCGCTACACCGAAGCCCGCCTCAAGCGTATTGCCGACGAGCTGCTCGGCGACCTCGACAAGGACACGGTGGACTTCCAGCCCAACTTCGACGACTCGCTCGAGGAGCCGAGCGTGCTGCCGGCCAAGCTGCCCAACCTGCTGCTCAACGGCACCACGGGCATTGCCGTGGGCATGGCCACCAACATGGCCCCCCACAACCTTACGGAGGTCGTGAGTGGCATCATCGCCTACCTCGAGGACCCCACCATCACCGTGGCCGGGCTCATGGCCCACGTCACGGCCCCGGATTTTCCCACCGGCGGCACCATCTACGGCTACGAGGGCGTGCGCCAGGCCTTCGAAACCGGCCGTGGCCGGGTGGTGATGCGGGCCAAGGCCCGCTTTGAAACCAGCAAAACCGGCAAGGAGCAGATCATCGTCACCGAAATTCCCTACATGGTGAACAAGGCCTCGATGATCGAGAAGACGGCCGCGCTCATCAACGAGAAGAAAATCGAGGGCATTGCCGACCTGCGCGACGAGAGCGACCGCGACGGCCTGCGCATTGTGTACGACCTCAAGCGCGACGCCGTGCCGGGCGTGGTGCTCAACAACCTCTACAAGTACACTCAGCTGCAGAGCTCGTTCGGGGTGAACAACGTGTGCCTGGTGAAAGGGCGCCCGATGACGCTGAACCTGCGCGAGCTGATCCACTACTTCGTCGAGCACCGCGGCGAGGTGGTGGTGCGCCGCACCCGCTTCGAGTTGGCCGAGGCCCAGAAGCGGGCCCACATCCTGGAGGGCCTGCTCATCGCCCTCGACCACCTCGACGAGGTGATTGCCCTCATCCGCAGTTCACGTGACGGCGATTTGGCCCGGGCCCAGCTCATTGCCCGCTTTGCCCTGAGCGAGGTGCAGGCCCGCGCCATTCTTGACCTGCGCCTGCAGCGCCTCACGGGCCTGGAGCGCGACAAGATCGTGGCCGAGTACGAGGGCCTGATGCGCGAGATTGACCACTTCCAGGCCGTGCTGGCCTCGGAGGAGTTGCAGCGCGGCATCATCAAAACCGAGCTGCTCGAGCTGCGCGACCGCTACGGCGACGCCCGCCGCACGGACATCAACTACGCCGGCGGCGACTTCTCGACCGAAGACATGATTGCCGACGAGGCCATGGTCATCACCGTGAGCCGCGAGGGCTACGTCAAGCGCACGAACCTCGACGAGTACCGGGCCCAGGCCCGGGGCGGCCTGGGGGCCCGCGGGGCCCTGAGCAAGAAGGACGACTTCACGGAGCACATGTTCGTGGCCACCACCCACGAGTACCTGCTCTTCTTCACCGAGCTGGGCCGCGTGTTCTGGCTGAAGGTGTACGAAGTGCCGGAAGGGGGGAAGGCCACCAAGGGCCTGCCCATCCAGAACCTGATCGAAATCCCGCGCGAGGACAAGATTCGCTCGGTGCTCAACGTGCGGGGCCTTAAGGACCCGGACTACCTGGAGAACACGTTCCTGATGTTCTGCACCGAGCAGGGCACGGTGAAGAAAACCCCGCTGGAGGCCTATTCACGGCCCCGCACGGCGGGCATCAACGCCATCACCATCAACGAAGGCGACCGCATCCTCGACGTGCAGCTGCTGGCTCCCAACGCCGAAGTGGTGCTGGCCCTGCGCTCGGGCCGCACCGTGCGCTTCAACGAAGCCAAGGTGCGGGCCATGGGCCGGGCGGCGGCCGGCGTGCGCGGCATCACCTTGTCCGAAGCCCCCGACGACCGGGTGGTGGGCATGGTGTGCATCGCCGACCCCAGCCAGGAGCTGCTGGTGGTGAGCGAGAATGGCTACGGCAAGCGCAGCGCCCTCGACGAGTACCGCATCACCAACCGCGGCGGTAAGGGCGTGCGGGCCATGAACATCACCGATAAAACGGGGCCCCTGGTGGCCATCAAGGACGTAAACGATACGGATGACTTGATGATTATCAACAAGTCGGGCATTACCATCCGCTTGCGGATGAGCGACTTGCGTACCATTGGCCGCGCCACCCAGGGCGTGCGCCTGCTGAAAATTGGGAACAACGACGCCATCTCGTCGGTGGCCAAGGTGACGGCCGACGACGCCGAAACGGCCGAGCTCGTGGACGGGCTGCCCGCCGAGGGCCCCGACGACGCGGCGGCTGCCCCCGTGGCTGCCCCGCTGGCGCCGGACGCCACCGTGGACGCCCTGGGCGCTGACGCCGCCGAGTAGGGGCCCGGTAGGGTTTTGCGCACAAAAAGTAGGAGGGGAGCGGGGCATTTGCCGCGCTCCCTTTACTTTTGGGCAGCCAACGGCCCGCTTTTTGCGTTTTAGGCTTTGTTCGGTCCGCGCGGGCGGCGCGCCGGGCGCTGCTTCTTTTCTTTCACCCCGCCGGGCGCGTTGCGTCCGGAGCTACCGCGTTTCGGCGCGTAATCGTTTTCTCCTTATGAAGAAAGTTCTTTCGACCCTGGCCGTGGCCGCCGCCTTGGCCGCCACGGCGCCTTACGCGGCGCAGGCCCAGAACTCGGCCGTGACCAACGCGCTGCTGAACCAGAAAACCGGCCTGCTCGACAAGGCCCGCACCGACATCGACAAGGCGGTGCTCGACCCCAAAACCAGCGGCAAGGCCAAAACCTGGTACACCCGCGGCGACATCTACGCCCAGATGCTGAGCAGCCCCATCTACGGCAAGCAGCTGCAGCCGGGCGAGGGCCTGCAAAAGGCGTCCGAGTCGTTCAACAAAACCATTGAGCTCGACACCAAAACCGGTGAGTACGGCAAGCTGGCCGTGCCCCAGCTCCAGAACCTCTACGGCCAGGCTTTCAACGCCGGTGTGGAGGCCTACAACGGCAAGGATTACGACAAAGCCATTGCCAGCTACCAGTTGGCCTCGCAGCTGAACCCGACCGATACCACCGCCGTGCTGTATTCGGCCTACGCGCAGGACGCCAAGAAGGACTATGCCGGGGCCAAGGCCACCTACAACCAGCTGCTGGGCATGGAGGCTTACAAAGCCAAGCCGGCCCCGGTGCAGGTCTATAACCGCCTGCTCCAGATTGCCCGCGAGGACAAAAACGAGGCCGAGGCCACCAAGGTCCTCCAGCAGGCCTTGACCGCGTACCCCAACAACAAAAACTTCATGCTCGAGGAGCTGAACGTGTACCTGACCACGGGCCGCGGCAACGAGGCGATTGACAAGATCAACAAGGCCATCGCCGCTGACCCGTCCAACGCCTCGAACCTGTACGCCGTGCTGGGCGGGGTGTACGACCGCAACAAGCAGCCCGCGGAGGCGTCGGCGGCCTACCAGAAGGCCATTGCCGCCGATCCCAACAACTTCGACGCGCAGTACAACCTGGGCGTGAACAACTACAACAAAGCCGCCGAGGCCTACACCAAGGCCAGCAAGATGGACCTGAAAACTTACCAGGTATCGGGCAAAAAGTACGAAGCCCAGGGCAAGAAATATTTCGAAGAAAGCGTGCCGTACTTCGAGAAGGCCCTGCAAATCAAACCCGACGATACGGCCGTGATGCAAACCCTGCAGAAAGTGTACTTCCGCCTCGGCCGTACCGCCGATTCGGAGCGGCTCAGCGCTAAGCTCAAGAAGTAGTAGTTTCCGCGCTGCTTGCAGCGCGTAGCTCAAAAGGCCCGGCCGTCCCTGACGGCCGGGCCTTTTCTTAGGGCCCCGGATAGGTAGAGTAGGGAGGGTTTACCGAAGCAAGCTAGATGTTTCCGTTAATCAATTTAACATAATATAAATTATAAGACAAATAAATAATGCAGCAGCTATGTGTCTGCAGTAGCTGCTGCTGGCTGCTGTAATGTAATTGCTGCCCGCTATCCACAGCAGCAGTGCTTAGTGTCGCGGCTTGTCGGTTATGGTTGTGGGAAGGGTGCTGCGAACTGCTCCTGAATGGTTTTGGCCTTTTCGGTAAGTTGGGCCAAGCGGTTTGGCTCATGGGCTGTAATGGCCAAGCGCGCTCACGCTTGCTTTGGCCCTCGAGGTTTGGGGGTGATTGCATTGCCCGGGCCAACCTGCTTGGATTGGTTATACACAGGTCCTATTGCTGCGCCGTGCCTTGGGGATGCTGTTATCTGGTGCGAGGGGCTTTCCAAGGCGCTCCTGCGACGGCGCTGATTGACCCGTTCTTGTGGGTGTGCGCTTCCTTGTGCTCAAGTTGGCAAAGCGCTGGGGTCCTAATATGCATTGGCTCTGCAACGGCTCTGCAACTGTGTAACGGTTGGGGCCGTGGTCACAGCGGTTCCGGCCCTTCTCCTGTTTGTATTTGTCGCAGTGAGCAGGATCTGAGCGCAAGGAGTGGGTTCCAGGCTCGTTATTCCAGGGGCTGGGTATCCCCTGCTGCGTCTGATTTTCTTGAGTATTAAGGGTGAAGCATAAGGAAAAAAATAAAAGTATAAAGTGGAGGGTTATCAACGATAAGAAAAAAAGTATAAAATAGAAGAAAGTGAGCAAGTAGAGATAGTTATGGCAAGTATAAACATAATAGTATAAAAAAGTATTAATAATTCTTCTATTTTATACTATTTTATGCTTTATACTTAAATACTAACTTTTTTTTTCTTAACCTGTATAGCTATACTGCATACCTTTATACTACCTCACTTTAATACCATGCCCAAACTTATAGACTACCCCCGCACCACATACGCCAGCGCCTGGGAGGTAGCGGAAGTAGTAGACGATACCGGTGGCAAGTGCACCCTTGAAACCTGCGCCCGCAAGCTCGACCGCAAGGTAAGCGGCTCGTTTAAAGCCATTGTGGGCTCCGCCGTCAAGTTTGGGCTCCTCACCAGCAAGCGCGAGCTATTGAGCACCACCACCCTGTTTCGGCGCATTAAGCACGCCTACGACAAACAGGAAGAACTGCTCTTCCACCGGGAAGCGTTCTTAACGCCCCCGCTGTTCACACAGCTGTGCCGCAAGTTTCGCCAGCGCGAGCTACCGGTACAAATGCTGGACGTAATGCTAATCCGCGAGTTCGACGTGGAAGAAATCAACGCCGCAGCCGTAGCCAAAGCCTTTGCCGAAG
Source organism: Hymenobacter nivis (assembly GCF_006439025.1). Classification (GTDB taxonomy): domain Bacteria; phylum Bacteroidota; class Bacteroidia; order Cytophagales; family Hymenobacteraceae; genus Hymenobacter; species Hymenobacter nivis_A. The sequence goes on from NZ_RCYZ01000004.1 coordinate 430,416, forward strand.
GAGCCCGCGCCGTGGGCTTGCTCAACGAGCACAACACCGTGGGCGACATTGACCAGTTGGCAGCGCAAGCCCCGCCCCGCCGCGAGCTGGCCTCGCCCGTACCCGCTGCCAACTCCTTCCGGGCCCCTACAACGCCAGCAACCGGCGAAACTCAAGGAGCCGTCCCCAGCGGTGACGTCCCCAACCCAGCCCCTGCGCAGCGCCCACCGGCCCGGGAGCCCGCCACTCCAGACGCAACCGATGCGGTGGCCAGCCTCTTTGGGCTCGGGGGCGCCACAGAAACACCCCGCGCCGCACCAGTAGCGCCCGTAGCAGCCACAGGGACCCCACAGGCCGTAGCAGAAGTACCCCAACCAGCCGCTCCCCAACGGACGGCAACGCCAGCCGTCCCGGTGCGACCGTTACCAACAGCGCCGGCCTCCGTACCCCTCACGCAATTCACGGTTCGCCTCACGGGCCCCGGCATCGACACGCAGCTAGAAATCACCCACGAGGACGATCTGCTACTTGTACAGGGCTTTTTGGAGAAAATCAGGCGGCAGTTGAGGGGGTAAATTGGTTATTTTTAAATTATGTTAAATAGATAACGGGTTAAAAAGTCGTTATGTATAGGCAAAAAAGGGTCCGCAGCATTATTGCCGCGGACCCTTTTTTATGGATTCTACTCTGGCTACGCCCACTAACTGGGGCTACGACTCGCCCCGCCGGGGCCCCAGGTGCCGGGCCTGCAACGTGGCCAAGACCTCGGCCAGCGGCACGCCAGTGGCCACAAGCAACACCAGCAAGTGAAACAGCAGGTCGGCTACCTCGCCGGGCAGCGTATCGCGGTGGCCAGCTACGGCGTCGATTACGGTTTCAACGGCCTCCTCCCCTACCTTCTGGGCAATTTTGGGCAACCCTTTTTCGAACAGCGACACGGTGTAGGAACCCGGCGCAGCGGCCGGATTGGCTTGGCGCTCCACAATCAGGCGCTCCAGGCCGGCCAGGAAACCCACCGGGGCCGCCGGCGCCACGGCTTGCCCCGGCTGCTCAAAGCAGCTGGTGTAGCCGCGGTGGCAGGTGGGGCCCGCGGGCCGGGCGCGCACCAGCACCGTGTCGGCGTCGCAGTCGATGTGCAGGCTCACCACTTCCAGGAAGTTGCCGCTGCTTTCGCCCTTGGTCCAGAGGCGGTTTTTGGAGCGGGAGAAAAACGTGACGCGCTGCTCGCGCTGGGTTTGGGCCCAGGCCGCGGCGTCGAAGTAGCCCAGCATGAGCACCTGCCCAGTGGCGGCGTCCTGCACCACGGCGGGCGCCAGGCCGGTAGTGGCGTCGAAGCGCAGCGCCTCGAGCGGAACGGGGGTATCGGAAGCAAAGCCAGTGGCCATCGGATAAACAAGGGTAAGGAAAAGCAAAAAAAGGCCGGCCGGGGGCTGTTTAGGGCCCCCGGTCGTCAGCCAGTCCGGGGCCCTAAACAGCCCCCGGCACACGGCAAAGGTCGCCCCGCGGCGCCAATCGGGCGGGCACAGGCGCGGGGTGGGGCCCCTACACAGCCGGTCGCATGGCCACGCCCTCGGCCAACAGGTAGCTTTTGAGGCCGGCCACCGACAAATCCCCGAAGTGGAACACGCTGGCCGCCAGCGCCGCATCGGCCCCACCGGGCAGCAGCACGTCGCGGAAGTGCGGGGCAGCCCCCGCCCCACCCGAAGCAATGACCGGCACCCCTACCCCCGCCGCCACGGCCCGCGTGAAGCCCAGCGCGTAGCCATCGCGGGTGCCGTCGTGGCTCATGCTGGTGAGCAGGAGTTCGCCCGCGCCGCGCTCGGCGGCCTCGCGGCACCAAGCCACGGCCTCGCGGCCCACCGGGTGGCGGCCGCCGTGGGTGAACACCTCCCAGGCTTCGTCGGCGGGGCCCTGGGCGGCGTCGTTGGTCTGGCGGGCATCCACGGCCACCACGATGGCTTGGGAGCCGAAACGACGGGCTAGCTCGTCAATCAGGCCGGGCTCGCGCAGCACAGAGGAGTTGAGGCTCACCTTGTCGGCACCGCTCAGCAGCAGGGCCTCCACGTCGGCCACCGCCCCAATGCCCCCGCCCACGGTGAAGGGAATATTGACCTCGCGGGCCACGTTGCGCACCAGCTCGATGAGGGTGCGGCGCTTCTCCACGGTGGCCGTAATGTCGAGCAGCACCAACTCGTCAATACCCTCCTGGGCGTAGCGCGCGGCCAGGGCAACGGGGTCGCCGGCGTCGCGCAAGTTTACGAAGTTGGTACCTTTTACGGTGCGGCCGTTCTGCACATCGAGGCAGGCAATAAGGCGTTTGGTTAGCATACAGACTTCTTAATTTTTAAACTTCTTCAAACGTTTCACCCACTCCGTGTACTCGAATCCCATCCGGTTAAATCTATTGCGACCCGCTGAGTTGCCGGCATACCTCTTCCACGGGCTCCAGACTGCGCAGCTCTGCCACGTGGGGTAGCAACCGAGCGGCCCCGGTGCGGTTCAGCCAAACCGGACGGATGCCCACCGCCAGGGCCCCCACTACGTCGGCCTGCCAGTTGTCGCCCACCATCACGGTGGCGTCCGGCTGGGCCCCCAGCCGCTGCAAGGCCACCTGGTAAATGACCGGGTCGGGCTTGAGCACCCCGACCCCCTCCGACGTAACCAGGGCATCAACCAGGGTATCCATTCCCAAGAAACGCAACTTTTCGCGCTGCTCCTCGGTGCGGTTGTTGGTGACGATGCCAATCTTATGCGTGGGCCTGAGGCGTTGCAGCAGCGCCAGGGCCCCGGCCACCGGCCGGCGCAACCGCTGGTAATGGCCGTAGTGCTGCTCGGCCACCCGCAGGCTCTCGGCCACCGACACCCCCGGCTCATACGGGGCCAGCAACTGCTGAAACCGCTGCTCCCGCGCCGCGAGGTAGCTCAGGCGGCCAGTCATCACCAGCGGGTGTAGGGCTTCCAGCAGCTCGCTGTAGCGCTGGTACAGCGCTTCTACTGGCACGGCTTGCAGGCTGGGCCGGGTAGCCGCCGTGGCGGCCAGCGCCGCCCGCGCCGTGGCCATGTGGTCGAAGAGCGTATCGTCGAGGTCGAAGAGGATGGTGGTGACGGGGGTAGTCGGGGGCATGGATGCGATAGTTACAGCCCCTACCGGGCCAACTCGGCCCGCAATTCCGCCTCCGTAATCGTGCCTTCGTAGATGGCCTTGCCAATAATGGCCCCGCCCATGCCCAGCGCCCGCATGGCGGCTACGTCGGCCACCGTCGTAACGCCGCCACTGGCCACGAAGTGGGCCGCCGGAAACTGCTGCCGCAGCGCGGCGTAGGTGTCGGTGGCGGGGCCCTGGAGCTGGCCGTCGCGGCTCACATCGGTGCAGATGAAGGTGGTGGCCCCGGCCGCCAGGTAGGCCCCGATGAAGTCGGGCAGGCGCTGGGTGCTCTGCTCGGTCCAGGCGCTCACGGCGATAAAGTCGCCCTTAAAATCGGCCCCAATAATGATGCGTTCAGCCCCAAACCGAACCAGCCACTCCCCCACCAGCGCCGGCTCACGGGCCGCGATGCTGCCCGCCGTGAGCTGCGCTGCCCCGGCCGCAAACGCCGCCTCGGCCGCCGCCGTGGTCTGGATGCCGCCACCGAAGTCGATGTGCAGTTGGGTATGGCGCGCAAGGCGCTCCAGCACCGGCAACTGGCGCGGCTCGCGGGCACGGGCCCCGTCGAGGTCCACCAGGTGCAGGTGGGTGGCGCCCAGCTGCTCAAAGTACTGGGCCTGGGCCAGCGGGTCGGCGGCATAGGTGGTCTGGCGGGCAAAGTCGCCGCCCGTCAGGCGCACGCAGGCCCCGTTAATGAGGTCGATAGCGGGGATTATATTCATTTGAGTAATACAGTAGACAGCGGGCCAATCACCCATTATGCAACATTTGTATAAAAAGACTAGCCGAGGTCACCGGTTAGGAAATTGTGCAGAATCTGCTCACCCACCGGGCCGCTTTTCTCCACGTGAAACTGAACGCCGTAGAAGTTGCGGTGGCGCACCCCGGCGCTGAACGGCACGCCCGCCGGGTAGCTGGCCTGGGCAATGGTATAGTCGCCCACCGGCGCGTAGTAGCTGTGCACAAAGTACACGTAGTCGGCGGCTGTGGGCAACGCGACTGCTTCGGTATCCCCTACCCCCCCCAAGCCCGCGAACAACGGCGTTTGCAGGTCGTGGAGGTTGTTCCAGCCCATGTGGGGCACTTTATGCGCTGCGTCGGGCGGGGTGAAGCGCACCACATCAAAAGGCAGCATCCCCAGCAGCTCGGTGCCGCCGGCCGGGCCTTCCTGGCTGTGGCGGCCCAGCAGCTGCATACCCAAGCAGATCCCCAGAAAGGGCTGCGTGAGCGTGGGCAGCACCCGGTCGAGGCCGGCGGCGCGCAGCGCCCGCATGGCCGAACTGGCCTCGCCCTCGCCCGGAAACAGCACCCGGTCGGCCCCGCGGATTGCGTCGGGGTCCGACGTGAGCACGGCGTTGGTCACGCCCAAACGCTCCAGGGCAAACAGCACGGACTGCACGTTGCCGCCCTGGTAGTCAATAACGGCAATGTTCATCTTAAAACATTTGGTTAATCGGGCACTTTATTCAAGTTTACCCAAATGATAATACGGCTTACAGGATGCCTTTCGTGCTGGGAATCACGTGTTGACCGGCCGGGTCGCGCACCAGCGCCATCTTAATAGACTTAGCAACGGCCTTAAAAATTGCCTCGATTTTGTGGTGCTCGTTATCGCCCTCGCACTTGATGTTGAGGTTGCAGCGGGCCGCGTCGGAGAAGCTTTTGAAGAAATGGTAAAACAGCTCGGTGGGCACGTCACCCACCCGCTCGCGCTTAAAGTCAGCCGCCCAGACCAACCACGGGCGCCCCGAAAAGTCGATGGCCGCCTGGGCCAGTGCGTCGTCCATGGGCAACAAAAAGCCATAGCGGTTCACGCCGCGCTTGTCGCCGATGGCCTCGTCGTAGGCCGCGCCGATGGCGATGGCCGTGTCTTCCACGGTGTGGTGCTCGTCGATGTGCAGGTCGCCGTGGGTGCGCACGTAGAGGTCGCAGCCGCTGTGCTTACCCAATTGGTCAAGCATGTGGTCGTAGAAACCAAGGCCCGTTTTGCAATCGGTGTGGCCAGTGCCGTCGAGGTTGAGGATAACTTCGATGCGCGTCTCGTTGGTGTTGCGCATGATGTGGGCCCGGCGCGGCGGACGGCGCAGGTGCTCGTACACAGCCGCCCAATCGGTGGTGCTGAGCGCAGCGCGCTCGTCGGCCTCCGCGTGCAGCAGAATAGCGTGGCAGCCCAGGTTCTCGGCCAGCTGCACATCGGTACCGCGGTCGCCGATAACGTAGGAGTGCGCCAGGTCGTAACCGTTGGCCGGGTCGAGGTAGCGGGTGAGCAGGGCCGTACCGGGCTTACGCGTCGGGGCCGGGTCGTGGGCAAAGCTGCGGTCGATGAGAATCTCGGCAAACTCGACCCCCTCCCCTTTCAGGATGTCCAGCATTTTTTGCTGGTAGGGCCAGAAGGTATCTTCGGGGTAGCTCGCCGTGCCGAGGCCATCCTGGTTGGTCACCAGCACCAGCTCGTACTCGCCATCGCGGGCCAACTGGGCCAGGGCCGTAATGGCACCGGGCACGAAATCGAATTTATCCCAGGCATCAATCTGGTAGTCGGTCGGCGGCTCGATGAGGATGGTGCCGTCGCGGTCAATAAATAAAACTTTCATCGCAGATTCAAACAGATTAAACGGATTTCGCAGTTACGCCGCTGCGCGGCTGGCTAAGCTGGCTGTGGAGGAGTGACTGAATTAGGGTTTCGTAAGCGGGCCCTGGTGGTAACTCCTGATTGGTGGCTAAGCGGCGGCGGGTGGTTTCGACGGGCTGCTGGGTGAGCGGGTTGAGACCCTTTTTCTGGTAATCTTCCCAGTAGAAGCCTACCCCCCGCTTTTGCCAGGTAGGCAAGTCGTTATAGTTAATGCCCTGCGCAAACAACAAATCGTGTTTGGCGGCGGTGCGTAGGCCCTTGACCTGGGCCGTGGCCTCAGCTACGGAGTGGCCCCGCTTACGCAGCAGCCAGTAACAATGGGCATTGAGCGAGTTGCGACCCGCATCTTCCTGACGCCACCGAAAATAGTCGACCACATCGGTTTGGCGGGGCAACTGGGAAATGCGGCAATCGAACACTCCCATCGCCCCAAGCTGCAAAGAGAAGGCGGCCGACGCCTCGCCCGCTAATACAGAAGTGTATTTGCGCAGCTTGCGGCCAAAGGAATCTTCGTCGGGGTGCAGTAACAACGATATTTCGTCGCTCTGCGTGTAGCCGTACACCATGCGAAAACCGCAGTCGAGCAAGTGGCGCGTAGTGGCGGCCATATAATCGCGCATCCGTTCATCAAAGGGCGCTTCGAAAGTGTGGACTTCTTTGGTCAGACGCGTGAAGCCACGCCCGTCGAGCCGGGCTACCAAGTAAAGCCCCGGCAGAGCGCAGTGGTCGTGCGCAGTCTCAAAAATGCGCAAGCGGGCGTCGAGGTCATCAAATTTCATCTTGCCAGTCAGTTAGCTCAAATTCCTGGTTACCTGTTGTTCGCACAAAATACAGGTGGTCGAAGCCTTCGGCGCGGCTGGGAATTTCCAGCCGGTTGCGAGTGGCCCGAATGCCTTTATCAGGTATTTGCCGCTCAATGGGCCGCTGAAGGTTACGCACCAGCGCCTCAGCTGCGATTGATTGAAAAAAGTACCCGGTTATTTCAAAGCCCGTTGCCCGCGCCGGGGCAATGTAGGTGGCCCGCTCGGCACGGGTTGGTGTTATCGACCACGCACCGCATCTGAGTTTCCAGGCACACCTGCAACAGGCGCTGCTCCCGGTGGCGCGTGCGCAGCAAATCGAGGCTGAGGCGCACGTGCGAATGGAAGAATCGCTGCTGGTAAAACGTAGACTTACCAGTAGCCTGAATACCGCAGAAAACAATTAATTGCATAGGAACTAACAGATTACGAGGCCTCAAACTCCCTCAGCGCCGCAAGTAGCCGCTCGTTTTCCGCTGGCGAGCCCACTGTGAGGCGCAGCGTGCCAGCGCAGCCGGGCTGGGTGGTGCGGTTGCGCACCACGATGCCACGGCCCAGCAGGTAGTCGTACACGGCGGTGGCGTCGGGGTGGAAGCGAACCAGTAGAAAGTTGGCATCCGAGGGGAACACCTGCGCCACAATGGGCAGCGCGGGCAGGCGCCCGGCCAACCAGTCGCGGCCGGTGAGCAGTTGCTGGCGCAAGCTCTCGAAGTGCGGGGCCGCTGCCAGGGCCCCCAGCGCGTGCTGCTGGGTGCCTTCCGATATATTGTAAGGAGGCTTGATTTTGTTGAGGTAGCCTATGATGGCGGGCGAGGCGAAGGCCATGCCCAGGCGCAGGCCCGCCAGGCCCCAGGCCTTGGAGAAGGTTTGCAGCACCACCAGGTTGGGGAACTCGGCCAGGCGGGTGGTCCAGCTGGGGGCCCCGGCGAAGTCGGCGTAGGCCTCGTCCACCACCACCAGGCCGGGAAAGCCGTGCAGGATTTCCTCGATGGCGGCGGCGTGCAGCAGGTTGCCGGTGGGGTTGTTGGGCGAGCACAGAAACACCAGCTTGGCCGGCGAGGCCAACACGTCGGCCACGATTTCGGGCGAGAGCTGGAAATCGGCCGTGAGCGGCAGGCACTCGATGCGCACGTCGTTGAGGTTGGCGGCTACCTCATACATCCCGTAGGTGGGGGGTAGCAGCAGAATGCTGTCGTCACCACCCGGCGTGCAGGTAAGGCGCACCAGCAGGTCGATGGCCTCGTCGGAACCGTTGCCCAGGAAAATCTGGTCGGCCCCTACCCCCTTCAGTTGGGCCAATTCGGCCTTTACGGCGCGCTGCTGCGGGTCGGGGTAGCGGTTGAACTGCGCGGGGCCGGCGCTGCCGAGGCTGTTCTCGTTGGCATCGAGCATCACCTGGGCCTCGCCCTGAAACTCGTCGCGGGCCGACGAGTACGGCTTCATGGCCCGGATGTTGGGACGGATGAGGGATTCTAGATTGAAAGACATTTCTTGTAGGCTGTAAAACGGAGTGGTACTCCGTTTGTCGTTGAACGAGCTAAGGCACGCGGAAACGGAGTGCCACCCCGTTTTACATCTGGCTTAAATACTCCCGGCGCAGGGCCACGGCGTGCGCGTGGGCGTGCAGCCCCTCGGCGGCGGCCATCGGCTCCACTACCGGGGCCAGCGCGAGCAGACCAGCGGGCGCCAGCTGCTGGAAGGTAATTTTCTTGTAAAACGAATCGAGCGACACGCCGCTGTAGGCGCGGGCGTAGCCCCCCGTTGGCAGCGTGTGGTTGGTGCCGGAGGCGTAGTCGCCCACCGCCTCGGGCGTGAGGTGGCCCATGAAGACGGAGCCCGCGTTGTAAATATTAGCGGCCAACTCCTCGGGGGCGGCCACGGCCAGGATGAGGTGCTCGGGGGCGTACTGGTTGCTGAATTCCAGCATCGCGGCCATATCGGGCAGCAGCAGGCCGCGGCTTTCGGTGAGGGCCTGGCGAGCAATTTCGGCGCGGGGCAGCAGCGGCAGCTGGCGCTCCAACTCCGTAACTACGCCGTTTAATAAGATCTCCGAATCGGTGAGCAGCACCACCTGCGAGTCGGGGCCGTGCTCGGCCTGCGAGAGCAAGTCGGCCGCCACAAAGGCGGGATTGGCGCTGGCATCGGCGATGACAAGCACTTCCGACGGGCCAGCGGGCATGTCGATGGCTACCCCCCGCTGGGCGGCCAGCTGCTTGGCGGCGGTTACGTAGCGGTTGCCAGGGCCGAAAATCTTGTCCACGGCCGGCACCGAGGCGGTGCCCACGGTGAGGGCGGCCACGGCCTGCGCCCCACCGGCCTTGATGATGGTGGTCAGCCCCAACTCCTGGGCAGCAAACAAGATGGCCGGCGCAATGCGGCCGTCGCCCCGGCCGGGCGGCGTGCAAAGCACAATTTCACGGCAGCCCGCCAGCTTGGCCGGGATGCCCAGCATCAATAAAGTGGAGAACAAGGGGGCCGAGCCGCCCGGCACGTACAGGCCCACCCGCGGCACAGCCACGCTGCGGCGCCAGCAGCGCACACCGGGCATGGTTTCGACCTCCGCCTCCACGGCCGGCGGGCGCTGGGCGGCGTGGAAGGCAGTGATGTTCTGAATAGCTTGGCGGATAGCAGCTTGCAGCTCGGCCGGCACCTGGGCGGCCCCGGCGGCCAGCTCCTCGGCGCTCACGCGCAGGCCGGTGAGGGCGGGCACGCCGTCGAGTTGGGCGGCGTAGTGGCGCAGGGCCTCATCGCCGCGCTGGGCCACGTCGTCGAAAATCTCGCCGGCGCGGGCCAATATGGCGGCATTGCTGCCGGCCAGCGGCCGCTGCTGGAGCGCCGCCCACTGGGCGGGCGCGGGGTTGTGGAAAATCTGCATGGCAAAAGTCGTTTGCCTTGCTGAGCTTCTCAAAGCACCTCTACCGCGTAGCTAACTCCTATCTAATAGGATTACTCACGCGGTAGAGATGCTTCGACAAGCTCAGCAGGACGTTCTTTTTAAGTACCTACCCTACCCGCTTCTCAATCGGCAGCACCAGGATGCCTTCGGCCCCGATGGCTTGCAGCTCGGCAGCGATGTGCCAGAACTTGTCTTCCTCCACCACCGATTGCACCGATACCCAGCCTTCTTCGGCCAGGGGCGTGACGGTAGGCGACTTGATGCCGGGCAGCAGCGCCTTCACCGCGTCGAGGGCTGAAGCGGGGGCGTTGAGCACAATGTATTTCGAGCGCTGGGCACGGCGCACGGCCTGCATGCGGAAGCGCAGCTGGTCGAGCAATTCCTGCTTTTCGGCACTCAGGTTGGGGGCGGCGATGAGCACGGCCTCCGAGCGGAAAATGGTTTCGACCTCGCGCAGGCCGTTGCCGAGCAGCGTCGAGCCGCTGCTTACGATGTCGCAGATGGCCTCGGCCAGCCCGATGCTGGGCGCGATTTCGACCGAGCCCGAAATGGTGTGCAGGTTGGCCCGCACGCCCTCACCGGCCAGGTAGTCGCCCAGGATGGTGGGGTACGAGGTGGCGATGCTTTTGCCCTGCAAATCGGCCACCGAGTTGTACTCGGCCCCGCGGGGCACGGCCAAGCTCAGGCGGCACTTGCTGAAGCCCAGGGCTTCGACTTCGAGGTTGGCGCAGCCGGCTTCTACCAGCACGTTCTGGCCCACAATGCCCAGGTCGGCCACGCCGTCCTGCACGTAGCCGGGAATATCGTCGTCGCGCAGGTAAAGGATTTCGAGCGGAAAGTTGCTGGCCTCGACCTTGAGCTTATAGGATGACGAGACGAAGCTAATGCCGCACTCGCGGATGAGCTTGAGGGAGTCCTCCGAGAGGCGGCCGGACTTTTGAATGGCAATGCGCAGCATAAAAAACTTGGTAAACGGCGGCCCGATAGGAGCCCCGCGGCGGCGAGCCGGCGGCCAGGGGCCCCGGCCGTTGCCGGCCGGTGGCGCCTCGCGCGCATCCCACAAAATGAAAACGAGACAAGAAGCCCGGCGCAAAAGCACAGCACGGGCGCAGCGGCGGGGGCGCGGGCTACCGGCGCTGCATCAGCCCCCGGCACGCCGCCCGGCCCCCTACCGATGGAGGTGATGATGGCCATGGCCCACAGCGGCGTTCCCGGCCAAAACGGCCGTTGCAGCGAAGCAAAAAAGGAAAGCGGGGGTGGTCATTCTGGCCGCAAAGGTAGTTCGGTTTCCCAAACGGGCAAGGCCGGGCAAATGTTTTGCGGCGAAGGCCCCTTACTTGCCGTGGGTTAGGCGCAACACTTGGCCGTTGCTGGCCTTCAACACGATTTCGAAGGTACCGCCCAAAGACTGCGTCGGCATTGTACCGCTAATGTACCAGCACCCGTCGATGAAATACACCTTGTAGGGGCGCTCGTTTTCGATATGGCGCTGCCCGTAAATGGGAAACAAAATGGCTTCCGCGACGGCAACCGCGACTTGCTTGGTGGGCAAAACTGTGGCTGGAAGATTTGCCGGTTCCCGCACGGCCTGCCGGACCTGTCCCCAGGCGTACGCCTCCCCTGCCACGGCACGACCTTTAGCAGTTTGCCCACAGCCCACCAACGGCAGCAATAGGAAAAATAACAGTTTCATAAGCAGTGGCTCAAATCTAAAAGCCACGGTCTAACGTGGGGGCCCCACAGTAGCTTTGCATATTCCGTTTTCATTCCAGGAAATTCGTTGGCGCTACTCTCCTTTGATGCGCGGGTCGAACGCGAAATCTTCGCGGGCCACGAGGCGGACGCGGGCAAAATCGGGGTGCTGGGTGTTGAAAACATAGTTGAACTCGTGGGCGATGACCGACGAGGGCACCCGCAGCACGGCCGCCGCCCGGCGCGCGTACCAGGCCGCGCCCAGGGGCTGGCAGCGGGCGTAATGCGCCGGCGACTGCCAATCGGCGGGCAGGTCGGCCAGCGTGAGCTCCGCCACGGCCAGGTCGTCGGGGAAGTCGATGACCACCACTTTGAACAGGTCGCTGAGGCCCTCGCCGCTGCGGTGCACCACGTTTTCGAGGCAGGCCAGGGCCCGGCTGCCGGCGGCGTAGAGCACGAACTGGCCGCGCAGGTTCCAGCGGCCGGGGTTGCCGGAGGACACCAGGGCGTCGGCGTACCGGGCCAGGCAAATGCGGTAAACTTCCACGGGGGCGCGGGTTTAGGGGCCCCGGCTAGGCCAGGTCGCCGTAGGCAATGCGGTCAATTTCCTCGGCCACCAGGTCGATGCCGCCGCTGGTTTCGAGCAGCGCCAGCGGCACCTGGGCCCCCAGCCCGTAGGCGGGCTTGCTGAGCCAGCGCCGGAACGCGGCCGGGGCCCCAAACACTTCCTCGCCGCGGCGGGCCAGGGCCAATAGCTTGAGCACCTGCTCGCTGGCAGCGGGGTTGAGGCGCTTTTTGGCTTCGCGGTAGGTGCGCAGGGTTTTGGTGGTGGTGTGCAGCAAGTCGGCCAGCTCGTCGGCGTGGAGCTGGAGCACGCCGGCCACGTCAAACGCCGTTTTGGCCAGCACGCCAGCGCGCGCCTCCATCACCAGCGCGTAGGGGTCGGCCACGACGGTGGCCAGGCCCAGCAGGGCAGCGGAATAGACAACAGTGCGGGGGTGAACGGCGGCGGACATGGCGGCGGCGGGGAAATATTTCCCCAAAGATGGGAACATTTTCCCTATTAACGAGAAAATGTTCCGTTTTGGTTCGCACCCGGCCGCTCGGGGGCCCTACTTGGCCGCCCCGGCCGCCTGCTGGGCGCGCCACTCGGGGGCGAGGATGCTCATTTCCACCAGGCTCCAGTAGGCATCGCCGTGGCGGGCCACGTCGCGCAGCGTGCCGTCGGTGTGGAAGCCGCAGGCGCGGTAGCAGCGGAGGGCGCCGTGGTTGAAGTCGTACACGCCCAGGCCGATGCGGTGCAGGCCCAGCTCGGCGAAGCCGATGCGCAGCAGCGCCCGCACCATGGCCGCGCAGTAGCCGCGGCCCCGGGCCCCGGGGCCCACCAGCACCCGCGTGATGCGGCCCGACCGGTCGCGCTCGCTCAGGCTGCCCAGCGAGATGTGGCCCACCGTCTGCCCGGTGGCGCTTTCCACGGCTTTGTAAATGAACACGTCGGGCGCCGCGAAGTCGTTGGCCCCGCGGATGTACCAGGCCAAATCGTCGGGGGTGAGCGGGAACGTGAAGAGCGCGCCGCTCCACTCGCTGAGCAGCTGGTCGGTGTCAATCCAGGCGATGAGCTGGTCAAAATCGGCGGGGCCGAAGGGTTCGAGGGTAATCATATCAGCAGAGCAAGCGGAGGCCACCTAAAAACCCAAAGTAAGCGCCTACCGGCCCGGGGGCCCTACTCCAGGGCGGCGGCGGCCCCGGGCCCGGGGCGCTGGAACTGCTCCTCGGGGCCCACCAGGGCGCGGGTTTTGGGCAGGCTTTCGGGGTAGTGCTGCTGCACGAAGGCCACGAGCTGCTCGCGCACTTCGCAGCGCAAATCGAAGGCCGTGCTCGAATCGACGGCGCTCACCAGGGCCCGCAGCTCCACGGTGCGCTCCTTCACGTCGGTGACTTGCAGCACGGATACGCGGCCGTCCCAGCGCGGCGAGGCGGCCAGGATGCGCTGGAGCTCGGCCCGCACGGCGGCCACGGGCAGCGAGTGGTCGACGTACAAAAAGACCGTGCCCAGCAGCTGCGACGAGGAGCGCGTCCAGTTCTGAAACGGCTTCTCGATGAAGTACGTGAGCGGCAGCACCAGCCGGCGCTCGTCCCAGATGCGGAGCACGACGTAGGTGAAGGTGATTTCCTCGACCCGGCCCCACTCGCCCTCCACCACCAGCACGTCGTCGAGGCGGATGGGCTGGGTGAAGGCAATTTGGAAGCCGGCCAGCAGGTTGCTCAGCGAGCGCTGGGCCGCGAAGCCCACCACCACGCTGGCAATGCCCGCCGAGGCCAGCAGCCCGGTGCCCACCCGGCGCACCGTGGCAAAGCTCATGAGCACGAGCGCGGCGGCCACGAACACAATGAGCGAGACGAGCATTTTCTTCACGAACTGCAACTGCGTGAGCAGCTTGCGCACCCGCAGGTTGTCGCCGGGCCCGGCGAGCTGGTAGTGGGCCAGCACCAAGTCCTGGGCCACGTCCGCGGTGCCCACCAGGCCCCAGGCAAAGGTGCCGATGAAGGCGATGTCGACCACGCGGCGCACCACGGCGAAGGCCCGCGCCTCAAGCGGCACCAGCGGCAGCAGCAGCGCCAGCAGCAACACCGGGAAAAAGAAGGCCGACGCCCGCTGCAGGTGCGCCGCCACCGAGCGGGCCAGGGCCGAATCTTGCCGCCGCTCGTAGGCGCGCAGGGCCCCAAACAGGGCGGTTTTCAGCAGCCAGCCGCCCACCGCGCTGCCTACTAGCACGGCCAGCGCCAGCGCGGCGGGGTAGCGTTCCAGGAATTCGGTTACGTGTTCGTTCATAAGCACCGCCAACAAAGAGGGCCCCGGGGCCCCGCCGCTTGTACCGCCGTTCGGGGCGAAAGGTTGGGCTTAGCGCCCGGGGCCCCGGGCGCCGCCGCTACGCGCCCAGCCGGCCCGACTCGTCCTTGAGCGCCACCCCGGAGAGGCCCCGGCGCAGGGCTTCGCGCAGCAGGAAAAACAGCGTGTCGGCCGCCGCCGCGTAGCCCAGGCCCGCGGGCCGGATGTTGGACACGCAGTTACGGGCCGCGTCCGTGAGGCCCGGCCGGGGCGCGTGGGTGAGGTAGGCCCCCAGGCTGTCGGGCGCGCTCAGCCCCGGCCGCTCGCCGATGAGCACCAGCACCAGCCGGGCCCCCAGCCGCTGGCCGGTTTCGTCGCCAAGGGCCACGCGGGCCTGCTCGGCCAGCACCAGGGGCCCCACGTGCAGGCCGGCGGCGTGCAGCTGCGGCAGCAGCAAGGCCAGCAGCGGGGCGGCGTGGGCGTTCACGGCGGTGGCCGAGAGGCCGTCGGCCAGCACCACGGCCACGTCGCAGGGGCCCTGGCCGGCCAGCGCGGCGTGCGCTTCCGGGGCCAGCTGCCGGCCGCGGTCGGGGCGCTGGAGGTACTCGGGGCGGCTGCCGGCCTGGCTGCGCACCGCCAGCACGGGCCGGCCCAGGGCCCCCAGCGCGGCCCGCAGCCGGTCCGTGTCGAGGGCCGAGTACACCGCGTCGCGGGCGTGGGCATGGGCCAGGCGGAAGGCCAGCGCCGCGCGCAGCGGCTCGCTGGTGCCCGTGCGCCCCAGCGCAATGCGGGCGGCGGTGAAGGCTTGCAGCCCGGCCCAGGGGTCGGGCGCGGGGCCGCCAGTGGCGGCGGGCGCGGGCAGGGAGGCGGGGGAATCTGGGTTAATCATCGCCGTGGTTGGTGAAGAGTACGCGCTTACCTGCAAACATCCCCTGGCAAAGGGGGACTTACTCGTTCGGGGCCGGGCCGTCCCGTGGTTCTTCCGGCGGCACCGGCCACTTGTGGTAAGTTAGCCAGGCCCGCATCATGCCCACGTACACCTTCAGGTAGTTTGCGCTCAGGAAGAAATTCGTCCAATCGAAGCGCTGCACCTGCACGCCCAGGTAAAAGAGCCACACGGCCGCGCCCGCCGCCGGCACCAGCTGCCGCTCGTCGGCCGAGAGGCTGCGCACGCGCCCGTACCCGGCCAGAAAGTGGGCGACCTTGTCCTCGTACTGCTGCTTGTCCGCCTCAATGTTGAAGAGCTGTAGGCAGAAGTAGGCCACGTCCAGCACGGCGGGGCCGTTGCCGCAGAAGTCGAAGTCAAACACGGTAATTTCGTTCTGCTCGGTGATGGCCATGTTGTCGTACCAGAAGTCGAGGTGCACCGCGCCGGTGGGCAGCGCTGCAGGGCCCGCCTGGGCAAATGCCTGCGCCAAGTGGCGGCTGGTTGTGCGCAGGTACTCCATTTCGGGCAGCTCCTCGGCAAAAAACGTGCGCGCCGAGGCGTAGGATTGCGTGAGCAATAGGTCCGGCGTGTAGGCAGGGCGGGCCAAGGGCTGCCCACTGGTCACCTGGTGCAGCTGGCCCAGCATTGCCCCAATGGCCGTGCAGGCGGCCGGGTTCAGGAAGCGCACCTTGCCGCCCGCCGCAAAGGAAAAGAGCACCAGGTAGCGGCGGCCTTCGGGGGCGGCTACTTCCTGAATCAATTCCTGTGCCCTGTCCGCCAGCGGGTAGGACACGCCCAGCCCCTTTGCCCGCAGTTGGAGCAGCAGGGCCAGCTCGGCCTCAATTTCGGGACGGGTGCGCCAGTTGTGGCTGTACACCCGCAGCACGTACTGGCGGTCGGCATCGGCCAGCAGGTACGTGTGGTTGATGCCCGTTTTGAGCAAGCGGCAGGTGCTGGACGCGCCAAGGGCGTAGCGCTCGGCCACCAGGTGGCCCAGGGCCTGGGCGTCCAGCGTGGAGGCCGAAACGGGGAAGGACGGGGGCGCAGCCGGCAGCCGGGCGAGGGCGAGCGTATCGGCAATGAAGCGCGCCTTGCCCAGCACGTAGGCCCCGCGGTCGTGCCGGAACTGCGCCGCCAGCCCCAACTTGAGGCGCTCGTACTGCCGGGCACGGGCGGGGTGCGCGTTCAGGTAATCCCGGAACGCGGGTTGCTCCCACATCGCGTTGCCCGCAGGGCAGACGTGCAGGTGGTAAATTTGCGCGCTGCCGCCCCCTACCCGGTAGCCTTTGCCAAACGACATGTAGGCGTCGATGTTCTCCCGCTGCGGCACCTTGAAATAGGCATAGCCCAGGGCCTCAAACTGCCGAATAAGCCCTTCGCTAAACAGGCGTTCTGGCGGGATGGCAATTAGCAGGTCGATGTAAGGCTTGGACTTGATTGCCGGAATGGCCGTGCTACCGAAGTGCTCAACGGTTAGCAGCGTTTCAGGACCAATGGCTGCCAGCAGGCGGTGCTTTTCCTGCGCAAACAAGTCTTTCCAAGCGGCGTCGTGCGCCACCAGCTCAACGGGGAAAAAAGTATTCCACTCTTCTTTGGTCAGGGACTTTAATTCTTTCGACACGGCACGAGCTATTTTTAAGGTGACCAGCACGCAATCAGGGAGTAAAGATTAGCACGGTCGTCTACTTTTTGAGCCAACCGTTTGGCCAAGACCAATCGCCGCTAGCCACCACCGGGGCCCTACCGCAGCGGCGCGGGCAGCTGCCCCAGCAGCGGGGCGGCGGCCGACGCGGGCCGCAGGGCCCCCTGGGCGTCGAAAATGCCCTGCTGCACCAGCCAGGCCTCGAACTCGGGCGCCGGGCGCAGGCCCAGCACGCGGCGCAGGTAGAGCGCGTCGTGGAAGGAGGTGGACTGGTAGCCGAGCATGATGTCGTCGGCCCCGGGCACGCCCATCACGAAGGTGCAGCCAGCCACGCCCAGCAGCGTGAGCAGCGTGTCGGTGTCGTCCTGGTCGGCCTCGGCGTGGTTGGTGTAGCACACGTCCACGCCCATGGGCAGGCCCAGCAGCTTGCCGCAAAAATGGTCTTCCAGCGCCGCGCGGATGATTTGCTTGCCGTCGTAGAGGTACTCGGGGCCGATGAAGCCGACCACCGAGTTCACCAGCAGCGGCCGGAAGCGGCGGGCCACGGCGTAGGCGCGGGCCTCGCAGGTTTGCTGGTCCATTCCGTGGTGGGCGTTGGCCGAAAGGGCGCTGCCCTGGCCGGTTTCGAAGTACATCACGTCCTGCCCCACCGTGCCGCGGTGCAGGCTCAGCGTGGCCTCCCAGGCTTCCTGCAACACGCCCAGGCCGACGCCGAAACTGGCGTTGGCCGCCTCAGTGCCGGCAATGGACTGGAACGTGAGGTCCACCGGAGCCCCCTGCTCGATGAGCTGCAGCGCGGTGGTGACGTGGCAGAGCACGCACGACTGGGTGGGGATTGCGTACTGTTCGCGCACGGCGTCCAGCATGTGCAGCAAGTTGCTCACCGCCTGGGTGTTATCGGTAGCCGGGTTGATGCCGATGACGGCGTCGCCGCTGCCGTAGCGCAGGCCGTCCACGAGGCTGGCGGCGATGCCGCGCAGGTCGTCGGTGGGATGGTTGGGCTGCAGGCGCGTGGCCAGGCGCCCGCGCAGGCCCAGCGTGTTGCGGAAGCGCGTGACGACCTCCACGCGCCGGGCCACGGCAATCAGCTCCTGGTTGCGCAGCAGCTTGCTCACGGCGGCCACCATCTCGGGCGTCAGGCCGGGGGCCAGCGCGGCCAGGGCCCCCGCGTCGGCGGCGTCCGACACCAGCCAGTCGCGCAGCTGCCCCACCGTGAGGTGGCCCACGGGCGCAAACGCCGCCGCATCGTGCGTGTCGATGATGAGCCGCGTCACCTCGTCCTGCTCGTAGGGCACCAGCGCCTCGTGCAGGAAATTGCGCAGCGGCACATCGGCCAGCGCGTACTGGGCGGCCACGCGCTCCTCGTAGGTGGCGGCGGCCACGCCGGCCAGCGCGTCGCCGGCGCGCAGCGGCGAGGCCCGCGCCAGCAGCGTTTTCAGGTTCTCAAAAACGTAGGTGTGCTGGCGGACGGTGTGGCGGTAGGGCATTTTTGGCTGATGGCTATTGCTATTAGGTGTTCAGAAATGCTGATGTAACCACTGGCTAGCACGGGCAAAAGGCATCGCAGCTGCGGCTGGCGCTAGCGCCGTTGGAGCAAGTACACCAGGGCCCCCTGGTTGCCGGTGGCGGTCATTTGCACCACTTCCCAGCCGTCGGCCGCAGCTTCGTCGAGCGCCCGGCCCAGCGTAGCGCGGGCCAAATCGGCCCGCTTTTCCAACATCCGAAAGCCCCGGTTGAACCGTGCAGCCTCCTCGCGCTGCTGCCTGGCTTCCTCGCGCTGCTGCGTGGCCGCGGTTTGCTGCCGGCGCTGGCCATCCGGGCCCGTCACAAACGTTCCTTCGGGCGTGGATTCAGTCGTGGTCGTCTCCGTGGTCACCACGCTGCTTTCCGCGGTCTGGGGGCCCAGCAGCGCCCCGGGCGAGAGGACGCGGGTCGAGTCCGTTTCCTGCACCGTTTCGCCGGTCTTGCCGCGGAACGCCGGGCTGTAAGCCAGCACCCGGCGGCCCGCCAGCCAGCCGGGGCCCTCGTAGAAGATTTGCATGTAAGTGGCCTGCGCCGCCCCGGGCGACGGCGCGGAGGAGCAGCCCGCCAGGGACGTGGTGGCCAGGGCCAGGAGGTAGCAGAAGCGGAACATGGGGCAGCGGCAAAGGTGGAACCGGAAGCCAAGTATAATTAAACCAACGGATAACACCAGGGCTGGGCGCCCGCCCCACGCCCCCGCCTACCGCAGCCGCCGGGCCCCGCCCAGCCCCACAAACGCCCCGGCCAGCGCCAGCCCCACCGCCGCAAACACGCCGCTCAGCCGCAGGTTGAAGTACACCAGGGCCCCCAGGCAGAGCAGCGCCAGGGCCAGGGCCAGCAGCGGCACCCCCGGGTAGCCGGGCACGGCGAAGGGGCGCGGCAGCTCCGGCGCGCGGCGGCGCAAGGCGAAGAGACTGAGCAGGCTCACCACGTACATCACCAGGGCCCCCAGCACGGCCAGCACGATGAGCTGGTCGGTGGTGCCGGTGAGCAGGGCCCCCACGCCCACCACGCCGCCCGCCGCCAGGGCCCAGTGCGGCGCCTGGCGGCCGTTGAGGCGGGCCAAAAAGCCGGGCAGGTAGCCGGCCCGCGCCAGGGCAAATACCTGCCGCGAGGAGCCGATGAGGGTGCCGTGGAACGAGGCCACTAGCCCAAACAGGCCGATGCTGGCAAAGAAGCTGGTCCAGCGGCTGCCGCGGCCCAGCACCAGCGCCAGTGCCTCGGGCAGCGGGTAGTCGAGGCCGGCCAGGCGGCGCCAGTCGCCCACGCCGCCGGTGAGCACCATCACGCCCAGGGCCAGCGCCACCAGCGTGCCCAGGCCGTAGCCGTAGCCCCGCGGGATGGCGCGGCGCGGGTCCTGCACCTCCTCGGCCACCAGGGCCACGCCCTCGATGGCCAGGTAAAACCAGATGGCGAACGGCAGCGCCGCCAGCACCCCGCCCGCCCGCAGCGGCACCGGGTGGGCCAGGAAATTGGCGGCCCGGAAGTGCGGGGCCACCAGCCCCAGGTACAGCAGCAGCTCGGCCACGGCCAGCCCCGTGGCCACCAGCGAGAACGTAGCCGACTCCTTGATGCCCAGCAAATTTACCAGCGTGAACACCACGTAGCAGGCCACCGCCGTGCCCAGCACCGGCAGCGCGGGCACCAGAAAATGCCCGTAGCTGCCCAGCGCAAAGGCAATGGCCGGCGGCGTGAACAAGAACTCGACCAGCGTGGCGTAGCCCGCCACCAGCCCGCCCAGGGGCCCAAACGCCGCCTGCGCGTACACAAACGGCCCGCCCGCGCTCGGCAAGGCCGTCGTGAGCTCCGTGAAGCTGAACACGAACGCCACGTAGAGCACCGTGACGAGGCCCGTGGCGATGAGGAAGCCCACCGGCCCGGCCACCGCCCAGCCGTAGTTCCAGCCGAAGTACTCGCCCGAGATGACCAGCCCCACGGCCAACGCCCAGAGGTGCAGCGGCGTGAGGGCTTTTTTGAGGCCGGGGGCCCCGGCGGCGGGCGGCGTAGCGGCGGGCGTCGGCATGCGGCGGGGCGAAGTTGAACCGGGAAGATAGGGCCTCGGCCCGCCGCCAACGCCCGCCGGGGCCCTATTTTGCACCCGCGCCCCCAGGGCCCCTACTTCGCATGAGCCCGCTCCCCCTCCCCGACCCCGCCCGCTTCGCCGCCACCCTCGCCGCCTTCGACGCGGCCAACGCCGAAGACCCGAACCAGGACACCGACGCCGACGGCCGCGCCTGGCCCAAGGAAGTGCTCTACGCCCAGCGAATGAGCGCCTGCCTGACCCGCGTGGCCCCCGATGCGCCAGAGGCCGTGCAGCTCGCCGCCCGCTGCCAGCACATTCGCCGCTGGGCCATTCCGCGGGCCGATTTTCCGATGAACCGCCCCGGCTACCACCGCTGGCGCAATACCCTCAAAAAGTACCACGCCGAGCTGGCCGGCCAGCTCCTGGCCCAAGTCGGCTACGACGCCGGCACCGTCGCCCGCGTGCAGCAGCTAGTACAAAAGGTGGGCCTCCAAGACGACCCCGACGTGCAGCTGCTCGAAGACGTGATTTGCCTGGTCTTTCTGGAGTACTATTTCCTGCCCTTCGCCGCCCAGCACCCGGAGGAAAAAATCATCGAAATCGTGCAGAAAACCTGGCCCAAAATGACGGCCCGCGGCCACGCCCTGGCCCTGCAGCTGCCCTTCTCGCCCGAGGCCCGGGCCCTGGTTGGCAAGGCGCTGGCGTGAGTCAACCAACCGGGTTGTCATCCCGAACGCAGGGAGGGACCTGACCTGAAGAAAGTGGAACAGCTTGCAGTACCTGCGCAATTAGCTGGCCGCCTGGTTTTCATCCGCCGGCTTGCTGGCCTGGGGGCCCCAGCGGGCCACGGCCAGGGCCCCGGCGGCCAGCGCCGCGCCCACGGCCAGCGCCCGCCAGCGCCGGGTGGCGGGGGCCACGTAGCCGGGGCCCCCGGCCAGGCCGGCCGTCACGGCATCGAGGGCCTTCACCTTGGCGGCAAAGTCGCCGGCCAGCTGCTTTCGGATGGTCGGCATCTTTTGCAGCACCGCGTCGAGCTCGTCGGGCAGGGCGGCTTCAAGCACGGCGCGCAGGCGCTTGGCCACCGTGGGCGACTGCCCGTTGGTGGACACGGCCACCTTCAGGGCCCCCTTCTGCACCACCGACGAGAGGTAGAAATCGCAGAGCGGCGGCGTGTCGGCCACGTTCACCAGCAGCCGGGCGGCGTGGGCGGCCGCCACAATGCGCCGGTGCAGGGCCGGGTCGTCGGTGGCGCAAAACACGAGGTCGGCGCTTTCTAAAAACGAATCGGCGTAGGGGCCCACGTGCAGCTGCACCGCCGGGTGGCGCGCCGCCAGGGCCCGCAGCGCCGGCAAGTACGTGAGGCTCACCACCGTGACGGCCGTGGCGGGGCTGCTGCGCAGGATGGCGGCGAGCTTTTCGAGGCCCACGTTGCCGCCGCCCACCAGCAGCACGCGCAGGTTTTCGAGCTTCAGAAAAACGGGGAAAAGCGGGTTCTGGACGGGCATGGGCAATTGGCAACGGGTGGTTTAGCGGCCGCGGGTACTGAACACGCCGGGCCGGGCCAAGGTTGGCGGCCGGGTGCGGCCGGGGCCCCCAGCAGCCGGCCGGGGCCCGCGCGGCCGCTGGGGGCCCCGGCCGCTAGAAGCGGGCGATGGCGCGCAGGTTCACCACGCGCTGCGAGAGGAAGTTGGGCACGGCATAGGTGCGGCCGTTCACGTCCTGCAGGTAGCTGTAGCCCGATACGTTGTTGGCGCCCAGCACGTTGAGCACCTCCAGGCCCAGCCACAGGCTTTGCAGCGCGTAGCGGTGCGGGGCCGGGCCGCTGCGCATGGAAACCACCTTCGAGAAGCCCAAATCGACGCGCAAGTAGTTGCGCTCCAGCACGCTGAGGCCGCGCAGGTCGGGCAGGTTGGGCGGGCTGAAGGGCAGGCCGGTGCCGAACACGGCGTTCACGTAGCCGCGCACCGAGGGGTTGTCGGGCAGGTGGTCCTGGAAGAAGATGCCCAGCGTCACGCGCTGGTCCTGGGGCCGGCGGATGTAGCCCTTGGCCTCGCGCGTGACGACGGCCGGCTGGGTGGCGGTGGCGGGCGTCGTCACCCGGTTCACCGAGTCGCCGTCCACGTTTTCGCGGGTGGTGAGCACGCCCAGGCTGAACCACGACTCGGCCCCGCGCACGAACTCGCCGCTCAGGCGGGCGTCGAAGCCGGCGGCGTAGGCGCGGGCGTTGTTCTTTGCGAAATAGCGCAGGCGCACGTTGTCCACGTCGTAGGGCACCACGTCGGTCAGGTACTTATAGTAGGCCTCGGTGGTGAGCTTGAACGGGCGGCCGCCCCAGGTGTAGGTTTCCTCGCGGCCCACGATGAGGTGGTACGAGCGCTGGGCGCGCAGCTCGGGGTTGAGCACGCCCTGCTGGTTGCGCAGCTCGCGGTAGAACGGCGGTTGGGCGTAGGCCCCCAGGCCCACCTTGTAGGTGCGGCGCGGGTGGCGGGCGCTGGTTTGGGCGTACTGCACGCGCGGGCTCCACACGAGCTGGCCGTTGGTGGTCCAGTAGTGGGCGCGCAGGCCGTAGGTGAGCGTGCGCAGGCTGTCGGGCCGCCAGGTGTCCTGCACGTAGCCCTGGGCGCGGGTGCTTTCCAGGCTCAAATCCGTGCGCAGGCGGGTGCGGCGGGCGTCGGGCACGTAGTCGGCCGAGTCGGCAAACGTGTACTCGTCGAGCGTGTCGCTGATTTTTTCGCGGCCGATTTTGGCCCCGGCGCGCACCGTGTGGTGCCGGCCGGGCGTCCAGCGGGTGCGGGCCTCGGCCGTGAACACCCGGGCCGTGAGCGAATTGCGCGCGTGCTGGTACTGGGCCCCGATGTCGCGCTGGCGGATGGCCTGGTTGAAATCGGGCGAGTTCGGGTCGCGGTTCACGTCGGCCAGCCGGTAGGCGGCCTCCACGTCGCGGTACTCAAACTCGCGCGACACCAGGGCCGAGCCCAGCAGCTCGCCCTGCCAGTTGGGGGCGAAGCGGTGCTTGAGGCTGAGGCCGCCCTGGTAGGTGTCGTACTGCATCCGCTCGCGTCCCTGGTAGTCGATGAACACGCGCGTGACCTGGTTGGGGTTGGTCGAGAACGTGGCCTGGCCGGTTTCGGGCGTGAAGCGGTAGTCGTTGTGGGCCACCACCCCCAGCAGGCCCAGGGTGG
The DNA here is from genome assembly GCF_006439025.1 of Hymenobacter nivis. GTDB lineage: Bacteria > Bacteroidota > Bacteroidia > Cytophagales > Hymenobacteraceae > Hymenobacter > Hymenobacter nivis_A. The sequence continues at coordinate 453,686 of NZ_RCYZ01000004.1, forward strand.
TGCGCTGCACGTCGCCCCGGGGCCCCAGCCCGATGTTCACGAAGGCCTGCCCGTCGAAAAACGTGGGGTTGTAACCGCCCTGCGACTGCCGCAACGACGACAGCACGTAGCGCGCGTTTTTGTAGCGCACGCCGGCCAGGTAGCTCACGCGGCCGTTTTTGGAGCGCGCCTCGGCGTGCACCGCGCCGCCCACCAGGCTGCCCGTGGCGGAAGCAGCAAACTGCTCGGGCTCCTTATAGGTCACGTCGAGCACCGACGAGAGCTTGTCGCCGTACTTGGGCTGCCAGCCGCCGGCGCTGAAATCGACGCTACGCACCAAGTCGGGGTTGATGAAGCTGAGCCCCTCCTGCTGCGCCGCCGTGACCAGGAACGGCCGGTACACCTCGAAGCCGTTGACGTACACCAGGTTCTCGTCGTAGTTGCCGCCGCGCACGTTGTAGGTGCTGCTCAGCTCATTATTACCCACCACGCCGGGCAGCGTCTTCAAAATCATGTTGAAGTCGCCGAACGCCGAGGGCAGCGTTTTCACGTCGCGCGGGTCGATTTGGGTGAGGCTGACTTCCTCGCGCGGGTCGGCCGCGTCGCGGCGGGCGCGCACCGTCACGTCGCCCAGCGCCTGCTCGTCGGGGCGCAGCACCAGGGCCAGCGGGCGGGCCGCGTCGGCGGGCAGCACCAGGGCCCGGCGCAGCGGCAGGTAGCCCAGGCGGCGCACCGTCAGCACGGCGGCCTCGCCCCTTCCGGTGGCCCGAATGGTGAGCGCAAAGGTGCCGTCGGCCACCGTGGCCGCCCCGCCGGCCTGGCCCAGCACGGCCACCGCCGCGCCCTCCAGGGGCTGGCCGGCGGCGTCGCGCACCGCGCCGCTGAGCACGAGCGTGCCCGGCGCCGGGGCCCCGGCGGGGGCCGTTTGGGCGCGGGCGGCCGGGGCCCCCGGGCCCAGCAGCGCGGCGGCCAGCGCCAGGCCGGCCAGCAGCGGCCGGCCGCCGCGGTTCACAAACACGAGCAAGTACGGGTGCGGCAAGGGCGGGCGGGTAACGGTGGACGGGTTGGAGGGGGCGGGGCGCAAATGGTGGGCAGCGGCCAGTTATTGGGCCCCGGCAGCCGAACCAGGATAATTCCTGCCGGGGCTTCGCAAACTGCTATTCAGCGGCGGCTGGTTTCTCTTATTGCTCGTCCTGCTCGCCGGGGGCGTCGAGCTGGGCGCGCAGGGCGGCCAGGGTGGCCACGGGGCCCCCGGGCGACGAAAACACGAAGTTGCCGGCCACCAGCACGTCGGCGCCGGCCTGCACCAGGGCCCCGGCGTTGCCGGCGTTCACGCCGCCGTCCACCTCAATCAGGGCGTCGGAACCGGTGTCGAGCAGCAGCTCCTTGAGGGCGGCAATTTTTTGCAGCGTGTGCGGGATGAACGCCTGGCCCCCAAAGCCGGGGTTGACGGACATCACCAGCACCACGTCGAGGTCGGCGGCGATGTCGGCCAGCACCGATACGGGCGTGGCCGGGTTCAGGGCCACGCCGGCGCGGCAGCCCAACTGCTTGATTTGCTGCACCACGCGGTGCAGGTGCGGGCAGGCCTCGTGGTGCACGGTGAGGCCGGCGGCCCCGGCGTCGCGGAACGCGGCCAGGTAGTCTTGCGGGTCCTCGATCATCAGGTGCACGTCGATGGGCTGCTTGGCGTAGCGGGCCACGGCCTGCAGCACGGGCAGGCCGAAGGAGATGTTGGGCACGAAGCGGCCGTCCATCACGTCGAAGTGCAGCCAGTCGGCGGCGCTGGTGGCCAGGCGCTCGGTTTCGGCTTGCAGGTTGGCCAAATCGGCGGCCAGGAACGAAGGGGCCAGCAAAGGGGCCCGGCGCGGGTGCATCATGCGGGCAAAGGTAACGTGCCCGGCCCGGGCCAAACCCAACCGCCCGGGGCCGGTTTTCCGTACGATAGCCGGCGGCGGGCCCCCGGGGCCCCGGCCGCTGCTTTTTCTTCCCCGCATTTCCATTCGCATGAAAACCCTCGTTTTAGGAGCCACCGACAACCCCGACCGCTACGCCTACCGCGCCGTGCACGCCCTCAAAACCCACGGCCACGAGGTGGTGCCCGTCGGCATCCGCAAGGGCGCCATTGCCGGCCTGCCCATCCACACCGACCGCCCCCAGGAAACCGGCGTCGACACCGTGACGCTGTACGTGGGGCCCCAGAACCAGCCCGGCTGGTACGATTACATTCTGGGCCTCAAGCCCCGCCGCATCCTCTTCAACCCCGGCACCGAAAACCCCGAGCTGGAAGAGTTGGCCCAAAAGCAAGGCATTCAAACCGAAGAAGCCTGCACGCTGGTGCTGCTCTCCATTGGGCAGTACTAGGGGCGGGGCGCGTTAAAAACTGCACCGCATAAAAATGCCCCGGCCATCCCGCCGGGGCATTTTTATGCGCGGGCGCCCCACGCTACGCGGGTGCCTGCGGGGCCGGTTGCTGCGGGGCGCAGCGGGGAAAGTCCGCCCTCAAGCCCGTTTACTCAGGCAAAGTGTGCGTTTTAATCTTGAAGTGGCCATTCGTGACCACCATGTGGTTCCCCATGAACTGACCATCTACACGCCGCCACAGGGCCCCATTAAAAGTACCTTCCACTACCCCATTTGCGACGCTCAGGATTTTCACCTTGAGGGGAAAGCCGTAACTCGTCCCCCCATTGAAGGTCGTCAGATGGGCCATGTCCCCCAATTGTCTCACCTCAACCTCAATCTGTTCACAGAGCACAGGGTTCGGATGCGGCCACACGGCGGGCATGGCGCGCTGGAAAACATTTGTGTTAACAAAGGTGATGCTGAGCTGAATATCTCCTTTCGGATTTTGCCGACTCAGGAAGCCGTAGTCCATTTTGTTGGCTTCGTTGAAATGAAACAGGCTTGACTGGCCGGTATTTCCATCGGCAGCGCAATAGAGTGGGTAGCCGTCAAAATCGCCGGAGATGTATTCCTCGGCGGGCGGGCTTGATTGCACCGTGATCAGGAAGCCGGTGGAGGGGTCTTCGGCGGGCCGAAAGGCCGGCGCGGGCGGCACGGGCTGCACCTCGTCGGCCTCCCGGCGGCAGGACGTGAAGAGTGCCAGCAGCAGGAGCGGATAGGCGAGAGTTTTCAGCACGGGACGAACAGGTAATGAGTGAGTTTGCTCACACAAGTATAAATAGTAATACTCAAATTATACGGGTTAAGCAAAAAGCCCTGCCAACCGACCTGGGCAGCAAGGCTTTTCATGTTTTGCGAGGGCCATGTGCCTAGCGAAACTGGCCACCGGGCGGAAGGCGTTTTCCACTGGGTGGGCCGCATAGGGCCCCCGGTGCCTGCCATGGGCTTTTTACCGCTGCCCCCGCCCCCCCAGCGGGCCGCCGCAACCCCGACCATAACAAAAGCCCCCCCACCGGCCGTATGACTACCGGCCGCGGCCCGCGGCTACCGGGCCTTGCCCGCACCACTTCATCCCATATTATCTATTATCATGAAAAAGTCCCTCGCTTTCGCCGCCTTATTCTTTGCCGCCGCCACCGCCCAGGCCCAAACCACGCCGGGCGCCCTGACCCCGGGCGCCACGGGGGCCCCCACGTCGGGCACCACCACAGCCCCCGTGGTGGGCACCGTCCCCAACGCCCCCGCTACGCCCGGCGCCGTGCTCGGCAGCACGCCCACCACGGGCCTTGGCACGGCGGGCACCTCCACCACGGGCTTGTCGACCAACGGCGGCGCCACGGGCATGCCCACGGGCGGCACCACCGTGGGCAGCCAGGGCGCCCGCAGCGGCACGCGCCGCGGCACCACCCAGGTGGGCAGCCCCACCTCCAGGGGTGCCACCCTCCCGGGCGGCTCTACGACGACCGCTACGCCGGCTACGACGACCGCGCCGGGCACGGCCACCACGCCGGGCGGCATCCCGCGCTAGCCCGCCCCGGGGCCCCGCACCCGTTTGTTCCGCAGCCCCGGCAATTTTGCCGGGGCTGTTTTTTTGTGCCTACTTGGCCCGCCAAGGCGCCGGGTGCGGGCCCAAAATAATTTTCCGGCCCGGGCAACCCCGGGCGGCTTTTCCGCATCTACCGCGCCCAAACCCCTTTGCCACTGCCCTTCTCTACCCTTTCTGCCGTGACCGAAGCCGACCTGATTGCCGCCTGCCAGCGGGGCGAGCCCCGCGCCCAGCGCCTGCTCTACGAGCGCCTGGCGGGCCTTATGCTGACGGTGTGCCGCCGCTACCTCAAGCGCCGCGAAGACGCCGAAGAAGCCCTGCTGCTGGGTTTTGCCCAGATGTTCCGGGCCCTGCCCACCTACCGCGGCGAGGGCAGCTTCGAGGGCTGGGTGCGCCGCATCATGGTGAACCGGGCCCTGATGGAGCTGCGCCGCAAAGAGCCGCTCACGCTCTCGTTCGACGACTTCGCGCAGCCCGAAAACCTGGCCACGGCCCCCGCCACCGCCGATACCCAGCTGCAGGCCGACGACCTGCTGGCCCTGCTGGCCGAGCTGCCCCCCGGCTACCGCACCGTGTTCAACCTCTACGCCCTGGAGGGCTACGGCCACCAGGAAATTGCCGAACTCCTGGGCATTAGCGAGGGCACCAGCAAGTCGCAGCTCAGCAAGGCCCGGGCCCTGCTGCAGCGGCGCGTGGGCCAAGCCGCCGCCGTGGCCTACTAATTCCGCTTTTTAACGCTCCGCTATATGCTTCCCGAAAATATCGACGATTTATTCCGCGACGGCCTTGACGGGCACGCCACCCCGCCCGACCCGGCGCTGTGGGCCCGCCTGGCCGAGGCCACCGATGCCGCCGGGGCCCCGCCCGCCGCCGAGGACGCCCGCCTCGACGAGCTGTTCCGCGCCGGGCTGGCCGCCCACGCCACCCCGCCCGGCCGCCACCTCTGGGAGCGGCTGGAGGACGAGCACCTGCGCCCGCCGCGCCGGCGGCGCGCGGCCGCCTGGTGGCCCCAGGCCCTGGCCGCAGCGTTGGCGCTGCTGCTGGTGGCCGGCGGCGCCGGGCTGCTGTGGCGCTACGCCGCCGGCTCGCGCCCCGGCCCCGAAGTGGCGGCCCGCGCCGGGGCCCCCGGCCTGCGCAGCGCGGCCACTGCCCAATCCGCAGCCGGGCCCCTGCGCCCCAATAAAACTGGCGAAACCACCCGGCAGAACGCCGTAGCCCCCGCCGCTGCTGGGGGCCCCAAAGATGCCCTGGCTACCGCGGCCGCACCGGCTACCGCCGCGCCGCAGGTTGCGCAGGCCGCTACCAGCCAAGCGCCCCCCCGCACAGCACGGGCCGCGAAAACGGCGTCGTTGGCCGCTGCTGAAAATATTTTTTCGCGCCGGGCAACCCGGTCCGTGGTGCCGGCATCTAGCGGTTCATCGGCCACCAAACGGGCGGCGGTTTCCACTTCAGTAGCGGCCCAACCGGGGCCGGCGCGGTCCGGGGCCCCGGACCCGCTGGCCCCGGCGCCGCGCGGCGCGAAGCTCCCGGACGCGGGGGCCCTGGCCGTGGCCCCTGCCCCCGTAGCCGCGCCGGCCAGCGCAGTGGCGGTGATTGAAGTGGAAGTGCGCCGCGGCAGCGCCGCCCCGGCCCCCGTGGCCGCGGTAGCCGCGGCCGATGCCTTCTCCGACGACGACGACCGGCCCGTTGGCCGCCGCGTGCTGGGGGGCCTGCTGCGCCAGGCCCGCCACGTAGTGCGGGGCGAGCGGGTGAGCCTGGCCGAAGCCACCGGCCTGCCCGAAAACCTTACCCTCCAAGCCAACCTGGGGAGCCGCACGCTCACCCACACCATTCGATTCTAACCCCGCCTTTGCCTTCCCCTACGCCATGAAACGCCCCTTCTTCACCCTGCTCCTCCTCGCCGCTGCCTACGCCGCCGCCCCTGCCACTGCCCGCGCCGCCCGGCCGCCCGGGGCCCCCGCCGACACCATTGTGGTGCGGCTGCCCAACCAGGCCACCCTCACGCTGCTGGTGCGCGACGCCGCCCAGCTGCGCGAGCTGCCCAAGTACCACCTCGACTCGCTCACCACGCGCCTGGCCGGCTACATCAACCAGGCCGAGGCAGCGGCCAAGACGGCCAAGACCGAGCAGGTAACCATGGAGTTTTACCCCGACCGCGACACCCCCGGCCAGCGCCTGCCCGAGCACATCCGCATCACCACCCACAAGCAAAACCCCAACGCTAAGCGCGTGGACGTGGCCCTGAACAAGGCCTTCAAAATTCAGGTGAACACCGACGACGAAGGCAACCGGAGCGTAAAAATCAACCCCACGCCGGGCCGCGACCGCGCCGAGCGCGAGGCCCACCGCGACTCGTTGCGGGCCAAGAGCTACGAGCGCGGCAACAGCCACGCCGCCACGGTCGTGTTTGACTTGGGCCTGAACGCGCTGGCCAACCAGCAGCCCGGCGCCGGCCAGTCGGCCGTGGATTTGCGCCCCGGCGGCTCGCGCTACGTCAATATAGGCCTTGATTACATGCAGCGCCTGGGCGGCAAGCGCAGCCCGCTGTACCTGGTACTGGGGCCCGAATTTGCCTTCAACAACTACATGCTGAACGGCAACAACAAGTGGGTGAACCAGAACAACGTGACCAGCGTGGTGGCCGAAACCAACCCCGCCCGCCAGTACGACAAAACCAAGCTGGCCACCGCCAGCGTGAATCTGCCGCTCATGCTCCGCCTCAAGCTGCACGACGCCCACTACCGGTCCACGTTTTCCATCGCCGCCGGCGGCTTCGTGGGCTACCGCCTTGCCTCCTGGACCAAGCTCAAGTACACCACCGACGGCACGACCTATAAGGACAAAGACCACGGCAGCTACAACCTCGAAGACTTCCAGTACGGCCTGCAAGCCGTCGTCGGCTACGGCCAGCTCCACCTCTTCGCCAAATACAACCTGAACCCGCTCTTCAAAGCCGGCCAGGGCCCCGATACGCAAGTCGTCAGCTTCGGCCTGCGCCTGTTCGGCAATTAAGGGAGAGGCGCTGTAAAAAACAGGGCCCCCGGGCCGTCATGCAGCATGACGGCCCGGGGGCCCTGTTTTTTATTATTTCTCGGCCCGCTTTGCTTACTGCCCGCGGAAAAAATTATCGAGCAAAATGGCGGCGGAGATGGCCACGTTCAGGCTTTCGGCGCCGCCGCCGGGTCCCCGCGGAATGTGCAGGCGCTGGGTGAGGCAGGCGGCCACGGCTGGCGTGAGGCCGTGCGACTCGGAGCCCATGACGAGCACGCCGGCCGGGGCCAGGGCGGCGCGGTGCACGTTGTCGCCGCGCAGGTCGGCCCCGTAGATGGCGGTGCCGGCGGGCAGGGCCCCCAGCCACTCGGCCAGCGGGCGCGGCCAAATGCGGACGCGGGCGAAGCTCCCCATGGTGGCGGCTACGGTTTTGGGGGCCCAAGGGTCGGCGCAGGTGTCGCTGAGCACCACGCCGGGCAGGCCGTACCAGTCGGCCAGCCGGAGGAGGGTGCCCAGGTTGCCGGGGTCGCGCACTTCATCCAGGGCCAGCACCAGGGCCCCCAGCGGCAGGGCGGCCGGCAGCGGGGCCTCGGGCGGGCGGCGGGCCACGGCCAGGGCGGTGGTGTTGGTGGCCAGGGTGCTCACCTGGGCCAGCTCGGCCGTGGAGAGCAGCCCGGGGGCCGGGCCAGCGGCCAATTTGGCCCGGTTTTGGTCAGCAAATTCGGGGGTGCACCACACCGATTCGGTTTCTACCGCGGAACTTAGCAGCTCGATTACGCTCTTGCCGCCCTCGACGAGGAAAGCATTGTGGCGCTGGCGGTACTTTTTTTGGTGCAGCGACTGCACGTATTTGGCTTGGGCTTTTGAAATCATTGTTCTTCGTAACGAAACTTGGCGGCCGGGGGCCCTGGCGGGCCGCGGCGGCGGCGCTGCTGGTGGCCGCGGCCGCCCTGGCGGCGTGCTCGCCGCTGAAGCTGCTGCGCCCCGGCCAGCGCCTGCTCAGCAAAATGGAGGTGGTGGGCGCCGACCGCGCCGACCAGGAACGCCTCGTGGCCCTGGCCCAGCAAAAGCCCAACACCCGCTTTCCGCTGCCCAAGTTAGCCATCTACTTGCTAGGAAACCGCTTTTACGACTCGGTGCGCACCCGCAAGCAGCTGGCAGCCATCCGCCAGGATTTTGAAAAGCGCCGCCTGGCCGCCGGCGACGACTCGGCCAAGCTGGGCCAGCTGCTCAACCGGCGCGAGCGCAAGCTCAACCGCAAACAGCTGGTGCTCGACAAGGGCAACGCCATCATGCGCCTGGGCGAGGCCCCGGTGATTTACGACACGGCCAGCACCCGCCGCTCGGTGGAGCAGATGACCACTTACCTGCGCAGCCAGGGCTACTTCCGGGCCCGGGTGGTGGCCACCGACACGTCGCGCTACCGCCACAACCCGCTGCTGCGGCTAATTGCCGGCGGCCGCGCCGCCAAAGACTCGGCCGACCGCGCCAAGCTCTACCGCCGCGTGACGGTGCGCTACCGCGTGCGCCAGGGGGCCCCGTTTGTGCTCAGCCAGCTCACCACCGCCATTCCCGACTCGGGGGTGGCGGCGGTGGTAGCGCGCGGCCAGGGCGCGAGCCTGCTGCACGTGGGCGACCGCTACAACGAGGACGCCATCGGCCAGGAGCGCACCCGCCTCGAAACCCTGCTCAAGAGCAACGGCTACTACGATTTCCGCCAGGCCTACATCACCCTGGAAGCCGACACCAGCTACCAGGCCTTCACCGTGCGCCTGCGCACCCAGATTGCCAACCCGGGCCCCGGCCTGGGCCACCGCGTGTACACGCTGCGCCAGGTCACGGTCATCACCGACGCCGGGGCGGGCCGGGCGCTGCGCGTGGCCGTGGCCGACACCCTGCGCCGGGGCCCCGGCCGGCGGGGGCCGGGCCAGGGCTTCCCCCGCCGGGGGCCCCGGCCCGATACGGTGGTGGTGGACTCGGTGCACTTTGCCGCGTTTCGGCAGCGCTACAGCCCGCGGCTGCTAGCGGGCAAGGTAGCCGTTCGCCCGGGCCAGCTCTACAGCCTGCCGCGCACCCAGCTCACGCAGCGCCAGTTTGCCAACCTCGACATGTTCCGCTTCAACCCCGTGACCTACCGCACGGTGGACGCCGACGGGAAGCCCGACAGCACGGCCACCGGCCTGCTCGACGCGGTGGTGACGGCCACGCCGGCCCCCAAATTTCAGGAAAGCACCGAGTTTGGGGGCACCTACGTGGCCAACCTCGTGGGGCCCTTCGTGAACGTGCGCTTCAAAACCCGCAACCCCTTCGGCGGGGCCGAGGTGCTGGAGCTGAGCACCCGCGTGGGCTTCGAGGGCCAGTACAACCGGGCCACGGCCAGCCCCGAGTACACCACGCTGTTTGGGGCCACGGCGGCGCTGGTGCTGCCCCAGTTTCTGGTGCCGTTCCGCATCGGGCGCGACTTCTCGCGCTACAGCCCGCGCACGCGCTTCTCGCTCTCCGACACCTACGTGAGCCGGCCCGAGTACACGCGCACCAACGTGGAGCTCACCTACGACTACATCTGGCAGCGCTCGGCGTTTCACCAGTTCGTGGTGTCGCCGGTGGTGCAGAACGTGGTGAACACCACTTCCATCAGCGACGCTTTTCAGCAGCGGCTCGATACGCTGCGCATCCGCGACGGCTCGCCGCTCTACCAGTCGTTCCGGCGCATCTACGAGCCGAGCATGGCCGCCTCGTCGCTCTTCAACTCCAACGACTTCAACGAAACCCGCGACGCGCGCTACTTCCGCCTGTTTGTGGAAGTGGGCGGCCTCACCCGCAACCTCTACCGCCACGCGGCCTGGTACGACACGGCGGTGGCGGTGTACAACTTTGCCAAGATCACGGCCGATTACCGCCGCTACCACAAGCTCTCGCCCAACACGTTTTTCGTGTACCGCTTCAACGCGGGCCTGGTGCACGCCATCACCCCCACCAACGGGCGCTACACCGTGGCCTACGACAAGTACGTGTTTGCCGGGGGCAGCAACAGCGTGCGCGCCTGGAAGCCGCGCCGCCTGGGCATCGGCGGCTTTTCGCCCACCACCACCAACGCCGACGGCACCGTGGTGCGCGACTACAACTCGGAGCAGCCCGGCGAGCTGCTGCTCGAAGGCAGCATCGAGTACCGCTTCCCGGTGTACTCGTTTGTGAAGGGGGCCCTGTTTACAGACTACGGCAACACCTGGACCGTGACGGCTGACCCGCAGCGGCCGGGGGCCCAGTTCCGGCCGGGCACGTTCCTCAAGCAGTTTGCCGTGGGCTCGGGCGTGGGCGTACGCCTCGATTTCACCTTCCTCATCCTGCGCCTCGACGTGGCCGCCAAAGTGTACGACCCCAGCGCCCCGGCCACCGAGCGCTGGGCCATCAAGCGCTTCTACAAAGACAGCGAGCACGAGCCGGCCTTCAACCTGGGCATCGGCTACCCGTTTTAGGTCAGTTGGCAGTTTGCCAGTTAAGGCAATGGAAGCTGATTAACAAACTGCTAACTGTTCACTGATTAGAACGCCAGCAGCTCGGCCAGGGCGGCGGCCACTTTTTCGGCACTGGGCAGCATCATCTTTTCCAGCTCGGCGTTGAGGGGGATGGCGGGCAGGTTGGCGGCCCCGAGGGTGAACACGGGCGCGTCGAGGGCCAGGAAGCAGTGGCGCTGGATGCGGCCGGCCAGGCTCTCGGCGAAGGAGTTCAGCAGGGGTTCTTCGGTGAGGACCAGCACTTTGCCGTGGCGGGCCGCGGCGGCCTGCACCTCGGCAAAGTCGAGCGGGTTGAGGGTGCGCAGGTCGAGGATTTCGATTTGGCCGGGGAACGCGCGGCTGGCCGTGCGGGCCCAGTGCACGCCCATGCCGTAGGCCACCACCACGGCCGTGCCGCCGCCGCGCTGCTGGGCCGGGTCGGCGGCCTGGGCCACGGCGGCCTTCCCAAGGGGGATGACGTAGCCGGCGGCGGGCTCCACGGTTTTAGCCTCCTCGGTGCCGGCCACCTTGCTCCAGTACAGGCCCTTGTGCTCGAGCATGATCACCGGGTTGGGGTCGAGAAACGCCGCCCGCATCAGCCCCTTCATGTCGGCCGCGTTGCTGGGGTACACCACCTTGATGCCGCGGATGGTGAGCAGCGTGCTCTCGATGGAGCCCGAGTGGTAGGGCCCCCCGCCGCCGTAGGCCCCGATGGGCACCCGGATGAGCGCCGGCACCGGAAACTTGCCCATGCTCAGGTAGCAGCTCTTGCTGAGCTCCTCCACGAGCTGGTTCAGGGCGGGCCAGATGTAGTCGGCAAACTGGATTTCGACGATGGGCCGGGCCCCCACGGCGGCCATGCCGGCCGTGCTGCCCACAATGTAGGCCTCCTGGATGGGCGTGTTGAACACGCGCTTGTCGCCGTACTTTTTGGCCAGCAGCGCCGCCTCGCGGAACACGCCGCCCAGCTCGCCGCCCACGTCCTGCCCGTAGAACAGGGCCTCGGGGAACTCGGCCAGGATGTCGTCCACGGCGTGCAGGGCGGCGTCCACCATCAGCACCTTGGGGGCCCCGGCGGGGGCCCGCTCGCCGGCCTCGGCGGTGGTGGCGGGCGGGGCAAACTCGTGGTCGGCGAAGGTGGCCGGGTCGGGGTTGGGGGCGGCCAGGGCCAGGGCCCAATCGGCGGCCACGGTGGCGCGGGCCTGCGCGGCGAGGGCAACTAGCTCGGCTTCGGTGGCGCCGGCGGCCAGCAGGCGGCGGTGCAGGCGGGGCAGCGGGTCGTTGGTTTGGTGCTGGGCCAGGTCGTCGCCGCGGTACCATTCGCGGCGCACGCCGCTGGTGTGGTGGCCCAGCAGCGGGCACTTGGCGTGCACCAGGGCGGGGCCCCGGCGCTGGCGCACGTGGGCGTAGGCCTCGGCCAGGCCTTTATACGAGGAAATTAAATCGGCCCCGTCCACGCGCACGCGGTGCAGGCCGGGGAAGCCGGCGGCGAATTCGTAGGCGTCCATGGCCCGCATTTCGCGCCCGGTGGCCGAAATGCCCCAGTCGTTGTCCTGCACCAGGTACACGATGGGCAGCTGGTGGAGCACGGCCATTTGCAGGGCCTCGCTTACCTCCCCTTCGGTCATGGCCCCGTCGCCAATGGAGCAGAGCACCAGCGGCGGCAGCGGCGCGGAGGCCTCATCCGGTTCAGCGCTGGGGCCCAGCAGCGGGCGCAGGGCCTCTTGCAGCCAGGCGCCGTGGGGGGCCCCGGCGTCGGCCGAGGCGGGGGCCGGGCGCAGGCCCTGCCCTTCGAGGTAGGCCAGGGCGTGGGCCATGCCGGTGGCCGGAATAGCCTGCATGCCGGTGGCCGAGCTTTGGTGCGGCATGACCGGCACGCCCGGCCGCCGCAGCGAGGGGTGCGCGTAGTAGGTGCGCCCGCCGCTGAAGGGGTCGTCGCCCTTGGCCAACAGCTGGAGCATCAGCTCGTAGGGCCGCAGGCCCAGGCCCAGCAGCAGGGCGTCGTCGCGGTAGTAGGGGGCGGCGTAGTCGGTTTCGGCGAGCAGGAAAGCGGCGGCGAGCTGCACGGCCTCGTGGCCGCGGGCGGTGGCGTGCACGTAGCGGGCGGCCACGGTTTTCTGGTCTTCGTAGAGCGCCGCCATGGCGGCAGCGGTGTGCATCAGGGCGTAGGCGCGGCGCAGCATCGCGGGGGTGAGGTCCTCGGCGGCAACGGCCGGCGAGGCGGGGTGGGACGGCATAGGGGGCGGGCGGGTGGGGCCCCAAAGGTACGGGCGGCGGGCCCGGGGCGGCGCAGGCCGTACTTTTGGGGCCCCTGCTCACGCCTTATCCGCCCGGCCCCGCGCCGGCCCCGCCCGTGCCCACCTCCCCCACCGTTCGCCCCGAAATCGAAGCCTGGCTGGCCGATTTCCAGCTCCGCCTCTGCGCCCACCTCGAAGCCGCCGATGGGGGCCCCGCCCGCTTCGGCACCGATGCCTGGGAGCGCCCCGGCGGCGGCGGCGGCCGCAGCAAAGTGCTGGAAAATGGGGCCATCCTCGAAAAAGGCGGCGTGGGCTTCTCGGCCGTGTGGGGCGCCATGAGCGAGGCCGCTGCCCGCCAGCTGCACATGCCCGATCCGCGCTTCTACGCCACCGGCGTGAGCCTGGTGCTGCACCCGCGCAGCCCGCGCGTGCCCATCATCCACATGAACGTGCGCTACTTCGAGGCCGGCAACGGCGAAGCCTGGTTCGGCGGCGGCATCGATTTGACGCCCATTTACGTGGACGAGGCCCAGGCCCGGCGCTTCCACGCGCGCCTTAAGGCCGTGTGCGACGCCCACAACCCGGCCTACTACCCGCGCTTCACGCGCTGGGCCGACGACTACTTCTACCTGCCCCACCGCCAGGAAACCCGCGGCGTGGGCGGCATCTTCTTCGACCGCCTCACCGTGGGCCCCGACGGCACCGTCGAGGAGCTGTTCCAGCTCATCCAGGACGTGGCCGAAATGTTCGCGCCCTTCTACACCGAAGTCATGGCCGAAAGCCAGGCCCGGCCCTTTGGCCCCGCCGAAGAGGCCTGGCAAACCATCCGCCGCGCCCGCTACGCCGAGTTCAACCTGGCCTTCGACCGCGGCACCCGCTTCGGCCTCGAAACCGGGGGCCGCACCGAGTCCATCCTCATGAGCCTGCCGCCGCGCACCGGCTGGAGCTACCAGCCCAACCCGCCCGCCCCCGGCACCCCCGAGGCCACCACCCAGGCCTGGCTGCGCAAGGGCGTCGATTGGATTGGCCATGTTTAGGGCCCTGCACGCGCTCGATGATCGGCTGCTGCTGGCCGTGAACCACGCCCGGGGCCCCGCCCTCGACGCGGTGATGACCTTCGCCTCGAACCGCCTGGTGTGGTTTCCGTTTTATGCCCTGCTCATCGGCTGGCTGGTCTGGCACTTCCGGCGGCGGGCCCTGCTGCTGCTGCCGCTGGTGGTGACGGCCGTGGCCTTGGCCGACAGCATCACGAGCCGCTTGTTCAAGCCGTTTTTTGCCCGCCTCCGGCCCTGCCACAACCCCGCCCTGGAGGCCCAGCTGTACCTGCCCGACGGCTGCGGCGGGCAGTACGGCTTCATGTCGTCGCACGCCGCCAACGGCTTTGCGCTGGCCGTGTTCCTGCTCCTCACGCTGCCCGCCGGCCGCTACCGGGCCCTGAAAATCGGGGTGTTTCTGTGGGCCAGCCTCCTCTCCTACAGCCGCATCTACCTGGGGGCCCACTTTCCCACCGACGTGCTGGGCGGGGCCCTCATCGGAGCCGGCCTGGGCTGGGGGGCGGCCGTGCTCTTCCGCCGTTCCACGGGGCCCCAGGGCCGCTGGGAAGCGCTGGGAAACTGAGGATTTTGGGTGTTCGTTGGCAACTGCTAGCTTCTTGCTAATTCTTTGCTTTTCAAGCAGATAATTGGATGATCATTTTGGCAGCTGGGAGCAACTGGGCCGCCTTGCCTTGGTGGCGGCTCCCAATAGGGCGTACGGGCAATGATGGCCGGGCAACGGGGCACGCTGTTCCGCAATTTGTGCTAGTCAAACGCGCATTTGAATGGTTCGCTGCCTGGAGCCGCCGCTGAACTTTGTAGTACTCTTCGGTCCCGCAGCCGCAGGAGTCTACAACCCCCTATTATCCCCCGTCATGACCACTTCTTTGCCGCTAGAAACCACTTTTGCCCTTGGGGGCGACTTACCAATTAGCCGGCTCGGCTTCGGGGCGATGCGCATTACCGGGCCTGGCCTTTATGGCCCCCCCACGGAACAGCCGGCGATGCTCGCGCTACTAAGACGAGCCGTCGAACTCGGCGTGACGTTTATTGATACGGCCGACATGTACGGTCCTTTCGTCTCGGAAGAGTTGATTGCCGAGGCGCTGCATCCCTACCCTGCCGGGCTGGTAGTGGGCACCAAAGGCGGCGTGGTGCGCTACGGCCCCAACCAGGAAGTGCTGCTCGATGGCACCCCCCAGCACCTGCACGAAGCCCTGGCCGGCAGCCTGCGCCGTCTGAAGCTGGAGCGCCTCGACCTTTACCAGTTGCACCGCCTCGACCCGCGGGTGCCGGCCGAACGCACGTTTGCCGCCTTGGCGCAGGCCCAGCAGCAGGGCTTGGTGCGGCACCTGGGCTTGTCGGAAGTGTCGGTCGAGGACATTCAACTCGCCCAGCAGCATTTTCCGGTGGCTTCTGTCCAAAACCGCTACAGCCTCTTTGACCGGGCCGCCGAGCCCGTGCTGGCCTACTGCCGGGCGCAGGGAATTGCTTTTATTCCATGGTTCCCCATCGGCGGGGGGCAGGTGCAGGAAACGGACGCGCTCCGGCAAGTCGCCGCCCGGCACCAGGTTTCGGTCCGGCAAGTCGCCCTTAGTTGGCTGCTGCACCACGCCCCCAACGTATTACCGATTCCTGGCACGACCAGCCTGGCCCACCTGGCCGAAAATATGCAAGCAGCAAACCTGGCACTTACGGCGGAGGATATGCGGGTCCTGGATGCGCTAAGCCAGTAAGCAGCTTCGCGTTCAGGCTTCCCCTGCCTAATTGGTAGCCGCACTGCCCGTGTACTTGGACAGGTGCCCGTTCACCCGTTTTACCCGCCTGCTACCACTTGGTAGCAGGCGGGTAAAACGGGTTTCTTCGTAGCTTAAGTGTTATTAGCCCTTATGAATACTCCGCCCTTCGCTACCCTGTCCACCGTGGCTGACTTCACGCGGCACTACGGCTTTCCTGCGCCGGACCACCCGTTGATTACGGTCGTGGACCTAGCTCAGTACCCGCCCGCCGGGGCGGCGGCCGCCCCCGCCTGGCGCGCGCTCTACGCTATCCTGCTCAAGCGGCACTTCAACGGGCAACTCCCCTACGGGCAGCAGGTGTACGACTATCAGCCGGGCGAGCTGGGCTTCTACGCGCCCGGCCAGCCCGTAACGTTTTGCCCCGCCGCCGACCAAGCCGGCGCCGGCTGGCTGGTCGTCTTTCACCCCGATTTACTGGGGCGCACGCCGGCCGCCGCGCCGCTGGGGCGGTATCCCTTCTTTAGCTACCGCGTGCGGCAGGCCTTGGCGCTCTCGGCCGCCGATGAGCAACGGTTCCGCCACGCCGTGCAGGGGCTGCGGCAGGAAAGCGCACTGCCCGCCGATGCCTTTAGCCAGCAGCTGCTCAGCACGCAGCTTGATGTGCTGCTGCAAGTGGCCAACCGGGCTTACCACCGGCAGTTTCCCACCGAGCCGGCAGGCAGTCCCGATCTGCTCAGTCGCTTCGAGGCCCTAATGGCTACGTACCTAGACCACGCCGCCGACCAGCCCCTGCCCACCGTGCAGCACCTAGCGGAAACGCTACACGTGGCGCCGGCCTACCTGGGCGAGGTCCTGCGCCGGCACACGGGCCACAACGCCCAGCAGCACCTGCACGCCGCGCTGCTCGAAAAAGCCCGGCAGCTGCTGCTGAGCACGCCCTTAAGTGTGCGCGAGGTGGCCTTTCGCCTCGGCTTCGAAAGCCCCTCCTACCTCGGCCGCCTCTTCAAGCAAAAGACCGGCCTCACGCCCACCGAGTTTAAGCAGCTGGCAACTGAGGCGGCCATTCCGGTGCCGGCCTAACCTACTACGCCGGCCAGGCGATACGGCGGCGGCCCTGCCCTAGCGGCATTCGACCTGACCGAGCGGCTGCGCCCGCAGGGCCGCGCAGGCAGCCGGCCAGGCCGGGTCGGCGGGGTAGAGGGTACTGCGCAGGTAGGCCCAGGCCAACTGCTGGAGGGCAGCGACGCGCGCCGGGCTTTCGTCCGTGGTTTCCCGCGACTCGTACCCGGCAATGCCGCCCAGTGAGTGTTCAGCCCCGAACAACGTGAGCAAGCACTTGCCACCGGGCGGACTTAGCCGACAGGCATCGGCCCGCCAGTCGGCCCCGCACGGGCTCATGGCCGACACGTCATGGTCCCCCACCACGACCAGCGCAGGAGTCGTCAGGTAGCCAAAGTCGGGCTAAAGGAAGGGGTGATTACGGGCGGCGGCCGGGCTTAAATCGGCCCCACCCCGGCCCGGCGCGGCCAGGACTTGGCTAATGTAGTAAAAATCGATATTCTCATTGGCCCAGGTGGCATCAATCTTCCGCAGAAATTCTAAATATGTTAGGTGGCGCAATCTTCGCTGACAGGTAGTCCAATAATAGTCAAGCAGAAACGCCTGAAAAAACCATCTCCACGCACTAGAAACGTCCTCTCGAAAAGCATCCAACAAATGTCCCCGTACTTGTGCTAGCCAGCCATTTTATCCTGCTCAGCTAAATATTTGTGTACAAGCGTCACCGCCATAGCGCCTTCGCCCACGGCCGAAGCCACGCGCTTCACAGAGTTGAGGCGCACATCGCCGGCTGCAAACGAACCGGGCACGCTGGTTTCGAGGTGGTAGGGTGGGCGCACCAGGGGCCAGCACGCGGGGAAGCTGGGGCGACCCACTAGGTCGGGGCCGGTGATGAGGTAGCCTTTAGGGTCGCGGATGATGGCCGTTTCGCGGGCCCAGTCGGTGTTGGGCTGACCGCCGATACAAATAAAAAGCTTGCCGGCCTCGTGCCAGGTGGTGGTGCCGTCCTGCGAGTTTGCCAGCTTGATGCCTTCGAGCACCTGGTGCCCGGCCAGTTCCTGCACCGTGGCGTGGTACAGGATTTCGACGTTGGGAGTGGTGGTGACGCGCTTGACGAGGTAATCGGAAAGCGTGGCGGCCAGGTTGCCCTTGCGAATCACCATGTACACTTTCCGCGCGAAGCCCGCGAAATAGCTGGCCGCCTGCCCCGCCGAATTGCCGCCGCCCACCACAAACACGTCCTTGCCCCGGCAAAACATTGCCTCGCTGGCCCCCGCACCATAGTACAGGCCCTTATTGAAAAACTGCGTTTCGTTGGGCAGGCTGAGCTTCGCATACTCCACGCCGGTGGCGCAAATGTTGGCGCGGGCCACCAGCTGGTCGCCGCTGGCCAGGTCTACGTGAATGCGGTGGTTGTAAAACGTTGCCTTGACGCCTTCGCGCAGCAGCAGAATATCGACCCCAAACCGCCGAGCCTGCTGGCGGGCACGCTCGGCCAGCTCGGCCCCGGCAATACCTTCGGGAAAACCCATGTAGTTCTCAATCAAGGAGCTAGTGCCCGCCTGGCCCCCGATGGCCTCGCGCTCAATCAGCACGGTATGCAGGCCCTCGGACGCGGCGTACACGGCCGCGCTGAGGCCCGCCGGCCCCGCACCGTAGATGGACAAGTCGTATTCCTGGCGGCTGGGCTTGTTTATCCAACCCAGGTGCTGCGCCACTTCCTGCACCGTGGGGTTCAGCAGTAGTTGCCCGTCGGGAAAGGCGATGGCCGGCACCCGCTGCCCGGCCGCGTACGCCTGGCGCAGGCCCGCGGGCAGCGCCGTGGGGTCGGCCGTCGCGTCTACCCAATCGTACTGGACCACGCTACGCTGCAAAAAATCGCGCAGCGGGTACAGCTCCGGCGCATCGGGCGAACCAAAAAGAGTGAGTTTAGTCATAAACGGCGGGCTGGGAAAAAGCGACATCCTACCCCTTGGTGAGGGGCGGGAAAGCCCGCACGTAGGGCACGGGCACCGGCGGGTCGGCGTGCAGCTCGGTGGCCGCCCGCAGCGCGAAGTACGGGTCGCGCAGCAGCTCCCGCGCCAGCAGCACCAGGTCGGCCTGGCCGCTGGCAATGAGCGCGTTGGCTTGCTCGGAGGTGGTAATAAGACCCACGGCGCCGGTAAAAATCCCGGTATCCGCTTTGATTTTTTCGGCGTAAGGCACCTGGTACAGGGGCACTACCTTGGCCCGGTCGGGCATTCCAAACCCACCGGCCGAGGCCGTCACCACGTCTACCCCGTGCTGCTGCAATACGGCCACCAGCCGCACCGAATCGGCTAGGTGCCAGGCGTGCTCTTCGTCCGAAAAATCGACAGCCGAGAGGCGCACCAGCAGCGGCATAGCGTCGGGGATGACGGCCCGAATCGCATCCACCGCTTCAACCAGCAGCCGGATGCGGTTTTCAAAGCTGCCCCCGTACGCGTCGGTGCGGTGGTTGGCCAGCGCCGAATAAAACTGGTGAAACAGGTAGCCGTGCCCCGCGTGCAGCTCGATGGCATCGAAGCCCGTCTGCACCGCCCGCTTGGCAGCCTGGGCAAAGTCGGCTACCAAGTCGGCAATTTCGGTCAGGGTCAGTGCCTCGGAAGTGTGCTGCTTGTCGAGCGCCACGGCCGAAGCGCTCTTGGTGACCCAGCCGCCTTCGGCGGGCGGCAGGTAGTGAAAGCCCGCCGCGGGGTGCGCGTGGCTGCCCTTGCCGCCCGCGTGCCACAGCTGCACGGCTATTTTGGCGCCCTGCGCCTGCACAAACTGCACCACCGGCCGCCAGGCCGCCACCTGCGCCTCGTTCCACAAGCCGGTGTCAAACAACGTATTGCGGCCCTCTGGCGATACGGCCGTGGCCTCGGTAATCACCAGCCCTACCCCGCCTACCGCTCGGCTACCCAGGTGCACCAGGTGCCAGGCACCAACCAGGCCCTCAGGACTGAGGTACTGCTGCATGGGCGACATAACCAGCCGGTTTTTCAGCAGCAAGCTGCGAATTTGCAGCGGCGAAAACAACGGAACGTTCATCAATTAGCTCAGCTTGTTAAGTAAGTAATAACCCGACATAGGGTAAGCGGGCTAGGGTACCAGCTGGGTAGCCGGCGGCACTATAAAGCGCTCGGTGGCTGGGAGCTTAGCCGCTAGCTCGGCGTCAATTCCGAAATTTCCCATCAGCAGCGCCGGCGGGTTGCTGGCCAGCCAGCGGCTCAAATCAATGGCTTCGTAATGCCCGCTGTTGAAGCCCAGCAACAGGCGGCAGACCTCCGAGCCGGTGTTCTTGATGTAGTGGCCGGCCCCCATGGGCACGTACCCCACATCGCCGGCCGCAAACTGCTCGGTTACGGCCTGCCCCTGGGCCAGAAAAACGGTCATTTCCGCTGTGCCGCTGATGTAGTATTGCCACTCGTCGGCATTTGGGTGCCAGTGCAGCTCGCGCAGGGCGCCCGGCTCAATTTCCAGTAGTGAACCCGTTATGGTAGTGCTGATTGGAAACTCGGCCGCCGTGACCACCCGCTGCGTGCCACCGCCGGGGGCCCGCCGGGGCTGCTGCGCAGCCAACGGGTAGCGGTGCCGGGAGGTTAATTCAGCTATCGGCCGGGTTGCCCCAATCAGCGACTGGTCGTTGGGCACTTGTCCCTGGGCAAAGTATACTTCTTGCTTGGGCAGCCGGGCTACTTCGGCCAGCGACAGCCCCAAACTCTGCGCCGCGACGGCGGGGGGCACGTGGGCAATAAAGTCGGTGATGCTGAAGGTGTGGTCTTCCGAGAAATCGCCGTTATCAAAAATGAGGATGAAGTGGCACTCACCCGGCCCTACCCCCTGAATGGAATGCCCGTAGCCCTTAGGAAAGTACCAACTGTCGCCGGGCCCAAAGTCGTCGAGGTACGTTGTACCATCGGGGTGGAGGATGGTCGTGCGGCAGTACCCGGTCAGTACGTAGGCCCACTCGGCGGCGTTGGCGTGCCAGTGCAGCTCGCGCATGCCGCCAGGGGCCAGGCGCATCGACACCCCCGCCAGGCCCACCGAGGCCGGAAACTCCCGCACCGAAGCGCCCCGCGTGCTCCCTCCGGGACCAAGCTTGGGCTCCTGTTGTTCTAGCGGATAGCGAAATTGTAGCGAAGCGGAGGCCATATCAAGAAGATAAGCAGTTGATTATAAGAATTAACTCTGCATTGCTAAGTAGTAGGCAGCGGAATGCCGAAGGCCAGTTGGCTAGCCAGGATGCCGCTTTCGCTTCGCAGCAGTAGCAAGTGCGACTGAGCACCTATTTAGAGGTAGTAGGCCGCAGCGCAGCGCAGACGCACGAAGAAAAAGCACCTGATTATCTTGGTCTTATGTAACGACCAGCCGCAGGTGTCCTTACTCTTGCAAACCTATGGGCCCCTGGGATTACCCCAGCGGTAAAAAAGCTGGAATTACCGGTACTTTTAAGGCGAAAGCGCTGGTCGTTGGCCGCCTCAACGGGCGCAGGAGCGTACTTCGCGGCCCTTACTTCTTATGCGCCTGCGTGCTTACATACTTGTCCTAGCCTTGCTCGGGGCCCTAGGGGCCGCCGAGGCCGAGCCTATGACCCCGTTGCTGGCCCCGCTGGAGGCGGCCCGGCTGCGTGCCCAACTGTGGCATACCCCCACCGGCCCCACCCGCCTGCGCCTGCTGCTGCAACTGGCCGACGACCTGGTGGCCCGGCACGAAGAGCTGGCCACGCCCCTTGACAGCGCCGCCAGCTACGGCCGGCAGGCCCTGGCGCTGAGTACCCGGCTCGCCGACCCGGCCGGCCGCATCCGCAGCTGGTATGTGCTGGGCCAGTTGCCGGAGGCGAGCAGCGCTGCCGATACCACCGGCCGGGCCGCGCTGCGCCATGGCCTGCGGCTGAGCCAGCAGCTACCCAGCCCGGCGCTTGAAGCAGCCGGCTGGTTCTACCTGGCCAGCAGCTACCCGCGCACCACGGCCGGACTGCCGCGCAAGCTGGCCACCTACGCCCGCGCCGCCGCATTATTTGCGCAAGCCGGCCGGCCGCTGGAGCACGCCTACGTGCTGAAAACCATGGCTGATATGCACCTGCTGCAGGGCCATTCGGGACAAGCCGAGCAGGAGTTGCTGCGGGTGCTGGCCCTGTACCGCGCTGCTGGCCACCGCGAGCTGCACTACACCTACGACCTGCTGCGGGGCGCTACCCGGCAGGTGGGCAACTACCAGGCGGCCCTGCGCTATGGCCTAGCCGCCGTGGAAAGCGCCCAGGCCACCCACGACACCACCTCGATAGCTTATTTATACGCCAGCTTAGCGGGTATTTACAAGGAGCTGAACCAGCCTGCCCAAGCCCTGGCCTACTACCAGCGCGCGCTACGCCACGCCCAGCTAGGGCAGTCGGCGGCGGGTATAGCCATTACGAGCGTGGCCATCAGCCGCTTGCTGCTCAGCCAGCACCAGCCCGGGCAAGCTCTGCGGTTTTTGCAAACCCTGGCCGGCAACCCTCATGCCACCAACTCGGCGGTGTACCTCAGCTGCCTCGTCGATTGCTACGTGGCCCTAGGGCGATATGCGGCTGCCGAGCGCACAGTGAGCCAATTGCTAACCTTAGCCAAGCAGCCGGCTACCGACGACATGGCCCGGCTCAACGCCCACCTCGCGGCGGGGAAATTTTACCTGGCCACCGTGCGCTACGCCGAGGCCCGGCCACAGTTACAGCAAGCGCTGGAGCTGTGCCAGTCGGCGGGCTACTTGCTGCAAGCGGCCAGCCTGCACCAACTGCTATTTCGGGCTGATTCGGCGCAGGGGCGGTTTCCGGCGGCCATCGCCCACTTTCAGCAGTACAAGCGCCTGAACGACTCGGTCTTCAATGCCGCCCGCAATCAGCAGCTGGCCAGCCTCGAAATCCAGTACGGCACCCGCCAGAAAGAGCAGAATATTGCCCTGCTCACCAAGCAAAGCCTGCTGCAACAAACCCGCCTGCGCCAGCGTGAGCAGCAGCGCAACGCCTTGCTGGTGGGGGCCGGGCTGCTGCTGCTGCTGCTGGGCCTGGGCTACAACCGCTACCGCCTCAAGCAGCGCAGCAACCGCCTGCTGCGTGCCCAGCAAGCCGAGATAGCGCAGCGCAGCCAGGAGCTGGCGCGCCTGCTGGCCGAGCAGCGTGAACTGCTAAGTGAAAAGGAATGGATGCTGCGCGAAATCCACCACCGCGTCAAGAATAACCTGCAAGTGATTGGCAGCCTGCTGCATACCCAGGCCGATTACTCGGCCGACCCCGCCATCCAGGCCGCCCTCGAGCAAAGCCAGTACCGGGTGCAGGCCATGGCCCTGCTGCACCAGCACCTCTACCAGGCCGACCGCGTGGGCCGGGTGCCGCTGCCCACCTACGTGCAGGAGCTGGCCGTACACCTGCTCGACGCCTTCGATGCCGCGGCCCGCGTGCGCCTGCACCTCGACCTGGCACCGCTGGCCCTGCCCGTGGCCGTGGCTACCCCGCTGGGCCTGGCCCTCAACGAGCTGCTTATCAACAGCATGAAGCACGCCTTCGGCCCCGGCCAGCCCGGCACGCTCACGCTCACCGGCCGGCTGCTCGCCCCCAGCACCTACCTGCTCAGCGTGGCCGACGATGGCCAGGGCCTGCCGCCCGACTTCGACCCTAGCCACACCCACACGCTGGGCCTCACGCTGGTAACGGGCCTCAGCCGCCAGCTCGACGGCGAGTTTGCGTTGCTGCCCAACCCCGCCGGCCGGGGCACGGTGGCCCACCTGCGCTTCCTGGTAGCTAGCCCAACGGCAGCTTAGGTGAGCGTAGGCAAGGGGTTAGGATAATCCGCTGATAGTACCGGTAAAGCCGGTTTTTTTACCGTTTGGGGCCCTGGGTAGCCGGGTAGTTTTGCAGTGCCAGCGTCACTGCGCGGCACCCTGCGGCGGGTGGCCTGGCCAGTATTCATTCTCACTTACTACGCAGCGCTATGCCTAAAATCACGGTAAAAGACGGCACCGAAATCTACTACAAGGACTGGGGTACGGGCCAGCCGCTATTCTTCCACCACGGCTGGCCGCTGTCGAGCGACGACTGGGATGCCCAGCTGATGTTTTTCCTCACCAAAGGCTACCGCGTTGTCGCCCACGACCGCCGCGGGCACGGCCGCTCGTCGCAGGCCCCGACCGGCCACGACATGGACACCTACGTGGCCGACGTAGCCGAGCTGACCGCCCACCTCAACCTGCAGGGGGCCGTGCACATCGGCCACTCCACAGGCGGCGGCGAGGCCATCCGCTACGCCGCCCGCGCCGAGCCGGGCCGCGTGGCCAAGGTGGTGCTCATCAGCGCCGTAACGCCCTTGATGCTGCAAGGCCCGACTAACCCGGACGGGGTGCCCATGTCGGTATTCGACGAAATCCGCGAGGGCACGGCCACCAACCGGGCGCAGTATTTTCAGGATTTCACCCTCCCCTTTTACGGCTACAACCGCGAGGGCGCCGCTATCAAGCAGGGCATCCGCGACAACTGGTGGCGGCAGGGCATGAACGGCGGGGCCAACGCCCACTACTACGGCATTGCCGCCTTTGCCGAAACGGACTTTACCGACAACCTGCAAAGCGTGGACCTGCCCGTGCTGGTACTGCACGGCGAGGACGACCAAATCGTGCCGTTCCACGTGTCCGGCGCTAAGTCCATCAAGCTGCTTAAGCACGGCAAGCTTATCTCCTACCCCGGCTTCCCCCACGGTATGCCCGCCACGGAAGCCGCAACCATCAACGCTGATTTGCTGAAATTTATTGAGGAATAGAAATTCAATTTCCAGGTAGTACAAAAGCGCTGTCTCTTAGCCGGGGCAGCGCTTTTGCATGCTGTAGGTGAGGCACTTGAGTGTAGCTTGGACTTTGTAGTCCGAGCGCGAGCGTAGCGAACATCCAAGGCAAGTAAATGTCTGCAAACGTAGCTGCGAGCTACGCTCGCGCTCGGACTACAAAGTCCAAGCTACTTCTCACCGCACGCCTAGCTTCTTCATGCGGGCCTCGAGGGTGGTGGGCTTGATGCCCAGCAACTCGGCGGCGCCGCCGGCACCGCGCACGCGGCCGGCAGCCTGGGCCAGGGCGGCCACGATAACCTCGCGGGCAGCGTCGGCAAAGGGGCGTACCGGGGGCGCGGCGGTGGGGGCAGGGGCGGCGGCGGGGGCCAGGGCCTCGGCCAGCGACAGGGTGGGCGAACGGGCCATGATGGCGGCTCGCTCCAGCACGTGCTCCAGCTCGCGCACGTTGCCGGGCCAGGGGTAGGCCAGCAGTTGCTGGGCGGTGTCGGCGGCCAGGCCGGTGAGGGGCTTGCCCAGCTTTTTAGCGAAGCGGTGCAGGAAATGCGTGGCCAGGGGCAGGATGTCTTCGGGGCGGGCGCGCAGGGGCGGCACGGCCAGCGGAAACACGTTGAGGCGGTAGTAAAGGTCGGAGCGGAAGCGGCCCGCGGCCACCTCCTGCTTGAGGTCGCGGTTGGTGGCGGCCACAATGCGCACATCCACCGCGATGGGGTGGCGGCCGCCCACGCGCTCAATCTCGCGCTCTTGCAAGGCGCGCAGCAGCTTGGCTTGCAGCTCCAGGGGCAGCTCGCCGATTTCGTCCAGGAAAATGGTACTGCCGTCGGCCAGCTCAAACTTACCCAGGCGCTTGTCGGTCGCCCCGGTGAAACTCCCTTTTTCGTGGCCAAACAACTCGCTCTCAATAAGGTGCGGGGGTAAAGCCGCGCAGTTCACCTTAATCATGGTGCGGGCGGCGCAGGCCGAGAGCTCGTGCACGGCCCGCGCCACTAGCTCCTTGCCGGTGCCGGTTTCGCCGGTTATTAGCACGGTGGCGTCGGTGCCCGCCACCAGGCCCAGGCTGCTGAAAAGTGCCTGCATGGCCGGGCCGGTACCGATGATTTCGCCGATGTTGTAGGTCGTGCGGATTTCCTCGGCCAGGTAGGTATTTTCCAGCGCCAACTGCTGCCCCAGGGTCTTGATGCGCTCGAAGGCCAGCAGGTTTTCGAGGGCCAGGGCCAGCGGACGGCTCAGCTCTTGCAGCAGGCGCAGGTCGCGGGCAGTGTAGGCGTAGGGGGCGCGGCTGGCCACCACCACGGCCGCCACGGGCCGCCCCTGCACGGCCAGCGGCACGTACATGGAGGAGCGCAAGCCCAGGTGCTCGCCGTAGCGCCGGGCCACCAGGTTGCGGGCGCGGCGGGTTTCGCCGGCCTCACCCACGTTCAGGGTGGGCTGCTGCATCAGGGCTTCCAGCTCTAGCGTAGCCTGCTGCCAGGCCAGCCGGGCGGCGGCATCGGGCAGGTGCACAAACTCGGCAGCGGGCAGCAGCCGAAAGCTGCCATCGGGCTGGCGGCTGGCGTGAATGCCGTCCTGCACAATGCCCAGCACGCGGTCGACGCCGTGGAGCGTGAGCAAATCGAGGGGCAACACCGGCTGCAAGGCCTGGGCCACGGCCGGGGCAATGGCTTCCAGCTCGCGGCCGTTGCGGAAGGCGCTGACCAGGGCCAGCTCGGCCACTTTCTGGCGGCGACGGGCGTCGATTTCCTCACAGACCAGCAGGTTGTCGAGGGCTAGGGCCAGCTGGGGCAGCAGCAGCGCCACGGTGGCGTACTGCTCGGGCGCAAAGGCAGCGGGGTCGGGGCTGGCCAGCTGCAAGCTCGTGAACGAGTGGCGCTTGAGCAGCACCGGAAACGCGGCCAGCGCCCGCGCCCCAAACGCCTCGCGGGCGGCGCGGGCTGTGCGCTGCGTGCGGCACAGCTCCTCAAACGCTGCCCCGGTGAAGGTGCCCGTTTGCTCGCCCACCTCATCGGGCGGCCGCTCGGTGAGGCGCTGCAAAAGCGCGTCGGGAGCATCGGGGCCCAGGAGCCGCAGCGGGGGCACTTTCTCGAAAACACCGGCCGCATTCTTGTGCAGCACTACCCAGTAAAACGCCTGCTCCTCGGGTAGCCCAATGCGCAGGCTCAACAAGGTGAAGGGCACCAGCCGGTCGAGCTGCGTGGCAATGGCCTGGCACAGCTCATCACGGTCGTACAGGCGCGCAATATCGTTGTTAACAGCCACTTGCAGTTCGCGCTGCCGGCGCAGGCGGGCCTCTTCGCCGTGGGCGTGGCGGTAGCGGGCCAGCTCGAGGGCGGCGAGCACGTCTTTCTCCCGAAAGGGCTTGTTGAGAAAGCCCAGCGGCTGCGTGACATGCGCGGCCGCCAGCACCTCGTTGTTGAGGTTGGCGGAGAGGTATACGAACGGAATCTGGCGTTCGTGCAGCCAGCCGGCCAGGTCCAGGCCACTCTCCGGCCCTTTCAGGAAGATGTCGAGCAGCACCACGGACGGCGGGGCACCGGCCAGTAGCTGCCGGGCTTCGGCGGCCGTGGCCGCCAGCCCCAGCACGGCGTAGCCCGCCCTGGTGAGCCGGCGGCGCAGGTCATCGGCCACAATGAACTCGTCTTCGACAATCAGCACGGTGGCTAGTGGCTCGGCCGGGGAGGAAGGAAGCGACATGGGGCAAATGAGGTAGGGCGTGGGGCAATGCGCAGCAGCGTGCATTTGCAGTGCGAGAGGTCGGCAGGCCTTGGAAGTGGCGGGTTAAAAGCCAGCGCCGCAGTGCGCTTACCGATGGTGTAAAATCACTAGTCAGCACTTGCTGGTCGCCGGTCTATCACTGGCCAACTCCAAAATACGCCTCCAATATAATGGGCCCTCCAACATGCTGGAGGTTATGTTACCAATTGATTTATACAAAAAATATCTGTAACAACTTGTAAGTTAATAATTTATCTACAAAATAGGCTGGTAATAGGTAAGCTGGCACCGTCCTGGCAAAAGGTTAAAACCTCACCTTCTCCTTCGCTCCGTGTCTGTCTCAGCCATTTTACCTACCGAGCCGCTGCGCATTGCGGAGTGGGTAGCCACTGCGGGCAGGCTGCCGGCCCCGCCCAGCGGCTGCCTGGCCCTGCTGCTAGTGCGCGAAGACGTCGGCATCTGCCGCGATGCTCAGGCCCTCCCCCTCATGTGCCCGGCCGGCACTTTGCTGCTGCTTGGTCCCACCGATTGCTGGCAGTTCGCTACCCCGCACCCCGCCCGCCTGGCGTGGCTGTGCTTCTCACTAGACTACCTGGCTAGCCAGACCACCGGCCACCCCCAGGCCGCCGACTGGCAGCTGCTGCGCGCGCGCGGTACCGCCCTAGGGGCCGCCGGCCACTTGGCGGCTACCAAGGTGCCGCCCGCATTGCGGGCTCTGCTCGCCCTGCTGGTTGATTGCTACGCCGGGTGCCCCGGCGTGGCCAACGATTCGCTGGCCGGGCCCCTGGCGAGCACCGTGCTGCGGGCCGTGGGGCCACTGTTGGCCTCGGGCCAGCCCGGCCCGGCCGCTACCCACGCGGCGGGGGTGGTGCGGCAGGTACTGGCCTACATTCGGCGGCACGCGGCGGTGCCGGGGCGGCTGCACCTGGGGCACCTGGCCCAGGAGTTTGCGTATTCGCCCTCGCACCTGAGCGCGTTGTTTCGGCAGCACATGCGCGAGCCCCTGCACCAGTACATCGTGCGCCACCGCTTGCAACTAGTCGAGAATCAGCTGCAAGCCAGCGTGCTCACCGTGTCGCAAATCGCCGACGAGCTGGGCTTTGTGGACGTGTGCCACCTCAACAAGCAGTTTAAGAAGCGCTACCACCTCACGCCCACCGAGTACCGGCGGCAGCGCGGCCGCCTTGGCTCCCTGAGTTATGCCTAATGTTCGTGCGCTGCAGTACGCACCCGATACGGCGCAGTAGTGGCCTTCCCGGAGCAGATTATGCCCGGAATGGGGTCCCCCGGCACCTTGCAAGAACTGGCCCTGGCCAGCTGGTTGATTTTCAATCCGCCGGCTTCTTAACCCTCATTTTCAAACCACTCTTTTTCGCTGTTTAAGCACTATGGAACCTCGCATTCTGGGCCTGCACCACGTCACGGCCATTGCCGGCCACGCGCCGCGCAACTACGACTTCTACACCCGCGTGCTGGGCCTGCGCCTGGTGAAGAAAACCGTCAACTTCGACGACCCCGGCACCTACCACTTTTACTTCGGCGACGAAACCGGCTCGGCCGGTACCATCCTCACGTTCTTCCCCTGGGAGCACATTACGGCCGGGCGGCGTGGCACCGGCCAGGCCACCGAAATCGGCTACTCGGTGCCGGCCGGCAGCTTCGATTTCTGGATGCAGCGCTTTGAGGCTAATGGCATTACCTACAACAAGCCGAGCGAGAAATTTGGCGAGCGCTATCTCACTTTCCTCGACCCCGACGGGCTGAAATTTGAATTGATTGAGTCGAAAACGCCCGACACCCGCACCCCCTGGACCACCGCCGAGGTCAGCGCCGGGGTGGCCACCAAGGGCTTTCACACCGTCACGCTCACGCTGGCCAGCACCCAGGCCACGGCCGAAATCCTGACCGACGTATTTGGCTATACGCTGCTCGAAAAGCACGTCAACCGCAGTCGCTACGTGACTGATACCGTGCCGGGCGGCGCGCAGTACATCGACCTGGTGGAGGCGCCCGGCGAGGCCCGCGCCATCACGGCTGGCGGCTCGGTGCACCACATCGCTTTTCGGGTGAAGGATGACGAGGCCGAGCTTTATTTCCGCCAAAAGCTCGTGGCGCGGGGCTTGCAACCTACCCCGCAGATTGACCGCGACTACTTCCACTCCGTGTACTTCCGCGAGCCCGGCGGGGTGCTCTTCGAAATTGCCACCGATAACCCCGGCTTCGCCGTGGATGAGCCGTTGGCCGAGCTGGGCACCCACCTCATGCTGCCCACGCAGCACGAGCACCTGCGCCCGCAGCTGGAGCAGCGCCTGCCTAAGATTGGGTAGCCCAGCATATCCCCAGCCCGTCGTGCGAAGTCTCGTGAATCGTATATAAATTACTGGTAATTAATATAATAGCGACGGTTCACAGGGCGGGCTAGTGGGGTTCGCATTATAGTTTCAACTGCTTTCTCAACACTTGCCGCTACGGCTACCCGCGCGGATTCTAGCCCTCCCTCTTTTATGCGTTTAACGAGTTTTCTGCGTGCTTTTTCCCTTGCTTGGCTGCTGCTACGCCTGGCGGGGCCCACCGTCGCCGCCGCGCAGCCCGCCGCCACGGCCGCTAGCGGCCCGCGGCCCCTAGGACAGTTGCAGCAGCAGTTCGTGGACTTGCGCTTCGGGATGTTCATTCACTTCAACATCCCGACGTACCTGAACCAGGACTGGCCCGACCCGGAAGCTTCGCCAGCCTTGTTCAACCCCAAAAAGCTTGATGCCAACCAGTGGGCAAAGGCCGCCAAGTCGGCCAACATGACCTACGGCTGCCTCACCACCAAGCACCACAGCGGCTTCTGCATCTGGGATACCAAAAGCACGGATTACAGCGTGATGCACAGCCCGTACAAGCAGGATGTGGTGCGCCAGTTTACCGATGCATTTCGGGCTAAGGGACTGAAGGTCATGCTCTACTACTCCATTTTGGACACGCACCACAAGCTGCGGCCCAATCAGATTACCCCCGCGCACATTGCGATGGTAAAGCAGCAGCTAACGGAGCTGCTGACAAACTACGGTAAGATTGAGGCGCTGATTATTGATGGCTGGGACGCGCCCTGGTCGCGCATTTCCTACGACGACGTGCCCTTCGCCGATATCTATGCCCTCGTAAAATCGTTGCAGCCCGACTGCCTGGTGATGGACCTCAACGGCGCCAAATACCCGGCCGAGGGGCTGTACTACACCGACATCAAAACCTACGAAATGGGGGCCGGTCAGCGCCTGGCCCCCGGTAGCAAGCGCATGCCCTCGCTGGCCTGCCTGCCCCTCAACAGCGCCTGGTTTTGGAAGACTGACTTCCCCACCGTGCCGGTGCGCGACCCGGCCAAGCTGGTGAGCGAAACCCTCGTTCCACTCAATGAGAACAGTTGCAATTTTATCCTGAACGTGGCCCCCAACCGCGATGGCTTGCTTGACGATAATGCGCTGGCCGGGCTGCGGGAAATCGGCAAGCTTTGGAAAAACCCAGGGCCTACCACGCTGCTCACGCTGCTCGAGCCGCCCATCATTGCCAGCAACCTAGCCAAGAACCAAGCGGCTAACTCGAGTTGGAGCGACGACATGAACATCATGGACTTTGCCACCGACGATGACTACCACACCAGCTGGCAGGCCAACAAAACGGTGCCGCAGCCGTGGTACGAAATCGACTTTAAGAACGAGCGGAGCTTCAACACCGTCGTGGTAGCTGAGCAGAAAGCCAACATCACGGGCTACGCGCTGGACTACTGGGACGGCGTGGCCTGGCAGCCGCTCTTCGACGGCAACAATGGCAGCCGCATCAAGCTGCACCGCTTCGGCCGGGTGTGGGGCAGCAAGGTGCGCGTGCGCATCAAAGCCTACGACCACCAGCCATCGATTGCCGAGTTTCAGGTGTTTGATGAGCGGCGCTGAGGCCGGACCTTTCCTGACAGCGGCCGCCCTGCCAAGCAGGGCGGCCGCTGTTTTATTTGGCAGCTGAGCTGCGTGCCGAGTGGGTTGGCGCGGGGCTTAGTACTCGCGCAGGTCCTCGTCTACGTAGCACCAGGCCCAGCGCTCGCCGGGCTGGGCAGAAGTCATAACGGGGTGCTGAGTGGCATGAAAATGCTTGGTAGCGTGGCGGTTGGGCGAGTCGTCGCAGCAGCCTACGTGTCCGCAGGCCTGGCAGATGCGCAAATGGACCCAGGTGCTGCCCATTGCCACGCACTCGGGGCAAATGTGCTGGGTATCGTGGCGCAGGTGGTGCGTGTCGAGGGCAGCTAAGTGCTGGCACAGCGAGTCCATGGCAAGGTTAATTAAACGGGTGAAAATAAGACTAGCGCAAGTACGGCAGCCCTATGCATGGCGCCAATAATACCGTGGGTTTTTACCGCTAATTCATCGGTTTATACCGTCCTTAAGATAATGGATGATAACGCGTGTTATAACGCCACCCATATTATATAAAATCTTGATCTACATGTAAATAATACGAGGCTCTTGGGGCAGACCCTACGTAATGGCGGGGCCAACCATAGTGTGGGATTTGCGCCGCCTGCGATACGTGGCAGAACGGCCGCATACGCACGTGAGCCCAGCGTTGAGCAATCTTTCAGTGGGCGCTCACCGGGTTGGCTGGCCGAAGACAGTCCGAGCTTTTTAATGCGTCAAACGCCCGCTCAGCCCATTTAAGTTGGTCGCACGCTTCCGGTTTTTAGACCACTTTCACGCGGCCCACCCTGTCTGTGAACTGTCTTAATGCCGCGCCGCGGCTTTGTGCCACAGCTTTGGCCGGCCCGACATAGAAACTTCCTTTTCAATGCCAATCGCCCTCACGTCGTTTGTTGAGCAGTACCTCACTCTTTCTTCGTCATAAATAGCAGCAGTACACATTCTGCTTCTCTCTGGTACAGCTAGACCACTTAACTACCGGCACAAGCCTCATCGGGATTCACTCGCTCACCATGAGCCAGTACGTCAAGTTTTTACCCGGTCGCCTACCGGTATCGCTGGGTTACAGCAAGATTTGGCAACTGGTCCACCCCCTTCGACTTAGGGGAAATGGGTTTCGGTGCAGGGTAAGGCCAACTTCTTGAGATGCGCGTGGGCGACCATCAAAAAGCGGGCGTGATGAGCATCTGCGCCGACAATACTTTCCTGCTCGACTACGCTTTTTAACACTTACCCAAGGGTAATCATTTTATTGACTTAGCCAAAACGAGCTTCGGAAAAAGCCCGATGCGCCCTAGAAGGCCAACCACTGGCCTAGTTGGTTAGCAGCTTAGGCGCATTCACTACCTTTGGCACTATGCACGACGAGCCATCCAGCGCAACTTCGATGCCCCGGCGGCCACTGGTGCCGGGACCAATTATTGCGCTGGCCTGGCTGCTGTTCAGCGGGTTTATGGTGCTGTTGGTATTCGCTCAAAACCTCTCGGCGGGCACACCCACGCACTGGGGCGAAACCCTGGGCGGTCGGCTGCTGCACGGGCTGCTCTGGGGGCTGCTCACGCCGGTGGTGTTTGGCCTAGCCACGCGTTTCGACCTTATGGAGCCCCGCCGCCGGCTAGCCAACCTGCTGGTGCACGCGGCCGCTAGCTATGGCCTCACGCTGGTTTACCGCTTGGCTTACGCCGGGCTGATGACTCTATTTGGGGCCCTGCCGGGTGGCTTTTCGCTGGCTAAGGCCCTGGCAAATGCCAATACCTGGGTGCCAATTTATTGGATGCTGCTGTGCATGGCCTACGCGGTGCAGTACCGCGAGCGATTTCGCCAGGGCCAAGTGCAGGCTGCTCAGCTGGAAACGCAGCTCGTGCAGGCGCAGCTACAAGCCCTGAAAATGCAGCTTCAGCCACATTTTCTATTTAATTCGCTGAATGCCGTTTCGGCCCTGATGGGCACGGACGTGAAGGCCGCCCGGCGCATGCTGGCCCAGCTCAGCCAATTTTTGCGCTTGGTGCTCGACGGTAGCGATACACAGGAAGTAACTCTCGCCCAGGAGCTGCACCTGACCCGCCTTTACCTAGAAATCGAGCAAACCCGCTTCCCCGACCGCCTGGCGGTGGCCTACCACATTGCCCCCGGCACGGAGGCGGCCATCTTGCCGGCCTTACTCTTGCAGCCGGTGGTAGAAAATGCCGTGCGCCACGGCCTGGCCCCGCAGGCGGGGGTAGGCGAGTTGGCCATCAGCGCCCGGCAGCAGGCCGACCGCCTCATTGTGCAGGTGCAGGACAATGGCCGCGGCACCACCGACACCGCCGTGCGAGGCATTGGGCTGCGCAACCTCGAAAGCCGCCTCGCCACCCGCTATGGCACCGACTACGCCGCGCACGTCGAAACCGCGCCCGGCCAGGGCTACTGCCTGCACCTGTCGCTGCCCTTCCACACCGCCAGCCAGGCCCCTCTAGCCGCATGAGCACGAGCCTGCGCACCCTGCTGGTAGACGACGAGCCGCTGGCCCGCAGCCTAGTGCGCGAACTGCTCGCCGACTTCCCGGAAATGACCGTCGCGGGCGAGTGCCAGAATGGCACAGAAGCCCTCGCCGCCCTGCAAACCAACGCCTACGACGTGGTTTTTCTGGACGTGCAAATGCCCGACCTCGACGGCGTGCAGGTGCTTCAACGCCTACGCGCCACGGGCCAACCGCTGCCGCTGGTGGTATTCGTGACGGCATATGACCAGTACGCCGTGGCCGCCTTCGCGCTGCACGCGGTGGATTATCTGTTGAAGCCGCTCGACCCCGACCGGTTTGCGGAGTGCGTGGGCCGGGTGCAGCAGCAATCGGCGCAGCGCCACACCCAGGCCGTGGGCGCCGACCTAGCCGCCCTGCTCCGGGCTTGGCCCACGCCCGCGGGCCAGGCCCCTACCTCCCCTATCGAATACCAAGACCGGTTTGTGGTGAAGCAGCCCGAGCGGCAGTTTTTCGTGCCCGCAGACGACGTGTTTTACCTCGAAGCCACGGGCAGCGGCGTGCTGCTGCACACGGCCCGCGCGGCGCACCCGGTGCGGGCCTCGCTGGGGCAGCTGGCCGAGCGGCTCGACCCGGCTTATTTCCTGCGCATCCACCGCTCGTACGTTATTAACACCGACCATATTGTGGAATTTAAGTCGTGGGCCCACGGCGAGTACCTATTTCGGATGGCCAATGGACAGCACGTTACGTCGTCGCGCAGCTATAACGCGGCCATTCAGCAGTTTCTGAAACGCTTCGCCTAGCTATCGGCGGCGAAAAAAGCCAACTCAGGGCCGGATAAGGCCACCTGGCCGCAGGGCCCTAGGTACCGCGTAGGGCCGCCCGTAAGTTTGAGTGTCAATCAGCCCGAGGGCTACTGACCGTCAACCCCTTATCTACCACTTGTTATGAGCGTAGCCGCCAGCCCCTTTCGCCGCCTACTGCTGCCCGCCGGGGCCCTGCTGGGGGCCGCGTTTGTGGGTATCCAGTTCATTCATCCGCCGCTGGAAAACCCGCCCGTAACGGGTGATTTTCAGGCGCCGGTAGCTGTGAAAAATATTGTGCAGCGCGCCTGCTACGACTGCCACTCCAACCAAACCAACCTGCGCTGGTTCGACAAAGTCGCGCCCGTGTACTGGCAAGTATCTGACCACGTGAAGGAGGGCCGCGCGGGGCTGAATTTCTCCACCTGGCAGAGCATGCCCTCCGACGCCCAAAAGGCGAAGCTGTGGGAGTCGGTCAACCAAATCCTGGCGGGCGCCATGCCCCTCAGCGAGTACACCCTGGCGCACCCCGAAGCCAAGGTATCGGCCCAGGACGTGGCCGTGCTCAAGCAGTACGTGGCGAGCCTGGCCAAGAACCCGCCCGCCGACACGGCCAAGCTCAACGCCGCCGAACAGCAGTACCAGCACTGGCAGCCGGGGGCAGTTAAGCCCACCGCTGTGCCCGTCGCGCCCAACGGCATCGCCTACCTGCCCGACTACAAAAACTGGCAGGCCATCAGCACCACCGAGCGCTTCGACAACGGCACGATACGCGTAGTATTCGGTAACGCGGTGGCTGTGAAAGCTATTCGGGAGAAGCACATTAACCCCTGGCCCAACGGCACGGCGTTCGCCAAAGTGGCTTGGGACCAGCTGGCCGATACCGAGGGCAACGTGCGCCCCGGCGCCTTCAAGCAGGTCGAATACATGCTTAAGGACGACCAGAAATACGCGGCTACCAAAGGCTGGGGCTGGGCCCGTTTCAAAACCCCAAAAATGGTGCCCTACGGCAAAGACGCTCTCTTCACCACCGAGTGCATCAACTGCCACCAGCCGATGAAAAACAACGATTTCGTCTTCACTCAGCCCCTGAGCCACTAGCCCGATGAAAGCCACACCCATTGCCCTAGGGGCCCTGCTGGCCCTAAGCGCCTGCTCCCAGCATAAGGTGCCTACGGGCCAGCGCAACGCCGATGCTTCATTACCTGCCGCGTTCAATTTCAATAAGTTAGGACTGCGTGTTCTGTCCACGTTCGTGAATCGCCGGCAGGCCACCACCGCCACCTTGTACGGCAACGACCTCGCCCGCCAGGCGGCCCTAGGGGCCCCCGGCGCCACCCAGCCGGGCGAAGTGCTGGCCCTGATTACCTGGCGGCAGCAGCCCGACCCCAACTGGTTCGGGGCCCGTATTCCGGGCGCCTTGCAGTCACTGGAACTGCTGCGCACCGGGCCCGCGAGCGCGGCCCGCCCCGCCGTGCGCTACCAGTGCTTTGTGGGCAAAGACCTGGTGCTCAAGGCCGACACGCTGCACCAGCAGGCGCGAATTGCCTACCTACTGGCGCAAAAGCCAGCGGTGTTGCCGTGAGCCATGGGCCCTACTGCTAGGCTCTTGCGAAAGCAGCGCTATAATGCGTTCTGCGACCAAATTTATTGAACAGAAAGCGCTCCTATTCAGTGAATAGGAGCGCTTTCTGTTCAAGTAGGAAAGGGAGACTTTATTTACCAACGCCTACTCAGTGGGGCCCCCGCTCGTGGGCGGCGGGGCAAAAAACATGTTGTACTTGGGCGCCAGGCCCAGGGCGCGCTGCAGCTCGGCCATGTCGGGCGGGCTGGCGGGCAACGGGTCGGTGGCCACGGCTGGGCGAGCGGCTTCGTCGAAAAAGGCCTGGTGCAGCAGGTTAGCGGTACTGAGCAGCCGGGCGGGCTGGTCGCTGCGGTTGGCAAAGCCGTGGAAGGCGTTGGGCGGCACGAGGAGCGTGTCGCCGCGCCCGCAGCTCACCCACTCCTGCTGGCCCTCGGTGAGGCGCATAAAATCGACGCGGCCCTCAAGGATGTAAAAGACTTCGGCGTAGGGATGGGCGTGCAGGGGCACGCCCTTGCCGGGGTCGAGCGGCAGCTCGTAAATGGCGAAGGCGTAGCCAGTGTCGGCGGCCTTGGCTTTCCAGGTGAAGCGCGAATCGGCGATGTCGAAGTGTTCGCCTTCGCCGGGGCCTACTTTACGAACGCCTTCAGTTGGCGGAATTTGCAAGGTAAGAGGATGCATAAAGGGGATGATGGAAAATGAAAAAAGGGGGAGCGATTCGTACTATCTTACTCGGCTGCAAGCACCTGCGCTAGCTTTTGCTGCAAGGCGTCGCCGCGCAGGTTTTTGGCCACGATGCGGCCCTGGGGGTCGAGCAGGAAATTCTGGGGGATAGCGCTGATGGCGTACCGCTGCGCCACGGCCGTGTTGAAGCCGCGCAGGTCCGATACCTGGGGCCAGGTGAGGTGGTCGTCCTGGATGGCTTTCAGCCACGCCGCCCGCGCCGATTGGCTGTCGAGCGAGATGCTGACGACCGTGAAGTTCTGGTTGCGGTACGCGGCGTAAGCGTTGGCTACGTTGGGGTTTTCGGCCCGGCACGGCCGGCACCACGAAGCCCAGAAATCGACCAGCACGTACCGGCCGCGCAGGTCGGCGAGCTTCACCAACTGGCCGCTCGGGTCGGGCAAACTAAAATCGGGCGCCAGGGCCCCAATGGCAGTGCGCTGCAAGCGCGCAAGCTGCTGCTGCACCGCTTGCCCGTGGGGCGAGGTGCGCACGCTGGGGGCCAGCGCCTGGAAGACCGTAAGGCAGGCGGTGGCATCGGGCTGATAGGCTTCGTAATCAGCTAGCGCGTAGAGGCTGAAGGGATTGGCGGGATGCGTCCGCAGGTAGGCCTCGTACACCGCCCCTAGCTGCCTAGTGAGTAGGGCGGCCCGGGCGTCGGCCTGGTGCGCGCGGGCAGTGTCGGCGGCAGCAGCGGCTTGCCGCCGCACCCCGGCCAGTGCAGTCAGTTGCGCCTGAATGGGCGCAGTTTGGGCGGCCAGGGCGGCGTTTTCGTGGTTGAGGGGCGTGCCAGTGGCCACGGCCTGCATGGGCTGGCCGCTGCCCGTGAGGGTGATAGCACCCTTTTCGAGGTAGATAATGGCCACATCTTCGCCCAGCATGTGGGTGTAGGATGTACCGGGCGGGGGAAGCCTCAGGCTGGCCTGTTGCGGGTTGTCAACCAGCCCTTTCAGTTGGAAATGCCCCTTGGTAATGACGGCCGAATCGACCACGGCGGCCGCGCCGCGGCGGTACATCAGGTAGGCTTTTTGGGCCTTGGTAGCCGGCAGGTAACCCCGCACGACGAAGGGGCTGGGGGCCGGCGCGGGCAGCATGGCGGCAGGCAGGGGCAGCAGCGCTGCATAGGCGCTCAGAAGCTTTACCATAGGAGGGGTAGCGGGGGTAGTAATTACGAAGCACAAAGCAACGGACGCGCTTTGTAAACCCCTGTTAACGAACGTTAAATAGTGTTAAACGCCCTGGAGCGACCCACTTGAGTTGTACTTTCGTCCTGGCTTTGGGTTACTCCGCATGCAACACCGTATCCGCATCATTACCTGGCTGCTGGCCGCCTGCGTGCTCGGCATCAACGGCTTTCAAGCCTACTGGCTCTGCAGCACCTACCGGCTGACGACGGCGCAGTTCGACCGCGCCGCCCACGATGCGCTGGTCGCCACGGTGCAGCAGCAGCTCATTGCCGGCGTAGAGGACCTGAAAACGCAAGGTTTCGACTTGATTGTGTCGGGCACCAACGGCCCGCGAGTGGGGCCCCGGCGCTTGGTATACGCTTCCAGTGTCACGGTCATTCCGAAGGACGTATCCCACCAGGAGGCCGTGTCAATCGGCCGCCACCTGGCGCGCATCACCATCGATGACTGGCGCAGCGGCACGCACCTGAGCCTGCCCACGCTCACCCACGTTTACCGCCGCCAACTCGGCCAGCGCGGCCTCGACTCCGTGGCCGTGCTCGATACCTTCTCCATCCGCCCAGCGGGCCCTCCCCCCGGGCAATCGGCGTCGTCCGCGGGGCCCCTGGCCCGCTTCCCGCGGCCCACGCCGCCCGTGCTGCTCAACCCCAAGCACGCGCTGTACGTGCGGGCCCACCTGCCGGCGCCCACGTGGTATCTGTGGCAGCGCCTGGGTGGGCTGCTGGGCGGCTCGGTGCTGCTGCTGGTGCTCACGAGCGGCTGTTTTGGGCTGGTGTGGCACACGATGGGGGCCCAACGCAAGCTGGCCGAGGCCAAAAACGACTTCATCAACAACATGACGCACGAGCTGAAAACGCCCCTCACCACGGTGTCGGCGGCCGTGGAGACGCTGGAGCGCTTCGGCTTACAGGCCGACCCCGCGAAGGTGCAGACCTACTTCCACATTGCGCGCACCGAGCTGCGCCGCCTCTCCGACCTTGTGGATAAAGTGCTGACCATCGCCACCAAAGAGCAGCAGGCCCTGGTGCTGCACCCCGAGCCCGTGCACCCCGCTGAGTTGGTGCAGGCGGCCGTGCGCCGCCACCAACTGCACGCCGGCAAGCCCGTGCACTTCGAGCTCGACCTGGCCCCGACCGACGTGGTGCAGGCCGACCGCCTGCACTTGGCTGGCGTTATCAACAATTTGATTGACAACGCTATCAAGTACTCCAAGGAGCGCGTTACGATTACCGTGCGCAGCCGCCGCACGGCGGGCGGCTGGCAGCTCACGGTGCAAGACGACGGCGTGGGCATTGCCAGCGGCTACCAGGCGGCGGTGTTCGACCGATTTTTCCGGGTGCCAACCGGCAACTTGCACCCCGTCAAGGGGTTCGGGCTGGGGCTGTACTACGTGCGCCAGGTGGTGGAGCGCCACGGCGGGCGCATTGCGGTGCGCAGCGAGTTGGGCCGGGGCAGCGCCTTCACAGTGTGGCTGCCGCTGCCCTAGGGGGTAGCGCGGCTATTAACCCCAAGCTGGCCAGGCGCATACCCTAGCCAAATACCGAATTACTTATGCCAACCATTCTGTTAGTGGAAGATGAGCTTTCGCTCGCCCTCATTGTGCAAGACAACCTCGCCTCGCGCGGGTTCACCGTGCTGCACGCGGCCGACGGGCAGGCTGGCCTGGACCTGTTCCGGCAGCACCACCCCGACCTGCTGGTGGTAGACGTGATGATGCCTGTGCTCGACGGCTTTTCGCTGGCCCGGCAGGTGCGCAGCCAGGACGCCACGGTGCCCATTATCTTCCTCACGGCCCGCAGCCAGCCCGCCGACGTGGTGCACGGCTTCGAGCTGGGTGGCAGCGACTACGTGAAAAAGCCCTTCAGCATCGAGGAGCTGGTGGCGCGCATCAACGCCCGGCTTTTGCCGCTGGCCGGCGCCCCTACCCCACCCGCCGTGGTGGCCATCGGCCAGTACGAGTTCGACTACC
Source organism: Hymenobacter nivis (assembly GCF_006439025.1). Classification (GTDB taxonomy): domain Bacteria; phylum Bacteroidota; class Bacteroidia; order Cytophagales; family Hymenobacteraceae; genus Hymenobacter; species Hymenobacter nivis_A. The sequence goes on from NZ_RCYZ01000004.1 coordinate 493,363, forward strand.
CCCACCAGCGCCTGCACCGCCAGGGCCATACGCAGGCCCTCACCAACCGCGAGGCCGAGGTGCTCCAGCAACTCTACCGGCAGCGCAACCAGGTGCTGGGGCGCGTTGAGGTGCTCCAGGCTTTGTGGGGCGACGATACCTTCTTCAACGGCCGTAGCCTCGACGTATACATCACGCGCCTGCGCCGCTACCTGCGCGCCGATACCGAGGTGCAAATCGTGAACATCCGCGGCCTCGGCTACAAGCTGATGCTGTGAGGGGCCTACAGGCTGCCGCCAATTTCCAACCTGATAATATTTTGATAAGTAGATAAGTACCTGATTAGCAAATTTAACTTATCACAACAACGTATGATGACTTCTTTCTTTGCCCACGTTACTGCTCTGTTGCTGGTCGCGGGTACGTCTATCTATCCAGCCTCCAGCCCTGGCAGCTCGCCCGGCGCGCCGGCACCTAGCCGGGCCGGGCAACCCCTCGCGCCCGACTTCCACCAAGCCGACCCGCAGGGCAAGCTAGTGCAGCTTTCGGCCTTGCGGGGGCAGTACGTGCTGCTGGATTTCTGGGCTTCCTGGTGCCCGCCCTGCCGGGCCGAAAACCCCATTCTCGTCCAAGCATACCACCGCTACCAGGGCAAGAAGTTCACCATCCTAAGCGTGTCGCTTGACCACAACCGCGCCGCCTGGCTGAAGGCCGTGCAAGCCGATGGCCTGACGTGGCCTCAGGTATCGGACCTGAAAGGCTGGGACAATGCCGCCGCCGCGCGCTATCATATCGAAGCTCTACCCCAAAACTACCTGCTCGACCCAGCCGGCCACGTAGTGGGTCAAAACCTACGCGGGGCGGCCCTGGAGCAGCGCCTCGCGCAGTTGCTCGGCAACTAGTACCCGCACGCAGTTGGCACCTTAATTCCTCATACCTAAGATACTACCGAGTAATAGCTTAGATCAGCGCTAATACTGCAAACGGCGCCTGTTTACGCCAGGGCCTGCTCGCGCGCTAGCAGCTGGTATTTCACCACAGCCGCGTCTTTCCCAGTCTTGAGTTCGGCCAGTAAGCCAGGGGCCACGATGGTAGGGCAATGCTTAGCACCCCATAGAATAAGTTCGACAATGATGGGTACGACATCCACGCCTTTTTCCGTCAGCCGGTAGGTGAACTTCGATTTCTTATCGGCGGCCACGGCCTTGGTTAAGAGGCCCTGCGCCTCCAGGACTGCCAAGCGGTCGGCCAAGATGTTGGTCGCCATTTTTTCTGCCGATTGCAGGAATTGCCCATAGGTGGACTTGCCCGCAAAGACCATATCCCGAAGAATGAGCAGGGTCCACTTGTCCCCCAGCACGTCAAGCGACGTGCTCACGGGGCAGGTAGAACGCTGTTTGAGCACTTTCATAAAAAGATTTAAATTTTACTTGCTTTTCGCAAGTATTATAATCCATCTTTGCACTTGCAAATCGCAAGCAAATATACGTGAGGTTTTGCTGCTGCTAGCATCAGGAGCCGAACTGCTTGCGAAGGCCTTTCAGAATTCGATCAACGCCAACACCGTCAACCATTTGCCGACCACGCAGTAGTGGTCTTACTTTCTTTAGTACCATGATTTTAGTAACTGGAGCCACTGGCGGCCTAGGCCACGAAACCATCGACTGCCTGCTCACAACCACCCCGGCCACGGACATCGCCGCCCTGGTGCGCGACGCCAACAAAGCCACCGACCTCGCGCAGCGGGGCGTCGACGTGCGCCAGGCCGACTACCTCGATTACCCCGCGCTGGTGCAAGCCTTCCGGGGCATCGAGAAGGTGCTGCTAGTTTCCGCCGTGGCGTTTACCGACCGGCTGAGCCAGCACCGCAACGTAATCGATGCCGCTAAGGAAGCCGGGGTCAAGCACCTGTTTTACACCAGCATCCAGCGCGACTCCGATTTTGTGATGCCCGAGGTCACGGAAAGCGACCTGGCCACCGAGGCTTACCTCAAAGCGTCGGGGCTGGTGTACACCATCCTCAAAAACGGCTACTACTTCGAAGGCCTGGGCTACCTGATTGGGACCGAAGTACCGGAATCGGAGCTACGGGTGCCGGCAGGCGAAGGTAAAATAGCATTCATCAAGCGCACTGAGCTGGCCGCCGCCACAGCCGCCCTGCTCACCAGCGAAGGCCATGACAACCAAGAATATACCTTGACCGGCAGCGAGGCCTATTCGTTTCACGACGTTGCCCGGGAATTATCCGCGCTGGCGGGCCGGCCCATCACCTACCATAGCAGCGAGCCCGCGCCCTACATCGCGCAGAAAATAGCCGCCGGATTCCCCGACTTCGTTGCCACCTTCTTCGCCCAGTGGGCCGCCGCAGCCCAGCACGGCATGCTGGCTGGCACGAACGACACCGTCGAGCGGCTGCTAGGTCGCCAGCCCATGTCGCTGCGAGAATACCTGAAAGCGACATATTTCCCGGGTGCCTAACACGCATCCAGAAAAGCTGCCCGTGCCCTGGATTGGGCAACTGGCGGTCTTTGCTGCTGCCTGCGAGCAGTGGCTCCAGGGGCCCTACGCTGCGTGAGGTGCGTTGGACCGGTGAACATACTACCCCTTTACAACTGAAGTATGCTTGAGTCAAGCAAATCCGGAACGGCGCCAGCCTATCCCTTTGCCGTAGGAGCTATCCAAGGCTGCATCATCTCGGACGGCCAGCTGGACCTAGGCACTCCCGAGAAGGTCTTCCTGGGCGAAACCAAGCAGTCCGTAGAGCAGGTCCTAGCCAGCAACTTTTTGCCAACAGAGCAAATCGTGGTGGACCAAAATATTCTGTTCTTTTCGCTTGGCAACACGAACGTGTTGGTGGAAACGGGGGTGGGTTCCTTCACAGGCTTTGGCCAAGGCGCCGGCAAGCTGGTACAAAACCTAATCGCCGCCGGCATTGAGCCCGCGCAGATTAATGCCATTCTCTGCTCGCACCCGCATCCCGACCACGTGGGCGGCCTCTGTCAGGCAGACGGCCGACCTACCTTCCCCAATGCTTCTATCTACCTCGCGGAACACGACTTTCACTATTGGACCGACGAGGCACTGCTCGACAGCTGGGCCGCTGCCGCTATTCGCGTCGCGCGCGCCAATCTCTTGCCCCTGCGGGAACGCCTGATTTTCATTCGGGATGGGGAGGAATTTCTGCCTGGCGTAATGGCGCACTTCACGCCGGGGCACACGGCCGAGCACATCTGCTTCGAGCTTCGCGCGGGCACGGACGCTTTGTTCTTGCTGGGAGATTTAGCCCATCATGCCGTGCTGTCGCTGGAAAACCCGCTCCTGACTTTTGCGGCCGACTTGGAGCCGGCCACGGCCGCCAAAACGCGAACCCGGGTTCTTTCAACACTGGCCGCCGAGCAAACACGCGTGCTGGGGTATCATTTTCCCTGGCCGGGGTTGGGTCACATCGCAAAACAAGGAGCAGGGTTCCGGTTCATACCCGAGCCTATTCATTGGTAGCCTGGTGCCAGCCGACTCGTTCAGGAGGTCAACTTGCCAGCTATTTAGCTGATGGTGAAGTGGTATAAATAAGCCGGATAGAGTCGGGCGTTGTTCAAAGTTGGATTTCGAAGTGATTGGGGGCTTGGTAGCAGAGGGTGCAATGCCGTCGCTCGGCGTTACAGCAGGCGATGCGGTGGCTGATTTCGAGCTTGGCTTCGTCTAGTCTGGGAAAACTGCCGCCGCGAGCAGTTCGGCCTTGAATCGGCTTCAACACGTTTCGGCGTGGGCGTTGTCGTAGCAGTTGCCACCACCACGCCCGAAATGTGCCCATCGGCCTCGTATAGCGGCTGATGCCCGCCGCCTTCAACCGCGCCAACTCTTGGCGCTACCGCCATTCCGGTTCGGTGCGTAGCTACTGCGAGTTGCCGGGCCGCAACCACGCCCTGCTCGGCCAGCCCACTTGGCCGGAGGACACGGCCCTGGTATTGCGCTGGCTGGCCGCGGTAGCTGCACCCGCTTAGGCGTAAACAGCGGCAGGAACCACCGTGGCTACCCCCTGCTCAGCCAACGGGCTTCCTAGCCAAGGCCATCCCCGACGAAAAGCCGCCGGGGGCGCGCAGCGGCGCTTCGCCGGGGATGGTGAGCGAGAAAAAAGCAAAATTATTGCCGGCGATAAGCGGGTGTTTAAGTTGGCTGGTAGCGGCTGCGCTAGGTTGGTTGGCGCAGCGCTACTAATCATTTACCCGACTTCCGGACAACGTGTACAAGGGGCCCTACGGCCGGTCTATCCGGTACAAGCGGCCTTGGTCCGTGACGGTGTACAGGGCCCCATCCGTGCCCTGGGTCACGTCGCGGAAGCGCTGCCCTTCGCTGGCCAGCAGCCGTTCTTCGCCCACTACCCGGTTGTTGTCAATGACCAGGCGCAGCAAGTGCTGGCCGCTGAGCGCGCCGATGAACAGGTTGTTTTGCCACTCGGCGATGCGGTTGCCGGTGTAGAAGGCCATGCCGCTGGGCGACACCACCGGGTCCCAGTAGTACACCGGCTGCTCCAAGCCCTGGCTTTGCGTGCTACCGCTCCCGACGGGCTGGCCGCTGTATTCCAGGCCGTAGCCGATGGTGGGCCAGCCGTAGTTGGCGCCCGCCTGGAGGCGGTTGAGCTCGTCGCCGCCGCGGGGGCCGTGCTCGCTTTGCCACACCTCCCCGGTGGTGGGGTGAATGGCCAGGCCCTGCGGGTTGCGGTGGCCGATGGAGTACAGCTCGGGGCGGGCGCCCGCTTGCGCAAACGTCGGGTTGCCGGGGGCGGGCTGCCCGTTTTTGGTGATGCGGATGACCTTGCCCAGGGCCGACGTGGCCACTTGCGCCTGGGGCCGGGTGGCCAGGTCCGACCGCTCGCCGGTGCTCACTACGAGGTTACCCGTGCGGTCAAACACCACGCGGCCGCCGTAGTGGAGCGTACCGGCGTAGGCGGGCTCGGCCCGGTAGATGACGGTGGCCGCTTCTACCGTGCGTTCATCGGTGGCCAGGCGGCCCCGGCCAATGGCCGTCAGGTTGCCCCCTGGGCGGGCTTCCGAAAACGACCAGTACACCATCCGGTTGGTGGCAAAATCGGGGTCGAGGCACACGCCCAACAGCCCGCCCTGCCCGGCCGAATTGACCGCCGGCAGGCCCGTAATGGGGGCACTGACCACCCCGGCCGCCGTGACCAGACGCAGCTGGCCCGCTTTCTCGGTGACGAGCAAACGGCCGTCGGGCAGGCTGGTGACGCCCCACGGACTGGCCAGCGAGGACGTGAGCACGGTGGCCCGGTAGCTGCTGGCCGCCGTGGCCACGCTCCCTATCCGGGTCTGGCCGGTAAAGGCGGGCTTATAAGTGGCATTCGGCGCGTTGGTCTCCACCGGCGACCCAGTGACCAGTGGCGTATCAGGCGTCGCCGGGTCGTCCTTGCGCGAGCACGACAGCATGGACAACGAACCAGCGAGAAGGCAAAGCAGGCGGTAGTGCATAAGGGTGGTGAGTTGAGAAAACGTAAAGGCGAGTCGTATTTCACTGCATGAACGTCAGATGAACACGACTCGTCTTTACAAAGTGTTTAAATTGAAAAAAAGCTGCTGTTTAGGGCCCCAGCTAGGCCGGCTGCCGCAGGAGGGTCAGTACCTTAGTTAGGCGTCATGGGCAAGTCGCGCAGGCGGCGGCCAGTTACGTGAAAAATGGCATTGCTCACGGCCGCCGTCACGCCCACAATGGAGATTTCGCCGATGCCTTTCACGCTCACCGCGTTAATACAAGGGTCGTGCTCGTCAATAAATTCCACCGTCATATCCGGGATTTCGGCGTTGACGGGCACGTGGTAGTTGGTCAGCGAGGCGTTGGTGTAGCGGGCCAGGTTCGGGTCGCGTACGGTTTGCTCCACCAGGGCCGCCCTGCGTCAATTCGTAGACGGTCAGGCGGTTGGGCGCTTCCCAATGGGCGGTGGTGGCGCTGGGCTCCAGGCAGTTGTGATGCAGGGCGGCGTGGATGTAAGTGGTGGCCAGCTGCACCGGGGCGCTTGTAAAGGCCACCCGCGCGTTGCTGGTTTTGAGCGCGGCGTGCACTAGGCCCGGGTCTCGTTGTAGGAAAAGGACCAGTCGACCAGCTTGGCCAGTCGCCGGTAGAGATTGTGAGGCGGAACCCGCTCGGAGAGCCGAAAGCGGGCCAACTCATTGTCGAGTTATTGCTTTTTGCCTTGCATCCCTATGCTACGAAATCAGCAGCCTGTCCAGCCACGCGGTCTGCAACAGCCACGACCGTTTAAATGAACATCCGGCTAGCTAATCAGCACCTAGCAGATCGGGCGAAAAAAGGGTCGATTCAGTACAGATAACTTGTTCAATAGTCAAAGTATAATTCATCCTACCTACGCGATAAGAAAACCGTACCCCAACGTCGCAAATGCCCACTTAAATGCGCTAGAAGCAAGTTTTTCGCGGCGGGAATGTGTTATTAATGCCTATGGCCATGTAAAAGTGGAGGTTGACAAGTCCACCAATTAACTTTTGGACCAGACTTTTAACCAACTCCAAAGCCCCCACGGGACGCCCCCCTGGCCTACCGCCCGTTGGGGTCGCCCCGCGGGGGCTTTTACACGGCCATAGGCAATGCTTCCACCGCCGACGGGTTATCCATATATGTCTTAAAAACAGTCGTTTGTGAAAGTACAGGGGACGTTTCCGTACAGCCAACGCCCGGGGCCCCGGGCTACAGGGCGGGCTTCACCTCGAAGGTGAAGCTGGTGCTGCCAGACTGGCCGCCGGGGGCCAGGGCCTGCACCACCACCAGGTAGCGGCCGGCCTGGTCGGAGGTGAAAAACGCCAGCTCCTGCGGCTGCTGGGCGGCCAGGCGCACGTCGGGGTTCCAGTAGAGCAGGTTGCGCAGGTCGGGCAAGCGGCTGCGCTGCTGGGCCTCGGTGTCGTAGCGCGGGGCGTAGAACTCGCGGGGCACTTGCAGGCCCTCGTATTCTTCGATGAGGGCGCGCGGGTTGAGCGGGAAGCCGCCCAAATCGCCCTGGTAGGTGGTGTAGCTCACCACCCCGTCGTAAACGGCGGGCCCCAGGAAATAGCGGCTGGCCATCACGTCGAGGCCCTTGATTTTCAGGGGGTCGAAGGCCATGATTTGATTGATGTCGAAGACGGGCAGGCCGTCGAGGAGCGTGAGGGGATTTTCGCGCAGCACCGCGTGGTTGGGCCGGTCCACCACCAAAAAGTGAAAGCCGTCCTTGCGCTTGCGCACCAGCACGCCGGGCACGTACTCGCGCATCACCTCCTCCACCGTGGGGAAGCGGGTGTAGTCGTCGAGCCGGTAGTGCTCGTTGGGCCGGCCGTAAAAGGCCACCGTATCGCCCGGCACGGGCCGGAAGCGCGGCGCGGCGGCGGCAAACGCCTGCTGCACCTGGCCTTGCAGGTGGCGCTCGGCCAGGCCCGGGGCCCAGCGGGCGGGCAGCGGCGGCAGCCCCGGCACGGGGGCCCCGCCGCCGGCCGTGAACGGGCTCAGCAGCTCGACGCGGTAGAGGCTGTCGCGCAGCGGGTTGGTTTGGAGCACCAGCTTGCGCACGCCATAAAAGTTCGGCACCTCAAACTGAATCCGGCCCCCGGCCTGGCTCAGGGCGTTATCGAACCAAAACGGCCGGCCGGGCAGCGACAAGTAGGCGGCCACGCCGGGCGCGGGGCCCCCATCGGGCCGGCTGATGCGCCCTTGCAGCAGGTAGCCGGTGGCCTCGGGCGGGAAGGCGGCGGGCGGCGGGCCGGCGCCGGCCAGCACGTCGTCCCAGCGGAAGCGGCGCCAGCCCTGGGTCAGCATCAGGTTGTCGGCGGCCTGCTGGGCGGTGGCGCTGGAGTCGCGGCAGTAGTAGCCGGCGTCCTCCACGTAGCCGGGCAGGTCGGCGGCCAGCAGCAGGTAGGCGGTAATGTCCTGGGCCGGGGCGGCGGCGGCCAGCGAATCGAGCCGGTACACGGCCACCGAGGCGGCGGCGGCGCGCCCGGCTTGCAGCTGCACCGCCGCCGCGGCCCGGGGCCCGTAGCTGGCCGCCGCGGTGCGCCCTTGCACCGCCAACGGGTGCGCCGGCCGCCGGAAGTACAGCCGCTCGGCCACCGGCCGCCGCCCGCTGAACACGGTGAAGTGGGTGATGCCCTCGCGCAGCTGCCGCTTCTCGACCCGGAACACGGCCTCGCCGCCCGCCAGCGCCGCCGTGGCCACGGCCGTGACCTGCTGGCCGGTGTGCGCCACCAGGTGCAGGGCCCCAGCGTCGGCGGGGGCCCCGGGGGCGGGGCGGGCGCGCACGGCCAGGCGCAGGAAGCCGGCGTCGGCGGCGTCGTCATTCAGCAGCAGAGCGTAGCCGGCGGGAGCGGCCGCGGGCAAGGCCCGGGTGATGGTTTGGCCACCGGGCAGGCGCACGGTGGCCGTGTAGGTGGCCCCCGGGGCGGGCGTGAAGCGGAAGCTGCCCATGCCGGCCCGCAGGCTCTGGAAGGTGGCCACGGGGGCCCCGCGGCCGTCGGCCACGGTGCCGGCCACGGCCACGCCCCGCCCCTGCCCATCGGTGGCCTTGAAGCCGACGCCGCCCGGCAGCCCCTGCACCAGCTGCCCGCCTTCGGCAAAAAACTGCACGTCGGCGGTGGAGGCTCCGGCGGGCGCGGGCGCGGGCGCGGCGGTGGGGGCCCCGGCGGCCAGCGGCTGCCAGGTGTTCACCACCGAAATGGGGGCCTGGAAGTAGAAGTCCGGGCCGGCATTTTTCATCCAGTTGGTGTAGGCGCGCAGCACGTAGCGGCCGGTGGGCAGCCCGGCGGGCAGGGCCAGCGCGCCCTGGCCCTGGGCCTGGGCCTCGCGCAGGGCCAGCTTGGCTTGCAGCACGGGGCGGCGGTCGGGGCCCAGCAGCTCCACGTAGGCCACGGTGCTCAGGGCCAGCGGGCGGTGGAAGGTGCCGTCCACGGCATATACCTTCAGCCACGCGGTTTCGCCGGCGGCGTAGGCCGGCCGATCGGTGTGCACAAAAAGCTCTTCGGCCAGGGCCTGGCGGCCGTAGCGCCGCAGCTGCTGGGCCAGCGAATCGGGGCCCTGGGGGCCCTGGGCGCGGGCCGGGCCGCCGGGCAGCAGCCCCAGGCCAGCGGCCAGGCCCACGAGGGAAAGGAAGGAAGGACGCACAGACACGGGCAGTAGCAAAGGGATGGGCAATGAGAGCAGAAGCGCACGGCGGCGGCGCTACCAGAAGCTGGGTTTCACGTTGGAGCCCCGCAGGCGGCAGTCCACGCACTCGCGCGTGGCCCCGGTGAAGAGCGGCGACATGGGCACGTAGGCAATGGGCACCGAGCCCATTCCCACAAAGGAGCTCAGGGCCAACGAATCGCCAATCGTGCAGCTTTGGTACGGGTTGTCGAAAGCCCAGTTGGCGGGCAGCGGCAGCTCGGCGCGGGCAATGAAAATGCGCTTGGCTTGCACGGTGTGGGCCCCCACGTAGCCCAGCACGGGCTCCTGGGCGTTGCCCACCCGGTGCACGTTGCCCGTGAGCTGGGTAGGCAGCGGGTCGTTGACCGTGCCCACGGCTTCCGTGTTTTTGCGCAGCAGCTCATAGTAGGCAAATTCCTCGGCCGTTTCCGCCACCTGGCTCACCAGCAAGCTGTAGCGAATCGCCAGCCGCTCGGCCTGGCCCGCAACGGCCAGCAGCGGGAAATTGGTGAGCGCGTCCTGGCTGAGCTGGGCCGTGCTGCCTTGGCGGATGGCGGAGGACCGCTCCGTGCGNTGTGGGCCCCCACGTAGCCCAGCACGGGCTCCTGGGCGTTGCCCACCCGGTGCACGTTGCCCGTGAGCTGGGTAGGCAGCGGGTCGTTGACCGTGCCCACGGCTTCCGTGTTTTTGCGCAGCAGCTCATAGTAGGCAAATTCCTCGGCCGTTTCCGCCACCTGGCTCACCAGCAAGCTGTAGCGAATCGCCAGCCGCTCGGCCTGGCCCGCAACGGCCAGCAGCGGGAAATTGGTGAGCGCGTCCTGGCTGAGCTGGGCCGTGCTGCCTTGGCGGATGGCGGAGGACCGCTCCGTGCGCCAGCACGTGTAAATCGGCACCGTGCGAAAAACCACCTTATTCTGGGCCGGGTCGTATTCCAGGGTTGAGTTGAAGGCGGAGTGAAACTCCCAGGTTTCCACCAGGCCCCAGCGGTAGTAGCGCGACGCTTGGGCCGGGTCGTGGGTGCTCACGGTTGCCTGCACCTGGGTGCCGTCGAACAACCAGCCCAGCTGGTCGATGGGGGGCGTTGCTTTCAGCGGCACCAGGGCCGACTCGTAGGTGGCGCCCCCCGTGGCCGGGGCAATGCGCAGCTGGTACTGGCGCGCGGCGGGCAGCACCAGGCTGTCGGACACGTACCTGCCCGCCGCCCGCTCCACCAGCGCGTAGCGGGTGCCCGCCTCGTCGGCGATGAACAGCTTGGCCCCCCGCTCCACCGCCGGGGCCCCCGCCGCGGCCAGGCTGGCCGTGCGCGTGAGCAAAATCGTGGTCCGCCCGTTGCCGTTGATGAAGCCGTCCACG
>NZ_RCYZ01000005.1 GCF_006439025.1 Hymenobacter nivis
CGTGCGGTCACGGTGACGGATGGCGTGCGCCACCTCGTCCGGGACAATTATTTAGAAGTCCGCATCCACCGCTCGCTTGAAACCGATGCCATTGAAGCCTACAGCGGCCGTGGGTTGGACATGTACCGCTTCGGAGAAGAGTCAATATTTGTCTCGGAAGCCCTGAAGGAGGCATTCAAAGAGGTCAGTCCGCAGGGATTGCGCTTCAGTTTGGGATTCTCGGAGTTCGCTGCCTAAGTAGACTCTCTAATTCAAGAAAACGGTCGGAAGGTAAACGCGCTCCGTTCAGTTGAAGGAGGGTATGATTTTAGGATGAGACACGAACAACACACCGGTCTTGTTATTTGAAACCATTACAAACCCCTTTGATTGTCGTTACCAGTTGCTTTTGCGGGGCGAGACCTTTGTAAGGTCGTTCGCAGGCTGAGACAGCCGGCGGCGAACGGGTAGCGCGTGGCAGCAGGAAGCCGCCGCGCATTGCCGGCATTTATTGCCATCAACCCTAATCAAAGGAGCTATGTCAAGCAACCAAACAGGAGAATTCGCCGGCAAGGTGGCGTTTATTACGGGCGCTGGTACCGGCATTGGCCGCGCCACGGCGCTGGCTTTTGCCCAGCAAGGAGCCTGCGTGGTAGCCGCCGATATCTCGGCCGAAGATACCCAGCAAACCGTGCGGCTGATTGAGGCCGGCGGCGGCCAGGCCCTGGCCGTCACGTGCGACGTGCTGCACTCGGCCGACATTCAGGCGGCGCTGCACAAAACCATCGAGCACTTCGGCCGCCTCGACTACGCCTTCAATAACGCGGGCGTGGAGCAGGAAAAAATGCCCATCGACGCCATCGAGGAGGACGAGTGGGAGCGCATTGTGAATACGGACCTGCGGGGTGTGTTCCTGTGCATGAAGTACGAGTTGCCGCTGCTACTTAAGCAGGGCGGCGGGGCCATCGTCAACACCTCGTCGGGGGCGGGCGTGATGGGGATTCCCGGGCAAGCCGCTTATTCGGCGGCCAAGTTTGGCATCATCGGCCTCACCAAGTCGGCGGCGCTGGACTACGCCAAGCACAACATCCGCATCAACGCCGTGTGCCCCGGCTACATCGACACCCCGATGATGGACCGCTTCAGCGGCGGCACCCCCGAAGGCCGCGAAAAAATCAACGAGGAAGAGCCGATTGGCCGCGCCGGCAAGCCCGAGGAAATCGCCAGCGCAGTGCTCTGGCTGTGCTCCGACCTGGGCGGCTTCACCGTGGGCCACGCCCTGGTGGTGGACGGCGGCCAGACGGCCTAACCTCCCTTTTCGCTGCGCCGCCCCGGCGTACGAACGGTACCGTTCGTACGCCGGGGCGGCGCAACCTTTTTACCAGACAATCACTCAACCTGCTATGATACAACAACCCAATACTATTGCCCAGCCCCCAAAGCCCGCCTGGAACGCGGTGTTTGCTCTGGCCCTGGGGGTAGCGGGCCTGATTACCTCCGAGTTTCTACCCGTGAGCCTGCTCACCCCGATGGCCCGTGACCTGGCCATTACAGAAGGCCTGGCCGGACAGGCCATTTCGATAACGGCGGTGGTAGCCATGGTAGCCAGCCTACTTATCGCCGTGCTGACCAAGGGCCTCGACCGGCGCTGGGTGCTGCTGTCGTTTTCGGTGCTGCAGGTGCTGTCGAATGCGCTGGTGGCCTTTGCGCCCAACTTTCTGGTGCTCACCATCGGGCGGGTGCTGCTGGGGGTGGCCATTGGCGGGTTCTGGGCCATGTCGGCGGCCGTGGCCCTGCGCCTGGTGCCGGCGAAGGACGTGCCCAAGGCGCTGTCCACCATTTTTGGGGCGTTGTCGGTGGCTACGGTGGTGGCCGCGCCGCTGGGCAGCTTCCTAGGGGGGCTTTTGGGCTGGCGCCTGGTGTTTGAGATGGCCGCCGGGCTGGGGGCCCTGGCCTTTACCTGGCAGGCCCTCACCTTGCCGGCCATGGCCCCCGACCAGCCGGCGGGCCTGGGCACCCTGGTGCAGCTGCTGAAACGGCGCAGCGTCTGGCCCGGCATGCTGGCCACGCTGTTCGTATTCATGGGCTACGCGACGTTTTTCACCTACCTGCGGCCTTTTCTAGAAACCGTAACCGGTGTTACTGTCAATACCTTAACCACGATGCTGCTCGGGTTTGGGCTAGCCAACCTGGCGGGCACGGTGCTGGCCCGGCACCTGCTGAGCCGCAGCCTGGCCCGCTCGCTGGTGCTCATGCCGCTGCTGATGGGCCTGGTGGTAGCGGGGCTGGTGCTGTTTGGCCGGCAGCCGGTGGTGGCGTCGGTGCTGGTAGCCTTTTGGGGCCTGACGTTTGGGGTAGTGCAGGTGGGCTGGCCCACCTGGCTGACCCGCACGCTGCCCGACGAGGCCGAAAGCGGCGGCGGCCTGCAGGTGGCTACTACGCAATTGGCCATCACCATCGGCGCGGCCGTGGGGGGGCTGCTCTTCGACCTGACGGGCGCGGTCGGGGTATACGTGGGTAGCAGCGTAATTACCCTGCTGGCCGCACTGGTGGCCTGGCTGGCTTTCCGGAAGGCGACTACCCGAGTGGTCGCGGCGCAACCTATGCCGGCTGAACTGGTGGCTCGCTAAATGCAAGTGGCCCGATGCATATAGCGGGCCACTGAATCACCTCGCTGGACCAGTTCGTTTACCAAAAAAGGCCTCTTGCTAGCAAGCAAGAGGCCTTTTAGTGTTTTCTAATACAAAGCCCTACGGGCGGTCTAGCCGGTACAAGCGGCCCTGGTCCGTGACGGTGTACAGGGCCCCGTCCGTGCCCTGGGTCACGTCGCGGAAGCGCTGCCCTTCGCTGGCCAGCAGCCGTTCTTCGCCCACCACCCGGTTGTTGTCGATGACCAGGCGCAGCAGGTGCTGGCCGCTGAGCGCGCCGATGAACAGGTTGTTCTGCCACTCGGCGATGCAGTTGCCGGTGTAGAAGGCCATGCCGCTGGGCGACACCACCGGGTCCCAGTAGTACACCGGCTGCTCCAAGCCCTGGCGTTGCGTTCTGCCGCTCCCGACGGGCTGGCCGCTGTATTCCAGGCCGTAGCCAATGGTGGGCCAGCCGTAGTTGGCGCCCGCCTGGAGGCGGTTGAGCTCGTCGCCGCCGCGGGGGCCGTGCTCGCTTTGCCACACCTCCCCGGTGGTGGGGTGAATGGCCAGGCCCTGCGGGTTGCGGTGGCCGATGGAATGCTGCTCTACCTGCACCAGTTCCACGAGGTCGAGCGCATCGAGGCCGAAATCGGGCCGCGTGGCTGGCCGTGGCTGCCGCTTGTCCGTGGCCGGGGGCAGCAAGCGCACGGCCTGCTGCCAGACAGTTTCCCGCCAACTGGTAGCTAGCATAAGCGCATTGTCGAAAGTGAGATCAAAACAGCGGGAAGCTAGGCGCTGCCGTTAGCCACTGTGGCTAAGTCGATTAAACATTTAAAGTTGACCCCGGCCCGCCTGCCCCCCTGTGCCCGCACGATGGGGCCCCGGAGCCAGCCTAATCGGGCGCGGCGGCGCTAGGGCTGCACCTCAAACGTGACGGTCACGTTGCCCCGGCCCAGGGCCGTGGCCAGCCCGGCGGGGTTGTCGAGGCGCCCCATGCGGGTGTAGCGGTACGAGGTCGAAAACGTTTCGTAGAAAATTACCAGCGTGTTGAAGCCGTAGAGCAGCAGGTCGCCCGCCTGAATTGTGCCGGGGTTAACGGCGCTGGTGGGCAGGCCTTGGGGCAGGTCGCAGTACTTCTCGTTGCCGTTGAGTTCCGTCATCGAAACGGTGAGGGGTAGGCGGGCCACGAAGGCGGTATTGGTCGGATTGTCAAACAGCGTCGCGGTGAACGTATCGGAACCAACCCGAATGCGAAGTTGACGGCTCATAATGGGCAAGGTGGAAATGTCCGGTTCGGGGGTATTGCTTTTGCAATCTTCAGCCAGCACCAACAGGAGCAGAAAGGACAGCAAGAGCAGCCGGGGACGTTTCATGACGTAGGAATGGATGCTGTGAATGGGCAATACAAAGCCGCCCGCCGGCTTAACCAGTAGTCTTACAGCATTCAACGGACTATGTATGCATCTCAAAGGGCCCCGGGCTAGACCCCGGTGGCCAGGGGCCCCAACGACCGTCATGCGGCGTAAAAGCAACGCATGACGGTCGGTTGTTGGACCGTAAATCCGGGGGCGATTACACGGGCTGGCTCATCGCGGCCAGTACCTTGTTAGGCGTCATGGGCAAATCGCGCAGGCGGCGGCCGGTGGCGTGAAAAATGGCGTTGCCCACGGCCGCAGCGGTGCCCACAATGGCAATTTCGCCGATGCCCTTCACGCCCAGCGCATTCACGTAGGGGTCGTGCTCGTCGATGAATTCCACCGTCAGGTCCGGGATGTCGGCGTTGACGGGCACGTGGTAGTCGGCCAGGTTGGCGTTGGTGTAGCGGGCCAGGTTCGGGTCGCGCACGGTTTGCTCCATCAGGGCCGCGCCGATGCCCATCGTAGCCCCGCCAATCACCTGCGAGCGGGCCGTTTTGGGGTTCAGAATGCGCCCGCCGGCCACCACGCTTACCCACTTGGTTACGCGGATGGTGCCCAGCTCGGGGTCCACGCGCACCTCGCAGAAGTGGGCCCCGAAGGCGTGCATGGCGTGGCCCCCGCCATCTTCCTTGCCGGCGTCATCCGATTTGGCTGGGCCAGTGGCTAGGCCCGTCTCGTAGCCCGCGCCATATTTGCCCTGGCCAAAGCCTTCGACGTCAGTCATGTTGCCGCGCTTCATCAGGGCCGCAAACTCCTCGCCTTTGCTCGGATTCGCCTTGAGCTGCAAGCGTCCTTTCACCACCGCCACATCGGCGGGTTTGGCGCGGAAGAGCGGTGATTTGGCGTCCATAACGGCCATTTTGGTGAGCTTCTGCCACAAGTCCTGCGCGGCCGTGTACACCGACGAGGCGAACGTGCCGGCCCCCATCGAGCCGCCCGAGATGTTGGTGGTCGGCAGCACCGAGTCGCCCAACTCGAAGCGCACTTTGTCGGGCGCCAGGCCCAGGCAGTCGGCCGCTACCTGCGTGATGACGGTGTAGGTACCCGTGCCCAGGTCGGTGGCCGCCACCTGCACCACGGCGTGGCCGTCGGCGTAGAGGCGCACCCGGGCATTGCCCTGCGAGTTATTAACCGGGTAGGTGGCCGTGGCCATGCCCCAGCCCACGAGGTACTTGCCGTCGCGGGTCAGGCCGTTTTTGGGGTTGCGCTTGCTCCAGCCAAACAGCTCGGCACCGCGCTCGTAGCACTCTTTTAGGCTCTTGCTGCTCCAGGGCTTGCCCGTGCTCGGGTCTTTGTCGGCGTAGTTGCGCAGCCGAATCTGCACCGGGTCGATGCCCAGCTGGTAGGCCAAATCGTCCATCGAGCTTTCCAACGCAAACGAGCCGGGCGCTTCGCCGGGGGCCCGCATCCAGGTGGGCGTCATCACGTTGGCCCGCGCCAGCTTGGTGGTGGCTTCGAAGGCCGGGCACTGGTAGAGCATGCCCATCATCTTGCTGTTCGACTCGGCGTAGTCGTCCCACTGCGAGGTGGTGGACGTCTTTTCGTGCAGCAGCGCCAGCAGCTTACCTTCTTTGGTGGCGCCCAGGCGCAGGGTCTGCTCCTGGTCTTCGCGGTGGCCCACGCTGGTAAACATCTGCGGGCGGGTAAGCACCAGCTTCACCGGCCGGCCCACCGCCTTGGCCGTGAGCACCGTGAGCACGCTGTGGGGCCAGATGGGCCCCTTGCAGCCGAAGCCGCCCCCTAAGTACTTGGTTATCACGCGCACCTGGTCCTGTGGCAAACCCAGGTAGCCGCTCAGGGCGCGCTGCTGCCACGAGACGCCCTGCGTCGCGTCGTAGACGGTGAGTCGGTCGGCGGCCTCCCAGTGGGCGATGGTGGCGCTCGGCTCCATCGGGTTGTGGTGGTTGGTGGCGTGGGTGTAGGTGGCCGTCACCTGGGCCGGCGCGGCGGCGAAAGCTGCGGCGGCCTTGCCGCGGCGCTTGGTGCCCTCGGCATCGGCATCGGGCTTGCCGCCGGGGTTGAAGAGCTTCGCTTTGGGGTCCTGGTACGAGGCCACGGGCGCTTCCGGGGTCACGGTCACGCGCAGCTTGGCGGCGGCGTGCTGGGCGTGCTCCAGCGTATCGGCCACCACGATGGCCACCGGCTGGCCGGCGTAGAATACCTGGTCCGATTGCAGCGGCATAAACGTCATCTGCACCGCCATGCCGATGGCTTCCTGGCCTTCTTTGGTTTCCGCCGTTTTGGCCGGCTTGGGCAAGTTCTGGTGGGTGAGGATGGCCAGCACGCCCGGCTCGCGCTGGGCCGCGCTGGCGTCGATGCTGGTCACGCGGCCCTTGGCCACGTCGCTGGTTTTAACAACGGCGTGTACCAACCCGGGCAGGTGGTTGTACTCGGCCGAGTACTTGGCGGCGCCCGTCACTTTGGCCCGGCCATCGACCCGGCTCAGGGGCTGGCCCACGGCCACTAGTTGGGGGGGCGTTTCGAAGAAGGCTGTTTCGGTATCCATACTAAGAATTACTAGCTGATAAATAAGGAGATAGCAGCTGGCTAAACCCCCGCCACTTGCTGCAAGGCGCGCACCAGCGTGTTCTGCGCCAGCTCCACTTTGTAGGCGTTTTCCTTGCGGGGCTGGGCCCCTTGCAGCGCAGCAGCGGCGGCGGCCTTAAACGTGGCTTCCGTGGCCGGTTGCCCTACCAAAGCCTTTTCGGCTTCGCGCGAGCGCCAGGGCTGCGCCCCTACCCCCCCCAGCGCCACGCGCGCCGAGCGGATGGTACCACCCTGCACATCGAGCCCCACTGCGGCCGAGGCCAGCGCATAGGCGTAGCTGCTGCGCTCACGCACCTTCAGGTAGGTGGAGCGCTGGGCGTGGGCCGCGGCCGGAATTGTCACGGCCACAATCAACTCGCCGGGCTCCAGCACGTTTTCCTTTTCCGGGGTTTTGCCGGGCAACAGGTAAAACTCGGTGACGGGCACCTGGCGCTGCTTGCCCTTGGCATTCTCCAGGGTCAGCACGGCGTCGAGCGCGGCCAGGACCACCGACAAGTCGCCGGGGTAGGCGTTGGCAATGCAGGTATCGCTCACGCCCAGCACGGCCAGGTTGTGGTTATCGCCCGTCAGGGCCGGGCAGCCCGAGCCGGGCACGCGCTTGTTGCACGGAAAGGCCTCGTCACGAAAGTAGCCGCAGCGCGTGCGCTGCAAGATGTTACCTCCAATGCTGGCCATGTTGCGCAGCTGCGGCGAGGCCGCCAGCAGCAGCGACTCCGACACGGCCGGGTACTGCGACTTCACCAGCGGGTTCTCGCCCACGGCGTTCATGCGTTCCATCGCCCCGATGCGCAGCCCGTCCTTGGTTTGCTCGATGCCCTTGAAAGGCAGCAGGTTGATGTCAACCAGCTGCGGGGGCTCCGTCAGGTTGGCCTTCATCATATCCAGCAAGGTGGTGCCGCCGGCAATGTAGGCGGCCTGGGGCTGGTCCTTGAGCCGGCCGGTAGCTTCTTTGGCCGCAGTGGCCTGGGTGTAGCTGAAATTATTCACAATGTTAGCCTTTAGTGGGTTGGCCAGCTACTTCGCGCACGGCGGCCAGAATGTTGGGGTAGGCGCCGCAGCGGCAGATGTTGCCGCTCATCCACTCGCGGGCCTGGCCGTCGGTGGTGGCGTGGCCTTCCTTCACGCAGGCCACGCCCGACATGATTTGGCCCGGCGTGCAGTAGCCGCACTGGAAGCCGTCGTGCTTGAGGAAGGCCTCCTGCATGGGGTGCAGCGCATCGCCCTTGGCCAGGCCCTCAATGGTGGTTATTTCCTTGCCTTTGGCCATCACGGCCAGGGTCAGGCAGGAGTTGACGCGCTGGCCATCGACGTGCACGGTGCAGGCGCCGCACTGGCCGTGGTCGCAGCCTTTTTTGGTGCCGGTCAGGTCCAGGTACTCGCGCAGGGCGTCGAGCAGCGTCACGCGGGGCTCCAGGGTCAGGTTGCGCACTTGGCCGTTGATGCTGAGCTGCAACGGGCTGGCCCCCGACACGACGGGATTGACCGGGGCCAGCTTGCCAGCCAGCGATTCGGCCTGGCTGGCAATGGGCGAGGCTAGGGCAAAACCCAGGATGCCGCCGGCTTGCTGCATGAACGTGCGGCGCGAACCGTCATTCGGCCGCGCCGCCTCGGGCTGGGCGTCAGGGAATAAATCAGACATGGGATAGTGACTAAATAACAAGAAAATTTCCCCCCAGGCGAACCGCGCCGGGGCGCCGCCCAAGGGGCTATTTGGCGGGCAGCAACTCATCCATTCTGCAGGAATAAGCAAAGGACTGTGAAGAGTATACGCGGGCTATTCGTAAAGGTATTGGCCCCTTATCCCCTCGTTTATACAACTTTCAACTGGATTAGTACACTTTTCGAAGAGTGCACACCCCGAGGCAAAAAGGCCCCTACTGGGTGGCCGGTACCCGCGCGCGGCGAAACGTGAGCGGCGTGAGGCTGGTGTGCTTCTTGAAGAAATTGTTGAAGTACGTGGGGTACTCAAAACCCAGGCTGTAGGCAATTTCGCCCACGCCCCAGTCGGTGTGGGCCAGCAACAGCTGGGCTTCCATTACCAGGCGCTCGTTGATGTGCGTGCTGGTGGACTTGCCCGTGACCTCCTTCACCATGGCGTTCAGGTGGTTGACGTGCACGGCCATGCGGTCGGCGTAGTCGCTGGCCGATTTGAGCACCGGCTCGCGCAGCTGCGCCGTGATGGGAAACTGCACTTCCAGCAGGTTTTGAAACAGCGCCGTGATGCGCTCGGCGGCATTGGCCGCCGCGTGCTGGGGCGTGGCCGGCTCGAGGCGGGCGGCCTCGTGGATGATGATGGAGAGCTGGTTGCGCAGCAAGTCTTCCTTGTGCGCGTAGTCCGACTCCAGGTCGCGCCGCATGCGGGTGAAGGCGTCGGTGAAGTAGCGCACCTGCTCGTTGTTAAGGAAGTAGACGGGGTTGCCGTCCACCTTGTACAGCACCAGGTCTTTCAGGCTCACCCCCCGCATCGACGAGTGCAAAAACGACTCGGAAAAGCAGCACAGGTAGCCCTGCTGCTCGTGGAAGCCCGCGGGCACCTCCCAGGCATACGGAATCAGGCGGTTGGTGAACACCAGCGCGGGCCGGTCCACGAGGTAGCTGCGGTTGGCATAGTGCAGCTCGTTGGTGCCTTCCAGCACCAGCACCACCTTGAATTTATCGCGGCGGTTGAAATTGCTCAGGCCGCAGCGCGCCTCGTGCATGGTCAGCACCTCCACGTCTTCGCCGAGGTGGTAGCGGGAGGGCTCGGTGAAGGCGCGGGAGTCGGTCATGGGGTTGCTTAACGCTTTGGCCAGCAAGCGGCGCTGGTGCGCGTCCTCTGCCAACGGCGCGGGCTGCGGTTTGGTTTTAGCCATGGGATGAACGGGTTAGGGATTGGGGAGCAGCAGCTTGCTGGAGGCCGGCTACTTAAACCTGTTGTACTCCTGGTCGGTCACGGCCCGGCCCCAGTCCACGATGCCCTTCTCCGTGTTGACGTTGAGCGAGATATGCGTCATGCCTTGCTGGGGCGAAGCGCCGTGCCAGTGCTCCACGCCTGGCTGGGCCTGCACCACCTCGCCCTGGCGCAGCAGCCGGATGGGCTGGCCCTTTTCCTGGTAGTAGCCCACTCCCTCGGTGACCAGAAGAATCTGGCCCGCCGCGTGGGTGTGCCAGTGCGAGCGGGCGCCCGGCGTGAACGTGACGTTGCTGCTGGCGCAGTTAAAAGTCGGGGCGTCTTTCACCAGCGTCGCCACATAAACCACGCCCGTAAAGTTGGCCACCGGGGCCCGCTCGCCCTTCTGAAAGGGGCCGCTTAGGGGCCCGGCGGGCGCTTTCGGCGTAGTCTGGGCGAAGCTGGCCAGGCCGATGCCAAGGGCCAGGGCGGTGATTAGGGCAAAGCGTTTCATAAGAATAAGCTATGGGTGAAAGGAGAGCGGAAGAGGTGTGTGGCTTACTTCTGGTTAGTCGCCAGCACTTTAGCCAGTACGGCGCGGGCGGCCTCGGCCTTGGGCTGGCCCACGGCCGCTTCGCAGAGCCCGATGAGCTGCCGCAGCTGCGCTTCCGTGAAGCCCACGTGCCGGGCCGCGCCGAGGTGAAACTCCAGCATCGGCTCGACGCCACCCAGGCTCACAAGGGCCGCCACGGTAGCCAGTTCCCGCTCCTGAAACGTGAGCACGTCGCGCTCAAAAAGGTCGGCAAACAGGTGCTCCTTTAGGAACACGTCGCTCTCCGGGCTGAAGGCGTTGGCCCCGGTTTTGGCCCCGGTTTCGGGCTTGCCGGTAAGCTGCTCCAGGTTCTTTTTGCCGCGCTCGTACTTGGGCGCGGTGCTGGTGATGGGCGACGCTTCTTTGCCCATCACATCATTTAGGCCCTTGGCCTTGCGCTCGTCCAGCACGTTCATCAGGGTATTGATACCACTTAGGCTGCGTGGAAAGCCGCAGTAAGCGTACAGGTGCACCAGTACCTCTTTCGCCTCGTTCACCGTCAGCCCCGCGTCGAGGCCCTGGCTTAGCACTGCGTGCAGGCGGGGCAAATTGCCGGTGGCGGTGTAGGCCGAAACGGTTACGAGGGCTTGCTGGCGCACGGTAAGGGGGGTAGACGATTGGGCGGAAGTAGTCATAGATAGGAAGAGAAGGAAAATGGCCAGAAAAGCGCGGGCCAGCAGCCGGGGGTGCTCCATAGAATCAGAATTAATACACTCATTATCAGTGCAAACAGCTGGCGGGGCTGATAAATAGAAACGGGTTACCCGTGCGCGGCCCGGTATTCCTCGTCCGTCACGGGTTCGAGCCAGTCGGCCACGCCCTGGCTGGTGGCGGGGTTGATGGCCAGGTGCGTAAAGAGACTATCGGGGGCCGCGCCGTGCCAATGCACGATACCGGGCGCAATGCTCACCGCGTCGCCGGCTCGCAGCAGCTGGGCGGGCTGGCCCTTTGCCTGGTAGTAACCCCGCCCTGCCGTCACAATCAGAATCTGCCCGGCGGGATGCGAGTGCCAGTTGTTGCGGCAGCCCGGCTCAAAAGTCACGTCGCCTACGGTGCAGTCGGTGGGGTTATCGCCGGCTAGCATCGTCACCCAGGCCGTGCCCGAGAAGTATTCAGCCGGGCCGCGCTTGGTGCCGGCCGGGGAAGAGGAGGGGGTGTGAGAGGCGTCGCTCATGGTCGAAGGAGAAAGGATAAGTGGGGCCCCCAGGCGGGGCTGCAATAGTGCACGGCAGGAGCAGCGGTTTCTCTAACTCACGTCCTGCGCTCAGAAAATCCGATTAGCGCAACGGCTTGCGCTCCTGCTGGCCGGGTAGCGCAAAGGTCAGCCTAGCTTTCCTCCCCAGAGAAAAGCAATTCAAACGGATTTGTATACAAATCAAAGAATTGGGTTGCGTTGCAGGCCGCCGGGATAAGATGGTCCTTGTTGGGGCCCTATCAGCAAACGGGAAGTAGCGCCATTTGCGCTCGGGAAGCTGCGGCCGCCGGGCTTTGACGAGGGCAGTTGGCTCGTGCCAGGCAGATTTAACATCCGTTACCTGTGGCATCCCGAGCACGCGCCTAAAAAGCTTGCTCCGAATTCACGAGCGTGTTGGCCCGGTACGCTGGGCGGTGCCTACGGGGCCTCGAAGCCCGGCGTAGTCGGGCAGATGCTAGTCGTGGATGGCGCTCAGGCCGTCTGGGCAGTGTTTGGGCGTCTTGAAAAAATGGCCCCTCGCTCAAGCGCTTGTGCAGGCTTGGGCGAGGGGCCATTTTTTCCAAGTAAGGCGTCTAGTTGCTTGTCCCTTAAGATTGTACGGAATCTCGACTCAGAAAATACACCCTTACCCCTCGGAATTGTACAGCCATCAAATCAGGCTCACTTTACCAAGCAGCTTATCGAGGGTGATGGGGTAGTCACGAACCCGGACACCGGTGGCATTGTACACCGCGTTGGCGATGGCGGCGGCTACGCCAACTAGGCCCAGCTCGCCAATGCCTTTGGCTTTCATCGGTGACATGGTGGGGTCGAGGCCCTCCAGCAGCACCACCTCCTGATGCGGAATGTCGGCATGAACGGGCACCTCGTACCCCGCCAGGTCGTGGTTGACAAAAAAGCCAACTTGCTTGTCTACCACCAAGTGTTCCATCAACGCGGCGCCTACCCCCATCGTCATCGCGCCAATTACTTGGCTGCGGGCGGTTTTGGGATTCAGGATGCGCCCGGCGTGGCAAACGGCCAGCATTCGCCGGACACGTATCTCGTGGGTGTACCGGTTCACGCCGACCTCCACGAAGTGGGCCCCAAACGTGTCCTGGGCATATTGTCTCGCGAGCGTGCCGTAAGTCATGGCATCTTCAGCCACTAGCTCGGCCGCCTTAGCGGCCTCCCCCAGCGCGTAGTGACGGTTGCCCGCCAGCACCTGCCCGTTCGCAAATTGGGCTTCTTCGGGGTTGAGGCCGAGAGCTTTGGCTACGGCTTCGCGCAGTTTCAGGCAGGCCGCGTAAACGCCCGAGGTGGCCGACGCCGCGCCCCACTGCCCCCCCGAGCCCGGCGATTGCGGGAAAGTCGAATCACCCAGTTTGACGACGACCTTATCCAACCCCACGCCCAGCATCTCGGCCGCGGTTTGCCCGATAATCGTGTAGCTGCCGGTGCCGATGTCGGTCATGTCCGTTTCGACCGTCACGATACCGTCGCGGTTCAGGCGGACCCGCGCGGCCGACGTCATAACGGGCGCACCCCGGATGGCCGCCGCCACGCCCACGCCGATTAACCACTGCCCCTCCTGCACGGTGCCGGGTTTGGCCACCCGCTTGCTCCAGCCAAAGCGGTCGGCCCCCGTTTGCAGGCACTCGACCAGTTTCCGGCTGGAGAAGGGACGACCGGGGTGTTCGGGGTCTACCTGGGTGTCGTTTTTGATGCGGAACGCCACCGGGTCCATCTGCAGTTTCTCCGCCAGCTCGTCCATCGCAATTTCCAGGGCCATCATCCCGGTGGCTTCGCCCGGCGCGCGCATGGCGTTGCCTTCCGCCAGGTTGAGCACGGCCAGGCGCAATTCGGTGAACCGGTTGGCCCCCGCGTACAGCAGCTTAGTGGAGGCCGTGGTCGACTCGGTGCCGCCACCGGGAATGTTTCCCGACCAGCTTTCGTGCCCGATGGCGGTGATGGTGCCGTCGGCCGTGGCCCCGAGGCGAATGCGCTGAATGGTGGCGGGCCGGTGGGTCGTGTTGTTGAAAATCAAGGGCCTGGGCAAGGCTACTTTCACCGGTCGGCCCGCGGCCCGCGCGGCCAACGAGGCCAGCACGATATCGGACAGCGCCGTGCCTTTCCCGCCGAACCCCCCGCCGATATACGCGGAAATGAGCCGGATATTTTCTTTCGGAATCCCCAGAATGGTGCCCAGGTCCCGCGCCCCCCAGTTGAGCTGCTGCAAGGAACACCAGCACGTGAGCTTATCGCCTTCCCAATGGGCCATCGTGGCGTGGGGCTCCATCATGGCGTGCGACTGGTCGGGGGTGGTGTAGGTGGCGTCCAGCTTGACGGGGGCCGCGGCGAACGCGCCCTTGAAGTCCCCGACATTCGTCTGCGACGGTCCTGAATACGGCCCTGGTTTGGGCAAGGGGGCCGCGTCTTTGGCCGCCGCGAGGTCGAAGGCCCCTTTCGTTGCGATGTACGTCACCTTAAGCAGGGCCGCGGCGGCCCGGGCCTGCTCGAAGGTCTTGGCTACGACCACCGCCACGGCCTGGTGATAATGGTCCACGGCCGGCCCGGCCAGCAGGCGGTCGACGTAGAACTGCCCCGGCGGCAGCTGCCCGACATCGGCCGCCGTCACGATGGCCAGCACGCCGGGCGCGGCCTTGGCTTTGGTCCGGTCGATGCGTCGGATTTGCCCTTTGGCAATGGCGGCCCCGACCACGTACCCGTAGGCGTGCTTCGGCGCGGCCCGGTTGTACTCGTAGGCATAGGTCGCCGTGCCGGTCGTTTTCAGCGGGCCTTCGAGGCGGCTGGCTGGCTGGCCAATAACCTTCTGCTGGTCAATGGGATTGACGCCGGCGGGGGTTTCAAATTTCATACTTAGTGTTTCCCCTCGTTTAAAACGGCGGCTACCGTGTTTTCCACCAGTGCCAGCTTATAGGCATTTTCTTTCGTGGGTCGGGCGCCTTGCAGCAGCTGCGCGGTGAATGCTTTCGCGCCGGCCGGCAGCAGCTTTTCGGCCGTTTCTACGCGCCAGGGCCGGGGGGCTACCCCCCCCACGGCTATCCGGCCGGAGCCGTCCTGCTGCAAAATCGCGCCGACCGAGACGAGCGCAAAGGCGTAGGAGGACCGGTCGCGCACCTTCTGGTAGATGTGCACCCCGCCCACGGGGGGCGGCAGCAGCACCGCCGTGATGAGCTCATTTTTCTCCAGGGTTGTTTCCAGGTGGGGCGTTTGGCCCGGCAGCCGGTAGAACTGGGCCAGGGGAATGGTGCGGGTCGTGCCGTTGGCTTTCACCGTTTCCACTTCCGCGTCGAGGGCCCGCATGGCCACGGCCATGTCGCTGGGGTGGGTGGCGATGCAGGCATCACTGGTCCCGATGATGCCCAACTGGCGACTGTAGCCGGCGATGGCCGCGCACCCGCTGCCAGGTTCTCGCTTGTTGCAGCGCTGGTTGGTGTCGTAAAAATAAGGGCACCGGGTGCGCTGCAAAAGGTTGCCAGCGGTGGTGGCTTTGTTGCGGAGCTGCCCCGACGCCCCCGCCAGCAAGGCCCTGGACAACAGGCCGTAATCCCGGCGCACGGTGCGGTGGTCCGCCAGGTCGGTGTTGGTGACCAGCGCCCCGATGCGCAGGCCACCAGCCGGGGTAGGCTCGATTTTGTCGAGCCCTACTTTCCCCACGTCAATGATATGGGCCGGGGTTTCGATTTCGAGCTTCATTAAATCGAGCAGGTTGGTGCCCCCGGCCAGGAACTTCGCCCCCGGCGTGCGGGCGGCGGCAGCGGCGGCTTCGGCGGGCGTGCGCACGCGCTCATAAGTAAATGTCTGCATGATTCGCTGGTTTTAGGCGTCTTTACCGGCCACTTCGCTCATCGCTTCGGCAATATTGGAGTAGGCCCCGCACCGGCAGATGTTGCCGCTCATCCGCTCCCGCAGTTCCATATTCGTCGCCCGCGGCGGCTCCAGCAGGCTGGCACTGACGTGGCTGGGCATGCCGGCCCTGATTTCGGCCAGCACGGCCACCGCCGAGCAAATCTGGCCGGGAGTGCAGTAGCCGCACTGGTAGCCATCGTGCTTGATAAAGGCGGCCTGCATGGGGTGCAGCTTATCCGGGGTGCCGAGGCCCTCGATGGTCGTAATGGCATCGTCCTCATGTTGCAGGGCCAGCGACAGGCACGAGTTGATGCGCCGGCCGTTGACCAGGACCGTGCAGGCCCCACACTGCCCATGGTCGCAGCCTTTTTTGGTACCCGTCAAGTGCAGGTGTTCCCGCAGCGTGTCGAGCAGGGTCGTCCGGGTGTCCAGTTCCAGCTGGTGCGGTTTGCCGTTTACGGCAAACGACACCTTCGCCAGCGAAACCGGCACCGGGGCGGCCTCTGCGCCCGTCACGTTCAGCAGGGCCAGGCCCGTAACGGCCAGGGTCGTGCTAACCAGCATCTCCCGCCGGCTAAACAGATAATCGTTTGATTCATCCATGGTCGATACGTTGTGTGCGTTATTTGAGAAGCAAGTTCTTTATTCACATAAATAACTATAAATCAGCTACTTGTTTTATCATTCCAGCGCCGCTAAAAGCCAGTGCAACCGCTACCAATAGTTTGCTGCCCTACCTGTCCCCCACTTTTTGCTGCTCTCCCAGGCGAATCGCGCCGGGGTGCCGCCCAAGGGTCTACTTGGCGGGCAGCAGCTTATCCATTTTATCAGGAATAAGTAAAAGGCAGTGAGGGTTATACGCGGGCTATTCGTAAAGGTACTGGCCCCTCACGCCCTCGTTTGTACAGCTTTCAAAGCAATTAGTACACTTTTCAAAGAGGGCAACCTCCCTGAGAGGGAGCGATGTTGTTAAACAAATAGGGGAAACCCGCCGACTCGCAATCCAAGCAGCTTAAACACTAATGATGAGGTAAAAATGTGCCGTAAGAGTAGCGAGGAACGATAGTTTTATCGCCCCTTAAAGCATCGGAAGAGGGTAGCGAAAACTAATATTAAGGCTATGCTTTTACTTTCCTTGTAGATAACCATCTATAAACTAAAGCAACAACAGATGGAATCATGCAGTTACTCGCCTGACTCGGAGGTTTTCCCCTATTTGTTTAACAACCCCCAAGCTTCAGTGCCTCGTTTTCGAAGGCATAGGCGCGGGTCTGGTGCTCGCAGCACGAAAAGCGTCTGTCGGTCACAAGCTGCTTCTTCGCGTCGTCGAACGTGACTTTATAGTCGCCGTTGCTCAAGGCTTGGTTGAGCACGAAGCGCTGGATGGGCGTGTCGTAGAGCCAGTAGAGCTAGTTATGCGCTTTCCAGCAAGTTGAGGCAGTTTTTTGGCTACTGTGTTGCTTTTTACCCTATGGCATGTCCACTGAGGCTGAGAAAGCGTCGCAGCAAGCTTCCTTCCATATCGACCATTTTTCGGCAACGCCTAAAAAGCTCGAAAGTGCATAATAGACTTTAGCACTTATCACTGGTAGCAGGTTACAAAAACCCTCGTATAGCCGACCGACGCGTTAGTCTTGGCTATTTGCTAATATTTGGATAGTATTGATTACTAACATTAATTAGTCCAATAAGGGACCGCAGATAGGCCCAGCTTAATTTGAGGCGACGTAGCAAGGCATAAGGCGACATTACCTCGCCCTGGTTATCGGCCTGCTTGGCGATGCCGAGTACCACCTCTTCCGCCACGAGCCGGTTGACAAACACGCTGCACACCGTAAAGGGGACGAAGTACCGATGTCACCGTACAAGATGCCAAGGGCAACGAGTGAGCCTGCCGCCGTAACCTGGCGATGCAGACTGGCGTGCGAGCTAAGTGCGGTTAGGCTGAAGGTAGTGGAGCTAGCAGTCATTAATGTGCAAAAGCTGAGCGGCAGACTAGCCGTTCGAAGCCCACGCTGGGGAGTGCCTACGATTGATGGCCATTGTCCCCCAATGGGCAGGCAACTAAATAAGGAGGCAACTGCCTTATCATGCGTCTTCCCAGGCAAGCGGTACTGGCTGCGCGGCTAATTGGCAGCTTACTGGGGATGTTAACTTTCGGGCGGCCAGCAATTGGCCAACACGTAACCACTCTGCGCAGCACTGTGATGGACTTGCTCTCAAGTTTGCTCTCAGGCTTACCACTGGCGGGTGTGCGCATGGCAGTAGTGAGCCAGCCCGGTGGCACGCTTATAAGTGCACCCGAGCAGTTTTGGCTTACGGGGGCTCACGGCTGGGAGCTACCAAGTATAGCGTGGCGCACTCGGGCACAAAGCTGCCAGCCCGCCCGTCACGTTACTGGCCGGGGAAACGTGCGGCCTTGCAGTGGTGCTGACCGCTCCCAACCCCAACCTCTGCGAAGTAACCGTGAGCCAACTCCGAAACCTCAACCAGACGCTGGCGGCCATCTTGTACATTGATCAAACCCTACGGCCCTCGCGCAGGACTTGTACGGCTCGTACTGAGCTTTTTAGTGCGCAGCGTGTAGCAGGAAAGCCTCTGATAGCAGAGGCAGCAGCCTCGCAGTGCGGACGCAACTACGTGAGCTAAACCTATGCGTAGCTTATTGAAGGAACTAGGCGGGAGGGCAACTTTTTTACTCGACTCTTACACACTTTTTATTTTTTTATACGCCGAATAAAAGGTTTTCAATTCATTTTGAAAGCACCATACGTTATGAAAATAAGAATGAATTGTAATAGAAAAAATACCAATTTATGAAGTTTAGTTAATGTCAAATAAACCATAAATCAGGCAGGTATATTTGTACAGGCTTAAGACCAAATAGCACTGTAAGAGGGTTGATTTCCTCCTTAATGATAAGCAAATAGTATTTGCTTACTACCAAACTTCTTTCCGGCACCACCTTCAACCCGCGGTAATTACTAGCGACTGGTAGCTCTGTGTGCTTGCTTTTTTCCTATTGCTTTTCATTAAACAATTTGGCAAATGCATGAAAACATTTACTCGCGCTAGTACTTGGCAACGGAGTTTGCTTACACCGGTAGCAATATGTTACAGTGTAGCGGCATTTTCACAACAAGTTCGGCCAATTACGGGCCGAATTACGGATACGGCTGGCGAAGGCTTACCGGGTGTAACCATCGTAGCGAAGGGCACCTCAGCGGGCGCCGTCACGGATGGAGAAGGGAAGTATAGCTTGCAAGCGCCTACCGGCGCTACCACGTTAGTTATTTCCTTTTTAGGGTATAAGTCGCAGGAAGTGGCTCTCGATCAGCGGACTGCTATCGATGTGACGCTGGCGCCGGATAGCAAAGCACTAGACGAGGTAGTGGTGGTGGGCTACGGCACCCAGAAGAAGGCCAACCTGACCGGCGCCGTTGACCAGGTAACCTCGAAAGTGCTGGAAAACCGCTCCGTACCAAACCTTACGCAGGGGCTGCAGGGCGTGTTGCCCAACCTAAACCTAGTGCCCGGCGACGGTAAACCAATCCAATCGCCGGCGTATAACATTCGGGGTACCACTTCTATCGGGCAGGGCGGCAACGCGCTGGTGCTCATCGACGGGGTAGAGGGCGACCCGAGCCGCATCAACCCAAACGACGTGGCCACCGTGACCGTGCTGAAGGACGCGTCGGCAGCCGCTATTTACGGAGCACGCGGCGCGTTTGGCGTGGTGCTGATCACGACCAAAACCCCAACGAAAGAGAAAACTAGCCTCACGTACTCCTTCAACCAGTCGTTGAAGAGCCCCACGGCAGTACCGAAGTTCGTGACAAACGGCTACCAGTTTGCCAGCATGTTTAATGAGGCGTGGTCGGCGTGGAACGACTACTCGCAGACGCCCCAGAACATCAACAAAACGGTGAAGTTTTCGCCGGATTACCTGGCTGAGTTGAAACGCCGCTCCGAAGACCCAAGCCTGCCGAAGGTGGAGGTAAATGCCGCTGGGGAATACGTGTACTACGACAACACCGACTGGTACCAGGAATTGTACAAGAAGCGCACTAGTGCCACTGAGCACAATTTGTCGCTTTCGGGCAGCAGTGGCAAGGCTAGCTTCTACGTGACGGGACGCTACTTTGGGCAGGGCGGCCTCTTTCGCTACAATTCCGATGACTATCGGATGTACAACTTCCGGGCGAAGGGTTCTATTGACGTGTTCCCGTGGCTGCGCGTCGACAACAACACTGATTACTCCAGCATGCGCTACCACAACCCACTGAATGTGGGTGAGGGCGGCGGCATCTGGCGCAACATTGCCGACGAGGGCCACACGGTGGCGCCCATGTTCAACCCCGATGGCACGCTTACCTACTCCGCAGCGTACACCGTGGGCGACTTTTGGTACGGCAAGAACGGCATCGACCTGGATGAGCGCGTGACCCGCAACACGACGGCCTTCCTGGCCCACTTTTTCCAGGATAAATTCCGTCTCAACGGCAACTTCACGTTCCGCAACACCGACAACGACCGCACCCAGACGCGGGTGCCAGTGCCCTACAGCCGCAAACCCGGCGTGATCGAGTACGTGGGCACCAACACCAACGACCTATTGCGCGGCTTTGGCCAAACGCGCTACCTGGCGGCCAACCTCTACGGCGAGTACGAAAATCGCTTCCGGCAGGTGCACTACTTCAAGGCCATGGCGGGCTACAACTATGAGCAGTCGACCTACCAAGGGCAACAGACCCAGCGCAACGGCCTGATTTTTCCCGATGCTCAGAACATCAACCTGGCCTTAGGGCAGTCGATTTCAACGCTGGGCAGTTGGGAGCGGTGGAACATCCTGGGGGGCTTCTACCGCCTGAATTACTCCTTTAAGGACCGCTACCTGGTGGAAGCCAGCGGCCGGTACGATGGCTCGTCGAAGTTTCCGTCCACTCAACGGTTCGCCTACTTTCCCTCCTTTTCGGCCGGCTGGCGCATTTCCAACGAATCGTTCTGGAAACTCTCGCCCAACCTGATTTCGGAGCTGAAGCTCCGCGGCTCGTACGGGTCGCTGGGCAATGGCAACATCGGTTCCTACGCTTTTCAGGAGCAGTTTGCCATCACGCAGTCGGGGCGGGTGCTGAACGGCGTGCGGCCTCAGTACACGACGCAGCCCGGCGTTATTCCCAATGGGCTGACGTGGGAAACGTCGACTACGCAGGACTTAGGCCTGGACCTGAGCATGCTGAACAACCGCTTGACGCTGAACGCAGATGGCTACATTCGCAATACCACCGACATGTTCACGGTGGGGTTAACGCTGCCGGCCGTGTTTGGAACGGCCGTGCCAAAGGGCAACTACGCCGACCTTAAAACCAAAGGCTGGGAAGTGGCCCTAAACTGGCGCGACGACCTGCACCTAGGGGGCAAACCCCTGACCTACGGCGTCCGCCTCACCCTGGCCGATTATACGGCGCGCATTACCAAGTACAATAACCCGGACAAGCGCCTTAGTGATTACTACGAAGGGCAGCAAGTAGGGGAAATCTGGGGCTATGCGACCGATGGCTTCTTTACGTCGCCGGACCAGATTAACAGCGCGCCTTCGCAGGCCCTGTTTCGCGCATCTACCGGTGGCAAACTGCTGCCGGGCGATATCAAATTCCAGGATACGAACGGGGATGGCGTGATTAATAACGGTGACAATACCGTGGCCAGCCCCGGCGACCGCCGCGTCATTGGCAATTCGCTGCCGCGGTACACTTATGGCGCCGCCGCCGATGTGAGCTGGAACAACTTCTTTTTCTCGGTCTTCTTCCAGGGGGTGGGCCACCAAGACTGGTATCCGGGCGCGGAAGCGGGCACGTTCTGGGGGCAGTACAACCGTCCGTACAACAAGGTGCCGGAGTCGCAGCTCGGCAACATTTGGTCGGAAGATAATCCGAACGCTTACTTCCCGCGCTACCGCGGCTACGTAGCCCAAAATGGGGCCGGTGAGCTCACCCAGACGCAGACGAGGTATTTGCAAAATGTAGCCTACATCCGACTGAAAAACATCCAGTTGGGTTATGCCCTGCCGGTAGCGTTCGCGAGTAAGGCGAAACTGACCGCGGCGCGGGTGTACCTATCGGGTGAGAACCTGTGGTCGTGGTCGCCACTCTACCGAATCACGCGGGACCTCGACGTAGAAAGCGTGTGGCGCTCGGACGCACTGCTGAGTCCGCCCAACAGCACCGACCCCAACAGCAACAGCAGCGGCAACGGCAACAACTACCCCATCCTGCGCAGCGTCACGCTCGGCCTATCGGCAACATTCTAACGAACGGTTTCCCCTCCCCCCTTACTGCGGGAAACAATGCATTTCAGAAGAGCTAGGCCAGACGGCTGCTTTGCTCCCGTTACATAGAAAAGGACTGGGGGTGAAACTCACACACCAACATTGACTTATCTCATTATGAAGCGATACCTAGGTTGGCTCGTTTTACTTAGCATTGGGTTGGCTAGCTGCGAAAAATTAGACCAGGAGCCGCAGGCCACCGTAACCGGGGAGGCTGTTTTCAGCAGCGAAAACGGGCTGCAGCTCTACGCCAACTCCTTTTACAATGGGCTGCCCACCGGCAATGATATTCACCAAGGCGACGCCATGGCCGATTACGCCGCCCGCACGCAAGTACCCGATTTTTTGCGGCCCGGTGCCTTTAGCGCCCGCCAGAGCAGCGGCTGGGACTGGACGCAGCTGCGCAATATCAACTACTTCATTGCCAACTGTAACAATCCGGCTATTTCGCCAGCAGTGCGTAGCAATTACCTCGGCCTAGCGCGGTTCTTCCGGGCCTGGTTTTACTTCGACAAAGTGAAGCGCTTCGGGGATGTGCCGTGGGTTGGCAATCCGCTCGCCGTGGACGACCCATCGCTTTATAGTAACCGCGACCCCCGCACCCTGGTCATGGACTCGGTGCTCGCCGACTTGAACTTTGCCTGCGCCAACATCACCGCAACCGCCGATAATAGCCGCAGTCTTATTACGAAGCAAACCGCGTACGCTTTCAAATCCAGGGTGTGCTTGTTTGAGGGTACGTTTCGGAAGTACCAAACCAGCTATAATTTAGGTAGCAGCGCCGCTACCTGGTTAAATGAAGCTGCTTCAGCCGCCAACGTGGTGATGACTACCGGAGGCTTCAGCCTGAATACAACTGGCGGCCCCAGTACTTCGTATCGCCAGCTCTTCACCAGTCAAGCACCGGTAGCGTCGGAGATTATCCTAGCGGCCGTAGCCGATCCAGCCCTGAGCGTGTACAACGACGCCAACTGGTGGTGGACCAGCGCTACCTACGGTTCACGCGTTAGCCTAATTCGCACGTTCGTGAACACGTACCTGAACCAGGACGGCACACCCTTCACCAATAAGCTGGGCTACCAAACGCTAACTTTTGCCCAGGAAGTGAAAGGCCGCGACCGACGCTTGCAGCAAACCATTCGAATGAGCGACTACAAGCGCCTGAATGGTGGCGCACTGGAAGCAGCCCCGCCGGTGTTTTCCTATACGTACACCGGCTACCAGCCCATCAAGTGGACGCTCGACGACACTTACTATGACGGGGGCAGCCGCAACATTAACTCTATCTCCATTATGCGCTACGCCGAGGTGCTGCTCAACTACGCCGAGGCCAAAACCGAGTTAGGCACCCTTACTGACGCCGATTGGGCCAAGACTGTGGGAGCCCTGCGGCAGCGCGCCGGCATTACGAGCGGCCTCGCTGCCAAGCCCACCGTGGCCGACCCTTACCTACAAAGCAAGTACTTTCCTGGCATCTCCGACCCTACCTTGCTGGAAGTGCGCCGGGAGCGGGGCATTGAGCTAGTCCTGGAAGGCTTTCGCTTCTACGACCTCGTGCGCTGGCGGCGGGGCGAGCTGATGGAAATGCCGTGGAACGGCTTCTACGTGCCCGCCCTCAACCAACCGCTCGATTTAAACGAAGACGGCGTGCTAGACGTAGCTTTCTACACTGCGCTACCCGCTACCCGGCCGGCTGGGGTGACTTACGTGAATGTGGCGCCCACCATCAGCGGCGGCGTCAACCCACAACAGCTCAGCAACGGCACCTCGGGCGAAATCATCTGGCTGAACAACGTGCCCCGCAAATGGGAGGAGAAGTACTACCTCTACCCTATCCCCGAAACCGACCGCCTCATCAATCCGAAGCTCGGACAAAACCCTGGCTGGTAGGGTGGCACTCCTACCTAGGGTGGCTAGTGCCGGCCTTTCGGGTGTAGCACTCCCTCCCGCTCCAGCAGGAAAAGGACCTGGCATGGAGCCTCACCAGCAGATCTTCACCTTTAAACACCCTTCTTTTACATGCGCAAAAAGCTCTTTAGTACCGCGATTTTTCTACTCTTTGGGGCGGCAAACTTGTCGGCTCAAACGATGCGGTTAGCTACCTATAACATTCGCTACGACAACAAGCAAGACACGGCCAACGCTTGGCTCAAGCGGGTGCCCTACCTCACTGACCTCATTAAATTTCAGGATTTTGATTTATTTGGTACGCAGGAAGTGCTTTACAATCAATTACTGGATATGACGGTGAAGCTCCCTGGCTATGAATATATCGGGGTGGGTCGCGACGACGGCAAGCAAGCGGGGGAATTTTCGGCCATTTTCTACAAAAAAGACAAGTACAAGTTGCTGAAGCAGGGCACCTTCTGGCTGGCTCCCACGACTACTGCGCCCACTAAGGGCTGGGATGCTGCCCTACCCCGCATTTGCACCTGGGGCCAATTTCAGGACAAAGCCACGGGCTTCACCTTTTACATGTTTAATACCCACTTCGACCACCGCGGCGTGGAGGCCCGGCGAGAGAGCGCGAAGCTGATTTTGGCCAAGGTAAAGGAAATGGCCGGTACCGCGCCCGTCATTCTGAGCGGCGACTTAAATGTGGACCAGCGCAACGAAAGCTATACGCTGTTGAACACCTCGGGCTTGTTGAAAGATGCCTATACGACGGCCAAGGTAGTGTACGCACCCAATGGGACCTTTAATGGCTTTGACGCTGCACGTAAAACGGATGCGCGTATCGACCACATCTTTTTAACCTCAACTTTTGCTCCCACCCGCTACGGCATTTTAACTGATACGTATGGCGGTGGTAAAACGCCGTCTGACCATTACCCAGTGGCGATTGAGGTACGCTACGCCACCAAGAAGTAACCTGAAGTGGTCGAAACGGGTATTTCCAGTCAAGCAGAAGGGCCATCAGCGCGAATAGCCAATCATTATCGCTTCAAGTTCATAAATAAATAACAGTAGCAAGGTGGGAAGGATAACTTGTCCTGTACTCACTTTCCCGTAGCGCAACGCTACAGCATAAGAGGGCATTAAGTAATCAATAATGAGAAGCGAGAAAGCTAATCAAATGAGCCGGCAGACAGTCTTAACATAGTTGCTTATGACATTGCTGCAGAACGGCGTAACCTCATACAGATAGTACGCCGTCACTTTGTAATACATACTCTTTACTCTCTAAGAAAGACCGACGAGTGAAGACCGAAGGCGAGGGCACCGGGGCGGCGGCTGGGGCGCCCGTAACGGTGCTCGGTGCGGTGGGCCGGGTAGTGCTCGCGACCACGGCCGATGCGGGTGGCACGGCGGCACTGGCCCTGCCGCCTGGGCAAAGCGGCGTCTACATCGTACGCGCTGGCACGCAGGCCCTGCGGCTCACGGTTCAATAAGAAGCCGTTGCCAAGGGTCCGTGCAAGCCCGGTTACCGTGCGGTAGCCGGGCTTTTTGCGTCTGCACCAGCACCTGACGGCAAAGCTGCGACAAGGCTCATTCTCAAAATGACAACAGTAAACTAAATCATTTTGAGCGGTTTGTGGCTGGTGTAGAAGTCTTGCCCCCGTGCAGCAAGTCGTCGCGTTGGCTACAAAAGCATCCAGGCAACAGCTTTACGGTCGGGGTGCTTGTGCCCTCCCAGTCGCAAGTGGCTTTGCGCAGGCGTCGCCGCGGACTCTTGCAACCGCCACGACCGAATAATGGGGCCTGTAGTGAGGGCTCAAGGGAGGCAAAAGAGCGGGTTTTGGGGGTATTCTTTGGCTGCCGTTTTTTGGAATGCCAGTGAAATCAGCCATTGCGAAAGCTTGGATAATTGGTGTGGGGTGTAATGATGGCTAAATTAAGACCGCGCCCCTGCGCTCATAGCAGGCAATATAAAATTCTGATTATCGATATAAATTAATTCGATAAGGGCCCCTTCTACGTGCTGTAGCACTCGGCCTGCATCGCCCAGTACCTGCCCCTGGTCGAGCGGGCCGCCCAGCAGGGGGAGTCGCCGTTTCGCCTGTGCGCCATGATGCTCGACCGGCACCTGATGTACACGCAGCAGCCCCCGGTGTACGGCACCCAGGGGATGACCTACACCGGGGGCAAGGGCATCATCTGGCCCACCCAAGACCCGGCCCACGTCAACGCGCGCCGCAAAAAGGCCGGCTTTGAGTAGACCGTAGCGGCCAACACCCAGCGCTTGGGCACCGAGTACCGGCCGCTGACACTGGACGGGGTGAAGCAGCTGCCCGGCTACCGGGCGCCGCAGTAACTCCCTGCGGGGGACGGCCTTCCCCCAAGCATTACGCGCAAGGCAATGCCTTGGGGTCATGAAAGAACGCTTCTTATTCGGGGCCTACCTGGTGG
The DNA here is from genome assembly GCF_006439025.1 of Hymenobacter nivis. Lineage (GTDB taxonomy): Bacteria > Bacteroidota > Bacteroidia > Cytophagales > Hymenobacteraceae > Hymenobacter > Hymenobacter nivis_A. Next base: position 25,761 of record NZ_RCYZ01000005.1, read on the forward strand.
CGTTGGCCGCTTCCCCCGTCCGGGCCCAAACGGGCGGGCCGGACGTCGTGATGGTGCAGCTAAAGGAAAATGGCGCGGGCACGGTGCGGGGGTAATCGCTTGCCCCGACGGCAAAATCGAGGAACAGCCATTCACGGCCGGTTACACCGCTAAGGCACAAACCGAAGCCGCCACGGCGTACCAATAGCGGATCGCCCAGCTCTACCAGCAAGGCTATGCGCTGAAAACCACCTTTGGCCCCGCCAGCAGCAACACGCTCGTTTTCGTCCAGGGCCAATAACCGGGGCTGGTTGGCATCGACGCGAGAGGCCGTGCGCACGTATGGCTTTAGGTGTTGAACCGTTTCTTTGGTTTAGCACGGCACGTTTACCCCTTCCTTTCACCCTTAGTCTTACGCGGTATGACCCCAGAAGAAAATAAGCTCGATTCCCTAATCGCAGACCTGGCAAGCGCCAGCGACACCATCAATCTGGCGAAGAAAGAGCTGCCGAAAGAGCCCGAACTGCAGGAGGAAAATGGCTTCATCACCCCAAAGACATTGGCCAATTACCAGGAGGATCAAGCGGCCTATGCCGCCAAGAATGGCAGCTTGGAAGCCCTTCGAAAAACGTTGAAATCTGCGGTCAATGCCTTTGAAGCGGCGTTTCCAGAAATAGCGCTCGCCAAGTTGAATAAGGGTGTCCCCCTGCTGCTGCCCGTTACGAGCGCCCTTTCGGGCGCAGGTTCTTTGGTGGCGATCAGAAAGGCGGAGACGGGGGAGTACCACGTGAAAGCGGTGGCCAATGCGGAGCAGGCCCGGGAGGCATTCAAGCTATAGCCCGATCAAACGCTTGATAAAATCCAGGCCAATGCTTCATTGGCCTGGATTTTACATTAATGGGCCTCCTGGTTAGCCATCGTTGCGGGGCGAGGGAATAGACGGGCACGAGCAGCTACTGCCCGGGCCGTTGCAGTAAGGGGCGGCACGGCTTGGGTTTGGGCGGGGCGCGCGGGGCAGCGGGACTCCTCCGTCAATCAGCGAGAGGGCCCTATTTTCGAGCCATGAAAAAACTCTTCTTGGGGGCCTGCTTTTTAACACTGGCTTCTTCGCCCGCAATGGCCCAGACGGGTAGCCCGGAGGTAGTGGTGCTGCAACTGTATTTCACCGGGGGCAACGGCGGCTTCAGCAACGACCACCTCAGCCTGACCCGGCCCACGGGCACCAGCGAGACGGCGTTCAAAAACATGCCGAGTCGCCAAGCGGAAGCCGTCGCTTACCAGCGCGTGTTTACCCAGCTCTACCAAGAAGGCTATTCGCTCAAGAGCACGGTTTCCCGCGGGGCGGGGCTCTGCACGTGGATTTTTGTAAAGGGCGACAAGGGCCCGTAAACCGGTGCGGACGGCAACGGCCCGCGCACCCCCAACCATGCCCTGGCAGCGCGCGCGTAGCCGCGGCTCATGGCTGCGGCGTGCGAAAGAGCAGTACCAGGGCGCCGGTGCGCGTGCCGTGCGGCACCGCGTCATGCGCCAAGGCCCAGGGGCCACGGCCAACGCTGCGCAGGCCGTGGTGGAAAACGGCCGGGTACGCCCTGCTCCTGGCCAGGACCCGGGACTGGCGCAGCACCAGGTACTTGGCCCACGCGTGGCCCCGCCGGACGAAGCAAACGGCGGCGGCTTGCCGCAAGTACCCCACCAAGAGCAAGCCCAGCACGGCCGGGCGGCGGAGCAGGTCGGGCGCCTCAAGCAGTACGATCAGCAGGGAGAAGCCCAGCCCGGTAAACAAAAGGTTGGCGGCGGCCCGGTTACGGGAACGCGGGCGGATGGGGCCCATGGCAAGCAAGGGCGCGGCGGGTTCAACGCTACGGGCTGCAGCAGCGGCGCGGAAGCGGAAAAGCGAAGGCCATGGGCTTTGCGGCGGCAGACGGACCGGACGGGCGGCCGGAGTCCCAGTTGCCGGTCCGCTGCCCTGCAATGCCCAGCAGGCACCGTTCATTGGTCGAGCACGGGCGGCCTTTTGCAGGGCCCCAGGGGCCGTTGGACGGGTTTTTGCAAACGGGTGTTTTAACGAAAATGCTTAGGGGGTTAACATTGTATACCAGTGCATTAGTGCCTGTACATTGCCCTAAAAAACCTTTGCATAACCACATTCCATGGGGCGTTTTTACGACCTGACCTTTGCCGAATTGCTGCAGGTGTGGCTCCACCGGGTACACCTGGTGGACGCCCGCGCCTCCGATGGCGAGGCCTGCGTGCTGGACTACTTCGACCAGTTGCTGGCGGAAGCCGGCCACGTGGCCGGCCAGCACCCCGGCGCGCCGGTGCTGCTGGCCACGCTGCGGGCCCTGGCGCAGCGGGTAGCGGCGGGGGAGCGGTGCACGCCCCCGGCGCTTAAGCAAGAAATAAGCGCGGCCCTGTACACCGCCCTGCGCCTGAGCACCGCCCCCGCGGTGCCGTGGGCTCCGGCTGCTCCCCTTGATTTTGCGCCGCAGGCGATGGCCTACGCGGACCATGCGTAGCAGCCGCGGCGCACTTGGCGCTGCCCTACTGGGGCTATCCCTCGGCCTGCTGGCGTGCAGCCAGCAGGGGCAGCCGGTCCGAACCGAGCAACGCACCACGCCCAGCGGGCACGGGTATGCGCTCTTCTATCCCCAGCACCTCTCCCCGCAGGTCGTTACCCATCGCCCGGATGCAGGTAACCGCCGCACCCAGTTAAGCGTCGCCGCGGCGTACACCGACCTGGACACCGACCAGCCCCTGGACTTGCTGGTCTGCAATGGCCAGCTGCGGCAAACGACGGCCACCGTGGGGTTTCTGGACGGCGCGCTGACCATCACGGGCGACACCCTGGCCATTGCCTAAATTCCCCGGGGCCAGGCGCCGCCCCGCGCGCAACTGGAAAACGTGGCGCGCCGGCACGGAAGTCTGCTGCTGCAGGAACTGCTGGTCTTCCAGGGGAAGAACCAGAAACTGGCCGGGGGCAGCACCTTTCAACGCCGGGCCCTGGTGGAGTGGGCGGACCACCGATTTGCGGTAGTCGAAAGTCTGGCGGACGACGTGACGATGCAGCAATTCGGCGAAGATTTGGTGGCGTTGGGGGCCCGCAACGCCCTGTACCTGGACATGGGCGGCTGGGACGAAGGCTGGTACCGAGCGGGGAATAACGTCGTCGTGCTGGGCCACTGGCGGACCGATACTGCCCAGCAGTCCAACTGGCTGGTCTTCGTGGATCCCCCTGACGCGGCGGCGCGGCGATGAGCTACGTGCGAAGCAAGGCGTCTTTTTGCGTCCACGGGCCACGAGCGGCAGCGCCCTTGGTAAACGCAATTGCTCTTTTTCGCTTACCCGTTATTGGCAGCAGCTACGGCCGTGCCGGTTGGATAACGCGGATGCAGTTATTGTCCTGATCGGCCACGTAGAGCGTACCGCCCGGGCCCTGCGCCACGGCCGCCGGGTGATTGAAGTGCGCCTCGACGGCCGGTCCGTCGTGGTAGTCGCCCAGCTGGCCGGGGGCCACGCCGCTTTGGTTGTCGTCGGGGCAATAGCGCTGCAGCACGTCTTCGAAGCCCGCCGGGTGCAACGGGTGCACGCCGGGCTGGCCGGCCACGGTCGTGACCTCCCCGTCAGGGCTCGCGCGGCGGATGAGGTGGTTGCCCCGGTCGGCCACGTACACGGTGCCATCGGCGTCCACGCACAGCCCGGCGGGGCGGTTGAAACGCACGGCGGCCCCGCGCCCGTCGACGTAGCCGGGGTCGTTTTCATCGCTGCCGGCCAGCACCACGGGCGGCCCGCCGCCCGCCGGGTAGCGGCGCAACGCGCCCTGCAGTACATACACCGCGCCGTCGGGCCCCACCGCCACGGCCGAGGCCGATATGTAGCGCCCCTCGTTGCTGAGCGGGCTGATGGGGGACTTCCACTCGCCACTCAGCCGGCCAACCTGGCCCCGGGGCGAGATGCGGCGCACGGCGTGCCCCTCCCGGTCGCCCACGTAGAGCGAGCCGTCGGGCGCGGCCACCAGGGCAGTGGGCTGGTCGAAGCGGGCCCGGCCCGTCAGCCCGCCCTTGTGGTCGCCCGGCACGTCCGCCTTGCCAGCCCACATGGCCCCGCCGAGCGTCGTCACTTCGCCCTGGGGGCTGAGGCGGCGCACGGCGTTGGTTTCGGTAAAGTACACGGTACCGTCGGGGGCCACGGCCAGCGGGCCGCTCGGTAGCATGCGGGCCCCTAGGCCGCGCCCGTCGATGCTCGGGTTGTTGTCGCCGTAGGTGGTAAAGCCGTTGCGCAGCAGCACGTACTGGGCCGGTGGCGAGCCGGCCAGCGTGCGCACTTGCCCGGCAGCCGTCACCTGCCGGATTTCGCTGGAACTGGCCACGTACAGGTTGCCGTGGGCATCCAGTCCCAGTCCCCGCAGGGACGAAAACCATGCCGCTAGCCGCGGGCCATCGCCGTAGCTGTCCGGCAGCGGGTGCCCAGCCAGCGTGCTGACCACCAGCGGCCCGGACGGCACCCTGGCCGGCGTGATGGCGGGCGCCGGCGGCTGCGCCCGGGCCCGGTGGTTGCCCAGCAGCAGCGTGGCGGCAAGGGTCAGTACCAACAGGCCGACAAGCAAGTAATTCATGGCGGGAAAAAGCTGCCGCCAAGTAGGTGAGCAGCCCCGTTGCCTACGGCGGCGGGGCCCGGCGAGGTTTGAGAACTCAGTTCCCACGTCGCCTAGTACACCGCCGAACGACACGATTCTTCGCCCGGTTACCACCCGCCAAACTACTGCGAAACCTGCCGACAAACCACGTTTCTAGTTAAACGCCACGGCCAGGTAGCCGGGCGTGACCGGCAAAAACGCGGCTCCCATTGCCGAGCGGGGGCATTTGGTCCGCTTTGCCCCCTGGTAACCCGCCCTGGAGCTCCGCCGTTATGCCCTGGTGACGTCCTCCTTTTCTTACTCCTGGCCATGATGTATTTTGGAATCCTGCTAGCCGTCCTGGGCTACGCGTTGCAGTACTTGGTGAACCGCCGGGCCTTTAACCGGCGCAACGCGGCCGGGGTGGAAGAATTTAAGTCCTTCGAAGCGGCAACCGGAACCCGGTTGCTGGAAGGCGCCGGCCGCAAGGTGGGGTCCTTGCTCATCATCGCGGGCCTGGTTATGGCGGCCTTCGGCTTCTTCGGGCGTCACTAGCAGGGGCCGCTCGCGGCAGTCAAACACGTAGGTAGCGGGCCCAAGGGCAGGTACGCCACGCTAGCCGCATCGGCTGGCGCGTCATCAACACGCGGCTCCGCGGCGGGCTTACCCGGCCCCTGTGTTGATAACGCGCCGCCGAAATACCCGTGGTTCCGGCGGGCTGCTTGCTGCGCCGGCTACCGGGCGCAGGGTAAGCATTGAGTTGCCTGCCAGGGCCTAAGTGTAGGTGTGGGCCACGCTGTCGGATTGGGGGACCCTCACCGGCGTGTCGCGCTCCAGCCGGCGGACGGCATCAACCAGGCTAGCGCCAGGGGTTACATCATCACGGCGACCTCCGCTCGGTGCTTTTACTGGAGGAGGTCGTTCCCGCCGGTAAGCGGCCCCACCCCAGGGAGGGCACGTATTGCAAAGTATCGGGCACCCGAATGTTCGTGCTGCGGCTAACGGCCGGCTCGGCCAGCGAATACAGAATATAGTAGCGGGTGCCCAGGGGCGGGTAGACCTCCCGGTCAGCACAGAAAGTATGATTTTCATACGTGCCGCCAGCCACGCGGTACCGGTACCAGTACATTTTGCCGCCTTTGGCCTGGCCATACGCATACACCTCCCCCGGCAGGTAGCGCCCTGCGCCCGGCCGGAGCAGGTAGCGGGTGTGCAGGCTCGTGAAGAGGAAAAACCCGACCACCGCAAGGAGGCCTACTGTACTGAGGCGAACCATCACCTGCTCGAAGCGCGTCGTGGCGGCCGGGGCGCGCGGCGAGGGAATCCAGTTGCGCCGCACGGCCAGGACAAACAACGCCACGCTACTGAGCACCAGGAGCTGAAACAGCTCTTCGCCGGTGAGGCCCGTATGCCAGAGGAAGGCCGGGAAGGAGAGGTGTTGCATCGGGTAAAAAGGGAAGTGCGCTCCCCCAAGCGAAGCTCGGTTCGCCCGCGTAGCGTCAACCAACGTTACGACGCCTGGGCACCACTTGGGCCACGCCCTGCGCCTTGCTACGCAGAAGCGCGCATTTTGGCTCGTTATTGCCGGCCCACAGCCCGTTGCGCATGCCTCTTCGACCCTATTCCTTGCCAGCGCTGCTTACGGGCGGACTGGTCTTACTGGCGCTCCCCCGGTGCCAGCCTGCCCTGGAGCCTTACCAAACGGAGCGCTTTGAGCTGGTGGCCGGCCCCGCGGCCGCCGAGGGCTACCCGATGGAAATCGAGGAGGGCCGCTTCCCTACTTCCGACGGCAACAGCATCCCCTTCGGAGCGGAGTTTTTGGAGGGGGATTGGGGGCTTTCGCACAGCGTGGTGGTGCGCAGCGACGGCACGGCCCCCGCGCCCGACAGCTTAGAGGTGCGCTGGTTTTCGTACACCGAAGACAAGTTTTACCAGGGCCGCTGGGCCATGCCCCAGCGGCGCATCCACGAGCTGCTGCGGCAAGGCTATTGGAACACGGACGAGCAGCAGCACGCTACTTATTCCAACCTCACGATGTGCCTGCTGCCCCAAGGGGTCGTTGTCGTGTGGCTATGCGGCCGCAACCAAGTGCTGCTGGGGCGCTACCAGGCCCGCGAAATCAACTTTGACTTCAAGCGCTTCAACCCGGCGGCCAACCGCCCCCGGATGATTGCCCAGGAGCAGGCCCGGCTGCCGGCCGCCGTGCAGGCCCAGATTCGCAGCGGGACGCTCAGCAGCCGGCGCTGGGACGACTGCCTCACCACGTACCGCTGGCGCCTCGCCTTGCGGCCGCCCCTGCGGCTGCTCGACTACGGCCTCTCGTACGTCAATGCGGAAACCGATAATTACCCCCGCACGGCGGCCCTGGCCCTGCCGCGGGCGACGGCGCTGCTGGCGACGCAGCGCCGACCCGTCCCCAGCAACCTCCTGCTGCGGGTCGAAGCGGGGCCCAGGCGCCACTGGCAGCTTCAGGTGAAGGCGCTGGACGAAGCCGAAACGCGGGCCGCGTTCCAAACGCTGCACGCCGCGCACCCGGTAGCCCCGCTCACCCTCGGCGTGGAAACCGATGCCAGCATGCGCCAGGCGCGCCTGGTGTTGCAGAATGACTGGCAGCGGGTAGTGTTGCACAAATCTACCGTAGTGGTTTATGCGGTAGAGTAGCTGGCCGCTGCGGCTCGTTGCCCTTCCTCATCAACGGGGCAGCACCTACCTTGCCTTGGCGCGTTCACCAGCGGTTGCTCATGCGTTCTTTTCCTTTTCCCTGCCTGCTGCTGGCTTTCCTGCTGGGGTGCGGCCAGCCGCAGTCCCCGGCGCCCCCTATGTCTGCTAGCCCGCCTACCCCCGCCCAGCTCCGCCGCGCCGATGGCAAGTTTGCCCTCGTGGCCACCCCCGGCACGGCCGACGGCTACCCCGCCCGCTACGACGAGGCCCGCTTGCTCACGCCCGACGGGGGCAGCTTTCCCGTGCCCTACGGGCACTTGCTGCGCGGCAACTGGGGCGGCTCGGCCATTTATTGGGCCGTGGGCGACGACTACCAGGCCGTGCCCGACCGCCTGGAAATCCGCTGGTTTTCCTACCCCGAAGACAAGTTTTACGAAGGCCACTTCCGCCTGCCGCAGGCGCGCCTACGCGCCCTGCTTGAGCGGGGGCTGTGGGAGCGGGAAAGCCAGCGCTACTTCACGTACAGTACGCTCAACGTGTGCGTGATCCCCACGGGGGGCGTCGTCGTCTGGCTTTCGGCCGGGCAGAGCAACAAGGTGCTCATCGGCCGCTACCAGGCCCAGGAAATCGCCTACGACTACACCCGCTTCCGGCCGGGCGTCGACCGGGCGGCCGCGGTGCGCGAAACCCAGGCGGCGCTCTCGGCCGAGGTTCGGCACGAGATTGCCACGGGCGCGTTCAGCAGCCAAAAATGGGATGCCTACCTGAGGCCCTATCCCTGGCAGCTCGCCTTTAGCCGGCCGCTCACGCTCACTCGATTTGCCCTGGGGTTTTTTAGTGCCGAGGCCATCGGCGACCCTGCCAGTGCCGACGCCGCGGCCCAGGCCCAGCTCGTGCTGGCGCCCAGCCCGAAGGCCGTGCCCCGGAGCGCCATGCTCTACGTGGCGGCGCCCGACGGTCGCCAGCGCTTGTTCAAGGTGCTGCCTTTCGACGAAGCGCAAACGATGGCCGCTTTCCAGGCCCTGCACGCGCAGCATCCCCGGGCCGTTGTCACGCTCTACGTAGACCCGGACGAAGACCTGCGCCAGGTCACGCTCTCGCTACGAGCCGGCGGGCAGGTGCTGGCGCTGACGAAGACCAGTGTGCAGGTCTTTGACCTCCCGTAACGACGCGCTAGTCCGCTGGCTAAGATTAAAGTAAGGTTCGCGACCTTTAAACGGGCCCTTATTGGAATAATTGGTATTAGTAATTAAGAGTTTAATAGCTTCTCTGTAAATAAACTCTTCTGGTAGGTAAGCAGCTATAACCGGCGGGGATACAATTACTGAGCCGCCAAGGCCTCGGCTGTAGGATATGCGCGCACGTTCGGGCACAGCAAAGGCCTACTCCCCTCGGCTAGTCCTAACACCAAAAAAGCGCCGGCCTACTGACCGACGCTTTTTTTGAACCTCACTTGGCACCCTAGGGACCTATTACTCTTTGACGACCTTGACTTGCTGAGGGCCTGCACGACCACTCACTCAGCTTGGTGCCGCTTACCGGCCACCGCACTGCCGTGGGCCAGCGAAGCTATCACCTGGCTCAGCGCATTGTAAACGGCGAGCGAGCGAGCATCGGGGCAGACCAGCACCAACTCGAAGCGTACGCGGGTGCGGAAGGCCTGCAATTTTGGCCTGCGCTTACGCCAGCCACACCCATCACTACTGCGCGCTTGCGCTAGGCGAAAGCGGCGACTCAAGAGAGCCGGACGAGGGCAACCCGAATGCCGTGCTTATTTGACAACGCCCCGATTTAGTAGCCGGAGCATTGTCAGATGGACGCGGGTGAAGCCCGTTCGACTGCGCAACCAGTGCGGCGGCTAGCAGCGAGCATTACTCGGCTTCTTCGGCGGCCGTGGGGGCCACGGCGCCCTCGGGCACGTTCAGCAGGGGCCCCAGCAGCAGGGCGTTGCTGAGCAGGCGCGCGGTGCCGTGCCAGTAAGAGCGGAACACTGGGTCGTCGGCAAAGAGCACCACGCGGCCGGCGCCGAGCTTGCTCACCATCACAGCGGCCGAATTGCCAATTTTCTGCACGTTGGCTTTTGAGGCGTAGCCGCTCACCAACGGCTGGGCGCCGTAACGCACCACGGTGGCGTAGGGGTTGCGGCTGGGCTTTAAGAACGTGGTGCCGTTGCGGAACACGTACAGGCTGCGGCTCGTCAGGCCAAACGCGATGGGGTTGGTCAGGTCCACGTCGGCGCGGTAAATGGAGCCTGCAATAGCGCGGGTACCCTCCTGCTCCTGGGTCACAAAATCGGCCCGGCGGGCGGCGGGTCCCCCTTTGGCCGCCATGGTATCGGCCCAGCCGTTGCCAGCGGGGATGAGCAGTTTCTCCGCCACCAAGCCCTGCTTGAGTGCCCACTCCGAGGCATTTTTGATGGTGATGAGCGTGCCCCCTTCCTGCACCCAGCGGCGCAAGCGCTCCACGGCAGGGCGGTCGAGGACAGTGTAGCTGCCGCCCACCAGCACCAGCGCCGAGTAGCGCCCCAGCGGGGCCCGGCCGAAGTTGCTTAGCTCGATTTTACTTAGCGGCAGGCCCAGGTGCTGGCTGGCGTGAAACCAAACTTCGCCCACCTCCGAGGCGTTGGTGCCGGTGCCCACCAGCAGGGCCGCTTTGGCCTCGGGCACGGTGCGCACGTTGTTGCTGCCTAGGTCGATGCCGCCCACGCTAAAGCCCGTGCCCACGCCCGTGAACGTGACCTGGGACCGCTGCGCCACCCGGCTCACCACCCGAAACACGGAGTCGGCCGGCAGCTTCTGGACGGCCACCGGCACCACCAGCGTGCCGTAGCCGAAGTCGGTTTTGCCGCCCTCCTTGGTGCCGGCGGCGAAGGGCTTGAAGGCCACTTTGGCCACCACGCCGGCCTGCTGCAGGGCCACCAGCGCCTGGGGCGCGTGGTAATCGGACCAAGGCAGCAGGTAGGCGTAGCCCGACTGTCCGCCGAGCACGTTGCCGGCCAGCGTTTTTGGGGCCCCCAGGGGCACGCCCTTCACCAGGGCCGCGGTTTTCTGCTTGGCCACGGGCAGGCCGTAGGCGTGCGATAGGGCCCAGCCCGTCACGTCGTAGAACACGCTGTCGTGGAAAGCCGTGAGCTCCTCAAAAAGGGAGTTGACGATACGGTACTGCGGCTGGGCGGTGGGCACCACATAGGCCGCACCTTTTGTAAAGCTTTGTTTGTCAAGCGTCACGTTCTGGCCCAGCTCGTGCACCTGCACGTGGTGGAGCAGCAGCGTTTCGAGCAGATTGTTGGTGAGCGTGGGGTCCTGGGCGCTGCCGAACACGTAAGCTTTGGTGGGGAACTTGCGCGCTTCGGTGAGGGCCGAAGTGAAGAAGTCGCGCTGGGCTTTCAGGTACAAATCTTTCTCCTCTACCGCGCCGCGCACGGTGGCCAGGCCGGTGGCCACGTGGTTGCGGATGGTGAAGGGGAATTTCACCACGCCGTTGGCGCCCTCCTGGGCCAGCCCGCGCGAGCTGGCCACTTCAAACGTGACGCCCACGCCGCCCTGAAAATCGGGGTACGTGGAGCCGTAGATGGGCGAGAGGTTGTCGAACTGTTCTTTGGTCCAGTATAGCGAGCCGAGCTGGTCGAGGGCCCCGGCGAAGTACTTGGCCAGGTGTACGTTCAGCACTTCGTAGGTCGAGCGCGGCACTAAGTCGTTTTCGGTGCTATAAGGCTTGGAGGGCTCGAAGTAGTAGGTGCCGTTGGTGCCCATCTCGTGGAAGTCGATGAGCACGTTGGGGTACCACTCGTGGTAGAAAGCCATGCGGGCGCGGCTTTCGGGGTGCACCAGCGCCAGCCAGTCGCGGTTGAGGTCGGTGTAGAAGTGGTTGGTGCGGCCGCCGGGCCAGGCCTCGGTGTGCTCGCGGTCGAGCGGGTCGGTCACGGGCGGCCACGACTTGTTCTGGTCGAACCAGTGGCTGGCGCGGTCGCGGCCGTCGGGGTTTTCGAGCGGGTCGATGGTCACCACCGATTCGCGCAGCCAGCGCTGGGTTTCGGCACTGCGCGAGGCCGTGAGGTAGTAGGCCAGCAGCAGGGCCGCCTCGCTGCTGCTGCTCTCGTTGCCGTGCACCCCAAAGTTGAGGCTCACCACTACGGGCAGCTTGGCGTAGGCGGGCGCGGGCAGCTTGGGGTCGGTGAGGCCCCGGCGCTGCTCGTGGATCTGGGGCAGGCTCTGCTGGTTTTCGGTCGAGGTGATGGTGGCTACCAGTTGCGGGCGCTCCTCGTACGTCTTGCCAATCACGCGGGTGCTCACCTTGTCGCTCACCCGGTCCAGCTCGCGCAAGTAGGCCACAATCTGGTCAGAGCGAGTGTAGTGCGAGCCGATTGGGTAGCCCAAAAACTGCTCGGGCGTGGGGATGGCCGGGTCAAAATCTTCGGTTTTGGCGGCCGGAAAAAAGTAGCGGTTTTGGGCCCCGGCGGGCTCGCTGGCCGCCAGCCCCGCGGCGAGCAGCCCGGCGGTGAGGTATTGCTTCAACATCTGCGTTTGTTTTTATTAGTAGGGAAAGCGTGGCCTGCAAAAAGTCCGTCGTGCCGCGCGCAGCGGCCGGGAATGCCCCTCCTCAAGTCCCACCCCGATTAGGAAGCCCCCGCCCGGGCGGGGCACGACGTTCTTTTTAGTCTGCAGCAGTAAGCGGATTAGTACCCGGGGTTTTGCTCCAAGTCGGGGTCGGCCACGAGGTCGTTGTACGGGATGGGGAACACCCACTTTTGCGGGTTCGTGACGCCCAGCACGGCGCCGGCCCGGCCAGTGCGCACGAGGTCAAACCAGCGGTCGGACTCGAAGGCAAATTCCACGCGGCGCTCGTTTTCGATGGCCAGCAGCAAATCGGCGGCCGTGGTGGCGGTGCTGGCGGGCACGCCGGCGCGGGCGCGCACGGCGTTGAGGTCGGATAGGGCCCCGGCGAGCTTGCCCTGACGGGCGCGGGCCTCGGCCCGAATCAGGTACAGCTCGGCCACCCGCAGCACGTAGCTGGGGTCGTCGCGCTGGGCCGCGCGGCTGTAGAGGTTGCCGTAGACAGCGGCCGTGCCGTTGATGGTGGTGCTGGCCAGCAGCGCCGAGCGGCCGCCGCCCACCGTGGCGTTATTCAGCAGGGCGATGGCCGCCGGTACGGGCTGAAAGTTGTACTGCCCGCCCAAGGCGCTCGGGAACCAGTTATTCCACATCGTGTTGGCGTCGGCGTTGCTGTAGCTGATTTCCAGCACCGATTCCGACGTCAGGAACGGGGCCGTGGAAAAGGCCCGGTAGGGCGTTGCCAGGGCGTAGGTGCTGTTGCTGAGCACCTGCGTGGCGTAGGCTTCGGCGTCGGGCCACTGCTGGCGGTAGAGGTGCAGGCGGGCGCGCAGGCCGCGGGCGGTGGCTTTCACGGCGCGGTTGCGGGTGGTGGCGTCGGGCAGCAGGGTTTCAGCCTGGGTGAGGTCGGCCAGCACCTGGTCGTAGGTGGCGGCCAGGGTGGCGCGGCGGGTGCCCTGGCCGTTTTCCTTGCTGCGGGTGGGCATGAGCACCAGCGGCACCCCGCCCCAGCCCCGCGCCAAGTCGAAGTACGACAGGGCCCGAATGAAGTAGGCCTCGCCCAGCAGCTGGTTTTTCTCGGTGGCGGTCAGCAGCGGGTCGCTGATGCCGGGCAGGCCGTCCAGGACGTTGTTGGCCCCGTTGACGGCCTGGTAGATGAAGGTCCAGGTTTCGGCAATCACCACGTTGTCCGCGCTCAGGGAGTTCTGGTCGATTTGCAGGTACTGGTTTAGCGTGCCGTTGAAGCGCACGTTGTCGGCGGGCAAAAAGCCCAGCGTGGGCCAGTCGAGCTGGTAGTAGTTCTGCACGCGGTCGTAGGCCCCCAGGGTGGCGGCGCGGGCGCTGGCGGCGTCGGTGATGGCGCGGTCGTCGGCCAACTGCTGCACGGGCTGCGGGTCGAGCAGGCTGGAGCAACCGCTGGCGAGTGCCAGGGCCCCCAGCAACGCGGCGTGCCGCAGGAAGCGCGGGCGGGCGGAAAAAGTAGGTAGCATGGTTGAAAGCAGGATTAGAGACCGACGGTCAGGCCCACCTGGAAGGTGCGCGGCTGGGGCACGGTGGCCCAGTCGATGTTTTTGGTGTTGGCCACGCCACTCTGCGAGTTCACCTCGGGGTCGAGGCCCGAGTAAGGCGTGACGGTGAAGAGGTTGAGCGCCTGCACGTACACGCGTAGTGAGTTGAGGTGCGCCGCGCCCACCACCGCTTTAGGCACCGTGTAGCCCAGCGAAATGGTGCGCAGGCGGATGAACGAGCCGTCTTCCAGGTACCGGTCGCTCAGGTTTTGCACCACGCCGCCGTAGTTGTTGCTGGCCGCGTTGGTGGTCAGGCGCGGGATGTCGGTCACGTCGCCCAGCTTCTGCCAGCGGTCAAGCTGGTTGGCGAGGTAGCCAATGTTGCTCTGCGTGCCGCCGTGCACGAGGAAAAAGCGGTTCATGTTCATGATTTTAGCGCCCTGCTCGAAGTACAGGTTGAAGCCAAAATCGAGGCCTTTCCAGGTGAAGGTGTTCGTCACGCCGCCGAAGTAGTTGGGCCAGGCGTTGCCCACCAGCTGGCGGTCGGCCACCGTGAGTTGGCCGTCGCCGTTCACGTCCTGGTACTCGGCGTCGCCGGTTTCAGGGTTCACGCGGGTTTGGTGGTAGAGCCAGAACGAGTAGAGCGGGGCCCCTTCTTCGAGCCGGAAAATGTCGCGCGAGCCGGCCGTGATGGGGGCCGCCAGCGTTTCCACCCGGTTCACGTTGCGGGCCAGGCTGAAGGTGGTGCTCCACTGCACGGCGCTGTTGTTCACCCAGTTGGCCGTTAGTTGCGCCTCCACGCCCTTGTTGCTCACCGCGCCGTAGTTCTGCAGCTCCGAGGCGAAGCCCGTTTTGCGCGGCACCGGCACGTTGAGCAGCAGGCCGGTGGTCGATTTGTCGTAGTAGTTCAACTCCAGGGCCAGGCGGTTTTTGAGCACGGCCACGTCGAGGCCGGCGTTCCACTGCTGGGTGGTTTCCCAGCTCAGGTCGGGGTTGGCGAGCTGGAAGGGCGCGGTGCCGGGCAGGTCGAGGTAGTTGGCGCCGCCCTGCACGAGGCCTCGCGCGGCAAAGTCGCCGATGCCGCCCTGGTTGCCGGTGCGGCCCACGCTGGCCCGCAGCTTCAGCTCGTCGAACACGCCCAGGTCCTTGATGAACCGCTCTTCGCCCACGCGCCAGCCCAGGCCCACGGCCGGAAAATAGCCCCACTTGTTGTTGGTGCCGAAGCGCGAGGAGGCGTCGGCGCGGGCGCTCACATCGGCCGTGTAGCGGTCTTTGTAGCTATAAGTAACCTTGCCAAAAAACGACACCAGCCCCGCCAGCGAGCGGCTCGACGAGCCCGTTTGGGTCGCGGCCGAGGCGATGGTGGTCAGGTCGTTGCTCGGAAACTGCTGCCCCAGCAGGCTCGTGCGCTGGAACGTGTTGCGCTGCAAGGTGTTGCCCACCACGGCTTGCAGGGCGTGGTTTTCGCCGAAGGTGGTGCGGTAGTTCAGGGTCTGCTCGTTGAGCAGGGTGATGTCGCGCGAGAGGTACGAGGAGGCCGTGCCCCGCGGCTGCCCGGCCAGGATGAGCGTGTTGTTGAAGTTGTTCTCGTACATGTCGTTGAAGTCGATGCTCCAACTCGTGCGCAGGGTCAAATTTGGCAAGAACTTGTACTCGGCGTACACGTTCGAAATGACCCGCGTGCCCACCGCGTCGTTGTTTAGGTTGTTGATGAGGGCCAGGTGGTTATCGAAGCTGCCGTACTTGGCGTACGAGCCGTCGGCGTTGAACACCGGCAGGTTGGTGCGCGGAAACAGGGCCGAGTTGATGACGCCCACTGGGTTGTTGTCGTTGCTGCTCACGTTGCGCTGGGTGCGCGTGAGGGCCGTGCTGGTGCCGATGCGCAGCTTGTCGGTTACCGTGTTGTCCAGGTTCACCCGGAAGCTGAAGCGGTTGAAGTTGCTGGGCCGCACGATGGACTCCTGGCTGAAGTAGCCCGCCGCCAGGTAAAACTGCGTTTTCTCACTGCCCCCGGCCGCCGAGAGTTGGTAGCTCTGGGTGCGGGCCCGCCGAAAGACGTCGCTGAGCCGGTCGTAGGTGGGCTGCTCCTCGGGCAGGCCCCTGCCGCCGGCCGATGCCGCGCGGTACGGCATCGCCGCCGCGCTGCCACCGTCGTTTAGGAACCGCTCGTTTTCCAGCGTGGCCAGCTGGGGCCCCGTTACCAGGTCGTAGGTTTTGGGGGCCTTGGCGGTGGCCTGGTAGGTGTCCAGGGTGATGCGCGTTTTGGTGTTGGCCTTGCCGCGCTTGGTTTGGATGAGCACCACGCCGTTGGCCCCGCGCGAGCCGTAGATGGCCGTGGCGTTGGCATCCTTCAGAATTTCAATGCTCTGAATGTCGGCCGGGTTGATGTCGGCGATGGGGTTCGACGACACCTGGTTGCCCAAGCCGGTGGCCACCAGGTTGGTGTTGTTGATGAACACGCCGTCGACCACGTAGAGCGGGTCGTTGCTGGCGTTCACCGAGTTGCTGCCCCGGATGCGAACGAAGATGCCCCCGCCCGGCACGCCCGAGTTGGCCGAAATCTGCACCCCGGGGGCCCTGCCCTGCAGCAGTTGGTCGGCGCTGGCGGCCGGAATGTCCTTGAGCGCGTCGCCCTTAATGGTGGAAATGGCGCTGGTGAGCGTGCGGCGGCTCTGCTCGCTGTAGCCCGTCACCACCACTTCGTTGAGCTGCTGCACGTCGGTGGGCAGCGCCACCGCGAGCGGGCCGTGGCCCACCTGCACTTCCCGCTTGGCGTACCCCACGGCGCTGATGATGAGGGTAGCGCCGGGGGACACGCCGGGCAGCGAGAAACGCCCGGCGGCGTCGGTCGAAGCGCCTTGGGTGGTGCCTTTCACCACCACCGTGGCGCCCGGCAGGGCGGTGTGGCTTTCACCATCCGTCACGGTACCGGTGGCGGGGGGCGCGCCGGTGGTTTGTGCGGCCACCAGGCCGGCCTGGCCCAGGCCAAGCGCAAGCACAGCTGCCCGCCCCAGGGTTAGGGTAGATTTTTTCATGTCAAGAAGTTGAGGGCTGGTCGGGCCTAAGGCCCCCGTTGACTGGCAAGGCGTAGCGACGGGTACCGCCGCGGCACCGCTAATTAGCTAGCTTGCCAGCGCAAGACCAGGTGGAGAAAATACGCGGGTTGGCCTAGCCCATAGCCCGGCTGCTTGTGCACAGCAGCTGGTCAGGGCACCGAAAACCCACCAAAAAAGGACGTTGCTGCTTTGAATGGAACAGCATGGCCAGCAGCCGATTAGGCGCGGCACAGTGGCCCGCGTGGCGCAGGCGCGCCCCAACCAGGCGGGCTGGTTGAAGCACCGGAAACGGCAAACCCGAAATGTAAAGCAATCGACGCGCTACACCTCCGGCTTGCCTAACGCATGCAGGCGTCAGCCGAGGGGCAACAACACGGCCGCAACGTAGTCGAGAGGGTAAGCGAAGTTTGCGGGGGTAATAAAGTAGCCACGGCTTGTTTTTATATGGTCAGGACTTGGCACCGTTCCAGCTAATGGGGGTTGCCGGCGTTTCGTCGAGCCTGTCTCTCCGCGCCTCTGTATAAAAACCATCCTGGATCAGCAGGAGTTGGTGGCCCAAAGGTAAGAGTTGCTTTTTCAGAAAAGCAACTTATTTTTTCACTTTTGCTTCATTCAATGGCTGGCAATCTTTAGTTAGATAGCTATACAAAGTGGTATATCTCGGATACACAGTATATTATACAATAATTGGTTGTCGATGGCAGGTATGGAATGCGCTGCTAGAACAACGATTGACTGAATACCGTGCATCAGGGTCAACTAGTAGCTTCAGGGTGGTACAGGGTCCTGTTAGCAATTCCTATCCGAGCATTCCGTAAAGCACTAACGCTACAGGATATGAGGCCTTTAATGGATGATTTTACTATTAGTAATCAACTGTTTATATTAAGAAGTAGCCGCTTATTTAATGACTTGGACGAGTAAGGGGTGCAGAAAAGCGAAAAACGTTAAAATATCAGCGTTAGACGTGCGAACATTTTTCAAAATCGACTGGAAATCATACGCTGGATGCGCGAGTGTCCACTCTAGCTGGGCCAGTAGCTGCTGCTGCACCTCTGGGCTATACGCTGCGAGCCACTTGGTAAAATCAGCAGCTAGCATCGGTGATTCCTGCTTTAGTTTGAGCGTGATAACTGGAAATTCCCATAACACAGACAGCGGCAGGCGTAAGATATGACGTGCTTCGGGGTCTTTCATCGCAAAGTAGTCGGTCACTACCTATCACCGGGAGAAGGGTCGCCTGCGGGGCATCCCCCCTGTGCCCAGGCTAATAAGCTAGGCCCTACCTGGCGGCCTTCAGTATCACCCAAAGCGCCTAAATCAATCTTCCACACGCCGGTTGCATGACCAGCGGCGCTTACAAAAAAGCCGCTGCCGCCGCTATCATCGCCCACTAAAAGTAGTGCTGGAGCATACGCGGCAACTTCATACGTGACATTTCTTTCTGCAATATCCGCAGCCGTATAGATGACCACCCCTGAGGCAGGAAAGGATAACCCATCACTACTACGCCAAAGCGTAAGCAAGTCACGCGGTAGTTCCCGTCCCACTTGCTGCCTGGCAGCTTCCAGTTGTTGCCGAGAAGCGGGTGGATTGAGTACAGGATTGCCATTCGAGAAGGTAGTCATAAGGTACTATTTTTGAAAAACGTTGCTAGACAATCAACCTACTTAATTACGCTTGCTGAAGGATTACTCATAGGTCCTTCAAGTCTGCCAACGTACCCGGTCAATTCCTAGTTGCTGGTAAGAATCTGCTACTCGTTGAGGCATTCGGATTACGCTAGATAGCTTAGGGTGCGATGAGGTGGTCTATCTAAGCCGGACGGAAGACGGACGTATATTCCTTCTGTCATGGCAACCAAAACCAACGGGGCGTCGCCCGACAAACGGAGTAAATTAAGACGAGGCGTTCAAGGCCGAAGCGCTGCGCTTAGCCGGCGAGAGCCGCAGCACGCAGGCCGCGGCGCGCCAGCTGGGCATCAGCCCCAAGTTGCTTTACCGCTGGTAGCAGACGCAACTCGTGGCCGAGGTGGGCAGTGAAGAAGTGGCCCGCGACCCAGAGGTGCGTGCTCTGCGGGCCCAGCTCAAACGGGCCGAGCGGGAACTCGATATTTTGAAAAAAGCCTTGGTCAGTTGCCTGCTTTAGGCGCAGGCTCGGCCAACCGACCCGGTGAGCACCTACCAACACATTGCCCAGCGCCAGACACAGGTGCCTGTGCGCCAGCTTTGCCGCGTCCTGCACGCGGCCCCGGCCGCGTATTACGCCTGGCAGCGCCACCGGCAGCAGCCCCGGGCCGAGTCGGCCTGACAAGTGGCCTTACGTGAAACATTTGTCCACCACAGCCAGCGCTATGGCACGCGCCGAAGTGCAGGCCCAAGGCCACGCCGTGGGCCGCTGGCGCGTCCGCTGCGTGCTCCACGCTCACGGCCTGCGCGCGCAACAGCCTCGTTCGTTCGTGCCGCGCACCACCGGTTTGGACCCGACCGTGCGGGCCGCGCCCAACCGCTTGCTCGGCCAGCCGGCCCCCGCGGCCCCCAACCGGGTCTGGGTGGGCGACAGCACGTATTTGCCCCGACAAGGTGGGGATTGGCTGTATCTGGCCGTGTGGCTCGACCGCCGCTCGCGCAAGATTGTAGGCTTGGTGCCGCCACGGCGGCACTTAGGACGTGCGTGACACGATGCCCGAAGCTCTGGTCAGCGAAGCGTCGCGCCGGGCCTTGGTCGTGCGCCGGCCCGCCGCTGGGCTCGTCGTACACTCCGACCAGGGTAGCCAGTACACGGCCACCCGATTCAAAGGACTGCTTGCCAAACATGGCGCCCTGCAAAGCATGAGCCGGCGCGGCAACGGCTACGACAACGACAACGCGCACGCCGAATCTTTTTGCAGCCGCTTCAAGGCCGAACTGCTCGACGGCGGCAGCTTCCCCGGCCTGACCGAAGCGCGGTTAGAAATCAGTCATCACATCGCCTATTATAACGCTGAACGTCGCCATTCCGCTCTCGGCTACTGCTCACCAAACCACTTCAAAACCCAACTCAAAAACACGTCCCAATTGTGTCCGCCTTAGCTAGACCACCTCAGTTGAGCCCTATCCCCTTACTTCGCCGAACGGCTGAAACATTCCCTTTACCCTATTAGCTTCTCTGTTGATGGCCCACCCTGCTTGCCGTTTAGCCGGCTTAGCCTTGGGGCTAACCTGTCGGCTGCCCGCTTGCGCGCAGCCGCAGGCGGCTGTTCGCCCTGCGCCTATGCTTGCTTCTCCAACAGAAATGTTCGCGCTTTCGGCTAGCCCCTGCGCCGCAGAAGGCTACCCCATGAAGATTTACGCAGGCGCGTTCGTGCGTGCGGATGGGCTGACCTTTCCGGTCCCAAGCGGGCACTTTTTGTTAGGCAGCTGGGGGGCCTCCTCGATTGGGTGGGCCGTCGGCGAGGAAAGGCAACCCGTCCCGGCTAGCCTGGACCTGCTGTACTTTTCCTATGCGGAAGATACGTTTTATGCCGGACACTTTCCCCTGGCGCAACAGCGCCTGTATGAGTTGCTCAAAACCGGCTTTTGGCATGCCGACAAAAAACAGCAGCTAACCTATACTACGCTCACGGTTTGCGTATTACCGAAGGGCATGGTCTGCCTCTGGCTCACTGGCATTGGCAAACAGGTGCTGGTTGGGCGCTTTCAGGGCAGCGCTTCCGCAGTTGAGTTCAAGCAGTTCAACAAAACCGGCAGCCGGGCCCAGGTTATTCGGGAAGAGCAGGCAAAGCTGAGCCCCGCCGTGCGCCACCAGCTTGCGACGGGTACCATCAGCACCCGCCAGTGGGAGGACTACCTGCGTACTTATTCTTGGCACGTGGCATTCTCACGGCCTATAACGCTTGACAACTATCGCGTTAATTTTCTGAGCGCCGAGTACGTAGCGCGCCCCGACGCGCGCGATACGGCACCCTATGTGCGCGCCTTGCTACACCCAACTGCGCGGGCAGTGCCGAGCCGGATGAGTCTCTACATCCGCGATGAAGCCGGCCACGCCCATTTGCTACGGACCACCGCCTTTGACGAGGCCGAAACAATGGCGGCCTTTGCAGCCCTGCACAACCAGCATCCCACCCGCCCGCTCACGCTGCGCGTGGAAACGGATCAGTACGTTACGAAGGCGTCGCTGGTGCTGACGAATGGCCTCCAGACGATCCCGTTAGCCAAGACGGCGGTAGAAGTGCTGGCACAGGATTAAGGCGTGGCAGCCGTCTGCCCAGGAGTCAGGGGGAGCATAGAGACGGCTTTGGCTGGGGTGTTCAGCGCAAGCGGCAATAAGGGGCGCAAGGACGTGCGCACGCAACAGTGACTTCCCCACCACCTGACGTTGCGTCACCCGTCACGTGCTTTTACCTGCTCAGCTATCTGTCAAGTAGCTTACAAGCAACTAGGTGGCTAAAAATTATCCTGATTTCAAGCTCCGCGCTATAACCAATCTTATGTATTTGAATAGAAGGAGGAATAGCTACTAGTGTCAACTCGGCGTCGACTTGGTTTACTCTTTGTGGCTGCTGTTGGGCTTGCCTACCATGGCGGTGTTCTATTTTTCGCCCCCTTGTATTGGGCGCTACGGGCCCGTAACCGAGGGCTGGCGGCGGCCGTTCCGCTGAGGAGCGTGGCGCTGAGGGCAACATTCTATCACTACTTGGCCTCTGCGATGAACCCGCGCAAGGGGCTCGTTTAGGGCTAACGGGGCCTGCTCTTTCTCAAGACGAGGCGGCCCCAAGGGCTTGCCCACCCAACCCAGGGCAAAGGCGATGCACGCCTTAGCGTACCTAAAGAGTTCACGAATACGGTCCCAAGGTAGACGAGGTATTCAGACGAAAGAGCGTTAGAGTGGCGGCCGATATTACTGCTATGCCGATGTTTTATCCATCTTAAAGAGGTTCTGTACCGACCATTGCAACTCGTCTTGGTTACACCAGTACTCTTCAAAGGAACCCCAGGAGGTAAAAGGCGAGGTGTTGAATCCCTCTTCGATGTCGTTGTACCAGATGATGGCGTTGTCGAGGACTGCCACGACCCAAAAACCACCTCCTTCGGCACCCATTGACGGTTCTTGCCACTTTTCCGGGGCAATTTTAATACGGTCCCAAAAGCGTCGAACCTCCTCCGACATCTGGTTCACGCCTTGCTGGATTTCAACTTCTAACGCGCTACGTGTTATAGGGTCCCACATAAGTATTCGTCAAGATTAGGAGTCCATTGAAACGGTGGGGCCGTAAACGCGCGCTGTTCAGTTGAAGGAGGATTATTTACAATGGAGAAAGCTCCTCAATTCGTATTCGCCCTGTCACCCGTAGCCGCAGTGGTATGGTTGCCTCTCTTGCTTTTAACGGGTAATCGTATACCCGGAGGCGGGGGGGCAACGACTCTTTCAAGGTGTCCGAGAAAGTAATGTGAACAGGAACGACGAAGATGTCATTCAGCCCGCAATTCCAGCAATGAACATTATGGGGCACGGGGCCCGGGGCCGTCAGAACAAGCATTTTTCTCCTAAAAGGGCGCCGGATTTGCCCGTAAGTAGTTGGCCCCATGACCCAATCCCACTGATTCGTGAAAAAGAACAATCCGGTTTCCGCTTGGCGCAACGAAGCGAGCAGGTGGGCGGTGTCCAGGTGGCACACGGGAAAGAATTCCAGGTGAAACGAGCCATCCTGCCCTTGCCCCCGTCGAACGACCAACAAGCCCGTTCCCGAGAACTTGCCGCCCGGGGGAATCTCGCAGGCTTGGTTCGGCGCACAGGCGGAGAGCAACCAAAGTAGGCCAATCCCAAGCCATTTGCTTCTCATATACCAATCACTTATGTGCAGCACAGGCGCATAAATCTACGGCCCTGTTAGTTACCGGCGGTCTATGCCTAGGTTCAGCTAAACGGTCGGAGGGTAAACGCGGCTTTGAGTACCCGGTTCGTTTACTTTCACCGTTCCGCTTGCCTTCATGACGAAACCTGCCGCTCCCTACCCCGCCGTTGCCCTGTTGGGCGTCCTCGCCACCTATGGCGTGGCGCTGGCGGTGCTGGCCGCTAGTGCGGCTGGCACGTGGTCGGGGCAGGCGTCGCTGGCCGTGGGGTGCCTGGTGCTGGTGGCGCCGTTGCTCCTAGGAGCCGTGGCCTATTCCTACCCCAGCGGTATTCGACGCCGCACCGGTGGGTTTTTGGTGCCAGCATTCTCTACTTGGTCCTGCTGGTCGTGTTCCTGGGGGCCGTACTCGCCTGGCAACCGGCTACTAAATCTTAAGTCCTAAGGGGCGTTCAGTTGAATGAGCGTTTAGGCGTTGGATGGCGAAGTGGGGTGGTCCAGTAAAAACGGACAGTGTACTAAGATAAGCCGGTTTGGAAGTCGCGTTCGAATTGGTGGGGAGAGCGGTAGCCGAGCGCGGAGTGGCGTCGGTCGAGGTTAAAGTAAGTGTCGAGGTAGTAGGCCACCTCCAATCGGGCCTCTTCGAGACTGGTAAACGCGCCACCGTGCGGCAGCAGCTCGGTTTTGAGCGTGCTCCAGCCGGCCTCAGCCTGGGCATTATCGTAGGGGTTGCCCGGCCGGCTATAGCTGGCCAGTGCCTGGGCTTTTTCGATGCGTGCCCGGCACGCCGCGCTGGTGTATTGGCTGCCGCGGTCAGCGTGGATAATCAGGCCGGGCGCCGGCTGGCGTAGCGTCAGCGCCTGCTCCAGGGCCGTGAGCACCAATTCAGTGGGCATGTGTTGGTCGAGGTGCCAGCCCACTACGCGCCGCGAGCAGGTATCGCGCCAGGTGGCCAGATAGCACCAGCGCCCGCCGACGAGGGGCAGGTAGGTGATATCCCCCACCCAGACCTGATTGGGCGCGGTGGGCGCGGGCTGGCCAAGGAGCAGGTTTTCGGCCACGACGGCCGCGGGGTCAGCCACCGTGGTGCGGGGGCGCTGCGGCCGCGTGCTCAGCGCCCGCAGGCCGCGACGACGTAGCCAACTGCGTAGCGCGTAGCGCCCGATGGCGTGCCCTTCGGCCCGCAACTCTGCTCGCAAGCGGCGCGTGCCATAGCGCTGGGCATGGCGCGAAAAGGCGGCGGTAGCAGCGGGCTCCCAACTGGGCGTAGGCCGCGCGGCCCGGCCCAACCACTGGTAATAGCCGGCGGGGCTGACGTGTAGCACGCGGCAGAGCACCTGCACGGGTTCCGTGGTCGCCTCCTGCTCGATGAACTGATAACGACTCATAATTGAGGCGGTTGCGCAAAGATGGTCACGACTTTTTTTAAAATATCGCGCTCCTGTTCCACGCGTTTAAGCTCGGCGCGCAAGCGCTTAATCTCGTCGCGCTCCGCACTACTCGGCACGGCCTCGGCTAATGCTTGGCGCTGCCAGCGGCCCAGCAGAGCAGGCGACAGGCCCTGGGCGCGGGCCACGTCGGTTTGCCGCGCCCCAGCGGCCACTTGGCGCACGCACTCCGCTTTGAAGGCAGGTGTGTATTTTTTGCGGGTTAGCGGCGAGCCGCTCGGAAGGGTTTTGTCGGGCATGAGCAGTGGAAGGTAAGACTTCACACTGTCTGTTTTCACTGGACCACCTCACCAGCTGCCCTTAGGCTATACAAATGATGCCTCTCGTGAGCGCATACTTGAGTACGGTCGAGCTGACTTCCGAGTACCATGCCGGCAGGTGACACCTGAAGCTAGTCCAGCTGACCGAGTACTACTCTACTGCTACTACAACATGCGTAAGCATTTTTTTACAACGCGCTATGTGCTAGCTAAGGTCATTGACTCTTTACAAGCTTTATTGACTACATCGGCCACGGAGCCAGTGTTTATAGACCTAGGTTGTGGGCCTATGACTTCAGGCTTAGCATTCGCGGATTTGTATCATGAGCGGTTTGGAAAACCACTTACTATCCGTTACGCTGGCATTGACATTGCGCCAGCGATGCTGATGAAAGCCAAGGAGTTTTCTGCCTCGTCACTATTCGCGGTCGATAGTAAAATGCAGTACCATGAAAGTTGGACGGAATCGCTAGAACCGATTGTTACTGAGCTTGTACAAGTAACAAATCCTATTATCATAAATGCGTCGTATCTTTTTGCTAGCACTTCATTGAACGTTGACGACCTCGCCTTGTTTGTAAGTACACTGCGCCAGAGGTGCCGAGATGCCAAAATGTTTTTTGTGTTCCAGAATCCAAATCGGGCTGACCGGAATCTGAAGTATATCGAGTGGAAAAGTAGGTTGCCGTTTATCCGCACATTAGAGCAGTCTGTGGCTCAGGTATACTATAAGAATAACGCAAGGTCAGGAGCAGCCCCAAGTATAGAGGAGGTCTACTATGAATTACTCTCTTTTCAAGAATGAGGATAAGGTGTTAGCCTTGACGCAGCCAAGTGGTGCGATTGGCGGACAAATCAGCGTTGACACGTCTATTAAGGGCTTGCAGTATCTGCCTGATTTTATTACTACACGCTTACAAGCGCGTCTGTTAGAGCTAATTGACAGTAGCCCCTGGATGGATGATTTAAAGCGCCGGGTACAGCATTACGGTTACCGGTACGATTATAAAAGTCGTCGCATTGACCGTGCTCAGTACTTAGGACCATTGCCAACTTGGTGTGAATATTATGCTGAGCAATTTCATGCTGCCGGATATTTCGTTGATGCGCCCCCAGACCAAGTGATTGTCAATGAGTACGAACCCGGACAAGGCATAGCTCCTCATATTGACTGTACTCCTTGTTTTGATGATACAGTCATTTCCATTAGCTTAGGTTCTACTTGTATCATGAATCTGTCACGAGCTGATGACCCAACCATAACCTTTGACCAAGTCTTGATGCCAGGCAGTGCTATCATACTTCAGGAGGAGGCTCGATTTCAATGGAAACATGGCATTAAACCCGTTAAGGCAGACATGGTCAATGGAACGCGCAGTGCTCGCCAGCGTCGCGTTTCTCTAACTTTCCGCAAAGTACGGCTGAGCTAAAGCTTTCAAAGCATTGGACTTCTGGATAACTAGAGGCCCAGCGAGTAAGCTGCATTGTATTTGATAACGTCCCCCAAGCGGGAGTAGCGGCTAATCATTACGTCAGTCTTTTGCTTGGTCTGATTCTTAATAAACTCATTGGATTGACCATTGAGCTTGGCTGTGGTAATAAACGAGGCTCGCAGGGAGTGTGCTGAATACTTATCCCCTAGATGCAGCTTGACCAGCCGGTTTACCCGCACATCGGAAAGACGCTTCGTGGTCGGCACCGCTTCGCCGACCGTCTTACCGCGCACTAACGATACGAATACTGGGCCCGAGGTGCGGCCCAGCAGCCTATGCCAGTCCTGAAAAGCCCGCACGGGGCAGAACAGCGGGTTGCCGGCGTAGAATACGGCTTTGTCTTCGACTTCGCCTGTCTGGTTGGTTTTGCTTCTGGCCATGTGCAGCACTAGGGCCGCATCCGTCAACTCAATTTGTTCCAAGTCAAGCGCCACTAACTCCGAGCGCCGGAAGGCTCCTGCGAAGCCAAGCAGTAGTAGAGCCCTATCCCGCACGCCGGCCGCGGTTTCCAGGTCGAGCGCCTTGATAGCGTTCTTGAGGTCGGCCACGGAGAAAGCTGGCGCTTGTTTTTGCCGCTTGCCTACCACGCGGGCCACGCCTTTCAGCACCACGTCCAGAGAAGGGGAGCCCACGGCCGTGGGGAGCCCGAGCATCTGATGCTTCTTCTGAATAGCGGCCAGGTGTCGGGTAATAGTGGCCAGCTTGCGCGGCAGGTTGGCCAGGTGGGCGACATAGCCGGCGAGCGTCGTGACGGCGGCCGGGTACGGGGTGAGCTGGTGCGCCAGGCAGTATGCTTCAAATGTGACCAAGTCGGTCGCGTACGCCAGGCGGGTATTCTCCGCGCCCTCCAGACCAAGTTCCAGAAAGCGCGCCACGTCGGGGGCCACGTTGCCCGAGAGGTCGGCCAGGGCCAGGGCCGGCATCGAAGTCGCAATAGTTGTGAGCAGTTCTTTCTTTCCCTTTAGTTCCATCATTCGGGCAGGCGTCGCGGTCAGCCAGGAGCCGACAACTGGTGCCTATATATATACTGAGTAGCAATACCCGGTTTCGACCGGTCCAAACCGGGAAAAACAGATTTTATCCGTCAAATGTACGCCCGGAAGTTTAGGTACGATAAGTAAGCCTTATCGTACCTAAACTTCCGGACATCGGGTTGTCAAACTCAATGCTGATAATAGGGTCTTATCAGTCCTTATTGTGAGTTGAGGTAAACGCAGGGCTCGCACTAACCGGCTAGTCTTTCGCCTTGACGAAGCTCGTCGCGCTACACATACAGCTCGTGGCAGGGGTAGTCCCCACTAGGCGGCAACGCACTACTTTCGTAGCGGTTCCTTCCCCCAAGCGATGCGACATATACTTTCCCCGGCCCGTCCTGTTGCGCAGTGTCTGTTGGGAGCCGCGCTCCTGTTGGGCACGCTGACCTTGCCGGCCAAGCCAGGGGCCGCTACGCCCGCCGCCGAGCCGGCGCCGAATACGTTGACGGCGGCCGCGCGCCGCCAGGGCTGGCGCTTGCTGTTCGATGGCCAAACGGCCACCGGCTGGCGCAGCGCCAAGGGCGCCGCGTTTCCCACGCACGGCTGGCAAATAGAGAATGGCGAGCTGACCACGCTCGCGGCCGACGGAAAGGAATCGGCCAACGGCGGAGACATTATTACGACGGCCCAGTACCGGGCCTTCGACTTCTCCTTCGAGTTTCAACTCACCCCCGGGGCCAACAGTGGCGTTATCTATTTTGTGACCCTGGCCGAACAAACGCCGGGCTCGCCCATTGGCCTGGAGTACCAATTGCTGGACGATGCCCGGCATCCCGACGCCAAGCTCGGCATCAACGGCGACCGCACCCTGGCTTCGCTCTACGACCTAGTTCCGGCGGTGAAACCGGCGGCCTGCCAGCGACCCATCGGGGCCTGGAACGTGGGGCGCGTGGTGGTCTACCCGACGAATCACGTCGAACATTATCTGAATGGGGTAAAAGTGCTGGCATACGAACGGGGCTCGCCGGCCTTTGAAGCCTTGGTGGCCGGGAGTAAATACCACGTCTGGCCGCACTTCGCCAAGGCCCCCGCCGGGCACTTATTGCTGCAAGACCACGGGAACCGCGTCTCCTTTCGCAGTTTGAAAATCAAAGAGCTCCGATAAGCTTACCCGGCTAGCCCCCTGCACTACCTAACGAGGGGGCGCGGCCGTCGTGGGCGCGGATATGCTGGTTGGTTTGCGCCAGCAGCGGCTCAGACTCAGTCGAACGCTTCGAATGCACGTAGAGCGTACCCGATGACGGAAGCAATGATTTTAGTGGTGGATGACGACGAAGCAACGCGGCTGACCTTGCGGCGCTGGCTGACGCATTTGCAAGTGCGCGGGCAAGTGCTGGAAGCGGCGGACGGGCAAGCCGCCCTGGCGCTCGTCGACGCGCATTGCCACGGCACTACCCCGCCGGTGCCGCTGCTCGTGCTCCTCGACTTGCAGATGCCGGTCATGGACGGCCTCGAGTTTTTAGAACACCAGCGCCAGCTGCCCCCTGCCCACCAGCAGGCCATGACGGTCATCGTCCTTTCGGGGGCGCACGAGACGCCCGCGCGCAAACGGGCGCAGGCCCTGGCCGTGGAAGTCAAGACCAAACCGCTGGATATAACGGAGCTCGCGGCGCTCCTACACCACTACCTGCCCGCGGCGCTCCCCGCCTGAGCCGCGCGACCGGCTAGGCCCCGTGCGGCCGGTGCGGGACGCCAACGCGGTCACGCCCTGCCGAGGGCCGTGTGGCCGGGCTTTCCCCTGCATTCCTACCTATTTATAGCCGTTATGTCCGTTTTTCCGTCCAACGCCTTCTCCCTCGAGTACCGCCCTGATTTGGGACTCATCATCGGCCGGTGGCTACAGGACCTACCGCCGCCGGAGTTGCAAGGCACCTACGAGGCCATGCTGGCCGCGGCCCAAGCCCACGGCAACTGCCGCTTTTGGCTGCTAGACCTGCGCCGCCGCCCCGTGGCTGGCCCTGACCTGAACGCGTGGTTTCGCGACCAGTTTTCGCCCCGGATTGCGGCCGCGCTCGGCGGGCCCTTGTTCACGGCCTACCTAGCGGGACCACACCAGCGCCCGGCGGCCGAGAGCGACGCGATGGAACTCTATTTTCGCCGCGAAGCCGTGGTGGATGCCTTCCCGCAGCTCTTTGAAAGCGAAGCCGAAGCCATGGCGTGGCTGCGCGCTGGGCAGGAGCGCGAGGGGGTAGCACCGGCCTAGCGGGGCCCGTGGGTGGCCTAGGCGGAGGAATAAATCAAGGAACGAAGGCTTCGGCAAAGCATGCGCTGCTACACCGGTTGTCGTCAATTTCCGTTCGCATCAGGAACGACGCGCCTTCTCATCGCCAGCTATCGGGGCAAAGAAAAAAGCCACCGTATGCAGTGGCTTTCGATATCAAGTTATGATAAGTGAAGGTTATCATAACTTGTTTTCTGATTCACTTAATTGGAAGATAAGTACGATTTTTAACTCTTATCCTACCTAATAGGACTTGTCGGTAGTCACCTATGCAATGGCTCCGAAAGGTCTTCTGTGCAGTCAGCGTACCTTGCTGGCAATACCTTTGGTACTCTCCACAGGCAAATTGCAGTTAGTAGCCGGGGACAAGTTGCCCGGACCGGGCTAGTAGCCAATGCCGACTATAAACCGGAGGCACGGCTTACAAAGGCGTGCCTGGCCACCAGTTCTGCCGAAATACTAAGAACAGTGACTGAAACGTCTACTCCTCCTAACCATAGTCCCGCTTACGACCTGCTGCGTGCCCACCTACAAGTGCGCGTGCCGCTAACCGACGCCGACTTTACTACTTTCTGCGGGTACCTGCGCCCGCTGGCCCTGCGTAAGCGCCAGCACCTGCTTCAGGCGGGTGAAGTATGCAGCTACTACGCTTTCGTTACGCAGGGCTGCCTGCGCAGCTACTCGCTCACCAATGAGGGGCACGAGCACACGCTGCAATTTGCGCCGGAAGACTGGTGGATATCGGACCTCTACAGCCTGCTTACGCGGCAGCCCAGCACGATGAACATTGACGCGCTGGAAGACTCGCAGCTGCTGCTGCTCGACCAGGCCGACCTGGAAACCATCTACGCCGCGTGCCCCGTGTTCGAGCGCTACTTCCGGTTGCTGATGCAGAGTCGCTACGTGGTGTTGCAGGAGCGGGTGAACGCCTCGCTGAGCCAGACGGCGACGGAGAAGTACCAGCACTTTCTAGGCAAGTACCCCACTATTGTGCAGCGGGTACCGCAGCACGTAATTGCCTCCTACCTGGGAATTACGCCCGAGTCGTTGAGCCGGGTGCGCCGCCAACTGTAGCGCCACGCTTGGCTGGTGAACAAAGCACGGCCTGGCAGCGGCTTACCAACCGGAGCAACCTTACGCGTGCCCTTGGCTAACTGCCCGGTACTCGGTGGGCGTCATGTGCTCCAGCTGCCGGAACATGCGGGTGAAGTACGCCAGATTGCTGAAGCCGGCCTTAAAGCAAATCTCGGTGATGCTGATGGCCGGGTTTTGCAGGCAGCGCTTGGCCAGCCGCATCCGCGCCTTGATGATGTAGTCGATGGGCGAGAGGCCGAACTCCTGCTTGAAAGCGCGGAAGAAGTTGGCCTTACTCATGTAGGCCTGCGCGCTCAGCTCCTCGACGCTGATTTTCTCGGCCAGGTTCTCCTTGATGTAGTGCAGCGTGTGGGCAAAGCGGTTGGAGGTGGCCAGCACCGCCGTGTTGTGTTCGGTCAGGTGCAGGCGTTGCAGCTGCATCAGGCGCAGCAGCAATTCCTTCACCGCGAAGTCGGCCAGCATGTCCTTGTTCTGGGAGTTATCGAAGCCGATGCGTACCAGCTTGTAGATGAGCGCCGTGATTTCCTCGTTGTTATAAAACGCGTGCTGGCTGAGGCTGAGGTTCCACTTCTCGCCCTCGGTGCGCGGGTAAAACTCGTTGAGGTAGTCAACCGTGTCGATGACTTGTAGCCGGTCGATGGCAAGGGCCACACACTGGGTTGGGTTTTCGTCCGAGGCCTCGGGGAAGTCAATCAGCATCTTCAGGTTTGGGGGCACCACCATGGTATGGCCGGGCAGGTAGGCGAAGGCCTGCTGGTCGCGCAGGTGCATTACCTTTTTGCCGCGCAGCATGTTGGTCAGCACCAGGTCGCTGTACGACTGCGCTACCTGGTCGCCGGGCATGAGCGTTTCGAGAATGCTCAGCTCGTACTTCTCCAGCGTCTGCACCCGGCGGTGGTCGATGAGCGTGGTGAGCTCGTGAGGTTCGGTAAGCGGTATAGACGGCAACACGTGGATAGGGAATAGAAAAATAAGAGTGAAAAGCAAGCGGAAAACGACTGGGGCGAAGCTAGCCTATCAGCAGCCCCGCCCGCAGCAATTGGCGGCCCCCAAAGCGGCTATTGCTACGATACTGCCACCGATTGCTAGTATTGTGCAAGCCCCCATTTTTGGGTGATTCTACTTTTGTGCAGCATTCAACGGACGGGCAAAACGGCCAGTTGAAGGGCCGTATCAGCTGCTAATGGGCCAGTCCCAGCAGCGCAGTAGTAGCATCCCGATGAGCGAGGAAAAACCCCATGAAATGAGCCACGACCTGCATCACAACTTGCAGGTAATACTCCAGGAAAACCAGCGCTTGGCCGAGCAGCTCGACCCGGCTGCCGCCGCGATAATTCCGCTCATCCAACACGCTAACCGGGTATTTGTTGTGGGCGCGGGCCGCACCGGGCTGGCGCTTAAGGCCGCGGCCATGCGCCTGATGCACCTGGGCCTTACGGTGTTTGTAGTGGGCGAAACCACGACGCCCGCCATCGCGGCCGGCGACTTGCTGCTGGCGGGCTCCGGCTCGGGCACCACCAGCACCATCGTAAAAGCGGCCGAAAAGGCTCAGGCCGTGGGGGCACAGGTAGTGGCTATTTCCACCACCCGCGAGTCGCCGCTGGCGGCCCTGGCTACGCAGGTTGTCGTGCTGCCCGCCGCCCAAAAGCAGGACCACGGCGGCACCATCTCGCAGCAGTATGCGGGCAGCCTCTTCGAACAGGCGGTGCTGCTGCTGACCGACGCCATTTTTCAGACCCTGTGGGCCCTGGATGGCACCCCGGCCCAGGAGCTCTGGAAGCGCCACGCCAACCTAGAATAGAGAGTATCAGCCGTTTTCCCGGCTTCTCAACGGCGCAGCTGTGCCGGATTTTTTGCTATTTTTCATTTAGACCCACTTGCCCAAATGGCTAAGCTACAAGTTGCAATCGACCTATTAAGCACCAAAGAAGCCCTCGAACTAGCGGCTAAAGTTGCTCCCTACGTGGACATTATCGAGTTGGGTACCCCGCTCATCAAAAGCGAAGGCCTAGCTGTTATCAAGGCCATGAAAGCGGCCCACCCTGACAAATTGGTGTTTGCCGATTTCAAAACTGCCGATACCGGCGAGCTGGAAGCCGGCATGGCCTTCGGCGCGGGCGCGGACCTGGTGACCATCCTTGGCTCGGTGGATGACGCGACCATCATTGGCGCGGTGAAAGCCGCCAAAGAGCACGGCAAGGGCGTAGTAGTCGATACCATCGGCGTAAAGGACCGGGTAAAGCGCGCCCAGGAAGTAAGTAAGCTCGGCGTAGAGTTCGTGGAGCTGCACGCCGGCCTTGACGAGCAGGCCCTGCCCGGCTACTCCATTCAAGTGCTAATCGACGAAGCCAAGCGCGCTGGCGTTCCCGTGTCCATCGCGGGTGGCGTAAACCTCAAAACTATTGCCGCCGTGAAGCAGGCCGGCGTAGCCGTGGCAGTAGCCGGCGGAGCCATCTACGGAGCCGCCGACCCCGCTGCGGCAGCCAAGGAGTTGCGGGCTGCGTTCGACGCGGCCTAGACTGACCAGCCCGAGGCGGGCGGCCGAAAGTGTCGGCTGCTCACGTTTGTGCTGCTTCCTTATGATAAAGCGCCGGCCCCTGGGTCGGCGCTTTTTTTCATGTCCTACAGGCTCATCCGCGCACGCATTGCCGCGTGGTTCCGAGGTGCTAGCACCAGCCACGTGTAGAGCCTAAGTCGCCGCATTTCTTACCCTATGATAATGCACTGGGGGTAGGCCCCGGGGGACCTTTGTCTTGTTCTCTCGCCGTGGGAGAATCCTGACAAGTACTTGTCTTTCTGATGAAAAAAATCCTGCTGCCCCTCGCCCTATTTGCTGCCACGCTGACGGCCGCCGCCCAGAAACCCGCTGCCAAGCACGCTGCTAAATCTGGCGACCTCGTGGCCCAGCACCTAAAAACCTTTGATGAGCTGGACTACGACGTGTTCAGCAACGCGAAGTGGGACCGCTTGCACGAAAGTCACGCCCAGAACATCCTGGTGCATTGACCCGATGGCCACACCACTACCGGCATTGCCCGGCACATCGCCGACCTGAAAGCCATGTTCGTGTACGCCCCCGACACCCAGATTAAGCAGCACCCCTTTAAGCTGGGTCAAGGCAATTTGACGTCGGTATCCGGCATCATGACGGGCACCTTCACCAAGCCCATGCCCACCGGCGACGGCAAGTTCATCCAGCCCACGGGCAAGAAATTCAGCTTGCCCATGTCCACCGTCGGCGTGTGGAAAGACGGCGTGATGGTAGAGGAATACCTCTACTGGGACAACCAATCCTTTATGAAGCAGCTCGGGCTGGCCAAGTAGCCTAGCCGACTATAAACCTCCTTCCTCTTTCTCGCTTACCGCCATGACTGCTACCCTGCTTCCGTATTCCTCGCTGCCCGCCGAGCGCATTGGCGTGCACGCGCCGGCCAGTTTGCCGGCTGCTATTCGCCTGGGCACCGTCCACCTGACGGTGGCCCGCCTCGACCGCTCGCTGGCCTTTTACGAGCAGGTGCTGGGCTTTCGGCTGCTGAGCCGCACGCCGGCCACCGGAGGGCAACTGGCCACGGCGGCCCTCGGCGTAGCCGGTAGCGACGACGTGCTGGTGCTACTGCACGAGCAGCCGGGGGCCCGGCCCGTGCCGCCCCGCGGCCGGCTGGGGCTGTACCACCTGGCAGTGCTGCTGCCTACCCGCGCCGACCTGGGGCGCTTCATGCGCCACGTGCGTGGGTTGGGTTTGCACATCGGCTCGTCCGACCACAACTACAGCGAGGCCAGCTACATCACCGACCCCGATGGCTTCACCATCGAAGTGTACCGCGACCGGCCTCGCACCGAGTGGCAGGTAAGCGAGCAGGGCGAAATTCAACCGGCGCTCGAACCGCTCGACCTGCCGGGCGTGCTGGCAGCCGCCGGCGATACGCCCTGGCAAGGCTTGCCGGTGGGTACCATCATGGGTCACCTGCACTTCTACACCGGCGACCTGCGCTTGGCTTTGGCCTTCTATCACCAGGCCTTGGGTTTCGACATCGAAACCTGGAGCCTGCAAGGAGCGCTGTTTGTAGGAGCCGGCGGCTACCACCACCACCTGGGGTTGAACGTGTGGGCCGCCGGCTCGCCCGTCGCTACCACGGTTGATGCCCGCCTGCTGCGCTGGGAGCTGTGGCTGCCTACGGCCGCCGAGCGTGACGCCGCGCTCACCCGCCTGCAAGCGGCCGGCTACCCCGTGGAGCAAACCCCTGACGGCCCCCTGGTCACCGACCCGTGGGGTATCCGGGTGCTGTTGCGCACCGAGGCCCAGCCCGCCGCATGAGCCGTCGCTGGTGCCGGCAATGGCTGGCCTTTTTTCTCGCGTTTTTCCTGACTACTACGATGACACCTGCCACCACCACGCAGCCCCCGCTGCTTACTGATTTATCCCTATCCTACCGCCTGGTAAACCCGGCTCAGGCCACCGGGGCTAAACGATTACTGCTGCTGCTGCACGGCGTGGGCGGCAATGAGCTGAACCTACTACCCGTGGGCGAGCAGCTGGCCGATGCCCACACGCTGGTGCTCTCGGTGCGAGCCCCGCTGGTACTCGGCCCGATGGGCTTTGGCTTCTACCAGGTTGATTTTTCGTCGGGCAAGCCCGTCTTCAACCACGCACAGCAGCTGGATGGACAGCGCCTACTCCTCAACCTGATGCACGAGGCTTCGGCCAAGTACAACATTCCGACCGGGCAAGTCTATCTGTTAGGCTTCAGCCAGGGTGCCATCATGGCCTACGACGTGGCCCTAACCCGCCCATCGCAGGTGCGCGGCGTGCTGGCCTTTAGCGGCCGCATGCTGGCCGAGTCGCGCCAGCACCACGCCCCGGCCGCCGACATCAAGCGCGTCCAGTTCTTCCTTAGCCACGGCCGCCACGACGACAAGCTGCCCGCTTTCTACGCCGACGAGGCTATCGACTTCCTGAAAACGCTGGGCATCACCCCGCACTACGCGGCTTTTGAAGGTGGGCACGAAGTATCGGCCAGCAGCCTGGCGGCGGCCCACCAGTGGCTGGCTAAACAGCCCTAGCAGGACTGCCAACCGCCCCTTTTATCTCTTCAAAATCAATTCAATACTTCTCAAGCAACCATGAAAAATATCCTGTTCCTCGTCCTGCTGGCCGCCACTATGCTGTCGGCTCCCGCGCAAGCTGCTACCGGCCCCACCGCCCACAACCCCGCTACGACCACCGCGGCCGTTGAAACCTACAAAGTGCAGCCGCAGCTGAGCACGCTCGGCTGGACGGGCAAAAAAGTCGGTGGCCAGCACACCGGCACCATCAACCTGCAAGACGGCTCTATGCAGGTGAAAGGCAGCCAGATTGTGGGTGGTACGTTCGTGGCCGACATGGCCTCGCTCAAGAACACCGACCTGACGGATGCCGACTACAACGCCAAGCTGGTGGGCCACTTGAAATCGGACGACTTCTTCGGCGTGGAAAAGAACCCCACGGCTACGTTCGTTATCACCAGCATCAAGCCGCTGAAGGGTAATGCTAATGGTAACAACGCTACCATCACGGGCAACCTCACCATCAAGGGCAAAACCAACCCCGTCAGCTTTCCGGCCAAAGTAGGCGTGAAAAACGGCGTAGCCGCCGCCACCGGTACGGCCAGCATCGACCGCAGCAAGTACGACGTGAAGTATGGCTCGACGCTGTTCGGAGCTGCCGCCGACAAGGCTATTGACGATATGTTCCTGCTCAGCTTCAACGTTATCGCGAAAGCCAACGGCGTGGCCGTGCGCTAGGTAGCGACTGGTCCCTACAGGCTGCCCGTGCGGCCGCCATCCACGGGCAGGCTTACGCCGGTAATGTAGCTGGCGGC
Source organism: Hymenobacter nivis (assembly GCF_006439025.1). GTDB lineage: Bacteria > Bacteroidota > Bacteroidia > Cytophagales > Hymenobacteraceae > Hymenobacter > Hymenobacter nivis_A. Next base: position 61,369 of record NZ_RCYZ01000005.1, read on the forward strand.
CGGCGACGCCAGAAAGACAACGGCCGCCGCCAGCTCGCTGGCCTGCCCGAAGCGGTGGGCCGGAATCTGCTTCAGCATAGCGTCCTCGACCTGCTGCCGGGACTGGCCGGTTGCGCTCACCTTGTTCGCCAGCAGCGACTCGTGGCGTTGCGTCTCGGTGGCCCCCGGCAACACGTTATTCACCGTGATGCCCTGGCTAGCCACTTCGTTGGCCAGCGTTTTGGCCCAGCTGGCTACCGCGCCCCTAATCGTGTTGCTCACCCCCAAGCCGGGCAGCGGGATTTTTACGGAAGTGCTGATAACGTTGATAATGCGTCCGTAGCCGGCCTGGGTCATGCCCGGCACCAGTGCCTGCGCTAGTAAGTGGTTGCAGAGTAGATGCTGCCCAAAGGCCCGTTCAAAGTCGGCGGGCGTGGCCGCCAGCAGCGGCCCGGCGGGTGGCCCCCCAGTATTGTTTACCAGAATCTGGAAGCCGGTGGGGTGCGCGGCCAAATAACCGGCCACGGCGTCGGCTACCTGGCTAGGCTGGCTGAAATCAGCCACTAGGTAGTCATGCTGCTGGTGGGTGGGCGTAGGCAGCGCGGCGGCTACCTCGCGGAGCGCGGCTTCGTTGCGGGAAAGCAGGGTAACGGTGGCGCCGGCTTCGGCCAGCGCTTCGGCCACGGCCCGACCAATGCCTTGCGTGCTGCCACCCACCAGGGCGTGATAAGGAAGGAGCATGTTGTTTAGAAGAAAAGGTTGCTGATTAGTGAAATGAGGCCTTGTTTAAGGCCTCATTTCACTAAGCCTCTTTCAAACAGAGAAGTTGGTAGTAAGGCCAGCCGGGTGCCAGGAACAGTTTCTACTCGGCGCGTTCGATGACCGGCTTACTGCTCCCGCGAGGCAAAATCGGATGGTCACCGGCCCACTATCTTGTAAAAAGTGTTGCTGAACGAAGCCAAGCTGTTGTAGCCTACGGCGTAGGCTATTTCCGTGACCGTCTGCTTGGTTTGCAGCAGCAGTTCCATGGCCGCCATCATGCGCCGTAGCTTCAAGTACTGCCCGAAAGAGATACTGAGGCACTCTTGAAACAGGCGCGACAAGCTGCGCGGACTGAAGCCGAGCTGCCGAGCCAGCGCGTTCAATTCCAGCAGCTCCCCGATGTGTTCGTACAGGTATCGTAGCACCGGTACCAGGCGCGGGTCTTCGGTAGTGGGCAGCGCCAGCGGGAGCGGATGGTGGCTGATGCGTGGCAGTACGAGCTTGATATTCAATAAGAAGGGTGTTGTTAAACAAATAGGGTAAAACCTCCGACTCGGCCCTACGCCGGTTTGCTTGGCGGCTGCCAGGTAGCAATCAGGTCCATGTCAAACGGGGCTTCGGCCAGCAGGGGGTGGTCGGAGAAGTCGTACTCGCCGTGCAGGTTCAGGTGGCGGTAGGAGAGCACGGCGAAGGGCGAGAGCGTGGCCAGCGTAGCCGCTTGCTGCTCGGGCGGCAGCCGGGCCAGGTGCTGGGAGAGGTGCAGGTAATTCCAGCAGATGATGGCGTTCATCAACAAGCGCTTGCAGGTCTCGGCCACCAGCTGCTCGGAGCGGGTGGCGGCGTGAAACTCCTGGTTGCGGCCGTGCCAGACGGCGTGGGCCAGCCGGTGGGCGCTCTCGCCCTTGTTGAGCTGCTTCTGGATGCGCTGGCGCAGTTCCACCTGGTCAACGTAGCGCAGCAGGAACTCGGTTTTAACCAGCCGGCCCAGCTCTTTCAGGGCCCGGTAGAGCGGGTGCTGGCGGGCGTAGGAGTTGAGGCGGCCGAACAGGCGGGAGGCCTCGCTGTGGCGCAGCTTCAGGGTGACGACCAGGCGCAGGACCTCGTCCCAGTGCCGGGCGATGCGCTCGGGGTCGAGGCGCGCGTCGGGCAGCAGGGTCTGCCCCAGTTGCCGGTGCGTGGCCACCGGCTCCCAGCTGTAGAGGGGGTAGCACAAGAGTAGGAACAGAAACTATCGGTAGGGAAAGCTGAGCAGGTAGGCTGTCTCAGAAAACGGCCGTTTTAGCGGCCCACCTGCCTCGGCTGCTTAGCGCTCTGAAAAGCTACCACAGCTTGTCTCATTTCCTGTTCTCAGTAATCAACGACTCGCTATCTTCGCCCTCGTTGACTTCTTGAGAAAAATGGCGATGATTTTCGGCTATGCCCGCGTGAGTACCTCCGACCAGCACCTGCATCTGCAGACTGATGCCTTGCAAGCCTACGGCTGCGTGGAGGTGGCCCAGGAAAAAGTGTCCTCCGTGAAAGAGCGCCCGGCCCTGCAGCACCTGCTGACGCGGCTGCGGCCCGGCGATACGCTCGTCGTCTGGAAACTCGACCGCTTGGGCCGCTCACTCAAAGACCTAGTCACGTTGGTGACGGGCTTTCAGGACGCAGGGATTCACTTCGTCAGCCTGCAGGACCATTTGGACACGACCACCGCCCAAGGCCGGCTCATGTTTAACCTGTTTGCCTCGCTGGCCGAGTTTGAGCGCGACCTTATCCGCGAGCGCACCAAAGCGGGGTTGACTGCGGCAAGGGCCCGGGGCCGGCAGGGCGGGCGGCCCAAAGGCCTCTCCAAAGAAGCCCTGTCCAAAGCCCAGGCGGCCAAAACGCTGTACCTGCAGCAGGACAAAACTGTCGCGGAAATCGCCCAGTTGCTCGGGGTCGGTCGGGCCACCATTTACCGCTACCTGGGGCAGCTGGGCGTACCGACGGGCACGCAGGCGGCGCACCAAACGACCTGATACGCGCCTCGTGATGAAGACTTGCTCCCCACCACCGGCTGCCGCTATTTCCCTGCCCGAGTTTGAGCACCGCTACTTAGGAAAGGTGCCGTCGGTGGGCGGGCTGCAGGCGGGCCAGTTTGCGGCCTATTCTCGCGCTGACTTCGGGCAGGTATCCCTGCCCTACCAGCGGCGCGACTTCTACAAGCTCTCCTTGCTGACGCGGGGCACCAGCCAGCTGCACCAGGCTACGCGGGGCTGGGCCATTGCCGGGCCGGCCGTAGTGCTCTCGCATCCGCTGGTGCCGCACGCCTGGGAAACCCTATCGGACGAGCAAAGCGGGTTGTTTTGCCTGTTCACGCCTGAGTTTCTGCACGGCGGGGCGACGGCCGACCAGGCCCTAAGCCCACTGCTGGCCCTGGGGCGCGACCCGGTCTATGTACTGGAGCCCGGGCAGCTGCCGGCATTTGAATCGTTGTTTAGCCAGCTGCTCACGGAGTTGGGGACCGATTACCCGCACCAGGCCACCGTCGTGCGCCACTACCTACACCTGCTGTTGCACCAGCTCCAGCGCCTGCGGGCGCCCGCGCCCAACTTCGTGCACCCTACCGCCGCCGACCGGCTCGCCGCCCTGTTTCTGGAGCTGCTGGCCCGGCAGTTTCCGGTAGCCCGGCCCGACCAGCCACTGCAGCTGCGCGCCCCCCAGGATTTTGCCCCACTGCTGGGCGTACACGTCAACTACCTCAACCGGGCCGTGCGGGCCGTGACGGGCAAAACCACTACCGCCCACCTGGCCGAGTGGCGGCTGGCGGAAGCGCGGCGCCTGCTGCAGCACACGCCGTGGTCCTTGACCGATATTGCCGAAGCGCTCGGCTTTGCGTACCCCACTCACTTTCACAATTTCTTCAAGCACCACACCGGCCTCACCCCGCAGCAAGTCCGTCAGCCCCAGGCCCTGGTGGTTTGAATTTCGTAGCCCTTGGGTGCAAATCGGTTATGTAGCCCCTGCGGGTGCGCCGGACCTTTGCACGGCCGGGTGCTACATTTCCCCGGCGCTACGTCGTATGCAGTATCGCTTGCTGGGCCAGACCGGCTTGAAGGTGTCGGCCCTGTGCCTGGGCACCATGACCTTTGGGGGCAAAGGCCGCTCGGCCGTCACCGGGGCCCTCGACCAGACGGCCGCCGATGAGTTGCTGCGCCGGGCCGTGGCCGCTGGGGTCAACTTTATCGACACGGCCAACGTGTACTCCGAGGGCTTGTCGGAGGAAATTACCGGCCAGGCCATCCGCAACCTGGGCCTGGACCGCGACTCGTTGGTGCTGGCCACTAAAGTGCGGGGCAAAATGGGCGAAGGCCCCAACGACTTAGGACTTACGCGCAAGCACATCATGCAGCAGGCCGAAGCCAGCCTCAAGCGCCTGAATACCGACTACCTCGACCTCTACCAGCTGCACGCCTACGACCCGCTCACGCCGCTGGACGAAACCTTGCGGGCGCTCGATGACCTCGTGCGCCAGGGCAAGGTGCGCTACATTGGGGCCAGCAACCTGGCCGCCTGGCAGCTGATGAAGGCCCTGGCCACGGCCGATAGCCGCCAGCTGGAGCGTTTCGCCTCGCTGCAGGCCTACTATACCATCGCCGGCCGGGACCTGGAGCGCGAAATGGTGCCGCTGCTACTTGACCAAAAGGTGGGCCTGCTGGTATGGAGCCCGCTGGCCGGCGGCCTGCTCTCAGGCAAGTACACCCGCGATGGCCAAAACCAGGAAGGCGGCCGCCGCGACCGGCTCGACTTTCCCCTCGTCGACCGCAACCGGGCCTTCAATGTCCTCGACGTGCTACACCCGCTGGCCGAAACCAAAGGTGCCACTGTGGCCCAACTCGCCTTGGCCTGGCTGCTGCACCAGCCGGTAGTAAGCAGCGTCATCATGGGGGCTACCAAGCCCGAGCAGCTCGACGCCAACCTGGCCGCCGTGGACGTGACGTTCACGCCGGAGGAGTTGCGCCATCTCGAAGAGGTCAGCCAACTGCCGGCTGAATACCCCGGCTGGATGCTCAACTACACCACCAGCGACCGCACCATCAGCTAACGGGCAGGCCCGGTGCCGGTTGCCTCCTGACACCTGTCGGTCTGGGGCGAACAATGAAAAGGGCCGGCCGCTTATTTCACCCTGGATTCGGTCAGGTTACCAGACCGAGCGGGAAGCGAGCGGCTGGCCCGAATAGGGCCGCCGCCAGCGGGGACACGCGACTACAGGACAATGCCGGTAGAATTTCTGAGCGACGAGCAGGCGGCCCGCTATGGGCGCTACCAGACGGACCCTAGCCCGGAACAACTGGCCCGTTTCTTTTACCTGAGTCCGCAGGACCTACAGTTTCTGGCCGACTACCGCCGGGCGTACACCCAACTCGGGTGTGCTGTGCAGTTGTGTACACTCCGGTTTTTAGGCACGTTTCTGCCCATCCCTACCTAGGTGCCGGCCGTCGTGGTGGCCACCTTGGCGCAGCAGCTTCAGGTAGGCACTGACGCGTGGCCTGCGCGGTATACCCGCCCAAATACGCTCTCGGACCACCAGGCCCGCATTGTGGCGTACCTGGGCTTTGCGGCCTATGGGGGCCGGCAAGCATTCCGCCTCACGCGCTGGCTCTACGCGCAGGTCCTCACCAGCACCGTGCGGCCCAGTGTGCTCTTTGATTTGGCGACCGCGCACTTGGTGGCCCAGCGCGTCGTGCTGCCCGGCGTGACGGTGCTGGCCCGCCTGATTGCGCGGGTCCGCGAGCGTACGGGCCGTCACCTGTACCACCAACTCCGCAACCGGTTGAACCCGGTACAGCAAGAGGCCTTGGAATCGCTGTTGCTGGTAGCGCCTGGCCAGCGACTCACCCGACTGGAAACGTTGCGCACCGCGCCGACCCGCGTTTCCAGTCCCGCTCTGGTGGCCGCGTTGGGACGGCTGGAGCACGTGCGCGCCCTCGGCGTAGGGGGCATTTCACTGCACGACCTGCCCGAAGCCCGAGTGGTGCGGCTGGCCCGCCACGCCCAAGTGGCCTGGGGGCAGACGTTGGCGCGGATGGGAGAAGAACGCCGCCTGGCCACCCTGCTAGCCTTCGCCCAGGCCCTTGAACGCACGGCCACTGACGATGTGCTCGACCTCTTCGACGGGCTGCTGACAGCGCTCGCCCTACGGGGCGAAACCAAGCGCCGCCGCCAGCGGCTGCGCTCCCTGAAGGATTTGGACCACGCCGCGCTGGTCTTGCAACAGGCCGTGCGCATGATGTTGGACGAATCCGTGCCCGAAGCCCAGATTCGGGCACAGGTGCTGAGCCGCATTGGCGAAGCCTCCTTGCGAGAAGCAGCCGACGCGGTGCAGGCGCTGGCCAGTCCCGCCGACGACCCCCGGTTCCAAGCCCTGAGTGGTAGCTACGCGACCGTACGCCGGTTTCTGCTGGCCCTGCTGAACGGAATTGCGTTGGAAGGTTCCCCCTCGGCCAAACCCCTGCTCGATGCCTGGTACTTTTTACGAGCCCAGGAAGCAGGTGGGCGGTGCCGGCCCAAATGGGGGACTGCGCCCCGCACCTTTGTGCCCAAAAGCTGGGCGCGGCAGGTGTTTGCCAGTCGAGACGAGGTGAACCCCGCCGCGTACACGCTCTGCGTGCTGGACCGCCTACACCAGGCGTTGCGCCGTCGAGAAGTGTTTGTGACGACGAGTGAGCGCTACGGCGACCCGCGCGCGGAAATGCTACGCGGCGAGGACTGGGACGCGGCGCGTGAATCGGTGGCGCGGGCGCTGGGCCGTTCGCTCGACCCGGCCCTGGAACTGGCGCGGCTCCAAGCGCAGCTGCGGTCGGCCTATGCGGACGTTCGCGAGGCCCTGCCCCACAATACGGCGCTGCACGTGTTGCAGCACGACGGCTTGCCCTACGTGCGGGTAAGCCCGTTACCCGCCCAGGAAGAACCCGAAAGCTTGCTGCAACTGCGGACGCAGCTTACCCAGCAGTTGCCCCACGTGGAACTGGCGGCGCTGCTGCTGGAGGTGAACGCGTTCACGGGATTTGCCGACGCTTTTACCCACGTGGCCGACGGCCAAAGCAAAGCGGCCGATTTACCACTGAGCATCTGCGCGGTGCTGCTGGCCCAGGCGTGTAATATTGGCCTCAAGGCCGTGGCGCGGGCCGAGGTACCGGCCCTCACCTTGCCCCGCTTGTCCTGGGTGCAGCAAAACTATGTGCGCGTGGAAACGCTCACCGCTGCCAACGCCCGGTTGGTGGACGGCCAGGCGCAATTACCCCTGGCCCAGGCCTGGGGTGGCGGAGAAGTCGCCTCGGCCGACGGGATGCGCTTCGTCGTGCCCGTGCGCACGCTGCACGCCGGGTGGAACCGCAAATACTACGGCTCCCAGCGCGGGGTGACCTACTACAACTTCACCGGCGACCAGTTCACCGGCTTCCACGGCATCGTCATTCCCGGTACGCTGCGCGACTCCCTGTTCATCCTGGCCGGGCTGCTGGAACAGCAAACCAACCTAGACCCACGTGAAATCATGGCTGATACCCACGGCTCCAGCGAGGTAGTCTTTGGCCTGTTCGCCTTATTAGGCTACCGTTTCAGCCCCCGCTTAGCGGACCTCGCCGACCAACGGTTCTGGCGCCTCAGCAAGGACGACGATTATGGTTCCCTCAACGAAGTAAGCCGGCACGTCGTCAACGCCCGGCTCATCTATGACCATTGGGAGGATATGTTGCGGCTGGCCGGCTCCCTCAAGCTAGGCCGGGTGAAAGCCACGGCGGTAATGCGCACCTTGCAGCGGGCGGGGTCGCTCTCGGGCCTGGGCCGGGCGGTGGCCGAACTGGGCCGGGTGGAAAAAACGCGCTACCTGTTAGCCTACGTCCACGACGAGGCCTACCGGCGGCGCATCCTGGTGCAGCTCAACCGCGGCGAGGGCCGCCACGCGCTGGCCCGCGCCGTTTTTCACGGCAAGAAAGGCGAGCTGCGCCAGCGCTATCGCGAGGGAATGGAGGACCAACTCGGGGCGCTGGGCCTGGTCGTAAACGCCCTGGTGCTGTGGAATACGCGCTATTTGCAACAAGCATTAGAGCGGTGGCAGGAAACGGAGGAGCACGTAAACCCGGAGGATGTGGCCCGCCTCTCGCCCTTGCTGCATGAACACGTGAATATGCTGGGCCGCTACGATTTTACGCTGCCCGAATCTGTTGCGGCTGGGCAACTGCGTCCCTTGCGCACCCTCACACCCTGGGAAGCATCGCTTGGTGAATGGGCCTAGCGATAGTTTCTGTTCCTACTCTTGTGCTACCCCTAACCGGACGACTCGGAGGTTTTACCCTATTTGTTTAACGCCACCTAAATTACCTATATAATTATAATTTTTTTATATACTATGCGCCGTATGGGGTCTCTTTCGGAGCCAGCAGCCTATAGAAGAAAGCCCGCGGTCTGGTTGAGAAAAACGATTTCTCCAGCCAAACGCTAGCAGCTCAACAGCGCTAGCTTTCTTCTGCTTTTGCGAACCCAACTGATTCACGAAAAAACTGCGGCGATACGGCCGTATTTTTCTTGAAGAAGCGGCTGAAATAGTATTCATCCCCGAAGCCCAGCGCGAAGGCGATAGCCTTGACGGATTGACTGGTTAGGTACAGTTCGCGCTTGGCCTCCATAATGATTCGCTCCGTGATGAGTTGGCTGAGCGTCTTCTGATAATGGGACTTGACTAGGCGCGTTAGGCTTCGGGCGGGAACTCGTAACAGGTCGGCATACTCCCCGGCCGTGTGCAGGTGGCGGTAGTGCGTATTAATGGCATCTTGAAGTTGCTGCAGGAGCCAGGGCTCCCGGCCAGACGGGTTCTGCTCGGTGCCTAACGCGGGCTGTGCAGTACGAATACGGATAGCTTTCAGCAAAAAGAGCTTCAGATATAATACGATGGACTCTTGTTGTGCTACCTCTTGACGCCGTACTTCCTCTTGCATCACAGCTGCCAGGGCGGCAAATTCACGCACCGCCTCTGTTGTAACCGGGAAGAAGGGCGGCTCAAAAATTGTGTTGAACAAGATGCCATTGCTAGCTACCTCCTGCTGATGCCGGTAGATGCAGAAAAAGTCGGCATGAAAATCCAGGACCAGGCCCGCTACAGCGGTGCTGGCTTGGATAGTGTAAGGTTGGTAAGGGCCAAAACAACACAGCGTACTGCCAGCAAACAGGTAGGTGGCAAAGTTGGCGCGTATCTCGCCGCTGCCCTGCGTAAGCAGAATGAGGGAGTAATAATTATTGCGTTGTAAGTAATTAAACGGGGTGTCGTCGCTAAAGGAGTAGCTTCGAAACGCTAATTCACCCGTGTGCGGATGAGTTAGCAGGAGACAGTCAATCGCCATCGCGTGAGAAGAATAGCAGCTAGCCAACTGGACTAACTGCCCGCCAGCCCCTAAAGCGACCTATGCCCAGGCATAGGTCGCTTTAGGGGCTGGTAATTATTTGGCAGCCAAGATAGCTACTTGTTCAATGACAGGCGGCACGGCCAGCAAGTCGGCCGCATGGGCCATCAACGCAGCGGCAATAGGGCCGTTCAGATGCGCCTGCCGGCCTGCTTCATCCGGAAAGGTATCAAAGATACCGAAGGTGGCCGGCGCCAGCTGAATAGCATACCAGGTTATGGTAGCCGGCTCTTGCTGAGCCAGGGGCAGAGCGCCCGTCAAAAAATCGAGTACTGCCTGCTCTTTACCGGGCTTCGCTTCGAGCCGGACCAGCAATCCTACATTCTTCATGGAAGTGGGGGTTAGGTAAATTGATATAACAAAGGTGCTGCCTCTCTGAAAGGATTAACATGGACGGACGCAACTAGTGGCTGGACAAAAAGACCATGGCCGCTTCAAACCAGTATGTGAGCTCGTGTATCATGGTTTAACTGGCCCCGAATGGTGCAGTGGCTGTTGCAGAACTCGGCACGATGCAAAACGTGAAGGGCTTGAGGCTTCGAGACAGGCTAGAAAAGAACATGAGCAGGCCGTTCATCTATGCTCAGGAACTATTCTACGTAGTTGCTGAGCTGCCTTGAGAATTCTGGGGTTCTTTTGCCAAAAGGGCGGATTTACACGCTAAGCCCGGTTATCAAAGAGGGTTATAGTACTGCCTGAGAAAGACTGATTCTACGCTGTAGAGCGGGTGCGTGCTGCCTATCAACAAGGAACTCCTTTTTGATAACCTCCGATGCCCGCCAACCCGACCGACCAGCCCACCCGCGTGGCGCTCTATGCCCGCGTCTCCACCCTCGACAAAGGGCAGGCCCCGGAGACGCAGCTGCGCCCCCTGCGCGAGTACGCCCAGCGCCGCGGCTTTGCCGTTGTCGATGAATACGTGGACTAGGCCTCGGGTACCAGCGAGGAATGAACTCAGTACAAACGGATGATGGCGGCGGCCAAGAACCGGTAGCTCGACGCGGTGCTGGTCCGGCGCTACGACCGCTTTGCCCGCTCGACCCAGGCGCTGGTCAACGCGCCGAAGGAATTCCAGAGCCTAGGGGTGGACTTCGTCTCCTACCAGGAAAATATCGACACCACCACGCCCACGGGCGAGTTGGTGTTCCACGTCATGGCTTCGCTGGCCCTGTTTGAGAGCACGCTCATCAGCCAGCGCGTGCGCGCCGGCATGGCCCGGGCCAAAGCCCAGGGCAAGCATGTGGCCCGGCCGCCACTGGCCCAGTCTAAGCAGGAGGCCATTGCGCAGCTTCTGCGCAATTGCTTATCTATGAATCAAGTCATCAAGCAGTTAGACCTGGCCTATGGCACCGTCTACAATTACGCCCAGAAGCTAAAAAGTGCTTAGCGTGTAAATCCGCCCTTTGGGAAGAAGAACCCCTTTTAGCCATGGACTCGGAGGTTTTACCCTATTTGTTTAACAACACCCTACCTAGCTGACTGGAGTGTAACCAGTCACCTCCCCCCCGACAAGGAAGAATTTCTGGGCGGTGGTCTATTAAGAGGTGAAAAGCGTAGGAGGGATTATGGTTTACACGCAACATCTATGTGCCCAATGTGGCAGCGAACCTATTCGGCGCAATGGTCCGAGCCAAGGGCATGCCGAATATCAGTGTAAAGCCTGTGGCTACCAAGCGCGTTTTACGCCCGCTGCTGTCGCCAAAGCCGCCCAATATGCCCAGGTGGAAAAACTGTTAAGTAGAACGCAACTCCCAACGTAGCATTGTGCACGCCACGGGCGTGGCGCGCGTGACGGTGGCTAAGCTGCTAAAAAAAGCGCGGGCAGCTTCGCCCCCGCTGCCCCGACTGCGGCGGAAGAAGTTTTAGAAAAAACGCTGTAAAGCGCATAAGGTCTGGCTCTTGCTTGCGGTCGAACGCGCCAGTCGGCGCATCGTGGCGTGGGTTTTGGGCAACCGCAGTGCTCAAACGGCGCAGCGGCTGTGGCAAGCCTTGCCGCGTCGCTACCGCCGCCACTGCTGGTATTTTACCGACCGCTGGAATGCCTATACAAACGTGCTGCCCCGCTGGCGACACCGCCCGTATCTGAAAGGCGAAGGGCAAACCAGTATTGTCGAAGCTAGTAATTGCTCCTTACGGCAGCGGTGCGGTATGCTGGTGCGCAAATCCTGCTCCTTTAGCAAAAGTTTGGCAATCCATACTGCCCGCATTAAAATCGTTATCGATAACTACACTCTCACCTTAAATTAGACCACCACCCAAGAAACAACTGCTGTAGCTACCGGTTCTCCCCCACATCGCCTTAAGTAAAGCGAGGCCAAACGAGGAACATCATGGAGAATATCGAAAATAAAGTAGTCGTCATCACGGGCGCTAGCAGCGGGCTGGGCGAAACTACGGCTCGCCATTTGGCCAGCAAAGGTGCCGCCGTAGTGCTAGGCGCGCGCCGCCTCGAAAACCTGGAAAAAATTGCTGCCGATATTCGCGCCGCAGGCGGAAAGGTAGAGATTCTGCAAACCGACGTAACCAAAGCCGAAGAAGTAAAAGCCTTGGTTGATAAGGCTGTAGAAGCGTTTGGTCGCCTCGACGTTATCATCAACAACGCCGGCCTGATGGCCATTGCGCCCATGAGTGCCACCAAGGTGGACGAGTGGAACAGCATGATTGACATCAACATCAAAGGCGTGCTCTACGGTATCGCGGCCGCCTTGCCCGTGTTCGAGCAGCAAAAGTCCGGGCACTTTATCAATATCTCGTCGGTGGCGGGCATCAAAGTGTTCAGCCCCGGCGGCACCGTGTACAGCGGCACCAAATACGCCGTGCGGGCCATATCCGACGGGCTGCGCCACGAAGTAGGCGGCAGCATTCGCGTCACCAGCATCGAGCCCGGCGCGGTAGAGTCGGAGCTACAGCACGGCAGCTCGCACGAGGAAAGTGCCAAGGGCGTGGTAGAGTTCTACAAACAGGCTATTCCAGCGTCGTCAGTGGCCCGGGCCATTGCGTTCGCCATCGAGCAGCCCGCCGAGGTAGATATCAACGAAATTGTGCTACGCCCCACGGTGCAGGAGTTTTAAGCACGTCGTCCATATCTGGTAGCTCAAAGCGCCTGTCAGGTTGAGCTGGCGCAGCATCTTCCGTTAGAAATATGATTTCTCACGCGAAAAAATGCTGCGCCAGCTCAGCCTGACAGGCGCTTTAATATAGTAGGTAGGCTGGCTATTTTAGCAGCTCGTGCAGCGCGGTCTGCATCGAGAACGTCCGGTTGCCCGCTTCCTGAATGATAAGTGAGCCCGGCGCATCGAGCACCGCGTCCGAAACTTGGCCTTGGGTAAAAGGTTGGCACAAAAGCTAAACGGGCTGGCCAGTTCGTGCTGAGCATCACCGGCGTGACAAGGCCCGGTCAATACATGTCAGTCATGAGGAGCATTCTCGAGCGCATTCCAGTTCGCGGGTGGCGACGCAGTCTGTTGCGTATCGCTTCGGCAACTGACCTGCTCCCATCAAACTAGACCAAACTAAAGTAGAGAAATCAGGTGGCATGGTAAGATGCAGCTTTCTTAGAATGCCACCTACTATCAGATTCCAATCAACCTTCTTGTTTAGCTGCCCAGAATTGCCTAGTACATAAAAAGTCTTAGCACAAGAACTCCAAGCACCAGCGCCTGCTGCTTGCAAGCCGACTTATGCGAGTACCCTTTCCCCAAGACCTAAACGGCACTTCCCGCTCGTGACCACTAAGTCGACCGGTTCGCTACGGCGCATCTTTATGATACAGGAGCTTATGTCTGCCCGACCGGTCAACCACCGTTCGGCGCTCCTAGAATTGCGCCAAAGCAGGCACTACTGAATGTTAGCCCTGCCAGCGGCATCGCCGGGTTTTCCGTTTCAACTTTCGTGCGTCACTAGTAGCTAGTGGTCGGGGCTCGTTAACATTTATGCCCCTTCGGGTGTTAAATACTAAATGCGTTTAGTATTTATTCCTGTGGTCACGTTTGCCGATTTGCTGGTTGACCTTAGCTCCCTACACTTCGTCAGGCCAACTGCTGACTACTTGCAACAACAGCGGGTGCAACTGCGGCTGGTCAGCTACTCCTTCGAAGAACTGTCGCTGCGCCGCTTCGGCCAGCGGAATGGCCTGCGTGAGCGCGTGCACGCCTGCCGCGGTAAGCTGCACCTGCTTGCGCCGGCTGTCAGCCGGGTTGCGGGGGCGCTCGACCAGCGCCTTCTGCTCCAGCGCCTTGAGTACCTGCGAGAGCTGCATGGGGTGGATACCGCTGGTGGCCGCCAACTCAACCTGGCTCACAATGGCCCCGGCGCGCCCCAGCCACCCACTGAGCAGCAGGGTGATGAACTGCAAATGCGTCAGGTCGACGGCAGCGCACGCCCGGTCGATGTCGCGCTGATAGCGGTGAGCCACCCGCCACAGCAAGAACCCCGACGCCTCGGTGGGGTGCGAAAAAGGGGCGCGGGCGAAAAGCTGCGCCAGCGCCTGAACATCAACCGGCATACGACGGAGTAAAAAACCAAACTTACGGCCCCTAGGCTACAACGGCCCTAGGGTCCTCTTTCTTCCTTACCCCCTTTTCATTCCCCCATGGCGACTGACCACCCTTCCACTCCGACCGAGACACCGCAGCCTCCTCGCCCGGTGCGCTACACGCCCGAGGTCGAACAACTACTGCCCAACGAGGCCGAGCTGCTACTTCAAACCGGCGAAACGGTGCTGGGCATGGCCCAAACCGTGCGCCGAGCGCACGGCCACGCCATGCACGCCACCCACGCCAAGGCGGTAGGCCTGCTCAAAGGCACGCTTCTGATAGCCGACGACCTCCCCCCCGAGTTGGCGCAGGGCCTGTTTGCCCGGCCCGGCCGCTACGACGTGCTGGTACGCTACGCCCCCGGTCCCAGCAACCCCGTCTCCGACAAAGCCTCCGGCCAACGGGGCCTCTCGCTCAAGGTGCTCGGGGTCGAGGGCCCGCACCTGCCCGAGAGCCGCGAAACCACTACCCAGGATTGGGTGCTGGCCCTCGACCCGGCCTTCGTAGCCAGCACAGCCGAGGACTTCTTGCGCACGTTTCGGCGGTTTGCCGCCAAATCGCCAAGCATACCGGAAAACCTGATCGTGGCCGGGTCGCGCCTCGCCCGAGGAGCAGAAGCTGCGTTGGAAACCGTGGGCCTGGAAAGCAGCAACCTGCGCTTCTTCGGTCGCCCCCCCCAGCACCCGGCCAGCGAGGTCTATTACAGCCAGGCCCCGGTGCGCTACGGCGACTACATCGCCAAGCTCGCCGTCTTCCCAACCCCGGAAACGCTGGCCGCCATCGGCGACCCGGCCCTGGACACCAGCCACGACGACGAAGCCCAGCGCCACGCTATGCAAGCCTATTATACGCAGCATGCGGGCACCTACGAGGTACGCGTGCAGCTCTGCACCGACCTGCAAACCATGCCCGTGGAGGATGCCGCCGTTGTGTGGCCCGAGGCGCAAAGTCCCTACCGCACCGTGGCCCGGCTGGTACTACCCCCGCAGGAAGCCTATTCCGAAGCCCGGCGCCAGTACGTGGATGAGCGCCTGGCCTTCAACCCCGTGCACGCCCTGGAAGCCCACCGGCCCCTAGGCTCCATCATGCGCGTGCGTACCAAAGTCTATATCCAAGCGCAGGATTTTCGTCAACAAGCCAATGGCGTAGTCCCCGCCGAGCCCCGCAGCCACGCCGAGGTGCCCGACTAACTCTTCCCTAATCTAGTCCGGCGGCTGGAACCACCTGGGTAGCTAGTGGCTGGAGCTTTCGGGCTGACACGAGCTGCTAGTATTGCCGGATAGTGGCTTCTTCATCAACTGCCAGAGCCTAAGGTAAGGTTTATAAACGCCGCCGTATACATCAAGGCGGCCCTTACTTGGAGGGGAATACCTGCTCTTATGCGCTATACAGACAGTCCCGACCTTCGGCCGAAGGTCGGGACTGTCTGTATAGAACACTCATCGTACCTAAAGTCCATGTAAGTGAATCTCCACTACTTTTATTGGCCAGCTGCTCATAAGTAAGTATTATGATACCTAAAGTCTCGGTAAAGGGCTGAGGTGGTTCAGACAGCTTTTGTAGCGCAAAAAGAAGAATTAGCGTCGCTTGGCTCGCTGACCACGAAAGCTGGTTACTCCTTAAATAATAAGGAGTGGTTTGACTCTGGATGCGTTGATAGAGCACCCGACGAATAAGTGAGAATGACGTTTCCTTGTTGCTACCTATCTGAACCAGTTACCTCACTCGACGATAAGCAACGCTTTTTCTACTTTAGCTTAGGCTAGTTTATTAGCAGGAGGTCAACCTGTACGCTTCCCCTTTCGATAGGAAAAATGACTTCCTGCTGCCCGCTGTTTGGCTTCCAAGGGCGGCTAAGACTATCGTCTCTTGCTACGGCACGTTGGTGCCTTTTTCGAACAGGCAAGCTCCTGGTATTCCACGTTGGTAGCTTTCCTAGTTGGTTGATAATCCCGCTTTGCAGCTTACGAACTGGTCGGGGGACAACGGTAGGGCTGGCTACTCAGCGGGTGATGCTGCCCTTTCGCATGCAGCACCCCTCAAGGAGTTGTCGAGTAGCGCTGCCTGGCCGGCAACTAGAGCTACGCGTTAACAGCAACGAGCGAGCGGGTCGACCCGCTCGCTCGTTGCTGTTAACGCCTGCCTGTCCGTTGAAATAGCCTAGGCTACCTGGCTTCCGTACACGGTTTGCAGGTAAGTTTTGAGCGTGGTGGGGGCGTGGCCCAACAACTGCGCCAGGGCGGGGCTGGTGGCCGCGAACTCCTGGTCGCGCATGGCGGCGGCCATGCCGGTCAGCAGCGTGATGAAGGGCTCGGGCACTTGCTGCTGGCGCGCCCCGCTGGCCAACTGCTCCTCAGAAATCTCCACGTACTGGATGGGCCGGCCCACTACCTCGCTCAACGCGCTGGCCACTTCGGCCAGGGTGTGGGCCGGGGCGGGAGCCAGCTCGTACACCTGGTTGGCAGGGCCGGGGCTGGTGAGCAGGTTGGCCAACGCCTGGGCCACGTCGGTGCGCAGCACGAAGCTCACGCGGCCCTCGCCGGCCGCGAAGTAAAACTGGCCGTCGGCCACGACGGTGGGGCCGAGCAGCAGGGGCAGCAAGTCCAGGTACAGCGTATCGCGCACCAGGGTGTAGGCTAGCCCCGACTGGCGCAGGTACTGCTCGGTTGCGTAGTGGCCGGGCGAGGCCCCGAACTTGGAGGTGGGGGTCGGGTTCACGCCGCTCACGTACACGACGTGGCGCACGCCGGCCTGCTTCGCCGCATCAATTACGTGCTGGTGCTGCTGCACGCGCACGGCGTGTGCTAGCTCGCTGGTGGCGATGAACAGCAGGGTGTCCACGCCCTGGAAGGCGGCCGTCAGCGAGGCCGGGTCGTTATAGTCGCCGGGCCGAACGTGCACGCCTCGGGCGCGCAGGTCGGCGGCTTTCTGCGGGTCGCGGGCCACGGCAATCACTTGCTTGGGGGCTACCTGAGTGAGTAAGGCGTGGAGGGTGGCTTGGCCGAGTTGGCCGGTAGCGCCGGTGATGGCATACATAGGGGAAAGGTGGGTTTGAAGTCCAATGGTTACTTTTGATAACCCAAAGGTATTCGGTCCCTTTTGCGCGGCGCAAGAGGGCATTTTTTCCTTTCCAAGGCACATGCAGGTAACTATTGCTCATAGCCAACATACTAAAAATGCGGCCGCAGCCAAAAAATTAATAACGGTGCCCGTCGACGGCTTTACCGCGTGCCCGGTGCGCGATGTGCTGGCCCGCATCGGCGACAAATGGTCGCTGCTCACGGTGCTGCACCTGGGCAGCGCCGAGCAGCTGCGCTTCAACGAGCTGCGCCAGCGCATCCCCGGTATTTCGCAGCGCATGCTTACGGTCACGCTGCGAGCGCTGGCGCACGACGGCTTCGTAGCCCGCACGGTGTTCGCGGAAGTGCCGCCTCGCGTGGAGTACCACCTCACGGCGCTGGGGCAGAGCCTGCTGGGCCAGCTGGTGGCGCTGGGCAGTTGGGCGGCCGACCAGCTGCCGGCCATTACGGCCGCCCGCCAGCAGGGGGGTCTCAGTTAGAAGTTTGGTACAGCAGTAGCTTACAGTCCCCAGCAGCTTTCGGGTAGCAACCTAACCATAGGGGCCAACTCTTTGAAAAAAATGGCTGGCTATCTGATACCCTGCCCTGCTAATATGAGCAGAGGCACACTACTCCAATAAGGGTTAGCCAAAAACGCTCGAAAAAAGGGCCTCCACGCACTGGAAACGCCCTCTCGAAAAGCATCCAATAAGGGCCTGTGGCTGTTGCAACAAACTTCAGCTTGTTCGAAGCGGGGTGTAGCTAGCGCCAAGACTTTCCAAAAGCCGCTTTTCAACCATTTTACGCGCCCGCTTTGTCTGCGTAATGGCTAGGCATACAATACTCAATTGAGTTCTGCAACAGCCACGCCCTAACCTTAAAACGGCATCTGGCCTTAAAAAGTGGTTTAAATACCTACTACATATAATGTATGTAGTACAGGAACCAAGTATAATCGCAGCGCTCGGGCTTGCTCTGTAGCTCGCCCAGTCGCCAAAGCTCCTGAAGGCGGGATGCTATTTCACAGTAGTATGCCTTCAATTTCTTTGGGTAGGCTATCCCCACGAACGGTACGCGTGCCTAGCACCAGCAGGAAGAGGGGCTGACGTCAGCGGAAGTAGGTAGAGCTGCATAGGTAAAGAAGCGGGGGCTATCTGGCGCGGCCTTCCTCTTCGGCGCTGCCCGACGCCTGATTTTTGCTACTAAACGTGGACTTACCAAAGTTGTAGGTGAAGCGTAGCGTAGCCTGACGGGTGTTGCGCCGCTGTAGGATGTCCAGGTCGATGTTCTGGTACTGGGTGGCGAAATGCTCGCGATAGGTATTGAAAACATCACCTACACTCAGCTGCACGTTACCGTGCTTCTGCAACACGTCTTTTTGCAAGGCCAGCGACACGGAGCCGTTGGCGTAGTTATAGTAAATGGAGGAGGTTGTGGGCGAGTTATAGAAGTATTTCACTTCCAAACTGTAGCCCTTGGGCAGGGTGAATACTTGGCTGCCATCGACGCTGAACTGCCAACCGTGGGTGTCGATGGTGCCGCCGCTGGGGTAGGCTGACTGCGTGCGCAGAGAGGAGAACTGAGCATAATGCTGGGTTTTCCACCAGCGTGTTAAGCTCAGGGGGGCCGCCACGTCGAGCCACGCCTGCGTTTGCTGGCCCAGGTTAAAGCGTGTATAACGAATGACCTTAGTTTGGTCGTTTTGCAACGGAATCTGCACAAATACATCTTTGTCGAGCAGATAATTAGCGCTAAACGTCAGTGCTTTGTGTTGGTAACTCAGGCTGGCCGTGTTGTGGGTCACGGGCAGCAGAAAGGGGTTGCCCTCAATGTACGTGTAGTAGTCGGCGTAGAGGGGAGCGGGGTTCAACTCCCAAAAAGCAGGCCGTTCCATTTTGCGCGAGTAACTCAAGGTCAAGCTATTGGCCTCCGTAAGTTTTCGCTCCACTTTCAGGCTCGGCAGCCAGCGAAAATAACGCCGGTCCAGTTCCTGGCCCAGGGTGAGCGAAGTGCCCCGCGCCGTGGTATTCTCCACCCGCAGGCCGGCTTCTACCTGCAGGCCGTTCCAGGCGCGCGAGAATTGGACATAGCCAGCTACAATCTGCTCGTGGTAGCGAAACTGATTGCTGCGCGAGGCATCATACCCATAAGTACCGGTGGCAACGTCGCCAGCTTGCAGCGAGTCGTTGCGTACATCATTGGCCGAGTGCGTATCTACCAGCTTGCTGCCTAACTCCAACTTGCCGGCTTTCCCGAGTGCGTGGGTGTAGTCGACGCGCA
Organism: Hymenobacter nivis; assembly: GCF_006439025.1. Lineage (GTDB taxonomy): Bacteria > Bacteroidota > Bacteroidia > Cytophagales > Hymenobacteraceae > Hymenobacter > Hymenobacter nivis_A. The sequence goes on from NZ_RCYZ01000005.1 coordinate 80,404, forward strand.
GCGAGCGGATGGTGATGTCGGTGGCAAACTGCCCCGCCAACACGAACGGCAGTCGCAAAGCCGCACCCTGCTCCGAGCGAAAGTTGTTTTGCAACAACTGATGGCTAGGTGTGCGGTAGGTGGCATAGTCGGCGAAGGCCAGCAGCTTGTCGCCCCGGCTGTTAAGCGTGCCGGCGTAGTTCAAGTCCAGGGCCACGTTGCTGGGCGTTAACTGCGTGTGGCTGGCTACGTCGAGCAGTATGCGGCCCGGCGTGGCGCCGCCTGTAGCCTGGCCGGTTTGTTCGGTCAGGCTGGTTAAGTCTTGGGTGCCGGGTGCCCAGTTGCCTTTGGCAAACACCCCAAGCTGGTGGTTTTTGCGCAGCGCGTAGTCGGCCGAGAACTGGTAGGATAGCGGCCGATTCACCGTCGTGTGGAGGCCGCTGCTGCTAAACAGGGTAGCCTCTTGCGCGGTACGCACGGTGCGTAGCGCCTCATTGGTTACGTAATTTGGCGACAGGGCGTAGCCTACGCGGCCGTAATAGGCCCAACGGTCGGTTTTGTAAGTAGCGCTGCCCCCGGTTTGGTAGCCGGCTTGGCGGTGATTTTGGGAGTAGCCGCCGTAGAGGCTTCCCTTCCAGCCCAGCGTTTTATCACGCGTGAGCTTGATATTAATCACGGCCCGCGTCTCGCCGTCGAATTGCGCCGACGCATTGGCGATAACCTCCACCTGATCGATGTCGGCGGCGGCCAGATTGCGTAGCTCATCGGCCGTGAGTGGCTGCTGTCGTCCCTCAATGTATACCACTGGCGCGTACCGACCCGCAATGCTGAGCGCGCCGTCGGCGCTCACCACTAACTCCGGCGCCCGGTCTAGCACGTCGAGGGCAGTACTAGCGGTTTTAAATAGCGGATTACGCACGTTGAGCACGGTTTTGCCGAGCGTGTGCTCCACAGCGGGCCGCTCGCCCTGTACCACCACCTCGCCCAGCGCGTGGGCCGTGGACTTCAACACGAGGGTGCCTAGGTTGGCCCCGCCCGGCGCAAGCGGGGCGCTGGTGTACGTGGCAAATCCTACGGCCATTACCCGCAGTCGGTAGCGCCCGGCCGGCAAGCCGATTATGGCAAACGCTCCGCTTACATCGGCTGCATCAGCCTTTACTAAGCTAGAATCGGCGGCAGTAAGTATGGCCACGGTGGCAAAGGGCACGGGGGCATCGTTGGCGTCGGCTACCCGGCCCTTGACTACACCGGCTTGGGCGAAGGTGAGGTAACTAAGCAGCGTGAACAGCAAGGTAAGTACAGAGCACTTCAAGGTAGAGAGCAAGGGCTTGGTTAAATTTACCCGTTCCGCTACCAGGTTTGTGCCATCTAGTTAACTGACTTTAAATCAAGTAATTATAAAAATACAGAACCGTAATAAGTGTTCGAAAGCGAACACTTACTGCTCGCTACTGAACAGGCGCAAGCCTACTACTTTGCCCGCAGGGCCGGCGCGGGTGGGGCCAGCGCCGCTCGCAGCGTCAGGTAGCCGATGGTGAGCAGCGTTAGGGCCGCCGTACCTGCCAGGGTAGCCCCAAATAGCCAGGGGGACAAGCTAATATGTGTATCGAACTGTACCAACCAACGCTGCATGAGCCAGCCCGCAAGCGGTGCGGCTACCAGGAAAGCCGCTACCAGCAACCCGGCAAATTCGCCCACAAACGAGGCTATAATCTGCCAGGGCCGCGCTCCGAATATCTTGCGGATGCCGATTTCGCGGGCTCGCCGCTGCGCCAGAAACGCGATGAGCCCGTACAAGCCCAAGCACCCTACCGCAATGGCCGTGAGGGCTGCCAGCCGCACGATGGCCAATTGCTGCCGCTCCCGGTCGTAAAACCCGGCCAAGACGTCGGCGAGGCGTGTACTGCTGAAGAGCTGGTTGGGGTAATAGCGGTGCCAGATGGCGCGCACGGCGGGCGGTGGGGTACCGCCCATGCTCGGAGCCAGGTGCAGAGTTAGGGCCCGGTATTCGGTCCGGTTAGTATAGAGCACAAGGGAAACCGACTCATTCTGGAAGCCCTGGTAGCGCCAGTCGCGCACTACCCCCAGAATAGGCCCCGCCGACGACTCGTCCCCGTTTTCAAGGCTCAGGTGGTGGCCGATAACGGCCTGCGGCGAGCCGACCCCCAAGTGGCGCACGGCCGTTTCGTTAAGCAGGTAGCCGCGCACCGTGTCGCTGGCGGGTAGGTTGTGCCCCCCCACCAGTTGCAAGCCAAATAGCGGCACGTACTGCGCATCGGCGGGTAGGCGCGCCAGCAGAAACGGCTCGCGGGCAGCGCGGTGGTCATAGGCAAATGGGCTGGTATTGATGGTGCTCAGAGCGGGTACATCAGAGCAGAAGCTTAGGTCCAGCACGCCCGGCACTTGGCTTAGCTCTTGGCGGAGCTGCCGGAAAACGGCGGGCCGCAGCGGGCGGGCGGGCAGCAGCACCCGGTCGCGGCTGGCAAAGCCGGGGTCGGCGGTGAGCCACACCGTGAGTTGCTGAAACATCACCAGCACGGCCAGCACAAACCCTTGGCTTAGCGCTAGTTGCGCCACTATTAGGCCACGCCGCACCCACAGGCCTCCGGCCGCCAGCGTGGGGGCTTGCCCCTTTAGCACCTGCGCCGGTCGGAAGCCAGCCAGCACCCGGCCGGGGTACCAGCCCGCGCCTAGCGTCACGAGCGTCACCAGCCCAGCCAGAAACAGCCACGCTGCCCCGTCGAGCTGGAGCGGCACCGGCGCATCGGTCCACCCGCGCAGGCCGGGTAGCCCGGCGTAGGCCAGCACCAGGCCCGCACCGGCAGCGGCCAGCACCAGCAGCAAGGTTTCAGTCATAAACTGCCAGAAAATGCGCCGGCTGGTGGCTCCCACCGTGCGCCGCACGCCTATTTCGCGTCCCCGGCCCAGGGCCTGCGCCGTGGCCAGGTTCACAAAGTTGACGCCCGCCGTGAGTACCAGCAGTGCCCCAATCAGGATTAGTACTTGCAACGTAGCGCGGTCAATGTAGCGGCCTTCGTTATAAGAGGCCGAAAAATGCTGTGCCAGCAAGGGCAGTACCCGGTAGCGCTGGTTGCCGAGCGTGGCCGGAAAGTGCGCCCGATGCAGCGCCATAAGCGCTTTCTCCAATTGGGCGGGGGTGCCGCCGGGCGGCAGCAGCACCCAGGCGTGCGTCTGCGAGCTAACCTGCTCCCAGGAAGTGAGCGGCGTGCCCGCGTGCTGGTAATAGCGCAGCGTGGCATAGGAAATGAACAGCTCATAGGGCTGGTCGGTGTTTGGCGGCAGGTCGCCCAGTACCCCTGTCACCTGTACTTCGAGGGAGTTGTTGAGGCGCAGGCAGCGACCCAGCGGATTGGCCGCGCCAAAATACCGGTGAGCCAACCGCCGCGTGAGCACCGCCGTAAAGGGCCGGCGCAGCGCCCGCGCTGCCGTGCCCACCTGCCAGTGGTAAGCCAAAATCGAGAAGTATGCGGGCTCCACGAAGGCCACGGCTTTGTCTTCGGCGTACGTAGCTTCCAGCTGCCCGGCCACCCCCAGCACCCGCACGTACTGGTCGGCCTGCCCGATGCTCATGGCTACGGCCCGCAGCCAGGGCACTTCGCGCCGCAATGCGGGACCTACTGGCGTCGGAATGCCCGCGTTATAGGCGATGCCCCCGTAACGCTGCTCCGTCACCAGCCGGCAGATGCGAGCGGCCTGCGGCTGGTAGGTGTCGAAGCTCTGGTGAAAGCGCACGAACCAGTATAGCAACAGACTGCACGCCAATGCCAATACCAGCCCCCCCACGTTCAGGGCCGTGTAGGCGGGGTGCTGGCGCAGCATGCGCAGGGCGTAGAGTAGGTGCGGAAGCATTTGATAATTAATGCGTCGCGAGCAGTACCTGCCCATCGTGCAGGCGCACGGTGCGGTGCGCGTACAGGGCATCCTGCTCCGAGTGGGTTACCATCACTACCGTCATGCCCGCCTCGTTGAGGTCGGTGAGCAGGCGCATTACGGCCTCCCCGTTAGCCGAGTCGAGGTTGCCGGTGGGCTCATCGGCTAGTAACAGGCGGGGCTGGCTTACGACTGCCCGCGCGATGGCCGCCCGTTGCTGCTGCCCACCCGAAAGCTGCGCCGGCCGGTGTTGCTGCCGGTGCAGCAGTTGCAAGCGCTCCAGTACGGCTTCTACCCGCTGCCGCCGTTCGGCGGCGGGCACGCGGGCGTACACCAGCGGCAGCTCCACGTTCTGATACACAGTCAGCTCATCAATGAGGTTAAAATCCTGAAAGACGAAGCTAATGCGGGGCTGCCGGAACAAGTCGCGTTGCCGCTCACTCAGGCGCGTCACGTCCGTGCCCTCGAATAGATACTGCCCGCCATCTACCGTGTCGAGCAGGCCGAGCACGTTGAGCAAAGTTGATTTACCGCAGCCCGACGGCCCCATAATGGCCACAAAATCGGCGGCGGCTACTTGCAGGCTCACGTTGAGCAAGGCCGGCGTTTCAACACCGCCGGCCAGCCAGCCAGTGGGCCGGTATATTTTCTGAACGTGGTGCAGCGCAAGCAAGGGTCAGGTGGTAGTGAAGCCGCAAAGTACGCTTGAGCGCGGGCCACTGGCCGCGCATCCCACCCCACCGGGCTACTTTTGAGCAGCCAACCCTCGTTTTGCGCCGCATGGCCAGTGTTCTCCCTGTTTTAGCTAAAGCTACCGTTCTTATCGTGGACGACGACCCCGACGTGCTGTTGGCGCTGGCCGTGCTGCTGCAGCCGCTGGTAAGCCAGGTCACGACGGAGAAAAACCCTGAGCGCATGCCCACTTTGCTGCGCCAAATGCGCTTCGACGTGGTGCTGCTGGACATGAACTACCAGCGCGCCCGCAACACCGGCAACGAGGGCTTCTACTGGCTGGCGCAGTTGCGCCAGTTGGCCCCCAGCACCGCCGTGGTACTCATGACGGCCTACGGCGACATCGACCTAGCAGTGCGGGCGCTGAAAGAAGGGGCCCGCGACTTCGTGGTAAAACCCTGGCGCAACGAGAAGCTGGTGGCGGCCCTTACGGAAGCTTTGGGCCGCACCAGCGGAACTGGCGCAACCCCCACCCAGTCCGCCAGCGGCACAGCGGCGCTCATCGGCGAGTCCGACGCCATGCAGGCTGTGCGCTACAAGCTTGAAAAAATAGCCGCCACCGATGCCAACGTGCTCATTCTGGGCGAAAACGGTACTGGCAAAGATGTGGTAGCCCGGCTGCTGCACCACCTCTCACCTAGGGCGGCGGCCCCGTTTGTGGCCGTGGATTTAGGGGCCGTAACGGAGAGTTTATTTGAGTCCGAGCTGTTTGGTCACCTTAAAGGGGCATTCACTGACGCCCGGCAAGACCGGCCCGGCCGCTTTGAGGCGGCGCAGGGCGGCACGCTGTTTCTGGATGAAATTGGCAATCTGCCGCTGCCGCAGCAAGTAAAGCTGCTGGCCGTGCTGCAAAACCGCCAAGTGACGCGCCTGGGCAGTAATGCACCGGTGCCTATCGACGTGCGAGTGGTGTCGGCAACCAACGCGCCGCTCTATCAATTGGCGGCCGAAGACCGATTCCGCAAAGACCTTGTCTACCGGCTCAACACCATCGAAATAACCCTACCACCTCTACGCGAGCGTGGCGACGACGTGGAACTGCTCGCCCACTATTTCACCGCGCACTACGCCGAAAAATACCGTAAAGCTGACCTCACGCTAACCCCGTCGGCGCTGGGGCGGCTGCGGGCGCACCCGTTTCCAGGTAATGTGCGAGAGCTACAGCATACCCTGGAACGAGCCGTTATTATGGCCGAAAGTGTCACATTGCGGGCGGAGGATTTGCTGTTTTCGGCCCTCGAAAGTACCGTGCCCGTTGCCGCGCCACTGCGGCTCGATGAGCTGGAAAAGTCAGCTATCCAACGCGTTATTGACAAGTATCAGGGCAATATCTCCCAGGCCGCCCGCGAGCTGGGTATTACGCGCATGGCCCTGTACCGACGCCTGGGCAAGCATAACATCTAGCCATGCGCCACTCGTACCCTGTGGCGCTGCTAGGACGCGCCAGTCTGCTGCTGCTCGCCCTCACGGGCGTGGCCTATGCCTTGGTGAGCCAGCAGCCCCTCTATTGGGTGCCGGGCCTGCTGCTGGCGGCTGGGCTGGTGGCTGAATTAGCACACTACCTCAACCGCAGTAACCGCGATCTAGCCGATTTCTTGGCCGGACTTCATTACGAGGACTACGCCCTTACCTTCGGCACACAGCAAGTGCCGGCCAGCGCAAGTCAGCTGCGGCAGGCGTTCAACCAAATAAATCGCTCGTTTCAGCAGCTTTCCCGCCAGAAGGAGGCACAGCACCTGTACCTGCAGAATGTGCTGGCGCTAGTCAACACTGGTATTCTTTCTTTTCACGACCCGCATGCCGAGCCGGGCAAGTCAACTCCCGGCGACATACGTTGGATGAACGAGTCGCTGAAGCGCCTGCTGGGCGTGCCCTATCTGAAGAATATCCAGGCCTTGGAAAAGCGCGATGCGGGGCTCTATGCGACCCTGCTGGCGCTACGACCGGGCGACAACCGCACGATTCGCCTGCACCAGCAGCCGGTGCTGCTTTCGGCCACGGCTTTTACCGATGAGTACGGCCGCTCGTTGCTGGTAGCTTTCCAGCCGGTGCGCGAAGTGCTGGAAGAAACCGAAGCCCTCGCCTACCAGAAACTACTACGGGTGCTAACCCACGAAATTATGAACTCGGTGGCGCCCATTGCCTCGCTGGCCGATACGCTGCACCAGCAGTTGGCCGTTGCCCCGGCTGCCGGGCCGTTGCCCGCCGACATGGGTCGCAGCTTGGCCGTTATTCGCCAGCGCAGCGAGGGATTGCTGCACTTCACCCAAACGTACCGGCAGTTTAGCCAACTCGCGGCAGTTTCTTTCCAAACCGTACCCGTCTGGTCGCTCTTCGAACACGTGCTGACGCTACTTGAGCCCACCTTTGCGCAGCGCGGCTGCGAGCCCGATGTAGTGCTGGCCAACCCAGACCTGTGCATCCAAGCTGACCTAGCGCTTATAGAGCAAGTGCTGCTCAACCTGCTAACCAATGCCCTGGAAGCGCTGCACACCCAGGCCACGCCCCAATTGCGCCTGGCAGGCTACGAGCAGGCACCACACCGCGTGGTACTCGAAGTGGCCGACAATGGCACTGGTATCCCATCGGCACTAGTAGAAGAAATTTTCGTCCCCTTCTTTACTACTAAGCCCACCGGCAGCGGCATTGGCCTAAGCTTGTCGCGGCAAATCATGCAACTGCACCGCGGGAGTCTCCAAGTGCAATCGGTGGAAGGCGTTGGCAGCCAATTTTACCTGTTGTTTCCGCAAGTACAACTTAATTCCTCAACCTAACTGATTAGCAATCAATACTAGTAGCAATTGACAGCCTAGAACCGACACCCGTGATTCTTATACCTTGTCTCACAAGGAATTGTAGTAAAATGATGCCTGTATTGGTGTTGATTACCAACAATAGTTACTCCAATAAGGGCCTGTCTAAATACGCCGGGCAGAATCTTCAGTTCGGATGGTTCTATAGCCTATAAGGCAGTAGGACTCCGTACACCTTATTTCCTGCTTTTTCGGAGCTCACCAGAATACGGTGCTCATTGGCTATCCGGGTTGCAGGTCACTCATTTCAGGGAAGACATACTGAAGGCCCTAGCAGCTGGGTGGCCGCGCCAACTCTAAACTAGAAATCCTCGTTGAACCGGCCTTACCTAGTTTTCGCGCATGCTCCTTTTGCACCGCCTCACCTGGCTGCGCATCGCGGCCGCCTGGGGCTTCTTTACGCTCTTCATGCTGGTGCTCGTGTATGCGCAGGCCCTCGTGGGCACGGCGCCCTGGCACGGGCGGGCGCTGCTGCTGGCCCCCCTCATTTACGGCCTGACGGGGGCCCTGCTCACGCCCTTTGTTTTTTGGCTGGCCCAGCGCTTCGACCTCACGGCGGGGCGGGCCCGCTGGTTGCCTTACTTGCTGCTGCACGCCGGGGCCAGCGTGGTGCTGACCATCGTGTACCGCGCCATTTTTTTGAGCACGCTTTTTCTGACCAGCGGCGGGCAGGGCCCCGTTTCCTGGGCGGCAATTTTGGCGGGGGTTAATACCTGGGTGCCCATCTACTGGCTGCTGCTGTGCGTGGTGTACGGCCTCGACTACCACGCCCGCTGGCAGCACCGCAGCGTGGAAGCCAGCCGCCTGGCCGCGCAGCTCGCCCAAAGCCAGCTGCAAGTGCTGAAGCAGCAACTCAACCCCCATTTTCTCTTCAATACCCTCAACGGCATTGCCACGCTCATCGGCGACGAGCCGAAAGCTGCCCAGCGCATGACGGCCAAGCTGGGCGAGTTTTTGCGCTTGGTGCTCGACCACACCGATGCCCAGCAGGTGCCGCTTACGCAGGAGCTGCACTTCATTCAGCTGTATCTGGAGATGGAGCAGGTGCGCTTCGCCGGCCGCCTGGCCGTGACGGTACAGGTGGCCCCGGCGGCCCGGCTGGCCGTGGTGCCCCACCTGCTGCTGCAGCCCCTGGTAGAAAACGCCGTGCGCCACGGGCTGAGCGCCGCCGGGGTGGGCAGCATTCACATTGAGGCCGACCGGCGGGGCGACCAGTTGCTGCTGGCCGTGCGCGACTCTGGGCCGGGGCTGGCGCCGGCTACTTCGCGCGGCGTGGGCCTGGCCAATACCGAGCAGCGTTTGCAAATGCTCTACGGTGAGCGCTACGTGCTGGCGCTGGACCCCGCCCCGGACCAGGGCACCGTGGTGCGCCTCGAACTTCCTTTTCTCATTTGATTTCTCAATACCCAGTCACTAGCCAGGCGAGAAAAACGCCCTTGCAGCTTAGCGCCGCGCGTGCTGAAATCTCTTTTATCATCCTACCCCGCCGCCCTTGGACCCCCTGCGTACCCTTGTCGTAGATGATGAGCCCCTGGCCCGCCGACGCATCGGGCAGCTGCTGGCCGAGTGGCCCGATTTCCGCATTGAGGGCGAGTGCTGCAACGGCATGGAAGCCGTAGCCGCCCTGCGCGGCGACCGCGACCTGGACCTGGTTTTTCTGGATGTGCAAATGCCCGATTTCAGCGGCCTGGAAGTGCTCCAGCGCGTGCGCGACCTGCCGGGCCTGCCGCTGGTGGTGTTCGTGACAGCCTACGACCAGTACACGCTGCAAGCTTTTGAAAACCATGCCGTCGATTACCTGCTCAAGCCCCTGGACCCGGACCGCTTCGCGCGCAGCCTCGCGCACGTGCGCCGTCTCAGCAGTCGGCAGCCGGAGGGCGAGCGCCAGCCGCAGCTAGCCGGCTTGCTGCAAACGCAGCCGCCCGCGCCCGCCGCGGCGGCTTTTCTGACCCAGCTGCTGATCAAGCAGCCGGGCCGCTTTTACTTCGTGCCCACCGAGCAGGTGCAGTACCTGGCCGCCGCGGCCAACTACGTGACGGTGCACGCGCAAGGGGCCCGGCACCCGCTGCGCACGACCCTGAGCCAACTGGCGCAGCAGCTTGACCCAGCGCAGTTTCTGCGCATTCACCGCTCGCTCATCGTCAATACGCAGCACATTAAGGAATTGCACCCCTGGGCGCACGGCGAGTTTTTGCTGACCCTGCACGATGGCACGCACCTCAGCTCCTCGCGCAGCTACAGCGAGGGCGTGCAGCAATTCCTGCGGCAGTTCGGCGGTGGCTGATTGCAAAGGGGTAGGGTCCCGCGGCCCGGTGGGCAGCCATTCGTCCCCGCCAGCGGCCGGTTCGTCCCTTTGGGTTAAGCGCTTTGAACTGGTCGCCGTAAGGGTTAACTTATTCCCTCGTTTTAGTGAACAAGTCAACGGGCAGTGGCGCGGGAATAAGTTTCAAGCGAAACAGCGAAAAACAGTTCAAAAAAGCGGTTCAATAATTAAAGCACAGCTAACCTCCTGCACGGCTTGAGAATCCTGTGATTTAGACGCAACCGACTGTACCTGCGTCTTTACCCAGAACCAAGTTTGGCAACTCAATGGCATGACTTAGCCGCTACTGCACGGCCAAGCGCTGCACGGCGGCGGTGCCGTCGGCGGCTTCGGCGCGCACCAGGTAGAGGCCGGGGGCCAGGCCGCTGAGGGTCAAGTCGTGCTGGCGGGCCAGGGCGTCGGGGGCCCGGACGAGGCGGCCGGTGGCGTCGATTACCGATACGCGGGTGGGCTGGGCGGTTTCGACGGTGGCTTGGGTGTGGGCGGGGTTGGGGTACAGGGTTAGGCCCAGCGTGGCGGCGGCTGCCGGAGGGCGCGTGGGCGTGGGCGTGCCGCGGCGCACGGCGTAGCTGCTGAGGCCCCCGGTTTCGGTGCCGATGAACAGCTCGGGTACGCCGTCGGCGTTCACGTCGGCCGCGGCCAGGCCGTAGCGCACCAGGGCGCTTTGGCCCAGGCGGTTGGCTTCGTACTGGCTCAGCAGGGCGTTCCAGAACAGGTTGGTGCGGGGCGCGGTGGGGCCGGCCAGCAGCGTGCGGTAGTTGCTGAAGAACCGGACGGCGCCGGTGTTGTCGGCCGTCACGAGGTCGGGCAGGCCGTCGCCGTCGAAGTCGGCCACGGTGGGGCTGAGGTGGAAGGGTCGGGCGCCGGCCCCGTCGCGGATTTGGCCCAGGTCGTTATTCACCGCCACGAAGGCATTTTCGAGCACCACGCCGGGGCCCTGGTTGCGGAAATAGCGCAGCGACTGGCCCGGCTCGGTGTAGTCGTCGGTGCCCAGCAGCAGGTCCACGTTGCCGTCGCCGTCCACGTCGGTGAAGCACGGCATGTCGCCCATAAAGCCGGGCAGCACGCCGCTGCCCGCCGCGCCCTGGGGCTTGAAGTAGTTGGCCGTGGTGGGGTCGAACGCCGCCGGGCGGCCGGCAGCGGCCGTGTTCAAAATATAATAAATCCGGTTGACGCCCTGGTAGTTGGCGGCGTAGGCCAGGTCCAGGGCCCCGTCGCGGTTCAGGTCCACCAGCGCGGGCTTGAGGGCGAGGAACACGTTGGGCGCGGTGCCCTTGGCGGCCAGGCCCATGTAGTCGCGCGACACGAGGCTGAACACCGGCTTGGCGGCCGTGCCCACGTTGCGGTAGTAGGTGAGGCTGGCGCGGTACTGGCCGTTCACGCGGTCGGCGTTGTTGCCGATGAGCAGATCGGCCAGGCCGTCACCGTCAATATCGCCGAAGGTGGGGGCCGCCGCCTCGCTCACGTCGATTACGTCGTTGGTGAGGAAGCCCTTGGGCTGGTAACCGAAGGCCGGGGCCCCGGTGGCGGCCGTGTTGCGGTACAGGCGCACGTTGTCGCGCTGGCTCACGTTGTCCTGGCTGTTGTCCAGCATGTTGGGGGCCACCACCAGGTCGTTAATGCCGTCAAAATCGGTATCAACCAAGTACCCCGCCGGGAACACCGGCAGGCGCACGGGGTTGGCCGCCGATGGGAAATCGGTGCGGATGCTACTGGCCGTGAGCCGGGCCAGCTGGTTGGTGCCTTGGTTGAGCAGCGCCACCAGTTCGGGGCAGTTGTCGCGGCCGTCGAGCACGTCGTTCACGCCGTCGCCGTTCACGTCGAGCACCAGCAGGTTGTGGCCGCCGGTGTGGGTGGGCTTGGCGGCCGGCACGCCGCCCCGGCAGGCCAGGCCCGGCAGCTGGTAGGCGGCGCAGGCGGCGCACGTTTGCAGCTGGGCCCAGTAGTTGGTGTCAATCTTATAGGTTAGGGCCGCCCCGCAGGCATCGGGGCTGGTATTCAGGTACAGCTCGATAATGTTGGCCGTCACGAAGTCGTAGCTGAGAATGTCGAGCTTGCCGTCGCCGTTCACGTCGGCAATGGCGGGCATGTTGTAGCCACCAATGGTGAGGTTGCTGGTGCCCACGCCGGCTCCCGAGAAGCGCAGCTGGCTGGTGGTGAGCTGGAAGATGGGCCGCCCGCCGATGCCGGCTACGTTGCGAAACACCCGAATGTCGCCCCCGTTCACGTAGCTAAACAGGTCGGGGCGGCCGTCGCAGTCGTAGTCGCGCAGCAGGGCCCAGCCCGCCAGGTCCGCCGGAAACAGGGCCTCGTAGTCGGGCGCGTACTGCCAGCCGCGGCCGCCGCCCGGCTGCGCCGCGTTCAGAAACGTGTAGCAGCGGTTGGTTTGGCGGTCGAAGGCGAAGAGGTCGTTGCGGCCGTCGCCGTTCAGGTCGATGCTGCTGAACTGGGGCGTGTTGAAGCCACCGGCCCAGGCCTGGCGCAGCGTGTCGGCGCCCTCCACCACGGCCCCCGCGGCGCGGAACTCGAACCCGACGAAAGTAGCGGTTTGGGCGCGGGCGGCCGGGGCCCCCAGCAGCAGTAGCAACAGCAAAACGGCGTAGCGGCGCAGCATAAGCAAACGGTTAGAACCTAATGGAAACGGGCCCGCCACCGGTGGCGGGGGCCCCAACACCCGGCGGCGCTTACCTAAGGCGCGGGCAGCGCACAAAGTTCGCGGCTTAATTTGCCCCGGCGTTGCGGCCGGGTTTGGCCGCCGCCGTTTTGCCCATGCCCGCCTTCGACCTTCCCGCCCTCTACGCCCACTACCTGGCTGCCCACGGCCACGTCAGCACCGACTCGCGCCAGCCCCAGCCGGGCACCCTGTTCTTTGCCCTGAACGGCCCCAGCTTCCGCGGCGCCGACTTTGCGCCCCAGGCCGTGGCCAAGGGGGCCCAAATGGCCGTGGTGGACGACGCCGCGCTGGCCGCCCAGGATGCTTCCCACTACTTCTTCGCCCCCGACCCGCTGGGGGCCCTGCAAGCCCTGGCTGCGCACCACCGCCAGCAGTTCGGGGGCCCCGTGCTGGCCGTGTCGGGCTCGAACGGCAAAACCACCACCAAGGAGCTGCTCACCGCCGTGTTAGCCAAGCGGTTCCGGGTGCTGGCCACGCTCGGCAACTTCAACAACCACATCGGCGTGCCGCTCACGCTGCTGCGCCTGCGGCTCGACGAGCACGACTTTGCGGTGGTGGAAATGGGCGCCAACCACCGGGGCGAAATTGCGGCCTACTGCCAGTGGGCCCGCCCCACCCACGGCCTGCTCACCAACATCGGCAAGGCCCACCTCGAAGGCTTCGGCGGGGCCGAGGGCGTGGCCCTGGGCAAGGGCGAGCTATTTGATTTCCTGCGCGATAACGACGGACTAGCCTTCGTGAACACGCTCGACGCGCAGGTAGTGGCGCGCGCTGCGGCCGTGCCCCAGCGCCGCACTTACCCGGGGCCCACCGACGATTTCCCCGCCGCCCTGCTCGCCGCCGACCCCGCCCTGGCCCTGCGCCTAGGGCCCCAGGGCCCCGACGTGGCCGTGCAGCTCACCGGCGGCTACAACTTCCCCAACCTGGCCGCCGCCGCCGCCGTGGGCCAGTTTTTTGGCGTGCCGCCCGATGCCGTGGCCGCTGCCCTGGCCGCCTACAACCCCCAGAACAACCGCTCGCAGCTCGTGCGCACCGCCCGCGGCAACGAGCTGGTGCTCGACGCCTACAACGCCAACCCCAGCAGCATGGCTGCCGCGCTGCGCAGCTTCGCCGAGCGGCCCACCGCGGCCGGGCAGCGCAAGCTGGTCATCCTCGGCGACATGTTTGAACTGGGCCCCGAAGCCGAAGCCGAACACCGCGCTCTGGGCGAGCTACTAGCCGGCCTAGCCCTGTCCGAAGTGGTGCTGGTGGGGCCCCTGCTGGCCGCCGCCCGGCCCGCACTGGGGCCCCAGGCCCGGCACTTCGCCACTAAGGCCGAAGCCGCCGCCTGGCTGGCCGCCCAGCCCCTCAGCGGCCGGCAGGTGCTGGTGAAAGGCAGCCGCGGCATGGCTCTGGAAACGTTGGTGGAGCTGCTGTAGCGCGGGCGGCACGCCGTGCAGGAGGGGTACGGGCCAGCCAGTCGATGGCATTTTTTCGACTTTAATTGGCAATACTGCTGGCAATGGGCGGCTTCGGGCCCATATTGCCAGCCAACTTGCCGCGGCCATCCTCCCTTACTTTCTGCATGAAGCACATTTCTTTACTGCTAGTTACCTTGTTGGCCACCAGCGGCCTGGCCACGGCGCAACGCGCCAACAAGAACGCCCCCGCGGCCGCACCCACCACTCGCCCCGCCGGCCAGCCCGCCGCCACGCTCGACGCGGTGACGAAGGGCCTGAAAAAAACCGAGGGCTACTTTCCGTACTACTACGACGAGAAAACCGGCAAAGTGTACCTCGAGCTGGAGCAGTTCGACCAAGAGTTCCTGTACTTCAGCTCCCTCACCGACGGCGTGGGCCAGGGGGGCCCCGAGCGGGGCACGGCCGCCGCGGCGGTGGCCAAGTTCACCCGCGCCGGGGGCAAGGTGTTTTTGCTGGAGCCCAACCTCAACTTCCGGGCCTCGGCGCCGGGGCCCGACGAGCAGCGGGCAGTGGAAAGCGCTTTTGCCAAGTCCATCATCTGGGGCTTCGCGCCGGTGGCCGTGGAGGGCAACCGGGTGCTGGTGGACCTGACGCCCTTTCTGGTGCGCGACAGCCAGAAGCTGGCCGACCAGCTGGGCCGCCGCAACTTCGCCGGGCTGCGCGGGGGCGCGGCGGGCGGCGGCGGGGCCCCCACGCCCTACCGCTTCGACGAAACCCGCTCGGCGGTGTACCCTGACAACACCAAGAATTTCCCCCGCAACACCGAGTTTGAGGCCATCGTCACCTTCGTGGGGGGCCCCGGCGCGGCAGGCGGCTTCGGCGGGGGCCCCGGCCTGGCCCCCGACCCCAACGCCGTGACCGTGCGCATGCACCAGTCGTTCGTGGCCCTGCCCGAGGCCGGCTACCAGCCCCGCCTATTCGACCCGCGCTCGGGCTTCAACCAGTTCGCGTACCAGGATTTTTCGGCCCCCATGACCGAGCCGCTGGTGCGCCGCTACTCCCGGCGGCACCGCCTGGCCAAGCAAGACCCCACCGCCGCCCTCAGCGACCCGGTGAAGCCCATCACCTACTACATCGACCGCGGGGCCCCGCCCGACGTCAAGCGCGCCCTCATCGAGGGCGGCAGCTGGTGGAACCAGGCGTTTGAGGCCGCTGGCTACCGCAACGCCTTTGTGGTGAAGGAGCTGCCCGAGGGCGCCGACCCCATGGACATCCGCTACAACGTGGTGAACTGGGTGGACCGCGCCGGCAACCCGCGCGCGTTTTCCTACGGCTCGTCGTACATCGACCCGCGCACCGGCGAAATCATCAAGGGCGTCGTCACGCTCGGCTCCGACCGCCACCGCCAGGACTACCTGCTGGCCGAGGGCCTGCTCCAGCCCTACAAGCCCGGCCAGCCCGTGCCCACGGCCATGGCCGAAATGGCCCTGGCCCGCGTGCGCCAGCTCTCGGCCCACGAAATCGGCCACACCCTGGGCCTCTACCACAATTTCACCTCCAGCACCAAGGAGCGCGGCTCGGTGATGGACTACCCGTTTCCGCGTTTCACGCTGCGGGCCGACGGCACCGTGGACGTGTCGCAAGCCTACGCCACGGGCATCGGCAGTTGGGACAAGCGCGCCATCCTTTGGGGCTACCAGGACTTCCCGAAGGGCACCGACGAGGCGGCCGGGCTGGAAAAAATAATGCGGGAAACGCTGGCCCAGGGCCACATTTTCATCCCCGATATCGGCGGCTACGCGCACCCCCTCGCCAACCAGTGGGACGAGGGCACCAACGCCGTGACCCAGCTGAACACGTTGATGAACGTGCGCCGCCACGTGCTCGACGGCTTCTCGACCAACGCCATTCCGGCCGGGGCCCCGATGGCCACGCTGGAGGAAGTGCTGGTGCCCATGTACCTGCTGCACCGCTACCAAGTGGAGGCCGCGGCCAAGTCGCTGGGCGGCCTTTACTTCACCCCCGCCGTAAAGGGCGACGGCCAAGTGATTACGCGGATGGTGGCGCCGGCCGAGCAGTGGCGGGCCTTCGACGCGCTGATGGCCACCGTGACGCCCACCGCCCTGGCCCTGCCCGAGGCCCTCATCAAGCAGATTCCGCCGCGGCCCTCGGGCTACCCCAGCAGCCTCGAAACATTCAGCGGCCACACGGGCCCCACCTTCGACCCCATCGCCGCCGCCGAAACGGCCGCGGGCCTCACCATCGCCTCGGTGCTGAACCCCGAGCGGGCCGCCCGCCTCGTGGAGTACCACGCCCGCGACGCCCAGCAGCCCGGCTTCCTACCCGTGGTAGACAAGATGCTGGCCCAAACCTGGAAGGCGCCCCTGCCCGCCGGCTACAAGGGCGAGCTGCAAATCTTGGTCAACAACCTCACCCTGAAAGCCCTGCTGCAACTGGCCGCCACCCCCGACGCTGCCGAGAGCGTGCGCGGTGAAAGCCTGCTCGAAATTGCCGGCCTCAAGCAGTGGATGAGCGCCCACTTGGCCGCCGCCCCGCCCCGCCACAAAGCCAGCCTGCTCTTCGGCCTGGCTCAAATCCGCCAGTTCGAAGCCGAGCCCAACAAGTTCGTGCCCACCCCCGGCGTGGACACGCCCCCCGGGGCCCCCATCGGCATGCCCGGCCTGGACTTCCTGGGCGACGACGTAGTGTACTAAAAATTAGGGCCCCGGCTAATAACTAGCCGGGGCCCCTTAGTAGAACGTCGTGCAGAAAATCGTTTTAATGCCCTTAAACCAAAATTCCTGGGGCCCCTAAAACGGGCTATCCAAATTGGCCAGCGTAGGCAGGATAGCGTCTTTGGGCGAAATCGTGGGGTTTTCCACGTTCCAGTCGATGCCCAGCGCCGGGTCGTTCCAGAACAAGCCGCCTTCGGAGGGCGGCGCGTAGTAATTCGAGCATTTGTAGAGGAACAGCGTGTCTTCTTCCAGGGCCACGAAGCCGTGGGCGAAGCCGACGGGCACGTAGAAAATGTTGCCCAGCGCGGCGCTCAGCTCCACGGCCACGTGCTGGCCGTAGGTGGGCGAGCCGCGGCGGATGTCCACAATCACGTCCAGGGCCCGGCCCTGGGCCACGCGCACAATTTTGGCCTGCGCGTGCGGCGGCTTTTGGAAGTGCAGGCCGCGCAGCACCCCGGGCTGCGACTTGCTCTGGTTGTCCTGCACCCAGTCGAGGTCGGCGGGCAGGCCGGCCTCCTGCATCAGGCGGGCGCTGAAGGTTTCGTAAAACACCCCGCGCGGGTCACCAAATAAGCGGGGAACGAACTCGATGGGGCCGGCAATGGCGGTCTTTTTGACTTGCATAAGGGCAGCAAAATTATAGAATAGCGCGTAGGGAAATCAGTTATTTTTTGGGTCTTGGCACGGCGGCCACGGCCTGCAGGTACTGGTCCAGCACCAGCTTTTCGTCGAACCGGGTTTCGGCCAGCGTGCGGCTGGCTTGGCCCATTTGCTGCAACGCTGGGGGCCCCAGGCGGAGCACTTGCAGCATCTTCGCGGCCAGGTCGGGGCCCGAGCGCACCTGGCAGAGGTAGCCGTTCTGGCCGTCCTCCACGGTGTCGCGGCAACCGGGCACGTCGGTGGTTACCAAGGGCTTGCCGCAGGCGGCGGCTTCGAGCAGGGTTTTGGGCGTGCCCTCGCGGTAGCTGGGCAGTACCACGCAGTCGGCGCGGTGCAGGTGGCCGGCTACGTCGTCGGAACGGCCCAGGTACTCAATGTCGCCGGCTTCGAGCCAGCCCTCGAACACGGCGCGGGCCACGCCCACGCCGCCAGCCTCATCGAGGGCCCCCAGCAGCTGCACCCGCGTGCCGGGCGCGGCCTGGCGCACGATTTTGGCCGCCTCAAAGTACTCCTGGATGCCCTTCTCGTAGAGCACCCGCGCCACCATCAGGAACACGAACGGCTCGTTGCGCACGAATGCCGCGGCGGGCTGGAACCGGGCCGTGTCCACGCCCGAGCCGGGCAGCAGGCCGGCAATTTCGGCCCGCACCAGGCCGTGCTCGATGAAGAGCTGGCGGTCGTCGGCGTTCTGAAAAAACACCTTGCGCGGAAACCGGAACGCCACCCGGTACAGGCCCAGCGCCACCCGGCTCACCACGTTGCGGATGAGGAACACCGTGCCCAGCCCGCTCACGTTGTTGATGCACGGCACGCCCGCCAGCCGCGCCGCCAGCGTGCCGTAGATGTTGGGCTTGATGGTGTAGTGCAGCACCACATCGGGTTTTTCCCGCTTATAAATCTTGTAGAAGCGGCGCGTGAGCTGGGCATCCTTGGCGGGGTTGGTGCCCTTGTTCTCCATCAAAATCGGCACGAAGCGGCAGCCCAGCTCGGTTTCGAGGCGCGCGGAATAGTCGTCGGGCGGGGCGATGGCCAGCACCTCGTGGCCGGCGGCTTGCAGGGCCCTAACCAGGCCGGCGCGGAAATTCCAGATGTTCCAGCTGGTGTTGATGACGAGGGCGACGCGCATTCGGTATTCAGTGAGTGAATGAGCGAATGGGCGAATGAGTGAATGAACAGGCGTTTCCTGATTCACTCATTCGCTCGTTCACCCATTCACTCAGGGGCAAAGGTCGGCACAAGCGCGCCGCCGCGCCGACCTTTGTGGCCGTAATCTTTGTTGTTGCCGTATGATGTTTCGTTTCTTATTCCTTGCGTTGCTGGGGGCCCCGGCCGGGCTGCGGGCGGCCCCACCCGTGCCGCCGGGCAAAGCCTTGTTTCAGCAAAACTGCGCCCGCTGCCACGGGGCCAACGGCAAGCTGGGCCTGAACGGGGCCCACGACCTGACCAAGAGCAACCTCAACGCCTTCGGGCGCACCTACCTCGTCACCAACGGCATGGGCAAGATGCCGGCCTTCAAAACCAAGCTAACCCCGGCCCAAATCGAGCAACTGGTGGCGTATTCCCTTACCTTTAAGTAGTTACTTGCCGCCGGCGCGGCGGGCCCGGGCGTTGCCCCGCGCCGGCGGGCCGGGTGGGGCCCCGGCCCCGCGGCTCCATTTATTCCCACCCACATGGCCAAATCCAAATCCAACAGCTGGAACCCCAGCGGCAGCACCCGCCACTACTCCACCGACACCACCCAGGCCCACGCCTCGGCCGGCACCGGCAAAAGCCGCCTGCACGCCACGGCCGTGGAGCAGGAAACCGCCGTGCTCATCAGCGTGCCCCCGCGCCGCCAGAACGAGCACCAAACCACCGAGTACCTCGACGAGCTGGCCTTCCTGGTGGAAACCGCCGGCGCCACTGCCACCGAGCGCTTCGTGCAGCGCCTCGAAAAGCCCGACATCCGCACCTACGTGGGCGAGGGCAAGCTGGCCGAAATCAAGGCCTACGTGCACCACCACAACACGAGCATGGCCGTGTTCGACGACGATCTGACGCCCTCGCAGCTCCGCAACCTGGAGGCCGAGCTGAAGGTGAAAATCGTGGACCGGTCGCTGCTGATTTTGGACATTTTCGCCCTGCGCGCCAAGTCGGCCACGGCCCGCACGCAGGTCGAACTCGCTCAGTACCAATACCTATTACCTCGCCTCACCGGCCTGTGGACCCACTTGGACAAGCAGCGCGGCGGCGTGGGCATGAAGGGTCCCGGCGAGACGGAAATCGAGACCGACCGCCGCATTGTGCGCGACCGGATTGCCTTCCTCAAGGAGAAGCTGGAAACGCTCGACAAGCAGGCGCACACCCAGCGCAAGGCCCGCGGCGGCCTAATTCGGGTGGCGCTGGTGGGCTACACCAACGTGGGCAAGAGCACGCTGATGAACACGCTGGGCAAGGCCGAGGTGTTCGCCGAAAACAAGCTCTTTGCCACCGTGGACGCCACCACCCGCAAGGTGGTGCTGGAAAACACGCCGTTTTTGCTCTCCGACACCGTCGGGTTCATCCGCAAGCTGCCCACCAAGCTGATCGAGAGCTTTAAGAGCACGCTCGACGAGATTCGGGAGGCCGACTTGCTGCTGCACGTGGTGGACATTTCGCACCCCGGCTTCGAGGAGCAAATCCAGGTGGTGAACGACACGCTGGCCGAAATTGGGGCTGCTGAGAAGCCGCTGCTGCTCGTGTTCAACAAGATTGACCAGTACCGGCCCGACGAGATTCCGGCCGACCACTTCGCCGCCGAAGCCGCTGAGGAAGAGCGCGAAACCAACGCCCGCCCGCCGCTGGCCCAGCTCCAGGCCACATACATGGCCAAGCTGCACGACCCGGTGGTATTCGTCTCGGCCCAGTCGCGCGAGAACCTCGACGAGCTGCGCCAGTTGCTGGGGCAGCGCGTGGTGGCCCTGCACCAGCAGCGCTACCCCTACGAAACCGCGGGCACCAACGAGGCCGAATAGCCCGGGGCCCCACGCGGCTGGCGGCGTATAATTAATTCTGGAAAGCCCTGATGGCGTGCGTCATCGGGGCTTTTTGTTAGTAGTTTTGGCCGCGTGGGGCCCTGGCAACGGGTGCATTGGGCCCTTAATCCTTTCCCCTTTTTACATGATCTTTTTCTACGGAACCGGCAGCTCCTGCGTGGCCACCGAGCCGCTACCCGGCTTGGCCTGCGCGCACTGCGGCACGCCCGACGCACTGGTGTGCTCGGTCTATTCGCGCTACCTGAAACTCATGTTCCTGCCG
Organism: Hymenobacter nivis; assembly: GCF_006439025.1. Lineage (GTDB taxonomy): Bacteria > Bacteroidota > Bacteroidia > Cytophagales > Hymenobacteraceae > Hymenobacter > Hymenobacter nivis_A. The sequence goes on from NZ_RCYZ01000005.1 coordinate 100,887, forward strand.
GTGTTTCCCATCGGCAAGCGCAGCGTGACGGTGTGCGGGCACTGCAAGCAACAACTGACAGGCAGCGCCCTGCCCGCCGCCTACCGCGCGCCCGTGCAGGCCGTGCAAAGCCGGGCCCGCACGCCCATTTTCCACTTCGCGGGGCTGCTGCTGGTGGGTGCGCTGGTGGTGTTCATCTTCGCCGTGGGCTTGCTGGCCCCCGCACGCCACGCCCTGGCCACGCAGACGAAATACGCGGGCCCAACCGAAACCGTGGGGGCCCACTACCGCGTCGATGCCGCGCCCAGTGGCGTGCCCTACATCTTGGCCGGGGTCACGCGCGTCACCCCCGACAGCGTGTACTGCAACATGAGCAACCCGCTTCGGGGCACGCTGTCGGCGGCCAGCGCTGCCCAGGCCCTGCGCGATTCGGTGGCCTCGAACGGCGCCCGTGGCTTCACTGCCGCGGAGTGGCACGCCGCCACCACGGCCCCGGGCCCCTTTAAGCGCGTCGAATAACCCCCTGCCGGGTCCCCGGGGCCCCAACGGAGCATTGCGGCGGCTGGCAGGCTATTAAGCAACCAAAAGCCCTGGGCAGCGACCATTTGCGCGGTCGTAGCCCAGGGCTTTTGCGTTAACTTAACGACTTACTGCGGTCGGCTTTTCAGGCGGATGGCCCGGAACTCGGAGCTGGCTTTCCACTGCGGGAAGGTGGTTTCGGCGGCCAGCTTTTGGCCGATGCGGAACATGAGGCGGGCGTCTTGGGCGGCGCCGCGCAGGTCCCACTTGGGGTTGTACTGGTCGGAGGGCTGGTGGTAGTTGTTGGCCTCGAAGTCTTCGCGCTCCTTTTCGGCGAAGGCTTTGCCGTGCAGGCGGCTCTCGAACGAGCCGCTGGCGTAGAGCGCCGGGATGCCCACCTTGGCGAAGCTGAAGTGGTCGGAGCGGTAGAAGCTGCCGGTTTCGGGGTGCTGGTACGGGATGACGTAGCGGTTTTGCTCCTTGGCGGCGGCGCGGGCGTAGTCGTCCAGGTCCGACTGACCGTAGCCGGTCACGGTGAGGTCGCGCATGGGCCCGAAGGCCAGCAGCTCGTCCATGTTAATGTCGGCCACGGTATTAGCCACCGGAAACAGTGGGTGCTGGGCGTAGTAGTCCGAGCCCAGCAGGCCCTGCTCCTCCCCGGTCACGGCCAGGAACACGATGCTGCGCTGCGGCTTTTCCTTGGCTTGCTGGAAGGCGGTGGCAATGGCCAGCAGGCCCGCGCAGCCGCTGGCGTTGTCCAGGGCCCCGTTGTAAATCGAGTCGCCCTTCACGGCCGGGCCGATGCCCAAGTGGTCCCAGTGCGCCGAGTAAATGATGTACTCCTTGGGCCGGGCGGTGCCGGGCAGCACGGCCACCACGTTTTTCGAGGTTTTGTAGGTGATTTTGTTGTGCAGCGTGGTCGTCAGGTTCAGGCCCAGCGCCTGGCCTTTGAAGCCGCGCTTATTGGCAGCGGCGTACAGGGCGTCGTAGTTCTGGCCGGCGGCGGCGAAGATGCGCTTGGCGGCGTCGAGCGTCATCCAGCCTTCCAGGGCCACTTTGCTGGCGCCGTGGTCGGGCGTGGTGGGATGCAGCTTGGCGCCGCCGTTGCTACTCTGCACCACCGTCCAGGGGTACGAGGCGGGCTTCGTGTCGTGGATGATGAGCAGGCCGGCGGCGCCGTGGCGGGCGGCCTCCTCGTACTTGTAGCCCCAGCGGCCGTAGTAGGTCATGGCCTTGCCCTGGAACATGGTGGTGTCGTTGCCCGCGTTGCCGGGGTCGTTGATGAGCACCACCACGGTCTTGCCCTTCACGTCGAGGCCAGCATAGTCGTCCCACTTATATTCGGGGGCCGTCACGCCGTAGCCGGCGAACACCAGCGGCGAATCCTTAATCTCCACCGTGGGCTTTTCGCGCTCGGTGAGGAACATGAAATCGGTGCGGTACTTGAGCGCCAGGCTTTTGCCGTTGCCGGCCACGGTGGCCACCGAGTCGGGCCGGCCGGCAATTTCCACCAGCGGCACCGGCTGAAAGTAGCTGCCGCCGGGGCCCGGCTGCAGCCCCAGCTTCTTAAACTCATTGGCGAGGTAGGCCGTGGCCTTGTCCTCGCCCGCCGTGAACGGCCGCCGGCCCTGGTACGCGTCGGAGGCCAGCACCTGGATGTGCCGGGCCAGCAGCGCGGGCGTGATGCCATCGGCGGGCGTGGGCACGCTGGCCGTGTCGGTGGGCGCCGCTTCGGTGGCGGGGGCCCCGGCGGTGGCAGTTTCCGAGGTGGTGGTTTTGCCTTGGCAGCCGGCCAGCAGCAGGCCGGCCGCCACCGGCGCCAGCCAGCGGCGCGTCGTCAGTAAGTGCATCGTAGAAAAGAAAAAGTGATAATCGGCCCCCGCGGGGCCCCGCCGCGAATGTAGGAACCGAACCGCCCGGCGGCGGGCAACGCCAGCCGCGCCCCCCGCGTAAAACGTCCATATTCTCCTTTAAATCTCTTTCACTGATGAGCGACAACAACAACACGCCGAGCGGCACGCTGGGCGGCATCGTATCTTCCATTTTCGGCGGCAACAACAGCGCCAAGCCCGGCAGCACGCTCGGCGACATGGCCTCGGCCATCTTCGGCGGCGACAAAACCGGCGCCGACGTGGCCAAAGGCTTCACCGCCCGCCACCGGGTGCTGAGCGGCGTGCTGCTGGCCGCCGGCGTTTTCTACCTCTACAAGCGGATCAAAGACAAAGACACCGCGTTCTAAGCGCCATTGAACGGGCCTTTGCCCGGATTATTCGCCTGCCGCCCGTGGTTTCACACCCACGGGCGGCAGGCTTTTTTTATGGGGCCCCGGCGGAGGCTGTGGGTTGGGAACGCGGGATTTAGGGCCCCGGACGGCTCGGGCCGGCGGTGGACGGGCAGTGGCAAAGCAGGGGCCCCAACCCGAATAGTGAACGGACGAAATATTCCGATACCTTGGGCGTTCTGTTCTCCCCTAACCCCTCCTTCGCTATGGCGTTTTTTAAGAAGAAGCCCGCCGGGGCCCCCGCCCGGCCCAAAAGCACCGCCCGCGAGTGGGCCGATTCGCTGCTGTTTGCCGTGGTGGTGGCCAGCATTTTCCGCTGGTCGGCGGCCGAGGCCTACGTCATCCCCTCGCCCAGCATGGAGGGCACGTTGCTGGTAGGCGAATACTTGGTGGTAAGCAAGTTGCACTACGGCCCCATCACCCCGCAAACGCCGCTGCAAGTCCCGCTCACGCACCAAACGGACCCGCTGTTCCACCTCAAAAGCTACTCCGACCTGATTCAGCTGCCCACGTACCGCTTCCCGGGCTTCTCGGAAATCAAGCGCAACGACGTGGTGGTGTTCCACGTCCCGTTCGAGGCGCAATACCCGGCCGACCTGCGCGACAACTACATCAAGCGCTGCGTGGCCGTGGCCGGCGACCAGTTTGAGCTGCGCAACGGCCAGCTGTGGGTGAATGGCCAAGCGGCCCCCGAGCAGGGCACGCTGGAGCACAAGTACTTCATCCAGACCACCGAAAATAACGACGACGTGCAGCGCGACTTCCACGACCACGGCGTGGTGGACTACCACCTGACGGCCGACGACCAGCTGATTTTCGACAACGAGGGCAAACCGGCGCTGCAAAACGACGCCCGCTACGGCCCCGGCTACGAGGTGGATTGCACGCCCGCCACGGCGGCGTTTTTCAAGAACCAGCCCTACGTGCGCGGCGTGGTGGCCGTGGTGGAGCCCGCCGGCCAGCCCGCGCCCTGGGGCCCCGCGCTCTTCCCCGACAACCCCGACTACCCGGCCACCGAAGTAGCCCCCGCCACGCCCGGCCTGCGCCACTGGAACCAAGACAATTACGGCCCCCTGGCCGTGCCCCGCAAGGGCCAAACCGTGGCGCTCACGCCCCAAAACGCGGCTGCCTACTATAAGCTTATCCTGCGCTACGAGCACAACGAAGGCATCACGCTAAAAGCCGTCGGCAACGACCTCACCGTCCTGCAAAACGGCAAGCCGCTGACTAGCTACACGTTCCAGCAGAACTACTACTTCATGATGGGCGACAACCGCCACAACTCGCTCGACTCGCGCTTCTGGGGCTTCGTGCCCGAAGACCACGTGGTAGGCAAGGCCGTGCTCGTGTGGCTCTCCGTGGACCCCTACGCCGATTTCCTCCACAAAATCCGCTGGAGCCGGCTGTTCCACAGCATCAGCTAGGGCCCCCGGGGCTCGTTTTTTGGTGATGGTTTAAAACGGCGTGGCCCGGCGACGGAAAAAGTCGCCGGGCCACGCCGCCCTGCATAACTACCCAGGGCTACTGGGCTGGGGCCCCTGTTTTGGCGCGGCTGGCGGCGGCGGCGGGGGCCAGCACCGGCGTGCCGGGCTCGTAGAGGGCAATGAGTTCGGCGGCTATGGGAGCCAGGGTGACGGGGTGGTGGAAATCGCCGAGCAGCGTGCCGGTGCAGTGGCTGTCGAGGTTGGGGGCAGCGGTGCGGGCGGCCACATCGCCGAGGTGCACGGTGCGGAAATCGATGCTGAACCGGGTAGCGTTGGTGGTGTTGGGCACGGTGCCGTGCAGGTGGGCCCCCGAAAACAGGATGAGGCCCCCGACCTGGCCCACCAGCCGCAACTCGTGGGCGTGGTCCACGGCATCGAGCGGGCGCGGGCGCTTGCGCTCGTCTTTGAGGCCCCCGGCCTGAATGCGCCGGCTCTCGGCGTACCAGTCGCGGCAGTCGTAGCCGTCCGATTCGTTGCGCACCGGCCGGTCCCAGTAGCCGGGGAAAAACGTGAGGCAGTTGTCGGCCTCCAACTCGTACATCGGAATCCACCAGTTCAGCTGGTTCATTGGGGCCGAAAACCAGGTGTCGCGGTGCGGGTCGAAGGAGTAGGCGATGCCCGTGGTGAGGTAGCCGTGGCTGGTGGCGGTGCGCATCCGGGGCACGTCGAAGTACGTCTGGTCCAAGTCGAAGCCCATCTCGCGCAAGATGTTCTGGATGAGTCGCTTCGCATGCGGGTGATTGATAAACCTGGGCTTCAGCTGGTTCAGGATTCGGGTGTATTCGTCGGGGCCCAGGTGGTGCTGGGCCAGCGTGGGGTGCACGTTGCCAAATGCCTCCTCGGTGAGGGCGCGGGCAAAATCGCACAGGGCCAGCACGCTCGGGCGGGGCGAGTACACAAACAAGTCACCCTCGTACAATTTCTGGCGCACCTGCGGCTCGGGCAGGGCCGAATCAAAATAGACAATACTCATAGCGCAGTGTTGAAGCTGACCCGCTTTACCTCCTGGGGCAAACCACCGGCCACGTGAAAAAATAGACAAACAACTATTGTTGGGGCCTGCGGGGCAGCGGCTGGGCGCCGTCCGCACGCCTTGCACAAAATATTGCGCGGTTGAAAAGCTTAGAATTTTTTAAGAAAACCACATTAAAGTGCTGTTCGGTGTATTTTAAAAATAGGTCCAGATTTCCTAAATACCTATTCGTCAAATCATTTTATGCTGCAATTGTCCACATTGGCTCGGGTGCGCGCCCACACCAATTGCGCCCGACCTTTGCGCCATGCACACCCTCGCCCAACTCCGCGCCGGGCAGCTGGCCGGCGCTACCCGCCTCGACCTGGCGGCGGACCTGACGGAATTTCCAGCCGAGATTTTCGACCTGGCCGACACGCTTGAAATCCTCAACCTGTCGGGCAACCGCCTTGCTTCCCTACCCGCCGATTTTGGGCGGCTGCACCGGCTGCGCGTGCTGTTTTGCTCCGACAACTTATTTACCGAAGTGCCAGCCGTCATCGGGCAGTGCCCGCAGCTGAGCATGGTGGGCTTCAAGGCCAACCAGATTCGGACGCTGCCCGCGGGGGCCCTCACGCCGGCCCTGCGCTGGCTCATTCTCACCGATAACCAGCTCGAAAGCCTGCCGCCCGAGCTGGGCCAGTGCCAGCAGCTGCAAAAGCTGATGCTGGCCGGCAACCGCCTCACGCACCTGCCCGAAGCGCTGGCCACCTGCACCCGCCTCGAGCTGCTGCGCATCGCCGCCAACCGCTTTGAGGCCCTGCCCGAGTGGCTGCTGGCCCTGCCGCGGCTGGCGTGGCTGGCCTACGCCGGCAACCCGTTTTGCGCCGAGGCCGAGGCCGCCGCACTGGCCCGCCACCCCATTGCGGCCATCGAGTGGCACAGCCTGGCGTTGGAAGAGCAATTGGGCGAAGGCGCGTCGGGCGTTATTTACCGGGCCCGCTGGCACCCGCTGGGGGCCCCGGCGGCCGACGTGGCGGTAAAACTATTTAAGGGTGCCGTGACCAGCGACGGCCTGCCGCACAGCGAAATGGCCGCCTGCATCAGCGCCGGGGCCCACCCCCACCTCATTGCCGTGCGCGGCCAAGTGGCCGACCACCCGGCCGGGGCCGAGGGCCTGGTGCTGGAGCTGATTGACCCCGCCTTCGGCAACCTGGCCGGGCCGCCCAGCCTGGCCACCTGCACCCGCGACGTGTACGCGCCCGGCACCGCCTTCGAGCTGGGGGCCCTGCGGCGGCTGGCCCACGGCGTAGCGGCGGCGGCGGCACACTTGCACACCCAAGGCGTGCTGCACGGCGACTTGTATGCCCACAACATTTTGAACACCAGCGACGGCAACTGCTTGCTAGGCGACTTTGGGGCGGCCTGCTTCTTCGCCCCCGACAGCCCCACGGCCCTGGTCCTGCAGCGGCTGGAGGTGCGCGCCTTTGCCTGCCTGCTCGAGGAGCTGCTGGACCGCTGCGGGGCCCCCGCCGCTGCCCGGCAGCCGCTGCGCAACTTGCAGGCCCGCTGCGCCCAGCCGGCCGTAGGGGCCCGGCCGCTGTTTGCCGAAATCCGGGAGGCGCTGGCCGGGGAAACCTGGGATTAATGCGCCCGGCCTAGCTTCGCACCATGAAAACGCTGTACCTCCTCCGCCACGCCAAATCGAGCTGGAGCTTCGACGACCTCACCGACCAGGAGCGCCCGCTCAACGACCGGGGCCGCGAGGACGCCCCGCGCATGGGCCAGGCCCTGGCCAAGCGCGGCATTGTGCCCGATGTGCTGGTGAGCTCCTCGGCGGTGCGCGCCCTGAGCACGGCCGTGCTGGTGGCCCGCGAGCTGGGCTTCGCGCACGAGAAAATCGTCGTCGACCCCGCCATTTACCGGGCCGATGCCGACGCGCTGCTCGCCATCATCCGGGCCCTGCCCGAAGCGGCCGAATCGGCGCTGCTGGTGGGCCACAACCCCACCATCACCGACGCGGCCAACGCCCTATCGACCAGCTCGTTCAACGAGTTTCCTACGGCGGCCGTGGTCTGCCTGCGCTTCAGCACCGATAGCTGGGAGGAGGTGGCCCGCGCCAACGCCGAGTTCTATTTCTACGACTACCCGAAGAACGCCAGCTAGGGCCCCGGCTCCTTTTATCGCGCCAGCCAGGGCCCCAGCGGGCCAGTTTGGCAACATTATGGTAACCAACCGCCCGGCGCGTGCGGCGTATTGCTGCGCACGCCGGGCGGCGCATTTTATTCATTAACCCGTTCCGTTATTCTGTTATCCATTATGAAAACCCTTCCCCGCGACCTGAGCTGGCTGCGCTTCAACGCCCGCGTGCTGCAAGAGGCCCAGTCGGACACGGTGCCGCTGCTCGAGCGCCTCAAGTTCCTGGCCATTTTCAGCGCCAACCTCGACGAGTTTTTTAAGGTGCGCGTGGCCACGCTGCGGCGGCTGGTCAAGCTCAAGAAGAAGACCCGCGCCCAGCTCGAAGAGAGCCCCAAGCGCCAGCTGAAGGCCGTGCTGGCCGAGGTGCAGCGCCAGCAGGAAGAATTTGGCACCACCTACCGCGAGCAGCTGCTGCCGGCCCTCACGGGGGCCCACATCCACTTGGTGGGCGAGGCCGAGCTGAGCGACGCGCAGCGGGCCTGGGTGCTCGACTACTTCAACGCCTCGGTGCGCGACCTGCTCTCGCCGGTGGTGCTCGACGACACGCTGCACCACTTGTTTTTGAAGGACCAGGCGGTGTACCTCACCTTCTTCCTGGCGGGGCCCCGCGCCGCGGCGGGCAAGGGCAAAGGCAAGGCCAAGGGCCCCGAGGCCGAGCGCGTGCTGGCCATGGAGCTGCCCACCAAGCGCCACGGCGGCCGCTTCGTGCAGCTGCCCGCCGAGGGCGACGAGCGCTACGTGATGTTCCTCGACGACGTGGTGCGCGTGGGGGCCCCCAGCCTGTTTCCGGCCTACGAGCAGGTGGCCGTGCACGCCGTGAAGCTGAGCCGCGACGCCGAGCTGGACATCGAGGAAGAGGTATCGGACGACTTGCTGGCCAAAATCCGCAGCAGCCTGGCCAAGCGCGCCACCGGCTACCCCGCCCGGATGCTCTACGACCCCGAGATGCCGCGCGAGGCGCTGCGGGCCCTCAAGCAGAAAACCGGCATCACCGACGAGGAGCTGGTGGCCGGCAGCCGCTACCACAACTTCCGCGACTTTTTTGGCTTCCCCAGCTTCGGGCAGGGCAAGCTGCTCAACCCCGCCTGGCCGCCCCTGCCCCACCCCACGCTGCCGCGCACGGGCAGCCTGCTGGCCGCCATCGGCCAGCGCGACCACCTGCTGCACCCGCCCTACCAGAGCTTCGACCACGTGACGCGCCTGCTGCGCGAAGCCGCCGCCGACCCGCAAGTGTCGGCCGTGTCCATCACGCTCTACCGCGTGGCCGCCAAAAGCGCCGTGGCCAAGGCCCTGCTGAAGGCCGTGAAAAATGGCAAACAGGTGACGGTGGTGGTGGAGCTGAAAGCGCGCTTCGACGAGGAATCGAACATTTACTGGGCCGAGAAGCTGCAAAAGGCGGGGGCCCACGTCATCTTCACGCCCCCCGAGCAGAAGGTGCACGCCAAGCTGCTGCTCATCACGCGGCGCGAGGCGGCCGAAACCACCCGCCAGTACGCCTACCTCAGCACGGGCAATTTCAACGAGGACACGGCCGAGATTTACACCGACCACGGCCTGTTCACGGCCGACGAGCGCCTGACCAAGGAAGTGGCCGCCGTGTTCAACTACTGCCACGACCGGACGGCCCCCGCCGCGCCGCTTGAGCACCTGCTGATGGCGCCCTTCGCGCTGCGCCCCCGCCTGAACGAGCTGATTGACCACGAAATCAAGCTGGCCCACAAGGGGGCCCCGGCGTACATCATTCTTAAAATCAACGCCCTGCAAGACCCGGGCATGATTGCCAAGCTCTACGCCGCCAGCAAGGCCGGCGTGCGCGTCGAGCTCATCATCCGCGGCATCGGCTGCCTGGTGCCGGGCGAGCCGGGCCTGAGCGAGCACATCAGCCAGCGCGGCCTCGTGGACCGCAACCTGGAACACAGCCGGGTGTACGTGTTCGGCAACGGCGGCGAGGAAAAGGTGTTCGTGTCGTCGGCCGACTGGATGACCCGCAACCTCGACCGCCGGGTGGAGGTGGCCTTCCCGATCTTCGACGAAACCCTGCGCGCCGAGGTGCGCCAGCTGCTGGATTTCCAGCGCACCGACAACGTGAAAGCTCGCGACTTCGACAACCACTTCATCCTGCCCGAGCCCGCCAATGCCCCCCGCGTGCGCGCCCAGGAGGCCACCTACCAGTGGCTGAAAAAGCTGAAGCGGCGGAAGTAGCCGGGGGCCCCCGGGGCCCTAATCGGCGGCCTCCAGCGCGGCCAGGAAGTGGGCCGCGTCGCCGGTGAGCAGGGCGGCGTGGCGGGTAATTTTTTCGATGGGCCAGTGCCACCAGGCCACGGCCAGCAGCCGGGCGGTGGTGGCGGCGTCGAATCGCGGCCGGATGAGCTGCGCCGGGTTGCCGCCCACGATGGTGTAGGGGGCCACGTCGCGCGTGACGACGGCGTGGGCCCCCACAATGGCGCCGTCGCCGATGGTGACGCCGGGCAAAATGGTGGCCCGGTAGCCAATCCACACGTCGTGGCCCACCGTGGTGTCGCCTTTGGTAGGGTAGGTTTTGCCGGCCATGGCCCCGGCCCAATCGCCGCCAAACACCGCGAACGGGTAGGCGCTGACGGCGCTGGCCAAGTGGTTGGCCCCGTTCATGACGAACTCCACGCCGGAGGCAATCATGCAGAACTTCCCGATTACCAGCCGGTCGCCGGTGAAGTCGAACAGGTAGCGCACGTGCTTTTGAAAATTCTGAACATCTTCAAAATCATCGTAGTACGTGTAGTCACCCACCGTTATCTGGGGGTGGTCCACCACGTTTTTCAGGAAGCACAGCCGCTCGTAGCCGGCCAGCGGAAACACGGTGGAAGGCGCAACGACGGCCATAGCAGGGAGGTTAAAAAAAGCCTGGGGGCCCCAAAGGTACCGGCCCATCCGCCGCGCCCGGCCCGCCCCGGGGGCCCCGCCTAGCGGCGCACGCCCGACCGTTCCAGCAGCTTGCGGGGCGGGGTGAGGAAGAACTCCAGGCTGGCGTAGACGGTGCCGGCCTGGCGGGCGTCGATGATTTTTTCGCGGTCGGCGTTGGTGCGGTCGAAGGCGTCGAAGGCGTAGTTGTAGCGGTAGCCGGTTTCGGCCCCCAGCCAGAGGAAGCTCAGCAGCTCGCCCTCCCAGCGCAGGCGGAAGCGCACCTCGGTTTCGCGCAGCTCCAGGGTTTGCAGGGGCACTTTGTCGGGCTGGCCCACGCGCTCCAGCGGCGTGCGCAGCTTGAGGATGTAGTTGAGCCCATCGACGGAGTAGCCCACGTAGAAGAGCGAGTTGGGCGAGTGGTTGTAGCGCAGCGTGACGCGGGCCGGAAACAAGGCCTCCACGCCCCACCGCTCGTTGAAGGTGCGGTTGTAAATCACGGCCGGGTACAGGCTGAGGCGCCCAAACGTGTAGCCGTACTGGAAGCCCACGCCCCACGAGAAGTTGGGGCTGCGCTTCCAGCCGTACAAGGCCTCGGCCGAGAAGCGCAGGTAGTCGCGGTTGGTCAGCTCGCTCGACGTGTTGTAGTCGCCGCTCAGCTCGCCCTTGAGGCGGGCCAGGTACCAGTGCACGTCATCCACGGGCCGGATGATGGCCAGCTGCACGGCGGTGCTTTTCAGGCCCTTGTCCTGGATGTTGTCGAAGAGCTCGTAGCTGGTGGGCGGGTTCTGGAATTTGAACTCCTCGCGCTCGTAGCTCAGGCCCACAATGGCCTTGAGGTGGGGCCGGTTCCAGGCCGGAATGTAGCCTTTAATGGACAGGCGGGCGTTTTTGGTGGCCCGCCCGTTGTAGTCGCGCAGCCCCAGCACCTGCGCCGACGAGCGAATTTCGAAGCCCGGCATGCGTTCGTAGCGCACAATCAGGCCCTTGCTGGGGCCCATGCCCAGCACCGAGGGATTGGCAAACTGCCGCTGCCCCACGGGGCCCCCGGCGGCGCTGTCGGCCGCCGTGGCCGCCGCGGGCGGGAACACGGGCGGCACCGACGGGATTTCCTGGGCCCGGGCCCCAGCTGCGAAGGCCAGCAAGCCCGGCAACACGCATTTTCTAAGGTAAGTAGCGCTTATAATTGGTAGCATCGCATCGGGTAATTTTCCTACAAATAAACCGGAATTTGCCCGTTTGCGTGAATATCAAGTGAAGAAATACACCGCCGCACACTGCCCAGGCCCGCACGCGCCGGGGCCCCAAACGCCAACCGCCCCGCGCTTCGGGCGAAGCGCGGGGCGGCGGCACTGGAGGGCAGCAGGGCCCCCGCGGCTAGTGGCGGCGGTAATCGTCGTGCCGGTCGTCGTGCCGGTCGTCGTGGCGGTGCTGGGCTTCCCAGCGGGCGCGCTCCTGGGCGCGGCGGCGCTCCAGCTGGCGCTGTTCGCGGTCGTAGCGGGCGCGCTCGATGGGCGACATCCGGCGCGGGTCGTGGCCGCGGTCGAAGGGAGCGGGGGCGGCAGTGGCGGCCGTAGCGGCAAACAGGCCAAGGGCGGCAGCGAACGAAAGCAGGGCAGTTTTCATACTAGTAGATGGGTTAAAGTATTTGACAAACAGCCGGTTGCAAACTTACTTGCCGGCAACCGCTGCCTGAACTACCCTTTGCAAACCCGCGGCCGCAAATGGCCCGCGCCGGCAACGTTCGGCCCAGGGGCCCCAAAACCTCGACCAACCGCCCGAATGTCCAGACCCCGCCGGCCCAACCGCAGCCCAAGGCTTGGCCCGGCCGTGCCGGGCTGCGCCGGGGCCCTGCCAATCGGCCCAGCGGGTTGGGGTGAAGCAGTCGGGCAAGAGCCATCAGCTCAAGACTTATAACCAAAAGAATCGCACAAAAAAGGCCGTCATGCTTTGCTGCGCGCTGCGTGACGGCCTTTTTTCTCATTTTTATAATTCGGGGAAAAGCCTAACAACCAACAGCCCAATACGCCTAGTACCGGCAGGCCGTCCAGTGCAGAAGCTGGCCGTGGAAGGGCAGCGGCTGGCCGGCAAAATAGGCCCGCAGCGCGGCCGCCGTGGCAAAACCATCGGCCCGGGCCAGGGCCAGCTGCTCGGCGGGGCCCAGCGGGCGGCCGTCGATGCGCAGCTCGGTGGCCGTGAGCACCACGGCCTGCACCGCCACGATGGGCCGGGGGCCCCAGAAGGCGTAGCAGTCGGGCTGCTGGGCCCGGGCGCAAAACTCGGCCACCGCGCCGGCCTGCCACCGCTGCCCGGCGCGGATGGTGTGGATTTTGGTGCCCGCCACGATGGCCGGGATAAATGCTTCGTCGAAACCAAGAACCATGCGCGGGCCGGGTGGAGGGCCCCCAAAACTACGCCCCGGGGCCCCAAGGCCCCCGCCGCATTATCTTACGCCCGGCTTTGCCCGGCCGCCCGACGGCGGCGGCCAGCCCGTTTCAACCCCTTCGGCCGCCGGCCCCAACCCATGGAGAACCAAGTAATTGCCGAGCCACCCGCCACCACGCGGGGCGCCAAGCCCCACTACGCCGTCCTCGACGGGCTACGCGGCGTGGCGGCGCTGGTGGTGGTGGCCTTTCATTTGTGCGAGGCGCACGCCACCAGCCACCTCGACCAGATCATCAACCACGGCTACCTGGCCGTAGACTTTTTCTTCCTGCTCTCCGGCTACGTCATCGGCTACGCCTACGACGACCGCTGGGAGCGGCTGACGCTCCGGCAGTTCTTCACGGCCCGGCTCGTGCGCTTGCAGCCGATGGTGGTGCTGGGCATGGTGGTGGGGGCCGCGTGCTTTTACTTCCAGGATTCGCCCTTGTGGCCCGCCATCCACCTGGTGCCGGTCTGGAAAATGCTGTTGATCATGGCCATTGGGTGCACCCTGCTGCCGGTACCGCTGTCGCTGGACATCCGGGGCTGGCAGGAAATGCACCCGCTCGACGGGCCGGGATGGTCGCTGTTTTTCGAATACATTGCCAACATCCTGTACGCCCTGGGGGCCCGGAAGCTGCCCAATTGGGCCCTGGCGGTGCTGGTGGCGCTGGCCGGGGCGGCGCTGGTGCACCTGGCCGTGGCCGGCCCCACGGGCGACGTCATTGGCGGGTGGTCGCTGACGGCCGAGCAGCTGCGCGTGGGCTTCACGCGCATGCTGTTCCCGTTTTTTGCCGGCCTGCTGCTGTGCCGTGCGGCGGCGCTGGGCCGGGTGCCGCACGCCTTTTGGTGGTGCAGCGCGCTGCTGGTGGCGGTGCTGGCGTTCCCGCGGGTGGGCGGCGCCGCGCACCTGTGGCAAAACGGCCTCTACGATTCGCTGAGCATCATCCTGCTGTTTCCGCTGGTGGTGTGGCTGGGGGCCAGCGGGCAGGTAACCGGGCGGGCGGCGGCGCGGCTTTGCACGTTCCTGGGGGCCATTTCTTACCCCATCTACATCACACACTACCCGCTCATCTACGTGTACACCGCTTGGGTGAGCCGGCACAAGCCGCCGCTGGGGCAGGCGTGGCCCGTGGCCCTGCTTACGCTGGCCGCCGCCGTGGCCCTGGCCTACGCCAGCCTCAAGCTCTACGACGAGCCGGTGCGGCGCTGGCTGAAGGCGAAGCTTCAGGCCCCGAAACCAGCTTAAGCGCGCTGCTAAGCTCGGCATAGGGGCCCTACTTATCGAGCTAAGCGGCTTTTGCCGACCAGTCGAACCGAATGGGCCGCTGCCACCACCCGGGGGCCGTCAGCACGGGGTGGTCGTAGTCGCCCTGCTGCGCCAAGCCCTGCACCAGTGCGTGGAGGGCCGTGGGCCGGGGCTCCGCCCCCCGCACGTCGAACACCCCGGGTTCATAGGAGGCCCCGTCCTGGGTAAGCAAGTTGTCCCAGTCGAAGGCCCCCAGCAGCGACCAAACCGTGAAACCCCGCAGATCAACCCCGCTGTCGCGCAGGCGGTTGGCTACCTGCCAGAGTTGGTAGAGCCAGCGCATTTGTTCTTCCCGCGTGCACCCCAAGTGGGCCTCCGTGATGGCCAGCGGGAGGCCGTAGCGCTCCCAAACCGTGCGGAGCAGCGCTTCGGGACCGGCCGTGGGCGCGCCTTCTACCCGCAGGGCCTGAAAATCGGCGTAGGCGGGGTGGTAGAGGCCGCGCAAGGCGGGGGCCCCCGGAAACAAATCCAACCGCTCGTCGAGGTAGCGTTCGCTGGTGGCGTAGTGGTTGATGCCCAGTACGTCGGGCGGCAGCGGCTCATCGATGAATAGTTGCAGCTCCGCTTCTTCAATCCCGTGGGTGCGCAGGTAGCTCCACAGCGGGTGGCTGGGCGTGAGGTTGCCGGTCAGGATATCGAAGGTCAGCCAGCGGCGGTGGTTTTCAAATTCCACTTGCTGGGCCAAAGCAGGGGTGCCGTGGGCCTGGCCAAGGTCTTCGGTTTGCACGAGGCGGGCCCCGGGGTTTACTTCCCGGATGGCGCGCATGGCCTGCCAAGTAGCGTGCAACTGGTTGAGCAGCGTGCGCACAAAAGTGCGGTCGTCGCGCCCGTGCGGGTACCACAGGCCGTAGAGGCCACTAAAGCGGGCCGTCGTAAGCGGCTCGTTCACGGGGGTGTAGTCCATCACCCAAGGGTAGCGCTCGGCCACCATACGCGCGTAGCGGGCCAGGCCGGGGGCAAAACTGGGCTGGTCGAGGGAAGTGTAGCGCGGGCCGCTGCCGTGGTGCACCAGCCCCACAATCGGCGTTATTTCCAACTCGCGCAGGCGGGCCAGCCGCTCATCGGCCCAGCGCCAGTCGGGGCGGTCGAGGCTTTCGGGCGCCACGTGTTCCCACAGAATGGGGTAGCGCAGCGTGCGCAACCCGAGGGCGGCAAACTGGTCCAGGTCTTCCACTCGCTCCCAGTGGCCGTTGCGCGTAAGCTGGTTGGAATAGGCGTCACCCACGCGCCGGCATGTGCATTCTACGCCACCCCATATTTCGATTGTTGTTTGTTTCATACAAGTGTCTGCTATCCTAGCGCGGGCAGTACCCACCCGGCCAGCTTAAGCTGTTTTGTTTATACTGGACCCTTAACCTTCAAATTACCAATGGTCTACACCCGCGGCATTGCCTCGCTACAATAAGCCCTGCCGCTGGGGCGGCTATGCCAGCCAGGCTGAGCACGCAGCATTGCTGCGCAGTAATTCACATTTTTTTGTACCCATGCAGCCGGTCCCTCTTCGGGGCCCGTAGCAGATAGAAGCTACTCAGCTGCTACAGGGCCTTATTGCCAGCCGCGTCCCGGTGCTGGCCCGTTGGGTCAAGACCCGTGGGGCCCCAGCACTGCCTGAGGCCCAACTAGTTCAGCCAGCTCAATATCCTTGGTTTCGGGCACCAGCAGCCAGTAGAAAGCGGTGGCCAGGGCCCCCGCGGCCGCCAGCGTGCCAAAGCCCACGGCGTAGCCAAAGTGCTCCACCACGTAGCCTGCCCCGATGCTGCTGAGCGCCGCCGCCAGCCCGATGGCGGCGTACACCACGCCTTGCAGCAAATTGAACCGGCCGGTGCCGTTGCTCAGGTCGGCAATCATGAGAATCGTCACCACCCCCAGCAAGCCGGCCCCAATGCCGTCGAGCAACTGGATGGCGGTGAGGGCGAACGGGTTGTCGACAAACGCGAAGAGGAGCGCCCGCACCGGCAGCAGCACAAAGGCGGCCAGTAGCACCTTCTTGCGTCCGTTTTCGGAGGCCTTGCCCGCGTACTTGGCCACGAACACCATCACGCCCTGCGCCACGATGATGGCGGCCGACAAGTACAGCGACGAATTTTTCTGGTCGGCCAAGCCCATTTTTTGCCCCAGCAGCGGCAGCAGGGGGGCGTTGGCGAAGTGAAACAAGGCAATGGCCACGGTGAAAACCAGAATGTTGCGGTTGTCCAGCAGCGCCTTCATGCTCGCCACGCCGACGGGCTGCCCGGCGTCCACGGCGGCGCCGCGGGCCAGGTCGTGGTCAATGTCCCGCTCCCGCACCACCAGCACCGCCACCACGAGCAGCAGGCACTGCACGATGGAGAAGTAAAAGATGGCCTCGTAGGAAACGTAGCGCCCCAGCAGCCCCGCGATGATGGCGGCCACCATGTTGCCCAAGTGGTTGAAGCTTTCGTTGCGCCCGATGCGCTGCGACAACGCCGCTTGCCCCACAATGCCCAGCGTGATGGCCGCCACGCACGGCGCGTACACCGACTGCGTGAACCCCACCGCCAACTGCGAGAGCAGCACCGGGTAAAAATTGCTGTTCAGCACCACGGCCAGGCAGCACACCGCAATGATGAGCGACGCCACGATCAGCAGCAGGCGCTTGTGGCGCGTGCGGTCGATGAAGGCCCCCGCCGGGCCCTGCACCAGCACGCCGATGATGCTGGGCCCGGCAATGACGAGCCCGATTTTGTCGGGCGACCAGTGGCGCACGGTGAGCAAGAACACCGATAGGTACACGCCCACGCCGTCCTTCACGTCGGCCATGAGCAGACTGATCCAATCGAGCCCTTTTAAACTCCGCGTATCCTCACTCATACATCTGACATTTAGTAATTTGCCTTGCAGATAGCGCAGGCCGAGCGGCCTAAGTGTAGGAGCTGTTTAGAAACCGACGAATAACGATTAGCCCGTCGGGCCAAACGCAACAACGCATCGCCCACTTCTCGGCTGGGCCGCTCAGTGAGGTAGCAAGCTGCTACCCAACCAGTACCGCCGGCGGATTGGCCGATTGCAGCAGTCGCTCGTCTTCTAGGTGGCGGTGCAGGCCGCTTTCCACGCTGGGCAACAACAGGCCGTGGGTGCTGCCCAGCACACTGTAGCGAGGGCGGCGGGCAATCCAGCCGAAGCTGGCGGCCGGGCGGGGCACTACCTGCGCCTCATCCAAGCCCGCCACGCGCAGCGCCAGGCGGGCTAGCTCGGCCCAGGTACAGGCACCTTCGTTGGCGAGGTGCCACAGGCCGCGGGCACGATCGAGCAGCAAATCGAGGCTGCTATTGACGAGGTCGGGCACGTAGGTGGGCGAAATGAGCAGGTCGTCGGCCGCCGCGAAGTCTTCGCCGCGGCGGGCAGCAGTAAGGACGTGGTGCACAAAGTTGTGCTCGTCCCAAGCACTGAAAAACGCGCTAGTGCGCACCACCAGGGCACTGGGCAGCTGGGCCAGTACCGCCTGCTCGGCCAGCAGTTTGCTATGGCCATACACGCTCAGGGGCCGGGGGGCATCATCTTCCAAATAAGGCGTCGTTTGCTGGCCATCAAACACTAAATCCGTCGAAAACGTGAGCAGCTGCACATCCTGAGCGGCGCAGGCAGCGGCCAATAGTTCGGGGCCGGTGGTGTTTTCGCGGTAGCAGCGGTCGGCATCCCTTTCGGCGTCATCAACGCGCACATAGCCAGCCGCGTTAACCACTGCCCAAGGCTGGTAGCGGTTCAACGCCTGGGCGATGGCGCTGGCATCGGCAATGTCCAGTTCGGCGCGGTTGAGGGCGACAGCGTGCAAGCCTCGGATGCGACACACCCGTTTGAATGCTTGCCCAAGGGTACCAGTGCCGCCGGTAATTAAGACGGGCTGGGTAGTGGCTGAAGACATAAGAATCGTTCTTAAAGCGGTTTCAAAAAGCAGATCCAGTCATGCTAGGGGCCCCACGCGGCGAGGGCATGCGCAAGGCTACCACTCGGCCGCATCGGCCACACACCCCAGTTGGCTAGGCGCTGCTTATTACCTCGTGGTGCTTACCCCTAACTCCTGACCTTGATTTGCCCAAGGAGATGATGCCATTTACTAAGCCTGTACTAGCTTGGCAACCAATGGGTTATTGTTGAGCCTATCCTTTTTTACTCTTTTTATTCGGTAAGCCCAACTGTTTTCAGGGCGTATCTGGCTTATGCTCAAGCGCACTATTAATTGCGCGTAGCAAGCATTATTCTAATACCTCAACGGCCGGGTGCCACTTGCTGGCGTTGCAGCGCGGGCAGTTTTTGGTGGGCTCCTGGGGGGCGTCTTCCACATTACCGCAGGCCACGCAAGCAAACTTGCCCGGGGCCACGGGCTGCAGTTCGCGAAAGTCTTCGTCCCAGCCCGGAATGATTGACAAACCCGGCGCCGGCTCATCGGCCTCGACCATGCTAAAGGTGCCGTTCGCTTCCATGTACAAGCGTTTTACTTGCCCCAGGTGCTCGAGGCTGTCGCCGCGCAACTGAGAAAATAACCGTTCGCGCGAGAGCACCACGCGCTCCATCACCGGCAATTGAAGAACGCCGTCAATGACGACCGTCGTGACGGTGCCTTGCAGTAGGCGCTCAGCAGTGGGGCGCTTGGCCGCCCAGCGCGTTACCAAGCGGTGCAGCACCACCACGGTGGCCACAATGGCGACGGGCGCCAGCAGCCCGCGGTCGGGCGAGAGCAGCGGAATGCCGATGCTTACGGCAATGGACACCAGGCCAGCCAACTCGGTGCGGCTGATTTGCCCAGCCTGCCGCTTGCCCATCAGGCGCAGGCCCGTCAGCAGTAGCAGGTACATGGCCACCAAACGAAGCGAGCACTCAAGCAGAAAGCTCCAAGGCACATCGCCCATCAAGATGCGCATGTAATCGGTAATATGAGGAGGAGGGGGCGGCGGCATAATTGCTTCGGCTAGAACCAGTTGTGAAATGATTATCTATTTTTTAAAGTATGTGCCTACCCATTGCCCAGGATGCTCCCGCGCTCGACACTGCCCGTGGCTGGGGCCCCAGCCCTATTCCTTACCCTCTTTACCCGTTTTCACCAGCGAAGCCGGTACCCAGTCTTGGGCTTGGCAACGCAAGCAATTCGTACCGACGTGGTCGGTGGAAGTGGGCACGTGGCCGCAGGTGCCGCACACTTTCTTGTTGAAAGCGGGGCCGCTGATGGCGGCGGGCGGCGCATCGGGCCGGGGCAGCACGCTCAGGCCCGGCTGCGCCTCGCTAAGCTTGTAGATGCTCAGGCGGCCGTTGGCTTCGAAGTACACGCGGCGCAACTCACCCAGTTGGGCCACGCTTTCGTTGCGCAACTGCCCAAATAGCTGCTCCTGCGACAGCGCTTGGCGCTGCATGGCGGGTAGGTCCAGCAGGCCATCGCGCACCAGCAGCGCGGCATCGCCCTGCTGCACCAGCTCGGCCCGGCGCGATTTATAAGCCAGCCAGTTGGTGAAGCGGTGCATGAACAGCAGGGCAACCAGCACGGCCACGCTGGGCAGCAGGCCGGCAGTTGGGATCTGCATCGGCCCGGCAATTACGGCCCCCAGCGTCAGCACCACGGCCAGCTCGGTCACCGACATCTGCCCTTTCATGCGGCGGCCCATCAGGCGCATGATGACTACCATGACGAGAAAAATAAAAAACGCCCGAATAGCCGTTTCGCCCACAAATGAGGGCGGCGCTTCGCCAAATAACCAGCGTTGCCAGTCGCTGAAAATAATTTCTTCCTTCTTCATAGCCCTTGCCAATGCCTTGCGTGAGTGAAATCCAACGACGAGCCATTAACCAGGGTTTCAACCAAATAGCTATGTATCAATACGCGGCTCAGCACTTTTTCTTCGGATTAGCTGCACCGTGCTCCGCGCTAGAAGCACTTAGAATTAGGCATAATTGCGCACCGCAGTTCGCAAGGCGAGCTCCACAGTACTTTATCAAAAAAATTGGCAACGGTCACGCTCGCGAACAAGGTTTTGCAGGTACAGATGAGCTAGTTCAACGAAGCCGAACAAGGTTGGAATATGGATTTTGAAGTAGTTGGAGCCCCGTATGGAATCAGCAAAAAGCCCCGGCCGCCACACTGGCAGCCGGGGCTTCTTTGTGGTGCCGCCGGGGGCCCTAAAACAGGAAGTCGAACCCGACGAAGACCAGCTTTTCTTCGCCCACCGAGTAGGTTACGTTCACCACGGCTTGCTTGAGGACGTCGACGTACACGCCGCCGCCGAAGCCGGAGTGGAAGGCCGGCAAGCCCTTGCGCACGTCCACGTCGGAGTACACGCGGCCCACGTCGGCCAGGCCGAGGATGCCGAGCTTGCCGGGGAAGATGTAGGCGTTGAAACTGAAGAGCTGCAAGCGGGCCTCGAAATTGCCGTAGAGGGCGGTGCGGCCGGCGTAGCGGGTGCGGCGGTAGCCGCGCAGGTTGGTGGTGCCGCCCAGCGTGTTGGCTTGGTAGAAGCGGTAGTCGCCCAGGTTGTGCTGCACGCCCACGCGGCCGGCGTAGGTGAGGCGAAACGGGAAGCTGGGCGTGAGGTAGGCGCTGATTTCGGAGCTGAGGCGGCCGTAGGTGAGCTTCTCGCCGTTGAGCTGGAAGTTGTACTGCGCCTCGTTGTGCCAGCGGATGCCGATGCGCGGGTCCTTCTCCTCCGACACGGCGTCGATGTTGAAGTAAAACAGGGCCCCCAGGTACTTGTTGGACTGAAAATCGGAGGCGCGCACGCCGAAGCGGCGGTTCTCGTAGTTGGCCCCGATGCTGTCTTTGATGACCTGCCCGATGGGGGCGGTTTCGACCCGGAACTGGTCGTACTGGGGCCCCAGGCCCACCTTGATGAAGTTGAAGATGTGGCGCTCGAAGGTGGGGGCGATGTAGAGGCGGTTGAAGCGCACCCGGTACGAGTTGTTGACGGTGCGGTTGGTGGCCTGGGGCGCGTCGTCGTAGTCGGTCAGGTTC
The DNA here is from genome assembly GCF_006439025.1 of Hymenobacter nivis. Classification (GTDB taxonomy): domain Bacteria; phylum Bacteroidota; class Bacteroidia; order Cytophagales; family Hymenobacteraceae; genus Hymenobacter; species Hymenobacter nivis_A. The sequence continues at coordinate 121,863 of NZ_RCYZ01000005.1, forward strand.
TTCGAGTCGTTGCCGATACCGAAGAAGTTGTAGAGCAGCTGGGGCCCGTAGTACTGAGCGGCCACGTGCAAGTCGGTGTGGCCAAATACGCGGGTGAACTGGCCGGTGTAGCGCAGGTTGTAGGCCTCGCGGGCGGGGGCGTAGTTGGCCGTCAGGGTTTGCTCCGAGCCAAAGGGGTCGCGGCGGAAGGCGTAGCGGCGGTGCGTGACGCCGCCGCCCAGCAGCAGGCCGTCGTCGATGTTGTAGCCGAAGAATAGGGCCGGGCCGGTGTAGTTCAGGCGGTAGTCTTTGAGGTCGAAGCGCTTGGGGTGGTCGTAGCGGCTCACGTCTACGCCCGGCTCCAGGCGCAGGCGGGCCTCGGAGCTGGTCAGCACCACGTTGCCCGTGTCGGCGTCGTACACCTGGGTGCGGTGGCGGATGCCAGCCACGTGCGAGCGGTCAATAATCGAATCGCGCCCGGTGCCGCCGATGATGCGCAGCTTGATGGCATTTTTTACGTCGCCGCGCACGTCGTACACGTCCTGCCCGGCAATGCCGTAGAGGCGCAACTCGTCGGTCACCTTCACGTCGAGCGTGCGGTCGTAAATCGTGCTCAGCTTGCCCTTTTTGCTGATTTTCTGCACCAGCACGTGAGTTTTGCCGTCGGGCAGGCGGTCCACCGTGAACTTCTCGTTCTTCTCCGAGCCGCGCACCTCCACGATGTCGGCCAGCAGGTCGGCGTACTTGCCGGCCACGTCGGGCAGCAGGGCCCGGCGGCTCTTCAGCTTGGCCACAATCTCGGCCCCGTGCAGGGCGTAAATCGGGGCCGGCCACCGGTCGCGGAACGCCTTTTCAATCACCTCGTCCGTCAGGTGGGCCTTCAGGTACTCGGCCTGCTCGATCCACTGCTCGCGGCTCACGCCGCTCATGAAGGTGCGGTCGTTGCTCATGGCCGTCTGGTTCAGGCCTTTGTAGTCGGCGTAGTCGTAGCCGAAGTTCTGGAAGTTGCGCACCGCAAACTTGCGGCTGGCCAGGTAAGGCAGCACCCCGTCGCCCTTGAAAAAGGCAATGTCGCGGTCCTTGGGCACGGCCACGTAGGTGCGGTCGCCGTCCTTGTTTTTCTGCTCGCTCCAGCGCCACTGGTCCTCGTGGCGGTCCCAGTCGCCAATCCACATGTCAAAGAGGCGCGAGCGGGCGAAGGCCACCTCGTCCACGCGGTTGTCGTTGTCGTCGAGCAGGCGGCCGAGCATCTTCTCGGTGTCCACCAGCTTCTTGGCAAAGTCCAGGCTGGCCACGTCGCTTTGGTTGTCCTTGGCGTCTTCCTCTAGGGCCACGGCCTTGTTGGCAAACTGTGGAAAGTACTGGCCCAATAGCGGGTCGGCAGGGATGTAGCGCGGCACCGGGTTGGTGTGCAAAATGCCGGCCGCCGTGCCCAGCGGGGGCAGCACAAACGAGGCGTAGGGGTGCTGGGCCGACACCTGGTCTTGTAGCACGGCCTTGGCCAGGCCGGTGCGCAGGGCCTCGGGCAGCACCGCGGCGGGGTCCTTGTCAAGGGTGCGCAGCGTGAAGCCGTGGCCAGCCTCGTTGCGCAGCTTCAGCGAAGCGGTTTGCTTGCCGCCGCCGGTTTTGTAGGGCACGAGGCCCCCTTGCTCGCGGGCCAGGTCCAGCACCGGAAACGCCACCGGCGCGGCCCACTCGGCGCGGTAGTGCTTGCCCAGCAGCCAGTCGTGGAACTTGCCGTGCTGGTTGTAGGCCGGGTTCACGGCCACTGTGCGCACGCTGTCGGGCCCGATGGTGGGGCGCTTGGCGGGCAGGGCCCCCACGGCCTCCTCGGGCTGGTCGTCGTCGTCGTGCTTCTTCTTTTTCTTCTTGTGGTGCTTGCCCGAAGCCTTATTGGGCACAGCCGCAATGGCCCCGCCCGCGCCCGTGGCGTAAAGGCGGGTGCGGAACACCTGGTGGGCGGTCTGGCCGTCGCCGTTGGGCACCAGAAACTCGCTCCACACCTCCCCGTTGTCGTAGTAGTTCACCCGTGCAAAGCCCTTCTCTTTGTCGGAGAACAGGGCCCCGCCGCCGTCGCCGGGCTTCACGTGCTGGGTTTTGCAGCCCGAGCCGCTGGTGATGTAGCTGGTGGTGCCCTCCTTGAAGTACTGGAGGTTGTGCTCGTGCCCGTTCGAGTAAATGATGTTCGGGTACTTGGCAAAAATATCGGTCAGGCCCTTCTTGTAGGCCTGGTAGGCCGGGTAGGCAATGTCCTGGCTGATGCCGCCGTACTTGCGGGCCCAGGGGTAGATGGAGCCGATGAGCGGCAGGGGCACAAAGGCGTACTTGAAGACGATGCTGAGCGGGAAAATGTGGTCGCCAAGCGTGAAGTAGCCGCCGTGGATGCCATCGGAATACAGCGGGTGGTGGGCCACCACCATGATGTGCTTGTCTTGGTTGCGGGCGATGATGTCCTCCACCTCGGCGTAGATGTCGGCGTCGGACGAGATGTTGCAGAAGCCGTTGGCGGGCCGAAACTCGGCCGGCGTCAGGAACCACTGCGAGTTCAGGAAAATCAGCACCAAGTTGTCCTGCACGCGCACCTCATAGGGCCCCGGGCAGCCGTCGCGCGGCAGCAAAAAGTCGCCCGTGTAGCTGAAGGCCGTCGAGTCCTTTTTCAGGTAGTTCTCGGTAAATTCCTGTTCGCGGTTCACCTGGGCCAAGCCGTTGCGCGTGCCCTGGATCCAGTCGTGGTTGCCGGGCGTCATGTACTTCTCGCCCTGGTAGCCCTTCAGCACGTCGAGCTGGGCGGTGATGCGTTCCTCGGCCGTGCGGCGGTCCACGGCCCCCACCGGCGGCATGCCCTGGTTGTAGATGTTATCGCCCAGAAAAATGGTGGTGCTCCGGGCCCCGGCCTGCATAATTTGCTTGCGCAGGAAGTTCAGCGACGGCTCGCCGCCGTTGGCCGGCAGCACGGGGTTGCCCACGTCGCCGATGAGGAACACCGAGTAGCGGATGTGGCTGGTGTCGGGGGGCGTGGTCTTTTCCCAACCCACGGCCCCGCGGCGGTAGTTGGGCTTGGGGTGCAGGGGGTTATCCGGCGACTCACCAGCCTCCCCAATTTCCTCAATCTGGGCCCAGCCCACCGTGGGGCGCGCTACCCCTAATACCAATAGCAGCCCCAGGACGCGAATAAATGCCTTCATGTAATAAGGTACTTCCAATAATAATTAGTAAACTTCGTAGATGGCGGCCGGCATAGGCCCGGCCGCGGCGGTTAGCCAGCAAAAATACGGGGGCCCCGGGCAAGTTGCCACCCGCCTGCCCGCGCCGCCGGGTTTAACTTGCCTGGCCGCGCCTGCGTTTAAGGCAGTTGCGCGGCCCTTTTGCTTCGCCCCCGCATGGAAACCTTCCCCCTCCCCGCCGCTCCGCCCGCCGCCCCACCCGCCCCGGCGGGGGCCCCGGCCGCCGCTGCCGGCAACCCACCCAAGGCCGGTAAAGCCGACAAGCCCGCTAAGCCCGACAAGCCCGCGCTCTCGCCCCTGGTAGAGGCCGCACGCGCCGCCGTGGTGCCCCTGCTCGAAACCCAACTCGCCCCTACCCTCACCTACCACACCCTGCGCCACACCGCCACCGTGGCCAAGGAGGCCCGGGCGCTGGCCGCCGCCGCCGGCCTGGGGGCCCCCGACACCGAGGCGCTGCTGGTAGCGGCCTGGTGGCACGACACCGGCTACCTCGACGTGTACGACGGCCACGAGTACCGCTCGATGGAGCGCGCCGCCGCCTGGCTGGCCACCCAGGGCGTACCCGCCGAACGCATCGAGCTGGTGCAGAGCCTCATCCGGGCCACGCACCGCGACGAGCCGGCCGAAACCGAGCTACAAAAGCTGCTCGTGGACGCCGACATGAGCAACCTGGCCCGCGAAGACTTCCAGGCCAGCGCCGAGCTGCTGCGCACCGAGTGGGAGGTGGCCCTGGGCCAGGCCTACTCCAGCGAGGAGTGGGCCGAGCTCCAGCTCACCTTCATGCGCTCCCACCACTACCACTCCGAGGCCGGCCAGGCGCGCTACAACAAAGACTTCAAGGCCAACAAGAAGGCGCAGCGCAAAGACCTCAAGAAGATTGGCAAGAAGGCCAAGAAGCGCACCGAGGCCCAAACCGGCACCTTCGCCGAGCCCAAGCGCGGCATCGAAACGATGTTCCGCACCATGTACAGCAACCACATGAAGCTGAGCGACATGGCCGACAAAAAGGCCAGCATGATGATTTCGCTCAACGCCGTGCTGCTCTCGGTCATCATCACCTACCTGGGGGCCAAAAGCTCGGCCCTGGGGCCCTCCTTCACCCGCAACCCCATGCTGGCCGTGCCGATGGGCATTTTGCTGCTCACTTCGCTGGGCTCGGTGGTCACGGCCATCCTCTCGGCCCAGCCCGACGTGACGAGCTTTAAGTGGCTGAAGAAGAGCCCCGAAATTGCCACCAACCGCCGCGTAAACCTGCTCTTTTTTGGCAACTTCACCAAGCTCAGCCTCGACAACTTCCAGGCCGGCATGCGCGACCTGATGCGCGAAAAGGACATGCTCTACACCAACATGGTCACCGACGTGTACTACCTCGGCGAGGTGCTGGCCCGCAAGTACGGCCTGCTGCGCAAAAGCTACTCCGTTTTCATGGTGGGCCTCATTCTCACGGTACTCTCCTTCTGCATCGTGCTGGCCTATAAGTCGTAAAAACCGCCCCGCGGGCCGTACTTTTGCCCGCAAGCACGGCCCCGTAGTTCAACGGATAGAACAAGGGTTTCCTAAACTTTAGATGTGAGTTCGATTCTCGCCGGGGCCACTCAACGCGTTCGTTTGCAGCTTACTTAGCAGTGTTTCTGGTTTCAGGAAGCACTGCTATTTTTTTGCTCTCTTCCTTCCCAACCGCTATGAAAAATCGCTACTCCCGCCGGCTGCTCCTGCTGGCCATAGGGCCCCTATTTGGCCAGTGCAGCAAAGCCCCGGACGCCGCCCCCAAAACCGACTATCGGCAGGAAGGCATCACCCTCATGCAGCAGCTGAAGCCCCAGCTAACGGGGACGTGGGACCTGCGCCGCGTCGCCGTTATGCGCCTAAATAATGTCTCCCCTCAAATCAGCGCAGCCGTAACTAAAGACACTGTTTTTCAAAATTTTGCCATACTAAACCTGGAGCCGGCTCTGACTTCACGCTCCACCCCGCGCGACCCGCAATACGGCGAGTTTGAGGGCATCTTGCAGTACAACGGCAAAACATTCCCGGTGTATATCTCCCTTCGCGTTACCTCCGATTATGCTCAAACACACCTGGGGCCCCAGGCCCTATTCGCGCTTGACTTCAACCGGCCGGTTGGCTCGTATCCGCCGGATGCAGACGAGCGGTTCCTAATGGACCTGGGGATATTGCAAGGCTATTTTTACCTAGAAACGACGCCCGGGCAACCCAGCATGGGTTGGCGCGGGCTGGGCCGGAGCGTGAACCGCATCGAGCTGCAAAAGCGTTAATATTTAAGGAGGTAGGCCCGCCAAAGGCTTGAGGCCAATGCAGGGCACCCAGGAGGGCTTTCGGCAAAAAATTAGTGGGTCCCGCCATTCAGCAGCTCAGCAAACAGTTTGAAGCAGGTGGATTGAATCACTAGCAGAATAGTTTGCCTGATTAATTATATTTTATTAATCGTATTATTATATTTACATCACCTCGGCAGGAAGCGAACGTGTTGGTAAAACGAGGCTGATCCTCCTTCTTTTCCACTCTCATTCTTGTTACGCTATGTCTTTCGTCTCTACCCATTTATCGCACACGATGGCTGGGAGATCAGCAGCTTGGACGGCCCGTTTTCTAAGCACGGGCTTACTGCTTGGCTTAAGTACCGTGGCCCAAGCCCAGGGCCCCACCCTTACGGCTTTGTTGCCCACTCACAATGCCCCCGCCGCGCCGCGCGCAACTACGGTAGCGGCCACCTTTAGCCAACCGCTTGGCAGCACGCTTGCCACGCAGCAGGCCGTGCGCGTGTTTAGCCAGCAAGCCGGGGGCCGCAAAGCGGGCACAACCACGGTGAAGGGCAACACACTCACCTTCGAACCTGCCACAGACTTCAAAGCGGGCGAAACCGTGTACGCCACCGTCACTATCGGTGTGCAAAACATTAATGGCCAATCCGTAGCGCAACCGCAAGTATTTCAGTTCAACGCGGCTACCGCTCCAAGTTCGGGTACTTTTACCCCAGCAGCCAGCGTCTTAGCAAGCCTTAGTTCCTCCTACAATCCAATAGCCACAGGCGATATAGATGGGGATGGAGACCTGGACTTTGTAAGTGACGGTGGCATACGCCTCAACGATGGAAGCGGGAGCTTCACCCCCGGCCCGCAACCCACCGTAGGCGGCACTGTGCTGGGCGACCTGGACAGTGACGGCGACTTGGATTTGCTTGCTATTCAGTCGCTTAATCCTAGCCTTGAGAGCGATGTACGCGTTCTTTTCAACGATGGGGCCGGCATTTTTAGCAGTGGCCAAGTATTCAGGGCAGGTAGGTTCACGCAGCAGCTTGCGCTGGGCGATGTAGACGCCGATGGCGACCTGGACGTGGTTGACGTGCACGTGCAGGGCGAGCCGGGGGCGGAGGTGTACCTAAACAATGGAGCCGGAAGCTTCACGTACCGGTCGTCGGTGGCGGCCAACACTCCCTACCGGGTAACGTTGGGTGACGTAGACAACGACGGGGATTTGGATTTAGCTACGGTGGGCAGTGTCCGGCTCAATAACGGACAGGGCGTTTTCACTGGCGGTTTTGAGATTGGTGCGCCGGGCGAACCCCACTTCGGCGACATTGACGGCGACGGGGATTTAGACCTGCTAACGGCTGGGGGCACGGTGAGCGTGTACCTGAACAATGGCCTTGGCCAGTTTAGCAACGGCCAGCAGATAGCGGCCAATAGCTACGACATGGCAGTTGGCGACGTTGACGGCGACGGCGACTTGGATTTGCTAACGGGAGGCAATAATTCTGCGACGCTCACCGTGCGTCTCAACAATGGCGCAGGCACTTTCAGCAGCGGACAAGCCGTAGCACTGGATGGCCAATTAAGTAACAGCGGCGTAGCTGTGAGCGACTTGAACGGTGACAATACACTAGATTTTTTGGCTACCGCGTACGACGGCGTTAACCAATTGGTGAGCGTGCGGCTGAACCAACCCTTGCCAGCGCCTGGGATTGTGCGTCGCTTTAACGCCGGTGGCGGGGGCCTTAGCACGAGCCGGGGGCAGTTTGCTGCCGACCAGTATTTCTCGGCTTCCAGCTCCACGGCCCGTGTCACGGCCGCCATTGCCGGCACCGACGATGACGCCCTCTATCAGAGCGAGCGGTACAGCACGAACGGCCAACTCGGTTACGCCGTGCCCGTGGCCAACGGCCGGTACACAGTGGTACTGCACTTTGCCGAAACGTACTGGACCCAGCCCGGTCAACGCGTATTTAACATCGAGCTAGAAGGCACCACGGTGCGCACCAATTTCGACATCGTCGCCAAAGTTGGCCCTCTCACCGCAACTACCGAAACATTCGCTGTAAACGTAACCGATGGCTTTTTGAACCTGGACTTGCGGGTGCCGTACCTGAGCGGCGGCCGCGACCAGGCCAAGCTCTCCGCGGTGGAAGTTATACCCATCATTGCCGGCCCCGTGCGCTTGAATGCCGGGGGCCCCGCCCTGACAACCTCGCGTGATGCCTTTGCCGCCGACCAGTACTTCGCGGCAGCTAGCGCCACCGCAACAACTGCAGCTGCCATTGCCGGCACCGATGACGACGCCCTGTATCAGAGCGAGCGGTATAGCACAAACGGCCAACTTAGCTATGCGGTGCCGGTAGCCAATGGCGCCTATCGCGTGGTTTTGCACTTCGCCGAAACTTATTGGACCCAGGCCGGTCAGCGGGTATTTAACATCGTCTTGGAGAACACGACCGTGCGCACCAATTTCGACATTGTTGCCAAGGTTGGCCCTCTCACCGCCACTACCGAAACATTCGTTGTAAATGTGACTGATGGGCTACTCAACCTCGATTTGCAGGTGCCGTACCTGAGCGGTGGCCGCGACCAAGCCAAGCTATCCGCGGTGGAAGTGCTGCCGGCAGCTAGTAGCCGCGGGGCCCTGGCTGCAAAAGGCATGGCTAGCCCAAGACCAGTGTTCGTTTTGCAACCCTACCCGAACCCGGTAACCGCCGGCCGGTTCACGCTGGCATACACGGCCCCCCAGGCACAGGCCAGCACCCTAACCCTGGTGGACCAGCTCGGTCGCACGGTGCACGAGCAGGAAGTGCAACTGCATGCGGGCCCCAACCAAGTACCTGTGCAGCTTGAAGAAGCGAAGACTGGCCTTTACCAGCTGGTGTTACGCACCGCCGATGGCCAGCGCATTGCCCAAAAACTAATTGTGCGCTAGGGCTAGCGGTGTGCGCCAAGACACCTTTTTGTTTTAGGCCATACCTAAGCAGGTGCATGGCTTGGCGCGGGCCAAACCGGAGAGTGGGCCGAATCGAATTGTGAGATCGTTAGCGCAGGAAGAAGTAAGTCTGCCCAGAACCTTTATTCTTTCGTAAGTAATGCCCGCCGCGCCTTGGGGCGCGGGCGGGCACTTTTATTCAGCGCCCACTCATTATTCTACCATTATTTTCGACAAATCAACCACATCGGCGGTGGAGCTTGGGCGGTTAGGCGAAATAATTCGGTTTCTTTTGTTCCAGTTTCGGTAGCGCAATTGCGGCCGATTTCCCTGCTTGCGTATGCCCCTGTTCGCTTCGTCTGCGCCCCGCGTGCCCCGGCCCCTGGCCGGCCACGACGACGCGGCCCTGGTGCAGGCGCTGGGCGGCAGTGGGGCCGAGGCGGCCTTTGCCGAGATCTACGAGCGGTACTGGTACGAGCTTTACGCGGCGGCCTACCGCAAGCTGGGGGCCGCCGAGCTGGCCGAGGAAGTGGTGCACGACGTGCTGGCCGCCCTCTGGCAGCGGCGGGCCCAGCTGGCCATCGAGCACCTGAAAAGCTACCTACTGGGCGCGGCCCGCTTCCGCACCATCGACGCGCTGCGCGCCCGCCTGGCCTACACCCACTACCTCGACCACCAACGCGCCCACGCCCCTGAGGCCGACAGCAGCACCGAGCAATCGTTGGCAGCCAGCGACTTGTCGGCCGCGCTGCTGGACGGCCTGCTCCAGCTGCCGGCCCACACCCAGGCCGTGTTCCGGCTCAGCCGCTTCGAGCACCGCTCGGTGCCGGAAATCGCCAGCCGCCTCAACCTCTCGCCCAAAACCGTGGAGTACCACCTCACCCGCGCCCTCAAGCTGCTGCGCGTGAGCCTGCGCGACTTCGTGCTGCTGGCGCTGTGGTGGTGCTGCTAGGGCCCCGGCGCGCGGGGGCCTGAGCCGCGCCCCGGGGCCCCGGCCGGGGGCTTCGGTGGGGCCCCGGGCGGGGGCCGCCAATATTTTTTTTTGCGGGGTGGCCAGGGGTATGGCACGTTTCCCCGACTTACTAGCACGAACCCGGCCCCGCCGGCCGCTCCCCATGACCGACCCCGCCCTCCAAGCCCTGCTGCATCGCTACCGCCAAGGGGCCTGCACGCCCGCCGAAACGCGGGCCGTGGAGGCTTGGTACGCCGCCCAGCCCGACGGCCCGGAGCCCGTTCTGGCCGCGGACGAGCGCGAAGCGTTGCGCCGCCGGCTGTGGCAACGGTTGCGGCCCGCCCCGCTGGTAGCGGCGCGGCCGGCCGCCGGGGCCCCCAGCGGCTGGCACTGGCTGGCCGCGGCGGCCGTGGCCGTGGGCCTGGGGGTGGGCAGCGGCCTGCTGGCCCCCCGGCCGCGCCCCGCCGGGGCCCCGGTGGCCTGGCAGGAGCGCGCCAACGCCACGGCCCGCACCCAGCAGGTGCTGCTGCCCGACGGCAGCGCCGTGGCCCTGGAGCCCGGCAGCCGGCTGCGCTACCGCCCCGGCTTTGCCGGCGGGCAGCGGGCAGTGTACCTGCGCGGGGAGGCATTTTTCCGGGTGGCGCACGACGCGGCCCACCCCTTCCGGGTGCTTACTACTGATTTAGAAACCCGCGTGCTGGGCACCAGCTTCCGGGTGCGGGCCTACCCGCAGCAGGCCGAAACCGTGGTGCAGGTGCGCACGGGCCGCGTGCGGGTGCAGCCGCTGGCAACTGCCCCGGAGGCCCCAGCCGCCACCGCTGCCCCGGGGGCCCCGGCCGCGCCCCTGGTGCTGCTGCCCAACCAGCAGGCCGTGTACGCGCCAAAACGGCAGCAGCTGCGCCGCGAGCTGGTGCCCCAGCCCGCCCAGCTGGCCCCGCAGCCCTTTGCCTACGACAACCGGCCGGTGGCCGAGGTGCTGGGAGCCCTGCAAGCGGCCTACGGCGTGCCCATCCGCTACCGGCCCGCGGCGGTGGCGGGCTGCACCGTGAACCTGAATTTGCACGGCCAGGCCTCGCTCTTTGCCAAGCTCGACGCGCTGTGCCTGGCCACGGGCGCCACCTACACCCAGGCCGATGCGGAAATCACCTTCCACTCAGCCGGCTGCCAGCCAATATAATCTTCTTTAAATGATGTATATTCACTGCAATCGTTTGCACGCCAGGCCCCGGCCGGCCCGGTGCCCGCCGCTTCCGGAGGCGGCCCGCCCTGCTTTTTGCGCCGCTTAGCGGCTTTGCCCACCGATTCACTTTTTCTTTTTCCCTATGCAACCAAGGCTACTTTTTTCGCCGGCCCTGCCCTCTCTCAAACGCGCTGCGCTGCTTCAGCCGCTGTGCATTACGCTGCTCAGCAGCATGGCCATGGCCAACCCGACGGCCGCACAACCGTCGCTCAAGCAGGCCGTTACCCTCAACGCCCAGGACGCCACGGTGTACACCGTGCTGGCCGACATCGAGAAGCAGACCGATGCGCGCTTCCAGTACAGCCGCCAGCTCATCGGGGCCGGCCGCCACGTGAGCCTCAAGGCCGCGGGCCAGCCGCTGGGCGAGGTGCTGGTGGCGCTGCTCGAGCCGCTGCGCATCCGCTACACCCTTACGGCTGAGGGCATTGTGCTGCGCCCCGCCGCCGACGCGCCCGTAACGGGCCGCGTGGTAGACGAGAAGGGCGAGGCCCTGCCCGGCGTGAACGTCATCGTGAAGGGCACCAGCGTGGGCACCGCCACCGGGGCCGACGGCACTTACACCATCAACGCGCCCACGGGGGCCACGCTGGTGTTCAGCTTCGTGGGCTACACGGCCCAGGAAGTGCCGCTCAACGGCCGCACTACGGTGGACGTGAAGTTTGAGGCCGCGGCCTCGCAAACGCTGAACGACGTGGTGGTGGTGGGCTACGGCACCCAGGTGAAGCGCGAAGTAACCGGGGCCATTGCTTCGGTGAAAGGCGCCGAGCTGGTGAACCAGTCGTCGCAAAACCCGGTCAGCTCGCTGCAAGGCAAGGTTTCGGGCGTGCAGATCACCAACTCGGGCACGCCGGGCGGGGCCCCGCAAATTCGGGTGCGCGGCACGGGCTCCATCGGAGGCGTGTCGCCGCTGTACGTGGTCGACGGCACGTTTCTGCCGCAGGGGGCCGATTTGAGCTTCCTCAACCAGGACGACATTGCCTCGATTGAGGTGCTGAAGGACGCGGCCAGCGCGTCCATCTACGGCATTCAGGCCGCCAACGGCGTGATTCTGGTGACCACCCGGCGCGGCCAGTCGGGGGCCCCGCGCATCAACTACAACGGCTTCGTGGGCGTGCAAAGCGTGACGAACAAGGTGGAGATGGCCAACGCCTCGGAGTACGCCACGCTTTATAACGAGAAGAACGCCCTGCAGGGGGCCCCGGCCAGCAGCAACCTGGCCACCGACCTGCCCTCGACGGACTGGTTCAACCAGCTCTCGCGCAAGGCCCTCATTACCAACCACCAGCTCAGCCTGAGCGGGGGCTCGGACAAGATTTCATACGCCTTCAGCGGCTCGTACCTCAAGCAGCAGGGCATCATCAAGAAGAACGATTTTGAGCGCATCACGGCGCGCCTGCAAACGGACTTCAGTGCTACCGACCACATCAAGCTGGGCTACAACGTGCTGTTTTCCAACGTGAAATCGACCGATGTGCCGAGTGACATCTTCTACCAGGGCTACGTGGCGCCGCCGGTGGTGCAGCCGTTTCTGCCCAGCGGGCGCTACGGCGACCCGGGCCTGATCGGCACGGGCCTCGGCAGCTTCTCGAACCCCCAGGGCACGCTCGACTACTACAACCAGCAGTCGCAGCGCCAGAACCTGGTGAGCAGCGTGTTTGCCTCGTTCAACTTCCTGCAGTACTTCACGTTCCGCACCAGCGTGGGCATCAACTACGGCAGCACCAAGTTTTATAACTACCTGAAGGCCGACTCGCTGACCACCGTGCAGGTGTACCGGGGCAACACGCTGCGCAAGGGCAACGGGCAGAACAGCCAGATCCAGTGGGAGAACACCCTCACCTACGACCGCTCGTTTGGCACCGACCACCACCTGACGGTGCTGGGCGGCACCACGGCCCTGCGCTACCGCACCGAAGAAATCAACGGCTCCATCAACGGGGTGCAGGCCCCCACGTCGGACTTCTACTACTTCGGGCTGGGCACCCAGAACACGGCTTCGCTCACCAACCCCATCGACCTGTACAAGCTGTTCTCGGTGTTTGCCCGCGTCAACTACGCCTACAAGGGGCGCTACTTGCTGACGGCCAGCTTCCGGCGCGACGGCTCGAGCCGCTACTCCGAGCGCTACGGCAACTTCCCCTCGGTGGGCCTGGGCTGGGTGGTGTCGGACGAGTCGTTCATGGCCAACAGCTCTATTTTCTCGTTCCTGAAATTGCGGGGCAGCTACGGCGTGCTCGGCAACAGCCAGCTCTCGGGCAGCAACATTGCCACCCAGCTGGTTGATTTTGGGGCAGGCTACGGCACGTTCTTCAACGGGCAATTTTACCCCGGGGCCACCGTGGGCACCCGCGCCGCTCCCCAGCTGCGTTGGGAAAACGTGCGCGAAGCCGACGGCGGCGTGGAAATGCGCTTCCTGGACAACAAGCTGACGGCCGAGTTTGACTACTACAACCGCCGCACCATCGACGCCGTGTTTCCGGTGCCGGTGCTGATTTCGCCCGGCTACACCAACAGCGGCGGCTTCCTCTCCAACAGCGCCAGCTTCCAGAACCAGGGCGTGGAAGTGGCCCTGCGCTGGGCCCCCACCGCCACCGGCGACTTCAGCTACAACCTGGGCCTGACCGGGGCATACAACCAAAACAAGGTGCTCTCGACGGCGGGTGGGGCCCCGCTGTTTGCCGGCTCGCTGCCAGTGGCCGGCTACCTGGCCACGGTGTCGCAGATTGGGGCCCCGCTGGGCGCTTTTTATGGCTACGAAGTGGCGGGCGTGTTCCAGACCGCGGCAGACGTGACCGGCTCGGCCCAGCCCGGTGCCAAGGCTGGCGACCTGCGCTACCGCGACGTGAACGGCGACGGCGTGATTGACAACCGCGACAAGGTGATGCTCGGCAACCCCAACCCGCGCTTCACCTACGGCGTGAACACCAACTTCCGCTATAAAGGCTTCGATTTGCAGATTGACATCCAGGGCGTGGGCGGCGTGGAGGTGCTCAACGGCTTGCGCGAAGTGCGCTACGGCAACGAGAACTTCACCAAGGAGTTCTACAACACGCGCTGGACGGGCGCGGGCTCGACCAACTCGGCCCCCTCGGCCAACCTCTCGGGCACCAACCTCGACGTGAGCTCCTACTACATCGAGAAGGCCGACTACATCCGCCTGCGCAACGTGCAGTTGGGCTACAACTTCCCCAAAACGGTGACCGGGCCCCTGCACACCCAGACGCTGCGCCTGTACGCCAACGCCCAGAACCCCCTGACGCTGACCAAGTACTCGGGCTTTACGCCCGAGGTGGGCGGGGCCCCCACCAACGCGGGCATCGACCTGAACGTGTACCCACTGTCGGCAACTTACAACATTGGCATTAACGTTGGTTTTTAACATTTTAGCCCATCTATTCACATGAAAAAGCAAGTATCGTTTCTATTCCGGCGCACCGCGCCGGCGTTGCTGGGCTTGGGCCTGCTGGCGGGAGCCGCGTCGTCGTGCTCGAAGTACCTCGACGTGGACCCCCAGGGGCAGCCCAAGGTGGAGCAGTTCTTCCAAACCCAGGCCGACGCCACGCTGGCCATCAACGCCGTGTACGGCAAGCTGCGCGAGTGGAACCTGACGGCCTTCAACTGGCTGGCCGTGACGACGCTGACCTCGGACGACGCCGAGAAAGGCAGCGTGGCGGGCGACGCCGAGTTCCTGAACGAGTTCGTGTTCTTCCGCTTCACCTCCACGGCCGGGGCCGTGGAGGGCTACTGGACCGGCCAGTACCAGGGCATCAACGTGTGCAACCAGGTGATTCAGAACGTGCCCGGCATCAGCTCGATGGACGCCACGCTGAAGGCCCGCTACGTGGCCGAGGCCCAGTTTGTGCGCGCCTTGCAGTACTTCAACCTGGTGCGGGCCTTCGGCGACGTGCCCCTGAGCCTCAAGCCGGCCGAAACGCCCGACGAGCTGAACCCCGCCCGGGCCCCCAAGGCCGACGTGTACGCCGCCATTGTGAGCGACCTGACGGCCGCCGCCGCCGTGCTGCCCGCCTCGTACTCGGCCGCCGACCAGGGCCGCGCCACCAAGGGCGCCGCGCTGGCGTTGCTCTCGAAAGTGAAAATGTACCAGAAAAACTGGGCCGACGCGCTGAGCGCCTCCGACCAGGTGCTGGCCCTGAACTACTCGCTGGCGCCGGACTTCTACAAGATGTTCCGCATCCCGGGCGAAAACGGCAGCGAGTCGATTTTCGAGATTCAGTCGCAAACCCTGGTGGGCAACTGCGGGGCCTCGAACAACCAGTGGGCCCAGGTGCAGGGCGTGCGCCCGCAGTTCGGCTGGGGCTTTTTCAACCCCACCGCCGACCTGGAGAATGCGTTTGAAGCCGGCGACAGCCGCAAGCTGGGCACCATTCTGCTGCGCGGCTCCACCACGCCCGACGGCGACAAGATTGACCCGCAGGCCTCGAACCTGCGCTACAACATGAAGGCCTACGTGCCCAACTCGTACCCCAAGGACTGCGGCTACGGCGCCGACCAGAACATCCGGGTGCTGCGCCTGGGCGAGGTGCTGCTCATCAATGCCGAGGCCGCCAACGAGCTGGGCCAGAGCGCTAAGGCTTTGACGGCCGTGAACCGCATCCGGGTGCGGGCCGGGCTGGCCCCGCTGGCCAGCGGGCTGTCGCAAGACGCGCTGCGCCAGGCCATTTGGAAGGAGCGCCGCGTAGAGCTGGCCCTGGAGTACGGCGACCGGTTCTTCGACCTGGTGCGCCAGGGCCGCGCCGGCACCGTGCTGCGCGCCGCCGGCAAAAGCTTCGTGGACGGCAAGAACGAGCTGATGCCCATCCCGCTGAGCCAAATCACGCTCAGCGGCGGCAAGCTGACGCAGAACCCCGGCTACTAACCGCTGCTTTTTTCCTTAACCTGGGGCCCCCACGGGCCCCAGGTTTTTTTATCGCCTTTCCATTCAGCCTTGATCTTCCCGCGCAAATTCTTTCGGCGGCTCTTGCTGGGCGCCGCCGTGGGGGCCCTAACCGCCGCCGGCGCGTGCCAGAAAACGCCCGACGCCGCCCCGGTGGCTCCCACCCCGCCGCCCACCGCGCCGGCCACCCCCACCGTGACCGACCCCACCGCCGACCGCCTGCTGCTGGATAAAGTGCAGCAAGGCACGCTGCGCTACTTCTACGAGGGGGGCCACCCCATCAGCGGGATGGCGCGCGAGCGGAACACGTCGGGCGAAATCGTGACGAGCGGCGGCACTGGCTTTGGGGTGCAGGCGCTGGTGGTGGGCGCGAGCCGCGGCTGGCTGGCCCGCGCCGATGCCGTGGCCCGCACCCAGAAAATCTGCGATTTTTTGGCCAAGGCCGACCGCTTCCACGGGGCCTGGCCGCACTGGCTGAACGGCAGCACGGGGGCCGTCATTCCGTTCAGCGCCCAGGACAACGGCGGCGATTTGGTGGAAACTTCCTACTTGGTCAACGGCCTGCTGGTGGCCCGCGCTTACTACGACGGCGGGGGGCCCGAGGAAACCGCCCTGCGCCAAACCATCACCCGGCTCTGGGAATCGGTGGAGTGGAACTGGTACGCTAGCCGCGGCGACGGCCTGCTGTACTGGCACTGGAGCCCCACGGCGCAGTGGGCCATGAACCTGCCAATTCGCGGCTGGAACGAGGCGCTGATAACCTACGTGCTGGCTCTGGGCTCGCCCACGCACGCCATTGCGCCGGCCGTGTACCAGGCCACGTGGGTGGGCATCGGCCTGGGCGCGGGCCTCGTGAGCGAGGGCTACAAGCTGCCGCTGGGGCCCTTCTACGGCGGGCCGCTGTTCTTCGCGCACTACTCGTTCCTCAGCCTCGACCCGCGCCGGATGCAGGACCAGTACGCCAACTACTGGCAGCAAAACGTCAGCCATACGCTCATCAACCGCGCTTACTGCCTCTACACCGCCCCCAAGGCCAACGGCTACTCGGCCGGCCTCTGGGGCCTCACCGCCTCCGACGACCCCGACGGCTACAAGGCCCACCAGCCCTCGGCCGACAACGGCACGGTGTCGCCCACGGCGGCGCTCTCGTCGTTCCCCTACGCACCCTACTACGCCATGCAGGCGCTGCGCAACTACTACGGCTCGCTGGCCACTAAGCTCATCGGCGAGTACGGCCCGCGCGATGCCTACAACCCGTCGCGGGGCTGGGTGGGGCAGGATTTTCTGGCCATCGACCAGGGCCCCATTGTGGCCATGATTGAGAACTACCGCAGCGGCTTGCTCTGGCAGCTGGGCACGAAAATACCCGAGTTGCAAACCGGCTTGCAGCGGGCCGGCATGGGGGCCCCCAGCTATGCGGCGGGCTTCTACCTGGCCGTGCCCGAGGCCCGCTCCGGCCGCTACGACCTGCTGAAGCACCCCGACCAAAAAGCCTACCCGCTGGCTGTGGCCCTGGCCGCCGCCGGCCCCTACACTCTCACCCTGGAAGCCGCTGACGGCACCGTGGTGGAAACGCCCTGGGCCAACCTGCCGCAGGCCGCAGGCCAGTACACGGTGCCCCTGGGCGCCACCGCCCCGGCCGGCGACTACACCGTGCGCCTCACCGGCGGCGCGGGGCCCCTCACGCTGCCCGTCACGCTCAACTAGCCCTTTCTTCTTTCGCATGAAACATTGGCTTTTTTCTCTTGTAATCAGCGGCTTGGTACCGGCCGTTGGGCTAGCTCAAAAGGCGCCCGTTCCGGCCAAGCCGGCAGCTAAAACCCCCACTAAAACCGCGGCTTTTGATGCCCGGCAGCGGCCGCGCAACCTCACCGACGAGCAGCTGCTCGACCAGGTGCAGCGCCAAACGTTCCGGTACTTCTGGGACTTTGGGCACCCGGTGAGCGGCATGGCGCGCGAGCGCAGCAACAAATCGTACGACTACGGCGACGAGGTGGTGACGACCGGCGGCACGGGCTTCGGCCTGATGGCCATCATCGTGGCCGCCGAGCGCGGCTGGATCACGCGGGCCCAGGCGGCGGCGCGGGTGAGCAAAATCGTGAATTTCCTGTGGAAGGCCGACCAGTACCACGGCGCGTTTCCGCACTGGTACGACGGCGCCACGGGCCACACCATCCGCTTCAGCCCGAAAGACGACGGGGCCGACATCGTAGAAACGTCGTTTCTGTACGAGGGCCTGCTCTGCGCCCGCCAGTACTTTACGAAGGACACGCCCGACGAAAGCAACGTGCGCAACAAGGTACTCTGGATGTGGGAGGGCGTGGAGTGGAACTGGTTCACGCAGGGCCAAAACGTGCTGTACTGGCACTGGAGCCCCAACAACGGCTGGAGCATGAACCACCAGCTCCACGGCTGGAACGAGGCCCTGGTAACCTACGTGCTGGCCGCCGGCTCGCCCCGCTACGCCATCGACAAGGCGGTGTACGACCAGGGCTGGGCCAGCGGCCCCGACTACCTGAACGGCAAAACCTACTACGGCCAGCAGCTGCCGCTGGGCCCCGAGCTGGGGGGCCCCTTGTTCTTCTCGCACTACTCGTTTTTGGGCATCAACCCCCACGGCCTGAAGGACGCGCACGCCGACTACTGGGCTCAGAACCAGCGCCACACGCTCATCAACCGCGCCTACTGCGTGGCCAACCCCAAGCACTACAAAGGCTACGGCCCCAACGCCTGGGGCCTCACGGCATCAGATAGTTACCAGGGCTACGCCGCCCACTCGCCCACCGAAGACCTGGGCGTGATTTCGCCCACCGCGGCGCTGTCGGCCATGCCCTACGCGCCGGCCGAATCGATGCTGGCCCTCAAGCACTTCTACAACGACTTGGGCGACAAAATTTGGGGCCCCTACGGCTTCGTGGACGCCTACAGCGAGGAGCACAACTGGTACGCCAAGTCGTACCTGGCCATCGACCAGGGCCCCATCGTGGCCATGATTGAGAACCAGCGCACCGGCCTGCTCTGGAAGCTCTTCATGAGCGCCCCGGAGGTGCAGCGCGGCCTCACCAAGCTGGGCTTCGAAAGCCCGGAATTGAAGCCCCTGCCCAAGTAGGCCGCCATGCGTCACCTCCGTTTCCTGCTCCTTTGCCTGCTGGCCGCCGGGGCCGCCCGCGCCCAGCCGGGGCCCCCGCGCCGCACCTACTGCAACCCGCTGAACCTGGACTACGGCTACACGCCCATCCCGAACTTCTCAACCGCGGGGCGGCACCGCGCCACGGCCGACCCGGTGATTACGCTCTTCAAGGGCACGTACTACTTGTTCTCGACCAACCAGCGCGGCTACTGGCACAGCAAAGACCTGTACGACTGGCAGTTCATCGAGCGCACCTTCATTCCGCCGGGGCTGAAAACCTACGACGACCTGTGCGCGCCGGCCGTGTGCGCCGTGGGCGACACGCTGCTGGTGTTCGGCTCGACGCAGGAAAAAAACTTCCCGCTCTGGATGAGCACCGACCCGCTGCACAACCAGTGGAAGCACGCCGTGTACCCGTTCCAAGTAGGGGCCTGGGACCCGGATTTCTTCCTCGATACCGACGGCAAGCTGTACCTGTACTGGGGCAGCTCGAACACCTACCCGCTCTACGGCCAGCAGATCAGCCGCAAAACCTTCCAGCCCATCGGCGAGAAGAAGGAGATGTTCGGGCTGAACGACAAGCAGTTCGGCTGGCAGCGCTTCGGCGAATACCTGGACAACACCTTCCTTGACCCGTTCATGGAAGGCGCCTGGATGACCAAGCACGCCGGCAAGTACTACCTGCAGTACGGGGCCCCGGGCACCGAATTCAGCGGCTACGCCGACGGCGTGCAGGTGGCCGACCAGCCGCTGGGGCCCTTCGTGCCGCAGCCCCACAACCCGTTTGCCTACAAGCCCGGTGGCTTTGCGCGCGGGGCGGGCCACGGCAACACGTTCCAGGACGTGTGGGGCTCGTACTGGCACCTTTCGACAATGGTGGTGGCGGTGAAGAACAACTTCGAGCGGCGGCTGGGCCTGTGGCCCGCGGGCTTCGACGCCGACGGCGTGCTCTACACCGACACCGACTTTGGCGACTACCCGCACTACCTGCCCACGGGCCCCGCCGACCACCTCAAGAGCACCTTCACCGGCTGGATGCTGCTCAACTACCAGAAGCCGGTGCGGGCCTCGTCCACGCTCGGCGGCTACGCCCCGAACTTGGCGGTGGACGAGAGCATCAAAACCTACTGGAGCGCCGCCACCGGGGGCCCCGGCGAGTGGTTCCAAACCGACCTCGGCCGGGTGAGCACCGTGCGCGCCGTGCAAATCAACTACGCCGACCAGGACGCGCAGTTCTTGGGCAAGCAGCTCGGCATCTACCACCAGTACAAGCTGTTGTACTCGCTCGACGGCCAGAAATGGCAAATGCTGGTGGACAAGAGCCGCAACAAAACCGACGTGCCGCACGACTATATCGAGCTGCCGCAGGCCGTGCAGGCGCGTTATTTGAAGCTCGAAAACGTGCACATGCCCACCGGCAAGTTTGCCCTGAGCGGGCTGCGGGTGTTCGGCAGCGCCGGGGGCCCCAAGCCGGCGGCGGTGCGCGAGTTTGTGGTGCTGCGCACCGAGCACGACAAGCGCAGCGCCTGGCTGAAGTGGGCCCCGGCCAGCGACGCCTACGCCTACAACATCCGCATCGGCATTGCGCCCAATAAGCTTTACCACAGCATTTTGGTGCACAGCCAAACCGATTACTACTTCAAAGGCATGGACAAGGACTTGCCCTATTATTTCACCATCGAAGCCGTGAACGAAGCCGGCACCGGCCCCGCCACCAAGGTGCAAGACGCGCCGTAAACCTGTAGCGCGGACTTTGTAGTCCGCGGCCTTCGCTTCGTCCTGCCGATTACCGTTGGGCGACTGGGGAGGACGAAGCGAGAGCCGCGGACTACAAAGTCCGCGCTACATAACGACATCAACTTACATCCTCCTACCCTTCTTACCCATGACCCAATCTACCCGTATTCGCGCGGCCCTTTTCTTACTTACGCTGGGCCTGGGGGCCCTGCCGGCGGCGGCCCAGCAGGCGGCCGCGCCCAAAACCGCGCTGCCCGCGGCCGACGCCAAGATGACGGCCTTCGTCAGTAACCTGCTGGGCAAAATGACGCCCGAGGAGAAAATCGGCCAGCTCAACCTCGTGTCCGTCGGCTTCACCGTGACGGGGCCCGTGGTGAGCCAGGGCGTGGACGAGAACATCAAGCAGGGCCGGGTGGGGGCCGTGCTCAACACCTTTACGCCGGTGGCGGCCCGCAAGCTCCAGGAAATGGCCGTGAAGCAGTCGCGCCTGCACATCCCGCTCATCCTGGGCTTCGACGTGATTCACGGCCACCGCACCATCTTCCCGGTGCCGCTGGGCCTGGCCGCCACCTGGGACCTGCCCGCCATTGAGCGCAGCGCCCACATTGCGGGCCAAGAAGCCGCCGCCGACGGCATCAACTGGGTGTACTCGCCGATGGTGGACATTGCCCGCGACCCGCGCTGGGGCCGCGTGATGGAGGGCGCCGGCGAAGACCCCTACCTGGGCAGCCAGATTGCCCGCGCCATGGTGCACGGCTACCAGGGCCCCACCAACGACATGACCCGGCCCGAGAACGTGATGGCCTGCCTTAAGCACTTTGCCCTGTACGGCGCCGCCGAGGCCGGCCGCGACTACAACACCACCGACATGAGCCGCCAGCGCATGTACAACGAGTACCTGCCCCCCTACCGCGCCGCCGTGGAGGCCGGCGTGGGCTCGGTCATGTCGTCGTTTAACGACGTGAACGGCATTCCGGCCACGGCCAACAAGTGGCTGATGACGGACTTGCTGCGCACGCAGTGGGGCTTTAATGGCTTCGTGGCCACCGACTACACGGCCATCAACGAGCTGAGCGCCCACGGCCTGGGCGACGACAAGAAGGTGAGCGAGCTGGCCCTGAACGCGGGCATCGACATGGACATGGTGGGCGAAATTTTCCTGAAAAACCTAGCCCAGAACATCAAGGACGGCACCGTGAAGCAGGCCGACGTGGACCTGGCCTGCCGCCGCGTGCTGGAGGCCAAGTACCGCCTGGGCCTCTTCACCGACCCCTACCACGGCGTGAGCGAAGCCCGCGCCAAGCAGGTGCTTATGCAGCCCGCCTTTGTGCAGGCCGCCCGCGACGTGGCCCGCCGCAGCCTGGTGCTGCTGAAAAATGAGAACCAGACGCTGCCGCTGAAAAACACGGCCAACATTGCCGTGGTGGGCCCGCTGGCCGACCGGCCCCTGGACATGATCGGCTCCTGGAGCGGGGCCGGCGACGGCAAGCAGGCGGTTTCCATCCTGCAGGGCATCAAGAACGTGGGCGGCAGCACCATCCGGGTGAGCTACGCGCACGGGGCCAACGTGACGGAGGACGACCAGATGATTAAGCGCCTCAACGAGAACGGGGCCCAGCTCAACACCGACCCCCGGCCTGCCGACGAGCAGATTGCCGAGGCCGTGCGCAACGCCCAGGCCGCCGAGGTAATCGTAGCCGTGGTGGGCGAAAGCTCAGGCATGACCGGCGAGGCCGCCAGCCGCGCCGACATTGGCCTGCCCGGCCGCCAGCTCGACCTGCTCAAGGCCCTGAAGGCCACCGGCAAGCCGCTGGTGGTGGTGCTCTGCAACGGCCGCCCCCTCACACTGCCCTGGGAAGACCAAAACGCCAGCGCCATGCTCGAAACCTGGTTTGGCGGCACTCAGGCCGGCAACGCGGTGGCCGACGTGCTGTTTGGCCGCTACAACCCCTCGGGCAAGCTCACCATGACGTTTCCGCGCGCCGTGGGCCAGATTCCGATCTACTATAACCACAAGAGCACCGGCCGCCCCTACGCCGGCGTGCTGCTCGACAAGTACAAGTCGCGCTACCTCGACCTGCCCAACGACCCGCTCTACCCCTTCGGCTACGGCCTGAGCTACACCACGTTCACGGTATCTAAGCCCAAGCTCAGCGCCGCCAGCATCGGCATGGCCGGGGCCCTCGACGTAGCCGTGACCGTGCAGAACACCGGCCAAGCCGACGGTGAGGAAGTGGTGCAACTGTACCTGCGCGACGTGGTAGGCACCAGCACCCGCCCGGTGCAGGAGCTGAAAAGCTTCCAGAAAGTGCTGCTGAAAAAGGGCGAAAGCCGCCAGCTCACCTTCCACCTCACGGTGGAGGACCTGAAGTTCTACAACGACGACTTGAAATTCGTGGCCGAGCCCGGCGAGTTCCAAGTAATGGTGGGCAGCAACTCGCGCGACGTGCAGATGGCCTCGTTCACGCTCACGCAATAGGGCCCCGGCGGGGCCCTTATTCCTCCTTCACCGGCCGGGGTTTGCTACCAACGGGGGCGTTGGCCGGGCGGCTGTTTCGGATGAACTTCTGGCCCAGCGCCTTGGTGTCCTTCACCACGTGGGGGCCCTGGTACGCGCTGGGCTCGCGGGCAGCCGCGCCGGTCACTTTGGGGAGCGGCGCGGCGGCGGGTGCGGCCGACCGGGGCGGCTTGGCCGGGGCCGTTTGGGCACGGGCGGGGGGCCCCCAGCTCGCCAAAGCCAGGCCGGTTATCAAGGTCAGGGCAGTTTTCATGTGGGTTGGAAAAAGGTGGTTTAGAACGGGGTGGCCCAGCGGCTTTTGCAGTCGCCGGGCCACTCTTATTTATGGCGCAGCGGCTTCGAATTAGAACGGGGCGATCCGGCCATTGCCGAAGGAAGAGCGCGGTGCCCCAAAGACCCCGTTGCGGCGGCCGGGCTGCATACCACGGCCGGTAAGCTGGGGCCCTAACCCGCTGGCTGTGGGGAAGGTAACGAATAAACTGCCAAGCCGTGAGCCGCCCCGCCCGCGCAAGTGCCCGGCCCGGCCGGGGCCCCGGCCGTATAGGGGCCACACCTGCACCTTATTACCCACGAGAGAAAATGACGAACCGCTGGAGTTTAACCGGCCGCCGGGCCCTGGTCACGGGCGGCAGCAAGGGCATCGGCTGGGCCGTGGCCGACGAGCTGCTGGCCTTGGGCGCCGACGTGCTGATAGTGGCCCGCGACGCCGCCGAAGTGGCCGCCGCCGTGGCCGCCTGGACGGCCCAAGGCCTGCCCGCCGCCGGCGTGGCCGCCGACGTGAGCACCGAGGCCGGCCGCGCCGCCATCTTCGCCGCGGTGCAGGCCCGCGGGCCGGGGCTCGACTTGCTCATTAACAACGTGGGCACCAATCTGCGCAAGGCCTTCAACGCCTACTCAGCGGCTGAGTACCAGCGCCTGTTCAGCGTCAACCTGTTCAGCACCATGGAGATGTGCCGGGCCGCGCACCCGTTACTGAAGGCGTCGGCCCACGCCAGTATCGTGAACGTGGGCTCGGTGGCCGGGCGCTTCGACGTGGGCACCGGGGCCCCTTACAGCCTCACCAAGGCCGCCGAGGAGCAGCTGGGCCGCAACCTGGCCGTGGAGTGGGCCCCCGACGGCATCCGGGTGAATACAGTGGCGCCCTGGTTCGTCCGCACGCCCCTCACCGAGCCGCTGATGGCCCAGCCCGAGTTCCTGCAGAAAGTGGTGGCCCGCACCCCCCTCGGCCGCGCCGGCGAGCCCGCCGAAATTGCCGCTGCCGTCGCCTTCCTCTGCCTGCCGGGCGCCTCCTACATCACCGGCCAGTGCTTGCTCGCCGACGGCGGCATGAGCGCTAAAGGCCTGTAGCATAGATGCTAATTCACGCGGCCGAACGGTATGTAGCGTGGACTCTGCGAGTCCGCGGCTCTCGCTTCGTCCTGCCGGTAATCGCTAAACGATTACCGTTCAGCGCTGCGGACTACAAAGTCCGCACTACAGACCGCGCTACAATCCCGGACTCGCAGAGTCCAGGCTACACCATCTTTGCGGTTACTCAAGAACCAGCCATGCTGCGCCCGCAACCCGACGATGTTTCTGTGCCGCCCGGGGCCCCCGCGCAGCTGTACCCGCTGGGCGATGCGGCCGTGGTGGTGCAGTTTGGCGAGGGCATCAGCCCGGTTACGCACGCGGCTATTCAGGCGTTTGGCGCGCACCTGGCGCAGCACCCATTCACGGGCCTGCGCGAGTGCGTACCCGCGTTCACCACCCTCACCGTGTACTACGACCCATGGCTGGTGAGCGACGGCGGCCGGCACCCGCCCTACGAAACGGTGGCCGCCACGCTGCGCAAAATGCTGGCCGCCGCGGGGGCCCCGGCCGTGGCCGCCGAAGCTGATTTGGTAGAAATCCCGGTGTGCTACGGGGACGCATTTGGGCCGGATTTGGAGTTTGTAGCCCACCACGCCGGGCTGTCGGCGGCCGAGGTAATTGCCCGGCACGCGGCCCCGGAATACCTCGTGCACATGATTGGGTTTGCGCCGGGTTTCCCGTACCTGGGCGGGCTCGATGCGCGGCTGGCCACGCCCCGGCTGGCCCAGCCGCGCCCGCTGGTACCGGCCGGCACGGTGGGCATCGCGGGGCCCCAGACCGGTATTTACTCACTGCCCACGCCCGGCGGCTGGCAGCTTATCGGCCGCACGCCGCTCCGGCTGTTCGACGCCGCGTGGGCCGCGCCCAGCCGGCTGCGCGCCGGCCAGCGCCTGCGGTTTGTGCCCATCAGCGCAGCGGAATATGCCCGCACCCAGCAGCATGAGCCTTAGCATTTTGCACCCCGGCCTGCTCACCACCGTACAGGACCTCGGCCGGCCCGGCTACCAGCACGCCGGCGTGGTGGTGGGCGGCGCCCTGGACGCCGGGGCCCTGCGCGTGGCCAACCTGCTGGTGGGCAACGCCGACGGCGCGGCCGGCCTCGAAATCACGCTCCGGGGCCCCCACCTGCGCTTCGACGCCGGCACCCTGTTGGCCCTCACCGGGGCCGACCTCTCCCCCACCCTCGACGGCCAGCCCGTAAAAATGAACCGGCCCACCTGGGCCCCGGCCAGCGCCGTGCTGGCCTTCGGCGCGCCCCGGGCAGGCTGCCGGGCCTATCTAGCGGTGGCGGGCGGCATAGCCGTAGCGCCGGTGCTGGGCAGCCGCGCCACCTACCTACGCGCCGGGCTGGGCGGCTGGCACGGCCGCGCCCTGCAAGCCGGCGACCTGCTGCCCGTGGGTCAGCCGTTGCCCACCGGCCAGCGAATCGCGGCAGAATTAGCTGAAAGCCGAGTGACTATAACCCAGGCCAGTTGGACGCCGGGGCGCCAGCTCTGTCCTGTGCCGCGCCCCAGCCCCATCATCCGCGCCGTGCGGGGGCCCGAGTACGGGCAGTTTGCGGCGGCGAGTCAGCGGGCGTTTTGGGATGAGCCGTTTGCCATCACGGCGGCGGCCGACCGCATGGGCTACCGGCTGCAAGGCCCGGCGCTGCGGCGGCTGACGGACGCGGAGTTGCTGTCGAGCGCCGTGACGCACGGCACGGTGCAGGTGCCGGCCGGCGGCCAGCCCATCGTGCTGCTGGCCGACCGCCAAACCACCGGCGGCTACCCGCGCCTGGCCCAGGTCATCACGGCCGATTTTGGGGCCCTGGCGCAGGCGGCCCCGGGCCAGGCGCTGCGCTTCCAGGAGGTATCATTGGTCGAGGCACAGGCACTGTACCTTGCGCAGGAGCGCGCCTTGCGGGCGTTACCGGGGGCCATTCGGCTGCAACTTGCCCGGCCGTAGCGGTGCCGCGCTTATCATTGCGCCCATGACTTACTCCGTTGATTTGAACTGCGACATGGGCGAGAGCTTCGGGGCCTGGACCTTGGGGCAGGACGCGGCCGTGCTGCCGTTTGTGACGTCGGCCAACATTGCCTGCGGCTTCCACGCCGGCGACCCGGGCGTGATGCGGCAAACCGTGCGCGCCGCGTTGGCGCACGGCGTGGCCCTGGGGGTGCACCCGGGGCTGCCCGACTTGGTAGGCTTCGGGCGGCGCGACATGGCCATTTCGCCCGAAGAAGCCTTCGACATGGTGGTGTACCAGCTGGGGGCCCTGGGGGCCGTGGCGCGGGCCGAGGGCGGGCGGCTGCACCACCTCAAGCCCCACGGGGCCCTCTACAACATGGCCGCCACCAACGCCGCCCTGGCCCAGGCCATTGCCGAAGCCGTGCACCGGGTGCAGCCCGAGCTGGTGCTCTACGGCCTGGCGGGCAGTGAATTAACCAAAGCCGGCGAGCAGCTGGGGCTGCGCACCGCCCACGAAGTATTCGCCGACCGCACCTACCAGGCCAACGGCACCCTCACCCCGCGCCGCCAGCCCGACGCAATGGTGACCGACGCCGACACTGCCCTGGCCCAGGTGCTGCGCATGGTGCGCGAGGGCCGGGTGCGCAGCCAGCAGGGCCCCGACGTGGCCATCCGGGCCGATACGGTGTGCTTGCACGGCGACGGGCCCCACGCCCTGGCGTTTGCCCAGCGGCTGCACGGGGCCCTGGGCGAGGCGGGCGTACGCCTGGCGGCCGATTTCAGCGGCGCGCGCTGATGGCGGCGGGCAAGCGGTGGTTCGGCGGGGCCAGCCTGGGGGCGGCGTTTCTGATGGCCAACTCGTCCATCGGGCCGGGGTTTCTGACGCAGACAACGGTGTTCACTCAGCAGCTGCTCACCAGCTTCGGGTTCGTGATTCTGGTGTCGGTGGTGCTGGATGTGGGGGCCCAGCTCAATACCTGGCGCATTCTCACCGTCAGCGAGTTGCGGGCCCAAGACCTGGCCAACCGGCTGCTACCGGGGCTGGGCTACTTCCTGGCGGCGATGGTGATTTTGGGCGGCTTTGCCTTCAACATCGGCAACATTGCCGGCTGCGGCCTGGGCCTGAACGTGCTCACGGGCATGAGCTTCGAGCACGGGGCCCTGGTGAGCTGCGCGGTGGCCCTCACGCTGTTTTGGGTGCAGGAAATTGGCAAAATGCTCGACGGCTTCACCAAGATTCTGGGCACGGTGAAGATTTTACTGACCTTGGGCATTGCCTTTAGCGCGCACCCGCCGCTGCTGCAGGCGCTGCACCACACGGTGCTGCCGGCCCAGCTCAGCGCGGCGGCCATCGTCACCATCGTGGGCGGCACGGTGGGCGGCTACATCACGTTCTCGGGGGCCCACCGGCTGCTCGACGCGGGCATCAAGGGGCCCGGGCAGCAGGATGTGGTCACGCGCAGCGCCGTCAGCGGCATCGTCATTTCCACCGTCATGCGGTTCGTGCTGTTTTTGGCCATCGTGGGCGTGCTCAGCCACGGGGCGGTGCTCGACAAGGACAACCCCGCGGCGGGCGTGTTCCGCTCGGCGGCCGGCGAGGCGGGCTTCCGCATTTTCGGCATCATTTTGTGGAGCGCGGCCATCTCGTCGGTGGTGGGCGCGGCCTACACGTCGGTGTCGTTTTTCAAGACGTTCCACCCCGTTTTTGCCCGCCACGAGCGGGCCTGCATTTCGGTGTTCATCGTCCTCTCAACCGGCATATTTGTATCAGTCGGCAAGCCCGCTCAACTGCTGGTATTTGCCGGGGCCGTGAACGGGCTAATTCTGCCCATTGCGCTGGGCATTGTGCTGGTGGCCGCCACCAGCCGCCGCCTCATGGGCGCCTACCGCCACCCCCGCTGGATGCTGGCCGCCGGCTGGGCCGTAGTAGCCATCATGGGGGCCCTGAGCGTGCCCGTGCTGGTGGCGCAAGTGGGGGCCCTGCTGCGGTAGCCGGCGCCGAAACGCCCCGCAAAAAGCCCCGTCGCAAGTGCTTGCGGCGGGGCTTTCAAACGGAATGGAAACGACTAAAAACTAGTCTTTCGGCTTCACTTTCATTTTGTTGCGCTTGCCTTTCACTTTGGCATCCTTGGGCACCACAATGGCGTTGGGGTCCGTGGTGGTCGACTCTACCGTGGTGGTCGTGGTGCTCGGCGCAGGAGCCGCGGCGGGGTCCGGGGTCATGGCCGGAGCGGGCGTGGGCGTGGTCGTCTGCTGGGTCGTGGTGGTGGTGGTTTGGGCGCTGGCCGAGTAGCTACCGGCGACGCACAACAGGGCGAGGAGAATGAGTTGCTTTTTCAAGGGAATGAAGGATTTGGTGAACGAACCCGCACCAACCGAGTGCGGGGTTTGAGCTGCCTTAAACGGCAATGGTCAAAAAAGTATTGCCTTTTGCTCACTTTTTTTTCACAAACCGTCCTTCTTTTCTCTCAGCCGAGGCCCCAGCGGCGCGGCGGCAGCGCAAAACCAGGGGCCCCGAATTACAGAAAAAAGCACCCCTTTTGGCGGCCCAAAAAGCAAGCCGTAGCGGGGCCCTAGCCGGCGCTCCGCTACGGCTGAGCTGCTCCAAACGCATTGTTTGGGCCCTGCCCGGGGCCCTACTCGAACTGCAGCCGCTGGTTGAAAAAGGGCAGCAACTTTTGGTAGAGGCGGCCGTCGCGGCCCATCACGTGGTTGCCGTGGTTGCCTTCGTAAGATTCGGCCGAATGTGGCACCCCGTAGGCCGCAAGTTGGGTGCTGAGCATGCGGCACGCCACCGGAATGTGCCGGAACTGGTCCTGCTCGCCCCAGTCGAAGGCCAGGCCGCGGAGCTGGCGCAGGCTGGCCAGGTGCGTCGGCACCAGTGCGAACGGCGAGGCGGCGCCCCACTGGGCCAGCACCGCGTCGCGGTGGGCCAGGCTGTCGGCCCCGGCCGCCCACGGCAGCGCCGCCCCAAACGCGCCCCGGCCGGGCGTGGGCGAATACGCGCGGGCCTGGCCCACGAGGCGCACGGCGGTGAAGTCGTTGCCCAGCGCGGCCCGCGACGCGGACCGGCCGGCCACCGCCTGGCCCGCGGGCGCAGCCATCCACTCGGCGTGGGGCGCGGCGAAGGCGGGGCTGAGGGCGTAGGCGGCGGCGTAGGTGCCCGGGTACTGCATGGCCAGCCGCAGCGTGCCGTTGCCGCCCATGGAGTGCCCGGCCAGGCCCCGGCTCGCGGGCCGGGCCAGGGTGCGGAAGCGCTGGTCCACGAAGGCCACCAGCTCGCGGGCCGTGAAGTCGGCCCAGGGCCCGTTGGTGGCCGAGTTGGCGTAGAAGCTGCCCTGGAACAGGGTTTGCTCGTTGGGCGCCACCACGATGAGCGGGCGGATTTGCCCGGCGGCAATGGCCTGGTCGAGCAGCGCGGCCAGGCCGTCGGCGTGCATCACCAGGCTGTCGTTCCAGGCGAAGCCGTGCAGGTAGTACAGCACCGGGTAGCGGCGCGCGGCGCGCTCGTCGTAGCCCGGGGGCAGGTACACGCTCACGCGGCGGCGCGGGTTTTCGCCGCCGGGGTTGCCGCGCAGCAGCTTCGAGTCGAGGTAGGTCGTCACCACCCGGCCCGCCGCGGCCTGCGCCCGGGCCCCCAGGCTGCAGGCCAGCAGCACCAGCGCCAGCAAGCCGCCCCGGCCAAGGCGCCGGGCACACTTTATAAGAGAATCCATCGGCAGCGCAAAAAAATAGGGCGGCCGAAGTGCTTCAGCCGCCCGGTGTTAACGAAGGGTTTTTAGTCCACCACGAACGTCATCATCGAGTGGGGCAGGCTGGTGGTGGGGGCAGCCTGGCCGTTCATCCACAGCTGGAAGTCTTGCTTTTTATCGCTGCTATTCATCACCACCACGGCTAGCTTGCCGTCGGGGTTGCGGAAGGCGGTGGTTTGCAGCCAGTCGCGGTTCGAGGAGCTGGTGACGCGCTTGGCGCCGGGCCGCACGAACTTCGAGAAGTGGCCGATGTAGTAGTAGGCGTTGGTGTAGATGAGCTTGCCGGCCTTGGTGTCGGCAATGACGGGGGCGAAGCAGAAGTTGCCCACGTGGTTGGGGCCCCCGGTTTCGTCGAGCAGCACGTTCCAGTCCGTCCAGCCCACGGTGCCGGCGTTGAAGTCGCCAATCATCGAGGCGCCGTAGCGCTCGCCCAGGGCCCAGTCGTTCACGCGGTCAAAGCCGAAGCTTTCCACGCAGCCCTCGGTGAAGATCAGGTTGGTGTTCGGGAAGGCCTCCTTCACGCGGCGCTCGTTGTCGAAGAGCATGGCGCTGGTGGTCCAGGTTTCGTACCAGTGGTAGCCGATGCCCCACACGTACTTGGCGGCGGCGGGGTCGTCGAGCACGGTGCTGGCGCGCTGAAACAGCAGGTCGCGGTTGTGGTCCCAGGCGATGAGCTTTTTGCCGCCCAGGCCGCCCTTGGCCAGCGTGGGCCCCAGGAAGTTCTTGATGAAGTCGCGCTCCTCCTCGGCCGTGTACAGGCACGATTCCCACTTCTGGGTGGCCATGGCCTCGTTCTGCACCGACAGGCCCCACACCGGAATACCCTGACGCTCATACTCCTTAATGAACTTGACATAGTGGTTGGCCCAGGCCTGGCGGAACTGGGGCAGCAGCTTGCCGCCGTGCAGCAGGTCGTGGTTGGTTTTCATCCAGGCCGGCGGCGTCCAGGGGCTCACGAACGTGGTGAGCTTGCCGCCCGCCGCGGCCTGGGCCTGCTTGATGAACGGGATGCGGAACTGCTCGTCGTGCTTCACGCTGAAGGTTTTCAGGGCTTCATCATTGTCGGCCACGTAGGTGTAGCTGCCGCTCGAAAAGTCGCAGCTGCCGATGTGGGTGCGCGCCAGCGTGTAGCCGATGCCATCGGTGGGGCTGTAGTAGGCCTTCATAAACTCCTGCTGCTGGGGCTTGGGCAGCTTAAAGAAGGTTTCGGCCGAGGCATCGGTGAGGGCCCCGCCGATGCCGAGCAGCGTTTGGAAGCTGTGGTTGGGGTCCACGAACACGCACACCTGGGTTTCGAGCGGCTGCCCGGCGGGCTGGAACGCCAGCGGCGCCGCGGCGGCCGTCAGGCGCAAGTCGGTGCCCTGGGCGGTGGTGAAGGCGCGCGCCTTCCGGCCGGCGGCCGAGTACGGCGCGCCCGGGGCCCCGGCTTTCGGCGCCGATTGGGCCGCGGCATCAGCCGTGCCCAGCGCCGCCAGCAGCAGCGCGGGGAGCAGCTTGGATAAAGAATGGGTCATGAACGCAAACAGAACGCAGTAATTAAGGAAGATGAAAAGCTGATTATCAGAGCCGGAAGGCCTGGGTGGGAAAGGCCGCGTCTTCGTAGGGCGCGGGCAGCGGCCGGGCGCGGCTCACCGAATCGAACACCATGGACTGGCGCTGGGCCGGGCGGTAGGCGGGCCACGCCGCCCCCGGCGTGCCGGTGGCGATGAAGGCCACCCAGCGCTGGTGCATTTGGGCGGCCAGGGCGCGGGCGGTGGCGCTTTTGGCCGCCACGGGGCCCAGCGCGTTCCAGGCGTAGCCCAGCTCCTGGGCGTGCGCCGGGCCGGCCCCCCCGGGCGTTTGGTAATCGAAGCGGTAGAGCCAGGTGGGCTGACCAGCGTTAGCCAGGGCCCCGGCCAGCCGGTAGGTGGCCAGGCGGTAGAGGTAGTCGGTGTTGTTGCGCAGCCAGGGCTGGTCGGCGGGCGCAGCGGCGCGGCGGCGCTCGTAGGCCTGCCACACCTGCGTACCGTTGGCGCCGAAGAGCGTGGTGAGCACCTCGGCATTCGGTTCTTTCAGCGTCGGCCAGAAGCCCATGAACAGGGCCGCCTCGTCGCGGTTGGTGCCCACCAGGGCTCTGAGCGGGGCGTGGCCGGGCCGGGTGAGGTAGATCAGCGGCGCCTCAGGAATGGTAGCGCCATCCAGCACGGGACCGAAGAGTTGCAGGCCCGCGGGGCCCGCCGCAATCTTCTCCTGGGCCCGGATAATGTCGGCCGTGGGTAGCGTCAGGAGCTGGGCGGCTTGGTCGGGGCGCAGGCCCAGGGCCCCCAGCAGGCGCAGGGCCACGGCGGCGGCCGTGGTGGTGTCGCGCACGGCTTGCACCCCGCCGCTTTCCAGCACCACTTGCTGGAACAGGCCCCGGGCGGCCGGCGTGGCCATCACGGCCCCCACCAGCTTGGCCCCCGCCGATTCGCCCATGACGGTGACGCGCCCCGCATCGCCGCCGAAGGCCGCGATGTTATAGTGCACCCAGCGCAGGGCCGCCACCGCGTCGAGCACGCCGGCGTTGCCCGATTGCCGGTAGGCGGGCCCCAGCCACTGGCTCAGCTGCAAGAAGCCCAGGCTGCCGAGCCGGTAGTTGATGCTGACCGCCACGATGCTGTCGCGCCGGGCAAAATTACCACCGTCAAAGTCGCTGCCGGCGCCGCCCGTGAAGGCGCCGCCGTGCACCCACACCACCACCGGCTTGGCCCGCCGCGCCCGCACCGAGGGCGTCCACACGTTCAGGGTCAGGCAATTGTCTTCACCCTGGGGCCCCGCGGTGCCGCCCTGCGGGGCCCGGGGTCCAAAGGCCGTGGCCGGACGCACATCAGCCCACGGCGCCAGCGGCCGGGGTGGCAAAAACCGCCCCGCGCCCACCGGCGCCGCCGCGTAGGCCACGCCTTTAAATACCACCAGGCCATCGGCCGCGCGGGTGCCTTGCAGGCGGCCGGCGCGGGTTTGGCACACGGGCCCGGGGCCCGTCGCGGCGGGCTGGGCCCGGGCCGCGAGCGGAGTAAGCAGTGGCCAGCAGGCCAGCAAAGCGCAAGTTTTTAACCACCGAAGCATAAGAGGAACAATTGGTTGAGCCGCAAAGTAGGCTCGTATGCCGTAGTGCGGACTTTGTAGTCCACGTCGCCGCCCGGTAATCGGCAGGACGAAGCGAGCGCCGCGGACTACAAAGTCCGCGCTACGGTTATTGCTTGCTGATTTTGAGTTCGGAGCTGAAGGTGGCGCCGGACAAGCGCACCAGGTACAGGCCGGTGCGCAGGGCCGAGAGGTCCACGGTGTTTTGCTCGCCGGTGTTGCCGAAGGTGCGGGCCAGCACCTGGCGGCCGGTCAGGTCCACCACGCTCAGGGTGTGGGCCTGGCCGCCCACCGGCAGCTGGTAGGTGAGGGCGTTCAGCACGGGGTTGGGGTAGTAGCTGCCGGGCGCGGCGGGTGCGGGGGCCCCGCTGGCCTGGCTGCCGCGCTGGGCCGCGCCCTGGTCGCTGAAATACCAGCGCTGGTTGTTGCCGCCGCCGTAGGCCCACTGCTGCACGGCGGCGCCGTCGGCGGTGGAATTGTCCTGCACGTCCAGGGCCTTGCCGCTGAACTTGTTGAGGATGCGGTAGGTGCCGTCGCCGTTGCTGAGAATCTGCCAGTACTGGCTGTCCTGGCTCAGCCAGTCGTACTGGTTGATCAGGGCCCCGTCGGCGGTGGAGAGGCCGGCCACGTCGAGCGACTTGTTGCTGTTCAGGTTCACGAGGCGCACGTAGCCGGCGCCCGCGTCCACGAGCTTGAACTTCTGGTTGGCCGCGCTCACCCAGTTCCACTGCTGCACGCGGGCGCCGTTGGCCTGCGAGCTGGCCGACACCTCCAGGGCCTTACCGCCGTTTTTGGAGCTGATTTCGTAGATGCGGCCCAGCGGGGGCCCCGCGTAGCCGGTGCTACCGCCGCCGGTGGTGCCGTTGTAGTTGCCGCCGCCGGGGTAGTTCACGATGCCGTTCTGGTTGGGCGACACAGCGCCTACGGTGCTGTTGGGCACGCAGTTGGCAAACTGGATATTGGTCAGCACCTGGTTCAGGCCGCTGAGGCCGTCCACGATGTAGGGCGGGTTCACGCGCACGAAGGCGGCAATGTTCTGGCTATCGAAGCGCTTGTACGTCCAGTGGCACCAGCCGATGCCCACCGAGTTCAGGGCCTTGGCCGCGTCGCGCATCCAGGCGTCGGAGTTTTCGCCGGTTTCGCCCACCCAAATCGGCACGTCGTTGTCGATGCGGAACTGCTTCATCGTGCCGATGAAGCGCAGGCTGTTGGGCCCCCCGCCGGTCGAGTTCACGCCGTTGTCCAGCTCGTAGCCCGTGCCGCTGTAGCGGTGCGAGTTGTACACCAGGTTGGCCGTGTTGGTGAAGGTGCGCTTCTCCATGTAGTTGTAGTCGTTGCCGAAGCCGTTGCCTTCCAGCAGCAGCAAGTGGTTGTCGCCCTGGGCGCGCACCGCGCTGATGAGCCGCTGGAGCAGGTCGTGCAGCTGCGGGTTGGTGGGCACCGGGGCCCCATCCTTCTGGTTGGGCTCGTTGATGAGGTCGTACATGGCCACGCGGGCGTCGCTCTTGTAGCGCCGCGCAATGGTTTCCCACAGCCGCACCGTAATGTCCTGGTACACCGGGCGCGTCCACAGGTCGTAGCCCTGGATGGCGTCGGCAATGTTGAAGTCGTTGCCCTGGGCCCCGGGGGCGGCGTGCAGGTCCAGCACCACGTATATGTTGTTGGCGGCGCACCAGCTCAGCACGTTGTCAATCATGCGGTAGGCCTCCATGTTGTTGGGGTCCACAAACAGCTGGTTGCCGTTGTACCAGCTCGTAAGCGAGCTGACGTACGACGTGTACGGGGTGGTGCCGCGCAGCACCGCGTTGCGCACCGCCCGCTGGCTGGGCGTCAGAAACAGGTCGTAGTGCAGCGGCAGGCGCACGCAGTTGAAGCCCTGGCGGGCAATGTAGTCGATGTCGGCCTTGGTAATGAAGTTGTTGCGGTAGTTCTGGTAGAAGGTTTCCACCGCCGCGTCGCTCATGCCGGCGTTGTAGAGCGTTTTCTTCACCGTGCCCTGCGTCTGCTTGCCGTTGATGCCCGCCCAGTTGGGCTTGATGATGTAGCCCTCCTGCACGGCCCAGCCGCCCAGGTTCATGCCGTTCAGGAGCACTTCCTGGTTGCTGGCGTTCAGGATTTTGGGCCCCGTGGCGTGCAAAAAGCTCTGGGCCGCGGCCCGGTGGGCCAGGCCCCCGAAGGCCAAGAGCAGCGCCAACAGGCCCTGCGCGAACGAACGAAAAACAGTAGCGGTACGCATAAGTGGGTGGGATTTGGGAAAGGGAGTGGACGAAAACCCGGCAGCAACTCCCCGCCCCCGCCGCCGGGCAAACCGGCGGGGGCGGGCAACGCATCGGGGGCCCCAGGGGCCCAAAAACTACGCGGGTACTTGGAGTAGGGTAATGTACCACCAAGCTGCGCTTGGGCCTTGCCCTGGGCGCCCCAGGACCGCGCAGGCCAGGGCCCGGCGGGGCCACCGCAGCTTGGCGGCACACGGCGCTACCAGACGTAAGTCGCCACGGCGCCGCCGGCCAGCGAGGTGGCCAGCACCTTGCCTTTGTACTGGATGTTGAAGGCTTGCAGGGCGCTGCCGGTATTCAGCACGATGAGGGCGCGCTTGCCGTTGGGCGTTTTGAAGGCCACGTTCTGCAGGTTGCCGGGGACGTTGGTGTCCACGCGCACCGAGCCGGGGCGCACGAATTTGCTGGCGTGGGCGATGATGTAGTACGAAGGGTTGCGCACGAGCGCGGCGCCGCCCACCGTCACGGCCGGCAGGCAGGTGCTGCAGCCGCCGTTGGTGTGGGGCCCGTTGAAGGCGTCGGCGGCCAGGTTCCACTCCAGCACGTTGCGGCTCCAGTTGCGGGTGGCCCCGATGACGAGGTTGTTCACGGCCCAGGCCAGGTCGGCGGGGAAGTTGCCGGGCGCGTTCACGTACTGCTCGGTGAAGTAGATATTCTTGGCCGGAAAGGCGTTGTGCACCGTGCTCAGGGCGTCAATCGTGCCGCCGTAGAGGTGAAACGCCGAGCCGTCCACGTAGGGCCGGGCCCCGGCGTCGTTCAGCACCGCGATGGGGTAGTCGGGCCGGTCGGCATTGTGGTCGTAGCAGATGATTTTGGTACTCAGGCCCGCCGCGGCGAAGGCCGGACCCACGCTGTTCTTGATGAACGCGGCCTGCTCGGCGGCCTGCATCACCATGCTCGGGTTGTTGTAGGGGTTCAGCGGCTCGTTTTGCAGCGTCACCGCGTCGATGGCGATGCCCTGGGCCTGCATGGCCTGCACGTACTTCACGAAGTACTTGGCGTAGGCGTCGTAGTACTCGGGCTTGAGGCTGCCGTTGATGGGGCTGTTGTTGTCCTTCATCCACGAGGGCGCCGTCCAGGGCGAGCCCATGATTTTGATGGCCGGGTTGATGGCCAGAATCTCCTTCAGCACCGGCACCAAGTCGGTTTGGTCGGGCCCCAGGCTAAACTTATCCATGTTCACGTCGGTCTGCCCGCCGGGCAAATCGTCGTAGGTAAACACCTGGCTGCTCAGGTCCGAGGCGCCGATACTCACGCGCAAGTAGCTCACGCCCAACCACGTGCTGTCGGTGGCAAACAGCTCCTTCAGCAGCGCCGCCCGCGCCGGGGCCCCCAGTTGGTGGATGAGCTGGGCGCTGCCCCCGGTGAGGGTGTAGCCGAAGCCGTCGATGCCCTGGTAGGTTTTGGTGGTGTCCACGGCAATCACCGGGTCGAAGTTGCCGGCCACCGGGGCCCCAAAGTTCAGCGGCAGCCGCACCCGCTGGAACAGGGCCGACTTGTCGGGCGTCGTCAGCCACAGGGCCACCTGCGAGGCCACGGCCGGCGTGGTGGTGGGCGGCGTGGGGGTGGGCGCCGGCGCGGGCGCGTCGTCGCCCTTTTTCTGGCACCCAGCCGCGAGCAGCAGCACCAGGCCACCGGCCAGCAAGGGGGTTTTAAACAGCTGAAACATACAGGGTAGCGGGAAGGAGAAGGATGAAAAAGCGCCGGGGGCCTACCACACGTAGGTGCCCACCGCGCCGGGCGCCAGCGTGGCGGCCAGCACGCGGCCCTGGCTGCGCACGGCGAAGGCCTGGGGCCCCGCGTTTTCGTTCAGCACCACCAGCACAGTGCGGCCGGCGGGCGTTTTGAAGGCCACGTTGGGCAGGCCCGCGGGCAGCGTGGAGGCAATGCGCACCGAGCCGGGGCGCACAAACTTGCTGGCGTGGGCCGTGATGTAGTAGGCCGGGTTGCGGGTCACGGCGTCGCCGGGGGCAAGCGTGATGGCGCCCAGGCACTCGGTGCAGCCGCCGGGCGTGTGCGGGTTTTGCTGCGGGTCGGCGGCCAGGTTCCACTCCAGCACGGTGCGGCACCAGTTGCGCGTGGCCCCGATGGTGAGCTGCTTGGTGTGCCAAGCCAGGTCCTTGGGCAGGTTGCCGGGGGCCCCCACCCACTCCTCGGTGAAGTACAGGTTCTTATTGGGGTACTTGGCGTGCACCTGCTCCAGGGCCCCAATCTCGCCCCGGTAGAGGTGAAATGCGGAGCCGTCCACATAGGGCCGGGCTGTGGCGTCATCGAGCACGGTGATGGGGTAGTCGGGCCGGTCGGCGTTGTGGTCGTAGCAGATGATTTTGGTGTCGAGCTTGGCCGCTTTGAAGGCCGGGCCCAGGGCCTTGCCGATGAACACGGCCTGGTCGGCGGCTTCCATCAGCAGGCTGGGGTTGTTGCCCGGGTGCAGCGGCTCATTCTGCACGGTCACTGCGTCGAGGCGAATGCCGTGGGCCTTCATGCCCTGGATGTACTTGACGAAGTAGCGGGCGTAAGCGTCGTAAAACTCGGGCTTGAGGCTGCCGCCCTTCGAGTTGCCGTTGGTTTTCATCCAGGTCGGCGGGCTCCAGGGCGAGCCCATCAGCTTGATGTTGGGGCTGATGGCCAGGATTTCCTTCAGCACCGGAATCAGGTCTTTCTCATCCGGCGCCAGGCTGAACTTGGCCAGCGTGGGGTCGGTTTCGCCGGCCGGCAGGTCGTCGTAGCTGAACACCTGGGCGTCCAAATCCGACGCGCCAATGCTCAAACGCAGGTAGCTCACGCCGATGCCGTTGCCCGCGGTGCCGAACAGCTCTTGCAGCAGCTTGGCCCGGGCCGGGGCGCTCATGGCGCGCAGCAGCTGGGCGCTGCCGCCCGTCAGGCAATACCCGAATCCGTCGATGCCCTGAAATTTCTGGGCCGCGTCCACCTCAATCACCGGGGCCCCGGCCGGGGCTTTGGCGCCCGCCGCCCCAAACGCCAGGGCCCCCGCCTGCCGCTGAAACAGGGCCGTGCGGTCGGGGGTGGTCAGCCACAGCTCGGCCTTGGGGCCGGCGGGCGCGGGGCGCGGGGCCGGTGCGGCCGCCGCCAGCCCCAGGGCCCCCAGCAATACTTTAGAAACAAACGGAACGGCGAAGCGCATCGGAAAGGGAAGTTTAGGAAGGACCAAAAAGCAAACGAGCGGGACCCACCGGGCCCCGCTCGTGGCAGTAACAAGGCTAGTACCCGGGGTTTTGTTGCACCTGGGGGTTGGTGTTCAACTCACTCTGGGGCAGCGGGAAGAGCAGGTAGTTCACGTCGCGGGCGCCGCTGCGCTGCTGGGCAATCAGGTCCAGGGCGTTCACGGCGTGGGTGGCCGAGCCGTCGGCGGCGGTGTGGCGGGCGTAGCGCAGCAGGTCCCACCACCGCTCGCCCTCGAAGGCCAGCTCCAGGCGGCGCTGCAAGTCAATCTCGTTGCGCAGGGCCTGCTTGCTGGCGGCCTGCGGCGAGGCGGTCGTCAGGGCGGCCAGGCCGGCGCGCTGGCGCACCAGGTTCAGCTTGGCCAGGGCATCGGCGGTGGGGCCGTTCTGTTCGTTGGCGGCTTCGGCGTAGGCCAGCAGCACTTCGGCAAAGCGAATCACGTAGGTGTTGTCCACGGAGTTGAAGCCGTTGCCGATGCTGGTCCACTTGTACACGAAGGGGCCCCGGTCGTTGCTGTTGGCGCCCTTGCCGTCGATGTAGCTCACGTGGTCGCGGCCCACGCGCTGGTTGTTGCTGCTGATGATGCCGTTGAAGGCCCAGCGCTTGTCGTTCACGGTATCGGCGGCGCCGATCAGGTTAGCCGTCGGAATGTTGAATTTCGGGAACGAGTAGGTGGCCAGCGGCGAGGGCAGCACCAGGTCGGGCAGCAGGTTGCCGCCGTCGGCCGTGCCGGCGTACTGAATTTCGAAGAGCGACTCGGCGCCCTTGTTCTCGGCCGGGTACAGGCTCTTGGGCGTGGCGTTGAGCTGCACGCCGGCGGCAATCACCAGCTGGGCGGCCGCCTGGGCCGCGGCCCAGTTGCGCTGCGTGAGCTGCACGCGGGCCAGAATGCCGTTGGCGGCGTTGCGGGTGGCGCGGTTGGGGTTGGTGGCGGGCATGCGGGCGGCGGCGGCGGTGAGGTCGGCCACCACTTGGGCGTACACGTCGGCGGCCGAGGCGCGGGCCAGGTTCACCACCTCCGGGGCCCCCGACTCGGTGGGCTGGAGGCGCAGCGGCACGCCGCCGTAAGCCCGCACCAGGTTGAAGTAGCACAGGCCGCGCACGAAGCGCGCCTCGCCCACAATCTGGCCGCGGCGGGTGGTGTCCATCGTCACGGTGGGCACGTACTTCAGCACGATGTTGGCCCGGTTGATGCCCTGGTAGGCCTGCTGGTACACGTTGCCCACCTGGCTGGTGGTGGGCACCCAGATGATTTTGTCCATCGCGGCCACGTCGCCGTTGGTGCTCGTGCAGTTGTCGGAGGGCATCTCGCCCATCACGTTCAGGTCCTGGCCGTAGGCCCCGGCGCCTTGCAGGGCGTCGTACACGGCGGTGAGGCTGGCTTCGGCGTCGTCGGAAGTCTTAAAGAAGTTTTCGGGCGTGATGCTCGGCAGCGGTTCTTTTTGCAAGAAGTCGCAGCCGCTGAGCAGTGCTAGCGCGCAAAGGGGAAGGAATATCTTTTTCATGGGGATAGTAAATCGAGCGGCTTAGAAAGTGGCGTTCAGGCCCACGGTGTAGGTGCGCGACTGCGGGTACACGCCGAAGTCGCGGCCCAGGCCCGTCGAGGAGAAGGGGTCGGCGCTCACCTCGGGGTCGTAGCCCAGGTAGTTCGTCCAGGTAATCAGGTTCTGGCCGGTGGCGTACACGCGCAGGCTCTTGATGGCGGCGCGCTGGCTGAGGGTAACCGGCACGTTGTAGGCCAGCGTCACGTTTTTGAGGCGCACGTAGCTGCCGTCCTCCACGAAGCGGCTGGAGAAGCGGTTGTTGCCGTTCGGGTCGTTGCGCACGGGGCGCGGAATGTCGGTGTTGGTGTTGGTGGGCGTCCAGTGGTTCAGCACGCGGGTGCTCTGGTTCAGCGGGTCGGCCTGGCCCTCAATGGTTTGGCGGTTGGCGTTGTAGATGTCGTTGCCGAAGCTGCCCTGGAAGAACACGCTCAGCTCCAAGCCCTTGTAGGTGAAGTTGTTGGTCACGCCGGCAAACGCCTTGGGGTTGGGGTTGCCAATCACGGCGCGGTCCTGGTCGTTGATGACGCCGTCGCCGTTCAGGTCGCGGAACTGGATGTCGCCGGCCTTGCCCTTGGCGCCGTTCTGGGTGGCGGCGGCCGCCCCGGCGGCGTCGGTCTGGAAGATGCCCTGCACCTCGTAGCCGTAGAATGAGCCCAGCGGGCTGCCTACCTGCG
Organism: Hymenobacter nivis; assembly: GCF_006439025.1. Classification (GTDB taxonomy): domain Bacteria; phylum Bacteroidota; class Bacteroidia; order Cytophagales; family Hymenobacteraceae; genus Hymenobacter; species Hymenobacter nivis_A. The sequence goes on from NZ_RCYZ01000005.1 coordinate 162,573, forward strand.
TGATGCTGTAGCCGCCGATGATGCTGCGGTTCACCACCACGCCGGCGTCGTTGGCCTGGGTGCCCAGGTCGAGCAGCTTGTTGCGGTTGCCGCTGATGTTGAAGTTCGTGGTCCAGCCGAAGCCGTTGCCCTTGGCCTCCACGTTGGTGGTCACGAGGCCAATTTCAATGCCCTTGTTCTCCATCGTGCCCACGTTCTGGATCACGCTGAGCGTGCCCACGCCCGTGCTCACCGGAATCGGCACGTTGGTCAACAAGTTGTTGGTGTGCTTGTTGTAGATGTCAAACGTGAACAGCAACCGGTCGCTGAGCAGGCCCAGGTCGAGGCCGGCGTTGTACTGGTTGGTAGTTTCCCAGCTCACGTTGTTGCCGATGTCGCTCTGGGTGATGCCGCCCAGGATGGTCGAGCCCGCGCCCTGGTAGTTCGAGCCCACGGCGTAGCGCGAGAAGCGCTGGTAGGCGTAAATCTCCTGGTTGCCGTTCGAGCCGAAGCTGGCCCGCACCTTCAGGTTCGACACGGCGGGCACCTGCGGGAAGAACGATTCCTTCGACACGCGCCAGCCCAGGCTCACGGCCGGGAAGTAGCCGAAGCGGTTTTGCTCGCTGAAGCGGCTGCTGCCGTCGGCGCGCAAGCTCACCTGGGCCAGGTACTTGCCTTCGTAGTCGTAGTTGGCGCGGCCAAAGAAGCTCAGCAGCGACCACTGCTCCTGGTAGCTGCCGGGGATGCCCGAGGCAATGGCGCCGGCGCTCACGTAGGGCACAGCGTTGGAGGCGAAGCCCTGGCTGCCGCCGCCCGAGGTGAAGCGGTCGGAGGACTGCATCGACTGGCCGGCCAGCAGCGTGAGGTGGTGCTTGTCGCCGGCGATGGTGGGCACGTAGGTCAGCGTGTTCTCGAAGAGCCAGATGGCCTGCTGGTTGCTGGCGGTGCGGGCCGAGCCGCGCGTCGAGGGGTCCGAGTTCGACGTGCCCGGGTAGTTGCGGGTCGTGAACTGGTTTTCGAGCTGGGTGCGGAAATCGATGCCGCCCGAGGTGCGCAGCGTCAGGTTTTTCAGGATGTCCAGCTCGCCGTACACGTTGCCGATGACCTGGTAAACGGTGGCTTTGTTGGTGCTTTCCAGCAAGTTGCCCACCGGGTTGTCGAACGACTGGAACGGGTTGATGCCGTAGGTGCCGTCGGCGTTGCGCACCGGGATGGTCGGGATTTGGGCCAGGGCCCCCAGCACCGTGCCCGAGTTGCCGATGCCCTGCTCCGAGCGCGTGCTCCCGTTGGTGAAGGTGCGGCTCAGGTTCAGGTTGGTGCCGACGCGGAAGCGGTTGCTGACGTGCTGGTCGAGGTTGATTTTGAAGTTGTAGCGGTCGAAGCCCGAGTTCAAGCTGATGCCGTCCTGCTTGAAGTAGCCGCCGGCCACGTAGTAGCGGGTTTTCTCGGTGCCGCCGCTCACGTTCAGCTGGTAGCTCTGCAGGTTGGCGGGGCGGTAAATCTCGTCCTGCCAGTCGGTGCTGGTCGTGGGCAGGGCCCCGGTGAAGCCCGGCGCCAGGCCCGCGTTGGTCTGAATCTCGTTGAACTCGGTGGCGAACTGGCTGGCGTTGAGCACGTCGAGCTTCTTGCGCAGCTTCTGCTGGCCATAGTACACGCTCAAGCCCACCTGGGCCTGGCCCACCTTGCCGTGCTTGGTGGTGATGACGACCACGCCGTTGGCCGCGCGCAGGCCGTAGATGGCCGCCGCCGCGCCGTCCTTCAGCACGTCGATGCTCTCGATGTCGTTCGGGTTCAGAGTGTTAAGCGGGTTGAGGCGCTGGTTGCCCGAGGTAATCTCCTGGTCGTAGCTCGGCAGGATGGGCACGCCGTCAATCACGTACAGCGGCGAGCCGTTCAGGCTAATGGAGGCGTTGCCCCGCACCCGCACGTTGATGCCCGCCCCGGGGGCCCCCGACGGGGCCGTGACCTGCACGCCGGGCGCCTGGCCCTGCAAAGCTTGGTCGAAGCCGGCCACCGGCTGGCGGGCCAGCGCCGCCGCGCCCACCGAGGCCACCGAAGTGGTCACCTCCTGGCGGTTCTGGGTGCCGTAGCCTACCACCACTACTTCGTTCAGGGCCTGCTGGTCTTCCGCCAGGCTGATGGTGAAAGTGGTGGTGCTGCCCACCGGCACTTCCTGGCGCACAAAGCCTACCGAGCTGAATACCAGCGTGGCGCTGGCGTCGGGCACGCTCAAGGAGAAGGTGCCGTCGGCGGCGGTGGAGGTGCCGTTGGTGGTGCCCTTCACGAGCACCGTTACGCCGGGCAGGCCGCTGCCGTCGGGGCCCGTTACGCGGCCGGTCACCGGCACGGCGGCCGGCGATACGATTGCGCTAGGGGCCCCCGCGGCGGCCACGGGGCGGGCCAGGGCCACGTTGGTAAGAAGGAGGCTGCTCAGCGCCGGGGTCAGCAGCTTGCCGGTCAGCGGCCACAGGCCGCGCGGCGATTGTAAGGGTGAGGACATGGTAAAGGGAACAGGTGGGCGTGAATGGAAAAAGAAAGCGGCGCGCCCGCGGCGGCACCGGTGGGGCCCCGGCCAGCGGCCGGGGGCAGGGTTCATCAGGCGGTGGCGAGGGCTGGCGCGGCCCACAGCCGGGGCCACCACGCGGCCGGGGGCCCCGTGGGCCAGTGGGCCAGCAAGTGGGCCAGCAAAACGTCGCTGCTGCCAATGGTTTCCGTGGCCGCCGGCAGGGCCCCGGTGCTGGCAAAGAATTGGTTATCGGCCCAGAGCGTGGCGCCGGCGGCACCTTTCGTCAGGCACACAGCTTGGAGGTGGAAGTGGGCGGCCAGGTAGGGCAGCGCGGTGGCTTCGGTGGCGGGCTGGCCCAGCCAGGCCATTATTTCGGCCAGCTCGACCTGGTTCAGCTTCACGAAGTCGGCCTGTTGGAGCAGGTATTTCACCACCGCGCGGGTGTAGTGCGGGGGCCGCAGGTTCACGTCGAACACCTTGAAGGCGGCGTGCTGGAGCAGGCGGTACAGGGTTTCGCGGGTGGCGGCGGTGCGGGCGGCCAGCGAGCCATACACCAGCATGGGGGCCCCGGCCACCGCCGCCCGCAGCTCCTCGCCGAAGCGGATGTAGTCCCAGGCCACGGGCTGCACCACCTTGTAGGTAGTGGGGTGGCCGGGCTGCACGTTGGCCTTCACCACGCCCGTGAGGTGGGTGGGGCTGTGCTGCACCAGGCTGCGGTCGAGGCCCTCGGCGTCCATGGCGGCCAGCAGTTCGGTGCCCAGTTCGTCGCGGCCCACGCGGCTCGCCAGCCGCACGGGCCGGCCCAGCCGGTGCAGGTGCACCGCCACCAGGTAGGGCGCGCCGCCGGGCTGGCGGCCGGCCGGCAGCACATCCCAGAGGCTTTCGCCGAAGCAAATGATGGGGGTAAACGATTGCGTCACGGGGCGGAGTTTCAACAAATGTCCGGGGCCCCACCCGGGGGCCCTTGCTCATTTATTGCACGCGCCGTTCACCGCACGAAATACTACGCAACCGATTGATTAACAATCAGGCCCGCCTTCAAAAAAATCGGACTTTGTTGAGCTTCGTTTTCACTTTTGTAACGTCGCTTTTGATTTTGGGACTGACTGGAAAAGTCATTTCTCTGGGTTATGCAGCGCGCAGCGAAGCATCTCTCCCGCAGCAGTAATTATTTACTCAGCGGGGGAGATGCTTCGCTGCGCGCTGCATGACGTTCTAGGGGTTACGCCCAGCCAATCCCACGGCTCAGCGGGCCGGGCTGCTGTGGCGCACCCGGAACTCGGAGGGCGAGAGCTGGTAGCGCGCCTTGAAGCTGGTGGAGAAGTACGACGGCGACGAGAAGCCCAGCTCGTAGGCCACTTCGGCCACGGTGAGGGCGTCGTCGAGCAGTAGCTCGCGGGCCTTGGTGAGGCGCAGACTCTGGATGAAATCCGTCACGCCCGTGCCCAGCACCGCCTTCACTTTGCGGTAGAGCTGCATGCGCGAGATGCCCAGGCTGCGGGCCACGTCCTCCACGCTCAGGTCGGTCTTGGTGAGGTTGGCCTCCACGATGGCCGTGAGGTCGGCCAGGAACGTTTGGTCGGGGCCGGTGGGGGCCCCGGGGGCCGCGTCCACGGCTAGCTCGCGCCGGTAGTGGGCGCGCTGGCGGGCGCGGTTGGCCAGCAGCGTGCGCACGCTCTCCAGCAAAAAGGTGGGGTTGAAGGGCTTGGTGAGGTAGAGGTCGGCGCCGGCCTGCACGCCTTCCACCTGCTGCTCGGCGGCGTGGCGGGCCGTGAGCAGCACCACTGGCACGTGGCTCGTGCGCCAGTCGGCCTTTAGCTGGGCCACCACTTCCAGGCCGCTCAGCCCGGGCATCATCACGTCGCACACCACCAGGTCGGGGATTAGGTCGGTAGCCAGCCGGAAGCCGGTGTGGCCGTCGGTGGCCGTTTCCACGCGGAAGGCGGTGCGCAGCTTGCGGGCCAAAAAGTCGTTCACCTCGGGGTTGTCCTCAATAACGAGCACCAAGGTTTCGCTGGCGGCCTCGGCGGCGGGCGCGTCCAGCGCCAGGGGCCCCGCTTCGGGCAGCGGCTCGGGCTCGTCGAGGGCAAACGTGCTGGGCTCGACGGGCCCCGTGGCGCGCAGGGCCGCGGGCAGCTCGCGCGGCAGCGCCACCACAAACGTGCTGCCCTGGCCGGGCTGGCTGCTGAAGGTGAGCTGCCCCAAGTGCAGCCGCACCAGCCCCTGCGCCAGGGCCAGCCCCATGCCCGAGCCCTTGGCCACGGCGCCCGCGTCGCCCTGGTAAAACCACTCAAAAATGTGGGCTTGGTCTTGGTCGCTGATGCCGTGGCCGGTATCGGCCACGCTCACGCGCAGGCTTTGGCCGTCGGCGGCCGCTTGCAGGCTGACGGTGATTTGGCCGTGGTCGGGCGTGAATTTCAGCGCGTTGGACAGCAGGTTGAAGAATACTTTATCGAGAATATTGCCGTCGAACCAGCCCGTCAGCACCGGCTCGGCGGCCACCAGCCGCAGGCGGATGTCGCGCAGCCGGGCCGGCTTCTCAAAGGCATCCAGGATTTCGCGCACGAAGGCCACCAGGTCGCCCTCGCTGGCGCGCACCGCCATCTTGCCCACCTCAATCTTGCGGAAATCGAGCAGCTGGTTCACCAGCTGCAGCAGGCGCTGGGTGTTGCGGCGCACCAGGCCTAGGTCGTGGCGCTGGGCGGTAGACAGGTCGGGGCTGCTGCTGAGCAGCTCCTCCACGGGGCCCAAAATGAGGGTGAGCGGCGTGCGCAGTTCGTGCGAGAAGTTGGTGAAAAAGCGCAGCTTGGCCTCGGTGTCGGCGCGGGCCTGCTCGCCCAGGGCCGCCAGCTGGTTGCGCTGGTGCAGGATTTCCTCGTTCTGCCGCACCAGCTGCCGGTTGATGGCGTCGTTCTCGGCGTTCTGCTCGGCCAGGCGCCGATTGATTTGGCGGTTGCGGCGGGCCGACTGCACCGCCAGGGCCCCCAGCACCAGGGCCCCCAGCAGGCTGGCCAGCAAGCCGTACAGAATGGTTTGCTGGCTGCTGTAGGTGGCGCGCAGGCGTTGCAACAGGCTTTGCTGGCGCAGAATGTCGGTCTGCTGGCTATTCATCTTCTCGGTTTGCTGGCGCATGGTCAGCACGTTGGTCGAGTCGATGACGAGCGTACCCAGCGTGTTTTCGCGCCGGAAGGGCTGTTTTTCAAGAATTTTCAGCGCCGTGCGCATGGCTTCCTCGCCGCCCGGCGCGTACAGCACGGAGGCCGTGAGCACGCCGCGCTGCACAAAGTCGATGCCCTCGCCCGGGCCGGCCAGGCCATCTACCCCAATGATTTTCACGCGGTTGGCAATACCCAGCTGCTGGCACACCTCGCGGGCCCCGCGGCCCATGGCGTCGTTGTGGGCGTACACCAGGCCCACGCCGGGGTGCTGGCGCAGCAGCGCCGTCAGGGCCGGGCGCAGGGCCAGGTCCTTCCAGTCGCCGGTGACCTGGCCCACCAAGTGCAGGCCAGGGTGAGCCCCCAGCTCGCGCACGAAGCCCTGGTGGCGCTCGGTGGTGGCCGACGAGCCGGGGCCCCCGAGCACTTCCACCACGTCGCCCCGCTCGTGCAGCAGCCGCGCCGCGTAGCGGGCCGCGGTTTGGCCCACCTCCAGGTTGTTGCCGCCCACGTAGGCCGTGTAGCGCGGCGAGGCCGTGCGGCGGTCGAGCAGCACCACGGGCACGTCGCGGGCCACGGCTTCCTCCACGGCCGGCGTCACGGGCGCCGACTCGTAGGGCGACACGATGAGCAAATCGATGCCGCCGTCGAGCAGCTCCCGGATTTGCTGGCGCTGCACTGCGCTGTTGTCGTTGGCGTTCAGCATTTTCAGCGCCACCTCGGGGTGGAAGCTCAGCTCGCGCTCCATGCCCGCCAGCATGGCCTGGCGCCAGGGCCCGTTGGTGCTGCACTGCGCAAAGCCGATGCGGTACGCCGGCGCCGCCGGCGCCCCGCACCCCGCCAGCAAGGCCGCGCCCAGCGCCGCCTGCCCCATCCATCGCCCCGCCTTACGCCACCCATTTCCCATAGTACCCAGTGCCTAGCCGCCCCCTTTGTTTCAAAGATACAGGGCGATTGATTTAGGGCCCCCGCGCCGGCCGCTGCCGCCCGGTGCCGCCGTTAGGGCCCCGGCGCTGCGCAAATTTTACCCCAAACTGCGCAAATCTCACCCCAAAGTAACGGGGAAATGCCGCGCGGCGGCCAGCGGCCGGAAAACGGCCGGCCGCCGTAAATTTGCTACCTGTTTGGCTTTTGCCCCCTCCCACCCGTATGCCGCGCAAAAAAGTCTTGTTTCTGATTGGCTCGCCCAATCAGACCACGCAAATGCACCAAATTGCCGAGCTGCTGCGCGACGAGTTCGACCCGTACTTCAGCCAGCTGTACTACGACGGCTGGCAGCGCCCCTTCTACGAGTTCCTCATCTGGTCGAACGTGCTGAAGGGCACCATCGTCACGGGCAACATCAAGGCCAAGGCCGACCGCTACCTGGCCGCCCACGGCCTGCCCAACGACTTCGAGGCGCGCGTGTTTCGGCACGACTACGACCTGATTGTGTGCTGCTCCGACATGATCGTGCCCTGGAACCTGCTGGCCAAAACCAAGTCCGTGTTCGTGCAGGAGGGCATGACGGACCCGCTCAACCTCTGGGCCCGGTTCGTGAAGCGCTTCACCCGCTACCCCGTGCTCACCATCAGCACGGCCCTGAACGGGATGAACAACTGCTGCGACGTGTACTGCGTGGCTTCGGAAGGCTACGCCGAGCACTTCCGGCGGATCGGGGTGGACGCGGGCAAAGTGGTCATCACCGGCATCCCGAACTTCGACAACATAGAGAAGCTGCGCCACAACAACTTCCCGCACCGCGGCTACGTGCTGGTGGCCACCACCGACATGCGCGAAACCTACCGGCTCGACAACCGCCGCAAGTTCATCCGCGAGGCCACGCGCATCGCCGCCGGCCGGCCCATGTTTTTCAAGTTTCACCCCAACGAAAACATGGCCCGCGCCACCGCCGAGGTGCAGCGCTGGGCCCCCGCCGGCACCCGCATCTTCACCGAGGGCAACACCGACGAGATGATTGCCAACTGCGCCGAGCTCATCACCCAGTACAGCACCGTGGCCTTTGTGGGCCTGGCGCTGGGCATTCCGGTGCACTCCTACTTTGATGTGGAAGACCTGAAGCGCAAGCTGCCCTGGCAAAACCACGGCACCTCGGCCCGCCGCATCGCCGACGTGTGCCGCCGCTTCGCCGGCTTTGCGGGCAGCGGCCCGGCGTTTTTGAAACAATACCAGCCCGAAGCGTTTGCCACGCCCGCCGCTGGGGCCCCGGCGGCGTCCGCCCCGGCTGTGCAGCAGGCCCAATCCGCCCACTCGTGAACATCCTCACCGTCGTCCAAGCCCGCCGCGGCTCCTCGCGCCTCCCCGATAAAGTCAGCCTGCCACTGGCCGGCCAGCCCTTGCTCGTGCGCATGGTGCAGCGCGTGCAGCTGGCCCGGCTAGCCGGCCAAATCGTGGTAGCCACCACCACCGACGCGGCCGACGACGCCTTGGTTGAAATGTGCGAAGCGCACGGCCTCAACGTGTTCCGCGGCTCGCCCACCGACTTGCTCGACCGCCACTACCAGGCGGCGCTGGCCTTCGGCCCGGTGGACGCGGTGGTAAAAATCCCGTCCGACTGCCCGCTCATCGACCCCGCCGTGATTGACCGCGTGCTGGGCTACTATATAGATACGGCCGGGCAGTACGACTTCGTGAGCAACCTGCACCCCGCCACCTACCCCGACGGCAACGACGTGGAGGTGATGCCGCTGGGGGCCCTGGCCACGGCCTGGCGCGAGGCCCAGCGCCCGCTCGAGCGCGAGCACACCACGCCCTTCTTTTGGGAAAACCCCGGCCGCTTCCGCCTCGCCAACGTGGCTTGGGAAACGGGGCTCGACTACTCGATGTCGCACCGCCTCACCATCGACTACCGCGAAGATTATGAATTCATTAAAGCAGTGTTTGAGGCGCTTTATCCGGCCAATCCGGCCTTCGGTCTGGATGACATTCTCGCTTTATTAAAACAAAGGCCGGACATTTACGCCCTCAACGCCAGCCTGGCCGGCGTGAACTGGTACCGCAACCATTTGGACGAGCTTAAAACCGTAGCCGCCGACCAAACCAAGTCAATTTAGTTGTCAGTTGCTCGTTGCCAGTTGTCAGCCCGTTTGGAGGCCCTTCTGACAAAAACCAGCAAAAACTGACAACTGACAACGAATAACTGACAACCCCGATGACCTCCGAAAAACAAGACGAACTGAAAGCCCTGGCCCTGCGCGTGCGCGAGCACATCGTGCGCCTGAGCACCGACGGCGGCTGCTTCACCGGCGCCTCGCTGAGTTGCGCCGACCTGCTGGTGTACCTCTACGCCGACTTCCTGAACATCAGCCCCGCCACGGTAAACGCGCCCGATCGCGACTTCCTGTTCCTGAGCAAAGGCCACGACGTGCCGGCCCTCTACGGCACCTTCGCCGAGCTGGGCTTTATGCCCAAAGAGCGCCTGGCCAACCACTTGAAGTCGAACGACAGCATTTACTGGCACCCCAACCGCTCGGTGCCGGGCGTCGAGTTTCACTCGGGCTCGCTGGGGCACTTGCCCTCCGTGGGCCTGGGCGTGGCGCTCGACAACCGGCTGCGGGGCCTGAAAAACCGCACCATCGTCATCACCGGCGACGGCGAACTGAACGAGGGCTCTGTCTGGGAAACCGTGCTGGTGGCCGCCGCCCACAAGCTCAGCAACTTCACACTGGTCGTGGACCGCAACCACTTCCAGGCCAACGTGGCCACCGAAGACCTGATACCGCTGGAGCCCCTGGGGCCCAAGTTCGAAGCCTTCGGCTGGGCCGTGCAGCGCATCGACGGCCACGACTTCGCCCAGCTCGAAGCCGCCTTTGGGGCCCTACCCTTTTCCGATACCAAGCCCTCAGTCATCATCTGCGACACGGTGCGCGGCCGCGGCCTGCCCAGCATCGAGGCCCGCGCCGACCGCTGGTTCTGCAACTTCTCGTCGGACGAGGTAGTGGAGCTGCTCAAGGAGCTGCACAGCCAAGAGGCCACCACCCTCACCAGCGAAACGCTGACGGTGCGCTAACGGTCGTTCCGCGCAACGCGAAGAAACTGCGTTGCGCGGGATAGCCACGGGGCCCTAAAATTTTAACTCAGATTCCTCCCTTCGGTCGGAATGACCATACTGGAACGACAATGAACTACGAAGAACTGATCAAGGAAACGGCCCTGGCCGACGACCGCCTCATCGTGATGACGGCCGAAAACCGCGCCCTCATCCGCAACCTGCCGGCCGTGCTGGGGCCCCGGTTCATCGACACCGGCATTACGGAGCAAACCCTGATCGGGTCGGCGGCCGGGCTGGCGTTGCGCGGGCGCATCCCGGTGGTGCACGCGCTGGCCACGTTCCTCACGCTGCGGGCCTTTGAGTTCATCCGCACCGACGTGGGCATCGGCCAGCTGCCGGTGAAAATCAGCAGCTTCGTGCCCGGCTTCTTGTCGGACGGTAACGGCCCCACCCACCAGGCCATCGAGGACGTGGCCCTGATGCGCGGCATCCCGGGCATGACCGTTTTCGCGCCCGCCGACGAGGAGGATATGCTGGCCATGCTGCCCCAAATTTGGGCCTCGCCCAGCCCCGCTTACGTGCGCATCAACACCCGTAAGGGCACCTACTCGCACGCGCCGTTCGAAATGGGCAAGGCCGAAGTAGTGGCCACCGGCACCGATGTAACGATTCTGGTGTACGGCATGCTGTTCGAGCAAGCCCTCATTGCCCGCGAGCTCCTCGAAGCCCAGGGCAAATCGGTGGGCCTCGTGAACATGCGCACCCTCAAGCCTGTGGACGAGGCCACGCTGCTGCAAGTGGTGCGCGCCGGGGGCCTGGTCGTGACGCTCGAAGACCACTTCCAAACCGGCGGCCTCTACTCCATCCTGGCCGAGGTGCTGCTCAAGAACGAGCTGACCGCCAAGGTGCTGCCCATTGCCCTCAACGAGAAGTGGTACAAGCCCGGTCTGCTCAGCGAAGTGCTCGAATACGAAGGCTTCACCGGCCAGCACATTGCCCAGCGCATTGCCGAAAAGCTGGGGGCCAACCCCGCCGCCATCACCACCAAAACCGAAGTGGTGGAAAACCAATTTGCCGAGTAGAAAAGCCGTTGACCATTCGTTCAGCATGACGCTCTAAAACCATCCCCCCATGCCCAATACCGTTTCTTCCAACGCCAATTACCCCGACTTCACCGAGTCGGACGCGCTGTACGCCCGCGCCACTTCCATCATGACGCCGGTGACCCAGACCTTGGCCAAGGGCCCCGGGCAGTACACCAAGGGCGGGGCTCCCAAGTACGTGAAGCGCGGCAAGGGCGCCCACATCTGGGACGTGGACGGCAACGAGTACCTTGATTTTCAGATGGGTATCGGCCCCATTTCGCTGGGCTACGCCTACCCGCGAGTAGACGACGCCATCCGGGCGCAGCTCGAAGACGGCATCACGTTCTCGATGATGCACGAGCTGGAAGTGCAGTTTGCCGAACTTATCCACGAGGTTATCCCCAACGCCGAGAGCATCCGCATCAGCAAAACCGGCGCCGACGTGTGCTCGGCGGCGGTGCGCGTGGCGCGCGCCTTCACGGGGCGGCCCCACGTGCTGTGCTGCGGCTACCACGGCTGGCACGATTGGTACATCGGCACCACGAGCCGCGACAAGGGCATCCCGCAGGAAAGCAAGGACTTGGTGGACGCGTTCGAGTACAACAACCTCGATTCGTTCAAGGAACTGCTGACACCCGACGTGGCCTGTGTCATCCTGGAGCCGTTCATTTTCGACGCGCCCAAGGACAACTTCCTGCACGAAGTGGCCCGCCTCTGCAAAGAGAACGGCACGCTGCTGATTTTCGACGAGATGTGGACCGGCTTCCGCATCGCCGTGGGCGGGGCCCAGGAGTACTTCGGCATCAAGGCCGACTTGGCCGTGTTCTCCAAGGCGTTTGCCAACGGGATGCCGATTTCCTTGCTCACCGGCCGCCGCGACGTGATGCAGCTGTTCGAGCAGGACGTGTTCTTCTTTACCACGTTCGGCGGCGAGGCCCTGAGCCTGGCCGCGGCCATGGCCACCATCGCCGAGATGCGCGAGCAGAACGTGCCCGCCCGCCTCGCCGAGCAAGGCAACAAGCTGAAGGAAGGCTACAACAAAATCGCCGCCGACCTCGGCCTGAACCAGTATACCAAGTGCTACGGCTACGACTGCCGCAGCATCGTCACGTTCGACGCCAGCGCCGGCAACCCCTTGGAAGTGAAGGCCTACGTGCAGCAGGAACTGTTCAAGCGCGGCATCATGTGGGGCGGTTTCCACAACATGTGCTTCTCGCACACCGACGCCGACGTGGCCCACGCCCTGGCCATGTACGCCGAAGTATTGCCGCTGTTGAAAGAAGCTATTGAGGCCGGCGACGTGGCTGCCCGCCTGCATGGCGAGCCGGTGGAAGCCGTGTTCCGCAAAGTGACCAACGCCGCCCCGGCCAAGGTGAAGTAAGCATTTAGGGCCCCTAGGGTCTGGGGGCCCTAGCTTCTTACTTCTGGACTGCCAACTTCCTTTATGAATCTCTTCGACCTAACCAACAAGACGGCCATCGTTACCGGCGCGTGCGGGCTGATTGGCCGGCAGCACTGCGCGGCACTGGCCGCCGCGGGCGCCAACGTGGTGGTAGCCGACATCAACCAAGCCGCGGCCGACGCGGTGGCGGCCGGGCTGCCCGGGGGCCCCCACCTGCCGCTGGCGGTGGACGTGACCAAGCCGGAATCGCTGGCGGCGGCGCGCGACCAAATCATCGGCCAATTCGGGCACATCGATGTGCTGGTGAACAACGCGGCCATCAACGACATGTTCGAGAACCCGGCGCTAGCCGCCGACCTCAGCAAGTTTGAGAACTTCCCGCTCGCCACGTTCCAGCAAGTGCTGGAAGTGAACGTGACGGGGATTTTCCTGGCCGCGCAGGTCTTCGGCACGCCGATGGCGGCGCAGGGCAGCGGCTCCATCATCAACGTGGCCAGCACCTACGGCATTGTGGGGCCCGACCAAAGCATTTACCGCAACGAGGCCGGCGAGCAAACCTTCTACAAATCACCGTCTTACCCCATGACCAAGGGCGCGGTGGTGAACTTCACCCGCTACCTGGCCGCGTACTGGGGCAACAAGGGGGTGAGGGTGAACACGCTCTCGCCGGGCGGCGTGGAGAATAGCCAGGACGCTTTTTTTGTAAAGCAGTACAGTGCCAAAACGCCTCTGGGCCGCATGGCCGCCGCCACCGACTACCAGGGCGCCGTGGTATTCCTGGCCTCCGAAGCCTCGGCCTACATGACCGGCGCCAACCTGGTGGTGGACGGCGGCTGGACAGCCATTTAGCGCGCACCGCGGCCTGTAGCGTGGACTCTGCGAGTCCGCGGCTCTCGCTTCGTCCTGCCGATTACCGTTTAGCGACCGTTCAAAAACGCGGACTACAAAGTCCGCGTTACAGCACTTCAACTCTCTCCTTAGTGAACCTAACCGAACTCCAAGCCCGCGCCCGGCGCATCAAACTGCTGCTGACCGACTGCGACGGCGTGCTCACCGACAACGGCGTGTACTACTCCGAACGCGGCGAGGAAATGAAGCGCTTCAGCATCCGCGACGGCATGGCCGTGGAGCGCCTGCGGGCCGTGGGCGTGGAAAGCGGCATCATGACCGGCGAAACGTCGGGCTCGGTGCAGAAGCGTGCCGACAAGCTGCGCATCACCGAGTTGCACCTGGGCATCAAGGACAAGCCGGCGCGGCTGCACGAAATCCTGGCCCGCACGGGCTTGGCAGCCGAGGAAATTGCCTTCATCGGCGACGACACCAACGACGTGGAAATTCTAAAACTGGTGGGCCTGGCGGCCTGCCCCGGCGACGCCACCAGCTTTGCGCGGGCCGTGGCTGACTTCCATTGCGAAACGCGCGGCGGGCACGGCTGCTTCCGCGAGTTGGCCGAGTTTATTATCGCTAGCCGGTAAAATAAAACGCCGGGCGGCACGTCTGGGGCCCCGGGGCCCTAAACAATCCCGGGGCCCTACTTATTTCGTAGCATTATTTTCTCTATTCGGCCAGTTTTTGGCCTTACTCCCACCCCACCCGCTTTGGCATGAGCACCGTACAAATCAAGAAGAACCGCAGCATTGGCCCCGGTCAGCCCTGTTACATCATCGCCGAAATTGGCATCAACCACAACGGCTCCGTCGACATTGCCAAGCAGTTGATTGACGCCGCGGTGGCCGCCGGTTGCGACGCTGTGAAGTTCCAGAAGCGCACGCCCGAGCTGTGCGTGCCCAAAGACCAGTGGGAAAAGATGCGCGACACCCCCTGGGGCCGCATGAGCTACATCGACTACAAGCGCAAAACCGAGTTCGGCCTGGAGGAATACACCGCCATCGACGACTACTGTAAGGCGCGTGGCATCGACTGGTTTGCCTCGTGCTGGGACGAGCCGTCGGTGGATTTCATGGAGCAATTTCAACCCGTGCTGTATAAAATGGCGTCGGCCTCGCTGACGGACAAGCCCTTGCTCGACCGCGTGCGCGCTACCGGCCGCCCGCTGATGCTGAGCACCGGCATGAGCACCCAAAACGAGATTACCGACGCCGTGGCTTACGTGGGCCTTGATAACCTGATGATTGCGCACAGCACCTCGGCCTACCCCTGCCCCCCGGCCGAGCTGAACCTGCGCATGATCCAGACGCTAATGCAGCAGTTCCCCGGCACGCCCATCGGCTACTCGGGCCACGAAACCGGCCTGAGCACCACCGTGACGGCCGTGGCCCTGGGCGCGTGCTTTGTGGAGCGCCACTTCACCCTCGACCGCGCCATGTGGGGATCTGACCACGCCGCCAGCGTGGAGCCCGGCGGCATGGCCAAGATGGTGCGCGACATCCGCGACACCGAAACCGGCCTCGGCGACGGCGTGAAGGTGGTGTACGAGAGCGAGAAAGAGCCCTTGCGCCGCCTGCGCCGCGAGGTGACGGCCGCCTAAGCCTTTCGAAAAACGGCCCGAATGTGCGGGCCGGCTGAAACTATTCGGGCCGCTCGCTTTTTTAGTGAGCGGCCCGCTTTTTGGGGCCCCACGCCCCCGCCGCCCCAACCCATCCCGTTATGCTGGAGACGATAAGCAGATTTTACGATGGCCTGAGCCCGGTGGGCCGCACCACGGCCATCACCACGCCCATCCTGCTGCTGGCGGTGGTGGTGCTGCTGGTGCTCGAGCGCAAGTACCCCTACCGCAAGGGCCTGCCGTTCTTCCGCGAAGGGCTGTTTCTGGACCTGTTCTGGTACACGCTGGTGCAGAGCTACTTCCTGCAAATCCTCATTTTTGGGTTCATCATCGCGCCGCTGGCCAAGCACTTCGGGGCCCAGTTTCACTGGGTGAGCAGCTGGCCAGTGGCGGCGCAGGTGGGCTTTTTCGTGGTCACGCACGACTTCTACATCTACTGGTTTCACCGCTTCCAGCACAACAGCGCCTTTTTCTGGCGCACCCACGAGGCGCACCACTCGGGCAAGCAGGTGGACTGGCTGGCCGGCTCGCGCTCGCACATCGTCGAAATCATCATTAACCAAACCATCGAGTTTGCGCCCATTGTTTTGCTGGGGGCCAACCCCATCGTGGTGCCCATCAAGGCCCTGATTGACGCCGTGTGGGGCATGTACATCCACGCCAATGTGGACGTGCACTCGGGCAAATTGCAGTACGTCATTAACGGGCCCGAGATGCACCTCTGGCACCACGCCGACCACGAGGAGGTGTACTTCGCCAATTTCTCGACCAAGTTTGCGGTGTGGGACTGGCTGTTTGGCACCGCCTACCTGCCCGAGGGGCGCAAGCCCATCCGCTGGGGCCTGCCCTACGCCTTCCCGAAGGATTACTTCTTGCAGCACGCCTTTTCGGTGCACCGCTTCGATGAGGGGGCCCTAGCTGAAAAATCGGCCCTGTTCCGGCACTACCACGGCCTGCGCTTCCGGGTGCTGCGCTGGGTGGGCCAGCGCGTGCCCGCGGCTAAGGTATTGCAGGGCTGGGACGTGCCCGATGGGGCCCCGGAAACCGTGGCGCGCCGCCCTGGCGACGCCCCCGGCGACAACCCCGGGGCCGCCGCGCCCGTTATTCTGGCTCCGGCCGAGTCGGCCCAGTCCGTTAGCGCCCTGTCTTGAATCTAGTTGCCAATTCCGCCTGGCTCTACCTAGTCATCGCTTCCGTAATGGAAGTGTGCTGGAACTACAGCCTGAAGTACACCAGCGTTGCCAAAATAAAGGCCATTGACTGGTCGCAGTTCTTTGCGACCCCGGCCGGCATCTACACCCTGCTGCCGGCCATCGGCTACGTGGCTTTTGGGGTGGCCAACGTGTTTTTTTTCTCGAAGGCCTTGAACCAGATTCCCGCCAGCACTGCCTTCGCGGTGTGGATGGGCATTGCCCTGGTCGGCATCAAAGTAGTGGACACCCTCGTACTTAAGGAGCCGTTCAGTGCGTGGCACGTGCTATACATCGGGTTCATCCTGGTCGGTATCGTAGGCCTGAAGCGCTCCGCGTAGGGCCCCCACTTTACTTTTCGTTTCCGCTATGATCCGCCTGATGCTTGCCGACGACCATGCCATCCTGCGCGACGGACTGCGGTCGCTGCTCGCTGCCGAGCCCGGCATCGACGTGGTGGGCGAGGCCGGCGACGGCGCCGAACTGCTGGCGCTGCTGGCTACCACGCCCGCCGATGTGGTGCTGATGGACATCAACATGCCCGTGCTCGACGGCTTTGAGGCCACGGCCGAGTTGCGGCAGCGCTTTCCCGACGTGAAGGTACTGGTGCTCAGTATGCTCGACCACGAGCACTACGTGTTGCGGATGCTCCAGGCCGGGGCCTTGGGCTACGTGCTGAAGAACGCCGCTTTCCAGGAAATTACCCACGCCATCCGCACTGTGGCAGCGGGGCAGCGCTTTTTGTGCACCGAAATCGGGCTCAACATGCTTTACAAGGCCGCGGGGGGGGCCCCGCCCGCCAGCCCTGAGCAGGCAGAGCCCGTCGCCGGCGTGGGCCTTACCGCCCGCGAGTTGGAAGTGCTCCGGCTCATCGCCGAGGGCCTTACCAACAGCGAAATTGCCGACAAGCTCTTCACCAGCAAGCGCACCATCGAAACCCACCGCCAGAACATCATCGGCAAAACCGGCGTCAAGAATACGGCCGCCCTCATCAAGCTGGCCGTCCGCCAGGGCCTCATTAGCTAAGGCCCTACTGCTTATTTAATATTAGCTAAGGCCTTACACCTTAGTTTAATATCCCGCCAATGGTGCCGATGGTAAGGGCCACAATGGCGGTGTTGAACACGAACGAGATGAGGCCATGGAGCAGAGCTATGCGCCGGATTGCGCGGCTGCTAATTCCCACGTCGGCCGTTTGGGCCGTCATGCCCACCACAAAGGAGAAGTAGGCGAAATCGAGGTAGTTGGGTTCGAGCTTTTTCTTGTCCTTGCCCTTCGCGTCGTCGTTGTCGTCGGGAAATACCAGACCGCCTTCGTCGTGGCCGGCCTCGTCGGCGTCGTAGTAGCTGTGGGCGTAGCGCAGCGTGAACACGCAGTGCACCAGCGACCAAGCCACGGCCACGGCCCCCACGCCCAGGGCCAGGTGCAGTGCTTTGGCGTCCTTGGGTACGCCTTTGAGGGTGCCCAGTAGCCCCACCACAGCCACGAGGCTGGCCAAGGCCCCCGCCAACACCACCACAAAGGCGGCCGTGCGGGGCAGGTCTTCGGCAGCGGCCACGCGGCGAATGTCGTCGACGTCGGCCACCCGCATCAGCACCACCACCAGCACCAGCAGGGTACCCCCGAAGGCATCCCAGGCGGCAACGGCGCGGGCCAGGGGCCCCAGCGCGGCGGGGGCCAGCCACAGGGCCAGGCCGGCTGCCGCCAGGGCCAGGGCCAGGCGCCCCGGCAGGGCCAGCAAATGGTGCCAGAACGAGGGCTTAGCGGCCGCAGCGGGGGGTATTGTCATGGGGCCCCAAGGTAAGCCCGGGCCCGTGTTGGTTGGCTGAACGCCGGGGCCCCGGCGGGGGGCCGTGCGCCGGATTTCCCTTTCTTTGCCGGCATGAACCCCGCCCCCCTCTCCGGCCTCTACGCCCCCTCGCTCGCCCTCGTCACCGATTTGTACCAGCTCACGATGGCCTACGGCTACTGGCAGCAGGGCATGCACGACCGCGAGGCCGTGTTCCACCTCTACTTCCGCAAGGCCCCGTTCCAGGGCGGCTACGCGGTGGCCGCCGGCCTGGCCCTGGCCGTGGACTGGCTGGAAAACCTGCGCTTTTCGGACGACGACCTGGCCTACCTCGGCGGCCTGCGCGGCAGCAAGGGCACGCCGCTGTTCCCGCCCGATTTCCTGGCCTACCTGCGCGACTTGAAATTTACCTGCGACGTGGACGCCGTGCCCGAGGGCACCGCGGTGTTCGGCAACGAGCCACTTATGCGCATCCAGGGGCCCCTACTGCAAGCCCAGCTGCTCGAAACGGCCTTGCTCACGCTCGTCAATTTCCAGACCCTCATCGCCACCAAGGCCGCCCGTATCCGCGAGGCTGCGGGGCCCCACGACCAGATTTTGGAGTTTGGCCTGCGCCGCGCCCAGGGCTTTGATGGGGGCCTGGGGGCCAGCCGGGCGGCCTACCTCGGCGGGGCCGACGCCACTAGTAACGTGCTGGCCGGCCAGCGCTACGGCCTACCCGTGCGCGGCACCCACGCCCACAGCTGGGTCATGTCGTTTGCTAATGAGGAAGAGGCCTTTACGGCTTACGCCCAGGCGTTTCCCGACGACTCAGTGTTCCTGGTGGATACCTACGACACGCTCGACGGTGTGCGCCACGCCATCGAAGTGGCCAAAAAAATGCGCGCCGACGGCCACGAGCTGGGCGGCATCCGCCTCGACTCGGGCGACCTGGCCTACCTCAGCCGCGGGGCCCGGGAGCTGCTCGACGCCGCCGGGTTTGAGAAAGTGCGCATCGTGGCCAGCAACGACCTGGAGGAAAACCTCATCACCAGCCTCAAGCAGCAAGGGGCCCGCATCGACACCTGGGGCGTGGGCACCCAGCTCGTGACGGCCTACAACCAAGCGGCCCTGGGGGGCGTGTACAAGCTGGCCGCCCTGCGCACGGCCGACGGCACGGGCTGGGATTTCACCATCAAGCTCAGCGAGCAGATTGCCAAAACCAGCATCCCCGGCATCTTGCAGGTGCGCCGCTACCTCGACGACCACGGCCGCCCGCGGGCCGACATGCTCTACAACACCGCCGCGCCCCTACCCGAACGCCTCGTGCTCGTGGACCCCAACGACGCCACCCGCCGCCGCCCGGTGCGCCCCGGGGCCCCCTTCCGCGAGCTGCTGGAGCCCGTGTTTCGCCAGGGCCGCCGCGTGCTCGACTTGCCCACCCTGGCCGAGAGCCGCGCACTCGCCCAGCGCGAAGTGGCCAGCCTCGACCCCGCCGTGCGCCGCTTCCTCAACCCCCACACCTACCCCGTGGGCCTGGAGCTGGGCCTCTACGACTACCGCACGGAGCTCATCCTGGCCAAGCGCCCCCAGCGCCCGGCGTAGGGCCCCGGCGCGGCCGCGGCGGCTGGGCTTACGTACACGGCAGCGCACCATTTCCTGACCGTATATGCCTGCGACCAATTTTTTCGCCCGCCCCGCCTATTTTATCCGCGAGCACATCGGGTTTCTGAAGTTGAAGGACACCTTCGACATTTTGGACGCCGAAACCAAGGAGCACATCGGCTACGCCACGGAGGAAAACCCCGCCTGGGTGAACTGGACGCGCCTGCTGCTCCAGAAGTACCGGATGCCCACCACCGTGGTCGTGCGTACCCTCGCCGACGATGCGCCCGTGCTGCGCCTGAGGCGCGGCTGGCGGTTCCTGCGCTCCAAAATCCGCGTTTACGACGGCCAAGACGAATTGCTGGGCTATTTCGAGAGCAAAATCCTGACCTTGGGCGGCGGCTTCCACGTTTACAACGCCCGGGGCATCCGCGTGGCCGACATCAACGGCAACTGGATCGGCCGGAACTTCCGCTTCCTCGACGCCGGCGGCGAGGCCCTGGGGCTGGTCACCAAAAAGTGGGCGGGCATCGGCCGCGAGCTGTTCACTACCTCCGACAATTACTTGATTTCCCTCACTGACCGGGGCACCGCGCAGCCCGCCACGGCTGCCTTGCTACTGGCCGCTGGCCTGGCCGTCGACGCGCTCTACAAGGAAGCCCGCAGCCAGGCCACCGGCACCACTACCGGCGACTTCAGCTACACGCCGGGGTAGCCAAACCGGGGCCCTACCGACCAGCGGGCTGTAAAAACAAAGCCGCCGTTACTGCCAAGGCAGCAACGGCGGCTTTGTTTTTACAGCCCGCAGGGGGAACTGACTACATGTGGATGGCCCGGTTGTCCGTGGCGGCCAGGCAGGCTTCTTTCATGGCCTCGGCGTAGGTGGGGTGGGCGTGGCTCATGCGGGCCACGTCCTCGGCGGAGGCGCGGAACTCCATGGCCGTCACGGCCTCGGCGATGAGGTCGGCGATGCGGGGCCCGATCATGTGCACGCCCAGGATTTCGTCGGTCGTCTTGTCGGCCAGCACCTTCACGAAGCCGTCGGTGTCCATGCTGGCGCGGGCGCGGCCGCTAGCCTTGAAGGGGAACGAGCCCACTTTGTAGGCCTTGCCCTCCTGCTTGAGCTGCTCCTCGGTGTAGCCCACGCCGGCCACCTCGGGCCAGGTGTACACCACCCCGGGGATGAGCAGGTAGTTGATGTGCGGCTTCTGGCCGGCAATGGTTTCGGCCACGAACGTGCCTTCTTCCTCGGCCTTGTGGGCCAGCATGGCCCCGCGCACCACGTCGCCGATGGCGTAGATGCCGGGCACGTTGGTTTGCAGGTGCGCGTCGACCTTGATGCGGCCGCGCTCTTCCATTTGCACACCGGCGGCTTCCAGGTTGAGGCCCGCCGTGTAGGGCGAGCGGCCCACGGCCACGAGGCAGTAGTCGCCCTCCAGCTTCAGCTCCTCGCCCTTGGGCGTGGTGGCCGTCACAGTCACCACGTCGCCGGCGCGGGTGGCGCCGGTCACCTTGTGGCCGAGGTAGAACTGGATGCCGATTTTGCCCAAAATGCGCTTAAGCTCCTTGCCCAGGGCCAGGTCCATGGTCGGGATGAGGCTGTCGGTGTACTCCACCACCGACACCTTGGCGCCGATGCGGGCGTAAATCGAGGCCATTTCCAGGCCAATCACGCCGCCGCCAATCACAATAAAGTGCTTGGGCACCTCGCGGATGGTGAGGGCCTCGGTGCTGGTGATGATGCGCTGCTTGTCTTGCTGAATGAACGGCAGCACCGTGGGCTTCGAGCCGGTGGCGATGATGACGTTCTTGGTTTCGATCTGCTGGGCCGCGCCGCCGCCGGTGGGCGCAATGCTGATGTGGTTCTTGTCAACGAACGAGCCGACGCCGGCCAGCACGTCGATTTTGTTCTTTTTCATGAGGTACGCAATGCCGTCCACATTGGCTTTCACCACGCCGCCCTTGCGGTCCATCATCTGGTTCATGTTCACCGCCAGGTCTTTCAGCTCAATGCCGTGCTCCTTGAACGTGGTGTGCGCGTTGTGGTAATGCTCGGTGCTGTCGAGCAAGGCCTTGCTCGGAATGCAGCCCACGTTGAGGCAGGTGCCACCCAGGGTGGGGTATTTCTCGATCAGCGCGGTTTTGAAGCCGAGTTGGGCGCAGCGAATGGCCGCCACATAGCCGCCGGGGCCGCTACCGATTACCGTAACGTCGTATTGGTTCATAAAAGCGAAAAGTCGGTTAAACGCCTAAAGGTACGGCGAAACCGGCTGCCGCCGGGGCCCCCAGCGCCCCCCGGGGCCCCCGAAAATCCAAAAAGCCCAACCGTAGCACGGTTGGGCTTTTCAGTTTTCCTCATCCCATTAATTGAGGCATTCGGCGTTGGCGCGCAGCACTTCGCGGGCAACGGCCAGGTTGGTGTCGCGCATGTTCACCACCAAGTAGATGAACTTGGTCCCGCTCGTGCTGAGCTTGATCAGGTGCAGCTGGTTGGTGAGCGTAATGAGGATGTCCTCAATCGTTTCACCGCTCAGCTTCAGGGCCGTCATGGCCTTTTGCTTTTGCTTCACCACTTCCGTGTTGTAAGCCGCCGCCGTGTCGGGGTTAATGGACGGCGAGTTCGAGTGCGAGGCTAAGCTCATGCCCGACACGGCGTCCACCACTGCTACGGCCATCAGCTGCGGCAAATCGGCCAGGATGGCGGCAATAGCCCCCGCGGCCGCTTGGTGCGGGCCGGGGACCCCGGTGGCCGCCGGGAGGGCAACCGGGGCGGGAGCCCCGGCGGCCGCAAGGGGTTCAGCTGCGCTGGGGGCTCCGGCCGCGCCCAAGGGCACGTCGGGCACCTCCGCCGCGGCAGGAGGCGCAGTGGTATCAGGGGGCCCCGCAAAAGCGAGGGCGGCGAGGGCAATTTCCTGGTTTTTCTTCTCGACTAATTTTCGGTAGGTCCTCGCTTTCACATTGGGCGGCCGGGCGGCACTGGGGAAACCATCGGGTTAGAAAAACAGCCAGTGGCGGCGCTTGGGCGCGGCGGGGGCCGTGCTAGCGGCAGCTGTGCTGGCAACAACCGCACCGGCGGGCCGCAGCGTCACGGCGGCGGGGGCTACGCCACGCACGGCAACTTCCTGGCTGGCCAAACCGCCGTAGCCGTACTGGAGCGTGGTGGCCGTACCGGCCGGCACGCGCAGCAGGTAGCTGCCGTCGGCGTTGGTACTCACGCCGTTGCGGGTGCCTTTGTGCATTACTGTGGCGCCCACCAGGGGCTGGCCGGCCTCGTCCAAAATGCGGCCGTGCACGAGCACCATGCTGCTAGCGGCAGCTTCGGCGCTTTCGGCACCCAGGGGCATGGCCGTTTCGGCGCTGGCGGCGGGCAGGTTACCAGCGGCGGGCAAGCCCGTGCCGGCCATGGTCACGCCGGCCAACAGGGCCCCCGTAGCCACCAGGGCCAGGGCCCGCTGGCGGAAGCGCACGGGCTGGGCCCGCACGTACTGCACTTGCTTCTGCACCCAGCTGGGGCTAGCGGCTTGCTCGTCGCCCAGCTGGTGCCAGCGCGTGAGGGTTTCGTGGGCCTGGGTGTTGTCGCTGCGCAGGTATTGTTCCACGGCCTGGGCCGAGGCGCGGGCGAGGTCGCCGCGCAGGTAGGCGTCGCGGTACACCGGCAGCAGCTCGCCGGTCTGGGGGTCGAAGGGGGTAGCGGTCAGTTTCATAGCTTTGGAAAGAGAGTGAGAGTGAAACGAAAAAGGGGTGAAACGAAGAGGCAACCAATGGGGGCCCCGGCTAGCCAGGGGCCTCGTTTAGCCGTTCCAAGCCGCTGCGCATCACCTCGCGGGCAATCCCGAGGTTGGTGTCGCGGCAGTCCACGGCCACGTATAAAAACTGCTGGCCTTGGGGCAACAGCCGCAACAGGTGCAGCTGCGAGCGCAGCGTCACCAACACTTCTTCGAGGGCTTCGGGGGGGGTGCCCGGCGGCCCATCGGCGAGCAGGGCCCCCAACTGGCGCACCACCTCGGCGTTGGGGCCGGCCACGGCCCCAGGGCGGAACTCGCGGCTGGCCGCGTAACTGGCCAGCAGCTGGCCCGAGGCCACGTCCACCACGGCGGTGGCCAGCACCTCGGGCAGCTCGGCCAGCACGTGGCGCAGCACCCGCTCGATGCCCGCCCGGGCGGGGCCGTTGGTGGCCACCACCACTTGTTGCACGGGCTGCCCAGCCCAACTCTGCAACTGCTGAAAAAACGGAATTTTCATGGCCTCCGAACCGGTACGGCCCTGGCCGGGGGCGGCCCCGTGGCCGCCCCCGGAGTGGTTTTAGTTAGTTGATGTGCTCCGTGTTGGCGCGCAGCACTTCGCGGGCAATGGCCAGGTTGGTGTCGCGCATGTTCACCACCAAGTAGATGAACTTGGTGCCAGTCGCGTTGAGCTTGATCAGGTGCAGCTGGTTGGTGAGGCTGATGAGGATGTCCTCAATCGTTTCGCCGCTCAGCTTCAGGGCCGCCATGGCCTTTTGCTTTTGCTTCACCACTTCCGTGTTGTAGGCCGCCGCCGTGTCGGGGTTGATGGACGGCGAGTTTGAGTGCGAAGCCAGGCTCATGCCCGAGGTGGCGTCCACCACCGCCACGGCCATCAGCTGCGGCAAGTCGGTGAGGATGTTTTGTACGGCTTGGCCGGCAGGAGAATTAGTAGAGTAAGCCATTAGTAATAGAGAGGATAAAAAAGAGGAATGGGTGAGAAGAGTGGCAACCAAGCACGGCCCAACGCCGAAAGGCGGCCGTGGCGCCCAGCACCCCAATGGGGCCCCAGGGAAGCGAATAGAAGGTTATTGTAATTGCATTTTTATAAATTTATTAATTCAGCCGATTTTAAATCGACAACCTTTATTCAACATGATTATTGAATAAGTACAAATTACGCAATACTAGCAAATTGAATTATTGATAGGCGATAATATTTTTTCTTTTGCTAAATCCGCTCCTAAGCGTATTTCGTACTCCGTATCAACATTACAAATGTCTTACTATTGCATTATTCTAAAAATGACGGTTATCATTTATTGAAATGATTAACCTCAGCATAGCACTTAATACCTATAAAAAAATATAATAAAACCAATAAAATCTGTTTTGTAAGCAATTCATTTACAAAAGGCCCAAATGCGGCACCGCCCAACGCCAGCGGGGGCTGGGTTGGGCGGCGGGCAAGCGGGGCGGCGGGCAGGGCCCAGTGGGGTCCCCGGGGCTAGTCGTAGAGGCTGGAAATTTGCGCGAGGCGGCTGGGGGCCAGCAGCGTAATGCGGCTGCCGCGCGTGTCGATGATGCCCTCGGCCTTGAATTCGGAAAGCAGGCGGGTGGCCGTTTCCTTGGCCGTGCCCACCAGGGCGGCTAGGTCCTCGCGTGAGAGGGAAATGGTGAACGGCGTAGCCGCGTCGGCGTCGGCGTCGTGGTAGGTGCGCAGCAGCAGCAGCAGGGCCTCGGCCAGCCGCTCGCGCACGGGCTTGTAGGCCAGGTGCAGCATGCGCTCCTCGGCGTCGCTCATGCCTTGGGCCATCATTTGCATCAGCGACACCGAAAACTGCACGTTGGAATGCACCAGGCGCAGAAAATCGGTGCGCGGTACGAAGCACACCACGCAATCGTCGAGGGCCACGGCGGAAGTCGAGTAGCGGCTTTCGGTCAGCAGCGAGCGGCAGCCCAGCACGTCGCCGCCCTTGGCCAGGCGCACAATCTGCTCCTTGCCGTCGCCGCCCACCCGCGTCACCTTGATGCGGCCCTGGCGCACGCAGTGCATCCCCAACGTGGTGCTGCCAGCGCTGAAAATAGCCTGTCCTTTTTGGTACACTTGCGACGTTTTGTTGTCGGCAATCATGCCCAATTCGTCCAGCTGGCAGCAGCCCAGCAGGGGCCCCTTGCGGTTGGGGCAGCTCGAGCAGGTAGGCAGGGCGGGGTAGCTCATGGGACGGCGCTAAGGGATAAGACCTACCAAAGTTAACGCCACGCCTTTACATAAGCGAGAAAAATAATATTTAAACCGGCATATAGGGTTGTTCATCGACGCATTTTACTTGTTTAACGTCAAAAATAAAAAATACCCGACGCGCAAAATTGCACGTCGGGTATTTTTTATTGCACTAGTCGTTGGCGGTGCGTCTATTTTTTGGCCTGCGTCGCCACCCAGGCCGAGCCGCTGGCCACCACCAGCGCGTCTTCACCCAAGCCCACGAGCGACGTGTTGGTGTGGGTGCGCTCGCTGATGGTTTTGCGTAGCCAGAACGAGGCAAACGTGGCGGCCACCGCCCCCAGGCTGCCCACCAGGGCTCCGCTCAGGGCGCTGCCGCCGCGGGCTTTGTAGAGCGTGGCGCCCACCAGGGCCCCCGAGGCAGCCCGGGCCCCCACTTGCTGGGGCTCGATGCGGTCGCCGGCATTGGGCGCTTTGTCGCCCACCAGCTCCAGGCCCATCAGGCCCTTGAGGGTGCTGGCTACGGTGGGGTTTTGCAGGAAGCGGAGCGGCGACTTGGCCAGGGCCTTGGGCCGGGCCTGCCCGCCCAAGTAGTGGCTCAGGAACATAGGGCCGCTGGTGGCGCGCATGCCCGAGAGGGCTGCCAGGCCCAGCACGGGCCAGAAGCGGGCCGTGGGAGCGGGCTTGGGCCAGTTAGGGTCCTTCTTGAACTTGGCGGCTTTCGATTTTTTGGCTTTCATAAAAAATTTAAGGCTACGAGCCGGGCGCACGTGCCCGGCTCGTAGCCTTAACGAAAATCGCGGCCCGAAGGCTGATTTTTTAACGCTGCCCGCCCGGGGCCCTACACGCCCAGCAGCAGGCGGGTGGGGTCTTCGAGCAGTTCCTTCACCCGCACCAGGAAGCTGACCGACTCGCGGCCGTCGATGATGCGGTGGTCGTAGCTGAGGGCCAGGTACATCATGGGCCGGATTACCACCTGGCCGTTCTCGGCGATGGGGCGCTGGATGATGTTGTGCATGCCCAGGATGGCCGACTGCGGAGCGTTGATGATGGGCGTGCTCAGCATCGAGCCGAAAATGCCGCCGTTGGTGAGCGTAAACGTGCCGCCCGTCATCTGCTCGATGGTGAGCTTGTTGTCGCGGGCCAGCCCGGCCAGGCGCACCACTTCCTTCTCAATACCATCGAAGGAGAGCTGCTCGGCGTTGCGAATCACAGGTACTACCAAGCCCTTGGGGGCCGATACGGCGATACTAATATCGCAGAAGTCGTTGAATACAATGTCGGTACCGTCAATCTGCGCGTTTACCGACGGCCACTCCTTCAGGGCCACGCATACGGCCTTGGTGAAGAACGACATGAAGCCCAGGCCCACGCCGTTTTTCTCCTTAAACTTGTCCTTGAACTTGGTGCGCAGGTCCATGATGGGCTGCATGTTTACCTCGTTGAAGGTGGTGAGCATGGCCGTTTCGTTCTTCACCGATACCAGGCGGCGGGCCACCGTTTTGCGCAGGTTGCTCATGCGCTCGCGGCGCTGGCCGCGGCTACCGGCCGGGGCCCCGGGGGCCGCCGGGGCGGCTGCTGGAGCAGCAGGAGCTGCTGCTGCCGGGGCGGCTTGCGGCGCCGGGGCAGCGGGCTTGGCCTGCGCGTTCTGGGCATCTTCCTTGGTAATGCGGCCGTCGCGGCCCGAGCCGGCCACGTCGGCAGCGGCTACGCCTTTCTCGTCCAGTATTTTGCTGGCGGCCGGCGAGGGTACGCCCGTGGCGTAGGTAGCGGCACCGGGCGCGGCGGGCGCCTGGGCCAGGGGCACCGCCGCCGCCGGGGCGGCAGGGGCCGCTGCCGGTGCGGCCGCTGGGGCCCCAGTACCGCCCTCGATGCGGGCAATCAGGGCCCCAATGCCGATGGTTTCGCCCTCCTGCGCGGCGTGGCGCAGGATGCCTTCGGCTTCGGCGGGCAGCTCAAAAGTGGCCTTGTCGGACTCCAGCTCGGCAATCACTTCGTCGCGCTTCACGGCCGCGCCGTCGGGCTTCAGCCATTTGGCAATGGTCACTTCCGTGATGGACTCGCCAACGGCAGGAATCTTCATTTCTACGGTGCCGCCGCCCGCTGCGGGAGCGGCAGCCGGCGTGGCAGCCGGGGCCCCGGCGGGCCGGTCGGCGGGGGCCCCACCGTAGCCGGCCTGGTCGCTGGCCTTGGGGTTTTCCTCGCCTTTAGCCAGCGGGTCGGCCGCGGGGGCTGCAGGGGCAGCGGGGGCAGCCGCAGGAGCGGCGGCCGGAGCCGCATCGGCAGGGGCCCCGGCAGCGGCGCTGCCGCCGTCGAGCTCGGCGATGGTGGTGCCGATGCCGATGGTTTCGCCCTCGGCCACCCGGATCTTCAGCACACCGTCCGATTCGGCAGGCAGCTCAAAGGTGGCTTTGTCGGATTCGAGCTCGGCAATTACCTCGTCGCGTTTCACGGCGTCGCCGTCTTTTTTCAGCCACTTGGCAATGGTCACTTCCGTGATGGACTCGCCGACGGCGGGAATTTTGATTTCGGTGGGCATGGGCAACAGGTGGAGAAAGCGTCTGGAAAGTGTGATTTAGAAAAGCAAGGGGGCCCTGGGCAACAAAGGACCCGGAGCGGCCGGCCGCGTACTGGGCGCGGCGCGACGCGCTTAGTACGGCTAGTCCTGCTTTTTGGCGATTTCCGCCGTTTCCTTAATTTGTTCGGTGGCCACGGCTTCTTTAGGCTTGTCGAAAGCGCGGGCCACGAGGTCTTTTTGCTCTTTGATGTGGATTTTGTTGTAGCCGGTGGCCGGAGAGGCCGACGGTTTGCGGGCCACGACGTCTTCCAGCTCGCGGCGCATGAAGCGGAGTAGGTAGTTCCAGTAGCCCATGTTCTCGGGCTCCTCCTGTACCCAGTACACTTTGGCTTTGGGGTACTTAGCCAGCTCGGCCTGCAGCTGCTGCTGCGGGAAGGGGTGCAATTGCTCCACGCGCACCAGGGCCACGTCGGTGCGGTTGCTGGTGCGCTGCTCGTCGAGCAAGTCGTAGTACACCTTGCCCGAGCACAGCAGCACGCGCTTCACCTTCTTGGCTTCGGCGTAGTCGTCGGCCAGCACTTCGCGGAAGTGGCCGCTGGTGAATTCCTCCACCGGCGACACGCACAGCGGGTTGCGCAGCATGCTCTTGGGCGACATTACCACCAACGGCTTGCGGAAGCTCCAGGTGAGCTGGCGGCGCAGCAGGTGGAAGAAGTTGGCCGGCGTGGTCACGTTGGCCACGATGATGTTGTTCTCGGCGGCTAGCTGCAAGAAGCGTTCGGGGCGGGCGTTGGAGTGCTCGGGGCCCTGGCCTTCGTAGCCGTGGGGCAGCAGCATCACCAGGCCGTTCATGCGTTGCCACTTGCTCTCGGAGCTCACCACGAACTGGTCGATCATGGTTTGGGCGCCATTGGCGAAGTCGCCGAACTGGGCTTCCCACACCACCAGGGCCGTGGGGTTGGCCATGCCGTAGCCGAATTCAAAGCCCAGCACCGCGTACTCGCTCAGCAGCGAGTTAAAGATGCTCAGCTGCTGATGCTCACCCTCCAAGTGGTTGAGCGAATTGTAGGGCGCGCTAGTTTCGGCGTCGTGCAGCACCGCGTGGCGGTGCGAGAAGGTGCCGCGCTGCACGTCCTGGCCGCTCACGCGCACGATGTGGTTTTCGGTCAGCAGCGAGCCGTAGGCCAGCAGCTCGCCGGCGGCCCAGTTCAGCACGCGGGTTTCGTAGAACATCTTGCGGCGCTCGCGCAACAAGTTGTCGATCTGCTTGATGGGCTTGAAGCCGTCGGGAATCGTAGTCAGGGCCTTGGCTACTTTGGCCACCACTTCTTCGGCAATGCCGGTTTCGGGCGATTGAGCGAAGTCGTCGTTGGTGCTGCGGCGCAGGCTGCGCCACTCGTTTTCCAGGGCTTGGTACTTATAAGGCAGCGGCTTCTGCTTCACCAGATCGAGGCGGGCTTGCAGCGTGTCGCGGAATTCCTTGTCCATCTGGTTGGCCAGCTCGGCGTCCACGTCGCCGCGCTGCACCAGCGTGGCGTTGTACACCTCACGCGGGTTCTGGTGCTTCGAGATGATGTTGTAGAGCGTGGGCTGGGTGAACTTGGGCTCGTCCGACTCGTTGTGGCCGTGGCGGCGGTAGCACACCATGTCGATGAAGAAATCGGCGTGGAACTGCTGGCGGTATTCGGCGGCGAGCTGGGCGGCAAATACCACGGCCTCGGGGTCGTCGCCGTTGACGTGGATCACCGGCGCGTCAATCATCTTGGCCAGGTCGGTGCAATAAATCGACGAGCGCGCGTCCTCAAAATCGGTGGTGAAGCCCACCTGGTTGTTGATGACGAAGTGCACCGTGCCACCGGTTTTGTAGCCTTCCAGCTGCGACATCTGCGTCAGCTCGTAGCCGATGCCCTGGCCAGCTAGCGCCGCGTCGCCGTGGATGAGGATGGGCAGGATTTTGTGGTAGTCGCCACCGTACTGGTGCTCGATTTTGGCGCGCACGAAGCCTTCCACCACTGGGTTCACCGCCTCGAGGTGCGAGGGGTTGGGGGCCAGCTTAAGGTTGACCTTATGTCCGTTAGCCGTTTCCACCTCCGACGAGTAGCCCATGTGGTACTTCACGTCGCCGTCGCCCATCGTAAGGTCGGGGATGGCCGTGCCCTCAAACTCCGAGAAGATCTGCTCGTAGGTTTTGCCCATGATGTTGGCCAGCACGTTCAGGCGGCCGCGGTGGGCCATCCCGATCATCACCTCCTGCACCCCCAGGTCGGCGGCTTTGCCAATGATGGCATCCAGGGCCGGAATCGTGGTTTCGCCGCCTTCGAGCGAGAAGCGCTTCTGCCCCAAGAACTTGGTGTGCAAGAAGTTCTCGAACACCACCGCCTCGTTCAGCTTCTTCAGAATGCGCGTTTTGTACTCCACGCTGGGGTTGAAGGCCAGGGCTTCGCGCTCGATTTTCTCGCGCAGCCAGTCCAGCACCTTGGGGTCGCGGATGTACATGTACTCGAAGCCCACCGTGCCGGTGTAAATCTTTTCCAGCGCCGCGATGATATCGCGCAGCGTGGCCTGGGGCCCTAGGCCCAGCGTTTCGCCGTTGCGGAAGGCCGTGTCCAGGTCGGCGTCGCTCAGGCCAAAGTCCGACAGGTCGAGGTGGGGCTGGCGGTCTTTGCGCTCGCGCACCGGGTTGGTTTTGGCGCGCAGGTGGCCGCGGCTGCGGTAGGCGTGGATGAGGTTGCGGACGGCGGTTTCCTTGTTGCTAGGCGCGGCTTCGTTGCCAATCAGGCCCGCGGGGGCGTTGTTGGTGGAGGCCACGGTGTTCAGCACGCCGTAATCTTTGGGCTGGGGCCCCGTGGGGGCGGCGGGCGTGGTTACCGGGCCGGCGGGCGCGGCAGCGGCGGTGCCGTTGGCGGCCGGGGCACCCTCGGGCGGAAATTGCTGCGAGAAGTCAAACCCTTCGAAAAACTTGCGCCAGCCAAAATCCACCGATTCGGGGTTTTGCTGGTACGCCTGGTACAGGGTTTCGATGGCCACCGCGTCGGCGTTGGCGATATAAGAGTAGGAATCCATGGGCAGAAGTACTGGGTGGGTATAGCTATGCAAAAGTAAAAGGCCTGAAAATAAAGCCCAAACCTATAACCGGGTTTACAAATTAGCCTACAAACCAAGACGATGCCTTCGTATTTTGCGACTTATGCTATCCTTATGCACTGGCAAGCTATTAAAAAAACACCATTTCTTTCGCTAACGCCCGCCTGGGGCCCCAGATTGTGGTGGAAATGGTTTGCGCTGGCTTTTAATCCCTTACCGGGCCGGCCCAGTGCGCCACGGTGCGGGGCGTGCCGTCGGGCGCGTAGAGCAGGCTCAGGGGCTGGGTGGGGTCGCGGTTGACGTCGGCAGGCGTGATGCCCCAGCGGTGCCACAGCTCGGCCAGGGCTTGGGCGTAGGCGCTGTTTTCCCAGGGGTTGAAGATGGCCACACCCACGTCGTCGATCAGCGCGTCGAATACTAAATGCGTGTCACCGGGGCGTGGGTGGCGCGGGTAGAGGTCGGGCACCATGTGCAGCAGGTGCGCCGCGTAGTACACCCGCGCCTTGAACTCGGCCACCTGCACCGGGTGCAGGGGCCGCCGGGCATCGGCGTACACCTGGCGCATGGCCTGGCCAATCAGGCCGATGTCGGCCAGGCAGGCCACGAGCACGGATCGGCCCATTTTAATGCTGAACACCAAGGTGTTGAGGTCATCGTCGTACTCAAACGGCACAGTATCCTCAGTAGGGTCCACTTCGAGCACGAACACCGAGCCGGGCACGAAATCGGCGTACTCGGTGGGCACGCGCAGGCCCTGGAGCAGCTGGAAAAACACCTGGAACTTGCGCAGCAGCGCCGCGTTTTCGGCCAGCGGGTAGCGGGGCCGGATGAGGGGCGCAAACTCGGTGAGCAGCTCGGTGATGAAGATGCCGTAGAACATCTTGCCCAGCCACAGAAACAGCGTGTCGTCGCCCAAGGCGCGCAGGGCCTCGGGGCCCTCGGCGGCGGCAGCGGCCACGGTTTCTTCCAGCGCCGCCAGGCGCGGGCGCACAGCGGCGCTGGCCGGCAGCCGCAGGTCGCGGAAGGCCACAGTGCTTTGGTCGAGCAACTGGATGGGGCGGTCGGCCAAGTCGTAACGCGCTTGCAGCCAGTCGGCAAACACAGGCACGGTATCGGTGGGCCCCACGGGCTGGCCGCTGAGGAAGCACGTGGCGGGGCCGAAGCGCATGCCCTCGAACGGGTCGTAGGGCGTGAGGTCGGCGGGGGTGAAATCGGACATAAA
Source organism: Hymenobacter nivis (assembly GCF_006439025.1). Classification (GTDB taxonomy): domain Bacteria; phylum Bacteroidota; class Bacteroidia; order Cytophagales; family Hymenobacteraceae; genus Hymenobacter; species Hymenobacter nivis_A. Next base: position 194,530 of record NZ_RCYZ01000005.1, read on the forward strand.
ACAGAAGCGCGAACCTGGCCGCGGCGGGCGGCAAAGTTCGCGCTTCTGTTTTTAGTTGTCTGTTGCTCGTTATCAGTTGCCCGTTCGCTTAAAACAATGCCGACGGCGAACGGCCAATAACCGGCATTTACCGGGAGAGCGAATTGGCGGCTTTGCGCAGCAGCGTGCCCAAGTTGCCGAGGGGCCCGGCGTAGTTGCCGGGGGCCGTTTCGGCCACCTTAATGGTTTCGGCGCTGAGGCTGGCCAGCAGCTCGGCTACCTCGTGCGAGGCGGCGTTGGGGCTGCTCAGCAGCTCGCCGAGCTGGCTCAGCTCCTGGGTGATTTTGGCCAGGCCGGGGCGGTCGGAGGCGGCCAGTACGGCGGCCCAGCGCTCAATCTCGGCGCTGCCGGGGCCGTCGGCCTTGGCGGGCAGGCCTTGGCCGAGCAGGGCGAGGGTGTCGTCGAGCAGGGCGGTGGCCTGCTGGTCGCTCACGGCCAGGGGTTGGGTGGGCTGAGCGGCGTTGGACGGGGTGGCGGCGGTGGAATCCATAGGGCGGGCGGTTTGGAGAGATTATGTAGCGGGCTATACTTGCCGGCCGCCTAAAAAGTTGAAAAAAGGCCATCCGGGGGCCCTACCGTTGGGTTACCTTTTGGCAGCACAGGCAATTAATGGCCGTATTCTCACCTCACTTTCATTCAACAGATCATGCAAGTTTCCTTCAAAACCCTGATTGCCGCCGTGGCCGTAGCCCTGACCGCCACCGCTTGCAGCACCGAAACCACCAAAACCACCGAGCAAACCCCCGAGGGTGCCACGACGACGACCTCCACCAGCGTGGAGCCTTCGGCCGATGTGAACGCCGCCGCCGATAACGCCGGTGCCAAAATGGACGCCGCTGGCAACAAAATCGACGCCAAAATGGAAGAGGCTGGCGCTAAAATGGACGCCGCTGGCGACAAGATGGAAGCCAAGATGGACGCCGCCGGCAACAAAATCGACGAGAAAGCCGCCGAAGCCAAAGCCAACACCAAGGAGGCCCTGGACAAAGCCGGCAACCGCATGGACGCCATGGGTGACGCCGCCGCCAAGTCGGCCCGCGAAACCAAAGCCAACATGAAGCAGAGCATGAACAACTAAGCAACCGGCTCGCGCCGCTGCGCCAAAAGCCTGGGCCCCCGTGGGGCCCAGGCTTTTTTTGTGGGCAATATTTTTGGATGAGTGAGCCTGCGCGGGGCCCTAAATCCATAGTGCATTAGTAATCAGGCAATCAAAAGGCGGTTATGCTGCGCTTGTCGAAGCATAACCGCCTTTTGATTGCCTGATTACTTACAGCAGGTTAGGGGTTAGCGTACGGTAGGGGCGGGGCTTGTCCCCGCCCGTCGTAGAACGAAACCGCTGGAGCGGCGCAACCGGCGGGCGGGGGCAAGCCCCGCTCCTACCGTACGCTAACGCCGGAACCGCTCCAAGCGGCAGAGATGCTTCGACAGGCGCAGCATGACCGCCTTCCCACTCGTTTACTTTTGGCTTAGCACTCAGCTGGTGGCTACCTCCAGCAGCACCTCGTAGTAGGGGCGGCCCAGCATGCGGGCGCGCAGCCAGGCATAAAAGCTCTGGACTTGCAGGTCTTCGCGCTCGATGGGCCAGAACTCGGGCATCTGGGCCACTTTTTGGGCGAAGGCGGGGCGCTGGGCCACGGCGGGGTCTTCGAGAATTTCGTGCACCAAGGCCAGGTAGCTGAGCGCGTAGCGGTAGGGGCCCCCGGCCGCCGGGGCCCCATCCGGCCCGGCCGGAAACCGCTCGCGCAGGCCGCGGTCAATGGCCCGCAGGCGGAGCAGCGCCACATCGGCCGCGCCCAGCTCGAACTGGATGAGCAGTTCCCCGAGGTTGCGGTGCAGCAGCCACTCCAGGCCCAGGTGCTGCTCCAGCCAGTGGTCGGTGCGGCCCAGGCGCAGCAGTACGTGGTTGGCTTTCTGGAACTTGCCTTCGGCGAAGTAGTGAAACGTGAGCTGGAGCCGGGCCGTGAGGGCGGCCAGCTCGGGCAGGGCCGGCGCGGCGCGCAGGGCCCCTTCGAGCAGGGCAATGCTTTCGGCGTTGCGCCGCAAAAAGGCGTAGTTGGCCGCCAGCAAAAACGTGAACCGGGGCCCAAACTCGGCCAGCGGCCGGCCGCCGGCGGCCAGCACGGCCCGCCCCTGCTCGAGGTACGCCACCGATGCGGCAAACTGCCGCGTGCGGTACAGCGCGTGGGCCAGCATGTAGAGCAGCCGCAGCTGGTAGCCGCGCTGGGCCGGCGCGAAGCCGTGGCGGCGCGCCATCAGCCCGTAGCAGCGCTCGGCGAAGGGCGCGAACGAGGCAAAATCGCGCCGCACCAGCATGGCGCTGCGCGCAATGCTCAGCAGCCGGCACAGCAGCGAGGGCGAGCGGGCGAAGGCTTCCTGCAAGTCGTACTCGGCCAGGATTTCCTGCACAATGGCGTCGAAGGCGGCGGCCGGGCGGCCCTGGGTGCGGGCCTCGCGCAAGCGGTGGCGCAGCAGGCTGTCGGCAATGTTGGCGCGCTCCTCCTCGTCGGCGGCTTTCTTGTTGGCGTGGCGGCGGCGCAGCACCTCGGGCAGGGGCTCGGCGTGGGGCGTGCCGGCGTGCTGGATTTGCAGGTTGTACACCGCGTTCAAGGCCTCGTATTGCTCGTGGTCGCGGGCCTGCTTTTCGGCCTTGCGCAGCGTGGCCCAGGCCAGGCGCGGCACGCCGGCCCCAAACAGGTACTGGGCCAGGGTGAGGTGGCCGCGCACGGCAGCAGCGGCCGTGGCGTCGTGCTGGCGCTGGCGCAGCACCAGAAAATCGGTGAGGTGCAGCAGCAGGCGCTTGCGCACGGCGTAGTAAGCCACGGCGTTGGGCGCGGCCGGGTAAAGGCGCGCCACCAGGGCGGCGGGGGCCAGGGCGGGGCCCGTGAGCAGCTCGTACAGGCGCACGTCTTGCCGGCCGGCCACCCGCTGGCGCTGGCGCAGCAGGAAGCGCGCGAACTCGGTGCGGTCGTCGGGGCTGAGGGTGAGCAGGGCAGTACGGAGGTCGTCCATGGGCCACAAAGGAAGCGGAAAACCGGGCCTGATTTTACCGGGGTCCTAGAATATAGTGGTTTACCCAAATGTCGGATATCATTTGTTTAACTCACTGATAATCATGGGATATTTCATCCCCAATTATCTGGTGCAAAAGTCCGACGACCTGATTTTTTGGTGAACGGTGCGAGCCCGGGGGCCCCACACCTTTGGGCTACCTCTTCACCTAATTCTTTTCCCATGTCGCTCCGTCTACTTTTCCTGGCCCTGGCCCTGCTACTCGCCGCCGGCCGGGCCCGCGCCCAAGACCTGCTCACCAAGCGCAACGGCGACGAGGTGCAGGTGAAAGTGCTGGAAATCACACCTTCGGAAGTAAAGTTCCGGCGCACCGACAACCCCGACGGCCCGCTCATCAGCGTGTACAAGTCCGAGGTGTTCATGATTCGCTACGCCAACGGGGCCCGCGAAGTGTTTGGGGCCCCTGGGGCTGCCGCGCCCCCCGCGGCGCCGTACCTGGCCCGGCCCACTCCCGCCCCAGCCCCAGCCCCAGCCCCGGCCCCGGCCCCCACCCCGCACACGGGCCCCGACGTGCCCGGCGACGTAGTGTTTCTCGAGGAGGACGTGCGCCTTAGCGGCCCGCGCATTGGCTTCACCGTGCTCACGGCGGGGCCCCTGGCGCGCGGCCGGCAGGAAGCGGGCTTCAACAACCTCAACCCCTTCCTCACGCAGTTTGGGTGGCAGTTCGAGCGGCGCTTGTTCCGGCTGCCCAGCGGCGTGAGCGGCCTGGCCGAATTCGTGCCGCTGGTGGGCGGGCTGGAGCAGAACAAGTTCATTCCCAGCATTAACCTGATGCTGGGCATCCGGGGCCCCAAGGGCTTCGAGTTCGGGCTGGGGCCCAACCTGACGCCCCTCGGGGCCAACGTGGCGCTGGCGCTGGGCACGTCGTTTCGCAGTAAGAGCGGCCTCAACTTCCCCGTCAACCTAGCCGTGGTGCCCGGCAACGGCGGGGCCCGCATCAGCCTGCTGGTGGGCTTCAATGCGCGCCACCGGTAGCATCCAAATTATTGAACATCAATTTTTTGATCAATAAAAACATGCAAAAGCTCTTGTTGCTACTCGTGCTGGTGGGGGCCCTGCGGCCCGCCCGCGCCCAAACCCCGGCCGCCCCGGGGCCCGACACCATTTTGCGCCGCGACGGGCAGGAAATCCAGGGCCGCGTGGTGGTCCTCACGCCCACCGAACTGCGCTACCTGCCCGCCGCCCCGGCCCCGCCCGACACGCTGGCGCTGCCCGTGGCCGAGGTGTTCCTCATCCGCTACGCCAACGGCACCCGCGAAGTGCTGCCCCCCGCGCCGGCCGCTGGGGCCCCCGCCGACCCGCTGGCGGGCCTCGGCACCCGCCAGCGCGACTCGCTGGGCCGCCGCGACGCGGCCACGCACTACCGCACCCCGGGGGCTTTTTGGGGCGCGGCGGGAGCGGCGTTCGGGGCCAGCCCGGTTTATGGCATTGCGGTGCCCATCGTTCTCAGTGCCAAGCCGGTGAAGCCGGTTAACTTCCAAGCCCCCGACCAAACCCTGCTTCTTGATCCCAGCTACCAGCACGGCTACCAGCAGCAGGCCAACAGCACCAAGCGCAAGCAGGCCTGGGCCGGCTACGCCACCGGCACCGGGGCCTGGGCAGTGCTTTTTGGGGCGCTACTCATCGCAGTTGCCAGCAGCTGGCACTAGCGGGGCCGCGCCGCCCCCCTCCCACAGCTTCGCTTAACCAGCTGCCAACTGCTCATCTCCATTATGAAAACCAAATCCTTACTGTTCGTTTGCGGGGCTCTACTCACCGGCTGCACGGTGTATGCGCCCATGCAGCCGACCGTGGCCACCCTCAGCCGGGCGGGGCAGCTGGAAACGAGCGCCTCCGTGCAGCTGAGCGGGCGGGTGGAGGCCGGGGCCCTGTATTCGCCGCTTGCGCACGTGCTGGTGGCGGGCAGCGGCACGTACCGGCCGCACCTGAGCGGCGGCGATTCCACGTTTTTCAGCACCCGGCAGTGGGAGGCGGGCGCCGGCACGTACTACCCAGTGCTGGGGCGAGCGGATGCCAGCTCCGCCGGCAAGCGCGCCGAGTAGCCGCCCGGAGCCCCGGGGCCCAACAAAATTCTGGCTTCCGCCCGGCCCCCGCTAACCAAACCCAAAGCGCGGCCGTACAACTCTCACAACCTTCCTTCCCACCCCAAGTCCTTTTTTTTACCTTCAAAATATTCCCCGTCATGGACGTTAACAGCAATAAAATCAACGACAGCACCGAATTGCAAGGCCGCGGCAACTGGAACCAGCTGAAAGGCGAAGCCAAGCAGAAATGGGCCGGCCTCACCGACGACGACCTGACCTACGCCGATGGCAAGCAGGACGAGTGGTTTGGCAAGCTTCAGGAGAAAACCGGCAGCACGATTGACGAAATCAAGAACTGGTTTAACGAAAAAACCAGCGACGCCGACACCCAGGCCAGCGTGAAAAGCACCGAGTACCAGGCCCGCGGCGACTGGAACCAGATCAAAGGCGAAGCCAAGCAGAAGTGGGGCAACCTCACCGACGACGACCTGACCTACGAAGAAGGCAAGCAGGACGAGTGGTTCGGCCAGCTTCAGGAGAAGACGGGCCACGCCATCGACGATATCAAGGAGTGGTTCCACAAAACCTTCTAGGTTAATTTAAGTCCTTCCTTTTCCATTGAAAGTGCCTCTTCCGTTTCGCGGGAGGGGCGCTTTTTTTTAGCCCGCTGCCATGCGCTACGTTTCCCTCGACCTCGAAACCAGCGGCTCCGACCCGCTGCGCCACCAAGTGCTGGAGCTGGCCGTGGCCATCGAAGACACCAAGCGCCTGCGCCCGCTGGAGGAGCTGCCCACCTTCCGCCGCTTGCTGGTGCACCCCGAAATAGTGGGCACCCCGGGGGCCCTGGTGCTGAACGCGCGCCTGCTGGCTGAACTGGCCGACCCCGCCCTGGGGCCCCCGGCCGAGCGCTGCACGCCCGCCGAGGTGCTGCCCCAGCTGCGCGAGTTTCTGGTGGCCCAGGGCTTCCGGCCCGACCCCAAGGACCGGGTGCGCTTCATCTTGGCGGGCAAAAACGTGGCCGTGTTCGACCTGTTGTTTTTGCAGCAATTGCCGGGTTGGGGCACCATCATCAAGTCGGAACCGGCCACCATCGACCCCGCCCTACTGTACCTCAACTGGCGCAAGGACAGCCGCTTGCCCAGCATGGCCATTGCCAAGGCCCGGGCTCAATTCGACGACACCACCGTGGCCCACGAGGCCCTGGCCGACGCCCTGGACGTGGTGCGCTTGCTGCGCCCATTCTACGAATTTGCGGTGTACAAGCGGGTGCGCGGCGAGGAATAGGGCCCCAGCGGGCGACGCACTACTTTTGACGCCCGCCGCCCGCTGGGCCGTGCGGCAGCCAACGAGTTGCGGAGCCAGCGGTTAATGTTGTGGAAATTTCCGGGCGCCGGAGCCGCTGCCCGGAGCCGCGCCTTTGCTCACCGTTCCCCACCGTGCCCCCCATCACCGAAGAAGCCGCCGCGCAGCTCTGGGACGCCTTCCGCGGCGGTGAGGCCCGGGCGCTGGCGGCGCTCTTCGAGGCGTACTACGACCCGCTGTACGCCTACGGCCGCAAGCTGAGCGGCGACGAGGAGCTGGTGAAGGACTGCATCCAGAACCTGTTTCAGCAGCTGTGGCGGCGGCGGGCGGGCCTGCGCGCCGTGCTGGTGGTAAAGGCGTACTTGTTCAAGGCCTTCCGCCACCACTTGGCCGACGAAACCGAGCGGCTCCGGCGGCAGCACGCCCTGCCCACCGATGCGGATATGTTTGAAGTGACCTACTCGCACGAAGAATTTCTCATCGCCGAGCAGCACGACGCCGAGCAGCGCGCCCGCCTGCTGGGGGCCCTAAATCAACTCTCGAAGCGCCAGCGCGAGGCACTGTACCTCAAGTTTTTCGACGGCTTCTCCTACGAGCGCATTGCCGAGGTGATGGTACTCAACACGCAGTCGGTGCGCAACCTGGTATTCAACGCTTTGAAGGCCCTGCGGCAGGTACTGCTGACGGCCCTGGCGCTGCTGTGCCTGCTGGATGCGGGCTAAAAATGACGCGCCAGGGGCCCCAGGTTAGCCTTTTGTGGGTAGCGGAAAAATTATTTTTTGGCTGGGATGAGTATAAAATCCATCGGCGGCCGTGGTGCTTGCAAACGGGGGTGCTGCGGCTCGGCGCCGCTGCGCCCGGCCCGGTTAGGGCTCCCACGTTTTGCCCGCTCCTCGCTTATGCCCCACGCTACTTACACGACCAACGATTTCCTGGCCGACGAATCCTTTCAGGCGTTCGTGGCGGCGAGTGACCCCGCGGCCGTGGCGTTCTGGCAGTCTTGGATAGCGCAGCACCCGGCTCAGGCGGCAGCGTTCCACGAAGCCGCGGCGGTGCTCCGGTTGCTGGCCACCAGCCGCGCCGCGCCCGCCCCGGCGTCTTTGAAACAAGCCGAAATAGCCAAGCTTTGGCACGCCATGGAGCCGGTTGGGGCCCCTGCGGCGCGGCCGTTGCTGCGCAGCCACCGCGCCGCCCGCTCGCGGTGGTGGGCCGCAACGGCCTTAGCGGCTGTGGTGATATTGGTGGTGGCCGGCTTGGGATTTTGGCCGCGCCCCGCGGCGGCACCCGCCTGGGCGCGCTACGCCACGGCTGCCGGGCAGCACCGGCAAGTGGTGCTACCCGACGGCTCCCGCGTGGTGCTGAACGGCAGCTCGGAATTGCGGCTGGCCGCTACTTGGCAACCAGGCCAGGCCCGCGAAGTGTGGCTCACGGGCGAGGCTTATTTTGATGTGCAACACACGGCCCCGGCGGCGCTGATGGCGGTGGCCAGGGCCCCGGCGCGGGTCAAGTTCACTGTGCACGCGGGGGCCCTCGACGTGGCCGTGCTCGGCACCCGGTTCGATGTGCTGAGCCGCGCCGGCACTACCAAAGTGGTGCTGAATAGTGGCCAGATTGAGCTGCGCCGCACGGCGGGCCCGCCCGAGCCGCTGCTGATGCAGCCCGGCGACCTGGTGGAGTTCGACGCTACCGCGCCCCGGGGGGCCCTGGCCAAGCGCGCCGTGCAACCCGCCTTCTACTCGGCCTGGACCAGCGGGCATCTCGACTTTAACGACACGCCGGTGGCGGAAATCATTGCCCTGCTGGAAGACACCTACGGGCTGCAAATCACGCTGGGCAACCCCGCCCTGCGGCGGCAGAAGCTGACCGGGTCGGTACCCAACCGCGACGTGGACGTGCTCCTGGATGCGCTCGGCAAGTCGTTGGATGTCAAAGTACACCGCGTTGGCAACCGCGTAAAACTTGATTGATTTTTGCGTAATTTTTCTTACCCTTTCCCCACTCCCGCCCATGGTTCACTATACTCAATCGTTGAAGCTGCTGCCCCTGCTCCTGGCAGGGGGCCTGGCCGGCCGGGCGCAAAGCCCCGTGGTGGCCATGCTGCGGCCCGTGCAAAGCGCGCCGGCCCCGGAAGCCGCCCCTAGCCAGGCCCGGGCCCGGGGCACCTCGTTGGAAAGCCTGCTGCAAGCGCTGCAGAAAGAGCACCACGCGTTTTTCTTGTACCGCACTGAGCTGGTGCGCAACAAGTTCGTGGACCTCGACGCGCGCACTTTCCCCTCCTGGGAAGAGAAGCTGACTTACGCCGTGACGACGAGCGGCCTGCGGGTGGAGAAAACCGACCGCAACGTGTACGTAATCTCGGGGCCCAAATTGCCGGGCCCCCAGTCGCAAACGATTGCAACTGGTGGGGGACCCAGCGCCCCGACCGAGGACGCGGCGGCCGCCAGCCCCGCCGCGGTGCCCGTAACCGGCCGCGTGACGCAGGCCAACGGCGAAGGTCTACCCGGGGTGACGGTGCTCGTGAAGGGCACCACCAACGGCGTATCGACCGACGTGAACGGCAACTTCACCCTCAGCCTGCCCGACGCCAACGCCACGCTGGTGATATCCGCCGTGGGCTTCGTGACGCAGGAAGTGCCGCTGCAAGGCCGCACGCAGCTGAACGTGGCATTGGTGACCGACGTGAAGGCCCTGGAGGAAGTGGTGGTGCTGGGCTACACCACCGAGCGCAAGGCCGACCTGACCGGCGCCGTGGCCCAGGTGAATCAGCGCGACATCAACGCGCTGCCGGTGACCGGCGTCGCGCAAATTTTGCAGGGCAAGGCGGCGGGCGTGGCCATCACGGCGGCCACCGGGGCCCCGGGCGAGGCCATCGCCGTGCGCATCCGCGGGGTGGGCACCATCAACGACAACAACCCGCTCTACATCATCGACGGCGTGCCGACCAAGGACGGCATCAACCAGATTTCGCCCAACGACATCGAGAGCATCAACGTGCTGAAGGATGCCTCGTCGGCCGCCATTTACGGGGCCCGGGCCTCGAACGGGGTGGTGGTGGTGACCACCAAGCGCGGCAAATCGGGCAAGCCCCGCCTGAGCGTGAGCGCCTACAGCGGCGTGCAAACGGCCACCAACCTCATCAAAATGGCCAACACCGACCAATACGTGGCGGCCTACAACTTAGCGGCTACCAACGACGGCCGGGCCACGATTCCCGCGTCGGTGGCGGCCACGCTGCCCAACGTGAACTGGCTGAAGGAGGTGCTGAAACCCGCCATGCAGCACAACGTGCAGATGGACGTGAGCGGCGGTGGCGAGAACTCGCAGTACATCGTGTCGGGCAGCTACTTGAAGCAAGACGGCCTGATAAACAACTCGTCCTACGACCGCTACAACCTGCGCACGGCGGTGAGCAGCTCGCTCTCGAAGTACGTGAAAATTGGCACCAACGCCAACCTGTCGTACGCCAAAACCCGGCAGGTGGGCACCTCCGGCGACGGCTTCGGCGACGGCAACCCGGGGGCCAGCATCGTGCGCTTTGCCCTGTTCCGCACGCCAGGCACCCCGGTTTACAACGACCAGGGCCAGTTTGTGGACTTGCCCAAAGTGAATGGGCAGGATGCCTCGTCGTACCTCGGCGACGGCATCAACCCGGTGGCGCTGGCCGACGCGGCCGACCGCAACTTCAACGCTTACTCGGTGCTGGGCAATGCCTACGTGGAGGTGACGCCGGTGGCGCACCTGCGCATCCGGTCCGATTACGGCATTACCTTCCGCATCACCGATTACAAGCAGTTTTTCAAGACCTTCGGCATCGACCGCGCCTTGAACTCGCCGGCCCAGCTGGCGCAGTCCAACACCAACGAGTTCAACTTCAACTGGACCAACACGGCCGTGTACGACCTGGCGGTGGGCAAGCACAACTTTGCCATTCTGGTGGGCAGTGAGGCCATTAAGAACAACTCCCGGGGCATCTCGGCCTCGCGCCGCGGCTACGTGGACCAGTCGCCCACGTTCCAGTACCTCGACAGCGGCACGGGCATCCAGCAGAACGGCGGCGGCGAGGCGCACTCCACGCTCCTCTCGGGCTTCGGCCGGCTGACGTATGACTACGACGGGCGCTACCTGGCCACGGTGAACTTCCGGCGCGACGGCTCCTCGCAGCTTTCGCCTGGCCTGAGGGCCCAAAACTTCGTGTCCGGCTCGTTGGGCTGGAACCTGGCGCAGGAAGAATTCATGCGCAACCTGGAAGGCATTTCGCTGCTCAAGGCGCGCGTGAGCGTGGGGCAGCTCGGCAACTCGGCCATCGGCAACTACCCCTACGCCTCGCTGGTGGGCAACACCGGCTACTACCCGTTCGGGGGCGTGTCGACGCAGGCGCTGAGCATCGTGACCAAGGGCAACCCGGACATCCGCTGGGAAACCAGCACCCAAACCAACTACGGCCTCGACCTGGGGCTGCTGAAGGGGGCCCTGCAATTGTCGGCCGACTACTTCGTAAAGAATACGTCGAACGTGCTGCTTTTCCTGCCGCAGCCCAGCAGCGCCGGCAACGGCGGCAACCCAGCCGTGAACGCCGGCAAAATCCAGAACCGCGGCTTTGAGCTGGAGGCCAGCTACCGCAACACGGTGGGCAAAAACTGGACCTACGGCGTGAGCGGCAACCTGGCTACGCTGCGCAACGAAGTCGTTTCGCTGGGCAGCGCCTCGCCCATCGTGGGGGGCCGCATCGACAACAACTACTACGCCACGCTAACCAATGTGGGCCAGCCGATTGGCTCCTTCTACCTGCTGCAAACGGAGGGCATTTTCCAGACCGCGCAGGAGGTGTTCACGCACGCCTACCAGGGCCCCGGCATCCAGCCGGGCGACGTGAAATTCAAGGACATCAGCGGGCCCGACGGGACGCCCGACGGCGTGATTGACGGCTACGACCGCAGCTTCGTGGGCAGCCCCATTCCGAAACTGACCTATGGCCTGACCGGCAACGTGAGCTTCAAGAACGTGGACCTGAGCGTATTCTTCCAGGGCGTGCAGGGCAACAAGCTGTATAACCAGGTGAACACCGACATTGAGGGCTTCTACCGCGCCTTCAACCTGACCGAGCGCGCGGCCACCAACTACTGGACCGGCCCAGGCAGCACCAACGAGTTCCCACGCCTGTCGTGGACCGGCGCCTCCAACAACAAGCAGCCCTCCGACCGCTTCCTGGAGGACGGCTCTTACCTGCGTCTCAAGAACGTGCAGCTCGGCTACACGTTCGGCGAAAAGCTGCTGAGCCCCGTGAAAATTAGCTCGGTGCGCATTTACGCCAGCGTGCAGAACCTGCTGACCTTCACCAAGTACACCGGCCTCGACCCCGAGCAGGGCACCAACAGCAATTCGGCCGGCGACGGCGTGCGGGCCACGGGCATCGACTTTGGCACCTACCCCTCGGCGCGCACCTTCACGGTGGGCATCAACGCCGGCTTCTAACCGCTTCGCTCGCTGACTATCATGAAAATCCAACCCACCGCCCTCCTGTTGGGGGCCCTATTATTTGGCACCGGCGGCTGCAAAACCTTCCTCGACCAGCCCGTGCTGGGGCAGTACGAAGCCGGCCAGTTCTTCACCTCCGACACCAACGCCATCCTGGCCGTGAACGCGGCCTACGTGCCCCTCTCGTTCCGCGACGCCTCGTCGAACGCGCTGTGGGTGCTCGGCGACGTGGCCTCCGACGACGCCGTGAAGGGCAGCAACCCCGGCGACCAGGCCGACTTCGAGAACATCGACATCTTCAACATCACGCCCATCAACGCGGCCGTGGAGGCCCAGTGGCGGCGCTACTACGACGGCGTGTTCAAGTGCAACGTGGTGCTCGACGGCCTGCCCGACGGCAACACCAGCATCACCGCCTCGGTGCGGCAGCAGGCGGTGGGGCAAGCGCAGTTTCTGCGGGCCTACTACTACTTCCAGCTGGCGGCGATTTACGGCAACGTGCCGCTGCGCCTGAAGGTGGAAACGCCCGAGGAATTGCAGAGCCCGGCCCTGCCCCAGGCCCAGATTTACGCCCAGGTGGAGGCCGACTGCCAGGCCGCGATGGCCGCCCTGCCCGCCACCTGGACCGGTGCCGACGTGGGCCGCGCCACCAAGGGCGCCGCCATGGCGCTGCTGGCCAAAACCTACCTCTTCGAGCAAAAGTGGGCCCTGGCCGCCACCACCGCCCAGGCCGTGGAAGCCTCGGGGACCTACAGCCTGCTGCCGGTGTTCGCCAACAACTTCCGGGCCGCCACCAAGAACAACGCGGAGGCCATCTTCTCGGTGCAGCACACGTCCGGCCTCAGCCCTAACCAGGGCAACAACCTGAACCAGTGGTTTGCCCCGCGCCCGCAGAACGGCTACGGCTTCTTCTACCCCACGCAGAGCTTGGTGAACAACTACGAGCGCACCTCGGCCGGCGTCGTGGACCCGCGGCTCGATTACACGGTGGGCCGCAGCGGGCAGTCGTTTTTTGGCGTGCCGTTTGACCCCAGCTGGAGCAGCACGGGCTACGTGTCGAAGAAGCACTTGCAGCCGCTGACGGAGATTCCGACCACCACCAAGGGCGACGGCAACCTCAACTACCAGGCCATCCGCTACGCCGACGTGCTGCTGATGGACGCTGAGGCCTCGAACGAAGCCGGCAATAGCGCCAACGCCCTCAAGGCCCTCAACCAGGTGCGCAAGCGCGCCCGCGAGAGCTATATCTACGACACTACGCTGCCCAACGCGGGCACCGTGCCCACCGGCCTGCTGCCCGACGTGACCGTGACCGACCAAAGCCAGCTGCGCGACGCCATCCGGCGCGAGCGGCGCGCCGAGCTGGCGTTGGAGTTCCAGCGGTTTTTCGACATCACGCGCTACGGGCAGGCTTACGCCCAGCAGGCCCTGGCCGACCGGCCAAACTTCAACTACGCCCGCAACCGCTTTTACCCCATCCCGCAGAGCGAGCGGGACACCAACAAAGGCCTGTAGCCGCCACTCCCTCCCACCCAACTTTTCGCTAGGTTATGCAAAGCTCTAGATTTTATTTATCCGCGCTGTCCGGGCTGCTGTTCGGGGCCCTAACCCTTGCCTCGTCGTGCTCTAAAGAGGACGACAACAACGCCCCCGCGGGCAACGTGGACAAGGCCCGGCTCTCGGCCCTGATTGATTCTGTGACCACCGGCTACAGCGCCGCCACGGAGGGCAACAAGCCCGGCAACTACGCGCCGGGCGCCAAGGCCTCCCTTAAAACGGCCCTCGACCTGTCCACCGTCACCAAGAACGACGCCAGCTACAACCAGGCCGCCGTAAATGCAACCGTTGCCAACCTGCGGCGCGCCGTGGCGGCATTTAAGTCGGCCCTGGTGCAGGAGGTATCGGTGGCCAACCTGGTGGCGCAGTGGAAGTTCAGTGGCAACGCCAACGACGCCACCGCCAACGCCAACAACGGCGTGCTAAAGTCGGGCCCCACGGGCCCCGGCACGGCGCCCGGCGACGGCAACACGCTGCCCGTGCTGGTGGCCGACCGGTTTGGCCAAGCGGGCCAGGCCTACGAATTCAATAACGGCGCCTACATCGAGGTGCCCTACCAGGCCGCGCTCAACCCGCAGGCGCTCACCATCAGCCTGTGGTGCAAGCGCTTTGATGGCAACGATGCGAACTACCTGGTCTCGCTGAACCGCTGGCAGAGCTACAAATTCCAGTTGCAGGGCGCCGGCAAGCCTTTCCTCACCATCTCCACCACGGCGGGCACCGCCGACAAAGACGCCGACTCCGGCATCGTGCCCGTGAACGTCTGGACGCACGTAACCGTGTCTTACGCCGACGGCAACATGAAATTCTACATCAATGGGGCCCTGGTGAAAACCTGGACCGACGTAAAGGGCCCCCTGAAAACCGCCCCGCAAGCCGTGCCGCTGAGCATCGGCCAGCAGCTGCCCAAAGACATCTACAACAGCGTACCCACCGGCGGCCAAGTAGCCACCTACTTTCAGTACTACGGCCCGGCTTATTTCAAGGGCCAAATGGACGACATCCGCTTCTACAACCGCGCCCTGACCGACGCCGAAGTGCAGTCCATTTTCACCATCGAAAAATCGCTGTAACTGTGTGCCGCCAAGTTGCGCTTGGCCTTGCGCATGCTGCCCTGGGGCCCCTAAAGCAAGGCCAAGCGCAGCTTGGCGGTACAGTGCCGAAATACCTTAACATTCATCACTTCCCCGCATGCGCATCTCCCCTTCCCACGCTCCTTTTCTCGCCAGTGTTGCCGCCCTGGCCCTGCTGGCCGGCTGCAACAGCTCGCCCAACACCGCCGCGGTGGCCACCACGCCCGGCGCCGGGGCCCCAACCGATACCGCCGCCGCTGGCAACGACAGCTGGGCCCTGCTGAACTTCACGAAAGTGGACAGCGCCAACCCCATCATGGGCCCCAGCGCGGTGGGCAAGTTCACCGACCCCATCCTGAAGCGCACCGTGCTGTGGGAAGAAAAGGACGTGTTCAACCCCGCCGTGGTGGTGCGCGACGGCAAGATTTACATGCTGTACCGGGCTGAGAACAAGATTACTACCTTCGGCAAGGCTTCGCGCGTGGGCCTGGCCAGCAGCACCGACGGCGTCCACTTCAAGCGCGAGCCAGCGCCGGTGCTCTACCCCGCCAACGACGCCTACAAGCAGTACGAAACCGGCGGCACCGAGGACCCGCGCGTGGTGGAAGACGCCAAGGGCACCTACTACATGACCTACACGGCCTACGACGGCAAGCTGGCCCGCCTGCACGTGGCCTCCTCGCCCGACCTGCGGCACTGGACGAAATACGGCAACGCCTTCGCCCAGGCCGGCGGCGGCAAGTACCTGGATAAGTGGAGCAAATCGGGCTCCATCGTGTCCACCTACGAGCCCGACGGGCGTATTGTGGCCACCAAAATCAAGGGCAAGTACTGGATGTATTGGGGCGACGCCCAAATCTGGCTGGCCACGTCCGACGATCTG
The DNA here is from genome assembly GCF_006439025.1 of Hymenobacter nivis. Classification (GTDB taxonomy): domain Bacteria; phylum Bacteroidota; class Bacteroidia; order Cytophagales; family Hymenobacteraceae; genus Hymenobacter; species Hymenobacter nivis_A. The sequence continues at coordinate 209,952 of NZ_RCYZ01000005.1, forward strand.
ATTCACTGGACGCCGCTGGAGATGGCGCCCGGCGAGAAGCCGCCCGTGCCGCTGCGCGCCCAGGCCCTCACCCTGCCCAACCTGAAGGTGGTGCTGCCCACCCGCGCCGGCAAGTTCGACAGCGACCTGGTGGAATCGGGGCCCCCGGCCATGCTCACCGACCAGGGCATCCGCCTGATTTACAACAGCCGCAACGTGCCCGCCATCGGCGACAAGTCGCTGCCCGAGGGCACCTACACCGCCGCCCAGGCCCTATTCGACAAGAACGACCCCACCAAGCTGCTCCAGCGCACCGATACCTTCTTCATGCGCCCCGACAAGCCCTACGAGAAGACCGGCCAAGTCAACCAAGTGGTTTTCCTCGAAGGCCTGGCACGCTACAAATCCAACTGGTTCCTGTATTATGGCACCGCCGACTCGAAAATCGCCGTCGCCACCCGCCCGGTAGAATAAGCTTGTAGCGTGGACTCTGCGAGTCCGCGTCGCTGCCCGGTCGCTGCCCTATAATCGGCAGGACGAAGCGAGCGACGCGGACTCGCAGCGTTCACGCTACAACTTAGGGCCCCAGATACCCAACCCCGATTCACCTTCCTTTATGCAACCAGCCGCCCCGGCCATCACCACGCCCCAAGCCGTTTCTTTCACCGAGAGGAAATACGTGCCGACGCTGATTTTCGTCACGTCGCTGTTCATGCTCTGGGCCATTGCCATCACGATGGGCGACGTGCTCAACAAGCACTTTCAGAACGTGTTGCACGTGAGCAAAGCCAACTCAGGGCTGGTGCAGTTCTCCATTTTTGGGGCCTACGCGGTGATGGGCATCCCGGCGGGCTTGTTCATGAAGCGGTTTGGCTACAAGAACGGCGTGCTGCTCGGGCTGGGGCTGTATGCGGTGGGCGCGTTCCTGTTCGTGCCGGCCGCCAACGCCGGCTCGTTTGGCTTTTTCCGGGGGGCCCTGTTCGTGCTGGCCTGCGGGCTGGCCACGCTTGAGGCCGTAGCGCACCCATTCATGGCCGTGCTCGGCGATCAGCGCACCAGCGACCAGCGCCTGAACTTCGCCCAATCCTTCAACGGCCTGGGGGCCATGGTGGGGCCCCTGCTGGGCAGCTACTTCATTTTGGGCGGCAGCGCGGCGCACGCCAGCGGCGACTTATCGTCGGTGAAAACTATGTACACGGTCATCGGCAGCGTCATCCTGGGCATCGCCGTGGCGTTTTTCTTCGTGAAAGTGCCGCCCTTGGCCGACGCGCACGCCGCCGACACCCACGCCGAAGCCGAGGCCGGCTTCTACTCTGGCACGGCCGAGGTGGCGCCCACGCCCAAGGGCCTGCTGCAGCACCGCCACTTCGTGTGGGCCTGGGTGGCGCAGTTCCTCAACGTGGCGGCGCAGGGCGGCACGTGGGCCTACTTCATCAACTACGGGGTCGAAAAAATGCACTTTTCCGACGCGGTGGCTGGCCGGTACTTCGCCCTGTTCATGGGGCTGATGATGACCGGCCGTTTCGTGGGCACCTTCCTCATGCGCTTCATCGCCCCAGCCAAACTACTGGCCACCTTCGCACTGGCCAACGTGGTGATGTGCCTGGTGGTGGCCCAAAGCTGGGGCTGGCCGTCGTTCATCTGCCTGCTGCTGATCAACTTCTTTTTCAGCATCATGTTCCCCACCATCTTCAGCCTGGGCATCAAAAACCTGGGGCCCCAAACGCCCCAGGCCTCGTCGGTGCTGGTGATGGCCGTGGCCGGCGGCGCCTTCTTCCCCTACCTCATGGGCAAAATCGCCAACCACGACATCGCCGCCGCCTACTACCTGCCCATCATCTGCTACGCCTTCATCTTTCTGTTCGGCGCCCGTTTATATAAGGTCCGCTAGGGGCCCTAGGGCCGCGTGGCGCCCGCCGCATACCCCGCCAAGTACCCAAACCGCTCCGTCAGTTCCCCGTCCTTCGCGATGGTAGCGCGGGCCAGCACGCCGCCGGCGTCGCCGTTGAAAAACTGGGGAAACACGTGGTCGAGCAGCTGGCGGCCGAAGTCGCGGCTGGCGTTGCGGGGCAGCTCGCAGGGCAGGTTGTCCACGGCCATCACCGTGAGGTGGTGGGCCCCCGAGTAGGGCGGCGCTAGGGACCCGGTGGCCGGGTCGTAATCGAAGGCGGGCGCCGGGATGGTGGTGCTGCGCTGCGTGACGGGGATGGAGCCGTTCACGTCGCACGTCACGTCGGCGATGGTGTTGATGCGGAAATTGGGGCCTCCAGTGTCTGCCAGCTCGAAGAGGCGCGGGGCCGCCGGGTGCCAGAACGCGCAGGCAATCAGCAAGTCCGTAACGGGCGCGAACAGCCCGAACGTGGATTCATACGCCTCCGGGCGCTGGTGGAAATCGGGCGTATCCCACACGCGGCCGTCGCGGCGGCGGTTGTAGTCGCCCGAACCCAGCTGGGCGTACACCGGCTCGCGGAAATCGTGGTAGAGGTAGTCGTACACGCTCACCCGCCGGATGCCCACGCGGTCGAGCACCTCCAGGGCCCCCTGGGCCACGCGGCCAGTACCGGTCACGGCGATTTTGATGGGCGGCAGCGCCTTCACTTTGAAGTATTCCTCCTGCATGTCGTCCATGTCCACGCATTCGTGGGCGGGCTTGAGGGCAAACAGGCCGTGCTTGCGGCCGTAGGTCAGCAGCCCGTTGTAGGCCCCCACAATGCCGGCGTAGCGCCCAAAGGCCACCACCCGCTCGCCGCGCTCGTTGGTAATCAGCTCGTAATCAAGGAGCGTGATGCCCCGGTCGAGCACGGCGCGTAGCAGCGGCTGGTTGGCCGGCTGCTCCTTGATGGTGTGCGAAAAGAACAGGTACGTTTGGTGCGGCAGCAGCGCGGCCACGGCCACTTCCTTTACGCCCAGCAGCACGTCGCAATCGGCTACATCGTCGCGCACTTCCAGGCCCAGGTCGCGGTATTCTTGGTCGGCGTAACTGCGCAGCGGGCTGCTTTGCACGACGATTTGCAGGCCGGGAAAGGTGGCCTGGGCCTCGGCGCATTTCTTGGGCGTGAGGGGCACGCGGCGGTCGGGCGGCGTTTTGCCTTCGCGGAGCAAACCAATTTTGAGCATGGGCGGGTGGGAAGTGAGCGGGTGGGAAAGCTGGACAAAGCTACCCATTTGGGCCCCGGCCGGGACGTTTCGGCCGTACCTTTGTTGTAGGCTTTTACGCCCCGCCACCCCCACTTCATGCCCCTACCGATGCCGCTGAAACCCCAGCCCGCCGACGTTTTTGAAGCCCGCCACAACGCCCCCAGCGCCGCCGACCAGGCCGCCATGCTCCGCACCATCGGCGTGGAGAGCGTGGCCCAGCTCATCGACGAAACCGTGCCGCCCGCCATCCGCCTGCCGCGCCCGTTGGATTTGCCCGCCGCCCTCAGCGAGCGGGCTTTTTTGGCGAAGTTCAAGCAGATTGCCTCCCAGAACCAGGTGTTCAAGAGCTACATCGGCCTGGGCTACCACGACACCACGCTGCCGCCGGTCATCCAGCGCAACATCCTCGAAAACCCGGGCTGGTACACCGCCTACACGCCCTACCAGGCCGAAATTGCCCAGGGCCGCCTCGAAGCCCTCATCAATTACCAGACGATGGTGATTGACCTCACGGGCCTCGAAATTGCCAACGCCAGCCTGCTCGACGAGGGCACCGCCGCCGCTGAGGCCATGCACATGCTGCACAGCCAAACCAAGAAAAAAGGGGCCCACAAATACTTCGTTTCGGAGCAGGTGCTGCCCCAAACGATTGACCTGCTGCGCACCCGCGCCACGCCGGTGGGCATCGAGCTGGTGGTGGGCGACCACCGCGAGGCCGACCTCAGCGGCCCCGATTTCTTCGGTGCCATGGTGCAGTACCCAGCCGCCGACGGCGAGGTGTTCGACTACAAAGACTTCATCGCCGGGGCCCAAAAAGAAAACGTGTTCGTGGTGATGGCGGCCGACCTGCTGGCCCTCACGCTGCTCACGTCGCCCGGCGAGTTGGGCGCCGACGTGTGCGTGGGCAACTCCCAGCGCTTCGGCGTACCGATGGGCTACGGGGGGCCCCACGCGGGCTTCTTCTCGTGCAAAGACCAGTTCAAGCGCGTCATCCCCGGCCGCCTGATTGGCCAGAGCATCGACGCGGCCGGCAACAAAGCCTACCGCATGGCCCTGCAAACCCGCGAGCAGCACATCCGCCGCGAAAAAGCTACTTCCAACATCTGCACCGCGCAGGTGCTGCTGAGCGTGCTGGCCGGCATGTACGCCGTGTACCACGGGCCCCAGCGCCTGCGGCAGTTCGCCATCAACACCCACGCCCTGGCCCAAACCCTGGCCACCGGCCTGCACGCGCTGGGCGTGGAGCAAACCAACGAATTCTACTTCGACACGCTGAACCTGCGCCTGGAAAGCGCCGAGCTGCAGCAGGCCGTGCGCCAGGAAGCCGAGGCCCGGGGCCTCAACTTCCGCTACTTCGGCGAGGTGCGGGTGGGCCTTTCGCTCAACCAAAACACCGAGCTGCACGACGTGGCCGACATCCTCGACGTGTTCGGCAAAGTGCTGGGCAAGGAGACGGACAAGCCCGCCCCGCTCGAAGAAGTGGAGCTGCTGGCCCCCGCCGGCCTGGCCCGCACCAGCGAGTACCTCACGCACCCGGTCTTCAACACGCACCACGCCGAGCACGAGCTGCTGCGCTACATGAAGCAGCTCGAAAACAAAGACTTAAGCCTGGCCCACAGCATGATTGCCCTGGGCTCGTGCACGATGAAGCTCAACGCCACCGCCGAAATGATTCCGGTGACCTGGGCCGAAATTGGGGGCCTGCACCCCTTCGCGCCCGTGGAGCAAGCCAAGGGCTACGCCCAGATTTTCAGCGACCTGCAAGCCTGGCTGTGCGAGGTCACCGGCTTTGCCGCCGTCAGCCTCCAGCCCAACTCGGGGGCCCAGGGCGAGTACGCCGGCCTGCTGGCCATCCGCGGCTACCACGAGGCCCGCGGCGACCACCACCGCACGGTGGCCCTAATTCCGGCCTCGGCCCACGGCACCAACCCCGCCTCGGCCGTAATGGCCGGCATGCAGGTGGTGGTGGTAAAGAGCACCGAGGACGGCAACATCGACGTGGCCGACCTCAAGGCCCAAGCCGATAAGTACGCCGACAAGCTGAGCTGCCTGATGGTGACTTACCCCAGCACGCACGGCGTGTACGAGGAAACCATCATCGAAATCTGCGCGCTGATTCACCAGCACGGCGGCCGCGTGTACATGGACGGCGCCAACATGAACGCCCAGGTGGGCCTCACCTCGCCCGCCATCATCGGCGCCGACGTGTGCCACCTGAACCTGCACAAAACCTTCTGCATCCCGCACGGCGGCGGGGGCCCCGGCGTGGGCCCCATCGGCGTGGTGGCCGACCTGGCCCCCTACCTGCCCGGACACGCCGTGGTGCCAGTCGAAGGCCGCAGCAGCGGCTCGGTGTCGGCGGCGCCGTGGGGCTCGGCCAGCATTCTGCCCATCAGCTACGCCTACATTTCGATGATGGGCGGCGACGGCTTGCAGCGCGCCACGGAGCTGGCCATTCTGAACGCCAACTACATCAAGGCCCGCCTCGAAGGCCACTACCCGGTGCTGTACACCGGCTCGCACGGCCGCTGCGCCCACGAGATGATCCTGGAATGCCGCCACTTCAAAAAGGCCGGCATCGAGGTGGAAGACATCGCCAAGCGCCTGATGGACTACGGGTTCCACGCGCCCACGGTGAGCTTCCCGGTGGCCGGCACGCTGATGGTGGAGCCCACCGAGAGCGAGAGCAAGGCCGAGCTGGACCGCTTCTGCGACGCCATGATTGCCATCCGCAAGGAGATTGCCGAAGTGGAAGCTGGCCGCGCCGACGCCAAGGACAACGTCCTCAAGCACGCCCCGCACACCGCCGCCACCGTGCTCGTGCACGACTGGACGCGCCCCTACTCGCGCGAGCAGGCCGTGTACCCCATGGAGTCCGTGCGGGCCAACAAGTTTTGGCCCAGCGTGAGCCGCATCGACTCGGCCTACGGCGACCGCAACCTGATTTGCAGCTGCACGCCCATCGAGCAGTACGTGGACCAGGAAGAAGAAATGGTGCAGGCCGACAAGGGCCCCTCCTACTAATGGTCGGTTTCTAGTTGTTGGTTGTCAATAGAAAGGGCCGCTTCCCATGGGAAGCGGCCCTTTCTTTTTTCGGCTCCGGGGCCCCAATGGGGCCCCGGTGACCGGGTAACTGACAGCTAAAAACCGGCCACTACAACTTACTTGCTGCCGCGCTCGCCGAAACAGCGGCGGTCCATGTAGCCGGTGGTGGTTTTGCCGCCTTGGTCGAGGCGCACCTTCACGAAGTAGGCGTTGACGGTGTCGGTGACTTGCACCGTGGTGCCGGTGGGCGACTGCGCGAGCACGGCCGAGGTTTTGGTCATGCCGTCGTACACGGGGCAGTCCACGATGGTGGTGTGGGGCTGGGGGGTGCGGTTGGCGTTGGCCGTGCGCAGGCGCTCGTCGCGCGCGGCGGTGCAGGAGGCCAACCCGGCAGCTACTAATAACAGGGATAAAACTTTTGACATGGAGATAAAGGTTAGAAAAATAGGGTGATTACGAAGTCGGAAAGATAGAATAATTTTAGGATTAATCCATTCCGTTATGCCCATTAAGGCCGTCAAATCATAATTATTCTGCTAAAGCTATTATGGAGCCCCGCTGGGGGCCCCAGCCCGGCCGCGGCGGCTCCCGGCGGCCGGGCCATACTACGCATTACAATTCCGTCGTTGCGCAGCCGGCAGCAGGCGATTAGCTCCTCCCGTCCGTCGAGAAGGCCGCCTTCGGCCGGAACGCGGGGGCCCTGTTTTTCGTTAGTTCCCCAAGCGCGCCCACCCGGCCGCAACGCCCCGCCCGCGAAGCCGGCGCCCCACTTTTCTTCCCCTTGTTATGAAACCCAATTCCCGTTTTTTTGCCCGCCCGGCCGCTTTAGCCACCCTGGGCTTGGCGCTGCTCCTGGGCACCGCCGCCTGCACTACGCAGCGCGTGGGTGTGTCCAACGACTTCGACCACGCCGTTAACTTCCGCGCCTACAAAACCTGGTCGTGGTACCCCAAGCAGCAGGCCGACACCCAGGGCGGCCCCGCCAAGGGCTACGAGTCGTTTGTGGACCAGCGCATCCGGGCGGCCGTGGCCACCGACCTGGCCAATAAGGGCCTCACCGAAGTGGCCCCCGGCCAAGCCCCGGACGTGTTCATCGCCTACAGCGCCCGCGTCGAAAACCAGCAGCAGGTATCGCCCTACTACAACGGCCTGGGCTACCCCTACGGCTACGGGTACGGGTACGGCGGCTTTGGCGGCCGCGGCTACGCGCCGGTCACGCAGTACAAGGCCGGCACCGTCATCATCGACATCGTGGACGCCCGCCGCAAGGAGCTGGCCTGGCGCGGCACCGGCATGGCCGCTCTCGACCAGAACAACATCTCGCAGGACGAGGCCACCCGCATCGTCACCAGCATCTTGGGCACCTACCCGCCGAACGAGAGCAATCCCCGCCGCTAAGCGGCACGGCTTCCAGCAAAACAGGGCCCCTTCCATCACGGAAGGGGCCCTGTTTTGTTTGGCGGAGAGCCCCGGCGGCTCAGGGCCCCCGGTTAAACCGGCACGTTTACGTGGCGCTCGGCGTGGTAGGAGCTGCGCACCAGGGGGCCGCTTTCCACGTACTTGAGGCCCCGGCGGAGGCCCTCCTCGCGGTAGTGGGCAAACTGGTCGGGGGTGATGAACTCGGCCACGGCCAGGTGGCGCTTGGTGGGCTGTAGGTACTGGCCGAGGGTGAGGATGTCGAGGCCGTTGGCCACGAGGTCGTCCATGGCCTGGTACAGTTCGTCGGGCTGCTCGCCCAGGCCCAGCATAATGCCCGACTTGGTGCGGTGCCCGGCCAGCTTCGTGCGGCGGATTTGCTCCAGGCTGCGGTCGTAGCGGCCCTGGGGGCGCACCAGGCGGTAGAGGCTACCCACGGTTTCCATGTTGTGCGAAATCACCTCCTGGCCGCCCGAAATCATGGTTTCCAGGGCCCCCCAGTTGGCTTTCACGTCGGGGATCAGGGTTTCGATGGTGGTGCTGGGCGAGAGCTGCTTGGTGAGCACCACGGTTTCGCGCCACACGGCGGCGCCGCGGTCCTTCAGCTCGTCGCGGTTCACGCTGGTGAGCACGGCGTGCTTCACCTTCATCAGGGCAATGGCCTCGGCCACGCGGCGGGGCTCGTCGAGGTCCAATTCGGTGGGACGGCCGGTGGCCACGGCGCAAAAAGAGCACGAGCGGGTGCAGATGTTGCCCAGGATCATGAACGTGGCAGTGCCCGCGCCCCAGCACTCGCCCATGTTGGGGCAGTTGCCGCTCTCGCAGATGGTGTGCAGCTTGTGCTCGTCGACGAGCTTGCGCACGGCGGCGTACTCGGGGCCCACGGGCAGCTTCACGCGCAGCCAATCGGGCTTGCGGGGGCGGGCCGGGGCGGCCGTTTCGGGCTGGTTGAGGATGGGCAGGTCAATCATAAGGCTAGTTAAAAGTTAAAAGTTATAAATTAAAAGTTGCGAGTTTTAGGCAGTACTGCTGAGGCCAAAACAACCAAGGATAGTCGTTCGCTTAGCCACACAGCTGTTTAAAATCATAACTTTTAACTCATAACTTTTAACTGATTTATGAGCGGTGGCCGATGTACAAAGTCAGGTACACCGACGGGAAAAACTTGTTGTTGATAAGGGCGGCGTCGCCCTGGGTGCCGGGGCTGAGAATGAGCAGGCGCTTGGCGTAGGTTTCGACCAGGAAGCCAGCTTCGAGGCCCGCCACGGCGTCGCGGTAGCGCCCGTACTCGAAGCTGAGGGCCCCGCGCAGGTGGGCCCCGGCCACGAACTGGGTTTTGGCGATGCCGCTAAAAAACGGCGCGTGGTCCACAATGGCGCCCTCCTGCACGTGGATGGCGGGGTCGTACTGCTCGTCGCGGATGTCGTCGCTACTGTTGAAGCGGCCGGTTTGGGCCGCCGTGTAGTCGTAGCTGATGTAGTAGGGCATTAGGATGCCGATGGAGGGCCCCGCGCTCAGCAGCGCGTTCACCTGCACGCCGGCGTCGGCGGCCTTGCGAAACAGGATGCGCTGCACCCCGAACGACGGCCGCAGGGCAAACGCGTAGTTGGTTTTGTGGTAGATGTAGCTGCCGCCGGTGGAGTTGTTGCTCACGCGCTCCTCCTTCTGGTTTTTCAGCGACACGCCCTCCAGGCTCCAGAAGCGCAGGTAGCGGTCGTCGAGCACCCGGGCCGAGCGGATGGACACGCCCCCGATGAGGCCGCCCTGGGTGTTGAAGTTGATGCCGTACACGAACTCTTTGCGGTACGACTGCTCATCGGAGGGCGCGGCCATGGGCTCGCGCAGCCCCACCGGGGCCCCGGCGGCCGAGCGGCGGGGGGCGGCTTCCGTGGCGGCCGGGCGCGGCGCGGACCGGGCCGGCGCGGGGCGCGCCGGTGCAGGAAAATCCTGGGCCCGAACGGCCAGGGGCAGGGCCCCGGCCAGCAACAAACCAGGCAGCAAGCGGCGAGCACACAACATACGCAACGGAGTTAGACGCAAACAGATAAGAAGAAGCTGGCCCCAGAACCCGCGCGCGGCCAGTTGGGTTCGGCGGGCGGGCTACCTTTGCGGGGCCCCCGGGCCCCGCTCTCGTTCCATTCGTAAAGATACACGCAATGCCCACCGCCACCGCCCATTATCTCGGCCACCTGCGCACCGAAGCCACCCACGTCGCCTCGGGCACCGTCATCCAAACCGACGCCCCCGTCGACAACCACGGCAAGGGCGAGGCCTTCTCGCCCACCGACTTAGTGTGCGTGGCCCTGGCCTCGTGCATCGTCACCACGATGGGCATCGTGGCCGACCGCCACCAGCTCGACTTGGCCGGCAGCACCTACGCCACCACCAAGCACATGAGCACCGAGGCCCCGCGCCGCATTGCCCGCATCGAGGTGGCCCTGCACCTGCCCGCCGCTTTCGCCGCCGCCGACCGCGCCCTGATGGAGCGCACCGCCCGCACCTGCCCCGTGGCCCTGAGCCTGCACCCCGACGTGGACAAGCAAATCACGTTCAGCTACGACTTGTAGGGCCCCAGGCTCGCATAGGAAGAAGCTGACCGTCATGCTTCGCAGCGCTCTGCCTGATGGTCAGCTTGTGTTGTTTTAACGGTACGGATTTCGTGCTAACGACAAAAAGTAGGGGCCCCCGGCACAATGCGCGCCGGGGGCCCCTACCTTTTTGTCGTTAGCGCAGCTAAGGCTAGCTGGCCACGGCGGCCTTCACGGCGTCGAGGCGGATGCCCATGTGCGAGGCGTCGAACGTGGCGGCGCCGTTGTGGATGAGCAACAGCTGGGGCGACTCGTGGCGCACGCCGAACTGCTCAGCAATCTGGGCCGAGAGGGGGCGGAAGCGCAGCAGGTCGAGGTAGTAGATGGGCACGGCGTCGAGGCCGCTGGCGGCCCACTGGCGCTCAATTTTGGCCTTGGCCGCCGCGCTGATGGAGCACGTGGTGCTGTGCTTGAAGATGAGGACGGGGTGCTGGCGCGATTCGTCGGCAATGGCCGTCAGTTGGGCCGCATCGGTGAGGGGGAGCCAGGGAGTGGACATGGAATAGTAAGTAATGACTGATGGATGGTGCCGTCGGCAGCCCTAAAAACGGCCGCGCCCCCGCATTTGTTGGGGCCCCGGCCCACAAGCGGCCCCACCGGCGGGCGGGCGGCTACTTTTTCTTGCGGCCCAGGCCCAGGAAGGTCTTTTTATTCTTCGGGTTCACGGGGGCCCCGTTGTGGTACTGCATGGCGTCGGCCCCGGCGGGGCGAGGGTGGTCGCCGGCCCCGCGGTCGAGGCGGGTGCGCGGAATGTCGAGGTGGGTGTCTTTGTAGGGCGTGGGCAGGCGGCGGCCCTCGCGCTGGGCGCGGCGGTGGGCGGCGTCCACGTCGCGGGCGTTTTGGGGCGTGATTTGGGCGTGCGCGGGGGCGGCAGCGGCGGCACCGAAGGCCAGGCCCAGCAGCCAGGCGCGGGCGCGCAAGGGCTTATTCGGGATTGGCTTTGGCGGGTGCGGCGTGGGGCTTGGCATTGGGTTTGGCTTTGCGGCGGAAGAGATTTTTGAACGATTCCCAGGGCTTGAACGGCGGGCGCGGCTGCTTGTGCATGATGCGGCGCTTGAGCTTGGGCTTTTTCATGAGCCCGGTTTTCTTGTCGAAGTGCAGCTTGCCGGCCTTGGCGGGCTCTTTGGGCGCGTCGGCGGCCTTGTCGGCGGGGGCGGCGCCGGAAGCAGCGGGCGCGTCGTCGGCGTCGTCGCCCTTTTTCTTGCTGTGCTTGCCCGCGGCGCGGGCGCTTTGCTTGCGGGCGCGGGCGGCGGCTTTGCGCTGCTGCTTTACTTCGGCTGAAACGGGCGGCGTGGGCAGCCGGTAGGGGTGGAATAGCGTGCACGAGCCCAGCAGCGCGCCCAACAACAGGAGGATAAATAGACGGTTCACGGGGGGCATAGCATAGAATAAGGGCCGGAAGATAAGCACGGCCTAGTCGCGGCGGTGCCCCGCTGGGCCCCATCTTGGCGGCTCCCAATTTCATCTTGCCACCTTGCTATTTTGGCCCACCGCCGAGCCGGGCGCGGGGGCCCCGGCCGGCAGCGGGCCGGCAGCTTTGGATTGCTGGAAGCCAGTGCGTTGCTTTGGCGCGCCTTCCTAAACCAATACAACGCCTTGCTTATGCCCAATTTTCTACGCCGCTGGCTGCCATTGCTCGGGTTGCTGCTGTTTGCCGCCCTGGCTATATACCTGGCGCGGGCCCCGCAGCCGGTGCCGGCCGGGGCCCCGGCCACCGCGTTTTCGGCCGAGCGGGCCCTGCGCGAGGTGGCCGTGGTGGCCCGGGCGCCCCACAGCATCGGCACGCCGGCCAACGCCGCGGTGCGCAACTACCTGCTGCGCCGCTGCCGGGCCCTGGGCCTGAGCGCCACCGTGCAGGATACGACCGTGGTGGTGGCCGGGGCCCCGGGGGCCCTCACCGGGGCGCGGGTGCAGAACGTGGTGGCCCGCCTGCCCGGCCGCACGCCCGGGGGCCCCGCCGTGCTGGTGCTCACGCACTACGACTCGCAGCCCCACACGCCCGGCGCCAGCGACGACGGCGCGGGCGTGGCCGCTGCCCTCGAAACCCTGCGCGCCCTGCACGCTGGCCCGCCCCTGGCCCACGACGTACGGTGGGTATTCACCGACGGCGAGGAAATGGGCCTGCTGGGGGCCCGGGCCTACGCCGCCGACACCGTGCGGCTGCGGCGCGCGGTGGGCGTGGTGCTGAACTTTGAGGCGCGGGGCAACGCGGGGCCCAGCAACTTGTTTGAGCTGAGCAGCGGCAACACGTGGGTGCTGGAAGAGTTTGCCAAGGCTGCCCCCGCGCCGCTGGGCTCGTCGCTGGCCTACGAAATCTACCGCTACTTGCCCAACGGCACCGACTTCACGGCCTTCCGCGCCGCGGGCCTGCCGGGGCTGAACTTCGCCTTCACCGGCGGCTACTCCTACTACCACAGCCCCGTCGACACGCCCGAGCGGCTCGATTTGGCCTCGCTCCAGCACCACGGCGACTACATGCTGCCCCTGGTGCGGCACTTTGCCAGCATTTCGCTGGCCCACGCCCCCACCGGCGACAGCTCGTTCTTCAACCCGCTGGGCACGTGGCTGGTGGTGTACCGGGCCGGCTGGAACTGGGCGCTGAGCGCCGCGGGCTGGGCGCTGCTGCTGCTGGCCATTGGGCAGGCCCGGGGGCGGGGCCGCCTGCGCCTGGCGGGCCTGCTGGGCGGGGCCCTGGCCTGGCTCGTTGGCACCGCGCTGCTGCTGGCCGCGGGCTGGTACCTGGCGCGCGCCGTGGGAGCCGCCTACCCGCAGTACGCGGTGTTCTACGACCACGCCTTTTACAACGTGGGCTGGTACCACCTGGCGCTGGCGGCGCTGGGTGCGGCCGTGTTCACGGCCTACTACGGGGCCCTGCGCCGGTGGCTGCGGCCCGATTCGCTGACCGGCGGCGTGCTGCTGGTGCTGGCCGGGCTGCAAGCCTTTCTGCAAGTGAAGGCGCCCACGTCGGGCTTCCTGCTGGGCATTCCCATTGCATGCGGGGCCCTGGGCTGGCTCTGGCAGACGGTGACCACGCCGCGCCCGTTCGTGGGGCCCCGGGGCCGGCGCGAAATTTATTCGCTGCCGCTGGGGCCCGTGGGCGCGCTGCTGGCCGTGCCGGCGGTGGCGCTGCTGGCGCCCGACCTGCGCGCGCTGTTCACATTGGCCGGCCTGGGGGCCCTGGTGCCGGCGGGCATGTTTTTCCTGGCGGTGCTGCTGGGCCTGCTGCTGCCGGCGCTGCTGCCCGCCCTGGGCCGCACCGAGGCCACCGGGCCCCGCTGGGCCCTGCCGCTGCTAGCCGCCGCCGTGGCCCTGGGGGCCCTGGCGGCGGGCCACGCCACCAGCCGCCCCACGGCCGAACACCCGCAGCAAACGCACGTCTTCTACACCCTCGACGCCAACCGCGGGCAGGCCTACTGGCTCAGCAGCATGGCCGGGCCGGATGCCTGGACGCAGCAGTTTTTCTCCGCGCCCACCATGGGGCCCTTGCCCGAGTTGCTGCCCGGCACGACGCTGCCGGTGCTGCACCAGGGGGCCCCGCGGCTGGCGCTGGCCCCGCCCACCGTTACGGTGCTGGCCGATACCACCCTGCCCACCGGCCGCCGCCTGCGCCTGCAAGTGCGCCCCGCCCGGCCCGGCGTGGTGAGCCTGAATTTGGTCTGGCCCACTTTTAAGCTGAACGGGTTGCGGGTAGCCGGCCACGCGGTAGCCCCTGCCCTGCTGGCGTCCAGCACTGGCTACAACGGGCTTACCTTTTTCGCCCCCGGCCCCCAGGGCTTCGTGGTAGAGTTCGAGTTGAGCCCCGGCGACGCCAAGCGGCTGCAAATCACCGCCAAAGACCGCAGCCTGGGCCTGCCCACCGAAGCCAAAACGCAGCCCCTGCCCGCCAACATGGTGGCCGCCCCCGGCTACAACAGCTTCACCACGCAAGTCACGAAACGGTTCCAGCTGTGAATTTTAGGGCCCCTGGGGTGAGGCTTCGCCCCAGGGTTAGCATCTTATTTATTTACCGTTTACTCCACCCAATGCCCAGCCGCGCTGCCTTTACCCTGCTCCTATTCCTATTGCCCTGGCTGGCCCGCGCCCAGGCCAAAGACAGCAGCTACGCGGCCAAAATGCGGGCCCCGGGCGTTAAAATGATTACCGTGGACGGCAAGTACCGGGTGTGGACGCAGAAGGTGGGGAAGGGCAAAATCAAGCTCTTGCTGCTGCACGGGGGCCCTGCCAACACCCACGAGTACTTCGAGAATTTCCCCGAGTACCTGGGCAAGGAAGGCGTCGAAATTTATTTCTACGACCAGCTCGGTTCCTACCATTCCGACCAGCCCAAGGACACCGCCATCTGGCGCATCGGCCGCTTCGTGGACGAGGTGGAGCAGGTGCGCCGGACCCTCAAGCTCAAGCATTTCTACCTGCTGGGCCACTCCTGGGGCGGCCTGCTGGCCCTCGAGTACGCCGCCCGCTACCCCGAGCACCTGCGCGGCCTCATCGTCTCGAACATGGGCTACAGCGCGCCCATCTACAACAAGTACCGCTTCGGCCTCTTTGCCGACATCATCCGCGAGCAGCGCCACGGCCGGCCCGCGGCCCCCGACAGCCTGCTGGGCGACAGCAAAATGATGCCCCTGCTCACCAAGCCCGTGCAGGACGAATTCTTTCACCAGCACATGCTGCGCCTCCCCCCAGGCCAGGAGCCGGGGCCCTACGCCCGCAACCTCGCCCACATCAACAAAGCCGATAGGGCCCCCATCTTCCCCTTCATGGCCACCTGGGATTTCATCGCCCGCCTGGCCACCATCCGCACCCCCACCCTATTGCTGGGGGCCCAGTACGATTTCATTCCCCCCTCGGCCTACGCATATATGCACCAGCAAATGCCCCACAGCCAGGTCTACATCTGCCCCAACGGCTCCCACTTCGCCATGTGGGACGACCCGCAGCATTATTTCCCCGCGCTGCTGAGGTTTTTGAAGGAACCCATTAAGGATAAATAAATCCATGAATTACCAATTTCAATTCAGAACATGGTATAGCCAATTCTACATTGCTGATAAAAATTCATCCCATACGACTGATTCTAACAATTTCTGGACCGATGAAGCGCACGAATGCAGACTAGCAATTGAAGAGGGAATAATTGGAGTTGGAATCGAAACGTATAGCTATGTCAACGCAGAAATTAATTTATTAAGCACCCGTCCGGTTGAAGTGACTTTGGCGTTATACGATAACATAGTAGAAGGGAGTATAGAAATAAAATCTGGTGTTCTTCAAATTTTAGACTGTCCTGATTCAAATGTAATGCTTGAATTAACTGTCAAACCAGCGTCTTATCGAATCCGCGTTTGTGCTTCTAAACTTGATTCTGTTGTAGACGAAGATGAAGCAGCAGACGACTTTTATTCTATTGATATTTGGCCTGAACAATATTCCCTAAGGAGAATAATTAAACAGTACGCCTCATAAGCAACACAGTTAGAATAACCCCAACACTCCCGCCCGCGTCTAACGCAGCTACCGCCACACTGTAGTTGCCTGCTTATGAGCCTTTGGGAGATAATTCGCCGCCTTTACCCCTACGTGCGGCCGTACCGGGGCCTCGTGTTCGGCACGCTGCTACTGACGCTGGTGGGCTCGCTGGCGGCCCAGGTGAACCCGTTTGTGCTGCGCTACACCGTGGACACGGTGCAGGGCCTGCTGAACCGCAACCAGGGCCTGGCGCAGGGCCTGCCGCTGCTGCTGGCCGTGAGCGGGCTGCTGCTGGGCAAGGAAATTATCAACACCGGCATCCAGTTTGGGCAGAAGTACTACGGCGAGAAAATCCGCATCAACGTTTCCACCCAGCTCTCGGAAGACGCGGTGCACAAGGTGCTCGGCTACCAACTCGGCTTTTATGCCGACAACGGCAACCAGACCGGCAAGCTCCAAACCCGCATCGACCGCGGCGTGGAGAGCCTGATGAAGCTGGTGCAAAACTTCTTCATCGACATCCTCCCACTATTTGCCAACGCCGTGGTGGCGCTGGTCATCATGTTTTTCGCCAACGTGTACGTGGGCCTGGTGGCCGTGGCGGTGCTGCCCGTGTACTTCTGGCTGAGCTACCGGCAGGCCGACCGCCTCAACGGCTCGCGCAGGGCCCTGCGCACCCTGCGCGAAGCCAAAAGCCAGGGCCTGGTCAACCTCATCGACTCGGCGGTGGTCATCAAAAGCTTCGTGCGCGAGGCCTACGAGGAGGAAAAGCAGACCCGCGTGCAGCAGGAATTGCAGGACGCCCAGCTCGAAACGCGCAAGGTCAACTTCCGCTACGACGGCCTGAAAACCTTCACCGAATCCATCGGCGTGGTGCTCATCATCGTGCTCACGGCCTACCTGGTGCTCGACCGGCAGATTTCCATCGGGGCCATCATGTTCCACATCTTGCTGTTCAACAACGTGTCGGCGCCTATCCGGCAGCTGCACCGCATCTACGATGAGATGAACGACGCCCTCACCTACTCGGAGGGCTTCTTCGACATCCTCGACGCGGCCGACGCCACTGAGCCCACGGGGGCCCTGTTGCCCGACCACCTGCGCGGCACCTTCCAGCTGCGCCACGTCGATTTCACCTACCCCAGCGGCACCCAGGCCCTGCACGACGTGGGCATCACCATCGAAGCCGGCAAAACCACCGCCCTGGTGGGCCTCAGCGGCGCCGGCAAAAGCACCGTCATCAACCTGCTCTGCAAGTTCTACGCTCCCGACCGTGGGGCCCTGCTGCTCGACGGCCGCCCGCTGGCCGACTACAACACCCACGCCCTGCGCCAGCAAATCGGCCTGGTGCTCCAGAAAAACCACATTTTCAAGGGCACCATCGAGGAGAACATTCGCTACGGCGTGATGGACGCCGACCTGGCGCAAATCCAGGCCGCCGCCCGCCAGGCCTACCTGCACGACCAGATCATGCAGCTGCCCAAGCAGTACCAGTCCGACGCCCAGCAACTGTCGGGCGGGCAGCAGCAGCGCATCGCCATCGCCCGGCTTTTCCTCAAAAACCCGCCCATCATCTTCCTCGACGAGCCCACCGCCTCGCTCGACGCCATCGCCACCGAGCAAATCAAGAACTCGCTCGAAGCCATCAAGCAGGGCCGCACCGTAGTCATCATCTCCCACAGCCTCGCCCAAATCGTCGATTCTGACTGCATCTACGTCATGCAGCAAGGCCGCGCCGTGGAAAGCGGCACCCACGAAGAACTCTACGATCAGCGCGGCACCTACCGCGAAATCTTCGACGCCTCGGCCCGCAGCTTAAATATTGAAAAACTAGCCCGGGTAATGGTAGACGACGGCGACGACGTGGCCGATACGGCGGGGTAATTATATTTAAGCCAACACCCTAATACCTTGAAATTATGCTTGAAGGCAGAACCTACTTTATTGTTGATGGCGAATACGCTATCCAAATCGAAGGATATTATGGTGCTATTACCGAATCCGGTCGTATATGGTGTAATACTGACAAGGTTACTGAAACAAATGACATTCCTAGAAGTGGTCGAAAAGTATATAAAAAAATCGAAAGCTATTTCGAAGATATATTGATACCACGCACCGGTTATATTGAGGTCACTATTGAGAACACTGAGAAACCTCATAAAAAAGGACGTTTACGCAGAAGAGACGCCTTTTTATTGCACAAACTTGTAGCACAACATTTTATTCCTAATCCCGAAGGATATAAGTTTGTTGAGCATATTGATAGGATAAAAACGAATAATCATTACTCCAACTTACGCTGGGTCAAAGAAGACACCTCCTTTTTAGGATATTTTCATAATGAAAATTTAGACTATTTTTAGCAGCATATTATCACCATAAAAATAAGGCAATTTGCATAAAAGCATAATATATTTGAAATAGTAGCACTATTAATTGAAATATCCATTACTTTAATCACCGTATATTTTGCAGGAAATTTATCTAAATCAACGTACTTTTTTCAATATTCCTAAGAAGAGCACTCCTTATAATTAGTTCTACTTTGATGAGCAAGATGGGATTTTCTATTAGTAATAATATCTACGTTAGATAAATGTCCCCCTATAAAGACCCAACTACTCAATGACCATCGACCTCACCAACGTTGATACCAAAGCGGCTTTTCACATGACGATGAAGCGCGAGCTGTGCTTTCCGGACTGGTACGGCGTGAGTTGGGACGCTTTTTGGGACGCCATTATCGCCGTGGTGGAAATGCCGGACCGGGTGGTGCTGCGAAACTGGGAAACGTTCGCCCAGGCCTGCCCCAAGGACATGCTGATCCTGCGGCAGATCATGACCGACTACCAATACGAAAAGCCCGACAAGCAAATCCTGCTGGAAGCTTAACCGCTGAGCGCGCCGGGGCCCTAATACCCTTGCAGCCAAGCCAGGCGCTCCTTGAGGCGCTGCTGGGGCAGAAAGCCGGCTTCGAGGGGCGGGGCGAAGGGAATGGGCGTGTCGAGGCCGGCTACGCGCTGCACGGGGGCGTCGAGGTGCTGGAAGCAGTGCTCGGCCACCCAGGCCACGATTTCGCCGCCCAGGCCCCCGGTGAGGGTGTCTTCGTGCAGCACCAGGAGGCGGCCGTTTTTGGCCACGGTGCGGCGCACGGCTTCGGTGTCCCAGGGCAGCAGGGTGCGCAGGTCGAGGATGTCAGCGCTGATGTTCAGCTCGTCGCAGGCCGCCAGGGCCCAGTGCACGCCCATGCCGTAGGTGACGATGCTCAGCTCATCGCCCTCGCGCACCAGGGCCGCTTGGCCGATGGGCGTGGTGTAGTAACCGTCGGGCACGGGGCCGCTGAGGCTGCGGTAGAGCAGCTTGTGCTCGAAGTACAGGACGGGGTTGGGGTCGTCGAAGGCGGCGCAGAGCAGGCCCTTGGCGTCGTGCGGGTTGCTGGGGTACACCACCTTCAGGCCGGGCACGTGGGTGAACCACGCCTCGTTGCTTTGGGAGTGGAAGGGCCCCGCGGCTGTGCCCGCGCCGGTGGGCATCCGGATGACCACGTCGGCGGCCTGGCCCCAGCGGTAGTGGCTCTTGGCCAGGTTGTTCACAATCTGGTTGAAGCCGCAGGTCACGAAGTCGGCGAACTGCATTTCCACCATCGACTTTTTGCCGCGCACGCTCAGGCCCAGCCCGGCCCCCACAATGGCCGACTCGCACAGCGGCGTGTTGCGCACGCGCCCCTTGCCAAACTCGGCCACGAAGCCCTCGGTGATCTTGAACACGCCGCCGTACTCGGCAATGTCTTGGCCCATGAGTACCAGCTCGGGGTGGCGCACCATGCTCTGGCGCAGCCCATCGGAAATGGCGTCGATAAAGCGCAGGCCTTTGGTGGCGCGGGCCGCGCCAGCCGTTGAATCGCCTTCGCTATCCGGCTCAT
This sequence comes from Hymenobacter nivis, assembly GCF_006439025.1. Classification (GTDB taxonomy): domain Bacteria; phylum Bacteroidota; class Bacteroidia; order Cytophagales; family Hymenobacteraceae; genus Hymenobacter; species Hymenobacter nivis_A. The sequence continues at coordinate 229,509 of NZ_RCYZ01000005.1, forward strand.
CATTAGGGGCCCCAGCTTCTGAATCCTTGCTTTGCAGCGGCAGCTCCAGCGCCGCATCCGGCACGAAGGGCGCGTACACGTCGGCCAGCTCGCGGCCGGTGTGGGCGGTGGGCCCCGGGGCGGCGTCGGCTTCGGCCAGCGCGTCTTCAATCTCTTTTTTGAACTGCTCGCGCACGCTGTGGCGGGCGGTTTCGGTGAGGATGCCCTCGGCCAGCAGCCACTTTTCGTAGCGGTCCACGGGGTCTTTCTGGGCCCATTCCTGGAGCAGCTCGGCGGGCACGTACTTGGTGCCGCTGGCCTCCTCGTGGCCGCGCATGCGGAAGGTGAGGGCCTCCACCAGCACGGGGCGCGGGTTTTGGCGCAGGTCCACGGCCAAGCGGTGGATGGTATCGAATACGTCGAGCACGTTGTTGCCATCTACCTGCACGGCCTCCATGCCGTAGGCGGGGCCCTTGTCGACGAACGACTTGAACCGGAACTGCTCGTTGGAGGGCGTGCTGAGGCCGTAGCCGTTGTTTTCGATCAGGAAGATGACCGGCAGCTGCCACACCGCGGCCACGTTCAGCGCCTCGTGGAAGTCGCCTTCGGAAGCGCCGCCGTCGCCCGAGTACGTGAGCGTGACGCGGGGCTTCTCGTCGAGCACGTCGGCCAGGGCAATGCCGTCGGCCACGGCCAGCTGGGGCCCCAGGTGCGAAATCATGCCCACGATGTGGTAGTCGTTGGTGCCGAAGTGGAAGCTGCGGTCGCGCCCCTGGGTGAACCCCAGCGGCTTGCCCTGCCACTGCGCAAACAGCCGCGCCAGCGGTACCTGCCGCGCCGTGAACACGCCCAAGTTGCGGTGCAGCGGCAGAATGTACTCGTCGGCCTCCAGGGCCAGGGTGCTGCCCACCGAAATGGCTTCCTGCCCAATGCCCGAAAACCACTTGCTGACCTTGCCCTGGCGCAGCAGAATCAGCATTTTCTCCTCAATCAGGCGCGGCTTCAGCAGCTCGCGGTACAGGTGCAGCAGGGTATCGTTGGCGTAGTCGCGGCGGTCGAAGGTCATGGGGAAGGCGGGGTGGGCGGACGGGGGCAAAGGTAGCGGCGGCGGCCGGCTGGGGCCCCGCCGATACCTTTGCCCGCCAGGGCCCCGCCGTGCCGAAATCTTTGGTCCGGCTTTGTTGTTAGGGCCCTATTCAACCGCTATTGCTTCATGATTAATTTCCAGGAATTTACCCTTGCCAACGGCCTGCGCTGCATTGTGCACGAAGACTTTAGCACGCCCATGGCCGTGCTGAACGTGATGTACGACGTGGGGGCCCGCGACGAGGACCCCGACCATACGGGCTTCGCCCATCTGTTTGAGCACTTGATGTTTTCGGGTTCCGTGAACATCCCCAGCTACGACGAGCCCTTGCAGCGCGTGGGCGGCGAAAACAACGCCTTCACCTCGCAGGACGTCACCAACTACTACCTCTCGCTGCCCGCCGCCAACCTCGAAACCGGCTTCTGGCTCGAATCGGACCGGATGCTGAACCTGGCGTTTTCCGAAAACGGCCTGGAGGTGCAGCGCAAAGTGGTGGTCGAGGAGTTCAAGCAGAGCTACCTCAACCAGCCCTACGGCGACGTGTGGTTGAAAATGATGCCGCTGGCCTACCAGGTGCATCCTTACCAGTGGAACACCATCGGTAAGGAAATTGCGCACATCGAAAACGCCGTGATGGACGACGTGCGCGGCTTCTTCAATAAGCACTACGCACCCCAGAACGCCATCCTGGTGCTGGCCGGCGCCGTGAGCTTCGACGAAGCCAAGCGACTGGCCGAGAAGTGGTTCGGCCCCATCCCCGGGGGCCCCGCATACGTGCGCGACCTGCCCCAGGAGCCCGCCCAAACCCAGGCCCGCACCCAAACCGTGGAGGCCGCCGTGCCGCTCTCGGCCCTCTACAAGGCCTACCACGCCCCCGCCCGCCGCGACGACAATTACTACGCCGTGGACCTGCTGGCCGATATGCTCGGCCGCGGCAAATCGAGCCGCCTGCACCAGCGCCTGGTGAAGGAGCTGGCCCTGTTTAACAACATTTCGGCCTCCCTCACCGGGGCCCTCGACGCGGGCCTACTCGTGGTGAGCGGCAAGCTGAACGCTGGCGTGGACCTGCACGAGGCCAACGCCGCCGTGGAAGCCGTGGTGGCCGAGTTTGTGGCCGCCGAGGTGGACGCCCGCGAATTGGAAAAAGTAAAAAACCAGGCCGAAAGCCACCTGGTGTTCGGCGAAATTGACTTGCTGCACCGGGCCCTCAACCTGGCCTACAGCAAGCTCCTCGGCGACGCCAACCTGGTGAACGACGAGAGCCGCCGCATCCAGGCCGTGGACGTGGCCGCCGTGCGCGCCGCCGCCGCCCAGGTCCTCCGCCCCGAAAACTGCAACACGCTCTACTACGAAGCCGTGGGCGAGTTCGTGGCCGAAGAGCTGGAGCTGGAGGTTGAATAAACCCCGCCGAGCAAAAAAGGCCGTCCTGCTGAGCTTGCCGAAGCCTCTCTCCCGCTGCCCATTCTAATCGGTGAACGATTGGATTGATCGGCGGGAGAGAGGCTTCGACAAGCTCAGCAGGACGGCCTTAATAATTTTACCTGGAGACCTTAATTCTATTCGCCTCCCCTACTTTTTTGCTGGGCTGAGGGTGCTGTTGCCACCGGGGGCCCCGGGGGCGGGCTTTTTGGCGTAGTGCTTGCGCGGGGGCACGTCGCCCATGTAGCTGTCGATGTGGCGGTGGTCGGTTTGGGGCATGGGCATGCCGGGGGCCAGGTAGTAGTCGCCGCGCGACACCTCCATCTTGCGCTTACCGGCCCCGGTGGCCTTGAGGGTGCCGGCGCGGTAGTAGCTGCCCTTTTTGCGGTTGGCCTGGCGCACCGAGCGCTTGTAGTTCTTGGTGCCGGTTTGGGCCTGGGCCCCAAATAATACGGCGAGCACGAGGGCCCCGGCGAGAAAAAAACGCAACATAAGAATACCGTTAAGGGAAATAAAGAAGTGGGCCCCCGCACTTTACCGGGGCCCACTCTACGTTTAATTATCGGCCGTGGATTACGCGGGCCTAGCGGGGGCTGGGCGAGAGCGTGGTTTGGCGCGTGCTGACGGGGGCCTTGCGAGGCGTGCCGTCGTAGTTGTCCATTTCGTGGCCCGTGCGGATGTGTACGCTCATGCCCGGAGCGGCGTACACCGCGTCGCGGCCCTGGCGGGCCTGGGCCTCGTCGTAGGCCTCCCAGCCGGTGGGCTCCGTCACGGCGGCCACTACGGGCGCGGCGGCGTCGAGGGCGGGCCAGGCAGCGGCGGCCTGGCGGGTGGTTTTGCGCACGGTGCGCTGCGCTTTTTTGGCGACGCGGCGGGTGGTGCGGGTGGTTTTTTTGGTGACGACCGGCGTGGTTTGGGCGCTGGCTTCGGCGATTAGCAACACCGACAGGGCGAGGGTAAGGATGGAGCGGAACATGAGCGAAGCGGGTTAAGGAGTGGGAGTTGCCAAGCCAAAATCGAAGACCGTGCCAAACTGTGTTTTCGCCGCCCGGGGCCCCTCAGGCCATCAAACCTGCCCCGCGCCTTCCTTACGCCCGCAACCGAAAGCGCCCCGCCCGGCTACGCAAGCCAGGCGGGGCGCTTTGCCAAGGCCATGGGGCCCCCAGCACTTACTTCGGCGAGAGCGTGGTGCCCTTGCGGGGCTTGTCGCCGGGTTTTTCGTTGGTCGAGTTGTAGGGTTCTACTTCCTTGCCCGATTTTATGTTCACGGGCATACCCGGGGCGGCGTACACGCCCTGGCCCTGGCCGTTGTTGGCCGACGAGGCGGGGGCCCCGTCGCCGAAGCTGCCGTCGGCGGCGGCGGGCGTGGCGGCGTCGGAAGCAGCGGCCGGCACGGCGGTGGCTTTGGCAGCAGAAGTGGCTTTGGTGGCGCGACGCGGGGCCGTTTGGGCGGTGGCGGCGAGGGCCGAAATGGCCAGCAGCAGGGTGAGCAAGGAACGGAGCATAGCGCGTGGAAACGGGGTTGGAGGAGAAGGCATTAGGCCCCGCCAGCGGGCGGCCCAACAGGGTGCCTACGCGAAACCACCCGCTGGGGTGCCGCCCGGCCGTAACTTTGTACCCATGCTACAGGATTCCATTGCCGGCCTCGAAGCCGAAATCAGCGCCCAGGAGCTGGCCACCGCCGCCCAGCTCGACGCCTTCCGCATTGCCTACCTCGGCCGCAAGGGCCGCTTGGCCGACTTGTTCGACCAGCTCAAAACCGTGCCTGCCGATGAGAAGCGCGCCGTGGGCCAGCAGCTCAACCAGCTCAAGCAGGCCGCCCAGGCCCGCCACGACGAGGCCCAGCAGGCTCTGGAGGCCGCTACGGCCAACCAGCCCGCCGACGCCGGCTACGACTACACCCTGCCGCCCGTGCCCAACGCCCTGGGCACCCGCCACCCCCTGAGCCTGGTGCGCGAGGAGATGCTGCGCATCTTCGGCCGCATCGGCTTCTCGGTAGCCGAGGGCCCCGAAATTGAGGACGACTGGCACAACTTCACGGCCCTCAACTTCCCCGAAAACCACCCGGCGCGCGACATGCAGGACACGTTCTTCATCGCCCCGCATGCCCCCAAAAGCCCAATCGACCCGGCCGACTCTGGGGCCCCCGACGTGCCGCTGCTACTGCGCACCCACACCAGCAACGTGCAAGTGCGGGTGATGGAAACCCAGGCCCCGCCCATCCGGTCCGTTATGCCGGGCCGCGTGTACCGCAACGAGGCCATTTCGGCCCGCGCCCACATGATGTTTCACCAAGTGGAAGGCCTGTTCGTGGACGAGGGCGTGAGCTTCGCCGACCTCAAACAGACGGTGTACTACTTTGTGAGTGAGATGTTTGGCGCCGACATCAACATCCGGTTCCGGCCCAGCTTCTTCCCCTTCACCGAGCCCAGCGCCGAAATTGACATCACCTGCCTCATTTGCAAGGGCAAGGGCTGCAACATCTGCAAGTACTCGGGCTGGGTGGAAATTGGCGGCTGCGGCATGGTGGACCCCAACGTGCTCGAAAACAGCGGCATCGACCCCGAGAAATACTCCGGCTACGCTTGGGGCATGGGCATCGAGCGCATTGCCATGCTCAAGTACCAAATCAAGGACTTGCGCCTGTTCACGGAAAACGACCTGCGCTTTTTGCGGCAGTTCGAGGCCGTGTAGGGCCCCATAATCGATTAGGCCGCGGGCCGGGAATTAATCAATTGGAATTCTGGGGCCCCGGGCGCGGTTCTGGTTGATTGCCTGGCCCCTGGCGCTTTAAATAATTTGGATAATCCGTGACGGAATGAAAGTTAGAAATCAAAACCAAAACAAGGTCAACGTCATCACGCTGGGCTGCTCGAAGAACATCGTGGACAGCGAGGTGCTGATGGGCCAGCTCCAGGCCAACGACTTCGACGTGACGCACGAGGCCGAGAAATCGGACGCCAACATCGTCATCATCAACACCTGCGGCTTCATCGACAACGCCAAGCAGGAAAGCATCGACACCATCCTGCGCTACGCCGACGAGAAAGTGGCCGGCCGCCTGGAGAAGCTGTATGTGACGGGCTGCCTTTCGCAGCGCTACAAGGACGAGCTGGAGGTGGAAATCCCGCAGGTGGACGCCTATTTTGGCACGCTGGAGCTGCCCCAGATGCTGAAGGTGCTGAACGCCGACTACAAGCACGAGCTGGTGGGCGAGCGCCTGCTCACCACGCCGCGCCACTACGCCTACTTCAAAATTGCCGAGGGCTGCAACCGCCCGTGCTCGTTCTGCGCCATCCCGCTGATGCGCGGCAAGCACGTGGACCGCACCATGGACGACCTCGTGCGCGACGCCGGCCGCCTGGCCGCCCAGGGCACCAAGGAGCTGATCCTCATTGCCCAAGACCTGACCTACTACGGCCTGCAAGCCTACGGCGAGCGCAAGCTGCCCGAGCTGTTGCGCCGCCTGTCCGACGTGAACGGCATCGAGTGGATTCGGATGCAGTACGCCTACCCGTCGCAGTTTCCGCTGGAGGCGCTGGACGTGATGGCCGAGCGCGCCAACATCTGCAAGTACCTCGACATGCCCTTGCAGCACGGCTCGGACAACATGCTGAAAACCATGCGCCGCGGCATCACCCGCCGCCGCACCTCGGAGCTCGTGGACACCATCCGGCAGCGGGTGCCGGGCATCGCGCTGCGCACTACGCTCATCGCCGGCCACCCCGGCGAAACCGACGCCGACTTCGACGAGATGTACGAGTTTGTGCGCCAAACGCGGTTCGAGCGGCTGGGCATCTTCACGTACTCGCACGAGGACAACACGCACTCTTACACGCTGGAAGACAGCGTGCCGGCCGACGTGAAGCAGGGCCGCGCCGACGCCATTATGGAGCTGCAGCAGGGCATTTCGCTGGAGCTGAACGAGGACCGCGTGGGCCAGACCTATAAAGTGCTGTTCGACCGCAAGGAGAGCGGCCACTTCGTAGGCCGCACCGAGTTCGACTCGCCCGAAGTGGACAACGAAGTGCTGGTGCCGGTGGAGAAGGACACGTTCGTGCGCCTCGGCGATTTCGCAAACGTGAAAATCACTTCGGCTACGGATTTCGACCTGTACGGCGTGTTGGTTTAACCACCGATTTGCGCTATTTAGGGCCCCGGCAAAACCCGCTTTTACCGGGGCCGCTGCACATTCCTTTTCAAGAGGCAGCCAATCGGCTGCCTTTTTTGTTTAGTCCCGACCTTTACGGCGCGGCCCCGCCGCGCCGCTTCCAATCGTCCCCAAAATCCGACGAATCCGCTCAATCCGATAAATCCGTGGTTCAGACACTTTCCTACGCCGATACCGGCGCTTTCTCCGGCCTTCTCCTCGATTACCTCGCCCAAAAGCCCGAGCTGGCGCCCTTCTACCACCGCTGGCCGGCGCTGGAAAACTTCGCCGCCCAAATTGAGGAGAAGCAAGCCGCTTACTCGCCCGAGGCCCGGCAGCGGCTGGTGGGGGCCCTGCGCGCCCAGTACGCGGCCGGCGAGGTGCCGGCGGCCGTAGCGACCAACATCGAGCTGCTGGCGAAGGATACCACGTTCACCATCACTACCGGCCACCAGCTTAACCTGCTCACGGGGCCCCTGTATTTCGTGTATAAAATCGTGTCGGCCATTAAGTTGAGCCGCGAGCTGAAGGCCAAGTACCCACAGTACGACTTCGTGCCCGTGTACTGGATGGCCACCGAGGACCACGACTTTGCCGAAATCAACCACTTTTCGCTCTTCGGCAAAACCTACCAGTGGGACGCCGAAGGCACCGGGGGCCCCGTGGGCCGCCTGCCCCTGGCCGGCCTCGACGAGCAGCTGCTGAGCCAGTTGCCGCCCGAGGTGCCGGCCCTGTTCCGCGACGCCTACGCCGGGGCCCCCACGCTGGCCGCCGCCACCCAGCGCCTCGCCGACGGCCTGTTTGGCCAGTACGGCCTGGTGACGCTCGACGCCGACCGCCCCGACTTAAAGCAGGCGCTGGTGCCGGTGCTGGAGCAAGAAATCCAGCACCAGACCTCCAACGCCGCCGTGCAGGCCACCAATGCCCGCCTCACCGCCGCCGGCTACAAGCCGCAGGTGTACTCGCGCCCCCTCAACCTGTTCTTCCTCACCGACAGCGGCTTGCGCGAGCGGCTGGAGCCCGACGCCAACGGCGCCGACTGCGTGGAGGTGACCGTGCGCAACACCGCCCGCTGCCACAGCCAGGCCGAGCTACTGGAGCTGGCCCAACAGCAGCCCGAGCGCTTCAGCCCCAACGTGGTGCTGCGCCCGCTGTACCAGGAGATTTTGTTGCCCAACCTGGCCTACATCGGCGGGGGCGCGGAGGTGGCGTACTGGTTCCAGCTGAAGGACGTTTTCGCGGCGTTTAATGTGCCGTTTCCCATCGTGCTGCCCCGCAACTCGGCCATGTACGTGAGCCGCGCCAATGGTGGCAAACTGAAGAAGCTGGGCCTGAGCACCACCGACATTTTCCGGCCGCTGCCCGAATTGAAAAAGCAGCTCGGGGCCGCCATTGGCCAGGAGGAAATCAGCCTGAAGGAGCAGCAGGAGGCCCTGGCCGCCACCTTCCAGCAAGTGCAAGACCTGGCCCAGCGCCTCGACGCCTCGCTGGTGCGCACCGTAGCCGCCGAAGCCCAAAAAGCCGCCGCGGGCCTCGCCGGCCTCGAAAAGCGCCTGAGCAAAGCCGCCGAAACCAAGCACGAAACCGCCTACGCCCAGCTCGCCGCCATCAAGGAAAAGCTGTTCCCCGGCGGCGGCCTGCAAGAGCGCACCGACAACGTGCTGAACGTATTAATTAACAACCCCGCTTTCATCGAACAATTAATTGGGGCCCTGGAGCCGCTGGCGCTGAATTTTGCGGTGATTGAGGAAGAGTAATTAACCCTTAATCAAATTTCACATTCAAGCCGTCAGTTATGTGCCGCTATGCAATGACCACCTATAAGCCTCATTACGCATGCTTTGACTGTCGCAAAACCTTTAAGCGACGTTTGTTGAATGATGTGGTTCAGGATGAAAAAGAATCTCTTGCTGCAACGTGCCCCGATTGCGGCCAATTAATGGCCGACATGGGGCTTGATTTCAAATCGCCTCCAAAAAAGGAGATTAATGCATGGCAACACTTACGAAAGCTTTACTCAGTTGGAATTGCTTTCCATTCCTGCGGATGTTCTGGTCCTGGTTATATTCCAAGAGATTCAGCAGAACTGCGTGACGTATTACTTGAGCGAAAAGAAGAATATATTAAGAACCTCCATTTCTGGCTAAATAAGCCTATTTTGGAAACTAAAGTGGCCCTTGAAAAAGACAGGAACAACAACCTAAGTACATACAGCAAGGTGTACCATTTACAAGGAAAAAAAGGTGGTGTAATCGCCCAAGAAGCAGTCGATCATTGGACTGATTTGATTCAGGACATTGAGCATAAATTAAGCAAAGTGCTTGCTAAACAATCTTAAACCCACCTTGCGCCGCACCGCCCTAGCCCGCCGTGGGGCCCTGACGGCCGCCGAAGTAGCGGAGCGCAGCGAATTAATTAGCGCGCAATTATTTCAGCATTTCCCGGTGGTGGCGTGGCGGTGGCTCCACGTATTTCTGCCGTTAATTAATAAAAACGAGCCGGATACCTGGGCTATTATCCTGCGCATTTGGGCCGAAAAGCTGCCGGTGCAACTGGCGGCGCCGGTGGTGCAGGCAGATGGCGTTTCGCTGAAGCACTACGAACTGACGGCCGCCACGCCGCTGGTGGCCGGCCGCTGGGGCATTCCGGAGCCGGTGGGGGCCCCAGCCGCTGAGGTACCGCCCGTCGCGTTTGATGCAGTGCTGGTGCCGCTGCTGGCCTGCGACGCGCAGGGGCAGCGCGTGGGCTACGGCGGCGGGTTCTACGACCGGTTTTTGGCGCAGTGCCGGCCGGGCACGGCGTTCGTCGGGCTCAACCTTTTGGACGAGCCGCCGGGGGCCCCACTGGTCGATGCGCTGCCCACCGATGTGGCCCTGACGGCCCTCGTGACGCCCGCCGGCGTGTGGCGTTTTTAGGACGTTAACGCGTTGAAAATAAATAGCGGCGGGGGCCCCTAAAACCTGCAATAAGGGAATATAGCGGTGCGTTGGTGGTTCATCTTCCACTCATCGCCCCGTTGCCTATGGCCGCCATCGAACCGAAAGCCTCCGCCCCCGCTCCCAACGGCCGCCGACGAAGCAAGAAGATGTCGACCCGCATCGACATGACGCCGATGGTGGACCTCGCGTTTCTGCTGCTCACGTTTTTCATGCTCACCACCACGTTTGCCAAGCCCTACGTGATGCAGCTGACCATGCCCGTGCCCGACGAAAAGCACATTTCTGAGGTGCCCGCCTCGAAAAGCCTGACCGTCATCCTGGGCAAAAACCACCGGTTGCACTACTACTTCGGCCTGAACCAGCCGGCCGACAAAACGGTGGCCGCCGCGCGGCTGGAAACCACCGATTTTGGGTCCCGCGGCATCCGGCAGGTGCTGCTGGACCGCCAGCGCCGGGGCCCCGTAGTGGTGCTCATCAAGCCCGGCGCCGACTCGCAGTACAAGGACATGGTGGACATTCTCGACGAGATGAGCATCACCAACCAGAAGCAATACGCCCTCACCAAGCTTTCCCCCGCCGACCTCACCCTTTTAACCACCAACGCGTTATGATGAACAATGCCCAGCTGGCCACGGCCAGCCTCGACGACATCGTATTCGACGGCCGCAACCGGACCTACGGGGCCTACGTGCTGCGCCATATCTACCAGCGCAACGTGACGCGGGCCCTCGGCATTGCCCTGGCACTGCTGGCGTTGCTGGTAGGCGGCCAGGCGCTGGCCCGGCTAATTAGGGGCCCCGAGGTGATTGCGCCCTTCGTGCCCAAGGGCATTGGCAACCCCGAGGTGAAGCCGATGAAGGTGGACCCGATTGTGCTACCCCCGCCAGCCGTGGCCGCGGTGCAGCCCAAAACGGTGGCCATCAACTCAACCAAGTTCGATAACATAAAGATCGTCCACAACAACGTGGTCACCGAAGACATCCCGGAGCAGGAAGTACTGGCCAGCACCCACGTAGCCGCCATGACCATCAAAGATGGGATTGAAGAAGGTTCGCTGAAAGAGCTTGAAAGTACCTTGGGGCCCAACACCGCCACGAGCGAAACCGTCAGCGACAAACCCTATCTATCAGTCGAGCAAATGCCCGAGCTGCCCAGCGGCGGCGGACAGGCCGGCATCGTGGCGGCGATTCAGAAACTGGCGCGCTACCCCACCCAGGCCCTATCCGCCGGCGTGGAAGGCAAGGTGTTCGCTAGTTTCGTGGTGAACGCGCAGGGCGAGGTGACGGACCTGAAAATTGTGAAGGGCTTGGGCTCGGGCCTCGACGAGGAGACGCTGCGGGCCATCAGCAAGCTGCCGCGCTTCATTCCCGGCCGGCAAAACGGGCGCGCCGTGAGCGTGCAGTACACCGTGCCGATTTCCTTCCACCTGGACAAGTAGCGCAGTGGTTTTACTAATAGAAAAGCCCTTGGCCGTGTGGTCAAGGGCTTTTTTATTGGCTTTCGGAATAGCTTATTCGCCTACTTCCACGATGCGCGCTTGGCCCCAGGGCGCGATGCGCACCTGCACCCGCAGCGGCCGGGCCACGGTGGACTTGCGCAAGATGCTGGCCGCCGGCACGTAGTAGCGCTCCAGGCCGTAGCGCAGCCCCAGGGTACGCGGGAAAACGTCGGTCACCCAGCCGCGCAGCACGGCCTGGCCAGCAGCAGCGCGGGGCTCGTCGGCGTACACACCGAGCACTTCGGCGGCGGTGGGGGCCCCGGCGGCGGTGAGCAGCACATACACGCTTTGGCGGCGGCTGGGTGCGCCGGGGCCCCGCCACTGGGCCTGGGGCACCGTGGCCACGGCGTAGCGCAGGCGCACGAAGTCGGTGGTTTTGAGGGTAGTGAGGTCGGCGGGGGTGGCGGCCAGCACCACGGCCTTGCCCAGGGCGGTGGTGGCGTAGCCCGCGCCGGCCACGCCCAGCACGTACAGCACCTGGGCCCCCACCAGCAGCCGCGGCAGCAGCTTGAACCGGAGCGGAGCTTCGGGAACGGCGGCGAAAGCAGTGGCCATAGGCTAGTGTTTTAGAGACGAAAGAGATGGTAGCGCGCGCTACTCGGCGGGCTCCGCTGGGGCCCCGGGGGATGCGCTGGGTGTCCCAGCGGCGGCCAGCACCCGGGCGTTGCGGCGGCGCAGGTACCAGCTCAGGCCCAGCAGCAGCACCCCGCCGAGCAAAAAGAACAGCGACTTATCCAGGAACGCCCACGTCAGCTTGAAGTACGCCACCATGGTGGCCCCCACGAACAACACCGTACCTAGGGTGAGCTGGTCGGCGCTACCGGCGCGGTGGGCCCGCACCAGCACCGACCCGGCGTGCGCGTACAGCACCACCAGCGTAGCAATGGCCAGCGGCAGCCCGCCCGGCAGGTAAAAGCCGGGCAGCAGCAGCAGCCAATCGGGCAGCGTATCGAGGCGACCGCGCTGCTTTTTGCCGGCCACCGACAGGGCAAGCACCGCCGCCAGGGCCCCCAGGTAGGCCAGCACCGGCGGGCGCAGCAGGTCGGCATAGGCATCAGTTTCGCCAAACAGGGCCAGGCCAAGGGCAAACAAGTAGGCGGCAATCAGCGGAGGGCCCTGGGCCGAGCGGCCCGCGGCGCGGTTGGGCTGCCAGTCGCCGGCGGCGTATACGAGCATGGCCGGGACGAAAAACCAGGTGATTTTGGCGTGCGAAACGCCCACCCACAGCGCCGCCTGCCACAGCAAGCCGGCCGATAGCACGGTGCTTAGCAGGCCGTCGGGGCGGCGCCACCAGAGGTAGCCCAGGCCCCCGGCCAGCAGCGCGGCGGTGGCGTAGCTGTAGCTGCCCAGTGCCTGGGTGCAATAGGTTTGCACCGCCGCCCCGATGAACACCGTGAGGGCAGCCAGCAGGCGGCTGCGGTGGGCGTAGGCCAGGGCCACGCCGGCCACCACCCAGGCCAGCAGCCCGCTGGCGTCGTAGCCCACCAGCTGGTAGGTTTGGCTGACGAGGATGATGCTGACGCCGAACAGCACCAGCCCCAGGCCCACCAGGCCCCGGCCCAGCGTGCGGTTGCCGCGCTGCATGAAGTAGTGCCCGCCGGCGTAGGCCCCCACCAAGCTACTGATAAGCAACGATAAGCGTGCCACCGGCGGCAGCGCGGCCCAGTTGGCCGCCACCACGCTCAGGGCGCTCAGGGCCACCAGCAAGCTGCCCAGCAGCGGCAGCAAGCCCACGGCGGGCACGGCATCGGGCGGGTAGCGGGCCAGCAACTGCTGCCGCTGGGCCTCCGTGATGAGGCCGTCGGCCACCCAGGCCGGGCTTTCGGTATCGAGAAATTTACGGCTCATTGCGGCCGCAACATACATTAGCCGGCACGGCCAGGGCAGTTTCCATCAGTTCGGCCACCGCCGCGTCCAGGCCGTGGTACCAATCGATGTGCGGCGACGTGGCCCCGCAGCCCCCGGGCAGCGGCGGGCAGTCGGTGTCGCGCCAGCGGCGCTGGCAGCGCGGGCACACGGCGCCCGTGTCGAAGGTGTTCCACACGCAGCCGCAGGTGCACTGCCAGTGGGCCCCGCCGTCGGGCTCCCAATGGCAGCGCGGGCAATAAATGGCCAGGGACGAATCGTTGGACATGAGACGGTTAAGTTAGCAAAAAAGCAGCTACGCCGGCTTGCGGGCCCGCGTCATTTCGCGCTTGCCGGGGGGCCCCGGCAGCTTTTCGGTGAGCCAGCCGGCGGCCCGCAGGTTGCGCCGAAACTGCCCCTGGGCGCAGTAGCTCACCAGCACAGCCCCGGGCGCGGCGGCCGCGTAGAGCTTCGCAAAGACAGCCTCCGTCCACAACTCGGGCTGCTTTTCGGGCGCAAAGGCGTCGAAATAAATGAGGTCGTAAAAGTCCGTACCAAGGGCAGCCTGTTGCACTGGCTCGTGAAGCTTAGTCAGGAAAAGCACTTCATTAAATTCTTCGACCTCGCCCCAGGGAGCCGCGTGTAGCCGCTTAAATGCTATACTCAATGCCATATTATCAGCCCACTGTGGTAGCAGGGCCGCAATCATATCGGGTGGCAGCGGATAAGTCTCGTAGCCATCGTATGCGATAAGCGCACCGACGGCAGTAGCTGCCTCCAAGGTTAACAAAGCATTTAGGCCGGTGCCCAGGCCTACTTCCAGTATCTGCATCATGCCTTCGTCGGGTCGGCCTAGTCCCGCCGCCAGCAAGGGCCCCAGCCCCGCTTCAATGAACACGTGGCGCGACTCCTGGGCGGCGCCGTGGCGCGAGTGGTAATGCTCGTCGAGGGCCGGCACGTAGAGCGTGGGCGAGCCGTCGGCGGTAGTGCGCACCTCTATTTTTGCTTCCTCGAAGGATGATAATTCATGCATAGCTAATTGAACCGATGGCCCGCGTAAAAGTAAGTTTGCCCGAAAGCTTTGGCTTCGCAACGGAAATTCCCGTCCGCATCACCGACCTCAACTACGGGGCCCACCTCGGCAACGACGCGCTGCTGAGCATCTTGCACGAGGCGCGGGTGCAGTACCTGGCCCACGCCGGCACGGCCGAGTTTGACGCCGCCACGCGGCTGGGCTTCATCATGGCCGATGTGGCCATCGAATACAAGGGCGAAGCGTTTCACGGCGACGTGCTGCGCATCGAAGTAGGGCCCCTGGACCTGAACAAGTACGGTTTCGACCTGGTGTACTGGGTGAAGAACCGGGCCGGCAAGGAAATAGCCCGCGCCAAAACCGGCATGCTCTGCTTCGACTACAACACCCGCAAGCTGCGCGGGCTGCCCACCGAGCTGGCGGCGCGGCTGGCATAGCCGGGAACCCAACGCCTTGCCTGCTTGTATCTTTGCCCTATGTTATTCGAACTGCCCCTCGCCCCCACGCCCACTAAGCGCGACATTCGCAAAGTTTCCGCCGACGACCTGAAGGCGTTCATGGTGGAGCACGGCGAGAAGCCCTTCCGCGCCAAGCAGGTACAGGAGTGGCTGTGGAAGAACGCGGCCGGCTCGTTTGAGGAGATGAACAACCTCTCGCTGGCCACCCGCGAGCTGCTGGGGGCCCACTTCGTCATCAACGGCGTGACGGTGCAAAACCAGCAGCGCTCCAACGACGGCACCATCAAATCGGCCTTCAAGCTCTACGACGGCAACATTGTGGAGGGCGTGCTCATCCCGCACGACACGCGGATGACGGCCTGCATCAGCAGCCAGGTGGGCTGCTCGCTGACGTGTAAGTTTTGCGCCACCGGCTACATGGACCGCAAGCGCAACCTCGACGCGGCCGAGATTTATGACCAGGTGGTGCGCATCCGCGAGCAGTGCGAGGGCCAGTACGGCACGCCGCTCACCAACATCGTGTACATGGGCATGGGCGAGCCGCTGCTCAACTACGCCAACGTGGTGGAAAGCGTGCGCCGCATCACGGCCCCTGACGGCCTGAACATGGCCCCGCGCCGCATCACCATCAGCACGGCCGGCATCGCCAAAATGATTAAAAAGCTGGCCGACGACGATGTAAAGGCCAACCTGGCCCTGAGCCTGCACGCGCCCACCGACGCCAAGCGCAACGAAATCATGCCCATCAACGAGGCCAATTCGCTGGCCGCGTTGAAGGAAGCCTTGCAGTACTACCACGAGAAAACCGGCCGCAAGGTCACCTACGAGTACATCGTATTCGAGAACTTCAACGACACGCTGGAGGACGCCGAGAACCTGCTAAAAATCAGCAAGTGGCTGCCCTGCAAAATCAACCTCATCGAGTACAACCCCATCGAAAACGCAGATTACCGCAACACCGGCGAGGAAAACCTGATGTCGTTCCACCAGTACCTGGCCGACCGCGGCGTGCAAACCAACCTGCGCCGCTCGCGCGGCAAGGACATCGACGCCGCCTGCGGCCAGCTCGCGGTGAAGGAAAAGGCGACGGCGGCTTAAATTACCTACCAGCCAAAATCTGGGGGCCCCATCGTTCTGGAAACGGTGGGGCCCCTGGCGCTTGTAGTAATTACTTCGTGTTGTTGAACAGCCGCAGCAACTGCGGGCAGTGCGCCTTCGTCCGGGCCCCTATTTCGTTGGCTATCATCAGCAGGAATTTCTGCGTAACGCCTTGCTTTTCATCGAGCACGCCCCCGTAAAGCTGCGTAATTTTGGTTTCTTGGATAGCAAAGGCGGCGGCGTATTCCTGCTCAAAGAGCACCGCCAGTTCGTTCCCGGTTTTTCCTTGTAGGCGGCCTTCCCTGTCCAATGTTGCGAAGCGTTGGCAGAGGTCATCACTGAAAGCCTGAGCGAATTGATTTTCAGCCTGAGTAGGCGCTGGGTTGTCGCCCAAGAAACGGCTGAAACGGCCGTACAAAACCGCCGCGACTGGGCACGTTTTCACGAGGCGCCGCGCGGTGGCGTCGGGCAAATCGGCTCGCAGTTGGTTGTACGCCCCGGTGGCTTTGGTGCGGCTGGCCAGCTGGCGTACATCGGCCGCGTGGCTTTCGACAACGGCGGCCAAGGTGCTTTGAAGCTCCTCATAGGCCTGCGCCAGACTGAGTGAATCGGGCGCCGCGCGGCTGGCTCGGTTGCCCAAGCGCTGGCAAGCATCGGCCGTTAGCAGCTTCACCAACCGGTTTTGGCCCCGTACCGAATCGGGGGCCGCCGCTCGCCGCTGGGACGCCGCTGCCAAGTTGCTCGCGAGTAGCAAGCAAAGCACGGCGGGAAGTGCAGAGCGAAGCAAATCGAAGCCGCTGGAAAGTGGGCGCATCGGGTACCTAGGCACTAAGCCAGCAACCACCCCGGGCCCCTAATCGCGCCAGCGGCCCGTGGCCTGGGGGCGGCCGGTGGCTTTCTCTGCTTCCGATTCGCCGGGCTTCACTTCCTCGGTGCGCACGCGCACGGCGTGGGCCTTAGGCTGCACTTTCTGGCCGAAGGCGTCGGCGAATTCCTGGGTGAACTCGGCGCCGAAAAAGATAATGAGCGACGAGTAGTTGATCCAGAGCAGCAGCACGATGGCCGAGCCCGCCGCCCCAAACGCCGAGCCGGGGTTGGCGTAGCCGATGTACACAGCAATGAGGAACTTGCCCAGCACGAACAGCAGCGCCGTGATGAAAGCGCCAATGCCCACGTCGCGCCACCGAATGATGGCGTCGGGCAGAAACCGGTAGATGAGGGCGAAGAGCAAAGTAGTGACGGCCAGCGACAACGAGAAATCAACCACCTTGATGGCCACTACCCCGGCGGCCGGAATGACGTGCTGGAGCCAGCCAGTGAAGGCGCTAAGCACGGCGCTGACCACAAAGGACACGAGCAGCAGCAGCGCCACACTCAGGATGAGGCCGAAGGAGAGCAGGCGCTGGCGCACGTAGTCGCCGATGCCGATGCCGGTGGTTTTCACCTTCAGGTTCCAGATGTCGTTGATGCTTTCCTGGAGGGTGACGAAGAACGTGGTGGCCGCAAAAATCAGCGTGCCCACGCCGATGGCCGTGGCCAGGCCGGTCTTGTCCTGCATGGTGAAGGTGGCGATGCTGTCTTGCAGAAATTTGGCCGAGTCGGACCCGACCAAGCCCTTGAGCTGGCCGTACACCTGGCCCGTTACGGCGTCGTGGCCCAAAAACTTGCTGGCCACCGTGATGACGATGAGCAGCAGCGGGGGCAGCGAAAAGATGGTGTAGTACGACAGCGCCGCCGCGTGCCGGAACGAGTTATTCTCCATGAACTCGCCCGCCGACGACTTCAAGACTTGCAAAACATCCGAAAATTTATACGTCGCCATCCAATAGCAGAAAGGTAAGGTCTTAGTACGGCTGCCCCTACCTTTCGTTTGCAAAATGAGTAATATCCTGGTTACGAAAGGATTATTTCCGCACGCCTAGGGCCCCCAAGCCCCGGGCCGCGCCGCCGCGCTGGGGGCCCAGGCGAGGCCCCCCCGGCGCGGCGGCGCAGCGGGTGCAATTTGGTGGGGCGGGGCCCTGGGGCCGGGGTGCACCTTTGCGGCCGCTTTCCCGTTGGAGGGGCGTGCTTTCTGCCTTCCGCTCGCTCGCCCACCGCAACTTCCGCCTCTACTACGCCGGGCAGTCGGTGTCACTCATTGGCACCTGGATGCAGCGGCTGGCCGTGGGCTGGCTCGTGTACAGCCACACCCACTCGGCGCTGCTGCTGGGCCTGGTCTCGTTCGCGGGCCAGATTCCGACGCTGCTGCTGGCGCCCTACGGCGGCACCGTGGCCGACCGCTACAGCCGCTACCGGGTGCTGCTCGTCACGCAGCTGGCCTCGCTGGGGCAGGCCTGCGTGCTGGCCTGGCTGGTGCTGAGCGGGCACTACGCCACCTGGGCCGTGGCCGGCCTGAGCCTACTGTTGGGCACTATCAACGCCTTCGACATCCCGGCCCGGCAGTCGCTGCTCGTGGAGCTGGTGGACGACCGCGCCCACCTGCCCAACGCCATTGCCCTGAACTCGACGATGGTGAACCTGGCCCGGCTGGTGGGTCCCGCCCTGGCCGGGCTGCTGCTGGCGCGCTTCGGCGAGGGCCCCTGCTTCGTGGTGAACGCCGTGAGCTTTGTGGCCGTGGTGGCCTCGCTGCTGCTCATGCGCATTGCCCCACGGCCGGTACGCGCCCACCGCCCGGGGGCCCTGGAAGGCTTGCGCGAGGGCTGGGCCTACCTGCGCGGGGCCCCCGCCCTGCGCCGCCAGATTTTGCTGATGGCGGGCATCAGCTTCTGCGCCATGCCGTACGGCACGCTGCTGCCAGTGTTTGCCAAGGATGTGTTTCACGGCCAGGCCGGTACCTACGGCTGGCTGAACAGCCTCGCAGGCCTGGGAGCCCTAGTTGGGGCGTTCTACCTGGCCTCGAGGCCCGCCGAAAACCGCCGCCCGCAGCTTATCACTTACGCGGCGCTGGGGTTTTGCGCCAGCCTGGTGGGCTTCGCGCTCAGCCCGCAGCTGGGGCCCGCGCTGGCCTTCATCACGCTGGGCGGGGCGGGCATGATGCTCTTCATCGCCGGCACCAACACGGCCATCCAAACCGATGTGGCCGACCACATGCGCGGCCGCGTGCTGAGCTACTACGTGATGGCCTTCCAGGGGGTGCAGCCGCTGGGCAGCCTGCTAGCCGGCTGGCTGGCCCGCCACTTGGGGGCCCCGCACACGGTACTGCTACAAGGCGCGGCGGGCCTGGCGGTGGCCCTGGCGTTTTGGTGGACGGGCCGCCCCGCCGACAAGCAGCAACTGGCCGAAGCCCGAGCGGCGGTCAGTTAGCGCCCCAGCGAAAGCAAAATTTCAGCTCATCCCACAATGCCCCAGGGCCCCGGGCAACTACGCTGGCTGCAACTCCTTCAGGTGCACCAGCATGTCCTGGGTCATCTTGGCCAGGTCGAACTCCGGGGCCCAACCCCAGTCGGCGCGGGCAGCGGAGTCGTCGATGCTGGCGGGCCAGGAATCGGCGATGGCCTGGCGGCCGTCGGGTGCATACGTTACCTGGAAACCAGGGACTTCCTGCTGGATGGCGGCCGTGATTTCGGCCGGCGCAAAGCTCATGGCGCCCAGGTTGTAGCTGGTGCGCACCTTGATGCGGTCGGCCGGCGCGTGCATCAGGTCCAGGGTGGCCTTGAGCGCGTCGGGCATGTACATCATGGGCAGGTAGGTGTCTTCCTTGAGGAAGCACTCGAAATCCTCGCCGGCCACGGCTTTGTGGTAGATGTCCACGGCGTAGTCGGTGGTACCGCCGCCGGGCAGGCTCTTGTAGCCGATGAGGCCCGGGTAGCGCAGGCTGCGCACGTCGAGGCTGTGGTGGCGGTGGTACCACTCGCACCACTGCTCGCCGGCCAGCTTGCTGATGCCGTACACCGTGTTGGGGTTCATCACGGTGGTTTGCGGGGTGTGCTCGCGGGGCGTGTCGGGCCCAAACACGGCAATGGAGCTGGGCCAGTACACCTGCGGCACTTGGTACTGCACGGCCAGGTTCAGCACGTTCAGCAGGCCGTCCATATTTAGCTTCCAGGCAAACATCGGGTCTTTCTCGGCCGTGGCCGACAGCAGGGCGGCGAGGTGGTACACCTGCACCGGCCGGTACTGCCGGATGAGGTCCTCCAGGCGGTCCTTGTCCAGCACGTCGAGCAGCTCGAAGGGCCCCCCGGCCAGGGCGTCCGGGTTTTTAGGGGCCCGCACGTCGGCCGCCACCACGTTTTCGGGTGCGTAGCGCTGGCGCAGGGCGGCGGTTAGCTCCAGGCCGAGCTGGCCGCAAGCGCCAATTACGAGTACGGTGCCGGGTAAAATATCGGTGTCGCCGGGGGTGGTGGCCATTGCGTTAAAATATAAGGATACGGAAAGGGTATAAATCGACCACAAAGATACCGCCGGCCCGCGCCCATCAGGCAGTTTTCACCGGGGCGGCGGCCAGGGCCCCCAGGGGGCGCAGGCGCGCGGTTACTTTCAGTCGCTCGCTAGGGGCCCCAAGTGTTTGAGAAGAACTAGCAGCCAAAGACGCGCGCGCCAGCAGGGCTTTGCTCTACGGTATATTCGGCCGCATGTTGGCCCTGCTCAATTGGTTTGTCGTTGGATTTGTGGCACTGGGGGCCCTGTTGGGTTTGGGCGTTCCGTACGCGCTGCACCTCGACAGCTTAAAAATGGACAAGCCAGTGGTGGTTTTTCGCAACCGACCCTGGCGCAACCTGTTAGGCCTGCTACTGGCTGGCATGCTATTGGGCATGGGAATCGTACTCGTAATCACCGCGGTGCGCAAAATCGACGAATTGTATCTCGTCTTGTTCAGCCTAATCGTGGCCACCGCGCTGCTGGTCTTAGGAGCTACCGGCTTCTGGCTACACGTAACCTATTGGCGCCACGACCGACGGGCAGTCCTCACAATTGACCGCACTTCGCAGCTGGCCACGTACACCAACGCGGGCACAACGCAGCAATTTGTACTGGCCGACGTAGCCAGCATTACCCAGTACGACAGTTATCGCCCGTCCGGTCACCGGATGACGTGGGATGGGTACAATTACCAGATTTGGGAACTGCACGATGGAACCTGGCTTGTGCTGACCTGTTTGCTGTATAGCTTCTCGGGGCCCGAGGACTTATTGCCGCCTGTCCGCTGCCGCACGGTGCGGCCGCGTATCTGCTGGCTGCCAGGCGACCCGCTGCTTAATTTTACTTTTTGTTAGCCACTACTTCCCCTTCCATGTACGCTACCCTTCAGCCCGACCTTCAGCAGCAGCTCCAGGACATTAAAGACAACGGCCTTTTCAAGAAAGAGCGCGTGATTACCTCGCCCCAGGGCGCGGAAATTGACACCCAGGAAGCCGGCGAAGTGCTCAACTTCTGCGCCAACAACTACTTGGGCCTCAGCTCGCACCCCGAAGTAATTCGGGCCGCCAAGCACGCCATCGACACCCACGGCTACGGCATGAGCTCGGTGCGCTTCATCTGCGGCACCCAGGACATCCACAAGGAGCTCGAAGCCAAGCTGGCCGAGTTCCTGGGCACCGAAGACACGATTCTGTACGCCGCGGCCTTCGACGCCAACGGCGGCGTGTTCGAGCCGCTCTTTAATGAGCAGGACGCCATTATTTCCGACGCCCTCAACCACGCCTCCATCATCGACGGCGTGCGCCTGTGCAAGGCCCAGCGCTACCGCTACCAGCACAACGATATGGCCGACCTGGAGAAGCAGCTCCAGGACGCCCAGGCCAAGGGCACGCGCCACCGCATCATCGTCACCGACGGCTCGTTTTCGATGGACGGCACCATCGCCCAGCTCGACAAAATCTGCGACCTCGCCGACAAGTACCAGGCCCTGGTGATGGTGGACGAGTGCCACAGCAGCGGCTTCCTGGGCAAAACCGGCCGCGGCACCCACGAAATGCGCGGCGTGATGGGCCGCGTCGACATCATCACCGGCACGCTGGGCAAGGCCCTGGGCGGCGCCATGGGCGGCTTCACCAGCGGCCGCAAGGAAATCATCGACATGCTGCGCCAGCGCAGCCGCCCCTACCTGTTTTCCAACACCTTGGCGCCCGCCATCGTGGGGGCCTCGCTGCGCGTGCTGGAACTGCTGACGGAGAGCACCCAGTTGCGCGACCAGCTGGAGGAGAACACCAAGTACTTCCGCGAAAAGATGACGGCCGCCGGCTTTGCCATCACGCCCGGCGAGCACCCCATCGTGCCCGTTATGCTCTACGACGCCAAGCTAGCCCAAGAATTCGCCGCCCAAATGCTGGCCGAGGGCATCTACGTGGTGGGCTTTTATTACCCCGTGGTGCCCCAGGGCAAGGCCCGCATCCGGGTGCAGCTCAGCGCCGCCCACACCCGCGCCCAGCTCGACCAAGCCATTGCCGCCTTCGTGAAGGTGGGCAAAGCCTTGGACGTGTTGAAATAGAATTCTAGTTGTTAGTTGCTCGTTGTCAGTTATTAGACCGAACAACTGACAACGAGCAACCAAAAAAAGGCGTCGCTCCCGAATGGGGGCGACGCCTTTTCTTTTCGGGGCCCTGGGGCCCTAATTCACTTACGCGGCGCGGAAGCCGGTGGCTTGACGGATGCTGCGCTCGTTGCCGGTGGCGGGGTCAGTGTAGCTGTGGTCGCTCACTTCCACCGACAGGTGCTTGCCGATCAGCTCCTTGGTGTCGAGGTCTTTGCCGTCGTGGGGCTGGATGCCCACGGCCGCGTACAGCGACAGGATGATGGGGTGGCCAGCGGGCGAATTGTAGAAGCGCTGGGTCACGAAGCCGTCGGCGCTTTCCATGCGGGCGGCGAAAAACGGCACGTTCTGGTGCTCACTGGTACCTTCTTCGATGTCGGTGATTTCGACCAGATGGCGGCCGTCGGGCAGGAAACCTTTGTCTTCTTTTTCGGTGGCAATTTTCATGGCGGGAATTGATTGGAGCGGAGCGCAAAGGGCGCGGGAGTACTAACGCAGGGCCCCGCGCAGGGTTGGGCCCCGGGGCAGCAATATCGCCCTGGTACCCAACCAAGCTCAACTATTGTATAGCCAAGAATTCCACTATCTTGGCTAATCCGTTTGCTATTAATAACCAGCACTATGACCACATTTACCCTGCCGGCTAGCCGGCACAGGGCCCCGCGCCCGTTTCTTTTTCACCGGCGGCCATGATCCGCCTGTTTTTAGTCGACGATCATTCCATTGTGCGCACCGGCCTGCGGGCCCTGCTAACCGCCGAGGCCGACCTGCTGGTGGTGGGCGAAGCCAGCCACGGCCAAGAGCTGTTTGAGCGCCTGCCCGCCGCGCCCACCGACGTGGTGCTGCTCGACCTGGCCATGCCCGTGCTCGATGGCCTGGCCACCACCGCCCGCCTGCGCGCCGAGTACCCGGCCCTGCGGGTGCTGGTGCTCACGATGGTAGCCGAGCCCGTGCGCATCGGCGAGCTGTTTGCGGCCGGGGCGCGGGGCTACCTGCTCAAAAGCGCCCGGCAAATGGAACTGCTGACGGCCATCCGGACCGTGGCCGCCGGCGAGCAGTACCTGTGCTCGGAGCTGGGCATGGGGTTGCTGCACCTAGTGCTGGCCGCGGCCCCGGCGGCCCGGAGCCCCGCCGACGCGGCGCGGGCCGCCGCCCGGCGCGCCAGTTCCCTCACCAGCCGCGAGCTGGAGGTGCTCCAGCTGCTGGCCGCCGGCCTCACCACCAACGAAATTGCCGCCAAGCTCTTCACCAGCAAGCGCACCGTCGAAAGCCACCGCCAGCACATTCTGGAAAAAACCCAAACCAAGAACACCGCCGCCCTCATTCACCGGGCCGTAACGGAGGGCCTGCTGGACTGAGTAGGGCCCCGGGCCAGTGGCGGCGGGAACCTCATTTTTTGCAAGGCTAATCAACACTATACCAGGCATTATACGTATAATATTTAAGCTATTCAAGCAACGCCATCCGGCAGATGCATTCCGTATATTCCGCAGGTAAAATCAGTATATTCCTAGATAAAATTATAAAGTTCAGCCAGTAATTTTGCAATATCTTCTTCTCTTCGTGCGTTTGGCAGCCATTGGCAAACGCACGAAGCTTGGTTTGCCGCGTTGCCCTGCCTACCGCGCCAGCCACACCTTACCAAGCCCCGCGGTGCACCCGCGGGGCCCGGCGCTTTCCTCCCATAAGCCCAGCCGTTATGCGTGTTTACCAAGAAGTTTTGCCGAATAGCTGCCTGCTCATTCTCACCGACAGCGACGGCTGGGCGGGCCTCGCGCCCCTGGCCCGCGCCCTGCGCTGGGCCCTGCGCCAGCCCCAGCGCCGCGTGTGGGTCGATTGCAGCAGCCTGGCCGATTTGAGCACCCACGCCCTGTTTTTGCTGCGCCAAGGGGCCGACCGCCTGCGCCAGCGCGGCGGCTGCCTGGTGCTGTGCCACCCGCCGGCCTCGCTCAGCGAGCCGCAGCCCGCAGGGCCACCCCCCGGCTACCAAGTAGCCGCCTCGCTGCTCGACGCCGACCAGGTGTAAACCAGAGATTTAAGTTTCGCGGCCCGGGCTATGGGCCGGCATTGGGGCCCCGGCTAGGTAGCCGTGGCTACGGCCACGGGCTGGCCGGCGGGGCTGCTGTCCACGCCCAGCCACTCGCCGAGGCGGGCGGCCAGGGCGGGCGCAGCCAGGCCACGGAACACCTCACCGCGGCGCACCAGGCTCATTTGGCCGGTTTCCTCGCTCACCACCAGCACGATGGCATCGGTGATTTCGGTGAGGCCGATGGCGGCGCGGTGGCGCAGGCCCAGGGCGGCGGGCACGTCGGGGTTGTCGCTCACGGGCAAGATGCAGCGAGCGGCTTGCAGGCGGCCGTTGGTCACGATCACGGCCCCGTCGTGCAAGGGGCTGGTTTTGTTGAAGATGGTGAGCAGCAGGCGCTTGCTCACCTCGGCGTCGAGGCAGTCGCCCGATTCGGCGTAGGCGCTCAGGTCGGAGGCCTGGCTGAAGCAGATGAGGGCCCCGGTGTACTTGGTGCTCAGGCTTTTGGCGGCTTCCACAAAGGGCTCGACGGCCAGCGGGGCAGTGGCGTTGGAGCCCCAGCGCCAGCGCCGCACCCGCTCAAAAGCCGTGGCCTGCCCCACCGTCAGCAAAAACCGCCGGATTTCCTGCTGGAACAGGATGATGGTGGCCAGCACGCCCACGCTCATGAATTCGCCCAGGATGGTGGTGAGCACTTCCAGGCCCAAGGCCTTCACCACCAAGTACAAGAGGTAGAGCGAGGCCCAGCCCACGGCCACGCTCAGGGCCACCGAGCCGCGCAGCAGCTTGTAGAGCTGGTAGAAGAGCACGGCCACCAGCAGCACATCGGCCGCGTCGGTCCAGCCGAAACGCAAAAAGTCGATGGGGAACGGGCCGGACACGGGCGGAGCGCTAGGGGGTGGGAAGAATGGCGGGGCCCCGCCAGGGCCCCGGGGCTCGGCAAAGACTCCAAAAACCGCCGCTGCGTTGCGAAGAACGCAATTTTTTACCAGCAAACCGCGCCCAAAATGCAAAAATTGACCTTTCTCAGTCCTCAGTCGGCGTCTTCTGCCTTGAAGATATTCAAATAGAGCTGGATTACCTGCGTGGCCTCGGCCGCGTCGTGCACGCGCAGCAGGCGGGCCCCGCCCTGCAGGGCCAGCACGTGCAGGGCCGTGGTGCCGTTGAGGGCCGCCTCGGGCGTGAGGCCCAGGGGCCCGTACACCATTTTCTTGCGTGAGAGGCCGGCCAGCACGGGCCGCCCCAGGGCCCCCAGCTCGGGCAGGCGGCGCAATAGCTCGTGGCTCTGGGCGGCGGTTTTGGCGAAGCCGAAGCCCGGGTCGAGCACCACGTCGTGGGCCCCGGCGGCGCGCAAGGCGGCCAGCCCGTCGCGGAAAAACCGGAGCAGCGTGAGCACCAGGTCGTCGTCGTAATCGGTCAGTTGGCTCATCGTCTGCGGGTTGCCGCGCATGTGCATCAGCACGTAGGGCACGCGCAGGCGGCCCACGGTGGCAAACATGTCGTCATCGAGCGTGCCGCCGCCCACGTCGTTCACCAAGTCGGCGCCGGCGTGCACGGCGGCCTCGGCCACGGCCGCCCGGAAGGTATCGACCGAGATAAACGCCTCCGGAAACTCGCGGCGCAGGGCCCCCAGGGCGGGCAGCAGGCGGGCCAGCTCCTCGGCCACGGGCACGTCGGCGGCCCCGGGGCGGGTGCTGTAGGCGCCCACGTCGAGCACGGTGGCGCCGGCCGCGAGCAGGGCCCCGGCGCGGGCCACCACATCGGCCGCGGCGGCCACCCGGCTCCCGGCAAAAAACGAGTCGGGCGTGACGTTCAGAATGCCCATCACCCGCGGCCGGCGCAGGTCGAGCAGGCGGCCGTGGGGGCTGAGGAGGGTTTCGGGGGTAGTAGGGTGGGCGGGTACGAGGGTAGGCGGGTGGATGGGCATGGCGCTGAGCGAGCGGGGAAGGGCTCAATATCCGCCAGCGGTGGCGAACTTGCGGCGGGGATGGGAATTGGCCAACGGCCCGCCCCCCCGACCCGCCTACCCCCACACCATCCTACCCTGCCCACCCCTTGACCGCCACCCCCGCGCACTACGACCAGCTGCTGGCGCGCTGCCGCCAGCTGTTCCTGGCCAAAACCCACGACTACGGCACGGCCTGGCGCATCCTGCGCCTGCCATCCGTCACGGACCAGATTTTCATTAAGGCCAACCGCATCCGTACCATCCAGGAGGTTGGCAACCAGCAAGTTGAAGACAGCGTAGATGAGGAGTTTGTGGCCATCGTCAACTACTGCCTCATTGCCCTGATGCAGCTGCACCTGCCCGCCGACACGCCCCTCGACATGGGCCCCGACGCCGTGGCCGCCGCCTACGACCACGAAGCCGCCGAAAACCGCCGCCTGCTGCTGGCCAAAAACCACGACTACGGCGAGGCTTGGCGCCAGATGCGCGTGACCAGCATCACGGACCTTATTTTGATGAAGTTGCACCGCGTGAAGCAATTGGAGAACCTCGGCGGCGCGGCCCAGGTTTCGGAAGGCGTGGAGGGCAGCTACCGCGACATGCTGAACTACGCCGTATTCGCCTTGATTTTGGGCGGGGCTTAGCCCGGGGCCCCGGGGCCCGCCCACCGTTTCCTTACCGACTTTTCGCCATGCCCATTCCTGCCCCCCACGCCTCGGCCGCCAGCGTGCCGCCCCTGCCCCCGCCGATGGCCCCGCCCCGGCCGCTGCGCTACTTCACCCGCGTGTGCTGGGTGGCGCTGGGGGCCCTGTTTGTGTTTTCGGGGCTGATCAAGCTCAACGACCCGGTGGGCACGGCCTACAAGCTGGAGGAATATTTCGAGGTTTTTGCCAAGGATTTCAGCCCGTTTTTTCTGCAATTTAAGGACGCGGCCCGATTCCTGTCCATCTTCCTCAGCTCGCTGGAAGTAATCCTGGGTGTGGCCGTACTGCTGCGCTGGTTCCTGCGCAAAACGCTGTGGGTGCTGCTGGCGCTGCTGGTGTTTTTCGGGTTTCTGACGTTCTATTCGGCCGCCTTTAATAAGGTGACGGACTGCGGCTGCTTCGGTGACTTCCTTAAGCTCACGCCTTGGGCCTCGTTTACCAAAGACTTGGTGCTGTTGGGCTTGTGGGCCGTGGTGTTTTGGAACCAGCGGTTTTTGCGGCGCACCTTCGCCCCCGGCACCACCGGCCTGATGATGATGACCGTGGCCACCGCCCTGGCCGTGGGCATCGGCATGCGGGCCCTGGGCCACCAACCGTATTTCGATTTCCTGCCCTATAAGGTGGGCAATAGCATTCCGCAGCTGATGAAGGCCCCCGAGGCGGCCCGCTACCGCTACACGTTCACGCGCAACGGCGAAACCAAGGAGTTCGACGCCTTTCCGACCGACTCGACCTGGAAGTACCAGGCCATGACGGTGCTCAACCCAGAACAGTCGCGCCCCGTCATCACCGACTTTGCGGTGTACGACCTGGAGGGCAACGACGTGACCAAGCAAATACTGACCGGCAACAAGCTGATTCTCATCGTGCAGAACAGCAACAAGGCCGACCGCGACCGGTTCCTGCCCATCAACGCGCTGCTGACGGCGGCCGAAAAATCGCGCAAGCACATCGACGTGCTGGCCATCACGAGCACCAGCCCGGCCAAGTTTGACGCCTTCCGCCACGACGTGAACCTGGCCGTGCCCTACTACACCGCCGATGCCACCGTGCTCAAGTCGATGGTGCGCTCCAACCCCGGGCTGATGGTGCTCAAGAACGGTAAAATCCTGGCCAAGTACCATTACCACGACGTGCCGAACCTGTACGAAGTGGAGAAATTGTATTAGCCTGGGGCCCCGGCCTTTCTGAAAAACCCGTGCGAATAGTGGTTGCCGTAGAGCGACACCATCTGCTCGGGCTTCGTGGCCAGGAATTCGTCGCAAGCCATCTTCACGCCTGGGTTGGCATCGTAGCCCGTGCCGGGGGCGGTGCGGTCGTGGTAGTCCATCAGCACGCACACCGCCCCGACGCTCATTTTTGGGTAAACTTCCTCCAGGCAGTATTGCACCACGCTTTTGTGCTGCTGGGCGTCGCCCCCGAAGCCGCAGTCGATGTGCACGAAGGCAATTTGCCCGGGCAGCTGCGTGGGCAGCGTATCCTGGAAATAGCCCTTATGCAGCACTGGCAAGGGCAAGCCCTCTTCCTTGAAATTCCGCTTTAGCTCCTCTTCCACGCTGCCCTTGAGCGTAAATTGGGTTTCGAAGCTGTCGAATAAGTGCAGGGTTTTATCGGCCTGGTACAATTGCACCACCCGCTGAAACAACAACGCGCACTGCCCGGTGAAGCACCCCAGTTCGACGACGTCGCCCCGCACCTGGTGGGCAATAACGGCATCTAGCAGATGGAAATAGTTGATGCGCTGCTCCACCGTGGTCATGTCCACCACGGGGTTGGGCAAGGGCCGGGCGTAGCAACCCAGCCGAAGGGTCTTCAGGCTTTTGTTGAGCAGGGCCGCTACTAACGTTTTTTTCTTTGACGCGCTCGGCTGTTCGGATATAAAAAAATTGTTCATCGATGGACGGCCCAATGCCGCAGTTTATAGGGAAATTGATAGGTAATTTTATGTTTATTCCGGCCCGTTTTATATAAATAACGGCCCATAGTAATCTGGATAAGTGAATATACTGGGGGCCACCAGTTGCAGCCTTGAGGCCGGTTTGCCGGGGCTTTTGGCGCGGCGTGGGGCCATAGTCGACGGCGGCTTGGCAACGGAGCGCCGCACCGGGCTACAGTGCCGTGCGCACTGGCACCAGCGCCACGCTGGGTAGCAGCCACCAAAGGGCATTTTTTGCACCTTTGCAGCGCGCCGCCGCCTATGGTCCGCCCACGCTTCCACCGCCAAGTACATGCTCACCTTCTTCCTCCGCCGCCTGGGCCAGGGCCTACTCGTGCTGGTGGGCGTGGCGTGCACGGTCTTTTTCCTGTTTAATGTGCTGCCCGGCGACCCCGCCGCCCTGCTGGCTGGCCAGCGCACCGACCTGGCCACCAAGGCCGCCATCAACGCCGACCTGGGCCTCGACCAGCCGCTGCCCCGCCGCCTGGTGGGCTACCTCAACGACGTGTCGCCGCTGGGCTTGCACCCGCGCGACTCGGCCGGGCGCGCCCGCTACGGAGGCCTCACGGTGCTGCCGCTGGGGCCCCAGGCGCTGGTGCTGAAGGTGCCTTATCTGCGGCGCTCGTTCCAGAGCAACAAGGACGTGCTCAGCATCTTGCTCGATTATTTCCCCGGCACGCTGTGGCTGGCGCTGGCGGCCATGCTCATTGCCAGCGTCATCGGCGTAGCCCTGGGCGTGCTGGCGGCCCTGCGGCCCCAGTCGGCGCTGGACAGGGCCCTGGTCACGGTTTCGGTGCTGGGCATTTCGGTGCCCTCGTTCGTGGCCGCCATCGTCATCGCTGTCACATTTGGCTTTTACTGGAGCCACTGGACAGGCCTGAGCCTAACGGGCCAGCTCTTTGAAACCGACCCCTTTACGGGCGTGCGGCACCTAGTGCTGCGCAACCTGCTGCTGCCGGCCGTGGCGCTGGGCGTGCGCCCGCTGGCGGTCATCACCCAGCTCACGCGCTCGAGCATGCTCGACGTGCTGGGGCAGGACTACATCCGCACGGCGCGGGCCAAGGGCCTGAGCTACCGCGCCACCGTGCTGCGCCACGCCCTGCGCAACGCCCTGAACCCGGTGGTCACGGCCGTGTCGGGCTGGCTGGCCTCGCTGATGGCGGGCGCGTTCTTCATCGAGTACATCTTCAACTGGAAGGGACTGGGCACCATTACGTTACGAGCCGTAGAAAACCTCGATTTCCCGGTCGTGATGGGCGCCACGCTGTTCGTAGCGGCCCTGTTTGTGCTCATCAACATTGCCGTGGACGTGCTCTACGCCGTGCTCGACCCGCGGGTGAAAATCAGTTAGCAGTAAACATCTAACAGTGAACCGTTAGCGGGGCAGAATAGGGCCCCCAGGGCGTCATGCAGAGCGCAGTGAAGCATCTTTGCCGCGGCAGTAACTCAGTCGATTGGGTTAGTTGCGCAGGGAAGTTGCTTCGCTGCGCCCTGCATCACGCCCTGGGGGCCCTGTTCTGCCCGTTAACTGCTCATTGCCAACTATTCACTGATAACTGCTCCCTAGAAATGCACCTCTCTTTACTTGGCATGCCCGGCTCGGGCAAAAGCACGCTGGGCCGGGCGCTGGCCCAGCACTTCAACTGGCAGTTTCTGGACCTGGACGCCGAGATTGTGGCGCGCGCGGGCCAGGCCATTCCGGCCATTTTTGCCGCGCACGGCGAGGCCCATTTTCGGCAATTGGAGGCCGAGGTGCTGCGGGACGTGGTGGCCCGCCCGGGGCCCCTGGTACTGGCCACGGGCGGCGGCACGCCCTGCTTCCACGACAACATCAACGCGCTAAACGCCAGCACTTTTACGCTGTGGCTGGACGTGCCGCTGGCCGTGCTGGCGCGGCGCATGGAGCGCGGCGGCGCGGCGCGGCGGCCGCTGCTGGCGGGCGCGGGGCCCCAACTGAGCACGGCGCTGGCCGAAACCCTGGCGGCCCGCCAGCAGTTTTATAGCCAGGCCCGCCTGCGCCTTGCGGAAACCCGCGCGCCGCTGGCGGCGTTGTTGCCGGCGTTGGCCCACGCCGGCTTCCCGGCTGGGGCCCCTGTTTAAATCGGGGGCCGTAAATTTGTGGGCCGAAGTGTTCGCGTACTTTATCAATAGCTTATGCAATCTGCACCCGCAGCCCCCACCCCCGCCGCAGCCCCCCGGCCCAAGCACAAAGGGTCGGCCCAGCTTTTCGAAAACCCGCTGCTTGAGCGGCTCTCGCACACCCACATTGCCTGGCCGGTGGGCATTTTTGCCGCCACCACCCTGCTGAGCCTATACTACGGCTTCACCCACGGCTTCCTGTCGGGGCTTTCGGCGCTGGGGCTATTTTTGGGCGGGCTGCTGCTGTTCACATTCGTCGAGTATGCGGTGCACCGCTACCTCTACCACCTGCCGGCCACCACGCCGCGCAAGGCCAAGTTTCAGTACACGATGCACGGCGTGCACCACGAGTTCCCGAAGGACAAGACGCGGCTGGCCATGCCGCCCATCGTCACGGTGTTCGTGGCGTCGCTGCTGTTCTTCATTTTCCGGCTGGTGTTTGGCAGCTGGGCATTCGGCATTCTGGCCGGCTTCACGTTTGGCTACGCCTCGTACCTGTTTGTGCATTACGCCATTCACGCGTATTCGCCGCCCAAAAACTTCCTGAAAGTGTGGTGGACGCACCACAGCCAGCACCACTACCGGCAAGACGAAGTGGCGTTTGGCGTGAGCAGCACCCTTTGGGACCACGTTATCGGCACCATGCCCAAAGCCCGCCAGGGCGAATAAGGCCCCCAGCCCAGCCACAAAAAAGCGGCGCTCCCCACGTGGGGAGCGCCGCTTTTTTGTGGGCTTTGATCAGCTATCGGTTACTCGCTGCTAGTTGTCAGGATGCATAACTAGCAGCGAGTAACCGATAGCTACCAACTAAAAAGCTATGAATTGCTGCCGCCGCTCATTTTGCTGATAAATAAGATGATTAGGGCAATGACGAGCACCACGCCAATGATGCCCGTATAGGCCCCAGCTTTGAAGATGCCAGCGACGGCGTCGCAGCTGCTCAGCGAAAAGGTGAGGACGCCAAGCAATAGGAACAGGGAAAACCGAAGGGAACGCATGGCGTTGAGGGATGGGAAGTAAGGGAAGGTTAGGGTATCTTGCTCGGCATGATACTACTACCGCCACCAAAAGGTTGAGCTTATCGAGTGCCCTACCAGTTGAGCTTATCGGGGGCCCTACCAGCTGCCGCTGGCGCCGCCCCCGCCGCTATCGCCGCCCCCGAACCCGCCGAACCCGCCGCCGCTACCCCCGCCACCGCCGCCAAAACCGCCGCCGCCACCAAAGCCGCCCAGGCCCCCAAACAGAATGGGCCCGAAGCCGCCGCTGCGCCCGCCGCGGCCACCCCCGCCCCCGCCGCCGCGGCGGCTGATTTGAATGAAGATGAAGATGGCAATCAGGATGACGATAATTAGGCCGAAGCCAGGGCCCCCGCCGCCCTGGCCGCGGTCCTGCGCCGCGGCCGGGTCGGCCTTGTACTCGCCGCGGGCCAGGGCAATGAGCTGGTCGGTGCCGCGGTCGAGGCCGGCGTAGTACTGGTCTTGCTTAAAGGCCGGCACCAACGTGTTGCTGATGATGCGCTTGGCCAGGGCGTCGGGCACGGCCCCTTCCAGGCCCCGCCCGGTTTGGATGCGGGCGGCGTGCTCCTGCTGCGCCACCAGCACCAGAATACCGTTGTTCTTGCCCTTTTGGCCAATGCCCCAGGCGCGGTACAGCTGCTGGGCATAGTCGGCAATCTCATTACCGCCCAGGTTGGGCACGGTCACGACGGCGATTTGCGACGAAGTGCTGTCGTTGTAGGCCACCAGCTTTTGCTCCAGGGCATCGGCCTCCTGGGGCTGCATGAGGTGGGCCAGGTCGTTCACGAGGCGCGGCGGGTTGGGGCGCGGGGGCAGGCCCTGGGCCAGGGCCCCGGCGGTGGCCAGCACGGCCAGCAGCAGCCCGGCCAGCGCCTGGCGCAGCCAGGGCCGCGCCGCGGCTACCCGCAAGCGGAGGGCCCGGCTCATGGGCGGGGCGACGGCTCATCGCCGCCAATAGATATGCTGTCGTCCAGCTCGTTCTGGTCGGTGGCCGCGTCGTAGGGGAAGTAGCGCTTGAGCTGCTCGCCCACCTGGCGAATACCGTGTTCGAGGCCAGCCACGTACTTCTCCTGCCGAAAATCGCGCAGCACCGCCTCCTTGGTTTCCTCCCAAAAATCGTCGGGCACCACCGAGTTGATGCCCACGTCGCCGGCAATAGCGAACTGGCGGCTGGTCCAGGCCATGTAAAACAGCACGCCGTTGCGCTGGGCGGTGCGGTGCATGCCCAGCTCGCTGAATACCTGCGCCGCCCGGTCGAGGGGCTCGGGCGTAGGGCAGGCGTCCTCCAGGTGCACCCGGATTTCGCCCGACGTGGTGACCTCCGCCTGGCGGATGGCCGCCACCAGGGCCGCGTCCTGGGCGGGGGTGAGGGGAGATTTCATAGCTTATCAGTTAACAATTAACAGTGAGCAGTGAACAGTTGGCAAGCGGACAATGGTGCTGCCCGGCCTGCAAACTGTTCACTGCTCACTGTTCACTGATAATTTAGAACTGTACCGTGGGGGCCTTGCTGGCGGCGGCGTCGGCCTCGAAGTAGGGCTTCTCCTTGAAGCCGAACATATTGGCAAACAGGTTATTGGGGAACGAGCGGGTGAACGTGTTGTAATCGGTCGTGGCGGTGTTGAAGTCGTTGCGTGCCACGTTGATGCGGTTTTCAGTGCCCTCAATCTGGGCTTGCAGCTCCTGGAAGTTGGCGTTGGCCTTCAGCTCGGGATAATTTTCCGACACGGCCAGCAGGCGGCCCAGGCCGGAGGAGAGCTGGCTTTGAGCAGCCTGGAATTTCTGGATGTTTTCGGGCGTCAGCTGGTCGGCGTTAAGTTGCACGCTGGTGGCCTTGGCGCGGGCTTCGATGACGCCCTCAAGGGTCGATTTCTCGAAGTTGGCGGCGCCCTTCACGGTGTTCACCAAGTTGGGAATCAGGTCGGAGCGGCGCTGGTAGGCGCTCTGCACACCGGCCCACTTGTTTTTCACTTCCTGGTCGCGGGTGACCATGCCGTTGTAGCCGCACGACGATTGCGAAAGCAGGATGATGAAGCCGGCAAAGTAGAGGAGGAGGCGTTTCATGGGGAAAGAGGGTAAGGTGAAAGAGGGTGAAGACGAAGAAAAACGGCGCGGGGGCCCCGAACCAATGGGGCCCCGGCCGGTTTGAGGCCAGCGGCTGGGCCGCATACGCAACCGTAGCCCGGCGGTTGTTTGCCGGCCGCGGCCGTACTTGCGGGCCGGTGAAGCTGCAAGTACGGCCGGTTTCCTCATTTTTACTTTTCCCCGCTGTGAAAGCCATCATTCCCGTTGCCGGCATTGGCTCGCGCCTGCGCCCCCACACCCACACCCAGCCCAAGAGCCTGGTGCCGGTGGCCGGCAACACCATCCTGGGCCACATCATCGACCGCCTGATGGCCGCCGGCCTCACCGAGTTCGTGTTTGTGGTGGGCTACCTCGGCGATAAAGTGGTGAGCTACGTGCGCCGCCGCTACCCCGACCTGAACGCAACCTTCGTGCTGCAAGAGCCCCGCGAGGGCCTGGGCCACGCCCTGTGGCTGGCGCGCGACACGTTCCGGCACGACCCCGACGGGGTGCTGATTTTGCTCGGCGACACCATTGTGGACGTGGACCTGCCCGCCCTGCTGGCCACGCCCGGCACGGTGCTGGCCGTGAAGGAAGTGAAAACGCCCTCGCTCTTCGGCCTCGTGGAAACGGGCCCCGGCGGCCGCGTGCGCAAGGTGGTGGAGAAGCCCACCATTCCCAAGTCCAACTTTGCCCTGGTGGGCCTCTACAAGCTGGCCGATGCCGAGCGCCTGGCCCAGGCCCTGGAGTGGCTCATTGCCAGCAACGTGCGCACCCACGGCGAGTTCCAGCTCACCGATGCGCTGATGCACCTCATCGAGCAGGGCGAGGACATGACCACCGCCGCCGTGGATAACTGGTTTGACTGCGGCCGCAAGGACACGCTGCTCGAAGCCAACGCCCGCCTGCTCAACCGGCCCGAGTTCCTGGAGCCGCGCGAGTACCCCGATTTTGTGGGCACGGTCATCATCCCGCCCGTGAGCATCGGGCCGGGCTGCCGCATCGAAAACTCCATCATCGGGCCCAACGTGGCCATCGGCGACAAAACCATCGTCGAGCATACCATCCTCAGCAACTCCATCATCGGCTCGTACTCCGAGCTGCGCTCGGCCGTGATGCACGACTGCATTGTGGGCTCCGACGCCTCGTTCCGGGGCCTCAACCACAGCCTCAACATCGGCGACAATACCGAGATTGACTACAGCTAGGGCCCCCGGGGCCCTGGGGGCCCTTGGCCGCCGCAGGATTTTTCCTTGATCTTTGTGGGCCCGAACCAACGTGGGGAGCCGCCGGCCGTGGCTCCCGCAAGCCCCGCCCTCCTTGGTCAAATTCGACACGCTTTCCATCGTGGTGCCCGTCTACAACGAGGCCCGCACCATTCACCAAATCCTGGACTTGCTGCGCGAGTTGCAGCTCCTCAACGGCATTGGCAAGGAGATTATCCTGGTCGACGACTGCTCGACCGACGACTCGGCGGCCACCGTGGCGGCCTACGCGGCGCGCTACCCCGGCCTGGACCTGCGCCTGCTCGCCCACCCCACCAACCGGGGCAAGGGCGCGGCCCTGCGCACGGGCCTGCGGGCGGCTACCGGCGACTACGTTATCGTGCAGGACGCCGACCTGGAGTACGACCCCGAAGAGTATAACCTGCTGATCAGGCCCATTTTGAAGGGCTTTGCCGACGTCGTGTTCGGCTCGCGCTTCATGGGCGGCAACCCCCACCGCATCCTGTTCTTCTGGCACAGCATCGGCAACTACTGGCTCACGGTGCTCTCCAACATGACCACCGACCTGAACCTGACCGACATGGAAACGTGCTACAAGCTGTTCCGGCGCGACATCATCCAGGGCCTCGACCTGAAAGAAAACCGCTTCGGCTTCGAGCCCGAGGTAACGGCCAAGGTGGCCCGCGTGCCCGGCGTGCGCATCTACGAAGTGGGCATCAGCTACTACGGCCGCACCTACGCTGAGGGCAAAAAGATCGGCTGGCGCGACGGGTTCCGGGCCCTCTACTGCATC
Organism: Hymenobacter nivis; assembly: GCF_006439025.1. GTDB lineage: Bacteria > Bacteroidota > Bacteroidia > Cytophagales > Hymenobacteraceae > Hymenobacter > Hymenobacter nivis_A. Next base: position 265,336 of record NZ_RCYZ01000005.1, read on the forward strand.
GTGAAGTACGGCCTGCTGCGGGCCTAGGGCCCCCAGGGGCGGGGTTGGGCCATTAGCTATCGGCTGATGGCTAATATTCTTACTGACAGCGATTTACTTTATAATCAAGAGCCGTTTGGTTTAGCAGGTGATGGCTGTAGCGGCGCATCTTTGCGCCTTCTCGCTCAGCGATAACCGCCTGGCGGGAGACGCAAGCAAGCCGATGAATAGCCCCGGAGGGGCGGCCAGTGCGTACGCCGGTCGCAATGCAAATTATTGCCATTAAGCACCTTAACTATCAGTCATCAACTAGTGGCTCAGTGCTTAAGTGGCGGCCGGCAGCAAATGCAGCCGCGTCACCACCTGGTCGACCAGGGTTTCGGGCGGGGCGTCGTCGGTGAGGTGCAGGCCGTAGGTGGGCTTTTCGAGCGTGTCGAGCTGCGAGCCGAGCATGTCGGCCTTCATGTAGTGGCCCTGGCGGTGCTCGAGGCGGGCGCGCAGCACCGCGGGGTCGGTGTCGAGAAACACCCAGCTGAGGGGGGCCCCGGCGCCGGCTTGCAGAGTTTGGCGGTAGCTTTCCTTGAGGGCCGAGCAGGCCAGCACGGCCCCGCCGGCCGTGCGCCACTCGCCCAGGCCGGCGGCCAGGGTGGCCAGCCAGCCGGCGCGGTCGTCGTCGGTGAGGGGGTGGCCAGCGGCCATCTTGGCCACGTTGGCGGCGGAGTGGAAATCGTCGCCTTCGTGGAACGGCAGGCCCAGGCGAGCGGCCAGCAGCTGGCCCACGGTGGTTTTGCCGCTGCCCGAAACGCCCATGACAATGATGAGGGGTGGGTTCATGGGCGTCAATAACGCCGCGAACCGGGCTGGGGTTGGCGCGCCGGATGGATTTGGGCCCCGGGGCCCCGGGCGGGCGTAATTTGCGGGCCCTACTCGTCGTTTGCTCCGCATGATGTTCCGCCACCTTTCGCGCCTGCTGGCTTTGCCGCTGGGCCTCCTGCTTGCCGCCCGGCCCGCGCCGGCCCAAACGCCCCTCGGCCAGCCCTCGCTCGACGAAGCCAAGGTGCAGATCTGGTGCGCCACGGCCCGCTTCGTGTACGACGACGCCGGCCGGCCCAGCCTCAAAAGCACCGTGCGCTGCGCCGGCGCCGACCTGCCCGCCCTGGCCGCCAGCCTGCGGCCCGACAGCCTGCGCGTGTACTCCGTGCTCTACCAGCCCATTGAGGGCCGGGGCGCTATCTACCAGGGCAAGAAGGGCACGCCGGCCCAGCTGGGGGCCCTGGTGAAGGCCATTGTGCAAAAGCTGAAGGCCTCCCCCGCCCGCCGCCGCGACCCCGCCCGCCTGGCGCGCCTGCAAGCCCTCGAAACGGCTCTGGCCAACTACGTGGACCACGGCACGCCCCCCGGCGACGTGCCCGCCGCCATGGTGCCCGCCGCCCCCGATACCACCGCCACTGCCGGCGGCCTGGGCCCCGCCGAAGCCGCCGAGGCCCAAGCCGTGCGCGACGCCAACCCGGGGGCCATGCTGCCGCCCGGCGCGGCCGCCCCGTCCGATACGGCCGACCTGCTCGACCGCTTTGCCGCGCCGCTGGCCCTCATCTTGGGCATTCTCGGCCTGGTGCTGTACGTCATGCTGCGCATCAGCCTGGGGCAGTGGCGGCGGCAGCAGCGGCGCGAAACCCTGAGCGCCACCCACGCCGCCGCCGGCGCCAAAACCGCCGCCGAGCAAGCCACCGCCGCCGTGGCCGACGCCGCCGCCCGCGTGAAGCGCGCCGAAGCCCTGGTGCTGACCGCCGGGGCCCCCAGCGAAAGCCCCGCCCCACCCGCTGCCCCCACCCAACTCACCCCCGCCCAGCGCCTGGAGGTGGAGCGCCTCGTGAGCCAGCGCGTGGACGAGGAAATGGCCTGGCTCCGCGCCCAGCTGCCCGAGCTGCTGGCCAACGCCGCCGGGGCCCCACCCACACCGGACGCGGCGGAGTAGCTGGACGGTTACGCAGACTGCTGGTTTTCTGGGCGCGGCCGGCTCACCGCTTAGTAGCGCGCGGAAAACCATTGCTGGGTTCCCAGCGATTACTCAAGTAGTCTGCGGTATAGAGGCCGCCCGGTGCGAGCGGGGCAGCACTATTCTATATTTGAAAAATACTACCGCGCTCCAGCCTTTTTCTCCCCGTATGAACACTGCCCACAAGCTGGCCCTGCTGGGGCTGCTGGTGGCCCCGGCCGCCTGCCGGGCCACCTCGCCGCCCCGCAACACGCTGCCCAACCACCAGGCCCTCACCGAAATGACGGTGCCCGAGCCCGGTGAGCCCACTCACGCCAAGCGCCCCCAATACGTGCCCCCCATCGCCCCCAACCCGCCCTTGAAATACCCCGCTGCCCGCCGAACCGACCAGGTGGACGACTACTTCGGCACCAAAGTACCCGACCCTTACCGCTGGCTCGAAAGCCTCGACTCGCCCGAAACCAAGGCCTGGGTGACGGCCGAAAACGAGGTGACCTTCGGCTACCTCGGCCAAATTCCGTTCCGCGACAAAATCCGCGACCGGCTCACCAAGCTCTGGAACTACGAGCGCTACGGCGTGCCCGAGCAGGTGGGCGAGCGCTTGGTGTTCAGCAAAAACGACGGCCTGCAAAACCAGGCCGTGGTGTACGTGCAAACCGGCGCCGGCGAGCCCCAGGTATTGCTCGACCCCAACAAGTTCTCGGCCGACGGCACCACGGCGCTGGCGGGCACGGCCTTCAGCAACGACCACCGCTACCTGGCCTACGCCACCAGCGGCGGCGGCTCGGACTGGCATAAGGTGAAAATCCTGGACCTGACGACCAACAAAACCCTGCCCGAAACCCTCGATTGGGTAAAGGTATCGGGCACGTCGTGGGTGAAAAACGGCTTTTACTACAGCCGCTACGACGCCCCCAAGGCCGGCGAAAACGGCCTGGCCGGCAAAAACGAGTTCCACAAGGTGTACTTCCACCAGCTGAACACGCCCCAGAGCGCCGACAAGCTGGTGTACGAGGACAAAAAGATGGTGCTGGGCTTCCGCATGGCCGACGCCACGGAGGACGAGCGCTTCCTGACCCTCTCGCTCACCGATGGCAAGGCCGACGGCAACCGCCTGCTGGTGCGCGACCTGCGCGACCCCAAGCAGGCCGCTAGCTGGGCCACGCTCATCAGCTCCTATACCTTTCAGAACCACGTAATTGGCAACGTGGGCGGCGAGGTGCTGGTGTACACCAACTACAAGGCCCCCCGCTTCCGGGTGGTGGCCATCGACCCCAAGAAGCCCGCGGAGGCCGGCTGGCGCACCGTGCTGCCCGAGGCCAAAGACAAGCTCGAAGGCATCAGCCAAGTGGGCGGGCACCTGGTGGCCACGTACTTGCACGACGCCAGCTCGCAGGTGAAGGTGTACGACGAGGCCGGCAAGTTCCAGCACGACGTGGCGCTGCCCGCCATCGGCACGGCCAGCGGCTTCGGCGGCCGACGCACCGACAAGGCTGTTTACTACGCCTTTACGTCGTTCACGTACCCGACCACCATTTACAAGTACGACCTGGCCACCAACACCAGCACCGTGTTTAGGGCCCCCACCGTGGACGTGAACCCGGACGACTACCTGACTACCCAAATCTTCTACGCCAGCAAGGACGGCACGAAGATTCCGATGTTCATCATCCACAAAAAAGGCGTGAAGCTGGACGGGAAAAACCCGACCTACCTCTACGCCTACGGGGGTTTCAACGTCTCGCTCACGCCGGGCTTTTCGGTGGCGCGCATGCTGTGGCTGGAAAACGGCGGCGTGCTGGCCATCCCCAACCTGCGCGGCGGCGGCGAGTACGGCGAGGCCTGGCACCAGGCCGGCATGACGCCCCGCAAGCAGAACGTGTTCGACGACTTCATCGCTGCCGCGGAGTACCTAAAAGTGAGCCAATACACTGACTACGAGCACCTGGCCATTGCCGGCGGCTCGAACGGCGGCCTGCTGGTGGGCGCCACCATGACGCAGCGCCCCGACCTGTGCAAGGTGGCCCTGCCCGCCGTGGGCGTGATGGACATGCTGCGCTACCAGGACTTCACCATCGGCTGGAACTGGGCCCCGGAGTACGGCACCAGCAAGGACGCTGCGCAGTTCACCAACCTCTACAAGTTCTCGCCCCTGCACAACCTGAAGCCGGCCGCCTACCCGGCCACGATGGTGACCACCGCCGACCACGACGACCGCGTAGTGCCGGCCCACTCCTTCAAGTTTGCCGCCGCCCTGCAAGCCGCCAACACGGGCCCCAACCCCACCCTGATTCGGGTGGACGTGAACGCCGGCCACGGCGCGGGCAAGAGCACCAAGCTCCAGATTCAGGAATGGGCCGACGTGTGGAGCTTCTGCTTCGCCAACATGAACGTGACGCCCAACGTGAAATAAGTTGGGCCCCGGGGCCCCACCGGCCCAGCCGATTACGTAAGCAAGCGCGCCGCCGCCCGGCAACCGTGCGTAACTTGCGGCCCCAAACTGCTCATCTCCTTACATGAAAAAGCTGCTGTTCCCCGGCCTGCTGGCCGCCGCCCTGGTTTCGCTCTCGCTCACCTCCTGCGGCTCGTCGGCCGACCCCATCGACGACGACGCCAACGTGACGGCCCTACCCCCGCTGCCCCCGGCCCCCGACTCGACCAAGGGCGCCAAGCAGCCCGACGCCCTGCGCGAGCTGAACTCGGTGAACGCCACCCAGGACATTAAGAAGATGCAGCCGCAGATGTAATCCCTTCTTTATCAGTTGCCAATGAGCAGTGCCCAATGCCGTCGAACGGTGTTGCGCACTGCTCATTTTTGTTACCCCTATTGGCCGGGGTAGCTTGGGAGCAGAAACAGCCGGGCTCCGCTAGCATCCGCGCAGCGTGGCAGCTTTCGCACGCAACCAATTACTTTGGCAGTGGCCTAAAACCGGGGGTGGTCCAGCAACTTTTACAGTTGTTGGGCCACTCTGACAATTGCACAGGGGCCCGAGCTGTCATTAAGAGTTGCCCAACGACTGAAAAAGTCGCCGGACCAGGATGCCAGTAGTTACTTGCGCAGTAGAGATGCTTCGACAAGCTCAGCATGACCGCCTTGCAATCCCTGCTCACTGATAACTGCTAACTGCTACCCGCCTCATGCCCGATTTCCCCGTTCTCCGCCGCGGCACTGCCGCCGATTTGCCCCAGGTGCTGGCCCTGATCCAAGAGCTGGCCGTGTACGAAAAAGCACCCGACGCCGTGACCAACACCCTGGCCGCCATGCAGCGCGACGGGTTTGGGCCCCAGCCCATCTTCGGGTTTTTTGTACTCGAAAACATTGAACAACAGCTCATTGGCCTGGCCCTGTATTACACTGCCTACTCCACCTGGAAGGGCCGGATGCTGTACCTGGAGGACCTGGTGGTTACCGAAGCCGCCCGCCGCGGCGGCCTGGGCCGGCTGCTCTTCGACGCCGTGGTGGCCGAGGCCCGCGCCACCGGGGCCCACCGCATGAAGTGGCAGGTGCTGGACTGGAACGAACCGGCCATCGGCTTCTACCGAAAGCTGGGGGCCCAGATTGAAACCGAGTGGCTAAACGGCAACCTCGACGCCGCCCAGCTGGCCGCCTACGCCGTGGGGCCCGCGGCGCAGGCGGCGGCCGCCAGCGCCGCGCCCAGCTTCTAGCGCCGGGGCCCTGCCTTGAGGAGCTAGCAGCTTGGCTGCCAACCCTTCACCTCCTCGCTCCGACCTATGAACCGACCCGGTATGCTCCGTTGGGTGCTGGCCAAGGGCTACGGCGTGCGCTCCATCGCCACCAAAGCGCTGGTGGACGCCAACACACTGTTCGGCATCGTCTCGAACACCAAGGCCTTCACCACGGCGGCGCTGGGCCTGCTCGTGGACGAGGGCAAGCTGCGCTGGGACGACAAGGTGACGGACTACATCCCCGAGTTTAAGCTCTACGACCCCTACGCGACGGCCGCCTTCACGGCCGTCAACAACTCCATTGAAGACCAATACCTGGGCCTGCCCGCCCACGACCCGGTGGCGGAAATGGTGGAGCGCATGAAAGGCTACGGTGGCGGTTACGACCGCGACCTGGCCACCGCCATGCAGCAGGTAGCCCTGGCCCAAAAGGCCGCCCCCAAGCGCCCCGACTACAAGCCCTACCTCGGCCGCTACCACGACGCCTGGTTTTGCGACGTAACCCTCGCCGCCCAGGGGCCCCAGCTGTGGCTGCGCGATGCCCGCTCGCCGCGCCTGGTGGGCCGGCTGCTGCCCTACCGCGGCACCACCTACCTGGTGCGCTAGCGGGGCCGCAGCTTCCACGCCGACGCCTTCGTCACCTTCGCCCTCGACGAAAAAGGCCAGGCCACCGGCCTGAAAATAAAGCCCGTATCGGAGGAAACCGATTTCAGCTACGACTTCCAGGATCTGGACTTGCAGCGCGTGCCGTAGGGCCCCGGGCGGCGCGGCCGGGGGCCCTGCGGCTTAGTTAAAAATCTTCGGGGCGGGCGCGGTTACGTCCGTGTCGAGCTTGCCCGACAGGCCCGCGATGACCTCGGCGGCCTCGGCCCGCTTCTCAAATTCCAGGATGAGGTGGCCGCCGAGCAGCACGTTCAGGTTGCCGTTGATTTGGGCCAGCTCGTCGTACACCCCGGCGCGCCGGGCCGACGGCTGCTCGCGCCGCAGGCCCCGCCGCCGGGCAAACCAGCCGAACAGCTTGATCCAGGGGTAGTACAGGGGCAGCAGGGCCAGCGAGGTATAATTTACCCGGCTGGGGTGCACTTCCACGAGGCCCATTCCCGAGAGCTCGGCCAGCACCCGCTGCCGGGTGATGTTGGCGAAGAAAATATGGCCGAGGTACACGTCGTTGATGGACTTAGCATTTTCGGCGGCCCACACCGAATCTATCTCGTTGGGGGGCATGATGCGGTAGGTTTCGCTCTCCAGCAGGGAGTAGCTGGCGCGGGTGCGCAGGTTGGAGTAGTTGGGGGTGGTGATGATGGCCCGGCCGCCCGGCCGCAAGATGCGGTTCAGCTCCTGAAACAGGTGCAACTGGTTGGGCATGTGCTCGATGCCCTCCTGGCAAATTACCCAGTCGAAGCTGGCGGGTGCGAAGGGCAGCGTTTCGTTCAGGTTACCTTTCACGCACGGAATAGCAGGGTAGCGGAAGATTTCCGGGTACAGGTCGGCGCCCGTCACCCGGGCCCCCAGGCCGGTCAGGAAGTGGGCCGTGTCGCCGTAGCCGGCGGGCAGGTCCAGCACGTCCTTGCCCGCCAAATCCGCTTTCCGGCGGCGCAGCAGCGCGTAGAAAATATCCTTGATGTTTTTACTTCCGAAGAAAGCCGGCGGTGAAAATGCAATCATGCGGCGAAGTTATACCTTCCGGCACGGCACGGCACGGCACGGCACGGCACGGCACAAAAAATTGATAATTAATTAATTATCAAAAGCGCTTTTGGATACTGGTCGGGCAAAAGCCATTTTTAGCCCCCCGTCGGCCTCCTACAAGCGCAGGAACTTGCGGCTCTGGGAGCGGCCGTTTTCGTCCTGCCAGCGGAAGAGGTAGAAGCCCGGCGGCAGGGCCCCCACGTCGAAGGTGAGCACGTTGAGGCCGGGCTGCACGGCGGCGGCGGCCAGGCGGTAGCGCCGGCCCAGTTCGTCGTAGATGCTGTAAACCAGCGATGTGGCACCGCCCGCAGCTGGGTACTGGAGGCTGAGCCGCGTGCCAGTGACGGGGTTAGGGAACAGGTCGGCCACCGGGGCGGCGGCGGGGGCCACGGGCAGGGGCGCGGCGTAGTCGCGGGTGCCGTCGGGGCGCAGCAGGGCCAGGCGGTAGTACACGAGGCGGGCGGCGGGCTGGGCATCAGTTACCTGGTAATTGCCGCCGGGGGCCCCCAGCGCCACGGTGGCCACGGGCAGCCAGCCGGCAGTGGCCGCGGCGGTGTCGAGGCCGGCGCTGCGCTCCACCACGAAGCCCGCGAGGAAGCACTCGGCCTGGGTGGCCCAGCGCAGCACGGGCCCCGGGGCCCCGGCCTCCACGGCGGCGCTGAGGGCCGTGAGCGGGGCCGGCAGCAGCGCCGGCCCGCCGCAGCCGCGGTTGCGGAAGCTGCGGGTGCGCAGCACCAGCCGGCCGCCGGCCACGTCGCTTTCAGCGGATAGGCGGCGCGAGTTTTGGCCCCGCGACACGGCGTAGTGCATGATGGCCCCCGGCCGAATGAGGTGCGCCAGCTGTTGGGCGTGACCTAGCTCGTGTACCGCTACCGTTTCAAAATCAATGCTTAAGCCCAGGGCCAGCGCCGGCCCAAACTGAAACACCGCCGCGGTGCTGAACTGCATGTCCACCTCGCCCACGTAAAAAATCACCGAGCGGTCGGCCGCGAAGCAGCCTTGGTAGTAGCTGGTGGTGCGGCCCAGCACACCGGCCGGCAGCGCGGTGCTGGCCAGGTCGAAGGCCACGGTGCTCTGGCCGTCGCTGGCGATGTCGTTGGTGGGGGCGGCGTCGCCCAGGGCCCAGTTCATGCCCGTTTGGCAGCGCCAGCTGGCCAGGGCCCGCTGCCAGGCCGCGCTGGCGGCGGCGTTGTCGGCGAAGTTGGGGGCGAAGTGGAAGGTGATGCCGCCCAGTCCGTTGGTGGCCACGTGGTTGGGGCGCTGCACGGTGGGCTGGGCGTCGGTGCTTTTTACGTTGCTGAGGGCGTACACCACCGTGAGCAGCTGGGGGCTGGCCCCCACCGTGCCGCCGTCGGGCGTGACGCGCACCAGGCCCGAGCCCGCCGGGTGCCCGCCCACCCCCGTCGACGGCACCCGCACCTGGATGGCCCCGTCGGCCCAGGCCAGGTAGTCGGCGGCCAGCGGCTGCTCGAAGGTGCGCCCGCCGTCGTCGGCGTTGGCAAATTCCACGAAGCCCGCGCCCCGCGCCTCCCCAAACCCGCTGCCCCGGATAGTGAGCACCGCCCCGGTGCCGGCCGTGAGCTGCGCCGGCTGGATGCCCGAAATGGTGGCCACCGCGGTGCCCTTGGCCGCGGCCAGCCGGCGCGCTTGGGCTACGGCCAGCGCAGGGTTGGGCTGCAAGGCGCGGCGCGTTTGGGCCCCCTGCGGGTCAAGGGCTTGGTAGAACGCAGCGTCGATGGCCGGGTAGGCGCGCACCGGGTCGGCCGCCGTGGCGTGGGCCAGGTCGTAGGCCACGAAGCCCTGGGCGCTGCCGTAAGCCGCATAGGCGGGTCCCGTCAGGCCCAGCCCAGGCCACGGCGCGGGCGCCAGAAACAGCACGCCCTGCTGGCCAGGCGCCAGGCGCAGCGTGTTGGTAAGTACTTGCTGATTAAGCCCTAGCTGGCCGCCCTCGGTAACGACCACCAGGCCAACGGTGTCGGCGGCGCTGCCTTTTAATAGACTAAAAACCCGCAGCCGGTGCCGGGTGAAGAGGTGGCGGTGACCGGCATCCCAGAAGCTTTGCGCATCCAGCACTTGGGCCTCGGCGATGAGCGGGGCCCCGGCAGCCCGGGCGGCGGGCGCCAACGGCACCAAGCCGCAGGCCACTTCGGCAGCGGCGGGGCCTTGGGCGGCGGCAGGGGCCCCGGGGCCCTGGGCGGCGGCAGGCCCAGCCAGGGCCCCTGCGGCCAGCGCCAGTAGCGCCGCCCAGCGGCAAGCATTCGTAAAAGGAAGCGGCATAGACGGCGGCGCGGGGGTGGGAAAGCCTAAGGTACGCGGGGCCCGGCGGGCGCGGGTTGCGGCTGCCACGAGGGGCCCCCGCCGGCCACGTGCGGCCAGCCGTCGGGGCCGTACTCGAGGCTGTCGAGCAGCAGCACGCGGCGGGCGTAGCCTTCTGAATCGTCGATGGCAGCAAAGGTGGGTTGGGCCGGGTCAATGGCGTGGTACGCCAGCCAGTCGTGGCCCGCGGCATCGGTCACCACGCAGTTGTGGCCCGGCGCCAGCCAGTGTGCGTTGGCCGCCACCACGGGTGCTTGCTGCACCTCGTAGGGCCCCGTGGCGGCGCGGCTGCGGGCCACCAGCACGGCGTAGTGCGCGTGGGGACCGCAGCAGTTATCCCCCGAAAAAAATAGGTAGTACCAGCCTTCGTGCCGGTGCACCCAGCTGCCCTCGATGAGGCGGTGGTAGTTGGCCGCGTCGTCGGGTGCGCCGCTGGGCCAGATCAGCGCTTGGGGCTCACTGTCAGGCGCGAAGCTCACCCGGTCCTCCGCCAATGTTTGCACCCACAGGGGCCCGAAGCCCGAGCCCCAGTACAGCAAGCGCTGGCCGGTGGCAGGGTCGTCGTAGGCCATCGGGTCGATGCAGGTGAAGCCGGGGCCCCGGCGCAGCGGCCGGCCGGCGTCCACGAACGGGCCCGCGGGATTATCGGCCACGGCCACGGCCAGCGCCAGGGCCCCGTCGGGTGCATCGTCGGGCCGGGCCGAGTAGTACAGGTAGTAGCGGCCGGCGGCGTGGCTCACGTGGGGGGCCCAAAACTTCTGGGTGCCGGCGGCCCAGGCGGGCTTCTGGGGCAGGGCGTCGCCGAGGTATTCCCAGGCCGCCATATCGCGCGAGCGGGCCACCTGGATGTTCACGATGCTGCCGTCGGCGCGCCGGGTTTGGGTGCCGTAGGCGTAGTACCAGCCGTCGGGGGCCCCAATGACGGTGGGGTCGGGAAAGTTGTCGTCGAGGATGGGGTTGGTGTACATGCTGGAAGTGGGAGGTGAGGAAGTGAAAAGCCACGCCCGGCGCTGGGGCCCCCACCCTTCCCTTACGCAAGCCGGGCCACCCTGCGCCGGCGCTGCCGTTCTTTGTGGTCACATTTTCCCATTCATTCCCGTTCTGTCTTTGAAAACCTCCTTTTTCGGCCTGGCCGCGCTGCTGGCCGCCACCGCTCCCGCCGTGGCCGCCCCGGCCCCCAAAGAGCTGACCTACACCGTGAGCATGGACCCCGCCGCGGGGCCCCACCAGTTCCAAGTGCGCCTCGAAACGCCCAAGCTCGGCAAAGAGCAGGCCGTGTACCAGTTTGCCGCCACCGCGCCCGGCACCTACCAGGTGATGGACATGGGCCGCTACGTGCGCCAGTTCGCGGCCTTCGACGCCAAGGGCAAGCCGCTGGGCAGCAAGCAAATCGGCCCCAACCAGTGGGAGCTGGCCCAGCCCACCAAAACCCGCGAAATCCGCTACACCATTGCCGAAACCTGGGCCACGCCAGTGCCCGAGCACAGCATCTACCGCATGTGCGGCTCGTCGCTGGAGCCCGACCACGCCCTCGTGAACGGCCAAACCGTGCTCGGCTACCCGCAGGGCTGGCAGGCCAAGCCCCTGCGCCTCAAGCTAAACTACCCCACCGCCTGGACGGTGGGCACCGTGCTCGTGCCCGACGCCGACGGCTACTTCCACGCCAAAAGCTACGACCAGGCCGTGGACTCGCCCATCCTGCTCGGCAACCTCACCAATGCCAAAACCAAGGTTGGCAACGCCGATGTGGCCCTGTACTGCTACTCGGCCACGGGCCTGGTGCAGGCCACCCCGCTGCTGGCCGACATGCAGAAGATGCTGGGCGCGGCGCAGGCCTTTTTGGGCGGCGACTTGCCGGTGAAACGCTACGCTTTCCTGTACCTGTTCAGCGACAAGGTGGCCGGGGCCTGGGAGCACTCTTATAGCTCGGAGTACATCCTGCGCGAAGGGGCCCTGACGCCGGAGTTTGCCCAGGGCGTGGTGGACATTGCGGCGCACGAGTTTTTCCACATCGTGACGCCGCTCAACATCCACTCCGAAATCATTGAGCACTTCAACTTCGTGAACCCCACCGGCTCGCAGCACCTGTGGCTGTACGAAGGCGTGACGGAGTGGGCCTCGCACATGATGCAACTGCGCGGGGGCCTGGTGCCGCTCGACGACTACCTGAACGTGCTGCACAACGAGGAGCGCTTCGACCGCACCCGCTCCGACACCACCTACGCGCTGAGCAAGCTGGGCCTCAACTCGTTCTCGGATGAGGGGCAGCGCCAGTACGGCAACATTTACCAGCGTGGGGCCCTCACCGCCAGCGCCCTCGACCTGCGCCTACTCGAGCTGAGCCACGGCACCCGCGGCCTGCGCGACGTGCTGCTGGAGCTGGCCAAAAAATACGGCCCCGACCGCCCCATCAGCGAGCAAAACTTCTTCCAGGACTTCACGGCCCTCACCTACCCCGAAATCGGCGACTTCTTCCGGCGCTACGTGCAGGGCGCCGAGCCGCTGCCGCTGAAAGAATACTTCGGCCGCGTCGGCATTCGCTACGACGCCACCCTGCACACCGGCCGCCAGGTGGCCACGCTGGGCCCCGAGGTGGCCTACCAGGTGCGCGGCGACGACGTGTTCTTCCGCCAGGTGAGCCCCGCCTTGCAAGCCGCGGGCGTAGCCCCCGGCGACCAGCTCGCCGCCGTGGACGGCACCGTGGTGGACCGCCGCAACTTCGCCGCCGTTACCGATAAGTTTGCCGCCCGCCCCGCCGGCGCCGACCTGGCCCTGAGCACCCGCCGCGCCGGGGGCCCCGCCAAGGAGCTGCGCGTGAAGCTGACCGCTAAGGAAGACGTGCAGCGCTACCACTTCGCCCCCGACCCCGCCGCCACCCCCGACCAGCTGGCCGCCCGCGCCATCTGGCTGAAGAACCTGTAGGGCCCCCAGCAGGGCAACCCTACAGCATCCCCAGTAGCCCCGGCCGCCCGCAGCAGCCGGGGCTATTTGCGTTTTTTAAGCAGCGGTGCGCAAGCAAATAACTGTAAAGGCAGCCATGCTCGTCTGGCGCCCACTCATTAAAGCATCAATGCTGCGGCAGTAATTAATTATAAGGACTGACGCCAATAGGCTACCGACCAGCCCCACTGGGGCTACCGGTGCGTAAGTCCTGAATCACTCAGTGGGAGATATGCTTCGACAAGCGGACGCCAGATGAGCATGACCAGTTTATATCAGTTCTGAGCAGGTAGCCATGCGCTAAGCCGGCCCAAACACCGGAAAACAAGGGCCAAGAATTATTGGCTGGCCGGTATTTTTTTATTCTGCATTTTACCGCGCTTTGCCTGAAAAACGGCGGGATTTTGCCAATTACGACCCGAAACCAACGGGGCAGTTTAAGAAATTGGCCGAACGCCCACACCAAGCTTAACGGTTTTTAAAACTATTGGAAATCCCATAATAAAAATGCCCCCGCTTCTAAATAAAGCGGGGGCATTTTTATTAAAAGCGGCAAACCTATTCGGCCGTTTTCTTAGGGCGGCCGGGCTTTTTACCCGTTGCGCTGGGCGTGTCGCCGTTCGAGTCGGCTTTGGGGGCCCGGGGCTGACGCGCCTTGCGCTCTTTCGGCGTGGCCACGTAATCGTCGGCGAGCACGGTATCCATATCACCCAGGGCACCTTGCAGGGCCTCCAATGCGCTGTTTACCTTTTTCAGGGCGCGCTTAAGATCTGCCTTCACGGCATCAGCCTGCTGAGCAGATTCAACTACTTTCTGGAATTCGTCAAAATTCAAAGCCATGCTTTTGGAAAATAAAATTGCGTAATTATTACGGGGCAAAAGTAATGAAAACCAACAGTAACCCGGTATATTTTTTTAGTACGGATAAATTACCATCGCCGGCCGAAAGAATATTAAAAAAAACGACACTTTCGCCAAGCGTCGCGCGCAAGCACCGCGCCAGCAGCGCTGTTGCCCACCGCCCAACGCGGCGAAAACGTTTATTCGGCGACAGCCTTTACCAGACTGCCGCGCTGCCATTAACACAATAATTGGTGCTGGCCCCGCCAACTCCCGAACGGGCACTTTGGGGCCCCAGGCGGGCAATGCGCAAAAACTGGGGCCCCGGCTTATTCGCTGGTGTGCGCGGGCAGGGGTTGCGAAGTGGTGAGCGTGGCCCCCGCGCTGGCCACCACAATGCAGCCTACGGCCAGCCACTGCCCCAGCGCCAGCCGCTCGCCTAGCAGCAGCCACCCCGACAGCGCCGCCGCAACGGGCTCCAGGCTCATTAAAATACTGAACGTGCGGGTAGGCAACGACCGCAGCGCCTGTATTTCCAGCGAAAAGGGCAGCACGCTCGAAAACAGCGCCAGCCCGCCCCCCAGCAGCAACAGGTGCGGCGTGAGCCCCTGCCAGCTGCCGCTGGCCACCCCAAACGGCAGCACCGGCAGCGTGGCAAAAAGCATCCCAACGGCCACGGCCTCCGGCCCGGGCAGCACCGCAGCGGTGCGCTGGCCCAGCACAATGTACAGGGCCCAGCACCCGCCGGCGGCCAGCGCGAAGCCCAGCCCCAGCAGGTCTACCCCCGCCCCGTGCCACGGGGCGATGAGGGCAATGCCGGTAGCGGCCAGCAGCACCCACACGCCATCGAGCCAGCGCCGCGAGCCCGCCAGCGCCAGCGCCAGGGGCCCCACAAATTCCAGCGTCACGGCCAGGCCGAGCGGCACGCGGGCCAGCGCGCAATAAAACAAGAAGTTCATGGCCCCCAGCGCCAGGCCGTAGGGCACCACGGCCCGCCACTGCGGGGCCCCCAGCCGCCCCAGCCGGGGCCGCACCACCGCCAGCAGCACCAGCGCCGACAACCCGATGCGCAGGCTGGTGGTGCCCGCTGCCCCCAGCACCGGAAACAAGCCCTTGGCAATGGCCGCCCCGCCCTGCACGCTCACAATGGAAAGTAGCACGGCCGGCACAGCCGGCACTGAAAAACGAAAAGAACGCCGCATATATAAGGATAGAGCCCGCCACCAAACCAGCGGCGCACGCACGGGCAAAGGTCGGCCGCCGCCCGGTCAGGCGCACGGACCGGTACCCAGCGTTGGAATTGGGCCGGGGCCGGCCTGGCCATGCTACTGCCCTGGCAGCAGAAGCACAGGACCGCTGGCCAATTTTACGTTTGGCGCAGCAGTACACCAGAACTATTTATCAAATTTGTACAATTATTATAAAGATTAATTAAATAACCGAAGCAAATCATAAAACTATTTATCCAAAAATTATCACTTTATCAATAATAGATAATTATTAATATTATTACAATTTTATTTTGTATTTTACTGTAGTTCAGTTTTTTGCTATCAGAAAAAGCCGATTATATTATTGAGCCATATTTTTTTCGTTTTGAATTTTGACCTACTAAAAGTGTCGTTCGTGCCATATATTTGTCTTCTGGTCGAAATATGAATATAAGACGTGCCCCTCGCCTGTAATATTGCTCATCAATCAAGCAACGTTCCATTTAACAGGGCACTACTAATTCAATCTTTTCCAACCAGCTTTATGGCACTAACCGCACACCCCTTCCACGCCGTTACCAACGAGTTGCTCCCGAGCTACCGAGACGCCTACTTGCGCGGCGATCTATCGATCAAAAACACCGAATTGGTGGATGCCTACCTAAAGGCCAACCCCGCCAAAGGCGGCGAAGCCTTCGACCGTTTCCACGCCTTGCAGGAAAAAGGCCACCAAGTGCGCCCCGTGGGTTGGGTGCAGCAGCAGTTTCAGCTCATCCGCACCGAGCCGGCTCGTTTTCGGCAGCGTGCCGGGGCCCTCATCGCCGTGGCGGCCCTGGTGGGCGGTGCCGCCTTTGCTGGCACCAACGTGCGCACCGCTCCCGAAGCCACGCTGCCCCGCGTAGCGGCAACGCTGGCACTGGGCGAAGAGGCCCCCGCGGCCGTCGAGTCCGTTGAGGCCCTCGAAGCTTCGGCCCGGATGACAACCGTTACCGGCCGCATTCTGGACGAAAACGGCCGCCCGCTGGTGGGCGCCACGGTACTCGACAAGGCCCACGGCCGCGGCGTGAGCACCAATGCCCAAGGCGACTACACCCTACTGGTACCCGCCAATCAAACCTCGAAGCTGCAAGTAGGCTACGGTGGCTACACCGAAGACGAATTGCAAGTGAAGGGCCGCAGCGTGCAAAACGTGACGCTGGTGCCCCGCACCGACCAAGTAAAAACCCAAAAGCACCATTGGTGGCAGTTCTAACCACTTGTGACGGGCCGGCTCGCCGGCCCGTCACAAGCTAGCTGCCCCGGTGGTGGCCCTCCCCGTACCCGGGCGCTTTCCCGCCCGGTACTGCCCCTGCAGGTATTGCCCTTGCCACTCACAAAATGAACCTACCGTTTTTTAACCGGCTCCCCTTAAAAAAGGTAACCGCCAGCAGTGAGGATGAAATGGGAAAACGCTCGAAGCAAGTAATTGAAGGCCTGCTGGAAGAATTACCCGACTTGCTGATGGCCTGCGTAGTCAACGCCCAATCGGGCCGGGTGGTGGCTTCCTACACCGTCAGCAACGCCTATAACCCCAACCAAATTAGCTTGCGCAACGCCAAGCTGCTACACGTCATGGACGACGCGCTGGCGGCGAAGGCCTGGATCGGGGGCCCCCTCACCGATTTTGTCGTTATGCTGGAAGACCAGTTTCACTACCTGCGCCCCATGAACGAAGGCAAGTGGTACTGCTTTTTAGCGGTGCGCATCACCGATGTTAACCTAGGCATTGCCAAAGAAATTATGCGGCGGCACGCCATTTAAATCAACTATTTTTTACCATTTCCTTTTTCAATTTTCTTACTTTCTCTACCATTTTTTAAAATTATTATGTCAACCATCGCCACCCCCAAGCAAACCATTAAAGACATCCTCGCCGAGCTGCCCACCTTGCTCGCCGTAGCCGTTGTAGAAACTGAAACCGGCATGCCGCTGGCTTCGCACACCAACATTGCCGATTTCGATATCGAGACGGCCGCTGCCTACAACACGGAGGTGGTAAAAGCCAAGCTCAAGGCCCTCGCAGCGCTGAAGTTGGACCAGAAAGTGCAGGACATCCTGCTGACCCTGACCGACCAGCTGCACCTGCTGAAGCTTTCGCCCACCGGCGACAAGTTCATCTACTTGGCAGTAAACGCCCGTGATACCAACTTGGCCCAAGCCCGGCAGATCATGAAAATGCACTCGAGCAGCCTGAACTAGTTCGGGGCGCTTGCAGCGCAAAAAAAGGAGCCCGCCGACTTACTGTCGGCGGGCTCCTTTTTTTGCATTCTGGCGGGTAGCCACGCGGGTATTCGTTGCGAAAAAGCCGTTTCGGCTACCGTATTTTGGGAGGCACCGGGGCCTAAGAATGGTCGGCTCACCTACCCGCGCGGCTACGGCCGTAGCATGTGGATGTGCGCAATGTCGTCTTCCAAGTAGCCGTCGCCCACCTGCTCGAAGCCGAAGCTGCGGTAGAACGCGCGCAGGTAAAGCTGCGCCCCAATTTGGATGGGCTGGGGGCCCCATTGCGCCGCGCACCGGGCCAGGGCCTCGCCCATGAGCTGCCGCCCCAGGCCGTGGCGGCGAAACGCCGGGGCCACCGCCACCCGCCCAATGCTGGCCTCAGGGTAGCTGAGGCCCGCCGCAAACAACCGGGCATAGGCCGCTAGCTCACCGGTTTCGGTGCGGCCCAGCAGGTGCAAGGCGTCGGCGTCGTGGCCGTCAATATCCTGAAAAGCACAGGTTTGCTCTACCACAAACACGGCGCTGCGCAGCTGAAGCAGTGCGTAAAGCTCGGGCACCGACAGGGCGGCGAAGGGCTGGAGGGTCCAGGCGAGAATCATGGGCGGGCGCTGAGTGAGGCGCAAAGATGCGCCCGTACGGGCCCTGTGGGGTAGCACAGGGCAGTGCTCCGTTCTACGTTTGCCTGGCCTGCGGCTCATGCGGCAACGGCGTGCCCCTCTGTTCCCACAGGCGCTCGGCGGCTGGTGGGGCCCCAGCGCCAGGAAACCGGCTTAGTGCAGCGAGGCCAGGTACGTCAGGTTGGAGCCCAGCAGCTTGCTGCTGGCCAGGTCCTGGAATTTGGCGAACTGCGCTTCGGTGAGCACCGGGCGCAGCAGGCTGGCCAGCTCGTCGGGGGTGGGCGTGCCCACGGCGCGGGTTTTGAGCACCTGCTGGATGGCGAGTGCCTGACTGCTAGGCACCCGCAGCGTAGCCACGAGGAACCGCGCCAGCGGCCGGGCCCCGGCGCGGTGGGGCCACGGGGCCCGTACGCAGGGCGCAGCCTCCGCCGTTCCCAGGGCCAGCATCGACAAGCAGAGAGCTAACAGGGCAGTTTTCATGGGGCAAGCAGAAAAAATCCAACTGTGGAGAAGATGCAGACAACCTTACCCGCTTTAAGTAGCATTTATTGGCGGTTGGGTTGTGTTACAAAAATGCTTGCACTTCCGTTGGCCATTGGTACGCACCCGGCGGATGGCGAAGAAAACCCGGCCAACGGCGCAAAGGGCCCGGCGAACCCAACCGCGCCCGGGCCAGTGGCCACCCGGGCAGAGTGCATCTTGGCCGGGGCATTGTGCCACGCTGGCCTTGCCCTGGCCAGCAGCCGGGTTGGCGGGGAGGGCCAGGGGCGGCCGGGGCGGCGGCAGGCAATACATTTGCCCAGCACCGGCCACCGCGGCCAGGGCCCTACGCACCGCCTTTTTCGCCTTTTCTATATGTCGCTTTCCGCTGCCTTCAACCTCACCGGCCAAACCGCCCTCGTCACGGGCTGCAACCGGGGCATTGGCCTGGCCATGGCCGTGGGCTTAGCCGAAGCCGGGGCCAACATCGTGGGCGTATCGGCCACGCTGGCTGCCGACGGCGGCGAGGTGGGTCGCCAGGTGCGGGCCCTGGGTCGGCAGTTCTCGGCCTACCAGGCCGATTTTAGCCAGCGCGCTAGCGCCGATGCATTTGCCACCCAGGTGCTGGCCGATTTTCCGGCAATCGACATTTTGGTGAACAACGCCGGCACCATCCGCCGGGCCCCCGCCGCCGAGCACCCCGATGCCGATTGGGACGATGTGCTGGCCATCAACCTCGACGCGCCCTTCCGCCTGGCGCGCGCCGTGGGGGCCCAAATGCTGGCCCGCGGCCGCGGCAAAATCATCTTCACCGCCTCGCTGCTTACGTTTCAGGGCGGCATCAACGTGCCGGGCTACGCGGCCAGCAAGGGCGCCATCGGCAGCCTGGTGAAGGCCCTGGCCAACGAGTGGGCCGGCCGCGGCGTGAATGTGAACGCCATCGCCCCGGGCTACATCGCCACCGACAACACCGAGGCCCTGCGCCAAGACGCCGACCGCTCGGCCGCCATCCTCAGCCGCATCCCCGCGGGCCGCTGGGGCCAGCCCGACGATTTTAGGGGCCCCACTGTGTTCCTAGCCAGTGCCGCCGCCGATTACATCCACGGCACCATCCTAACGGTGGATGGCGGCTGGATGGGCCGGTGATTAGATGGGCCGGTAATTAATTGAACGGCAATCTATTTATTAATTAAAAAGGCCGTCATACAGCGCTTCTTTCTGCAGGCCGTACTTGCCACCTAACGGCTTCATTCCCCTTAACCTCCTTCCCCAATGACCCAACGCTATGCTATTGGCCCGCGCGAAACGGCGGCCATGAACACCGCCGAGCTGCGCGAGAATTTCCTCATCGAAACGCTGTTTGTGCCCGGCGAGGTGACGCTCGTGTACACCCACTACGACCGCATGGTGGTGGGCGGCGCCGTGCCCACCGCGGGGCCCCTGGCCCTGCCCTGCCCCGATAACCTGAAGGCCGATTTCTTCCTGCAGCGCCGCGAGCTGGGCGTCCTCAACACCGGCGCGGCCGGCACCGTGACGGTGGACGGCACGGCCTACGAACTGGGGCCCCAGGACTGCCTTTACGTGGGCCGCGACGCCCGCAACGTGCAGTTTGCCAGCGCCGACGGGGCCCAGCCGGCCCGCTACTATTTGCTGAGCACGCCCGCCCACCACGCCTACCCCACCACCCGCCGCACCCAAGCCGAGGCCACGCCCGTGACGCTGGGGGCCCTGGAAACGGCCAACCAGCGCACCATCTACAAATACATTTACAACGAGGGCATTACGAGCTGCCAGCTGGTGATGGGCCTCACCCAGCTGCACCCCGGCAGCGTGTGGAACACCATGCCCGCCCACACCCACGACCGGCGCATGGAGGCCTACCTCTACTTCAACCTGCCCGCGGGCCAGCGCGTGCTGCACCTCATGGGCCAGCCCCAGGAAACCCGCCACCTGTGGGTGGGCGAGGGCCAGGCCATCCTCTCGCCGCCGTGGTCCATCCATTCGGGCTGCGGCACGGCGGGCTACACCTTCATCTGGGGCATGGGCGGCGAAAACCTGGAGTACACCGACATGGACCCGGCGGCCATCGAAGAACTGCGGTAAGCAGTTGGTAAACGATTGGTTTTTATTGGCTTTAGGATGTCATGCAGCGCGCAGCGAAGCATCTTCCCCGCGGCAGCAAATGATTACTTGCGCGGAAAAGATGCTTCACTGCACGCTGCATAACGGTTTACGCTGACCGCTTAAGCCAGTATTCTACGCCTCTACCTCTCCGTCGTCCGCCACTTCCCAGCCGGAGCCGGGGGCCAGGGCTACGTGCGCTGCATCGCCGGGGGCCAGGGCAGCGGTGGCGGCGGGCAGGCGCACGGTGGCGTTGGCCAACTGGATTTCCAGCTCGTAGTGGCTGCCCATGAAACGCACGGCCCGCACCGTGCCGGCCGCGCCAGTGCCTGGGGCCCCCAGGCGTAGGTCTTCGGGGCGCACAAGCAGGGCGGTGCCGGGAGCTGGGGGCCCTGGGGCGGCGGCAGTCAGGGCCTGGCGGTCGGCGCCGCGCACCAGGTAGTAGTCGCCGAAAAGCGCGGCGGTGTAAGCATCGGCCGGCTGGCGGTACAGCTGCGCCGGGGGCCCCTGCTGCACGAGCTGGCCGCGGCGCAGCACCAGGATTTCGTCGGCCCAGGGCAGCGTATCGGCCGCGTCGTGCGATACCAGTACGCAAGTGATGCCCAGGCGTGCCCCCACGTCCTCCAGCACGGCGCGGAGCTGGCGCTTGTGGGTGCGGTCGAGGCTCGAAAAGGGCTCGTCAAGCAGCAGCAGTTGCGGGGCCCCCAGCAGCAGCCGGGCCAGGGCCACGCGCTGCTGCTCACCGCCCGAGAGCTGGTCGGTGCGGTTGGCCAGCAGGTGGTCGATGCGGCAGAGGGCGAACAAGGCCGGCGCGTCGGCGGCGGGGCGGGCCTGGGCGTAGCGCAGCACCTGCTCCACGCGCAGGTGCTGGGGCAGCTCGGAGCGCTGCGAGAGGTAGGCCACGCCCGGGTGGCCGGCCACCAGCACCTCGGCGGGGCCCCGCACGCGGCGGCCGGCCACGTGCACGGTGCCGCTGCTGGGCTGCACAAGCCCCGCAATGAGCTGAAGGAGCGTGCTTTTGCCGGCTCCGCTCTCGCCGGCCAGGGCCAGGCGCTGGCCAGCGCGCTGCCCAAAGCTGAGTGGTTCAAGCACAGTCCGGCCGCGCTCCGCAAGGCCAAGGCCCGATACCGTTAGCAAATCCATTTCGGTAAGTTTGGGGAAAAAGGTAACGTGTGCTGGGCAAAGGACGGCCCCCCGGCGCGGGCGGCCCCGGCCTGCGGGCACCGGGAGCGCGGTGGCACGGCTTAAGAAACAGGGCCCCAGCCTGGCCGGCAGCACGTTATTAGGTCATAGCACTTGGTATGCGAGCCCCGGGGCCCTTGCACAGCCGCAGCTGCACCCGCCGCGGGGGCCCCAAAAAAGTGTCGTAGCCGCCCGGGGCCCCAGGCCAAAAAATTGCGGCAGCCCGCGCCAACTTTTTGGCCTCCCAAGCGTGTTACCCAAGCGTTTTTTGGCCCTTTCTTTCTTTTTGCTTCGCTATGCACCGCCCCCGCCCGCGCTCCGGCGCATCCTCCCGCTCCATTGGTTTTGCTGTGCTTTTTGTGGTAGTGGCCCTGGTGGGGCTGCGCGCCTGCGACAAAGCCACCGCGCCCGTAGCGCCCGCCCCGGCGGCCAGCACTGCCCCGTAGGGCCCCCACGGGCTACGCGGGGAAGTAGAGGCGGAAGGCCGTGCCCTGGCCCACGGCGCTTTCTACTTCAATGCGGCCCCCGGCCTGGAGCACCAGGCGGTGCACCAGGTACAGGCCCACGCCCGAGCCAGCCACCTCGGGGTGGAAGCGGCGAAAAAGTTGGAACAAGTGGCGGCGGTGGCGCTCCAGGTCAATGCCGCGGCCGTTGTCCTGCACCGTGAGCACGGTGCTGGTGCCGGCCCGCGCCGTGCTCACGCGCACACGGGGCCGGCGCCCAGGCTGGGCATAGCGCAGCGCGTTGCTGAACAGGTTGTAGAACATGCTTTGGGCCCCCGGGCGGGCCATGCGCAGCGCGGGCGCGGCGGCAAAATCGAGCTCAAACTCGGCCCCGGCGTCGGTGGCCTGCGGCTGGAGGCTGCGCACCACTTCCTCGGCTAAGGGCTGGAGGGGCACGGCCTCGGCGGCTACCTCTTCGAGTTGCCGCTGCACCTGCACCACCTCGGCCAGCCCGCTGATGGTACCCAAAATCTGCTGCAAGGCCTCGGCAAACATGCCCACCATGCCCGCCGCCTCGGGGTCGGCGAAGGTGGCGGTGCGCTTGAACTCCTCAAACAAGCCCGTCATGTTATCGATGGGCTGCTTGAGGTCGTGCGAGGCCGTGTACACAAAGCTGTCGAGGTCGGCGTTGGTGCGCAGCAGCTGCTCGTTCTGGGCCGTGAGTTGGGCGTTGGCCTGGGCCAGTTGCGCGCCCCGCTCCTCGGCCAGGGCGCGGGTGCGCAGCAGTTCTTGCTCGTACTTGCGGCGCTCAGTGATGTCGAACAGCGTAACGCGCACCACCAGCGGCGTGCCGTCGGCGTCGCGCACCAGCACGGCGCTCAGCAGCACGGGCAGCGCGGTGCCGTCTTTGCGGCGCAGCGTGTAGCTCAGCTCGCGCACCTGGCCCCGCAGCAGCAGCAGCGGCGTGCCGTGCGTTTCGAAGTGCAGGCGGCCGCCCACGGTCAGCAGCTGCGCCAGGGCCTGGCGGGCCACCAGCTCTTCGCGGGCGTAGCCCAGCCAGCCCAGCAGGGTGGCATTAAGTTTTACCAGCGTGCCGTCGGGCAGGCACGAGCAGTAGCCGCAGGGGGCGTGCTCATACAAATCCTCAGGGTTTTCCTCGGTCAGGCGCAGGTCTAGCTCGGGCAGAGGCTCTTCGGCGTCGGGGGTCATGTCTTTACCCTACGGGCGAAGGTAGAAACTGTTCGATGGCCGTGGTGGTAATTTGCGGCGCGCTCAGGTGGGGGCAGTGTCCTAAGGTATTGAGCACCAACAGCTGGCTACCCCGCAGGTGCTGGTTTAAGTAGGTTCCCACCGCCAGCGGCACCAGCGCGTCGCGGGCGCTCTGCAAAATCAGGGTGGGGGTACGCACGCGGGCCAGGTCGGCGCGGTGGTCGCTCCAAAACGTGACGCGGGCGAAGTGCCGGGCAATCACGGGGTCGGTGCGGCAAAAGCTGCGGGTGAGCTCGGCAGCCAGCGCCGGCCGGTCGGGGTAGCCCATCACCACGGGGGCCAGGTCGGCGGCCCAGGTCAGGTAGTTATCGTCCAGGGCCCCAAAAAGCTCCTCGAGGTCGGCTGGCTCAAAGCCACCAATGTAGCCGTCGTCGTTGAGGAACCGGGGCGTGGGCGCCACCAGTACCAGCCGGGCCACCCGCGCCGGCTCCTGCGCGGCGGCCAGCACCCCGATGGTAGCGCCCACCGAATGGCCCACCAGCACGACGCCGCGCAGCTCCAGGGCCTCCAGCACCGCCAGTACGTCGGCGGCGTGGGCGTCCAGCGTGGCGTAGCGGGTCGGGTCGTAGGCCACCAGGTCGGAGCCGCCAGCCCCCACCAAGTCAAGCAGCACCACCTGGTAGTGCTCCTCGAAAGCGGGGGCCATCAGGCGCCACATCTGCTGGTCGCAGCCGAAGCCGTGCACAAACACCACGGTCTGCGCCCCTGGCCCTGCCCCCGATACCGTGACGTTATTACGTTCTAAAGCGGTCATGTTAGATGGGGGCCCCAGCCAACAGCGCAAGGCCGGTGCTACCGCTGCCAAAGCGTGGGGTGCCTAAAGATAGGCGAGCGGGCAGGTTTTCCCACCGGGGCCTGAGCACAACGTTAAGCGAGCCCTGCCTCGCCCGGGCTGGCTGACCCACGCGCCGTGGCCACTCCCACCGGCCGGGGCCCCTTCCAGCCAACGATATACCCCTAAACAAGGCGGTATATGCATATGATTAAAGAGCTAATTATCGGTACTTTTCGCACAAAAAATCAGTAGTTAGCTGCATATTACGCCGTTGCAATCTGATGATCTTTGCTGGTGCAACTCCGCAAGTGCTACCCCTTGCCGCATGGCCTACGACCCCAAATTTGGCCCCAGCGCCCAAACGCCGCAGCAGCGCGCCTGGGTGTTGCAGCAGATGCAAGCCGTCATTCCCAGTTTGAAAGCCAAAGCCACGGTACATGCGCGGCAGCTCTACCAGCGCTACGTAGCCGGCGAACTAAGCTGGGGCGAAGTGCGGCAGGCCCTCGACGCGGCCGCGACCTAGCGCCCCGCCCTACAAAAAAATTACCTCACCCCACCGCAACTTATTGCCCTATCGGCGTATATTAACTACACGAATGCGGACACCGGCCCCCAGCCAAGCCGACGCCCAGAAACTGGAGCCATACAGAGAGGGCCCCGACCAGCTTGGTCGGGGCCCTCTCTGTATGCGCCAATCTTTGCACTAGGCCATAAGCAAAACGCCCCGCAAACACGTGGTTTGCGGGGCGTTTCAGACCTATTGCGCTCCCTCCTGGGCTCGAACCAGGGACCCTCTGATTAACAGTCAGATGCTCTAACCGGCTGAGCTAAGGAAGCATTTCATTCCGAAACCGGCGTTTTCGGACTGCAAACTTACGGCGCCGTACCGGTTGGCGCAAGATGAGGGCCAAAAAAAGTTAAAAAAATACGCCGGGGCCCTAGTTAATGATGCTTAATTGCGTGCCTTGCAAGCTAGTAGCGTAGGCGCGCAGGGGGCGCACCGCAGGGCCCCCAATAACCTGGCCGGTGAGGCTGAAGCGCGAATCGCAGCACGAATCGCGCAAAAACAAGCGCGACGAGCGGTCGAGGCTCACCAGCGAACAGGCGTCGTAGGGGTGATAGGGGCAGTTGCGCTCGAAGGCCAGGTAGCTGCTGGCGTTCTGGCGCACCACCAGCACGCCCTTCACGCCGCCGTTGCCAGCGGGGCCTTGCACGGGCAGCGCCACCACGCCATTGTCGAAGCGCAGGGCGCGGTACTGCTGGTTAGTGAGGTCGATAACGAGGTTGACTGGCGCGTAAGGAATGAGGGGCTCGGCGTCGCTGCCGCCGGAGCTGCAAGAAGCCAGGGCCCCCACAAATAGGGCCGGCGCGAGCAGCGAAGCAAGAAAGTGGCGCATGGCGAAAAGGCTTTGCGGCCGCAACGGCCGGCCGGGGCGGTTTAGTGCCCGCGGCTACTTGCGGAAAAGCGAATTGACGTAGGTGTGCTTGTCGAAAAGCTGCAAATCGGTCATCTTCTCGCCCACCCCAATGTAACGCACCGGGATGCTAAACTGGTCCGAAATACCAATCACCACCCCACCCTTGGCCGTACCGTCGAGCTTGGTGATGGCCAGGGCCGACACCTCGGTGGCCTTGGTGAACTCCTTGGCTTGCAAAAAGGCGTTCTGGCCCGTGCTGCCGTCCAGCACCAGCAGCACCTCGTGCGGGGCGTCGGGAATCACCTTCTGCATCACGCGCTTGATTTTGGTGAGCTCGTTCATCAGGTTCACCTTGTTGTGCAGGCGGCCGGCGGTGTCGATGATAACCACGTCAGCCCCCAGCTCCACGCCCTTACGCACGGCGTCATATGCCACGGAGGCGGGGTCGGTGTTCATGCCGTGGCTCACCACGGGCACACCCACGCGCTGGCCCCAGATGATGAGCTGGTCGACGGCGGCGGCCCGGAACGTGTCGGCGGCCCCCAGCACCACCTTTTTGCCGGCGCTGTGGAAGCGGTGGGCCAGCTTGCCAATGGTGGTGGTTTTGCCCACCCCGTTCACGCCTACCACCATAATCACAAAGGGTCCCGCGCCCTGCGCCGCGTCGCCGCGCTCGAGCACGGCCGTCGAGCCGGTGTTGTTGTCTTCGAGCAGGCCCGCAATCTCCTCGCGCAGAATGCGGTCCAGCTCACTGGTGCTCACGTACTTGTCGCGGGCCACGCGCTGCTCGATGCGGTCAATCACCTTCACCGTCGTGTCGATGCCCACGTCGGCGTGCACCAACAGGGCCTCCAGGTCATCAAGCACGGCCTCGTCGACCGTGTTTTTGCCGACCACGGCCTTGCTGAGCTGGTTGAAGAAGTTGGTCTTGGTTTTTTCCAGGCCCGCGTCGAGCGAGGCCTGTTGCTCCTTGCTGTCCTTGTCTTTCTTAAAAAAATCGAAGAGGCCCATGCGGTGCGGCGGTGCGCCCGGCCGGGGCCGGGCGGCGTAGAAGGGTGAAAATTAGGGCCCCGAGGGCCCAACAACGGACGGGCCTGACACGAAAAAAGTCCCACGAAGGCGGGACTTTTTCATTGTTCAGCGGCCGGCGGCTTACTTGTTACCGGTGGTGATGAACTCCTGCACTTTGTCGAGGAGCACCATTTCTTCCTTGAAGGTATAGGCACCGGTCTTCTCCGATTTCACGGCGCGAATGACCTTTGCCCAGTTCTTGGCGTTCTCCGTGGTTTTCAGAGTTGCTACTACTTTCTTAGCCATAACGCAGGTTATTTAATCTCTTTGTGAACGGTCATTTTGCGCATGATCGGGTTGAATTTCTTCAGCTCGATGCGCTCGGGGGTATTCTTGCGGTTCTTGGTGGTGATGTAGCGCGAGGTGCCCGGCAGGCCCGAGTTTTTATGCTCGGTGCACTCCATGATAACCTGCACCCGGTTTCCTTTCTTGGCCATCTCGACGGGGGTTGTTTTTGGTTTTAGGATTGCAAAGGTACGGCCTTTTGGGGAAACCGCAAAAGACCAAGTACCTATTGCTTATTTATATACTTATCAGCCAGGGCATTTCCGATCGTGCCGGGGCCCCGGGGCCCACCAAAGCCAGCGCCGATGCCCGGCCCGGGGGCTGGCGCATCGGCGCTGGCTTTGGCAGTGAGCGCCGCGGCGGGTCCAGCAGATAATTGCCGGCGCCCGCCGCGGCCCGCTCAGTTAATACACAACGAAGCCCTGCTCCTTAGCCTTTTTCAACACGGCCATGATGCCGTTTTTGTTGATGGTGCGGATGGTAGAAGTAGCCACTTTCAGCGTCACCCAGGCGTCTTGCTCGGGGATGTAGAAGCGCTTTTTCTGCAGGTTCGGGTAGAACTTGCGCTTGGTTTTGTTATTGGCGTGCGACACGTTGTTGCCAACGCGGGTGCGCTTGCCGGTCAAATCACAAACTCGGGCCATGATATCGGGGGATTAGAAATTACAAAGCAGGGAAACGGGCCGCAAATATCGGTAAAAGTCTGCCAATTACCAAGTACCCGTTTCATTTTCATGCGGACGGGGGCCCCGGGGGCCGAAAATTCCAGGGGCAGTGGCGGCACCCGTTGCGGCAGCAGAAGCCCCGCCGCTGGTGGTACTGGGCCGTGAACACGAGGTAGCCCTCGGGCGTGGTGTAGTAGTCGCCGGGCAGCAAAGGCCGGGCGGCGAATTCTTCCAGGGTGGGGCGCTTGGGCTCGGCGGGCATCGGGGGCGGGCAACGGGATAGGGGCCCTCGGCTAGTGGCCCAGGGCAGTGCGCAGCAGCTGGAGCGGCAGCGGCGCGGCCCATACGGCGGGCAAGGTACGCTTGCGAAATTCTTCGGGCAGGTGCTGGTAGGGGTCGTAGGGCGGGCCGGGCGGCGCGGCTGCCAGGTGGCGGCGGGGCTCCGGCGCGGCGGCGGGCGGCGGGCCCGGCGCGGGCAGCAGGGGCGCATAGCGGGCCGCGGCCCGCACCGTGGGTACGGGGGCCGGCGGCAGGGCCGGGGCCGGCGCAACGGCTGGGGCTCCGGCGGGCCGGGCCGCCTGGCCGGGCAAGGGGCCCATTGCCGGCGGGGCCGGGCCGGTGGCTAGGCTTTCTAGCTGGTAGTGTTGGGTGGCCAGCGGGTGCCTTGCAGGGAAGGCGGTGGGCGGGCCGGGGGCGTGCTGCGCCAAGGCCGGGCCGGCGGCGCTGGTGAGCATAAGCAGGAGAAAACGGCGGAGCATCAGGGCGCGCGCAGGGGTTGGGGCAGGGCAGAACCGGGGGCCCCGGCACTTAGCGGCCGGGTTTCGTGTCGTACTTATGCATTACAAATAACGGCTTTATCCTCCCCCTGCCCATGTCCTACCCCGCCCCCGCCCTGCCCACAACCGATAGCCGCGCCGAACAACTCATGGCCCTTGAGGACCGCTACGGGGCCCACAATTACCACCCGTTGCCGGTGGTGCTGGCCCGCGGCGAGGGCGTGCACCTCTGGGACGTGGACGGCCGGCGCTACTACGATTTCCTCTCCGCCTACTCGGCCGTGAACCAGGGGCACTGCCACCCGCGCATCATCGGGGCCCTAGCGGCGCAGGCGCAAACGCTGACGCTGACCTCGCGGGCATTTTTCAACGACCAGCTTGGGCCGGCCGAGCAGCAGCTGTGTGAGCTATTTAAATACGATAAGGCGCTGCTAATGAACTCCGGGGCCGAAGCCGTGGAAACGGCTCTCAAGCTGGCCCGCAAGTGGGGCTACCAGGAAAAAGGCATTGCCCCCAACCAGGCGCGCATCGTGGTGGCCGAGCACAACTTCCACGGGCGCACCACGGGCATCATCTCCTTCAGCACCGACGGCGAGAGCACGGGCGGCTTCGGGCCCTTTGTGCCGGGCTACCAGGTGGTGCCTTATAACGACGTGGAGGCCCTGGCCGCGGCCCTACAAGACCCGCACGTGTGCGGCTTCCTCATCGAGCCCATCCAGGGCGAGGCTGGCGTGGTGCTGCCCGCCGTGGGCTACCTGGCGCAAGCCGCCGCGCTGTGCAAGCAGCATAATGTATTGCTGATTACTGACGAAATTCAAACCGGGCTGGGGCGCACGGGCAAGCTGCTGGCCTCCGACCACGAGGCGGTGCGCGGCGACATCCTCATACTGGGCAAGGCGTTGAGCGGCGGGGTATTGCCCGTATCGGCGGTGCTGGCGGACGATAAGATTATGCTCACGATTCAGCCCGGGCAGCACGGCTCCACGTTTGGCGGCAACCCACTGGCCTGCGCCGTGATGCGGGCGGCGCTGGACGTACTTATTGACGAAAAGCTGGCCGGCAACGCTGCCCGGCTGGGCGAGATTTTCCGGCAGCGCATGCGCCAGGTGCAGGCCGAATGCCCCGCCACGGTGGAGCTGGTGCGCGGCCGCGGCCTGCTCAACGCGGTGGTTATCAAACCTGCCGACGACGGCCGCACGGCCTGGGACGTGTGCGTGAGCTTGATGGAGCGCGGCGTGCTGGCCAAGCCCACGCACGGCGACATCATCCGCTTCGCGCCGCCGCTCGTCATCACCGAAGCACAACTACACGAAGCCTGCGACGTAATTGCGGACGTAATCCGGGAATTCTAGCCCGGGGCCCTCCCCTATGATTTTTGCTCGTTTACGCCCGGTTGCTTTTTTGTTCGTGCTGAGCCTGTTGGCCAGCTGCCGGAGCGAGCAAGCCGCCTTCCAGTTCACCACGCCCGTCGGCGCGGGCCCTGGGGCCCTGGCGCACACCCCACGCCCCACGCCGGCCGTAGCGCTGGCAACTGCTGAAGCGACACCCCCTACTGGCCCGGCCGAAGCGCCCGCCATTGCGCCCGGGGCCCCAGCCGCCGCCGCCGCAATGGCAACGGGGGGGCCAACTCGCCAGGGCTTTGGCCGGTCGGTGCGTGCTCAGGCGCAGCACTTACTGGCATTGAGCCCGTTATCCCGGCCCGCCGCGCCAGAAGTTCCGGTGCAGCTACGGCCCCACCGCCGGGCCGCCGGGGCCCTGGCCCATACCCAGGGCACGGCGGAGAACGGGCTGGGGCGCGTGGCTTTGTTTTTTATCGGCGTGACGCTGGCCGTGCTGGCGGGCCTGGCGGCGCTGGTGAACCTGATTTTTGGGGTGGGTTTCTTCACCGCGCTGGGCTACACGGCGGCCGGGTTGGTGGTCCTGTTTCTACTATATAAGCTGTTTAGCCCCAAGAAGCCGGCTAAGAAGAAGGCGTAGCCTGGCCGTGCTGCCAGGCTGCCGGGGCCCTGGGGCACAACCTCCGGGGCCCCGGCGCGGTTGTTCTCCTTTGCCCTTTCTGAATTTTCTATGCCAATTCTCCCCACCGACCGCCCCCGCCGCAACCGTAAATCGCAGGTTATCCGCGACATGGTGCAGGAAACTCGCCTCACCGCCCACGATTTTATTTTTCCGCTGTTTCTCATCGAAGGCCACAGCCAGCGGCTGGAAGTGAAGTCCATGCCCGGCATCTACCGCTACTCGGCCGATACGGTGATTGACGAAGTGGGGCGCTGCGTGGAGCTGGGCATCAAGGCGTTCGCGCCGTTCCCGAGCATCAGCGACGGCCTGAAGGACCGGCTGGCGCGCGAATCGGCCAACCTCGACGGGCTATACTTGAAGGCGGTGGCCGACATCAAGCGGCAGTTTCCGGACGTGGTGATCATGACCGACGTGGCCATGGACCCCTACAGCAGCGACGGCCACGATGGCGTGGTGGACGTGGACTCGGGCGAGATCCTCAACGACGCCTCGCTGGAGGTACTAGGCCAGATGGCCCTGGCCCAGGCCCGCGCCGGCGCCGACATCATCGGGCCCTCCGACATGATGGATGGGCGCGTGGCCTGGATCCGCGACGTGCTGGACAGCAACGCGTTCCAGCACGTGAGCATCATGAGCTACACGGCCAAGTACGCCTCGGCCTTCTACGGCCCCTTCCGCGACGCGCTGGACTCGGCCCCCAAGAAGGGTGATAAGAAAAGCTACCAAATGAACCCCGCCAACCGCCGCGAGGCCCTGCGCGAGCTGGCCCTCGACGAGACGGAGGGCGCCGATATGGTGATGATCAAGCCCGCCCTGAGCTACCTCGACATCATCCGCGAGGTGAAGGACCGCACCAACTTGCCCGTAACGGCCTACAACGTGAGCGGCGAGTACGCCATGGTGAAGGCCGCTGCGCTGAACGGCTGGATGGACGGCGAGCGCACCATGATGGAAGTGCTGCTGAGCATCAAGCGCGCCGGGGCCGACGCCATTCTCACCTACTTCGCCAAGGAAGCGGCCGAGGTGCTGCGCAAGGGCTAGCATGACCATGGACCTGACCATCCGGCGCGCCACGCTGGCCGATTTACCGGCCGTGCTGGCGCTGGTGCAAGCCGTGGTGCCGCTGATGAACGCCGCCGGCAACATGCAGTGGACCAGCGAGTACCCCAACGAAGCCGTGTTTCGGCGCGACATCGAGCGCCAGCACTTGTGGGTGGCCGAGCGCCTGGGGGCCCTGGACGGCATTGCTGCCCTCACCCAGGACCAGGACCCCGAATACGCCGACGCCGATTGGGACGCCGCCGAACCCGCGCTGGTGACGCACCGCCTCGCCGTGGCCCCCGAAGCCCAAGGCCGCGGCGTGGCCGGGGCCCTGCTGGCGCAGGCCGAGCACGAGGCCAGGGCCCTGGGCCTGCGCACGTTGCGCGTGGACACCAACTCAGAAAATGCGGCCACGCAGCGGCTGTTCCCCAAGTTGGGCTACCGGTTTGCGGGCGAAATCAAGCTGGCGTTTCGGCCAGGGCTGCGGTTTTTCTGCTACGAGAAGTGGCTGGGGTAAGCGCAGAGACGCGGGGCTTTATGTGCGCTCGAACGCCCCGTATTTTGTGGCCATGATTGACTTTTTCCGCTTGGGTGGGGTGGCGTTATTGCTTGGCGTGGGCATGCTTTACAGCGTGCGGGCGGGTAAGCTGACCTTGGCCGCGGCCGCCACGGGCGGCGGGCTGGGGCTGCTTATCTACTTGGGCAGTGGCTTTGTGGGGCTGGCACTCTTGGCACTGTTTTTTGGCCTGGGCACCGCCGCCTCCAGCTGGCGCGTGGCCGACAAGCGCCGCCTGGGGCTAGCCGAGGAAAACCGAGGCCGCCGCACGGCCGGCCAAGTGGTAGCCAACGCTGGCGTGGCGGGCCTGCTGGGCCTGCTGGCTTGGCAGCTATTGCCCCTCGCGCCGCTGGCCCGCCTGATGCTGGCCGGAAGTTTCGCCGCCGCCACCGCCGACACGCTGGCCTCGGAACTGGGCAACGTGTACGGCCGCCGCTACTATAACATCCTCACCCTGAAGCCCGACGTGCGCGGCCGCAACGGCGTGGTGAGCATAGAGGGCACGGCGCTGGGCCTAGCGGGCACCGCCGTTATTGCGGCCGTGTACTGCTTGGGGCTCGGCTGGGGGCCCTCTTTTGGTTGGCTGCTGGTGGCGGGCACGGCCGGCAACCTGGCCGATTCGGTGCTGGGCGCCACCCTGGAGCGGCGCGGCTACCTCAGCAACAACGCGGTTAACTTCCTCAACACCCTGACGGGTGCGTTGGTGGCGGGCGGGCTAATGCGGTGGCTGGGCTAGCGCTCTAACCAAGTTGGCACTTCGGCTGGGGCTACCCCTTTTGCGGCGCAAAGTGGCTTTAGTTGCGTGCATTGGGCTGGCTGAAGTCTCTCTTCAGGAGTTTGGAAAGCTGCTTTTCCAAGCTGGCCGCGTCTAGGGGTTCGAAGTCGTTCAGCGGCGGCGTGTGGGCGTAGTACACAATGGCCTTTTGGTGGGTGTCGTAGATAAACAAGAAGAGTTTTGATTTTGCCCGACCAGCATCGTTGCCACGATTGTATTTATCTACAACCAGATAACCTATTCGGGCCATATAAGGCCTGTTTAGTAATTCGTGCAGTTTCGGAATCCGCGTGAAGCCACTGGCTGCCAGGATTAGCGCGTAGCGCTGGTCTTGGCGGCTCAGGAGGTAATCGAGTGCGGGCAAGTCGGCCCCGCTGGCCAGTTGCCAGTGCTCTTCGATGGCCGCAACGGCACGGTACACCTCGCGGCGGGCCTGCGTCAGGAGCGAATCGGGCACCGTGACCTCGTTGCGGAGCCGCAGTTGGGCCCGGCGCCGCACCAGCGCCTCGTGCAGCAGGCTTTCCGACGCAATGGTGGCTTCTTTGTCGATAACCCCTGGGTTGTTGTAGCGAACGACGGCTATTGTGGTAATGGGCGAAACGAAGGCCATTTCTTGCACGGCCGGTACCTGGAAACCGGCGCGCACAATACTGGTCGAATTGCAACCCATCAGCGCCACCCCCGCGCTCAGCCAACCTAAGAATTTGCGCATAGACCGTTCATTTGCTATCTGTTGCGATTCTTTCTACCTTCAACCTAGCCGCAGGGTTGCTATCGTTATGGGCGCTCGTAGGGCCACTTGCCTTGCTGCTTGCTCCAAAGCAGAAACGCGCCCGTGCCCAGGGCCATCATGCCGACGGCGGCTACCTGGAAGTAGAGTTTGAAGGCCACGCCGCCTAGGCTGACCTCGACCGGGGCGATACCGGCGAACACGAACAGCCACACGATAATGGCCAGGACGACGGGCAGCGGGTAGAGCGGCATTTTGAACGGCAGGGCCCCCGTGCCGCGCCGGCGGCGCAGCAGCACCAGCCCCACGGCTTGCCCCACAAACTGCACCAGAATGCGCATGGCCAGGATGGCCGAAATGACCTCGCCCAGCCGGAACAGCAGGCTGAACACGAAGCCCACGCCGCCCAGCAGCAGCAGCGACACGTAGGGGAAATGCTTGGTGGGGTGCAGCTTGGCAAACACGGGCAGGAACTCGCCGTCGGCCGCCGCCGCGTACGGGATGCGCGAGTAGCCCAGCAGCACCGCAAACAGCGAGGCAAACGCCACCAGCAGCACCATGCCCGTGGCCACGGTGGCCGCCGCGGGCCCGTACAGCCGCTCCATAAATACGCTGATGATGAACTGCGACTTATCGCTGGTGCCCGCCTGCCAGCCCCGCACCTCCTCCCAGCCAATGACGGTGCCCACGCTCCAGTTCAGCAGCAGGTACAGGGCCGCGATGCCCAGGATACTGAGGAAAATGCTGCGCGGAATGACCTTCTCGGGGCCCTTAATTTCGGCGCCGAGGTGGCACACGTTGTAGTAGCCCAGGTACGAGTAGATGGTTTTGACCGCCGCCTGGCCCATGGCAGCCGAAATGAGCAGGCCAGGCAGGGCCCCCACGCCGCCCACGGGCAGCACGGCCACCGGGTGGTTGGCGTGGGTGAGGCCCCCAAAAATCAGCCAGGCCATCAAGCTCAGCACGCCCACCCACAAGGCCACGCCCAGCTTGCCAATGTCCTCGATGCGGCGGTAGAGCAGCGCGATGAGCAACAGCACCACCGTGCCGGCCACCAGCTTGGGCTGCCACCATTCCGTCAGCGGCACGAGGTAGCCGAAGTACTGGGCGAAGCCGATGGCCCCGGAGGCCAGCACCAGCGGCGACTGAATGAGCGTCTGCCACACGTAGAGAAACGACATGTAGCGGCCCCACTTCTGCTCGCCGTAGGCCAGCTTGAGGAAGCGGTAGCTGCCGCCGGCCTCGGGGTAGGCCGCGCCCAGCTCGCTCCAAATCAGGCCATCGACGGCGGCAAGGGCTGCACCCACCAGCCAGGCCAGCAAGAAGTTGGGCCCCATAAAGCCCATCACCAGCGGCAGCGTCACGAAGGGCCCGATGCCCACCATGTCAATCATGTTGAGGGCGGTGGCCTGCACGAGGCCCAGGCGGCGCTGCAAAGTAGGTTGCGACATGCGGGCGAAAATAGGGCCCCGGCCCTTGGCAGGGCCCCGGGGCCCCGGCCGGCCGGGGCGCTCGGGCCCCCGGAGTTCACCCGCCATTCACGTTCTTTGGGGCGGGGCCGGCGGTTTTTCGAGGACGAAGACGGTGGGGCCCCAGCTACTTTTTTTCGGCATGTCGGCTTCCAACTCTTCCAAAATCTCCCTCTACGGAGGCATCGCCACCAACGTGGCCATCGCGCTCAGCAAGTTTGTAGCGGCGTACTTCACCGGCTCGTCGGCCATGCTTTCCGAGGGCATCCACTCGCTGGTGGACACCGGCAACGGCGGGCTGCTGCTCTACGGCACGGCCCAGAGCCAGCTGCCGCCCAGCCCTGAGTACCCGTTTGGCCGCAGCAAAGAGCTGTATTTCTGGTCGTTGATTGTGGCCGTGCTGGTGTTTTCCATCGGCGGCGGCATGTCATTCTACGAGGGCATCAAGCACATCCTGGACCCCGAGCCGATGGAGGACGCGAAGTGGAACTACATCGTGCTGGGCTTTTCGGTGGTGTTCGAAGGCATCGCGGCCTACTTGTCCATCAAGGCGTTCATGGAAACCCACACCGACGGCCTGCTCAAGGCCCTGCGCACGAGCAAAGACCCCGCGGCCTTTGCCCAGGTGCTCGAAAACTCGGCCGCGCTGGTGGGCCTGGTGCTGGCCGGGCTGGGCGTGTTTTTTGGGCATTTGCTGAACAACCCCTACCTCGACGGAGCCGCCTCGGTGGCCATCGGGCTGCTGCTGATGGGCGTGGCCGTGTTCCTGGTGTACCGCACCAAGGGCTTGCTGGTGGGCCAGGGCGTGGACGCCGAGACGCTGGCCAGCCTCGAAGCCATTGCCCGCGCCCAGCCCCACGTCGAAACCATTCGCTCGCCCCTCACCATGTACCTGGGCCCCACCGACGTGGTGCTGGCCTTCGACGTGGACTTTACTGACGCCCTGACGGCCGACCAAGTCGAGCAGGCCATCAGCGCCTTGCAGCAGCAAATCCGGGCCAAGCACCCCGAGATGAAGCGCATCTTTGTGGAGGCTACGGCCCTTAAAGCCAGCGCGTAGCCACTAGGGGCCCGGGGGCCCCTAGCCCTTTTGCGAACTTCTTCCCCGTCGTGCTGAGCGGAACGAAGTGGAGCCGAAGCATCTCTACAGCAGCAGTAATTAATTGCTCTGCGGGGGAGATGCTTCGGCTCCACTTCGTTCCGCTCAGCCTGACGGCCGGTATAGCCGCCAGGCAGATAACCGCCCATCCACGGCCCCCAGTTGGCCGGGGCCCCGGGGCCCTATTTCGAACCTCGACAGCACTTTTGTGGTACAAGGAGGCCGCCCTGGTTCCGCTTGCAGCGGCGGGGGCGGCCGCTTTTGTTGCACTTACCCTCTTTTGCTATGGATTTTACTACGCTTGGCGCCAGCCCTTTCCAGTCCTTCTGGTGGGGCGGCTTTGAATGCACCGACCAGTTGAACGCCTTCGGCAACCGCGTGGATTTCCTGCCCCTTACTGGCCACTTGCCCCTAATTGACGAGGACTACGCCGCCCTGGCGCCGTTCAACATTGGCACCGTGCGCGAGGGCATTCGCTGGGCGCACATCGAAAAAACGCCTTACCAGTACGATTTCAGCACCGTGCAAATGATGCTCGACGCCGGGCAGCGCCACGGCATCCAGCAGGTGTGGGACCTGTGCCACTTCGGCTACCCCGACGACCTGACGCCGCTGCACCCCATGTTTGCGCGCCGGTTTGCGGCCCTGTGCCGGGCCTTTGTGGATTTCTACCGCAGCCAGCGGCCCACGGGCACGCTCATCGTCACGCCCATCAACGAGGTGAGCTTCATCTCGTGGCTCGGCGGCGACGCCCGCGGCACCTCGCCTTATTGCAACGGCAACGGCTGGCAGGTGAAGTACGAGCTGATGCGCGCCTACATTGAGGGGGCCCACGCCCTGCGCGAGGCCGACCCCAGCATACGCATCCTCACCACCGAGCCGCTCATTGCCATTGTGCCCCGGTTTGGGGCCTCGGCCCGCGAAATCCGGGAGGCCCGCGACGCGCACAACAACCAGTTCCAAGCCACCGACATCCTCTGTGGGCGCATGTGCCCCGAGCTGGGCGGCCACCCCGCGCTGCTCGACATTGTGGGCTTCAACTACTACTACGACAACCAGTGGCAGCTGAACCCGCACCAAATAATGGGCTGGAACGACGACGTGCCCGACCCGCGCCTGCGTCCCCTGCGCCAGCTGCTGCGCGATGCCTACCGCCGCTACGAGCGCCCCTTCGCCATTACCGAAACCAGCCACCCGGGCATCGACCGCCCCTTGTGGCTGCGCCTGATTGGCCAGGAGTGCGCCGCCGTGCTCGCCGAGGGCCTGCCGCTGTGGGGCGCCTGCCTCTACCCCGTGGTGGACCGCCCCGATTGGGACCACCTCGACCAGTGGCACCGCTCGGGCCTGTGGGACGCCGACCTGGGCCAGCCCGGCCCCGCTCGCGTGCTGCACCAGCCCAGCGCCGAGGCCCTCCTAGAAGCCCAAGCCGTGGTGGCCGCGGCCGCCCGACCACGCCGGGCCCCGGCGCTGGTTTTGTAGCTGGCTGGGGCCCTGGGCAATGCGCGCCGTAGAATTTCGTTTCTTGCGGTAAATCTGCACCTTACCCATGCCGAACGCGCCCGCCACCGCCCACCTCTACTCGCCCATTGGCCTGCTGGCCTTCACCGGCTCCGATGCGGGCTTGCACGCCGTGCGCTTCCTGGAGGGCCCCGACGCGGCCGCCCCCACCGCGCTGGCCGACGTGGCCGAGTGCCTGCGCCCGGCCCACGCGCAGCTCGCTGCCTACTTCGCGGGCGAGCTGCGCGCCTTCGACCTGATCTGCGCGCCCCTCACCGGCACCGATTTCCAGCGGCAGGTGTGGGGGGCCCTGGCCGGCATCGGCCACGGCCGCACCGTCTCGTACCTCGAAGTGGCCAAGCTGCTGGGTAATCCCGAGGCCGTGCGCGCCGTGGGCGCCGCCAACGGCCAAAACCCTATCTCTATCGTCTGCCCCTGCCACCGCGTCATCGGGGCCAACGGCAGCCTCACCGGCTACGCGGGCGGCTTGGTGCGCAAGCGCTGGCTCTTGGCCTTCGAACAGCCGGCGCAGGGCGGGCTATTTGGGTAGGTTATAACGTTTGTCAAACGTTGGTTCAAGAAACGTGACAAGCTCGACTGTGAAGTTTACTGTCCTGCCGGTTTAGAATAGCAGGTGTTCTATCTGCTCCTTACCAGTAATCCTTTGCAGCCAGAATAAATTAGCTAACAAGGCCGTAGTCAGTTCTAATTCAAACTTTTTGTGGCGCTTATCCTGCACGACTTGGATGCCTGCAAATACCTTGTCCTCACCTACTTTGCGATAACTTCCTGAGAAGTAGTACCGGTATTTTCCTGCCGCTACTGACTCAAACGGCTGGAACGAAGCAAGCTTTTTCAACAACATGTAAGCTTGCTCGTTGACACTAAAGCGAAGACGAAGTTGCTCTCCATTTAAGTGGAGAAAGGCTTCCCCAGCAAAAGCCGAGTCCACTTTGGAAGCACCTATTAATTCAACGGTTTCCTCTTTCCAAGTGCTCATTATCTGTTTTCTAATATATCTAGGCGAATAACCAAAATCCCCCTTAAGTCGGGTCGCTTGTGGGGAAAACAGGACTTTAGGGGTAAGTAGAATATACGAAAGGCCTCCTATTCATCTTGGAATAGTTGATTAACATAATCGGTCTTATATCTCCAATCTTGGAATCAGTGCGGTTTTCGGTCTACCGTTTCGTAATGTTCTAAATAAAATTTTGACAAGAAGTACTTCCTTAATCCGGTCTTTTTCTACCAAGCGGTATTCGATAAGTAGCTCTTTATTCTTGGAACTGAAAATCAAGATTCTTGGAACTGAAAATCAAGGTTCTTAATGCCTAAAGTACCCAGCAATTGATTGAATTCGGTTTCTGATAATGGCTTACTAATCAAGTGACTGACAATTGGATTACCTAAATCAGCCGGTATGTCATTCTGCACGGCAAACCAGTAAAACTTACTACCTGATTTTATAAAAATATAGCCTGATTTATAGCCAACCTTCGACACATTCTGGAAGCGGTCATAGTCAAGCCCATCCTCTCCGCGATAGAACAGACTTTTGTAAGAAGCAGATGGGTCAGAATCGACATAATAAGGCCCATAAATCTCTGTTTCCCAAGTCACTACATCAAAACAGGAAGTCAAGCATAACAGAAACAAAAGGGAACAAAACGAACGAAATACTATCATAAATAACTTATTGTTAACTTCTTAACTAAAGTTTACATACTGTAAACGACCGTTCACGATATGTAAAACGGGCTTACTATGCACTGCTGGCTAAACACGGCTAATGAACGTGGCCCCAATCGATATTTTCATCGTTCGCCACTGGGGCCCTATGCGCCCACCAGTTTCAGCAGCTTCGTAGATGATGTTGTGCTGCTAATAGAGTTGCAACACCATGGGGGATGTGGCACTTGCTGAGTAGCGCGGCGGGGCCCCCACGGCCACCAGTCGGTCGCGCTGCTGGGGCGTGTCCCCATCCTATTCAACCTTCGTTTGCATTAGCCCAAAAAGCCACTAGCAAACGTTGTCTTTCCCTGCGCTACGCCGTTTCGGATTTGTTTGGAAACCCAGCCTGTTGAAGCGCTTTAAGGTAGATGCTTTCGATTTTATCCAAGGCATTGTCACTGTTAAAACGCCGGGCATTGGCATAGCCAGCGGCGACGGCCTCGTCGCGTTCCTGGCCAGTTAGCCGCACTACCTTTTCTAAGGTAACCGCTGTTTCTACCGCCCACTGCGCTTCGCCAGCAGCGGCCTGATGTGGCCGGCGGCGTACCAGGAACCCAGCAGTTCCCGCCACTTCCGTCATGGGCGCTTCGTCGGTAGTTATTACAAGGGCTCCGCAAGCCATTGCCTCCGCAATGGGCCAGCCAAAACCCTCGGCTAATGATGGAAATAGAAAAACGGATGCACCAGCATACGCCAAATGCACATACTTATCATCAAGCCCCCCGATCACGTGAATATCTTCTTTGTATCGGGATTGGCTAACCACCTCTGCCAGCTCGGGGCTCAGGGCCCCGCCGAGCAAAAGCAAAGGCAGCGTCGAATTATAAGTCGAGCGCCAGGCATCGTACATTTCTATCACACCCAGGCGGTTCTTATACCACTGGTTACCACCCACATGCAGCAGGTATCCTTGCTGCAGGGCTAATCCAATTTTGTCTCCAAGCTCTTGCCTAGCAATTGATGGATCGTACGGCTTAAAAATTTTATTTAGGCCATTGTACACCATCTCCGAAATTTTCGGTGGTTTTGGCAGCAGTTCCTCCAGGTCTTTCCTGGTTTTCTCAGATACAGAAATGAAGTTTCTCCCCTGCGAATAGCCACGGTAGATTAAGTTCTGGTATTGCTGCCCCGTCCAACCCGTGGGGTTTTCCGATATTTTGCCCGAGGCCGAGTGCTGGGCCATAAAGTCGTGGCAGTGAATAACGTGGGGGCGGTGGGCCACCAGCGGCACCCAGGGCCCCTGCGCTTGGTCAGCAAATACGAAGAGCGTATCTGCAGCAAACTGTTTCAATCGCTTGCGCACCTGGGCCGGAAAAACCAGGTATTGATCAAGGTAGCCCAGCCATTTTTGATATTTCTTCGAAGCCGAAAAACGCAGGAAATAGGGCGTAGGCTTCCAAACCTCCGTCGTATGCCCACGTTGCTCCATGCCATCGACCAGCATTTTTGTAAATCGGGGTATGCTCAAGTATTCCAAATAAGCAGGATGGTCGAAGAAAACGATATGCATATTATTTGAAATAATCAGAACAAAATCAACATCAGCACCAGCACCCTAAATGCTGAAAGGCCAATAAATTACAATTTCAAGAAAATGGTGTGCCCTTAATGAGCAGTAAATCGGATGATACTACTGCCATTGCACAGCTCGACAAATACGGGCTCAACCTTTCCCAACAATTATCACTATTCAGCCAAAAGTCAGATAGCACAGGAAAAGAACCAGTGCAAAGCGTGCACATAAGCAAGCATTACTTAGCGTGCATAGCACTACCTCCAGGACTAGCTAACAGGAATTAAAACAAGCCAATAGCCAGCCGCCCGATAGAACCATTAATCTGTCGGCTTGCACAAAAAATGCTCTCACAAGCGTAGCAATTAGCTCCGCTTACTTATGCAAAAAACAAAATCATTAACGCCGCATCATTGTCTTTCGGGCCACTCAAAGCTGTCAATTTATTTAATAATTGAGCTTTACAGAACTGCGTCCAGAATACGACGGCAGATGTCTTCGTTACCGACCTTCAACGATCTAACCTTGGCCATACCTGCCAGGCGAATCTCTTCCCGCAATGTGTCGTCTGCCAATAGCTTTTTGCAGATTTCAGCGCATTCAGCAGCGCTCGACCAGAATACCGCTTCTTTTCCTTCTTGGTATATTTCCTGGTGCTCACTAGTGCGCTCAGCACACAGCAGCCCCCCAGCAAACGGCACCTCGAGAGATCTTTGCGTGTGCAAATCCCTATTTCCTTTCGACAGCAAACCCAGGCAGAGCTTAGAGCCTTGTATGGCAGCTACGTAATCACGGCCACCTAACGCTCCCCCGCAGTACACTTTTTCAAGCGCCGCCCAGTTGGGAGACTTTTTCCAACGGCCACCCCAGATGCTGATCGGCACGCCTTGGTTAAGTAGTTCTAACAAGAACTCGTCGCGCCTCTCGTGCCGCATCCAAGTGCCAATGAAGACAACTTCGGAAATGTATTTGGCAGGAATGTCGCTGACGTGCGCGAAAGGCTTGTGGGCCTCTTCGTCGTAGCTGCGCAGCACCCGTATCACGCGTTTCGCGCCCAGCTTATTGCACTCTTCTTCCGTTTCCCGGCGCACTACCACAACGCAGTCGTACGCTTGAATTGCCTTGACAAGCATATCGAAGCGGCGGCCATCGCGCTTGCCGGTCGGGTCATCCACGTTGTAAAGGATGATAGGGCAGCCAAATTCTCGCAAAACCTTCAGGCATTCTGGTCCCAGCAGCTCTCCGCTATCCACCCATATCACGTCGGGTTTGGGCGAAGAACCCACCAATCCCTTTACCCATTGTACCATTGGCTTTTGCAGCAGTCGGTACCCAGTTCGGTAATGGATAGGGCTGAGCAAGCGAGAATTTAGCGGGCCAGCAAATACCTGATACGGATCTTGAATATCCACATCGTGTTTGAGCCTTTTTAAGGCATTTGCCCGGTGCCCCGATGTAGAGCTGGAGCTACTATCACCGATGTATAAAACCTTTGCCATAGTATTGATTTAATGTTAGGTTTGATTTCTTATGCAGAAGATCGAGAGCTTAGTGCTATTACACTGGGCAAGCGCAGAATAATTATTCTACCGAATTGCGCGCACACGTTTTGGCTTATTTTGAAAAATCCCTGCTAATATCTTTGTGACATAAAATATTACAGCGTACAACAACACCATTTGTATCCAACCCCGAATCAAAAAAGTAGCCGTTATGGTTACCGACTCTGAGGGTAAAAATTGAAATATTGATGTAAGAGCCAAGATTCCACAGAGGCTAAACCGAATAGCTATCTTGGGAGCAGGAATCATTGATTGCAGATCACGCAAACTCACTTTAACAACAAGCTTATCAAACAACCAATACACTGGAAACATGCCGACGCCTAGAAAAAGCAAATACCACCATCCAAAAGAAGCCATCCCTGTACCGGAGAAATGCCCAGTACGGAATCCTCCGAGGGCTTCTACAGGGCCCCCAGCTTCGGCATATAGGTAGTCTCCAAAAGACACTGCATATACTGCGTCTTTGTCTGCATCTACATTCAATGCAGTAAG
Source organism: Hymenobacter nivis (assembly GCF_006439025.1). Classification (GTDB taxonomy): domain Bacteria; phylum Bacteroidota; class Bacteroidia; order Cytophagales; family Hymenobacteraceae; genus Hymenobacter; species Hymenobacter nivis_A. The sequence goes on from NZ_RCYZ01000005.1 coordinate 307,845, forward strand.
TATCGGCCCAGGCAATGTTCCTAAAACATATTTGATCGAATATTGCAGCATGCCATCATTCTGATCACTGATTTTATTAGCCTGAGCGATGCTAGCATCGTTGAATTTTAAATTTGAAAATCGAGCAGTGAAGATATTATCCAGGTAGCGCTCATCCCAATCTCCTTGCTCCTGATTATCTTCTAATCGGCGGGCCTTAATCGCCTGCTTGTCACCAAACGCCTGCAAAGTCAGGTCAATAAGTTCTGCGTTTGATATTTTATTGCGCTGACCCCTAATAATAACCATTGCAGTGCCCAAATCAGCAATGGGCCCAGTGACAACTAAAAACGCTATTGCTGCAATAATTAAGTTTTTTACAGTAAAAATCTGCGGCTTAAAAACACCAAGTAATAAACCTAAGGCATAAGTAAATCCCACAGAAGTGAAGCCTAACATAAACGCACCACGACTATTACGCCCAATACTAACAATAAAGAGCAATACAGTAAATATTAATAATAAGGGAACAAGCCGCTTACTAGGGGTCTTAAAATTACCATATAATGCTCCAAAAGGAATAAAATAGGGTGCATAAGAAAAAGGTATCAATCCTTGAATTGCCTTATCAGACGCAGCACCCGAAACCTCCCATCCGATATTAGGAGAAAGTAAATAGACATAAACCGTAGCCCCAAGGCCTACAAAACCCATCAACCAGAGTTGTAAATCAACAGGAGGCGAAAAAATTCCTATCTTATTAAGCCAAGACGAAGGAGTACTTAAAGGTTGATTAATAAGTATACGATAAAGCGTATGGCTTATCACCAGCACTAACAGCGAAGCTGTAGAGTGGAAAAATACTTGATACGGAAACTCTAAATTAAATATAACCGGCTTGCCTTCGAGCGTAGTGAAGAGCAAGGGGAAGTAGAATTGAGTTGCTATGAACCCGATAATAAGGAATGCAGACAATGGATGGCTCCTGAGCATGCCGGGGCGCATGAATACTTTAGTAGCTACTATCCAGGCGAAAACAATGCTGATAATTGCAGTAATGTTTGTGATCGAGATAAATAGCAAGCATTGAAAGGTACAAGCCATTGCCAATGCCATCCACGACCACCGCACTACATTAAAAATGAATGCATTATCAGCCCCGTTCTTACCCCTAGTCATATTTTCCGCTGATGAATATTCCTTGCTCATCATGCTCCTCACGTGCGAATTGTACATTGTAATATTCCCAATAAAAGCAATTGATTATATATAAATTATTTTTATTGCCTATTATTTATCAGCTGAATATAATCTTTTGAATCCGGGAAGGGCACTTACTATGCGCAAAGCATGCTGTGTTGCTAACAAGGGCAAAGCCTGCCAATAGCGCCAAAGATTTGCATACAGCAAGAGTAAAGCCCCGGAAACGATGAGCCATTTTGCTCCTGGCAACCACACCATTGCCCCTAGTGAGGCCGTAGCAATTACGACTGAAGTGAGAGCAATAAAGAAATGGTGCCGAGGCCATGCCAGGCCGTTTGCCTGCAACCATCGCTGGGCCATTATTTTGTAGCCAAGCATGGCAGCAACTTCAGCGAGCAGCAATGAAATTCCGCCACCCAATATGCCCAACATAGGCACAAAAACAAATATCCCTCCAACTACAATTACGGCAGCTAATGCCGATAGTCCCAGCTGGGCTTTTAATATATTATTTCCCTTAACAACTGCAATTGCTGGCTGTGCAGCAGCATAAACTAAAACGCTCAACGAAAGTGTGGCAAAAAGCAACGGGTCAAATGGAATTTGCCCTCTGGTCCACATTAAATACAGCGGTTCAATCATCGCCTGTAGCACTACCATGGCGGGTGCCATGATTGCTACCAATACAAACCAAACAGTACCAAATGCAGCTTCGCTACGTGCCTGGTCGCGCTGGTGCAGAAAACGCATTAATTCTGGCATCAATGGGTTAATGACAGTATTAAGGCCTTGTAAAGAAACGTTAGCCCCTGTTCTCATGGTGGAGAAAGCGGTTAATCCGGCAACCCCTGCCAATGGCGACATTACTAGACGAGCGCCTTGCTGGCGGGCATTTTCTAAAAGGCCTTTACCAGATATTGCCAGCGACCGAATAAAATTCTGATACCCTAATCTGATGGATGGCCGCGCAAAATGAATCTGTTCTTTTCGAAGTAATCGAAACAAATCCATATACACAGGCAAGCTGACAACTACCGAAGCGATAGCCGCAACAATACCGGCAGTGAGCAATGTGCCACCCGATACGACAGCTATTATGGGCGCCAAGGCAGTGATTACATACCCAATCAACCCCCACCAAATCATGCGGGGATAGTATCCGAATGGAGCAAGGGCCCTAAAAAGCAATCCCGTAATGCTCGTACTGATGAGCCACGTAATACCTTGAAGCAATAACACCAAGCCTGCTTCATGCAGGAGAATAGTATTTTTTACTTCTAGCTTACCTAGTAGCGTAGGCAACACACCCAAAGCGAGGAAAGCCAGGATCAATAGAATCTGAACTACGCTAATCAGCAATCCTACGCTTATTCCAGACCAGATGTATTTACTTAATTCTTCCCGATTATCACGTCCGATGCGCAGAAACTCATAGCCAAGAAATTCCTGATGCCCAAAATCGATAGTTGACATGACGCTTACTAGAGCCTGGATAGCCAACCAGATCCCGTAAGTTTCTACACTCCAATGGGAGAGATACAACGGCACCAAAACTATCTGGGACACCATCGTGACGCCTATTTGTGCCCAGGATGCGGCACTTCCAGATATTAGGCGCGATGTTGTTGACATAGGCAATAAGGAAAACGTATTTTAAGATTCAAACTTTTGATACCGAGAGTAAAATAAATAATTAGACCAAGTCCTTTTTATTTTTGACTTCGACCTCGCCATAATTATAACCATAGCCTTGCGAATTGTTTTTCTTTGCATCATTAAGCACGAGCATTACCCGACTTAATTTATTATCAGACATAATTCTGTTAACAATATCTAATTGGGTTTTATAAGTGATGTTGTATCTAACCAAATAGATCGTAGCGTCAATATAGGGGGCTAGTGCAAACACATCGGCAACCTGCCCAACTGGAGCTGAGTCAATGATGATGTGGTCGAAGCTTTCCTTCAGTATGTTCAGCAGTTGCGGCACCCGATTGCTCATCATCAGCTCAGCTGGGTTTGGCGGCAGAAGCCCCGAGGTGATAACATACAGGCCCGGAACATCCGATGACTCTTGCACGATGTCATCAACCGAAACCGTATCAGAAACCAAGTAATCCGTAACGCCCTTGTTAGTTACCCCTGATGCAATTCCGTTTGATTTCCGCAAATCCATATTGATCAACAAGACCTTCTTATTTGCCAACACCAAGCTTGCGCACATATTGAGACTGAAAAATGACTTTCCTTCTCCACTCATGCTCGAGGTAATCAAAATCACCTTATTTGTTTTGCCAGTTGTAGCAAATTGAAAGTTAGCCCGGATGAGGCGGAACATTTCAGCCAGTGGCGAGCGATTATCTTTTGACATCACTACCGCCTCCTGCGACTTGCTATGAACTAGCTCGCCCAAAATTGGAGCAGACGTTGCCCACTCTACGTCCCTGCGCAGCTGCACCTTGTCGTTCATCATGTCTTTGATGTACACGAAGGCAAAAGGCAGCCCCAAGCCCAGCATTAATCCAATTAATAAAACTGCTGGCTTCTGCGGGCTTATCGGGTCATCTCCTGCTGTGGCCGGATCGATAACGTGGGAATTAGAAACTGTAGCAGCGAGGGAAAGCGCCGCTTCTTCTCGCTTTTGCAGCAGATACAAGTACAGAGCCCGCTTCAGATCCTGCTGCCGACTAATAGCTTCCAGGCCCCGCTCAATGGTAGGTACGCGCTGTATTCTGGCACCAAATTGACCAGACTTCAATTGTGAAGTTCTGCGGGAAGCGAGCAAACCATTTTTTACACTTTCGAGGTTTTTGACGATGTTCACTCGCAAGTTATTGACCTGCTCCGTCATGCTTACCACAACTGGGTTGCTGGCTTGCGCAGTGCGCAGCATCCTTTCGCGGTCTAGCTGCAACTCGTTAAACTTTGCAATGAGGCCGGAAAGGGTTGGGTCCTGAACGTTGAGTGTGCCCGGGATCAACTGTTGCTGGTTGTCGGTTTGGCTTATGTATTTCTCTATAGATTCCAGCACATCTATTTGAACGCCGTATTCCGATACTTGCTTATTGTAGCCGCTTGCCTCTTCTAACGACTGATTGATTTGGGACGTGACATCGGCTACTTGGTTCTTTTGCTTAAACTCTTCAACCTTTTTCTCAACGTTTGATACTTCCGCACCCAGGTACTTAAGTCTGTCGTCAATAAAGGCAATGGTATTGGATGCAATAGAATTTTTATCATTCATTGCCTCCTCATCGTACACCTCGATAAGCTTATTCAAGATATCCTTGCCTTTCGCGGGCACTGCATCGGTCATGCTGAGCGATAGTACGCTTGACTGCTTATTGACCATCGTAACGGCCAATTTTTTAGAATAATCGGCAGCTAGCTTACGAATATCATGGAATTTAATAATAATCGGCTTTACCGTTTGCGACGGCAGTTGGTCTGATGCCGCTACTACGGTGAATTCACCGTATTTCTTGTGGATCAGCTGACCAAACTGATAAGTGGCTCTTTGCTTATTCTCTTCTAAGTCGAACGAATTGCCACTTTTGAGATAAATAACAACTGTTTTATCGAAAGCAGTAGAATCCAGCTTGCTGATAATTAGCTTGAAAGGCAATTCTGACTGATAAACTTCTTGGTTGCGAACCCGGCCCTTTACATAGTAGCTGGCATTGAGCGAAAGCTCTTCCAATGCCTTCTGCATCAAGCTGGCAGATTTTAAAATTATAATTTCATTATCGATATTCTTTGATGCGTTGGCATCATTAAAATCACTGAATCGCTCGTTCTTAACTGGTGTATTATTATCTTTTTTGTCTTTTATCATCAAGAGCGCGCTTACGCTATACTGCGGAGTAGCATAGCGTATGAATAAGAAAGCGGCTGTTACACATATGATCAGGCTAAGCAGAAAAAGATACCAGTAATGAAGGTACTTTGATAGAGCAAATCGATTATTCTGCTGATCCAGTTCTCCTGTATTCAGGGAATCAAGATTTTTATCTGAGTAGCTCATCTTATTATTTAAAAATATTTTGAAAGTTAAATATCAGTGCCACTAAAATGGAAATCGCCATTGTAGTGATAGTAATCGTCCGGGTATTGGTGCTCGCTTGCACCTCTTTTAGCCGGTCTGGCTCAATGTAGACTACATCATTTTGCTGCAGATAAAAATAAGGGGAATTCAATAATTCCTTATCATTAAGGTTAAGTCGCGTGGTGCTACGAACCCCGTCTTTCTCCCTTACCAACAGAATATTCTCCCGCTTCCCGTAAGGAGTCATATCGCCGGCCAGGCCCAATGCCTCCAAAATATTAATGCGTTGGGCTGGTACTATAAAAGTGGAAGGCTTATTAACCTCCCCGATCACTGTAATTTTAAAATTTAGAAGCTGAATTGTTACGATTGGAGATTTAACAAACTGTTGAATCTGGGTCGTCATCTTGCTTATTGCTTCTTCCCTTGTTAGGCCGGCAAGCTGTACTTTACCTAGCACTGGGTAGTTTACAAAGCCGTCTTTGTCGACCAAGTACCCTTCAGAAGGCCCGGTATCAGTATTTAACGCGTTAGTACTTGATTGAATGACACCGCGGTTGAATAGCGCGTTCGACTCTGGGTTTAAGCTCGTTAACCTAATACTTAACAGATCATTAGTTTGTATCCTGACTTCCGAATTGTTCTCAATGGTCGTTTTGTAGTTCTCATTGCCCTTCAAATCACTGAAGTAGACCAAGTTTCTGGTCGGGCCGCAGGCGACGAAAAGAGGCAGCAAAAAGAGAATACTTCTCTGTAGTAATTTACGCATACCGAATTGTATTTTTTGTTTATTTATCTGGTTATATTCCATGATTAGACTTAAAATAAGTCTAATGCGTACTTGTTCTATCTACAAAGTAAAGGGTTTTCTACTTGGCAGTTGCAATCCTTTCGGGCAAAGCCGCCTACAGAATGAGAAATTGCTTTGTGGTAAGCACGGCCCTATTAGGTGTTTTATTGTGCTGAATAACCCCAGCTAAATGGGGCAAAAAGATTAGTTGCGCCTAGCATTATGCTATTACGTTTTTGGGCAATATGCACTAGCTAGGACCGGTTGAATACGAAAAAAGGGGTTTATCTATATCTATTTCCATCCCACTGCCTTGGTTGAGGGGAGCGCAGTAACGCCAGCTAGTACTGCAAAGGACAATATTGCGTCAATTGCACCCATCGCATCGTGCACTGCGGCAAAGCAGTAGTATTCCAAGGCGCTGAACAATGGGCAGGTGCTGGCAGTATTTTACAAAGTCTTTTAAAAAGCTGTTCCCAACCCAGACAAGCCTCCCTTACTCCACCACCAGCCCGTACTTTTCCAGCAGCCCTGGCAGGCTGGCGAGGGCGAAGCGGGCTCCTAGAAGGTTGTTGGCTTCGGGGTCGAGGGCGAGGCCGGTGGCGGTGCGGAAATCGGCCCCGGCTAGCTGGGTGTCGTGGAAGACGGTGCCGGCCAGCGAGCAATCGGCGAACAGGGCCCCGGTGAGGTCGGCGTTGGTGAAGTCGGCCTCGTCGAGGGTGCAGTGGGCGAAGCGGGTGGCCGGCATTTTGCGGCCCCCGAAGGTGGCGTAGCGCAGCTGGCAGTGGTCGAAGTGCACGCCGAAAAACAGGTCGCGGCAGGCCCCGAAGGGCACGCCCAGCAGCTTACAGCCGTCGAAGGCCACGTTTTGCAGGGCGGTTTGGGTGAGCTGCGCCGCGGCCAAGTTGCAGCGCTCGAAGCGGCAGTCGATGAAACGCATGCGGCTCAGGTCGGCTCCGCCAAAGTCGCCGCCGATGAAGTGGAACTGCTCAAACTCGGTGCCCTCGGCTAGGAGGCGGCGGGCGTCCCAGCGCTCCACCACTTGGTCGGCGGGGAAACGGGTGGGCGGGCGCAGCACAACGGGTTTGCGGGACGGTTTCATGGGCACGGGCGGCGGGCAGTGGGGCCCCAAAAGTAGCGCCGCCGGCCGCCGCCCTTCACGCGGCGTACCAACAAGGGCTCGTTTCTTTGCGGCCTGCTTATGCTGCTTCCCTTGCTTGCTTCCGCCTGGCTGGCCGTCGTCGATTCGTACTGGGCCACTCTGGCCTACCCTGTGGGGCTGGGCCTGGCCGTGTGGTTGGGCGGCTGGGCGGCCGAGCGCTGGTACCTGCGCCGCGGGCGCGTATGGAAGCCAATTGGGGTAGAGGGCGGCATCTTCGGCATGTTCGGGCTGCTACTTTCCTTCACGCTGGTGGCCTCGGGCGCGGCCGTGAAAGCCCGCGACGCCACGGTGCACGCCGAGGCCAGCAGCATTTCTGGCCTGTACCGCCAAAGCCAATTGTACCCGCCCGCGCTGCGGGCCCGGGTGCGGGCCTACCTGCTGGCGTCGCTGCGCGACCAACTGGCCCACCCTACCCCCAACGCCGCCGAGTGCCTGCGCCTGGTGCACCGCGCCGACTCGCTCAACCGCGCCTTCGACACTAGCCTGCTGGTGCACCTGGCCGGGGCCCCCACCGACCGCCCCGTGGTGGAGCAACTGCTGGCGCTGGCGGCCACCAAAAACACCAATTATTTCGCCCTGCTCTACACGTTTCGTGAGCGCACGCCGCGTACCATTCTGGTGGCGCTGGTGGTGCTCTCGCTGGGCATGTGCCTAATGATCGGCTTCATGAACCGTTTCCAAGATTACCCTAATCCACTCATTCCTATTGTATTTGTGGCCACGGTGGCTGTGCTCGTCACCACCATCCGCGACCTCGACAACCCGGGGCGGGGCGTGGTAACGCCCGACTACGACGACCTCACCAACGTGGCGGCCGTCATTCACCAGGGGCCCTAGCAGGCCTGCTGCAACCTCGACCGTCTATTTGCAGTTTAGCGCAAACGGGCGGGTTGGACCTTCCCTTTTTTCTGCTCAATGGCTGCTCGCTCTGTATATTTTGAAAACGCCGTGGGGCGCATTTGGGAAGAACCCATGAACTACCTGCGGCTCGATTACTATGCCACCCCGCGCGATGAAATGGCCTTCCGGGCACTGCTTACGCACGCGCTGCAAGCCATGGTGCGGCGGGGCTGGGGCAAAATGCTTATCGACCAGCGCAAGATGGTGCCCTACTCCGACGCCGAGCGCGCCTGGCTGGTGGGCGAGTGGCTGCCCCGCGCCATCCGCGAGGGCAGCTACCGCTACGGGGCCGTGCTACTGGCCGAAAACCCCTTCGCCCGCGTGAGTATGACGCGCCTCACCATGGCCGCGCGCGAGCTGGGCAACACCTATAAAACCTTCGATACCGAGGCCGAGGCCGTGAGCTGGCTCACGCAGGCCGTCGTCAAATGAGTTAAAAGGTAAAGGAGAAGCGTTAAAAGGCACTGCTGTCTTTTAGCGCTTCTCCTTTACCTTTTAACTCGTTTCTGGGGGCCCTACCGGCGCGGCTTGGCGCGCTCGTACTGCACGGGCCAGGCCATGTCGGCCCCCAGCTCGTGGGCGGCGTGCAGGGGGAAGTAGGGGTCGCGCAGTTCTTCGCGGGCCAGCAGCACGAGGTCGGCCTGGCCGCTGGCCACGATTTCTTCGGCCTGGGCCGCGGTGGTGATGAGGCCCACGGCCCCGGTGGCCACGTCGGCCTCGCGGCGAATGCGCTCGGCAAACTCAACCTGGTAGCCGGGCGTGCTCGGGATTTTGGCGTGGGGCACGTTGCCGCCCGTGGACGTGTCGATGAGGTCGGCGCCTTCTGCTTTCAGCACCTTGGCCAGCGCCACCGAGTCTTCGATGGTCCAGCCGCCTTCCGTCCAGTCGGTGGCCGAAATGCGCACCAACAGCGGCAAGTGGTTGGGCAGCAGGGCCCCCACGGCGCGCACCACTTCCACCGTCAGGCGAATGCGGTTTTCGAACGAGCCGCCGTACTCGTCGGTGCGCTGGTTGCTGAGGGGCGAGTAGAACTCGTGGAGCAGGTAGCCGTGGGCGGCGTGAATCTCAATGATTTGGAAGCCCGCCGCCAGGGCCCGCACCGTGGCGGCCCGGAAATCGGCAATCACCTTCTGGATGCCGTCCGCATCCAGCGCCGCCGGCCGCGGGTAGTCGTCGGCAAAGGGCTCGGTGCCGGGGCCCACGGGCTGCCAGCCGCCGGCCGTTACGTGCACGGCGCCGCTGCCCTTCCAGCTGGTGTAGGTGCTGGCCTTGCGGCCGGCGTGGGCCAGCTGGATGCCGGGCACGCTGCCCTGGGCCGCGATAAAGTCGTTGATGCGCTTGAGGAACGGCACGTGCTCGTCTTTCCAAATGCCGAGGTCGTCGGGGGTGATGCGGCCCTCGGGCGACACGGCGGCCGCCTCGCTGATGATGAGGCCCGCGCCGCCCACCGCCCGGCTGCCCAGGTGCACCAGGTGCCAGTCGTTGGCGAAGCCGTCGACGCTACTGTACTCGCACATGGGCGACACCACGAGGCGGTTTTTGAGGGTGACGCCGCGCAGGGCGAAGGAATCGAAGAGGGAAGGCATGGGGAATGGGGGTAAGGACAAACAACCCAGGGCCCCAGCCGATGGTTTGGGGCCCCACGGCCGGGGGTGGCCGGAGCGGGTGTCCCCGGTTTTACCCCGATTGCGCCGCGGCGGTTGCGGCGGAGCCCCAAGCGGCCGGCTAGGGCAGCCATGTTCAACGGTAGCGGCGGCGGGCAATACCTTTGCCCGGCCCGCTGGGGGCCCTATTGCCGGTTGCTTTCACCCTGCTTTTTCCGCTTGCCCATGTTCAAAAAGGTTTTTCTGGCCGCGCTTGTGCTGTGCGCACTGGCCGGCCCGCTGGGGGCCCAAACCCTGAAGCTGGCCACCTACAACATCCGCTACGACAACAAGCAGGACACGGCCAACGCTTGGCACAAGCGGCTGCCGTACCTGGCGGGCCTCATCAAATTCCAGGATTTCGACCTTTTCGGCACCCAGGAGGTACTGCGCAACCAGCTGCAGGACCTGGCTGGGGCCCTGCCCGGCTACGGCCACGTGGGCGTGGGCCGCGACGACGGCAAGGAGGCCGGCGAGTACTCGGCCATCTTCTACAAAACGGCCAAGTTTGAGCTACTCAAGCAGGGCACGTTCTGGCTCTCGCCCACGCCCGCCGTAGTCAGCAAAGGCTGGGACGCCGCACTGCCGCGCATCTGCACCTGGGGCCAGTTCCGCGACCGGGGCACGGGCTTCGTATTCTACTTTTTCAACACCCACTTCGACCACATCGGCGTGGTGGCCCGCCGCGAGAGTGCCAAGCTGATTCTGGCCCGGGTGCAGGCCCTGGCCGGGGCAACGCCCGCCATACTCAGCGGCGACTTTAATGTGGACCAGCGCGACGAGAGCTACGCGCTCATCAACGCCTCGGGCCGGCTGAAGGACGCCTACGCCACGGCCGCCCTGGTGTACGCGCCCAACGGCACGTTTAACGACTTCAACTCCCGCGCCAAGTCCGACGCCCGCATCGACCATATTTTCCTGAGCCCGGCCTTCACCGTGGCCCGCTATGGCATCCTGACGGACACCTACGGCGGCGGCAAAACACCCTCCGACCACTACCCCGTGGCCATTGAGGCGCGCTACGCCCGGCCCAAGAAGTAGGGCCCCGGCGCGGAAATGGGGCCCCCAAGCGCGGCCGTAGCAACGCTACCCCCGGGGCGGTACGTACAGCCAAGCCGCTACCGTCCCATCTATTCGCGTTATGTTCCAAGAATCTTCCGCCCCGGCCTTCGTGCCCGGGGCCGACGCCCCCGCCCTGGGCGCCCCGGCCGCCTCGCGCCGCCAGTTCATCCACCACGCCGGCCGCGGCCTGCTGGCCACCGCCGTGGCGGGGGCCCTGCCCCTGGCCACCGCCGAGGCGGCCGACCTGAGCGGCTTCGGCACCCAGGCCCCCAGCGCCAGCGGCGACCTCGACATCAAGCTGCCACCGCTGGAGGCCCCCACCGACCCCAAGCCCGGCCCCTTCCCCAACCCCGACGCGCCCGACCAGCGCGTGGGCTATGCCATTGTGGGCCTGGGCCACCTCACACTGGCCGAAATTTTGCCCGCCTTCGGGCAGTGCAAGCACGCCAAGGCCGTGGCCCTGGTGAGCGGCGACCCCGACAAAATGGCCAAGGCCGCCAAGCAGTACGGCATCAAGCCCAGCAGCTGCTACTCGTACCAGACCTACGATAAACTAAAGGACAACCCCGAGGTGCAGGTCATTTACATCGTGCTGCCCAACTCGATGCACCACGAGTTTACCCTGCGCGGGGCCAAGGCCGGCAAGCACATTCTGTGCGAAAAGCCGATGGCCAACTCGGTGAAGGAGTGCGAGGAAATGATTGCCGCCTGCAACAAGGCCGGCAAGAAGCTGATGATTGCCTACCGCATTCAGTACGAGCCCCTGAACCGGGCCGCCATGAAAATGGTGCGCGACAAAACTTACGGCAAAACCAAGCTCATCCAGATGATGAACTGCCAGAACCAGGCCCACGACCAGCAGTGGCGCCACAAAAAAGCCCTGGCTGGCGGCGGCTCGCTGCCCGACGTGGGCCTGTACTGCCTCAACACCACGCGCTTTTTGCTGGGCGAGGAGCCCAACGAGGTGAGTGCCCAGATTTACAGCACGCCGGGCGACGACCGTTTCAAGGAAATTGAGGAGAACGTGAGCTTTACGCTGCGCTTCCCGAGCGGCGTTATCTCGCAGTGCATGACGGGCTACGGCTCGTTTAACGCCAAGAGCTACGCCGTGCACGCCGAAACCGGCACTATTAAAATGGACCCCGCCTTCCCCTACAAGGGCTTGAAGCAGGAGCTGGTGCACGCCCCCAACGGCAAGCAGGTGAACGAAATCCCCAGCAACCCCGCCAAGCAGCAATTCGCCCTCGAAATGGACCACATGGCCGAGTGTGTGCGCGACAACAAAACGCCCTACACGCCCGGCGAAGAAGGCCTCCAGGACCAGCGCATCATGGAAGCCATCTACCAGTCGGCGAAGGAAAACCGGCCCGTGAAGCTGACCGCCGGCGTGGGCAAAACCGACGCCTTCCGGGGCCCCGCGCCCGCCGAGGAACCGGCGTAGCTTTGCCCCGCCTTTCCTTTCCGCGCCAACGGCGCGGGGCCCCGGGGCCCCGCGCCGTTGCTTTTTCTACCCTTTCTTTCCAGCTATGATTCCATCCCTGCGCACCGTGCGGCAGCAGCACCGGGCCGTGAGCGCGCCCATTGCCGACCTGCTGACCTACCGCGCCCTGCCCACCAATTCGGTCGATTACGTCGACCCGTTTCTGTTCCTCAACCACCACGGGCCCCAGGTGTACCGGCCGCGCAACCAGGGCCTGCCCTTCGGCCCGCACCCGCACCGCGGGTTCGAAACGGTGACGTTCATTCTCAAGGGCGACATTTTGCACAAAGACAGCAGCGGCCACGAGAGCGTGATCGGGGCCGGCGGCATCCAGTGGATGACGGCCGGCTCCGGGCTCATCCACGCCGAAGTATCGTCCGACGAGTTCAAGGAGACCGGGGGCCCCCTGGAGATTTTGCAGCTCTGGGTGAACCTGCCGGCCGCCCACAAAATGACCGCCCCGCGCTACACCGGCCTGCAAGCCAGCGAAATACCGACGGTCGAGGCGGCCGATGGCGTCACCGTCCACGCCGTATCGGGCGAGTGGGCCGGCACGGCGGGGCCCGTGGACACCCTGGCCGACGTGCAGCTGGCCTGGCTCGACTTTGCGGCCGGGGCCCGGCTGACGCTGCCCATCGCGGCGGCGCGCACCGTGTTCTTCTACACCGTGGCCGGCCAGCTGCGCGCCAACGGCACCGATACCCAGGCCCGCCAGCTCCTGGAATTCAACCACGACGGCGACAAGCTCACCGTGGAAGCCCTCACCGACAGCGTGTTGCTGCTCGGCCACGCCCTGCCTTTCAAGGAACCCAAAATCGCCTACGGCCCTTTCGTGATGAACACCGAAGCCGAAATTCAGCAAGCCTACCAGGATTACCAGCTCGGCAAGTTCGGCACCTGGAACGGGTAGCCAGGGCCCCCAGGGGCGCTACCCGGCATTAGGGCTACAAGAAAACGGGGGAGCTGGCGCATGGCCGGCTCCCCCGTTGTTATGCAGGCCCGGGCAGTTTTACTGCACAAACAGGCGCTGGCTGAACGCGCCAGTGGCCGTTTGCACGCGCACGGTGTAGGGCCCCGGGGCCACGCCGGGCAGCGGCAGCGCCCGCACGGTGCCGCCGGCCGCGGCGGGCAGCGACTGCCGCAGCACGGCCCGGCCCAGGGCGTCGATGAGGGCCACCTCCACGGCCTGCTGGCCGAAGCTGGCGGGCAGGCTCAGCGAGGCGCGGCCGCCCGTGGCGGGGTTGGGGTAGGCAAAAATGCCGGCGCTGGCCGCACTGCTGGGCTTGGCGGCCAGCACCGTGCCCTGCACGTAGGTGCGCAGCCAGGCCAGGGCCGGGCGCTCGGTGTTGTCGGCGTTCACGAGGTTGTCGCCCTGGGCAGTGCGCCAGTGGCCCACGCGGAAGCCCCAGAGCGTGACGCCCTTCACGGCCGGATACTCCCAAAACAACGGAAACACGCGCTGGTACTCGGCCAGCTGGGCGGCGTCGGTGAGGCCGTCGGAGTCGTACTCCGTGATGTAGAGCGGCACGCCGGTAGCGGCCACGGTGTTCAGGTTGGCGGTGATGGTGGCCGCCGGCGTGCCCCCCGTGGAAAAGGCGTGGCCCTGGAGGCCCACCCCGTCGATGAGGTTGCGAGTTTTCAGCAAGTTGATCATCGTCACGTACTTGGCCGCCGAGTTGCCATCGTTCACGATGCTGTATTCGTTGAGCACCAGCTTGGCGGCGGGGAAATACTGGCGGGCCAGCTGGAAGGACGTGATGATCCAGTCGTAGCCCGTGGTGCCGGTGCCGCCCAGCGCGTTGATGTACGCGCCCCCGGTCGGGTCGACGCTGCCCGTCGGGTTTGCGGGCGAGCCCACCGTTACCAGTCCCGTCGGGGGCGTGTGGATGGGCTCGTTCACTACGTCGATGAAGTCAATTTTCTTGCCCGCGAAGTGAGTGGCCAGGGCCCCAAACCAGGCATTGATGGCCGCCAGCTGGTCGGCGCTCGACAGGGCGGGCAGCCACGCGGGCTGCTGCGCGCCCCAGATGAGGGTGTGGAGCCGGAAAACGCCGCCGATTTTCGCCGCCCGGTTGTAGGCGCTGTCCAAGTCGGCCCAGTTGTAGGTGCCGCGGGTGTTTTCCACGCTGCCCCACTTGCCGCCGTTTTCGGGCGTCACCGCGTTCCAGTACTTATCGAAGTACAGCGACTGGGCCGTGCTGTAGGCGCTGCCCAGGTACTTGCCCTTGCCTGTGGCCAGGGCCGGGCCGCTGGGCACAAAGGCCACCGGGGCCGTGGCCGAGCCCTGGGTGCCAGCGTCGAGGTTCGTGACGGTGAAGAACCGCCCGGTTTGGCCAAACACGAATTTGTCGAGGTCCAGCCCGTCCTCGCGGGCCCCAATCTGGAAGGTTTGGGTGAGGGCCCCGGCCGCCACCGTGAAAGACGTGGCCGCGCTGCCGTTGACGATGAATTTCGACATGTTCACCCACTTCCACACGCCGGTGCCGCTGCCGCCGGCCCCGTCCACAGCCAAGCCGCTACCGGCCACGTAGCCCACGTTGTTGAGGCCGTTGGCCGTCACCCAATCGGCCGGCGCCGTCGCGCTTTTGGCCCCGAAGGCGTTGGCGTAGAAGTAGCTGTCGTCGCTGGCCCCGCCCGCGCCCACCCGCATGCGGGCGTACAAATCGTAGCTGCCCGCCCCCGGAAACGTGACCGTGTAGGTAAGCACCCGGGCGTCAGTAGCGGGGGCACCGCCGCCGACGCCGCCGTTGGCGGTGTAGGCCGCCACGTCGGTCAGCGAAGTCACGTAGGTAATGGCCGGAGTGGTGCCGGCGGCGGCCACCGTGCGGGCCGCCCAGTCGCCGGCGGTAGCGCCGGTCACGGTGGGCGTCGCCGAGGTGCCGGCTTCAGCCTCCACCACCACCGGGGCGTTCTGGGCCCAGGCAGTGCAATGGATACCAAACGCTGTTGCTAGTGCCAGTAAAATGCGTTGAGGTATTCTCATCGGAAAGAAAATTATGTGAAAAAAACGGGTTGGATTGTAGGCTGCAAAGCCCTATTTCTAGAATTCCTAATGGGAATTCTAGAACTTTTGTTACGCGCCAACCAATCATTTTACTCAAATAATCCATTCATAATCAAGCAAAAACGTTTCCGATAGTTATCCCAACCGTTTGTGATAGCCAAGGCTTGCTGAATAAATATTTTTCAATTCCGCCCTTTTGGGCAATCGGTTGCGCGATTATGCCCGGTTATAAAAAAACGGGGACCACAGCTTGCGCCGGCCCCCCCGCTTTGTGGCGGTTGAGAAGTTCGTATGGGTTACCAAATTACGGCCCGGTCGGCCGTGGCGCGCGTCATTTTGCTGCCCTCTTTGCAGCCAAAGGCGGCCTGGAACTGCGGCATGTTCATGATGGGCCCGATGGTGCGGTACTGGTCGGGCGAGTGCGGGTCGGTAAGGATTTGCTGGCGCAGGGCCTCGGGCCGGATGTTGGAGCGCCGCAGCTGGGCCCAGCTCAGAAAGAAGCGCTGCTCGGGCGTGAAGCCGTCGAAGTTGGGCCGGGGCCCGGTGCCGTAGCGCTGCTGCAATTGCTTCTCCAGGGCCCCGTACACCACGGTGAGGCCGGCAAAGTCGGCCAGGTTTTCGCCCATCGTCAGCTTGCCGTTCACGTGCACCGAATCGAGGGGCGAAAACTCGTCGTACTGGCGCCCCACAATGGCCGCCCGCTTTGTGAATTCGGCCGCGTCGGCGGGCGTCCACCAATCGCGCAGGTTGCCCTGGGCGTCGTACTGGCGCCCCTGGTCGTCGAAGCCGTGGGTCATTTCGTGGCCCATCACCCCGCCAATGGCGCCGTAGTTCACCGCGTCGTCGGCCTTGGGGTCGAAGAACGGCGGCTGCAAGTAGCCAGCCGGGAACACGATTTCGTTCAGCGGCGGGTTGTAGTACGCGTTGATGGTGGAGGGCGTCATGCCCCACTCGTTGCGGTCGATGGGGCCCCCAAACTTCGCCAGCTCCTGGCGGCTGTCCCAGGCGCGGGCGGCCAGCAGGTTTTGCACGTACGAGGCGCGGGTGATGGCGAGCTGCGAGTAGTCCTTCCACACGTCGGGGTAGCCAATTTTCACGTGCAGGGCCCCCAGCTTCTTCAGGGCCTCGGCCTTGGTGGGCGCGCTCATCCAGGTGTTGGTTTGGATGTGCTCGGCCATGCTGGCCTTCACGTTGTTCACCATTTCCAGGGCCTTTTGCTTGGCCGCGGGGCTAAAGGCCTGGTCCACGTAGAGCTGCCCGAAGGCTTCGCCCAGGTTCTGGTCGGTGGCGGTTTGCACGCGCTTCCAGCGGGCGGGCTGCTGCTTGGCGCCGGTCAGCACCTGGCTATAGGCGAAGGCCGCATCGGCGTAGGCCGCGGGCAAGGCCGGGGCCACCGAGCGCACCAAGTGCCAGCGCATGTACGTCTTAAGGTCGGCCAGCGGCTCGGTTTTCAGCACCGCGTTCAGCTCGTCGAAAAAGGCTGGCTGGCCCACAATCACCTCCTGCGCTTTGCCCAGTTGCTGGGCCGCCAGCAGGCGCGCGGGGCTGAGGGCGGGGTAGCGCTTTTGGGCTGCGGCCAGGGCCATCTGGTTGTAGTTGGCCTGCGGGTCGCGCAGCTCCACGCGGGTGCGCGAGCCCTTGGCCAAGCGGGTTTCGATGCCCTCCACGGCCGCGGCGTCGCGGGCCGCTTCGGCGGGCTTATCGCCCAGCAGGCCAAACACCTGCGTCATATACGCGCGGTACGCGGCCTTCACCTTGGCTGTGCGCGCGTCGTCCTTGAAGTAGTAGTCGCGGTCGGGCAGCGTGAGGCCGCCCTGGTCCATTTGCACCACGTAGCGGGTCGTGTTCTTCTCGTCTACCTGCACCCCACCGCGGAAGAATACGCCCGTTTGCAGCTCGTGCTCGTGCGCGATGAGCGCGGGCAGCTGCGCCCGGTCGCGCAGGGCCCCAATGCGGGCCAGCTCGGGCCGCAGGGGCCCCAGGCCGGCCCGCTCAATGGCCGCCGTGTCCATGGCCGCGGCGTAGAAGTCGCCCACTTTTTGGGCGTTCGAGCCCGGGGCCGCGTTGCGGTTGGCGGCCGCGTCTTCCAGAATTTGGCGCAGCAGCTTCTGGGTGCGCTCACCAAGCAGGTTGCGGGGGCCCCAGCGCGAGGCATAGTCGGGCAGCGGGTTATTCTTGAGCCAATTGCCACCCGAAAACTGGTAGAAGTTGTCGCACGCGTCCACCGTGCGGTCGAGGTCGGCCACGTCGAGGCCCACGCCTTTAGGGGCGGGCGCAGCGGGCGGCGTGGTGGGGCTGGCGGCCGGCGGGGCCACCGCCGTGGTGGCCGGGGCGCTGCCGGCGCAGCTGGCTAGGGCCAGCGCCGTGGCCGCCAAGCTGGCGCGAAGAGGTGCTTTTATCATGCCGTGAAAGTAGAATCTTTGGCGGAAAAAGCTGTACTAACGCCAGTTAGTTAGGGCCCCGGTGGCAATATTTTTTCTTCATCTGCTAGGATTTTCCGGTATCCGCCCGCAACTTGCCGCCGCAAACCCGCCACCACATGCCCCGCACCAGCTACTTTTTTGGCTTTTATTTCTTCTACGCCGCCGCGTAGAACGAGCCGCTTCGTAGCCTACCGCTAGCGCCGCTCGTTCTTCGGGAGGCGCTTTTTTAATGCCTAGTTTTCTCTACTTCGATGCACACTGCCCCCGTTTTTTATTATTTCGGTTACCGCGGCTTCTTCTTTTTTAAGAAGGACCGGGCCTGCCGTTGCGGGTGCTAATTAATCAGCACACCTACCCAACTCAGCAAGGCCCCCGGACTTCCGGCGGCCTTTTTTATTGTCGTTTTTTCATCCCCATTGCCATGCGCGTTGCCATCCAGGGTTTTCAAGGAAGTTTCCACCAAGTAGCGGCCCGCCAATACTTCGGGGCCGCCGCGGCCCTGAACTTCTGCGCCACCTTTGGCGAAGTGGTGGCCCAGGTAGCCGACGGCCGCGCCGACGCCGCCCTCATGGCCATGGAGAATTCGTTGGCCGGCAGCATTTTGCCTAATTATTTACTGCTAGAGCGGGCCAACCTCACTATCACCGGCGAGGTGTACCTGCCCATTCACCAACACCTGCTGGCCCTGCCCGGCGCCACGCTGGCCGACGTGCACGCGGTGCACTCGCACCCGATGGCTTTGCGCCAGTGCGGCGATTTCCTGGCCCAGCACCCCCACTGGCAGCTCGTCGAAACCGAAGACACGGGCCTCAGCGCCCAACTGCTGGCCGAGCGCCAAACCCCGGGCGTGGCCGTGGTGGCGGGGGCCCAAGCGGCCACGGCGTTCGGCCTGCAATTGCTGGCCCCCGCCATCCACGACGACCCCCACAACTACACCCGATTCCTGGTGCTGGAGCGGGCCCCGGAAGCCCAGCCCGTAGCCGCGCCCGATAAAGCATCGCTGTATTTCTACACCTCGCACGCGCCGGGCTGCCTGGCCCAGGTGCTCACGCTGGTGGCCGCCCACGGCCTCAATCTGAGCAAGTTGCAGTCGTGCCCCCGCCCCAGCCAGCCCTGGCACTACGGCTTCCACGCCGACGTAGAATTTGACAACCCTGCCCTGCTGGAAGCGCTGCTGCAAGAGCTGCCCCGCGTAACGGAGGAGCTGCGCGTGCTGGGCGCGTACCAGCGCGGCAGCATGGAATTCGAGGAATTAGTGACGGCAATTAAAGAGCAAGCGAGTAATTAATTATTCCAATAGAACCCGTCAATTAATAATTAACTGAATTAAGATGAACGTCTCCGTAGCCAGCCGCCTCAGCCACACCGGTGAATACTATTTCTCGCGCAAGCTGCGCGAGCTAGCGGCCCTGAATGCGGCGGGGGCCAACATCATCAGCCTGGGCATCGGCAGCCCCGACTTGCCGCCGCACCCGAGCGTGACGGCGGCCCTGGCGGCCACCGCGGCGCTGCCCACCGCCCACGGCTACCAGAGCTACCAGGGCACGCCGGCCCTGCGCGGGGCCCTGGCCGCGTTCTACCAGCGCCACTACGGCGTAGCCCTCGACCCGGCCACCGAAATATTGCCGCTGCTGGGCTCGAAGGAGGGCCTGATGCACATCGGGATGACGTTTTTGGAAGCCGGCGACGCAGTACTCATTCCCAACCCCGGCTACCCAACCTACCGCGCCGTGGCCGAAATCTGCGGGGCCGAGGTGCGCGAATACGACCTAACCGCCGCCACCGGCTGGCTGCCCGACCTGGGGGCCCTGGCGGCCACCGATTTGAGCCGGGTGAAGCTGATGCTGGTGAACTACCCGCACATGCCCACCGGCACCCCCGCCGGCCGGCCGTTCCTCACCGAACTCGTGGAATTCGCCCGGGCCCACAACATCCTGCTGGTGCACGACAACCCCTACGGCTTCGTGCTGAACGAGACGCCGCCCACGAGCTTGCTGTCCATCCCCGGCGCCAAGGACGTGGCCCTGGAACTGAATTCGCTGAGCAAGTCGCACAACCTGGCCGGCTGGCGCGTAGGGGCCCTGGTGGGCCGCGCCGATTTGCTGGCCGATATACTCCGCTTTAAGAGCAACATGGATTCGGGTATGTTTTTGCCCGTGCAGCAGGCTGCCGTGGCCGCCTTGGCGCTGGGCGACGACTGGTTCGCCGAGCTGAACGCCACGTACCGCGCCCGCCGCACGCTGGTAGTGGAGCTGCTGCAAGCGTTGGGCTGCGCCCCCGCGCCGGGCCAAGTGGGCCTCTTCATTTGGGCCCCCGTGCCGCCGCAATACGCCGACGGCTACGCCCTGAGCGACGCCGTGCTGGCCGAAGCCCGGGTATTTTTGACGCCCGGCGGCATTTTTGGCAGCAACGGCCTGGGCTACATCCGCGCCAGCCTGTGCCAGCCCGAAAGCCTGCTGCGCGAGGCCCTGGCCCGGGTGGTGGCGATGCGCGAGGCCCAGCACACTGCGCTGCCCGCCGCCTAGCAGCCCGCCACCACTCATTACGTCTACCTTTTAATGCATCCCATTCTGTGACCGTCACCATCATCGGCCTTGGACTCATCGGCGGCTCGCTGGCCCTCAGCCTGCGGCAGCACGGGCTGGCATCGCGCCTCATCGGGGTAGAGCAAAACGCCGAGCACGCCCGCCGCGCCCTGGAACTGGGCTTGGTGGACGAGGTGGCAACCGACCTGCCCGCCGCCGTGCGCCGCGCCGACCTCGTGGTGGTGGCCGTGCCCATGGACGCCATGCTGGCCGTGTTGCCCCGGGTGCTCGACGCCACAGGGCCCCACCAAACGGTGATTGACGTGGGCTCGACCAAGGTGACGCTGCTGGCGGCCGTGGCCGCGCACCCGCGCCGCGGCCGCTTCGTGGCCACGCACCCCATGACCGGCACCGAGTATTCGGGCCCCGATGCCGCCGTGCTCGGCCTCTACGAAGGCAAAACGGTGGTGCTCTGCGACACCAGCCACAGCGACGCCGATGCCGTGCAGCTGGTTGAAGAACTGTTCAGGGCCCTGCCCATGCGCTTGCTCTACCTTGATGCGCAGGCCCACGACTTGCACACGGCTTACGTGTCGCACATCTCGCACATCACCTCTTTTGCCCTGGCCCTCACCGTATTGGAAAAAGAAAAGGAGGAGCAACGCATCTTCGATTTGGCCGGCGGTGGCTTTGCGTCCACCGTGCGGCTGGCCAAAAGCTCGGCGGCCATGTGGGTGCCCATCTTCCGCCAAAACCGGCCCAACGTGCTCGACGTGCTCGACGAGCACTTGCACCAGCTCCAGCACCTGCGCGACCTACTGGCACAGGAAGACTACGCCGGGCTGACCGACCAAATTCACCAGGCCAACCACATCCGCAAGACCATTCCCTAGCATTCAGTAATAAAAAGTACAAGCCGGCACAAACCACGGCTTACCTTCTCTCTGCAACCACACAACACTCCCAAACATCATGTTCGACAAACTCTTCAACCGCCAACCCAACGACAAGCCGTTCCTCATTTCGGGGCCCTGCTCAGCCGAAACCGAAGACCAGGTGCTGGAAACCTGCCAGCGCCTGGCCGCCACCGGCAAAGTGCAGGCCCTGCGCGCCGGCATTTGGAAGCCCCGCACCAAGCCCGGCGGCTTTGAGGGCGTGGGCGCCAAGGGCCTGCCCTGGCTGAAAAAAGCCAGTGAGCTAACCGGCCTGCCCGTGGCCGTGGAAGTGGCCACCGCCAAGCACGTCGAGGACTGCCTCGCCTTCGGCGTAGACCTTGTCTGGGTAGGTGCGCGCACCACCGGCAACCCGTTCTCGGTGCAGGAAATTGCCAACGCCTTGCGCGGCGTGGACATTCCAGTGCTGGTAAAAAACCCCATTCACCCCGAGTTGGAGCTGTGGGTGGGCGCCATCGAACGCCTACAGAAGGCAGGTTTGAAGCAAGTAGGCATGATTCACCGCGGCTTTTCGAGCTACGGCAACACCGATTTCCGCAACGCTCCGATGTGGCACCTGCCCATCGAAATGAAGCGCCGGATGCCCGAGCTGCCCATCCTCAACGACCCCAGCCACATCTGCGGCCGGCGCGACACGCTGTTTGCCGTGGCCCAGCAGGCCCTGGATTTGGACTTCGACGGGACGATGATTGAGAGCCACATCGACCCCGACAACGCTTGGAGCGACGCCAAGCAGCAAATCACGCCCGAGGTGCTCGGCCAACTTATTACCGACTTGGTATGGCGCCACGAAACCACGGATAAAGCCGAGTTCCTGAACGCGCTGGCCGGCCTGCGCGAGCAAATCAATAACCTCGACGCCGAGGTAATGCAGTTGCTGGGCCGCCGCATGGCCGTAGCCGAAAAAATTGGCCAGTACAAGAAGGACAACGACATCACCATCCTGCAAACCGCCCGCCTCAACGAAATCATGGAGCGCAGCAAGCGCCAGGGGGCCCAAGTTGGCCTCACCGAAGACTTTGTGGAGCGCTACATGGAAGCCGTTCACCTGGAGTCCGTTACCCACCAGGAAAAGATAATGAACAGCTAACTAATAATTAGCTACGGACGGGCATGGCTGCCAATAGGCCGTTATGCCAAAAGGCCCTCATGCTGAACGAAGTGAAGCATCTTTTTTTGCGCAAGTAAGTAATTACATTGCAGGAAAGATGCTTCACTTCGTTCAGCATGAGGGCCTTGTCTATTATTTAATTAACTAGCCGTTCCGAATTAATTAATTCGGAACGACTAATTAATTATTCTTGACCCGCCAGCAGGTCCTCAAAGGTTTGGCGGCGGCGGATTTGTCGTAATTGGCCGTTTTCCAGGAGCACTTCGGCGGGGCGCACGCGCGAGTTGAAGCTGCTGCTCATTTCGAAGCCGTAGGCGCCGGCGTTGTGGAAGGCCAGCAGGTCGCCTTCGCGCACTTCGGGCAGGCGGCGGTCCCAGGCGAAGGTGTCGGTTTCGCAGATGTTGCCCACCACCGTGTACACCCGCTCGGGGCCCTCGGGGTGGCTCAAGTTGCTGATGGTGTGGTAGCTGTCGTAGAACATGGGCCGGATGAGGTGGTTGAACCCCGAATCGACGCCGGCGAATACTGTGGCGGGCGTTTGCTTCACCACGGCCACGCGCACCAGCAGGAACCCGGCCTCGCTGACGAGGTACTTGCCTGGCTCAAACCAGGCTTGCAGCGGCCGGCCGTACTCCTGCTCAAACTCGGCGAAGGCGGCCGTGACGCGGCGGCCTAGCTCATCCATGTCGGTGGCCACGTCGCCGGGCTTGTAGGGCACCTTAAAGCCCGAGCCCAGGTCCAGAAACTCCAGGTCGGGGAAGCGGCGGGCGGCTTCGAACAGCACATCCAGGGCCCGCAGAAACACGTCCACGTCCTTGATTTCGGAGCCCGTGTGCATGTGCAGGCCCTTCACGTTCAGGCCGGTGCCCTTCACCACGCGCTCGAGGTGGCGCATTTGGTGGATGCTGATGCCGAACTTACTATCAATGTGGCCGGTGGAAATCTTGTAGTTGCCGCCCGCCTCGATGTGCGGGTTCAGCCGGATGCACACCGGGTAGCTGCCGCCGAAGGTGGTGCCGAAGCGTTCCAGCATCGAAATGTTGTCGATGTTGAGGTGCACGCCCAGGTCTTTGGCGGCCACAATTTCCTCAAACGCAACGCTGTTGGGCGTGAAGAGGATGTTTTCGGGCGCGAAGCCGGCGTGCAGGCCCAGCTTCACTTCGTTCAGGCTCACGCAGTCGAGGCCCGCGCCCAGGCCCCGGATGTGGCGCAGGATGGCCTGGTTGCTCAGGGCCTTGCAGGCATAAAAAAACCGCGTGGGGTGGCCCGTGAAGGCCGTTTCCAGCTGGTGGTACTGCCGGGCGATGGTTTCAGCCTGGTACACGTAGAGCGGGGTGCCAAACTGCTCGGCGGCAGCCAGCAGCGTTTCGGCGGGGAGGGTAGCGGACATAGGCCGTAAAAGTACGGCCGCCCCGCCCGCGCTGGGAAGTTTTTGCCGCGTGCGGGTTACGCAGAAGCTATATTCTTGCCTTATGTCCGACAAACTACCCGAAGTGTGGCTCCGGGGGCCCCTGCCCGCCGTGCCGCCGCTGCTCCAGCCGGTGGCCCACGCCCTGCTGCAAGCCCAGGCTGACGTGGCCGCGGCCCTGGCGTCTTTTCCCGCCGAAAAGCTGTGGGAGCGGCCGGCCGGCGTGGCCTCGGTGGGCTTCCACCTCCAGCACCTGGCCGGCGTGCTCGACCGCATGCTCACCTATGCCCAGCACCAGCCCCTCAGCCCCGCGCAGCTCGCCTACCTCGCCGCCGAGGGCCACCCTGCCCCCGGCAATGGGGCCCCTGATAGTCAGGTAGAATACCTGCAAAACGCCTTCGGGGGTAAGGTGCAGCAGGCCCTGGCCCAGCTGCACCTTACCCCCGAAAATACGCTGACCGAGTACCGCCCGGTGGGCCGCGCCGCCCTGCCGTCCACCGTCATCGGCCTGCTGGTGCACGCCGCCGAGCACACCCAGCGCCACGTGGGCCAGTTGCTCGTCACGGCCCGCATTTTGGCCGGCTAGGGGCCCTATTGGGCCACCGGTTGACCCTGGCCGTCGAAGTGCAGCTCCTTGGTTTGGCCGCCGTCCTCGAAGCGCACCACGTAGTGGCCGGGCTGCTTCTTGTCTTCGGACACCATTTTCAGCTTGCCCTTGGGATAAGTTTTCTCGATGTAAGCCCGGGCGGCGGCCATGCCGGCCGTTTGCGCCGGCGAGGCAGCGTGCAGCACCACGTTGTGCTGCTTGTTGAAGGCCAGCACTTCCGGCGAATTTTCGTGGCCTTTGGTGGTCACCAAAATTACCCCGCTGCCCGTGGCCTTGCCCGTCAGCGCCTCAGCTTCTTTGCCTTTCAGCACGTTGATGGAGCCAATGCTTTCGGGGTTCATCGTGCTGAGGGCGTCGGGGGCCATCAGCTTGCCGTCCACGTAGTAGGTTACGTCGGTGGGCAGCGGCTTTTTGGGCTCGTTGGCCACCACCGTGGGTGTCACGGTTTGGGCGTGGGCGGCGGCGCCCCCCAAGGCCAGCGCCACGGCCAGGGGCCCCAGCAGGACACGGCGCAGGCTCAGCAAACGGGCGGAAACGGGTTGGTTTTGCATGGGAATGAAGGGATTGGATGGGTGGAAATGGGGAAAGGAAAAACGTGAATGGCCGCTGGGGCCCTATTTATTCAATTACCGGCTGGCCTTGGGCGTCAAACACAGCGTACTGTGGGCGGCGGCCTTGCGTCACTTCCACGCGGTAGTTCAATTGCCCGGTTTTAGCATTTTTCAACTCCGTGACGCCCGTAATTCGGCTATCGGGGTAATTCTTGGTGATGTAGGCCAGCGCCGGGGCCGCCACGTAGCTGATGGACACGGCGCGGCCAGCAGGCGGGGCCGTTTGAGCGGGGGCAATTGGCTGGGGGCCCCCAGTGGCATGGAAGGCAATCTGCCCTTTTTGCGGCGCTATCTGCTGGATTCTTTTATTAAATTCGACCACTTCAGGCGAATCCATTTTGGCTTTCGTGGTGACGGCAATGACGATGCGCGAGTCACCGTTGTAGCCCAAAAACTGCTTCGCCATTTCGCCCTTCAAAATTTGCATACTGGCTATGTCCTTAACGGCGTCAGCGGTCACTGCATCCGCATACTGGCCGTCCACATAGTAGCTGCGCGCCGCCCCTTTGAACGGCTTGAGCCCGGGCTTCGGGCCGCTCTGAGGCACTACTGCTACAACCGCTGCGGGGGCCCCAGCGCGCATTGCCCTGGCCTCGCCCTGGTCGTTGATGCCCATTAGGCGCGGGGCCAGGCGTCGCACTTTCTCATTGAAGGCCAGCACTTCCGGCGAATTCTCGTGGCCCTTGGTGGTCACCAAAATTGCTCCGCTGCCCGTGGCCTTGCCCGTCAGCGCCTCGGCCTGCTGGCCTTTTAGCACGTTGATGGAGCTAATGCTTTCGGGTTTCACGACGCTAAGGGCGTCGGAGGCCACCAGCTGGCCGTCCACGTAGTACACCGCGTCGGAGGGCAGCAGCTTTGGGGCTACGGGGGCTACTGCGGGGAGCGGCACGGGCTCTGCCTGGGCACCGGAAAAGGCCAGCGCGGCGGCCACCACCAGGGGCCCGGCCAGGGCGTAGCGCAACAATTGCAAGCGATTGGAAACGGGGCGGTTCATCATCAGAATGCGGTTTTTGAGGGTGGAAAAGGAGAAGGGCGAGACGAGGGCGGGGCTGCCCGCGGGGGGCCCCAGCCGGAGCAAGCTGTACTGGTAGGCGCGGCGGTCGAGGCCGGTGCGCAGGGTGGCCGCGTCAGCCAGGTATTCGAGGTTGTCGAGCAGGGCGCGGCGCAGCAGCCACGCCGCCGGGTTCAGCCAGAACACGGCCGTGGCCACGTGGGCCAGCAGCACGTCGAGGGTGTGGGCCTGGCGCACATGGGCCTGCTCGTGGGCCAGCACCGCGGCCAGCTCAGCGGGGGCCGGGTGCTGCGCGGGGCTGAGGTAGATGGTGCGGCCGAAGGAGAACGGGCCGCCCCCGCCGGCCAGCTGCCGGTAGGCCATGCCGCCCGGGGCCAGCGCGGGCCGGGCCGCCCGGTGCAGCCGCGCCAGCGACAGCAGCTGCACCAGCAGGCGGCCCAGCAGCAGCGCCGCGCCGGCCGCGTAGGCCGCCAGCAGCCAGGCCGGCCAGTCGGGCCCCGGGGCGGGCAGCGCCGCCGCGGGGGCCCCGGCGGGCAGCTCGGCCAGCACCCAGGCTACGGCGGGCGCGGGCGCAGCGGCCGGCCACAGCGCGGGCACGGGCAGGGCCGGGTAGATGGCGGCAAACAGCAGCGTAAACGCCAGGTACGCCCGGTTTAGAGCGAAGAACGTGAGCGGGCGCAGCAGCCCGAAGTAGGCGGCCGCAAACAGCAGCAGCACCGCGTGGGCCTTGAGTAGGTAGAGCAACGGCGCGGACGGCATGGCTACTCGGCCTTTTTATCGCCGCCTTCGATGAGGCGAAGAATGTCCTGCAAATCGGCGGCGCTAATTTTCTCCTCCTTCGCAAAGAAGGATACCAGCTCCTTATAAGAGTCGCGGAAGTGCTCCTTCACCAGGGCCCCCAGCGAGCTGCGCTGGTAGTCATCGGCCGAGACCAAGGGACTGAAGCGAAAGGAGTTGCCAAGCTTTTCGGCGTGCACGTAGCCCTTGCGCTCCAGGTTGCGCAGGGTGCTGGCCAGCGTGGTGTAGGGTGGGCGCGGGGCGGGAAGGCCGTCGAGCACGTCCTTCACGAAGGCCCCGCCGGCCAAGGGCCACAGGGCCCGCAGGGCGTCTTCTTCGGGTTGAGTGAGGCGTTCCATCAGATTCAATTACGATTGTTTCGTAAATCTACGAAACAATCGTAATCATGCTGCTTTCTTTCCCAAAAATTTAATTGGCGCGATAAAAAAAGGCCGTCTGTTGTGCACAGGCGGCCTTTGGAAGGCAAAAAAATCTTCTGGGGGCCCAATTTTATTGGCCGAAAGCTAGTGTAGGGCGGCCACCGGGCCGGCTTCCGCCGCGGTGGCAGCCGGGTACTTGCGCAGCGTGCGCACGGCCAGCGCGGCGCTGGCCAGCGTGAGCACCGCCCCGAGCGCAAACGGGGCCCCGGGAAACTCGACCGCCGCGCCGCGCCCCGAAAAAGCGGCGAACAAGTGCGTCATAAACAAGGGCCCCACCACGCCAGTGAGGCTAATGAGGCTGGTGAGCGCCCCCTGCAATTCGCCCTGCTCGGTGGCCGGCACCTGGCCCGAAATGGTGCCCTGCAACGCCGGCCCCGCGATGCCACCCAGGCAGTAGGGCACCAGGAAGGCGAACATCATCCAGCCCCGCGACGCGAAGGCAAACAGCACAAAACCAAGCGCGTAGCACAGCAGCCCCACCACAATGGCGCGCGGGGCCCCCAGCTTCGGGATGGCCACCCGCACCAGCCCGCCCTGCACCAAGGCCGTGAACAGGCCCACCGCCCCCAGCGAGTAGCCCACCAGGTCGGTGCCCCAGCCAAACTTGTAGATGGTGTAGAACGTCCAGATGGACTGCGTGGCCGAGCCCGCTAAGTAGATGAGCACCAGCGAGGCCACCAGCCCCAGGATGACCGGGTAGCGCCCCAGCCGCAGCAGCGAGGCCACGGGGTTGGCGCGGGACCAGGCGAAGGGCCGGCGCCGGTCGGCGGGCAGCGATTCGGGCAAAATGAAGAATCCGTAGGCGAAGTTGAGCAGGCTCAGTGCCGCTGCCGCCATGAACGGCACCCGGGGCCCCCAGGTGGCCAGCAGCCCGCCCAGCGCCGGCCCGATGATGAAGCCCACCCCGAAGGCGGCCCCCACCAGCCCGAAGTTCTGGGCACGCTTTTCGGGCGTGCTGATGTCGGCGATGTAGGCCGTGGCCGTGGTGAAGCTGGCCCCCGTGATGCCCGCCAGCACCCGCCCCACAAACAGCCAGGCCAGCGTGGGCGCAAAGCTAAGAAACACGTAATCAAGCCCCAGTCCCAGCAGCGCGGCCAGCAGCACCGGCCGCCGCCCCAGCCGGTCGCTGAGGGCCCCCACCACCGGCGCGCACAAAAACTGGGCCCCCGCGTAGGCAAACGACAGCCATCCCGCGTACTCCGATACCTGGCTGATGCCCTCGCCCGTGAGCTGCTCGAGCAGCTTGGGCAGCACCGGGATGATGATGCCTATCCCAATGACGTCGATGAGGATGGTGACGAAAATAAAACCCAGGGCGGCGGGGCGGGGCGAAGAGTTAGGAGCGGGCATAAGCGGCGGAAAGACCCGCAAAAGTAGCCGCTCTGCCCCCGCCGTTGCATTTTTTCGCGCTGATACTCACCATTTCCGCCCGCCCGCCGCGCTATTTCCGCACTTTTTGCGGCTTTTCTTAAAATTTGTATTACCTTTGT
This sequence comes from Hymenobacter nivis, assembly GCF_006439025.1. Taxonomy (GTDB): domain Bacteria; phylum Bacteroidota; class Bacteroidia; order Cytophagales; family Hymenobacteraceae; genus Hymenobacter; species Hymenobacter nivis_A. Next base: position 336,470 of record NZ_RCYZ01000005.1, read on the forward strand.
ATTACAAACAGTGCGGGGTGGAGCAGTTGGTAGCTCGTTGGGCTCATAACCCAAAGGTCATAGGTTCGAGTCCTATCCCCGCTACATAAAAGGCCGTTTTCCAACAGGAAAGCGGCCTTTTCTTTTGCCGCTTAGCGCAGCCGAAAGCAACGGCATTGGCCAGGCTCCCCAGGCCACGTTTGCTTTCGGCGCCAAATCAAAAAAGGCCGGGGCCCCCAATTGGGAACCCCGGCCTTTTTTGATTTGGCGCTTGGCTGCGCTACGGGTTGGTGCTCCACATGCCGGCTTCCTTGATGAAGATGCGGCGGTTGAGCTTGAGCTGGGCCACCATAAACTCGGCCAAGTCCTCGGGCTGCATCACTTTGTCGGGGTTGCCATCAGTGAGGTTGTTGCCCATGGCCAGTTCCGTGGCCACCGTGCTCGGGGTGAGGGCCGACACGCGGATGTTCTGCTTGCGCACCTCCTGCATCAACGATTCGGTGAGGCCCATGAGGGCAAACTTGCTGGCGCTGTAGGCACTACTGCCCGCCGAGGCGCGCAGCCCCGACGTGGAGGCCACGTTGATGATGTCGCCGGTTTCGCGCTCGATCATGCTGGGCAGCACGGCGCGCGTCACGTAGTACACGCCCAGCAGGTTTACCTGGATAATGTGCTCCCAGTCGGCCGGCTCCATCTCAAGGAACTTGGCGAAGGTGCCAATGCCGGCGTTGTTGATCAGGATGTCGATGGGCCCCAGGGCTTGCTGGATGTGGGCCACGGCGGCCTCCACGGCGGCGCGGTCGGCCACGTCGGCGGCGGCCACAGCGGTTTTTACGCCCAGGGCTTGCAGCTCTTTAGCTACTTCCTGGAGCTGGCTTTCGGTGCGGGCCAGCAGGCCCACGTGCACGCCTTCGTGGGCCAGGGCCAGGGCCGTGGCGCGGCCGATGCCTTTGCCGGCGCCGGTCACCAGGGCAATTTTTCCTTTGAGGGATTCCATGTTTTTGTTCGTTTGGTGGGGCTCCGTATAACCGCGGGGGCCCCCGGGGGTTTCAGTGCCTCACCTTTGGCGCGCTGGGGCCCCACCGGGGCCGGCGCGTGCTTTTCTTTGCCGCATGCCCTACACCACGCTACTTTTCGACTACGACGGCACCCTGTGCGACACCCGCCAGGCCATTTACCACAGCCTCCAGCAAGTATTCCGCCTGCACCGCGCCCCGGTGCCCACCAAGGCCGCCCTCGACGAGGTGGTGACGCTGGGCCTGCCCACCCTCGAAATTCTGCGCCTGCTGCACCCCGCTGGTACCGACGCCGACGTGGCGGCCTGGGTGCCCGCCTACCGTGCCATTTACGCCGCTGAGGGCGAGCCGCTGGTGCAGCCCTTCGCCGGGGCCCCCGAAGTGCTGGCCGAGCTGCAAGCCGCCGGCTACGGCCTGGCCTACGTCAGCAACAAAAACATCGTCACGCTGGGCACGTCGCTCGACCGGCTCGACCTGCGCCGCTACGCCTCGCTCATCGTGGGCGAGGGCAGCTTCCCCGACCGGGCCCTAGCCCTGAAGCCGGCCCCCGACATGTTTTACGCAGTGGTGCAGCCGCACTTCGAGGGCACGCCCGCCGCCGACATGCTGATGATCGGCGACACGCCCTCCGACCTGCTCTTTGCCCGCAGCGCCGGCCTGCCCGCCTGCTGGGCCGCCTACGGCTTCGGCGACGCCGTTACCTGCATGGCCCTGGGGCCCCAGCACCACATCAACGACGTGCGCGACGTGCTGGATTTGGTGGGGTAAGCTTACCTAACGAAATTAAGTTGGTACGTCCGCTATTGGAATGTCAATACAAAATTGCATCACATCATTTACCATCGAGGATTTTCTCAATACGAAGAATAATCTGCTCTGAAAATTGAAGACTTTACTACATAAAAAGCTCGACAGAATTTCCGATATATGGAACAATTATATTTGGGAATACAAATTTTGTAACTCCAGAATAAAATTTACATTAGATGTTCGGTCTAATTATTTTGGTGATATCTTAAGATATTTTTCAGACACTTTAGAACTTATTTATAACGAAAATAAATCTGAATCTTTTTCCATTAATTTAGAATCTGCAATAGGTTTTTTACAATCAATATACGTTCAACAAGATTTTACTGAAGAACTCCTACATATATTCAAATGCAATATTAATAAAGGATATTTAAAATTGGATATCAATTATTCGTTAAATAGAGATATAAGAAATGAATTGATTGGTCATCCCATCAGAAAGAAAACAACAAATAACAATACTCAACTTTTATCTTCAGCAATCTTCAGCAACTCTATTAATTCTAGCTCAATTGCTTATATCAGGTATCACAAGGACACAAATTATGAATTTGAGGAAGTTATTCATCATAAATACGATATAAGAAATAGACATGAAATTTTTCTTAACATTTATCTTGACAAAATAATAGATAAATTAAAAAATATTTTGAATCAATTTAAATCAAAAATAGAAGAAATAGAAAGTGTTATTAAAAATGCTTCGTTTAGTAGCATATTAAATATTGTCAACAATAGTTTTGAGAACATTATTAAAACAAATTATTTATATGATAAAGACAGCTTATTGTGCGCTTATGAATTAGAAAATACAAGCCCTAGATATAAAAATCTCGTTGATATTTTTATTAACGACTTAAAATTATTTATTCAGGAAACAAAACAAAGTATAAATGAACAACTATCCGATAAAGATCACACAAATATTAATTATCATTCAACAGATAACGTTCCTTATAAAATAGTATTCGATAAGAAAAGGAAGAAATCGAATAATATCAAGCCAATTACATTTGATTACGAATTAGAAAAGTTAATTGAAAACAAGGGGTTTCACGAATTCAAATTAATTAGCTCTATTTTAAAAGAAAAATTCCTTGATAATGAGATAGTATTAAATGAAATAGATAATATGGAAAGAAATTTAAGTAATAAGTTCGAATATTATTGTTCCTATTATTACATAGACACCTTGTTATCCAGTAGCAAAAGAACTAATAATCAGAATTAATTAAAATAGAGGGGCCCCGGAAGCAATTGCTGCCGGGGCCCCTCTATTTTAATTAATTCCTGCCCACCTTACGCGAACATGCCCACGGCATTCTTACTCGGTAGCGCCGTCTGCCCCGTGAGAAACACGTCGATTTGGCGGGCGGCTTCGCGGCCTTCTGAAATGGCCCAGACCACCAGCGACTGGCCGCGGCGCATGTCGCCAGCCACGAACACGCTGGGCACGCTGGTTTGGTAGGTGGTTTCGGGGGCTTGCACGAGGCCGTTGGCGTCCACGGCCACGCCCAGCTGGGCCAGCAGGCCCTCGTAAGGGTTGGCCTGGAAGCCCATTGCCAGCAGCACCAGTTCGCAGGGAATTTCGCGGGTCGAATTCGGAACTTCTTCCGACTTGAGGCGGCGGCCCATAGCGTCGGTTTCCCAGGTCACGTCGCTCACCTGCAGGGCCCTGACGTGGCCGTGCTCGTCGCCCAAAAACGCCTTGGTGTGGATGCCCCAGTAGCGTTGGCAGCCTTCTTCGTGCGAGCTGCTGGTGCGGAACACCGTGGGGTAGTGCGGCCAGGGCGTGTGGGCCGGCCGCTCATTGGAAGGCTGGTTCATGAGGGCGAACTGGGCCACGGCGGTGGCCTGCTGGCGGTTGGCGGTGCCCACGCAGTCGGAACCCGTGTCGCCGCTGCCGATGACAACCACGTGTTTATCAGTGGCCAGGATGTCGGGGCCCTGCACGGGGATGTTGCTCACGCGGCGGTTTTGCTGGCCCAGGTAGTCCATGGCGTAGTGGATGCCGGCCAGCTCGCGGCCGGGCAGGGGCAGGTCGCGCGGGGCGATGGCGCCGCCGGCCAGCACCACGGCGTCGAAGGTGCGCTGGAGCTCGGCGGCGGGCAAGTCGCGGCCGATTTCGGTGTTGCAGCGGAACACGATGCCGTCCTTTTCCATCAGCTCGATGCGGCGGTCAATCACCCATTTTTCCAGCTTGAAATCGGGCACGCCGTAGCGCAGCAGGCCCCCGGGCTGCTCGTCGCGCTCGAACACCGTGACCGTGTGGCCAGCCTTGGCCAGCTGCGCGGCCACCGCCAGCCCGGCGGGCCCCGAGCCCACCACGGCCACCGTTTTGCCGGTTTTTAGCACCGGCGCCGTGGGGTGCACGTAGCCTTTCTCAAAGGCAATTTCGATGATGTGCTTCTCGATTTCCTCGATGGCCACCGCCGTGCTGTGGATGCTCAGCACGCAGGCCGACTCGCACGGGGCGGGGCAAATGCGGCCCGTGAACTCGGGGAAGTTGTTGGTAGTGGTGAGGATTTGGTAGGCGTCCTCCCAATCTTGCCGGTACACGGCCTCGTTGAACTCGGGGATGATGTTGCCCAGCGGGCAGCCCGAGTGGCAAAACGGGATGCCGCAGTTCATGCACCGGGCCGCCTGCTGGTGCAGCGCCTCGGGCGGGTACAGGCCGATGAACTCCTGGTAGTTGGTGGTGCGCACCTGCGGGGCCTCCTTGGCGGGCAGCGCGCGCTCGAATTGCTTGAAACCGGTGATGTTGCCCATTGCGGGAAATAATTAGCAAGTAATGAGTTAGCGCGCGGCTTGCAGCTGCGCTTTTTGCAGCACCTTTTTGTATTCCGAGGGGAACACCTTCACGAAGCGGCCGGTTTCTTCGGGCCAGTTGGCGAGCAGGAAGGCGGCTTTGTCGCTGCCGGTCAGCTCGTGGTGGCGGCGCAGCAGGGCCTGGATTTCGTCTTCGTCGACGGCCGTGAGGCCTTCCAATTCCACCATTTCGAGGTTGCAGTTTTCGGGAAACGTGCCGTCGGGGTCGTAAATCCAGGCGATGCCGCCGCTCATGCCGGCGGCGAAGTTGCGCCCGGTTTGGCCCAGGATGAGGGCCCGGCCGCCGGTCATGTATTCGCAGCCGTGGTCGCCCACGCCCTCCACCACGGCCGTGGCGCCCGAGTTGCGCACCGCAAACCGCTCGCCGGCCTGCCCGCGGGCAAACAGGGCCCCGGAGGTGGCGCCGTACAGCGCCACGTTGCCGATGATGATGTTGTTTTCAGGCACCAGCGTACTTTCCGGGGCTGGGAAAATGGCGAGTTGGGCCCCCGAGAGGCCCTTGCCCACGTAGTCGTTGGCTTCGCCGGCTAGGCTGAAGGCCAGGCCTTTGGCTGCAAATGCGCCGAAGCTCTGGCCCGCCGAGCCCTTGAAGCGGAACTGGATGGTGCCGTCGGGCAGGCCGGCGGCGTGGTAGCGCTTCGTGATTTCGTTGGAGAGCAGCGTGCCGAGCGTGCGGTCGGTGTTGCGCACGTCGAAGGCGCCCGTCACCGGCGTTTGGTGGTCCAGCGCGGGCTGGGCGTGGGCCAGCAGCTGCCAGTCGAGGATGTCGGCGAGGCCGTGGTCCTGGTCTTCACTCTTGAAGAGCGTGGCCCCGGTGGGGTTGGGGGCCGGGTAGAGCACGCCGCTCAGGTCCACCTGCCGGGCCTTCCAGTGGCTGACGCCGGCCTTGCGCTTGAGGAACTGCGAGCGGCCCACCATCTCGTTCACGGTGCGGAAGCCCAGCGAGGCCATGATTTCGCGCAGCTCCTCGGCCAGGAAGCGGAACAAGTTGACGATGTGCTCGGGCTGGCCGGTGAAGAGCTTGCGCAGCTCAGGGTCTTGGGTGGCCACGCCCACGGGGCAGGTGTTGAGGTGGCACTTGCGCATCATCACGCAGCCCCCGGCGATGAGGGCGGCGGTGGCCACGCCCCACTCCTCGGCCCCCAGCAGGGCGGCCACGGCCAGGTCGCGGCCGGTTTTGAGCTGGCCGTCGGCTTGCAGCACCACGCGGCTGCGCAGCTGGTTGCGCACCAGCGTTTGGTGGGCTTCGGCCAGGCCCAGCTCCCAGGGCAGGCCCGCGTGGCGGATGCTGCTGAGCGGCGAGGCCCCCGTGCCGCCGTCGTAGCCCGAAATCAGGATGACGTCGGCGTGGGCCTTGGCCACACCGGCCGCAATGGTGCCCACGCCGGCCTTCGATACCAGCTTCACGTTGATGCGGGCGGCGCGGTTGGCGTTTTTCAGGTCGAAGATGAGCTGCGCCAGGTCTTCGATGGAGTAGATGTCGTGGTGGGGCGGCGGCGAAATCAGGCCCACGCCGGGCGTGGCGTGGCGCACCTTGGCAATCCATTCATCTACTTTATGGCCAGGCAATTGGCCGCCCTCGCCGGGCTTGGCGCCCTGGGCCATCTTGATTTGCAGCTCGTCGGCATTCGTCAGGTAGTGGGCCGTGACGCCGAAGCGGGCCGAGGCAATTTGCTTGATGGCCGAGCGCATGGAGTCGCCGTTTTCCATCACCTCGAAGCGCATGGGGTCCTCGCCGCCCTCGCCGGTGTTGCTCTTGCCGCCGATGCGGTTCATGGCGATGGCCAGGGTGCTGTGCGCCTCGTGCGAAATGGAGCCGAACGACATGGCCCCGGTGGCAAAGCGCTTCATAATCAGCTCGGCCGGCTCCACTTCCTCCAGGGCAATGGCCTCGCGGTGCTGGGCAAAGTCGAGCAGGCCGCGGATGCTGAAGGCCTGGCTGGGGTGCTCGTTCAGCAGCTTGGCGTAGCGCTGGTAGGTGGCGTAGTTGTTGGTGCGGGTGGCGAGCTGCAGCAAGTGCACCGTTTCGGGGTTGAACATGTGCGCCTCGCCGCGCCGCCGCCACTGGTAAAAGCCGCCGTCGCCGAGCACTTCGGCCTCGGGCGGCGTGTTGCTGCGGAAGCCCTGAAAGTGCTTGTAGAGCGTTTCGCGGGCAATTTCGTCGAGCCCCAGGCCCCCAATGCGCGTCACGGCCCCGGTGAAGTAGCGGTCCACCACCTCCTGGTTGAGGCCCAAAATCTCGAACACCTGGGCCCCATGGTACGAGAGCAGGGTGGAAATCCCCATCTTGGAGAAAATCTTCAGCAGGCCGTCGTTCACGGCCTTCACGTAGTTTTTCAGCAGTTGGGGGCCCTCCAGGCGGGTTTCGAGGCGGCCCTCTAGGTGCGTGGTGTTAATGGTGGCCAGCGCCAGGTAGGGGTTCACGGCGGTGGCCCCGAAGGCCAGCAAGCAGGCAAAGTGGTGCACTTCCCACACGTCGCCGGCCTCCACCACCAGGCCCACCGAGCCGCGCCGGCTGAGGCGAATGAGGTGGTGGTGCACCGCCGACACGGCCAGCAGCGACGGGATGGGCGCGTGCTCGGAGTCCAGGGCCCTATCCGAGAGAATCAGCACCTCAAACCCGTCGTTCACGGCGTCCTCCGCGTAGCGGCAGAGGCGGGCCAGGCCGGCTTCGAGCGAGCCGGGCAGCCCATCGGCCTTGAAGTAGGTCTGAAGCGTTTTGGCGTGGAACAAGCCGGTGTCGATGCTGCGCAGCTTTTCGAGCTGGTGGTTGACGAGAATGGGGTGGCTCAGGGCCACGCAGTGCCCGTGCATCTTGTCCTCGTCGAGGATGTTGCCGTTGTTGCCGATGAAGGTGGCCAGGCTCATCACCAGCCGCTCGCGGATGGGGTCGATGGGCGGGTTGGTGACCTGGGCAAAAAACTGCTTGAAGTAGCTGCTCAGGTGCTGCGGCTGGTCGGAGAGCACGGCCAGGGGCACGTCCACGCCCATCGAGCCGATGGCTTCCTTGCCTTCCAGGGCCATGGGCAGGATGACGGTTTCGATGTCCTCGCGGGTGTAGCCGAAGGCCTGGTGGTACTTGAGCACGGCGGCCGTGCCGAGGTCCGAAAACACCTGGCGGGGCTCGGCCAGCTCGTCGAGCCGGATCTGGTAGTTGCGCAGCCAGTCGCCGTAGGGCTGGCGGCTGGCGGCCTGGTGCTTGATTTCGGCGTCGGTGATGATTTCGCCGGCCACGGTGTCCACCACAAACATTTTGCCCGGCTGCAAGCGCCCTTTCTCCAGGATAATGTCTTCCGGGATGGGCAGCACGCCGGCCTCGGAGGCCACCAGCACGCGCCCGTCGTTCGTGACGACGTAGCGCAGCGGGCGCAGGCCGTTGCGGTCGAGCATGGCCCCCACGAGGCGACCGTCGGTGAAGTTGAGGGCCGCCGGGCCGTCCCAGGGGGCCATGAAGGTGGCGTGGAACTCGTAGAACGCCTTTTTCAGCGGGTCCATCTGCTCGTTACCGTCCCAGGCCTCGGGCACCAGCATCATCATCACGTGGGGCAGGGTGCGGCCGCAGTGCAGCAGCAGCTCCACAATGTTGTCGAGGCAGGCCGAGTCCGACTGGCCGGCGTCAATTACGGGCAGCAGCATTGCCATTTCCTCGGCCGTGAAGTAAGGCGAGGCATAGGTTTGCAGGCCGGCGTAGAACCAGTTCAGGTTGCCGCGCAGGGTGTTAATCTCGCCGTTGTGGGCCAGGTAGCGGAAAGGCTGGGCCAGCCGCCAGCTCGGAAACGTATTCGTAGAGAAGCGCGAGTGAATTAGGCCAAAGGCCGTCGTCACCCGCTCGTCGGTGAGGTCGGGGTAGTAGCCGCGCACCTGGTAGGTGGTGAGCTGGCCCTTATATACGATGGTTTGGCACGAGAACGAGGCGAAGTACAGGTCGTCGAGGCCCCCGGGCAGCACGTCCTTCACCTTGTTCACGATGAGGCGGCGCAGCACGTAGAGCTTGCGCTCGAAGTCCTCGGTGGTGGCCACGTCCACGGGCCGGGCCACGAACACCTGCTCCATCACGGGCTCGCCGCTGAGGGCCGTGACGCCGATGCCGGCCGGGTTCACGGGCACCGGGCGGTAGCCCAGCACGCGCAGGCCCAGCTGCTGGGCGGCGGCGTCGATGAGGCCCCGGGCGGTGGCGCGGGCGGCGTCATCTTTGGGCAGGTAGGCCTGGCCCACGCCGTAGGCCCCAGGCTCGGGCAGCTGGATGTCGAGGGCCAGGCACTCCTCTAAGAGGAACCAGTGCGGGATTTGCAGCAGCACGCCCGCGCCGTCGCCCGAGTCGTGGTCGCAGCCGCAGGCACCGCGGTGCTCCATGTTTTCCAACATGGTCAGCGCGTCCACCACCATCTGGTGCGATTTGCGCCCGGTGATGGACGTGAGGAAGCCCGTGCCGCAGGCATCGTGCTCAAACTCCGGGCGGTAGAGGCCCGCCGAAGCAGCAGTAGTATCAACCGTCATGGTATGGTTATTTATTTGATTATCAAGCAAATGCCGCCCTGCGTACCCTGGGCCGGGGGCCCCTGGGGGCCCCGGCCGGTGCGCCCGGGCCGCCCCCGCAAGCAGGGGTGGCCAAGGTGCTGCGCGTTAAAGTATTACACGGCGTGGTTTTCGCCTAATCAATTTTTCGCCGGTTTATTATTTCCAAAGTACCGGCCACAGGGCCCCGGGCGCGGGCGGGGCGCACCCCGGGGGCCCCAAATCCGTAAGCTGGTCCGTGCTGTTCCCTCCCCAATGACTCCTATTAGTACCCCCGCCCCGGCCGCCCGGGCCACCATGTGGAGCCCCCTGGCCTACCACGTGTTCCGGGCCGTATGGATTGCCTCGCTCGCCTCCAACGTGGGCACCTGGATGCAGAACGTGGCCGGCGTGTGGCTCGTGACCACCCTCACCACCTCGGCCCTGCTCGTGGCCCTGATGCAAACCGCCACCAGCCTCCCGGCCTTCCTGCTGAGCCTGCCCAGCGGGGCCCTAGCCGACCTCATCGACCGGCGCAAGCTGCTGCTGGGCACGCAGGGCTTCATGGCGGTGGTGGCCACCATCCTGGGGGCCCTCACGCTGGCGCACGAGGTATCAGCGTTCGGGGTGCTGGGCTTCACCTTTTTGCTCGGTATGGGCTCAGCCCTGAACGGCCCGGTGTGGCAAACCGTGACCACCGAGCTGGTGCCGCGCCCGGTGCTGCCCTTCGCCATCACCCTGAACGGGGTGAGCAACAACATTGCCCGGGCCATCGGGCCGGCGCTGGGCGGCGTGGTCATTGCCTACTACTCGCCGGGCTGGGTGTTTATGCTCAACGGCGTGTCGTTTCTGGGCACGTTCGCGGTTATCTACTTCTGGAAGCGCGATGCCGAGGAAAGCCAGGGCCCCGCCGAGCACTTCCTGGGGGCCCTGCGGGCGGGCATGCGCTACGTGCACTACGCCCCGCCCATCCACGCGGTGCTGGTGCGGGTGTTTGCGTTCGGGTTCGGGGCCAGCGCCATGTGGGCGCTGCTCTCGGTGGTGGTGGCCCGCAAGCTGCACCTGAGCGCGGGCCACTACGGCATCATGCTCTCGTGGCTGGGGGCGGGGGCCGTAGCGGGGGCCTTCCTCATGGGCCGGGCGGGGCAGCGCATCAGCCTCAACCGGCGGGTGCTGCTGGGTGGGCTCGCCTTCGTGGGCACCAACCTGAGCCTGGCGTTTATTGAAAACACCGCCATCCTGGGGCCCATCATGTTCGTGTCGGGCACGGCCTGGCTGATGGCCATGACCAGCTTCAGCACCACCGTGCAGCTGAACGTGCCGAAGTGGGTGCAGGCGCGGGTCATCAGCATCTACATGCTGCTATTTCAGGCGGGCATGAGCCTGGGCAGCCTGGCCTGGGGCGAACTGGCCGACTACTTCAGCCCCCAAGTGGCCTTGTGTGTGGCCGCTGCCTGGATGGCCGCCAGCGCCCTGCTGGCCCTGCCCTACCCGCTGCAAGCGGCCGATAACCTCAACCTCGACCCCGCCGAGCCCTGGCTCGACCCGCCCATGGCCGATGGCCCCGCCGACCCCGACGATGGCCCCGTGGTGGTGATGATCACCTACCGCATCGACCCCGCCGACTGGGCCGCCTTCCAGCCGGTAGTCGGCCGCCTATCGCGCCTGCGCCTGCGCGATGGGGCCCTGCGCGCCGGCGTGTTCGCCGACCTGGCCGACCCCGGGCGCATCACCGAGTTCTTCACCGTGGCTACCTGGGGCGAGCACCTGCGCCAGCACCACCGCTTCACGCGCGACGACCAGGCGGTGGAGGAGCAGGTGCGCCAGTACCACCGGGGCCCCGAGCCGCCCCACGTGGCGCACTTCCTGGCCTTTCCCACGGCCATCAACGTGCCCGTGGAAGTGGCGGCGCCCTACCCCAACGTGGAGCTTACCCACTGATTAGCGGCACGCCATTTGAGCAAAGCTTTTTTTAATCCAGGTAAAAATTAAATAATAACCATTTCTTGGTATAATATCTATTTAAAACTATATTTACTCATAATTGGACGAGAGAGCGCAGTAGAACGATAAAATACAGCACGATCTTGGAATTTATCAGGTTTGTATAATATGATTATTCTAATTAAATGTGGCATGCAACGGTTTGCTTTTATGAAATTTACAATTAGATATATTTTAAGTCATACTCCGTAAGGCCAAGGGGGCTTAAGCTCCGTATGTGCCCACGAATTCCTTCCTGATGGACTGCCACTTGGCCCGAAATCACCGATATAACGCTACCCATTTATATCACCATGATCCTCTACGAACGCCGTACGCACGTCAACCAGATGATTCTGCTGACTGCCGACATCCTGCTTATTTTTGGAGCTTTCCGCTTTGTTGAATTTTACCACCGGGGCGACTGGGCATTCGGCGGCGACTACCCGCTGTTTTTCGCCGTGTTTGCCCTCATCTGGTGGATTGTGGCGGGCCAGGTGACCAACCCCACTTCGCTGGACCGGCTCACCTCGTACGCCGAGAAATTTTGGGCCCTGGTGCTGGCCTTTCTGGTGCACGCGGTGGTACTCACGGCGGGCATTTTGCTGCTGCATGTGCGGCTGCTGCCCATTCGCTACATCCTGCTGCTCTACGGCGTGGCGGGGGCGGCCGTGGTGAGCGGGCGCTTACTGGTAGCGTTTTTCTACCGCACTTACCGCTACCGGCTGGCCCGGCCCCACAGCCGCTTCGTGATTGTGGGCGCCAGCCGCAGTGGCCGCGAAATGCACCAGTTCCTGACGCTGCACGACCCGGTGGCCAACCAGTTCCTGGGCTTCTTTACCGATGAGCCAGTGGCGGCCAACCTCCAGCCGCTGGTGCGCGGCGGCCTGGCCGACCTCAAGGATTTTTGCGAGCGCGAGCAGGTTGACGAGATGTACTTCGCCCTGCCCCTCAACCAAGCAGACCTGATTTCGGAGCTCTCGGCGTTTGCCGACGACCACTTCATGTCCTTCCGCATCGTGCCCGACTTTGAGGGCACCCTGCACAAGGGCGTGGACGTGCACTACCACGGCCGGGGCCCCATCCTCACGGTTCGCCGCCACCCGCTGGCGTTCCGCACCAACCAGATTGCCAAGCGCGGCTTCGACCTCGTGTTTTCGGGCCTGGTCATCGTGGGGGTGTTCCCAATTTTGCTGCCCATCCTAGCCGTGCTTATCAAACTAGATTCGCCGGGCCCCGTGTTCTTCAAGCAGATGCGGCCGGGCAAGCGCAACAAGCTGTTTCCGTGCTACAAGCTGCGCTCGATGAGCACGGCTACGGGCGGCACCGAGCTGCAAGCCACCAAGGGCGATGCCCGGGTGACGCGCGTGGGCCGCTTCCTGCGCTCGTCGAGCCTCGACGAGATTCCGCAGTTCTTCAACGTGTGGCTCGGCCACATGTCGGTGGTGGGGCCTCGGCCCAACATGGTGTCGCAGCTCGAAGAGTATTCCAAGCACATCCACACCTATGCCCAGCGCCACGCCGTGACGCCCGGCATCACGGGCCACGCCCAAGTGAACGGCCACCGCGGAGAAACCCGCGCCGCCGGCGCCATGGAGAAGCGCGTGGAGTACGACCTGGAGTACGTGGAAAACTGGTCGCTGCTGCTCGATGTGAAAATCATCGGCAAGACGGTGTGGAACATGGTGGCCGGCGAGAAGAATGCCTACTAGCTCTTTCGCCCTGCCCGCCCCCCTGCCCCTTACCTTAGCGCCTATGTTAGCGACGCAAACTGTTCTGAACTCCCCCATTACTACGGGGCCCTTCGGCGAATTTGTGGACCGCATCCTGCACCTGGGAGCGGCCCGTACCTCGGCCTACGTGTGCTGCGCCAACGTGCACATGGTGGTGGAAGCCCACCGCGACCCCAGCTTCCGCAAGGTACTGGCCGAGGCCGACCTTGTGACCCCCGACGGGGGCCCCGTGGCCAGCGTAGCCGGGTGGCGCGGCGGCCATCCCCAAGAGCGCGTGGCCGGCATGGACCTCGTGCCCGCCCTGCTTGAAGAGGCCGCCCGCCGCGGCCAGTCGGTGTACTTCTACGGCACCACCGACGATGTACTGGAGGCCATTGTGGCCCGGGCCAAGCGCGAGCTGCCCACCCTGCGCCTGGTGGGCACCTGCGCCCCGCCCTTCCGGGCCCTCACCGCTGAGGAAGAAGCCGCCCACGTGGCCGCCATCAACGCCGCTGACCCGGATTTGCTGTTTGTGGCCCTGGGCTGCCCACGGCAGGAGCGCTGGATGGCCGCCCACCGCGGCCAGATCAAAGCCTGCATGTTGGGCGTCGGCCAAGCCTTTCTGGTGTACGCCGGCCTGGAGCAGCGCCTGCCCGTGTGGGCCCGCCGCCTGTGGCTGGAGTGGGCCTACCGCCTCTGGCTCGAGCCCCGCCGGCTCTGGAAGCGCTACCTCGTCACCAACTCGCGGTTCCTCTTCCTACTGGCCCGTACCTCGCTGGCCAAGGGCTGAAACTGCAAGGACTGAAACCGAATATTAAACCCAAAAAGAAGCCGGGAGGCATTGCGCAACAGCTTGTTGCGCAATGCCTCCCGGCTTCTTTTTGGCTTGACTGGGGCCCCTAGTGCCGCACCTCCAGGCGCTCTACGCGCGTGGGCTGGCTGCTCTGGATTTGCAGGGCGTAGATGCCGCTGGGCAAGCGGCTGGTGTCGAGCACAAACTGGTTGTCGCCGGCCGCGGCCTGCTGCTGCGAGCGCAGCATGGGCGTGCCCTGCATATCGGTCACGACGAGCGTGACGGCGGTGGCTTGCTCAAAATTCGTGGATACCGTCACCTGCCCATCAGCCGGGTTGGGAAACAGCGTGGAGCTTGCGGCGAGGGCGCTGGTAACGGCGGCGGCCGCGCTGGTAGCCGCGCTGCTGGCCGCGCTTTGCAGCACCAGCTCCACGTCGTCGTAGTAGAGCGACTGCCCGCCGCTGGCTTTGGAGTAGAAGCCGATTTCGCACTGGCCGTTGCTCACGGCAATGTTGGGCACGGAAATCTGCACCCACTGCCCATCGGCGGTGGTGGGCGCGGCAGTGCTCACCAGGGAGCCACCGTAGTTGCTGGCGCGCATTTCAGCGATGGCCTGGCCCCCGGTATTCTTCACCCAGGCCCGCAGGGTGTAGCTGCCGGCCGGCAGGTTGCGCACGGTTTGGTAGGTGTACACCTCGAAGGCTTCGGGGCGGTACTGGGTGCCGTGGTACAGGCCGGTATGGGCCCCGGGGTAAGCCTCGATGAAGCTGGCGTAGATGCGGGTGTTGCCAATGGCGCGGGTGGTCCAGTAGCGGGGGTCCCAGCGCGGCAGCAGGTCGTTGTCGAAGCTGGGATTGAGCACGGTATTGGCCCCGGTGGTGGGGGTGGCGGCGGGCTGGAGCACAAATTCCACGTCGTCGAAGTAGAGCCACTGCCCGCCGTTGGCCTTGGAGTAGAAGCCGATTTCGGCCCGGCCGCTCGTCACGCTGATGTCCGAAATTTGCACCAGCGTCCAGCCGCTCGTGCTGGTGCTGAGGTTAGCCGTGCGCATATCGCCGCCGTAGTTGCTGGCCCGCATTTCGGCGCGGGGCTGGCCGCCGGTGCTCTTCACCCAGGCGCGCAGCGTGTAGGTACCGGCTGGCAGGTTGCTAATCGTCTGGTAGGTGTACACCTCGTAGTCGTCGGGGCGGTACTGGGTGCCGTGGTAGAGGCCCGCGTGGGCCCCGGGGTAGGTTTCGGTGTAGTCGGCGTTGTCGTTGGTGTTGGCACCGGTGGCGGTTTGCCAGCCAGCGGGGGCCCCCACGGGCAAGCCGCCCGCCTCTAAGCCGGGGTTGACCACCAGATTGGTGCCGGCGCCAACCGGCGCGGGGGTGGCCGGAGCTACCGCCACCGCCACGGCAGCGGAGGTGGTGCTGGCCCCGGCGTTGTCGGTGGCCACGGCGGTGAGGGCGTAGGTGCCAGCGGCCGAGGGCGTCCAGCTCAGCTGGTAGGGAGCGGCAGTGGCCTCGCCCAGCTTGGCGGTGCCATTAAAGAATTCTACCTTGGCCACTGTGCCGTCGGCATCGGTGGCGGTGGCGCTCAGGGCCAGGGCCTGGCCGAGGGTGAGGCTAGTGGCGGCGCTCAGGGCCACGGTGGGCGCGGCGTTGGGGGCGCCGGCTTGCTGGGGGGCCAGCGTCACGTCGTCAAAATAGATGGATTGGCTGCCACCGGCTTTGGAATAAAAGCCGATTTCGCACTGGCCGTTGGTCACGGCGATGTTGGGCACGGTGAGCAGCACCCAGCCCGGGGCGGCCACGCCGCCGGGGGTGGCGGCGAGGTCGGCGGTTTGCATAGGGCCCCCGTAGTTGCTGGCGCGCATTTGGGCGGCGGCCTGGCCGCCGCTGCTCTTCACCCAGGCGCTGAAGGCGTACGTGCCATTGGCCAAGCCGCTGACGACCTGGTAGGTGTACACTTCATAGGCCGATGGGCGATAGTGGGTGCCGTGGTAGCTGCCCGTGTGGGCCCCGGCGTAGGCTTCGGAGTAGCTGGCCTTGGCGTCGGAGCTGGTTTGCCAGCCCGTGGGGGTGCTAGTGGCACCGTCGGCCTCAAAGCCGGGGTTGGCGACTTGGCCGGTGGCGGCCACCGGCGGGGTGGGCGCGGCAGTGGCCCCCAGGGGACCCAGCACCACGCCGGCCTGTTGCAGCTTCTGGGCCCAGAGGGTGGCTTCGTTGTCTTCGGTGGCCAGCGTGACGGGGTTGGGCAGGTGCACCGTGCCGGTGCAGGTGGCGCAGTTGCCCGGGCTCAGGTCCTGGCGGTCGGGGTAGGGGTTGTTGGCCCCCCACCGCACAAAGCCGATGGTGTTGTTCTGAATGCGGTTGTTGAAAAACAGGCTGACCAGCTGCTGGTAGTAGTTGAACACGGCCGTGGCGGCGTAGGTGGCCGTGAGGCGCGAGCCGTCGGGCAGCAAGCCACTGTTTACCAGGCGGTTGTCGTGGTAGTACACGTCGTGGCCGGCGGCAATGTTCATGGCCGCGTTGCAGGTGCTCACAAACTGGTTGTGGTCGGCCTCGATGTAGCCCGCGGCCCCGTCCAGGGCCCCGGCGTCGCCGTCGGTGGTCAGGCCAGTGCCCGTGAACTGGCCGTCGGTGGCCGGAAACGGGTAGGCCCCGCGCACGAAGTTGTCGTGCACCCGCAGCGGGCTGCTGGCCGTGCCCGAGCTGTTGTAGAGGTTAATGTTGTCCTCCACCAGGCTCTGGTTGGGGGCGTTGACGACCTCGTTGTACGAAACGTCGACGCCAGCCAGGCGCTGCACCGTGTTCAGGATCAAGAAGCTGCTGCGGGTGCTGCCGCCGTTGCGCCAGCGCCCGTCGATGTTGCGCACCCGGTTGTAGCGCACGGTCAGGGTTTGGCCGGAGGCCCCA
The DNA here is from genome assembly GCF_006439025.1 of Hymenobacter nivis. Classification (GTDB taxonomy): domain Bacteria; phylum Bacteroidota; class Bacteroidia; order Cytophagales; family Hymenobacteraceae; genus Hymenobacter; species Hymenobacter nivis_A. The sequence continues at coordinate 352,989 of NZ_RCYZ01000005.1, forward strand.
GTGCCGCCCCAGCGGTTCACCACGATGCCGCTGGTTTGCACCAGCTCGTTGTGCTCCACCACCAGGCGCTGGGCCCGGTACGAGTCTAGGAAGCGGCCGGGGGCCTGGTTGTCCACGCTCGGCGCGAGGCCCTGGCCGCGGCAGTTGCGCACGGTCAGGTCGGCCCCCTGGCCGGCCTGGATGAGGTTGCCCGCCCCGGCCAGGTTGCAACCGTCAAGCACCACGGGGTCGTTGGTGTTCACAAGCACCGCGGGCTGCCCCGAATCGGTGCTGCGGTAGTTGCCGGTATAGGTACCGCCTTTGGTTATTACAATTGGATCGGAGTAGGATACCGCTTGGGCCTGCGCCGAAACCAAGGGTGCGCCCGCCGCCACCAGTACCAAAAAGGCCCGCGTGCAAGCGGCAAACGCAGGTTTGTGGCCCGCTGCCCCGCTGGATTGGTCAATTTTTAACATAAGCAAGCAGAAACGTGACTTCCTGATTCAATTAAAAATGTTATAAAACATATAAAAGCCTAAGGCAAAGATATGCAATTTTACTGTTCGTAACCACTTGAGCCAAAATTATATAACTTGCACTTTACTGCAAACGATTGTCATTATCCAAGATTGTAAAAAGCGGAAAAAGTCAATATCTAGGAGTTGATGTCCAGCGCTTTCTGGGCGGAAACCGGGCCCAGGGCCCCGGACCCGGGCCCGGGCTCCCAGCTTGGCAGCCAGTCTCCGGCGACTATCTTACTTTTACAGTATAGCAGCAGTCTTATCCTTTTCTCTTTTTTACAAACAGCCATGCCTTTTGCTTGGAGGCGTGCCCTCGACCGCCTCGACGAACACCTGGCCCTGGCCCGCCTGGCCGCGCGCCCCGAACGACCGGCGCTGCTGGCGTTCATGTTTCACGTGTTGTTTGAAGACGAGGCCGCGATGGACCGGCACGAGGTGGACCCGCAGCAGCGCATCACGGTGGGGATGTTTGAGGAATTTGTGGCCTACTTCGTGGCGCACGGCTACGCCTTTGTGACGCCGGCCGACGTGCTGCGCGGCCTCGACCCCGCCGGTAAGTACGCCCTGCTCACCTTCGACGACGGCTACTACAACAACCGCCTGGCGCTGCCCGTGTTGCGGCGCTACGGCGTGCCGGCCACGTTTTTCATCTCCACCCACCACGTGGAGGCGGGCCGCGCCTTTTGGTGGGATGTGGTGTACCGCCACCGGCAGCGCCAGCCCTTGCCGCCCGCCGCGCAAGCCGCTGAGTATGCGCTCCTCAAGCAACTGCGCCATCCTGAAGTAGACCAGTACCTGGTGGACCAATTTGGCCCGGGGGCCCTGGTGCCGGTGGGCGACCTGGATCGGCCCTTCACGCCGGCCGAGCTGCGGGAGTTTGCCAGCGCGCCGGAGGTGAACCTGGGCAACCACACCCACCACCACGCCGTGCTCACCAATTACGCCCCCGCCGCCGCTGCCGCCGAACTCGTGGCGTGTCAGGAGGCGCTGGCGCGCCTGCTGGGGGCCCCGGCCAGCGCCGTGGCCTACCCCAACGGCAATGCCTCGGCGGCGGTGCGGGCGGCGGCCGTGGGCGCGGGCCTGCGCCTGGGGACCACCGTGCGGGCTGGCAAAAACTACCTGCCCTTTGCCCGCTACGGCGTGGATGTGCTGCTGCTCAACCGCTTCCTGCTGTGGGGCGGCCCGGACGTGGCGCGGCAGTGCGCCCTGTTCCGCACCGATTTTCACCTCAAGGAGCGGCTCCGCTTCTGGCGGCGGGCGTAGCGCCCCGCAGCGGTTACGTACTGATTCATTGCCTGTTATATATTTATTCTCCCAGTAAGCAGTTACGCCAAAAGCATTAGCGGTTTAATTATAAACAGGCTCTTTTTTATCAAAAAATTCTATTATTAGCTCGTTATTCCCGTGAAAATTCTTTGGCTGGCCCCTTACCCGCACCCGCTCGATGCCCAGGCGCACCCCGTGCCGTGGGTGGGGGCCCTGGCCGACCTGCTGAAGCAGGAGCCGGGCGTGACACTGACCATTCTGAACTGGACGCACCGCCTGGCCGTGCCAGTGGAGGAGTTTGAGCGCGACGGCATCCGCTTCATCTACCTGAGAACGCCGACGGTGCGCACCGACATCCTCACCTTGTACCGGCGGCGCATTGCCTTGGTAAAGGCTTATTTGCGCACTCACTGCCGCGCCTACGACCTGCTGCACCTGCACGGCTCGGAGCTGCAGCTGCCGGCCATGACGGCCGGCCTGCCCGTGCCCCAGCTGCTCACGGTGCAGGGCCTGGTGTCGCAGTACCCACGCTTCGTGCCCGGCCTGGTGTCGTGGCGTAAGGTGCTGTGGACGCTGGCCGGGCGCTACGAGCGGCGCTACCTGCCGGCCATCCACCACTTCTCGTGCCGCACCCACTGGGACCAGGCGCTGGTGCAGCGGCTCAGCCCGGGGTGCACCGTGCACCACAACTGGGAGGTCATCCGGCCCGCGTTTTTTAGGGCCCCGGGGCCCCGGCCAACGGGGCGGCCGCGGGTGGCATTCATCGGGGGCACGCAGGTGATGAAGGGCTTCCACGAGGTGCTGGCCGCGTTCGACCTGCTGCGCCAACACCTTGACGTGCAGCTTGTGGTGGCGGGCACCGACGACCTGGCCGCGGTGCTGGCCGCAGCAGCAGCGGCCGGGCTGCACCGCATCGGGCCGGCCGACGTGGTGTGCTGCGGCGTGCTGGGGGCCCCGGCGTTGGCCGAGCTCTTTGCCGAAGCGGTGTGCCTGCTCCACCCCTCCTACGTCGACAACAGCCCCAACAGCGTGTGCGAGGCCCAGGCCGCCGGCCTGCCCGTGGTGGCTTCCGACGTGGGCGGCGTCCGCTCGCTCGTGGAGCACGAGGTGACGGGCCTGCTCTGCACGCTGGCCCCGGCCAGCATTGCCGCCCAGGCCCTGCGCCTGCTCACCGACGGGGCCCTGCACCAGCGCCTGGCCACCCAGGCCGCCGCCGTGGCCCACCAGCGCCACGACCCCGCCACCATCGTGGCGCGCACGCTGGCCATTTACCAGGCCGTATTGCGCGATTTTCACCAGCAGCCAGCAGCTAAGCCAAGGCCGCGGCGCCTCCAAGCACCCCGCTGAACGGGCTAGGGCTCAGGCAGCTGTGCCTAAGCTCCGGTGGGCTGTGCGTAGAGGGCCAGGTACTGGTCGGCAATTTTGGCCAGTGGGAAGCGCTCGGCCACGATGGCCACGGCCCGGGCCGATACCTGCGCATATAGGGCCCCATCGGACAGCAGACGATTCACGGCACCGGCAATGGCGTCCACGCTCGTCACGTCGACCAGCAGGCCGCCGTCTTCCACCACCCACGGCACGGCACCGCTGGCTTGGCCGGCCACCACGGGCACGCCGTAGGCCATGGCCTCCACGAGCACCATGCCGAACGACTCTTCGAGCGAAGTGTGGAGAACGAGCGTGCTGGCAGCAATTTTCCGCAGCACTTCCTCGTGGGGCGTGGGGCCCCAAAACACCACGTTTTGCACGTTGTGCTGGCGGCAGAACTCTTCTGCCTCCTCGCCCGGCACAAAGGCCGTGCCCATCGCCCAGAGCACCGCCGTGGGGTGCTGCTGCTGCACGGCGCGGAAAGCCAACAGGGCGTTTTTGCTGTTTTTGCGGTCGTCCCAGCCGTTCACCACGGTGCTGAGCACGGGCCGGTCGAGGGGCGCTTTCACTAGGCTGGCGCGGCCGGGGATGACCACCGGGTTGGGCACCACCGCCACGGGGGCCTTCGTCCAAGGCTGCACGGTGGCAGCCATGTACGGCGACACGGCCGTGAAGCGGTGGCCCTTGCGGAACACGTAGCGCGCCATCAGCAAGTGGAACAGGCGGTTGAGGGTGCGCACGTAGTCGAAGATGATGCGGGCGTTGTCGTGCACCGTCACGATAGTTTGCGGGTCGTAGGCCAGGCCGGCCAGGGCAAACTCGTAGGTCCAGTGGGCGTGCACCACCTCGGGGCGGAAGCGCTGGAGCTGGGCCAGCATTCCCTGGCGCTCAAACCAAAAAAAATCGGCGGTGCGGCCCAGGCGGCGGCCGTTCAGGCGAAACGTGCGGCTGCGGGCGGGCACCACCACGTAGGTCAGGTTGGGGCCCTCGTGCACGAAGGGCGGGTCGTCGTCGCCGAGCTGGTCGTCGAGGGTGATGGCCACCACCCGGTGCCCGCGGGCCACGTACTCGCGGATGAGGTTGCTGATCAGCGGGGCCCCTTCGCGCCCTTTCGGGTAGGGGCGGGCGGCGTCGCGCTCGGCCGCGGGCAGCAGGTCGTTGGTGGCAATGGGGGCTAGAACGCCGATGTACATCAGGAAGTTATTTAGAAACTGAACCGGCCCGGGCCAGCTGGGGCCCCACCGCCACGCCGGCCTTGCGCAGCTTTTGCTGCCAGGTGCGCCACTCGCCTTCCTCCGTTATCCAGCCGATGGGGCCGGGCAGGTGCTCGGTGTCGGTGCAGGGGGCGCAGGCTCCGGGGCTCAGGTCCTGGCGGTCGGGGGCAGGGTCGGTGCCGCCCCACTTTACGTAGCCCACGGCGTTGTGGGCCACGCGGTGGCCAAAAAACACGGTGGCGGGCTGCTTGTAGAAGTTGAACACGCCCAGCCCGGCGTGCCCGGCGTTGAAGCGCGCGCCGTCGGGCAGGTAGCCGGCGGTGATGGCGCGGTTGTCGTGAAAGTAGATGTCGTGGCCGGCGGCGATGTTCATGGCCGCGTTGCCGGTGGCCACAAACTGGTTGTGGTCGGCCTCTACGAAAGCCGTGGCGCCGTCCACCGTTTTGGCGTCACCGTCAGTGGTCAGGCCCGAGCCCGTGAACTGGCCCGCCGCGGCCGGAAACGGGTAGGCGCCGCGCACAAAGTTGTCGTGCACGTGCAGCGGGCTGGCCGCCGTACCCGAGCTGTTGTAGAGGTTGATGTTATCCTCCACCAGGCTCTGGCCCGGCGCGTTCACCACCTCATTGTAGGCAATATCTACGCCGGGCACATGCTGCACTGTGTTCAAAATCAAGAAGCTGCAGTGCGTGCTGCCGGTGTTGTTGCGCCAGCGGCCGTCCACGTCGCGCGCCAGGTTGTAGCGCACGGTTAGGGTTTGGCCGGGGGCCCCGGTCCCGCTCCAGCGGTTCACCACAATGCCGCTGGTTTGCACAAAGGCGTTGTGCTCCACCACCAATCGGCGCGGGCGGTAGGCGTCGAGGAAGCGGCCGGGGGCCTGCTTGTCGGCGGTGGGCGGCAGGCCGCGGCCGCGGCAGTTGCGCACGGTCAGGTCGGCCCCTTCGCCAGCCTCGATGAGGTTGCCGGGGCCCGTGAGGGCGCAGCCGTCGAGCACCACGGGCTCGGTGGTGGCCACGCGCACGCAGGCCGTACCCGAGGCCGTGCTGGCGTACGCGCCCGAGTAGGTGCCGCCCTTGGTGATGACCAAGGTGGCGTCGCCGGTGGCGTGGTGGCTGGCGCAGGCGGCCACGCCGGGGCCCCCAGCCAGCAGGGCCAGCCACAGCCAGGGGGCGGCGCGGCGCTTCAGGGGCCCCATTAGTGCAGGAAGTAGCCCACCAGCCGGCGCGCGTAGCCGTTCAGCAGGAAATACGGCAAATAAATCGCGGGGCAATTTTTGAAGGCGAAGTGCGTGAAATTGACCAGGTTGCCCCCGCCCCGGATGCCGAACAGGTGCTGGTAGTAGCCCTTCAGGCTGCGGTGCTTGCGGGTGAGGGTCTGGCCGCTTTCCTCGGGGTAGGTGCTGAGCTGGGCGGCGTAGTTGCAGAACACCGGGAAGCCGGCCCGGCGCGCCACGCTGGTGTAGTCGAAGTCGGCGAGGTAGTGCGGCAGGCGCTTCTCATCGAACAAGCCCACCTTGTCAATCACCGCTTTAGGAATGAGCAGGCCGCGCCCGGGCAGGTACGTGACGGGGTGCAGGCCGGTGCGCAGGCCGGCGGGTAGCTCGTGCAGCAGGTCATGGCGGGTATTGGTCTTGAAATCAAGCCGTTCGCCGCCGTAAATCACCTCCCCGTTGGAAGCGTCGAACTCCAGGGCCCCCAGCACGGCGGTGGGGTTTTGGTCGGCGGCGGCCAGCATTTCGGCCACGAAGGTTGGGGCGGCAACCACGTCGTTGTTGAGGGTGAGCACGCGGGTGGCGCCCAGGGCCAGGGCCCGGCGGATGCCCAGGTTCACGCCGGCCGTCCAGAACAGGTTGCCGTCGCCGGTCACCACTTCCACCTCGGGGTAGTCGCGGGCCAGAGCGGCGGCCGTTTCGTCGGTCGAGCCGTCGTCCACGACCACCGTGCGGAAGTCCTGGTTGGTTTGCGCCCGCAGCGAGACCAGGCACTCGGCGGTGTAGCGCCAGCGGTTAAAAACGGGGATAATAACGTAAAGCATAGGAAATCATGAATTATGAATTAAAAATTACGCTGGCTCTCATCTCGCCAAAAAAGGTGGATTGCCCAAGCCGCTTCGTTTTTAATTCACACTTTTTAATTCTTCAGAAGGAGCCAGCCCGGCTAGCTCGGGGGCGGCGGCGGCGACTTGCCGGTAGATGCCGCCCACAAATTTGGACAGCTTATACTGGGCGGCGTAGGCAAACCCGGCCCGGCCCATGCCCTCCAGCGCGGTGGGGTCGTCGTAGAGGCGCTCCACGGCGCGGGCCAGCGCGGCCACGGTTTCGGCGGCCGACTGCACGGGCACCTTGATGCCGGCGTCGTCGGGAATGAAGTCGGTGGCCCCGTGGTGGTCGAGGGTGAGGATGGGCAGGCCCAGGGCCATGGACTCCATGTACTGGTTGGCGTAGGTATCGCGCAAGCTGCAGAGCATGAACAGGTCGTGGCCGAGGTAGGCGGCGCGGGTGGCTTCGTAGGGCACGCTGCCGTGCCAGGTCACGCGGTCCGTCAGGCCGGCCTCGGCAATCCAGCCGGGCACCTGGGGCCCCACGGGCCCGTCGCCCATGATGTCGAGATGGAAATTCACCCGCTTATCGACTTGGCCCAGCGCGGCCAGCGTGAGGTGCAGGCCCTTGCGCGGAAACAGCCGCGCCAGCCACAAAATGCGCAGCGGCCGGCCGGCCAGCGCCGGGCGGGGCGTGTAAGCGGCCGGGAAGTAGCTGTCCGGCAGCGGCGCGCTCATGGTCAGCAGCACCTTGGGGGCCCCCAGTTGGCGGGCCAGGGCGGCGGTGTCGCCGTTGGCGACCAGCACCAGGGCGGCGTGGCGCAGGCCCTGGCGCACGTTGGGGTCGAAGGTGGTGAGCAAGCCGCTGATGGCGTTGCGCACGGTTTCGGTTTTGAACCAGTCGGGCAGGTACTGGCGCAGCGCCGCGGGGGCCACCATGCCGCCACCCAGGGGCCCCAGCAGCAGCGGCTTATTCAGGCGCCACAGCCACGAGGCCATTTGCAGGCTGTTGTAGGTGACGTGGTGCACGGCCCCAAAATTCACCTGGGCATCGAGCGCCTTCGCCACGCGCCAGGCCCGGTACTGCCACGCAATGTAGTGCAGGTACACGCCGGGCTGCCAGCGGTAGGCGTAGTTGATGGCAGCGGGCACGTCGATGTACACCGGGTGGATGCGGCGGGCCACCGGGTCGGCAGCGCGCTCGGCCAGCAGTTGGTCGAGGGCCTCCTGACCGCGCGGGGTGGTGAGGCACCACACCTCGTGGCCCAGGGCGGCCGCTTCCCACAGCCAGTTGAAGCCGTTGCCTTCCTCGCTGCCGCGGTTGGGGGCGCAGGCGTAGGCCGAAAGGAGGAGCTTCATGAGTTGGTGGGCTTGGCCGGTGAGGAAACGGCCGGCTTGGCGGCTTGCTTGGGGCTTTGGAGGCCGGCGGCCACCGGCTTTTGGCCCGCAAACACGCGCCGCACCATGGCCGCCAATCGGCTTCGCAGAAACTCGTTGAAGCGGCGGTTGTCGCGGGGGCGGTCCTGGGCCACCCGGGCGGGGTGGCGCAGCGGGAAGGCCAGGTCGCGGGCCGGCAGGTCGCCCAGCACGTCGCCCCCGTCGTGGGTGTGCGTCGAGTCGTTGCCAAAGCCGATGTTGCCCACCAGGTTCACGGCCGGCACAATGTAAAGGCCCTGGTGGCGGGCAATGGTGTACTCCCACTGGTAGTCCCACACGTCGGGCGGCTGGGGCAAGGCCAGCACGCCGGCCATTTTGCCCAGCCGGTAGCGCTTTTCCAGGGGCCCCGTGAAGGTGCCGTCGAGGGCCCCCGAGGCGGCCACGGCCCGGAAATCGGTGAGGTGGTAGTCGTAGAGCTGCCAGGCGCGGCGCCAGGTGGCCCAGCCCCAGCTGTTGCGCTGCGTGGAGAAGTAGTACGAGGGCGCGCTGGGGTTCAGGGCCCCCTGGGCCTCCGAGCCGAAGTTGTTGCCGCCGATGTGCATCACCCGCGCGTCGTCGCGGTAGCGGGCCAGCAGCTCCTGGCAAAACGGGAAAAAGCTGGGGGCCGGCACGCAGTCATCTTCGAGGATAATGCCTTCGGCTTCGTGCTCAAAAAACCAGTTCATGGCCGTGACCGGGGCCAGGCCGCAGTTCAGGTTGTTCTCTTGGAACAGGGTGAATACTTCGCAGGGCCAGTCCACTTCCTGCACCACGGCGCGGGTTTCGGCGCAGCGCACGGCGTCGGTGGGGTGGCCGGGGCGGGGGCCATCGGCGGCCACGTAGAGGCGGGTGGGCCGGGCCCGGCGGATGGTGTCGAACACGCGCCGGGTGGTGTCGGGCCGGCTAAACACCATCAGTAAAACCGGCGTGGTGAGGGCCCCGGTGGGCAGAGAGGAAAGGGGTTGGGGCATGGCAGAGCCGCTGGGCAAAGAGCGGCTTAGTTGGAAAAAGGAAACACCGGGCTGCCGGCGGGGCCCCTGGCGGGGCGGCTCCGGACCGGAAACGACGGCGGCTCAAACAGGCGTTAGTTCAAAAATCATTTGTGGTCATGCACTTACGTAAGCATCGACTTCTTCGGCCAGGGGCACTTCGGCCGGGGCCGGATAGCCGGGGGCGGCCGGCTCGGGCTCGCCCAGGGCGGCCAGCAGCAGGCCCAGCAACCCAAAGTGGTACGTCGACCAGTCGTAGGATGCCGAGAACACCAGCAGGCAGCCAAAGTAGGCAATCAGCAGGGCCGTATCGGGCCGCATGGGGCCCCGCTGGAACAGGCGCTGTACCACCCGGATGATGGGCACGAGCAGCACCATCACGATGCCGATGATGCCGAAGTAGAAGGCCCGGTCGAGGTAGAAGTTGTGGAAGTGGTGGCCGGTGCGGTCGGCCCACATCGGCTGGTCGTTGCTGGGGTCGTAGAACTGCATGGGCACTTCAAAGCCTTCCAGGCGCCAGCCGGCCAGCGGGCGCTCCTGCACCAGCGGCATGTACGACTCGATTTGCTTGAGGCGCCAGCTGCCGGTGCCCTGCTTGTCGGCGTTGGCCATGTCGTCCATGCTGGTTTGCAGGCGGCTCACCACCTCGGGGTTGTTCAGCACCAGGGCCGTGGCCCCCAGCGAGCCCAAGATGCCGGGCAGCACCACCAACATAATCAGCTTCGGAAACGAGAACCGCACCCCCGGCGTGCGGCGCAGCAGCAGCAGGTCGAGGGGAATGGCCACGGCCGTGGCAATCCACACCGAGCGGTGCTGGAGGAAGATGATGAGCGGCAGGCAGAAGAAGAAAAAGCCCAGCGCCAGCAGCCCGCCGTGGGTTAGGTAACGGTTGAGGCAGTACAGGGCGATGGGCACGAACAAGTAGGCCGACGACGACCCGAACCCGCGCTCGTTATCCGCAAAGGCACTCAGGCTGAGCGAGTCGCGGTGAAACACCAGCAGATTGGCCAGCAGCACGAAGGTGAGCACGCCGATGACTTGGCCCATCGAGGGCAGCCCAAAGCGCCGGTGGAAGGCGTAGATGCCGAACATGATCAGCAGCATGAACAGCTTGCTGAACACGTGCGGGTACACCATCCAGGAGCTGTGGCCGGCGTACGATTCCAGCATCAGCCCGCCGATGGCGGCCAGCACCACCCACATCCAGTTGCGGATCATTGGCTCCATGTAGCGCCCGTACAGCACCATCGCCCCAAACGAGGCCGCGAACAGGGCGTAGGTGTAGAGCTTGACGCCCTCGGGCTCCTGGTCGACCTGTGGGCCGTAAATAAATTCCCAAAACGCCGCATTGGTGGCCAGCACGGCCACAATAGGCAAAATCAGGATAAAATTCAACCGAATTTTCATAGTGATGCTTAGGAGTAAAGCCCGGGTGGGCTAGGCAGAGTGGGCGGCCACGGCCGCCGCGGGCAGCGGCGTGGCGGGGGCCCCAGGGGCCCCGGCGGGGGCCAGCCCCGCCGCCTCCCGGTAAAACGCCACCGTGGCGCGCACCATCGCGGCCACGTCGAAGCGGGGCCGGGCGTAGGCGTACTGGCGCTGCTGCAAGCTGCGCAGCGCAGCGGGGTCGGCCAGCAGGCCGGCCAGCTGCGCGGCCACCACCGCGGGGGGCGTGGCCTGCGCAATGGAGGCTTCGGGGGTAGCGGCCAGCAGCTCGGGGCTGCCGCCGGCCGCCAGGGCCAGCACCGGGCAGCCCGCAGCCAGTGCCTCGATGACGGCGTAGGGGCAGTTTTCGCGGGCGGCGGTGTGCACGTACACGTCGGCGGCGTGCAGCAGCGCGGGTATTTGGGTGTGGTAGCCGAGCAGCACCACGTCGTTTTCGAGGCCGTGCTGCGCGATGAGGGCGCGCAACATGGGCTCGTCTTCGCCCTTGCCCACTAGCACCGTCACGCAGCCGGGGTGCAGCTGCCGCAGCTCGGCGGCCACCTGCACGAGGTACTGCTGGTTTTTGCGGGCTTCGAGCTGGCCAATGTTCAGCACGATGGGCCGGCCCGGGTACAGGGCCCGTAGATCGGGCCCGCCGCCAGCGGGGGCCCCGGCGGCGGGCGGCGCAAAGGCGGCCATGTCCACACCGTTGTGGGCGATGGCGGTACGCACCCCAGCGGGAAAAAACTTCTGCGTCAGGCGCAGCGCGTACTCCGAAATGCCGAGGAAAAACCGGGTGCGGCGCAACAGGAAATTGTACCAGCGCACCTCAAAGCGGGCGGCCATGCTGGCCGGGTCCATGCCCAGCTGAATGACGACTTCCTCGCCCGGGTGGTCGTTGTAGTGGCCGGTCACCACCACCGGCACCCGGTCGCGCAGGGCCAGGCGGGCGGCCCAGCCGCTGGCCACGTCCTGGGCGTTCACCACGTCGTAGCGCTGGCCGCGGTCGATGGCGCAGAAGATTTCGGCTACTTGACCCAGCTCCAGGCCCACGCGCTGGCCCAGGGGCCCCAGCAGCCCCAGCCCGCGCCGCACCGCGCCAATGGCGCGGCGCACCCACGGCGTTAGGTCGTCTTGCGTCACAACGGTAACTTGGTGGCCCTGAGCGCGCAGCAGGGCCCCCAGGCGCTCGTAGTGCACCCGCACGCCCGAGGCCGCGCCCGGCACTTGCAGCGAGGTCAGCAGGATGTTCATGGCGTGAGGGGTTGGTCGAAGGTTTCAAACACGGGCGACACGCTGGGCCGGCTTTCCAGGAAAGCCGTGTAGCGGGCCAGGCCCGGGTGGGCCGAAGCGGGCAGCCGGCGCAGACCGCGCAGCCGGCCCAGGCCCTGCCGCAGCATGGGCCGCAGCTCATCCGAGGGCCAGCGTAGCACCACTGCGCCCAGCACCAGGGCCCCGGCGGCAATCTGGGCGAGCAGGGCCACCAGGGCGGGGGCGTGCAGCGGGCGCACCAGGGCGGCCACGGCTAGCAGGCCCAGGCCCACGGCGGCGGCGTTCAGCAGGCCGGGCTTATAAATGGCAAACAGCCGGCCGTAGGGAATGCCAATGTCGCGGTGCGTGATGCGCATGTAGAGGAACGTGCGCACCACCTCGCCCGTGCCGATGGCTCCGGCAATGCCGGCCAGCCCGTAGCCCTTCAGGGCCCAAAACAGCGTGGCCAGCAGGGCCATAAACTCCAGGTTGAGAATAATTTTTTGCTTCAGGTTAGCGCGGGCATCGGCCACCACGCCGGCAAACAACGTGGTCATGCTTAGGGGAATGGATAGGCACAACACCCGCAGAATGGGCACCGACGCCGCCCACCGGGGCCCCAGCAGCACTTGCACCAGCTCGGGGGCGGCCACGGCCACGCCGGCGCACACGGGCAGCACCACGGTGGCCACCAGCGTACTACTGGTCAGGTACAGGGCCCGGGTGCGGGGCAGGTCGTCCTGGATTTTGCTGAAGGCCGGGAAGGCCACCCGCGCCAGGCTGTTCGTCAGGAAGTACATGGGCAGGTACAGCAGCATGTAGGCCCGGTTGTAGATGCCCAGCAGCACCGAGCCCAGCAAGCGCCCGATCAGCAGCGTGTCGAGGTTACCGTTGATGAACTCCAAAAAGCCCACCACCGACACCCGCCCGCCGTAGCCCAACAGCCGGGCGTAGGGGGCCCTATCGAAGATGAAGCGCAGCGAATGCCGCACCACCAGGTAGTTCATCAGGGCCGCGAAAAACTGCTGGGCCAGGCTGGCCATCACCAGGCTCCACACGCCCGCGCCCAGCACGGCCAGCGTGATGCCCACGCCGCCGTAGCCCAGCACGTAGGCCGCTACTTCCACCTTGGCGATGACCTCGAAGCGCATTTCGCGGCGCAGCAGGCTTGTAGCGGTGGCCCCCAAGCCTACGATGATGAAGCCCAGGGCCTGCACCCGCACCAGTGGCACCACGGCCTCGTTTTTCAGAAACAACACCGCCAGTGGGGCCCCCAGCCAGGCAATGCCCGCCACGGCCAGCCCCAGGCCCAGCGAGGCCGTGAAGGTGGCGCGTACGTCTTGGGCATCAATCTCGGACCGCTGCACCAGGGCGTGGCCCAGGCCCATCTCGGCAAAGTAGCTGCCGAAGCGCAGCACCACGCCCGCCATGGCCACCAGCCCGAAGGCGGCGGGGTCGAGCAGGCGGGCCATCACGGCGGTGTAGCCGATCTGCATCACGGCGGTGAGCACCGTGGCCGCCGTTGTCCACTGCACGCCGCGCACGGCGGCCGAAGACAGGTTTTGGGTGGTTACGGCCATGTTTTTAGCTGTTGGCTGCTATTTGAGCTGTTAGCTATTAGCCAACAGCTCAAAGCCTTATGCGCCGTATTTATATGCGTTGGTTTTGTAGCGGTACTCGTAGGTATTGGCAAAGCGCACGTCGTTGATGAGCAGGTAGAGCTGCTTCACCTTGTGGTCGCGGTGCATCTCGTTGATCTGGCCCACCAGCGAGCGGTCGGTGTAGTTCTGGCGCACCACGTACACTTTGGCGTCGAGGTATTGCAGCAGCACCAAAAACTCCGACACGTAGCCCAGCGGCGGGATGTCGACCAGCAGGTAGTCGTACTCGCCGCGCAACTGCTGCACCAGCTCGCCCAGGCGGGGGCTCTCCACCAAGCGGGTGGGGTTTTGGGGCAGCGGGCCGCAGCAGAATACGTCGAGGCCGGGAATGCTGGTGGTGCTGCGGGCCTCGTCGAGGGTGCTGGTGCCTTCCAGGTAAGTGCTCAGGCCGTGCTCGGCGCGGCGGTCGATGCCGAAGTAGCCGGCCAGCGTGGGCCGGCGCATGTCGCACTCCAGCACCGCTACCCGGCGGCCGCTCTGGGCCAGCTCGGCGGCCAGGTTCACGGTGCAGAAGCTTTTGCCCTCGCCGGGCACCGACGACGTCACGCCAATCACGCGCTTATCGAGCCCAGCCGAGAGGTACTGCAAGTTCACGCGCACCGCCCGAAAGGATTCGGCAATGGCACTGCGCGGGTCGTGCAGCATGCTTTGCTTGTCTTCGTCGGAGCCGTGCGGGATGGCCCCTAGCAGCGGGATGCCGGTGAGGCGGGCCAGGTCTTCCTTGTTTTGCACGCGGCGGTTGGTTTTGTCCTGCATCAGCACGAAGGCGGCGGGCAGCACCAGGCCGGCCAGCACGGCCAGCAGGCCCACCAGCAGCGGCTTGGGGGCCGAGGGCCCCAGGCCGTTTTGCTTGGCGGCGTCCACAATCTTCTTGTCGGTGGCGTTGGTGGCCAGGGCAATGGCGGCCTCGTTGCGCTTCTCCACCAAGTAGTTGTAGTTCTTCTCGTTGAACTGGGAGTTGGTTTGCAGCGAGCCGAGCTGACGCTCGTTTTCGGGCATGCGGCTCAGTTGGCCGCGCACCTCGCCCAGCTGCTGCTCGGCGTCGCGCAGGGCCCCAGCCGATGAATTCACCAGCCCGGTCAGGGTCTGAATAAGCTGCTCTTTGGTGCTGCTGATTTTCTCATCGATAACCCGCACCACGGGGTTTATCTCGCTCGCATTTACAATCAGGGCAGCGCGTTGGCTATTGTACTCCGAAAGCTGCTGGATGAGGCCGGTCGTAGCCGGGTCGTCGATGCCGCCGCTGCTCAGCGCGGTTATGCTGCTGCTGCCCTGGTGGGCGCGCAGGTAAGAGAGCATGTTCTGGTAGCGCCGCTGGGTGGTGGCGAGGCGGTTGCGGGTCGCATTCAACTCGTTCTGCTGTTGGATGCTCACGCCCGACTGGGCCCCGGCGTCCACCACGCTGTTGGCCGAGCGGAAGGAGCTCAGGTCCTGGGCGGCGCGGTTTTTCGAGCCCGAAAGCTTGCCAATCTCGTTGTCGAGGAAGGCCAGGGTTTTGCTGCCCACCAGGTTTTTCTGGCTCAGGTCGTCCTGCACGTAGGTGTTCATCAGCGTGTTGAGGAACTGGGTTTCCTTGGCGGGCACCGTGCCCGAGGTGGTCAGTTCCAGAATGCGCGACTCATGGTCGGTGGGGCGCACTTTGAGGCGGGCCTGGTACTCGGCCGTGAGGCTAGCCAGGTCGTTGAGCTTGAAGAAGTACTTGGCCTTACTGCCGCCCAGCTGGTCGGGCTCGGGGCGGAACACCAGCGTCAGCAAGGGGCTGCGCAGCGTGTCGCCGGCGGCCACGGTCTGGTCGAATTCCACGCCGTTCACCTCGCGCACCAAGTCGCCGGTGGCCAGCATGCGCAGCTGGCCGAGCTTGGCATCGGCGTGCACCCGGAATTTGTTGCCCGGCAGCGACTCCACGTAAATGGGCACGCCCGTGAGCTGGGGCCGGCCCGGCACGGCCACCACCCAGAAGGGCATGTCGCCGGCGGCCCGCTCGCGCACTTGCAGCGGCCGCACCCAGTTCAGCCACGAGTTGGGCTCGGCGTAGTAGCTCACCGAAAACGGCAGCTGAGCCAGCGTGCGCCGTAGCATGCCCGTCGAGGCAAGCAGGCCCACTTCGTCTTCCAGCTTGAGGCCCTTGGGCTTGCTATCAAGCAATTGCAGCAACTCCTGGGCCTGCTTCGAGCCCGTCGACTGGTCGCCGATGAGCAGGGTGGACTGAAAATCGTACACCGGGGACTTCACTTGCAGGTACACCCAGGCCAGGGTCCCGGCAATGGCCAGGGCCCCGACGAACCAGGTCCAGCGGCGGCGGAGCTTAAAGAAAAGCTCGTGTAAATCTAGTTCGGCAGCAAAAGGGGCAGGACGCGCTTCCATAAGTATATAGCCAGGGCAAAAGCCCTGGAATCAGTCAATTAAATCCAGTTATCTATTGGTAGTGAGGTAGCTGATCAACAGCACCACGGCGGAGATGCCCGCAAACACCAGGCCCAAGTTGTTGGCGTTGCCCCGGGCCGTGCGCGCCTTCAGCGGTTCCACGTACAGGGCATCGTTGGGCAGCAGGTAGTAGTAGGGCGATTGCAGCAGCTTGGGGTCGGTGAGGTCTATTAATACGACTTCCGACCCCTTAGCGGTTTGCCGAACGAGCTTAACGTTCTGGCGATTACCGAATTCGGTGAGGTCACCGGCCATGCCCAGGGCCTCCAGCACGGTGGCCTGCGGGTTGTAGACGAAATAACGGCCCGGCAGGCGCACCTCGCCGAGCACCGTTATTTTGAAGCTCAGCAGCTTCACCAGCACGTTGGCGTCGCGCACGTAGGCACCCACCTTCTGCTCGAGCAGTGCTTGCGCCTGGGTCAGGGTAATGCCCGTCACCTTGACGCGGCCCACGGTGGGCAGGTTGATGGTGCCGGCCTCGTCGACGGGGTAGCCCGTGAGGTAGAGGGTGCTGGGGTCGCCCGACACCATGTTCTGGGGCCCTTGCACGTTAAAGATGTCGCTCAGGGCAGGCTGCACGCTCTGCACCTTGATGCTGAGCACGTCGCCCGGCTGGAGCAGGTACGTCGGGCGCGGATTGTCCACTTCCACCGGTTTCTGCGTCGAGTAGCTGCTGTTCTGCAAATACGGCAGCTTTTGCTGCGTCACGCAGCCCCCCAACCCCAGCAATACGACCCAACCCAGCAGGCGCAATCGAAGAAATAACATCATAAACAATATTCAAGAAGTTGAATTAAGCTAACAGAAACCAGGATTGCAAGCTTTGCGGCAAAAATAGCTCGGGCGCGGCACAGCACGGCCCGCAACCAACCCCCAAAGAAAAGCCCTCGGCCGCTCGAATCCGCTGAGCCATACGGATTTTAGCACCTCGGCGGTTGTGCAATAAGCTTGCCGCACCGCCCGCAACACGCCCAGGGCCCCACCCGACGCCGGGCCCGCCCCGCGGAAACTCCACAACGCGCCCCGCCGTAAAGCCGCGCAACGCCCGGGCTAACGCCTTGACTACTTGGGGCCGCCCCGCACGGCCCAGCTATTTGCCAACGGGCCCCGTACTTAGCATCATCCAATAGCCCGCTTCCGCCATGAAAAACCTTTTGCCCGCGCTCGTTTTTTTGTTGGCGGCCGCCAGCTGCAACTCCCCTGCCCCGGCCGATAAGGCCGCCGCTGGGGCCCCCGCGGCGCGGGCCGCTGCCCCCACCGACACCGTGCAGCAGGCCGTGGCCAAGTACGTGGCGGCCCACGCCGCTGCCTTCCCCGGCTACGAGCCCGTGCGCTGGGGCCCCCCCGCCGCCTACACCAAAATGAACGAGGCCGCCATCAAGGGCGTGGTGGCCATGCGGGCGTTCGACGATGCCCTGACGCCCCGCAACCAAGCCCTGGCCAATTACAAAGCTTCGCTGGCCCGCCACGACGCGCCGGCCAAAACGGCCGCCATCATGGCCATCTACGGCAAGGCCAACAAGCACAACGACTCGCTGCTGGCCATCGCCAACAGCTTCATCGGCGTGAAGGACTCGGCCCGCCTGGGCACCCAGCTGGTGCACGCCTACCGCGCCACCAACGCGGCCGGGGCCCTGGCCCTCGACAGCGCCACGTTTGTGGTGTACCCCGGCGGCCGCGTCGAGCAGCTGTAGCCCGCCCGCGGTAGCCACTAGTTTCCAAAAGCAATAATATATTTTCTCATATATATTTTATATTTTATATTTGAGAAAATAACCCGCGCCTATTACTGAGGCAATTCGCTGATAAAACTGTACTTATCCGCTACCGATTGCTTGCCTGGGGGCCCCAAAAGCCGCTTGGTGCCGTGCGCGCGCCGTTGCGGCGGGCCCCGGCAAAGCCGCGTTTTGCATCTTTTGCCAGGGCCCCATCCCCGGGGGGCTGGCTCTCGTACGTTGGCTTGGTACTGAAACCATAAAAAGCAGCACCTTTTCCTTTCATCCCTTCGCCTGCCCCTGCTATGACCACGCTCCACAACATGCCGGAAGACATCAAAAACTTCCTCCGGGCAAACGGCCCCGCCCCCACCGGGCCCCTGGCCGCCGAGCACCCGGTGGGCGTGCAGTTGGCCATCACGCGCGTGGCCGACCTGGTAATGAACACCTTTGAGGAGCTGGCCGGACAGCCTGGCGGCCGCGACACGCTGTGGAATGCGGCCCGTGCCGCCCACGCCGCCCCGCAGCCCGACGCCGATGCCGACCTGGTGAAAACCGCCCTCGACGACCGCTACCACGGCAAGGTGCACGGCGTGGCCACGGCCGCCGGCATCCAAACTGCCTCGGTAAACCAGTTGGTGGAGCAGGTGAGCGGCGCGGCGCTCAGCATCATGGGCGGCCTAGTGGCCCAAAACCACTGGACGGCCCCGGAGCTGGGCCAGTGGCTACGGCCCCAGCCGGGCGCAGCGCTGGCCGCGGGGGCCCCACTGGCCGCCGAGGCAGCCGACGCGCCGGTGGCCGCCAGGGCGGCCGGTGCCACGTCGTGGGTGGCGCGGCACGCCAACGCGCTGCTACTGGGCGTGGGCTTCATTGCCGTGGCTGAGTTTGGCTACATCCTGGGCACCCGCAACCCCGACCCGGAAGTGGCCACGGCCGCCCCGGTGGCCGAGGCCGGGGCCCCCTCGGGCCGGCCCTACACGGCCGTGCCGGTGGCCAGCCTCACGTCGGCCGCCGACGCGGCCCGCGGCAAAACGGCGGTGCCGGTGGTGCTCAAGCTCAAGAACGGCGTGCGCCAGATTATCGGGTCCAACTCGACGGAAAGCAAACTCTACCAATTCCTTATCGACCCCACCAAGGAGGTTGACCTGACGGACCCCACCAAGGGCTGGATCGGCTTCGACCGCATTTACTTCGAGTCGAACAAGGCCATTCTGACCAACGAATCGCTGTGGCAGCTCTCCAATATTGCTAGCATCCTCAAGCGGTTTCCCGACGCCAAGGTGAAGCTCGGCGGCTACACCGACAGCTCGGGCAGCCCCTACGTGAACCTGCGCCTGAGCCAGGAGCGCGCCAAAGCCGCCATGACGACCCTCGTGAGCATGGGCGTACCCGCCGACCGCCTCACTTCGGCCGGCTACGGGGCCCTCGACGGCATTGCCAGCAACGACACCGAGGAGGGCCGCTCCCTCAACCGCCGCGTGAGCATGCAGGTGGTGAAGAAATAGGGCCCCAGGGGCTTTGCTCGCCGGCCTTTGCCGGGGCATCATAACGAAAAAGAGCGGCCTGAATGGGCCGCTCTTTTTCGTTTAATCAGCTGGATAGCAAGACAATATTTCCAGGTTCAACACCTGGCAACCTCACGCCCTACTTGTTGCGCCACTTGTAGAATTGCAACGTACGAATGGTATCGGGCCGCTTGTGGAAATTACCCGTTAGGCTATCGAGGGCGGCCTCGCCATAGAGCAGGAAGTTGTAGAGGCGGTTATCGCGCTTGGCAACAGCTTGTTGCAAGGTAGCTTTGGCGGCCCAGCTGGCGTACAGCACGCGGCCCAGGGTATCGCCGAACTGGTTTTGCAGCACGCGGCGCTGGTTGCGCACGGCGTAGTACTGCTTCCAGGCGGCGGGCCACGGAATGCCGTCGCGGTCGAACGAGGCGGGGTGGTAGAACACGCTGCGCGGCACCGTCACGATGGGGAAGCCGTTCTTCTGGGCGCGGGTCATATACTCCACTTCATCGCCCCAGATAAACAGCTTCTTGTCGGGAATACCAATGGTTTCCACCACTTTGCGGTGCACCAGCGTACCGTTGAAGAACGAGGCCACGCCGTAGATTAGGTCCACGCCGGTCATGTCGCTCACCTTGCGGTAGGCTTGGTTGGGGCGGTCCACGAAGAAGGCCAGCTCGTCGCGGCTGTTCACGCTCACCGACATCGAGTTCTTGATGCAGGGCCCCAGGTTGGGGGCGGCCACCAGGGCGGCCAGGGCGTCGGGCGCGGCCAGGCAGTCGTCGTCCATGCACCAAATCCAGGTGTGGCCGGCGCGGTAGGCCGTGTCGATGCCCGTGGCGAAGCCACCGGCCCCGCCCAGGTTGGCCTGGGTGGTCACGAGCAGGTCGGTTTGGGTGGCCAGCCACTCGGCCGTGCCGTCGGTGCTGCCGTTGTTAACGATGAAGATGGCGTCGAGCCGGTGCGTCTGTTCGCGCAGCGTGTCGAGGCACTTCTTAAGGTCGGCCAGGCGGTTGTAGGTAACCACCAATGCGGCAATGGTTTCCATAACTATCTCTTTTTTAGCGCTAAAACGCGCGATTTGGTGAATGCAATGGCCTCGCGCAGGTGCGAGAGCTTGATAACTTCGATGCCCTTCCAGCGCAGGTACACGTACATGGCCGCCGTGATGTAGGCCTCCGTGAGCACCAGCGCGTAGGCGGCCCCCACGTGGGCGTAGCGCCGGATGAGGAGCATGTTCAGGGCGAGCCCTACCACCGAGCCCACGGCCGTGACCGTGAAAAAGGCGCGGTCCATGCGCAGGTTCAGCATGGTGTGCAGGCCCAGCAGGTTGCTCATGCCGATGATGAGCGGCAGCAGCGCCACAATGCGCAGGATGGTGACGGCCCCCGCGAACTTGGCCCCGTAGAGCAGCGTGATGACGTAGGGCCCCACCAGCCACAGCCCCGCGCTCACGCAGGCCATCACAAGAAAGAGCGGGAAAAACGTGGTGCGCACCATGCGCAGCCCCTGCTCGCGCCCCTGCCCAAATGCCTGGGCCACAATGGGAAAGAACGCCTGGTTGAGCGCCAGGCCCACGAACGACTCGGCCATGCCCTCGAGCCGCGTGCCCGCGGCATAGATGCCCACATTATAAGGAATGGTGAGCAGGCCGAGGATGAACACGTTCGAGCTGGCGTAGATCGTAATCATCACCGACGAGAAAAACAGCGTGCGGTCTTCTTTAAAACGGGTGCGCAGCTCGGGCCCCGTGGGCCAGGAGAACTTGATTTTGAAGCGCCGCACGGCCACGTAGAGCGCCACCACACTCACCAAAATCTGCGACACGCTGATGGCCAGGTTCTGGTACACGTAGTCGTCGGCCTTGCGGATGAGCAGCAGCACCGAGAGCGAAAAGATGAGCTTCACGGCTAGGTTGAACATGGCCACGCGCCCGAGGTCCTCCATGGCCTGATACAGCCAGAACGGCGAGAGCACCGTGCCAATGCACACCAGAAACGTGCAGATGTGCAGCCCCAGGTGCCCCTTGAATTCGGGGTTGGAAAGCGTGACGACCGTGAACACGACCACCGACAGGGCCCACAGCAGCGCCTTGCCGGCCATTACCTGACTGAAAATGCGGCTGGTGGCTTCCGTATCGTCGCGGTTGGCCGCAATCACGCGCACGGCCGCCATGTCGAAGCCGTAGTTGATGAGCAGGCTGAAGTACGTGACGTAGGCCTGCGAGAAGTTGAGCAGGCCCAGTTTGTCGGGCCCGATGATGCGCACCACGTAGGGCACCGTGAGCAGCGGCAGCAGGAAGTTGGCCACCTGCACGCTGAACAGCGACGCCACGTTGACGGCGAAGCGGCGCATGGTGGGCTTGGCCATGCCCGCCTCGTTCTTAACAATGGTAATCTCGTCGCTCACTAAAAACGGGTTGAGGACCGGCAAACCCGCCGGAGGGGCGCTCACGGGCACGGGGCCGAGGGCCCCGGCGCAGCAAGCGCCCTACATACGGAGCCAACCTGCTTTTAGTCAAGTATTTTGCTAATCGCAAGGCCGTCTTCCGCTTTATTGCAAATGGAATGTCCAGCGGTCAAAACGATTGTTCTGGGCAGTTCATCGTCGCAATTATCAACTAGCTAATACGTTAGTTATATAGCACTTGTCTAATAAAATACGGCATTTGTATTTTAAAATTTATATAAAATCTTCGCTGGTTACTCAGTGGGTTCCCCAGGGCCCTGCGGCTGGCGGCGTGTGCCGGCCAGGTAGTTACTTTGCAGCCTCAACTACTTCTAAATCACTTTTTATTCTCTTTTATGCTTCGCATTATTCTCGTGCTACTTTGCTGCTTGCTTGGCCTGGCCGACGCCCCACCCGCCGCTGCCGCCAGCACCTCCACCGCCGACCACCACCCGCGCTACAAGGCCTACAAATACCGGGGCCAGTCGCGCAAGCGCAACGCCCGCATGGGCTTCTTCGCCCGCCGCCGGGCCCTGCGCCGCGCCAAGCGTGCCCACGCCCAGCCCAAGCGCCGCGGCGTCATCAAAGTAGGCGACTTGGAAGGCACCATGCCGAAATAGCCGCCGCCCCTCCCCCAACTGGGGCCCCCGGCAACAAAAACAGCCGCCCAATTTTGGGCGGCTGTTTTTGTTTATATCCTTGCGCCACAAGGCCTTACCACGAGCCGCTGTTGTCGTTACTCGTATCGTCGAAGCCGCCCCCGCCGGTGTCGTCCGAAGAAGTGTCGTCGTAGGAAGAATTATCCGACGAGAAGTAGTCGCCCGACTGGTCGTTGCCGGTATTGTCGTCGGAAAAGTAGTCGGGGGCGCTTTCGTTGGCTTCCGCGCCGCGCCCGGCGAAGTAGTCGCCCGCCGCGCCAGTGCCGGCTGCCCCTGCGGCGGCACCGCCGGCCGCCGCCGCGCCGCCGCCAAAGCCCGCGTTGTTGGTGTCGAAGTTGTGCGCGCTACCCGAGCCGCCGTTGTGGCCTTCCGACATGCGGTTGCCCAGGTAGGCACCCGCGGCGGCCGCGGCCCCGGTGGCCAGGATGCTGCCCATGCCGAGGCCACCGCCCTGGTTGGGGGCCTGGCCTCCGTAGTTGGCCGGGCCGGGGCCGTAGCCGCCGCCCTGGGGCCCATTGGGCAGGAAGTTGGGGGTGCCGCCCGGCCGGTTGGGCTGGTTGGGATTTGGCTGGTTGGGGTAGAAATTAGGGTTGTTGGGCGACGGGGCGCTATCAGCGCTTTTGCGGCGAAATAGCTTTATCAGCAGCCAGATAACCACGACGATGCCCAGGGCCCCCAGCGCCAGCGTGCCGAAGCCCGGCCCCGTGGGCTCTGATGAAGCCGGCATAGCCAGCAAGCCCCCGCCGCCGTTGGTGGCCATGTTGCCGGCGTCGGGCGCGGCGCCGGGGGCCTCGCTGCTCAGGGCCGGAGCGGCGGCGCTGGGGGCCCCAGCGGCGGCGTCGGGCGCGGTGCTGGGGGCCCCAGCAGCGGCCGGCGCAGCGGTTTTGTTCGGGTTAGAGGCCGGGTTGGCGGCCAGCATCAGCGTGCTGAGGCCCTTGCGCAGACCGGCGAAGTAGTTGTTCTGCTTGAAGTTGGGCCCAAAATCCTGGGCGATAACGCGCTGCGTGAGAGCGGGCGTTATCTTGTCAACCAACCCGCTGCCGGGTTGGATGGTGACCTTGTGCTCCTGGGCAGCCACGATGACCACGAGGCCGTTGTTTTTGCCACGCTGGCCCACGCCCCAGGCCGTGCCCAGGGCCCGGCCGTAGTCCGATACCTGGCGGCCGCCCAGGTTGGGCACCGTCACGACCACCACTTGGGTGCCGGTTTGGTCGGCGTAGCGGCGCAGGCCACCGTCGAGCTTTTTGGCATCGGCCGGGGCCAGCAGCTTGGCTTGGTCAGTCACGAACTGGAACGGCACCGGGCGGGCCGGCAGCCCGGTGGCCGACTGGGCCGCGGCGGGCCGGGCCAGGGCCCCCGCCAAGGGCAGGGCAAGAAGCAGCAGACGAAACATGGCGACAGAAGAAAAGAGTGAAAGTTTTGCCTTCTACGGCGTTTGGCGGTGCGGGGCTGCGGGACCCGGGCCAACAACATTAGGGCCCCGGCCAACTTCCGCGGGCGCCGGGGCGTTGTGGCGGGGCGAGCCGGGAGGGGGCAGGTGCCAATCCTACGGGGTGGGCAGCTGCGTAGGTCCTGGCGCGCTGGGCTTGTGCAGGGTGCACGAGCCCGCCGCAACGGCCAATCGGCCCTGCGGCACCGCTTCGGCGCTCCGCTTTGCGGCGGGGCGCCGGTTGGCTTTTTCTTCGTTTATGCTGCTTCCCAAATTTGCGCCCCCGCGCTCCTTCCACGCCGAGCTGAAGCGCCGCACGGCCGAGTATTTCGCCACCACGGGCAAGGCCCAAACTGGCAACGCCTCACTGCTGGGCAAGGCCGCGCTGCTGCTCGGGGCCCTGGTGACGCTGTACGTGCACCTGGTGTTCTTCACGCCCGCCGCCGGCTGGGCCCTGGCCGAGTGCGTGCTGATGGGCGGCGTATTGGCCCTCATCGGCTTCAACGTGATGCACGACGGGGCCCACGGCAGCTTCAGCCGCCACGGCTGGCTCAATAAGGTGGCAGCCTTCACCCTCAATGTGTTCGGCGGCAGCAGCTACATGTGGGACGCCAAGCACAACACCGTGCACCACATGTACACCAATATCGAGGGCGTGGACGACGACCTCGACATCCGCCCTTGGATGCGCCTGACGCCCGACCAGCCCCGCCACCGCGCCCACCGCTTCCAGCACCTGTACTTCGGGTTTTTCTACTGCCTGCTCTACATCTCCTGGATTCTCTTCACCGACTACCAGAAGTACTTCAGCCGCAAAATCGGCAGCGTGGCCCTCAAGCCGATGAGCACCAACGACCACCTTATTTTCTGGGGATTCAAAATATTGAATTTGGGATTATTCGTGGCCCTGCCCATGTACATGTTGGGCTGGGGCCCCTGGCTGGCCGGCTTCCTGCTGACGGGTGCCGTGGCCGGTTTCACGCTCAGTATCGTGTTCCAGCTGGCGCACACCGTCGAGCAAGCCGCCTTCCCCGTGCCCCACGAAACCACCCGCAAAATGGAGGACGAGTGGGCCATTCACCAGCTGCGCACCACCGCCAACTTCGCCACCGATAGCCGCGTGATCAGCTGGCTCGTGGGGGGCCTCAATTTCCAGGTCGAGCACCACTTGTTCCCCAAAATCTCGCACGTGCATTACCCCAAGCTGAGCAAAATCATCCGCCAGACCTGCGAGGAGTTCGGCCTCCCCTACCAGGAATACCCCAAGATGCGCTACGCCGTGGCCTCACACGTGGCCTTCCTGCGCCAGATGGGCCGGGCGTAAGATTAGCCAACGCTTTACTACCAATGGGCCGCCCCTTCGGGGGTACAAGCGCGTGCGGCCCATTGGTGGTACGCACTCCCCGTACTAGGGCCCCGGCGCTATGCGCTGGGGGGCCCCAGCGTAGGTGCAGGCGCCGGCTCTACGGCGCGCTCGAAGCGCAGACGGTCGGTTTCGGTGGTTTCAGCCAGTTCGAAGCCGTTGCGGCGCAGTGCCTGTTGGGCGGCGGGGGCATCGGCGGGGGCGTGGGCTACCAGGCGGCGCACCGCGCCCGTGGCGGCGGCTTGCTGCACCAGCCCGCCCACCAGTTCAGTGGCCAGGCCCTGGCCGCGCCATTCGGCGGCAATGGCAAAATCAAGCTCGGCCGTGCCCGCCGCATCGGGGGGCCCGGCGAAGCCGCCCGCGCCCACCAGCGTGCGCGGCACCTCGCCTTCGGCCTTGCGCAGCGCGTACCAGCCGTACCAGCCGGCCGCGTCGCGCCCGCCGGCGGTGAGCTGCGCCAAGTCATTTTCCAGCACCTCGCGGCCGGGGCCCACAGCCGGCCAATCGGCGGGCAGGGCCGCGCCCAGCAGCAGTGGGAAGTAGTGGGGCTTGTGCAGGGCGGCGGTGAGCAGGGCCCGGCTGGCGGCGAGGATGGTCAGGCGGGGCGTTTGGGCAATTAGAGGAATCATAGCGGGCTTATACGGCGCCGTGCGGCGGAAGGCGACGGCAACGCCCGGGGGCCCCACCGGCGGCCAGGGCCCCGCGGCGGCGGCGAGCTAGGCGAATGGAATGCAATCAAACCGCAAAATTCTACCTTTGCGTTTCATGAGCGAACTTTTGCTGCCTTCCATTTTCTTCAAAAATGCTGCCGGTTGGGCCGCGGCCGACCCCGCCGGCTTTCTGCGCGTGCAGTGGGGGCCCCAGGCGCGCACCTTGGCCGATACGTGCGCGCTGTTTGCGCAAATTGCCCAGGGCCTCCAGCGGCACAACTGGAGCCGCGCGCTCATCAACCAAATCGGCATGGCGCCCTTTACGCCCGAAGAGCAGCAGTGGGTGGCCCATAGCTGGCTGCCCAAAGCCGTGGCCGATAGCGGCTACCGCCACGGGGCCATCATCGTGTCGCCCGACGTGTTTGTGCGGCTGGCCACCACCTTCGTTACCGCCCGAGTGCAAGACTTGGCCATTACCTACCGCACTTTCAACTTTGAAACCGAAGCCGTGCGCTGGCTGCTGGAGCAGCCCCTGGGGCCCCAGTAGCCGCGGCCGCCAGAAGCTCACTTGCACTGCAAGTTTCTTATTTACAACGGGTAACTGCACTCTTACTGGGGCCCCAGTCGCGGCGCACCCGCGGCCAGCCGCACCCGAACGTATTGCTGAAGCCACATCGGGTACAGGTTGTAGCCCACGTTGGTGAGCGCGAGCAAGCCGGCCCACCCCACCTGCCCGTGCGCCGCGGCGTACCCGCTGATGGCCAGACAGAACAGAAATAGCGCCAGGTGAAACCGCTCCTGCTGGTAGGTGGTGCGCACGAGCGCCGCCACGGCCGCCCGGGGCACCACGGGCCGGTAGCGCGGGTAGCGCCGCCGCAGCAGGCGGTTCACGAAGTCGCCGTGCTGCGTCACGCGGTTCACGGCCGCCACGCCCAGCCGGCGGTAGGGCCCCGGCGCGCGGCTCAGCTGCCACCAGCCCAGCCACGCCACCGGCACCGCGTAGGCGAACAGGCTGACGGCCAGCCACCCGTACAGCCACGGCCGCGCCACCCACTGGTAGCAATACACGCCCAAGGGCCCCAGCCCCAGTACCGACCAGAACACGTTCGGCACCGCGTTGGCCAGCGCCAGCAGCGCGGGCGGCGGCACGGCAGCTTTGTTTCCGGCAGGCGGCATGGCAGGAAGTGATTGGTTGCGTGGGGCCCCGCTCTAAGGTAATGCCCGCCCCGAAACCAGCCGGTGGCCCCCGGGGCCCTGGCAAAAGATTGTGGAGCAACGTGGGCAAGTAGGCCCATTTCCTTACACGCGCCCTAGCAATCCAACGAATTTAACGGGAAGGCCGCGGTGCTGCGTGCGCCACCGCAATGCAATCCACGCTGCCGGCTGCAATTGCTCGAGCCGCTCCAATAGGCCCGTTTGGCCCGGTAGCAACCCGCCAAGCCATTGTGCTTTAGCCGTGGCAAATGCTGCACGGCGCCACTACGCTCTTGACGTTTCCCCCCAAACAGACAGGGCCCTCAGCAGTGCTGGGGGCCCTGTTTTATGCATTACGCAGCCGCGGCCTAGTGCTTTACAAACTTGTGGTGGAACACCTTCTGGCCGTCGCTCACGGTGAGGGTGTACAGGCCGTTGGCCAGGCCCGACACGTTGAGCACGCCGTCGGCGTAGGGCACGGCGCGCAGGGCCCCGCGCACGTCCGTCACCTGCACCGAGGTGGCGGTGGCGCGGCCGGGCAGCACCAGGCGCAGGGCGTCGGTGGCGGGGTTGGGGTAGAGCTGCAGGACCTGAGCCACTTCGTTGCCGAGGGGCGTGCCGGTGAGCGTGGCGGGCTCGTCGGCAATGGCCGCGCCGCCGCTGATAGTCAGCGTATAATCCTCGGTTTCGCCGTAGCTGTAGCTGCCGCAGCTGGCGGTGGCGCTGGCGTCGCTCATGATGACGCGCAGGCGGGTGCTGCCGGTGCGGGCCGTGGTGGGCACCGCGAAGGTGCTGGTGAGGGTGCCCGTGCTGCTGCTGCTGCCGCTCACCACGAGCTCGCCGGTGTCGGCAAAGTCCCCGTCCTGGTTGTAATCGATGTAGATTTTCCAGTATTCGGTGTAGGCCGAGCTTTTGAAGCCGGCCGAGAAGCTAATGGTCTGGCTGGAACCAGCGGCCACGGTGGTGCTGGTGGCCGTGCCGTTGTAGTAGCCGCCGTCGGCCCCCGAGGTGCGGTTGATGGTGCCCAATTTCACCAAGTCAATCCACTCGTAGGCCTGGCTGCCGCCCTTGATGGTGCAGTAGGTGCCGGTAGTGGGCGGCGTGGTGGTGCTGGTGCCCACGCCCACGGCCGTCCAGGCGTTGGTCACGGCCAAGGTTTGAGCAGAAGAGGCACCGAATAAGTCGGTGGCCGCCTGGATAGAATAGGTGCGGGCCTGGGCGTAGGTGGAGGAGGCCGTCATGTACACGTCTTCCATGCGGAAGGTGATTTTGGCGGCGTCCGTCAGGCCGATGCCGGCCACGCTGTAGGCCGTGCCGGCCTCGTTGGTGCCCGACTTGCCCACGGCAATCAGGTAGTACCAGTAGTTGAGCACGCCCGAGTTGGTGTGCACGCCGCCCTGGTCGTTGGCGTTAGACGGCGACGACGTGGTAGCGGCCCAGTACTTGCCCTTGTAGAGCGCGGGCTGGCCGTAGAGGTTGGGGTTGCTCATCGAGCGTAGGGCCCCGCCGGCCTTCATGATGTCCTCGCCAATGTCCCAGGTCGATTTCGTGAGGCCCAGCTGGTCGCAGGTGAACTTCTCCACGCTCGCGCCCCAGATGTCAGACAAGCCCTCGTTCATGGCCCCCGACTCGTTGGCGTAGGTGAGGTTGGCGGTGTTTTCGCACACCGCGTGGCCGATTTCGTGGCCGCACACGTCCAGGGCCGTGAGGGGCTTGAAGGTGCTGGCCCCGTCGCCGTAGGTCATCACCGAGCCGTTCCAGTAGGCATTCTCGTAGCCGGCCGCGGTGTTGGGCGTGTCATCGTAGTGCACGTAGCTCTTGATTTTGGCCCCGGCGTTGTCGTAGCTGCTGCGCGCGTGCACTGCCTTCCAATAGTCGTAGGTGGCCTGGGCCCCGAAGTGGGCGTCGCCGGCCACGTTGTCGTAGTTGGCGTTGTTATATTCAGCGGCCGTCCAGTTGTTGTCGGCGTCGGTGAAGTCGGTGGCGGCGGTGTAGCTGTTGCCCTTTTTGCAGTTGTAGGTTTCGATGCCCAGGCCGCGGGTATACTCGCGCAGGTGGTAGCCGCCGGTGGCCGTTTCGGTGGCCAGCGTGCGGGTGCCGCTGTAGGCGGTGGCGAAGGTGGCCGGGGCCCCCGTGGCGTGCTTGATGATGTTGTCTTGCAGCACCACTTTGCCGCTGCTGGCATCGACGTAGATGTAGGCGCGGCTCACCGGCTGCTGGGCGTAGATGTTGAACTTATAGGCCAGCACGGGCTGGTCGGTGGCCGCGTCGCGCACAATCACCAGCTCGCCCTGGGGGCGGTAGGTGGCGGCGGGGTCGCCCAGCTCGGCCTTCAGGCCGGCCTCGGCGGCGGCGTCCTGCCACATGTACTTGGCGGCCCCTACGTGGCCCAGGGCCCTGTCGAGGGCCCCGGCCACGCCCAGGGTGGGCACGGTGCTCAGGCCAGCCAGCTGCTCGTAGTCGCCGCTGATGCTCTCCACGGCCCCGCCCCGGGCGTGCACCGTGTAGGCAGCATGCTCCACCCGAATGCCCTTGTAGTACTGGGCAAATTTCTGGTGGGTAAAGCCCAGCGCGTCGGTTTCGACCCGGGTGGGCCGCAACTGGTCGTTGGGGCCCAGGGCCAGCTGCGTGCGCAGCAGCTGCTCGCCGTCGGCGGGGCCCCGGTAAGCGGCTTTGCCAGCGGCGCTGAATTGAATTAATTCGGGCTGGCCGTGGGCCCCCAGCACTTTGTTCTGGACGCGCGGCGCGTTTTGCGCCTGCGCGGTGGTCGCGGCCAGCAGCGTACCCATTAGCAACAAGGCCTTGGCAGAGTAATGTTTCTTCATAAACGAGGGTGGGTGGGAAAATAGGGAAAAACGGATGTAACAGCAGCGTTTGATTGCCCTGCAACTTAGGTTTTTTCCTAGTCGAACCCTCGTCTATCTTCCTAAAATACTACAAAAGCCATAATCTTGTTAACCTTCGCTTCACACCGCTGCCCTGAATAATGCGTTGGGGCCCCAAAAACCCTTGATAAGTCACTTTATTGCACTTATCAAATAATTAATGATGCTTTTGCGCGAGGTAGTCGGCCGCTAGGGTGGCCAGGGTTTTTACGCCTAACTCCAGGCCGCTCTCGTCGATTTTGAAGCCCGCGGTGTGGTGCGAGGGCACTTGGGCCGGGTCGGTGCCCGGAGCCAAGCCGCCCAGGTTCACGAACAGGCCGGGGGCCTTTTCGGCGTAGTAGGAGAAGTCCTCCGCGCCGGTGGTGGCCTCCTTTAGCTGCACGTGGGTGGGGCCCGCCACGGCGCGCAGGGTGGGCAGCATCTGGGCGGTCAGGCGCGGGTCGTTGTAGGTCACGGGCACCACGGGGGTGATGCTGACCTCGGCCGTGGCGCCGGCGCTGGCGGCAATGCCCTCGGCGGTGCGGCGCACGTCGGCCCAGATCTTTTGCTGCATGCCCTTGTCCAGGGTCCGGATGGTGCCGATCATCGTCACCTGCTCGGCAATGATGTTGTTGCGCACCCCGCCGTCGATTTTGCCCACCGTAACCACGGCCGCGGCCTTCGTCAGCTCGGTTTGGCGACTGACGACGGTTTGCAGGCCCAGCACGATTTGGGCGGCCACCACCACCGGGTCCACGCTGGCCCAGGGGGCTGCGCCGTGGGCCGATTTGCCCTTCACCACAATTTGAAACACGTCGGCGGCAGCGTAGTAGCCCTCGGGCCGGTAGCGCAGGTTGCCCACCTCAATGCCCGAGGCGATGTGCAGGCCGAACACGGCGTCCACCTTGGGGTTCTCCATCACGCCTTCCTTCACCATCAGCTTGGCCCCGCCCTCGGTGCCGGGCACCGAGCCTTCCTCGGCGGGCTGGAAGATGAACTTGACGGTACCGGGCAGGTCTTTTTTCACCTGGGCCAGCACCTCGGCCGCGCCCATCAGCATGGCCACGTGGGTGTCGTGGCCACAGGCGTGCATCACGCCCACAGCCTGCCCCAAGTACGTGGTTTTCACAGTAGAAGCGTAGGCCAAGCCGGGGGCCTCGGTCACGGGCAAGGCGTCCATGTCGGCGCGCAGGGCCACCACGGGGCCCGGCTTGCCGCCGCGCAAGATGCCCACCACGCCGGTGCGGGCCACGCCGGTGGTCACCTCGAAGCCCAGGCTTTTGAGGTGGGCGGCCACCAGGGCGGCGGTGCGGTTTTCCTCGTTGCCCAGCTCGGGGTGCTCGTGCAGGTCGCGCCGCCAGGCAATGACTTTGGCCTCCTCAGCCGCCGCCAGCTTGGCAATGCGGGCGTCGAGGGCGGCGTTTTGGGCCGTGGCGGCCAGGGGCCCCAGCAGGGCCCCCAGGCCCAGGGCGGCCCCGCGCAGCGCGGGCCGCGAAAGCAGCGAAAAAGTCATGGCAAACGGTTACGCGGAGGTTATGGCCGGGCGGCCAATGTTACGGCAATGTAGGGCCGGGGCCCGTTTGCGCATTATTTTTGTGGTTCGATCCGGCCCGGCCGGCCGGTTTTATTCGTTGCCATGCGCGTATCGTCCCCCGTTGTAGCTCCTGCTGCCCCCGCCGGGGCCTCCGCCCGCACCTGGGTGGGCGCGTGGGCGCAGCCCGGGTTCCGAAACCTGCTGGTGCTGCCGCTGGTGTTGCTTTTTGCGGGCCTGGTGCCGGCGGCGGCGCCGTTCTACCACTTCATCCAGCAGCGCGCCGGCCACCACCTGGCCGACCCCGTGCTGGCCCACCTACCGGCCCGCGACGTGGCCAGCCCCATTTTCTTCCTGATGTACGGCAGCTGCATTGCCGCCGTGGCCTGGCTGCTGGGGCGGCCGCAGCTGCTGGTGCGCGGCGTGTGGGCCTATTTTCTGCTGCAATTGCTGCGCATGGCCACCATCTGGGTGCTGCCGCTGGAGCCGCCGGTGGGCATCCTGCCCTTCCCCGACCCGTTCACCGAGCACCTGTTCCACGCCAGCGTCGCCGTGCCCATCACCAAGGACCTGTTTTTTTCGGGCCACACGGCCACCGTGGTGCTGCTGGCGCTGGCCGTGCGCGGGCGCTGGTGGCGGGCCACGCTCGGCGCGTTGGCCGCCACCATCGGCGTGCTGGTGCTGGTGCAGCACGTGCACTACGTGTACGACGTGCTGGGGGCCCCACTCTTTGCCTGGGCGGCCTACTGGCTGGGGGGCCGCATCTGGCCCACTGACCCGGCGTAGCGCTCAGGGTTTTGTCAACAAAGAGGGGCCCCGGCAGCAATTGCTGCCGGGGCCCCTCTTTGCGACTAAGCGCAAGCTTGAGCGCTTGTTAGTAGGAGCAAGCAGCTAGTGGCTCAATCCTTACAAGTACTTCTCGTAGATGCCGGCGGCAATTTTCTCGGTCAGCTTCTTGGGGGCCACGGCGGTCAGGCCTACGGTTACTTTGTTGAGCAGGCCAGGGATAACCTCGGCCCGGCCGGCTAGCAGGGCCCGCACGGCGGCGCGGGCCACGGCAGTGGGCGTCATCGACACCTTGGAGGCAGTTTTTTGCAGCTCGGCCCCCATACCAGCGCGGTCGGCAAAGGCGGTATCGGTGGCCCCCGGGCTCAGGCACGTCACCGATACCGGGCTGTTTTTCAGCTCGTAGCGCAGGCCCCGGCTGAAGCTCACCACGAACGACTTACTCGCCGCGTAGAGCGCCAGCGACGGCACGGCCTGGTAGGCGGCGGTGCTGGCCACGTTGAGAACGTAGGCCCGCGGCTGCTGGCGCAGGGCCGGCAGCAGGGCGTGGGTGAGGGCCACGGGCAGCAGCATGTTCAGTTGCAGCATGTTTTGCTGCTCGGCCAGGGGCAGCGCCTCGAAGCGGCCCCAGAGGCCGTAGCCGGCGTTGTTTACCAGCACGGCCAGCTCCTTGGTGTGGGCCAGGGCCCAGGCGGCCACGGCCTCGGCGGCCCCGGGGGCGGCCAGGTCGAGGGCCAGGATGTGGCTCTGGTGCTGGTGCCGGGCCCCTATTTCCTGGGCCAGGGCCCGCAGCTGGTCTTCGGAGCGGGCCACGAGCAGTAAGTCGTAGCCGCGCTGGGCCAGGGCAATGGCCAGGGCCCGGCCAATGCCGCGCGAAGCGCCGGTGACGAGGGCGTAAGCCATTTTTTTTGAGTGAGTGAATTGGCGAATGATTGAGTTGGTGAGCGAGCGAATGGCGGGGATTAAGCGCAAGTCATTCGCCGATTCACCGGTTCACTCATCCACTTACTTCACCAAGTGCAGGAAGCGCAGGTAGAACGGCGTGGGGCTGTCTTCGCTCTTGGGCTGGTACTTGCCCGCGATGAGGGGCACGTACATCACGCGGCGGCGCGAGGCCTCGCCCACGAGCGGCGACTGGGCCACGCGGTGCCACATGCGGCCGTCGTGCACGGTGAGGTCGCCGGGCTCGGTTTCGATGGCAATTTCGTTCGGGTCGTAGTGCACGTCCTTGTAGTACTTCTTGCGGAAGAGCATCTTGCCCAGGCCCTGGCGGTGCGTGCCGGGGATGACGCGCAGGCCGCCGTTGGTGGCCTTGGTGCCGTCGAGGTGCAGGCCCACGTTGAGCATGGGCCCGATGCGCTTGCCGTAGAACACGTCGCGCAGCGAGTCGGTGTGCCAGCCCATCTGGCTGAACTCGGAGCCCGGGATGTTCACGTAGTGGTTCACCACGAGGCCGTCCTTCTCGTTTTCGCCCACCCGGCCGCCTTCGGCTTCGAGCAGCGGAAACAAGGCCTTGAAGCGCGGGTCTTGCAGCAACTCGTGCAGCACCGGGTGATGCTGCGAGGTGAAGGCAAAGCGCTGCACGATGCGGGAGCCGTCCACGTCCTGCCCGTACTTGATGGGCACGCCGTTCACTTTTTCCACGCCCTCGGCCAACCAGCGGCGCTGCACGTCCTGGGTGGCTTGGAGGATTTCCTGCACCTGAGCAGGCGAAGCAAACGGCCGAAAGTGCAAGAAGCCGTACTTGGCAAAGAAAGCCCGCTGTTCGTCGGTGAGCGTGTCACCAAGGGTAAAGCGAGGGTATTCGAAAGATGAGGACATAGTGAAGATAGAGCGATAGACTGGCGGCCCCAACCCAATAGCCTACAAAGGTAACACAGGGGCCCCGGTGCATGGGCACCCCCGGCGCCCCGCGGCCAGGGCTGCCCCCTGGCCGCGGGCCAGCAACCCAGGCGCGGCGTTGGTAAACCGCGGTGCTGGGCATTTGGCTTACGACCAGGCGCCACACATTAATACTCGCTTATCAATCAATTAGTTGTGCAAATCAGTATTTGCACAGGTTTGGGAGAGCACGGCCTTGGGGGCCCCGCCGCCGGGACCGTGGGGGCCCCGCGGCGGGGGCCCCAGCCATAAGCGCGGTTTATGCGGCGTGCACAATAATCAATTGCCGGCACAGCCCCCGGCCGGAAAACCTGTACCTTTTCTGCCCTGCTACCGCCTCGCCCGCCATGCTGCTGCTACCCGCCTTCCGCGCCCACTTACTACCGTGCTCCGAGAGCTGGGCCGCCATGACGCCCGCCGCCCAAGGCCGCCACTGCGCCCGCTGCCAGCGTGTGGTGCAGGACTTTACTCAGTCGCAGATCCCCGCCGCCGACCTGGCCACCGCCCGCGCCGCCGCGCCCGACGGGCGCGTGTGCGGTCGCTCTCGCCGGGGCCCAGGTGCAGGGGCCCCCGCCCCTCACGCGGCGGCTGCGCTGGTTTGTGGTGGCGCTGGTGCTGGTGGTGGCCCAGGGCCTGAACGCCCGGGAAGCACTGGCCCAGGTGCGGCGGGGGCCCCGGAGCCATAAGGCGAAGGTGATGAAGCAGGTAAAACGGGTGGAATTGGTGGGAGATGTTGAAGATTTACCTGGTAAGAATAAGACATCTACCCATGAAGAAAACGCACTTGGAGTAGTATTGGACCCAAACCTTTCCACTACCAGAATTCTATTTCAAGGCGGAGGAAGCGCCACAGTTGTCGCTTTTATTCAACGTAATGTTGAGTACCGGCCCAGTTACCCTGAAGGGCAAGTGCTCGCAAGCTTTATCGTAGATTCAGTTGGCCATGTGCAGAAGCCCGTCATTTTGGAAAGTTTGACACCAGCGGCCGACGCCGAGGTTATTCGAGTAATAGAATCATTGACTGGTTTCGAGCCTGCAACCCAAAACGGCGTTCCCATTAACACTACTGTAGCTGTGCCAATCAATTTCAGAAAGCCTCAAACCCCATAATCCTGCACCTTCGCCGGGGCCCTAATTGCAGTACAAGCGGCACAATACCTTTCTTAATTTCGATTCCAAATGGTTTTTACGCCTAGCCCCATGCTGCTGAAGCTGCTGTACACGCGCGGCAGCCTGCACAATTTGCCCGATGGCCAGGGCGTCGCCTTCAGCCTCAAAAACCGGCTGGACACGGTGAAAATCACCGGCTTGCGGCAGGTGCAGGTGGGCGACGTGGTGGTGCCGGCCGCCCAGGTAACGCTGGATTTGGGCAATGGCGACGTGCGCCCCGCCACCGCCCTAGGGCCCGCCGACGGCCAGGCCCTGGAGCTGCCCGTGGGCCGCAGCCTCACGTTTGCGCTGGCCACGGCGGCCCTGCCCGAGGGCGTTTACCCGGTGCAGGTGTGGTTTTCGACCGATGCGCTCGGCGACTTGCACGTGGAGGTGGAGGACGCCATTGTGGGCGCGGCCGCCAGCCGCCCCCGCATCCCGCGCTCCGACGACGACGATTACTCGGAGGCCGCCATCCAGGCCCGGCAGCGGTTCGCGGAAGAGTTCACGCAGCAGCATTTTCAGCACCTGAAGTCGTACTCGTTTGACGCCCACGACTTGCGAGGCAACTGCGAGCATTTTGTGGGCGTGGCGCAGGTGCCGGTGGGCCTGGCGGGGCCCCTGGCCGTGAACGGCGAACACGCGCAGGGCGACTTCCTTATTCCGATGGCCACCACCGAGGGCACGCTCGTGGCCAGCTACAACCGCGGCATGCAGGTGCTAAACCTGTGCGGCGGCGTGAAGTGCACCGTGATTGGCGACGCCATGCAGCGGGCCCCGGTGTTCGTGTTCGCCGATGCGCGGGGGGCCCGCGACTTTGGCCAGTGGGTGGCCGACAACCTGGAGCGCATTCGGCCGGAGGCCGAAAGCACGTCGCGCGTGGCCAAGCTGCAGTACATCGACACGTACTTGACCAACAAATTTGCCTACCTGCGCTTCAACTTCAGCACTGGCGACGCGGCGGGCCAGAACATGGTGGGCCGCGCCACGTTTGCCGCGTGCTCCTGGATATTAGCCAACTACGAGGGCCCTAAAATCGAGCACTTCTACCTCGAATCGAACTTTGCCACCGACAAAAAGGCCTCGCAAATCAACGTGATGCGCACCCGCGGCAAGCGCGTGGTGGCGGAGGCCGTGGTGAAACGCGACGTGCTGCAGCAGCGCATGCGCGTGACGCCCGAGCAGCTGGCCTACCACGGGCAGGTGAGCACCGTCGGCGCGTTCATGTCGGGGGCCAACAACAACGGCGTGCACTCGGCCAACGGCATCACGGCGCTGTTCATAGCCACGGGTCAGGACGTGGCCAACGTGAGCGAGTCGAGTGCCGCGGTGCTGTACTCGGAGGTGACGAAGGAGGGCGATTTGTACCTCAACATCACCATCCCGTCGCTGATTGTGGCTACCCACGGCGGCGGCACCGGCCTGGCCACCCAGCATGAGTGCCTGCGCCTGCTGGGCTGCGTGGGCCCCGGCACGGTGTACAAGTTTGCCGAAATTGTGGCCGGCGTGGTGCTGGCCGGCGAGCTTAGCCTGGCTGCCGCCATCAGCAGCTCGGACTGGGTGAGCAGCCACGAGCAGTACGGCCGCAACCGGTAGCGGGGGCCCTAATGGGCGCGGGCACAGTAAATTGAGCGCACTTTCCGCTCTATCCTTTGCTGCCATGCGCCCATCCGCTCTGCCCGGCCTGCTGCTGGGAGCCCTGCTGCTGGCCACCGCGCCCGCCCGGGCCCAATCGGGCCTGAACAGCAAGGACTTGGAGGACATCAGCCACGGCCGGCCCACCTCCACCCACAACCTGAACCAGGCCAATACCGCCGACGAGCGGGCTCTGGCCGCCGAAGCCGCCCACGTGGCCCACTACTACGACCCCGACTGGGTGCCCGGGGCCCTGCTTCCCATCAAGGGCGAGGAGCAGCCCGTGCCCGGCCTGCGCTACAACTTGGTGCACCACTGGGTGGAGGTGCAGGACGCTGCCGTGCCCGGGGGCGTGCGCCTCTACCCGGTGGGCAGCCTGCGGGGCTTCGTGCTGAACAACGCGCCCGGCCGGCCGGGCCACCGCTTTGGGGCTTACCGCGTGGGCGACGCGGGCCGCCTGCTGCTCGAAGAGCTAACCGAGGGCCCCGTGCGCCTGCTGCTGGGCTACGACCTGGAGCTGGTGGGGGCCGTGCGCAACGCTGCCATCGGCGTCGAAACCCAGGCCGCGCAGTTCCGGCGCACCTCCGAGCTGTACGTGGCCACCCCGGCCCGGCCCCAGGCCCAGCCACTGGCCCAGCCGCTAGCCCAACCCCTGGCGCTCAGCCAGCGGGCGGTGCTACGGCTGTTTGGGGCGGCCGAGGGCGACATGGCCGTGTACGCCCGGCAGCACAGCCTGCGCTACGACAACCTAACCGAGATGGTGCAGCTGGTCGATCATTTCAACGCCACCCTGCCCCCGGGGCCCTAAATGCAAAAAGGCCACTCCGTTAAGAGTGGCCTTTTGAAAATTGAAAATCAAGCGTTTGCCCAGGGCCCTACGGCAAGCTGGCCGCCACGCTGAACTTGCTGTCGACGCGCACTACCACATCTTGGGGCGGGCGCGTGCTGAGCAACACTTCGCTGGTGAGGGCGTAGCTGCTGTTTTGCAGGTACATGTCGAGTTTGGTATTGGGGGCGGGGTTGAGCTGGATGGACGTGGCGCCCTTGGGCACGTTGTCGAGCGATGCCATGAGCACCTTGTTGGTGCCCATGGCATCGGTGCTGATGTAGAGCTTGACGCTCTTCACGATGTCGAAGGTTTGGCCGGCGGGGCTGGTGGCCGTCAGCGTCAGCTCCTCCAGCTTCACGTCCTGCACGTACTGGGCCTTGGTGTTATTGTTGGCGTAGGTGGTAGTGGAGGTCGAATTCACCGTCACGGCGGGCAAGGTAACCGGGGCTGTGCCGTAGGGGTAGGCGGCCGGCACCGTGAAGCTCTGCGTGTCTTTCACATCGAATCGCAACAGGCTCAGCACTTTATTGCAGCCCCCGGCAATTAACAACACGGCCAACAAGGCGGGAAATAGTAGCAGCAGTTTGGATATTTTTAGCATAATGGCAACGTTAATAATTGTTTGCGTAGCACCCGGTACATAGGCCGGCCAGGCAATCCGGCACGTCCAAAAATACACCACAGCCGCCGCCCGCGCCCGGCCGCCCGGTGGGGCCCCACGGCGCCGGGGCCCTACTTGTTGCTGGCCAGGGCCAGCTGGGCACTGCCGTCGCCGAGGGCGTGCAGGGCCTGCTGCAGCTCAGCGTCGCGTGCGCCCAGCACCGTGTAGTAGGGCACCGTGCCGTAGGCACTTTGGGCGATGTAGGCCTTGATTTGGTTGCGCAGCAGCGGGGCGCAGCGGCGCAGGGCAGCCGCGTCGGCGGGCACGCCGTCGCGGGCGGCGGCGGCGGCCAGGGCCCCCAGCTGCGCATCGCTCACGCGGAAAGTGGCGTCGAACTGGGCAAAGCGCAGGCCCTCCAGCTCGGCCCGGTGGGCCTGGTAGAAGGCCAGGGCCAGGGCGCGGGGCGTGTGGTGGGCCTGCAGGCGGGTATAGTAGGCGGAGCAGGCCAGCGTGTCGCGCGGCACAAACACGTCGGGCATGATGCCGCCGCCGCCGTACACCGGCCGGCCGCGGTCGGTGCGGAAGCAGGGCCCCCCCGCCACGCGGTTACTGTCGGCCGCGGCCAGGTCGCCGTGGGCGGCGCGTTCGGCCAGCTCGCGGCGGTACTCGGCGCGGCTGCTGCCGTAGGGCTTCTGGATGGAGCGGCCGCTGGGCGTGTAGTAGCGGGCAATGGTGAGGCGCAGCTCGCCGCCGTCGCTGAGGGCAATGGGCTGCTGCACCAGGCCTTTGCCGTAGGTGCGGCGGCCCACCAGCAGGGCGCGGTCGTGGTCTTGCAGGGCCCCGGCCAGCACCTCGGCGGCCGAGGCGCTGCCTTCGTCCACGAGCACCACCAGGGGGCCCTCTTCAAATTCGCCGGTCACCTTGGCGTACACCTGCGAGTCGTAGGTGTCGCCCTTGCCGTCGATGGCCACAATTTTGCGCGAGCCGCCCACCAGCTCGTCGGCCACGCGGGTGGCGCGGTCGAGGTAGCCGCCGGGGTTGCCGCGCAGGTCCAGCACGAGGCGGGCGAGGCCCTGGCGGCGCAGGTCGGCCAGCGCGGCCCGGAAGTCGTCGTAGGTGGTGGCCGCAAACCGGCTGATTTTGATGTAGCCGGTCTGCTCATCAATGAGATACGCGGCGTCGATGGACGGGTTGGGCACCCGGCTGCGCACCAGGGCCAGGGCGAAGGTGCGGGCCGGGGCGGGCCGGCGCACCTCCAGGGCCACGGTGCTGCCGCGGGGGCCCCGCAGCAGCTGCGCCACGCGGGCAGTGGTGAGGCGGGCGCCCGACACTGCCTGCCCGCCCACGCGCAGTACTTGGTCGCCGGGCTGAAGGCCGGCCTGGGCCGCCGCGCCCCCGCTGAGCGGGGCCACCACCGTCATGGTGTCGCGGAAAAGGTTGAAATCGAGGCCCACACCGTCGAAGTCGCCCTGCAAAAAGACGTCGTTCTGCTC
The DNA here is from genome assembly GCF_006439025.1 of Hymenobacter nivis. GTDB lineage: Bacteria > Bacteroidota > Bacteroidia > Cytophagales > Hymenobacteraceae > Hymenobacter > Hymenobacter nivis_A. The sequence continues at coordinate 392,266 of NZ_RCYZ01000005.1, forward strand.
GCGCTCGGGGGCCGGGATGTACACCGAGTGCGGGTCGAGGCGCTCGAGCATCTGGGCCGTGGCGTAGTCGGCCAGGCCCTCGGTGTTCACCGAGTCCACGTAGTCGCGGTCCACGTAGCTCAGTATTTCCTTGAAGCGCAGGTAGCCACGGGCCGTGGCGTCGGGGTTGGTGCTGGAGGGCCGGAACGGGTTGTTGGACACCAGCAGGCCGCTGCCGAACGCCAGCGCCAGCAGCACCGCCCCGCGCAGCCCGGCGCGGCGGGACCCGGCGGGGCGCGAAGAAGCACGGAAGAACGCGGAAAAAGCCATGGCGGCGGAGCAAAGGAAAGCGCGTTGCGAAACCAACAGCGCGGGACGATTATTCAAAACTAATTAAATTTTTCCGCGATTAGTTCGATTAGAAATGGATTTTAGCCGAATGGCGCAGAATAAACGGTAAATGGAATCAAATACCTTTTTTCAGCCATTTTCAGCTTATTTAAGTACCAATGCGCCGGGCCATGAATTGAAATTGCACATTATTAGGAATCATATTAAATATGATTTTTACATTAAATTGTAGTTCGCAATATTGCCTGGCCGCTGCGGGGGCCCTGCGCGGCCCGGGCCTTGGCGGCGGCCGTATCTTTGCGGGGGCGCCGGAGCCGGCGCTGTTTTTTGCTTCTGTTCTAGTCTTTTTTTCCGTGGGCCGCATCCTCGCCATCGATTACGGCAACAAGCGCGTGGGGCTGGCCGTGACGGACCCCAGCCGCATCATTGCCTCGCCGCTCGACACCATCCACAGCCAGGACTTGCTGGCCTACGTGCTGGCCTACCACCGGCGCGAGCCGCTGGCGGCCCTGGTGGTGGGCATGCCGCGCACGCTGCTCAACGAGCCCACCGACGTGACCAGCGCCGTGGTGGGCCTGCTGCGCCGCCTGCGCAAGGAGCTGCCCGAGGTGCCCATCCACGAAATCGACGAGCGCTTCACCTCGCGCATGGCTCACGCGGCCATGCTGGCTGGGGGCCTGGGCCAGAAGGCGCGCCGCGACAAGGCCACCGTGGACCGGGTGAGCGCGGCCCTTATCCTCCAGTCGTTTCTGGAGTCGCCGGCGGGCCGGGCCGTGGCCTAGCCGGAACCCCCGGGGCCCCCGCCCCTGTTTGTGTTACTTCTTTATCAACGCTTTACCCAGATGATATACCCCATCGTTGCCATCGGCGACCCCGTGCTGAAGGCCCGCGCCAAAAACCTGCCCGCCGACCTGCCCGCCGCCGAGCTTCAGCAGCTGATTGCTGACATGTTCGAAACCATGTACTTCGCCCACGGCGTGGGCCTGGCCGCCCCGCAAATCGGCAAGAGCCAGCGCCTGTTCGTGATGGACTCGGCCCCCATGGTGGAGCTCGACGAGGAGGACATTGCCGAGGGCGTGGAGGCCGAGCCGGCCATCAAGCGCGCCTTCATCAACCCCGTAATGGTGAGCGAAACCGGCGAGAAGTGGGGCTTCGAGGAAGGCTGCCTGAGCATTCCCGGGGTGCGCGAACTGGTGCAGCGCTGCCCCGACATTGTGCTGCGCTACGAGGACGAGAACCGCCAGGTGCACGAGGAGGGCTTCACGGGCCTGAACGCCCGCATCATCCAGCATGAGTACGACCACCTGGAGGGCGTACTGTTCACCGACAAGCTTTCGTCCTTCAAGAAGCAGCTGCTCAAGGGCAAGCTGGCCCGCATCGGCAAGGGCGACGTGGACCACGACTACCGCATGAAATTCGCGGGGGCCGGGCGGCGCTAGGGCCCCGGGCTTCGCTAAGGCCAAGGCTTTAAAGCTGGCACATCCCGCGGGGTGGGCCAGCTTTTTTTGGTTTTGCTGGCGCCCCGCAATACCTTCCCAACTTATTTGCTATTAATATTTTATGCCCAAGCGCTACGCTCTATTATTTCTTTTATTAGTGCTAACGCTGGGGCCCCGGCCGGCGCGGGCCTGGGGCTTTTTTGGGCACCGGCTACTGAACCGGCTGGCCGTGTACACGTTGCCGCCGAAGATGGTGGGCTTTTACAAGGCGCACATCGACTACATGACGGCCAACGCCACCCGGCCCGACGCGCGCCGCACGGTGGTGCCCGGCGAGGCAGCCAAGCACTTCATGGACGTGGACCGCTACGGCGACAGCTGCCTGAGCACCCACGGCCGCGGCCTGCCCCGCCGCTACGAAGACGCCGTGGCCCGCTACGGCGAGGACTCGCTGCTGCGCCACGGCATCGTGCCCTGGAACATTGCCCGGATGAAAAACCAGCTCACCGCCGCCTTCCAGCGCCAGGACGCCGACGCCATCCTGCGCCTCTCGGCCGACCTGGGGCACTACGTGGCCGACGCCTGCGTGCCGCTGCATTCGACCCAGAACTACAACGGCCAGCTCACGGGCCAGCGCGGCATCCACGGCCTGTGGGAGAGCCGCTTGCCCGAGCTGCTGGCCGGCGACTACGACCTTTTTACGGGGCCCGCGCCGTACCTGGAGCACCCCGGCGACGCCGCCTGGGGGGCCCTGGCCCGCTCCCACGCCGCCGTCGATTCGGTCCTCTCGTTTGAGAAAGCGCTGACGGCCACGTTCCCTGCCGACCGCAAGTACGGCTACGAGGCCCGCGGCGCCACCACGGTGCGCGTGTACTCGCGCGACTTCAGCCGGGCCTACCACGCCCGCCTGGGCGGGCAGGTGGAGCGGCAGCTGCGCTACGCCAGCCGCCTCATCGGGGCATTCTGGTACACGTGCTGGGTCGATGCCGGGGCCCCCGATTTGGACAAGCTGCCCCGCACCACCTCGGCCGTGGAAGAACTGCGCCTGGCCCGCGAGGCCACCGACGCCGCCAGGGCCCCAGCGGCGGGCGGCGTGCCCGGGCACGAGGACTGAACAGCTAGCAGTTGGCAGTTAACTGACATTCAACTAAGCTCTTCTGTGTCGTCCAGCGCATCGAGGTTTACTTCGGCGATGCCGTCGGAGGCCACGTCGTAGGCGCGGCGGAAGCGGCGGTGCCAGGCTATCTCGCTGGGGATGTAGGAGTAGCGGGAGTACACGTCCTGGGCGAAGGTGTCGTCGTAGCTTTTGAGCATGACGATGATTTCCACGTCGCGGGCCGCGTAGTCGGCGGCTTGCAGGCCGTGCAGCGGGCTGCCGGGCCCCAGGTCGTGCACCAGCGTCCAAGTCAGGGGCAGGAAGCTCACGGCGTCGCGCTCCAGGGGCAGGGCGGCGTAGGAAATATTTTTGGTGGCCGCATCGGTGAACTTGACGATAACCTGGGCCGTGAGCTCGATCAGGATGTTGGCCCGGCGGTTGGCCACCCGGAACTGCAGGCACGGCTGGCCGTTGGGCTGCCGGCTGACAATGGCCACGCGGCTGAACAAAATGCGCGCCGTGGGCCGCGAAAACCGCCCGTAGAGCAAGCCCGTGGCCAGCGCAAACGTGAGCACGCCCACCAGCGCCTCCAGGCTGGAGAGGGCCCCGGCGCCGTTGCTACCCGGGTACACGTGCCCGTAACCCACGCTGGTGAAGGTCTGGACCGAGAAAAATAGCGCGCTCAGGAAATCCTGCACCCAGCCGTGGGGGGCGGCCACGCCGGGCAGGTTTTCGAGGCCCAAGGCCATGTAGGCCAGCGCAAAGGCCGCGTTCAGGAGCAAAAACAGCACCCCAACTTCCGTGAAGAACCGGCCCCACGGCATGAGGATGAGCCGCTGGTATGGGTCGTGGATGGGCGGGCCGCCGCGCCGCCGCACATTAAAGGAGCCGTCGTGGTTGATGGCCCGCTGGGTGCGCTGCGAGAATTTTTCGCCAATGCCGGGGTCGAGCGAGGCCATGCGTGCGGGAAGACAAGTGAGCCGCGAAGAACGCCACCCCGGCCGCAACGGCCCGCGCCGGGGCCCCCGGGTTCGGCCGCCGCGCCCGGCGCTGCGTAGGCGGCTTCCGGCGGGGATGGGCCAGGCCGCTGGGCGACTGAAGAAAAATTAATGTCCGGCTCAGGCCGGCTTCAGGGCGCGGTAGAAATTTTGTAGCGTCGAAAAGGCAACCGGAGCCGGATCGACACCCACCCATTTCTCTCTCCCCATTTCCCTTTTCCTGCCATGCGCAACCTCCTTGCTTCCGCCACCCTCTTCGCCGCGCTGCTTTTCGCCGGCACCGCCCACGCCCAGCAAACGGTCGTGAAAACCAAAACCAAATCGGCCCGCAACGCCGCCAAAACCGCCGCCAACGCCACCACCACCCCGCCGCCCGCCCCGCTGGCTCCGCCCGTGGGCGGCCCGCAGCGCCCCGGGGGCCCCAACGCCGGCCCCGGCCCGCTGCCCGGCGGCCCCGACGGGGGCCCCGGCCGCGGCCCCCAGGGCCCCGGGCCCAAAGGCGGCCCCGGCGGCCCCCGCGGCGGCCAAGTGCAGGCCCTGACCGACGTGCGCGGCACCCTCACCGCTTACCAAGCCCTAAACGATGAGCAGGTGTACGACGCCTTCGTGCTGCGTGCCGACGGGGCCCCGGCCGACACCGTGCACTTCCCGCGCCACATTGGCCAGCAGCTGATGGCCGCCGCCAAAACCGGTAGCGCCGTGACAGTGAGCGGCTTCCGCCAGGCCGGGCCCGACGGCCGCAACCGCTTCCACTTCGTGAGCCTGACCAGCGGCAGCCAAACCGTGGCCGACGCCCGCCCCACACCGCCCGCCACCCCGCCCACCGAAACCAGCGCCACCGTGCGCGGCACCGTGCGCGAGTTGCGCCGGGGCCCCAACGGCCGCGTGCGCAGCCTGGTGCTGAGCGACCAAACCGTGCTCCAGCTCTCGCCCATCGCCGTGGAGCAGCTCGCCGACAAGCTCACCGTGGGCGCTAGCCTGGAGGCCACCGGCGCGGTGCGCACCGCCCGCCCCGGCGAGGCGTTGGCCACCACCACCCCCGCCCGCGTAGTACACGCCGAAACCCTGACGCTGGGCGGCACCAAGTACCTGGTGCGCTAGCCCCGGGCCCGGCTTTTGCCTACCAAAAAACGACGCGGGGCCCAGGCTCCGCGCCGTTTTTTGGGTTGGCACCATTCCCACTTTGCTTCGCCATCTGGCTGATTATATGCGCATTCTCATCGTCGAAGACGAAGCCCGGCTGGCCGGGTTCATCCAACAGGGCCTCACGCAGGCCGGGCACGTGGCCGACGTGGCCGCCACCGGCCCCGAGGGCTTGGAGCGCGCCGCCGCCACGCCCTACGACTGCATTTTGCTCGACCTGATGCTGCCCGGCCAGAGCGGCCTCGACGTGCTGCGCAACCTGCGTGAGTTCGGCCTGAGCGTGCCCGTCATCATCCTCAGCGCCCTCACCGATGCCCGCCACGTCGTCAGCGGCCTCGAGGCCGGGGCCGTGGACTACCTGCGCAAACCCTTTGCCTTCGACGAGCTACTGGCCCGGCTGCTCATCATTGGGCGCAAAACGGCGGGGCCCGCCGGAGCCGAAGCCCTGCGTCTGGCCGACCTCGTGCTCGATCCGCTGGGCCGCACCGTGACGCGCGCCGGCCGGGCCCTCAGCCTCACCAACCGCGAGTTTGCGGTGCTGGACCTGCTGCTGCGCAACGCCGGCCGGGTGGTGACGAAAACCCGCCTCGCCGAAAAGGTGTGGGACGTAGAGTACGACATGGGCTCGAACGTGATTGAGGTGCACATCTCGCAGCTGCGCCGCAAGCTCGACCGCGACTTTGCCCCCGCCCCTGCCCTGCTCGAAACCGTGATTGGCCAGGGCTACCGCCTGCGCGAGCCGGTGGAATAAGGAGTCGTTTGAATCAGCAGAAAAGTGTTTTAGCCCGTCATGCAGCGCGCAGCGAAGCATGACGGGCTATTTATTCCAAAAAAGCCACTCCTTATAAAATAAATGCGTTCCGATACGCCCCCATCCCCTCCTACTTCCTCCACGTCCTCCGCGCCGGGGCGCCGGTTCCGGCTGGGGCTGCGGGGGCAGCTGCTGCTGGTGTTCGGGCTGGTGTTTGGGCTGGCTGCGCTGGCGGCCGGCGGCTACCAGTACCGCAGCCTGGCCCGCCTGCTGGCCCGCACCGACGATGCCCAGCTGCGCACCCGCGCCACCCGCCTACTCGACCGCGTGAGCCTCGACCCGCTGCCCACCCTGCCCCTGCCCGACCAGCTCGGCGAGGCCATGCGCCTGGATTTTGAGGAGCCCGGCCGGCCGGCCCGCGAGCTGTTCCGCTCGGCGCAATTCCCGGCCGGGGCCCCCGGGCTGCCGCGCCCCGGCGCGCCCGGCGCCGCGCTGGGGCCCCGGCGCGTGGTGGCCGTGGGCCGCGCCGCCGCGCCGCCCGGCCCGGGCGCCAGCGAGGCCGCGCCCACCGGCCGCCTCACGCTGTGGCTGGCCCACCCCGCCGCCCCCCTGGCCCGCGACCTGGCCCGCCTGCGCCGCACCCTGTGGCTCGGCCTGCTGGGCAGCGCCGCGCTGGCCGCGCTACTGGCCCCGGCGGTAGCGGCCGTGGCGCTGCGGCCGCTGCGGCGCATGGCCGCCCAGGCCCGGCGCATCCAGCAGGCGCAGGACATTGCCCCCCTACCCGTGCCCAACACCGGCGACGAAGTGCAGGAGCTGGCCGAAACCCTCAACCAGCTGCTGGGCCGCTTGCAGGGCCAGGCCACGGCCCAAGCCAACTTCCTGGCCGCGGCGGCGCACGAGCTGCGCACGCCGCTGGCCACCCTGCAAACCGGCCTGGACGTGAGCGGGCGCGACCCCAACCTACCCGCCGCCACCCGCGCCGCCCTGGCCGGGCACGACGCCGAGCTGGCCCGCCTGGGCCGCCTCGTCGACGATTTCCTGCTGGTGGGGCGCCTGGGCGCGGGGGCCCTGCCCGCCGCCCGCCGCCCCGTGGCCCTCGACGAGCTGCTGCTGGCCCTGGCCGACCGCGAGCTCCCACGCTTCCGGGCGGCGGGGCGCACGCTCACCATCGAGCTGCCCGAGCACGCCACCACGGCCGAGCTAACCGTCGGCACCGACCCCGACCAGCTCACCACCATGCTGTTGAACCTGCTCGACAACGCCCGCAAGCACGGGGCCCCGGGGGCCCCGGTGGCGCTGCGGCTGGCGGGCCCAGCGGCCGGCGCAGGCCCCACCATCGGCGTGGCCAACGCGCTGGCCGTACCCCTGGGGCCCCACCTGGCCCACCTCACCGCCGCCTGGTACCAGGCCGACCCGCTGGCCCCCGGCACCGGCCTGGGCCTGTGGATTGCCGGCCGCCTGGCCCAGGGCCTGGGCGTGCGCCTGGGATTCGAAGAAGTGGGGCCCCAGCTGTGCGCCACCGTGGCCTGGCCCGCCCCCAGCCCCGCCTGAGCGCGGCGGGACCGCCCAGCGCCCCGGCCCGAAACCACTACCGACCTGCCCCCTAAGGCAACTTATGCGCAAACCACCGCCCCGGGCTGGCCGCTGCTAACGGCGCTGCTGCTGGCGCAGCGGGGCCAACGGCAATTTTGTAACTCTGGCAAGCAGGGCCGGGCTGGTTGCTTGCGGCCTTGTTTGTCTTTGACACGGGGGCGAGGCCCGCGGGAGCCGGCCCCGGGGGCCCTGGGCGCATTCGGGGCGGTGTCGTACTTTCGGTGAAAATAGATTAAACCGGCTGCTACGCTATTGAATTATTTTATGATTAAAAAACTATTATGCGCGGGCTTGGTGGCCGGCGCGCTGGGCGGGGCGGGCCCGGCCCAAGCCCAAAAAGTGGGCCTGGTGCTGAGCGGCGGCGGGGCCAAGGGCCTCGCCCACGTGGGGGTGCTCAAGGAGCTGGAGAAGAACCACATCCCCATCGACTACATTGTGGGCACGAGCATGGGGGCCGTGGTGGGGGCCATGTACGCCTCGGGCTACTCGCCAGCCGACATCGAGCAGATTGTGCTGAGCAAGGAATTCCAGAACTGGACGTCGGGCCGCACCCTGGAGAGCAAAACCTTCAATTACGTCACGAGCGAGCCCTCGCCCTCGGCCCTGCGCCTGGGCGTGGCCCTCGACTCGACGCTGCACGCACGGGTGAGCTCGAACCTGGTGAACGACCTGAACCTGAACCTGGCCCTGGCCAAGCTGCTGGCCCCGTCGGGAGCCGAGGCGGGCTACGATTTCAACAAGCTCTTTGTGCCCTACCGGTGCATGACGTCGGAGGTATTCACGCGCCAGGAGGTGGTGCAGCGCCAGGGCTCGCTGAGCGACGCGGTGCGCAACTCGATGACGTTTCCGCTGGCCTTCCGGCCCATCCGCAACCTCGACGGCAAGTACTACTACGACGGGGCGGTGTTCGACAACTTCCCCACGGCGGCCATGAAAACGGAGTTTGCGCCCGACGTCATCATCGGGGTGAACGTGGGCGACGTGGCCTTCAAAAAGTACCCTTTCAAAAACGACGATGAGCTGCTGGCCACCACGGTGCTGTTCCTGGGCACGAGCGTGGCCGACACGTCGAGCGTGGGCAAGAACGGCATCTACATCCAGCCCAACCTGGGGGCCCTGGGCGTGGGCGACTTCGACCAGGTGAAGCAATTCATTGGCAAGGGCGACACGGCCACGCTGCTGAAGATGGACCTCATCAAGCAGCGCATTGCCCGCCGCCAGGACCCGGCGGCCCTGGCGGCGCGGCGGCTCGCGTTTCAGCAGGGGGTGCCCGAGCCGCGCTTTGTGGAGGTGCAGGTGCACGGCCTGCGGCCGGACCAGAACACGTATGCGGCCAAGTTTTTCCAGCGCAAGGGCCGCGAGTTCAGCCTCGACGAGATTGAAGAGGGCTACTACCGGCTGGCGTCGGACGATTACTTCAAGAACATTTACCCGCGCATTCGCTACGACGCGGCGCGCAAGGGCTACATTTTCAGCCTCGACGCGCAGCGCAACAACAACGTGACGGCGGAGGTGGGCTTCGTGCTGAGCACCCGGCCCATCGACAATTTTTTCCTGGGCCTGGAGTTTCGGGTGCTGCGCAAGCTGCTCTACACCACGGCGGCCGACGTGAGCCTGGGGCGCTTTTACAACGGGGCCCACGGCTCGTTTCGCATCAGCGTGCCGGGCAAGGTACCGTTCTACGTGGAGCCGGGCATCACCTACAACCAGTGGGATTTCCAGAGCACGGGCGGCCTGCTGGGGCGCAACGCCCTGGGCACCCAAATCCGGCAGCAGGACACGAAGGTGGGCTTCCAGGTGGGCGTGACGCCGACCTACCGCAGCCGGTTGCTGCTCGACGCGGGCCTGTTTACGACGCACGACGACTACACGAACCGCACGGAGGTGAGCAGCAGCGACGTGCTCGACAAAACCATTTTCCACGGCTTCACAGGGGCCCTGCGCCTGGACCGCAACACGCTCAACGAGAAGCAGTACGCCACCGGCGGCCACCGCTACTCGTACACATTGCGCGGCGTCACGGGGGCGTCGGACTACACGCCGGGCTCGACGTCGCTGGTGGCAGCCAACGCGAGCCACCACCAGTGGCTGCAATTCCGGGCCACCGTGGAGCGCTACTTTACCCTGCCCGGCAACCGCCGCAACTGGGGCTACTTCGGCGAGCTGATGGCCACCGGGCAGGGCCGGTTCAGCAACTTCCGGGCCTCACAGGCCATTGCGCCGGTGTTTGCGCCCCTGCCCGACGCCCGCACACTGTTTCTGGACAAGTACCGCAGCGGGCGCTACGGGGCCGTGGGCCTGCGCTACAGCCAGGCCGTGCTGGGCAGCCTGCAGTGGCGCTCCGAGCTCTACGTGCACCTCAACTTCCAGCCCTTCGAGCAGGCCGCCGACCAGACGGCCATCCGCACCAGTGGCTTCGACCGGCCCCGCCTGACGGCCAGCACCGGCTTCATTTACATGACGCTCGTGGGGCCCCTGGCCCTGCACGCCCGCTACTACGACGACCCCACCGAGCACTTCGGCGTGTACGCCCACCTGGGCTACCTGCTCTTCCGCGGCCGCGCCCTGGAATAGGGCCCCGGGGGCATGGCGCAAGCTTTGGCTACGCTAATCTTCGGCCGCAGTTCGCGCCACGAATCACCGCTTGATACCAGTTACTTAATACCAAGAAAGCCCTTCCGGCCATGCGGCCAGAAGGGCTTTCTTGGTGGGTGCGGTGCACTAGCCCGCAATGGCAGCGGCCACGGCTTTCGGGGCCTCGTAGGGCAGCAAGTGCCCGGTACCTGGCACCTCCGTGAAGGGGGTGCCGGGGGGCAGCAGCGGCAGGGTATGCTGGCGCTGGGCGGCGGCGGGAATGGCGCGGTCGGCGGTGCCCACCAGCAGGTGGCAGGGCACGGCAATTTCGCCCATCAGGGCCGTAATATCTTCCAGCGAGCCGGCCAGCAGCCAGGCGGCCCAGGCGGCCTGGGTGCTGCGCAGGTTATCGGCCACAATCTGGCGGTGCGCGGCGGCGGGCAGGGCAGCCTCGGTGATGGTGTGGAAGGTTTTTTCGGCTTCGGCGGGTTGGCCATAGGCAGCCAGTGAGGCAGCGCGGTCGTCGTCGGAAATCGGCTCGGGGCTGGGTGGCGAGGGCGAGAGCAGCACCAAGCGGCGCAGGCCGGCGGGCCGGGTGGCGGCCAGGGCCAGGGCCACTTTGCCGCCCAGGCTGTGGCCCACCAGCACGTAGTCGGTCAGCTGGTGCTCGGCGATGAAGGCCGCCACCCAATCGGCGTAAGCACCCACCGAGTAGTCGAACCCCGCGGGGGCCCCCTGAGCGCCAAAGCCGGGCAGGTCGGGGGCGAGCAGGGCGGTACCCGCGGGCAGCAGCGGGCGCAGGGCGTCAAATTCGTGGCCGGCCCCGGCCCAGTAGTGCAGGGCCAGTACGGCGGTGGGAGTGGTGGAGTCAGGCATGGGCCCGCATACGGCAAACGCTCCTACTGGGATTAATCCCACCCCCGCCCCCAGGGCCCAAACGCACAAAGGCCCTTCCCCCAAGCTGAGGGAAGGGCCTTGCGTAGGGCCCCGGCCAACGCGGCCGGGGGCAACAATTACTCTTTCACCAAGCGCTTGGTGAGGCTGACGGCCGTGCCGTCGGTAGCCGTGCCGCGCACCTGCACCACGTAGCTGCCGCTGGCCAGCTTGGCCAGGTCCAGGGTGTGCAGTTGGGCCCCGGCCAGCGAAGCGCTCAGCACCGAGCGGCCCGTCATGTCCACCACGCTCACTTGGTACGTGCCCGCCGGCAGCTGGCTCAGGTCGAGCTGCGTGCTGGCCACGGCTGGGTTCGGGTACAGGCCAATGGCCAGGGGCCCTACCTGCGTGAACGAGACGCTGCGCACCGGCGAGAGGCTCGCTGTGCCGTCCGCGTCCACTTGGCGCAGGCGGTAGTACACCGTGCCGGTTGCTTTGGCCGCCACGTTGGCGTCGGTCAGGGCGTAGTCGGTCGCGCTGGACGTGCTGCCCTGGCCCTTCACCTGCCCGATTTTCACGAACGCCGTGCCGTCGAGGCTGCGCTCCACGTCGAAGTGGTCGTTGTTCTTCTCCGAAGCCGTGGCCCAGGCCAGCGCCGCGTCGCGGTTGCCCACGGCCGTGGCCGTGAACGCCGCCAGCTCCACTGGCAGCGGGTACGCCCCGATGGTGAAGGCGGCCAGCGCCGTGTTCGTACCGCCGTTCAGGTCGGTGGTTACCACGTTCAGGTAGTAAGTGCGGGCGTTGCTGTAGTTGAGCAATTTGCTCGCGTCGCTCACGAATACTTGGCCCGTGGTGGGGTTCACCGATACGCCAGGAGGCAGGGTGTTGGTCGGGTTCTGGGCGGGGCCCGTGGCTGCCAGCACGGCGCCGCCCAGGCCGTTGTTGGTCGGCACGTTGCCCGGCGTGGTGGGCTGAATCGCGCCGGCCGCGTTGTAGATCGCCCCAACGGTGTTGTACACTGCCGTGTTGGGGTCAATCGTGAAGGCCAGCACGTCGTTGGTCACGTACTTGTTGGTCCCGCCCTTGGCCGTGGCCGACGTGTAGGCCGCGCTGCTCAAGTCCTGCCCAACCGGGATGGTGTACAGGGCCGGGGCCGCCGATACCACACCCGCGTTGTCCATGGCGGTGTAGCCAAAGAAAGCGTTGCCCACAAAGGTGGCCACGGGGTCAAACCGGAGGTTGCCGGCGTTGGCGGCCGTAATGACATCCGTCAAGGTCAACACTGCGCCGTTCAGCGTCAGCACCCCTTGGGTATCGGCGTCGGGAAGCGAAGTGAGCTTGTAGGAGGCCACGTTGTTGTCAGCGTCGGTGGCGCTGAGCGGCGAGAGCAACAGGGCCCCAGCCGTATTGCCTTGCGGCGTTTGCAGCGCATTGACAACCGAATTGGCCACGGGCGCGGTGTTGCCGGGTGCTACCGTCACCGTCGACGTGTTGTTGTTGGTCGCGGTAGTGGTAGTGGGCTGGGTCGTCGTCGTCGCTACGGTGCCGATTAGCGTGTAAGCAGTGCTCGGCGCCGTGAAGGAAATCGAGTTCATCACCTGCCCGCCAGCGCCCGCGTCCTGCGTAGCAATGGTTGGGAACGTGACGGTTCCCGTCGAGGAGTCGTACGTGCCGCCGCCCGAGATGGTAACCGAAGCGGGGCTCAGGCCCGAAGGAATCGTCACCTTCTGGACCACCCCGCTAGCCGGCGAAGGGCCGTTGTTCAGGGTCAGCACCGAGTAGGTCACGGCATCGCCAACCGCCACCGTTGTGGGGCCGCTTACAAACGTGGCTACGTCGGCAAGGGGCGTTACCGCGATGGTCCGCAGCTGCTGGTTGTTGCCAGGGGTCGGGTCCGACTGGTCGCCCGACACGAAGGCCCGGGCCTGGAGCGGAGTAGTGCCCGAAGCCACCAGTACAATGGTATTGGTGGTGGTGGCACCAACGGCTTGCGAGGCAATAGCCGGGAACGTTACAACGCCCGTGATGGGGTCGTAGGTGCCCCCCCCACTGATGGAGCTAATCGTGAGGCCTGCGTCGAGGGCCACCCGCTGCACTACGTTGGTGGCCGCGCCGGTGCTCGAGTTGAGGTTGGAGGTAGTAACGGTGAGCGTTACGGCATCGCCGGCATTGGGCATAGCTGGCGAAACCGTGACGTTGTTGAACAAGTCTGTTTTTACCGTCGTCGGGGCACTTGCCGGCGTGATGACGCTTGCCACGTTGTTGGTGTAGTTCGACTCTTCCACAGCAGCGCCCACGCTCACGGTAGCCGTAGCGTTGATCTGGCTCAGGCCAATGGGAGCCGCAACGATGCGTACTACGTTCGTCACGGTGCCCGCCGCACCCACCAGTTGGTTGGAGATGGCCGCGAAGGTCACCAAACCGGTAGTGTTATTGTAACTCCCCCCCGTAGAGAGCATTACGTTTGACCCGCCTAGGCCAGCAGGTAGCTGTACCTGCGCGGCCACCGAGGGGGCAATCGAGGGCCCGTTGTTGGTCACCACTACGGCGTAGTCAACCTGGTTGCCCTGCACAATGCTCGGCGGGCCACTGATGGCCACCGTCACGTCCACGATGGGGTCCACCAGGGTGGTTACGGCCGCACGGTTGTTGGTCCGCACGTTGTCGGGCGACGCTGATGACACGGAGGCTACGTTGAGCAGGGAAGCCGCCGCCGGAGCCGTGTACGAAATGGAGTTGACCACCGAGCTACCACTGGCCTGGCTGGCAATGTTGGGGAAGGTGACAACGCCCGTGCTGGCATTGTAAGTACCCGCCCCCGTGATGGTAACGGTCAGCAAGCCGGCCGGAATCGTCACGGTCTGCACCACGTTGGCGGCCGATGCGAGGCCGTTGTTGGCGGTGGTGACGGTGTAGGTCACGTTCTGGCCCGCGCCCACCTCCGTGGGGCCGACGAGCGTGGTGGCCACGTCGCCGGGGACATTCACCGTTACGTCGGCCGTGGCCACGTTGTCCGCCACCACGATGTCGTTGGTGGTGGCCGAAATGCTGGCCGTGGCCGCCACCATGCCCGAAGCCGGCGCGTTCACCGTGATGGTGTAGGTGGCAGTGCTCGAACTGGCCAGCAAGTCAACCGAGGGCAGGGTTACGACGCCCGTGGCTGCGTTGTAATTGGCGTTAGCCGCCCCGTTTGGGCCCGTGATGGTGACGCCCGTCAGGCCCTTGGGCAGCAACACGCGCTGCACCACGTCCGTGGCGGCGTTCGGCCCTTTGTTGCCCGAAACCACCGTGTAGCTGATTGCGCTGCCGGGCAGTACGTCGTCAACCACGACCCCGTTCTGCCGGGCGGTAATGGTGGTGTAGATGTTGGCGTTGGTGGTCGATGCCGCCGAAATCGTGGTCGACGCAGTTGACGTGTTGCCCGCCGCGTTCGTGTCGCCGGTTATCGTGGCCACCGCGCTTATGGGGCTGGCCGTGGCGGCCGGCGCCACAAAGCTGATGGTGTTGTTCACCTGGGCCCCGTTAGCTAGGGTAGCCAAGCTGGGGAAGGTCACATCCCCCGTCGTGCTGTTGTACGTACCACCGTTTGAGATGAACACGTTCGTTAGGCCTGCAGGCAATTTCACGCTCTGGCCAATGGCCGTGGCGGTCGAAGGACCGTTGTTGGTCGTTACCAAGCTGTAAGTCACCAGCGTGCCCGCCACCGTAGTTGCGGGGCCCGTAATGCTCGTTACCACGTCGAATAGTGGCGCTGCCGTGATGGTAGCCGATGCAGCGTTATTCGCCGTCCGCCCCAATTCGCTGGTTGTTGTGCTAATGGACGATGTGGCTGTAACCGAGCCGGCAGCCGGCATAGTGAAAGCAATTTGTGTATCCACGCGGTTGCCGCTGCCAGTCACTACCCCACCAATGCCAGGATAACTCACCAGGCCGGTATTAATATTGTAAGTACCATTGTTACTTACCGTTACGCCATTTAGTCCTGGGGGCAGCTGAACCGAAGCGGATACTCCAGTGGCCGTAACAGGACCGTTGTTGATGAACGTCACGTTGAACGCACCGGTAGCTCCTGTGGCTACGTTAGCGTTGGCCACCGAAATAGTCGTGGCAACATCTGCAACCGGATTGATGGTCGAAGTAAAGGATGCAGCATCGGGAGCCGTGTTGCTGCCCTGGCTGGTAGTCGTCGTTACGTTACTGGTCTGCATCACCGAGCCTGTTGTGGCGGGCGCCGTGAAGCTATACGTGAACGTGTTGGTGGCGCCGCTAGCCAGGGTGCCGTTGCTGGCCGTCGTGAAGTCGATGACGTTGTTCGTCGGCGTGTATGCTATACCGTTGACTAGCACATTGGTGGCCCCGGCCGGAATGGTTACTTTCTGCGTCACGCCACTGGCCACTGAGGGGCCGTTGTTGGTGTACGTGGCCGTGAAGTTGCCCGAAGGCTGGCCAGCGTTGAGGGCCAGGGGCCCTGCCAAGACCGTCGTTACGTCGACCACAGGCAGCGAGAGATTGGCCGAAAACTCGGACGTGCTGTTGGCGAGCGTGGCGGTGCTGGTAAGTAAGCTGCCGTTGAGCAGGGCCGTCTGTTGTGCCGCAGTGAGGCTGCTCAGCGGGATGGTGAAGGTGAACTGATTGGTGTTATCAGTGCCCTGGTTCACGCCGTTGACGAGGCCGCCATTGGCGACGCCGTAGGTGCCAGTGCCGGTATTGCTGTCGTCAGTGGCGTTGCCCTCAGTGCGGCCAACCAGGAAGCTGGAGCCTTGGCCGAAGTTGCGGTTGCTGACGGCGGTGTTAGCGCCAGTGTTGGTAGGGTCCGTAGTGAGCGGCGTGGCCAGGAACAACTCAACGAGCGAGCCAGGACGAGCGTAGCCGTTGACAACCAACGTCGTGCTGGTCAGCGTGGCCGTGGTGAGCACCGGGAAATTGAGCAGGCCGTTTCCGCCCGTGTCGCCATCGCCGTTGTCGTTGAGGGTTGCGTTCGGGGTCGTGCCGGTGTTGCCGTTCCAAAAGGTTGTACCGTTGCCAGCTGTTCCCTCGGCCGCACTCAGCAGATCAATGCCCAGGCGGGTGTTGCCGCTGGTCGAGTTCTGCGAAATCGTTACCTGGTTGGCCGTGCCCAGCACCAGCACGCCCGAGCCGTTGTTGCCGGTCAGCACGTTGTTGGTAATGATGGTGGGGTTGGTGGCGCCAAATATGCGCAGGCCCGAGCCTTCTTCGCCCGTACCGGTGGCCACGCCTACGCCGTTGTTGCTGATGGTATTGCCTGATATCGTATTGCCCCCAACGGTGTTGCCGAACGAGTCGATGCCGTGGCCGTAGTTGGCGGTAATCAGGTTGCCCGACACGGTATTGCCCGTGCTATTGTTTTGCAGTTCAATGCCGTCGAATACCAGGCGCTCGCCACCACCCGCAACGCGCAGGATGGCGTTGCCCCGGATTTCGTTGCCGGTGATGGTGTTACCGTTGGCCCCAACCGACCCGCTGTTGGCGGTGGTCAGTGCCCAAATTCCCATGCCGCCGTTGAAGCCGATGAGGTTGTTGGCGATGGAGCCGTTGTCGGAGTCGTTCAGGTTGATGCCCTCGTTCAGGTTGCGGTTGCCTGCGCCGGGGTCCGCAAAGCTGGTGGCCGAAGCCCCGATTACGTTCTGCTCGATGCGCATGCCCGTGTTGTTCGATCCGCCAAAAATGCCCGTGCTAAAGCCGTAAATGCTCAACCCGCGCACCGTAACGTTATCAGCCCCTATCGTGAAGCCGTTGAAGCCGGTTGCGCCTTTCAATTGCACTTCGGGGCCGTTCACTTGCGCGAGGGCCGTGCCGCCCGTGCCCACGGTACCGCCCGCGCCCAAGGCCACGTTGTTGGTGTTGCCGATGTTGAAGGTCTGGGTAGTGCCGTCGATGCTGGTGTTCGCACCCGTGACGGTGGGCAGCGCCGTGGCCGGAGCAAGGGCCGCCACGTTGTTGGCAAGGCCACTGACGAGGCCGCTGCGCAAGCCAGCCGGCGCATTGGTGGTGGCCCCGTTCGGAATCATGAAAATGCTGCTTTCGGTACCGGCGGCCAGGGCCACGGAGGCCCCGGTGATGTTGGTGCGCGAGCCGCTTTGGGCCAGCAAAGCCTCGCCACCTAACGCATTGCTGTTTGTGATGAACTGGCGCAGCGAGCCTTGGCCAGCGTCATTGGTGTTCGTCACCACGTCGAAGTTGTAGCCGAAGTCCGCGCTGGTAGTGGCAGCCGTGCCGGTGTTGACAGCAAACTGACTTTCCGCAATGGTGGTGGCCGTGTTCAGGCTCGCCAGCGTGGTGCCGGTGGTGCCGGCTGCGGCATCCACTTTCTGCGGGGCCTCGCCACCCACGCGGTCGGTGGTGCCATTGTAGGTCTGCACAGCTAGCTGGTTGCTGATGTAGCCGGCCGCGGCTGAGCCCGTGAAGGTGGCCCCAGCACGAGCCGAGATAACCGTGTTGTTAACCACGCGCACCGTGTAGGCCGTGTTGGCCGCAACTGGCAGGAGGTAGAAGCCGTTAGCATCCGTCAGAACCGAGGTCACGAAGGTGCCCGTGCTGTTGTAGAGTTCGACGCGGGCCCCGGCCCGGCCCACGGCCCCGGTGCCCAGGGTGGTGCGGCTGCGGCCCGCGCCGCCGCCGTAGTTGGCGTCTTCGTACACGTAGCCCGAGATGCTCGGGGCTACCGTAATGGCGTAGGCCGCCGGGGTGCTGACCTGATTGGCATCGTCCTTAACCGTGTAAGCCAAGTTGATCGTACCATTAAAGCCCGCCGCGGGGGTGAATGTGAGCTGGCTGGCCTGGGCTAGCATTATCACGGTGCCGGCCGTAACCGCCGTGTTACCGAGAAACAACGTGCCCTGGGCCGCCGTCGGCACCGACGTGAACGAGTACGACGCTACCGTGCCGTCCACCTGCGAGCTTAGGCTGCCAACGGGGACCTGCGTTGCCCCTTGTGGCACGGCGCTGGCCACGGGGTTGGCCACGGGGGCCAGCCGGCAGAAGTTCATCAAGTCGATGCCAATGAATTGGCTGGCTGGGGTGCCGGTAGTGTTTGTGATGTTGGCGTAGGTAATGGTCAGGCTCGTAATGGGGCCTCCGAAATAAGCAATTACGCTGGCATCGGTAGTGGTGGCGTTGCCACCCGTGGCCACTACCCCGGTGGCGGTGTTGCCGCTAATGCTGGTGAAAGCGGCGTTGGGGTTCACCAGGCTGAGCACGGGCGTTACTGCTGTGCCGCCGTTGCTGCCCGTGAAAGTTACCTGGTCCTGAAAAGCGGTAGTAGCATCTATGTCCTGCACCCGCACCGTGAAGTTGGACAGGGGCCGGCTAAAGTTGAAGGTAACCGTGGCCTTGTTGTTGGCACCCGATGCTGGATACGCGTTGTTCCAAACCAGCGTTTGCGCGGTGTTCAGGGTACCCGTTTGCAAAGTCGCGGTCGATGGGTTCCCTGTCACGCTGTAACCGCTGGTGCCGATGGTGGTCAGCGGCGAGCCATCCGGCACGCTAATGGGTGCGTGAGCCTTCCAGTCTTCGGCAGGCCGGGTGCTAAAGTTGAGTGCAGCCGTAACGGCGCAGGGCGTTTGCTCGCTCAGCGGAATGGTATAAATGGCAGCAGCCGAGGTCAGGGTGGCGTCGTCCGTTACGGTGTAACGGAACGTAGTGTTGGCACCCGTGGCCCCGGCGGCCGGGTCGAAGCGCAGGCTGGCAGCCTGGGCCGGCGTCAGGGCCTGGCCGTTGGCCACGGCTGCGTAGGTGCTGCCCGTCGAATTGTAGTACAGGACCCCTTCAGCAGCCGGTGGTATTTGCGTGATGGTATAATTCTGCACCGTGCCGGCATCCAAGGTGCTGCTCAAGTTATCGATATTGACTTGGCCGGCACTGCTCGGGATGGTGGCAGCGTTGGTAACGTCGTTGGCTAACGGGGCGGCGCGGCACCACGAGATGGTGTTGATGCCGAGGGTTTGCGTACGGTCGTTGCTGCCGCTGATAGGGTGCGTATTCTTGTAAACGATGGTCACCGCACGCACCGCCACGTTGGAGGTTCCGAAGTTAACCGTCACATTTCCCCCCAAAGCGCCCGCCGCATTGATGGAGGTGCCCTGTACAGTATTAGTGCCAGTAACGTATGCGTTAGTAGTGCCGGTGGTAAAGTTGGCCGCAGTAAGCGCAATGGGAGTGCCAGCAGGGTTGCCGTTGGCATCCAAAGTGGTATAACCGTTGAAAGTCAAGTTATCCTGGAAATCCGCGCCACTGGCGGGGGTACCAAATAAACCACCCGTAGCCGGAATAAAATCATCCCGGTCTACGTCTTGCAGCACCAGCCTTAATCCGGTAACCGAGCGCGTGAACGTGAACGTGACGCTGACCTGGTTGTTAGCCAAGGTCGAGCCCACGTCATTCTGCTGCCAGACCAACGATTGGCTACTCAATGCCCCATTGCTTCCTACCGCGAAGGTATTCGTGCCGCCGGTGGCGAGCCTGACGTAATTGTTATACGTCAGCGATGTCCTGCCAACCGCATCGGTGAAGGTATTGGTTGACCCCGCCGTACTCGAGGTACCGGTACCCATGCGGGTTCCAGTAGCGGTAGTGGTGGTGTAGTTGAATGTACTCGTTGCCGCGGCGGTGCATTGCGCCCAGGCCACCGTCCTACCCAGCGCGTTCCACGCCAGCAAAAAGGTGAGAAACCGTACGAATTGTCTCATATAACAAGGAAGTAAGGATGGCTTTTAATGAGTGGCTTATAAGAAAAGTATTATTGCCGTTAGGCCAAAGATAATAATTTGAGCCTAACTAAATCAGCACTTTACCAAGAAGACCTGCCGAGGCTTACTTACTTATTAAACTTAGTTTTGGGTTTCTATGAACAGAAATAATTCCCTGCTGAACAGCACCTATTTCGCTACTAAACTTTGCTATTGCGGTTGAAAACCCTTTCTATTGACTTAATAGGGCATATTTCGTCGGCGTATGTTTCGTAAAGAATGCTATTTTCATTTAATACTCATTCAACCCTTTCTGCAAGAAAAATATTGGCCACTGAATAATTCAAATTAGAATTGTTTAATTTTTTATATATTTTATAATAAAATAATTATCGGTAAATTTTCCATTGTATTGGATAAATTATATTATTTACTTAACAAGTATAATATTGAATTATTAAGTAGTTTGGTGTTTTCCAACAAATAATTGCCTTTTTTTACACATTAAAAGATGCGTTGTCGGGCAACAAAACGGCCCCTGCTTTTAAAAGCAGGGGCCGTTTTGTTGCCCGACAACGCCTCAGGTTAGCTCGTGGTTAGGCTATTCCTTCACGAGGCGCTTGGTGAGGCTAACGGCCGTGCCGTCGGTAGCCGTGCCGCGCACCTGCACCACGTAGCTGCCGCTGGCCAGCTTGGCCAGGTCCAGGGTGTGCAGTTGGGCCCCGGCCAGCGAAGCGCTCAGCACCGAGCGGCCCGTCATGTCCACCACGCTCACTTGGTACGTGCCCGCCGGCAGCTGGCTCAGGTCGAGCTGCGTGCTGGCCACGGCTGGGTTCGGGTACAGGCCAATGGCCAGGGGCCCTACCTGCGTGAACGAGACGCTGCGCACCGGCGAGAGGCTCGCCGTGCCGTCCGCGTCCACTTGGCGCAGGCGGTAGTACACCGTGCCGGTTGCTTTGGCCGCCACGTTGGCGTCGGTCAGGGCGTAGTCGGTCGCGCTGGACGTGCTGCCCTGGCCCTTAACCTGCCCGATTTTCACGAACGCCGTGCCGTCGAGGCTGCGCTCCACGTCGAAGTGGTCGTTGTTCTTCTCCGAAGCCGTAGCCCAGGCCAGCACCGCGTCGCGGTTGCCCACGGCCGTGGCCGTGAAGGCCGCCAGCTCCACTGGCAGCGGGTTGGCCCCGATAATCACGGTGAACGTGTTCGTGTTCGTGCCGCCGTTGGCGTCCACCGTCGTGATGGTCACGGGGTAGCTACCGGTGCGTAGCAGCGCCCGGTTCGTGACCGTGACGACGCCGGTCACGGGGTTGAGGGTGGCGCCGGGCAGCGTTCCGCTCGTGAGCGTGGCGCTGCGGATGCCGGTGTCGGTCACGGCCTGCGGCGTGGCGTTGTTGTACGCGCCGCTGTTGGCGTCAAACACATTGGCCAGCACGTCGCCGTTCTGGTAGGGCGTGGCCCCGCCCTTGGGGTTCGTCGGCGTGTACACCGAGCTCAGGTCCTGCGCCACCGGGATGGTGTAGGTGGCCGGGGCCGATACCGCGCCGGCGTTATCGGTGGCGGTGTAGGTGAAGAAAGCGTTGCCCACAAAGCCACTGGCCGGGGTGAACGTCAGGTTAGCCACGTTGGCCAGGGTAATGTCCTGGTTCAGTGCCACGTCATTGCCGCCGAGCTTGAGCACCCCAGTGGTGGGCAAGCTGGTAATGATGTACTTGGATACGCTGCCGTCGGCGTCGGTGCCGCTGATGGCCGAGAGCAGCATACCGCTGCCGGTGTTGCCCTGGGGCCCCTGCTTGGTATTAGCTACGTCGTTGGCCACGGGCGCCAGGTTAGCCTGGGTCGTGGTTACGCTACCGGTGGCCGTGGCCGCGCCGGTGGGCGAGTTGCTGTTGCTCACTGCACCGTTCACCGTGAAGGTGCCGGCCGGGGCCGTGAAGGCAATGACGTTCGTGACCGACTGGCCAGCCGGCACCGTGGTGCCCGCGCCGCCGTAGATGGTGATGGTGCCGCTGCCCGTTTTGGCCACGCCGTTGAGGGTGTAGCTGGTAACGCCTGCGGGCAGGGTCACGGTCATACCCAGGTCGGTGGCGGGCGCGGGGCCGTTGTTGGTGGCCGCCAGCGTGTAGCTCACGGTGTTGGTGGCCGTGGTGGTGGCCGGGCCGCTGATGCCAAAGGCCACGGTGGCCGCCGACGTCACGGGGATCGGAGCGCTGCTAACCGTGTTGTTGGTCAGCACAGGGTCGGGGTTGTTCGACGACGAGGTGGCGGTAACTGCCACGGGGCCGTTCACGGGAAGCGGGAAGCTGACGGTGTTGCTGATGGAAGCGCCCCTGCCGAGTGACGCCACAACCGGGAACACCAGGGCCCCCGTAGCGGGGTCGTAGGAAATCACGCTGCCGGTGGGGCTGCTGTAGGTTACAAGGCCGTTTGCGTTATAGGCACCGGAAATGTTGTTTACCCGCAGCGTGGCCGGATCCAGCCCACTGGGCAGGCTCAGGACCTGCGACACGTTTTGGGCGGCGGTGGTGCCGTTGGCGTTGGCGTTGGTCGTAACCACGGTATAGGAGGCGGTAGTGCCCACCGATTGGGGGCCGCTCAGCGACGGGGTGATGGTGGTGGCCAAGTTGACGTTACCCAAGGTTGAGTTTATCGTGGGCGTGCTCAGCACGGCTGCGTTGTTCAAGAGGTCGCTCTCGTTCGTTCCCGTCACAACGGCGGCGATGTCCAGCTGCACCGTGTTAACCGCACTGGTGGTGGTAGGCACCGTGAACTGCACCGCAGTAGTTGTGCCGGTGCCCGGGGCCCCTACGGCGGTGGCGGGCAGGGCCAGTAGGCCAGTAGCCACGGTGTAGGTGCCATTGGCACCGTTGGTGCCGAACGAGATGACGCCGTTGTTCAGCGTGCCGGTGGCGCCGTTCACGGTGAAGCCCGCCGCGAGCAAATTCGGAATTAGCTGCACCGTGGTGGTTTGCGTACCAATGGCCGAGGTGCCGTTATTGGTGGCCGTGACGGTGTAGAACACTGAGTTGCCCTGCACCGCCTGGGCGGGGCCCGACAGGGCGATGGCCAGATCTTGCAGGCCCGTCACCGGGTTGGAAACGGAAGCCGTGTTGTTGGCCGGCGTACCGTCGGCCGAAGGGCTGCTAATGGAAGCCACGGCTTGCAGGGACCCGCTGGTGGCCGGCACTGCAAAGCTGAGGGTGTTCGTTAGCACGGCGTTGCCGGCCAGCGTGGGCAGAGTAGGCAGCGTGAGCAAGCCGCTGTTCACGTTGTAGGTCGTGCCGTTGCCGAAGGTAATGACGCTGTTGCTGAGCGTTCCGATCAAGCCGTTGAACTGAAGCGACGTCACCGGGATGCCGGCGGGCAGGGCCACGGTTTGCAGCACGTTCTGGGCCGCGTTGGCCGAGTTGTTCACCGTTTGCACCGCGTACGTTACCAGCTGGCCCGCTGTGAGGGCGGGGCCGGTAGCGGCGGTACCGCCTTCAACGCGGCTCAGCGTGGTGGCCAGGTCGGCCAGGGGGCGGATTTCAGTTTCGGCCGTGGCTACGTTGTTGGCCGGCACTAGGTCGGGGGTGGTGGCGCGCACGCTGGCCGTGATGGCCATCGAGGGGCCCGCGGCCGGGGCCAGCAGGCTGATGGCGTACGACTGCGGGGTCGCGCCGCTGGCCTGGTTGCCCATCAGGGAGGGCAGCACCAGCAGGCCCGTGGCCACGGTGTAAGTGCCGTTGGTGCCGAAGGTGATGACGGTCTTGTCAGTGCTGAGCGTACCGGCCGTGTTGTTCACGGTGAAGCCCGAGGTGCCGAGGCCGGTGGGCAGGCTCACCTGCGTTTGCACGCCGGCGGCAGCGCTGGGGCCGTTGTTGCCCTGCGTCACGGTGTAGGCTGCGGTGGCCGCGGGGGCTACCTGGCTGGGGCCCGTCACGGTTACGTAGAGGTTGGCGCGGTCGGTGGTGGCGGGGGCCGCCACAGCCACAGCCGTGCTGCTGGTGGCACCGTTGAGGTAGGCCGTGTTGTTGGCGATGACGGGGTCGCCGGCGCCGTTCGTGTTCGGCGTTACCTGAGCCGAGGGCGAGAAGTTGGCCGAGGGCGAGAAGCTAACGCTGTTGGTCTGGGCCTGGCCGCTGGCCAGGTTCAGGGCCGGGAAGGTTACCACGCCCGTGCCCTTGTCGTAAGTGCCGCCGTTGGTGGCAAACACGCCGGCCAGGTTGATGGGCAGCTGCACAGTCTGCTGGGCGCCAGTTGCCGGCGACGGGCCGTTGTTAGCCGTCACCACGGTGTAGGTGGCCAAGGTGCCGGCGGTAGCCGAAGCCGGGCCGGTGAGGGTAGTGGCCAGGTCAAATTGCGGGGTGATGGCCAGCGTAATGGCGGCCACATTGTTCACCAAGTTCACGTCGGAACCCCCGTTGTTCACCGATGCGGTGGCCGTGAGGGGCCCCGTGCCCGGGGCTGCAAACGTGACTCCAAAAGTAGCCGAAGCACTCGGGGCCAGGGCCAGGGCGGGGAATACCACCAGGCCGGTGGCCTTGTCGTAGGTAGCGGCCACGCTGGCCCCGTTGCGGGTGAAGGTGGGCGTGCCGGTCAAGTTAGCCGGAAGCTGAAGCTGCTGCACGGCGCTAACATTGCCGGTGCCGGTGGGGCTGTTGTTGGCCGTGGTGCCCGCGATGGTTACCGCTTGGCCCGCCGTGACGGTGCCGCCCGTGGCGGGCGAGGTGATGGTGGTGGCCAAGTCAAGCTGGCTCACTACCTGCACCACCAGCGTGGCTTGGTTCGACGTGGCGCCGCTGTTGTCCTTCACCGTGTACGGAATCAAGGCCGTGCCCGTGAAGCCGGGGTTCGGGGTGAAGGTTACCCGGCCTTGGTTGTCCACGGAGGCCGTGCCCCCGGTTACCGTAACTGATTTCTCTTGCGAACCGGACGTGCCGGGCTGCAGGTCCACCGTAGCCGGGCTGATGGGGCTGTTGGCGGCACCCCGGCGGTCATTATCCGTCACGTTGAACGTCACGGGAACGCCAACTGCCGTGGTGATTGCGTCGTCGATTGCCAGCAGGGGCACGTCGAGCGGAATGATGTAAGTACCGATGTTGTCGCTACCGGCCCCAAAGTTGTCGGTAGCCGAGTAGGTGA
This sequence comes from Hymenobacter nivis, assembly GCF_006439025.1. Lineage (GTDB taxonomy): Bacteria > Bacteroidota > Bacteroidia > Cytophagales > Hymenobacteraceae > Hymenobacter > Hymenobacter nivis_A. The sequence goes on from NZ_RCYZ01000005.1 coordinate 416,889, forward strand.
AGATTGCCTGGGCCCCCGTGAACCCCCCCGTGGGGTTGAAAGTGAGCTTGTTGGCATTGGTTAGCGAAATCAAATCGCCCGCCTTTACGGCCACGCCGTTCAGGGCCAGCACGCCGCTGGCGGCGTCGGGCAGGGTTTGAATGGTGAACGAAGCCAACGTGGGCCCACCCGTCGAGGTGCCGGTCAGGGCAGGAATGGTGGTTGCCGCGGCACCTTTCGAAATAGCCGGTGCCGTGATGTTGTCCACGAGCAGGGTTTTGGAGCAGGTGCCGAAGTACACGTCGTCCAGGCCGAAGTCGTTGCCGCCTTTGACCCGGTTCACATCCCGGATTTCGAACGTAGCCGTAGTGTTAGTGCCCGAAAACCACACATCGGACAGCTGCACAAAATTGGTTGTGCCGTCGAGGGTTGTCACCACCGACGTTGATTCATTGTTGATAACAAACCCTAGTTGCGCTGGGCTGCCCGGGTTCACGCTGTTGGCATACACTGAGAAAGTGTAGTAACGGTTGGGTAGCACGTTCACCGTCTGCGCGTACACGCGTTGGATGTTGGCGTCCCCATTTACAATCATGAAGTTGTCGCCGGCGCCAGTGCGGCCGGTACCTTGAAAATCACCGTGATAGTAATTGGCATCGTTGCCTACCGCGTACGTTCCTTCTGGGTAGAGACCGTTTGGAGAAGCCGTCACTTTTGCTGCTGGACGCGCCACAAAATTATACCCACTGACAAACCCCGTATTGCCGCTGGCAAAACTGGGGTTGATAAGCAAATTGGGACCCGTGCCCGAGATGCAGACCAGGTTGGGGTCGTAGATATTCAGGTTGACCGGGGACACGTTGGAACAGGCGGGCACAGTGTTCGTCTGGCAGATCTGGTACGTGAAAGAGTCCTTACCAACATAGTTCGGGTTGGGCGTGTATACATAGCCGCCGTCGGCGTTCAGCGTTACGGCCCCGTGCGTGGGCTGCGTTACCACGGTAGCAGTAAAGCTGATAGAAGCGTCAGGATTGTCGTCGTTCAGAATTACGCTGGCGTTGACCGACGTGTTAACGGCCAAACTATTATTGTCGCTGTAAGTCACGAAGCGGTTAGGGCCCGTCACCGGAATAGTGTAGGTAGCCGCCGCAGAACTGGTGCGGCCCTGATTATCGGTCACGCTGAACGTGAACGAAGCATTGCCCCTGAACGACACAACGGGATTGAACGTAAGAGCCGCGGCCTGGGCCGGGGTCAGACCCTGGCCGGCCGTCACCGCCGTGCCGTTCAGAGCCAGTACGCCCTGTTCCGCTGCGGGTAACGTCACGATGTCGTAATACACAAGGCTGCCAGGGCTGGCATCAGCACCGCTTAGGCCCGGTGAGAGCGCGACGGCCCCACCCCCATTCTGAACAACAGCGTTGGTGGTGCTAGTGGCCACCGGCGCCGCATTGGCCGCCGAGGGCCCCGCGCATAGCACAGACGACGGTACCACGGCAAAAGCCGCGTTGCCGCCCGCTATACCAGCTCCAAGGGCATACAGTAGCTGCACGCTGCCGCCGCCGCCGCCGTTGCTGTAGAGCAGTTGTAAATCGTACAGCCCGTCGGCTGCAGCCGTAAAATTACCCGTCGAATTGCGCGGTCCATGCCCGCCCCCGTTGCCAATAAACAGCGAATTACTGGCCGCCGTGGCCCCACTGATTGTCACCGGGCCGGCGGTTGTGCTGGGGTAGTTAGCTGGGAATACCGGTGTAGCGGCCTGCGCAGCCGGCCCCACCCACAGGTAAGATGCGTCGTCTGAATTGGTTTCGAAGGTATAAGTACCGGCACGCAAGTATACGCTACCCCGGTAGCGGGCAGTCAGTTGCTGGCCGTTGGCACTAACACTGCCCGCGTTGAACGTACCGGAAGTAGTACCGTCGGTACTGAAGTTAACCGCGCCGTCAGTGCGGCGCAGCGGCGAAGTGTTGCTGAAGAAAGTTGCAATCTGCGCCGCCGTTTGGTTACTGATGTCGCCAACGTAGTACTCGGCGGTCAGCCCATTATAGCTGGTCGTATTATCGAGATACGAAGGCTGGCCGCAGCTTACGGGCACCACGGTAACGGTACTGGTCGCTGAGTTGTCCCCAGTGTCGCTGCCTTGGCTGTTACTGGTGCCAATGGTGGTTGCCACTGTTATGGAGCTAAGCGTAGCCGGCACGGTTGGGATGGTTACCGTTACGTTGGCACTAGCTGCGTTAGCTAAGGTAGTGGGCGGCGTGGTGAAGGCCACGGCGCCGGTGGCATTGTTGTAATTGCCGCCCGTCACAGTCACATTCGTGCCCAATCCGGCGGGCAGGGTCACCGTACGGGTAAAGTCCTGCGCGGTGTTCGGGCCATTATTACCAAAATTGAGCGTCAACGTCAAGCTACCAGTAACGCTTACTGGATTAGGCGTGGCTACAATGCTGGTGGCCACGTCGGCCGGCACTGCCTGTACAGGAATAGTATAAGTAGCTGTATTAGACGTTTGGCTAGCATCATCCTGTACCGTGTACCCAAAGGTGACGTTACCTCCAGCTGCATTAACCGGATCAAACTTCAGACTGGCAGCCTGAGCGGCAGTTAGCGTCCGGCCAGCCGTTACGGCAACGTAGGTCGTGCCCGTGGTATTGTAGTAAAGTGTACCCTGCGTAGTAGCGTCGGGTACCGACGTAACCGTGTAGGTTTTTACCGTACCGTCTAATGTTGAGCTAAGCGCGCTGATGCCCGTTTGTGCAGCAGTGGCTAGTATAGTGCCAGCGTTGGTTACATTATTAGCTACTGCTGCCGAGCGGCACCAGGATAGCGAATTGATACCTACAGCTTGTTGAGCAGGAACGGCGTCAGCCGTCTCTGTGTTTTTGTATGTTAATACTAATTTTTTTACTGCCTGAGGGAAGGTCACGGTTGTTGTTCCGTTACCATTATCAGTATTGGTCGCATCGGTGATTGTATTGCCAGACCTAGTTAACGCATTACGTGTGTTAACAACGTTGTTATCTGCCAAACTAATCAAAGTAGCCGCGCTTACCACATCCGTCGTGTAACCATCGAAAGTAACAGCATCTTGAAAATCGTTCGCGACGCCAGCAGCCTGATTTCGGTCAATGTCTGACACTACAATCTTCAGATTCGAAACGGCTCTGTCAAAAGTAAATGTGACAGTGGATACGCCATTTCTAGCTGCATACTTCGCAAACCAGACGAGCCGTTGGTCACCGGTTGCGAAGAACTCACTAGTTCCAAACGTAGCAGCGTTAAGGGTAGAAGAAAACCCACTAGTAGTAAAAGTGGTGCTTCCCACTATTCCGCTACGCGCTTGCCAATCCACATTATTGGCAGCAGTAGTAAAATCATACGTGCTAGTTGCAGTAGTGCACTGCGCCTGGGCGGCCCTGGGGGGGCCGAAGGCCGCCCAGGCGAGCAAGACTAGGAGTAACCGTAAGGGTGTTTGCATAAAGAAGAAGCGGGAAATGAAATGTATAGATTAGTGCAAAAGCAAGTTTATTAGCTACAGACCTATAATCAGGTTTTATAACTTTACAAAGGTAAGAGAATCATTGAATATCCATTAAGCTTCTCAAAAGAATCTGCATTATGTGCATATAAGCGATGTTTAAGGGCATTTTAGCCTCTGAAAAAGGGGATTTAAATGATAAAATACAATTTTTTTTTCAGCATCATTATTGAATAATTTTATTTTAAAATTGCACTATTACACTTAATAATTAATTAATCGCAATCGGATTTAATTATGATTAATCATATTTTTATTTGTGCGATTCTTCCTTTTAATTCGCTGCGCTCAACGGCGGAGTCATTTGTTTGGCTGCGGTGAATAAGCCCGGGGGCCCTAGCGGCGGCATCTGGCCCGGCAGCGCGCGGGCGCGTAGCAAGCAAAAAGGCCACCCGTGGGGGTGGCCTTTGGCGTGTAAGATGACGGCCTGCCCCAGCGGGCAGCCAGACGCGTTTGTGCAGATTAATCGGCTAGCCGCGCCCGCTGCCCTGCACCAGGGCCCTAAGTGGCTCGTTGAAGCCGACGGCGTCCACCAGTTCCTCGAGGGGCAGGTGGAGGCGGTACTTCCAGAAGTGGGCGGGGTTACTGGGCACGTTGATTTGCTCGGCGGCGGGGTCGGCGCGGCGCAAGTGGCTGTCCATGCCCAGGTAGTCTTGCAAGGGCAGGATGGCCCACATGGCCGGCGAGTGCAGGTGCTGCACCACAATTTCGCGAACTACCCAGGGCTCGCAGTAGTACGGGGCCACCTCGCGCCAGTGGCCGAGCAGGGTTTCGAAGTAGCGCTGGGTGGCCACCCGGTTTTCCTGCCACCAGCCGCGCAGCGTGCTCATGTCGTGGCTACTGGTGGTGACGACGCTCAGGTAGGGCGCGTCGTTGGGATGGCTGAACTCCAGGCCGGGCGTGGCGGGCATCCGCTGGATGTTCAGGCCCAGGATGCCGAGCTGCTTCATCACGCCGGGCACCGAGGCGGGCACCATGCCCAGGTCTTCGCCGCAAATGAGCAAGTCGGTGGCGTAGCGCACGGCCGGCAGCTTGGTGAGGCCCTGCTGACGCCAGAACTCCTCGTGGCGGTGGAAGAAGAAGTCCACGTAAATGTCGTCGTAAAGCCGGCGGCGGGCTTCGTCGCCGTCCAGCTCACGGAACGACCAAGTTTTGTTGAGCGTGATGCGCGGGTGGTAGAAATCGGCCGTGGCGGCGGGCACGAACAGCACCTCGTTCACCAGCTGGTACAGATTGGGCAGCAGCCAGTTGAAGTATTCGGCGTGCTGGGGCTCAGCGGCAATTTTGCCTTGCACGTAGGCCTCTAGCTCGCGCTGGGTGCCCAGGCCGGCCTTGAAGCGGTAGGTGCCGTAGCCGGCATCGTCGAGGTATTCCTCGAACACGCCCTGCGCCTCTTTGCCGAAAATGGCCTCCAGTACGTGCCAGCGGATGTAGGGCTCGCAGAGGCGGCCGTAATCAAACCAGCCCAGGCGCTGCTCAATCTCGTGGCGGTGCAAGGGCAAGGCAGGCGAAAAGTGCCCCAGCAGGCCCTCGACCGAGTGCGCGGGCATCTCCCAAATGCGGAAGAAGCCCAGGATGTGGTCGATGCGCAGGGCGTCGAAGTAGCGGCCGAGGTGCGCCAGGCGCTGCTGCCACCAGGCGTAGCCGTCTTCGGCCATGCGCTGCCAGTTATAAGTGGGGAAGCGCCAGTTCTGGCCCGTGGTCGAGAAGTCGTCGGGTGGGGCCCCGGCCTGCTGGTCCATGTGGAACAGCTCGGGTTGCGTCCAGGCTTCTACGGAGTGGCGGTAGATGCCGATGGGCAGGTCGCCCTTCAGCACCACACCCTTGGTGCGGGCGTAGGCCACGGCTTCGCGCAGCTGCTTGTCGAGGTGGAATTGCAGGAAGAAGAACAGGCCGTACTCGTCGTAGTCGGCGGCGGTTTCGGCGGTGAGAGCTCCCAGGTCGGGCGGAGCGCTAAACTCGGCGGGCCACTGCGTGAAGTCGGCGGTGCCAAACCGGTCGCGCAGGGCCGAGAAGGCGGCGTAGGGCACCAGCCAGGGCCCCTGCTCGGCCAGAAACTGCCGGTAATCGGCGTCGGCCAAAAAAGCCTTTTTCTCCTGCTTATATAGTAGGCGCAGGAATTTCCACTTGGCGGCCATCACGGGCTCGTAGTCCACGAAGTCCTTGGCGTTCAGCTCCTGCTTCGTGCGGGTCAGCTCGGCGGCGGCTTTCTTGTCCTTCAGCGTCGCAATTCCTTCGAGGTGAATAAATTGCGGGTGCAGCGCGTACACCGAAATGGCGGCGTAGGGGTACGAATCGACCCAGGTGTGGGTGGCCACCGTGTCGTTGATGGGCAGCACTTGCACCAGCTGCAAGCCGGTTTGCACAGCCCAGTCGGTCAGCAGCTTCAGGTCGGTGAACTCGCCCACGCCCAGGCCGCTTTCGCTGCGCATCGCAAACACGGGCAGCGCCACGCCGGCCCCGCGCCAGTTGCTGGCCTGCCGGTACTCTTCGTCGTTGAACACGCGTACGGCGTCTGCATCGCCGCTGGCGGGGATGACGCGGTTCTCGCCGCCTTCCATGTCGAGGGCGTGGCCAGCGGCAGCGTCCCAAATGGCGTACTTATATAAGCAGTCTTCGCCGGGGTTTTGCAGTTGCACGGTGCCCGTCCAGGTGGGGTAGTCGGCGTCGGACAGCACTAGGCACTGGCGGTTGTCCCAGGCCCCCAGAGCCGGGTCGGAGCCCAGCACGCACAGGCCCAGGTGCGGAGCCACGCGCGGGTTGGCTAGGCGCAGCACCACACTGCTGGCCGGGGGCCCCGCGCTGGCGGGCGCTGGCGCGGCTGCTTTCTTCTTGCCCTTGGCAGCTTTGGCCGGGGCCGCTGCTGGGGCCCCTACTGGGCCCCCGGCGGCCGGGCGGCGGAACAGCGCCTTAGTGAAGGCAGCCGTGAACAACTCATTCTCGGGCACGGCGGGGGTGTGCCAGTAATCGGCCAGCAGCAGGCGCTGGGCGGGGCCGGCCACGTCCAACGTGCGGTTGGCTCTTGCTTCCCAGGTGGGGGCCCCGTCGGCGGCCAGCAGCACGTACTTATAGGAGAGCGGGCCGGCGGGCAATTCCACGTCGAGGTACCAGCGGCCGGCCACGTCATCGTAGTGCATGAGGGCGGCGGCGGCCACTTGCCAGTCGCCCAGGGCGGGCCCGGCACCGCACACGGCCAGGCGCTGGCCCCAAGCGGTGCGGTACGGAAGTGAGAATTGAATGGTCATAATCAAAGATTGAAAAACTGCCGAAAGATAATTCCACCCGGCCGCGCCGGGCGCTAAAACAAACGATTCTACGTTGGCCGCCAGGATTGGGGCCCCAACCCCGGCGCTTAAGTTTGCGTTTAGACGACCTTACCTTCTTCCGCCCGCACCATCAACACCTCTTCCCTCTACCTACGCCGCGCCCTCTACGCCCTGCTGGGGCTGATTGGCTTTGTGCTATTGCTGCTCGTGGCGGTGGTGGTGGCGCTGCAGTTCCCGGCCACCCAGGATTTCGTGGCCCGCCGGGCCGAAAGCTACCTCCAGGGCAAGCTGAACACTACCGTGCGCATTGGAAAATTCCGCACCGACTTCCGCCACGCCATCAACTTGGACGACGTGTATTTGGCCGACCAAAAGAACGACACGCTGCTGTCGGTGGGCCACTTGGGCGTGAGCATCGATATCTTCGCGCTGGCCAAGAAGCAGGTGAGCATCAGCGCCGTGGAGCTGAATGACGGCCGCGTGCGCCTCACCCGCACCGCGCCCGATTCGGTGAACAACTACGATTTCATCATCAAGGCCTTCACCGACCCCACGGCTCCGGTGGACACCACGGCGTCGGGCATAAAGTACAACATTGGCAAGGCGCAGCTAAGCAACATCTACTTCACCCAGGACGACCAAATAACGGGCTCCGACCTGCGGGCCCGGCTGGGCGAGGTGGCCGTGACGATGGATGAGGTGGACGTGGATAAATCCATTTACAAGGTGGACGAGGCCACGCTGCGGCGCGCCTCCATTCTCATCAACCAAACCAAAACGGCCCCCGAGGTAGACGACCCCAAGCCCACCGAGCCGCTCACGCTGCAATTTGGACTGAACCACGCCGTGCTCGACAGCGTGAGCTTTGTGTACAAAAACGCGCCGTCGGCCCAGTTTATTGACACCCGCATAGGGCTAGCCGACGTGACGGCCAAAAACATCGACTTGCAGAAGGAGCGCGTGGACCTGACCAAGCTGACGCTGAAGCGCACCCACTTCGCCTACGCCCAAAACGCCCAAACGCCCGTGGACCAGCGCGTGGTGAACCCGGCCGAGGCAGTCCGAAAAATCGACGAGGCCGCCGACCAGGCTAAAACCGCCGCGGGCGAGCCGTTGCGCTGGCGCGTAACGCTGGCCGAATCCGACATCAGCGGGGTGGACGTGGCGTTTGACAACTTCAACGAGCCCAAGCAGAAAACGCAGCTTCCAGCCCTGGACTACAACCACTTGCAGTTTACGGACCTGGTGTTGAACACGCACGACTTGGCGTTTTCGGAAAATCGCACCACGGTGAAAGTAGACAACCTGGCGGGCAAGGAGAAGAGTGGCTTCCGCATCGACTCGTGGCGCGCCAACGTCATCTACGACTCGGTGCAGGTGCGCCTCGACAGCCTCGACCTGATTACCCCACATACCCGCATCCGGCGCACGCTGGCCATTGGCTACCAGAGCCTAAGCGGCTTGAGCGACCCCAAGCAACTGGCCAAAATGCGCGTGGAAGGCGACCTGCGCAACGTGCGCCTGGGCTTCCGCGACATCCTGTACCTGGTGCCGAGCCTGGCCGGCACGCCGCCCTTCAACACGGGGCCCAACCAGTCGCTGCTCATCAGCGGGCTGGTCAACGGGCGGGTGGACGACCTTACGATCCGCAACCTCGACGCCGTGGCCCTGCGCGGCACCGTGCTGAAGGCGCGGCGGGCCCGCATTACCGGCCTGCCCAACGTGGACGGCCGGCTGTACACTGACTTTGATATTCAGCAGTTCAGCACCACGCGGGCCGATATCTTGAGCCTGGCGCCGAAGGGCAGCATCCCGGCCAACATCAGCGTGCCCCCTACCCTGGCGCTGAGCGGCACCTTTAAGGGCCGGCCTACTACGCTGCAGTTCGCCACCAACTTGCAGTTGAACACCACCTACGGGGCCCTGGCGTTCAGCGGCGACCTGGGGGCGGCACAGGCCAGTGGCAAGCAGCCGCTGGTAGGCACGTTCGCGGTGAAGAACTTCGACTTTGGCCAACTGCTGAAAGACCCACAGATTGGGCGCGTCACGGCTTCGGGGCGCATCAACGCGACCGGCAACTTGCAGGACCCCGCCACGCTGGTGGGCCGCGTGAACGCCACCGTGCAGAGCGCCCGCTACAACGGCTACAACTACCGCGGTATCGCTACGACGGTGGACATTGACCGCAACAAGTACACCATCAAGGCCAGCAGCCGCCAAGACCCCAACCTGGCCTTCGACCTGAACGGCGTGGTGAACCTACGCAACAGCAACAACCCGGCCTACGCCTTCAACGTGGGCTTGAAGAGCGTGAACCTGAAAGCCCTGGGCTTTTACGACGGCGACCTGCGCCTGCAGGGCAACCTGAAAGCGGACCTGAGCGGCAGCAGCCTGAACACGATTCAGGGCACGTTTGGCGGCGACAACGTGGTGATTGTGCGCGACAACCAGCCGTTCGCCTTCAAAACTTTGCAGGGCCGCATCATCCAAACGGCGGCGCGCACGGCGGTGGAGTTTGACTCCGACTTGGTGGGGGCCCAACTGGATGGCAACGTGCACCTGGGCGACCTGGCCACTGAGCTGCAGCAGCACCTGGCGCGCTACATAAAGCTGCCCGGCGTGCGCTACGTGGCCAACGGCGCCGACCGCCACTTCACCTACTCGCTGGCGCTGAAAGACCCCAAGCTGGCCTCGAAGCTGGTGGCGGGCCTGAAAGAGATTTCGCCCTTCACGCTGGCCGGCGAGTACAGCCGCCAGCAGGCCAAGCTGACGGCCGCCACCAACATTCCCATCATCCGCTACCAGAACTACCGGATTGATTCGCTGAACCTGAACGTGGGCTCGAACGCCCAGAAGCTCGACTACGCGTTGCGCCTGGCCCGGGCCGCGCAGGACACGACCATCAAGCTGCGCCGGCCCGCCGTGGTGGGCAACGTGGCCGACAACAAGGTGTTTGCCCGCGCGTCCATCCTCGGCGACTCGGCCAACCGCGAGCGGCTGGCGCTGGCCGGCACCCTGCAAACCATGGACGCTCCGGCCCGCCGCGGGCAGGCCCCGGGGGCCGTGGTGTACCAGTTCGAGGCCGCGCCCGAGCAAATCCTGAACTACGAAAACTGGACGGCGGGCGTGGGCAACTTCGTGCGCTACTACCCCAGCGGCGCCGTGGTGGCCGACAAGCTTAACCTGACCAACGGCAAGAGCACGCTGGCGGTGCAAAGCAAGAACCCCGCGCAGCAGACCTCGCCACTCGACGTTTCCTTCAACAACTTCGACCTGGCCGAGCTGGCCAAGATTGTGCAGCAGCAGGATTCGCTGGTGGCCGGCACCCTCAACGGCACGGCCGAGCTGCAGGGGCTGGGCACGCCACGCCTAGCCTTCGTGGCCGACGCCAATGTGAAGGGCCTTGTGTTTCAGAAAGCCAACCTGGGCGACTTGACCCTGCGCGCCACCAACCCCACCGCCGACCGCTACGACGTGGACGCCCGCCTCACCGGCGGCGTGCCCGCTGGGGCCCCCAACGACGTGCGCCTGGCGGGCTACTACCTCACCACGCCCAACAGCCCTAGCCCGCTCAACTTCACCCTCACCGCCCAGCGCCTCAACCTGAAACTGGTGGAGCCATTCTCGGTGGGGCAGGTGCGCAAAACCACCGGGGCCCTCACCGGCGAACTGGCGGTGACGGGTACGCCCAGCGCGCCCGTGGTGCGCGGCCGCCTCGTCACCACCGACGACGCTAGTTTCGTGGTACCGCAGCTGGGGGCCGTTTACCGCTTGCCCAGCCAAGCGCTGGCATTCGACGCCGAGGGCATCAAGTTCGACAACTTCACGGTCCTCGACTCGGCCTCTAACAAGGCGGTGGCCAACGGCTACCTGCGCACCAAGAACTTCACCGATTACGTGTTCGACCTGCGCGCCGTGACCGACGACTTCGTGGCCGTGAACAGCACCCGCAAAGACAACCAGCTGTTTTACGGCCGGTTGGTGCTCGACTCGGACACCCGCATCACGGGGCCCCTGTCGCTGATTGCGGTGAACACGAAGGTGACCATCGTGGACGGCTCGCGCCTGACGGTGGAATCGCCGACTGACGACCCGGCCGCGGTGGAGCGCGCCGGCATCGTGAAATTTGTGGACAAACGCGCGCGGCTCGACACCTCGCTGGCCCGCAAGGTGCGCCTCGATACGGTGCAGGTGGCGGCCACGGGCTACAGTATCGCGGCCCAGGTGACGGTGACGGACCGCACGCCCTTCACCATCGTCATCGACCCGGTGAGCGGCGACAACCTGCAGGTGCGTGCCAGCGGTACCCTCGACACCGAGATTGACCCGGCCGGCACCATCACCCTGAGCGGGCGCCTAACCGTGGCGCGCGGCAAATACCACCTGTCGCTTTACGACCTGGCCACGCGCGACTTCCTCATCCGCCGGGGCTCGACCATCAACTGGACCGGCGACCCCTACAACGCCGACCTTAACATCACGGCAGTCTATAAGGTAAAAGCCCCGCCGTCGGAACTGATTGCCGGCCAGGGCGCCGACGACCCCAGCACCGCCAGCTTGGCCCGCAATCCGCTGGATTTTAACGTCCTGTTGAACGTAACCGATCAGATCAGCAAGCCCACCATCGGCTTTGACATTACGATGCCCGAAACCCAGCGCTCGGGAGCCGTGGGCAGCCAGGTAGAGGCCCGCCTGGCCGCCCTGCGCCAGCCCAACCAAACCTCGGAACTTAGCAAGCAGGTGTTTTCGCTGCTGATTTTGGGCCGGTTTGTGGCCCAGAACCCCTTCCAGAGCAGCAGTGGCGAGGGCTTCGTGGCCTCGCAGTTGCGCGGCTCGGCCAGCGCCGTGCTCACCGACCAGCTCCAGAGCCTCACCGGCAAGTACCTGTCTGGCCTGGGCCTCGACCTGGGCGTGACCAACCAGGCCACCTACGGCACCGACGGCAGCCAGGGCAGCCGCACCGACCTGAACGTGGCCGTGCGCCGCCAGCTGCTCAACAACCGCCTCACCGTGCGGGTGGGCACCGACATTGCCCTCGGCGGCTCCGGCACCCAGAACACCACCGGCGCCAGCAGCGCCAGCAACCTGGTGGGCGACGTGAGCTTGGAATACACCTTGCTGCGCGACGGCCGCCTGCGCCTGCGCGCCTACCGCCAGAACGGCTACGAGGACATCGACGGCCCCATTGTGCGCACGGGGGCAGCCCTGGTGTTCCAGCGCGACTACAACAACTTGGCCGAGCTGTTTGCCAAGGTGAGTGCCCCCGTGAAGCAGCAGCGCAAGGAGAGCCGCCAGCAAGAGAAAATTGACCGCAAAGCCGAGCGTGACTCGGTGAAAAACACGGCCCCCCGGGCCGATAGCAGCCGCGTGAAATGATTCAGCCCCCAACCCACCGCCTGGGGGCCCCCGCGGCCCCGGCCCACCGCCCGCGGGCGCACCGGCCCGCGCACCCTTTTAATCCCATCGTATTGCTGTTGACCCACCTACCCTCCCGGCTTCGCTTTCGCAACTTGCTCGTGGGCGGCGCGGCCCTGTGGCTGTCGGCCTGCTCGGGGCTGAAATACATCCCGGCCAACGAAAAGCTCTACACCGGCTCGACGGTGAAGATTGAGGCCCAAGAGAAACCCAAAAACGAATCGGCGCTGGTGACGGAGTTGGAAGCCGTGATTCGGCCCGCGCCCAACTTCTCGTTTTTGGGCATGCGGCCGAAGCTGTTTTTCTGGCACCTGGGCGAAGGCAAAACCAAGGGCCTGGGCCACTTCTTTGCCGACAAGCTGGGCGAGGCCCCGGTGCTGTTTTCACAGGTGAAGATTCCGGCCACCGAGAACCTGATGCTCAACCGCCTCTACAACCACGGCTTCTTCGACGCCAAGGTGGGCCACGAGGTAAAAGAGAAAGCCAACACTGCCCAGGTAGACTACACGGCCACCGTGCAGCGGGCCTACACCATCCGCAGCATCACGTTTCCGCAGGGCGACACGTTGCTCAACGCCGCCATCCGGAAGACGGCGCCCAACACGCTGCTGAAAGTGGGCGACCCCTACGACCTGGCCGTGCTCACCAATGAGCGGTTGCGCATCGACGAAGCCCTGAAAAATGCGGGCTACTACTACTTCTCTGCTGACGCGCTGCTGTTTGAGGTGGACAGCACTTACCACAAGGAGCTGAATGTATTCGTGACGGTGAAGGGCAGCACCCCCATTCGCTCGCGCCAGCCCTACCAGCTGCGCAACGTGACGCTGAACACGAACTACGTGCTGACCGACACAACCGAACGGCCCCCCATCATGGCCGACCGGTTCCGGTACTTCCCCGACGAGACCATGTTCCGGGCCCGGGCCATTACGCGGGCTACGTTCCTGTTCCCCGACAGCTTGTACCGCCGCAAGCGGCGCGACCAGACCCTGAGCCGCCTCATGAGTCTGGGCACATTCAAGTTTGTCGAAATCCGGTTCCGGCCCGTGGCTGCCAGCGACTCGGCGGGCCCCACGGCCCGCTACCGCGCCAACGCCCCGGCCAGCTTGCGGGCCGATTCGACGGACGTGGGCACCACCCAGCAGTTTCCGGCCCTCAGCGGGCCCCTGGGCCTGGGCCGCCTCGACGCCGATGTGCTGATGACCCAGGTGAAGAAGAAAAGTCTACGCGCTGAACTGGGCCTCGTTAGCAAAAGCAACGGCTTCGTGGGGCCTGGTTTGAAGGCAACGTTTCGCAACCATTCGGCCTTCCGCGGCGCTGAGCAATTGTTAATAAACGCCACGGCTTCGACCGAAACACAGAGCAACGCCGGCGGCGAGGGGGCCCTGGGCCTGACGAGCTATGAGTTGGGCGTGGATGCGCAGCTGCTCGTGCCGCGCCTCATCGTGCCCAACCTGCCGTTCTTCAACCCGCGCCTGGTGAACTCCGATTTTCAGCCCCGCACCACCTTCGGAGCGGGGGCCAAGATGGTGACGCGGGCTGGGTTCTTTACCGAGCAGCTCGTCAACCTGAACTACGGCTACAGCTTCAAAACCAAGATTACCAACGAGCAGGTCATCACGCCCATCGACGTGTCGTATGTACGGCTCTCGAACACCGATACCGCTTTCACCAATTTGCTAAAACGCAAGCCGTTCCTGGAAAACTCGTTCCGCGAGCAGTTCATCCTGGCCAGCAGCTACCGCTACACCTATAACCAGCAGGTGCTGGAGCAGCGCCGCCAGCAGATCTATTTCCAGGGCGGCATCGAAGCCAGCGGCAACCTAGCCGCCTTGGTTTCCAGCAAGATAGGCACGAAGAACGACGAAGGCAAGTATACCATTGGCAACCAAGTATTCAGCCAGTATGCCAAGCTCGACCTGGAAATCCGTGAGTACTTCCGCCTCTCAGCCGACCCGTCGAAGGGCAACCGCATTGTGGGCCGCCTGCTGGCCGGCGTGGGCCGCCCCTACGGCAATTCCGACGTGCTGCCTTACATCAAGCAATACGGCGTGGGGGGCCCCAACTCCATCCGCGCCTTCGCCGCCCGGGGCATCGGACCCGGCACCTACCGTCCCACCGGCGCCGACGTTAACAATAGCTTTTACGACCAAGTAGGCGATATGCGCTTGGAGGGCAACATCGAGTACCGCCAGGATTTATTTCCCTATGTGAAGGGGGCCCTGTTCATGGACGCGGGCAACATTTGGCTCGTGAACAACGACCCGGCCCGGCCCGGCGGCCAGTTCAACGCCAGCACCTTCCTCAACCAGCTGGCCGTGGGCGCCGGCGCCGGCATTCGCATCGACGTGCAGTTCTTCGTCATCCGCCTCGACTACGCCATTCCGCTGCGCGCCGGCTACGGCACCCCCGTGGACGACGCCGGCAACGTGGACCGCACCGGCCGCCTGAACCTGGCCATCGGCTACCCCTTCTAACCTGGGCGGCGGCCTCCGGGCGGCTTTTGGTGAACGGTGGGGGCCCTGGCCGATTCGGGTGGAACGCTGTACTTTGGGTCTGTCTCCCACCGATAGCGCGCACCCATGACCCAGGGCCCCAAACCGATTGGCCGCACGTGCCGAAGCCTACGCCACGGCTTGCTCGGGCTCTTGCTATTAGCCGCCTGGCCAGCGTTGGCGCAGCAGGCCCCGGTTTGGCAGATTGGGGAAAAAGACGGGTCGGCGCAGAGCATGGCCCTGGCCCCGGCGGCGTACCAACAGTTTCTGGAAAAGGACTTTGGCTGGGAAGACCGGTACTACTTGGTCGGGTCGTCGGCCCCGCGCACCGATTGGCCCTACGTGCTGCCCGGCCCAGCCGACGGCTGGGGCGGCTCCGGGCCCACGTCCGGCATTCGCTCCCACCAGCTCAACATCCTGTTCGGGCTTCAGCAAATGCGCGCGGGCGGGCAGTTCCGGTTCGTGGTCGACGTGCTGGACCACGACGCCCAGCACCCGCCGCTGCTGAAGGTCACCGTCAACGGCCAAGCTTCCACGTTTCGCTTGCCCGCGGCCGGCCACGGCGGGGGCCTCAAAGGCGACTTTAGCCAAGCCAAACCGTACCAAGTGGCCATTCCGCTCACCAGCCGCCAACTGGCGGTGGGCGGCAACCACATCCAGCTGACGACGCTGGACGGGTCGTGGCTCGTATTTGACGACGTGCGGCTGGAAGGCCCGGCCGTGCTGGAAGCACAGCGCGGCCGGCCGCTGTTTGTGCGCCAAGTAGCCGCGGCCCCCTATACCGTGGACCGCCAAGGCACCACCGCACAACCCCTGCTAGTGGACGTGGAGCACCTGCGGGGCCGGCCCACGCTAGCCGTCGCGCTCGACGGCCAAACAATTCTCACCCAGTTCCTTGATACCGGACGCTATGTGCTGGAGGCGCCCATGCCGGCCGTGGGGGCCCCGCGCACCAGCCGCTACCAGGTGTTTGCCAACGGCCAGTTGCTGCGGCAAGGCACGGTGCGGCGGGGGCCCCAGCCGCGGCAAACCGCGGCGGCCTACGTGGACACCAAAATCGGCACGGCGCACTCGCGCTGGATGATTGCGCCCGGCCCGTGGATGCCGTTCAGCATGGTGAAGCTGGGCCCCGACAACCAGAACGCCGGTTGGATGGCGGGCTACGACCCGACGATGGAAAGCGTGGGCACCTTCAGCCACGTGCACGAGTGGACGATGGCCGGCCTGGGCACGCTGCCCGTGACCGGGCCCCTGAAACTGAAGGTGGGCGACCAGCGCACCGGCACCGACGGCTACCGCTCGGCCATCGACAAAAGCACGGAAGAAGCCCCGCTGGGCTACTATAAGGTAGTGCTGAAGGACTACGGCATCAAGGCCGAGCTGACGTCAACCACCCGCTGCGGCTTCCAGCGCTACACCTATCCCCGGGGCCCTAACGGCCGGGTGATGGTGGACCTGAAAATCCCGGCCGAGTACGGGTACGAAATCTTGGACTACGAAATCAAGCAAGTGGGCGACCGCCGCCTCGAAGGCTACAGCCAGCAGCGCACGGCCAACGCGTGGTCGGGCGGCGTGAACCAGGACTACACCCTGCACTTCGTACTGGAGTTTGACCAGCCCATTGCGAAGTTCGGCAGCTGGCGCAACGGCCAGGAGCTGCCCCCTGGGACCCCCGCCCGGGGCCAAAACCCGACCGACGCCGGTGCCTACGTCGAGTTCGACACCCGCACCAACAACGTGGTGCAAGTTCGGTCGGGGCTGTCGTTGGTGGACGTTGCGGGCGCCAGCAACAACTTGAAGCAAGAAGTAGAAAAGCCGTTTGGCTGGCGCTTCGACGCCGTGCGGCAGCACCACGTGGCCACCTGGAACCAGCTGCTCAACCGCCTGGCGGTCACCTCCGACGACCGCCGCGAGAAGGCGCGCTTCTACAACGCCATGTACCGGGGCCTGTGCAGCCGCAACACGTGGAGCGACGTGGACGGCCGCTGGGTGGACGCCACCGAACGGCCGCAGCAACTGACCGACCCCGACGCGGTGGCCCTGGGCTGCGACGCGTTTTGGAACACGTTCTGGAACCTGAACCAGTACTGGAACCTGGTCACGCCCGAGTGGTCGTCGCGCTGGGTGAAGTCGCAGCTGGCCATGTACGACGCCAACGGCTGGCTGGCCAAGGGCCCCGCCGGCATGGAGTACATCCCCGTAATGGTGGCCGAGCACGAAATCCCGCTGATTGTGGGGGCCTACCAAATGGGCATCCGCGACTACGACGCACAAAAAGCGTTCGGGGCGGCGTACAAGATGCAAACCACGCTGCCCGCTGTGGTGGGCGAGGGCTTCGCCGGCAACCGCGACCTGGCCCAGTACCTGCGCCACCACTACGTGCCCGCCGACAGTGGCCGGTTCAGCAACGGCCTGGAATACGCCTACGACGACTGGACCGTGGGCCAATTTGCCAAGGCCCTGGGCAAGGACCGCGAGTACCAGCAGTTCCGCGACCGCGGCAGCTGGTGGAAAAACACGATGGACCCGGCCACCGGCTACGCCCGCCTGCGGCGAGCCGATGGCTCCTGGGCCCCTGATTTTGACCCATTTAAATCGGGCGCCAACGAGCAGTACGTAGAGGGCAACGCCTGGCAGCTCACCTACTTCGTGCCCCAAGATGTACCCGGCCTAGCCCGGCTCATCGGGCCGCAGCGGTTCGCCGAGCGGCTGGCGGGCGGCTTCGCGCGCAGCTACCCGTGGCGCTTCAACGCCCCCAACGATGCTTACTGGGAATACCCCGTGGTGCAGGGCAACCAGCAGTCCATGCACTTCGCCTTTCTGTTCAACTGGGTGGGCCAGCCTTGGCTGACCCAGCAATGGAGCCGGGCCATTGTGGACCGCTACTACGGCTACGGCGAAGCCAACGCGTACTTGGGCGACGAGGACCAGGGCCAGATGAGTGCCTGGTTCACGATGGCGGCGCTGGGCCTGTTTCAAACCGACGGCGGCTGCCGCGTGGCCCCCATCTACGAGATTGGCAGCCCCTTGTTTAGCAAGGTCGTCATCGACCTGGGGCAGCGCTACGGCCGCGGCAAGTCGTTTACCATCGAGGCAAAAAACACGTCGCGGCGCAACCGCTACGTGCAGCGCGCCACCCTAAACGGGCAGCCACTGTCTACCTTCTGGTTCCCGGCGGCCGACTTGCTCAAGGGCGGCGCACTAGTGTTAGAGATGGGTCCCCGGCCCAACCCCGCCTGGGGCGTGGGGGCCCCACCCGCGGCGCCATAAGCCCCGTCCGTTAGGGCCCCCAGCGCTTGCGCTTGGCCCCACCGCATGGCCAGCCTAGCCGCGCGGAAACACCAAAAAGCCCGGCTGCGTGGCGCAGCCGGGCTTTTTGGTGCCTGCTAAAAACTGCTGGGGCCCTAGGCGGGCACGGCCTCGGCGCGTTGTTTCTGCGCTTGCGGGGCGGCGCCCACTTTGGCGGGGGCCACCGTCACCACCACGTACTTCGAGGTGGGCGTGTTGCTGGTTTTGGCCACGCTGGCGATGGGCACCAGCGGGTTAGCCTCGGGGAAATAGGCCGACACGTTGCCGCGCGGAATCTCGTAGGGCACCACGATGAACTTCTCCACCGTGCGCTCCTCGCCCTCGTAGTGGCTCGTGATGTCGATGAGGTCCTTGGCCTTGAGGCCACGCTCGGCAATGTCCTGCTTGTTCATGAACAGCACGCGCCGCTCGTTGTGGATGCCGCGGTAGCGGTCGTTGTACTCGTAGATGGTCGTGTTGAACTGGTCGTGGCTGCGCACGGTCATCAGCACCAGCTGGCCCGGCTCCAGGGTGTACTTCTCCAGCTCGGTGGTGGTGAAGTTGGCCATGCCGTTGTGGGTCGTGAACTTGCGCTCGCGGGGCCCGTTGGGCAGGTAGAAGCCGCCGGGCTTGCGCAGGTTCTCGTTGAACTTCTCAAAGCCCGGAATCACGCGCGAAATGTGGTCGCGGATCACGTCGTAGTTCTCCGTCATCGCCACCCAGTCGGCCACGTTGGTGCGGTCGGGGCCCAGCGTGGCAATGGCCACGCCGGCCAAGATGGCCACTTCGCTCAGCATCTGGCCGGGCAAGGGCACCAGGGCCCCCTTGTTCTGGCTCACCACGCCCATCGAGTTTTCGCACGAGGTCATCTGGTGGCCCGACTTCTGCATGTCGATGTCGAGGTGGGTGAAGCACGGCAGCAACAGGCTGGTGTTGCCGGTAACGAGGTGGCCGCGGTTGAGCTTGGTGCCCACAAACACGGTCAGGTTCTGTTTGCGCATGCCTTCGGCGATGACCTCGGTGTCGGGGCCCGCGGCGAGCAGGTTGCCGCCCAGGCTGAAGTACACCTTGGTTTCGCCGCGGTACATCGACTTGATGGTTTCCACCACGTCGCGGCCGTGCTCGTAGGGCGGTGTGAAGTTGAACTCCTTGCCCAGCGCGTCCTGAAACAGCTTGGTGGGCTGCTCCCACACGCCCATCGTGCGGTCGCCCTGCACGTTGGAGTGGCCGCGCACCGGGCAGGTGCCCGCACCGGGCTTGCCGATGGCGCCCTTCATCAGGTGCAGGTTCACAATCTCCTGGATGGTTTGCACGCCCTGGCGCTGCTGCGTCACGCCCATGGCCCAGCAGGTAATGATCTTCTGCTTGGTGGCCAGCATGTTGGCCGCCTCCAGCAAATCTTCCCGGCTAATGCCGCTGATCTGCTCGATGTCCTCCCAGCTGGTGCTGCGGATGTTTTGCTCGAATGAGTCGAAGCCCGTGGTGAACTCCTTGATGAACTCGTGGTCCACCACCTTGCCGGGGTTGCGGTCCTCGGCCTCGAACAGGTGCTTCATAATGCCGCGCAGCAGGGCCATGTCGCCGTCCACCCGCACTTGCAGGAAGAGGTCGGTGATGGTAGTGCCGTCGCCGAGCAACACGCCCAGCGCCTTCAGCGGGTTCATGAAGTCCTGCGGGTTCTTGAAGTGGTTCAGGCCCGCCTCAATCAACGGGTTGATGCTGATAACCTTGGCACCGTTTTGCTTGGCCTTCTGCAAGGCCGAGAGCATGCGCGGGTGGTTGGTGCCGGGGTTCTGGCCGATGATGAGGATGACGTCCGCATCGTACAGGTCGTTGAGCGTGACGGAGCCCTTGCCCAGGCCCAGCGTGGGGCTCAGGGCCGCGCCGCTGCTCTCGTGGCACATGTTGGAGCAGTCGGGCAAGTTATTGGTGCCGAACTGCTTGGCGAACAGTTGAAACAAGAACGCGGGCTCGTTCGGCACCTTGCCCGAGGTGTAGAACGCCGCCTCGTCGGGCGAGGCCAGCGCGTTCAACTCCTTGCCGATGAGGTCGAACGCCTCGGGCCACTCGATGGGCTCGTAGTGCGTGCCGCCGGGGCGCTTCACCATGGGGTGCGTGAGGCGGCCGGAGTTGTTCTGGTCGCGGTCGGTCATGCGCGAGAGGTCGGCCAGGCTGTGCTTGGCGAAGAACTCGGGGCCCGCCGACCGGTCGTCGGCGTCGGAAGCCGTGGCCTTGGCGCCGTTCTCGCAAAACTCGGCAAACGAGCGGTGGTCGTCGGGGTCGGGCCAGGCGCAGCTCGAGCAGTCGAAGCCGTCCTTCTGGTTCATTTTCAGCAAGCCGCGGGTGCCGCGGTTCACGCCGCCCTCGGTCCAGCTGAATTCCATCGACTTGATAACGGCCGTGACGCCGGCGGCAATTTTCATGCGCGGCTCCAGCTTCAGACCGGTCAGTTCTTCGGGGGGCTGGGCCAGCACCGGGAACTGGTACTTGGCGCCGGCCACGTCGGGGGCCGGGATGTGGCGCTGGTCACGTTCCATTTGCGGGTCGGGGCGGTAGTGGTCGTTGGTGGGCGCAGCGCCCTGGTCGGGGCGTTCGCCACTCTTAGGCGTGTTGTCTTGGGCCCCTTGCTGGTGGGTTTTGCCGGCTTTGGCGGGGTCGTTGGTGGGAGATTCTTCCATGGGGTGGGACGGGCTAGGAGCGGTTGAATTATCTATTTACGGGCCACCAGGGCTAATGGCGGCAGTCCAAATCTTTCTCGACTAAGATACGCAACTGCCGGGCGTCGGCCAAGGCCACGCGCTCCGAAAAGCCGTTCTGGTCGGTGCCGGTCCAGGCATCGGCCAGGGCTTCGGGCACCAGCACCGTGAGGGCCCCGGGGGCGTAGCGCACCCGCACGGTGCTGCCAGGGCCCTCGGCCGGCACGGTGCGCTCCAAGGCGTAGGTCAGCCGCTGGTCGGCGGTGGCGCCGAAGTGCACCGCCGCCGCTACCCGGCCCGTGGCCGCAAACTCCTGCACTTCGGCGTCGGACAAGCGCAGGCGGAGGGTGTCGTCTTCGATGCGGAGCTTCATATAATAGGAATCAAGGAAAAGCTGCGAACTAGTGGTACGGCGTTGGCCGCGGAACGACCGGCGAATGGACGCAAAAATGCGCCAGGGCCCCGGCTACTTGTCCGCGGGCCCCACCCGCCACGGGTGCGAATAAATGTTGAACCGCTCGTTGCGCACGAAGCCTAACACCGTCATCCCAAACCGCTCGGCGGCCTGCACGGCTAAGCTACTGGGGGCCCCCACAGCGGCCAAAATGCCGAGGCCCGCGGCGGCAGCTTTTTGCACTAATTCGAAGCTGGCGCGGCCGCTCACCAACAGCACGTGCTGGTGCAGCGGCAGCCAATCTTGCAGCAGCGCCGCGCCGATGAGCTTGTCCAGGGCGTTGTGGCGGCCCACGTCTTCGCGCAGCAGCAGCAGCTCGCCGGCCGGCGAGAACAGGGCCGCCGCGTGCTGCCCGCCGGTTTGCTCGAAGCCGGCCTGGGCGGCGCGCAGGCGCGCGGGCAGCTCGTGCACGGTGGCGTAGGCCAGGTGGGGCCCCTGGGCGGGCAGCACCGGGCAGGAGGCGGTTTGGATGGCGTCGATGCTGGTTTTGCCGCACACGCCGCAACTCGAACTGGTGTAAAAGTGCCGCTCCAAGCCCTGGAAATCAACGGCTACGTGCGCGGCCAGCTCGGCGCGCACCACGTTGCCGGCCTCTTCGGGCTTCTGCACGTCGGGGCAAGGGCGCACGCCCAGCAGGTCGGCTTTTCCCTGGACGATGCCCTCCGTCAGCAAAAAGCCGGCGGCCAGTTCCTCGTCCTGCCCCGGCGTACGCATCGTGACGGACAGCGTGCGGTGCGCGCGCCCGCCGCCTTCCACGGCGTACCCCAAGCGGATTTCCAGTGGCTCTTCAGCAGCTAGCTGGTCGGTGGCTGGCTCGGCGGGGCCCTCGCCGCGCACCTTTTGCACGGTGGCGAATTCGTAGCTGGCGGCGGGCAATAGGATGGCGGGTTCCATGCGGGAAGGGGTGTGGGGAGGAAACCGCCGAAACGGGCCGGTGTTTTGGCCCCCGCCCCGGGGCCCCGCGCCGAACAACCAGGTGCGGCGACTACGGTTGGTGCGGGTGCGGGTGCCGGCGTAGCCCGCCCCAGCCCTACTCCCCGCCGCCCGCCGGGGGCCCGTCGTTGGTTTTGCGCAGCGGCAGCTCGGGGATGAAGAGCGTGGTGACGAACCCGCCCACGACCAAAAAGATGGTGAACAAGTAAATCCGGCCGATGGCTTTGGAGAAGGCTGCCCGGGTGGCGGGGCTGGGGGCCCCGGCGGCCACGACCGGGCCCTCGGCCACCACGGTTGGGCGGGGGGCGGCGGCGGCGGTGGCCGGTAGCTCGTGGGCCAGCGTGAAACTGAGCACTGCGCCCAGCGCCGAGGCTGCCAGGGCCCCGCCAATCTGCCGGAAAAACTGGCTGGCCGAGGTGGCCTGGCCCACGAGCCGGGGGTCGGTGGCGTTTTGCACGGCCAGGGTGTAGAGGGGCATGGTGGGGCCCAGGCCCAGGCCGCACACCGCCAAGTACATGAGCACCTGGTGGTACTGCACGGTGGGCGGCATGGTGGCCAGCAGCGACAGCCCCCCCAGTAGCAGCGTGAGCCCCCCCAGCATCCAGTACTTGTAGTGGCCGAAGCGCGACACCATCTGGCCCGCCAGCAGCGAGCCCGTGACCACGCCCAGCGACAGCGGAATGAGGCTGACGCCGGCCCGCGTGGCCGACTCGCCCAGTACGTTCACCATGAACAGGGGCTCGAAGATGATGACCCCCAGGAACGCGCCGCCCATCAGAAACAGCGCCGCATTGGCCGTGCGGAACACCTTGTTGTTGAACAAGCTGAAGTTGAGGATGGGGTTTTCGTGGCGCAGGCTGCGCACCACGAACAGGGCCAGTGCCACCAGCGCCCCGCCCAGCAGGCCCAGTGTGAGCGGGGCCGTCCAACCGTACTGCGCCCGGTTGAGCTGCAGGGCCACCACCAGGGGCCCCAGCCCCGCCACCAGCAGCAGCGCCGACACAAAGTCGAACGGCTTGGGGGCGGTGCGCGGCCGCAGGGGTGGCATCTGGCTGACGATGAACCACAGCGCCACCAGGCCCAGCGGCAGGTTCACGTAAAATACTAGCCGCCAGCCCGCCACGCCCGGAATGAGGCCGGTGCCGCGGTCGGTGAGGAAGCCGCCCAGCAGGGGCCCCAGCACCGACGACGTGCCGAACACGGCCCCCGTGAAGCCCTGGTAGCGCCCCCGCTCGGCGGGCGGAAACAGGTCGGCGATGATGATGAAGGCCATGGCAAACAGCCCCGCGCCGCCCAGCCCCTGCACCGCCCGGAACACCACGAGCTGCGTCATGCCGTCGCCGAGCAGCGGCAGGGGCCCAAACTCGCCCGCCAGCCCGCACAGCCCCGAGCCCAGCAAAAACACGCTCACCGCCACCACCTCGATGGTGCGGCGCGAGTACATGTCGGCCAGCTTGCCGTAGATGGGCACCAGCGCCGTGCTGGCCACCAGGTAAGCCGTGGCCACCCACGTAAAACGGTCGAGGCCGTGCAAATCGGCCACGATGCGCGGCAGGGCCGTGGACACGATGGTCTGGTCGAGGGCCCCCAGGAACATGGCCAGCAGGATGCCGCCGAAGGTGAGCATCTTCTGGCGATGGGATAAGGTATCGGTCAAAACGAAAGGAGGGGAAACGTGGGTGCGCCTGTGTACTGGCCGGCGGGCGCGGCGGTTGCCGCGGGGCCGGGGTTTGGAGCCCCGGCAGACAGGTGCGCCGCAATTTTTTAGAATATTTTCAAGAAAATAGGCCTGTTGCCACCCCCTACGGTAGGGCGATAATCAATCAAAAAACCTACTTTTAAGGGCTTGAAAGGTTATAATAGCTTGAATAATTCTTTATACACTTATTTTATGGATATTGTCCAATTCTTAGCACGTGGCCGGCGGGCCCTGCTGGCGTTGGCGCTACTGCTCCCGGTTTTTTCGGCCGCGGCCCAGGTCGCCGACACGGCGCGGCACATGGGCGGCATTAAGGAAGTCGAACTCGCCGACGTGGAAGTGGCCCCGCAGGCCGTGGATACCAAGGGGTGGCTGCTGCTCAACCAGGACGTGCAGCAGGAGCTGAACGGGGCCGTGCACAACCTCTACAACTTCAAGTTCGACCGGGCCGACCGACAGTTCCGGTCGCTGCGCCGCCGCTACCCCGAGCACCCGATGGCCTACTTCCTGATGGGCCTGAGCACGTGGTGGAAAATCCTGCCCACCAACTTGGGCACCAAGCAGTACGACCGCACTTTTTTTGCTTACATGGACACGGCCACCACCAAGGCCAAGGCCCTGTACGACGCCGACAAAACGAACTACGAAGCCTGCTTTTTCCTCTCGGCCGCCTACGCCTTCGACGCCCGCCTGCACGCCGAGCGCCACGACTGGCGCAAGGCCACGGTGGGCGTCAAACGCTCGCTCGAGTATATGGATAAAAGCAAGGAGGCCAACGACCTGAGCCCGGAGTTTCTGTTCGGCCAGGGCCTGTTCAACTACTACTCCGGGTGGATTTCTGACGAGTACCCGTGGCTGCGGCCGGTGCTGCTGTTCTTCCCCAAGGGCAACCACGACCTGGGCATCACGCAGCTGCGCACGGTGGGCAAAAACGGCTTTTACACCGCCACCGAGGCCCGGTTTTTCCTCATGCGCATCCTCGGCAGCGAGCGCGAGCACGAAGAAAATGCGGCCCTTAACGTGGCCCGCCAACTGGTGGCCGAGTACCCCGACAATAGTTACTTCGAGCGCAACTACGCCATGCTCTGCTTCCGCGAGGGCGACTGGGCGGGCTGCGAGCAGGCCAGCAAGTCCATCCTGACCAAACTCAACGCGGGCATGCCCGGCTACGAGGGCTACTCGGGGCGCTACGCCACCTACTTCCTGGGCTTCCTGATGCAGTACCGCTACCACAAGCTGGCCGAAGCCCGCGACTACTACCAGCGCTGCATCGTGTTTTCGGAAACCCTGGCCAACACCAGCGGCGGCTACTACCAGGGCGCGGCCTTCAACCTGGGCAAGCTGGCCGAGGCCGACGACGACCTGCGCGGCACCAAGCGCTACTACCAAATGGTGATAACCGGCGGCGACCGCACCGCCCCCTCGTACAAAGAAGCCACCACCTGGCTGCGGGGCCACAAGTAGCATTAGCAAATAATCGAAATAGCCCCGGAGGGGCGGCCCGTCGGCAGTAAGTGGTTGCTGTTGAGCGCCAAAGCCCCGGCGGGGCGACCCAACGCCGTGGCAGCCAATAAAGAGGCCCCGACTCTATCGAGAGTCGGGGCCTCTTTATTGGCTGAACTTATGCGTGAGTGAGGTTGGCGCGTCAGGTAGTCGGTTATTTACCGGAGGCGGGGCGAGCGGCCGTATTCCGCAGCCTTGCCTCCGCAACATGCACGCAACCATGCCGTTGCTTAATGAATGATGGCCAGGCGCTGGCTTGGGTGCTGGCCATTGGCCAGGCGCAGGGTCAGCTGGTAAATGCCCACGGGCAAGCCCGGGGCCTGCACTGGCACCTGGTTGGGGCCCTCGGCCAGGGTCACCACCCGCTGCTGCACAATGCGGCCCAGCGCGTCGGTGAGTACCAGCGTGGCCGCCTGGGCCTGGGCGGCCGTGTAGGCCAGCGTGAAGTTGCCCTCGGGCGCCGGGTTGGGGTAGGCGCTCAAGGAGCCAGCCAAGCTGGTTTTCTTGGCCGCGCTGGGCCGGGCCGCCACCTGGGCCACCGCGGCGCTACCGTTTGCGCTCAGCACCTCCAGGGCCGAGAGCTTGGCCTGGTCCATGCCGCCGCTCAGGTAGGGCACACTCAAATCCAGGTTCAGCACCCCGTCGGTCACGGTCACGGCGAAGGTTTCGGTCGTGGCCGTCAGGGGCCCTACTTTCTGCACGATGTCGTACAGGCTTTTTACTTTCGCCCCTTCCAGGTTGATGTCGAACACGCGCTGGCCGGGCTTGGTCCAGTAGATTTCCGCAAAGTGCAGCACCACGTTGTACTGGCCGTTGGCCACGGGCAGGGCGTAGCTGAGCGTGCCGTGGGTGCTGTAGCGCTCGGTCTGGTACAGGGCCGGGTCGGGCGTGCCGGCGATGGCGGCAGCCGTGGTGGCCGTGGCACTGTTGGCCGCGTCGAAGGACTGGTCGGCGGCGAAGGCGCCGCGTGAGGTGGCCAGGGCCCCAGCGCCCGCGTTCACGCGGTAGTCGGTGCTAAACGGCAGCACTTCCAGGGCCGAGAGCTTGGCCTGGTCCATACCGCCGCTCAGGTAGGGCACGCTCAAATCCAAGTTCAGCACCCCGTCGGTCACGGTCACGGCGAAGGTTTCGGTCGTGGCCGTCAGGGGCCCTACTTTCTGCACAATGTCATAGTTGGTGGCCACTTTTTTCCCTTCCAAGTTGATGTCAAATACGCGCTGGCCGGGCTTGGTCCAGTAGAGCTCGGCGAAGTGTAGCACCACGTTGTATTTGCCATTGGCCACGGGCAGGGCGTAGCTAAGCACGCCGTGGGTGCTGAACCGTTCAGTTTGGTAGAGAGCCGGGTCGGGGGTGCCCGCAATGGGGGCCTGGGTGGTGAACTGGTCGCTGTTGGCCGCGTCGAAGGACTGGTCGGTGGCGAAAGTTCCGCGCGAGGTCGTCAGGGGCCCCGCACCCGCATTCAGGCGGTAGGCCGCCAGCACGGGAGCTTGCTTCTGGTTGAGGCGCACGCTTACGGTGCTGTTGTTGAAGGGAGTAGCCGCACTGCCAGCGAGGATGTCGAGGTCGCCGTCGCTATCTACGTCGCCCAGTACCACCGCCGACGCGGCACCAGCCACCGCTACTTCCTGGCTGCCCCCGAAGCCGCCCTGGCCATTATTAAGCCGCACACTCACGGTTGCGCCCGTTCCGCCGGGGCCCACCAGGTCGAGGTCGCCGTCGCCGTCCACGTCGCCCAGGGCCGTGGCGGCCAGCCCCGCCGCCGGGGCCCTGGCAAAGGTGCCCGTCCCATCGTTGAGGCCGATGCTCGCCGCACCGCCCGCCACGTCGAGGCGGCCGTCGCCGTTCAGGTCGCCCAGCAGCAGGCGGCCAGTGGCAGCGCCCAGGCCCAGCGGCCGGCTGACGCCGAAAATGCCTTGGCCGTTGTTTAGGCTCAAACCTATTCCATCGGACTGGCTCGTGAACAGGTCGAGGTCGCCGTCGCCGTCCGCGTCGCCCAGGGCCAGCTCCGAAGCACCTAGGGCCAGGTTCTGGTTGCCGCTGAACTTGCCGCGGCCGTCGTTGAGCCGCACGTTCACCTCGAAGCGAAGAAAGTTGCCATCGACGGCTATGCTGGGGGCCAGCAAGTCGAGGTCGCCGTCGCCGTCCACGTCGCCCAGCACCAACCGGCTAGTGCTGGCCCCCAGCTGGATGTAGTCTTTGGCGGTAAAGTTTCCCTTTCCGTCGTTGAGGTACTCCAAAATGTTGCTGGTACTCACGCTAAACCGCAGGTAGGTGGTCACCAGCACATCAAGGTCACCGTCGCCGTCCACGTCGCCCAGGGCCAAGCGGGCGAGGTTACCGCTTGGGAAAAACGAGTTAAAGCCGTCGTTGTAGGTGCCGTCGCCGTTGTTCAGGCGAATGCTCACGTCGCCGTTGCCGCCGTTGGCCGTCAGAATGTCCAGGTTGCCGTCGCCATTCACGTCGCCGGTTACCAGGTCGGTGAGCGTGGTGCCGGTGGGCACCTGCGTGCCGCCCCCAAAAATGCCGCTGGTCGGCGCGGTGGCCGTCGTGAACTGGAACACCCGCGACGGGCTGCCCACGGCGGTGGCCAGCACCGTTTCGCCGGCTTTGAAGGCCGCCGCGGGCTGGAACGTGAGGGTGCTGCCGCTCAGGCGGCTCGTGCCGGCCTTGCGCCCGCCCGCCTGCTGGCTGAATACCTGCAGCGCCTGCTCAATGCCGGAGCCGCTGGCCGGAGCCTGGGCAAACGTGACGGCCACGGCCGTGGCCGTAGGGGCCCCATTGGCGTTGGCCGTGGGGGCTACACTGGCGATGCTGAGCAGGGGGAAGCCCGCGGGCCGCACCGTGAACGCCAAGCCGTTGCTCACCCCGTCGGCGGTTGTCACCACTACTGGGCCACTCGTAGCCCCGGCGGGCACCGTTACGCGCAGCTCGGTGGCCGACGCTACTACCACGCCGGTGGCCGCCGCGCCGTTGAATGTAACCTTGGCGGCGGGCGTGAAGTTGGTGCCCGTAAGGACAATTACCTCGTCGCTGCCCGCCACGCCCGTTGCCGGGGAAGCGCTGGCCAGAGTGGGCGGGTTGAGGACCACCGCGGGGGGCTGGTTCAGGCGGACGCTAACCTGGCTGCTGAGGCCGCCGGCTACCACATCGAGGTCGCCGTCGTTATCCACGTCGCCCAGCACCAGGCTGGTGTTACCGTTACCCGTGTCCACTTCGGGGCCCGGGACGAAAGTACCGGCTCCGTTATTCAAAAGTACAGCCGCCTTAGGGGAGCCGTTGTTATTGCCCGTCACCAGGTCGAGGTCGCCGTCGCCGTCCACGTCGCCTAGCGCCAGGCAATCGCCGTAGCTCACGGGCACCGCAATTTCCTGGCCGGTGCGGAAGTTGCCTGCGCCATCGTTCAGCCGTATGCCCACGGCGTAGGGGTACTCCACGGCCAGCAAGTCAAGGTCGCCGTCGCCGTCCACGTCGCCCACCATTACTTTGCTGGGCCTGGCCGCCGTCGGCACTTGCCCCGCCGCGCCAAACGCACCGGCCCCGTCGTTGAGGCTCACACCCAAGCCCGCGGGGTTGGCGCTCACTAGGTCGAGGTCACCGTCGCCATCAAAGTCGCCCAGGGCCAAGCTGAGCATCCCAACCGGCAGGGCAGTCGATGTCCCGCCGCTAAAGGTGCCGGCCCCATTGTTGAAGCGGACGTCTATGCCCCCATTGCCATTGTCGAAAGAGCTGGCCACCAGGTCCAGGTCGCCGTCGCCGTCGAGGTCGCCCAGCGCCACGCCCGTGGGCGAGCGCCTCACCGCCAGGTTCTGGCCATTATCGCCGCGAAAGCCACCGCGACCATCGTTGTAACGGATGCTTAGCGTAGTACTTCTAAAGCCTCCGTTAATCGCCACGATGTCAAGGGCGCCATCACCGTTCACATCGGCCAGCACCACATCCCGAGGCCCATCCCCCAGCGGCAGCGATTGGCCACCGGCAAATATGCCACGGCCATCATTGAAGCGTATGTTAGCCGTACCGCCGCGTTCATCGGTCGTCACCAAATCTAGGGTGCCATCGCCGTTGAGGTCGCCGGTCGCTACCCCGTTAATACTGCTGCCCACTTGTAAATCCTGGCCGCCGCCGAAGAGGCCATTGGTGGGGGTGGTGGCCGTGGTGAACTGAAACACTTGCGGCTTGGCGGGAGCCCCGCTGCTGCTTTGGGCCCCCGCCGTAGCGGTGGCCAGCACCGTTTCGCCGGCTTTGAAGGCCGTGGTGGGCTGGAACCGGAGCGTGCTGCCGTTCACGGTGGCCGTGCCGGCTTTTTTGCCGCCGGCCTGCGCGCTGAATACTTTTAGGGCCCCCAGCGTGGTGGCGTTGTTTGCCAGCGCTTGGTTGAAGGTGACGGCTACGGTCGTGTTTCGCGGGGCGTTTGCGGTGTTGCGGGACGGCGAAACGCTGGTGGCAATGGGGCCCTGCGCCTGGGCGGGGCCCGCTAGCAGGGCCCCCAGGGCCGCGGCGTAGCCCGCGCCGGCGGCCAGCCGCCGGCCAAAAACAGTAGAAGGTAGTTTCATAAAGTGAAGGGAAAGGATGGGCACTGCGCCGGCCGGTCCGGCCGTAGCAGCCCACGAATATCCCTCACTTCTTATAAAACATAAAGTTAATCTATCTATTTTTATATAAGTAACGAAAGATTAATAGAAAATAGATCAAATAGCACGGCTAGGTAGCCGCCAGGCATTTATTGCATCACTCCTTTATCGGCACTTCCGCCTTCATTACCACCGAAGTTACCCCCGACACGCACAGGCCCATCACGGCAATGAGGGCCAGCGACACGCGCAGGCTGGTGGCCCCGGCGATGAGGCCGATGACCGGGGGCCCCAGCAAAAAGCCCACGAACCCGATGGTGGACACCGCCGCCAAGGCCATGCCCGCCGACATGGTGGTGGAGCGCCCCGCCGCGCTGTACACCAGCGGCACCACCGACGACGTGCCGAAGCCCACCAGCAAAAAGCCCAGCAGCGCCACCGGCAACACCGGGAACGCCACCGCCAGCGCCAACCCCGTGGCCGTGAGCAGCCCGCTGCCCTGGATGACGCGCCGGGCCCCCAGCCGCGCCGCCAGCCCGTCGGCCCCGAAGCGGCCCAAGGCCATCGTGCTCATAAAGGCCGTGTAGCCCGCCCCCACCCAGTTTTTGTCTACTTGCAGCACTTTTTTGAAGTACACGCCGCTCCAGTCGAACATGGCGCCTTCGCAGATGAGGGCGCAGAAGGCAATGGCTCCTAGGCCCAGCAAGTGGCCGTCGGGCCGCACAAAGGCCGGCTGGTTGGGGTCCACGCCGCTGTCGTGGCGCACCACGTGGCTGGCGCTGGCGGCCATCCCGGCGGCAATGAGCAGCGCGATGAGCAGGAAGTGGTAGCCTGGCAGTACCCCGGCCCCGATCATCACCGTGCCCACAGCCGCCCCGGCAAAGCCCGCCAGGCTCCACAGCCCGTGGAACGAGGCCATGATGGGGCTGGTGTAGAGCCGCTCCACGTTGACGGCCTGGGTATTAACCGCGATGTTGGTGAGGTTGCTGCCCACCCCGAACACCATCAGCAGCGGCACCAGCTGGTAGAGGTTGGCGGCCCAGCCCAGCGCCACCAGGGCCCCGGCGTAGATGAGCACGCCCGCCAGCACCACCTGCCGGCTGCCGCGCTTGGCCACCAGCCACCCCGCCAGCGGCAGGCTCAGCAGCTGCCCGGCCGGAATGGCGAACAGCACCAGCCCGAGCTGGCCGTCGCTGACGCCCATGCGCTGCTGGATGCTGGGAATGCGCGAGGCCCAGGTAGCAAAGCACAGCCCTAATAGAAAAAACAGGGCCCCCACGGCCGCCCGGTGCTTTTTGCGCCCCGCCGCCGCTGCTGCCAAAACCGAAGAATCCAAAGCCATCATACGCTGTGCACCGCTGGCGCCCGCGGCCTTGCAGGGCCCCCGGGCGCGATAAAACCAATCTGACCTAACCCCAAACGGCGGCCAGGGTTGCGCTTTCGCCGGGCGCAAACCATTGTTTTTTAAGCCGGCCCGCCGGGCAGCGCCCATTTAGGGCCCCGGCGGCCCAAAGTACGGCCACCGCCGCGGCTTAGGGCCCCGGGCGCACCGCATAGCACCGAAGCAAGCGCGCGGCAGCTGTACGGCGCGCTTTATTTCGTGTAAACTAAATTTCACAAAAAGACAACGTTGCCTAACGCCGACGCTACCGGCAGCCCGTGGGGCCCCAAGTGAGGCGGCGCGGCGCAAAACCTGGCAATCCGTGCGTCCTTTGCGGCCCCGTTTCCCCTTGCCTTTATGCCCGACCTTGCTTTAGAACTTCGCACCGTACACGTGACGCGCTACGTGACGCCGCTGCGCGAGGGCGGCTCGCTGCCCGCGCTGGTGGAAGCCGACGATGGGTTTCTGTACGTGCTGAAATTTCGGGGGGCGGGGCAGGGCCTGAAGGCGCTGGTGGCCGAGCTGATTGTGGGCGAGCTGGCCCGGGCCCTGGGCCTGCGCATGCCCGAGCTGGTGTTCTGCGAGCTCGACGAGGCCTTCGGCCGCACCGAGCCCGACGAGGAAATCCAGGACCTGCTGCGGGCCAGCACCGGCCGCAACCTGGCCCTGCATTTCCTAGCCGGTGCCAGCACCTACGACCCGCTGCTGGCCCCCGTGGGGGCCCAGCTGGCCTCGCTGGTAGTCTGGCTCGATTGCCTGACGCTGAACGTGGACCGCACCGTGCGCAACACCAACTTGCTGCTCTGGCACAAGGAGTTGTGGCTGATTGACCACGGCGCGGCCCTCTACATTCACCACACCAGCCCCGACTGGGCCGAGCGCCCCGGCGGCCAGCGCCTGTTTCCTCAAATAAAAAACCACGTGCTGCTGCCCCAGGCCACGGAACTGGCCGCGGCCGACGCCGAGGGCCACGCCCGCCTCACGCCCGAGGTCATCCGGGCCGTGGTGGCCCTGGTGCCCGACGAATGGCTCACGGACGACGCCCCGCCCGAGGCCCAGCGCGCCGGCTACGTGCGCTTCCTCGAAAGCCGCCTGGCGGCCTCCCCCACCTTTGTTCAGGAAGTCGACGATGCCCGCCAAGGACTTATTTGAGTACGCCGTGCTGCGCGTGGTGCCGCGCGTCGAGCGGGAGGAATTCCTCAACGTGGGCGTCATCGTGTACTGCCGGGCCCAAGGCTTTTTGCAAACCCGGTTTGCGCTGCCCGAAGCCCGCCTGCGCGCCTTTTCGGCCGAGCTGGACCTAGACGACTTAGCGGCGCGCCTGCACGCCTTTGAGCGCATTTGCCAGGGCCGCGCCGCCGGGGGCCCCATCGGGCAGCTCGGCATTGCCGAGCGGTTTCGCTGGCTCACCGCCACCCGCAGCACCGTGGTGCAAACCTCGCCCGTGCACCCCGGCCTATGCACTAGCGCTGCTGAAACCTTGGCCCACCTGCACGCGCAGTTGGTGGAGTAGGGGCCCCAACGCCGGTTGCATAATGCTAGCCGTGCTTACCCGCCGATGGTGGCCATGCTCTCGAAGTTGAGCTGGTGCAGCGGGCGTTGGCGCTCGGCCTCGAAGCCGTTGGCGGCGCGGTGGCGGAAGGCGTTGGCCAGGGCTTCCACCACTTGCGCATCAGAAGAACCGCCGCGCAGCAGGGCCCGCACGTCGAGCACGCCCTGGTCGTAAAGGCAGGTTTTGATGCCGCCTTCGGCCGTGAGGCGCAGGCGGTTGCAGGTGCCGCAGAAGGTGCGCGAATACGCCGCGATGATGCCCACCGTGCCCCGGTGCCCGGCAATGCGGTACTCCGAGGCCGTGGCGCCGGCGCCGGTGGCTACCGGCGCAAGGGCCCCGAAGTGGTTTTCCAGGTGCTGGCGGATGCGGCCGTGGTGCCAGGGCAGCGAGGCCGGCGTGGCCACGTGGCTGCCGCCATTGAAGGGCATTTCCTCGATGAAGCGCACGTCCACGGGCAGCTCGCGGCTGAGGTCGGCCAGCGGCACGAGGTCGTCAATGTTGCGGCCGTCCATCACCACGGCGTTGATTTTCACTTGAATGCCGGCTGCCAGCAGCGCGTGAAAAGTTTCCATGACGCGCGGCAGCTCGTCGCGCCGCGTGATTTGGAAAAACCGCTCCCGGTCGAGTGTGTCCAGACTCAGGTTCACGGCCTTAACGCCCATGCGGGCCAGAGCTGGCACGTGGGGGGCCGTCAGCACGCCATTGGTGGTCAGGCTCAGGTCGTCGATGCCGGGCAGGGCGGCCAGGCGCTCCATGAAAGGCACCAGGTCGCGCCGCACAAAGGGCTCGCCGCCGGTGAGGCGCACTTTGCGCACGCCCAGGCCAGCCAGCAGGCCCACCAAGCGCAGCATTTCCTCGTAGCTAAGCAGCTCGTTCTTCGGCATATACTGGATGCCTTGCTCGGGCATGCAGTAGAAGCAGCGCAGGTTGCAACGGTCCGTCACGGCCAAGCGCACGTACTCGAGCGGCCGGCCGTGCTGGTCGATAAGAGTAGTGGCCGGCGTGGCGGCGGCCGGCAAAAGCGCAGAAGTCAGCATATTCAGTCCCTGTTTTGCCCTTTCGTACGTAAAGCGGGCGGGTTCAGCTAAACCTCTAATCGGCCGCCGGTGTTCAAGGGCGCAACGCCAACGGCCCCGGCGGGCGTTTCCGCTCGGGTAAATTTACCAAAAATTATGGCCCTGAAAATCGCCTTATTCGGCATCACCCGCGACATTGTGGGCCAGCCCACGCTGGAAATGCCCGCCCCCGCCCCCGCCACCGTGGGGGCCCTGCTCGACCGTATGCGGGCCAGCTACCCGGCCCTGGGCCAGTTGCGCAGCTGTGCCGTGGCCGTGAACAACGAATATGCCCCCGCCGAGCAAGCCATCGGCCCGAACGACGAAATCGCGCTGATTCCGCCCGTGGCCGGCGGCTAGTTTTTTAAATATTAATCGGCACCCGTTTCTCGCTTCTCTTCCTTAAATGACGCCCCACCTTTCCATTACTGACCAATCCATTGACGTGGCCGCGGCCCTGGCCGCCGTGCAAACCGACGCCGCGGGGGCCGTCAATTCCTTCATCGGCACGGTGCGCAACCAGAGCGGGGGCCGCCGGGTGCGCCGCCTGCACTACGAGTCGTACGACAGCATGGCCCTCACGCAGCTCGGCCACGTGGTGGCCCAGGCCTACGAAAAGTGGCCCATGCTGCAGGAAGTGGCCGTGGTGCACCGCAAAGGCACCCTGAACCTCGGCGACGTGGCCGTGGTGGTGGCCGTGGCCACGCCCCACCGCGCCGAAAGCTTCGCCGCGTGCCAGTTCATCATCGACACGCTCAAGCAGGTGGTAACCATCTGGAAGCGCGAGGAATACGAAGACGGCACCGAGTGGGTAGCGGCGCACCCGTAGGGGCGAGCAGCTACGGGGTTTCGATGAGCTGCACGGCGCGTTCTAGCACTTCGTCGCGCCCGGCGCGGATGCCCTCGATGGTGGGCTGCACCACTACATCGGGCACGATGCCGACGCGCTGGGTTTCGCGCCCATCGGGGTAGTACACGCCCAGGCCGCTAATCCAGCTGGAGATGTTGCCGGGCAGGACGATAGTAGACACGTTGCCATCGGCCCCGGCGGTAGTGCTGCCCACCACGGTGGCCCCCGGCACGGCGCGCAAAGCCATAGCGGTGAACTCAGCCAGGCTCTGGGTGAGCTCATTTACCAGAACGACGACTTTGCCTGCGTACGGCGCGCCTTTGCTGGCCGGTATCGTTAGGGGTGGAGCAGTTAGAAACACGCCTGGGTAGTTAAGCTGGGGGCCGCTGAACTGCCCAAATGCCGTTTTTTTGGGCATCAGGTACTGCGGTAGGGCGTAGGACACGAGGAATTCGGCCGGGTAGTTGCGCACGTCAATCACTAGGCCCTTGGTTGCCTTGGCGGCTTGCATAATGGTGGGCAGCTGGTCTTTGTGCAGGGTGCCCATCGTGAGCAAGCCAATGTTGCCGGGCAGCACGTGCCAGGCCGGGGCCTTGGGGTCGGGCGTGCCGTTATTCAGGGCCAGGTTGAGCTGCGCTGCGGGCACGCGGGCTACCGTGAGAGGTAAGTCGCGGCCGTCGCGGCGCACCAGCAGCTTCACTTGGTCAGTGCGGCCACGCAGCAGGTTTTGGGCGATGTTGCGCAGTTGAGTGGGCTCGTTGGAAGCAGGCGTGAGCGGCAGCCGGGCTTTCACTAGGTCGGGCACCGGCACGCCATCTATTTGCAGCACCACATCGCCTTTTTGCAGACCGGTAGCCGGGCCCAGCTGGTCGTGGTAGTAGCCCGTTACCACGGCCTGGCCTTCCGCAAAGCGCACCTGCGCCGGTGCATAATACAGGCCGTAGTAAGCACTCATCACTTTGTCAGTACCGAAAATATTGGCGTGTGAGTCGTGGATGCGGGTAATGAGGCCTAGTGCGGTCAGCCGGTATTGCTCGTCGGTGCGGGCGGCGGCGAATTGCGGGATGAACGCGGGCAGCACCTTTTGCCAATCTTCCCCAATGGCGTAGCGGTAGGGGTAGAAATAGGCAATCATGTTCCAGTAGCGGTACAGGGCCAGCAGGCGCAGGCCGGCATCGGGGGTGGTGGGGCTGGCGTAGGCTTGCTCGTGGTGGAAAACGGGGTTGCCCGAGTAAGGCGCGTCGCTCACGTAGTAGTGGGGGACCTGGTTGCGGTTGCGGCGCAGGTACTCCAGCTGCTGGCTCAGGGCGGGGCCCAGTTGCTTTTCGTCGGTCAGCCAGTCCAGGTCGGGTTGCAGGCGGATGGGGAGGCTGCTGGTTTGGCGGCAGGTGGCGCAGGCGGGCACGGGGCCCAGGCTGGTCAGCCAGGCGCTCAGCACTTCGTTGCGGGCCTGCGGGGTGGCGCTGCTGAGCACCTTGGGCAGCACGCGCAGCAGCTCAGCGTCCCAGTTGTAGTCGCCGCGGGCCACGGCGGGGTGGTAGTACTTCACGAAGCCCCACACCCGACCCAGCACGGCCAGATTATCGATTTGCGTCGGGCTCAGGTTGTCCAGCGCGATGCCGGAGCCGCGCCGGAAGGCCGTGTCCTGCGCCGCCTTGTAGCGCTTTATTTCCTTGAACGGAGCCTTGGCCAGGGGCTTGCCGTCCACGGTCAGCGCCAGGTCGTCAATCCACATGGTGCCCGTGCCGGACGTGAGGCCGCCGAGCCAGACGGATTGCGCACTGGCGTCCAGGGCAAGCTCGATGGTGTAGCGCTTCCAGTCGGTGGTGCCCTGCACGTTCAGCTTGCTCATGTTATCAAAGTCCAGCGTGCCCTCGTCGCCATCCACCCGCAGCCAGAGGCCGGCGTAGCTGCCCTGGATGTTCTCGGTTTTCATGAAGCCCGTCAGCCTGATGGTTTTGCCCCGGAAGTTGGCCGGAATGCGCAGAATAGCCACGCCAAACTCCTTGCTATCCGGCTTCTTATCTACCGAACGAATGCGCAAAGAATATTTTCCTTGCTGGCGCACAACCGAGTCGGCGACCATTTCATAGGCCCCGTTCGTCCCGTTTAGTTGCGCCCGCCAGCCGGTGGGCCGGTTGGTTTGGTGGTCAATGCGCTCAAAATCCAGGTTCAGCGCGGCAGGAGTTGTTTGGGCCCGCGCGGCCGTGCACCCGGCCAGCAGCCCCAGGCAAAGGAAGAGGTGTTTCATCAAAACACAGATGGCTGGGGGCCCCATAAGGTTGCTTAGCACCAAACATTTACCCCGGCGTCCCGCAGTTTGGCTACCCTCCTTGCAGCGCTGTTTCCGCCGCGGCGCGCTCTTCGGGGGTGTTCACGTTGCGCAATTCCTCGGGCACGGGCGGGGCCAGCACGGCCGTGTCGGAGTTGATGAGGGCCTTGCGGGGGCACGAGTAGCCGAGGCTGAGGAAGCGCAGCAGTTCGCCGTAGGCCCTTGGTTCCCAAATGGTGACGAGCGGCTCGGGGAAGTCGTTCCAGGGGCTTTGCAGGGCAGTGGCGAAGCGGGCGGGTTGGCGGTTACCCACCAAGAATTCCAGCGTGGTGCGGGTGAGCAGCGGCAGGTCGCAGGCCAGCACCAGCCACGCGGCGTTGGGGTCGGCCCGGAAGGCGCTGAGCAGCCCGCCCAGGGGCCCCAGGCCGGCAAACGTGTCGGGCAGTGGCACGAGGCCGGCGGGCAGTTCGTCAGCCTGATCAGGGCGGACGGACACGCGCACGTCGGCGCAAAACTCGTGGAGCAGCGCGGCGGTGTGCTGGCGCTGGTCGGCGGCGCCGTGGTAGTGCAGGGCCCCTTTGTCGGTGCGCATCCGTTCGCTGCGGCCGCCGGCCAGCACCAGGCCGCGCAGCACGGGCACGGCCGCGGCGTACCAGTTTTGGATGAACGCGGCGATGCCGGCCGCGTCGGCCAGCGGCAGCACGGGTGGCTGCGGGGCCCCCGCCAAGTGCGCCAGCAGCACCGCGGGCAGCTCGGTTTGGCCATCGGCCAGCAGCACGAGGCGCACGTCGGTGAGGCGGTCGAGCTTCTTGTCCAGCGGCTTGCGCGGGTCAACGATGACGACTTGCTGGCGGGCGCGGAAGTGGTTGCCATTCACCAGCACCACGCTTTCGTGGGCCAGCAGTTCGGGCTGCGAGAACTTGTCGAGGGCGCGGGCGGTGTTCAGCTGGCGGTACGTGATTTTATCCACCAGCTCGGCCGAGAGGCCGTTTTCGCCCACGGCCGGCACCAGCTTGGCGGGCGCGGGGGCCCCCAGCGCGGCGTCGCCGGCGGCGTGGTCGGCATCGACGTAGGCCACGCGCAGGGCCGGGGCCAGGTGGGGCAGCAGCCGCGCCACCAGCGCCTGGATGTCGCCGCACGGGGCCCCCAGGATGGCCAGTTCGTGGCGGCCAAATTCGCCCACGTCGGGCCGGGCCAGGGCGGCGTGCTTGGCGCGCTTGTTTTCGGAAGGATTCATAGTAATGGTATTGAATCAGTGAATTTCAGGGTTGTACCACCAAGCTGGGCTTGGTTTTGCCCCAGGAGCCCTAAAGGCAGCATACGCGAGACCAAGCACAGCTTGGTGGTACAAGCTCACGGCCGCAGGAAGTCGCGCTTGCCACCGGTTTTTTCAATCAGCTGCACGCCCGTAATGGTGATGTCGTGCGAGAAGGCCTTGCACATGTCGTAGATGGTGAGGGCGGCTACGCTGGCGCCGGTGAGGGCTTCCATCTCGACGCCGGTGCGGCCCGTGACCACGGCCGTGCACACCACGCGCAGGGCGTCGGGGCCGTCGGGCTCGATGGTGATTTGGCAATCATCCAGGCCCAGCGGGTGGCAGAGCGGGATGAGGTCGGCCGTTTTTTTGGCCCCCATAATGCCCGCTAGGATGGCCGTGTGCACCACGGGGCCCTTGTGGCTGGGCAGCTCGCCGGCCTGCACGCGGCCCAGCAGTTCGGGGCCCAGCACCACGCGGCAGTGGGCGCGGGCCAGGCGGCGGGTGGGCGTTTTCTGGCCCACGTCCACCATCGTGGGCTGGTTGGCGGCGTTGACGTGGGTGAATTTGTCGGACAGCATGAGGCGAGTGGTTCGGGTGGGTGGGCGTGCGGGGCCCCGGCTAAAACCAGCCAAGGCCCCAAATTGTGCGAAAGGCCCAGACAAAGCTAGCCGGGCGCCGTACCTTCTACGGAACGCGGCCGCCGGCCGCCTAGCCGGGCGCCACGCGCTGCTCGATTACCGCTTCCCGAACCCATGATTTCCGTTGCCGAAGCCTACGCCCGCGTGCTGGCCACCGCCCACCCGCTGCCGCCCGAAACCCTGCCCCTGCCCGCCGCTGCCGGCCGCATCCTGGCCGAGGCCCTGGCCGCCGACCGCGACTTTCCGCCCTTCGACCGGGTGGCGATGGACGGCATTGCCGTGGCCCACGCCGCCTGGGCCGGCGGCCAAACGGTGTTTCCCATCGCGCACGCGCAGTTTGCCGGGGCCCCCGCCCGGCCGCTGCCCGGCCCGGGCGTGGCCGCGGAGGTGATGACCGGCGCCGTGCTGCCCCCCGGTGCCGATACCGTGGTGCGCTACGAAGACATTACCATCGCTAACCAGCAGGCTGCCATTAACATCGCGGCGCCCGCCCGGGCCGGCGTGAACGTGCACGCCCAAGCCGCCGACCGCCGCCGCGGCGACCTGCTGCTGCCCGCCGGCACCCGCCTCACGCCCGCCGCCCTGGCCGTGGCCGCCACCGTGGGGGCCCCCGAGGTGCACGTGACGCGCCTGGCCCGGGTGGCCGTGGTGAGCACCGGTGACGAGCTGGTGGACGTGGCCGCCACGCCCCTGCCCCACCAAATCCGGCGCTCCAACGCCTACGCCGTGCAGGCCCTGCTGGCCCCCGCCGGGGCCGACGTGCACCTGTTCCACCTGCCCGACGACCTGCCCACGCTACGCCAGGGCCTGACGAACATCCTCGCCGCCGGCTTCGACGCCGTGGTGCTGAGCGGGGCCGTGAGCAAAGGCCGCGCCGACCACCTGCCCGGGCTGCTGCGCGAGCTGGGCGTGGAAGAAATTTTCCACGAAGTGAACCAGCGCCCCGGCAAGCCCATGTGGTTCGGGGTCCGGGCCGGCGGGGGCCCCGTGGTGTTCGGCCTGCCCGGCAACCCCGTTTCGACGCTGCTGACGGCGGCGCGCTACGTGCGGCCCTGGCTGCTGGCCTGCCAGCAGCCGGCGGCCGGGG
The DNA here is from genome assembly GCF_006439025.1 of Hymenobacter nivis. Taxonomy (GTDB): domain Bacteria; phylum Bacteroidota; class Bacteroidia; order Cytophagales; family Hymenobacteraceae; genus Hymenobacter; species Hymenobacter nivis_A. The sequence continues at coordinate 456,819 of NZ_RCYZ01000005.1, forward strand.
CCCCGGGCCCCACACCGGCCGTGCTCGCCGCCCCCGTGCAGTTCCGCCCCGCGCTGGCGCACCTGCTGCCGGTGCAAATTGCGGTGGATGCGCTAGGCGTGCGCCGCGCCACGCCGGTGGCCGTGGGCGGCTCCGGCGACCTGGCCGGCTTGCTCGGGGCCGACGCGTTTCTGGAGCTGCCGGCGGAACTGACGGACTTTGCCGCTGGCACCGCGTGGCCGGCGTGGCCGCTGTAGGGCCCCAGGACCAGCAATTGGGCCGGGCCGCCGGCTTTTCGCTGGCTGCCCGGTAATCGTTGCCACCGTTGCCAAACCCAAGCAGCGGCCATGCAGCGATTACCGGGCAGCCGATGAAAAGCCGGCAGCCCGGCCCGGCTATTACTTCCTTCCCGTGCGTATCTTCGCAGTAGCTGCTATCCAGAAAGACCGAGGGACTGGGCCCTGTGACGTCTTGGCAACCTGCTTTGAGTAGGTGCCAACTCCCGTTCTGCCAACGCGTTTGGCGGAAGAAGATGCCAGCCGGAACCGCCCCTGATAGGAGCGGGTTTCTTTCTGGATAAGCGCGTTCGTCCGCCGCTTTTATCTGGTTAGCATGTCCGGTTTCGCTTCCTCCCCCGCCCTTACCGCCCCCGAAACACCCACGGCCGACGCCGCGTGTAGCAGCCCCTTACCCGCGCTGCTGCGCCAGCGCCTGCTGATTCTGGACGGGGCCATGGGCACCATGATTCAGCGCCACCCGCTCACGGAAGAAGACTTCCGGGGCCCCCGCTTCGCCGACCACCCCAAGCCGTTGCGCGGCAACAACGACCTGCTGAGCCTGACGCGGCCCGACATCATCCGCGGCATCCACGCCGAATACTTTGCCGCCGGGGCCGACATGGTGGAAACCAACACGTTTTCGGGCACCACCATTGCCCAGGCCGACTATGGCTTGGAGCACGTGGTGTACGAGCTGAATTACGAGTCGGCGCGCCTAGCCCGCGACGCGGCCGACGAGTACTCCACGCCCGACAAGCCGCGCTTCGTGGCCGGGGCCGTGGGGCCCACCAACCGCACCGCTTCGCTCTCGCCCGATGTGAACCGCCCCGGCTTCCGCGCCGTGACCTTTGACGAGCTGGCCACGGCCTACCTGGAGCAGGTGCGCGGGCTGGTAGACGGCGGCGTGGACACGCTGCTCATCGAAACGATTTTTGACACCCTGAACGCCAAGGCGGCGCTGTACGCGGTGCAGAAGTTCTTCGACGATGGCGGGCGCCAAGTGCCGGTCATGATTTCGGGCACTATCACCGACGCCTCGGGCCGCACGCTCTCGGGCCAAACCGTGGAAGCGTTCTGGAACTCCATCCGCCACCTGCCGCTGCTGAGCGTGGGCCTGAACTGCGCCCTCGGCGCCAACCAACTCAAGCAGTACGTGGAGGAGCTGAGCCGCATTTCCGACGTGCACATCTCGGCTTACCCCAACGCCGGCTTGCCCAACGCGTTCGGTGGCTACGACGAATCGGCGCAGGAATTTGCGGCCTTGGTGGAAGATTACCTCAAGGACGGCATCCTCACGGTGGTGGGCGGCTGCTGCGGCACCACGCCCCAGCATATTGCCGAGCTGAGCAAGCTGGCCGAGAAATACAAGCCGCGCCCGCTACCTGCCCCCGGGGCCCCGGCCACGCGCCTGAGCGGCCTGGAGCCGTTCGGCATCACCAAGGAGAGCCTGTTTGTGAACGTGGGCGAGCGCTGCAACGTGACCGGCTCGCGCGCGTTTGCCCGCCTCATCCGCACGGGGGCCTACGAAGAAGCCCTGGCCGTGGCCCGCGCCCAGGTGGAGGGCGGGGCCCAGGTCATCGACGTGAACATGGACGAGGGCATGCTCGACTCGGAGCAGGCCATGACCACGTTCCTGAACTTAATTGCCTCGGAGCCCGACATTTCGCGGGTGCCGCTGATGATTGACTCCTCGAAGTGGAGCGTGCTCGAAGCCGGCCTGAAGTGCGTGCAGGGCAAGAGCATCGTGAACTCAATTTCGTTGAAAGAGGGCGAAGAGGTGTTTTTGCAGCGGGCCCGCACCGTGCGCCAGTACGGCGCGGCCATGGTGGTGATGGCCTTCGACGAGGACGGCCAGGCCGACACGCTGGAGCGCCGCAAGGTCATCTGCCAGCGCAGCTACGACCTGCTGATGGGCATCGGCTTCCCGGCCGAAGACATCATCTTCGACGCCAACATCCTCATCGTGGGCACGGGCATGGAGGAGCACCGCACCTACGCGCTCGACTTTATTGAGGCCGTGCGCTGGATAAAAGCTACCCTGCCGGGGGCCCTCACGAGCGGTGGCGTGAGCAACATTTCGTTCTCGTTCCGGGGCAACGACGTGGTGCGCGAGGCCATCCACTCGTCGTTCCTGCTGCACGCCATCCGCGCCGGGCTCGACATGGGCATCGTGAACCCCAGCCAGTTGGCCGTGTACGACGACGTGCCCAAGGACCTGATGGAGCTGGTGGAAGACGTGCTGCTGAACCGCCGCGCCGACGCCACCGAGCGCCTGGTGGACTTCGCCGAAACCGTTAAGAAGAAGGACAAAACCGAGGTGGTGGCCGACGCTTGGCGCGCCCTGCCGGTGCAGGAGCGCCTGCAGCACGCCCTCATCAAGGGCATCACCGAGTTCATCGACCAGGACACCGAGGAGGTGCGCCAGCAAGTGGCCCGGCCGCTCGACGTGATTGAGGGGCCCCTGATGAGCGGCATGAACGTGGTGGGCGACCTGTTCGGGGCCGGCAAAATGTTCCTGCCCCAGGTGGTGAAATCGGCCCGCGTGATGAAGAAAGCGGTGGCGTATTTGGAGCCCTACTTGCTGGCCGACAAGCAGAGTGGCGACCGCCAAACGGCCGGTAAGATCCTGCTGGCCACGGTGAAAGGCGACGTGCACGACATCGGCAAGAACATCGTGGGCGTGGTGCTGGCCTGTAACAATTTCGACATCGTGGACCTGGGCGTGATGGTGCCCCTGGAGCGGATTCTGGACGAGGCCGTGCTGCAAGGCGCCGACATCATCGGCCTCTCGGGTCTCATCACGCCCTCGCTCGACGAGATGGTGTACGTGGGCCAGGCCATGCAGAAGCGCGGCCTCGCGGTGCCGCTGCTCATCGGCGGGGCCACCACTTCGCGCCTGCACACGGCCGTCAAAATTGCGCCTGGCTACGGGGGCCCCGTGGTGCACGTCAACGACGCTTCGCGCTCGGTGGGCGTGGCCGCCGGCCTGCTCGGCTCGGGCCGCGCCGCCTACGCCCAAACCGTGGCCGACGACTACGCCGCCCTGCGCACCGACTACGCCGGCCGCCAGCGCGACAAGAACTACCAAACCATTGCCGACGCCCGCGCCAACGGCGTGAAAATCGACTGGGCTGGGGCCCCCATCACCAAGCCCACATTCTTGGGCACCAAGACGTTTGACAACTACGACCTGGCCGAGCTGGCGCAGTACATCGACTGGACGCCCTTCTTCCACACCTGGGAGCTGAAGGGGCGCTACCCGCGCATCCTCACCGACGAAAACCTGGGCGAAGCGGCCACCAAACTGTTTGAGGACGCGCAGGCCATGCTGAAGAAAATTGTGGACGAGAAGCTGCTCACGGCCCGCGCCGTGGTGGGCTTCTGGCCGGCCAACACGGTGGGCCACGACACCATTGAGCTCTACGCCGACGACGAGCGCGGGGCCCCCGTGGCCGAGTTTTTCACCCTGCGCCAGCAGGGCGAGAAGGGCCCCGGCATCCCCAACATCGCCTTTTCTGATTTTCTGGCGCCCAAGGACAGCGGCCGCGCCGACTACATGGGCGGCTTCGCCGTGACGACCGGCATCGGCATCGAGAAGCTGGTGGAGGCCTTTGAGAAAGACCACGACGACTACTCCAGTATCATGGTGAAGGCCCTGGCCGACCGCCTCGCCGAGGCCTTCGCCGAGCGCCTGCACCAGCGCGTGCGCGAGGAGTTCTGGGGCTACGCGGCCGGCGAGCAGCTGACCGGCGACGACCTCATCCAGGAGAAGTACCAGGGCGTGCGCCCGGCCCCCGGCTACCCGGGCTGCCCCGACCACACCGAGAAAATTACGCTTTTCCAACTGCTCGACGCCGAGCGCCAAACGGGCATCACGCTCACCGAAAACCTGGCCATGTACCCCACGGCGGCCGTGAGCGGCATGTACTACGCCCACCCCGACTCGCGCTACTTCGGCCTCGGCAAAATCGGCCGCGACCAGGTGGTGGACATGGCCCAGCGCAAGGGCATGGCCCTGCCCGACCTGGAGCGCTGGCTGATGCCCAACCTGAACTACGAACCCGTGGCCGCCGACGCGGTGGCCGCAACTGCCTAAAGGCCAGCGCTACTACGCTACGCCCTTATCCTTCCACTCCGCTTGCCAACCCCTGCCGGCTAAGAACCGGCCACGGGGCCCCTTCCCATGAAAGTCACCGAACACCTCGCCCAGGCCAAGGGCAAAACGCTGTTTTCCTTCGAAGTGCTGCCGCCGAAAAAGGGCGAGAACATCCACACGCTGTTTTCGAACATCGAGCCGCTGATGGAATTCAAACCGCCGTTCATCGACGTGACTTATCACCGCGAGGAATACGTGTACCGCCAGCACCCCAACGGCCTGTTGGAGAAGAAAACCGTGCGCCGCCGGCCGGGCACGGTGGGCATTTGCGCGGCCATCAAAAACCGCTTCGACGTGGACACCGTGCCGCATCTGATTTGCGGGGGCTTCACGAAGGAGGAAACCGAGAACGCACTGATTGACTTGCACTTCCTGGGCATCGACACGGTGCTGGCCCTGCGCGGCGACCCCATCAAGTCGGAAGGCGTATTCAAGCCCGAGCCCGACGGCCACGCTTACGCCTGCGACCTCATCGGGCAGGTAGCCGACCTGAACAAGGGCGAGTACCTCGACCAGGAGCAGGACGACGCCTGGGCCACCAGCTTCTGCATCGGCACGGCCGGCTACCCCGAGAAGCACTTTGAGGCCCCCAACTACGGGGCCGACATTCGCTACCTCAAGCACAAGGTGGACCGCGGCGCCGACTACATCGTGACGCAGATGTTCTTCGACAACGAGCAATTCTTCGACTTCGAGCGCCGCTGCCGCGCGGCCGGCATTATGGTGCCCATCATTCCGGGCCTCAAGCCGCTCACCACCAAGGCCCAGCTTTCGGCCTTGCCCCGCAACTTCTTTCTCAACTTCCCCGAGCCGCTGGTGGAGGCCATCAGCCAGTGCCGCGACAACGAGGCCGCCCGCATCATCGGCACCGAGTGGTGCCTCAACCAAAGCCGCGAGCTGATGGCCCACGGCGTGCCCTCGCTGCACTACTACTCAATGGGCAAGTCGGAAAACATCCGCAAGGTGGCCAAGGAGCTGTTTTAAGCCATCTGTAGGCTTAGCTTTTGCAAAGTTGAATCGGCTAGATAACCAGCGATAAAAGCTGCGTAGATATTTTCGATTGGCCGGCCGGCACTGTTCGAATAAGCCGTTATCAGGCAGGCAACTATCAAGGAGAACAAGCCCGTTGCGAGGTAAGGAGACACGACTTTCCAGAAGCTCGGTGCCATTGACCTCGCAGCAGCGTCGGGCTTGGGCAGCAAGGGCCGGATCAGGGGCAAAATAACGCTGACCAGCACCCCCGCTGCTGTGGCGAAGTAGAGGTCAAGACGCATCGGAGGAAGTTCAGCAGGGTCCATCGGGCAGTGGCTTAGTGTACGAATACCCAAAATAGAGAAATTATTTATTAAATTATATATTTTACTTATTATATAATACATCTTGTCCGCTGAGAAGCAGATTTTTCTGATGCCAGAAGATGCCTCCCACCAGCGACCCACGGCCGACGCCACGCCTGAATGTGGCGGCTACAGCACCAGCCAACCGTAAAATCCAGGCGTGGCGTCGTTTTAAACGGTTGTAATTCCGTATGATTCGGCTGCCCTCTATTTCATTTTGCTTCTGCTATGCTCGACAACCTCTTTGCCCAGCTCCGCGTGGCCACTGCGCCGGCCGAGATTGAGGCCCTGCAAAACGGCATCTGGCAGGTGTGGCTGGCCACCGGCGACGCGGCCCTCGACAAGCAGCTGGAGGCCGGGATGCGCGCCCTGCAAGCCGCCGATTTCACCCGCGCCATCGGCGTGTTTGACGAGCTGATTGCCGCCGCCCCGCACCTGGCCGAGGGCTGGAACAAGCGCGCCACCGCCTACTACCAGCGCGGCGACTACCGCGCCTCGCTCGCCGACATTGCCGAAACCCTGCGCCGCGAGCCCCGCCACTTTGGGGCCCTGTGGGGCCAGGCGGCCATTCTGCGGCAGCTCGCCGACCCGCGCCGGGCCCTGCGCACGCTGAAGCAGCTGGAAACCTTGTGCCCGCACCTGCCCGGCTTGCGCGAGCAGCAGCTGGCCCTGCGCGAGCAGCTGGAAGACGGCGGCGCTTTCTAAAGTACATTTCGCACATGAAAACGTTCTCTTCCTTCGCCGCCCACGCGCTGGCCCTGGGGGCCCTGGCCAGCCTGCTGACGGCCTGCGACTCGACCCCGCGCGAGCGCCAGGCCGTGGTGCGCGAGCAGTCGCGCAAGCTCGACACGTTGGCCCGCCAGGGCGGCAAAACCCTGGCCCGCCTGGGCCGCCAAACCGCCCAGTACGACGCCGCCAACCGCGCCCGCCGCGCCGAGCCGCTCAGCCCGGCCCGCAAAAAAATAATGGCCGCCAACCTGCTGGGGCCCTACGCCGGGCACCTCGACGCCATGATGCCGGCCACCATCGGGGGCCCCTACCAGCAACTACTGCAGCAAACCCGCGCCCGCCGCCAGGCCTGGACCGACCGCGACTGGGACTACGCCCGCGCCGTGTACGCCGACGTGAACGCCGCCCTGGCCCGCGTGCGGCTCGACTTACCGGCCCGCGACGAACTGCGCGTGCGCGCCTGGCAGGCCGAGTTTGTGGCCCTGCAAGCCGGCCACACCGCCGCCGGGCTGCACGCCGCCACCCGCCGCCCCGCGGCGGCGGCCGGCCGCTAGCGCCAAACATCGGGGGCGCTATCGGCGTTGGGCAGGTTCTACCAACGCTCTTTGTCTCATGGGTTTTGCCCGCGAACTGCTTCCGGCCCTGCGCCGCCACTGGCCCTACTACCTGGCGGAAGCCGCGGGGCCCGCCGCCTTTTTGGTGGTGTCGAGCGCCACGGCGGTCATCTTTCACCACCCCAACTCGGCCGTGGCCCGCGCCCTGGGGCCCAGCGAGTTGGTGCAGCGCGTGGGGCTGGGGCTGGTCATCGCCGGGCTGATTATGGCCATGGCCTACTCGCCTTGGGGCAAGCGCTCGGGGGCCCACTTTAACCCGGCCGTCACGCTGGGCTTTTGGCGGTTGGGCCACATCCGCACCGCCGATGCGGCGTGGTACGTGCTGGCCCAGTTTGCGGGGGCCTTGGGGGCGGGATTCCTTATGTTCAACCTGTTGCAGCAGTGGTTTGGCTACCCCGCCATTCACTACAACATCACCCGGCCCATTACGGGCGACTACGGCTGGCTGCTGGCGCTAGGCGCCGAAATCGGGATTTCGGCGGTGTTTCTGCTGGTGCTGCTGGGGGCCCTGCACTCGGCGCGCTTCAAGGGCTGGGCCGGGGCCCTGTCGGGGCTGATGCTGGCCGTGTTCATCGTGTTCGAGTCGCCCCTGTCGGGCATGAGCCTGAACCCGGCCCGCAGCACGGGCACGGCGGTGGCCGCGCAGCTGGCCCCGGCGCTGTGGGTGTACTTCGCGGGGCCCCTGCTGGCCATGTGGGCGGCGGCGGCGTGGTTTGGGCACTACCGCGCCCGCCAGGCCCTGCCCGAGCGCCCGCCCCTGTACCCCGACCCCACAGCTTAGGGCCCCGGCATGGCCGCCAGGGGCATTTTCCCGTAAAGTAAGGAGCCCACCTTTTCTGCTTTACGCCATGCCCCCTAAAAAACCCACCGCCGCCGTGCCTCCAGGCCCCACCGACGCTCCCAAGCCTAAGAAACCCGCGCCTTCCAAAGCCCCCGTGCGCCCCACGGCCGCGGACATGAAGGCCGTGGCCGAAAAAATACCCTACCCCGGCAAGCAGGCCGACATGAAAATGCAGCCGCAGTCGGACCTGCGGGCCTACCGCGCCGCCGGTAAGCTCCAGGACAAGATTGCCCTCATCACCGGTGCCGACTCGGGCATTGGGCGGGCCGTGGCCGTGGCCTTCGCCAAGGAAGGGGCCCACGTGGTCATCGTGTTCAACGAAAACCTGGAGGACGCCAACCAGACCAAAGCCATGGTGGAGGCCGAGGAGCGCCGCTGCCTGGTGCTCCAGCTCGACGTGCGCGACCCCGAGCAGTGCAAGCAGGCCGTGCGCCGCACCGTGCAGGAGTTTGGCCGGCTGAACATTCTGGTGAACAACGCCGCCTACCAGATGGCGCAGGAGAAATTTGAGGACATCCCGGAGGAGCAAATCCGCCGCACGTTCGACACCAACATCTTGGGCTACATCTGGATGGCGCAGGCCGCCATTCCGCATTTACAAAAAGGCGACGCCATCGTGAACACGGGCAGCATCGTGGGCATCGTGGGCATCCCGCTGCTGGTGGATTACGCCTCCACCAAGGCCGGCATCCACGCCCTCACCAAGTCGCTGGCCCTGTACCTGGGCGAGCGCGGCATCCGGGTGAACGCCGTGGTGCCCGGCCCGGTCTGGACGCCCAACATCCCCGGCACCATGCCGCTGGATGAGGTGGCGAAGTTCGGCCACGAGGTGGCCCTCAAGCGCCCCGGCCAGCCCGACGAGCTGGCCCCGGCCTACGTGCTGCTGGCGTCGGAAGACGGCTCCTTTATGACCGGTAGCCTCGTGCACGTGACGGGCGGCAAGCTCAGCAGCGACGAATAGGGCCCCTGGGGCCCCCGGGCCGGACCGCTTGCCCCTCGGGGTGGGCGGTCCGGCTTTTCGTTGGCGCTCCGGGCAGGTATAGCTGATTAGCAACCTTTCCCGGCCGCCGAGGGCCGAAAGCCCGTAAACCCGCCTACCTTTCTTCCTGCTAACTGTTGAGCCTTTGGGGCCCCGGTTTGCCAGGCTATTACTTTTTCCCACCCTTACTTCTCTCTCTTCATGGCCGATACTTCGACCTCACTCCTCGACCGGAACCGCACCATTGCGGGCCCCGGCTACAACCGCTGGCTGGTGCCGCCGGCGGCCCTGGCCATTCACCTAGCCATCGGGCAGGCCTACGCCTTCAGCGTGTTCAACAAGCCGCTGGGCTCGCTCATCAGCGGCGACCCGGCCAAGCCCGACGCCCTGGACTGGACGCCCACCCAAATCGGCATCACGTTTTCCATCGCCATCGTGCTGCTGGGCTTGTCGGCCGCCTTGTTTGGCAAGTGGCTCGAGCGCGTGGGGCCCCGCAAAGCCATGCTGGCGGCGGCGCTGTGCTTCGGCGGCGGCTTCCTCATCGGCTCGCTGGGCATTAGCATGCACAACATCTGGCTTCTCTACTTCGGCTACGGCTTCGTGGGCGGCATCGGGCTGGGCATCGGCTACATTTCGCCGGTGAGCACCCTTATCAAGTGGTTTCCCGACCGCAAGGGCGTGGCCACGGGCATGGCCATCATGGGCTTCGGCGGCGGCGCCATGATTGCCTCGCCCCTCTCGGTGGCCCTCATGGGGCAGTTTAAGGGCAGCGCGCCGCAGGGCGTGGCCCCCACGTTCATTGTGCTGGGCATCATCTACTTCCTGTTCATGCAGTTCGGCGTCTGGACCATCCGGGTGCCCGCCGACGACTGGAAGCCCGCCGGCTACGTGCCCAACGAGGAGCACAGCGCCCTCATCACCACCGGCAACGTATCGGCCGATAACGCCATCAAAACGCCGCAGTTCTGGCTGCTGTGGGTGGTGCTACTCACCAACGTAACGGCCGGCATTGGCCTGCTCGAAACGGCTTCGCCACTCATCCAGGACACGTTTTCGGACAAGGCCATGGGCGCGGGGCTAGGCGTAACGGCCGCCGCCGCCGCGGGCTTCGTGGGGCTGCTCAGCCTATTCAACCTGCTCGGGCGCTTCTTCTGGTCGTCGGCTTCTGATAAGCTGGGCCGCAAAACCACCTACGCCATCTACTTCGGCCTCGGCATTTTGCTCTACGCCCTGGTGCCCACGCTGGGCCGCAACCTCCAGCTAACCTTCTATGTAATTGCGGCTTGCGTAATTGTGAGCATGTACGGCGGTGGCTTTGCCACGGCCCCGGCGTTCTTGTCCGACCTGTTCGGCAAGTACCAGGTGGGGGCCATCCACGGCCGCTTGCTCACGGCCTGGAGCACGGCCGGCGTGCTGGGGCCCCTGATTGTGCACCAGCTGCACGACCACGCTAAGGAGCAGGGCCTGACCGGCGCAGCCGCGTACCAGAACGTGTTCTACACCATGGCGGGCCTGCTGGTGGTGGGCTTGCTGGCCGACCTGGCCATCACCGCCGTCAACGAAAAGTACCAGGAAAAAGGCCCCGTCACCATCGAAGCCGGCGGCCACTAGGCAGCGGCGTTCCACCCTCATAAGCTCTTTCTGATCATGAATCCGCAAGCTCCCAACCCCAACGCCTCCGAATCGTCGGCGGGCGGCTCCGCCGTTCTCGCCTGGCTCTTCGTGGGCTTGCCCCTCGCCTGGGGCGTTTCGCAAACCTTCCTCAAGGCGCTGGCGCTGTTCAAGTAAGCGCGCCCGTACCCGTTTCGTTGCCAAAAGCAGCCGGCCCGCGCCGGCTGCTTTTTTTTGGGCCCCGCCGCCAACCGATTGGGGCCCTGGGCGGTTTAACCAATTCTGAAGACTTTCAGAAACCAGCAGCGGCCGTCTGCCGTTGAGCTTACTGGTTCCTGCCGTTTCAACGCCCGTTCCTTCCCACCCCCCCCTGTTTCCGATGACCGCTCCCCACTACCCGGCCGGCACGGTGCGCGCCCTGCTGCCCACCGCGCACGTGTCCGACGCCACCCGCGCCGCCTTGCAGCAGCGCCTCGACGCCCCCGCCGACTACGTCCCGCAGTTCCTGGCTCCCGAAACCTTCGCCCTGCTCGAAGCCGTGGCCGCCTGCCTGTTTCCGCAGCCCGACCGCCCCGAGCAGCCCATCCCGCTGGCCCCGTCCGTGGACCAGCGCCTGCTGGAAGGCCGCTCCGACGGCTGGCGCTACGACGCCCTGCCCCCCGACCGCGAGGCCTACCGCCTGGGCCTGGGCGGCATCCAGGAGATTGCGCAGGCTTTGTTTGGGCAGGATTTTGAGCGCCTCGACGCCGGCCAGCAAGGGCAGGTGGTGGGGGCCCTGGCCGGCGGCAACCCGCCCGGCACCACTTGGCAAACGCTCAACGCCGACCGCTTTTTTGAGGAAATGCTGGCCGAGCTCACCACCATCTACTACGCTCACCCGCTGGCCCAGGAAGAAATTGGCTACGTGGGCATGGCCGACCTGCCCGCCTGGACGAAAATTGGCCTCAACGAAAAAGAAGCCCGCGAAGTACCAATGAGTGAATGAGCGAGTGAGTGAAGGAGTGATTGGCCAAAAAGCCGTCCCATTCCTTCGCCCCTTTCCCCGTCCATTCACTCATTCACTCATTCATTTATTGCTAAGATGCCCGACGAAGAAGTATTAGAAGAAGGCGTTCTGAACCCGGTGCAGCCGGAAATCCAGGACCCGCTGCTGCGCGAGCTGATGGCCGACGCGCCCGCCACCGCCCCCGCTTTAGAAGTTCCGCAGGAAAAAGCCCAGCCCACCACCGCCCCGCTTGAGGAAGTGGACTGCGTGGTCATCGGCCTTGGGGCCGGGGGGGCCCCGCTGCTGGCCCGCCTCGCCCAGGCCGGCCTGAAGGTGGTGGCCCTGGAAGCCGGCCCCTGGCACAACCCCGAAAAAGACTTTGCCACCGACGAGCAGGCCCAGGACTTCCTGTTCTGGAACGACGAGCGCCTCTCGGCCGGCGGCGACCCGCTGGCCATGGGCAAAAACAACTCGGGCACCGGCGTGGGCGGCTCCACGCTGCACTACACCGCCTACACGCCCCGCCCCCTGCCCGACGACCTGCATATCAAGCGCGACTTCGGCAAGGGCGAGGACTGGCCCCTTACTTATGACGACCTCGCTCCTTATTATGAGGAGGTGGAGCAGTTTCTGGGCGTGTCGGGCCCCACGCCCTACCCCTGGGGCCCCAGCCGGCCCAAGGGCTACGCCCTGGCCCCGCTGCCGCTCAATAGCGCCGCCCAGCTGATGGTGCGCGGGGCCGAGAAAATCGGCATTCGCACCTCGCCCGCGCCCAACGCGGCCCTGTCGGCCCGCTATTACCAAGAAGGCGTGGGCTGGCGCGAAGCCTGCACCAACCGCGGCTTCTGCCAGGCCGGCTGCTCCAACGGCGCCAAGGCCAGCATGGACGTCACGTTTATCCCGCTGGCGGTGAAGTACGGGGCCGAAATTCGCCCCAACAGCTTCGTGACCGAGATTGAGCGCAACGCCCAGGGCCTCATCACGGCCGTGGTATATACCCAGAACGGCCAGCAGTACCGCCAGCCCTGCCGCAACCTGTTCCTCTGCGGCGGCTCGGTCGAAACCCCGCGCCTGCTGCTGATGAACGAGCTGGCCCTCAGCAGCGGCCAGGTGGGCCACAACCTGATGGCCCACCCCGGCGTGCAGGTCTGGGGCACGTTTGCCGACGAGGTGCGCCCCAACAAAGGCATTCCCGGGGGCCTCATCTCGCAGGATACCCACCGGCCCAAAGACGCCGACTTTGCCGGCGGCTACCTGCTGCAAAGCATCGGCGTGATGCCCGTGACCTTCGCCGGCCAGGTGGCCCGGGGCCGCAAAATGTGGGGCCAGCCCCTGCGCGACTACATGCGCAACTTCAACCACATCGCCGGCATCAACATCCTCGGCGACTGCATGCCCCACACCAGCAACTACCTGGAGCTCAGCGACGAGCTGGACGCCCGCCAGCTGCCCAAGCCGCGCCTGCACTTCACGGCCCAGGAAAACGAGCACCGCATGAACGCCCACGCCGAGCGCATCATGCGCGACATCTGGGAGGCCGCCGGGGCCACCGACATTTGGGCCTTCAACCGCTACGCCCACGTCATCGGCACGGCCCGCATGGGCCTGAGCGGCGACGACGCCGTGGTGGACCGTGACGGCCGCGCCTTCGACGTGCCCAACCTCTACATCTCCGACAACTCCACGTTCCCGAGCGCCCTGAGCGTGAACCCGGCCCTGACCATCATGGCCCTGAGCCTGCGCACGGCGGACAAGTTCTTGGAGCGCGAGATGCGCCGCGACGCCTGATTTTAGTTGTTGGTTGCCCGTTGTCGGTTGCCAGGTACAACTGAGCTATTCAACGAGCTGAACAACTGACAACGAGCAACTAACAACTAATTCCGATGAAATCCTTTCTCACTGAGATAAAAGACCGTTACGGCAGCGGCGACTACGAGGGCGACCAGTTTGGCGGGGCCCGGGGCCACAACGGCAACGGCCTGCCCACGGGCTTGCCCAACAACTTCATGTTCGCCACCGGCATCGAGTGCAGCTACCCGACCATTGACAACGGCAAAACCCGCCGCGACATGCTGGCCGAGTGCGACCACTACAACCGCTACAAGGAAGACCTGGGCCTGGTGAAGGAAATGGGCCTGAAGGTGCTGCGCTACGGCCTGCCCTACTACCAGATTCAGCAGGGCCCCGGCAAGTACGACTGGGAATTTGCCGACCTGGCGATGGGCGAAATGCAGCGCCTGGGCATCACGCCCATCCTCGACCTGATGCACTTTGGCGTGCCCGACTGGTTGGGCAATTTCCAGAACCCCGAGTTGGTGGTGCACTTCGCCGACTACTGCGAGCAGGTGGCCAAGCGCTACCCGTGGGTGCGCTACTACACGCCCGTGAACGAGATTTACGTGACGGCCAAGATGAGCGCCAAAGACGGCATCTGGAACGAGCAGCTGAAGTCGGATAAGGCCTTCGTGACGGCCCTGAAGCACTGCGTGGCGGCCAGCATCATGGGCAACCAGCAGATTGCCAAGCACCGCCCCGACTGCGTAATTGTGCAGAGCGAATCCGCCGAATTCACGCACGAACTGCGCGCCGAGCACACCTCGGCCGTGCAACTGGAAAACCTGTTGCGCTTTACGTCGCTGGACTTGCTGTATGCCCACCACCCGGAGGGCGAGGTACTCAACTACCTGTATGACAATGGTATGACCCGCCGCGAGTACGACTGGTTTATGGCCGGCGAGCCCCCCGGGTACCAGATTATGGGCAACGACTACTACGGTCGCAACGAGAAGATCATGCTGCCCAACGGCGAAATGGTGACCAGCATGGACGTGTTGGGTTGGTACAACATCACCCGCGACTACTACCTGCGCTACAAGAAGCCGGTGATGCACACCGAAACCAACGTGTTCGATGCCAACGAGGGCCCCACGTGGCTCTGGAAGCAGTGGGTCAACATCCTGCGCATGCGCAAGGAAGGCGTGCCGGTGCTCGGCTTCACGTGGTACTCGCTCATCGACCAGATTGACTGGGACAAGGGCATGGCCACCAAAACCGGCACCGTGAATGCCTGCGGCCTGTTCGACCTCGACCGCAAGCCCCGCCCCGTAGCCGATGCCTACAAGATGCTGCTTCAGGAATACGGCCAGATTACCATTGTGCCCCACGGCGAGCTGTTTGAAGTAACCGAACGCCCCGCCACCCTCAAGGTAGAAGTTTAAGTAGCGCGGGGTTTAGGGCCCCAGGGCCCTAAATCCCGCGCTTGCTCCACCATTCGTTGCAATAGAAAGGGCCCCCGCCTGCCAGCTGGCAAACGGGGGCCCTTTCTATTGTGGACCGCAGCCGGGGGGCTTACCGGGCCAGGGTGAGCTTGAACATTTTACTGTCCTTGCCGGCCATCAGCCGCACCAGGTACACGCCTTCTGCCAGGTCGTGGGCACTCACTTGGTAGTGGTACTTGGTGCCGGCCTGGGCCGTACCCGAGGCAATGTGCCGGACCAGCACCCCCTTGGAGTCGTACAGTTCGAGGGCATACGCCTGCGTGGTAGCTAGCGCAAAGTCTACGCTGGCTTCGTTGGCAAACGGATTGGGGTACGCCTCGAGCTGGGCTTTGGCGGCGGAAGCCGATGGGGCCCCCACCTGCTGGCTACCCGCTACGCTGGTGGCCAAGCTGCTGGCTGCGCCGCCCGTAGCGCCACTGGCGCAGTTGGTCACGTTCACCGTCAGGGCAGTGCGGGGGCTTTCGCACCCGCCGAGGGCCTGCGACACATAGTAAGTAGTGTTGCCGGCGGCGGTGGTGGCGGGCGTGAAGTCGCCGGTGGCCGTGGTAGCCGTGGCGCTATTATAAACGCGCAGGCTGGCACCGGCCGACAGGGCTACGCCGCTGCTCAGGGGCTGGGCGACCGCGCCCTGGCAGTAGTTTGCGGCCATCAGCTGGTTCAGGTTGGCATAGATGTAGTTGGCAATGAGCGTGCTGCCGGCCTTGTTGGGGTGCAGGAAGTCCTGCCGCAGCGAAGTAGGCGGCACGTCGGCAGCATGGTCGGCCACGTCCTGCGGCTGGGTGGGGTCGTAATGGTCGACTAGGAACGAGCGCACGTCGAGGAAGTGGTTGCCGTAAATCGCCGCCAGCTCGTCGTCCAGGGGCTTCACCAAGCCGTAGCCGTAGGTTCCAATGCCTTCACCCGAGCCGTTGCAAATGCTGATGATCAGGTAATTGCTATGGCCCAGCGTGGCCACCATGGTGGCAATGCTGGCCTTGATCTGGGCCGGCACGCTGGAGTCGTTGCGTCCCACCCAAATGATAACCGGCCAGTTGTACATGGCGGGAGCGGCTACCATCCGGTCCTTTATCTGCACCGAGGTCTGGCCCCCAATGCCGCCGTTGTACACCGTGCCCCCCGTGAGCTTGGCCAGTAGCTGCGGGTAAAGCCCGTAGTTGGCGTCGGTGAACGAATCGCCCCAGGCCGCAATGCTGGTGCCGTTGACGCCAGCGGGCGGGAGCAAAGTCGGGGCTTTCGGCGGCGCCGTCACGTTCACTACCATCGGCACCCGGCCGCTCTCGCAGCCATTGAGCTGCTGGGCCACGTAGTAAGTGGTGCTGCCGACAACTGCCGTTGAGGGCGCAGATTCCACTAAGGTGCCGGGGCCCGTGGCGGTGGCGTATAAGCGCAGCGTGGCCCCGGGCGTGAGCGTAATGCTGCTGCTCAACAGCGCCGCCTGGGTTCCCACGCAGTAGGTGAGCGAGCTCACCACAGCCGGCGCCGCTGGCCCGTTGGTAACATTAACCACAATGGGGGCCCGGTTGCTTTCGCAGCCGTTGAGCAATTGCGCCGCGTAGTACGTGGTGCTGCCCAGTGCTGCCGTAGCAGGCATGAAGTCGGCCAGTGGGGCCGTGCTCGTCGCGCTAGCATACAGGCGCAGCGTAGCCCCGGTCGTGAGCGTGACGCTGCTGCTCAGCAATGCGGAAGCAGCGCCCACGCAGTAGGTGAGCGGGCTCACGACGACCGGCGCCGCCGGCCCATTGGTAACGTTGACCACGATGGGGGCCCGGTCACTTTCGCAGCCGTTGAGCAATTGCGCCGCGTAGTACGTGGTGCTGCCCAGCGTGGCCGTGGCGGGCATGAAGTCGGCCAACACTGCCGTGCTCGTTGCGCTGGCATACAGGCGCAGCGTGGCCCCGGTGGCCAGCGTCACGCTGCTGCTCAGCAAAGCCGCTTGGGCCCCCACGCAGTAGGTGAGCGGGCTCACCACAGCCGGCGCCGCTGGCCCATTGGTAACATTAACCACAATGGGGGCCCGGCTGCTTTCGCAGCCGTTGAGTAATTGCGCCACGTAGTACGTGGTGCTGCCTAGTGCTGCCGTAGCAGGCATGAAGTCGGCCAACGGGGCCGTGCTCGTTGCGCTGGCATATAGCCGCAGCGTAGCCCCGGTCGTGAGCGTGACGCCGCTGCTTATTAGCGCCGACTGGGTACCCACGCAGTAGGCGAGCGGGCTCACGACAACTGGTGCCGCCGGGCCGTTAGTGATATTCACCACGATGGGGGCCCGACCACTTTCGCAGCCGTTGAGCAATTGCGCCGCGTAGTATGTGGTGCTGCCCAACGCCGCCGTAGCAGGCATGAAGTCGGCCAACGGGGCCGTGCTCGTTGCGCTGGCATACAGGCGCAGCGTGGCCCCGGTAGCCAGTGTTACGCTGCTGCTTATTAGCGCCGACTGGGTGCCCACGCAGTAGGCGAGCGGGCTCACGACGACCGGCGCGGCCGGCCCATTGGTGACGTTGACCACAATGGGGGCCCGGTCACTTTCGCAGCTACCCGTGACCTGCGCCGCGTAGTAGGTAGCGGTACCCAGGGTTGCCGTCGACGGGGCAAAATCGGCCAGAGCCGTACCACCGCTAGCAGCGGCGTATAGCCGCAGCGTGGCCCCGGTGGTCAGCGTGACGCTAGCGCTTAGCAAGCTGGAGGCAGCGCCTTGGCAGTAGGCCAATGGAGTGAGTACAACTGGTTTTGCCGGGCCATTGGTGACGGCAACGGTGAGCGGAGTGCGGCTGCTTTCGCAGCCGCTGAGTACCTGGGCCACATAGTAAGTGGTGCTGCCTACCGTAGCCGTCGACGGGATGAAGTCGGCCAGAGCCGTGGTGCCCGTGGCGCTGGCGTACAGGCGCAACGTGGCCCCGGTGGTGAGCGTGACACCCGTGCTCAGCAATGCGGCTTGGTCGCCGACGCAGTATCCCACAGAGCCCACCGTCACGGGAGCCGCCGAGCTATTAGTGACGTTGACCACAATGGCGGTCCGGCTGCTTTCGCAGCCGTTGAGCGATTGCGCCGCGTAGTACGTGGTGCTGCCCAGCGTAGCCGTAGTCGGCATAAAGTCGGCCAACGGAGCCGTGCTCGTTGCGCTGGCATACAGGCGCAGTGTAGCCCCGGTGGCCAGCGTCACGCTGCTGCTCAGCAAAGCCGCTTGGGCCCCCACGCAGTAGGTGAGCGGGCTCGCCACGACCGGTGCAGACGGGCCGTTGGTAACGTTGACCACGATGGGGGTCCGGCTGCTTTCGCAGCCGTTGAGCAATTGCGCCGCGTAGTAAGTAGCGGTGCCCAGCGTTGCTGTGGCGGGCGCAAAATCAGCCGAAGCCGTACCGCCGCTGGCGCTAGCGTACAGGCGCAGCGTGGCCCCAGCGGCCAGCGTGATGCTGCGGCTCAGCAGGGCCGCTTGGGCCCCCACGCAGTAAGTGAGCGGGCTCACCACAGCCGGCGCGGCCGTGCCTTCTACCACCGTCACCACCACTGGGGCCCGGGCGCTTTCGCAACTTCCCGTCACCTGCGCCGCGTAATAAGTGGTGCTGCCCAGGGCGGCCGTCGAAGGGCTAAAATCAGGGATGGGCGTACCACCGCTGGCAGCAGTGTACAGGCGCAGCGAGCTTCCGGAGGACAGCGTTACGCTGGCGCTCAGCAGGTTCGCAGCCGCGCCCTGGCAATACGTAAGCGGGGTAGCTACGCTTGGTTTTGCCGGGCCACTGCCAACCGCAACGGTCAGGGCAGTCCGGCCGCTTTCGCACGTGCCCACCAGCTGCGCGGCGTAGTACACCGTAACGCCTGCCGTCGTAGTGGAGGGAACAAAATCAGCCAGCACGGCCGTGGCCGTGGCGCTGGCGTACAGCCGCAGCGTGGCCCCGGCCGCGAGCGTAACGCTGGCGCTTAGCGGGGCGGCTTGGTCGCCGATGCAGTACCCCACCGTGCTTACGGTAACGGGAGCCGCCGGGCCATTCGTTGTATTGACGACAACCGCTGTGCGCCCGCTCTCGCAGCCGTTGAGCAGCTGCGCCGCGTAGTAAGTAGCGGTGCCTACCGTCGTTGTTGAAGGGGCAAAATCGGCCAGAGCCGTACCGCCGCTGGCAGCGGCGTACAGGCGCAGCACGGCCCCGGTGGCCAGCGTCACGCTGCTGCTTAGCAAAGCCGCTTGGGCCCCCACGCAGTAGGTGAGCGGGCTCACCACGACCGGCACCGCCGGGCCGTTGGTGACGTTGACTACGATGGGGGTCCGGCTGCTCTCGCAGCTGCCAATCGCCTGCGCCGCGTAATAAGTCGTGCTGCCCGCAGTCGTCGTCGCGGGCGCGAAATCAGCCAGCACGGCCGTGGCCGTGGCGCTGGCATACAAACGGAGCGTAGCCCCGGCCGTGAGCGTAGCGCTGGCGCTCAGCAGGGCGGCCTGGGCCCCCACGCAGTAAGCCAGCGGCGTGGCCACAACTGGTGCAGCAGGCCCGTTGCCGATCGTAACAACCACGGCAACGCGGGGGCTCTCGCAGCTGCTCGTGGCCTGGGCTGCGTAGTAGGTTGTGCTGCCCACCACGGCCGTTGAGGGCCGGAAATCAGCCAGCGGCGCCGTACTCGTAAGGCTGCTGTACAAGCGCAGCGTGGCCCCGCCCGTCAGCGCAACGCTGGCACTGAGCAAGTCGGAAGCAGTGCCCACGCAGTAGGCCAGCGGGCTCGTGACCACGGGCGCGGCCGGGCCATTCGTAACCGTTACCACGAGGGGTACCCGGGCGCTTTCGCACCCCCCCACCAGCTGGGCGGCGTAATACGTAGTGCTTCCCGCGGCCGTGGTGGAAGGCACAAAACCAGTAGCCAGTGCCGTGCCGCCCGTAGCAGCGCTGTAGAGCACCAGGGTAGCCCCTGCAGCCAGCGTCACGCTGTTGCCGAGCGGAGCGGCCGTGGCTCCCGTGCAATACGCCGGGGGCGTGGCAACGGTAGGCGTTGCTATGCCTTGGCAGGTAGTGGCGGGCAGCACCTCGATGGCCGAGATTTTGGCCTGGTCCACCCCGCCGCCCGCGTACGGGGCCGCAAAGTCCAGGTTGAGCACCCCGTCGGCCACCGCCACGGCGAACGTCTCGCTCGTGGCCGTCAGCGGCCCCACCTTCTTCACAATGTCGTAGCGCGTGAGCACCTTCGCCCCCTCGGCCGCCACGTCGAACACGCGCTGCCCCGCCGCCGTCCAGTACGTCTCGGCGAAGTGCAGCACCACCGTGTACTTGCCGTTGCTCACGGGCAGGGCGTAGCCGAACGAGCCGCCCGCCCGCTCGNCCACCCCGCCGCCCGCGTACGGGGCCGCAAAGTCCAGGTTGAGCACCCCGTCGGCCACCGCCACGGCGAACGTCTCGCTCGTGGCCGTCAGCGGCCCCACCTTCTTCACAATGTCGTAGCGCGTGAGCACCTTCGCCCCCTCGGCCGCCACGTCGAACACGCGCTGCCCCGCCGCCGTCCAGTACGTCTCGGCGAAGTGCAGCACCACCGTGTACTTGCCGTTGCTCACGGGCAGGGCGTAGCCGAACGAGCCGCCCGCCCGCTCGCTCTGGTACATCGCCCCGTTCGCCGTGCCCGCRATGGTCGCGTTSCCCGCGTTGGGCGTRCCCCCGGCAAAGAGTTTATCCGCCTCAAACGYGCCGATGSCGTTCGTCACCTGRGGGCCCCCGGCGTTGATGCGGTAGGCCACCGCCCCCGTCGTGGCCGGGTTCACCGTCACGGCCACCGTGCTCGCCGCGCTGGCCAGCCCCTGGTTGTCGGTCACCACCAGGCTGAACACGTAGCTGCCCGCCGCCAGCCCGCTCACCGACGGGGCCGCCACCGCCCGGCTCGAAAACACCGCCGCCGACGGCCCGCTCACCTGCGCCCAGGCGTAGGCCGCCACCGCGCCGTCCACGTCCGTGCCGCTGCCGGCCAGCGCCGCGCTGCTCGTGGGCAGCGTCACGGTTTGCGCCGCCCAGGGCCCCCGGCGTTGATGCGGTAGGCCACCGCCCCCGTCGTGGCCGGGTTCACCGTCACGGCCACCGTGCTCGCCGCGCTGGCCAGCCCCTGGTTGTCGGTCACCACCAGGCTGAACACGTAGCTGCCCGCCGCCAGCCCGCTCACCGACGGGGCCGCCACCGCCCGGCTCGAAAACACCGCCGCCGACGGCCCGCTCACCTGCGCCCAGGCGTAGGCCGCCACCGCGCCGTCCACGTCCGTGCCGCTGCCGGCCAGCGCCGCGCTGCTCGTGGGCAGCGTCACGGTTTGCGCCGCCCCGGCGTTGGCCACCGGGGCCTGGTTGCCCGCCGCCGGCACCAGCACCTCGATGGCCGAGATTTTGGCCTGGTCCACCCCGCCGCCCGCGTACGGGGCCGCAAAGTCCAGGTTGAGCACCCCGTCGGCCACCGCCACGGCGAACGTCTCGCTCGTGGCCGTCAGCGGCCCCACCTTCTTCACAATGTCGTAGCGCGTGAGCACCTTCGCCCCCTCGGCCGCCACGTCGAACACGCGCTGCCCCGCCGCCGTCCAGTACGTCTCGGCGAAGTGCAGCACCACCGTGTACTTGCCGTTGCTCACGGGCAGGGCGTAGCCGAACGAGCCGCCCGCCCGCTCG
>NZ_RCYZ01000006.1 GCF_006439025.1 Hymenobacter nivis
CAACCAGCGATGGTGCGCCAATCCCGAAAAGCCGTTCTCAGTTCGGATCGGAGTCTGCAACTCGACTCCGTGAAGCTGGAATCACTAGTAATCGCGCATCAGCAATGGCGCGGTGAATACGTTCCCGGGCCTTGTACACACCGCCCGTCAAGCCATGGAAGTTTGGTAGACCTGAAGCCGGTGCTCCGCAACGAAGCCGGTTAGGGTAGAACAGGTAACTAGGGCTAAGTCGTAACAAGGTAGCCGTACCGGAAGGTGCGGCTGGATCACCTCCTTTCTGGAGCCGCTTCGCCCCCGATGGGGCCAGCCAACTCGTTTCAATAATAATTACAATGTGTCTGTTTCCTCATTCAAATAATTTAAAGAATTAAAGGTTATAGCCATTAATTCTCAGTTGCCACAAACAGTGTGGCAAACGTTCTTTGACGTAAGGGTAACCAAAAAAGAGAAGTAAAAAGCGGGCTCAGCTATTTTATAATAGTTAAGCACTTCGTTCCTGCTTTTAGTAGGACGAAGCGCAAGTAAGAAGTAAGCAAGAGCACACGGGGGATGCCTAGGGTCTCAGAGGCGAAGAAGGACGCGATAAGCTGCGATAAGGCTTGGGGAGGGGCACATACCCGTTGATCCGAGCGTTTCCGAATGGGGCAACCCCGCGACTGGAAGAGTCGTGAGCCGACTGGCTAGTCCAGCGGCGGCAAACGCAGGGAACTGAAACATCTAAGTACCTGCAGGAAAAGAAAATAACAATGATTCCCCAAGTAGTGGCGAGCGAACGGGGAGGAGCCCAAACCACGGCGGTTACGGCCGCTGTGGGGTTGTAGGAAGGTGAAAAGAACCGGGAATACCGGAGTGAAAAGAACCTGAAACCGTGTGCTTACAAGCAGTCAGAGGGCTTTAGTGGCCTGATGGCGTGCCTTTTGCATAATGAGCCTACGAGTTACTCCTCCCCGGCAAGGTTAAGTGGTTGAAGCCACGGAGCCGCAGCGAAAGCGAGTCTGAACAGGGCGCGTAGTCGGGGGGGGTAGACGCGAAACTTGGTGAGCTACCCATGACCAGGATGAAGGTGCGGTAACACGCACTGGAGGTCCGAACCAGTTTCCGTTGAAAAGGATTTGGATGAGTTGTGGGTAGGGGTGAAAGGCCAATCAAACTGAGAAATAGCTCGTACTCCCCGAAATGTATTGAGGTACAGCGTCGGCGTAGAGCGTGTTGGAGGTAGAGCTACCGATAGGACTAGGGGGTGTCAGAGCCTACCGAATCCTGACGAACTCCGAATGCCAGCACGTATAGCCGGCAGTGAGGCCTGGGGTGCTAAGGTCCCCGGCCGAGAGGGAAAGAACCCAGACCAACAGCTAAGGTCCCTAAATCTAGATTAAGTTGAACAAAGGAGGTCCGATTGCTTTGACAGCCAGGAGGTTGGCTTGGAAGCAGCCATTCCTTTAAAGAGTGCGTAACAGCTCACTGGTCGAGCGATCGGGCGTCGATAATACGCGGGCATCAAATCTAGTACCGAAGCTTTGGATGCGACCTGCAAAACGGTTGCGTGGTAGGGGAGCATTCTTCTTGCGGAGAAGCCGCATCGTCAGGTGTGGTGGAGCGTGGAGAAACGCATATGTAGGCATGAGTAACGATAATGGGGGTGCGAAACCCCCACGCCGATAGACCAAGGTTTCCAGCTCAACGCTAATCGGAGCTGGGTTAGTCGGGACCTAAGGAAAAGCCGAGAGGTGTATTCGATGGCCAGCTGGTTAATAGTCCAGCACTGATGAATTGAAGTGATGCAGTGACGCAGAAGTGAAAGCACCGCGGGCGGACGGAAGTGCCCGTTGAAGGGCGTAGGTATTGGGACCGTAGTTAAGTACGCGGACCTAGCCGAAACCTGATAGTACCGCACGGCCTTCGGGCCACGCGGATAGTGTGCCTAATCCGACTGCCAAGAAAACCTGCTAAGCGTTTTAATTGATTCATCACCCGTACCGCAAACCGACACAGGTGGTCAAGGAGAGTATCCTGAGGCGCTCGAGTGAATCACGGCCAAGGAACTCGGCAAAATGGACCTGTAACTTCGGGAGAAGGGTCGCTTCCTCGTTGCAAGACGAGAAGCCGCAGTGAAAAGGCCCAGGCGACTGTTTAACAAAAACACATGGCTATGCCAACGCGCAAGCGGACGTATATGGCCTGACACCTGCCCGGTGCCGGAAGGTTAAGAGGGGAACTTAGTCGCAAGGCGAAGGTTTGAATCGAAGCCCCGGTAAACGGCGGCCGTAACTATAACGGTCCTAAGGTAGCGAAATTCCTTGTCGGGTAAGTTCCGACCTGCACGAATGGTGTAACGATCTGGGCGCTGTCTCAGCCGTGAGCTCGGTGAAATTGTAGTCTCGGTGAAGATGCCGAGTACCCGCCACGGGACGGAAAGACCCCGTGCACCTTTACTATAGGTTGCCATTGGTGTTGGGTTCGGCATGTGTAGCATAGGCGGGAGGCGCTGAGCCGGGGACGCTAGTTCTCGGGGAGCCACCGTTGAAATACCGCCCTTGCCGTGCCTGATGCCTAATCCGCAGTGCGGAGACAGTGGCTGCTGGGTAGTTTGACTGGGGTGGTCGCCTCCAAAAGAGTATCGGAGGCTTTCAAAGGTCCGCTCAGTCCGCTTGGTAACCGGACGCAGAGCGCAATAGCAGAAGCGGGCTTGACTGCGAGACCCACAAGTCGAACAGGGTCGAAAGACGGATATAGTGATCCGGTGGTTCCGCATGGAAGGGCCATCGCTCAAAGGATAAAAGGTACGCCGGGGATAACAGGCTGATCTCCCCCAAGAGCTCATATCGACGGGGAGGTTTGGCACCTCGATGTCGGCTCGTCACGTCCTGGGGCTGGAGAAGGTCCCAAGGGTTCGGCTGTTCGCCGATTAAAGTGGCACGCGAGCTGGGTTCAGAACGTCGTGAGACAGTTCGGTCCCTATCTGTGGTGGGCGTTGGATATTTGACAGGACCTGTCCTTAGTACGAGAGGACCGGGATGGACCAGCCGCTGGTGCGCCGGTTGTACCGCCAGGTGCAGCGCCGGGTAGCTACGCTGGGAGGAGATAAGCGCTGAAAGCATCTAAGTGCGAAACTCACCTGGAGATGAGATATCCCAATTGGAAGGGCCGTGGGAGACGACCACGTGGATAGGCGGCAGGTGAAAAACCAGAAATGGAATAGCCGAGCCGTACTAATGGCCCGAGGGCTTCGCTCGGTCGCCGCCAACTTTATTGTAAGTCCCCTGTCCAATTGCTTTAATCAGCACTGGGCAGGGGACTTTTGTTTTAACCTGTAATTCATGTCACCAGACGCCCATGAAAGAAGGTAACGACTCTAATAAATATTGTAGCGTGAGTATTTATGAATTTGTGTGCTTCTCACTACTTGAGCGAGAGTGCTTGATTAACTGATAGTGGTTTGTTGTATGAGTCGGTGCAAATACAAATCGTAGTGGGCGACCCTAATTCAATTCTATACGGGCTTTAGCAAGGCATGCTTAAATGTAACTATTGTTACTAGGTGAAAGCGTGCTTGGGATTGCTATTTGGCCATCCAGATTGGCTGCCTTATACATCTAAGCCTTATTCTTTTACGAGCAAGGCCCCCTTATTGTAGGCCACAATTACTCATGAGCACCCGTGTGCCGGTACAGGTTTGGTGATCCGGTGGTGGATACATAAGTGCCAAATACGCTGGGTAACAAGTGTCGTAGCTGTGGAAATAGATGACTTTGGTCTACTATGTAAGCGGGTGGTCTAGCTCCTACTTGCCGGCCAATGCGGACTACAGCAGCATACTGGTCGAGATGGCCGAAATCGCGCAGAGCTAAATTCCAGTTGAGGTAAGGTGTGGCTGAAGTGTTGGTGAGGTAGGCGCGGCGGTCGGGGCCCAGTACGAGTACGCGGTGGTTACGCAAGTCGGATAAAGCCGGATCGGGGCGGAGGGCGAAGCTGCTTTCGGCAGGCAAGCGTAATACGGTTTCGAGGCCGGGCACCAGGGACCGGTATCGTACTACCGCCACGGCAGCCAAGAGCACTAGGAAAGTCACTTCAGGGGCCCAGGCTGGCCGGCCGGCTTGCCATAGGAATAGGCTGAAGTACGCCAACGGCGGTAAGAGCAGTACCAAGGCCCCGGGGGCAGTACCCCCGCCGCCCGCCAATATTAGCAGCGCGGTTAGCAGCCAAGCTACCATTAGCTGCCGGAATTTGGCCTGAAAAACGGGGCCTAGTGGTGCGCCCAGCCCCCGCAGTACGGCGAGTAGCAGCACCGCTGCTGGCAGGGCCAGCAGCCGCAATTGCAAAGCCAACGGCAATCCGCTGGGGGCCCCAGCGCGGAAGCTGTGCCAGCCCGGTTCGAGGTGAAACTGCACAAAGTTGGGCAGGGCCCCGGCATAAAGAAAATACGTGGCCACCACTGCGTAGGGAAACAGTAACCCGCACAGCAATAGCAAAAAGCTGCGAAACGCGTTGGCCGCAAAGATGATAACGGCAAACAGCCCCACGCCCGCAAATAATACCAGCGGCAGGTAGCACAAGCCGGCTAACCCCACCAAAAAACCGGCTCGGAATAGGCGGCGGTTGTCATAGCCCTCGCGTGAGGTCGGGATAAGGGCGCTGAGAGCGAACACTACAAAGGTGTGCCCTACTAACAGCGGTGATAGTGCATCGAGGTCGGTGCTGATGCAGCTTACCACCAAGTACACGAGGGCCACCAAGTAGCCGCGGTCAGGAAAGGCGTCGGCTCGGTCGAGCACGAAGTTGAGGCGCAGGGCTTGTAGCAGCAGCATGACCAGCGCCAGGGCCCGGTATAGGAATACCGGCCGGGTGCCTAACCAATCGAGTCCGCCGAATAAATACGATACCAGCGGCGCCGTACCGTCGTATAGGTCGCGGTAGGGCAGGGCCCCGCCGTGCACCCGCTCGCCCACCAACAGGGCCCCTAGCTCGCCGCCGGTGAGGGGCAGGCCTTGCAGGGCCAGCAAGGGCAGACGCAGGGCCAGCAGCAGGGCCAGCAGTCCCAGCAGTTGGGCGGGCAACGAGCCCCGGAAAAAGCGCAGCACGGCGAAAAGTGAAAAAGAAGAGTGGAATTGTTCCGACAAAGGTATTCGCCACCCGGTGGGGCCCCCACTGGTTGCGGCCAGGGGTTACAGCTTCGTTGCGCAACGGCGTTCGGGCTGGCTTCCCGCGGGCGTACCTTTGCAAACTATATGGAAAGCAAACGACAGCAAAAAATGGCCAGCCTGCTCCAGCAGGAACTGGCCTCCGTGTTGCAGCGCGACCTGCCGCACTTGTTCGGTGGCGGGCTGGCCCCAAGCATCAGCCTAGTGAAGATGACGCCCGACTTGGGCCAGGCCCGGGTGTACCTGAGCCTGCTGCTGGGCAACGACGCCGATGCCCGCCTAGCCTTGGTGCGCGACAGTGCCAAGGAGATTCGCCAGGCCCTGGCCAAGCGCATCCGCAAAACGGCCCGCGTGGTGCCCGAGCTCACCTTCTTCCACGACGACAGCGCCGCTTACGCCGCGCACATGGACGGCGTGCTTGGCCAGTTGCACATCCCGCCCGCCCCGCCGGCGGCTCCCGACGCCGGGGAGGGCCCCGGCGAGTTGCCCGCGCCACGCCCGCGCCTGTTCAAAGGTGAATGAGTGAATGCGTAAACGAGCGGAGGGCCCCCTGCGGCCTGCGCTCGTTTACGCGTTTGACCATTCACTCATTCACTCATTCGCTCATTCACCGTCCTTGTACTACGACCCGATTAAGAAGACGCTCGGCGAGGTGTTCAACCGCACCCCGGGCCTGCGCCGGTTGTTTTACCACTTGCTCGATTTGCTGCTGCTACGCACCTGGCACGTGCACCGCGAGCTGCGCCAGTGGGCCCGGGGCCGCACCCAAGAGCCGCTGAACATCCTCGACGCGGGGGCCGGCTATGGCCAGTACAGCTACTGGCTGAGTGGCCTGGGCCGGGCCTGGCACATCTTAGCCGTGGATGTTAAGGAGGAGCAGGTCGCCGACTCGAACCGCTTTTTTCGCCAGATTGGGCGACCCAACGTGCAGTTTGCCGTGCAAGACTTGGTGCTGTACCAAGAGCCTAATAGCTTCGACCTGGCCCTGTCCGTGGACGTGATGGAGCACATTGTGGAGGATGTGGAGGTGTTCCGCAACATCCACGCCTCGCTGAAGGACGGCGGGATGCTGCTCATCTCCACGCCCAGTGACCAAGGCGGCTCCGACGTGCACGACGACGCCGAAACCAGCTTCATCGAGGAGCACGTGCGCGACGGCTACAACATCCACGAAATCCAGCAGAAGTTGCGCACGGCTGGCTTCGAGCGCATCGAGGCCCGCTACAGTTACGGCGAGCCCGGCCAGGTATCGTGGCGCCTGAGCATGAAGTACCCCATCCTGATGCTGGGCAAGTCGCGGCTGTTTTTCGTGCTGCTGCCGTTCTACTACGCCGTCGTGTTTCCCTTTTGCCTGGTGCTGAACTGGCTCGACGCCCGCTCGGCCCACGATTCGGGCACAGGCCTGATTGTGAAAGCCTGGAAATAGGGCCCCGGGGCCCTCGCCGCCGTGGGCAAAAGCCCGTATCTTGCTTTCGTTTCGTTCCGACCACCGTTTGCCGCCCCGCTTGATGGACCCCAGCAACTTTCAGATTTTTATGGATGCGCTGTTGAACCGGACGGAGCAGCAGGAGGCGCGGGCCGCTACGACCAACGAGCTATTGCTGCAAGTGGTGCAAGAGCAGCGCAGTGCCCGGCAAGACAACCAGAAGTTTCAGCAGCAGCAAAGCGTATTCAACCAGCGCCTGCTGGAATGGACGGACCGCCAGGAGAAGTTCAATGAGCGCCAGGAGAAATTCAACGAGCGCCAGGACCAATTCAATATCATTTTTTTAGATGAAATCCGGGGCATGAAGAAAGACATCAAAGAATTGTCTGATGTCGTGTTAAAACAGCACGAAACCCGCCTCAAGCGCTTGGAGGACTTCATGGACGGCTTTCTCCGCAAAGCCGGCTAATCCGACTCCGTGAACGTTCCCTTCCTCATTGCCCGGCGCTACTTTTCCTCGAAGAAAAAGCGCAACATCATCTCCATCATCTCCAACATTTCGATGATTGGGGTGGCGGTGGGCACCATGTCGCTCATCATCGTGCTCTCGGTCTTCAACGGGCTCGAAGACTTGGTGCGCACCCTCTACGGCAAATCCGACCCCAACCTTGTCATCACGGCCACCAAGGGCAAGTCCTTTGTCGTCAATGCGCCGCTGCTGCAGCGCATCCAGGCCACGCCCGGCGTGGCCCTGCTCACGCAGGTAATTGAGGACAACGCCCTGCTGCAATACCACGACCGCCGGATGGTGGTGAAGATGCGCGGCCTGAGCGAAAACTACTTCGGCCAGAGCGGCATCGACGCCAGCATCCGCGAGGGCGACCACCGCCTCTACCACGACAGCATCGACTTTGCCCTCATCGGGGCCGGCGTGCAGCACGAGCTCAGCGTGACGCTCAAAAACGGCCTCACGCCCATGCGCATGCTCTACCCGCGCAACACCGCCGGCAAAACCCTGAGCATGGACCCCAGCAAGGCCTTCAACGAGGAGAACCTGCAGGCCGGGGGCGTGTTCCTCATCGAGCAGCACATGGACGACAGCTACGTGTTTGTGCCCCTGCGCTTTGCCCAGCGCCTGCTGGGCTACGGCAGCCGCCGCACGGGCCTCTACGTGAAGGTGGGCGACAGCTTTAAGGTTGAGACCGTGAAGCAGGAGCTGCGCGACAAGCTGGGGCCCCAGTTTACGGTGCTCGACTCCGACGAGCAGCACGTGAGCCTGCTCAAGGCCATCAAAATTGAGAAGCTGTTCGTGTTCATCACCTTCGCCTTCATCCTGCTCATTGCCTCGCTCAACATCTTCTTTTCGCTCTCGATGCTGGTCATTGACAAGAAAAAGGACATTGCCGTGCTGATGGCGATGGGCGCAACGGAGGAGATTGTGCGCAAAACCTTCCTGGGCGTGGGGGCCATTGTGGCGCTGGTGGGCGCGGTGGTGGGGCTTGTTTTGGGTGTAGGCATTTGCTGGGCCCAGCAGCGGTTTGGGCTGGTAAGCATGGGCATGGCCACGAGCATCGTCGATGCGTACCCGGTGAAGATGAAGCTGTCCGATATTCTACTCACGAGCTTGGCCATTGTGCTTATCACGCTGGCCGTGAGCATCCGGCCCGCCCTGAACGCCGGCCGCCTGGTATTGCGCGATAACCTGTAGGCCGGGCCGGCCGTAAGGCCTCGCAAGCTCCGCAATAGGGCCCTAATCCATTTTTCGGCGCGATAAAGTCCAAAAAATATGCGGTGCGAACCCACGCGGGGCCCTAACTTGCGCCCTCCCGTGGCCGCCTATGAAAGTATCGTCTACCGAACCTTTTCAGATTGTTTACTCGCTCTTCGAGCACGAGTTCCTGGGCCACTTATTTGCGGCCTACTTGGTGCAGCGCGGGCCCAAGGGCCAACTTACGCTGCTGCACCAAACGGCCTCGGCCCGCAATGCGCCCGAGTTTGCCTGTGGCCTTGATGCGGTTGATTTTGAGCTGATTGAGCTCTGCGACCAGCTTCAGCAAGAAGCAGTCATCAAGGAATTCTGGCCCCGCAAGATCGCGGCGGCCGACTTTTTTCTGAAAACGTACAATCCCGACAAGGGCGACAAGCCGCTGCAAGACGCCGTGGCGCGCTATGTGCAAACGCGCATGGCCGCCGTGCTGGCCCGCCTGCACGGCAAGCAAGTGTTCATCATGGGGCGCGACGGCGAGCCCACCTGGCGCGAAATTGCGCTGGCCCCGGTGCCGGCCTCGGTGCTGTTCCACTTCCGGCGCAACGACGATGGCACGCACTACTTCCCTACCATCCAGTACCAAAACCAGAAGCTGGACTTCCAGTACAAGGGGGCCCTACTGGTATGCCAGCAGCCGGCCTGGTTGCTGCTGGATGGCATCATCTACTCGTTCCACAACGACGTGGACGGCCGCAAGCTCCAGCCGTTCCTCAACAAGAAGTTCATTGTGGTGCCCCGGCAGGTGGAGGCCAGTTATTTCCAGAAGTTTGTGGCCCCGCTCATGGAAGCGTTTGATGTGCACGCCCGCGGCGTGGGCTTCGCCGTCGTCACGGACCGCTACCGGGCCCAGCCGCGCCTTACTTTCAGCGACGTGCCGCCCGCCGGGGCCCTGCCCGAGGTGCCCGAACGGCCCCCGGGGCCCCCACGCCGCGGCCGCGTGCCCCAGCCCAAGCCCGCCGCCGCGCCCAGCACCGACCGCCTGTACTTCCACCTGGGCTTCCGCTACGGCGATGCCCAGGTGCCCTTCGACCCCGGCAAGCGCGTGAGTGTGCGCCTGGAGCAAACTGCCGACAGCTATACCTTCCACCGCTTGCTGCGCAGCGCCGACGAAGAGCGCGCCGCCCTGGCCGCCCTGGCCGCCCGCGGCTTGGCCCTGCCCGACGGCCGCGCAGAACTTGACCGGGCCACTGCCTTCCAGTGGCTGCACGACAACGCGGAGGCACTGGTGGCCGAGGGCTTTGCCGTGGAGCCCGCCGCCGGGGCCAGCCAGCCCTACTTTTTGGGGCCTGTGCGCGTCGAGCTGGGCATTCAGGAAGCCGGCGACTGGTTCGACGTGCGGGGCACGGTGTACTTCGGTGATATTGCGGTGCCGTTCATTCGGCTGCGGGGGCACATTTTGCAGCGCCGGCGCGAGTTCCGGCTGCCCAACGGCCAGGTGGCCATCATCCCCGAAGCCTGGTTTACCGACTACCTGGAGCTATTTGCCTTTGCCGAGGAGCAGGACGAAACCCTGTCGCTGCGCCGCCACCACCTCGCCCTCGTGGCCGATTTGCAGAGCAACGAGCTGGCCACCGTGACGCTGGGCCGCAAGCTGGAAAAGCTGCGCGACTTTGCCGAGGTGGAGGACCACCCGCTGCCCGTGGGCTTTCGCGGCGAGCTGCGCTCCTACCAAAAGGCCGGCTACAACTGGCTGCGCTTCGTGCAGGACTACCATTTTGGCGGCTGCCTGGCCGACGACATGGGGCTGGGCAAGACGGTGCAGACGCTGGCCATGCTCCAGCAGCGGGCAGAGAGCGGGGCAGCGCAGGGCGCGGCATCGCTGCTGGCACTGCCTACCTCGCTGGTGTACAACTGGTTGAACGAAGCGCAGAAATTTACGCCTGGCCTGCGGCTGCTCGTGTACACGGGTACCTACCGCAACAAGGACGTGGCCCAGTTTGCCGATTATGACGTGGTGCTGACCAGCTACGGCATCGTGCGGCTGGACGCCGAGCTGCTGGCCAGCTACAAGTTCGACTACGTGATTCTGGACGAGTCGCAGGCCATCAAAAACCCGTCGAGTACCACCTCGCAGGCCGTACGGCAGCTGCACTCCAAGCACCGGCTCATCCTCACGGGCACGCCGGTGGAGAACAGCACGATGGACTTATGGTCCCAGATGTCGTTCATCAACCCCGGGTTGCTGGGTACGCAGGCGTTTTTCCGCAAGGAATTTCTCAAGCCCATCGAGCAGCACCGCGACGAGGGCCGCACGCGCCGCCTGCACGCGCTCATCAAGCCGTTTATCCTGCGCCGCCACAAGGAGCAAGTAGCCAAAGAGTTGCCGGCAAAAACTGAGCAGCTCAGCTACTGCGACATGACGCCCGAGCAGGCCCAGGCCTACGAGGAAACCAAGAGCTTCTACCGCAACAAAATCCTGCAAAACCTCGACGAGCACGGGCCCGCCAGCACGCAGTTCCTGCTGCTCCAGGGCCTCACGCGCCTACGCCAGATGGCCAACCACCCGCACCTCGCCGACCCCACCTACACCCACGAGTCGGGCAAGCTGCGCGAGGTGCTGCGCATGGTGCGCAACGTGGTGGCCGAAGGGCATAAAGTGCTGGTGTTTAGTCAGTTTGTTCAACACCTAGCCCTGGTGCGCGCCGCCCTCGACGAGCGCCAGCTGCCCTACGCTTACCTCGACGGCAACACCCGCGACCGGGCCGCCGAGGTGGCCCGCTTCCAAGAAAACGACGCGCTGCAAATCTTCCTCATCAGCCTGAAAGCTGGCGGCGTGGGCCTTAACCTTACCGCCGCCGACTACGTGTTCCTGCTCGACCCGTGGTGGAACCCAGCGGTGGAGGCCCAGGCCGTGGACCGGGCCCACCGCATCGGCCAGCAGCGGCCGGTGTTCGTGTACAAGTTCATTACCCAGCACACGGTGGAGGAAAAAATCCTGGCCCTGCAACAGCGCAAGCTCAACCTGGTCAGCGAGTTGATAGCTACTGACGAAGCGGTTATCAAAACTTTGACGCGGGCCGATATCGAGGAGCTGCTGGGGTAGGGTGGGGGCCCTGGCAATTGCTGGGGCCCTCCAGGAGTTGCCTTGAGCCATCATAATCCCTGCTTCGTGCGTCCGTTCCTGCTAGAGTTCGTTGATTCGGCCTTTTTTCAGGCGTTCATGATTGGTCTGATGATCGTCGTGGGGCTTGGCGTGCTTGGCGCTGCCGCGGTGCTGTGGGTGCTGGCGCGGGACGGGCTGCGGGGGTGGCGCAACTTGCGGGCCGCCCCGGGGCCCCTGCCGTGGGCGCAGCGGCTGGAAGCGGTGAGGTTGCTGCTGCCTGTTGCGTTGGTGGGCCTATTGGCGGCGGGAAAAGGGGGGCAATACCTTTACCAAAGCGACCAAGAAGGGCAGCGGTGGGGGGCTTTGCAAACCCAGAAAGTTGCCCTGCAAAGCCGGGCTCCGGGCCGTTACTTCTTGGCTGATACCCTGCTGCGAAGCAAGCCCTACCCAAAATTGGTGCACCGCCTTTCGAAAGCCAACTGGCCTTTGCCCGATACCACCGTGCTGGTGGCGGGCCAGCCGTACAGCCAGGGCGTAGAAGGCCGCCGGCGACCCACGCCCTACGCCGAGCTGACACTGCGCGCGAACGGTACGTTTGACTACCACAGCAACATTGAGGACGACGCCACCGGCAACCAAGCGGCGGGCATCTGGAAGGTGGAGTGCGTGGCGTGCCAGGCGCTGCCTTCGGCGTCCGCGTACGACATCAGCAGCTACGCCCCGCTTTTTTACGTTACTGACCGCCTGACGGGCGAGTACGCGCCAACGGGTGGGGCCCTGGCGGCGCGCTTCGAAAATGGTCGCCTCATCTTTTGGGGCAGCCGTTACGACGGCGGACGCCTGTCGCAGTTCGAGCTAAAAGCCGCTGCCCCCGGGGCCCCGGCAACGGGTTGGTGAGATGAACAGTAACGCCGCTGGCCCGCCCTACTAGAACCACTCAAACCCCGGGCTCGCCCCCGCGGTTGCTATGCCTCCTGGGGTCCCACTGGCCCCCTCAACCGATATGCTTTCCGAACCCACTTACCTGGCCGCCCGCATGGTGGCCCCCGCCCTCGAAAACCACTTTTTGCAGCACCTGGCGGCGGCCCGCCAGCTGGGGGCCGAGCTAGGCGAGGTGCCGCCAGCTGGCCTCATGGAGGTGGTGATTGACGTGGCGTTCTGGGCCAGCCTGCGGCGCGAAGAGGGCCGGCCGCCGCGCATCTCGCTGGCGCTGCTGCCTCCTACCGACGCTGCGGGGCCCCTGGTGTTTGGGCACCGGCCGCGGCTTACGCCCCAGGCTCTCATTAAGTTGGCCCCGGCCGTGGAGCATCCTGGCGTGCACTTGGGCGTGTGGCACGACGACGACGGCCTGTACCTGTGGGGGGCCGCCACGCGCATCCCGCCGGTGTGCTTCGTGGTGGAAGTGGTGGAGCCGGGCCTGCTGGTGGTGAAGCACCGCCGGGCCGACGGTTTCGGCAAGTTTGTGAACGTGGCCGTGCTGAGCGGCGACCAGGTGCGCATCGTGGACGAAGAAAACCTGGGCTTGGACGAGTACCCGGAGCTGCGGGCGTCGCTGCCCAGCATCCCGGCCCCGGTGGGCGCCACCACCATCGACGTGCTGGTGGAGCTGGCTTCGGCCATGCGGGCCCACGGCCGCGGCGGCCTGGTGCTGGTGGTGCCGCCCGGCTCGGCGCGCTGGGAAGGCTCGGTGGTGCAGCCCTTGAGCTACCCGGTGCTGCCGGCCTACCCGGGCATTACGGCCGCGCTGGCCCAGGCCGGCCCCGAGGGCCCCGAGGCCACGCTGCGGGCCATCGAAATCGTGGGCGGCTTCACGGCCGTCGATGGGGCCACCGTCATCAGCCAGGACTACGAATTGCTGGCCTTCGGTGCCAAGGTGACGCGCGCCGCCCACAGCCGGCCCGTCGAGCACCTCATCGTGACCGAGCCCGTGCTGGGCAGCACCGCCCTGCGCACCCACCCGGCCCAGAACGGCGGCACGCGCCACCTGGCCGCCGCCCAGTTTGTGCACGACCAGCGCGACGCCTTGGCGCTGGTGGCCTCCCAGGACGGCAACTTCACCGTGTTCGTGTGGTCTGAAGGCCTCCAGCAGGTGCACGCCCACCGCATCGACGTGCTGCTGCTGTGAGCCGGCCCGCTGGGCCCCTAGCGCGCCGCGGCAAAAGCCTGGCAGGCGGCGGCCACCTGCGCCACGTCGGCCGGGGTGTGCAGGGCGTTGAGGACCACGCGGGTAATGCAGGCATCGGCCGGGGTAGGGTAGGCAAAGCTGGAAACCACGATGCTGCGCGCTTCCAAAAAAGGGGCTAGTGCGTTGGCCTCGGTGTAGAATACCGGGAAGCCTGGCTGGTGGCGAAACAAGCCCAGGGGCCCCACGGCGGCGGCAAACTGCGCCACCCGGGCCCCCAGCCGCTGCCGCGCCTCGGCGTACAGCCCCGCCTTTTCGGCCGCCAAAAACGCCCACAAGTAGGCCGGCACCGCCGGCGAGCTGGCCCCAAAAAAGGCAGAGCCCCGCAGCTGGGCAATGAACGCCGCATCGGCCAGCACCGCGCCGGCTGGCACCCCCAGCGCCTTGCCCAACGAGCTGACCACCACCAGCCGCACATGCGGCGGCAACCGCGGCAGGCGCGTGGCGATGCCGGCCCCGCCGCGCCCGGTCAGGCCCAGGCCGTGCGAGTCGTCGAGCAGCAGCGTCACGGGGCGGTCGGAGGGCAGGTGGGCGGCCCAGGCAAAATTGTAGGGTTCCAGCCGCAGCGGGTCGAGCGAGTTGCTGACGATAACCACCGGGCCCGGCACTTCGGCGGCCAGGCGGGCCAGTAGGTGCACGGCCCACGCGGTGTGGGGCCCCGGGGGCACCGGCGCGGCCTGGCCCGCCAGCCAGGCCGCCGGGTGGGTGCCGGGCGCATACTCGAAGCGGCCGGCGCCGGCCAGGGCAGCCACTGCCATTTGCCCCGCCAGGTAGCCCGACGATACCGTGAGGGCCCCCGCCGTGCCCGCCCAGGCGGCCAGGTGCGCCTCGGCTTCGGCAAAGATTTGCAGCTGGATGCCCGACCCGCGCGAGCTGGAATAGTTGGTGCCGTAGCGGGCCAGCCCCTCGGCCAGCAGGGCGGCGAAGGCGGGGCTGCGGGCCACGCCCAGGTAGCCGGTGCCGCTGCAAAACAGGTACTCGCGGCCCGCGGCCGTGCGCAGGGTGCGGCCGGGCAAGTGGTCAGTGTCGAACATGGCGCGGCGGCAAAGGTGGCTGGCAAGTTAGGTGGGGCCCTGGCTGCCAACCAAACCTGAGCCCCGGCGTAAGCCCGGGTATGCGCGTCATCCTTCGTACTGCTGTGGGCCAGGGCCCTGCCCAGGTAATGGCGGGCTTCACCCGCGAGCTGTTTTTGGCGCTGGCCCCGCCGTTTCCGAAGCTGAAGCTGGTGCGCTACGACGGCAGCCGCACCGGCGACGTGGTGGAAATTGAGCTGAACACGGGCATCAAAAAGCTGCCCTGGACGTCCCTCATCACCGACGACGGCGTGCGGCCCGACGGCACCCACTACTTCGTGGACGAGGGCCAGCGGCTGCCCCCGCCGCTGCGCTACTGGAAGCATCGCCACCTTATCGAGCCGGGGCCCCGGGGCGGCAGCATCATTGTGGACAACCTGGAGTACCGCACCGCTTTTAGGGCCCTGGACGTGCTGATTTACCCGGCCATGTGGGCGCAGTTTGCCTGGCGCAAGCCCATTTACCGGCGCTGGTTCCGGTAGGGCGTACCTTTGCGGGCCTATGAGCTACCCGACTTCGCCCGCCACCCTCGTCCTCAAAAACGGAAAAGACCACTCCTTGCGCCGCCGCCACCCCTGGGTTTTCTCGGGGGCCATTGCCCGCCTCAAGGGCGAGGCGGGCGAAGGCGACGCCGTGCGCGTGGAAGCTGCCGACGGCGAGCTGCTGGGCGTGGGCCACTTTTCGGGCGGCGGCTCCATCGCCGTGCGCATGCTCGATTTCGGTGCCGAAGCTGAGTTGCCGACGCCCGATTTCTGGGTGCGGAAGCTGGGCAATGCTTACCAGTTGCGCCAGCGCCTGGCCCTCACCGGCGCGGCCGATACCAACGTGTTCCGCCTAGTGCACGCCGAGGGCGACGGCCTGCCCGGCCTCATCATCGACGTGTACGGCGACGTGGCCGTGGTGCAGGCGCACAGCGTGGGTATGTACCGTGCTCGCCCCGAAATTGCTGATGCCCTGCGCGTTGTGTTCGGCGATAAGCTGCGCGCCATCTTCGATAAAAGCGCCGAAACCGTGCCCGGCAACGCCGTGCCGGATGCGAAAAACGGCTACCTGTTCGGCGAAAGCACCGGCACCGAGCACCTCGTGACCGAGAACGGCCACCAGTTTGCCATCGATTGGGAGACGGGCCAAAAAACTGGCTTTTTCATCGACCAGCGCGACAACCGGGCCCTGCTGGCGCGCTACGCCGCCGGCCGCCGCGTGCTGAACACGTTCTGTTACACGGGTGGCTTCTCGGTGTACGCGCTGGCCGCCGGGGCTGAGGTGGTGCACTCCGTCGATTCGAGCAAGAAAGCCATTGCCCTCACCGAGCGCAACGCCGCCTTGGCGCCCCACGCCGACCGACACGCCGCCTACGCCGACGACGTGCTTGGCTTCCTCAAAAACCACCCCGCCGAGTACGACCTGCTCGTGCTCGACCCGCCCGCTTTCGCCAAGCATATGGGGGCCCGGCACGCCGCCCTCATGGGCTACAAGCGCCTCAACGCCTCGGGCATTGCGCACCTGGCGCCGGGCGGGTTGCTCTTCACGTTCAGCTGCTCGCAAGTGGTTAGCCCCGAGCTGTTTGAGGGCGCTGTGCTGGCCGCTGCCATTGAGGCCGGCCGCCCCGCCCGCATCCTGCACCGCCTCACCCAGCCCGCCGACCACCCCGTGAGCCTCTTCCACCCCGAAGGCGCGTACCTGAAAGGACTGGTGCTGGCCGTAGAATAGCCGAATGAAACGGAGCGACCCGCGGGCCGCGCAACAAAACCCAGGGCCCTCGCTCTTCGCACTCAGCGAGAGCAGAGGGCCCTGGTTTTTTACAGCGCCGCCACCACCGGCCGGATGGGGGTGGGGCGGCGGTTGTCGTCCACGGCGACGAAGGTGAACGAGCCGGTGACGGCCAGCAGGCGCTCCTCGGAATACATCTGCTCGACGTAGAGCTCGACGCGCACTTGCAGGCTAGTATTGCCCACGCGCACCACGTTGCCGATGAGCTCGACCAGCGTGCCGCCGGGAATGGGGTGGGTGAAATCGACCCGGTCGGACGAAACGGTGACCATTTTGAGGCGCGAGAAGCGGGTGGCCGTTATAAAGGCCACTTCGTCCATCATATGCAGCGTGGCTCCGCCAAAGAGCGTGTCGTAGTGATTGGTGGTGCCGGGGAAAACGGCTTTGAAGATGCGCGTTTCGGCGCGGGCAATCTGGTCGGCGAGGGCTTGCATGAAGCTGAGCATGAGGTGGAAAAGCGGCGGGCGCTGGCCCGTTTTCTTGCTTCCTTGCCCAGTGGTGCGCGTGCCCAGGCGCGGCCGCGCCGGCCCCGGCTGCCGGGGTGCGGAAGCCGGCGTGCCGGCGGTGCCAAACCTGATGCGGGGCCCCAAAACGCGAGGGAAGCATCAAATGGCGGCCGGCAGGTCTCCTGACTTTGTGCCGCCGGCGCCCTTCCTTCTCAGCCGCCCGGGGGCTGGCCAATGGAAAACTAGGGGCCCCGGCCGGGGTGGCACTTACAGTAGCGCGTCTGTTCGGGAGTTGCACCCGATTCCCTTTTCATTCCGGCCCGAAGGCCCGAAACCGGCCGCTGGTTGATTTAGAAAAATCGAAGCAGCGGTAACCTGCCGCGAAGGTAACCCGCATTTTCAGGCCCGGGGCCCAAACTTTTACCCCCGGGCCCGCGGTTGGCAAGGCAGTGAAGACACAACAGAAAAACCGAGCGCCCGTGCGGCAGCCCGTGGCCGTGATTGGCGCGGGGGTGGCGGGGCTAGCCGCGGCCGCACGCCTGGCCGTGGCGGGGCACGCCGTCACGGTGTTCGAGGCGGGGCCCTCGTTTGGCGGCAAAATGCACCAGTTTGAGCTGCCCGGCGGCTACCGCTTCGACGCGGGCCCCTCGCTCTTCACCCTGCCGCAGCTGGTGGACGACGTGTTCCGCCTGGCCCACCGCGCGCCGGCCGATTACTTCCGCTACGAGCGACTAGACCCGATTACCAACTACTTCTTCGCCGACGGCACGCGCCTGGCGGCCTGGGCCGAAGCGGGCCAGTTTGCCGCCGAGGTGGAGGAGAAGCTGGGGGCCCCGGCGGCGGCCGTCACGCAGTTTCTGGCGCGCAGCGGCCGGGCGTACGACGCCACGGCGGGCACGTTTTTACACAAGTCGCTGCACAAGGCGGGCACCTACTTCAGCCCCGAAACGCTGAAGGCCGTGGGGGCCCTGCCGGCGCTGGGCCTGCTTGGCACCATGCACCAGCGCCACGCCAAGGCCTTCGCCGACCCGCGCCTGGTGCAGCTCTTCGACCGCTACGCCACCTACAACGGCTCCGACCCCTACCAAGCCCCCGCCACGCTGAGCATGATTCCGCACCTCGAGCACGGCATCGGCGCGTTTTACCCGGTGGGCGGCATCTACGCCATTGCCGAAAGCCTGCACCGCTTGGCTGAGGAATTTGGGGTAAAATTTCGGTTCAACGAGCCGGTGGAGGAAATTCTCGTGGCCGACAAGCACGTCACGGGCCTGCGCACGGCGCAGGACGTGTACGATTTCGGCCAGGTGGTGAGCAACATGGACGTGGTGCCCACCTACCGCCGCCTGCTGCCCACCCAGCCCGCGCCCGAGCGCACGCTGGCCCAGCCGCGCTCCTCCTCGGCGCTGATTTTCTACTGGGGTATCGCCCGGGAGTTTCCCGAGCTGGACTTGCACAACATCTTCTTTTCCAGCGATTACCAGCAGGAATTTAAGGCCATTTTCGAAGGCAAAACCGTGGGCGACGACGTGACGGTGTACGTCAACGTCACATCCAAAAAGACGCCTGCCGACGCCCCGGCCGGCCACGAAAACTGGTTTGTGATGGTGAATGTGCCCCACGACGAAGGCCAGGACTGGGACGCCCTCACCCAAAAAACGCGCCGCCTCGTGCTCACTCGCTTGTCGGGGGCCCTGGGCGTGGCCATCGAGCCGCTCATAAAAGCCGAAAAAATTTGGACGCCGCCCGGCATTGCCGCCGACACGTCGTCGTTCGGCGGAGCCCTGTACGGCAGCTCCAGCAACAACCCGCTGGCGGCCTTCCTGCGCCACCCCAACTTCTCGGGCCGCCTCAGCGGCCTGTACTTCTGCGGCGGCTCGGTGCACCCCGGCGGCGGCATCCCGCTGTGCCTGCTCTCGGCCAAAATTGTGGCGGAGCTGATCGGCTGAGGTTCCGACGGTTAGGTAAAACACAAAGGGTTATTCAACACAAAAGGGGCCCCGCGCTACGTAGCGCGGGGCCCCTTTTTCGCTTTTAAGCCGCAACATTAGTCGTAGGCCGGCTTATCAATGTTGGGTTTGTCGTGGCCGCGGTTGGGGTGGGTGATGCCGGCGTCCAGGGCATCCTGTTCCAACTGGTCTTCCTTGGCTTCGCTGAAATCATCCACCGGCAGCGCGTCGGCCTTGTGGTGGCCTTCGAGGTTACGCTTGTCGGGGTTCTCGCTGTCCTTCTGGTTGTTGTGGTGGGTAGGCATGGCAGAAGTGAGTTAGGTGGGAGAAGTTAATTGTCGGTTGTTAGTTGCTCGTTTTCAGTTAGTAATTGTCCATCAGAACGAACCAACAACTGACAACGAGCAGCTGACAACTAAGAAAAGCTACTGGTCGATGGCCGTGTCGGAGGCGTTGAAGTCGGTCAGCTCAGCGTTGGTATCGGTGCCGGTGATGGGCTTGAGGGGCTTGGGCTCCATCTCGCCCATGCCCACGTTCGACTTGGGGTTTTCCATCTCGTCGGGGCCCTTGCGGCGGTCGTCGGCGTCGAGCTCGTCCACGGGGCCCCCGGCGTTGTGCACGGCCACCAGGTCGGGGTCGTCGTCGTAGGTGGCGCGGGCGGGCAGGTCCTGGTTGGCGCGGTCGGCGCGGCCCTCGTCGTCCGAGCGCATGTTGTCGGCGGGGGGCGCCATGTCGTCGGCGTTCTCGTTCACGCCCAGGGCCGTCGAGCCGCCAGCCGTGTCGGAGCCGAAGCCCTGCTTGCCGTCGCGGTTGCCGAAGCCCCCGCGGGCGGCCTCGTTCTTGGGCGGGTCGGCGTTGGGAATGTGGTGGCCGGCGCGCATTTCCTCGTCGGTGGTGTCGTCGTTGATGACGCGTATGGGGCGGTTGTTCGGGTCGACGGGCATAGCGATTAGGGTTAAAGTTGAAAGCAACGGGTGGGAGTAGGGTGTACTACGGTTGGGGCCTTTGGGTTGTAGGGCCCCCAACTTGGGGCCCGCCCGTACCTTTGCTTTATGCCCGACGCCCCCGCCCTCACCCTCGTCCCCACGCCCATCGGCAACCTTGAGGACATCACCCTGCGGGCCATCCGCGTGCTGGGCGAAGCCGACCTGGTGCTGGCCGAAGACACCCGCGTGAGCGGCCGCCTGCTCCAGCACCTGGGCCTGAAAAAACCGCTCCTCAGCTACCACCTCCACAACGAACACCAGCAGGTGCCGCGCCTGCTGGAGCGCCTCGAAAAAGGCGAAAAGATGGCCTTGGTGAGCGACGCCGGCACGCCCGGCATCTCCGACCCCGGCTTCCTGCTGGTGCGCGAGTGCCTGGCCCGCGGCCTGGCCGTGGAGTGCCTGCCGGGGCCCACCGCCCTGGTGCCGGCCCTGCTCAAGTCGGGCTTCGGGGCCGAGCGGTTCACCTTCGAGGGGTTTCTGCCCGTCAAGAAAGGCCGCCAAACCCGCCTGCTGGAGCTGGTGCCCGAGCCCCGGACGATGATTTTTTACGAGTCGCCGCACCGCTTGGTGAAAACCCTGGGGCAGCTGGCCGAAGTGCTGGGGGCCCAGCGCCCAGCCTCCGTCAGCCGCGAGCTCACCAAGCTGTTTGAGGAAACCGTGACCGGCACGCTCGCCAGCCTGGCCGCCGATTTTGGGGCCCGGGCCGCCATCAAGGGCGAAATTGTGCTGGTGGTGGCCGGCAACCCCACCCCGCCGGCCCGCCCCGGCAAAGCCAGCCGCTACGCCCGCGGCGAGGAAGACGAAGTAGACGATTCCCTTGGAAACGAAGCGAATAACCCCAACGAATTTGGCCCCGACGATTTTGAATCCGACGAGTTTGGCGAAGACTAGCCCCGGGGCCCACCCCGCCGTGCTGGCCGTACTGGGCGCCGCCCTGCTCTGGACCGGCTGGTCCACCAGCGCCACCCTCTGGCCCCTGGGCCTGTTTGTGGGCTGGGTGCCCTACCTGCTCATGGAGCGCCGCTTCACGCAGCAGGGAGCCCGCAAGGGCCGCGTGTTTGCCGGCACTTACCTGTTTGTGCTGCTCTGGAACGCCAGCACCACCTGGTGGGTGAGCTACGCCGACCTGGCCGCCGGCATCGCCGCCGTGGTGCTGAACGCGCTGCTCATGTGCCTGCCGCTCATGGCCTTCCGCCAAACCAAGAAGCGCCTGGGGCCCCTGGTTGGCTACCTCACGCTGCCCGTGTACTGGATTGCCTTCGAGCAGCTGCACCTGCGTTGGGACATTACCTGGCCCTGGCTCACGCTGGGCAACGGCTTTGCCGCCGTGCCGCAGTGGGTGCAGTGGTACGAGTACACCGGCTTCCTCGGCGGCTCGGTGTGGGTGTGGGTGGTGAACTTGCTGATTTTCTTTGCGATAGTTGACGGGCAGTTAAAAGTTAAAAGCGAAGAGCTAAAAGGCGGCGGGGAGTTGCTGGCCCAGGGCCCCAAGGCCGATTCTTTAACTTTTAACCCAAAACTTTTAATGCCCCTGCTGGCCGTTGCGCTGCCGCTGCTGGCCTCCTTCGCCATCGGGGCCACCTACCAGGAGCAGGGCCCCGGGGCCGAAGTGGTGGTGGTGCAGCCCAACGTGGACCCCTACACCGAGAAGTTCGCGGGGGCCGCCAATTTCGTTTCCTACGACGAACAGCTCACGCGGCTCCTGACGCTCAGCACCCAGCAGCTCACGCCCCGCACCCGGCTCGTGCTCTGGCCCGAAACCAGCCTGCAAGGCCACTACCAGGAAAAAACCGTTGACCTGGACCCCCGCATCCAGCGCA
Organism: Hymenobacter nivis; assembly: GCF_006439025.1. Classification (GTDB taxonomy): domain Bacteria; phylum Bacteroidota; class Bacteroidia; order Cytophagales; family Hymenobacteraceae; genus Hymenobacter; species Hymenobacter nivis_A. Next base: position 21,599 of record NZ_RCYZ01000006.1, read on the forward strand.
TCCGGGCCTGGCTGGGGCAGCACCCGGGCGTGGCCCTCATCACGGGCATGACCAGCATCGTGACCTACCCGAGCAAGGAAGCAGCCAGTGAAACAGCCGTTTACCGCGACGACCTCGGCTACTACGACGTGTGCAACACGGCCGCCTACCTCGCCGGGCCCGCCGCGCCGATGCAGTTCTACCACAAGGAGCGGCTGGTGCCGGGCGTCGAGAAAGTGCCGACGTTTCTCACCGCCCTCATCAGCCACATCGACCTGGGTGGCTACGTGGGCAGCTACGGCACGGTGCCCGAAACCAAGCTGTTCCGCGTGTCCGGCGCCCCCGCTTTGGTGGTGCGGCCGCTGGTGTGCTACGAGTCCATCTACGGCGATTTCACGGCCCAATACGTGCGCGACGGGGCCAACCTACTGGGCCTGGTCACCAACGACGCCTGGTGGTACGACACGCCCGGCTACCGCCAGCTGCTGCGCCTGGGGGCCCTGCGCGCCATCGAAACCCGCCGCGACCTGGCCCGCGCCGCCAACACCGGCTTCACCGGCTTCATCAACCAGAAGGGCGAATTGGCCCAGCTGGCCCCCACCTGGGTGCCCGCCGCCAGCCGCGCCACGGTGCACCTGAACGATAAAATGACCTTTTACACCCGCGTGGGCGAGTACATCGGCCGCGGCTGCCAGGCCCTGGCCCTGCTGCTGCTCGGCTGGGTCATCGTCCGCGCCGTGGCCGATTCCAAAAGCCAACCGCAGCCGCGCCGCGCGGAACCCGTTAAAGCATCTTAAAATCCCTGGTTTTTTCCAATGACCGATTACCTCGCCCTTTCGCACCAAGTAGCCGCGCTTTGCCGCGAAACTGCCCAGTTCATCCTGCACGAAGCCAAAACCTTCGACCCCAACAAGATCGAGAACAAGGGCTTGCACGACATGGTGAGCTACGTGGACCAGGAGGCCGAGCGCCGACTGGTGGCCGGGCTGCGCGAAATCCTGCCCGCCGCCGGCTTCATCACCGAGGAAGGCACCGCCGGGGCCCCCGACGAAACCCAAGAGTTCACCTGGATCATCGACCCGCTCGACGGCACCACCAACTTCATCCACTCGCTGCCGGTGTTTGCCGTGAGCGTGGCCCTGCTCCACGGCCCCGAGCTGGTGGCGGGCGTGGTGCACGAGGCCAACCGCGACGAGAGCTTCCGCGCCGCCAAGGGCCACGGTGCCTTCTGCAACGAAAACCAAATCCACGTAACCGGGGCCCCCAAACTGGCCAACTCGCTCATCGCCACCGGCTTCCCCTACACCAAATTTGCCCAGCTCGACAAGTACCTGCAGGTGCTGGGCAGCTTCATGCAGCGCACCCACGGCCTGCGCCGCATGGGCTCGGCCGCTACCGACCTGGCCTACGTGGCCGCCGGCCGCATGGACGGCTACTTCGAGTTCAACATCAACTCCTACGACGTGGCCGCGGGCCTGCTGCTGGTCACCGAAGCCGGCGGCCGCGTCACCCAGTTCCTCGAAGACGGCGACCCGCTCTTCGGCCGCGAAGTGGTGGCCAGCAACGGCCACCTGCACGACGAGATGCAGGCCACGATTCGGGAGTTTTGGGCGTAGTTAGGGCCCCAGTGGGGCCCCGCAATGTGCTCCCAGGCTTTGTACGCTGCCCTTCTGGTGAGCTGATAACCAGGGGTGTGGTTTGAAACATTAACTCATAACCAGCGCTATGTCAATTACTTCGGAAGTAGAGTTAGCCGGGCTCCAGAAAATCAGCGAGGCCGTGGGCACCGTGCTGCGGCAGATGCGGGCCTACGCCGCCCCGGGCATGAGCACCTACGAGCTGGACGAGTACGGGGGCGGCCTGCTGGCGGCCTGGGGGGCCAAATCCGCTCCCCGGCTCACCTACAACTTCCCCGGCTGGACGTGCATCAGCGTGAACCAGGAAGCGGCCCACGGCATCCCGTCGCGCCGGCGCTTGCTGCAAGCAGGCGACCTGCTCAACATCGACGTGTCGGCCGAACTCGGCGGCTACTGGGCCGACAACGGCGGCTCGTTTGTGCTGGGGCCCGACGTGCACCGCCACCAGCCGCTGGTCGATGCCTCGCGGCAGATATTGCGCACCGCGCTCCAGCACATCCAAGGCGGCGTCCGCATCAGCGAGGTGGGGGGGCTCATCGAGGCGGAAGCCAAGAAAAGGGGCTTCAGCGTTATCAAAAACCTGGTGGGCCACGGCATCGGCCGCAGCCTGCACGAGGAGCCCAAGGAAATCCCCTGCTTCCACGACCGCTTCAATACCAAGCGGTTCCGCAAACACTCGGTCGTGGCGGTGGAAACGTTTATCTCCACCCGCGCCACCTACGTGCACGAGCAAAGCGACGGGTGGACGATGAAGGCCAAGGACGGCAGCTTTGTGGCCCAGCACGAGCACACCATCGTAGTCACGGACGGCGCGCCCCTGATCCTAACCGCTAGCAACGGCATCTGGGACTGAGTGTTACCTGTTGTAAGCCAGTCTGTAAGGCAGGAGCTGCCCGCTGAATCCAGTTGGTTTTTGCGACTAGCTCCCACCCCCGCCACCCCCGTCCCCAACGCAGCCTGGGGCCCCGGCGCAAACTTTTGCTGGGGCCCCGGCGTTTTCAAACCGCTATGCTAGTTCAATATATCCTCGTGGCCGCCATTGTGCTGGGGGCCCTGTTTTTCCTGGGCCGCCGGGCTTGGCGGGCCTTCTTCTCGAAAGAACAGGTGGGCTGCGCCAAGGGCTGCGGGGCTTGCGGTGGCATTGATGTGGACCGCCTGGAGCGCACCATCGCGGCCCGCGCCGGGCGCTGAGGCCGGGCCCCAACGATTTAGGGGCCCCGGGGCAACCCCGGGCGGCCCGGGGGCCGTATAGCCGGGTAGCCGCTGCCCTTCCGGCGGGGCTTTCCCTTACCCCTCATGCCCCGCGCCATGCAAGACAAAGAAGAAGAACGCTCGCTCGTCAACGTTGAAAAAAAGTTGAGCAAAGATGGTTACGACCAGGACTTTACGGTGAGTGAAGGCCGCTTGCACACCATGGATTCGAGCACTACGAAGACCTACGCCCCCGATGAAGTAACCATCGTGGACTTTTACCGCTTCGAAGGCGAAAGCAACCCCGACGACACGTCCATTCTCTACGCCATCGAGGCCAACGACGGCGTGAAAGGCACCATCTCGTCGGCCTACGGCGTGTACGCCGACACCGACACCGACGACTTCCTCAAAAAAGTAGAAGACCTAGGTAAAAACCTGACCAAGAAGGATAAATAAGCTGCTTCGGCAAGCTGAACGCTAACAGAAACGGCCCGCCGCACCAAGTGCAGCGGGCCGTTTTGGCGCTTAGGGCCCCGGGCTACTTCTTCGTAATTGTAAACTCCACCCGGCGGTTGAGGGCGCGGGTTTCTTCCTGGTCGTTGCTCGCCACGGGCTTTTCGCCGCCGTAGCCCTCGGTGGTGATGCGCGAGGGCGTGATGCCCTTGCTGATGATGTACTTCTTCACCTCGTTCACCCGGTCGAGGCTCAGCTTGAGGTTAAGGGCGGGGTCGCCCTGGTTGTCGGTGTGGCCGCCGATTTTGATTTCCACCGTGGGGTAGTCGCGCATGATGCGCACGAGGCGGGCCAGCTCGGGGTAGGAGTTGGTGCGCAGGTAGTATTTGCTCTGCTGGAAGAAAATGTTGTTGAGCTTCACCGTCTGGCCCACCGCGAAGGGCACCATGAACAGGTCCTGGGTTTGCTCCGAGTACTTGTCGCGGGCCGTCACGTCGAGGTTGGCGTTTTCGGCGATGTAGTTGGCGGCCTCGGCGCGGTAGCCGTACTGCACGCCGCTGGGCAGCACAATGGTGTAGGAGCCGTCGGCGGGGTCGGTTTCGGCGGTGCCGATTTCCTCGCCCGTCAGCAGGTTTTCGTAGTGAATGACGGCCTTAATGGGCTTCTTGGTGGCGGCGTCGAGCACCTGGCCGCGCACCAGCGTCACGGCCTCGGGCTTGAAGGCGGGGGCCAGGGCCACGCGGAAAATGTCCTTCGAGCCGCCCATGCCGTTGCGCGCCGATACCAAGTAAGCATCGTCGCCGGCCGCCGACACGGTGTAGTAGGCGTCGAAATCGGGCGAGTTCACCACGCTGCCCAGGTTGCGGGGCGGGCTCCAGTTCGTCCAGGTATCGTCGAGACGCTTAGAATAGAAAATATCGGACTTGCCGTAGCCGCCGCGGCCCTCGCTGGCGAAGTACAGCGTCTTCTCATCGGGGGCTAGGAAGGGGGCGAAGTCGGCTTTCTTGGTGTTCACGTTGGGCCCCAGGTTGCGGGGGCGCGTCCACGTCACGGGCTGGCCGGGGGGGCTGGGCTTCTGGAAGCTCACGTACAGGTCTTGCTCGCCCAGGCCGTCGGTGCGCTCCACGGCCATGAGCAGGGCCTTGCCCGAGGTAGAGAGAAAGTAGTCGGCGTGCTCGTCGTCGTTGTTGTAGAAGTCCTCAATGGTCACATCGGCCGGCTGCGACCAGCCGCCCGGGCGGTGCTCCGACGTGCTGGGGCCCTTGGGAATCAGGCCCTCCGGCGTGTAGTGGCCCAGTAGCAGCAGGCGCTGCCCATTGGCCGACACCGAGGCCAGGCCGTTGGGGAAGCCGGCGGTGTTCACGGGGCCGCCCATGTTTTTGGCGGGGCCCCAGGCCTTGGCGCTGGCGCTTTGCAGGGTCGAGTACCACACGTCCTGCGGGTCCGTTTTGCCGCCGATGTTGCCTGGGTGGTTCTGGCGGGCAAAGTACAGGGTGCGGCCATCGGGCGAAATCACAGGGTGCGTATCCACCGAGGAGCTGTTCACAGAGGGCCCCAGGTTCACGAGCGACGAGTCGAAGCGGGCCACGCCGGCCGCGTCGGCGTCGGGGGCCTTGAAGTCCTTCTTCACCATCGTCTGCGTCACGTCGGCCACGCCGATGGCGTCGAGCTGGTTCACGCCCTCCACCTTGGCCGTGTTCAGGTGTACCACCGCCCCGATGGTGCGATAGGCGGGCTTGGCCGGGGCAATTTTCACCTCCAGCGTGCGGTACGAGTCGGGCAGGGGCCCCGGGTTGTCGTTGGTGTACACATCGTGGTGCACGCCTTTGGTATCAATGAGCTCGATCTTGGTCACGGAGCCGGGGTTGAAGTTCTCGACCACCGTAATCTGCTGGGCCAGCACCGAGCGGGCAAAGCGCACTTCGATGAACTCGTCGCGGCCTTCCTTCTTCGGAATCCAAGCCTTGTCGTTAATCTGGCCCAGCGGCAGAGCATTGGGGGCCCCCAGTACCTGCTCGGGCGAAAATGCTTCCTTACCCGCTGCTTTCTGCGACGATACCGCCGTCACCTTGCTGGCCCACAGCGCGTGCTGGGCGCGCGCAGCCGGGGCCCCTAGCCCCAGGGCAGCTACCAGGGCAAAAGAAAAAACGGGAATTTTCATAGAGGTTAGGCGAATAATACCGCCGCGGGCATAAAAGCGCGCAACAAAGGCGAACAGAACAGATAGGACACGTTTTAGCCTTGCTAAATTAGGGAAAAGCCGCGGCCCGGCCGCGCCTCAGCACTGGCCAAACCGCGGCTTGCCGCTACTCGTAAGCTGGGGCCGGGGCCCTATTGCGCGCCCAGCACCAGCTGCTCGGGCAGGTTGAGCAGGTAGTCGCCGTAGCCGCTCTTGCGCAGCGGCAGGGCCAGGGCCCGCAGCTCGTCGGCGGTGATGAAGCCCTGGCGGTAGGCCACTTCCTCGATGGCGCCCACCTTCAGGCCCTGGCGCTGCTCGATCACGCGCACGTACTCGCCGGCCTGCATCAGGCTCTCGAAGGTGCCCGTGTCGAGCCAGGCCGTGCCCCGGCTCAGAATGCCCACCTTGAGCTTGCCGCGGCGCAGGTACTCTTTGTTCACATCGGTAATCTCGTACTCGCCGCGGGGGCTGATTTCCAGGTTCTTGGCAATTTCCACCACGCTGTTGTCGTAGAAGTACAGGCCCGGCACGGCGTAGTTGCTCTTGGGCTTGGCCGGCTTCTCCTCGATGCTCAAGGCCTTCTTGTCGGCGTCAAACTCCACCACGCCGTAGCGCTCGGGGTCGTGCACGTGATAGGCGTACACCACGCCGCCGTCGGGGTTGTTGTTCGACTTCAGCAGCTCTTCCAGGCCCGCGCCGTAGAAAATGTTGTCGCCCAGCACCAGCGCCACGCTGTCCTGGCCGATGAAATCGGCCCCCAGTACGAAGGCCTGCGCCAGCCCATTAGGCACCTCCTGCACCACGTATTGGAAGTCGCAGCCCAGGTTTTTGCCGTCACCGAGCAGCTTTTTAAACTGCGCCTGGTCGTGGGGCGTGGTGATAATCAGCACTTCCCGGATGCCCGCCATCAGCAGGATGCTCAGCGGGTAGTAGATCATGGGTTTGTCGTACACCGGCATCAGCTGCTTGCTGACGGCCAACGTGAGGGGGTGCAACCGGGTGCCGGAGCCGCCGGCGAGGATAATACCTTTCATAGATGTAGAGGATGTATTAAGAAGTTTGAAAACGTCATGCTGAGCGCAGCCGAAGCATCTCTACTGCGGCAGTACTTCTGATTAGTTGCTCAGTAGAGATGCTTCGGCTGCGCTCAGCACGACGTTCAATTAATTGCGTTCCTTGATAAACTCCTGGTTGGCCTTGAACCAGTCCAGCGTTTGCTGCAAGCCCTCGCGGATGCGGATTTGGGGCGCATAGCCGAGCAGGTTATTGGCCTTGCTGATGTCGGCCAGCGAGTCGCGGATGTCGCCTGCGCGGTCAGGGCCGAACTGCGGGGCCAGGTCCGAGCCGGCTTCCTCGCGGAGGATGTCGTACATCTGCACCAGCGAGGTGCGGTCGCCCACGGCGATGTTGTACACCTGGTTTAGGGCCCCCGGGTTGGTGGTGAGGGCGGCGCGGATGTTGGCCTGCACGCAGTTCTCCACGAAGGTGAAGTCGCGGGTTTGGCCACCGTCGCCGTTCAACGTGGGGGCCTGGTTTTCCAGAATAGCATCGATGAACAGCGGAATCACGGCCGCGTAGGCCCCGCCCGGGTCTTGCCGGGGCCCAAAGATGTTGAAGTAGCGCAAGCCAATGATTTCCATGCCGTAAGTGCGGCCAAACACGTCGGCGTACAGCTCGTTGGCATACTTGGTGACGGCGTAGGGCGAGAGCGGCTTGCCGATGCGGTCCTCCACTTTGGGTAGGCCGGGGTGGTCGCCGTAGGTGCTGCTGGAAGCCGCGTATACGAAGCGCTTCACGCCCGCGTCCTTGGCGGCGGTCAGCATCTGCACGAAGCCGCCCACGTTCACGTCGTTGGTCAGCACGGGGTCTTTGATGGAACGTGGCACCGAGCCCAGGGCGGCTTGGTGCAGCACCACGTCGACGCCGGCGCAAGCGGCCGCGCACGTTTCGGCGTTGCGGATGTCGCCGTCCACGATTTCCAGGGCCGGGTCGACCTCAAACATCGCCAGGTTTTTGCGGAAGCCGTTGGAGTAGTTATCCAAAGTCCGTACTTTTTTGGCGCCGTACTTCAGCAGGTATTCCACCAGGTTGGAGCCGATGAAGCCCGCGCCACCGGTGACGAGAAACGTAGTGTCCGACAGCGGTCGGTCGTGGAAAGGAGTATCGTACATAATTTTTCTTTTGTCATTGCGAGCGCAACGAAGTGAAGCGCGGCAATCTTTTCTACACGTTGATTTGGTAATTAAATAAGACGAAATTGAGCACAAGGCAAGAACGATTGCCGCGCTTTAGCTGCGCGCGCAATAGCAAAGGCCACTAGCGCCCAGCGTATTGCTTAGTATTGTAGTCCTGGTAAGCGCCGCTGGTCACACTGTTCAGCCACTCCTCGTTTTCCAGGTACCAGTCCACGGTTTGGGCCAAGCCTTGCTCGAACGTGACGGACGGTTTCCAGCCCAGCTCGTTCATGATCTTGCTGCTGTCGATGGCGTAGCGCATGTCGTGGCCGGCGCGGTCGGTTACGAACTTGATGAGCTGGCGCGAGGTGCCGGGGCCCTGGCCGGTCTTCTCGTCCACCACGTCGCAGAGCAGTTCGATGAGTTTCAGGTTCTGCCACTCGTTTACGCCGCCGATGTTGTAGGTATCGCCCAGCTTGCCGTTGTGGAACACCGCGTCGATGGCTGTGGCGTGGTCCTTCACAAAAAGCCAGTCGCGCACGTTTTCGCCCTTGCCATACACCGGCACCGGCTGGCCGGTGCGCAGGCGGTGGATGGCCAGCGGAATTAGCTTCTCGGGGAAGTGGTTGGGGCCGTAGTTATTGGAGCAGTTGCTGAGCTTGATGGGCAGGCCGTAGGTGTGGTGCCAGGCGCGCACAAAGTGGTCGGAGCTAGCCTTGGAGGCCGAGTACGGCGAGCGCGGGTCGTAGCTGGTTTCCTCGGTAAACATCTCGGGGCCGAAGTCCAGTGAGCCGTACACCTCGTCGGTGCTCACGTGGTAGAAGGTGTGGCCGGCGTAGCCGCCCGGCTGCCACAAGTTGCGCGCCGCGTTCAGCAAATTCACGGTGCCAATGACGTTGGTTTTTACAAACGCCATGGGGTCAGTGATGCTGCGGTCGACGTGGCTCTCAGCGGCGAGGTGAATCACGGCGTCGGGCTCCTCGCGGGCAAACAGCTCGTCGATGAACGCCTGGTCGGAAATGTCGCCCTTCACGAAGCGGTAATTGGGGGCCCCTTCCACGTCGCGCAGGTTCTCCAGGTTGCCCGCGTAGGTCAGCGCATCCAGGTTAATGATCTGATAATCGGGGTACTTCGTAACAAACAGCCGCACCACGTGCGAACCAATGAAGCCGGCCCCGCCGGTGATGATAATTTTCATAATTTTTAAGGGGTGAGGGGGTAGGGGGAAGAAGGCAAGAGGGATGGCAGGTAGTAATTCCTGACCGCACCCCCTCCTAGCCTAAAGTTTGCTGCCATTTCCAAGCGCTGGCGAGCGAGTCGAGCAGCGAGGTTTCGGTTTTGAAGCCGAGCACGGTTTCGGCCTTGGTGGCGTCGGCGTAGATGGCGGGCACATCGCCGGGGCGCCGGGGCCCAATGCTGTAGTTCAGCTGTTGGCCGCTGGCTTGCTCAAAGGCCTGCACCACTTCCAGCACCGTGTTGCCGTGGCCGGTGCCCACGTTGAAGGTTTCCACGGTGTCGGGGGCTTTGCGGTCGAGCAGGCGTTGCACGGCCACTACGTGCGCCTTGGCCAGGTCCACCACGTGGATGTAGTCGCGCACGTTGGTGCCGTCGGGGGTGGCGTAGTCGTCGCCGAAAATCGTCAGCTTCTCGCGGATGCCCGCCGCAGTCTGGGTGATGAAGGGCACCAGGTTGTTGGGCGTGCCCAAGGGCAGCTCGCCAATCTTAGCCGAGGCGTGGGCCCCGATGGGGTTGAAGTAGCGCAGCAAAATGGTGCGCAGCTTATTGCTGCTGGCCCCCGATACGTCGTGCACAATGTCTTCGCACATCTGCTTAGTGCGGCCGTAAGGCGAGGTGGCCGGCTTGGTGGGCGTGGCCTCCGTCACGGGCAGCGCGTCTGGGTTGCCGTACACGGTGCACGACGACGAGAACACCAAGTTCTCCACCCCGAACTCAGGCATCACTTGCAGCAGCGTCAGCAGCGAGCCCACGTTGTTGTGGAAGTAGGCCAGCGGCTTCTGCACCGATTCGCCCACCGCCTTGAACGCGGCGAAATGGATGACGCCCGCAATGTTGCCTTCCTGCCGAAACACCCCGCGCAGGGCCTCCGCGTCGCCGCAGTCGACGTGGTGGCATGGCACGTCGCGCCCCAAAATGGCGCGCAGCCCGGCCAGTACCGACTCCTTCGAGTTGCTGAAATCGTCGACGATGACGGGCTCGTAGCCCGCCTGGGCCAGCTCCACCACCGCGTGGGAACCAATGTAGCCGGCGCCGCCGGTGACAAGAATCTTGCTCATAGTATTGTTAAACAATTAATTACAGGCTCCAGTAGTGCAGCTCCTGCATCTGGCCGCGGTACAGGCCCTTGATGTCGACCAGCACGGCGTTGTCGGCCGTGATGGACTGGAAATAAGCCTCGTCTTTCGCGGCGTAGGGCTTGTGGCCCACGGCCACAATCACGGCGTCGTAGTCGTCGCGGATGTCGTCGTTGGCCGTTAGGCGGAAGCCGTACTCGTGCAGCAGCTCGTCGGAATCGGCGTGGGGGTCCACGATGTCCACGTTCACCGAGAAGTTTTTCAGCTCCTGGATCACATCGGCCACCTTCGAGTTGCGGATGTCCTCCACGTTCTCCTTGAAGGTGGCGCCCATCACCAGCACGCGGCTTTTGGCCACGTCCTTGCCCTTCTTAATCATCATCTGCACCGTTTTGCGGGCGATGTAGGCCCCCATGTTGTCGTTGGTGGTGCGGCCGCTCAGGATCACCTTGGCGTCGTAGCCCAGCTCCTTGGCCTTGTAGGTCAGGTAGTACGGGTCCACGCCGATGCAGTGGCCGCCCACCAGGCCGGGGCTGAACTTGAGGAAGTTCCACTTCGTGCCGGCCGCCTCCAGCACCTCGTAGGTGTTGATGTTCATGCGGTCGAAAATCATCGACAGCTCGTTCATCAGCGCGATGTTGACGTCGCGCTGGGTGTTTTCGATGATTTTAGCGGCCTCGGCCACCCGGATGCTGCTGGCGCGGTGCACGCCGGCGTCCACCACCAGCTCGTACACTTTGGCCACCGTTTCCAGGGCCTCGGCGTCGTTGCCGCTCACCACCTTCACAATGCGGCGCAGCGTGTGCTCCTTATCGCCGGGATTGATGCGCTCGGGCGAGTAGCCTACTTTGAAGTCGTTCGGAAATTTCAGGCCCGAGAGCTTTTCCATCACCGGAATGCAGTCCTCCTCGGTGCAGCCCGGGTACACAGTGCTCTCAAATACCACGTAATCGCCCTTTTTCAGCACCTTGCCCACCGAGGCCGAGGCCCCCAGCAGCGGCCGCAGGTCGGGCTGGGCGTGCTCGTCGATGGGCGTGGGCACGGCCACGATGTAGAACTGCGCCTGCCGCAGCACCTCCAGCGAATCGGTGAAAGCGATGTCGCAGCCCTCAAAGTCTTTGGCCTCCAGCTCGCCGCTGGGGTCGATGGCCTGCTGCATCTGGGCCACGCGCCCGGCGTTGATGTCGAAGCCGATGACTTTGAGCTGCTTGGCAAACTCGAGGGCGATGGGCAGGCCTACGTAGCCGAGGCCGATAACGGCCAGCGTGGCCTCCTTGCGCAATAATTGGTCGTACATTATTTATTATTAAATTGTTGGCGGTTAAATTGTTGTCGTTTCGCAGGCACTGGCCGGCCCGGAAACCGAGCAGCAATTCAGCGATTTACCCAGCTGCTAATTTTAATGGCTTACTCTTTTAATAGCTTGACGACCATGTTTTTGAGCTCATAGGTTTCGTCGGTTTCGGGGCAGGTGGCGCGGCCCTGCTTGTCGAAGCGCAGGCGGTGGCCGGCGGCGCTCATCCAGCCCTGGGGCCGGGCGGGGTTGCCGTACACCAGGGCGTAGGCCGGCACGTCGCGCGTGACGACGCTGCCCGCCCCCACGAAGGCGTAGCGCCCCAGCCGCACCCCGCACACGATGGTGGCGTTGGCCCCCACGCTGGCGCCCTGCGCCAGGTGCGTGGTTTGGTAGTGGCCGGGGCCCTGGCGGGGCACGGCGCTGCGCGGGTTTTTCACGTTCGTGAACACCACCGAGGGCCCCAGAAACACATCGTCTTCGCAGACCACGCCGCCGTAGAGGCTCACGTTGTTTTGCACTTTCACGTTGCGGCCCAGCGTCACGCCGTCGGCCACAAACACGTTTTGGCCCAGGTTGCAGTCCTCGCCGATGTCGGCCCCGGCGCACACGTGGCAAAAGTGCCATACGCGGCTTCCACGCCCAATTTGGCAGCCTTCGTCGAGCACGGCCGTGGGGTGGGCGTAAAAATCAGGGGCGGCGTGGGGCATGCGGGCCAGTGGGGTTGCGCGGGCAAAGGTAAGGCCGGGAGCGGGTTAGGAACCAGCAGGGCCCCGGGTTGAATTTTTGGACAAATCCCCACCACCGCTGCCCGTGGGGTCCCCGGCTCTTGTCGCCCGGGTTTCGCCCGCCGACGGCCGGCCGCGGCTACGGCGCCAGCACCTCGGCGGGGTTGCGCACGGGGCCCCGGCGGGCAAAAATCACGAGCTGGGCGTCTTCGTAGTACACCCGGAAATCGGGGCGCTGGCGCAGCTGGGCCAGGGCTTGCAGGCTCTGCTCGGGGCGCAGGGGCCAGGCAGCGGCCATACTAGGCTGGCGCAGCAGCACCACATACCGGGCGTCGTGCAGGGCCGGAAACAGGTAGAGCCGCCGGGGCACGGGCAGCTGGGGCGTGAGGTTGGACTGCGTGCTGACCGGGCCCCCGGCCGGCAAATGGGCCAAGGCGGCCCGCAGCGCGGCCCGGTCGTAGGGCGCGCGGTAGTGGCGGCCGGTGAGAAAATTGGTGGTGGTGCGGTCGTACCACTTGCTCTGGCGGGTGTAGAGCGTGACGAGCGTGAAGGCCGCCGCGCCGGCCAGCGCCAGCCGCCCGGCAAGCCGGCGCGCCGGGGCCCCGGCGGGCCAGCGCCGCAGGGCATCGGCCAGGGCCAAGGCCAGCACCGGGGCAAACTCGATGGAATACTGAGAGTTGATGCCCCACAGGGCCGGGTCGTTGGCCAGCAGCTTCTGGCCGATGACGGGGGCCAGCATCAGCGCGTACCAAGGCCGCCGCAGCAGCGCCAGCCCGCCCGAGCAGAGCAGCGCCAGCCAAAACTCCAGCTTGACGTAGTTGTAGGCCGGGTCGGGCGTCGTGTTCTGGAACAGGGCCGTCCACAGCAGGGCTGGGTGGCGCAGCAGGTTGGCCGCCGCCGCGGGCACCGTGGGGCCCCACTGCTGGTAGCGCACCGCCTGCCCAAACGGCCGGTGGGCCGCGTCGAGGGCCGGCATGGCCCAGCGCGTAATCAGCAGGAAGTAGCCCAGGGCCCCCGCCGCGGCCAGCCCCAGGCCTAGCGCCACGCCCCGGCGGCCCCGGTGCTGCCAGGCCAGCCCCAGCAGCACAAACACCAGCCACAGGGCCATGTTCTCCTTGCTGACGAGCAGCAGCCCGCCCGCCGCCGCTGCGGGGCCCCAGCGGCCCTGCGCCACCCATAGGGCCAGCCAGGGCAGGGCCATGGCCCCCACCACATTGTCGTGGTAATCAAACCCCAACGCCGAAAACAGGCCCCACTGCACGCTGAAAAACGCTAGGGCCCACTGCGCTTCGGCACCGCTGGCCCCCCGGGCGCGGGCGTAGCGCCACACGCCCAGCCCCCCCAGCAGCACGGCCCCCAACTGCACCAGCAGCAGGGCCCAGGCTGCCCCCACCAGCCAGTACAGCGGCACGGCCAGGGCCGGCGTCAGGCTGAAGTGCACGGACAGGAAATTGGTCGGCGGCGAATCGAGCAGCAGGGTGGTAATGGCCGGGCGCAGGTGCGCCCAGTCGCCCACCACCTGCGCGGCCAGGCCCAGGTCGAGGGCCGCCGTGCGGAAGTTGTAGTGGTTGACGAGCGAGACCAGCGCGTACACGGCCCCGGCCAGGGCCAGGAGCACGGCCGGGCGTTGGGGCCAGGGCAGGGGCGCAGCAGCGGCCATCGGGGAAGGGGGGAGAAGGGAAGGCGGCCGGGGCGGCCAGGGGTGGGCAGTGAACGAAAAGGCCCGCAATAACGCGGGGAAACGGGGGTTTTCTGCGCACGCCGGGGCCCCGGGGGCCGGTTTGGACCCCCGGGGCCGGGCCTATCTTTGCCGCATGGCCGCCCCGCTCCTCTCCCTCGTTGTTCCGGTGTATAACGAAGAGGCGCTCGTGGGGCCCCTGGTGGCGCGGTGCGTGGCGGCGCTGGCCGGCCTCACGGCCGACTTCGAGCTCATCTGCGTCGACGATGGTAGCCGCGACGACACCCTGCCCCGGCTGCTGGCCGCCCGCGCCGCCGAGCCCCGCCTCAAAGTGCTGGCCCTCTCGCGCAACTTCGGCCACCAGGCTGCCTTCACGGCCGGCCTGCACGCCGCCCAGGGCCAGTACGTGGCCACGATGGACGGCGACCTGCAAGACCCGCCCGAGCTGCTGCCCCGCATGTGGGCGCTGCTGCGCCACGACGCCCACGACGTGGCCTACGGCCACCGCACCGACCGCGAGGAGGGCTGGGGCCGGCAGGTGCTGATCAAAGTGTTTCACCGCTTGTTCCGCGATTTCTCGAAGTTGCAGGAGGCCGACAACGTGGGCAACTTCGCCATGCTGAACCGCCGCGCCCTGGGGGCCCTGCTGGGGCTGCACGAAAAAAACCGCTACCTGCCCGGGCTGCGCTCGTTCATCGGCTTCCGGCAGGTGGCCGTGCCCTACGCCCGCCAGGCCCGGCCCAACGGCTCGACGCCCAAAATGGGCTATGGCCGCCTCTTCGCCCTGGCCCTCGACGCGCTGTTTTCCTTCTCCGACCTGCCCATCAAGGTCTGCCTCTACGCGGGCTTGTTCGGCATGGTGGTGTTTTTGCTGGCCGGGGTGTACGCCCTGGGCAGCAAGGCCCTGGGCCTGGCCCCATTCGGGTGGACGTCGCTGGAGCTGAGCATCTACTTCATGGGCTCCATCCAGCTGCTGTTTTTGGGCATCACGGGCGAGTACGTGTTCCGCATCTACCGCGAAAGCCAAAACCGGCCCCTCTACTTCGTGCAGCAGTACTACGCCTGATACGCCCCGCCGGGGCCCCACCGCCTGATGCCCCGCCGGGGCCCTACGGCCGGGGGCTGAGCACGGCGTAGCCCTGCACCAGCTGCTCCTGGTAGGTGCCGGGGGGCAGCAGGCTGCGCACCACCTGGTGCACGGGTTTGTTGAGCAGGGGCGGGGGCACCACAAACGTGGCGGCCGGGTAACGGTGCCAAAAGGCCTCGACCTGGGCCGCGGTGGGGGGCGGCGCCAAGGCTAGCGAATCGGGGCGGCGCTGGGCCAGCAGCAGGCGGGCCAGCACCGGCTCGTGGGCAAAGGCGGCGAAGGTGGCGGCCGGCACCCGCGAGATGTAGGCCCCCGGCAGGGCCTTGCCGTGCCGGGTTTGGTAAAACAGCTCGGCCGGGTCCAGTGCACCCACCGCGTGGTAGCCGTCGAGCACGCCCAGCGGGAGCGGAAACACTACGGGCCCCGGCTGGGCCGCCGCCACGCGGTAGGCCGCCGGCACGTCGGCCAGGCGAATGAGCGGGTAGGCGTCGGGCTGAAACTCGAAGAACAGCACCGCCGCCAGTACCGCCGCCAGGGCCCAGCCCCGGCCCGCGGGGCCCCGCCGCAGCCAGCCATCCAGCCCGATGCAGGTGGCCAGCGGCAGCAGCAGCGAGAGCAGCAGCACGTGCCGCGTGGGGCACCGAATGTTGTTGAGAAACGGCACGTAGTGCACCACGCTGGTGGGCAGGCGCAGGCCGCCGTGGCCCAGCAGCCGCAGCTCGGGCAGGGTGAGCATGGCAAACAGCACGGCCAGGGCCCAAAAAGGCCGGGTTTCGGGGGGCCGGGCGGGGTCAGGGGCCCCGGCGCGGCCCGCCCGGCCCGCCGCCACGGCCAGCACCAGCGCCAGCAGCGGCAGCAAGTAGCCCACAAACAGCACGTTCTCAACCGAGCCGGGGGTGTGGAAGTGGGGGCTGCGCCAGAGCGCATCGGTGGCCGCCGTGGCCAGCCAGCGGTTGCCGAGCGGCGGCACGAGGTAGCCGGCCAAGTCGCCGCCCCACCAGAAGCCGTCGTTGTCGGGGAGCCCGGCCCGGCCCAGGCCCCGCGACACGAAGTGGCCCAGCACCAGCACCACCCCCGCCACCGCCCACGGCTGCCAGCTCCGCCAGCGGACCTGGCCCAGCTGCAGGCCCCACCAGGCCGCGTAGCCCACCGAGAAATACACTAGGCCCGCCAGGGTGTAATAATCACTGAACAAGGTAATTAGCAGCAGCGCCGCCGCCCAGCCCACCTGCCCCGGGCGGCGCACTCGCGGCCACCAGCGCCCGGGCCGAAACGCCAGCCCGTCGAGGTAAGCCATGATATAAAACGGCACCGTGGCCGTGAGCAGCAGGTGGTAGTGCTCGGGCCAGTGGGCCAGTTTGTAGGGCGAAAACGCGAAGGCGTAGCCCACCAGCCCGCACAGCAGCGGCTGCCGCACCCAGCGCCCCGCCAGCCGCGCCGCGCCCACGCCGCTCAGCACAAAGCTCAGCAGCAGCCCCCCGTTCACGGCCCAAAACTCCTGGCGCAGCAGCAGATTCAGGGCCCCCAGCACCGGGGTGTAGGTGTGCAGCCACAGGCCGGTGCCGGCCGGAAACAGCAGCAGCGGCGTGAAAAACGGGTTGTGCCCGCTGGCCACCTGCCGCTGGAAGTTCCACACGTTCCACACGTACTGGTTGGCGTCGTGGTGCGGAATGCCCACGAAGGCCGTGCTCCACTCGCGGGCCAGCGGCCACGAGTACCAGGCAAACAGGGCGGCGTAGGCCAGGCCGGCCAGCAGCAGGCCGCGCACCCGGAGGGCATTGGCGGGCGGGGGAGGGGCAATCGGCATGGGCGGGCGGGCGAAGGGGCCCCGGCGCCCGGGGCCCCAACAAAAGTAGGCCGGCGCTGGTAGCTAGCTTTGCCGCTTCCCTTTTACGCCCGCCGCCATGCCCATTGCCCGCCCCTTCAACTTCCAAAAGTGGATCGACGAACACCGCCACCTGCTGAAGCCGCCGGTGGGCAACCAGCAGGTGTTCAAGGATAACCAGGATTTCATCGTGATGGTGGTTGGGGGCCCCAACGCCCGCAAAGACTACCACGTGGACGCGGGCGAGGAGCTTTTTTTGCAAATCGAAGGCACGATGACGCTGAAAATCATCGACGACGGCCAGCCCGTGGACCTGGAAATTGGGCCCGGCGACATGTTCCTGCTGCCGCCCAATACACCGCACTCGCCGCGCCGCCCGGCCGGCGGCGTGGGCCTGGTGCTGGAGCGCTACCGGGCCCCCGGCGAACTCGACGGCTTCCAGTGGTACTGCGAAAACTGCGGCAATAAATTGCACGAGGAGTTCGCCGAAATCACCGACATCGTGGCCCAGCTGCCGCCTATCATGAACCGCTTCTGGGCCGACGATGCCCTGCGCACCTGCCAGGTGTGCGGCACCTACCTCGAAGCGCCCGCCCCGGCGCCGGCCCAGCCGTAGGATTCCCGCGGCGGTATCAACCACGTTATTATGGCCTGAATACACCCGGCCGGGGGCCCCAGCCGTACCTTTGGGCATGCCCTCCGCCCTCCTCGACCCCACCCACGCCGCCGCCCTCGACGCCGCCGATCCGCTGGCCGCTTTTCGTTCCGAATTCCTGTTTCCCGCCGGGCCCGACGGCCAGCCGGTGGCCTACTTCTGCGGCAACTCGCTGGGCTTGCAGCCCAAGGCCACCCGCGCCGCCCTCGACGCCGAGCTGACGAACTGGGCCGAGTTGGCCGTAGAAGGCCACTTCCACGGCACCGCGCCCTGGATGCACTCCCACGGGCCCCTGGCCGCGGCCAGCGCCCCGGTAGTAGGGGCCTTGCCGCACGAAGTGGTGATAATGAACGGCTTGAGCGTGAACCTGCACCTGCTGCTGGTGTCCTTCTACCGCCCCACCGCCACCCGCTACAAGGTGCTGATGGAAGGCGGCGCGTTCCCCTCCGACCAGTACGCCCTCGAAACCCAGGCCCGCCTGCACGGCCTCGACCCCGCCGACGCCATTGTGGAGCTGGAGCCCCGCCCCGGCGAGCACACGCTGCGCACGGAAGACATCACCGCCAAAATTGCCGAGCTGGGCGACTCACTCGCCACCGTGCTGCTCGGGGGCCTCAACTACTACACCGGGCAGGTGTTCGACATGGCCGCCGTGACGGCCGCCGGGCACGCGGTGGGCGCCACCGTGGGCTTCGACCTGGCCCACGCCGCCGGCAACGTGCCGCTGCACCTGCACGATTGGGACGTGGACTTTGCCTGCTGGTGCACCTACAAGTACCTCAACTCGGGGCCCGGCGGCATTGCCGGGGCCTACGTGCACGAGCGGTTTGCCAACCGGCCCGACCTGCTGCGCCTCGCCGGCTGGTGGGGCCAGGAGCCGGCCGAGCGCTTCCAGATGAAAAAAGGCTTCCGCCCCACGCCCGGGGCCGACGGCTGGCTTCTGTCGAACTCGCCGGTGCTGCTGCTGGCTCCCCTGCGCGCCAGCCTCGAAATGGTGGCCCGCGCCGGGGGCATGCCCGCCCTGCGCGCCAAAAGCGAGCCGCTCACCGCCTACCTCGAAAGCCTGATCAGGGCCCTGGGCCTGCCCGCCGACCAGCTCGAAATTATCACCCCCGCCGACCCCGCCCAGCGCGGCTGCCAGCTCTCGGTGCTGGTGCACCAGCGCGGGCGCGAACTGTTTGATTTCCTGGCCGCCCGGGGCGTGGTGGCCGACTGGCGCGAGCCGAACGTGATCCGTCTTTCGCCCGTGCCGCTCTACAATTCGTTTGAAGACGTGCGGCGGGCCGGGGCGGCGCTGCACGAGTTTTTCGGCGCTTAGCTATTGGCAGCCAAGGATTAGTACAATTTAAGCCAACTAAAAGGGGGTGTTTCGGGTATTAAAACCCGGGCCCAACCAAGCGCCACGCCCCAACCAAGCACCAAGCACCCCCGATGGAAGACTACGCGGCGAAAATGCAAGCCAAGAGCTTGGCCGAGCTGCAGCAATACGTGAGCGGCTACACCCAGTACCGCGACGATGCCGTGCTGGCCGCCCTGGCCGAGCTGCGCCGCCGCGGCCAGCCCGCCCCCGAGGAGGAGGCCCTGCGCCCCGGCCTCGAAACCGCCGTGGCCCAGCAGCGCGTGGACGAAGCCGCCGTGGAAACCATGCGCCGCCGCGAAGCCCCCTTCGACCCCGACACGGCCGACGGCCCCGAGCTGTTTTCGCCCGGTACCATCGTGCTGTTTTCGCTCATGTTTTCGATGCTGGCCGGCGGCGTGCTGCTGGGCATCAACCTGTTCCGGCTGCGGCGCACGCAGGCTTTGGCGGGGCTGGCGGCGTTTCTGCTGGGCTGCCTGCTGGCGGGCGGCTACGCCCTGAAGTGGGCCGCCGCCGCCAACAACTCCACCGCCCTGCTGCTGGTGCCGGTGGCGGTGAACGTGGTGGCCGTGGCCGCGTTTTTCCTCTGGTTTTGGCCGCGCTACGTGGGGCCCGAGCCCTACCGCAGCCGCAGCTGGCTGCTGCCGTTCCTGCTATGCATGGCGGTGGTGCTGGTGCTGCGCAGCTTCCTGCCCATGCTGAAGGACGATAAAGGAAACCCCATCGTGCCCGGGAGTGCGCCGGCCGCGCCCAGCGCCGCGCCAGGGCCCCCAGCCGCAACAGCGGCCGATGCCAAGGTAGTTTAGGGCCCTGGGGCCCTAAATCGGTCCTGCCAAAAGGCAGCCTGTGCCTTTTAGCTGGCCTCGCCGATGGCGTACTGCATGCGGTAGAGCTGGGCGTAGTAGCCGTTCTCCAGGCGCAGCAGTTCCTCGTGGGTGCCCACTTCCTTGATTTCGCCCTTGTCGAGGACGATGATTTGGTCGGCTTTCTGGATGGTGCTGAGGCGGTGGGCGATGACGAGTGAGGTGCGGCCCTGCATCAGCTTCTCAATGGCGTTCTGGATCATTTCCTCCGTCTCGGAATCCACCGATGAGGTAGCCTCGTCGAGCACAATTACGCGCGGCTGGTACACCAGGGCCCGCACGAAGCTGATGAGCTGCCGCTGGCCCACCGAGAGCGTTGCGCCGCGCTCCATCACCGGGTAATCCAGGGCCCCGGGCAGGCGCTCCATGAAGCGCCGGGCCCCCACGAGGTCGGCCGCCTCCCAAATCTGGGCGTCGCTTATCTCGCTGCTGCCCAGCGTAATGTTGTCGCGGATGCTGCCCGCAAATAGGAACACGTCTTGCAGCACCACGCCAATCTGGCGGCGTAGCACGCTCAGGTCGTAGTCCTGCAGGTCGCGCCCGTCCACCAGAATACGGCCTTCCTGGATGTCGTAGAACCGGCTCAGCAAGTTGATGATGCTGGTTTTGCCCGCCCCGGTGGCCCCCACAAAGGCAATGGTCTGGCCCGGCTTGGCGTGGAAGCTGATGTCTTTCAGCACCCACTCGGGCGGGTTGTAGGCAAATTTCACGTGGTCGAAGCGCACGTCGCCTTCCAGCGGCGCGGCGGGCACGTAGGTGCCGGTGGTGGCCACCAGGTCGTGGCTGTCGAGCAGCTTCAGCAGGCGCTCGGTGCTCACCAAGCCCAGTTGAAGGGTGTTGAAGCGGTCAGCAATTTGGCGAATGGGCCGGAAAAACAGCGCGTTGTACATGATGAACGCAATGAGGGCCCCCTTGGAAATCGTGCCCTCGATCTGGCCCTGGGCCGCGTACCACACCAGCAGCCCCACGCCAATGGCGGCCAGCACTTCGGCCACCGGGAAGTAAATCGAGTAGTAGAGCACCGAGCGGATATTGGCGTCGGTGTGCTCGCGGTTTATTTTCTCAAACTTCTTGAACTCGCGCTGCTCGTTGCCAAAAATCTGCACCACGCTCATGCCCGTCAGGTGCTCCTGCACAAACGAGTTGAGCTTGGCCACGGCGTTGCGCACGTCCTGAAACGATACTTTTACCTTCTCCTTGAACACATAGGTGGAGAAAATCAGCGGCGGAATCACCGACAAGCTGATGAGCGTCAGGCGCCAGTCGATGTAAAACATGAACCCCATGATGAACAGGATTTGCAGGATGTCGCCCACCATCGCCGCCAATCCTTCGCTGAACACGTCGGACAGCGTTTCCACGTCCGAGATGTTGCGCGTCACGAGCACGCCAATGGGCGTGCGGTCAAAGAAGCTCAGCTTGAGGCCCAGCAGGTGCTGGTAGAGGTCGGTGCGGATGTCGCGCACGATGTACTGGCCCAGCCAGCCGCCGTAGTACGTCTGCAAGTAGCTCACGCCGGCGTGGGCCACCAGCAGGCCCAGCAGCCACAAAAACATGCGGTTCAGGCCGGTGCGGTCGCCCTGCTCGATGCTCACGTCCACCATCTTCTGGATGAGGAAGGGCCGCAGGGTGCCCAGCGCGGCCGTGGCCACGGTGAGCACAATCAAGCCGATGAACACGCCGCGGTAGGGCCGCACGTAGCTGAGCAGGCGGCGCAGCACTTGCCAGTCGAACACCTGGCCGGTGGTGGGGGAAGCAGCGGGTTGGGGTTGCATAGGGTACAAAGGTCGGCAGGAACGCCCGGAGCCAGGCCGTGGGTAACCGGCCAGGAGGCGGGGTAGTTGGGAAAGGGCAGTTGGAATTCGAGCCGGCGCGGCATCTTTAGGGCCCCAACCTTCCCCTGTGCTACCATGACGCCACTTTTTCGCCGATTGTTCCTCTTGGCCGGCCTGCTACTGGCGGCGGCTCCCAGCTGGGCCCAAACCGTCAACGTCGAGGCCGTGACCCGCTACTGGGAAATAACGGACGCGCTACGCCGCAACGAGCCGCTGACCGACCAAGTGTGGCACAATTTCCTGGAGCTGCCCGGCAATAAGGCGTACGTGCGCTCGGTGTACGACGCCGAAGACTTGGCCCGCTACCGCAAAGCCGTGGAGGTGGCCTACATGCCTCTCTACGATTCGCTGCTGCAAGCCAAGATCAAGGCCGGGGCGTGGTACTACATTCTGGCGAACGACTACAAGCAGCGCGAACAAGAATACCGGGCCTACGTGGCCCAAACAGCCAAAAGCCCCGCCTACTTAGATTTGATGTATGCCAATGCCTACGCTTGGTTGCCCGCCCGTAACCACACCAAAGTAGCCGACCTGCATTTATACTACGTCTCGATTGGCAACGATGCTACGTCGCAAAAAGAAGGCATTTTCTACAGTATGCGCGCGTCAGTCGACTATGCCAAAATCAAGCCCGGCATCTTGGAAGGACACGAAATGCACCACCAGTTGCACCCCCCAAAGGATTTTGGTACGGTGGATCCTGCCGATGAGGGAGTGCTAGGGATATTGCATGATATTGAAAATGAAGGGCTTGCTGACCAAGTTGATAAACGATACGAGATGATGACTAGCGATTCGCTTGAATTGCGCAACTGGCTCTTGGCCCCGGCCCCCGCCGTCATTCATAAAATGGATTCCCTTATCCAAATTCAGGTACGAGGTGGGGCCCCGAGCAGCCGGAAGCAATACCGCCGCCTAACCAATGGCTCCAACGGCCACCTCCCCGGCTTCTACATGTCGTCGGTCATCGTAAAAAACGGCTACGCTAAACAGATGATTGACCACGCCGGCGACCAAGTGGCTTTTGTCCTGCTCTATCAGAAAGCCGCCAAAAAAGACAAGTCCCACGCGCCGCTCTTTTCCGACGTTTCAATCCGCCATTTTAAGCAATTGGCACGCAAGTACGCCAAGCTCCGGCCGGCTCCGGTTGCGCTCGCGCCCAAGTAAAGCATTGCATAGCAATCTGTTGGATTTATGGGCCTCCGGCAGCTACTCCCCGGGAACCAGCCCCGGCTCGTACTTCAACCAACCCAGGCCCCTAAACGGCCGCCGCCGCGATGCCCGGTACGTCCTGGAGGCGGTGGTACACGGGCAGCCCGCGCGCCTGGGCGATGCGCACATCTTCGTCGGCCCCGGCTGATTTGCCTTCCAGGCGCAGGACCGCGTCGCAGCGGTCCAGGAGGTAGTGCGCGACGGGGTAGAGAATTTCCTCGTAGGCCGCGTCGCCCGGCCGGGTAGAGCCCGCCAGCCGCAGCAGCGGCAGGGCCACCCATTCGCCAATAAGCGGCAGGTGGCCGGCCCGAAACAGGGGCAGCGCGGCGGCTTCGAGGCGGTGCAGGTTGTCGGCCATGCGGGCCGGGTCGTCGTGGGTGCCGCTGCGGTAGGGCCCCGCAATGAGAATCAGCATGCTATTGGGTTTAGAGAAGTAAAAAATACGCTAACCACCAAGCTGTTGCAGGCGCAGGTGCTGCAAGAGCATGATGGTTTTGCCGTCCTGAATCTCGCCGGTTGCCACCATCGCCAGGGCCTGGGTTAGCGGCAGCTCCAGCACCTCAATTTCCTCTTCGTCGATGCCGCCGCCGGCCCGGCGCTCGGTGGCCGCCGAGTATTCGGCCAGGTAAAAAAACAAGCGCTCCGTTACCGAGCCCGGGCTCATGTAGGCCTCCATCACCTTCTGCACGGCGGTGAGGCGGTAGCCGGTTTCCTCCTCCGTTTCGCGCACGATGGCTGCATCGGGGTGCTCGTCGTCGAGCAACCCGGCGCAGGTTTCGATGAGCATGCCCGACGGATTGCCGTTGACGAAGGTGGGCAAGCGGAACTGCCGGGTGAGGACGACCGTGCCGGCGGCGGGGTTGTGCAGCAGAATGGTGGCCCCGTTGCCGCGGTCGTAGGCCTCGCGCGATTGGGTTTCCCAGGCCCCATTTTTTCGCTGATAGTCGAAGGTGACCTTGCGCAAGGTGTACCAATTATCCGACAAAACTTGTTGTTCCCGGAGGCGAATGCGTTCGTTCATGCAAAAGCGAAAGTTCGTTTGAGTTCGATTATGTTTCTTTGTGATTGTTTAAGGCAATCTACGGCAAAGGCATGAACTTCCAACTACGCAAACACTACATCCTGACCACCTTGGAGCAGCAGCGTAGCCTGTCCGTGGCCGAGGTGGCCCAGCATTTAAAGGCCACGCCCATCACCATCCGGCGCGATTTGGCTCAACTGGCGGGCCAGGGCCTGTTGGTGCGCACCCACGGTGGGGCCGTGCTGCCAAGCGTGGCCAAGCATCCGGTGGCCTTCGCCCGCAAAGCCACCGCCAACAGTGCCCAGAAAGAATACATTTGCCGGTTGGCGGCCCGCCACATTGCCGACGGCGATTTTATTTTCATCGACTGCGGGAGCACGACTTTCCAGCTGTGCGCCCTCATCCGGCACCTGAAAATCCGTGTGCTCACCAACTCCTTGCCTGTGCTGGGGGCCCTGGTGGGCTCTGCCGTGCAGGTGGTCCTGGCCGGGGGCGAAGTGGACGCCGAGCGGCAGGCGGTGCACGGGGCAACGGCGGCCGAGCACCTCCGGCGCTACGCCGTGGACAAAGCCTTCCTGGGCGTGGACGGGCTTTCGCTGCAACGGGGCCTAAGCGCCAACAGCGAGCAGGAAGCCACCATCAGCCAGGCGGTGATGGCCGGGGCCCGGCACGTGTTTTTACTGTGCGATTCGAGCAAGCTGGAGCAGGAAAAATACGTGCAGTTTGCTCCCCTGTCCGCCGTGGGCACCCTGGTAACGGACCCGCAGGCCCCCCCCGCATTAATGGCTCAGTACCGGGAAACGGGGTTGCGGGTGCTCTGCTAGCCTGCTACTGCCGTGCCCGGCGCAGCTCCGCAAGCCCATCGGAATGACAGTCCCTTATTCGAAAATACTTCTTGTAGTGCCAACAATACGGACTCAATTCGGTGTGTGCTGAATCCTGGGGGCCCTATTCTGGTATCAAGCCTGGCTCGTATTCCACCCGGCTCAGGAACAGCCCCTGGGCCGGGGCCGCCGTGCCGGCTGCCACCCGCTGCTGCGCCCACAGCAGCTGCTGGAACTGCGCCGGCGAGTGCTTGCCGCGGCCCACGTCGAGCAGGGTGCCTACCACCAGCCGCACCATGCCGCGCACGAAACGGTTGGCCCGGATGCGGAACACCCAGCCGCCCGGCACGGGGTGCCAGGCCGCCTCGGTGCAGCGGCACACGTAGTGCGTTTCGGCCCCCTTGGCCTTCGAAAACGTGGTGAAATCGAACTGCCCCACCAGGTGGGCGGCGGCAGCGTTCATCAGGGCCACGTCGGGGACCCTATCCAGGTACAGGGCCTGGTCGCGCCGAAAGGGGTCGGGCGCGCTCAGCAAAAAATACTCGTAGGTGCGGGCCTCGGCGTCGAAGCGGGCGTTGGCCGACGGCGGCACGGAGTGCAGGCGCAGCGGGGCCACGTCGGCGGGCAGGGTGCGGCGCAGGCGGTAAAGCAGCAGGGCCTCGTCCATGCCGGCCGGCAGTTCGGCGTCGAAGTGCGCTATCTGGTGGCGGGCGTGCACACCGGCGTCGGTGCGCCCGCTGCCCAGGGTAGTTATCGGCTGGCGCAACACCTTGGCCAGGGCCCCATTGAGGGCCGCCTGCACGGTGGGCGCGTTGGGCTGCACCTGCCAGCCGGAGTACGCCGTGCCGTCGTAGGCGAGGTGAAGAAAGTAGCGCATAGGAGCCCTAAACAACGAACTGGGGGCCGCTGGCCAGCTGGCAGTTTGCCAACGCCAACGGCCCCCAGCTAACGGTTTACTAAAAAATTAAGCCTTTTCGTAAATCACGGCGGCGCCTTGTCCCACGCCCACGCACATGGCAGCGAGGCCGTAGCGGGCCCCTTCGCGGCGCTGCATCTCGTGCAGCAAGGTAGCCGTGATGCGCGAGCCCGACGAGCCCAGCGGGTGGCCAATGGCGATGGAGCCGCCGTTCACATTCATCTTGTCGGTGTCCAGGCCCAGCTCGCGGATGCAGGCAATGGTCTGGGCCGCAAAGGCTTCGTTCAACTCGATCAGGTCCATGTCGGCCAGCGTGAGGCCGGCGCGCGCCAGCACCTTGCGGATGGCGGTGATGGGCCCCAGGCCCATTACGGCGGGGTCCACGCCGACCACGGCCGAGGTCACCACCTTCGCCATCGGCTTGAGGTTGTAGCGTTTCAGGGCATCGTCGCTCACCATCAGCACGGCCGCCGCGCCGTCGTTGATGCCGGTCGAGTTGCCGGCCGTCACGGTGCCATCGGTTTGAAACACGGGCTTGAGGGAGGCCAGCTTCTCCAAGGTGGAAATGCGCGGCTGCTCGTCGGTGTCGAACAGGGCCGTGTCGCCGATGGGCTGGGGCAGGAACACGGGCACGATTTCCTTGCGGAAACGCCCTTTTTCGGCCGCGCGGTGGTACTTGCGCTGGCTCTCGAAGGCAAAGGCGTCCTGCTCTTCGCGGGTCACGTTGAACTGCTTAGCCACGTTTTCGGCCGTCTGCCCCATGTTGTAGGGGAAGTGCATGCGGTTCAGCTTGGGGTTGGTGAAGCGCGAGCCGAGCGTGGTGTCGTGGGCCGTAAAGTCGCGGGCGTAGGCCGTTTCCGACTTGGCCATCACGAAGGGGGCCCGGGTCATGCTCTCCGAGCCGCCGGCTAGGTACACGTCGCCTTCCCCAGCCTTGATGGCCCGCGAAGCATCCATGATGCTCTGCAAGCCGCTGGCACACAAGCGGTTCACCGTCACGCCGGGCACCGTGATGGGCAGGCCCGCCAGCAGGGCCGCCATGCGGGCCACGTTGCGGTTGTCTTCGCCGGCCTGGTTCGCGGCGCCCATGATGACGTCCTCCACGGCGTTTTTGTCGAGCGTGGGGTTGCGGCGCAGGAGCTCGCGCAACACGAGCGCGGCCAGGTCGTCGGGGCGGACGCTGCTCAGCGCGCCGCCGAATTTTCCAATCGGGGTCCGCACCGCGTCCACGATGTAAGCACTTGGCATCAGCAAGAAGAATTGTGGGGCGCGAAGCCCCCGGTACAGGCTAAATTTGCGGCCCGGCCCCGTACGGGCCGGCCTCCTAACCACAACGACAAAGATGATACAAAGAATCCAAAGCGTGTTTTTACTGCTGCTGGCCCTGGCCATGCTGGCCATGTTGGCACTGCCCTTATGGTCCAAAACCGACCCAATCAGCCACGCTAGCCTCACCCTCACGGCCTTTCAGCTCTACCGCGGGGCCACGCCCGAGGCGGGTGCCGTAGTGGCTTCGGCTTGGCCCATTGGCGCGCTGGCGCTCACGGCGGCGGCCACGGCCATCTACGCCGTCTTCCAGTTTCGCCGCCGCTCGGTGCAGCTGTTGCTGTGCTCGCTCAACTTGCTGCTGGTGGTGGCCACGCTGGGGGCCGCTTTCCTGTATTCGAGCCGCGCCGATGCCATGCTGAACGTGAAAATGGAAGGCCGCTACCTGGCCGGCTTCTACCTGCCCACCCTGGCGCTGGTGCTCAACCTGCTGGCCAGCCGCTACATCCGCCGCGACGAGCGCCTCGTGCGCAGCATGGACCGCCTGCGCTAGGGCCCCACGGCAACGCCAGCAAAAAGGGCGGGCCGCTTCTCATCATCGAGAAGCGGCCCGCCCTTTTTTGAGGGTGCCCGTGGGGCCCTAGTGCGGCAGACCCAGTGCCTGCTGCACTTCCCGCACGCTTGTTGCGAAGGTGAAGGCTTGGTACACGCGGTAAAAGTTTTGCGGGTCGGCCAAGTGGTTGTAGCCGAAGATGGCCAGTTCTTTTTGTGATTTGTCGAACGACAACGTGTGCACCAAGGAGGCTAGTTCGCTGGCCCGCAGGCTGCTGCGCTCCAAGGCCTGGTGGGCAATGCCCAGCCGCTGCTCGTCGAACGGGTACCGGCTCATGGCCTGGGCTAAATCGGCGGCATCGCGGGGGCTCATAGGAGCCAGGTAGTTGCCGCCTGGGGCCGGCGCGCCGTAGCCCGGGGCGGGGTAGCCGGGTGCGTTATTCGGGCCCGGATAGCTAGGCGCGTTGCCCGGGTAGGTGGGTGCGCTGCCCGGCGCGGGGTAATTGGGCGCAGGGTAGCCGCCCGGCCCAGCGGGCGGGTAGTTACCGCCGTAGTTACCCGGGTCGCCGTTGCCGCCGTAGGGGCCCTGGTTGGGGTCCTGGTCGGGGCTGTAGTCGTCGGGGCCGGGGGCCCAGGCGGGGTAGTCGTGGGGCAGCACGGGGCCCCGGCTTACTTGCCGCAGCTGCGCGGGCCGGCCGGGGCGTAGCACCAGCACAAAACTGGTTTCGAGGCCTGGCTCCAGCCACAAGCTCACCCGCTCGCGTTGCAGGCCCCCCGCCGCGGGCACGCTGAACTCGGCCCAGTGCTGGCCTGGGGCCAGGTAGTCGAGGTGCAGCGCGCGCACCACCGGGGCGGCCAGCAGCTGCCCATCCAGCACGAGGCCAAACGGCACCCCGCGCTCCGAGGTGATATTGACGGCCGTGGGCGGCGGGCCCACGGGCTGGGCTTGGCCGGCCGTGGCCAGCCCAAACGCGAGCCAGCCCGCGGCCGCAAGGGTAAAAAGCGTTTTCATGGCAGTGCGAAAGGCAGGGCAGCGCGGGAGTGCGGCCGCCCGCCCCACCCAAATCCAAACGCCGTGCCAGGGCAAACCCCGCCCCGCCCACTGGGGCCCCCACCACCAAAAAGACCCAGCCGGCCGGGCTGGGTCTTCTTATAAGAGGTGCTCGTAATGAGCGGCTTACTTGTCAATGCGCGTCACTTTGAATTCGGTGCGGCGGTTGCGCTGGTACTCGGCTTCCGAGGTGGGCTTGGCGATGATCGGGCGGGTTTCGCCGTAGCCGCGGGCCGTGATGCGGGTGCGGGCAATGCCCTTGCTCACGATGTATTCCACCGCCGATTCAGCCCGGCGCTGCGAGAGCTTGAGGTTGTAGGCGTCTTTGCCGCGCTGGTCGGTGTGCGAGCTCAGCTCAATGTTGATTTTGGGGTTGTCGGCCAGCGTTTGCACCAGCGTATCGAGGCGGATGGCGGCGTCGGGCCGGATGTTGGATTTGTCGTAATCGTAGAAAATGTCCTTCACCTCGATGGCCCGGTTCACGATGATCTTATTCAGCGTGAGGGTCACCGGCAGGCGGATATCGGTCTGGGGCTGGGTGAGTTGGCTCTGGGCGGGCTTGCGGCCCACGGTGCTCACGGCGGCGCGGGCCGTGAAGTAGCCGGCCCGGTCGCTGATGAACGCGTAGCTGGTCACCGAGTCGAGTGGGGCCGTAAACTTGCCGTCGGGGCCCGTCAGCACGTCGGTTTTGCGGCCCTTGCTGTCGGTGATGGTCACCGTTTCGCCGGAGATTGGCGCGGTGGTGTTCAGCTTGGCATCGCGCCCCAGCACGGTGCCGTCCACGAAGAAATTGACCGTTTTAAGGTTCTTTTTCTGGTACGCATACAGGTCGTCGGAGCCCTTGCCGCCGGCGCGGTTCGAACTGAACACGCCCGCTTCCGCACTCATCGGCAGCGGCGCGAAGTCATCGGCGGGGCCGTTCACGTCGGGGCCCAAATTGACCGGCTTGCCGGCCTGCACCATAAAAATATCGAGCTTGCCGTAGCCCGGCCGCCCGTCCGATGAGAAGTAAAGCGTGCCGTCGGGAGCTACGCCGGGGAAGTTGTCGTTGCCGGCCGTATTGATGGCGTCGCCCAGGTTCTCAGCCGCCGAAAAACGCCCGTTGGGCCCCAGCGTGGCCCGGAACAAGTCGTTGCCGCCCAGCCCGCTGCGGCGGCCCGAGGCGAAGTATAGCGTCACGCCGTCGGGCGCAAATACCGGCGAAAAGTCATCGGCCGTCCGGTCGTTGATGTTGGCTAGGACGGGCTCCGTCCACGCGCCAGCCCGGAAGTACGAAATCCACAAATCGACGCTCAGGTAGCCCTTTTTGCTGCCATCGTTCGAGCGGGCAAACACCACCGTTTTGCCGTCGGGCGTGTAGGTGGCGCTGGCTTCCAGGCGGCCGGGGGTATTGAAGGGCCCCGGCAGCGGGGCCACTGCGCCGCCGGTCATGGCCGCGGCATCGGCAAACTTGACGGTGTACAAATCGGTGAAATTCTCGCCGTTGCCAAGGAATTTCTTACCCGTGCGCCCCGAGGCAAACACGAATTCCTTGGTGTCGGGCTTGACGGTAGCCCCAAACTCCGAGGCGGCCGTGTTCAGCGAATCGAGCGGACGCACGGCGTAGCCGCTGGCCTGGCCCACCAACTCCTTGCTGGCCAGGGCGTTTTTGGCGTCGGTTTCGGCGCGGGCGGCCAGGGTCCGGTTGGTGCCGCTGGTGGCGTAAGCACTGAACTGCGCGGCGGCTTCGTCAAACTTGCCGTTGGCCCGCAGCGCCTCGGCGTAGCGGAAGCCAGCATCGGCGGCGCGCACTTTACCGTCGAGGGCCGCCTTGTAAAACGGCTCGGCTTGCTCGACGCGGTTGGACAAGCGGTACGACTCAGCGATGCGGTAGTTGGCCACCGGGGCCGTTTTGCCCTTGGCTACCTGTGCTTTGTAGAGGCCAATTGCGGCTTCGTACTCGCCGCGGGCAAAACGTTTGTCGGCGTTGCCGCTCGCCGCGCAGCCACTCAGCAGCGCTGCCGAGCCGGCCGCCGCGCATACGAACAAGGTATTTCTCATGGGCAAGGGAAGGGAGGCAGCCCCGGGGGCCCAAGTGGGCACCGTTTTGGGTTAGCAATAATACTACGTTTCGGCAGGGTTTCAGGCCCGTGCGGGGGGCCCGGCGGGCGCGGCGGCCGGCGCAAAATAGCGCGCCAGCCAGGTGCGGCCGGCCGGCGCGGGCCACCGGGCGTCCAGTTCGGCCTTGGTGGCCACGGTGTTGTCGAAGTAGGGCGTGTTGGGGCCCAGGGTGCCGGCGGCCACGGCGGGCTTTAGGGCACTGCGCTCCAGCAGCGCCAGCCCCGCGGGGCCCCTAAAGGCTAAGTGCGCCTTGTCGAGCAGGCTAATACTGAGCGCACTTTCCAGCGCCTGCACGAAGCGCACCGAGGCGTCGATGGAACAACCGCTGGCGCCGGCTACTGCCTCATCGAGCCCAATAATTAAAAACTGCCGGTGCCGAAACTCGACCGCCGCGCTCAGGGCCGCGCCGTGGCTGGTCCAGGCGGTGGCAAACTGGGCCAGCTGGGGCCCCACGGCGGCCAGCTCGGCCTCGGTCAGGGGCCGGTTGGCTTGGTAAATCCAGACCCGTGCGGTGGGGGGCAAGGCGTCGAAGGTCACGTTCATAAATCGCAGATTTTGCAGATTTTCAAGAAGATTTCGCAGATTTTTGGCCTGCTTTAGCGCAACAGCTTTTTTCTCCCAAACAGTGCCGCCCGGCGAAGGAGAAAACAAAAATTGCCCAGAAAATCTGCGAAATCCGTCAAATCGGCAAAATCTGCGATTTTAGGCGTTAATGCCCTCGGCCGAAGCCACCAGCTCGGCCAGGTCGAACACTTGCACCTTGCTTTCCTGCTCCTTGTTTTTCACGCCGTCGCTCATCATCGTCATGCAGAACGGGCACGATACGGCGATGATGCTGCCTTGTAGGTCGTGGGGCCCCGGGGCGGCGGTTTCGGTTTCCACGCCGCCCAGGTTGGCCAGGGCTTCGGCCTTGCCGCTGAGCGTGGCCAGGGCCTCTTCGGTGCGCTCGATGTTGATTTCCTTCTTGCCGGGCTCGGCTTCCTTCCACATTTGGGCCCCGCCGGCGCCGCAGCACAAGCCGTTGGCGCGGCTGCGCTTCATCTCCACCAAGTCGGCGTCGAGGGCGGCCAGCACGTCGCGCGGGGCCTCGTAGATGTTGTTGGCGCGGCCTAGGTAGCATGAGTCGTGGAAGGTGATGCGGCGGCCCTTGAAGCTCTCGCCCCCGGTCACGCCCACCTTGCCCTCGTTGATGAGCTGCTGCAAGTACGTGCTGTGGTGAATCACCTCGTACTCACCGCCCAGCGCCGGGTACTCGTTCTTGATGGTGTTGAAGCAATGCGGGCAGGCCGTCACGATTTTCTTGATGCCGTAGCCGTTCAGGGTTGTGATGTTCTGCATGGCCTGCATTTGAAACAGGAATTCGTTGCCAGCGCGCTTGGCGGGGTCACCGGTGCACGATTCTTCCAGGCCCAGCACCGCGTACTTGGTGCCCACATGGTCGAGAATGCGCACAAAGGCGCGTGTCACGCGCTTGTAGCGGTCATCGAAAGCACCGGCGCAGCCCACCCAAAACAGGATTTCGGGCGACTCGTTGCGGGCCGCCAAGTCGGCCATTACGGGAACGGTAATCTGGCGCGGGGCCGGGGCAGTTTCGGGCAGCATACAGGCAGAAAAGGCAGACGGGCCAGTGGGGCCCGGGGTGGGAGGGTATCAGCGGGCGAACAAGCGGCGCACGTCGGCGTCGGGGGCCCCCCCGGGCAGGGTGCGGGCGGCACGGGCCTGGCGGCGGGCCATTTCAAACGCTTCGGCAGGCCCTTCGAGGTACTGGCGGAACGTGGCCACCGGCGAGCCGGGGCGCGTGGTGGTGGTGGTAAATCCCGCAGACGAATCGGTCGAAGCGGCGGATTGCGAGGAATCGGTGGTCTTTTGCATGGCGCGAAACGGAAAAAGGGTGGGATTTTTAGAAATACCAGGCGAGTCGCGCGTGCGCAGCTACACCGGGGCGGTTTCTGGGGTGGGGCCTTTTACGTATAAATCGTCGGCCCAGTTGAATCGGTCGGAGGGCGAAAAAGCCCAGGGGGCCCCGTTGTTCTCAATGTTGGAGAACATCACATTGAGCGAGTTTGGTGCCGCCGATTCTTCAAGCACCAAAAAGCGGCGCATCTCGATGATGCTTTCGAGCGGGTTGATGTTCACGGGGCAGCTTTCCACGCAGGCGTTGCAGGTGGTGCAGGCCCACAGCTCCTCGGGCGTCACCTTGCCGCGCAGCAGCGTGGCGTTGGCCAGGTCCGTGATGGGCGCGTGCCCGGCTTCCTCGCCGTACACGTTGGGCCGGAAGATGAGGGGCGAGTTGTACTTCTCCTCCATCCGGTCGCGGGTGTCCATGATGATCTTGCGGGGCGAGAGCAGCTTGCCCGTCAGGTTGGCCGGGCATACCGAGGTGCAGCGGCCGCACTCGGTGCAGGAGTAGGCGCTCAGCAAGTTGGTCCAGGGCAGGTCGTCCACGTCTTTGGCCCCGAAGGGCGCGGGGGCCAGCGCCACCCCGTCGGGGCCCACCGGCGCGGCGGGCACCTCGTAGGCGGGGTCCATCATGGCTTTCACCTCGTGGGTGATGCTCTCCACGTTCGAAAACTGCCCCTGCGGCACTAGGCGTGAATACCACACGTTGGGGAAAGCCAAGATGATGTGGAAGTGCTTGGAGCTAGGCAAATAGTTGAGAAACAACAGGATGCCTGTAATGTGCGCCCACCACCCAATGCGCTCCAGCACGTGCAGCGTGCCCTGGCTGGTGGGCAGCAGCCCCACCAGCAGGTTGCTGATCGGGAAGGTGCCGGGCAGGTCTTCTCCGCGCATCTGGTGCAGCTTGAGGTCGGCCGTGTTCATGAAAAACAGGGCCACCATCAGCACCACTTCGATGTAAAGAATGATGTTGGCGTCGAGCTTGGGCCACATCCGCAGTTCGGGGCCCGTGAAGCGCTTGAGCGGCGGGTGGCTGTTGCGGCGCCACCAAAACGCGGCCACCGCCACAATCACCAGCGCGGCCAGCACCTCGTTGGTGGCCATCAGCCCGTCGTAGAGGGGCCCCAGGAACTGCAGCGAGCGGTGAAACCCGAACAGGTTGCCAAACAGCCCGTCGATGACAATTTCAATTACCTCGATGTTGATGACCAGAAAGCCCACGTACACCACCAGGTGCAGCAGCGCCGGGGTGAGGCGCTTGAACATCTTTTGCTGCCCGAAGGCCACGAGCAGGGTTTTGCGCAGGCGCTCGGCCGGGTGGCCGCCGGCGGCCCGGGCGCGCCCGACGAGCACGTTGGCCCGGATTTTCCGGACCTGCCAGGCAAATAGGCCGAACGCGGCCACCAATAGCAGCGCAAAGAGAAGGGATTGCAACATAGCAGTAAATATAACCCACCGGGGCCGTTTGGGCCCGCAATTTAGTAGGCATGCCGAACAAAGTATGATTAGTAGGGCCCCCGGTGTATTTTTTTTACTGAAATTCTTGCTCCCTTGTTTTGCCTGCTTACCTTTGCGGTCCCGAAACCAAAGAAAGTTTGGCCCCGGGACCCGGCAACATAGCTCAGTTGGTAGAGCACAGCACTGAAAATGCTGGTGTCGTTGGTTCGATTCCAACTGTTGCCACGGAAAAAGCCTCTAGCATTGCGCTAGAGGCTTTTTTTATGCCCGCTAGGGGCCCAAAACCAACTACCCAGGAATGGGCGGGCAGAAAAAAAATACCGTGCCGCAATCCGGCGGGCGCGGCCGTGGCGTAGGTGGGGTATCAATATCAAACCCCCATTTTAGCTACTTACTCTGATGAAAAAGACGATTTTCTCCCTGGCTACTGTTGTGCTTTTGAGCGCTGGTGTTTCGACCGCTACGCAGGCCCAATCCATGAAGACCCCCGGCACCGTGATGGTGGGCGGCGCGGCCATGTACCCCACGAAAAACATTGTTGAGAACGCCGTTAACTCGAAAGACCACACCACGCTGGTGGCCGCCGTGAAAGCTGCGGGTCTGGTAGAGACGCTGCAAAGCGCCGGTCCTTTCACCGTATTCGCTCCTACCAACGAAGCTTTCAACAAGCTGCCCGCCGGTACGGTAGAAACCCTGGTGAAGCCCGAGAATAAGGAAACCCTCACCAAAATCCTGACCTACCACGTGGTAGCTGGCCGCATGACTGCGGCTGACCTCAAGAAAGCCATCAAAGCCGGCAAAGGCAAGGCGGCCCTCAAAACTGTGAGCGGTGGCACCCTGACGGCCATGATGAAAGGCAAGAACATCGAACTGAAGGACGAGAAAGGCGGCATTTCGACCGTGACCATCGCTGACGTGATGCAGAGCAACGGCGTAATCCACGTAGTTGACAGCGTGCTGATGCCCTAAGTAACGAGCCGCTTGGCTTAAAATTAAAACCCCGCCGGCCCAATGCCGGCGGGGTTTTTTGTTTTGCGCTGGGGCCCCTAATCGTTCTGCTAAGCTGGGCTTGGCCTCGCCTACGCTGCCCTGGAGGCCCTGGGTAAGGCTAGGCCAGGCCCGGCTTCGGCATAATTAGGGCCCCCACCGCTAGGGGCAGTACTGCTCGTAAGCGGGGCCCGCGAAGGCGTAGCCCAGCTCCAACGACCGCCGGAAAAATTCGCACGCCGCTGTGGTATCGCCCAGGTGCTGGGCCAAGCGGCCGAGCAGGAAGTGTGTCTGGCCGTCGCGGGGGTGGGCCAGCAGGGCGGCTTCGTAAGCGGCGCGGGCCTCGGGGTAGCGGCTCAGCGTGGCCAGGGCTAGGCCGCGGAGCTGGGCGGCCCGCCAGGGCCCCGGCTGCCCGGCAGCCTGCGCCTGGGCCAGGCTGCGGTCGAAGTCGGCGAGGGCGGCGGCGGGGCGGCCCAGGTCGAGGAGGCGGCCCTGGCCCCGGGCCAGCCAGGCGGCGCCGAGGGCCGGGGCGCGGACCAGGGCCGCGGAGTACTCCGCATCGGCCCGGGCGGGGTGGCCCAGGGCGGTTTCGCAGCGGCCGAGGTAGTAGCAGAGCTGGGCCACCACGGCGGGCGGGTTTTCCTGCTGCCGCGCGGCCAGTAGGTCGGCGCAGGCCGCGGCGGGGTTGTTGAAAGCCAGCAGCTGGAGCTCGCCGCGGCGGCGCAGGGCCCCCGCGGCAGTGGGCCGAAAATCAAGCGCCTGGCTGAACTCGGAGTAGGCCGCTGTGAACTTGCCGCGCCCGTAGTCGGCCAGGCCTTCGCGGTAGCGGGCATTGGACGTCACGCGGTCCATCGTGGCCTTCACCGACAGGCTGAATAGGGCCGTGGCGGCCAGAAAGGCTAGCGTTAGCAGCCAGTCGCGCCGCACGAAGCGCACGCGCTGGCGCGGAATAGTCTGGTAGTGGCGCTCGCGGCTGCCGGCGGGCGGGCGCGTGCGCAGCGGGGCGGGCGGCGGCATGGGCACGCCGTACACGTGCTGGCCGGCGGGGCGGTACTGCTGTTGGCGGCGCTCGTCGTCGGCGCGGCGGGTGGCCTGGGCCAGCTGGAAATCGTAGGTAGCGCGGCGGCCGGCGTCGCCCAGCACGCGGTAGGCCGTAGCCACGGCCTTGAACTGCTCCTCGTAGCGCACGTCGCCGCCGTGCTTATCGGGGTGGTAGCGCACCACCAGCTGCCGGTAGGCACGCTTCACGTCGGCGGCCGACGCGGTGGGGGCAACGCCCAGCACTTGGTAATGGGTTTGGCTCACGGGAAAACTAGAAGCAGAACGGGGCCCGGGGCCCCACAGCCCACGCAACAGCAAAAGAACCGGCGGAGTTGCGGCCCCGCCCGGTGCAAAAGTCAGCCCTGGCCGGCAGTTTTGCGTAGAAGTGCCTTGTGCCGCCCGCAAGTACCGGGCATTCACTATACGCTGTTTTTTCTCTCCACCTTATGGCCCACGACGACCATTCCTCCGCCCCGCGTCCCGAAACCCTCATCAGTAACCTCACCGGCTACATCGACACGCGCATCGACTTGGTGCGCCTGGAGTTGCAGCAGCGCGCCAACGGCTTGTTCATCAGCGTGGTGCACGGCGTGTTTTTGGCTTTTTTCGGGCTGATGTTCTTCCTGTTTCTCAACCTCTACGCCGCCCTGGCTTTGAACGACGTGTTCGACAGCCCGTCGTTGGGTTTCGCGGCTGTGGCCGGGTTCTACTTATTGCTGCTGGTGCTGGTGCTGGTGGGCGTCGATAAAAAAGCGTTTCAGGGCTTGGCCGATAAAGCGCTGAAGGACACCATCTACAAATCGGACAAGCACTAATACCCGCCGCCTCTTCCCCATTCTTTCGCCATGAGTGACCTGCACAACCCGCTTTTCGACAGCGAAAAAGAGTTTCTGGAGCAAAAAAAGCTTGAGTACGAGCGCGCCCTGCGCGGCGACGTCGAGCAGATCAAAGAAAAAACCGTGCAAGTGGGCAAAGTGGCCCTGGCCGGTGCTGGCCTGGCCGGTAGCGTGTGGCTGATTACTAAGCTTTTCAGCAGCAAGCCCAAGCCCCGCCGCTACGCCAACGAGAGCGGCCCGGTGACCCCGCCCAAGGGTAAAAAAGACAAGAAGGGCCCCCGCGACCCCAACGCACCCAAGTCGGCGGCTGCTTCGGCGGCCGTGTTCCAGGAGGTGCTGGGCTTCGATGCGGCCCCGGCGGCCCCCGCCGCCAGCCACGAGCCCGATCCTTTTGAGCCCCAGCCGGCCGCGGCGGCCCCCAAGCCCGCCCCCCGGCCCGAGCCTGCTAAAGCAGCCCCCGCCAAGCCGAAGGAAGAATCGTGGTTTAAGTCGCAAGCAGCCGGCACGCTGGGCTCGCTGGCGAAAGCCGCGTGGCAGTCGGACGTGGCCCGGGGCCTTATTACGCAGGCTGCAGCGGCGGGTGTGGCGGCGCTGGTAGGCCACAAAGCTGTGAAATCGGCGGTGGAAGACGTGCAAGCGCCCAAAAATCCCGACCTTGCGGCCCGCGCCGACGCGGCTGCCGCTGGTGCGGGGGCCGCGGGGCCGTTTTCCTCCGCCCAGCCCAGCACCCCGGATGCGCCCCGCCAGCACCCTGCTTGATTCGTTTATTGCCCACCGGCAGCACGGCCGCAAAGCGCTGGCGGTGCTGCTCGACCCCGACGATTTTACCGAAGCTGGCCTGCGCGACCTGCTGGCGCGTGTAGCCGAGCATCCCGTTGATTACTTTTTTGTGGGGGGCAGCCTGGTGCTAAGCGCGCACCAGGCTGCCCTTTTGGCGTTGCTTAAGGCCCACAGTACCGTGCCGGTGCTGCTCTTCCCCAGCCACAGCCTGCACCTGGAGGGGCCCGCCGATGGTCTGCTGCTGCTCTCACTTATCTCGGGGCGCAACCCCGAGTTCCTCATCGGGCAGCACGTGGTGGCGGCCCCGCGCCTGCACGCCAGCGGCCTAGAGCTGCTGCCCACCGGCTACCTGCTCGTGGACAGTGGCCGGCCCACCACGGCCTCTTACATGAGCGGCACCGCCCCGCTGCCGCACGATAAGCCCGGCATTGCCGCCACCACGGCCTTAGCCGGCGAGCAGTTGGGACTGCGCCTCACCTACCTCGATGCCGGCAGTGGGGCCCTGCATCCCGTATCGGCGGCCATGATTGCCGCCGTGCGCGCCACCGTAGCCACGCCCCTCATTGTGGGCGGGGGCCTTAACACCGCCGAGAAGCTCACGGCCGCCCTAGCCGCCGGGGCTGACGTAGTGGTGGTGGGCAATCGCATAGCCGAGGAGCCGGCGTTTCTGGCTGCCGCGGTGGCCGCCGTGCGCAGCAGCGTAGCCGGTTAGCTACCGAAGGGTGTCGGAATCCATTGGCTAAGAGCGAGCCGAGGAAAAAATAGGGCCCCTGGGGCACTGGCCACGGAAATCTGTAAAACGGAGTGGACACTTCGTTTGGCACAGGCTACGTACGGGTTCGGTCGCGGAAACGATGTACCACTCTTTGCAGCACGCGCAAAGCACCTCGGGGTTACGGCTAGGGGCCCAAAACCAGGGGCCCCGTGGAACTAGCGTCCACGGGGCCCCTATTGCTTCGTATTTGTGCTGTAACTGATTGCCAGGCGCTATTAGATGTTCATGGCCGACTCGCGGCGGCGCATCTTACCGGCCGGAATGCCGAACATCATCTTGAAGCGGCGGCAGAAATAAGCCGTGTCTTTGTAGCCCACGTCCTTGCCGATTTCGCGGATGCTCTTCTTGGTAGTGCGCAACAAGAACACCGCGCGCTCCATGCGCTGGTACTCGATGTAATCCTGCGGGTTGATGTTGGTCAGCATTTTGAAGTACTGGCCCACGTAGTCCTCGCTCACGTTGGCCACGCCGCTGAGCACCTTATTCGACAAGTCGCCGCCGAGGTGCTCCTTGATGTAGTTGAACAAGTCAATCAGGCGCGGGTCCTTGAAGTAGGTGCTGTTGGTGGCCAGTTGCTCCACAAACATGTTGTTTTGCAGCACGTAGCGCACCACTTCCACCACTAGGTTCTCAGTGTAGATGCTGATGAGCCGCTCGCGGCCGGGCAGGTCCTGAATGCTTTCCTCGACCACCTGCTTGATGAGGTTGGCCATTTTCTCGTTCTTGCTGATGAGGAACGCTGGCACGTCGAGCGAGGCGAAGAAGTTCACCGAGTCGAACACCTTGGCGTCGAAGCTCACGAAGCTGTGGCTCTGCTCCGCGTCGCCGATCAGGTCGATGTGGTCGTTGGAAGAGAAGAACTTGTCTTTATTGGTAATTAGGTCGTCGTTGGTAATCACGCGGCCGCCCGGCTCGTTGCCGTAACCCACGCGGGTGGCGCGGCCACCGGGCACAAATAGCATTTCACCTTCCTCTACTACGTGCGAGTCTTCGCCGAAAGAGATGCGGCCTTTGTGCAACAGGATAAGGGTGTTGCCGACATCATAAGAATTGCGCACGGTAAAGGGCTGCTGGAGCACCAAATTCTTGGACTTGATGTAGCGGACGCCTAACGATTCAATGACTTTATTGTAATCTTCCATTTTAAAATATCCTTGTGGGGCGGTTAGTTAGTGTAGTTCTAATGCAAATTCTAGTAAATGATACAATCCGAGTACAATACAACAGATAAACAGCGAGAAAAACTAAAAACCCAGCCTTTTTTTAGCTGGGTTTTGTGCAAATAATCTGAAAATGTGGCAATTCGCCCTATTTGAGGATTTCCCGCGAGATTACAATTTTCTGAATCTCAGAAGTTCCCTCATAAATCTGGGTGATTTTGGCGTCGCGCATCAGGCGTTCGACGTGGTATTCCTTCACAAAGCCGTAACCGCCGTGAATTTGCACCGCTTCCACCGCTGCGTCCATTGCTGTTTTCGAGGCGAAGAGTTTTGCCATGGCCCCGGATTTAGCATAATCGGCGTGATTGTCCTTGTCGGCAGCGGCTTGCAAGCACAGCAGTCGGGCAGCGTCGACGTTGGTGGCCATGTCGGCGAGCTTAAATTGGATTGCTTGGTGCTGGGCAATTGGCACGCCGAAAGCTTTGCGCTCCTTCGCATACTTCAGGCTTAGCTCCAGGGCCCCCGAGGCAATGCCCAGCGCCTGCGCCGCAATGCCGATGCGCCCCCCGGCCAGCACCTGCATGGCAAACTTGAAGCCGAAGCCGTCGTCACCAATGCGGTTCTCCTTGGGCACTACCACGTCGGTAAACATCAGCGAACACGTATCGGAGCCCCGGATGCCGAGCTTGTTTTCCTTGGGGCCCTGGATGAAGCCGGGCATGTCCTTGTCCACAATCAACACGTTGATGCCGCGTGACTTGAGCTCGGGGTGGGTTTGGGCAATGACGAGGTACACCGAGGCCGTGGTGCCGTTGGTGATCCAGTTCTTGGTGCCGTTGAGCAGGTAGTGGTCGCCTTTGTCTTCGGCGGTGGTGCGCTGGCTGGTGGCGTCGGAGCCAGCCTCGGGCTCGCTCAGGGCGAAGGCCCCGATGATTTCGCCCGAGCACAGGCGCGGCAGGTACTTCTGCTTCTGCTCTTCGGTGCCGTACTTCTCCAAGCCCCAGCACACCAGCGAGTTGTTCACGCTCATGATCACCGAGCACGAGGCGTCCACTTTGCTGATTTCCTCCATCGCCAGCACGTAGCTAACGGTGTCGAGGCCCGAGCCGCCGTAGGTGGGGCTCACCATCATGCCCATGAAGCCGAGCTCGCCCATTTTCTTAACTTGCGCGGCCGGAAATTTCTGGTGCTCGTCGCGCTCAATCACGCCGGCCCACAGCTCGGACTGGGCAAAGTCGCGGGCTGCGTCGCGCACGGCCAGCTGCTCTTCACTTAGTTGGTAAATAGAGGAAATGACGTCGGGTAGCATAGCGTGGGCGGCCAAGGGCCAGAAATGGAAATGGATGGATGGGAAAGCTCAAAATTACGCGGTACGCCGCCTTTCAGTGGTACTAAGATACAAAATCCGAATAATATAGTAGGCACGCCGAATAGTTTTGGAAATCGATTGCATAATTTGCCGCTACATTTAAGGTCTGAAATCATTATCTACCCCCTGTTTCCTTTTTTATGATGCTAAAAACTTTACTTCTGGCCGGTGGGGCCCTAATGGGCTGCGCGGCTACGGCCGCGGCCAGCGGCTTCCAGGTGAACCTGGGCGGGCAGCAAAATATCGGCATGGGCGGCGTGGGCGTGGGCCTTTCGCTCGACCAGGCGGCCATGTTCTACAACCCCGGGGCCCTGGCTATGGTGCGTGCCAACGGCGTGCAGGTGGGTGCCAACTTTGCCCTGGCCCGCGGAGCCTACACGAGCGCCAGCGGCGGGCCCCAGCGCGACTTGCAGCACCTGCTGGTGACGCCCTTCAACCTCTACGCCGCGTTTGGCAAGGAGGGCAAGTACAAGTTTGGCGTGGGCGTGTATACACCCTACGGCAGCCAGCTGCGCTACGCTGACAACTGGGAGGGCCGCTACAGCCTGACGGAAATCAATTTGCAGTCGGTGTACGTGCAGCCCACGTTCTCCTACGCGTTTTCGCCGCAGTTCAGCGTGGGCGTGGGCGTGACGATGCTGGCCTATGGCTCGGTGAACTTGCAGAAGGACATTCCGCTGCCCACGGGCCCCGCCCACATCACCCTCGACGGCACCACCAAGTTCCAGGTGGGCGTCAACGCCGGCCTGTACTTCAAGCCCTCGGACAAGCTGAGCCTGGGCATCAGCTACCGCTCGAAGATTGACGCCCAGGTGAAGGGCGGCAACGTGAATTATGCCGGCCTGCCCACCGGGGCTTCGGCCGCCACCATCAACCGAAGCTTCACAGCCACCAACTTCGACGCCACGCTGCCGCTGCCGGCCACGGCCTCGGTCGGCGTTGGCATCATGCCCACCGAGAAGCTCACCATCGGCTTCGACGCCTCGCTGGTGTTCTGGAGCGCCTACCGCACCCTCGACTTCAACTTCTCGGGCAACAACGGCAACGCCGGCACCCCCACCGACGCTAGCAATGGCCTGGTGGGCGGCAGCAGCACCAGCACTTCCAAGCGCTTCTACCAGGATGCGCTGGCCTTCCGCGTGGGTGGCCAGTACAAGGCCACCGACCAGCTGATTCTGCGCCTGGGCTCGGCCTACGACTTCGCCGCGGTGAAGGACGGCTACGTGACCCCCGAAACCCCCGACGCCGACCGCTACATCGCCACCGCCGGCCTCACCTACCAGCCCAACCCGCACCTGGGCATCGACGCCTCGTTTCAGTTCGAGCGCTTCGCCAAGCGCAGCCAGTCGCAGGCCGAGCTGCTGAACAACGGCACCACCGACCGCGTGGCCGGCACCTACCGCACCGACATCTTCATTCCCGGCATCGGGGTGCGCTACTCGTTCTAAACCGCCTCATCCTCTTCGCTACAAGCATAAGTATTTATGAACCGGATATTTAACTATTCCGCGTCGGTCTTGGGCCTGCTGGGCCTGGCGCTGGGCGGCTGCCAGCCCAACATCGACGCGCCGGCCGCGTCGGCGGGCACGGCCACGTTCACCACGTACCTGGCCGTGGGCAACTCGCTCACATCAGGCTACTCCGATGGGGGCCTCTACCGCGAAGGCCAGCTCAACTCGTACCCCAACATCCTCTCGCAGCAATTTGCCGCGGTGGGCGGCGGCGCGTTCACGCAGCCCCTCTTCACCGAGGCTCAGGCCAACGGCACGGGCTACCTGCGCCTGACGGGCTTCGCCAACGGGGCCCCCGTGACGGCGGCCGTGACTAGCAACTTGGCCGTGCGGGGCCTGAGTGCCGCCAATGGACAAGTACTCTACACCAAGTTCACCGACCCGGTGAACAACCTGGGCGTGCCCGGCATCCGCTTGGCCGACATCCAAACGGTGGGCTACGGCAGCGTGGCGGGCAACGCGTATTTTGAGCGCATCACGCCCGACGCGTCGGCCAGCCAAACGTACTTCCAGCGGATGCAAGCCACGGTGGCGGCACTTAAGCCCACGTTCTTCACCGAGTGGCTGGGCAACAACGACGTGCTGGGCTATGCCACGGGCGGCGGCGGCTCGCCATCGCCCACGGCCACCATTACGCGCACCGACACGTTCACGCTTAAGCTCAACCGCGTGCTAAACGTGCTGACCTCGGGCGGGGCCAAGGGCGTGGTAGCCACCATTCCCGACGTGACGGGTATCCCGTTCTTCACCACCGTGGGGCCCTCGGCGCGGGCTGCCTTGGCTGCGGCCAGCATTCCTACCGCCGCGCCTTTTGTGTACACCACCGGCCTGCTGGCCCCCGGCCAGGCCAACACCCGGGTGACGGGCACGCTGGCCGACATCCGCGTGAGCGGCACCGGCACGCTGCTGCTTACCCTCACGGCGGCCCCCTACGTCAGCCTTTACGGCCGGCCCACCGGCAAGTACTGGCGCGACTACTACCAGCAGCTGCGCCCGTCGCTGCCGGCTACAGTGCCCACCTTTGGCGTGTTTCTAGCCGCCATGCAGATCGATACTACTAAGGCCTTCGGCATGAGCACCGGCAACCCCTTCCCCAGCGTCCTGGTGCTCGACGGCACGGAGCAAACCGCCGTGGCCAACGCTACCACCGCCTTCAACAACGCCATCGTTGCGGCCACCACTGCCCGGAGCCTGGCC
The DNA here is from genome assembly GCF_006439025.1 of Hymenobacter nivis. Classification (GTDB taxonomy): domain Bacteria; phylum Bacteroidota; class Bacteroidia; order Cytophagales; family Hymenobacteraceae; genus Hymenobacter; species Hymenobacter nivis_A. The sequence goes on from NZ_RCYZ01000006.1 coordinate 64,804, forward strand.
TTGTTTGATGCCAACACCTATTTTCGCGGCGTGGCCATCAACGGCCAGGCTTCCAACGCTGTAAGTAACTCGGCGTCCTACGTGTCGGGCAACCTGTTTGGCCTCGACGGCGTGCACCCCACGCCGCGCGGCTACGCCCTCATCGCCAACGAAATCCTGCGGAGCATCAACGCCACCTACGGCAGCAGCTTCAACGGCGTGAACGCCAACGACTACCGCGGCGTCTCCTTCCCGCAGTAAGCCAGGGCCCCCGGGGCCCTAAAAGCAAAAGCCTCCTTTCCCGCAGCTGGGGAAGGAGGCTTTTTTGTGGGGCAAACGTGCTGTCTGGGGCCCTATGCGGGCACGCCGGCCGCGAGGTGCGCGGCGATGAGCTGGGCGTGGTGGCGGCCGTTTTCGATGAACCAGCGGCTGGTGGCGCGGCCGCCGCACACGGTGCCGGCCACAAACACGCCGGGGTTAGTGGTTTCGTGGGTGGCGGGGTCGAAGAGCGGGGCGCGGGCCTCGTCGGCGGGGTCGGGCTCGATGCCGAGGCGGCCGAGCAGGGCCTCGTCGGGGTGGTAGCCGGTGAGGGCGTACACGTAGTCGGTGGGTACCTCGCGGGGACCCTCGGGGGTGAGGATTTCCACGGCATCGGGCCGAATGGCGGCGATGGTGGTGTTGAAATAAGCCGTGATTTTGCCCTCCTTGATGCGGTTCACCAGGTCGGGCCGGATCCAGTACTTCACGGCGTCGCTCACCTCGGGGCCCCGCACGAGCAGCGTGACCTGGGCCCCGGCGCGGGTGAGCTGCAAGGCCGCTTTGGCCGACGAATTTTTGGCCCCAATGACCACCACGCGCCGGGCCACGTGCTGGTAGGGCTCGCGGTAGTAGTGGCTCACGTGGGGCAGGTCTTCGCCGGGCACGCCCAGCGGGTTGGGCAAGTCGTAGAAGCCGGTGGCCACCACCACGTTGCGGGCGGGTATCTCGCCTTTGTCGGTCGTTACCAGGAAGTTGCCTTGCTCGCCGCTCATGCTCAGCACCCGCTCGTGCAGGCGCAGGGCCAGGTTTTCGGACCGGGCCACGCGCTGGTAATAGTCCAGGGCATCTTCGCGCAGGGGCTTGTAGTGGTAGGTGGGGAAGGGGTAGCCGCCGATTTCGAGCAGCTCGGGCGTGGAGAAAAACTCCATGTTGTAGGGGTAGCCCACAATGGAATTCACCAGGGCCCCCTTGTCCACCACGGCCACTTGCAGGCCGCGGCGCTGGGCTTCGAGGGCGCAGGCCAGGCCCACGGGGCCGGCCCCAATTACAAGAACATCGAGCATAAGGAAGGAGCTAAGCTAATTGCGTAAAGTAGGGCGACCTTTGCGGGGCGCGTCCCCGCGTTGTTGTACCAAATGGATTGGGCAGCGGCGCCAACCAGCCAATCCGCGTTATTGCTATGCGTACCTGCGACTTGTGCGGCAGCTCCGATTTCAAAAAGCTGCCGTTTTACTACGAATTTGAGGGCCAAAGGCTGCAAGGCACCCGCTGCCGCCGCTGTGAGCTGATGTTCCTCAACCCCCAGCCCACGCCGGCCCAGTTGGAGCGGCTCTACGGCAAAGAGTACTTCACCGACCGGCCCAACTACGACCGGACGCAGCAGGAAGTCAAGTTCATCGAGGACGGGCAGAAGAACGAAGCGTTAAACCAGCTGCGGCCCGACAAGTTCACCGACTACGTGCTGGCCCACTACCCAGGCCGGCAGTTCCGGTACCTAGAGGTAGGCTGCGGCCCGGGCTACACCCTTAAGAGCCTGCAAGCCCTGGGCTGGACCACCCACGGCCTCGAAATATCCGAGCACGCGGCCGATTTTGCCCGCCGCGAGCTGCACCTGCCCGTAGTGACCGGCAACATCGAAACCACCGAGGACTTCCACGCCGACCAGTTCGACCTGGCCTACATGGGCGACGTGCTGGAACACTTGCGCTCGCCCTCGGCCACGCTGGCCAAGTTCCACCGCATTTTGGGCCCTGGCGGGCTGCTGGTGCTGGCCCTGCCGTCGGTGCTGAATCTGCCGTCGGTGCGCCTGGGCTTTGCTGCCTACGGGGCCCTGGGCAAGGAGCGCAAGATGGACATTCCGCCCTACCACTTATTCGAGTTCACGCCCAACACCATCCGCAAAATGCTGGAGAAGAACGGGTTTGAGATCGTCGATTTGCTGAATCCCGTGAAGCCGCCCAAGCACATCCGCCTCGGCGGCAGCTTGGTGGAAAAGGTGAGCAAGCTGGCCGGCCAGTACCCCACCTACTACCTCAACAAGCTCACCGGCCGCTTCGGCGACCGGATGTTTGTGGTGGCCAAAAACCTAAAATAGGGCCCCGGGGCAACGCGCCCAGGGCCCTATTTGAGAAGCTCGCATCAGCTGCTTGTACCTGTACCGCCAAGCTGTGCTTGGCCTTGCCTATGCTGCCCGAGGGGCCCCAGGGCAAGGCCAAGCACAGCTTGGCGGTACAGGCGCACGGCCCCGGGGCCCCAAACCAGCCAGCTATTTCTGCTCCAGAAACAGGTAGCGGGCACGGGTTTGATCGGTTTCGGCGCGGGTGTTCACGTCGATGCGTAGCAGCTGGCCGCCGGCGCCGGCCTTGGTGGCGGGCCAGTTGGGCAGGCCGGAGCCGTTGGGGTTGCCATTCTTGATGAAGTTGGCGAAATAGGCTTGCAGCTCCTCCGATACTTTGTAATCGTCGGGCGTCCAGGCAAATACCTTGTTAGAGGGCAGGTTGCCCAGGGCGTACTCAATCTCGGCCGAGTGCACGGCACCCTTGGCCGGCGGGGCGGGCGCGGCGGCCGGCCCGGCGTTCTTGGTAATGCCACCGGCTAGGTTAGCCGTGGCGTTGCCCATTTCGGGCGTCATGGCCGGGCGGGGGCGGGCGTAGAGGTAGCGGTACACGGGCTTGCCGCCGGTTTGGGCCTGCAAATCGGCCCACTTCCAGGTGCTGTAGCCGATGAACCGGTCGCTGGCCAGGTCGGTAGCTGATTGCTCGGCGGTGGCGGCGGGGTAGAGCTTTAGGGCACCGGCGGCGCGCTCGCCGTACAGCTTTTGCACGGCGGCCTGGTAGTTTTCGGCGGTGGGTGCGTTGGGCCCCATCACCATCTGGTACGCCATTTCCTGCGAGTTCCAGCCCACCAGCAGCGGTACGTGCGCCTGCTGGCCGGCGGTGAAGATTTCGGTGGGCGACTTTGGGAGGAAGTAGCCGTCTACGTTGGGCGAAAAGCGGGGCGCGTCGGGCTTGCCGGTGGCGGCCAGCACCTGCTCGGCGGGCAGGGCGCGCAGCGCCGCCAGCGTGGGGGCCCCCACCGCGGCCCCGAAGGCCACGCCAGTTTTCTCGGCCTGTGCCAGTGCGGGCAGCGGCTGCAAGCCCAGCAGCGAGCCGCTTTCGCCGATGGCACCAGCTATCAGGTTTTTGGACAAGGGCGACGCCATTTGGGCGCTAACTGAGAACGAGCCGGCCGACTCGCCGGCGATGGTCACGTGCTGCGGGTCGCCGCCAAAGGCTGCGATGTTGGCCTTCACCCAGGCCAGGGCGGCCTGTTGGTCGAGCAGGCCGTAGTTGCCCGAAGCGTGGTGGGGCGATTCCTGGGTCAGCTCGGGGTGGGCCATGAAGCCGAACACGCCGAGCCGGTAGTTCACCGTCACGGCCACGATGCCGCGCTTAGCCATCGCCTCGCCATCGTAGCGCGGCTCCGAGCCGTCGCCGGCCACAAAGCCCCCGCCGTAGAAATACACCAGCACCGGCCGCCGCTCCTGGCCCGACTTGGCGCCCGTCCACACGTTCAGGTACAGGCAGTCCTCGCTCACGCCGTTCGAGCGGAAGTTCATGTCGCCGAACAGCGGCAGCTGCATGGCCCGGGGCCCAAACTGCGTGGCCGGGCGCGCGGTAGTCCAGGGCTGCACGGGCTGCGGAGCCTGCCAGCGCAGGGGCCCCACCGGCGGCGCCGCGTAGGGCACGCCCTTAAACTCGCGGATGCCACTGGCGGCCAGGCCACCGATCAGCGGGCCGCTGGCCACCTTCACCTGGTTGTTTTGCAGCCCCGTGGGTGCGTTTTTGACGGGCTGGGCTGTGGCCGCCCCGGTGCCCGCCAGTAGGGCAATGGCAAGAAATATTTTCATGTAGCAAGCTACGAAAAGCTTAGCGTTCGCCCACAAAAAAGCCCCGCGGCCGGTTGGGTCGCGGGGCTTTTTGAGCATTAACCGATTGCCTTACAGCAGCTCGGTGCTGCGCTTCACGAAGGCCGTGAGGGCCTCGCCCTTCAGCATGCCTTGGGCCAGCAAGGCCAGGTCGAAGGCTTGGCGGGCCAGCTTCTCGCCAGATTCGCCGCCGGCCAGCACGCGCTGGGCCAGGGGATGGTTGGCGTTCACGGTCACGTCGAAGCTCTCGGGGAAGGCCCCGAACATCTGCATGCCGCCCCCGCCGCCGGTGCGCTGCATATCCTTCATGCGGCGCATGAACTCGTTCTGGGTGATGGTTACCGGCGCGTCCTGTGGGCTCAAGGCGGCCACTTTCACGTGCATGGCGTCGTTGGCGATGGCCGTTTTGAAGGCCTCCGACACCTTGGTTTGGTCGTCCTCGCTGAGCACGCTCTCGGTGGTTTCGTCCTTCTCAATGAGCTTGCCCACCGTGTCAGCGTCCACGCGCTTGAAGGTGGTTTTTTCCAGCTTCTGCTCCAGTTGGCCGATGAAGTGCGGGTCGAGGATGTGGTCGAAGTTCAGCACGTCGTAGCCGCGCTCCTGGGCGGCGGCCACGAAGCCGTGCTGGGCCTCGGCGTCGTTGGTGTACAGCACCACGATGTTGCCGTCCTTGTCCTGCTGGTTGGCCTGGATGTGCTCAGTATACTCGCTGATGGTGAACAGCTTGCCCGCTACGTTCTTCAGCAGTACGAAGTCCTTGGCGCGGTCGTAAAACTTCTCGTCCGACAGCATCCCGTACTTCACGAACAGGCCGATGTCGCTCCACTTTTCCTCGTAGCCGGCGCGGTCTTTCTTAAAGAGGTCGCCGAGCTTGTCGGCCACCTTGCGGGTGATGTAGGTGTTGATTTTGCGCACCGCTGCGTCGGCCTGCAGGAAGCTGCGCGACACGTTCAGCGGAATGTCGGGCGAGTCAATCACGCCGTGCAGCAGCATCAGAAACTCGGGCACCACGTCCTTCACCTCGTCGGTGATAAAGACTTGGCGCGAATACAGCTGGATCTTGTTGCGCGAGAACTGCAGCTCGTCCTTCACCTTCGGGAAGTACAGGATGCCGGTCAGGTTGAACGGGTAGTCCACGTTCAGGTGAATCCAGAACAGCGGCGCGTCCATCGACATCGGATACAGCTCCTGGTAGAACTTCAGGTAGTCCTCGTCGGTCAGCTCGCTGGGCTGTTTGGTCCAGATGGGCGTGGTGTCGTTGATGAGCTGGCCTTCCAACTCGATCGGCACCGGCAAAAATTTGCAGTATTTGGTGAGGATGGTGCGCAGTCGCTCCACCTCCAGGAACTCGTCCGAGTCGTCGGCCACGTGCAGCACCACGTCGGTGCCGCGCTCGGCCTTGGCGTGCTCGCCGGTGGGCTCGTCGATGGTGTATGACGTGCTGCCGTCGCAGGTCCAGTGGGCCGTCAGGGCCCCTTCTTTGTACGACTGTGACCAGATTTCGACCTCTTTGGCCACCATAAAGGCGGAGTAGAAGCCCAGGCCGAACTGCCCAATAATCTGGTCCTTAGCCGTGGCGTCGGTTTCCTTGTACTTCTCCACAAACTCGGTGGCTCCGGAGAAGGCAATCTGGTTGATGTACTTCTTAATCTCCTCGGCGCTCATGCCCAGGCCACGGTCCGACACCGTGATTTTGCGGGTGTCCTTGTCCACGGTCACGCGCACTTTTAGCTCGCCCAGCTCACCTTTGAACTCGCCCTGGCGGGCCAGGCTCTGGAGCTTCTGGGTGGCATCGACGGCGTTACTTACCAGCTCACGCAGGAAGATTTCGTGGTCGGAATACAAGAACTTCTTGATGATCGGGAAGATGTTCTCGGTGTGGATCGAGATGGAGCCGGTTTCCTGCATGGCAGAAGGGATTGGGTGAGGGCGAAGTGGAAATTTTGGCCGGGCGCGCCGAAGCGAGCCGCCACCAAGGCCGCTTCAAAGTGCGTTCCAAGCCGAAAAATGCTGTCAGGATGACAGCGTAGGGCCCTCAGTAGCGGTCGTAGTAAGCGCGGGGCTCTTGCACGCCGCCTGGCGGCAGGGGCGTAGGCCCGAAGGCGGCGTCCCATTCCGTCAGTAGCTCGGGCACCAAGGGCGAGTAGTCGGTGAGCCAGCGCAGGCCGGCCACGGGCTGCGAGAAAAACTGCACGTCGAACTTGATGAACGGGCGCGCCACCAGTAGCAGGCCTTCCACGGCTTGCTGATTGTAGATGCGCCGGGGCGAGAGCACGATAACCACCTGCTGCAACGAGAGTTGCAACGAGTTTGGAATCCACTGGGTGGCCAGCCAAGCCTGGTCGTAGGCCGAAATGTCGGGCAGGGCATCTAGCTCCAGCAGGCACCGGCGTACACCCAGTTTTTTGGCCAAGCCCTGGGCCCGGGTGAGGGCCCCCCGGAACTGGCTCATGTCGCGGCCCGCGGCCCAACTGGTGCGCAGTAAACCCAGAGGTTCGCTGTGCTGCATCAGCAGCTCGCCAATTTCGTTAATAATCATATAATATAGCGCCTAACGGCGCGGGGCCTGGCCAGGTTAATGCAATAGTACGCAACAGCCGGTATAAAATTGTGCGCTGCTTATGGGCCCCAACTACTGAAAAACAGTTCTTTTGGATTCAACGTCCAGGACCAACGGGGTGAAAAACCCGGCCAACAACCCGCATTTCCCGGCGGCCGGCTCAGCCAACGGCTTGGCAAAACTGGCAAGTGCCTGAAAGTAAGTAGTCGCGCCGCTCGGCCTGGAAGCCGCCGGGCAGCGTCACGGCCGGAATGGCCACCTGGCTCAGGCAGTACGTGTGGGCGCAGGTGCCGCACTTGAAGTGCACGTGGTTATCAAAGTGAGCCTCCGCGCTGCACTCGATGGAACACGCTGCGTAGCGCAGCACGTCCGAATCGTCGATGACGCGGTGTATAAGGCCGCTTTGCTCGAAGCTTTTGAGGGTGCGGTACAGGGTGATGCGGTCGGTGCCGGGCCCCGTTTCCTGCTCAATCTCGGCCCCGGTGAGGGCGTAGCCCTTGCCCGCCAGGGCGGCCAGCACGGCGCGGCGCACGGGCGTTTGGCGCAGCCCGTGGCGGGTGATGGTTTGGGCAAGGCGGTCGGGGGCGGCGGGAGCGGGCATGGGGCGAAGTACGGAAAAGGAGAAGCGTGCGCTGCCCCACCCCACCAAAACCACCGCCGGCCGCGAAGGGTTTCCGGGGGGTGCGGCCGTGGGGGCCCTATCCGGCCAGCCACTCGGCCTGCAGGCGGCGCACGGCCGCGTCGGAGCCGGTGAGCCAGTGCAGGGCCGCGGCGGCATCGTCGAAAAACTGAAATTGGAAGCTGCGCAGGTGGCTGGGGCCCAGCATGTTTTCCATCTTGGCCCAGTTGTGCAAGTCGTACTCGTTGTCGAACACCATGGCGGCCTGCAGCAGGCATGCCTGCCGGAGGATGCCCGGCACCCAGTGCTGCATCAGCCAAATCTCTTCGGTGACGGAGGTGGGCGGCATCCCCGTGAAATCGACCAGCACCCGCGTGGCCTGGTATTCGGCCAGTAGGGCCAGCCCCCGCATAAACGCCGGCCGGGTGTGGTCTTCCGAGGGCACCGCCCACTGGAAGCGCAGCAGGCGCAGTTCCGCGTCGGCCTGCGCCACAAGCGAATCGACAACGGGAAGAAGCATGGGTGGGGTGTGAGGGGCTGGGCGGGCGGTAAAAATACGGCCGCAAACTCCTCACTACGCAATTGCATTGGGCCCCCAGCGTGCTAATAGCCGGGGCCCCACGGCTGCCGTTACGCTGCCCAGCGCCGCATTTGGGTGATGAACAGCCGGCTTAGTCCCGCGCCCACGACATTGCCGGCGGCCATGGCCTGCACCAGCTGGTGCAGGGGCGAGCAGTTATCGCCCAGGGCGTACACGCCGGGCACGGTGGTTTGGTTTTGCGCATCAATTTGCAGCAAGTTGTTCTCCGTGAGGGCGCAACCCAGCTGATCGGGCAGCGCGCTGGCCTGCTGCCAGGGCAGCCGGGCGTACAAAACCGCCGCGGCCGCCAGCCGCCCATCGGCCAGGCGCAGGCCCTGGAGCTGACCCCCGGAGTGCGCTACGGCGGCCACGCGCGTCTCCTCCACAGGCACGCGCCAAGCGGCCAACTGCGCCCGCACGGGGGCCCCAAACGTGGCCGGCCCGTTGGTGAAAACCGTCAACTCGCGCGTCCAGTTAAGGAGCAGCTGGGCCACGTCGGCCACCTGGTCGCCGTTGTGCCAGAGGCCGGTGGGGCGGTCGGCCACCTCGTAGCCGTGGCAGTAGGGGCAGTGGATGATGCTTTTGCCCCAGCATTCGGCGAAGCCGGGCACGGGCGGCAGCTCGTCGCGCAGGCCCGTGGCCAGCGCCAGCACCTCGCCCCGGAAGCTGCCGTGCGCGGCTGTGCCGATGGTAAACGTGCCGTCGGGCTGCCGCTCGGCCGCCGTGGCTTCGGCGGCGAGCAGCTGCACGGTGGGGTAGGGGGCCAGCTGCTGGCGGGCCTGGGCCGCTAGGTCGGCGGGGGCGTCGCCGTCGTGCAGCAGCAGGTTGTGGGCGTGGGGCGCGAAGCGGTTGCGCGGCAGGCCCGCGTCGATGACCAGCACGCGGCAGCGGGCCCGGCCCAGGGCCAGGGCGGCGCTCAGCCCGGCGTAGCTGCCGCCCACAATGATGACTTCGTATAACACAGGAGTGATAGAAAATGGGTTGGGCGAGGTAGAAATAGGGCGTTTCAGGGCCCCGATGAGATTATAAAGATAACAGCGGTTTTATTAAATGCAACTTAGTTGCATTTAATAAAACCGCTGTTTACGGCCGCACCAACTGTGTGGCGCTAGTGCCTATCGGTAAGCAAGGGACGGGCTTAGCCGGTTGCCGTAAGGAAGAATGCTTGCTGCAACTGAGCGCAATTATGTTGCAGTGTTATACCTTTGGGGCCCCGGTGCGCTGCCGGCCTGCGGGCCGTGCGGGCCACCGTGCTGCTGCCTTACCCGCGTTGCCCGTGCTGTTGCGTCGCCAATTCTGCGCTGCTTTCCTGCTGCTCTGCTTCGTGCGGGTGCTGCTGCCGGAGGCTTGGGTGCTGGCGCTGCACGCCCACGCGCACACCACGGCCGAGCCGGCGCGCCGCGCCCACCTCGGCCCGGCCAAGGGCAAGGCCCTGCTGAGCAGCCAGCACCAGCACTGCCACGAAGACTCACTCTACGACGCGGTCTTCCAGCCGGCGGCGCCGGTGGTGGTGCCGGGGCCCCGGCACTCGGCCGTGGTGGGGCTGCGCCGGCTGTTTGCGCCCTCGGTGTGGGCCGAGGCCGTGGCGGCGCAGCGCTGCCTGCGGGGGCCCCCAGTGGCGTAGCGCCGCTGCATTACCTGGCGCGGGCCCTGGGGCCCCACGCTGCTTCCTTTTCATTTTCTGGGGCCATCCACTACGCCCGCCGGCTTGGCCCGGGGGCGGCTGGCGCGCTGCTTTGCGCAGCGTTTACGGCTGGTGGCCACGCATTTAAACCACACAACCTGGTATGGGTAACCACGCACGACTCAATAAATACGCATTGCCGCGTTTGGCGGCTTCTGCTTTCTCCCGTTTGGTTTTGGAGAAATTGCGGGAAGGCTCCGGTCCTTGGCCGGGGCTTTCTTGCGCGGAAGCGGGCCGGCCGCGGCTAGCATTCCGGCCCGCGCTGGGGGCCCTGGGTGGCCTGCGTTTGGTAGCCGTCAATACGTTGCTGCTGAGTGGACTGGCGCTGCACGCCGGGGCCCAAAATGCGGCCCCCGCGCCGCGTGCCCGGCCGGCCGCCGCCGCCGCCTTCACCGGCCACGTGGCCGACGCCGCCACCGGCGAGGCCGTGCCCGGGGCCACCGTGCTCTTCACCGACCTCAAGCAGGGCACGGCCACCGACGGGGCCGGTAATTTCAGCTTTGCCAACCTGCCGCGGGGCCGGTTTGGGGTGCAGATTCGCTCGCTGGGCTACACCACCGTAAGCCTGACCGTGGACACGGGCGCGGGCCAGCCGCTGGCCGTGAAGCTGAGCCCGGCGGCCACCGAAATTGGCCAAGTAGTTGTCACGGGCGTGTCAGCGGCCACCGAGGCGCGCCGCTCGCCGGTGCCCACCACCGTCATCGACCGCACCCGCCTCAACCAAACCTCGGGCACAAACGTGATTGACGCCATCGCCCATACGCCGGGCGTGAGCCAGATCACCACCGGGGCCGCCATCAGCAAGCCGGTGGTGCGCGGGCTGGGCTACAACCGCGTGACGACCCTGAACAACGGCGCCAAGCAGGAGGGCCAGCAGTGGGGCGACGAGCACGGCATCGAAATCGACGAGTTCAGCATCGACCGCGCCGAGATTATTAAGGGCCCTGGCTCGTTGCTGTACGGCTCCGACGCCATGGCCGGCGTCATCAACTTCCTGGCCCCCGAGCCCATCGCCGAGGGCCACATCACCGGCTCGGCCACGGCCAACTACCAGACCAACAACCGCCAGCAGGGCTACTCGTTCGAAAACGCGGGCAACCTCAATGGCCTGAACTGGCTGGCCCGCGGCACCCGCAAGGTGGCCGGCGACTACCAAAACCGCTACGACGGTCGCGTTTTCAACTCGGGCTTCAACGAGTGGGACGCCAACGGCTACGTGGGCCTGAACAAAAGCTGGGGCTACTCGCATCTCACCTTCAGCACCTTCAACCAACAGTTGGGCCTGATCGAGGGGGCCCGCGACTCAGCCAGCGGGCGCTTCGTGCGCGACTACTTTATTGACGGGGCCCTGGTGTCGGTGCCGGTGGCCAACACCGGATTCAGCGGCTACGGGCTGGCTGTGCCGCGCCAGCAAATCAACCACTTGCGGTTTGGTACCGACAACAGCTTCATCCTTGGCGACCGCGGGGCCCGGCTGGCCTTGCAGGTGAACTACCAGCAGAACCTGCGCCGCGAGTTTGGCAACGCCCTCGATCCCGCCGAAACCAACCTCTACTTCCAGCTCCGCACCCTCGACTACGCCCTGCGCTACTACCTGCCCGAAATGGCCGGCTGGAACCTGACCGTGGGCACCAGCGGCCTGCACCAGCAAAACCGTAACCTGGGCCAAGAATTTCTCATTCCGGGCTACGTCATGAACGAGGCCGGCGTGTTCGGCGTGGCCAAAAAGACCATCGGCAACCTCGACCTCAGCGGCGGCCTGCGCTACGACGTGCGCCGCATCGGGGCCGATGCGCTGTTTTTAGATACCGACGGCCGCCCCACAATAGCTGGGGCCCCCGATTCGGAAACCAAGTTCGGCGGCTTCCGCAGCACGTTTAAAAACTACAGCGGCAGCCTGGGCGCGGCCTACAACCTGAGCGACCGCCTCACGGTGAAGGCTAACCTGGCGCGCGGCTTTAGGGCCCCCAACATTGCCGAACTGGGCTCGAACGGCCGCCACGAGGGCACCATTCGCTACGAAATCGGCCAGTCCGACCTCAAGGCCGAAACCAGCCTGCAGGTGGACGGCGGCATCAGCTACGCCACCGACCACGTGCGCCTGACCGTCGATGCGTTTGAGAACAGCATTGACAACTACATCTTTACGCGCCGCATCCTCAACCGGGCCGGCACCGACTCGATGACCACGGCCACGGCCGAAGACCCCAGCGTGGGCGTGTACGAGTACGCCCAGGGCCGCGCCCGCCTGATCGGCGGCGAGGCCACGTTCGACGTGCACCCGCACCCGCTCGATTGGCTGCACTTCGAGAACTCGTTTTCGATGGTGCGCGCCCGCCAGCTGGGCGTGAGCGACGCCGAGCGCTACCTGCCCTTCATCCCCGCCGACCGCCTCCAGTCGGAGCTGCGCGGCAACTTCCGCCGCCAGGGCAAGCGCCTCACCAATAGCTACGTGCGATTCCAAATGGAGCACACCTTCGCCCAGGACCGCTACTTCGCGGCCTTCGATACCGAAACTGCCACGCCCGGTTACACGCTCTTCAACGCCGGCGTGGGCACCGACGTGGCCGACGCCCGGGGCCGCACGCTGTTCTCGCTCTTCGTCACGGCCAACAACCTGTTCGATGTGGCCTACCAAAGCCACCTCAGCCGCCTCAAATACGCCGACCTAAACTACACCACCGGCCGCATGGGCGTCTTCAACATGGGCCGCACGGTGAGCTTTAAAGTAGTGGTGCCGCTGAGCTTCAAGTAAGAATATAGCACGTTCTGTAGCGCGGGCTACAAAGTCCGCGCTACATCCGTTAGGGCCCCGGGTACGGGTTGGGATGGGCAATTTCCAGCCAGCGCTCAGTGTTTTTCAGCGGCGTGTAGCCGTGCTGCTGGTAGAGGGTGTGGGCGTCGAGGGTGGCCAGCAGGTGGCGGCGCAGGTTTTGCAGGTCGGGGTGGGCCAGCACGGTGCCCACTAGCTGCTTTGAGAGGCCCCGGCCCCGGAACTCGGGCAGCACAAACACGTCGCACAACCAGGCAAACGTGGCCCGGTCCGTCACGACGCGGGCGAAACCGGCTAGGCGGCCGTCTGGGGCATAGGCCCCGAAGCACAGCGAGTTGGCCAGGGCCCGGGCCACGGTTTCGTACGGGATGTGGCGGGCCCAGTACGATTCCTCGCTGAGGTAGCGGTGCACGGCGGCCACGTCGAGCCGGGCCGGGTCGGTACTGATGGTGAAGGGCGGCAATGGGGCCATGACGAAAGCAGGCGAGGGCCTGTGAGCAAGGGTGTAAAAGTGCAGCTGGGCAGCGGGGCCCCGCCGCGCAAATCTATTGCCGGTTCGTGCCGAGAGCCGCCCCAGGGCCCCAGGGCCACGCAACAACCCAATGGGTTGAACTTAGGGTTGATGGCCTGCGTATCAGGCCCGCAGTTATACTCCGCTGCCCAGTTATTTGCCATGAAAAAGATTTTTGTATTGGCCGCTTTGGTGATGGCCGGCACCGCCGCCCACGCCCAAACCACCGTTCCCGCCACAACGACGACGACCACCACGGCCGATCCTGTGGCCGTGCCCATGCCCAGCGCCGCCGAGGCGCGCGACGTGTACAAGCAGCAGCAGGCCCAGGCCAAGGACGCCAGCCAGGCCACCCGCGAGAGCAAAAACGCCTACAAGGAGCAGCAGCGCGTGCTGAAGGACCAGAAAAGCCAGATGCGCGCCCAGCGCGCCCAGGCCAAAATGGCCAAGGAGCAGATGAAGCAGCAGCGCACCGCCGAGAAAGCCGCCAAATCGCAGGAAAAGGCAGCCAAGCAGCAAGCCAGAGCCGCCAAGCAGATGGAAAAAGCGCAAGAAAAGGCCGCCAAGGCCGCGAACTAAGCCCCCGGCTTGCCCGTAAGCAAAGCCCCGGCCGCCCGCCGGGGCTTTTTTATTGCCATTCCGCCCGCTTTTTGCCTCATCATGGCCGCCAAAAACCCCGTTCAGTACTACCCCTGGCACCATTTTGTGCTTCTGCCCGCCGCCCTGATCCTGGCTGGCTACGGCATTACCCGCTACGTGCACGTGGCCGGCGACGACGACCAGATTGCCCGCCTTTGGTTCACGGTAGCCGCTTTGGCGGTGGTGGGCCTGGGCGTGCTCCTGATGCTGCGCCAGCACTACGCCCTCACGCTGCAAGACCGCATTTGCCGCCTCGAAGTGCGCCAGCGCTACTTTGAAGTGAGCGGCCAGCGGTTTGCCCCGCTCGAAAAAGACCTCTCGCTGAAGCAGATCCTGACGCTGCGCCTGGCCGGTGACGCCGAGCTGCCCGCCCTGGCCCAAGCCGCGGCCAAAGAGCAGCTTTCGCCCGCCGACATCCAGGCGCGCATTACCAATTTCCAATTCGATGCCATGCGGGTCTGAGGCGGTGCGGGCAAGTGGGGGCCTTAGCCGCTGCCCGGGCTTTAGGTTAATTGTCTGAAATACTGAAAATTAGTTTGTTATGATTCTTTACAACGTTACGACTAGTCTGGAGCCCGCCGTGGCTGACGAGTGGGTGACCTACATGCGCGACGCCCACATGCCGGAGGTGATGGCCACCGGCTGCTTCATCAAAAGCCAGCTCTGCCGCCTGCTCAACGAGGAAGACGACGGCGTTACCTACGCCTCGCAGTACTACTGCCTGAGCCTGGAGCAGCTCGAAGCCTACCAGCAGCACTTCGCCCCCGCCCTGCTTGCCGACATGGACCGCCGCTTTGCTGGCAAGTACGCCTCATTCCGCACCACGCTCGAAATAGTAGAATAAGCCCCTGGGGCCCCAGGCGGCTTTGCCTTGGGCTAGGGGCCCTATTTTAGTAGCCAGCCCAGTAGCGCCAGCCGGGCCGACCAAGCCAGGGTGCGCAGCCAGTTGGTGCGTACCAGGCCGTCAATGGTGATGTAGTCGTAGCCGTTGGCCTCCAGGCGGTTGTGGAACGGGACGGACACGAAAAACGTGCTGGCCCACACGAACACCACCAGCCCAAGGCTCCACCAGCCGGCGCCGTGGGGCAGGGCCCCGCGCCCGGCCCAGGCCAACCACACCGCCAGGGCCAGTTCCAGCACCATGGGGGCCAGCACTACGTAGCTCATGCGCTCGGTATGGGCGGCGTGGTAGCGCGGAAATTCGGCCTTGCCCACCAGCGCAAAGCCGGGGTAATGCACCACTTGCACCGTCCAGATAAGGCCGGTGAGGTAGGCGGCGAGGGCAAAATTGAGCAGCAGCAACAGGCGGAGCGACACGGCAGAAACGGGAACGGCGGGAGATGCGCCGTGTACGCAAAACCCCCGCCCTTCATCTAACGGCGAACACAGCTGGGGCCCCGGCGTGCGGTTTTGGCTTAACATTGCCAAACCGAACGCGCCCCACTTGGGGCCCTACGCCGCCGCCCATGATGCACAAAAACCTCCTGGCCCTGCCGCTGCTGGCAGCCCTGGCCACCGCCTGCAACTCATCGCCCACCGGGGCCGACGCCGGTAGCAAGCCCGATCTGCTGCGCGCCGCCCTCGACACCACGGTGGCGCCCGGCGACGACTTCTTCAGCTACGCCAACGGCACGTGGATCAAAAACCACCCGATTCCGGCGTCGGAAAGCAACGCGGGCATCGGCATTGAGGTGCAAAAGGAGATTTACGCCCGCCTGCGCGAAACCAGCGTGGAGGCGGCCAAGGCCAACGCCGCGGCCGGCAGCAACCAACAGAAAATCGGCGACTTCTGGGCTGTCGGCATCGACTCGGTGAAGGCCAACAAGCTGGGCGCCGCGCCCATCAAGCCCGAGCTGGACCGCATTGCGGCGATGAAAACGGTGGCCGAAGTGCCGGCCGTCATCGCCCACGAAATTCAGCTGGGCGTGCGGGCGCTGATAGGGCCCCGGGTGGGCCAGGATGACAAGAACAGCGACAAGATGGTGCTGTCCTTGTACCAGAGCGGCCTGGGCCTGCCCAACCGCGACTACTACTTCAACACCGACACGCGCACCAAAAACATCCGCCGCGCCTACGTGCGCCACGTGGCCAACACCTTCAAGCTGCTGGGCCAAGACTCGACCGCGGCCAACGCCAACGCGGCGCGGGTGATGGCGCTGGAAACCACGCTGGCCAAGTCGTCGCGCAAGCTCGAAGCCCTGCGCGACCCCTACAAAAACTACAACAAGATGACCGTCGCGCAGCTCGACAAGCTGACGCCGGGCATCGATTGGCAAACCTGGTTCGGCCAGCTGGGGGCCCCCCGCATCGATACCGTCATCGTGGGCCAGCCCGAATTTTACCAAACCGTGGGCCAGCTGCTGAAAACCAAACCGCTGGCCGATTGGCAAGCCTACCTGACCTGGGCGGTAGCCCGTGAATTCTCGCCCACGCTCAGCCAGCCGTTTGCCGACGAGAGCTTTAAGTTCTACGGCACCACGCTGCGCGGCGCCAAGGCCATGCGCCCCCGCTGGAAGCGCGTGCTCGACATGGAGGAAGACGCTTTGGGCGACGCCCTGGGGCAGCTGTTTGTGAAGGAATACTTCAAGCCCGAGGCCAAGGCCCGCTACGACACGCTGGTAAAAAACGTGGTGGCCTCCTTCGCCGAGCACATCCAAAAAGTGGATTGGATGAGCGCCCCCACCAAAGTAGTGGCCCTGGATAAGCTCCACAAAATCAACCCCAAGGTGGGCTACCCCAACAAGTGGAAAGATTACTCAAACCTGACCATTGACCGCAGCTCGCTCACGGCCAACGTGATGCGCGCCAACCAGTGGCAGTACAACTACCAGCTGCACAAGCTGGGTAAGCCCGTAGACCGCACCGAGTGGGGCATGACGCCCCAGACCTACAACGCCTACTACAACGGCTCGAACAACGAGATTGTGCTGCCCGCCGCGGCCTTCGCCATCCCCACGCTGCTCGACGCCGACGCCGACGACGCCATGGTGTACGGCTACGCCGGGGCCAGCACCATCGGCCACGAGCTAACCCACGGCTTCGACGACGAGGGCAGCCAGTACGACGCCCACGGCAACCTGCACGAGTGGTGGAGCAAGGACGACCGCAAGCGCTTCAACCAGCGCGTGGCGGGCATCGTGCGCCAGTTCAACGGCTACACGCTACTCGACTCGCTGCACATCAACGGCAAGGCCACGGCCGGCGAGAACATTGCCGACCTCGGCGGCATCGTCATCGGCCTCGACGCCTTCAAGAAAACCAAGGAGTACAAGGAAGGCAAGAAAGTGGGGGGCCTCACGCCCGTGCAGCGCTACTTCTTGGGCTACGCGCTGGGCTGGCAGATGCACGTGCGCGACGAAAGCCTGGCCTCGCAGCTGCTCACCGACGTGCACTCGCCGGCCCAGTACCGCGTGAACGGCCCGATGGCCGACGTGCCCGCTTTCTACGAAGCCTTTGGAATAAAGCCCGGCCAGAAGATGTACCTGCCCGACTCGGCGCGGGTAAAGATTTGGTAGGCTGAACGACTGCGTGAACGGGCCCCCAGCCGCCGCTTGGCGACTGGGGGCCCGTTTGGTTTGTGGCTGGCTAGTTCAAGTTCAGGCCAAAAAGTAGCCCAAACCAGGGCCTCCGCTGGTAAAGCCAGTAATCGGCATCGCCCCCCAGCAGGTAGTCGATGCCCACGGCCGCGCCCACGTTGAACACCCGCGCGTCGTAGATGACGGCGGCCCCACTGTGTACCACAAAGCCCTCATAATCAACGGCGGCGTGGCCGCGGGTGAGGCCGGGGCTGATATCGGCCGAGCCCAGGCCGGTGAACAGCCCGTAGCCCAGCCCCACGGTGCGGATGAGCGGAGCCGTGCGCCCCGACGGGGCCTGGTGGCGGGTGAGGTGGAAAAAGTCGAGCCGGCGCCCGAGGTACAGCGCCGCGTTGAAGTTGGTGTTGAGCTGGGCGGGCACGCCTTCGCGGCCGGGCCGGATTTTGAAGGGCAAGGTGAAAATATCGAAGTCGAACTCGCCCCGCAGCAACACCACGCGCTGGCCCCGGTGCAGCCCGTAGCGCAGGGGCGGGCCGGGCTCGGCCGCCGGGCGGTACAGCAGCAAGGTGTCGGGCACGTCCTGCTCCACGTAGAAGCGGTGGTGCGGCACGGTGGCCACCCGCCGCGCTAGCGTCGAGTCGTTGGTTTGCACCAATCGGTAATAGTCAGCGTCGAGCTGCGGCAAGTGGCCCACGGAACAGCCGGCCAAGCCCGCTGCCAGCAGGGTGGCCCAAAAACAGTGGCCCAGGGGCCCCAGAAAAGTAAGTTTTTGCATAGCCGGCTCCGGTTGGGGTGGCAAGTTGGGGCGGCTGGCTACAAGTGGGTTGGTGGCCAGGGCCCCTGCGGCCCGGGGCCCCAGCCGTGCGCTAGGAGCCGCCCTCCGCCAAGTGCCGCGCTAGTCGCGGGTGAAAGGCTAGTAATCAAGATGAATGCTGCGTGAAAACGTGGCCGGGGCCCTGGCTGGGCGGTACCTTTGCCGACCGCACCGTTTGCGGCATTTTTTGCAATTGATTTGATGCTACGCTACTTTTTGCGCCCGCTGGGGCTGGCCGGGGCGGCCTTGCTGCTGGCGGGCCACGCCCGGGCCCAGGGCCAGGTTACGCCGCCCGCCACCGCCTTGCCCGGCCAGGCGCCGGCTGCGGCTTCGGCCCAACAGCCCGTGCACCACGAACACGACGAGGCCGACAACTGGAGCGTGCACTTCCAGCAGACGGTCATCCAGCAGTGGCACAACGATTTGAGTCCACGCTACGCCGGCGACCACAGCCTGCAGGCCCGCGAGAATGCCAAGCTTTCGCTCACCACCACCTTGTTCCTGGGCCGGCGGCTGTGGAAGGGTGCGGCCATCTTTTTCAACCCCGAGGTAGCCGGCGGCAGCGGCTTGAGCGGCGCTACCGGCATCGGTGGGGCCCCCAACGGCGAAACGTTTCGCATCGGCGACCCCTCGCCGCAGGTGTACCTGGCCCGCCTCTACCTGCGCCAGCTGTGGGCCCTGGGCTCCGATAGGGAGCAGGATGAGGACGACCTTAACCAGTTGAAGGGCAGCCGCCCGGCCCGCTACCTGGCCCTGAACGTGGGCAAGTTCAGCATCGCCGACTACTACGACCAAAACAGCTACTCGCACGACCCGCGCACCCAGTTCTTCAACTGGAGCCTGATGAGCGCCGGCGGCTGGGACTACCCGGCCAACGTGCGCGGCTACACCGCAGGTGCGGTGCTGGAATACGTGCAGCCCGGCCTGGCCCTGCGCGCCAGCGCCACCGCCATGCCCACCGACGCCAACGGCCCCACCCTGGACTTCCACTACGGCAAGGCCCAGGCCCTGACCGCGGAGGTAACCAAAACGTTCAGCCTGCGCAACCACCCCGGCGCGGTGCGCCTGCTGGGCTTCCGCAACCAAGCCGCCATGGGCAGCTACAACCTGGCCGTGCGCAACGCCACCGGCGGGGCTGTGCCCGACGTGACGGCCGCCCGCGCCGAGGGCCGCACCAAGTACG
The DNA here is from genome assembly GCF_006439025.1 of Hymenobacter nivis. Lineage (GTDB taxonomy): Bacteria > Bacteroidota > Bacteroidia > Cytophagales > Hymenobacteraceae > Hymenobacter > Hymenobacter nivis_A. The sequence continues at coordinate 83,847 of NZ_RCYZ01000006.1, forward strand.
GCTTCGTGGTGAACGCCGAGCAGGAAATAAGCAAGGAAGTGGGCGTGTTTGGCCGCTTCAGCTACAACGACGGCCACAACGAAACCTGGGCCTTCACCGAAATTGACCGGAGCCTGAGCGTGGGCATCACCAGCACCGGGGCCCGCTGGAAACGCCCCACCGACCGCCTCGGCGCGGCTCTGGTGGCCAACGGCCTTTCTGGCGACCACCGCGCCTACCTGGCGGCCGGCGGCTCGGGCTTCATCCTCGGCGATGGCCGGCTGGACTACGGCCTGGAGTACATCGGCGAGGTATACTACAGCATCGATTTCCCGCGCTACCACGCCGCGCTAAGTCCCGATTACCAGATTATTATCAACCCCGGCTATAATACCAGCCGCCTGCCCGGCCCGGTGCACGTGGTGGCGCTGCGCCTGCACGTCGAGTTTTAACAAACCGCAAGCCGGCCGCAACTGGGGCCCCGGGGCCCTATTTGTGGCCGGGCAAGGGGCCCTGGTCGGCTTTCTGGCTGAGCTTTTGGGCCAGCGGGCTGGGCACGCCCGCGCTGTGCAACACGCCCCGGATGAGGCCCTGCCGCCATACCGTAATCGCCGCCGAGCGCAGGTCGCGCTTCACCTCCATGTCGCCCACCACCAGCCGGCCGCTGGGGCGCGGGTTGCTGTCGCGAATTACCAGGCCGTTCACCAAGCCGCTCTTCACGCGGCTCCACAGCGTCTTTTTCACCTCGCCTTTTTTGTAGCCCAACAGGTCAAATTTCAACCCGGTGTACTCGGCCCAAACCTGGCCAGTGGCCCGCTGGCGGTTGACGTTCAGCACGAAATGGATGCGTTGCACGTCGCCGCTTTTGAAGGCAATCAGGCGCGTGGGCTGCGTCATGGGGTTGAGGATGCTGAACGGCGCCGCCCCGAAGCTGCCCCACAGGCGGTGCCGGCCCTGGGGGTCGAGCATCGGGGCCGAGAGGTGCAGTTCCATCCGGCAGCGGTCTTGCAAGTAAGCGGTGGCCGTGCCCGTGAGCGGGTGCTGAAACGACTGCCGCCGCGGGTCGTTGCTGAAGTTGTGCAGCGTGGCGTTGAAGCGCGTGAGGTTGAACGTGCCCACCAAAGGAGTGCTCGAGCTGCGGTAGCGCGTGGCGATGGTGCCGTTGCGCACGTCCACCTGTCGCACGTCCACCACTGCCTTGAGCTTGCGCAGGGCTTCGGGCGTCATGATGGATATGTGCGGGTTCAGGGGGCCCCGGGCGTCGCTGCCCACCAGCATCCAGGACCGGTCCAGCACCAGCCGCGCAATGTGCACCTGGCTACGGTCCGACAGCGTGTAGAAGTCGAACCCTTGGGCCCGCAGCACACCCAGCCGTATTGTCAACTGCGACAGCTGGTAGCCCTTGTGCACGTTGAGTTGGGCCGCCGTCATTACGGGCCACACCGAAAAATTATTGATTCGCAGCAGGTGCGCGTCGGTATCAACCACCAGTTGCTCGGCGCTGGTTGGGTACACCGGCGCATCGAATACGGCGGTGAGGCGCCCCGTGTGCCCTTTCCAGGCGCGGGCGTACACGATGCGCTTGGCTCCGGGCTGCCCCGCGGCCGAATCGACCCGGATGGCCCGGGCCACGGCAAAAACGTGCCGCGCCACCGGCCGGTGGCGCAGCCCCGCCACGGCCAGGTAGCCATCGTCGATGATTAAGCGGCCCAAATCGGTGCGCTTGGTGAGGGGCTTCAGCAGTTGCCACAGCGGCGGTGGCGCCTGCGCCGGCGGCCGAAACGTGAGCCGGGGCCCCGTCAGCCGCGCCGAATTGGCCACGAGGCGGTGCTGGTGCTGCCAGGTAGCTGCCCGCAAGCCGCGCACTACCAGGTGAGGCATTGCCATTGCCACGCGCACGGCCCCCGGCTTGCCCTGCCCCGGCGCGGGCGGCGCAATGCGCAGCGAGTCGAGGCGAAACACTCGTTCTTGGCTTGAAAAATACACCTGTTGGGCCCCCAAGCGGTGGCCGCCCAGCTGGCCCGTGGCCCCGCGCAACGTGGCCTGCCACGCCGCTGCAAAACCCAGCCGCGCCGAATCGGCAGCACCGGCGGGGGTGAACAGTACATCGTGGGCCACCGCATCGGCCCCAGCCAGTGCGCCCACCGGGGCCCCGGCCGGGCCAAAGCTGCCGCTGGCGCGCCGCAGCGCCGCGTAGCCCAGCCGCACCGGCAGCCGCTGGTAGAGTGGGGGCCCCGGGTGGGGCGCCGGGCGGCGGGCCAGGGCCTCCACACGCAGCTGCAGTGAGTCGAGCACAAGGCTGTCGAGCGGCACGGTTTGGCCGCGCAGCAGCGCCAGCAGGCCCACGCCGCTCAAGTCGAGGCGGGCCAGGCGCAGGTGCAGGCGGGGCAGGGTGTCGGCCAGGGCGGCGGCGGTGGGGCGCAGGTCGAGACCGCGCAGGTGGGCGGCGCGCGGCAGCAAGCGGGTCTGCAGGCTGCTAATGGTCAGGCGGTACTGGCCGTGCGTTTGCTTGGTTACTTGCTTTTCCAGGGTTCGGCGCAGCCAGGGGTCGAGGCCCAGCCACACGGCCAGCGCCAGCAGGGCCCCGAGCGCGGCCAGGCCCAGCAAACCCAGGCGGAGCCAACGGCGTGGCCGTGTGGACGGCGCAGAAACAGCGGTAGTTGGCACGGCAGGAAAGTGGAGCGGTAGTGAAGAGCTTTTAACGGGAAGGGCGCGGGCGCGGGTTGCAGCTCCAGCGTGGCGCCGGGGCCCGGTGCACGCCGGGGTGGGCCCAAACGATATATTTGCGCCAACGGCCTGCTCGCCTACTCCTTGGCAAGCCCGGCTTTCTTTGCGCCTATGGCCCACCACGCTACTCCTTCGGCCGACTGCGCCAACTGCCACTACGCCTTCGCGCCCGACGCCCCCCGCGAATTCTGCCCCCGGTGCGGGCAGCAAAACCACCCCGTCGAAATCAGCTTCGGCCACGTGGTGGAGGAGTTTCTGGAGGGCATTTTCCACTTCGACGGCAAGGTGTTTCGCACGGCGGGGCTACTGTTGTTTCGGCCCGGCGAGCTCACGCGGCGCTTCCTTTCCGGGCAGCGCGTGCCCTACGTGCCGCCCATCCGGCTGTACGTGTTCATCAGCTTCGTCTTTTTTCTGCTGCTGGGCACCTGGCTGGGCCACGAAGAACCCGCGGAGGGCCCCAAAGCCAAACACTCCATTAAAGTCGACGCCTTGGGCGGCATGAAACTGGATTTAGGTGTTGATTCTAGCCAGTTGACGGCCAAGCAAAAAGTGCAGCTGCGGCAAAGCCTCGACTCCGTGAACCGCGCCATTGCCACCGCTATTAGCCCGGCTGCTCCAGGCGTGGCGCAAGTCATTAAAAAGGTGGGCCGGGGCCCCGGCGTAGAAAAGTTGGGCAACTCGGGGGGCTCATTAAAAAGCATTGCCGACCACTTGCCCGTTGATCCCACCGACGCGCAAGTCGATTCGGTGCTGCGCAAAAACGGCGACAAGCCCGACTACTTCCACCGGCTGGTGGTGCGGCGCGCGGCGCGCTGGGTGCACTCAAGCCGCGAGGAAGTGGTGCACCAGGCGTTGCGGGGCGGCTCCATCCTCTTGTTTTTGCTGATGCCGCTGGCCGCGCTGCTGCTCAAAGGGGCCTATTTCCGGCAGCACCGCTACTACATCAGCCACCTGGTGTTCACCATCCACGTGCAGTGTTTCCTGTTCATCCTCATTGCCTTGCTCATCGGGCTCGACAAGCTGAACGCTCCGGATTGGCTGAACAACCTGCTCAGCGTGGCGTCCATTGTGTACTTCGTGGTGGCGCTGCACACCTTCTACCAGCAAAGCTGGGGCAAGACGGTGGCGAAGTCGCTGCTGCTGGGCGTGGCCTACAGCTGCGTGCTGGTGGTGGTGGTGCTGCTGGTGGGGTTGGCCGGCGCCGCCCTGTTTTAGGGGCCCCGGCCGTGGGGGCCCTAGCGGCCCCGCACTTTGTCGAACAGGCCGCGGGTGCGCTCGCCGATGGTTTTGTTGCGCTGCTTGAAAATGACGTACCGCACCGACAGCGCCGAGGGAAACCGCGCCCAGTCGTCGCTGTTGATTTCCACGCTGGGCTTGAAGTCGTAGCTGAGCACGATGGGCAGGAAAGCAATTTTGTACTCGATGCCAATAATGCCGTCGAAGCCGCCGAAGCGGCCGGTGTCCTTGTTGTTGCCCAGGTGGCCGCCGGCGCCCAGGTAGTAGTTCAGGCTGCGCCCTAGTATGCCGAAGTGGTACTCGCCCAGCACCGTGCCCGTTACCTCGCGCGAGGCCAGGCCCACAATGCCCTCCAGCGTCACGCGCGAGGCCACAGCCTGCTGCACCGTGATGCCGTAGGGGTTGCCCAAGCGAATGCCCGCGGCGGTGCGGTACTTCTGGGCAGCGGCGGGCAGGGCCAGGCCCGCCCCCAGCAGCGTAAGCACTAAGGGGTTGGGTTTCAAAAGGGGACGAAAAAAGGCCATAATCTTATACCGGGTGCCGGCGAACTTCGCCCGGCAACGGGCGTTTGAACGCGCAACGGGGCCTTTTTGATACGCTTGAGGCGCAACGGCTGACCTTCGGGGCGGCCCAGGCCCGTACTTTTGCGGCCGTTTAGCTTCGGCTTTTTTTCACAGGCTGGCCATATCGGTCCTCCCTCGCGCTAATTACCACCCTCTGTGTATCTACACCACGTGGCCGCTTACCTGCCGACGGCCGTCGTCACCAACGAGCACTTCACCCGCCTCAACGGGTTGGCTTCCGACTGGATTATTGAGCGCACCGGCATCCGGGAGCGCCGCAAGGCGGGCCCCGGCGAAAACGCCAACACCATGGCCGTGGCCGCCACCCAGGCGCTGCTGGCCGAAATCCCGGCGTTCGACGCGGCCAGCATCGACCTGATTGTGGTGGGCAACTACACCCCGCACGACACCATTTACACCGCCGCCCACGCCGTGCAGCGCGCGCTGAACATCAACGAAATCCCAACGGTGACGATTTCCTCGGCCTGCTCGTCGCTGCTGAACGCCGTGGAGGTGGTGGAGGGCTACTTCGCCATGGGCAAGGCCCGCCGCGCCCTGGTGGTGGTGAGCGAGCACAACACGGCCTACAACAACGAGGCCGACACGATGGCCGGCCACCTGTGGGGCGACGGCGCGGCGGCCCTGCTCATCACCAAGGAGCCGCTGGGGCCCCAGCCGGTGCGCATTGCCGAGGTCATCACCGGCGGGGCGGCCCCCGTGGGCAAGGCCGACGAGGCCGTGACGCTGAAGCCGGTGGAGAAGGGCATTGTGATGCCGTTTGGGCGCGACGTGTTTCAGCAGGCCTGCACCTACATGACGCGCGTGACGCAGACGCTGCTCGACCGCCACCACCTCGTGGCCAACGACCTGACGTACCTCATCCCGCACCAAGCCAACTTGCGCATTTCGGTGAACGTGACCAAGCAGCTGGGCCTCGACCCCGAGCGGGCCGTGAACAACATCCAGCGCTTGGGCAACACGGGCTGCGCCGGCGCTGCCATCGGCCTGGCCGAAATATGGGACACGCTGCGCGCCGGCAACAACGTCATCATCACCGTGTTCGGCGGCGGCTACTCGTACGGGGCCATGCTGCTGACGAAGTAAGCCATGCTGCCGCCCGCCGCCGCGTTTCTGCCCGAAATCATTTTTCAAACCAGCCGCGCCAGTGGCCCGGGCGGCCAAAACGTGAACAAGGTGGAAAGCCGCGTGGAGCTGCGCTGGCACCTACTGGACTCGCAGGTGCTCACCGACGAGCAAAAGCAGCTCATCCTGGAGAAGCTGGGGCCCCAGCTCACGGCCGACGGCCTGCTGCTGCTCACCGCCCAGGACGACCGCAGCCAGCTTCGCAACAAGGAAATCGTGCTGGCCCGCTTCCACGCGCTGCTGCTCAAAAGCCTGCACCGCCCCAAGCCGCGCCGCGCCACCAAGCCCAGCCGCGGCGCCGTGCGCAAGCGCCTGGAAGGCAAGAAGATCCAGAGCGACAAAAAAGCCAACCGCCGGAAGTTGGATTAGTACAGTGCCTTTGATAAGCAGGCTAAGTCGGCTGCGATGAACCTATCTGGGGCCCCGGCAACCAGCGCGGGGCCAGTTGGGGCCCCAGCCGGCTCTCACTTGGCGACGGCCGTTTTCTGGTTGTGCTGCTGAAGAAAAGAAGCCACTTCGTGGGCGAACTGGGCCGATTTTAGGGTGGTGTCGTGCGTGCCCGGCACGCGCCGGGCGGTGGCCGCCGGCAGCAGCTGGGCCAGCGCTTCCGCCGAGCCGCAGTCGTTGTCGGCCGCGCCGGAGATGACCAGCACGGGCACCCGGATTTTGGCTAGGGCCGCGGGGGAGGTGCTGGGCTGGGCCTGCTGCTGCCAAGCCAGGGCCTGGCGGTCGAGCCCGCGCGTTTGCACAGACTGCAAAAAACCTGCAAATTCCGGGTTCGCTCCCTCGCCGCTCAGCGCTTTATAGAAGGCAATTCGGCGGGGCCATTGGGGGTCGGTGAAATCCTCCCCCATGCCGCCCAGCACCGCCGCCGTCACGCGCGGGTCCAGCACCAGCAGCCGCGCCGCGATGATGGAGCCCCGGGAATACCCCACCACCTGGTAGTGCGCGAAGCCCAGGGCCGTGGCCAGCCCCATCACATCGCGGGCTTCGGCGTCGTGCTCGTAGCCGGCCAGGGCCCCGGGCTTGGCCGAGCGGCCGTTGCCCCGCAGGTCGAGTGCCACTACCTGGCGGCCCTGGGCCAGCAGCTCGGTGCAGAGCGGGGTGCCCCGCCATCCATCCAAGGTACCGGTGAAGCCGTGCAGCAGCAGCACCGGGGGCCCCTGGCCCTGCACTTCGTAATAAATTTTAAGCCCGTCGAAGGTGGTGAAGTAGGCACCCGCTGCCGCCTTGGGCGGCGTGGATGGGGCCTGCGCAAAGCCGGGCCGGGCCCCAAAAACCAGGGTCCACAGCCCAATCCAAACGGCAATTAAAGGGAAGCGCATCGCGGAGCGGAAAACCACGCCGGGGCCCTAGTGCCCGCGGCGGGCCGGAAGATAGCGCCGCCCGACGCGGGCACAGCTCTGCAATTCTTTGTCGCGGCTGGGCGGGAGTAATTCACTCCCTCACCCATCCACCGACGCACTAATTCGCTACAGCAGCGTGCCGCGCAGCACCAGCAGCGCCACCGAGAAGTAGATGATGAGGCCCGTCACGTCCACCAGCGTGGCCACGAAGGGGGCAGAGGACGTGGCCGGGTCGAGGCCCAGCTTCTTGAGGATGAGCGGCAGCATGGAGCCTGCCAGCGAGCCCCACAGCACAATGCCCACCAGCGCGAAGCCCACCGTGAGGCCCACCAGCAGCCAGTGGGGCCCGTAAATGGGCGTAATCATTTGCCAGATGGCGATGCGTCCGAAGCCCACCAAACCCAGCAGCAGGCCCAGCAGCAGGCCCCCCACTAGCTCGCGTTGCAGCACCTGCCACCAGTCGCGGAGCTTAAACTCGCCCAGGGCCATGGCCCGGATGATGAGCGAGGTGGCCTGCGAGCCCGAGTTGCCGCCCGAGCTGATAATCAAGGGGATGAACTGCACCAGCACGATGGCCTTTTGCAGCTCGCCCTCGAAAAACTGCATGGCCGAGGCCGTCAGCAATTCGCCCAGGAACAGGACGACCAGCCAGCCGCCGCGCTTCTGCACCAGCCGCAGCAGGGGCATGGTGAGGTAGGGCTCTTCCAGGGCCTCCGAGCCGCCGAACTTCTGGATGTCCTCGGTGTCTTCCTGCTCGCGGATGCTGAGAATGTCGTCGAGCGTGACGATGCCGAGCAAAATGCCCTGGTCGCTCACCACGGGCAGGGCCACCCGGTCGTTGCGCCGAAACGTGTCGATGGCCTCCTCCTGGTCCTGGCCCACGGCCAGGTGCACAAAGCGCCGGTCCATGATGTCGCGGACCCGCACGGTGGGGGCGGCCAGCAAAATTTCGCGGATGCGGATGTCGTCCGTCAGCACGCCGTGCGCGTCGGTCACGTACAGCATGTTCAGCGTTTCGGACTGCCCGCCGTGCTTGCGCACGTAGTCGAGTACCTGCTCCACGGTCCAGTTCTCGCGGATGGCGATGTAGTCGGGCGTCATCAGGCGGCCCACTGAATACTCAGGGTAGCCGAGCAGCTCCAGCGTCACCTTGCGCTCGGGCTCCGAAAGGCTCTGAATGAGCTCGGCCACGAAGTTGGCGGGCAGGAACTCTAGCAGGGCCGTGCGGTCGTCGGGCGACATCTCGTTGAGAATGTCGGCCATCTTGTCCTGGGCCAGGTTGTCGAGGAAGTGCCGCTGCACGTCCAGGTCGAGGTACTCAAATACTTCCGTGGCCAGCTTGAGCGGCAGCAAGCGGAAGATGATGAGCTGCTCGCGGTCCTCCTCGTTCTCGATAAGCGTCACCAGCTCGGCGGGCTGGAAGCCCCGAAGGATTTGCTTGAGCTTAAAAAATTCACCCTCCTGAATCAGGGCTGTGATGGTTTCCACAGATGGCGACAATGGCATCATGGCAGGACGGGTGGTAGTGCTTCGCTAGGCAAGCAGGGTTGATGAAGGGATTGCGCCACGAAATTACGCCGAAACCCGCCCCAGGCCGTATGCCCAGCGCGGCCGGGGCTCAAGTATCTGCCCAATACTGCCCATCTTGCCGCCCTTACCGCTCCCCCGCTGCCCCATGCCCGACCTTTCTGCTGCTCCCCGCGCCACTTTGGCCCTCTACGGCGGCGGGGCCGACGAAGCCCTGGTGGCGCTGCTGGCCGGCCTGCTGCCCCGCCCCGGGGCCCCCATCGAGGTGCTCACCACGGCCAGCACCGCCAACCCCGCCCGCACCGCCGCCTCCTATGCCCGCTCGTGGGAGGCCCGCGGCTGCTCCCACGTGGGCCACTTGGAGGTGGACGAAACCCACCCCGCCGACGCGCCGGCCACCCTGGCCCGCCTGCGCCGGGCGGCGCTGGTGTTCATCAGCGGTGGCAACCAGGAGCGCCTCACGCACTTTTTGCTGGGCACCGAGTTCCTAGCCATCCTTAAGGAGCGGTGCCGCACCGACGAGGGCTTCGTACTGGCCGGCACCAGCGCCGGCGCCGCCGCCCTGGCCGAGTTTATGCTGGTGGAAGGCCGCGGCTGGCGCAGCCTGCTGCCCGGCGGCGTGGGCGTGGCCCCCGGCCTGGGCCTGCTGCCGGGCGTGGTGCTCGACCAGCACTTTGCCGAGCGCCACCGCTACCCGCGCCTGCTGCACGCCGTGCTGGCCCACCCCGCCTGCCTGGGCCTGGGCCTGAGCGAAGAAACCGGCCTATTGCTGCGCCCCGGCCAGCCCGCCGAAGTGTTCGGCGACGAAGTAGTGTTTGCCTTCGATGCGGCCGGGGCCCAGCACATCAGCCTGGTGGGCCCCGGGCCCCGCCAGCCCGTCAGTGGGCACGGCCTCACCACGCACCTGCTGGTAGCGGGCCAGCGGCTCGATTTGGCCACCCGGCAGGCAGTGGGGTAGGGGCCCCAGCCGGGCACGAAACCGGCTACCTTTGCGTTGATGCCGCGAAAAAATACCGTGCCGCTCATGCCAAATTTCCGTTGGGGTGCTCCGGTGCTGGCGCTGCTGCTGGCGGTGGCCGGCGCCTGCACCCGCCACCCCATTTCCTTCAATTCGCGCCCCGACGTGGCCCCCGCCACGATGGCCGGGGCCCCCGACTCGCTTACCCGCACCGCCGATTCGGTGGCCGGCCGGCCGTCGCTCAGCACCGCCCGCCGCGTGGCCATTAGCAAGGCCGAGGAACGTGCTGCCAAAGACAAAGAGAAGGACGCCCAGCGCAAGCCGACTAAGAAAAAGAAAATTTTCCTGGGCGAGCGCATTAAGCGAGGCTTCGCCAAGTCGGGCGGCAAGGGCCGCAACCAGTTCATCGAGGTATTCTACTACCTCAAGTACTTCCAGCAGCCTAACGTGCAGGCCCCAGCGCGCTTCTACTACGACCCGAAGAAGCACAAAATCTTCAAGGCCGCGGCCGGTGAGCTCGACCCCAGCGTCAAGGTATTGCACGGGCCCTATAAGAAGCTGCAAAACAATAAGGTGATGGAAACTGGCTTTTATGCCTTGGGCGTGAAGCACTTGCGCTGGGAGCGGTTTGACCGCAACGGCGTGCTGCTAACCAAAATCCATTACGAGATGGGCTTCCCGCGCGACGCCAACATCACGTACTTTGACGCGGGCCACACCATGCTGAAGGAAGTGGTGCCCTACGTAAACGGCAAGCTGGAGGGCGACTACGCCCGCTACACCGCCACGGGCCAGCGCGAGTGGTCGGGCCAGTTTGAGAACGGCCGCCGCGTGGGCGTCTGGACCAACTACTGGCCGGTAAAACGCAATTTCCGCCACTTCGAGTACCAGTACCCCGAGAGCGGCTACGACCCCGAAGTGGAGGAGCCCGAGTTGCTCAAGCAGTTCACCCGCGACGGCCTGGCGGTGTACGATAAGGAGAAAAACATCGATAAGCGCGGCGAGCCCGAGCCCGTGGCCCCCGCCGCCCGTCCGGGGCACGTGCTGCCCAAGCGCGCGCAGGGCCGCTAGGGCCCCCAGCCGACCGCCTAATAAAAAGCGTCCTCGAACGCCTCGATGAGGAAGCTGCCGCCGTGGCGCAGCGTGAGGGCCAGGATGTCGAAGCGGATGTCGCCGCGCCAGTCCAGCTCTTCCTGCAAGTGCGTAGCCGCCAGTCGGAACAGCTCTTTTTTGCGGGCCGAAACGAACGTTTCCGGGGCCCCAAACTGGCCGCCGGAGCGCGTTTTCACTTCCACAAATACCAATAGGGCCGCGCCCTGGCGCAGCACCAAGTCCACCTCGGCGCGGCCGTGGCGGTAGCCGCGGGCCAGCACCTCGTAGCCGCGGGCAGTGTAGAACTCGGCGGCGGCGGCTTCGCCGGCCTGGCCCAGGGCGTGGGGGGCGTGCATGGGAGGGCGGGAAAATGCAAAAGCCGGTTTGCGCCAGGCCGGGGCCCTGGCCCGGCGCCGGTTTGTACCTTTGCTACGGGCAGGCTTTGCGGGCCGGGCGAAGGTAGGGCCGCGTCGCCGGGCCCCACAAGCAGCTATTCTTATCGACTTATCCGCACAGATGACTACCGCCCCCGCCGCCCCCGCTTTGCCCGTTGCCGCCGCGCCCCACCGGGCGCTGGCCGTGCAGCGGCTGGGTTTGGTGCCCTACGCGCCCACTTGGGCCCTGCAAGAGGAGCTGCTGGCGGCCACCGTGGCCATCAAAACCCAGAACCGAGAGGCCGTGGCCGCCGGCCAGCCCCCGCAGCCCACCCCCAATCACCTGCTGCTCTGCCAGCACCCGCACACCTACACGCTGGGCAAAAGCGGCAAGCCCGAGCACCTGCTGCTCGATGAGGCGGCGCTGGCGGCCCACGGGGCCACCTACCACCGAATCAACCGGGGCGGCGACATCACCTACCACGGCCCCGGCCAGCTGGTGGGCTACCCCATCCTCGACCTCGACAACTTCCGGCCCGACATCCACTGGTACCTGCGCACGCTGGAGGAGGCCGTTATCCTGACGCTGGCCGAGTACGGCCTGCGCGCCGGCCGCATTGCGGGCCTCACCGGCGTGTGGTTGGGCTGGGAGGAAGGGGCCCCCAACCCGCGCAAAATCTGCGCGATGGGCGTGAAGTGCAGCCGCTGGGTGACCATGCACGGCTTCGCCCTGAACGTGGCCCCCGACTTGGCCTACTTCGGCCACATCGTGCCCTGCGGCATCACCGACAAGGCCGTGACCTCGCTGGCCCAGGAGCTGGGCCGCCCCGTGGCCGTGGAGGAAGTGCAGGAGCGCCTGCTGCCCCACCTGCGCGCTTTGTTCGACGCCGCCTAAACTAGGGCCCCCGCGCCGCCCAGCGCCGGGGCCCCTAAAAACTATTTTTTATCCATTACAATCCGTTAAAACTGCGGCCTCGTGAAGCAAGATATTTCCTTTGATCCCGTAGAGGGCGTGTCGGTGGCCATTGCCCCGGCCGAAGACGGGGCCCTGACGCCCGCCGGCCAGCCCCTGTGGCAGGTGTACCTGCTCAACCACAACGCCTACCCGCTGCAAAGCGTCATCGTGAATGCCCACGGCTACGGCCAGCAGCCCGACGGCGAAACGGTGCGCACCTCCACGCTGCGCTACCTCTTCGAGGAAGTGCCGCCCCGCACGGCCGTGCCCGTCGAGCCCCTCGACCCCGCCCTGTTCCACCTCAACAACCAGTACTGGGTGAGCTACTACCGCGGCGCGCAGATTTTCGACAAAAAGTACATTTTTGTGCCGGATTCCATCGTGGCCGACAATTTTATTTCCATCGCCCTACTCGGCGACCGACTTGGCGTGTTGCACAGCTAGTTGGCCACGGCTGCCGCAAGGCTTTGCGGCAGTTATCCTTTCCTATTTTTACGTTATGAATCCAGTAGCTATTCAATTGGTGCTATCGGCCGGCTGGGCCTTTCTGGTAGCGTTGTTCGCGGTGCCGTCCATTATCCAGATCGCCCACCTCAAAAACATGCTCGACACGCCCAATGGGCGCACCGTGCACTCGTCGCTCACGCCCCGGCTGGGCGGCGTGGCGGTATTTGCGGGGTTCATGTCGGCGCTCACCATTTTTGGGCCCCTGCAAAACGGGGTGAAGGAGCTGCTGGCCGGCTGCATTATCCTATTCTTCGTGGGTCTGAAAGACGACCTGGTGGGCATGTCGGTGTTCAAAAAGTTTGTGGGCCAGCTGCTGGCCACGGGCATCGTCATGATCATGGCCGACGTGCGCATCACCAGCTTCCAGGGCATTTTGGGTATCTATACCCTGCCGGTGGGCGTTAGCTACGCCTTCACGTTGGCCGCCATCGTGGGCATCACCAATGCCATCAACCTCATCGACGGCCTAGACGGCCTCGCCGGCTCCATCGTGCTGATTATCATGGGCACGTTCGGCTTTTACTTTTACCACTACGGCGGCGCATCGTACAGCAATTACGCCTTCGTGGCCGTGTGCTTGATGGGTGGCATGGTGGGCTTCCTGCGCTACAATTTTCACCGGGCCCCCATTTTCATGGGTGATACCGGCTCGTTGGTCTGCGGCTTTATTGTGTCGGTGCTGGCCATCCAGTTCATCGAGCTGGGCGGGCAGCCCGGCACGCAGTTGCCGTTTAGTGCCACACCGGCGGTGGCGCTGGGCATCTTGTTCGTGCCTTTGTTCGATACGCTGCGGGTATTTGTGCTGCGCATGGCGGCCGGCAAGTCGCCCTTCGCCCCTGACCGCAACCACATCCACCACCGCTTGCTGGGCATGGGCTTCTCCCAGATCAGCACGGTGCTGCTGCTGGGGGCCCTCAATCTGCTCGTCATCGTGTTCGTTATTCAGTTCGCCGGCCTCGGCAACCTCGCCCTCATCGGCATCCTGATCGGTTTCTCAGTGCTGCTGAGTGTGTTCATGGGCGTGTACCAGAGCCGGTTGCGCCGCGAGGTTGTGGCCGCCCAATCGTAGCCTTACCCTTGGTGCTAGCAATGGCAATGCAGAGCTTTGTGGGGGGGGCGATGGGCCCCGGGCCAGGGCGGCGCGGCACTTGGTGGCGGCCGCTGCTGCTAGTGCTGCTGCTGGGGGCCCTGCCCGGCCGCGCCGCCGAGTACCGGCCGCTGCCCCCGGCCGCGCCCACCGGCCTCACCGCCGACTGGCTGCTGCACGACGTGGCCCGCAACCGCCTCATCCTGTACCTGCCCGGCTACCACACCCCCGCCCACGCCTACTACCAGTACGTGCGCCTGCGCCGCGGCCAGCCGTTTCCGGTGGCTTTCGCGGCCCAGCGCGGCCTTAGTCTGTTTGTGGATAACCAGCTTGTTTTCACCGCCGAGCGCACGGGGCCCTACGCCTTCGACTTGGCCCGGCGGCTGCCGGTGGGGCTGGCCCCAGGCACCCACCTGCTGGGCGTGTGGCAGCCCGGTGGCACCCCCGCCCTGGCCTCGTTCGCGTCGGGTACCGCCGCCGACGAGCCCGACGAGCCCGATGCCACCCCCGACACCGCCGCGGAAATTGCCCACGCCCGGGCCCCCGGCCCGCTGGGCCAAAACGTGCTGCTGAGCTTTTTGCTGGTGCTGGGGCTACTCTACGGCGGGGTGCGCGCCACGTACCAACCCAGCCTGGCCCGCGTGTTCCGGTTCGACGAGCTGTTTGGCAACACGTCCGAGCAGGGCACGTTTCTGGCGCGGCCGGCCTTCTCGCTGCTCAACGTGGTGCTGGTGCTGCTGTTCGGGCTCTCGTTTGCGCTCTTATTAACGGCCTTGCACACCGGCTTCGAAAACCTGCCCCTGGTGCGCCAGTTTGTGTCCGTGCCCGAGCGGGCCATTGTGGCGCGGGTGCTGCTCTACACCGTGCTCATTGCGGGCTTTGTGCTTGGCAAATACCTCTACATATCGCTGCTGGCTTATACTTTCGACCTGCGTGAGCTAGTCGCGGTGCAGTACCGCGAATTTTTGCGCACCACCTTACTGGCCGGTCTTTTCCTGCCCTTCGTGCTTCTGCTCTACCTGGGCTTGAACGGTAGCTACCCCGCTACTGTGGCCGGCACGGCGGCGGCCGTCATTGCGTTGGTGCTGGTGGGCACCGTGCTGCGGGTGCTCCACACCGTGCACCAGCGGGCCTCACTACTTAATCTTCATTTGTTTGCTTACCTTTGTGCTACCGAAATACTGCCCCTGCTTATTTTGCTAAGGGTGTTGGTATTCACCACTTAGTTGCTGCCGGGTTCTACCCCCGTTTTCTCCAGGTTTTCTTTCTTCTATCGTTCTAGCGGTACTCCTTTTATTCCTATATGGCCGAGAGTGCAGACACGCCGGGCATCGGCCGGCACGCCAAGCGCATCCAAAGCATTTTGGTAACCCAGCCCAAGCCCACCACCGAAGTTTCCCCCTATTCGGCCCTTGCCGAGAAGTATGGTATTCGGGTTGATTTCCGGGAGTTTATCGAAGTTCAACCGGTGTCCTACAAGGACTTTCGGCGCGATAAGATCAACATAGCGGACTTCACAGCGGTGATTTTTACCAGCCGCAACGCCGTTGACCATTTCTTCCGCATTTGCCAGGAAGCCAAGATCGAAATGCCCGCCGAAATGAAATATTTCTGCATTTCGGAGCAGACGGCCAACTACTTGCAGAAGTACATCGTGCTGCGCAAGCGCAAGCTTTTTGTGGGCACGCGCACGGCGGCCGACTTGTTCGATGTTATCAAGAAGCACAAGGGTGAGAATTTTCTCTACCCGTGCTCCGACATCCGCAAGGACGACCTACCAGTGTTCATGCGCGCCAACAACCTCAAGTTCACGGAGGCCGTCATCTACCGCACGGTGGCCAGCGACTTGTCGGATTTGTCGGATGTGAAGTACGACGTGCTGGCCTTTTTCAGCCCCTCGGGCATCAGCTCGCTGTTCGTCAATTTCCCCAATTTTGTGCAAGACGGCACCCGCATCGCAGCATTTGGCCCCACCACCGCCAAAGCCGTGCGCGACGCCAACCTGGAGCTCGATATTGAGGCCCCCATGCCCAATGCGCCCTCCATGGCGGGGGCCATCGAAGCCTACATTCGTCTCAACCAGCCCGCTGGGTAATATTCAAACGGCCTTTCGTAGCGACCGTTTCTCGGCCCGTCGATAAGAATTTTGCAAACGCCGAAAACTTTGTTTTCGGCGTTTTGCGTTAGGCCCCGTAGCAGGCTACGGGCCCGCGTTTTAGCCTTACATTTGAATGTACATCCCCTGGCCGGTGCGCACCCTGTGGGCTGTCTTTTCTCTCCCTGGTCTTTGCTCCATGAAAAAAAGTGTACTTGCCCTCCTCTTGCTGGCTGGTGGCGCAGCCCCGGCCCTGGCGCAGCAGCAGCCCCAGTTCACGCACTACGGCTTCAATGGCATGTACCTCAACCCGGCCTACGCCGGCATCAAAGGCCAAGGCGAGGTTAACCTGATCGGCCGCTACCAGTACTATAACCTTACTAACACCCGAGGCGACGCCAACGGGGCCCCCCGCACGGGCCTGATCACGGCCTCGCTGCCCATTCTGGCCCTCCACGGAGGTGTGGGGCTGGCTGTGAGCTATGACCAGGCCGGCGAAGTGCGCGTGACAAACACCGCTTTGTCGTATTCGCAGCACGTCAAGCTGGGGGCCGGTAAGCTGGGCTTCGGTATTCAGGGCACATTCACCTATATCAGCGCGGGTACGTTCGTGGCCATTGACCCGACCGACCCCTATATCCCTTACAATGGCTCCGACCGCAAGTTTGATGCGGGAGCCGGCATCTGGTATGAGTCGCCTAAATTCTACGCTGGCCTAAGTGCGAACAACCTGTTGCGCGCTACTTACCACTTCGCTAACCAGTACGGCAACTCTGTTCCCGGCTATTTAGGAGAAAATCACGCTTATTTCACGGCAGGGTACAATATTGAGGCGTCCTCTTCCGTTGTCGTAACCCCCACTGTACTGGCCAAGGCTGTGCTACCCGGCAGCTTTGATTCAAGCAACAAGTTTAGTAACACTAAAAATTATTCTTTTGAGGGCGGTCTGCGGGCCACTCTTGATGATAAATATTGGATAGGTGCAAACTATCGGTTGCAAGAATCCGTTTCTGGCTTAATTGGATTAAGCTTTGCTAAAGACAACGCTTTTCGCGTAGGCTACGCTTTTGATTTTATTGCATTTAATCAAGATGCTCGAGCCCTCAGTTCCCACGAAATTTTGCTCTCGTACCGCCTGCCCAAGCCCGGACTAATTCTGCGGCCGGCCATCCGCACGCCCCGCTACAGTTTCTAGCCTATTGAACGACCGTTAAAAACGCTGTTTTTCATCTGCTGAGGCCCTTTGAAGCCTTACATTTACTGGTGCGGTCATTGCGCCAGTTTGCTTACCAATTGTCACGGGATCTTTTATACGCTTTTGCGGTGCTCTTACCCGCGATAAAAATTTATTGTGCAATTGTGTTGGAAATTGTATATTTGCCAGCCGAACAACATAAACCGATAGCTCTGCCAATTCAACACGTCTCTTTACTCCCATGAATAAGTTATTAGCATTATCCCTGTTCGCGCTTTCTGGGGCCCTTTTGGGGGGTTGCAGCTTTAGCAAGGGCTTCGAAGGCGAACTAGTCGGCTCCGAAGACCGCCCCTATTATGTTCCCCAAGAAGTACCTTTCGGAATGGTACCCTGCCCGGGTGGTACGTTTCACATGGGCCAGACGGATCAGGATATTTCTGCGTCGATGGTCAACATGAACAAGCAGGTGACTATCGCCGGCTTCTACATGGATGAGACGGAAATCACCAACAACAAGTACCGGCAGTTTATCGATGCCATCAAGCAGGATTCGCTGGATGTGCTCGGCGAGGAGTATGTGATGACGGAATTGTACCCTGACACGACGGTGTGGGTGCGCGACTTTACCTACCACATGGGCGACCCCCTGCTGGAATACTACTATACTCACCCGGCGTTCGACGACTACCCAGTAGTGGGTGTGGACTGGTTCGCGGCAAAATACTTCTGCAACTGGCGCACCAAGTTCCGCAACGCTTCGCGCGAGGAGCGCGGCTTTGCTGCCGATCCTAACTTCCGCCTGCCCTCCGAAGCTGAGTGGGAATACGCCGCCCGCGGTGGCCGTGAAGGCGCTACATACCCCTGGGGTGGCCCTTACCTGCGCAACACCAAAGGTTGCATGCTGGCCAACTTCAAGCCTGGTCGTGGCGACTATGTTAGCGATGGCTATGCCTACACTTCGGAAGTTGGCTCGTTCTTCCCCAACGATTTCGGCCTGTACGACATGTCGGGCAACGTAGCCGAGTGGTGCGACGATGCCTACATGGAAGCCTCGGTGCCCGTGGTGTGGGACTTGAACCCCACCAACCCGGATGACAACGAACCCCGCAAAGTAGTACGTGGCGGCTCGTGGAAGGACATTGCTTACTTCCTCGAAACCGGCACCCGCAACTTCGAATACCAAGACTCGGCCCGTTCCTACATCGGCTTCCGCTGCTCGATGATTCAGATCGGCATGGGCACTAACCGCAAACTCAACTAATTTATACCAACCAACCAACCCACAAACCAATTCTTCTACACCACTCTTTTCAATTTAAAATTATGGCTGCTAAGAAAAGTTTCCTGTACGACACCCTGATGCCGAAAGTATATGGTCTGGGTGCTGCTGTAGTTATTGTAGGTGCTCTATTCAAAATCCAACACTGGGAAGGTGCCAGTGCTATGCTAATCGTGGGCCTGGGTACTGAGGCAGTAATCTTTGCTCTCAGCGCTTTCCAGCCCCACGCAGCTGATCACGATTGGTCGCTGGTGTACCCCGAGTTGAGCGAAGGCTACGACCCCAGCACCAACGACAACCGCTTCCGCGACGCTAACAAAGGCCAAGTAAATGGCCTGACCGGCAAGTTGGACGACATGCTGAAAAATGCTAACGTTACTCCCGAAGCCCTCACCAACCTGGGCCAGGGCCTGAACCGCCTTAGCACCACGACTGCCCAACTGGGCCAGCTCGGTGAGGCTACCAACGTGACCGACGAGTACACCAAGAAGGTGCGTACGGCCGCCGATTCGCTCGATAAAATCAACGTGGCTTACTCGAACACCGCCGCCGCTATCACGTCGCTGGCCGATGCTACGGGCGACGCCAAGGAGTACCACATGCAGGTGCAGAACGTCACCAAAAACTTGGGGGCCCTAAACGCTGTGTACGAAATGGAATTGCAGGATGCCAACACACACCTCAAGTCCATGAACCAGTTCTACGGTACGCTGGGCAAGGCCATGGACAACATGACCCAAGCTGGCAAAGACACCGAGCAGTTCCAGAAGCAAGTGGCCGACCTGACCGGTAACCTGACCTCCCTCAACCGGGTGTATGGCAACATGCTGAGCGCCATGCGCGCCCCGGCCCAAGCGTAGGTATTGCTTACTTTATAAAGATTCCTTATTTATCCATTTTTAAAGGAAATCCCTAATGGCGGGCGCAAACGAAACACCGCGGCAGAAAATGATAGGCATGATGTACCTCGTGCTGACAGCTCTGCTGGCACTCCAGGTAAACTCGGCTATCCTGCTGAAATTTAAATTTATCGACGACAGCTTAATAGGTGTGAACGATAAGACATCGGCCGCGGCCGATGGTACAGTAAAAGGCATTGAGGCCGCTGTGGTTAAAAACCAAAACCAAGCCCGCGATAAAGCGGTGCTGGTCCAGAGCGAAGAGATTCGGGAGAAGACCAAAGCTATGGTTAGCTACTTGCGCGACCTGCGCGACAAGCTGCTGGCTGCTTCTGAAAACGTGAAAGGTGCCGCGGAACTCAAGAATATGAGTGCCGAAGACAAAGTAGCCACCACCATGATCGGCGGCACCAAGAACGGCTTGGGCTACCCAATGAAGACCAAGCTGAACGACTACGCTGCGTATATCAAAGGCTTCGTGCCCTCGGCTATGCCGCTGGCGCTCGACGGCAAAGAAGACCCGTTGGTGAAAACCATGCCCGAGCAGCGCAACAAGGACTTTGCTGAGCTGAACTTCGAGAACACGCCCTTGGTGGCGGCCCTCGCTGTACTGTCGCAGAAAGAAACCGAAGTGCTGAAGTACGAAGCCGATGCATTGTCGGCTCAGTCACAGAAAGTGGGTGCCAAAACCATCGTATTCGACAAAATTGGTGCCTTCGCCTCGGCTGAGTCGAATACCGTAGCCGCCGGCACCAAGTACAAAGCCGAACTGTTCCTAACCGCTGCTGCTTCAAGCATCCGCCCCGCTATGACGCTGAACGGTTCGTCGTTGGCAGTGGGCCCCGACGGCCATGGCAAGGTAGAATTCACGGCTCGTCCTGGCAACTTCGATGCTTCGGGCAACGCCAAGGCTTCGTGGACGGGTACGGTTCGTTTCAACCAGAACGGCCGCGACACCACCTTCAAAGTGCTGGTGCCCTACACCATTACCAAGCCGGTGATGCAGATTCAGTCGGCTTCGGTGCAGGCGCTTTACTTCAAGTGCGGCAACAAGCTCAGCGTATCGGTACCTGCCCTGGGGGCCCAGTACAAGCCCGGCTTCTCGGCCTCGGGTGCTACCACCATTGCCGGCAGCAAGCTGGGCGATGTGACGCTGGTGCCCAATGCCCGCGAAGTGACCCTGAACGTGAGCAGCGGCGGCAACGCTATCGGCTCGCAAACCTTCCAAGTGCGCCCCATCCCCAAGCCTGAAATCAAATGTTTCGTAGGCGGCCGTGAGGCCAACGAGAAGCAGGGCACCCCCGGCACAGCTGTGCGTTCGCTGTCGCTGAAAGCCATCCCGGACGCCGGTTTTGCCACCTTTTTGCCCGATGATGCCCGCTTCCGCGTGTCGAGCTACGAAGTGACCCTGGTACGCGGCAAGCGTCCCGCTATCCCGACCAAAACGGTTTCGGGTCCTGAGGCTAACCTGAGCGACGTGGTGAATGCCTACCGTGAGGGTGACCGCCTTTACATTGAGGTGAAGGGCGTGCAGCGTCAGAATTTCCAAGGCAATGTAGAGCCGGTGAACGTTTCGCGCACTTTCAACATTCCGCTGCTGTAATACTAATTTATCCGGGACCGGCGTTGACCGGCTGTTGTTATCCCCGCTTATTCTGCGTTCATATGAAAGCTACCCAAACGCTGGCCATTGTGGCCGCCAGCCTGTCGCTCAGCACCGCTGCCCTGGCCCAGGAGCAGGCCACCACGGCCAGCAGCACGGGCTCGCGCCGGCCGATTCCGTTGTCCGACCAAATGTTCCGCAAGAGCATCTGGCGCGCCATCGACCTGCGCGAAAAGCAGAACAAACCGATGTTTTCGGAAGGCAAGGAAATCAGCCGCGTCATCCTCGATGCGGTGAAGCGGGGCGAAATTCAAGCTTATAAAAACGACTCGCTGACTTCGACCTTCACCCAAGCGGAGGTTTCGTCCAACATGTCGTACGCCGATAAGGCTAACGAGTTGAGCGAAGACGAGAAAGCTGCTGGTTTTAGCGAGAGCGACCTAGGCGGTGGTGCCGCGGCCGACGACGGTTGGGGGGCCCCGGTAAAGAAAAAATCGACTGCTTCCACTACGCGCCGGGCCAAGCTCGGTGCCAATGGCAAGCCACTAAAGGACAAGCGTGGCCGGGTGATATACGAAACGGTACCCGCCGTGGCCGCCGCGCCAGTGGTCAAGAAGGCCGATTCGTTTGAGTACCGCCCGAAGGACTTGTACCAGATGGAGCTGAAAGAGGACATGATTTTCGACAAGAAACGGTCGCGCATGTACCACGACATCAAAACCATCACCTTGCTCGTGCCTTCGACGCTGTCGCAGAACGCTTCGGGAATTGAGAAGCCCATTGGCACCTTCAAGTACAGCGACTTGGTGAAGGTGTTCCGCGCCAACCCGCAGAACGCCATCTGGTTCAACGCCCAGAACGATGCTCAGCACAAGAACCTAGCCGATGCCTTTGAATTGTGGCTGTTTAACTCCTACATCACCAAAGTGTCGAACGCCGGCGATTCGCGCCTCGACGATATCTACGGTGGGCAGCAGCAAGGCATTCTGGCCGCGCAGCAAACGGCCGCCGACTTGGTGGAGTACGAGTACAACCTGTGGTCCTTCTAGATCACTGAGTGGGTTGATTAACCGTGATTTCGCTGATTTCTTAGCTTAATTGACCGGACATCAAAGGGGCCCCCAGCAGTAATGCTGGGGGCCCTTTTTGCTTTGGGATTATATTATTTGCTACAGCTAGCTACTCGGTGGGGGTAGCTTCTTGCTGGTCGAAGTATGCTTGGAGCACCTTGGTTTTTGCCTTGCCTACTTCGGCGATTAGCTCTGCTTCGCTCAGTTCGCGGATTTTCTTGACGGACTTGAACTTGTTGAGCAGCTTTTCGGCCGTGACGGGGCCCAGGCCTTTGACCTCGGTCAGCTCGGTTTTGAGGGTGCCAGCGTCACGCAGGGAGCGGTGGAAAGTGATGCCAAAGCGGTGTACTTCGTCGCGCATGCGCTGGAAGAGGCGCAGCGACTCGCTGCGCTTGTCGATGTAGATGGGCAGCGGGTCGTTGGGCACGTAGATTTCCTCTAAGCGCTTGGCGATACCAATGACTGGTATTTGGCCCCACAGGTTGAGATCTTTCAAGGCTTTCACGGCCATGCTGAGCTGGCCCTTGCCGCCGTCCACAATCACGAGCTGGGGCAGGCTGGCGCCCTCGTCGGTGAGGCGGCGGTAGCGGCGGTGCACCACCTCGTACATGGACTGGAAGTCGTCGGGGCCCACCACCGTTTTGATGTGGTAGTGGCGGTAGTCCTTTTTGCTGGGCTTGGCGTTGCGAAAGCACACCATGGCCGACACGGGGTTGTCGCCTTGGAAGTTCGAGTTATCAAAGCACTCGATGTGCTTAGGCAACTCCTTCAGGCGCAGGTCCTTCTTGATAGTTTCCATAATGCGCACCTCGTTCAGATCCTTGCTGCGCTCGTTCATGCTCTCCTTTTCCTTGCGCAGGTAGAGTACGTTTTTCAGGCCCAGCTCCAGCAGCTTGCGCTTGTCGCCGATTTGGGGCACGGCCAGCGCCACGCCGGGCAGCGGCAGCTCCAGGGCCACGTTGGACAGGATTTCGCGGGCCTCGCTCTCGAACTCCTGGCGCAGCTGCATCACCAGGGGCCCCAGGATTTCGGCGTCGGGCTCGTCGAGCTTCTTCGTCACTTCCAGGCTCTGGGTGAGGATGATGGAGCCGTTCATCACCTTCATGTAGGAGATGAAGGCTGCCTTCTCGTTGGAGGCAATGGCGAACACGTCGATGTTGGTCAGCGAGTCGCTCACGATGGTGCTTTTGGCCTGGAAAGCGTCGAGCTTGTCGAGCTTCACCTTGAACTGGTGGGCCAGCTCGTACTGCATTTCCTGGGCTGCGCGGCTCATCTGCTCGCGGAAGTACTGCTTGGGGATGCGCAGGTCGCCGTTCAGGATTTGCTTGATCTGGGTGATGTAGCCGGTGTAAGTGGCCTCGTCCTCCAGGCCCTCGCAGGGCCCCTTGCAGTTGCCGATGTGGTACTCCAGGCACACCTTGAACTTGCCGGCGGCCACGTTGGCCGGCGTCAGGTTGAAGGTGCAGGTGCGCAGCGGGTACAGGGCCCTAATTAGCTCCAGCAGCACGTTCATGGCCGTGCCCGTGGCGTAGGGCCCGTAGTAGCGCGAGCCGTCGTTGATCTTGTTGCGCGTCGGAATCAGGCGCGGAAACCGCTCGTTTGTGAGGCAGAGGTAGGGATAGGTCTTGCCGTCCTTCAGCAGGATATTGTACTTGGGCTGGTGCTGCTTGATAAGGTTGTTCTCGAGCAAAAACGCATCCGACTCCGAGTCCACAATCGTGAATTCCAGGCGTTTGATGTTGCGCACCAGCTGCTGGGTCTTCTTGTTGTGGTCGTTCTTGTTGAAGTAGCTGCTCACCCGCTTACGCAAATCGATGGCCTTGCCCACGTAGATGATGCCCTCGTCGTCGAAATACTTGTACACCCCCGGCCGGTGGGGCAGGTGGTTGATTTGGGCTTGTAGTTCGGGAGAGGCAGCCATGGCAGCGCGGATAGGGAGCAGATAAGCGAAAAGACGGGCCCGGGGCCCTAAAGCGTAACGAAAAATGGCCGGTGAAAGTCACCGGCCATTGCGCAAGAAACCACCGGAACGGCTAAATATCTTGCTTGTCGGGGCCCTGTAGGTCGGGCTGGGCCATTTTCTGGTCGTACGGGATGGTGTCGCGCTGGGCAGCGCCGGTGTACTTCGAGCAATCAATCTCGATGCTCAGCGGCTTGGCTGGCAGCGGGAAGGGGCCCCGGTTGATGGCGATGTCCTTGTCGGCGTACACTTTCTTCATAAAGATGCCGTAGAGCGGCAGCGCCAGCCGGGCCCCCTGGCCGTAGGCGCCGGTGCGGAAGTGGATGCTGCGGTCCTCGCCGCCGATCCACATGCCGCACACCAGGTCGGGAGTGATGCCCATGAACCAGGCGTCGGAGTAGTTGGAGGTGGTGCCGGTTTTGGCCCCGATTTCGTTGGGGAACTTGAAGCCTGTGTGCAGGATGGTGCTGGTGCCGCCGGGCTCGGTGGTGCTGGCTTGCAGCATGTTGGTCATGATGTAGGCCGTTTCCTCGCTCAGCACTTCCTTGGTTTGGGGCTGGAATTCGCGCAGCACGTTGCCGTTCTTGTCTTCGATGCGGGTCACCATCACCGGCGAAGTCCACACGCCCTTGTTCACGAAGGTGGCGTACACCCCGCACAGCTCAAAAATGCTGCAATCGGAGGCCCCGAAACCCACCGACGGCACCGCGTCGACGGGCGAGGTGATGCCCAGGCGCTTGGCGTAGCCCACGACGATTTCGGGCGTGAGCTTGTACACCAGCCACGCCGTGATGGAGTTCATGGAGCGTGCCAGAGCCTGGCGCAGCGTGAAGGTGCGCCCCGAGTAGCCACCCTCGAAGTTCTGGGGCGTGTAGGGGGCCCGGCCGGCCACAGCCGGGAAGGTGGTAGCTACGTCGGGCCGCGGGTAGCAGGGCGAGTAGCCCTGGTCGATGGCCGCCGTGTATACAATGGGCTTGAAGGTGGAGCCTGGCTGGCGCTTGCCCTGGCGCACGTGGTCGAACTTGAAGTACTTAAAATTGGGGCCCCCCACCCAGGCCTTTACCTGGCCGTTCAGCGGGTTCATGGCCATGAAGCCGGCTTGCAGGTAGCGCTTGTAGTAGGCCAGCGAGTCGAGCGGCGACATCATCACTTCCTTCTCGCCCTGCCAGCTGAACACCTGCATTTTGTACTTCTTGCGCAGGTAGTAGTTCACCGAGTCGCGGTTGCCGTCGTAGATGTTCATCAGCGACTTGTAGCGCTCGGTGCGGCGCATCGAGATGTTCAGGAAGTTGGGGATGACCTTGCCGTTCTCGTCGCGCCAGGGCAGCTGGCCCTTCCAGTGGGCCGAAAACCACTTCTGCTGCAAAGCCAGGTGCTCGTTTACGGCTGCTTCGGCGTGCTGCTGCATCCGCGAGTCGATGGTGGTGTAAATCTTCAGGCCGTCGGCGTACAAGTCGTGGTCGGTCTCTTTGGCCCAGGCCAGCAGCGACTTGGCCACCTCGGTGCGGAAGTAGGGGGCCAGGCCTTTGGCCGCGTTTTCTACGCTATAGTGCAGCACAATGGGCTGGGCTGTGTCGGCGGCCAGCTCGGTGGCGGGGATGTAGTGAGCCTTGGCCATCTGGCGCAGCACCCAGTTGCGGCGGCGGCGCGAGCGGTCGGGGTGCACCTTGGGGCTGAAGCGGCCGGGCGCGTTCACGATGCCCACCAGCGTGGCCGCCTCGGGCGTCGTCAGGTCGCGCGGGGCCTTGTTGAAGAACGTTTTAGCGGCCGTGTTGATGCCGAACGCGTTCGAGCCGTACTCCACCGTGTTCAGGTACATGCGCAGGATCTCGCGCTTCGTGTAGTTGCGCTCCAGCCGGATGGCCAGCAGCCACTCCTTGGTTTTGGCTATCAAGATGCCCACCTTGCCGCTGCCATTTAGCAGGCCGTCGTTCAGGGTGTTGGGCTGGTCGGGGCGGGTTTTGAAGAGCACCTTGGCCACCTGCTGCGTGAGCGTGGAGCCCCCGCCGCCGCGGCCCAGCTTCGCCACGGCCCGCGAAATGCTGCGCGGGTCGATGCCCGAGTGCTGCTCAAAGCGTACGTCTTCGGTGGCCACCAGCGCATCGATCAGGTTCTGGGGCAGGTCTTTGTACTCGGCGGGCGTGCGGTTTTCTCGGAAGTATTTGCCCAGCAGCACGCCGTCAGCGGAGTAGATTTCCGAGGCCAGCTCGGAGCGCGGGTTTTCGAGCGATTTCAGGTTTGGCATCCGCCCGAACAGGTTCAGGAAGTTGCTGTTCACGGCCAGCACGTAGCCCCCGGCCACCAGCGCGCCGCCCACAAACAGCACCCACAGCGTGCGCACAAAAGCCGTATAGCGCCCCGGCCGGGCCGGCGCAGGGGCCCCCTTGGGCCGGCGGGGCGTGGCAGCAGAGTAGTCAGGCATAAATAAGTAAAAGCAGATTCAACAGGCAAAAATAAAGCCCACGGCGCGGGCCGCAGGCCTTCAACAAAAAAAGGGCCGCAACTCCGGGCTGCTCGCCAGCCGCTTGCTAGGGGCCCTACTTGTATGTTTTCTGGAAAAACGCTTCGTAGCCGGCCAAGTCGCCGGTGCTTTGCAGCAGCGCTAGGTTTTCAAGGCTGATGACCACCACCTGGAAACCCTGCCCGCGCAGCCGCCCCAGCGGCGACTGGGGCCCCCGCAGCTTTACGGCGTAGCTCTGGGCCACTTTGGCCCCGGTTAGGGCGCGCACCACCAGCAGGTCCTGCTTGTCGCCGAGGGCTTCGGCTTGCACCTGCAAGTTCACGTCGCGGAACCAGCGGTGGTTGTATGTATCCAGGGCTGCGTCGAGGTTGGCCACCGGCGGCGTACCCTTCGGGAACACCAGCACCACGGCGTGGGCCGCGCTCAGCTGCGTGCTGTAGGCCGTGGCGGGCGCAGGCGCGGGCACCGCCGCGGCAGCGGGGTCGGCCACCGGCGCAGGGGCCCCGGCAGGGGCCGGCACGGGGGCCGCTTCGGGTATCGGTGTGGGGGCCACATTGGTGCCCGTGGGGGCCCCGGCTGCTGGCGCCGTAGCGGCGGCCTTGGCCTTGCCCCTAGGGGCCCTGGCGCGTGGCTTTGCCGGTGCTGGCGAGCCCGCCGGGGCCTCTGGCGTTGGCGCTGTTGCCGGGGCCCCAGTGGGTATGGCCGGGGTGGGGGCCCCAGCGGGCGTGGCCGGGGCAGTAGCGGCAGGAACGATGGCCGGGGTAGGGGCCGGGGCTACGGCGGCGGCCGGCGACTCGTCGTTGCTGTAGTACACGCGTAGCCGGTTATCGATTTCGCCGGGGCGGAAAATCGACACCACGGGCTTGTCCGTCGAGGCCAGGGCCCCGGTGATTTGGCCGGCGTCTTGCCGCCGGTAGGTAGTGGCCAGGGCGCGGGCCTCGGGCACCAAGGGGCTGTCGGGAAAGTCTTTGTAGAACTTCTCCACCATGCTGCGGGCCGTGAGCGGCGGCTGGGTGCGCACCACGAGCAGCGTTTTCAGGTACGCCACCCGGTCGCTGAGGTCATTTTTGGGATATTGCTGCTCGGTGCGGGTCAGCACGGCCGTGGCTTTGCGGAACTCCTGGTTTTTGTAAAGCACAAACGCCGAATCGACGCGGCTGGCCACGGCCTTGTGCAGGGCCAGCTCGTGCTCGCGGTACTGCGGGTCGGCAATCAGCTTGGCGTAGAGCGACTGCGGAAAATCGCGCTGCAAGGCGGCTGCGTACTCGGCGGCCCGGTCGGCATCGGGCAGGGCCTTGTAGTGCAGGTAGAGCAGGTAGTAGGCGTCGGGGGCGTTGGGGCCCCGGGGGAAGCGCTGCACTTGCTGGGCGTAGGTGGCAATGCCCCGGTCGCGCTCCTTCAGCTGCTCTTTGTAGATGTTGCCCAACTCGTACAGCGCCGCTTCAACTTGTTTGTTAGAGGCTTGCAGCTTTTCGGGGGTGGTGGGCAGCACCTCGCGGTACTGCACCACTAGGTCGCGCTTCTCGGCAGCGGGGTCTACGGCGGGGGCCCCAGCGGGGCCTTCGGGGGCCCCCGTGGTGGGGTTCACGCGGGTGTCGCCGTTGCCGGTGATGGTGACGGGCACACTGCCGTTGGCCGCTGGGTTGGCGCTGTTGGATTGGCTGCTGGTGCGCCAGTTGTCCTGCAGGCGGCGGTTGTCCCACTTGCGCAGGAAGTCGGCGCGGGCCGTGCCAAGCGTGGCGGGGTTGTCGAAGTACCACTGGGCCCCAGTGCCGGCCGCGGTGGGGTCAAAGGCCAGCGGGTCGATGGCCGACTGGCCGCTGGGCAGGTTACTCAGCGAGCTGCCGTTGCTCAGGCTGGGCCGGCCGGCTAGCTCGGCGGCGCGGGCCTGGGCCTTGTCGGCCAGCAGCTTTTTGGCCAGCGCTACTTGGCGCGCCGCCAGCTCGGCGTCGGCGTACTGGCCCAGGCGCTCGTCGAGGGCCCCCGGGGCGAGCCGTACCAGTGCCTGCAGGCTGTCCTGGGTTTCGACGATGGTGTACTGCTTGGCAAATTCCTTCAGAATGTCGGCTCGCTCCTTGATGGCCGCGTAGGTGCGGGCCGTCGGGGCCAAGTTCTGCACCGTGCTGTCGTAGTAGGCGGCCGCCAGGCGAAATTTTTGCAGGTTTTCGTAGTAGATGCGCCCGGCCAGCAGGTAGGTGTAGCTTTTCTGGGAGCGGTTGGTGGTGGTAGCCTTGGCGGAGGTGCGCAGCTGGCCCAGGGCCCCGGCGTAGTCCTTCTGGCGGTAGGCCAGCCGCGCCAGCTCGTAGTAAATCTTGTCGTGGTATTCCTTGTTCTTCGGGTCTTTCAGCAGCCCGGCGAAGTATTTGTCGAGCCGCGCCTTGTTCTCGGCGTCCAGCCCCGATACCTGCGCCAGCAGCAGCTTGCTGAAAAAATCTAACTCGTAAGGAGGGTTGTGGGCCAAGATGTCGTTGAGCTGCTCCACTGCTTTTTTATCGTCGCCCTGCTCTTGGTACAGCTGGGCCAGCAGGTAACGGGTGCGCGAGCGCTCGTTCTTGTTCTCAATCAGCGGCACGGCCCGCTCTAGCTGCGCAATGGCCAGCTTGGGCTCCTCGGTGCGCAGGTAGTACTCGGTGCGGGTCAGAAACAGCTCGCGGGCGTCGGCTGGGGTCCCCACCTCGCGGTCTAGCAGGTCCGACACGGCCTTGGCGCTCTCCAGTTGGTCGGTAGCCATGAAGGTGCGCATCAGCCCAATCAGGCCCTCGTGCTGGGCGTTGGGGTCTTTGCTGGTCGAGTTCACGTACTTAAACGTCAGGGCCGCGTCGTCGAACTGCATCGAGTAGAACCGAGCCCAGGCCACCAGCAGGTAAGCGTCGTCGGTCCAGTCCGAGCCCGGCCGGTTCTGGATCGGCATCGACGCCTTCTTGATGATGTCGTTCAGGTCGGCGCGGTTGGCCCGCACGCTGGCGCTATCCAGCGTCGGGAACAGCGGCAGGCGCTGGTTGTAGTCGTTCACCCGCCCGGCGTACAGCTTGGTTTCGGTGGCGTGGAGCTTCTCACGGGCCAAAAAAAAGGCGTTGTCGCGCGCCGCTACGTTGTTCACGGCGTGGCCCACCAAGCCGGTGCTCGACGCGCACCCGGCCAGCAAGGCCAAGCCCAGCAACCACCCGGCCCAGGCCGGCCAGCGAAAATTCAGCGAGTAATTCGTCAAAGCCAAAAGAAAAGGAAAAAGCCGGCCCCTGGGGCCCCAACGCCGCTGGTGCTCCAAAATGTTCGCTCCGCGGCCGGTGCCCGCCCGGTACCAACGGCGGCCGCCGGGTAAAATTACGTTTCCCTGCCCAAACCCCGCCCGGTCTGCGCCGTAGCTTTGCGCCCCGTCCTTCACCTCCCGCTCATGCCCCTCCCACCCGCCGCCGGCCCCGAACCCGAGCCCACCCCCGCCGGCAGCGGCCGGGGGCGCACCATTGCCAAGTATTCGGGCATGGCTGCCCAAATGCTGGCCACCATCGGCTTCAGCGCTTGGGCTGGCACTTGGCTCGACGGCCACTACCACACCAAAACGCCGTGGTTCACCATCGGGCTCATGCTGGCGGGCGTGCTCGTGGCCCTCTACCAAGTCATCCGCTCCCTCACCAACAGCGCCTAGCGCCGGCTTTCACATGTCCGCTTTTTTCCGGCCATTTGTGGCCTTTTGTTGCGTGGTGGGCCTGGCCCTCTACGGGCTGTATGCCGCCTTCGGGGCCGCCGCGGTGCACCCACTGGCCCCGTCCCTGTTTGCCGGGCTGGCGGCCCTCACCTTCATCGGGTTGTCACTCACGGCGCGGGCCGTGCGCGCCAATCCCGATAACTTCCTGGCAGCCTATTTCGGCTCCGTAGCGCTCCGGCTGGTGGCCGGCATGGCGGCCGTGCTCACCTACCTCTACACCGGTGGAGCCCACGCCGGGCGGGCCACCTACACCTTCCTGGGAGCCTTCTTTGTATTGTACTTTCTCTTTGCTGGCTTTGAAATTTGGGCTATTTTGACTAACTTGCGGCCGTTTTCCAAAAAACAAGTACCGGAGCAGTAATTAGTTACTTCGGTTTGCGCTATTAAGATCGTTTGAATGAAGCATTTACTGTCGATTCTCTTTTTTCTGTTCACCCTGCCGGTTTTTGCCCAAGAGCCCGCAAAGGGCGCTGAGTCGGCCGAAGCCTTCAACCCCGGGGAAGTTATTTTGCACCACGTAGCCGATTCGCACGAATGGCATTGGTTCTCGACCGACAACGGCAACTTTGTTAGCTATTTCCCCATCATCGCCTACCAGCCGGGCAAAGGCATGTCGGTGTTCTCCTCGGAGAAAGTAGCCGAAGGCAAAAGCTACCAGAATTTTAAGCTCGAGGAGGAACACCTCACCACGCTGGATGGCAGCACGGTATACGACTTCTCCATTACCAAAAACGTGGCGGCCCTCATCATGAGCAGCTTGGTTTTGGTTATCGTGTTCACGTCGGTGGCCCGCGGTTACCGCCGCCGTGTAGGCCAGGCCCCCACCGGCTTGCAGTCGTTTCTGGAGCCGTTCGTAGTATTTATCCGCGACGAAGTAGCCAAGAAAAGTATCGGCCCAAAGTACGAGCGCTACATGCCGTACTTGCTCACCGTGTTTTTCTTTATCTGGTTCAACAACCTACTGGGCCTCACGCCCGGCGCGGCTAACCTCACCGGCAACGTGGCCGTGACGGCCATGCTGGCCATCCTAACGCTGATCGTCACGCTGTTCAGCAGCAACAAGGCCTATTGGTCGCACATCTTCTGGACGCCGGGTGTTCCGCTGTGGCTGCGCCCGATCATGATTCCTGTGGAGCTGGCCAGCGTATTTATTAAACCCATTTCGCTCACCATCCGTCTGTTTGCCAACATCACGGCGGGCCACATCATCATCCTGAGTTTCATCAGCCTGATTTTTATTTTCCGCTCGCCCTGGACGGGTTTCCTTTCGGTTCCTTTCGGCTTGTTCATCAGCGTATTGGAGTTGCTGGTTTCCATCCTGCAAGCTTACATTTTCACCTTGCTCACCGCCATGTACATCGGCGGCGCGATGGAAGAACACCACCACGACGAAGACCTTGGCATTGCCGAGCAGTCGCACGGCGGCTCTGATCTGGGCCACCTCACCCGCCCCGACGTAGCCGCTCACTAAGGCCACCGGCTCCTTTGGGGCTCCGGTTGGGGCCCCGTACCTATTTTTGCGTTTTCATTTTTTCAACACACTCCCCCTTTACCATGCTTCTCTCGTTGTTACTGCAAGTTGTTAATTCTGTTGGTCTGGCCGTAATGGGTGCCGGCATTGGTGCTGGTTTGGCTATCCTGGGCGCTGGCCTGGGCATCGGCCGCATCGGTGGCAGCGCCATGGACGCTATCGGCCGTCAGCCGGAGGCTTCGGGCAAAATCCAAACGGCTATGCTGATCGTGGCTGCCCTGGTAGAAGGCGCGGCCCTGTTCGCCGTCGTAGTTTGCTTGCTCATCGCTCTGAAACTGCAATAATTGCGATGCTAAGCCCGGCCGGCTGGCCCTTGCTCCGCTCCGGCGGGTGGGGGCCAGTCGCGCCGGGTTTTCCTTCGTTACGGGCCGGGGTCCTTGCTGGGGCGCGCCATTGCTGGCAGCCCGCGGGCACTGAATTTCCCGCCCTTTTGTTAGCCAGGCTGTTAAATCGCTGATACTATGTCGCTCATCACCCCCGAATTTGGCTTGCTGTTCTGGCAAACCCTGATTTTCCTGATCCTCTTCCTGTTGCTGGCCAAGTTCGCTTGGAAACCCATCTTGGGGTCGCTGAAGGAGCGGGAGGACAGCATCGAAAGCGCCTTGCGCATGGCCGATCAGGCCAAGCTGGAGATGCAGCAGCTGAAAGCCGGCAATGAAAAATTGCTGGCCGACGCCCGCCAGGAGCGCGACCGCATGATGCAGGAGGCCACCACAATGGCCAACCAGCACCGTGAGACCGAGAAAGCCCGCGCCACCAGCGAAGCCAACCACATCGTGCAGCAGGCCCGCGAAGCCATCCAGACCGAGAAAAATGCGGCCTTGGCCGAAGTGAAAAATACCGCTGCTCAGCTCTCGCTCGACATTGCTGAGCGTATTCTGCGCCGCGAGCTCGCCGACCCCACTGCCCAGACGCAGTTGGTGGACTCGTACCTAAAAGAAGTAAAACTCAACTAAGCCGCTGGTTAGCAGCAGTTGGTGGCCGGCCCGTTTTCGACGGGGCCCCGGTGCCAAGCGCCGCTAACCACCCATAGCAATTAGCTACCCCTCAACATGGCTGACCAACGAGTAGCGTCCCGCTACGCCAAGTCGCTCCTCGACTTGGGACAGGAGCAAGGCACGCTGGAACAGGTGAAGCAGGACATGGACCTGCTTGACCAGGTAGTGAGCGGCAGCCGCGAGTTGCGTCTACTGTTACGCAACCCCATCGTGAAGCACGACAAGAAGCTGGCCATCCTCACCGCCTTGTTCAAAGGCAAGGTGTCGGACATGACCATGCGTTTCTTTACCATCCTGACCCAGAAGAACCGGGAAAGCGCACTGGAGAGCGTTGCCGCCGAGTTTAAAGTGCAGTACAACATCCTGCGCGGTATCCAAACGGCCGAGGTCGTTTCGGCCGTGCCCCTCACGCCCGCCCTGCGCGAGCAGATGCGCGCCGAGGTGACGCGCCAGTCCGGCCACGCCGGTGTGGAGTTAGCCGAAAAGGTTGACCCGGCGCTAATTGGTGGTTTTGTGCTGCGAGTAGGCGACGTGCAGCTCGACGAATCCGTTCGTTCCAGCCTGCGGAAGATGCGTACTGCGCTGCAAGAAAATTCATATCAAAATAAACTGTAAATCAGCATCATGGCAGAAGTACGTCCGGACGAAGTATCCGCAATCCTGCGGGAGCAGCTGTCCAATTTCAAGTCCGAAGCCGAGCTGGAAGAAGTCGGCACCGTGTTGCAGGTGGGCGACGGCGTGGCCCGTATTTACGGCCTGACCAAAGCGCAGTCGGGCGAGTTGCTGGAGTTCGAAAACGGCCTCCAGGCCCTCGTGCTGAACCTGGAAGAAGACAACGTCGGGGCCGTAATGCTCGGCGACTACAGCGACATCCGCGAAGGTGCCACCGTGCGCCGCACCAATAAGATTGCCTCCATCAAAGTAGGCGAAGGCATTGTGGGCCGCGTAGTGAATACCCTCGGCCAACCCATCGACGGCCGGGGCCCCATCCAGGGCCAACTGTACGAGATGCCGCTGGAGCGCAAAGCACCGGGCGTTATTTTCCGCCAGCCCGTAACCGAGCCTCTGCAAACCGGCATTAAGAGCATCGATGCCATGATTCCGATTGGCCGGGGCCAGCGCGAACTGATCATCGGCGACCGCCAGACCGGTAAGTCGGCCGTGGCCATCGACACGATTATCAACCAGCGCGAGTTCTTCGAGCGCGGCGAGCCCGTGTTCTGCATCTACGTAGCTGTGGGCCAGAAAGCCTCGACGGTAGCCCAGGTGGTGAACGCCCTGACCAAGGGCGGTGCCATGGACTACACCGTGGTAGTATCGGCTTCGGCCGCTGACCCCGCCCCTCTGCAATTCTACGCGCCCTTCACCGGCGCCGCCATTGGCGAATTCTTCCGCGACACGGGCCGCCCGGCCCTGGTGGTGTACGATGACTTGTCGAAGCAAGCCGTGGCCTACCGCGAGGTGTCGCTGCTGCTCCGTCGCCCTCCCGGACGTGAAGCTTACCCCGGCGACGTATTCTACCTGCACAGCCGCCTGCTCGAGCGGGCGGCCAAAATCAACGCTTCGGACAGCATTGCCCGCGACATGAACGACCTGCCCGAGAGCCTCAAAGGCATCGTGAAAGGTGGCGGTTCGCTGACGGCGCTGCCGCTGATTGAGACGCAGGCTGGCGACGTATCGGCGTACATCCCAACCAACGTAATCTCGATTACGGACGGCCAGATCTTCCTCGAAACCAACCTTTTCAACTCTGGGGTACGCCCCGCCATCAACGTGGGTATCTCGGTAAGCCGCGTAGGCGGTAATGCCCAGATTAAGTCGATGAAAAAGGTATCGGGCACGCTGAAGCTCGACCAGGCCCAGTTCCGCGAACTGGAAGCTTTTGCTAAGTTCGGCTCCGACCTCGATGCCTCGACCAAGCTCACGATTGAGCGCGGCCGCCGCAACCTGGAAATCCTCAAGCAGCCGCAATTTTCGCCGGTGAAGGTAGAAGACCAGGTGGCCATCATCTACGCCGCCACCAACGGCTTGCTCGACAACGTGCCCGTGAATAAGGTGCGTGAGTTTGAGAAGGAGTACACCCAAACGATGAACTCGCGCCACCCCGATGTGTTGAAGGCCCTCAAAGCCGGTAAGCTCGAAGACGCTGGCATCAAGGCCATGCGCGAGGTAGCCAAAGACGTGTCGTCGCGTTACGCAACTAAGTAGCTATCAGTCCATCAGCTGCTAGCCGTTAGCTTCTCGTTGAGATGAGCTAACGGCTAGCAGCTGATGACCGGTAGCTCGAACCAAAAAGCTAACAGCTAGCAGCTGTCAGCCAACAGCTCATAAAGAATGGCTAGTTTAAAAGAAGTTCGCAGCCGCATCCAGTCGGTGAGCAGCACGCAGCAAATCACCAAAGCCATGAAAATGGTGGCGGCGGCCAAGCTGCGCCGCGCCCAGGACAATATTGTGCGCATGCGGCCCTACGCCCAGCGCCTGAACGCGATTCTGGCCAACCTGACCCGGGCAACCGACGACGATATTGTGAGCGACTACGGCACGGTGCGCGAAGTGCGTAAAGTGCTGGTCATCGCCATCACGTCGGACCGGGGCTTGGCGGGCGCGTTCAACTCCAACGTATTTAAGGGCGTGGCCGCTTTGGTGGCCCAGCGCTACGCGAGCTTGCCGGCGGCTAACATCTCGGTGATGGCCATCGGTAAGAAAGCCAACGACTACTTCGCTCGCCGGGGCCCCTTGGTCGGCAACTACACCCACGTGTTTGCCCAGCTCTCGTTTGATACGGTGCGGGTGGCGGCCGAGCAGGCCATGGCCGGCTTCCGCGACGGCCAGTACGACGAAGTGGTGATGGTGTTCAACGAGTTTCGGAACGTGGCCACGCAGGTGGTGCGCACTGAGCAGCTGCTGCCATTGGTGCCCGCCGAGGCTCCCGCCACTTCAGTGGCCACCAGCAACGTGGACTACATTTTCGAGCCCAGCAAGGAGGAAATTGTGCAGACCCTCATTCCGCAGTCGCTGAAAATCCAGCTGTACAAAGCGGTGCTGGAAAGCAACGCTTCGGAGCACGGCGCTCGGATGACGGCCATGGACAAGGCCACCGAGAACGCCGGCGAGCTGCTCAAGTCGCTGAAGCTGACTTATAACCGGACGCGCCAAGCGGCTATTACGACCGAGATTCTCGAAATCGTGGGTGGAGCTGAGGCGCTGGCTGCCGGATAAGAAAAAAATATTGCTAAAAAAGCCCCGGAACTTACTAGTTCCGGGGCTTTTTGCGTTTAGGTCAAAAAAGGTGTTGAGCAGGGCCAAAGCAAGTGTGCCTGATTGCCCCTTCGGGTCCTTAATCGATGGATTGGGCGGTAGTCATCTGGGTGGTGCCTTATGCCGGCTCATTATGTTGGCTTTTGAGAAGAATGATTATTGTATTTGGCTAATAAATGTGGGTTTAAGGGTGGCAAAATGCTAAAAAATGTATATTTTAGCGAAAAATTTGGTTAGTGGCTCTAAAACCACTGCTAACCGGTGGGCGGCCTGCCTGCTCCTGAGCTATTTAAGCCCCGGTGGGAAGCACCTTCAGGGCCCTGTTTTTCTTCCGCCAAGCCCCATTCGGTGCGGGTAAACCCTGTCTGGATCATGCAAAACCAGTTTTTTGAGGCAATTACCGGGGCTCAGGCCCGTGCGCCCCGTTTTCTGGCCAATGACTACGCTGCACCGGGGGCTCGCATCGAGCCCGACGATTTCCGCCCGCAGCTGCACCTGACGCTGCACGGGCCCGATGGCCTATCGTCGGCCACGCTCATTCGCTTTGAGGGCGAAGCCGAATCACCTGCCGGGGCCCTGCGGCTTTCGGCCCGCTCGGGGGCCCTGGCCTATGCGCTGCCGCTGGCCCAGCTCACCGATACCACCACCGTGGCGCTGAGCGTGGCCGGCCTAGCCCCTGGCCGCTACGCACTGTGGGCCGATGCCTTGTATAATTTTTCGGCGACGGCCGTTTGGCTGGTAGACGCCCACGCCGGCGTGCGCGTGAACCTGCGACAGGAGCCGGGCTACGTATTTACCGCGGTAGCGGCGGCCCCGGGCCGCTTCTGGCTGCACTTCCTGCCGCTTGACTTGGGCGAGTATTCGACG
Source organism: Hymenobacter nivis (assembly GCF_006439025.1). Classification (GTDB taxonomy): domain Bacteria; phylum Bacteroidota; class Bacteroidia; order Cytophagales; family Hymenobacteraceae; genus Hymenobacter; species Hymenobacter nivis_A. Next base: position 120,260 of record NZ_RCYZ01000006.1, read on the forward strand.
GCCCCGGAGATGCTGCGAGCGCTGGCGGCCCCACGCTGGGCGCAAGCATAGGGCCCCCCGGCTAGCGGCGGCCCGGCCGGGGCCCCACCGGCTGCGCCTGCCATGCGGCCAGCAGGCCGGCGGGGGTGAGGCCAGTAAAATCCTTAATGATCAGCAACGGCGCTTGGAACGCCTTGGCCGGCAGCGACGACGTGACGGCCACGCAGCGCATGCCGGCCCGGTAGGCGGCTTGTTCGCCCAGCACGGCATCCTCAAACACGATGCAGTCGGCGGGGGCCACGCCTAGCTTCTTGGCCACCACGGCGAAAGTATCGGGGTGGGGCTTGCCCTTGCTGACATCGTCTTCCCCCACCACGACGTCAAAATATTGCCGTAGCGCCAGGTGGTCGAGGAGGTAGCTGAGCGTGGAGCCCCCGGAGCCGGTGCCCAAGCCAATGGGGTGGCCGGCGGCGCGGGCCGCTTGCAGAAACGCAATGAGGCCCGCCGTGGCGCGGCGCTTGTCCCAATACAGGGTACGGTAGAGAAACTCGCGCTGGGCAGCGTACTCTTTGAGCTGCTTGGCGGGCACGGGGTGGCGGAATACCGACGCCAGAATGTCGGTGGCGGGCATACCGTTCAGGCGCTTCAGCAGCGCCCGGGCGTTGGTAGTCAGGCCCAAGTCGCGGAACAGGAGTTGAAAGGCGCGGGCTTGGTAGGCGGTGTTATCGACAATAACGCCGTCCATGTCGAAAATGAGGGCGGGCTGCAAAAGGGAAGGGGCTGGGGAAAAATGGGGGCCCTGGGGGCCCAAACATCTACGAAACTTAACGGCGAAGGGCTGGATGGGGCTGCGGGGCGGGCAGTACCTTTGCCCCAGCCGGTGCCACGGTGGCACCGTTTCCCTGCCCTTGAAACGAACCCTTGCCCCTGCCTTGCTGGCGGCCGCTGTGCTGCTGGCGGGCCCCGCATTTGCCCACCGGCCCGGCCCCGCGCCGCTGCCCCGCCCCAAGCTAGTGGTGGGCATTGTGGTGGACCAGATGCGCTACGATTACCTCTACCGCTATTGGGATAAGTTTGGCAGCGGCGGCTTCCGGCGCCTGCTGGGGCAGGGCTTCAGCTACGCCAGCTGCCACTACAACTACGTGCCCACCTACACGGGCCCCGGGCACAGCAGCATCTACACCGGCACCACGCCCGCCAACCACGGCATTGTGGGCAACAACTGGTACGTGCGCGAAGACGGCAAGAGCACCTACGTGACCGAGGACAAGACCGTGCAGGCGGTGGGCGGCTCGGCCGTGGCGGGGCAGCAGAGCCCGCGCCACCTGCTCACCACCACCATTACCGACGAGCTGCGGCTGGCCACCAACTTCCAGAGCAAAACCATCGGCGTGTGCATCAAAGACCGGGGCAGCATTTTGCCGGCCGGGCACGCGGCCAGTGCCGCCTACTGGTACGACGGCGCCAACGGGGCCTTCATTAGCAGCACCTTTTATACCCAGGCGCTGCCCGAGTGGGTGAACAAGTTCAACGCCGCCGGGCACGCCGCCGAGTACCTCAGCAAGCCTTGGAATACGCTGCTGCCGCTGGCCCAGTACACCGAAAGCACGCCCGACGACGAACCCTGGGAGGGCGCTTTTAAGGGCGAGGACAAGCCGGTGTTTCCGCACGACTTGCCGCGGCTCAGCGCCGGGCTGCCGGCCGTGGTGAGCGCCACGCTCAAGGCCACCGGCGAAACCGCGCCCAAGGCCACGCCCCAAAACCTGGACCTGATCCGCTCCACGCCCTTTGGCAACTCGCTCACGGCCGACTTCGCCATTGAAACCATTCGGGCCGAGCAGATGGGCCAGCGTGGCCCAACCGACTTCCTGGCCCTGAGCTTCAGCAGCACCGACTACGTAGGCCACCAGTTTGGCACCACGGCCGTGGAAACGGAGGACACCTACCTGCGCCTCGACCAAGACATCGCCCGGGTGCTCGACTACCTCGACAAAACGGTGGGCAAGGGCCAGGCGCTGGTGTTCCTCACCGCCGACCACGCCGCCGACCAGTCGCCCGGCTTCTTGCAGGCCCACCGCTTGCCCGGCGGCGGCGTGGGCCCCAACGTGATGCGCGACTCGCTGCAGCGGGCCCTGGTGCGCCGCCACGGCCCCGGGGCCTGGGTGCTCGACTACGAAAACCAGCAGGTGTACCTCAACCGGCCGCTGCTGGCCCAGAAGGGCCTGGACCTGGCCAAGGTGCAGGCCGAAATGGCCGACCTGCTGCTGCGCCTGCCCCACGTGGCACAGGCCATTACGGCTACTGACCTCCAGCGCGGGCACTGGAGCGAGGGCACCGGCATGTTTCAGGAAAACGGCTTTTACGCCCCGCGCTCGGGCGACGTGCTGGCCGTGCTGGAGCCGGGCTGGCTGGAGGCCTACGGCTTTCCGGCGGTGAAGGGCACCACCCACGGCGCCTCCTGGGCCTACGACACCCACGTGCCGCTGCTGTTCTGGGGCTGGGGCGTGAAGCACGGCGAATCGGCGGCGCCCGTGAAAATTGTGGACGTGGCCCCCACCGTGGCCCAGTGGCTGCACATCCAGGAGCCCAGCGGTTGCACCGGCACGCCGTTGCGCGAGGTGCTGGGCCGCTAAGGCTGGGGCCCCCGGGGCCCTAAAAATTGCGGTCCCCCAACCCGGGGCGCGTTTGTCCGTTGAGGCACATTCGGCCGGGGCCCAGTAACTTGGGGGCCCGTTCGGGGGCACAGCCGGGCGGAGGCGCTTGCTTTGCTTATTGGTTGGGGCCCCAGGGCCCCGCGGCTTATTTTCGGTTTTCCATTTTCCCATTTTTTAATGAATTCCCATTTTAACCCCTGGCACGACGTGTCGCGCGGCGACAACCTCCCGCACACCGTGCAGTCCATCATCGAAATACCCAAAGGCAGCAAGGCCAAGTATGAGCTCGATAAGGAGAGCGGCCTGCTGAAACTGGACCGCGTGCTGTTCTCGGCCGTGCACTACCCGGCCGCCTACGGGTTCATTCCGCAGACGTACTGCGACGACCACGACCCGCTGGATATTCTGGTGCTCTCCTCGGTCGACATCGTGCCCATGTGCCTCGTGGAGGCCAAGGTTATCGGCGTGATGCAGATGGTGGACCAAGACGAGGAGGACGACAAAATCATTGCTGTGGCCGCCAACGACATTTCGGTGAACCACTACAACGACCTGTCCGACCTGCCCCCGCACATGCTGCTGGAGATGCAGCGCTTCTTTGAGGACTACAAAGCCCTGGAGCACAAGCACGTGAGCGTGGAGCGCTTCATGGGCCGCGAGGATGCTTACCGCATCATCGACGCCAGCATCAAGCTCTACGAAGACACCTACGGTAACGGCAAGCGCTAAACACGCCGGCCAACTGCCTGTTTCGACGGCCCCGGGGCAAGCAGCTGCTTGCTTCGGGGCCGTTCTTTGTGCCCATGCTTCGCCGCCCGTTGCCCCTGCGCCTGCTCGATGCCGTGCTCTACAGCAGCGCGTGGCTGGCCGCCGCCGCCGCTGCCCAAACGGCGGCCACCCTGCGGCTGTGGCCCGCGGCCGGGGCGTGGGGCGGGGCCCCCGGCGGGCGCGTGGTGGCGCTGGTGTTTGCCGCCACCCTGCTCGTGTATAACCTCGACGCCGCGTTGCCCTTCAAGCACCGCGAGCCGGCCGGCGCTTCGGGCCGCAAGGCCTGGCAGCAGCGGCACCGCGGGGCCCTGGCCGGGCTGGCCGCCGCCGCCGCGCTGGGCGGGGCCTACCTTTTTTTCTCCGATGGCTGGTGGCACTACCTGCCGCTACTGGTGCCGCTGGCGGCCCTGGCGCTGCTCTACTCGTGGCCGCTAGGGCGCTGGCGCGGGCGCCCCGTGGCCCTGCGCGACGTGCCGCTGCTGAAGGTGTTCCTCATTGCCGGGGTGTGGTCGCTCATCACGGTGGGGCTGCCGGTGCTGGCCCTGCACCGCCCCTGGGCCGAGGCCCAGGGCCTGCTCGACCAGCGGTTTCTGTTGGTGCTGGCCCTGGCCATCGTGTTCGACATCCGCGACTACGGGCGCGACCGGGCGGCGGGCACCCGCACGTTTCCGGGGGTGCTGGGGGTGCCGGGGGCCCGGTGGCTATCCTTGGCGCTGCTGGCCGGGGCCGTGGCCTTGGGCCTGTGGCGCGGGGCCGCCCCGCTGGCCGTGCTGCTGCCGGGCGTGCTGGCCGCTGCCGTCATCGCCGCGGCCGAAGAGTCGCGCGGCGACTATTTCTTCGCCCTCATCACCGACGGCGTGCTGCTGGTGCAAGCCGCGGCGTACTTCATCTTTTGAACGGGGGCCATGCCCCGCAGTAAAAGGCGCGCCCAGCTGTGCACAATGGCTCGCTGGGCGGCCCGGTGAAGTTGACGGATGGCTGGTGGTGGCAACGGCTGGGAGTTAGGGCCCCAGCCGTACGGGCCTAGGGCAGGCTGCTGCCCCACCAACCCTCAAACCCACGAAACGTACTGGTCGGGAAACGGTGGTTTCCCACGGTGCTGCTTGCGCAGCAGGCGCGGCTGCTGGTCAATAACTTACCTCTTCCGTGGACTGGATTTACTCCCTACCCAACTGGTTGTTCTTCATCTTTTGCTGCGGTACCACCCTGGTTGTTTCCCTGGTGGGCATGGTGCTGCTGCGGCCGTGGGTGCGGGCCCATGCCGGCCCCTCGGCCGAGCACAACGATTTGGTGAGCTATTTCCTGGGCACTTCGGGCGTGATTTACGGCATCTTGCTGGGCCTGGTCGCCGCCGGGGTGTGGAGCAATTTCCAAACCTTATCAGCCCAAGTGGACAGCGAGGCCACCATTACGGCGGCCCTGTACCAGGACCTGGCCACGTACCCGCCCGCCTACCGCCGGCCCTACCAGCGCGAGCTGCGGGCGTACGTCTGGTCGGTGATTCACCAAGACTGGCCGGCGCACCACCGGGGCGAGGTGCCCCAGCAGAGCAGCACGGTGCTGCGTTCGTTCAAGAACCACTTGTTCGATTTTGATCCGCCCACCTCCCGGTTGCGCATCGTGCACGAGCAGGCCATCAACCAGCTCAACGAGCTGCTGCTGGCCCACCGCCTGCGGCTGCGCGGCAACCAAACCAACCTGCCCACCCTGCTGTGGTGGGTCATCGTCCTGGGCGCGCTGATTACCGTGGTGATTTCCTGGTTTTTCGTGTCCGATGACAAGCCGAAGCAGGTCATCCTCACCTCCCTCATTGCGCTGCTGCTAGGGTCGCTGCTGTTCCTGACGGCTGCCATGGACAACCCCTTCCGCGGGGGCTTCAGCGTGAATGCCAGCGCCTTCGAGTCCGTGCTCTACGAGATGGTCAACTACTAGCCGCGCCGTTGCGGCGAGCGAGCACCGCAGGGTTTATTCCGTCAGCGCCTGCAAGGCCGGGCCAATGTGCGCCACCAAATCGCTGGCGATGAGACCGGCCTCGCCGGTGGCGGCGGCGGCTAGGTCGCCGGCGTGGCCGTGGGCCAGCACGGCGAGGCGGGCGGCGTGCAGGGGCCCCAGGCGCTGGTCGGCACGCAAGGCCAGCACGAGGCCGGTTAGCACGTCGCCGCTGCCGCCGGTGCCCATGCCGGGGTTGCCGGTGCTGTTGAAGTACACCTGCCCGTCGGGGGCCCCCACGGCGGTGTAGGCCCCCTTCAGCACCACCACGCAGCGGTATTTCTGGGCAAATTCGCGGAGTAAATCAAGGCGGTGGTAATCGTCGTGGGCCTTTTCGGTGAGGCGCGTGAACTCGCCGATGTGGGGCGTGAGCACCGTGTTTGGGGGTAGCAGCGCTAGCAGCTCGCGGTGCGCGCCCAGTAGGTTCAGGGCATCGGCGTCGATGACGAGCGGCACCGTGGCCGTGCGCAGCAGCTGCGCCAGCACGGCACGGGTGGCATCTTCTTGCCCCAGCCCGGGGCCGATGCCCACGGCCTGGTAGGGCCCCAGGTCGGGCAATTCGCTAATGAAATTGGCCTGCGCATCGGTCAGGCACATGGCCTCGGGGCGGGTGGTTTGAAAAATGTCGTAGCCCCCGCCGGGAATGTGCGCCGTGAGCAGGCCCGCGCCGCCGCGCAGGCAGGCCCCGGCGCTCAGCACGGCCGCGCCCATTTTGCCCCGGCTGCCGGCGAGCAGCAGCGCGTGGCCAAACGTGTTTTTGTACCCGAACCGGGCGCGGCGGGGCAGGGCCACGCTGGCGTCGTGCAGCGGCGTGAAGTGCCAGGGCGTTGCGGCTTGGTCGATGAAACCCTGGTCCAGGCCAATGTCCAGCACGTGCCACTCGCCCACGTACTCGGCATTTTGCGGCAGCAAAAACGCTAGCTTGGGCAGCCCGAAGCTGAGCGTGTAGTCGGCCCGCACTACTGGGGCCCCGGGGTCGGGCTGGGGCCCATCGGCCAACAGGCCGCTGGGTAGGTCCACGGCCACCACGCGGGCCCGGGCCTGGTGCAGGTGCGCCGCCACGGCCGCCGCCAGCCCGGCCAGCGGGCGCGCCAGGCCGGTGCCAAACAGCGCATCCACCACCAGGGCCCCGGGCGCGAGAGCCGGCAGGGCATCCGCGGCCAGTTCGGCCACGGGTACGCCGCCGGGCAGGTGCTGGCGGTTGTGCTGCCAGTCGGCCGAAGGGTGCGCGGTGGGCAGCAGGGCCACGCGCACGGCGTAGCCCGCGTTGTGCAGCAGGCGGGCCAGGGCCAGGCCGTCGCCGCCGTTGTTGCCGGGGCCGCACAGCACCAGGATCTCGCCCCGCTCGTGCGGAAATGCGCCGTAGAACCACTCGGCCAGGGCTCCGGCGGCGCGCTCCATCAGCTCCACGGAAGTGATGTGCTGGGCCCGCATCGTGGCTTGGTCGAGCTGGCGGGTTTGGGCGGCGGTGAGGATTTTCATGGCACTACTAACGCGCAAAACGCCGCCAGGGCTACTTTTGGCGATGCAAAAACCCGCCCGCGTCTTCATCTTGCCCGGCCTCGGCAGCTCGGGGCCCCAGCACTGGCAAACGTACTTCGAGCGCCTCCGCCCCGAATTCATCCGCATTGAGCAGCGCGACTGGGACACCCCGGACCGCGCCGAATGGGTGGCCACCGTGGCCCAAGCCCTGGCCAGCGAAGACCTGAGCCGCGTGGTGCTGGTAGCCCATAGCCTGGGCTGCGCCACCGTAGCGCACTGGGCGGCGCAGCACGGCCAGGCCATCCGCGGGGCCCTGCTGGTAGCCCCCAGCGACGTAGAAACGGCCCACTACGCCGCGCTGCCCACCACCGGCTTCGCGCCCATGCCCTTGCAGCGGCTGCCGTTTGCGAGCACGGTGGTGGCCAGCAGCAACGACCAATGGGCCAGCGCGGCGCGGGCCCGGCAGTTTGCCGCGGCCTGGGGCAGCGAGTTGGTGGGCTTGGGCCCCGCCGGCCACATCAACGCCGAGAGCGGCCACGGCGCGTGGCCCGAGGGCCTGGCACTGCTGGGCCAATGGCTGTAGGGCCCCCGGCGACGCAGAAGTAAACTTACCGGCCAAAAATTGCGTTTTGCCTTCACTACCTACTTCGCTTCAACGCCAAAACCAATCCACTATGCAAACCTGGAACGACGTTATCCGCCTGGCCAACCACGGGGCCCCCACGCCCCCCCGCCGCGTCGAAAAAACCGCCGCCGAGTGGCGCGCCCAGCTCACCGCCGAGCAGTACCACGTCACGCGCGAGCACGGCACTGAGCGCGCCTTCACTGGCGAATACTGCGAGGCCCACGAGGCCGGCCTCTACGCCTGCGTGTGCTGCGGCACCCCGCTCTACGATTCCCGCACCAAGTTCGAGAGCGGCACGGGCTGGCCGAGCTTCACGCAGCCGGTGGAGGAAAGCGCCATCCGCTACCACAAAGACACGAGCTACGGCATGGTGCGCGTGGAGGTGCTCTGCAACGTGTGCGATGCCCACCAGGGCCACGTATTCCCCGACGGGCCCGCGCCCAGCGGCCTGCGCCTGTGCATCAACTCGGCCAGCATCAAGCTGGTAACGGCCCCCGAGCCGGCGCTGCCCTCGGCCATGTAGTTTAGGGCCCCCCGGCCGTACTTTTAAGCCCCGGCCCGGCCCTGCGCCGGCCGGGGTTTTTTATTTTCATCTGCTTCCCGCTCCCACCCATTATGTCGCTCTTATTCACCGATTTTGCCTCCTGGCAAGCGCACTGCGCCGCCACGGGCGAGCCCCTGTACCAGCCCGTGCTCGACTACGAGATTGAGCAAAAGGGGCGCACGGAGGAGGAAATCTGGGCGGGCTTGCAGCGGGCCTACGACGTGATGCGCGACGCCGTGCACGAGGGCCTCACCGGCGACATGACCTCGCGCTCGGGCATGATCAACAACGGCGCGAAGAAGATTGCCGCCTCGCCCGTTACGGTGCTCTCGCCCGAGTTTAAGCAACTGATAACAAGCGCGCTGGGGGCCAAGGAGGTGAACTCGTGCATGGGCCGCGTGGTGGCCGCGCCCACGGCCGGGGCCTCGGGCATCTTGCCGGGCGTGCTCACCACCATCCAAAAAATCCACGGCCTGAGCGACCATAAAATCCTGGAAGGGCTGCTGGTGGCAGCCGGCATTGCCCTCATCATCGAGCAAAACGCTTCGCTGGCCGGGGCCGTGGGCGGCTGCCAGGCCGAAACCGGCTCGGCCGCCGCCATGGGCAGCGGGGCCATCGTGCACTGCCTCGGGGGCCCTGTAGACCAAGTGTTTGCGGCGGTGGCCGTCACCATCCAGTGCATGCTGGGGCTGGTGTGCGACCCCGTGGCGGGCCTGGTGGAGGTGCCCTGCGTGGTGCGCAACGCCTCGGCGGCGGCCATCGCCTTCTCCTCGGCCCAAATCGCCATCGCCGGCATCGACCCCGTTATTCCCGTCGACCAGTGCGTGGCGGCCCTCGGCGAGGTGGGCCAGAGCATGGAAACCCGCTACAAGGAAACCGCCCTCGGGGGCCTGGCCAACACCAAGCGCGGCCGCGAAATCGAAAAGCTGGTACTCGTGCAGGACGTTAACATCCTGCCCGATGATAAGCCAATCGATTAGCAGTTACCACTGTTCGCTGGTAACTACTCACCGCTCAAAGAGCCCGGGTTTCGGGCGACATGGTGAGCTCTGCTAGAAATTTCAGGGCTGGGGCGTAGCGGATGCGCCGCTCCTGGAAGCGCGCCCAGGCGGCGGCGCGGTCGGCGCACACGGGCAGGCCCAGGGCGGCTAGGTCGTCGAGGGCCTGGACGAATTCGGGGCTGGTGGGCTCGGTTTTGGGCTCGGGGCCCGGCATCATTGTTTGGGGCTCGGTCACGGCCTTCACGTCGAAAAAGCGAAACACGCGGTTTAGCGACAGGCAGCCGGCCTTGAAGGTGAGCTCCATCTGGCGGGTACGGGGCCCGTCGAGGGCCGAAAATTGCAGGTTGGCCGCGTCCAGAATGAGGCCCGCCGCCATCACCCACGAGCGCCCCGGCTGCGGGGAGCGGAAAAAACCCAGGATCGGCAGCGAGGTGTGGCTTTCCTCAATTTCCACAAACCACTGCTCCCACAGGGCCCACTGCTCGTCGTCGTCGGTGAGCGAGCCGCTGGTGTTCAGCCAGTCGATGAGGTGGGTGGCCGTGGGCGGCGTGCCGGCCCGTAGTTCCAAGCGCGCCACCGTCACCTCGCGTTTCGAAAACGCCTGGTACAGCGTGGGCAGGTACGAGAGCAGCAGCGTGAGCAGCAGCAGCCCCAGCGTGGCCTCGGAGTAGGTGAAGATGTTGATAGCAAAGCCCCGCTGGCTGGTGGTGCCCAGCGTGAGCAACGAGCTGCCGCTCAGCTCGTAGCACTTCGCCCACGAGTCGAGCCCCAGGGCCCAGTAGATGCCCGTGTAGCCCGCCCCTACCAGGGCCAGCCAGAAAATGGGCAGCGACACCAGCGCCACCGGCGCGTAGTGCGCCATGATGTGGTCGCGCCGGGCGTAGTTGTTGGCCCGGCGGGCGGCGAAGTTGAAAATCAGCCGGATACCGGCAAAAATGTGGTTGTTGAGCCGCACCGACTCGTTACGGGGCAGCACAAACGAGCGCACCGCCGCCGAGAGCGTGGTGATGACCAGCACGACGCCGGCCCCCCCGGCCAGCAGCCGCAGGGCCGGCGTCAGCAAAAATTCTAAATCCATATGCAGCTTCTAACGCACGCGCTGGCCAAATCGCCGGCAGGGGCCCCGGGCTAAACTTCTTTCCGGTCCTGCCACATCTGCCCAAACGACAGGGGCGCGGCGGCCAGCGCGGCGCGGCGCTTGCTCCAGCCCACTTGGTCGAGCAGGCGGCCCAGGCTCCAGTCTTTTAGGGCCCCGGGCAGCACGTTCAGGGCCCAGCGGTGCTGCATGCTCCAGCGCCACATGCCGATGGCGGCGCGCTCGGCGGCCGGGGCGTGGCCCTCGCGCACGGCCTGCTGGCGGTTGAGCAGCAGCAGGTTGTGCAGCGGAATGCGCACCGGGCACACGCTGGTGCAGGCCCCGCACAGGCTGCTGGCGTAGCTCAGGTGCATGTGCTCGGGCAGGCCGCTCAGGTGCGGGCTGATGACCGAGCCGATGGGGCCCGAGTACGTGGTTTCGTAGGTGTGGCCGCCGATGTTTTTGTACACCGGGCACACGTTCAGGCAGGCCCCGCAGCGGATGCAGCGCAGCGCGGCCCGCTTGTCGGGCTGGGCTAGCAGGTTGGTGCGGCCGTTGTCGAGCAGGATGACGACCATTTCCTCGGGGCCGTCGGGCTCGCCGGGCTGCCGGGGCCCAAAGTACACGGTGTTGTACACCGTCACCTGCTGGCCGGTGCCGCTGGTGCTCAGCAGGGGCCAAAACAGGTCGAGGTCGGTGAGCTGCGGAATGACTTTTTCGATGCCCACCACCGCAATGTGCAGCTTCGGAAACGTGGCCGAGAGGCGGGCGTTGCCCTCGTTCTCGGTCACGGCGATGCCGCCCTCTTTGGCCACCAGGAAGTTGCCACCCGTGATGCCCACTTCGGCCGCCGTGTACTTGTCGCGCAGCAAGTGGCGGGCCGTGAGCACGAGCTGCTGGGCGTCGTCGGTGCTTTCGGTGCCCAGGTGCTTCACGAAAATGTCGTTGATGTCGGCCTTGCTCAAGTGCATGGCCGGCGTCACGATGTGGTAGGGCCGCTCGCCGTTGAGCTGCACGATGTACTCGCCCAAGTCGGTTTCGACCGATTCGATGCCCTTGCTGGCCAGGTACTGGTTGACGTGGATTTCCTCGGTGGTCATGCTCTTGGCTTTCACCACGGTACGGGCCCCGCGCTCGTCGGCCAACCGGCCAATCTCGGCCAGGGCCTCGGCCGCGTCGCGGGCCCAGACCACGCGGCCCCCGCGCGCCGTGAAGGCGGCCTCGAAGGCCAGCAGGTACTCGTCGAGCTTTTCCAGCACCTGCGCCTTGAGGTAGGCGCCCCGGTCGCGGGCCAGCTCGTGGTTGTGGAAGTAGCCCATGCCCGTGGCCACGGCCGCGTCGTACTTGCCGATGTTGAACCGGATTTTGCGGCGGTGCTCGCGGTCGAAGGCCTTGTTCTCGGCGTCGGTTTGGAAGGCGGCCGACTTGGAAATTTTTGCTTGCACGGAGGTTCGGAGTTTAAGTGGCCCGGCCCCACCGGGCCACGGAGCTAAAGTTAAGCACCGAGTGGTGGGCTTACCGCTCGGGCACAAAAAAAGTGCGCCGTCCGGGGCCCCGGGCGGCGCACTCTGCATTCGGGGCCGGCGGATGCCGGCCCCGGCTCAGGGTTTGTTAGAATCCACCACCGGGCGGTTGTCGCGGTTGGCCAGCTCCCAGGCGGTGTGGAAGATGAGCTGGTCGCGGCGGGCCATGGCCGGGAAATTAATCTTGTCCACCTCGTCGGTTTCCTTGTGGTAGTCGGCGTGCAAGCCGCTGGTGTAGAAGGCCACCGGGATTTTGTGCTTGGCGAAGTTGTAGTGGTCCGAGCGGTAGTAGATGCGCTCGGGGTCTTTAGGATCGTTGTACTTGTAGTCCAGCGCGATGGGGTTGTACTTCTGGTTCGTGGCCTCGCTCACGGCGTTCAACTCCGACGAGAGTTTGTCGGCCCCCACGATGTACACGTAGTCGCCCTTGCCTTCGTGCTCGGGGTCCACGCGGCCCACCATGTCGATGTTTACGTCGGCCACGGTGCTTTCGAGCGGGAACACGGGGTGGTCGGTGTAGTACTGCGAGCCGAGCAGGCCTTCTTCCTCGCCCGTGTTGGCCAGGAACAGGATGCTGCGCCGGGGCCCGTGCCCGTCCTTCTTGGCCTGGGCAAAGGCGTCGGCAAACGAGAGCACGCTCACCGTGCCCGAGCCGTCGTCGTCGGCGCCGTTGAACACCTTGCCGTCCTTCAGGCCCAGGTGGTCGTAGTGGGCCGACATCACCACCAGCTCGTCCTTCTTGTCGGTGCCTTCGAGGTAGCCCAGCACGTTTTCGGTCGCCATCGGCTCTATTTTGCGCGGGGCGGCGAGGGTAGTTTTGGCAGGCTTAAAGGCCGCCTTCACCGGCTTACCAGCCGCGGTGGTGGCGGCTTCGTATTTCTTCAGCGCGGCTTCGTTGGTGTGCAGCAGGGCGTAGGACGCGGCAGGCCCTAGCACGAAAGCCGCCGCCCGCTTCGGGGCGGTTTGGCCCGCCGCTGCCAAGCGCGGTTGCTTCATGTACGATGCCATGCGCCCGGCGGTAGTGGTGAATTCGGGGGCGTTTGTGTTCAAAATCAGCACACTGCGGGCCCCGCGCTTGGTGGCGGTCGTCACCATGTTGCCGGGGCCCGTCAGCTTCACTGGCTTGCCGTCCGTGCCGAGCAAGGGCTTGCCCTGGGCGTCCAGGGGCTCGCCGACCAGCACGATAACGTCCTTGCCGGTCACGTCGAGGTCGGTGTAATCGGAGTAGTTCGGCAGGTCGAGGCCGTAGCCCGCGAACACGAGTTGCAGCTCGGTGGCGGTTGGGAAGGGCGAGTCGCTGGAGGCCGAATAAAAATCCTTGCCCCACTCAAACGCTTGCTTGCCTATTTTTAGGCTGACGCCATCGCCCCAGCTCCGGCTTTCCAGCATGAAGTGCTGGATGTAGGTGTTATCCGAGCCCTGTACGGGGCCCGTCAGGCCCAGGGCGGCGAAGCGCTTGCTGATGTAGTCGGCGGCCATGCGCTGGCCCTTGGTGCCGGTTTCGCGGCCCTCGTACTCGTCCGAAGCCAGCACGCTCAGGTCTTTGCGCAGGCCGTCGGGGGTGATGCTGGCGGCGTAGGGCACTGACCAATCGGTGGGCGGCGCTGGTGCGGCGGCAGCGGCGGGTGCCGCGGCGGCGGTGCGCCCGGGCTTCGTCTTGGTTTTTACCTTGCCGTGGGGGCCCTGCTGGGCCAGCGCCGCCGTGCCCAGGAGGGCCCCGGCCAGCGTTAGGACGAGAGATTTACGCATAGTTTGGGAAAAGGGGGGAATGACTGCGAAGCGGCAAGTTACGGTTTGTTGGAATCCACGGCGGGCCGGGCGTCGCGGTTGGCCAGGGCCCAAGCGGTGTGGAACACGAGGCGGGCCCGGGCTTCCATTTTGTCGAACTGAATCTTGGCGATTTCGTCCGTTTCCTGGTGGTAATCGGCGTGCACGCCGTTGAAGAAAAACGCCACCGGCACCTGCTTCACCGCGAAGTTGTAGTGGTCGGAGCGGTAGTAGAAGCGGTTAGGGTCGGCCGGGTCGTCGTACCTATAGTCGAGGTCGAGGCGCGTGTACTGCTGGTTTTCGGCCTCCACCACCACCTTCAGCTGCGAGGCCAGCTTGTCGGAGCCGATGACGTACACGTAGTCGGGCTTGCCCTCGTGGGCGGGGTCGGTGCGGCCAATCATGTCCACGTTCAGGTCGGCCACGGTGCTGGCGAGCGGAAATACCGGGTGCGCCGCGTAGTACTCCGAGCCAAACAGGCCTTTTTCCTCGCCCGTTACGCTCAGGAACAGGATGCTGCGCCGGGGCCCGTGCCCGTCCTTCTTGGCCTGGGCAAAGGCCTCGGCCAGGTTGAGCAGGGCCGACGTGCCCGAGCCGTCGTCGTCGGCCCCGTTAAACACCTTGCCATCAACGATGCCCAGGTGGTCGTGGTGGGCCGACACGACCACGATTTCGTCCTTCTTGTCGGTGCCTTCCACCAGGCCCAGCGCGTTTTCGGTGCCCAGGGGCGTGCGCGTCTTGGGGGCCCTAATTTTTAGGGCCCCGGCCTTGAACGGCGAGGGCAGCGGCTGGCCCTTGGCGCCGGTTTGGGCCAGGTACTTGGCCGCGGTGGCGGCGTTGGTATTCAGTAGTTTGTAGCCCACGGCCGGCGCCAGGTAGAACACCGGCGGGCGCTGGGGCCCCGCGCTGGCCAGCGCCAGGCTGGGCTGGGCCAGGGCCGGGGCAATGCGGGCGGCCGTTTTCTCGAAGTTGCCGTTGGGGCGGAAATCGACGAAGAAAATGCTGCGCACGCCCTTGGCCAGGGCGGTGGCCAGCTTGGCGCGCTCGTCGCGGCCCCAGCGGGTGGCGCTGCCGTCGGGCGGGGCGAGCAGGGGCTTGCCGCTGGCGGTGGTGGGCTCGCCCTGCAACATCAGCACGTCCTTGCCGGCCACGTCCAGTCCGGCGTAGTCGGAGTAGCCGGCCTGCTCGATGCCGAAGCCCACGAACACGGGCTGCACCGTCGTTTCCTGGTCGAAGCCCGCCGAGCCGCGGCCGTAGAAATCGTTCGGCCACTGGTAGCGGGCGCTGCCCACTTGCAGGGTGGCCCCGGGGGCCCAGGCCACGCTTTCGAGCTGAAACTTCTGGAGGTACGGGGCCCCCGCGTCGGGCCCCGGGCCGGCCAGGCCGGCGGCTTGGAGCTGTGCGGCCACGTAGGCGGCGGCCATGTGCTGGCCTTTCTGGCCCGTTTCGCGGCCCTCGTACTCGTCCGAGGCCAGTACGCTCAGGTGGGTGCGCAGGCGGTCGGCCGTCACCAGGTCGGCGTAGCGCAGGCTCCAGTCCACCAGGTTGGCGGGCGGGGCCCCCAGGGTGGGCATCACGCCGGGCTTGGTTTTGGTTTTAACCTTGCCCTGGGCCCCCGCCGGTGCGGCCGCCGCCAGGGCCAGCAGCGCCGGCAGCACGAATTTTTTCAGCATAGAAAATGGGCTGTGCCGCCAAGCTGCGCTTGGCCTTGCCTACGCTGCCTTGGGGCCCCAGGGCAAGGCCAAGCGCAGCTTAGCGGCACAGACTAACGGGTATGGCTGCCTTAGATAAACTTGTAAATCAGCACCGTGGCGTAGGCGGCCACGCCCTCTTGCCGGCCCACGAAGCCGAGCTTTTCGGTGGTGGTGGCCTTGATGGACACGTCGTCTTCGGCGATGCCCATGACGGCGGCCAGCACGCGGCGCATCTCCGGGATGTGTGGGTTCACCTTGGGCTGCTCCAGGCACACGGTCGAGTCGATGTTGCCCACTTCGTAGCCTTTTTCGCGCAGCAGGCGCAGCACCTCGCTCAGCAGGCGCTTGCTGTCGATGCCCTTGTACTGCGGGTCGGTGTCGGGGAAGTGGAAGCCAATGTCGCGCAGATTGGCGGCCCCCAGCAGGGCGTCGCAGATGACGTGGATGAGCACGTCGGCGTCGGAGTGGCCCAGGGCCCCGTGGGTGTGGGGCACCTGGATGCCGCCGAGCCAGAAGGGCAGCCCCTCGCGCAACTGGTGAACGTCGTAGCCGAAGCCGGTGCGGATTTTCATAACGCAGCAAAGAGAAAGTAGGAGAGGGGCAAAGGTATTGGTTGCCGGGGCCCGCAACCGTTGAGCGCTGCAACGAATCAACGTACTTTGGGACGGGCTTGCGCCTAGTTTCCGCTCACTCGGTTTTTTGCTTGTTTATGAGGTTGGTTTTTGCGCGCAGTTGGTGGTGGGGGTGGTTGCTGCTGGGGGCCCTGGGGGCCCGGGCGGGCACCGTGAAGGGCGTCATTAGCGGGGCCGACGGCGCCGGCCTGGCCTTCGCCAACGTGTCGGTGCGCGGCGACGCCACCAGCACCGGCGCCAACGACCAGGGCCAGTACGCCCTGCGCCTGCCCGCCGGGCGCTACGAGCTGGTGTTCCAGTACGTGGGCTTCCGGCCGCGCATCGAGGCCGTGCGCGTGCTCGGCGGCGACTCCATCACCACGCTCAACGTGCAGCTGGCCCCCGAGGCCTACAGCCTGGGCGAGGTCACGGTGCGCTCCTCCGACCGCGACCCGGCCTACGCCATCATTCAGCAGGCGCAGCAGTGGCGGCCCTACCACCGGCGCGAGGTGGCCGCGTTCCGGGCCCGGCTCTACAGCAAAAGCCTGGGCCGCATCCTCGAAACGCCGGGCAAAATCATGGGCGTCTTTAAGCTGGGGCCCGATATCAAGCCCGGCATTTTTTACCTGTCCGAAAGCCTGTCCGACATCGCCTTCACGCAGCCTAATATTGTGAAGGAGCGGATGCTGTCGAGCCGCGTCAGCGGCGACTCGCGCGGCATCAGCTTCAACCGGGCCAGCGCGGGCCGGGGCCTCAATTTCTACGACAACCTCATCAAGTCGGGCTTTTCGGAGCGCGGGTTCGTGTCGCCGATTTCGGCCAGCGCCATGCTGTTCTACCAGTACGAGCTGGTGGGCAGCACCCGGCAGGCCGACGGGGCCCTGGTGCACAAAATCCGCGTCACGCCCCGCCGCCGCTCCGACCCCGTGTTCAGCGGCTTCGTGTACGTGGTGGACGGCTCGTGGCGCCTGCACTCCGTGGACCTGAACCTGGGCAAGGAGGCCCAGCTCGACTACGTGGACGGCCTGCACATCGGGCAAATTTTCGCGCCCGCCCCCGGCAACCCCAACGTGTGGGTGATGCAGTCGCAGGAGCTGCGGGCCAACCTCTCGGGCCTGGGCTTCAAGGGCTCGGCCTACATCACGTCGGTGCTCTCGAACTACGCCGCCGTGGTGCCCACCTACCCCACGCCGCCCGTGGCCACGGCCCCCGCGCCGGCCGTGCCCGACGCCCCCGCCCGCCGCGAAACCGCCGCCGACATTCGCAAGCTCAAGCCCGACCTGCGCGGCCTGGGGGCCCAGGTGCGCCGCCAGGTGAAGCGCGCCCAGCGCGACTCGCTGCGCGCCGACCCGCTGGCCCGCATGCCCCGCGGCGAGGTGCAGCTGGTGGAGAAGGGCGTGAACGAGCGCGACACCGCCTACTGGGCCCAAATCCGCCCGGTGCCGCTCTCGGCCGAAGAGCAGAAGGACTACCGCACCAAGGACAGCACCGAGGTCATCCGCCGCTCGCGTCCCTACCAGGACTCGATGGACCGTAAGCGCAACAAGTTCGAGCCCATCAGCTTGGTGGTGGGCGGCTACACCTACCGCAACTCGTTCAAGCAGACCAGCTTCACAGTGGAGCCGGTGGCCAACATCTTGCAGTACAACACCGTGGAAGGCGTGGTGGCCAACGCCCGCGTGGCGTTTGCCAAGCGCACCGACGATAAGCGCTTCGTGTCGCTGGCGCCGGTGCTGCGCTACGGCTTCAGCAGCCGGCAGCTCAACCCCAGCCTGGCCCTCACCTGGCAGCTCGACCCGGTGGTGACGCGCCAAATCGGGCTGGTGGCGGGCCGCACGGTGGAAAATTTCGACCGCAACTCGCAGCTCACGCCGGCCATCAACTCCGTGTACACGCTGCTGGCCAACCGCAACTACGCCAAGCTCTACCGCCGCGACGGGGCTGAAATCAGCTTCCTCACCGAGGCCGTGAACGGCCTCACGCTGCGCACCACGGCCAGCTACTTCGACCGCCGCGAGCTGTTCAACACCACCGACCGGCTGCTGCACGACGTGCCGGGCCGCGCCTTCACGCCCAACCAGCCCGTGGCCGAGGAGGCCCCCGGCGGCACTGGCTTCGGCCAAAGCAAAGCCCTGACCGTGGGCCTGAGCGTGGACTTCAAGCCCGGCCAGCGCTACATCAACCGGCCCGACGGCAAGTTCAACCTGGGCTCGAAGTGGCCCACCTTCAACGCCCAGGGCCGCCTGGCCGTGCCCCACGTGCTGGGGGCCGACGTGCGCTACCTGCTGCTGCAAGCCGGCGCGGCCCAGCGCATCGACCTGGGCCTGCTCGGCACCAGTACCTACCGGGTGGCGGTGGGCGGCTTCGTGGGCAAGCAGGAGGGCCTCACCTTCGCCGATTTCCGCCACTTCTCCGGCAACCGCACCCTGCTCACGGGCAACTTCACCGATTTCCAGCTGCTTGACTACTACCAGTACAGCACCCGCAGCGCCTACCAGGAGGCGCACTACAGCCACCACTTCAACGGCTTCATCTTCAACAAAGTCCCGCTGCTGCGCCGGTTCAAGTGGCAGGAAGTGTTCTCCCTCAACTACTTGCATACCGCCCAGGCCGGCCACTACGTGGAGCTGGGCGCGGGCATCGAGCACATTCTCAAGGTGCTGCGCGTCGATTTCTACACCGGCTTGCAATCGGGCCAGCGCACCGGCACCGGCTTCCGGTTCGGGTACGGCTTTTAGTCAGGAAGGGGAAGCGGGGGCGGGCAGCCCGCTTTGCGCCGGATGGCCACTAATCGTTGCGCCCGATTGAACGGACAATTTGGGGCCCTGGGATTCTGAACCGCTGCTACTTTATCTCTTCAAAATCAACGTATTCGCCAATGCGGTCGGAGCCTTTATGGGGCGTGCTGGCCGTGGGCGGCACGTAATCGACGCGCACCTGGCCGGGGGCGGGCGGCGGGCCAGCGGGCCGCTGGGGGCCCTGGGGCCCAAACGGCCCGCCGTTCATCGGCCCGAAGGGGCCCCCGCCCTGCTGCTGGGCCTTGTGCACCTGCTGGCGCACAAAGCCGCCCAGTACCGCCCGCATTATGTTGGGCAGGATGTAGCGGATGAAGAAAAACGAGAGCAGCAGAATCAGCCAGAAAGTCATACGCGAAGGTAGGAAATGGGGCGTTGGAGCCCGTAGGCACTATAACGAAGGTTGGTGTATATTTGGTTTAACCCCGCGGGGGCCGCCCCGGGTAGAGTCGTAATCACCGCTTAAATATTCGGTTATGCGTCGCTTGCTTTGGAGTATGTGGCTGGCCGGCCTGCTGCCAGTCGCCGCGGCGCGGGCCCAGCGCGTGTGCCCCGGCTACGTGGTGCTGGCCAACGGCGACAGCCTGCGCGGGGCCGTGCGCCTCACCAGCGACTTTGAACAGCAGCAGTTCGTGAAATTCATTCCGCTGGATGCCCCCACCGCCAAGCCCCTGCGCCTAACCGATGCCGAGGTGCTGGCCTACGGTTATGTGCGGGGCCCCGACACGGTGCGCTACCGCAATTGCGGCCCCGAACTGTCCTCCGCGCCCGTGGTACTGGCGGCGGGCCAGCGGGCCGCGCTGTTCCCCATTTCGCGGCTGCGGCTGGGGTCGTTGCTGAAGGTGTTGCAGGCGGGGCGGGTACAAGTTTACGAGCAGTATATGCCGGTGCGGGGCGGCAACTCGTTCTTCCGCGACGTGCTGCTGCGCACCGGCACCGGCTCGTTTGTCGGTACGTATTGGTGGAACTTCCGGCCCCGTGCTGCCGAGTATTTCGCCGATTGCCCCGCCCTGGCCGACGACCTGCGCGCCGGCCGCTATCCGCCCCGCGCCCTGCCGCAAGTGGTGCGCCGCTACAACGCCTGGTACGGCCACGGCCGCTAAACCCGGCCGGCCCCGAAAAAAATGTGGGCCCCCCGACCTGGTTTTTTCGCCCGGGGCGTTATCTTTGCGCTCCCAAGCGGCAATTGGCCGACGGGAAATGCCTCTTTAGCTCAGTTGGTAGAGCAGCTCATTCGTAATGAGCAGGTCGTTGGTTCGAGTCCAATAAGAGGCTCACTGCCAACTAAAAAGCCCCCCGAAACGCACGTTTCGGGGGGCTTTTTTTGATTAGGGCCCCGGGGGCCAGCGGGTTAGTCGAACTTGGCTCGGTAGTGCTTGCCGGCCTTGGCATCGGCGTGGCGGGCCTTGCGGCTGCTGTGCGTGGCCAGCAAGCCCACGCTGAAGGCCAACAGGGCACCGCCCACAATCTGCTGGGTGGGGCTGAGGCGGCGCACCCGGTCAGCCACTTGGGCCCCCAAGTCCTTCACCGACTGCGGAATCTGATCCGCTATGCCTTGCAAATCAAGGTTTTGCAGCCATTCCTTGCCCTGGGCCACAGCATCGTCCAGCGTCTTCGAAGCGGCGGCAGTGGCATCGTCAAACTTTTTAGAGGTAGCATCGGCGGCATCGCCGAGCTTCTGGGAAGCGGCGGCCTTGGCATCCTGGGCCTTGGCGGCCACGGTGTCGGCGGCATCACCGAGCTTCTGGGAGGCGGCATCAGCGGCATCGTGGGCTTTGGCAGCCACGGTATCGGCGGCGGCGGTGGCTTTGGCGGCTACGGTGTCGGCGGCATCAGCGGCGGCGTCGGTGGGGTCTTGGTGCGGGGTGGAACGCATAGCAATGGCGAAAAGATGAAAAAAACGGGACAGCTCAGGCGTAGTTATTCGCAAACCGGCGCTGGGAAGTTGCCCGCCCGCCGAGATATTATGGTCGGGGACTGAACAGTACGCCGGCTCAGCGGTTCTGCTGCCGGCTTTTTGCCGCTTTGCGCTATTTTCCAAGTTTTTACTTTTGTAATGGGTCGTTTTGATAATAAGGTTTGCTTCGTCACCGGGGCCACTTCGGGCATTGGGCGCGCCACGGCCTTACAGCTGGCCCGCGAGGGCGGCTGCGTGGCTGCCATCGGCCGCGACGTGGCGGAGGGCAAGTCGCTGACGGATGAGATTGAGAAGGCCGGCGGACAGGCACTTTTCATCAAAGCCGACGTGGGCATCGACGCCAACCTAGTGGCCGCCGTGGAGAAAACCCTGGCCAAGTGGAACCGCATCGACGTGCTCATCAACGATGCGGCCGTGATGACCTTCAAACCCATTCTGCAGATGGACCCCGCCGACTGGGACAACGTGCTGAACGTGAACCTGCGGGCCCTGTTTCGGCTCTGCCAGCTGTGCCTGCCCCACATGAAAGGCGGGTCCATTGTGGCCATCAGCTCGGTGCACGCCTTCCAGACCACTCCCAACGTGGTGCCCTACGCCGCCAGCAAGGGCGCCACCGAGGCCTTCGTGCGCGGCCTCAGCCTCGAAATTCCGTTCGGCCACGCCCGCATCAACGCCGTGGCCCCCGGGGCCGTCGATACGCCCATGCTCTGGGACAACCCCAACGTTAAGAACGGCGCCGAAAAAATAACCGGGCAAGTGGGTACGCCCAACGAACTGGCCGCCGCCATCTGTTTCCTGGCTTCGCCCGAAGCCAATTTCATCAACGGCACCACGCTGGTGGTCGACGGAGGCCGGTTGGCGCAGCTGTAGGCCCGCTCCTTTTACTGAATGCAAAAAGCGCCCCGGCCAACTCGGCCGGGGCGCTTTTTTATGCGTGCTAGGCCAGGGTAGGGCCCCCGCTGGCGCGCTGGGCCAGCACCACGCGCCGCGCTTCTTCGCGGGCTTCCACCTCGTACTTGTTGTTGTAATAGCCCACCCGCGCCGATTCGACCAAGTAGCGGTAGAGGAAGGGGAGCGTGCCCTGCTCGCGGTATTGGCGCAGGTGCACTTGCTCGTGGGCTACCCACTCGGGGTCGGCCAGGAACTCGGCGCGGGTGGCCCCGCTCAAGTGCACCGTACCCCCGATGACCATGGCCACGCGGGCGTTGCCGCCCAGCACCAGCCGGGCAATGCGGGCCAGCGGCGAGCGCACCCAAGTGCGGAGCGGAGCGTCGGTCATCGGGGAATAATCAAAAAATTGGGGAGCGCCATATACGGTGCATAATTATGGCCGGTTGCACTGCACGGTATAACTATTCTACAGTAATGTATAACATTATCGGTAAAAAGCTGGATTTACCGTTTTGAAGAGGTGGCGGTACCGAAAGTTTGCCTTAGTTTTACCCAGCGGGGTAGTAGTACTATTTCCGAATTAGTCACTGTTCCGCTTCGCTTCACTTCCTGATTTTTGGCCGCCCGCGGCCTTGCCTATCGCCTAAGAAACGCTACTTGCCGGTCATTTTGCTCCCTTGCAAAACCCGGGCTTACCCCACCCATCCCGACGGATAATGAAAAACAGCCTGCTCTATTTCCTCGCCGCCGCCTCCCTGGTTCTTTCGTTTTGCTTTGAGCGCACTCCCGATGCTTCGCTCACGTCCCGCGCCCTCGATGCGCCGGCCGTGGCCGAAGCATCGCTGCTTTCGGGCCTGATGACGACCCCGGCCGCGCTGCCCGTGCCCCCGACCACCCCCGAGCAGGCCGCCGCCCGCGACTCGCTTGCCTACGGCTACTACGCCCAGACGCTGGGCCTGACGCTGGCCCACACCGAAAACAAGGGCCTGCTCCAGACCGTGACGGACTGGATCGGGACGCCCTACCGCTTCGGGGCCAACTCACGCCGCGGTACCGATTGCTCGGGCTTCGTGACGCGGGTATTCAACGAGGTGTACGGCATTGTGCTGCAGCGCAGCTCGCGCTCCATGTTCGGGGCCGTGCAACACGTGGCCAAGGCCGACATGCAAACCGGCGACCTGGTGTTCTTCCGCCACGGCAAAGGCGCCATCTACCACGTGGGCATCTACCTGAAAGACGGCAAGTTTGCCCACTCGGCCTGCACCGGCGGCGTGCGCGTCAGCTCGCTCGACGAGGCCTACTACCACCGTAACTTCTACGCCGCCGGCCGTGTGCCCGCCGCTGCTGCCGCCGACGCCGCCGTACTGGCCGAAGCCGTGGCCAGCGCCGCCGACGCCCCGGCCACGGCCCAGCAGTAGGGCCCCCAGCTTCCGAAAAAATACCAGCCCCGCACCCCGTGCGGGGCTTTTTTGGGCCCAGGCGGCCAGGCGGCCAAACCCCGCCCCCGCGCAAGCGGTATAATAACCTGGGGGGCCCCCGCTGGGGCCCCAGCTTACCTTTCCCTGACTCTTATGGATGCCCGTACCCCTCCTTCCGGTGCCGACGTGGCCGGCTCGGCCTTCTTCAAAAAATTCCTCGGCAAGGCCGAAAAGTACATCCAGCAGCCCACGCTGCTGCGCAAGCTGCTGACCGACGCCTACACCAAGGCCCAGCAGAAAAACGAGCTCGGCAGCCTCGCCCATGAAGCTTGGACAACGCTCCAGACGCTGTTTCGGCTCGTGCGCGCCTCCGTGGCCGGCGACTACTCGGGCGTGCCCTCCAGCACGCTGCTAGCGGCGGTGGCCGTGCTGATCTACTTCATCAGCCCCATCGACCTCATCCCCGATTTCATCCCCGTGCTGGGCTTGGTCGACGACGTGGCGCTGGTGGCCTGGTTCTCGCTCACCATCAAAACCGAGATTGACAAGTTCCACGAGTGGGAGTTGACCCGCCCGCACGACGTGACGGCCGCCGCCGCCGCGCCGGCTGCCGCTCACGAGGGCCTCGTGCCCGCCCCCGAATCCATTAAGCACGCCGGCACCACGCCCGAGGGCCCCCACGCCCCGCGCCCCGACGTGGCCGCCACCACCACCGACAGCAGCCGCGACGCCAGCCACGGCACTGTGAGCACCGGCGGCAACGTGCGCTAGGGCCCCAGTGGCCCGCAAAAAAGCCCCCCGAAACGCACGGTTTCGGGGGGCTTTTTTGCGGGCCACTGGGGCCCTATGCGGCGGCGTGCTCGCGCACGAAGCGCACAAAGTCGCCCACCGTATAGAGCGGGACTTCGTCGGGGATGACGATGTGGAAGTTGCGTTCCAGCTCGAGGATGATGTCCACCACGTCCACCGTGTCGAAGCGCAAGTCGCGGGCCAAGCTGGCGGTTTTGCGCACGCGCGACGCCCGGATGGCCTTGCGCTTGCTGATGATGCGGAAGACTTGCTGCTCAATGGAGGCAGCGGGGTGAGCGGCGGCGGTGGACAAGTACATGTTGGGGCAGAGCAGGCAGAAATAAAGAAGAAAAAAGGCGGTGCCGGGGCCAAGCGCTCAACGGCAAAGCAACCGGAAACGCATTCCGCCGGCATAGAGAATCGGCGGAATGCGTTTTTTTATCCGGGAAGAGCGGAAAAAAGACTGGTGCAATTTTTAGGCCAGTACGGCTGGTGTTGCGGCATTTACCTCCTCTTCATCTACCTCGGAGGCGGGCGGCGGGCTGTTCACGTCGCGCCCGGAGAACAGGGCCAGGAACTTTTCGTTGAGCAAATACAGCACCGGTACCACCAGCAGCGTGATAAAGGTGGCGAACGTGAGGCCGAAGATGATCGTCCAGGCCAGGGGGCCCCAGAACACCACCGACTCGCCGCCCAGATAAAAGTGCGGGTGGCCCGAGTTGAAGAGCTCGTAGAAGTCGATGTTCAGGCCGATGGCCAGCGGGATGAGGCCCAGCGTGGCGGCCGTGGCCGTGAGCACCACGGGGTTGAGGCGGGTGCGGCCGGCCAGCACCAAGGCGTCGTGCAGGCCCATGCCCTGGGCCCGCAGCATGTCGGTGAATTCGACCAGCAAAATGCCGTTCTTCACCACGATGCCGGCCAGGGCAATCACGCCCACGCCCGTCATCACGATGCTGATGTTCATGCCCGAGATGGCCAGGCCCAGCATCACGCCGATGATGGAGAAGATGATTTCGGTGAGGATGATCAGTGGCTTGCTCACCGAGTTGAACTGCGTAACGAGCACCAGGAAGATGAGGGCGATGGCCCCCACGGCGGCAATGCCGAGGAAGTCACTCGTTTCCTTCTGGTCTTCCTGAGCGCCGCCCATGCGCACGGTGTAGCCGGGCGGGGTGGGGAAGCTCTTGAGGGCCCGCTCCACCTTGGCCACCACGTCGGGGCCCGTAAAGCCGTTCAGTACGTTCGAGCTGATGGTGATGAGGCGGTGCGTGTCTTTGCGCTTGATGCCGCCGTAGGTGGTGCCGTAGGTAACGTCGGCCACGGCCGAGATTGGCACCTGGCGCACCGAGCCAGTGGCGTCGCGGAAGGTGAGCGGGGCGTTCACGATGGCCCCCACGTTGTCGCGGTAGGGCTTGGCGTAGCGCACCTGGATGGGGTACTCATCGTCCGGGGTTTTGAATTTGCTGGCCTCGAAGCCGTAGATGGCCGTGCGCACCTCCGAGCCAATCTGGGCCGTGCTGATGCCCTCGCGGTTGGCGCGGGTGCGGTTGATGCTCACCCCGATTTCGGGGTTGCGGTCCTGCAGGTCGGAGCGCAGGTCCTCGATACCGCCAATTTTCAGCGAGTCCACGTAACGCTCCACTTTCTTGCTCAGCGCGGCTAGTTTGGGGTAGTCGTCGCCGCTCACCTCAATGGCCACGGCCTTGCCCTGGGGCGGCCCGCTCGACTCCTGGTCCACCGATACGTCGGCCCCGGGAATGCCCTTCACAGCCTCGCGGATGTCGTCCATGTAGATGTGGGTGGCCTGGCCGTGGCGCTCGCTGAGCTCCTTAAAGGCCACGCCTACCTTGCCTAGGTGCGACTGCGAGGTGCCGGCCGCGGTGGCTTCGCTGGGGTCGCCGGCGCCAATGGCCACGTTGGTAATCACCGATTCCACGTCGGGGTTGTTGCGGCCGATGACCTTGTACACGCGCTTTTCCAGCTCGCGGGTCACCGAGTCGGTCACTTCCACGCGGGTGCCCACCGGCATTTGCAGGTAGGTGTAGATGAACTTGGGGTCGCCCTTGGGGAAGAAGTCCACCTTGGGCTTGCGGGCCCCCACAGCCACCACGCTGACGACGCCCAGCACCAACAGGCCGGCCAGGATGGCGCCTTGGCGCCACACCGTGCCGCCCACGGCCAGCTCCACCAGGCGGGCGTAGCCGTTTTGGAAGCGGGGCAGCAAGCTGCGCTGGAAGCCGGCAATCATGTACACAAACACGTACTTATCGAGGAAGCACAGCGCGATGAGGGCCACCATGAGGTTGCCGAAGAACGTGGAGTGGGCCACGTAGCCGCCCACCGCCAGCAGCGCCAGCACGCCCATGGCAATGAGGAAGTTGCGCGTCAGTTGGGGCTTCTCCACGTGGTCGAGGTGCTCCTCGCGCTCCATGAAGCTCACGGCAAACACAGGGTTCATGATGAAGGCCACGATGAGCGAGGCCCCCAGCGTGAGGATAAGGGTAACCGGCAGGTAGAACATGAACGAGCCCACAATGCCGGGCCAGAACATGAGCGGCACGAACGGCGCCACCGTGGTGAGCGTGCCGGCCAGTACCGGCACAAACACCTCGCCGGCCGCGTACTTGGCGGCCTGGGCCGTGCTCAGGTTAGGATGCTCGTGCAGCAGGCGGTGGGTGTTTTCAATCACCACGATGGCGTCGTCCACCACAATGCCCAGCGCCAGCAGGAAGGCGAAGAGCACGATCATGTTCAGCGAGAAGTCCAGCGTGGGCAGCATCACAAAGGCCAGGAACATGCTCAGCGGCACCGACAGGCCCACGAACAGGGCGTTGGTGGTGCCCATGAAGAACATCAGGATCAAGGTCACCAGCAGGAAGCCGATGATGATAGTGTTGATAAGGTCGTTCAGCGTGTTGCGGGTTTCGTTCGACGAGTCACCCGTAACCGTGATTTTCAGGCCGTTGGGCAAGCTGGCCTCCGAGTCTTTGATGACTTGGTGGATCTTATCGGAGGCGTCGAGCAGGTTTTCGCCCTGGCGCTTCACCACGTTCAGCGTCACGGTGGGCTTGCCGTCGAGGCGGGCGTAGCTCTCGCGGTCCTTGAAGCCGTCGGCCACCGTGGCAATGTCGCCGAGGCGCACCGGGGCCCCGCGCAGGTTCTTAAGCTGGATGTTGGCAATGTCCGAGGCGTTCACGTACTGGCCAGCCACGCGCACGGCGCGCTTCTGGGCCCCCACGTCGATGCTGCCGCCCGACACCGTGATGTTCTCGCGGGCAATGGCGCCCTCGATGTCGGTGAAGCTCAGCTGCGAAGCCTGCATCTTGTACAGGTCCACGTCCACGTTCACCTGCTGCTCCAGGGCCCCCACAATGTCCACGCGGGTGATTTCGGGCAGCGCCTCGATCTTGTCCTGGAAGTCGTCGGCCAGCTTTTTAAGCTGGGCGGCGGGCAGGTTGCCGCTCAGGTTGACGTACATAATCGGCTGCTCGGAGATGTTCACCTCCTTCACCAGCGGCGCCGTGGGCAGGTCGTTGGGCAGCTCGGTGCTGGCCTTGTCCACGGCGTCCTTGATGAGCTGCTTGGCGGCCTGCACGTCCACATTGGAGTTAAACTCCACGTCCACAATGCAATAGTCCTGGTTGGAAGTCGAGCTGATCTTCTTCACCCCGTTCACGCTCTTGATTTCCTTCTCGAGCTGGCGCGTCACCAGGTTCTCGATGTCCGTCGGCGACGTGCCGGGGTACACCGTGGCCACGATGATGCGCGGAATCACGATGTCCGGAAACTTCTCCTTGCCCAGCTTCACGTAGGCAAACAGGCCGGCAATCGTCAGCATCAGGGTGATGATGTAGATGCTGGTTTTGTTATTGATGGACCAACTGGTCGGCCCAAACTCCTTTTCAATATCTTGCATAACAGGTAGTTGCTAAGTTGAGGGAGTGGATTTAGCTGATTTTCAGCGATTGGCCATCGTTCAGGTTCTGGTAGCCGGCCGAGATGACCTCGTCGCCGGCCTTCAGGCCGCTGGTTACTTCCTGCTTGCCGTTGTAGGTCTGGCCGGTTTTGATGATGCGCTTCTGGGCCACGGGCTTGCCGCCGGTGCGGCTCACCACCAGCACGTAGGCGTTTTCTTCGTCGTGCTGGATGAGGTCGACGGGCAGTACCGTGGCGTTGGCCTGGCCGTAGTTTTGGATGCGCACCGTGGCCACCATGTTGGGACGCAGGCGATTGGCTTTGTCGGTTGGTAGGCGCAGCTCCACGGTGAACGTGCGGCTGGTGGCCGAAATGGTGCGGCTCACCGTGCGCACGGTGCTCATGATTTCCTCGTTGCCCACGTCGGGCAGCGTCACCAGGGCCTTGTCGCCGGCCTTGATGCTGCCGGCGTAGGCCTCGCTCACGTCGGCCAGCACCTTGCCGCCCCGGCCGCTGTTGAGCTGCACCACGGGGGCCCCGGGGGCCACAGTTTCGCCCAGCTTCGGAATTACGTTATCCACCACGCCGGCGTAGGGCGCCACCACGTTGTAGAGGGCTTTCTGCTGGTTCAGCGAGGACAGGTTGCGCTGCAGGGCCTGGTAGTTGTTCTTGGCCTGCAGGTACTGCACCTCGGTGCCAATCTGCTGCTTCCAGAGGCCGGCTTGCTTCTCGTAAATCACGCGGGCCAAGTCGAGGCGCGTGCGCAGCTCGGCAATGTTGGCGTCCAGAATGCTGGCGTCCACGGTGGCCAGTACCTGGCCCTTGCTCACCCGGTCGCCGCGCACCACGCGCACGCTGGTGAGGGTGCCGGCGGCCCGGGCCCCCACCGTGGCGTTCTGGTCAAAGTCCACGCGGCCCTGCACTTCGAGGTAGCCGGCGAAGTTCTCGGGGGCCACCTTCAGCACCGATACCGGCGTGGCGGCGTTGGCGGCGGCTTTGGCCCCGGCGCCAGTTTTGGCTTCGAGGTCGGCAATTCTGGCTTGGGTGGCGGCCTGCTCGGCTTTTAGCTTGGTGAGCTCGGCGTTGGGGTCTTTGCTGCCGCCGCACGAGGCGAGGGCAACGGCAAAGGTGGCGGAGAGCAGAAAGGTAGTGGGGCGCATATAAATAGAAGTCATGGCAGTTCGAAGGGTGCTTACTTGGCTTGCTGGTAGAGCTCGCCGGTGGCCTTGTCGCGGTCCACCTTGGCCACCAGCACGTCGTAGATGGCGGCGTAGTAGTTGGTTTGGGCCTCGCGGAGCGAGGTTTCGGCCGTGATGACTTCGATGTTCGAGCCCACGCCGGCGTTGAACTTGATGCGCGTCACGCGGGCCACGTCGGCCGCCAACGTCAGGTTGTCCTTCTGGTTGTCGAGCACATCCAGGGCGTTGATGAGCGTGGTGCGGCTTTGGGCATCTTGTAAGTCAATGCTTTGGCGTAAAGTTTCGAGGCCGCGCTCGATGGTTTGTTGCGCGATGCGCGCCTGCTGTACCTGGTAGTGGCGGCGGAAGCCGTCGAACACCGGCACGGTCAGCGCCAGGCCCACGTTGCCAAAGCCAAACCAGTTCTGGTTTATGAAACCATTCGGGGCGAGCGGAGTCGGCGCGGTGCGCGAGTCGGGGCCCCGGAAGGCAAACAAGTCCTTCACCGCGTTGGCCGAGCCGGTGAAGCCGTAGGCCGCCGTCAGGCTCAGGCGCGGGTAGGCCCCGGCGGTGCGGTTGCGCAGGTCGAGGCCGGCCAGGGCCTGCTGGGTTTGCAGCGTCGAGAACTCGATGCGGTTGTTGTAGTTAAAGGCTGCGTCGGCCTGCACCGGCTGGCCGTTGTTGTTGGCCGGGGCGGCGGCCGTAGGGGCGGCCTGGCCGAGGCCCAGCGGCTGGTCGGGCAAGGTGCGCACACCGTCCACGCCGCCGCCAGAGTTGAAGTTGGCCGCGCCCAGGCGCTGGCGCAGGGCCCCGGCGTCCACCACCGCCGCGTTCAGCGAGTCGGTCAGCACCACGGGCTGGGCCTGGGGCAGGCCCATCTGAAACTTGAGCAAGGCGATGCTCAACTCGGTGAGACGCTGGGCCTTCTGCTGCTCCACCACCAGGTTGTTGCGCTGCACGCGCAGGCGGTCCACGTCGAGCTTCTCGGCAAAGCCGGCCTTGAACGTCTGGTTGGTTTGGTAGAGCACCGTGTCGAGGCGCTGCACGTTGCGGGCCAGCAGCGCGAGGCGCGAGCGGGCCACCAGCGTGCTGTAGTAGGCTTTGCTCACCTGCTCCACCACGTCAATTTCGGCCTGTTGGGTTTGCTTTTTCGAAAGCTCCTGGTACACCTTGGCCGCCTTGAGGCCGATGAGGTACGAGCCGTCGAAGATCTGCTGCGAAAAGTTGGCCGACGTGTTGCCCGCGTATTGCAGGCCGAAGGCAATGGCTGAAGGCGGCGAGGCCACCATCTGCCCGTAGGCCGGCGTCAGCGTCACGGCCTGGCCGGCCTGGGCGGCGGCAATGTCGCTTTGCGTGAGGGTGGTGCCGCTCAGCGGGGCCCCGCCAAACGCGCCAAAGTCCACCAGGCTCTTTTGCAGCTTGAAGTTGTCGGCCAGGTTGGCCGCCACGTTCAGCTGGGGCAGGCCCTGGGCCTTGATCTCGCCCACCTTGGCGGCGGCCGTTTGCTCGGCTAGGCGCGTGCTCAGCAGGCTCGACTTGGTTTGCACAGCGTAGCGGATGGCCTGGGGCAGGCTCAGCGCCATGGGGCCGCCGGTGCCCAGCACGGGCGGGGGCCCCTGGGGCGTTTGGGCCGACAACGCCAGCGGGGCCAGGCCCAGCAGGGCGGCCCCCAGCCAGCGCCGGGGTCGTTGCAACGTCTTGTTCATCGGTGAAAAAAGGGTAGGGTTTGGCACGGAAAGGAGCAGCTTATTCGGCTTCTGTGATGTGTTGGTAGTGGTTGAAAAGCCGGTGGCCCTTAAGCGTGGCCACGCCCAGCAGGAAGTGCTCGTCGAGCACGCGGTTGACCCGGACGGGCCCGAACTGCGTGAGCGGGTACCGGTCGAGGTCGAAGGACAGCTCAATCTGGGCCAGGTTCAGGCGGGCCAGCACTTCCACGTCGAGGTTGGCGCGGAACAGGCCCTCGGCCATGCCGCGGCGCAGGTTGCGGGTGATCTGGTCGAGAATAAACGTGTTTTTGTGTTCCGAAAAAAGGCGCCACGCCGCGGGGTGGTACTTGCGCAAGTCGTGGAAAATGCTGGGGTGGATGCCGCTGAACTGTTCCTCGGCCCAGCGCGAAATCGTGAGCATTTCCTCCATGGCGTCGGTGGCGCTGCCGGCCACCCTCACGCAGTCGTGCTGCGATTTGTCGAGGTGCTGGGAGATGACGGCCAGCACGATTTCGTCTTTGTTGTCGAAGGTTTTGTAAAGCGTCTTTTTCGACATGGCCAGGTCGGCGGCGATGTCGTCCATGCTCACGCTTTTGATGCCGTTGCGGAGAAATAGGGCCCCGGCGTTCTGTAAAATTCGGTCTTTGATTTCCATAAGCGACGCGGCAAAGATACAGCGGAAACTTCCAATGGGTTCAAAGTTTCCAACAACTTTTTTTGCGGCGCTGCGTCGGCCTGGGCGGGGCCCTGTACCCGGGCTTGACGCACCCGGACGGAAAATATTTTACCCCTTTGCCAATTATCCCGCGCCGCCGGGTGTTCTGGGCTGCCCACTTCCTTACCCTTTCCGATGTTCAAAACCGACAAAACGCCCAAAACCTACACGCCCGGCGAAGCCCTGCAAAAAATTGCCGCGTTCTGCGCCTACCAGGAGCGTACCCAAAAAGAAGTGGAGCAAAAGCTGCGTTCCTACGGCCTCGACGAGGACGAGGCCGGTGAAATCATCATCCGCCTGAGCCGCGAAAAATTATTGGACGAGGAGCGCTTTGCCCAGGCCTTCGTGCGCGGCCACTACCGCAACAAGCAGTGGGGCCGCCGCCGCATCGTGCAAGAGCTCAAGCAGAAGGGCATCAGCGAGTACTGCATCAAGTCCGGAATGAAGGAAATTGACGGCGAGGAATACTACCAAAACCTGCTGGCCGTGCTCGAGAAAAAAGCGCGCCAGGAGAAGGAGAAAAACCCGCGCGTGCGCCGCCAGAAAATCAGCGTTTACCTCACCGGCAAAGGCTACGAGCAGGACCTGATCAAGATGGCCCTCGACGAGCACGCCGCCGCCGAAGCCGCCGAGGACGAGTAACTGCCGCTACGCCACGATGCGGACCCAGTACGGCGGCCGGCGGTCTGAGAAGCACACGGCCCCGTCCAGCACCACCATGTTGGGATTATGCAAATACGCAACCGCGTCGGCCACCAGGGGAATTTCTGCGCGGCAGTGCTGGCATTTGGGGCCGGCGCCCGGCGTGAAGCGTCCACCACATGGGCACACTGGCAGCGTAGCCGCTATTTGGGCCAACAGCTCAGGCGTGGCGGCCTCGTAAACGAGTTCCTTGTCGGCTTCGCGGTGGATGACATTCGAGCAATCCGAGCAGAAGAAATGGGGGAAGCACTCGCTCATGCCGCTGGAGCGCCAGCCGGGCGTTAGCCGCGCGCAGGCCGGGCAGCGCAGGTTGCCAACCCATTGCAGACTGCGGCTATACTCGACGGTTTCCATGTTGGCTAACAAACTGTTAGCCCTTGCGGCCGAACGTGGGCAGCTCCAGGCGCTGGGCCAGCACTACGCGCCGCCCGGTGAGGGTGTGGAGCATGGGCACCAGAATTTGCTGGGCATTGCGCTCGGTGGCGGCCAAGATGCCCGATTGCAGCGCCGCGGTGCGCACCTGGGCCTCGGCATACTTGTAGCCCTGGTCCACGAGGTCGGCGTCCTGGAAAAAGCCATTTTCGGTGCTGAACACCCGGCTCTGGTCGTGCCGCACCTGGAAGTTGCACAGCTCGGGCGCGGGCAGGAACACGCGCACCACCGAGTCGCCCTCCAGCACCACGTCCTGGGGCCGGATTTTGCGCAGGTCGAGGCAGCCGGTGGCTTCGCCGGCCACGATCAGGGCCACCTTGGCGTCGGGCAGGATGGTGAGGCGGTTGGCGCGCTTGTACTCCACCACGTCTTTGAAGCGGTAGCGCACCAGCTCCAGCTTGCCCATGGCCTCCACCTGGGTGAGGACGGTGTTGTGGGTCACGGTCACGCGCGGCTCCTGCACCAGCGGGTTGAGGCCATCGAGCGCGGGCCCCACTTTTTTCCAGAGAAACCAGCCGAGGGCCACTAAAAAGAGGAGGGGGACGAGGCGGCGCAGCAGACGGACGAGGTTCATAGGAGCTTGAATACGGCGGCGGGGCCGCGCCGTTGGGGCCTAGTTTTGCAAGGCATGCAATTTTCCTCGGTTGTTCAGCGGCTGGCCCGGCGCCTGGGGCCCCACCACCGGGCCCTGCTGGGCGCCCTGTGGGCGCTGGTGCAGGCTGGCTGGCTGTGGAAATTCCGCGGCCCGCACCTCGCCAACGACAGCTACAACTACCTCGATTACGCCGCCGCCATTGCCGAGCGCGGCTACTTCGGCCCCGGCCACTACCGGCGCTACGTGCTGTACCCACTGTTCGAAAGCGCGTGGCTGTGGCTGGGGGCGGGGCCGTGGGGCATTGTGGCGGGGCAAGTGGTGCTGTCGGGCCTGGCCGCCGGGGCCCTGTACGGGGCCGTGCGGCGGCTGGCCGGCGGGGCCTGGGGCCCCGCGGCGCTGGCCACTGGGCTGTTCGTGCTCTGGCCCGACGTGCAGCAGTTCAACGCCTACCTGCTCACCGAGTCGTTGTTTATCAGCCTCTCGGTGCTCGCGCTGGCGGCGCTGGTGCGGGTGCGCGGCGGGGGTTGGGGGCCCTGGGCGGCGCTGCTGTCCCTGCTGGCCCTCACGGCGCTGGCCCGGCCCAACGGCTTCGTAGTGGCGCTGGCGGCGGCCCTGGCTGGCCTGGAAGCGCTGCGCCGCCGCCCGGGCCGGCGCGCCTTTTGGGCGGTGCTGGGGGGCTTGGCGCTGGCCGCACCGCTGCTCTGGCACGTGCTCAACTACCAGCTGGCCACCTTCGGGCTGCTCGACACCTACCGGCGCGGCGAGCTGATGTACCTGGTGCCGCAGTGGGCCGTGCACCCGGCCGCGCCGTTGCACTTGCCCCCGCCCGGCCTGGGCCCGGCGCTACGGGTGGCGCACTTCGCCGCGCACAACCCCGGCTTTTTTGGGCGGCTGGTGCTGGGCAAGCTGTTCGTGTTTGCCAGCGGACTGAAGCCGCATTACTCGCTGGACCACCGCTTAATGAGCGTGCTGCTGCTGTGGCCGCTGTACGGCCTGGCGGTGCGCGGGGCCCGGCGGCGGGAAATTTGGGCCCCGGGGCGAATTTTTCTGGCGGCCGTGCCGCTGCTGCAAGCCGCCGTGGTGGCCCTCACCGTGGACGATTACGACGTGCGTTTCCTGGCGCCGGTGCTGCCGTTTGTGTTCGCCCTGGCCGCGCTGGGCGTGTGGAAAAGCTGGGGAAATGTGGATAACTCGGTGGGGAAAATGCCTGCTGCTTAGGCCCGGGGCCCTAGCGCCGCCCGCCGAATCGTGCCTGCCACCCCGCCCACGCCTGCAAGCCGCCGGTGTGCACCGCCACCACCGTGCTGCCGGGCGCAAAGTGCCCTTGCCCAATCAAATCGAGCACCCCAAACAGCAGCTTGCCCGTGTAAATGGGGTCGAGCAGCACGCTGTGCCGGTCCTCAAACTGCTGAATGAAGGCCAGCAAATCGGCCGAATACTTGGCATAGCCGCCGAAATGGTAGCCCGTAGCCAGCGCGTAGTTACTGAAAACCTGGCCGGTGGCCGCCCGCGTCAGCGCGTCGATGTCGTCCTTCAGGAAGCCGCCGTTTTTCAGCGCCGCCACGCCCACGGCCGTTTCGGGGCCCCGCAGGCCGGTGAGCAGGCCCGCCAGCGTACCGCCGGTGCCCACCGCCACGGCCAGCGCGTCGAAGGCCACGTGCTGGCGAATTTCGGCCGCTAGCTCGGCCATGCCCTTCAACGCCAGTGCGTTGGTACCGCCCTCGGGCAGCAGGTAAGCGGGCCCGAACCGGGCTTGCATTTCGGCCAGGAAGGCGGGTTCGGCGCGGCGGCGGTAGGTGGCGCGGTCGAGGTAGTGCAGGGCCATGCCGTCGGCGGCGCAGCGGGCCAGGGTGGGGTTGGGGGCCCCGGCGGCCTCGCCCCGCACCAGGCCCACGGTGGTAAAGCCGTGCAGCCGCCCGGCCGCCGCCACGGCCGCCAGGTGGTTGGAGTACGCTCCGCCAAAGGTGAGCAGCCGGCCGTGGCCCAGGCGCCGCGCTTCCCGCAAGTTGTACTTGAGCTTGCGGGCCTTGTTGCCGGGCAGGTCGGGGCTCATCAGGTCGTCGCGCCAGAGCAGCAGGCGCACGCCGCGGGCGGCGGCCACTGGCTCGGGCAGGTCCTGGAGGAAAGGGCTCATGGGAGAGAAAAGGTAAAACCTAGGGCCCTCAAAACGGCCCGGTCGGCTTGTTGCCGGCTGCCCGAGTCGTGGCTGCGCAAATTCCGGGAGCTTTAACGGGTGCTGGGACCGGTAATTGTGGCACTGCCGGGCCCGGTTCCTGGGGGCCCTAAGCGGCGCGCCAACGGTGACGAGGCGGTAGTTTTGCGCTGCGCAACCAACCGCTGGCCGTTGTTGGTGCGCTGCTTAATCAGTAAATAATCAATGCCTTAATAAGAACGGTATGCCCCAGACCCCAACAGAAGCCGACCTGTTTGCGCGCCTCAAGTCCGGCGTGCCTTTTCGCAAAGATGACCCGGCGTATGGCCAGTTCGGCGAAGTGGTGGCCCGCACCATCCGCCTTTGCGTGGCCATGAACGCCACTGCCGCGGATGCAGCGCAAGTTCGCCAAGGCCTGGGCGAGATTATCGGCGCGGAAATAGACCCTTCTACCACCATATTTCCGCCTTTCTACACCAATTTCGGTCGGTTCATCTCGCTCGGGAAGAACGTATTCATCAACCACGCCTGCTCGTTTTTGGATATTGGCGGCATCACCATTGAGGACGACGTGCAGATTGGGCCCCGGGTCAACCTGACATCTGAAAACCATCCCCTCGACCCGCTTGACCGCAAAACCCTGCTGCTTAGCCCCATTCTGATTAAGCGAAACGCTTGGATTGGGGCCGGGGCCACCATCCTGCCCGGCGTTACGGTTGGGGAAAACGCGGTGGTCGCCGCCGGGGCCGTCGTCAACCGCGACGTTCCGCCCAACGCGGTGGTAGCGGGCGTCCCGGCCAAGGTAGTCAAAGCGCTGTAGCGGGGCCGAGCCGCTTTTAGGGCCCCGACAATCGTTGCGCCTTGGCGGCCGGTTGCCGGGGCCCTAAAAGCAATAGTGGCCGCAACGGGTTGGCGGCGGGCAGCCAGCTACCCACCGCCAACCCGTTGCTAACGTGCTGCTACACCGCGTCTTCTGGCTTGCGCTTGGCCACGTAGGCTGCGGTGCCCAGCAGCACCAGCACCAGGCCAATGCTGGAAGCCAGCGACACGGTGTTGCCGGTGGCGTACTCTTTGGGCTCGAACTTGAAGTCGATTTTGTGGGCCCCGGCGGGCACGTTCATGGCGCGCAGCACGAAATCAGCGCGGAAGTACGGGGCCGGTTTCCCGTCGAGGTAGGCGTTCCAGCCGTCGGCGTAGTACACCTCTGAGAACACCACCGTGCCCGGCTGGGCGGCGTTGTAGCCGTAGCGCAGGGCGTCGGGGGCGTAGTCGGTGAGGGTGATGGTGGCCGTGGTGTCGGTGTAAGTAGCGGCCTTCACGGCGGGGAATTTCACGTTGTCAACCACCGCCGTTTGGCCGGGGTTGCTGGTGGCCAGGGCGGCCAGCTCGGCGTCGGGCGTGGCCACGGTTTTCACCTCCCGCACGAACCAGGCGTTGCCCAGGGCCCCGGGGTTGCGGATGACCGGCTGCTTCTCATTGCCCGTCACGTAGTAGCGCGTGTTCAGCATGTTGAGGGCCGGCGTGCGCCGGTAGTCGCCGCCGTTTTGGCTGAACAGCGCCTGCATTTCGGGCGAAATCTCGCGCTCGATCAGGTCCTGGTAGCGGCGCAGCTTGGCGCCGTGGTAGCCGCCGATGCTCTTGTGGAAGTACGAGGTCTGGGCTTCGTTGAACGGGTTCTGGATGTTCAACACCCGGTAGCTCTGGTCTTTGTCTTGCTTGATCAGTTGGTCGGCCGCGCTGGGCTCAAAGCTTTGGGCAATGCTGGTGGGCTGGAAGTTCTTCTCGCCGAGGTAGCGCTTGTCCACGCTCCACAAATCCACCAGCACCAGCAGCGCCACCAGCGCCGCGGCCGAGCCGGCGCCCAGCTTGCCCTTCAAATAAAAGTAGAGCGTGCCCAGCGCCAGGCCCACGAACAGCAACCCGCGCCACACGTCGTTGCGCAGCAGCTCGGCGCGGTCGGCGCGCAGGGCCCCGATGAGGGTGGCCGGGAAGCCGCCCGGGTTCTGGGCGCTCTGCATCAGGCTGGCGTCCACGGGCGCGGCAAAGTCGAAGCTGAAGCTGGCCAGCCAGGCCAGCGCCAGCACCCCGGCCGTCACGGCCCCGGCGTAGAGCAGCTGTCGCAGGCGGGCCTGGGTTTCGGGCGCGCTGGGCAAGGCCGCCGGAGCCCCCGCCGCCGCGCGGGCCGCTTTGGCCAGGGCCGGGTGCATGGGTTCGGCTGGGGCCCCCAGCGGACTAACGGGTACCGCAGCGGCGCGCGGCCGCAGGATGCGTGCCAGCGCCAGCGCCGCCAGCAGCGGCATGGCCAACTGCGCCATCACCAGGCCCATGCTCACGGCGCGGAAGCTGCGGTAGCCGGGCAAGTAATGAAATATCAGGCTGTTAATCGACTCAAAGTTCTTGCCCCAGGCCAGCACGAACGACACCAGTGTGCCGGCCAGTAGCCAGTAGCGGGTGCGCTTGTCCACCACAAACAGGCCCAGCACGAATAGGAAGCACACCACCACGCCGATGTACACGGGACCCGCCACGTAGGCCTGGTCGCCCCAGTAGGTTGGCATTTGCTCGGCGGCCTGTGGGTCGGCGCCCAGCGTGCCCAGCGCGCGGGCCGTGTTCGAGTCGGGGCCCAGGGCCATGCTGCTGCTGCCGCCGTAGAAATTGGGCACGAGCAGCGTCATGGTTTCGCCCACGCCGTAGCTGTAGGCAAAGGCGTAGTCCTGGTCTTGCTGGGCAGCGCTGGCGGCCGGGGCCTCGCCGGGCGCGGCGGGCTGGGCCTTCAATTCAGACGGGGCCCGGTTGCTGAACTTGCTGTACTCATAAGTAGTGTAGAGGCGGCCGAAGCTGACGCCCACCGCCAACAGGGCCCCCACGGCCAGCAGCGCCACCCGCTGCCCAAAAGCCGGCAAGCGCCCGGCGCGAGCGGCCGCCACCAGCTCCACAATGCCGTAAATAACGACCAATAAACCAACGTAGTAGGTGATCTGCGGGTGGTTGGCGCGCAGGTTCAGGGTGAGGCCCACGGCGAAGAGCGCGGCCCCCAGCCACTTGTCGCGCCGGAACGTGACGAGCAGCCCGCCCAGCACCAGCGGCGCGTAGGCCAGGGCAAACGACTTGGTGTTGTGGCCGGCCAGCAGAATGGCCAGGTTGTAGCTCGAAAAGCCCAGCGCCACCGCGCCCGCCACCGCCACCAGCGGCGGCAGCCCCAGCGCCACGCCCAGCACGTAGCCACACAGCAACGCCAGGAACAGGTTCGACACGGCCGAGGGCAGGCCCAGCGTCAGGGCCTTTTGCAAGTACACCGACCAGTCGCCGGGGAAGTGCACCGAAATCAGGTAGGTCGGCATGCCCGAAAACATGGAGTTCGTCCACAGCGGCTCGTGGCCGCCGTGGGTTTCGGCCCAGTTGCGCACCTCCTGGGCCCCGCCCTGAAACTGGGCAATGTCGTGTTGAGCCAATGACTTGCCGTCGAACACGATGGGCGCGAAGTAGGCGCAGGCCAGCACGATGAAGAACAGCACCGCCAGCAGGTGCGGCAGCGCCCGCTGCCACAGCGGCGCGGTGCGAAGGGAAGGAGCAGAAGAAATAGCAGCGGCCATCGGGGCGGGGTAGGGGATAGGAAACCGAGCCCGAAGGTACGGTTCGCGGGTTTAGGGCCCCGGGGGCCCCCGCCGGGGCCTGCCCACCCCGGCCGTACCTTTGCCCGCCGTTTCTCCGCCGCCCCGCCCATGTCCACGCACCTCCCGATGGCCCCCGCCACCCCGCCGCCCTTCGACGCCGACGAGCTGATTTCCATCGTTGTGCCCCTCTACAACGAGGCGCAGAGCGTGCGCACGCTGGCCAGCCAAATCGTGGAGGTGATGGAAACCCACGGCTTCCGCTACGAGCTGATTTTGGTGAACGACGGCAGCGCCGACCAAACCTGGGGCCACATCAGCGCCCTGGCCGCGGCCAACCCGCACATCATTGGCCTCGACATGGCCGGCAACTACGGCCAGACGCTGGGTCTGCGCGCGGGCTTCGAGCAGGCCCAGGGCAGCATCGTGGTGGCCATGGACGGCGACTTGCAGCACGACCCGGCCTACTTGCCCGAGTTCGTGCGCCTCATCCGCGCGGGCTACGACATGGTGGGCGGCGCCAAGAGCAAGCGCCCCGAGGGCTTCCTCAAAACGCTGATTTCCAACGGGGCCCACAACATCATCAGCCGCCTGTCGGGCGTTAAGCTCGAGTACTTCGGGGCCACCTACAAGGCCTACCGCCGCTACCTGCTCACCAACGTGGAGATGCTCGGCGACGCCCACCGTTTCCTGGGGGCCCTGGTGGCGCGCAAGGGCGTGCGCTACATCGAGTTCCCCATTGAAATCCGGGCCCGCGAGTTCGGCACCAGCAACTACGGCCTCAACAAAGTCTTCAAGGTCATCGTCGATTTGCTGATTTTGCGCTTCACCGTGGTGTACGCCCGCAAGCCGTTCCGGCTGTTTGGCGTGCTCGGCATCCTCAGCCTGCTCATCGGCGGGGCCCTCACCACGGGCTTCCTCATCGGCTCGGTGTTTTTCGGCGTCAACATTGCCGACCGCTTTCCGATGGAGTTCATTTTCAGCCTGTTCCTTATCATGGGCGGCATCTTTCTGCTGAGCTTCGGAGTGCTGGCCGAAATCGGGACCTACACCTACTTCGCCCGCCGCAACCGCCGGCCCTACGTGCTGCGGCACCTGGCGCACCACGCCGCCGGGGCCCCCGCGGCCGCTATGGGGCCCATGCCCGCAGCAATTGCCGCGGCTGCTTCGGCAATTAAATAGGGCCCCGGACTGCTGCGGCCGCAACCTATCCGGCGCGGCCGCGCTTAAAGGAGCAGCGCGCTACTCCCGCCGCCCCTCCCCTAAAATGGATACTCCCACCCTCACTGCAGAAGACACCAACCGCGTAATCGAAATGGCCTGGGAAGACCGCACGCCGTTCGAGGCCATCCTGGCGCAGTTCGGCCTGCCCGAGCAAGCCGTTATCGAGCTGATGCGCCGCGAGTTGAAGGCCTCGTCGTGGCGCCGGTGGCGCGCCCGGGTGCAGGGCCGCCCCACCAAGCACCGCGCCAAGAGCGCCGTCGACGACGCCCGCTTCAAGTCCAAGGCTCAGCGCAGCATCACGTTCAACAAAATCGCCAAGCGGTCCTGATTTTCTTCGCCTAATCACCCCAATGCGCCGGCTCATCATCAACTGCGACGACTACGGCTGGGACGCGCCCGCCACCGCCGCCATCCAGGAGCTGGCCGCGCAGGGCCGCATCAGCAGCACCACCGTGATGGCCAACCTGGCCACCGATGCCGACCTGCGCGCCCTGGGGCCCCTGCAAGCCCAAATATCCACCGGCCTGCACCTCAACCTGATAGATGGCGTGCCGCTGAGCCGCGCCTCGGCCGTGCGCACGCTCATTGGCGCCGATGGGCAGTTTTTCAAGGGCCAGCAGCTGCTGGCGCGCTTCCTCAGCGGGCGGGTGCGGGTGAGCGAGCTGGAAACCGAAGTGGTGGCCCAGTTGGCGCGCTTGGCCCGGTTCGATGTGCCCGTGTCGCACGCCGATAGCCACCAGCACCAGCACCTGTTTCCGGCGCTGGGGCCCGTGCTCACCGGCATCTTGCGGCGGCACGGCGTCCGCCGCCTGCGCCGCTGGAGCAGCCAGCCCGGCTACGCCCTGCGCGGCCAGCTGCTGAACGCCTTCGGCGTGGCCTCGCGCTATGGCCTGCGCGGGTTCCAGTCGCCCAACGCGCTGGTGGCCGATTTCTCGGCCGCGCAAGACGCCACGCTGCCGCTCTTTATCCAAGGCTTGGCCCGCGCCTTTCGCCGGGGCCCCGTGGTGGAATTCATGACCCACCCTGGCCTGACGAACCGCGAAACCTCGTACCTGAACCGCGTGGCCGAATACGAGTTCTGGCGCGACGAAACCTGGCCCGAATGGCTGGCAGCAAACGACATACAGCTGGTGCGCTACGACGACCTGTAGCGTAGACGCTGCGCGCCCGCGCCTTTCGCTTCGTCCTGCCGATAATCCCCAGGCTTAAAAAAGGCCGTCATGCTTCGCTGCGCTCTGCATGACGGCCTGATTGAATTGCCGTTTAACTAGTTTACTACTCGTCCAAGTACTGGTGCACGAACTTGATGGCGGTGGAACCGTCGCCCACGGCGGCGGCCACCCGGGCCATGGCGCCGGCGCGGCCGTCGCCGGCGGCAAACACGCCGGGCACGCAGGTTTCGAGGGCGAAGGGCTCGCGCGGGCGCTTCCAGTTGGCAGCGTAGCGCGGGTCGGCCACCAGGTCGCGGCCGGTGAGCACAAAGCCTTTGGCGTCGCAGAGCACGGTGCCGCACACCCACTCGGTGCTGGGCTTGGCCCCGATGAACACGAACAGGGCCCGGGCGGGCCGCTCCTCGGTTTGCTCGCCCACTTGCAGCACCACGGTTTCGAGGTGGCCGTCGCCGCGCACTTCCTTCACCTGGGCAAAGGGCAGGATTTCGATGTTTTCGGTGCCCGCAATCTGCTCGATCAGGTACGCCGACATGCTGCTGGCCAGCGACTTGCTTCGGATGACGATGAATACCCGGCGGGCGTAGGTGGCCAGGTACATGGCCGCCTGCCCGGCCGAGTTGCCGCCGCCCACGATGTACACGTCCTGCTGGTCGCAGGAGCGGGCCTCGGTGCGGGCGGCCCCGTAGTACACGCCCGCCCCGCTGAGCGCGTCGATGCCCGGCACCTCCAGCTTGCGGTAGCTGACGCCGGTGGTGAGCACCACGGCGCGGGTGCGCACCTCGCTGCCACTGCTGAGGGTGAGCACTTTGTAGCCGTCCTGCACGCACAGGTTGGTCACTTCCTCGGCCAGGAACTCGGCGCCCAGGCGCACGGCCTGCGTCCAGGCGCGGTGGGCCAGCTCGGTGCCGCTCAGGCCGGTGGGAAAGCCCAGGTAGTTTTCGATGCGCGAGCTGGTGCCGGCCTGCCCGCCGGGGGCCTCGCGCTCAATCAGCAGCGTTTTTAGGCCCTCCGAGGCGCCGTACACGGCCGCGCCCAGGCCCGAGGGCCCCGCTCCGATGACGACCACGTCGTACAAATCGCCCGAGGGCTGCGTGGGCAGGCCCAGGTACTGGGTGAGTTCGGCGCGGGCGGGGCGGGCCACGGCGTGGCCGTCGGCGTACACCACCACGGGCAGGTCGGGGGCCCCAAACGCGGTGCTGGCCAGCAGCTGGGCCGCGGCGGGGTTGGTTTCAAAATCGAGCCACTCGAACGGCACCATGTAGCCGGCCAGGGCGCTCTTGACGGCGTGCGAGAGCGGCGACCACTGGAACCCGATGAGCCGCAAGCCCTGGAACACGGGCTTATGCTGGGCCTGCCAGGCCGCCAGCAGGTCGTGGAGCGTGGGGTAGAGCAGCTCCTGGGGCGGGTCCCAGGGCTTCATCAGGTAGTAGTCGATGCGGGCCCCGTTGATGGCCCGGATGGCGGCCTCGGTATCGGCGTAGGCGGTGAGCAGCACGCGCTTGGCGTCGGGGAACAGGGCCCGGGACTGCTCCAGCAGTTCCACGCCCTCCATGCCGGGCATGCGCTGGTCGGCCAGCAGCAGGGCCAAGGGCTCGGCGCGGGTTTGCAGCTGGCGCAGGATGTCCAGGGCCCCGGCGCCCGAGTCGGCCCGCAGCACGCGGTAGTCGCGGCGGAACTCGGCGCGCAGGTCGCGCTCAATGGCGTTGAGCACCTGCGGGTCGTCGTCGACGGCGAGGATAACAGGTTTTTTCATGCAGAAAGGCCGCGCATTGCCGGCCGGAAAGAATAAGGCAATAGAAGAGAAACGGCTACGCCACCGGCAACCAGGCGCAAAATTCGGTGCCCTGGGGCCCCGACGTGACTTCGAGCCGGCCGCCGTGGTTTTGCACGATGCGCTGGGCAATGTCGAGGCCCAGGCCGGTGCCTTCGCCGGCCTGCTTGGTGGTGTAGAAGGGCTCGAAGATGTGAGGCAGCACGTCAGCCGGAATGCCGGGTCCGTCGTCGGCCACGCAAACTTGCACGAAGCCCGGCGCCAGGCGGGTGCGCAAGGTAAGGCCGCCGCCGGGGGGCAGCGCGTCCACGGCGTTGTCGATGAGGTTGGTCCACACCTGGTTGAGGCTGCTGACTTGGCCGCGCACCTGGGGCAGGCCGGGGGCGTACTCGCGGGTGAGGCGGATGTTTTTGGCCCGCAGCTGGTAGCCAAAAATGTTGAGCGTGCTCTCGAGCCCGGCCGCCACGTCGAGGGGCGCGAAGTCGCCGCCGCGGTCCATGTGCGAGTACGTTTTCACGTTGTCCACCAGCGTGCTGATGCGGCTGCTGGCCTCCTGCACGTCGCGCAGTAGCCCTTGGGTGCTCAGCTGCCCTTCGAGCCAGGCGAAGGCGGCGGGGCGGGCGGCGGGTGGCAGCAGCGCCGCCACTTCTGCGAGGGCGGGGGCCCCCAGGCCGGCGGCGAGCAGGGTGCTGGCCAGCGCCGAGCCGTCGGGCACGGCCTGCGTCTCGAGCCAATCGGCCAGCTCGTCTTCCTGGTCGGCCCGGTCCAGCGCCGACGTGGCCGGGGCCCCGGCGGCCGCGGGCTGCGGGTGGGCCAGCAGCGTGAGGGCGTGCAGGGCCTCGGGGGCGGGGCAGTGGCTGGCCAGGGCCGAGAGCAGCTCGGGCTGGGCCGTGAGCCGGGCCCCCAGCGTGGCGGCGGCCCGGCTGATGGCGGCGGCGGGGTTGTTGAGCTCATGGGCCAGGCCAGCCGAGAGCTTGCCCAGGGCGCGCAGCTTCTCGTCGCGCTCCTGGCTGCGGGTTTGGTCGCGCACCCGGTCGCTCATCAGGCCCACCAGGCGCTGAATTAGGTCGGGGCTGGTGCGCTCCAGTTCGGGGAATAAGTCGCGGTGCAGCAGCAAGATGCGCGTTTCGCCCACGGCCACGCCCCGGCCGTTGATGGTGCGCAGCCGCGAGTAGGGCAGCACCCCGCTCACCTGCCCCGCCTCGATGCGAAACACGGGCTCGGCGTGGCCGCTGCGCTCGAAGTAGAACTGGATGCCGCCCGCCACCACCGCCATCATGTACTGGGCCGCGTCGCCGGCCTGCACCACGGTTTCGTCGGGGCCGTAGTGGCGGTCTTCGCCGTGGGCCAGCAGCCAGGCCAGGGTGTCGTCGGGCAGCCCGGCAAAGGCCGTGACGGTGGACAGTTCGGCGGCGGTGAGGGGCGTGGGCATGGCAGGAAAGGTTAAAGGCGGGGCATCACCACTCAACAAGAAAGAGGGCCCCCGGGTTGAAGCTGGGCCCTAACTCGCTACGGCGCCGGGGCAGCGGCGCCTTTGAAGCTGAACACCGCCCCGGGCAGCGCCACGGCCGCCGTGATGAGGTAGAACGTGAGGCTGACCGTGACCGACACGGCCGCGTCGAGGTGCAGCACCTGGGCCCCCAGCACGAAGGTAACCTCCCGGGCCCCGATGCCGCCCACCGTGAGCGGCAGCACCGCCACCACCGACGACACGAGGAATACCACCAGGTAGTCAATTACTTGGGTGCTGGTGCCGGTGCCCGCCAGAATGGCCCACGCGCACAGCACCTGGGCCCCCTGCACGCCCAGGCCCAGCCAC
Source organism: Hymenobacter nivis (assembly GCF_006439025.1). Taxonomy (GTDB): domain Bacteria; phylum Bacteroidota; class Bacteroidia; order Cytophagales; family Hymenobacteraceae; genus Hymenobacter; species Hymenobacter nivis_A. The sequence continues at coordinate 164,775 of NZ_RCYZ01000006.1, forward strand.
CCCGCCCGCCCAAACAGCGGCTGGAACTCGGGGAAAAACCGGCCGCTGGCCCAGTAGCTGGCCGCCACGCCCACCGGCACGCCCGCCAGCACCGCCAGCCGCCAGGGCAGCGGTACGGCCGGCACGAAGGCAAAGAGCACGCCCGCCAGCACGCCCAGGGCCAGCACGCCGCTCACCCGGTCGAGGAGCAGGGCGCGCACCAGGGCCGTGGTTTTGCCGGGGAAGCGCTGGCGTAGCAGGTACACCTTGTAGCCGTCGCCGCCGATGCCGCCGGGCAAAAACAGGTTGTAGTACATGCCCAGCCAGTACAGGCGCAGGTTTTCGCCTTCCGTCAGCGGCACGCCGATGGCCCGAAAAAAGTAGTTCAGCCGCCGCGCCGACAGCCACTTCGACAGCGCAAACAGCCCCGCCGCCAGTGCCAGCCACCCCGGCCGCGCCGTGGCCAGCACCCGCCGCACATCGGCCAGGCTAATGTGCTGGAAAACGAAGTAAAACGCCCCCACCACAAATGCCAGCTTGGCAAGCAGCACCAGGGCGCTGCGCAGCTTCGGACGGTGGGCGAGGAGGGGCATTTGGAACGGTTTGAGGGTGTAGCGCGGACTTTGTAGTCCGCGTCGCTACCCGGTCGCTACACGGCAATCGGCAGGACGAAGCGAGGGCCCCGGACTACAAAGCCCGTGCTACAGCATCCTAGCGGTGGTAGGTTGGGTCGAGGTAATCAGCGGGCGGGCAGTTCTGGGGCCCCTGGCCGGGGGCGGGCTCGGCGTCGTCGAACTTGACGAGGTTGAGGTGGATCTGGCGGTCAATTACGAAGTCGAAAAACTGGCGGTAGCGGCGGCCTTCTAGGTAGCAATCCTCGGCCAGATAGTAGGCTCCCATATCGGTGGGCGCGGGCAGGGCGCGGGTGATGGCGCCCCGTTCGCGGGTGATGTAGAAAGCTTCGTCGTTGTCGAGGCGCGAATCCTTGTACACATACAGGGGCTGACCCTTCGTGATTTGGCCCACCCGGATGCTGGCCGCGCGGTAGGGCACGATGTCGTTGGTTTTGTAGCGCGCCGGCAGCACAAATAAGTTGAAGCCCACCCGCAGGCACAGCAGGTAGGCGCACAGCACCACCAGCCGCTGCGCCGGCAGCGTGTAGTAGAGGTACGCTAGCGCTACCAGGGCCCCAAACACGAGCGCCGTTTTCGGCAACAGGCCCGGCACGTCGGCGATGTGCGGGATGAACGGCGGCGCGAGCAGCGCCAGCGCCACCACCGAGAGCACGAACAGCAGCACGCCGTCCACCACCCGGTTTTGCCAGGGGCCCTGGGCTTGGTAGTGGTCGTAGAAGTAGATCATCACCGTGATGAGCAGCGGGATGAGCGGGAACAAGTAGCGCGGAATGGTGGCCGGCGAGAGCCAGAAAATCGGCGTCAGGGCCAGGAAAATGAAGGCGTTGAACTTCAGAAACGGGTGGGCCTGAATGGTTTGCCACCAGCCGCGGCGCACCAGGCACACCACCAGCAGGGTCCAGGGCGCAAACCAGCCCAGGAAATCGAACGGGTAGGTGAGCACGTGCTTGATGGACTTGAAGAGCGGCTGCTCGGCCACCGTGCGCTGGCTCGACTGGTCCCAGAGGGTGTAGAAGTAGTCGTGCAGCGAGTTGTAGCGGCTGTACACCAGAAAGTAGCTGCCCACGATGGCCACGAACACCCCGATGCCCAGGAAATGGGCCCCCGAAAACAGCCGCTTGAAGTTCTTCGAATACCAGCAAAACACCACCAGCGTAATGCCCTGAAACGCAATGGACGGCAGCCCTTTCAGCATGAAGCCCACCGCCGTGAGGGCGTAGGTAATGGCAAACAGCCGCCGCCATTGCCCCTTTTCGGCGAAGTAGAACACGGCCGCAAAGCCCAGGTAGGTGATCCAGGCGTGCAGCGTGTCGATGAGGCCCTGGAAAGAATCCCAAAACAGCATCCGCCCGCAGGTGATGAACGCAAACGCCGCCACAAACCCCAGCCGGGGCCCCAAATACCGCCGCACCACCACAAACAAGGTGGCCGCGTAGCCCAGCAGCGAGAGCACCGTGGGCAGCCGCACCACCAGCTCCGACTGGCTCCCGGTGATATTGAACAGCCCCAGCAGCAGCCAGTTATACAGCGGCGGCTTATTGTAATAGTACACGCCTTGCAGCGTGGACACGAAGTAGTTGCCCGAGTCCTTCAGCTCCAGCGTTACCAGGGCCCTAATGGGCTCGTCCACTTGCAGCGGCAGCAGCCCCAGGTGGATGAATAGCGCCGGGCCCAGCGCCAGCAGGCACAGCACCATCAGCGCCCACGGGCGCTGCTGAAACCACAGGGTAAACGACGACATGCGGGCAGGGGAACGGTAAACCGCAAAACTACGGCGCCGGGCAGTAGCGCTGTTGTAGCGCGGACTTTAGCTACGCTGACCTTCGGTTGTAGTCCGCGGCGCTGCCCGGTCGCTGCCCGATCGTCGGCAGGACGAAGCGAGCGCCGCGAACTACAAAGTCCGCGCTACAGCCTGGGGCCCTAGTGCTTGGCGGCCGGCGGCTTAAACACCAGGCGGAACCCTTTGAGGGCCGCGGGGTGGTAGATGGTGCCGTGGGTTTCGAGCGGCATGGGGTCGTAGTGCCAAATGAGGGCGCGGCCGTCGGGGGCCCCCAAGGCTTTGGTGAGGCGCTCGGTGTCGGCCACAATCTCCTTCTCGTTGCTGGTGGCCAGGTACAGGGTTTTGGGCGGGCCAGGGTGGGCGCGGCGCAGGGCCCCGGCCTGGGCCACCAGCTGCGCGTTGTTCCACCACAGGCTGGGGTCGAAGGCGAGGTAGGTGCTGAACAAGTCGGGCTCCAGCAGCAGGGTTTCGACCACGAACAGCCCGGCCAGCGACTCGCCCACGATGGCCGTTTCGGCCGTGGTGCGGTAGCGCTGCTTGATGGCCGGCATCAGCTCGGTGCGGATGAACTGCCGGAATGCGGCCGAGCCGCCCACGCGGGGCGCAATCTTTTTGTCGTCGGGGTTGGTGGTGGGGCCCGTCAGGTCGCGGCGGCGCGCCGTGTTCTCGATGCCCACCAAAATGAACGGCCGCATGGTGCCGTTGCCCACCGACACCTGCACCAGGCCCGCCACGTGCAGGAAATCTTCCTGCACGCCGCCGTCGGGCATGTACAGCACGGGCAGGCGCAGGGCGGCCGAATCGGCGTAGCCCGGCGGCAAGTACACGTTGATGCGGCGGGTTTCGCCCAGCACCTTGGAGGGCAGGGTGAACGTTTGGCCGATGGCCAACGGCTCTGCTAGGGCCCCCAGGGTTTGGGCCCGCAGGGCGTGCGCGGCCAATAAAAACAAGCCCGGCAGGAGCGCGCGGAGCACAGTACGGAAAGTAATCATGCCCCAAGATTAAGGGAGATAGTGCCTGCCCACGCTACGGGCCCCTAGCGCCAGCGCACTTTGGCGCCCGATTGGCCGGCCCACAAGCGTTCGGGCACGCTCTCGAGGATAAGCTGGCGCAGGGCCGTGAGCAGGGGTACGCGCACGAAGCCGTGGTGCACCACCAGGCTCACCTCGCGCACGGGCTGCGGGTCGACGAAGCGCTTCACCAGCGGGTTTGTGTCTACTTCTTCGAGCACGGCCAGCTCGGGCACCAGCGTGTAGCCCTGGTGGCGGCGCACCAGCTCCATCAGCGTTTCAATGGAGCCGCTCTCGTAGGTCACGTGGGCGGCGGGGTCGGTGGTGGCGGCGCACAGGTTCAGCACCTGGTGGCGGAAGCAGTGGCCCTGCTGCATCAGCCACATGCCGGGGGCCTTGAGGTCGGCGGCTTCGATTTGGGCCTTGCCGGCCAATTGGTGGTTGGCCGAAACGTAGGTCAGGAACGGCTCCTCCAGCACGGGCAGCTCGCGCAGCTGGCGGTCGTCGAGGGGCGTCACGAGCAGGCCCACGTCGAGGCGGTGGTCCTTGAGCTGCACCATAATTTCCTCCGAACGCAGCTCCTCCACCCGCACCTGCAGCTGCGGGTAGGCCGTGGTGAGGCCCACCAAAAAGCGCGGCACCAGGTACGGCGCCAGCGTGGGGATGACGCCCAGCCGCAGCTCGCCCACCATTTCGCCCTTCTCCACCTGCACCAGTTCGCGCAGCTGCTGGGCCTCGCGCAGCACCTGCCGGGCCTGGGCTATCACCTTCATGCCCACCGCGGTGGGCTCGGCGCCCTTCTTGTTGCGGTCGAACAGCAGCACGCCCAACTCGTCCTCCAGCTTCTGCACTTGCACGCTGAGGGCGGGCTGGGTCACGAAGCTTTTTTCAGCCGCCAGCCCGAAGCTGCGGTGCGTATCGAGGGCCACGAGGTAGGTGAGCTGTTGCAGGTTCATGGGGCAAAGATAAGGCTTGCTTATGCTGATGTTCAAAAAAGAAGATTTTGCTTATGTGTGGCAACGCAAAGGGCCGCCCCAGCAACTGGAACGGCCCTTGCGCAAACGCAGTTGGCCCGGGGGCCCTACAGCGGCTTTTTCAGCGAATCCTGAAACTTCTTGATTTGCGGGGCCACCACTTTCTGGTCGCCCACCACTACGATGGTCATGGCCTCGGGGCGGATATACTGGCGGGCGGTGGCGCTCACCTGCGCGGGCGTCACGGCGTTGATGTTTTTCACCTGCTCGGTGAGGAAGGTATCGGGCAGGCCCTGCAAGTCCAAGGTGTTCAGCTGGCTGATGATGCCGCCGGGGTTGGAGTTGCGCAGCACAAACATGCCGCTCTCGAAGTTCTGAATGCCCTTGAGCTCGTCGGCCGAGGGCGGCGTTTTCTGGAGCCGCTCGATTTCGTTCACGATTTCGTGCAGCGAATTGTACGTGTCCTTGGTCGTCACGTCGGCGCTCTCGCTCCAGTCGCCGGTGTGGTAGTGGGTGGCCACCGAGCTGTAGGGCGAGTACGTGTAGCCCTTGTCCTCGCGGATGTTGCGGGTGATGCGCGAGCCGAACGAGCCGCCGAGCAGCGAGTTCATCACCCGCAGCCGGATGTAGTCGGGGCTGGTGGGGTCGGCCGCCGGCAGGCCGACCACAAGCGTCGATTGCGGCGCGCTGGGCCGGTCCTGGGTCAGCACCTGGGCCTTGGTGAGGGGCTTGGCCGCCTCAATGTGCGGCGCGGGGCCCTTGGCCCAGGGGCCCCAGGCGGCGGTGAGGGCCTGGCGCAGGGCGGGCGCATCAAACTTGCCGGCCACGTACACGCTGGTGCGCTGGGCCCCAAACTGGTTCTTGTAGAAGTTCTGCACCTGCGCCAGCGTCAGGGCGTCGAGCTGCGCATCGGTGGGGATGGGCCGGCCGTAGGGGTGGTCGCCGTAGATGGCGGCCGTGAATTTCTGGTGCGCCTGGGTGCTGGGGTACGAGCGCGAGAGGTTGGCTTGGCGCTTCATGTCGGTTTTGAGGCGCGCCACTTCGCTGGCCGGCAGGGCGGGGTGCTGCACAATGTCGGCGAGCAGCGCGGCCAGCTGGGGCGCGTACTCCGACAGGCACGAGGCCCAGAGGTAGGTTTGGTCGGAGCCGGCCGAGATGCTGAGCGAGCCGCCCATGCCGGCCACTTTTTCGGCGAGCTGGGTGGCCGAGAGCGTGGCCGTGCCCTCGTTCAGGAGCTTGGCCAGCAGGTCGGCGATGTACACTTCGTCGGGGCCCTCGTGCACGTTGCCGGCCTGCACGGCCACCATCATCGTCACCTTGGGCACCTGGCCGTAGGGCACCAGGCGGGCTTGCAGGCCGTTGTCGAGGGTGAATTCCTCCTTGGCGGGCAGGGCAAAATCGCGCGGGGCGCTGCCCACGGGCGGGGCCTCCTTGGGGGCCGTGGGGGCCTGGGCGGCCACGGCGTTGGCCACGCCGCCGGTGCGGGTAGTGGCCTTGGCGGTGGTTTTCTTGACGGGGTGAGCCGCGGCTTTTTTGGCCGGCGCCTGGGCCTGGGCGGGCGCGGCCAGGGCCCCCAGCGCGGTGGCGAGCAGCCCAATGGTTAGCTTGTTCATAATGGTATGGAAAGCAGGATGGGCTAGCTCTTGGCCAGCGGGTTGACGATGAGCAGGGTGCGGTTGGTGGGGCGCAAGTATTCCCGCGCGGTTTTTTGCAGCAGCGCGGGCGTCACCTTGCGGAACTCGCTCTCCAGCTTGTTGATGCGCGCCGGGTCGTTGTCGAACAAGGCGAAGGCGGCCAGCAAATCGGCCCGCCCGAAGTTGTCGGAGCCGCTCACCTGGTCGTAAAACGACGAGCGCATCTTCACCACCGCCAGGTCCAGCGTGGCCTGGTCGATGCCCGTGCTGGTGAGGCGGTTAACTTCGCGGTCGAGCACGCGCACCACCGAGTCGGCCTGCACGGCGGGGTCGTACACCAGGCTGCCCATCCACAGCATGGGCCCCGCGTAGTTGAACTGGTTGCCCAGGTCGTTGTTGATGCCGCCGCCCACGCCGTCGGAGTAGCCGCGCTTCTGCACCAGGGCCTGGTAGAGGCGGCTGTCGTTGCCCTGCAGCAGGATTTGGTCCAGCAAAATCATGGCGTAGTACTCGGGCGTGTTGCGCTCGGGCATGTGGTAGGCGAAGGCCAGCGCCGGCTTGGCGGCCAGCTTGTCGTCCTTCGTGAAGCGCTGCTCGGCTTCCTGGCGCGGCTCGGCCAGGTCGGGCTTGGGGGGCGGCGTGGCGCTCGGAATGTTGCCGTAGTACTTGGTAATCCAGGCCTTGGCCTCGGCCGGCTCAAAGTCGCCCACCACGGCCAGCACGGCGTTGTTGGGGGCGTAGTAGGTTTTGAAGAAGTCCTTGGTGTCGGCCAGGTTGGCCGCGTCCAGGTCTTTTAGGTCGCCGTAGAAGTTGTGGGCGTTGTTCCAGTTCTTGTTGGCCTTCTGGGGCATGTCGAGCCACGGGAAGCCGCCGTAGGGCTGGTTGAGCACGTTCACGCGCACCTCGCTTTTCACCACGCCCTGCTGGTTGGTGAGGTTGCTTTGGTTGATGGCCAGGCCCCGCATCCGGTCGGCCTCGGCCCACAGAATCGTTTCGAGCTTATTGCTCGGCACCACCTCGAAGTAGTTCGTGAAGTCGAAGCGCGTGGAGCCGTTCATGCTGCCGCCGTTCTTCTGAATGAGCCCGATAAACTCGGCCTTGCCCAGGTTCTGCGAGCCCTGAAACATCAGGTGCTCAAACAAATGCGCGAAGCCCGTGCGGTTGCGCGGCTCGGTGCGGAAGCCCACCGCGTAGTAGGCGGCCACGGTGGCCGTGGGCGCCGTGTGGTCGGGCGAGAGCACCACCCGCAGCCCGTTCGGCAAAGTGTAGTACTCCACCGGAATCTGGAACGCCGGGCCGGCCGGCGCCGCGGCGGCCACCGGCGCGGCGGCTGCGGTGGCCGCAGCCGGAGCGGTCGTCACCACGGCCGCGGTTTTGGGGCTGCACGCGCCCAGGGCCAGGGCCCCCAGGGCGCAGCCCAGGCCCCGGCGTAACAATAAAGCGTGTTTCATCTAGCAGAAAAAGAAGGTGAAAGGAAAATGAATCTAGGAAACGCAATATTAAGGCAAATCCTTATCCCCTAGATGCTACTGTCCCACAAAAGGTTGCCCTGCCCGGTGTAGCGCCGACTCTGCGCGTCCGCGCCGAGCGCCGCGGGTACTGCCCCGCCCGTTCAATCGTGCTGCTCGCCGCGCTCGCCACGGACTTGCCAAGCCCGCGCTACATCCGCCGGGGCCCCGACCTTTGCCCCGTGCTACCTCCCTTGCTCTTCGCTGATTTGCCGGCCCTGCTGCGCGGCCACTTGCTGCAAGCCCCCGCCGACCCGGCCGCCGCCGTGCGCCACCTGCTGCTCGACAGCCGCCGCGCCGGTCCGCCCGCGGGGGCCCTGTTCTTCGCCCTGCGGGGCCCCAGCCACGACGGCCACCGCTACCTGCCGCAGGCCTACGCCCAGGGCGTGCGCCTGTTTGTGGTGGCGGACGGTGCCACGCTGCCCGGCAGCCTGGCCGCCTACCCGGGCGCCGGCATCGTGGCCGTGCCGAGCCCGCTGGGGGCCCTGCAAGCGCTGGCCGCGGCGCACCGCCAGCAGTTCGGGGGCCCCGTGTGGGCAATCACCGGCTCGAACGGCAAAACCATTGTGAAGGAGTGGCTGGCCCAGCTGCTGGGGCCCGACGAGGTCATCTGCCGCTCGCCGCGTTCCTACAACTCGCAGGTGGGCGTGCCGCTGAGCGTGTGGGAGTTGAGCCCCGAGCGGCACACGCTGGGCCTGTTCGAAGCCGGCATTTCGGAGGTGGGCGAAATGGCGAAACTGGCCGCCATCATCCAGCCCACCGAGGGCATTTTCACCACCCTCGGCACGGCCCACGACGCCGGCTTTGCCTCCGAAGCCGAGAAGCTGCGCGAGAAGCTGCGCCTGTTCGAGGGCCCCGGCTTCCGCCGCCTCTACTACTGCGCCGACCAGGGCCCCGTGCGCGAAGCCGTGGCCGCCCTGGGCCTGCCCGGCTTCGGCTGGACGCGCCACGACGCGCCCGGTGCGGCCCTGCGCTTCCGGGTGGCGCCGACCGGCGCGGACGGCACCGCCGTGAAGGCCCGCGCCGGCGAGCTGGGGCCCCGGGCCGATTTCGTGCTGCCCTTTGCCGACGAGCCCTCCGTCGAGAATGCCCTGCACTGCCTGGCCGTGCTGCTAGCCCGCGGCGTGGCGCCGGCCGAAATCCAGCGCCGCCTGGCCCGCCTCCAGCCCGTGGCCATGCGCCTGGAAATGAAGCAGGGCCGCCACGATAGCTACCTGCTCGACGACACCTATAATAACGACCTCGCCGGCCTGGCCCTGGCCCTGGCCGCGCTCGGCCGCCAGGCCCGCCCCGGCCGCCGCACCCTCATCCTCAGCGACGTGCTCGAATCGGGCCTCACCGGCCCCGCCCTCTACGCCCGCGTGGGGGCCCTGGCGCAAGCCCACGGCGTCACGCGCCTGGTGGGCATTGGGCCGGAGATTTCCGCGGAGATGAACGAGTTAAAGGTTAAAAGGGAAAAGTTAAAACCCAACGAAACCGAGGAGCTACCAACGCTCTTAACTTTTAACTCTCAACTTTTAACTGAATTCTACCCCACCACCGAGGCCTTCCTGGCCCAGTTCAACCCGGCCGATTTTGCCCACGAAACGATACTGGTGAAGGGTGCGCGGCGCTTCGGCTTCGAGCGCATCGTGGCGGCGCTGCAGGCCCAGCAGCACGGCACAGTGCTGGAAGTGAACCTCGACGCGCTGGCCCACAACCTCCAGCACTTTCGCCAGCAGCTGCGCCCGGGCACCAAGTTGATGGTAATGGTCAAGGCGTTTGCCTACGGCGCGGGCTCCTACGAAGTGGCCAGCCTGCTCGAATTTCAGCGGGCCGACTACCTGGCCGTGGCCTACGCCGACGAGGGCATCGCCCTGCGCGAGGCCGGCATCGGCCTGCCCATCATGGTGATGAACCCGGCCCCCGACGCCTTCGAGCTGCTGCGCCGCCACCGCCTGGAGCCGGAAATCTACTCCTTCGAAATCCTGGAAGCCTACCTGGCCACCTTTCCGGCCGCTGATGCACCAACTCACTCCTTCACCAACTCACCGATTCACATCAAGCTCGACACCGGCATGCGCCGCCTGGGTTTCGAGGAGGCCGACGTGCCGGCGCTGGGGGCCCTGCTGCGCCAGCACCGCGCCCGCCTGCCGGTGGCCGGCATCATGACGCATATGGCCGCCGCCGACGACCCCGCCCACGACGACTTCACCCGCCAGCAGCTGGCCGCGTTCGGCCGCATGGCCGGGGCCCTGGAAGAAGCCCTGGGCCACCCCGTGCTGAAGCACGCGCTGAACTCGGCTGGCATCCGGCGTTTCCCCGAGGCGCACTTCGACATGGTGCGGCTGGGCATCGGCCTCTACGGCGTCGATGCCAGTGGAATGGATGCCAGCGCATTGCGCCCGGTGAGCACGCTGCGCACCACCATCTCGCAAATAAAAACCCTGCCCGCCGGGGCCACCGTGGGCTACGGCCGCCGGGGCACGGCCACCGGCGCCGACCGGCGCATTGCCACCCTGGCCATTGGCTACGCCGACGGCTACGACCGGCGCTTCAGCAACGGGGCGGGCGTGGTGCTGGTGCACGGGCAGCGCGCGCCGGTGGTGGGCTCGGTGGCGATGGACATGTGCATGGTGGACGTGACCGACATCCCCGCGGCGCGGGCCGGCGACGTGGCCGTGGTGTTTGGCGCGGAGCTGCCGCTGCCGCTGCTGGCGGCCCGCATCGGCACCATTGCCTACGAGCTCCTCACCAACGTGAGCGAGCGGGTGAAGCGGGTGTTCGTATCGGAATAAGCCAACGCCAGGGCCCCAAACTGCGTATGGCAACATTCATTTACTGAAATACCATGTACAAGCCGTTCCTTTCCCTCGTTGCTGCCAGCGTATTGCTTGCCAGCTGCGAAACCAAAACCTCTGAAACCAAAGAAACCCTCGCCGACGCCACCGCCGACACGGCCGTAGTGGCCCGCACCGGTGAAACTGCCGATACGCTGGGCGCCAAGGCCGTGGACGCGGCCAAGGGCGCTGTAGCATCGGCTGGCGCGGCCATCAGCAACGCCTGGACGGTGAGCAAGGACAAGCTCAAGGACGTGAAATTTGCCGAAGTGAACCTGCCCGGCATCACCGTGCGCGGCGACGGCGACTACGACGTGTACACGGTGGACGAAACCGTGCTTTTCGATACCGACAAGGCCGCCATCAAGCCCAGTGCCGCCAAGGCCCTGGACCAAATCACGGGTTCCATCGGCCAGCGCTTTCCTAAAAGCGAAGTGCGCATCATGGGTTACGCCGACGCCCGCGGCACCAAGGGCTACAACAAAGCCCTGAGCGAAGAGCGCGCCGAAGCCGTGAAAACCTACCTCGTTTCGAACGGTAAAATCGCCGCTGCCCGCTTGAGCGTGGAGCCCATGGGCGAAGCGGAGCCCGCGGCCACCAACGCCACCGCCGCCGGCCGCCAGGAAAACCGCCGCGTGGAAATTGCCGTGCGCACCCGCTAGGGTAACCGGCCAAAATGCAAAACCGGGCCCCGGGCCCGCCAGGTTTTTGCCCCGTGGGGCAGGGCTTGGCGGGGCCGGGGCCCGGTTTTGTGCTTTAGGAAATTGGTTAAGTACCAGCGTCTAAACATAGTTCAATCGGTCGCTTTCAAAATGCCCGTCGGCATCGTTATTTTGCGGAATGTTTACTCGCAGAATGCAATTAAAGCCATTTGTTTGGGCCTGCTGGGGCCTGCTCTTGCTGGCCGCCCGCCCGACCAGCGCCCAGGCCCCCGCGCCGGCCGCCGGGGGCCCCGTGCGGCCCGCCGCCGAGCCCGGCCCCCTCGATGGCTTCTGGAAAGGCCCCCTGAAAGTGCCCGGTGGCTCGCTGGAGGTCATCTTCCGGTTTCTTAAGCTCACCAGCGGCGATTACTTCGGCACCCTCGACGTGCCCCTGCAGAAGGTGAGCCACCTGGAGGTGCAGGTGACGCAGCGCAACGACACGGTGCAATTGTATGCGCCAGCCGCGGGCAGCCGCTTTGTGGGCGTGCTGGCGGCCGGGGGGCAGCAGCTGGTGGGCACCTGGCAGCAGCCCGGCTACAAGGTGGCCATGGCTCTCGCCCACTCGGCCGTGCCGGTGGCGGCCGCCGCTTCCACGCGCCTCACCCCGCCCTACCGCGAAGAAAACGTGACGTTTGGCGGCGGGGCGGCGTCGGCGCGCCTGGCCGGTACCTTCACGGTGCCGGCCGGCCCTGGGCCCTTCCCGGCCGTGGTGCTGGTGAGCGACGCTGGCGTGCAGGACCGCAACGGGGCCGTGGACGGCTACGCCCCGCTGGGCCAGCTGGCCGACTACCTCACCCGACGCGGCATTGCCGTGCTGCGCTTTGATGACCGCGGCATAGGCCAGGGCGGGGCCCCCGGGCCCGAGCCCACCGCCGCCGAGCTGGTGAGCGACGCGCAGGCGGGCCTCAGCTTTTTGCGTAACCGGCCCGAGGCCGACTCGGCCCGGCTTGGCCTCATCGGCCACGGCGAGGGCGGCAACGTGGCCCTGCTGGCCGCTGCCCAGCCGCTGCCGCCCGCCTTTGTGGTGGCGCTGGCCGCTGCCGGGCTGCCCGGCCGCGAGCTGGTGCTCCAGCAGCAAAGCACCACGCTGCGCCAGCTCGGCACCGACAATGCCCAGGTGGCCGCCATTGCCAAGCGCCAGCAGGCCGTGTTCGACATCATCGGCCGCACCCCCGACAATGCCCTGGCCCGGGTGATGGTGACCAACCTGCTGCGCCAGAGCAACAGCCCCACCGACGCGGCCACCGCCCAGCGCCGCGCCGCCGAAATGACTACCCCCCGCTACCGCTACTTCCTGGAGTTTGACCCCGCCGCCAACCTCAAGTTTGTGGCCTGCCCCGTGCTGCTGCTCAACGGCACCGCCGATGGCTTCGTGAGCGCCGACGCCAATCTGGCGGCCCTCGAAAAAGGCCTCAAGGCCAACAAGGGCGTCACCGTTAAGAAGCTGCCTGGTGTAAATCACCTCTTTCAGCCCGAGCCCGGGCAGTGGCCCGTGGTGGCCGGCCAGCCCAAGGCCACGTTCTCGCCCCTGGCCGAAGAAACCATCCGCGCCTGGATTACCGAGCGGGGCCCCGCCAAAAAATAGGGCCCCCAGCCCCCACCAAAAAGCCCCCGGCGACTCGCGTTGCCGGGGGCTTTTTGGTGGGCCGATGGTTGGTAGCCAGGTCGTTCGGTTAAAAAGCTGTTCAGAAAGCTAGTGGCCCGTCATGCTGCGCTTGTCGAAGCATCTCTCCCGCAGTAGCAATCAATAGATCAGTCAGCGAGAAAACCCCGAGTAAAAGGTAAAGCCCCAGCGGGGCGGCCCGAACGATTGGGCCGCCCCGCTGGGGCTTTTGTTGTTCTGGTCGAGTGCTTGCTACTGATGGGCCGCCCCGCTGGGGCTATCAGGTACTCGGCTGTGTGAGTCCGCGCTGGCCCGGGGCCCCGGCCGCTTACTTACTGGCGTCTACTTCGGCCCGGATCATGGCGTTGTAGCGCGAGGCGCCGTTGGCCAGCGTGATCAGGCTCCAGCCGCGGCCGATGGCGTAGAGCCAGGTGCGGCTGTCCTTGAACTCGAAGGTGGGGCGCAGGATTTGGCCGTAGGGCGTGTAGTTGTCCATGAAGTTGGTGGTGTAGAACTTGTCGCCGCTCACGATCCACTCCATCGCCACGTAAAACCCTTCGTCGGGGGCCGGGATGTTGTACGAGGTCAGGTCCACATCAAACCAGCCGCCGCCGCGGGCCGCCGACACCACCACGTTGTCGAGCAGCAGGTCCGAGTTCGGGGCGTTGTAGTTGCCGTCGGCCCGGTAGAGGCGCACGCGGAAGGGCTCGCGGGGAAAGCCGTTTTCGCCAATGTAGAACGAGACGGAACGGATGTAGCCGAATTTTTTTTGCTTGTCGTTCTTCATCAGGGCCGCGTACTGCGAGCCGGGCAGGCCCTGGATCATGCCCATGCCGGGCGACGTGGTGCGGGCCCCCAGCAGGGCGGGCTTCATTTGGGCGGCCTTCACCGTCACTTCGGCCAGCCGCACGCTCTGCTTGGGCAGCTCGATGATGAGGTCTTCCATGGTGGCCCCGCGCTTGATGCGGATGGCCGTGCGCCGGAAGCCCAGCGCCACCACCACCACCGAATCGTCGAGGCTGCGCTCGGGCATGGCCAGCTGGAAGTAGCCGTACTCGTTGGTGAGGGCCCCGGTGCCCTCGTCGCGCAGGCTGATGGAGGCAAACGCCACGGGGTCTTTGGTGGCCTGGTTCACCACGCGGCCGGTGATGCGGCCCTCCTGGGCGTGGGCCAGGCCCGGCAGCAAGCCGGCGCTTAGTAGGAGAAAAAGGAGTTTCTTCAGCATGGAAGCGGGAGGTATAACGGTAGCGAATGGAGCGCCCCGCGGCGGCGGAACGCGGGGCCCACCGCTGAGCGCGGGGCCCCAGAAAATAAAAATGGGCAGCCTAATAAATTGTGCGGCAGTGGGTTATTTGATCATGTCCACGTCGGCCTTGATCATGGCGTTGTAGCGCTGGCCGCTGCCGTTGGCCAGCGTCATCAGGTTCCAGCCCTTGCCGATGCTGTAGGTCCAGGTGCGGCTCTCCTTGAATTCAAACGTGGGCTTCATGATCTGGCCGTAGGGCGTGTAATCATCCATGAAGTTGGTGGTGAAGAACTTGTCGCCGCTCACCACCCATTCCATGGCCACGTAAAACCCCTCGTCGGGGGCCACCACGTTGTAGGGCGTCAGGTCCACGGTGTACCACTGGCCGCCCTGGGGGGCCGACACCACCACGTTCTCGGTGAGCAGGTCGGTGTTCGGGGCGTTGTAGTTGCCGTCGGCCTTGTAGAGGCGCACGCGGAAGGGCTCGCGCGGAAAGCCGTTCTCGCCGATGTAGAACGAAACGGTGCGCACGGCGCCGAGCTTTTTCTGCTTGTCGTTCTTCACAAAAAAGGCGTACTGCGAACCGGCCTGGCCCTGGATCATGCCTTCGCCGGGGTTGTTGGTTTTGGCGCCGAGGGCCGCGTTTTTGATCTTGCCCGACTTCACCATCACTTCTTTCAGGGCCACGGCCTGCTTGGGCACCTCAATGGTGATGTTGTCGAGGGCAGCGCCGCGCTTCACGAGCACGGTTTTGCGCAAGTAGCCCAAGGCCATGATGAGCAGCGTGTCCTGCGCATTTTTGGTGGGCGCGGGCACCACGAACTGGCCGTGCTCGTTGCTCAGGGCCCCCACTTGCTCCTCCTTCAGCCCGATGGACGTGAAGGGCAGGGGCTCCTTGGTGGTGGCGTCGACGATGGTGCCCTTAAGTAGCACTTGTCCGGACTGTGCGTAAGTATAGGCGGGTAGCATAACCCCGCATAATGCAATAAAAAGTAAGCGTTTTAACATGATTAGATAGTTCAGCGGTAAATACTGCAAATTCAGGTCGAAAGATATTAGAAAAAAAATTGTCTTAAACAATTACGAAGAATTTCCTGCCCGTGGTTTTGGGGGCCCGCGCCCGGGGTCCCGCGCGCGGGCCCGTTTTTGGGGCCCCGCGATTGGCGCCGGTGGCGTACCTTTGTTTAAAGCCTTTCTAAATAGAATGCCGTATACTCCTGCTGTGGCTGCTCCTTCCCCCGTTCCCGCTTCCCGGCGCTCGGCCCGCGACTTGCGCGTGGGCGAAACCGGCACCATTTGCTGCCTCGAAGACCCCGTGATGGCCCTCAAGCTGCTCGACATGGGCTGCGTGCCCGGCGTGACGGTGCGCCTGAGCGGCCGCGCCCCCTTCGGCGACCCGCTGATGCTGGTGCTCGGCGACGAGGAGTACACGCTTTCGCTGCGCGGCAGCGAGGCGGCCACTATTTTGCTTAAGGACTAGTTACCAACGGGATGGCAGAGGCTCGGACACTTGCGGCGGCGCCGGCCGCGGGCCCTGGGGCCCCGGAAGCGCCGGTGCGCCCCGTGCGCATCGCCCTCATTGGCAACCCCAACTCGGGCAAAACCTCGCTCTTCAACCAGCTCACCGGCCTCAACCAGAAGGTGGGCAACTTCCCCGGCGTGACCGTGGACCGCAAGAGCGGCTGGGCCCAGCTCACGGCCGCCCGCCGCGCCGAGATTGTGGACCTGCCCGGCACCTACTCGCTCTACCCCAAAAGCCTCGACGAGCGCGTCATCACCGACCTGCTCTACGACCCGTCGGCCGCCGGCTACCCCGATTTTGTGGTGGTGACGGTGGACGCCAGCAACCTGCGCCGCAGCCTGCTGCTGTTCAGCCAATTGGCCGACCTGGGCCTGCCCGCCATCCTGGCCCTGAACATGACCGACGTGGCCGAACGCCACGGCGTGCACATCGACCTGGGGGCCCTGGAGGCCGAGCTGGGCGTGCCCGTGGTGCCCATGAACGCGCGCAACGGCATCGGGGTGGCGGCCCTCAAAATTGTGATGGCCGAACGCCTGGCCGCCCCGCCCGTGCGCTTCTGGCAGCCCGATTCGGCGGTGCACCCGCTGGTGCAGCGGCTGCGCACCCACTTCCACCTGCACAGCGACTACTTGGCCCTGCACTACGCCCAGCAGGCCGAGTACCTCGCCTTCCTCAGCGACGAAGACCGCGCCTACGTGCAGGGCTTGGTGCAGGAATACGCCTTCGATGGCACGGCCCAGCAGGCCAGCGAAACCATCGGGCGCTACGCCCGCATCAACGAGATTCTGCTCGAAACCGTGACGGTGACGCGCACCGAGCAGCGCGAGCCCGTCAGCAACCGCATCGACCGGGTGCTGACGCACCGCGTGGGCGGCTACCTGATTTTTTTGGCCGTGCTGTTTTTGCTGTTTCAGGCCATTTTTGCCTGGGCGCAGTACCCCATGGACCTGATTGACCAGGGCATTGGGGCCCTGAGCGGCTGGCTGCAAGACACCCTGCCGCCGGGGCCCCTCACCAAGCTGCTCACGGAGGGCGTGCTGGCCGGCCTGGGCGGCGTGCTCATCTTCATCCCGCAAATCGCGCTGCTCTTCGCCTTCCTGGCCGTGCTGGAGGAAACCGGCTACATGGCCCGCGTCACCTTCCTCATGGACAAGCTGATGCGGCCCTTTGGCCTGAGCGGCAAGAGCGTGGTGCCGCTGATTTCGGGCCTGGCCTGCGCCGTGCCGGCCATCATGGGGGCCCGGACGATTGAGAGCTGGAAGGACCGCATGATCACCATTTTCGTGACGCCGCTCATGTCGTGCTCGGCGCGCATTCCGGTGTTCACGGTGCTGGTGGCGCTGGTGGTGCCGGCCGAAAGCGTAGGCTTTTTCAACCTGCGCGGCGTGGTGCTGATGGGCCTGTACCTACTCGGGCTGTTCTCGGCCCTGGGCTCGGCCTGGCTCCTGAAAGTGCTGCTGAAGGCCCGCGAGCGGAGCTACTTCATCATGGAGTTTCCGGTGTACAAATGGCCGCGCTGGAAGAACGTGGGCCTCACCATCTACCAAAAAGTGCGGGCGTTTGTGTGGCAGGCGGGCCAGGTGATTGTGGCCATCTCGGTGCTGCTGTGGGGCTTGGCCAGCTACGGCCCCGGCCAGCGCCAGGCCGTGGCTGAAACCCAGGCCCGCCGCGAGGCCGCCATCCACCGCTGGACGCCGGCCGAGCTGAGCCGCCAGGTGGCCTCGGCCCGCCTCGAAAACTCCTACGCCGGTTCGTTCGGCCACGCCCTGGAGCCGGCCATCCGCCCGCTGGGCTTCGACTGGAAAATTGGCATCGCGCTGCTCACCTCCTTCGCCGCCCGCGAGGTTTTTGTGGGCACCATGAGCACCATTTACAGCGTGGGCCAGGACGCCGACATGGGCACCGTGCAGCAGAAGCTGCGGGCCGAAAAAGGGCTCGACGGCCAACCGTTCTTCACGCCGGCGCGGGCGTTTTCGCTGCTCGTGTTCTATGTGTTTGCCATGCAGTGCATGAGCACGCTGGCCGTGACCTACCGCGAAACCAAGAGCTGGCGCTGGCCCGCCGCCCAGCTCGTGTACATGACCGGCCTGGCCTACGCTGCCTCGGTGCTGGTGTGGCAAATCTGGGGCAACTAGGGCCCCTAGCGCGGCTTGGTGCGGTTGTGCAGGTACTGGCCCATGGACACGTAGAACTTCTTCGCCGCCAGCTTGGGCAAGTGCACAATGACGGCGGTGCACTTGCTATCCAAGGCTTTGCCGTTGGTTTCGAAGGCAATGCCCTTTGCGCCGGCATCGTAGAGGTAGCGCACGCCGCCCGGCACGCTGTAGGTGGTGGCCAGCGGCAGGGTCCCGTAGGCCGCCCGAATGTTGCGCAGGCGCGAGCCCGCGTGCAAGCCGTTGGCCAGCTGGAAGTAAGGCGACGTGGCCCGCACCACCTGCACCGAGCGGTGGCTGCCGTCGTCGCCGGGCGGCGGGGCCGTGTACACGTCCAGCTCGGTGGGGGCCCCGTGGGCCGGCCGCGCCCCGTACCAGCTGGCCCAGGCCTTGCCCATGGCCCCGTCGGTGCTGTTGGGCGGCGTGGTGGGCAGGTGGGCAGCGGCCGGGGCCAGGCCCAATTGCACTTGCCCCAGGCTGCGGCCCGGCACTACCAGTTGCTGCGGGGTAGGGGCGGCCCCCAACAGGGCAGCCGTCAAAAGCAAAAAGCTGAGGCGAATTTTCATAGAATGAATGGGACTGTTTCCCGTTTATACGCGGCGAAAGGTAAGAAGTCAGTTGCGCCGTCACGCGGACGCTGCGAGTCCGCGGGTTGAACGGGCCGGGCGCGCTGTAGCGCGGCCTTTGTAGTCCGCGGCCCTCGCTTCGTCTTGCCGATGATCGCCAAACGGTTGCCGTTCAGCGCTGCGGATTACAAAGCGCGCGCTACAGGCCGGGCAGCGCCGCCGACACGCAGCGTCCGCGCTACACCTGTCCAATGCTGGACAGGTGTCCATAAATGGACAATTTTTTTGACTTACCATTTTCCTAAATATGGTATAACAAACTGAAATACAAATAGTTGTAAAATTGGCACACGGCTTGGCAAAGTAGGGTAGAACCAACCCCAACAGTGCCCGAAAATGGACAGAGCCCTTGCCCCATCCGTTCAAACGAACCGCCGCCGCCGCCAGTGGCTGCTGGGCTTAGGGGCCCTGGTGCTGGCCGTGGCCGGCTGGTGGGGCCTGCGCAAGGCCTTGCAGCCCAGCCTGCGCCGCGCCGACGTGCTGACGGCCCGCGTAGAAACCGGTGACGTGGAAGCCGCCCTCACCGCGGCCGGTACCATCATTCCGGCGCACGAAGCCGTGATTTCCAGCCCCATCGCCAGCACCATCCGGCGGGTGGCGGTGGCCGTGGGGGCCCAGGTGGCGCCCGGCCAAACCATTTTGGAGCTTGATAAAGAGGCCTCGCAGGGGGCCCTGGCCAAGCTCGACGACGAGCAGCTGCGCAACCAGAACAAGAACGACCAGCTGCGCCTGGCCCTCGAAGGCCACCTCAACGACCTGGGGGCCCAAGCGGCCTCGCAAGCGGTGAAGGTCAGGAGCTTGCAATCGACGCTGCGCGATGAGCAGCACCTGCTGGAAATTGGGGGCGGCACGGCCGAGGCCGTGCGCCAGGCCGAGCTGAACCTGGCTGTGGCCCGCCTCGAAGCCGACCGCCTGGCCCGCCAGCTCGCCAACCAGCGCCGGGCCAGCGCCGCCGACGTGCGCGAACTGGGCTACACCGTGTCGATGCAGCAGCGCAGCATTGCCGAGCTGGCCGGCAAGCTGCGGCAGGCCGACATCAGCAGCCCCCAGCCGGGCGTGCTGACGTGGGTGAACGACAACCTGGGGGCCGCTGTGCCCGCCGGCGAGCCCCTGGCCCGGGTGGCCGATCTCAGCCGGTTCCGGGTGCGGGCCACGCTCTCAGATGCTTACGCGGGCCAGCTGCACCCCGGCGACCCAGTGGTGGTGCGCGCCAACGGCACCGACCTGCGCGGCACCGTGGCCAGCATCAGCCCGGCCGTGGACAAGGGCGTGGTGACCTTTTATGCCCAGCTGGCCAACGACCACGCCCCGGCCCTGCGCGCCAACCTGCGCGCCGACGTGTTCGTCATCACGCGGGCCCACCCGCACGTGCTGCGCATCAAAAACGGCCCCTTCTACCAGGGCGGGCAGGAGCAGGCGGTATTCGTGGTGCGCGGCGGCAAAGCCCTGCGGAAAGTGGTGCGCTTCGGCGACAGCAACTTCGATTACGTGCAGATAACCAGCGGCCTGCAAGCCGGCGACGAGGTGGTGGTGTCGGACATGAAGGACCACCAGGAAACGCCCGAGTTGGCACTCCACGACTAACGCGCGCCGCCCATGAAAACGCTCTCCACTTTAGTAGCAAACCTGCGCTGTAGTGCGGTTGCCGCTTGCGTAATTGGCCTGCTAACCAGTAGCATAACCGCCCGCGCCCAGGGCCCCGCCGCCCCCGACAGCCTGACGCTGGCCGCCGTGGTGGCCCAGGCCCAGGGCCGCGCCGCCGTGGGCCAGCAGGCGCGCACCAACCGCGAAACCGGCTACTGGGCCTACCGCGCCTATCAGGCCAACTACCGCCCGCAGCTGGGCCTGACGGGTGTGCTGCCCAACTTCAACCACCAGATTACGCCCGTGGTGCAGCCCGACGGTACCTTGGCCTTCAAATCGGTGCGCAATAACAATTCGACCTTGGGCGTGGCCGTGACGCAGAACATCGGCCTGACGGGCGGGCAGGTGGTGCTGGGCTCGCAGGTGCAGCGGGTTGATAACTTTAACGACAGCACCAAGCAGTATAACAACCAGCCCTTTACGCTGGGATTTACGCAGCCCATCGGCTACTTCAACCCGCTGCGCTGGGCCCGGGCCGTGGAGCCGCTGCGCTACCGCGAAAGCCAGCGCCAGTACGCCGAAGACCGCGAAACCGTGGCCCAGCGCGCCACCGAGCTGTACTTCGACGTGCTGGTGCAGCAGGTGAACGCCGCCGTGGCCGCCCAAAACGCCCGCGCCACCGCCGAGCTGCTGCGCGTGGGCCAGGAGCGCTACCGCCTGGGCCGCCTCTCGCAGAGCGACTTAATCCAGCTGGAGCTGAACTTGCTCAACGCCCAGCAGGCCCAAACCCAGGCCGGCCTCGACGCCGAAAACGCCGCCGTGGCCCTGGCCGCCTACGCCGGGCTGCCGGGGCCCCAGGCCGGGGCCATTGCCGCACTGGCCGTGCCGGTGCCCGCCCCGGCCCCGCCCGTGGTGCCCACCGACGCCCTGGCCCAGGCCCGCCAGCACCGCGCCGCGCCCCTGGCCTTCCAGCGCCGGCTGCTGCTGGCGGCCCGCGACGTGGCCTACGCCCGCGGCACCACCGGCTTCCAGGCCACGCTGCTGGCCAACCTGGGCTACGTGAACCAGGCCGACCGCCTGAGCGCCAGCTACCTGAGTCTGCAAAACCAGCAGCAGGTCAGCTTGGCCTTCAGCCTGCCGCTCGTGGACTGGGGCCGCCGCCACAGCCTGGTGCGCACCGCCGAGCTGAACCGCGACCAGGAGCAGCGCAACGTGGCCCAGGACGAGGCCACCTTTGCCCAAACCGTGCTGGCCCAGGCCCGCCAGCTGGGGCCCCTGGGCCAGCAGGTGGGCCTGGCCGCCCGCGCCGATTCGCTGGCCCAGCGCCGCTACGCCATCACCCGCGCCACCTACGAAGCCGGCCGCCTCAGCCTCACCGACCTCATCATTGCCCAAGCCGCCAAGGACGGGGCCCGGCGCGGCTACATCCTGGCGCTGCGCGCCGGCTGGGTGGCCCACTACCGCCTGCGGGCCCTCACGCTCTACGATTTTGACCGCCAAGTTGCCCTCAGCGACGACCCTTCTTAACCTCCTCTTTCTCCCTCATGCAAACCTCCGCCGCGCCGGTGCTCCAGCTCACCGACATCGAGAAAATCTACCAGACCAAGACCATCGAAACGGTGGCCTTGCACCGCATCAACCTCACCATCGGGCGCGGCGAGTTCGTGTCCATCATGGGGCCCAGCGGGTGCGGCAAGTCCACGCTGCTGAGCTTGATGGGCCTGCTCGACGAGCCCACCCACGGCACCGTGGCCGTGGACGGCCGCCCCGTGCAGTCGTACTCCGACAAGGAACTGGCCGGGCTGCGCAACCTGAAAATCGGTTTCGTTTTTCAGAGCTACCACCTGATCAACGACTTGGCGGTGCTCGACAACGTGGAGTTGCCGCTGCTGTACCGGCCCGGCTTGGGCAGCAAGGAGCGCCGCCAGCGGGCCCTGGCCGCGCTGGACAAGGTGGGGCTGAGCGCGCGCACCAACCACTTCCCCAGCCAGCTTTCGGGCGGGCAGCGGCAGCGGGTGGCCATTGCCCGGGCCCTGGCCGGGGCCCCGGAAATTATTCTGGCCGACGAGCCCACCGGCAACCTCGACTCGGTGATGGGCGAGGAAATCATGGACCTGCTGCTGGGCCTGAACCGCGAGCACGGCACCACCATCGTGATGGTGACCCACGACGAGCAGCAGGCCCTGAAAACCCAGCGCCTCATCCGCCTTTTCGACGGCAGCCAGGTCGGCTAATTCACGCTTTTGCGCGCCAATACCATGCTCATCAGTTACTTAAAAATCGCTTGGAAGGTCTTGCAGCGGCGCAAGTTCTTCACGTTCATCAGCTTGTTCGGCATCAGCTTCACGCTGATGATCCTGCTGGTGGTGTACGCCATGTACGACCACACGGTGGGGCCCCACACGCCCGAAAAGCGCGTGGACCGGCTGCTGTTTGTGACGCACCTGGGGCTGTGGTCGCCCAACAGCCAGGGCAACTCCAACCCCAGCTATTCCTTTTTGAACCGCTACGTGCGGCCGCTGCGCACGCCCGAAAAGGTGTCGCTGGCCACGAGCGGCGGCTACGCGGTGGCCTACGTGGGTAATACCAAGCTGAAGCTCAGCCAGAAGGGCACCGACGGCGTGTTCTGGCAAGTGCTGGACTTTGATTTTCTGGCCGGCCGGCCCTACTCGGTGCAGGAGGTGGGCACCGACGCCCACGTGGCCGTCATCAACGAGAGCACGGCCCGCCGCTACTTCGGCGCGGTGGCCAGTGCGGTGGGTCGCCCCATCGAAACCGACGGCACCGCCTTCCGGGTGGTGGGCGTGGTGCGCGACGTGCCCGCCGCGCGCACCCTCACCAGCTCCGACGTGTGGATTCCGCTGGGCCTGACGGTGGACGTGCACGAGCCCAACTACTTCGGCAACTGCATGGCCATCTTGCTGGCGCCCAGCGCCGAAGCCCTGCCGGCCATGCGCGAAGAATTCGACCAAGTGATGCGCCACGTGCCGGTGCAGGACCCCAAGCAATACACCGAGCTGCGGGTGTACGCCAACACGCTGCTGGGCTTCACGGTGCGCAGCCTCGTGACCGACGACGACGGGCCCGACGACGGCGTGGCCTGGTTTGGGCGCGTGGCGCTGGGTGTGGCCTTGCTGTTCATGCTGCTGCCAGCCCTGAACCTGGTGAACCTGAACGTGAGCCGGATGCTGGAGCGCTCATCCGAAATCGGGGTGCGCAAGGCCTTCGGGGCCACGGCGGGGCGGCTGGTGGGGCAGTTCCTGGTCGAGAACATTTTCCTCACGCTGCTGGGCGGCGTGCTGGGCCTGGCGCTGGCCGCCGGGGCCCTGCACCTGCTCAACGGCAGCAGCGTCATCGAGTACGCGCAGTTCGCCCTGAACGGGCGGGTGTTTGCGGTGGCGCTGGGCGCGGTGCTGTTTTTCGGAATCCTGTCGGGGGTGTACCCTGCTTATAAAATGTCCAAACTGCCCGCCATTCAGGCCCTAAAAGGAGGAACCAAGTAATGCTGAAGCACTTATTCACCCTCATCTGGAACCGCAAGCGGGCCAACGCCCTGCTGATTGTGGAGATTTTCCTGGCCTTCGTGGTGCTGTTCGTGGTGGGCAGCCTGCTGGTGTACCGCTGGCAGAACTACCGGGCCCCGCTGGGCTTCGCCTACGAGCAAGTGTGGGAGGTGAGCCTCGACCCTGGCGTGCAGCCCAAAGCCGAGCGCTACGCCACCCAACAGCAAATTATCCAACGCATTAAGTCGCTGTCCGGCGTGCGCGCCGTCACGCGCACCGCCTCGAACACGCCGTTCACGAACAGCCACAGCCAGAGCGATGTTGGGCGGCCCGGGGAAAAGGGGTTCCGGCCCACCAGCAATGTCTACTACCTAGACGATGCGGCCGCCGACGTGCTGCAAGTGCCCCTAGAGGAAGGCCGCTGGTTCGACCGGCGCGACGATGGGGCCCCGGTGGCCGTCATCTCGCACGACCTGAAGGAGCTGCTGTTTCCGCACGAAACGGCGGTGGGCAAGCTCGTCGAAGCCGATGGAAACCGCCGCGTTGTGGGCGTGGCGGCAGCCTACCGCGCCGACGGCGACTTTGCGAACCCCAAGCCGGCTACTTTCCTGCGCAACGGCGTGCAGGACACCGTTTTCGACCACCTGCGCACGCTGCTGGTGCGCGTGCAGCCCGGCGCCGGCGGGGCCCTGGAAAAGCAGATGAGCGCCGACATCCGCGCCATCGGCCCGGGCTGGAGCAGCAACATCACCCCGCTCTCAGAGTCGCGCGACAAGCAGATGAAAACGGTGCTCACGCCGCTGGTGGCGCTGGTCATCACCTGCGTGTTCCTCATTGTGAACGTGGCCTTGGGCCTGTTCGGGGTGCTGTGGCAAACCATCAACCAGCGCCGGTCCGAGATTGGGCTGCGGCGGGCCATCGGGGCCAGCGCCGGCGGCATCAGCGGGCAAATTGTGGGCGAGATTTTGGTGGTGGCCACCTTCGGGCTGGCGCTGGGGCTGCTGGCGGCGGCGCAGTTCCCGCTGCTGGGCGTGCTGGGCGTGCGGGTGGGCGTGTACCTCACGGCCATGGCCCTGGCCGCCGGCCTTGTGTACCTGCTCACGGTGGTGTGCGCGCTGTACCCCAGCCGGTTGGCGGCGGGCATCCAGCCCGCCGTGGCCCTGCGCGAAGAATAATCCTCCTGCCTAACCCTCCCCACCATGCTCTGGAACTACCTGAAAATTGCCTGGAAGGTGCTGCTGCGGCGCAAGTTCTTCACCGCCATCAGCCTGTTCGGCATCAGCTTCACGCTGATGATTCTGCTGGTCGTGTACGCCTTTTTTGACTACGCCGTGGGGCCCCACCGGCCCGAGCTGCGCACCGACCGGCTGCTGTTCGTGAACCGAATGCAAATGCTCTACAAGGGCGGTGGGCAAAACAATTCGAGCGTCGGCTACGCCTTCGTGAACCAACAGATGAAGGCCCTGCGCACGCCCGAAAAGGTGTCCGTGAGCGAGGCTAACCCCGGCACGGCGGTGGCCTACGTGGGCCAGCACACGCTGAAGCTCGACCAGCGGCGCACCGACGGCGCATTCTGGCAAGTGCTGGACTTTGACTTCCTCGCCGGCCGGCCCTACAACCTGCCGGAGGTGCGCGCGGCGGCCCACGTGGCCGTCATCAGCGAAACCACGGCCCGGCAATACTTCGGCGCGGTGGCCGGGGCGGTGGGCCAAACCATTGAGGTAGACGCCGTGCGCTACCGGGTGGTGGGCGTGGTGCACGACGTGCCCATCGTGCGCCTCTTCACCTACGCCGACGTGTGGGTGCCCATCACCACCACCACCGACGACTTGCGTAGTTCCAACCTGCAGGGCGCCTACCAGGCCATTGTGCTGGCCCGGAGCGCCGCCGACGTGCCGCGGGTGCAGGCCGAGTACGACCAGCTCGTTGCGCGCCAGCCCCTGCCCGACCCCCAGCGCTACGAGCGGCTCGTGTCGCACGCGCTGCCGCTGATGACCAACCTCACGGCGCGCTTCGGCGGCGGCGACGTGGGGCCCAGCAGCAGCAACCGCTTCCTGCGGGTGCTGGGGCTGCTGGCCCTGCTGTTCATGCTGCTGCCGGCCCTCAACCTGGTGAACATTAACGTGAGCCGCACCCTGGAGCGCTCGGGCGAAATTGGGGTGCGCAAGGCCTTCGGGGCCACGGCGCGCCGGCTCACGGGGCAGTTTCTGGTCGAGAATATTTTCCTCACGCTGCTGGGCGGCGTGCTGGGCCTGGGGCTGGCGGCGGGGGCCCTGCACCTGCTCAACAGCAGCCAGTTCATCCCGCACTCGGAGTTTGCCCTGAACGGGCGCGTGTTTGGGATGGCGCTGGGCGTGGTGCTGTTTTTCGGCCTCTTGTCGGGGGCCTACCCCGCTTATAAAATGTCCAAGCTACAAGCCGTAAAGGCATTGAAAGGAGACAACGCCGCATGATCCGCCACCTATTCACCCTGATGTGGAACCGCAAGCGCGCCAACGGCTTGCTGGTGCTCGAAATTCTGCTGGCCTTTGTGGTGCTGTTTGGCGTGAGCAGCCTGGGCGTGTACCTGTGGCGCAACTACCGCGCCCCGCTGGGCTTCGCCTACGAGCAGGTGTGGAACGTGAGCCTGAACCCCGGCGGCCAGCCCAGCCGCGGGGAGATGCTGGGCAGCCTCCAGCAGATCATCCAGCACCTGAAGGCCACCCCCGGCGTGGCCGGCGTGGCGCGGAGCGAGGGCAACACGCCCTTCGCCTTCGCTTCCAACAACGGCGACTTGTCGGCGGGCGAAGGGGCCCGCAAGCGCGTGTGCGACGTGGCCAACTACTTCGATTCCAGCGCCGAGCTGCGCGCCGTGATGGGGCTGCAGATGAAAGCCGGCCGCTGGTTTGACCGCCGCGACGAGGCCGCCAACAGCCGCGCCGTCGTCATCACCGAGGCGCTGCGCGACGCGCTGTTTGCCCCCGGCGAGTCGCCGCTGGGCCAGGTCATCCAGGGCCCCAAAGACTGGAAAGAAGTGTGGAAAGTGGTGGGCGTGAGCGGCCCCTACCGCACCGACGGCGAGCTGGCCGCGCCCAAGCCCGGCGTGTTTCTCTTCGTCGGGCCGCAGGATACTACCCACGCCCTGGCCACGCTGCTGGTGCGGGTGCAGCCCGGCAGCGGGGCCGCGCTGGAAAAGAAAATCAGCGACGACATCCGCGCCAACGGCCCCACCTGGAGCAGCACCATTACCCCGCTGGCCAACCAGCGCCGCGTGCAGTTCAAGCAGGTGCTCACGCCCCCCGTCATCATGGGCGTGGTGAGCGTGTTTTTGCTCATCAACGTGGCCCTGGGTTTGTTCGGGGTGCTGTGGCTCAACATCAGCCAGCGGCGGGGCGAGCTCGGCGTGCGCCGGGCCATGGGGGCCACGGCGGGGGCCATCAGCGGGCAGGTGCTGGGTGAAATACTGGTGCTCACCACGTTCGGTTTGGCGCTGGGCCTGCTGGTGGCCATGCAGTTCCCGCTGCTGGGCGTGCTGGACGTGCCGACCGGTGTGTACCTCACGGCCATGGGCATGGCGGCGGCGGGCCTGTACCTGCTGGCGGTGGGCTGCGCGCTGTACCCCAGCCGGTTGGC
Source organism: Hymenobacter nivis (assembly GCF_006439025.1). GTDB lineage: Bacteria > Bacteroidota > Bacteroidia > Cytophagales > Hymenobacteraceae > Hymenobacter > Hymenobacter nivis_A. The sequence continues at coordinate 191,664 of NZ_RCYZ01000006.1, forward strand.
GGCGGGCATCCAGCCCGCCGTGGCCCTGCGCGAAGAGTAGGGGCCCCGGGGCCCCTACTCTTCGCGCAGTACGGCGTCGTTTTTTGGGGCCCCGGGCAACCGGCGGCGCGCCTGCCGCATCTTGCGTCCTGGTTGCCCCAGGTTTATTTGCCGGTCGCTGTAACGAACCCGTCCGGGGCCCGGTAACCGCCCCAAATCCTTGCCTCATCTTTCTCTCTTTTTTCGCATGAAAAACCTCGTTCTCCCCGCCCTGCTCGCCTTGGGGGCCCTGGTGCCCGCCCTCGCCCAAACCGCCGCGCAGGTGCGCCCGGTGGCCCAGTTCCACGCCATCAAAGTCGGTAGCGGCATTGCCTTGGACCTCACCGCCGGCCACACCCAGCGCGTGGAAGCCAGCGCCGAAACCGACGTACTGCGCGACCGCATCAAAACCACCGTGGAGGACGGCGTGCTCGTTATTAAATACGAAACCCCGGACGACAACGTGCGCCGCAACACCAGCACCCAGCACCTGCGCGTGGCCGTGACGGCCGACCAGCTCACGGCCCTGGAGGCCGGCAGCGGCGCCGCCGTGGACGCCAAAGGCGACTACGCAGCCCCCAACTTCCAGCTCGACGTGTCGTCGGGCGCCTCGCTGCGGGCCGACATGGCCACCACCGACCTCACCGTGCGCCAGGGCAGCGGCTCCGTCGTCACCCTCAAGGGCAAGGCCCCGCACCTCGACATCCGCACTGGCAGCGGCTCGGTGTTCAACGGCAAGGACCTGCAAACCGACAAGTGCGAGGCCCAGGCCAGCAGCGGCAGCACCCTAAAAATTGCCGTGCGCGAGGCCCTGGTGGCCGAGGCCAGCAGCGGCGCCAGCATCAAGTACCAGGGCGCGCCCGCCGTCACGAAGCGCACCGGCAGCGGCGGCAGCGTGCGCAGCATGTAGTTTTAAATTTGCGCCCGGAACGGCGCGGGGCCCCGGGGCCCCGCGCCGTTCTTTTTTTACCTCTCGCATGATCCTCATCGTTGACGACGACCTGGCCGTGCGCACCTCGCTGGGCCTGCTGCTGAAGCAAGCCGGCTACGCCACCCGCGCCGCCGACGGCCCCGCCGGGGCCCTGGCCGCGGTGCGTGCCGAAACGCCGGCCCTGGTGCTGCTCGACATGAACTTCTCGCGCGCCACCACTGGCGACGACGGCCTGGCCTTGCTGCGCGAAATCAAGGCGCTGGCCCCGCTGGTGCCGGTGGTGCTCATCACCGGCTGGGGCTCCATTGCGCTGGCCGTGGCGGGCATGAAGGCCGGCGCCGCCGAATTCGTGACCAAGCCCTGGCACAACGACGCCCTGCTCCAAACCATCGGCACGGCGCTGGCGCTGCGGGGCCCCGGGCCCGCCGCTGAGGGCGCCCCGGCCGGCCGCCGGGCGTTGGACAAGCAGTTTGCCCTCAGCGACATTGTGGGCGAAGACGAGCGCCTGCTGGCCGTGCTGCGCCAAGTGGGCCAAGTGGCGGCCACCGATGCCTCCGTGCTCATCGAGGGCGAAAGCGGCACCGGCAAGGAGCTGATTGCCGAAGCCCTGCACCAGAACAGCCGCCGCCGCGGCCAGCCCTTCGTGAAGGTGAACCTGGGCGGCATCTCGTCGTCGCTGTTCGAGAGTGAGCTATTTGGCCACCGGCGCGGTGCCTTCACCGACGCCAAGGCCGACCGGGTGGGCCGCTTCGAGCTGGCCAACGGCGGCACCATTTTCCTGGATGAAATCGGCGAGCTGGAGCTGGCCAGCCAAGTGAAGCTGCTGCGCGTGCTGCAAGACCGCACCTACGAGGTACTCGGCGACAGCAAGCCCCGCCGCCTTGACCTGCGCGTGGTGGCCGCTACAAACAAGAACCTGGCGGAGCTGGTAGCCCAAGGCCGCTTCCGCGAAGACCTCTTCTACCGCCTCAACCTCATCACGTTGCGCCTGCCCGCCCTGCGCGAGCGGCCCCACGACGTGCCGTTGCTGGTGCGCCACTTCCTGGCCCAGCTGCGCGCCACCTACCAGCGCCCCGGCCTGCGCGTGGGGGCCCCGGCGCTGCACTGGCTGCAAGCGCAGCCGCTGCCCGGCAACATCCGCGAGCTGAAAAACCTGGTGGAGCGCGCCGTGCTCGTCAGCGGCCACGACGAGCTGACGCCCGCCGACTTCCAGCAGAGCGGCGCCGGGGCCCCAGCGCCCGCGCCGGCCCCCGGCGCCGTGCCCGGCACCCTCACCCTCGATCAGCTCGAAGCCCAGGCCATCCGCCAGAGCGTGGCCCACCACCAGGGCAACCTGAGCCGGGTAGCCAAGGCCCTGGGCCTCAGCCGCGGGGCCCTGTACCGGCGCCTCGACAAGTACGGCATTCCTTACGACGAGCCGGCATGATGAGCCTGCGGGTAAAGTTCCTGCTCTTCGTCGTGGTCATCCACGCGGTGCTGGTGGCGCTGGCGGCCCAGCTGCGTACCACCAACGCGGGGCTGTTCATCGCCACCGAGCTGCTGCTGCTGGGCAGCCTGGTGCTGAGCGCGCAGCTCTACCGGGGCTTTGTGCGGCCGCTGCAGCTCATTGCGGCGGGCACGGCGGCCATGCAAGCGCGCGATTTCACGCTGAAGTTCGTGCCCGTGGGCCAGCGCGAAATGGACCAGCTCATCGGCGTATACAACTCCATGATCGACGCGTTGCGCCGCGAGCGGGTGAGCCAGCACGAGAAAAGCATCCTACTAGAACGCCTCATCGAAGCCTCGCCCGCCGGCGTTTTAATCCTTGATTTTGAGGGAAATGTGGAGCATGCCAACGCGGCGGCGGTGCGCTTCATCGGCCCGGCCGGCGCGGGGCCCCCGGCCTGGTTGGGCCAGCCGCTAGGGGCCCTGCCGGGACCCTGGGGCCCCGCGCTGGGGGCCCTAGCCGAGGGCCAGCCGCGGGCGCTGCGCCTCTCGGGCCTGCAGGCCTACCGCGCCCATGCCGCGCACTTCCTCGACCGGGGCTTCACGCGCCGGTTTGTGGTGCTGGAAGAGTTGACGCAGGAGCTCATCAAGCAGGAAAAGCAAGCTTATGAGCAGCTCATCCGGCTCATGTCGCATGAAATCAACAACTCCATCGGGGCCATCAACTCCATTTTGGGCAGCTTCCAGCACTACGCCCCGCAGCTCGCGCCCGCCGACCGCCCCGATTTCACCGAAGCCATCGACGTGAGCATCGCCCGCAACACGCAGCTGGCCAGCTTCATCGCCGATTTCGCCCGCCTTGTGCGCCTGCCCGCGCCGCACCTTGCGCCCACCGACGTGCACGCCCTGCTGCGCAACCTGGGCCGCCTACTGGGGCCCCAGAGCGCCGAGCGCCGCGTGGCCTGGCACTGGGAGCTGGCCGACGCGCCGCTTATTATTGAGGCCGATGCGCCCCAGCTGGAGCAGGCCCTGCTGAACGTGGCCAAGAACGCCCTCGAAGCCATCGGCACGGACGGCAACATTTGGGTGCGCACCACGACCAACCCATTCAGCATCAGTATTGAGAACGACGGGGCCCCGCTTACGCCCGAGGTGCGCGAGCGGCTGTTCACGGCGTTTTTTAGCACCAAGCGCGGCGGGCAGGGCATCGGCCTCACGCTGGTGCGCGACGTGCTACTGGCCCACGGCTTTGCGTTCAACTTGGCCCCTGGGGCCCCGGGGCGCACGGCCTTCACCATCGGCACGCCCTGATTGGCCCTGGCCGGCCGAAATCTTAAAAAAAAGACGAAACCGCTAAAAACGTAAGGGTGAATTTTGGATTTTAGCTATTTTTGCTGGTGGTAGGGAGAAAAATTACCCCTGCTGCCGGCGAATGATCGTAGATTTAGAACCGACCACCCTCGAAACTGCAGCTGCCCTCTCGCGCAAGCAGTGGCTGGCCTCCGTCACGGTGGGCGTGCTGTTTTTGGTAGCGTGCGCGGCGGCCTTTGCCCCGCAAGTGCACCCCGACGCCGCCCCCCACGCGTTCGACCCCGCCGACATTGCCTGGATGCTCAGCTCCTCGGGCCTCGTGCTGCTGATGACGCCCGGCCTGGCCTTCTTCTACGGCGGCATGGTGAGCAAGAAGAGCGTGATTTCCACGCTCTTGCAGAGCTTTATCGCCCTCGGCGTCATCTCCGTGCTGTGGTACGTGGTGGGCTTTTCGCTGGCCTTCGGCGACAGCTTCCACGGCATTATCGGCAACCCGCTCACGTTCCTGCTTTTCAACCACGTGGGCACGGCCCCGCACCCGCGCATCGCGCCTCACCTGCCGCTGGTGCTCTTCGCCTCGTTCCAGCTCAAGTTTGCCATCATCACGCCGGCCCTCATCAGCGGGGCCTTTGCTGAGCGCATCCGGTTTTGGGGCTACCTGCTGTTCATGTGCCTGTTCAGCCTCCTGATTTACTGCCCCTTGGCCCACTGGACCTGGCACCCTGACGGCTTCCTATTTAAGTGGGGCGTGCTCGATTTTGCGGGCGGCACGGTGGTGCACATCTCGGCGGGCTTCGCGGCGCTGGCCGGGGCCCTGGCCCTGGGCCGCCGCCACGTGCACAAAGAGGGCCACCAGCACGTGCCCACTAACGTGCCCTTCGTGCTGCTGGGCACGGGCCTGCTGTGGTTCGGCTGGTTCGGCTTCAACGCCGGCTCGGCCCTGGCGGCCAACGCGGTGGCCGTGCAGGCGTTCTTCACCACCCACCTGGCTTCGGCCGCCGCCATGCTCACCTGGATGCTGATCGAGGCCGTGCGCGGGCAGCGGCCCTCGGCGGCGGGCGCGGCCATCGGGGCCGTGGTGGGCCTGGTGGCCATCACGCCCGGGGCCGGCTACGTGAGCTACGGGCCGGCGCTGTTCATCGGGGTGGTGGCGGCGGCCGTCAGCGCCTTCGCCGTCGATCTGAAGAGCCGCACCAACCTCGACGACACCCTCGACGTGTTTCCGTGCCACGGCGTGGGCGGCATCGTGGGCATGGTGCTCACGGCCGTATTTGCCCAGGAAGGCGGCTGGGCCACCACCGGCTCGCCGGTGCTGCTCTACAAGCACCTGGGGGCCCTAGTCTTCATCTCGGCCTTCACCTTCAGCGGCTCCTACCTGCTCTATAAGCTCACCAACTTGCTCATCCCCATCCGGGTAAATGCCGAGCACGAAGCCCACGGCCTCGACACCAGCCAGCACGGCGAAACGGCGCTGGTGAACTAAGTTTGCACAAAAAAGAGGGCCCCGGCGGTGAGCGATAATTCGCCGCCGGGGCCCTCTTTTTTGTGCCTTTGGTATATTTTTATACCCCGAGTACAAATACGGTCGGAATCTTGTGCAGTTCCGGCGCCGGCTGCTTCCGCCATTCGGCCACCGGTAAGGTGCGGATGAACTCGCCTGCCCCCGTCACATCAGCCGCCACGCACAGGCGCGTGGCGGGCTGCAAGTGGGCCAGCAAATCCAGGAATAGGGCCCCGTTGCGGTAAGGCGTTTCGATAAACAGCTGGCTCTGCTGGCGTTGCTGGGCCTCGCGCTCCAGGGCCTTGATGGCCGTGGCCCGGGGCCCCTTCTCGATGGGCAAGTAGCCGTGAAACGCGAATTGCTGCCCGTTCAGGCCCGAGGCCATCAGCGCCAGTAGCAGCGACGAGGGCCCCACCAGCGGCACCACGGGCAGGCCCAGTCGGTGGGCCTCGGCGGCCAGCGCCGCGCCCGGGTCGGCAATGCCCGGGCAGCCGGCTTCGCTGAGCACGCCGGCGTCCAGGCCCTCGCGCAGCAGCGGCTCCAGGGCGGCGCGCACCTCGGCCGGCGTGCTGTCCTTGTCAATCACGCCGAAGCGAATTTCCTCAATTACCCGCGCCGGGGCCACGCTCTTCACGAAGCGCCGCGCCGTGCGGGCATTTTCCACCAGGAAGTAGGGGAGGCGGGTCACGGCGGCCACCACCTGCGGCGGCAGCACCTGCGCGGCCGTGTCGTCGGCTAGGGGTGTGGGGATGAGGTAGAGGGCCAAAGCGGGCAAAGAAAGTCAGGGTACAAAAAGTGAGAACAGCGGTGCTATTGCCCCGCAAAGGCGCGCACCAGCTCGTACACTTCGTCGGGCTTTTCGGCGTGCAGCCAGTGGCCGGCGTCAGGCACGGTGGCCACTTCTGAGTTCGGGAACAGCGCCGGGATGACGTACAGCTTGTCGTTGGCCGTGATGTAGTCCGACTTGCCGCCGCGCACAAACAAGGCCGGTTTCAGAAACGGCTCGCCCGTGATTTCTTCGCCCACGGCTGGCATGGCCCCGGCCAGCACCGGCAGATTGATGCGCCAGGCAAAGGCATTGTTCTCGTCGCGGTACAAGTTCTTCAACAAAAACTGCCGCACGCCCACCGAGCGGATGTGCTGGCCCAGCGCCGCGTCGGCCTCCTGCCGGTTGGTAATGGCGGCCAAGTTCACGGCGCGCAGCCCGGCCAGCACTTCGTCTTGGTGCGTCATGTCGGAAAAATTTGGGGCGATGTCCACCACAATGAGCCGGGCCAGCCGCTCGGGGCGGCCCAGGGCGAAGCGCATGGCCACCTTGCCGCCCATGCTGTGGCCCATCAGCGTGGCGTCGGGGCCCAAACCGAGGTGGTCGAACAGGGCCCCCACGTCGGCGGCCATGGCGTCGTAGCTGTGGTCGGGGTTGTGAAACGAGCGGCCGTGGTTGCGCAAATCCACGCTGATGACGCGCAAGCCCGCGTCCTGGGCCCAGCGGCGGGCCAGCGTTTGCCAGTTGTCAAGCGTGCCGAACAAGCCGTGGAGAATGACCAGCGGCCGGCCCTGGCCTTGGTCGAGGTAGTGCAATAGGGGAGAAGCGGACATGGGGCAAAGGTCGGGCGTGGCCGCCGGTTGGGCCCCGGCTACGCCCAGGCCCAGGCCACGGTGCGCCGGTCGGTGGGCACCGAGCGCAGGAACACGGTCAGCGGCTCCAGGTCGGCCAGCAGGGAGGTGAGCACAATTTCGCGGCCGTCGTGCAGCAGCAGGCGCACATAGTTATAAGGGGCCCAAAAGGTGGCCCGGGTGCGGCACGTCACGCGCTGCACCCGGGCAATGTCGCGCCGCTCGAAGTACTGGCGTTGGCCGTGCTGGTACACCTCCAGGCGGTTTTCCTTGGGCTGGAGCACCAGCACGGTTTCGTGGTTGAGCACCCAGTAGCGCAGGTGCAGCACCGCCGCCGGGGCCCCCAGGGCCAGCGCCACGGCCACCAGCCCGGCGGCCAGGCCCCACTCCAGCGGGCTGGCGCTGCCGTGGGGCCCCATGGCCAGGGCCGGCACCACGCTCAGGCCGGTGCCCAGGGCCAGCAGCGGCCAGGCCAGCAGCCGCAGCTGCCGCGCCGCCGTCACGCGGTAGGTGTGGGTGCGCTTGCCAAACCAGCCGGCCACCCACCGCGCCACGCCCAGCACCAGGGCCAGCACCGCCAGCACTTCGAGCAGCGGGCGCAGCAAAACAAATTTCATAGGGCAGCCAAAACGGTACGGCGGCCAAAGGTAGGGGCCCCCGGCGCGGTTTGCTTTGGCGGTGGCCGCGCCGTATCTTTGTACCCGAAGTTTGGTATTCAATCTGAAAAGAGGGGACGCGCAGTCCCCTCTTTTTTTGTCCTAGCCCCAGGTTAATTTATGGTCCTCGACCGCGCTTTAGTGCTGCAAATGCTCCACGACGCCATCGGCGACGACGTGGACGTGTTCCTGGTGAACCTGACCGTCTCCGATTCGGTTTTACCCAAAGTAACCGTGACCCTCGACGGGCCCCAGGGCCTGGGCATCGAGGAGTGCGCCAAGGTGAGCCGCCGCCTGGCCCGCCGCATCGACGAGCACTACGGCGAAGAAGCCGCCTACTCGCTCGAAGTGACGAGCCCCGGCGCCGACCAGCCCCTCACCGACCCGCGCCAGTACCAGCGCCACATCGGCCGCTCGCTGGCCCTCAAGCTGGCCGACGGCACCGAGAAAACCGGTGAGCTGCTCGCCGCCACCCCCGAGGGCGTCGAAATTGCCGAGGTCGTCAAGGTCAAAACCAAAAAAAACATCCTGCCCGCAGCCTTCTATCCCTTCGGGGACATAAAAGAGGCCACGGTTGTTATCTCCTTCAAATAATCGCAGGTTCTGCAGATTTTTTGGATTTTACCGATTGTGAGGCCGCCCGCCGGCAAAGCCACGCAATTTGAGAAAACCCGAAAAATCTGACCAAAAGACGAATCAGCGAAATCCCAAAAATCTGCAAAATCTGCGATTTATGAATAGCAACGAACTAATCGAATCCTTCGGCGAATTTGCACGCAGCAAAAACATCGACCGGCCCACGATGATGTCCATCCTGGACGAGGTGTTCCGCACGATGATTCGCAAGAAGTTTGACGAAGACAGCAACTTCGACGTCATCATCAACCCCGACAACGGCGACCTGGAAATCTGGCGTAACCGCGAAATCGTGGACGACAACTCGGAGGACATCTGGGATTTCGACAAGATTCCGTTGGCCGAAGCCCAGAAAATCGAGCCCGACTTCGAAGTAGGTGAAACCCTCCCCGTATCCATCAAGCTCGAAGACTTTGGCCGCCGCGCCGTGCTCATGGCCCGCCAAACGCTGATTCAACGCGTGAAGGACCTCGAGCGCGACAACCTGTACCAGAAGTACAAGGACCAGGTGGGCGAAATCGTGACCGGCGAAGTGTACCAAGTGTGGAGCCGCGAGGCCCTCATCATGGACAAGGACGACAACGAGCTGGTGATGCCGAAAGGCGAGCAGATTCCCAAAGACCGCTTCCGCAAGGGCGACACCGTGCGCGCCGTGGTGCACCGCGTGGAAGTCATCAACGGCACGCCCAAAATCATCCTCTCGCGCGCCGCCCCGGCGTTCCTCGAGCGCTTGTTTGAGCTGGAAGTGCCCGAGATTTACGACGGCCTGATCACCATCAAAAACGTGGTGCGCGAGCCCGGCGAGCGCGCCAAAGTGGCCGTGGAGAGCTACGACGAGCGCATCGACCCGGTGGGCGCCTGCGTGGGTATGAAAGGCAGCCGCATCCACCCGGTGGTGCGCGAGCTCGAAAACGAGAACATCGACATCATCAACTATACCGACAACCTGGAGCTGTACATCGCCCGGGCCCTGTCGCCGGCCAAAGTGGGCTCGATGAAAATCAACCCCGAAAACGGTCGCGTGTCGGTGTTCATGAAGCCCGACCAGGTGAGCTTGGCCATCGGCCGCGGCGGCGCCAACATTAAGCTGGCCAGCCGGTTGGTAGGTATGGAAATCGACGTTTTCCGCGAAGCCATCGACTACGAAGAGGACATCTCGCTCGAAGAATTCAGCGACGAGATCGAGCCTTGGATCATCGCCGAATTGAAGAAAATCGGCCTCGACACCGGCCGCGCCGTATTGGCCGTGAAGAAAGACGACATCGTGCGCCGCACGGAGCTGGAAGAAGAAACGGTGGACGACCTCTACCGGGTTATCCGCCAGGAGTTTGCCGACGACGACGACATTGACGAGCGGCAGGCCGAAGCTAACAAAAAGGCCGCCCCAGCGGCCGAAACCGTGGAAACAGCAACTGAAGCCGGGGCCCCCGCCCCGACCTCCGAGGAAGCGGGCGCCGGCTCAGCCGCTGAAGTGGCCCAATGACGGCCGGGCGGCCGGTACAGCAAGGAAGTTAAATCGCGCCAGCAGGCGCGGTTTGCGCCTCGCTGGCAAGATTTAATGTAATACCTTTGCACTTAGAAGCGTATCGTTCGCGAGAAACATAGAATGGCGGAAGCAACCCCGAAACGGCTACAACAGGCGGCCAAAGACCTGGGAATTGGCATGGATACGGCCGTTGCCGCCCTGGCCAAAAAAGGAACACAAGTAGAAAACAAGCCCACCACGAAGCTGACCGCGGACCAAGTGAGCTTGTTGGAGAAGGAATTTGCCTCGTCGGCGCTCGACCGGCAGGAGTCGCAGAAGATCATTCAGGCCAAGCGCCAGAGTGACTTGGACGCGGCCCCCAAGCCCGCGCCTGCCCCGCCGCGCCCCGCGCCGGTGGTGGCCGCAAAGCCTGCGCCCACTCCGGCCCCGGCCGCTGCACCCACCCCGGCTCCAGTAGCCGCCCAAGCAGCACCCGCGGCCCCGACCCCGGCAGCCGCTGCGGCACCAGCCGCCGTGGTTACCGAAACGCCCTCCGTACCCGGCCTGAAAGTACTGGGTAAAATCGAGCTCGATAGCCGTGGTCGCGTGGTACCCCCTCGCCCCAAGCCTGTGGAAACCCCGGCTGCCCCCGTGGCTACTGCGCCAGTAACGGCTCCGGCCGCTGCAACGCCGGTGGCTACGGCCGCTGCGGCTCCAGCTCCGGTAACGGCAGCACCCACCCCGGCCCCAGCTGCTCCGCAGCCAGTGGCTACGCCGGTGCCCGCAGCCCCTGTGCAAGCCGCTGCCCCCGCGGCTGCTCCGGCTCCGGCCGCCGCTCCCGCCCCGGCCGCTCCTGTGGCGGCTACGCCAGTTGCGGCAACACCAGCAGCGGCCCCCGCCGCCGCGCCAGCCGCTGCTGCCCCCGTGGCGGCGGCGCCAGCTGCGGCCGAAGCACCTGCGGCCCCCGTGGCCGAAGAGCCGGCCGGCACCATCACGGCCAAAGCCGACCAGCTGAAGGGCCTGACGGTACTGGGCAAGATTGACCTCTCGGCTACTAATAACGACCGCCGGGGCCCCGGTGGCCGCGGCCCCCGGCCCATCGCGTCGTCCGACGTGAACAAGCGCGGCTTGCCCGCTGGCCCTGGCCAGAAGAAGCGCACCCGCTTGCCCGGCCCTCCCGGCACCGGCACTGGTACCAGCGCGCCCAGCACGGGCGGCGGCTACCAAGGCAACCGCCCCAACCAGCCCGGTGGCAACCGCCCCGGCCAAGCAGGCGGCAACCGCCCCGGCCAGCCCGCTCCCCGGCCCAACGCCCCGGCTCTTACGCCGGAGCAAGCTGAGAAGCAGATCCAAGAGCAGATCAAGGCGACGCTGGCAAAGCTGGGTGGTACCAAAACCAACCAAACCAACCGCGCCAAGTACCGCCGCGACAAGCGCAGCATGCTGGCCGAGGACCGCGAGGCCCTGCGGGCGCAGAACGAGCTTGACGCCAAGACCCTCAAGCTCACCGAATTCATCTCGGCCAACGACTTGGCCTCGCTGATGGACGTGAACGTGAACGAGGTCATTAAGGTATGCTTGGGCATGGGCATGTTCGTGTCCATCAACCAACGCCTCGACGCGGAAGCCATTACGGTAATTGCCGATGAGTTCGGCTTCGACGTGGAATTCCTGTCGGCTGAGGAAGAGGAAATCAGCATCGACGCCGGCGACGCCGAGGAAGATCTGCGCCCCCGGGCCCCCATCGTGACCATCATGGGCCACGTCGACCACGGCAAAACGTCGTTGCTTGACTATATCCGCGACGCCAACGTGGCCCGCGGCGAGGCCGGCGGAATTACGCAGCACATCGGTGCCTACGAGGTGAAAACCAAGAACGGCGTTCCGATTACCTTCCTCGACACCCCGGGCCACGAAGCCTTTACGGCCATGCGGGCCCGTGGTGCCAAGGTGACGGACATTGCCATCATTGTGGTGGCGGCCGACGACTCGGTAATGCCCCAGACGAAGGAGGCCATCAACCACGCCCAGGCGGCGGGGGTACCCATCATTATCGCCCTGAACAAGATTGACAAGGCCAGCGCCAACCCGGAGAAAATCCGCGAGGAGCTGTCGCAAATCAATATTCTGGTCGAAGAATGGGGTGGGAAATACCAGAGCCAAGAGGTATCGGCTAAGTCGGGCCTCGGCATTGACGAGCTGCTGGAGAAAGTGCTGCTCGAAGCCGAGCTGCTGGAGCTGAAGGCCAACCCCGACCGTGGTGCCATCGGTACCGTCATCGAAGCCTCGCTCGACAAGGGCCGTGGCTACGTGACCACCGTGCTGGTGCAAACCGGCACCCTGAACGTGGGCGACATCGTACTGGCCGGCCCGCACTACGGCCGCGTGAAGGCCATGACCGACCACCGCGGCAAAAAGATGAAAACCGCGCCGCCCGCTACGCCGGTGCAGGTACTGGGCCTCACCGGGGCCCCCCAGGCCGGCGACCGCATCCAGGTGATGGAAACGGAGCGCGAGGCCCGCGAAACCGCTACCCAGCGCTTGCAGCTGGCCCGCGAGCAGAGCATCCGCACCAAGAAGCACATTACCCTCGACGAGATTGGCCGCCGCCTGGCGATTGGCTCGTTCAAGGAATTGAACATCTTGGTGAAGGGCGACGTGGACGGCTCGGTGGAAGCCCTGTCGGACTCGCTGCTGAAGCTGAGCACGCCGGAAGTGAAGGTGAATATCCTCTCGAAAGGGGTGGGTGCCATCTCGGAAAGCGACGTGCTGCTGGCTTCGGCCTCCGACGCCATCATCATCGGCTTCCAGGTGCGGCCCTCGCAGAGTGCCCGCAAGCTGGCTGAACAGGAGCAGATTGACGTGCGCTTGTACAGCATCATTTACAACGCCATCAACGAGGTGAAGGATGCCATGGAAGGCATGCTGGCCCCGACGGTGCAGGAAGTGGTGGTGGCCAACGCCGAAGTGCGTATCGTGTTCAACATCACCAAAGTCGGCACCATTGCCGGCTGTATGGTGACGGACGGCTCCTTTACCCGCCGCACCCGCGTGCGGGTGGTGCGCGACGGCATCGTGATGCACACCGGCGAAATCCAGGACCTCAAGCGCTTCAAAGACGACGTGTCGGAAGTGCGCCAAGGCTACGAGTGCGGTATTTCCATCAAGAACTTCAACGAGTTGCAAGAAGGCGACAACATTGAGGGCTTCGAAGAGAAAGAAATCAAGCGTACCCTCTAGGCCACGGATTTTGTAGCTGATGAGTAAAAAGCAAAAAGGCGACCTGAGAAGGTCGCCTTTTTGCTTTTGTACCCGAAAAGAAATAGTCAACAAAAAGTAGCGCCAGCGCTACAGGCAGCTAAGTACTAAGCCCAGGGGCCCCCAGGACCCGATTCTAGAATCTGAAAAAATCTGCCTTAATCTGCAAAATCTGTGATTTAGAAGAACAAGAAGTGCTTTTTGCGGCGCGGGTGCTTGTGCACCAGGGGCTTGCCCGAGGGGTTGGCACCGCCGGCCGGGTGCATCTGGCCGCGCTCCTGCTTGCCCGAGCCCGGGGCAGCCTTGAACTTGCGCACCGTGAAGCCGCCGGCTTTGGTATCGTACTGCCGCGCGGGGCCCGCTGCCCGGCCGAGGCTGGTGTTGGCGGTGGCGATGCCGGCGCGGGCCTCCAGCACCTGCATCTGCTGGGTGCGCTTCATGTCTTCGGCCGTTTGGGCGGGCTGGCGTGGGTCGGCCGGGGCCGACTGGGCGACGGCAGGCGCGGCAACAACCAAACCTAGGCCCGCGAGGGCAACGGCAGCGAACAAGTTTTTCATGCAGCAGGGGAGAAGCAGGTGGAAAAGTAGTAAAGCACCGCGGCAACCGGCCGCCGGCAAGATAAGTTCGCTTGGCCGGCCTGGTGGCGCGTGCTGCCGGGCCACCTGCAAAAATGAAGCCCAGCCATTGAGCGGGGGCCCTGAATGCCAGGGCCCCCGCTCAATGGCTGGGCTAAGCCGACCAACGGCGGCTTACAGCCGGCCGCCGGCGCGGAGGGCGTCGCGGATTTCGGCGAGCAGCACCTGGTCTTTGGTGTCGACGGGAGCTACGGGGGCTACTTCCACCGGGGCTTTCTTGATGGTATTGGCGCCCTTCACAATCAGAAAAATGATGAATGCCAGGATGAGGAAACCTACCACGGCGTTCAGGAACAGGCCCACTTTCAGGGGCCCCACGTGGATGGCGGAAAAATCGGGCGCCCCGCCCACCATTCCCACCAAGGGCATGAGGATGTCGTCGGTGAGCGAGGAAACGATTTTGCCAAACGCTGCGCCAATGATGACGCCCACCGCGAGGTCGAGCACGTTGCCCTTGGAAATGAACTCTTTAAATTCGGAAACAATGCTCATAATGAAAAAAGAAAAGTGAAAAGAAGAAAATGAAAAGCGGAACCAGGGTAAGATTGCTTTTAAATGAACGAGAGGTGTTTGCCGTAAATATACAATGAGAATAGTAATATAGCATGGTATTACTGCACAGGCGCGGGTAGCGGAAGCTGCCCCGGGGGCCCCGGCCGCGGGCAGGGCCCCCGGCCGGGGCCCTACCTTTGCGCCAACCGCTTAGCCCCTGCCCAATGGCCTCCTTCGACAACCTGCTCTATGACCTGGACGCCGCCACCGGCGTGCTCACCCTCACCGTCAACCGCCCCGCCAAGCTGAACGCCCTGAACGCGGCCACTATCGCGGAGCTCGACGCGGCGGGCCAGGAGGCCCTGGCCGACCCCGCGGTGCGCGCCATCCTGCTCACGGGCAGCGGCGAGAAGGCCTTCGTGGCGGGGGCCGACATTGCCGAGCTGGCCGCCCTCACGCCCGTGCAGGCCGCGGGGGCCTCGGCCTACGGGCAGCGGGTGTTTGCCCAGTTCGAGCGCAGCCCCAAGCCGGTGGTGGCCGCCGTGAACGGCTTCGCGCTGGGCGGCGGCTGCGAGCTGGCCATGGCTTGCCACCTGCGCGTGGCCGCCGATACGGCCCGCTTTGGCCTGCCCGAAGTGAGCCTGGGCCTGCTGCCCGGCTACGGCGGTACCCAGCGCCTGCCCCAGCTGGTGGGCAAGGCCAAGGCCTTGGAGCTGATGCTGACGGCCGACATGATAAAGGCCGACGAGGCCCTGCGCCTGGGCCTGGCCAACCACGTGGTGCCGGCGGCCGAGCTGCTGGATTTCTGCCGGCAGCTGCTGGCCAAGATGCTGAGCAAGGGCCCCGTGGCCCTCGGCCTGGTCATCGGGAGCGTGAACGCCGGCTACGCCCCGGGCCAGGACGGCTACGCGGCGGAAGCCGAAGCCTTTGGCCACGCCTTCCAAACCGACGATTTCAAAGAAGGCACCCAGGCGTTTGTGGCAAAGCGGCCGCCGGTGTTCCAAGGAAAATAATCTACCAGTTGTCGGTTGGTAGTTGTCGGTTGTCAGTCTCGCCACTGCGTTTCGAAGCAATAGGGCCCCAGTGGACAAGGCTTTCTGACAACTGACAACTAGCAACTAATAACTGTATCATACTGAATGAGTATTGCCAAAAAGCTGGCCTCCCAAACCGCGGTGTATGGGGTGAGCAGCATTGTGGGGCGGGTGCTGACGTACCTGCTGGTGCCCATCTACACGGGCGCGTTTGCGGCGGCCGAGTACGGGGTAGTGACGGGGCTGTACGCCTACGTGTCGTTTCTGATCGTGGTGTTCACCTACGGCATGGAAACCACGTACTTCCGCTTCGCCAACCGCCCCGGCACCGACCGCCGCGAGCTGTACAACCGCTCCCTGAGCCTGCTGCTGCTGAGCAGCGTCGGGCTCACGCTGCTGCTGATGGCCCTGGCCCGCCCGCTGCTGGGCTTGCTCGACATTGGACCCGGCAACGAGCGCTACGCCTACTGGGTGGCCCTGATTCTGGGCCTCGATGCGGTGTCGGTGCTGCCCTTTGCCCGGCTGCGGCTCGAGAACAAGGCCCGCAAGTTTGCCGCCGTGAAGATGGCCGGCATCGTGCTCAACGTGGCTTTGAACCTGTTCTTTATCGTGCTGTGCCCGGCCGTGGCCAGCGGCAAGTGGCTGCCCGCGCTGGGGCCCCTGGTGGCCCGCGTGTACGACCCCGGCCTGGGCGTGGGCTACGTATTCCTGGCCAACCTAGTGGCCAGCGCGGCCACGCTGCTGCTGCTGGCCCGCGAGCTGCTCGACTTCCGGTTTCAGTTCAGCTGGGGCCCCCTGCGGCCGATGCTGAAGTACGCCTACCCGCTGATGCTGATGGGGTTGGCCGGCATGGTGAACGAAACCCTCGACCGAATTTTGCTGCCCAAGTGGCTGCCCGTGGGCTTTTACCCGGGGCAGAGCAGCCTCACGGCGGTGGGCATCTACGGGGCGTGCTACAAGCTGAGCATCTTCATGTCGCTCGTCATCCAGGCGTTTCGGTACGCCGCCGAGCCGTTCTTCTTCTCCCAAAGCACCGAGAAGAACTCGCCGGCCACGTTTGCGCTGGTGCTCAAGTGGTTTACGCTGTGCTGCGCGGTTATTTTCGTGGTCATCAGCCTGAACCTGGAAGACTTTGGGAAGTTCCTCCGTGGAGCCGAGTACCGGCAGGGGCTGGCTGTGGTGCCGGTGCTGCTGCTGGCCAACCTGTTTTTGGGCGTGTACTACAACCTGTCGGTGTGGTTTAAGCTGACCGACAAAACCTACTACGGCACCTACATCGGGGCCGGTGGGGCGGTGCTCACCATCGCTCTCAACTTTCTGCTGATTCCGGTGCTGGGCTACATGGGCTCGGCCATCGCCACGCTGGCCTGCTACTTTATGATGGCCGTGCTGTGCTGGCGGCTGGGCGAGCGGCACTTCCCGGTGCCGTACCCGGTGGGCCGGCTGGGCCTGTGGCTGGCGCTGGCCGTGGGCCTGGTGGCGCTGGGCTGGTGGGTGCCGGTGGCCGGCTGGGGCCCCCGCCACGCTTGGCACGTGGCCTTGTCGCTGGCCTTCGTGGGGGCCCTGTGGCTGGGCGAAGGCCGCCACCTGCGGCGCGCTTAGCCCGGCCGTAGGGCCCCGGTGGCTTGCGCCACGACCGTTTTCATCTTCGCTCGTCCTTTTAGTTTCTTCATGCAAATACCCGTCGTCAACCGCTCGCGCCACCCGCTGCCCGAATACCAAACCGACCACGCCGCCGGCCTCGACCTGCGCGCCTTCCTCGACGCGCCCGTGACGCTGGGGCCCCTGGAGCGGGCCCTGATTCCGACGGGGCTGGCGGTGGCCATTCCGGTGGGGTTTGAGGGGCAGGTGCGGCCCCGCAGCGGCCTGGCCCTGCGCCACGGCATTGCCTTGGTGAATAGCCCCGGCACCATTGACGCCGACTACCGCGGTGAAATCGGCGTGCTGCTGGTCAACCTTTCCAACGTGCCCTTCGAGGTGCGCGACGGCGAGCGGGTGGCCCAGCTGGTAGTGGCCCGCCACGAAACCATCGCCTGGCAGCCCACCGAAACCCTGGCCACCACCGGGCGCGGCACCGGCGGCTACGGCAGTACCGGCGCCGGCTAGGGCCCCCAGCGGGCCGGGTGGCCAAGGCGGCAGTCGCGGCGTGCTGCCGGCTTTTCCGGCGGCTGCCCGCTAATCGTTGCGCCGAATTGAACGAACATTTAGGGGCCCCGGCAGGCCGTTGCAACGAGCCAGCGGTTACCGGGCAGCCGGTGGAAAAGCTGGCAGCCCGGGCCGCATCGGGCCCAATCCCCAGCCCTGCGGCCCCTTCTTGCGTATAGCTATCTATTGATGAACTTCGTTACCCTATCCGATATCGAGCAGGCCCAGGAGCGGCTGCGCGGCCTGGCCCGGCACACGCCGCTGCTACCGCTGGCCGTGCCCGAGCTGCCCGATGAGGCCGTGTACCTCAAGGCCGAAAGCCTCCAGCCCATCGGTTCCTTTAAAATTCGCGGGGCGGCCAACCGCATTCTGGCGCTGTCGGCCGAGGAGCGGGCGCAGGGCGTCATTGCCTATTCCAGCGGCAACCACGCCCAGGGCGTGGCCTACGCCGCCCGCGCGCTGGGCATGTCGGCCATCATCGTGATGCCCACCAACGCCCCCGCCGTGAAGGTGGCCGCCACCCGCGCCCTGGGGGCCCAAGTGGTGCTGTACGACCCCGCCCACGAGCGGCGCGAGGACGTGGCCGCCCGCCTCCAGGCCCAGGGGCCCCGCATTTTGGTGCCGCCCTTCGACGACCCCTACGTGATTGCCGGGCAGGGCACGGCGGGGCTGGAAATATTTCAAGACCTGCCGGAAGTTGAGTTGGTGCTGGCCCCGGTGGGCGGCGGCGGCCTGCTCAGTGGCCTGGCCGTGGCCCTGAAAGCGCTGAAGCCCAGCATCAAAATTATTGGCGTGGAGCCCGAGCTGGCCGCCGATGCCCAGGCCTCGCTGCGCGCCGGCCACGTGGTGGAGTGGCCCGCCGCCGATACCAACCGCACCCTGGCCGACGGCGTACGCACGCTGCGGCTGAGCGAATCGACCTTTCAGCACGTGCGCACGTACGCCGACGACATCGTGACCGTGAGCGAGGCCGACCTGCGGAGCGCCGCCCGCCGCCTCCTCACCGAGGCCCGGCTGGTAGTAGAGCCCACCGCCGCCCTGCCGCTGGCGGCGCTGCTGCGCCACCGCGCCGCCCTGCCGCCCAGCCGCCACACGGTGCTGCTGCTCAGCGGTGGCAACGTGGACCCCGCCACGCTGGCCGATTTGCTGGCCGGCCCAGTTGGCGGCTAGCCCGGGGGCCCCTTTCTTTGCTGAACTTCTTACTTCTTCTTTCTCACCCTTCACCGACACTTCCTTCAATGAAAATCATCGTCCCAATGGCTGGCATGGGCAAGCGCATGCGCCCCCACACCCTCACCGTTCCCAAGCCCCTGGTGCCCATCGCCGGCAAACCCATCGTGCAGCGCCTCGTGGAGGACATCGCCAAGGTGTGCGGCGAGCCCGTCGACGAGGTGGCCTTCATCATCGGGCGCTTTGGCGCGGCCGTGGAAAAGCAGCTGGCCGGCATCGCCGAATCGATTGGGGCGAAGGCCACCATCGTGTACCAGGACGAGGCGCTGGGCACGGCCCACGCCATCCTGTGCGCCAAAGAGTCGCTGACGGGGCCCCTGGTGGTGGCCTTTGCCGATACGCTGTTCAAGGCCGATTTCACGCTCGATTCGAGCGTAGCCGGCACCATTTGGGTGCAGCAGGTGGAAGACCCGCGTCCCTTCGGCGTGGTGAAGCTCAATGAGCAGGGCCAGATCACCGACTTCGTGGAGAAGCCCGTGGAGTTTGTGTCCGACCTGGCCATCATCGGCATCTACTACTTCCAGGACGGCGCGTACCTGCGCGAGGAGCTGCAATACCTGCTCGACAACGACATCAAGGACAAAGGCGAGTTCCAGCTCACCAACGCCCTGGAGAACATGAAGAACAAAGGCACCGTGTTCGTGCCCGGCCGCGTAACCGAGTGGCTCGACTGCGGCAACAAAGACGCCACAGTGTTCACCAACCAGCGCTACCTCGAATACCTCAAGGAGCGCGGCGAGTCGCTGGTGTCATCGTCGGCCATCATCACCAACTCGGTGCTGATCGAGCCGGTGTACGTGGGCGATAACGCCGTCATTACCAACTCGGTAGTGGGGCCCCACGTGAGCCTGGGTGCCAACGCCAACGTGCGCGACTCGCGCCTGAGCAACTCCATCGTGCAAACCTCGGCCTCGCTACTCAACACGGTCATCACCAACTCGATGGTGGGCAACCACGCCATCGTGACCGGTACCCCCGACGACCTCAGCCTGGGCGACTTTAATAACCTGCGGGTGTGATGCGGCCGCCCGCGGGCGGAAATTTTTAGGGCGGATTTGCGTTAAAGCGGCGCGGCCTCCAGTGGGGGCCGCGCCGCCGGCGTTTATTCGCCGTAATTTTGGAACCGGCCGCGGGGCCGAATAGCTTCTTTCGTCATGCGCGCTGCCCTGGTTGTTTTTCTTTCGCTGCTGCCGGCCTGGGCCGCCCGCGCCCAGGCCCCGGCCGACCGCCCGGCGCTGAGCCGGGCCGAGCGCCGCGCCATTGCCAAGCAGCAGCGCGAAGCCGACAAGGCCCAGGCCGCGGCCAAAAAGAACGCGCCCGCCGCGCCCGTGCTCTCGGAGCGTGACCGCGAAGTGAGCGAGTCGCTGTTTGTGGACGGCGTGAAGTACGTGCTGCTGGAAGACTACCCCAAGGCCCTCGACCGCCTGGGCAAGGCCTACTCCTTCAACCCCACCAACGCGGCCCTGAACTACAAGCTGGCTGAGGCCAGCCTGCTGAGCGGCAACCTGCGCGACGCCACCAACTACGGGGCCGCCGCCGTGCGCCTCGATCCTAAAAACGCCTACTACTACCTGCTGCTGGCCCAGGCCCAGGCCAGCCAGAAGCAATACGACGCCGCCACCCGCACCTACGCCGCCCTGGTGAAGGAAGTGCCTAACTCGGGCGGCTACCTCTTCAACCTGAGCGACTTGTACCTAGCGCAGGGCAAGCTGCCCGAGGCCCTGAGCACCCTGGCGCAGGCCGAGCAGCAGTTTGGGCCCAGCGACGAGGTATCGTTCAAAAAGCAGCAGATTTTCCTCAAACAAAACAAGCTGGACCTGGCCCTGGCCGAGGGCAACAAGCTGGTGGCGGCTAACCCCGACGAGCCCCGCTACCTGCTGGCCCAGGCCCAGCTGTACGCCGCCAACGACCACCTGCCCGACGCCATCCGCCTGGCCCAGCAGGCCTTGAAGCTCGACGCCAGCAGCGCCGGGGCCCACCTGCTGCTGGCCGACGCCTACCGCCAGCAGAAGCAGGCCGACGCCTCCGAAAAAGAGCTACGCCTGGCCTTCGACTCGCCGGGGCTCGACATCGACAACGCGGTGCGCATCCTGGCCGCCTACCTCAAGCAGCTGCCCAACCCGGCCCTCAACCAGCTGGCCCTGGACCTGGCCGCCGCCACCGTGCGCACCCACCCCAAGGAAGCCAAGGCCTACGCCCTGAGCGGCGACGTGCAAACCCTGACCGGCCACAAGCGCGAGGCCCGCAACGCCTACCTCAAGGCCATTAAGTACGACAACACCCGCTACCAAGTGTGGCAGCAGGCGGTGCTGCTCGACGCCGAACTGGGCCAGACGGACTCGCTGCTCGTGCACTCGGAGCGGGCCCTGGAGCTGTTTCCCAACCAGGCTTCGATGTGGTTTTTCAACGGCACGGGCCTGCTTATGAAGCAGCAGCCGCAGCAGGCCGTGGCCTCGCTGGAGCACGGCCGCAAGCTGGCCACCGACACGCCAGAGCTGCTCGCGCAGTTCGACTCGCAGCTCGGCGACGCCTACCACGCGCTGAAAAACTACGAGAAATCGGACGCCGCCTACGACGCCTCCTTAGCCATTGACCCGAGCAACTGGGCGGTGCTCAACAACTACAGCTACTACTTGTCGCTGCGCGGCCAGAAGCTCGATAAGGCCAAGGAAATGGCCGGCCGCGTGGTGAAGGAGTTTCCGACCAGCGACACCTACCTCGACACCTACGCCTGGGTGCTGTACAAGCAAAAAGACTACGCCGGGGCCCGCACGGCCCTGGAAACGGCTCTCAAAACCACCAAGGACGCCTCCGTCATCGAGCACTACGGCGACGTACTGTACCAGCTCGGTGAAAAAGAGCCGGCCCTGGCCGCCTGGCAGCGCGCCCGCAAGGCCGGGGGCGGGGCCTCCGAATTTCTAGACCGCAAAATCCGCGACCGTAAACTGTATGAATAAATCCGTTCTGCTGCTGGCCCTCGGGCTGGGGGCCGGCGCGTGCCACCGCGCCGTGCCCACCACCAAGGGCAAGGCCCCCGGCGCGTCCACTTCGGCCACCGTGCGCCCCAGCAAGGAGGCGGCCGTGAAAGCCGTCGATTTCGACTCGCCCTACCTCACGGCCAAGGGCAAGGTGCAGGCTACCATCAAGGGCGACGAGAAGTCGGCCACCATCAACATCCGCATGCGGCGCGACAGCGCCATTTGGGTTTCGGCCGGTTTGCTGGGTTTTGAAGGCGTGCGCGCCCTACTCACGCCCGACTCGGTGCGCGTCATCAACCGCCTGGACAAGACCTACTTCGCCGGCGGCTACGACTACCTCACCAAGCTGCTGAACGTGCCGGTGAGCTTTGCCCAGGCGCAGGCCCTGCTGCTGGGCAACTACCAGCCGGCCCCCGCCGGTGCGGCCCTCACGCTGGGCACGGGCCCCGGCGGCGGCCAGCGCGTGGCCTATCCGCTCAACGGCGTGCTGGTGGAGCAAATCCTCCAGGCAGCGTCGGGCCGGGTGGAGAAGCTGACGCTGACCGAAACCGGCACCGACCGCAGCCTCGCCGCCGACTACGCTGATTTCCAGGCCGTGGACGGGGCAAAGGTGCCGTTTGCCCACAGCCTGCTGGTAGACGCCAAGCAGGGCCCCACGAGCACCAAGGCCAGCCTGAAGTACAGCAAGGTGAGCGCCGGCCGCGCCGAGCTGAGTTTTCCGTTCGACATTCCGAAGGGCTTCCAGCGGATGAGCGGTAAAAAATAGCGCAGGGTGAACGGCACACGATCAGCTCCCGGGGCCCCCAGGCAGTGGCGGCGGTACTGTCCGCTTCGGGCGGGTGTGGCCGGGCTGCTGGCGCTGTGCCTGTGCCTGGGCCCCGCCCCGGGGGCCCTGGCGCAGCACCAGCCCCGCCGCAAAAAAGCCGCGCCGGCGCGCACCGCCAAGAGCCGCCCGGCCCCGGTGCGGCGCAAAAAGACGCGCGCGGCCGCGGGGCCCCCGGCCAAGAGCAAGGCCCAGCTTGAGCGCGAGCGGCGCGCCAACCTGCAAGCCATTCAGGAGAAAAGCCGCATCCTGGACCAAACCCAGGCCAAGAAGAAGGCGACGCTGGGCCAACTCAACGTCATTAAGGAGCAGCTGGTGGTGAAGCAGGACGTGATCCAGAACATCTCGATCCAGCTGCACGGCATCGACACCAACGTGCACCAAACAGCCCAGCAGGTGCTGCAAACCCAGCACAGCCTGGCCGAGCTGAAGGACGAGTACGCCCGGCTGCTGTACACGGCCTCGAAAACGGCCAACGGCTTCAACCAGCTCATGTTTTTGTTTGCCGCCGACTCGTTCAACCAGTTTGTGCTGCGGCTGCGCTACGTGCGCCAGTACACCGAGGAGCGGCAGCAGCAGGCGGCGCGTATCCGGGGCACGCAGGTGCGGCTGCACGAGCAGCTCACGGGCCTCACGCAGCAGCAGCGCCGCAAGGGGGCCCTGCTGAACACCCAGCTGTCGGAGAATAAAAGCCTGCTCACCCTCAAAACCCAGCAGGACGAAGTGGTGCAGCAACTGGGCCAGCAGGAGCAGGGCCTGCGCGCCGAACTAGCCGAGCGCCAGCAGGCCGGCGAGCGCCTCGACCGCATGATTGCCGAGCGCGTGCGCGAAGAAATTGCCCGCGCCGCCCGGGCCGCCCGCCTCGCCGCCCGCCGCGAGGCCCTGGCCGCCGCCCGCGCCCGCAGCGGCTCGCGCACCGCCCGCGGTGGCGACGACGAGGGCCCCGAAACCGCCGCCGACCGTCGCGCCAGCCGCGTGGCCCTCACCCCGGAAACCGCCCTGGTGGCGTCCAACTTCGCGGGCAACAAGGGGCGGCTGCCCTGGCCGGTGGGGCGCGGCTTCATCAGCCAGCGCTTCGGGCGGCACCCGCACCCGGTGCTGCGCCATGTGGTGGTCGAAAACCGGGGCATCGACATCCAGACCGGGGCCGGCGAGCCGGTGCGGGCCTGCTTCGATGGCAAGGTGCTCACCATCACCAGCATTGCGGGCATGAACACCATCGTCATGATCCAGCACGGCGATTACTTTACGGTGTACGCCAAGATGCGCTCGGTGAGTGTGAGCGACGGCCAGCGGGTGCACGCCCGCGATGTCATTGGCACAGTGGCCGCGGGCAGTGATGGCACCTCCGAACTGCAGTTCCAGGTTTGGCACAACTCGGCCAACCTCAACCCCGAAAACTGGCTGGGCCGCCGCTAAGGCTGCATAATTCCAGGCTGGTCTTGCCCGTGCTGCTTTAGGGCCCCAGGGCTTCTAGGGTAGCATGGGCAAGGCAGCTTGGCAGTACCGCTAAAAGGTACCCCAAATTGCCACCCCGGGGCCCCATACGGGCAAAAAAAAGACACCGAGCAAGGCGCGGTGTCTTTCCAAAGCTATGAAAACAAACTTAGCCGCGGCCGCTGCCCGGTGCGGGGCAAAGCCTCGCGGGACAGCTAATGGCTGCTAGCCGATACAAAAGTGGGGCACCGTGGTGGGGCGCCCCAGGCCAACTCGTTCAATGGACCGATTTCCTCGGTAAAGCTGCGCTGGCAGTAGCCGGCGGCTACAACACGTGGAGGCGCGCCAGCAGCGCCGCCCGGTACGAGTTGCCGACGGGCACGGCCGTGGCGGGGCGGCTGGCGGGGGCCCCGGGCCCGGCGTCAATCAGCACGGTATCGCCCTCGAAGGACAGCAGGCGGTCAAGTCGGATGATGTACTTGCGGTGGATGCGGGCAAAATCGGCCGTGGGCAGGCGGGCTTCCATGTCCTTCATCGTGCCGTACACGGTGAAGCGCTCCCGCACGGTGTACAGGTTCACGTAGTCGCCCAGCGCCTCCAGGTGCGTCACGTCGGCGGGCAGCACGCGCAGCAGGCGGGTGTCCTGCTTCACATACAGCTCGGGGCGCTGCCCCGGCTCGGCTGCGCCGGCCACCCGAAACGCCGCCGCCAACTGCTGCTGCTGGTCGGCCAGGGCCTGCTGGGCCAAGCCCTGAGCCACGAAGTCCGTGGCGCGGCGGGCCAGGCAGGCCAGCGCCTCGCGCTGGTCGTCGGGCAGGGCCACTGGGCTGGGGGCCCCCACGCCCAGCACGCCCAGCACATCACCGGCAGGGCCCCGCAACGCTACAGCGGCGCAAAAGTGGGTATGTGACAAGCTGGTCGCCACCTCATTGAAACCCACCGCCGCGGGCACCGCCCGCAGCACCGCCCGGCAAAACTTGTCCAGCTCGGGCATGGCCGCCGCCCGCCCCTGCCGGGCCTGCACGGCCAGGGCCCCAGGCCCGGCCAGGGCCAGCAGCGCGTGCGGCGCGCCGCAGGCCACGGCCGCTAAGTGTACCAAATCGGCGAAGAGCTGGGGCGGAGCGGCGGCCAGCACGTCGGCGCCGCCCGCCACGGGTGGCTGGGCTAGTTCCTGATTTGGGGAAAGAGTCATATAAGAATAAGAAATAGGAACCAACTTGAAAAGCTGAGTATTAATAAAAAAACAAACTACGTTGCTAAATCAATCTTGTATTTGATAATCCGACCAAGGGGCTCCAGCACCCGGCCAACCTCCCATTCGGCCCCACCAAATTATTAGGGGCCGCGCCGCACAACCGCGGCCCATGCGATACCTTTGCCATCCAGCCGGGCCCGGGCTCCGTATAGCATCCTACTCAACCCTCTACCGGGCCAAGCGGCCCCCACCCTATGCTTGCTTCTTTGTTCTTGCTCGGTATCCCCAACGGCGGCGAGCTGCTGTTGATTGTCTTTGTGATTGTGTTGCTGTTCGGCGCCAAGCGCATCCCGGAATTGTTCAAAGGCTTAGGCTCGGGCGTGCGCGAGTTTAAAGACGCAACTAAGGAGACCCCGCCCGCCTACCGCGACCAGGCGCCGTATCCGCAAGATAACAACGGACAATACTACCCGCCCCAGGGCTACCCCCAGCAGCCCAACGGCTACCAGCCCCAGTACCCACAGCAGGGCTACCCCCAGCAAGGCTATCCGCAGCAGGGTTACCCGCAGCAAAACGGCTACACCCAGCAGCAGAACGGCTACCCGCAGCAGCCCAACGGCTACCAGTACCCGCAGCCCGGCGAGCCCGGCTACCAGCAGCCCACTCCTCCGGCCCGCAACCCCAACGACCCCGGCCAGCAACTGAGTTAGGGCCCCCAGCGCATTCACATATCCGTTATCCTCTTAATTAGAATCCATGCAACAGTCCCTTTTATTTTTGGGTGATATCGGCGGCTCTGAGCTGATCCTTATCATGGTGGTGATCCTCGTATTCTTCGGTGCCAACAAAATTCCGGAGCTGGCCCGCGGCCTGGGCAAAGGCATCCGTGAATTTAAAGACGCTAGCAGCGAAATCCGTAACGAGTTTGAGCGCGCTGGCCAGCAGCCCCAGCAGCCGTACAACAACCAGAACAGCGGCTATAACCCAAACCCCGGTTACAATCCCAACTTCCCGCCCCAGAACGCGGTCCCGCACGATCCCTACGCCGCTCAGCCCAGCCACGGCTACGAGCCGCACCCAGCCGCTGAGGCCCCTGCCGACCAGCCCTACGTAGCCCCCGTGCTGCCGCCCAACTTGGCCCCCGAAGGCACCCAGCCCCGGCAGCCCTACAGCCCGCCCAGCGTTTAAGTAGCCCGCGGGTTGTCCGGCGTTGACTGCCGGTTAGGGCCCTCCCCAGGGCTGGCAACCGGCCGCTAGCGGCCACCAACTAACAGTACCTCCTCAAATAATTGCGAGTAGTTTGAATCGTTTCAGTTCTCTTTCGGCAATTCAGCGCGAGCTGACGGCGGGCACCACGTCCTGCCGTCAGCTCGTTGACTATTACCTCGGTAACATCGAGCGGCAGCAACACCTCAACGCCTTTCTGGAAGTGTGGCCCGACGAGGCCCGTGCCCAGGCCGACGCCGTGGATGCCAAGCTTGCCGCCGGTACCGCCGGGCCCCTGGCCGGCATGGTCATCGGCCTGAAAGACGTGCTGGCCTACACCGGCCATTCGCTGCAAAGCAGCAGCCGGATGCTCGACGGCTTCAAGTCGCTCTTCACTGGCACGGCCGTGCAGCGCCTGCTCGACGCCGACGCCATCCTCATCGGCCGGCAGAACTGCGACGAATTCGCCATGGGCGGATCCAACGAAACATCTTATTTCGGCCCGTCCCGCAACGCCGCCGACCCCAACCGGGTGCCTGGCGGCTCGTCGGGCGGCTCGGCCGTGGCCGTGCAGGCCGATATGTGCTTGGCGTCTATCGGCTCCGATACTGGCGGCTCGGTGCGGCAGCCGGCGGCGTTTTGCGGCGTTATTGGATTGAAGCCTACGTACTCGCGCATTTCGCGTTACGGGCTGGTGGCCTTCGCCTCGTCGTTTGACCAGATTGGGCCCCTGACCCGCTCGGTGGAAGACGCCGCGCTGCTACTCGAAGTGATGGCGGGCCCCGACGGCATGGACAGCACCGCCAGCCAGCGCGAGGTGCCGGCCTACAGCCAGCTGCTGGCTCCGGCCGGCCACTACCGCATCGGCTACATCGCCGACGCCATCGACAACGAGGGCCTGAACCCCGAAATCAAAGCGGCCCTCGAAGGCCAGCTCGACCGCCTGCGCGGCCTGGGCCACGTGGTGGAGCCGGTCGATTTTCATTACCTCGACGTGATGATTCCGACTTACTACATCCTCACCACCGCCGAGGCCAGCTCCAACCTCAGCCGTTTCGACGGCGTGAAGTACGGCTACCGGGCCCCCGACGTAACGGATTTGGAGTCGCTCTACAAAAAGAGCCGGTCGCAGGGCTTCGGCGCGGAGGTGCAGCGGCGCATCATCCTCGGCACGTTTGTGCTCAGCGCCAACTACTACGACGCCTACTACACCAAGGCCCAACGCGTGCGCCGCCTCATCAAGGAGAAGACCGACGAGCTGCTGCGCCAGTACGACTTTCTGGTGCTGCCCACCACGCCCACCACGGCCTTCCGCATCGGCGAAAAGCAGGACCCGGTGAGCATGTACCTGGCCGATATTTTCACGGTGCAGGCCTCGCTGGCGGGCGTGCCGGCCATTTCGGTGCCGATGGGCAACGACACCGCTGGGCTGCCCATGGGCCTGCAGGTGATGGCCGGGGCCTTCCGAGAAGCCGACCTGCTGGCCTTTGCCACTGAGCTGGTGCCGGCCGAAGTGGAGGCGTAACCGCGGCGCTGAGTTTCCGTATTGTTGAAGCTTCCGGCCGGTAACTGAATGTGTTGCGCGGGCCGGTTGAAGTAATACTTTAGGACAAACGCTGGGATTTACAGGGTTTTTTTCTACCTTCGGCAATATGAAGCAAGGACGTACCCCGGCATTTCGGCCCGGCCGCTTGTGGCGGCGGCTAGCGCTGGCCCTGCCTTTGGTAGCCCCCGTGGCCGCCCGGGCCCAGCAGCTGCCCCCCCTCTCCACCGACACCACGAAGGTGCCCGTGCTGCTGCTGCCCGACTCGCTGGCCGTGGTCCCCGTCGTACCCGTCGATTCGGTGCGGCTGGCCTGGCTGCAAACCCCGCCCACCGTGCGCGACCTTGTGGGCGACCGGATGAGCTGCATCGAAACCGATGCCCCGCACCAGTTCAACAACGCGGTGATGGCCTACATCACCCTGTTCACGGTGCGCAAGCGCGATTACACGCAGCGGGTGCTGGAGCGCGAAAACCTCTACTTCCCACTGTTTGAAAAATACTTGGCGCAGTACCACCTGCCCTTGGAGCTGAAGTACCTGGCCGTGGTGGAGTCGTCGCTGATTCCCACGGCCAAATCGCAGGTGGGGGCCACCGGCCTCTGGCAGTTTATGGGCCCCACGGCCGGCGACCTGCGCCTGCGCCGCGACGAGTGGGTGGACGAGCGCATGGCCCCCGAAAAAGCCACCGAGGGCGCCTGCAAGCACCTGCGCTACCTCTACGGCGTATTCCACGACTGGGAATTGGTGCTGGCGGCCTACAACTGGGGCGCGGGCAACGTGCAGCGGGTGATGCGCCGCACTGGCAAGAAAACCTTCTGGGACCTGTACCCGCACCTGCCGGCCGAAACGCGCAACTACGTGCCCACCTTCACGGCTGTGATGTACAGTATGAAGTACGCTCAGGAGCACGGCCTGCACTCCGACAAGCTGGCCTACCAGCGCGCCGAGGCCTTGGACACGCTGGGCTTGCGCGGCCAGGCTTTCGACCTGCACCGCCTGAGCACGGCCTGCGGTTATTCCGACTCAACCTACCTCACCCGCTACAACCCCGAGCTGTTCCGGGCCGGGCTGCCGGCCGGCTACCGGCCCTATGTGGTGCGCTACCCGGCCACGGCCCGCGCCGCTTTCGGCGGGGCCGACCGGGCCACGCTGCTGGCGTATTGCCAGCCGCTGGCCGCGCTGCCTCAGCCGCTGGCTGCCCTGCCGCCGCGCCTCGACGGCGTGGAGCCCTGGGGCCCCAAAGTACCCCTGCTGGCCGCAACTGAAGCCGACGACCGCGCTACCGCGCCGCGCGTGCGCCGGGTGCGGCACGTGGTGCGCCGGGGCGAAACCGTGGCTGGCCTGGCCGAGCGGTTCGACGTGAGTCCCACCCAGTTTCGCCGCTGGAACGAGCTGACTAAGAAGCAGCTGCTGAAGCCAGGCCGCACCGTGGTGGTGCTGGTGCCGCAGCCCGCCGCCCGGCCGGCTGTGGTGGTGGCCGCCGTTGCCCCGTCGTCCCGTCCGGCCCCCGTCCGGCCCCTGCCTTTGGCCGCGGAAGTAACGGCCCGCCAGGCCCTGGCCGCGGCCAATGCGCTGGAAGTGGCCCGCGTGGCCGCCGTGGCTGCTCAGGAGGAGCAGCAAGCCCTGCGCCTGGCCAAGGTGCGCCAGCGGCAGGAGGCGGCCCAGCACGCCCAGGCCCGCATTGCCGCCATCCAGGCCGCCGCGCTGGCTAAAACCACGGCCGCGCTTGCCGGGCGCAGGTCCACTGAGCCGGTAGTGGTGGCCACCGTCCCAATTGAAACGGCCACCGAAACGCTTGTGGCCATTAACGAAGCGACCCTTGGGGGCCCGGCGGAGGCAGCGGAAGCGCCCGCGCACAAGCCGCGCCGGGCCCCGGCGGAGGCCGCTGCCCGCCCCCGCGACAATGCCGCCGAAGTGGAGCCAACGCCCACAGCTACTACTAGCTACGTGGTGCGCCGCGGCGACAACCTAACCAAGCTGGCTGAGGCGCGTGGCGTGAGCGTAGCCCAACTCGTAGCCTGGAATCACCTCGACGGTGAAACCGTGGAAACCGGCCAGCGCCTGCGCTTTGGTCCCCCCGCTGGGGCCCCGGCGAAGGCGGCGCCCGCGCGCCTCGCTGCGGTGCCCAAGACGCACCGGGTGCAGCCCGGCGACACGCTCTATAACATTTCGCGCCGCTTCAATGTGAGCGTGGCGGTGTTGCGCCGCCTCAACCACCTCACCTCCGACGACGTGAAGCTGGGCCAGAAGCTGCTGGTGCCGCAGGGCTAGCCGCGGCTTTACCCGGGTGGGGGCAAGGCCCGTGGGGGCCCTAGGCTGGTGGGAGTGTCGGGGTTGGACGGGGTTTCTGCGTAGTTTTGGCCCGGGGTCTGTTGGCCGCCATTCCATTGCCCGGCCGCGCCGACCGCGCGGCCGGTTTTTATTTGAAACCGCCCACCGATGCTGAAAATTAACAAGGAGGACGCCCTCAACTACCACTCGCAGAGCCCCGCGGGCAAAATAGAGGTGGTGCCCACCAAGCCCGTCAGCACCCAGCTCGACTTAGCGCTGGCCTACTCGCCGGGCGTGGCCGAGCCCTGCCTGGCCATTGCCGCCAACCCCGACGACGTGTACAAGTACACCGCCAAGGGCAACCTGGTGGCCGTCATCAGCAACGGTACGGCGGTGCTGGGCCTGGGCAACATTGGGCCCGCGGCCAGCAAGCCGGTGATGGAAGGCAAGGGCGTGCTGTTCAAGAAGTTCGCGGGCTTGGACTGCTTCGACATTGAGATTGACGCCACCGACCCCGACGAGTTCATCCGCATCGTGAAAGCGCTGGAGCCCACGTTCGGCGGCATTAACTTGGAGGACATTAAGGCCCCGGAGTGTTTTCAGATTGAGACGGCGCTGCGCGAGCAGATGAACATCCCGCTGATGCACGACGACCAGCACGGCACGGCCATCATTACGGCGGCGGCGCTGCTGAACGCGCTGGCGCTGGTGGGCAAAAAGATTGACGAAATTCAGCTCGTGGTGAGCGGAGCGGGGGCGGCGGCCGTGTCGTGCCTGCGCTTGTACCTGGCCCTGGGCCTGAAGAAGGAGAACGTGGTGGTGTTCGACAAGGACGGCCTCATCCACGAGGGGCGCACCAACCTGGCACCCATCCAGATGCAGTTCGCCACCACGCGCCGGCTCAACAACCTGGGCGAGGCCTTGGTGGGGGCCGACATGTTTTTGGGCCTGTCGGCGGCCAACGTGCTGCCGGCCGAGTACCTGCTCACGATGGCCGCTGACCCCATCGTGTTTGCCTTGGCCAACCCCAACCCGGAAATCGAATACGAGCTGGCGATGGGCACCCGGCCCGACCTCATCATGGCCACCGGCCGGAGCGACCACCCCAACCAGGTGAACAACGTGCTCGGCTTCCCCTACATTTTCCGGGGGGCGATGGACGTGCGGGCCACCGAAATCAACGAGGCCATGAAGCTGGCCGCCGTGCACGCCCTGGCCGAACTGAGCCGCGAGCCCGTGCCCGACATGGTGAACCGCGCCTACGGCGACAACACGCTGGCCTTCGGGCGCAGCTACCTCATTCCCAAGCCCCTGGACCCGCGACTTATCACCAGCATCAGCCCGGCGGTGGCCAAGGCGGCGATGGACAGCGGCGTGGCCCGGATGCCCATCACCGACTGGCACGCCTACGGCGACCAGCTGCAGGCCCGCCTCGGCGGCAACCAGAAGCTGATGAACCGCATCACGAGCGCCGCCAAGTCGGGGCCCAAGCGGGTGGTGTTTGCCGAAGGCGACAACTACAAGGTGCTGAAGGCCGCCCAGATTTTGCGCGACGAGGGCATTGCCACGCCCATCGTACTGGGGCCCCAGGAGAAGATCGAGGAAATTGCCCGCGCCAACAACATCGACCTGGAGGGCTGCGAAATCGTCAACATCCTCAAGGAGGAAGCGCGCCGCGCCGAGTTTGCCCAGCTGCTGTACCAGAAGCGCCAGCGCCGCGGCATGACGCTCTACGAAGGCCGCCGCCTGATGCGCGAGCGCAATTACTACGCCGCCATGATGGTGGAAACCGGCCTGGCCGACGCCTGCATCACCGGCCTCACCAAAGACTACGGCAAGAGCATCATCCCCGCCCTGCAAGTCATTGGTACTGAGGAAGGCGTGAAGCGCGTGTCGTCGATGTACATCATCCAGCACAAGCAGGGGCCCTATTTCTTCGCCGATACCACAGTGAACATCGACCCCACGGCCGAGCAGATGGTGGAGATTATCGGTCTCACGGCCCGCGCCGTGCGCTTCTTCGACAACGAGCCGCGCATCGCCGTCGTGTCCTACTCCAACTTCGGCTCGAACGCCGGGGCCCTGCCCGAAAAAACCCGCCGCGCCACCGAGCTGGCCAAGGCCCGCTACCCCGACCTGCTCCTCGACGGCGAGATGCAGGCCAACGTGGCCCTGAGCCCCGGCCTGCTGCAAGAGCACTACGGCTTCAGCCCACTGGCCGAAAAAGGCGCTAACACGCTGATTTTCCCCAATGTGGAGTCGGGCAACATTGCCTATAAAGTGCTCCAGGAAATTGGGGGAGCCGAACTGATCGGGCCGGTGCTGATGGGGATGCGCAAGCCGGTGCACATCCTCCAGCTGGGCGCTTCGGTGCGCGACATTGTGAACATGGCCTCCATTGCCGTGGTCGATGCGCAGTCGGGCGGCAAGGGCATGTAAAGGCCCGGCCCTTTTATTTGATTGCAGTGCGTGGGGCCCCTACACCCCATGCACTGCCGAAACCCCGGCGTCGCCCAACGCCGGGGTTTTGCTTTTCGGAGCCGCCACCCGTTGGGCTTGGCGGGACTTTCTGGCCGGTGCCGGCTGGGCAATTGGATTAAACCGGCGCGGGCAGTGGCGGCCGGGGCCCCGGCCGCCGGACTTTCGCATGAAAGTTTAGTAAATTTGGACAGTAAAAAACCCCTTTCGGGGCCCTCCTTTCCAAATTACGGTTTTTATGATTGCTTACCTCGACGGCAAGCTGGCCTACAAAGACGCCACGCAGGCCATCATGGACCTGGGCGGCGTGGGCTACGAAGTCCGGATTTCGCTGGCCACGTTTTCGAAGCTGCCGGCCGAAGGGGCCCCGGCCAAAATTTATACTTACCAGCACATCAAGGAAGACGGCCAGACGCTGTACGGCTTCCTCGACCCGGCCGAAAAGGCGCTGTTTATGCTCCTGATTTCGGTGTCGGGCATTGGGCCGGGCACGGGCATTGTGATGGTGAGCAGCATGAGCGTGGGCGAAATCCGCGAAGCCATTGTGCACGAAAACGTGCGCGCCATCCAGAGCATTAAGGGCGTGGGGCCCAAAACGGCCCAGCGCGTGATACTGGAGCTAAAGGACAAGCTGCGCAAAGACGAGCTGCTGGCCAAGGCCGGCGTGGACACCGTGCCGCTGGCCCGCCAGCACAATACCCAGCGCGCCGAAGCGTTGCAGGCCTTGGTAACCCTGGGCTTCGCCCGGGCCGCCGCCGAAAAGAACCTGGATCAAATTGCCCAAAAGCACGGCCCCGGCCTGACGGTGGAGGAAATGATTAAGTTTGCTTTGAAGTCGCACTAGGCCTGAGCGGGAAGCAGTTGGCGGGCCCCGCCCAGGCAACCCTTTCGGCCGGCGAAGTGCTCGTTGGATATAATTATTCTTGTGTGTGCCGCCGGGGCGGAACCGCTTCGGCGGGGTTCCCGCCGCGGGGCGCGTGGCCGCTGCCCAACCTTTATTCTGCTTGAAATTCGGTCGTAAATTACTCTCTCCGTCGGTGGTGTTGGTGGCGTCGTTGCTGGCGTGGTGGGCCCAAGCTGGCCCGCTGGTTCGGCGCCCTGCTCACGCGTGGCCCTTGGTGCCCAGCACCTTGGCCGCGCCCGATGCGGCCCGCTACGCGCCGGCCGACACCATTTACAAACCCAGCCGCCGGCCGCGGGTGGGCCCCCGCGACCGCCCCGGTAGCCCCATGGGCCAGCCGCGGCGCGAGTCGCCGCTGGTGCTGCCGCTGCCGCCCAACGTGAAGCTGAACGTGGCCGTGGACGACAGCCTGCAAAACTTCGACGTGCAGGAAAAGGTGGGCGAAAACATCGACTACCGCGACCCGAGCCGGCTTACGTACAAGGAGTACGAAGAGTTTCAGCGGCGCCAGGCCATCCGCAACTACTACCGCGAGCGGGCCCGGGGCGGCGTTGTGGGGCCCCCGGTGGCGGCGGGCACGCCACAGGCTCAGCGCCTGATTCCGAAGATTGACCTGGGGCCCGTGGGCGACCGGATTTTCGGCGGGCGCTATGTGGACATCCGGCCCGCGGGCGCGGTCAGCATCAAGGCGGGGGCCAAGTTCAACACGAACGAAAACCCAGCCCTGACCCTGCGCCAGCAGCGGGTGGGCGACTTCATCTTCGACCAGAGCATGAACATCAACCTGACCGGGCAGGTCGGGACCAAGCTCAAGCTGGCCTTCAACTACGACACCAAGGCTTCGTTCGACTTCGACAACCAGATGAAGTTCGACTACTCGGGCCAGGAAACGGACATCATCCGCAAGCTGGACCTGGGCAACGTGAGCCTGCCGCTGGGCAACTCGCTGGTGCAGGGCGGCCAAAACCTGTTCGGGGCCAAGGCCCAGCTGCAGTTTGGGCGGCTGGGCGTGACGGCCGTGGCCGCCACCGTGCGCGGCACCGCCGATGAGGTGCGCGTGCAGAACGGGGCCCAGAGCCGGCAGTTTGAGCTGAAGGCCAGCCAGTACGAAAAAGACAAGCACTTCTTCGTGTCGCACTACTTCCGCGAGCGCTACGACGCGGCCCTGCGCAACCTGCCCACCATCCAGAGCGGCGTGCAGATTACCCAGCTGGAGGTGTACGTGACCAACGACAACCGCACCACCGCCAGCCTGCGCAACGTGGTGGCCCTGATGGACATTGCTGAACCCGTGCGCATCTACCGCGACCAGCTCTTTGCCAAGGGCGGCTCCACGGTACGCACGCCGGCCAACAACAACGCCAACCGCGAGTACGCGACGTTGCTGGCCGCCGGCACGCAGGCCCGCAACAACCTCACGGTCGATACCTACCTCCAGGGCCTGGGCCTGGCCAAAAACCTGGACTACGAGCGGGTGCGGGCCCGCAAACTCGACCCCAACGAGTACACCTTCAACGCCGAGCTGGGCTACGTATCGCTCAACACGGCCCTGCTGCCCGACCAAACGCTGGGCGTGAGCTACTCCTACATCTACAACGGGCAGACTTACAAGGTGGGCGAAACCGTGCAGGACTACGGCACGGTGGCCGCCGACCAGGTGATTTACCTGAAGCTGCTGCGTGCAACCAACCCCGGCATTGGGGTGCTGCCCGTGGCCCGGCCCGACCCGCTGGTGCCCCCGGGGCCCCCCACGCGCAACTCGCCGACCTGGGACTTGATGATGAAAAACGTGTATTCGCTGAATACCACGCAGCTCAACCGCGACAACTTCCAGCTCCAGCTCATTTACAAAGACGACATTACGGGCGTCGATTTGATTTCGCTCAAGGAAGGGGTGAAGATTCAGAACATTCCCCTGATCCAGGTGCTGGGCCTGGACCGGGTGAACCCCAACAACGACCGCAACCCGGACGGCAACTTCGACTTTTTCCCGGGCGTCACCGTCAACCCCGAGCTGGGCCGCATCATCTTCCCCAACGTGCAGCCCTTCGGCGACTACCTGCGGGCGCAGTTCGACACCACCGGCACGACGGCGGGCGCGAACGTGGCCGCCGAGCAGGCCCTGATCCGAAAATACGTGTACACCGAGCTGTACAACCAAACCCAGAGCGACGCCCAGCAGCGCCAGGAGAAGGACAAGTTTTACCTGCGCGGCCGCTACCAGGGCACCACCACCGACGAGGTGAGCCTGCCCGGCATCGGGGTGGCGCAGGGCTCGGTGAAGGTGTTTTCGGGCTCGACGCTGCTCACGGAAGGCGTGGACTACCAGGTGTTTTACGACCAGGCGAAGGTGAAAATCCTGAACCCCGCGTACCTGGCCTCGGCCAACGAGCTGCGCATCACCTTCGAGAAAAACGCCTTGGTGCAGGTGCAGCCGCGCCGCCTGCTGGGCACGCGCTTCGACTACCGCCTGAACCAGGACGTGACGCTGGGCGGCACGGCCCTGTACCTGCTCGAGAACCAAGCCCCCGGCATCAACCGCGTGAACATCGGCGACGAGCCGGCCAACAACAGCATCGTGGGCCTCGACGGCAGCATCCGCAAGGACAGCCGGGTGCTGACCAAGCTGCTCGACCGGCTGCCGTTTTACTCGACCAAGGAGATTTCGACGTTTGCCTTCAGCGGCGAATTCGCCAAGCTGCTGGCGGGCAAGTCGCAACTGGGCAGCGGCGAAAACGGCACCAGTTACGTCGACGACTTTGAGAACGCCCGCACGCCCTACACCCTGGGGGGCCTCACGGCCATCCCGGCCTGGCGCCTGGCCACCACGCCGTCCACCATCTCGCAGGCCACCGGCCTGGGCGTGAACTACCAGCGCGCCAAGCTGGCCTGGTACACCGTGGACCAGACCTACTACACCGGGGGGCCCAGCGTGCCGGCCAACATCGCCGGCGACCCCGCGCTGCGCAACCACTACACCCGCGGCATTCCGCGCAACGAGGTGTTCCCCAACAAAGACCTGGGCGCCACCGGCAACGGCTACGAGTACACCTTCGACATGGCCTACTTCCCCGGCGAGCGGGGGCCCTACAACTACACGCCCAACATCGCCGCCGACGGCCAGCACTTCGCCAGCAACACGGGCCTCAACCTGCCCGAAAACCGCTACGGCGGCATTTCGCGGGCCATTACGTTTGATACCGACTTCGACAACGCCAACATCGAGTACCTGGAGTTCTGGATGCTGGACCCGTTCCTGCCCGGCACCAACGGCCAGGTGAACGACTCGGACCCGAGCCCGCTCAACGCGCCGACGAACAACACCACCGGCGGCCGGCTGGTCATCAACCTCGGCAACGTGAGCGAGGACCTGTTGCGCGATAGTAACCAGCACGAGTTTGAGAACGGCTTGCCCACGCCCGACCAGGCCGACCCCGCCACGCTGGTGCAGCCCACCATCTGGGGCCAGGTGAGCACCCAGCAGTTCCTGACCGATGCATTTTCGGCCGCGCCGGGGGCCCGGGCCGTGCAGGACGTGGGCCTCGACGGGCTGAACGACGTGGCCGAGCAGGCCTTTGCGGCGCAGGCGGGCAGCAACATCCCGGGCGCTTACGGGGCCGTCAACGACCCCGCGGCCGACAACTTCCGCTACCACCTCGACGGGTTTTACGACGCCAACAACGTCAAAATCCTGGGCCGCTAC
This sequence comes from Hymenobacter nivis, assembly GCF_006439025.1. Taxonomy (GTDB): domain Bacteria; phylum Bacteroidota; class Bacteroidia; order Cytophagales; family Hymenobacteraceae; genus Hymenobacter; species Hymenobacter nivis_A. The sequence goes on from NZ_RCYZ01000006.1 coordinate 228,554, forward strand.
AAGAACTACAACGGCTACGACGGCAACTCGCCCGAGGGCAGCCAGGCCACGTCCACGGCCTACCCCGACAAGGAGGACCTGAACCGCGACAACGTGATCCAGGACGTGGAGCAGTACCACGAGTACAGCATTCCGCTGGGGCCCAGCACCGGCACCAACGCCCTGACCGTGGGCCAGAACTACATCATCGACAAGGTGACGACGCCGCCCATCACGAACAGCGGCGGCGAGTCGGTGACGTGGTACCAGTTCCGCATCCCCATCCGCGACCCCAACCAGCGCATCGTAGTGAACGGCGCAACCAGCACCACCGACTTCGGCTACAAGTCCATCCGCTTCGTGCGCATGTACATGACCGGCTGGCAGCAGCCGGTGGTGCTGCGCCTGGTGCAGCCCCAGTTCGTGGCCAACCAGTGGCGCCGCTACAACTACCCCATCGCGCAGGCCCAGAGCAACTTGCCGGTCAACATCACCACCGACGCGCGGGCCTTCAGCATCTCCACCGTGAGCGTGGAGGAAAACGGGCAGTCGGCCACGCCCGGCGCCATCCCCTACGTGACGCCGCCCAACATCATCCGCGACACCGAGTACGGCAGCTCGGCCGTGGCGCGGGTGCAGAATGAGCAGAGCCTGCGCCTGTCGGTGACGGGCCTGAGCGACGGCTACGCCAAGGCAGCCTACAAAAACCTGACCGTGAACATGCTGCGCTACAAGCGCCTGCGCATGTACCTGCACGCCGACGCCGAGGACCCCAACATCCGCGACGGCGACGTGCGCGGCTTTGTGCGCATCGGTACCGACTATACCCAGAACTACTACGAGTACTCGGTGCCGCTGGTGTTCACCCGGGCCGGCCAAACCGCGCAGCTGCAAGTGTGGCCCGAGGCCAACAACATCGATGTGGCGTTTCAGGACTTCATCGATGCCAAAGCGCTGCGCAACAAGCAGTCGCCGGTGAACTACCTGGTGCCCTTTACCGTGACGCTGCCCAGCGGGGCCACCGTGACGGTGGTGGGCAACCCCGACTTCTCGGCTGTGCAGGGCTGCATGATCGGCATTCTGAACCCGACCTCGGCCGACGTGGGGGCCAAGAGCGTGAACATGTGGGCCGACGAGCTGCGGGTGTACGACTTTGAGCAGCAGGCCGGCTACGCCGCCAACGCCCGCATGAACGTGAAGCTGGCCGACCTGGCCACCGTGACGGCCACCGGCAGCTTCACCAGCATCGGCTTCGGCGGCTTGCAGGACAAGGTGCAGCAGCGCTCGCTCGACGACGTGATGCGCGGCGACCTGAACGCCGTGGTGGCCGCCGACAAGTTGCTGCCCGCCCAGCTGCACTTGCGCGTGCCAGTGCTGCTGCAAGTGGGCGCCGAGCGCCGGGCCCCCGAGTACGACCCCCTCGACCCCGACACCAAGTTGCGCCAGAGCCTGGAGAAATTTACCGACGCCGACGCCCGCGCCGACTACAGCAAGAAGGTGATTGACATGACCACCACGCGCAGCCTCTCGCTGCTGAACGTGCGCAAGGAGCGGGTGGTGGCCGCGCCGCCCCTCGGCGGGGGCCCCGCAGTGGCCCCGCGCCAGCCCAAGCCCTGGGACCTCGAGAACATTGCCCTGAGCTACTCCATTGCCGAGCGCCAGCACTCCGACGTGCGCACCTCCAGCGACTACACGCGCTCGTTTCAGGCGGCAGCGGCCTACACCTTCCAAACCACGCCCAAAAACTACACGCCCTTCGCCCAGGTGAAGGCCCTGAGCAGCCCGTACCTGAAGTTTTTGCAGCAGATAAACTTCACGCCGCTGCCCACGCGCTTCAACTTCCGCATCGACTTGGACCGGCGCTATAACGAGCGGTTTTTGCAGCGCGTGGTGAACCCCGGCGAGGTACCCACCACGTTCGGCATTGCTGGCGTGTACCAAAAGTCGTTCTACATCAACCGCATCTACGACCTGAACTGGGCCCTGACCAAGGCCCTGAACATCGACTACACCGCCACCAACCGCGGCGTGATTGACGAGGGCGTGGGCCGCGCCGTGGGCACCAGCCAGGAGGCCATCGACAACCGCACCCTCATCCGCCAGCACCTGCTGGCTGGGGGCCGCACCACTAACTTCTTCCAGAAGATAGCGGCCACCTACCGCCTGCCGCTCGATAAGTTTCCGCTCACCGATTGGGTAAGCGCCGACGTGCGCTACGCGGCTAATTACACCTGGCAGGCGGCCTCCACGGCCCTGCGCGCCCCCAACCCGCGGCTGCTACCCGACGGCACCGCCGACCCCACCGACACCACCACTGTGGTGCTGAACCTGGGCAACACCATCCAGAACAACGCCGAAATCGGGGCCAACGGCCGCATCGACCTGGTGAAGCTCTACAACAAGGTGAAGTTTCTGAACATCATCAACAACGCCCCGCCGCCGCCCCCGCGCCCCGCGCCGACCGCCCCTGGGGCCCCTGGGGCCCCAGGGGCCCGCCCCACGCCCGACGCCACCGCCCCCCGCGACACCACGCCCGTGCTGGTGAAGGCCGTGAAGGCCGTGCTGCGCTCGCTGATGACGGCCCGCTCCCTCAACTTCACCTACGCCCGCTCCAGCGGCACGCTGCTGCCCGGCTACCTGCCCAGCACCACGGCCTTTGGCCTCACCGACTACCGCAAATCCGGCCTCCTGGCCCCGGGCATTCCGTTCATCATCGGCAAGCAATATGCCCTGCCCGACCTCTACGACTACGCCAGCCGCAACGGCTGGTACACCGGCAGCAGCGAATACCTGAACACGCCGTTCAGCAACCTGCTGACCGAAAACCTGACCCTGCGCACCACCCTAGAGCCGTTCCGCGACTTCCTCATCCAGGTGGATGCGCGCCGGCAGAAAGTGGAAAACAGCGAAGCCTACTACCGCAACCGCATTGATACGCTGAGCCTGCTGGCCGCCCGCGACCCGGTAACGGGCAACAAGATCCTGGACCCCACGCAGGCCCAGGCCCTCACTTCGGGCTCGTTCAGCACCAGCACCATCACCATCAACACGCTCTTCGGCGACCTGAGCGCCAACGGCGAAGTATCGAAGGCCTTTTCGCGCTTCGTGACCAACCGGGGCTTCATCCAGAATCGGCTGGCGCAGGCCAACCCGCCGCGGGTGGGGCAGCCCATCCCGGCCGCCGCCACGGGCTACTATAGCTACAACTCGCAGGACGTGCTCATCCCAGCCTTCCTCGACGCCTACCACGGCCGGTCTTCGGACGGCTACCGGGCCAAGAAATTCAACCTCTTCGACCAGCTGCCCATCCCCAACTGGAACATTGGCTACAACGGCCTCTCGCAGCTGCCTTTTTTCCGCAACTACTTCGCTTCCTTCACCCTCAACCACGCCTACAACTCGAGCTACAACGTGGGCTCCTACACGTCGTCCACGATCTACAACAACAACAATTTCGACTTCCCCACCCGCGCCAGCGCCACTGGGCAGTACATTCCCTACTACGTCATCGGGCAGGTGAGCATCGTGGAGCACTTGTCGCCGCTGATTGGGGTGAACTTCCAGACACTGAACAAGGTAACCGGCCGCGTGGAGTACCGCACCGACCGGGCCCTGGCCCTGAACGTCACCAACGCCCAGGTGACGGAGCTGCACACCACGGCCCTGGTCATTGGCTTCGGCTACGTCACCACCGGCCTGAAGCTGCCCTTCCGGGTGGGCGGCGAGCAGCGGGTGCTGAAAAACACGCTCAACATGAAGCTCGACCTGAGCATCAACGACAACACCACCATCCAGCGCAGCATCGTGAACGTGGTGGACCCCGCCGACGCCACCACCCTCATCTTGGCCAATGTGGGCACGCCCAGCAGCCAGATCGTGAACGGCTCGCGCACGCTCCAGCTGCGCCCCACCGTCGATTACCTGCTCAACACCCGCCTGAACCTCCAGTTCTACTACACCCAAACCATCACCACGCCCCGCGTCAGCAACGCCTTCCGCAACGCCACCACCGAAGGTGGCCTGCTGCTGCGCTACAGCCTGACGCAGTAAGTGAGGAAGCAGTCATGCTTACCTGGCGTCCGCGCAGCCGAAGCATCTTTCCCGCAGCAGTAAATCAATCGTTGAAAGATTGGATTAGCCAGCAGGAGAGATGCTTCGACTGCGCGGACGCCAGGTAAGCATGACCGCCTGTTTAGATAATTTTCCGGGGCCCTAGTTCGGGTGGCCGCGCCGGCTTGCCTACTTTTGAGCCTTGGTACGCCTTGGCTGGCCCACTTACTCATTCGCCCATTCACTTCCTCACCGCATGACCCTGCCCACCACCCTGCACTACACCAAAGACCACGAATGGATTCGCGTGGAAGGCGACGTAGCCATCGTTGGCATTACCGACCACGCGCAGCGCGAGCTGGGCGACATTGTGTACGTAGACATCGATACCGTTGACAAGGAAGTGGCCCAGCACGACGTGTTTGGCACCGTGGAGGCCGTGAAAACGGTGTCCGACCTGTTCAGCCCCATCACCGGCACCGTGCTGGAGGTGAACCCCAAGCTGGCCGACGCCCCCGAAACCGTGAACTCGGACCCCTACGGCGACGGCTGGATGGTGAAAATCGCCATCGCCAACCCCGCCGAGCTCGAAGGCCTGCTCAGTGCCGAAGCCTACGGCGAGCTGGTGGGCGCTTAGGGCCCCCAGCCCCCGCTACTGATGCCGAATCCGCTGTCCCCGGCCCGCCGGGCCTACGCCGCGCTGCCCCTGCTGTGGGCGGTCTTCATGCTGCTGCTCACCCTCACGCCGTCCCGCGACATGCCCGATACGCCGGCCTGGACGCTGCTTTCCTTCGACACGGCCGCCCACGCGGGCGTGTTCAGCGTGCTGGCTGCCCTCAGCTGGTTTTCGCTCCGGCGGCAGCGCCGCTGGCCGGTGCTGGCCCAGCAGGCCGCCGTGGTGGTGCTGGCCGGCTGCGTTGCCTTCGGGGCCCTCATCGAGGTGCTGCAATACGTGATGGCCCAGGGCCGCCACGCCGAGCTCTCGGACCTGCTCAGCGACGGCATTGGGGCCCTGCTGGCCTTGGTGCCGGCCGTTTTCCTGGCCCGCCGCCCCCCGGTGGCCGCCTGGGTATAGCCAATTCGGGTGAGTTCCAACTCTTGAACGGAGCGGTCCTCTTTTTAAACAGCCGTAGGACGAAATGCCACTCCGTTCTACGGCTGTTTGAAGAGAACCCAAAAACTGCTGCAGATTACAACGCAAAAACCCCCTCTGCTGGCAGCAGAGGGGGTTTTTGCGTTGTAACTCCGAGGTGTTCTATTTGCCGGTCTCCGTGTTGGCCTTCACGGAGAGCATGATTTGCTTGGCCACGGGCTCCCACTCGGGCTTCTGGCGGTCGGCGCAGTTGAAGGTGCAGATCATGAGCTTGCCCTGCACGTCGGTGAAGAACACCAGGGTGTACACCTGGTGGCCCATCTCGGGCTTCATAAACTCGAGGTAGCCCACTTTGTGGTTGTTGATGTTCTTCACGCCGTCGCCGAACCAGGTGGCGTCTTTGTACTGCTTGTGGTAGGTTTTGGTGAACGTAGTGGCGTACACATCCACCATGTCCTGGTCCGCTTCGTTGTCGGAGTAGTTGAAGGCCAGGCTCACCAAGTTGTTGTTGGTGAAAATGACGCTGGGGCGGCTCTGCGCCTTGGCGTAGTTGAAGTCCATCTGCTGCTCGCTCATCACCTCGAAGCCCTTGGGGATGAGGATTTCCACCCGCTCGCTGAGCACGTGCTTTTTGATCAGTTCAATCTCGGACGCGGGCCGCGCAGCCATCAGGAAAAGGCCCAGGAAGCAGAGTAAAAGTGTGGATTTCATGGGACTGGGGTTTCAGGTGGAGTTGCGAAGAGGGGGGAGGGAGGACGAAATATATAAGTCCTTCTGTAAAATTACCACATCTTGGTAAAACAAAAAATGCCCCGTTCGCCCTGAAATCCCTGGGGCCCCAAAAACCCCTTATCTGCACAGTGCAAGTCATTTAGCTAAATACGGCCAATTTACTTGAATAAGGCCTATTGCCTGATTCAACATCATTTAAAAGCAATAATTAACAACGCTTTATTGCTAGTGAGTAATATGTTGAATATGCATTATTTGCCATGAATAATGCAAATATATTTTTACCATTTAACGTTCGCTTAAACCGCTTGGCGGCGGGCTGGCACGGGCCTAGAGAATGTTGTTCAACTGCTCCTTTATTTTCTCCAATTCCTCCTTCATGCCCACCACCAGGTGCTGCACGGTGGCGTCGTTGGCCTTCGAGCCGATGGTGTTGATTTCGCGGCCGATTTCCTGGGCCAGGAAGGCGAGCTTTTTGCCCACGGCCTCGTCGGGCTGGTGGGCGGCCTGCTCGAAGTAGGTGAGGTGGGCGGCGAGGCGCACCTTCTCCTCGGCAATGTCGAGCTTTTCTATATAGTAGAGCACTTCCTGCTCGAAGCGGGTGGCGTTGAACTGCTCGTGGCTGGTGAGCTCGGCCAGGTGGCCCTGCAGGCGCTGGCGCACGTGGGCAATGCGGGCGGGGTCGTGCTGCTCGACGGCGGCCAGCTGCTGGCGGATGGTGGCCACGTAGCCCAGAATCTCAGTAGTGAGCGTGGCGCCCTCGTCGCGCCGGAACCGCTGAAGGGCCCCCAGGGCCTCGTGCAGCAGCGGCTGGAGCTCGGCCCAGGGCACGTCGTCGGCCACCGTTTCCGCGTCGCGGGCGTCTGAGGGGCTCGGGATGACGCCGGGCAGGCGCAGGGCGGCGAGCAGGGTGTCTTCGCCGGCGGGCAGGCCCAGGCCCTCGGCCACGGCACGCAGCTCATGGAAGGCGGCCACCAGGGCCTCCTTATTAAGGACGGCGGCGGTGCGGGCGGCGGCGGGCCGCACGAAGTCGAGGGCGAGGTTGACTTTGCCGCGGAGCAGCTCCTTGGCCACGGCGTTGCGGATTTCGAGCTCGTGGGGCAGCAGGAAGCGCGGCAGGCGCAGGGTGAGGTCGAGGGTTTTGGAGTTGAGCGATTTCAGCTCGACGGTGGCGGTGTAGGCGTCGGTTTCGCGGTGGGCCTGGCCGTAGCCGGTCATGGAAATGAGCATCTTTTCAGTTAACAGTTATACAGTGGGCAGTGAACGGGGCGCGGGTGGGCCCGGGGGCCCCGGCGCGGCGCGGGCAAAGGTCGGCACGGCGGGCCGGGGGCCCTAGGCCGGGCTGCTGGGGCCCCAGCCAATGTTACCAATAGATGAAGCCTATGTTAATAACACAACGATTAAGCAACATGCATTCCTGAAATCGGCCAAATGCGGGCCGGAACTTTGTAGCCGAAACCAACCCCGCATTTTATGCTCCCCAACCGTACTGTTTTCTTTCGTGGCCTCCTGCTTGTGCTCCTGGCCTGGACGACGACTGCCCGTGCGCAGGTAACCACCTCGGCCATAGGCGGCAAGGTGACCTCTGACAAGGGCGAAGACTTGATTGGCGTGACGGTGGTGGCCACCAACGTGCCCACCGGCGTCAAGCGCGGCACCGGCACCGAGCCCGACGGCCGCTTCAGTATTCCGAACCTGGGCCCCGGCGGGCCCTACAGCGTGACGGTGACCTACGTGGGCTACAAGGAGCAGACCATCGGCGGCGTGTTCCTGACCCTGGGCAACACCACCCGCCTGAACGTGGTGCTGGTGACCGAAACCCAGCAGCTGAACGAAGTAGTGGTGGTGGGCAACACGGAAGCCACCAAAACCGGCGCCGGCACCAACGTGGGCCGCGCCGCCATCCAGCAGCTGCCCACCATTTCGCGCAGCATCCAGGACTTCACCCGCCTCGACCCGCGCAACTCGAACGGCTCGTTTGCCGGCAGCTCGTTCCGCTATAACAACATCACCCTCGACGGGGCCGTGAACAACGACGCCATCGGCTTCTCGCCTTCGCTGGGCGGCCAGGGCGGCACCAGCGGCCTACCCGGTAGCTCGGCCCGCGCCAACCCCATCTCGCTCGACGCCATCCAGGAAATTCAGGCCCAGGTGGCCCCGTTTGACGTGAAGCTGGGCAACTTCACCGGCGGCTCCATCAACGCCGTGACCCGCTCGGGCACCAACGACTTCCACGGCTCGGTGTACGGCTACGGCCGCAACCAGGGCATCACGGGCCGCAGCATCGACGGCGCCGACACCAAAATCGGCTCGGCCTACCACGACTACCAGACCGGCGTGCGCCTCGGGGGCCCCATCATTAAGAACAAGCTGTTCTTCTTCGGCAACTACGAAATTGCTCGCCGCAACGAGCCCCAGTTCTACGCCGCCGGGGCCCCTGGCTCGCCTGTGTCGCTGGACCTGGCCCAGGCCATCACCAGCAAGTTGCAAGACACCTACAACTACAACGTGGGGGCCTACGGCGACTACAACATCTACGCCAACAGCAACAAGCTGTTTGGCCGCCTCGACTGGAACGTGGACGATAAAACCAGCATCACGCTGCGCCACAACTACGTGAAGTCGGAAGCCACCAACCTGGAGCGCTCCAACAGCTTGTTCAAGTTTGGCTCGCAGGACTTTGTGCAGAACAACCTGCAAAACTCGACGGTGCTGGAAGTGAAGTCGAACTTCAGCAACAAGCTCTCCAACAACCTGATCCTGGGCTACACCAACATCCACGACTACCGCTCGCTGCTGGGCGGCCAAGCCAGCGTGTTCCCGGCCGTGCAAATCAACAACGTGGGCCTGAACGCCAGCAACGGCTACCTGGGCTCGAACCAGATTCTGCTGGGCTCGGACCGCGAGGCGAGCATCTTCAACACCCGCACCAAGACCTTCGAAATTACCGACAACCTGACCTACTACACCGGGGCCCACGCCCTGACGCTGGGCACCCACAACGAGCTGTACAAGGTGGACTACGGCTTCATCAACTCCTGGAACGGCCGCATCGAGTACAACAACGTAGCCCAGTTCCTTGCCGACCAGCCCAACCGCATCCGCGGCACCTACAACGTGGCCGACAACAGCTACGCCAACAACTACAACAACCCCTCGGCTCAGTTCAACATCAACCTGTACTCGGCCTACCTGCAGGACGAGTGGACGGTGAGCGACCGCCTGAAAATCAGCCCCGGCATCCGCTTCGACCTGAGCTCGCTGCCCACCCCGCCGGCCCTGAACGCGGGCCTGGTGAATAACCCCGCCAACGACGCCCGCACCCTGAACCAGACCTACCAGCACACCAACTGGACGGATTTGAAAAACAACATCCTGGGCAAAGTGCAAGTATCGCCCCGCCTGGGCGTCAACTTCGACGTGAAGGGTGACCAGAGCGTGGTGCTGCGCGGCGGCACGGGCTTGTTCACGGGCCGCATCCCGTTTGCCTGGCTCGGCTATGCCTACTACAACAACGGCATCAACTACAACTCGGTGGATTTGAACAACATCCAGCCCAGCGGCACCTCCACCACGGGCCCCAAGTACCTGCTGAACCAGGACCCGAACCAGATTTACGCCCAGCTGCCCGCCTCGGCCCGCAGCACCACGGAAGTGAACCTGATCGACAACAACTTCAAGATGCCCCAGGTGTGGCGCTCGTCGCTGGCCCTCGACCTGAAGCTGCCCGGCGGCGTGCGCGCCTCGGTGGAAGGCCTCTACACAAAAGTGATTCAGGACGTGAAGTTTGCGAACATCAACCTGATCGACAACGCCACCTACTTCGCCCAGGGCCCCACCGAAACGCCCCGCTACTCGGGCTACACTTTCCCCGGCACCACCACCGCTGCCACCAAGGTGAACACGGCCTTCTCGAACGCCTTCTTCCTCACCAACACCCAGCAGGGCTACCGCTACCAGCTCACGGGCTCGCTCGGCAAAACGTTCGCCAACATTTTTGACGCCAACGTGGCCTACACCTACGGCAAGAGCAAGGATATCAGCAACGGCATCCGCAACTCGCCCCAGAGCAACTGGGAGCTGAACCCGGCCCTGAACGTGAACAACCCCGGCCTGGCCTACTCCAACTTCGACCTGCGCCACCGCGTGGTGAGCTCGCTGAACCTGCACAAAAACGTGGGCGAGCGGTTCACGGCCTACGCCACCGCCGTGCTGACCTTCGCCAGCGGCTCGCCGTTCACCTACGTTTACAACAACAACTTCTTCGGCAACGGCCAGCAGAACGTGCAGCTGGCCTACATCCCCGGCTCGGCCGCCGACATCACCCTGGTGTCGCGCGCCAGCTCCACGGCCGCCTACACCGTAGAGGCCTCCGGGGCCCAGTACGCCGCCCTGAGCAGCTTCATCGACAACGACCCCTACCTGAAAACCCGCCGCGGCCAGTACGCCGAGCGCAACGGCGCCCGCACCCCCTGGAACGACCAGGCCGACGTGCGCTTCATGCTGGAAACCCGCCTGGGCAACCTCTCGCCCAACGCCGCTGGCGTAACCCCCGCCGGCCACACCATCCAGATTTCGTTCGACGTGGTGAACGTGGGCAACATGCTGAACAAGAACTGGGGCCGCCAGTACTTCGTGCCGAACACCTTTAACTCGACGCTCGGCACCGGCCTCTCGCAGGTGGCCTTCGCCGACGCTGCCGGCAACATCTCGACCACCTACAGCGCCGGCACCTTCAACCGCCCCGCCTTTACCTACAACGGCTCGCCGGCCACCTACGCCATCGACCAGCTGGCCTCGCGGTGGCAGGGGCAGCTGGGCCTGCGCTACTCGTTCTAAGCCGCTCTTCTAGGTTAGCCGCGGCGGACCCGACCGCCCCGCCCGGCCCAAAAGCAAAGCCCGCCCGCAACGGCGGGCTTTACTTTTGGGGCCCCGGCGCGCCTGGCCGGGGCCCCGCGCGCGGCGGTTCCTTCGGCTTCCCTCATGAGAATCCTGCACCTGCCCAAGTGGTACCCGCACCGCTACGACGACCAGGACGGCGACTTCGTGGAGCGGCACGTGGCGGCCATTGCGGCGGCGGCCGGGCCGGCGGCGCAGGTGGCGGTGGTGTTTGCCGCCGTGGCGCGGGGGCCCCTAGCTGGCTTCATCGAGGAAGAAATTGACCAAACGGGCCCCGTGCCCACCTGGCGCTACTACTACCGCGCCCGCCCCACCGGCTGGGGCCCCCTGGACAAGGTGCTGAAGCTGGGCCTGTGGCTGGCCTGCCAGCGGCGCGGCTACCGGGCCGTGCGCCGCCACTGGGCCGGCGCGCCCCCCGATTTGGTGCACGCCCACGTGCTGCTGCGCACCGGCCTGGCCGCCTGGTGGCTGAAGGCGCGCCACGGCATTCCCTACCTCGTCAGCGAGCACTGGACGCTGTACTTGCCGGCGCGGGCGGCGCAGGTGGGCTGGGCGCGGCGGTGGCTCACGCGGGCGGTGCTGCGGCGGGCGGGGGCCCTGCACGCCGTGTCGCGGGCCCTGGCCGATGCGCTGGGGGCCCTGGGTGCCCGCGCCCCGCGCACGGCCGTCATCGCCAACGTGGTGGATGCGAACTTATTCCGGCCCAGTCCGGCCGGGGCCCCCAGCCCCGACCAGGCCCGCCGCCTGCTGCACGTGGCCGCTTTCCACGACCGGGTGAAGAACCTCTCGGGCGTGCTGCGAGCGGTGGCCGCCCTGCGCCCGGCCTGGCCCGGCCTGCGCCTGCGGGTGGCCGGCTATGGCCCCGACGAGGCCGCCCTGCGCCACTGCGCTGCCGCGCTGGGCCTCCTGGCCGACGGCACCGTGGTGTTTTTGGGCAAGCTGCCGCACGCCGCCGTGGCGGCCGAAATGGCGCAGGCCACGGCCCTGGTCTCGTTCAGCCGGGCCGAAACCTTTGGGGTGGTGCTGCTGGAGGCCCGCGCCTGCGGCCGGCCGGTGGTGGCCACCCGCGTGGGCGGCGTACCCGAGCTGTTCGCGCCCGAAGGCGCTTTCGGCCTACTCGTCGCGCCCGACGATGAGGATGCTTTGGCCGGGGCCCTGGCCGAGGTGCTGGCCCGCCCCGGGCAGTTCGACGCCGCCCGCCTGCGGGCCGATGCCGAGGCCCGGTGCAGCCCCGCCGCCGTGGGCGCGGCCTTCTGGGCCCTGTACGCGGAAGTGGTGGCGTAGCGCAGTTTAGGGGCCCCGTGGGGCACTAGCGGCAACAAGCAAACGAACAAAAGGCCGTCATGCTTCGGCTGCGCTCAGCACGACTACTTAGGGGTGGAAAGCTGTTTTTAGCGCAGTAGGGACGTGTGGTGTAGCGCTATCTTGATTGAACAGTCGGTAGGCCAAGGCGGGGCGGTCCGGCGACTTTTTCCGTCGTCGGGCCACGCTGGTGATGCCCCGGGGCCCCGTTTTGCCGGGAGAGTGGTCCGGCGAATTGCCCAAAGGGCTTCGCCGGACCACCTTGTTTTAAGCCACCCTAAATATTATTTGGAATATATCTAAACAAAGACCTAGTTTTGTCAAAGTTTTGAATCATTCTAAATAAATAGATGCGCCAACTCTTACTCCTGACGGTAGCCGTTACTTCCTTTTTGCCGGCCCTGGCGCAAGCCCAGGCCCCGGCTGGGGCTACCACCAGCCCCGTGCGCCAGCGGTTGGGCACCATCAAAGGCATCATCCGCACCAGCGACGGCAAGCCGGCGGCTTTCGTGAGCGTGGGCATCCCGAAGTCGGGCAAGGGCGCTAATACGGCCGAGGACGGCTCGTTCCAGATTACCGGCGTGGAGCCGGGGCCCCACGTGCTGCAAGTATCGTTCGTGGGCTTGCAGCCCCAGCAGCAAACCGTGGCGGTGGCGGCCGGCCAAACCACCCAGGCCGACTTTACGCTGAGCGAAAGCGCGGCCCAGCTGAACGAAGTGGTGGTGACGGGCGCCAGCACCATCAACCGGCCGGCCACGGCCAGCAAGGGCGACATTGCGCCCCTCGACTTGCCCCAGAGCATCGGGGTGGTGAGCCGCACGGTGCTGGCCGACCAGCAGGTGAACCGCCTCGGCGATGCGCTGCGCAACGTGAGCGGCGTGTCGCTAACGCAGCAGCGCGGCGGCGTGGCCGAAACGTTTTCGGCCCGCGGCTCCAGCATCGGCGTGGGCGGCGCGGGCGGTAGCATCTTCAAGAACGGCCTGGTTTCCAACACCCAGGGCTTTCCCGATGCCAGCACCCTCGAATCGGTGGAGGTACTGAAGGGCGCGGCGGCCCTGCTCTACGGCAACGTATCGGGCGGCCTCATCATCAACATGGTCACCAAAAAGCCGCGCTTTGACTGGGGCGGCTCGGTGGAGATGCGCGCCGGCAGCTACGGCTTCTACAAGCCCATCATCGACGTGTACGGGCCCCTCACCAAAAACCTGGCCTTCCGGGTGGTGGGCACCTACGAAAACGCCAAGAGCTACCGCGACGTGGTGACCCAGAAGCGCCTGTACGTGAACCCCTCGCTGCTCTACAAATTCGGGGAGAAAACCGATTTGCTCGTGCAGGGCGACTACCTGCGCTCCAACATCACGCCCGATGCGGGCGTGGGCATCATCAACCAGAACACCGATGCCCGCCTGCCGGACGAAACGCCGCGCGCGCGCTTCATCAACATGAACTGGGCCTACAACGTGACGGACCAGGCCAGCGGCTCGGCGGTGCTGAACCACCGCTTTTCGGACCAGTGGCGGCTGAGCGCCATTGCCGGCGTGCAGGACACCCGCGTGCACGGCTTCGGGGCGGCCGTGCCCAACAACACCATCGCCGCCAACGGCGACTACACCCGCACCCTGAGCGCCGTGAACACCAGCGAGCGCGACTACAACGCCCAGCTGAACCTGAACGGCAAGTTTGATACCGGCTTCCTGCACCACCAGCTGCTGGTGGGGGCCGACGCGCTGCGCATCGTGAGCACCACCACCACGTTTAAGTACCAGGATGCCAGCGGCAAGGTGGGCTCGGCGTACGACAAAATCAACATCATTGACCGCTCGAAGTACGTGGAGCGGCTGGACGTGCCCGGCATCATCGACACGGCCCGCACCACTTCGCCTTCGTACCGCTTCGGCACCTACGTGCAGGACTTGATTACCCTCAGCCCCAAGTTTAAGGTGCTGGCCGGCGTGCGCTACTCGTACCAGAAAACGCGGCAAACCACCATTGCCAACCTCGACAAGGGCCGCGAGCGCGGCGGCGTGGCCGCCGACAAGGTGGACCGGGCCTACTCGCCCAAGGGGGCCCTGATTTACCAGCCCCTGCCCACGGTGTCGTTCTACGCCAGCTACGCCAACAACTTCATCGTCAACACGGGCACCGATATTTTCCTTCAGAACCTGTCGCCCTCGCTGGTGAACCAGTACGAGGCCGGGGCCAAGACGGAGCTGTTCGGCAGCCGCCTGTTTGCCAACGCCACCGTGTACCGCTACCGCAACGGCAACTTCGCCCAAATTGCGGCCCTCGACCAGTTTGGCAAGCCCAACGGCAACACCAACATTAAGGAGCTGACCGGCGAAACCACCAGCGACGGGGTAGACGTGGACCTCAGCGGCAGCTTCGCCACCAACCTGTACTTCAACGTGGGCTACGCCTACAACTACGCCCGCTACACCAACACGGCCGGCGTGACGGGCAGCCCCGTGGAGGGCGAGCGCCTCACCAACAACCCCACCCACACCGCCAACGCCTCCCTCTTCTACACCTTTGTGCAGCCCGGCCTGCGGGGCCTCAAGCTGGGGGCCTCGGCCTTCTACACCGGCCAGCGCCTGGGCGGCAACAACAACACGGTGGGCCAGGCCCCGGCCTTCAACCGCCTCATCGCCCTGGGCGGCTTCACCACCCTCGACCTGAGCGCGGGCTACAGCTACGGGCACTTCTCGCTGCTGGCCAAGCTCTCCAACGTCACCAACCAGCTGAGCTACCTGGTGCACGACCGCTACAGCATCAACCCCATCCCGCCCCGGCAGTTCCTCACCACGGTGGGCTACCACTTCTAGGGCCGTTTTTAGGGCCCCCAGCTTGTCGCCAAGCTGTGCTTGGCCTTGCCTATGCTGCCCCTGGGGCCCCTGGGGCAAGGCCAAGCACAGCTTGGCGGTACAGGCTAGGCGGCGAAGGTGAGCGCTCCGTCGCGGCATTTCGCCCGTTTGTCCTTAATCACTTGACCCACCGGCCCGGCCGGTGGGTTATTTGCTGAAAAATCTGTTCGCCATGAAAGTATTTTTTCGCCGCATTCACCTCTACCTCGGGCTGGCCTC
The DNA here is from genome assembly GCF_006439025.1 of Hymenobacter nivis. Classification (GTDB taxonomy): domain Bacteria; phylum Bacteroidota; class Bacteroidia; order Cytophagales; family Hymenobacteraceae; genus Hymenobacter; species Hymenobacter nivis_A. The sequence continues at coordinate 243,689 of NZ_RCYZ01000006.1, forward strand.
GGGGCTGTTTCTGGTCATGGTGTGCCTCACGGGCTCCATTCTGGTGTTTGAGCAGGAGCTGGAGCACCTCTGGCACCCGGCGCGCTACTACGTGGCGCCGGCCGGGGGCCCCCGCCTGTCGCTGGCCCAGCTCACCGCCGCCGTGCGCGCCGCCAAGCCCAAGGCCCAGCTCAGCAGCTTCAAGCTCTACGCCGACCCCACCCGCACCGTGGAAGTAAGCCTGGCCGGCGGCGGCCCCAAGGGCGGCGGCAAAGGCGAAGGCAGCGGCGAAGGCGGTGGCCGCAACGCAGCGCAGCGCGGCGAGGGCCGCGGCGCAACGGCCGGCGAGGGCCCCCGCGGCGGGCAAGGCCGCGGCGAGGGCCGGGCCGAAAGCCGCGGCGCAATGGCTGGCTCTGCCGAAGCCCGGGGCCCCGGGGGGCCTGCCGGCAAGGGTGGCCCGGGCGGCAAAGGTGGCAAGGGCGGCCCGCGCCTCTTCCTGAACCCTTACACCGGGGCCATTGTGGGCGAGCTGAAGCCCCAGGATTCGTTCTTTCACTTCATCGAGCAGCTGCACCGGGGGCTGGTGGCGGGCCGCGTGGGCAAGCTCATCATGGGCATCAACGGCATCATTTTCCTCTTCATCCTGGGCACGGGCATCGTGCTGTGGTGGCCGGCCGCGCGCAAGGCCCTCACCGCCCGCCTCACCGTGAAGTGGGGCAGCAGCTGGAAGCGCCTCAACCACGACTTCCACATCGTGCTTGGCTTCTACACCTCGGTTTTCCTGTTCATCATGGCCCTCACGGGCGTGGGCATGTCGTTCGATTGGGTGGGCAAAACCATCAACACCGTCACCCACTCGCCCCAGCAGCGCCCCGAGCCGCCCACCTCCACCGTGCCGGCCGAAAAAGGGCCCGCGTTTGGGGCCGATGCGGCCCTGGCCGCGGCGCGCCAGCAGGCCCCGGGGGCCCTCACCTACGCCGTGCAGCTGCCCAAGGAGCCCACCGGCAGCCTCCAGGTCAGCAGCTTGCGCCCCGGGGCCCTCACCGAGCGCGCCACCGACGACGTGTACTTCGACCGCTACTCGGGCCAGGTGCTGCGCCAAACCACCTACGCCCAGCAGCCGCTGGGGCAGCGCATCCGGGGCTTGTTCAAGCCCGTGCACACGGGCGCCATTTTTGGCTGGCCCACCAAGGTGCTGGCCTTCGTCATCGTGTTGCTGGGGGCCACGTTCCCCATTTCCGGCACCATCCTGTGGCTGAACCGCACGCGCAAATCGAAGAAGAAAAGCGCGCCCCGTGGGCTGGCCGTGGAGGTAGGCTAGGGGCCCCAGCGCTCAAGGGCGGCTTGGGTTTTTATTGATGGCCGTGCCGAACGCCGCCGAAGCAGCTTGCCCGCGCAAGTAATTAGGTTTACTGCGGCGGGCAAGCTGCTTCGGCGGCGTTCGGCACGGCCTGCTTTGGATAGTTACTATTACGCACCCCGCTTACCGATGAAATTTCTTAGTACGGTTGCCGGCTTGCTCCTGTGCGCCACCGCGTTTGGGCAAGACGTCCGCTCCTACGTGGCGGCGAATACGGTGCCAATCGCCACGCTCGATGCCACCTCCGACGACTACGCGGACTTAGCGCCCTTTGGCCAGGCCATTGGCGAGGCCCGGGTGGTGATGCTGGGCGAGCAGGACCACGGCGACGGCCCCACGTTTCAGGCCAAGACGCGCCTGATAAAGTACTTGCACGAGCGCAAGGGCTTCACCGTGCTGGCCTTCGAAGGCGACTTCTACAGCTTGACGGCGGGCTGGGATAAACTGGCCAAGCAGCCGGATTCCATCCGGCACTTTTTGCGGCAGAACATCTACTATAACTGGGTGGGTAGTGCAGATTGTCGCTACTTACTTGAGCAGTACATCCCGCAGAGCTTTCAGACCGGCAGCCCGCTCCAGGTGAGCGGCTTCGACTCGCAGCTTTACGCGACATACAGCCTTACGCATCTCCGGCGCGACCTGGATGGCTACCTGGTTAGCCAAGGGATGGACCGCAAATTCCCTTCGGCCGCCGCCTACCAAACGTTTTTGGCGGCAGTGCAAGGGCTGCTGGATAAGGAATCCAAGCCCGCAGCGTATCGCCCCGATATGCGCAAGGCCCTGGACAATGGCCTGCAACTCATCAGCCAAGCCCAACTCGCTGCCCACGACGCCTCTGCCTGGCCGCGCGTGATAGCCAGCCTGCAAGCGTACATCGTGCGGAGCTACCCGCTGCCGGCCCGGGACAAGGCGATGGCCGACAACTTGAAATTTCTGATGACCACGCAGCACCGGGGCGCAAAAGTCATCGTTTGGGCCGCCAATGCCCACATTATGCGATACCCGGACCAGCAGCCCGGCAAAGGCCGGGTCTTTAACTTAGTGATTCGCCAAAAAATGGGCGAGTATTTCGTGCAAGACCCGCAGTGGGCCCGGCAGACGTACGTGCTGGGCTTTGCTTCCTACCAGGGCACCGCCGGCCGGCTGGGCACGGCGCCGTACCCGGTTGCGCTGCCGGAGAAGGACGGCCTAGAAACTTGGATACCCGCGCGCATGGCCTACGGTTTTCTTGACTTTACCCCCTACAACAAGCAATTCAACAACCCAACGGCTCCTTTCTCGATGAAAAGCCCAGGGCATGCCTTGCCACCGGCCCACATTTCGCCGGTTGCGTGGAATTTGGCGTACGACGGCCTGTTCTTCATCCGCGAGATGCAGGCCACGAAAAAAAGAGAGTAGGGCCCTGCCATTTGGGGCCCCGGCTGCCGGGGCCCCAAATGGCTTGTGGTTGGGGCAATTGGGTGGAAGCAACCTTAGCCGCGGCGCGGGGCAACGGCTTGACCCGCGCCGCGGCTGGCTCGCTGGGGGCCCTATTTTATCACTTGCACCCAGCCTTTCACCTGGCGGTCGTCGGCGTCGCGCAGCAGGTAGTAGTAGAGGCCGGCGGGCAGGCCGGCGGCGTCCCAGTTGTTGTGGTAGTCGGCGGTGGCGTACACCTCCTGGCCCCAGCGCGAAAACACTTTCAGGCTGGCCGGCTGGCAGGTGAAGCGCGGCTGGAAGGTGGCGTTCAGCTGGTCGTCGTTGGCGGTGATGACGTTGGGCACGAACACGTCGCCCACTTCCAGCGGCGCAAACTGCGTAATGACCTCGCACCCCGCGTAGCGCGCCGTGAGCTTGATGCGGTAGGTGCCGGCCCGCTCGTAGCGGTGCGTGGGCGCGGCCTCGGTGCTGGCGGCGCTGCCGTCGCCAAAGTCCCAGCTGTAGGTGCCGCCGGCCAGCGCTGGCATCATCACGCAGTCGAACGGCGCGAGGCCGGCGTACTGGGGCGCGGCGGCGCACACGGGCAGGTTCAGGGGCACGTCGGTGAGGCTGGCGGGGGCCAGTACTACGCGGCGAACGGCCGTGGTTTGGCACACGCCCTGCGTCACGGCGTACGTCAGCTCGAAGGTGCCGCCTCGGTTTTGGGTGTTGGGCGGCGTGAACAGGCCGCTGGCGCTCACGCCCGGGCCGCTCCAGGTGCCGCCGGCCGGGTTGCCGCGCAGCTGGAACGGCCGCAGCTGGTCGGCGCACAGCGTAGTGTCGGGGCTGGCAAAGGCTTGCACGGGGCTGGTAACAACTACTTGCTGGGTGGCCGCGCCGCAGGCCAGCGAGTCGGCCACGGTGTAGGTGAGGGTGTGGGTGCCCGCGCCCGCCACCTGGGGCGAAAACGTGTTGCCCGTGACGCCCGGCCCGCTGAAGGTGCCCCCCGCCGGGGCCCCCACCAGTGCCACGGCCGGGCTGCTCACGCACCGGGGCCCCACCGCGGCAAATTCCGGCACGGTGGCCGGCGCCACCTGGTAGCGCACCCGCAGCGTGGCCTGGCAAATGCCGGAGGTAGTGACTTTATAGGTGAGCACGAAGGCGCCGGGGCCGGCCGCGCTGGGCACGAACTGGTAGCCCCCGCCGGCGGTGCGCTGCACACCCGGGCCGCTCCACACGCCGCCGGCGGGCGTGCCGCCCAGGGCCACCGGGGCGGCGCTGGCGCACAGGGCGCGCCGGGGCCCCGCGTCGGCTACTTCGGGCTGGAAGTCCATCTTGAAGGCCGCGTTGTTGCAGTTCGCGCTGCCGTTGCGGTTGGTGTAGGTGTTGGCGCCGGGCGGCACCGGGAAGCCCTGGGTGCCGCCGCAGCCGCCGCACACGGCCTGGTACACAATGCCGCGCTTGTCGAAGCGCGAGGTGCCGCCGTCCACGTGCTCGCCCCGCCCGCCGGCCTCGCCAAAAAACGTGGCGTAGTCGAGCCCCACCATGCCGGGCAGGAACTCGGCCAGGTAGAAGTCGGAGCCGTCGGTGGTGCGCTGGGCGGCGTCGGCCGTCACGGGCAGGCCGCGGGTGCTGCCGCCCAGGTTGCCCGAGTTGGTACTGCCGCCCCAGCCGCTCACGTAAATGCGCTCGCAGTCGTCAACCAAGAAAGCGGTGGGCACGATGTTGACGCCCGTGCCCGACCCAAACACGGTGCTGTAGAGGCTGGTTTTCAGGTCGGCGTCGAGCTTTTGGATGTACTGGCTGCCATTCGCGTTGGTGTACAGGCCGGCCGTGACGGGGAAGTTGCCGCCCAGGGTTTGGCCCAGCAAGTAGGCGTTGCCGGCCGCGTCGAGCTGCAAAAACTGCGCTTGGTCGTAGCCGGCCGTGCCCACGTAGGTGGACCGCTCCAAGGTGCGGCCGTCGGCGCTGATGCGGGCCGCGAAGCCGTCGACGCCGCCGGGCCGGGCCGCGCGGTAGGCCCCGGCGGTGGCCGGGAAGTTGGGGCTGGTGGTGCCGCCGCTCACGTACACCCGGCCCGCGTCGTCGCGCTGCACCGAGTACGCGGCGTCGGCGCCGCTGCCGCCCAGCAGGCTGGCCCACGTCACGGCGCCCAGGCCGGGCGGCAGCTTGCACACCACGCCGTCGGAAGTGCCGCCGCGGTACGTGCCGTTGAAGCCCGCGCCCAGGCCGGGGAAGTTGGGCGAGTTGGTGTTGGCCGCCACGTACACGTTGCCGTCGCCGTCGAGCAGCACGTCGCTGCGGAAGGCCTCGCCGTAGTTGGCCGCCAGGCGCTGGGTGGCGGGCACGCCCGGGTCGGGGTCCAGCACGCCGTCGTTGCCGCTGCCGCCCAGGTAGGTGCTGGCCAGCAGCGTGCCGCCGTCGGCGCTGAGCCGGGCCACGAACATGTCGGCCCCGTTGGCCAGGATGTCGGCCGAGCTGCCGCCCTGGAAGGGCTCCAGCTCCGTGCCCCCGCCGAAGCGCCGGCTCAGGGCCCCCGCGGTGGTGGGGAAGTTAGTTGAGCCGGTGCTGCCCAGGATGACCACTTCGCCCAAGGCGTTGGTCACCAGGCTGTGCGGAAACTCGGTGCCGCTGCCGCCCAGGTACGTGGCCCACACGCGCGCCGCCGGGCCGGTGGCCTGGGTGTTGTACTTGATGAGGGCCACGTCGCACAGGGCCCCAAACTTGGTTTGGAACGCGCCCCGCGTGGCCGGGTAGCCGGGCCCGAAGGCAATGCCGCCCGAGTACAGGTTGCCCGCCGGCCCGTAGGTGGCCGTGAAGCCCCAGTTGTCGTCGGTGGACCCGGTGAAGCTCGAAAAAATCACCTTCGGGTCAATGGTCAGGGCGCGGGCGTGGTCGTAGGGCCCCAGGGCGAAGCGCACCGTGCTGCCGCTGAGCGTGTAGCGGCAGGCCACGGGCTGGTGGCGGCCCTGGGCGTCGGTTTGCCAGGCTTGGGGGGCCAGCTCCGCCACGCGGCCCACGGCGGTGGTAATGGCCAGGTCGCCGGTGGCCGCGTCGAGGGCCACGGCCTGGGCGCCCTCGTAGCGCAGGGCCACGCGGGCGGCGTCGGCGCCGGGGGCCAGGGCGAAGTCGTACTCCAGCTGCTGGCCCGCGTTTTCGTAAATGGCCGCGTCGATGCCCGGCCACAGCCCGGCGTACTGCACCCGCCGGAAGCTACCCACGTTGCGCGCCCAGCGCTTGGCGTCGCTGCCCTGCAAGTAGTTGCGCACCTCGCCCGTGGGCCCCGTGGCCACCGGGTGCGCCTGCCGGCTGGCCCCTTCGAAGTGCACGGTGTAGGCATGGCCCGCCACCTGGTCGCCGGGCAGGGCGGGGGCAGTTTCGGCCGGGGCCCCGCGGTGGCGCGGCAGCGCGGCGGGGTCCACAAAGAGGTAGGTGAGGGCCGCATTTTCGAGAAACAGCCGGCCGCTGGGCAGCGCCGCCGCGTAGCGGGCGCGGGCGTCCCACTGGCCCTTGTTCTCCACAAATTCGAGCGAGGCCGCGCCGGGGGCCGACCGGACGGCCACGGCCGGTGCCGGGCGCGGTGCGGCGGCCAGCGGCGCCAACGCCGCCCACCCCGCGAGCCCAGCGCCCCATAAAAACAGTTGCCGCCCCCGTTTCGAGAAAAAGTGTTTCATAGCACTAAATTGGGCTTCAATATAAGGCCGCCGCGCCGGACTCGGGGCCCAGCGGGCGGCGCCCCGAAGTACCTTTGCCGCTCATCAGTGCTTGGGCCGTGCGCCGTTCGTTTGCTTTTAAAGTTACCCTGCTGGCCCTGGCCTGGCTCGTGCTCGCCATTGCCTGCGAGCGGGTGCCGGCGGGCACGTGGTGGCCGGCCATGTTTGGGGCCCTCACGGTGCCCGGGGCCCTGCTGCTAACGGCCGCGCTGGCCCTGTACTGGCTGCGGCGCGACTGGCGCGTGGCCCTGCTGCCGGCCGTGGCGCTGGCCCTGTGCTGGCCCCACGTGCAGCGCGGGCTGGCCATGCACTGGCCGGACGCCAACACCGCTGGGCCCGGCCAAAATGGGGCCCCGGGCCCTGATTCATTCGCTGAATTTTTGCCTGCCGCCGCGCCCGGGGCCCTGCGGCTGCTCTCGGCCAACGTGCGCATTTTCAACGTGTACGCCGAGCTGCGCGACCCGGACTTCACTTCTTCCAAGGCCTTCATCACCTGGCTGGCCGAGAGCCCGGCCGACGTGCTCTGCCTCCAGGAGTTCTACAACGAGCCCCGCGGCTCGCGCGAAAACGGGCAAGTTTTCCGCAGCGCCGAGCGGCTGGGGCGCGGCAGCGGGCGGCACGCTTTCGTGAGCACGAGCCTCACCAACCGCATCGGGGCCGAGTTTGGGCTGGCCATTTTTTCGCGCTTTCCCATCGTGCGGCGCGGCACCATCCCGTTCGGCAAGCTCAGCCAGAACCACGCCATGTGGGCCGACCTGGCCCGGCCCGCGGGCCCCGAAGGCACCGGCCGGCCCCGCCCCGATACCGTCCGCGTCTTCAACCTGCACCTGCAAAGCATGAGCCTGGCCGAGGGCGACATCGTGGACGCCTCCACCACCAAGGCCGGCCTGCGCGACAAGGCCCCGGGGTTGCTGCGCCGCTTCCGCAACGGGGCCGTGGCCCGCGCCCGCCAAACCGACACCGTGCTGGCCCGCGTGCGCCGCTCGCCCTACCCGGTGCTGCTGGCCGGCGACTTCAACGACCTGCCCTACTCGTACCCCTACGACCAATTCGCCGGGGCCCTCACCAACGCCTGGGCCGCCACCGGCCTCGGCCTGGGCGCCACCTACCACGGCCGCCTGCCCGGCCTGCGCATCGACCAGCAGTTTGCCTCCCCGCAGTGGCAAGTGCTGGGCTGCCGCGTGCACGACGAGATTTTGTGGAGCGACCACTTTCCGGTGGAAGCCTTGTATCAGTTGGCCCCAAAATAGGGCCCCGGGCCTTTGCCGGGGCGCCCGGTCGCCGCGCGGTGCGGAGCGCACAAAATGCCGAACTTTGCGCCGCCGGCCGCCCGAACGAAACAAACCGTTCCCGGGCCCGATTGCTCGCTTTCTGATTTCCTGACCTTCATGGCTCTTTCGCTTTATAACACGCTTACCCGCGCCAAGGCGCCCTTCGTGCCCGTTCAGCCGCCCGTGGTGGGCGTGTACTTGTGCGGGCCCACCGTGTACAGCGAGGCCCACCTGGGCAACGCCCGGGGCCCCGTGGTGTTCGATGTGCTCACGCGCTACCTGCGCTACCTCGGCCACACGGTGCGCTACGTGCGCAACATCACCGACGTGGGCCACCTCGAAAGCGACGCCGACACCGGCGAGGACAAGCTCGAAAAAGCCGCCCGCGCCCAGCGCCTCGAGCCCATGCAAGTGGCCCAGCACTACGCCAACCGCTACCGCGCCCACATGGCCCAATTGGGCTGCTTGCCGCCCGACATCGAGCCCCAGGCCAGCGGCCACATCACCGAGCAAATCGGTATGATTGAAGAGATTATGGCCAACGGCTTGGCCTACGAGGTGAACGGCTCGGTATACTTCGACGTGCCCAAGTACGACGAGCACCACCGCTACGGCAAGCTCTCGAACCGCAGCATCGAGGACCAGCTCGCCGGCACCCGCGACACGCTGGCCGGCCAGGACGAGAAGCGCAGCCCGCTCGACTTTGCCCTTTGGAAAAACGCCTCGCCCGAGCACATCATGCGCTGGCCCTCGCCCTGGGGAAATGGTTTTCCTGGTTGGCACCTCGAGTGCTCAGCCATGAGCCGCAAGTACTTAGGCGCTGAATTTGACATCCACGGCGGCGGGCTCGACCTGATGTTTCCGCACCACGAGTGCGAAATTGCCCAGAGCCAGGGCAGCCACAGCCACACCGACGAGGCCCGCGTGTGGATGCACAACAACATGATTACCGTAGGCGGCGCCAAAATGAGCAAGTCGACGGGTAACTTCATTACCCTCACCAACTTGTTTGTGGGCCCCACCGGCGGCCTCAGCCAGGGGTACTCGCCCATGGTGGTGCGCTTCTTCCTGCTGCAAGCCCACTACCGCAGCCCCGTAGACGTGAGCGACGATGCCTTGCAAGCCGCCCGCAAAGGCTACCGCAAGCTGATGAACGGCCTGCGCCTGCTGGCCAAGCTGGAAGCCCCCGCCGCGCCCGCCGCTGATGGGGCCCCAGCCGACACCGCCGCCGGCGACGCCGAGCTGGCCAAGCTCACCGCCGACCTGTGGGTGGGCCTGGACGACGACCTGAACACGGCCCGCAGCATTGCGGCGCTGTTCAACTTGCTGCGCAAGTTCAACGCGCTGGCCACCACGCCCGCCGCCCGCGCCGCCGTGTCCGACGAGGCCATGGCCGCTGCCACCGCCGCCTACCGGGCCCTGGTGGCCGACGTGCTGGGCCTGCGCGATGAGCCCCGCGCCAACGCCGAGGAGCTGCTGGCCCTCACCCTGGGCTTCTACTCCGAAGCCAAGGCCGACAAAGCCTACGACAAAGTGGACGTGATTCGCGCCGCCCTCAAAGACCAGGGCATCGTCATCAAAGACACCAAGGCCGGCGTGGAATGGGCTTACAGCGAAGAGTAGGGCCCCGGCGCGAAATTTGCCACAAGCGTAAAATCTGTACCAAAGGCCGTCATGCTGAGCGGAGCGCAGCGGCGTTGAAGCATCTCTACTGCGCCACCAATCAGGGTTGCTGCTGCGACGGAGGTGCTTCAACGCCACTGGGCTCCGCATGACTGTTCCGCTGCCCGACTTGACCTGATTAATTCAACCCATGCGTTCCCTTCGCCTTCCCCTGGCCGCTTTGGCGGGCCTGCTGCTGCTCACCGCCTGCCCCAGCAAAACCCCCGACGCCGGCACCGACGCCGCCCCCGAGGCCGCGCTGCCCAAGGCCCCGGTATTCAACGCCGATTCGGCCTACGCCTTCACGGCCAAGCAGGTGGCGTTTGGGCCCCGGGTGCCCAATACGAAGGCCCACATTGCCTGCGGCGACTGGCTGGTGGCCAAGTTGAAAAGCTACAAGCTGAAGGTGTTGGAGCAGCCGTTCGACGCCATGACGTTTGACGGTACCAGCATCCACGGCCGCAACATCATTGCCCAGTACCAGCCGCAGGCCGCGCGCCGGGTGGCCATCTTCGGCCACTGGGACACGCGCCCGTTTGCCGACGCCGACAAGGTGCACAAGAACGCGCCCATGGACGGCGCCTCCGACGGGGCCAGCGCCGTGGCCGTGGGCCTGGAAATGGCCCGCGTGCTCAGCCAGCAGCCCGACAGCCTGGCGCCCGCCGTGGGCGTCGATTTCATCTTCTTCGACGCCGAGGACTGGGGCTACGAAACCACCACCCAGGCCGATTTGAAGGACCAGCTGGACGAAACCAACGGCAACTCGTCGTGGTGCCTGGGCTCGCAGTACTGGGCCGCGCACTTGCTGCCCGCCAACTACAAGGCCGAGTACGGCGTGCTGCTCGACATGGTGGGCGCCAAGGGCGGCGTCTTCACCCGCGAAGGTACCTCGCGCGAAAATGCCCTGGGGCCCCTAAATAAAATCTGGAACACGGCCGCCCGCCTCGGCTATTCCGACTACTTCCGCTACCAAGACACCGGCGGCATCACCGACGACCACGTGTACGCCAACAAGGCCGGCGTGCCCACCATCGACATTTACCACTACAACAACAGCGTCGACATCTTCCCCGCCTACCACCACGCCACCGCCGACAACATGAGCATCATCGACCGCAAAACCCTAAAAGCGGTGGGCCAAACGATGCTGCAAACCCTGTACGTGGACTGATGAGCTACTGCATTTTATAAGAAAAAAGCCCCGCCAACGCGGGGCTTTTTTTGTGAAAGGCTGGCCAGCGCTGGCTCAAGAATACGTCAGCCGGGCGCCGGCAGCATCTACCGTTAGGGTGGCTTCGCGGCCCACTACCAGGGCCCTATTATCGGCCTCGTGGCCCACGGCGAAGCCGTAGCCGACCGGGAAATTGTACAGCTGGGCGTAGTTGTTGATGATTTCCAAGGCCGAGTGGCCGAAGGGCACGGCGTTGTCGTGCATTTGCGAGAAGTGGCCCACCACCAAGCCCGCCAAGCCCGCCAGCTGGCTGCTGCGGTGCAGGTGCAACAGCATCCGGTCGATGTGGTAGAGGTACTCGTCGAGGTCCTCGAGGAACAGAATCCGGCCCGCAAAGCTGGCCTGCGAGCCCGTGCCGGTGAGCGTGTGCAGCAGGCTCAGGTTGCCGCCCACTAGGGCCCCAGTGGCCGTGCCGGGCCGGTTCAGCGGGTGCGCCGGGGCCACCAGCCCGGCATCGGGGGCCCCAAACAGGGCGTGGCGCAGGCTTTCCAGCGCCTCTTCGCCGCCGGGCTGGTTGAAGAGCACCGGCACCGGGCTGTGCAGGCTGGCGAAGCCGCGGCGCAGCAAGTGGCAGTTGAGCACGGTGACGTCGGAAAAGCCAGCCACCCATTTCGGATGCTGCGCAAATTGCTCAAAGTCAAGCCCGTCCACGATGCGGGCGGTGCCGTAGCCGCCGCGGGCACAGAAGATGGCGCGGATGCTGGGGTCGTCGAGCTGCTGCTGGAAGTCGCGGCGGCGCAGGTCGTCGTCGCCGGCAAACTGGTGGCTTGCAGCCCCGATGCTAGCGCCCAGCACCACCTCCAGGCCCCAGCCGGCGAGGGTGGCGAGGGCCCCGGCCAGGTCGGCGGGCGGCACTTTGCGGGCGGGGGCCACAATGGCCACGCGCTGGCCGGCCTGCAGCGGCGGCGGAAAGAGAATCGGCATAACGAAACCAGGGAAAAGGGCCCGCAAAATAACGGCCGCCCCGCGCCCCGCCCGCGGCAACCCCGCCCGCCGGGGCCCCGTTTGCCCCAGGCACCCCACTGCTTCCGCTATGAAAATCCTGCCTTCCCTCGCCGCCGGCCTCGCCGGGGCCCTGGTCCTCACCGCCCTCCACGAAACCGTGCGCCGCTTGCGCCCCCACGACGCGCCCCGCATGGACCTGCTCGGCGAGCGGGCCCTGCGCCAGCTGCTGGCCAAAGCCGACGCCGACCAGCCCGGCGACCAAGAAGCCTACTTCCTCACCATGGTCGGCGATATTGCTGGCAATGCCCTCTACTACAGCTTGGTGGGCAGCGGCCCACACGCCCAGCGGCGCGGCCTGCTGCTGGGCCTGGCCGCCGGCGTGGGCGGCGTGGTGCTGCCGGGGCCCCTGGGCCTGGGCAGCGCGCCCAGCGCCCGCACCCCCCAAACCCAAGCCATGACCGTGGCGTGGTACACGGTGGGCGGCGTGGTGGCCGGCGCCGTGGCCCGGGCGCTGCGCCGGCGGCGCTAAGCGTCGGCGGCGCTTTAGCCGTTATTTACCTGCCGTGTGCCACCTTGCGGCCGGAGTAGTCAATAAGCAGCTCCACAGGTCGTTAATCTTGGTTATTCACGCTTTTTTCTTCTGATAATGAAAGCAACCTTACTCTTAGTGGTGCTGTGGCTGCTGGCCGCCGGGGCCCCCGCCATGGCCCAAATCGACACCACCCGCGCCCGCTACTACCAGCCCGTGTTTGCCAACGTGGACGTGACCCGCAACGTGACCTACGGCTCGGCCCCCACCTTCTCCGGCACAACCCAAACGCTGCTGATGGACATTTACCAGCCGCAGGGCGACACGGTGAAGCGCCGGCCGGTCATCATTTTTGCCCACCAGGGCGGCTTCTTGCTGGGCTCCAGGGTCGACCCCTACATGGTGGCCGTGTGCACCCGGCTCGCCCGGCTCGGCTACGTCACGGCCAGCATTGAGTACCGGCTGGGCTTTCCGCTCACGGGCTTCCCGCTGGCGTTCACCGACACGGTGGGCCTGGCGCAAGCTGCCATCCGGGGCGGCCAGGACCTGAAAGCGGCCGTGCGCTTTTTCCGCCAGGACGCGGCCACCGCCAAAACCTACCGCGCGCACCCCAACTACATCGCCGTGGGTGGCTCGTCGGCCGGGGCCTTCGCGGCCCTCGAAGTGGGCTACCTGGACAAAGACAGCGAAGTGCCGGCCTACGCGAACATTGCCAGCCTGGGCGGCGTGGAAGGCCAGAGCGGCAACGCCGGCTACAGCAGCCTCCCGCTGGCCGTGCTCAACCTGAGCGGCGCCACCCAAACCCCCAGCTACATCGAGGCCGGCAACGCCCCGCTGTGCAGCGTGCACGGCACCGCCGACCGCACGGTGCCGTACCTCCAGGGTAAAATCGGGTCCAGCCTGCCGCCCAAGTACGTGTACGGCAGCGGCCGCCTCAACCCCCGCGCCGCGGCCCTGGGCATCACCAACACGCTGCGCACCCTCAAGGGCGCGGGCCACATCCCGTTCGAAACCAACGCCGCCTACGCCGACACGGCGTTCTGGACGATGCGCGACTTCCTGCGCCCCCTGCTGCGGCAAACCGGCACCGTGCTGGCCGCCCGCGCCACCGCCCAGGGCCCCCAGGCCCAAGCCTACCCCAACCCCGCCACCGACGCCGTGCAGCTCAGCATCCCCGCCGCCTGGCGCCAGCTCGGCGAAGCCCAACTGCTGGACATGACCGGCCGCGTGGTGCGCCGCCTCGACTCCCGCACCGCCGACCTGCGCGTGGCGCGCGGGGCCCTCACGGCCGGCGTGTACTCGCTGCGCTTCCCGGGCCAGGCCCCGTTGCGCATCGTGTTCGAGTAGCGCCGCGGCACTGCCGGCGCGCGGCTAAAAAATAGGGCCCTGGACAAAATGCTAGCACAGGGCTTTCGAAAACCTGGGGCCTAAGACAAATTGTCGGAACAGCGCGTCTGGGGCCCCAGGGCGGTCAAGTACTTAATTCCTGATCGTGTAAAAGGCTCACTAGTAATAATATTGCTTGCTGGGTACGGCTTGGAACTGCGGCGGTTTTGGCCCGGCTAGCTGCTACGCCCAACGTGGTACTTTCCTTGATGAGGGTTGCTGAGCTACTTTTTGCGCGGCCCGCAACTACCCGCGGTACCACCTCACCCCCCACGCCCGGGTAGCTGCCCCTGCTCCTCATGTGGACTTCTTCCCGCAAGCGCTTGCGCCGCTTGGAGGCGGCTTGGCACCAGCCGGCTGCACGCTCCCGCCACTTCCCCGTGGTGGCCCGCTACTACAACCAGGTGCAGCACGAGCCCGCGTACCAGCGCTTGCCCGACCAAACCTGGGAGGACCTGAACGGCGAATTGCTCTTCGGACTGCTCGATGCCACGGTGAGCCCGGTCGGCCAGCAATGCCTGTACCACCGCCTGCGCAGCCCACTCGCCGACGAGGCTGCCTTGCACGAGTTTGATGCCGCCGCCACCCTGCTGGCGCAGCAACCCGCGGCCCGCGGGCAAGCCCTGCTCGCCCTAGACCAGCTGACGGCCCACGAGGCGTACTACCTGACCGATTTGCTGCAGGGGGAGCCCCTGCCCACGCTGCCCGGCGCGCGCTTTGCGCCGCTGCTCGCGCTGGGGCTGCTGGCCACGTTGCTTGGGGGCTTTTGGCTGCCCGCGCTCTGGTTGGGTACGCTGGCGTTTGCCCTCACCAATGCGGTGTTTCATTTCTGGCAGCGCCCGCGGATTCAGCGCACTGTTCGCCCGCTGCTGCAATTGGGCCGCTTGCGTCGGGCAGGCCGAGCGCTGCACCGGGCAGCCCTGCCTCTGCGGCCGCTGCAGTTGCTGGCCGTGCCCCTGGCCCAACTAGGGGCCCTCGTGCGGCAAGTAACGTTCTTTAATGTGGAAGCCACTTTGCAAAGTGACATGGCTGCCGCCGTCTCGCTGGTGCTCGACCTGCTCAAGATGCTGCTGCTGCTCGACGTGCTGCTGTACGCCCGTTGCCGGGTGGCGGTGCAGCAGCACGCGCCCGCGATTCGGACGGTCTTTGAGGCCGTGGGCTACGTCGATTGCGCCCTGGCGGTGGCTAGCTTCCGCCAGCGCCACGCCACCTGCGTGCCCCACTTTGGGCCGGCGGCCGAGGGCATCCAGATGCAAGCGGCCTACAACCCGCTGGTGCCAGGGTGTGTGCCGAATGACCTCACCTTAGCCGGGCCCGGCGTGCTGCTCACCGGCTCGAACATGGCGGGTAAAACTACCTTTATGCGCACGCTGGGCGTAAATGCCCTGCTGGCCCAGACGATAGCTTCGTGCCCGGCCACTGCCTACCGCGCCCCTTTTTGCCGCGTTCTCACCAGCCTCAGCCTGGCCGATAGCCTGCCCACGGGCAAAAGTTATTACTTGGTAGAAGCCGAAACCATGCGGCAGCTGCTGCTGGCCTGCGACGCGGCCCTCGGTAGCTACCTGCTGCTGCTCGACGAGCTGTTTAAGGGCACGAACACGCAGGAACGCATCGCCGCCAACAAGGCCGTGCTGGCCTACTTGCAGCCGCGCAGCTGGGTAGTGGCGGCCACCCACGACGGCGAGCTGGGGGCCCTCTTGCAATCGAGTTTCGTCGAATACCACTTTTGCGAGACGGTCACGGATGAGGATTGGTATTTCGACTTCCGCCTCAAAGCCGGGCCGCTCACCACGCGCAATGCCATCCGGTTGCTGGCGCGCCTGCACTACCCGGCGCAGGTGGTAGCGGAGGCGCAGGCGCTCAGTGCCACGCTGGCCACGCGGCCGCAGCCCAGCAGCGCGCAACCGCCCACGCCGGGAGAACTTGACGCCGTGGCTGATTCGACCAGCTGCGAAGACCGTTCATTCGAATAAACGATTCATTGTGTAGATATTAACTAGATAGTGCATGCTCGCGGCGCTTCCCCGGCTAGGCTACGCTGCGCATTGTGTTTGAATAGCTGCCGGCACTTGCGCCGGAAACCTGCGCGCCCTGCTCACGAAGGAACGGAACGGCTAATTACCTTTCGGATAACCGAAGACCTTTTAGCGAGCATGGGCACTTATTCGAGGCGCAACTTCATCGAGCAAATGGGCTGGGGGCTGGGGGCCGCGGTGGCGCTGCCGCCCCTCGCGGCCATGGCGCCTGCGCGGGCGCCGCTTGGGGCCCCCCGGCAACTGAACATCGCCCTCTGCGGGCTGGGCCGCTACGCCAACGTGCTCAAAACCGGGCTGGCGGCGTCGCAGCACTGCCGCCTGGCGGGCATCGTGACCGGCACCCCCGCCAAGGCGGCGGAGTGGAAACGGGCCTACAACATCCCCGACAAAAACAGCTATACCTACCAAACCTTCGACCAAATCAGCGCCAACCCGGCCATCGATTTGGTGTACATCACTCTCCCCAACGGGCTGCACAAAGAGTACGTTTTGCGGGCCGCCAAGGCAGGCAAGCACGTCATTGTGGAGAAGCCGATGGCCTTCACGGAGAAGGACTGCCGGGAAATGATCGAGGCCTGCCAGAAGGCGGGGGTGCAGCTGGCGGTGGGCTACCGGCTGCACTACGACCCCCACCACATCGAGCTGAAACGGCTGGGCCAGGGCAAGGTATTTGGCCAGGTGCGCCTCATTGAGGCTTCGCTAGGCTACCGGCTCGAAGGCATCAGCCCCGACGATTGGCACCTGAAAAAGGCGCTGGCCGGCGGCGGGCCCCTCATGAACCTGGGGGTGTACTGCGTGCAAGCCGGCCGCTACACGCTGGGCGAAGAACCCAGCGCGGTAACGGCCCAGTTCGGGCCGGTCACCCTGCCCCAGCTATTCAAAGAGGTGGAAGAAAACATTACTTGGCAGCTCTACTTCCCCAGCGGGGCCGTCTGCACCTCCTCCAGCACGTCCAACTGCAACATCGACCGGTTCTTTGCCACTGCCGACGAAGGCTTTTTTGAGCTGGAGCCCGCGCTCAGCTACGGGCCTTTCAAGGGCCGCACCAGCCAAGCGGCGTTCAATTTTCCGGTGGTCAACCAACAGGCGGCGCAGCTCGACGACATTGCCGCCCACATCCTGGCCAAAACGCCCTTGCCCGCCCACATCTCCGGCGAGGAAGGCCGCAAGGACATGCGCGTAATCGAGGCCATTTACCAAGCGGCCCGCACGGGCCAAAAAGTCACGCTGGCATGAGCACTCCCAAGAAGTGGGCTTTTTCCCTGCTGACTTCCGGCGCGTTGCTGCTGCTGGTCACCGCGCTGCTGGTTCTAAACCCGGGCTTCTTGTACGCCAACCGGACGGCGACGCCCCACTACACCATTTACCACAACCGCCCCCTGGACCCGGCGCTGCTGCCGCGCCTGGAGCAGGCCCGGGCGATAGATCAGCAAAGCAGCTGGTTCGATCCAACCCTCCGCCTGAACATCTGCCTGAACGACGGGTCGGCGTACCCCGGCCTAGTGGAGAAGCTGCGGGGCCCCGCGTTTGGGTGGAGCATCTACCGCAGCGTTGTGCTCAACGGGGAGGCGAATCCTCAAGCCAACTACGTGGCTTTGAATGGGTACAAATGGGATTTCGTCCAACTGCTCGCCCACGAAGCGGCCCATTGCTACCAGCTGCGCCGGTTGGGCATCTGGCAAATGAACCCACTCATTCCGCAGCACCCAATGTGGAAACTGGAAGGCTACGCGGAGTACGTCGCCCGCCGGGGCCCCAATTACCTGCCCTTGCGCCAGCAGGTCCAGCAACTGCGCCAAGCGCAGCAAGCAGCGCCGCACGAGTGGGGAATAGCCTTGGCCGACGGCACCACCGCCAGCCGTGAATATGCGGGCTACCTCGCCCTCACCACCTATTGCCTGGACGTTAAGAAAATGACCTACCAGCAATTGCTGGCCGATACCACTTCCGAGCAGACGGTTCACCGCCAACTAGCAAGCTGGTACCAACGGGGAGAAGGCAAATAATCGCCGCCTGCTCTAATAGGAATTCCCTGGAGCGCTTACGCCGCCACGCCCAGGGCCTCCAGCAGCAGTTGCTTCTGGGCCTGGAAAGCGGGGGCGGTGCGGCGGCGGGGGCGGGGCAGGTCCACGTTGAAAGTGTGGTGCACGCGGCCGGGGCGGCTGCGCAGCACCACCACGCGGTCGGCCAGCACGAGGGCTTCCTCCAAGTCGTGGGTGACGAGCACGAGGGTGGGGCGGTCGTCGGCCCAAATGCCGAGCAGGTGCTCCTGCAAGTCCATTTTCGTGAACGGGTCGAGGGCGCTGAAGGGCTCGTCGAGCAGCAGCAGGCCCGGCCGCGCCACCAGGGCCCGCGCGATGGCCGCCCGCTGCGCCATGCCGCCCGAGAGCTGCCGCGGCCACGCGTCGGCAAAATCGGCCAGGCCCACCCGGGCCAGGGCCCCCGCGCTGCGGGCGGCGCGCTCGGCGGCGGGCAGGTGGGCAATGCCGAACGCCACGTTCTGGCGCACCGTGAGCCAGGGCAGCAGCCGCGGCTCCTGAAACAGGAAGCCCACCGCCGGGTGGGGCCCCGCCACGGGGGCCCCGTCGATGAGCACGCGGCCGGTGCCGGGCGCCTCCAGCCCCGCCACGATGCGCAGCAGGGTGCTTTTGCCGCAGCCGCTGGTGCCCACCAGGGCCACGATTTCGCCGGGCTGCACCTGCAGGCTCACGTCGTGCAACGCCACCACCTGGGGCCCAAACTGCTTGCCAAGGTGCTCGATGCGCAGCATGGTTGAAGGGGAAGAATGTGGAAAAGATTGTGGAGATGTGGAGAACGAAGGGGGCGTGGCACCGCGGGGCGGGAAGGCGACACGGCCGCTTTCATCCTGCGCGGTGCCGCGTTCCTCAGCTTGGCCCGCTGCCGTGCGTGTCTTGCCAGCGGAGCAGGCGGCGGCTGAGCCAGGCCAAGCCGGCGTCGGTGGTGCGGCCCAGCACGGCGAAGAGTAGGATGCTGGCCAGGATGGTTTGGGGCCGGCCAGTCATCTGGCCGTCCACCAGCAAGAAGCCCAGGCCTTTGTTGGCCCCCATGATTTCGGCGGCCACCACGAACATCCAACCCAGGCCCAGGCCGTTGCGCAGGCCCACCAGGTAGGCCGGCAGCGTGGCGGGCAGAAACACGCGCCGCACCAACTCCAGCCCCGACAGCCGGTACATGCGGCCCACTTCCACCAGCTTGCGGTCCACGCCCTGCACGCCGCTCATCAGCCCCAGGTACACCGGGAAAAACACGCCCACGGCAATGAGCACCACTTTCGAGGTTTCGTAAATGCCCATCCAGAGAATGAACAGCGGCACCCAGGCCAGCGACGGGATGTTGCGCACGCCCTGCAGCAGCGGGTCGAGTAGGCGGCGGGCCAGCGGCGCGTAGCCCGTGAGGGCCCCCAGCGCCGTGGCCGCCAGGCTGCCCAGCGCGAAGCCCGCGCCCACCCGCGCCAGCGTCAGGCCCAGGTGGGGCCACAGCTCGCCGGTGCGGGCCAGCTCAGCAATGGTGGCCAACACTTTGGAAGGCGCAGGCAGCAGGTTGGGCGGCAGGGCCCCGGTGCGGGCCAGAATTTCCCAGAGCGCCAGCAGGGCTAGGGGCAACACCGCGCCCAGCGGCCACTGCCAGCGCCGCGGCGCGCGCGGGTTGGCCACCGGCTGGGCCGCAGCGCGGGTAGG
Organism: Hymenobacter nivis; assembly: GCF_006439025.1. GTDB lineage: Bacteria > Bacteroidota > Bacteroidia > Cytophagales > Hymenobacteraceae > Hymenobacter > Hymenobacter nivis_A. The sequence continues at coordinate 262,897 of NZ_RCYZ01000006.1, forward strand.
CGGCGCTAAAACGAGGGCGGAATTGGACATAAAAAAATCAAGGTTGAAGCCAGTTGGCTAGGGCCCCGGGGCCCTAGCGCGCCGCCACGGGCGCGGCGGGTAGCTTGTTCACGTACTGCGGGTCGACCAGCGCCTTCAGGGTTTGGGCCACGTCCACGCTAGCTTCAATGGTACCGGTTTTCTTGAGCACGTCGCCGGCCGCCCCGATGGTGGCCAACTGCGGGGCCCCAAAGCTGTTGACGGAGAAGTCGGTGCGGGCCAATTGCTTGGCGGCCACAGCCGGGCTTAGCTTGGCCTCGGCGGCCAGGGTTTGCTGCAGCTCGGCGGGGTGCTGGCGGGCCCAGGCGCGGGCCTGCTCGTAGGCGCGCAGCACGGCGCCCACCAAGGCCGGGTTGTCCTTGGCGAAGGCTTCGCGGACGTTCAGCACGCCGTAGCTGTTGAACTCGGGGTTGCGGTAGAGGAGCTTGGCGCCCGACTCCAGCTCGGCCTTGGCCATGTGCGGGTCGAGGCCGGCCCAGGCGTCCACGTCGCCTTTTTCGAGGGCGGCGCGGCCATCCGGGTGTTGCAGCGGAATCAGCTCGATGTCCTTCTCGCTCATCCCAGCTTGGTCGAGGGCGCGCAGCAGAAAGATGTAAGGGTCAGTGCCTTTGGTGGCGGCCACGCGCTTGCCCTTGAGGCCCGCCACGGTGGCAATGGTCGATTTGGGCCCCACGCACAGCGCCGTCCACTCGGGCTTCGAGTAAATGTAGATGGCCTTGAGTGGGTTGCCGTTGGCGCGGGCCACCAGGGCCGCTGCCCCAGCCGTCGAGCCGAAATCGACGCTGCTGCCGTTGAGGAATTCCAGGGCCTTGTTGCTGCCCTGGCTCAGCACCCATTCCACCTTGATGTTCTGCTTGGCGAGGTCTTTTTCCAGCCAGCCCTGCTGCTTCAGTACCAGGCTAAGGGGGTTGTAGTAGGCGTAGTCGAGGCGCACAGTTTCGGGCGCAGCGGCGGTGCCGCCAGTGCTGTTACTGCCGCTGCCACAGCCGGTTAGCAACCCAGCCACAGCCAGCACACCGCACAAAAGGACCCGCGGCCCGCGCAGGGCCGATGAGAAGGAAAAGGTCATGTTCAAGAAAATAAGGGAATGATGTGCCCGGCCCCCGGGGCCTATTGCGCCAGCGCCGGGGCGTAGAACCGTTCCAGCCGCTGCGCGATTTGCACGGTTTCCAGCAAAAAGCCGTCGTGCCCAAAGCCCGAATCGAGCTCGGTGTACAGGGCCCCGGGAATACCCTGCGCCAACTCCCGCTGCTCGCTGACGGGAAATAGCACGTCGGACGTGATTCCCAGCACCAGCGTGCGCGCCTGCACGGTAGCCAGGGCCGCCGACACGCCGCCGCGGTGGCGGCCCAGGTGGTGGGTGTCCATGGCCCGGCCCAAGGCTACGTAGCTGTAGGCGTCGAATCGCGCCACGAGCTTGTCGCCCTGGTAGCGCTGGTAGGTGCTGGCGCGGTAGTCGCGCAGGCGCGGGTCGTCGTCGGCCTCGGTTTGGGTGGCGGCGTAAGCGTCGTAGCCGCGGTAGCTGAGCAAGGCAATGGCGCGGGCAGCCCGCAGGCCTTCGTCGCCGCCGCCGGGCTCGTTGGCGTGGTAGGAAGGGTCGGCTTCGATGGCCAGCCGCTGGGCTTCGTTGAAGGCGATGCCCCAGGCCGAATGCCGGGCATTGGTAGCAATAACCACCAGGTGGTCAAACGCTTCGGGCTGCGCCACGGCCCACTCCAGGGCCTGCTGGCCGCCCAACGAGCCGCCAATCAGGGTGTGGACGCGGTCCAGGCCCAACTCCTGGCGCAAGGCCTCGTGGGCCCCCGCCAGGTCGCGGATGGTGAGCAGCGGGAACTCCTGGTAGCGCGGCCGGCCCGTGGCGGGGTCGGAGCTGAGCGGGCTGGTGCTGCCGTAGCACGAGCCCAACACGTTGGCACACACAATGAACCAATCGGCGGGGTCGAAAAAGCAGCCCGGCCCAAACAAGCCCGGCCACCAGTCCAGCACGTCGGCGTTGGCCGTCAGGGCGTGGCACACCCACACCGCGTTGTCGCGGGCCGCATTCAGCTGGCCCCAGGTGCGGTACGCCACGTGGGCCCCAGCCAGCTCCGCGCCGCTCTCCAGCGGAAACGGGTCGGGCAATTCAAAAATGTGTTCGGGCATGGCCATATGGGAGTCGAAACCTGTCTAACGCTAAAACCCAGGGCCCCGGCGGCGGCTGCCGGGGCCCTGAGCCTCAGGTACTTTATGCGCCGGGGCGGGGCTACACCTCCAGCGGCTGCGCGTGCTGCGCCGCGGGCTCCGGAATGGACTCGTCGGTGTGCGCGTCGCCCTTGGGCGTGGCCTGGCTGGCGGCGGCCAGGGCCTGGGCCAGGTCGGCGGTGATGTCGTCGATGTGCTCGATGCCCACCGAGAGGCGCAGCAGTGTGGGCGTCACGCCCGATACCAGTTGCTCCTGCTCGCTCAGCTGCTGGTGGGTGGTGGCCGAGGGCTGGATGATGAGCGTTTTGGCGTCGCCCACGTTGGCCAAGTGGCTGATGAGCTTAAGGTTGTCGATTAGGGCCACGGCCGTTTCCTTGGTGCCGTGCAGCGTGAAGGAGAGCACACCGCCGAAGCCGCGCTTGAGGTACTTGGCCGCGTTGGCGTGGTGGGGGCTGCTGGCCAGGCCGGGGTAATTCACCTGGGCCACGCCGGGCTGCTGCTCCAGCCATTGGGCCACCTTCAGGGCGTTTTCCACGGTGCGCTCCACGCGCAGGCTCAGGGTTTCGAGGCCTTGCAGCAGCAGGAACGAGTTGAAGGGGCTGATGGCGGGGCCGAAGTCGCGCAGGCCCTCCACCCGGGCCCGGATGGCGAAGGCGATGTTGCCAAATGGCCCGTTCTTACCGAATACATCGTTGAAAATCAGGCCGTGGTAGCCTTCGCTAGGCTCGGTGAACTGCGGGTACTTGCCATTGCCGAAGTCGTAGGTACCGCCGTCCACAATCACGCCGCCCACGCTGGTGCCGTGGCCGCCGATCCACTTCGTAGCCGACTCCACCACGATGCTCGCGCCGTGCTTGAGGGGCTGGAACAGGTAGCCGCCCGCACCAAACGTGTTGTCCACCACCAGCGGCAAATCGTGCTTTTTGGCCACGGCCGCAATGCGCTCAAAGTCCGGCACGCTGAAGCTGGGGTTGCCAATCGTTTCCACGTACAGGGCCCGGGTGTTCTCGTCGATCAGGGCCTCAAAACCGTCGGCGTCGTCGCCGTCCACGAAGCGGGCCTCGATGCCCAAGCGCTTGAACGCCACCTTGAACTGGTTGTAAGTGCCGCCGTACAGGTACGAGCTGGCCACAATGTTGTCGCCCTGCTTGAGGATGTTGTTCAGGGCAATGAACTGGGCCGCCTGGCCCGAGCCCACGGCCACGGCCGCCACGCCGCCTTCGAGGGCCGCAATGCGCTGCTCGAATACGTCGGTGGTGGGGTTCATCAGGCGGGTGTAGATGTTGCCGAACTCCTTCAGGGCAAATAAGTTAGCGCCGTGCTCGGCGCTTTTGAACACGTAGCTGGTGGTTTGGTGAATGGGTACCGCCCGCGAGCCAGTCGTAGGGTCGGGCACCTGGCCGGCGTGGAGTTGGAGGGTTTCGAAGTGCAGGGGAGCGGACATAAAAAGGGAGGGTTGAAAAACCGTAAAATCCTGAAAAAGAAGGGGTGAGCTGGTTGGAGCCGGGGGCCCTGGGCCGCGCCGGCGAGCAAAAAAGCCCGTGTGATTGCAGTGGGCCGGGGGCCCAGCGGGGTGCCCAGCGGCCCGGGGCGGCCCAGCCGGCCGCTACCCAAAAAACCAGTGGCAGGAGGTGGCGGGCAGGGCCCGCAGCATCAACCTAGCCGCAACAACACGGGCCCCAACAGCACATTCGCATTCGGCCGGCCGCGGCCAACGCCAAAAAGCCCAGCACCGGCAAGGCCGGCTGGGCAAGGGGGGTCGAATGGGAAACGGGGGGGTTGTTCATGGCACTCCGGTTATATTTCCCGCAGCGGCCGGGGGGCCGAGGGGTAGGATGTGGCACCTTTCGCGCGGTCGAAGGTTGCCAGCGGGTCGTAGAGCCTAGTCTCTCGCCGCTTCTGTATAAGATGAAACGCTGCACCGCCGCGAGGGGGAGCGTACCGGGTTGGTAATGGCAAATATAGAAGCGAAAATTTTGCTTCTGCAAGCGGTTGCTCAATTTTTTTTGCCGGGGGCCCAAAAAAGCCCGGACCAATGGCCCGGGCTTTTCTTGCCTTTTTTCTGCAAAAAAGAACCTAGATACTAGGTAAGGTCAACACCTGGCCTACTTCAATGAGGTCGGGGTTGTTGCCGATGAGGTCTTTGTTGGCCTCGTATAGCTGGTGCCACTTGGCGGCGTCGCCGTAGTGGTTTTTGGCAATTTTCGAAAGGGAGTCGCCGCTCACTACCGTGTACGTGTTTGCGTCGTTGCTACCGAAGAGGGCATCGGCGCCGCTAGCGGGTTGGGGAGCATCGACCGGCTTTTTTTCGCCTTCGGTGTTCAGGAAATCCATCAAGCCCATGGCGTGGGGGTGGGGGGTTAAGTGAAAACGGGTAAAATCTGGCCCGGGGCCCCAAAAGCTGGAGGTGCCGGGGCAGTTGGCGGTTTTTACGCAGGGCCAAGCATAGAAGTTGTCGAATAAACTATTTAATTGTCTTGCCGTAAGCAGGGCCGTCGGCAAGGGCCGATGCATCACCCTTACCCCATTACCACTACTACCCTTTCATGAAAAACTCCCAACTGGTTGCCCGCTCTTTTTTGGCCAGCTTCGCCCTGCTGCTCTCCCTGTTTGTGGTGGCCTGCGGCAACGATAAAGGCAAAGTAGAAGCCGTGAACATGCTGTACGGCACTGACAGCAAGGTGTGGAAGACCGCCAAAGAAACCGACGCCACTGGCGACAAAGTGAAGCAGACCGATGCCCAGAAGCAAGAGGAACTGCGCATTTTTGCCAACGGCAACTACACCATGACGAGTGCCGCCGAGTCGGTATCGGGTAAGTACACCTTCGACCAAGCCGCCAAAACCATCACGATGACGCCCCAGGGCGCCACCGCCGGCAACCAGTTCACGGTGGAAACCCTCACCGACGACAAGCTGACTTTGGTGGGCACGAGCGGTGCCAAGCTGATGCTGGAAAAAGAATAATTCCCGCCCAAATCTTTGAAAAAGCCCCGCGCCAATTTTGGCGCGGGGCTTTTTTTGTGGGCGTGCTAATGCAGCGAACACGCAGAAGGTGGTTCTTTGCGTTTGGCATTTTGCTTGGTTTAAACTTTTCTTTTGGCTTGACGAATGGCGTGGTTCCGAATGTTGCTGCTGTGGGGCGCGTGCCTGGGGGCCGCCGGGGTGCGGGCCCAAACTCCGGGCGCGCCGGGGCCCCGGCCGGTGCCGGCGCGGGCGCTGCGCAGCCTGAGCCCGGCCGATACGTCGTTTGCGGAGCTGGAATTTCTGCGGGCGGAGATTGGCGGGGCGCGGGTGGTATTTCTGGGCGAGCCCACCCACGGCGAGGGCAACGTACTGGCAGCCAAGGCGCGGCTGGCGGCGTTTTTGCAGCAGCGCCTGGGCTTCACCACACTGGCAATGGAGAGCGGCTTCTTTGAGCTGCACAAGGCCCAGCAGAGCATCGCGGCGGGTAAGTCGGTGGCCAAGAACCTGGCCAGCAGCGTGTTTCCGGTGTGGACGGCCACCCGGGAGTTTCAGGCTGTGGGGCCCCTGCTGGGCCCCGATGGCCTGCGCCTGATGGGCTTCGACCCGCAGCTGAGCGGTGACTACAGCGACGACCTGGCCGACGACCTGGAGGATTTCTTGGAGCCCGAAAAGGGCACCGACGCCGTGGACTACGAGCTGCTGGGCGACGTGGTGGACTACATGGCCGCGCACTACGCCGTGCCGCCGGCCCCCAAGCCGGCCGAGTTCCAGGCCGTGCTGGCCCAGGCCGACCGGCTGCTGCGCAAGGCCGCCGGGGCCCCCGCCGCCGGCCGCCGCACCGAGGCCGCTTTCTGGCAGCAGTGCTTGCGCAGCCTGGGGGCCCTGGCCCGCGACTACGCCGCCCACGACCCCGGGGCCAAAACCGCCGACACCTTCGTGGCTGCCGACAGCAACCCGCGCGACGCCCAGATGGCCGACAACCTGCTGTGGTACCTGCGCCAGCACCCGGCCGAAAAAGTGATTTGCTGGGGGGCCCTGCCGCACTTCGCCAACCACGTGGAGGTGCTCGGCAGCGAAGAACTGCGGGCCTACCAGCCCATGGGACGCGCCATAAAAACGGCCCTGGGGCCCAACCAGGTGTACATAATGGGCACCCTGGCCGGGGGCGGCACCCACGGCCTGGTGGGCACCGAGGGCGCGCCCGTGCCCCCGCCCGCCGCCGGCACCCTGGAGGCCGAGCTACTGGAAAAGGACGGGCCCCTGGCCTTCGTCAGCCTGAAGCACGACGCGCCCGGCTTGCAGCTTACCACCTACGCCTTTGACTACCAGCCGCTGGCGGGGCCCTGGAGCGAGGTGGTGGACGGCTTTTTGTTCTTCCGGAGCGTGGAGCCGCCGCACTTGGCCCTGCCCGACAGCGCCGCTGGGGCCCTAGCGGCGGCCACGGTGGCCGATACCACGGCGGCGGCTGTGGCGGCCCGTGCCGCGCCGCCCGGCTCGCGCAACCCCGCCGCCGGCCGGGGCGGGGCCCTGGTGCGCGCCGCCGCCGCGGCCCCCGATGTGTCGGGGGTGCGCACGGTGCGCGGGCAGGTGCTGGACGCGCGGAGCCGGGCGGGGGTGCCCTACGCCTCGGTGGTGGTGCCGGGGCAGGGCAAGGGCACCACGGCCAACGGCCAGGGACGCTTCTCGTTATCGCTGCCGGGGCCCACGCCGCTGCAAGTGAGCAGCTTGGGCTACGCCACGGCCGTGGTACAGTCGCCGCGCGGCAACGAGGAACTGACGGTACAGCTCACGCCCTCGGCCTATGCCCTGGACGAGGTGCGCGTGCCCACGGTGCCGCCCAGCCCACTGGCCATTATGCAGGACGTCATCAAGAACATCCCGGCCAACTACGAGCAGCAAGATTACGCCACGGAGGTGTACGCGCACCGCCGCATCAGCAACTTTGATACCCTGCGCTACGAGACCGAAACCGTGGGCCGGCTGCGCGTGCCGGCCGGCTACCGGCACTTTGTGGGCGGTTTGATCGGCGGGGGCGAGCGGACGAACTACGAAATCCAGCAGCGGCGGGTACTGGTGCAGCAAGGGGCCCCCATCAACCCGGTGGCCATCTACAGCGCGGTGCAGGGCGACTACGCCAGCGCCGCCGACCCGGTGCGCACGTCGCCGCTGTTCGTGGCCCGGTCCCTGCGGCGCTTTGTGTTCAAGCTCGACAGCGTGCGCGGCGAGGGCCCCGAGGCGGTGTACTTGCTGAGCTTCGCCGCCAAGAAGGCCGACCGCCGCAGCACCGGCACCAACCTGATGGGCGTATACCAAGGCCATCTACTGGTGCGCCAGCGCGACTACGCCGTGCTGCGCTACGAGGCCTTGTGGCAGGTCGATACGGCGGTTTTCAACGGCGAGGCGCGCAAAAACCGGGGCCGCGCAACCCTTAAGGACCGGGTCTTTACTCAAGTATTCACATCGGACCGCACCACCCACGTGGTGGACTACGCTAAGGGCCCTAATGGCCGCTACTACGCCCGCCGCAGCGTGGGCCAAAGCCAAAGCACGGGCCGCGTGCTGGGCAAAGCACCGTTCTATTACCAAAGCCTGAGCGAACTGTTCTTCAAACCGCTGCCCGAGGCGGGGCCCCTGCCGGCGCCCACCGCCAAGGCCAAAGGCCCGGCGACCCCCGTGCCCGAAGTGCCGTACCGCCCCGAGTTCTGGAACACGTACGCGCGGCCCGGTGGGGCCCTGGCGGCGCCGGCTACTCGGCCGCAGCCGTAGGGCCCCCAGCCGGGCGCGGGCTGAACACCCGCGCCAGCCAGCGCGGCAAGTAGGCCACGCCCAGGGCCAGGTAGAAGTAGTACGTGACGATGCGGTAGAGCAGCACGAGGAAGCTCGTCATGGCCGCCGTGCCGATGAAGCGGCCAAAAAACGTGGGAAACGCGCCCTCGGCGATGCCCGCGCCGCCGGGCGTGATGGCCAGCAGCAGCACCACTTTGTAGGTGATGTTGCGGGCAAAAATGAAGAGAAACGTGCCCGTGCTCATGGGCACGAAGGCGGCGATGAGGCAGCCGATGACGGCGTAGCGGGCCGTCCACACGAAGGCCGTGCTCAGGCAGGCGCGCCACCAGTACAGGGCCCCCGCGCCGCGCAGGTGGTTGGAGGCGTTCACCATTTCCTGGCCCTGGCGGTAGGCCAGCCGCCGGAACCGCCGCAGCCCGCGCACCGAGGCTAGCCGCACCAGCAGCCGCCGCACCGAACGTGGGTTCACGAGCAGCGCGTAGAGCAGCAGCCCCGCGTAGGCCGACACGGCCGCGTAGCTCACCACAAACAGCACCCGCAGCGTTTGCACAAATGCCGATTGCAGGCCCTGCGGGTACAGCCCTGCGCCTGCTAGGGCCACCACCAGCGGCACCATCAGTACGTAGTACAAGTTATCGAGTAGAGCCGTAACGAGCGTATAAGCCAGTGACTTGCCCAGCGGGATGCCTTCGCGGGTGAGGATGATGGGGGCCGCCGCCGTGCCGCCCGCCGCCGAGGGCAGCACGCACGAGGCAAACTCCCACACCACAATCACCCCGAACGACTGCCGCCAGCTCAGGGCCCGCTCCGTGATGTGGCGGATGCGGTAGATGTAGCCCAGGTCGCGGGCCCAGAGCACGAGCAACGTCACGAGCAGCCACTCCCACTTGGCGTCGAGCAGCGGGGCCAGGTCGCCGGGCTTGTAGGAGCGCCAGAACAGAAAGCCCACCACGCCCAGCCCAATCAGGGCCGGCACCACAATGCGCGACGGCCGCAGCTGCCGTAGCAGGGCGGCGTCCTGGTCGGCGGCGGGGCCAGTGGGCGGCAAGGGGGCGGGAGCGGGCATGGGGGCGGGGGTGTCCGGGCAAAAGTACGCGGCCATCTGCCGGGGCTACACCCCTCCTACGCAAAACGCCCCGCTGCGACGAACAGCGGGGCGTTATCAAAATGTGGCTGGGCCAACCGGTGGTAGGGGCCCCAGGCGCTAGGGGCGCCCGCCGGGGCTGCCCGCCGGCGTGATGCCGCCCGGCGACGTGGTGCCCGGCGAGGGCGTGCCCACCGGCACCGTGGTCTTTTGGGCCGGGGTGGCCGGCTTTGTCTTCGAGCTATCGGCCGGGGTCGTGGTAGCGGGTACCGGGGCGTTGGCCGGGTCAGGGGCCGCCGGCAGGCCGGTAGGCGTACCCGCACCGGGAATCAGGGCTGGCGTGGCCGCAGGTGCCACGGTGCCGTCGGGCTGCACCGCACCGCCAGCGGGGACCACGGCCGGGGCCGTGCGCGTCGTATCGGCGCGGGGAGCGGCCGTGGCCGGACGGGCCCCGGGGGCCCCAGCGGGCCGGCCGCCGCCCTGGCGGGCACCGCCGCCGCCTTGGCCACCGCCGCCGCCTTGGGCGCCAGTGTCACCGCCGAGGCCGCCGCCGCCGTTGTCACCGCCTTCTTTCAGGTCGTCGTTGTTCACGCCCTTGCGGTTGCGGGGGCGCTGGTCCACCGTCAGCTTGCCGATGCGGTAGCTTATGTTCACCTTAAAGCTCATGTTGTGCAGCACGTTGGTGCTGTTCTGCACGAGCAAGGGGCTCGTGATTTCGTTGCGGATGTTGATGCCGCTCGTGAAGAAGTTCTCGGCCCCGATGCCGAAGCTGCCGCGCTTCTCGGCGAAGTCGCGCTTCACGCTCAGGCTGTAGATGCCGAAACCGCTTTGAAAGCCCTGGAGCTGCACCTGGCGCCCGCGGTAGAAGGCAAAGGCCTGCAGGCCCCACACCTTGGTGAGGGCGTAGGAGCCAAACAAGCGGCCGCTCACCACGAAACCTTCGTTTTTGGCCGCCCGGTCAACATCGGTAATGCCGTTGTTCAGCACGGCGTAGTAGCCGTCTACCCCGCCGTTGACGCTGAATTTGCTGCCCGAGTTCTTGCTGACAAACACGCTGCCGCCGTAGGCATCTTCATTACCAATGTTTTGGTAGGTGATGTACACTGCTCCGGGGAAGTAGGTGAGGCCCAGTGGTGTGTTTACCGTGGGTGCATCAGTAATGGGCGTGCGCACCGACTGGATAGAACCCGTGGTGTTGCGCACGAAGCCCGAGAAGTTCAAGTTGGCCCCCTTGAGCGCCGTGCTGTAGCCTACCTCGTAGTTGTTGGTATACTCGGGGCTCAGCTCGGGATTGCCCTGGGTTTGAATCAACGGATTCGATGCCTGCACGTTGGGGTTCAGGAACTGCAACGACGGGCGCTGGATGCGGCGGTTATAAGCCAACTTCAGCACGTTGCCGTTGGCGAGCTTGCGCGAGAGGTTCACGCTGGGCACCAGCACGCCGTAGTTCGGAATATTGCCCACCGCGCCCTGGCCAAAATCGGCCGAGATGGTGGTGTACTCGTAGCGAACGCCGGGCTTCAGGGTGAAGCCTTTAGGCAGGCTCATCGTGTAGGCCACGTAGCCCGAGGCCACGTTCTGGTTGTAGTTGAACGAGTTATTGGGCTGCGTGAGCTGGCCGTAGTAGCTGTAATCGCTGTTGACGGTGCGCTTGATGTCCTTCACGCCCAGCTCCAGCAGCTGGTTTTTCACCGTCGGCGTCTGGTAGTCAATTTGAGCCGTCAGCTCTTGGTTCGAGCTCAGGTTGTCGTTGCCCGAGATGCCCGTGCGGCTCGCGTCGCTGGCGGCGTAGATGTCGTTGTTGAAGTTGTAGGTGCGGTTGTTGCGGCTGAAGAGTGTGAGTACGCTCAGCTCGCGTTGCTCCACCTCGTAGGTGTGGGTGTAGTTCAGGCTTGCATCCACCGTGCCCGACTCGTCGGTGGTTTTCACGTTGCGCGTCGATGTGGTGGGGGCCCCCGATGAAGTTACCAGCGCCGTGTTGGTGGCCAGCGCGTCCTGGTAGTTGGTGGCGTTGCGCGTGCCGTAGCTCACCGACGCCGCCAGCGAGTTGTGCTTGTCGATGTCGTAGTCCCACCCAAAGGTGTAGCGCCCAAACAGCTGGTTCTGGCGCGTGTCGGCTGCCTGCGTGGTGCGGGTCTGGTTGCGCGTGCCGTTGGTGGGGTCGACGTTAGTAATCAGCTGGTCGTTGCTGAAGCTGCCGGGCGTGTTGTAGCCGGCGCGCCCGAAGCCCCCGAGCGAGAAGCCCATTTTGCCAGTGCGGTAGCTGCCGTTCAGGCCCAGGTTGGCCGAGCGGGTGCCCACGCTGGCGTCAACGCCGAGCTGGCCGCCGCGCAGGTTGTTCTGCTTGGTCACGATGTTGATGATGCCGCCCGAGCCTTCGGCATCGTACTTGGCCGAGGGCGAGGTAATCACCTCCACGCTCTTGATCTGGTCGGCCGGAATCTGCTTCAGCGCGTCGGCGATGCTGTTGGCGGCAATCGTGCTGGGCTTGTTGTTGATCAGCACCCGGATATTGCTGGAGCCGCGCAGGCTCACGTTGCCGTCCAAGTCCACGCTCAGCAGCGGCACGCGCTTCATTACGTCGGTGGCGTCGCCGCCGCGAGTGGTCTGGTCGTTTTCGGCGTTGTACACCGTGCGGTCCACCTTCTCCTCAATCAGCGGCTTTTGGGCCACTACCACCACCTCGCCCAGCTTCTGGGCTGCGGCCGTCATGGGCAGGGTGCCCAGGGCCACCACGCCGCCCGCCGCGGGCACCACCACGCCGGGGCGGGTAATGTCCTGGTAGCCGAGGAAGCTCACCTTGATGGTGTAGGTGCCGGGCGGAATGCCGGGCAGCACAAACTTGCCGTCGTCGCCGCACACGCCCCCGTTCACGGGGGTGCCGGCCGCGTCCAGCACCGCCACCGAGGCGTACGACACGGGCTTGCCGTTGGCGCCGTCCGTCACGGTGCCCGTGAGGCGGCCCGCCACGCGGGTAGGGGCCCCGGGCAGGGCGGGGCGGGCGGGGGCCTGCTGGCCGTGGCCAGAAGAAATGGTGCCAACTAAAGCCGTGGCTAGTAGCAGGGTAGAAGGAAGAATTCTCGGTTGCATATATTTTGAGTAGCCCCCAAAGTGCGTATTTGGAGGAAAAAGGTTGCACCGCGCACCGGTTTTTTTGCGAAACCCCGACCAAGAGCCGCATTGTCCCGACGTAAGCTTATTTTTGGGCCAGTTGTTGCGGAGGTCCACAACTGCCTCGCCGGCCCCTTCGTACCTTTACTGCTGGCCGGCCAATCTTTTTGCGGGCCAGGCGGTTGCATACCGCCTCCCACCCCGACGCTTGCCTCTGATGACAGTTGAACCCGGCCCGCTCCTGGCGGCGATAAATTCGCCCGACGACCTTAAAAAGCTCGCCCCCGAGCAGTTAGTGCAGCTCAGCGACGAACTGCGCGAGTTCATTGTGCACACGGTGAGCATCTACGGCGGGCACTTCGGGGCCTCGCTGGGCGTGGTCGAGCTGTCGGTGGCGCTGCACTACGTCTTTAATACGCCCTACGACCAGCTGGTGTGGGACGTGGGCCACCAGGCCTACGGCCACAAAATCCTTACCGGGCGGCGCGACCGGTTCCCCACCAACCGGCGCTACGGCGGCATGTCGGGCTTCCCCAAAATGTCGGAAAGCCCTTACGACGCCTTCGGTGTGGGCCACAGCAGCACCAGCATCGGGGCGGCGCTGGGCATGGCGGTGGCTTCGGATTACAAAAAAGAGTTTGACCGCCAGCACATTGCCGTAATTGGCGACGGCGCCATGACGGCCGGCATGAGCTTCGAGGCCCTGAACCAGGCCGGGGCCCTGAACAACAACATGATTGTCGTGCTCAACGACAACTGCATGAGCATCGACCCCAACGTGGGGGCCCTCAAGGAATACCTGACCGACATCACTACCTCGCGCACATACAACAAGGTGCGCGACGAGCTGTGGAACGTGCTGGGCAAGCTCAGCAAGTTTGGCCCCAACCCCCAGCAGATTGCCCGCAAAGTGGAAGCCGCCATGAAGGCGACTCTGATGAAGCAGAGCAACCTGTTCGAGGCCCTCAATTTCCGCTACTTTGGGCCCGTGGACGGGCACGACGTGCAGCACTTGGTGGAGGTGCTCAACGACCTCAAGGCTATTCCGGGGCCCAAATTGCTGCACTGCGTAACGGTGAAGGGCAAGGGCTACGCGCTGGCCGAAAAGGACCAGACGCTGTGGCACGCCCCGGGTTTGTTCGACAAGATTACGGGCGAGATTTTCACCAAAATCCCCGATAAGCCGCAGCCGCCTAAGTACCAGGACGTGTTCGGCCACACGCTGCTGGAGTTGGCTGAGGCCAACGACAAAATCATGGGCGTGACGCCGGCCATGCCCTCGGGCTCGTCGCTGAACATCATGATGGCCGCCATGCCCACCCGCGCCTTCGACGTGGGCATTGCCGAGCAGCACGCCGTTACGTTTTCGGCCGGCCTGGCCACCCAGGGCCTGGTGCCGTTCTGCAACATCTACTCCTCGTTCATGCAGCGGGGCTACGACCAGGTGATCCACGACGTGGCCCTGCAAAACCTGCACGTGGTGTTCTGCCTCGATCGCGCCGGCTTTGCCGGGGCCGATGGCCCGACGCACCACGGCTGCTACGACCTGGCTTTCATGCGCTGCGTGCCCAACATCGTGGTGGCCGCGCCCATGAACGAGCAGGAGCTGCGCAACCTGATGTACACCGCCCAGCTGCCCGAAAATGCGGGGCCCTTTAGCATCCGCTACCCCCGTGGCGAGGGTGTGATGCCGGAGTGGCGCACGCCGCTGCAGCGCGTGGCCGTGGGCACGGGCCGCGTGGTGCACGAGGGCGAGGCTGGCGGGGTGGCCATCCTCACCATCGGCCACATCGGCAACTACGCGGTGAAGGCCGCCGCCGCCCTGGCCGCCGAAGGACTCGACGTGGGCCACTACGACCTACGCTTCTGCAAGCCGCTCGACGAGGAAATGCTGCTGTCCGTGGCCCGCCGCTACCGCGCCATCGTGACGGTGGAGGACGGCTGCCTGCCCGGCGGCTTCGGCTCGGCGGTGCTCGAATTTTTGGCCGACCACGGCCAGCACCTGCCCCTGCGCCGCCTCGGCATTCCCGACCGCGTGGTGGAGCACGGCACCCAGGACCAGCTCTATAAGGAGTGCGGCTTCGACGCCGCCGGCATCGCCCAAGCCGTGCGCGAAATGGCCGCCTGCATTCCCGCTGGCCTGCCCGAGCCCGCCCTGCGATAAGTTAACAATACTGCTTGGTTATAAGAAATCCCCGCGGCACGGAGCCGCGGGGATTTCTTATAACCAAGCAGTATTGTTAACTTATTAAAGTGGCTGCGCCCAACCCAGGTCCGTACCCGTGAGGCGCTGGAGCTGTCATTCAAACTGCCATTGCCTGGATAAGCTAACCCGACGCAAAAAATTGGTTTGACCAGTGTGGCTACCATTTACACTGATCTGAGAAGCGCTTTAGGTCACCACTTGGCTAACTGGTTTTTAATGCGCTTCAGCTAGCGGGTAGCCTTACTGCTTGACTAAGCGCAACTGCTGGGTACCCGCGGCAGAGCGTAGGCGCAGCAAATAAAAGCCGCTGGCGTAGCGGGCCGTGGTCCATGTGAGCTGCTGAGCCTCGCCCGCCGCGGCCTGCCCGCCGGGCAATTGCTCCACCAATCGGCCCGTTACATCGTAGACGGCCAGCGAGTAGGTGCCGGCCTGGGGCAGCGTAAAGCTGAGCGTGACCTCAGTAGTGAATGGGTTGGGATAAGCCTGCGCCGCTAGGGACTCGGCGCCCAGGCGCTCGGTGGTGACTAGCAGTGCATTTGTGGTGCTGGTGCTCGCGCTAGCTGGCACGTAGCGCAGGCTGGCGCCGGGGATGGCCTGCTTGCTCACGCCGGGGCCCTGGTAATTGACGCTGAGCTGGTTGCCGCCCCCGTTCTGGAAGTAGGTGACGGTGAGCAGGTGCGTGCCGGCCTGCAGGCCGACGGTGCCGCTGCGCTCCTGCGCGCCGTGGCTGCCGTCGTTGTCGACCACCAGCTGCGAGCCGATGAAGAGCTGCGAGCCGTCGTCGGAGGTGGTGAAGAAGGTGTACTGCCCGTCGGCGGGCACGGTCACGTAGCCCGAGTAGCGCAGGGCGTAGCCGTAGCTGCGCTGGGCCAGGCTAGCCGCGTCGAAGCCGGGGGCGGTGCCGGTTTGCTTGGGCGTGAGGCCGGCGAAGTCGGGCAGGCCCGTGAAGTTGGCGCCGCTCGCTTCGTAGTACTGGTAGCGCAGGCCGGCCACCGTGCTGGCGGGGTTTTCGGGGGCACGCAGGAAGCTAGCTGGCACGTAGCGCAGGCTGGCGCCGGGAATGGCCTGCTTGCTCACGCCGGGGCCCTGGTAATTGACGCTGAGCTGGTTGCCGCCCCCGTTCTGGAAGTAGGTGACGGTGAGCAGGTGCGTGCCGGCCTGCAGGCCGACGGTGCCGCTGCGCTCCTGCGCGCCGTGGCTGCCGTCGTTGTCGACCACCAGCTGCGAGCCGATGAAGAGCTGCGAGCCGTCGTCGGAGGTGGTGAAGAAGGTGTACTGCCCGTCGGCGGGCACGGTCACGTAGCCCGAGTAGCGCAGGGCGTAGCCGTAGCTGCGCTGGGTCAGGCTAGATACGTAGAAGCCGGGGGCGGTGCCGGTTTGCTTGGGCGTGAGGCCGGCGAAGTCGGGCAGGCCCGTGAAGTTGGCGCCGCTCGCTTCGTAGTACTGGTAGCGCAGGCCGGCCACCGTGCCGGCGGGGTTTTCGGGCGCACGCAGGGCGAGCGAGGTGCAGGCCGTGAGCACCACCGCGTTGGAGGGGGCCGAAGTTTCGCCGTTGAGGCTAGCCGTGGCGGTGTAGGTGCCGGGCGTGCTCGTCACCAGCGGGTTGGTAGTGCTGCTACCGGGTGCGAAGCTGAAGCTGGCCCCGCCCACCGGCGTGGGCGTGTTGTTGGGGGTGCCGCTGGCGGTGAGGCGCACTAAGCTGTTAGCCGCCGCGCCCTGATAGGCAGTAAAGAAGCCGCCCGCCAGCACCTGCCCATCGGCCTGCACGGCCACGCTGTACACATTAGCATTGGGCCCCTGGCCGACGGCGAAGCTGTTGTCGCGGCTACCATCGGCGTTGAGCCGAATCAGGAAGTTGGCCGCCGCGGTCCTGAAGCCATCGAACTCGCCGCCCACCAGCACCTTGCCATCGGGTTGCACGGCCACGCTGTTCACTAAATTAGAAAAGTCTTGTGTGCCACCTTGGCCGTTATTAAAGCTTGCGTCGGGGCTGCCGTTGGCGTTGAGGCGAATCAAGTGGGCCGGGTCTTGGTTGACGTACCCCACGTTGCCCCCGGCTAGTATCTGGCCATTGGCCTGCACGGCCAGGCAACGCACGTCCCCCGTGATGCTCGGGGTAAAGTTGGCGTCGCGGCTGCCGTCGGCGTTGAGGCGCACCAAGCCGTTGGCCGTCGCGCCCTGGTATCTTCTGAATTCGCCGCCCACCAGCACCTGCCCATTGGCTTGCACCACCACGCTGTATACGAAGCTAGTACTGAAGCCAGCGCTCGTAGCGAAGGTGGCATCGGGGTTGCCGGTGGCGCTAAGCCGAATCAGGTTGAAGGCAGGCGTGCCGTTGTAAGTAGTAAAGGTGCCACCAGCCAGCACCCGTCCATCGGCCTGCACGGCCACGCTTTCCACTGGGTAGTTGAAGCCTGCGCCGGTAACGAAGCTGGCATCGCGGGTGCCGTCGGGGTTGAGGCGCACCAGGCGGTTGGCCGGCGTGCCCTGGTAAGTAGTGAAGCGCCCGCCCACCAGTACCTTGCCGTCGGCCTGCAGGACCACGCTATTCACGTAGTCGTTGAAGCCCGCACCGGTAGCAAAGCTGTTATCGCGGGTGCCGTCGGCGTTAAGGCGCACCAGGCGGCCGGCCGCCACGCCCTGGTAGGTGGTGAAGCGCCCGCCCACCAGCACCTGGCCGTTGGCCTGCGCCACAATGCTCAGTACTATCTCATTGAAGCCGGAGCCGATAGTAAAGGCCGGGCTAGCCGCGCTGGCCGTGAGCGTGCGCGGCTGGCACACATCTAGTGGCCCAGCCGGGCTTAGGGTGGCTACCAGCCCCGCCGGGCGCGGGGCGTAGGTAAAGCTCGTGGCACTCGGCACCGCGCTGCCCGTGGCTGGCACCAGCGTCAGGGGGGCGCTGGCGGCATCTACTGGCACGCGCACCGTGAGGCTGGTGGCGCTCTGGGCCGCAATCAAGCCTAGCCCGCCCGTGCCGAAGCGCACGCCGCGCACCCGGTCGAGGCCCGCGCCCGTGATGGTTACGAGCGTGCCCGCCGGCCCGCTCGCGGGCATAATGCTGCTAGCCGCCAGCGGAGAAACTGTCGTGTTTAGCAGAACCCCGAGCGTGTTGCCAGCGGAATTGGCCACCACTAGGTCGAGGCGGTTGTCGCGGTTAATATCGGCTAAGGCAATATCGTAAGCCCCCGCGCCTACGCTTAGCGCCACGGCCGCGCCCAGCGCACCCGTGGCACTGCCCGGCAGCACGTACACCTTGCCCTGGTTAAAGTCACCCACCAGCACATCGGGGTAGCCGTCGCCGTTCACGTCGCCCACAGTCAGCCCGCTCAAGAAAGTGCTGGTGGCCGTGGCCTGGTAAGCCACGGCCGCGTTGAAGGTGCCGTTGGCATTGCCAGTCAGCACCTTCACCCCGGTTGCTGAGAAGCCAGACACGATGATGTCCAGCTGGCCATCGCGGTTGAGGTCAGCCGTTTCGATAAAGGGAGAAACCTGCCCCACGGGGTAGCTGACGGGCTTAGCAAACCCGGTGGCCTGGCCCAGTAGCACGTACACGTTGTTCTGATCCGTTTCGCTGATTGCCAAGTCGGCAAAGCCATCGTGGTTGAAGTCGGCCACGCTTAGGCCGCGCTGGTGGCTGCCGGCCTCGTAGGTCGAGGCCGCATCGAAGGTGCCCGCGGCAATACCGGGCAGCACGCTCACCTGCGTGTTCACGGTCGTCGTCACGGCATCCAGAACGCCATCGCGGGTTACATCGTATAGCTTTAGGCTATAGCTATTGGAGGGCGCGTTGTTTGCGTACGCGCCGTTTGGGTAGGCGCTAGCGGCCTTCAGCGTGCCGCTGCCGGTGCCCAGCAGCACGCGCACGTTGGGGCCGCTAGCCAGCACCACATCCAGTTTGCCATCGTGGTTAACGTCGGCCAGCGCCACCTCCTCGTTGATGCCGCCCACGGGGTAAGCCACGGCCGCCGCAAAGCCGCCAGCGGCCTGCCCCAGCAGCACGTTCACGTTATAGTTACTCGTGCTCACTAGGTCGAGCACGCCGTCGCTGTTAAGGTCGCCGGTGGCCACGAAGTTGTTTGCGCCACTGACGGGGTAGGTAGCCATGGGGCCAAAAGTGGCGGGCTGGGCCTGGACTGCGCCGGCCGTGGCGAGCAGTAGCCCCAGCGCCGCGAGGGGGCGGGCCAGGCAGCGCGGCGCTTGCCGCGGGTGGACTATAGAGGAAAAGTTGAGCATAAGCTTGCGTGAGTGAGAGGAGTGAAGAAAAAAAGAAGGCTGCGCAACTACAGCCAGACAGGGTAACTACTTTACAATAAGACGAGAGTGCACGCAGCGTGCAGGGGGTAGAATGGTCGGCGGCTAGCCTGCGTCATGCAGGTGGCCCCAGTGCGGCCGGGCTACTGACGATAGGGAGGTACCGTAGCGGGTAGTGTGTCTGCGGGACTAGATGGCCAAAATGGCCAACACAGCCGGACTTATGAGCGGAGCAAAATGAATGCTTAGCAGAGGTGGCGCGTGTGAAGAAGGCAACAAGGCACGGAGACGCAGCCACCCGAAGCAGTGACTGTTTAGGCCAAATTTGTTTGCTGACTTGTAAAGGGTAGGAGGGTAAAAGGCCGCAAGCCCGGCACCAAGAACTCGTGATCCGGTGTGGTGCAAAACTGCGAAGTGTTTAAGAACAAGTAGGACAAATCCTTGCCAATCTTTGCTATGTGCCAAAATCTTGTCATTTGGCAAGATTTTGGCGAGATAACGGCTGCACTAAATCAGCTGCTGGCTAGTATTGGTGCCTAGGTAGCGGGCGGGGAGGCTAACTCGGTTTTGTTACCTGCGGCTACCTGCAGCATGAAAAGGGGGCAACCGGTCCGATTCGCTGGCCGAGTTTCTGCCAAACGATTGCGATGCTGGTATTTTTTCAAAATGGCAAGGATTTATACCAGTCGCCAAAAACAGAATAGGCGTCATTACCACAATCCAATTGCAATGGGATTCGTCGTGTCTTGGCTATTGTACCCTATTGCAAAACGATCTACTGCTCTGCTTTTGATGGTGTCATTTCCAAGTGCCCTGTCCAACGCGACCTAAGTGTCCGCGGCGCTCAAGGACAGCAGCGAGCGATTACCATTACCCAGCTAGCTTGAGTCTGACTGCCGCCCCACCTGCGCGAAACGGCTCTAGCCGGTCCCAAGTGGGCCGCTTGGTATATAGGCATAGCGGCAGCCCAGCCCTTGCAGCCGGGTCTGGGTGCCTGCGGGGCCGCATTCATCGGCTACCAAAAAGCAACACGTAGCACAGCCACTGCCAAGGCGGTACAAGACAGGAGAGCATGGCAGCCCAAAATTGAAATTAGAAACTTCATATTTTGTTGACAGTAAAATATATAGATATTGGATGCACTGGATCTACCGGGGCTGGCCAGCGGCTAGGCTGGGGCCAGATAGCCCCCGGCCCCAGCCCAGCCGCTGAAACAATGTGGGCCGCGCGGTGGTAAGCCAATGCGCCGGGCTACTCGGCGTCCACTGCTTTATCCTGATAATTCCGATGGCAACCACCACCACAACGTACCCCGCCACGTTCACCATCGGCGGCGACCTCACCGTGAACCGCCTCGGCTACGGCGCCATGCGCATCACCGGCGAAGGCATTTGGGGCCCCCCGGCCGACCACAACGAGTCCATCCGCGTGCTGCGGCGGGCCGTGGAGCTGGGCGTGAATTTCATCGACACGGCCGACAGCTACGGCCCCAACGTGTCGGAAGAACTGATTGCCGAGGCGCTGCACCCCTACGCCAAGGGCCTGGTCATCGGCACCAAGGGCGGGCTGCTGCGCACGGGCCCCAACCAGTGGCCCGTCGATGCCAGCCCCAAGCACCTGGAGGAAGTGCTGCACGGCAGTCTCAAGCGCCTGAAGCTCGACCAGATTGACCTTTACCAGCTGCACCGTGTAGACCCCAACGTGCCGTTTGAAGACACGCTGAAGTTCTTGCAAAAGGCCCAGCAGGACGGCTACATCAAGCACATCGGCCTGTCGGAAGTGGACGTGGACCAGATCAAAAAGGCCCAGGAATTCGTGGAAATCGTGTCGGTGCAGAACATGTACTCGGTGGACAACCGCAAGTGGGAGCCCGTGCTCGACTACACCCGCGACAACAACATCGCCTTCATTCCGTGGTACCCGCTCTCGGGCGGCAACAAGGAGGCCCTGGCGGCCCTCGACCAAGTGGCCCAGAAGCACGGCGCCACCCAGCAGCAAATTGCCCTGAGCTGGCTGCTGCACCACTCGCCCAACATCCTGCTCATCCCCGGCACTTCCAAGGTGAAGCACTTGGAGGAAAACATGAAAACCGCTGACATTCAACTATCGCCGGAAGATATGGCGGCTTTGGATAAAATTAAAGCGGCTTAGTTTTAGCTATTAAGCTGATTGAAAGGGGCCCCGCAACGGTAGTTGCGGGGCCCCTTTTTGTGGCCGCGCCGCCGGAGAAATGAATTCCTCGCCGGCTGCGTTTAAAGAGTACCTGTTGCGGGACGCTACCCCGCCTTTACAATTGCTCCTCGCCATGTCCTTTCTATCCCAATTGCTAAGAATACCGCTGCTAGCGCTGGCCCTGGGGCTGGTGGCCGGCGCGCCCGCCCAGGCGCAGGTGACCAACACCGATCAAAAAGCCGACGCCGACTTCACGCGCTACAAGACCTACAACTTCATGGACGAGACGGCGCGGAAGGATTCGACGGCGGCCGACCTGAGCGCGAATATCTTCGACCTCAAACGGGCCGTGACGCGCGAGCTGGAAGCCCGCGGCTACCAGCGCGCCGCCCAGCCCGACCTGCTCGTGCACATCGGCGTCGCCACCCAGCTGCTCACCCAGACCCGCGAAACCAACTTCTTGAACGACGGGGCCCCGTACTACATCGGCCAGCGCAACTTCCGCTGGCAGGCCCAAAACGTGCCCATCGGCCAGTACCGCGAGGGTACCGCCACCATCGACGTGGTGGATGCCGCCCGCAAGGAGCAGGTGTGGCAGGGCACCACCACCAGCATCCTGTCGCGCAAGTCGCGCAAGGCCGCCCAGCAGATTGACAAGGGCGTGGCCGAGGCGTTTGCCAAGTTCCCGGGGCAGGCGCGCTAGGGCCCCGGCTACTTGCCGGCGCTGGTGCGGTCGATGAGCTGCACCACGTCTTTGGTGGATACTTTCTGGCCGGTTTCGGCGGCGCGGTAAATGGCTTCGAGCAGCTGCACGTCGCGCAGGCCCATTTCGCCGGGCACGCGGGTCGGCTTGTTCTGCAGGATGCAGGCAGCAAAGTCGTCCATTTGGGCGGCCTGCTGGTTAATGTTCGGCAGGTCAAGCCGGCCGTCGTTCTGGCTGGTTTTGCCGGCTAAGCCGCCGTAGCCGAAGGCCGGCGTCAGCTCCGCCCAGCCCTTGGGGCCCTCGATGCGCAGACGGCCTTCCATGTTTTCGGTGTAGCGGGTGCGGCAGTCGGCGGTGGCGCCGTCGGCGAATTGAAACTGCCAATCGAGCCCCGCCTCCACGTCTTTGAACAGCTTCGGGTCGGGGTTCGCCGTGAACTTGGCCGTGACCGACACCGGCACCTGGCCCTTGGTGTAGAGGCAGCCCTGCACGCAGTAGATGCCCATGTCCATCAGGGGGCCCCCGCCGCTCAGGGCCCTATCCACGCGCCAGCTGGGGGTGGTCAAACTAAAGCCGTTGTCGGCCGCCAGGTGCCGCACCGGCCCGTAGGCTTCGCGCTGGCCCAGGCGCATCATTTCCTGGTTGTGCGGCTCGAAGTGCAGCCGGTAGCCCACGCTGAATTTTTTGCCCGCCTTCTGCACCGCCGCTACCATGCGGCGCGCGTCGGCCGCCGACGTGGCCAGCGGCTTCTCGCAAATGACGTGCTTGCCCGCCTGCGCCGCCCGCACCACGTACTCGGCGTGCATAGCGTTGGGCAGCACCACGTACACAATGTCGATGGCCGGGTTGTCAATCATCCGGTCGAAGGTTTTGTAGTCGTACACGTTCGCGTCGGGGATGCTGTACTGCTGCTTCCACTTGGCGGCCTTGGCCGGTGTACCCGTCACGATGCCCGCTAGCCGGCAAAACTTGGTTTGTTGCAAGGCCGGAGCCAGCTGCCCGGCGCTGTAGCCGCCCAGCCCCACCAGCGCCACGCCCAATTTGCGGTCGGCCGCGGGGGCCCCGGCCAGCCAATCGAGGGGCCCCGCCAGGGCGTGGGCGCCCACCAGCGTAGCTCCCGCGCCAAGCGAGAGCGTACGCACAAAGTCGCGGCGGGAAGTAGCGGAAGCAAGGAAGTCGTTCATGGCGCGCAGCAGGTTGGGGTAGAATCAGCTTACCCCGCGCAGCCGCGCCGGGTTGCGGTCGAGCTTGCGCAAACGCCCGTTTTACAAGCGCCCGCTCAAGCGAACCAAGCGCAACGGTTGTGCTTCGCTGCACGCTGCATCTCTACGGCGGCAGTAACTGAAATACTTGCGCGGGAGAGATGCTTCGCTGCGCTCTGCATGACCGGTTTTAGTTAAAAGGCAAGCCGCCAGGGGCCCTGTCTACTCGTCTTCGGGAAACTTGCCCATGTTGCCGCTCTCAAAATCGGCGATGGCGGCCATCAGCTCCTCGTTGGTGTTCATCACGAAGGGACCGTAGGTGGCCAGCGGCTCCTCAATGGCCGCGCCGGCCAGCACCAGCACGAGGCTGTCTTCCGAAGCGGTGATTTGCACGTCGGCCGAATCCCAGCCCAGCACCACGAGCTGCTGGGTTTTGGCGGGGCGCTCGCCGTTCACCAGCACCGCGCCGCGCACCACGTACAGGCCCACGTTGTAGGCGGCGGGCAGCGTCAGCACGAAGTCGGCGCCCTTGTCTAAGTGCAAGTCCAGCAGCGTGAGGGGCGAGAACGTATGGGCCGGCCCCGTGGCACCGCCGTAGCTGCCGGCAATCACGCGGATGCTGCCCCCGCCGCCGGGTAGCGGCACGCTGGGGATGGCGGCGGCGCGCAGCTCCTGGTACTGGGGCGGCACCAGCTTGTCGGCCTTGGGCATGTTCACCCACAGTTGCAGCAGCTCCAGGGTACCGCCGCGGCGGGCAAAGTCGCCATCGTACATCTCGGCGTGGCGCAGGCCGGCGCCGGCGGTCATCCACTGCACGTCGCCGGGCCCGATGGTGCCGTCGTGTCCGGCCGTGTCGCGGTGGGCCAGGTGGCCGTCGTACACAACAGTCACGGTCTCAAAGCCGCGGTGCGGGTGGGGCGGCGAGCCCAGGGGCGTCTCCGTGGGCGCAATCTGCATCGGCCCGATGTGGTCGATGAGCAGGTACGGGCTCAGCTGCCGGATGCGGGGCCCCGGCATGGGGCTGGTCACGTCGAAGCCGTCGCCCACGGCCTTCTTGTTGCCATCAATCACTTGGAATATGCGGCGGAAAGGGGAGGTAGCCATAGCAAAATTAGAATAGAATGCGTGGGGCTTTTACAAGCCGCGGGGCCCTAAAAGGTTATCCACCTTAGATAGGTGGATAACCTTGTTGATCAAAACATCACGCTGTTTCGCGCATCAAAATCAACGGCGGATTTGACGTTTGAATCGATAAGCTCAGCGATGTTAAGTAGCGTGGTTGTTGGGGCGGGGTACGATAAATCATATCCAACGAAAGCATAAGCCCGCACGCGGTGGTGGGGCCCCAACAGGTCGTCTTGCTCAAACTGCTGTATGCTAGCTAAAAGCTGGTCACCTGCCTCTAGCAAACGGGTTTCCTGGTTCCGGTCGTCTGCCTCGGCCTTGCCTTTGGCGCGAATCTTAAATTCGACGAAGCACACGTCACGCCCTTCAAAAAATACGCAGTCGCAACGTTTGGGTGCGGGCTGAACTCGCCCTATTAAGCATTTGTCAATGGCGGCTAAATGCACCGGGCGCCCATCGGGATTGCGCAACTGAAAATGCCGCTCCGGGTCATAAGATTCATCAGCAACTCGTGCCACCCAGGCTTCTCCGGGCGGATCGGAATAGTAAGAAACGGTTTCGGGGTAAATATTCAGACAACCTTTCTGGCGGCAATGGGTAAACCGCTTTTCTAACGCTTCCCGCATTACGCAACCTGTTTCTTAAGCCGCAGTAGCTTGCGGAATCTATCCGAAATATCTCCCGAAACTGCATCCAGCTCATTGCCGCCAATAAGGTGCGTGCGCTCGTCGGTAATGGGTTTCACCGTGCCATCGGTAACGTAATAAGCGGCAAATTCATCGGGATTCAGCCAACAAGCTTTGGGCACAATAGCAGCGATTTCTTCTTCCAAATCAGGGCGTAGCTGGGCCACTTTATACGCCTCCAGCAGCAGGTTGCAACTTGATAATATATAGGGACTGTGCGTAGTTATCGTCAGGTCATTTTCGCCCTTTGTGCATTTCTCCACCAACCAGTTCAGCAGCCCTTGCTGTGCGGTGGGGTAGAGGTTTAGCTCCGGTTCCTCGATAATAAAACTCTGCGGCTGTTCTGTATCATTACTTAAATGTTCTAATAATACCAATAATGGAGTGACAGATTGAATACCACTAGCTGCTTCGTAAAGACGGAAAAGCGTTTCGCTTTCAGGGATTTTAATAAAATCTTGCCCATTTTGGTGTATATATTTTGCATTTAGAAATGGAATAGATAATTCGTTTATTGTCTTGCGAGCATTGGAGAAGTTATTGGCAAAATCAAGAATCCCTTTTGGCAAACCTATATCATCACGTAATAAGCCAGCCCAGGAGTATTCTAAAGAAGATACAAAAATTCTTTCCGAAGGACAATACCAAGGGTATTGTCCGGATATAAATTTAAGATGATTCCAGTTTAAATATTTATTTGGATTATCAGGTTTATTTTTAAAATTATTTCGAATTTCTATTTTAATTTCTGCTAATTGACGCAGTATTCCTTGACGAAGTACCTCAAATTCATCTATTGTCTTAGCTTTTTCAAATAGCCCAGTTAAATCTTCTGATTGAGCCGCCAAAGATTCTCCGGAGCTTTTTATATTAACTACGTGGCTCTTATTTTCATATGTTAAAGACAGAGCGCTAGATGAATAATTAAAAGCTGTGTTGTCTGTAAAAAAATTAGATAATGAATGTTCTTGGTAAGCTTCTAATGAATTGAGTCTTGCGTTATCATTATCAGAGCCATCGCTGTAATAATTTCTCTTGTAAAGAAATATATCCTTCAACTTCGCCAGCGTACTCTTCCCTCCACCCGTGGGCCCTATAAAAACCGTTACCCGCTTAAAGTCCACCGTGGCCTCTTTAATCGGGCCGAAGTTTTTGACAATTAGTTGCTCGTTCATCGCCGATAGAAATTAGGATAGGGCCAAAAATAGCACGCGGCGGCCCCGTTGCCGGAACCGCCGCGTGGATAACGTTTTAGTGTGCCGCTAGATTTTCTCCGGCAGCAGGGTGGCGTCGGGGTAGTGGCCGAGCACGGGGGCCTTGCCCTGCGTGACGGCCTCCACCAACAGGGCCCCGCCCACGAAGGCGCCCTTCCACGACTCGCCCAGGCCGCCGAATACCTCGGCCCGGTCGCCGCGCGAGCGCAGCGCGTTCACGCCCACCTTGAAGGCGCGCACCTCCTTGGCCGTGCGGGCGGCCCACTCCTTATCGTCCGACACGACGGCGGCCACCAGGGCCCCGTTCGAGATATTCATCTCGCCCACCAGCTCCTCCACGCGGTCCACCAGCACCACGCTGTCGATGGGGCCGAAGGGCTCCTTGTAGTACAGCTCGCTCTGGCGGGGCAGGCCCACCAGGGCCCGCGGGGCGCGGTAGGCGCTGCGGTCCTGGCCGGGCAGGAACAGGCTGTCGTCGAGCTGGCCGTTGTAGAGCGGCGTGGCGCCGGTCTGCAACGCGTTGTCGTAGAGGCGGTCCAGGTCCTGGGCCTGGCGCGCGTTGATGACCGGGCCGAAGGCCAGCTCGGGCAGCTTGTCGTCGGGGCCGTCCACCAGCGTGGGGTTGCCCACCTTCAAGCCCTTGATCACGCCGAGGTAGGTTTCGAGGAACTGCGGGAACAGGCGGCGCTCCACCACGAAGCGCACGTAGGCCGTGCAGCGCTGCTTGCCGTAGTCGTAGCCCTTGCGCAGGTGCTGGGCCAGTAGGTCCCAGTCCGAGAAATTCCAGAGGCCGTAGGTGTTCACGCCCTCCATTTCGAGCATGTAGCGCTTGTGCTGCTGGCCCAAGGCGTCGGCGATGTTGCGGCCGTTGTAGCGCCCGCCCACGAAGCTCAGCGCGTCGATGCGCGGGTCCTGCACCAGCACCTCGCTCAGCTCGCCGCCGGGGCCGCTCACCAGGGTCAGTGGCAAGCCGCAGCGGCGGCCGATGGCAAAGGCCAGGCTCAGGGAAATGAAGCCGCCGTCGGTGGGCGTTTTGGCAATCACGGCATTACCCGCCAGCGCCTGCACTAGCACGGCGTGAAAAAGCACCGAGAACGGGTAGTTCCACGAGGCAATGTTGCTGACCAGGCCCAGCGGCTGGCGGCCGGCGAGCATGGGCTCGATGTTCTCGATGTACCACTGGGCCCCGTCGATGCAGCGGTCGATGTCGGTGAAGCCGGTGGCGTAGGTTTTGCCAATTTCCCACATCAGCAGCTTGCCGATGAGGTCGGCCAGGGGACGCAGTTGGGCCAGGCAGTCTTGCACGCGGCGCTGGCGGTCGGCCAGGCTGGTGGCGCTCCAGGCGGCGGCTTCGGCCTTGGCGGCCACCACGGCGCGCAGGGCCACGTCGTGCGTGAGCATGGGCAGGGCCCCCAGTTCCGAGCCGTCGATGGGCGAGTGGAAGGCGCGGGGCTGGCCGGGCTCTTGCCAGCGGCCTTCGAGCAGGTTGAGGAAGTGCCCATTCTGGTCGAAAACTTCGGGCGCGTGCTGCTTGACTTGTTGCAGCAGGAAGCTGAATTCAACCTGCGGCGAAACGATTTTGGGCATGGTGTTTTGGAGAAATGGGACGATGTACTGCCGCGGAAGGTAAGCGATGGTTTTGAGCCAAAAAAGCCGAGCCCAAGCCCCGGTGGAGCGGCCAGCGCGCCGCCGCCCGCCGCGGGAGCCTCCAGCGCGCCCGGCAGGGCCCCGGCAACGTTTGCGGGCCTATTATTTCCACCCGCGCCAAACGGGCCGTTTTTTAGGGCCCCCGCGCGCCGGCCGCCGGCCCAAAAGCGCCGCCCCGGGCCCGGCGGTTACATTTGCCGGCATGGCTGCACCCCTTACCACTGCCCCCACGCTCGTTTTCCTGCACGGCTTTGCCGAAAGCCGCGAAGTGTGGACCGATTTCACCCGCTCGTTTCCGGCTGGCTACCGGCTGCTGGCCCCCAACCTGCCCGGCCACGGCACCAATAGGGCCCCCGTGCCCGACTTCAGCATGGAGGCCCAGGCGCGCTACGTGGCGCAGTACCTCACCGACAAGGGCGCCGCCGACCCCGTGCTGCTCGTGGCCCACAGCATGGGCGGCTACGTGGCCCTGGCCCTGGCCGAGCGCTACCCCAGCCGCGTGGCCGGCCTCGCCCTCATCAACTCCACGGCCCTGCCCGACACCGACGAGAAGCGCCAGAACCGCGAGAAAAACATCGGCTTCGTGGAGCGCCACGGCGTGGAGAAGTTCATGGACAGCTTCGTGCGCCCGCTTTTCGCGCCCGCCAACCGCGACCGGCTGGTGGAGGCCCGCGAGCTGCTCGAAGAAATTGGCAAGGCCACGCCGGCCGCCACCTTCGCCGGGGCCCTGCGCGGCATGGCCGCCCGCCCCGACCGCACCGCCGTGCTGGCCCGCGCCGCGTTTCCGGTGCTGACGGTGGCCGGCAAGCACGACGTGGCCGTGCCCTTCGACGACTCGGTGCGCCAGGCGGCGCTGCCCGCCACCGCCGCGGCCCTGTTTCTGGAAGGCAGCGGCCACCTGGCCTACCTCGAGCAGCCCGAGGAAACCCGCCGCGCCGTGCTGGCGCTGGCCGCCGCCGTGTTCGAGGAGTAGCGCCGGGGCCCTAGCGCGCGCCGGCGCGGTTCGGCGCGGTGCTGGCCAGCTGTTCCTGCCGGTACCAATCGGTGAGGAAGTACACCACCAAAAACACCACGCCCGCCGCCATGAATAGGTTGCGGGCGGTTTCGTTTTGGTGCGCGAAGCCGAACAGCCACGGCGACGCCAAAAACACGAAGCCGCTCACCAATTCCAGCTTGCCGTGCGCTGGGAAGGGCAGCAGCCGCACGGCCCCCAGGGGCATGTTGGTGAGCAACGACACCACCAGGTAGCCGCCGGCCAGCACGTAGCACACCGTGGCGTAGGCCCCGTGCAAGCCGAACAGGCTCGGGGCAAGGGCAAAAAAAGCGCACGTGGCGTAGTCGAGCACGCCGTGCACGGTGGGGGAGATGGGTTTCATAGCGCGTTGCGAAAAGTGGAAGGGTAGTGGCTGATCCTACGGGGGTTGCGCCGGGAACGATATGGCCGAGGTTCCCCAATGTTCAGCTATTTCGAGCGGCAATCTGAACAATTGGGGTCCTTGCCGCTTACCTTCGGAAATTTTTTAAGGCGGCGCTTTATGGCCGGTTATATTATTAACGTTCAATGAAGTTCTTTACCCTAGTATCGAGCCTGGCGCTGGGCCTGGCAACGCCCGTACTGGCCCAAACCGACGTGCCGGCCAATTCTGCCCCGGCCACCACGGCCCACACGCCCACCACCATTTTGCCGCCCAGCGCCAAGCACCGCGGCAGCCTCTACTTCAGCTGGGGCTACAACCGCGACTGGTACTCGCGCTCCGACATCCGGTTCCAGAACCAGAAAACGGACAACTACGACTTCACCTTCGTGAACGCGCACGCCAGCGACCACCCCAGCATGAGCGACTTCTGGAAATTTAAGTCCCTCACCATCCCGCAGTACGACGCCACGCTGGGCTACATGTTCAACGACCGGCACGACCTGGGCATTGAGGTGAGCTGGAACCACTTGAAGTACGTGGTGGACGACAACCAAATCATCCACGTGCGCGGCAACATCCGCGGCCGCTACATCGACAAGGACACGCTGGTGACGCCCGATTTTGTGCACCTGCAGCACACCAACGGCAACAACTACCTGATGGTGAACCTGGTGAAGCGCCAAAAGCTAATCGTGGGCAAGCACTTGCAGCTCAGCGCCATCGGCAAAATCGGCGGGGGCCCCATGATTTCCTACACCATCTCCACCATCTTCGGCAGCCACCAGGAGGGGCCCTTCCACTACCACGGCTGGGTAGTGGGTACCAGCGCCGGCCTCAAGTTCGACATCTACAAGTACTTCTTCTTGCAGGGCGACGTGCAGGGCGCCTTCGCCGACTACACCAACACCTGGATCGGGGCCGACAAAGTGGGCCGCGTGACGCACGTGTTCACCTCGGCGCAGGCCATTTATTCCTTCGGCTTCAACGTACCGCTGTAGGGCCCCGAACGGGCCATCCTTGGCATTTAACATGGTTTCGGTGGCCGGCGGCCACCGAAATTTCCGCTACTTTCGGCCCGCAGCCCCTTGCCTTTGGCCGGGCGCTGCGGGCCGTTTGTTGTTGCACGCCACTTGCCAAAACCCAATTTTATGCCCACCGACCAGGTTACTTTTTACCGCTGGGACGACATGCCCGAGGAGCGCATGACGGACTTGATTTCGCGCCGCTTCATCACCGGCGACAAGACGATGCTCGCCCACGTGTACCTCAAAAAGGGGGCCCTGGTGCCCAAACACCACCACGAAAACGAGCAGATTACATACATCCTCGAAGGGGCCCTGCGCTTCCACCTCGGCGACGACCAGGCCCAGGAAATCATCGTGCGGGCCGGCGAGGTGCTCCACATCCCGTCCAACGTACCCCATTCCGCCGAGGCGCTGGAAGACACGCTCGACGTGGATATTTTCAGCCCGCCCCGCCAAGACTGGATCGACAAAACCGACGCCTACCTCCGCTAAATTATTAGTTGTCAGTTGCTCGTTGTTAGTGAGTGGATAAACTGCTAATTAACAATTGGTAGCGAGCGACTGACAACTGACAACGAATAACTGACAACTAAAAATGGACTTAGGACTGAAAGGTAAGATTGCGCTGGTGGTTGCCGCCAGCAAGGGCCTGGGCCGCGCCGTGGCCGAGGAGCTGGCCGCCGAGGGCGCGCACCTGGTCATCTGCGCCCGCGGCGAGGCGGAATTGCGCGCCACGGCCGCTGCCATCGAAGCGGCCAGCGGCGTGCCGGTGCTGGCCGTGCCCGCCGACCTGGCCGCGCCCGGGGCCCCCGCCGCGGTGGTGGCCGCCGCGCTGGCCCGCTTTGGCCGCGTGGACGTGCTGGTAACCAACGCTGGGGGCCCCCCGGCGGGCGGCTTCGACAGCCTCGCGCCCGAAGCCTGGGACGCCGCCACCCGCCTGCTGCTTACCAGCGTGGTGGAGCTGACGCGCGCCGTACTGCCCGGCATGAAGGCGCAGGGCTGGGGCCGCATCCTCAACATCACGTCCATCAGCGTGAAGCAGCCGGTAGATAACCTGATGCTGTCCAATAGCTTGCGGGCGGCCGTGACGGGCATGGCGCGCACGCTGGCCACCGAGGTGGCCCCGTTCGGCATCACCGTGAACAACATTTTGCCCGGCTACACCCGCACCGCCCGCGTCGAAGCCCTGGCCCAGGCTATTGCCGACCGCGACGGCATTGCGCCCGCCGACGCCCAGGCCCGCTGGGAAAACGAAATCCCCATGCGCCGCCTCGGCGAGCCGCGCGAGTTTGGGGCCCTGGCCGCGTTTCTGTGCTCGGAGCGGGCCAGCTACATCACCGCCACCTCCATCCCGGTGGACGGCGGGTGGATTAAGGGGCTGCTGTAGCGTAGGATACAGGTTTTAATTAGGGCCCCGGCTGTCATGCTGCGCACCGCGCGGCTGGCAGCCGGGGCCCTATTCTTGTCCTACACCAGCCCGCGCAGCCGTTCAAAATCGGTGCCCAGGATGCTGGTGTCGTCGGCGCCGAGCCAATCCCGCAGCACGGTGGCGTAGATGCCGCGGAAATCGACTTGGTGGCGCAGGTCGCCTTGGTCGAGGTTGGCCAGGTCGGGGGCGTCGTTGAGGATGCCTTTTTGCTGGAGGCTACCGCCGAGGAGGAAGACCGGGTTGGCGGTGCCGTGGTCGGTGCCGTTGCTGGCGTTCTGGCCCACGCGGCGGCCAAATTCGGAGAACACCAGCACCAGGGTGTTGGCCCACTGGCCGTTTTTCTGGAGGTCGTCGGCCAGCGCGGACAGGCCGTCGCCGAGGTCGGTGAAGAGCCGTTGCTGCTGCTCGTGCTGGCGCACGTGGGTGTCGAACCCGTTGAGGGCCACGTAGTACACCCGCGACTCCACGCCGGAGTTGATCAGCTCGGCGGTGGTTTTCAGGTTCTTGCCGAACTCGGAATTGGGGTAGGCCACGGCCGATTTATACACCTTCGACTTGTCGTAGAGGTAGTCGGCCGACGAGGCGGTTTCGGCCAGCGTTTGGTAGAGGTAATCCACCTGGGCGTGGTGGTGGTCGGAGCCGGTTTCGCGGCTCACCTTGCTCAGCAAGCGGTTTTGGGTAAGCTGGTGCAACTTGCCGGGGTTTTTGAACGCCAAGCCGTTGCGCTGGGCGCCCTTCAGGGCCAGGCTCAAAGTGTCGTCCACTTCCAGGGCGTTGTAGGCGTTCTGGCAGCCGGGGGCCCCCGAGTCGAGGTAGCGGCCGAGCCAGCCGGTGCTCAGGTTCTGGGCGCTGCCCGAGCCGGTTTGCCAGATGTCCATCGAGCGGAAGTGCGAGCGGTCGGGGTTGGGGTAGCCCACGCCGTTGAGCACAGCCAGGTAGCCCTGGTCGTAGAGGCTCTTGAAGCCCTTCAGCGCCGGATGGAAGCCCAGCCCCTTGTCCAAGGCCAAAATCCCCTCCGATTCCTTGATGCCCAGCGTAGGCCGCGCCTTATAGTACAGGTCGTTCTGGTACGGAATGACGGTATTCAGGCCGTCGTTGCCGCCGCCGAGCTGCACCACCACGAGGCGGCGGGCCCCCGGCGCGTCGGCCAGCCGCGCCAGCCCGGGGCCCCGGTCGAGGGCGTGCAGCATTTTGGGCACGAACAGCAGCGTGCTGGCCAGGATCGAGGTCTGGAGGAATTCGCGGCGTTGCATAATCAGGGATAGTTATAAAGGTGGATTGGAGCAGGGTCTGTACCACCAAGCTGTGCTTGGTCTTGCCCGAGGGCCCCAAGGCAGCGTACGCGAGACCAAGCACAGCTTGGTGGTACAGATTTGCGCCGTCTGGGCGCTACGACAACTGATACTCAGGCAGGCTCATCAAGCTAACGAGCGTGTTGCGCAGGGCTTCGGCGGGCGCGGGGTTTTGGGCGGCGGCTTGCTGCACCAGGGCCAGGTTTTCGGGCCGGATGGGCGTTTGGAGCAGGAACTCGCTGAGGCGGGCGGGCTGGGCCGGGGCAGGCGTGGCGCCCAGCAACTGCTGCAGGGGCCCCAGCGGCAGGTGGGCCCCAGCGGTGGGCTTCACGGTGCGGTCGGCGCGCGTGAGGTTGGGGGCAATGTCGTTTTCGTCCTGCTTGAGGGCCACGGCGAAATCGGCGTTTTTGAAGAGGATGGCCGGGATTTGCAGGCGCAGCAGCAGCGACGACGAGTCGATCCAGTTGCGGCCGCCGGGCCAGCCGGCCACGTTTGGCGGCTCAAACAGCGTCTGGCCCAGGGCTTTCTGGTAGCCCAGCAGCGGCCGGTCGTTGTCGAGGCGCACGCCCAGCGTGCGCCGGATGCCGGCCAGCAGTTCCACCGGGCTCTTGAGGTGCGTGCCCACGTTGGTGGGGTCGTAGAACCAGTCGGCCGAAAACATCCGCTCCAGCAAGTCCTGGACGTCGTAGCCACTCCGGCGAAACGCGTCGGCCAGCGGCGCGATGCGGGCCGGGTCGGGCGTGTCGTTCACGAAGAAGCGGTAGAATTTGGTGGTGAGGAAAGTAGCCGCCGCCGGCTGCTCCAGGATGATGGCCAGCACGTCCTCGCCCCGCAGGTTGCCAGTGCGGCCGAGGAAGGTTTTGGGGCCGTCGTCGTGGTCGTTGGGCCGGAACTTGAAGTTGCCCTGCGCGTCGTAGCTCCAGCCGGTGAAGGCGCGGGCGGCCTCCTTCACGTCTTGCTCGGAGTAGTTGCCGCGGCCCAGGGTGAACAATTCCATCACCTCGCGGGCGAAGTTTTCGTTGGCGTGGCCCTTGTGGTTCTGGCGGTTATTCAGAAATTCAAGCATGGCCGGCTCCTGGCTCACGGCCAGCAGCAGGTCGGGGAATTTGCCCAGCGCGTACTTCCGCGTGGTGTTGTGCAGGCTGAGGGCGGGGCCCGGCTGGCGCACCCGGCAGGCAAAGTGGCCGTGCCAAAACAGCGTCATCTTCTC
The DNA here is from genome assembly GCF_006439025.1 of Hymenobacter nivis. Taxonomy (GTDB): domain Bacteria; phylum Bacteroidota; class Bacteroidia; order Cytophagales; family Hymenobacteraceae; genus Hymenobacter; species Hymenobacter nivis_A. The sequence continues at coordinate 296,645 of NZ_RCYZ01000006.1, forward strand.
GCGCAACTGGGCCGGCGAGGTGGCCATGCGGTCCATCCAGGCCGTCGAAATGTTGATGAACGCCTCGCGCAGGCCCTGGTTTTGCATTTTGCGCTGCTCGGGCGTGAGGTCGGCGCGGCGCAGCCGGGGCACGCCGCCGGGGCCCATCCGGTAGGGCTGGCGCGGGGGCAGCGCGGCCACCGGGGCGGGCGGCGCGGCCTCGGCGGGGCTGCCGCTCATCGTCGCGGGGGCCTGGTCGGGCGTGGTGACCATGCCGGTGGGCACCGGGTTTGTGGTCGGAGCGGGAGCCCCCGGGGGCACGGCCATCACCGCGCCCAGCGGGTCCGCGAAGTGCATGGCGGGCGCGTCGAGGGGCACAAACTGCTCGGAGTCGCGCAGCAGCTGCCGCAGGGCTTTGCGCGGGCTCAGGCCGGCGGCCACGTCCTGGGGCCGGGGCCCGAAGCCGGCGCGCCAATACAAGTGCTGAAGTTGCTGGGTGGTGTCCATGCCGGTAAGAGGGCCCCCGGCGGCCAGGGTTTAATTGGTGGGGACGGGCGGGGGGCTACGGGGCGCTTTTTGGGCCCCCGGCGGCTACCGGAAAACCAGTATTTTTTGAGCCTGGGACCGGCGGGAAAGCCCATATGAACCCATTGGCCAGGTTTCGTGCCTAGTTTGCGGCGGCCGGTCCTTCCACGCGGCCGCTACCGTTTGCTATGCTTGCATCCGTCCTCACCCTGTGGGCCGCGCTGTTGGGCAGCAGGCCCGCCCTGCTCGCGCCCCAAGTGCCCACCGCCGACACCCTGCGCGTGGTGCGCGGCTACGGCAACCAGACCTACGCCTGGGGCACGCTGCGGCTGCGCAACGGCCAGCGCCTGCGGGGCTACCTGCCCCTCTCAGCCACCGGCCTCGACGCGCTGGTGGCGTACTACCCCGGCCCGCCCGACGCCCGGCCGGCCCCCCGCATGAAAAAGCTGCTGGCCCAGCAAGTGCAGTGGATGCAGGTGCAGGGCCAGTACTCCGAGCTGATGGAAACCTACCTCGCGGCCCGCCGCGTGGGCGGGCCCGTCGAGCTGTTTCTGGTGCGGGCCTCGCCCTCGCCGCTGGTCAGCTTCCTGGGGCCCCAGCCGGTGATGGGGTCGCCGGCCGTTAGCAAAACCTTCGTTATGCCCGAAAAATGGTACCTGCGGCGCGCCAACGGCCAGCCCGTGCTCGTCAGCCCCAAGGACTTTGCCACCCAGCTAGCCGCCTTCTTCGCCGACGACCCCGCCCTATCCAAGCACCTGGCCGCCAGCGACGAAGGCTACCGCTTGCCCGAGCTAGAAGCTCTGGTGCAGCGCTACAACCAGCATGCCCGCCCCTAGCCGCCGGGCCCCTGCACTCAGAGCAATTGCTGCTGAGCGGCCAGGCGGATAAGCGCGGCGGTGTTGCCAACCCCGAACTTGGTGAGCAGGTTGCGGCGGTGGGTTTCGACGGTGAGAGCGCTCAAGAACAGGCGGGTGGCAATGTCGTGGCTGGTGAGGCCGTCGGCGATGAGCAGCAGCACTTCCCGCTCGCGGCGCGTGATGAGGGGCCCCGCGGCGGCGGCTGGCGCGGGGCGCAGCAGCAGTTCCTGCACGTCGTCGCTGAAATACTTTTTGCCGGCGTGCACCCGGGCAATGGCCTCGGCCAGCTCCTCGGGCGAGGCGTTTTTGAGCAAGTAGCCGGCCGCGCCCTCCTGCATCATGCGCGTCACGTAGCTTTTCTCGTGCAGCGTGGTGAGGGCCAGTACTTTTAGCCCGGGGTAGTCGGTGGTGAGGCGGCGGCACACTTCCAGGCCACTCTGGTCGGGCAGGTTGATGTCGAGCAGCACCACGTCGGGGCGGTGGGTGGCCACGGCGGCGTAGGCTGCGGCGGCCGTGGCAGCGGTGCCCACCACGGCCAGGTGCGGCAGCGGCTCAAGCAGCATCCGCAGGCCCGCCAGCACCAAGTGGTGGTCGTCCACCAGCACCACGCGAATCGGTTCCATAAGCTATTTACTGGTAAAGGGTTCGGTGGTGGAAGCCGTGGCCGTGGGGGCCCCGGCGGGGAGGGCGGCCCCGGCTACGGCCTCGGCTGGTAGCCGCAGCTCCAGGCTCACGGTGGTGCCCTGGCCGGGGCGCGACTGCACCTCCGCGGTGCCGCCCAGGTACTGGGCACGGGCTTGCACGCTGCGCAGGCCCACGCCGGGGGGCCGGGCGGCGGGGTCGAAGCCGCAGCCGTCGTCTTCCACCACCAGCTGCAGGTCGGGGCCGTGGCGCATGAGCTGCACCAGCACCTGCCGGGCGCGGGCGTGCTTCACCACGTTGGTGAGCAGCTCCTGCACCAGGCGGTACACGTCGGCCTCGGCGGCGGGGGCCAGGCGGGCGTCGAGGCCATAGGTCTGGAGCTGCACGCGCAGGGCCCCGGCCTGCTCCGTGGCGTCGCAGAGGTCGTGCAGGGCCTGGGCCAGGCCGAAGGCCAGCAGGGCCTCGGGCATGAGGTTGCGGGCCACCCGGCGCAGCTCGCCCACGGCGGCGTCGAGGTGGCCGGTGGCCTGGGCCAGCAGTTGGGCGGGCCCGGCGGGCAGGGCGTCGCGGCTGCGCGCCGCCCCCAGGTAAAACTTCACCGTGGCCAGCAGGCCGCCCAGCCCGTCGTGCAGGTCGCGGGCCACGCGGCGGCGCTCCTCTTCCTGGCCACGCAGCACCGCTTGGGTCGTGAGCAATACTTTTTCCTGGGCTTGCTGCTGCTGGGCCAGGCGCCGGCGGTGGCGCCGCAGGGCCCAGGCCAGGGCCCCGGCCACCGCCACCGCCAGCAGCAGCGCCAGGTACACGGCGGCCAGGCGGCGCTGCTGGCGCAGCACCAGCGCCTGGGCCGCCTGGGCCTGGCGCAGGGCGGCCAGCTGCTGGGCCTGTTGGCGGCTGCGGTAGCGGGCCTCCAGCTGCTGGGCCTGCTGGCGCACGGCGGTGCCGGCCAGCGAGTCGCGCAGCCCGTGGGCCCGCTGGGTGTAGCGCAGGGCGGCCCGCCACTGGCCGGCTTCTTCTTCGAGCTGGGCCAGGGCCCCCAGCGCGCCCACCAGTTGCTGGGGGTCGCCGAGTTGGGCGGTGAGGGCCAAGCTGCGCTGCAAACTGCTGCGGGCGTGGCCCAGGTCGCCGCGCTGGGCCTCCAGCTGCCCCAACTGGCCCAGCAGCTGGGCTTGGTAGCCCGCCGCGCCCTTGCGCTCCGCGTAGCCCAGGGCCCGGTGCAGCGCCTGCCCGGCCGGCTCTGGCTGCTGCACCAGCAAGTAGTATTGCCCCAGCGTGCCGTAGAATTCGCCAGCGTACAAGGTGTTGATGCTCAGTAGGGAGCGGGCGAATTGGAGCTGCTGCCAGGCGCTGTCGGGCTGGGTGCGCTGTAAGTGCAGGGTGGCCAGCTGCAAGTACACGGGCAGCAGCTCGGGCACGGGGCCGGTGCGGGCGCGCAGGGCCGCGGCCTGGCGCCAGTAGCGGGCAGCGCGGGCGGGCTGGCTCAGCACCAAAAAGCTGTTTCCCAGGTTAGCGTACACCGTGAGCAGGGTGGTGGATGCGGGCAGGGCCTCCAGGTAATCAGCGGCTTGTAGGTAGAAGCGGGTGGCGGCGGCGTAGGCCCCGCGGCGGTCGGCCACGTTGCCGCGGTTGTTGGCCACGGCCCCCAGCAGCTTGCGCAGGCGCGTGGCCGGGTGCTGGTGAAACAGGGGCCCAGCAATGGCCTCGGCCCGCTGGCTGTAGCGGTCGGCGCGGGCATTGTCGTGGCGGATGAGGGCCAGGGCGCTGAGTTGAAGCCAGCCGTGGGCCTGCCCATAGCCGAAGCTGGCGGTCGTGCTTAGGGATAAGGCCTGCCGGGCGTACTGCCCGGCGCGGGCCGTGTCGGTGGCGGCCAAGGCAATGGAGAGGCGCAGGGCGGTGAGGGCGCGGGCCGTGTCGGTGGGGGCGGTGCGCAGCGCGTGCCGCAGGCTGTCGGCGGCGGTTCCCGGGGCGGCCACCGCTGGGGCCCCACCCAGCAGCGCCAGCAGCAGCAGCGCCCATCGGGTGCGGCGGCGATGGGCCAAGCAATCAGGGAGAAAGGGGGCGGCCATGGGGCGGCAAACATGCGCACAATTCGGCGAAAAGCCCGGGGCTTTCGGCGAAATACTGGTTTTCCGGTAGGGCCGATTACTGCTTTCCGGCGATTTCGGGGGCGGGGGCCGCCGGGCACCTTTGCAACGGTTCTCCTGCCCACTTTTTCAGCCCTTTAGCCCGTGCGCCCCGCCCCACCGCCGCCCCGCCCGGGGCCCCCGCCCGACGGGTTCGCCGGCCGCTGCCCGCCCCACCCACCGCCGCCTTCCAGCAGCTCAAAATTATCCCCATTCTTTTCCACATTTCCCTGCCCAATCGCCGTGAAAAAGCTCCTCACCGCCGCTGCCCTAGTCCTCGCCGCCGGCTCCGCCTCGGCCCAGTCCAATATTGTCAAAGTGAACGTGCTGAGCCCGCTGGTGCACACTGGCTCGTTCTTCTACGAGCGCCAGCTCACCGTTGCCAGCAGCCTGGAGCTGGGGGGCCTGTTCACGAGCTGGACGGTGCTCGACACCAAGATTACCGGCTTCGCCCTCACTCCCGAGTACCGCTTCTACCTATCGGCTAATAAACCGGCTTTGCAGGGCTTCTACGTGGGGCCCTTCCTGCGCTACCAAAACCTGACGCTCAAGAACGACTACGAGGCCTACGACGAGAACGGCAACGCCACCACCCAAACCAACGAGGCCGCCCTCAACACCTTCGGCGGGGGCGTGGTGGTGGGCCACCAATGGGTGTTTAAGCAGCGCTTCGCCCTCGATGCGTTCCTGGGGCCCTCCTACAACGGCGGCACGGTGAAGGAGAAGGACCCAAACGGCGGCGGCTCGTTCGACACGGCCGGGTTCAGCGGATTTGGGCTGCGAACGGGCATTGCGTTCGGCGTCGCCTTTTAGCCGGTGGCCCGTGTTGGGGGCCTAAAAAAACACACACTTGCTATCCTGGTAAATTATTTCATATCAATTACTTGATTTCTCCCAGCGCCATGAAAAAAGTCGTTTTAGTACTCGCCGCCCTGAGCCTGGCTGGAGCCGTTGCCGCCCAGGATACTGCCCCCCGCCCGGCCGCGCCCGCCCCGGCCCGGCCCCGGCTCTTCGATGCTGGCCAGCGCTCGGCTCCGGCCCCCGCCCGGGGCCGCGACGCCAGCCCGCCCCGCCCGGGCCCCGGCCGCGACCGTCCCAATTGGAACAGTGGCGGCTCCTACACTGTGCTCGACTTGGGCGGCCTGCTCGACGTGGTGCTGCACGGCCGCGATGCGTGGCGCAACTACCCGGTGCCCCCCCGCCCCCCGGTGGCCGGCCCCCCGGTGGATTACTTCCGCCCCGCCACCGCCTTCAGCGGGCGGGTGGGCTTGAAGGCCGGCTTCAACCTGGCCACCGTGACGGGCGGCAACGCGCCGGGTAAGTTCTCGTACCGCGACGGCTTCAGCACGGGCGCGATGGCCGATTTTAGCCTGAACGGCTACCTCTCGCTGCACCCCGAGCTGCTGTTTTCGCAGAAGGGCGCGCGCTACGACGAAACCGACGCCAACGGGGCCCGCTTCGCCGGGAAGCTGCGCCTCAACTACTTCGACCTGCCCGTGCTGCTGCGTGCCCACGCCCCCGGCGGCCTGTTTGCGGAAGTGGGCCCCCAGCTGGGCTACTTGGTGGGACAGAAAACGGAATCGACCGAGTACGTGCCGGGCCAGGACCCGCGCGCCACCAGCCGCGTCGACATGGCCGGCACCCGCCGCCTCGAACTGGGCTACGTGGCCGGCGTGGGCTATCAGCTGCCGCAGGGCCTGGAAATAAGCGCGCGCTACAACGGCGGCCTCGCCGACCTCAACGACCCGGCCAGCGGCCCCGCCCTGCACAACGCGCTCATCCAACTGCAAATAGGCTATCTATTCAAGTAAGCTAAGCGGCCGGCGCGCTCGTGGGGTTGCCGCCCGGGGCCCTAAAACCGGGCCCCCAGCACCACAGTTTTTTTGTACTCGCGCCGCTCGCCGCCGGCGGGCCGGAACAGCTCAACGTGCAAAATGTAGTAGCCCACGGCCGCCTTGCGGCCCCCGTCGTCCAGGCCGTCCCAGGCCACGAAGCCGGCGGTGGGCAGGCTCTCGTTGCGCAGCAGGCGGCGGGTGAGGCGGCCCACGGCGTCGTACACCGTGATGGAGCCCACGTAGCCGGGCTGGTCAAGCTGGTAGTTAAGGGTGGTGAAATCCTGCTGGCCGTCGTCGTCGGGCGTGAAGACTTCGGGCACTACGGTCAGTTCCTGGCCGCCACCGGGCGCGTCCTGAGCCTGCGAGTTGGGGCGGCCGGGCGTGGCGTAGCCCACGGTGCCGGCCGCTGAGTGGAAGTTGCTGCCCAAGCTGGGGCCCTGCGCCCGGATGCGCTCCAGCGACACGCCGTCCTGGCTGGCGAGCAGTGGCAGGTGCAGGCTTTTGTTGTAGGCCAGGCGGTCAATTTCCTGCCCGCTGGCGCTGAGCAACACCGCCAGGCCGGCGTCGTCGGGCCAGGTGGGCAGGGCCCCCACGGCGAGTAGCGTGGCGGCATCGGCGCTGGTGGGGTACTGCGCCTGCACCGTGGCCGCACTGGTGCTAAAGGCTACCAGCTGCCCCGGCGCCAGCACGTAGGGCCCCGGGCACATGGGCAGCCCCGCCCCGCCATCGCCCACCTGAAACCCTTGAATGTCAACGTATTTCTGGCTCCGGTTCAGCAATTCAATGAAGCGCACGGCCCCCACGCGGGGGTTGAACAGCAGTTCATTTACCACCACGTCGCCGGGCGCGGCGGCTTCGGGCAGGGCAAAGTCGGCGGCTTGGAGTGGGCCGCTGGCGTTGCCGGCGCAGTCGGTGGCGGTTTGCACCGTCAGAGTGGTGGGCCGGCTGGGCGCAAGCGCCCCGGCAAGCGTCAGGTCCACTACCCGAAAGTCGGGGCCCACCGGCGCGGCGCGGGCCACGGCCGGCGCGGGGGCCCCCAGGGCGTAGCGGGCGGGGTTGGCCGCGGCGGCGCTGTCGAGCTTTTCGGAGAAGAACAGGCGCACAGTGCGGGCGTCCACGGCCACGGCGCGGAGCAGGGCGGGCGGGGCGGCGTCGGGGTGCGGGGCCCCGGCGGCGTTGGTGCGGCCGGGGGTGCCGCCGCGCGGGTCGGGGCTGGCGGTCCAGTTGTCGGCCCCGGCGCAGAGGTTGGCGGGGTCCACCATTTCCAGGCTCCAGCCGCCGGCTTGCTTACGCGCGTCGCGGTACCAGGCGTCGGAGTACGCCACCTCGAACAGCACCCGGCCGCTGGGGCCCCGCAGCACCAGTTGGTCGCCGCCGTTGCTCAGCGCGGGGAAATTGGTGAGCCCGTACACCTTGCCAAACGGGGCAAACTGCGCCGCCCGGGTGGTGCCGCACACCACCGCGTACTGCCCCGGCAGCAGCCGCGCCGTGTCGGGAAACACGGCCTGGGCGGCGGTGCCCGTTTTGCCCAGCCGCACGCCGCGCAGGCTGAGGGTTTTGGTGGCCGAGCGGTTGTAAACCTCCACAAACTCCGACTCGGGCAGGCCCACCGCCGGCGTTTCGTCGGCCATTATCTCGGTGATAATCAAGTCGCCAAACCCCGGCGCCACCGGCAGCCCCGCGAAACTGGCCGCCAGGGGCCCCGGCGCCGCGTTGCCAAATAAGTCGGCCACCTGCCGCACTTCCAGCACGTTGGTCGCCGGCAAATCAGCCCCGAAGGTGAGGCGCACCACGGCCGGGTTGCTGGCCAACACTTCGGCCGCCACTGGCGCCGCCCCGCCGCGCAGCCGGTAGCTGGCCGCCAGGGCCCCCGTGGCCGGGTCCACGGCTTCGTTGCACACGGCGTCCACCCGGCGCGCATCGAGCGGCGTGGCCCGCAGCAGCAGGGGCGGCGTGGCGTCCACCGCGCTGAAATCGTCGAAGTAGAAGTTCTTCCCGTTGGTTGATGAATAGAGCAGGGCCACGCCCGCAGCGGCGCTGCGCTGGTAGGCGGCGTCGGTGGCCGGGGCCCCGTCGGCCACGAAGGTGCGGCCCCCGGCCAGGTCGCGCTCCAGCGTCCAGCGGCTGGTGGTGCTGCGGGTGATGCGTACGCGCACCAAGTTGTTGGTGCTGCTGGCCAAGGTGTTGGCCTGGCCGGTGATGAGGGCCACGGCGGTTTTCGCCGAGTCTTTGCGGAACAGCGTGAGGTTATCGGCGGTGCCGCCCAGGCGCACGAAGTAGCCGCTGGTGGCGGCGCTGCCCAGGTCGGGCCCCGAGGCCATCAGCCACACGTCGGCCAGGTTGCTGGCGCTGGTGGCCAAGCGCAGGTTGGCCCAAAATTCCCAGGTGGTGCCGGTGCTGGCGCGGCAGGGCACGGCCAGCTGCAGGCGCGTGCCGGTAGTGGCCGGGCCGTTGCTTTGCAGCTGGCCTTGGGCGTTGACGGTAAAGAAATTAGCGGTACCGGTCCAGGCGGGGTTAGCGGTAAAATTGCCGTCGGTGAAGTCGTCGCGCAGTTGGGCCGAAGCCGCGTGGGAAAACAATAAAAAAACGAAGAATAGTAAGATTTTCGACATTAATAAGCGGACTAGAAGGGCATTAGCGTCGAATGTAAGCCATTTTTGGTGACCTTTGCCTGGCGCGTGCGTCATTTTGCGCGCCCCTTCAACCCCTTGATTACCTCCATGAAACTTGCCATTGTGGGTGCCACCGGCCTGGTGGGCACCGAGCTGCTGAAAGTGCTGGCCGAGCGCCAGTTCCCCCTCACCGAGTTGCTGCCCGTGGCCTCGGCCAAATCGGTGGGCCAACTGGTTCGCTTTCAAGGCAAAGACTACCCCGTGGTGAGCATGGACGATGCCATTGCAGCCCGTCCCGACATCGCCATTTTCTCGGCCGGCGGCTCGGTTTCGAAGGAGCACGCCCCGCGCTTCGCCGCCGTGGGCACCACTGTGGTCGACAACTCCTCGGCCTGGCGCATGGACCCCACCAAGAAGCTCGTGGTGCCCGAAATCAACGCCAATACCCTCACGGCGGCCGATAAAATCATCGCTAACCCGAACTGCTCCACCATTCAGATGGTGGTGGCCTTGAACGACTTGCACAAGGCTTATGGTTTGCAGCGTATCGTGGTGAGCACCTACCAGAGCGTGACCGGCACCGGCAAAAAAGCCGTGGACCAGCTCATGGAGGAGCGCGCCGGCCAAACGGCCAGCAACCCCGCCTACCCGCACCCCATCGACCTGAACGTGCTGCCGCACATCGACGTGTTCGAAGAAAACGGCTACACCAAGGAAGAGATGAAAATGGTGCACGAAACCAAGAAAATCATGGGTGACAACAGCATCCGGGTGACGGCCACCTGCGTGCGCATCCCCGTGATGGGCGGCCACTCAGAGGCCGTGAACGTGCAGTTTCACAAGGAGTTTGCCATGGCCGAGGTGCGCACCATCCTGCGCCACACCGCCGGCGTGGAGCTGGTCGACGAGCCGAGCCAGAACCTGTACCCCATGCCCAAAGACAGCCACGGCCACGATGCCGTGCTGGTGGGCCGCCTGCGCCGCGACGAAACCCAGGAATGCACGCTGAACATGTGGGTGGTGGCCGACAACCTCCGCAAAGGTGCCGCCACCAACGCCGTGCAAATCGCTGAATACTTGGTAGCCAACAAATTGGTAGGCTAGGTTGCAGCGCCGCTTGGCAGTGCGTTGAAACGAGGTGGCCTGGCGAATTGCCCGAAGGGCTTTGTCGGGCCACTCTGGCTAAGGCCCGGGGCCCCTGTTCGAGGATAAAAGTGGTCTGGCGAAGCCCTGCGGGTAATTCGCCGGACCACTCCCGTTTCAGGCCATTGCCCCGCTTTTTGCGCTGACAGCTGGCCAAAATCCACGCTACATTTAGCGCTATGCGCGGAATCCTGGTTGCTTTCCTGTTGCTATTGGCCAGCTTGGCCCGGGCCCAGGGCTCCGCCGAGCTGCGCGGCCGCGTGGTGGATGCCGAAACGGGCCAGCCGGTGCCCAACGCGCAAGTGGGCGTGGCCGGCAACCGCCTGGGCACCAGCACCAACGCCGAGGGGGTTTTTACGCTCAGCGTCCCGCCCGCGTACCAGCACGAGCCGCTGGAGGTGGCCCTGCTCGGCTACCGCAAGTACACCCAGGCATTGCCGCCGCTGCCGGGCCCCGGGTTGGTCATCCGCCTGCAAATCAGCCCCGCGGCGCTGGGCGAAGTGACGGTGACCAGCTCCGTGACGGGCATCATCCGGGAGGCGGTGGCGCGCATTCCGCGCAACTACCCGGTGCGGCCGGCGCGCCTCACGGGATTCTACCGCGAGGCCGAAAGCGCGCGGGGCGACAGCAGCCAGTACCAGTACTTTGCCGAAGGCTTGTTGACGGTGTACCAGGCGGGCTACCAGCACCCCGGCGACGACGGGGCAGTGGAAATCCGGGAGTCGCGCAAGGTGGAGCTGCGGGCCCCCGGCACTGCCGACCACAGCTGGTACGGGGGCCCCTTCGTGCCGCACCAGCTCGATTTTGTGCACCGCCGCGCGGCCTTCATCAACCCAGCCCACTTCCGCGACTACGATTACCGGCTGCTGCCCCAAACCACGTTCCGGGGCCGGCCGGTGTACGTTATTGCCTTTGCCCCCAAGCCGGGCCGGGCGGCGCGGGCCGATTACGCGGGCCGGCTCTACATTGAGGAAAACAGCTACGCCTTTCTGCGGGCCGAGTGGCACCGCACACCGGCCGGCCTGCGCCACGAAAACCAGGCGGCCGTGGCCATCGAAGCGCGCGTCAGCCGCGTCGATTACCAGCCCTACGCCGGCCGCTGGTACCTCAAAAGCGCCCGGCAACGCACCCAGGGCCGCCCGCGGCTGGGCCCCCAGGGGCCCGTCAGCGTGCTGGTGGAATACCTGACCACGGCCATTGACACCACGCAGGCGCCCCGGCCCAGCTACGCGGCCCGCGCCCAGTACCGCGACGTGTACCTGGAAAACCCGGTGCCCTATGACTCTACTTTTTGGCAGCGCCAAACTACGCTGGTGCTGCCCGCGGCCGTGCGGCAGGCGCTGCGCCGGGCGGCCGCGCCGGGCCCCGTAGCGGCGGCCGAAAGCCCGGCCACTGCGGGGCCCCCAGCCGCCCCGGTGCGCCGCCCGAGCCGGCTGCGCTACGGCTACTTGGTGGGCACCTGGCCGGTGGCGGTATCCGGCGGCGCGGTGCAGGCGGGGTTTGCGCCGGCCGGCTCAAGCTTTCAAGCGCTGGGCACGGCGGCGTTGCGGGCGCAAAGCGCAACGTATTGGTATGGTTTCTCTTACGAGTACAATGCCGTGGGCGGGTGGTGGCTGCGCCTGGCCTCGCGCAGCGGCTTCGGGCGGCTGGGCGGCAGCGGCTGGGAGGGCGGCCTGGCCTACGAGCGCAACCTCAACCCGCGCCGCCGGCCGGTTTTGGCGCGGGCGGGGCTCACGTATTTTCGCCAAACCGTGGGCCGCGACCTGGGGCCCTACCACAACCCCGACGCCGGCCTGCGCGTGGCCGGCACCGCCTTCAAAGCCGACGAAATTGGCCTGACGCTGCAAACCACCACGGGGGCCCTGCAGCCCAAGCTGGGCCTGGGCCTGGAGCTGAGCCGCCGCCTGGAGCTGGTGGCCGACGCGGGCTGCCTGCTCTTCCCGCGCACCCGCACCCAGCTGGCCCTCGACGAGCGCAGCGGCTTCTGGCTCAGCCGCAGCGCGGCCGCCTTCGACCTGCCCACCGCCGAGGCCACCCTGCGCGTGAATGGCCAGCCGGCCACCGCCGCGCCGTGGCAGCCCGGCCGGCTCACCTTCAGCTTCGGGCTGCTGTACCGGCCGCGGTAGGGCCCCGGGGGCGAGGTTCCCTCAAAGTGAGCAGATAGCCTCCCGGTACGCCCCGGCCGTATGGGCTTGGTATGAAGCTAGGCTTGGAATTTTACCAGCGGCCCGACGTGCTGCAAATTGCCCGCGAGCTGCTGGGTAAACACCTTTACACCAGCATTGACGGGGTGATAACCGCCGGCCGGGTGGTCGAAACCGAGGCCTACCGCCACGAGGGCGACCACTCGATGACCATGCACCTGCAACGCAAGCGCCAGCAAGCCAGCGCCTTGTACGTGCCCGGCGGCCACGCCTACATCTACACCGTGTACGCCCGGCACGCGCTGTTCAACATCGCCACCCACGACGCCGCCCACCCCGATACGGTGCTCATCCGGGCCATCGAGCCGCTGGTGGGCGTGGACGAGATGCTGCGCCGCCGTGGCCTGGGGGCCCCCGCGCGCGCCCTCACCGCGGGCCCCGGCGTGCTTACCCAGGCGCTGGGCATCACGCCCGCCCTCAGCGGCACGGCCCTGGATGGCAACGTATTATGGTTTGAAGACCACGGCGAAACCGTGCCCGCCGCCGATGTGCTGGCCAGCGCCCGCGTGGGCCTGGCCTACGCCGGGGCCGAGGCCGCGGCGCTGCCCTGGCGCTTCCGCATCGTTGGCAGCCAGTGGACCAGCCCCGCCAAGTAGCGCGCCCTTTACCACCCCAGCTGCGTATCGTTAGCTGAATTTTATATCTCCCCTTATCATGGCTACTTCTGAAGATAACTTGGGCGGCCGGCTGCCGCTGCTGGCGCCCGACGCCCTCGACGCCGACCAGCAAAAACTCTACGACGCGCTGACGGCCAAGATGGTACCCTGGGCCAACCAGTCGGGCTTCCGGGCCGATACCGCCGACGGCCGCGTCATCGGGCCGTTCAACGCCATGCTGCGCAGCCCGCGCATCAGCCAAGCTTTGCTGGCCCTCACCAACGCCGAGGGCGAATTTACCGCGCTCAGCGAGCGGGTGCGCCAAGTGGTCATCCTCACCGTGGGGGCCCTGTGGCGGGCCGACTACGAGCTGTACGCCCACGCCGCCGTGGGGGCCCAAGCCGGCTTCGACGCCGCCACCGTGGGGGCCCTGGTGGCCGGCGAGAAGCCCGCCGCGCTCTCCGCCGCCGAAAGCCTGGCCTACGACCTCACCCACCGCCTCACCGCCCAGCACCAAATACCGGCCGACCTGTACGGGCAAGCAGTGGCCACTTTCGGCGAGAAGGGCGTGGTGGACCTGATCTACCTCGCCGGCCACTACATGATTATTTCCGGATTGCTTAATACCTTCGCCGTCCCCGCGCCGGCTCCCTCCTGATTTATCAGGTAATAGGCCGTTGGATGTGAGCGTTTTGGATGCCGGTTGGTATTTGCTTACTTTAGGGGGTCTTTTGCTGTTTTCGCATGAAAAAAAACTTGCTTCTCGTGGGGTTGGCGGCGGGCCTGGGGGCCCCCGCGGCCCGGGCCCAAGCGCCGGCGCTGGCCACGTTTCCGGTGGGCACGGCCACCGTCACGGTGTCGGAGCTGACGCCCGGGCTGGCCACCATCTGGGAGCTGGCCTGGGGCCCCGACGACTTCCTGTGGGCCACCGAGCGCGCCGGGCGCATCAGCCGCATCAACCCCACCACCGGGGCGGTGCTGCCGCTGCTCACCATCGACGACGTGACGCAGAACAACGAGAGCGGCTTGTTGGGCATGGCCCTGCACCCCGATTTTGCCACCCAGCCCTACGTGTACGTGGTGTACAACTACACCGAGCAGGGGGCCCTGAAGGAGAAGCTGGTGCGCTACACCTACGCCGCTGCCGCCGGCACGCTGGGGGCCCCGCTGGTGCTGCTGGGCGGCATTGGGGCCACCACCACGCACAGCGGCTCGCGCCTGCTCATCCTGCCCGACCGCACCCTGCTGATGACCACCGGCGACGCCCAGCAGCAGCCCGAGGCCCAGAACAAAGCCTCGCTGAACGGCAAAATCCTGCGCCTGAACCTCGACGGCACCGTGCCGGCCGACAACCCCACGCCCGGCAGCTACGTGTACACGCTGGGCCACCGCAACCCCCAGGGCCTGGTGCAGCTCGCCGATGGCCGCCTCTACAGCTCGGAGCACGGCCCCAACAACGACGACGAAATCAACAAGATAGAAGTGGGCCGCAACTACGGCTGGCCCACCGTGGAGGGCCTCTGCAACCTGCCGGCCGAGGCCGCGTTCTGCGCCGCCAACAACGTGCGCGAGCCCCTCACCACCTGGACGCCCACCATCGCCCCGGCCGCCCTCAAGTACTACGACCACCCCGCCATTCCGGGCTGGCGCGGCAGCCTGCTGGCGGCGGCCCTGGGCGGCCGCCGCCTCGTGCAGATGCCCCTGGATGCCAGCGGCATGACCATCACGGCCCGCAACGAGTTTCTGGCCACCTTTGGCCGCCTGCGCAGCCTGTGCGTGTCGCCGGCCGGCCGGGTATACGTGGGCACTAGCAACCGCGACGGCCGCGGCACCCCCGCCACCGCCGACGACCGCATTTTGGTGCTCGAAAACCGGGCCTACATGCCCACGGCCAACCGCAACGCCGCGGCCGTCAAGTTCGAGATTTTTCCCAACCCCGCCCGCCAGCAGGCCAGCCTCACGCTGCCCGCCCCGGGGGCCCACGTCACCATCTGCGACATGCTGGGCCGCCGCCTGCGCGAGCAGTCCGTGGCCGGCCTCACCGCCACTCTCGACCTGGTCGGCCTGCCCGCCGGCCGCTACTTGGTGGCCGTGGCCACCGCCGCCGGCACCGCCACCAGGCCCCTGAGCGTGGAGTAAGCAGGGGCCCCACAAGGGTTGCCCAGGCAATAAAACCTCTCTTTCCGGTCAGCAGTAGGAATTTCAACCGCGGAAACGCTGTTGCCCGCCGACGATTATCCGACAAGGAAAGCAAACGCCGGGCCTGCGCCCACCAAGCCAGCTGGCCGAGGCAGTGCCGTATCCTTGTGCTCGTAAGACGAATTATTTGCCATGAAGCCCCCGAAATTTCAGGTTGACCAAGCCATTGTGTGCGTCAACGACGACTTCAGCATCCTGCTGGCCCAAAACCCCAACATCCGCGTGCCCAAATCGGGCCCCGTGTACCACGTGCGCGCCCTCTACGCCGTGGGCGGGGCCTGGGGCCTGACGCTGGCCGAGGTGCACAACGAGGACGTGGCCCCCGGCTACCCCGAAGCCAATTTCAACGAAGACCGCTTTGCCCCGTTGGAAATGCTGCCCAACGACGCCCTGGCCGAGCTACTGGCCGAATCCCTGGAGCTGCAACCGGTGGTGTAAGGCCCTGGTAGGGTTGGCTGAAGAAGCCGCTAACACTGATTTCCACCCAAAAGCAAGTCCGGTCTTGGGCTTGCGGCCCAGCGCGTGGCCGTGGATTCCTTCACCCAAACGACGCCACTGTCAGCGGAATTTGCCGATGCCGAGTCGGGCAAGTAGAACCAGCGCCTCCGGCTGGCCGCCGCGATGGCCCTGGCCAAGTTGCGGGGCCCCACGCTGCTCATCGCCACGCCTGGCTGGCCCTTGCGAAACGCGGGCTTCATCTTTCAACTCCGCGACGCGGGAGTGGACTTCGTTTGCTGCGACATGCCCGACGCCGACACTCTCACCGTCGCACTTTTTGCGTTCATTGACGCGGGGTGCGTTAAATCCGGCAACGAAAACGGGCCAGGTTGGCGGCTAAGATGCCGCCAACCTGGCCCGTTTTCTTCACTACTCCTTCTGGGATGGTAGCGTTAGCCAGTGGCTATTGCCGCACCAAGCGAACTTGCTGGGTGCCGGAGGCACTGCGCAGCTGCACCAGGTAGAGGCCCACCGGGTAGGCGCCCACCTGCAGCTCCACGTGTTGCAGCGTGCCCCCCTCGGCCCGGCGGCCGGGCAGCTGCGTTACCAAGCGGCCGGTCATGTCGTACACCGCCAGGGTGTAATCCTCGGTTTGCGCCAGGGCGAAGTTCAGCTGCACCTTATCGGAAGCTGGGTTCGGGTAGGCCAGCAGCTGCGGGGCGACGGCCGCTACTTTGGCTACCACCGGGTGGCTGGCCGACGCACGTTTGGCAGCGGGGGCAGCGGTGAGCACTTCGAGGGCGGAGAGCTTGGCCGCGTCCACGCCGCCGGTGCGGGCCAGGGCGGAGAAGTCGAGGTTGAGCACGCCGTCGGTGACGGTGACGGTGAGCGTCTCGGTGGTGGCCGTCAGGGGCCCCACTTTCTTCACAATGTCGTAGTTGTCGAGCGCCAGGGCCCCCTCGGCGGCCACGTCGAAGACGCGCTGGCCGGGCTGGGTCCAGTAGGTTTCGGCGAAGTGGAGCACGACGCGGTAGGTGCCGTTGGCCACGGGCAGGGCGTAGCCGAAGGCGCCTTCGTAGCGCTCGGTCTGGTAGATGGCCGGGTCGGGGGTGCCGGCGATGGGGGCGGTGGTGGCCGACGTGCGGCTGGGGGAGAAGTACTGGTCGGCGGCGAAGGTGCCGATCGAGTTCGTCACCGCGGGGCCCCCAGCGTTTAGGCGGTACACTACGGTGGGGGGCGTCGCCACGGTAAAGCTTTGCGAGCTGGTCGCGGTACCGCTGGGCGTGGTCACGGCAATGGGGCCGGTGGTGGCCCCAGCGGGCACGCTTACCTTGATGGAGGTACCATCGGCGTTGACCACAAAGCCGGGTGCCACCGTGCCGTTGAAGGTCACGCTAGTGGCGCCGTTGAAGCCCGTGCCGGTGATGGCCACGCTGGTACCCGCCGCGCCGTTATCGGGCGAGAAGCTGCTGATGGTAGGGGCCGGCACCTGGTTCAGCCGCACGCTCACCGTGCCGCTATTGCCATTGTTGTAGTTAGCTGCTACAAAGTCCAAGTCGCCGTCGCCGTCCACGTCGCCCACGGCTACGCTGGCGGGGTTAGCGCCCACGGCGGGGTCGGAGCCACCGGAGAACACGCCCGTGCCGCCGCCTTTGTTATCTCCCCCGTTCAGGCGCACGCTCACGGTATTGGTGTTCCCACTGGGTACTAGTAGGTCGAGGTCGTCGTCGCCGTCCACGTCGCCCAGCATCAAGGCGCCGGGGCTGCTTACGGTTAGGTCGGAGCCGCCGGAGAACACGCCCGTGCTACTGCCTTTGTTGTCTCCCCCGTTTAGGCGCACGCTCACGGTGTTGGTGCTTCCATTGGCCACTACTAGGTCCAGGTCGCCGTCGCTATCCACGTCGCCCAGCGTCAAGTTGCCGGCTCCGCTTATAGTTAGGGTGGAGCCTCCAGAGAACACGCCGGTGCCGCCGCCCTTGTTATTGCCCCCGTTCAAGCGCACGCTTATTGTGTTGTCCTGGTTAGTCGCTACTAAGTCTAGGTCGCCGTCGCCGTCCACGTCGCCCACGGCCACAATTTGGGGGCCAGTGCCCACGGCTGGGTCGGAGCCATTGTAGAACTCGCCCGTGCCGCCGCCGAGGTTGTCTCCTCCGTTCAGGCGCACGCTTATCGTGGTGCCGCCGGAGCTAGCCGTAAGCAGATCCAGGTCGCCGTCGCCGTCCACGTCGCCCACGGCTATGCCAATGGGATAGGACCCCACAGAATAGTCGTCGCCGCCGGAGAACACGCCTTTGCCGCCGCCTTGGTTGTTTCCCCCGTTTAGGCGCACGCTCACCGTGCCGTCGCTGTTGGCATTGGCCGTGAGCAGGTCGAGGTCGCCGTCGCGGTCCACGTCGCCTAGTACCACGCGTAAGGGGTGGTCGCCAACGGCCACGGTGGTGCCGAGGCTAAATACCCCTGTCCCAGAACCACTTGCGTTGCCCCCGTTCAAGCCCACGCTCACTGTGCCGCTGCCGTCACCGCCGTAGTTAGCGTTAGCTGCTACAAAGTCCAAGTCGCCGTCGCCGTCCACGTCGCCCACGGCTACGCTGGCGGGGCCGTTGCCCACAGCAAGGTCAGAGCCGCCGCTGAACGTGCCAGGTGCCATGGCAATAGCAGCCGTAAACTGATAGGCGTAGGGCACAGCAAGGTGCGTATTGTTCCCGGCCGATGCCGTAGCATTCGTAGGGCTATCGAAGGCGCTTGAAGCCATCGTGTTGCGGGGTGCCGCTAGGGGGTCGCGAACCGAAACCAGTGGATTGGTGGCGGCTGAACTCAAGCCCGTCAAGGTCAGAGCCAAGCTATTAAGCGGCAGCAGCAGCAGCCCATATGCCAATTAAGGGCGCGAGCTACGCATAGAAAGTAAGCGTATATTCATACGGTTAAAAAGAAAGGGGTTAAAAAAAGAGGGACAGGGAAAATGCGAAGGATGAAGCAGTTGGAACACCCAATTCGGCCGGCTTCTAGGCCGCTGCTAGGGTGCCAAGCAAGGCGCTTCGGCAGGCCAGGTATTGAGCAAGAAAAAGAGAGGAGGGCGGCCGCCTGGGTGTCACTAGCGGAGATAAATTCCTAGAAATAATTAGTGAGCGGACGTGGCTGGTCTACGCTACAAAGGTCCGCGCCCCGGCAATGCGGCATCATCGCATGAACATGTGAAATTTCAAAAATTTATTATTTTTGTTCAATACCGCTACGGGCTTTTGCCGCTCACTCCGGGCCTGGTGCCAACTCTGGTTTATGCGTAGCTCAGCGTCTTGGCCAACAGGCCCGCCCGCGAGTTGACGCCCAGCTTGCGGTACACTTGCCGCACGTAGGTGCGCACCGTATCGAGGCTCAGGCACAGCTGGTCGGCAATACCCTGGTAGCTGAGCCCGGCGCTCAGCCCGCGCAGCACCTGCTGCTCGCGCACCGTGAGGTCGGCCGGCAGCGCGGGCAGCAGGGCCGGGTACAAGTGGTGCGTCAGGAGCTGGGCCACCTGGGGCCTTATAACCAGGCCGCCCGCCGCCGCCACCAGCAGCGACTGCTTGAGCAGGGGCAGGGGAGCCAGGTATTCGAGGTAGCCCGCCGCACCCTCGCGCAGGGCCTCCACCACGCACTCAGCTTGTCGGGGGCCGCTCAGAATGAATAGGGTTACCTCAGGCAGCCGCTGGCGCAGGTCGGCCAGCCCCGTCAGGCCCGAGCAGCCCGGTAGCTGAATATTGGCCAGCACCAGGCGCGGCTTGGTCGCCAGCTGCTTTAGCCCCGCCAAAAACTCCTGATGCGAGCCCACGCACAGCACGCACGCAAACTCGGGCTGGGCGCTCAAATACTGCCACAGCACTTCGCGGCGGGCCGGTTCTACTTCAATAATGCCAAGGGCTATCATCTGGTGGGGAGGGGTAGCCCGGTTATCATGCCCACTCCCCACCGTCGGGAGGTGCGCTGCTGGCGGGCCCACCGCTAGGGAAGGGTAGGGTATTGAATGGAAATTGCGGGACTACTCGGCCAAGGGTATTCCGCTACTAGGTATGGGCCCCAACAAAAACTCGCCCCTGCTGTCGGGGACGGCTATGGTTATGGGCAGCTGGCCCCCGCGTTGGCCTCCTGGGCTGGGCAAGCACGGTGCCTGCCCAGCCGAGTGCGCGCGAAACTGCAGCAGCAGTCCTTAACTAAGCCTGGGTTCACAGCTGGGAAGAAAAAGGGTAGCGGCTCGACGGCCCTTGGCTGCCAGCCTCATCTGTAGCAAGAAGTATCTGGCTAGCCAATGGGTGGTTGGCACTGCAAAACTGCACGCCCCCAGTAGCCAACCCTGTTAAATGCTCGCCAATCTGCGGACAGTGCCACAGATTGGCAGTTGAGCCTTCAATTTTGGCAGGCATTCTGCAATCCTGCTGCCGCCACTTCACTGGCAAGTACCCTTTCAACTACCTCGTCGGGCGCGGTGAAGGACTGGTTGAGGCCCCGGCTTGCTTGCTGGCTGCTTCCCTATTCAGGCCGGATAGTCGGCGGGGCGCCGGCCAAAGCGCTCGGTGTAGAGGGTCGCAAAATACCGGGAGCTGGCAAAACCCACCGCTTCGGCTACCTGCGTCACCGAGCCAAATCTGCCAGCTTCCAACAAGAGCCGGGCTTGGTCTAGGCGCAGCGCGCGCAGCCACGCGGCCGGCGTGCGGCCGGCCAGCTCGCCCAGGCGGCGATAGAGCGTGCGCTCGCTCAGGCACAGCAAGCGGGCAAGCTCTGGGGGCCCAAACCGTTCGTCGGCCAGGTGGTCGCTCGCCTGGGCCTGCCAGCGGGCTAGCTGCGCATTCCCCCGAGCTTCCAACAGGCGCCGGGCCTGGTCCAGGCGCAGCGCGCGCAGCCACGCCGCCGGCGTGTGGCCGGCCAGCTCGCCCAGGCGGCGATAAAGCGTGCGCCCGCTCAGGCACAGCAAGCGGGCAAGTTCTGGGGGCCCAAACTGTTCGTCGGCCAAGTGTTCGCTCGCCTGGGCCTGCCAGCGGGCTAGCTGCGCATCCCCCCCTGGGCGTAGCGCCACCACGGGCGCTGGGGCAACGGTGGACGTGGCCCAGCTAGGGGGGGCGGCCGGAGAGTCCGCCGCCACCGCGGCCGGCAGTGTGCCGCCGAGCGATGAGACAAGTTGGTGTCCCGCTTCAGTTGCCCACCCCGCAGGGCCGTTGCTGGGTTGCCGCTGCAGCCAGGCATACGCGGAAGCCAGCTCGTCGAAGGTGCACACGACGGGGGCCTCAATCTGGAGCACAAAGCCTTCGGTGAGGCGCGGCGAGGCCAACTGCTGGGGCAGTACCCAGGCCAGGACCTGCAACCCGGCGGCATGCATCTGGGCCAGCCAGTCCAGGCTCCGCGCCTAGAGCTGCATCGTGGTGCGCGTGATGCCTGAATTGTCATTCAGAATTCTCGCGCAGGGAAACGCCCGCAGCGTATCCAGCATGAGCGCACACGCGGCCCAGGAGGAAGCGGGATCGTGCTCACCCTTCCACTCGACATACTGCCACTGGTTATCGAAGTCGTAGCTGATGGAAAGGCCAGGCGTATCGACGAGCGGGCACAAGGGCATGGGCCAAGGAGTGGGGGCTGGAAGAGGTAGCTAAAAAAGGCAGCGTCAAAAATACACTGGTGCGTTGACCTGACCCCGAATGAGTTTGTCTGTGCCCAATAGTAGGAGAATCCTACCATCTTCACTCGTGACCCAACCTAGCTCACCTTGGGGTTATTCATCTATTAGACAATGCGTTGCGGGTTACTGGGCTTTTATAAAGTTTATATGATTGAATAATAGACATCCAAAAAAGGACCTTATTCTGGAGGGCTTTCGACCCCGCCCAATCGGCCAGGAAACGCAGGTTTTACGGACCGTTTTCCGCACAGTTTTTTTGAGGGCTTGGGGTTCACGAAACTCATCCTTGCGGAGGCGTTTTATAAACTCATTAACTGAACCAGAACTGAACCAGTTTTTTGAAATCCGACTGCCTTACTGGCTGCTAAAATGGGTTGGTCAGCGGCTGTTCAGTGAAAGGAGGATTATGTCAGCCCACTGGTCGCGCTAAGGCTACCTTCGCGCTGGCCTCTACGGGGAGGGTAACAAGCTCTTTGCTGGTAATAAACGGGCCCTAGTGCCTCATTTTGGGAAGTTTATAAAAATAAACACCCGCCAAAAAGCCGCTACGGCCCGGCAGGTGCAGCGGCTTTTCGAGGGAGGCAATCCCTGGGGCTTACCCGGCGTCGCCAGACCCGGAAACGGTGGGCGCTGGGGCTTGGCGGGCCCGGGCCAAAGCCCGCAGCCGGCAAGCGTCGCGGTGCAACGCCGTGGCCGCGCGGGTCACCTGCTCGTTCAGTTCCACGCCTGGCAGGGCCCCACCCAGCACGCTGATGACCGCGAGGCAGGCCAGGGCGAGCCCCGCCGCGAGCAGCGCGGCCGCCCGGAACAACAGATGAGCGTAGAACGGGAGCAGGGGCATAGGGCGGGGCGGCAAAAGCAAAAAGGGGCGTCTTTCAGGCGGGCCAAGATATGAAAGAAAGGGAGACCAGCACCCGGGCGCGGGTGGCCGTGTCCACCTGGTTGGTCAGCCTAACAGAACTTGCGTTCAGGAAAACGGTAGTCCTAGCGGGCGGGCATGCGGGCGACCTCCATCAGGTCGGGCGTTTCGCGCACGATGCGCAGGGCTGTGCCGCGCAGGGCCACGCGCAGGGCCTGCCGGCGCGTGAGCCGGCCGCGCACGGGCTGCACGGGCACGTTGACCAGCGTGCGGTCGGGGTAGCGGATGAAGCAGCCCGTGGCGTGGGCGATGGCCCGGGCGGTTTCGTCGAAGCGTTGGGCGGGCAGGTTGTAGACCACCTGCTGGTCGCACCGCCCCAGGGCGATGCGGGCGCGGGCCGGCGGCGAGGGGGCGGCGTGTTGGGCCTGGGCCCGCGGAGAAGCGGCCAGGCACGGGACCAGGAGCCCCAGGCAAGAAAGAAGGCGGAGCGAAAGCATGCGCGAAAGTAGCCCGCGGCCAGGGGCGAGGCCTTTGGGAAGCGGGCCACAAGCGGCGCATCGGTTTACTTGAACGGTGGTTTTTGTGCTTGTCACGTTCCTTAAACGAAGAATAAGAAGACGTGACAAGCGGCCTTTATTCCCTTTGCGTGAGTCAGTCGTTACTAAAATATAGAAGGGCTTTGGTCTTATTTAAACCACCACTATGTTAGATAGTAAAATACCCTGCGCCTAGTGGGAGCTAATATTCAACTTGGGAGAGTGGAAATTTATAACAGAAGCCTTTTTCAGCTTTCCAGCCTCCAACAGCGCACTTGTGTAACCCATTTTATGAGTCAAAACAAAATCAGCCACCCATCTTTGCAGATAAGTGGCTGATTTTGAATGAGCGAGAAACGAGGTTCGAACTCGCGACCCTCAGCTTGGGAAGCTATGATACAGACTTTATCATGGTTACCCACCATTCATCAAAAGTGCTTTTACATACTCTAAAACACATGTTATCTTGTTAGCGTTTATCAGGAACAACTCGTTTTCTACTACATTTGTGTAAACCGCAGTGTAAACCGCCAGCGGTTTACCTACTATGAGCAAGACCACCGACCATAAGGAAGGCAAAGCGGCCGTGAAGGTCATCTACTTCCCCAGCAAGACCCTGGCAGATGGCTCCCATCCTTTTCTGGTTCGTATTACAAAGGACCGGAAGCGCAAGTACATTGCTACGGGTTTATCCTTGCTGCCCCGGTACTGGAACGCGGAAAAGAGCAACTACCGCGATGCTATTCGCAAAAGTTATCCTGAGCCCTATCGGGAGCAGTTGATAAAGGACCTTACCGACTGGGAGGCAAAATACAGCGAGGCGGCCAACACGCTGGCCAGCGCCGACGAACAACACGACGCGCCGGCTGTGGCCGCCAAAGCCATTGAGGGCCGCAAGGCAGCGCGGCGCATAAAGCTGCTGGCCTACTGTGATGAGCTGAGCGCGGGCTACCTCAAAACTGGACAAGCCGGCAACGCGACGGTGTACCGTGACTTGCGCAACCAGCTGGCGAAGTTCGTCGCGTCTCAAGCCAATGCGCCCGCGCCACCCACTGGCCGGGGTCAAGCCGACGCCTGGACCGCTTGGATAAATCGATATGACGTACCTCTAGACCGAGTGAATGTGCAGTTCTGCACCGAGTGGGAGCAAACGCTACGCGCTACGGGCATAAAGGAAATAACCTTGTCACTGCGCTTTAGGACGCTCAGGGCAGTACTTAATCAAGCCATAGCGGCCGGGCTGGTGAAGCCCACGGCCTACCCTTTCGCCCGCACCGTAGCCGAAAAGCACAAGCTGCAAGTCGGCAAGTTTGACGTGAGCACGGGCAAGCGGGCGATTAGCCGCGACGAGCTGCGCAACCTGGAAGCCCTAACACCGGTTACCGACAGGCAACGGCTCGCAAAAGACGTGTTTCTGTTCTCATTTTACGGAGGTGGCATCAACTTCGTGGATTTGGCCCAACTGCGTTGGCGTGACCTGAGCGGGGTCGCCTTGAGCACCGGTCATGCTGACCGCTTGCACTATGTGCGCCAGAAGACGGGTGGCAAGTTCTCATTGCGGCTGTTGGCACCCGCTGCCGCCATCGTGGGCGCTTACCGGCCGTTCACCTTTGCTACGCCCGACAGCTACGTGTTCCCAGTGCTGGATTCGGCCAAGCACGTCAGCCCCGCTCAGGTAATGAATCGGCTGCACAAGGTGCTTGGGCAAGTGAACTCCGACCTAAAAACGCTGGGGCAACTTGCTGGCATCGCCATCCCCCTCACTACCTACGTAGCTCGGCACACTTTCGCCACCACGCTGCGCATGAGTGGGGCCGGTACGGCGGTTATCTCGCAGGCGATGGGACACAAGACCGAAGCCATTACGACAGTGTACCTCGACAGCTTTGCGTCTGATTTAATTGACACGGCTTTTGAAGGGCTGCTGTAAATGTCCCGCTCTTGACTGAATAGGTGCAGCGCCGTCTGAGTAAGCCAATACGGGTAGTATCTGGCTCCCATATCTTCGACCATTTCAATCGGGATGAAGGCTAACTGCCGACGTTGATGCCGTGGTGCACAGGCCAGACAATCCTATCAGTGACTATACATGACTGCACTATGCACTGATGTAAAGGGCAGAACCTGTACTAACAGGTGCAAAATATTAGCGCCAGCTATCATCTGTTCTGTCTTGATAGGCATTGTAACAAGCTGATAGATAGTCCTGATAAATAAAAGTCGAAAAATAGACACTGGTGTACACCAGTGTACACCACCCAAGCAGCGGGTGCTTTGCAATCGTCAAACCAAAAACGATTACGCAATGACAAACCCATTCGACTTTTTAAATAATCGACTTGAAACGATTGAGGAGCTGCTCAAACGGCTGTTGCAGCAACGTAGTCCCGACGCAGCTCCTGCACTGGGCGGCATTGAGCTAGCACAGCAGGTCACGAGACTTTCCAAAGCGCGCCTCTATAACCTTGTATCCGCGCGGGGTATTCCTCACTCAAAAAGAGGTAATAAACTATATTTCAACAGGGAAGAACTGTTGGAATGGGTAGCGGCTGGTAAGCGCAGTGAAAATAAAACGGTCACCAGCGCATGAGCACCAGCGACCGGAATTTTTTGGATTTGCTTGGAAGGCAATTCAAAAGTACAACGCAGAGCGGAATTATTACCAGTGGAGGGGGAAACAAATGCTGACCTTCTCTTCCGCTGAAAGCTACCAGGCCGAGATTTTGGCTGATGCTGCCCGCTTGGCGGCTGCGCCAGCAGACCCTGCTCCCGGCTGGCCCAAACCGGCTGCCCTGAAGCCCCGGCTTCTTCCGGTGCCGCTATTCGATATGGCATTGTTCCCGTCAACCCTACGGGCATCTCTACTTGATGTATCACGTCGGATGAGTTGCCCGCCCGATTGGCCCGCTGTGAGTCTACTGGTGACACTGGGTAGTTTGATAGGGAATCGGTGCGGTATCAGGCCCAAACAAATGGACACAAGCTGGTTGGAGGTCCCAAATCTTTGGGGTGCCATTGTGGCCGAACCATCTTCGCTGAAAACGCCGGCCTTAAATGCTGCCTTGTTGCCACTACAGCGGTTAGAGGATGCCGCCCGGAGGGAGTTCGACCAAAGCAATAGGCTTCATGAAGCCGCCGCTGAAGTATTGAAGGCTCGCAAAGAAGCTATCAAGAAAAAGCTGGCTAAGGCAGCTGATAAAGGTGATGAGCCCGAATTACAGCGGCTACAAATAGAATTGGCTGAACTTGAAGCTGTCGCGGCGCCTAAAGCCCGACGTTACATCGTCAACGACACTACCGTTGAAAAGCTGATAGAACTGCAAAATCAAAATCCGCACGGACTATTGATGTTCAGGGATGAATTGACCGGACTATTGATGAGCTGGGAAAAGCATGGCCGTGAGGGTGACCGGCAGTTTTTTCTCGAAGCCTGGACCGGAACCAGCGAGTACAGGTCCGACCGCATTGGCCGCGGCTCGCTTTATGTGCCCAGATGTTGTCTGGCGGTGCTAGGCGGAATTCAACCAGATAGGTTAGCTCAGTATCTGCATCAGACCTTGAATGGTGGCAATGATGGCATGACCCAGCGCTTTTCGCTGCTGGCGTGGCCTGACCCAGTTCGATACAACTATGTGGACGAAGTGCCAGACTTGTCGGGTCAGCTTGACGTCGTAGAACTACTACGCCGCCTCGACCAGTTCGACCCAGTGCAGCTCGGGGCTACCCTGCTGTCCGAGAATGCGATTCCGAGCTTCCAGTTCAGTGCAACGGCTCAGGAAGTGTTCGTTAGCTGGCTCATTGCTTGGCAACGAGACCTTGAAGACACTGATGAGGCTCCGGCGCTGGTTCAGCACTTGGCCAAGTATCGAAAATTATACCCAGCTCTTGCACTGTTATTCCACCTGATTCAGGTCGTCGGTGGTCAAGCCGCCAGCGGTCCTGTCAGTTCCGAAGCGGCTAAACTGGCGGGCCAATGGTGTACTTATTTCGCTGCTCATGCCCAACGCGTCTACACCTATGGAGCAGGTGTTGGAGGCGGGGTTGCAACTCTGGGCGAACGTATTAAAGAAAAGCAACTGCCTGACTGTTTCACGTTGCGTGACGTGCAGCGCAAAAACTGGCAAGGACTGAGCAATTATAGCTCTGTACGAGACGCCCTAGAGGGACTCGTTGAAGCGGATTGGATTAGGGAAGCTGCCCCAATGCCTGCTGCTGGCACAGGTCGTCCGCGGTCTGCCGCTTTCGAAGTAAACCCGCGCTTATTTCCCCCCATCGTTTGATTGCCTAGCTGACAAAACCGACGAAAACCATTCCGTCAGTTTTGTCAGCTAGGTGGTCGCTAAATTTTACTCAACACAAAAATGTCTAGACCTTACCGCTATACGCTCAAGCACCGCGCCGGACCTAAGTCCACGTGTCCTACGTGCGAAAGACCTAAGTGCTTCGTGCGTTACATCGACACATTCACTGGAGAATTGCTGCCCCATGGGTACGGGCGTTGTGACCATGAAGTGAGCTGTGGTTATCACTTGAATCCCTACCGTGCCGACAGAAACGGGGATAGTTATGCAAGACAAATTTACTTTAATGAAAAGCCGCAAAATGATTTTTCCCCACCACGCCCTTATATCCGGCCACCCGTTGTAACTCCTTCTGTAGTAGACATTCCAACCCAGTTGTACTTGGCATCATTGAAGGGTTATGAGCGCAACGCTCTGGCTATTCTTCTACGCCGAAATTTCGGGTTTGGGGTCGCTAACGACTTGATGCGACGGTTTAGCCTTGGAACTTCGTCCTGCTGGCCTGGTGC
Organism: Hymenobacter nivis; assembly: GCF_006439025.1. Taxonomy (GTDB): domain Bacteria; phylum Bacteroidota; class Bacteroidia; order Cytophagales; family Hymenobacteraceae; genus Hymenobacter; species Hymenobacter nivis_A. The sequence goes on from NZ_RCYZ01000006.1 coordinate 323,644, forward strand.
CTGTATATTCTGGTTAATTGACCAACAGGACCGGGTGCGTGCTGGTCAGATAGTACTGCTTGATGCTACCGGCCACACCGTGAAAGACCCACATCGCCGGACCACGTGGGTGCATACGGCCCTCACCACGAACTACAAGCGTAAGGGACAACCATTACCGGGCTGGCTCGCCGATTACAATGCTCAGGAACAGAAAAGCAACTGTCTCTTTGGCCTGCCTCAGCTTGCTAGTACCCCTGCTTCACAGCCGGTGTCTCTGGTCGAGAGCCCTAAAACAGCTATGATAGCGACAGTGTACATGCCAGAGTTTATATGGATGGCTACAACGAGTAAGAGCTTCCTGACGCTTGACCGGTTGATGCCTCTCAAGGGGCGTCGGGTGGTTTTGTGGCCGGACGCCGGCGCATATGCCCACTGGCAGGCCAAAGCCGCTGAATTTCGTCAACTAGGCTTTGATATGGAGGTGTCGGAGGCTTTGGAAAATAGCGTAACCGAGCAAGAGCGAAAGGCTGACATTGACATAGCCGATGTATTTCTAAGTGCATGGCCTGGCTACCCCTTGAGTTGGGCGATAGAAATCTCTACTCCTGAAACCTCTACGTACACAGAACTCTAAAAAAGGCAGATGTTTTGAATTACACCCCTGCGTAAGCACCAGTAGAACGAGCGTTAAACTGACTGCAACCGTCGCTCGCAGCTCGGGCAGCGGGCTTTGCTTGAAGTCACACGGTTAGTCCACGCAGCCCGCACCTGAGCAACCGTATTATACCGACCACACGCAGCTGCAGAGGCATTCGGTGCGTAATGGTGGGCGTAAAGGCTTCCGTTGGTGCCAAGCCAAGCTGGTTCGCTAAGTCCGGTGCCTGTCAATGGTTGCGGGGGCAAAGTCATTATGTTGTCCTGCTGAATACTATCAACTCCAAGTCTGTAGTCAAGGAAATCGATGTGCACGCTCGTGGCCACATAATTACCTGACTTTGCCCCGTCAATTATTTGCTGTCGTGTAACGGAACCCCATTTGCTCGATATATAGTGGAAATGAGGTTGGCCGCCTTGGCCTTCTTTATAATTCTCTTTTCCTGCCAAGCCTCGGTATGTCGCGAAGAAGCAGTGCCAGTCATCTCCTTTGTCGAGAATGGTCGCTACGATGGCCTTTCGTTGGTCAAGTACTTGCTTAAGCTGACCCTCGCTCATTGAGGTTTGCCCCGCAGCTTTAATGCTGCCATCGGCTTGTTGCTCGATAAAGCGGGGTAACTCGGATGAATTAACACCGCTTGGGAGGTGTTTTTCAAGGTACCGGCTATAGGTGAACCCGCGTTGCTCTGCTTCAAGTATGAAAGCCTGCAATTGCTTTGAATTGATTGTAGCTCCTTTTAGTAAGCGTAGCTGTGCCTTTTTATTTTCTGCGCTTAATAGCCCAATCAGGTACTCTGGTACGGGTTCCGACTTCATTTCGGTTAAAACCTCAGGCCATTCTCGTGAGGCTTGCTTAGCGAGTATCATTACGGCCTGCTGCTCATTTTCATGAGTGATGACACCCCTATTTTTGAGAAGCCTGGTTTTCAGAAGCACGCCGATGGTCATATGTCGGTCCAGCAAGTGTTGCACCGCGCTTGCGCGTTCAACCTCACCACTTACTACTAAGTATTCACCATTGCCCTCGTTATCTGGAATTATATCTAACCTCATGCTATTGATTTTAAGATAACAAAAAAGGGAATTAGTGCCCAGCAAGCGAACTTTCGTCAGTGGTCAGGTGCTGGCCGTCACGCTAAGCAACCCAGCTGAAGCGCGTGTGCTTTCCGACGTTGCCGCCATCGGAGCCGCGCGTGCCACTGCCCGCGGCGGTTCACCGCCTGGTAACCTACGCCCTGTTTGCCACCCCGGCGCTGGCTGGGCTGGTGCTGGAAAAGAACTTCCACGAAATGCATGTGTCCAGGTTGCTGCTTTTCGCCGTCATCGGGGCCTGGGCCCGCTAGCTGGAGGGCTTCGCCCGCTACGGCCTGCTGCTGATTCTGGTGCCCTGGTACACGTATCGCCACCTGCACCTCGACCACTCGGCTACGGGGCGCACCGCATTGCCCCCCCCGCCCCATGACGATGTATCTGGGTCGGAGGGCCGCCTTGCTCTTGCTTGTCTGGGCCGTCTGCCGGGCTCCTGACGGCGCAAAACGCGACGCGAAAACCCGGCGGGCGTCCAAGCTGGCCGACCGCAGCAGTTCCCAGGTGCAGTTTGGCGAAGATGCCGGCATGGACTGAAAATGCTAATATCCCTCGCCATCCTGAACCTAACTACTAGGTTGAAGCAGTGCCGCTAAGTCCTCAAATGTTCGCACATCATTGTCATAGGAGCACATCATAACTGTAACGTACATCAGCAGGTCCTCTACCATTTGCTTCGTAAATTCTTCCTTTTCTCTGCCGTGGGCCACATCATTCCGAAGCTCCTCAAACTTATCATGCCCATTTATTACCGAGGAATAGGTTTGAACCTTGTTTAATTCCACAAACTTGGATTTGTACGTAAAATTGATTTTATCCTTCAATCTTTCTTGTTTGTCTCCGCCATTGAAGTTGATAAATCCTTCGTATGCCGAGAATATGATAAAGAAGGCAAGCCGATAGTTGCCCCCTAACAAATTCAAATACCCTTCCGCCAGCAGGGATAGATAAAAAGGCTCACGGCTGATTTCAAGAGGGATGGCAAGCACTTTAACAGTAGAGAATAAGCCCCAATCCAAGGGGCTTATATCCGCACTATTACCAAGAAAAGAACCCTCGTAGTGAATCTCCTTTTCTAAATTATCTACGGCCTTAACTTTCAAGTTTTTTAATTTAAAGCCGTCGGAACCTGTTCCAAAACTAAACTCGTCAAGTAGCTCCGAATTATAGTTCTGCACTTTTAGCAGAAAGTCGCTTTTTTCGGTTAAATCTAAATTAATGTTCAGTTTTGTGCTAATAGCGTGCAAAGCACTTGCCTCAAAAATTCGGGTTTTTATTATTTCGCAGGTAATTACTGATTCGTAATCATAGCGAAAATTCCAGCTATTGAAAAAGACGTAGTACGAATCACTTGAGCCTTGGTAGCTGAGCATATCGTAGTCTGGGGCATTCTCTATTTGAATAATAAAATTATCGGCAATTAATGCTCTTAACGAAAAGAGTATATCCCGTTGAATGTCTGGTCTTTTTTTGAAGCTAGAAAAATTCATGGTAGTGACTATTAATTAGGCCTTTAGGGTGAATGAGACGACTCGGGGTGCTGCCGGCGTGGTACTCTCCCATAAAGAACCCCCCGGCTGGTGGAACAACTGGGGGGTCCGAAGCGGGTGCAGAAACACCCTGACTTCTGCTCTATGAAACGGGAGTACCCAAAGTTAACCCGCGCAGGACAACGCTCGCCTTCTTTCCGCCTTCGACCCTGTATGCTGCTTCTACCGCTGTTCCTGGCGCACCAAGCCAACCTGGTAGGTCCGAAAGGTGCGCCTTTCTGATACCCCCTCCCTTGCTCTTGGCAGCAGCTGTAAAAGGTCTTTTTTAGTGGCTCAATAAGTGGGCTCTGAAACTTTTTATGGATTAATTTTATGACCCACACTTACTGAGCCATGCAGCACATTTTCGGCTACGCCCGCGTTTCTGCCACCGACCAGAACCTCGATACCCAGTTGGACGACCTGACTCGTGCCGGGTGCTCACGCATCTTTCAAGAGAAGGTTTCTGGTACCCGCACTCGTAGCCTAGCGCTCGATGAACTATTGGACGTGGTACGCGAAGGCGATGTGGTGATAGTGAATCGGCTGGCACGGCTGGGGCGCAATACAGTGCACACGATTCAGCTTGTAGAAGAATTCAACCGATGCGGTGTGCATTTTCGGGCGCTCGACTTAGGCATCGACTCACGCACTCCAGCAGGCAAGATGATTATTGGCGTGTTCTCGTCCTTCAATCAGAACGAGCGCGAGAATAACCGTGAGAAGAGCTTAGCGGGCATTAACCTGGCTAAGCAACAAGGTAAGCACCTGGGTCGGCCAGCCGGACGTGATGCCGAAAAGCTATCTAAAGTGGCTAAGGCATTAGAAAAACAACTGTCGGTAGCCGAAATTGTATCGCTCACCGGTATCAGCCGCGCAAGTGTGAAGCGCTATCGGCAGGAGCTTTCAAACGGAAGTCTCTTTAGATGATAGGAAAGAGAGATGACTTATGTCATTTGCGCCCGCGTCAGTACCATGAATAAGGGGCCAGACCAATAAGAACCGACTCCGCGAACTACGAGCTTTTGCTCAGTGGTTGGACTATGCTGTATATAAGGAGTACTGGGACCAGGAAAGCGGAGAGTCAGCGGAGCGGCCACAGTTCCAACAACTATTCACAGAGGCCTACCAGCTTCGTATTGATGTGGTGCTGTTCTGGAGCCTGGACCGTTTTAGTCGCGAAGGGATAACTGAGACACTTAATCATTGGCAACGGCTCACGGCAATTGGGGTGCAGTTCGAGTCGTTCACGGAACAATATCTTGATAGCACTGGGGTGTTTCGGGATGCAATTATTGGTTTCCTGGTTGCTATTGCCAAACAAGAGCGGGTGCGTTTTTGGAGCGTATCAAGGCGGGCCAAGCTCGGAGTAGTAAGACACCTGGTCGCCCGGTAACAGCGGATGATGTCATTGTTGAACTGCGACGGTTGCGGGGCGAAGGACTGAGCTTTAAGAAGATTCGGCTGGCCACGGGAGTACCAGTAGCGACGATGCACAAGTACTCAGTCGCCGATTATATTACGGCGTTGGAGTGGACACATTATTTGTATTAAAATATGATTACCCTCTTTGCATTGTTCTTTAGATAACAGATTTTGCCCCTGTTTATTAAGTAGATTTTCAACCTTGTTTTATTGATTTAGAATTGATGAGGTGGGGTTTTAACAACATTTAAATTATTAATTGTTAAAGTGTTGAAATAACATTTGGAATAAGGTTGCGTGCGTTTATCTTGCCTAAAGCATAGGGTTTTTCAGACGCGGGCCAGTATTGGCAGTCCCGAATTCCTGTTGTCAGTCAAATATCACTAATCATCTACGCACCGTGATTTTTACTCCTGATTTACTCTGTTCGGAATGGTCGCAAAAAGGCAGTGGGGGAAACGCCAAGCGCCATCGGACCACCCCAAACTGTGCGGCTACGGGAAGCAAGAAGTGTTCTGACGTTGTCAAAACCCCGTTCGGCTATTGCCTCACTCTTCTCGCCTCTGCCGGGGGCTCTAACCTTCTAACTTCTAGTTGGTCATGACACCTCAAAACGATGCTCCCGAAGAGTCTAAAAACAAGCGTGGACCTGGACGCCCAAAGCAGGACATCCACTACGCTTCGTTCACCATCACTATGCCGGCCGCCGACTTTGACCGGCTGAACGAGCAGGTAGCCGACACCGGCCGTAAGCGGTCTGAAATACTGCGCATGGCCTGGAATGACAAGCCTATCACCTTACGGCACGAGCCAGCTTTGGACGAGCATTACAACCAGTTGGTGAAGCTGGGCACGAACCTAAATCAGTTGATGAGTTTAGCACATTTAGGGCTTGCCCCGCCAGCTCAGGTGCAGCACATTTTGGCACAGGTGGACCAGAAGATGGCGGAAATTAACGGGCGTGGGAACGGATGACAGCGAAGACCAAAACCGGTAAGACCTTTCCCGGCCTCGTCAAATACGCCATGCAGGAGTGCAAGGAAGCGCGGGTGCTGGGGGCGGAAGGGGTGCGTTCGGACAGTGTTGCGCACATGGCCGCCGACTTCGATTTCCAGCGCGACAAGCGGCCGCGGCTGGGTAACGCCGTGCTGCACGTGGCCATCTCATTGCCGAAGGAAGAAGCGGCTGGCAAAACGCAGGAGCAGATTGGCGAAATGCTCCGGCAGTCGGCGGAGGTCTGGCGCAAGGAAATGAAAATCGAGAATACGCAATGGGCGCTAATACAGCATTTCGACCGCGACCATTCCCATGCCCACCTCATCATCAATCGGGTTGATAACAATGGTCAGACGATTTCCGACAAGTTCATTGGCAAGCGTAGCCGGGAAGCTGCTCAGGAAGTAGAGCGTCAGCTGGGGCTGATATCAGCAGAGCAGCGCGGGCGGGACCACGCGAAGCAGGCTGGGCCAACACCGAGCCAGCAGAAGGCCCGCACGCCCCGAGAGGTGCGGCAGGCCGACTGGCACCGGACGCGGCATGAAGTAGCGAATGCACTGGCTCCCCAACAGGGAAAAACGGGCTCCTTTGACGACCTGCAAACCAAGGTGGTTTGGGATGGTATCGTGGTAAAGCCGCTGCAACACAAAAAGGGGGACGGACTGGTCGTCTATGGGGTAGTCTTTTCCAAAAATGGCTTTGATTTTAAGGGTAGCGAGGTCGGAAAGGAATTCAGTGCCAGCAACTGGCAAAAATCTTTTGAGGAAAACTGTACCCAATTGTCAGTGCATAAAGATGCTGCTCAGCAGCTTGTCGATGCCTTCACTGTCGGGGCGTTGGGGCAGCTGTTTGCCGATGGAGCAAAGCAAGCGCAGGAAAAACAGCAGAGGAGCGCACCAATACAACCTGCTGTACAAGTGACGCAGGCTCCCGTGCTACCCCAAAAGGGCTTTGAATTCAGCTTATAGCTATCCTTTTATTCTCTACTTGTATGGACCCTACCGAAGTATTCTCGAAAATAACCTACCTCAAAGAAGGTATGGAAAAGCTGCTGGCTCAAGGGCCTGTCATAAGCAGCGAAGACCTTAAAACCCTGTTAGCAGCTGCTGAGGGCAAAACTAATCCAGTAATAAATCTGGATGCCGAACGCTTCGCAATGGCTGTAATCCCGGAGCTTGTCGCCAAGATGCCGGTTTTTAATGCAGCTTCTGTGGCGCGGCAATTGGGGCCAGTCCTAACTGCCGGATTGCCTACCCCTGATACGTTGCGTGCGGCAGGCGTTGAAGCTGCTGATAAAATGAATCAAGAGTTTACACGACTGGACCGACGGACCTCATCACTTATGACACAAATGGAAGAGAGAATGCTGGAAATGGAGAAGCGAGTAGAAGAAGCAGTAGACCGTTTGCCTAGTACGGTGGGCTTAGATGCTTTTTACGACCCAAAAGTCTTTTTACTCTTTTTACTGCTACCGATTCTCTGCGTCTTTGGCATCATGGTTCACTCATTAACGACGCGAGTGTCCAAGGAGCAATTCGAGCATTTGCAAGAACGGAGTACCCTATTGAAAAAGCAAAATGACCTAATGACCGATGCAGGCGCCTTTTACTTCGCGCAGATAAAAGAATATAAACGGAAGTTTCCGAAGGCTGCTGGCTACTTCCGCGACTATCGTCCCGCGCCGGTTGCGCAACCGGTTAGGTCTGTAGCACATTAAACGGCTGGTCCAGTAGCCGGGTGACGGAAGCGGACTGGACGCACGAATGGCTCGCTTTCCAGTGAGCCATTCGTGTTTACCGGAAGGTGCTTGCCAAAAAGCAATTTGCATGCTTCGCACGAGCCTAGTTCCATTACTTAAATCCCAAGGCTCTCAAAAGCTTGGTCCAGTAACTTTCCGCAGGCGTATTCAATGATGGAAAGCCAGTGTTCACAATAGGGTTAGCTTCCAATGCTGAGTCAGCTTCATAATCAGCCTTTAACACTGTCTCAACTCCACTAAAATGCTTTTTCTTGGCTAACCGGTCCCTGCTTCTGCCAGCAGCGACTTCTTCAGGCGACCATCGCCCGGCCCATTTGATTTTCCCGCGTTTCACCCAATAGTGAGATTTGCACGGAAAGCTCCAGTTACCAATTGATGGAGAAAGCGAAATTGATTCTCCATCGTAGGTCAACTTCCAATCAGTAGGGGTCAGCGGAGTTATAACTCGGTTGCCGCAGCCACAGCAGCAAAGATGTGCTGCTGTGGCGAACGGTATTGACACGTAGAGGACCCCTGCTGCTAAATCCGTAGGCAAAAACTCTACGAACTCATGGTGGAGGACGGTGTTCTTCATACGGAATGGTCTTCGTTTTGAAGAATGTTCCCGTCCAGGGTGTACGTGCTGTGGAGTTCGGCTTCTAAGTCTAGGTAGAATCCAGCAAGCTTCTTCCACTTAATCACAGCCAAGGCCGCGTTGAGGGCATTCAAATCCGCGATTTGAATATTCTGCTGGTATTCATTACCTGCGTCCTCATCACCAAAGGAAATGCGCTTCTTGTCATGCACATGGCCGCGCTGCTGTGGAGTGCTAGCTGTTACCCTGACAATGCCACCTAGCGAGTTGTGCTTCTCATGTAGGTAGATGCCCATTCCCACATCAATGAAAGGAATGGATAACTCTTCCAGCTTCGCAATCAAAACTTGTTTCACACTGCCACGGTCAAGACAGAGAAAGACAAAGTCCATGCCTTGCAAACCTTCCAAATTTGTTGCGTCAAGGTACCCGTCATGCGGGATGATATGACGATGCATATTGGAATACAAGCTTGCAAAATAATCGACCTTTTGAGGTTTGGTCCGAAGCTCATCTGCGGTTGGGGCACCAGGTGACCGAAAGGCATTATGCTGCGAAAACACATCCCCATCGAAAAGGTGGATTTGCTTAACCGGCGTTTTTGCGATTAGGTCCAATACGTAAGTCCCAGTGCCGCCTAACCCGATAATGGCGACATTCCCATAAGCGAGTTTCTCGGTGACGGCTGAGATACGCGCTCTGGTAGAAGCTGTGTCCGTGTAGCGAAAGACCGATTCATCCTCCGTTGGCTCTATCACTGGGAATGATATAGCTGTAACAGAAGCGTCGAGTGCCTGTGCTGGGCTTGAGATAAGCGCAACATAGGTTGTGACTTTCTCATAGTAGTCAGTATACCCTGCTCGCGGCTTACTCGAAAATGAGTGCTGCATGATGAGCCCATTACCCAAATCCATATGATTGGATTGGTGCTCTATCTTACTCATTTTCGTGCCGTCCTTGTGGCATGGGTGTTCGCCAGCAAAATAAGCCACGTGGGTAGCCGGTTTCATGGTTACTTCCCCTGCCAGGGATAAAGCTGATGCCAGCGTTCCATACGCAATGGCCTTGCTAGCCGTAACATATGGAACGCCTTTGACCAGCAGATATCCGCCTTTCACTTCTACATCATAGCCCTCGTTGCGAAGGCGCTGTAGGTCGGGGCTACGATTTATCGGTTGCTGAGACATTGAATATCATTCCGTCTTTAACCTTGACCGTACCACCCTCTACCAGGCTGCCTTCTGGCTTGTTGCCGTGCCCTTTCCGGAAAGTCAGCGTGTAGCTGACATTGGGTCCACTCGGCAGCGCTGCCAGAGCTACAATTTCGCGAAAAGACATTTCATCTTTCGCAACTACGTGGGGAGTGGCATTTACAAAAATGGTAACGTCCTTTTTGGGGTCGTTGCCAGGATTGCCGTTACCCGAGCTTCCGCCTTCAGGGTTGCCGCCTGGGTTGTTATTGCCCGAGTTACCAGAGCCGTTTCCAGGATTGCCGTTTCCTGAGCCGGAGTTTCCATTGCTGGACCCACTTCCGTTATTCGGCCCGTTGCTGTTGCCTTGGCCCGAGTTTGGAGAGCCGATTGAAGCGTTGCTGTTGGACGTATTCTTGTCTGCTGGCTCTTTCTCGGAGCCACCGTGTGCTTTTTCCATTGTGTTGGAGGTGTGAAAACGTTTCTGCCTACCAGATTACGGTGAGTAGACATCGTGCCGGGCCTCGCAACAGGGCAAAGTCTTGTTCTGTAACTGGGTTCAGTTACCTTTGCGCCCTTACTTAAAAAAGAAGAAATTGGGCCGGGGGACTACTCCCGGTAGATGTAAGCACGGGTCCAAGCGTTTTTACTTTTTCTTCTATAACAGTCGCTACGGCCAGTAGCGACTGTTTTTGTTTCTAGTCGGCAGCGGTTGGTTAAAGGGTGATTACTTGTATTAAGGGCCCGCAGGCGTTAAGCAGCTTAGTGAGCGGCAGATGTTGGCAACGACAACCACTGTTCAGTGCCTCGGCTTGCCGAGGGTACTAGGTTGGCCGAATTGTACATAGCTTGGATGGTTTCCACTTCATCTGGGGTCATTTTATCCCCTGCAAGTAGATAAGCTATTAGCTGGGCGGTCCGGTCACGGATATCTGCACGCGCATTGATTGTTCTGTTGGGGTTCATAATGAAGTTTACCCAATGCTTGTCAGCCATCGACCAGTGCAGCTTGTTCGCACGAACTAGTAGTTCATTTAAGCCCAAACCAGTCATTGCCTGCGCAGCAATTAAGCCGCTCACGAATGCAATTTGACCGGCAGGCTTGAAGAGCAAGGAATACGCATGTTCGTCCTTGCGCATCTCCACAATCTTGCTGTGGTCACCCGAAAGCGCGGTAGCATAAGGCAGGAATTCGCCTAGCACCGCCCACCAAAAACTTAAGAGCAAGTCAGTGGCACCATCCAAATCAACATCGGAGGGCCGATTAACCATATGCTTCTCGTCGAAGTTCTTGTACTCCGGGCTCTGCCCAAGAATGATTTTCGACATTTCATACAGCGCGCTCAATGTTGTGAGTTGCTTACTGCGAGGAGCAAGTGTGTTGCTTTTCCAATTAACGAGTGCTTCTTCTCCTGGCTTCGCGTAGAAAGGCGCTTCGTTATCGTATATGAGCCTTCTGGAGGCAATGGCATATCCATCATCCTCACTGGTTAAAATGTTATCTCCCCGGCTAGTTTGCTTAGCGTAACGATTGACCTTGTTGAAGATGCGTCGCGTTTTAAGGTCCGTTTCATGTTTGATGAAAATCACACTGATTTCATCACTGGCCACGCTGTCAGCGTCCAAACCGACAGTTTCACCTCGGTGAACGCTGTCCAAGGCATACCAGCGGTGTTGACCATCTAGAACAATAAGCTGCCCTCCATCAATAGTCAAAAAACCAATATCCTCCGCCTGCGACTTGTAAGCATGAGGCAAACTGATTTTGAAAGTCGACAAGCTTTCAAAATGGGGCTCCCCTTTGTAAATGAGCACGATTAAGGCACCGAAAAACCTATCGGCATTTTGGGCGATGTACGGCGCAATTTCTGTTTTTACGCGCTTCATGTCCGCATCGCGCTGCATACGCTCCTCGGCAGGCAATTCCTCCCACCACTTCTGGTCGGCTCCAGCTGGTCGAACGCCCTGAAGCAATTCACGCACAAGCATCTTTGACAGATAATAGTCGGTACTACCCATTTTGCCTGCCAAGGCTGGAATTACAAGGGCCATTATCTTTACTTTTGAGTGTGTTTTTGAAAAACAAGCATCATGTTGTAGAATATTTGAATGCTGTTTGCTAAAACAAAGCTGAGCATTAATACCTGTTTTCGCAAACAGAGTTGTTGTTTTTTGATTAAAAAGTCTATTCACAGGCTTAACCTGCTGATGTAGAGCACAAAAAAATGCCTCCCAGTATCCCTCGTTCATAGAGGGTAATGGGAGACACTATGAAGTGAAAGCTCTACATGAGCTTTGCAGTGGGCTTCGCCATATGTAAGGACTCAGACGCTAGACAAGTCCTCGGCAGCATCCTCTACGGACACAACCTCATGGTCCAATGCTGAAACGGGCCCCCGGCGAAGAGTGATTTCGTGTTTAGAGAACTCCGGGTCCATGTAGAAAAGCTGCTCACGCAAGCGCTGACGTAGATGAATGGCAGGAAGGAGACAGTAGGTTTCAAACTCTTCCTCAGTTACAACAGATAGGTCTGGGAAGAGAAGCTTCAGGAAGCCAGCCGAAAGTTTGAGAATGGCCCTAACATCACGGAAATCCTTGGAATCAATCAAGTGCTGACGTTCTTCCACATACTTATCGTATTCAATGCGAAAACGCATTGCGTGGAAGATTTCGCCGAGATAGTCTGCCTTCAAACCAACGCCTTTGGAAAGAGCATCGACACCCATGCGGGGCAAGTGCCAGCCAGGCAACAAACCGTGAATACGGTCAAGCAGGGCAGTCTCTTGTAGTATCGTCGGTAAATCACTAAACAGATGCTTAGAATTTACTGGCATCTTATCGCGGCCAATCTGTACGTTCGCAATGAATACTGCACCAGCATCTGCCGACACAGTAAATTTGCCTTTAGAGTACTTCCCTTGCTCTAAATAGCCTTTAAGCTTAGCCACAGTTTCATCTGGGCTGCTGAATGAAAGGGACTGTGCTTCATCAAATACTACAATATCAAACTGGGTGAATAACCCAGGTACTTTCGTGTTCTCGTTGTAAAAAAGAACTGCGGGAGACACCGCACCTCCTTCAATCAAGCGCGAATAGCGAGAGAATTGTCCGAACAAAAACGATTTGCCGGTGCCTTTGGGAGCCAGCTCAAACAGGTTTACCCGACGTTGGACAAAGGGGATTAAGCGCGTGAGCAGCGCCGAGCGCGTCGTATCTGTTGTGTATCCTCCTTTTCCTTCCGCATTATATCCCAAGGAGTTGATAAGCAGCTGAGTCCATTCCTCTAGGCTGAACAGTTGACGCTTTTCAACATATTCATCAACATCAATCTTGGATGCCTGCAATGGCTTGAATTCGCTGAGCCATACTTCGCCTCCTTTATCTGTAGGCCGGCGGTATTGGTAGATGGCCAAACCCCACATTCCGCCCTTTAATAGGCGTGGATAGCGAGTTAGCAAGTGCTCTTCGACCAGGACTTTTTGATTGCCCAGGCTCCCCGACTCTAGAAAGGTTTGGTCTTTAGTCAGGTCTACCCGAGGACTGACGTATTCCAGTACCGAAACGTTGTCCCCATTCCGCAGACGCTGTTTGAGGTCCTCAACGTCGTCTTTACTCGGCATAAACTTGCGTACGAACGCAATCACCTGCTGCTTGACATCCTCATCCCATTCGCCTCCCTTTAGTTGACGGTCGATGAGCCACTCCCCCACGAATACAGGAATGCTTTGCTCGTTGAGGCCGGAACCACTGTATAAGCTTTTGTCGATGCAGGCTGACTCGAACGCGTCAGTTACTTTTTGGCGAAGCGTGTCATTCATGCGCTATATAGAATCAAAGTCGAAATCATCCAATTCGTTAGCCTGTTGGATGGGTACTGAGAATGTTACTTGTGCCGTATAGCTCTCACCCTGAATCATATATTCCAGGGAGGCATTCAAATTGACATAGCCACTCTGAGGGCGTAGAGACGACGGCAATTTTAGGTTGATTTTCAGGGTTGTACTGCCGTTAGAATCTAGTTTACTAGGGAGGGCAAATTGAATTTTGGGGTCTTGAGCAATAGATATACCTCGGAGCTCGATGGCAAAAGCATTCGGGTTCTGAATCCGTAGCTGTACATCTTTAAGCGTTTTACCGAGTTCTAATTCCTTAGTCCCGAAATAGCTCATCAGGAGGTCGTTTACTACCAAATCACTTGCTTCAGCTATCAGCACCGGTACGATGGTTTCTTCAGGCGTCAACCCGCCATGACGATATCCGGAATCATTGCTGCCAAAGTAACGGTAGCCACGGGCTGCTACCCAATCATCCTGATTGTGGGTCATTTCCTTGGTTAGGTGGTAGGTCTCTTTTGTATCAAGTTGCTCTTCAGCTAGTTTGCCGACCAGCTTGATACAGCGTTCATGCGGCTCAGCAGTGGCCTCCTTTATCTTTCTGTTACTGATGCCAGACTCATTGCGCAAACAGCGGGTAGCACCGTGGTCGGTAGAGATAAGGAGGCGTGTTCTTCGGTCAGGAGTTTGACGCATTGCCGCTGCCAGTAGCCCAATACGCTTGTCAAGTTCGTGACCAATGTGTTCGGCCCGCGTTCCTTCTATTTCTCTGTCTTCTTGGTGCTGGTATAAATCAAGTTCCCGCCAATGCAGGCAGCATAGGTCAGCTTCAGCTCCAAGGGTATCCGCAAAGTCGCGTCGGTGATTCGAAAATACCACCTTATGGTCAGGGTATGCTTGTATTAACGCCTCTTTGCGCTTAATCGGAATAAAGGAAGATGCATTAGGCCGGAGGCCGTTGAGCAGCGCGGGTATGCCTATGGCAGTTATGGTTGGTAGGGTCGTTAACGCATAGTCTACCTTGATTTTGTTCAGGCCATGCTTTTTCAGGGCAGCAGTCAAAAGCGAGGTATAAGCATCCGGAAGCCCATCGATAATGAGCCATATTAGACGGCTATCGGTAGGGGAAAGCAGGTGCTGGACGCGTTGGCGAACATTGCTGCTTGTTAGAATGCGCTCATCGTCGATGAGCGTTGCATAGTGGGCAAATAGCCAATCGCCATACAGATTGGCGTATTCTTCAACTTGGTCAAGTGCCTCAGCCGTGGGCTGTTTCACCTGGTCAAGCCAGAACTTGTATGGAATAAAGCTGGTGGTTGCCCATTCTTGCCAAGTACGCAGTTGTTGGGGCAGAGCTAGTAGTGAGAGGTCAGCCGCAGTTGGAGGTGCGAGCAACTCAGGTGTGACGAGAGCCCGAAGCTGTCCGTGCAGGTAGGTTTCGTTTGATAAAATTTCCGCGTAGCGAGCCTCTATAGTCTGCAATATTGCCGCATCTAGCCTGGTTCCAACAGAAAGCATGGCCCGCAATTCGCCAACGTAGCGTCCGGTCAGCACATCCAAAAGTGGCGTGCCTTCCTTCAACGCTGCACTGACTAACTGAATGACTTTCTGTTCCGATTTAGGGTCAACTTCTGTAACCTTAAATGGTCGAATGGACCAACTAAGCAGCTTGAGTTGTTGTAAGTCAGAAAGGGTGACCTGGTAAGTCTTTTTAAACACTAAGGCATTTTCGTGCTCCCAGTCTGAAGCTAATTCAGGCCGGCCACCCATGTAAATGCCTTCTGCCAATATTTTGGCAAAGGCAGCGTCGGCTGCTTTCAGGGGTTCCAGCGCAAGCGGCAACGAATCCAAACGTTGATTCCACAGTCTGCGAAGGTAATCCTTGTTCAAAGCGGGCGGTTTCTGCGCTACAAAACGCGCCAGTGCATAAACCGTAGCAGGTTCGGTACTGACGATAAAATGAAATACTTCACCGAAGAAGTGCTTAGCAATACCTGACACAGTGGGTTCTACCTCAGTGCCCAGAAGCAACCCAAGCTCCTGTACATCCTTATCAGTGAGGTCTACAGGCAACGTCACACCAGGCCATCGGTCTCGAAGCTTAGCTAATGGTGAAATAGGTACGGCCAGCGTCGTTGGTAAGTCATCAAACCATTGAGTCCAAGGTTCAAGACGAACGACTACATCGCGGCTAGCTTGGTCAGGTCTGCGCATAAATGCAAGCAGAAGCTGTCGGGCAGCTACGTAACTAGCATTATCCGTCACTTCTAAAGCGTCAGAGACTGGTTGGAGACCAAATGGGTCTAAATAGATTCTCATTGTACCTGCGCTACAGGTGCTAATTCACTCAACAGGTCGTTGAGCAGCTTGCGGCGCTGGCCAGGATTCAAGTCCTTCTTTTCGCAGAATTCGCGAACAAAGGCGCTCAATTCATCTCGGGCCTCGGCCAGTTTGCGGTCTTCTGGAAATGTCCATGCTTGAATAGTGGCAACGGCTTGATTCCAGCTGCTTACAAACGCCTTCTGTTGGCCCTTGTCCCAGATGTGATGGTCCGAGGGTAATTGGAGGTGAAGGGATACTTCCTCAACCAGTTTTCCCAGGTCGGATTTAGCTCTCACGGCGTGCAGCATTAACCGAGCTAGGGAGTCAGTGAGTAGCGTAGCATCGGCCTCTGCCTTGACAGTGTAAGCCTCTTGACGCCGTAGGTCTTCGTAAAGGGTGCTTTTGTAATCTGCTTCGTGCTTGTGTTTCCCTTTTTTGTCTAGCGCAGATACTACTTCAAGCAAAGGGCGACTGTAGTTGTCGATGCTTGCCTTTAAGCTATCAATCTTGGCGAGCAGCCTAGGCAAGTCTTCTGCGCTTAAGTCCTTCAACACGGGCAGACCCCATCGTTGAGGGAGTGTTTGGGTTAGCAAAATGTACAGGCTTTCGCCTGATGACAGCTGATTAATCAGTAGCGCATCATCAGAAGTTTTGTTAGCCCAATCAGCTTCCCGAGTACGGACCGGCAGATTAGCATACCACTGATTAAAAATGCCTTCGCGGAGCGCTTGAACGGTATGGACTTCTTTTAGACCAAACAACTTTCCTATTCCTGCAAAGAAATCCACCTCTGCTATCGGTGGCTGCCAGGCATTGATGAGAACGTAGCAGCGCTGGTACTCGGCAGCCACCGCTGCAATGTGAGTATCAGTCCACTCCTTCCATTTTGTTGGAAGGGACCTTAACAAGTTATTTTTCTCTATCCAGCGCCGCGGAATGTTATCGAGATAGAGAGTAGTTGTTGGCGCGGTAGAGTCAATATTCTCCAATAACCACTTTGCTGCGGGGTCTGCGAAGGGGTGCGTCTGTTTGAGTTGACCTAATTCAGTCCACCAGTCCTTGAAAAGGTTAGCGAAGGCGATTTCCGTGGGGCACTCGCTGGGAGGAACTTCAAAAACTTCGCGCGCTATGTATTGGAGCACCTTCATAGGGTCGAGGGTAAAGTCCTCGACGGTTTTCTTGTAACCCTGAAATTCTTTGACGTATTCCGACTGACAGAGGTAGAGGTTACCTTCCCAGGTGTGCAACGGCTTCGCTGTCAGTTCAGAAGTGTAAGAAGAAAGAATGTCCTTGCCTACTGGTCCGTTCTGAATAAGCCTAATCCAATTAGCTATATATGGGTCGGAATAGGTAGCCATCCGCTGGGCTGTCGTTAAACCAGCAAACCATTCTTTGGTAATCGACTGGATATCATCCTTGCCAACGTTCTCTTTTCCAAAAACTGTTTTGGCCAGTGTTTCTAAGGTTTCTTGCCGAAACAGCTTATCCGCATCAACTGGAAATTGCTTGACCTCCCGCAGCTTCTTGAGCAGCTTCGGGCGGTTCGCAGGGTCGTCTTCGAAAGCTTCCTGTGAAGTAACCCCCAGCAGGCTGTTAGGCAGTGTCTCCAAGAACAGCATTCGGGCCTCTGGCTCGGGAATGCTTTGAGGTAGGGCAGCAATCGTTTCGAAAAATTCCTGTATCTCCCCGCCCTTGCGGGCAATGAGTGCTTTTTGCAAGGATGTCAGTGGAGCTACAACACCTTGGAATTGACGAGCAACTTCTGCAAACGAGGTTGCGGAGTTTTTGCCGAACAAATCACGCAGCTCGCGAAGGTATCCTTCCTCCTTCGGTGACATATCTACCCGCCGAATGCGGTAATCAGCCGGCTTCTTGAATATGTCTTTAAAGAGTTCGGTGTCCTTTTCCTTAACCAGAGCTCCTTTGTAGATGGTTATTTGAAGAGAATGGAGCCGGTCATAACAGCCAAAAAAGAACTTAATGAGGTGTTCCGAAAGGCCATAAGGTGCTTGCAACAGTGGGCTAAATAACTCCTGCCCTGAAACACCGCTTTCTTTTCCCTTAAGCACTTTATCGAAATGCTTGAAAATGGCCGCTTCTGGTGTCCCCGTATCTGGTGACTTAATCTCTCCGAACTGAATCCCTTTGTCCCGTGGAGCAATTTTGGATAGGGAGAGTTTATAGAAAAAATTTTCTACTACACGGTCGGACGCAGCGTGTCCAGGAGTCTGAAGAGGAATGCGACCCGGTGGGCTGGCATAAATGCTGGCAAAAGCCAAATCGCGCTCGGACGCCTTCTGAGTACGCTTTACGAACCATAGCGCTTCGTCCTTGATGGATGGTACTTGTGAAAACCGCTCCTCTATTTTCTGCTCAAACCAGGCATTGAATCCACGAGCATTAGAGAAAACTTGTGGCGTCGATTCCGTTGCGCACTGCCACACCCACTTGCTGGGCTCAAACATACTTTTCACAAGGCCTCGTAACTCTCCTTCAACCAAGCGCAGTTGGTCGTTCACTTTATCTTTTCGAGCTGGAGTACTGGCAATCTCATCACGGTCCAGAGCAGCCCGCAAAGCCAAGTACTTTAAAGTTTTTTTCTGTGGCTCACTAAACAGGAAGGGGTCCTGAGGAAGAGCATAAAACACGTAGGGCTGAGCAGCTTTATTCGCAGTGACTGCTTGTGCCAAGTGGTCCTGCGCTACAGGAGTCTCACTCACGAAGTGAAACACATAGCCCGTTGCTAACCAGTTTTCGTTCTTGCCAGCGTAAAAGTCGGCTAGCCTTTCTAGCTTTTCTTTTGGGTCTGAAGCATTGCAGATAGGCACTACTTCGTACCGTCGTAGTGCTCCAAAACGGTCGTTCTGTTCTGCAGAAATTAGCGGTGAGCGAGTATCTAGTTCGTTCCAGACCTCTAGGCATTTATTTAGCTTTAAACCAGCCAATTTTACCTCTTCCTCTTTCAGCACACTGTCAACCGAAAGTGTGCCGGCGGATGGGAAGTCGTAGGTGTTATTGGAACGGTTATGTTCCAGCCATCCCTTGTCGGCTAAGCTATATAAGAGTGAATCAAACTCGGCAGTACGCGAAGCTGGCCAATTTTGAGCCCATAGCAATAGGTCTCGTCGAGGAGCCAAGCGGCTATCCCGTACCACTTTTAACATGAGCACGTTGCGGAAAAGGCGCTCCGCATCAATTTCCCCAGTTACGTTGGCTAAGGCTGTTTTGTAGTCGTCGAGCGAGTTGCGGATTTGGCCAAATTTGGCATCCATTAGGTTGGTCTCGAAAAAATCGAGTAGCCGGTCCGGCGTGAACAGCGTTGGCCGACCATGGCTGTCCGTAAGCTGTTGGGTCGTTAGAAAATGTTGCAGTCCTCCAACCTCTAGCTGACTAGGACTGAGAAAATTGAACATTGTACGCGTATTCTGAGCGTACTCGTTCGAGAACTTCGGAAGAAGCCTGGCAGTCAGGGGATGAAGTGGGAATAGGTTCTCAACCACGTTATGGCTTATCCATTCGGTGCTTTGCTTGCCATATAGCTTCTGCTTGCTTACCAAGTCGGTTGCCTCGCTTAAATACTCCTCGGTGTGGAGTAGCTTTTCCAGCTGGGGCTTGGTATGCGCCGCACGAATGAATACCGTGCCCATGATTTCAGTTGAATCGGTAATTTCAACGTCATCGGCGGACCCGTCTAGGGTGTCTTTCGTCGCACCTAGGAGGTGTGCGTCAAACCGACCTACAATCTTGGTGATGTCTTGCTTCTTGTCTTCCTGTAGAGAAGATGGGTTTTGGTGCGTTGCCGCCAGAAACAGAATGTTAGCTCCGCTGCCTCCTGCGCGCTTAACTCGTTGCACGAAGTCCTGTACCGCCAAGCCTGAGCCCTCAGGTGAATTTATCATTCGGTTCAGCATATCGCCGAACTCATCGTAGAGTACTACAATACCACGGTAGCCCTGTGCCGTGATATTTTTAGCAGTTTCCGAGTAGACCGAGTACACATCTGCGACATCAGACTCATCAAACGAGGTAGTTACAATCTCGCGGAAATAGGCCTTGAACGTCCGGTAGGTGGGCGCGTCCAAATCCCTAAGAAGACCAATGAATTCTTCTGTCTTGATGCCACTTAGCTTTTTGCCGAACTGCTCATAAGCAGATGGATTGGCTGTTTTCCAACCTTCCAGCACTTCGGCCGCCCGTTGGTACATGGTTGGTGGGCGGAAGCTTAGTTCCTGCTTGTCGAGGGCGGTAATCAAACCTTGCAGCAGAGCATGTCGGAAATCGACTTCTCCATAGTTTGGAATGACAACCAGAAATTTGCCCCCAATCTGAGCTAGCGACTCAAGCTGTGCAGTTAGACCGTCCTTAATTTGGGCTTCCTTGTCCGCGACCTTTTGCTGAAAGGTGGCCATGACCTCCGGCCGGTTGTTGGCAAGAATATGAGCCAGCATGAGCAGCAGATAAGACTTGCCCGTGCCATACGACGCCTGAATAAGGTGAACCTTATGGTCAGTACCTGGTGCAACCGTACCTAATATGGCTTTCATCACACGCCGTGAGCTCCGATTGGGCAAATAGCCTTCAATCTTCTGGTCGGGGGCAGCGAGGTTGTAGCAAAAATCATTTGATAAGTCAATCTCAGCAGAAAAGGCTGTTGAGAGTTGAATCAAGCTGCTCAGCGTACTCATAGTATCATGCAAAAGAATGATTATCGACTAAATCGAGGGTGTGCTGTGGTTGAGGTAACACTTGCCCATACACCGCATTGAACAAGGAAAATACCCGGGCTGAGTAAAGCAAAAACACAATTGGTTGCCTAGGCTCCAAGATTACTAACTTCTGCACAAGCTGCTTTAGAAATCCCGGGTGGCTTAACCGCGGAGCAACATATAGTTCTAGGTTCAAAAAGAGGCATGGCGAACCATCCGCCAGCTGCTTGACCCGCTCTATCAAAAGGTCATCCGTAAGCAGCAGTTTGCCGTTGTGTTTGGCTGAGCCATCGACAACTACAAAGCCAGCTTGCTTGCTTTGGTCTATCACATCTTCGAAATGGCTATTCGCTAGTATTGCTCCAGTCCGTTTCCGAGCCCGTCGAACGGTAGCTAACAGTTCCTCAATTCTCTGCATAATACTTTTCGACAAGTGCCAGAGGGGAGCCATTAAAGGGAAGTTCCACCATGTTTAAGTTGGCTACTTGCACACGCTTGACCAGCCCCAGATTTGCTAAGTCGTTCAGCCGGTTATCTAAGCTGTTTGCGCTATAGCCAAAGAATTTTCCTATGTTACCAGCCTCTTCCAGCAACTCGGTGATGGTAATGGACTGCCTACCGCGGCGATTATCGTACAGGATGTAAGCCAGTAGCAGTGGATGGACTCCGTAAGGCTCCGGGCGCTCTATTCTATCGTTACTGATAGAAATCAAACGCAACTTCTCAAATGCTTCTGTATCCGTTAAAGCATTGAAAGTCTTGCTAATGAGACTTTCGACATAACGCTTCTTGTAATTAGTCTGAATATCGTTCGCTGAGGCCCAAAGCTTAAAGGCTTCTTGAAACCCATTTTTACTTGCGGCGTTACCGGCGCAATTTACTAAGTAAAAAAGGACAGGATTATGTTCACGAGCGGACCAGTGGTACACGCAGAGCCATTTGGAAAAATCCTCAACTAATCGTTTGTCCGATTTCTTTATTTCTTCCCCAAGTTTTGTTAGTTCCCTTTTAGTGCTCGCTAAGTTGAAATCCTTGAGGTATTCAATCAGGCCCCTGACCTTATTATCACCGAAGCCGGTTTCATTGATTAATACTTGATTTTCAGCTCCAAATAGGTTGAGAACTTGTGTGACTTCCCTAAGGATTAATCCGAAGCCTTGGTATTCGTGAATTGTTTGCATAGTGAGCTACTATATAAAGCAGGCGGCGCAACCTTGCTGGTCGTCTTCATCCAGGAATTTATCCATTAAGAAAGGGGAGCTATTAGCCGACTGCTCGACTCTTTTCTTCTGCTTCTGAATGTATTCCCTTTTTATCTGCTCGATGCGCTCAGGCTTCATTAGCTCCGCGAGGGACTCCCGCTCACTCCAGGTATAACCTTCTTTCTCGTATTTACCCGCCTTTTCAAAAAGCTCCGGGTGTTGCTCATAAAGCCAAACCCACTCAATTTTTTGCTGAAAAAAGCAGAAGTAGCATCCAGACCGGCTTCTCGAATACGTTCCTTTCTCGCCGTCTACCTCAAACTCTAGTTCCTCATAATACTTCGGGATGCCGACGCCACTTGTCCTCAATAAGGTGAAAATGTCTTCCTTCACCGATACCTTGGTGTCAGCCACTACCGGAAAGCTATTCACCTGTGCGAGTGGGTATTTTGTCGTTTTGAGGTAGCTAAAAACTAGCTGATTGAACGCCTTAGTATCAGCATTTAGCAGCAGGTCAAGCTTTTTCTTAGCCGAAAAACGTAGCGATAGAGGTTCTGCGATAATCTCACGGAACTCGTCATCAACCGTCACTTCGCCAGCTCCTATGGTGTCCAGTAACTGCTTGATGTTATCATTGGCCAGCACCTTGGTTATCACGTCTTCACTCCAAATATTCTTCCGGAAGGGAAAAATGGACTGAATGTTACTCTTCTTGGAGATGTACCCTTCCCGCTCTTCGTCACCTCGAATACCAACGTAAGAGACCACTGGGTCATTTCCGATAAACATTTCGAACGGCCGCAACTTCAAATACTGAGTACACCAGCGAGATTGAGTAGAGGGCAGATACTTGAACTTGCTTTTGTAAAGCAGCTCAAAAGGCCCTAATTGGTGATTCTCCGTGTCTTTAGAATGAGTCAGTCTGATAATGGGCTTACCCAAATAGACTTCCAGCCGCGTGACCAAGTCATACGTTTCTTGAAGCTCCTCACCAGTATCGGCGGTGTAGTACTCAATGTCCAGTTCAGGATAGTTGTCCTTCATGTAGATGGCCAGAGCTGCGCTGTCCTTGCCTCCAGAGATACCCAGGACGTGTCTTACTTTCTGACTCATGATATTAGCAGTTCATTTAGGAGGTTTGCGACAATAGCCAGGTTCACTTGCTTGTCGTGTTTCAGGGCACCGAGGCGTTTCATCAGCATGTCGGTGTCCTTCTTAACAATCTTCTCCTTGTCTTTGGGCAGTCGGATAATTGCCTTTTGTGCGCCGGCACCAAAAGCATTGAGTTCGATGCCAACGACAGATTCTTGGCTCGGGTCAATGTTGCTAGCTGACAAGCTGGTCAGGCTGTCCAGGTCAAGCAGCATGCGCTGGAACTTGTCATAAAGCATTGATTCGTCATCATCGCCGAAAACGTCCAGTGATTTGCCAACAACGGCCTGCGCCATTGCACTAAGCCAAGCATCACGGTCGGCGCTTGAGGAGTTCAAGCGTTGCACAAAAACCCGTTGATTAGGCATGAGCATTGGCTGACTCAATTTCTTGAACCGTTTTTGCAAAACTGCCCTGTATTCGATAAAAGGTAGGGGTTGACCTACAACGTCTTCCTGGACAAAGCTCTCAAAGCGAGTCAGTAGCTCAGGATATGCATGACGGATGCTACGGATAGCACCCTCTATCTTGTGAATGTACTCTGACAGTGACTCCGGTGAATTGAGCAAAGTACCCAGATTGTAGCCCAACGCCGAAGGGAAATCATCAAAGAAGGTCTTTTCTGGGTCTACTGAGGTTACAATAGCAGCCCGTAGTGCAAGCGCTTCCTTATCGAGCCGTTGGGTGTTTTTGGCATAAGTGGGTAACTGACGGTAGAAGGACAGGAAAGGACGAATTGTCTCAACGAAAGTCTGATTGTCAACGAACAATCTGTCCTGCTGCTGGAGAAAAGTCCGATAGCTGTTAAGCAAGTCCAGCTTAACTCCTTCTATATCAAAAGTCTTTACCTCGTAATCGGCAGGGTACTTAATAATCAGGTCAAGAGTCTCGTCTGATATCTGGGGAATATACCCTTTGTCTCCAAACAGCCCATAATCATCCCTCTTTAAGAACAGGAAAGTAGGTATCCAGAAATCTAGGAATCCTTGTTTGAGTTTAAAAGGAGCTGCAGCCAGCTTTTCATAGAGGCCCGTAATGGAACGGCGGCGGTCCTTCGCGCTTTGCAGAAACTGCTCTGAAACCTCCCAAAGCTCCTGGAATCGGTTAGGGTCAAGATGCTGTTCATTGCGACTACCAAAGCTTGTAGATATGCCGTTGGCTTTGAGCAGCGTGAGATAGATAGTTTTTTCGGGGGGGAACTTGCCCTTTTCAAACCCGAGGTCTGGTTTATCCCAGTCCGCTACTAACGCTTTGAAGTACTGCCGGCGAGCTGTGAAGATGGAATTTGAAATGACGTGCCGGTTCACCAACTCGTTTTTGAAAACCGGGGTGCTGGGATAGATGGTTTGGCAAACCCTGGACAGGAACTGATTGAAGAGTCGCTGTGAATGAATTTCCTGCCGTTCACCCTGCCAAAGCCAGGTTAGGTGAGGGGAGCCGATATAAAGGTTTCCTAATATAAAGTGATTGAGTGTTTTACGGGCTGCCTCAATGTTTTCATCAAGCAGGCGCAAAGCAATTTTATCCTCCGCATTATCAGCCTTTACTTGCTCTAGCTTTTGCAGTTCATAGAGCAAATCAATGATGTCGCGTGTGTTTTCGTAGTGAACGAAAATCAGTGCTTGCTCAGGGTGGGCTGCCGAGTGTGCCCGTACCGTCTCAGCCGATAGGTTTTCATTAAAGACGAGGTAAATCAAACCATCTACTTCACCTATGGGGTAATCGGCCCGCAATTCGTCAGTAATGACAAACTTAAATTGTCGTGGGGTGCCAAACTCATAGGTATACGCTTTGGCCAGAACAGGGGGCAGGTCATCATAGCGCTGAAGCAAAGCGGCAACCGCGTCACTCTTGGCAATCTTCTGTTCGGCTTCAATAAGGGCTGCCTCTACGTCGAGAGTGGTGCCGTTATTGGGAATGAAGCGCTTTGCATGTGCCCGATATAGAATGATTTTATGCTTCTTCAGTCCTTCAACAAGCTCAGCAGCATTTTCAATGCCTAAGGCAATCTTGGCATAACGCACTAAAAACGCCTGATTTAGGTCGCTACCCTGAGCCGCCGTGATGTTGAGTAGCCCGATGAATTTGAGCAGATGCTGGTAGGCTTCAATGTTCTCCGAGAAGGTCCGCTCAATCTCGTCCAAGCCGTTACGAATGGCCGACCAGGCGGCATAGTCCGGGTTGAATTTTGATTGGACAAACGAATAGAAATTGAAGAACAAGTAGTCGTATACTTGCCCAATATGATAGAACGCACCCGGCCGGTCACGACGAAACTGTTTCAGGCTGGTGTGGTCTGACGCCTCTAGAAATGAGAACAGACTGCGCTCGTTTTGGCCGTACCGTTGCAGGCATAGCGTCAGTACGTTCGCCGCCAGCAAATCCAGTGGGAAAAGCCCTGTCGCTACTTCCTCTGCGTAAGCGGGCTTGAGGTCGAAAGCTCGCGTGTCATTGGCTATTAAGACTGTCTGCAGTACCGCTTCTTCCTCGTGGGCATCACGCTTTTCCGCAGTTAAGTGGGATGCAGCTAGGCGTAGCAATTGTTCAATGGGCTCATTGAAGGTTACTTCTCGAAAACGACCCTTGACTTTGCTCCATTCCTGCCGTTGCGGCACACTCAGTCCGAAGGCATAAGCATCAAAATTCTGATGCACCGTCGTGATAAGCAACACATTGTGACTCGTGTCAGCAGCAAACTCAGCCAAGCTTTGCAAGAAGTAAACAGCAGAGTTGGGGTCGTGCGCAGCAGCATGCTCCAGAAACTTGCCAAATTCATCTACCAGAATAACAAGGCGGCCTTTTTTGAGCGTCGCCTGATGCTGGTAATAGAGAGCAGCAAGGATGGCAGCACTATCAGCCCCCGGTTCTAAACCATAGCGTTCAGCCATCATGTCGGCCAGCGACTGATACTCGCCAACGAAATGTACTACCTCAGTGGGGCCGGCACCAAAGAGCTTATCCTTGAAGTAGGGCTTTTGTCCCGTGAGATTTTGCTCAAGAGCCCATAGAAAGGCACTTTTTCCTGTACCGTATGAACCAATGAGTGTGAAGGCACGGATTCCAGTCTGGTAATCGGCCAGCAACTGGGAGACAATGCGTCGAGTATTGTCCGTAGGAATGTAATTCAATGCCCGGTTGGCATCCCTTACGATATTAACCGAGGGGCTAAACATTGGCTGGGACATAGTAATCTCTTAAAACCTTGTACTTATCAGCTGGCTTCTCACGAAACTGAAGTTCGCGGACCCCTGCTTGGTCATTATATGTGAGGAAGTCGTACTGGCTGACCAGTTGCTCAATCTTGCGTCGCAGCCCGGCTCGGTTCATGGCAAATACCGCACAAGGCATTCCAGGGTCGTTTTCCAAGGTTTCCAAACTTACGGACAGGCCCACGCCAGGAGAGTCTAACAGGCAGTACAAAATCCAGTCAGCTGGGACGTCGTCTCGGTCAGAGGGGGTTATGACAAACACTGGAATTTCACCTTTGCCGTCTTCTGTTTTGCGCGGGAAAGAGTGTACAAGGTTCAACTCGGTTAGGATGCCAGAGAAGCTGTCCTCACGGTCTTTCGTCTTAACACCCCGCTCGGCTATGCCGCGATGATACATTTTCAAGAAGACCCCGAAGTCATCGATTATGCTTTTGGGGCTTATCGAGAATCCTTCCTCACGTCCTTTCTGCTCGATAAACCGTCCGTAGTCTTCTCGGGTAAATTCGATTTTACGCTTCCTAAACTCATTGAATATAATCCAATAGGTAGAGGCAAAGCGGGTCTTCACCAGTTGATAATGAAGTAGCCACAAAGTAGCGTTGTCTTCTAAAAAAGCATCGAAAGGTGCATCTGCATCTCGACCTCCAAAAATTAGGTCGGCTAGCTTAGTAGGAGTATCAGTGGCTTCATCAACCAACCCGAAGGCACGTAACCAATGCTTGATAGCGCGGACCATGTTATTGCCTACCCCAAGGATGACAGGGGCATCGTCGGCAGTGAACGAGCGGCCTTCCCGCAGGTAGTCGTAGCCCTTCTTGAGCCAAAGCAGCCGGCACTGAAAGCTGTCATGGCCGCTAAAAGTGTACTTCAAAGATGGGAGCATGGAGAAGGCATTCTTGCTCAGCATGGCTAAGCCTGTTTGAAAAGTAAAAAAGGTAAAAGTAACGCTAAAAAAGCTAGCATTTTCTCGAAAATCGAAGTTCGAGCGAGGGTCTAAGATTATCAGTGCGTTAGCTTTTTTTTGTTGATTTAAAGGATATTAGCAAGCATTTAGATTGAAAACCCATTCACGCAGGCCCATTCTTTCTTTGAGACCAATGGTTTCATTATAAACCCAGGTTCTGAGCCGCATTGTAGCTCACTACATCGTCTAAGCGGGAGTAGCGGTCTATCATAGCGTCGGTCTTCTGCTTGGTTTGGTTCTTAATGAAGCGGTTCGACTGACCGCGTAGCACTGACACGGTAATAAAGGAGACGCGAAGGGAGTGAGCAGAGTAGTTTTTCTCCGGAATCCTGTGCCCTTCCTCGTCGTGGTTTAGGTGCAACTGCACCAGCCTATTTACCCTTAAAGCTGACAGACGCTTTTGCGTGGCTAGCGCTTCGCCCTTCACCTTGCCGCGCTTAAGTGAGACGAACAGCGGACCAGTGCTCCGACACAGCTGCTGTACCCAGGCGCGGGTGCTGCGCACGGGGCAAAAGGCTGCTGTCGCCGCATAGAACACTGCCTTGTCTTCGGCCTCGCCGGCTTGATTGGTTTTGCTTTTGGGCAGATGTACAATCAATGCCCGCTCGGTGAACTCCAGATGCTCCACGTTCAGGGTCACGAGTTCCGAGCGGCGAAAGGCGCCGGCAAAGCCCAGCAGCAGCAGGGCCCGGTCGCGCAGGCCAGCTGCAGTGGCCATGTCCAGGCGGCGGATGCTCTCCTTTAGTTCGTCTACGGTAAAGGCCGGCGCCTGCTTTTGCCGCTTACCCAAGGCGCGGGTGATGCCGTCCAACACAAGGGCCAGCTCGTCGGCGTGCACCGGCGACCGGTAGCCACGCAGTTGGTGGTGCTTATGAATGGCCGCGAGGTGTCGCTTAATGGTCGAGAGCTTGCGGGGTATGTCGGCTAGGTCGGCTACGTATCGGGCGACGGTGGCCACCTCGGCCGGCAGCGGGCATAGCCCGTGCAGTGTGCAGTACGCCCCGAAGCTTTTCAAATCGGCCGAGTAGGCGAGCACCGTGTTGTCGGCGCCTTCCAGGCCGAGCTTGAGGTAGCGGGCGACGTTGTCGGCCGCGGTAGCGAGTTGCGAGCCCAAGGCCTGGGGCTGGTCGGGAATCCGGGCGAGTTCGGTGCTCATGCAGGCAAAAGTAACCGGAAATACTTTAGGTATTATAAGTAAGAATTATGATGCCTAAAGTGTCTTAATTTGCCAATGTTACTTAAATATGATAATGAAACCTTATCGTACCTAAAGTAAGAAATTATGGAAGGGCCTGTCTGATGAGGTTGAGCCAAGCCCAGAAGCTTGAACATCCCGTTAGCTGCAACTTCATGCTGTTACCAGTTGAATGGAGCCAAGCCAATCTGCAAACCGCTATTTTCAACCCGTTTTACATCCACCAAATCTGAACCTCAATTGGAGCTACTAACCCACTATAACGGCGCTGTCTTTTTTATCGACCTACTCGGCATGGGCGCATTAACCCAAGGGCTGATACCATTGGAGGCAGAAGACTATACTCCCTGGCTAGAACATCACGAGTACGAGCACAATAATCAGTTTCTAGCCGCCGCCGTGGTTGCAGAGTTTCGCAAGCTGCTCGCAGAATATGCCCAGCTGCACACTGATGTTACCGTAACCCAGCTTTCGGATGGAGCCTTTATTTGGTCGCGTCAACCATCTGCGGTGGTTACAGCTGCGGGAACCCTGATGAGCGAAGCCATCAAAAATGGAGTGCTTTGCCGCGGAGGAATGGCATATGGCCAGATTATAGAAACCAATCAAGCCCATGCTTTGGGTAGGTTCATTGTGGGCCAAGCGGTAACTGATGCTGTTAAACTTGAGGGACTTGCCAAGGGCGCGCGTGTGCTAGTTAACAGCGATTTCCCTCACAGCTTGTGGGAGCGAGATAAGGCTTTCGCAGAACGAATGCAGCCCTTATTTGAGCCATTCACAAACCCGCTGGACTTCAGTGTATATGATGAATTCAAATGGTATCTAGTTCCTAAGGAAGCATATCAAAGCCAGGATTTGCGTCTCCTGTCCAAGGAGGACCGAATCAAGTTTACCAAAATTCGATTGAAGCTAGCCAATGTAGTGCGCTGCGCGCCAAGGCTTAGTTGGAACAGTCGCACCGGAGCAGGTCGTGTCCAAGTGACGGCTAGTATTTCCATCCTCGCTCAGAACCATGCACTGGGCGTTTCCCACAACTTTGAGTGGAATGATTCAGTTGAAAAACGGTCACAGAGCATTGTGAACAGCATCAATCAAACGCTGGAGGCGGATACAGATTATGTGTATCGTCATTAGTAGTTTCCTAAGCTAGCTCACGATGTTAACCGACCCCATCCTACAGGCCATTCTACTTGGTTACTCTCCTCCGATGAGTCTTTGCGACTACTCCAGCTATCTTTCCCAGCGGGTATACCGCCATCTCTCGGACGTTTTTCGCTTTGGGTTGAGTTTCTCCGAATTAGGATTGACCGACCATTTTATCTTAGACCTGGCAAGGTTCTCTCACCGGAGCCGTTCCGCTACTGTCAAGGTTTACAAGACGTCGTGGCCGGTGGAAACCGCGTTTGGCAACGACATTGATTTATTCGTGGGCGACGGGACCGGCCAGTACGACTGGTACGCGCTGCAAGCCAAGGTGATGTCCCACGAAGGCGAGTTTAACGATTTGAAAATCAAGGCCAAGGGCGAGTTTCATCAGTGGCTCAAGCTGCTGACGCACGAGCGATTGTTTGGCTCTCAGGCCTTTTACCTGTTGTACGTAGGTAAATCAAAGACCAATTTTCCAACAACCGGGCCGACGAAGAAGGATTGCAACGGGGTGGCTCCCATCGGCGAATACGGTCTGAGCTTGGTGAAAGCGTTGAACATTCATAAAACGGTCACGCGTACCACTCCTATGAAGTTCACCGAGGTGTTTCCCGACTTGGTGGAGCCGCTGCGGAGCATCTTCTGCTGTCCCCGTCCATTGCACTTGACCGCTAGAAAATACACCGAAGATGAAATAGCTACGCCCGCTTATCGGCAGGTGTACGCGCGAGCCAAAAGCGATGACATCTACCAGGGATATAATGCTTCAGACCATGTTCTGCCCGACGGCTTTGCTCCACTTCGCGTCCTGATTGACCTCAATTCGGATGTGGATGAGAATAAGGATGCGCGTTAAGCCCTTTCGAGTCCATTAAAGAAAACCGGGATGTTTGAGTGGTGAAGTGAGCTTTGCAGGCTATGCTTTCAGTTGAATCACAGGTTTATGCCCGGTGAGGAAACCCGGAATGTTAGCATTTGATGTGCTGGTCAGACCTTACCAGGAAGTGGAAAATTATGGCCGACGAGGCCAAGTGCGTTTTTAGCAGTTATCTAGCTGCCTTTCCCAAGATTGCCCGAACAATTCCTAACGTCGCAACAAGCACTAGCTGATTATGAGTATTGCTAAGCTCTACCTATTCAACAAAAACACGGATGCTAGCGCGGCCATGCGTGGCTACCAATACCAGGTATTCAAGACACTGGAAACTTGGCTTGATAACTTTCTGAATAGCCGCGACGAAACCATTTACTGTGACTACGAGGAGGATATCTTCCAGCACGACGAAGTAACTCAGGCGGCGCGGTTTCGCCAATTGAAACTCTACTCATCGAACTTCTCCTTCAGCAGCGAGGAAATCAAGAAAGCGCTGGCTCACTTTTTCATGCTGCACGTCAAAACTGACCATGCCGCTAAGGACAAGGAGTTTGTGTTCGAGGCAAATAGCCGGGTGGCCGACTTCCGTGAGGGTAACCAAGCAGACTTGTTACGGCGCTGGGTAGCAGACCAGGAAGCAATGCCGGATGCTCTACTCGGCGAATGCGCGAAGCAGGTAAAAACCGTCGTTTCGAAGTTCATTCAGGACCGGGCACAGGAGCTTGAAGACCAACTGGCTGAGCGGGAGAAGAAAAGCGCTGGCGACGCCGATAAGCTGCTGCAGATACAAAATGAACAACATACCCTGCAGGAAGCATTGGCTGTGTTTCACCGACTTACCGATGGGGATTGGGACGCATTTACCCGCAGCATCAAATGGCAGTTTGAGGGTGTCGCGCCAGCCGACGCGTTTGCCGGCACCATCCGCCGTATTGAAGAACAGATAGCCGAGTTGCCCTTTGACATTCCTCAAGCGCGTCAGGAAGGCATGTTTGGGGTGCTGTGCAAACGCGTGGTGATTAAGGCCTCAGAATCAGAACCTGAAAACCGGACATTAATCGGGGAAGAATTGCGAGGCCTAATCCTGGAGAACGGCACAGAGGAGGAGCAGTGGTATCAAGAGGTATTCACCAAATGGAGCCAAGCTAGGCAGCCAGATGATTTCCGCCTTGGGGAGTTCTACGAAGTACTTAAAGCGGTGAAATTCTGCCGTTGGAGCAAAAACCTGATGAGCCATGACGCTTTCTGGTTTATCCTGCTGGACTGGTATATCGCCCATCTGGCTGGTCAGCCAGGTCTTCGTAAGAGCGCCATTTATGAACGGGTGATGCTGCAGCTGCGGCCAATGGAGTATCTCACGCCACCCAGTGGAGACCTCATGGGCAGTGAAGGCTTTGTACGCGAGTACTTCCAAGACTTAACGCCTAGCACAGATATCACGGATTTTGAGAATACCCAAAGCCTACTAATGATAGTATGGGCCGTGGTGGGAATGGGCAAAGCGGCATTGGAACCCACCGAAGTGGCCGAATGGCAGCGGCAGCACAATGAGCTAATGGAGCAGCAATTTGCTCAGACCGCTAATCCAGCTGAGCGATGCCGCTTGCTGGAAAGTCGGTTTAATCGGCTGTTTGTCGTTCACAGCCGGGCGAGAACGGAAGAGATAGTAGCCGAACTGCTGGCCCCGTTGGAAGAGCTGTATAGCCAAGTGAAAACGGCTACTCTGTACGATGCTTCGCAACTGAGCAGTCGACTGCACACACTTATCAAGCTGCTGATTCAAGTCGATGAAACAGAAAATGAGCTGGTAATTGAGGCGCTCCGTGACTACGTGCGGCGGTTGGATAAAGAAGTGGTGCAGGAGAAAAAAGGCGCCCATCAAGCTGCCCGCCAGTTGGTGGCGGAAGGGATGGAATATCTCAAATCCAGCAATCGCACGGCGCTGCTCAAAGCCTTGAGAGACTTTCACGACGCAAAGGACCGTTGGCTGCAGGCCGAAACCTTTGAAGGCTATACCCTCGCTCTGCTCAACATCGCCCAGGTGTACAGCGCCATGGACATGCATTTCGCGGCAAAGTATTATGGGTTGTGGGCTGCCTGGGTAAGCTGGCAAAAAGGCTCGCGAGAGCTATTGAAACGAATAGCTCAAGGTTATGGAATGGCGTTCCACGCCGACTTTACGCAAGGGGCTTGGTTTAGCGCGCTGCTGGATTTTGAGTTCTATATCATGACCCGGCACGAGTTTGACACGCAGCCCCTCGATGCGGAGGAGGCCGAGATGCCCCGGAAAATCATTACTGATTACGGGTTCATCTTGTATGCAGCTCCGGTTTTAGCTCCCCACCTACAGGCCCTAGCGCAAGCCAAGTTAACGGCTACCGGATACCTGAAGGAAGATTACCTTGATGAGTTGCTGGCCATGCTCCAGACGGAGTTGCCAGAACCTAAATTAAGGGAGGGACTGGTCAGAAACTTTACGGATGCACCGCTTAGTGATATGGGCAGTGAAAGAACTATCCGGTTTCATGCCCTAGGCATGGAGTGGCATGTCCACTTCCTCAACAATTATGAGCTAACTGCATTGGGTGAGGAGTTCTGTGCTATGCTACAGATACTGCTAGCAGAAATAGCGCTGTCCAAGGCTGATTTCCATTTGCCACAGGGCATTGTCGATATCACTCTGGAATTGACGACCGATGTCCGGCCACCCGAACAGTTACTGGAAGACCAGAAGTCAAAGTGGAAGGTCTTTGTTCAGCATGTGGAGAGCACAGACTTCGAAGTCGTAAAGTTGGGAATTGCCTGGGTTACCATCGCCTTGCGAAGCATTCTGCATGATATCAGCTTGCTTCCGGTGAAGGAGTTTGACGAAGCTTTCTGGGGGCTTTTTTCGCAGGGCAACCTCGCGTCAAAATCAATGCAGGTCACTTCCTACCAGCGCATGTATCGCTCAATGTTTTCGAAGGAAAGCTTTGACGACCTCTTTCGACATCTGTTTAGCCCAGTGGAGGCGGTACCCGGTTTTCCAAATGAAAATGCAGCCATGCAGTTAAAGGCAGGCTTAAGTAAAAAATACAACCAAGCTGATGCGCTCAGGTTAGTTGCCAAACGTTTTAAGAAAGTCACTCGCAACCTGCACGTAACACTTGCCCGGCTAAAGCAGGATGCAGGCTTTGGACCATGGCTTGAAGGTCTTCGCTCCGAGGGTTGGCAGGATTGGATGATTCTTTGGGCCATGATGACGTTCATGGTTAACTACAAAGCGCAGAAAGCTATTGAAGGGCGGCAGTTTGCTTCGGGAGAGGAAGAACAAAAAGCACTTGCAGTAGAGTTTCGGCGGATAATCGAGCTTGACGAGATTCAGGCGCCGGGAATATTTCCCTTGCAAGCATTTCAATCGAGGGGTTTCAAAAGGACCCTTTCGCATACACCTATTGCTGTATTAGAGTCATTCGGTCTGGAGAACAAAGCGCGGGTTCCTAATCCAAAAGCTGTAAAGAAATTTCTGGATGAACGCTTCAATGTTCAGGTGGATAACGACGACGAGCACAATCCGCTGCTATGAAAATTGACTACATGCCCTGGCTGGCGTAATGTTTCGTCCTGTCACTACAAACTGCCGACCCCAGACATAATTGCCTGCCCCTGCTTGTCATTGAAGTCCTAACCACTATCCGAATCTTCACGCCGACAAAACTGACAAAAGGTATTGCGTCAGTTTTGTCGGCGTTAGCTTTGATAATCCTTCCAGATTACGATTAAGTTAGTTAGCTGGCGAGCATCCCTAAGTGCAAGAGCAAGTTGCTACAGCGACATTCTGGGAGAAGAAATGATAGTCGAATAAACCTGAATTATGAATAGGGGAGCTGAGTTGTTGGATAACCAGATAAAAGCGGAACGTGAGCAGTTGCGTCGTCAGGACCCCTCTCACAAATACCATGGTATGCCTCCCGTATATCATAGTTCGTTTCACTTGTACTTGCGCTAGGTGCTCGCCCGGATTCGACCACCACGTATAGGTTCGGATGGGACTTCACCACCTCCTCTCATCAATGTCTATGATGACGATTTTCAAAGTGTTATAGCACTTTACAAACAGGCGCCCATTAGTCTGAATGAAACAGGGGCCTTTCTAGAAGAGTTATTTGATGAGCAGTTCGAGGCTACATTCGACCGCATGGCCAATGCGAACGACTATGAGTACGTGGCGGACACTCTTAGCGAAGAAACAGAACTACTGAATCCTACTCCCGCTATTGTGGTTCGAGCACTTACTTGGCTCAAAGAGCAGGGAGAACTACTGAAGGTTACTAGCCACAGCCTGCCAGATGATATTGTGCCTACTGTTCCCGATAGCTCACCCCAGGAAGTAAGCTTAGTTACTGAGCCGGTAGAGCTGGCAGTGAACACAACAGTCAAACTAGAGTTGAGGCAGGTAGCGCTGCTTTACATCTACCAAGGCAAAGTCATTCCTCCAGCTCCGGCAGCTGATGCCATAGCAAAGGAGTATGGTCATAAAAGCGGAAAAAGACTATATGACAAGGCGCGCGAGCTGCGTAATCCCACTGACCGTACGGGGGTTAGTGCACCAGCGCGCCCCAAAATGATTAAGGATATAACAGCAGTCATTCCACTCTTGACAGGGATAGCACAGCAAACGGCAAAGGGAGAACTAAAACAATTGACCAAGCAGAAAGAATAGAAAGACGTAGTGCACCCTGGCCTTTGGCCTTCGTCGGCGCTATTTGAAAGCGGACCACTAAACAGGCAGTGGGGAAAATGCAAGACCTGCCGGCCTTCACTGATAACGGCGTATCCGTATTCCACATGCGCTAGTCGGACAACGACCCGCGCAGTTTCTTGCAGATGTATTGGTACAGCTTTTACGCCTACAACAGCTAGAATAGGGTAATAAGGAAGTACATAAGCGCACTTGTGTAAACCAAATCGTAAACCAAATGCAAAACAGCCACCTAACATTGAAGTTAAGTGGCTGATTATAAACGAGCGAGAAACGAGGTTCGAACTCGCGACCCTCAGCTTGGGAAGCTGATGCTCTACCAACTGAGCTACTCTCGCGGAGTGTTTGGTAAGGCAAAAGTACGGCGGCGCGGCCAATCGGCAAGCTCGGCCGCTAAAAACCCGGCCGCGGCGGGCGGCGTATGCACCACCGTATGGCCGCCGCTCCCCTTTCGCCCGCTACCCGCCGCCTCCTGGGCTGGATGTTTCTGTTCACCGGCATCTTGCTGGGGCTGGGGCAGTTGATCCGGCTGGGTATTGCGGCCTACGCCTGGTCGCTGGAGGGCATCGAGGGCGGGCTCGAGGTGGGCCTGGTGCTGCTCTACCTGCTGGGCTTGGTGGGGGCCGGCCTGCTGGTGCGCTACGGCCGCCGGCTGGTGCGCGGCGGCCGGCTGGCCGACGGCCCGGCTAAAGAAACCATCCTTTAGCGCCCGCCCCGGGGCCCGGTTGGCCGGCGGGGCCCCACCTTTGCTGCCCTTATGTCGTCTCCCCTCCGCATTGCGCTGGCCAAGGCCAACGCCGCCACCGCCGCCCAACTGGCCGACCTGGGCCGCCAAACCTTCCAGGATACCTTCGCCGCCACCACTGCGCCCGCGGACATGGCCGCTTTTCTAGCCAAGACCTTCGGGCCCGAGCAGCAACTGGCCGAGCTGCAGGATTCGGCCAATACCTTCCTGCTGGCCCATATGCAGGGGGCCGTGGTGGGCTACGCCAAGCTGCGCGAGCCCTCGGCCCTGGGCCTGCCCGAAGGCGAGGATGCCCCCGCCGGCCGTCTCGAAATTGAGCGCCTCTACGTGGCCGAAGACTGGCTGGGCACCGGCCTGGGCGCGGCCCTGATGCGCGCCGTGCTGGCCCTGGCCGAGCAGCTGCACTGCACCGCCGTGGTGCTGGGCGTGTGGGAGAAAAATGCCCGCGCCCTGGCGTTCTACCAGCGGTTCGGCTTCCGCGAAATAGGGGCCCACGACTTCCAGATGGGCCAAACCGTGGACCGCGACCTGATCCTGCGCAAAGGCCTGGCCGGCCGATGAGGGCCCCCGCGCCGGCTCGCCACGGCCCTTGCCGGCGCGGGCCCCTGCTGCTGCTGCTGGCCGGGGCCCTGGGGCTGCCCGCCTGCCAGCCGGGCAGCGGCCCCGACCGCGCCGCGCCGGCCCCGCCGCCCGTGGGCCACTACGCAGGCACGGCGCAGCTCGCCGCCGGGCAGCCCGCCCAGGCCGTGGCCCTGGAGCTGCGCCACCCCGCCCCTGGCCACTACACCGCCGAGCTGACCGGGCCCCCGGCCCTGAGTTTCGTGGCCGATACCATACTGTTTCAGGGCGGGCAGCTGCGCCTCGTGCGCCCCGGCCGCCCCGGCGAAGCGCTGGCCCTGACGCTCGACGGCGACTTCTGGCGCGGCACGCTGCGCCTCGATTCGGTGCAAGCGCCCGTGCTGCTGGTGCGGCGCGGCCCGCCCACGCCTACCATGTACCGCGTTGAGGAAGTGCCGCAGGCCCAGGGCTCGGCCTGGCTGTTTGCCCCGGCCGACGTGCGCACCGCGGGCGCCGGCCTGGCCCTGCTGCCCGACGCCGCCACGGGACCCGCTGCCGCCATCTGGGCCGATGCCCTGGCCCGCTACGGCCTCACCGTGCTGCTGCTGCCCGCCACCGACTCGGCCAGCGCGGCCCCCACCGGGGCCCTGCTGGCCGCCGCCCGCCGCCTGCTGCGCAACACCGCCGGCGTGGACACCGCCAACCTCGGCACTTGGGCCACCGGCCCCCGCGCCGATGCCGCGGCACTGGCCCTGGCTGCCCCCGGGGGCCCCCGCACGGCGTTCTTCATCGTGCAAAACGCGCCGGTAGCCGCCGCCAGCCGCGACGCCTACCGCGCCCTGGCCCGCCAGAAGCTACCCGTGCTGGGTCTCTACGGCGGCAGCGGGGCCGCCGGGACCGCGGCCGCCGCTGCCTTGCGCGGGACTCTGCGCAGCCCCGCCGTGCGCACCTACCGCCTGGCGGGCCCCGGCTTGCTGGTGCTCGGCCCTGGGGGCCCCACCTTCGCCCCGGGCCTGCCCGATGCAGTGGTGCAGTGGCTACCCCGCCCGCAGTAGGGGCCCTAAAGTTGGTTTTTGCGGGTTACGGTAGCACAGGGTGGTCCGGCGATTTTTTCCGTCGTCGGGCCACCCTGACTACGGCCCGGGGCTCCTATTTAAGGACAAGGGTGGCCTGACGACTGAAAAGGTTGTTGGGCCACCCTTGTCTTTACCTATCGCCAGCCGCTGCTACCGACGAGCCGCTCCGCTGGGGGCTGGTTGCTGGCTGGCGCAAGGGCTGCCCCGCGGCTGGCGCTACTGCGGCAACGCCACCGTGACGCGGTGGGCCAGCGGGGGGGGGCAGGGGGTGGGCGGCCCTACAGGTAGCGGCTGCGGGCTGTAAAGGGCGCACAGCGAATGGCTTACCTGGTAGAGGTGGCCGGGTGCGGCGGCGGGTAGGCCGTCGAGCAGGCCAGCCAATACTTCCCAGCGCGGGGCCCCGGGCTGGCGGCCGGCGTCGTGCCACACCACCACGGTTTGGGGCCCCACGAGGTGCGCGAACACGCGGGCCGTGTCGCGGCGCACGGCCTCGTAGCGGTGGTCGCCGTCGATGAAAATCAAATCAAACGGCGCGCCTAGGCTGGTGAAATCGAAGGTGGCGGAGTTGCCGTGCAGGTGCGCGACGTTGGGCAAATCCTTGGAGAAAAACCCGTGCAAGTCAATGTATGCCTCCGCCAAGCCCAGGGCCCGCATCTCGGCGGCCGATAGGTTGAGGGTGTGGACGGTGGCAGCCACGGCGGCCACGTTGGCCGCGCTTTCGCCCCGCCAGGTCCCAATTTCGAAGTAGCGGCAGCCGGGGCGCTGCCGGGCCAGGCCGCGCAGCAGCAGCAAATCGGTGGGCAGCGAGCCGCCCTCCTCGAAGGCAAAGGGAGCTGCGGTATCGGTGCCGCCGGGGGGGAGGAAGTGGCGGAGCGGCACTACTGGCAGGCCCTGGGGCCCCACGCTCCAGCGGGTGGCGTGCGCCAGGGCTTGCCGCTGCCACGCGGCGGTGTCGGCGGCCAGCACGCTGTTTAGCAGCCACGGGTTGCGGGCCAGGCGGGCGAGGGCGGATAAGGTTTTGGAGAGGCGCGACACGGGTGCGAAGCTAGGCCCGGCGCCCGTAGCACGATGTAGTGTGGACTTTAGCTGCGCT
>NZ_RCYZ01000007.1 GCF_006439025.1 Hymenobacter nivis
CTTTCAGCGGCACCAGGGCCGACTCGTAGGTGGCGCCCCCCGTGGCCGGGGCAATGCGCAGCTGGTACTGGCGCGCGGCGGGCAGCACCAGGCTGTCGGACACGTACCTGCCCGCCGCCCGCTCCACCAGCGCGTAGCGGGTGCCCGCCTCGTCGGCGATGAACAGCTTGGCCCCCCGCTCCACCGCCGGGGCCCCCGCCGCGGCCAGGCTGGCCGTGCGCGTGAGCAAAATCGTGGTCCGCCCGTTGCCGTTGATGAAGCCGTCCACGACCAAATAGCTGGCCGGCGCGTCCAGCACCTCCGGCGCGTAGGGCTCCACGCACCCGCCCAGGGCCCCCAGCAGGACCAGCCCAAACCAGCGGCGAAACAAGAAGAAAAGGCGGTAGTGCACGGGTATCAAAGAAAAGGGAATGAGATAGATGGGGCCGGGGCCGCTACCAAAAGCTGGGCTTCACGTTGCTGCCCCGCAGGCGGCAATCCACGCACTCGCGCGAGGAGGCCAGGACGGCGTCGGGGTTCCGGGTTCTGGAAATGGGCACCACGTTCGGGTCGTTGGCGATGCCCTTCAGCGTGTCGAACGCGCAGTTTGTGTAGGGGGTGTCGTATTGGTAAAAGTTGACGGGCGGCAGGTCGGCGCGGGTAATGAAAATGCGCTTGGCTTGCACGGTGTGGGCCCCCACGTAGCCCAGCACGGGCTCCTGGGGGCGGTCCACCCGGTGCACGTTGCCCGTGAGCTGCACCGGCAGCGGGTCGTTGACCGTGCCCACGGCCTCCGTGTTTTTGCGCAGCAGCTCGTAGTAGGCAAATTCCTCGGCCGTTTCCGCTACCTGGCTCACCAGCAGGCTGTAGCGAATCTTGAACCGCTCGTCGCGCCGCGGGAGGTGAAGCAGCTGCACGTCCGCGAGGGCGTCTTGGCTGAATTGGGCCGTGCTGCCCTGCTTGATGGAAGAGAGCCGGTTGGTGTGCCAGCAGGTATAAATGGGCGTGGTGCGGTCCACGATGTCGTCCTTCACCCGGTCGTACTCCAGAGACGACATAAAAGCAGAATTGAACTCCCAGGTTTCGGCCACGCCCCAGCGGTAGTAGCGCGTGGCCTGGGCGGGGTCGCGGGTGCTGAGCAGCAGCTGCACTTGCTCTTCCTGCACGCGCCAGCCCAGCTTGTCAATGGGCGGCGTCGCCTTAAGGGCCACCCGCGCCGACTCGTACACGGCGCCCCCCACCGCGGCGGCAATGCGCAGCTGGTACTGGCGCGCGGCGGGCAGCACCAGGCTGTCGGACTGGTAGTTGCCGCTGGTTTTTTCCGTCAGCGCGTAGCGCCCGCCCGCATCGTCCAGGATGAAAAGCTTGGCCCCCCGCTCGGCCGGCGGGGCCCCGGGGGCCGCCACGTTGGTGGTGCGCGCGAGCTGGATGCGGGTCACGCCGTTGCCGTTGATGAAGCCGTCCACGACCAAATAGCTGGCCGGCGCGTCCACCAAGTCCGGCGCGTAGGGCTCCACGCACCCGCCCAGGGCCCCCAGCAGGGCCAGCCGGGGGCCCCAGCGGGCAAACGAAGCGGCGGCGAAGCGGGCCATTATCAGAAGCGGAAATTGTAGGTGACGGTGGGAATGGGGGCCCCAAAAATGGACAGCTTGTAGCCTTTGATCTGGCCGTTCACCGTCTGAAAATACACCGAATACGGGTTGCGGCGGCCGGTGAGGTTGTACACGGCGGCCGTCCAGGAGCTGTGGGCCAGCTTCTTACTCTTGTGGTTGCCCTCGATGTTCACCGCGAAGTCCATGCGGAAGTAATCGGGCACCCGGTAGGCGTTGCGGTCGGAGTAGTACACGCGCACGGCCTGGTCCACCACGTACTTGGCCAGCGGCAGCGTGATGGGCCGGCCGGTGCTGTAGTTCACGTTCAGCGAGGTGCTGAAGCGCTGGCTGAAGCGGTAGTTGCCCACCAGCGTCACGTCGTGGGGCTTGTCGTAGTTGCTGGGGTACCAGTTGCCGTTGTTCACCACGTCGGTAGCCGTGTTCACCTGCACCAGCGAGCGGG
Source organism: Hymenobacter nivis (assembly GCF_006439025.1). GTDB lineage: Bacteria > Bacteroidota > Bacteroidia > Cytophagales > Hymenobacteraceae > Hymenobacter > Hymenobacter nivis_A. Next base: position 2,035 of record NZ_RCYZ01000007.1, read on the forward strand.
CGTAAGTGTAGCTCAGCCAGCCGTTGATTTTGCCCTCCGTTTTGCGCAGCAGCACCTCCACGCCGTAGGCCCGGCCCACGGCGCTCACCAGGTCGGTTTCGAGGTGCGGGTTGAGCAGCAGCACCGCCCCGGGCTTGTAGTCGAGGAAGTCCTGGGTGCGCTTGTAGTAGCCTTCCACCGAAAACTCCACCGTGTTGCGTTTGAAGTTGTGGTAGTAGCCCAGCGACACCTGGTCGCCCACCTGGGGCCGGATGTAGTTGTCGCTCAGCTTCCAGCTGTCGGTCGGCGAGATCACCGTGGTATTGGTGAGCTGGTGGATGTACTGGCGCATGCGCGTCAGGCTAGCCTTCACCGAGGAGTGCGCCGTCAGCTCGTACAGCGCTGAGAACCGCCACTCGGGGCCCCCGTAGTGGGCCAGCACCTGGCCCGGGCCGTAGCTCACGGTACCGGTCTGGGTGCTTTCGCTGCGCGAGATGCCCTCTAGGTACTGGGCCACGGCCCGGGGCCCCAGCGCCTGAAACAGCGAGTAGCGCAGCCCCGCCTGCACCGAAAAGCGGGGGCTCACGTCGAAGCGTTCGGCGGCGTAGAGGGCACTTTCCACGGCCCGCTCGTGCTGGATGGTGGTGGGCAGCAGCAGCGACTCGGGGCTGCCGGGCTGCTGGGTGCCGGGCGCGGTATTATACAAAATGGACCCGCCCCCGAACTCCAGCGTGTGCTTGGGGTGCGGCAGGTAGGTGAAGTTGGCGTTCAGCGACGTTTGGTCGATGGCGTAGTTGAAGGTGGAGGCCGAACTCGCGTTGCGGGTGGTGGCCAGGTTGAAGCCGTAGCGGCTGTAGGCCCCCGTAACGGTGCTCTGCAAGCGGGACGAGTAGACGTGCCGCCACTTCATGCTGGCCGCCGTGTTGCGGTACTCGTACACGGTGTCGCTGGCCAGCCGGAAACGGTCGTGGCTCAGGTAGCCGCTGGCGTACAGCGAGTTCTTCGGGCTAAAGTCGTAGGTGAGGTAGGCGTTCAGGTCGTAGAACGAGGCCGCGCTCTGCTGCAAGGCGCTGTTGGGCACGCGCTGGAGCAGCCAATCGGAGTACGAGGCCCGGCCGCTAACGATGAACGAGCCCTTGCCGCCGGCCAGGGGCCCTTCCAGCGCCAGGCGGCTGGTGAGGGGCCCGATGCCGCCCGCCCCGCCGAAGGCCGTGCGCTTGCCCTCGCGCCCCACAATGTCGAGCACCGACGACAGGCGCCCGCCGTAACGCACCGGAATGGCGCTTTTGTACAATTCGACCGACTTAATGACGTCGGGGTTGAAGGCCGAGAAGAACCCGAACAAGTGCGCCGGGTTGTAGATGGTGGCGTCGTTGAAGAGCACCAGGTTTTGGTCGGTGCCGCCGCCGCGCACGCTCATGCCGGTGCTGCCCTCGCCCACGGTTTTCACGCCGGGCAGCGCCATCACCACCCGCAAAATGTCGGCCTCGCCGAACACCGTGGGCACCTGCTTGATGGTCTTGATGTCGAGCTTCTGCACGCCCATTTGCAGGCCGCGCACGTTGCGCTCCTTCTGCCCTTCCACTACCACTTCGGTGAGGGCGGCCGCGTCGGCGGCCACCTCCAGGTCGAGGCGGCCGCTGGCGCGCAGCCACACCTGGCGCCGGGTGCTGCGCACGCCCATGCCCCGGATGCTGACGTTGTAGCGGCCCACGGGCAGCGTGAGGGCGTAGCGGCCGTCGCGGTCGGTGGCCACGCCCACGCCCAGGGCTTCCACGTACACGGCCACCCCGATGGCCGGCTGGCCGGTGCCCGCCAGCCGCACCGTGCCCGCCAGCGTGGCCCGGGCCCCAGCCACGGCGGCCCCCGGGGGCCCTATTTCATAGAGCTTGAACTCCGACGTGCCCGCCGCGGCAGGCCGCCTGGGGGCCCCCGCCACGGCGGGAGCGTCGTCGGAATCGGGTTCCGCGGCCGGCGGGGCCGGCGCGTCGCCGGCCGGCAGCTGCGTTTGCAGCGGCGGACCGGCCGTCACGAACACGCGCCGGGTGGCCTCGTCGAGGGCGAAGTGCAGGCGCGCCCGCCCCAGCACCTGCGTGAGGGCGGCCACCAGCGGCAGCCGGTCGGCCTGCAAGTGCACCACCACGGTATCGGTGGCGGCGGGGTTGAAGAAAAAGCGGTAGGGCGTCTGGGCTTCCACGCGCTGGGCAAACTGCTCGAAGGGCAGGCCGCGGAAGTCGCCGCTTACCACCGGCGGGGCCGGCTGGGGCCCCTGGGCCCAGGCCACGGGGCTGCCCAGCAGTAGGCAACAGCACAAAAACAACGGGTAGCGTTTGTTCATAAAGCAGGAAAGGACCGGACGAAACCGCGGCTACGGCCGCAGCGAATAGTAGTAGCGCAGCGCGCGCTCGGCGGAGGCAACCCGCTCAGCGCTCGAAAATTTAAGGCCCTGCTGGCGGGCGTAGCGCTGCACTTCGGCCTGGTGGGTGGGCAGCAGGGCGAGCAGCTTTTTCAGGCTTGTGAGCTCGGCCGCAGCCGTGGCCGAACGGCCAAATAGTTGGTCGGTTTGCTGGTACTCCTGGGCCAGGTTCTGGCTGATGGTGACGCGCTGCACCTGCTTGCGGTGGCGGGCCAGCAGGCGCACAGGGCCGTCCACGAGCAGCTCGTAGAAGCCCGCGGGCAGGGCCCCGGCGGCCAGCGAATCGCCCCCGGCCACGCGCACAAAGCGGTGGGGCCCCAGCGTGAAGCCCGCCACCTTGCCCGCCACCAGCGCCACCGTGGCCCCCTCGCCGGGGTAAAGCAGCACGGGCTGGTCGCGCAGCAAGTCGTAGCGCATCAGCACATTATCGAACGCGCCGCCGCGGTACTGCACCGTGCCGGCCTGCGGCGCGGGGCCCCCAAAAAACTGGTGCCCCCGGGTGCCGGGGGTGGTGTAGTCCACGTATTCGGGCCCGTCGTAGAGCACCGCCCCGGTGTGCAGGGCGGCGCGGTAGGTGCGCCCCGCCGCCGCCACGGCAGCGGCCACCGCCGCCGAATCGGCCGCCGGGGGGCCCTGCTGCGCGGCCGCCGGCCGGCCCAGCAGGGCCCCCACGGCGGCCCCGCCCACCAGCCACCGGCGCATTGCACCGGGCTGGGTGGCGCCAAAAAGTACCTGTTTTGCCATCAAATGGCCCCTTCGCGCGTGTAGATTCGGTGAACGGGTAGCGCAATATAGCGCCGGCGCCCGTTGCGCCGCCTGCCGCCGCCGCCGCGCCGCCGTTTTCCCGCAAAAGGCCCATTTTTAGACTTCTACGGGCATGGGCGGCCGCCCCCTCGGGGCAGCTAGCGGCCCAGCAGCTTGGCCACGTACTTGCCCACGATGTCGAACTCCAAATTCACCACCTCGCCCACGCGCAGCTGGTGAAAGCCGGTGTGCTCGTAAGTGTACGGGATGATGGCCACGGCAAAGGCGTCGTCGGTGCTCTCGAAGCAGGTCAGGCTGGTGCCGTTGATGCAGATCGAGCCCTTCTCGACGGTGACGCGGCCGGGGCCCGGGGCGTGCCGGAACCGGAAAATCCAGGAGCCGTTCTGGTCCTCGATGCCCACGCACTCGGCCGTGGCGTCCACGTGGCCCTGCACGATGTGGCCGTCGAAGCGGCCATTGGCGGCCAGGCAGCGCTCCAAGTTAATTTTGCGGCCGGGGGCCCACTGGCCCAGGTTGGTCACGCGCAGGGTTTCGGCGATGGCCGTTACGACGTGGGTGCCGGCGGCTTCGTCCACGGCCACCACCGTCAGGCACACGCCGTCGTGGGCCACGCTCTGGTCAATTTTCAGCTCGCTCGCAAACGGCGACTGCACGGTGAACTGGCGGTTGGTGCCGTCGGCGGCAGTGGCCACGACGGTGCCCAGGGCTTCAATAATTCCGGTAAACATAGATCGCAGATTATGCAGATTAACCGTGATTTCGCTGATTCAGCGGTGATTGGCTGGCGCGGCTACGGTTGCATCAGTTGAAAGACGTAGGAAAGAATGGGGTTGGTAAAGGCAACAACAAAAATCGGGAGCGATGGGCTAAACCCGGGCGGTCCGGGAAATTTCCCGAAGGGCTTCGACGCCCCCCTCCCCCCGCACTCGACCACCGTCAAACCAATTTGAATCAGCGAAATCACGGTTAATCTGCATAATCTGCGATCTATTTACCCCGGCCTTCAAGGATAATTTTCAGCGTGTAGAGCATCACGCGGCAGTCCATGGCCAGGCTCATGTTTTCGATGTAGAGCACGTCGTACTTGAGGCGCTCGACCATCTGGGGCACGGTTTCGGCGTAGCCGTACTTCACCTGGCCAAGGCTGGTGAGGCCGGGGCGCACGCGGTGCAGGTGGCGGTAGTGGGGGGCTACCTGCACAATTTGGTCAATGAAAAACTGGCGCTCGGGCCGGGGCCCCACCACGCTCATGTCGCCGCGCACCACGTTCCAGAATTGGGGCAGCTCGTCGAGGCGCACCCGGCGCATGAAGCGGCCCCAGGGCGTCACGCGCGGGTCGTGGTCGGAGCTCAGCGAGGGCCCCTGGCGCTCGGAACCCAGGTACATCGAACGGAACTTGATGATGGCGAACGGCACCCCGTTTTTGCCGATGCGCTCCTGCCGGTAAAACACCGGGCCCGGCGACGAGAGCCGCACCATGCAGGCCGTGAAGGCGTACGCCCACCAGGCCAGCGCCATGAACGCCAGAGCCCCCACCACGTCGAACAAGCGCTTTGTGACCGCCTGCCAGGGCGGCAACAGGTCTTGCTTGATTTCGATGAGCGGCGTGCCGAACGAGTGGTTCACCTTCACCGAGCCGAGCAGGATCTGGTAGAGGTCGGGCAGGATGCTGATGCGCACGGCGCTGCCCTCCAGCAGGTTGAGGATTTCCTGGATGCGGCGGTGCTCGCTGGGCTCGATGGCGATGATGACCTCCTCGACGCGCAGGGCCCCCACCAGGGCGGGCAGCTCGCCGTAGGTGCCGCGGGCGGGCAGCGCGGCGGCCAGGGCAGCGTCGACGGGGCCGTGCTCGGGGGCCACGAAGCCCACCACGCGCAGGCCCAGGTGGCGGCCGCTGCGGGCCAGGTCGCGGGCCGTATCGAGCACCAGGGCGCTGCCCCCCACCAGCAGCGTGGGGAAGGAAATGGTGCCCCGCCGCACCAGGCCCTGCACGCTGCGCACGGCGGCGATGCGCAGCACGGCCGAAAACGAAAAGTGCAGCAGGAAGTAGCCCGCCAGCGTGCGGTAGTAGAGGCGGTAGTTGCCCACGCCTTCGTCGTCGAGCAGCAGGGCGAAGAAGAGCACGAGCACCCCCAGCGCCGACACCCGTAGCAGCCGCAGCACCTCGGCCAGGCGCGACTTGCGGAACACGTCGCGGTACTGCCCGGCCAAGGCGTAGAGGGCCGTCCAGGCCAGGCCGATGGCCAGGGCGGCCAGCGCCAGCGTGGCGGCGGCCTCCGGCGTGAAGCGGTAGCCCGCCAGCTCGTGCAGCAGGTACTTGCGCAGCCCAAAGAACGCCCCCCAGGCCAGCAGCGCCGCCAGAAAATCGGCAGCCACGAGCTTAACGTACTGAAGGCGGCGGAGGAGCACGGCGGAGCTTGCGGGTGTATTTTTGCGGGCTCAAAGCCCTGTGGGGCCCCAAAGGTAGCCCCGGCGGGGCCCACGGCCCAGCTACGCCGCCCCCGGCGCGGCCGGTTTTTCCGCGTTTTTCCCGTGCCGCTCCTCCCCTCCGATTCCGCTTCGCCCTCCCCCGCCGATACTTACCGCCACCGCGGCCAGCGCCGGGCCCTGGTGGCCGCCCTGCGCGGGCGGGGCATCCGCGACGAGCGGGTGCTGGCCGCGCTGGGGGCCGTGCCGCGCCACCTGTTTTTTGCCCCTGCCTTCGAGGCCCACGCCTACCACGACAAGGCCTTTCCCATCGGCGAGGGCCAAACCATCTCGCAGCCCTACACCGTGGCCTACCAGACCGAGCTGCTGGCCCTGGGGCCCCAGCACCGGGTGCTGGAGGTAGGCACCGGCTCGGGCTACCAGTGCGCCGTGCTGCTGCGCCTTACGCCCCACGTGCACAGCATCGAGCTGAACGCCACCCTGTTTGCTGCCACCCAGCGGCGGCTGGGGGCGCTATTGCCGCCTGAGGGGCCCGCCCCGCAATTGCGCTGCGGCGACGGCTCGCTGGGCTGGCCCGAGGCCGCGCCCTTCGACCGCATCCTCGTCACGGCCGGGGCCCCGGGGCTGCCGCCGGCCCTGCTGCGCCAGTTGGCCGTGGGCGGGCAATTGGTCATTCCGGTGGGCCCCGCCCACGAGCAGCGCATGGTGCGCGTGGTGCGCGAGGGCCCCGACGCCTTTGCCCGCGAAGACCTGGCCCCCGCCCGCTTCGTGCCCCTGCTCGGGGCCGGCGGCTGGCAGTAGTAGTTGGCTCGGGGCTGATGGCTTTGGGCTTCTTTTAGTAATTATTACACCAGCGCGTTTCTATTGTAACCCGGTTGGGCCGGGTACTTGGGGTGAGCGGCGGGGCCCCCGCGGAACCATTTTGGGGGCCCGGGGAGTGCGCCGGGCGCGGCTGCCCGATATTTGCGGTTTCCCTTCGCTATTTATCCCGCCGCTTTATGCGCAAGCAAAAACCCGTCGCCGACTCGTTCGTCATCATGACCGAGCTGGTGCTGCCCAACGACACCAACACGCTCAACAACCTGATGGGCGGCCGCATGATGCACCTGATGGACATCGCCGCCGCCATTGCCGCCCAGAAGCACTCCAACCGCATCGTGGTCACGGCTTCGGTCGACAACGTCTCGTTCCGCGACGCCATCCGGCTTGGCAACGTGGTCACGCTCCAGGCGCAGGTCACGCGCGCGTTTGCCTCCAGCATGGAGGTGCACATCGACGTGTGGGCCGAGGACATTCCCAACGGCACCAAGTTCAAAACCAACGAGGCGTTCTTCACCTTCGTGGCCGTCGACCAGTCGGGCCGGCCCATCGACGTGCCCGAGGCCGTGCCCGAAACCCCCGAGGAAATTGCCTTCTACGACGGGGCCCTGCGCCGCCGCCAGCTGCGCCTGGTGCTGGCCGGCCGCATGAAGCCCGCCGAAGCCCAGGAGCTCAAAGCCCTGTTTGAGCTGCAATAACCGCCGGCCTCCCCTCCTTTTGCCCCCGCCCATGTCCGCCGAAACCCTGGCTTTCCTCCAGAATTTCTACACCGACGTCACGCTCTACGTGCCCGCCGAGCCCACCCTGGGGCCCCCGGCCGCCGCGCCCGAAGCGAGCGGGGCCCCGGTACTGCCCCCGGCCCCGCCCGCCCCCGTGACGCCCGTGCCCCCGGCCCGGCTGCCCGCGGCCGCACTGGCTGCAATGGCCGCCGCCGAGGCCCCCACTGCCTTGGCCGATGCAGCTGCGCCTATTACTGAAGTGGTAATGCCAACTACTAAAGTGGTAATGCCTGCTACTGAGGTGGTAGCGCCGGTGGCACCGGCTGCCCCAGCCGTACCAGCTGAGCCGGTTTCGTCTGTAGTGGCAGTTACCGCGCCCGCTGCGCCTGTGGTGGCACCCATTGCGCCCGCGGCGGCACCCGCCGCTTCAATGGCACCCGTTGCCCCAGCACCCGCGCAACCGGCGGCGGCGCCAGGGGCCCCAGCGGCACCGGCACAACCGGCGGCTGGGGGCCCTGCGGCGGCCGTGCCACCGGCCCAACTCACGCCGTTTACCACGCTGGGCAGCCGGGCCGACGGGGTGGTGCTGCTGGTGCGCCTACCGCCCGACCAGTTCCACAAGCTGCACCGCAACGTGTTCCTCAACAAGATGTTGCAGGCCCTGGGGCTGGTAATGGCCGACGTGGTGCTGGTGAACGTGGAGTCGCACCTGCCGGTGGCGCTCGGCAGCCTGCGCCGCGAGCTGGCCGCTACGCAAATCGTGGCTTTTGGCCGCAACCTGCTCGACATTGCCGTGCGCAACACCCAGATTTACGAACCCGTGCAGTTCGCCGGGCAAAACCTCTCCTACCTGGCCGCCGCCGAAATCGAGATGGTGGAATATGACGTCAGCCTGAAAAAACGCCTCTGGCCGGGTCTGCAGCGCATGTTCCTAGGATAAGCTTTTAGGGCCCCGAGCCCGCCCCATGAGCGCAAAAAGGCCCGTCTGCTACCAGACGGGCCTTTTCTGTGATTGTAAGCGACAAAGCTGTTAAGAAGTCTGAAAATTCAAAAACGAGCGCTAACAGCTATCCACCAGAAGCTAATTATTTCAGCACTTCGGCCAGCTTGGCTTCCAGGGCGGGGCCGCGCAGGTTTTTGGCGATGATAACGCCGTTGGGGTCGAGCAGAAACGACTGCGGGATGGCCGTAACGCCGTAGGCGGCCCCGGCTACACTCTGCCAGCCGGCGAGGTCCGACACGTGGTTGGGCCAGAGCAGGCCGTCGGCGGCAATGGCCTTGGTCCAGCGGCCTTTCTCCTGGTCGAGCGACACGGAGAACACCGTGAAGCCTTTGCCCTTGTCCTTGAAGGTGTTATAAGCCTTCACCACGTTGGGGTTTTCCTGGCGGCAGGGGCCGCACCAGCTGGCCCAGAAATCTACCAGCACGTACTTGCCGCGCAGGCTGCTGAGGGCCAGCTTAGCGCCCTCGGGCGTAGGCAGGTTGATGTCGGGGGCCTTGGCCCCAGTGGCAGTGGCGCGCAGGGGTTCCAGCCGGGCCGTCAGCTCTTTGGTGAAAGGCGATTCGGGGTTGGCCTTGCGCTGCACGGCGGCGATGGAATCGGCAAACTGGAAGTTGTCCTCGGGGTTCAAGAACGCGCCGGCGGCGAAGCCCGTGGCTACGGCCGTGGGGTGGCGGCGCAGCACGCCCTTCACGCGGGCGGCGGTGCGCTCCTGCACCGTGGCGGCCTCGGCCTCAATGGCTTGGGTTGTGGCAGTGTTATTAGCCGACGCCGCCGCCGTGTAGCGGGCTTTGAGGTCGTCCATCTGCGTTTTGGTGCCTTCCATCACCTGCGTCAGCTCGCGCAGCACCTCGGCGTCGGGGCTGCCCTGCACGGTGTAGGTGGCGGGCAGGCGCTGGGCGTCGCCGGCCACGGCCACGCGGGTTTTGTCGTCGAGCAGCAACAGCACCTGGTTGGCGTCGTTTATTTTCAGCTGGTACAAGCCTGCCGTGGGAGCCGCGCCCTTGAAGGTGAACTTGCCCGCAGCGTCGGTTTTGGCCGAGGCGCGCTCCACGAACTGGTTCGATTGCAACTCAGCCAGGTGCAATTCGGTGCCGGCCGGGGCATTTTTCAGCTGGCCGGTGATTTCGTAGCCTGCCGCCGCCGAGGCGGGCTGGCAGGCATTGGCTCCGCCCAGGACGGCGGCGGCCAGCAACGTAGATTTTATCATCAGGTAACGCATGTAGAGCAGTGAGCAGTTAACGGTAAGCCATTAACAATTACTAGACCAGGAGATTCCCCTAACGGTCGTTAGCAAAAAAAAGGTCAGCCGTTGGGCCAAGGCTGGGGCCCCGGGGCCCTAGCCGGCGTCGAGGGCGGCGCGCAGCAGCTGGTTGGCCTGCTTGGGGTCGGCCTTGCCGCCGGTGAGCTTCATGAGCTCGCCCATGAACATGCCGGTGAGCGATTTTTTGCCGGCCCGGTACTCGGCTACTTTGGCCGGGTTGCCGGCCAGCACCTGGGCCACCAGGGCCCCCAGCTCGTCGCCGTCGGTTTTGCTAAGCAGGCCCAGGGCCTCGGCCGCGCCAGTGGCGTTGGCCGTAGGGTGCTCCAGTAGGTACGGGAATAACTGCTTGCTGGCCACCGAGTAATTGATCTTGTCCTCGTCAATCAGTTCAATGATGCCGGCAAGCTGCGCGGGGTCGAGCGGGAAGTCTTCCATCGCCAGGGCGCGCTCGTTGAGGTATGACTTCACGGGGCCCATCACCCAGTTGGCGGCGGCCTTGGCGTTGGGCGTGAGGCGGGCCAGGCCGTCGAAGTACTGGGCCACTTCCTTCTGGTCCACCAGCACCGAGGCGTCGTAGTCGCTCAGCCCCAGCTCGCCGGTGAAGCGGGCGTAGAGCTGCTGCGGCAGCGCCGGCAGCTCGGCCTGGATGCGGTGCAGCCAGGCATCGTCGATGACGAGCGGCGGCAGGTCGGGCTCGGGGAAGTAGCGGTAGTCGTTCATCGTCTCCTTGCTGCGCTGGCCGTTGGTGGTGCCGGTCACGGCGTCGAAGCCGCGGGTTTCGCTGGCCACTTCGCCGCCGGCCTCCACGATGGCAATCTGCCGCTCAATCTCGTGGGCGATGGCGCGCTGCACGTTGCGGAAGGAGTTCATGTTCTTCACTTCCACCTTCATGCCGAACTCCGGGGCCCCGTGCAGCATCACCGAAATGTTGGCGTCGCAGCGCAGCGAGCCTTCCTCCATGTTGCCGTCGCAGATGCCGAGGTACTCCACCAGCTTCTTGATTTCGGTGAGGTAGGCGTAGGCTTCGTCGCCGGTGCGGATGTCGGGCTCGCTCACAATCTCAATCAGCGGCACGCCGGCGCGGTTCAGGTCCACCAGGGTTTCGGTTTCGCCGGCCAAGTGCATGCTCTTGCCCGCGTCCTCCTCCAGGTGGATGCGCGTGACGCCGATGCGCTTTACCTGGTCGCCCACGCGCACGTCGAGGTGGCCGTCGTAGCAAATGGGGGTTTTGTCCTGCGTGATTTGGTAGCCCTTGGGCAGGTCGGGGTAAAAGTAGTTTTTGCGGGCAAACAGGTTGTCGCGCCGGATGTGGCAGTTGGTGGCCAGGCCCATTTTCATGGCGAAGTCCACGGCGGTGCGGTTCACCTTGGGCAAGGTGCCGGGGTGGCCGAGGGTGATGACCGAAAGGTTGGTGTTGGGGGCCACGCCGTACTCGTTCTCGTCGGACGAATACATTTTGCTGCGCGTAAGCAGCTGGGCGTGTACTTCCAGCCCAATCACGGGCTGGTACTTGGCAAGCAGGGCGTCGTCCATATAATACAGCTGATGAGCGGGCCGCGGCCAATGCCGCCGCAACCCGGCCGCAAGTTAAAACCGATTCGGGCCCCGGTTTTGTTCGGGCAGGGCCCCGGCGCGGGTTTGGGCCCCCCGGGGCCCCATTTTTCGCCCAGCGCTGTGGGCAGCTGCTACGGGCAGGGCCAAAAAAAAGCAGCCCGCTCAAACCGAGCGGGCTGCTTTAACCAAGGGAGCTGGGGCCGGGGCCCCGCGGCCTTACTCCTTAGCCGGAGCCTTTTTAGCAGCGGCCTTCTTCACCGGGGCCTTGCGGCTGCGGGGCGAGCCGGTGCCGGTGGTCTTCTTGCCGGGCAGCTTCTTGCCTTCGGCCTTCAGCTCGGTGATGGTGGGGGCAGCACCGTACTTCACTTCGGCGGCGTTGGTTTCGCCGGTGAGGTAGGGGTCGAAGTCCACGCGGCGGTTCTTAGCCTGGCCGGCGGCCGTTTTGTTGTCGGCAATCGGGTGGGTCTCACCGTAGCCGCGGGCTTCGATGCGCTCGGCAGGGATGCCTTTCTCCAGCATGTACTTGCGGGCGGCGGCGGCGCGCTCGTAGCTCAGGCGCAGGTTGTAGTTGTCATCGCCCTTGCTGTCGGTGTGGCCAGCGATGCTGAGCGAGTAGTCGGGGTACTCGTTCATGATCTGCACCATCTGCTCCAGCTTGGGGAACGACGAAGGCTTCAGGGTAGCCTTGTTGAAGTCGAAGTTGATGTACTTCGTGGCTTCGTTGAGCACCTTTTTGGTCTCGGCCTTCATCTCGGGGCAGCCCTTGTTGCTGGCGGGGCCGGCACGGTCGGGGCAGCGGTCTTCGTAGTCGGGCACGCCGTCGCCGTCGCGGTCAAGCGGGCAGCCGGTGGCGTCCACTTTCACCCCAGCAGGCGTGTTGGGGCACTTGTCGAGGTAGTCGGCCACGCCGTCGCCGTCAGCGTCGAGCGGGCAGCCGGTGGCGTCCACTTTCACGCCGGCCGGGGTGTTGGGGCACTTGTCGTCGCTGTCGGCCACGCCGTCACCGTCGGCGTCGGGGCAGCCCTGCAGAGCGGCCAGGCCCTTCACGTCGGGGCACTTGTCCTGGTAGTCGGCCACGCCGTCGCCATCGGTGTCGATGGGGCAGCCGTTTTCGTCCACTTTCACGCCAGCAGGCGTGTCGGGGCACTTGTCTTTGCGGTCAGATACGCCGTCGCCGTCGGTGTCTTTGGCTTTGCCCAAGCTAGCGGTGAGGCCGGCCGAGAACTGGAGATAACGGTCGTGGTTGTAGTAAAAGCCGGTGGCGTTGCTGGCCGAGCCGTCGAGCTTCTCATCGCCGGTGATGAGCATGTGCTCGCCCGCCTGGGCAAACAAGCTGAAGCCCGGCGTGATGCGGAAGTCTAGGCCAATGGCGCCGTGGGCGTCGAAGGACGTGAAGTCGAGGTGGTTGGCGGCCGCGGTGGGCGAAGCGTAGCGGTCGGAGTTGACGCGGGCCACGCCGGGCTGAATCAGGAAGTAGGGCCGGATAACGGCCTCGTCCTTCAGGGGCAGCTTGAACTTGAAGCCCAGGCCGTAGGTGCTGATGTTGGCGTAGAAGCGAGTGCCGTTGTTGGCAAACGCGCCCGTGGGCGACGGGAAGCGCAGCGTGGATTGGTTGGCCGAGAGGTTGATATCGAAGCCCTTGCTGATGTAGCGGCTCAGGGTGAGGCCCCCGCCGTAAGTATTGTTCTTGGCTTTGAAGTAGGTGTTGCCCATATCGCCCATGTACTGGAGCGTGGTGGCGTACCCGCTGATGCCAAACTTCCTATCGGCCGTCTGGGCCTGGCTGCGCGGAGCCGCGGCCAGTAGGCCCAAGCCCAGCAGTGTTGTCGTAGATAACAGGTGTTTCATAAAAAATGGTAAAAAATGAGGAATCTCCCCGTTGGTAGGCGCGTTAGCAGTGCGCAAATTTACAGCGCCCGGGCTGCGTAGCAGTGGCGACGTACGAAACGCTCCAAAAGGAAGTTTGACTGCCCCCGCCTTGGTAACCAAAAAATAACATGCGGGGCCCCGGGCCGGGCCGCCGGGCCGGGCAAAAAAGGCCCCAGCTGGGGCCCCGGGCCAGCCTTTTACAACCGCCGGCCCACGCTGAGGCCCCGCGCCGGCGCGACGTAGAACACCACCGGCACGCGGCAGGTGGCGCGCACGGTTTGGCCGTCGCGCTGGCCGGGCCGGAACCGCTTGGTGAGGCCGCGCACGGCGGCCAGCACCTTCTCGTCCAGCCACGGGGCCGACGAGCGGGCCACGTAGGGGTCGGCCACCTGGCCCTGCTCGGTGATGGTGAACACCACGTCGATCTGCCCCACCGGCAAGCGGCCCGCGCCCACCGCCACGGGCGGGGCCGCGCCCCACTCCCCGCCGCCGTAGCCCTTGCCCCACAGCAGCGCCCCCGCCGTGTCGAAGCGGTGCATCTCGGTGGCGGAGGGGCGCACGCGCCGCGTCACCTCGTAGTTGAGCAGCAGGGCCCCGCCGGGGTAGAGGGGCGGCTGCTCGTAGGGGAAGTACGGCACGGGGCGGCCGTCGGGGCTGTAGCAGGCCCCGAGCATGTTCTGGTCGGCCACGAACCGGTCGCGCCGCTTCAGGGTGCCGTCGGGGTAGTAGGCGAGCAGCTCGCCCTGGCGGCGGCCGCCTATGTATTCTTCCTTGGTGCAGAGCTGGCCGTTTTCGTACCAAGTAGTGCGGGTGCCGTGCACCAGGCCCCGGCCCAGGTCGAGGTAGGGCGTGTAGGCCTGCAGGGCCCCGGTGGCGGCGTAGCGGCGCACCACGGCGCGGCTGCTGTCGGTGCGCAGGGTTTCGATGCGGTAGGCGGCGCTGTCGGGGCCCTGCAGGGGGTGCTCGTCGGCGTCGAAGTAGGCCACCTCGGTGCGCGGAAACGCCGGCACTGCCTGGCCCCGCGCCGTGCCCCCCAGGCACGCGCTCAACAATACCAGCAGCAACAGGCGGAGGTTAGGCATCAGGCGGTCCGGGTAGAGGTTGGCCAGCAGAAAGGCGCAGGGGGCCCCGGGCTGGGGCCCCTGCCACCAAATATAAGCGCCAACGGCCTTTTGGCCAAGCCCTACGCCCGCCCGCCCCCCCCAGGCCCGGCGCCCCGGAACCAGTGCAATTCGGCGACTTTTCCGTTGCCGGGCCACGCTGGCGAAGGCCCGTAATCGCTGTTTGATCATTGGAGTTGATCCCTACTAGCGTTGTACAAAAAAGGCAGTCATGCAGAGCGCAGCGCAGCATCTTATCTGCGTCGTTGAACGATTGGCTTACTGCAGCAGGAAAGATGCTGCGCTGCGCTCTGCATGACCGCCTGATATTCTCGTTTTTTTAATTACCCACTCATGCACCGCTCCGCGCTCGACCACGCCCAAAGGCAAAGCCTCGGGCAAAAAAACAGGGCCCCTGGGGGCCCTGTTTTTTTGCCCGGGGGCCCTGTTTCGCGTTGGCCGCTAGGAGTCCGACGTCATGCCGTACTGCTTGAGCACGTCGGCGGGCACGCCGGTCCAGCGGTTGGGCGCGTTGCCCACGTAGCCGATGTCGGCCATGCCCATCTTGCTGGTGAAGAAGCCCGTGGCCGTGAGGTCGCGCATGCGGTTGAAGAACGTAACGCCCGGCTGCAGCTCGCGGGAGGCGCGCTTGGGGTAGGCAATTTTGGTCACCATTTCCAGCTGCTGGGCCGCGGCGCAGGCCACAAACGGCTGGCCGTAGTGCGTGGCGCACTGCAGATCGAGCCAACGCAGGCCGCCGCGCAGGGGCAGCTGGTGCTCGGGGATGTCCTTGGCAATGAACTCGATGAACTCGGGCACCTTGGCGTCGGAGGCACTCCCCGACTTCTCATCCTTGGGAATGATGATGTCGGCAAGCACCGTGATGGTGGCCATTTCGTGCGGCGTGAAAAACGTTTCGGCGTGCAGCTTTTTATCGCGGGCAATTTCGAAGGGCTGGTAGCCGGCCTCGTCGGCGGGCGCGCCGGCGGCGCCGGGGGCCCCGGGCGCCGCCGGGGCCTGGGCCGTGTCGGGGCGGCAGCTGCTGTCGAGCAGCAGGCCGGTGGCGAGGGCGCCCAGGCCGATGGCTTTTAAGGATTCGCGTCTTTTCATGGGAAGGAAGAAAAATCGGGCGCTGCGAAGTAATTACGAGATGTTCAGGCGCTTGCGCTGGTCCAGGATGTACTCGCTGGTGCGCATGGACAGGGCCAGGATGGTCCAGGTGGCGTTTTTATCGCCCTGCTGCACAAACGGCGACGCGTCCACGACGAACAGGTTGGGGCAGTCGTGGGCCTGGCTCCACTTGTTGAGGGCCGACTTCTTGGGGTCGTCACCCATGCGCACCGTGCCCACCTCGTGGATGATGCGGCCGGGGGCCTCCAGGCCGTAGTTGGTGTCGGCGCCCGGTATTTTGGAGGTGATGATGCCGCCCATCTCGTGCATGATGGACTGGAAGGTTTCCTGCATGTGCTTGGCCTGCTTGATTTCGGCATCCGTCCATTTGTAATGGAAGCGCAGCACCGGAATGCCGTACTTGTCCACCACGTCGGGGTCGATTTCGCAGTAGTTGTCTTCGCGCGCGATGGCCGTGCCGCGGCCCGCCATGCCCACCTGCGTGCCGTAGAAGCGGCGGTAATCGTCCTTCAGCCCGGCCCCGAAGCCGCCCGCCTCCTGGAGCTGGCCGTTGCGGCCGGGCACCAGGCCGTTCAGGTTTTGGATGCCCCGGCCGAAGCCGTAGGCCGGCATGTGCATGCCGCCGCCGTACTCGATGTGGTAGCCGCGGGGGAAGTCCAGCTTCTTGTTGTCCAGCCACCAAGGCGTGTAGATGTGCACGCTGCCCACTCCGTCCTCGTTGTAGCGCTTGCGGTCCATGAGCTGGGGCAGGAAGCCGCCCAGGCTGGCCCCGGTCGAGTCGTGCAGGTACTTGCCCACCACGCCGCTGCTGTTGGCCAAGCCGTTGGGGTGGCTCGGCGACTTGGAGTTGAGCAGCAGCCGGGCCGACTCGCCGGCGCTGGCTCCCAGAATCACGATTTTGGCGTTTACCTGGTACTCCTGCAAGTCGTCTTTGTCCACGTACGACACGCCGGTGGCCAGGCCGTTGGCCCCGGTCAGCACCTCGCGCACCATGGCGTTGGGGATAACCTTGAGGTTGCCGGTTTTCAGGGCCGGAATGACCAGGCACGACGAAGCCGAGAAGTCGCCGTACACCTTGCAGCTGCGCCCGCACTGGCCGCAGAAGAAGCAGGCCCCGCGGTCTTTGTTGCCGGGCAATGCCTCCGTCAGCACCGAGCCGCGGCCCGGAATCACCTTCACGCCCGCCTTGGCCGCGCCCTGCTTGATGAACAGCTCGTTGAGCCGGGGCTTGGGCGGCGGCAGGAAGATGCCGTCGGGCTCGTTGGGCAGGCCTTCCACCGTGCCGTACACCCCAATGAGGCGGTCCACTTTGTCGTAGAACGGCTTCACCTCGTCGTAGGTGATAGGCCAGTCGTCGGTGAGGCCGTCGATTTGATGGCTCTTGAAATCCAGGGGGCCCATGCGCAGCGAGATGCGGCCCCAGTGGTTGGTGCGCCCGCCCAGCATCCGGGCCCGGAACCAGTTGAACTCGGTCTTGTCCTTGGTGGTGTAGGGCTCGCCCTCGAGCTCCCAGCCGCCGTACGCGGCGTCGAACTCGCCAAAGGCCCGGGTGGTGGAGGCCCCCCGGCGCGGCGACTCGTAGGAAAACTTAAGCTGCAGGGCGTCCTTCACCGGGTCGAAAAACGGGCCCGCTTCCAGCATCAGCACCTTCAGGCCGGCGTGGGCCAGCACGTAGCCCGCCATGCCGCCCCCGGCCCCCGAGCCCACCACAATGGCGTCGTACACCGTCGCCGATTTCTTAATTTGAAAATTGCTCATGCGCAGTGGGCAGGCTTAAAGTTGCTCAATGGTGATGGCCCGGAAGGCGACCTCGTGGCCGTGGTCTTGCAGGGCGATGTGGCCCTTGGGGTAGGCGGCAAAGTGCTCCCAGGTTTTAAACTTGCTGTTTTCCAACAGGGCTTTCCATGCGGGGCTGCCCATTTGCACGTCCACTATTTTGGCCCCGTTGAGGAAGAAGGTAAGGTGGCCGTTCTGCTTGCGCAGCCGCACCCGGTTCCACTCGCCGGCGGGCTTGGCCACGTCCTGGGCGGGGGCCTGCATGTCGTAGAGCGAGCCGGCCAGGTGGGTGGCCTTCTTGTTGTCCTCGGCGCCCTTGTTGTCGAGCACCTGCATCTCGATGCCCGTGTCGTAGGTGGCCTTGAAAGCGGGGTCTTCGTGCACCCCGAAGATGATGCCGCTGTTGCCCGTCGGCGAAATTTTCCACTCCAGGGCCAGCTCGTAGTTTTCGTACTCGCCGTCCGTCACCAGGTCGCCCTGGCCGGGGGCCTGGGGGTTAAGCTGCAGGGCCCCGTCCACCACTTGCCAGGCCGGGGTGGCCGTGGGCTGGAGGTAGGTGTGCCAGCCCTTGGTGGTCTTGCCGTCGAACAGGGCCTGGGGCTTGGCCTTGGCCGTGGGCTTGGCGGGCGGCAGGTGGACGGATGCCGCAGACGCGTGCCCGAAAGCAGCCACAGCCAAGATGTTAAGCAGGATTTTTTTCATAAATACAGGACCCCGAGTTGGGTGAAAATGTGGTTTTGGAAGCCTAAATATAGACGCAAACGTTTTCCCCACCACCTCCCGCAATCGTTTTTGCTAAATCGATTAAGCTTAACTAGGCCCGGGGCCCCTGCCCCAACCCCCGTGCGGCCGTTAGCGCACGGCCAGTCCGCAGGTGCCGGCCGCCAGCCGGTACTGCCGGCACCGCGGCAGGCCCCCTACCCGCCGGATGCCGGGCCCCGCCACGGTGCACTACCCCCACCCGCCGCCAAGCCAAGCAGGTGGTGCCGCAGGGCCCCCAGTGGCGGGCACTTTGGGCGGCAGACTCCGTTCCAAAGTGCGCTTTTGTAACAACGAACGGGGCCCCGGGGCCGCGCCAGTACTGGCGCAGCCCCGGGGCCCCGTTCGTTGTTGGGTCCGAAGCCGGCTACGCTAGCGGGTGGCCTGCTCAACCAGGCCCTCGGCCTTGGCGATGGCCGCGGCCAGGCCCGCCAGGTTTTTGCCGCCAGCAGTGGCGAAAAACGGCTGGCCGCCGCCGCCGCCCTGAATTTCCTTGGCCAGCTCGCGCACCAGCGCGGTGGCGTTGAGCCGGCCGGCTTTGGCCAGCTCATCGTCGAGCATCACGGCCAGCTGCGGCTTGCCGTCGATTTCGGCGCCCAGCACCAGCACGAGGTTGGGCACGGCCTGGCGCAGGTTGAAGGCCAGGGTTTTGAGGCCCTCGGCGCTGGTGGCCTGCACCTGGGCGGCGAGGAAGCTCACGCCGTTCAGCGGCTTTACTTGGCCGGCCAGCTGGTCTTTCTGCTGGTTGATGCTTTGCTGGGCAAACTGCTCGATTTGCTTGCGCAGGGCCCCTATTTCCTCGGTCTGCTTTTCGAGCGAGGTGAGTAAGTGCTGGGGGTTGCCGAGGGCCTCGCGCACCTGCGCTAGCAGGTCGAGCTGCTGGTCCACGTAGGCTTCGGCGGTGCCGGCCGTCACGGCCTCGATGCGGCGCACGCCGGCGCCCACAGCGCTTTCGGCCACGATTTTGAAGTAGCCGATGCTGCCCGTGTTGGCCACGTGCAGGCCGCCGCACAGCTCCACCGAGTAGTCTTTGTCGAAGGTGATGACGCGCACAAACTCGCCGTACTTCTCGCCGAACAGGGCCATGGCCCCCAGGTTTTTGGCCTCGGCGATGGGCACGTTGCGGCGCTCGTCGAGCGGAATTTGCCGGCGGATTTGCTCGTTCACGAGCTGCTCAATCTCGCGCAACTGCCCTTCCGTCACCTTCGTGAAGTGCGAAAAGTCGAAGCGCAGCAGCTTGTCGTTCACCAGCGAGCCTTTCTGCTGCACATGGTCGCCGAGCACGCGGCGCAGGGCAGCTTGCAGCAAGTGGGTGGCCGTGTGGTTGTTGCGGACGAGCGTACGCCGTGCCGCGTCGGGCCGGGCCCGGAACGCAGCGGTCAGCTCCTGCGGCAGCTCCAGCACGGTGTGGATGATGAGGTCGTTCTCGCGCTTCGTGTCCAGCACGCGCAGCCGGTCCAGGTCGCTTTCCAGGTAGCCGGTGTCGCCGATCTGGCCGCCGCTTTCGGCGTAGAACGGCGTTTGGTCGAGCACCAGTTGGTATTCGGTTTTACCCTTCTTGTCTATTTTGCGGTAGCGCAGCAGGCGGGCCGTGGCCTCGTCCTGGTCGTAGCCCACAAACACGTTGGGGCCCTCGGCGTCGGCCACGGTCACCCAGTCGCTCTGCTCGGTTTCCTGGGCGTTGCGGCTGCGGTTTTTCTGCTGCGCCAGCGCCTGCTGGAAGCCGGCTTCGTCCACCGTCAGGCCCTTTTCGCGGGCAATCAGGGCCGTGAGGTCCAGCGGAAAGCCAAAGGTGTCGCTCAGCTCAAACGCCGTGGCGCCGTCGATGACGCCGCCGTTAGCGCGGGCGGCTTCCTCCAGCGCGTCGAGCCGGCGCAGGCCGGTTTCGAGCGTTTTCAGGAACGCAATTTCCTCTTCCTCAATCACCCGCGTCACGAATGCTTGCTGGGCCTTCAGCTCGGGGAAGATGCCGGCCATCTGGTCGGCCAGCACCGGCACGAGCTTGTAGAGGAAGGGCTGCTTCTGGTTCAGGCTCGAAAAGGCGTAGCGCACGGCCCGGCGCAGGATGCGGCGGATGACGTAGCCGGCCTTCACGTTGCTGGGCAGCTGGCCGTCGGCGATGGTGAAGGCGATGGCGCGGATGTGGTCGGCCAGCACCCGGATGGCGATGTCGGTTTTTTCGTTTTCGGTGGCCGGCTGGTCGTTCACCGTGGCCGGCGAGGTGCCGTGGTACTCAATGCCTACTTCCTTGGCAATGAATTGGATGAGCGGCTGGAATACGTCGGTGTCGTAGTTTGAGCGCACGCCCGACACGGCCATCATCAGGCGCTCGAATCCCATGCCCGTATCCACGCTCTGGGCGGGCAGCTTGATGAGCGATTTGTCGGCCAGGCGCTGGAACTCCATGAACACGTTGTTCCACACCTCCACCACCTGCGGGTGGTCGGCGTTTACCAGTTCGTGGCCGGGCTTAGCGGCGCGCTCCTCGGCGGTGCGCAGGTCCACGTGGATTTCGGTGCAGGGGCCGCAGGGGCCCGTGTCGCCCATCTCCCAGAAGTTGTCCTTCTTGTTGCCGGGCAGGATGCGGTCGTCGGTGGTGTACTGCCGCCACAGGGCCTGCGTTTCGGCGTCGGGGCCCAGGCCGTCGCCCTTGTCGCCCTCGAAATACGTGACGTAGAGCCGGTCTTTTTCGAGCTTGAACACGTCGGTTAGCAGCTCCCAGGCCCAGGCAATGGCGTCCTTCTTGAAGTAGTCGCCGAACGACCAGTTGCCCAGCATTTCGAACATGGTGTGGTGGTAGGTGTCGTAGCCCACCTCTTCCAAATCGTTGTGCTTGCCGCTCACGCGCAGGCACTTCTGCGTATCGGCGATGCGCTTGAAGGGCGCGGGGCGGTTGCCTAGGAAGTAGTCTTTGAACGGGGCCATGCCGCTGTTGATGAACAGCAGCGTGGGGTCGTCTTTCACCACCAGCGGGGCCGAGGGCACGATGTGGTGGCCCTTGGAGGCGAAGAAATCGAGGAATTGCTGGCGGACGTGCGCGGCGGTGGGGAGCGACATAGAGGAGCGGCCGAACGGGGATTTTTGGGTACTTTTCGGCTTAATCGCAAAGGTAACCCCATGCCCTATAAAGAGCGTACCATCGAAAAACAGTACTTTACCATCGGCGAGGTGGCCGCCCAGTTCAAGGTGGCCGAGTCGCTGGTGCGCTTCTGGGAAACCGAGTTCGACGAGCTGAAGCCGCGCCGCAGCAAGAAGGGCAACCGCCTCTACACGCCGCAGGACATCGACACGTTCCGCACCATTTTCCACCTCGTCAAGGAGCGCGGCTACACCATCCCCGGTGCCCGCGAAATGCTCAAGCAGAAGGGCCCCCAGCTCAAGGATAAAATCGACGCCGTGCAGGCCATCGAGCGCGTGCGAGCGTTTTTGGTGAGCCTGAAGAAGGAACTGGACGTGGCCCGGCCGGAGTAGCGCGGGGCTACTGCCCAGGCGGTTGGGGCCCCTGGCCATTCTATACGGTCGCTGCCAGGCCATTTGGCGGCGCAGGGCACCCAGACCGCCACGCGGAGCGCAACTAGAGGCACTCTCCCACCGACTAAATAAAATTAATTACTCTGTATAGATACTTCGCCGCAATCTGCACAAAAGCCTGATAATTAAGTTTCTCTATCAATATTTTATATCTCGGATTATCCCTTATTTATGCCCCAAACAATTACCGACGACTTATTCCACGAACTGGCATTAACGCTGATTCCCAGCATCGGCCCGCAGATTACCCGGCAGCTGATGAGCTACGGCGGCTCGGCCAAAAACGTGTTGCTGATGCCGCCAGGCAAGCTGCGGCGCATTCCCGGGGTGGGGCCTAAAATGGTGGCCAGCCTCACCGGCCCCGGGCGCGCCACAGCCCTCAGCCGCGCCGAGAAGGACCTGCGGCAGGCGGAGAGGGAGGGTGTAGAAATCCTATTTTACACCAGCAAGCGCTACCCGCACCGCCTCAAGCAAATCCCCGACGCGCCGGTCATCCTCTACTACCAGGGCCCCGCCGATCTGAACGCGCCCAAGAGCGTGGCCCTCGTCGGCACCCGGCAGTCCACGGAGTACGGGCGCGAGCAAACCGAACGCATCGTGCAAGGGTTGGTGCCGCACCAGCCACTGGTAGTGAGCGGCTTGGCGTATGGCATCGACATCCTGGCCCACCGCGCCGCTTTGCAGGAGGGCCTGCCCACTGTGGGCGTGATGGCCACTGGGCTCGACGTAATTTACCCCGCCGCGCACCGCAAAACGGCCGAAAAAATGCGCGAAGTGGGCGGCCTGCTCACCGAATTCCCGTTCGGCACGCCGCCCGACCGGTACAATTTTCCGCAGCGCAACCGCATCATTGCCGGCCTGGCCGACGGTACGGTGGTGGTGGAGGCGGCCATCAAGGGCGGGGCCCTCATCACCGCCGAGCTGGCCCTGAGCTACGACCGCGACGTACTGGCCGTGCCCGGCAACCTGGGCTCATTGGCTTCTGAGGGCTGCAATGCGCTGATTAAAAACAACAAAGCCGCCATTTACACCGAGCCCCGCGACCTGGAAATCACCCTCAACTGGGACGCGGCCTTGCACGCGGGCAAGTTCAAGCCTGCCCCCACCTACTCGCCCGACGATTTCACGGCCGACGAATTTGCGCTCATCGCCGTACTAGCCGCCACCGCCGGCCGCGAGGCCCAGATGGACGACCTCGCCTGGAAGGCCCAGCTGGCCATCCACGCCGTAGCCGTGCTGCTGCTGGGCCTGGAGTTTCGGGGCGTAGTGCGGGCCTTGCCGGGCAAGAAATTCGCGCTTGTCTGAACCACGGATTTATTGGATTTCTCGGATTGGTCGGATTTTGGGGACGATTCGCTCCGGCCGGCTGGCCGGCCTCTAGCGGCCCCAGCAACCCGCTTCCCTACTCCGCTTCACTGCCCCCATCGCCGCCCATGTTTCTGCTTCACAACGGCCACCTGGTGGCCGCCGAATCCTTCGCCCTACCCATGCCCAACCGCGGCTTGGCCTTCGGCGACGGCTTCTTCGAAACGCTGGTTTTCACCGAGAACTGCCTACGCTACGCCGCCGACCACCTCGCCCGGATGCAGCAAGCCGCCGCCGCGCTGCACCTGACGCTGCCAGCCGCGCTGGCCACGCCGAGGGCCCTATCCGCTACCCTGGGAGCCCTAGCCACCGCCAACGGCCTGCCCGCCGCCCGCCTGCGCCTGCAACTGTGGCGCGGCGGCGGCGGCCGCTACACCCCGCCCACCGCCGCCGCCGAGTGGCTGGCCACCGCCGAACCTTTCGCGCCCGACGAAACGCCGATTACGCAGGCTGGCTTCGCCCAAGAAACTCAGTCCCAGTTTTCGCCGCTCAGCTTCTGCAAGGGGCCCCAGGCGTGGCTCTACGTGCGCGCCGCCCACGAGCGCCAGCAGCGCGGCCTGGACGAAATCATCCTCTGCAACGCGGCCGGTCACGTGGCCGAAGCCGGCGCGGCGGCCATCTTCTGGCTGAAGAACGGCGTGCTTTTCACCCCCTCGCTCGCCAGCGGCTGCGTGGCGGGCGTGCGCCGGGCCCAGGTACTGCGGGCGGCCCAGGCGCAGGGCTTGGCGTGCCAGGAAGGGCTTTTTGCGCCGGAAGAATTATTGGCGGCCGACGCGGTTTTCACGGCAAACGTGGCGGCGGTGCGGGCGGTGCATAAAATTCAATTAATCAATTTTACTCCACTTAATGAAACGCTTTTCCAAACTATCACCTGATGAAATAATTAATAGGTATTGTGATTGTATCTGTTGCTCCGATTTTAGGTTCAAATTTCATGGTACTTATAGCTCGAATCGACTCAGCATCTAACGCTTCGACCGCTCCGTTTTGATTGTTAGCCGTTGTGCTGCGCCTTATAACATTCATTTTAATTGGCTGGCCATCCGGCGCTATAACTACGCGAACGAAGATTATACCCTCTACCCCATCTTTCTCTGCTATGAAAGGGTATTTTGCTTGGCTTTGAATAGTTCGCAGCAGCTGCTCCTGCGCAGTCTTGCTGGCTATTGAATCAGTATTGTACCAAAACCTGGGCAGCACCGCCAGGAGGGGTGGTTCCTTCTTTTTTACCGGTACGGGAGGTTTAGGGCTTTGTAAGTGGACCGCCATTCCCGGTGCAGCGTAAATCTCTCCTGTTCCTTGTGCCTTCGCTGAGAAACCGTAGCAGAACAAAAGGACTAACAGGTGGCGCTCCATGATACCAAGTTACGCCCACCGAAACATCCTGTCAAATACCCGCCCCTACTCCGCGATGAAGCGGATGGGCACGAGCAGCGAATCCTGGGTGGCCTTGGAGCGCACGAAGCGTAGGGCCCCCAGCACCCGCTGCGCCTCGGCGTCGAGGGCGCGGAGGGCGGCGGGTGGGTAGGCGCTTTCGGGCTGGGCCAGCTCGCGCTTGGTGACGCGCGGGGGCTGGCGCACCGAGCCGTCGGGCCGCACCTGCACGCTCACCAGCAGGCGTCCGGTGGGCAGCAGGGCATTGGGCTGGGCGGCCGTGGGCCGGGCCGCCTCCGGAAACTTGGCCTGCGCCGACACAAAATCGAAAAACTTGTTGCGGCCCGCCGCCTGCCGCTCCGGGTCGGGCTCGTGCCAGAAGCGCGGCAGCACGGGCGACACCAATTTGGCGGGCCCCGGCGCGGGCGGTGGCTCGCGGCGCTGCGGCAGCATGGGGAAGCCGGGGGCGGCGTATTGGGCGCGGGCGGGCCGGGCGGCCAGTAGCGCGCTTCCTGCCAGTAGTAGCCCAATTATCCAGTTTTTCATTCGATGCTTTATACGGCCACCGGGGCCTTAATGGCCGGCCACGGGTCGTAATTCTCCAGCTTAAAGTCGTCGTACTGGAAGCCAAAGATGTCGGTCACGGCCGGGTTAAGGCGCATTTGGGGCAGTGGGCGCGGGGCGCGGGTGAGCTGCAACTCGGCCTGTTCCAGGTGGTTACTGTACAAATGCGTGTCGCCGCCGGTCCAGATGAACTCGCCGGGTTGCAGGCCTGTCACCTGGGCTACCATCAGGGTGAGCAGCGCGTAGGACGCGATATTGAATGGCACGCCCAGGAATACGTCGGCCGAGCGCTGGTAGAGCTGGCACGAGAGCCGGCCGTCGGCCACGTAGAACTGGAACAGGGCGTGGCAGGCGGGCAGCTTCATGGCCGGCAGGTCGGCCACGTTCCAGGCCGACACCACCATGCGGCGCGAGTCGGGCGCGGTGCGGAGCTGGTGGATGATTTGGCTAATCTGGTCGATGTGGCCGCCGTGGCCGTCGGGCCACGAGCGCCACTGGTGGCCGTACACGGGGCCCAAATTGCCGTCGGCATCGGCCCACTCGTCCCAGATTTTTACGCCATGCTCTTTCAAGTATGCAATGTTGGTGTCGCCCTGCAAAAACCACAGCAATTCGTGGATAATGCTCTTCAGATGCACCTTTTTGGTGGTAACGAGCGGAAACCCCTCGGCCAGATTGAACCGCATCTGGGGCCCAAAAATCGACTTTGTACCCGTGCCGGTCCGGTCGGTTTTGATGGTGCCGTGGTCAAGGATTTGGCGAAGGAGGGCTTGGTATTGGTGCATGGAATGGGACGAGAAGCGTAGAGTATAAATGTGCTTAGTAGCCCTTGATTTAGGTAGTTCATCTAAAACGAGTAGCTCAAAGGTATCCCAAAGGCAAAAAAGCCACCTCTAACCGAGGTGGCTTTCCTTCTAAAGAAGTATCGCTATTATTAAGCCTACTGCCCCTCCTGGCCTTTGGATTCGTGGCGTTGAACTGCTGCCCGAATTCGAGAAGCCAACTCATACAGATTATCTAGCGAGGTAATATCCACTCGCTCACCGCCCTCTACATCAAACACTGTTACGTATTTCTTGCTACTGTTGAAATGAAGCCGGCAAATAGGCTTACGGTTATTATCATCCAGCAGAATACCACAATAAGAATGCACATCTCGCATTACTACCCGACTCACAGCTACTGTTTTACGCAGAATGGCACGCACAATCATGAAGCCTTCCGTTTCCTCCACAGTTGTTTCAATTTCTTTGTCAGCCGCTTCAGAAACTGCCGGTGGTTGTGCAAGCTCAGGCACTGCAATAGTTGGTATCTCAACCACTAAGGCGCTACTCGCGGTATCTAACATCGCCGACCGTAAGCGCATGGTTATCTTATCATTGAGAAACTGGTGAAACGAGCGATGCACCAAGATACTAAATTGCTCTTTCAGCTTCGGCGTAAGCGTACCGTCATAAATCTGCTTGGAAATGAAGTGGATAAATTCTGCTGAGGGCTGATTAAACTGCTCGTCAAAGTATTTTTTGAAAGCCCGCATGTATTTCAGATTGTAGGCAGCAAACAGCATATCATCAATGCTGAAATCAGCTTTGCTGAGCTTCTTAATTTCCGAAATATCGCTCTCCTGGAAATTGAATAAATCAAATTCCATAAATGGCCTTTCATCCATTTTATTGGCCTGTTCCAAGTCGGTAAACAGCTTGTAGTGAATTCCATTAGTCAAAATGGCAATCCGGGCCTCCGTTACGTGAAAGTAGCGAAACAGCTGGCTAGCGTGGTTAATATTCAAATCACCACCAACGTGTTTGCACTCAAACAGAATAATCGGCTTACCATCACGCATGATAGCGTAATCTATCTTTTCCCCTTTTTTGGTACCTATATCACAGATAAATTCGGGGACGACTTCTGTAGGGTCAAAAACATTGTAACCCAGTGCATTGATAAACGGCATTATTAGCGCCGTTTTGGTAGCTTCTTCTGTTTGAATATGCGCAATTTGTTTTTGAGCACGTGATGCTAAACTAGCAAGTTGGTCAGTAAGCTCCATCAATTGAAAGTGAATGAGTAATTGGTGTCGAAATATACTACCATATTGCACTATTTTAGGCTACCTATTCTTTGCTTTAATACGTAATCAACCTGAAATAAAAAGGGCCGCTCCTCATCGGGGCGGCCCTTTTTTATAAAACCGGCGAGCCGGTTCTTACATCGTTTTGGCCATCGGCTTGGCGGTGGCGGGGGCCCCGGCGGTTTTGGCGGCGGCCATTTTGGCGCGGCAGCAGGCGGGCATGCCGTCCATCTTGCCACCGGCGGTCATGCCTTTGGCGCACATGGCGGCGGTGGCGCCGGTGCAATTGTCTTTTTTGGCGGCAGCAGGCTTGCCGGGGCCCGAGTGGGCGAAGGCGGTGGTGCCGCTGGCAAACAGAGCGAGGGCGAGCAGGGTATTTTTCATGGCAGCAAATGAGAAATAAGTTGGCAGAAACAAAAGGAGGAAAGCGGGCGTTTTCGACCCGCCGCTACGCAAGATAGCACAAGCGGCCGACACTACGGCGCGGCCGGCCGGGGCCCCGTTTTCCTCCGCAAAACCTGGTTTTGCGCCTTGTTTTTTTATGTCCCTTCGCCGCTCCGCTTACTTCGCCCTGCTCGTGCTGGGGCTGCTCTCTGCCCTCAGTGCCTTCTACGTGGCCCAGCTGCGGTTCAACTACAATTTCAACGACTTCTACCCCGCCGGCGACTCCGACCTAGACTACTACCAGGGCTACACCCGGCGCTTCGGCAACGACAACGACTACCTGCTGCTGGGCCTGGAGGCCCCAAAGGGCCGCACCGTGTTCGACGCCGATTTCCTCGGCCGCGTCGATTCGCTCACGCGCCTGGCCCAGCGGCAGCGGCACGTGGTGGCCGTCACCTCCCCCACCACCCTCACCAACCCCGTGGTGGAGGGCCTGGGCTTCTTCAACCTGCCCTACCTGCGCCCGGCCGCCTACCGCGCCGACCCCGCCCAGCGGACCCGCGACTCCACCCTGATTTACCGCACGCCGGGCCTGGTGGGCAACGTGTTCAGCCCCAACGCCCGGGCCGTAGCCCTGGTGGTGCAAACCACGCCCGACCTTAAAAAGCCGCCCGGCGACTCGCTGCTGGCCGAATTGCGCGGGGGCCTCAAGCGCTACGGCTTCCCCGAGAGCAGCTACCACCTGGCGGGCCGCGCCGTGGCCCAGTCGGTGTTTGTGGACCGGCTCCAGCGCGAGCTCATCGTGTTCATGAGCCTCTCGGTGCTGCTCGTCACGGGGCTGCTGTGGTTCACGTTTCGCACCTGGTGGGGCGTGGTGCTACCGCTGGTGGTGGTGCTGGGGGCCATTTTGTGGGGCCTGGGCGTGATGGGGGCCTGCGGGGTGAGCATCGACCTGATGACGGCCCTGCTGCCGGTGATGATGTTCGTGGTGGGCACCTCCGACACGGTGCACATCATCACGCGCTACGTGGCCGAGCTGGGCTACGGGGCCAGCAAGAAAGACGCCCTGTGGGTCACGCTCAAGGAATCGGGCTTCGGTTCGGGGCTGTCGGCCCTCACCACCAGCCTGGGCTTTTTCACGCTGATGACCAGTTCCATCCGGCCCATCTACAACTTTGGGCTGTTCACGGGCATTGCCGTGCTGCTGGCCTTCGTGCTCAGCTTCACGCTGTTGCCGGCGCTGCTCACGCTCCTCAAGCGGCCGCAGCTGCGGGTGCCACGCAGCCAGGGCCACACCTGGGACGGCGTGCTGAGCCGCTTGTTCCGGCAGGTGCTGGCGCGGCGGCGGCTCATATTCGTGGTTAGCGGGCTGGTGGTGGCGGCCTCCATCGGGCTGGCCACGCGGGTGCACATCAACTCCATGCTGCTCGACGATTTGTCGAAGAGCGACCCCGTGCGGCAAGATTTTTTCTTTTTTGAGAAGCAATTCGCCGGCGTGCGGCCCTTCGAGCTGGAGCTGAAGCCGGCCCCCGGCCGCACCGTGTACGACCTGGCCGTGCTGCGCGAAACCGCCCGCATCGAGGACTACCTGCGGGGCCCCTATGGCCTGCGCTTCGCCGCCTCGCCCGTCACGCTCGTCAAGTCGGTGCGCAAGGCGCTGCACGGCGGCGGGCTCGAAGCCTACCGCCTGCCCGCCGATTCGGCCGAGCTGCGCGGGCTGCAAAGCAAGCTGCGCTTGTTCCGCAAGAAGCCCGAGTTTAGGGCCCTGGCGCTGCCCGACGGCAGCGCCGGCCGCCTCACCGGCCGCATGGCCGACGTGGGCAGCATCCGGGCCGACGCCCTGAACGCCGGGCTGCGCCAGTTCCTGCGCACTAGCATTGACTCCACGGTGCTGGGCACGCGCCTCACGGGCTCGTCGAACCTGATCGACAAGAACAACGAGAACCTGACGCTCAACATGATAACCGGCATGAGCATCGACATCCTCATGGTCACGCTCATCGTGCTGGCGCTGTTCAAGTCGTTCAAGATGACCATCATCGTGCTCATCCCCAACCTGGTGCCCATCCTCATCGTGGCCGGCGTGATGGGCCTGGCCGGCGTGAGCATGAAGGTGAGCACGAGCATCATCTTCACCATCGCCTTCGGCATCGCGGTGGACGATACCATCCACTTCATCAGTAAGTTGCGCCTCACCCTGGCCCACGAAACGTCCGTGTTCCGGGCCGTGCGCCACACCTACCTGCTGGCCGGCAAGGCCGTCATCGTCACATCGCTGATTCTGGTCGGCGGCTTCTCCACGCTGCTGTTTTCCTCGTTCGACGGCACGTTTTACGTGGGCTTCCTCATCGGCCTCACGCTTCTCTTCGGCGTCGTGGCCGAGCTCACACTGCTGCCGCTGCTCATTTTGTACTTCTACAAGCGCAAGCCAATCATCGAGAAGGTGCTGAATTAGGGCCCTGGGAAGAATACCCCGAACGCAACGGGGCCCTGGCAATGCATCGCCAGGGCCCCATTGCGTTCGGGATTCAGGCGTTTTTAATTGTCCCGAAATTTATTACCCGCCAGCTCACTCACCTGGCAAATGGAGCCCATGGCGTGCGCCAAGCCGTACATGGCCAGGGCCTTGGCTTTGTTTTTCCCCTTGTTGTAGTCGTAGGCGTCCTTCTTCCAGGCCTTGAAATTATGGCCGTTCAGCTGGTCAAAAATCAGGGAAATGTTGTGGCTCAGGGCCACGGTGGTGTGCCAGATGCCGTTGGGAATGAAGATGGTTTCGCCGGGCTTGAGCGTGACGCTGATGGGCGTGGCCTGCCGGTACTTGGGGTACTTTTCGTAGTCGGGCTTCAGGATGTTGATGGGCGAGATGAACCCGGAATCGTGCGGGTACAGCAGCGCCTCCTGGTCGCGCGGAAACACCACGAATTTCTTCTCACCGTAGAGCTGCGTAATCCAAGCGTTGGTGTGGAACATGTCCTTGTGCAAGGAATACTGGTTGCCCACGCCGCCGATGAACAAGTGGATGTTGTTGCCCAGCCGGCCGTAGGGGATCACCTTGCCCCTGAACCAGTTCGGGAAGGCGTAATTCATGTGCAGCGGCTCCACCATCGGCAGGAATTCGGCCAGCTGCTCAGGAATTTCGAACAGGATGGGGTACGGCGACGGGTGCTCGGGGGTGCTGTTGGCGGTGATGTCCAGGATTTCGCGCATCGCGTACACCCGGTCCTCGTGGGTGGTGGTGTAGTCGCCGAAACGCTCGCGGAAGAAGTCGGGCGTGAAGCTGTGCTCCGATTTCCAGCTGGCGGCCCCGTTCGTCAGCACCACCGGGATGCCGGGCTTGAGGTAGCGCTCCATAAAGTCGTCGTAGCTGAGCGACCCTAATTTTTCTATTTCCTGCATGGCTTTCACCTTTTAGCCGCTGGTACCAATCCCAACGTGCGAGTGAAAATAGAAATAATAGTTTTATTACGTGCATTTCGCTCGTAAACGGCGGCAAATCCTCCGCCAAGGGGCCCCACCGCTGGGCCAACGCCCCGGCCCCGGGCCCTGCTTACTTCGAGAGGTACACCGTTTTGCCCTCCTTGGCCGACTGCTTGGCGGCTTCCAGAATCTCCACCACAATCATGTTGGTGGGCAGCGACGAGAGCACGTCCTCCGGGGCCGTGCCGCGCACCACGGCCGCGAGGTAGGCAAACGGCTCGTCGTAGGGCGCGGGGGGCGCGGGGGCCGTCTGGTCCTGGGCGGGCTGCTTTTCGCTGAGCCGCACGCGCAGGTGGCTGCCATCCACCGTGAACACGGCGCCGGTTTGGCCATAAATCTCCATGTCCTTGCGCGCATACGGCCAGTTCCACGACGCCTGGATGACGCCCTCGGCCCCGGGGTAGTTCACGAGCACCGTGGCGTCGTCGTCCACCTTGGGGTACACGGCGGGCTTGAGCTGCCGCGTGACGGCCGTGACCGACGTGGGCCGGGCGCCGTGCATGAGCCAGGTGAGCAGGTCGGCGCCGTAGCAGCCGAAGTCCACTAGGGCCCCGCCGCCGTTTTGCACCGGGTCGGTCAGCCAGGCCAGGAATTCCGGGTTCACGTTGATTTCCTGGGGCCCCTGGTGGCCGTCGTGCACCACCACCTTGCGGATGGTACCGATGGCCTTGTCCTGGTCTACCAGCTGAAAAGCCTGGCGGTTAGAGCCGTACCAGGTGGTTTCGTAGTTGGTGAGCAGGTGGATGCGGTGCTTGGCGGCCAGTGCCGCCATCTGGCGGGCGTGGTCCACGCTCACGGCCAGCGGCTTCTCCACCATCACGTGCACGCCGCGGGGCGCGCAGGCCTGCACCACGGCCAGGTGCTCGTAGATGCTGCCAAAGGCCGTGACGGCCTCGGGCTTGGCTTTCTTCAGCATCTCGTCCAGCGAGCTGTACACCAGCGCCATGCTGAAGCCGTACTGCTTGGCGAGGCGCTCGGCCAGGGCCCTATTGGGCTCGGCGATGCCCACAATTTCGAGGTCGCCCCGCTTGGCGCGGCCCAGGATGCCGTGCACGTGGGCGTGGGTGAGGCCCGCCACGCCCACCCGCACGGGCCCGGCGGGCTTGGTTTGGGCCCCGGCGGGCGGGCCGGTGGCTAGCAAAAACAACAGGGAAAAGAGCGCAGCAAGGGTACGGAGCATGGGTTTAGGGCTTGGATGTTGGCGCGGAAAGGTAGCATTATTTCACGGCCACAGGCCCCCACTACACCAACCCGGCCCCGGCCCTGGGGCCCTACGCGGCCACCGTGCGGTACATCACGTCGGAACGCAGCACGTATTTCACGCCCTGCGTCACTTCGCTGCCTTCGTGGAACAAGCTGTGCAAGAAGATGAGCGCCATGCCCTGCCGGGGCCGAATGCGCAGGCCCCGAAACGTAGTGTCGCCGCCCTGGAAGTTGTCGTTCAAGTACACCATGAACGTGAAGTAGCTCGCCTCGACCTCGTTGCGGACGTAGCTCTCGTCGAAATGTCCCCGGAACTGGTGGCCGCGCTGGTATCGGTAGAACCGGAACAGTTCATTGAGGCCCAGAGCCTGGCTGTGGCCCAACTGCGCGGGCACAAACGGTTGGGCTTTTTGCCACAGCGCCTGGGCCAGGTCGTCGCTTGCGTGGAAAGCCCGGCTGTTGTTGCGGATGTCGGTGCGCACCCGGCTGCCACCGGCGGTGTTCACCTTGGCAAGCTCATAGCCAATTTTTTCGCTCAGCACGATGTTCTCCAGGCATTCCTGCCGGGTCATAAAATCCTCAACGGTAAAAATATTATCCGTTAACTGCGTGTATTTCATGATGCAAAGTAACTACTGGCTACCGCAAGGTCCGTTTTCGCAGCCTGCGAATAATTGCACCAGCAGCGAATAAGTATTCAGAAAGTTTCGGTTTAACTTTGTATTTCAAAGTTCTTTATAATTGTGAATACAACATATTTCGTTGCGCCGGGGTCCATCGTGCGCCGCATCTGGGGCACGGCCGATACGGTACTGTTCATCTTTGCCGGGGCCGCGGCCGAGTTTGCCCTCAACAAGGCCGTGGACTGGCTCTACTTCACCGGGCGGCTGCCGGCCGACCCGCTGGGCCGCTTGTTTTCGACGGTGGACTACGCCCGCCGCATCGTGTTTGCCGACCGCGCCGGGGCCGAGCGGGCCATCGACGCCATGGCCGCCATACACGCGGCGGTGGAGGCCAAGCGCGGCCGGCCCATCCCCGCCGGGGCCTACCGCGACGTGCTGTTCCTGCTCATCGCCTACTCCATTCGGGCCTTCGAGGTGCTGGAGCGGCCCCTCACGGGCCCCGAGCGCGAAGAAATTGTAGCCGTGTTTTGCCGCGTGGGGCAGCGCATGGGCATTCCCGGGCTGCCCACGGGCTACGCCGACTGGCAGGCCGCCCGCGCCGCACACCTGGCCGCGCACCTCGTCCCCAGCCCCTACACCGCCGACCTCTACCGTCAGTACCGCCGCCACCTGGGGCCCCTGCGCTACCCGCTGCTGCGGGCCGTGCAGGGCCTGGTGGTGCCGCCCACTGTGCGCGCGCTGCTGCACCTGGGCACTGGCGCGGCGGTGCGGCCGGCGCTGGCCGCGTACCGGCGCACCCGCCAGCTGGCCCTCAGCCAGTGGGCCAAAAGCACGTTGCTGCCCGCCGCCTACCGCGCCCGCATCCACGCCCTCGACGGGGCCCCGGCGGCCGAGGCGGCGCTGCCCCCGCCCACCGCGGCGCGGTGCCCAATGGGCCATTAGCGCTTGCGCCGCCCGCACCCCAGCCGGCCAGCCCAAGGCACTGGGGCAGCGCCCACGAGGCGCTGGTGCTGCGGCTTGCGCGGGGCGCAGCGCTGGCTGGCCCCGGCCCGGGGGCCCCGGCCGCTTCTAGTACCTTAGCGCGCTGCTCCCGGGCGGCTCCCTCGTTGCCGCGCCCGCAAGCACCCCAAGCCTTAATGCCCACAACTGCCATGAACACTCCCCTTCTACTGGCCGGCGCCCTGCTGCTGGGCCTGCCGGCTACGGCCCAAAACCTCGCCACCATGCATTGGCAAAACGCCCCGAAAAAATCAACCGTCACCGCCGCTAAGCTACAGGTGCAGGTAGACGGCGGCACCGATTTCTGGCGCGTGACGCACTACGGCTTTATCCGCGACAACGGCCACTTCTACTACCAGGAGCAGGAAGGCGACTTTCTGGCCAAGGTGAAGGTGGTGGGCCACTACCGGGACCTGTACGACCAGGCGGGCCTGATGGTGCGCCTCGACGAGAAAAACTGGATTAAAACCGGCATCGAGTACGTCAAGGGCGTGCAGAACGTGAGCGCCGTGGTCACCCGCGAGGTGTCGGACTGGTCGGTGGTGCCCCGCCAGGACAGCCCGGCCGCCGTGTGGCTGACGCTGCTGCGCAAGGGCGACTTCGTGGAAATTCAGTATTCGTTTGATAATAAGGACTTCAAGATGCTGCGCCTGGCCTACTTTCCGCCCACGCCAGGCCGCAAGGTGCAGATCGGCCTGATGTGCGCGGCCCCCGATGGCCAGGGCTTTCCCGTCGAGTTTGAGGATTTCGCGGTGACGCCCGTGCCGGCCGGCCCCAAAAAATAGCCCTTGGCCGCGCCTACTCGGCCGGCAGCGCCCGGATGACCCGGCAGGGGTTACCGGCCGCCAGCACGTTGGCGGGCACGTCGCGGGTCACCACGCTGCCCGCCCCGATGGTCGTGTTGTCGCCGATGCGCACGCCGGGGCACACCACGACCCCACCGCCCAACCACACGCGGCGGCCAATGGTGATGGGGGCCGCCAGCTCCGGCCCCTTGCTGCGCTCGGTGGCGCCCAGCGGGTGGCTGGCAGTGTAGAGCTGCACGCCCGGCCCCAGCAGCGTGTGGTCGCCGATGCGCACCGGGGCGCAGTCCAGGATGGTGCAGTTGTAGTTGAGAAACACGCGCTCGCCCAGGTAAATTTGGCTGCCGTAGTCGCAGAAAAACGGCGACAGCACGTCGCTGCCCGCCCCCAGGGCCCCCAGCAGCGCGGCCAGGTGGGCGGGGCGCGCCGGGTCGTCGGGCAGCAGGGCGTTGAGGTGTTGGAGTTGGCGGGCGGCCCGGTGGCGGCGCGCCAGCAGGTCCGGCGCCGATGCATCGTAGAGCTGGCCGGCCAGCATTTTTTCTAGTTCGGTGGGCATGGGGTGCGGCTGAGGCAGAGAGAAAACGACGTACGCGGCTAAAACACTTCCAGGTGGTGGTGCGCGGGGCGCGCTGGCCAGGGGGCCTTCGACCACGGCGAAGCAGGTTTCGAAACTAAAAAAGGGGCGCCGGGGCCCCAGCGGCTCAGGGCATGGTCATCACGGCGGCCATGGTTTCTATGCCGTCCCAGAGGTTGCCGAGGCGCAGGTTTTCGTTTTCGGCGTGCTGGTTGTTGTCGTAATTGGCGATGGGCACGGTGAGGGTGGTGGCCCCCAGCGCATCCTTGAAGGCGAAGAGCGGCAGGCTGCCGCCCGAGGTGGGCAGGCGCACCACCGGCGCGGCCACGGTGGTTTGCACGGCTGCCACCACGCGGCGGGCCAGGGGCAGGTCCATGGGCGTGCGCTGGGCGTTGTAGCCGGTTTCGGGCACCACTTGCACCAGGCGCGGGTGCTGGGCGCGCTCGGCGGCGGTGGGCGCGGCGCGCGTCACGAAGTAGCCTTGCTGCTCGAGGTGGCGCACCACTTTGGCCACTTGCCGCCGGGCGTCGTTGCCCAGCACGAGGCGCAAGTCCAGCACGGCCTCGGCGGTGGTGGGGATGACGTTGGCCGCCTGGGGCCCCACGTTGGCACTGCGCATGCCGTTGATGTTCAGCGAGGGCTGGTTGATGAGCGCGCTCAGCGACTGCCCCCGCCCGTCGGCCCGGGCGAAGCCCAGCCCCTGCCGGATGGCGGCGTCGTTGTTCGGAATCTGGCGCACGGCCTCCTGCTCGGCGGCCGTCAGCGGCACCACGTCGTCGTAGAAGCCGGTGATGGTGACGCGGCCGGTGCTGTCCTGCATCGAGCCCAGGAGCCGGGCCAGGGCCATGGCCGGGTTGGGGGCCCAGTTGCCGTAGTGTCCGCTGTGCAGCGGGCGCGTGGGCCCGTACACGGTCAGGGCCACGTTCACGTCGCCCCGGGCCCCGTACACCACCTGCTTGCGCCCCGACTGGTGCACAGGTCCGTCGCAGATGATCCACAGGTCGGACGCGAGCAGGGCCCGGTGCCGGCCCAACAGCTCGGCCAGATGGGGCGAGCCCCGCTCCTCTTCCCCCTCGAAGAAAAACTTGAGGTTGGCCGTGGGCTTCACGCCGCTTTCGGCCAGGGCCTGGTAGGCGGCCAGAATGGCCATCACCCCGCCCTTGTCGTCGGAGCTGCCGCGGGCGTACACGCGCCAGTCGGGGCTGAGGGGCGCGCCCGCCGCCGGCAGCGGCACCACCTGGCCGCCGGCGCTGAGGGCCCCCGTGGCCAGCACGGGCGCAAACGGGCTCAGGCCCGGGGCCCACTGGGCGGGGTTCACGGGCTGGCCGTCGTAGTGAGCATAAAAAACGAGCGTGCGCGTGGCCCCGGGCACGCGCACCTCGCCGAACACGGCCGGCGGCACGCCCGGCGTGGCCGCCCCCAGCAGCTGCACCCCGCCGATGCCGCGCTGGCGCATCATCTCGGCGATGGCGCCGGCCGTGCGGCGCAGCCCGGCCGAGTCGGCCGCCACGTTCGGAATGGCCAGCAGCTGGGTGAAATCGGCCAGCAGCGCGCGCTCGTGGCGCTGGCGGTACTGCCGCACTTTCTGCAGCACGGGCACGGGCGGGGCCCCGGCGGCCAGCAGCCCGGCCACCGCTGCGCCCAGCAGGGCCCCCAGCAAGTAGGTTTTCTTCATGCCCGCAAGTAAGCCTGGAAACTGCTACCCGTTCGGGCATAAGTACCAAGCAGGCCCGGCCCCGGCCCGCCGCCACCGGCCTGGCGTCGGGCCGGGGCTCACGTCGCTTCCGCCTTGCGCCGGCCACCTGGGGCCCCAAAATGCAAAAAGAGAAGCGGCAAGCCGCTCCTCTTTTTCAGTAACCTGTTCTGGCGCCGATTAAGCGCGGGGGGCTACAGCTTGATGGTTTTCTGGGATACCACCTGGCCGTTCACCGTTACGGCGGCCACGTAAAGGCCAGTGCGCAGGCGGGTGCCGTCCACGGCCACGGCGTGGGCCCCGGGGCCGAAGGACTGGCCGGTTACCACGGTTTGCACCTTCTGGCCGATTTCGTTGAACAGTTCCACCGTCACGGCGCCGGCCGTGGCCAGGGTGAAGGCCACCTGGAAGCGGTCGGCAAACGGCACGGGGCTCAGCTGCACGCTGGCCGTGGCCAGGGGCCCCGCGCTGGGGCCGCGGGTGCTGAGGGTGGTGGCGAACAGCGTGAGCTGCATGAAATCGGCCAGGATGGGCGTGATGGCCGTGTTGTCGAGCAGGCCGCGCCCGGTGATTTGCTGGGCGTGGGTGTTGGTGTTGTCTTCCGCGGCCACCCAAATATCCTGTGGGGTGTGGTTACCCACGGCGCCGGTTTGGGCGGTGCCGTTACCGTTGGTGAGCGGGTTGGAGGCGTAGGCCACCACGATGCGCTTGGCCGTGGCGGAGCTGGGCTGCGGGTAGGTTTTGCCCTGGAAGGTGGCCAGCGTGTAGTCAGGAAACCAGCCGTTGGCGCCGCCGTCGCCGCGCACCAGGTTGGTGGGGGTGGCGTAGCCGGCCTCGGTGGCCACCGACTTGCCGATCTGGCCGGCGTAGGTGCGGATTTTGGTGCCGTTGCCGCTGGCGTTGGCCTCGTCGTGCAGGCCCGTCACGGCAAAGCCGCCGCACTCGTGATCGGAGGTGCTAAAGATCAGGGTTTTGCCGCTGGTGGGCGTGGCCATCAGGGCCCGGCCCTCGGCCACGGCGTAGTCGAAGGCCAGCACTTCCTTGATCATGTAGTCGGAGCCGTACACGTCGGCGGTGCGCGCTGTGGCGGGCGTGGCCGTCACGCCGGCGTCGCCGCCCCCGGCGTAGGCCGGCCGGTCGGCATCCACTGCATACTGGTTGATGGTGCCGGTGCCGGCCACCACCGAAATGCCGCCCGTGTTGGAGTGCTCCAGGTGGTCGATGCGGCCGGCCTCCACCATCAGGAAGAAGCCCTTGCCGTTGCTTTTGGCCTGCAACACCTTGATGGCCATGGCCGTCATGTCGGCCAGCGAGGGCTCCCAGGCGGCGCTCGTCTGGCGGTCCTGCTCGTAGTTCACGTGCGAGGCGTTGAAGAGGCCGAGCAGCTTTTTGCCGCCCGGGCCGTACTGGGCCAGGTCGATGTTGAGCAGCGCGTCGCGGCTGTTCACGTACTGGTAGTTGCGCTGCTCCACGGCGTACTTCACTAAGTCCACGTCGTCGGCGCGGTTGCCGCGCAGCGTCACGGGCGCGCCGGCCGCGTTGGCAATGGGGGCCCCGGTGCGGTCCACCACGGCTTCGTAGGGGCTGGCCGCGGTGCGGGTGCGGGGCAGGAAGTGCCGGGCGCCGCCGCCGAGCACCACGTCTAGCTCCACGCCCACTTTAGGCGCGGGCAGCACCCAGTCGCGGGCGGCGGTGTAGCGGTAGGCGGCCGTGGGGCTGGAGTTGTAAATGGCCTCGTACTGGGCCTGGGTGGAGGCAATGTACTGGGCCGAGATGTAGTCCTCCAAGTCGCGGTACCAGATGTGGCTGGCAAAGGCGGCCGGCGTGGCGTGCGTGATGCGCGCCGTGCTCACCAGGCCCACCGCGTAGCCCTGCTTCTTGGCCGCTTCCAGGATGGTTTCGATGGCCGCGCCGCTGGAAGCGTTCAGCGAAATCACCTCGTTGTCCTGCTTGCCGGGCTTGCCGCAGGCGTACACCGAGGCGCCCGGGGCCGAATCCGTGATCCACGAGTTGAGCGAGTGCGTGGTCACGGTGGCGTTGTACTTCATCTTGTCCAGGTTCAGCACCTGGAAGCCGGCGTCGGTGGCGAAGCGCTTGCCGTCGCGCCCCTGGCCCAGGGCCATGCGGGTAGCCGTTTTGGGGGCCAGCCCGAAGCCGTCGCCGATGTAGAGGATGACGTTTTGGTTGGTGGACGCCGCCTGCGCGCGGGCCTCGTGCCGGGCCCCGGCGGCCAGCAGCAGGCCCCCAGCGAGTAAAAATCTGACCTTCATATAAACCGGAAAATGGTGGGAGAAGTGAATGAGCAACGGGTGAGGTTAGCCGCCCGCAAAAGTCCCCGCCCCCCGTGTGGCCGGCGTTACCGCCCCATCAACGCTTCATTACCAATTAAAAAAGTACCAGCCCGTATCTTAATATTGCCATAACCCGCCGCCTGAGGGCCCTCTCTACCTTTGCCGGACACGTTTTCTTGCGCGCCCATGCCCCTGCTCCGCCCCCTGCCCCGCCGCCACTTTTTGCTGGGGGCCCTGCTGGGCCTGCTGCTGCCGGGGGCCCCGCAGGTGGCCGCCGCCCGCCCCCGCCCGCCCTACGCCGTGGCGGGCCACGAGGCACCCGTGGCGCTGCTGCGCGCCGGCCGGGCCACCTACCTCGTCACGCAGCGCAGCGTGTTTCGGCTCGAAGGCCAGCAGTTCGTGCGCAAGTACCAGTCGGCCAGCCCCATCCAGTGCGCCGCCGCGGCCGACACCGTGCTGTGGCTGGGCACCCAGCAAGGGGCCCTGAGCCTGGGCCTGGGCCCGGCCGGCTTCCGCCCGCACCCGCTGGCGCTGCCCGGGGCGGCGGCCACGGCCCGCACCACGGCGCTGTTTCAAGACGCGCAAGGGGCCCTGTGGGCGGCGGCCGACGGCTACGGCGCGTTTCGCCGGGCCCCGGGCGGCGCCTTCGCGGCCGAGCTGAACACGCCGGCCGTGACGGCCGGCGCGGCCACGGCCGACGGCTCGGTGTGGCTGGGCACCAACGTGGGCCTGAGCCGCAAGCAGGGCACCGAGTGGACGCGCTACAACGAGGAAGGCGTGGCCAACCGCGAAATACCCGACAACCTGGTGGAGAAGCTGTTGCCCGACAACACTGGGGCCCTGTGGGTGGTGATGTCCGACGCCATCAGCGTGTTCGAACCCGCCGCCCCGGCCGCCGGCGAGGCCGAGGTGCCCACCGTCAAGTTCCTGGGCCGGCCGGGCAATGAAGTATTTGGCGTGGCCAGCGTGCCCGGCGCGGGCCGCGTGTTTGCCACGGCCATGGGCCTGCTGCTGCTGCC
The DNA here is from genome assembly GCF_006439025.1 of Hymenobacter nivis. Lineage (GTDB taxonomy): Bacteria > Bacteroidota > Bacteroidia > Cytophagales > Hymenobacteraceae > Hymenobacter > Hymenobacter nivis_A. The sequence goes on from NZ_RCYZ01000007.1 coordinate 41,584, forward strand.
CGCCGCCCCGGCCGGGGCCCCCGCTGCTCCCGCCTCCCCCACCGACAAAGTGGCACCCCAGCGCCTACTGGTACCGCTGCCGGCCCTGCCCAATGCCACCACCTCCACTCCGCCCGTGCTGGTGCAAGTCGATGCCCAGCAGCGGGTATGGTTGGCCAGCGCCGACGAAGTGACGGTGCTCACTGCCAAAGAGTTCAGGAAGTTTGCGCAGCGGGTCCCAGCGGCCGCCAAGGGCCTGGCGAGCCGGCATTAGCTACAGTTACGGACCCAGTTCCCGCGCGGACAAGTCGGTTGGCGAACGAGGGTTCACCAGCACCTGCGGCGACCAGCCGCTTGCTCCTACAGTCCGAGTGGCTGGTCGGCGCGAGCTGTGTTTCTCGGCCGAGGCTAAATAGCACAGCTTGCGCCGACCGCATAACCACACTAGGACGTGGCAGCCTGGGGCCCCACCGTGGCGGCGGCTTCCATACGCGCCAGCAGGGCGGCGTGGTGGGGGGCCCGGCGTAGCACCTCTTCGTTACCGAGTAGGATGAGCTGCTGCCGGGCGCGCGTCACGGCCACGTTCAGCTTGCGGTCTACTTGGCCGGTTTCGTCGGGCGAGGCCATCAGTTCCAGCTGGTGCTCGTGGTGGCAGCAGAAGCTCACGATGATAACGTCGCGCTGCGATCCCTGGTAGCGCTCCACGGTATCGACGCTGACGTGCAGCAAGTTGGGCAGGTCCAGCTCAACGGCTAATTGGGCCAGGCGGGCGCGGATGCGGGCCGCCTGATTGCGGTAGCTGGCGATGATGCCCAGCGTGGTTTCGGCGCTGAAATCGGCCCCGTAGCCGCGGGCCACGGCGGCGGCGGCGCGGGCAGCCAGCTCGGCTTCCTGCGCCGATTCCTTCATCGACAAGTCCTCGGGCTGGCGGCGCGTGGGCACGAACACCAGCCGCTCATTGCGCACCCGCGCCAGGAACGCATCGGCCGGCGCGGGCCAGCTAGGGCGGCTGAGCGGCGCGTGCTGCCAGGGCAGCGGGCAGCGCAGCTGGCCCTCGTAGAAGTCGTCGTTCACCAGTGCGGCCAGGTCGGCGTGCATGCGGTACTGGTTGGCCAGGGTGCCGTGGGCGTGGGGCCAATGGGCCTCGGCGCGTCGAAACAGGCGCTCGAAGTACGAGTTGCGCAGGTTAGTGAGGCCCAGCTCGTCGCGAAGCAAGCCGGCCACTTCCGGGGCAATGGCGCTGGTGTCGGGGCCCTGGGCCACCACGGCGGGCAACTGGCGGTGGTCGCCGATGAGCACGAACTTGGGCACCTTAGCCAGCAGCGCCAGCATGGGGCCCTCCAGCACTTGGCTGGCCTCGTCCACCACGGCCAGGTCGAACTGCTTGAGCAAGAACAGCTCCGGCTTGCCCAGCAAGCTGGCCACCGTGCCCACGTAGAACGGGCAGCCCGTGAGCCGCGCCCGCACCGTCTGCCGGCTCGGGCAGTCCCGGATCATGTTATCCAGCAAATACGGCCGGTATGCCGGGGCCGTACCTAGCCGCGACCCGACCCGGATGAACGGCAGCCCGGCCGCCACCAGCTGCTCGCAAATCTCGTCCACGGCGCGGTTGGTGTAGGCGGCCAGCAGGGCCTGCTTGTCGTCCTGGTACAGCTGCACGGCCAGCTCCTTGAGCACGGCGCGCGTCTTGCCCGTGCCGGGCGGCCCGCAGAGCACAAACCAGTCGGGCGCGGCCAGGGCGCGGGCCACCACCTCGGGGGCGGCGGTGGCGGGCGGCGCGGCAGCGTCCCAGCCGTCGGGGCGGCGGGGGCCCAAGCGGGCCAGCAGGCGCTGGCGGCGCTCCGGGGCCAGGTGCAGGAAGGACGAGAGCCCCGCCCATTCCCGCCGAAACGTGTCGTAAGTGTCGGGCTCCAGGGCCCAGTGCGAGTGGCCGGCCAGGTAGCGCGGGGCCAGCCGGCGGTTGCGCACGCTCAGCACCACCGGGCCGTCGGCGGTGAGGTCTTCGGCCAGCACCACCTTCACCACCTGCGCGTCCAGCACGCTCAGCGCCTGGTTGTTGGCCAGCGGCTGCGAGCCATTGAGGTTTTCACCGGCAGGCGAAGCATCAGCCAGCGGATCAGCGTGCGCGGCCTTGCGGCGCGGGTAGAGGATGAGCGTGTCGCCGGCGCGGAAGTTGACTTCGCGGCCCCCGGCCGGGCGCCGAAAGATGAGGTGGGGCCCCAGGCCGTCGCGGGCGGTGTCAGGGGCGTTGCTGTGGTCCTCGCTCAACTCCAGGCCATCGAGCAGGCTGAAGTTCTGGTGCTTGCGGGCGGCGGGCAGCCGCCAGAGGCCGGCCTGGCCGCCGGCGTCGCCGGGGCGGGCGTCGTCGCCGAGCAGGGTCAGGCGCATTTCGCGGGCCACGAAGCGGGTCATTTCCAGGCAGTAAGCGCGCTCCACGGGGTCGGCGGCGGCCCAGGCGTGGGCCATTTTCTCGGCCTTGGCCTTGCCGAAGGGCGGCAGGGCGGCCAGGTTGGGGTGCAGCACGGGGGCCAGCAGCTGGGCCACGGCCCCAGGGCCCGTGGCGCGGGCTAGCAGCAACTCGGTGCCCACGAGCTGGTTGCGCGCCGACAGCAGCCGGTCCACCAGCTCGGCGTCCTGGTCCACGCGGCGCACGGGGGCCTGGTCGGGGGCAGCGTTGGAGTATAAGATGCTGGTGCGGCCCCGGCCGGCGGTGGCCCCGTCGGCCCCGAACACCGATTCGAGCAGCAGCCGGTAGAGCTGGGCCTGGGCGGCGTGGTTGCTCCAGGGCTCGCCGTGGGGCACTTTGGTCGAGCTTTTCAGTTCGATGATGTCGTAGCCGGTGGGGCTTTCATGCAGTAAGTCGAGCCGCCCCTGCAGGCCGTAGGTGGCCGATAGAAAGGACGGTTCCAAGAAGCAATCGGCCACGCGCAGCGGCTGCTGCTGGTAGCCGGTGCGGCTGCCCGCAATGAAGCCCTGGGCCCGGCTGGCCCGCAGCGTCTGGTAGTGCCGGCGCAGGTCGCCGAGCAGCTCGGGCACGCCGGTGCGCGTCTGGAAATCAGGCAGCGCGCTAATGGTCAGCGGGTTCGAGCGAAACAGCCGCCGCTTGAAGAAGCCTTCCAGGTCAAATTCTGCTGGCAGCGGTTGGGCATCAAGTATTAATTGCGGGTCCGTTGACGGCTGTTGGCTGTTCGCGGGGGCCAAAACGACGTTTTCTGCTTGATTACCGGCAACGGCCGCTGGGGCCCCAGCGGCCCATTCGTCCTGCCGGGCGGCGTGGCTCACTTCCTCGTCCAGCAGCATGTTCACCAGGTTGCCGACCACCAGCGGGCGCGAGGTTTCGTCGGGCAAAAAGGCGTTCAGCAGGGCCCATTCGGGGATGGTGCCGCTGGCCTGGGCGCACTCTGCAATGGTGGTCACGTTCACCAGGTAGTCGGGCTCAAGCACCACCCGGCGCGGACGGATGCGGCCGTCGGGCTGCGCCACGGGGCCCACCAGGTGCAGCACGGGGTGCAGGGCGCCGGCCAGCGGCAGCAGGTTCTCGTAGGCCGCGGGCAGGTCCACGCCGAAGGGCCCCGCGGGGCAGCCGTCGGCGGGCGCGCTCATTTCGGCGGTGAGCTGGCCGGTGGCCAGGTCGGCGTGCAGCACCTGCACCCGCCAGGCGGGCGCGGCGGCCAGGGGCTGCGCCCCGGGAGATTCGGTGCGGGCTTCGCCTTGCTCGTCAGCAGCTTGCAAGCCGCCAGCCGGCACGGGGCCCTCGTACGGGGCCCCGGTAAGGTGCTCCACCAAGCGGGCCACGGCCCCAAAGCCGGCCGCGGCCTCGGCGGGGGTGCCGGGGTAGCTTTCGTGCAGCACGAGGTTGGCGGTGAGGCGCAGGTTTTGGAGCTGGCGGCGCAGCAGCGGCGGCAGGCGGTGGTCGTAGGCCACGAGGCCGATGGCCTGGCTAAGGTCGGCGAAGGGGGCCTCGCGGCGGCGGCACTCGTCGCGCAGCACCTGTTCGAGGAGTTGGCGCAGCTTGGGCAGTTGGTCGGCGGGCGTGGCGGCGGGGGCCGTGGCCAGCGCGGTGAGGCGGGCGTAGTAAGATTCGGGCAAAACGGGCGGCGGATAGATACCTAAAGGTAGGGCCCCGGGGCGTTCGGATGGCCAGAAAAGCCGCCCGTGCGTATTGTTGCGCGTACTCGTTCCAATTACCCAGCTGCCGGGCCCCAAGGTTGCCCGCCGCTACTTCGCCCAATGACTGCTCCCGCTCGTTTGCTTTCCCTATTGCTATTGCTGGGGCCCCTGTGGGCCACCGCCCAAGCTACCCAGGCGCCCCCGGTGGCGCCCGCCTCGCCCCTGCCCCGCCTGCTGGCCGAGCGCCAGGTGCTCACGCGCCGCTACGCCGCCGCCCGGGCGCAGCGCAACAGCCTGTTTGGCCTCAGCGATAAGCCCTCCAAGAAGGACTTGCAGGCCGTGGTGGACGCCCTGCAAGGCATTGTGAACAAGGACGAGCAGATTGTGGCCGTGCTCAACCAAACGGCCCAGGCGGCCCAGAATACGGCCGCCACGCTGCAAAGCACCAGCCGCGACGACCGCAACGTGACAGCCGACCGCCTGGCCGAAATCCAAAACCAGCAGCTAAATGTGCAGGAGCGCGAGCGGCGCGCCCGGGCCCGCCAGCTCACCCTCGAAGACGACCTCGACGCGGCCCAGCAGGCCCGCCAGCGGCGCGACTGGACCATCCTGGGGCTGGGCCTGGCCTGCGTGGGCCTGTTTGCCTGGGGGCGCCGGCGGGGCCGGTAAGCGGGGCCCCGCGCTAGCCGGCCGGGGCCCGGGCGGCCAGCCAGGCGTTGGCCGCGCCCTCGTCCACGAAGCGGGCAAACTGCACGGGGCCGCCGGCCGCAGCACCCGGCAGGGCGTCGGGCAGGCTGCGGAGGTAGTCGGGCAGCACCAAAAAGCACACGTGCAGCGGGGCCCCCAGCGCCTGCTGCACCGCGGGCAGGAAATCGGTCGTTACCCACTCGGGGCCGTTGAGGCTGCGGTTGGTGCGGCGGCGCGAGTCGATGAGCCAGCAGCCACAGCCGTGGTGCAACGCAGCCTGGCGCAGGGCCGTGTAGCCGGCGTGCAGCTCGGCCTCCGTCACGGAGCGCAACCAGCGGCCGGTGAGCTGGCCAAGGTCGGGGCGGTACACCACGTGCAGGCAGGGGGTTGAAAACGGGTCTGGGAGCATGGGGCAAAGGCCGGGGCAAGGGCCGGCCGCAGGGCCTAAAGCTACACCGCCGGCCCTTCTCCCTGGCCGGCGCTGGGGGCCTGGGGCCCCGGCCGCTACCTTCGGCCGGCCAATGCTGCCCTGGGGCCCCGGGAGCCCCGCCCGAGGCCCCAGACGTAGCACCCACCCGCAGGGGCCACCCATATCCCCCTTTCCTTCTGATGACCAGCACGTTTCCTTTCGAAGTGGCCGCCGCCAAAACGACCACCAACCCCGCCCGCCAGTTCGCCATCGTGGCCCACGCCGGCAAGCTGGAGGACTACCACGACTTGTTCGAGGACTTCGGCTTCGTGGGCAACGGTGCCTCTTGGCGCGAACACCTCGAAACCATCGTCGAAGAATTCCAGCCCGAGCTGCTCGACCACCTGGAGTTCGACGAAACCGGCGACACCTTCCTAGCCTACGCCGACAGCCCGGCCACGGTGCGCGCCTTCCTGGCCTGCGTCCAACCCTACTTCGGCGACCTAGTCAAGCTGGAAAAATACTTCCAGCAAACCGACCCGGAGGACTTTTTCCAGTAGGGCCCCGGGGGCCCTAGCAGCGAGTTGAGTTAATAGAACGGTCAGACTGACCGCCTTTTTAAATCCGGATTTACTAATTCAGGTACCCCAATTAATTAATCGCGGAAGGGCTGGGCCCCGATGGGCATTTTGAAGAGTTGCACGGGGAAGGCCACCGTTTGCACACCTTTTTGCTGGCCGGCGGTGCGGTTGATTTGCGCGGCCGGAATCCAGAGGTTGCCGGTGTGGTCAATCCACAGGGCATCGGCCCAAATCAGGCGCGGGTCCTGCACAAGCACGCTGCTTTGGCCAGTAGGCGTCACTTTCAGGATGCGCTTTTCGTTGGCATCCGTCACGTACAGGTTGCCGGCAGCATCGATGGCGGTGCCACCGGTGGTGGGCGAGTTAAAGAAGTACGTCACCTTCTTCGCCAGGGCGTCGGATGTAATGTTCGGGTCGTCCAGGTACTGGGTCTCGACGCGGTACATGGGGCCCGCGGCCGACTGGAAATAGTAATACTTGCCGTCGGGCGATACTTCCATCTGATCGGCGTGCAGGGCCACGTCGTCGCCGTTGGGCTTCATCATTCTTTTGCCCTCGGCCCGCATTGGGCGGCGGGCGGTGGTGGTGGTATCGTCGTCGAGCAGGCGGCGGCCCTGGCCGGTTTTCTGGTTGAGCACGATCAGGCCCGGGGCCCCGGCATCGGTCACGTAAATCATATCCCCGTGAAAGCGCAGGTCGTCCACGAAGCTTTTGTCCTTGGCGTACTGGTCGAGCGGGATGGACTTGACCAGCTGGTTATTTCGGATGTCGAAGGCCAGCAGCTTGGGGCCGTGCGGCACGGGCTTGGCGTCCGATTTGGGCGTGCCCGTGTCCACCACCCACAGGTAGCCGTCGGGCCCGAAGCGCAACGAGTTGGCCCGCACGAACTTGCTGGCCGCCGCGGGGTCCTTGGGGCCCCAGCTGTTCCAGGCCCGGTTGGGGAAGGCCTGCACCGTGCCGTCGGCCTGCAGCTCGCCGATGCGCGTGCCCCGATTGCCCTCGTTGTGCGGGAATACTACAAATTTCCGGTTGTCGTCCGATACCGCCACGCCGTTCCAAATCGTGTCCGACGAGGCCACCGCCACCAGGCTTTTGGCGCTCTCGGAAGTGGGCACAGCGGGCGGCGCGGCCACGGCCACCTTCTCCGGCTTGTCGGGCTTGGAATCGGTGTTGCACGCGGCCAGCGAGAGCAGCGCGGCGGCGAAAAGAAGGGACGAGGAGGGGCGCACGGGAAATGTATTGGATGGGACATTCCTTACACGGCCGGTTGGGCCCCAGGTTGCCCGGCTCGTCCTAATTCTTATTTAGCCGTCCCTATTTACCGATAACCTGGACGCATGGGCCCATAAAAACGGGCCGCCCCGCGTAGGAAGCGACCCGTCGGGCTGCCCGATTGGCTCAGCAACTAGGATTTGGGCGGGGTGTAAGGAAACTTGCGGGAGGCGTTGCGCATCAAGGCGTTCACGATGGTTTCGGGCGAGCTGCCCACAGAGCCAGCGGCTACGAAATCGTATTTCCAGAGCAGCGCGCCAGCCCCGCCTTCGTGAATGTCCACTGTGATGTTGGCTTGGTTAGTGTTGCCCCAGGCCCCTACCAGCACGCCCAGCGCCACGGCCGCGCCATCACTCATCGGCTTAGAAGTCCGCACGCTGGTCGTGAGCACAGCGTCCACGCCCAGTGCATTCGCCAGGTCCTTCGGTGAGAGGGTGCGCATGTCCACGTCCGTGAGGTTGGCTTGGCGCAACATGGAATTGGTTAGGGCCACGTCTTGGAAAGTCACCGTGTAGTGCTGCTGTTGCTGGCGACGTAGCAGCCAGGAATAAATACGGTACTGGAAGTCCAGGGCGCTTTGCTGCTGCATGCGGAGCATTTGTTCCCCGCTGGTGTTGCGGGCCTGGTTGGGCCGCATGCCAATGCTGACGCTGGCCGGCAGGATGGCCACAGTTTTGTGGTTCGGTGCGTAAGACCGGAAGTCTTGCGCGAGGTAGATGCTGGGGCCGCACGACGAGCACAGCAACGCCAGGAAGAAAACAGCCGTTAGGCCCAGGGTACGAATGCGCATAAAGTAGAAGTTATTGAAATTGAATAAAAGAAAGGATATGACAGCTTGAGCGTAAAACTAGCGCGTATTTTATGATACAATTCAATGGATCCTGAATATATGCAAATAATCCTTTATTAAGCGCCAGCTGTGCCGCAACTTTCTCTGTTTGGCTGGGGGCCCTGTATTTTGCTGGTCCCATTTAGCCACTCATTTCCCCTTTTCGTTGTTACCACCCAACGAAATCAATCCGCTTTCTTTTGACCGAAACTACCCTCCCCCCCACCGACCCCTACGCCATCGAGAAAGAGCTTCGCCAGGTGCAGGCCCTGATGAAGCTGGAGCAGCAGGAAGACCTGGTGCAGTTCAAACTCAAAAACGCCAAGGCCAGCATTCAGGAGCGCCAGCAGCGCGGCCTCACTTGGTACCCGGTCACCATCACCAAGGAAGACGTGGGCTTCGGCGGCAAGGTGGTGCTGGAGCTTGAGCGCCCCGCCGGCCAGCAGGGCCTGCACCTGTTTCAGGTGGGCAAAAACGCCTCGCTCTTCGGCAACGTGCCCGGGCGCGCTGCCACCGACCGCCCCACCCTGAGCGGCGTGATTACCAGCGTGCGGCGCAACAAGCTGCTGCTGGCCACCACCAAGGAAGACCTGCCCGACTGGGTGACCGAGGGACACAAGCTGGGCATCGACCTCACCTTTGACGAGGTGAGCTACCGCGAGATGGACTTTGCCCTGGGCAAGGTGATGGGGGCCTACGGCGACCGCCTGGCCGAGCTGCGCGACATCCTGCTGGGCGCCAAGCCCGCCCGCTTCCGCGCCGAAAAGCCCGACGATATTTTCTACCCCAGCCCACTCAACGACTCGCAGCAGGCCGCCGTGCGCCACGTGCTGGCGGCCCACGACGTGGCCATCGTGCACGGCCCCCCCGGCACGGGCAAAACCACCACGCTGGTGCAGGCCATCCTGGAAACCATCCGGCGCGAGCGGCGCGTGCTGGTGTGCGCGCCCAGCAACACGGCCGTGGACTTGCTGACCGAAAAGCTGGCCGAGCGCGGCGTCAACGTCATCCGCATGGGCAACCCTTCGCGCGTGTCGGACCTACTCTTGGAGCACACGCTCGACGCCCAGGTGATGGCCCACAAGAGCTACAACGAGCTGCGCAGCATGCGCCAAACCGCCGAGCAGTACCGCGAAACGGCCAGCAAGCACGTGCGCAACTACGGCTACGAGGAGATGCAGCAGCGCCGCATGCTGAAGGAAGAAGCCAAAATGCTGCACCAGCAGGCCGACGACCTGGAGCGCTACATCACCGAAGACCTCTTGGAGCAGGTGCAGGTGATAACGTGCACGCTGGTCGGCGCTTCCAACCGCAACATTCGGCACCTCACCTACGAAACGGTGTTCATCGACGAGGCCGCCCAGGCCCTGGAGCCGGGCTGCTGGATTCCCATCAGCAAGGCCCAGCGCGTGGTGCTGGCCGGCGACCACCACCAGCTGCCGCCCACCGTGAAGAGCGAAAAGGCGGGGGCCCTGCGCGAAACGCTGTTCGAGAAAGCCATTAAGCGCCAGCCCGCGGCGGCCCGGATGCTGACGGTGCAATACCGCATGCACGAGCAGATCATGCAGTTCAGCTCCGACGAGTTTTACGACGGCCGCCTGACGGCCTACGCCACCGTGGCCCACGCCGGCCTGGAGGCCTACGACCTGCGCTTCGCCCCCGACCTGCCGGTGGAATTCCTCGACACGGCGGGCTTCGGCTTCACCGAAATCACCATCCCCGAGAGCCGCTCCACGGCCAACCCCGAGGAGGCCGACCTGCTCCTCAAGCGCCTGGCCCAGCTGCTGGAGCCCTACGACCCCGCCGACCACGAGGACGACCTGCTCAGCATCGGCGTCATTGCCCCCTACCGCGCCCAAATCAACTACTTGAAGGATGCGGTGGAGGAAAACGACGAGCTGAACGGCCTGATGGCCCACCGGATGCTGAGCATCGGCACCGTCGATTCGTTCCAGGGCCAGGAGCGCGACATCATCGCCATCAGCCTCACGCGCAGCAACAACCACGGCGAAATCGGCTTCCTCAGCGACGTGCGCCGCATGAACGTGGGCATGACCCGCGCCCGCCGCAAGCTGCTGCTTGTGGGCGACTCCAGCACGCTCAGCGCCAACCCGTTCTTTAAGCGCCTGCTGGCCTACATCGAAAGCATCGGCGGCTACCGCACGGCTTGGGAGCTGGCGTAAATAGTTGCTATGCCGGCGATTCAACCCGATAATCTTTGCCGACTCGCCATTCACTCACCCACCGGCGGCAGCCATTATCACAACTGAGTAAACCAAAAGCGCCCCCACGTGAATTATCACGTGGGGGCGCTTTTGTGTTGCTGTCCGGAACAGGAAGCTGTTGTAAGTGCTTGCAGTCTACTTTTTAAAATACTTAGAACAGCTGACAACAGAGGTTATCGGCTCAGCAAAACCGGAAGAATCTACTGGGGCATCAACACCTTGTTGATTACGTGCGTCACGCCATTGCTCGATTTCACATCAGCTTTGACGACGGTAGCACCGTTTACAGTCACGGTGGTACCCACAACGCTAACCTTCAGTTTTTTACCATCAACAGTGGTCAACTCCTGGCCATCCTTCAAATCGGCGGCCATCACGTTGCCCGGCACGACGTGGTACGTCAGAATGCTGGCCAGCTTTGCTTTGTTCTCGGGCTTCAGCAGGTTGTCCAACGTGCCGGCGGGCAAAGCGTCGAAAGCTTCGTTGGTGGGGGCGAATACCGTGTAAGGGCCACCGCTGGTAGCCTTATCGGCAAGGCCGGAGGCTTTCAAGGCGGCGGTGAGGGTGCTCATTTGCGGCACAGCGGTGGCATTTTCGGCCAGGTTTTTCCCGCTTGTGTCGTCCATGCCCATCTTGTTGTCACCACTCGTGGCCGGGTCGGTAGTTGTTGCCGGGGCGGTAGTCGTCGCCGTGGAATCCGTCGCTGCTGCGTCGGTAGTGGCAGTGGTGCTGGAGCAACCTGCGCCGCCAAATGCCAATGCTGAGGCGACAAATACGGTGGCCAAGGTGCGAAGTGAGGAGTTTGCCGAAATCATCTTTATGTAGAAAAAGTGAAGTTTTTAATTATCAGATTCATAAAACGGAGCACGGCACGTATTGTTTAGAAATTTATTCTTGGTGCAGCCCGTATGTAAACCAGCCACTTGCTAAATCACACTGACCAGCGGAAGCTAAATCGGAAGAAGCAAGTTGGTAGGCAATCAATCATTGCGCCTCTTAATGCTGCCGAATCAGCGGCCTACCTACGGCAGGTCAATCACCGATTCCGTGTGCGGGGCGTCCGATTTCGTGTTCACGAAGTGCTTGTTGGGATTGTCGTAGTTGGAGATGTACAGGCGCTTGCCTTTGAGCAGCACCTCGGCGGGCTGGTCGAGTTTGCCGCCGGCACCGTCGGTATCGGGGTTTTGGGCCAGCGTGCTTACACTGTTATTCTTTAGGTTGATGACGAAAATGGCGTTTTGCCGGGCCCCGGTCACGTAGGCTTTGTCGGTGGCACGGTCAATTATGAGGCCGTCGATGCAGGTAATCTTGTCGCCGGTCAGGGCCACGGCTTCCTGCTTGGCGAAGGTGCCGTCGGGCTTGAGGCTCACTTTGTAGAAGCTGCCGTCGCCGAACGAGCCGGTGTAGAGGTTGCCCTGGCTGTCGTAGTCGAGGCCGTCGGCGCCGTTGTCCACGCCGGTCTCGTTTACAGTAGTCGTGAACATGGCCAGCACGTGCGGGTCCTTGGTTTTGGGCTTGAGGTGCAGGGGCCCCCCGGGCTTCTTCAGCTCGCTGAGGGTGAAGCGCATGATGGCGCTGCCCTTGGTATTACCGGGCATATCCCACTGGCTGTCCGTCACATACAAGTTATTGCCCTTCCACACCACGCCGTTGGCCAGCGCAAAGCTGTCCACCACAGTTTCGATGGTGCCGGGCTGGCCGTTTTTCAGGTTGATGCGCATGAGGCGCGACACGTATTTCTTGCTGTTTTCGTACTGGTTTTCGGCGTAGTACACGTTGCCGTCGGGGCCAAAAGCCAGGTCCATCGGCGCGGCTTTTTGGGTGGTGGGCTCCACGGGCAGCTTGGCGGCGAAGGGCTTGTAGGTATTGCCCACAATCTCAACAATGGATGCGGGCTTGCTATTGTCGGCCAGGTTGGGAATGGAAAGCAACAGGCGGCCGCCGGGGCCCAAAGCGAGGCCGTCGGGCGTGTTGTGCGAATCGGGCAGCGTAAGCAGTAGCTGCGGGTTGCCAATGGTGGTAACCGAGCCGGCGGGCACGCCCATCGTGTCGGCCGAAGCCGTTTTCGAGGCTGCCGAGTCGGTTTGCACCACGGCTTCCTTGTTCACGGCCTGGTCCTGGGTTTGGGGCGGGTTGGACTGGCAGGCGGGCAGCAGTGCGCCGCCCAGCAGCAGGGCTGCCAGCGAGTTACGGGTTGAGTGGGACATCAAAAGGAATGGAAAGTGTTGGGCGGGGCCCCAGCGGTTAATTGGAAGCGGGTACGCACGGTTTTGGGGCTGGGTTGCTGGCCCGTCGCCGCCCAGCGGCCCGGCGTGGCCCTAGCGTTGAGGCTGGAGAACACTGGCCCAAAACTGCCCCTCCCGCAGGCTCCTCGCTAGCGCGCGCCGGTGGCGTGAGGCTCAGCGCAAACCTAAAAGCGGCGCTGGCGCAGTTTCGGGGTTCGTGGACGGTAGCGGGGATTTTGTAGTTTGCGCTGCCTACGCTGAAGCTGGTGGCAACGCCGCTGGGCTAATCCGGGCGCGTGGCTTGCGGCCGGTACGTTTTTTATCCTAAGCCGGGGCCCCGGCGCGGCGCGACCGGGCGGGCTTGCCTTTCTTTGCAGCGCCGTCCGGCGGACGGCTTTTATTCTCTTCCTACCCCCTTCCCAATGGCTGCCATCTCCCCCAACCAAGTCGTCACCATCACCTACGACCTGAGCGTGACCGACGAAAACCAGGAAAAAGTCCTCGTCGAATCGGCCGAGGCCGACGCGCCCATGGTCTTCATTTACGGCCAGAGCGGCCTGCCCGAAGAGTTTGAGCGCCAGCTCGACGGCAAGAATGCCGGCGACACGTTCCAGTTCAGCCTCACCCCCGAGCAGGCCTACGGCGAGTACGACGAGCAGGCGCTGGTCGAAATCCCGAAGGACGTGTTCCTCGTGGACGGCAAGCTCGACGACGAAATGCTGCAAGAGGGCAACTTCCTGCCCATGGCCGACAACGAAGGCAACCACATGCAAGCCAAGGTGGTAAGCATCGGCGAAAATGCCGTGCAGATGGACTTCAACCACCCCCTGGCCGGCATGGTGATGCACTTCGACGGCAAAGTAGCCGACGTGCGCCCCGCCACCGCCGAGGAGCTGGCCCACGGCCACGTGCACGGCGAAGGCGGCCACCAGCACTAAGCCCCTTGGAGCCCCCAGGGCCCCCAATGAATGCGCAAACGAGCGGCTCGCCAATGGCGGGCCGCTCGTTTTTTTGGGCGGTTTAGGGCCTTAGGTCTGTACCGCCAAGCTGTGCTTGGCCTTGCCCCCGGGGCCCTGGGGCAGCATAGGCAAGGCCAAGCACAGCTTGGCGGTACAGACCTAAGGCCCCGGGTAGCCGGCCGCGGCATAGGCTTGCAGCGCCGGGAAAAACTCTTGGAAATCGGCCTGGTACTCATCGTAGTCAGCCAGCAGCGTGGCCCCGCCCCGCTCCAGGCCCGAGCCGGGCGAGGCGCGGCGGCTGAGGCCGGTTAGGGCCCGGGCCACGCCCGCCACTTCGGCGTAGTGGCCCAGCCAGTCGTGCTGCACCAGGTGCGGGAAAAACTGCTGCACCCGGGCCGGAAACTCGGCCTGCCGGGCCCCCAGCTGGGCGTACACGCGGCGGGTGAAATCGGGCAGCGGCTCGGTTGAGAAATCGGCGAAGTTGCGGGCCAGAAAGTGGTCGAAAAACACGTCGCTTACCACGCCTGCGTACTTGCCGTGGCCGGCCAGGCGCAGGCGGGCCGTGGCGCGCCGCACCACCGGGTGCTGGTCGGTGAAGGCGTCGATGGCGCGGTGCTGGCGGATGCCGGCCTGCACGCCGGGCGCGTGGGCGTAGGCTTCGAGGCGGCGGCCGGGCACGGCATCGGCCACGAACTGGCCCACGAGGCGGTCGGCGTAGGCGGCGGCGTGGGGCGGGCCGGCGAGGAAAAGGTGGGCCAGGAAGTTCATTGGAGGGCGGAAGATAGGGCCCCCGGGGCCCCGGCGCCAACCCCGGCGGGCCGGGGGCCGTACAGAGAAGCCCGGCCCCACTGGCCGGTTTCCCTCCTAATTTTTCCTTCCCATGTCCGATACGAAAACGCCCGTCACCAACGACCTGAACAAGCTGTTTGATAAAATCAAGGATGTGCGCATGGCCATGCTCACCACCTTCGACGAGCAAAACAACCTGCACAGCCGCCCCATGGCCACCATCCGGCCCGAGGCCGACGGCTCGCTCCTGTTCCTCACCGACGCCCACTCGGCCAAGGTGTACGAACTCAACAAAGACAGCAAAGTGAACCTGAGCTACGCCGACCCGTCGGCCAACATCTACGTGTCGGTATCGGGAACGGCCAATGCCTACCGCGACGCCGAAAAGGCCGCCGAACTGTACACCGAGCCCATGCGCGCCTGGTTCCCGAAGGGCAAAGACGACCCGAACATCATGATCCTGAAGGTAACCATCACCCAAGGCGAATACTGGGACACGCCCAGCAGCGTGCTCAGCCAGGCCTTCGGCTACGCCCGCGCCGTGGTAACCGGCGAGGCCAGCAAGGACGATGACGTGAACCAGCACGCCCAGGTAATTGTAAAATAAGCGCCGGCTCCGGAACACCCGGGGCCCCGTTTGTTTAGGAAGGGTCGGAAGCAATTCCGGCCCTTTTTTGTGTCTTCTCAGCGCCGGGTTTTCACCGGCTCACGCCCCTCCGCCTTGCCCCTTACTACGCTCTCCCTCATCACCTTGCAGCCCGGCCACGCCCGCTGGGCCCTGGCCCAGATGGGCACCGCTCCGCCGCAGTTGAAGCGCGTGGCGGGCCTGCGCTTCGCCAAGCTGCTGGGCAGCGGCGCGGGCGGCTTTGGGGCCCTGCCCAACCTGCGCCGCTACGGCCTGATGGCCGTGTGGGACGACGCGGCGGCGGCGGCCGCGTTCTTCGCCCAGCACCCGCTCTGGCAGGCCTACCGCGCCCGCGCCGCCGAAACCTGGACCGCCTACCTGGGGCCCCTTAAAGCGCACGGCCTCTGGGACGGCGCCACCCCGTTTGACTACCCCGCCGACGCGGCGGCGGGGGCCCCGGCCGCCGCCGGGGGCCCCGTGGCCGTGCTCACCCGCGCCAGCATCCGGTGGTGGAAAACGCCCCGCTTCTGGCGCTACGTGGCGCCCACCAGCGCGGCCGTGGCGGGGGCCCCGGGCGTGGCGCTGGCCATCGGGCTGGGCGAGTTGCCGGTGGTGCGCCAGGCCACGTTCAGTGTGTGGCGCTCGGCGGCGGCCATGCAGCAGTACGCCTACCACGACGCCCGTCACCGCGAGGCCATGCGCCTCACCCGCCAGGAAAACTGGTATTCTGAGGAGCTATTCGCCCGCTTCCAGGTACTGGCCGCCGAAGGCACCGTGGACGGCCGCGACCCGCTGGCCGGACTGTTCGCGGAGGGTTGATAGCTATTTCAGGCTGTAAGTTTTAAGCTCAGGCGAGCCTAACTGGAACCTCACTTTCCCTTGTTCACCGCTTCATAAAACCACCCGGCCACGGCGGGCAGCTGGGCGCGGCGGGCGCGCAGGGCGGGGCCCAGCGCAGCGGCCATGGCGGCGCAGGTTTCGGGCGGGCCAGCTTGCAGGGCCGAGTCGAGGGCCGCGTCGGTGAGGCGCTGGCGCAGCAACGCGGCTTCCTGCTGAAAGGCGGTGGCCGGCAGGCCGCGTAGCAGCAGCGTGTCGAGGGGGCGGGCCGTGATGGCGAGGCCGGCCACGGCAGCGGCCGTGAGGCGGGGCCCGAAACTCTGGTAGCGGGCGCGGCACTGCCCGATGAGCCACGGGTAGAGGCCGTCGTCCATCTGAAAAAACGCCTGGTCGCGGTCGCGCGGGATGGGCCGAAACTCGGGGCCCGCCCCGGCGGCGGGCTCCGCGGCCCAGCGCCACTGATCGGGGCGGCGGCTCCAGTCGCCGAGCCACAAATCGAGCAGGCGAGCCCGCAGAAACGCCCGGGCCGTGGCCGGCGAAACGGGTCTCTGGCCCACCTCGGCCAGCATTTCGGCCGAGCCCACCACCCGCGCCGAGGCCCCCAGCGTGGGCGCGTGGCGCTGGTCGCCAGCGGGGCGCTCCTCCAGCAAATACAGCGCCCGGCCGTAGGCGGCGCGGAAGGGCCCCAGGGCGGGGTCATCGGGCAGGTACACCAGGCGCGGGTTGGTGTGGAGCACGCCCGCGGACTGGGCCAGCCGGGCGGCTACATAGGCCCCGTAGGGGTGGCCGGCGCTGGTTTGGTCGCGCATGAGGGGCCCCAGCAGGCGGCGCACCCAGCCGGCGGGCAGTGCCGGCCGGGCGTCTTTATCCACGGAGCGCAGCACGAATTCGCGGCCATCGGCGGTGCGCAGGCGCAGGCTGCGGGTTTGGTAGCTACCGCCGGCCCGCAGCGGCCGGAGGCCACCCGGGCCCGTGGGCCCCAGCCGTAGCACCGGCGCCGTCACGGGCGTGGCCCACAGCGCCCGGTGGTGCCCCCCCCACAGCGCCCGCCAAAGGGGCCCCGCGGCGTATTCGGGCCCAGCCGCCACCACTACGCTGGCCGAATCGGGGGCCCAGCGGGTGGGCGGGGGCCCCACCGTGCCCACCCCGCGGCGGCAGGCGGCCGAGAGCAGTAGCCCCGCCAATAGCGCCAGCACACCCAATGCCGCCCAGCCCAGTACGTTGCCCAAAACTTTTAGCCCGCGACGCATAGCAGAGACAATTGCACAAAGGCTGGATTAAACGTGGCAAAACAACGGCCTGCCGGCCCTTATACTGTAAAGGCGGCCGTTGCGGCCAGCGCGTCCCGCCTTTTTTGGGGCGCTTGCGTAAGCAGTGGGCCCCGGGGCCGGGTTTGGGCCGGCCGGAGGCGCTGTTTGCTCCACCTCGACCTCGCCCCCGGCCGCTTGCTGCTTCGCTACGCTTTTTACTTACCGGCCCTGCTGGGGGCCCTGGGTGCGGCGGGGGCCCTGGCCGGCTGCGCCCGCGAGCCTTATGGCCCGCCCGATGCCCGCCCGCCCGCGCAGGCCGCCCGGCCGCTGCCCGCGGATGCCGACTCGGTGCGCGGCGCGGCGGCCAACCCCCGCTACGCCCGGCACGGGGGCCTTTACCAGGCCATTCTGGGGCGGCACTACCGCCGGGTGTGGGCCGCTCCGGTGGCGGTGGCCGTGCTCGMCCCCGCCCGCGCGGCCCCCGGCGGCGGGCCGCTGCGGCCGCGCAAGGCCGGCGGCGGCTTCCAAACCATCAGCCTGAGCCTGCGGGGCCCCGGCGGCCAGGAATACGCGCTGCGGGCCCTTGACAAAGACCCGCGCAAGATGCTGCCGCCGCTGCTGCGCCGCACCTTTTTGCTGAACGCCGTGCGCGACGCCACCAGCGCCGCCAACCCCTACGCCGCGCTGGTAGTGCCGCCCCTGGCCCGGGCCGCGGGCGTGGCCCACACCAACCCGCGCCTGGTGTACGTGCGCCCCGACGAGGCCGGGCTGGGCGAAAGCTCGGCCCGCTTCCAGGGCCGCCTGGCGCTGCTCGAAGCCAAGGCGGGCGGCAAGGCCGATGTACTCAACACCACGGAAATGCTGGCCCAGTGCGCCGCCGCGCCCACCGCCACCGCCGATGGGCCGGCCTTTTTGCGCGCCCGCCTGCTTGATGTGTGGCTCGGCGACTGGGACCGCCACGAGAAGCAGTGGAACTGGGCGGCGCGGCCCGCGCCCGGGGGCCGCACCGATTTTGTGCCCCTGCCCAAGGACCGCGACCAGGTGTTTTTTCGGTTCGACGACGGGGCCCTGCCCTGGGCCGTAAGCCGGCTGGTGCCCAAGTTTCAGACCTTTGGGAGCCGCTACGGCAGCGTGCCCGGCCTGGTGCGCCAGGGCCGCTCCCTCGACCGGCACGTGTTGGCCCAGGCCACCCGCGCCGATTTTGCCCGCGCCGCCGCCGCCCTGCAAGCCGCCCTGCCCGACTCGCTGCTCGAACGCGCCCTGCGCCGCCTGCCGCCCGCCGTGTACGCCCTGGAGGGGCCCCGCACGCTGGCCGCGCTGCGAGCCCGGCGGGCGGCCCTGCCCGCCGCGGCGGCCGAATATTACCGCACCCTGGCCCGCCGCCCGGCCGTGGGCGGCACCGCCGAGGCCGAGCGCTTCGTGGTGCGCCGCTACCCCGATTCGGTGGCCGTGGCCGTGTACGCAGCCGGGGCCCCGGGGGCCCCGCCGCGCTTCGCCCGCACGTACTTGCCCGCCGATACGCGCCGGCTGACGCTGTACGGCCGGGGCGGGGCCGACGTGTTTGAGGTGCGCACGGCCCCCGGCCGGGTGGCCCGGCTGCGGTTAATTATCGTGCCCGGCCCGGGGCCCGCCCGGCTGGCTGCCGAGGGCCCCCGGCAGCGGCTGGCCTACCGCGCGGCCAGCAGCGCGGCCAGCAGCGCCGGTGCCGCACCGGCACCGCGCTAATATTCTATCAACAATCTGACGTTACCTGCGTTTAGTTTTTTTTCGTTGCTGTGCCGCGTCCTGCCTTACCCCTCCTTTTTGCTATTTCTTCGCTGCACCGCGCCGCGGGGCAGATCCTGCGCCGGTGGTGGGGGCCCCTGGGCCTGCTGGCCGCCGCGGGCTGCGCCCAGAAAGATTACTTCCAGCCCGATGCCCGCCTGCCCGCCACTACTGCCGGTGGGGCCCCGGCGCGCTACACCGCGGGGCGGCAGTACGACCGGCCAGGAGGCCTGCACCGGGTATTTTTTGGGAAGCACTACCGCCGCACCTGGGCCGCGCCCGTGGCCGCGCCGGCGTTCGACGCCGCCACTGCCGCGTCCGGCGGGGCATTACGGCTGGGCAAGCTCGGCGGGGGCTTCAACAGCACCAGCCTGGGCCTGGTGGCCGCTGATGGTCGCCCCTACGTGCTGCGCACCGTGGACAAGGACCCCAGCCGGGCCCTGCCCGGGTGGCTGAAAAACTCGCCGGTGGCCTGGTACCTGCGCGATAATGTATCGGCCACCCACCCCTACGCGGCGCTGGTAGTACCGCCGCTGGCGCGGGCCGCGGGCGTACCCCACACCACGCCACGCCTGTTTTACGCCCGGCCCGACGCCCCCGCCCTGGCCGGCGACTCGCTTGTGAAGCTGCGCGGCCAGCTGGTCTGGCTGGAGGAAAAATTCAGCGGCGACGCCCGCCCCACCGACGTCGTGCCGGCCGCCACCGACTTGATGAGCAGCGAGGCGTTCTACAAGCACCTGTTTGCCGACCCGCGCCACCGGCCCGACGCCGCCGCGCTGCTGCGCGCCCGCTTGCTCGACGCCTGGCTCGGCGACTGGGACCGCCACGCCGGGCAGTGGACCTGGGCCCAGGTGCCCGCCCCCGGGGCCCCCGCCGGCCGCTTCCGCTACCAGCCCGTGCCCAAAGACCGCGACATGGTGTTCTACCGCGCCGCCGACGGCGTGTTTCCCTGGCTCTTCACGCGGCGCATTTTCCTGCGCAAGTGGAATACCTTCCGGCCCGCCTACCACGACATTGGAGGCCTGCTGCAACAGGGCCATTACCTCGATGAGCACGGCCTTATCGGCCTCACCGCCGGGCAATTCCAGGCGGCGGCGGCCGCCATGCAACGCCAGCTCACCGACGCGGCCATCGACTCGGCGCTGCACCGGCTGCCGCCCGCGGCCTACGCCCTGGAGGGCCCCTACCTGGCCGGGGCCCTGCGGCAGCGGCGCACCGATTTGCCCCGCGTGGCGGCGGTGCTCTACCGCCGTCTCAGCCGCCGGCCCACGGTGGGCGGCACGGCCCAGGCCGAGCGGTTCGTGGTGCGCCGCTACGCCGACTCGACTGCGGTGGCCGTGTACGCCCCCGCCCTGGGGCCCGATTCGCTGCTGCTGGCCCGCACGTTTTTCCGGCACGAAACCAAGGTAATTACCCTCGAAGGCCTCGAAGGGGCCGACGTGTTTGAGGTATCCGAAATAGGGCCCCGGGCAACCCAGGGCCCCCGCGTGGCCATTTACGGCAATCCCGGGGCCCGTCCGCCCGCGCCCGCCCGGGGGCTGCGCTACTTCACCGAGCCCCGCCGCAGCGCCCATGCCTATACCCGCCCTGCGGAAGAATAGGGCCCCAGGGCGCTGTTTGAATTTGTTAGAACTTACGCCTGGCCTTTTTGCTAGCCCCGGCGGGGCGGCCCATCGGCAGCAAGAAAGTGACAAGCCAAACCAAGGCCCCAGCGGGGCGACCCAATTGTTCGGGTCGCCCCGCTGGGGCTTTATCATTTACTTACCGCCATTTATTACCGACGGGCCGCCTCGCCGGGGCTAGCAAAAAGCCTAGATAGGCATAAGTCCTATTTATAAGAAACAATGATGCTTAGACTCTGCTGGGCCCCGCATGACCGTTTTTTAAGTAGACAACTTATGTACTTGCAGCCGACTAAGCGTTGGCGGCCAGCATTTTCAGCACCAGGCGCTCGGTGGGCGAGAGCGGGTCGTGGGGGGCGGAGGTGGCGTCGTGGTCGCGCAGGTACTCGATGAGTTCGCCCGATTTAAAAAGCGTAACCACCTGCGGGTGGATGTAGTATTTCGAGCACACGGTGGGCGTATTGCCCAGGCCGCTGGCCACGTATTTCACGGCTTTGCGGATGACTTTTTCGGGGGCCAGGTCGGGTTCCTGGGTGAGTACGCTTTCGAGGCACTCCACCATTTTCACGGTGCCCCCCCAAGTGCGGAAGTCCTTGGCCGACAGGGCCAGGCCGGTGTGCTCGTGCAGGTAGCCGTTCACGTCGCCCGATTCCAGGGCGTGGCGGTGGCCGTCGGCGGTGTAGTACTGAAACAGGTGCTGGCCGGGGATTTCCTGGCACTTGCGCACGAGGCGGGCCAGGCGGCGGTCGCGCAGCGTCACGTCGTGGGCCACGCCTTTTTTTCCCACGAAGGCAAAGCGCACGGCGTCGCCCTTGAAGGTGACGTGCTCGTCGTGCAGCGTGGTGAGGCCGTAGCTCTTGTTCTTCTTCGCATACTCTTGGTTGCCCACCCGGATGAACGATTGGTCCATGAGCGAAATCACCAGGGCCACCACCTGCTCGCGGCTCAGGGCCGGGCGGGCCAGGTCGTGCTTGAGCTGCTGGCGCAAAGCGGGCAGCTTCTCGCCGAAGGCGTGCAGGCGCGAGAACTTGGTGAGGCTGCGGATTTCGTCCCAGGCGGGGTGGTAGCGGTACTGCTTGCGGCCCACCGTGTCGTGGCCCGTCACCTGCAAGTGGGCCCGGGCATCCTGGGCCACCCACACATCTTTCCAGGCCGGCGGAATCACGAAGCCGGCGATGCGCTCGAGCACCGCCGCGTCGGTCACCTTGTGGCCCTGGGCGTCGTGGTAGCTGAATTTGCCGCCGCGGCTGGCCTTGCGGGTGTAGCCGGGGGCCGCGTCGGTGGCGTAGTGCAGCCCGGCCTGGGCGGCCTGCTGGGCGGGGTCTTTATAAAGCTCGTGGGCAGTGGGCGCGAGGTGCTTCTTACGGGTTTTGGGGCGGGCGGTGGGCGCGGCGGCAGCGGGCATGGGGCGGGAAAAAGGATGGGGCCCTGGTGTACGCAAAAACCCGCCCCAGGATGAGAAAACCGCGTTACTTCCTGCAAATCAGGGCCCCACAGCGCAAAGCTGCGCTTAGCTAACGGCGCCGGGCGCTCCTCCCCTTTCCCGCCGGGCTACAGGCCCTCGCCTACCGGGCGCAGGCGGTGGTAGTAGTGGACGGTGGCGTGCGTGGGCGCCGACAGAAACTGGTGCCGCAGGTAGTCGCCCCGCACCAGCAGCCAATTGGCCGTAGGCCGGCCGCTGGCTGGGTATTCCCACAGCTCCAGCCGGGTGAGCTGGCGGTCCTCGTAGCGCTCAGTTAGTACCTGGTGGCCAGCGGCGTCGTAATACGCTACCTTTTGCAGCTCAACGCCGAACCGGTGCTTCACCACTTCGCGCTTCACCAGGGGCCCGGCCGAGCGGGCGTAGGTCCGCACCCGCCGGTGCAGCCCGCCAAACGAGCCCTGCGAAGCGGAAAAGTAGCCGGCGCGGGCCTCCGCCTGCGCGTGGATTTGCGCCACGCGGTACATCAGCGAATCGTGGGCGGCGGCGTAGAGCAGCGGCTCGGGTGGCAGGGCGGCGGCCGCCGGGGCAGTTTGGGCGGGGCGGCGGGGCGTAGGTTCGCCCAGGGCCAGGGTTTGGGCCTGGGCCGAACCTGCGCCCAACAGCAGCAGGCCCAGCGCGGCCGCGGGGCGTAATCGTGACGGCATAAGGGCGGAAAAGGGTAGAAATCCGGCCGGAAGATAGGGCCCCGGCTCGTTGGAAATCGTAAAAAATAGCGGGCCGCGCTTGGCGCCCCGGCGCGCCCGGCCGTAGGTTTGCCCTTATGCCTTTTTTGCGCGAACTGCTTTCCCGCCTGCTCCACCTCGACAACCACCGCCTGGCCCGCCTCGGCTGGGCGCGCCCGCTCCAGCTCGTCACGTACCGCACCTACGGCACGGCCGAGCGCTTCTACGTGAAGGGCCGCCTGCTCACCGACCCCGGCCTGGCCCCGGCCACCGCGGCCGATTCGCGCTGGCGCAACTTCCGCAACATGGCCCGGCGCTTCCTGAGCTACGAAATTGCCGGGGCCGGGCTGGTGGCCGAGCGCGCCGGCGGGGCCCAGCAGCCCGTCGTGACCGACGACGAGGGCTACTTCACGCTCGTGCTGGAGGCCCCGCCCCAGCCGCCGCCGGGGGCCCTGCTGTGGCAGCCGGTGGCCGTGCGCCTGGCCCGCCTACCCGACGGCGCGCCCCTGCCCGCCCGCCCCGTGCAGGCCGTGGCCGAGGTGCTGGTGCCGCCCGCCGGGGCCGAGTTTGGGGTGATTTCCGACCTCGACGACACGGTATTCGAATCGGGAGCCACCAACTTCCTGCGCATGGGCTTCACGGTGCTGCTGCGCAACGAGTTTTCGCACCAGCCCTTTGCCGACGTGGGCGCGTTTTATAGGGCCCTGCAACTGGGCTGCACCGGGCGGCCCGACAACCCGTTTTTCTACATTAGCAGCAGCCCGTGGAACCTCTACGACGCGCTCGACGAGTTCCTCACCCTGCACCGCATCCCGAAGGGGGCCCTGCTGCTGCGCGACGTGGGCCTGCGCCCGCGCAACCCCGCGCCCGCCACCGCCGAAGGCCTGGCCGCCGCCGCCCACTTCGGCCACAAGCTCCACGAAATCGAAAACGTGCTGCGGGCCTACCCCGCCCTGCCCTTCGTGCTGCTCGGCGACAGCGGCCAGGAAGACGCCCGCATCTACCGCGAGGTGGTGCGCCGCTACCCCGGCCGCATCCGCGCCGTGTACATCCGCGACGTGCAGGTGCCCAAGCGGGCCCTGCGCATCCCGCAGCTGATAGCCGAACTGCACGCCGAAAACGTGGAAATGCTCCTCGTGCCCGACTACGCCACCGCCATGCGCCACGCCGCCAAGCGCGGGCTCATTGATGGCGGGCTGGTGGCGGTAAAAGCGGATGAAAAAAGTGCGTAAAAGCCTCAAGGGCTTGGTTTGTGTGGCTCTATTTTCACGGACTTGTCTTTAGCGACTATGTCGCGATGAGCCTGCCACCCCTCCCTACCGATTTACACGACGCACTTATTGAGGAATTTGCTTTCGACCAGCTACGCGGTCGTTTGACGATTGGTGTGTTGTTGGCCGTGCCGGAAGGGCTGATGACTGAGCGCAAGCAAATACTTTTATCAGGGGTAAGCAACGGCAGAGAAGTAGTGCAGTTCGAACAGCAGATTGAGCGAATTAAAAAAAAGGCAAACGCTCATCCTTAAATTACCTCTTAGAAGAACTTAGCTACACTGCCCCAACGGCGTCGCGGAAGGCCGAGTTATCAATTCGATTGGCCATCGACCATTTGCCCGCGCTGATAATACTGTGCAAAAAAGTCACAGTGCCCAGCAATCCTTTGGGCTACTGATCCCAGCAAACGCCTCGCTGATGCTTTCGCCCCGAGCTGCGCAGCTGGCGGCACCCGTTAGCTGGCTAGTTCCAGGATGGCTGCGATGCGTTGCTGACGGGTCGCGGGCCGCTTCGCCATCACTAGCCCCAGCAATAAGTTGCGCTTAGCGGTTCGGCTGAGGCTCAAGAAATAGCCGCGGGCCGCGGGTTGCTGCTCAAACGCCTGTGCCAGGTCGGCCGGCAGGTGCAGCGCTTCCACCTCATCGAGCAGGGTCCAGGAGCCGTTTTGCTGGGCCCTTTCGATGCTAGCCAGGCCGGCGGGGGCCATTTTTCCTTCGGCGAGCAGCCGCTGTACCTTTTCCTTATTCACCCGCGACCACCCGCTTTTGGGCTGGCGGCGGCTGAAGCGCTGCTGGTACGTGTCGGCGTCTATCGGCTTGGCCTGGCTGTCGATCCAGCCGAAGCACAGGGCTTCGTCTACGGCTTCGCTCCAGGTCAGGGTTGGCGTGGCCGACTGCTTTTTGTGGTACACCAGCCAAACGGCTGAGTGCTCGTTGTGGTGCGCTTGCAGCCACGCGCGCCAGTGCTGCGGGCTCAAAGGACAGACAACCAATACTTCCGGCTTCGCCATGGGTACTTGCTAAAGTGGTGGGGGCCCCGGGGCCCTATTTCATCGCGGCCAGCACGAGGCACGTCAGCGTGGTGCCGGCTACGTGGTAGGCGCTGGTGCTGGCACTGCAGCGGATGGGGCGGGGAATATTGGGGTTGATGGCTATGCTGGTGGTGTTGGCTACCAAGTAGCCCACGGCCACGATGGCCGCGAAACGCAGGGCAGCGGCGCACATGGTGCTGCGCAGCGCGTAAAAGCGGTGGTGGCCAGTCCGGCCATTAGCGCCCCTCCACGCCGGGGTATAGCTCCCGTACTACGTCGCTCTGCACAAACTCTTTGGTGCGCACATTCAGCATGCTCAGGCGTCCGTTGTAAGCGGCGCCCTGGTCCACGTTCCACACGTTGTGGGTTTGGCAAGGCACTTTTTTATAGTTCCAGGTGGAGGTGTGGCCGATGAAGCATTCGTGGTAGCCGGTGGCGGCCTGGTTGCCGTCCCACAGGTCGCGCGTCCAGATGAGGTCGAACGGGTCTTGCAGGGCAATGGGCCGTTTGGGGTCGTAGCCGGCGTGCACGTACAGGTTGTTGGCTTCATCTTCGAAGTAGGGCCACTGCTCGCCAAAAAACTGGCGAAAGTGCCGGTACCGCTCATCCGAGGGCAATTGCAGGTAGGCCTCGTAGGTGGCCTGGCCGCCCTGCCGGTACCAGTCCTGTTCCACGTATTCGAGCGGGAGCTGCGTGCTCAGCCACTCCGCCGCCCACCAGTCGTGGTTGCCTTGCAGCCAGATGCTGTTGGGGATGCCCAGCAGCCGATCCACGCAGGCCGGGGTATCGGGCCAGCCGTCGGCCACGTCGCCGAGCTGCACGAGGCGGTCGATGCCTGGGCGAAACGGGCTGCGCTCCAGCACTTGGTCCAGCGCCCGCACCGCGCCGTGAATATCCCCTATGACGTAGGTTTCCATGCTTTTAGTTAAAAAGGCCGCTGCAGCGGAGTGGAAGGAATAACCGGTCGGTGGCCGCGCCGGGCGGGGCCGCGCCCGGCCACTTTTTCGTAGCGGCCGGGGCCCCGAAATGTACACTACTTTCGCCAGCCGACTGCTCTCCCCCACCCCTTTCTGCCCTCGCCTGATGCGCCTCCTGCCCGCCCTGTTCCTCGCCCTTTGCCTGGGTGCTTCGGCGGCGCGGGCGCAGCCGCTCACCATCGTGCACGCCAACATAATTGACGTGGCCACGGGCACCGTTCGGCCCGACATGACGGTGGTAATCAGCGGCCCGCGCATTGTGCGCGTGGGGCCCTCGGCTCCTGCCAATCCCAAAAACGGCCGGGTGGTGGACGCCCGCGGGCAGTACCTGATGCCGGGGCTGTGGGACATGCACACCCACGTGTACTTCGACGGGACGGCCGCCGCCGGCACCGACCTGATCCTGCCGCTGCTGCTGGCCAACGGCATAACCGGCATCCGCGACATGGGCAGCCAGCTCGACTCTGTTTTGGGGGCCCGGGCGGCCGTGGCGGCGCACCGCCGGCTGGGGCCCCGGCTGGTGGTGAGCGGGCCGATGCTCGACGGACCCAAGTCGCCCTATAAAGCGGCCATCGCCGTGGCCACCCCCGCGGACGGCCGCCGGGCCGTGGCGATGCTCAAGGCGCGGGGCGTCGATTTCATCAAAATCCAGTCCTACGTGCCGCGGGACGCTTACTTCGCCATTGCGGCCGAGGCCAAGGCCGTGGGCCTGCCCTTCGAAGGGCACGTGCCCGATGCCGTGAGCGCCGCCGAAGCCGTAGCCGCCGGCCAGCGCACCTTCGAGCACCTGATCGGCATTTTCGAGGCCAGCTCGACCGACGAGGCCCGGTACTTGGCGGGCGCCGAGAAGTCGCCGGGCCGCCTGCTGGCCACCTACGACCCGGCCCGCGAAGCCGCCGCCGTGCGGCTGCTGGCGGCGCACCAAGTATGGCAGTGCCCCACCCTGTTCTGGGAGCGGGGCCAGTGGCTCGTCGATTCCATTGCGTGGCGCGCCGACCCCGACCTGGCCTACGCCGGCCGCAGCTGGGTGGCGCAGCGGTGGCCCAAGGCCCAGGCCAGCATTGCCCGAACGATGGACACGGAGCCGCTGCCGGTGCGGGCCCGCTTCGTGGGCCACGAGCTGACGCTGGTGCGCAAGCTGCACGCGGCCGGGGTGGGCTTCCTGGCCGGGACCGACGCGCCGGCCGGCGTGGACGTGCTGCCCGGCCCCAGCCTGCACCTGGAGTTGCAGCGCTTCGTGGCGGCCGGCTTCACGCCCTTGGAGGCCCTGCAAACGGCCACCCTGAACCCGGCCCGGTTCTACCACCGCCTCCAGGACTTCGGCAGCGTCGCGCCCGGCCGCCTCGCCGACCTCGTGCTGCTCAGCGCCAACCCGCTGGCGGACATCGCCAACACCCGCCGCATCGCCGCCGTGGTGGCCGATGGCCGCTACCTGTCGCGGCAGGACCTGGACCGGCTATTGGAGCACTTGCAGCAAGTGGCCGCCGAGAAGTAGGCCGCAACGAGGAGCCAGCCGGCGCAACTCAGGGCCCCACCCCCGGCTCCACGGGAGCGCCTGCGCGCTGCCGCCAGCCGCACCGTTTCCTGAAAGGTCAGCGCTGGGCGCGCTTGCTCGTGAAGCCCAGCCGGGCCAGGCCCTTTTGCACGTCGGGGTCGCCCATGAACAACCGCCAGGGCAGGCCGCTGCGGTAGTTCTCAATCATCACCACGATGGGGCCCTGGTCGATGGCCAGGTGAGTTTTGGCGTACCAGTTCCGCGTTTCGCTGAAGCCGTCGGCAAAGCCATAGGGGCCCCAGAGCTGCGCGCCCAGGTCGTAGTACAAGTGCCGGAGCACCTGCATGGAAAAGGCTGGCGTGTACGGAAACGAGGACAGCGCCGCCGTGGGCTGAATCACGCCTAAGTCCACGCTTGGGCAGTGCGCCACGTAGCCCTTGTAGCTGTCGCCGGCGGTGAGGCCCCAGCAGTTGGCCCCGTAGCCTTTGTAGTGCTTGGGGTTTTCGAGGCAGTACGCCCGGTTGATGAGGGTGTGGTTGCGGGTCTGCTGGGCGTAGTCGATGCCGTGGTTGTCGGTCAGCCCGTTGGGGTCGATGTCCAGGTAGGTATACTGCTCGAAAAACAGCGGGCCGCCCTTGTCGTAGGTGTCGAGCGGCAGCTCGTAGCCGTAGTACGTCTTGCCGTTGCGCCAGCCCGGGTTCTTCACCCAGCAGTTTTCGTACAACTCCTTGGAGATGGGGTGGTTGGGCGACGACGCGGCCATGATATAGGTAATCAGCGCCTCGTCGTAGCCCACCACCGGGAAGTTCATCTGGAAGTCGTTGGTGGGGCTCCAGTGCCAGTACAGCGCCGCGGTGCCCCCTTTGCTGTGCCAGTTCCAGTCGGCGGCGGCCCACATTTGCTGCACCCGCTTCTGGAAGTACCGCTCGGGCAGCGTGGTCCCGTTGAAGTAGGCTTTGGCCGTGAGCAAGCCCATCAGCAGGTAGGACGTTTCCACGATGTCGGCCCCGTCGTCGATGCGGTCGAAGGCGATGGTTTTGCCGGTCGCCCCGTTCATGAAGTGCGGGTAGATGCCGTGGTAGCAATCGGCCTTCGCCAGAAAATCAACGATTTTGGTGAGCCGGTGCAGGGCCGCCGCCTGGCTCACCCAGCCGCGGTGCACGGCCACCACCGTGGCCATCACCCCCATGCCGGTGCCACCAATGGCGCAGGCCTCCGGGCCAAACGTGGCCGTGCTCAGGTTGGGGCTGTCGTCGGCCTCGTTGATGTAATCCCAGTAGTACACGGCCCGCACGGTGTTGTCGCGCTCGCGGGCCAGGCCGCTCACCGGGTGCGCGAAGTGCCAGAAGTACCGAAACGTTTGCCGCTGCACCACGTCCAGCAAAGCCGAATCGCTGAGGTTTTTCACGATGCCCACCGGCGCAATCACGTCGCGTGCCGCGGGCGGGGGCCCCGCCGAGCGCTTCGTTTGGGCAGGGGCCGCCAATGCGCCTAACGTCCCTACCAGCAGTAGTCCCAGCGTGTTTTTCACGGGCTTCAAAATAGTATGAAAGAATGAGCACAGGCCCCTTCGCCGGGGTCCCCAGGCCCACCGCGGGGCCCCGGCGCACGCATAGGCAGGCCCGCTCCACTGCCAGGCCCAGGCCTGCTAAAAGGTAAGCAATTAACTCCATTTAATGCGGAGCTATGCGCCGGGCCCGGCCGGGCGCTATGACGTGTGATCCGCTACGATGACCCAGCGGCCCTGGATGCGCCGAAACACCAGCAGGAAGTGGCCGCCTAGGTCGCCCAGGGCGGTGGGGCGGGCCAGGTGCCAGGCCCCCACCACCTCGGCCGCGTCGGGCCCCAACGGGGTGATGCGCAGGGCCCCGAAGTCGAGGCGGCCCATGGCGGTGGCGTCGGGGTAGCTTTTCTGGTAGTTGGCCAGCGTGGGGGCCCAGCCGTAGGTGAGGCCCTTTTTGCCGATGAACACCAGCGAATCGGACTGCCAGTAGCCCTGCATGAAGCCGGGGATGTCGCCGCGGTTCCAGGCGGCGGTTTGGGTGGCCAGCACCCGGGCAATGGCGGCGCGCGGCGCGGGCGAGGTTTGGGCCCCGGCGGGCGCGGCCAGCAGCAACAGGGCCCCCAGCGCGGGCCGGGCCAGGCGCTGCGGTGAGCAGGTGAACGACATACGCGGCGAGCAAAAGCGGGGCAACGGCACCCCCGCCGCAAAGATGGCGGCGGTAAAGCGTTTAGCGGCCGGGGCTAGTTTAGCCCCGGTTTACCTACCTGCCACCGGGGCCGGGCCGCGCACCGCCTGCCGCGCCCAAGCGCCGGCCAGCGCTGCCACGCCGCCCACCAGCCCGCCCACCAGGGCCGTGGCCAGCACCAGGGCCCAGCCGCTGCCCCCAAGCGGGAGTAGCTGGGCCATGCGGTGGCTCAGAATGCCGGCACTGCGCGCGTTCAGCCAGGCAGCGGCCAGCAGCCAGCCCAGGCCGATGCCGGCAAAGCCCGCCCCAAATGCCCGGCCGCCCGGGGCCCCCAGGCCGGCGGCCAATCCGAAGCACAGCGGCGCCACCGTCCACCAGGGCAGGAAAAGCTGCACCAGCAGCGCCAGGACGAAAATCGATAGCAAGAGTCGCATACGGGCGGGGAAAGATTAGTTGGCCAAGGTCCAGGTGGCCCGCACGCGGGGGTGGGCCTCGCCGGCTGAGCGCAGGAACACCAGCTCGTTGAGCTGGCCCACGCGCCAGGTTTCGAGCATATCGTCGTAGGCCGCCGAGCCGGGGTTGCCGCTCTGGCCGCCCGGGAATACGCCGTAGGCCCGCACCTGGGGCCCCAGCGCCACCACCATGCGCCACGAGGGCCCCGTGCGGTTGGTGGTGGCGTTCACAATGCCCGCCCCGCCGCCGCAGTCCAGGTCGAGGTGGCCGAAACCGGGCAGCTGGAGCATGTGCAGCACGTCGGTGCTCTTCTGGTTTTTCCAGGCCCACCGGGGCCCCAGGGGGCCGTACTTGCGGGTGAGCGAATCGGTGGCGAAGCGCAGGCTGCGGCGCACCAGCTGCGGCAGGGTTTCGCGCAGCGGCGTGCGGCGGTCGTCCACCCAGGGGCTGTTTGGCTCGCGCAGCAGCAGCGTTTTGGTGCGGTCGCGGGCGGGGAAGCGCATTTCCAGGCCAGTGGCTTGCAGCCCGAAATCATCGTTCCAAATGCGCTGCACCAGGTTGGCAAACCAT
This sequence comes from Hymenobacter nivis, assembly GCF_006439025.1. Lineage (GTDB taxonomy): Bacteria > Bacteroidota > Bacteroidia > Cytophagales > Hymenobacteraceae > Hymenobacter > Hymenobacter nivis_A. Next base: position 71,880 of record NZ_RCYZ01000007.1, read on the forward strand.
AAATCGAATACGCTCGGGGCCAGCGCGTCGGCGTCGTACATGTAGTTCCAGCGGCGCATTTCGGCCAGCGCGCGGGCCTCGGGCCCGGCGGCGGCCACCAGCGTGTCGCCGTTGGCGGGGCCGGCGGCCAGCGCCAGCAGGCGGGGCAGCAGCTGCTGGGCCGTCACGCTGAGGTTGTCGTTCTGGAGCATGCGCAGGCTGTCGGGCGTGGCCTGGGTCATGCGCGCCAGCCGCTCGCCGATGCGGTGGGCACGGTCGTAGCTGCCGTTGCCGTAGTCCCAGTTCAGGTAATACGGGTAGTCGGGGCCGGCCGAGAATTGGTTGGACGAGGCCACGAACTGGCGCGGCGGGTTCTTCACGTGCGGGTTTTGGGCGGCCGGAATCCAGCCCTGCCAGTCGTAGGCCGGGTCGGTGCCGTCGAGAATGAACTTGCCCTGGTCGCGCCACTTCAGCGGGAAGCGGCCGTTGGGCCAGAGGGCAATGTCCTTGTCGGCGCTGGCAAAAATAAAGTTCTGGGCCGGCGAGCCGTAAGTGCTGAGCGCGGCGGTGTAGTCGGGGTAGTTGCGGGCGCGGTTAAGGCGGTAAAAGGCTTGGAACTCGTTGGCCGCATCGTGGGCCGTCCAGCGCATGGCGTGGGCCACGGGCACCTGGCCGGGCAGGAAAGGCTTTTCCGGCTTATCGTACACGATGGGGCCGTGGTGGGTGTAGAGCACCGTGTCGAGGCGGTCGGGCCGGCCGCGCACCCGGATGCGCTCCACCACCCGGCGCACCGGCTTCCAACGGCCGGCGTGCCAGTACTCGCGCCGCGTGCCGTCGCGGAACTTGATCTGGTACCAGTCCAGCACGTCGGCCGCCACGTTGGTCACGCCCCAGGCCACCCGCTCGTTGAAGCCGATGATGGCAAACGGGGCCCCCGGAATGCTCACTCCGTACACATTCACGCCGGGCGCGGCCAGCTGCACCTGGTACCAGATGCTGGGCAGGTTGAGCTGCAAGTGCGGGTCGTTGGCCAGCAGCGGGAAGCCCGTGGCCGACTTGGCCCCGCTCACGGCAAAGTTGTTGGAGCCCAGCTCGGGGTCGGGCTCGTGCTGCGGCACCTGGCCCGACAGCGCCGCCGCGAAGCCCGGCGGCGTGGCCGGCACGGGCAGGGGCGTAAAATCGAGCGGCGTACCCACCGGCACCACCGGCTCCTCCTGCACCGGGTAGTCGGGAAACAGGTCTTTGACAACGGCCGGGCCGTAGCGGGCCAGCGCGTTGCTCATGCGCAAGTCGTCGGAGCGGCCACTCAAGTCGAAGGCCATGTACTTCAGGATCAGGCAGCTTTTCAGCGGCACCCAGGGTTCGGGCGTGTAGTCGAGCAGCTTGTACTCGAAGGGCAGGGTGGCCGGCGTCAGCGTGCCAATGTAGGCGTTCACCCCGTCGGCGTACGAGGTGAGCACGGTGCGGGTCACGGGGTCGGCCAGGGCCGCGGCCAGCGATTTTTGGGCCCCAAACGGCAGGCCCATGCGCCGGAAGAAGCGGTCGGTTTCGAGGCGCGCCGGCCCCACGATTTCCGCCAGCCGCCCGCCCGCCACGTGGGCGATGAAGTCCATCTGCCAGAGCCGGTCCTGGGCCGTGAGGTAGCCCTGGGCGTAGTACAGGTCGTGGTCGTTCTGGGCAAATACGTGCGGCACGCGCTTGTCGTCGAAGCGCACCTGCACCGGCCGCTGCAGGCCCGGCAGGCGCAGCGTTTGCTGGGCGGGCAGGCCCCCGGCGGTTTCGCCATTTTGCCAAAACCCGCGGAACGGGCTCAGCAGCTTGCCAAACGGCGGCACGTCGCCGTGCTTGGTGTTCAGGCCCCAGGTGAGGGCAACGGCGAGCCCCAGGGCGAGCAGGGCTTTAATCCAGCGCAGCATAAGCGGTCAGCGGCAAGGGGTGGCAGCCGCTGGATTGCCCAGCGCCCGGCGGCGAAAGTAATCGGAAACCGGCCAGCGCCCCGGGGCCCTAACGCCGCCAGCGCGTAGCTTGCCGGCTTAATTCCGTTTTCGTTTTTCTATGGCCGACGCTACGCCCACTTCCCCGCCCCATTTCCAGCGGGCCCTCACCCTGTTCGACGCCATCATGCTCGTCACGGGCAGCATGATCGGCTCGGGCATTTTCATCGTTTCGGCCGACATTGCCCGGCAGGTGGGCACCGCCGGCTGGCTGCTGGTGGTCTGGCTCATCACCGGCCTCATCACCACGGCCGGCGCCGTGAGCTACGGCGAGCTGGCGGCCATGTTCCCCAAGGTGGGCGGGCAGTACGTGTACCTGCGCGAGGCCTTCGGGCGGCTGGTGGCGTTTCTCTACGGCTGGACGCTGTTTTTGGTGATTCAAACCGGCGTGATTGCGGCCGTGGCCGTGGCCTTCGCCAAGTTCCTGGGCGTGCTTTGGGGCTGGTCGAGCGTGACGAATGTATTGTTCCAAATAGGGCCCCTGGCGGTCAGCAGCGCGCAGGTGGTGGCCATACTGCTCATCGTGGGCATCACGGCCCTGAACGCGCAGGGCGTGCGCACGGGCAAGCTCATCCAGAACGTGCTGGGCAGCACCAAGCTGGTGGCGTTGGCGCTGCTCATCGTGTTCGGAGTGGCGCTGGGCCTCAACCACGCCGCGGTGGCGGCCAACTTCCACGACGTGTGGGCCGCCGCGCGCCACCCCGCCGCCGGGGGCCCCGCCCTGCCGCTGAGCGCGGGGGCCCTGGTCATCGCCATCGGCATGGCCATGTCGGGCTCGCTGTTCTCTTCCGATTCGTGGAACAACATCGGCTTCGCGGGCGAGGAAATTCAGAACCCCGAGCGCACGCTGGTGCGCAGCATGGTCATCGGCACGGGCATCGTCACGGCGCTCTACATCCTGCTGAACATCGTGTACCTATTGGTGCTGCCGCTGGCCGGCTCGCCCGAGGCGGCCACCGTGGCCGGGCGCGGCATCATGTACGCCAAGGACGACCGCGTGGCCACGGCCGTGGCCGAGTCGGTGTTGGGGGCCCCGGGGGCCTACGTCATGGCCATCCTCATCATGCTCAGCACGTTCGGAGCCAACAACGGCATCATCCTGAGCGGGGCGCGGGCCTACTTCGCCATGGCCAAGGACGGCCTGTTTTTCCCCGGCCTGGCCCGCCTCAACCCCGCCGGGGTGCCCGCCCGGGCCCTGTGGGCGCAGTGCCTGTGGGCCAGCCTGCTGTGCCTGAGCGGCAGCTACGGCCAGCTGCTCAACTACGTGATGTTCGCCGTGATTCTGTTTTACGTGGTCACCATTATCGGCATTTTCGTGCTGCGCCGCACCCGGCCCCACGCGCCCCGCCCCTACCGCGCCTGGGGCTACCCGGTGGTGCCGCTCATCTACATCGGCCTGGCCTCGGCCTTCTGCGTGGTGCTGCTCATCGCCCCCGACACGGCCGAATATTCGCGCCGCGGCCTGGGCCTGGTGGCGCTGGGCCTGCCCGTATTCTTCCTCTTCGGCCGCCGCTTCGGGGGCCCCACCGCGGCAGAATAGGCCCCCCTGGGGTGCCGCCAGGACATACCCTGGCGGCCACTACCTTTCCAAACGCAAAAACGGCCTCCCCCCTGCGGGGAAGGCCGTTTTTATGGATCCATGGGGGTAATTACATGTCCTGGGGCTCTTTAGCGGGGCCGCTGGGGGCGTCTTCGCCAAACTTTTGCTCCTTGGTGCGCACATCGTGGTCGAGCTCGTAGCTGCCCTCCACGCCGAAGCCGGGGCCCTGCTGCTGCTCGTTGGCGGCGGTGTGCTCGGTGCCGCCCTGGGGCGTGCGCTCGGAGCCGCCGATGTGCAGGTTTTCGAGCTGGTCCTTCTGGTCGGAGCGCTGGGTGTAGCCGTGGGCGCCGGTGTAGCGGGCGGCCGAGGCGTCGTTTTCTTCTTTGCCGTTGCTCTGGTCGGCTTTGTACTCTTTTTCTTTTTGCTGCTGCTCGTTCTGCGGGATGTCGCGGTCCGGTTGCGGGTCTTTCTGGTCGTCGTCGCCAAAGAGGCTGTCAAGTATCATAGGAAGGGATGATTAGGGTGAAGCGAATCTGCTTGGGTGTACGCCCCCGGCGCGGTTGCGTTGCCGCCCGGGGGGCGCGGGGCTCCGGGGGCCCTATTTTTGTGCGCCGGGGCCCCGCCAATGCCCCGGCTGGGGCCCCGGCCGCCAAACAAACCCGGCCTTTTTTGCTTGTGCCCGCCATGGACTTCTCCAAACTCTATCGCCCCTCTGCCCTCAACAGCTTCCAGTTTGTGGCCGTGACCGGGCTGCTGATGAGCGCCGGGGCCCACTTCATCCTGGCGGCGTTTGTGGGGCGCGTGCCGGCAGGCTTCGGCTGGCTCTACGTGTGCTGGCTGGTGTTTTACGCCGGCGGCACGCTGCTCAACTACTTCGGCAAGCCCAACGCCGGCCATCACCACGACCATGACCACGGCCATGACCACGAAGATGATGAGGACGACCACGGCCACAACGGCACTTTCCACTAGCCGCCGCTAGGACGCGGGGGCGGCCGGGGCCACGGGCGGGGCCGCCCGGTAGCGCCACTTAAAATACACCAGCAGCAGGGTAAAAAACAGGTTGCAGCCGTTGCCCAGCAAGATGGGCAGGCTGTGCGTATAGGCCCCGTAGGCCAGCCACAGCACCATACTGGCGCCGCCCACCGCCAGCATCGAGCCCGAGAGGCCCTGCGCCGAGCGCTTCTGCCAGGTGTGGAGCACCTGCGGGAAAAACGTGAGGCCCGACAGGACCGCGGCCAGCAGGCCAACCCCGCTGAAAAGGTGCGCGAAGGAAGTCATGGCCTGCATACGCAGCCGGGCGCCCGGGGGCCCAGGGCGTACCAGCAAGCCGCCCAGCTAGCGCAGACAGGCCGTACCTGCCGGGGCCCCCGAGGCCTTAGGCGGGCAGGCCCTTGAGTACGTCTTTGGTGTGACGCACGTGGTCGGTGGCCCCGCTCATGGAGTTGAAGATGTACTGGATAACACCTTCTTTGTCAATTACAAACGTGACGCGGCCGGGCAGCAGGCCCAGCAGGGCGCGGGGCACCTCGTAGAGCTTGCGCACGGCCCCGCCGGCGTCGGCCAGCAGCGGAAAGGGCAGGCGGTGCTTCTGGGTAAATTTCTGGTGCGAGGCTTCGTTGTCGGAACTGATGCCCACCACGTCGGCCCCCAGGTCCTGGAAGTCCTGGTACTGGTCGCGGAACGAGCAGGCTTCGGCCGTGCAGCCGGGCGTGTCATCCTTCGGGTAGAAGTACAGCACTAGGTGCCGCCCGCGGCGGTCGGCTAGGTGGAACGGGGTGCCGTCGGTGGTGTTGAGTGTGAAATCGGGGGCGGTTTGGCCTACTTGGAGCATGGCGGTGCAGTCAGAAAATGGTGAAAGGAAAGCGGGCGGCCACAGCGGGTAGCCAGGGGCCCGCAAATAACAACGGCGCGGCCCGTTTGGCCTTTTTCACAACAAAACAGCCCCCGCGAAGCATCGCGGGGGCTGTTAGTGAGGAGGCAGCTAGGGGCCCTAAATGGTGCCCATGGCCTGGATGGGCATGGTGGGCGAGGCGCTGCCGCCCAGGGGCTCCAGCGTCACGGCGAAGGCCTGGGCGCTGGCAATGTCTTTCATGCGCTCGAGGCGCTCGCCAGAAGCGGCGGCCTGCGTCAGCATGCCAGCATCCACGGGCTTGCCGTTGTTGAGGGCCCAAAGCTGGTACTGGCGGCCGGTGGGCGCGGGGGACAGCTTTTGCACGTCCACGTACACCTGCTTGGTTTTGGCGTTGAACAGCACCCGGGCACGGTCCTGGGGCGCATCGGGGGTGCCGGCCAGGGCCACGAAGTGAAACTCGGCGTCGCGCAGCACGGCGTTCTGCTCTTTCACTTCACCGAGCTTTTTCTCTACCACCAAGGTATTGGCGGCCACGCGGTTCTGGGTGTCCTGCAAGGCCACGAGGGCGGTGTCGGCCCCCTGCCACTGCTGGTACAGGTAGGCGTTGCCGAACAAGCTCAGCAGCAAGGCGATGGAGGCGGCAATGGCCAGGCCCCGGCGCGGGGCTGTGGGTGCAGCGGCGCTGCTTATTGAGCGCACGCCGGGCTCGGCAGCCGCTTGCGGGCGGGCCAGGGCGTCTACATCGGCCCGGAGGCTGGCGGAGGGCGTGGGGGCCCCAGCGGTAGCTGCTACCGGGGCGGCCACGGGGGCTTCGGCGGCGGCGGGGGTAATTTGGGCCAGCACTTTGGTCAGCACCCGGTCGCGCATGGCGGCGGGCAACTCACGGGAGTGGGCTTCGGCATAGTACTCGAGGGCGCGCTGGCCGGCGGCCAGCTCTTCGGCTACGAGGGGGTGACGGGCGGCTTCGGCTTCGACGGCAACGCGCTCAGCGGGCGTGAGCAGCCCGAGGGCGTACTGCTCTAAAATGCCGGATTCTATATAGGCTTGAGGATCTTCCACGGTGGAATTAGCGTATCAGTTTACCAAGGAGTTTAATGGCCGTGCGGGCACGGGTTTTGACGGTGCCCAGGGGCAGCTTCAATTCCTCGGCCACTTCGCTTTGGGTGTACCCTCCGAAGTAAAGTAGGTCGATTATTTGCCGCTGTTCGGGCACCAGGGTCTGCACAACTTCTTGCAGCCCAATGTGCTCGGGCCGAAAACTGTCGGCTGCGGGCATTCGTTGAGCGGCAAGGCTGTCGTCGAGGCCCTGGGTGCGAGTACCTACGCGGTGCTGTCGCGAGCGGATTTTGTCGATGGCTAAATTTCGACAGATGTTCAGCACCCAGGTGAACAGGCGGCCCTTTTCGGCGTCGTAGGCCGGAAAAGCGTTCCAGATTTTGACCAGCGCTTCCTGAAGCACGTCTTCGGCCGTATCGTCGTCTTTGACGATGCGGGAGATGACGCCAAACAGGGCCGACGCGTAGCGGTCGTAAAAGAGCGTCAGGGCCGATTCGTCGCGGGCTTTAAGCCGGCGCACGAGGTCTTCCTCTGAGGCAGTGGGCAGGGAGATGGGTAGCGTATCGGACACGGTGAAAGGAAAAGTGGCCAGGCGACGGAGCAAGCCGCAGGTGTGGTGCACGAAAGTAAGCCCGGGGGCCCGGACTGAGCCGGGCCGCCCGCAACCCCGGGGCCCCGGAAAAGGGTATAACGGATACTAGCCCGGCCCGTTGCCGCCGCCCGCATTTCCCCCGCGCCATGCCCATCGAATCCCGCAACCCTTATACCGGCCGCGTACTCAAGCGGTTCCGCCCGTTTTCGTGGGCCAAAACCGCGCGCATCCTCGGCCAGGCCCACGCCGCGGCCGCCACCTGGCCCGCCACCCCGCTGGCCCAGCGCGCCGCCGTGCTGCGCCGCGCCGGGGCCCTGTTGCGCGCGCAGGCCCCCGAGCTGGCCCGCCTCATGGCCCTGGAAATGGGCAAGCCCGTGGCCGATGGCCGCGCCGAGGCCCTGAAGTGCGCCACTTGCTGCGACTACTACGCCGACCACGCCGCGGCCTTTCTGGCCGACGAGCCGGTGGCCACCGACGCCGGGCGCAGCTACATCAGCCACCAGCCGCTGGGCGTGGTGCTGGCCATCATGCCCTGGAACTTCCCGTTCTGGCAGGTGGTGCGCTTCGCCGCCCCGGCCCTGATGGCCGGCAACGTGGGCCTGCTCAAGCACGCCCCCAACGTGCCGCAGTGCGCGCTGGCGCTGGAAAAAATATTCCACGACGCGGGCCTGCCGCCGGCCTGCTTCCGCACGCTGCTTATTGAGACGGACCTGGTAGAGCCGCTCATCGCCGACGACCGGGTGCGGGCCGTGACGCTGACCGGCTCGGAGCGGGCCGGGGCCGCGGTGGCCGCCCTGGCCGGCCGCCACATTAAAAAAACCGTGCTGGAGCTGGGCGGCTCCGACCCCTTTATTGTACTGGCCGACGCCGACCTGCCCCTGGCCGCCAAAACCGCCGCCCAGGCCCGCATGATCAACGCCGGCCAGAGCTGCATCGCCGCCAAGCGCTTCATCGTGGAAAAGCCCGTCCTCAAGGAGTTTGTGGCCCAGCTCACTTCCCACCTGCTGGCCCTGCGCACCGGCGACCCGCTGGCCGAAGACACCCAGTACGGCCCCCTGGCCCGCCCCGACCTGGCCGACGAGCTGGCCCGACAAGTGGCAGACTCGGTGGCCCAGGGGGCCCGGCTGGCGCTGGTGGGCGGCCAGGCGCGGCCCGGAGCAACCTTGTTTCGGCCGGCCATCCTCACCCACGTGCGGCCCGGGCAGCGCGCCTACCACGAGGAGCTTTTTGGGCCCGTGGCCATTGTGCTCGAAGCCAAGAACGCCGCCGACGCCGTGCGCCTGGCCAACGATTCGCGCTTCGGCCTGGGGGCCTCGGTGTGGACGCAGGACCTGGCGAAGGGCGAGGACCTGGCCCGGCAGATTGAGGCCGGCGCCGTGTTTGTGAACAGCCTGGTGAAATCGATGTCCGAGCTGCCCTTCGGCGGCGTCAAGAAATCGGGCTACGGCCGCGAGCTATCCCGCCTGGGCATCCTCGAATTTGTAAACCAAAAATCGGTGTGGATTGGCAAAGCTGCCGCGCCAGCCGGGGCCAAAACGGAGTAGCGCCGGGCTGGCCCGTGAGGTTTAGGGCCCCTAGCCCAACATAGAGACGCAAGGATGCATCATCGGGCTGCCGTTGTTGCTACGGGCCTGCACCTTAGCCTGGGGGCCCTAACTTGGGCATAAATGCTTGCTGTAAAGAATAAAAGACAACAGCCAGCAACCGTCAGCTGATTGCTAAGCCATTAGCACCAGCCGCGGACCTTATACACGGCCCAGCCGGCCATTTCGTGCAGCAACAGGCTCCACTGCTCCAGGGCTGCGGGGGCGGGCAGCAGCCAGTAATCGGGGGTGAAGGAGCGGGGGATGGTGCGGAAGCCGGCCGGGAAAGCCAACACGGGCACCCCCGCCTGGGCAAAGCAGCCCGCGGCCCGGCGCATGTGAAACGCCGCCGTGACGAGCACCAGCGTATCGGCGCCCGGGTGGCGGGCCAGCAGCTGCTTGGTGAACTCGGCGTTTTCGTGGGTGTTGCGGCTGCGCCCTTCCAGCCAGATATCGGCGGCCGGCACGGCGGCCAGGCGCAGCAGCGTGGCTATCTGGCGGGCTTCGCTGACGGCCTGGGACCCCACCATGCCCGAGCCGCCCGACACGATGATGCGCCGCACCCGCCCGGCGCGGTACAGCCACAGGGCGTTGGTGAAGCGGTCGGCCCCGGCGTGCAGGTACACGCGGTCGGCGGGCTGGCGGTTAGCGTCGGTGATGCCCCCGAGCAGCACGGCCGCATCGGCCCGGGGCGGCAGGGCGGCCAGCGGCACGGCGGGGCGCTCCCAGGCGCGCAGGGCCTCGTTGCTGAGGGCACGGTTGGTGCCCACCAGGGCCAGCACGGCGGCGGCGCGCAGCCACTGCCGCTGCCGGCGGGGCTGCCGCGCCACCAGGGCCCCCAGCAGCAGGGCCACCAGCCACACGGTGGGCAACAGGGCAGCGTCGAGAATTTTGGAAAGGAGAAAAAACACGCTTTAACGGAAAAATCCGGGCCCAGCGGCCCGGCGCGCAAACGCCCGGCCGCTGCCCAGCGGCCGGGCGTTTCGCCCAAAAAATACGAATTAAAAAGAGTCCCCGGGGCCCTACTTCACCGGCACAAAGGCGCGCAGGCGGTCGAGCTGGGCGCGCACGTCGGCCTCCTCGGTGAGGGCGGCGCACTCGAGCAGGCGGCCCTGGCAGTAGCTCACAAAAAAGGGCGCTATTTTGTCCTGCATCAGCTTTTTAGCCACCGGGTTTTCGTCGGAGTTGAGCTTCAGAAACAGGATGGTTTGGTAGGGCTCCTCGTCGACAAACTTGGCGAACGGCGGGGCCAGGGCGTCGCAGACCGCACAGTTTGCCGACGTAAATTTAGCAAATACCTTGAGGTGCTCGTGAATGAGGTGGCGCAGCTGCTCGTCGTTGGCGGAGTGCACGTGCTGGCGGTGGGCTTCGGTCATGGGGAAGGGAAGTGGCGGGGCAGGCAAAGCGGCAGCGCGCAACCCGCGCACCGCCCCCCTATACCTTATTTGCGCCGCATAAGTTCGCGGATGTAGCGCACCGGGGCGCTGCCGTAGCCCAGGAATTGCTCGTGGAACTGCTTGAGGTCAAACGCCTTGCCGCGCTGCTGCTTGAGCTCCTCGCGCAGGGCGTAAATCTCGGTGTAGCCGGCGAAGTAGCTGCTGAGCTGCACTTGGCTGAGGGTGGCGCGCAGCCACTTGCCCTCGGCCTCGGCTTGCTCCTGGAAGCCCTCGCGCTCCAGCATGGCCACGGCGGCTTTTTCCGAAATGCCGTCGACCTGCACGGCGTGGTCAAGGATAGTGTTAAGCGTCACGCGCATGTTCCACTTGTCCCAAAGCAGCCACATTTCGTCGCTGTTCTGGCCGTAGCCCTGCTCCAGCATCATGCGCTCGGCGTACACGGCCCAGCCCTCCACCATGGCGCCGTTGCCGAAAATGCTCTTCACCAGCGAGGGCGAGCGGTTGGCGTACACGAGCTGCGTGTAGTGCCCCGGAATGGCCTCGTGGATGTTGAGAATCTGGAGGGTATAGTCGTTGTACTCGCGCAGGTAGCTCTCGGCCTGGGCTGCCGTCCAGGTGCTCGGGATGGGCTCCACATTATAATAGGTGTTGGCGCCTTTGTCGTAGGGCCCCGGGGCGCTCACGCTGGCCCCGGCCCCGCTGCCGCGCATGTAGAGCGGCGTTTCGCGCACCACCAGCGGCTTGCTGGGGTCCTGGGTGAGCAAATTATGGTCGTTCACGAAGGCCACCAGGGTCGGAATCTGCTGCTTCACGGCGGCCACGAAGCCGTTGCGCGGGGCGTGCTTCAGGGTGAGCTGGTTGACGACGGCGCGGATGAGCTGAAGTGTATCGGCGGGCGCGGGCTGGCCGGGCAGGTACTTAGGGTAGAGGCGCGCGGCGCGGCGGCCCATGTCGTGCAATAGCTCGGCCTTGTGGGCCAGCGCCTGCCGGTACACCTCATCGGCCGAGTAGCGCGACTGGATGTCGTAGGCAAACTTGCGGTCGAACAGGGCCTTGCCGATGCGGAACGAGCGGAACTGGTGGGCCCCCAGCACGTCGGTTTTCAGGAAGGCCAGGTAGCTCTGGATGGCGAGGCGCGCCGTGGCCAGGCGGTCGGCAAACACCTTTTTCTCGCGCGCGCTCAGGCCCGAGGCACGCACCGAATCGGCAAGGGCGGGGCCCAGCACGGCCAAGCCGCCCTCGTTCTGCTTGATGGCCAAGCGGGTGTGCTCCTGGGTGGGGCGGCGCAGGTTGTTTTCGGCGGCCTGGTAGTAGGCTGGGGCCTGGGCCAGCTGGTCGGAAATGTTGCGCAGGCGGCGGTCGAGCCGGTAGTAGCGGCCGTTGAGGAATTCGCCAATGTCGGCGCCCAGGTTGTAGGCGGCCGGGTTCCACTGCCACTGGCGCAGCGTGTCGTCCTCCCAGCGGCTGGCGCGCAAGTAGTTGGCCAGCAAGTGGTGGTCAATTTGATTGGCGGGCGCCAAGCTGTCGAGCGGGAACGTGGCCAGCGCCTTCAGGTTTTTCTCGCCAAACGCCGCCGCCCGCCGCCGTTGCAGCGAGTCGGGGATTACCAGCAGCGAGTCGTACTTGTGGTAGCCCATGGCCGAGGCAAAGCTGGGGTCTTCGCGCCACAAATCGGCAATGAAACGGGTCTTGAACCCTTCAAAGCGCACGTCGGCCGAAGCCGGGGCCTTGGCGGCGGGCTTATCGGCCGATTGGCAGGCGGGCAGGGCCCCCAGCAGGGGCAGCAGCAAGTAACGGAGTTTCATAGGGCGCGGCGGTGGGGGCTAGTGGGGGCCCCAAAGGAACGGCCGGCGAGGGATAGTTGCGGGGCGCGGAGCCCAAATCGGCGCTGAAGCTGTATCAGAGCGGATTTGGAGTCAACGGCTGTAGGGTGCGGGGCTTGCCCCCGCCCGTCGTTGAACGAATCGTGCGCTAATCGTTCAACAACGGGCGGGGGGACAAGCCCCGCACCCTACTTTCGTGGGATGGAACCCTTGCCGCAACGCCGCAGCATTCGCTACAATGGGTACGATTACAGCATGGCTGGCTGCTATGCTCTCACTATTTGCGCGCGCGATAAGGCGCATCTGTTTGGCACCTTGCCGCCCAATGCCCCGCTGGTGCCCTCGCTCCTGGGTCAAGCAGTCCTGGCTGAGCTAACGGCCCTGCCTACGCACTACCCTACCGTGCGGCTCGACACCTGGATGGTAATGCCCAACCACTTGCACCTAATTTTGGTACTTACCCGCAACCAGGTGGTAGCCGTCAGCCAAATAGTTGGCAGCTTTAAGTCGCGCAGCTACCGGCGGTGGCGGCAGGGCGAGCTGGCGGCCGGGCAAGTGGCGCCGCCTTCGTGCTGGCAGCGCAATTATCACGAGCGCATCATCCGTGATGCGGCCGAATTGGACGCCCACCGCCGCTATATCCACGCGAATCCTGGCCGCTGGTAATAGGGTACGGGGCTTGCCCCCACCCGCCGCATGAACGAAACCCGCCCGAGCCGTTGAACGATTGTCGTTCAACGGTTCGGGCGGGGGCAAGCCCCGCACCCTACCAACGGCCAGCGCACCCTGTTCGCGCGGCAGCGGCTACTTTCGTTCATGCGTCCTTCCCTCCTGCTCGGGGCCCTGGCCCTACTGGCCTGCTCCCAAAACGCCGATACCCGCACTGCGTCGGACCTGCGCCTGGCGCCCGCCGCCACCTTCCCCGAAACCTTTGAGGCCGGCACCAAGGGCGCCTACACCGAGGCCGACGAGGCGCTGGCCACGGGGCCCTGGCACTTCCAGGACGGCCTGATTGGCAGCACCGAGCAGGACCACAAGGACGGCCAGCGTGCGGCGCGCCTGCGCGGGCTGGGCCGCCTCACCATGCAGTTCGACGCGGCGGCCGGCGTGACGCAAATCAGCGTCAGCGCCGCCGCTTACGGCACCGACGGGCCCAGCACCTGGGAGCTGTGGCTGAGCCGCGACGGCGGCGGCCACTGGCAGCGCGCGGGGGGCCCGGTCACCACCCAGGGGCCCCAACTGGTGCCCCACACCTTTGCCGGGGTGGCCAGCGAGCCGCTGCGCCTGGAAATTCGCAAAACGAGTGGCCCTAAGAATCGCCTCAACTTCGACGATGTGGTGCTGACGACGGCCACCGGGCCCGCCGTGGCGGTGGGCGGCACGGGCACCGCAATGCCAGCGCCCACCACTGGGGCCCCCACGCGCCGAGCGCCGCAAGCGCCGACCGCCCAGGGCCCCACCACGGCCCCCGGACCCGCCACTGCCCCCGGCGACAACCTGCTGCTCGGCAACCCCAGCGGCGCCACCTCCGACCCGGCCAACGCCACCAACTACCTGCTGGTGCGGCCCCAGTTCACGAGCGGCTACAGCGCCACGCGCGGCATTCCGGTGTGGACGAGCTGGCACGTGGGCCGGGGCGATTTGGGCCAGTCGCCGCGCCAGAACGACTTCCGCCCCGACCCCGCCCTGCCCCGCCAGTTCTTCCAGGTGACGCCCCAGAGCTACTCCGGCTCGGGCTTCGACAAGGGCCACAACTGCCCCAGCGGCGACCGCACGGCCAGCCTCGACGACAACTCGGCCACCTTTTTGATGAGCAACATGGTGCCCCAGGCCCCCCAAAACAACCAGCAAACCTGGGCCCACCTCGAAGAATACACCCGCGCCCAGGTGCAGCGCGGCCTCGAAGCCTACGTCATCATGGGCAGCTACGGCCGCGGCGGCACCGGCAAAAACGGCTTCGCCCAAACCATCGCCCAGGGCCGCGTGACGGTGCCCGCCCGCATTTGGAAAGTGGTGGTGTTCCTGCCCCAAGGCACCAATGACCTCCAGCGCATCGCCGCCGGCCAGGCCCGCGTCGTGGCCATCGACACGCCCAACGACACCAGCAGCAGCCCCGACTGGAAGCAATACCTCACCACGGTCGACAAAATCGAAGCTGCCTCGGGCCTCGACCTACTCAGCGCCCTGCCCCCCGCCACCCAGGCCCAGCTGCAAAAAGTGGTGGACAGCGGCCGGGCCAACTAGCCCTTGGAGGCAGCGGGCGGGCCGGCCAAAAAGCGGCTGATTACCCGCACGTAGGCGTTGCCGTATTCCTCCGCGGGTTCGGTTTTCGCCAGTTCTTCCATGGCGCCCAGGTGGCCGCAGGGCACGGCTAGCAGCTGCCGCCGCTGCCCCCGGCGGGCCGCTTGCACGGCAGCCGCTGAGTCGGCCAGCGGCGTGTTGCGGTCCTCGGTGCCGGCGATGAACAGCCAGGGGCATTTCACCCGGGGGCCCAGCGGGTCGTAGCTCGTGGCTTCGGCGGGCAGCGTCACGGTTTTGTGGCGGGTGGCTTGGTAGGCAACAATCGCCTGCAGGTTGCCCACGTACCCGTCGGTTATCAGGAAGTCGCAGCGGTCCTTCGCGGCCACTCGGGCCCCCAGCAGGGTGCCCATCGAGAAACCGAGGATGCCTACGCGCTGGCGGGGCGCGCGCCGCCGGGCCTCGGCCAGCGCGGCGCCCAGGTCGGTGGCAAATTCCTCGTAGTACAGCCGATTTTGGTCGATGGCGAAGGCTTGGCTGTGGCCAAAGCCGCGGTAATCGAACAGCAGCACCTGGTAGCCCGCCGCCGCCAGCGCCCGCGCCTGGAAGAGGAACGACGCCATGTTGCCCGAGTCGCTGCCGGCCACGACCATCGTGGTGTGCTGGTCGGGGGCCCCAGCCGCGGGCGCCACCAGCCACGCGGCCAGCCGCACGTGGTCGGGCGTGGTCAAGGCGAGGCTTTGGTACTTTAGGCCCAGCGTGTCGGGCTTGGCCCACCAGGTTGGCGAGGGCTTGAGGGCCCAGGCCGAAAGCGTTTGCAGCAACAGGCAGCCGAAGAGTACCAAACGAAGCATTTTGCCGGGCGTTAAAACGTGAAAAGCCCGCGCACCGTGCACGAGCTTTTCATAGACCACCGGCCCAACCGCGGCGTTGCAACGGGCCCGCTGCGCTGCGCCGTTATTTCCCGAACCGGGCCCCAAAGAAGTCGTCCTTGTTCCAGGTGGGGCGGGCCGCGGCCTGGGCCACTTGGTAGCCCACGAGGAAGTTCAGCTGCGCGTACTTGCGACCGGCTTCCCAATCGAACGTGCCGCCGGCGAAGTTGTCCTGGGGCTTGTGGTACGTAACGGCGCGCCACTTCTGCACCTGCTCGCTGAGGTTGTTCTTGCCATCGGCCGTCTTGTTGCCGTACTTGAGGTGCAGCGCCGGAACGCCTTGTACCACAAAGCTGTACTGGTCGCTGCGAATGAAGCGGTGCTGCGCCGGCTCGGGGTCGGCTTCCACGGCCAGGCCCAGGTAAGCAGCTGCCGCTTCCACGGGTTGCAGCAGCGACGAGTGCTGGGCCCCCAGTGGCACCACGGCCAGCAGCGGGGCAATGATGGTGGGCATGTCGGTGTTCACGTCGGCCACCAGCGCGGCCTTGGGCACGGTTGGGAGCTTGGCGAAGTACGACGACCCGATCAAGCCCATTTCCTCGCCTGTCATCAGCACGAACAGGATGGAACGCTTGGGCTTCACCGGCAGCCGGCCGTAGGTGCGGGCAATTTCCAGCACCGCGGCCACGCCCGTGGCGTTGTCGTGGGCCCCGTTGAAAATGGAGTCGCCGTTGACCGGGGCCCCCACGCCGAGGTGGTCGAGGTGGGCGCTGTGCACCACGTACTCATTCTTCAGCTTTGGGTCGGAGCCCTCCAGTTTGCCCACCACATTGTAGCCGTCCACGTCCTGGTAGCGGCTGCGGTAGGCGGCGCGCAGGCGGCCGGGCAGCGCCTGCGAGGCGGGCTTGCCGGCCCGCAGCGCCGCCAGCGTTTGGGCCGTATCGGAGGGGGCCCCGGCGAACAGCTGCTGCAACGCCGCCGCGCTCAGGGCCCCCACCACTTGCACCGAGCCCGGCGCGTAGGAGCGCGACACGACCACTTGGCCCTTGGGGTCCAGCGCGCTCACCACGCCCTTGGGGGGCGCGGGCGGCAGGGCCCCGGCTTTGTCATTGGCCAGCAGCACGCCCACGGCGCCGTGGCGGGCAGCGGTTTCGAGCTTGGTGCGCACGTCGCCAAAGTACTGCTGCTCGTTGTCGCCGAACTGCCGCAGGGCCTGGCGCGTCAACACCACTATTTTTCCTTTTGCATCGAGGCCGGCGTAGTCGTCGTAGCCCAGCTCGGGGGCCGAAATGCCGTAGCCGGCAAACACCAGCGGGGCCTCGGTGGCCACCTGCGCCTGCCCAGGGTTGGGAGAAAACGTGGCGTCGGGCCCGTAGGCCAGCGGCACGGCGGGGCCCCCAGCGGCTTGGTACACCAGCGTGGCGCCCGGTTCCACGAAGGCGCGCCGCAGCCGTACTTTTTGGGTGAAGCCCCCGTTTTCACCGGCCGGCCGCACGCCCATTTTCTTGAACTGGGCCGTGACGTAGTCCACGGCCATTTGGTAGCCGGGCGTGCCGGGCAGGCGGCCGCGCAGGCGGTCGTCGGCCAGGTACTGCACGTGGGCTTTGTAGTCGTCGGCGCTGATTTTTTGCAGGGCCGCCGCTACGGGCGCGGGCACGGCCGGAGTTTGGGCCCCGGCGGGCCGGGCCAGGGCCCCGGCGAGGAGCAGGAGGAAAGAGAAGCGCATAAGCTTGCAAACAAAAGGGGTTTTCCTGAACTAGAAACCGCACAAAAAGAACGTTATGCTTCGCGGCGCGCGGCGCGACGCTCTTTTTATGCGATTTTTTTAATTCGCAGACGAGTCTATAAACTGTTCACCGACGGGCACCCATTGCGCGGTTGAACCAGTCTTACCGCTCGTAAAACGGCTTGGTTGAGCGGAAATAGTCCGTCAAGCTGCTTTCATCGGCCTGAACGATGTCCACCACCTCGTCTTTTCCCAAGAATTGCTGCGCCACAAAACCGGTTTCTTTGGCGATGGCGGTCATCTCGCCTTCCACGTCGAGGCAGAGGATGCAGTGCGGCGGCACGGGGCCGGCCGGGTCGTGGATCCAGCCCAGGTAGGCCGCTACCACGCGCGGCTGCTGGGCCAGCAGCCGCGCCAGGGCCCGCACCATTTCCGTGGGGTACACGGCGGGCTGGCCCAGCAGCACCTCCGCGGCCTGCTCCGACACCAGGTTTTGGCCCGTATCCAGCACCGTGCCGGCCAGGATCTGCGCTATTTCGTCGGGCAGCAGCTCCTTGCCAGCGGCCGAATAAGGGTTCAGCACCAGCGTTGTCCCGGGCAGGGTTTCGAACAGGGCCCGGCCTTTCATCTGGGCATAGGCAACCCGGTGCTTTATTACTTCCCCGTCGAGAATGCGGTCCGGCGTGGTAAAGACGGGGATTCGCCCGTCCTGCCAGCAAAATATTCGCATGGTCGAACTGTCGTCCGCGATTTTAGTGCCCGGCACCAGCGTCGCCGGGTTTTCGTCGGTAATCACCACGAGGTCCTCCAGCAGCAGGCGGCGGTAAAACTCCGGGCGGTACGCCGGGTCGGCGGCGGCCTGCCCCAGCAGCTCGTCCAGCGTGGCCCCGGGGTCCAGCGGCGCCGCTGCATCCGGCTGGCGCTTCAGGAAATCGAATAATCCCATCTGGCTAAGGCTGCGCTAGGTTTGCGTGAGCACAGTTTTGAAGCCGGCCAGGCGGCCGTTGGCGTCGCGCCCCAGCGCATAGGCGCGGATCTGGGGCTCCTCTCCCACCAGGTACACCTGCGGGCCGTCGAGCTCCTGCTTGAGGAACAATTGCAGCGCCTTGTAGCGGTTGGCCTGGGCCGGGTCGTGCAGCACGCCGTTGTCGGCGGTGTGCTGGCTCAGGAAATCGGTTAGCTCCTTGGTTTTCACCGCCGTGCCGGCCGGCTCGCCCAGCGCCTTCAGCAGCGCGGCGGGCGCCAGGGCCCCGGCCGGGGCGGCGTAGCTCACGGGCTCCAGCGGCGCGTCCGACTCCGACACGAACCGCAGGCCGGCGCACATTTTCTGCAGCTGTTGCACCGTGGGGTCGTCGGTGGCGGGCGCGGGGGCCCGGGCGGCCTCGGCCTCGGCCAGGCCGCTGCCGCCATCCACTTTCGCGGCAATGGCGGCGGCCAATTCCCGCATCCGGTCGTCGGCCACCTTGATTTTGGGGTTGGCGAAGTTCATGTCCGCCACCTTGTTCATCGGAATCAGGTGGATGTGCGCGTGGGGCACCTCCAACCCAATGACGGCCACGCCGATGCGCTTGCACGGCACCGCCGCCGCCACGCCCTTGGCCACGCGCTGCGCAAACACGTGCAGGGCCGCCAGCGCGGCGGGCTCCATGTCAAAAATGTAGTCGATTTCCTGCTTGGGCACCACCAGCGTGTGGCCCTCCACCAAGGGCGTGATGTCGAGGAATGCCAAGTGCTGGCCGTCCTCGGCCACTTTATAGGCGGGCAGCTCGCCCGAGATGATGCGCGAGAAAATGGAAGGCATTGGGCTGGTTATAGTTGTCAGTTGTTCGTTGTCAGTTGTTAGGAAAAGGGCTAAAGAAACGGGGGCCCTATTTCTGACGCAAATAAAGGCGGAATGCCGCACTGGGCCCCGGACGCAAAAAGGGCGGGCCCTGCGGCTCCGCCCTTTTCCTAACAACTGACAACGAACAGCTGACAACTAGAAGAACCTACCGGCTAATCTCCAGCACTTCAAATTGCAGCTTGCCGGCCGGCACCGTGATTTCGGCCACGTCGCCTACCGATTTGCCCAGCAGGCCCTTGCCGATGGGCGATTTCACGGAGATTTTGCCGGTGGCCAAGTTGGCCTCCTCCTCTGCCACGAGGGTGTAGTTCAGCACGGCGTTATTCTTGGTGTTCTTCAGCTTCACCTTGCTCATGATGAGCACTTTGCTGAGGTCCATGTTGGTTTCGTCGAGCTCGCGGGCGTTGCCCACGACTTCCTCCAGCTTCGATATTTTCAGTTCCAGCAGGCCCTGCGCGTCCTTGGCGGCGTCGTACTCGGCGTTCTCGCTCAGGTCGCCTTTGTCGCGGGCCTCGCGCAGGTCTTCGGCGGCCTTGGCGCGGCCTTTCACTTTCAGGTCTTGCAGTTCGTCTTTCAGTTTTTGCAGGCCTTCGGGGGAATAATAATTGATGGTGGCCATGAGGTAGCGGGAAGAGTTACAGGTTGGCTAAAAAGCAAGGAGAACGGCTGGCGCGCGGCCAACCGTTCTCCCTGCGTTAGGTTCGGGGCAAAGATACAACAAACCGTTTTACTCCCTAGCGCCCCCACCAGCGGCGGCCAAAAATGCCGCTAGCTTACCCACCAGCACCTCGTTGATGCGCTGGTAGCTCTGGTGCGTCCAGCCCCCAATATGGGGCGTTAGCAACACATTATCAGCGCTTTTTAGAAACTCGTAGCGCGCCGCCTGGGGCCCCGAGAGCGTGGCCAGCCGCTCGTTTTCGAGCACGTCGAGCGCCGCCCCGTACAACCGCCCATCCTGCAAACCATCCACCAGCGCGGCGTGGTCGAGCACCTCGCCGCGGGCCGTATTCAGCAGCCACAGCGGGCGCTGGAAATCGGCCAAAAAGTTGTGATTTACGAAGTGGTGGTTGGCCTCGGAGTACGGAATGTGCAGGCTGAGCACGTCGGCGCGGGCCTGCAATTCGGCCAGCGGCACCAGCGCGGCGTGGGCGTCGGGCGCCACGGTCGGGTCGTGGTCGTGGGCCAGCACGGTACACCCGAAGGCCCCCAGCCGCCGCGCAAACGCCCGCCCCATGTGCCCGTAGCCGAGCAGGCCGATGGTCTTACCTCCTATTTCCTCGCCGCGGTTGGCCTCGCGCCGCCACTCGCCGCGGCGCACCTCGCCATCGGCCCGCACAATGTGCCGAAACAGTGCCAGCAGCAGCCCGGTGGCAAACTCGCCCACTGCGTCGCGGTTGCCCTCGGGGGCGTTGAGCAGCGTCACGCCCGCCGCCGCCATCGCCGCCTCGTCAATGTTATCCACGCCCGCGCCGGCCCGGGCCACGTAGCGCAGCTGGGGGCCCTGGGCCAGCAGCGCGGCCGTCACGCGCAACTTGCTGCGCACCACCAGCCCATCGTAGAGCTTGGCCGCCAGGGCCCCGGGTACCTCAGCAGCCGTCAGCTCGGGCCGGTAATCGGCCGTCACGCCGATGCCGGCCAGCATTGGCAGCAGCGAGGGGTGCATTTCATCAACGACAAGGCAGGTGCTTATCATCCGCTTTTTATTAAACTAGGATTGAATTGGAGTAAAGTGTCGCCGTCTATTTCTCGTTTAAAGTTCTGGAACTCATGCTTAGTCATAGGGCCCCTAACATTAGCTCGGGCTTCTACTTGATTTACCGCATTGGTCATGAGTGCAATATAAAATTGAGGCGACATGCCGGCTACCCGCAGAATAATACATTTCTCGTTGAAACCGGCTTCCACTATTGGATGCTTGATAATAGCTTCACCTAACCCGCGCCCGTTTGTTTCCTCATCAAAGTATAGCTCCCATTCGTCCAAGCTGGGCTCAATCCTGCTCAAATAATAACGACCTGTCAATTGATGCGTGTCGTATTCATCACCCCAAAAGCAGCTCGTTAATAGCAGCGGCAATAAAAACAGGCAAGCCAGAATTTTGATAGCTTTCACACTTTTCATCTTGGTCTGCCGCCTCACTGCGCCGCTTCCAGCAGCTTCGTGAGCCCCACAAACTCGGCCACGCCCAGTTGCTCGGCGCGCTTGTCGAAGATTTCGCCAGCCATGGCTTCGGCCGAGAGGCCCAGGGGCTTGAGGGCGTTGCGCAGTGTTTTGCGGCGGGTGGAAAAGGCTTGCTTCACGACGCGGAAAAATAATTTCTCGTCGCAGCCCAGGTGCTCGGTGGCGTTGCGGGTGAGGCGCACCACGGCCGACTCGACCTTGGGCGGCGGGATGAACACGTGGGGCGGCACCGTGAACAAGTACTCGATGGTGTAGAAGGCTTGCATCAGCACGCTCAGAATGCCATAGGTTTTCGAGCCGGGCGGCTCGGCCAGGCGCTCGGCCACTTCTTTTTGAATCATGCCTACCACCTCGCGCACCTGCTGCCGGTGGGCCAGCACTTGGAAGAAAATCTGGCTGCTGATGTTATAAGGAAAATTGCCGATGATGGCCAGCGGCTGCCCCGGAAATAGGGCCCCAATGTCCTGCTTCAGGAAATCGGTGGCGAAGATGCGCGGGGCCAGCGCCGGGTACGTGGCCTCCAGGTACACCACCGATTCGCGGTCAATTTCCACCACGCTGGTCGTAAATGCGGCATCTTGCAGCAAAAATTGCGTGAGTACGCCCGTGCCAGGGCCTATTTCGAGCACTTCGTGCACGCCGTCGGGCCGGCGAAGGGCCCCCACAATGCGGCGGGCGATGTTGGGGTCGGCGAGGAAATGCTGGCCGAGGTGTTTCTTGGGTTTGACGGGGGAGTGCATGCGGGGCCCCGGCGCGGCGGAAGGGCCCGCCGGGGCCCCAAAGGTAGCCCCCGGGGCCCCGCGGCGGGGCCCCGGGGCCGCGCAAACCCGCTTTCTTTCCTACCTTGGCCCCTTATTAGGCCATCGCGGCCGGGGTCCTTGCCGGCCCGCCCGGTGTTTCCCGTCGGATTTAATTGATTTTTGAGCTTTGGCCAACACTAACAAGCGGATATCCATCGCCGAACTCGCCGCGCAGTTGGGCCTGTCCACGTCCACCGTTTCGCGCGGCCTCAGCGACCACCCCAGCATCAGCGAGGCCACCAAGGCGCGCGTGCGCCAGCTGGCTCAGGAACTGAACTACCTGCCCAATAGCCTCGCCGCCGCCCTACGCAAGGGGCGCAGCAACACGGTGGGCGTTATTGTGCCGCACATCAACGGCTACTTCTTTCCGGCCGTGATGAACGGCATCGAGAAAATTGCCAGCCGCGCCGGCTTCAACGTGATGATGTGCCAGTCGAACGAGGACATCCGCCGCGAGCGCCAGAACGTGGAGGCCCTGCTGGCCTCGCAGGTCGAGGGCATCCTGGTATCGGTATCTAAGGGCACCGACCTCGACCTCAACCACTTCCGCCAGGTACAGCAGCAGGGCACGCCGCTGATTTTCTTCGACCGCATGCCCGACCTGCCCGGCAGCACGGCCGTGGTACTCGACGATCACCTCGGGGCCTACGACGCCGTGACGCACCTCATCCGGCAGGGTTGCCGGCGCATTGCCCACTTCGCCGGGCCCCAGCACCTCAACACCAGCCGCAACCGCCTGCTGGGCTACCAGGCCGCTTTGGAGGCTCATGGCCTGCCCTTCGACGAGCGCCTGGTGTACTCGCTGCCGCGCTCCAACCAGGAGTCGGGCCGCGACGGCATGGACTACCTCATGGGCCTGGCCGACCGGCCCGATGCCGTGTTTGCCGCCTACGCCTTTCCCGCCGTGGGGGCCCTGGAAGTGCTTGAAAGCCACGGCCTGCACGTGCCGAAGGACTTCGCCATTGCTTGCTTCAGCAACGAGCCCTTCACCACCATGACGCACCCGCGCCTGACGGCCGTGGACCAACGCGGCGAGCAAATGGGCGAAACCGCCGTGAACCTGCTCCTGCAAATCCTCAAGCGCACCCCCAACTATTCGCCCCCGCGCATCGTGCTCAAGCCCCAGCTCATGCTGCGCGAGTCGTCGCTCTTCGGCCAGGAAGACCCAGTGGTGCAGCGCGAATTTTAGGGCCCCCAGGGCCCTAAACGGCGTAAGTAGAACATCAGAGCGCCGCCGAAGCATGACGCCAGCAGAGAAGCCGCCGTGGGGCCCCACGGCGGCTTCTCTCTTTTACAGCGCCTTGGTGAAACTGACCTTTATCTTCACTTGGAAATCGGCAATGACCTTAAAGATTTCCTTCAGCGTCACTTGCTCTACCTGGGTTAATTCTTTGGGGTCGAGGTAGTTGGTGGCGGGCATCAGGTCGTCGATGAGCTGGCGGGCCTGTTTTTTCAGGCGCATGCCCATTAGGTAGTAGTAGGCTTGCAGCAGCTCCTGGTACTCTTTTTCGGTGAACACGCCGCGGGCGCGCAGCTGGGCCAGCCGGGCCCCGGTGTTGGTTTGGAACACCTGGTGGCGCAGGGCGTATACGCGCACCAGGTCCACAATGGGCGTCATGGTTTTCTTGAGGTCGAACACCTTCTGGTCGCCCTGGGCGAAGGTGCGGAAGTTGCGGAAAAACGTGAGCGGCGGCTCGTATTGCAGGGCGTTGGTGGCCATGTAGTGCAGGAAGCGGTCGAGGGGCCGGGCCAACTCGGTGCGGATGAAGGCGCGCAGCTCATCCATGATTTCGGGCTCGCCGTACAGAAACCGGCAGTCGAAAAACGTCGAAAACTGCATGGCCGCCTCGGGGTTCGAGTTGTCGATCCACTCGTGGTAGTTGCGCTTCCAGTGCGAGAGCGAGTGCGTCCAGCGCGGGTTTTGGGCAATGAAGCCGCCCGTGCACAGGCTCAGCCCAATCTCATCGAGGCGGTCGGACACGGTGCTGGCGAAGCGCAGGAAGTACTCGCGCACCACCTCGCGCTGCTCGTTGGCCTTGTCCTCGTACACAATGGCGTTGTCCTGGTCCGTGAGCAGGGTTTGCTCCTGCCGGCCCTCGCTGCCCAGTACCATGAACACGAACTTGGCCGGCGCGGGGCCCATCTCGGCCAGCACGCCCTCAATCACTTTTAGGGCAATGGTATCAGCCACCGTCGTGATGACCTGGTTCACCAGCTCGGCCTTCACGCCGCGGCTCAGCAGCTGGTTCACAATTTCGGGCACCTTGCGCCAGCGCAGCCGCAGCTCGCGCGGCGACTGGGCCAATTTCACGGCCTGAATGAACATGAACGGCGACTGCGCCAAGTCGCTCAGCAGCTTGTTGCGGCTGAGGAACCCCACAAACTCGCCGTCCTTCTCAATGAGAAGGTAGCGCGTTTTGGTCTGGAACATCAGCAAAATGGCCTCGTGCACGAAGGCGTCGCTGGCGATGGACACAATGGGCGTGGCCAGGATGTCGGCCACCGGGCGGCGGGCGTCCAGGCACTTGGCCACCACGGCGTCGCGCAACACAATGTCCGTCACGTAGCCCACAATGGGGCCCCCGGGGTCGCGCACGAACAGGCAGCTCACCTTGCCCCGGGCCATGCGCTGGGCCGCCTCGAAGATGGGCGTGGCGCCGGTGCACTCCACCAAATCGCGCGTTTCGAGGGTTTCAATTTTGCGCGAGTACAGCTGGTCGGCGGCGATGAAGTTTTCCTCCGGCGCGGCCGTGGGGCGGATGAAGTGGGCGTACTCCTCGTTCAGCATCCGCTCGCCGTAGCGGGTGGTGAAGAACTGAAAGAAGTCCTTGTAGGCCAGGCACAGGGCCCTAAAATCGCGCCGGTGCAGGAAGTACACCCGCGTGCCCTTGCGCGCCACCACCGTGCGGATGGAGCGCTTCTTGTTGAGCAAGATGGACATGCCGCCGTAGCAGGCCCCCGGGCCGTACTCCTCGGGCAGGCGCTTGTGCTGCTCGCTGTCGTAAAAAAACGTTTCGTAGCCGCCGGCCACCAGCAGGTCCACGCCGCGCAGCTTGGTCACATCCTGCTTGTAAATCAGGGTTTCCTTGGCGTATTCCACCTCCTGGAGCAGGTCGGCCACGCCGGCCAGCACCTCGGTGGGCAGCGCGTCGAAGGGCGGCACGGTTTGTAAAAAAGCGAGGCGATTATCCATAGTAATAGTATAGCCAGATAAGAAAAAGCAACAGCAGCGCGCCCGCCGCCCCGGCCACCCGCCGCCCCCGGGGCCCCAGCCACTCGAAGGGCCCCGCCGCCACGGGCTCGGCCAGCGGCGCTTGCTCCGCCAGGCTGGCCTCGGTGAGGTAGCCGGTGCGCAAGAGCTCAAAAAAGCACTCGGCGGTGGCCTCGGCGTCGGTTTGGGCGTCGTGGTGGCGGTCCAGGTGCTCGTGGAACAGGTATTCGTAGAGCTCGTTCAGGCGCAGCAGCCGGCGGCCGGGCGGGGGGGCCAGCGCCCGGGCCAGGGGCCCGGTGGGCAGCATGGTGCAGAACGTGGGCAGCCCAGGCAGCGGGTTGGGCAGCCCGGCCCGGTGAAAGCCGGCGCCCAGCATATGAAAGTCGAGCTGCACAAAATGGCCCACCACCAGCGGCTGGTACTGCGCAAGGTCGGCCGCCAGGGCCCCCAGCACGGGCGCCAGTTCCTGGCCCTCGGCCGCCAAAAACTCGGTGCTCAGGCCGTGGATGGCCTGGGCCGTGGGCTGCATGGTGCCGGCGGGCACGCGCAGGTAGTGGTTCGCAGTTTTCACCAGGGCCCCGGCGCGGGTGTACACCACCCAGGCCAACTGGGCCAGGTGGGGCCAGGCTGCATCGTCGGCGTAGGGGCGCCGCCAGCCGGCGGGCAGGCCGGTGGTTTCGGTGTCGACGAAGAGCAGGTAGTCTTGCACCGGGCGGGCGAAAATGGGGAGCGAATGGCGCAAAGCTAGGGGCCCCGGCGAGCAAAACTTGGGCACGGGGCCCCCACTTGCGCGGCTTCTTGCGTAAACAAGGCGGTGGTTTCGCAAAGAAAGCCCACCTTCGCACCCGCATCCTTGCTCATTTCCCTTCGCCATGAACCCACTCGTTGCCATCCGTCCCCTCGACCAAAGCATCTGGCTCGACTTCATTCGCCGCAAAATTCTGATCAACGGCGAGTTGCAGAAGCTCATCACCGACGACCAGCTGCGCGGCGTCACGTCCAACCCCGCCATTTTTGAAAAAGCCATCGGCGGCAGCGACGACTACGACAACGCCATCAAGGCCCTGGCCCTGCAAGGCAAGTCGACTAACGACATTTACGAAGAGCTGGCCATTGCCGACGTGCAGGCCGCCTGCGACCTGTTCCGGCCCCTGTACGACGACGCGGCCAACGCCGGCGACGGCTACGTGAGCCTCGAAGTATCGCCCAAGCTGGTGAACGACACCGAGGGCACCATCGCCGAGGGCCTGCGCTTCTGGAAAGCCGTGGACCGGCCCAACGTGATGATTAAGGTGCCCGCCACGTTGGAGGGCCTGCCCGCCATCCGCAAGCTCATTTCGGAAGGCGTGAACGTGAACGTGACGCTGATTTTCAGCGTGGAGCGCTACAAGGCCGTGGCCGAAGCCTTCATCGCCGGCCTCGAAGACCGGGTGCAAGCCGGCAACTCCATTGAGCGCATCGACTCGGTGGCCAGCTTCTTCCTCAGCCGCATCGACGTGCTGATTGACCCGCAGCTGGAGAAAATGGTGGCCGCCGGTGGCGAGCAGGCCAAGATTGCCGAGCCCCTGGTGGGCGAGGTGGCCGTAGCCAGCGCCAAGCAGGCGTACCAGGACTACAAAAAGATTTTCGCCGGCCCGCGCTGGGAGGCCCTCAAGGCCAAAGGCGCCGAATCGCAGCGCTTGCTGTGGGCCAGCACGGGCAACAAAAACCCGAAGTACGACGACCTGAAGTACGTGGACGGCCTCATCGGGCCCCACACCGTGAACACCATTCCGCTGGAAACGCTGAACCTGTTCCGCGAGAAAGGCAAGCCCGCCGTGCGCCTGGAGGACAACCTCGACCAGGTGGCCGATGTGCTGAAGGCGCTGCCCACCGTGGGCCTCGACCTCGAAGCCCTGGCCCACGAGCTGGAGGTGGACGGCGCCAAGAAATTCAACGAGCCCTTCGGCAAGCTGATGGACTCGCTGGACAAGAAGCGCGTGGCCGCCCTGGCCGAAACCACGGCCCCCGCCACGCTGGCCCTGGGCCAGTACCAGGCCGCGGTAGACGCTAAGCTGCAAGAATTTAACAACGCCCAGTTCACCCAAGGCTTCTGGAACACGGACGCCGCGCTGTGGACCGACGATGCGGAGGCCCAGCAGAGCATCCGCGACTTCACGGGCTGGCTGCGGGTAGCCGAAACAATGGTGGCCGCCATGCCTAAGCTCGACACGTTCGTGAACGACGTCATCGGCCACGGCTTCAAGCACGTGCTCGTGATGGGCATGGGCGGCAGCTCGATGGCCCCCATCGTGTTCCAAAAGTCGTTCCCGCAGGGCGAGAAAGGCCTGCCCATTTCCATCCTCGACACCACCGACCCCGGCACGGTGCAGCACTTTGCCGACACGCTGCCGCTGGCCGACACGTTGTTCATCGTGGCCAGCAAGTCGGGCACTACGGCCGAGCCGCTGGCCTTCGGCGATTTCTTCTACGACAAGGTGAAGGCCCTCAAGGGCGACAAGGCCGGCGAGAACTTCGTGGCCATCACCGATCCGGGCTCGAAGTTCATTGCCACGGCCAACTCGCTGGGCTACCGCCACGTGTTCCTCAACTTTGAGTCGGTGGGCGGCCGCTTCTCGGCCCTCACCTACTTCGGCCTCGTGCCGGCTGCCTTGTACGGCCTGAACGTGGGCGAAATCTTGGAGCGCGCCATCCGTATGATGCGCGCCTGCGGCGCCTACGGCCCCGTGGACCACAACCCCGGCCTGGAGCTGGGCACGGCCCTGGGCGTGCTGGCCACGCAGGGCCGCGATAAGCTGACGCTGGTCACGCCGCCGTCGCTGAGCGACCTGGGCCTGTGGCTGGAGCAGCTCACGGCCGAGAGCACCGGCAAGCACGGCAAGGGCATTCTGCCCGTGGCCGGCGAGCCCGTTGGGGCCCCGGACGTGTATGGCCACGACCGGGTGTTCGTGTACGTGGGCTACGAGAGCGAGGAAGACGCCGACAACAAAGCCAAATTGGGGGCCCTGGAAGCCGCCGGCCACCCGGTCATCCGCATTTCGCTGAAGGATGCGCTGGACCTGGGCCAGGAGTTTTTCCGCTGGGAAATGGCTATTTCGGTGGTAGGCGCCGTGCTGCGCATCAACCCCTTCGACCAGCCCAACGTGCAGGAAAGCAAGTCGGCCACCGACCGCCTGATGAAGGTAGTGGCCGAAGAAGGCCACCTGCCCGCGCAGGAAAAAGCGCTGGAAGCCAACGGCCTCGCCTACTATGGCGTGCCCAAAGCCTCGGATGCGAAGCAATTGCTCGCTGATTTCTTCGGCCAGGCCAAGGAGGGCGACTTCGTGTCCATTCAAGCGTACCTCACCGAATCGCCGGAGCTGAACGCGGCCTTCAACAAGCTGCGTACTAGCCTGATGGAGCGCCTGCACGCGGCCACCACGTTCGGCTACGGGCCGCGCTTCTTGCACTCCACCGGCCAGTACCACAAGGGGGGCCCCAACACCGGCCTGTTCTTGCAACTGACGGCTGACCACAACCCCGACCTGCCGCTGCCGGGCCGCTCCTACACCTTCGGCACCCTCGAAAACGCCCAGGCGCAGGGCGACTTGGAGGCCCTGCAGAAGTACGAGCGCCGGGCCCTGCACGTGCACCTCGGCGCCGATGCGCTGCAAGGCGTGCAAGCCATCCAGGAGGCTTTTGACGCCCAGGCCTAGCCGCCACTGCCCTGAAAAGGCCCGCCGCGCAACGCACGGCGGGCCTTTTTGCTAAGTTTGTGGTCCTATCAGATTCCGCCTTTCCCCCTCGTTTATGCTTCCCCAACTTGCCCACGCGGCCACGACGCCGGCCCAGGCCACCCAGGTTTTTTTGCTGCCCCACGGCACCACTGCCCTGCCCGCCGCGGCGGCCGGCGACCTGCCCGCCGCGGCCCGCGCCTACGTCGAAGCCGCCTTGGCTGACCACCAGAAACTCGTTCACCTCAACCACTTCAGCCACCAGCACTACTACGTGGTGCTAGCCGACAAGCCCACCGCCGACCAGGTGCTGGAAGCCCTGCGCCGCAGCGGCCACCAGCTCCACGGCCTGCTGAAGGCCGAGAAAGTGGCCGAAGTGTTCATCCAAAACCTCGCCGGTGAGCCCGCCGGGGCCCTGGCGCTGGCCGAAGGCCTGGCCCTGACGGCGTACCAATTTGAGGGGTACAAAACCGACGAGAAATCGCGCAAAGCTCCGGTCCTGACCACCATTACGCTCGTGGGCGACGCGGCCACAGAAGCGCAGGTGCGCGAATTAGAACACGTACTGCAAGGCGTGGCCCTGGCCCGCGACCTGGTGAACGCGCCCGTCAACAAGCTCAACGCCGAGCAGTTTGCAGAGCGCATGGCTGCCGCCGGCGACGAGGCCGGCTACACCACCGACATCCTCGACCTGGCCCGCATCGAGGCCCTGCGCATGGGCGGCCTGCTGGCCGTGAACCTGGGCTCACCCGAGCCGCCCACGTTCAGCATCATGGAGTGGAAGCCTGCCAACGCGCAGAACGCCAAGCCCTACGTGCTGGTGGGCAAAGGCGTGGTGTTCGACACCGGGGGCCTCAGCCTCAAGCCCACGCCGAATAGCATGGACATGATGAAGTGCGACATGGCTGGCGGCGCGGCTGTGGCCGGCACGCTCTACGCGCTGGCTAAAAACCAGGTGCCACTGCACGTCATCGGCCTGGTGCCCGCCACCGACAACCGCCCCGGGGGCCTGGCTTTCGTGCCCGGCGACGTCATCACAATGCACAGCGGCCTGACGGTGGAAGTCAAAAATACCGACGCCGAAGGCCGCCTGCTGCTGGCCGACGCCCTCAGCTTCGCCAAGAAATACGACCCCGAGCTGGTGATTGACCTGGCCACCCTCACCGGGGCCGCCGTGCGCGCCATCGGCACCGAGGGCAGCGCCGTGCTGGGCACCGCTGGGGCCCCCACCGTGCAGCAATTGCACGCCGCCGGCCACCGCACGCACGAGCGCCTGGTCGAATTTCCGCTCTGGGACGAATACGCCGACCACATGAAGTCCGATATTGCTGACCTAAGTAACTTGGGCAAGGGCGAGGCGGGCCACATCTCGGCCGCCAAGTTCCTGGAGCGCTTCGCCGAGGGCTACCCGTGGCTCCACCTCGACATTGCCGGCCCCGCCTTCCTGACGGCCCCCGACAACTACCGCGGCAAGGGCGGCACCGGCGTCGGCGTGCGGTTGCTCTACGAATTTCTAACCAAGCAGCTGGCCGATTAGCTTCGCTGGGGCCCCCACTTGCTACACCGGCGAAGGCAGCATCTTTCCCGGCCAGTACCCACTGCACCAACGCAGGAAAATACTTCCTGCATCGGCACGATAACCCGCAACTACAATGCCCAGATCCCTTCCCCGCCTCGGTTTTTCCGTGGGCGACCTCGCCGGCATCGGCCCCGAAGTCATTTACAAAACGCTGCTCGACGAGCGGGTGCTGAAGCTATGCACCCCGGTGGTGTACGGCACGGCCACGGCCCTGTTCGACGAGTTTCCGGTGGCCAAAGACGCCGAGCCGCTGGCCTTCCGGCAGCTGCGTGACGCCGCCGACATTGCCCCCGGCCGCCTGAACGCCGTGACCTGCTGGGACGAGGATTTCCACTTGGCCCCTGGCCAGCCCTCGGCCGCGACTGGCCAGGCCGCCCGCGAGAGCCTGCTTGCCGCCAGCCGCGACCTCAAGGCCGGCCTACTCGACGGCCTCGTGACGGCCCCCATCAGCAAGGACAACACCCAGGGCCCCGATTTCCGCTACCCCGGCCACACCGAGTTTCTCACCGCCTATTTTGGGGCCCCCGAGAGCCTGATGCTGCTGGCCGACGACGAGTCGGGCCTGCGCGTGGCCACCGCCACCGGCCACGTGGCCCTGCGCGACGTGCCCGCCCGCCTCACCCCCGACCTGCTGCGCACCAAAATCAAGCTGCTGCTCAAGTCATTGAAAACAGATTTTGGCATTGACAAGCCCCGCGTGGCCGTGCTGGGCCTCAACCCCCACGCTGGCGAAAACGGCCTGCTCGGCGGGGAGGAAATGGCAGTGGTCGAGCCCGTGCTCAAGCAGTTTCTGCACGATGGCCACTTGGTATTCGGCCCCTACCCGGCCGACGGCTACTTCGGTACCGGGCAGTTCCGGCAGTTCGACGCTACCCTATCTCTCTACCACGACCAGGGGCTGATTCCATTTAAGCTGCTGGCCTTCGAGCGGGGCGTCAACTTCACGGCCGGCCTGCCGGTAGTGCGCACCTCGCCCGACCACGGCACGGCTTACGGCATTGCCGGCCAGTACCAGGCCGATGCCTCGTCGTTCCGGGCCGCCGTGTTCATGGCCGCCGACATCTGGCGGCAGCGCCAAGAAGCCGCCGCGCCCCGTAGCGCCCGGTAAGCCACTGGCAAGCAAACGCTGGGGGCCCAAAATGGTGCAGAATACTTGCCTACTCATTGAATTTTCGTACTTTTGCACCCTGCTAGTGCGCACGCCGTGAAAAAAGAAAGCCAATACGACTTGAATCTGGTGAAGCTGGGCCCCAAAACGGTTCGCTTCGACTACGAGCTGGGGCCCGATTTCTTCGCCCTCTTCGAAACCCCGCTCGTGGAGCAGGGCCAGCTGCACGCCGAGGTGGAAGCCACGCGCACCGAGCGCCTGCTCACGCTCAACTTCCACATCACCGGCACCGTGGGCCTCACCTGCGACCGCAGCCTCGACGAGTACGACCAGCCGCTGGACCTTGAGGAAACGCTGCTGGTACGCTTCGGCGACGAAAGCAAAGAACTGGACGACAACGTGCTGCAAATCACGCCCGACACCCAGGTACTGCCCCTCGCCCAGCACCTCTACGACTACATTGGCCTGGCGCTGCCCATGAAACGGTTGCACCCGCGCTTCCAAAACGAGCCCGACGACCAGCCCGACGCACCCACTAAGCACATTTTTTCGACCAGCCGCGACCAGGACGACTCCGATGATGACGAGCCGGCCGACCCGCGCTGGGCCGCCCTCCGCAACCTAAACTAACCCCGTTGATTTCATAGGCTGGCCCGGGGAGGTCAGTCCGCCCGCTGGCGCCGGCGTGTTATCAATTCGTTCCCCATGCAGCCTCCGTCGGCCGCGCCCTTTATTCAAAATCTCCACTTTCAACGCTCCCTGACTCATGGCCCATCCTAAGCGCCGCACCTCTTCTTCCGTCCGCGACAAACGCCGCAGCCACCACAAGCTGACCCCTAAAGCCGTGACCCTGTGCTCGAACACCGGCGAACTGCACCTGCGCCACAAGGCCTACGTGGTAGACGGCGACCTGTACCTGCACGGCAAAGTTGCTATTAAGAACTTCAGCAAAGTAGCCGCCGCGGCCGCACCCGATACCGACGAGGAATAGCCCGCGAAGTCGTTACTTCGCGGCACCGGAGGCATTCCGGGCCGGCCCTCCTCCCCGGACGGGGGCCGGTTCGGAATGCTTTTTTGTGGGAACCCTATCCGCTGACCTAATTACTCGTTCATGAAAATTGCCCTGGACGCCATGGGCGGCGATTTCGCCCCCCAGGCTGCCGTCGCGGGGGCCCTGCTGGCCGCCGAACGGCTCGCCGGCAAAGCCACCATCGTTTTAATTGGCCAGGAAGACGCGGTGCGGCCCTTGCTGCCCACCACCGGCTTTGCGCCGGATGCATTTGAGTTTGTGCCCGCCTCGCAGGTTATAGAGATGGGCGAACATCCTACCAAAGCCTTCCAGCATAAGCAGGACTCCAGCATTGCCGTAGGCTACCGCCTGTTGCACAGCGGCGAGGTCGATGCTTTTTGCTCGGCCGGCAGCACCGGGGCCATGCTTGTGGGAGCCATGTTCACCGTGAAAACGGTGCCGGGCGTGTTGCGGCCGGCCATCGCCAACTTCGTACCGAAGCTCAACAGCGAGTTTGGCATCCTGCTCGACGTGGGGGCCAACGCCGAGTGCAAGCCCGAAATGCTGGAGCAGTTCGGCGAGCTCGGCTCGCTCTACGCCCAGTACGTGCTGGGCATTGCCCACCCCCGGGTAGGCCTGATGAACCTCGGCGAGGAAGAAGGCAAGGGCACGGCCCTCACCCAGGCGGCCCACCAACTGCTAAAGGTGAATCCACACATCGACTTCGTGGGCAACCTCGAAGGCCGCGACCTGTTCAACGACAAGGCCCACGTGGTGGTGTGCGACGGCTTCACGGGCAACATCCTGCTGAAAATGGCCGAGTCGGTGTACGAAATCCTGGCCGAAAAAAACATGCACGACCCGTTCTTCGACCGTTTCAACTACGAGGCCATCGGGGGCTCGCCCATCCTAGGCATCAACGACAACGCCATTATTGGCCACGGGCGCAGCACGCCCATGGCCATCGGCAACATGCTGGTGCAGGGCTATAACATGGCTGCCTCCGGCATTGTCGACCAAATTAAAGCTACTTTTAAGTCCTGACCGGGGGCCGCGGCCCCCTGCTGAAAAATCCGGCCCCGGCCGGATTTTTTGGTAATAAGCCGATTAGGGCCGCGCCGGGGGCCCCGGCCCGGCCCGTCGTCCTCGTTTCTCCCGTCCCGCCCCTACTTTTGCCCGTATGAAGATTACCGCTGCCATTACCGGGATAGGTTCCTACGTACCCGATTACGTGTTGACCAACCAGGAACTCGAAAAGATGGTGGACACCACCGACGAGTGGATTACCACGCGCACGGGTATCAAGGAGCGGCGCATTTTGAAGGGCGAGAACCAGGGCACTTCGGTGCTGGGCACCAAGGCCGTGCAGCAGCTACTGGAGAAAACCGGCACCCACCCCGACGAGATAGAGCTGCTGATTTGCGCCACCACCACCCCCGACATGCTGTTTCCGGCCACGGCCAACATCATTTCCAACGCTGTGGGCATCACCAAGGCGTTTAGCTACGACATGAACGCGGCCTGCTCAAGCTTTTTGTTTGCGCTGGCCACCGGGGCCCAATTCATTCAAGCGGGCACTTATAAGAAAGTGATTGTGGTGGGGGCCGATAAGATGTCGTCCATCGTGGATTACACCGACCGCGCCAACTGCATCATCTTCGGCGATGGGGCCGGGGCGGTGCTGCTTGAGCCCAACACCGAGGGCTACGGCCTACTCGACCAGGTGCTGCGCACCGACGGCAGCGGCGAGGCCTACCTGCACCAGAAAGCCGGCGGCAGCCGCCGCCCGCCCAGCCACGAAACCGTGGATCGGCGCGAGCACTTCATCTACCAGGAAGGCGCCACGGTGTTTAAGTTTGCCGTGACCAACATGGCCGACGTGGCCGGCCAGGTGATGGAGCGCAACCACCTCGGCAACGACGACGTGGCTTGGCTCGTGCCTCACCAGGCCAACAAGCGCATCATCGACGCCACCGCCCACCGCATGGGCGTGGGCCCCGAGAAGGTGATGCTCAACATCCAGCGCTACGGCAACACCACCAACGGCACCATTCCGCTGTGCCTGGCCGACTACGAAAGCCAGCTGCACCGCGGCGACAACCTCGTGCTGGCCGCCTTCGGTGGCGGCTTTACCTGGGGCTCGGTGTACCTGAAGTGGGCGTATGATTATAAAGCCGTTAGCTAACAGCTACTGGCCGCCAGCTTTCGTTCCCGCTTTCCGACTGCATTCTCATTCAACCAAAAGCGCATAGCCAACCCCTATTCGCTCATAGCTTAACAAAATATGGCTTCAACCGCCGATTTTCGCAACGGGCTCGTGCTCAACTACAACGGAGAGTTGCACGTCATCACCGAATTCCAGCACGTGAAGCCCGGCAAGGGCCCCGCGTTTGTGCGCACCAAAATGCGCAACATCAAAACCGGCCGCGTGATTGACAACACCTTCAACGCCGGCGTGAAAGTGGAAACCGCCCGCGTGGAGCAGCGCCCGCACCAGTACCTGTTCAAGGATGATTACGGCTACACGTTCATGGACAATGATACGTTTGAGCAGATTGTGCTGCCCGAGGCCATGCTGCCCTTCGCCGACCTGATGAAGGAAGGCCAGGCCATCACCATCCTCATGCACGCCGAAACCGAGCAGCCCCTCACCGCCGAGCTGCCCACCACCGTGGAGCTCATGGTGACCTACACCGAGCCTGGCCTGCGCGGCGACACGGCCACCAACACGCTCAAGCCCGCCATCATGGAAACCGGGGCCCGGGTACAGGTGCCGCTTTTCATCGACCAGGACACCAAAATTCGGGTCGATACCCGTACCTATACGTATGTCGAAAGAGTCAAGTAAAGGCCCATCGCCTAAAAAAGACGCCCCTATGAAAGCCAAAGAACTACAGGAACTGCTCGATTTCATCGCCAAATCCGGCCTGAACAAGGTGAACATCGAGACCGATGAATTCAAGATTTCGGTGCAGCGCGACCCCAGCACCAAGCAGGTGGTGAGCGTGGCCGCCGCCGCTCCGGCCCCGGCCACCGCCCCCACGGCAGCTCCCGCTACACCCGCAGGGGCCCCAGCCGCTGCCCCCGCGGCCGCTCCCGCCGCCAGCCAGACCGCCCTGAAGGCTCCGATGATTGGCACGTTCTACCGCAGCAGCGGGCCCGAGTCGCCGGCCTTTGTGCAGGTGGGCGACATGGTAGAGAAAGGCCAGGTAATTTGCATCATCGAGGCCATGAAGCTGTTCAACGAGATTGAAGCCGAGCAGAGCGGCCGCATCGTGAAGGCGCTGGTAGAAAACGCCACCCCGGTGGAGTACGACCAGCCGCTGTTCCTGATTGAATAGGCGCCGCCTTTTTTGTCATCCTCATCTGCCGTTCGCGCAGCGAAGGACCGAAGGACTTTTGAACACTTTGCAGTAATCAGAAATACTGTCAATCGTTCTTCCCTGACAAGGTCCTTCGCTGCGCGGACGGCAGATGAGGATGACAGTTTTTTTACCCTTCCGAATCTTTCGACGACCCATGTTCAAGAAAATCCTCATTGCCAACCGGGGCGAAATTGCCTTGCGCATCATCCGCACCTGCAAGGAAATGGGCATCAAAACGGTGGCCGTGTACTCGACCGCCGACAAGGAAAGCCTGCACGTGAAGTTTGCCGACGAGGCCGTTTGCATTGGGCCCCCGGCCTCGGCCCTGTCGTACCTGAGCATGCCGAACCTGATTGCGGCCGCTGAAATCACCAACGCCGACGCCATTCATCCGGGCTACGGCTTTTTGAGCGAAAACGCGGAATTCTCGCGCATCTGCCAGGAAAACGGCATCAAGTTCATCGGGGCCTCGCCCGAGATGATCAACCAGATGGGCGACAAGGCCACGGCCAAGGCCACGATGATCAAGGCCGGTGTGCCGTGCATCCCGGGCTCGGTGGGCTTGCTCGACTCGGTGGAGCAAGGCAAAAAAATCGCCGCTAAAATTAAGTACCCCGTCATCATCAAGGCCACGGCCGGCGGCGGCGGGCGCGGCATGCGCATCATCCACAGCGACGACGAGTTCCAGAAAGCCTGGGACGATGCCCGCACCGAGTCGAAGGCCGCGTTTGGTAACGACGGCATGTACCTGGAGAAGTACGTGGTGGAGCCCCACCACATCGAGGTGCAGCTTGTGGGCGACCAGTTTGGCCACGTGTGCCACCTCTCCGAGCGTGATTGCTCCATCCAGCGCCGCCACCAGAAGCTGGTGGAGGAGGCTCCCTCGCCGTTCATGACGGCTGAGCTGCGCGAGAAAATGGGCGCGGCGGCCATCGCCGGGGCCGCGGCCATTGGCTACGAGGGCGTGGGCACCATCGAGTTTTTGGTGGACAAGAACCGGGATTTCTACTTCATGGAGATGAACACCCGCATCCAGGTGGAGCACCCCGTGACGGAGGAAATCATTAACTACGACCTCATTAAGGAGCAAATCAAGGTGGCGGCGGGCATCCCGATTTCGGGCAAGAACTACTACCCCAAGATGCACGCCATGGAGTGCCGCATCAACGCCGAGGACCCGCGCAACGGCTTCCGGCCCGCCCCGGGCCGCATCACCACGCTGCACATCCCCGGCGGCCACGGCGTGCGCGTTGACACGCACGTGTACGCAGGCTACCAGATTCCGCCCAACTACGACTCGATGATTGCCAAGCTCATCACCGTGGCCCAAACCCGCGAGGAGTGCATCGTGAAAATGAAGCGGGCCCTGAGCGAGTTCGTGGTGGAAGGCGTGAAAACGACCATCCCCTTCCACCTTGCCCTGATGGACAACGAGCAATTCCAGGCCGGCTACTTCACCACGGGCTTCCTGGAAACGTTCGACTTTTCGACGGTATAGTTTCTGCGGTTTTTAGTTGTTGAAAAGCGTGCCCGGCATTACCGGGCACGCTTTTTTTATTATGCATCTTATTCATTTCTAATGAGTTGGGGCCCTAATTCTGTGCAAACGTTTGCACAGAATTAGGGCCCCGGGGTACCTTGCGCCAAAATCATCAAGTAGGGCCCCCACGAAGGCGTCGGTTTGCCGTGCTACGCTGCGCATTTATGCTTCCAAGAATTGCCTCTTTTCTGACCGCCGCTCTGCTGGGGCTGACGCTTTTTCAACCGGCCGTTGGCCAAGCCCCGCACACCGGCGACGTGTTTGTGGACAAGGGCGGGGTGCTGCGCTGGGCGAAGGGCAAGCAGGAAGTGGCCCTGTTTGGGGTGAACTACACCGCGCCGTTTGCCTACTCGTACCGGGCCCTGGGCAAGGTGGGTGCCGACCGCGAGCAGGCCATCCGGCAGGACGTGTACCACCTGGCGCGGTTGGGCGTGGACGCCTTCCGCATCCACGTGTGGGACGTGGAAATCAGCGACACGCTGGGCAACCTGAAGGAAAATGACCACCTGCGGCTGCTCGACTACCTGGTGGACCAACTGGAGCGGCGCGGCATCAAAATCATCCTCACCCCGATTGCTTACTGGAACAACGGCTACCCGGAAAAGGACACCGGCACCGGCTTCTCGAGTATTTACGGCAAGGACGCGGCCTACACCAACCCGCGGGCCGTGGCGGCTCAGGAGCACTACCTCACGCAGTTCCTCAACCACCGCAACCCCTACACCAAGCAGCTGGTGCGGCAAGACCCGGGCATACTCGCCTTTGAGGTGTGCAACGAGCCGCGCTACCACCAGCCCGAGGGCCCCGTGACGGCCTTTGCCGACCGCATGGCCGGGGCCATCCGGGCCACGGGCTGCCGCAAGCCGGTGTTCTACAACATCGCCGAGAGCCCGCAGGTGCACAACGCCATCCTGAACGCCAAGGTGGACGGACTGACCTTCCAGTGGTACCCCGAGGGGCTGGTGGGCGGGCACACGCTGCACGGCAACTTCCTGCCCTACGTGGACCGCTACCCAATTCCGTACGCCGGCGATGCGCGCTTCAAAAGCAAGGCCAAGATGGCCTACGAGTTCGAGTCGGCCGACGTGGTGCAGCCGGTGATGTACCCGTTCATGGCCCGCAGCTTCCGCACGGCGGGCTTGCAGTGGGCCACCATGTTTGCCTACGACCCGCTGGCCATTGCCTACGCCAACACCGAGTACCAGACGCACTACCTGAAC
This sequence comes from Hymenobacter nivis, assembly GCF_006439025.1. Classification (GTDB taxonomy): domain Bacteria; phylum Bacteroidota; class Bacteroidia; order Cytophagales; family Hymenobacteraceae; genus Hymenobacter; species Hymenobacter nivis_A. Next base: position 110,104 of record NZ_RCYZ01000007.1, read on the forward strand.
CTGGCCTACACGCCGGCCAAGGCCATCAGCCTGCTCATTGCCGGGCAGGTGTTTCGGCGCACCAAGCGCGGGCAAGCCTTCCCAAGCTACCCGGCTGATTCGACGTTCGGCGCGTTTCGGGTGAGCTACCGCGAAGGGCTGAGCGAAATGAACACGCCGGACGCTTTCTACTACACCACCAGCACCGGCACGCGGCCGGTGGCCCCGGCCCAGCTGCGGCACGTGGCGGGCACGGGCGCGTCGGCGGTGGTGCGCTACGGCGGGCTGGGGGCCTACTTCCTCGACCGGCTGGCCCCGGGGGTGTGGCGCTTGGAAGTTCTGCCCGACGCCGTGCCCATCCGCGACCCATTTGCCAAAACCTCGCTGGCACAGCCCGTGACGCAGATTTTGTGGAACGACCAGCCGGTGCAGCTCATGCTGCCGGGCTTGGGCGACAACTACACGCTGCGGGGCATTAACGAGGGCAATACCGCCCAGGCCACCGCCACCGGGGGCCGCGCCACGGTGCGCCCCGGCGTGTACGTGGTGGCCGCCGCTGGGCAAAACACGGCCGCCTACGGGGCCCAAACGCCGTTTGGTGCCGGTCAGCTGGGCGAGTTTGCAGCGCCGGCGCCCACCGATTTGGGGCCCCAGGTGCGGCACACGCCGCCGGCCCAGACCGGGGCCGGCCAGCCGCTGCGCCTCACCGCCACCCTTACCGGCGTGGGGCCCCGGGACACCGTGCTGCTCGTGGCCCAGCACTACTACGGCCGCACAACCCAAATCGTACCGATGGTGGCCACTGCCTATGCTACCTACGCCGCCACCGTACCCGCCGCACTGGTGTACCCCGGCCTGGTGCGGTACTGGCTGGTGCTGCGCCGCGGTGGGCAGGCACGCACCTTCCCCGGCAACTTTGCCGGCCAGCCCGGCGACTGGGACTACGCCCACCCCGAGCACTGGGAAGTGCCCGTGGTAGCCGCCGGGGCCCCGCTGCCGCTCTTCAGCGCTGGGGCCGACAAGGACCTGACGGAAGCCCACGGCGTGGGCGAAAACCAAGGCTGGACCGACTACGTGACCACGCCCACCGGCGCCCTGGCATTGCGCCTGGCGCAAGAACCTGCTTCTGCCAAAAACCCTGCGCCAACCGCGGGGGCCCCGGTAGTGGCGCTGCGCGCCTACTTCGGCGACCGGCTGGCTAGCCGCCCGGCTGCCGAGCTGGCGGGCTTCCGCGCGGTGGTGGTGCGGGTGCGGCCCGGCGCGGGCGCGGGGGTCCTGCGCCTCAGCCTGGCCACGCGCGATGCGGTGGCTTACACCGCCGACGTGCCCGTGACCGGTACCGATTGGCAGGAGGTGCGCGTGCCGCTGGCGGCGTTTCGGCCGGCGCCGCTGCTGCTGGTGCCGCGCCCGTACCCCGGCTTTCTACCGCTCGACTACACCGCCCCCAGGACCCCGGGGGCCCTAAAGCTGGCCGACGCCGAGGTGCTGCAAGTGGTGCTGGGCGCCGCCCCGGCCGGCCCCGCCCCGCTGACGGTGGACCTAGAATCAGTGTCGCTGCAATAGACTGAAAAACCGGAGTTTACATCCACGCAAAGGAGCGCGCCAGCAGTGGCGCGCTCCTTTGCATTGGGGCCCTAGCGAACCTTTGAAACATTAGCGGGAAGCCGGCGGCCGGTCGAACAGCCACTCGTAGGCGGCGGCGAACTCGCGCTGCCAGAACCATTCGCGGTGCTCGCCGTCGGGGGCGGCGTGGTAGGCCACGTGGGCGGCGGGCACGCCGGCGGCGCGCAGCCGGTCGCGCCACTGCGCCATCAGGGGCAGCATGGAGCTGTCTTCCTTGGCCCCGGCCACCAGGTAAAACTTGGCAGCGGGCGCCGGCGGGTGCTGGCGCGCGTAGGCTTGCAGCGAATCGTTGCAGACCCAAAAGGCGGGTGAGAAGGCCCCCACGCGCCCGAACACGGCCGGGTGGCGCAGGGCGGCGTACACCGAAATGAGCCCCCCCAGGCTGGAGCCGGCGATGCCAGTGTGGGCCGCGTCGGAGCGGGTACGGTAGTGCCGGTCGATGTAGGGCTTGAGGGTGAGGGCCAGGAAATCGACGTAGGCCGCGCCCTGGCCCCCGGTTTTGATGCGCGGGTTGTGCCACGGGATGTACTCGTCGCCCCGGTAGCGGCTGCCGTTGTCCACGGCCACCACGATGCAGCCGGTGGGGTCCTGGCCGCTGGCGCGGATGCGGTCCAGGGTTTCGTCTACGCCCCACTCGCCGGCGAAAGCGGTGGCCGCGTCGAACACATTCTGGCCGTCGTGCAGGTACAGCACCGGGTAGCGGCGCTGGGGCTGGCGGGCATAGTCGGCGGGCAAGTACAGCCACACGCGCCGGTGCCGGCCCAGCTGGGGCATAAAAAACGCGGTGTCGAGCACCTGCACCTGGGGGCTGGCCGTGCTGGGGCCCCGGGCAACGACGGAGCCGGCGTTTAGGGCCCCCAGCACGGCACAGCGGGCCACCGGGGCCCCGGGCGGCGGCGAGGTAGTAAAAGACATAGGTGAAAAGCGGGACGCCGCGCTAGCGCAGGGTGGCCCCTTCGCCGGCCCCGCGCTCCGAAGCGTCGATTTTGCGCAGCGTGTAAATGGCCCGCACCGAGTCGATGCCCGGCAGGCCGTTGGTTTGGAAATCGATGCGGTAGCCCTGGCCCGGGGCCGCCACGAAGTGGCGGTACTCCTCGGCCGGCTCGCGCACCACGTACAGCTCGCCGGGGGCGGGCACCTTCAGGCGGGCGTAGGTGCTGCGGCCGTCGCCGGCCGGGCGCCGCTCGGGGCCCGCCAGCAGGCTGGGGCCCGAGAGGCGCACCTTCTGGCCATCGGCGCCGGGCAGCGCCGGGTTGCCGAGGCCATCCACAAAGATGCCGCGGCGCTGGGCCAGCTCCTCCAGCGTGAGGGTGCGCAGCAGCGGCAGCTGTTGCTTGTCCATCACCAGTTGCTGGGTGGCCTGCCCGGTGCCCGGGGCCCTATAAAACACCAGCACCGGCTCGGCCAGCCGCACGCGGCTCACGAAGACCTGCGGCTCGCCCGGGGCAGGGCGGCCGGCCCGGGCGCGGCCCCCCGTTTGGGCCGCGCTGGCAGCAGGGAGTGCGAGCACGCCCAAAGCGAAGAGTAGCAACGATTTCATGCAGCAAGGAACTGACGCGGTGAGCCGCCAAAGGTAGGCACCGCCCCGCATTACCGAAACCCGCGGCCCGCTCCCCGCCCCCGGGGCCCCGGGGGCCGCCCGTCACGAGCGTTTGCACCGCCGGGGCCCCGGGGCGAATATTTTGAGGTTAACAAATCGTGAACTGCTGATAGGATAAAACCAATAAAGCGTACTTTTGCGCATTTTTTGCTGATTAATTGGTAATTTTGCGGCCCCAAAAACGCTGCTTGCCTACTATTCTTCTACACCAGTTCTCCATTTTTTTACCAATTTCTGTTTCCATGAAACAACCCTACCTAGCAAAACTGTGGGTTTTGCTTTTATTTGCGCTGCTGGGCTTTAGTGCTGAGGCCCAGGCACAAACCGGCTCGGTGAGCGGGCGCGTGCTCGATGAAAAGAATACCGGAATTCCCGGCGCTACCGTGTTGGTGGCAGGCACTTCGCTGGGGGTTTCCAGCGACGTGGACGGCAATTTCCGCATTGCCAACATTCCGGCTGGGCCGCAAACGATTGTACTCACCTTCGTGGGTTACAACGAAGTGCGCCGCCCCGTGACTATCGTAGCCGGCCAGAATGTAGCCGTTAGCGCGGCCCTCACCGTGAACGCCACCGAGCTGGGCGAGGCCGTGGTAATTGGCTACGGTACCCAGCGCAAGCAGGACGTGACCGGCGCCATCACAACGGTGAACGCCAAGGACTTCGTGCAAGGCCAGGTCACCAACCCCGAGCAATTGATCCAGGGCAAAGTGGCCGGCGTGCAAATCACGACCGACGGCGGGGCCCCGGGCGCCGGCACCACCATCCGCATCCGCGGGGGCTCGTCGCTGAACGCCAACAACAACCCGCTCATCGTGATTGACGGCGTGCCGGTGGACACCCCCTCGGGCACGGGCAACTACAACGTGGCCGGCGTGTCGAACCCGCTGAGCTTGATCAACCCCAACGACATCGAAACCTACACGGTGCTGAAGGACGCCTCGGCTACGGCCATCTACGGCTCGCGGGCGTCGAACGGCGTAATCCTCATCACCACCAAAAAAGGCAGCACGGGCGACAAACTGACCGTCAACTTGGTGTCGAACACGTCGCTGGCGGCCCGCTACAATTCGGTGCCGGTGCTGACGGCCGACGAGTTCCGGGCCACGGTGCAAGCCGTAGCGCCCCAGCAAGTGGGCCTGCTCGGCACGGGCAACACCGACTGGCAGAAGCAGGTGTTCCGCACCGCCATGAGCTACGACAACAACGTGAGCCTGACCGGCGCTGTGGGCAAGCTGCCCTTCCGCGCCTCCATCGGCAACCTGGAGCAGCAAGGCATCCTCATCACCAACCGCCTCATCCGCAACTCGGGCTCGCTGAGCCTAAACCCCGTGCTGCTCGACAACCACTTGCGCATCAACGCCAACGTGAAGGGCACCTGGGTGGACAACAACTTCGCCGACGCCGGCGCCATCGGCTCGGCCCTGGCCTTCGACCCCACGCAGAACGTGTTCAGCGACAACGCGGCCTACGCCAACTACTTCCAGTACCTGCAAGGCAACGGCACGCCCCAGCAGAACGTGCCCACCAACCCGGTGGCCACCCTCCAGCTCCAGCGCAACCGCAGCACCGTGAAGCGCAGCATCGGCAACGTGCAGCTCGACTACAAGCTGCACTTCCTGCCCGACCTGCACGCCAACGTGAACCTGGGCTACGACGTGACCCGCACCACCGGCACCAACCTGGTCGATGCCCGCTCGGCCGGCGCGTACTTCAACAACCCGCTCGACCCCGCCAACACCACGGCTCGCGGCGGCTCGTACAACTACTACTCGCAGCAGCGCAACAACAAGCTGCTCGAAGCCTACCTGAACTACACCAAGCAGCTCAGCGAAACCAGCCGCCTGGAGCTGCTGGCCGGCTACTCGTACCAGGACTTCGTGACCACGGCCCCGGCCTACGCCAACTACCTGGGCGACGCCACCACGGTGCGCACACTGGCCCCCAACAACCCCTTCCGCACCCAGTACACCATCCTCTCGTACTACGGCCGGGCCAACCTGACGCTCAACAACCGCTACATCTTCACCGGTACGCTGCGTAACGACGCCTCGTCGCGCTTCTCGCCCGACAACCGCAATGCCTTGTTCCCGGCCGCCTCGTTCGCCTGGCGCATCAAGGAAGAGAACTTCCTGAAGGACAACAAGGCCTTCTCGGACCTGAAATTCCGCGTGGGCTACGGCATCACCGGCCAGCAAGACGTGGTGGCCGCCGCCGGCAGCGACTACCCCTACATCCAGCGCTTCCAGCTGAACGTGCCCACCGCCCAGTACCCCCTCGGCGGCGTGTACTACACCCCCTACTCGCCCCTGGGCTACAACAGCAACCTGAAGTGGGAGCAAACCAGCACCTATAACGCCGGCCTGGACTTTGGCTTCTTCGACAACCGCCTCACGCTGAGCGCCGACGCGTACTACCGCAAAACCACCGACCTGCTGGCCGTCATCCCCATCCCGGCCCTGGTGAACTTCACCAACCGCCTAGTGTCGAACGTGGGCTCGCTGGAGAACAAAGGCATCGAGCTGAACCTGAACGGCATCGCCATCCAGAGCGAGAAGCTGAACTGGAGCGTGAACGCCAACGCCACCTACAACGTGAACCGCATCCTCTCGCTGGGGCCCCAGGCCGCCGACTTCCAGGGCATTGAGAACACGACCATTGCCGGCGGCACGGGCACCAACATCGGCAACTACCGCGTGGGCTCGCCCTCGTCGGCCTTCTACGTGTACCAGCAAGTGTACAGCGCCAACGGCAAGCCCGTGGACGGCGTGTACGTGGACACCAACGGCGACGGCAAAATCGACTCCAACGACCGCCGCATCTTCCAGCAGTCGGCCCCGAAAGTGCTGCTCGGCTTCGGCTCGAACCTGAGCTACGACCGCCTGAGCCTGGCCTTCTCGCTGCGCGCCAACCTGGGCAACTACGTGTACAACAACGTGGCCTCGAACCTGGGCAACTACCAGGGCCTCGTGGGCTCGACGAACTTCGTGTCGAACGTGGTGCGCGATGCCAACAACACCGGATTCCTCAACTCCAACCAGGAGCGCTACTCCTCGGATTACTACATCCAGAACGCTTCTTTCCTGCGTATGGACAACGTCACCCTCGGCTACAACGCCGGCAAAGTGCTGGGCGGCAAAGGCAGCCTGCGCCTGAGTGCCGCCGTGCAGAACGTGTTCGTGGCTACTAAATACACCGGCCTCGACCCCGAGATTCCGAACGGCGTGGACAACAACGTGTACCCGCGCCCCCGCACCTACACGTTCGGCCTGAACCTGAGCATTTAATTTCCTCCCCTCGCACTATATGAAGAATATTATTTTTCGGAACGCGGCCGTTCTGGGGGTCACCTCGTCGCTGCTGCTCGTGGCCTCGTCGTGCAACAAAGACCTCGACCGCTCCCCCACCTACGACCTGAGCACGGACGCCGTGTACAAGGACGCGGCCGGCTACCGCACGGTGGCCGCTAAGGCCTACAGCGGCTTCGCCGTGACGGGCCCCAGCGGCCCCGACGCCTCGACCGGGGACGTGCTGGGCATCGACCAGGGCTCGTCGGACTACATCCGCCAGCTGTGGAGCGCCCAGGAACTGACGACCGACGAGGCCGTCATCCAGTGGGGTGACCCCGGCGTGCAGGACTGGCACAACATGAACTGGACGTCGAGCGGCGTGTTCATTCAGGGCCTCTACAGCCGCATTCTCTACGAAATCACGGTCTGCAACAGCTTCCTGGCCGAGGCCACCGACGACAAGCTCAGCGCCCGCGGCATCAGCGGCGCCGACCTGGCCGACATCAAGGCCTACCGGGCCGAGGTGCGCTTCCTGCGGGCCCTGGCGTACTACCACGCCATGGACCTGTACGGCAACCCGCCCTTCGCTACCGAAACCGACCCGATTGGGGGCACCACGCCGCCCCGGCAAACCACCCGCGCCGAGCTGTTTACCTACATCGAGTCGGAGCTGAAGGCCATCGACGCCGACCTGCTGGCCCCCAGCCAGAACGCCAACCAGTACGGCCGCGCCAACAAGGCCGCCGCCTGGACGCTGCTCGCCAAGCTGTACCTGAACGCCCAGGTGTACACGGGCACGGCCCGCTACGCCGACTGCCTGACCTACGCCGCCAAGGTGATTGACACCGGCGGGTACTCGCTGCAAACCACCGCCACGAACAAGGCCACGGCCTACGCACGCAACTTCCTCACCGACAACAACACGTCGCCGGAAATCATCTTCCCGATCGTGTACGACGGCAAGCGCACCCAGAGCTACGGCGGCACCACCTTCCTGACGCACGCGGCCGTGGCGGGCACGGCCGACGCCAACTGGAACCCCACGAAGTACGGCATCGGCGCAGGCTGGGGCGGCACCCGCACCACGCCCCGCTTGTTCCAGCAGTTCGCCGACACGGCCGCCGACACCCGGGGCCGGTTCGTGACCGGGGGCCAAACGTTGGAGGTGGCTTCGCAAACCAACTTTTACAACGGCTACGTGCCCATCAAGTTCAAGAACGTGAACTCGGCCGGGGCCGCCGGCACCGACGCCACGTTTGTGGACACCGACTACCCGATGTTCCGCCTGGCCGACGTGTACCTGATGTACGCCGAAGCCGCCGTGCGCTCCAACACCAATGTATCGCAGGCCCTCACCTACGTGAACCTGATCCGCAGCCGCGCCTACCGCAACACGACGGCCGGCAACATCACCGCCAGCGCCCTCACCACGGACTTCATCCTGAATGAGCGCTCGCGCGAGTTGTACTGGGAAGGCACCCGCCGCACCGACCTCATCCGCTACGGCCGCTTCACCACCGCGGCCTACCTCTGGCCCTGGAAAGGGGGCGTGGCCGCCGGCACCAGCGTGCCCGACACCCGCAACTTGTTCCCGATTCCGTCGTCGGACATCAGCGTGAACCCCAACCTGGTGCAGAACCCCGGGTACTAACCGCTGCTTGCTTCCCCGGCCAACGCTTGGGGCCCCCGGGGCCCCGGCGGGCCGGGGAAACATTTCTTATCATTCCCACTCCCCCATGAATACTTCCATGAAAAACTGGCTTACCCAAGCAGCTGGCATCTGCACCGTGGCGGCGGTGGCCCTCACGGGCTGCAAGAAAGACGAGGTGCAGGCGACCATCACGCCCACCAACGCGCCCACCCTGGCCGCCAGCACCACCGCGGTGGTACTGGCGCAGGCCAACGCCGCGAGCACCGCCGTGACCTACACCTGGACGCCCGTGACGGGCTTCACCTGGACCAACACCGACGCGCCGTACAACCCGGCCATCACCTACCAGTTGCAGATTGACAAGAAAGGCGGTGCCTTTACGGCCCCTGCTACGATTGACGCCGGCACCAGCCCCACCAACGTGACGGTGGAAGCCCTGAATACGGCCCTCACCACGCTGGGCATCGCGCCCGGCACCGCCACCCCCGTAGACGTGCGCCTGAACGCCCGCTACGCCTCCAACACGCCCCAGGCCTCGCCAGTGGTACCGCTCACCGTGACCTCCTACAAGGCCTGCGTGGCGCCCAACTCGGATTCGTGGGGCGTGGTGGGCGACGCCGCCGATGGCTGGCCCGACGCCACGACCAACACCGACGTGCCCCTGACCTATAACTGCGACACCAAGACGTACGACATCACCCGGGCCTTCAAAGTAGGCGCCTTCAAGATCCGCCTCAACAAGGCTTGGACGGTGGACTACGGCAGCAGCTCTAGCACTGGGGGCCCCCTGGTGAAGGGCGGCGGCAACATCAGCATCGCGACGGCCGGCACTTACACGGTCAAGTTCGACATCGCCAACCTGAAATACACCATCACCAAGTAATTCCCGCTTAGTGTTGCTGCTGTAAAAAAAGGCCACTCCCCGGAGCGGCCTTTTTTTATGGTGGGGGCCCTATTTTGCAGCTTTGGCGGCCGCTTGCGTCAAATTCCTTACTTTCGCTGCCCCACTTTTTCATTTTTCGCATGATTCTTATTGCCGACGGTGGCTCCACCAAGTGCAGCTGGTGCCAGCTCGACGACGCCAACCAGCGCGTCTACTTCAACACGGAGGGCTACAACCCCGATTTCATCGACACGCCGGGCATCGTCCGCTCGCTCGACCAGAACCTGCCCGACACGCTGCCCCGCGGCGAGGTGCGCGAAATCCACTTCTACGGCGCCGGCGTATCGTCGCCGGCCAAGGCCGCCATCATCAGCAACGCCCTCAAGCAGCTCTTCCCGAACGCCCAAACGATAGAAGTGACCGAGGACCTGCTGGCCGCGGCCCGCGCCCTACTGGGCCGGGGCCCCGGCTTCGCCGCCATCCTGGGCACGGGCACCAATTCGTGCTTGTACGACGGCAAGAAGATCACCTACAACGTGGACTCGCTGGGCTACTTCCTAGGCGACGAAGGGTCAGGCTCGTTCATCGGCAAGCGCCTGCTGCGCGACTACCTGCGCGGCCTGCTGCCCGACGGCTTGCAGGACGCCTTCCGCGAAACCTACCAGCTGGGCGAGCGCAACGACATCCTCGACCGCCTCTACAACCAGCCGCTGCCCAACCGCTTCCTGGCCAGCTTCGCCAAGTTCACCTACGACCACAACAACGTGAGCTACTGCCGCGAAATCGTGCGCCAAGGCTTCGAGGCGTTCTTCCAGAACATCGTGCTGCACTACCCGCGCTACCAGGACTACTCGTTCAACTGCATCGGCTCGGTGGGCTACAACTTCCGCGATGCCCTCACGCAAGTGGCCAACAGCCACGGCATGCAGGTGGGCAAAATCATTCGCTCCCCCATCGACGACTTGGTGGAGTACCACGTCACCAAAGACTAACCGTTTGGGGCCCCGGGGCCCTCCGCACAAAAAAAGGCGACCCGCAGGGGTCGCCTTTTTTTGTGCGGGCTGTACCACCAAGCTGTGCTTGGTCTTGCCCCAGGGGCCCCAGGGCAGCATAGGCAAGACCAAGCACAGCTTGGTGGTACAGCCATTTAGTGCTGCACCAGCAGGCGGGCAGTTTGCTGCTGGCCGCCGGCTTGCAGGCGCACCAGGTACACGCCGTTGGCGAGGTTGGCGGTGGGCACGGCCAGGTCGTGGGAACCCGCGGCCTGACGGCCGGCGGTGGGCACGGTGGCCACCAGGGCCCCCAGCACGTTGCTGATGGTGACGCTCACGCTGGCGGCGGCGGGCAGTTCGTAGTGCAGCGTGGCCGCACCGGCGGCGGGGCTCGGGAAGGCGGCCAGGCGGAACGCGGCCGTGGTTTGCGGCCGGGTGGCCAGCACGGTGCCGGTACTGGAATTAACGGGCTTCGAGGTGTAGACGGCGTACTCGCCGGGCTGGAGCGTGAGGGGCGCGTTCACGTCCGTCACGGCGCGGGTGGCGCCGGTGAGGTAGTTGTACCAGGTGCCGGCGCTCTGGAAGGCGGGCACCACGGTTTGGGTCACCACGTCGAAGTTGCCCACCACGGTCACGCTCAGGTTGGCGTCGGAGAGGTGCACGAGCTTCGTGGCGCCGGTCATCTGCTGGTCGTAAGCGGTGGGGTTGGCGAACACGGGCTGGGTTTTCTTGAGCGCAATCAGGCTGCGGTACACGTTGAACAGGGCCCGGCGTTCGGGCACGTTCTCGTAGTCCCAGCGGATGGGCTTGTTGGCCGTGCGGCAGCCGTCGGATACAGTGCCGTCGGGGCAGCGGTTGATGGTGAAGTCGTAGCCCACTTCGCCAAACTGCCACACCAGTTTGGGCCCCGGCACGGTGAAGAAGAACGCCGCCGCCTCGCCGTTGCGGGCCATGGAGGTGGCAAAATCCTTGGTGCTGTACGTGCCCGAAGCGTTGCCGTAGGCCGCGTTTTTGAAGGCCAGGCGCTCCTCGTCGTGGCTCTCCATGTAGGTAATCAGGTTGGGGTTGTTGAAGCCGCGGGTTTTGTAGTAGCCGCGGCTCAGGTCGGAGGTGGCCACGTAGCCCATGGTGGCCTCGTTGTAGTTGTAGTTCATGTTGCCCCAAATCATGAAACCGTAGTCGGTCAGCGCTTTGGCTTCGCTGTCCACCGGAAAATGCTCCAGGATAGGGTACAGGGTGGGGTCGGTGGCTACCAGCGTTTGGTAGTAGTCCTTCCAGATGTCGATGCGCGACTGGTCGTAGTCGGCGTAGGTGGCCTCGGTGGTAGCCTTGTTGGTGAAGCCCCCGGCCAGGTCGAACCGGTAGCCGTCGATGTGGTACTCCTGGAGCCAGAACTGCATCACCTTCTTGCTGAAGTACTTGGTGTAGGGGCTCTCGTGGTTCAGGTCGTTGTACACGCTATAAGGGTGCGGGGCCCCCACGTTGAACCAGGGGTTGTTAGCAGCGGGGTTGTCGCCGTTGGCGTAGAGCTGGAACATGGGGCTCTGGCCGGTGGAGTGGTTCAGCACCATGTCGAGCACCACGGCAATGCCGCGGCGGTGGCACTCGTCAATGAATTGCTTGAGGGCCGTTTTGGTGCCGTAGTACTTGTCGGGCGCGAAGTAGAAATCGGGGCTGTAGCCCCAGTTCTCGTTGTCGTCGAACTCGTTGACGGGCATCAGCTCGATGGCGTTCACGCCCAGGCGCTGCAGGTAGCCCAGCGTGTCGCGCAAGGTTTGGTAATTGTGGGCCCCCACGAAGTCGCGCACCAGCAGCTCATACGTCACCATATTGGTGCGGGCCGGGCGCTGGAAGTTGGTGGTTTGCCAGGCGTAGGCCGCCTGGTTGCTTTGCAGCACCGACACGATACCCGTGGTTTTGCCGGTCGGGTACGCCTTCAAATTGGGGTACGTGGCGGCCGGGATGCCCCCGTCGGAGTTTGGGTCCAGAATCTTCTCGCAGTACGGGTCGGCCACGCGCAGCTGGCCATCCACCAGAAACTGGTAGGCGTACTCCTGGCCCGCCGTGAGGCCGTCAATCTGCACCCACCAGCGACCGGTGGCGGCCACCGTGGCGGGCGTGGTACTCAGGTTATCGGCCGTTTGGTTCATGAAGCCCGCCGTGGTCGGCTGCCAGTTATTGAACTCCCCCACCACGTACACAAACTGCTTGCCCGGCGCGCTCAGGCTCAGGATGGCCGACGTGCCGCCGTTGATGTAGGTAATGCCGTCGGGCCGGGCCCCGGCGGGCAGCGCGGCGGTGGCCGGGGCGGCCGGGCGCACCACCAGTGTCTGGGTATCCTCCACGGTTTGGCCGCCGGCGGTGGCCGTCAGGCGCAGCACGTTATTCCCCGTTTGGGTGATGGTCACAGTAGTGCTCAAGGCCGTGGCGTTGGCCTGCTGGGCCACCTGCGTGCCGTTGAGGTAAAGCGTGAGCGTGGCGGCGGCCGAGGCCGTGCCGGCCACGGCCACCTGCTGGTTCAGGGCCACAAACTGCGGGTTGCCGGCGGTGGCGGGCACCGGCTGCGTGATGCGCACGGCCAGGGCGGCCACCTGCGCGTCCACAAAAATGTCGGCCCCGCCGGGGCCCCGGCCCACCTTCGCGCCGTCGCCGCTGCGGAACACCATGCCCAGCTTCAGGAGTTGGTCGGTGGCGGCGAGGCCGTAGAACGCCCGCGGCGTAAAGGTGATGGTGTACTTGTCGTTGCCGAGCGCCGTCATCAGCGCGGCCGGGTCGGGCTGGTTGAAATTGACCCGGGGGCCCCCTTTCCAGTCGCCCTGGTTGGCGCTCTTGTCGGTCACGGCCCCGGTCCAGATGTACACCGGCCCGCCCGAGCCCGCCAGGCCGGCGTTGCCTTGGGCAGCGTCGAAGGTTAGGGTAATGGGCGTATCGGCGGTGAAAAACGTGGGCTGCACCGTGACGACCTGCGCCTGCGCGGCCAGCGCCGCGAGGCTCAGCAGCAGGCCCGCAAAGAGTCGAAGTATTTTCATGGGGGTTGAATTAAGAAAGTCGAAGGCGATTATTTCGCTATTGGCAACGATTGCATAGGTAGGCAAAGATAGGGCACACACAGAACGATGAGGTGAATTTTTTGCCTTTTGCGGGGGCGTGGCCGGGCTTTTTGGCGTGGTGGGGGCCCCGGGTTTTGGCGCTCGGCGGCAGTTTGTCCGTATAGCCGTTGGGGCCCCAGCCGGCCGGGCGCAACCCGTTCGGCCCCCGGGCCTCGTATTTTTACCGATTCACCCCTTTGCGGGGCGCACCCGACCTTTCCCCGGGGCCGCTGCCCGCACCCAATTTCTGCCCCGAATACCATGAACGTAGGAGATAGAGTACGCCTGCTTACCGGCACCGAAGAAGGCATCGTGACCCGCCTGCTCGACAGCGAGCTGGTGGAAGTGGCCATCGACAACGATTTCACCATCCCCGTGCTGCGCCGCGAAGTGGTGGTGGTGGCCGCCGACGAAAGCAAGAGCTTCAACCGCGCCGCCCCCACCTACGGCCCCGGCCAGCAGCCCGGCCGCAACGCCAACGCCAGCAAGAAAGACCGCAGCAGCATTCCCAAGCCCACGGCGGCCAACGCCGCCAAGGCCACCCCCACGCTGGCCGAGGCCCTGGCCGCCGTGGCCAGTAGCGGCCCCGCCGCGGCCAAGGCCCCCGGCGGCAAGGTGCCATCGGCCGGCGCGGCCCCGGCCGCCAAGGGCCTGTTCCTGGCCCTGGTCAACCAGTCGCCTGAGCTGCTGGGCGTCACGCTCATCAACAACACCGAGGCCGACGTGCTGTACACCTACGGCGAGGAAACCCCGGCCCGCCCCTACCGGGCCCTGGCCGCCGGCCAGCTGGGCCCCAAGGCCAGCACCCGGCCCCTGGCGTTCCTGCACCTGAAGGACTTTGAAACCTGGCCCGCCGCCGTAGTGCAGCTCCTGCCCCACCGCCACAACGGCGACGCGGCCTATGAGCTGATCAACAAGCGTCAGGGCTTCAAAGCCAGCACGTTCTACGCCAGCCGCCGCCCGGCCCCGGTCATCGGCGCCGATGCCTACCTGTTCCAGCTCGACGAGCGAGCCGCCGCGGCCATCGCCCCCGAAAAGCTGGCCCAGGAAACCCCCGCCGCTTCCGAAGCCGCTAAGGCCCCGGCTGGCATCGACGCGGCGGCCCTGCGCGCCCAGCTCACCGGCGACGCGCCCGCCAAGCCGGCCGCCGTAGTAGCCGCCGCGGCCCCCAAGCCCGCCGCGCCCGTGGTGGCCCCGCCCCACGAATTCGACCTGCACTTCGAGGCCCTGCGCCCCGACAACACCGAGGAGCTGAGCAACACGGCCATCCTACGCATTCAGCTCGACGCCTTTGAAGACGCGCTGGTGAGGGCCCTGGCCACCAACATGCACGAAATCGTGTTCATCCACGGCATGGGCAACGGCACGCTGCGCAAGGAAATCCACCGCCAGCTAAGCCGCAACAAGGACATCAAGTTCTTCGAGGACTCGCGCAAAGAGAAGTTCGGCTACGGCGCCACGCTGGTGCGGCTGAAGTAAAGAAGCCCACTTTATTAGTAGAGCGGTTGCGGCTAGCCCCGTCGGGGCGGCCCGGCGGTAGGTAAAAGCCCCAACCATTTAGCAAAGCCCCAGGGGGATGGCCCAATCGCTAGGGCCCCCCCCCTGGGGCTTTGTTCATTTTTGTTATCAAAATATCTACCGACGGGCCGTCCCGCTAGGGTTAGCCGCAACAAGCTGGGGCGGGGGCCCTACCTTTGCCCGCAAGCAGTGCGCCACTCCACCGCGGCGGGGCAACCCGGCGAGGAAAGTCCGGGCAACGCAGGGCACCCTGCTTCCTAACGGGAAGGACCGGCCAATCGGGCCGGGACAGCCAGTGCCACAGAAAATAACCGCCTACGCGAGTGGGTAAGGGTGAAAAGGTGCGGTAAGAGCGCACCAGCGGGCGGGTAACCGACCCGGCTGGGTAAACCTCAGGGGTTGAAAGACCAAATAAGCGGACACGCGCGCTGGCTTCGGCCGGCGGGCAACGGGCGGCCCGCTCGGGTCCGCGGGTAGGTCGATGGAGCCTTTCCGCGAGGACTGGCCTAGATAAATGGTGGAGACGGGGCCCCCGGGCCCCGGACAGAACCCGGCTTACCGGCGCATTGCCTAGTTTTGGCGGCCGCTCCTGCTTTGGCAGGGGCGGCCGTTTTTTTATTTAAGACACTCTTAAGACCCAGCACGTACGCAAAATCCGTACATACCCGTTCTGGTTGCTTTCCCTTCCCCCGCTCCCCGCCTGCTCATGCCCCGCATCCTCATCATCGACGACGAAAAAGCCATCCGCAACACGCTGAAGGAGATTCTGGAGTTTGAAAACTACACCGTGGACCAGGCCGAGGACGGCCCCGCCGGGCTCGACCTGCTCATCCAGCACAAGTACGACCTGGTGCTCTGCGACATCAAGATGCCCAAAATGGACGGCCTGGAGGTGCTCAGCCGCGCCCAGGGCCTGTCGCCCGACACGGCCTTCATCATGGTATCGGCCCACGGCAACATCGAAACCGCCGTGGAAGCCACCAAAAAAGGCGCCTACGACTTCCTGCCCAAGCCGCCCGACCTCAACCGCCTGCTCATCACGGTACGCAACGCCCTGGACCGCACCAAGCTGGTGACGGAAACCAAGACCCTGAAAAAGAAGCTCTCCGTCACCAAAGGCTCGGCCATGATTGGCTCGTCGGCGGCGCTGGGGGCCGTTCGCAAGGCCATCGAAAAAGTGGCCCCCACCGACGCCCGCGTGCTCATCACGGGCCCCAACGGGGCGGGCAAGGAGATGGTGGCCCGCCAACTGCACGAGCTAAGCTCCCGCGCCCAGGGCCCCCTGGTGGAAGTGAACTGCGCCGCCATCCCGTCCGAGCTCATTGAGAGCGAGCTGTTTGGCCACGAAAAAGGCTCGTTCACCTCGGCCGTGAAGCAGCGCATCGGCAAGTTTGAGCAGGCCGACGGCGGCACGCTGTTTCTGGACGAAATTGGCGACATGAGCCTCTCGGCCCAGGCCAAGGTGCTACGCGCGCTGCAGGAAAGCAAAATCACCCGCGTAGGCGGCGAAAAAGAGATTTCGGTGAACGTGCGCGTGCTGGCCGCCACCAACAAAGACCTGATGCAGGAAATCGCCGACAAGAATTTCCGCGAAGACCTCTACCACCGCCTCTCCGTCATTCTCATCCAGGTGCCGGCCCTGAACGACCGCCGCGACGACATCCCCGACCTCATCCAGAAATTCCTGGCCGACATCGCCGCCGACTACGGCAACAAGCCCAAAAAAATCGACGCCGGGGCCCTAAAATACCTGCAAGCGCTGGACTGGCGCGGCAACATCCGCGAGCTGCGCAACGTGGTCGAGCGCCTCGTCATCATGAGCGACGACACCGTGACGGAAGCCGACGCCAAGGCCTTCGCTGGCAAGTAGCCCCCTTGGGGGCCCCACCGCTCCTAATCTCTTTACCCAAACTGCCCCGGCCCACCCGCCGGGGCTTTTTGCTGACCGCGGGCGGCGCTGGCGTGGGGCCCCGGGCGCTTGGTTTTTGCCACAAAATATTTTGGCATTGGCGCATTTTGGGGCCCCTGGGCCAACCTGAACCATAAAAACCCGGTTACAATAGCAGGCGGATGCTGTTCTCGTCCGTTTCACCTCACCATATTCCCTCCAAACCCCATGGGTATTACCCTCGAACTAGCCCAAGCCGCCGTCCAGGCCGCCCACCAGAAATCGCTCGAACTGGGCGTTAAGATGAACATTGCCGTGGTTGATGCCGGGGCCAACCTCGTGGCCTTCGCCCGCATGGACGATGCCTGGCTCGGCTCGCTCGACATCTCCATCAAGAAGGCCAAGACGGCCCGCTTCTTCGACATGCCCACCGGCGACTTGGGCAAGATTTCGCAGCCCGGCGGTCCGTTGTTCAACATCGAGCACTCCAATACCGGCCTCATCACCTTCCCCGGCGGCATCCCCATCGCCGATAGCACGGGCCGCATCGTGGGCGCCATCGGCGTATCCGGCGACTCGGTGGAGAACGACCACATCGTGGCCGAAGCCGGCCGCGTGGCCGTGGCCAACCGCTAGCCGCAGGGCCCCCGCGCCCAGCACTTTTTCCCACCCAACCCCCAGCAACATGGCCAGCAACAGAGGCGTCGTTTATTTGGGCCCCGGCAAAGTCGAGGTGCAAAGCATTGATTTTCCAGAGCTAAAAAATCCCAAGGGTCGTAAAATAACCCACGGCGTTATTCTCAAAGTAGTATCCACCAACATTTGCGGCTCCGACCAGCACATGGTGCGTGGCCGCACCACGGCCCCCGCGGGCCTGGTGCTGGGCCACGAAATCACGGGCGAAGTGGTGGAAGCCGGCGAGGACGTAGAATTCCTGAAAAAGGGCGACCTCGTGTCGGTGCCCTTCAACGTGGCCTGCGGCCGCTGCCGCACCTGCAAGGAGCAGCAAACAGGCATCTGCCTGACCGTGAACGAGGGCCGCGCCGGTGGCGCCTACGGCTACGTGGACATGGGCGGCTGGGTAGGCGGCCAAGCCGAGTACGTGATGGTGCCCTACGCCGATTTTAACCTGCTGAAATTCCCGAACAAGGACCAGGCGATGGAGAAAATCCGCGACTTGACCATGCTGAGCGACATTTTCCCCACCGGTTTCCACGGCGCCGTAAAGGCCGGCGTGGGCCCCGGCACCACGGTGTACGTGGCCGGCGCGGGCCCGGTGGGCCTGGCGGCCGCCGCCTCGGCGCAGCTGCTGGGTGCGGCCGTGGTAATTGTGGGCGACATGAACAAGGCGCGCCTGGCGCACGCCCGCTCCTTTGGCTGCGAAACGGTGGACCTGAACGAGGACGCCAACCTGGCCGACCAGATTGCCAACATCCTGGGCGTGCCCGAGGTGGACTGCGCCATCGACTGCGTGGGCTTTGAGGCCAGCGGCCACGGCACCCAGGCCAAAACCGAGGTGCCCGCCGCCGTGCTCAACTCGCTCATGGAAATTGCCCGTGCGGGCGGCTCCATCGGCATCCCCGGCCTGTACGTCACCGCCGACCCCGGCGCGGAGGACAAAGCCGCCAAAACCGGCAACCTGAGCATCCGCTTCGGCCTGGGCTGGGCCAAGAGCCACTCCTTCCACACCGGCCAAACGCCCGTAATGAGCTACAACCGCCAGCTCATGCAGGCCATTCTGTACGACAAGGTGCAGATTGCCAAGGCTGTGAACGTGGAAATCATCAGCCTCGACGAGGCCCCCAAGGGCTACGCCGAGTTCGACAGCGGCGTGGCGAAGAAGTTCGTCATCAACCCGCACAACCTGATTCCGGACGTGAAAAAGGCCAAAGCCGCCAAGGAACCGGTGGCCGCCTAGCAGCGCCTGAAACCAATGCAGCAGCCGGTCTACCCAAGGGGTAGGCCGGCTGTTTTCGTTTGAGCTTTTCCGGTGGGTTTGGGGCCCCTGGCTTTCTCCTATAAGTAAAAAAGCGGAACATTACGCGCGAATTTTATTCTGGGGCCACACTACTGGCCTGGGGCCCTAACGCGCTATTCTACAATTTCAAATTACCCCGTTCGTCCCAAGCTACCGGGGCTGCGGCTGGATTTGCGAAAGCGCAGGTGGCCATTGCCTTGCAACGCTCACCGTGCCAAAGCGCTCTACCAACCAGCCCCAATGGTGGGGTTCGCTTTCGAATCTTTATGCGTTTTCTGGCCCAATTCTGTCTAATTGGTCTTTTTTGCGGCGTCGCCCTCAGCGGAGCCGCCCAGTCGGGCCCCGGCGTGCGCGTGGTGGATGCCCGCACCCACCAGCCCGTGCCCTACGCTTCGGTGGGGGTGCCCGGCCGGCCCCTGGGCACCGTGGCCGATGCGCAGGGCAGCTTCCAGCCGGCCCAAATGGGCGCGGCGCCTGCCGATACGCTAGTGGTGTCGTGCGTGGGCTACCAGTCGCGCCGCCTACCCCTGGCCGCGCTGCGCCAGCTGCCCGAGGTGCTGCTGGCCCCGCAGGCGCAGGCGCTGAGCGAAGTGGTGGTGAAAGCCGCCACCTGGAAGCGCCGCCGCGTGGGCCGCGAGGCCACTGGCGGCGGCGTTGTCTGCAATTTTCACACGCGAGCCGATACCCTCCCCTCGGCCAGGCTGGGCCGCGAAGGCGGGGCTATTCTGCGCGTGCACCCCCACAGCTTTATCGAAGACGCGCATGTGTTCATCAGCCAGTCGCGGTTTCAGGGCGTGCGGTTTCGGCTCAATGTGCGGACTGTGGATGCCGATAATCACCCGGCCGCCAGCCTGCTCACGCAGGATGTGCAGTTCGCCGTACCCGACTCGGCGCGGGGCTGGCAGCACATCGATTTGCGCCCCTACAACGTGAACGTGGGTGCCGAAACGCGGGTGGCCGTAACGCTGGAATGGCTGGCCGGCCAGCCCACGCCGGGCAAGCCTACTACCTGGCGCGGCTGGCCCAGCGTTCTGGTTCCGGCCGCCTTCTCAGCTACTCACCGCCTGGTGTTCCGGCACAAGTCAGAAGACGCCTGGCAGGTGCAGCCGATGAGTCTGAGCTTATATATCACCACCGCCAGCCCCGACTGAAATGTAGGGCCCCGGGCTACCGGCGTACCCTCGCCGCGCCCAACGGCCCCACCCGCGACGCAGGCAAACCGGCCGGGCGTGGGGCCCTATTGGCGGGGCAGCGGGCGTATTTGCGCAAGCTGCTGCAGGCCCCTTTTGCATTGCACCAATGCCGTACACGCACTTCAACCGCAAGCATAGCTTAGAAACCTTTCGGGGAGATGATTTTCTCGACCGGGTGGTAAGTGAACGTGCACTGGTTGGCTTTTTGAGCAACGCGAAATGGGTGAAACTGCTTCACACCTTGGTAGCACACCACAGCCTTATTAAAGAGTGTCAAGTCAAGCTGATATGGGAGGAGGAGCCTACCGGCCGTTTGCTCCGCATAGATGCGGATACGGAGTACCGGTTCGATTACTACGACCAGGCAATGGAGGCCATGATTAGCGGTAAGCCGCGCGGCTGGCATGCGTACCGGGAAATTGAGTGGCTGGAATTCCCGCGCTACCTCACGGAGCAACCGGGAGAGCAAGACCTTGACGCTATCCAGTCGGCGCTTGCCACCGTTGGCCAAATTCCGCTCGTTCTGACCAATAATTCGTTACGGCTTGAAGCCTATCGCAGCGTCGCTACGTGAGCCGCTTGCACTGGCGTATTTGCCTGGGCCCAACGCCCCGGCCGGCCCCGCCGTACCTTTGTTGCCTAAAAGACGCGCCGTTTTCAGGGCCCCTACCAGCCCGGAGTTGCGCCTTATCCTCGCCTCACATCCTCTCCCATGCATCCCGCTCCCACCGCGCCCTACAAGCCCAAAAACCACGTTCGCATCGTCACGGCCGCCGCGCTATTTGACGGGCACGACGCCGCCATCAACATCATGCGCCGCATCATCCAGAGCAGCGGCGCCGAGGTGATTCACCTGGGCCACAACCGCTCGGTGCAGGAAATCGTGGACTGCGCCATTCAGGAAGATGCCCAGGCCATTGCCATCACCAGCTACCAGGGCGGGCACAACGAGTACTTCAAGTACATGCACGACCTGTTGAAGGAGCGCGGCGCGGGCCACATCAAGCTCTTCGGCGGCGGCGGCGGCGTGATTCTGCCCACCGAGATTGCCGACCTCATGGACTACGGCATCACCCGCATCTACTCGCCCGACGATGGCCGCGCCATGGGCCTGCAGGGCATGATTAACAACCTGCTGGAACAGGCCGACTTCCCCACCGGCCAAAACCTAAACGGCGAGGCCAGCCACGTGCAGGAAAAAGATGCCCGCAGCATCGGCCGCCTGATTTCGGCGGCCGAAAACTTCCCCGAGGAATTTGAAAAAGTGCGCGCCTCACTAGCCGATAGCGCAGGTGCTGGCGAGAAGCCAACGGCTGACAGCTCTCAGCTAACAGCCAAAAAAGCCCCCATCCTGGGCATCACGGGCACGGGCGGCGCGGGCAAATCGAGCCTCGTGGATGAGCTGGTGCGGCGCTTTCTGATGGACTTCCCCGACAAGACCATCGCCATCATTTCCGTGGACCCCAGCAAGCGCAAAACCGGCGGCGCGCTGCTCGGCGACCGGATTCGGATGAACGCCATCAACTCGCCGCGGGTGTACATGCGCAGCCTGGCCACGCGCCAGAGCAACCTGGCCCTGAGCAAGTACGTGCAGGATGCGGTGGATGTGGTGAAGGCCGCCAACTACGACCTTATCATTCTGGAAACCAGTGGTATCGGCCAGAGCGATACCGAGATTATCGAGCACTCCGACGCCAGCCTCTACGTGATGACGCCCGAGTACGGCGCAGCCACGCAGCTGGAAAAAATCGACATGCTCGATTTTGCCGACGTCATTGCCCTCAACAAGTTTGACAAGCGCGGGGCCCTCGATGCGCTGCGCGACGTGCGCAAGCAGTACCAGCGCAACCACAACCGCTGGGACTCGCCCACCGACACGATGCCCGTTTTTGGCACCATCGCCTCGCAGTTCAACGACCCCGGCATGAACCGGCTGTACCGGGCAGTGCTCCAGATGCTGGAAACCAAGACCGGCGCCACCTTCAACTCGCACCTGGAAACCAGCACCTCGGACTCGGAGAAGATTTACATCATCCCGCCGAACCGCACGCGCTACCTCTCCGAAATCGCCGAAAGCAACCGCGCCTACGACCAGCGCGTGCGCGAGCAGGCCCACATTGCGGAGGTGGCCGGCGCATTTGCTAAGCTCGAAGAGCACTACGGGGCCGATAAAAACAGCCCGGCCGGCACCATCGAGGAGTTCAACAAGAACAAGCAAACCCAGCTGCGCCGGCTCGATGCCGACAGCCAGGCCATCCTGGAAAATTGGGAATCTACCCTGCAAAACTACCGCAACCCCGAGTACGTGTATTCGGTGCGGGGCAAGGAGATTCGGGTAAAGACGCACACCAAGTCACTGTCGGGCAATATGATACCGAAGGTATCGGTGCCGCGCTACACCGGCTGGGGCGACCGCCTGCGCTGGGCCATGCAGGAGAATTTCCCCGGCGAGTTTCCCTACACGGCGGGCGTGTTCCCGTTCAAGCGCGAGGGCGAAGACCCGACCCGCATGTTTGCCGGCGAAGGGGGCCCCGAGCGCACCAACCGGCGCTTCCACTACGTGAGCATGGGCCTGCCCGCCAAGCGCCTGAGCACGGCCTTCGACTCGGTGACACTCTACGGCGAGGACCCCGACCACCGGCCCGACATATATGGCAAAATCGGCAACGCGGGCGTGAGCATTGCCTGCCTTGACGATGCCAAGAAACTGTATTCGGGCTTCGATTTGAGCGCCCCGACCACCTCGGTTTCGATGACCATCAACGGCCCGGCGGCTACGCTGGCGGCGTTTTTCATGAACGCGGCCATCGACCAGAACTGCGAGAAGTACATCGCCGAAAACGGCCTGACGGAGGAAGTAGAGGCCAAAATTGACGGTATTTACGCGGCGCTGGGTCAGCCCCGCCCCCGCTACCAGGGCGAGCTGCCGGCCGGCAACGACGGCCTGGGCTTGCGCCTGCTCGGCGTAACCGGCGACCAGGTCCTACCCCCCGACGTGTACGCCACCATCAAGGCCAAGACCCTGACGCAGGTGCGCGGCACCGTGCAAGCCGACATTCTCAAGGAAGACCAGGCCCAGAACACCTGCATTTTCAGCACCGAATTTGCCCTACGCCTGATGGGCGACGTGCAGGAGTATTTCATCACCGAGAAGGTGCGTAACTTCTACTCCGTCAGCATCTCGGGCTACCACATTGCCGAGGCGGGGGCCAATCCGATTACCCAGCTGGCCCTCACGCTCAGCAACGGCTTCACGTTTGTGGAATACTACGTGAGCCGCGGCATGAGCGTCAACGACTTCGCGCCCAACCTGAGCTTCTTCTTCTCCAACGGCATCGACCCCGAATACGCTGTCATTGGGCGAGTAGCGCGCCGCATTTGGGCCAAAGCCATGAAGCTGAAGTACGGCGCCGACGCCCGCAGCCAGATGCTGAAGTACCACATCCAGACCTCGGGCCGCAGCCTGCACGCCCAGGAAATCGACTTCAACGACATCCGCACCACGTTGCAGGCCCTGTACGCCATCTACGACAACTGCAACTCCTTGCATACCAACGCCTACGACGAGGCCATCACCACGCCTACCGAGGAATCGGTGCGCCGGGCCATGGCCATTCAGCTCATCATCAACCGCGAGCTGGGCCTGGCCAAGAACGAAAACCCGCTACAAGGCTCCTTCATCATCGAGGAGCTGACCGACTTGGTGGAAGAGGCGGTGCTGCTCGAATTTGACCGCATCACGGAGCGCGGCGGCGTGCTCGGGGCCATGGAAACCATGTACCAGCGCGGCAAAATCCAGGAGGAAAGCATGCACTACGAGATGCTGAAGCACACCGGTGAGTACCCCATCATCGGGGTGAACACCTTCCTCTCGTCCACGGGCTCGCCCACGGTGGTGCCGGCCGAAGTCATCCGCGCCACGGAGGAGGAAAAGCAGTACCAAATCGACATGCTCACCCTGCTGCACCAGCGCAACGCCGACCAGGCCCCGGCGCGCCTCAAGCAGCTCCAGCAAATCGCCGTGGCCAACGGCAACCTCTTCGCCGAGCTGATGGAAACGGTGAAATACTGCTCGCTGGGCCAGATTACGAACGCGCTGTTTGAGGTCGGCGGGCAGTACCGGCGGAATATGTAGGAAGAACGATTATTTTCAATTAAAGAGGTAGTGCTATTTTTCCCGAGCACTACCTCTTTCTTTTTACCGGCTAAACCAACATATGCAACAAATTTCAATTGAGTCATTCACCCCTTATGACTCACTATTCCCTGGGCAGAAATTCTTAGACAAAGAAGTTTTGATATTAGTCAAAACTTTAAGGACTGCTGGACACGATGTCACTTTATTACCCAAGGATATTAAGTATCAGTATATATTTAAAAAAGGAGAAACAAGTTTTCTCGCTGACCCCGCAAATTTATTGTTAATTGGTATTCCGATAACAATAGCGACAACACTTATTGCTAATTGGATACAAAAGCTATTAGATAAGAATCAGCTTAAGAAAGCAGAGCCAAATACTATTATCATAAATAATACTACTACTAACCAAACTGTAAATTATTTAAACCACCCCGTTGCAGATAGTGCCGTTAAGGAATTAAAAGCAGATTCTCACTCGCTTTCTAGTGCCCTTGCTGACTGCCTTAGGACACAAAGCCCCTATCCCGAATTACCATTTCCAATCTTATTGGAACACCAGCCTCAAATAGTTGGATGGTGCACTTTAAAAATTGATGATACGGGCTTACTCATTGATGAAGGTCGCATTACCGATGTAGATACTTACAAAAGAATAGCAAGTGGAGAATTAAAAGGTGGAAGTGTTACAGGTGTTGCAATCGAATCTATGTGCAGCATTTGTAAAGGTGATTATATATCATGCAATCATATAGCTGGCCAAAAATATGAGGGCATGCAGTGTACAAACCGTATAGTTAAAGCTGGCTTGATTGAAGTAAGCATTGTATCTGCTCCTATTAATTCTAAAACCCTCATCAAGCTTCTTTAAACCTGCATTACTTTGGATGTGGACAGAATATGCAAGAGCTGCATTGTTGAATTAGCAACATTTTTTTAAATCACAATCCATTTAATTAACAACTCACAGGCATGGGAATAAATACTGTATGGGAAAGCACTCTTGCTTTTCGGGACTTTCGAGATAAAACCCAAGAACTATCTAGAGTCTATTGGACTCAACAGATGAGTGCTGATAGTTTAATGAGTCAACTTAATGGCAAGAATCCCGATGACATTTCGGCTCAAGTCATTCCGTGTTCATTTAATTACACAATGCACTCGCAGAAAGTAAAAGACACTTTACTGTGGCTTCCAACCTATATGGATAGAAACCGTCTGCATCTGCTTGTCCTATACACTTCTTTCCTAGAAACTTACTTAAAACAAATCACTCTTTACCATACAGCATCAAATGGTTACACAAGTAATATAAATGATATAGCGAACCCAATAAAATTAACGTCTGTCGGCGAAGCGCTAGCAGCTCCCATTCTGCGAACATCTACCGTTCCAGACATGATTAAATATGCATCTGAATACTATGGTATCGATTTCGGGCAACAAGCTAAGGAGTGGGTTAAAATTTACAAAGTGAGATGTGCTGCTGCACATAATGGAGGCATAGCCACTCCTAATTTCTTAAAAGCTATAAGCGGGCAACCCCTTGCATTAAGACCTAAAGTATACGATAACATAGGCTTGACTTGGGATGAACTTCGCACTGCCATGAAATACGGTGATGATATTGCGGCAATGATTGATTCAAAAGCTTCTAATTATGACATCAAAATACTTGAGACGGAAGAAGTACTGAGAGAATTAAAATCTAAAAACTTGTTACCCAGCAACCACACCAAATTATGGGAGCTTCTACAGGATGACTATCGCCTATCAGCAATTAAAAAGAAAGACAGACACAATTTTATTTACAAATTTTATGGAAAAATGTTAAATAACTAGTAGTTTGATTTAATCAAACCTACCGCTATCTATTAAATAGAAAGACGCACAACACCCTGCCTCCCCCACCTAGGAAGGGCAGGGTGTTGTGCGTAACGAGGCACCGCTCCTCCGCGCCAGCCGAATGCAACTCCAAGACACTCCCAGCTTCCCCAGCGGCTCCAAGAGGCGCCAGGGGCACTGGGACGGGCGCAGGGGGCAGTCGGGGGCGGCGCTGAGGCACACTAGGTTTCGGCAGCGGCGGTGGGAGGCGCGGGGACGGTGGGCGCTATCGTATCGCTACTAGCTCCTATCGTATCGTATCGTATCTGGGGCGGCGGGCAGCGCGTACTTTTGCGGCATGGAAACGCAGGTACACACGGTGGCGGTCACGCTGGATTGGGGGTTGCTGGCGGCGGTGAGCAAGCTCGATAGGTTTGATGCGTCGTGGTCGGCCATTGAGCGGCGCGAGGGCCAGAGCCTGAAGCAACTCAAGGCGATTGCCACGGTGCGCAGCGTGGGCGCTTCGACGCGCATTGAGGGCTCACGCATGAGCGACGCGGAGGTGGACGTGCTGCTGCGCAACACCGACATTACGAAGCTGGAAGACCGGGATTCGCAGGAGGTGGTGGGCTATTTCCAGGTACTGGACTTGATTGCGGACGCCTACGCCGACATCGACCTCACCGAAAACAGCCTAAAAGGCCTGCACAGCCAATTGCTGCGTTTCAGCCGCAAGGACGAGTGGCACCGGGGCAACTACAAGCAGCACCCCAACTCCGTAGAGGCCAGCCTGCCCGACGGCACGAAGCGGCTGGTTTTTGCGACCACCGCGCCGGGCATCGCCACCGAGGATGCCATGCGGGCGCTGCTGGCCTGGTATGCGCAGGATACGGCCACGCACCCGCTGGTGAAGTGCGCCCTGTTCTGCTACGAGTTTCTGAGCATCCACCCGTTTCAGGACGGCAACGGGCGGCTTAGTCGCCTGCTGGCCACCCTGCTCCTGCTGAAACAAGGCTACGTCTGGATTCAGTACGTGAGCCTGGAGCACGAGATAGAGAGCCGCAAAACCGAGTATTACCGCGAGTTGCAGCGGTGTCAGTCGCAGCGGCCGGGTGAAAATATCTCGTCGTGGCTCACCTTCTTTTTCAGTGCTTTGGGCAACGTGCAGCAGATGCTCTTGCAAAAGCTGATGGCTACTGGCGCGGAAAGCCAGCTGCAGCCCCGCGAAAAGGCCATTCTACTATTTATTGAAAATAACCCCGGCTGCCGGTCGGGAGTTGTTGCCAAACGCCTGGCCATTCCTGCCCCGACAGTTAAAAAAATACTCGCCATTTTAGTAGAGCGGGGACTAATTGCGCGGCACGGAAGCGGTCCCGGCCTCAACTATACGCTACCCTAGATTGGCATCGTGCACCCACGCAGCCCGCACAAAAGCTACTCCAAGCTGCCTCAAGCTTCGACCGCGGCGGTGGAGAGATGGAAACGTGATGCGCAGCCTGTCACAGCAGCCTTCCAGCCGTTTTCGGGCTCTGTTAAACCAGCGCGAGTTATCCCGCGCTAGACTCATAACGTTATCTTTTCTCCCGTGCCGCCCTACCCTCCGAGCCTAGAGGGGGCAGGGCGGCACGGGTCACGAGGGCTCCACCCATGCGGGTGGGCCGAGCGCGATGCGCAGCTGCTTGAGGTAGGTGGCAGCGACGGAGGCGGATTATTGCCTATTCTTACGCTTATCTACCGCCGCACCGCTCATCCTTTTTCCCTTTGATACGCATGAAACACGCTGCCCCCTTGTTGCCGACCCTGCTACTCCTGCTGGCAGGCTGCACCGAGCCCAAAACGTTGGACACGGCCGCCACGGCCGCGGCCCCTACCCTGGCTTCGGCCGGCAGCACGGCCGCTCAGGACACAGCCCGCGTGAGCGGCAAGCCCTGCGATATTCAGCTGGCGGGCATCCACTTCACCAAGGCCGTGAACGGGGCCGATACCCTGACCAAGACCGATGCCCAGGGCCGGATGGCATTTCGGGTGGGCGCGAAGAAGGACTTTTTCTGCGACCCCAACGATAACAAGCTCTCCAACAACACGGCCCCCATGCTGCTGGCGCAAGTGGATAACACCAAGCCCTTTACGCTGGTAGCGAAGGTAACGCCCGGCTTCACGGCGAAGGGGCTCTACAATGCCGGCGTGCTGTACGTGTACGTAAACGACCGGCGTTGGCAAAAGCACTGCTTCGAGCAGGACGAGCGCGGGCGCCACCGCATCGTGTCGGTGCGCACCATCGGCACGTCCGACGACAACAACCACGACGTGGTGACGGCCCCCACGGCGTACATGAAAATCTCTTCGGACACCCGCACCATCGGCAGCTACTACTCGCTCGACAACAAAACCTGGCAGCTGGTGCGCCTCTACAAAAACGACTACCCCGCCAAGCTGTGGGCCGGGGTGAGCGCGCAGTGCCCCATCGACACGGGTACCACCAGCCGGTTTGAGAATATTAGCCTGACGCAGAACAGCGTAGCGGATTTCCGGCTGGGCAATTAGCCGGCGGTGGGGCCCGGTGCGGCGGCAGCAAATACCGGCAGCAGCGGGCAGGTGCCAAGCCGGCCGAACCACGCTTACCTAGCGGGGGCGGGCGGCGGCAGGTAGCGCAGCAGCACCGCGCCGGCGGCCCACAGCAGCACGTCTTCGCCCAGGCCCACCGTGGTGGGCGGCAAGGCAGTTTTTTCGGTGATGGCCTTGCGCAGCCGGTACCAGCCAAACGTGGCCGCGGCCGCGCCCAGGCCGCCCAGCAGGGCCCCGCGCCAGGGGCTTTGGCCAGTGGCCTGGCACCAAGTGGCGCCGGCCAGCGCGCTGCCCAAGGTGCGCAGGCCCAGGCCGCGGGGAGCGGTGCGGGGGGCCGCGCCGGGGTTTTTATCGTGCATGAACTCGCGGGTGGCGGCCAGCTCCAGGGCGACGGCCACGGCCGGCTGCTGCAACAGCCGCAGCGGCGAACCGGCCAGCGCCGGGGCCGGGTGGCGCACCAGGTAGTGGCTGAGCAGCGTGGGGGCCACGGCGCTGCGCATGCCGGCCAGGGCAGCAAAGCCGAGCACCGGCCAGTAGGTAGCCGCCGGCCGGCCGGCGGAAGAATCAGGGAAAGTGGGCATGAGGAAAGCGTTGGGAATGCCCCTCCCTAACGAAATTAACCCGGCTGGGGTGGGGCGGCGGCCCGCTTTTTTGCCGCTGGGCGGTTTGGGGGCGGCAGCGCGGGGCGGCACAACTGCGGGGCCCCGCGCCGCGTAGGCTAAGGCTCATCCCCTCCCCACTCCCTGCGTCATGGCCGATAAAACCCTGAAGGAAATTGCCACTAAAATGGCCAAGCTCGATATTGCTTTGCTCACCACGCACACTAGCCGGGGCCAGCTCAGCAGCCGGCCCATGAGCAACAACGGCGACGTGGAGTACGACGGCAACTCGTATTACTTCACCTTTGAAGAATCACGCACCGTAAAGGATATTACCGAAAACCAGCACGTTAACCTGGGCCTGAGCGGGCCGAAGGGCCTGTATATTTCCATCGTGGGCAACGCGCACCTCATCCGGCAGCGGGCCACCATGCAGCAGCATTGGGTGCCCGATTTGGAGAAGTGGTTTAAAGATGGCCTCGATACGCCGGGCGTGGTGCTGGTGCGCGTGGAAGCCAAGCGCATCAAGTACTGGCAGGGCGAGGACGAAGGCGAACTGACCGTGCAGTAGCCGCTGCTTGCGCAACACTACCCGAAACCGCCCCGGCCGCCGCGCTGGGGCGGTTTCGTTCTTAAGGAGGCGCTGGCTGTACTTTTCGCCCCTCACTTCCCCCGATCGCCTCATGAAACTGCTGCGCTTACTACTCTTGGTTGGGCTGGGGGCCTGGGCGGGGCCAGCCGGGGCCCGGGGCCCCGGGCCGGCTTTCCGGGTCATTGCATTTTTTACGGGCCGCCACGATTTGGCGCACGTCGATTTTGTGCGCGAGGCCAACCAGTGGTTTCCGCAGCAGGCGGCGCAGCACGGCTTTGCCTACGACACCACCTCGAACTGGCAAAACCTGAACGCCGCCTTTCTAGCCCGCTACCAGGTGGTGCTGTTTTTGGATACGCGGCCCGAGCAGCCGGCCCAGCGCGCCGCCTTCGAGCAGTACATGGCGCACGGCGGCGCCTGGATGGGCTTTCACTTCGCCGCGTTTGCCCTCACGCCCTCGGACTACCCGCAGAACTGGGACTGGTACCACAACCAGTTTTTGGGCACGGGCGAGTACGCGGGCAACACCTGGCGGCCCACCGCCGCCACCCTGCGCGTGCAGGACCGCCGCCACCCCGCCACGCGCGGCCTGCCCGCCACCTTCGTTTCAGCGCCCAACGAGTGGTACAAGTGGACGCGCGACCTGCGCCAGAACCCCGACATCGACGTCTTGCTGGCCATCGACCCGCGCAGCTTCCCGCTCGGCACGGGGCCCAAGCCGCACGAAATCTGGCACGAAGGCTACTACCCCGTGGCCTGGGCCAACCGGCGCTACCGCATGGTGTACCTGAACATGGGCCACAACGACATGGACTACGAGCACGGCACCAACCGCGCGCTGTCGTCCACGTTCGGCAGCCCCGTGCAAAGCCAGTTTATCTTGCGCAGCCTCCTGTGGCTGGGCAAGGGCCGCCGGCCGTAGCCCAGCTCCTCACTAGTAAGTTGTTTACCCACCGAATGTCCTTTTTTTCCTTGCCCGCCCATTGCCTGCGCAAGGCGCGCACCCGCTACGGGCTGGCCGCGGCCCTGCTACTGGCCGGCCACGCGGCCACCGCCCAAACCGCCCCGGGGGCCCCCGCCAACGCCTGGCACGGCAAGCCCTGCGCCGTGGTGCTGACCTACGACGACGCCATCGACGCCGACCTCGACAACGCCATTCCGGCCCTCGATTCGCTGAAGCTGCGGGGCACGTTTTACCTCATCGGGGCGGCGCCGGTGGTGGCCAAGCGGCTGCCCGAGTGGCGGCGGGCGGCCCAGCGCGGGCACGAGCTGGGCAACCACGCCCTGGTGCACCCCTGCGACGGCAGCCTGCCGGGCCGCGGCTTCGTGACGCCCGACAACGACCTGAGCAAGTACACCGTGGGCCGCGCCGTGGCCGAAATCCGAGCCACCAACACGCTGCTCCAGGCCATCGACGGCAAAACGGCTCGCACCTTTGCCTTCCCGTGCGGCGACCGGCAGATTGGCGGCGTGAACTTCTACGACCAACTGAAGGGCGATTTTGTGGCCGCCCGCGGCGTGGCCCCCGGCCTGCAAACGCCCGGGCAGGTGGACCTGGCCAACGTGGAGTGCTACGGCATCAACGGCCAGGACGGCAAGTACCTGGTTGATTTGGTGAAGCAGGCCCAAAAGTCGCGCACGCTGCTGGTGTTCCTCTTCCACGGGGTAGGCGGCGGCCACCCGCTGAACGTGGACCTGGCCGCGCACCGCCAACTGTTGCGCTACCTCAAGGCCCACGAGCGGGAAATCGACGTAGCCCCGCTGGTGGAGGAGGCCGAAATCATTCAGGCGTACCAGAAAAGCGGCCCGGCGCGCAAATAAGCGGGGCCCTAAAGCAAACCTAGGCCGAAAGCGTCTGTTGGGGTAACGCTACTTTTTCATTTTAGCTCCCCACCATGTCTGCTACACTCACCATTGCTGCCAATTCAACTAATCCCCTCACCGTAAACCGCCTGGGCTACGGCACCATGCGCCTGACGGGCCCCGGCGTGTGGGGCGAACCGGCCGACCGGCCTCAGGCACTGGAAATTTTGAAAACCGCCGTGGCCCACGGCGTCAACTTCATCGACACCGCCGACTACTACGGCGAGGACATCACCAACCGCTTGATTGTGGAGGCCTTGCACCCCTACCCACAGGACCTGGTGATTTGCACGAAGGTGGGCGCTACCCGCCGGCCTGACAAAAGCTGGGTGCCCTTCAACACGCCCGAGAACCTGCGCACGAGCATCGAGAACAACCTGCGCACCCTCAAGCAAGAGCAAGTGCAGCTGGTGCACCTGCGCCTGATGGGCCCCGGCGCGGTGCCGCTGGACGAGCAGCTCGGCGCTATGTTTGAGCTGCAAAAGGAAGGCAAAATCCAGCACGTGGGCCTGAGCAACGTGAGCCGCGAGGAGCTGGAAACCGGCCTCAAAATGGGCGAAATTGCCACCGTGGAGAACATGTACGGCTATGCCCAGCGCACCACCCTGCGCGACGCCCACGGCGAAACCCGCGGCGGCGAGGAGGTGCTGGCCCTGTGCGAGCAGCACGGCATTCCGCTGGTGCCGTTCTTCTCGCTGGTGCACGGCCTGCCCAATGCCGGCGACAAGCTGGCCACGTTGGCCAAGGAGCGCGGCGTGTCGGAAGCCCAGCTCAACATTGCCTGGCTGCTGCACAAGTCGCCCCTGTTGCTGCCCATCCCGGGCACGTCGTCGCTGGTGCACCTGCGCGAAAACCTGGCGGCCGCCGCCATCCAACTCAGCGCCGAGGACATGGCCTACCTGGGGTAATTGGGTGGGGCTCCGGGGCCCCTAGCCGTGCTTTTTCTGCATCCTGGGGGCCCCAAAGCGGGACGCTAGCGGCGGCTTTGCGTTACTTGCGGGCCGTAACCTCTTACTGCAACCGTATGCCGAGAAGCTATTTGCGCGCCGCCTTGGCCCTGGGATGCGCGGCCCTGCTGGCCGGCGGGGCCCCGAAGCCCCGCCCCCACGCCCCCGCCCCGGGGGCCCCCCAGCCCTACGGCGCGGTGCCCTCGGCCCGGCAGCTGGCCTGGCACGGGGTGGAAGTGTACGGCATCATGCACCTCACGCCCACCACGTTTGAGAACAAGGAATGGGGCTTCGGCGACGCTAATCCCACCACCTTCAACCCAACGGATTTTAACGCCGACCAGATCATCAAGGCCGCCAAGGCCGGGGGGCTGCGGGGCATTGTGCTGGTGGCCAAGCACCACGACGGCTTTGCGCTGTGGCCCACCAAAACCACGGAATATAACATCAGCAAAAGCCCTTTCCGCGGTGGGAAAGGAGATTTGGTGCGCGAGATTGAGCAGGCTGCCCGCCGCAACGGCTTGCAGTTTGGCGTGTATTGCTCGCCCTGGGACCGCAACAGCGCCAAGTACGGCACGGGCGAATACCTAGCTATGTACCAGGCCCAGCTCAAGGAGCTGTATGGCCAGTACGGGCCCCTGTTTATGAGCTGGCACGACGGGGCCAACGGCGGCGACGGCTACTACGGCGGGGCCCGCGAAAAACGCAGCATCGACAACGCCACGTACTACGACTGGGACCACACCTGGGGCGACATTACCCGGAAGATGCAGCCGACGGCCAACATTTTCAGCGACGTGGGCTGGGATGTGCGCTGGGTGGGCAACGAGGAAGGCCACGCCGCCGAAACCAGCTGGGCCACCTTTACCCCCATGCCCGCCGCGGGCAAAAACGTGGCCGTGCCCGGCCAGTCCAACTACCCGGAAAACCCCGTGGGCACCCGCAACGGCAAGTTTTGGATGCCCGCCGAGTGCGACGTGCCGCTGCGCAAAGGCTGGTTTTACCACCCCGCCGAGCAGCCCAAAACGCCCGCTGCCCTCTTCGACCTCTACCTGAAAAGCGTGGGCCGCGGCG
Organism: Hymenobacter nivis; assembly: GCF_006439025.1. GTDB lineage: Bacteria > Bacteroidota > Bacteroidia > Cytophagales > Hymenobacteraceae > Hymenobacter > Hymenobacter nivis_A. The sequence goes on from NZ_RCYZ01000007.1 coordinate 143,387, forward strand.
CCGCCCTCGACCTCGGCCTAGCCCCCGATACCCGCGGCCAGCTGCACCCCGACGACGTGGCCGCGCTCCAAGCCTTCGGCAACATGGTGCAGCACACCTTTGCCCGCAACCTGGCCCGCAAGGCGCGCCTCACGGCCAGCAACACCCGGGGCCCCGGCTACGCCGCCAGCACCGTGCTGGACGGCAACGGCCAAACCTACTGGGCCACAGCCGACGCCGTGACGAAGGCCAGCCTGACGCTGGAACTGCCGGGGCCCCAAACGTTTGACGTCATCAGCCTGCAAGAATACATCCCGCTGGGCCAGCGCATCGAGGCGTTCAACGTGGAGGCGTGGGACGGCACGGGCTGGAAAAAAATTGGCGGCGGCACCAGCATCGGGGCCAAGCGCCTCCTCGCGCTTGACGCGCCCGTAACGGCCAGCAAAGTCCGCCTGAACCTCACCCAGTCGCCCGTGTGCCTCACCCTCAGCGAGTTCGGCCTCTACAAGCGCACGGAGTAAAGCGAGGGCCCCGGCTCAGCCAGGGGCCCTCGCCCATTGGCCTTCAGCAGAACTTACGTACTTGTAGCCCCGGCGGGGCTTTGTCGTTGGCAAGCAGTATTTTAACGCTATCGTGCCAAAGTAGCATTATTTTAGGGGCATGAAACGCAGCTTTTGGTTTGGCTTTGGCGCTTGGCTACTGGTGGGGCCCCTGCGCGCCCAGTCGCTGGCCGGCCCCTGGCAGGGCGTCGAAACCGACACCCACCGCCGGGGCGCGCGCTGGCCCACCGAGCTGCGGGTGCAGAAAAGCGCGGGCGACGGCCTCTTTGGCGTGCTTTACCAGGAGGAAGGCGGCAACCCCGGGGCCTCGGTCACGTTCCGGATGCAGGGCACGCGCACGGCCGGCGGCATGCGGCTGGCGCATGGGCGCAAGCTCAGCGAAACCGGGCGTCGGTTCCTCAGCTACTGGTGCTCCGGGGCCATCGCGTTCACCTACGACGCCGCCGAGGAAAAGCTGACCGGCCACGCCACCTACGAGCCCGTGGGCGACTGCACCACGGGCACCTACACGTTCTACCGCATCCGGCTGAAATCGGCCGCCGCGGTGCGCGCCGGGGCCCTGAGCACCGTGCGCGTGTCAGGCCGCGAGGTGCAGTGGTTTGCCGACGCCGACCTGCGGCAGCCCCTGGCCACCGGCAACACCTACCGCACCCGGCTCCGCAAGCCCACCACCTTCTACCTGAAGCAAAATTATTACCCTACCGAGCAAAGCGCCGTGGTGCCCATCACCGTGGGCATTGTGGGGGCCCCCGCGCCACCTGCGCCCGCGCCGCCAGTAGCCGAGCCGCCTGAGCCGCCAGTAGCTGCCGCCCCGCCGGCGGCGCTGCCCGATACGCTGCGCCCCGCAGCCCCCGCGGCCGTACCTGCGCCGGTGGTGCCGCCCGCGCCGGTGGTGCTGCCGCGGGTGCTGTTTCAGGTGGGCAAGGCCAAGCTGCTGCCCGCAGCCCGCCCGGCCCTCGACCAGCTGGCGGCCAGCCTGCTGGCGCAGCCAGACCGGCGCGTGCGGGTGCTGGGCCACACCGACCGCGTGGGCGAACCCACTAAAAACCAGGTACTCTCGGAGGAGCGGGCCGCCGCCGTGCAGGCCTACCTGGTGCGCGCCGGCGTAGCCGCCAGCCGCATTGCCACCGCCGGCTACGGCGACGCCCGCCCCCTCTACCCCTCACCCGACGCCCGCAACCGGCGCGTGGAAGTAGAAGAAGTACCATAGGGGCCCCGGGGCCGGGTAGTTTCGGCTACTTTTGCCGGGCCCCACAAGGGCCTTGTTGGCTTATGAAATACTGCTTGCTTCCCGCGCTGGCCCTGGGCCTGCTGGCTTTCCCGCTCCGGGCCCAACAGGCCCCGGCCGCCCCCCAGCCAGCCCCGGCGCAGGCCACCCTGCCGCGCTACACCACCGAAAACCAGCAACTGGCGCCCCCCGTGGCCGGCACGCCGCGCGTGGTGCTGATGGGCAACTCCATCACCGATGCGTGGCCCGGGGCCGACCCGGCGTTCTTCGCCGGCCGGCCCTACGAGTACGTGGGCCGCGGCGTGGGCGGGCAGGTATCGGCCGCCATGCTCGAGCGCTTCCAGCGCGACGCGCTCGACCTGCACCCCGCCGTGGTGGTCATTTTGGCCGGCATCAACGACATTGCCCAGAACGCGGGGCCCTACCAGCCCGCGGCCACCCTCGGCAACATCACGGCAATGGCCGAGCGGGCCCACGCGCAGGGCGTGCGCGTCGTGCTCAGCTCGGTGACACCCGCCGCCGAGTTTCCGTGGCGGCCCGGCCTGGGCCCGGGGCCCAAAGTGGTGGCCCTGAACGCCCAAATCAAGGCCTACGCCCGCCAGCACCACTTCGTATATCTCGATTACTACGCCGCCCTCGCCGACGGCCACCTGGGCATGAAGGACGGCTTGGCCCGCGACGGCGTGCACCCCACCCTGGCCGGCTACCGCGTGATGGAGCCCCTGCTGCAAGAAGCCGTAGCCAAGGCCCTCAAGCACAAGCAGCGCTAAGCCGCCAGGGGCCCTGGCCGGCCGGCAAACCTTCACCTGGGCGTAACACTGGGGCCTGCGGGGCAACCACCAGGACACACGCCGGGCCGTGTTTTGCGGGATAATTCACGTTGAATATTCACGCAATGCAAGCAAAGTACTACCCATTGGTTCGGGCTGTTGGAAGCGTTATCATGGGCGGGGCCCTGCTCGCGGGCTGCGCCAAGAACGACGCCGCCACGCCGGGGGCCCCGGCCTACCCCGCCTACGCCGAAGCCGCCGCCCCGCGGGTGCTGGCCACCGCCCCCAACGGCACCGTGCTCTACAACGGCGGCTTCGGCTCGGCCCTGGCCCCCGACCCCAACGACCCCGCAGTGTTTTACCTGCTCACCGACCGGGGCCCCAACGCGGCGGGCGTGGCGGCCAATTCCATCATCTTTGGCAAGGCCGATTTCACCCCGCAGATCGGTAAGTTTCGGCTGAAGGACAACCAGTTGGTGCTGGAGCAAACCATCCTGCTCAAAAACGCCGCCGGCCAGCTCCTCACCGGCCTGCCCAACCCCGCGGGCCAGGGCAGCACCGGCGAAACCGCCCTCGACGCCAGCGGCCAGCCCCTGCCCACCAGCCCCGACGGCCTCGACTCGGAGGGCCTGGTGCTGGCCGCCGACGGCACGTTTTGGGTGAGCGACGAGTACGGGCCCCACCTCGTGCACTTCGACGCGGCGGGCAAAACCATCGAGCGCATCAACCCCTTCGGCACCGGCACCGGCGGCCGCCGCCTGCCCCTGGTGCTGGCCCGCCGCCGCCCCAACCGCGGCATGGAGGGCCTCACGCTCACGCCCGACGGCAAAACGCTGGTCGGCCTCATGCAGTCGCCGCTCCACAACCCCTCGTCGGCGGCCGTGTCGGGCTCCACGGTGCTGCGCGTCGTCACGTTCGACATCGCCACCGCCGCCACCCGGCAGTACGTGTACCTGATGGAGAATGCGGGCCTGACCGGGTGCAGCGAAATTGCGGCCATCACCGGCACCACCTTTCTGGCCCTGGAGCGCGACGGCCTGTACGGCGGCAGCCCCACGGCCCCGGCCGCGTTCAAGCGGGTGTACAAGTTCGACCTGGCCGGGGCCACCGAGGTATCGGACGGGGCCGACGGCGCCGCCGGCAAGCTCTACGGGGGCCTCACGCTGGAGCAGCTCAAAACCCCGGCCGGCCTGGCCGCCGCGGGCGTCGTGCCCGTCACCAAAACCCTGGTCCTCGACCTGCTGACGGACATTTCGCCCGTGTACCCCCACGACAAGGCCGAGGGCCTGGCCCTGCTGGCCAACGGCCAACTGGCCATTTCCAACGACGACGACTTCGGGGTAATCGACAACGGGCAAAACGGCTTCGCGCCCAAAATCCTGCCCGCCACCGGCAAGGTAGACGTCAACCGCATCTACTTTGTACCCCTCAAGACCCCGCTGAAGTAGGCCGCGAATCATTTCACACAATCGTTAATGCAATACTGTATTAACAGGGTCTTTTTTTGGGAATATATACTTAGATATATTTATTCAACTGCGGATGCTAGGGCCCTAAACGCCCGGCCTCGGTGCTATTTGACCGGCAAGCCCGCTATTTCAGCGCGGCTTGCCGGATGCTGGCATTTGGTAGATACAGGAAAAACCCTTATTATTGTTTCATTATTACCTCATCGCCGCACCTGCCTGGCTACTTAGCGAGGCATGGTCAAGCAGGCGATTTTTTTTGAAACAGATGCACAATCGATTGTGAATATGGTTACCTTTCATCCCTCCTAATCACTCCTCAACTGCTCTTCTTATAAATGAAGCCAGTACAAGCCGATGGTCCTCGGCTTTGCCCGCTCCTGCGGCGTTGCAACTCCCACGGTGGGGCCCCCAGCGCACGGCGGCAGGAGGCCGCTGGCGGGCGCACCCGCGGAATGCCCGCCGTGGGATGCCGGGTGCTGCCCCCCAGCCACCAAATCCTCCCCCCCTGGGTCCTCAGCCCCCCTCCGGCTCCCACCGTTTTATAGAAAAAAAGCTGTTGTTTTGGGTCCTGCGGCGGACCCGCCGCGCCTTCTCACCCTCACGTCCCCGTTTTCATGACCCATTTCCGCCGCCTCGGGGCGGGCGGCCTCGGCAGCTTGCTGCTGCTGGCCGCCTGCAACTCGCAGCCCACCGCCCAGCAAAGCACCGCTGGGACCCCCGAAACCGCCACCGATTCTGCCCGCACCCCTTCCGCTGCCATGCCCACCTCCACCGCTTTTGGTAAAACCACCGACGGCACCGAAGCCCGTCTGTTCACCCTCACCAACGCCAAGGGCATGACGGTGACCATCAGCAACTACGGGGGCACCATCACCGGCATTCAAGTGCCGGATAAGAACGGCAAGACTGGCGACGTGGTGCTGGGCTTCGACGAGGTGAGCGGCTACCAAAGCCCCGCCTTTTTGAAGTCGAGCCCCTACTTCGGGGCCCTGATTGGGCGCTACGGCAACCGCATCAAGGGCGGCAAGTTCAGCCTGGATGGCAAGGCGTACACGCTGGCCGCCAACAACGGCCCCAACTCGCTGCACGGCGGCAAGCAGGGCTTCGACAAGAAATTCTGGACGGCCACGCCCGCCCGCTCGACCGACGGCCAGAGCCTGACGCTGAAGTACTTGAGCAAGGACGGCGAAGAAGGCTACCCCGGGGCCCTCGACGTGACGGTGGTGTACACCCTCACCGACGACAACGGCCTGCGCATCGACTACACCGCCACCACCGACAAGCCCACGGTGCTCAACCTCACCAACCACGCCTACTTCAACCTGAGCCTGGGCCAGAGCAAGGACGTGCTAGCCCACGAGGTAACGCTGCCCGCCGACCGCTACACCGTGGTGGACGCCACCCTGATTCCGACCGGCGAGTTGAAGCCGGTGAAGGGCACGCCGTTTGACTTTACCACGCCCCACGCCATCGGCGAGCGAATTGCCAAGGTGCCCGGTGGCTACGACCACAACTGGGTGCTGAATAAAACTACCGGCCAGCACAGCGCCGCCACCGTGTACGACCCCGCCTCGGGCCGCACCCTGGAGGTGACCACCGACCAGCCCGGCGTGCAGTTCTACACCGGCAACTTCCTCGACGGCACCCTGACGGGCCACAACGGCACCGTATACGGCAAGCACGGCGGCTTCTGCCTCGAAACCCAGCACTTCCCCGACTCGCCCAACCAGCCCAAGTTCCCGACCACCGAACTGAAGCCGGGCGAGACCTACCACACCGCCACCACCTACACGTTTGGGGTGCGGAAATAGGGCCCCAGAGCGGCCCAGCGGTGATGACGCGGCAATTCTACCGCGTCGGCACCGCTGGGCCCGTGCTTCCAGCTGCGCATTTATTCCTTAATCCCTTAGCACTATTCTGACCGTGCCAGAACAACCTTCCGCTGCCCCGGCCTACGTCATCGGCCTCGACTACGGCACCGATTCGGTGCGCGCCCTGCTGGTGAACGCCCGCACCGGCGCCGAAGTCGCGCAGGCCGTGCACTACTACCCGCGCTGGCAGCGCGGCGCCTACTGCAACGCCACCAAAAACCGCTTCCGCCAGCACCCGCTCGACTACATCGAGGGCCTGGAAACCACCATCAAGCAGGTGCTGGCCCACGTGGCCAACCCTGCCGAAGTGGTGGGCCTGGCCGTGGACACCACCGGCTCGACGCCGGGCCCCGTGAACGCCGACGGCGTGGCCCTGGGCCTGCTGCCCGAGTTTGCCGAGAACCCCAACGCGCTGTTTGTGCTCTGGAAAGACCACACGGCCCTGGCCGAAGCCGCCGAAATTAACTACAAGGCCCGCACCTGGGGCGGCGAGGACTACACCAAGTACGAGGGCGGCATTTACTCCTCGGAGTGGTTCTGGGCGAAAATCATGCACATCGTGCGCGAAGATGACGCCGTGGCCCAGGCCGCCCACTCCTGGATGGAGCACTGCGACTGGGTGACGCTGCTGCTGACCGGCGGCGAGCTGGCCAGCTTCAAGCGCAGCCGCTGCGCCGCCGGCCACAAGGCCATGTGGCACGCGAGCTGGGGCGGCCTGCCCCCGCAGCAGTTCCTCGATTTCCTGGAGCCGAAACTGGCCGGGCTGCACAATCGATTATTCACGGAAACGTACACCGCCGACGAAGTAGCCGGCCACCTTTCCGAAGAATGGGCCGCCCGCTTGGGCCTTACCACCAACACGGTAGTGGCCGTGGGCTCGTTCGACGCCCACGCCGGGGCCGTGGCCGGCGAGATAGAATCTTATTCCATGGTGAAGGTGATGGGCACCAGCACCTGCGACATTGTGGTGGCCCCCACCGCTGAAGTGGGCGACCACCTGGTGCAGGGCATCTGCGGGCAGGTGGACGGTTCGGTCATCCCCGGAATGCTGGGCCTGGAAGCCGGCCAATCGGCCTTCGGCGACCTGCTGGCCTGGTTTCGCAACATGCTGGAGTGGCCGCTGCAAGCCGGCCTCACGGAGTCGAAGGTGCTCAGCGCCGACCAGCTGGGGGCCCTGCGCCAGGAAATGAGCGACAACCTGCTGCGCCGCCTCACCCAGGCCGCCGCCGAGGTGGACCCCGCCGAAAGCCACGTGCTGGCCCTGGACTGGGTGAACGGCCGCCGCACGCCCGACGCCAACCAGGCCCTGAAAGGGGCCCTGACGAACCTGACGATGGGCACTTCGGCGCCCCAGATTTTTAGGGCCCTGGTGGAAGCCATTTGCTACGGCTCGAAGCAAATTGTGGAACGCTTCGAGCAGGAAGGCATTCCCATCAAGCAAGTCATCGGCATCGGCGGCGTGGCCAAGAAATCGGCCTTCGTGATGCAGACGCTGGCCGACGTGCTCGACCGGCCCATCAAAATTGCGGTGTCGGAGCAGGCGCCGGCGCTAGGCGCGGCCATGTACGCGGCCGTGGCCGCCGGCATTTACCCCGACGTGCTGAGCGCCCAAAAGGCGCTGGGCAGCGGCTTTGCCGAAACCTACACCCCCAACCCCGCCCGCGTGGCCGACTACGCCGCCCGCTACGCCCAGTACCAGGCCCTGGGCCAGTTTGTGGAAAGCACCACGGCCGGCCCCGCCGCGCCCGTGGCGGAAACCGAAACCCAAGCCGTGACCACCGCATGAGCCAGTACCAAGCCCTGAAGCAGACCTGCTACGACGCCAACATGCAACTACCGGCCCTCGGGCTGGTACTCTTCACCTTCGGCAATGCCAGCGTGGTGGACCGCGAAAACCGCGTGTTTGCCATTAAGCCCAGCGGCGTGCCCTACGCCACGCTGCGGCCGGAGGACATCGTGATTGTGGACTTCGACAATAACATTGTGGAAGGCACCAAGCGGCCATCGTCCGACACCAAAACCCACGCGGTGCTGTACAGCCACTGGGCGCACATCGGCGGCATCGTGCACACGCACAGCACCTACGCCACGGCCTGGGCCCAGGCGCAGCTCGACATTCCGGTGCTGGGCACCACCCACGCCGACCACCTCACGGCCGACGTGCCCTGCGCCCCGCCCATGGCCGACGACATGATTGCCGGCGACTACGAGCACGAAACCGGCTGGCAAATCATGAACGAGTTCACCCGCCGCGGCCTCGCGCCCGACGAAGTGGAAATGGTGCTACTGGCCAACCACGCGCCCTTCACTTGGGGCCCCACCGTGGAAAAAGCCGTGTACAACAGCGCCGTGCTGGAGGAAGTAGCCCGCATGGCTTACCTCAGCACCACGCTGCGCGCCGACGTGCCGCGCCTGAAAGACGCATTGATTAAAAAACACTACGAGCGCAAGCACGGCGTGAATTCCTACTACGGGCAGTAAACCAGTAGCGTGGACTCTGTGAGTCCGCGCGTTGAACGGCCCGCTAACCAACCCTACGCGCGGACTCGCAGAGTCCACGCTACATCTAAAATATCATGATTGACATTTCGCACTACGAAGCCTGGTTCATCACCGGCAGCCAGCACCTGTACGGTCCCGAAACCCTGGAGCAAGTGGCCCAGCACTCGCAGCAGATTGCCGCGGAGTTTGGCACCAAGCTGCCCATCAAAATCGTGTACAAGCCCGTGCTGACGGGCCCCGCCGAGATTTACAAGCTGATGCAGGAGGCCAACACCACGGAGAACTGCGTGGGCCTCATTGCCTGGATGCACACCTTCTCGCCGGCCAAAATGTGGATCAACGGCTTGAAGATTCTGCAGAAGCCACTGGCGCACCTGCACACGCAGTTCAACCGCGACATTCCGTGGGCCGACATCGACATGGATTTCATGAACACCAACCAATCGGCGCACGGCGACCGGGAGTTTGGCTTCATCGGCACGCGCATGCGCCTGAACCGCAAGGTAATAGTGGGCCACTGGCAGAGCGCCGACGTGCACGAGCGCCTCAGCATTTGGAGCCGCGTGGCCTGCGCCTGGGCCGATTGGCAGGGGGCCCACTTCGTGCGCTTCGGCGACAACATGCGCTACGTGGCCGTGACCGAGGGCGACAAGGTGGAAGCTGAAATCAAGTTCGGCTACGAGGTGAACACCTACGGCATCGGTGACTTGGTGGCCGAGGTAAATGCCGTGACCGACGAGCAGATTGCTGGCCTGGTGGCTACCTACGAGCAGGAATACGAGCTGGGCGACAACCTGAAAGAAGGCGGCGAGAAGCGCGAGAGCCTGCGCGACGCGGCCCGCATCGAGCTGGGCATGCGCAAGTTCCTAACCGACCGCAACGCCAAGGGCTTCACCGACACCTTCGAGGACCTGCACGGCATGAAGCAGCTGCCCGGCATTGCCACCCAGCGCCTGATGGCCGACGGCTACGGCTTCGGCGGCGAGGGCGACTGGAAAACCTCGGCCCTGGTGCGCGCCATGAAGGTGATGGGCGCCGGCCTGCCCGGCGGCAACTCCTTCATGGAAGACTACACCTACCATTTCGCGCCTGGCAACGAGCAGGTGTTGGGTTCGCACATGCTCGAAATCTGCCCCAGCATTGCCGCAGGCAAGGTGCGCGCTGAGATTCACCCCCTGGGCATTGGCGGCAAGGAAGACCCGGTGCGCTTGGTGTTCAACTGCCCCGCCGGCCCGGCCTTGAACGCGACCCTCGTGGACATGGGCAACCGGTTCCGCATGATTGTGAACACAGTGGAGGCCGTGGCGCCCGAGCAAGACCTGCCCAACCTGCCCGTGGCCCGCGTGCTCTGGAAGGTGCACCCCGACATGAAAACCGGCCTCGCGGCCTGGATTCTGGCCGGCGGCGCCCACCACACCGGCTACAGCCAAAACCTGACCCCGGAGTACCTGGAGGACTTCGCCGAAATGGCGGGGATTGAGTTTTTGGTCATTGACGCCGACACCAAGTTGCGCACCTTCAAAAACGAGCTGCGCTACAACGAAGTGGCTTTCCGCGGCTAATACCCAACGCGCTACGGGGCCCTGGCGCCCGCTTGGGGCCCCGTAGCGCGCTTCTTTTTCCGGGCGAAGCCGCACTTCGCAGCCGACCGTTCCGCTGGCCCAAAAGCCACCGGCTCAGCATTTTCTTGCCTTCACCTTCGCGTTGCTGGCCCGGCGTTGTCCGTCACGAGCTGACATTCTCCCCACCCGTTCATAGTCCGAATTTTATGCGCTCATCCTCCCGCTTTCCTGCCTTGGCGCCCGGCTTGGCCCTGCTCGGGGCCCTCGCCGGGGGCCCCGCCGGGGCCCAAACCGCGGCCCCCGTGGCCCTCACCGTGCAAGTAAACAAGCCCGGTGCGGCCGTCAATAAGAACATGTACGGCCTGTTTTTCGAAGACATCAACTTCGCCGCTGACGGGGGCCTCTACCCCGAGCTGGTGAAGAATAAGTCGTTCGAAACCGCCCCCGCGCTGCTGGGCTGGAAGGCGTTGCAGGGCGGTGCCAACCTGGACGCCTACGCCGTGCGGGCCGAGCAGGGCGTGAGCGCCGCCAACAAGCAGTACGTGCGCCTGACCACCCGCGCCGGGGCCCCCGGCGAGGCCGGCATCGAGAACGAAGGCTTCCGCGGCATGGGCATCAAGGCGGGCGGCGAGTACACGCTTTCCTTCTACGCCCGGCGGGGCCCCGGCAGCATCGGCGGCCTCACGGCGGTGATTATGGGCGAGAAGGGCCAAGCGCTGGCCACGGCGCCCGTCACGGGCTTCACCGACCAGTGGCAGCGCTACTCGGTGGTGCTGAAGGCCACCGGCACCCTCAATAAGGCCTTCCTGAAGCTGGTGCTCAACGGCGCCGGCACGGTGGACCTGGACGTGGTGTCGCTGTTTCCGAAGGACACCTGGCAGGGCCGGCCCAACGGCCTGCGCACCGACTTGGTGCAGCTGCTCAAGGACATGAAGCCCGGCTTCCTGCGCTTCCCCGGCGGCTGCATTGTGGAGGGGCGCACCCTCTCGGAACGCTACCAGTGGAAGGAGACCATCGGCGACGTGGCCAGCCGCCAGCCGCTGATTAACCGCTGGAACATGGAGTTCAAGCACCGCTCGACGCCCGATTACTACCAGTCGTTTGGCCTGGGTTTCTACGAGTATTTCCAGCTCTCGGAAGACATCGGGGCCGAGCCGCTGCCGATTCTCAACGTGGGCATGGCCTGCCAGTTCAACTCGGGCGAGCTGGCCCCGATGGGCACCGCCAGCGCCAAGGGCGGCCCCAACGCGGAGGGCGCGGGGGCCCCCGGCGCCGCTACTAGCGACCCGTCGCTGGACGTGTTCATCCAGGACGCGCTCGACCTGGTGGAGTTTGCCAACGGCCCGGCCAGCAGCCCCTGGGGCGCCAAGCGCGTGGCCATGGGCCACCCCGCGCCCTTCAACCTGAAGATGATCGGCATCGGCAACGAGCAGTGGGGGCCCCAGTACCTGGAGCGCTACGAGCCGTTTGCCAAGGCCTTGAAGGCCAAGTACCCCAACATTGAAATCGTGAGCAGCGCGGGCCCCTCGCCCGACGGCGAATTGTTTGACAAGGCCAGCAAGCGCCTGGGCGAGCTGAACGCCGAGTACGTGGACGAGCACTACTACGCCAAGGCCGACTGGTTCCGCCAGAACGTGGGCCGCTACGACAACTACGCCCGCAAGGGGCCCAAAATCTTCGCCGGCGAGTACGCCGCCCAGAGCGTTTCCACCGGCAGCCCCGACAACAAGAACACCTGGGACTGCGCCATTTCCGAGGCCGCCTTTATGACCGGCCTGGAGCGCAACGCCGACGTGGTGGGCATGGCCAGCTACGCCCCGCTCTTCGCCAACGTGGACGCCTGGCAGTGGACGCCCGACATGATCTGGTTCGACAACCTGAACTCGTACGGCTCGCCGAGCTACTACGTGCAGAAAATGTACGCCCTCAACAAGGGCACCCAGGTGCTACCCGTGACCATGCCCGGCGGCGCCAAAAATGGCACCGATAACCTCTTCGCCAGCGCCGTAGCCGACGACAAGGCCGGCGACGTGGTGGTGAAGCTGGTGAACTACTCCAGCAGCCCACGGGCGGTCAGCATTAACCTGGCCGGGGCCAAAAAGCTCGGCAAAACCGGCCGCGCCCAGGTGATGGCCAGCGCCGACCTGCAAACCCAGAACAGCCTGCAAGAGCCCAAAAAGCTCGCCCCGCAGGAATCGTCCTTCGCCGTGCGCGGCTCGACGGTGAGCTACACCCTGGCCCCCAATTCCTTCACGGTGCTGCGGGTGGCAGGCAAAAAATAGGGCCCCGGCGGGCAATGGCTGGTTGGGAAAAGGCGGTCATACCCATCTAGCGTCCGCGTAATCGAAGAATCTCTTCCGCTGGGTAAATCAATTACTACCGCGGAAAAGATGCTTCGCTGCGCGGACGCCAGATGAGCATGACCGTTTCGATAATACAACGTTTCAACACAACGTCTTACCAATTCCCAAGTGGCCGCGCTCCTTTCCTCTTTTACCCAAAAATTCCCATGAAGAAGCCCCTTTCCCCCTCGCTGCGCTGGAGCGGCCTGCTGGTGGCACTGCTGCTGGGCGCAACTTCTTGCAAAAAGGAGGAAACCGCCGCTTCCCCCACGCCGCCCACGCCCCCGCCCACGGTACCCACGCCCACCCCTACGGCGTTCGACATCGCCGACACCTACGCCAACGTGGCGGCGCTGGGCTCGTTGGGGCAGTGGGGGCCCTACAACGTGCACGACCCGGCCGTCATCAAGGACGACGACGGGTACTACTACATGTACAGCACCGACGTGGGCTACGGCATTTCCGATGCCGTGCTGACGCCCGGCTTGCAGGTGCGCCGCTCGAAAGACCTGGTGCAGTGGGAGTTCGTGGGCTGGGCGCTGAAGGGCCTGCCGCCGCTGGGCGTGGCCTACATCACGCAGCGCGGCGGCGTGCCCAACAAGCTGCTGTGGGCCCCCTACGTGCTGAAGGTGGGCAGCGAGTACCGCCTGTACTACTCGCTGGCGTCCAACGTGTTCAAGCTGAGCACCATCGGCCTGGCCACGGCCAGCGCGCCCACGGGGCCCTGGACGGAGAAGGGCCTGGTGGTGACCACCGATAATTCGTCGGCTGACATCACCAATGGTATCGACCCCACGGTCATCGTCGACCAGCAGGGCCAGCACCGCATATACTACGGCTCGGCCTTCGACGGCATTCACGTGGTGAAGCTCGACGCGGCCACCGGCCTGAACGCCACGCCCGGCGACCGGGGCCCCCGCATTGCCCAGCGCGGCTCCACGGGCGGCCAGATTAACGGCAACATCGAGGGCCCCGAAATCGTCTACAACAAGGAACAGGGCAAGTATTACTTGTTCATTTCCTACGACTGGCTCCAAACCAAGTACAACGTGCGCGTGGGCCGCGCCAATTCGCCGCAGGGGCCCTTCCTCGATTTCCGGGGCCGCGACCTCAACCTGGCCGAAGACCACGGGCCGATGATTTTGGCGCCCTACCAGTTTGAGGGCCACAGCGGCTGGCAGGGCACGGGCCACTGCGGCGTGTTCAGCGACGGCAACGGCCAGTACTACATGGCCCACCAGGGCCGGCCGGGCATCGACTCGTACTACATGGACCTGCACGTGCGCAAGATTTTCTGGACGCCCTCGGGCTGGCCGGTGGTGTCGCCCGAGCGCTACGCCGGCGAAGACAACAGCGCCGTGGCCCCGGCCGACCTGGCGGGCACCTGGGAGCAAATCACGCTCAACTACATCGTCATTCCGGGCTATGGCAACGAGCAGCTCACGCCCAACTTCCAGTACAGCACCGCCCTCACGCTGGCCGCCGACGGCACCTTTGGCGGCGCCACCGCCGGCACCTGGGCCTACGCCGCGCCCTGGCTGACGCTGCGCTTCGCCAACGGCACCAGCGCCCCGGTGTACGTGTAGAAAGGCCGCGACTGGGAAAATAAGAAATCCACCCTTGTCTTCACCGGCCTCGACAACAACGGGACGGCCATCTGGGGCAAGAAAAAATAGGGCCCCGGCTTACCGGAATTATTCAAAACTGCAATTTCTATCGGCGCCGGGACCCGGCGCTTACACGGCGGTGGACGGCGGCGTTCTGGCGCGGCCCACCGCCTTTTTTTTAGCGAATGAACCGACTGCGTAACCTCTTGCTCGGCGGCGCTTGCGCCCTGAGCAGCACCGCCCCCGCGCTGGCCCAACAGGCCGCCCCCAAAGCCGACTTCCACCAGTGGGCCCCCACGCCGCCCATGGGCTGGAACAGCTGGGACTGCTACGGCCCCACCGTGACCGAGGCCGAAACCAAGGCCAACGCCGACTACATGGCCAAAAACCTCAAAAGCAGCGGATGGGAGTACGTGGTGGTGGACATTCGCTGGTACGTGGGCAACGACACGGCCCACGGCTACAACGAGAAAGACCCGGCCTGGAACATTGATGCGTACGGCCGCTTCGTGCCCGCGCCCAACCGGTTTCCGTCGGCGGCCGGCGGCAAGGGCTTCAAGCCGTTGGCCGATTACCTGCACGCCAAGGGCCTAAAATTCGGCATTCACCTCATGCGCGGCGTGCCCGTCATCGCCGTGCAGCGCAAGCTGCCCATCAAGGGCACGAAGCTGACGGCGGCCGACATCTACAGCCCCGACGGGCAGGCGGCGTGGCTGCACGACATGTACACGGTGGTGCCCACCCGGCCGGGGGCCCAGGAATACTACAACTCCCTGTTTGAGCTGTACGCCGCCTGGGGCGTGGATTTCGTAAAAATCGACGACCTCTCGGAGCCCTACCACGCGGGCGAAATCGAGCTGATTCGCAAGGCCATCGACCGCACGGGCCGCAAAATCGTGTTCAGCATGTCGCCCGGCGAAACGCCCATTGCCGACGCCAAGCACGCCCAGCAGCACGCCAACCTGTGGCGCACCGTGGGCGATTTTTGGGACAGCTGGGAGCAGCTCAAGGAGCACTTCGCGGTGTGTGAGCGCTGGGCCCAATACATTATGCCCGGGGCGTGGCCCGACGCCGACATGCTGCCGCTGGGCCGCCTGGGCATCCGGGCCGAGCGTGGCGACGACCGCCAAACCCGCTTCACGAAGGACGAGCAGCGCACGCTGATGACGCTGTGGAGCATCTTCCGCTCGCCGCTGATGTTCGGCGGTGACCTGCCCAGCAGCACGCCGGCCACGCTGGCCCTGATAACCAACCCGCGCGTGCTGGCCGTGAACCGCGCCAGCGCCCACAACCGCCAGCTGTTCCGGCGCGGCGACCTAGTGGGCTGGGTGGCCGACGACCCCAAAACCGGCGACCGGTTCTTAGCCCTCTTCAACGCCCAGGACCAGGAGCTGGCGCCCGCCACCGACGCGGCGGCCAGCAGCCCGCTCATCAACCGCCAGGGGCCCCAGGCCAAGCTCGACGTGGACATTACGGGGGCCCAAAAGCTGTACTTGAACGTGCGCGACGGCGGCGACGGCACCGCCTGGGACCACGCCGACTGGCTGAACCCTACGCTGACCAACGGCGCGGGCAAAACCTTGGCCCTGAGCACGCTGCCATGGACCTCAGCCACCGCCGGCTGGGGCCAAGCCACGGCCAACAAAAGCGTCAGCGGGGGCCCCCTGCTGGTGGCCGGCCAAACCTACGCCGCCGGCGTGGGCACCCACGCCAACTCCATCATCGCCTACGATTTGCCGGCTGGCTACACGCGCTTCACGGCCACCGTGGGGCTTGACCAGGCCGCGGCGGGGCAAAACACCGGCGGCACGTTCCAGGCGCTGGTGTTCACCAAGAGCCCGTTCCGGCCCGCGCCCGCCGACTCGGTGCAGGTGCCGGTGACGCTGACCGAGTTGGGCGTGCCACGCGGCAGCCGCGTGCAGGACCTGTGGAGCGGCCGGGCCCTGGGGCCCCTGAACGGCGATTTTGCGCCTTACATTCGGCGGCACGGGGCGGGTTTCTACCGGATTTCCCGGCCCGCGGCGGGCAAGTAAGCCCGCCGGCGCCCGCCCGCTTATTCGCCCAATCGTTTAGTGATGAGAGTTTCCCGCGTTTTTCACTGGTTGCTAGTTGCCCTGCCCCTCGCCGCCCGCGCCCAGGGCGCGCCCCCGCCCATCGTCGTCGAAACTGCGCACGTGAGCCTGGTGCTGGCCGTGGGCAACAACCAGAAGCTCTACCAAACCTACCTGGGGCCCCGGCTGGCCACCGCCGCCGAGTACCAGGCCCTGCCCCAGCGCCACGAGGCCTACCCGCCCGCTGGCACAGACAACCTGTTTGAGCCCGCCCTGCGCGTGGTGCACGCCGACGGCAACCCCGGCCTGGCCCTGGCCTTCGCGGGCGTGGAAACCGCCCAAACCGGTGCCGGCGCCACCACGACCACCGTGCGCCTGCGCGACCCCAAGTACCCGGTGGAGGTGCAGCTGCACTTCGTGGCCTACCAGCGCGAAGACGTGATTAAGACCTGGACCGAGATTGTGCACCACGAGAAAAAGCCCGTGGTGCTGGCCAACTACGCCTCGGCCATGCTGCACTTCGAGGCCCCCCACTACTGGCTGACGCAGCTGCACGGCGACTGGGCCGAGGAGGGCCAGCAGCAGGAAAGCCAGCTCACCAGCGGCGTGAAGGTGCTGGACACCAAGCTCGGCACCCGCGCCGGCATGTACCAAACGCCCGCGTTCTTCCTCTCGCTCGACCGGCTGGCCACCGAAACCACCGGCGAGGTGCTGGCCGGCACCCTGGCCTGGACGGGCAACTTCCGCCTGGCCTTTGAGCTCGACAACGAGCAGGCCCTGCGCGTGTCGGCCGGCATCAACCCCTATGCCTCCGAGTACACGCTGCCGGCCGGGCAGCCGTTCGTCACGCCCGAGTTCATTTTCACCTACAGCACCCAGGGCAAGGGCCCCGCCGCCCGCAACCTGCACCGCTGGGCCCGCCAGCAGGGCGGCGTGCTCGACGGCGCCCAGCCCCGCCTCACGCTGCTCAACAACTGGGAGGCCACGTTTTTCAACTTCGACGAGCCCAAGCTCGACGCCCTGATGGGCGACGCGGCCAAGCTCGGCGTGGACCTGTTTCTGCTCGACGACGGCTGGTTTGGCAACAAGTACCCGCGCAAGGACGACGGCCAGGGCCTCGGCGACTGGCAGCCCACCACCACCAAACTGCCCCACGGCGTGGGCCACCTGGTGCAAACCGCAGCCAAGGAAGGCATCAAGTTCGGCATTTGGATTGAGCCCGAAATGGTGAACCCCAAGAGCGAGCTTTATGAGAAACACCCCGACTGGATCCTCAAGCTGCCCGGCCGCCCCGAGGACTACTACCGCAACCAGCTGGTGCTGGATTTGACCAACCCCAAGGTGCAGGATTTCGTGTACGGCGTCGTGGACGCGCAGCTCGGCCAGGGCGCGGCCTACCTCAAATGGGACTGCAACCGCATGATTACCAATGGCTATTCGCAGTACCTGGGCCGCGACCAATCGCACCTGTACGTGGACTACGTGCGGGGCCTGTACCGGGTGCTGGAGCGCGTGCGCCAGAAGTACCCGCACGTGCCCATGATGCTGTGCTCGGGCGGCGGGGCCCGGGCCGACTACGGCGGGCTGAAGTACTTCACCGAGTTTTGGCCCAGCGACGACACCGACGCCCTGGAGCGGGTGTACATCCAGTGGGGCTTCCTCAACTTCTTCCCGGCCAACACGTTGGCCAGCCACGTCACCAACTGGAACCCGCAGCAAACCCTGAAGTTCCGCACCGACGTGGCCATGATGGGTAAGCTGGGCTACGACATTGAGGTGGCCAAGATGACGCCCGCCGAGCTGCAATTCAGCCAGCAGGCCGTGAAGGACAACCGGCGCCTGGGGCCCGTCGTCGGGCAGGGCGACCTCTACAAGCTGCGCTCGCCCTACGAGGGCAACCAGGCGGCGCTGATGTACGTGGGCGAAGGCCAGCAAAAGGCGGTGCTTTTCGGCTATAACCTGCGCACCCGCTTTCACGAAACGGTGCTGCCCGTGCAGCTCCAGGGCCTGGACCCCGCCCGCCGCTACCGCCTCACCGAAATTAACCTCATGCCCGGCCAAAAGTCGGCGCTGCCCGCTAGCGGCCAGGCGTACTCCGGCGACTATTTGATGAAAGTGGGCGTTGTGGTGAGCGACCCCGAAGCCAAGGCCCTCACCAGCCACGTGCTGGAGCTTACGGCGGAATAAAAGGGGCGTTCTGCTTAAGCACACCAGCGCGCAGCAAAGCATCTTTTCCGCAGCGGTAATCCAGTTGATTAGGGCCCCCAGGCCATCGTGCTGAGCTGGCCGAAGCATCTCTTCCGCAGCAGTAAACCTGATTAGTTGCGCTAAAAAGATGCTTCGGCTGCGCGCACGCCAGATGAGCATGACGTTCTATTTTCAGCAGGACTATTCTTATTCAAGGCCAAGAATTTCACTTCCCACCCCGCCCACTATGTGCTCCCCCAAATCCTTTCTGCTCGTGCTTGGCCTGGGCGGCACCTTGTCTGCCGGGGCCCAAACCCGGCTCGACTACCCCATTCAGGCCGTGCCGTTTACGCAGGTGAAGCTGGCCGACGACTTCTGGCTACCGCGGCTGAAGACGAACACCGACGTGACCATTCCGGCCTCGTTTGCGCGCTGCGAGAGTACGAATCGGGTGAAGAACTTTGAGATGGCCGCCGCCCACCAGGGCAAGTTTGCCACCACCTATCCATTCGATGATACGGACATTTACAAGACCATCGAGGGGGCCTCGTACTCGATGAGCCTGTACCCCGACGCCAAGCTGCAAGCCTATGTGGATGAGCTAATTGCCAAGGTGGGCGCGGCCCAGGAGCCCGACGGCTACCTCTACACTGCCCGCACCATCGACCCCGCCCACCCGCAAAAATGGGCCGGCCAAGCCAGATGGGAAAAAGAGCGCGAGCTGAGCCACGAGCTCTACAACGCCGGCCACCTGTACGAGGCCGCCGCGGCCCACTACCAGGCCACGGGCCAGAAAAACCTGCTCACCATCGCCCTCAAAAACGCCGACCTGGTCTGCTCGGTGTTCGGGCCCGGCAAGCGCAGCGTGGCCCCGGGCCACGAAATCGTGGAAATGGGCCTCGTGAAGCTTTACCGCGTCACGGGCCAGGCTAAGTACCTCAGCACGGCCAAGTTCTTCCTGGAGGCCCGCGGCCACTACCCCGGCTACGACCCCAAAAGCACCGACACCTGGAAAAACGGCTCGTACTGGCAGGACGACAAGCCCGTGGTGGACCAGCGCGAGGCCGAGGGCCACGCCGTGCGCGCCGAATACTTATACTCGGCCATGGCCGACGTGGCCGCCCTTACCGGCGACAAGCAAATGCTGGCGGCCGTGGATAGCATCTGGAACAACCTGGTGGCCAAGAAGATGTACGTGCAGGGCGGTACCGGCGCCGCCGGCGACGGCGAGCGGTTTGGGGCCAACTACGAGCTGCCCAACGCCACGGCCTACAACGAAACCTGCGCCTCGGTGGCCGACGTGTTCTGGAACCAGCGCATGTTCCAGCTCCACGGCGAGAGCAAGTACGTGGACGTGCTGGAGAAGGTGCTCTACAATGGCCTGATTTCGGGTGTGGGCCTGGATGGCAAGTCGTTCTTCTACTCCAACGCCATGCAGATCCGCAACGGCCAGCGCTACCACGACACCGAGCCGGCACGCGCGGGCTGGTTTGAGTGCTCGTGCTGCCCCACCAACCTGGTGCGCCTCATGCCCGCGCTGCCCGGCTACGTGTACGCCCAGCGCGGGAGCGACCTCTACGCCAATCTGTTCATCAGCGGCACTACCAACCTGGTAATCAACAAGAAAAAGGTGCAGCTGGAGCAGCAGAACAACTACCCCTGGGCCGGCGACCTGCGCTTCGTGGTGCGGCCCGCGGGGGCCCCGGCCGCGTTCAACCTGCTGGTGCGCATCCCCGGCTGGGCTCGGGGCGCGGCCATGCCCTCCGACCTTTACACCTTCGCCGGGGGCCCCGTGGCGGCCCCGGTGCGCATCACCGTCAACGGCCAGCCGGTGGCCTACGCCATGAAAAACGGCTACGCCGTGCTGGCCCGCACCTGGCGCAAAAACGACGTGGTGGCCGTGACCCTGCCCCTGGAAACCCGCACCGTGCAGGCCAACGCCCGCGTGCTCGACGACCGCGGCAAGGTGGCTTTGCAGCGGGGGCCCCTGGTGTACTGCGCCGAGTGGGCCGACAACGACGGCCGGACCAGCAACATCATCGTGCCGGCCGGCACCGCGTTCACGCCGGTAGCCAAGCCCCAGCTGCTCAACGGCATCACCGCCCTCACGGCCACCGTGCCGGTGGTGCGCGTCGATGCGGCCGCCAACAGCGTCAGCACCGCGCCGCGCACACTCACGGCCATCCCGTACTACGCCTGGGCCAACCGCGGCAAGGGCGAAATGACCGTCTGGTTTCCCGCCCAGGTTACCGACGTAGACCTATTGAGCCAGCCGCCCGCCGCCGACAAGGCCGCAGGCAAGTAATTGCTTATTGAAGAAGCTATTTAAAGTAGTCAAAGGATAAAGCAGGCGGTCATGCTCGTCTGGCGTCCGCGCATTAAAGTGCAATGGGGCCCCGCTGCGTTTTGTATCCCACAAGCTGCGGTTTGTATAGCCGGGGCCTCGGGCCGCGCGCGGACCTTTGCGGGGCCCCGGCGGTAGCTGCCGGGGCCCTAACCTAACCTTTGCACCGCACTTTATGTCCCTCACCAACTACCGCACCCTGGGCCGCTCCGGCCTAGTGGTCAGCCCACTCGCCCTGGGCACCATGACGTTTGGCACCCAGCGCTGGGGCTCGGCCGACGATGTATCACAAGCCATTTTTGATGCCTACGTTGACGGCGGCGGCAATTTTATTGACACCGCCGACGTGTACGCCGGTGGGCGCAGCGAGGAGCTGCTGGGCGGCTACGTGGCCGCCCGCGGCCTGCGCGACCGGCTAGTGCTGGCCACCAAGTTCGGCTTCAACGGCCAGGCCGGCAACCCCCACGGCGGCGGCAACGGCCGCAAAAACATCTATAGGGCCCTGGAAGGCAGCCTGCGCCGGCTGAAAACCGACTACGTGGATATGTACTACCTGCACGCCTGGGACGCGGTGACGCCCGCCGACGAGGTGCTCCAAACCCTGGGCGACCTGGTACGGGCCGGCAAAATCCGCTACTTCGGCCTCTCCGACATGCCCGCCTGGTACGCCACCCAGCTGGCCACGCTGGCCGCCACCCACGCCGTGCCGGGCCCCGTGGCCATGCAGCTCGAGTACTCGCTCGTGGAGCGCACCATCGAGCGCGAGTACGTGCCCGCCGCCCGCGCCCTGGGCCTGGGCATTGTGCCGTGGAGCCCGCTGGCGGCCGGTTTCCTGGCCGGCAAGTACCAGCGCGAGGGCGCCGGGGCCACCGGCGAGGGCCGCCTCACCGGTCCCAACCCGTTCGGCAACAGCAAGTTTACGGAGCGCAACTGGGCTGTACTCGACGCGCTGCGGGCGGTGGCGACGCAGGCCGGCCAGCCGCTGGCGCAGGTGGCGCTGGCCTGGGCCGCGGCGCAGCCGGGCGTCAGCTCGCTTATCATCGGAGCCAGCAAAACGGCGCAGCTGGCCGACAACGTGGCCGCGCTCGACGTGCGCCTCACGCCCGCGCAGCTGGGGGCCCTGGCCGAGGCCAGCGCGCCCGAGCCCACCTTCCCCTACCCCATTTTCGGGCCGGCCGTGAACCGCGGCATCTTCGGCGGCCACACCGTGGAGGGCTGGCAGTAGGGCCCCGGCGCGGCGTTTTGTATACCACAAACCGCGGTTTGTGTAGCCGGGGCCCCGGGGCTCGCCCGGACCTTTGTATGGTAGAGCAGCAAGCTTTATCCTACCTTCCAACCATCACATTATGAGCACCATCAAACAAGTAGCCTTGGGTAGCCAGGGCCTCACCGTATCCGTCGAAGGCCTGGGCTGCATGGGCATGACGGGCGGCGTGAACGGCATGAGCGTGTACGGCGCCGCCGACGAAGCCGAGAGCCTCGCTACCCTGGATAGGGCCCTGGAGCTGGGCGTGACCATGCTCGACACGGCCGACCTCTACGGCCCGATGCACAACGAGCGCCTTGTGGGCCGCGCCATCGCCGGCCGGCGCGACCGGTTCACCGTCGCCACCAAGTTCGGCTTCGAAGTGGACGACGCCGAAAACTGGACCGGCGGCTACAACGGCCGGCCCGAGTATGTGCGCAAGTCCATCGAACGCTCGCTGCGCAACCTGGGCACCGACTACATCGACCTCTACTACCTGCACCGCGTGGACCCCGCCACCCCCGTCGAGGACACGGTGGGCGCCATGAGCCGCCTCGTGGAAGAGGGCAAAGTGCGCTACCTGGGCCTGAGCGAAGTATCGGCCGACGTGCTGCGCCGCGCCCACGCCGTGCACCCCCTTTCGGCCCTCGAAACCGAGTATTCGCTCTTCGACCGCAAAGTGGAAGAGGAAGGAATTTTGCAGGCCACCCGCGACTTGGGCATCGGCTTCGTGGCGTATTCGCCGCTGGGCCGGGGCTTTCTGTCGGGCGACATCAAGACGCCCGACGACTTCGAAGCCAGCGACTCGCGCCGCTTCTTCCCCCGCTACCAGGGCGAAAACTTCTACAAAAACCTGGAGCTGGTGGAGAAGCTCAAAACCCTGGCCGCCACCAAGGGCGTGACGGCCGCGCAGCTGGCCCTGGCCTGGGTGCTGGCCCAGGACGTGGTGGTGATTCCAGGCACCAAGCGCCGCAAGTACTTGGAGGCCAACGTCGATGCGGCCAGCATCGTCCTCACCCCGGCCGAGCTGGGGGCCCTCGACGCCATCATGCCGGTGGGCAGCGCGGCCGGTGCGGCGTACCCAGCTGGGTTTTAGGGCCCTGGGCAGCAAATAGCCCCGGCCGGCCCTTGGAGCCCCGGCCGGGGCTTACTTGCCGTTGCACCAGCACAACCAAACCAGCACCGATGCACGACTACGTGGGCTACTGCGCAGTGAATGTGGAAGACAAGTCGCTGAACTTGAGCTTCCCGCTGGCGGTGCTGTACCCCAGCAGTACCCCGGGCCGGCCGGAGCGCCTGGGGCCCTACGAGCTGAACGTCGCGCTAGGGGCCCCGCCCAAAGCTGGCGCGTGGCCACTGGTGCTGCTCTCGCACGGCGGCGGCAGCACCCCGCTGGTGTACCGCACGCTGGCCCACGCCCTGGCCCGCCGCGGGTTCGTGGTGGGCCTGCCGGAGCACCCCTTCAACCACCTCGGCAACAACGCCTGGGAGTACACCGCCCAAAACCTGGTGGCCCGCCCCCACCACCTCCGGCTGGCCGCCGATGCGCTGCTCCACCACCCGCCGTTTGCGGCCGTGCTCAAGCCCAACGCCGTGGCACTCATTGGCCACTCGATGGGCGGCTACGCAGCCCTCGCCGCGGCGGGCGGCGCGCCCATGACGGGGCCGCGGGAGTCGCCGGCTGGGGCCCCCGAGCCCGTGGCCACCGTGGCCGACGGGCGCGTGCGGGCCCTGGTGCTGCTGGCCCCGGCCACGGCGTGGTTCAGCCACCCGGGGGCCCTGCGCCGGGTGCACGCGCCCATTCTGCTGCTCACGGCCGAGCACGACGCCCACACGCCCCCCGTCTACGCGCAGCTGGTGCGCGACGGGGTGCCCAACCCAGCCCGGCTCACGCACCGGGTGGTGGCCAACGCCGGCCATTTCTCCTTCCTAAGTCCATTCCCGGCGGCGCGAATCAGCCCAGATTTTCCGCCGTCGCAAGACCCGCCAGGTTTTGACCGGGCCCGCTTTCACGACGCGCTGCCGGCGGAAATAGCCGCTTTTCTGGCGCTGCACGTTTAACCCTAACTTTGCTCTATGAAACACGCAGCCAAAGACTTCCGCGTGCTGGCCTCGGTGTCGGACTTCACCCAGCACTTTGGGTTTCCGAGCCCGGCGCACCCGCTGTTCACCGTCATCGACCTGGCCCAGCACCGCGGGGCCCCGGCGCCGCCCCTGGCGGGCCCGGCGTTTCGGCAGCTCTACATCATTGCGCTGAAGAAAAACCTGAAGGGCACCATCCAGTACGGCCACCGCGACTACGATTTCAGCGAGGGCGTGCTGGCATTTTACGCGCCCGGGCAAATGTGCGAGAACAACGAGACGGTGGACACGTCAGAGCTCAGCGGCTGGATGCTGGTCTTCCACCCCGACCTGCTGCACAAGTACCCGCTGGCCCAGAAAATCGCCGGCTACGGCTTTTTTTCCTACCAGGTGCACGAGGCCCTACACCTCTCGGCCCGCGAGGAAGCCATGGTCGACGGCGTGCTGCACAGCATCCGGCTCGAATACAACCAGCCCACCGACGGCTTCAGCCAGGACGTGCTGGTGTCGCAGCTCGACGTGCTGCTCAACTACGCCAACCGCTTCTACCACCGGCAGTTCCTCACGCGCCGGCCCGCCGCGCACGACCTGCTCAGCAGCTTCGAGGCGCTGCTGGCCGCCTACTTTGCCCAGGGCGGCGAGCAGCCGCTGCCCACCGTGCAGCACTTCGCCGACGCGCTGCACGTGTCGCCAGCCTACCTCAGCGACCTGCTGCGCTCCCTCACCGGCCAGAACACGCAGCAGCACATCCACCACGCCCTCATCGAGCGGGCCAAGCAGCTGCTGCTCAGCACCTCACTCACTGTCAACGAAACCGCTTTCCGTCTCGGCTTCGAGTACCCGCAGTACTTCAGCCGCCTGTTTAAAAGCAAAACCGGCCGCACCCCCGCAGCCTTCCGCCTCTCGGCCAATTAGCTCATAAACAGCAGGCTTGCAGTTGCTTGTGTGCCTAAGCCAAAACAAGGTCGTCATGCTTCGCTGCGCGCTGCATGACGACCTTGTTTTGCTAGCGGCGTGACGCGAACGCGCCCGGGGCCCTAAAAGCGAGTAGCCTACTTGGCGGGCTGCACGCCCTCGGTCGTCATTTGCACGCGCTTGATGGTGCCGTCGGGGTTGTAGTTGAGGTAATCGATGCACACCGAGCGGCGGAAGCTGCCGCCGTGCTCGTTCATCCCGCCGTTGTGGTAAATGAAGTACGACTTGCCCTTGAAGTCGATGATGGCCTGGTGGTTGGTGTTGCTGTTGCCGGCCAGCTCGTTCAAGATGCCCTTGTACTGCCAGGGGCCCTCTACGCTGCGGCTCATGGCGTAGGCAATCTTTTCGGGGAATTCGGTGGCGTAGCTCAGGTAGTACCAGCCGTTGTGCTGGTGCACCCAGGGCGCCTCCGTGAAGCGCGGCAGCCCGGTCACGTTCATGATGGGCCCGTCCAGTTCGGTCATGTTGGCCTTGAGCTTGGCGTAGTGGCAGTTGGTGTTGCCCCAAAACAGGTAGGCCTGGCCCTTGGCGTCAACAATCACCGTGGGGTCGATGTCGTCCCAAGTGATTTTGCTTTCCGTCATGTCGTTGGTAATCAGCGCCGAGCCGCGGGCATCCTTAAAGGGCCCCGCCGGGTTGTCGGCCACCGCCACCCCGATGGCCTTGCCGCGCACGGTGCCGTGCTCCACGGCCGCGTACCAGTAAAACTTGCCGTTGCGGGCAATCACCTGCGAGGCCCAAGCGTCGTCCTTAGCCCAGGCAAAGTCGCTGACCTTCAGCGGCACCGGGTGCTCGGTCCAGTGCACCATGTCGGTGGAGGAGAAGCACAGCCACTCGTGCATCACGTAGCGCTCCTGGTCGTTGGGGGCCTCGTCGTGGCCGGTGTAGAGGTACACCGTGCCGCCCTGCACCATGGCGGCGGGGTCGGCGGTGTACTTGGTTTTGATGACGGGGTTGCCGGCGGCGGCCGGCGCCGCGGCGGGGCCCTGGGCCCGCGCCGGGGCCCCCAGCAGCAGGCCCAGGCCCGCCGTGGCCGCCAGCGCAAATTTGCTTAACGCGTTGCTATGCATGAAACTATGAAGGAAAAGTGTGCGAATTATTTAGCGGCCGGGGCCACCGTGGGCCAGCCCTCGGGGCCCCAGGCCAGGGGTTCGATGCGCAGCTTGGGGCGGCCGTTGTCGTGGCCGTCGTAGCCGTGGAACACCAGGTAATCGGCGTTGTCGAAGCTTACCACCGCGTTGTGGCCCACCCCGAACCAGTTGGCGTCGCCCTGCAGCACGAGGGTGCCGCCGCCCTGCTCCATGGGCGTGCCGGCGCGGTCGAGGTAGGGGCCCGTCACGGCCTTGGCGCGGCCCACCACCATTTTGTAGGTGCTTTGGGGGCCCCGGCAGCAGTAATCAAACGAAGCAAAGAGGTAGTAGTAGCCGCCATGCCGGAACACGAACGGCCCTTCGATGGCCCCGTCGCCGGGCAGCGAGTCGGCCAGGGCGGCGGTGCGGGGGCGGCGGGCCAGCGTGCGCCACTGCGCGGGCACGGCCGGGCCGCCCAGGTCGGGGCGCAGTTGCACCAGCTTAATGCCGTTCCAAAACGAGCCGAAGCTCAGCCACGGCGTGCCCTGGTCGTCGCGCACCAGGTTGGGGTCGATGGCGTTCCACATATCGCGCCCGGGCACCGAAGCCACCACCTCGCCGTGGTCCACCCACTTGAAGTCGGGCGATTTTGGGTCGAGCGTTTTGTTGGTGGCCAACCCGATGGCCGAGCGGTTTTTGCCGAACGTGGAGATGGAATAAAACAGGCTGTACTGCCCGTTGGCCAGCGAGATATCGGGGGCCCAAATGTGCCCCTTGAAGCCCGGTACGGCCCGCACTGCCCAGGCCGGCGGCGCGGCGAACACGGGCGCCTCGGCGGTCCAGTGCTGCCGGTCTTTCGACGACCACACCGTGATGCCGTTGCCCGTGCCAAACAGGTAGTACGTGCCGTTCTGCCGCGTCAGCACCGGGTCGTGGATGGGGATGGCCGGCGGGGCACCCTGGGCTCCGGCCCCACGGCTAATTAACAGCAGCAGCGCCGCAAACAACCGCTTTTTCATAAGGTCTAGCGAAACATTATCGATTGTGTAAATATGTACAAATTCTGGTAATGCCTACCCCGCTTGGGGCCCATCACCAAGCACCCCGCTGTATTATTTGCTGACAACCACACATTTGATGCATATTGCGCCCTGCCAAATAAATACACCAACTACTCACAAACGTTTGCAGATAGCCTGGCAATACCTTTTTTGGTACTGCTGGGCCCGCGCCCAGGCCTAGGGTGGCCGCTGCCCGGTCCGGCCCTACATCAGTCATTCGGCGCGGCCATTCTTGCACTAACATTGCGCTAAATTTGCGGTAGCGCCGGGTTTTTCGCCCTCAGGTACCGCCCCACGCATGGCCCTTCCCAAAAAACCTTCCCCTACTTCCCCGGCCACAGTTTCGATGGCCGACCTGGCCCGTGAACTGGGCGTGTCGATGACCACCGTATCGCGCGCCCTGAGCGACCACCACAGCATCGGGGCCGCCACCAAGCAGCGGGTGCTGAAGCTGGCTAAAAAGCTCAACTACCAGCCCAACCACATGGCCGCCGCCCTGCGCCGGGGCCAGAGCCGGCTGCTGGGCGTGGTGGTGCCCTACATCGAAGGCAAGTTTTTTCCCTCTGTCATTCAAGGCATTGAGCAGGCAGCCAGCAAGGCTGGGTTCAGCGTCATTGTGTGCCAGTCGCACGAAGACGTGCAGTTGGAGCGACGCAACGTAGAAACGCTGCTCAACGCCCAGGTGGCGGGCGTGCTGGTGTCGCTGGCGCGCAACACCCAAGAGTTTCACCACTTCGACAAGGTGCGGGGCCGGGGCATTCCGCTGGTATTTTTCGACCGGATTCCGGCCGGCGAGCAGGTGAATTCGGTGGTGCTGGACGACCACGCGGGGGCCCTGCAAGCCACCAGCCACCTGCTAGCGCAGGGCTGCCGGCGCGTGGCCCACCTGGCGGGGCCCCAGCACCTCAACATTTACCGCCACCGCCGCCAAGGCTACCTCGACGCGCTGGCCGCCTTCGGCATTGCCCCCGACGAGGCCCTGATTGACTACTCCGACATGACCACCGAGGACGGGGCCGCGGCCATGCGCCGCCTGCTGGCCCTACCCAACCCAGTCGATGGCGTGTTTGGGGCCGGCGACTCGGCCATCCTAGGGGCCCTGCAAGCGCTTAAGGCCCAGGGCATCAGCATTCCGCGCGACGTGGCGCTGGCCGGCTTCAGCAACGAAGGCTTCACGGCCATCACCGAGCCGCGCCTCACCTCCGTTGACCAGCGGTGCGAGGAAATGGGCGAAGCCGCCGTGCGCCTGTTTCTGGAGCTGGCCGCTGCGCCCCACGCGCCGTTTGCCCAGCGCCAAGTGGTGCTCCAGCCCGAGCTATTCGTGCGCGAGTCGTCGCTGCAAGGGCAGGCCTAGGGCACAGGGCGGGTGGGTACGAGCACCGTGCGGCGGGGCGGGGCGCGGCTTTTTTTTGGGCTAAATGTGGCCGCGCAATCGTTGTCATTATGCTGCATGCATAACAAATTGCGGTCGGTGGCGTATCTTTGCCTTACTACTTCACCATCCTATCAACTACGCTGTTATGAAAAAATCCACTGCTTTCTCTTCGCTGCTGCTGCTCGGCGGCTTTGGTTCGCTGGGCTTCCTGGCGGCCCGCCTGCGCTCGCTCGATCTACGCTTCAGCCTGCACGGCGAAGACGCGGACCACTATTGCTAGCAGGGCAGCCTTTTCGCGCGGCGGCCCGTAAGGGGAACAGCCCTGCCCGGCGGCAGGGCTTTTTTGTGGCCGTTCGCGGCGCGGTGCCGACCTTTGCGGCCGGTTTTTTTCCTATCTCAACCACCCTTTTACATGACGCTTGACACCAACCAGCAGCAGGTGAGCTACATCATCGGCCGCGACCTGGCCCGCAACTTTGCCCAGCAGGGCCTGGAGCTCGACGTTGATACCCTGGCCGCCGCCCTCAAAGAAGGGCTGCAGGGCCTCCCCAGCCGCCTCACCCCCGAGCAAATGCAGGCCGCCATGCAGCAGCTGCAAGAACAGCTCGGCGGGGCCCCCGGCGGAGACGATGACGACAACGATTTAGACCCCAACACCATGGCCAACAACAAAGCCGAAGGCGAAGCCTTCCTCGCCGAAAACGCCCAGAAAGCCGGCGTCACCACGCTGCCCAGCGGCTTGCAGTACGAAATCCTCACCGAGGGCAGCGGCAAGAAGCCGACCCTGAAATCGTCGGTGACGACCCACTACCACGGCACGCTGCCCAACGGCACCGTATTCGATAGTAGCTACCAGCGCGGCCAGCCCGCCACCTTTCCCGTAAACGGCGTGATTGCCGGCTGGACCGAAGCCCTGCAGCTGATGCCCGAGGGCTCGAAGTGGCGCCTGTACATCCCCTCCGACCTGGCCTACGGCAAGCGCGGCGCTGGGCGCGACATCGGCCCCGACGCGGCCCTGGTGTTCGACGTAGAGCTGCTGAAAGTAAACAACTGAGGTCCCATCGCCGGTCCCTCCTCCGAAGCCGCTGCGGAATCTTCCGCAGCGGCTTTTGCGGCCCCGCCCCTACCGCCTGGCCCCGCCCCTGGGGCCCCCACGCTGCGCAGCGCCGACGGCCGCTTCGTGCTCACGGCTACCGCCGTGACCGTGCAGGGCCAGGCCTACGCCCTGCGTGAGTTGGAGCGGGCCGATGTCATGCGCGTGCGCTGGCTGCTGTGGTACTTGCTGGGGGCCCTAAGCTTGGCCGGCGTCATGATTGTGTACCTGCAAAACGGACTACGCACCGTGCCCGCCATGGCAGGTATGGCCGCGGCGGCGCTGCTGCTGGCCTACGGGCAGCGCGGCACCAACCGCCTGCGGCTATTTCGGCTGGGGCGCGAGGCGGCCCACTTTGCCCTACCGGGCGAAACCCCGCCTTGGCAGCGCCTCACCGCCGAGCTGAACCGCCGCATCGGCCAAGCCCACGACCAGGCCGCAGCCGAAGCGGCGGCGGCCCTGGCGGCTGCTGAAGCTGAGGCCGCCGTAGCCGCAGCCCTGGCGGAGGCTGAAGCCGCAGAGGCAGCGGCGGCTGCTGAAGCGGCGGTTGGGCTGGGGCCCCTGGGGCCGGGCGGCCTGCCCGGATGGAGCTTGCCGGCGTCCAATTTATTCTTGCGAACGTAGTACCGCCATACCGCGGGTAGGGCCTCGGCCTGGCCCACGGCTTCTGCTTTTTCTTCTCCGCATTCCGAACACCTACCCGTTTTTATGGATTCCAAACAATCGCACACCGCCATCTCCGGGGCGGGGCTGCTCATCGCGCTGGGCATCATCTACGGCGACATCGGCACCTCGCCGCTGTACGTGATGAAGGCCATCGTGCCGGCCCTTATTGAGCCGCGCCTGGTATTGGGCGGCATTTCGTGCGTTATCTGGACGCTCACGCTCCAGACCACCATCAAGTACGTGCTGCTCACGCTGAACGCGGACAACAACGGCGAAGGCGGCATTTTCTCGCTTTACGCGCTGGTGCGCCGGCGCGGGGCCTGGCTCTCGGCGGTGGCCATCATTGGGGGCTCGGCGCTGCTGGCCGACGGCGTAATTACGCCGCCCATCTCGGTGGCCTCGGCCATTGAGGGCCTCAAGCAGGTGTACCCCGGCCTCACGCAGAGCGTGATTGTGTACATTGTCATCGGCATCATTGCGGGGCTTTTTCTGCTGCAAAGCTTTGGCACCCAAATTGTTGGCAAAGCCTTCGGGCCCATTATGTTCCTGTGGTTCACGATGCTGGGCGTGCTCGGCGTCAGCTGGATCGTGCAAGATCCGGCCATCCTCAAGGCCATCAACCCCTACTATGCCTACGACCTGCTGGTGAACTATCCCGGCGGGTTCTGGCTGCTGGGGGCCGTGTTTCTGTGCACCACCGGGGCCGAAGCCCTATACTCCGACCTGGGCCACTGCGGCAAGGGCAACATCCGCATCAGCTGGACATTTGTAAAAACCACCTTGCTGCTCAACTACTTGGGCCAGGGGGCTTGGCTGCTTTCGCACCAGGGCCAGCAGCTCGGCGGCCGCAACCCGTTCTATGAGCTGATGCCGCCGTGGTTCCTGCTCATCGGCATCGGCATTGCCACAGTGGCGGCCATCATTGCCTCGCAGGCCCTCATCACCGGCTCGTTTACGCTCGTGGCCGAGGCCATCCGCCTAAATATGTGGCCCAAGGTGAAGCTCAACTACCCCACCGACGTGAAGGGCCAGCTCTTCGTGCCCAGCATGAACCGGCTGCTGCTCGTGGGCTGCATCGGGGTGGTGTTGTTCTTCCGCGAAAGCTCAAACATGGAAGCTGCCTACGGCCTGGCCATTACGCTCACCATGCTCATGACCACGGTGCTGCTGTGCACGTGGCTGCGGGTGAAGCGCGTGGGCAAACCCCTGATTGTGCTGTTCGCGGTGGTGTACGGCCTCATCGAGGGCTCGTTTCTAATTGCCAACCTGGTGAAGTTTCCGCACGGCGGCTGGGTGTCGCTGGCCATCGGGGCCACGCTCATGGGCGTAATGTACGTGTGGCTCAAGGCCTACTACATCAAGCGCCGCCTCACCGACTTCGTGAAACTGGAGCCCTACGTGGAGGGCCTTAAGCGCCTGAGCGACGACGAGAGTATTCCGAAATATTCCACTCACCTAGTGTTCCTCACCGGGGCCGAGCGCAACTCGGAAATTGAGCAGAAAGTCATCTACTCCATCTTTCAGAAGCGCCCCAAGCGGGCCGATATCTACTGGTTCATCCACGTCGAAACCACCGACGAACCCTACACCATGGAGTATAAGGTGACCGAAGTAGCTCCCGATGACGTGTTCCGCATCACCTTCCGCCTGGGCTTCCGGGTGCAGCAGCGCATCAACCTCTACTTCCGCAAGGTCATCGAGGACTTGGTGCGCAACAAGGAGGTGGACATCACCTCGCGCTACGAGTCGCTGAGCCAGCGCCACATCACCGGCGACTTCCGCTTCGTGGTGCTGGAGAAGTTCCTGAGCGTAGAAAACGACTTCCCCACCCAGGAGAAGCTCGTCATGCAGGCCTACTTCTACATCAAGCAGTTCATCGCTTCCGAAGACCAGTACTTCGGCCTCGATACCTCCTCGGTAAAAGTCGAAAAAGTGCCGCTCGTCATCGCCCCGCCCCGCGAGGTGGCCTTGACGCGCATTCGCTAAATCTTCATTTACTGCCATTTATTTAGCGGGGCCGCACCGATGCGGCCCCGCTTTTTTGTGGCCTGTGGTGTACGTGGCTTGGGAAGTGCTGAATTGCATCGCCCTGTACTTGTTGGTACGGACCGTTTTTAAAGCCCTGAACCTACTCGGCCGCGAATGGGGGGCCCTAAAAACGGGCGCTTTTTGCATCGTCTTGCTAAGCACCTGCCAGGGCCACAGCGCAGCCCCCGCGGCAAATCCGGCGGCGTCAGCAGCGGCTACTGGCGACGCCAGCGGCGTGGGCCCAGGGGCCCATTTTATGACGCTAATCGAAGAGCCGATGAGTAGTGTCGTGCTGACGGTAATGAAAGGTGCTACCACCAATCCTACTGGTTTGCAGGTGATAAGGTCCGTGGCCGGCACTTTCTTGGGCGGCCATAGCTGGGAGCCGGTTGGCCTCAGCAACTACCACATCGAGAAAGGCCAATTCACTTACAACACCACAGAACTACTGCACTGGCGGCTGCTGGGGCTGACAGTGTTCACGCAAGTAAAGGACTTACACGGTACTAAAACCTTGCAGTAATCGGCTAGAAACTTCGTTCCACAATACGAAACAGGGCCCCGGCGCAATTGCACCGGGGCCCTGTTTTTTGGTAATTAAGACACCTAACTTTTCTACCTAAGCACTAGTTAGCGGTGGTAACTGTCAAGTTCTTAAAGGTGGCGGTGGCGTTATCGGCGAACAGGCCCCACGAGGACTGGGGCGCACGGTACACGCGGCAAGTGAGGGCGGCCGTGTTGTTGAGGTACACCACGACGACCGAATTTTCTTCCACGATGTCCACCGTATAATCCGTGTTAGGACTCATTTTGAAAGGCACATCGACCGAAGTGGAGCTGACGGTCACGTTGCGGCGGTCGGTTTTGTCGAGGCTGAAGCGGTTTTGCGACGGGATAAAGCGCAGGCTGTAAAAGCCGTTGTAGTTGTCGCAGGCGCCCAGCATAAAGCCAAAATCTTTTGCGGCGCTGGCGTAGTTAATGGTCGTGCTTACTTTGAATTTCGTAGCCGCGATGGGGTTGAATACCACGCTGTTGAGGAAGGTGCTCGTGGTAGAAGCCAGCGTGTAGGTATTGTTGGTGCCCGCCGTAATGGTGCCGGCCTGGGCGTTTTTCACCAGCGTAATGGGCTTGGCTTCGAGGTTGGCCTTGAGCGTGTGCGGGATGGTCACGGCCAGGTCGCCATTGGCTTGCTGGTAGAGCTTGTGCACCACCAGGTTGCCGCCAAACATGCGGTTGCCGGTGTCGGAGTTGCCTTCCTGCCGGTTTACCCAGCCCATTAGGTAGTTGTCGCCGTACTTGTCGGTGATAAGCTTCGGGGCGTAGAAGCCGTTGCCATCGAGGCGAGCGGTGCCGCTGGGCGCACTCCAGGGGCCGTTGAGCGAGTTGCTTTTGCGGTAGTACGCGTTCTGGCTGCCCTGGTCCGAAAACAGCAGGTAGTACGTACTGCCGAGCTTGAAAACGCTGGGGCACTCCATGTTGAAGAAATTATCCGCTCCCCCATCGTAGAGCACGCCTTGGTAGCTCCAGTTGAGCAGGTTGGCCGAGGTGTACTTGGCTATTATTCCCTTAAAGTTGCCGCCGCCCACATCCTTCCGGGCTGCTATCAGCATCAGGTACTGGTTGCTGGGCGCATCAAAGTACACGTAGGGGTCGCGGAAGTTATCGTTGAAATCATACCCCTGGTTCGAGGGCGCGTAAATGGTCGCGAAGCTGGTATTCTTGGTAAACTTCTGGCCGGGCCCCGTGGCCGTAGCCAGCATCAGGCCCTCTTTTTGATTGGTGCAGCCGCCGGCATTGGGGTTGTTGCCGGTGTAGAAGAAGTAATAAATACCGTTGCGCTGCACCACGCTGCCCGTGCCAATGGCAAAATCCTGGGCGCAGGTCGCCGAATTGCTGCTCAACACTTCGCCGGTCGCAGTTTGCGCGTAGCTGATAAAGTCGGTGGTAGTGAAGGCATTAACCGGATGGTGCTGCTGGGTGGCATCGTTCCAGATGTCGCGCAGGTAGTAGATGTACGAGGTGTTGGACGCCGCATCGTAGTACGGCATCACGTCGCCTACCCCTGCCCCGCCGCTGCCCAGCGGATAGATGGAGTAGTTGGTACCTTCAGCCGGCGCGGCACAGGTAAAGGCGGTGGCCGGCTTGGTGTCATCCACTACCTCCAGGGAGCCAGTATCTTTTTTGCAAGCGCTCAGCGAGAGCAAGGCGATGCCAGCCGCGCCCAGCGCGGAAACAAAAACAGGTTTCATAAAGAGTGGGGTGGGAATGGATTAGCGCTGGCCAACCACCGTTGGTTTGCCCATAGCTTTCGGGGCCAGCGGCGTATTGCTGATTGTCTGGAACGTGATGCCCCGGGTGGCCCGTAGCTTGATGGTAGTCAGGGGCTTGGTAGCGAAGAAAATCTCGGTCATCGCCGTCAGGCCCTGGTCGGCAAACAGCTCGACCGAGGCCGCATCCAGGTACAGCGTCAGCTCGGTGCCGGCCGCCGCGCTCAGGCGCGGGGCCGTGGCGCGGCCCGCAAACTTGGGGCTGAAGCCCACCTGCCCGGCCTTGCTGCGGTCAATGAAGTACTGCTTGGCGGCCTGGTCATAGCCCAGCACTAGCTCCTCGCCGGCCGCATTGCCCAGCACCAGTTCGAAGCTGCTAAGCTGCGCGGTTTTGAGCGTGAGCTTGTGCCTGTCGCCGGTGGCTTTGAGGCGGGTAGTGAGGTCCACCGGGGTTTTTACGGCTACGTTTTGGAGGGTCGTCGCTTTCGTGGCCAGCGTTTCCAGCTCGGCGGCGGGCTGCGAGGTGAGGTACAGCTCGCCGCCTTCCTGGCGCAAGCCCAGCTCGCGCGGAATGGTCATGGCGCTGCGCCAGGGCGAGGTGGGCACCTGGTTGGCGTACTCCCAGTTGCTCATCCAGCCCAGAAACAGGCGGCGGTTGCCGGTGTTGGCCCAGGTCACGCCGGCGTACTCGTCGGGGCCGTAGTCGGCCCACTTCGTCTTCTCGTTAAGGGGCGTAAACGTGTGCCCATCAAACTGGCCCACAAAGTATTGCGTGGCCGAGCCGCCGTTGGGGCCCCCGGGGTTTAGGTTGACCAGCAGCACCCAGTGCGTTTTGCCATTGAGCGTGAGCGGAAACAAGTCGGGGCACTCCCACACGCCGCCGTGCGCGCCCAGCTTCTGGCCAAACTCGCTTTCCTTTGTCCAGTCCTTGAGGTTGGGCGACGAGTAGAAGGTGATGCGGTCGAGGGTGGCCAGCGTCATCACCCACTTGCGGGTGGCCTCGTTCCAGCTCACCTTGGGATCGCGGAAGTCCTTGATGCCGGGGTTTTTAAGCACCGGGTTCCGGTCGTATTTCATCCAGGTTTTGCCCGCATCCAGGCTGTAGGCCAGGCTCTGGTTTTGAAAGGTGTTGGTACCGGCCTTTTCGCCCTTGGGGTCGTGGTGGGTGAAGATGGCCACCAGCGCGTCTTTGCCAAAGCCGGCCGTGTTGTTCTTGTCCACCACGGCCGAGCCCGAGAAGATATAACCCAGGCTATCAGGCGCTAGCGCAACGGGCTGCTCTTTCCAGCTCAGCATATCGGGGCTGGTGGCGTGGCCCCAATGCATGGGGCCCCAGGTCATGCCGCCGGGGTAATACTGAAAAAACAGGTGGTAGGTGCCCTGGTAGTACACCATGCCGTTGGGGTCGTTCATCCAGTGCGCGGCCGGGGTAAAGTGGTAGGCCGGGCGGTACTGCGGCGTGGCGGGCGGCGGAGTGGTCTGGGCAAAAGTTGCCGTGGTGAACAGCGAGCAGCCGAGGAGCGCGAGCAGCTTTTTCATGGTCAGAAAGCAAAGGGTGGGAAAGGGAGAATCTAGTGGCTAAGCAGTTTGCCGCGCCAGCAGCTGGGTTACGTCGCCCGCCGTAATCGCCGGGGTAGCGCCTTGGTGCGTGGCTACCAGGGCCCCGGCCGCGCAGGCAAAGCGCAGCATAGTATCCGGCTCGTCGCCGGCCAGCCAGCCCTTGAGCAAAGCAGCCAGAAAAGCATCGCCGCTGCCGATGGTGTCGCGCACCTCAACCGACAGGCCGGGGGCCCGGTACAGCTGGCCCCCGGTGTAGAGCATCGCCCCGTCGGCCCCGCAGGTAACGCACACGGCCTGCAGCTGGTAGCGTTCGGCCAGCCAGCGCATGGCGGCGGCGCGGTCTTCGCGGTCCGCCACCGGGCCGTAGCCCAGCCAGTCCATCAGCTCGACCAGCTCGTGGTGGTTCATCTTCACCAGGTGCGCCTTGCTGAGCAGGTACTTGGTTATTTCCTCGGTGTAGTGCGGCGGGCGTAGGTTCACGTCGAACACCCGGAAGCGGGCGTTTTCGAGCAGGCGGTAGAGGGTTTCGCGGCTGCCGGCCTGGCGGGCTACCAGGCTACCGTATACCAGCACATCGGCCTGCGCCACCGCTTCGGCCAGTTCAGGCTCGTACTGAATGTAGTCCCAGGCCACGGGCTGTACTATCTTGTACACCACCTCGTTGGCATCGTCTACGTTGGCCTTTACTACGCCCGTGAGGTGGGTGTGGCCCTGCTGCACATGGGCCGTGCTCAGGCCCTTCGACTCGATGAAATCGAGCAGCTCGCGGCCCAGCTCATCGTCGCCCACACGGCTGATCAGCTGTACGGGCTGCCCCAGCTGGTGCAGGTGCACGGCCACGTTGAAGGGCGCGCCGCCCGGCTGCTGGCCGGTGGGTAGGATGTCCCACAGTACTTCGCCAAAGCAGATAACAGAGTTATTCATAGT
This sequence comes from Hymenobacter nivis, assembly GCF_006439025.1. Classification (GTDB taxonomy): domain Bacteria; phylum Bacteroidota; class Bacteroidia; order Cytophagales; family Hymenobacteraceae; genus Hymenobacter; species Hymenobacter nivis_A. Next base: position 180,209 of record NZ_RCYZ01000007.1, read on the forward strand.
AGCTTAATTAAAGAGCAGTGCTTGAGGTAGGGGGTAGCAGAAACGCCGATTAGTGCAGCACGAGCACCTTGTCGGCTTCCTCCAGGGTTTTGCCCTTCGTTTCGGGCATTAGTTTCCACACGTACAGCAGCTGGAGCACCATCATGGCGCAGAAAAAGGCAAACGTATTGCCGCCGCCCAGCTTTTCGGTGAGGACCGGAAACACGAACGTGATGGCGGCGGCCAGCACCCAGTGCGTCGAGCTGCCCAGCGCCTGCCCCTTGGCCCGCACGGCGCTCGGGAAAATTTCGGAGATGAACACCCAGATAACCGCCCCCTGCGAAAAGGCAAAGAACGCGATGTACAGAAACAGCAGCACCGGCACCAACATGCCCCGCTGCTGGCTGTAAAAGGCCCACGACACCAGCCCCAGCGTGGCAATGAGCCCCACCGAACCCACCAGCATCAGCTTGCGACGCCCAAACTTGTCGATGATGTTGACAGCCAGCAAGGTAAAACAAAAGTTGACCAGCCCGATGCCCGCCGACGACAGCAGCGCCGCGCCCTGGCCTAGCCCCGTCAGCTCGAAAATGCGCGGGGCGTAGTAGATGATGGCGTTGATGCCCGCCAGTTGGTTGAACATGGCGAAGAGCACCGCCAGCAGCACCGGCCGCCGGTACTGCGGGGCCCAGAGCGACTCGCCGGGGCCCTGCTCGGCTGCATTGGCGACCAGAATGGTGGCTACGTTGGCCTCGGCCGTGGCCGGGTCGATGCGCTCAAAAATGGCCCGGGCCTCGGCGGTGCGGCCGTGGCGCAGCAGCCAGCGCGGGCTTTCGGGGATGCGGAACAGCAGCAGGAAAAACGCGATGGCCGGCACGGCCTGCACGCCCAGCATCCAGCGCCAGGCGTCGGGGCCGATGCCCTTGAGCAGGTAATTGGACAGGTAGGCCAGCAGGATGCCGAATACCACGTTGAACTGAAACATGCCCACCATGCGCCCCCGCGAGGCGGGCGGCGACACCTCCGAGATGTAGAGCGGGGCCGTAACCGAGGAGGCCCCTACCCCTAGCCCGCCTAGGAAGCGGAAAATCATGAACGGCACCCAGGCCGGCGACAGCGCCGCGCCCACCGCCGACACCAGGTAGAGCACCGCAATCCAGGTGAGGGTGGTGCGGCGGCCCAGCGCATCGGAAGGGATGCTGCCAAAAACGGCTCCTAATACGGTGCCAATCAGCGCGATGGACATCGTTAGGCCGTGCTCCCAGGAGCTGAGGTGCCAGATTTGCTGGATGGCCTTTTCGGCCCCCGAAATCACGGCGGTGTCGAAGCCGAACAGCAGGCCACCCAGTGCTACCACTACCGACCAGAATAAGACGTTTTTATTCACGATACCAAAGATGATGTTGCTTGATAAAATAGAAAGCCAGAAGCCAGCCAGACTCCGAGGGTGGGGCAGCGGGCCCTAATCGGTTCCACCCGTTCAGCACCGCTGCGCCGCGCCGAAGCCTGGCGGCTACGTGCTTACCACCCGTTGTTTTGCTTATACAGGCCTTTGCTGAAGTTGATTTGGTTAATCGGAATCGGCATGTATTCGTCGCGGCCCGCCGTGAAGTTGGCCGTGGACAGGTACTGGCGCAGGTTCTTTTCCTTGGCGAAATAGGTGTTCATATAGGGTGCCGCGATGCCCCAGCGCACCAGGTCGAAGAAGCGGCAGCCTTCCATCGCAAACTCCATCCGGCGCTCGAAGCGCAGCGCCTCGCGGGCGTAGGATTGCGAAAAACCAGCGGCGGGATAAAGGCCGATTTTGTAGTTGGAAGTGGGCGCGCCACTAGCCGATTTGAGTAAGCCGGTGCTGTTTTGGGCACGCTGACGAATCTGGTTCATGAGCGGCAGCGCCTCTGAGGAGCGGTTAAGCTCAATCAGGGCCTCAGCCTTCCAGAGCAGCACGTCGGCGTAGCGAATGATGGCCCAGTTCTTCGAGCTGCTCATGAAGGGCGGCGTTTTCTGGAAGCTTGGGTCGGTGGGCAGCACGCTCTCCTTCATCGAGAGGTTGTAGCCGTACACCCCCGGCACCCGCACCCACGAGTTGTCGAACACGAACGTAGGATTGTACTTGAACGGGTGCCCAACCACCGCTACCGTATGGTCCACGCGCGGGTCGACGGTGGTGCTAAGGAAGTCACCAGCCGTCACGAGGTCGCCCGACGTGTTGAAGTCCGTGAAGCGGGGTAGGCCGTTGGCGTCCGTCTTGAAGGCGTTAATCAGGTTTTGGCTGGGCTGGTGAAACGAGCAGCAGCCGTAGTCGGGGTTCATGGGGTAGTTCAGCTCGTTGCCCCGGTCGGTGCGGCCCTTGGGCGTGCCATCGTTGCGCGAGAACTGGATGGCGAATACCGACTCCACGCCGTTGTCGCCCGACGTGAGGAAGTTGGTAGCGAAGTCGCTGTGCAGCGCGTACTTACCCGAGCTGATAACGGCGTCGCACAGCGAGTTCACCTCCGCCATCTTGGTAGCGTCGATGCCCGTCACGGCGTTGGTAGCATTCTGGGTGTAAGCTTGGTAGAGCACCGTTTTGGCCAGGTAGGCCTGGGCGGCCGACTTGTTGGCGCGGCCGATTTCGGACTGGGTGGCGGGTAGGTTGGCCACCGCAAAGCGAAAGTCGTCGGCCACCTTGCTCCAGAGCGCATCGTTGGTCAGCGCCACGTTCGAGATGGTGGGGTACTGGTCGGTGGGTATGGTTTCGTCGATGTACGGCACGTACTTGAACATCTCCTTGAGCAGGAAGTAGAAGTGCCCGCGCAGGAAGCGCATCTCGCCCTGGCGCACGGCCTTGTTGGGCATGGCGGCCACGTCGATGGCGTCGAGGCGGCGCAGCGCGTCGTTGGCCCGCGAAATGCTCAGGTACATGCGGTACCAGAACTCATCGGTGTTGCTGATATCGACGCGGTTGAAGGTAAAGGTTTCGTAGAAGTGAAACGCGTCCACGTCGGCCGTGCCGCCCCCACCCTTGTAGGCGTCGCCGCCGCGCACGTTGCCGTAGGGCCACATGGAGGTGTAGGGCACGTAGTAGATGTCGTTGCCGAGCTGCGAGTAGGCGGCAATTACCTGTTTTTCAATATTATCCGGGGTATTCAGCTGCGAGTCGTCGAGCGCACCGGTGGGGCTTACGTTCAAAAAACTTTTGTCGTTGCAGCTCACCGTAAGGGTAAGCAGCGAGAAAGCCAGCAGGCCAGTTTGGAGGAATTTCATGGGAATTAGCGCTAGCGTATCAATTAGAAAGAGACGTTGAGGCCGGCAGTGAACACGCGCGGAACGGGGTACTGGTAGTTGGTGACCTCGGGGTCGGGGCCGGTGAACTGCTTGCTCTTAATGGTGAAGAAGTTCTGGCCCTGCACGTAGAAGCGCACGTTTTGCAGCCGGATTTTGCTCACCAGCGCGGTGGGCAGGTTGTAGCCCAGCTGGAAGTTGCGCAGCTTTAGGTAAGAAGCATTTTCGATGAAGTAGGTCGAGGCGCGCCCTTCGTTGTTGGAGTTGACAAGGGTAAGGGATGGCACCGAGGAGCCCGTGTTGGTGGGCGACCAGGCATCGAGCAGGCGCTGCCCCCAGTTTTCACCCGAAGCCAGCGACGCGAAATCGGTGCGGAACTTTGCATTGTTGTTGGCATACAGCCCCTGCACGCCCTGCAAAAACACCTGCACGTCGAAGCCCTTCCACGACGCGCCCAGGTTGAGGCCGTAGTTGAAATCCGGAATGGCCTCCGAAATCCAGGTCTGGTCGAAGTTGTCGATTTTGCCGTCGCCGTTCAGATCTTTGTAGCGGATGCGGCCGGGAGCAGCGCCCACCTGGGTGGGGCCCCCGCTCACTTCGGTGGCATTCTGGTACAGCCCGTCGGCCACGTAGCCGTATATGGCGTTGATGGAATGGCCGAGGCGCGTCACGTCCTGGCCGTTGCCGCCGTAGGCGTTAATCACCTCATCCGGCAGGTAGGTGAGCTTGTTGCGATACGTCGAAAGATTGCCGGTAACGTTGAAGGTCAAACCATTAGCCAGCGTATTCTGGTAGCCGAGCAGAAATTCCCAGCCCGAGTTCCTGATGGAAGCGCCGTTCACGAACTTGTCGCCGCCTTCGCCCACCACGCCGAGGTAGGGCAGGTTCACGAGGATGTCGGTGCTGTTCTTGATGAAGTAGTCGACCGAGCCGGTAAGCTTGTTGCCCAAAAAGCCGAAGTCCGCCCCAATGTTGGTCTGGGTAGTGGTTTCCCACTTCAGGTTCGGGTTGGCCTGCTGCACCCGGCGGTAGCCCGAGAGCAGGTTGGTATCGTTGCCGTAGATATCGTAGGCCGTGCCGATGTCGTAGGCAAAGTTGGGGTCGAGCGTGCCCAGGCTCGACTGGTAGATGGCCCGCGAGGCGTAGCTGGCAATGTCCTGGTTGCCGGTCTGGCCCCAGCCGGCGCGCAGCTTCAGGTCGGAGATGAACGCCACCTTGTCTTTCAGGAAACTCTCCTCGCTGAGGCGCCAGCCGCCCGACACCGCCGGGAAGATACCAAACTGGTTATCAGCCCCAAATCGTGAGGAACCATCGCGGCGCACCGTGCCCGACAGCAGGTAGCGGTCCTTGTAGGCGTAGTTGACCTTGGCAAAATAGGAGGCTAGCCGGTACGAGTTGGCCGAGCCGCCGTTATCCTTGTTAGCCGAGCCGGCATCGAGCACGATGTAGTTAGGGTCCTGGCTGGCAAAGTTGGTGCGCGAGGCGTAAAAAGCCTCCTGGTTGTAGCTGATGCGCTCATTACCCACCAAAACGCTCAGCGTATGGTCGCCGCCGCCCAGGCTCAGGTCGTAGTTCAGGGTGTTCTGCCACACCCAGTTGCCGAAGGTGCTTTCGTTGTTGGTAACCCGGTTGTTGGCATTGGAGAGGTAGCCCGCCGTGAAGGTTTTGTACAGCTCGTTGTACTTATAGAGCGAGTAGTCGATGCCAAAGCTGGTGCGCAGGTGCAGCCCCTTGATGATTTCGGCATCGGCAAACCCGTTGCCGAAGAGGCGGTACAGGTCCGAGCGGTTCTGCTGGTTGTCGGTGAGCAGGCGCACGGGGTTGTCGCGGTCGCCAATGCCGTTGACCGGGCCGCCCCAGCCCACGCCGTCCACGGTGTGCACGGGCACGATGTTGAGCAGCTGGCTGCTGCGGTCACGTATCAGGTTCAGGTCGTACTGGGCTTCCTGCAACTTACTCACCGTCAGGTTCTGGCCTATCTTGAGGTGGTCGCCCAGCAGCGAGTAGTCCGAGTTGAGGCGGCCCGTCCAGCGGTCGGCACCGGTGAATTTCAGCGTGCCCGAGTTCTTGTAGTAGTTCAGCGAAAACAGCACGCCGCCGTGCTCGCCGCCGTTGCTCACGTTCACGTTGTACTGCTGCACAATGGCCGTCTGCTGGGTTTCCTTAAACCAGTCGGTATCGGCCGTGCGCTGCGTCTTGGCCGCGTCCAGAAACTCCGGTACCACCACGTTGTCGAGCACCGGCTGCCCGTTGGGGCCCTGGTGCGACTGAAAATTGTAGAACGGGATGTTGGGCGTCGCGCCGTCGTTTATCGCCGCCTGCCAGTAGATGCGCCCGTAGTCGTTGGTATTGAGCATCTTGATGTGCGGACCCGGCGTTTGGGCCGACACGAAGCTGGAAACATCCACTCGCGTCACGCCCTTCTTCGCCTTGCGCGTCGTGATGATAATCACGCCGTTGCCGGCCCGCGAGCCGTAGATGCTGGCCGCCGAGGCATCCTTCAGCACCTGAATGCTCTCGATGTCGTTCTGGTTGAGCTGGTTGATGCCCGTCTTGGTCGGGATGCCGTCAATCACGTAGAGCGGGTCGTTGTTGCCCAGCGTGCCGAAGCCCCGGATGCGCACGGCCGCGTTGGCGCCGCTCGGCGAGCCGTCGGTCGTCACCTGCACGCCCGGCACCCGCCCCTGCAGGTTGTTGACCACGTTGTTGGAGGTCATGCCCTTCACTTCGTCCACCTTCACCACCGCTACTGCGCCCGTCAGGTCGGCGCGCTTCTGCGTTTGGTAGCCCGTCACTACCACTTCGCTTAGGGCCTGGCTGTCCGTAACCAGGGCCACCGTGAACGTGGTGCGGCCCGCCACAGGCACCTGCTGCGTTACGAAGCCCACCGACGAAATTATCAGGGTGGCGTTGTCGGGCACGGTAAGCGAGAAGTTACCTTCGACGTCGGTTGAAGTGCCCGAGCTAGTGCCTTTCACTACCACCGTTACCCCCGGCAGGCCCACGCCCTTGTCGTCGTTGACGCGGCCGCTGATCTTAATGTCGGCTAGTAAGCTGTTGTTAGACCGGGTGGAAAAAGCACTGGCTAGCGGCGTGGCCGGGCCCGCAACCACCGCAAAAGGAGTGGCCACGAGCAGCGTCGGGAGCACGAGTTGGCGTGCAAGTAGTACACGTGTTCGCATGGGAAATGGTAGAAAAAGGGTGGGAGAATTACCGCGCTGGGGCCCTGTTGAGCAGGGCCGCAAACGGTTGCGAGTAGCGAACCAGCAGGCAACCGAACCCAGCAGGAGTAGCAAGGCTTCGGATAAATGCAGCAGCTTCAGGACCCAAAGGTGGGCCGTCTCAGCCCCGAGGTGGTAGCACGATTCACCCAAATACTATCATTATTTGATCAGCCCAAGAGAATAATGCAACTATCTGTAGAACAGCGCTTTTATCAATAAACGCGTCTCTCAGTCACTAACTCGGCTAGTGGTAATGTTACCCCGCTATCGGAATTGGTTCACACGTTGGGGGTCGTGTGCAGGGCCCGGAACTCGGAAGGCGAGATGTGGTACTTGGCCTTGAAGGTGGCCGAGAAATAGGACGGCGATGAAAAGCCCAGGCGATAGGCAACTTCCGCAATCGTTAGCTCCGTATCGAGCAATTGCTGCCGGGCCTTGGTGAGCCGGATGCCCTGCACAAAGTCCGTAACCCCAGTGCCGAGTAGCGCCTTCACCTTGCGGTAGAGTTGCACCCGGGAGATGCCGAGCCGGTGCGCAATGTCCTCCACGCTCAGGTTCGAATTGTCCAGGTTGGCTTCCACGATGGCAGTGAGGTCGCCGAGGAATTTTTGGTCCACGCGTTGCGGGGCCACGGTGGCGGTGTCCACGCTTAGCTCGCGGCGGAAATGCTCGCGCTGCCGCTCCTGGTTGCTCAACAGGGTGCGCAGGTTTTCGAGCAGAAATGTAGGGTTGAAGGGTTTGGTCAGGTACAGGTCGGCCCCGGCTTGTACGCCTTCCACCTGCTGCTCGGGCGCGTCGCGGGCCGTTAGCAGCACCACCGGAATGTGGCTCGTGCGCCAGTCGCCCTTGAGCTGGGCCACTACCTCCAGGCCGCTCAGGCCGGGCATCATCACGTCGCACACCACCACGTCGGGAATAGTTTCGGCGGCCAGGCGCAGGCCCGTGGCGCCGTCGGCAGCCGTTTGCACCTGGAAGTGGGCGCGGAGCTTCTGGGCCAGAAAGGCGTTGACCTCCGCGTTGTCTTCGATGACCAGCACCAACGCCTTGTTGTCCTTGCCGCTCAGCCGCACGGCCGCCGCGTCGTTGGGCGTGGTCTCGGGGCCCACTTCCTCGGCCAGCATGAGCAGCGGCGCGGGCGGCCCGGCACTGCGCAGGGCCACCGGCAGCTCCTGCGGTAGCGTCACGACGAAGGTGGTGCCCTGGCCCGGCTGGCTTGTGAAGGTAAGCTCGCCTTGGTGCAGGCGTACCAGGCCCAGGGCCAGGGCCAGGCCCATGCCCGAGCCCTTGGCTGCGCTTGGGTGGCCCTGGTAAAACCACTCGAAGATGTGGGCCCGGTCTTCGGCGCTGATGCCCGGGCCGGTGTCCTCCACACTGACGCGCACGCTGTGCTGGGCCGGCACGAGCTGAATGCTAACGGTGATCTGCCCGCGCTCGGGCGTGAATTTCAGGGCGTTGGACAGCAGGTTGAAAAAGACTTTGTCGAGAATGTTCACGTCGAACCAGAGCCGGATGCTGGGCTCGGCGGGCAGGAAGCGCAACGCGATGCCGCGCTGGCGGGCAGGCCGCTCAAACACGTCCATAATTTCGCGCACGAAGGCCACCAAATTGCCTTCGGTGGCCCGCACGGGCATTTTGCCCACGTCAATTTTGCGGAAGTCCAGGAGCTGGTTCACCAGTTGGAGCAGGCGCTGCGTGTTGCGGCGCACCAGGCCCAAGTCGTGGCGTTGCGGGGCGGAAAGCGTGCCGCCACTGGTGAGCAGTTCCTCCACCGGGCCCATGATGAGGGTAAGCGGCGTGCGCAGCTCGTGCGAGAAGTTGGTGAAAAAGCGCAGCTTGGCCTCCGTTTCCACCCGGGCCTGCTCGGCCAGGGCCTGAATTTGGTTGCGCTGGGTTCGAATCTCGCCGTTCTGCCCCGCCAGCTTGCGCGTAATGCGGCGGTTGGCGCGCAGGGCCCGCCACGCCAGCACGCCCAGGGCCACCGCCCCCAGCAGCGACGCCGCCAGCACGTACAGCACGGTTTGCTGGTTGGTGTAGGTGGCCAGCTGGGCCTGCAACAGGCCCTGCTGCCGCTGAATGTCCTGCTGCTGCTGGTCCAGCTTTTCGGTCTGCATCTTCACGGTCAGCACGTCCGTCGAGTCGATGACCATCGTGCTGAGGAGGTTTTCTTTGTCGTAGGGCTGCTGCCGCAGAATGCGCATGGCCGTGCGGATGGCTTCTTCGCCGCCCGTCGGGTAGAGGAGCGTGGCCGCCAACACCTTGTCCTGCACCAGCTGAATCCCCCCCTGGGGCCCCGCTAGCCCGTCTACGCCCAGCACTTTTATGCGGCGGTCGAGGCCCAGTTGCTTGCACACCTGGTGAGCGCCCAGGGCCATGCGGTCGTTGTGGGCAAAAATCAGGGTCACCTCGGGGTGGGCCCGTAGCACGGCCGGCAGCGCCTGCACCACCGACGGGCGCTTCCAATCGCCCTGCACCTGCGCCACGAGGCGCACGCCCGGCGCAGCGGCCAACCCCTGCACAAATCCCCGGTGCCGGTCAATTGAGGGCGAAGCGCCCACTTCCCCCAGTATTTCCAGTACGCTGCCGTGCTGATGCAGCAGGCTGCTGGCGTAAGCCCCGGCCGTCTGGCCCACTTCCAGGTTGTTGCCGCCCACGTAGGCGGTGTAAAGTTTTGAAGTAGTGCGGCGGTCGAGGATCACCACGGGGATGCCCCGGTTGAATACCTCTTCCACGATAGGCGTAATCGGCTCTGCTTGGTTTGCCGACACGATGAGTAAGTCGATGCCTTCGCGCAAAAACTCCTGAATGTGTTGCCGCTGCAAGGCGCTGTTGTCGTGCGCGTCTTTCATGTGAAACGTCGCCTGCGGGTAAAAGCTTAGTTCCTTTTTCATGCCCGCCAGCATGGCTTGCCGCCAAGCATCGCCGTTGGTGCATTGCGAAAAGCCGATCCGGTAGGGCTGCGGAGCCGGCGCTGTGCAACTGCTGACAACCGTTCCGAAAAACCAGCACAGTCCCCACACCACCAAAGGGTACCAGTTCTTCCGGGCTGTGGTTGTGCTTTTCATAAGGAATAGCGAAAGAAAGGCACTGGCCACACCGTAAAATTCGCAGCGTTCTGGCTGTATGAGCTACGAAAGTAAGCAAGCGGCCACCCCTGCATAACCACGGTCAGTTTGGGCCGTCCGGCTTCAACGGGTGGTCCGTTAGTGCAAAGCATTAATAAAGCGTGGGTCAGTGAGTTTTCGGCAGCAGCAGCCCGGCTTCTACTTACTACCCAACCAACTCCTAACTGGTGAGTGCTTAACTCGCTGCCCACGTTTTTTGCTGCTTTCCCGCGATGAGAAGCGCCCACGCTTGGCACTGAATTATTCAACGCCCGATCAAGGCCATCTGCAAGGAAAAAGCCCCGCCGGACAATCCGAGCGGGGCCCCTGCCTTATTCTTGTCAATGTATAGCCGGCCGGAACGGACCGAAACCAGAGAACCGGGGCCCTATTTGCCCAGCCACTTGGCCAGCACTTTTTGCTGGGCGGCGGTGGGGTTGGGCAGCGGCTGAATGGTGAAGCGGCGGTCGGGGTCGGCGCGGTAGGTCAGGGTGAGCTCCCGGGGGAGGCCGTCGCGGCGCACCTGCAGCTTGAGGGGGGCCCCCACGGCCCCGCCTTGCAGGGCCTTCACCGACTCCTCGCCGGGCGCTGCGCCGTTGATGAGCAGCACCTCGTCGTTCACGTTCAGGCCGTCGGTCCAGGCCGCGCCGTCGCGCTCGGTGCCCGTGACGAGCAGGCGGCCGGTGCGGTTCGAGAACGTGGCCCCCACCGAGCCGTTGGGGTTGGCCGGGGCGCTGCTGAAGCCCAGGCCCGCGTAGCCGAAGGCCGTGGCGTAGTCCACGGTTTTGGTGTCGTACACGCTCTGCTTGAAGAAATCATCGAAGCGCCGGCCGGCCACCGTGGCCACCGCGTCCTGGTATTCCTGGTCGGTGAAGCCGCGGCCCAGCTTCTTGTAATACGTGTCGTAAAGCAGCCGGAATACGTCGTCGAGGTGCTTTTGGCCCTGGGTGGCGTTGACGATCATCAGGTCGAGCACCAGGCCGATGGTTTCGCCCTTGTCGTAGTAGCTGATGCCCGTGTTGGGCGAGTTTTCGTTGGGCCGGTAGTACTTAATCCAGGCGTCGAAGCTGGCCTCCGACGCCGATTGAACCTTGTTGCCGGGCGTGTTTTCGACCGTGCCGATGGTACTGGCCAGGTGGTCGAGGTAGCCCTGCTGGTCGTAGTAGCCGGTGCGCTTGTTGATAAGGTTGGCGAAGTATTCGGTCATGCCCTCGCTCACCCACAGCATGTGCGTGTAATTCTCCTTGTCGTAATCGAAGGGCCCCAGGGCCACCGGCCGGATGCGCTTCACGTTCCAGAGGTGGAAGTACTCGTGGGCCGCCAGCCGCAGGAACGCCTTGTAGCCGGCCTCCGTGGTATAGGTGGCACGGTTCACCTCCAACGTGGTGGAATACAGGTGCTCCAGGCCCCCACCGCCGCGCTCCAGGTTGTGCACGATGAAGAGGTAGTGGTCGAGCGGGTTTTGGCCCACCACGGCCTGCGCACCCTCGCAAATCTTCTGCATGTCGGCCAGCAAGCGGTTTTCATCCACCTGGTAGGTGCCGTACATGGCCACTTGGTGCACCGTGCCGTTGGCCGTGAATTGCAGCACTTTCTGGTTGCCAATTTCGATGGGCGAGTCAGCCAGCTCGTCGTAGCTGGCGGCCTGGTAGGTGAACTTGGCCCCGCCCGGGGCCGGCCGCAGGGCCGTGCTCACCTGCGCCCAGCCGGGGGCCGGCTGCACCGTGAGGGTGCTGGCCAGGCCCTTGTTCAAGGCCGGGTACACGAAGATGCTGCTGCCGTTGAGGTAGCCGTGGTCGGCGTCGACGAAGCTCGTGCGCACGCTTAGTTCGAAGGCGTACACGCGGTAGGCCACCTTAAAATCGGCCTGCTTGGGGTGGCGCACGCGCCAGGTGTTCTTGTCGATTTTCTCCACCGCCAGCGCCTGCCCGCTCGCGCCGGTGGCCCGGAAGCCCTCCACGTTCTTGGCGTATTCGCGCACCAGGTACGAGCCCGGGGCCCACACCGGCAGCTTCACGTCAGTATAATCCTGGGCGAAGCCGCTCAGGGCCACGCCCACCTCAAAGTAGTGGGTTTGGGGCGCGGGCATGGCCAGCGTGTAGCGCAGCGTGGGCGCCGGGGCCAGCGGGCGGGCCCCGGCGGGTGCGGCCAGCAGGGCCCCGGCGGCCAGGGCCCCCAGCAGGCGGAAGTGATTGGGCATCGTCGAAAGGAAAAAGGAATAGAAAACCAAACCGCAAAGTAAGCCCCCCGGCGCGGCACCAACCTAGCGGCCCACGGCTGCGTTTAGCCCACCGGGGCCCCTTAGCGCCCCCATTCCCTTTGTCCATGCGCATCATCTGGTTGATTTTTATTGGGCTGGCCGCCGCCATTGTCGGGCTGGCTCACCGTGGGGCCCCGGCACGGCCGGCCCCCAGCGCCCCCCCCGCCGCCCTGGTGCCAGTAGTGGCCGTGCCCCCCACCGCGGGCCGGGCCGACAGCGTGGTGGCCTTTGCCCTGCGGCAGCTGGGGGCCCCCTACCGCTACGCTGGCACCAGCCCCACCACGGGCTTCGACTGCTCGGGCTTTGTGCAGTTTGTGTACGGGCGCTTCGGCGTGGCCGTGCCCCATTCCACGGCCTTGCTCATCGGCGCGGGGCGGGAAGTACCGCGCGCCACGGCGCGGCCCGGCGACCTGGTGGTGTTTGCCGGCACGGCCCCGGGCAGCACCACGGCCGGCCACGCGGGCATCGTGGTATCGGCGGCGGGCGCGGTGCCGGTGCGCTTCGTGCACGCCTCCTCGGCGCGGCGCGAATCGGGCGTGAAGGTCAGCGCCATCGAGGGCACGGGCTACGAAACGCGGTTTTTGCAGGTGCGGCGGGTGCTTTAACGATTAGCATTTAATACCCAGTTGCTCGTAGCTGGCTCTTGCGTATTAAATGCTAATTGACAAATGACCCAGGGCCCTAAACGAGCGATGCCCGGTTCGCCAACGAGTGGCAAACCGGGCATCTAATCCTTCAAATCTTACCAAACGGCGCAGCTGGGGTACAGCTCCGGCGTCTTTAACAGTAAGACCTGGGCCAACGTAGGTCCGCGCTAAAAGTTAGTGCGGCCCCGCATAGCTGTTATCTAAGCGCGCACGGCGGTGATGCGTACGACATTGGACAGGCTTGGCAGGATTTGGTTGGGACTACTAGACATTTTGTACCTCCTTTCTTTACGTTCCACATAGCCCCGCCTGCGCGGCCCAGCACATTAGGGTTGCTTGGGCGGGGTCGTAGCACTCGCTACTGCATGTCAAAGTTAGAAGCCTAGCTTAAGGTTCAAAATTATCGGGCCCTTTTTCTTGGGGAATGGCCATTTTTGCGGGTGGTGGGCTGATTTTCAGGGCCATTCATTTTGCCCGGGCGGAGCATTTTTTTAGGTTAGGGCCCCGCCGTTTACTTTGGCCGCAAACTTGCGTTGGCGGGCCCCGGGGCCCCTGTTCGGTGGGCCCAAGTATTTGCCTTACCTTTTCCGCAGCGTTCTGCGCTTCATCGCGGCCTCATCTAATTCCCCCTTTTTCTCCACCCATGAAAAAACTACTTTTCCTGTTGGTTGTGCTGGCGCTGGCCGGCAGCCGCCTGGCCTCGGCCCAAACCCTGAGCCCGTTGGGCGTGTGGACCAACGCCGAGAAAAAGGCCACGTTCGAGATTTATAAATGCGGCGACAAGCTGTGCGGCAAAATCGTGAGCCTGACCACCCCCAACGACGAGAAGGGCAAGCCCAAGACCGATACCCAAAACCCTGACCCCAAGCTCCGTAGCCGCCCACGCCTGGGCATGGTGTTCATGCAAGGCTTCAAGTACGACGATGACAACAAGTGGGACGACGGCAAGATCTACGACCCCGAAAGCGGCAAAACCTACTCGTGCTACATGAAGATGGAAAGCGCCAACGCCATGGAAGTGAAGGGCTACATCGGCTTTTCGCTCATCGGCAAGTCACAAGCCTGGACGCGCGTGAAGTAGGCCGCGGCCCCCAAAAAAAGCCGGTTTCCGCCCGGAAGCCGGCTTTTTTATGCCCACTGGGGGCCCCAATGCCCGAGAAATATTAAAACTATTTGAAAACGCTGGGGTTGCACTCCACTGTTCCCTTTCACCTGATACCCGGCCGTGCGGTCCTTTTTGCGCTCCCTGTTCTCGTCTGCCCCATCTGCCGCCAACGGCGAATGGCGGCCGTTTGCCCTCACCGCCGGGCAGGCGGCGCGGCACGCGCAGTGGGTGGCCGGGCGCATCTACCGCAATTGGCTGGGGCCCTATTTCAAAGCCTACCACCTGCACCGCGGTGGCGCGGGCCGGCGGCACGGCCTGCGGGCCGAGCCCCTGCGCGAGGACGGCCGCCAGGGCGCCATGCTGTTTTACGACGACGAGGACTTTGGGGGTCCCGGCAATTTCCGGCACTTCTACGAGTACGTGGGCGAGCAGATGGTGGCCCTGGGATACCACCGCGCCTGCGCCGACGAGTGCACCCGCCGCCACGAGAGCCTGCACGAGCATACTTATAAGCAGCTATTTAAGCCGCCGCCCACCGATTGCCCCGACAGCGGCCACTGCAACCAACGCTACGGTTTGGTAACGCTCGATTTGGTAAGCCTCAACGGCCAGCCCCTGTTCATCCGCATGGCCGCCAACCCCGTGGTGGACCCCGGCTTCACGCCCGCTGCGCCGTTTGAAGAGCTGATGCGCACCGTGTTTGACGCCCCCATGCCCACCCCCGAGGAGCGGGAAAAACGGTTGGCGTACGTGGAGTTGTAACTCACTGGGGCCCTGGCCGGAGCTATTCGCGGGCAAAGCGCGCCTGGCCCGTCACCGCGCCGTGGGCATCGGTGAGGCGCAGCAGATATAGGCCAGGGGCCAGGGCCTGGGTAGCCACTTGGGCCCCGGTGGCCGGCACAGCCTGCACCGCTACGCGGCGGCCAGTGGCGTCAAATACTTCGGCCGTGGCCGGGCCCGCCAAGGCTGGCAGGTGCAGCGCCTCGCGACACGGGTTGGGAAAGGCCCCGAGCGCAGGCCCGGCGGGGGCCCTGGCGCTGAGCACCAAGCTGGCGTCGGTGCCGCTGGAATTGGCCAGCAGCAGCAGGGATTGGTCGGGGTTGGCGCTGATGCTCACCACCTGGCGGGTGCCCACGGGCACGTCGAAGGCATCGGCGGCCTGCGACAGGCGGCGGCGCAGGCGCTGCGAGGTACCGTCGGTGAAGGTCAGGAGGTAATCCACGTCGAGGTCAAAAAACGGCGTGACGGCGGGCTGCGACACGGTTTCGGTGGTGCGCACGGTGGCCATAGGGCCCACCTGGTACCAGCGCACGGCCAGCGACGGGTAGCCCTGCCCCCGCACCCACTGCTGGAAGAAGTAGCCCAGCGGCCGCCCCGCCTCGGCCTCAAACACGGCCTGCAAATCGGCGGTGCGGGCGGTGCCGCCGGCGTAGCGCCGCTGGTAGGTTTGCAGGGCCCGAAAGAACTTGGCGTCGTCGTTCAGCAGGCCCCGCAGCATGTGCACCACCAGGGCCCCCTTCTTGTAGCTCAGGTCGTAATCAAAGATGCGGGCCACGCTGGTGGTATCGGGCACAAATACGCTGCCCGGGTTGCGCAGGGCATAGCCCCGGGCCTGGTTGAGCCAGTTGGCGGGGTCGGCGGGCTGGCCAAAGGCCTGGTAGGAAAGGTATTCGCCGTACGACGCAAAGCTTTCGTTGAGCCACACGTCGGCCCAACTGGCGCAGGTCACGTTGTCGCCGAACCACTGGTGGAACAGCTCGTGGGCCGTGAGCACGAAGTCGAAGCCGTCCTGGGTGGTCATGGTCTGGTGCTCCATGCCGCCGCCGAGGGGGGCCATGCTGTGCCCATACTTCTCGGTGGCAAACGGGTAGGGCCCCACCAGGCGGGCGTAGTTTTCGATAAAGCCCGGCGTGCGGTCAATTTCGGCACGGTAGAAGTCGAGGGCCGCTTGGTCGTACACGTAGTTCACGATGGGCACGCGCGCGCCCCCGGCGGCGGGGTTGGCGTAGTTCACGTACTCAACGTAGGGAGCCACAGCCACCGAAATGAGGTAGTAGGCAATGGGTTGGCGCGATTTCCACTCGTAGCGCGCTCGGTTGCCGGGCAGCGGCACGGTGCGGGCCAGCACGCCGTTCGAGCCCACCTTGTTGGGCAGCGTGGTCGTCACCCACACGTCCGACGAGTCGGCCTTGTCCGTCAGCACCGGCTTGCACGGAAACCACTCGGGGGCGGCAAATGGCTCGGAGAGCGACCACAGCACCTGATAAGGGTGCGGGGCCCCGGCGTAGGTTACCACATCGGCGCGGTCGAGGCCGTTGCCGATGGCGGCCGAGCCCCCGCCGGCATCGTGCGGGGCCGTGCCGTGGTAGTAGATGCGGGCGTCGGCCAGGGTGCCGGCCGGGGCGGGCGCGGCCAGGGCGGCGGTGGCTTCGGAGCCGGCGCGGCGCACCGCCGAGGCCTGGCGGCCGTTCACCACCACCGAGTCGATGCGCAGCGTGGCGGCACTGGCGGGGGCCCCGGCGGGCGCCTGGTACAGGTCAAAGGCCAGCGAATCAAGGGCCTGCCTTCCCACGCGCACGCGCAGCCAGGCCATGCCCGCCACGTCGCGCGAAGTGGGCTCCAGGGCCAGGTCGAGCTTGTAGTACGTCACGTCGTAGCGGGCCAGTTGGGCGCGGTGGGCCCCCGAGGCCGTCGCGGCCAGCGTGCCCAGGCCGGCGCGCAGGTGGGCGGCGGCGCAGGCACGGCCGGCGTCGGCGGGGCCGGTGCTGGTTTGTGCCCGGGCGCCCGGGGCCCCCAGCCCACCCACCAAAAAGAGTACCCAGCACCAGCGCAGCAGTTTCATGGCCATAAGGCGCGCCGCCGATGGTTCGGCCCGTACGCTAAGTACTGGCAAGATACGGCCCAGGGCCCCGGTTGCCCGCCGCTGCGGGGCCCCCAGCCCAGCAGAGCGAATACAAGGGAGCGGCGCAGGTTTCGGCACAAAATAATCCTCTTAAAACACGCTACTGCCCAATTATTTACCTAGACGCAAGGCCGGGGTTGGAAGCCCAGCGGGGCAACGCCGCGCGCGGCGGGCCGTTGATACGGGTCATTCGCCTATTTCATTCCGCTCCCCATGTCTTTTTCGCTTACCCGGGCCGCCCTGCTTGCCGTTTGCCTGCCGGCCGCTACTGCCGCCTTTGCTCAGCAGGAAGTGCCCCCCGCCCGCACCCGGCCCCTCGGGGCCATCGAAAGTAACCGCCAAGGCATCAAGCCCGTGCAGGTGGCGGCCTTTCCCGACCAGCGCGTGACCGGCGTAACGGTGTCGCGCCAGGGCCGCATCTTCGTCAACTTCCCACTCTGGGAAGACGGGCACCGCGAGTCGGTGGCCGAGATTGTGCCCGGCCAGGCCCCGCGCCCCTACCCCAACGCTGCCTGGAACGCTGCCGTGACCGACCCCAAGGCCCCCGCCTCGCCCGCCGAGCGCTTCGTGTGCGTGCAGAGCGTGGTGGTGGACGACCAGGACCGCTTGTGGGTGCTCGACCCGGCCTCGCCCAAGTTTACGGGCGTGGTGCCCGGCGGGGCCAAGCTGGTGCAGTTCGACCTTGCCACCAACAAACCCGTGCGTACCATTCTGTTTCCTAGCAATATCGCCCCGTCGAAGAGCTACCTCAATGACGTGCGCTTCGACACCAAGCGCAACTTCGCCTACCTCACCGACTCGGGCACCGGGGCCCTGGTGGTGCTCGACCTTAAAACTGGTAAAGCCCGCCGCGTGCTTGAAAACCACCCTTCAGTACACCCCGAGCCTGGCTTTGACTTGGCCGTGAACGGTTTTGTGCTGCGCGAGCCCGACGGCTCCAAGCCCAACTTCCAGGCCGATGGCATCGAGCTGAGCGCCGACGGCAACACGTTGTACTACACCGCCCTGATGGGCCGCACAATGTACCGCATCGGTACCGAGTACCTGCGCAACGCCGCCCTGACGCCCGCCCAATTAGCCACCCACGTGGAGAAATTTGCCGTGCCCAGCGCTTCTGACGGCTACGGCCGCGACGCCGCCGGCAACCTCTACACCTCGGGCATCGAAAACAACAGCATCCACCGCGTGACGCCCGCTGGCCAGGTGACAACCATCGCCCAGGGCCCCGAAATCTCGTGGCCCGACACGTTCGGCTACGGGCCCAATAACACGCTGTATTTCACCACCTCGCAAATCCAAACCCAGGACAAGTACCACGGCGGCAAAAGCACCCGCACCCAGCCCTACGCGCTGTGGAAGCTGGACTTGAACCAGGTGAAGTAGCTGCTCCCGGCCCACAGCCGGGCCCGGGGGCCCTCCTGCCCGCCACGTCCACCGGCGGTAAGTTCACGTTCTAGGGCCCCGTAGAGCCACCAAGCCCACTATTACCAACGCATTAGAAAAGGGAGTTGCCCGCCGCAAACCACAGAAAAGGCGGCCCCGTTGCGGGGCCGCCTTTTCTGTGGTTTGCGGCGGGGTTTGCTAATTAAGCAGAAGCCCAGGCTCTACCAGCAGGCTAGCCAATTTATTATTCCTCAGATTTTTGAATATACAAATGTTAAGTACCTGGGGCGCTGCCCGTAGCCGGGGCCCCGGGCGGGTGGCCAGCCCATTCATTATTTATTCATTGTATCTAATATTTAGTCGTTATTTTTAGGCCTAAAGCAGCATTGAATACACTGGCCCGAGGGGCTTCGCCATGACCAAAGAGCTTGTTACCGTTGTCATTCCCATTCACCTGGAAGAGCCTCTGGAGCTGGAAAAAATTTCACTAGCCCAAACCCTGGCCATACTGCACCGGCACCCCATTACCTTCATGACGCCCACTTGGCTGGACACGGCCTGGTACGAGGAATTTTGCCGGGGCAAGGCAGATGTGCGCTTCGAGCGCTTCGATTGGCGCGGCCACGAAGCCTACGGTGAACTGCAAACCAGCGCAGATTTCTACAAACGCTTCCTGCCCTACGAATACATGCTCGTCGTGCACTTGGATGCCTTCGTGTTTCGCGATGAGCTGGAGCAGTGGTGCCACGCGGGGTACGATTACATCGGCGCGGTTACCTACAACCCCTTGTGGGATCAGCCAAGCTCCGCCTTGCGGCGGCTGACGGGTTTTAGTTACCCAGAGTATTTTGGCAGCGGCGGCTTTGCCCTGAAAAAGAACAGCACTTTTTACCGCATCACCCGCCGGGCCCGATTATATTTTAATGCCTACCACTGGATGCGGCGGCGACGCGGATTGGCGTTTTACGACGACTTATTCCTAGCCCAACACTTCCCCAAGCTGTCGCCTAGCTTTCGGGTCGCGCCCAAAGCGCTGGCCCAGCGGTTTGGAGCAGCCTGGGAGTTTGGTGAGGAAAAAGATTTGCCTTTTTCCAACCACGACAACGCCTCCCTTCCCTTCGGCATCCACGGCTGGATCCGGTATTTCCACGAATACTGGAAGCCCGCCATCCGCCACTACGGGCACAGCATTTGAGCCGGCACGGAGCCTTGCTTAGGATAATACCGGGCTAGTAAAACACCAGGAAGATGCCGAACAGCGCCACCCACAGCACGTCGATGAAGTGCCAATAGGTGCACAGGGCGCGCAGCTGGCGGCGGTGGTAGGGGTTGCGGATGAACACGAGGTGGCGCACGGCGTCGCGGTCGGCGTGCAGCACGCGCAGCGCCAGCGACAGCAGGTACAGCATGCCGCCGAGCAAGTGGGCTACGTGAAGGGCCGAGATGAAGTAGATGAACGTGCCGCTGGAGGCCCCCCGAAACGGCAGGTACGGCAGCAGCTCGCGCCAGCCCAGCACCTGCAGGCCCGTAAAGATGCTACCCAGCAACAGCGTGGCCAGCAGGCACCGGCCGAGGGTGGCCAGGTCGTCGCGGGCGTAGAGGCGCGGGGCCTGCGCCACCACGTAGCTGCTCACCAGCAGCACAATGGTGCTCAGTGAGAAGTAGCGCGGGAACGGGTGCGAGCTCGTGGGGCCCCCATCGGTGAGGCGGGCGCTGACGTAGAGCGCCGCCAAAATGGCAAACATCACGGTGATGGCCACCAGCCCCAGGTACAGGGCCACGAGCAGGGGCGGCAGCCGCTCGATGCGGGCAAACGCCGAAACGGAGGCCCCGGCCCGCACCCGGTTGTTGGGGGTATTGTCAGAATTCCTCATGAACGAAGACGAGCGAAACAGCACAGCGTCAGCAATCAAACCAATCCAGGGGCCTTTGGTTCCGGCAAAACCAGGCGCTAGCGGAAAAACGAG
Source organism: Hymenobacter nivis (assembly GCF_006439025.1). Lineage (GTDB taxonomy): Bacteria > Bacteroidota > Bacteroidia > Cytophagales > Hymenobacteraceae > Hymenobacter > Hymenobacter nivis_A. The sequence continues at coordinate 200,041 of NZ_RCYZ01000007.1, forward strand.
CCCAGCTTGCCCAGCACCGCGCTGAGCGTGATTTTGGGGCCGTTGCGGTCGGGCAGCCCGAAGGTGACGTAGGTTTTGCCTCCCACCCGCAAATCGAGCACCAAGCCCAGGCGGCGGCCCAGGTCGTGGAGCTGCTGCAAGGGGTCGGGGCCCTTGGGCGGCTTGGGGGCCCCGGGCGGGCGCGGGGGCCCGGCCGTGAGCTCGTCGAGCACCTGCTGGCTGGGCACGTTCAGAATGAGGTACGAGCCCGAGCCGGCCAGCTGCAGGGGCTGGCCGTTCCAAGTGAGGACCAGCTGGGCCTCTACTTCGAGGCCGCTAGCCAAGGGGCTGGCTGCCAGTAGCAGGCGCGTCGATGCGCAAGGTGGGGGCGGCCGGCGCGGCCTCGCCCTTGGTGCGGATGCGCAGCGAGCCGTTGAGGCGGTAGGTGCCAGCCGTGCCGTTGGGGTTGGGCACTTGCAGCTCCACTTGGTCGAAGGCCAGGTTCAGCTCAACGCCGCCGGAGAGTTTGGACAGCAGCGACGCGGCGGTGTCGGCCCAGGAAGGGGAATCAGCCATATTTTTTCAGTTATCAGTGAGCAGTTGGCAATGAACAGGCGCAAAGTAGCGTCCTGCGCAGCGAAACGCAAGCCGCCCGGCAGGGTTGCCGGCCCGGCCACTGGCAACGGCCCCGCCCCTACTCCCTGCCCGTTCCCCTCAAATCCGGGCCCAGCCCAGGGCACCCGCGGGGCCCCGCAGCAGGCTGAAGCCGTCGGCTTCGCCCAGCACGGCTACTGGCGTGCGGGCCGGCCAAGCGGCCACCGGGGCTTCGGCGGGCTCCGCGGCTACTTCGGTGGCAGCGGGCAGCAGCAGGCGGCGCAGGGGCGCGGCCTCGGCCGGGCGCACGGCGGCGGCGGCCACGTAGCCCGGGCGGCCGGCGGCGGTGCGCACCCGCAGCAGGGCCCCCTGCTGGCCCAGCACCAGCAGCGGCGTTTGGGCCGCCAGGCGCGGGCCGCTGGCTTTGGAGCCCGCCTTGGATTCCAGGGGCCCAGCGGCGCGCAAGCGCACCCAAGTGCCGCGCAGGTCGGGGCCGGTGGGCGGGGCAGCGGCGGGGCTGGCGCGGCGAACGAAGGGCAATGGGTCAACGGCGCCTTGGCCGGCGCGGTAGATACCGAAGTGCAGGTGCGGGGCCGTGGTGCGGGCGTTGCCGGTGTTGCCCACCAAGCCGAGGGTATCGCCAGGGCGCACGCGCTGGCCGGGCTGCACCAGCTGGCGGTCGAGGTGGGCGTAGTAGAGGTGCTCGTCCGTACCGTCGGCGTTGAGCCACACCACGTTGCCGCCCAGGCGGGTGTTGCCCAGGCGCGTGACGGTACCGGCCGCGGCGGCGATGGCGGGCGTGCCGCGGGGCGCAAAAATATCGATGCCCTCGTGGCGGCGGGCCCCGCCGTCGCGGTCCACGCCCCAGAAGCTGCCGATGGCCGCATCGGCCCGGCCCCGCACCGGGAAAGTGCCCAGGCTGGGCTCGCGGGTGAGGCGCAGGGTGTAGCGGCCAGCGGCCAGCAGTTCGGGCTGTACGCGCAGCAGGTGCTGGCCGCTGGCGTCGGCGCGGTAGCGGAAGTCAAGGGCGGCGGTGTCGGCGCTGGCCAGCGGCGCGGGGGCCCCGCCGGGCCCTACTTCAAAAGCATCGACAAACACGCGGGCCGTGCTGCCAGGGGCCAGCTCCAGGCGCACGCGCACCTGCTCGCCGGCCTGCACGGCGAAGCGGTAGCCGGCCGCGGCGGGCTGGCCGGGCAGGAAATACCCGGTTTCGGTGAAGGGCAGTGCTACCACCAGCGAGTCGCGCAGGGCGCGGTCGGCGGCGGCTAGCCAAGCCCCGCCGGCAGGGCCCCGGTCGAGGCCGGCCTGGCGCAGGCGGTGGGCGTAGGCCTCGTGCGGGGTGCGCGCCTGAAACAGGGCCTGCAGGGTTTGCTGCTTGCCGCACGCGCCCAGTAGCAGCGCGGGCAGCCAAAGAAGAAGGAAAAGCGGGTGGGGAAATAACCGGCGGCGGGGCCGGGCAACGAGGAAATTCGTCCAAAAAAGCATTCCCCGCAACGCCGGCCGCGCCGGGCAAGTTCGCCGCGGGCCCTGCCCCCGCCCCGCTACCTTTGGGGCCCCGCCCACCCGCCCTTGCTGCCCATGAAACTCATCGAATGCCCCCGCGACGCCATGCAGGGCCTCCCCGCCTTCGTGCCCACCGCCACCAAAACCGCTTACCTCAACGCCCTGCTGCGCGTGGGCTTCGACACGCTCGACTTCGGCTCGTTCGTGTCGCCCAAGGCCATTCCGCAGCTGCGCGACACGGCCGAGGTGTTGGCCGGGCTGGATTTAATCGCTACCCAAACCAAGCTCCTGGCCATCGTGGCCAACCGCCGCGGAGCCGAAACCGCCGCCCAGCACCCGGAAATCCACTACTTAGGCTTCCCGCTTTCGGTGTCCGAAACCTTCCAGCAGCGCAACACCAACCAAACCCGCGCCGGGGCCCTGGCCGACGTAGCTGCCATGCAGGAGCTGTGCGAGCAAGTGGGTAAAACCCTGGTCGTGTACCTGTCGATGGGCTTCGGCAACCCCTACGGCGACCCATGGAGCCCGGCGCTGGTTGTGGACTTCACGGCGCAGCTGGCGGCGCTGGGCGTGCGCGTAGTGGCGCCGTCCGACACGGTGGGCGTGGGCACGGCGGCCACCGTGGGGGCCCTGTTTGCGGAGCTGATTCCAGCCTTCCCGGCCATCGAGTTTGGGGCCCACCTGCACACGCTGCCCACCGCCTGGCGCCCCAACGTAGCCGCCGCCTACCACGCCGGCTGCCGCCGCTTCGACGGGGCCCTGGGCGGCTTCGGCGGCTGCCCCATGGCCGCTGACGACCTCACGGGCAACGTGGCCACGGAGCACCTGATCAGCTTTTTGGGCGAACAAAACGAGCCCCTGGGGCTGGATTTAGGGGCCCTGGCGGAAGCCCAGGCGCTGAGCACGGGCATGTTCGGGAGCCACTAATATTGGTTTTACGCGCAGCCTGCGGCCGGGGCCTTATCTCGTGCCCCCCCGCCGTAGGTTACGCGTGCAACCAATGCGGCCGCGCGTAGCTCTTCTCACTGGACTTTCACCTCGCCCGCATGAGAAATACTACTGCTTATTGCTTGCTCGGGGCCCTGCTGCTGGTGTTCGGCGGCTGCAAAAAAGACCAGGACGCCCAGGGCCCCAACGGCACCTGCGCCGCGCAAAGCCCAATCATCAAAACCGTAGCGGACCTGGACGGCACCGTTCGGTTTGACGCCGCCGTGCAGCAGTACCTCATTTACCGGGCCGTGCCCGGCACCTACGATTCGGTGGAGCTGGGCGTGGTGTGCGGCACGCTACCGGCTGATTTGCAAGTTGCCGACGCGCCAGTGCGCTTCAGCGGCACGTACCGCGAATACGCCAACCCGCCGCAAGCGGGCCCCGCCGGGCGCACCTATTATTACCTGGAGCTGACGAAAGTAGCAGCCCGCTGAGTTGGCGGCCGGCCGGGCCCGCTTACTTTTGCTTCATGCCCACGCCCGCCCCCATCGTCGATATTTTCGTCCCCTGCTTTGTCGATCAGCTCTACCCGGCTACGGCCCTGAGCATGGTCAAAATCCTGGAAGCCGTGGGCTGCCAGGTGCACTACAACCCGGCCCAAACCTGCTGCGGCCAGCCCGCCTACAACGCCGGACATCTGGGCGCCGCCCGCGCCGTGGCCACCAAGTTCATCAACGATTTCACGCCCGCTCCCGCCGCTCCGGGGCCCCGCTACGTGGTCAGCCCGTCGGCCTCGTGCATCGGCATGGTGCGCAACAGCTTCACCGACTTGTTTGAGGGCCAGCCCGAGGCCGCTGCCTGCCGCCCCGTGCAGGCCCGCGCCTACGAGCTGACCGAGTTTTTGGTGGACGTGCTGGGCATTACGGCCGTGCCAGGGGCCCAGCTGGCGGGCGCCTACACCTACCACGACTCCTGCTCGGGGCTGCGCGAGTGCCGCATCGGCCCGGGGCCCCGGCTGCTGCTGGATGGCGTGGCCGGCCTCACGCGCCGCGAAATGGCCGAAACCAGCACTTGCTGCGGCTTCGGCGGCACGTTTGCCGTCAAGTTCCAGGCCATTTCGGTGGCCATGGCCCAGCAAAAAGTCGAGCACGCCCTCGATACCGGTGCCGACTACATCATCAGCACCGACGTGAGCTGCCTCATGCACCTGGAAGCTTACGTTAAGAAAGAAAAGCTGCCCCTCAAGTGCCTGCACATTGCCGACGTGCTGGCCAGCGGCTGGTGAGTTTCTTTAAATGACTTTTCCGCCGTCCAGCCGCAGCGTGTGGGTGATGGTGGCGGGCAGCTCCTCCTGGTAGTGGCTCACGTAAATCAGCGCCACCGCGGAGGCGCGGCACAGCGCCTCCAGCACCCGCCGGAACTGCTGCTGCTGAGCCCCGTCCAGCCCCTGCGCGGGCTCGTCGAGGATGAGCAGCGCGGGGTTTTTCACCAATGCCCGGGCCAGCAGGCACAAGCGCTGGCCGCTGGCCGAGAGCTGGCGAAACGGCGTGTCGGCCTGGCCTTCCAGCCCCAGCAGGGCTAGCCAACGGCGGGCCACGGCGGCGCGCGCCGGCTGGCTGGGGCCCCGCAGGCCCAGCGTGTCATCAAACCCCGACTCAACCACACTGGCGGCCGCGCTGCGCGCCGGGAAGTGCTGAAACAGCTCGGGCGAGACAAAGCCGATGTGCTTTTTGATGTCCCAGATGCTCTCGCCGGTACCCCGGCGGCGGTCAAACAGCGTGAGCGGCTGGCCGTAGGCCTGGGGGTTGTCGCCGTTGAGCAGGCTGAGCAGCGTGGACTTGCCCGCGCCGTTGGGGCCCAGCAGCGCCCACCGCTCGCCGGGCCGCACCGTCCAGTGGATGTCGTCGAGCACCACCTTATCGCCGTAGCGCACCGACGCTCCAGCCAGCTGCACCAGCACCTCAAAGGCCGGCGCGGGGGCCCCGGCGGCCAGCAGCGCCAGCAACTCGGCGGCGTCCACGGCAGCGGCTTCGGCGGCAGGCGCTTCGGACGGGGCTCGGTAGTCGGCCCGGGGCCCTGCCCACGCAATACGCCCATCGGCCAGTGCGGCCACGTGCGTGGCCACGGCCGGGATTTCGGTGGGGCCCGTGGCCACCACCAGCATCACGCCCGCGGCGGCAATTTCTGTCAGCAGCGCGTCGAAGCTGGCCCGGCTGGCCGCATCGAGGCCGGCCAGCGGGCGGTCAAGCAGCAGCAGGGCGGGGTTTTTGAGCAGGGCCGCCGCCAGCAGCAGGCGCTTGGTTTCGCCGTTGGAAAGCTGGAGCAGCGAGCGGCTCAGTAGGGGCCCCAGGCGCAGGGTTTCGATAGCGCGGGCCACCGTCCAGGGCCCCGGGCCGGCGGCCTGGGCGGCCGCGGCCAGGTGCTCGGCCACGGTGAACGTGGCGTCGGCATCGGCGGCGTTGTAGCGCTGCTGGTAATAAAACTCAGTAGTGTTGGCGCGGGTGCGCAGGTCAGCCCGGGCGCCGATGCGCGCCACTAGCCGCGTCCAGTTATAGAGCGGGTCGTGGGGGCGGCGGGCGGCGGCCAGGGCCCCCAATCCGTCGGCGTTTAGCCGGCCGGGGTTGGCCGTGAGAGTGCCTGCCAGCGTGGCCAGCAGGGCACTTTTACCAGCCCCGCTGGGGCCCACCAGGGCCCAGTGCTGGCCGGGCTCCAAGGCCAGGTTGAGGCCGGTAAGCAGCGGCCGACCGAGGTGGCGCACGGTGGCGTTTTCAAGAGCCAGCAGGGACATTTTTTCAATTATCAGTGAGCAGTTATCAGCCAATGTGGGGCAGTGGGCCCTGGGCCGTCGTGCAAAGCAGGCCGTTACGTTGAGCGGAGCCGCATCAGCTCTACCGCTCACTAAACCAATCAGTTGGATTAATACCGCAGTAGAGATGCTGCGGCTGCGCTCAGCACGACGGCCTAATCAGTAACCGCCTTTTATAGCAGCTTTTGAATGCGGTCTTGCAGGCCGGGGGTGGCCTCCACCAGAGGCAGGCGCACGGTGGGCTCGCACACGCCGAGGGCGGCCAGGGCGGCCTTCACGCCCACGGGGTTGCTCTCCTCATACATCAGCGGGTTGAGGGGCAGCAGCTCGAAGAGCAGGCGGCGGGCCAGGGTAAAATCGCCGGCCAGGGCGGCGCGGGTCATGTCGGAAAAGCGGCGCGGCCAAGCGTTGGCCAGCACCGAAATGGCCCCCACAGCCCCGGCGGAAGCGATGAGCGCGGGCGTCATCATGTCGTCGCCGCTGAGCAGGGCAAAGCCGGCCGGCTTCAGGGCCCCAATGGTGAGGCACTGCTCCAGGTTGCCGCTGGCCTCCTTGATGCCCACGATGTTGGGGTGGCGGGCCAGGCGCAGGGTGGTTTCGGCGCTGATGTTGGAGGCGGTGCGGCCGGGCACGTTGTAGAGCACCAAGGGCACCGGGCTGGCATCGGCCAAGTGCTGGTAGTGGGCCACCAGGCCGGCCTGGCTGGGCTTATTGTAGGCGGGGCTGGCCGAGAGCACGGCAAACACGCCGTCGAGGTCCACGGTACGGAACAGCTCAGTGGCAGCGGCCGTGTCGTTGCCCCCGATGCCGTACATGATGGGCACGCGGCCGGCTACGTGGGCCTTGGCGGTGCGCAGCAGCTCGGCCCGCTCGGGGGCCCCCACGGTGGGCGACTCGCCGGTGGTGCCGTTGAGGACGAGGTACTCCACACCGCCGTCGAGGCAGTGGTCGAGCAGGCGGTACCAGGCGGCGTAATCAATGGAAAAGTCCGCGGCAAAGGGCGTAACCAGCGCCACGCCGGTGCCGTGCAAAATATTCATGGGAGGGGCTAAGATGAGGTAGCTTTGTGGGCAAAAATACACGCCTTTCACGCCCAACCCCTCCTTTCCTTGCATTCCTCCGCTTACTTTCTGCTGGCCGCCCTGGCCCTGGCCTCGGCCTGCGAATCGAAAACCGCCACCACCGGCGAGGCCAACGTAGCGGCCAAGTCGGCCACCATTGCCGCCACCACCGCTGCGGGCGAAGACCCCGCCGACGCCCCCACCTCGGGTGCAGCCGCCACCGCCACCGAGGAGGCCAACGCCGCCCCGGCCCCCGCCCCCGGCACCATTCCGGCCGCCAAAGCCGCCGACGCGGCAGCCATCTACGCCCGCCCCCAGGTGCCGATTCTCTGCTACCACCAGATCCGCGACTGGACCGGCCGCGACTCGAAAGGCGCTAAGGATTACATTGTTCCGGTGGCTGCTTTCAAGGCTCAGATCAAGATGCTGGCCGACTCGGGCTACCATACCGTCTCGCCCGACCAGCTCTACGCTTACCTCACCACCGGGGCCCGGCTGCCGGCCAAGCCGATCATGCTCACCTTCGACGACACCGATCTGGACCAGTTTACCGTGGCCCGGCCCACGCTGGCCCAGTACAATTTCAAGGCCATGTACTTCGTGATGACCGTGAGCCTGGGCCGCCCCAAGTACATGAGCAAGGCGCAGGTGAAGCAGCTTTCCGACGAGGGCAACGTCATCGGCTCCCATACCTGGGACCACCACAACGTGAAAAAATACCAGGGCCAAGACTGGGTAACGCAGATCGACAAGCCCACCAAAACGCTGGAGGAAATCACGGGCAAGAAGATTAACTACTTCGCCTACCCCTTCGGCCTCTGGAACCCCCAAGCCTTCCCCGAGCTGAAGCAGCGCGGCTTCGTGGCCGCCTTTTCGCTGGCCGAGAAGCGCGACCAGCAGGACCCGCTTTTCACCATCCGCCGCATCATCGCCAGCGGCTACTGGAGCCCGCGCACCCTACACAACAGCATCGTGCAGAGCTTTTAGCACGATTCAATGAGGACAAATAAAAAACCGGCCCTGTTGGCCGGTTTTTTTACACCTTTGCCGTTCTTCACCCTACCAGTTTATGGCCCCACACTTCGCTTTGCCCCGCCGTTCTTTCTTAGCTGTCATCACCTTAGCCGCCGGCACCGGCTTGCTGGGCTGCGCCCGCACGGCCCCCGCCACCGGCGGCGCCAGTGAGCTGGTGTACATCGGCACCAACGTAGCCTCGGCGCAGGAAAACACCATCTACCTCTACCGCCTCAACCCCGCCACCGGGGCCCTCACGGCGGTGAGCGCCTATAAGGGTGGCGCCCAGCCCACGTACCTGACCATGGACGCCGCCCACCGCCACCTCTACGCGGTGAGCGAAACGGGCTCCTTCCAGGGCCAGGACCACAGCGGTGGGGTGAGCACCCTGGCCATCGACGGGCGCACGGGGGCCCTCGCGCTGCTCGGCCAGCAGCCCTCCACGGGGGGCGCGCCCTGCTACATCAGCCTCGACCGTACGGGCCAAAACGTGCTGGTTGCCAACTATACGGGCAGCGCCACGGGCGGCAACGTGGCCCTGCTGCCGGTGCTACCCGACGGCCAGCTGGGGGCCCCTACCGCCACCGACCAGCACCAGCCGCCCGTGGGGCCCCACGCCAACCAGACCACGCCCCACGCCCACTCGCTGCTGCCCGACCCGGCCAACCGCTTCGCCTTTTCAGCCGACCTCGGCACCGACAAAGTGTACGCCTACCGCCTCGACGCGGCGCAGCACAGCTGGCAGCCGATGCCCGCCCCAGCCTTCGTGGCGAAGCCCGGCGCGGGGCCCCGCCACCTCACCTTCCACCCCAACGGCCGCTACGCCTTCTTGGTTAACGAGCTGAATTCCACCGTCACGGCCCTGGCCTACGACGCCACTGCCGGCACCTTCCGGGAGCTGCAAACGCTGACCACGCTGCCGGCCGGCTTCAGCGGCGACAACTCCGGGGCCGATGTGCACGTGGCCCCCGACGGACGCTTCCTCTACACCTCCAACCGGGGCCGCAACAGCATCGCGGTGTTTTCGATTGGCAACGACGGCCAGCTCGCCCCCGTGCAGGACGTAGACACGCAGGGCAAAACGCCCCGCAATTTCTCCCTCGACGCCAGCGGCCGCGTACTGCTCGTGGCCAACCAAAACTCCAACAACGTATTTACCTACCAGGTTGATAAACAAACGGGTAAGCTCACGCCCACCGGCCAGCACATCGACGTGCCCTCGCCCATGTTTGTGGAAGTAGTGCCTGATTTCACCAAGTAGAAATTAAAAGTTGAGCGTTAAAAGTTAAAACCCTGGCTCCGTTGTGAAGCCAGGGTTTTAACTTTTAACGCTCAACTTTTAACTTGTTTTCACCCGAACAGCTCGCCTTGGGCCCCGGAGGACGGAGCTTCGGGCGCGTCGGCCTCAGTCTCGGCTTCGCCGGCGGTGGGCAGCAGGGCCATCAGGTCGGCTTCGGAGATGATGGGGACTTTGAAGCTGGTGGCTTTTTCGCGCTTGGCGGGGCCCATGTTTTCACCGGCCACCAAGTAGCTGAGCTTCTTGGAGATGGAGCCGGTGATTTTGCCACCGTTCGACACGATGATGTGTTGCAGCTCGTCGCGGCTATGCTCAGCAAACACGCCCGAGAGCACGAACGTGAGGCCTGCCAGGCGGTCGGAGGCCGGCACGGGGACATCGCCGGTAAGGGCCAGCTGCACGCCGGCTTGGCGCAGGCGCTCGATAAGGTCGCGGTTCTGGGGCTCTTGCAGCCAGGCGGCGGCGGCCACGGCAATCACGGCACCCACCTCGGGCACGGCGGCCATGTCCTCGGCCGAGGCGGCGGCCAGCGCGTCGATGTCGCGGTAGTGCTGGGCCAGCTTTTGGGCCACAGTTTCGCCCACGTAGCGGATACCCAACCCAAACAGCACCCGTGGAAACGGCACCTGTTTGCTGGCCTCGATGCCGGCGATGAGGTTGTCGATGGACTTCTCGCCCAGGCGCTCCAGCGTCACCAGCTCGGCGCGGCGGGCGGGCAGGTCGTAGATGTCGGCTGGCGTGTTCACCATCCCCAAATCGAAGAGGCGGCCCACCGTTTCGGCCCCCAACCCGTCGATGTTCAGCGCCTTTCGGCTCACGTAGTGCTCGAGCCGGGCCTTGAGCTGGGGCGGGCAGCCGCGCTCGTTGGGGCAGCGGAAATGGGCCTCGCCCTCGGGCCGTACCAGTGGCGTGCCGCAGGCCGGGCAGGCCGTGGGGTACACAATAGGCAGGGCCCCAGCAGGCCGCGCCTCCAGCACCACGCCGGTGATTTTAGGAATGATTTCGCCGCCTTTTTCCACCAGCACCGTGTCGCCAATGCGCAGGTCGAGGGCGGCAATCTGGTTGGCGTTGTGGAGCGTAGCGCGCTTGACGACGGTACCCGCCAGGGGCACGGGAGCCAACAGGGCCACGGGCGTCACGGCGCCGGTACGGCCCACGTTGTACTGCACCTCGCGCAGCTGGGTGCGGGCCGCCTCGGCCGGGTACTTGTAGGCAATGGCCCAGCGCGGGCTCTTGGCCGTGAGGCCCAGTTGGTCCTGCTGGCGCAGGTCGTCCACCTTAATCACGATGCCGTCCGTGGCCACCGGCAGGGTGAAGCGCTGCTTCTCCCACTGATGGATAAAGTCCAGCACCTCAGCCAGTGATGCGCAGATGCGCCACGTATCCGACACGGGCAAGCCGTAGGCGGCCAGGGCCCCCAGGGCCTCGCTGTGCGACGTGAAGTGGCGGCCCGGCGTGAGCAGCGAGTAGGCAAAAAATTGCAGCTTGCGGGCCGCCACCTGGGCCGAATCCTGGAGCTTGAGGGTGCCGCTAGCGGCGTTGCGGGGGTTGGCCAGCAGGGCTTCACCGTTCTGCTCGCGCTCGGTGTTTAGCTCGGCAAACACCGGCAAAGGCAGAAATACCTCGCCGCGCACCTCAAAATCGGTGGGCTGGCCGGGGGCCGGGCGCAGGTGCAACGGCAGCGTGCGAATGGTGCGCACGTTGGCCGTCACCACGTCGCCGCGGGTGCCGTCGCCGCGCGTCACGCCTTGGTGCAGCTCGCCGTTTTGGTAGGCCAGGCTCATGGCCACGCCGTCGAACTTCAGCTCGCACACGTAGCGGTACGGGGCCCCTTCCAGGCCCTTCTGCACCCGCTCGTCGAACTCGCGCAAGTCGTCTTCCGAGTACGTGTTGCCCAGGCTGAGCATGGGGAAGCGGTGCACGGCGGTGGCAAACTGCTTCGTAACGGTGCCGCCCACGCGCTGGGTGGGCGAGTTGGGCAGGGCCAGGGCGGGGTGCGCGGCCTCCAGGGCTTGCAATTCGGCCAAGAGCCGGTCAAATTCCTGGTCCGACACCTCGGACGTGTCGCGCTGGTAGTATTGGTAGTTGAGGTGGTGCAGCCGCTCGGTGAGGGCCTGCATTTGGGCTTGGATGGCGTCGGGCATACGGGTAGAATAGGCGCGGCGGGGGCCGCGGCAACAACGGAGCGCCGGGGCCCCAAAGGGCTTTCGACCTAGCAAAGTAACGCACCCCCGCCCAGGCAGTGCACAAAAAAGGCCGCCTAAGGGCGGCCTTTTTCAACGAATAAGGGGCTACTGCGGCGGGGGCACCGGCGCGCCCGGGCCCGGGCCCACGGGGGCCCCGGGGCCCACCGGCACGTCGGCGCCGTGGCCGCTCACTTCTACTTGCGGGCCCACGGGCAGTACGGGGTTAATGGGGGCCGCCGAGGGAAAAAACCGCTCAAACAGCAGGATGGCCACCAATACGGCCACAAACGACAGGAAGAATTTCATCGGGCAAAAAAGCAGGTAAACGTATTAAATCCAAAGCAAACAGGGGCCCTACTGACTCAGCACCACGGCCTTGCGCATCTTACGTACGTAGGCCAGGCGGCGCTCCGAGCCGTCGGGGCCGGGGAAGTCGAAGGCCACGGCGGTGGGGTCGGCACGCAGGGCCTGCCACACGGCCGCGTCTACCTCGGCGGGCTGCGCCTCCTGGGTGGGCACGGCGGGCTGCGAGAAGTGGCTGGCGGCAAAAAAGGTGTTCATGCCGCGCAGGATGGCAATTTCCTGGTCGCGGGTGGTGGTGGGGCGGGCCTCGGCCTGGCCGTCGAGCAGGGCGCGGGCCGGCAGCACCTCGTGGCGCAGGGTATCGCCGGTGGCGCTGGTCACGATGAGGTGCACCTGGCCGGTGAGGATGCGGGCGCCGCGCAGCTGCAAGGTGAAGTTGTCGCGGGTTTTGGGGTTAGAAAACGCGTGAGTGGCGCGCACTGTATTCAATACTGTGGTGCTGTTGAGGCGGTTGCGAGCCCCGGGGGCCGGGGGCACATAAGTGGTGCGCGGGTCCTTGTTGGTATTGGCGGCTTCGCGCTCGGTAGTGGCGCACGAGAAAGCGGCGGGTAGCAGCGCCGCCGTAGCGAGGTAGCGGAAAAATGATTTCATAATAAAATAACTATACCTGGAAAGGATACCCGGAAAGGAATCCAAAAGTAATGCCGGAACGGCAGCAGCGCCGCATAATGGTTTTTGAATATACGAAAGAAATATGGTAAAAGATGCTACCCATGGCTGCCACCGGGCCTCAAAACAGCCCTATTTCGAAGCCCAGCACCCAGGCCGGCAAATCGGGCCCGCTGCCGGGGCGGCGCACGGGGCCGAAGCGGCGGCGCGCCACCAGGGCGTAGCGGTCGAAGCCCAGGCGGGCCCCCGCCCCACCGGTCCAGCGGCGCAAGTAGGGCAGGCCGGCGTCGGTGGTGGTGGTGCGGGCGGGGCCCCCGGGGGCGGGGTCGTCGGCGGCGGTGCGGGTGGTGCCGGCCACCCAGCCGCCCCAGGCCAGCAGGTCGAGGTACGAGCCCACGGTGTTGCCCCGGCGGCCGGCGTTGAGGCGCAGCCCGCCCTCGGCCTGAATCTGGTGCAGGCCCAGGGTTTCGGACTGGTGCAGGCCGGGGCTGGGGAAGGTTTTGGCGGCGGTTTGGGCGAAGGCGTAGCGCAGGTAGGCGTAGCGGGCATCGGCCACCACGGCCACGTTTTGGGTGATGCGCCGCTTAAGCCGCCCGCCCAGCTGCAGCTCGGCCGAGGCCAAGCCGTGGCGCAGGGGCGCATCGGCGGCCCCGGGGCCCGCAACCAGCCCCCCCCCCATGTAGAGGTGGCCAAAGTAGCGGCGGTTGGGGCCCGTGCGGTTCAGGAGGGTATCGTCGGCCACGTTGGCGCGCAGCAGCACCTGCTGGGCACGGGCCGCACCCGGCAGCAGCAGGGCCGCCGCCGCCAGGGCGCGGGCGCGGGGCCCCAGGCACGTCCAGAATTTGCGCAAGCGCCGGTCAGTTGCAGTAATCAGTAAGCTCATTCCGAGTACGTGGCCGTGTAGCCGTTAAATTCTACCCGCAGTGCATCGCCGCCCCGCAGCAGCCGGCGCGGCACTTGCAGCACCAGGCGCTGCGTCACGGCGCGCACCTCGTAGCGGCGCAGCACGCCGCGGCGGTCGGCCAGGTGCCAGTAGAGGTAGGGCGGGGAATTGGGCCCCGGGCCAGGCGATGGAGCCGGCGCGCTGGGCGGCGGGGGCCCCGGCGCGTCGGGTGCGTCGGGCGCGTCGGCCACTAGGGGCAGCTCCTGAGCCGGGCGCGTGGTAGCGGCGGGGCGCAGCACCACGGCCACCAGCGAGTCGTTGGGCACAAAATCGAAGGTGGGCTCCACCGCGCGGCCAGCGTTTTTTTCCAGGAAGAACGCCGCCCGGGGCAGGCCGTAGCCGCTGGCGTAGTCGAAGTACGGGTGGAGGTCACCAGCCGCCCGCAGCTGCCCGTAGAGCTGGGCCGCCGTGAGGCCCCGGCGCTGCTGCCAGGCGCAGGCCGCAAAGCCCGCCACCAGCGGCGAGGCAAACGAAGTGCCCTCCAGCCGCTCGTAGCGGCCGCCAGGCGTGGTGCTCAGCACAATGCCAAAGGCCGACACATCGGGCTTCACGCGGCGGTCGGCGCTGGGGCCCACCGAGCTGAAGGCCAGGTGCAGGCCCGTGTCGGGGTCGAGCCCGCCCACGGCCAGCACCGAGTCGGCGTCGGCTGGCGTGCCGATGCGCACCCAGTCGGTGTCGCCGTCGTTGCCGGCGGCGCAGACCACCAGCATGCCCTTGTGGGCGGCCAGGGCGGCGGCGCGGGCCACCAGGCTGCGGCCGTTCATTTGCTCGGGGAAGTAGCGCTGCTCGGTATAGGCCAGCGAGGAGTTGATGATGTCGGCGCCCTCGCGGTCGGCCCACTCGGCGGCGGCCAGCCAGGCTTCCTCTTCGCTCAGGGTTTCGCGTAGGGCCCGCTCGGTGCGGGCCAGCAGGTAGTCGGCGGCGGGGGCCAGGCCGAGGGCGGGGCCGGCGGCCAGGGCCGCGCTGGGGCCCCCGGGCAGGCGGCCGGCCAGGCAGCCCAGCACCTCGGTGCCGTGGCTGCCGCCGCGGTACACGTCGGGGCGGTTGGCCAGGAAGTCGTGGGTGGCCACAATGCCGTGGCGCGCCCGCAGCGCCGCAAACGCCGGGTGGGCGTCCACGCCGCGAAACCCGACGTCGAACAAGGCAATGCGCAACCCGCGGCCGTCGAGGCCGGCGCGCTGCCAAGCGGGGGCCCCCAGCACGGCAGTTTGGCGGCGGGCGAGCCGGTAGTCTTCGGGCGCGATGTAGGGCGGCTCGTCGGCGGCCGCGGCCGGGGGCACTGGGGCCACGCGCCGCGCCGCCACGGCGGCCCGCGCCGGCTGCTGGGGCCACGCGGCCACGGCGCGCACGCCGGGCAGGGCCCCCAGGGCGGCGGCCTGGGCCGGGGTGGCGCGCACGGCCACGGCGTTGAACCAGCGGCTGATGAGCGTCACGGTGTCCACGGCGGCGCGGATGCGGGCCAGGTAATCGGCGCGCACGGGCCGGTCCGACTCCTCGAAGGCGGGCAGGTGCTGGCGGGCGCGGCGGGCGCGGGCCGGAGCCGAAAAATAGGCTTGGGGGTCGAAGGCCGTCCCGTTTTTATCGGCCAAGGCCACCCAATAGCGGGTGGCGGGGGCGGCGGGCGCGGCCGTCTGGGCCTGGGCGGTGGGGGCCCCGGCCAGGGCCCCCAGGCAAGCAATTAATAGGAAACGGCGCACGGCAAACAGCGGAAAGCCCAAAGGTAACCCTGGCCAGCCGCGCCCGTTTCAAGCCCAACGCTACGCGAGGCTCCGGACCCGCGCTTTCCCCCACCCTTCCTGCCCCACCTCCATGATGCGTTCCTTCGTCCCCGCCCTGCTCGTGGTTGCCGCGCTGGCCCTGCCCGGCTGCAACAAGAAAGAGATTGCGGCTTTGCAGCAGCAAAACAGCGACTTGGCCCGTTCGCGCGACCAGCTTCAGCTCGAAAAAACCAACCTTGCCGCCGAAAACGCCGAAAAGGCCCGCAGCGAGGAAAGCCTGCGCGGCAGCTTGCTCAATAAAAACAACCAGGTGAACCAGCTCAACTCGACCCTGGGCACCACCGAGCAGGATTTGGCCGGCAAAAACGCCCGCATCGCCGAGCTGCAGCGGGTGCTCGACGAGAAGGACGCTGCCACCAAGGCCCTGCGCCAGCGCGTGAGCGATGCCCTGCTCGGCTTCAATGCCCAGGACCTGCAGGTGAACGTGAAAAATGGCAAGGTGTACGTGTCGCTTTCCGAGCAGCTGCTTTTCAAATCGGGCTCGACGAAGGTAGACCCCAAGGGCCAGGATGCGCTGCTTAAGCTCGCTAATGCCTTGAAGGACAACAAGGACGTGAACGTGCTAGTGGAGGGCCATACCGACAACGTGCCCATCAAGGGCGTGGTGAACGGGGCCAAGGACAACTGGGACCTGAGCGTGCTGCGGGCCACCGAAATCACGCGCCTGCTCACCTCCGCCGGCATGGACCCCACCCAGGTAACCCCCTCCGGCCGCGGCCAGAACCTGCCCGTGGCCCCCAACGACACGCCCGAAAACAAGGCCCTCAACCGCCGCACCGACATCATCCTCACGCCGAAACTCGACGAGCTATTCTCGATTTTGAACCCTAATTAGGCCCATCCGGGCAAATACCAAAAGGGGCCCCGCTGCAAGCAGCGGGGCCCCTTTTTTATGGTTTACGAATCGACCAGCGCCAGTATAATCGCTTTATCGCCAGAAAATTACAAACTATACTTAGCCAGCAAATAAACTAGGGCGGCCATGCTGCCGGCACCCAGCTCCAACTCGCGGCGGTTTACCTTATCGAAGGTGTCGATGGCGGTGTGGTGGAGGTCGAAATAGCGCTGCGAATCACAGTCGTAGCCGATGAGGGCCTTGGGATGCACGGCGGCTTCGAGGGGCTCGATGTCGGTGCCCGAGTGGCCGGGCACGATTTCGGCGGCGTGGTAGGGGCGCAGCAGGGGGCCCCAGGCGGCGATTTTACGCAGCGCCGCGGGGTTGCCCTGCACCGCAAAGCCGCGGGGCGTGAAGCCGCCGCCGTCGCTCTCAATGGCCGCCACGTGGGTTTCGTGGTTGGCTTGGGCCAAGCGGGCGTACTCGTTGCCGCCGCGGGTGCCGTTTTCCTCGTTCATGAAGAGCACGGCGCGCACGGTGCGCTCGGGCTTGAGGCCAGCGGCGCGCAGCAGGCGCAGGGCCTCCATGCTCTGCGTCACGCCGGTGCCGTCGTCGTGGGCCCCTTGGGCGAGGTCCCACGAGTCGAGGTGGCCGCCGACGGTGATGATTTCCTGCGGGAATTTCGAGCCCCGGATTTCGCCCACCACGTTGTAGCTTTTCACGTCGGGCAGCGTGGCGCAGCCCATTTCCAGCTCAAATTTCAGGCTGGGGTCGGCCTTGAGCAGCAGGCTGAGGCGGTCGGCGGCCAGGGTGCTGAGGGCCGCGCCGGGCACTTTGGTGGGCGTGTCGCCGTAGTTGGTGGCGCCCGTGTGGGGGTTGTCGTCGCGGGCGCTGGTGAGGGAGCGCACCAGGGCCCCCACGGCCCCGCGGCGGCCGGCCTCGGCGGGGCCGCTGCGGCGCTGGTCGCCGGCGCCGCCGTAGGCCGAGCCGGGCTCAATGAGGGCATCGTCGAAGGGCCGGTTGAAGAACACGAACTTGCCCTTCACGGCGGCGTCGGGCAGCTTTTTCAGCTCGTCGAGGCTGTGCACCTCCACCACGCCGGCGCGCAGCTTGCCGCCGGTGCCCACCGAGCCACCCAGGGCGCACACGGCCACGGCCACGCCCTTGCCCTTGTTGCCAATGATTTCGCCGCGCTCCTTGGGGCCCCGCACCCAGTGCGGCACCATCACCTCCTGCAAATACACCTTGTCGAAGCCCGCTTTTTCCATCGTGCGCTGGCCCCACTCCACGGCCAGCTGGGCCTGGGGCGAGCCCGAAAGCCGCCCGCCAATCGTGCCAGTGAGGTAGCGCAGGTTCTCGTAGCACTGCCCGCGCAGCAGGGCCTCGTCGAAGATGCGGCGGATGTTGAGCGAGTCGGTGGGGGCCCCGGCGGGCGCGGTTTGGGCCCGGGCAGCGGGGCCCCCGGCCAGCAGGCCGGCCAGGCAAAGAGCGGAAAAGTAACGCATCGGTTGAACAGTAAAAAGACCAGGCAATCGGCCAAAAGTATGGCCTAACGTTGTTTCTACGCTCAGCGGGCCCCGTAATGCCGCACGCGCACCGTGGCGGGGCCCTGGGCCGGCACCCGCACCTCAAACAAGTAGCTGTACTCGTCGTCGGGGATTTCGGGCACCGGCGCGGGGGCCCCCAGCGCGGCCAGCAGCGGCAGCAGCGTGTTGGAGTGGCCCACTACCACCACGGCCCGGCCGGCGTAGGCGCGGCGCAACGTATCGGCCAGGGCCTGGGGCTGCTGGGCGTTGTAGGGGCGCGGGGCCAGGCCGGTTGCGGTGGCCAGCGGGGCCAGGGTAGCGCGGGTGCGCTGAGTATTAGTGGTAAAGAGCACCGCCGGGTGCGCCCGGCGCAAGGCCCCCACCAGGGCCTGGGCGCGAGCCTGGCCAGCGGCCGTCAGGGGCGGGTCGGAGAGGCCGGGGGCCAGCTCTTTTTCGGCGTGGCGCACCAGGTACACGGTGAGAGCGGGCGACGCGGCGGGCGCGGCGGCACCGCCCCAGGCGGTGGCCAGCACCAACAGGGCCAGCGCGAAGCAGAGATTCCAGGGTTTCATAAGCGGCGGGTTGGGAGGGTGAGCGGGGGCCCAAAGAACGGCGCTGGGGCCCCCGGCGGCGCACAAAAGCAACTGAATACGGGGTGGCCCGGCGACTTTTTCAGTCGTCGGGCCGCGCTGACTATTGCCCGGGGCCCTGTTCAACCTGGGGGCCGTATTCGACTATTAAAGTGGCTCGATGACTGAAAAAGTCGCCGGGCCAACCGATTAACTACGGCTATTAAAAAAAACTTCATCAAATCAACAGCAAATCTTCATCTTTATCTAATCATCACGTACCGAATGTTGTGCTGCCGTTGCGGCTTTCCCCCTTTCCCCCCTCCCCCCTGCCATGCACGTTCTGCTTGTCGAAGACGAAAAAAGCCTCCACCAGGAAATGCGGCAGTTCCTGCGGCAGGCCCAGTACCTGGTCGATTCGGCCTTCACTTATTCCGAAGCCTCGGAGAAATTGTTTGTCAACAGCTACGATTTCGTGCTCCTCGACCTGGGCCTGCCCGACGGCGACGGCCTCGACTTGCTGCGCGAAGCCCGCCCCCGCGAGGGCCAAGAGGCCTCGTTCATCGTGCTCACCGCCCGCGGGGCCCTCGACGACCGCATCCGCGGCCTCGACCTCGGGGCCGACGATTACCTGCCCAAGCCCTTCTCCCTCTTGGAATTGACGAGCCGGATGCAGGCCATCACGCGGCGCAAGTTTGGGCTGAAGCGCACGGAAATCACCTTCGGCGACGGCTTCAGCCTCGATGCCACGGCGCGCATTGTGCGCCAGGGCGGCCAGGAGGTGCCCCTCACCAAAAAGGAATTCGACCTGCTGCACTACTTGCTGCTGCACCGCGGCCGGGTGCTCACGCGCCTGCAGCTTGGCGAGCACCTGTGGGGCAACGTGCTGGAGGACGATTCTGACTCGAACTACATCGACGTGCACATTAAAAACGTGCGCAAGAAACTGGCCCAGTTTGCCCCCGCCGACTTCCTCGAAACCGTGCGCGGCATCGGCTACCGGGCCTCGGAGGCGGCGTAGGCCGCCCACTATCATTAGCGGAACGTCATGCTGAGCGCAGCCGAAGCACCTCTCCCGCAGCAGTAGTCCAATTGTTTAACGATTGAATTACTGCTGCGGGAGAGGTGCTTCGGCTGCGCTCAGCATGACGTTCTTTTGCATTTCTACCAAGTTGTATTCAACCCAATGAGACTTGAAACCAAGCTGGCCCTGTTCAATGCGCTCTCGAAGCTGCTGCTGGTGTTGGTGGGGGTGCTCATCGTCACGCCCATCGTGCAGCGGGTGGCGGTGGCCCACACCGACCAGCGCCTGCACGAAAAGAAGCTGGAGGTGCTGGCCCTCGTGCAGCGCGACGGCCTGGACGCCTTTGTGCGCGCCGAGCGCAGCGAAATTTACGCCGACTACAACCTGCTCAAGCAGGAATACATCAGCATCACGCCCCTTGACCAGGGCCCCGGGGCCCCTACTGAGCGCGTGTTTGAGGAGCGGCGACAGGTGGACAACGAGGTGGAAGACTTCCGTATTTTGAGCAGCGTGGTGCCGGCCCAGCGGGCGGGTGGGCGGGCGTTCCGGCTCGAAATCGGCTCGTCGCTGGGCACCCTGGAGCTGCTCACGCACACGTTGCGGCAGCTGGCGCTGTGGGTGCTGGTGGCCGTGGCCCTGCTCACGGTGCTCTCCGACGTAGCCTTTGCCCACTACCTGCTGGGGCCCCTGCGCGAGCTCACGGTGCGCAAGCTGCGCGGCATCCGGCAGCCGTCGGAGTTCTCGTTTGCCCCCATCGCCACGGGCACCACCGATTTCCGCCGCCTCGACGACGGCCTGAACGCGCTAATGCGCCAGATCCAGTCGGCCTTCGAGAAGGAGCGCGAGTTTATGAGCAACGTGAGCCACGAGCTGCTCACGCCGGTGAGCATCTTGCAGTCGCGCTTCGAAAACATGCTGCAAGACAGCACCTTGCCCGAGCAGCACGCCCGCCAGGTGGTGGAGTCGCAGCACACGCTTTACCGCCTGCGCAACACGGTGCGCACGCTGCTGCTCATCGCCAACATCGAAAACGAGCAATACCTGCGCGACGAGGTGGTGAGCCTGAGCCAGACCGTGGCCGACGTGGCCGAGGAGCTCGACGACCGCCGCCAGCAGCGCGACCTGGCCCTGGCCGTAGACCTGGCCCCCGACCACGTGCTGCCCCGCGCCAACGCCACGCTGCTGCACACGCTGCTGCGCAACCTGCTGGCCAACGCCATCAAGTACAACCACATGGGCGGCACCATCCGCATTGCGGGGCGGCCCACGCCGGCCGGCGGCTACGCCCTGCGGGTGGAGGACACGGGCCCCGGCATTGCCGCCGAGCACCTGCCCCAGCTCTTTGATCGGTTCCGGCGGTTTTCGGCGCCCGGCCCGGGGGCCCCCGAGGGCTACGGCCTGGGCCTGCCCATCGCCCAAACCATTGCCGCTTTCCACGGGGCTACGCTGCGGGCCGAGTCGGTGCTGGGCCAGGGCACGGCCTTTGTGGTAGAGTTTGGGCCGGCCGCAGCGGTAGCGGAATAGGGCACATATTCACGGCGGCTTCACCCACCCGGCGCTAGCTTCATGCTGTGGTCGCTGCCCTCCCCTTTCGGGTTATGAAATACATGATTTTCCTGGCCTTGGCGCTGGTGCTGGGCCTACTGGCCTCGGGGCGCCACCGCCGGCGCGCGCAACATCCCAGCCCGGCCGCGCCAGTGGTGGTGCGCAAGCCCGCTTGGGCCACCGGCCGGCCCAAAACCGTGCGCCCGGTGCCGCCGGGGCCCCGGCCGTAGCCCTAGCCCGCGGCCGAACTGCCCAGCTCGGGCGCGGCAATGCCGTAGTCTTCGGCCGGGATGGGCTGGGGCGGGGTGGCGGCCGCGCCGGCGGCGGGCAGCGGCAACTGCCATTGGTGGCTGAGGAATTCCAGGCCGCGGTAGGCCGTCAAGTCGAATTGGCAGGGCACGATGGACACGTACTGATGGGCCAGGGCCCACTCGTCGGTGTCGGTGCCGGAATCAAGGTTTACAAACGAGCCGATGAGCCAGTAATACGGGCGCCGGTAGGGGTCGTGGCGCTCGTCAAACTCCTCCTGCCACTTGGCGCGGGCCTGGCGGCAGAGGCGCAGGCCGGCAATGGGGCCAGCCGAGTTTTTGGGCAAATTCACGTTCAGGGCCGTGCCGGGGGGCACGCCGTGGGCCAGGGCGTGCTGGCAAATCTGGGTAATCCAGGGCCCCAGGTGCGAGAAATCGGCGTCGTCGCCGTATTCGCACAGCGAGAAGCCGATGGCGGGCAGCCCCTCGATGGCCGCCTCGATGGCCGCCGACATGGTGCCCGAGTACAGCACGTTCACCGACGAGTTGGAGCCGTGGTTGATGCCCGACACCACCAAGTCGGGGGTGCGGTCCTTGAGGACGTGGTGCTTGGCGATTTTCACGCAGTCGGCCGGCGTACCCGAGCACTGGTAAGCGGCCACATCGGGCCCGAATACGCGGTTTTCGACCAAGCGCAGCGGCTGGCCGATGGTGATGGCGTGGCCCATGCCCGACTGCGGCGAGTCGGGCGCTACCACCACCACTTCGGCCCCCAGGGCCTGCACGATGCGCACCAGGTGCCCGATGCCGGGGGCGGTGATGCCGTCGTCGTTGGACACGAGGACGAGCGGGCGGGGCGGGGCGGAAGCGAGGGGCGAATCGGACATGAGCGAAGGAGCGGTACTGGGCACCGATACGCGGGGGCCCCGGGCGCGGTTCGGCTTTTTGGCGGAATTTGCAGCCATGTTCGCCCTCCTGCTCGCCGCCCTGCTGCCCGCCCTCGCCCCTGCCCCGCCGCCCGCGCCCGCCTGGCGCACCCCCTTTGAGCGCGACCCGGCCCGCAACACCACCGCTACCCACGCCGAGTGCGTGGCCTATTACCAAAAGCTGGCCGCCGCCTACCCGGCCCTCGTGCGCCTGCGCGAAGCCGGGCCCACCGACTGCGGCCTGCCGCTGCACGAGGTGGTGCTCTCGGCCGACGGCGACACCGACCCGGCCAGCCTGCGGGCCAAGCACCGGCCGGTGCTCTTCATCCAAAACGGCATTCACCCGGGCGAGCCCGAGGGCATTGACGCGAGCATGATGCTGGCCCGCAACCTGGTGCAGCAGCCCAAGCTGGGCAAGTTGCTGGCGGGCGTCACGGTCGTCATCGTGCCCATTTACAACGTGGGCGGGGCCCTAAACCGCAACAGCACCACCCGCGCCAACCAGAACGGCCCGGCCAGCTACGGCTTCCGCGGCAACGCCCGCAACTTCGACCTGAACCGCGACTACGTGAAGCAGGACTCGCGCAACGCCCGCTCGTTTGCGGCCCTGTTTCAGAAGTGGCAGCCCGAGGTATTTGTGGAAACCCACACTTCTAACGGCGCTGACTACCAATACACGATGACGCTCATCCCGACCCAGGCCAGCAAGCTGGCGCCGGCGCTGGGGGCCTATTTGCAACGCGAAATGCTGCCCGCTTTGTACCAGGGCATGGCCCAGAAAAAGTGGCCCCTGACGCCGTACGTGGACTTTAACGGCGAGACGCCGGAGAGCGGGATGCAGGCATTCATGGAGAGCCCGCGCTACTCCACCGGCTACGCGGCCCTGTTCCACACCATCGGCTTCATGCCCGAAACCCACATGCTGAAGGCCTACGGGCCCCGCGTGCAGGCCACCTACGACCTGCTGCTGACCATGCTTGCCACCGTGCAGCGCCAGGCCCCCGCCCTGCTGGCCGCCCGCGCCGGGGCCCTGGCCGCGCAGGCCCGGCAAACCGCCTTCCCCCTGGCCTGGGCCCTGGACGATAAGCCGAGCGACACCGTGCAGTTCCGCGGCTACGCGGCCGGCCACCGGCCCAGCGAGGTGAGTGGCCAGCCGCGCCTGTACTACGACCGCGCCCGGCCCTACACCCGCCCCGTGCCCTACACCAACACGGCCCACCCCACGGCCACCGCCGGGGCCCCCACGGCCTACCTCATCCCGCAGGCCTGGGCCGACGTGGTGGACAACCTGCGCCGCAACGGCGTGCGGCTCACGCGCTTGGCCCAGGACGTGGCCGTGCCGGCCGAGACGTACTACGTGGAGGATTTCCAGACCGTGGCCCGCCCCTACGAGGGCCACTACCTGCACAGCAAGGTGCGGCTGCGCACCACCCAGGGCCCCGTGGCCTGCCGCGCCGGCGACTACGTGGCCCGCGTGGCCCAGCCCGCCGCCCGCTACCTCGTCGAAACCCTGGAGCCCCAGGCCACCGACTCGTTCTTCGCCTGGGGCTTCTTCGACAGCATTTTGCAGCAGAAAGAGCACTACTCCGACTACGTGTTCGAGGACCTGGCCGCCGACCTGCTGCGCCGCGACCCGGCCCTACGCCAGCAGCTCGAAGCCGCCAAAACAGCGGATGCCAAGCTGGCCGCCAGCGGCCCCGCCCAGCTCGAATGGGTGTACCAGCACTCGCCCTACCACGAGCCCACCTTCAACCGCTACCCGGTGGCCCGCTGGCTGGGCGAAGGAAATTTGCCCACGGAGTAGCGGGGCGTGTAACAGCGCAGCGTGAACTTTAAGCAGCTGCGCGAAAGCAAACAGGCCTCGCTTTTAACCTAGACTATTGTCATTAACCACATTAGCTATTAGCTAATGACTTAACAAATAGCTACTTCAAATCCAGCCCTTCCCGGTCCCAGTGGGCCAGGGCGGCGGCGGCTTCGTAGGTGCTTTGGCAGAAATCGAGCACGGCGGCGCGGGGGTCGGGGGCGGTGCGGGCGGCTTCGTAAGGCAGCAGAAATTCGCCCATTTCGGCGCTAAATGCCGCGGTGGCGGGCCGCACGGGGGCCCCGGCGAAGCCATCCGGGGCCGGGTAGGCGTAGCTGTAAAAGGCCGCTTCGGCGCCATTGCCGCCGGGCCACCAGCCGGCGCTGCTCAGCTCGGCGTTGTAGGAAGCGCGCGTCACCCAATCGGCCAGGTGGGGCACGCCGCCGGGGTGCACGGGCGCGGGCCGCCCCGAAAAGCGCGTGACGGCCAGATCGAAGCTGCCCCAGAAGAAATGCACCGGGCTGCACTTGCCCGCAAAGCGGCCGCGGAACTCCTGGAGCACCCCCTCGGCCAGCAGCAGCACGTCCCAGAAGCGCTCGACGGCGGCGGCATCGTAGCTGGCGTGGTGGTGGTCGTCGGGGAAGGGCGTGGCGTCGTCCACCTCCACCGGCACGGGCCATATTTTCACCTCAATGCCCACCTCGCGCAGCAGCGCCCGGTAGCGCTGGTAGAAAGCGGCCACCGACTGGGGCCCCAGCGCGAAGCCGTGCTCGGCCCCGGCGCTGGTGAAAAGCCGCAGCCGGTGGGCCCGAAAATCGAACAGCACCTCAAACGAGCCGCCGGCGTAGGGCACGGGCCCCGTGCTGAGGCCCCGGGGCGTGGCGTAGAACGTGGCCTGCCACCACTGGTTGAGCATGGGGCTGAGGGCCAGGCGGGTTTTGCCCACAATTTGCGTCCAGCGGTGCAGCGTGTCGCGGGTGGGGGCCCAGGCGGCGGCGGGCAGGGCGGGCCAGGAAGCAGCAGTAGCGGGCATAGCGGCAGGTGGTTGGTGCGGGCGGCAAGGTAAGCGCCACCGGCCACGTAGGGCCCTGGCGGCAAAACGGCCCGCACATTTTGCCCCGGGGCGCGACCTTTGGGGCCCCGGACACTACGGCCCGGGGCCCCACAACTGCCCCGCATGAACCTCCAGGAGCACTACGACGCCATGCGCGCCGCCGCCGTCCACCGGCTGGCGCAGGGCCGGGCCGAGCTGGATCCCTTGATTGATTCGCCGGATGACGACCGCCGCGGCATCACGCTGCTGGCGCGCCCCCCGGCCCGCATCACCGCCGCCCTCGAAGCCATCCTGGCCGATTTCCGCTGCATCGAGCCCCAGCAGTACTACTACCCGGCGTCCGACGTGCACCTCACCGTGCTGTCCATCATTTCCTGCTACCGCGGGTTCGAACTGCCCATGATCGACGCCGCGGCGTACCGGGCGGCCGTGCGCGAAATTGTGGGGCCCGTGCGGCCGTTCAGCGTCGCGTTTTCGGGCCTTACGGCCTCGCCAGGCGGCATTATCGTGCAAGGCGAGCCGCTGGGCTCCGGCCTGGCCGAGCTGCGCGACCGCACCCGCGCCTACTTCCAACGCTCCAGCCTCCAGCAGTCCATCGACCAGCGCTACAGCATCCAGACGGCCCACTCCACCGTCATCCGCTTCCGCAGCAATATTCTGGACGCCAACGCCTTGCTGGCCAAAATCGAAAAATACCAGCACCACTTCATCGGCACCTTTGAGGTGAACGAAGTAGAGCTGGTATTCAACGATTGGTACCAACGGGCGGAAAACACCGTGCTGCTGGAAAAATATTCCCTCGCCGGGGCTTAGCGGCCGTACCACCAGCCTCGCCCATGCGGCCCGTGGGGCCCCTGGCGCAGCTCGGCGGTACTGCTTTTAGATTATCCCGGCACCGGCGATGGCGGCTTCGGCGTCGCGTAGGATGTCGTGGCCCATTTTGTCGCGCTTGGTGGCCAGGTAGATGGCGTTGTGGGGATTGGCGGCGATTTCGATGGGTACGGTTTCGACTACCTCCAGGCCGTAGGCCGACAGGCCGGTGCGTTTCTTGGGGTTGTTGGTGAGCAGGCGCATCTGGCGCACGCCAAGGTCGCGCAGGATGGCGGCCCCCACGCCGTAGTCGCGCTCGTCGCCCCGGAAACCCAAGTCCTCGTTGGCCTGCACCGTGTCGCGGCCCTGCTCCTGCAACTTGTAGGCTTTCAACTTGTTGATGAGGCCAATACCGCGGCCCTCCTGGTTCATGTACACCACCACGCCGCGGCCCTCGCGCTCAATTTGCTGCATGGCCTGGTGCAGCTGGGGCCCGCAGTCGCAGCGGCACGAGCCGAAGATGTCGCCCGTGATGCACGAGCTGTGCACCCGCGTAAGCATCGGGGCCGGGTCGCTCAGGTCGCCCTTCACCAGGGCCAGGTGCTGGGCCCCGTTGCTGCGCTGGGTGTAGGCGTAGAGGTCGAAATCGCCCCAGGCGGTGGGCATCTTCACCGAAATCTCGCGCTGAATCAGGCTCTCCTGCGCCAAGCGGTACTTGATGAGGTCCTGCACCGAAATCAGCTTCAAATCCCACTGCTTGGCCACTTTTTCGAGGTCGGGCACGCGGGCCATTTCGCCGTCTTCCTTCAAAATCTCGACCAGCACGCCGGCCGGCGCGAAGCCCGCCAGGCGGGCCAGGTCCACGGCCGCTTCGGTGTGGCCGGCGCGGCGCAGCACGCCTTCTTTGCGGGCCTTGAGGGGGAAAATGTGGCCGGGCTTGCCCAGGTCCTCGGGCTTGGTGGTGGGGTCCACGAGGGCCCGGATGGTTTTGCTGCGGTCGGAGGCCGAGATGCCGGTGGTCACGCCGTTGGTGAGCAGGTCCACGCTCACGGTGAAGGGCGTGGCGTGCAGGGCCGTGTTGCGGCCCACCATCAGCTCGAGGCCCAGCTCGTTGCAGCGCTCCTCGGTGAGGGGCGCGCAGACCAGGCCGCGGCCGTGGGTGGCCATGAAGTTGATGATTTCGGGCGTGGCGGCCTCGGCGGCGCAGATAAAGTCGCCCTCGTTTTCGCGGTCCTCGTCGTCAACGACGACAACAACTTTGCCGGCGCGCAGGTCCGCAATGGCGGATTCAATGGTATCTAACATGGTCAATCGGGCAGTTCGCGGGGAAGAAGCCAGGGCCCCGGGGGCGGCTGGCGGGCTAAAATAAGGTACGCTTAAAAAGGCGGCCCGCCGGAAGCGGCCGGGCCAACGGCAATTAACAATTCAGCAGCAATAAGTTCTCCAGGCCGGCCGTGGCGGCGGCCCAGTCGTAGTGCTGCTGCACAAAGGTGTGGCCGCGGGCGGCCAGCTGCGCGGCCCCGGCGGCGTCGGCCAGCAGCTGACCCACGGCGTCGGCGAGGCCCGCGGCATCGGCCGCCACCAGCAAGTGCTGGCCGGGCGTGCCGCGTAACGCGTTGTTGGCCAGGGGTGTGGTCACGCAGGGCAGGTGCATGGCCATGGCTTCCAGCAGCTTGTTTTGCAGGCCCGTGCCCACCCGCATGGGGGCCACAAATACCCGCGCCTGGGCATAGGCGCTGCGGATGTCGGGCAGCCAGCCGCTCACGGCCACGCCGGGGCGCTGGGCCAGGGCCCGCACCCGGGCCGCGGGCGTGGTGCCGGCCACCAGCAGCCGGGCCCCCGGGTGGCGGCGCTGCACCAGCGGCAGGATGCTTTCGGCCAGCCAGCAGGCGGCGTCTACGTTGGGGTGGTAGCCCATGTTGCCGCAAAACAGCAGGTCGTAGGGCTGGGGGGCCCCGGGCTGGGGCCGGAAGTGGGCAAAGTCGATGCCGTTGGGCACCACGGCGATGGCCCCGCTGGCGGGGTGCGGCAGCAGTTGCCGGTCCTGGTCGCTGATGACGGTGTGGTGGCTGAACCAGGCGAAGGCCGCGGTTTCGTAGGCGGCCAGGCGGCGGGCCTCCAGGGCCAGCACCGGGCGCTGCCAGGCCGGGGCGGTGGCCACCCGCCGCGCCACGCCGGCCGAAAACACGTCCATGTAGTCGAGCGTCATGGGGTGCCGGCCGGCGTGGGCCCGCAGGTACTCGGCCATGCGAATGAGCTGGCAGTAAATATGGTCGGGCCGAAACCCGGCCACCAGCGCATCGACCAGCCGCTGAGCCCCGGCGTGGTAGAAGTACCCCACTTGCAGCGGCCGGCCGCCGGTGGCCAGGGCCCCCAGCAGCCCGCGTCCCCGCGCCGGCAGCGGCAGCCGGTGCACGTGCAGGCCGCCCCGGCACAGCGGGCGCACGGCGGCCAGGGCGGCGGGCCCCACGGGCTCGTCGCTGAGGGCGAGCAGGCAGATTTCGTGGCCCTGCCCGGCCAGGTAGCGCAGCTGGTAGTAGGCGCGCAGCTTGTCCCCCTTGTCGAGCGGGTACGGGAAGCGGGAGAGCAGCACCAAGAGTTTCATGCGGCGCGAAGGTAAAGCCGGCGGCGGCCCCGCCGGCCCCGCCCCGGGCGGCGCGGCGAGCCGTTTCCGGCGGGCCCCGCCTACATTTGGGGGCGGTTTCTCCGCCCGCCTCCGTTGGCCGCTTGCCCGAACAGGGTGTCCCGAATGAAAGAGTTTCTCAAAAAAATCATCAAACGCCTCCCCATTGCCTTCACTCAAAACCAGCGCTACGACCGCCAGACGCAGCAGGTGCTGCGGCGCGTGTTGCACCCGCAGGCCAACTGCGTCGACGTAGGCTGCCACAAGGGCGAGGTACTGGCCCAAATGCTGCGCTACGCCCCCCAGGGCCAACACTTTGGCTTCGAGCCCATTCCGGCGCTCTACCAGCAGCTCACCCGCACCTTTGCCCACCGCCCCAACTGCCATTTCTACCAGCTGGGCCTGGGCGACGCCCCCGGCGAAGTTTCCTTCAACTACGTGCTAAGCAACCCGGCCTACAGCGGCTTCGTGAAGCGCCGCTACGACCGGCCCGAGCGCGACACGCTCATCACCGTGCAGCGCGCCCGCCTCGACGACGTGCTGCCCCCCGACACGCGCATCGACCTGATTAAAATCGACGTGGAAGGCGGCGAGCTGCAAGTGCTGCTGGGGGCCCAGGCGCTGCTGGCCGCCAACCGGCCGGTCATCGTGTTCGAGCACGGCATTGGGGGCTCCGACCACTACGGTACCCGTCCCGAACAGGTGTTCGACCTGCTCACCGCCCCGGCCATCAACCTGCGCATCTCCACCATGACGCGCTGGCTGGCCGGCCAGCCCGCCCTCACCCGGGCCGAGCTGGTGCAGCAGTTCGACCAGAAGCTGAACTACTATTTCATCGCCTACCCCGCTTAAATAGTTAGTTTTTAGCAGCTTAAAACCCATGTAAATAGGCCGACTACCAGCCCCAAAGGGGCGGCCCATCGGTGGTAAAACATGGCCTATTACCAGCAGAAGCCCCAGCGGGGCGACCCAGCACCGTTACGTGCGGTTGGGTCGCCCCGCTGGGGCTTTGTTCTTCAATACCAGCAAATTACTACCGACGGATCGCCCCTCCGGGGCTATAAGCGCGTAAGCCCTATAGCTCAACTCGCTTCTCAACTTCTCCCGCCCGTCAGCAACTGCGCATACAGGGCCTCGAAGCGCTTGGTTACTTGGTCGTTGGCATACACGTCGGCGGCGGTGCGGGCGGCGGCGGCCCCCAGGGCCCCCACGGGCAGGCGGCCATGGTAGTAGTCGCGCAGGGCGGCCTGCCAGGCCGGGGCCCCGTCGCGCAGTACCACGTCGTGGCCGTCGCGCACGGCAATGCCTTCGGCGCCCAGGCCGGTGCTCAGAATGGCCTTGCCCAGGGCCATGCCTTCGATGATTTTGACGCGCATGCCGCCGCCGCTCAGCAGCGGCACCAGCATCAAATCGTACTGCCGCATGAAGGCGGCGGCCGAGTCTACAAAGCCGTGGATGAATACGTTATCGGTGCGCGGGGCCAGCAGGTGGGGCGGCGTGCCGGTGCCGGCCACGTGCAGCTCCAGGTCGGGCAGCTCGGCGTGCACGGCGGGCCACACCTCGCGCAGCAGCCAGTCCAGCCCTTCGCGGTTGGGCAGCCAGTTCAGCGAGCCGATCATGAACACAGAGCGCGGTTTGGGCCGGATGGCCGGGTCGGGCTGGAAGGAGCCCAACTCCACCGCCGCCGGCACCAGGGGCATGGGCCCGGGGCAGCCCAGGGCCCCCAGGCGGGCAATGTCCTCTTCGGTGATGGCGGCAATCCCGTCGAAGCGCCCGAGGTATTCACGCTCAAACCGCTGCATGCGCCCGGCCAGGTGGTTCAGATACCAGCGTTTCAGGGGGTTGCGCTCGCCGCTGGCCAGCCGCTCCCAGATAACGTACTCGATGTTGTGGGCCCGTAACACCAGGGGTGGCGGGCAATTTGTTTCGTTTACCGGGTGCTTTAACTTCCAACGTACAAAGCTCAAGTAGTGGGCAACAAATGTGCCCTCAAATTGCACTACATCAAACTTTGTTTCGCTCAGCAGGTGGCTCAGCGCCGTTACCACATCTTGGCTGATGAACCGCTCTACATTATAGGGTTCACTGGAAAAAAGTAAGTTCCGCAGCGCCTTCAGCGGCTTCAGATTCGTGTCCACGTCCACAGTTACCAGCCGGAACTGGGGCCCCAGGTGGGCCAGGGCGTCGGCGGGCTGGTGGTGCTTGGGCGTGTTGATGGCAAGCATCGTGACGCGGTGGCCAGAGCGCAGCAGCCCAGTGGTGATGTTGTAAATCCCGATAGCCCCGCCGTCGTGCAGCGGAAACGGCACCCGCGGGCTCACTTGAAGAATGTGCATAGGCCGCAAAAATACGCCTGGGGCCCTCCCTACGCCGGGCCAGCGGCCTGGGCGGCTTGCAGGGCCTCCCACAGCACCTCGGCGCTGCGCACCCACGAGAAGCGGGCCACGTTGGCCAGGCCGGCGGCCCGCAGGCGCAGGCGCAGCGGCTCGTCGCGGCTCAGCTGGGCCAAAGCTTCGGCAATGGCGGCCGGCTGGTGTGGGTCGCAGAGCAAGGCCCCGGTGGGGCCGCCCGCTACCTCGGGCAGCGACGACAGGTTGGAGGTGACGACCGGGCAGCCGCTGGCCTGGGCCTCCACCACGGGCAGGCCAAAGCCCTCAAAGAAAGGCACGTACACCGTGGCCAGCGCAGCCGCGTACAGGCCCGCTAGCTCATCTTCGCCTACCCGGCCCGTGAAGTGCACGGCGGCCTGCACGGCCGGCGGCAACTGCCGGTAGGCTTCAAAGATGGGCCCCGCCTGCCAGGCCTCGCGGCCCACCACCAGCAGCTGCACGGCTGCCGCGGGGCCCTCCCCGGCCGCTGCCCCCACCCCTTCCCCTGCCTTGTACAGGCCGAAGGCCCGCAGCAGGTTCGCCAGGTTTTTGCGCGGCTGCAGGGCCCCCACGAACAGGAAATACGGCTGCCCTGCGCTGAACTGAGCCCGCACAGCCGCCTGCTGCGCCGCTGGTTGCGGCCGGAACTGCGCGGCCGGCGCATTGTACGCCACCCGAATGGGCCCCGCGGGCAGCCCCAGCTGCGCGGCCACGTCGTGCCGGGTGGCCTCCGACACAGCCACCAGCTGCGCGGCGGCGCGGGCAAACCGCGGCATGAAATACGTGTAGTAGCGGTGCACGAGGCGGCTCACGTCGTGGGGGCGGTGCAGGTAGGCTAGGTCGTGCAGCACCAGCACCCGGGGCACGCGCGTGTTCAGCACCGTGAAGGACTCGGGCGAGAGCAGCGCGGCCGGGCGGTGCCGCCGCAGCCACCAGGCCACGGCCCCCTCGTACCAGGCCAAAATCAGGAGGGGGTGGCGCGCCGGGGGCCCCAGCACGTGGGGCACCACGTTGGGCCCCAGCACATAGCGCGGGTCGTAGGGCCGGTCGAAGAGGAAGTGAAACGTGCACTCCGGGTGCTGGTGCACCAGCTCGCGCAGGGTTTCGAAGGTGTAACGGCCGAGGCCCTCCAGCTGGTTGCCGGGCAACAGAAAACGGGTGGTAACGGCGATGTGCACGGCGTGGCGAAAGGTAGCCGCAAAAGTAGGGCCCCTACAGCCCCAGCTGGCGGAAGCTCACCTCCAGGCTTTCAATCTGCTGCTCCGAGCCCAGCAGCAGCAGCACGTCGCCGGGGGCCGGGCGGTAGTCGGCCGAGGGGCTCACCGAGAGGCTGCCGTCGGCCAGGCGCAGGCCGATGACGGTGGCCCCGGTGCGCGAGCGCACGTCGAGCTCGCGGATGCTCTGGCCCTGCATGTCGCGGCGCAACTGCTCGTAGCTGAGCTCCTCCAGGCGCAATTTATCGGCCGTAAGGCCCGAGATAAGGTCCAGGAAGCGAATGACTTCGGGGCGCACTACGAGTTTGGCCATGTGCGAGCCGCCAATTTCGTCGGGCATCACCACGGCATCAGCCCCGGCCGAGATGAGCTTGCTCTCGGAAGTTTTCAGCTTGGCGCGGGCAATGATTTTCAGGCGCGCGTTCAGGGCCCGGGCCGAGAGGGCCACGAACACGTTGTCGGCGTCTTTGGGCAGGGCCGTGATGAGGGCCGAGGCGCGGGCCACGCCGGCCTGCTCGAGCACCACGTCGGTAGTGGCGTCGCCAATCACCGTCACGATGCTGCCGCCGGGGGCCCCGTCGCCGTTGTAGTCCTCGCCGGTTTTGCCGTCGCTCACGTCCTTCATCAGCTGCTCGTTTTGCTCCACCACCACCACACGCACGCCGTTGGCGCGCAGCTCTTGGTAGGCGCGGCGGCCGTTGGCCCCGAAGCCGCAAAGGATAATGTGCCCGCTGAAGCGCTGGATTTGTTGGTCGGTCCGGTACATTTTAAACAGGTTGCGCAGCTCGCCGGCAAACAGGAACGTGGTGAATACCGACACCAGGTAGGCCACCACCACGAGGTTGAAGAGGATGTAAAACGACACAAAAATGCGCCCCGCTTCCGAAAACGGGTGCACCTCGCCGTAACCCACCGTGGCAATGGTGGTAATGGTCATGTAAAACGCATCGGCCCAGCCCAGGTGCTCGATGAGGCGGAACCCGGTGAGTCCCGTGCCCAGGCTCACGAGCGTGAGCCCGAAAGCCAACCGCAGGCGGCCCAGGTTGAGGCGCTTAAACATGCACAAAAAGGGAGCGGAGTGGCAGCACGGGCCCCAAAGCTACGGCCGGCGGGGCCCTAAAGGTCCCACACGGTGCTGCGCTGCTGGCGCCAGGCGCGGCGCACGTTCATCCAAAACACGCCCGCGAAGTAGAGCACCACCGGCGAGCCAAACGTGAAAAACGAGGCGTACACAAACGAGAGCCGGATGCTGCGGGTGCTGAAGCCCCACCGCTGGCCCAGGGCCGAGCACAGGCCAAACGACTGCGCTTCGAGGTAATCGGTGAGGGTTTTCATGGCGGGGGGCACGGGCGGGAAAGGGCCCCGGGCTGGGCTAAGTTACAACGCAAACGGGAGCGGCCCCACCGAACCGGGTAGCTTTGCGCGCCCGGGCCCCACCTTTTTTTGGTTCTTGTACGTTTAGGGCGCTCGCTAAAGCCATAATCTGTTGCGTATTATTTCAAAATTAACGGCGGGGGCCCCGCTGCTGGCCGCCGGGGCCCTGCTGCTGGGCTGCTCGCCGCTGCCCAAGGTGCTGCGCGCCGCCGAGGCCGGCCGCCAGGCCACGGCCACCCCCGCCCCGCTCACGGCCGTGGGCGAAACCGTGCCCTTCGAGGTGACGGCCCGCGTGCCCGCCGCCCACCTGCGCAAGGGCGTGGCCTACGAGCTGCTGCTGCGCTACCGCTACGACCACGGCCTGCGCGACGACACGCTGGGCCGCGTCTCGTTTGTGGTGGGCGACTACGTGTACGACGACGAGCACAAGGGCTTTTTAGTGGCCCGCAAGTCCTTCAGCCTGCCCAATACGCCCAGCCGCAGCCCCGGCGAGCTGCTGGCCCGCCCCCAGGTGCGCGTGCTGAAACCCGGTGGCCAGGTGCTACGGGGCCCCGCCGACGTGCGCCTGGCCCGCGGCATTGCCGACCCCGCCCGCCGCGTAGTGCGCGAGGACACGGCCCTGGCTCTGCTGCCCGAAAGCGTGTCCAACCAAGGCGGCGGCACGCGCATTCTGCCATTTTTCTTTGATGACGGGGCCTGGTTCATCCGCTCGTTTTTGGGCACCAACGTGGCGGCCCTGGAAGACCTCATCGACGCCAACCAGCGCACCCAGCGCGTGCTCATCACCGCCGGCCACTCGCCCGACTCGCTCGACGCCCACAACCCGGCCCTGGCCAGCAAGCGTGTCAAAATGCTGCTCTATTACTATAAGAAGCGCGTTGAGGGCTTTTCGTACCTCAACAAGGTGGCCGACATCAAATTCGACACCCTGGCCTACCGCCGCCGCTGGGACCTGTTCCTGAACAAGGTCACGCAGTCGGCCCTCAAGCCCGCCGACCAGGACTCCATCATCGCCATCATCAACGATGCTCCGGGCGACTACGTGGCCAAAGAGAAGGCCCTGCACCGGCTGCAATCCTTTGATTACGTAGAGGAATACATTTACCCCGTGCTGCGCGTGGGCACGGTGGCCGTCACGTTCACGGCCCCGGCGCGCTACAACTCAGAGGTGTACTTGTTGTCGAAAAAGATTGTGGCCAAGCAGGCCGAACTCGACGCCCTCACGCCCGAGGAGCTGCGCTACTCGGCCACCCTCACCCCGCTGTTGGCCGAGAAGCAGCGCATCTACGAAGTGGCCAGCGCCGCCGAGGGCCGCTGGCAGGCCTACCACAACCTGGGCGTGGTGCTGCTGCTGCGCTCCGAGAAGGAGGAAAACCCCAAGGTGGCCCGCGCCTACCAGCGCCGGGCGGCTACCAACTTCACCCTGGCCGCGCACCGCAACCCCACGGCCGAGCTGTTTTACCACGCCGCCACGGCCTACCACCGCGCCGGCGACCGCCTCGAAGCCCTCCAGAACTACGACTACGCCATCAAGCTGGGCGGCGACCGGGCCCTGCTGCGCAAAATCATCTCCGACAAAGCGGCCCTGGAAATAGAAGTCGGCCAGCCCGATGAGGCCCTGCGCACGCTGCGCTTCGCGGGCCCCTCCTACCAAAACGACCTGAACACGGCCCTGATTTACGTGCAAAAAGGGGGCTACGACCTTGCCGAGGCCCAGTACCGCCAGGCCCTGGCGCGGCGCCCCGGGGCCCCGGCGGCCCTCTACGGCCTAGCCGTGGTGGCCGCCCGCCGCCACGACGAGGCCCAGCTGGCCACCTACCTGCACCAAGCCGTAGCCGCCGACCGCGCCTTGGCTAACCAAGCCGTCGAAGACCTGGAATTCCAGGACTACGCCCAGAGCGAGGCCTTCCGTGAAGCACTGAAGTAGGCATTAGTAGGGCCCCTACTAATGCGCGTGGCCCCGGGCACCTTGCCCATCCCGAGCACTGTCGTAGCTTTGCTAAACAGTTCCAAGCCGTTTTTAAGCCAGCATTTCATGCGTCAGATACAATTCCGAGAGGCCCTGCGCGAGGCCATGAACGAGGAAATGCGCCGCGACCCCCGCATTTTCCTCATGGGCGAAGAAGTAGCCGAGTACAACGGCGCTTACAAGGTGAGCCAGGGCATGCTCGACGAGTTCGGTGCCGGGCGCGTCATCGACACGCCGATTGCCGAGTTGGGCTTTGCCGGCATCGGCGTGGGCGCGGCCATGAACGGGCTACTGCCCATCATCGAGTTCATGACCTTCAACTTCTCGTTGGTGGCTATCGATCAAGTAATTAACTCGGCCGCCAAGCTGCACTCCATGTCGGGCGGGCAGTTTTCGTGCCCCATCGTGTTCCGGGGCCCCACCGGCAACGCCGGCATGCTCAGCAGCCAGCACTCGCAAAACTTCGAGAACTGGTACGCCAACTGCCCCGGCCTGAAAGTGGTGGTGCCCAGCACCCCCTACGACGCCAAGGGCCTGCTCAAAGCGTCCATCCGCGACCCCGATCCGGTGATTTTTATGGAGTCGGAGCTGATGTACGGCGACAAGGGCGAAGTGCCCGAGGAGGAATACATCCTCGAAATTGGCAAGGCCAACGTGACCCGCCAAGGCACCGACGTAACGATTGTTTCGTTCGGCAAAATGATGAAAATTGCCCACACCGCGGCCGACGAACTGGCCAAGGAAGGCATCCAGGCCGAGGTCATCGACCTGCGCTCGGTGCGCCCGATTGACTACGACACCGTCATCGCCTCCGTCAAGAAAACCAACCGCCTGGTGGTCGTCGAAGAAGCTTGGCCCCTGGCCAGCCTCTCGGGTGAAATCGCCTACGTGGTGCAGCGCCGCGCCTTCGACCACCTCGATGCCCCCGTGGTGCGCATCACCTGCGCCGACGTACCCCTGCCCTACGCCCCCACCCTCATCGAAGCCTCGCTACCCAACGTGGCCCGCGTGGTGAAGGCAGTGAAGGAAGTGACCTACGCCAAAGTGTAGGGCCCCCAAGTCCGGTTTTGAAAAAGCCCCGCTGGTTGTACCAGCGGGGCTTTTTGCGTTTCGGAGCCCCGGGCGGGGCACGTTGGCAGGTACTG
Organism: Hymenobacter nivis; assembly: GCF_006439025.1. Taxonomy (GTDB): domain Bacteria; phylum Bacteroidota; class Bacteroidia; order Cytophagales; family Hymenobacteraceae; genus Hymenobacter; species Hymenobacter nivis_A. The sequence continues at coordinate 236,139 of NZ_RCYZ01000007.1, forward strand.
GGCGCTAGCCCGCAGGGCTTGGCAGGGCGTTAGGGGCCCTGGCACCGCATGAGTTGGGCTAGCAATGCGCCTTTGGCGGAAAGTGGGCAGGGATAACGTGCCGGAACTTACTTTATTGTAAAAATGCAAAAAAATATGCTATTACGCAGAAATATTCGTAGCCAAATATATCGATAGTATACCAATTATTTTGGTACGCCTTGCCATTCTAACAGCCGTAGCACCATTAAAACTATCGTGCCAATTCTTCTTTGAAAGACAATATATTAAATGAATCTAATAGTAAAATAATTAAAATGCCTTACACCATACTATAAATCAACTCTTTGCAGCAACAAAATTTTGTGCTTAAAGCTGAACAAGAAGAAATTTTCTATTATAGTTTTATCTGGAATTGATATAAATATTCTATAAAAGGCAATCTACTCATAACCAAAGAATCCATAATCCAAGCCTTGTTACTAAAATTTATGTTTCGAGATTTGAATTAAATAATCCTATTCTGGAAACCTCTGACTTGTTTGCTCTTCTTAGTTTTGGCACAGGTTTCCTTCACTCTTTACTTAATTGTGTGAAGAACAGATTCTCTCTTTTTGTGCTCTGGTTGGTGCTCCTCGGTGTTTTTGCGCCAAAGGCTTGGGCCCAGACCGTTATCTTCAACGCCAGCGCCACGGCTCAGCCGGGCGACGCATTTAGCCTTCAGGGCAGCTTCGGGGCAGGGGCAAAAATTTTTCTCACGGCGGGCTCCTCTACCACTCCAGTGGCCGTGCCCATCATGACCCAAATGGCTGGGCAGGCCACGGGGCAAATCCCCGCCAACCTGCCCCCGAACCTGTACCAGGTGTGGGTGGACGACGGCGGCCAGCGCAGCCCTAGCGTGTACCTCAACCAGGCCCGGGGGCAGCACTTCGACTCGCCGGAAGTAGCCGCTGGTGGGCGCCTGCGCCTGTTCGGCCGGAACCTGTTTATGGGGGGCGGGGCCCAAGTCCGCTTTGTGGGGGCGGGCGGGGCCAGCGTCCAGGCCGACGCCGGCCAGAGCGATGCTTACACGCTGAGCTTCAACGCACCCACCTCGTTGCAATCGGGCACTACGTACCAGGTGATGGTGAGCAACGGCTACGGCGGCGAAACGGCGGTTGACTTCCCCATAAAAGCTGTGGACGGCGGCGCCGACTACTTCAACCTGGGCGTGGGCTGGGCGGGCAAGCTCAACTTCTACGCCAACGTGTACAACGTGCAGACGGACGGCCGCCTGAGCCAGAAAGCCCGGGGCGACGGCAGCACCAACGACCAGCAGGCCGTTCAGGCCGCCATGGACCGGGCCGCCGCCGACGGCGGCGGGGTGGTGTACCTGCCCGCGGGCACCTACAAGTTTGCCCATGGCGGCGGCGCGGGCCTGCTGATGCGCAACCGCGTGGTGGTGCGCGGGGCCGGCAAAGACCAGACGATCATCAAGTTCGGCTACGGCAACGTGAGCCCCGACCGCTGGGGCGTGATCTGGAACAACACCCAGCAGGCGGGCCTGGCCGACCTGAGCATCATTAACGTGAACGACTCGGGCCAGTACATCCAGAACATGACGGGCGTGGGCACCGAAATCTTCATGCAGCGCGTGCGCTTCGACATGAACACCGGCGACTGGCTCTGGCTGGCAAACTCCAACAAGCTGGTCATTGCCAACTCCGACTTTACCCAGGGCGTGGACGACAAAGCGGGCTACCACGGCCCCATTCAGCTGAGCGGCTGCAGCAACTTCGTGCTGTCCAACAACAACTTCACCTTCGCCGTGTACGGCCTGAACATGGGCAGCGTCCACGAAGGGGTACTCGAAAACAACCGCGTGTACCGCGACGGCAGCGCCCGCTACCCCACGTCGCTGACGAACCACGTGCTGATCCTGGACTTTGCCCAGAACGTGGCCTTGCTCAACAACCAGATCAGCGTCATCAAGGGCCCCGCCCAAAACTCCAACGACGGCGAGGCCATCATTGCCGAGGGCGGCGGTAGCGGCGGCACCCGCATCGACGAAGACGCGGGCACCGTGAGCGCGGCCGGGGGCAACACGCTGCAAGACAACAACAAAAACTGGGGGGCCTTCCGGCAGCAGCCGGTCGTGGCCATCGTCAGCGGCAACGGCATGGGCCAGTGGCGCACCATCACGAGCCGCAGCGGCAACCGGCTCACCCTGGACCGGGCCTGGGACGTGACGCCCAGCGCCGGCAGCCACTACGCCATCTTCAACTGGGGGGCCCGCAACTGGCTCGTGAAGGGCAACACGCTGGTGGGCCACCGCCGGGGCATCACCTTCTACCAGAACGCAACGCTGCAAGTAGCCGTCGTGGGCAATACGCTGACCAACAGCGGGTCCATTGACTTTATGCCTTACCAGGGCAACAACGGCTACCAAATGTTTACGCCCATGTACAACAATCAGATCGTGGGCAACAACGTGGCCAATACCGACGGCTCGAACGGGGTCTTCATCGGGGGCCACGTCACGCAGTCGCACCAAACGCAAACCTTTGGCACGTCGATGATCAACCTGGACGTGCGCAACAACACCCTCACGGCGCACTCGCCCAACGTGCCCGCCGTGGTGGACGACAACTTTCCGGAAGGGTACCTCAACTACCTGACTTTCCAGGAGAATGGCGGCCGCTACGTGGACGAGAAAATTCCGGCCCTGTTGGGCTCAGTTTTCCAGAACAACACGGCCATTAACTGCGACAATGCACTGTACATCAATTCCGGCTCGTACGGCACCCTGGTGTGCAACACGAATTTGGTGAACACGCCCAACCTGCTCCAGGACAACCGCATTATCGGCCTGACGCACACCTCCGTGGGCACGGCCTCCTGCCTGGGCTCGACGGTATCGGCGCTGCGCACGCCGGAAAACCCCGACAACACCGACGTGGGCCTGAACTACCAGTACTTTGAAGGCAACTGGAACTCGCTGCCGAATTTCGGCGGCCTCACCGCCATCAAGTCCAGCATTGCCACCGCCTTCGACCTGAGCGTACGGCAGCGCGAATACGGCTACGCCCTGCAATACACGGGCTTCATTACGGTGCCCGCCGACGGCCAATACACGTTTTCGACCAACTCCGACGACGGCTCGCGCCTCTACATCGGCTCGACGCTGGTGGTGGACAACGACGGCCCGCACCAAGTGCAGGAGGTATCGGGCACCATTGGCCTGAAAGCTGGCACCCACGCCTTCACCCTGACCTACTTCCAGGGGGCCGCAAGCCAGGTGCTGGAAGCGAGCTACCTCGGGCCAGGGGTGCCCAAGCAGCCCATCACGAGCGCGGTGCTGCGCCGGGCCAGCACGGGCCTGCGCACACCCGAAAACCCGACCTCTACCGCAACTGGCCTCGACTACACGTACGTGGAAGGGTACTGGAACACGCTTCCGGACTTTACGAACCTGGCGGCCACCAAAGCCGGCACGGCCACGGCCTTCGACCTGGGCCAGCGCCAGCGCGACTACGGCTACGCCATGCAGTACACGGGCTATGTGACGGTGCCCACCGACGGGCAGTACACCTTCACGACGGGCTCGGACGATGGCTCGCAGCTGCTCATCGGCTCGACGCTGGTGGTGGACAACGACGGCCTGCACGACTACGCCGAGCGGGCCGGCACCATCGGCTTGAAGGCCGGCACCCACGCCATCACCATCCGTTACTTGCAAGGGGCCGGCGGCCAAAGACTGACCGTGAGCTACCAGGGCCCCAACCTGGCCAAACAAACGGTGCCGGCCGCCGCGCTACAACGGGCAACGACGACGACCGTTACCCGGCCGGCCCCGGGCGCGGGGCTGCGCACGCCCGAAAACCCGTCCAACACCGCTTCTGGCCTGGACTATAAGTACTACGAAGGGACCTGGAACAACCTGCCCAATTTTGGGGCCCTGGCCACGGTGGCCAGCGGCACCGCGGCCACGCCCAACCTCGACGGCCGCCGGCGCGACCTTAGCTATGCCATGCAGTACACGGGCTACGTGACGGTGCCCACCGACGGGCAGTACACCTTCACGACGGGCTCGGACGATGGCTCGCAGCTGTTCATCGGCTCGGCGCTGGTGGTGGACAACGACGGCTTGCACGGCTACCTGGAGCGTTCCGGCACCATCGGCCTGCAAGCCGGCACCCACGCCATCACCGTCACCTACCTGCAAAACGGTGGCGGCCAAAGCCTGACCGTGAGCTACCAGGGCCCCAGCTTTGCTAGGCAGGCCGTGCCCGCTTCGGCGTGGAGCCGCCTCACCACGGCGGCCACCATTGCCGGGCTGCGCACGCCGGAAAACCCGGCCAACACCACTTCCGGCCTGGATTACAAGTACTACGAAGGGTATTGGAACACCCTGCCCGCCTTCAGCTCCTTGGGCACCACCAAAGCCGGCACGGCTACCACCACGACCTTCAACCTGGGCCAGCGCCAGCGCGACTACGGCTACGCCATGCAGTACACGGGCTATGTGACGGTGCCCACCGACGGGCAGTACACCTTCACGACGGGCTCGGACGATGGCTCGCAGCTGCTCATCGGCTCGACGCTGGTGGTGGACAACGACGGCTTGCACGGCTACCTGGAGCGCTCCGGCACCATCGGCCTGCAGGCCGGCACCCACGCCATCACCGTCGCCTACCTGCAAGGGGGTGGCAGCCAGACCCTGGCCGTGAGCTACCAGGGCCCCAACCAGACAAAGCAGACCTTATTGCCGGCCTCGATGCGCCGCGTGGCCGCCGGCAGCTCCACAGCAGCAGCCAAAGGCCGCGTGGCCCTCGCAGAAGCTGCCACCCCGGAAGTTGCCCCTACCGCGCTGAGCGTGTACCCCAACCCGAGCACGGGCGCCTTCACCGTCGAGTTTTCGATGGCCAAGGCCCAGACGGCTACGCTCACCCTGATCGATGCGCTCGGCCGCACCGTGCAACAGCAGCAAGTGCAAGTCCAGGAGGGCCCCAACCGAATTGCCTATCAGGCTTCGGGCGTCGCCCAGGGCATCTACCGGCTCACGCTGGTGGGGGCCGATGGCCAGCGCCAGGGGCAGAAAGTGACCATCAGCCACTAACCTGGTCGCGCTTCACGCGCACCACCAAATGCAAAGGGGCCCGCTGGAATTTCCGGCGGGCCCCTTTGCGTGGGGCCCTCCCCCATTGTATTGGCTGATGGCTATTGGCTGTTGACGCTTTACTTAAACCTAGCGCTTGGGACGTAGCTGCCTGCTGACGAAAGGAAAAGCCGCCGGCTAATGGCCCGGCACCGGGCTTAGTACGTCGGCACGTCGCCGGGCTGCAGCTGGGCGGCCGTGGCGGCTGCCAGCTGCCAGCCGCCCCACAGCACCGCCGCCAGGGCCCCCAGTGCCACCACCTGCTGCCAGCGGGGCGCCGCCCACCACCGCCGGGGCTGGCACCCCTCGGCCGCCGCCGTGAGCAGCAGCAGGTGCAGCGGCAGCAGGTAGCGGCACTCCACCAGCGTGGGCAGGGCCAAGGCCACCGGCAGGCCCAGGGCCAGCAGCGCCCAGCCGGCCCCGGGGCCTCGGGAATTTGCTAGGGCCCCCAGGGCCCGGGGCCGGCGGCGCAGCAGCCACGCCAGCCCCAGGGCCAGCGCGGCGTAGTTCAGCAGCGGCCAGGGGCCGGGGCCCAGGGGGCGCAAGTGGCGCGGGTAGGGCGTGGGGTACCACACGTCGAGGCCGTTGAACAAGTGGCGGGCGCAGCGGCCGGCCACGGCCAGCGGGTGGCGCGCGGCAAAGGCCAGGTACTGCCCGTAGCTGCCAAACCGTCCGCCCGGCAGCGCCCGCAGCTGCCGGGCCCCCGGCGCGTCGGCAAACGCCACGCCCCCGTAGTGCGCAGGGTCGAGGCTGGACTCGTAGCGCTGGAAGGCCGTGCCCCAGTTCAGCTGCTTGAGGTAGATGGGCGAGCCGCCATCGTCGGTGGCCAGCACCAAGGGCGTCAGCCGGTCGAAATGCCGGTAGTTGATGGCCATTTGGGGCCCCAGCACCAGTGCCGCGCCGGCCGCCGCCGCCGCCCAGCGCCGTGCCGCGGGTCCCCCACCCAGGCCGCGCGCGTGCCACCACAGCCACCCTGCCACCCCCGGCACGCTGGCCAGGTACACGGGCCGCAGGTTGACGGCCGCCGCCAGCAGCACGCCGCCCAGCACCGCCCAGCGCCACCCGGGCCGGGCCCCCGCCACCAGCGCCAGCAGCAGCAGCGTCAGGGCGGGCGCGTCTTGCAGCGCGTAGTTGAAATAGCCGCGCCAAAACGCAAACCCCAGCGCCACCGCCAGCAGCCACGTCCCGCCGCGCAAGGCCCGGCCCGTGGCCGCCGCCCACGCCGCCGGCCCCGCCACCCCATACAGCAGCACGGCCCAGCCCAGGCCCATCAGCTGGGCCCCGGCCAGGGCCGGCCCGCCCGTTGCGTAGCACAGCACCCGCACCGGTACCAGCAGCAGGGGCCCCAGGTAGCCGCGCAGCGGCGCGGCGTAGTGCAGCAGCGAAAAGCGCAGGCCCGGCCCAAAAAACGTGGCCGCCAGGCCCCAGTACTCGCCCGCGTCAAACGGCAGCCGGTCGGCCCCGCTCAGCGGCAAGTAGGCGGCGTACAGGGCCAGCACCACGGCGCACCGCCGCGGCCACGGCCAGGGCTGCGCCAGCACCCGCGCTATAGCGGCCGGCAAACGGCGAAAAAATACGGGGCTCACAGCGGCCAAAGCTACCGGTTGCGGCCCTAAAATTGCGGAACCCGGGGGCCCACGGCCCGCTTCCTTCCCCCCGCCCCGCCCATGAACCACCGCCTGCACCTCAAATTCGAACAGCTCGAACGGGCCACCCAACACCTACTGGCCACCACCGAAGCCCTGGGCCCCGACGCCACCCGCGCCCCCGCCCCCGGCAAATGGGCCGCCACGCAAGTCGTGCATCACCTGCTGCTGGTCGAAAACAGCATTACCGGCTACGTGCAGAAAAAACTGCTCGCCGCCGAGCGGCTGGCCAAGCCCAGCCTGCTCACCCGGGCCCGAGCGTTGCTGGTGAAGCTGCTTCTGCGCTTGCCCGGCCTGCGGTTTCCAGCCCCGCGCGGGGTGGCCGAGCTCACCCACGGGGCCCCCGTGCCCGCGCTGCCGGTCATCCAGGCCGAGTGGGCCGCCACGCGCCGCCGCCTCGAACTGCTGCTCAACGAGTACCCCGGCCGCCTGCTCGACCGCGCCATCTACCCGCACCCGCGCGCGGGCCGGCTCAGCATTTACCAGGTGCTCGACCATTTAGTTGACCACCTCTTGCACCACCAGCAGCAAATCGACCGCATCACCCGGGCCCTCAAAACAGCCCCGCCCGCCACGGCCCGCGCCTAACCGGCGCGGGGCTCCGGCGCCACGTAGGGCGGCAGGGCGGCGAAGGCTGCGGCCAGCGCGGGCGGCGGCACGGTCAGCTTGCGGCGGTCGAGGTCAATCCAGGCCCCGTCCACGGTCACGGTGGCGGCCACCCGGCCGTCGGCTTTGTAAATGGTGTGCACAATGCTCCAGCGCCCGCCGTCGGCCGTCACCGCAGCCAGCCGGCCATCGACGCGGATTTCCTCACCGATGCCGATTTCCTTTACGTACTTGGTTTCCTCGCGAAACAGGATGGGCCCCAGACGCAGCTGCGCAAACCGGGCCACGTCGAAGCCCCAGCCGGCCAGCACGGCCACGCGCTGGTCGGCGGCGTAGTCGGCGTAGGCCGAGTGGCGCATGTGGCCGTTGGGGTCCATATCGGCCCAGCGGGTGCGGTAGGTAGCGGCCTGGGAGGCAATGTTTTCGGCAGAAGGTTCGGCGGACATGGTATGGGAAGCGGCGGGTGAGGCCGCGCCCTTTGGGCCCTGTGGGGGCCCAAAGGGCGCGGCCAGGTGGTTAAATGGCCTGGTTGGCGGCCTCGGCCAGGCCCACGGGCACGAGCCGCACCAGGTACTGCCCGTCCTCTTCCTCGTCGATAAACTCGGCCTGGTAGCCGGCGGTGGCCGCGGCGTCATTTAGCAGGGCCGCGTCGATAAACAGCCAGGGAAACGGCTCACCGGTTTGCTTTTTGTACGTCCAGGTGTACTCCACCTCGCCGTAGTAGGGCCCGTTTAGGTTCAGCACCAGGGCCCCGTCCTCGTCTTCGTAGAGGTAGCTCACGTCGGACGACGTAGCCAGAATCTGGCCACCGGGGGCCAGCAGTGTGCGGGCGTGGGCCAGGAAGCGGTCGAGCCCGTCGAGCGTACCGGCCAGCCCCAGGCCGTTCATGAGCAGCAAAATCGTGTCGTAAGGCCGCTCATCGGCCGGCAGCGGGGCAAATAAATCGTGGCGGGCGGCGGTGCGCACGCCGCGGGCCCCCATCACCTGCACGGCCCCGGCCGACACGTCCACGGCCTTCACCTCGAAGCCGCGGCTTTGCAACTCCAGGGCGTGGCAGCCGGCGCCAGCGCCCACGTCGAGCACCCGGCCGCGGCACTCGTCGAGGGCGCGGCGCTCCAGGGCGGGCATTTGCAGCAGGGTGCGGAAGAAATAAGCGGCGGGCAGCGGCTCGTCGTCGGCCGCGTTGCAGTGCACGGTGAGGGCGGCGGCGGTGCGGCCGCCGTGGTAGTCGAGCAGGGCCTGGCCCAGCAGGTCGGGAGCGGTGAGGGTGGTCATCAGGCCCGAAAAGTAACTAAAACTTCGGAGCCCCGCCGTGCGTTGCACCCGCACCGCCACCCGTTTCGCACCCCCATGCTCCCCGATAAGCTCCGCAAAGGCCAGCTGCCCACCAAAATCTGCGTTACCTGCGGCCGCCCGTTCGAGTACCGTAAAAAGTGGCGCAACAGCTGGGACGACGTAAAATACTGCGGTGAAAAGTGCCAGCGCCACAAGCCCAAGCCGGGCCCCGCCAGCACCTAAGCCGCCATAGACGACCCCAGGGGCCCCATCGACACGGTGGGCAGGCGGTGCACGGTGCGCAGCCACCCCACGGCCGATTCCAGGTCGTCGAACACATGCACCGACGGAGCATCCGGGCCGTGCAGGGCGGCGTCGGTGTAGCACTTCACGCGCAAGTTGGGCGAGTACACCCAGGCTACTTGCTGAACACCCACCAGGCGCAGGTAGGGCAAAAACTCGCGGGCCAGCCACGCCGGCACGTTGGGGGCCATGCCCGTCACGCCCACGTTGCTGTTGAGGATGCGGGCGTAGCGCACGTCAAGCAGGCACTGCGCCACCGCCACGCAGTTGTCCTGCACCAGGGTCAGGCTCAAGTCGCCGTGCCAATCCACGAACAACCACTGGTTGGCAGGGTCGTAAAAAACGGCCAGGTTGGGGGTTTCGTGCAGTAGTTGTAGTTCCATCAAGCGCCGAGATTAAAAGGCCGGACACGCTGCCGGCCATCGCACAGTAAGCTAATTGCAATAAGGAGAAATTATAATTTTAACCGGATATTATTTATCACGTAAAATCATTCTTCTGGCCACAAAGAAAGCGTGTAAAAAACGAATAAGTGTGCCCGAACAACAATGCATTGCCCGTCGCCGCCAGCAGGACAAATTTATCTTGCCAGCTTTCAAAATAGGCTTAACGACAATTCTATTTATGACACATATAATGACTTAAAATATTGATTTACATTACTTTATTTTACAAAAATGCGCTAATAATATATTATTTATAAAATAAATATAATTGCAATTAACCCACACTGAAAAATACTAAATTGTTATTGTTTACCAGTTATTACTTAAATATTTAAACTTGCCAACCCAGCAGAATTAAATCTATTATAACCCATCTAGGTATAACACCAGTCTTTATTTCGGCTTGCATTATTACCCGTTGAACCAGTACCCCACCGCCGGGCATTGGCTGGGCTAGGCGCAGTGGTACCGGGGCCCCAATGCCCGGGCGGTTTCCCGTATTTGGCCCCCCGCCCGGGCCGGGGCCCCAACGGCCGGGCCCGCCGCGGCGTATGTTTAGCATCCATTCCCCTCCCCCATGGCTTCCAACCTCGATTACCTCGCCCCCGCCCTCGAACCGCTCGAAGAAAAAGTAAAGGCTTACCTGCAGGCCGAAGAAGCCCTGCGCAAGGCCCGCCTGGCCCGCGCCGACGCGCCCCAGCAAGCCGCCGACCGCGCCCAGTCGGCCGAAGAATTTGAGCAGCGCCCCCCCACCGGCAGCTACGACCAGGCCACCGACGAGCGCCAGCAGCGCGACGAAAACCTGCGCGACGACCTCGCCCGCCTCCGCCAGGAAATTATGGAGCTGCTGCCCACTCGCGACGCCTGGGTGAAGGTGAACCTGGGCTACGGGCCCAGCCGCGTAGGGGCCTGGGCCGTACCCGGCCCGCCCGCCGGCTACGAGCTGCGCGTGGTGCACTAGCCGCCGGGGCCCCCAATCGGGCCAATTGGGCATGAAAAAAGGACGAGGCATGGCCCCGTCCCTTTTTAAACCAAAACACCTTAAAAAACTATTCTTTCACGTTGGGATAACGAAACGGCCAGGAAAAAATTCCCGGCCGTTTCGTTTTTGTTGCAAATCTGCCTACAGTTGAGCTAGCGCATCATGCCGCCGGGGCCCCCTTTCAGGCCGCCCATCATCTTGGCCATCTGGGCCATGCCGCCCTTGGTCTGGCTCATTTTGTTCATGGTGCGCATCATCTTGCGCATGTCCTCAAACTGCTTCATCAGCGCGTTTACCTGCTGAATGTCAGTACCCGAGCCCTTGGCCAGGCGGCGCTTGCGCGAGCCGTTGATGAGGTCGGGGTTTGCCCGCTCCTCCTTAGTCATGCTTTTAATGATGGCCTCGACGGGCTTGAAGGCGTCGTCGTCGATTTCGACGTCCTTCATGGCCTTGCTCATGCCCGGAATCATGCCCATCAAGTCCTTGATGTTGCCCATCTTCTTGATCTGGTCCAGCTGCGAGAGGAAGTCGTCGAAGTTGAACTGGTTCTTGCGGATCTTGGCGTTGATGCGCTTGGCCTCGTCCTCGTCGAACTGCTGCTGGGCCCGCTCCACGAGCGAAATCACGTCGCCCATGCCCAGGATGCGCTGGGCCATCCGGTCGGGGTAGAACAGGTCCAGCGCCTCCATTTTCTCGCCCGTCGAGATGAACTTGATGGGCTTTTCCACCACGGCCCGGATGCTGAGGGCCGCGCCGCCGCGCGAGTCGCCGTCAAGCTTGGTGAGCACCACGCCGTCGAAGTTCAGGCGGTCGTTGAAGGTTTTGGCCGTGTTCACGGCGTCCTGGCCGGTCATGGCGTCCACCACAAACAAGGTTTCGCTGGGGTTGATGGCGCTTTTGACGGCCTCAATCTCGCGCATCATCTGCTCGTCCACGGCCAGGCGGCCGGCGGTGTCGATGATGACTACCTTCTTGTTGTTTTTCTTGGCGTAGTCGATGGCGTTGCGCGAAATTTCGACCGGGTTCTTGTTCTCGGTTTCGCTGTACACCTCCACCCCGATTTGCTCGCCGAGCACCTTCAGCTGCTCGATGGCGGCGGGGCGGTACACGTCGCAGGCCACCAGCAGCACGGTGCGGTTCTGCTTCTTAATGAAGCTGGCCAGCTTGCCGGCAAACGTGGTTTTGCCCGAGCCCTGCAGGCCCGAGAGCAGCACCACGGCCGGGTCGCCCTTGATGACAATGTCTTGCTTCTCGCCGCCCATGAGCGCGGTCAGCTCGTCGTACACGATTTTGACCATGAGCTGGCCCGGCGAGACGGCCGTGAGCACGTCTCGGCCCATGGCCTCGTCCTTGATCTTATCGGTTACGTCCTTGGCAACCTTGTAGTTAACGTCGGCGTCGACCAGGGCCCGGCGGATTTCCTTGATGGTGCTGGCGACGTTGATTTCGGAGATGCTGCCCTGGCCCTTGAGGGTTTTGATGGCCCGGTCGAGCTTAGTGGAGAGGTTGTCGAACATGTAGCGGTGGGGGTTGGCGAAGGGAGGGATTTCGCGGGGCCCGCGGCGGGGCCCCGGGCGGAAACTGGGCCGGAAATCACCTTCAAAAGTAACCACAAACGGGCGAAAAACGGTCCGGGCCGTACCTTCGCCCGTCCTGCTTAGCCCGTTTATTGTGCCCGAAACCCGCCCGTTGCGCCTGCTCGTCCTCACCTACTACTGGCCGCCATCGGGCGGGGCCGGCGTGCAGCGCTGCCTAAAATGGGTGAAATACCTGGCCGATTTTGGGGTGGAAGCCACCGTGGTGACCGTGGACGCCGCCCAAGCCACCTACCCAGTGCTGGACGAAAGCCTGGCCGCCGACGTACCAGCCAATGTGCGCGTCATCCGCACGACCACGTCCGAGCCGTTCGAGAGCTACAAGAAGCTGACGGGCCGCGCCGTGCCATACGGCGGCTTCGCCAACGAGGGCAAGCCCGGGCTGGTGCAGCAGGCCCTGCGCTTTGTGCGCGGCAACCTGTTCATCCCCGACCCGCGCCGCGGATGGAACAAGCACGCGCTGCGGGCCGTGGAGCAGCTACTGGCCGCCGGCGAAACCTTCGACGCGGTGCTCACCAGTTCGCCGCCCCACTCCACCCAGCTCATCGGGCTGGAACTAAAAAAGCGCCACGGCCTGCGCTGGCTGGCCGATATGCGCGACCCTTGGACGGACATCTACTACTATAAAGACCTGCACCACACGCCGCTGGCCGCCTGGCTCGACGCCCGCTACGAGCGCCAAGTGCTGACGCAGGCCGACGCTGTGCTCGTGACCTCGCCCGAAACCGAGCGCCTGTTCCGGGCCAAGGTGCCGGGGCTGGCGGCCGGCAAAATTCACGTGCTCCCCAACGGCTACGACGCTCCCGATTTTGGCCAGCCCGCGCGCCCGCCGGTCGATTGCTTCCGCATCACCCACACCGGCACCATCACCGAATTGTACCACCTCGACGGCCTGCTGGGGGCCCTGGCCGGGGCCCGGGCGCGCCACCCCGCCGTGCCTGTGCAGCTGCGCTTCGTGGGCCAGGTGAGCGCCGCGCTGCGGGCCCAGGTGAGCGCCGCGGGCCTAGACGAAATCACCGAATACCAGCCGTTTGTGCCGCACGCCGCATCGGTGGCCGAGCTGCTGCGCGCCACGGTGCTACTGATGGCCATCCCCGACGTGCCGCGCAACCTCGGCATTTTGCCGGGCAAAATATTTGAGTACCTGGCCGCCAACAAGCCCGTGCTGTGCGTGGGCCCCGCCGGCTCCGACGCCGACAACCTGCTGCAAGAATGCGGCGCCGGCCAAGCCTTGCCCTACGCCGACGCGGCCCTGATGCAGGAAACGCTGGACGCGCTGCTGCGCCAGTGGGCCATCAACCCCAACCTAGACCTGCCCGCCGCCAGCCACGGACGCTACGCCCGCCGGGCCCTCACCGGGCAGTTGGCCGCCATCGTGGGGGCCCCGGCGCAGGTGCCGGCTACGTGAGCCGCGCCACGGCGCCGCGCAGCTTGGCGGGCACCCGGTTCCAGAGGCGCGCGCGCCAATCGGCCCAGGCCGAGTGCGTTAGCTGCTGGCCCTGCCACTCACCGATGGCCGCGGCCAAATGCTGGGCCAGGGTGCGGTAGTGGCGCGGCTGGTAGTGGCGCAGGTTGTTAGTCACGTCGGCGCGCTGGTTGATGAACGGGCGGGCGTCGACCACGAAGCAGTTGGGAGTGGTTTTCGCAAATTCGTCCAACACTGCATTTAGGGCTGCGTGGCGCTGGGGGGCCCCGGGCTCGCCCGCGCCGGGCACCTCGATTTCGGTGCCGTTGAGGAAGAAAATGGGCACGACCGCCGGCACTTGTTGGCGCAGCCAGGCCAAGTTTTCGCGGAACTGGGCGGGGCTGATGGGGCCCTCAAACTGAAAATCCTGCGCGAACTGCCGCAAAAAATCCTCGTCCATTCCCCGGAACTTGCGCTGGGCGTAGCGGGCCGCCAGGGGCCCCGGCGGTTCAGCCGTCAGGTCGCGGTAGCCACCGAAGGGCACGGCGATGCCCGTGGCCCGCTCGCGGTACAGGTCCTGGGTATAGTCCATCAGCGGGCTGAACACCAGCACGTCGTAGTCGCCAGCCCACAGGCCCGTGGCGTAGGCCTCGGCGCCCAGAAACGGCAGGCGCTGGGCCAGGCGCTGCTGCTCGGCGACGGGCAGCTCGCGGGTTTGGCGCAGCAGCACGGTGTGCTCCAAATGCGCCGTTATCTGATTTTCGTTGAGGAAGTTAAACTCTTCCCTCACGTCCAAATCGAAGGCTTGGAGGAAGGGCGTGAGCTGGCCCAAGTCACAGCCGCCCTTTAGAAACACGCGCAGCCTGGGGCCCCCAGCATCGGGCGCGGGCGGTGCGGCGGGGCCCCCGGCGGCTACCGTCAGCCAGTCGGGCCGGTCGGTACTGTTCAATTCGGTGGCCACCTCGCCCTGCACGTCCAACGCCGGGAAGCCCAACCAGGCGTAGGTGAACTGCTCGACGCCTAGGTGCAGAATGCGGCACGAAAACACGAGTTGCTCCAGCCGGTTTTCGGCCACGTTCAAGCAAAACACGCCCACCAAACCGTAGTCGCCGAACTGGTCGCGCACGCGCACGGTGCCCAAGCGGCGGGCCGGGTCGGCGAAGCTGGCCGCTAGCTCGTCGGCGGCGACGCGCTGCTTGGTGAAGTTGAGCTGGTTGGAGCGGTTGATTAATTCCTCGATGCGGGCCAAGTCGGGCCCCACGCCGGGGCCCTCGCGGAACTCGATTTGCACGCCGGCGGCCCGCAAAAAGGCCAGGTTGTCGCCCTCGTACTGGGCGCGGGCCTGCTGCTGGCGCTCCAGCAACTGGTATTGCTGGAGGCGCGAGAACTCAGGGTCGGGCTTGCCGCTGGCGGCTAGGGCCCCGGCCAGCGCGGGCAGGTCGGCGGGGTCGGCGGTTTGCAGGCCGGGGTTGTAAAAGGCGGCCTCGCGTAGGTTCACGGGGTTGTCGTCGAGAAACAACGCGTTGGGGGCCCGAAGCTGCATGGCGTCCAGCAACTCCTTGATGACCGGGCCCTTGGGCTGCCAGCCGATGCGCAGAAATACGAACAAGTCGCGGATGCCCAGGGCCTCCAGCTCGGCTTCGGCGGCGGCGGGGTCGTTCTTGCTCACGACGGTGTGCACCAGGCCCCGGGCGGCGGTGGCGCGCACCAGGGCCAGGTTTTCGGCGATGGGCGCCACGGGGCCCTCCGAGAGCGTGCCGCGCCAGAAGGTGTCGTCCAGGTCCCAAATCAGCAGTTTCACGGGCTCGGCCATGCCGCAAATTTACGCTGCCCGGCCCGGGTGCGTACTTTTGCCCTTTCCCTTCTTTGCTTTTCATGGCTCTCGACCTCAACCACAAGTCCATCCTCGTCACGGGCGGCACCGGCTCGTTCGGCAAGCAGTTTGTGCGCACCGTTTTCGAAAAATTCCCGCAGGTGAAGCGGCTGGTGGTGTTCTCGCGCGACGAGCTGAAGCAGTACGAGATGAGCCAGGAATTTAGCCCTGCCCAGTACCCGGCCATCCGCTACTTCCTCGGCGACGTGCGCGACCCGCAGCGCCTGCACCGCGCCTGCGAGGGCATCGACATTGTAATTCACGCCGCGGCCCTCAAGCAGGTGCCCGCCGCCGAATACAACCCGATGGAATGCATCAAAACCAACATTTTTGGGGCCGAAAACGTGATTAACGCCGCCCTTGACTGCGGCGTGAAAGACGTGGTGGCGCTGAGCACCGACAAGGCCGCCGCGCCCATCAACCTGTACGGGGCCACCAAATTGTGTTCCGATAAGCTGTTTGTGGCCGCCAACAACATGAAGGGCAGCCGCGATTTGCGGTTTTCGGTAGTGCGTTACGGCAACGTGATTGGCTCGCGCGGCTCGGTGGTGCCCTTCTTTTTGAAGGAGCGCCGCACCGGTGTGCTGCCCATCACCCACCCCGACATGACGCGCTTCAACATCTCGCTCGAAGAGGGCGTGGACTTGGTGCTGTACGCGCTGGAGCACGCCTGGGGCGGCGAGATTTTTGTGCCCAAGATTCCGTCGTACAAAATCACCGAAGTGGCCCGCGCAATCGGGCCCGACTGCGAGCAGCGCATCGTGGGCATCCGCCCCGGCGAGAAGCTGCACGAGGAAATGATCACCGAAACCGACGCCTTGAGCACGGTGGAGCTACCCCGCTACTATGTGATTTTGCCCAACACGCCCAACTGGAACGTAGACAAGTTTGTGGACCACTTCAACGGCCGGCGCGTGCCGCTGGGCTTCCACTACGACTCGGCCAACAACGACGAGTGGCTCGACGCGGCGCAAATCCAGGAAGAAATTCGGCGGCATGTAGACGCCGACTTTGTGGCCTAACCGTCAGCACAATACCTTTACCCAGTCCTGGTACTTGCTGCCGGCGGCGGGGTTGATGAGCCAGTAGTAGTACTGGCCGTTGGGCGTTATGATGTTGGGGATGGTGACGGGGCAGGGCTGGCCGCGCACCAGCAGCGAGTCGCGGGTGGTGCAGCCGGCGGCGTTGCGCAACTTCACGCGGCAGCGGCAGGACGGCAGCGCCGCGAAGGTGGCCGCGGTGCTGCCGTCCTGCCAGCGGTAGGTGGTAACCGCCGGCTGGGGCCCCACGCTGAGTTGGCTGGCGGGTTGCTCGGCGCACAGCACCGTGTCGCGCCCAAGGCGCACCACCGGCAGCGACACCACCGGCACATCCACCAAGTCGCGGGCGGTGCAGCCCTGGGGCGAGATGGCGGCGGTCAGCACTTAGCGGCGCGCACGTCGCGGGTGGCCGTGGTGGGGCCGTTGCTCCATCGGTAGGTAGTGCCCGCGGGCTGGCCGCTGGTGCCGAGGCTCAGGATTTGGCCGGCGCACAACACGCACTGCTGGGGCGCCCAGTTCAGCACAGGTGGGGCCCCCACGGTCACCGTTTGCTGGGCCGTGAGGGTGCCGGTGGGCAACGCTACCTTACCAGTGGCGGTAGTAAGTGCCGGCGGTGGCGTAGGCGTGGTTCACATCCAAGCCCGTGGCCATATTGGTGCCCCCCGCGGCGGGGTCGCCAAAGTTCCAGCTAATAGCAGCGTTAGCCACGGCGGGCGTCAGGGTGGCGCTGAAGGCCACCGGGGCCCCAGCGCAACTGGCGCCCGCAAGCTACGGGCAAACCGCGCCCGCCTTTACCTTTGGGGCCCCATGCCCGACCCCGCTTTCCGCCCCGCCCAGCCCCTGCCCTACGGCCGCCAGCACATCACCGACGCCGACGTGGCTGCTGTAGCCGAGGCCCTGCGCGCCGATTTCCTGACCCAGGGGCCCCGCGTGGCCGAATTTGAAACCCAGTTTGCCGCCTACATTGGGGCCCGCTACGCCGTGGCCGTGAGCAACGGCACGGCCGCGCTGCATTTGTGCGCGCTGGCGCTGGGCGTGGGCCCCGGGCAGCGCGTCATCACCACGCCGCTCACCTTTGCGGCCTCGGCCAATTGCGTGCTGTACTGCGGCGGCGAGGTGCACTTTGCCGACATTGACCCGGCCACGGGACTAATTGATTTGCAGGCCGTTCGGGCGCTATTGGGGGCCCACCCCAAGGGCTATTTCCAGGGCCTAATTCCGGTGGATTTTGCCGGGCTAGGCGCAGATTTAGAGCAGGCCAGGGCCCTGGCCGATGAGTTTGGCCTCTGGATTATTGAGGACGCCTGCCACGCGCCGGGCGGCTTTTTTGTCGATTCGGAGGGCCGGGAGCGGCGCTGCGGCAGCAGTCAGCTGGCCGACCTGGCCATCTTCAGCTTCCACCCCGTCAAGCACATTGCCACCGGCGAGGGCGGCATGGTCACCACCAACGACGAGCGCCTCTACCACCGCCTGCTGCGCCTGCGCACCCACGGCATCACCCGCGACGAGGCCTCGTTTGTGAACCCCGGCGAGGGCGGCTGGTACATGGAAATGCAGGAGCTGGGCTACAACTACCGTATTTCTGACATCAATTGCGCACTGGGCCTCAGCCAGTTGTCCCGCGCCGAGGCCGGCCTGGCCCGCCGCCGCGAGCTGGCCGTCCGCTACGACGACGCCTTCGCCGCCCTGCCGGGCGTGGACGTGCTGGCCCCCGGCCGTCCTGGCCATGCCTACCACCTCTACGTGGTGCAAGTGGCCGACCGGCGCGGGCTGTACGACTTCCTCAAAACCCGGCAAATCTTCGCGCAGGTGCACTACATTCCGGTGCACCGCATGCCGTACTACGAGCGGCTGGGCTGGAGAAAGGGCGACTTTCCGCAGGCCGAGGCCTACTACGCCCGCTGCCTCAGCCTCCCCCTATATCCTACTTTGACCGATGAGGAGCAGGACTACGTGGTGGCGTGCATCCGGGAGTTTTTGGCTGGCTAGCTGCCCCGGGGCCTTCTTTTTCTTACCGTTTTTATTGTTTTTTCCTTGACCTCCACCCAACAAGAAGAATTCTGGTCCGGCGACTTTGGCCGCCAGTACACCGACCGCAACTCGCGCCACTTGGCCGAGTGGAACGCCTTTTACGAAGCCACCTGGGGCCGCACCAAGCTGGCCATGAACGCAGATTTTGTGGGCGACTTGCCCCGCGACGCCCGCATTCTAGAAGTGGGCTGCAACACGGGCATGCAGCTTAAGGGCTTGCAAGATGCTGGTTTTCAGCAGCTCTACGGTGTGGAATTGCAGGCCTACGCGGTGGAGAAAGCCAAGGAATATTCCCAGCACGTCAACCTAATTCAAGGCAGCGGCTTCGACTTGCCCTTTAAGGATGCGTTTTTCGACGTGGTGTGCACCAACGGGGTGCTGATTCACATCGCGCCGGCCGATTTGCCGCGCATTATGGCCGAGATGGTGCGCTGCTCGCGCCGCTACATCTGGGGCTTTGAGTACTACGCGCCGGCCACCACGGCCGTGAACTACCGCGGCAACGAAGGCTTTTTATGGAAGGCCGACTACGCCCAGCTGTTTCTGGACCAGTTTCCGGGCCAGCTGCGGCTCGTGAAGCAGGAGCTGTACCCGTACGTGACGGACGCCGAGCGTGGCAACCGCGACGTGATGTACCTGCTCGAAAAAACCGCCTAATGCCGCGCGTCGGCATCGTTTCGCAGGCGCGCATGACCAGCACGCGCCTGCAGGGCAAGGTGCTGCGCGCGGCCGGGGGCCAGCCGCTGCTGGCCTGGCACGTGGCGCGGCTGCGCCAGGCCGGCGCGCCGGTGTACCTGGCCATCACCACCAACGCGGAAGACGACCCGCTGGCCGACTTCGCCGCCCGCGAAGGACTGCTGTTTGTGCGCGGCAGCGAGGCCGACGTGCTGGCCCGCTACCAGCAGTGCGCCGCGGCGTTCGATTTGGACGTTATCGTGCGGGTAACCAGCGACTGCCCGCTCATTGCGCCCGAGCTTATTGCTGAGGGCCTGGCCGCCTACCGCGCCGCCGCCGACCCGGGGCTGTACGCCTCCAACGCGGCCCCGCGGCGCAGCTACCCGCGGGGCTTCGACTACGAGATTTTCTCGCGCCAATTGCTGGAGGAAGCGTTTGCCCACGCCACCCGGCCCGGCGACCGGGAGCACGTGACGCCCTACTTGCACCAAAACCGCTCGGGCCAGGTGCGCTTCCTCAACCTAGCCCGGGCCGCCGACGCCAGCCAGTACCGCCTGACCGTGGACACGCCCGCGGACTTCGAGCTCATCCGCATCCTGCTGGAGGATTACGGCGCCGGGGCCCTAAACGGGGAAGAATTAATTGCCCTGCTGGCCGCCCACCCCGAGCTGGTGGCCATCAACGCCGAGGTGGAGCAAAAAGGCCATGACTAAGGCCCCGCGCCTAGTGGTGCGTGCCGACGCCAGCCCGCAAATCGGCTTGGGGCACGTAGTGCGCAGCCTGGCCCTGGCCGAACTAGTGGGGCCCCTGTTTGCCGAGGCCGTGCTGCTAACGCAGGCACCATCGGCCGCCGTGCACCAGCTGGCCGCAGCCGCCGGCCTGGGCGTGGTGGAATTGCCCGCGCAGGGCCCCCAGGCGGAGGCCGCGCAGCTGCCGGCCCACCTGCGGCCCGCTGACGTGGTGGTGCTCGACGGCTACGGCTTCGACGAGGCCTACCAGGTTGCTGTGCGGGCCACCGGGGCCCGGCTGGTGCTGGTGGACGACTTGGCCGACAGCCCCACCGTGGCCGACCTGGTCATCAACCACGGCCCCGCCGTGCGGGTGGCCGACTACCGGGCCCTACCCACGACGCGGTTTTGCTTAGGGCCCGCGTTTTCGCTGCTGCGCGCGCCGTTTCGGGCGCAGCAGCGGCTGCCGGAGGCGGTGCCGGCCATTGTTTCGTCGGTGCTGGTGTGCTTCGGTGGGGCCGACCCGCTGGGGCTGACGCACCGGGCACTGGGGGCCCTGCTGGCGTTGCCGCAGGTGGCGCGAGTGGGCGTGGTAATAGGTAGCGCCTTCACTGCCGGAACTGAACTGCGCGCGTTAGCGGCAGGCTTTGCGGGTAAGGACGTGGCATTTTACCACGACGTGCCGGCGGCCGAACTGGCGGCTCTGCTGCTGGGCTACGCGGCCGCGGTGGTACCCGCCAGCACGGTGCTGCTCGAAACTTTGCTGCTCGGCGGGGCCGCCATCACCGGCTACTACGCCGATAACCAGCGGCCGCTGGCGGCCTACGTGCACGCGCACCAGCAGGCCTTTTCGATGGGTAACTTGGGGACCCTGGATGGCGACGCGCTGCGCGACGCACTGCTGGCTGGGCTGCAATTTCACCAAACCACGCGGCGCCAGCCTTATGTGGAGCGGCTGCGGCCGGAGCAGCTAGTGGACGAGTTTCAGCGCTTAATTAGGGGCCCGAGGTAGAGGTCATCTGATTCCATCAATTAATTAACCAGCAACTAACCTTCTCCACCGCTATGCCCACCAACTTGCTGCGCCCACTCACCGCCGACGACTTGGAACTGGTGCGCACCTGGCGCAACTCCGAGGCCGTGGCCCAGTACATGTATACCAGCGCGCCCGTCTCGGCCGAGCAGCAGCAGGCCTGGTTTGCGCGGGTGGTGGCCGATGCCAGCAAGGAATACTGGGTGATTATGCACCAGGGCCGGCCGGTAGGCGTGGCCAACCTCTACGCCATCAACCCCGATTTCCGCTCCTGCTACTGGGCTTTTTACCTCGGCGACCCCGACCTGCGCGGCAGCGGCCTGGGGGCCCGGGTGGAGTACGCGGTGCTGGAGCACGTGTTTGAGGAGCGCAAGCTGAACAAGCTGCTGTGTGAGGTATTCGTGAGCAACGACAAGGTGGTGGCGCTGCACGAGAAGTTTGGGTTCCGGCGCGAATCGTACTTCCGCCAGCACGTGTACAAAAACGGGACCTTTCACGACGTGGTGGGCCTGGCCCTGCTGCGCCGCGAGTGGCAACTGCTGCGCGAGCAGCTGCAGGCGCGCTTCGTGCGCGGCTAGGGGCCCGGCGGCGGGGGCCCGGCGGGCGACGGGGCGTACCTTTGGGCGTTCGTTTTTCTTTGCCGCAATGCCCGAAATCCATATCGGGGGCCGCCCCGTGGGGCCCCAGCACCCGCCGTTCGTCATCGCCGAAATGTCGGGCAACCACAACCAGAGCCTCGACCGGGCCCTGGCCCTGGTAGACGCCGCCGCGGCCGCCGGCGTGCACGCCCTCAAGCTCCAGACCTACACCGCCGACACCATTTCGATGGACACCGGCTTCACCATCCGCGAGGAGGGCCAGTCGCTGTGGGAAGGCCAGGATTTGTACAAATTGTACCAGGCCGCGCACACGCCCTGGGAGTGGCACGCCGCCATTTTTGCCCGCGCCCGGCAGCACGGCATGCTGGCCTTCAGCTCGCCGTTTGACGAGACGGCGGTGGATTTCTTGGAAACGCTCGACGTGCCGGCTTACAAGATTGCGTCGTTCGAAAACGCGCACTGGCCGCTGCTGCGCCGGGTGGCCGCCACCGGCAAGCCCGTGATTGTGAGCACCGGCGCCGCCACACTGGCCGAAATCGACGACGCCGTGCGGGTGCTGCGCGCGGCCGGCTGCCGCGAGCTGGTGCTGCTCAAGTGCACCAGCACCTACCCCGCCTCGCCCCAAAACACCAACCTGCGCACCATCCCAGTGCTGGCCGAAACCTTCGGCTGCCCCATCGGCCTGAGCGACCACACCATGGGCGTGGGCGCCAGCGTGGCCGCCGTGGCCCTGGGGGCCTGCGTCATCGAAAAGCACTTCACCTTGAGCCGCGCCGAGGGCGGCGTCGATTCGGCGTTTTCGCTGGAACCGTCCGAACTGAAGCTGTTAGTAGAGGAAACCGAGCGCGCCCACCAGGCCCTGGGCACGGTGCAGCTGTGCGTGCAGGCCAGCGAGGAGAAGAGCCGCGTGTTCAAGCGCAGCATTTATGTGGCCCAGCCCATTGCCGCGGGCGAGGAATTTACGGCCGAGAACCTGCGCATCATCCGCCCCGGCGACGGCCTGCTGCCCCGCTACTGGGACGTGGTGCTGGGCCGCCGCGCCGTGCGCGACCTGCGCCCCGGCACGCCCCTGGCCTGGGATGCGCTCTGAGCCGGGGCCCCGGCTGGCCCGCCTGCGCGACATCCTCCAACTGCGCTTTACGGATATTTTTGCGGCTATGTCGCCGGCCGCGCTCAGCGGCATCTCGCCCGCCAACCCGCTCAAGCGGCTGGCGCGGGTGGGGGCCTACGCGGCGCTGCGGCTGGTGGGGCACCTGTTTCAACCCATTCGCAACCAGGCCGACTTGCGCGGCGCGGTGTGGCTGTACGTAGTGAGCGCCAACAATTACGAGGCGCTGCAATTCATTCAGCAGAGCCAGCCGGGGGCCGTGCTGGTGGCCGGGCAGGGCAAAAACATTGGGCGCTACAACGGCGCCGTGCAGCGACTCTCGCTGCGCCGCAAGCTGCTGTACTACTGGCAGTACCCGGGGGCCCTGGCGGGGCTGTGGCGCCGGGAGGGGCCCCGGGCGTGGCGGTTTTTTGACCTGATTTTTTATGCCATCGGCTACTACGAGGTGTACGGCCGGGCCCTGCGCAACTACCGGCCCCGGGCCGTGGTATTTGCCAACGACCACAACGACGACGCCCGCGCGATGCTGTTGGCCTGCCGCGCCGCGGGCATCCCCACGGCCTACGTGCAGCACGCCAGCGTGAGCGCGAACTTCCCGCCCCTGGGCTTCGACCTCAGCCTGCTCGAAGGCCAGGACGCGCTGGACAAGTACCGCCGCTGCGGCCCCGTGCGCGGCCGCGCGGCGCTGGTGGGCATGCCCAAGGCCGACGCCTACCTGGCCCGCCGCAACACCGCCCCCGCCGTGCGCCGCGTGGGCCTGGCCTGCAACATCCACGACCCGCTGCCAGCCCTGGCCGATACGCTGGCCTACCTCGCTGGGGCCCTGCCGGAACTGACGCTCACGCTGCGCCCCCACCCCAGCGACACCCGCGACTTTGGGCCCCTACACCGCCAGTTGCCGCAGGTGCAGTGGTCGGACGCGCGGCAGCAAAACGTGTTCGAGTTCCTCGAAACCCAGGACGCATTGGTGGCCGCCGACACCTCCACCCACCTCGAGGCCACGCTGCTGAATGTGGCCAGCATTTACTACCGCTTCGCCGCCAACCCGCTCACCGACGACTACTACGGCTACGTGGCCCACGGCCTAGTGCCCCGCGCCGCCGACCTGACCGCCCTGGGGGCCCTGCTGGGGGCCCTGGCCCAGCACAAGTCCGCCGACCTCTACCGCCGCGCCGCCTACTACAACGCCACCCTCGGCACCCCCGACGAAGGCCACAGCCAGCCGCTGGCCGCCCGCGTGCTGGGCGCGTGGCTGAACGAAGCACCCGGGGCCCCGGCCTGAGCCATGGCCCCGCCTACCTTCGCGCCTATGCTCGCCACGCCCCCTGCTCCTGCCCTGCCGCCCGAGGCGCCGGTTACGGCCGCGGTGCGGCTGGCCTACGTGTGGACGCACTTCGCGCGGGTGTACCCCGGTGCACCCGCGGGGGCCCTAGGCCACGCTGGCAGCGGCGCAGCAGTAGAAGTGGCCGACTTAGCGAGTGATTTTTTTAGCCAAACCCGGCCTTATCCCGATCAACCAAATTGGCGTGAATGGCAAGGTCAAAGCATACCGTTTTTCTTTGATGACGGCGCAGGGCCCCTGCTGACGCTAAGGCCCGGCCGAGCCGAAATCAGCGCCGATATCATCTCAGCCGCCTTTTATTTGCTCAGCGGCTGGCAGGAATATTTCTCGGAAGCGCGCGACCAGCACGGGCGGTTTCCGTACGCATCCAGCGTGCAGGCGCGCTACGGCTTCGTGGCGCTGCCGGTGGTCAATTATTACTTCGACGTGCTGAAAACGGCCGTGGAGCACACCACTGGCCGGCCACTGCATCCGCGTACCTGGGGCCCCGGGGCCCCATTCGCCGCCTTCATCAGCCACGACCTCGATAACCTGCGTAGCGCCTGGAAGGCCCCGGCCAAAGCGGCGCTCCGGACCGGCCGGCTGGTAGATTTTGGGCGGCAGCTGTGGCAGCATTGGACGCATCCCGACGCCTGGGATAACATCGAAGCCGTAGCCGCTGCCACGGCGCAGTACGGGGCCCGGTCCACGTTTTTCGTGCTGCCCGCGCACCGGCCCGGGGCCGACGGCACGCCCAACGCCGATTACCAGCTCACGGCCCGGCTGTGGCGACAGCTGGCTAAGCTAGCGAAGCAAGGCCACGAGTTGGCACTGCACGCCAGCATCGGAACGGCCAATAATTTCACTCAGTTCGATGCCGAGCGGCAGAGGGTGCTTGATGCAGAATGGTGCGGCAACCGCTTCCATTACCTGCGCTGGGAGCCGCGTCTGACCCCTAGTATCTTAAACCAGGCCGGCGATTCCTACGATTCGACCCTGGGGTTTGCTGAACACTTTGGCTTTCGAAATTCTTACTGCCACCCGTTTTATCCCTTTGATTTCCAGCATAACCAGCCTTATTCCTTTCTCGAAATTCCGCTGAACGTGATGGACGCCACGCTGCACCATCCCAATTACTTGCAGTTGGGGCCCGACGAAATTTTGCCGGCCCTGACGCCCATGCTGGTGGAGGTGGAAAAGTTTGGCGGCGTAGTCTCGGTGCTGTGGCACAACCAGAACTTCGACCCGGTCAATACCGCCAACGGGCCCCAGCAGTTCCATGAAATCATGAGCTGGCTGCGCGGCCGCGGCGCAGCATTCCTCACGGGTACCGAAATTTGGGCCCAGTTTCCGGCGGCGTAGGGCCCCGGGATTTTATTTTTCCATTCTTCACTTGGGCATTGTTCAACGCCAGGGCCTCCGCAACACCCTGATTTCTTATATCGGCCTGGGCATTGGGTTCGTCAGCAGCACGCTGGTGCTCACGCGCTTGCTCACGCCGGCGCAGCTCGGCCTCACTTCGGTGCTGGTGTCGCTGGCCACGCTGGCGGCCCAGCTGGCGGCCTTCGGGTTTGCCAGCACGGCGCTGCGCTACTTCCCCTACTTCCGCGATTCGGCGAAGGGCCACTCGGGCTTTCTGCCGCTGCTGCTGGGCGTGCCGCTGGTGGGCTTTGCGGCGGTGGCGGCGGCGCTCTGGGCCGGCAAAAGCTTCGTGCTGAGCCGCTTCTCGGCCGATGCCGCCCTGCTGGGGCCCAACTACCCGGCCGTGCTCCTGCTCACGCTGGCCGTGCTGCTGCTTTCGCTGCAAGACGCCTACCTCAAGTCGCTGTTCCACACCGGGTTTTCGTCGTTTTTGCAGGAGATTTTCCTACGGCTCTACATCGTGGGGGCCGCCGGATTGTTTTGGCGCGGGTACTTGTCATTCGACGGCTTCGTGCTGGCCTACGTGGGCGGCTACGCGCTGGTGGACGTGCTGCTGGCGGCCTACCTACTGGCCATCGGCGAGCTGCACCTGCGGCCCACACGGGCCGTGCTGCGGGTGCGGCCCCTGCGCGAGCTACTGGCCTTCGGGGGCTTCGCGCTGCTGAGCAACCTCTCGGGCACCATCATGGTCACCATCGACGCGCTGATGGTGGGCGCCAAGCTCAGCCTGGCGGCGGCGGGCATCTACGCCATTGCTTTCAACATCAGCACAGCCCTCACGCTGCCGTTCCGGGCCCTCTACAAAACGGCGTTCCCGCTCATCGCCGAGTACTGGAAGGAAGGCGCCATGGAAAAAATGGCCGATTTCTACGCCCGCACCACCCGCCTCAACACCGTGCTGGGCTGCTACTTGGCCCTGGGCCTGGGCCTGAACCTGGACTTCGTGTACGGCCTCATCCACCGCCCGGCCTACGCCACCGGTACCGCCGCCGTGCTGCTGCTGCTGGCGGGCCGCCTGGTCGACGGCATCACGGGCGTCAACGGCATCATCGTGCTCACCTCGCCCCGCTACCGCTTCGATTTGGTGTTCAACGCCGGCCTGGCCGCCGCCATTGTGGTGCTGAACGCGTTGCTCATCCCGCGCCTGGGCCTGGCCGGCGCGGCCCTGTCCAATTGCCTGGCGCTGGTGGGCATCAACCTGTTGCGCACCTGGTTCGTGTGGCGCACCTACGGCCTCCAGCCCTTCGACCGGCGCATTCCGCTCATCGGGGCCCTGGCGGCGGCGGCCGGGCTGGCGGCGTGGCTGCTGCCCGTGCCGCCCAGCATCTGGCTGGCGCTGCTGCTGCGCGGCGGCACGCTCACGGTGCTCTACGCGGCCGGCCTGCTACTCACCGGCGCCGCGCCGGAAGTGAACGCGCTGTGGGCCAAGGGTTGGGCCCGCGTCACGCGCCGGGCTTAAGCTATTGAAACGTTAGCAAATGGAGAAGCGCCGGGGCCTGTGGGTTCCGGCGCTTTTTTGCTAGGTATCGGTGGGGTAGGAATTGGTGGCCGGCGGGCGACGCCTTACAGCGCAAAGTTTTCGTTGAGAACCCAGGTGCCCGGCTGAGCGAAAGTGTCGAGGGTTCGGGGCAAGGGCAGTTTCAGCGTTTTGGTGAGGGTTTTGTCGGCCACTTCGCCCAATGCACCCGTGGTAAACACACCTTTTCGAGTCAAAAAATTATAGCTGTACGCTTGAAAGGTGAAGCTCATGCGGCCTGTAATGGAAAGGTCGGCCCCAATCAGCACGAAATGCTGGCCATCGTACCGAAATTTATACGCGCTGGTGGAGATGTCGTCGTGGGAATCTGGCCGGTTGTACTGGAAATCGATTTTCAATACTCCGCGGGCGATGGAAATGCTGGCAAAAGGGTCGTCCGCTTCGGGGTCGTCGTGGAGTAAAATAAATGAGTTGCTTTGCGCGCCCAAGGCATAGCCCTGGTTCCCTGGCAATTTAAACAGCACAACCAGCATTCGGGGCACCGTCGAGGCGGTCAAGTCCTGCGCATTGGTCGCCCCTTTCCCGGCCGAACGCTCCAGCACCAATGCCTTATCAGCCAGGCCATCTTTGTTCAGGTCGCCGGTTGTCCCGTCGCGTATTTCCCAACCCGGGGGCACAAAATTGATTAGCTGTTGCGCCGTGCGTTTGATGGCAGGGTATTGCATACGTTGGGCGCACGCTGCATGGGCTAAAAAGCTCATGGCAAGGACAATATGAAGCTTCATAAGCTAGCAATAAATGGCAGGAAAGCAGCGAGCACTGGAAAGTGCAGGAAGCAACTGGTAGTGGTCGCGTCATCCACAGCCGGACAAGCAGCACTTCCGGTAGTCATTCGTTGCTACCGCAGCGCGTAGATCCGCTCGATGATTTCCACTACTTTCAGGCCATCCGGGGCCTTGGTGGTGCCGCCGCCGCGGTGCAGGGTTTCCACCACGTCGTCGATGACGTGGCCGTGGTTGGCGGCCGAGCCCTGGTAGAGGCCGTAGTCGTTGGCGGGGTTGGTGGGGGGCAGCGCGGGCAAGGCGTAGTCTTGCACATGGCAGTACTCGATTTTATCGAGGTACTGACCCCCTATTTTTAGGGCCCCGCAGGCGGCTACCACGGTGAGGGAGCTTTCGAGGTTGCGGTCCCACACGGCGGTGCTGTAGCTAAGCGTGCCGCTGCCGCCGCGCACCAGGTCGAACGTAACGAGGCCGCTGTCTTCGAACTCGGTGGTGGCTTGGTGGTTGAAGTTGCGGA
Organism: Hymenobacter nivis; assembly: GCF_006439025.1. Taxonomy (GTDB): domain Bacteria; phylum Bacteroidota; class Bacteroidia; order Cytophagales; family Hymenobacteraceae; genus Hymenobacter; species Hymenobacter nivis_A. The sequence goes on from NZ_RCYZ01000007.1 coordinate 264,119, forward strand.
AGCGGGCCGCGAGGTTGGCCACGTCACCGAACACCCAGTACAGCAAATCCACGAAGTGGCTGAACTGGGTGAAGAGCGGGCCGCCATCGAGGGCCTGGGTGCCGCGCCAGCCGCCGGGCTGGTAATAGCGGTCGTCGCGGTTCCAGAAGCAACTGAGCTGCACCAGGTACACGTCGCCCAGCCGGCCCGCGGCCACCAGCTCCTTGAGCCAAGCGGCGGGCGGCGAGTAGCGGTTTTGCATGACGCCAAACACCCGGCGGCCGGCCTGCTGGGCCGCTGCCAGGATGGCGCGGGCGTTGGCCGCGGCCAGGGCCAGCGGCTTTTCGACCACCACATGCAATCCGTGGCGCAGGCCGGCCACCGCCTGCCGGGCGTGCAGCCCGTTGGGCGTCGCCACGGTGAGCACATCGGCCGGGGGCCCCACAGCCAGAAATTCCTCAAGCGACGCGAAGAACGGCACGCCGGGAAACTCCGCGGCCAAGCCGTTGCGCAGCGCCGCATCTACATCAACCAGCGCCACCAATTGGGCCCCGGCGCGGCGCGCCACCAGTACCGCGTGGCGCCGGCCGATGTGGCCCACGCCGCAAATGGCGAAGCGAATGGGGGCTGGTGGGGTCACAAAGAAGGGAATTAGTTAATGAGTAGCACAAACCATTAAACCCGCGAGCAGTATCAACGGAGTAACCCCGAGCCAAAAGGCAGTTTTGGCACCAGTTATTGACGCATTCGGGTTGGCATGTAGCCTTTTTAGAAAACGAAATTCATAAATGATACAGTCGAGTGTAACTAACAAAAAGGTTGTTACTAATAATAATCCCCAAGCTTGGCCTATAGCTACTTGATAGGGATACAGCAGCAACATCAGATTCCCCCACAGATACAACTCAATTGAGATAACCACGCATAAAACAACTAGGCATAGTTTTACCATAAATGACGTTTTCATACGCGCTCAGCACTAATCAAATAGCTGTTAAACGCCTCCCCCACATAATCCACCTGCTCGGCCGTTAGCAGCGGGTGCATGGGCAGCGAGAGCACCGTTTCGCATAGCTGCTCGGCCACTGGAAACTGGCCGGCCCGGTAGCCCAGGTAGGCATAGGCCGGCTGCTGGTGGGCCGGCAGCGGGTAGTATACTGCTGTGGGCACGCCGCACTGGTGCAGGTAGTTGCGCAATGCATCGCGGCGGCCGGGGCCCTCCACTTGCACGGTGTACTGGTGGAAAACGTGGCTACTACGCGCGTCGCGGGCCGGGATTTGTAGGCCGGGCACGCCGCTCAGGGCCCCGTCGTAGCGGGCGGCTACGGCCTGACGGGCAGCGGTGTTGGCGGGCAGCTGGCGCAGCTTTACGCGTAGCAGGGCGGCTTGCAGCGTGTCGAGGCGCGAGTTGAGGCCGATGCGCTGGTGGTGGTACTTCTGGCTCTGGCCGTGGTTGGCCAGCTGCTGGAGCAGCGCGGCGCGGGCCGGGTCGCGGGTGAGCAGGGCCCCGCCGTCGCCGAGGGCCCCCAGGTTTTTCGACGGAAAAAACGACGTAGTGCCCACCGCGCTCACCGTACCGGCGTGGACCACTTCGCCGCTAGCGAATTGAAACGTGGCCCCCACCGCCTGGGCGTTGTCTTCAATGAGGGCCACGCCGTGGTCGGCGGCCAAGGCCCCCAGCGCCTCCAAATCAGCGCATTGCCCAAACAAATGCACAGCGATGATGGCCCCGGTGCGCGGCGTGAGGGCTGCTACCACGGCCGCCGGGTCGAGGTTGAAGGTGTCGGGGCGCACGTCGGCCAGCACGGGGCGCAAACCCAGCAAGGCAGCAGCCTCCAGCGTGGCCACGTAGGTAAAGGCTGGCACGATGACCTCGGCCCCTGCCGGCAAATTCAGGCTCAACAGGGCCAGCGTGAGGGCGTCGGTGCCACTAGCGCAAGGCACCACATGGGCCTTGCCGAGGTAGGCCCCCAGCTCGGCCGCAAACTGCCCCACGGCGGGCCCCTGGATGAACGCCGCCTCGGCCAGCACCTCGCGCACAGCCGCGTCGAGGGCTGGTTGCAGGGCCGCGTGCTCGGCGGCTAAGTCGAGCAGGCAGATGGGGGCAGAAGGGCGAGGCAGGCGCAAAATGAGTGGGTGAGCGGGGTGGGCAAAGGTAGCCGGGCGGGGCCCCACTCAGGCGTGTAGCGCCCGCAGTAGCCACAGCAGTTTCAGCGCGTCGAGGGCCGCCAGGTGCGGGCGGGGCCCCAGCAGGTGGCGGCGCAGGGCCGGGGCTGCCGCGCCCAGAGCCGCCCGAGCCGCCCGGACCAGGCCGGCGCGCCGCAGCCGCTGGGCTATTTGCACCAGCCGGGCACTATGCGCCACGCGGTCTTCGCGCAGCAGCTGGGCCAAGTTGCGCACCGCTTGCTCCGACTTGTCGAGGAATGCGACGGCCGTTTCCAGGCCCGCGTGGCACACAGGGTTTTCCAGGTGGCGCACGGGCACGGCGGCAGCAGCCAGTTGCCAGCCTAACTGGGTATCCTCGTGGCCGTAGCCGCGCAGGGTTTCATCGAGCGGAAAGCGCAGCAGCAATTCTTTACCAATTAATAAATTATTTATCAGCAGCTGGCCATACGGCGCGGCCTGGCGCTGGGCCGCTGGCCGCACCTCGCGCGCGTTTCCGTACCGCCAGCGCAGGCGCAGGGCCGCATCGGCCGGGGGCCCCGGGGCGTAGCACACGCCGCCGGCCAGCACCGGCGCAGTGTCCAAAGCGGCGGCGTAGCGGGCCAGGAATTGCCCGTCGGGTAGCTGGCCGGTGTTGTCAAGCAGTAGCAGCCATTCATATTGGGCCCCGGCGGCGAGGCGATTGCGCACGGCGGCGCGGCCCACGTTGGCCGGTAGCTCCTGGTAGCGCACGCCGGGCAGGGCCCCCAGGGGGCAGTTTAGCTGGCGGCAGATTTCTTCTGAACCGTCGTCAAGCAAATAAATTTCAACGGGCCCCGGCCACTGCGGCACCTGCGCCAATAGCGCATTAATTAATTCCGCCACCGGCCGGTTATACACCGGAATGAGGACCGACAGGCCAGGCATGGCGGGGGTTAGTTAATTACGCGCCGAATCCAGCAGGGCCCCGTCCTGGCACGTAAGCACGCGGTGCGGGTATTTCTCAATCACCTGGAAATTGTGGGTGGCCATGAGAATGGCGGTGCCGGCGTAATTAATTTCCGTAAACAATTGCATAATGCTGTCGGCCACTTCCGGGTCGAGGTTGCCGGTGGGCTCGTCGGCGAGCAGCAGCACGGGCTCGTTCAATAGGGCCCGGGCGATGACCACGCGCTGCTGCTCACCGCCCGAGAGGCGGTGCGGCATGCGGCCCGCGGCGTTGCTCAGGCCCACGCGGGCCAGCACGTCGGCCACGCGCTGCTGCTTGCGGGCCTTGCCCCTCCAGCCAGTGGCGTTGAGCACAAACAGCAGGTTTTCGGCCACTGTGCGGTCGGGCAGCAGCTGGAAGTCCTGGAACACAATGCCCAGGCGGCGGCGCAGGTACGGCACCTTGCTCACGGGCAGCCGCGGCAGCGCAAAGCCGGCCACGGTGCCGGTGCCCACCAACAGCGGCAGGTCGGCATACAGGGTTTTGAGCAGCGACGACTTGCCCGAGCCAGTGCGGCCCACCAAGTAGGCAAAGTCGCTCTTTTCCAGCGCAAACGATACGCCTTGCAGCACCGCCTGCGTTTCCTGCATCACGGTAGCGTCGCGCAGCTCAACAATTAATTCGGACATCGCGCAGCGTTAGATCGTGAGCGGGCGGAGCTTGCCAAATTCCAGCTCCGAAATGACGGCCGCCAGCGCCGTTTCCTTGCCTTCGAGGCCGTAGCGGTGCAAATCTTTCAGCGGCCGGTCGGCCCGGAAGTAGGCGATGAGCACAAACTGCTCGTCGCGCAGCTGGATATAGTCCGGAATCTTGGCCTTGCCCTTTACTTTGATGATGTACACAGATTAATTGTTTGAGCGTTGGGGTTTAATTGTTTTTAAAACGGGCTAATTGATTTCCTTTCAAAAAACAATTAAACACCCAACCTTCAACAACTAATTACTTATTCACCTTGGCGTGGTCAGCCAGGAAGGTGGCCAGGCCCTTGTCGGTGAGGGGGTGGTTGAGCAGGCCCAGGATGACGCTGAGCGGGCAGGTTACCACGTCGGCCCCAATTTCGGCGCACTGGATGAGGTGCGGCACGTGGCGCACCGAGGCGGCCAGCACCTGGGTCTGGTAGCCGTAGTTGCCATAAATCTGCACAATCTGCTCGATGAGCTGGATGCCGTCGGCCCCAATGTCGTCGAGGCGGCCCACGAAGGGCGACACGTAGGTAGCGCCGGCTTTGGCGGCCAGCAGGGCCTGCCCGGCCGAAAACACGAGGGTGCAGTTGGTTTTGATGCCCTTATCGGAGAAGTAGCGGATGGCCTTCACGCCGTCGCGGATCATGGGCACTTTCACCACGATGTTGGGGTGCAGGTCGGCCAGCACCTCGCCCTCGCGGATGATGCCGTTGTAATCGGTGGCAATTACTTCGGCCGACACGTCGCCGTCCACGATTTCGCAAATGTGGCGGTAGTGGCCCAGCACGCTGTCCACACCGCGCACATCTTCTTTGGCCATGAGCGAGGGGTTGGTGGTCACGCCATCCAACACGCCCAGCTCAACGGCTTCGCGGATATCGTTCAGGTTAGCAGTGTCGAGAAAGAATTTCATAGAGAGGGATTTGGATTAAAACTGCTCGCCCGGGGCCCTGCCGGCGGCGCGCGGTATGCAAAAAGAATCGGCCCCAAAGCTACTCGCTGCTTCGCCGGAAAGCGAAACGGAGCAGCGCCGGGGCCGACGGGAAAGGACAAAAAAAAGCAAGCCAAAATCGCACCGCATCGACCGCCTACCCTTGCTACCTTCCGGTCCTGGGGGAGTTCAGCAGGAGCTGGTCGTTCTGACTTGCCGATGCAAAGGTAATCACAGATCAAGCTGATTAACCGTGATTTTGCTGATTCCGTCACGAATCAGCTACGATTAACTAGGATGGCTCTGCTCCTTATGATTGTCTATCAATAATTTGCCTTATCTCAAGCCAGCAAAAAAAATCGGTGTCATCGCCGGCAATCACGGCTAATCCGCGCTGAAATCAGCAAAATCACGGTTAATCTGCATAATCAGCGATTAGCTTTGCGGCATGGAACGTATCGTCATTTTGGATTTTGGCTCGCAGTACACCCAGCTCATTGCCCGGCGCATCCGCGAGCTGCACGTCTTCTGCGAAATTCACCCCTACACCCACGCCCCGACCCTCGCCCTGAGCGACGACATTCGGGGCGTTGTGCTATCCGGCTCGCCCTGCTCGGTGCGCGACGCCGACGCCCCCAACCCCGACCTGGGCCACTTGCTGGGCCGCGTGCCGGTGCTGGGCGTGTGCTACGGGGCCCAGCTGCTGGCCCAGCAGGGCGGCGGCGAGGTGCTGCCGGCCACCATCCGCGAGTACGGCCGCGCCCGCCTTTCGCACCTCAACCAGCACCACCCGCTGCTGCACGGCCTCACGCCCGGCTCGCAGGTGTGGATGTCGCACGGCGACACGATTAAGACGCTGCCCGCGGGCTTCCTGGCCATTGCCGGCACGCCCGATGTGCAGGTGGCGGCCTACGAAATCGAAGGCCAGGCCACCTATGGCATCCAGTTCCACCCCGAGGTGACGCACTCCACGGAGGGCAAACAGCTGATCAAAAACTTTGTCGTTGACATCTGCGGCTGCGCTCAGAGCTGGACGCCCGAGCACTTCGTGGATTCGGCGGTGGCGGCACTGCAAAGCACCATCGGTCCCGACGACCAGGTGATTCTTGGGCTCTCGGGCGGCGTGGACAGCAGCGTGGCGGCCCTGCTGCTGCACCGCGCCATTGGGCCCCGGCTGCACGGCATCTTCGTGGACAACGGCCTGCTGCGGCAGGACGAATTTGCCTCGGTGCTGAAGGCCTACGAGGGCCTGGGCCTGAACGTGACCGGCGTAGAAGCCAGTGGTGAGTTTTACACCGCCCTGGCCGGCCTCTCCGACCCCGAGCAGAAACGCAAAGCCATCGGCCGCACCTTCATCGAAGTGTTCGACCGCGAGGCGCAAAAAGTAGCAGGGGCCCGCTGGCTGGCCCAGGGCACCATTTACCCCGACGTGATTGAGTCGGTATCGGTACATGGCTCGTCGGTGACCATCAAAAGCCACCACAACGTGGGCGGCCTGCCCGAGAAGATGAACCTCAAAATTGTGGAACCGCTGCGCATGCTCTTCAAGGACGAGGTGCGCGAGGTGGGCGCCACGCTGGGCCTGCCCGGCGAAATTCTCAACCGCCACCCCTTCCCGGGCCCCGGCCTGGGCATCCGCATCCTCGGCGACATCACGCCCGAGAAAGTGGACTTGCTCCAGCGCGCCGACGGCGTGTTCATCAACCTGTTGAAAGAGCACGGCCTCTACGACAAAGTATGGCAGGCCGGCGTGATGCTGCTGCCCGTGCAAAGCGTGGGCGTGATGGGCGACGAACGCACCTACGAACGCGTGGTGGCCCTGCGCGCCGTGACCAGCGTAGATGGCATGACCGCCGACTGGGCCCACCTTCCCTACGAGTTCCTGGCCGAGGTGAGCAACAAGATTATCAACCAGGTACGCGGCATCAACCGCGTGGTGTACGACATCAGCAGCAAGCCCCCGGCGACGATTGAGTGGGAATAATTAGGGCCCCGAAAGAGTAGTTGGTCCGAAGAATCGTCATGCAGAACGAAGTGAAGCATCTTTACTGCGCAGGCAATTAATTACTGCTGCGGGCAAGATGCTTCCCTTCGTTCTGCATGACGTTTTTTATTGCTGTTTAATAAATCGTGTTACTGTCAATAATTAATTAAAAATGCGCTGGCACTGCCTCCAACACTTACCCGATGAGGGCCCCGGGCACGCCGTCAATTGGCTGGCAGCGCACGGCCACTCGCTGGCGTACACGCGGTTGTTCGAACCGGACCCGATGTTTCCGACGCTGGCCGATTTTGATGGGTTATTAATTCTTGGCGGGGCCATGAGCGTGCATGACGAAGCGCGGTTTCCTTGGCTGCGCGACGAGAAGGCGTTTATCCAGCAGGTGCTGCGGGCGGGAAAAATTACGCTCGCCATTTGCCTGGGGGCCCAACTGGTGGCGCAGGCCCTGGGCGCCGAGGTGCGGCCGAACGCCGAGCCGGAGATTGGGTTTTGGACGGTGCGCTTTTCGGCCAAGGCGCTGGAACACCCGCTACTGCGCGGCTGGCCCGAGAAAGCCGCCGTGCTGCACTGGCACGTCGATGCGTTCACGGTGCCGCCGGGGGCCCTGCGGGTGGGCATGTCGGCAGGGTGCGCTACGCAGGGCTTCGTGTGGGGCGACGGCATTGTGGGCCTGCAGTTTCACCCCGAAATGACCGTGCCGATGGTCGAACAATTAATTCAGTTCGAAGGCCACGAAACGGCCGAAGAACAGGAATTCGTGCAGACCGCCGAGCAGATTCGGGCCAAATTAAAATCGGTGTGGAAAGGCCGCAAACTAATCGAGCAATTACTCGCCAACATGGTAGCACTGCACGAAGAGGAAACTAATTATTTAATTAATTGAATACGTTTTGACCCACTCAAACGAAAGCCGCTTCGATGCATCGAAGCGGCTTTCGTTTGGATAATTAATTGGGGCCCCGGGGCCCTACAAATGGTCAAGTCGGCCGCCGTCTACCAGCAACTCGGAGCCTTGCACAAACTCGGCATCGTCGGAGGCCAGGTAGGCAATGGCGGCGGCCACGTTTTCGGGCTTGCCCACGTCGCTGGGGTTGATTTTTTCGACGCCGCTTTTCACGTTCGGGTTATTCCAGAGCATGGGCGTGTCGATGGCGCCCGGCAGCACGGCGTTGATGCGCAGGCCCTTGGGGGCCCCTTCGATGGCCGACGAGCGGGTGAGCGAGAGCACGGCCGCCTTGGCCGCGGCGTAGGGCGCCACCAGCGCCTCGGTGGCCAGGGCGTGGATGCTCGACACGTTCACGACGGCGCCGCCGGGCTTCATGTGCAGAAAGGCCTGCTTGGTAAAATAGAACGTGCCCAGCAAGTCCACGCTCAGCACCCGCAACCAGTCGTCGCCGGTCAGCTCTTCGAGGGCCTTGAACTGCATGAGGCCGGCGTTGTTCACCACCACGTCGAGGCGGCCGAACTTGGCCAGCGTGGCCTGCACGGTGGCCACCACCTGGGCCTCATCGGCCACGTTGCAGAGGCTGCCGAGCACGTCGGGGGCCCCGGCGGCGTGCACCTCGGGCGCGGCGGCGTCGAGGTTGGCCTGGTTGAGGTCGGCCAGCACGATGCGGGCCCCTTCGGAGGCCAGGCGCTTGGCGGTGGCCAGGCCGATGCCACCGGCCCCGCCGGTGATAATCACTACTTTGTCTTGGAAGCGCATGGAAGGGAGCGAAATTAGTGGGAGCCGGCGAGGGGCGCGTCGCCGGTGGCGGCGAGTTCGGTTTGGACTTGCTGGGCGTCGGCTTCTTGCTGCCGGGCCCAGGCCTGGTTGCTTTGGTCAGGCATCACGATGGGCAGCTGCAAGGCCAGGCTTTGGGCGGGCAGCACCCGCTTCCACTGGCTGATGAGCTTCTTGTAGGCTTCGCCCACGGGGCGGATGTTGCGCTGCAAGTCGTAGAGGCCCAGTGGGTTCACGGTGCCGTTGTTTTCGCGCAGGGCCGTGTCCCAATCCACTTGGTCCACGAGCGAATACCACGTGAAGCCCAGCACGGGCACGCCGTCGTTGCGCACGCGCAGCACGTTGGCCCACTCCTTCCAGAGCCAGTTCACGGCCTCGTCGCCCCGGGGGCCCTGCCAGAGGTTGGTTTCGGTGTGCATCACGGGCAGGCGGTAGCGGTCATAATATTGGGTGGTAATGGTGTGGTAACCAAATATTTCGCCCGACGCCGTGGTGCTGCCGTCGGCGCGCACGCGGTGCTCGTTGGTTTGGTAATAATCGTTGCCCATGATGCACTGGTGCTTGCGATTATTCTTCAGAAAAAAGTGGTACTCGTCGCGCGTCATGCCGTTGTCGAGCAGGTACTCGTACATGTCGGAGTCCACGCGGCGCCCATAGTTGAGGTCCAGCGACAGGAAGCGCTTGGCGTTCAGCAGCTCGGCGGGTTTGATAGCGGACGGGTTTTCGGCGTGAAAATATTCGCTCGATTCGCTCTGGATGAACAGCGCGTCGGGCCGCACCGCCGAAATGGCGTGCATGGCCAGCACGTTGGCCTTCACGATGTACTTAAGGGCCGTGACGAAGGCTTGGTCGCTGGCCAATTGCTCGTTCCACCAGCCGTAAAGAGCCGAAAACTCGGCGCAAACGTACATTTCGTTCACCGGCGTGTAGAGCTGCACCCACGGGAAGCGCTGCGCAAACGCCCCGGCGTAGTCGGCGAACAGCTTGGGGAAATCAGGGTTTTGAAAGTTGCCCAGCCAGTCGGGTACCCCGAAGTGGCACAGGTCCACGATGGGCACGATGTTGCGCCGGTGCAAGTCCTGAAACGTGGCGTCGGCAAACGACCAATCGTACTTCCCCACGCCCAGCCAGGTGGTGTGCAGCGGGGGCCCGTAGCGCAGAAACTCGATGCCCAACTCTTGCACCAAGTCGAAATCCTTCTGCCAGTGCTGGTAATGGCCGCATTTTTCCAGCTCGTCGACACGAACTTTGCCGTTTTGGATGGTGGGGTTGCTATTTTCGATGCCGGTGGCAAAGAGGAATTGGGGAGCGGCCATTGCGGGAAATTAGGGTGGGAACCGGGCGTTAGTAACGGCGGAACAAACGCCCAGGTTATCCCTTAAAGCGCATTCTTTTCTTCACAACCCGTTCATTTTCAAGGCAGGATGCCGCACAACCCTTGCCTGCTGCGCCGCTATCCAGTTGACGTTCAACGACGCAGGCGACAAAGGCGGCGCGGCACCTCCGTTGCCTTACGCAGCACCGTTCGCCGGCGCGCACGCCCAATGCCCTGAGGCCCCTAGAATCCTTTCGGCAATTCGATGCCCTTGATTGTTTTGTAAAGGCTCAGCGCGTTTTGGTCGGTCATGCCAGCCACGTAGTCGGTGAGGAGCAGAATTTTTTCGTAGGCGGAGGCGCCGGCCTGGGGCCCCACGGCGCGGAACTGGTCGGGCACGAGGTCGAGCAATTTGCGAGCGCGGTGGCCGGCGGCGGCGTCGAAAGTGGCGGCCAGAAACGCGTCGAGCAAGCCCCCAAGCACCTCGAAGCCAGCGGCCTCGATTTCGAGCACCGGGCGGCTGCGGTAGAGGCGCTCGACGCTGAGGCGCTGCACTTGCTGCAACTCTTGCCAACAGCCCAGCTCCTTGATGAGCGGCTGGTCGTACTCCCCGCGCAAAATGGCGGGCGCGTGGCGGGCAAAAAGCGTGGCCACCTCCCCCACCAGCTTGCCGATGAGGCGGGCCCGGACGTAGCCCAGCTCCTCGCGCCAGTCGTGCCACTGCACGCTGCCCACGCGCCCGGCCGGGTCGCCGAGCATGGTTTTGAGCAGCGGCAGGCCGGTTTCCGGGGCGATGAGTCCCAGCTTGAGGCCGTCTTCGAAGTCGATGATGCGGTAGCAGAGGTCGTCAGCCGCCTCCACCAGAAACGCCAGCGGGTGGCGGTGGTAGAAGCCAGCCGCCGCGTCTTTGGGCAGCAGGCCCAGCTCGGCGGCCACGTGCCGGAACCGGGCGTTTTCGGCCTGAAAGTGGCCGTATTTTTTCTCCGACGCACCGCCGAGCAGGGCCCCGGCGGCCACTACGCTCGGCTTGGGGTACTTGGTGAAGGCTCCCAGCGTGGCGTAGGTGAGGCCCAGGCCGGCGGTGCCGGTGCTGTGCGCAGCGTAGGTGTGGGTAAGGATGCGGAAGCCCGCCGCGTTGCCCTCAAAGTGCTGCAAATCGGCCACTTCGGCAGCCGACAAGCCGGCCAGGTACGGAGCCGCCGCGGCGCTGGCGAAGTAGCTGCTGATGGCGTCTTCGCCGGAGTGGCCAAAGGGCGGGTTTCCGATGTCGTGGGCCAAGCAGGCGGCGGCCACGATGTCGCCGCAGTCCTGGTCGAGGTTGGGCAGCTGCGCGGCCAGGGCCCCATCGGCCTCCAGCAGGTGGCGGGCGGCGAGGCGGCCCAGCGAGCGGCCCACCACGGCCGTTTCGAGCGAGTGCGTGAGGCGGGTGTGCACAAAGTCGGTTTCGGGCAGTGGCATCACCTGGGTTTTGCGCTGCAAGCGCCGGAAGGCCGACGAGAACACTACCCGGTCGTAGTCTTGCACGAAGGCCCCGCGCACGGGCGCCGCGCTGGTAGGCGGCAGTTGCTGGTCGGGGAAGCGGCGCTGCGAGAGCAGGCGCGGCCAAGTCATTTCAGGCATAGCCGCGAAGGTAGGGGCGGCGGACATCCCAAAAGGCAGCTGTTGAACCAAGCTGCGCCACAATTTTGCAATCGGCTCGTCACAGTTTCTCCTTCCATCCGCCCCTACTCCGCCTGGGCCCGTCCGAGCACCCGCACCGTGCCGTAGCCCAGCAGCAAGAACACGCCGAATACCATAGTGACGCCCCAGGTGCGGGGGTAGGCGAAGGGGTGCAGGAGCCGGTTGAGGATGTCGTAGAAAAGCGTGAGCGGGTTGGCCAGGATGTCCCAGGAATTGTAGCGCAGGTAGCGGCCCAGGTAGATGCCAAAGCTGCTGAGCAGCAGCGCCACCGTGGCGAAGGCCCAGCCGGCCAGGGGCCCCAGGCGCAGGCGCACCAGGGTTTGCATGTCGGCCAGCGAGGCGTAGGCCAGCATCAGGCCGTTCCAGGCGCAGGAGAGGATGAGGGCCAGGTCGAACCAGAGCGGGGCGTCGGGGCGCTCGTCGAGGTGGAAGAGGTCGGTGACGAGGTAGGGCGCGTTGGGGAAAAACAGCAGCCACGCGGCCCCCACCGGCAGCAGCAGCCGCGCCCGCAGGGGCCCCCGGGCCAGCCCGAGCAGCGTGCTCAGCGCGTAGGGAATGAGGGCCAGGAAGAGGTTCCAGGCCAGGAACAGGAACCGGATTTGGTGGGTGATGGCCACGCGCCCGGCAATCAGCAGCAGGCTCAGGCCCACCGAGGCGGCCAGCACGAACAGCAGCGCGACCCGCGTGCGGGTGAAGGGCAAGGTGGGTTCCATGCCGGCGAAAGTACGGCCGGGGGCCCCGTGGCCACCGGGGGCCCCGGGCGGGGCGCGCACAACCCCCGCGGCCAGCGCGCGTACCAGGCGCTCATTCCATCTTCATTTTATGGCGGGCAGTTCTTCCTCCAAAACCGTGGTGTACGGGGCCATCGGGGCCAACGTGGCCATTGCCGTGGCCAAGTTTGTGGCGGCGTTTTTCACCGGCAGCGCGGCCATGCTCTCCGAGGGCATCCACTCGCTGGTGGACAGCGGCAACGGGCTGCTGATTTTGCTGGGCCTGAGCCGCAGCGCCCGGCCGGCCGACGACGAGCACCCGTTTGGGCACGGCAAGGAGCTGTATTTCTGGACGATGATTGTGGCCGTGCTCATCTTCGCGGTGGGCGGCGGCATCTCGCTCTACGAGGGCTGGATTCACATTAAAAACCCCGCGCCCCTCTCCGACCCCACCTGGAACTACTGGGTGCTGGGCCTGGCCGTGGTGTTCGAGGGCGTGGCCTGCACCCTGGCTTACCGCGAGTTCAACAAAACGCGCGGCGACGCCGGCTTCTGGCAGGCCCTGCGCGCCAGCCGCGACCCGGCCGTGTACGCCATCCTCCTCGAAGACCTGGCCGCGCTTGTGGGCCTGCTGATTGCGCTGGCGGGCGTGTTTTTTGGGCACTTGCTAAATAACCCCTACCTCGACGGCAGCGCGTCGCTGGCCATCGGGGTGCTGCTCATCGGCATGGCCGTGTTCATGCTGACGGAAACCCGCGGCCTGCTGGTGGGCGAGGGCGTGGACGCCGCCACCCTGGCCAGCCTGCGCGCCCTGGCCGCCGCCGAGCCCGCCGTGGCGCGCCTGCACCCGCCGCTCTCGATGTACCTGGGGCCCCAAGAGGCCATTTTGGCCCTCGACGTGCGCTTCCGCCCCGAGCTGTCGGCGGCCGAAACGGTGGCCGCCACCGCCCGGCTGGAGCACGCCATCCGGGCCAAGCACCCCGAGTTCACGCGCATTTTTGTAGAGGCCCAAAGCGTGAACCCGTCCGTGCCCGCCGGGGCCTAGCGCCGCACTACAGGCCCGGGTGGCCGGCGGGCGGGCCCGCAACCAAGCTGGCCGCCGCGGCCCGGAACAGGGCCCCGGCGGGCCCTGCGTACTTTTGCGGGGCCACTCATTCCGCGTTTCCCATGCCCTTTGCTTTTCCCCGCCGGTTTCGGCTGCCACGCCTGCTGCTGGGGGCCCTGTTGCCGCTGGCCGCCGCGGCCCAAACGCCCACGACCGCGCCGGGTGCCAAGCCCAGCGTGGTGAAACCGGCCACCAAACCTGCCCCCAAAGCGGCTGCTGGCGTTCCCGCCGCGGCCAAGCCCACTACCGGCGCCGCGAACACGGCCAAGCCAACTGCTGGGGCTTCCGCAGCGGCTAAACCTGCTTCTAGCACTTCTGCCGTTGCGAAGCCAGCGGCTGGCACCGCCGCAGCCAAGCCAGCCACTGGTAGCGCTGCCAGCTCTAAGCCTGCTACCGGCGCCGCTCCTACGGCAAAGCCCGCCGTTGCCAAACCCACAGTTACCAAACCGGCCCCCGCTAAGCCTGCTGCCCGAACTGGCAGCCCGGATGCCCATTACCGCGCTGGCAAGGTACAGCTCGACCAGGGCCAGTACGCGGCAGCGCTGCTCGAACTGGAGCCCCTGGCCCAGCCGGGGGCCCGTTTTGCGCACGCCGCCGACGCGGCCTACCTCGCCGCCGTGGCCAACGCCCGCCTCCGGCAGTGGGCCGACGCCGAGCAGCTCCTCAACCTGCTGCGCGCCGAGTACCCCGCCTACCCCAACCTCAACGAGGCGCTGCTGCTGCAAGGCCAGGTATCGCTGGAGCAGGGCGACTACGACACGGCCCTGAAAACGCTGGGGGCCCTGCCCGCCGACTTTGGCCCCACCCGCGACGCGCTGAAGGCCAGCTACCTGCCCCGCCTCAACGACCGCGGCACCTGGCAGCGCCTACTGCGCCGCACCCCCGACGATGCCGCCCTGGCCCGCGCCTACGCCGACCGCCTGGTGGTGCCCAACGGCTTGGGCACCGAGGCCGACCGGCCCCAACTCGACGAGCTGGTGGCCAAGTTCAAGCTCGACCCGGCCCGCTACGCCGGGCCCCTGGGGCCCCGGGTGCCGGCCCGCTCCACGGCCCGCAAAACCAGCTACAACGTGGCCGTGCTGCTGCCCTTCGAACTCGACGACCCGAGCTGGCAGAAGCTGCGCAAAAACCAGTTCGTCACCGACCTCTACGCCGGCCTGCGCTTGGCCCAGGACTCGCTCCAGCGGGCCGGGCACCCGGTGCAATTGTTCGCCTACGACACCGGGGCCGACACCCTGCGCCTGAAGCAAGTGCTGGCCCTGCCCGAGCTGGCCGGCATGGATTTGCTAATCGGGCCGGTGTACAAGTCGGGCGCCCGGCTGCTGGCCCGCTACGCCCAGGAACACCAGATTATCTGCGTCAACCCGCTCTCGCAAGACGGCGACCTGGTGCTCGACAACCCCTGGCACTACCTCAACAGCCCCGGCGCGGCCACCCAGGGCCGGTTGGCGGCACAGTTTGCCGCCGATGCCTTCGGCATTGGCCGCCCGGCCGTGCTGCTGCACGAAGACGCCCACGACGAAACCATTTTTGCCGACGCCTACCAGGCCACGTTCGAGGCCCTGGGCGGCAAGATCAGCGCCCGCCGCCGCTTCAACCCCGAGCTGGACGAGAGCCTGGCCGCCGCCAGCGCCGGCCTCGACCTGGCCGGCACTGGCCACCTCGTGGTGGCGTCCGACAGCCGCAAGGCGGGGCCCTATTTCCTGGGTGTGCAGCGCGCTGCGCCGGCCGCCACCCGGCCCCCGCTGCTAGCCTCGGGGGCCTGGCTCGACAACCCCCGCCTCGACCCCAGCCAGCTCAACGGGCCCGGCATCTACTTTGTGCAGCCCAAGTACATCGACGAGCAGGCCCTGGGCTACCGGCGCTTCCGGCAGCTGTACTTGCAGCGCCAGCACCTGCCGCCCACCCCCTACGCCGGCCAGGGCTTCGACCTGCTCCTGTTTTTCAGCAACGCGCTAACTGAATTCGGGCCTGCATTTCAGTCCGGCCTCGCCACCGAGCCGCCCGCCCCGGGCGCCGTGTTCCAGGGCTACGCCTACCCCAACGGCTTCCGCGATAACCAGGTAGTGCCCATCACCAAGCTCGACGGCCTGGAGATGCGCGTGGTGAAGTAGTGCGGTATTGAGCGGAAATTAGGCAGTCGTGCTGCGCTTGGCGAAGCATCTCTACTGCGTACCTAATTATTGATTACTACCGCGGGTGAGATGCTTTGCCAAGCGCAGCACGACTGCCTGAAATAAGTAGAAATATCGAACCCAAACGACGTTCCCCGGCTTATTAAATAAACTGCCAACCGAATTTCATGCTAAACCAAACGACTTCCGACGCCCTTTTCACCCAGGCCAAAGACCTGATTCCGGGGGGCGTCAACTCGCCGGTGCGGGCCTTCCGCTCGGTGGGCGGCACGCCGGTATTTATGCAGAGCGCCGCCGGTGCCTGGCTCACCGACGTGGACGGCAACCGCTACGTTGATTTCATCAACTCCTGGGGCCCCATGATTTTGGGCCACGCCCCGGCCGTGGTGCTCGACGCTGTGCGCGCCGCCCTGCCCCACTCGCTCAGCTTTGGGGCCCCCACGCGCCGCGAGAGCGAGCTGGCCCAGCTCATCACCACCATGGTGCCCAGCATCGAGAAAGTGCGCCTCGTGAACTCCGGCACCGAGGCCTGCATGTCGGCCATCCGGGTGGCGCGGGGCTACACCGGGCGCGCCAAAATCCTCAAGTTTGAGGGCTGCTACCACGGCCACGCCGACGCCTTTCTTATCGCGGCCGGCTCGGGGGCCCTCACCCTGGGCACGCCCGATTCGGCCGGCGTCACGGCCGGCGTGGCCCAGGATACCCTCACGGTGCCCTACAACGACCTGCCCGCCCTGCACGCCGCCGTGGCCGCCAACCCCGGCCAGATTGCCGCCATCATCCTGGAGTCCGTGGTGGGCAACATGGGCCTGGTGGCCCCGCAGGAGGGCTATTTGCCGGCCCTGCGCGCCCTGTGCACCGAGCACGGCATTGTGCTGATTTTTGACGAAGTGATGACCGGCTTCCGCCTCGCGCCCGGCGGGGCCCAGCAGCTGTTCGGCATCGTGCCGGATATGACGACGCTGGGCAAAATCATCGGCGGGGGCCTGCCGGTGGGGGCCTACGGCGGCCGCGCCGACATCATGAACCAAGTGGCCCCGGCCGGCAAGGTGTACCAGGCGGGCACGCTCTCGGGCAACCCGCTGGCCACCGCCGCCGGCCTGGCCCAGCTGCGCTACCTGCACGAGCACCCCGAGCTGTACGCCCAGCTCGACGCCACCACCGCCCGCCTGGCCGATGGCACCCGCCAAATCGCCCAGGAACTCGGCCTAAACTATACCGTGAACCGGGTGGGGTCCATGTTCAGCCTGTTCTTCACGGCGCAGCCGGTGAACAACTTGGAAGATGCCAAGCAGTGCGACCTGCCCGCCTTCGGCCGCTACTTCCATGCCATGCTGGAGCGCGGCATCTACCTGGCGCCCTCACAGTTCGAGGCCCTGTTCATTTCCACGGCCATCACCGACGAGCTGGTGGACAAGTACCTCACCGCCTGCCGCGAATCGCTCATCGAGGCCCACGGCTTGTAGCGCCTGGCTCCGCCGAAACGAGGACCTGCCCGGGGCCCCACAACTCAGGAAAGGTTCGCAAATGCTTCCCACCGGCGGCGTTTGCGAACCTTTCCCATTTAAAGTGTGCGAACTTTACGCCACGAATTCTTGCGCGCTGCCCTTTGCTTATGCTAAAACTCCCCTTCCTCGCGCTCCTGCTGCTGCTCGCCCGGCTCGCCCCGGCCCAAACGCCCGCCCAGGCCAACAAGGCGCTGTTCGACAAAACGGTGGACGAGCTGAACTTCCGCACCTTCGAAACGGTGTACGATAAGTCCTTCACCCGCGGCAAGTTCCCGGTCACGCTGCGCACCGCCGCAGCCCGCCGGCAGTTCGACCAGTTCGGCGACAACGCCGCCCTCAAAAAGCTGTTCCAGAACTACAACGCCAGCGCCGAGCGCTACAAAAACCGCTTCGGCACGGGCCCCGTGTCGCTGGCCGAGTTCAACAAGCAGCTCAACGGCATCCTGCGCGACCGCAACTTCGAGTTCTTCATCCACGGCCTGCCCCGCGACGAGCGGGTGGCCTTGGTGCGGGCCGAGGAGCGCCTCATCAAGCAGGCCGACGCCCAGTTCAACGCCGCCGGGACCCCCGCCGATGCGGCCGCCGTGCCCACCGAGGCCGAGGGCCCCATGGCCGCCCCCCTCACCACCAACGACGGCAACGACGATGGCAACGCCCGTGCCGCCGAGGCTCCGGAAACCGCCGCCGGCGCCCTCACCAACACCGACGATACGGCCGTGGCCTCGCCCCAGGCCGGGGGTCCCGCCCCGCGCCACAACTGGCTCGACTACCTCACGTTCTTGCTCAGCCTGAGCAGCTTCCTGCTGCTGCTGCACCTGGTGCTCAACGTCATCCCCGGCCTCCAGCGCCGCATTGAGTACCTGGCCCCCGAGGGCGAGCCCGAGCCCGACGTGGCCCCGCCCACCCCGGGGCGCAGCCTGCTCAGCCGCCTGCGCGACGCCCGCCCCAAGCCCCTGCGCGACGACCGCTACGCCGACGATGACGACGACGAGGACGAAGCACCCGACGGCACCGTGGGGCCCCAGCGGCCCGGCTACGAGTAGCCGCGCCTATCCTTTTTACCCTTACCCTGCGGCGGGGGCCCTACGCCACCCACCCACCTTTTTTCCTGCCCCGTTTTGATCCTGACCGACCAGCAAATCCTTGCCGAAATTGAGAAAGGCACCATCGTCATCGAGCCCTTCGACCGCAGCTGCCTCGGCACCAACTCCTACGACGTGCACCTGGGCCGCTACCTGGCCACCTACCGCGACGCGGTGCTCGACGCCCGCCGCCACAACGAAATTGACACCTTTGAGATGGGCGAGGAGGGCTTCGTGCTCCAGCCCGGCCAGCTGTACTTGGGCGTGACGGCCGAGTACACCGAAACCCACGCCACCGTGCCCTTCCTCGAAGGCAAGAGCAGCGTGGGCCGCCTGGGCATCGATATTCACGCCACGGCGGGCAAGGGCGACGTGGGCTTTTGCAACCACTGGACGCTGGAAATCAGCGTATCAGTACCCGTGCGCGTGTACCCGGGCATGCCCATCGGGCAGCTCATTTACTTCCTGGTGCAGGGCGACGTGGCCACCCTCTACAACCGCAAGCCCAGCGCCAAGTACAACCACCGCACCGACCGCCCGGTGGAGTCGATGATGTGGCAAAACACGTTTTAAGCCAACCGGGCCCCGGGGTTTACCGTTACTAATGGGCAGGGGCCCCGCGGGCGCGGCGCGGTCCTTGCGTACCGTTTGGTTTCCCATAACCCCTTCCGCCCATGAACAACCGCCTTTCCTCTGGGGCCCTGGCCTGCCTGCTGGCCCTGGCCGCCCCCGCCGCCTGGGCCCAGCAAGTGGCCCTGCCGCCGGTGGCCGTGCAGGATAAAACCCAGCCCAGCCCCCGCCTCAACCCCGACGCCACCAACCGCGCCGAGCGCCTGAGCGACTACATGGTGCGCGACCTGCGCCTCAACGGCTACCAGGCCGCCCGCCTGCGCGCCATCAACGCCGAAAAAACCACCAAGCTGGAAGAAGCCGAGCGCCGCAACGCCAAAAACGCGGCCGCCCTCGACCAGCAGCGCAACGGCATCCTGCACGAGCGCGACCAGGAGCTGAAAGCCGTGCTCAGCACCGACCAGTACTCCAGCTACTACGACGCCCGCGGCCGCTACAACAAGGCCGACCGCGATTTCGCCAGCGCCGCAACCCAGGCCGCCACCCAGGCCCTCGTCAAGTCGGTGCAGGACCCCGCCCCGGAACGCGCCAACAACGCCACCATCGGCCCGGCCAGCTCCAAAGCCACCACCCGCCCCGCCGGCAACCTGGGCCGCAACGCCCGCTAGCCCCGGGGCCCCCAGCTGAAATAAGCCCACAAAGAAGCCCCGCTGGCGCACTGCCGGCGGGGCTTCTTTGTGGGTTTATTTCAGCTGGGGGCCCTAGCTCAAGCCCTGCTCCTGCTGGTCGAGGTAGTCGGACAGTTCCTTGCAGAGGGCGCGGATTTTCTTGGCCATTTCCACGTCGTTGGTAGCCGTCACGATGTTTTCGGCCATTGAACCCATGTTGTCCACGCAGAAGCGCTTCATCTCGTCGGTGGGCATGTCCTTGGTCCAGAGGTCGATTTTCATCGTGCCCACCTGCTCGCGGTCCCACAGGGCAATGTTGATGGCTTTGGCAAAGTGAATGTCGGGCCCCGCATCGGTGGCCGACCAGCTGATGGCCTCAGGCACTTTTTGGTCGTCGAGGGCAATGCTGAAGCGAATTTCGGATTTCTTCATGAATCGCAGATTATGCAGATTAACCGTGATTTCACGGGTTAATCGAATCGTTTAGTAAATTTCAAAATAGTAGAAAACTCTGCTCTACCCGTTGCCAATGCTCGTCCCGCTTTCGCCGGATTGAATCAGCGAAATCGCGTTTAATCTGCAAAATCTGCGATTTAGACGTAATTATTGAGCATCACCGGCATCACCAGCATCAGGATGCTTTCGTTGTCGTCGGCGGCGGCGGGCATCAGCAGGCCGGCGCGGTTGGGGGTGCTCAGCTCCAGGGTGATTTCCTCAGAATCAATGTTGGAGAGCATTTCCTGGAGGAAGCGGGCGTTGAAGCCGATTTCCATGTCCTCGCCGTCGTACTGGCAGGCCAGGCGCTCGTTGGCCTCGTTGCTGAAGTCGAGGTCTTCGGCCGACACGGTCAGCTCGGAGCCGGCTAGGCGCAGGCGCACCTGGTGGGTGGTTTTGTTGGAGTAGATGCTAATGCGGCGCACCGAGTTCAGCAGCTCCTGGCGGTTGATGGTGAGCTTGTTGGGGTTGCTCACCGGAATTACGTTCTCGTAGTCGGGGTAGCGCTCGTCGATCAGGCGGCACACGAGGCGCATCTGGTTGAACGAGAAAAAGGCGTTGCTCTGGTTGAATTCGATGCGCACCGGGGCAGCCTCCGAGGGCAGCGCGCCCTTGAGCAGGTTGAAAGCCTTGCGCGGGATGATGAGGTTGGCGGTTTGGCCGGCGCCCACGTCTTGGCGGCGGTAGCGCAGCAGGCGGTGGCCGTCGGTGGCCACGAAGGTGATTTGGGCGTCGGCCAGCTGCACCAAGATGCCGGTCATGGCCGGGCGCAGCTCGTCGGTGCTCACCGCGAAGATGGTTTTGTTGATGGCCCGGGCCAGCGACGACGACGGGATTTCAACCGGGGCCGAGCCCTTCACCACCGGCACGCGGGGGAAGTCGGCGGCGTTTTCGCCGGCCAGCTTGTAGCGCCCGTTGGCCGAGCCGATTTCGATGGTGTACGTTTCCTCGTCGATGGTGAAGGTGACGGGCTGATCGGGCAGGTTTTTGAGCGTGTCGAGCAGGATGCGGGCGGGCGCGGCGATGCGGCCGGTGTCGCGGGCCTCCACGGGCAGCTCGGTGATCATGCTGGTTTCCAGGTCGGAAGCCGTGATGGTGAGCTTGCCGGCCTCAATCTCAAAGAGGAAATTCTCGAGAATGGGCACCACGGGGTTGTTCGTAACCACGCCGTTGATGCTCTGCAGCTGCTTGAGCAGGGCGGAGGACGAGACGATGAATTTCATAAGACGAAGGCTAGGCTAGGGTTGGGGGACGGCAAAGATACGCGGGCGCGGCGGGCTTTTGGAAGCCCTCACGCCCGCAAAGTACCGGCGTCGGCCGGGGCGCTGGGCGGCCCCGGCCGCTCCCGCCGCTGGGGCCCCAACAAGGCCCCGCTAGCGCCCCTGGGCCATGTCCAACATTTGGCGTAATAGCTGCTGCTGCTCCAGCAGGTGCTGGTTGCGCAGCTCGGCCAGCGCCAATTGGTGCAGCAGGTGCTGGGTTTGCAGCGCGGCGCCGATGGCCACGTCGGGCGCCGGGGCAGCGGCCGCCGCGGCCGCCGCTGGGGGCCCCACGGGCGGCGCGGCTATCGGCGCGGGGGCCACGGCAGGGGGCACTGCCAGCGGCGGCGCAGCGGCGGCGACCAGTGGCGCAACCGGGGGCACGGCCGGGCCGGCCGTGGGGACCGGTGCTTCGGGGGCATCTTCGGTTGCTTGGGCGGCGAAGAGCGAGGGGGGCCCGGCGGCCTTTTTTAGGGCTACGGCGGGGGCGGGCGGGGCTGGGGCAGCGGCGGCGGGGGCGGCCTGGGGGCCCTCGGCGAGCAGCATGGGGCCCTGGCCTTCCATCAGCCAGTCCTTCGATACATTTGGGTAAATCTCAAAAACCTTGCACAGCAGGTCGTAGCCGGGCTTATTGCGGCCGTCGATGAGGTGCTGTACCACGCTGGCGGTTTTGCCCAGCGACTGCGCGAAGGCATTCTTAGTCAGGCCAACTTCTTGAATGAGTTCGGCGAAGCGGAGGTTGACGGGGGCCAGCATGGGTATTTGCACAAATGAGAAGTTGCGCAAATGTATAACAACCGGCGGCTACGGCTTTTTTGAGGTCCCGGCGGCATTGGCTACCGGCACCAGGGGGCCCCGGGGGCGCACCCGCGCGTAGGGAAAACGGTAGGTGTCGTCGGGCTCGAAGTTTTGGATGACGTGGGGCAAATCGAACCGGTAGAACAGCAGCAGCGCCTGGGGCGTGAGGGCAAATTCGTCGAGGCCAACGGCCGCCGCCGCTTCGGTGCGGCCATTCGTTTCGAACACAACCCGCCGGGCGTCGGCGCGCCAATGGAAGCGCTCGGCTAAGTAGGTCATCTCGTCCTTGTTGGTGGGGTCGGCGGCCAGCTGGCCCAGGTGTTCGCCGATGCGCCGGCTGATGGCGCCCTGCATCCGAAGCGTTAGCTGGGCGGGGGCATCGGCGATGAGATTCGCCAACCGGAGCTGGCGGCCGGTGCGCAGGTCAAAGGTGGCGTGCTGGGTCGATTGCGAAGGGTACGCCCCAAGGTATTCAAAGTTGAACGCAAACGAGAGCAGAAAATGCTGGTTCAGCAATATCTTGTACTCTGCGCCCACAAAGCCCTGGCCGTACCTACGCAAGACCTTCGCTTCAGCATCGTAGCGGCTTTCGCGGTCGGCTTGGTGCAGCTGCTGCTGGGCCGTCCCCAGCGAATCGACGTTGTCCGTTTGGGCCCCGACAATAAGCCGCAGTAACGTGCGATTGATGCGCCGGGCCACGGCGGCGTCCGCCAGCTTCACCTGCGGCACGGTGAAATCGGCTTCGGTCACGCCGTACACTTGCGCCCGGCCGGCCGCCACGGCCTGCGCCCGCGCCGGGGCCCCCAGCAGCGCGAATCCCACCCAAATCCCAAACCCGCAAACTGCCCGGGCGGAACCCCAAAAAATACGTCTCATCCGCTGAAATCCGTTAAATCTGCGGTCCTTACTCGTAGCGCAGGCTTTCGATGGGGTCCAGGGCCGCGGCTTTGCCGGCCGGGTACGAGCCCGAGAGCAGGCCCACGCTCACGCAGATGACCAGGCCCACCAGCATCCACAGCCAGGGCACGTAGAACGAGCCGCTGCCGATGAGCAGCGCCACGCCGTTGCCGCCGAGCACGCCCAGGCCGATGCCCAGGGCCCCGCCGAGCACGCAAATCACGATGGCTTCGATGAGGAACTGCTGCCGGATTTGGACCGCCGTGGCCCCCAGCGCCTTGCGGATGCCGATTTCGCGGGTGCGCTCCGTGACGGACACCAGCATGATGTTCATCAGGGCGATGCTGGCCCCGAGCAGGGTGATGAAGGCGATGACGCCGCCAGCGGCCCGCATGTTGCCCGAAATGTCGTCGAGCTTGTTGGCCAGCGAGTCGCTGCTCTCGATTTCAAACGAATCGGGCTGGCCCAGGCGGTCGTGGCGCACGTTGCGCATGATGCCAGTGGCCTGGTCGAGCAGGTAGGGCAGCAGGGCCGGGCGGGTGCTGGCCGTTTTCAGGGCGTAGGTGAGGGCCCCGGCGCGGGGCAGCTGGTTGCCGGTTTCGAGCGGCAGCAGGGCGATGCGGTCGGCCCCGCCCCCGCCCATGGTGCTGCCGCTGGGCGCGAGCAGGCCCACGATGAGAAAACGCCGGCCCAGGGCCGTCACGTACTGCCCCACCGGGGTTTGGCGCGGAAACAGCTTCTCGCGGATTTCGTCGCCCACGATGGCCACGTTGGCCCCGCGGGTGAGCTCGTTTTGCGAGAAGCTGCGGCCCTGGGCCAGGTTGTAGCCCTGGATGCGCAGGTAGTTTTCATCGCCGGCCACCACCTGCATATTGGGGTTGGTTTTTTCGCCGTTGGCCTTGAGCTCGGTGGCCCCCGAGATGAAGGCCGACACGCCCACCTCGGCCTCGGCGCCCAGCTGGGCCTTGTACTGGCGCACCTGCAGCAGCGTGAGGGCCGGGTACTGCTTGCCGGCCACGCCGCCGCGGCGCGAACGGTTATTGTAGCCCTTGGCCCGGATCTCGAACGAGTTGCTGCCCAGGCTGGCGAAGGTCGTGTTCAGCGAGTTTTTCATGGCGTCGATGCTGGTGAGGATGCCCACCAGGGCAAACAGGCCGATGCTGACGATGAGGGCCGTGAGCACCGTGCGCAGCAGGTTGCTGCGGATGGAGCGGAAGGCTTCGCGGATGTTTTCGAGCAGGTTCATAGGGCGGCGGGGCGGGCGGTGGGGCCCCGGCGGGGGGCCCCGGGCCGCGCCAAAGTTCGGCGGCCCGCGCCTAACTTGAACCACCGTTGCGGCCGCCTCGTTGGGCGGGTGCGTCATTTTCCCCAAAAAACCTATGCTACTCAAGCGCCTTGCCCTTTCGCTGCTGCTGGCCGTGGCTGGCCTGGCCGGGCCCCTGGCGGCCCGCGCCAACCACGTGCTCATCCCGATGGACAACACCCAGAAGGAAGCCCTGAAAGCTTACGGCCTGGCCTTCTGGCTGTTGCAGCGCGAAGTGCCCGTGGACTGGCTCCTCAACTACCGCGGCGGCTCGTTTGCGTTCGACGTGACGCCGGGGGCCGAAACCGAGCTGGCCGCCCGCGGCGTGAGCTACGCCGTCATCAGCGAGGCGCAGTACAGCGGCATCCTGGCCGAAATCGCCGATGCCAACGCCAACATGGACGTGATGAAGCTGGAGAAGGTGCCCAAAATTGCGGTGTACACGCCCAAGGGCAAGCAGCCCTGGGACGACGCCGTGACGCTGGTGCTGGAGTACGCCGAGATTCCGTACGACAAGATTTACGACGACGAAATACTGGGCGGCGTGCTGCCCAAGTACGACTGGCTGCACCTGCACCACGAGGACTTCACGGGACAGTACGGCAAGTTTTACGCCACCTACCGCAACTACCCCTGGTACCAGCAGCAGGTGCGCGACGCCGAGGCGGCCGCCAAGCGCAACGGCTTCGGCAAGGTGAGCCAGATGAAGGCCACGGTGGCCGTAAAAATGCAGGAGTTCATCGCCGGGGGCGGCTTTTTGTTCGCCATGTGCTCGGCCACCGACAGCTACGACATTGCCCTGGCCGGCCTGGGGGTAGACATGGTGGAGAGCATGTACGACGGCGACCCCGCCGACCCGCAGGCCCAGAGCAAGCTCAACTTCAACCGCTGCCTGGCCTTTCAAAACTTCCAGCTCGTGCGCGACCCCTACCGCTACGAGTATTCTAATATTGACATGGAGCCCTTCGAGCGGGGCCTGGGCGAGCAGAACGACTACTTCCAGCTCTTCACCTTCTCGGCCAAGTACGACCCCGTGCCCACCATGCTCACCCAAAACCACGAGAAAGTCATCAAGGGCTTTATGGGCCAGACCACGGCCTTCCGCAAGAGCGTGGTGAAGCCCGACGTGGTGGTGATGGGCGACACCAAGCAAGACGGCGAGGTGCGCTACCTGCACGGCACGCTGGGCAAGGGCACCTGGACGTTTTACGGCGGCCACGACCCCGAGGACTACCAGCACCTGGTGGGCGAGGAGCCCACCGACCTCACCCTGCACCCCAATTCGCCCGGCTACCGCCTGATCCTGAACAACGTGCTGTTTCCGGCGGCCAAAAAGAAGAAACAGAAAACCTAGCCGGCTGAGGAATACTAAAACGGAGCAGGGCAAAAAAAATAAGTCGAATAAACCTTGAATAATAAAGGACTTTTAGAAGTTTAAACAGTACGTCAGGCTGACGAAAGAAGCTTCTTTTCCGTTGACCAGCCCAACCGATTGGGTGGCCAGCGCGGAAAAGAGGCTTCTTTCGTCAGCCTAACGCGCTATTGGGGATTTTCTCGCCCGGGGCCCTACCCTTTTCTTATCACCGGTACACTATAACTTTTCCTAGTTCGTTTCGTGGTTTTTGCCCACCTTGCGGCCTTTGCTATTTGTTCGTCCTTATTTCCTATCCATGCTCCCTCCCACCCCTAACTACGGTTTCTCGACCCTCAGCCACGACCCGCACCTGGCCAACCCCCTGCCCCGCGCCGTGGTGCGCGACAACAACTACCTGCTGCTGGACGGCGAATGGCGCTTCGCCGTGGACCACCAGGACGTGGGCCTGAACGACGACTGGGCCCTGGGCCACACCTACGAGGGCGTGGCCAGCTGGCCCGGCTCGGTGGAGGAGCACATGGCCGCCGCCAAAGGCCAGGCCCAGCCCGCCGTGTGGCAAGACCAGGTGGTGGCCTGGTACGAGCGCGAATTCTACCTGCCCCAGCGCGACGCCGCCGACAAGCACTCGCTGTTTCAGCTCACCTTCGGGGCGTGCGGCTACGAAACTCGCGTGTGGCTGAACGGCCATTTGCTGCGCACCATCGAGGGCGAAGACGTGCACTACGGCGAGTACACTTCGTTTTCGTTCGAGCTGCGGCCCGGCCTGCTCCAGCCCGTCAACCGCCTCACGGTGCGCGTGGCCGATACGATGGACGCCGAGCGGCCCCGCGGCAAGCAGGAATCGCACGTGTACAAGCGCGGCGGCATTTGGTACCAAACCCAGACCGGGGCCGTGCGCAGCGTGTGGCTGGAAATGGTGGAGCGCAACCGCCTGCGCTCGCGCGTGGGCGTCGACAGCGTGATTGAGGACCGCCTGGTGCGCTTCAACCTCAGCACCCGCATCCAGGACCCGGGGCTCTACACCCTGCGCCTCCAGGTGTTTGAGCGCATCGAGAGCGCGCCCAGCCCGCTGGCCACCGCCGATTTCCCGCTGCGCCTCGCCGCCGGGCAGCGCGAGCAGCGCGTGGTGCTGGAGCTGCCCGGGGCGCGCCTCTGGCAGCCCGGGGCCCCCAACCTGTACCGCCTCGTGGCCCAGCTCATCGACCAGGACGGCTACGCGGCCCAGATTGAAACGGACTTCGGCCTGCGCAAAATCGAGAGCCGCGGCAGCCGCGTGTACCTCAACAACGCGCCCGTGTACCTCGACGGCATCCTGTACCAGCCCGGCACGGCTACTTACGAGGAAATCCGCCGCCACTTCTACGCCATGCAGGAGCTGGGCTGCAACCTGGTGCGCGTGCACATCGCCGGCATCGACCCGCGCCTGTACGCCCTGGCCGACGAGCTGGGCCTGCTGCTGTGGGTGGAAGTGCCCAGCCCGCACAGCTCCACCACCCGCAGCCGCCAAAACCACCGCGCCGAGCTGCTGCGCATGCTCGCCCTGATGCAGTCGCACCCCTCGGTGGTGATTTGGAGCCTGTACAACGAGGACTGGGGCTGCCAGGACATCGCCACGAACCCCGAAACCCGGGCCTACATCGTGGACATGTACCACTACATGCAAATCAACCACCCCCAGTTTCTAGTGGTGGACAACGACGGCTGGCACCACATTTCCGACCACGGCCGCTTGCAGTCCGACCTGCTCACGGCCCACCTCTACACCCCCGACCTGAGCCGCTGGCAAGAGCTGCTCGACCGCCTCGTGCACGGCGAGCTCGACGGCACCGCCGCCTTCCCGCTCGTGGTGGGCGACCCGTTCTTCTACCGCTGCCAGAAGCCGCTGATTGTGAGCGAGTGGGGCGGCTTCGGCTTCTCCGACTACGGGGGCCCCGCCGACGCCGAGGCCCGCACCAACAGCATCCGCGCCTTCAAGCACGAGCTGCGCCAGCGCTCCATTGCCGGCGACGTGTACACCCAGGCCACCAACATTGAGGACGAGCGCAACGGCCTTATCAACTTCCACACCGGGGCCCTGGAGGTGCCGGCCGGCGTGCTGGCCTCACAGCCCGCGGTGCCGGCGGGGCCCCACGGCGAATAACTAACCCGGCGGGGCCGAACCCACGGCCCCGCCCACGGGTTATCTTTGCAGAGCGCCCCCAACGGGTGCCGTTTCCAAGATGCCAATAACCGAAGAAGCTGTTTTTAAGGCCCTGAGCTACGTGGAGGAGCCCGACCTGGGCCAGGACCTGGTGACCCTCAAAATGATTGAGGACGTGCACATTGACGGCCTTACCGTGGCCTTCACCGTGGTGCTCACCACGCCCGCCTGCCCCCTCAAGCAGCTCATCCACGACGCCTGCGAGCGCGCCATCCACACGATGGTGGACAAGGACGCCAACGTGGTGATTACCATGACCTCGCGCGTGACCACGCTGCGCAACAGCAACGAGCTGCTGCCTGGCGTGAAGAACATCATCGCCATTGCCTCGGGCAAGGGCGGCGTGGGCAAAAGCACCGTCACGGCCAACCTGGCGGTGGCGCTGGCCGCCTCGGGCGCCAAAGTGGGCCTCATCGACGCCGACATTTCGGGCCCCAGCATGCCGCTGATGTTCGGGGTGGAGGACGCCCGCCCGCACGTGTTCCAGGGCCCCAACGGCAAAAACCTCATCCAGCCCATCGAAGCCTACGGCGTGAGGTTGATGAGCATCGGCTTCCTGGCTCCGGCCGAAAGCGCCATTGTGTGGCGGGGCCCCATGGCCTCGTCGGCGCTCAAGCAGTTCATCACGGAAGTGGAGTGGGGCGAGCTGGATTACCTGCTGCTCGACCTGCCGCCCGGCACCTCCGATATTCACCTCACGCTGGTGCAATCGGTGCCCGTGACCGGGGCCGTGATTGTGACCACGCCGCAGCGCGTGGCCCTGGCCGACGCCCAGAAGGGCCTCCAGATGTTCCGCCAGCCCCAGATCAACGTGCCCGTGCTGGGCATCGTTGAGAACATGGCCTGGTTCACGCCGGCCGAGCTGCCCGACAATAAATACTTTATCTTCGGCGAAAACGGCGGCCAGCGCCTGGCCCAGCTGCACGACGTGCCCCTGCTGGGCCAGCTACCGCTGGTGCAGAGCATCCGCGAGGACGGCGACCAGGGCCGCCCCGCCGTACTCGATGCCACGTCGGCCGTCGGCCAGGCCTTTGCTAACCTAGCCGAGGCCGTAGCTCGGCAAGTGAGTATTCGCAACAACATTGCACCCAAAACGACCGTTGTAGAAATGCAGCGCTAGCCTGCTTTAATCCCACCCCAATGACCCTCGACCATCCCCTGCTGCCCCGCATCGAAGCCGCCCTGGACGATTTGCGCCCTTACCTGGCCACCGACGGCGGCAACGTGCGCGTGGCCAACATCACCGCCGAAGGCGTGCTCCAGCTCGAATGGGAAGGCGCCTGCGGGGCCTGCCCCATGTCGCCGATGACGCGCGCTGGCCTTGAAGACACCGTGCGCAAAGCCGTACCCGAAATCACGGCCGTAGAGGCTAAGTAAACCACTCGCCAACACCGGTTTGCCCCGGGTTCGGGTTGCGAAGGCCACGCCCAGCGTGCCGCTTCCGCAACCCGAACCCGGGGTATTCGTTTGTAAGGGCTTACCTCCTTTGCATGTCCGCTTCCGCCCTGAACGACCCCAGCCTGCGCGCCTGGATTGACATTCCGTTCCAGCACGATTTCCCGATCCAAAACCTGCCGTTCGGCGTGTTCGAAACCGACGAGCGGGGTCCCCGTCTGGCCGTGGCCATCGGCGATTACGTGCTCGATTTGTACGTACTCAGCTCGTTCGGCTTTTTCGATGACCTCACCGAGTTGGGCGACGCCCAGCCGCGGGTATTCCGCCGCCGCTCGCTGAACGGATTTTTACGGCTGGGGCGGCCGGCGTGGCGGGCCGTGCGCCAGCGCGTGAGCGAGCTGCTGCGCCACGACAATGCCGACCTGCGCGACCACCCCGAGGCCGCCCGCGCCGCCCTAGTCCGTCAGCGCGACGTGGCCATGCTACGCCCCGTAAAACCCGCCAACTACACCGATTTCTACAGCAGCCTCACGCACGCCGCCAACGTGGGCACCATGTTCCGGGGCCCCGAAAACCCCTTGCTGCCCAACTGGCGGCACCTGCCGGTGGCTTACCACGGCCGCGCCAGCAGCATTGTGGCCAGCGGAACGCCCATCCGCCGGCCCCAGGGGCAAATGCTGCTGCCGGGTGGCGATGCGCCCAGCTTCGGCCCCAGCCAGCAGCTCGATTTTGAGTTGGAAATGGCCTTTATCGTGGGCACCGCTTCTACCCTGGGCACACCCGTAGCCACCGAGGAAGCCGAGAATCACATCTTCGGCCTGTGCTTGTTCAACGATTGGAGCGCCCGCGACGTGCAAAGCTGGGAGTATGCGCCGCTGGGGCCCTTCCTGGGCAAGAACTTCGGCAGCAGCCTGGGGGCCTGGGTGGTCACGCTCGACGCGCTGGAGCCCTTCCGTACCGCCGGGCCCGTGCAGGAGCCCACGCCCCTGCCCTACTTGCAAACCGTTGGCGACCACCACTTCAGCATCCAGCTCGAAGCCGCCCTGGCGCCCGCTGGGGGCCCCGAAACGGTGCTGGCCCGCCCCACCTTCCAGGGCCTGTACTGGAGCATGGCCCAGCAGCTGGCCCACCACACCTCCAACGGCTGCAACCTAGAGGTGGGCGACGTGTGCGCCTCGGGCACCATTTCCGACCCCGACGCCTTCGGCTCGCTGCTGGAGCTGGCAGGGCGCGGCACCCAGCCCGTGCCCCTGGCCGACGGCACTACCCGCGCCTTCCTGCTCGACGGCGACACCGTAACTCTACGCGCCTACGCCGAGGCCAACGGCGTGCGCATCGGCTTTGGCGAGGTAAGCGGCACTATTTTACCCGCCGAATAACCAACGCGCGAAGTAGCGCCAAGTGTAAAAAGGAAGTCTCGCCAAGTAGCTGTAATTGCACTACTTGGCGAGACTTCCTTTTTACACTTGGCGCTACTTCGCGCGTACGCGATTAGTGCATCCGGTCGTCGCGCACGGGCAGGTTGGTTACGATGTCGCCCTCGATTTTTAGCAGTTCCTGCAAGCGGGCGTCCACGTCGTAATCGGCGCAGTATTCTTTGGCTAGGTCGACGTAGCTCACGAAATGGCCAGCTTCCGACACCATTAGCTCGTAGTAGAACTGGCTGAGGCCGGGGTCGGGAATGTGCTTCCAGAGCAGCTTAAACCGCTCGCAGCTGCGCGCCTCGATGAGGGCCGACACGAGGAGCTGGTCCAGGAGCTGGCGCTCGCGGGCCCCGCCCTTGCGCACGTGGGCCAGCAGCTGCACCACGTACTCGTCGCGGCGCGGGCGGCCCAGCGCGAAACCACGCTTGCGCAGCTCGTCGAGCACGCGCTCGAAGTGTCCCCACTCCTCGGCCACGAGCAGCGTCAGCTCGTCCACCAGCCGGGTTTTTTCGGGGTAGTGGATGATCATGCTGATGCCGGTGCTGGCCGCTTTCTGCTCGCACCAGGCGTGGTCGACGAGGATATCCTCGATGTTTTTGCTGGCAATGTCCACCCACCGCGGGTCGGTATTCAGCTTAAGTTTCAGGATGGTTTTCTCTTTCATAAAATGGGGGCCCGAATTAATTATTCCGCCCAATTAATTTCCCTAAACCGCTCAGTAATTAATTAATTCGCACTACTGCCAACGAATTAGTTGAAGAACTTCCAGTTCAGCCCAAACTGGAGGCGGCGGGGGTAGGCGGGGTAGAACGGCGAGGCGAAATAACCCTGCCCGGCCAGGCCCTGGTTGAGGTAAGGCACCTTTAGGAACACGGACACGGTTTTGATATCGGCCGCGAAAAAGGCGCTGGCCACACCGTAGTTGCGGATGGTGAAATCATCCTGTAAGTAGAACTGCTGCGTGCTGGGGCTGTAGTTGTAGCCTTTGAACCGGGATTGATAGTAGAACTCCAGGCCCACCTGCGTGAACATGGCCCGGCCAAAAATGTAGCTCTGGTAGTACGCCCGCGACTCGGTGACGAGGGCCGGAATGCGCAGAGCAGCGCCCTCATTTCCGGCCCCGCTGGTGTACGTACCCTGGTTATCAAGCCCGAACCGCCCGAGCCGCACCCGGTGCCGAGCCGAGCCAATAATTAACTGCTTGGAGGCAGCAAGTTGATTGGGTATCCCGCGCTGGTCGTAGTACACGTAATTAACCAAGTTCACCAACGACGCGCTGGCCTCGAACAGGTGGTCGGCAAAGCCCGGCAGCGCCTGTTTCAGCCGGCCCGTGAACTGCTGGGTTGACGTGTTGGGGATACTGGGGTCGCCTCTGCCGTCCACGTTATTCCATTGGTAATGGTTGCCGGTAAACTCGCGCTGGGTGAGCGTGGGCGAGTACGAGGCCAGCAGCACCTCGCCCGACAGGGGCCCTGTGCGCACCGTACCGCGCAGCCAGTACTCGCTATTTTGGATGGCCGTCAGGGGCATAGTAGTGAGCTGGTTGAGCTCAGGCAGTTTGAGTTCGCCGGCTACTTCCACCGCGTAGATGCTGCGGTAGTTGAAGGCCGCCGTGCCGCCGACGAAGCCCTGGGTATAGCTGCGGCTTTGCACCTGCTCCAACCGGGTGGCGGCCGTGGGCACCCCGCTCACGGTGGTGGGCTGAATGACGTAGGGCTGGTCGGAATAGGCGTTGAGAAAAGCGTTGCGCAGCCGCCCATACACGCGGTATTCCACGGCGGTGTTGCCCAGTGCATCGGTGTGGCCCAGTAGGCCGAAGGTGTTCTCTACCTGCTTGTAATCGACGCGGTCGAGGGTGCTGGTGAGGGTGCGCAGCGGCGTGCCCGGGTAAAACAGCAGCTTCGTAGTAACGGGGTCGCGCGGCAGCAGGCCGTCGGAGAAGCTGTTGAACTGGTGCTTGAAATCGAGTACGTGGTAGGCCGTCAGGCCCCGGCCCAGCAGCCGGTAGCTCTGAAAGGCGTGGAACTGGTCGCGGTCTTCGGTGTTCTGGGCCTGCGTGAGGTACACCCGCTCGCTGGAGTAGTTGAACAGGTTGCCAGGGTAATTCGCCGCGTCGGTGACGGTTTCCGTGTCGCGCGGGTATACGCCGCCCTGCTCCACGGCGCGGTGGCGGCTGGTACTGATGTTGGCCAGCAGGCGGTAGCGGCCGTTTTCGGACTGGTAGCGGGTAAAAAACAGCAGGTTGTTGTGCTCCACCAGGCCCACCCCGCCCACGGCGCCCGAGGTGGTGCCGATGATTTTGTTCGACGCGATGCGCTCGTAGGCGGCCCCCACGCTGAAGTTCTTTTTCAGGCTGCGGCTGTAGCTGATTTCAAACACCTGCTCGCCCGAAGTGGACTGCAAAATTCGGAAAAACGAATACGGCGAGCGGCTGTCGTAATACGGAATGTCGCTGCCCTCGCGGGCGTACTTGTCGAACACGTTGCGCCCCAGCCGGGCCCCCAGCTTCAGGTTGGGCTGGTAAAGCAGCGGCCGCGTGGCCGAGCCCACCGTGCCCAAGTCCTGCTGAAACGTGGAATCGTGCATCCAAAACCGGATTTGCGGCAGCTTCACCAGGCTGGTATCGACGGTCGTGCCGGCCGTGGAGTCGCGCAGCACCTCGGCCTCATAGATGACGCGGGTGGTTTTGGGCCCGTACAGCACCTTGGTCGAGTCATCGACGACTTGGGCGCGGACCGCCAGGGGCCCCAGCAGCGCCCCGGCCAGCAGCAGGGCCCCGGCGAACCCGCCGCGGCTCAGCAAATGCAGAAAGAAAAGGAAGTAGTGCAAACGGGCAAAAGCTAAGCGGCGCAAGGCCGGGCAGGGCGAAAAAACGGGTAAGCGGGTGCGGGGCTTCAGGCGGCGCGGGGCCCCGGCGGGGCGGGCAGCCGGGCGCGCAGCACAGCCGCGTCGGTGGGGCTCAACGCCGCCTGCACCGCAATGGTATAGAGGGGCAAGCCGGCCAGCGCGGCCGCCAGCGCGGGGTCGGCCAGCCGGGCGGCGTCCTTGGTGGTGGTAAAAATAGGCCACCCGGGCCGCCAGTGCGCCCGCAGCGTCGCCAGGTCGGCGGGCGCGAAGGCGTGGTGGTCGGGAAAATCGGCGTGAAAGGCTATTTCGTAGCCCAGGCTTTCGAGGTGCTGGCGCAGGGGCCCCGGCTGCGCAATGCCGGTGAGCAGCAGCGCCGGGCCGCCCGGCGCGGGCAGGCTGGTGGCCGCGGCCAGGGCTTGCGGCGGGCCGTATTCGTAGCTTGAAAATAGCACCGGGGCCCCGGGCCGGGCGTAGCGGTCGATGCGCTGGGCCACGGCGGCGCGGGCAGCAGCCGGGGCCCCGGGCGGGCATTTCGTGGCGATGATAATATCGGCGCGGCGGGCCCCGGCGCGGCTTTCGCGCAGGCGGCCGGCGGGCAGCACACGGTCGGCGTAGAACGGGCGGGCCCACTCGGTGAGCAACACGTTCAGGGCGGGGCGCACGGCACGGTGCTGGTAGGCGTCGTCGAGCACCACAACGGTGATTTCCGGGTGCGCGTGCAGCAGCAATTCCACGCCCAGGCGGCGGGCTTCGGCCACGGCCACGGCCACCCCCCGGGGCCCAAACTGCTCAAAGTATTGCCAGGGCTCGTCGCCCACCGTGGCCGCCGAATCGGAGGCCGTGGCCAGGCGGGGGCCCCGGGTGCGGCGGCCGTAGCCGCGGCTGAGCACGGCCGGGCGGTGGCCCTGGCGCAGCAGTTCGTTGAGCAACCACTCGACGTGGGGCGTTTTGCCGGTGCCACCCACGCGCAGGTTGCCCACGCCTACCAGCGGCACGGCGAAGGCCACCGACGGCTTCCAGCCCCGGTCGTACAGCCAGTTGCGAACGGCCAGCACGCCCGCGTAGAGCCAGGAAAACGGCAGCAACAGAAAAGCGAATCCAGCGGGCATACGGGGGCAATGTGCCAAAGCAACGGCCTGCAAAAGTACGGCCGCCGCCGGCCCGCCCGCACAAACCGGCGGCTGCGTGGTTGCTTGCGGCACCGTTGCGGCATTCTTGCCTGCCGCGGACCCATCCCATGCGTTTTTTTCTCCTCTTGCTTGCCTTGCTGGGGCCCCTGGCCGCCCGCCCCGCCGCTGCTCAATCGGCTGCTCAATCGGCTGCTCGATCGGCTGCCCAACCGGCCACCGACACGCTGCACCCCGCCGTGCCGCCACCCGCCGCGGCGGGGCCCCTGGGCAGGTTCGACGCCGAGCGCCGCCGCCTCGACCAGCGCGGGCTGCTCGTGCTGGGCGGTTGGGCGGCGGGCAACTTGCTGGTCAGCGGCATCGCCACGGGCCAAACCGACGGCTCGGCCCACTACTTCCACCAGATGAACATTGGCTGGGGCGCCGTGAACCTGGCGCTGGCCGTGCCCGGCTTGCTGGCCGCTCGCCGCGCCGCCCGCGCCCCTGGGGGCCCCGCCGCCGACCGCCCCGGCGCCGTGCGCGCCCAGGGGCGCACCGAAAACCTGTACCTTTTCAACGCCGGCCTCGACGTGGCCTACCTGGCCACCGGCGCGTACTTCTTGGAAAAGAGCCGCAACCCCGCCACCGACAACCCTAACCGCTGGCGCGGCTACGGCCAATCGCTGCTGCTACAGGGCAGCTTTTTGCTGCTCTTCGACGGGTTTCAGTTTGCCGCCCACCACCGGCACGGGCAGGCGCTGTACCCGCTGCTGAGCCGCGTGCGCCTGGGCCCCGGCGCGGTGGCCGTGGTGCTGCCGCTGCGCTGATTTCGCCCGTATTTTGCCCCATGCCCACCTTCGCCGACCGCCTGCTGCGCTTTCTTACCACGTTTCCGCTGCCCGGGGCCCTGCCCGGCGGCGTGGAGGCGCTGAGCCCGTTCCGCGAGCCGGCGGTGCAGGACTTGCTCGGCCAATTTGCGCACAAATTTTACGCCGACAACCGGCCCCGGGTGGCCGTGCTGGGCATCAACCCCGGCCGGCTGGGCATGGGCCGCACCGGCGTGGCCTTCACCGACCCGGGGGCCCTGGCCGAGTTTTGCGGCATTGCGCACGGCCTGCCCCGGCAGCGGCCCGAAATCTCAACCCAGTTTGTGTACCAAGTGGTGGCGGCGCTGGGGGGCCCCGCGGCGTTTTACCAGCACTTCTACCTGGGCTCGGTGTACCCGCTGGTGCTACTGCGCAACGGCTTGAACTACAATTATTACGACGCGCCCAACCTCACCAAAGCCCTGTGGCCCGACATGCAGCGCTCGTTGCGCCAGCAGGTGAACGAGCTAGGCCTGCGCGCCGACGTGGCCATCAGCCTAGGCAAGCGCAATGGCCTCTTCTTCAACAAGCTGAACGACGAGCTGGGCCTGTTCAAAAAAATTATCGTCCTCGACCACCCGCGCTACCTCATGCAATACCACCGCCGCGAGCTGGCCGCCAACGTGG
The DNA here is from genome assembly GCF_006439025.1 of Hymenobacter nivis. Taxonomy (GTDB): domain Bacteria; phylum Bacteroidota; class Bacteroidia; order Cytophagales; family Hymenobacteraceae; genus Hymenobacter; species Hymenobacter nivis_A. The sequence continues at coordinate 299,932 of NZ_RCYZ01000007.1, forward strand.
CCCGCTACGTGGAGGCGCTGGGCGAGTGCCTGGTCGATTAACACCGAATCAACACCTACTCGCAATGCCTACCGTTCACGACTTGGCCCAGCTCCTCGAAGCCGCCGCGCCCCTCGCCTACCAGGAAAGCTACGACAACGCCGGCCTGCAGTGCGGCGACCCGCAGGCCGCAATCACGGGCGTGCTCATCACGCTCGACTGCACGCCGGCCGTGGTGGCCGAGGCCGTGCGCCGCGGTTGCAACGTGGTGGTGGCCCACCACCCGGTCATTTTCCGGCCCCTCAAGCGCCTCACCGGGGCCAACGAGGTGGAGCAAACCATTATGGCGGCCCTGAAAAACGACGTGGCCATCTACGCCGCCCACACCAACCTCGACAACGTGCGCGGCGGCGTGAACGACAAGCTGGCCGAGAAGCTGGGCCTGACCAACACCCGCACCCTGGCCCCGCAGAGCGGCCGGCTGGCCCGCCTCACCACCTACGTGCCCAACCGCCCCGAGGACCAGGCCGCCGACGTAGCCGGCCGCGTGCTGGGGGCCCTGTACGCCGCCGGTGCCGGCCAGGTGGGCCAGTACGCGGCGTGCAGCTTCCGCGCCGATGGGCTGGGCACCTTCACGCCCGGCGCGGGCACCCGCCCCGCCATCGGCCAGGAAAACCGCCCCGAAACCGTGCCCGAAACCCGCCTCGAAGTGCTGCTGCCGCTGCACCGCCAGGCCGCCGTGCTGGGGGCCCTGCGCCAAGCCCACCCCTACGAGGAAGTGGCCTACGACCTCATTAAGCTCGAAAACACGCACCAGGACGTGGGCGCCGGCCTGGTGGGCGAGTTGCCGGGGCCCCTGGCGCCCGCCGCCTTCCGGGCCCTGCTCAAGCAGCAACTGCGCGTGCCAGTGGTGCGCTTCACGGCGTTCGAAAAGGACATAAAAACCGTGGCGCTGTGCGGCGGGGCGGGCGCGTTCCTCATCGGGGCAGCGCGGGCGGCCGAGGCCGACGCCTACGTGACGGGCGACGTGAAGTACCACGAGTTTTTCGGGGCCGAGGGCCGGCTTATGCTCTGCGACGTGGGCCATTTCGAGAGCGAGCAGTTCACGGGCGAGGTATTCCGCGATTTGCTCCTGGCCGGTTTTGGGCGTACTTTTGCGGTCTTATTCGCTGAGACTCCTACGAATCCCGTTCACTATGACTGCTAAAGCTGCCGCCCTGGCCCACGCCGATGTTCCCGTAGCCACCAAGCTGGAAGCCCTGCTTGCCCTGCAGCGCCTTGATTCCCAGCTCGATGAAATTCGGCGCGTGCGTGGCGACCTGCCCGAGGAAGTGCGCGACCTCGAAGACGAGATTGCCGGCTACGAAGTGCGCGTGAAGAAATTCGACGAGGACATTCAGGGCCTCAACGACTTCATCAAGAGCCGCAAACAAGCCAGCAAAGACGCCGAAACGCTCATCAAGAAATACGACGAGCAGCAGCAGAACGTGCGCAACAACCGCGAGTTCGAAGCCATTGCCAAGGAAATGGAACTGCAGCGCCTCGAAATCCAGATTTCGGACAAGAAAATCAAAGAATCGCAGTACCAGATCGACGTGAAAAACGCCGAAATCGCCGGTACCAAGAGCAAGCTCGACGAGCGCCGCAAGGACCTCGACACCAAAAAGGGCGAGCTGGACACCATCATCGCCGAAAACGAAGAGGAAGAGCGCGGCATCCTCACCCAGCGCGAGGAAGCCACCGCCCCGGTGGAGCCCCGCCTGCTGACGGCCTACACCCGCATCCGCGGCAACGTGCGCAACGGCCTGGCCGTGGTGCTGGTGCGCCGCGACGCCTGCGGTGGCTGCTTCAACACGGTGCCGCCCCAGCGCCAAGCCGACATCATTTCGCACAAGAAAATCATCGTGTGCGAGCACTGCGGCCGCATTCTGGCCGACGTGGAAGGCCGCGCCACCGCCAACGTTTAGTTAACCAAGCGGGGCCCTGCGCGGCCCTTACTTGGGAAGAATAAGGAAAAGGAACGGCCCCGCGCCGTTCCTTTTTTGTTGACCGGCCCTTCCATGTTTCAATTACGCCTTAGGCACTTCTTCCGCCGTTTCCAGTCGGCCGCCCAGGCGCTGGGGGCCCTGCTGGGCCTGTGGTTACTGACGGCCTTCGCGCCGCAGGGCCCCGCCAGCGGTGAACTGCCCGGGGACCCCACACCAACGCCGGCCACCGCCGCCGCGGCCGATAACCAGCTGCCGCCCAGCAGCCAGCGCGCCTACGCCGAGGTGCTGAAGCTGCGCCTCGGCGCCGCCCGGCAGCTGCTGGCGCCCGAGCTGGCCCGCGCGCCCGGGGCACCCGCTCCCCTGCTGGTGGCCGACTGCGCCGACTTCGTGGAGCTGCTGGCCACCCAGGACGCAGCCCGCTATGCGCAGCTAGTACCCGGCCAGCAGGCCCGGCTCGACGCCCTGGACGGGGCCCCCGCGGGGCCCTGGCGCGACTACGCCCGCGCCGAAATCCGGCTGCACCTGGGGCTGGAGCATGTGGGCTTCGGGCACGAAGTGCTGGGGGCCTGGCAACTGCGCCGGGCCTACCAGCAGGTGCAGGCCCTGGCGCAGCAGTACCCGGGCTTCGTGCCGGCCCGCACCACGCTGGGCCTGGGGCAGTTCGCCCTCGGCACGCTGCCCCCGGGCTACCACTGGTTGCTGCGCCTGCTGGGCCTGCCCGGCGACGTGGACGCCGGCCTCGCCAACCTCGGCCAGGCCGCCGACCAGCCCCACGCCTTCCAGGCCGAGAGCCAGCTGTTCCGGGCCCTCATCCGCGAAACGTACTTCAAGCAGCCCGCCGAAGCGCTGCGGCTGGCGGCCCTGCTGCCCACCCAGCAGCCCGATAACCTGCTCTTTGCCTACGTGTCCACCACCGTGCTCAAGCGCCAGCACCAAACGGCCTCCGCCCTCGCCGCTTACCGCGCCCGCCCCACCGGCCCGGCCTACCTGCCCTTCGCCTACCTGCACCACCTGGCGGGCGACTTGCTGCTCTACCAAGCCGATTACGTCGGTTCGGAACGCGAGAATTTGCAATTCCTGCGCGAATACCGGGGCCAGAACTACCGCAAAGACGCCGCCTTTAAGCTCTACCTAGCGGCCTGGCTGGGCGGGCAGCCGGCGGCAGCAATAGAGCGCTACCGCCAGCAAATCAACCTGGCGGGCCCCACCATGGTGGAGGAAGACGCTTACGCCCAGCGCTTCTACCATAACGCCCAGAACCTCAACCCCGTCCTGACCCGCGCCCGCTTGCAGCTCGACGGCGGCTACTACCGCCCGGCGCTGGCCACACTGCGCGCCTTCCGGGCCACGGCCGCCACGCCCCTGCGCGACCGCCTGGAGGGCCCCTACCGCTACGCCCGCGCCTACCAGGGCCTGGGCCGCCCCGATTCGGCCCGCCAAGCCTACGCCCAAACGCTGGCTATTTCTACCCAGGCCGGCGAGAACGCCTACTACTTTGGGCCCCAGGCCGCCCTGGAGCTGGGCTACCTGGCCCGGGCTGCCGGCCAGCGCCCGCAAGCCAAGGCCTACTTCGAGCAAGCCCTTCACTCGCCCAAGCACGAGTACAAAAACAGCACCGACGCCAAGGCCAAGCTGGCGCTGCGCGGGCTGTAGCCTTTTCATTAGTTCGTTTTGGAACAGTTTGTTACCATTCATTTAGCTCAGCTACCTATTTCGCCCGACGAGTTCCGGCGGCGGGCCCTGCAGTGGGCGGCGCAGTTTCCGCACTGCGCATATTTTGAGCACAGCGGCCAGCTGGAATACCCCCGGGGCCCCTTCGGCCGGCTGCTGGCGGTGGCGGCCGCAGCCCCCGGGGCCCCTAGTTCGTTGGCCGAGCTGGAAGATTATTTGGCCCGGCCCGCGGCGGGGGCCCCGCGCTGCGGCTTCCTCACCTACGACCTCAAGAACGAGATTGAAGCCCTGACCAGCGCGAACTTTAGGGCCCTTGACTGGCCGCAGCTACACTTCTTCACGCCCGAAACCTGGCTGGTGTGGCAGATCGAAACCGTGGAAATTCACGGTGTTTCCGCCGGAATAGTAGCCGCAATTCTGGCCACAGCCTTACCTGCCGGGGCCCCGCCGCGGGTGCCCGCCCTGCGCCCGCGCCTGCCCCGGGCCGACTACCTGCGCGCCGTGGCGGCGGTGCGCGAGGACATTCTCAACGGCGAAGTGTACGAGCTGAACCTGTGCCAGGAGTTCTACGCCGAAAACGTGCAGCTCAACCCCACGGACCTGTTTTGGCGGCTCAACGCGGCCTCGCCGGCCCCGTTTGCGGGCTTCGTGCGCTGGCAAGACCACTACTTGCTCTGCGCCTCGCCCGAGCGGTTTTTGGCCCGCCGGGGCCCCACCGTCCTCTCCCAGCCCATCAAAGGCACCCGTCGCCGGGGCCCCACCCCGGCCGACGATGCGCAGCAGCGCCAGGCCCTGCTGGCCGACGAAAAGGAGCGCGCCGAAAACCTGATGATCGTGGACCTGGTGCGCAACGACCTGGCCCGGGTGGCCGAAACTGGCTCGGTGCGCGTCCCCGAACTCTTTGGCCTTTACCCGTTTCGCCACGTGTGGCAAATGATTTCAACCGTAGAAGCGGACTTGCGCCCGGGCGTGGCACTGCCCGAAATCCTGCGCGCCACCTTCCCGATGGGCTCCATGACCGGGGCCCCCAAGGTGCGCGCCATGCAGCTCATCGAGGGCTACGAGCGCAGCCGCCGTGGCCTCTACAGCGGCAGCATCGGCTGGGTGGGCCCCGGCGGCGATTTCGACTTCAACGTAGTGATTCGCAGCCTCCAATACCGCGCCGACACCGGCTACCTCAGCTTCCAGGTGGGCTCGGCCATCACCTATGACTCCGACGCCGAGCAGGAATACGCCGAGTGCCTGCTCAAAGCCCAGGGCCTGTTAGAAGCGCTGGGCACAAGTATCATTTAACAATCATCAATCAACATTTAACATTGTTGATGCGCTAAGCGGCACCTGCCCTTTTGCGCAGCGAAACGGCACGGCGCAACGCGCTAACTATTAAATGTTAACTACTAACTGTTAATTGACCCTCCCTGCCATTCTGTCATTTTCCGGTGGGAAGCCGTATCTTTGCGGCCCGTCGAAAAGCGGCCTTTGCCATGTCCCAACCCCTGCTGACCCTCGATTTTTTAGATAAAGCCGCTGCCCCCGAGCACGCCCCGAGCGGCGAGGTGCGCGTGAGCGCCGCTACCCGCACGGGCCGCCCCCGCTCGCTCTACATCGAGAGCTACGGCTGCCAGATGAACTTCTCGGATTCCGAAATCGTGTCGAGCATCCTCTACGACGAGGGCTTTGACCTGACCGAGGACCTGGCCACCGCCGACCTCGTGCTGCTCAACACCTGCTCTATCCGCGAGAAGGCCGAGCAGACGGTGCGCATGCGCCTCAAGCAAATCAACTCGCACAAGAAGCGCCGCCCCGGCATGCTGGTGGGCGTGCTCGGCTGCATGGCCGAGCGCCTGAAAAGCAAGTTCTTAGAGGAAGAAAAAATTGTGGACCTCGTGGTGGGCCCCGACGCCTACCGCGACTTGCCTCAGCTCATCAGCCAGGTCGACGGCGGCCAAAAAGGCGTGAACGTGCTGCTCAGCCGCGAGGAAACCTACGCCGACATCACGCCCGTCCGCCTCAATTCCAACGGCGTGTCGGCCTTCATCAGCATCATGCGCGGCTGCGACAACATGTGCTCGTTCTGCGTGGTGCCCTTCACCCGTGGGCGCGAACGCAGCCGCGACGCCCACAGCATCTTGCAGGAAGCCAGCAACTTGGTGGCCGCCGGCTACAAGGAAGTAACGCTGCTGGGCCAGAACGTAGACTCCTATAAATGGACCAGCGCCGACGGCACCGAGCACGTCAACTTCGCCCAGCTGCTCGAAAGCGTGGCCCTTATCAGCCCCGCGCTGCGGGTGCGCTTCTCTACCTCGCACCCCAAGGACATTACCGACGAGGTGCTGCACACCATGGCGCGCCACGAGAACATCTGCAAGTACATTCACTTGCCCGCCCAGAGCGGCAATTCACGCGTACTGGCCCTGATGAACCGCACCTACGACCGGCCCTGGTACGAGGACCGGGTGCGAAAAATCCGCGAAATCCTGGGCGACGACTGCGCCATCAGCACCGACATGATTGCCGGTTTCTGCTCCGAAACCGAGGAGGAGCACGAGGACACAAAAAGCCTGATGGAATTTGTGCGCTACGACATGGCCTACCAGTTCTTCTATTCGGAGCGCCCCGGCACGCTGGCCGCCCGCAAGCTGGCCGATGATATTCCGCTCGAAACCAAGAAGCGCCGCCTCCAGGAACTTATTGACATTCAGCAACTTCACAGCGCCGAACGCAATAAGCGCGGCGTTGGCCAAGTGCATAAGGTGTTGGTCGAGAACTTCTCGAAACGCTCGAAAGAGCACCTCAGCGGCCGCAACAGCCAAAACCAAGTCGTCATCTTCCCAAAACAAGACTTCGTGAAAGGCGACTACGTGAACGTGCTCGTGCACAGCAGCAGCGCCAGCACATTGCTGGGCGAGGCGGTAGCTTAGTTATCAGTTGCTTGTTGTCAGTTGTTAGCAAGTTCTTTATGGAGAGGTCTTACAGCGATTTAAGTGTCTGGCTTAAAAGTAGAGAAATGACTAAGCGGGTTTACGAATTAACCCGACAATTTCCTAAAGATGAATTATTTGGCTTGACTAATCAACTGAGACGCGCGGCTGTTTCGGTACCCTCAAACATTGCCGAAGGCTGTGGTCGTCAGCACACAAAAGATACCATCCAATTCTTGTTTATCGCTCGGGGTTCTTTGTTTGAGGTAGAAACGCAACTCTACCTCGCCCATGACTTAAACTACATTAGCGAACAAACGCTGCAAGACGAATTATCAGCTTTAACTGATTGCAAAAAGCTTTTACAAGGCTTCATCCGTTACTATCGTTCTCTCGCTCAGTCGTCCCAAACGTCTCAAGTTGCCGAAGATCTTCCGGCCTATTTCACTGACAACGGACAACTAACAACCGACAACTGAAATTGACTCCGCAAGAAATTCAATCCATCAAGCAGCGGTTCGGCATCATCGGCAACGCGCCGGCGCTGAACTACGCCATTCAGGTAGCCACGCAGGTGGCCCCTACCGACATGACGGTGCTCATCACCGGCGAGAGCGGGTCGGGCAAGGAGTCTTTTTCGAAGATCATCCACGCGCTGTCGCCGCGCAAGCACGGGCAGTTCATTGCCATCAACTGCGGCGCCATCCCGGAGGGCACGATTGATTCGGAGCTGTTTGGGCACGAAAAAGGCTCGTTTACAGGGGCCAACGAGGCGCGCAAGGGCTACTTTGAGGTGACCAACGGCGGCACCATTTTCCTCGACGAGATTGGCGAGATGCCGCTCGGCACCCAGGCCCGCCTGCTGCGCGTGCTCGAAAACGGCGAATTCATCCGCGTGGGCAGCAGCAAGGTGCAGAAAACCGACGTGCGCGTGGTGGCCGCCACCAACGTGAACCTGCTGGAGAATGTGCGCAACGGCCGTTTCCGCGAGGACCTGTACTACCGCCTGAGCACGGTGCCAATTACGGTGCCGCCGCTGCGCGAGCGGGGCGAGGACATTTACCTGCTGTTCCGCAAGTTCACGGCCGACTTTTCGGAGAAGCACCGGGTGAAACCCATTTCGCTGACGCCCGACGCGGTGCAGCTGCTCACGCGGTTCCGGTTCCCAGGCAACATCCGCCAGCTCAAGAACATCGCCGAGCAAATCTCGGTGCTGGAAATGGAGCGCGAACTCGACGCCCGCCAGTTGGCCAAGTACCTGCCCACCGCCCAAACCAGCCAGCTGCCCATGCTGCTGGGCGCCGGCGGCGCGGCCGAGGGCCTCGGCGGCTACTCGGAGCGCGACCTGATGTACAAAATCTTGTTCGACATGCGCCGCGACATGACCGACCTCAAGAAGCTGGTGTTGGAGCTGGCCGCTGGCCAGCGCCCCCACGACGCCCAGGAACTGCTGCGCCAAAACAGCCACCTGTTTGCTGCTGGGGCCCCCAGCGCCGCCAACGGGTTTGACGGCACCCCGGGGGCCGAGTACTTCCTGGGGGCCCCGGCCAGCCCGGGCCTGCACGCCGAGGCCGACGACTACGACGACGAGGTGCAGCCGGTGGAAGACATTTCGCACGAAACCGAAGAAGAAACGCTCTCGCTCGACGTTAAGGAGAAGGAGATGATCCTTAAGGCCCTGCGCAAGCACCACAACAAGCGCAAGTACGCCGCCCACGACCTGGGCATTTCCGAGCGCACCTTGTACCGCAAACTCAAGCAATATGACCTGGAGCAAGTTTAGGCGCGCCGTTACGTACCAGCTGCTGGCCATTGGCTTGGTACTGAGCCTATCGGGCTGCGGAGTGTACTCGTTCAACGGCACCAACATCGACCCGGCCATTCGCACGTTTTCCATCCAAACCATTCAAACTACTGCTCCCAACGCGCCGGCTTTTTTGACGCAGCGGTTCACGGAGGATTTGAAAGATTATTTCCAGCGCAACACCAGCCTGAAACTGGTGCCGCGCGACGGCGACATCCAGTTCGACGGCAGCATTGTGGCCTACGACTACGCCCCGGCCGCCATTCAAAAGGTGGAAGGTGTGGACCTGGCCGGCTCCAGCCGCCTCACCATTCAGGTGAAGGTGCGCTTTGTGAACAGCAAGGACGAAAAGGCGAGCTTCGACCAAGTATTCCAGAGCTTCGGTGACTTCCCCTCGACCCAAGACGTAGCATCCGTGAACAACGACCAGACGGCGGTGCGCAAAATCACCAGCAACGTCATCACCGATATTTTCAATAAATCGGTGGCCAACTGGTAGTTGCGTAATTATAAATTAAAAGTTGCGGATGACGCCCTTTCAAGGCGGACCGCCGCCGGATTTATGGCGCAGCTTATTAATTTATAATTCATAATTTTCAATTCATAGCTAAGCAATATGACCCGCGCCGCCCTTCTGCACGTCCTCGACCACCCCACGGCCATTGCGCCGGCGGAGGTGCGCGAGCTGGAGCAGCTGGCCCAGGCGTTTCCCTACTGCCAGACGGCCCACCTGCTGCTGGCCAAAGCCGCCCACGACCAAGGCACCATGCTGGCCAGCCAGCGCCTGCGCCGCGCCGCCACCTACGCCACCGACCGCGAGCTGCTGCGCCGCCTCATCGAGCAGGTAGCCCCCGCAGAGGCCGCCAGCGCCGCACCAGAAATCCCCTCCGCGGAAGCTGTGCCCGCGGCCATTGGGGCCCCCAGCGCCGTACCAGAAATTACCCCCGCGGAAGCCGCGCCCGCGGAGCCAATAGCTCCTGTTGAGGCCCCAGCTGCCGGCCCAGTGCCTGCCCCCGCCGAGCCCGAGGATGTAGCTGAAGCCACGCCGGTGGCAGCGGTTAGCGCCCCGGCAGCGGCCCCGACGCCAGAAACTTCGGCTCCTGAAGCTTCGGCCCCCGAAACTTCGGCAGCGGAGGGCTCAGCAGCGACACAAGAGCAAGCGGCGGAAGCCCTGGCCCTGCCCCTAGCGGAGCCAATGCTGGAAGCAGCTGCCGCGGAGGCAGTAGCCGGGGCCCTAGCACCCGAAGTTGCGCCGGCCGCAGAGGTACCGGCCGAAACAGCGCCAGCCGAAGAAGTGTCGGTTGGGGCCCCAGCATCCGAAGCTGCGCCGGCAGAGGCTGCGCCAACTGAAGTAATAGTGGCCGATGGTCCCCTAGCGGCCGGCCAAGAAATACTGACCCCGGCCGCGGAAAAGGAATCAGTCGCCCAGGCGGAACCAGCGGCCGAGCCTGCCCAGGCAGCAACCGACCTGCCGGCCGCCCCGGCCCCCGAGCCGCTTCCGGATGAGCCGGCCGGGGCCCCTGAGGAGCCCGAGCTGCCGGCCGTAGCCCCCCCCATCCACCCGCCGGAAGCGGCCAGCGCGGCCCGGGTAGAATTTGATTTGCTGGAAGCGCCCGTGCTTGTGGCCCCCGTATACGAGTTGCCGGGCCTGGTAGACGAGTGGGCCGCGGCGGCCTCCACGCTGGCGCTGGCCCCGGCCCCGGCGGCACTCCTGCCGGCCGAGCCCCGCGCGCGGCCCCTGACGGCGGCCGACTTCACCGGCGATGCGGCCTTGGGTTACGGCCTGGACGGCGGCAGCCGCCTGGGTTTTGCCGTGCAGCTGCGAAATTCCTGGGACGCTGACGACCAGGCCGCCGCCGCCGCCCAGGGCCCCGCGGCCGCGCTGCCGCCCACGGGCGAGTTCTTTGCCCCCGACGCGCTGCTGCTCGACCACTGGACGGCCCACCGCCCGCCGGATGCGCCCTCGTCCATCGACCTCATCAACACCTTTTTGCGGCGGCAGCCGCGCCTCACACGCCCGGCCATGCTGCCGCCCAGCTCCGGGGCCCAAGTTGACCTGAGCGTCCGCAACACCCGCCCCGAAACCGAGCTTGCCTCCGAAGGCCTGGCGCAAATCTTGGCGCGGCAGGGCAAAACCGCCCGGGCCATTGAGATTTACGAACGCCTGATGGTGAAGCAGCCGGAAAAAATGGCGTACTTTGCGGCCCAAATTCACCAATTGCAACCCCCGGCCCGCTAGGTGCCGCTGTTTCCTTTCTCCTGATGTACACTGCCTTAATTATCCTGATTCTGCTTGTGTGTTTCCTGCTCTCGCTGGTAGTGCTGGCTCAAAACCCCAAGGGCGGCGGATTGTCCGGCCAGTTTAGCGCCGGCGGTGCGGCCAGCATGATTGGCGTGAAGCGCAGCGGCGACCTGCTCGAAAAGCTCACCTGGGGCTTCGCCATTGCCCTGGTGGTGCTCTCACTCGGCACCCACATGCTGGGCCAAGGCGTGGCCGGCCCCGCCCGCAGCGTGAACCAGCAGCGCGCCCTCGAAACCAAGCTGCCCGCCGCCCCGGCCCTGCCAGCGCCCACGGCCCCGGCCCCGGGTGCGGCGGCCCCCGGCGCTACGGCCCCGGCCACGCCCGCCCCGGCTACCCAGCCCGCCAACTAGCCAGCCGCGGGGCCCCGCCCCGCTTAAGCTGCGCCGTACCGGCGGCTCCGCAACCAGCGGGGCCGCCGGTTTTTTGTGGCCTTGGCTTGCCATTTTTGCCAGGTGGCGGGGCCCGATTGGCGCATTTTGTCAGGCTTTGGGGCCCTGGCACGGGAAGTGAAGAGGTCGTGCTTATCCTGATTACCCATCCTTTTTAACCTTAACAAACCCAGAATGGCACTTAGCATGAAACCGCTGGCTGACCGCGTCATCGTCCGCGCCGCCGCCGCCGAGGAGAAAACCAAATCCGGCATCATCATCCCCGACACGGCCAAGGAAAAACCCCAGCGCGGCGAAGTAGTGGCCGTGGGCGAAGGCAAAACCGCCGACAGCGGCTCGCTCATCAAGCCCCAGGTGGCCGTGGGCGACCAGGTGCTGTACGGCAAGTACGCCGGCACGGAAATCACCGTTGACGGCGAGGACCTGCTCATCATGCGCGAGTCGGACATTTTCGCCGTGTTGTAAGCCTCGGCTTGCCCCGCGAAAGTTCCTAATCAACCCATCCCCTCATACCCTCATTACCTAGTAATGGCTAAGAACATCCAATTCGATACCGAAGGCCGTGCCCGCTTGCAGGCCGGTGTAAACAAACTGGCAAACGCCGTGAAGGTGACCCTGGGGCCCAAAGGCCGCAACGTCATCATCGACAAGAAATTTGGGGCCCCCTCGATTACCAAGGACGGCGTGACCGTGGCCAAGGAAATCGAGCTGCGCGACCCGATTGAAAACATGGGCGCCCAGCTCGTGAAGGAAGTAGCCTCGAAAACGGCCGACCAGGCTGGCGACGGCACCACGACGGCCACCGTGCTGGCCCAGGCCATCTACACGGCCGGTTCGAAAAACGTGGCCGCCGGGGCCAACCCGATGGACCTGAAGCGCGGCATCGACAAGGCGGTAATCGCCGTGGTGGCCAACCTGAAGACCCAGTCGAAGAAAATCGAGAATAACTCGGAAATCGCCCAAGTGGGCACGATTTCGGCCAACAACGACGCGGAAATTGGCAAAATGATTGCCGATGCCATGGATAAAGTGGGCAAGGAAGGCGTGATCACCGTGGAAGAAGCCCGCGGCACCGAAACCGAGGTGAAAACGGTGGAAGGCATGCAGTTCGACCGCGGCTACCTCTCCCCTTACTTCGTGACCAACCCGGAGAAGATGGAAGTGGAGTTCGACTCCCCTTACGTGCTGATTTACGACAAGAAAGTGAGCACCATGAAGGAGCTGCTGCCCGTGCTCGAGCAAGTGCTCCAGACCGGCAAGCCCCTGGTTATCATCTCGGAAGACGTGGACGGTGAGGCCCTTGCTACGCTGGTGGTGAACAAGCTGCGCGGCTCGCTGAAAATTGCTGCCGTGAAGGCTCCTGGCTTCGGCGACCGCCGCAAGGCCATGCTGGAAGACATCGCCACCCTCACGGGCGGTACCGTCATCAGCGAAGAGCAGGGCTACAAGCTCGAAAACGCCACCCTGGAGTACCTGGGCACGGCCGAGAAGATCATCATCGACAAGGACAACACGACCATCGTGAACGGTAAGGGTGAGAAAGAGGCCATCAGCGGCCGCATCGCCCAAATCAAAGCCCAGATGGAAACCACCACGTCGGACTACGACAAGGAGAAGCTGCAGGAGCGCTTGGCTAAGCTGAGCGGTGGTGTAGCCATCCTCTACATCGGCGCCAGCACCGAGGTGGAAATGAAAGAGAAGAAAGACCGCGTGGACGATGCCCTGCACGCCACCCGCGCCGCCGTTGAGGAAGGCGTGGTACCCGGCGGCGGCGTAGCCCTAGTGCGTGCCATTGAGGCCCTGGCCGCGGTGGACACCCACAACAGCGACGAGCGCACCGGCGTGAATATCATCCGCACCGCCCTGGAGGCCCCCCTGCGCTGCATCGTGCAGAACGCCGGTGGCGAAGGCTCGGTAGTGGTACAGAAAGTGCGCGAAGGCAGCGGCGATTTCGGGTACAACGCCCGCGAAGACCGCTACGAGAACCTCGTGGCCGCTGGCATCATCGACCCGACCAAAGTAACCCGCCTCGCGCTGGAAAATGCTGCTTCGATTGCAGGCTTGCTGCTGACGACCGAAGCCGTGATTTCGGACGAGCCTGAGCCTAAGGAGTCGGCCGGTGGCCATGGCGACGGTGGCATGGGCGGCATGGGTGGCATGGGCGGCATGATGTAATCGCAGATTATGCTGATTTAGCGGATTTCGCTGATTCATCATTGCCCCTAAAAAAAGCCCCGCTGGACAATGTCCGGCGGGGCTTTTTTGTGGGCTAGCCGCTTCGTAGGCAGGATGCTGGGGGCCCTACTCCTGGCAACCATTTGCCGGCGAACTTGGGAATAGTTTGGTTCATACCGAGCCTGGACAGCTGGGGGCCCTAGCCCTGGCAAGCCTTGAAGCAGTTGCAAATTCGGCACAACGCTCAACCGTTGGCATTGCCTAGCTGGCTTTGAGCCAATGCTTAGTTTTTCACCTTCCCCGTGGGCAGCAGCGGCACTTCGTCGATGAGCTCGAGCGACTTGACCATTTCCTTGGTGCCGGCCTTGTACTTTAAAAAATGGGGGGACTTTAAATGCGCCTGGTAGGCCGCTTGGCTGGCATAGATTTCCAGCACGGTGATGCGCTCGGGGTGCGCGGCGTCGGCCATGGGATACAGCGTCAGCACGCCAGGCTCGACGCGCAACGCGGTTTCAGCGTGCTCCTTTAGCGCGGCCAGGTAGCTGGTGAGCTGGGCCGGGTAGATTTCGAGCTTGGCCAAGTGCACCACCTGCGGGCCGGCCTGGGCCACCGCGCTGCTGCCCGCCACCAGCACCAGTAGGCCGGCCGCCAGCAGCACAGCCAGCCCCCGGAGGCGGCGTTCCGAGCCTTTCTTACCGGAGGCTACGCTTCCCAATTGCTCCGTTTGCGGGCAGCGTTGCGAATGGGCTGGTGTCGTTTTCATTTTTGAGCGGCGTTGGTTGAAGGAATGAAATTTTATGGGCACCAAAGAACAATTATTTATTCCGAAAGTAAAATAGAAAGCCCCGCTGGCCAGGCCAGCGGGGCTTTCTGCGTGTAATGCTGGGGGCCCTAAGCGGCCGCCGGCGCGTGGTTGCGGGCGTCCATCATTTTGGCCAGCTTGCCGCTGATGGCGAACAAGATCACCGCCGCCACGGCGGCCGACACGACGAAGACCAGAAAGAAATCGTAGAGGTTTTCGATGTGGTAGCCGAGCAGCACCGGGGCGGGCTTCGTCGATTTGGGGTCGGGGTAGAGACTGCTCATGTAGCCGGCCAGGTAGTTGGCGGCGGCGTTGGCCAGGAACCACACGGCCATCAGCAGGGAACTGAATTTAACTGGGGCCAGCTTATTCACCAGCGACAGGCCGATGGGCGACAGGCACAGCTCGCCGATGGAGTGGAAGAAGTAGAGGGCCACCAGGAAGAACATGCTCACCTTCATGCCCGGCTGCACGTCGTGTACGCCGAAGCACATCACGAGGTAGCCCAGGGCCAGCAGGGCCAGGCCCATGGCCATTTTGACGGGCGACGGTGGCTCGGCGCCGCGGCGGCCCAGGGCCGTCCAGATCAGGGCCATTACGGGGGCCCCGGCCACCACGAAGAAGCCGTTCAGGTTTTGGAACAAGCTGGCGGGCAGCTCGTAGCCGAAGAGGTGGCGGTCCATCTGCTCGTCGGCAAAGAAGGTGAGCGAAGCCGGGGCCTGCTCGAACGCGGCCCAGAAAAACACCACGAAGAACGACACGATGAAGATAACCAGGATACCCTGGATGTCGGCCCCGCTCAGCGACTTATCGCTGAAAATCATGAAGGCGATGACGACCACGGCGATGCCCAGCAGCGGGGCGATGGTGGCAAACTTAGCCGAATCGAGCCACAAAATGCCGATCATGACGGCCAGCAGCACCGGCAGCAGGGCAAACACGCCCTTGATGCCGCCGGAGTTCACCGGGGTTTCGCCCACCTGCTCGCCGGTAGGCGTGTGCAGGTAGCGAGTTTTGCCCCACTGGAAAAACACGGTGCCCAGCACCATGGCAATGCCGCAGGCCAGGAACGCCCAGCGGAAATCCTCTGACCGGCCGGTGTCGCCCACTAGGCTGGTGACGGTGTTGCCGAAGAACGAACCCAGGTTGATGCCCATGTAGAAGATGGTGTAGGCCGCGTCCTTGCGCTTGTCGGTGGCGCTGTAGAGCGAGCCCACCATCGACGAAATGTTGGGTTTAAAGAAGCCGTTGCCCAGAATCATCAGGCCCAGGCCGAGGTACAGCAGCTGGTGGCTGAGGGGGTGCGTGGCTTCGGCGCCGTAGTTGGAGGCGGCCGCGAAGAGCGTGAATTGCCCGAGCGCCATCAGGGCCCCGCCGGTGAGGATGGAGCGCCGGTTGCCCCAGTAGCGGTCGGCGATGAAGCCGCCGATGAGCGGCGTGAGGTAGATTAGGCTGGTGTAGCCGCCGTAGAACTTTGAGGCAAACGCCTTGTCCATCAGCATGGCCTTGGTGAGAAACAGCACCAGCACGGCCCGCATGCCGTAGTAGCTGAACCGCTCCCACATTTCGGTGGCGAAGAGCAAGTACAGGCCCTTGGGGTGGCTGGTGGAGGCTGGAATGGGTTGCTCGCGCTGGGCAGCAGCAGGTTGCATACAGTATATGTAGGGGTGAAAAAAGGCCGCACGGCCGGCCACCACAAATGGCCGGCAATACGGGATGGGTAAAGCTAGGGAAGTTTTGGCAGTCGGCCCCCGGGGCCCCCGCCCTAGGGCTGGGCGGCGGCCGGGGCCCCCGCGGCCTGGTAGGCGCGGGCGCGGTAGGCCCCGGGCGAGAGGCCGGTTTGCTTGCGGAAAAAGCGCGTGAAGTAACCGGGGTCCACGAACTGCAGCTCGTAGGCGATTTCCGATACCGGGAGCGCCGTGTACACCAAGTAGTTGTGGGCCCGGCGCAGGGTGTGGGCCTGCACAATTTGCAGGGCCGTGCGCCCCTTCACGGCCTGGCAGATACGGTTGAGGTGCACGGGCGTAATCTTGAGCTCCTGGGCAAAGTCGGCAATTTTTTTCTCGAAGGGCGCGGCGCGGGCAATGGCCTTCTGGAACTCGCGGAAGTAGTGCAGGGCCCTATTGGGGCTGGCGGCCTTGCGGCGGTTGTGGTGCAGCAGGCGGAACAGCTTCACGAACAGCAGCTTGAAGAGGCCATTAAGGGCGAGCTGCTTGCCGGGCAGGTCGGCGTGGGTTTCGGCGTGGATTTGCTGGGCCAGGGCCAGCAGGTCGGCAAAGGGCACCTCAGCGCTGAACTCGGCCAGCACGTGCACCGCGTTTAGCTCCACCAGCACGTCGGGCGTGGCCTGTAAAATGGTGTCGAGCAGGCCCTCCGAGAGCGTGAGCGTGCGCCCCTTCACCTGCGGGCTGAACGTGAAGCCGTGCACCGTGCCCGCCGGGATGACCACCACGCAGGGCGTGATGAGCGCCGCCCGCGCGGGGGCCTCGAACGCGGCGCGGCCGGCCTCCAGAAAAAACAGCTGGAACAGGTTGCCGTGCAGGTGCGGCTTCAGGCCCCAGTCGGTGAGGCGCTGACGGGGCGCGATGAGCTGGCTCTGGAGGTAATCGTAGCGGACGCCGGCCTGGTGGTCGCCGTAGATGCCGTTGTAGCGCGCAATTTCCTGGGGCATGGCCGGACGGGAGAAGATGGGTGATTTTTTACCGTAAACCGATGGAATTCTGCCGCAAGGTATGATTTGTCCTGGTAATGGGTTCAATTGTTTCAGTGCGCCGCAGGGGGCCCCCGCTACCTTTGTCATGTTCAAAAAGCCCCCGCAACTGCTCGCCAATTTTGCAGATTTTGCCCATAAGCCACTCGCTTACACGCTATTTGCTCCTATCCATAGGTGTTCCTGACCGCTCGGCCGCCGGGGCCCTCCCGCCAAAATGCTTTACCCTGGGGCCCCCAGGGCCGGGATGTTTTGTGCCTGTCCTTCCGCAGTAATTTAATCCCACCCATCTTTTTCCATTTATCTTATGCCAACGCCCATTTCCTCGCCCGCCGTTGCCGACCGCTTAGCCCCCTTGGGCTTCGGCGCCACCACCGGGGCCGTGCACCTCAACCTGCCGCCCGCTACGCTGGTTGACCACGCCCTGCGCCGCGGCGAAGGCGAGCTGACCGACACGGGAGCCCTGATGTGCGATACCGGCCAGTTCACGGGGCGCTCGCCCAAAGACCGCTTCATTGTGCGCGACGCCGGCACGGAAAGCAGCGTGTGGTGGGGCGACATCAACATCCCGTTTGCACCGGAAAAATTCGACCAGCTGCACCAGAAAATGGTGAATTACCTGGCTGATAAAGAAGTGTTTGTGCGCGACGCCTATGCTGGGGCCCACCCCGCCTACCAGCTGCGGCTGCGCGTGGTGAACGAACTGGCCTGGCACAACCTGTTCTGCCACAACCTATTCCTGCGCCCCGCAGACGGCGCCGACACCGCCTGGCTGCCCGATTTCAGCATCATCTGCGCCCCGGGCTTCGAGGCCGACCCGGCCGTGGACGGCACCCGCCAGGCCAACTTCGCCGTCATCAACTTCACCAAGAAGATGATTCTGATTGGGGGCACGGCTTACGCCGGGGAGATGAAAAAGGGCATTTTTGGGGTGCTGAACTACTTGCTGCCTCACCAGCACGCCACGCTGCCCATGCACTGCTCGGCCAACGTGGGGCCCCAAGGCGACACGGCCATCTTCTTCGGCCTCTCGGGCACGGGCAAAACCACCCTCTCGGCCGACCCCAACCGCGGCCTCATCGGCGACGACGAGCACGGCTGGACGCCCGGCGGCGAGGTATTCAACTTCGAGGGCGGCTGCTACGCCAAGGTGATTGATTTGAGTGAGGAGAAGGAGCCCGAAATCTGGAACGCCATCCGCTTCGGGGCCATCGTGGAGAATACGCGCTTCGTGCCCGGCACCCACACCGTGGACTACGCCAATAAATCGGTGACCGAAAACACGCGCACCGCCTACCCCATCGACTTCATTGCCAACGCCGTGGAGCCGGGCGTGGCCGGGGCCCCGCAGCACATTTTCTTCCTCACCGCCGACGCTTTTGGGGTGCTGCCGCCCATCAGCCGGCTCGACAAGAGCCACGCCATGTACCTGTTCATGTCGGGCTACACGGCCAAGGTGGCGGGCACCGAAATGGGCATCACCGAACCGCAAACCACGTTTTCGGCCTGCTTCGGGGCGGTATTCCTGCCGCTGCACCCCACCCGGTACGCCGAGATGCTGGGCCAGAAAATGGACGAGAACCCCAACGTGAACGTGTGGCTCATCAACACCGGCTGGACCGGGGGCCCCTACGGCACCGGCCACCGCATGAAGCTGGGCTACACCCGCGCCATGATTACGGCCGCCCTCAACGGCCAGCTCGACGAAGTAAAATTCACCCCCCACCCCGTATTTGGGGTGATGGTGCCCGGGGCCGTGCCCGGCGTGCCGAGCGAAATCCTGGACCCGCGCCGCACCTGGGCCGACAAAGCCGCCTACGACCAAACCGCCAACGCCCTGGCCGACAAGTTTGTGGCCAACTTTGAGAAGTACGCCGCCGCGGCCAGCGAAGAAATCCTGGCTGGGGCCCCTAGGGCCCACAAGGCAGCGGTGGCAGTGGCTTAGGCTAAGGGCGCTCGTTATTGGTTAGCAGGCTTTTTGCGAGTAAGGAATTGCACAAAAAGGCGGCCGTGCGGAGCGCAGTCGAAGCACCTTTCCCGTGTCGTTGAACGATTGGCTTACTGCCGTGGGAAAGATGCTTTGACTGCGCTCCGCACGGCCGCCTAATGTTCTGGCTTTTTTAGTTTGGCAACAAGCCTATTGACTGATAACTGACTGATAACGAACGCCTAATAGCCCAAATCCCTTGGCTAAAGCCAGCGGGGCCTACGAAGCCTTGTCCAGCGCCAACCGGCCTTCTTCCAAGTCCAGCTCGTTTTCGAGCTTGCGGAGCACTTCTTCGTTGGTGCGCTGGGCGCGGCGCAGCTCCTGCAGCTGCCCGCGCTCGAAGTGGATGAGCACTTCCTGGAGCTGCTGGAAGGGGCTAAGGGTGGCGGCGGGCACGGCCTCGGGGCCCCCGGCGGCACGCTGGCGCAGGCGGTCGAGGCGAATTTGGTAGCGCGACTGCATGCGGCCCAGCACGTCGGCCGGGGCCTGGGCGGCGGCTTCAGGGCTGTGCAGGTAGGCCAGCGTGCGGGTGGCCAGGCGCACGCGCAGGGCCTGCTCCTCGCGCTCGGCCAGGCCGTCGGCCTCCAGCCCCAGCCAGCCGATGAGGGGCCGCAGCGTGAGGCCCTGCACCAGCAGCGACACCAGAATGACCACGAAGGTGAGCAGCAGCATGGGGTTGCGCTGCGGAAAAGCATCCCCGTTGGGCAGGGCCAGCGGCAGGGCCAGCGCGGCGGCCAGCGAGAGCACCCCCCGCATGCCGCCCCAGCCCAGCAGGGTAGCCTCGGCCCAGGTGGGGGCCTCGGTTGGCTGCGCCCGGCCGCCGCCCAGCCAGCGCGGCAGGTAGGCGCTGGGGTACACCCACAGCATGCGGGCCCCCAGCACGGCCAGGCTGATGAGCACGCCGTAGCCCACCAGCGGCCAGCGCAGGCCGGGGGCCACGCCCGCCACCACGCCCGGCAGCTGCAAACCAATTAGGATGAATACCAGGCCGTTGAGTAGAAACTCCAGCGTGTCCCATACGGCCGCGGCTTGCAGGCGGCGGTCGTGGTCGGTGGCGCGGCCCGCGTGCTGGCTGGCGAAGAGCGCCGCTGCCACCACCGCCAGCACCCCCGAGCCGTGCAGGGTTTCGGCCAGCAGGTAGGCCGCGTAGGGCGTGAGCAGGGTCAGGCTGGTGTCGATGGCCGCGCTGGTGCGCGAGAGCCGGTGCACGCCGTAGAACGCGGCCGCCACCGCCAGCCCCACCCCAATGCCCACGGCCGTTACCAGCAGCAGCTGCCCCGCCGCCTGCCCCAGCGCAAACTGCCCCGTGACCACCGCCGCCACCGCGTAGCGGTAGGCAATGAGGCCCGTGGCGTCGTTCACCAGGCTCTCGCCCTCCAGCACCACGCTGATGCGCCGCGACACGGGCAAGCCCTTGGTGGCCACCGCGGCCGACACGGCATCGGTGGGCGACACGATGGCGGCCAGCACAAAGGCGGGGCCCCATCCGAAGCCCGGCAGCGCGTAGTGGGCCACCGCCGCCACCAGCGCCAGCGAAAACAGCACGCAGCCCACCGCCAGCAGCGTAATGGGCCGCGCCTCGGCCCGAAACGACGACCACGACAGGGCCCAGGCCGAGGCATAAAGCAGGGGCGGCAGAAACACGAAAAACACCAGGTTGGGGGCCAGCACCACCGGCGGCAGCCCCGGCCACAGGCTCAGGGCCAGGCCCGCCAGCACCAGCACCACCGGGTAGGGCACCCGCAGCCGGTTGGCCACCTCGGCCAGCGCCGTCGTCACGGCCAGCAGCAGGACCAGGAGTTCAATTTCGTGCATATATATAGAAGAGCCGTACGGGGGAGAAAGGGCCCGCCGGCACGCGCGGTGCGCCCGGCGGCGGGCATTGTTTACGGCGGGGGCCCTCGCCTGCCATTGCCCCGCGCCAAATAAAAGGCGGATCTGCCATTAACATACTGTCTTTCAATTTTAAAACTAAAAACTGCCGGCTAGCCCCGGCCCACGCGGCCGCTTGATTTTGGAGCGCCGCACCTCCTGAGCCGCGCCCGCGGCCGGGGCCCCGGCGCAACCCCCAGCCGCGGGCGCGGTCTATGGGCGCGCGCCGGGGCCCCGGCGGCGCTATTTTTGGGCTTTCCTTTTTATATGATGCGTTTCCGTTTCCTGCCGCTGCTTCTCTTACTGCTGGCCCCCGCCCGCCTCTGGGCCTGGGGCGTGGAAGGCCACCGCGCCGTGGGGCGCATAGCCGAGCACCACCTTAGCCCCCAGGCGCGCCGCGCCGTGCACGAGCTGCTGGGCACCGAAAGCGTGACGCTGGTGAGCACCTGGGCCGATGAAATCCTGTATCCGCCTGTGCCCGAGTTCAAGGGCACCAGCCCCTGGCACTACGTGAACAGCCCCAGCGGCCTCGGCCACGACCAGTACGTGCAGGACCTCAAGGCCCAAACCATCCCCAACGCCTACCGCGCGCTGCTCGACAACATGGCCATTCTGAAGGACAAAACCAAGCCCCGCGCCGACCGGGTGGTGGCGCTGAAATTCGTTATTCACCTCGTGGGCGACGTGCACCAGCCCCTGCACGCCGGCCGGCTCGAAGACCGGGGCGGCAACAGCATCAAGCTCACCTACCGCGGCAAGGAAACCAACCTGCACAGCCTCTGGGACAGCGGCTTGCTGGATTACCAGGGCCTGAGCTACTCCGAAATGGGCCAGCAGTACGACGACGTGCCCAAGGCCCAGCAGCGCCAGTGGCAGCGCGACGACGCGGCCCAGTGGCTGTGGGAATCGTACCAGCTCAGCGAGCAGATTTACGCCGAAGCCGCCCAAAACCCCACCGGCTTCGACTACCGCTACTACCCCGCCCACGGGCCCCAGGTGCAGCGGCGCATCCAGCAAGCCGGCCTGCGCCTGGCCGCCGTGCTGAACGACGCGCTGAAATAGCGCGCCGGGACCCCTATTTGGTTAGCCAGCGGCTACCAAACGGCTGGCTAAATCCTCAATGTCGGCGCGGCAGGCCAGAGGCCCCAGCCACTCCGCGGGCAACGCCGCTTCTCCATAGGCCAGGCCGGCCAACCCGCCCGCCACGGCCCCGGTCGTGTCGGTGTCGCTGCCCAGGTTGACGGCCGCCAGCACCGTGGCCGGGTAGCTGGTTTGGGTGAGCAAGCACCACAGCGCCGCTTCCAGGGTGTGCACTACGTAGCCGGAAGACTCGATTGCGGCTTCGGGCAGCGCGGGCAAGCTGCCGTCGAGCACCCGGCGGTAGTAGATATCCTCCACAGCCGCGGGAATGCTGCCCTGCCGCAGCCACGGGTTGGCTGCCGCCATCATTTGGGCATACGCTTCGGCCGGCCCCAGGCCCGCCAGCAGCCCCCGCGCCACCAGCAAGTACAGGAAGCAGCCCAGCGTGGAGCGCGGGTGCCCGTGCGTGACGCTGGCCACGGCGGCCGTGAGGGCCCACGCGGCGTCCAGGTCCAGCCGTTCGGCGCGCCAGGTTTGGTGGAAGGCCAGCGGCAGGATGCGCATCAGGGCCCCGTTGCCGTTGTCTTGGGCCGTGCGGGGCCCCGCGCTGGTGGGCTCCGCGCCTTGCCGCAGGCGGCCAATGGCGGCGCGGGTGGCGTTGCCCACGTCGAAGGTTTCGGCGGTGGCCGTCCAGTAAGCGTTATCCAGCCAGTTGATGCAGCGGCGGGCAAAATCGGCCAGGTCCGGGGGCCCCAGCAGGCCCTTGGGCCGGGCCAGGGTTTCGGCCAGGCAGAAGGTGAGCGAGGCGTCGTCGGACCAGGTGCCGGCCGGCTGGTCGTGCGTGCCGTGGGCGCGCAGGCCAGCCACGGGGTCGCGGCGACGCTCGTCGCGGCTTCGGAACTCAACGGGCACGCCCAGGGCGTCGCCCACGGCCAGGCCCAGCAGGGCGGCCCGGGCAGCAGGTAGTAGCAGCATGGGGCCAAAAGTAGCGCCGGAACCGCCCGCTTTTCCCACCGCAAACTGCGCGCCGGGGCCCCAACTTGGCCGACCTTTGCGCCCCATGCTGACCTGCTACGCCCCCGACCTGCACCCCGGCCAACCGGCCTACACCCTCTCCGAAGAAGAAAGCAAGCACGCCGTGCGCGTGCTGCGCCTGGGCCCCGGGGCCCCCGTAGCCCTCGTGGACGGCCGCGGGGGCCGCTACCAAGCCGAGGTGGCCGACGCCAACGCCAAGCGCTGCCAGCTGCACATTACCGCCCACGAGGCCGTGCCGCCCCGCTCCTACCTTGTGCACGTGGCCGTGGCCCCCACCAAAAACCTCGACCGCATGGAGTGGTTCGTCGAAAAAGCCGTGGAAGTGGGTGTGGACCGCATTTCCTTCCTCCGCTGCGCCCGCTCCGAGCGCCGCGAGCTGAAGCTGGAGCGGCTGGAAAAAATAGCGGTCAGCGCCCTCAAGCAGAGCGGCCAAGCGTGGCTGCCGCAGCTGGATGAGCTGATGGACTTCGCCCCGTTCGTGGCCACCGCCGACGCGGCCACCACCTTCATTGCGCACCTGGAGGAGGGCGAGCGCACGGCCCTGGCGCAGGTGGCCGCCACGGGGCCCGGCTGCTGCGTGCTCATCGGGCCCGAAGGCGACTTTTCGCCGGAGGAAATTGCCTTGGCACTGGCCCGCGGCATCCGCCCCGTTACGCTGGGGCCCTCGCGGCTGCGCACCGAAACAGCAGCGCTGGCGGCCGTATTCACAGCCCAAATCGTGCGGGCGGGGTAAGGGTTGCCGCAAAAGCTGGCGGCGCGCGCCGAGCCGGTGCGCAAAGGCAAGGGGCCCGGCGTCTCTTTTTTGACGGCTACGCTCCACAAGCGCCGTTATGAGCGAGTTGGCCTGGTTCTGCCGGCGGGCCCACACGGCATCGGTAATGGTTGCATCCGGCTCGCTCGCCGTAAAGTGGGTGTATTTCGCGCTGGCTTGCCGGTTTGGGGCGGTGAGCTCGGCGCACCTCCGCAAGCGAGCTAGCACCCAGTGGCCGCGCGGCCTGCGTTTCGACGCTCCTGTTTTGACAAAATGAGCGCCTGTCGCTGGCATGGGTCCTAGCCGTTTCAGTGCCCGGCTCGCATGAAGCGGTAAGCCTGCTTCGACAGGCGAACGCCAGATGCGCATAATTGCCCCTTCCCAACCTAATACCAAGCAAGTATTCATCATCAGGTAGTTACAAACTACTCCTCCCCACCTAGCTCTTCCCGGGCGGCCAGCTTGGCCCGGCGCTTTTGCTTCCACGGCGCGTCCTGCTCCCAGTCGCCGGCCATGATGCAGCCGTAGGGCCGCACCTCGTCGAGCACGGTGGCCAGGCCAAACTGCGCAATCTGCTGCTGCACCGCGGCAGCGTCTTTATAGGCGCTGGGCAGCTCCGAAATATCGATGCGGTTGAAGAAAAACCGGGCGTCGATGCCCTGCGTTTCCTCCGCAAACCACTCTTCCTTGGTCTTGTCGGTGCGGCTGGCTTTGTGGCGGGTGCGGCTGAGGTTGCGGCCCGCCCCGTGCGGCGCAAAGCCCAGGTTGTTGGCCGTGGTGGCGCCCTCCACAATCAAAATGGGCTGCGCCATGTTGAGCGGAATGATGCGCGGGCCGGTGATGTCAGGCATAAAGCGCGGGTCGAGCGGCGTGGCCCCCTTGGCATGGTAGTAGAGGTCGCCGGTTTTGAACACGAAGTTGTGCTCGTTCCAGTAGCGCTGCTGCACGGGCACGGCCAGGCGCTGGGCAATGTCGTCGTGCAGGCACAAATGGTTGAGCTTGGTCCACTTGCGCACCGTTTGCAGGGCCTCCCAGTAGGCCACGCCCTCGGCCGAATCGGCAGGCAGCCAGGCATTAGCGGGCGCGGTTTCGGGCGAGAGCTGCTGGCGGAAGCGCTCGGCCACCTTCATACCCTGGGTGTAGAGCCGCGCGCCCACCCCGCGCGAGCCGTGGTGCGTCACGAGCACGGTGTCGCCGGTGTTGCGCGAAATGCCCACGTACAGGAAGTGGTTGCCGTCGCCCTGCGTGCCCAGCTGCTCGTGGGCCAGGGCGAGGGTCTTGTCGGTGTCCAGAAAGGGGTTAGCCTGCATCTCGGCCCGCAGGTCGGCGGGCAGCGCGTAGCGCCGTTCCGGCGGCCGGCCGCCGGGGCCAAAGTGCGTTACCTGCTGGGCCACGTCCAGCACTTGCTTGGGGTCGGCTTTGCCCAGGTTGGTCAGCATCACCGAGCAGCAGATGTCGGCCGAGTGCATGCCGGGGTGAATGGCGTTGCGCGCCACCACCACCCCGCCCACCGGAATGGTACCGGGGGGGCCCGCCGGGCAGGCATCGGGCATAATGGCACCCGTCACCACGGTGGGCGTGCGCATGAGCAGCCGCATCGACGCTTTCACGTAGTCGATGTTTTGCTGCTCCACTACCGAGCTGGCGCTGATGTTTTCGTAAAAAGGCAGCGGCTCGGGCAGCAGCGGCAGCTCGGCCGGCGGCTGCACCGTGGCGAGGTAAGCCAGCATCGGTTCGCCGGTCAGGCCGTGGGCGTTGATGTGCTCCAGGGCCCCTTTAAACCACTTGCCCGATTTGAAGCCTAGGTCGAGGAGGTCTTTACCATTGGTCATAAACATCTATTATACAAATGCTTCACATCATTGAATTAGCCTATACTAATCGATTCTATCACTTTTCTGAATGGTTCTGGATAGTCATTTAGGCCGCTCAGATTAGCTCCTTCTTGCACGTAAAGCTTCACAATTCGCAGGTCATCTTTAGCATGAAAAACAGCCCTCCAGAGGGGCGCATTGCCGTATACATCTAGTAAATTCAGGTCTGCTCCAGCCTTCAACAGCATCCTAGCCGCGTCTTCGTTCTTCTCCTGGCCAGCAAAATGCAGAGCTGAATCTCCATTTCTATCCTGATGGTTGACGTTAGCCCCTTGCTCAATAAGCCAACCTAGCAAATCCTCATTTTTGCGAAGAGTTGCCAATATTAAAGCGGTTCGCAAATAGTCATCCGTAGACTCAATGCCCGTTTCCGCTAAAATCTTTTTGACGCCCTCATTGTCATGCTGCCGAATAAGCCAATCTACTTCATCAAATCTGGGGTCTGTCTTGTGGGGTCGTCCGGCCCTAGCCATCGCTGGTTGAGTTAAGTGCTGAGTTCAAATATAAACTCATTTCCAGCCAAGCAACTTATACTTGCTGCCTTCGATTCGTAAGCTTAAATACTATGCTCCGCAACTTCCTCCTCGCTGCCGCCCTGCTCCTCACCGCCACGGCCGCCGCGCCGCCCGGGGCCCCCAGCTTTCGCATCGCCAAGCTGCACTACGGCGGCGGCGGCGACTGGTACGCCAACAAAACCAGCCTGCCCAACCTCATCAGCTTCTGCAACCAGGCGCTGCACACCAACATTGCGCCCGACGAGGCCACCGTGGAACTGGACGGAGCGGAACTGCTCGATTACCCGTTCGTGCACATGACGGGGCACGGCAACGTGAGCTTCACCGCCGCCGAGGCCCAGAACCTGCGCAAGTACCTCATCGGCGGCGGCTTCCTGCACATTGATGATAATTACGGGCTCGACAAGTTCATTCGGCCCGAGATGAAGAAGGTATTTCCCGAGCTGGAATTCGTGGAGCTGCCCTACTCCCACCCCATCTACCACCAGAAATACCCGTTCCCGCGGGGCCTGCCCAAGGTGCACGAGCACGACGGCAAGCGCGCCCAAGGCTTCGGCCTGGTGTACAAGGGCCGGCTGGTCTGCTTTTATAGCTTCGAGTGCGACCTGGGCAACGGCTGGGAAGACGTGGGCACCTACCCCGAAGACCCGCCCGCCGTGCACGAGGCCGCCCTGCGCATGGGCGCCAACCTGGTAAGCTACGCCCTCACCCAAAACTAGCTTTTAGTTGTCAGTTGCTAGTTGTCAGTCAGTTGGTTTGTCCGTTGTTAGCAAACTAGCTGACAACTAGAATCAGCTACCACTCCCGCCGGTTCAGGATTTCGCTGAGCACGAAGGCGGCCCGCACGTTGGCGGGTTGGGCCAGTAGGCGGCGCACGGCGGTACCGGTGCTTTCGGGGGCCGGCGCGGGGGCAAATGGCCGGTAGGTGGCGTCGGGCTGGGCCGTTATTACGGCCCGGGGCAGGTTGGCGCCGCGCTGCGCGATGGGCGTGGCCGGGCTCATGGGGCGGGCCGTGGCCGGGGCTTCCAGTGAGGTAAGGCGGCGCGGCGCGCGGCGGGCGGGGCCCTCCTGCGGGCGGGGCACCGGCACGGGCCGGCCACCGGGCAGCGGGCCGGGGCGGGCCGCCGGGCCGGTGGGCGCGGGCAGAAACTGACCGGTAGCGGGCACCGTGGGGGCCCCGGGTGCGTCGGCGTTGCGGGCCTGCATCTGCTTGAGCAGCTCCTGAAACGTGGCGGTGGGCAGCGCGGGCACGGCCGGCGTGCGGGGCCGCTCGCGGGACTCCTGGGCGGCGGTGGCGCGCATTTTTTGCACCATGCGGTACACGAAGCCGCCGAGGCCGAGCGCAATCCAGAGCAGCGTTTGCACCTTTTCCATGCGGCTAAGGTAGCGCGCCGGGCGCCAAACCTAGCGCACGCCCTGGGCGGGAAAACGGCCGGTTTTGGTGCGGTAAAAGGCCTTGATTTTTTCCTCGTCGGCGGGGTAGTCGCCGCTCGGGTACACGGCGGGGCCAATGCCGGCTTCCTTGTTTTTGTAGTCCAGGTAGCCCAACCGGATGGGTACGTGCGCGGCCAGGGCGGCGAAGTAATAGCCTTTGCGCCAGCGCGGTTGGTACTTGCGGGTGCCCTCGGGGGTGATGAGGATCACCAGTTCGTCGTGGGCGTTGAAGAGCTCGGCCATGCCCTCCACGAGGCTGTTGTTCTTGGTGCGGTCCACGGCCAGCCCCCCCACCGAGCGCACCAGCCCCCCGAGCAGCCAGTGGTCGGTCCACTCCTTTTTCACGGTGAAGCGCACGTCCACGTCCATCAAATAGAACGCGGCGCGGGCATAAATCAGGTCCCAGTTGCTGGTGTGCGGGGCCGCAATCATCATGCTTTTCTTGATCTCCGGATTAGCGATTTGGCCCAGCTTCCACCCCGACACCCAGAACACGAATTTGGCGATGTAGAACCAGACGGTAGAGGTTTTGCGGGCGGGCATCGAACTAAGTTAGGAGTGAGCAAGAAACGCAAAGGTAATAAGGTAACGCCGGGGCCCGCCTCAGGCCAGCAGGGCCCCCAGGGCGGCGGCCTGCCCCAGGGCGTAGCGGTGGCCGATGTCGAACAGCTCCGCGCCCCGGCGGTAGTCGAGCGGGCGGAAGTGGCGCAGCGCGGGCGGCTCCAGCAGCAGGGCGCACTGGGTTTTGCGGTGGGCCGTGTTGGCGTTGATGGCCAGCTGCAGCGTGCGCTCCACCAGCCGGCGCAGCGTGGGAATGTGCGCTTCCTGGTTGATGGGGTTGCAGTGCACGCCCACCACGGGGCCCCCAGCGGCCAGCAGCGGCTCCACGGGCAGGTTGTTGAGCAGGCCGCCGTCCACCAGCTGCCGACCCTGGTAGGCCACGGCCCGGTACACGATGGGCACCGCCGACGAAGCCAGCAGCGCCGGCAGCAGGGGCCCCGCGCTGAAGTACACCGACTCGCCGGCCAGCAAATCAGTGGCCACCAGCGTGAGTGGCCTTTGCAAATCCTCGAACTGCACCTGGGGCCCCAAGTGGCTGGCCAGCAGCGCCTCCACCGCGTCGAGCCCCAGCAGCCCCAGCCGGCTAAAGGCCGGCCGCGTGAGCCGGGCCAGGTTGGTGGCCAGCAGCAGCCGCAAAATCTCGCGCGGCGCAAAGCCAGCCGCGTAAAACGCCCCCGCAATGGCCCCCGAACTCACGCCCGCCAGCCGCCCCACCGGCAGGCCCAGCTCATCCAGCGCCGCCAGCACGCCCAGGTGCGCAATGCCCCGCGCCCCGCCGCCCGATAGCGCCAGGCTTAAAGTAGCTATTGGCGGCTGGCTGCTGGCTGCTGGCCCCTCCATTTTAGTTGGCTGCTGGCTACTGAAATCCTCCACTTTATCAACCTTTGCAATCACCGGGCCCTCTAAAAAAGAGCTAAAAGCCAACAGCTAAGGGCTCAAGACAACAGCCAATAGCTAAATTACAAGTCACTGATGCGCAGGCGCTCGGCTATGCCTACGCCGCGCTCGGTTTGCTGCACGGTGCAGGCCTCGGTGAGGTGGTCGTGCTGGAGCACCAGCACCCAGTTTTCGGCGGCGGCGCGGGCCAGCACGGCTTCCTTCTCGGCCAGCGTCACCAGCGGGCGCATGTCGTAGCCCATCACGTAGGGCAAGGGCAGGTGGGCAGCGCTGGGCAGCAAATCCGACATAAACGCCAGCGTGCGCCCTTGGTATTCCAGCACGGGCACCATCAGCTTCTCAGTGTGCCCGTCGGCAAACAGCAGCTCGCGGAACGGCAGCCCGGCGGGCACCCCAGCGGCGGGGTCGATAAAGCGCAGCTGACCGCTTTCCTGGAGCGGGAGGATGTTCTCCTTCAGAAAGCTGGCTTTTTCGCGCGGGTTGGGGTGGGTGGCCCAGTCCCAGTGCGCCTGGTTGCTCCAGTACGTGGCGCGGGGGAAGGCCGGCACCAGGGCCCCGTCGGGCCGGCGCGCCACCGCCCCGCCCACGTGGTCGAAGTGCAAATGCGTCAGAAAAACGTCGGTAATGTCGGCCCGCTCAAAACCCAGGGCCCCCAGCGACTGGTCGAGCACGCCGGTGGGCTGGTAATCGACGCGGCTGAAAAACTTCGCGTCCTGCTTGTCGCCCAAGCCCGTGTCGATGAGCGTCAGCCGGTCACCGTCCTCGATGAGCAACGAGCGCATGGCCCAGGTACACAAGTTATTGGCATCGGCGGGGTACACCTTTTGCCACATCGACTTGGGCACCACACCGAACATGGCGCCGCCGTCGAGTTTGAACAAACCGGTATCAATGGCGTGAATCTGCATGGCAAAAAACGAGGGAATGGGTAGGAACGAGCGGCAAGAAACGAAAAAGCCCGTTCGGAAGCCGCGCCGGCTCCCAAACGGGCCGTTTTCGGGACCACCGGGGCCCTATTCTACCACCACGCCCATGGCCGAAAACTTGTCGATGCGCTGCGAAATGCGCTCGGCGGCGGGCACCGCGGCCAGCTCCTTGAGGGTTTTGAGCAGCGTCTTTTTCAGGGTGGCAATCATGGCCTCCGGGTCGGTGTGGGCCCCGCCCAGCGGCTCCTTCACAATGCCGTCCACGAGGCCCGCCTTCTGCATGTCGGTGGCCGTGAGCTTGAGGGCCTCGGCGGCCTGCTCCTTATAGTCCCACGAGCGCCACAGGATGCTGCTGCACGACTCGGGCGAAATCACCGAGTACCAGGTATTTTCCAGCATCAGCACCCGGTCGCCGATGGCAATGCCTAGGGCCCCGCCGCTCGCGCCCTCTCCTATGATGACGCAGACCACCGGCACCTTCAGCATAAACATCTCCTTGAGGTTGCGGGCAATGGCCTCGCCCTGCCCCCGCTCCTCGGCCTCCAGCCCCGGAAACGCGCCGGGCGTGTCAATCAGCGTCACGATGGGCACGTTGAACTTCTCGGCCAGCTTCATCAGGCGCAGGGCCTTGCGGTAGCCCTCGGGGTTGGGCATGCCAAAGTTGCGGAACTGCCGCTGCTTGGTGTTGTGGCCCTTTTGCTGCCCAATGAACATCACCGGCTGCCCGTCAATCTCGCCGAAGCCGCCCACCATGGCCTTGTCGTCGCCCACGGTGCGGTCGCCGTGCAGCTCCACAAATTTCTCGGCCATGCCGCCGATGTAGTCCAGGGTGTAGGGCCGCTCGGGGTGGCGCGAGAGCTGCACCCGCTGCCAGCGCGTGAGGTTGGCGTAGGTTTCCTTCTTGAGGGTTTTGATTTTGGTTTCCAGCGCCGCCACGGCGTTGGTCACGTCCACGTCGCTGTCGGCGGCCAGTTTTTGCATTTCCTGGAGCTTGCCTTCAAGGGCGGCGATGGGTTGTTCAAAATCGAGTAGCATTGCAGGCACGGCTGGGGGAGAAGATAAAAAGCAAGTACGGAACAAAGGAAGCAGCCGCTGGGGGCCCTCCCACCCGCCAAAAAAGCGGTTGGCAAAGGTAAATCATCCGCCGTTGGGACGCCTACCAAAAAACAATGAGCCTGAAAAACAAGTCACAAGCTCCAAAACGGCCCCCTTTCAAGAGAAAAAATGCCTCCCAGCTTGCAAACGCCCATTTCGTTTCCCTACCTTTGTATCACCAAAACGGAAAAACACACGGTTTTTCTAGCTCGGTAAACGGTTTGGTAGTTCAGTTGGTTAGAATGCCGCCCTGTCACGGCGGAGGTCGCGGGTTCGAGTCCCGTCCAGACCGCACCGTTTAATTAAAAGGCCCTGTAAGTATCTAACTTACAGGGCCTTTTTCTTTTACTCCACTTCGAGGGGACGCTACGGGGGACAGATTTAATAGCTATTTCTGCGGCGCTTTCTATAGTGGGCTGAAGTGGAAGCTTTGCAACTACCGGTGGGGGCAGATGGCAACGATGGGGGCCCCTCGTTGCTGTTGAGGCGGGGGACAGACGCGGGGAGGAACGAGGATTTCATTTCCCTTGCTACTTTGTGCCGCAATGCGCGCCGCCTCTGCCCTTCCCACCGAATGATTTCCTACTCCGAAGACCAGGCACGGGCCTTCGTGACCAATGCGGGCACTTGGCAGCGCGGGCAACCGCTGGCCCAGCCGGCTAAGTGGGCCAACGTGGGCCGCACCGATGCCACGGCGTGGGGCGAGTGCGCCGGCAGCGGCGCCAAGCCGTACCTGACGGGCATCGACCTGCGCGAACCCGCTTTTAAGTGTTCCTGCCCGAGCCGGGTGTTTCCGTGCAAGCACGGGGCGGGCCTGCTGCTGTTGCTAGCCCGTCAGCCCGCGCTTTTTACTGGTTCGACGGAGCCCGCTTGGTTGGCGGAATGGCTGGCGAAACGCCAGCAGATGCAGGAAAAGAAGGTGGACAAAGCTGGCCCGGGGCCCCGGGCGCTGGCGGGCGAACCGGCCGGGGCGGTCGTGGCGGCCGACGCAGCGGAGCCGGCGCAGCCAGCCGCGGCGGAACCGGGGGAAGAGGTAACGCCCGCCCGGCTGGCCCGCATGGCGCAGGGCGCCGACGAGTTGGAAACCTGGCTGCTGGACTTGGTGCGCAACGGGCTGGCCACGCTCGACCAACAACCTGCTACGTTTTGGGAAAGACAGGCGGCCCGCTTGGTGGACAACCAGCTGCCCGGCCTGGCGGCCACGGTGCGGGAGCTGGCCACGTGGCGCCACGCCCACGCCGACTGGCCCGCCCGCCTGCTGGCCCGCCTGGGCGAGGTGTACTGGCTGGTGCGCGCCTTCCAGAACCGGGCGCAGCTGCTCGCTGCCACCCAGCAGGAGGTGCTGCAACAAGTGGGCGTAAGCCTAAAGAAGGAAGCTCTGCCCGCACTAGCCCCGCCAGTGGCCGACGAGTGGCGAGTGCTGGGGCAGTTTACTTGGGAGGAAGACCGCCTCACGGCCCGCCGCAGCTGGCTACGGGGCCGGGCCACGGGGCGCCACGCGCTGGTGCTGGAATTTGCGTTTGGCCGCCAGTCTTTCGCCACGCCTTTGGCGCCGCACGGCTGCTACGCGGGGGGCCTGTTGTTTTACCCCGGCCCGCTGCCGCTGCGCGCCACGCCGGCGGCGCTGGCCTTTGCGGGGACGGCTTCGCTGGCAGCCGCGCCCCCGGCCCAGCGGCCCAGCCAACTGCTGGACGAATACGCCACGGCCCTGGCCAGCCAGCCATGGCTGCGGGAGTGGCCCGCCACCCTGGCCCCGGTGGTGCCGGTGCGGCAGCCCGACGGAACTTGGCTGCTCCAGCACCCAGCCGAATCTGGGGGCCTGCCCCTGCGCTTTGCCAGCGCCGAGGCCCCTTGGGAATTGCTGGCCCAGAGCGGCGGCCATCCCATGACGCTGTTCGGCGAATGGGACGGCCGGGCGTTCCGCCCGTTGAACAGCTGGCCCTGCCAACCTGAGCCCGAAGCGGAGGCTGCTCAACGACCAGAACTAGCCGTTGGGGGCCCTGGGGGCGCAGCACCTGCCGCACCGGTATCGGTTTCCGACGTGGCGGCGGGCGCGGTGGGGGAAGCAGCGGCAGCTGCCGATTACCCGGCATTTTCTCAGCTGCTGCGCATCGGCCTGCTGGGCACCCGCCAGAGCGGCGAAGTACTACCGGCCCTGCCGGGCATCACTACTCCCGCCGACGGGCCTGAACAACGGCTCTTATTGGGGGCGGGGGCCCTGGCCCTGATGCAGAAGGCTGGCTTCCGGCCGCCGGCTGCGGCCGGGGCGCCGCCCGCGCCCGCGCCGGCCGAGGCTTGGCAACCGCTGGGGCCCCTGGGCACTGAATGCTTCCGCGCGCTGCTGGCGGGCAGCCGCTTTGTGGCATTTCGCACCGGCTACTGGACGCAGATGGAAGAGCATAAGCGCCTGGTGCCCCCGGGCTTGCTGGTGGCGGCGCTGAACAACGCCGATTTCCGGCTGCACCTGCCCGGCACGATGTCGGCGCTACTGGGGGAACGGGGGCAGTGGCTGGCGCAGCAAAACCCCGACTGGCACGCCGTGCTGATGCCCCGGCACACCTCCCGGGACCCGGCGACGTGGGAAACGGGCAACCTGCACCAGCGCCGGTTCTTCATTGAACTTCTGCACAAGGACGACCCGGAGCAGGCGCGGCAATTGCTGGCCGCAGCGCTGCCAGCCGAGCCCGCCGCAACCCAGGCCGCGCTGCTGGGCGAGCTGGAGCATACGGTAACGGCGGCCGACGCCCCGCTGCTGCTTAGTTACTTGACTTCCAAAAGCAAGGAGGTGCGCCAAACCGTGGTGCCGCTGCTGGTGCGCCTGCCCGGCGCGGAACTGGTGGAGCGGCTCTGGCAGCGGGCCTTGCCTTTGCTGACGATGAAACGCCCGCTGCTGGGCCGCAACAAGCTGCTGGTGGAATTGCCTGAGGCCTGGGATAAAGCGTGGCAAGCCGACGGCATCGAGCAGAAGACCACCAGTTTCGAGGGCGGGGAACGGGCCGGGTGGCTGGGCCAGCTGCTGGCGCTGCTGCCGCCCAGCCGCTGGGCCGCGCACTTGCAGGTAACGGCTGAGGAACTGCTGGTCCTGGCCGAAGCCACCGACTGGGGCCCCCTGCTGCTCCGCGCCTGGGCACGGGCCGCGTACCTGCACCAGGATAAGGCGTTCGTGGCGCCGTTGCTGCTGCGCCACTTCGTCCAGCCCGGCCTGTTGCACCACCAGCAAGCCGCGCACCTGGCCTGGCTGCTGAGCGACGCGGAGAAAATCGCGCTGCTGCGCACGCTACTGCCGCCGCGCACCAGCGACGTACCAGCGTTTTTGCCGGAATTCTTGAACTACATCTTCGCGCCGTGGCCCGCCGACCTTGTGCAGGCCGCGCTGCGCAGCATTGCCCACGGGCTGGCGCCGGCCGTGACCAACCCGTACGGCGAGCCCCACCAGCGGCTTTCGACGCTGCTCTACCGCCTGGCCAGCTACGTGCCCGACGACCAGCTGCCCGCGTGCACGGAGGTGCTGGGGCCCCTGGCCGCCACGTACCCGCCCGTTGTCCAGCTGGTCGAGCAGTTTTTCGAGTCGGTGCGCTTCCGCCAGCAGCTCGCCGCCAGCCTCACCGAACCTCCCACGCCTTCCCTCTTCTAACGCTTCCGCATGGCTTCTCCCCTGCCCACCGCACTGCTGCGCCCCCACGCCGAAGACCTCTACGCCGAGGAGCTGGCCGCCCTGAAGGCCGCCGACGACCGTCCCAAGCCGCCCAACTGGCAGCTCTCGCCCTGGGCCGTGGTGACGTACCTGCTCGGCGGCACGCTCGACAACGGCTTCGCCATCGAACCCAAGTACATCGGCCAGCGGCGGCTGATGGAAATTGCCGTGGCTACCCTGGCCACCGACCGCGCCCTGCTGCTGCTGGGCGTGCCCGGCACGGCCAAAAGCTGGGTGAGCGAGCACCTGACGGCGGCCATCAGCGGGCACACCAACCTGCTGGTACAGGGCACCGCCGGCACCGCCGAAGACAGCCTGCGCTACTCCTGGAACTACGCCCGCCTGCTGGCCGAGGGCCCCTCGCTGGGGGCCCTGGTGCCCAGCCCGCTCTACAAGGGCATGCAGGCCGGCCAGCTCGTGCGCATCGAGGAGCTCACGCGCATCCCCTCCGACGTGCAGGACACGCTGCTGACCATGCTCTCGGAAAAGGTGCTGCCCATCCCCGAACTGAGCACCGAAATCCAGGCCACGCAGGGCTTCAACGTCATCGCCACGGCCAACGACCGCGACCGGGGCGTGAACGAGCTGAGCAGCGCCCTGCGCCGCCGCTTCAACGCCGTGGTGCTGCCGCTGCCCGCCACGCTGGCCGAGGAAGTGCACATCGTGCAGACGCGGGTGGCCAAGCAAGGCAAGGCCCTGCAACTGCCCGTGGAGGCCCCCGCGCTGGAGCAAATCAGCCGCCTGGTGACGGTGTTCCGCGAGCTGCGGGCGGGCGTGACGGACAACGGCAAAACCAAGCTCAAGTCACCCACCGGCACGCTGAGCACCGGCGAGGCCATTTCGGTGATGAACGCAGGCCTGGCCCTGGCCGCCTACTTCGGCGACGGCACCCTGCGCGCCCACGACCTGGCCGCCGGCCTCATGGGCGCCGTCATCAAAGACCCCGCCCCCGACCGCGTGGTGTGGCTCGAATACCTGGAAACCGTGGTCAAGGAGCGCGACGGCTGGAAGGATTTGTATAGGGCTTGTCGGGAAGTGGTGGAGTAGTAGTTAATAGTATTGCAATTAAACCAAAATCACAACCAATAAACCCATAGTAAGATGCGAGAAACAGAAATCATCATGGGATTCATAGATTTCCTTACAACAAAAGGTTATCCCAGATTATCGCTGATGCTTGAAGCTCCGCTTACATCGCAACAGGGTGAAAAAAGGAGCGTGCGTGGTATTGTGGATTTAATAATTTTAGACGTTGACTTCAATAACTATCTTGCAATTGTAGAGTTTAAATATAAAAACAATAAAACAATATTATCGGGAGCAGAGGAACAAGTAAAGTCATATTTAAACCTAATTGATATTGAAGGGCTACCAGCCTATCTTGTTACAGTTGATGAAAATAAAGATTTAGAAATCTACATTCTTATAGATGAAGGATGGAAAAAAATAAAAGCTGCTGATTTTCCAGATTATACAACATTACAATCTAAATCACAAGCAGATATAAAAAATGTTTCAAATATATCAGAGAAAAAAATCTATAAGAACAGAAGAGAACTTACAATAAATATCGCACAAAGCGCATTAATTAGCTTAGGATTAGGGATATCTTTTATCGCCATCGTTTATAATTTCAACTTAAAATCCATATTTATAGAACCGGAAAATAAATATCAAGCCGAAATTAATTTATTAAAAAAGGAAATCAAAGATTTACAATTTTTAGATACGAAGTCCCGCAGCATAGATTCGGTACTCACAAAGCCAAACCAGAAAATATCTGATATAGACAACAGATTAGTATCCATTGAAAAAATAATAACAAATTCACCCGATAAGTTATTAAAAATACAAGAAATTAATTTTCAATTCAAGGAATTAGCAAGTTCAATCGCAAAAGAGAAAGAGATAAGCGAAATTAAGTTGAACAGTTTAAAAGAAAGAATTGACCAAGTAATTATTTGGACATCAGGGCTAATCATAACAATAATTGGCTCTATTGCAGGTTTTGCAATAAACGCCTTTAAGAAAAACTAGTCCTACCAATGCCCACCGACCTGCGCCTGTTCGGCATTCGCCACCACGGCCCCGGCAGCGCGGCCAGCCTCGTAGCGGCGCTCGACGACTTCCAGCCCGACCTCGTGCTGCTGGAGTGCCCCGCCGATGCGGAAGCGGCCCTGGCCACCGCCACCCACCCGGAGCTAATGCCGCCCGTGGCGCTGCTCGTGTACAACCCCAAGCAGCAGGGCCAGGCCTCGTTTCTGCCGTTTGCCACGTTTTCGCCCGAGTGGCAGGCGGTGCACTGGTGCGCCCGCCACGGGGCCCACGTGCGCTGCATGGACTTGCCAATGACGCTGCGGTTTGGGATGCGGGACGCGGTGGCCGATGCGCCGGATGGTACGGCCGCGGGCGCCCCGGCCGCGACGGAGCCGGTGCCCACCGGGGAGGCAACGCCGGGCGACGCCGCGCCCGAACCCGCCGCGGAGGGCCCCACGGCAGCGGCGCCCGACGACGCCCTGGAAGCCGACCCGGTGGCCTACATCGCCCGGCTGGCGGGCTACACCGATTCGGAGCAGTGGTGGGAAACCCACCTGGAGCACGCCCCCGGCAACGCCGATACCTTCGCCGTGGTGCTGGATTTGATGATGGCGCTACGCGAAGAGCTGGCCCGCCCCGAAAGCGAGGAAACCC
Source organism: Hymenobacter nivis (assembly GCF_006439025.1). Taxonomy (GTDB): domain Bacteria; phylum Bacteroidota; class Bacteroidia; order Cytophagales; family Hymenobacteraceae; genus Hymenobacter; species Hymenobacter nivis_A. The sequence continues at coordinate 337,085 of NZ_RCYZ01000007.1, forward strand.
TGCTACGCGAGGCCTTCATGCGCGAAACCCTGCGCGCCACCCTGGCCCAGGGCTACGCCCGCGTGGCGGTGGTGTGCGGGGCCTGGCACGCGCCGGTGCTGCGGCCCGAGCTGCTCAAGAAAGAGGACAAAGCCCGGCTGAAGGGCCTGAAAAAGGTGCCCACCGAAACCACCTGGATTCCGTGGACCTACGAGCGGCTGTCGCTGAGCTCGGGCTACGGGGCCGGGGTGCTCTCGCCGGCCTGGTACGAGCTGCTGTTTGCCCAGCCCCGGGCCGAAGTGCTGACGCACTGGATGGTGCAGGCCACGCGCCTGCTGCGCGGGCAGGACGTGGACGCCTCCTCGGCCCACGCCATCGAGGGCGTGCGGCTGGCCGGGGCCCTGGCCGCCGTGCGCGGGCTGGCGCTGCCGGGCATTGACGAGCTGCAGGAGGCGGCCGTGGCCATCCTGGGCGGGGGCTACGCCGAGCCGCTGGCCCTGGTGCACCGGGCCCTAGTCATCGGCGAGAAGCTGGGCGAAGTGCCCGCCGGCCTGCCCGCCACCCCCCTGCAGCAGGACCTGGCCCAGCAGCAGAAAAGCCTACGCCTCAAGCCCGAAGCCCTGCCCAAGCCGCTCGACCTGGATTTGCGCCAGGCCGCGCAGCTCGACCGCAGCCACCTGCTGCACCGCCTGCGCCTGCTGGATATTAAGTGGGGCGAGCCGGAGGCCGTGAGCGGCCAGCGCGGCACCTTCCACGAGCTGTGGCGGCTGGCGTGGGCGCCTGAAATGGCCCTGGCCGTCATCGAAGCCGGCCGGTGGGGCAACACGGTGCTGGGCGCCGCGGCGGCCCGCGCCACCGCCCGCGCCGCCGAAGCCACCGGCCTGGAGGCCGTGAGCGCGCTGCTGGAAGAAGCCCTGCGCGCCGACCTGGGGCCCGCCATTCCGGCGCTGGTGGCGCGCCTCGAAACCATTGGGGCCGGTACCCGCGACGTGACGCACCTGCTGGCCGCGCTGCCCCCGCTGGTGCAGGTGCTGCGCTACGGCAACGTGCGCCGCACCGACACGGCCCAGGTGGCCCAGGTAGTGGACCAGCTGGTGCCGCGCCTCTGCATCGGCCTGCCCGCGGCCTGCGCCGGCCTCGACTACGACGCGGCCCGCCCACTGCTCGCGCGCCTGGAGGCCACCCACCAGGCCCTGCGCCTACTCGAGCAGCCGGCGCACGAAGCGGCCTGGTACGGGGCCCTGGCGGCAGTGCAGCGCAACGCCGCCAGCAACGGCCTGCTGGCCGGGGCCGCCGCCCGCTTCCTCTTCGATGCCCAGCACGCCGATGCCGACGCCACGGCCACCACGCTCGGCCTGGCCCTGGCCCCCGCCCAACCCACCGACTACGCCACGGCGTGGATCGAGGGCTTTTTGCGCGGCAGCGGTTTGCTGCTCATTCACCATCACGAATTATTCGCCCTACTCGACGCCTGGCTGGGGGCCCTGCCGGAGGATACTTTTCGCGAAATCGTGCCGCTGCTGCGCCGGGCCTTCACCGACTTTTCGCTGCCCGAGCGGCGGCAGCTGCTGGAGCTGGCCGGGACGGACCCGAAAGCACTGGCGACGAGCGCGGCGGCCGTGGACTTCGACTGGGAACGCGGGGCGCGTGTGCTGCCGGGGCTGCGCGTGCTGCTGGGGGATTCTGTCGCGGTTTGATTTTTCAGGAGACGTATCAACCATGACCCCACCCGATTTCTTTTATAGCCCCAATGCTTATTCACTGGGCATTATTGAGCAGCGAGCTATAACGTGCCAATGCTGTGACCAGGTACGGGACTTCTATTACACGGGCGGCCTATACTGCAAAGCTGAGGTAGACACTCTTTGCCCTTGGTGCATTGCCGACGGCAGCGCCGCCGAGAAGTACAGCGGGTCGTTCGTCTCTGATTTTGAAGGCTTAAATCCTGGGCCAACTGGCTTAGGACCGCCGATGTCGCCGTCATCGATGGAGCAGGTGAGCAGCCACACGCCGGGCTACGCCTCCTGGCAAGGCGACGTTTGGCTCGGCCACTGCGGGGAGGCCTGTATTTTTCTGGGGTACGTGGGCAGCAAAGAGCTGGCGCCGGTATGGGCCGAAGTTCGGGACGACGCCGTGGCCAGCGGCTGGGGCGAAGACACAATTCAGCACCATATGCACAAGGACGGCGACATGACCGGCTATTTATTTCAATGCCAGCACTGTGGCAAACACCGCCTCCACGTCGACGCCAATTAACGCGCTACTGCCATGAATACCACCCGCTGGAAACTTGTGCTGGGCAGCGCCGCCGATGCGGCCAACGCCGTGCCCCTGCCGCCCGACTACGGGCGCATGGACGACGTGCTAACGGCCCTCTACGACGGCGACAAGGCCGCGCGCAAGGCCGGGCTGGGCGGCTCGGCCCCGCGCGTGAGCCGCTGGCTGGGCGACATCCGCGAATACTTCCCCGCCGAGGTGGTGGCCGTGATGCAGCAGGACGCCATGACGCGCCTGGGCCTGAACCAGCTGCTGCTGGAGCCCGAAATCCTGCGCACGGTGCAGGCCGACGTGCACCTGGTGGGCACGCTGATGGCGCTGGGCCGGGTGATGCCGCAGAAAGCCAAGGCCACGGCCCGCGAGGTCATCACCAAGGTGGTGCGCGCGCTGGAGCAGAAACTGACCAACCCCTTACGCCAGGCCGTGCAGGGGGCCCTAAGCCGGGCCGTGCGCAACCCGCGCCCCCGCTACCACGAAGTCGACTGGGGCGCCACCATCAAGGCCAACCTGCGCCACTACCAGGCGGCCCACAAAACCGTGATTCCGGAACGGCTGGTGGGCTACGGCCGGCGCGGGCAGGCGCTGAAGGAGATTGTGCTGTGCGTGGACCAGAGCGGCTCGATGGCCTCGTCGGTGGTGTACGCGGGCGTGTTCGGGGCGGTGCTGGCCTCGCTGAAGGCGGTGAAGACGCACATGGTGGTGTTCGACACGGCGGTGGTGAACTTAAGCGAAAACCTGCACGACCCGGTGGATTTGCTGTTTGGGGTGCAGCTGGGCGGCGGCACCGACATCAACCTGGCCCTCACCTACTGCCAGCAGCTCATCACCCGCCCCACCGACACCATCCTGGTGCTGGTCACCGACCTCTACGAGGGCGGCAACGCGCGGGAGCTGATCAAGCGCGCGGCGGCACTCAAGGCCGCCGGCGTCGCCTTCGTGGTGCTGCTGGCCTTGAGCGACGACGGGGCCCCCAGCTTCGACCGCCACCTAGCCGAGCAACTGGCGGCGCTGGGCATCCCGAGCTTCGCTTGCACGCCGGCCCGGTTTCCGGCGCTGATGGCGGCGGCCATTCAGGGCCAAAAGCTGGAGGCTTAGCCACCATTAGCCCGCGCGCTGCGGTGGCTGGCAGCGCGCGTCTTTGGGGCGCGGCGCATACCGTTCTCATACTCGCGCCATGCTTCCGCCATGCTCGCGCTATGGTCGCGGGGCTCAGGCGGCGCGGCGCAGCGGTGGGTTGAGGGCGGCGGTGACCTGCTGCTCGTCGAGGCCGGTGTGGTGGCAGAAATCGGCCACGGTGAGCAGGGCCCCGGCGGGCTTGCCGGCGGCGGCGCGGGCCTGGCGCAGCAGGCGCTTGGCGGCATCGTAGCTGCGGCCAGTGAGGGCGGCCACGTCTTTGGAATAAATGCAGATTCGGAGCGGGGGCATACGGGGGCGAGAGGGGGGCAAATGGGGCACTGCGAAGATAATTCAGGCCGGGATCCCGCTAGCTTCGTTCCATGAAGACGCAGAAGACCCGCGCCATCGTCGGCATGGACGAAACCAACGACCGCGGGGCCCGGGTGATGGACAAGGACAACGCCCTGGAACTGGTGGGCTTCGACTTCCACGCCGCCGCGTCGCTGGGCCAGATCTTCTTCGGGGCCCACACCACGGCCGCGGCCGGCGCGTACTTAACCATCGGCCTGCCCAGCCTCAACGGCTTGACCGATGTGGCCGCCCCGCAGAGCGCGGCGCACTTTGAGTTGATGCTGGGGTTGGCGGCAATCAACTTCGAAACGGGGAGAGCGGACCAGCTGGGCCGCTCGTTTTGGTTTGGCCAAGTGTCGCCGGTTAGCTAGCGGCGGCGTGGCCAAAGTGCTCCTGCAGCACCTGGTTGACTTTGTCGCGGGTCAGGGGCTTGGTGAGGTAGCCGGCAATGGGCAGGCCCTGCATCTGCGCCACGTCGCCCGGGTTGAGGGAGGTGGTGAGCATGATGATGACAACCGCGGGGTTTTCTCGTTCGGACCGCTGGGCGTAGGCCTGCAGGAACTCGAAGCCGTTCATGCGCGGCATCTTCATGTCGAGCAGAATCAGGGCCGGGCAGTTGGGCGACGCGGGCGGCGCGCAGTGGGCATGCAGCAGGTCGAGGGCTTGCTGCCCATTGACGGCCACCAGCACTTGGTCGCTGACGGCCATGCGCCGGAGCAGGGTTTGGTTAAGGAAGTTGGTGGTGGTGTCGTCGTCGACGAGCAGGGTGCAGGAAAGGACGGCCATGACTTCAGGAAGGGCGGTAGGCGGGAAAAGGGGCCGCGCCGGCGGGGGTGGTGTGGGGCAGGAACACAAAGAAGGTGGTGCCAGCCCCGAGCTGGCTGTGGACCTCGATGCGGCCGCCGGCGTTCTCAACCATGCGCTTGACCATGTACAGGCCAATGCCCGAACCCTCGACGTGGTCGTGGAAGCGCTGGAACATGCCGAAGAGCCGGGGCAGTTGGTCGGGCGCGATGCCCAGGCCGTTGTCGTGCACTTCAAATACGGTGTGGCCGGGGCGCACGTGGGCCCGCACGTCGACGTGCGGAGGCCGGGCGGGCGAGTGGTACTTAACGGCGTTGGTGAGCAGGTTGTAGACGATGCTGCGCAGGTTTTTTTCGGAGAACTGGATGGCGGGCAGAGCCGGCACGTCGACCACCAGCTTGGCGCCGGTGGCCTGCAGCAGCGGCAGAAGGTCCTGGCGCACGTCCTCGACCACGGCGGCCAGGTTGACCGCGACTGCGTCGGCGGCGTGCTCTTTTTGCAGCTTGGATACCTCCGTTAAGTGGTCAATGGTGCGCTTGAAGCGCTCCACCGCGTCGAGCATGCGGGTCAGGACAGGGCCGACCGCGTCGTCCTGGATTACGGCCGAGGGCAGCTCTTCCTGCAGCAAGTAGAGCAGGCCCTCAATGTTGGAGATGGGGGCCTTGAGGTCGTGGCTGGCAGTATAGATGAAATTGTCCAAGTCCACGTTGGTGCGCGTGAGTTGGGTATTAGACTCATGCAGGTCTTCGTTGGTGGCCGTGAGCTCCTCGTTGATGGCGGCCAACTCCTGGTTGAGAGATTCTACCTGTCGGCGGGCCTCGGTCTGTTCAGTGATGTCGAATACGAGCGTGTAGCAGCCCACCACCTGGCCGTGCTGCACGTCGGGCACGTAGGTGGTGCGAATAACCTTCGCAAAATCGGGGCGAAAGGGCATGGCGGTTTCGAAGTCTACCCGCTCGCCGGCCAGGGCCTGTGCCACATAACCCCGGATGTTTTGGTAGGCGATTTCGCCGGCTACCTGGCGGATGGGCTGGCCGAGCAAGGCGGTCGGGTCCTGGTGGAACCAGGCGCGGTAGGCTTCGCTGGCAAAGCGGTACTTTTCGTCGCGGTCGAGGTAGCCGATAAGCACGGGCAGGGCATCGGTGATGTCGCGCAGCTGCCGGGCGCTGGCCTCACTGGCCTGGCGGGCGCGTACCTGCTCGGTGACTTCAAACGCGAAGACGAGTACGCCATCGATGCGGCCGTGGGCGTCGCGGCGGGCCTGCTGGAGGTAGTTGAAGTAGCGGTCTTCCAGCGCTCCGTCGCTGGGCCGGGCCAGGGGGATGAGCAGGGTTTTCTCCTCGCGCGCGATACCGGTGGCGTACACGGCGCGAAAGCCCTGGTACACGGCGTGGCCGGCGATTTCGGGCAGGGCGTCGAGGACGGAACGGCCCAGCAGCGCACGGCCCGGGAACAGGTCCTGGTAGTTGGGGTTGACCAGCTCGTACACCAAGTCGTCGCCGCCGAGGATGCAGATGGCGGCGGGGGCTTGCATGAACAGGGCGTATAGCTGCTCGCGCTGCGCCTCGCGCTCCTGGCGGGCCAGCACCTGCGGGGCCACGTCGTAGGCGAAGGTGGAGATACCCACGATTTCGCCGTTTTCGCGGTAGGCCTGGTAGGTGAAGGTGAAGTACATCTGCTTCGGCGGGCCTTCGGGCTGGGCAATGAGCAGCGGCAACTCGTAGCCGTAGTACGTTTCGCCGGTTTAGTACACGCCGTCGAGCAGGGCGACCACGCCGCTGTCCACGGTTTCGGGCAGCACCTCGGCCACCGTCCGGCCCAGCAGCTCCCGGCCGGGGAAAAAGGCCTGGTAGGCCGCGTTGGCGTACTCGTAGCGGTGCTCCGGGCCGCGCTGGATGCAGATGGCGGCGGGGGTTTGCTCAAATAGCTGGTAGAAAGCTTCGCGCTGCTGCAGCTGACGCTCGGCGGCGGCCAGCACCTGGGCCTGCAGGGCCTCGGCCTGCTGGCGGGCCTGTACCAAGTCCGTCACCTCGAAGCCGAAGACGAGCACGCCGTCGATGCGGCCCTGCTCGTCGTAGCGGGCCTGCTGGAGGTAGTTGAAGTAGCGGTCTTCCAAGACCCCGTCGGCGGTGCGCGCCAGGGGCACGTGCAGGGCCTGCTGCCACAGGGTCTCGCCGGTTTCGAACACCCGCCGCATTGTGTGGTAGGCGGCGTGGTCGGCCAACTCGGGCAGGGCTTCCCGCAGGGGTTTACCGAGCAGCTGGCGCTCCGGAAAAAACTGCTGGTAGATGGGATTGACCAGCTCGTAGGTCAGCTCCGGCCCGGCCAGGATGCAGATGGCCGCCGGCGCCTGCGTAAATAAGCGCTCGAGGCGCTGGCTTTGCGCCCGCACTTGCTCGGTGCGCTGCTGCACGCGGGTTTCGAGCTCTTGGTTGAGCTGCTCCACCTGCTGGCGGGCCCGCACCTGCTCGGTGACGTCGGTGCCCACGGTGAACAGGCCGCTGATGCGGCCGTCGGCGTCGCGCTGGGGCTCAAACACGATGTTCCAGTACACCTGCTCCGCCCGCCCGTGGCGGTGGAGGGTGCTGGCCTGCTCGTAGGCCGTGTGGGCGGTGCCGGTGGTGAAGACCCGGTCGAAGAGGGCGACAACCTCGGGCGTGGCGGTTTCGGGCAGGGCCTCGAACACGGGCCGGTGCAGCACCTCCTCCAGGGGGCGGCCCCAGATGGCCAGCGTGGTGGCGTTGGCCATGGCGATGCGGTGCTGGGGCCCGTGGTACACGGCCACGGCCACCGGGGCCTGCGCGATGAAGTGCTGGAATTCGATCCGCTGCTGCGCGGCGTCGGCGCGGGCCGCTTGCTCGCTGGCCTGGCTTTCGCGCAGCTGCCGCGCGGCCAGGCGCTCGGCGGTGATGTCCCGCACGGACTGGATGATGAACTGCACCTGGCCGGCCGCGTCGAGCACGGGCGTGTGGCGCGGCTTCCAGTGGCGCTCGACGAACTGGCCGGGCTGGGTGGGGTCGGGCACGTCGTAGTGCTGCGGGGCCATCTCGTGCGGCTGCTTGGTGGCCATGACCTGGGCCAGCGAGGCGCGCACGTTGGCCACGGCGTTGGCTTCGGGGGTTGCGGGATTGTCGGGGAAGGCGTCGAAAATGTGCCGCCCGATAAGGGTGGCCCGCTCGGTAAGGGTCGCGGCCAGGTAGTCGTCGCTGGCCCCCACAATTACCCAGCCGGGCGACAGCAGCAAGGTGGCGCCGGGCTGGGCGTTGAAAACAGGCAGCAGGTCGGGAAAGGGCGGGGCCGTGGGCATCAAGGCAGCGGAAGGTCGGGAGTGGGGTTGAGAATACGAAAGTTAGGTTAATAGCCCGGGGGCCGACAGGGTGCTTTGCGCTGGCAGGACCGTTTACCTAAAGAAGTTTTTGCACGGGAGGGCCCCGGCCGGCGCCTGGCAGGAGGTGGTTGGCGTTGCGTTACGGGGCGGCCGGGTACCAGTTGCGCAGGCGCACGTCAATCTTCTTGTTGGCCGCGTTCACGGTTTTCTTGAAGCTGGCCACGTCGCTCAGGCCGTTCTGGCCGCGGTAGTGGTAGGGGTACACGATGCCCGGCTTGAAGGCCAGCACGCCCTGCGCGGCCTGGTTCACGTCCATGGTGTAGGGTAGGTTCATGCACACGAAGGCCACGTCGATATTCTTCAGGGCGCGCATTTCGGGGATGTCTTCGGTGTCGCCGGAGAGGTAGACGTTTTTGCCGCCCAGGTTCAGCACGTAGCCGTTGCCCCGGCCCTTGGTATGCGGCGCGTCGGCGGCTTCGGGCAGGTTGTACATCGGAATGGCCGACACGCGCAGGCCCAGCGTGTCGAGCCGCTGGCCATTGCGCAGGACGCGAACCTGGGCTTTGTACTCCACGGGCAGCTTCTCGGCCACCGCTGGGGGCACGACCATTAGGGCCTTGCCCACGGAGAGGCCCGCCAGCGTCTGGGGGTCGAGGTGGTCGCCGTGGATGTCGGTGAGGAGGATGACGTCGGGCGCGGCCAGCCCGGCGTAGGCGGCGGCCCCGCCGTAGGGGTCGACGTAGATGGTCTTGCCGTTCCAGGTGAACACCACGCTGCCGTGGGTGATGGGCTGCACCGTGAGGGGGCCCTTGCTGGTGGGAATCTGGTCGGCGGCCGCGCGCGGGGCGGGGGTGGTTTGGGCCGGGGCTTGCAGGGCCAAAGCCGCCAGCGCGGCCGTGAGGAGAAGCGTGAGTTTCATTTTTCTGCCGGTTGAGGAAGGGGAAAACGTAAATTAAAACGGCGGCCAGTCATTGGGGCGGCACCGGCCGCAAACTTAACGGGGCTCATGGCGAAGGGAGGTTGAGGGCGCTGTTGCGTGGAATGCTTACAGCTTCATCGTGATGAACCAATAGCCGCTCCCTTGGCGGAGAACGTGGAGTGAAATCTGGTCCTGCTATTACTAGCGTATTATACAGTCTATGCTGGAGTCAATTGCCCGCCTCGCTTCGTGGCCCAACGCTTGGAATAGATTTGCGCGGCCTTTGTGCTCACGATCGTAGTGGTTGCTCACATACAGGCGTTCGTGATGCTGGTCAACGTTTTTAGCTACATGCTTTTACCCCATTTACGTAGGCTGGTCTTCGCTCTCGAGTATGGGATGAATGCGCTCAACCGCCGGTTGGGCACGACTCGAAGAGAAAGTGAATTTTCCCGCATAGGCATCGAGCAAGCTCGTTTGAGCAAAAGTGCTTTGGATGAAGTACTTGGATGACTTGCCGACGGTGGACGGAGCCATCACTGAATAAAGGGCCTATGGTACGACAGGCGGTAATGCATTAGCTGGTTGGCCCGTTGTCTGTCTTGGCTTCAATGGTTTGCTGGATACCGACGGGTACCGCCGACAGGAGGTCTAAGCCGGTGGCGGCTTCGATGGCGTCGACGCTGGTGCGGTAGGTACCCCAGTCCGTGCGGAGCGAGTTGTCGTTCGGGGTGTCGATGGCAATGACGCGGGTGCTGCCGGACACGCGGGCGGCGTCGTTGCTGCCAACGGGCAGGACGACCACGACCTTCCAGCAGTGGGACGGGACGGTGACGCGGCCGTTGTCGAGGGTGGTGGCGTACCCTTCGGTACCGGTGCCGCCTTTGCCGTAGCTGCCGCAGATGAGGTAGAGTTCGTGGCCGCTGCCCAGCAAGGTGCGGGCGTAGTTCTCCAAGTTGGCCCAGGTTTGTTGGTTGTTGCGGGGGGCCTGGGGCATCATGTTGCTCATGAGGAACGTGGCCGAATTGTTGGCCGCGGTGCTGGTGCGGTCGGCGCTGGGGCAGTTGTGGCCGCGGTCGAAGCCCGAGCCGGCGTAGCTGCTGGCGGTGACGCGGTACCAGGCAGCGGGCAGGTCGGCGTCGGGCCGGAAATCGTCTTGGCGGGCGGCGCTGCCGACCCAGGAGCTGCTCAGGTGCCAGCTCACCCAGTTCGGCTTGCCTTGGTCGCGGTGGTACGAAAGGGCGTACTGCGGCTTTGAAAGGAGGTAATTGGTGGGGTAGGCCGCGTCGGTGGTGGCGCCGCTGGGGTTGCCGAGGGTCAGGTGCTCGGGGAAAGTGGACTGGTTGGGGGCCTGCGTAGGCGCGACATCGATGGTGGCGCAGGCCGTGGCTAGCAGTGCCAACAGCGCTAGGGCCCCGGTGCGGGCAAGTAATTGTAGTTGTTGCATGAGCAGCGTATGGGAGCGCGAAAGTGGGGCCGCAGCGGCGAGGCAACCTACCCAACAGGCAGAGGCTACGCCCGGGGTGGTGCGGGCATTGCTGGTTTTCCAGCCCTTGGATTACTTGGTTCAAGGGCTCGCCCGCCCTGCGCCGCCGCGCTTGGTTGATTGCGTTCTGGCTTTTGGTGGGCCCCGGCTTGGTGCCGGGGCTTGCTGTTATCAGCGCTAGGTACTCAGGATGGGATGGGCGCTAAAGTAATGCCACACCCAACCGATCAGCGCCACGCTGCCCCAGGCCACCAGGCCCGCAACTGCCAGGAAAGCCAGCAACAACAAGGCCACTAGGCCTTTGCCACTGCCCGTGTGCCGACCCTCGGCGTAGTGGCGGCGCAGCAGGGCCACGTTGCGCTCGTTGCTTTTGTAGGCGAAATCGAACACGTTGCCGAGGACAGGAACCGCTCCGACGACGGTGTCAAGCAAAATGTTGAGGGCCATGCGCACCACCACTGCCCCGCTGGCGCCGTGGCGCAGCATGGTCAGCAGCAAGACGACTGACACGGCGGTTGACGACAGGTCGCCCACGATGGGAATGAGGCCGAGCAAGGGGTCGAGGCCGAAGCGGAAACGGGTGCCGGGCAGCCGGAACTGGCTGTCCATGAGGCGGGCCACGTGCTCGACCCAACGCAGGCGCGCGTCAACGTCGAAGGGGGCGGGCACGGCGGGGCGGGGGAGCGTGGGCATCGGCAAAGGCCTTAGTGGGGAGTAGTAAACGGGGGCTATACGCCCCCGGAGTTCGGAAGGACGCGACGAGGGCCCCGCCCCTACCCGGCCAGGGCCCCCAGCTTCGCCCGCTACCTCGCCGAGCGGCTGGCGGCGCTGGGCCTCCCGGGCTGCGCTCGCCCGCCCGCCGGCCTAGTTTCTGGGGCTGATGGCGGCGGCCATTCAGGGCTAAATGCTGGCAGCTTGGCCGCCCCGGCCCATCGGTGGGCCGGGGCCCCGCGTAGCCACCTGGCCGGGGGCCCCACGGGCAAAAAAGCTGGGTGACACCCGAGGCAACGGCAGCGCCAGACGGTTGGGACGGGCTGTTGCACGCTTGCCGGGCCGGGCGCACGCGGGCAAGCACGCCCAGGAACAGCCGGTTAAACCTGGCCGAGGCTGCGCATGTAGGCCTGCACCACGGGCAGAAACAGCGGCACGGCCGCGTCGAGGTAAGCGCGTTCGGCGGCGGTCCAGTGGCGCGGGTGGCCAAACACGCAAGGCTGCAAAATGCCCCACAGCTGGCCGTGGTCGGTGATGTGGGCGTGCACCAGGGCCCGGTGGCCAAAGGTGGTGCGCTCAAACTCCTGGTTGAGCACCTCGGGGCCCGCCTCCAGCACGTCGTCGACGAACACGGAGGGGCGGGCGGCCAGCGCAGCGCGGAACAAGGGGTCTTGCTGCGGCAGGTCGCCGGTGTCGTCTTGCCAGTCGTGGCGCGGGTCGGGCACGGCCTCGTCGAGGCGCCACACCAGGGCGATGCGGCCACGGCCCTGGGCCGGGTCGCGCACGTAGAGAAAGCACCGGTCGGCGCGCAGGTATGGGCCCACCAGGTCGAGGCCGCGCTGCAGGGCGTCGGCGGGCGAAGCATCGGCGGCCAGCACGGCGGCGAGTTCGGCGAGGGGAAAATCGGGCATGGGGCGGGATTAAAGCAACCGGAAGCTGGTACGGCCACCAGCCGCCCGCGGCTGAAACCGGCCGCTTTTGGGGCCCCAGCGGGTTGCGCCTGCCTGCGTACCCAAACCGCTGGGGCCCTAAAAGACTGTTTGCGGGACTGCCCTCATGCACCCAACCGACGCAGTATGAGCGTAATCCCTCACCTCAAATAGCCAGCCGCTAGCCGCCCACCGGGACAACCCGAAGGCCCGGGGGCCCCAGCGCGACGGCGGGGAAGCCCTAGGCGGGCCCCGGGCTGGTGCTCGTCCAACCCCCGTCGACCACCACGCTTTGGCCCGTGATGTGGCGGGCGTGGTCGGACACGAGGAACAGAGCGGCCTGCGCAATGTCGGCCACGGTGGCGGGCCGGCCCATGGGGGTCAGCTTTTGCCAGGTGGCTTCGTAGGCGGGGTCGTCCTGCGTGCGCTCGGTGAGGGTGGCGCCGGGCGCGACCGTGTTCACAGTGATGCCGTGGGCCGAGAGCTCGATGACCAGGCTTTTGGCCAGCATTTCCAGGGCGGCCTTGCTCATGCCGTAGGCGGCGAGCTGCTTGTGGGCCTGGTGGCCGGTGACGGAGGACGTGAACAGCAGGGCCCCGCCGTGGGCCTGCTGCTTCATCTGGTTGGCGGCGGCCTGGGCCAGGAAGAAGGTGCCCCCCAGGTTCAGTTGCAGCACTTTGAAGAACGACGCGGGCGGGTAGGTCAGGAAATCGCCGAATAGGGTGATGCCGGCGTTGGCCACCACCACGTCGAGGCGGCCGAAGCGGGCCGTGGCGTCGGCCACCAGGGCGTGGATGAAGGCCAGGTCGCCCGCGTCGCCGGCCAGCGGCCAGCAGGTGCCCGCCGCCTGTTCCTGGATGCGCGCGCTGGCCGCCGCCGTCAGGTCGGCGTCCAGGTCATTGAGCAGCACGTGGGCCCCTTCGCAGGCCAGCTGCCGGGCAATTTCGAAGCCAATGCCCTGGCCCGCACCCGTGACGATGGCCACTTTGTTTTCAAAACGCATCATGGGAAGCAGCGACTTTTTGCATGATTATCAACAAGTTTACCAGTGCCCAACCGGGGCCCGGCGCAGCGAGCGGCCGGCGGGTCAGTGCGAATCGCGGACGACGGCGCTGCCCGAGCCGCCGCGCAGAAAATCGAAATCGGCCCCCAGGTGGGCCTGCTGCACGTGCTGCTGAAACAGCCGCACGTAGCCGCGGCTGGCCAGCGCGGCGGCGCGGGGGCCCTGGGCCCGGCGCTGCGCCAGCTCGGCGTCGGAGAGGGCCACGTGCAGGGTGCGGTTGGGCACGTCGAGGGTAATCACGTCGCCGGTTTGCACCAGGCCCAGCGCGCCGCCCACCGCCGCTTCGGGGGCCACGTGCAGCACCACGGTGCCGAAGGCGGTGCCGCTCATGCGCCCGTCCGAGATGCGCACCATGTCGGTGACACCTTGCGCCAGCAGCTTGGCGGGAATGGCCAGGTTGCCCACTTCCGGCATGCCGGGGTAGCCCCGGGGCCCCACGTTTTTGAGCACCAGCACGCTGGCGGCCGTCACGTCCAAATCGGGGTCGTCGATACGGGCCTTGAAGTCCTCGATGTCCTCAAACACCATTGCGGGGCCCGTGTGTTGGAGCAGCGCCGGACTGGCGGCGGAGGGCTTGATGACGGCCCCGTCGGCGCACAGGTTGCCCTTCAGCACCACGATGCCGGCCACGGGGTTGAACGGCTGCTCAATGGGCGCCACCACGGCGCGGTTGTAGCATTCGCTGGCCGCGCAGTTCTCCCCGATGGTGCGGCCGTTCACGGTCATGCAGTCGTTGTGCAGGAAGGCGGCCAGCTCCTTCAGCACGGCGGGCAGGCCCCCGGCGTAGTACAGGTCTTCCATGAAAAATTGCCCCGACGGCTGCAAATTGGCCAGCAGCGGAATGCCCGCCGTGACGTGGTTGAAGTCGTCGAGGGCCAGCTCGACGCCCACGCGGCCCGCAATGGCCAGCAAGTGGATGGCAAAGTTGGTGGAGCCGCCGATGGCGGCGTTGGCCATCATGGCGTTTTCGAAGGCCGGGCGCGTGAGGATGCGCGACAGCTTCAGGTCTTCGCGCACCATGCCCACGATGCGCATGCCGGAGAGGTGGGCCAGCACCTTGCGGCGCGCGTCGGCGGCCGGAATGGCGGCGTTTTGGGGCAGCGACAGCCCCAGGGCTTCCACCATGCAGGCCATGCTGGAGGCGGTGCCCATCACGGCGCAGTGGCCCGCGCTGCGGCACATGCTGGCCTCGATGGATTCGAACTGGTCTTGCGGCAGCAGCCCCGCGCGGCTGGCTTCGCTGAGGCGCCAGAGGTCGGTGGTGCCGATGGCGCGGCCCTGGTAGTTGCCCGTGAGCATGGGCCCGCCCGAGACCACCAGCGTGGGCAAGTCGACGCTGCACGCGCCCATCACCAGCGCCGGGGTGGTTTTGTCGCAGCCGCAGAGCAGCACCACGCCGTCCACGGGGTTGGCCCGGATGGATTCTTCCACGTCCATGCTCACCAGGTTGCGGTAGAGCATGGCGGTGGGCTTCATCAGCGTCTCGCCGAGCGACATCACCGGGAACTCGACCGGGAAGCCGCCGGCCTCGTACACGCCGCGCTTCACGGCCTCGGCCAGGTCGCGGAAGTGCGCGTTGCAGGGCGTCAGCTCCGACCACGTGTTGCAGATGCCGATGACCGGGCGGCCGTCGAAGGCGTGCGCCGGGATGCCCTGGTTTTTCATCCAGGCCCGGTAGATGAAGCCATCTTTGCCGGTGCGGCCAAACCACTGGCGGCTCCTAAATTCTTGTTTTTCCACGGGTTGGGGGCGGGCCGGGGCCCTAAGCGGGTGGGAAGGAAGGGCAGCGCTCGGCGCCGGCCAGCGGCAGGCAAAGCGCCCCGCGGCGGCCGCGCCGGAAAACAGCAGTTGTTGGTTCGGGGGCCCTAGTTACGCAGTTATGGGCAAACGGCGCGGGCGCTGCCGAGCCGCCGGGCACCGCCCCTTACTCGCCACAGGCAGGTACCGCCTGCGGCGCAGCGCGGCCCGTTAGCATTCATTAGCAGGGCCCCGGCGCGCCCCGCTCCTACCCGGCCGGGGCCCCCAGCAGGCGGCGCAGCAGCACGATCTGGCCCACGTGGTAGGCGTTGTGGTCGGCGATGAGCAGGGCTTCGCGCAGCAGCGTTTGGCCGTCGCCATGGGCCAAGGGGGCGTACAAATCGCGGGCGGGCTCGTGCAGCAGGGCCTCGAAGGCAGCGCGGTCGCGGGCAATTTGGGCCAGGGCCTCGTCCCAGGCGGCGTCGGTGGCGGGGGCCGGGTCGGGCGTCCAGTAGCCGGCCGGCCAGGGCGGCGACTGGTGGGCGGCATCGCGGGAGAACTCCAGGATGTCCCACTGCGCAATGCGAATGTGGTCGACCAGCTGCCAGATGCTGTAGGGCAAGTTGGCGGGCTGCACGCCCCGCAGGTGCGCGGGCAACCCCTCGAGAGCAGCGTCGAAGGAAAGGTGGGCCTGGCGGCCCTCCAGGAGCTGCAAGAGCTGGGTGCGGACGGCCGTGGTGGCCGCAGCGAGGGATGGGGTGGAATCCGGCATAGAAATGAGGGTGAATGAATTGCAGCGAATCAGACGGCGGCACATGGGGCCCCGGTCAGTTAGCACTTTCGGCCCCACCGGCGCGGGGCAGCTGAATGCGTACCCAAGCTACTACCGCAGGAACAAGCGGTGCGCAGCGGGCGACCCGCTGGCAGGGCGGCCCCGTCACGGGCCATCGGGGCGTCACCACAGGCGGGTAGAGTCAAGCAAGCACCCGGGCCCAAATCAGCTTGGCCGCCCTACGAGTCGCGCGGCAGTGGCTACCGAATCAATAGCCCCGCCGGGCCCTGGGGCCCTCAGCCGCTGCGCAACGCTGGACTTTTACTGGGCGGGGGCTGGCTCAAAACATCCTACAATAAATTATAAAGTTTATATATTGCCCCGTCCTCATGCTTCCTGTGACGGCATTTTTGTTGGTAATTAATTCTTTAGGTGCCACCCGCGGGCCGGTGCTTTCCTCCTTTTCTAGCTGCTATGCGGAAGTGGGTTACGTTGCTCGTCGTGCTGCTAATGGGGGCCGGGGCCCTGCGCGCCCAGCGGCTCCCGGGGCCCCGGCCCCGGGTGGGCCTCACGCTCAGCGGCGGCGGGGCCCGGGGGCTGGCCCACATCGGCCTGCTTAAGGCCTTGGACTCGGCCCGCGTGCAGGTGGACTACGTGACAGGCACGAGCATGGGCGCCATCGTGGGCGGGCTGTACGCGGCGGGCTACTCGGGCGCCGAGATTGAGCGCATCGCCGGGGGCCTCGACTGGGACGCGCTGCTCACCAACGCCGCGCAGCTGCCCACCATTACCCTGCCCGAGAAAGACGACTTCGGCCGCTATGCCCTGGAAGTGCCCTTTGCCAAGGGCGGGTTCCAGTTCACGAGCGGCGTCATCGAGTCGGAAGAGCTGTGGCTGAAGCTCAGCGAGCTGTTCTTCCCGGTGTACCGCACCAAGGATTTCGGCCGGTTCCGGCGCGGGTTCCGGTGCGTGGCCACCGACGTGATTTCCGGCGAGCCGGAGGTGCTGAGCCGCGGCGACATCGTGTCGGCGGTGCGGGCCAGCATGGCCATTCCCTCGTTCTTTACGCCGGTGCGCTACCAGGGGCACCGGCTCGTGGACGGCGGCATCGTGCGCAACTTCCCGGTGTCGGAGGTGCGGGCCATGGGCGCGGGCGTGGTCATCGGCAGCAACGTGTCGGCCGGCGCCTACACCGAGAGCACCCTGCGCAGCCCGGTGGACGTGCTGCTGCAAATCACTTCCTTTAAGGACAACACCGATTTCAAAACCCAGAAGCTGCTCTGCAACGTGTTCGTGGACTACCCGCTGGGCGACTACAGCAGCGGCAGCTTCGCGGCGTCGGGGCCCATCACCGCCATCGGCCTGCGGCGCGGGCGGGCGGCCTACGGGCCCCTGGTGGCGCTGCGCGACTCGCTCGACGCCCTGTACGGGCCCCTGCCGGCCCCGCCCCCGGCGCCGCCCCGGCCCGACTCGGTGTACCTAGCCGGCTACCGCGTGCAGGGCCCCGACAGCGCCGCCGCGCCCGAACTGGTGCGGCAGATGCAGCTGCGGCCCGGCCGCTTCTACACCGCGCCGCAGCTCACCAGCGCCATCCGCAACGCGTTTGGCACGCGGCGCTTTCGCAAAATCACTTACGCCCTGCAGCCCCTGGCCGACTCGGCGGCCCGCCTCGTGCTCGACGTGGAGCGCGCCCCGCGGGCCCGCGTGGGCGTGGGGCTGCACTACAACTCGCTCACCGGCATCGGCCTGATTGGCAGCGCCACGGCGCAGGACCTGCTGGCGCCGTTTTCGAGCAGCCAGGTGGCGGTGAACATCGGCGAGAACCCGCGCCTGCGCCTCAAGCACGTGCAGTACCTCACGCCGCGCAAAAACGTGGTGGGCCGCTTCGTCGCCCAGGCCGAGCAGGTCAGCATCACCACCTACACCGCAGCCTTTGCCAAAGCCGGCCTCTACACCCAGCGCTACGCCACGGCCAACGCCCAACTGCTGCGGCTGCTGGGCCGCAACCGGGCCCTGGGCGTGGGCACGCGCTACGAGTACGGCCGCTTCCAGCCCGAAATCACGGCCCGCCTCCAGCTCGACGGCCGCATCCGCCTGCTGAACAGCTACTTGTTCTTTGAAGAGAACACGCTCAACGCCGTGGCCTACCCCACCCGGGGCCGCCGCACCGAGGTGGAGCTGGGCGTGGTGTACGGCCAGCGCCCCGCCTTCCGGGTGCTGAACGACACCGCGGAGGTGGGCACCGAAAACTCGCCCCAGTTCTCCTTTCGGCCCTACGGCCACTACCGGCTGAACCTGGAGCAGTACCTGCCCCTGACGCCGCGCACCACCCTGCTGCTGCAAGCCCAGGCGGGCGTCAACTGGCGCTTCCGGCAGGCCATTGCCAACGACTTCGTGGTGGGCGGCCTCAGCAACGTGCTGCGCAACCAAATCACCTTCGCTGGCCTGCCCGAAACCGGCGTGTACACCAGCAGCGCCGTGGCCGCGCTGGTGGGCTACCGCTACGCGCTAAGCCCGAAGCTGTCCGTCACGGCCAAGTCCAACGCGCTGTACCACAGTTTTCTACGCGGCAACTACAATGCCCAGTCGGACCAGCTAATCTACGGTGGGGCCCTCACACTGGGCATCAACTCACTGCTGGGCCCCATCGACGCCAGCCTCATGTACTCGAACCTCTCGAAGCGCCTCCTGCCCTACTTCAACATCGGCATTCCCTTCGGCTACCGCTAGCCAGGGGCGGCGCCGGGGGCCCCCGGCGCGGCGGGGTTCCGCCCAAAAAGCAAGCCCCGCGCCGGAGTGGCGCGGGGCTTGCTTTTTAAGCTATCAGAGCAGACTAATCAGGCAAAAAACCCGGTCATGCAGAGCGCAGCGAAGAATCTCTACTGCTCCACTAATTATTTACTGCCGCGGGAGAGATGCTTCGCTGTGCGCTGCATGACCGGGTTTATAGCGACCGAAACTTGACAAAATTATGCTAGCCCTATAACCCCAGGCGCTACTTGGTGGAGGCTTCCAGGCCCCAGTTGCGGCCTTTTTCGACGGCGGGGACGCCTTTTTCGAGCCACACGGGGGCGGGGGCCCCTTTGAGGTAGTGGTCGAAGAACTGCAGCTCGCGGATGGAAATGTCCTTGCGGTTTTCGCGCTTCACCAGGTTGTGGGCCTCGCCGTTGTACTGGAGCAGCCACACGGGCTTGCCCAGGCGGCGCAGGTCGGTGAACATTTCGATGCCCTGGTACCACGGCACGGCCCCGTCGGCGTCGTTCGACATGATGACGACCGGCGTTTGCACTTTGGGCAGCGCAAACAGCGGCGAGTTGCGGATGTAGGCCTCCGGCTTTTCCCAGAGCGTGCCGCCGATACGGCTCTGCGTGTGCTCGTACTGAAACTGGCGGCTCATGCCCGATTCCCAGCGGATGCCGCCGTAGGCCGAGGTCATGTTCACGACCGGGGCCCCGGCCCAGGCCGCGGCGTACATATTGGTTTGGGTGATGAGGTAGGCCACCTGGTAGCCGCCCCAGCTTTGGCCCTGGATGCCCACGTGGGCCCCGTCCACCCAGGCATTTTTCTTAAGCGCCTCCACGCCCGAGTTCACGAACTCGACGGCCGAGGGCCCCGGCTCGCCGATGGTGTAGCTGATGTCGGGCGTGAACACGAGGTAGCCGTTGCTAGCAAACAGGGCAATGTCGAGCCGCGAGGGCGTGGGCGCCGGCGCCGTGTATTTATACAGGCCGTCCGACAGCTTTTCGTAGAAGTACACCACCATCGGGTACTTTTTGGCGGGGTCGAAGTTTTCGGGCTTGTAGAGCACGCCGGTGGCGGCGTAGCCCTTGGGCGTGGTCCAGTGCGTAAGCTCGGCCGTGAACCAGTTGTAGTCCTTTTGCTGGGCGTTGATGCTGCTGAGCTTGGTTTCGTGCTGGAAGTCGCGGCTGGCGTAGAGGTCGGCCGGCTGGGCCACGTTGGCCTTGGTATAGATATAAACGTCAGCGTTTTTGGCCTGCATCAGCGGCGAGTAGCCATAGGGCCCCAGGGCCAGGCGCTGCGGGGCCCCGGCGCTGGCCAGGTTCTTTTTGTAATAGCCCCACTGCTTGGTGGTTTCGTCCTGCACCAGCAGCATCAGGTCCTCCTTGGGCTCCACAAATTTCTGCTTTTCGGCCGCCATGCGGTAGCGGAAAATGAGCTTGCCGCGCCGCCCCAGGCCGCCGGTGAAGTTGGTAGCGGCGCCGGTTTTGGGGTCAATTTTCCAAAGGTCGTAGCGGTCGTGCACGAGCAGGGCGGCGTCGTCTTTGGCCCAGGCGGCAATGCCGTAGGGCTGGGCGTCGTCGGGCGAGTCGTTCTCTTCGTCGGCCATCGCCACGCCGGTTTTGGCGGTCAGGTTGGTGGTTTTGCGGGTGGCCACGGCAAATGAAAACCAGTTTTTCGACGCGTAATCGTACCACACCACGTAGCGGCCCAGCGGCGAGAGCTGGAACCGGCTCTTGGCCGCTTTCGGATTAATAGCAATCCGCTCGCCGGTGCGCGTCGACACCAGGTAGGCCTGCTTGAGCGTGGTGCCCTCCCACTGCATCGACACGCGCTTGGCGGTGTCGGTCACGGCCAGCACGTACTCGGCGTTGTTCTTTTCGGCCGTGAACGAGTCGCGCAAATACTCGTCTTCGAGCTGCACAAACTTGTTGCCCTGCCGCGGGTAGGCCACGGCTAAGTAGTTGCGCTGCAAGTCTTTCTTGAGCGTTTTGAGCTGCATGGGCTGCAAGTAGTCGTCCTTGTAGTTCCACACGTCGAGCTTGGCCGTTTCAAAATCCACCAGCGTCGTGTCCTGCGGAATGGGGTCGGCCGCGGTGCCGAAAAACAGCTTCTCGCCGTTGTCGCTGAAGAGCACCTTGCCGAAGCCGCTCGGCGACCAGCCCTTTTTCAGGCCCGCGCCCCCGGGGCCCAGCACCAGCCGGGCGCTGTCGCCGCGGAAGTCAGAATAGTAGAGGCTGAAGGGCTTGACCAGCGCTTTTTCGGGGTGCTTTTCAGCCGTGAAGGCCAGCTGCTGGCCCGCGTCGTCGAAGGCCAGGTTCTTGTACACGCCCTTGCCGGCGCTGACTTGGCGCACGCTGTTCGCGGCCAAATCGTACACGAACAGGCCCGATTTAATCTCCGGGTCCTTGTTGCCCTTGGGCGCGGCCACGGCAAACGCCACCTTGTTGCCCGGCTTGCTCACCTGGTAGTCCGTCACGGCCCCGAAAGTGCGCCGGCGGCCCGTCAGCAGGTTCAGCACCGTCAGCTGGGCCCCTTCCTTGTTGGTTTGCAGCAGCCGGTCAGTGATTTTTTTGACCGTGTCGGCCGGCGCTTTTTTCAGCGAGTCCTTCACCGCCGGCTTGCTGGCCAGAAAGGCGAGTACCGACGCCTCCTCGGCCAGGCGGAACGACTTCACGTCGGCGTACTTGGTGAGCTGGCCCGGGCCCAGGGCAAACACGCCCAGCGAATCCTTGGGCATTTGGTCGGGTTTTTTCTTCTTGATTTTGGCCTGGCGCACGTCCTGGTAGCGCGGCTTGATGGCGAACACGGCGAACTTGGCGTCGGCCGTGAACAGGGCCGAATCGCCGCGGCTCACCTGGCGCAGGGCCCGGCCGGCCACCGTTTTCAGGTACAGCGTGCCGTCGCCCTGCTGGGGCTTCACCTCGAAGAGCACGTACTTACCGTTGTTGCTGATGCGCTGGCGGCCAACGCTTTGCCACTGGTCGTACACGGTGTGGTCGAGCGGCTTTTTAGGCGTGGGCTGCGCGCGCAGGGCCCCGGGCCCAGCCAGGCACACCAGCAGAAAGAGAAAGGGTTTGATCATGCAAGCAGGGAATTAGCAGCGCCAAGTGGCGCCGAATCAAAACTAAAAAAAGCACACCGTCAGCCAAAGACAAGCCGAGCCGACCGAGGCTGCGCGGCGGGGGCCCTACTGGCCCGCCAGCTTCAGGTCGAGCTGCTGCACGCGGGCCGGGTTTTCGGGCGAGAGGGTGAAAAAGACGTCAATTGTGCCCCGCGCGCCCACCAGCTGGAAGCGGCCGCGCAGCTGGTTTTCCGGCACCAGGGGCCCTACGGCCGTGATGGCGCCGGCCTGGGCAAACAGCGCCTGCGCGGCCTGCCGGCGCGTGGCCGCGTCCTGGTCGAGGAAGAAGTTTTCGGCGAAAACAGCGTTGTCGGCGGCCGCGCCGGGGCCGAAGCCGGGCAGCAGGCGGGCCAGCTCGGCCTGGCGCTGCGCCAGGATGGGCGAGGCGGCCACCGGGCGCGGCCGCAGCCCGGCCAGCGCCACCAGCGTGTCGAGGGCTCCGAAGTTGGCGATGGTGGGCGCGGCGTAGGTTTGGTTGGCGAAGGCCACCACGGCGAGGCCGTAGTCGGGCAGCAGCCACCAGTGTGCGCCGAAGCCGGGCAGCCCGCCGCTGTGGCCCACGTAGCGGCGGCCACTGCCGTCCTGGGCCGTGCGCAGGCCGTAGCCGTAGCCGGCGGCCACCGGGCTGGCGCGGCCGCTGGGGTAGCGGAAAGCGGCATTCAGGCCGGCCGGCGTCCAGGCTTGCTGGGCCTCGCGCACCGAGCTGCGCCGCACGGGCCCGGCGTCGGGCCCCGGGCGCGCGGGCCACGCCGCAGCCTGAAACGCCAGGTACTTGGCGAAATCCTCGACCGAAGTGAGCAGCCCGCCCAGCGCCGCAAACGACTCGCCGTCGGGCAGCAGCGCCTCTTCTTGCCAGGCGGCGCCGGCCGGGCGGTAGCCGTGGGCGAGCAGGGCCCCGGGCACTTGGCGGTAGTCCCAGTAGGTGTGCGCCATGCCCAGGGGCCGCAAAATGTTGGCCGTGATGTAGGCCTGGAACGGCTGGCCGGCCACCGTGCTCACGAGGCGCCCCAGCAGCGCAAACGCCAGGTTGCTGTACTCGTAGGCCACGCCCGGGGCGTTGGCCGCCGACACGCCCCGCGTCAGTAAAGCGCGCAGGTCGGCGTCGGGGCGGCCCATTTGGCGGTCGCCCCAGGGGTTGTCTTCGGGCAGGCCGGCGCTGTGGCTCAGCAGCTGGCGAATGGTGATGGGCGGCGCGTCGGCGGGGGCCCCGGCCAGCAGCGGCGGGTGCGCCCGCAGCTCGGGCAGGTACTTTTCGGCGGGGTCGTCGAGGCGCAGGCGGCCGGCGTCGCGCAGGCGCAGCACGGCCAGCGCCACGAAGCTCTTGGTCATGCTGGCGATGCGGAACACGGCCTGGGGCCCTGCGGGCGCTTGGGTGGCCACGTTGGCGTAGCCCACGGCCCCGGTGTGCACCAGCTGGCCGTTCACCACTAGGCCGTAGGCCAGACCGGGCACGTGCTGCCGGGCGGCGTAGTCGGCGTACAGCTTGTCGAGCACCGGAAACGCCGCCGCGATGCGCGCGGCCCGCCCGGCGTCGGGCGGCGCGGGCGCGGCCGCGCTGGGGGCCCCGGCGGGCCGCACAGCGGGCGG
>NZ_RCYZ01000008.1 GCF_006439025.1 Hymenobacter nivis
TCACAATGTCGTAGCGCGTGAGCACCTTCGCCCCCTCGGCCGCCACGTCGAACACGCGCTGCCCCGCCGCCGTCCAGTACGTCTCGGCGAAGTGCAGCACCACCGTGTACTTGCCGTTGCTCACGGGCAGGGCGTAGCCGAACGAGCCGCCCGCCCGCTCGCTCTGGTACATCGCCCCGTTCGCCGTGCCCGCGATGGTCGCGTTGCCCGCGTTGGGCGTGCCCCCGCTGTAGTACGCGTCGGCCGCAAACGCCCCGATGCCGTTCGTCACCTGAGGGCCCCCGGCGTTGATGCGGTATACCGGCGTACCCTGAGCAAACAAATTATTCATTGAAGCAATCCAGAGAAGAAGACCCATAAATAGTCCCTTCCGAAGCCCCCCATTAGTACAGTAAAACTTGTGTTCCATAGCGTTTGCTTTCACTTTCTTCGTGCGTTGTGTATTTATCCTTCAAAAAATTGGTTATCCCTTGTGCATAGCACAAAATAGGACGGCTGTCCCCCTTAATAGATTCGCCAAAAACTGCAATAGCGCATAATGAGAAAATTTGTATTGCAATGCTCACATACTTAATGCGAATACATCTTATCCCGGGTCTTATCAAAAAACCCAATCAGCCAATTAGCCGCTACTGAACCAGGGGCCATATACCCAGTCAAATAACTAATTTACAATTAGTTATACTCTCTTAAACTACTGCAATAATTGCTATACCTAAAAATTACTCTGTGGTTAGTTTATTATTAATTAAAAATGATTTTTAAGCACACACGGGATTAAACCAATAATCAACTTTGGTACTGTCCTGCTTAGCAACCCGCTTCAATAGCTTTTTATAACCATTTCGCTTAAAACCGTCGTACCTCTAAAATCCAGAAAATTGATCACCCGCTCGCCAACTCAGTGACTAAGAGGTTCAAAAGCCAAGATTTCATAGGACGAATATAAGGTTCTGCATATTCTCAAACAATTTTTTATAGGAAAAAGCATACTTACGGGTTGATAATCTTGGGATCTTTAAAAATCCATCCGTGTCCTCCCTCCCGTTTACCCGACCACTGATCTTCTCTTGAAACATCAACCCATTCCTAGGGAGAAAAACAGGCAGTAGCCATAGGCTACACTTGGGGCCCCCAGATCTAAAAAAAACTATATCTGAGGGCTTTTAGCCTGAGCTCATCGCACGTGCATTAATACAGCAATCAAGGCAGCCTCAGGATGCACTGCGTAATGGCGTTGAGTAATTTCTACCGTTTTAATAGGCAACTAATAAATGCCTATTATTTTACACAATATTCAGTTTATCAATTGGTTATAGAATAATAGTTCTGTTCGATTCACAGCAAGCTATCCTACCCCGAACTGAGTGGAACAAAGGCGCTATTGCCAGCAGGCGAGCACTGCTCAGCAAGCTCACGAGCCAATAATTATGTCTTGAACCATGGGTAAGCTGCGCAATAAGCCAAATAAATAACACTGGATTATAGCCTGTTATAATGTGCGTTTGGAACGCTCAACTCAGCCACTGGTATATAGTGTGGCGAGCATGGCAATCCGGAGCATGGCGCCATACGCATCACACACCCGAATAGGCACCGCATGACCTGCGGGAGCACGCTCCGAAACTGTGCGTGCGCTACCGTTCATTCCCCCACTTCTTGCAGAGTACCGGCCGATGTCAGGGGCAGAAGCTCCGCAGTTGGCAACCCCGTTGTATATGGCTACAGCTTAGCAATGGCCAGCGCGCTGATACCGCTGGCAGCAACGAGCAGGCCTGCACACTCCTCCGCAAGTTGCGCCCGGTAGAGTTGCATTGGGTCGGTAGTACCACCAAGCCTTGGTTTTGGAATTGCCCTAATATGGAAAGGATGGGTTTTACAAATTTTCCAGGCACCACGAGATAGTATTATCTTGTTGAAAAACAATGATATACTATAAAACTCATCTCGTATTTCTTGGCAGAACCTATTGGCACAATGCCACGCACATAGGATCCAAGGCGTGAAGCAATCAGCCCAAGCAGGGGTTTTAAGATTAAAAGGCATTCCTGCTAGTTATTTTCTTGCCCCATAATCATGCCCTTGTACGCTGCTGGCTCCCCCTGTTGCCAGCAGCGTAATCGCCTAACAATAATCTTACCGCGGCGGATAATAGTTTAATAAAACCAAGATTAATTCATAATAATTAGTAGAGCGGCGGTGACCAGCGGAAATCACAATTGTGCCTGACCCTTGCTAAAATACCGCAAAAAATCGTTTTAGTTCTGTATAAGCACTGTATTCTGATGTAGCATTTTATCAAGTAAAAGTTAAATATTTTGATTCTTAAAATCTCGGATTTGGACAACATGAAGCGGAATATGGCAGTCCGTTACGCAAAGGTTTAGAGTGACTAAAAAACAACGCCAACGATTGACGCAATCGTTATGCATAAATAGGCGACCAACAATGAGGCATGCACATACTTCTGTTTTACAGCATTTTACGTTTTTAAATGACAAAAAAATATTATTTGCTCGTGTTTGACTGTGCAATTGCTTCGTCCCCAAATCATTCGTGACGGCCCACCGAAATCCTATTCTGGGTATGGGAATTCCAATATTGATTTTAGCAACAAACTGGGATAATGCATTATTTACTTGACATCAGACAATCAGACACTATATTTGCTATGGTCGCAGGAAACAAAGATTTGCTTCGATCCAAGTACCCAGTTGCACTAATCGCAGTTGTGAAAACCGAAGAGATTACGTGAAAAAGCATCGAGCTTATCCCGGTTCTGTATTGCAGGAAATCAACAAAATATAATCGCCAACACCCCCGCCATCTATTTGAGTAACTACTTCCCAGCAACGAATTATAGAAAACTGAGCTGGAAACCATAAATCTTACACAAATTAATTACCGTCATGGAGTACAATTTCCCTTTAACCGCAGATAGCTACGTTTCCAACGAGCCTAATATGCAGGGCAGCTTTTCTAGCCGAACGAATTCATTCTCAGCTAAAAGAGCCTTTGATATCGTATTCGCCCTGCTGGTGGTAGTATTGCTATTTAGCTGGTTGATTCCGCTGGTTGCTCTGGTCATCCGGTTAGAATCAAAAGGACCAGTATTCTTCAAACAACTGCGTACTGGCAAGGACAACAAGCCGTTCTATTGCTTCAAGTTCAGAAGCATGCACGTGAATGCCGAGGCCAACCACCTGCAAGCCAGCAGAGGGGACGCCCGTATTACCCGCGTGGGTGCCATCATTCGTAAGACGAACATCGATGAGCTGCCGCAGTTTCTGAACGTCCTGCGGGGCGAAATGTCGATTGTGGGGCCCCGGCCGCACATGCTTAAGCACACGGAGGAATACTCGCAAGTGGTGAACGACTTCATGCAACGCCACACCGTTACGCCCGGCATCACGGGCTTGGCTCAAGTGCGTGGTTTCCGCGGCGAAACGAAAGAGGTAATTGCAATGGCTAAGCGCGTAAAAGTTGACATCTGGTACATCAAAAACTGGTCGCTTTTACTTGATGTTAAAATTGTCATAATGACTGTTTTACAGGCTGTTAAAGGGCATGATAACGCCTTTTAATCTTGCTCACTATTGTATTTATAATTAATAATTAATTAAGAGAATACGCTACGCCAACGACAGCTAATAAAAGCGTATTAAAATCCGGTATAAAAGGTCTTCATCAGAACAGATTGGCACTCCGTTTAGCGTTCGCGCGGTAACTGGGTGCTAATCTCTTTTATAGCCGTTCAGCAATTAGCGGCCTAATGCTTCAGGTTTGGCTTGGAGGCCCCGGTTGCTGCTGATTATGCTGGGTACACCCAGCGTCTATTGCGCACGCGTGGGGAATGCATTGCCGAAAGCTGCCGGATTAAGCGCCGCGGGCTTCCGTGGGTTTGGGCACTCTGGTAACTACTGCTCACGGTAAACCTTTCAGCAACGGCCCCAACTGCTGAGCGCGTACCCCAAACTTGGAACGATGGGCGGCGCGGGCCGCTGGCGCACTCCTTGCACGGCTATCGCACGTGGAGAACAAGGAACAAGGCCCTAGGCTGCTCGCAGGCATAGCCCTTGCGCATTAGGGGCCCCAGCCAAAAGCACTGGCGCTACAGCAACCTTATTTCCATGAATACCGGGCCCATCGGGTGGCCACGTGGCTGGAGCAGCCCGGCTCCGCGCTCACCTATTGGCTAGGGCTGCGCGGCACTGATTAACTAATGTTCTGGGCTGTACCTGTTGGCCCTCGGGAATGCGCTAAATCGTTAATTACGTCTTTCGAGCAGCCATAAATAAGCTCCTATAACTTACGCTCAGCACCGAGTGGTGGGCGGCCGCGCGGGGTCACTCTAATTAATTATTATAGGCACTGGGGATGATAGTCCCGTAATTTGGACTGGAAATAGACTAATTTTTACCAACGCATGATTATTTTACATATTACTGCCGACATGGACCCGCGGGCGGGCGGGGTGTGCCAGGCAGTACGCACCATGATTGCGGGCCTCAGTACGCGTGGTGTGCACAGCGAAGTAGCGAGCCTCGATGACCCCGCGGCTGCTTACGTGGCCGAAGCTCCGTTTCCGCTGCATGCACTGGGGCCGGGCAAGGGGCCCTGGGCTTACAGCGCCCGCTTCGGCCCTTGGCTAGACGCTAATCTGGACAGGTTTGATGCCGTGATCGTGCACGGCTTGTGGCTGTACGCCAGCTACGCGGCCCGCAAGGCCTGGCAGCGCAGAGGCCCCGGGGGCCCTCTTTTGTTTGTGATGCCCCACGGCATGCTCGACCCCTATTTCCAACGGGCCCCGGGGCGGCGGCTCAAGGCCGTGCGCAACTGGCTGTACTGGAAACTGGTGGAGGGCGCCGTAGTCAACGAGGCCACGGGGGTGCTTTTCACATGCGAAGAGGAGCGCCGGTTGGCCCGCGAGCCGTTCCGCCCTTACCGGCCCAAGCGCGAGCTGGTGGTAGGCCTGGGCGTGGAGGAGCCCCCGGCCTTAGTACCGGCCATGCGCACCGCGCTAGCAGCTGCCTGGCCCGCAGCCAGCGACAATCCTTATCTGCTGTTTATCAGTCGTATACACGAGAAAAAAGGAGTAGATTTGCTCGTCGATGCGTACGCGGCCGGGGCAATGGGCCCCGGCGCGCCGGCCTTGGTGGTGGCGGGCCCCGGGCTCGACAGCGCCTACGGCCAGGCCGTGCAGGGCGCGGCGGCGCAGGCCCCGGCGGGCACCGTCACGTTTCCGGGTATGCTGGCCGGCGATGCCAAGTGGGGCGCTTTTTACGGGGCGGCGGCCTTTGTGCTGCCCAGCCACCAGGAGAATTTCGGCATCGCCGTGGTCGAAGCGTTGGCCTGCGGCACGCCCGTGCTCATTTCCAACCAAATCAATATCTGGCGCGAAATTGAGGCGGCCGGGGCGGGGCTGGTGGCCGACGACACCCCCACGGGCACCCACGACTTGCTGGCCCGCTGGGCGCAGTTGCCCGCGGCCGAACAGCAGGCCATGGGCCAGCGCGCCCGCGCCAGCTTCGAGCGTTACTTTGCCATTGGCCCCGCCACCGACCGGCTCCTGGCGGCGCTGCGGCCGTAAGCGGTGCGGCATAGCTGCTTACCTATAATGGAAACACCCGCTTTTATGCGCCCCGCTTTGCGCACCGTCAGGCCCCTAATTAAGCCGCTTACGTGGCTGGCGCTGGCGCTCTACATTGGCCTTGTGGTGTACGTCGTGTTCTTTGCCCGCCGCCGCCAAAACATCGTGTGGTCGCCCCATCTGGTGAACCTGGTGCCGCTGGCAAACACCATCCGCGCCTACCGCGATGTTGCGTACATCGGCCAGTGGAATTACTGGAGCAATATTTTCGGCAACATTGCCCTGTTTGTGCCTTTGGGGCCCCTGGTAGCCGCTGCCACGGGGTTTCGGCGGTGGCGCTGGCTGCTGGCCATTGGCGTGGGGGCGAGCGTGCTCATCGAGTGCGCGCAGTACGTGCTGGAAATCGGGGTTCCCGACATCGACGACGTTATTCTGAACAGCACGGGGGCCCTGGTGGGCATCATTCTGTGGGAATTATTATTTCGCAAAATTTACCGCCTGCTGTTATATAAATAGCGGCCGGATTTGCCTTGGCACTTTATTGATATGAAAACCGACCTCTCCAAATTTGACCCGGGCGACTACCGCGCGGGGCCCCGGCTCAAGGTGCTGCTGTGGTACTTCGTGAACTATTACGTGTTTGCCAGCGCTTTTCCGTGGCCGTACGGGCTCAAGACCTGGCTCTTGCGCTTATTCGGGGCCCGGGTGGGCGTGGGGCTGGTCATCAAGCCCAAGGTGCGCATTAAAAACCCCTGGCGGCTCACCATCGGCGACCACTGCTGGCTGGGCGAATCGGTGTGGATCGATAACCTGGCCGACGTGGCCATCGGCAGCCACGTGAGCGTGTCGCAGGGGGCCCTGCTGCTCACCGGCAACCACGACTACACGGTGCCCAGCTTCCCGTACCGGCTGGGCGAAATCCGGCTCGAAGACGGCGTGTGGGTGGGGGCCCAGTCGGTGGTGTGCCCGGGCGTGGTGTGCGGCGCGCACGCCATCCTCACGGTGGGCTCGGTGGCCACCAAGTCGCTGGATGCCTGGGGCATCTACGCCGGCAACCCTGCCGCTTTCGTGCGCGAGCGCCGGATGCAAGCGGCCTGAAGTAATTTTACATTCTTATTATAAAAGCTATTTAATACCGTGGTGAAGAAACGCGTGCTGCTCATCGGCTACAACTACGCCCCCGAGCCCACGGGCATCGGCAAATATAGCGGCGAGATGATGGCCTGGCTGGCCCAGAACGGCTACGACTGCACCGTCGTGACCACCTACCCCTACTACCCCTACTGGGCCGTGCAGGCCCCCTACCGCCCGCGCCGCTTCTGGTACCAGAAGGAAACCGAGCAGCTGGGCCCCGGGGCCGCCGTCACGGTGTACCGCTGCCCGATGTACGTGCCGGCCAAGCCCACCGGCCTCAAGCGGATGCTGCTCGACTTCTCGTTCTCGCTCTCCGCGTTCTTCCAGGTGCTGCGGCTGGCGGTGGGGCCCCGGTTCGACTACGTGGTGGCCGTGGCGCCGTCGTTTCAGTTCGGGCTGCTGGGCGTGCTCTACAAAACCATTCGCGGCGGGCGGCTGGCCTACCACATCCAGGACCTGCAGATTGAGGCCGCCCGCGACCTGGGCATGATCAAGTCGAAGAAGGCCATTGGCCTGCTGTTTGGCCTGGAGCGGTTCATCTTCAACCGCAGCGACCTGGTGACGAGCGTGGGCGAGGGCATGGTGGCCAAAATCCAGGAGAAGACGGCCCGGCCCGTGGCCATGTTCCCGAACTGGACCGACACGGCCAAGTTTTACCCC
Organism: Hymenobacter nivis; assembly: GCF_006439025.1. Classification (GTDB taxonomy): domain Bacteria; phylum Bacteroidota; class Bacteroidia; order Cytophagales; family Hymenobacteraceae; genus Hymenobacter; species Hymenobacter nivis_A. The sequence goes on from NZ_RCYZ01000008.1 coordinate 7,385, forward strand.
GTGGCCGACCGCGGCCGGCTGAAGACGGAATTTGGCTTTGCGCCCACCGACCGCATTGCCCTGTACTCGGGGGCCATTGGCGAAAAGCAGGGCCTGGAGGCCATTTTGCACGCCGCCGTGGCCTTCCGCGACCGGCCCGAGGTGAAGTTCGTCATCTGCGGCTCGGGGCCCTACAAAGAAAAGCTGATGGCCCTGGCCCGCGAGCTGGACGTGCCCAACGTGGTGTTCCTGCCCTTGCAGCCGTTCGAGAAGTTCAACGACTTCCTCAACCTTGCCGACGTGCACCTGGTCATCCAGAAAGCCAACGCTGGCGACCTGGTAATGCCCTCCAAGCTCACCACCGTGCTGGCCGTGGGCGGCGTGGCGCTCATCACTTCCAACCCCGGCTCGGGCATGCACGCGCTGGTGCAAAAACATAACATGGGCATTTTGGTGGAGGCCGAAAACCAGGCCGCCCTGAACGCTGGCCTGGCCGACGCCTTTGCCCACGACCACACCGCCACCGCCCAAAATGCCCGCCGCTACGCCGAAGCGCACCTGTCCATCGACGGCGTAATGGCCACTTTTGCGGGCCAACTGCAGGCCAGTTAGGCCGGCCTCCGCGGGGGCCCTAGCCGGGCCCCCCGCGGGGCCAAGAAAAAATAGTCGGATGGGCGCGGAACCACTTGGGGCCGCAGGTACTTTGCGTAACTTGCGTACCCGTCGGCATACCTCGCTGGGGGGCCCAACCGTCCTTTCTATGAAGTTTTTAGCTTCGCTGCTACTGGGATGCCTGCTGGCATTACCGGCCGCGGCCCAGCGAATGGTATTGCGTGGGCAAGTGGTGGAAGCCGCCACAGGCGAGCCGGTGCCGTTTGCGTCGGTGTTTGTGCCGCGCACGAGCATCGGGGCCACGGCCGACGTGGACGGCAAGTTTAAATTGATCTTCGACAGCCCCGCCGACTCGGTGGCGGCCTCATCGCTGGGCTTCCTCACGGCCCGGCGCAAGCTCACGGCCGAGGCCGAGCAAACCGTGCTGCTGCGCCTGAAGAAGGGCGGCGGGGTGGCCCTCACCGAGGTGCTGGTGCGGCCCGGCGAAAACCCGGCCTTCCGCATTTTGCGCGAAGTGCAGAAGCACAAGTCCCAGAACGAGCGCGGGGCCCTGAGCGCCGCCGAGTACGACGCCTACAACCGCATCGAGGTGAGCCTGACCGACTTGCCGCCCGCGCTGGCCAAGCGCAAGGTGGTGCGCGACATCCGGGCGCTGGCCGTGCGCCAGGGCGCCGCCGCCGCCTCCGACCCCGACGCGCCCCTGCCGCTGTTTGCCTCCGAGGTGGGCTCGCGCGTGTACCAGCGCTACGGGCCCCTGCGCCGCCGCGAAGACATCCAGCACAAGCAGATGCGCGGCGCGGGGCCCCGCGAGGGCTCCATCCTCTCGCAGATGCTGGGCTCAAATTTCCAGAACTTCGACTTCTACCCGAACTGGCAAAATATTCTGGGCAAGGACTTTATCTCGCCCATTGCCGAGGGCGGCCGCGTGACCTACAACTACGAGCTGGTGGACTCGGTGCAGGTGGGCCAGGACGAGTGCTACAAGCTGACGGTAACCCCCAAGCGCAGCCACGACCTGGCCTTCCAGGGTACCGTTTGGATTACCAAAACCGGCTACGCCCTGCGGCGCGTGGACCTCACGGCTAACAAGGACGCCAACATCAACTTCGTCAGCGATCTGCGCATCTTCCAGGAGCTGACGCCGCCCGCCGATGGGCCCGGGCTGGCCGCCCGCACCAAGCTGGTGGTGGGCCTGCGGCCTTACGATAAGCAGGCTGCCATGCGCGTGCGCTTTACCACGGTGACCACCAACGTGGTGCGCAACCAGCCGCACGAAGGCAGCTTTTATGACCAGCCCATTGTATCCACTATCATGGAGCCGGCCGAAAATGGGCGCGGCAACCTGGGCCTCATCAGCGGGCAGGCCAAGGCCGGCGACGGCTACTTTGACCAGCACCGGCCCGACACGCTGAACCTGAGCGAGCGCCAAACGTTTGCCGTGCTCGACTCGGCCCGCGAGCTGCCATCGGTACGCAGCACGCTGGACCTTATTGACTTGGTGGTGAACGGCTACAAGCACGTGGGCAACTTCGAGCTGGGGCCCATCATCAACTCCTACTCGCACAACGACTACGAGGGCAACCGCTTCCGGCTGGGCTTCCGCACCACGCCCGCCATCAGCCGCAACTCCGTGACGCAGGCCTACGTGGCCTATGGCACCCGCGACGGCCGGGTGAAGTACGGCCTGAAGAGCGCCTACATTGCCGAGCGCCGCCACTGGACGGTGTTCAGCGGCGAGTTTCGGCACGACGTGGAGCAAGCCGCCTTGCTCGATAACGACTTTCTGCCCGACAACAACCTGTTTGTGGCGGCCTCGCGCTGGGGGCGCTTCAGCGAGGGCAAGCCTATTTTGCGCGACCTGATGTCCGCTTCGGTGCAGCGCGACTTGTTCCACGGCTTCACCCAAACGGTGACGGTGCGCGAGCAGAACATGCGGTTTCTCAACGACTTCGTGTACCGGCGCGAAAACCGCATCGTTCCCGACATCACGCTCTCGGAAATCGTGTTTGAGTCGCGCTACGCGGCCGACGAAAACCTGGTGCAGTCGGAAAACCGCCGCCGCGCCATCGGCCTGAAGCGGTGGCCGGTGTTCACGTTCCGCTACACGCTGGGGGCCCGTGACCTGTTTGCCGGCACCGGCGGTAGCGCGTACCAGAAGTTTAACCTACTCGTGAACCACAGCGTGTCGGTGGGCCACCTGGGCCGCCTCACCTACCGGGCCGAGGGAAGCTACACCCCCGACCGCCTGCCGGCATTGTTCCTCAAAATCCCGCTCGGCAACCAGACGCCGTTCTACAACGCCAACGCGTTCAACCTGATGAACTACTTCGAGTTCGTCACCGACCGCTCGCTGTCGCTGCGGCTCGACCACCACTTCGAGGGCATTATCCTGAACGCCATCCCCGGCATCCGGGCCCTGAACTGGCGCTTGGTGGCCACCGGCAACGCCCTCTACGGGGGCCTCAGCGCCCTGAACCAGCGCCAGCCGCTCGACGCCCAGGGCCGCCCCCAAACCCCGCTGGCCACGCTGGATAAAATCCCCTACGTGGAGGTGGGCTACGGCATTGAGAACATTTTCAAGTTCGTGCGGGTCGATTTTATCCACCGCCTCACCTATCGCAACTCCGTAAGCACGGGCCCCGGCGAGCCTACGCCCCGCAACTTCGGCATCCGCGTGGGGGCCCAGTTCCGCCTTTAAGCGGCTGGCCGTGCAGCTACTCGTCATCACGCCGCCCACCACCGCGCCGGAGGAGGCCCGCGTGGCAGGGGCCCTACTGGCGGCCGGCCTGGCCACGTTGCACCTGCGCAAGCCGGGGGCCCCAGCCGAGGCCTTAGCGGCTTACATTGAGGCCATTCCGGCAGAGTTTCATTGCCGGCTCGTGCTGCACAGCCACCACGCGCTGGTGCCGCGCTACGGCCTGCGCGGGGCCCACCTCACGGCGGCGCGGCGGGCGGCAGGGCCCCCACCCTGGCGGCCGGGCAGCGGCTTCACCCTGTCTACGTCGTTCCACAGCTTGGCCGAGGTGGCCCGGCACCGCCGCCGCTACGACTACGTATTCCTGAGCCCCGTCTTCGACAGCCTCAGCAAGCCCGGCTACGGGGCGGCGTTCGACCTCGGCGCCGTGCCGGGGGCCCTGGCCCGCTGGGCGGCCCGCCCCGGCTACCGGCCGCAGGTACTGGCGCTGAGTGGCATCGGGGCCGCCAACCTCGACGCCGTGCGCAGCATGGGCTTCGCGGGCGCGGCCGTGCTGGGCGCGGTGTGGCAAAGCCCCGACCCGGTGGCCGCCTTCCGGGCGCTGCAATTAGTAGTCGGCTAGGCCGTTGCGTAGCGAATACACTTCGCGGAAGCCGTGCTCCAGCAGCAGCCGGGCGGCGCGCTGGCTGCGCACGCCGCTGGCGCAGTGCACCACGGTGGGCACGTCGGTGGGCAGCTCGGCCAGGGCCCCAGCGAGCTGGCCCAGCGGCAGCAGCCGGCCCCCAATGTGGCGCTGGGCGTGCTCGTGGGGCTCGCGCACGTCGAGCAGCTGCAAGGGGCGGCCACTGGCCTGCCAGGCGCGCAGTTCGGCGGCGCTGATTTCGGGCGCGGGCGGCGCGGTGGGCAGGGCCTCGCCGCAGAAGGCGGCGTAGTCGGCCTCCAGCGTGGTGCGCTGCTGCTGGGCCGGCACGGCGCGGAAGCGCAGGGTTTGGAAACGCATCCCGAGGGCGTCAATCACCAGCAGCCGGCCGCTGAGCACTTCGCCCACGCCGGTCAGCAATTTCAGCACTTCGGTGGCCTGCAAAGTGCCCACCAGGCCGGGCAGCACGCCCAACACCCCTATTTCGGCGCAGCTGGGGGCCTCGCCGGGGGCTGGCGGCTCGGGGTAGAGGCAGCGGTAGGTGGGCCCGTTTTGGTAATTAAAGACCGACACCTGGCCGTCGAACTTGAAAATGGCGCCGTACACCAGCGGCTTGCCCAGCACCACGCAGGCGTCGTTGACGAGGTAGCGGGTGGCAAAATTATCCGAGCAATCCACCACCAGGTCGTAGCCAGCGAGCAGGTCCAGCGCGTTGGCGGTGGTGAGGGCAAACTGGTGCGGCACCAAGCTGATGAATGGATTTTGGGCCCCCAGGCGGGCGGCGGCGGCCAGGGCCTTGGGCTGGCCCACGTCGGCGGTGGTGTACAGCACTTGGCGCTGGAGGTTGCTTTCGTCCACGGTGTCGAAGTCGAGCAGGCCCAGGGTGCCCACGCCGGCGGCGGCCAGGTACTGCAGCACCGGGCAGCCCAGGCCGCCGCAGCCCACTACCAACACCTTGGCAGCCTTAAGCTTGAGTTGGCCGGGGGCCCCAATTTCGGGCAGCAGCAGGTGGCGGCTGTAGCGGTGGGTTTCGGCGGCGGAGAGCGTTTCGGTGGGGGCGGAAGGGGTCATCGGGCGAGGGCGGTGAGGGTGGCATCCCAGTCTTTCCAGACGGGTTCGAGGCCCTGGCGGCGCAGCATGGCCGCAATGGCGGCTGGGCTGCGCTCGTCGGAAATCTCGAACTGCTCCAGCGACTCCGGGGCCACGGCGTAGCCGCCGGGGTTAGTTTTGGAGCCGGCGCTGAGGCTGGTGATGCCCAGCTGCACAACATGGTCGCGGAAGGTTGGGTTTTCGCGCGTCGAAAGCGACAGCTCCACTTCATCGCTCAGCAGCCGGTAGGCGCAGATAAGCTGCACCAGCTCCCGGTCGCTCATTTCCACCTTGGGCGGCAGCATGCCTGCGGCCGGCCGCAGCCGCGGAAACGACAGGCTGTACTTGGTTTGCCAATACGTACGCTCCAGGTAATCAAGGTGCAGCGCGGTGTAGAAACAGTCGGTGCGCCAGTCTTCCAACCCAATCAGCACGCCCAACCCCATCTTGTGAATGCCGGCCCGGCCCAGCCGGTCGGGCGTGTCGAGGCGGTAGTGGAAGTTCGATTTTTTGCCCTTCGGGTGGTGCTTTTTGTAGTCGTCCTGGTGGTAGGTTTCCTGGTACACCAGCACCGTATTCAGCCCTTCGGGGATGAGCCGCTCGTAATCAACTTGGTCGAGCGGCTGCACTTCCATTGATAAATGGGCGAAGTGGGGGCGCAAGGTGCGCAGCGCTTTTTCGAGGTAATCGACGCCCACCGTTTGGTTGGCCTCGCCGGTCACCAGCAACACGTGCTCGTAGCCCCAGCCCTTGAGCACGGCGGCCTCGGCCAGCATTTCCACGCTGCTGAGGGTGCGCCGGGGTATTTTATTGTCGAGGCTAAAGCCGCAGTACGTGCAGATGTTCTGGCACTCGTTGCTCAGGTACAGCGGCACGTAGAGCTGCACGGTGTGGCCAAACCGCTGGCGGGTGCGCTGCTGGCTAAGCTGCGCCATCTGCTCCAGATAAGGCGCCGCCGCGGGCGAGATTAGGGCCCTGAAATCGTCCAGCGTGCGGCGCGGCGCGGCCAGGGCCCGCTCCACGTCGGCCCCGGTTTTGGCGTAGATACTGGCCTTCACGTCGTCCCACGAGTGGGCTTCAAAAACGGGGCGGAAGCTCATGGTTGGGGGCTTTAATCCAGAAATGCAGTGAGCGGCGAGCTGGCCACGGCCTGGGCCGCGGGCGCGGCGAGCCGCGCTTCGTAGGCCAGGCGCCCCGCTTCCACGGCCAGCCGGAAGGCCCGGGCCATGGCCACGGGCTGCCCGGCCACGGCAATGGCGGTGTTCACCAGCACGGCATCGGCGCCCATTTCCAGGGCGGCGGCGGCGTGCGAGGGGGCCCCCAGGCCGGCGTCTACCACCACCGGCACCCGGCTTTGGGCGATGATGATTTCCAGGAATTCTCGGGTCAGCAGGCCTTTGTTGGAGCCAATGGGGGCCCCGAGCGGCATCACCGCGGCCGCGCCCACTTCTTCCAGGCGTTTGCACAGCACCGGGTCGGCGTGCACGTAGGGCAGCACCACGAAGCCCAGCTTTACCAGTTCCTCGGCGGCGCGCAGGGTTTCGACGGGGTCGGGCAGCAGGTACTTGGGGTCGGGGTGAATTTCGAGCTTCAGCCAGTTGGTTTCCAGGGCCTCGCGTGCCAGCTGGGCGGCAAAAACGGCTTCCTTGGCCGTGCGCACGCCCGAGGTGTTGGGCAGCAGGCTGAACTGCGAATGGCCCAAGTGGCGCAGAATGTCGTCCTCGGCATCGGCCACGTTCACCCGCTTCAAGGCCACCGTCACCAGCTCCGAGCCGGAAGCCAGCAGGGCCTCCTCCATCAGCGCCGACGAGCTGAACTTACCGGTGCCCGTGAAAAGCCGCGACGTAAACGTGCGCCCGGCAATAACTAAGGATTGAGTCGTCATAACGCAGGTGCTTTAACTGATTGCTGCAAGGCGGCGAGAAACTGCGCGGCCGCCGCCGCGGGGCTGGGGGCCCCACCAATGGCCCCGGCCACCGCCACACCGTGCAGCCCAGTGGCCCGCAGCGCGGGCACGTCGGCCAGCGCCACGCCCCCAATGCCGATGATGGGCAGCGCCAGCCCCGCCGCTCGGCACTGCGCCATTATCTCGGCGTAGCCCGCCAGCCCCAGCAGCGGGCTCAGCTTTTCCTTGGTGGTGGTGAAGCGGTAGGGCCCCAGGCCCACGTAGTTCACGCCCGCGCTGGCCAGCCGCTCGACGTGGGCAAAGGTGTTGGCCGTGCCGCCAATGAGGAAGTGGGGCCCCAGCAGGGCGCGGGCCTCCCCGGGGTCCATGTCCTGCTGGCCCAGGTGCACGCCATCGGCCCCAATTTCCAGCGCCAACGCCGGGCTGTCGTTGATGATGAGCACGGCGCCGTGGCGGCGGCACACGGCCTGGGTTTCCAGCGCGCGCTGCCGCCACTCAGCGTAGGGCAAATTTTTTGCCCGGAACTGCACCCAGCGCACCCCGCCTTGGCAAGCCAACTCAGCTGCTTCCGCATGGGCAACCAAATAATGCAACCTGTTAATTTTCATTATTTTATACTCCATAATGGTACCCCAGCAACGTATCGTTGCTGGCCAAAAACGCCGTAGTGTACTCCTTGCCCGCCCGGCAGGCCGCGGGCAGGTCGTTGCCCAACGCCAGCCGGGCCAGCACGGCCGCCGACAGCACGCAGCCGCTGCCGTGCTTGGCCCCGTGCGGCAGGCGCGGGGCCCCAAAGGCGTGCCGCTGGCCGGCGGCCAGCAGCACGTCGGTGGCCAGGCCCCCCGCGGCGTGCCCGCCCTTGAGCAGCACCGGGCACCAGGCGGCCAGCGTTTCAGCGGCCGCGTCGGCCGTATCGGCGGGGCAAAGGCGCAGGGCTTCGGGCCAGTTGGGGGTGATGAGCACCAGCTCTTGGCAGATGGCTTGCAGCAGCTGCGGCGCGGGTGGTGGGTGAAACTCATAGCCCGCCGTGGCTTGCAGCACCGGGTCCCAAACGACTTGAATTTTTGGGCTTTGGATCCTCAGCCACCGCAACAATTCCAGCAGCAATGGCAAGCTCTCGACGAGGCCAATCTTCACGAAGCCGACCGCAAACCGTGCCAGCAGCGGCCTGATTTGGTCCTGGATATCGGCCAGCGGCACCCAGCTCACCCGCTCAAACGCCACATCGGTTTGCACCGTGAGGGCAGTGCAGGCAGCCAGCCCGTACACGCCGCTTGCTTCCAGCGTTTTCACATCGGCCAGCGCGCCGGCCCCGGCGCTGGGGTCGAAGCCGGCAATGGTGAGGGCGTAAGGGCGCATAAGAGAGAGCGATGTAGCGTGGACTCTGCGAGTCCGCGCGTGGATCCTTTGTTAATCGTGCAACGCGCGGACTCGCAGAGTCCGCGCTACATCACAGGTACAGCTCGCTGCCTTTGGCTACGAACTCCCGCGACTTTTCCAGCAGGCCTTTTGCCAGCACTTCCGAGGCGGTCAAGTCTTGCTGGGCGGCGTAGTCGCGCACTTCCTGCGTGATTTTCATCGAGCAGAAATGCGGGCCGCACATCGAGCAGAAGTGCGCGACTTTGGCCCCCTCGGCGGGCAGGGTTTCGTCGTGGTATTCGCGGGCCGTGTCGGGGTCGAGGCTTAGGTTGAACTGGTCTTCCCAGCGGAACTCGAAGCGGGCCTTGCTCAGGGCGTTGTCGCGGTACTGGGCCCCCGGGTGGCCCTTGGCTAGGTCGGCGGCGTGGGCGGCAATTTTGTAAGCAATCACGCCGTCCTTCACGTCCTGCTTGTTGGGCAGGCCCAGGTGCTCCTTGGGCGTCACGTAGCAGAGCATGGCCGTGCCAAACCAGCCAATCATGGCCGCGCCGATGGCCGACGTGATATGGTCGTAGCCCGGGGCAATGTCCGTCGTCAGGGGCCCCAGCGTGTAGAAGGGTGCCTCGTGGCACTCGCGCAACTGCTTGTCCATGTTCTCCTTGATGAGGTGCATGGGCACGTGGCCGGGGCCCTCAATCATCACCTGCACGTCGTGGGCCCAGGCAATTTTGGTCAGTTCGCCCAGCGTTTCCAGCTCGGCAAACTGCGCCTCGTCGTTGGCGTCGGCAATAGAGCCGGGGCGGAGGCCGTCGCCCAGCGAGAACGCCACGTCGTAGGCCTTCATGATTTCGCAAATCTCCTCGAAGTGCGTGTAGAGGAAGCTCTCCTGGTGGTGGGCCAGGCACCACTTGGCCATGATGGAGCCGCCGCGCGACACGATGCCGGTCACGCGTTTGGCCGTCATCGGCACGTAGCGCAGCCGCACACCCGCGTGGATGGTAAAGTAGTCCACGCCCTGCTCGGCCTGCTCAATCAGCGTGTCGCGGAACAGCTCCCAGGTCAGGTCCTCGGCCTTGCCGTTCACTTTTTCCAGGGCCTGGTAGATGGGGACGGTACCCACCGGCACCGGGCAATTGCGGATGATCCACTCCCGGGTTTCGTGGATGTTTTTGCCCGTGCTCAGGTCCATGAGTGTATCGCCGCCCCAGCGGCAGCTCCACACGGCCTTATCTACTTCTTCCTCAATGGATGACGTGACGGCTGAATTGCCGATGTTGGTGTTGATTTTCACCAGGAAGTTGCGCCCGATGATCATCGGCTCGCTCTCGGTGTGGTTGATGTTGCTGGGAATAACGGCCCGCCCGGCGGCCACTTCCTGGCGCACAAACTCGGCCGTGATGGGGCCCTGCGGCGTGTTGGCCCCGAAGCTGTGGCCGCGGTGCTGCACCCGCAGCGGATCGTCGGCCGGCAGCTCATCAAACCGCTGGTTTTCGCGGATGGCGATGTACTCCATCTCGGGCGTGATGCGGCCCTGCTTGGCGTAGTGCAGCTGGCTCACGTTGGCTCCGGCCTTGGCGCGCAGCGGGGCCGCAATGTGCTCGAAGCGCAAGTGGTCCAAGCTGTTATCGGCGGCGCGCTGCTGGCCGTAGGCCGACGACGTGCCGGGCAGCGCCTCCACGTCGCCGCGCCCAAGAATCCAGCTTTCGCGCAGGCGGGGCAGGCCTTTTTTGAGGTCGATGGCCACGGCCGGGTCGGTGTAGGGCCCGCTGGTGTCGTACACCGTCACGGGCGGGTTCTGCTCCGACGGGAAGCCGAAATCGAACTTGCGCTCGGTATCGGCCAGCGCGATTTCGCGCATGGCCACCCGGATGCTGGGGTGAATTTTCCCCGGCACGTAAATCTTGCGCGAGCCCGTGAGGGGCTGGCGCGCCACCAGCGTGTGCTGGGGAGCCTGGTCTTTTTTCTTCATCGGAAAATGGGAAGGAGCCGGCACCCGCCTAGCCCCCTTGGGTGGCGCGGATGATGGTGAGGCGGTCGTGGGGCTGCACGGCGCGGGTGGCCCACTCGGCGCGCGGCACCACGGCGTCGTTCACGGCCACGGCGAGGCCGCGCGGCTGGGCTAGCCCGAGGGGCCCCAGCAGCTCCTGCAGCGGTTGCTGCTCGGCGGCCTCGTGGGGCAAATTGTTTACGTAGCAGACCATGCAACTAGTTGATTAGTTGGGACAATGCAAACCGCAAACAATAGTGGGTGCCGGCCACGGCGCGCCCATGAGGCGGCCGCGTGCGGACCAGTACTTTTCCCTTCGGCGGCATTATCCGCATCAGGTTCCAAGGGTATCGTCTCAGCCCCGCGTGGCGGGGCACCCCTAAAGTTTACGCCTCAAACATACGCCCCCGGCGGTGAATGGCCGCTGAAGCGGCTGCACTTTTCCCTTATCCAACTACACCGGGCCGGCAACAATGCCCTCCCAGCGCGGGCGAAGCAGCGCGGCACCACCCCGGCCCGGGGGCCCTACTTCTTCCCAAAAATGCTTTTGGGCAGCACCACGTGGGCCCCGCGGGTGCCATCCACCACCTGCGTCACATCAAGGTCGCCAGCCACGCTCACCAGCATGTAGGCGTCGTCGCGGCTCAGGCCACGGGTGGTCACTAAGAAGTCAATCATCTCGCGCACGGCGTCTTTGGCGGCCAGCGTCAAGTCCTCGTTCAGGCCCATGCTGATATAGGCGGTGGGCGTTTCGGCGCGGGGCAGCTTCTGGTGTAAGTCCTTGCGCACGATGAACTGGAGGTCACCAGTGAGCGAGGTTTCCAGGGCCGTGATGTCCACCTCGCCGTTGCCCTGCCCGGCGTGGCCGTCGCCCACAAAAAACAGGGCCCCGGGCACGTGCACCGGCAAGTACAGCGTGGTGCCCGCCACCAGCTCCTTATTATCAAGGTTGCCGCCGTGGATGCCGGGCGGCGCGCTGTTGATCCGGCCCGCGGCCACGGGCGGAGCCACGCCCATGCTCCCAAAAAACGGCCGCAGCGGCACGTCGATGCCCGGCGCGAAGTGGGCCACGCCCTGCTTCGCATCAAGCGGAATAATCTTCATTTTCGCGTACGGGAAATCCTCCGGGATGAAGCCACTCTTGGGCCCAAAGGCGTTGTAGGCGTACGGAATGGCCAGGTTAATGCGCTGAATGCGCACCTCCAGCACGTCGCCCGGCTCGGCGTCTTCCACAAAAATGGGCCCCGTGAGGATGTGCCCCCCGGGGCCCTTGTTGGTCACCTGCGTGGTGATGTCGCGCAGCGACTGCTCAACCTGCGCCGGGGCCACGCCCGCCCCCTCCAGCCGCGCCGGGGTGGAGGTGATGAGCGTGTGCACCCGCACGGCATCGCCCGACTTGATGCGCAGCACCGGCGGCGCGGCCGCGTCGTAGTAGCCCCAGGCGGCGGTGGCCGGCGTAATCTGCAGTTCGTGCTGCGGCCGGCGCTGGGCCCGCGCCGCCGGGGCTCCCAGCCCGGTGGCAATTAGCAACAATCCGAGGAAAAGTGTTTTCATGGCCGGAAAGTACGCGGTGGGGGCCTGGGATAGCGCACCGGTGGGGCCGGTTTGGCGACGGTTTTTACCGCTGCTTGACAAAAAACTTATTAACCTGGGGGCCCTGGATGGGCTCTATTTTGATGGAATAGGTGCCCGCTGGCAGCCGGCTGACGTCAACATGTCCCTCGCCGGTTTTGGTATCTGCCTCCAGTGCCATTTGGCCGGTTGCGGTATAGACCGTCAGGTGGGCCCCTGCGGAGAGTAGCTGCACGTGCAATTCGTTGACGGTGGGATTCGGATAGATCTGTATTTCCGGGGTGCTGGCCCCAAAAGACACCGTCTGCACCGGCGAGTACGTAGAGGTGCCGTTCGAATCCAGTTCGCGCAGGCGGTAGTACGCCGTGCCGGAAAAGCCGCGGCCCACTCCTTTGTCAACGAATTGGTAGGTAGCGGCCGCGCCTTGGCTGCGCACCGTGCCCACCTCGGAGAAGCGGGTGGCGTCGGTGCTGCGCTCGATGGCGAAATACTCGCTGTTCTTCTCCATGGCCGTCCGCCAGGTGAGCACGGCGTTCAGGTTTTGGGCCTTCACGTCGAACTGCACCAGCTCCACGGCCAGGGGGTTGGCCACCGGCACCGTGAAGGGCGCCGCGGTGCTGACGAGGCTACGGTCGTTCGTGGCGGTGTAGGTAAACACCGCGTTCCCGACGTAGGTAGTGGTTGGCTGGAAGCTGAGCTTGTTGGCCTGGGTAACTGGTATCCAGGCATTTGGCGTGGCGGGGCTGCCATTTACGTAAACGGTGCCTTGGGTGGCGGGGGGCAGGGTGCGGAGGTTGAAGCCCACCACGATGCCGCGCGGGTCGGGGTCCGAGCCGGTTAAGGCCAGCAGCTGGGTTTCGCTCACGCTGCGGGGCACCACCGGGTTCATTTTCGGGTCGGCCACGGGCAGCTGGGCCCCGGTGCTGGGGGCCACCTCCGGGCAGGTAGAGGTGCTGACCGACGCGTGGCTCACGCCGTCAAAGCGCACGTCGTTGAGGAGAACGGGCGAGTTGACTAGGCGCATGTTGCAAACCAGCGTGTTGTACGACCCCGAGTTCAGGTGCACGGCTTTATCGCAGTTCACCGCCGTGTTGTCCTGGAAGATGCTGCCCAGCACAGCGGGCGTTTGCTCGTCGATGTAGTTGCTGGCGCCCGGCTGGAAATGAATGCCGTTGATGTAGCCTTCGGGGAAGTTGCTATCGACCACGGCCGGTACGTTGGGCTGGTGGGCAGTGAGGGTGTTGCGCCGCACTTCCACCCCAATCACGGAAGTACCGAAGCTGCGGGGCTGGATGTACTGCACGGTGTGCACCCCGATGAATACGCCGTTGGAGCCGTCGATATCGGCCACGTTGTTGCTGATGATTTGCGTGTCGTACACGGGCAGAAACTCCTGCGGCACCTTGCCCCCGATGTTTTCCATCTGCCAGGGCGTCAGGTCAATCGAGCCGCTGTTGGTGAGGGTATTGCTCACGATGGCCAGGTCGGTGGTAGCGTTTTGGTAGAGGGTGATGCCGCGGCGGTTGCCCTCCAGGGTATTGCCCTGCACGATCCAGCTGCGGGCCCCCCAGTTGAAAATAGCGTACCGGCTGCCGGCCTGCGGCGTCACGTCCCAGGGGCGGTCCACGACGAGGCTGTTGGCGGTGCGGCTGGTAATGTAGCGCCACTGCCCCATGCCGGTTCCCCGCACAATGGCCACCACGGGGTGCATCGTCATGGCCGGCCAGTTCTTGCTGTTGTCCTGCATCGTGGTGGCACTGGCGCCACTCACGGTACCGGCGTCTTCGTCGATGCGTGTGCCGCCGCCGCCGCCGCCTTCGGCAATAATTGTTTCCCCGTCGTTAATATTTTGTGCCGGCCCGTTAATTACCTTGAATTGATTGTGCAGCACAACAATGTCCTGGGCAAAATTCAAAATCAAAACGTGGTTCACTAAATTCAGCGAAGTGGGCCAGCGGGCAGCCCCGTCGCGGTACACTTGGTTGTCTTCGAAGATGCCCCGGCTGGTATTATTCAGGTTCAGGCCATCGACGGCGTACGTAAAGCTATTTTGCGAAACAATAAAATCCTGGCACCCTTCGAGCTGCAAAATTCCGTGGTAGCCGGCTTTTGCGTCCACACCCTGCGTGAAAACCGAATTGCTAATAAGTAGCTTCGACGCATTGTGCCAAAATAGCCAAGAGCCCAGGTTCAGATCGAACCGGATGCGCTGCATGAACAGCTCGGTGCCCCCGCCGGTCATGTTGTTGTAGAAGTTTCCCGTGTTGTCGGTATTGATCAAGGCCAAGTCGGCGAGCCCACCTTGCTTGGTGTTGTCCCAAACCAGGCCCCACCGCCCATCGGGGCTCCAGCCGGGCGCTTGCGAATTGTAGCCGAAGCGCAGGATGGTGGCCTCCTTGCCGGCCCCCTGCACCACCACCCGGTTGCGCATGTAAATGCCGCCACCGCCAGTCAGGGCCAGCTTGTAGGTACCGGCGGGCAAAAACACGATGCCGCCGCCATCAGCGCTGGCACGGTCGATGGCGGCCTGTAGCGCGGGGAGGTCATTGTTCACGCCATCTCCCACGGCCTTCTGGGTCAGGCGCGGGTCGGTGCGCAGGTTGTAAGTGTTACGGTAAAAGTTGAATTTGGCGGCCCACGCCACGCCCAGCTGGAAATAATCGAGCCCGGGCGCAATGGCCGTGAGCGGCTGGTCTACCTTAGTTTCACCGGCGGTGCCGCCCGCGCCGTTGCTCACAAATACATCGTAGACCTGGCCCGGCACCAGCGAAACAGGAGCCGTAAAGCTCAACGAATACGCGTCGTTGGCCTGCACTTGCGCCGCGCCGCCGCCAGGGCCGCCGCCCTGCGCCACCAGCCGCACCTGCGGAGATTTGCCCTTCAAAAACAGGTTGCGGCCGAATAAGCGCGCGCTGCCGCCGGGCGTGACGTTGGGCGAGTCGAAATGCAGCCCGTGCGCCTGGTTGATGTACACGCTGGGGCTGCGCTTGCCCTGGTCCGTTACCCAAACCTGGTACAAGTCCGGCGATAAGTTGGTGGGCACCTGCGCCGTGACGTGGCCAGCGCTTTGCACCAGCACGGGCAAGATTTGGCCGGCACTGGCCGCGCCAACCGCCAGCGACACCTGGACGTTGGCCCCGAACTGGCCCTGGAGGCTAATTGCCTCGCCCGGCTGAATGGTACGGCTGGCGTGAAATATGAAGGGCTGCCCCTGAGCCCTGGCATCTACATAACCCGTCAAAAACAATAATGCCACGCAAATACAAACGCGTTTTATGAGTTGAGCAATAGCAGTATCAATCATAAAATATTCTATTAAAATGCAATTATCAGGCTGTTTAGCGAAGTAACTAACCAATTCTACTAAATACCATTGCCCAAAACTAACGACTTATTCCGTTTTAACATTACCAATATTGTTATTTTTTGCAAAAAATAATCTTAATATAATTTTTACAATAAAAAGCCATTACATAAAGATTAAAAATAGCCATCTGCTTGATTATTAATTAAATTTCAAAAAAGAGTTTATAACTATTTTTCAGGTAAAAAATAAAATACCGAATTCAAAATTGAATTAAAACAATAACGCATTCATTTCGCGCGCCCATTTCGCAAGTACCGGCTTCGTTCGTTCGCGATTGGTGCTGCTCGGCTGAGCACGCGAGTACGGGCAAAGAGCTGCGCCGCAACCCTGGCGGCACGACCCGCACTCGTGCTGGCGGGTGGCTTGGGTAGTGGCCGTATATCGAGATGTGGTACGGTGCGCAAGCTGCCCCGCGCCAGTTGCGCCCGCGGCCAAGTGCCGCACCGCCACGGGCGTAGCCGCCGGGCCAAATACCAGGAAACCTGCGGCGGCCAAGGCGGCCGCCCGCTGGGGCTAGCCAGGCCTCTATTTCCGTCCTTGCAACCGCCGCAAAAGGCCCGGGCGCAGCAGCGTGCAGCGCCATGCTTGTGCTCTTTTGCACACCCCAATTTAAAACATTCGCCCGCCATTGAGCAGGCAAAGCTTGCGGCACGGCTAGGCGCGAGGCAGTTGCGAGGCAGATGCACGGAGGACACCGTGCTCCCGGGGCAAGCGGGCCCGGGGCCCCGGCGGGCACTGGTGGGGCCCCGGGCCGGCGCAGTGGCGGGCCTACACGGTAGCCAACGGCCCAAGCGGCTGCAGTGCGACTAGCAAATACTTATATGAACCGCCTTGCTCCGCCGCTTAGGCGCCACGTGCTCAGCGGCCAATGGCGTAGTCCAGCTTCAGCATCAGGGTGCCGAAGCCATCCTTCACGTTGGGGTTGCCGCGCTGGCTGATGTCGTCGAGGTTGTCGGTGGTGGTGAGGTAGTAATTGCCTTCCAGCGTCAGGTTGAACTGGTCGGTGAGGGGCACCACTACGCCCGCGCCGATGGGCAGCACACCGGCCAGGGCGGGGTAGTCGTTGCGCTCGGTGGGCAGGTAGGCGGTGTTGGCGGAGGGGGCGGTGGTGCCCAGGTAGGCGCGCGGGTTGTAGAGCAGCAGCCCTAGCCCGGCTTGCACGAAGGGCTGCACCGGCCGCGCCGCGCCCGGGGTGGCGTACGCGGTGCGGTCACCCAGCAGGTCGTAGCGCACGAAGGCCGTGCCCATCCCGTTGTGGCTGTAAAACGCCAGGCCGCGGCTCGCCAGGTAGTCGCGGGCCCCCATGCCGAAGTAGCCCAGCTCACCGCCCACGCGCCAGTGGGGCCCCAGGCCGTAGAGCAGCCCCAGGTTGAGGACGGGGCCCAGGAAATCGTTGCCCAAGCTACTGCCCAGGTCGCCGTTGTAGAAGGCCGTGCCCACGCCGACGCTCGCCCGCAGGGGCCCCAGGTAGTAGGCGCGGCCGTTGTGGTCGTGGAGGCGGCGGCGGGCTACGCTTTGGGCGCGGGCCGCCGGGGCCCCAGCCAGCAAAACCAAGCCAAACAGGCCACCGGCCAGGCAATTGCGCAACGAAAAAACCATGATCGAAACGGGTAATAGGAAGTGATGCAGGGCCGATACCTACGGAAACAACGGCCGGACGGTGGGGCCCCGGCGCAGTTTTTTCAGCAAGGGTTTGGCACAGAGTAGTCCGGCGACTTTTTCGGTCGTCGGGCCACCCCGGGCTTTTGAGCAGGGGCCCCAAGCTGTCGTTAGAGTGGCCCGACGAAACCCTGCGGACGATTCACCGGACCACCCCGGGCGGAGGGGCCCCGGCGCAGTTTTTTTGGCGCGGCTACTTGAACGTACCGAGCGGGTCGGGCAGCTTGGCGAGCAGGTCGCTCACGAGGCCGAAGTCGAGGCTGGCGGTGCTCAGGGCCTGGCCCTTGTGCACGGCTTCCCAGGCCTGGGGGTATTTCTCCTGGTAGTAGTAGCCGCGGGCCAACTGCTGCCAGGCGTTGGCGTTGGTGGCGTCGGCGGCCACGGCGCGCTGGAGCAGGTCCATGCCGGTAGTAAGGTCTTTTTTTTTCTTGCCGGTGCCGTAGCGGATGAGGTGGCTCGTGCCCAGGTCGCTTAGCACCAATGTGTTGGTGGGCGCAATGGCCAGTGCCTGCTGGAGCAGGGCAATGGAGGCATCGGGGGTGGGCTGGCTGCTGGCCACCACGCCCAGGCCCCGGTAGGGGTCGGCGTTGCGGGGGTTCAGCAGCCAGGCGAGGTTGAAGCGCGACGTGGCCGTATCGGGCTGGTTTTCCGACAAGTACTCAAAGCCCTTGGTAGCAAAAAAGGCGCTGGCTTCCTCCTTCGAGGCGAAGCTTTTGGCCACGGCCTCCAGCTTGGGGGCCCCGTAGGCAGCCGTGGCCTGGGCCGGCGTGAGGCCCCCGAACAGGGGCTGCAAGCGGGCCGGGCGCGGGGCCGCGGCGGCGCCGGGCTGGCCGCCGTCGGTGGGCTGGCGCACCTTTTGGGCGCGGGCCAGGCGGGGGCTGCCCGCCAGCAGGGCCAGCGCGAGGCCGGCCGTCGTAAGCACACGAATTGTCGTCATAACCAATCCAATAAAAAATGCGGCCGGGGCCCGAAAGCGCAAAGGTAGCCGCGGCCCGGGGCAAACTGCGCACCCCCGCGCGGCGTAGGTGGGCGGGGCCAGCGGGTGTGCCCCGCGGCCCCGTACCTTCCCCATCAACATGAGAATCTCCCGTTTATTGCTGGTGCCCGTGGGGGCCCTGCTGGTGTTGGCCGCCGTGCTGGGCGCCACCGAATACGCCATGGCCCGCCCCAGCCGCCGCACCGCCGACGTGCCCTACGTGCCGGCCACCACGCCCGGCTTCGACGCCAAGTACAACCTGCTCGACGTGTACGCGCCCAAGGCCGCGGGCCCCGCCGCCGGCTACCCGGTGGTGCTGTTCATCCACGGCGGCAGCTGGAACAGCGGCGACAAGAACTTCTACTCCTTCGTCGGGCGGCGGCTGGCCAAGCAGGGCGTGGTGGGCGTCATCGTCAGCTACCGGCTCTCGCCAAAAGTGCACGTGCCCGAGCAGGCCGACGACTGCGCCCGCGCCCTGGCCTGGACGGTGGCCAACATCAAAACCTACGGCGGCGACCCCGCCCGGGTGTTCGTGATGGGCCACTCGGCCGGCGGGGGCCTGGCCGCCCTGCTCGCCACCGACGACGCCCTCCTGGCCCGCAACGGCCTGCCCACCAACCCCGTGCGCGGCGCCATCCTCGACGACCCCGCCGGGCTGGACATGTACGACTACCTGAAGAAGCTGGAATACCCCGGCGACCGGCAGTACCTGGTGCCCTTCACCACCAACCCCGCCGTGTGGCGCGAAACGTCGGCCATCTACAAAATTCGGCCGGGCCTGCCGCCGTTCCTCTTCTTCATCGGCGGCGAAACCTACCCCAGCATCAGCAGCAGCGCGGCCCGCTTCCGCGACCGGCTGGCGGCCGTGGGGGCCCCGCCGCGCTACACCGTGCTGCCCGGCAAGCACCACATCCCCATGGTGTTGCAGCTCTACTGGCAGCACAACATCATCTACCAGGAGCTGCTGAAACTGGTGGGCGCGTAGGGCCCCCAGCGCCGCCGCCAAGGGCGCCAGTCCCCTCTCCCGCCGGGCCGCCCGAGGCCCCCAGCGGGCCAACCGGCGGCGGCTACTTCGCTAGGTCGGAGTAGCCGCCGCCGTTCACCACGTGGCGGAAGCCCTGCTGGTACATAACATCAGCGGCTTTGCTGCTACGCTTGCCCGAGCGGCAGTACAGCACGTAGGTCTGGGCTGTATCGAGCTGGGCCACCTACCGGGCAAAATCGTCGCTGCTCACGTTGAGGTTGCGCGCCTGGCTTAGGTGCCCGGTGAGGAACTCGGCGGGCGTGCGCACGTCCAGCACCACCGTGGCGGGCTGGGCCAGCAGCTGCTTGGCTTTGGGCGTGTTGATGGCAGCCGTGGGGCCCCTAGGGGCCAGCCCGGTGGCCGTTGGTGCAGCAGCCGGGGCCGTTGCGGCGGCCTGCGGAAAGGATTGGCTGCAGCCCGCGGCAATAGCCGCCAGGAGCAGGAAGGCAAGTTTTTTCATGTGCCCAAGGAGTAAGGAACAAGCGCCGGAGCGCCACCGAAAACGGGTACGGTGAAGGTACAGCGCCTTACCCCGGGAAAATGGCGCGGGCCGTTGGCAAAAGCCGCGTGCTGCGCTACCGTTGGGCCCCTGCTCCCAAGCGCAAACCAGCCGCACTCGGGGCGGCTGGGGAAGCTAGGGTTACAAAGCAGTTACGCTGCTTGCCGTACCGCGTGAGCAACTGGGGCAGCCACTTCGGCAGCCGGCAAGGTCAATACCGCTTGAGTAATGCCGTCAGGGCACACAAATTCTACTTCGTAGGCTTCGCCCTGCCGGTGCACCAGCACGACGGTACCGGGGGCCCCCGCTGGCAAGCCACATTCGGGGTGCGCCTGCTGCAATTGCACGATGTCTAATTCAGCAAAGGGTTTCATCAGCGGTCGAATAAGTGTGCAGTGATTAACAAAACGAACGTGCCAGGCGATTGTTCCATCCACACGGTGCGCAGCGGGTACTCCCGGCCGTTGGGGGCCAGCAGCGGGCCATCTACTACGAATTTAACGCCGTAGGGCGAATCTTTCTCCTCCGTCACGGTGCGGGTATGGCCGTGCTCAATCAAATCGGCAATTAGCTGCTCGTAGTGCTCACGCGAATAACCGATGCCGAGGAAGAACCGGGCTTTGGCCCCGCCAATGGGGTGGTCCGGATTGAGTAGGTAGTCCTGCACCTTGTTGGGCGCTACAAACAGCGGCTTGTCGTAAAGCGTCATCCGGCAAAACTACTGTGCGGGTGGGCCGCCGAAACAGGAGTTTCCATGTGGTGAAGATACAAACCCCGCCCGGGGCCCCTACCCCAAAACCAAACCAGCCGCTACCGGGGGCGGCAGCGGCTAGGGCATCACGAATTTTAGCTTTCACCAGAACTATTAAGCTTCAGGTACATCTCGTAAGCTGTTTACTAAAGCAATAGGGATAATCTGGAAAATATTCTCTATTAATATATAAACTCTTGTCCCAAGATCCAAAGTCCAGCGCGTTTTTTCATTTTTATCTAATGCCTTTGCTCTAGCAATAGCATCTGGTATGTATTTGATAAATTCCGCACCATTAAGGTTAGAAGGATTATAGCCCGCACCTTTTATAGCAAGACCAACTTGATGTTTAAGATATGTTTTTTTAGAAGTGACTTTTTTATTCTCAAGCATAAGCTTTTTTTCTTCTATACTAGCATTTGATAAATCTTTGAAGTGCAAAAGCAACCATAATTCAAAACAAGGATTGCTTAAAGCGAAGCCATATTTCTTTTGTTTACACGACCTAGCAACTTGACTTATTTCGCTTGAAGACCATGTTTGCTTATCCCTATCTATAAGCAGCCACAGCTCATCATCTGCATTCAAATCGTTTTTTAGCTTATAATCATCAAGTTGGGCAATTACTTCCTTGGGAGAGCCGTTGCCCTTTTTATCCGGCTCTCGCTCTAGTATTTTTATATGAATTCTTGAAGGATTTACATTTAAAGATTCTTTAAAGTATTTAAAGTAATCGACCTCTGTTCTTTCACCTTCAGCTGCAAGCACAAAAAGCTTGGCGTCTCGCACTTCAGAAATCCTGTCGAAAGGTCGTTGCTCGCGGCCCATAAAAAAATTATCAAATGATTACTCGTTAAGGAAATCAGCGACGTGCTGTGCCCCCCTGATGAAAGGGATAGCGCCATAACGACCATTCAAATATCCTTTCTGAATATCAGTATCAAATCGCACTGGTTTAAATTCTTCCAGTGAATAAGCAGTAGATACGCCATCCTTATTTTTTTCGACAAACCATATTTCATCCTTTCTTATGATATCTTGATCCAGTAAAGAAGCTTCGTGCGTTGTGACTATAAGTTGACTTTTACTAGCTGGATTTTTATTAAAAAAGTCATCAATTATTGTCCTAGATATGACTGGATGCAAACTCCTATCTAATTCATCAATAAAAAAGACCTTTTCACCCTCGATAGCATCAATAAATCCAGGAATTAAATCCATTAGACGTTGTGTTCCATCGGATTCTTCATTTAGATCAAAGTATGAGATCTGATCCGAATCAATATGCCTATGCTGAGTAACTAACTTAAACAATTTTAAGTCGTCATCATCATCACTTTTGCATATCATATAACGGGAGCTATCTGGTGCATTTATAAAAAGATTTTCTCCCTCTTTCAAAGCCTTTATTTTCTCTATCGAATCCTGCTTTAACCTATCTCCCTGCCCTGAGAACTGTTCAAAATCAGATTCAACTAAGTCTATTCCATTAATTCCAGTGTCAAAATGATTTAAATAATTAGCATAATGAATCGATTTATCTTGATTTTTTTGAATCTTGGCTTCTATTCCATGATACCGTGATTTTGGTGTAATAACAGTTAAAATCTTATCAAACCAGTAGATAGCATTCATGATTGAATCTATGCCACTGACGTTCTCTTTAACTTCCCGCTCTATTACCTCAGCTAAAAATAATTGATTATGCCTTGTACCCTTGGCGACAAAATTCAAAAATTGTTTTTCTTCATTATTCTTAAATTTTATTTTTCCAAATGTTGTTTTATATTTATTACTATCAATATCAAAAACTCGTTCAAAAACCACTTCTTCTTTACCTTTCCCTATCAAAAAAAGCCATTCTTCAACAACATGCAAACTTGTTATTGAAAACCCATATGCCAATTGCATACCTTTAGACCTGAATTCAAATTCAATCCTTGTAGGACTATTGTTTGAAACAGTATTTAACTTAAAAGGAGTAACGCTTATCGATTGATTAGCTCTTGTTCCTTTTTTTACTAGATTCCTAGCAAGTAATACTGCTTTAACTAAGTTCGACTTACCAGAGGCATTAGCACCATATATTATAGCACCTTTCAATACATCAAGCCCATTTTTACCTGTACCCTTGAATACATGATTTTCTAAACGTTGAGTTTTGCCTGGAATCAGGCTTAGCTCAACTCTATCCTTTATAGATCGGAAATTTTCTACTGACAGACGAATTAGCATGGTTTCTAGTTAATTTTGGGCAAATTAAGTGAATTTTTCACATCTTCCAGCCCTTATGCAGGCATTTTTTCTTAATCACCTATATACCCCGTTTAAAAAACCAAGCCAAAAATTGCTTATATGATGTAGCATAAATATAAAAAAGGCCCATCCCTTACAGGATGGGCCTTTTTGTAAATGAAACCAACCTTACGACCCGCAGGCCTCGCAGGCGTCTGGGTTATCCAGTGAGCAGCTCATGTCGCTTTGGTTCTGGGCGGCGACGAGCATCGGCTCCAGGGTTTCGGCGGCTTGCTTTTCCACCGTGAACTTGATGGCGTCGGCGGCGGCTTTGGTGCGCAGGTAGTACATGCCGGTTTTCAGGCCGCGCTTCCAGCTGTGGAAGTGCATGCTGGTGAGCTTGCCGAAGTTCACGTTCAGCACGTGCAGGTTCAGGCTCTGGCTCTGGCAGATGTAGGCCCCGCGGTCGGCCGACATGTCGATGATGCGGCGCTGCGAAATCTCCCACACCGTCTTGTACAGGTCCTTGATGTGCTGCGGGATGCGGGCAATGCCCTGCACCGAGCCGTTGGCGGCGATGATTTCCTGCTTCATCGCGTCGTTCCACAGGCCCAGGGCCACCAGGTCCTTCAGCAAGTGCTTGTTCACCACCATGAACTCGCCGCTCAGCACGCGCCGCACGTAAATGTTGCTCGTGTAGGGCTCAAACGACTCGTTGTTGCCCAGGATTTGGGCGGTGCTGGCCGTGGGCATGGGCGCCACCAGCAGCGAGTTGCGCACGCCGTGCTCCACCACCTGGGCGCGCAGCGTGTCCCAGTCCCAGCGGCCCGACTTGGGCGTCACGCCCCACAGGTCGAACTGGAACTGGCCCTTGCTCAGGGGCGAGCCCTGGAAGGTTTCGTAGGCCCCGTCCTTCATCGCCAGGTCCTTCGAGGCCGTCATGGCGGCGAAGTAGATGGTTTCGAAGATGTCCTCGTTCAGGCCCGAGGCCTCGTCGCTCTCGAACGGCATGCGCAGCGCGATGAACGTATCGGCCAGGCCCTGCACGCCCAGCCCGATGGGGCGGTGGCGGAAGTTCGACTTCTGCGTTTCGGGCACCGGGTAGTAGTTCACGTCAATCACCTTGTTCAGGTTCAGCGTGGCCTGGTACGTCACCTCGTACAGCTTGGCGTGGTCGAAGGTGGTGTTGCCCTTGGCATCCGTCACCAGGTAGCGGGGCAGCGCCAACGAGGCCAAGTTGCACACCGCAATTTCGTCCTTGTCCGTGTACTCCAGAATCTCGGTGCACAGGTTGCTGCTCTTGATGGTGCCCAGGTTCTGCTGGTTGCTCTTGCGGTTGGCCGCGTCCTTAAACAGCATGTAGGGCGTGCCCGTCTCCGTCTGGCTTTCCAGAATGGCGAACCACAGCTCCTGCGCCTTGATGGTGCGGCGGCCGCGGCCCTCGCGCTCGTACTTCAGGTACAGCTTCTCAAACTCGGGGCCCCAGGAGTTCTCCATGCCCGGGCACTCGTGGGGGCACATCAGCGTCCAGTCGCCGTTGTCCTCCACGCGCTTCATGAACAAGTCGGGCGTCCACATGGCGTAAAACAGGTCGCGGGCGCGCATTTCCTCCTTGCCGTGGTTCTTCTTCAGGTCCAGGAACTCGAAAATGTCGGCGTGCCAGGGCTCCAGGTAAATGGCGAAGGCGCCCTTGCGCTTGCCGCCGCCCTGGTCCACGTAGCGGGCCGTGTCGTTGAACACTTTCAGCATCGGCACCAGGCCGTTGGAGTTGCCGTTGGTGCCCTTGATGTAGGAGCCCGTGGCACGCACGTTGCTCACCGACAGGCCGATGCCGCCGGCCGACTGCGAAATCAGGGCGCAGTTTTTCAGCGTGTCGTAAATGCCGTCAATCGAGTCGTCCTTCATCGTCAGCAGGAAGCACGACGACATCTGCGGCTTCGGCGTGCCGGCGTTGAAGAGCGTGGGCGTAGCGTGGGTAAACCACCGCTCGCTCAGCATGTTGTACGTCTTAATGGCCGAGTCAATGTCCTCCTTATGGATGCCCACCGACACGCGCATCAGCATGTGCTGGGGCCGCTCCACCACCTTGCCGTCGAGGCGCAGCAAGTAGCTCCGCTCCAGCGTCTTAAAGCCGAAGAAGTCGTAGTTGTAGTCCCGGTCGTAGATGATGGCCGAGTCCAGCGTGGCGGCGTGGTTGTGGATCACCTCCCACACGTCCTTGGCCAGCAGCGAGGCGTTGTCGCCGTTCTTGGGGTCCTCGTAGGTGTACAGCCGCTTCATGGTGCTGCTGAACGACTTCGACGTCACCTTGTGCAGGTTGCTCACCGCGATGCGGGCCGCCAGGATGGCGTAGTCGGGGTGGCGGGTGGTGAGGGAGGCGGCGGTTTCGGCGGCGAGGTTGTCTAGCTCCACGGTCGTCACGCCGTCGTAGATGCCGTCAATCACCTTCTTGGCCACCTCAATCGGCGACACGAAATCCATGTGCAAGCCGTAGCACAGCTTCTCAATCCGGGCCGTGACTTTATCAAATTTCACGGACTCGCGGCGGCCGTCGCGTTTAATTACCAGCATATTTTCTTAGGTCTTTGGGGTAAGCAAAGGGGAATATTTAAGTGGCCTGCTAAGCAGAACCAGGACTTTCAAGACCGGAAATTACTCCGAAGGTTAGGGGGCCCCAAGGGAAAAGTTTAGAAGTTTTCCACATAGCCTGAAAATGAGGCCGCCCGGCCGCTTTTTAAAAAACGAGCCGGGCGGTGTAGGTTACCATTAAATGAATAATGATTATAGGTCAGGTAATTGTTGGCATTGTACCACGCGCAATATGCACTATTTTCTGTTAATAAACCAGCATAGCCCGCTCACTATCAGCACTCCACCCACCACTAGGGCCCCAATCGTGACCGGGGGCCCAAAGGCTTTGCACGAGCAGGAGGCAAAAACCGGCCGGCCGCCAATGCGCAGCCGGCGGCGGCAGAAAGCACAGGGCGAAAGCGCCGGGTCTACTTGGCCGGGCAACGGCCACTGGTTGGGCGAGGGGTTCATAACCGGATGGGAATAAAGGGTGAAAGCCATAGCTTGCGCTCAGCCGTGGATACCGCATCTTTCAAAAGGTCACCCGCCCCCCCACCAACCGCCCCCATGCCCGACGCCCGCCCGCCCCTGCCCCCCTTCACCTTCGAAACGGCCACCCAAAAAGCCCGCCTCGCCGAAGACGCCTGGAACACCTGCGACCCCGCCCGCGTGGCCCTGGCCTACACCGAGGCCAGCCAGTGGCGCAACCGCAGCGAGTTCATCAGCGGCCGCGCCGCCATCCAGGCCTTCCTCACCCGCAAGTGGCAGCAGGAGCACGAGTACCGTCTCATCAAGGAGCTGTGGGGCTTCCACGAGCACCGCATTGCCGTGCGCTTCCAGTACGAGTACCGCAACGCCCAGGGCCAGTGGTTCCGCGCCTACGGCAACGAGCAGTGGGAATTTGACGCCCAGGGCCTCATGCAGCGCCGCGAAGCCAGCATCAACGACGTGGCCATCAGTGAGTCGGACCGCAAATTCCACTGGCCCCAGGGCCCCCGGCCAGCGGATTACCCGGGGCTGACGGAACTGGGGCTGTAGTCTCCAGGTAATCTCTTCACTTCCAAGAGCATGAGAATTGATTGCCAAGATGTTGCACGCTGCCAGGGGTGAGAAAAAGATATGTTGCCAGCACGGCCACTCTTAGCGCAGCAAGCGCATCCATCAGCGTAGCCATTTGCCAGTCTACCGGGCAGTTTAGGGCGAAAGCGTACACTTGCTTTGCCAACGCCAATACCGCGAAGCCATAGCGTTGCGCAACCAAGGCTTACCTACTTTCCCGCCAGCCATAGGCCGAAGTCAACTCGCCAAGTACCTGGCTAACTGCTGTATCGGTCATTGCGAATGAACTGCGGCACTTACTTCTTCGGCTGGTAGTCGAGGCCAAACCGCTTGGCATAGTCGGCCAGCGGTTCCAGGCCCATAGCCGCCCGGCGCTCGTCTACATGCGCTTCATCCTCAATGGCATAGAATTGATACTTTTTCGTGTCCATGTTCGCCGTCAGTTGGCTGCCATAAATCTGTGGCTTCCCCTGCCCCATCAGTACCCGATCTTCGAGTAGTGCCAACGCCGATTTTTCCAGCTCGCCCTTAGCGGCGGCTTCTCGTAGCAGCGGCAGGTACTTGCGTTGCGTATCCGCGTCAGAGTGCTGCACCACCAGGAAGGCCGTAGTAGCTCCCGCTTTGCCCACTAGGCTGCGGCCAGGCCAGCCATACTTGTCAATAATGGTCACTAACTGCGCCAGGTTGCGCGTATCAACCGCCTGCATCTCCTGCACCAAGGCCGGGGCCATCGCGGCATCCATCCCCGATTTTTTCTCTACCGAGTCAATCTTCAAGCGAATCCCCTGGTCGGCAAGACGTATTTCGGCCAGTTGCTTTTTAAGCGCTTGGTTTACGTGGGCCTCGGCCTGCGCCACCTTGGTATCCAGCCCGGCGATTAGCGGTTGCCAGCGGCGGTCAGTGTGCAGGCTGATTAGGTCGCTGTCGGCCCGCAGGTGCGCCACATCGTCGTAGTCCGCCTTGGTGGCTTGGCCAAGGTAGCCAAAGGCTTTATCGGCATTGCCGGCCATTGCCCACATGCAAGCCGCATTGTAATAGTCGTTTGCCCTGGGCTGCTTCTTGGCGCGCAACGCTTGGTCAGTCAGTTGCCCCGCCTTGCCATAATCTTTGGCGTTGTATGCGGTCATTGCCTGCTCATCAAGCGCAGTAGCAGTCGTTTGGGCGCACGCTCCTTGCGCAGCAAACAGCAGGGCAATAGCCAGTAAGCGAATTTTCATGAGACAGGAAATAGTGGCAGATACTGGGCACAAATAAAGTACGTAGCCGGGTTGCTACTCTCCTATTCCTCGATGATCAGGCACAAAAAAAGAGCCCGCAGCTTACGCCGCGGGCTCTTGCAATTAGCTACGAAGCAGCGGCTTAGAAATCCTCGTCCAGCGAGAACACGTTGTCGTTGCGCTCGCTCATCACGCCAGCCTTCTGGTACTCAGCCACGCGCTTTTCGAAGAAGTTGGTTTTGCCCTGCACCGAAATCATTTCCATGAAGTCGAACGGGTTGGCGGTGTTGTAAATTTTGCCGCAGCCCAAGGACACCAACAGGCGGTCGGCCACAAACTCGATGTACTGCGACATCGTCTTGGCGTTCATGCCGATGAGGCTCACGGGCAGGGCCTCCGTCACAAACTCTTGCTCGATGGCCACAGCGTCGCGGATGATGGCTTGCACGCGCTCGGTGGGCAGCTTGTTTTCGAGGTAGCTGTAGAGCAGGCAGGCGAAGTCGCAGTGCAGCCCTTCATCGCGCGAAATCAGCTCATTGGAGAACGTAAGGCCGGGCATGAGGCCGCGCTTTTTCAGCCAGAAAATCGAACAGAACGAGCCTGAGAAGAAGATGCCCTCCACGGCCGCGAAGGCCACGAGGCGCTCGGCAAAGTTCTCCGAGTTGATCCACTTCAGGGCCCACTCGCCTTTCTTCTGCACGGCGGGCACCGTTTCGAGGGCATTGAAGAGGTAGTCCTTCTCCTTGGGGTCTTTGATGTAAGTGTCAATCAGCAGTGAATAGGTCTCGCTGTGAATATTTTCCATCATAATCTGGAAGCCGTAGAAGCAGCGCGCCTCGGGCAGCTGCACCTCCTGCATGAAGTTGACGGCCAGGTTTTCGTTCACAATGCCGTCGGAGGCAGCGAAGAAGGCCAGCACGTGCTTGATGAAGTGGCGCTCGTTGTCGTTGAGGTTGTTCCAGTCTTTTTGGTCCTGGCTCAGGTCAATTTCCTCGGCGGTCCAGAACGAGGCTTCGGCCTGCTTGTAGAACTGCCACACCTCGGCGTTCTGGATCGGAAAAAGGACGAAGCGGTTGGGGTTTTCGGCGAGGAGCGGTTCCATGCGGTAGGGGCTAGGGATGGCGAAAAGGCGAAGGGGATGGGCAAGCAAACCGGCCCGCGCGGCCGTTGTTTGGCCGGGCGGCGGCGGCCACGCAGGGCCCCGACTTCAAAGATAGGCAAGTACCGGACTATTAGGGCGCGGAAAAATGCAGATTTTTTTCGAGGCCTTTTTTCTTCAAAAAGCTCATCACTAAGGCCGTTTTCCCGGTAGCATCCGGTTCACCGGCAGTTGGCAACATTCCAGTAATACTCCACGAAAACATCGAAAATTCACCCATTTACAGACACTTATCCACATCGCACCTGTGGATAAGTAGCACTTGTCCACAATTTCCGCCTTACCTCAATGCAATTTGGGGCCGGGGCCCTACCCGGGGCCCCGGTGGCCGGCGGGGTTCTAGGCCGCATTTGAGGGCCCCGGGCGGGCCCCAATAAAACGCCGGGCAAATGAGGATTAACGATTTAGGTTTGGTTTTCCAAAATCAACCGCGTACTTTTGCCTTCCGATTTTCAGAAACCCCGCGCAGACCGATGTACGCTATTGTCAATATCGCTGGCCGACAGACCAAAGTTGAAGCCAACAAATTCGTTTACGCCTACAAGCTGGCCGGCAACGTCGGTGACACCGTGCAATTGGGCAATGCCCTGTTGACCGATGACAACGGCACCCTCACTGTAGGCGCCCCCACCTTGGACGTGGCCGTGACCGGTACCATCCTCGCCCACGTAAAGGGCGATAAGGTACTCGTCTTCAAGAAGAAGCGCCGCAAGGGCTACCAGAAGATGAACGGCCACCGCCAGGACTACACCAAAGTAATGATTAACAGCATCGGCTAGTTGTGAGCTTTTAGCCCATAGCTACTAGCTATTGGCTTCTGGTTCTGCTAGTTGATCTGATTTTTTAAAAGTCAATAGCTGTTAGCTATTGGCTAAAAGCTCCCATAAAATGGCTCACAAGAAAGGTGTCGGCTCGTCGAACAACGGCCGCGAATCGCATTCCAAGCGCCTCGGCGTGAAAATTTTCGGCGGGCAGTCGCTCATCGCCGGTAACATCATCGTGCGCCAGCGCGGCACCAGCCACCACCCCGGCGCCAACGTGGGCATCGGCAAGGACCACACGCTGTTCGCCTTGGTTGACGGCACCGTGCAGTTCAACAAGGGCCGCAAAGACCGTTCGTTTGTGACGGTAGTTCCGGCCGTGGCCGAAGCCGCCCAAGCCTAACGCTAAGCACATTGCCTTCGGGCAAACCAGAAAAGGGCTGCTCCTAACGGGGCTGCCCTTTCTTGGTTTCGGGCAGTTCCAGTTAGTTGGTCGGTAGCCGGATTGATTAGTGGCCGAAGTACACCCGCAGGTTGACTTGAGCCGCTACGGCCCAGGCGTGCGTGGGCACTTGCTCGGGGCGGGCGTAGTACTGCGCGGGGGCCTGCACGCCCAAGCCCGCGCTGGCATCAAACAGCAGCGGGTGGCCGTCCCAGCCACGCTGTGTGCCCACCAGCGCGTACATGCCGGGCACGAGCCGGGACGGCGTGGCGCTACGGCGGCGCCCCCGGCTGCGGGCGGCGGTCAGTTCCTGCCACTCGCCGCTGCCCTCTAAGGCCAGGTAGTCGCCGAACCGGGCCGGGCGGCGGACCAGCGAATCGGTGGAGCGGGCGTGGTGGTAGTAGTAGCGCACACCCAGGGCCCCGGTGCCGCCCGGCAAGGGCAGCGCGGCCCGGGCCCGACGGTTGCCCGTAGCGCGGCCCGTGGGCAGATAGGCTTCGGCCTGGGCGTAGAGGCTGAGCCGGGGCCCCACGCGGTACTCGGCCCCCAGCGCCAGCGGCACCACCAAGCGGCCACGCACGTCGGGGCTGATGACGAAGTGGGCGAGGTTGAAGCCGGCTTTAAGCCGCAGCTGGGGCGGCAGGCTTTGCGCCCGCAGGGGCCCCACGCTCAGGGCCAGCGCCGCCGCCGCAAATGCATTGAACAACCGCATGGGGAATAGTATAATTACCGGAGCTAACTATTCCCCAAGGTAAAGCCAAAAGCCGCGAACTAGTCGCTATTCTTTGCCAACTGATTCAGAACCTGGCTAATCTGGGCAGCGTGGCTGACCACGAGGAAATGCCCAGCCTCGGCCACGAGGCAATCGATGCCGGTGGTGGGCGGCAGCAACCGGTCGCGGGCACTGTGCAGGCGGGCGGTGGGCCCCGGGCCCGGCACGCCCCGCCAGCGCAACAGCTGCCCAATGGCCCATTGGGCAAATGCGGGGTCGGTATCGGCAATGATTTGCCGGAGCAGCGCGTATTCGCCTTGGGTTTTGACTCCGAACGCCCACCGGGCAGCCCAAGGCAATTGCTGGAGCAGTGCGGGCGGCACCAAGCGGTCCAGGCCCAAGGCGCGGGCTACGCGTAGTGGCCAGGGCAGCTCGTGGGGCCCCGCCAAGCTGGAGATGAGTACCACCCGCGCCAGGGGCCGTAGCTGCGCCATCTCCAGCGCCAGCAGGCCCCCGAACGATACGCCCACCAGCCAGCACGCCTGCGCCACCGGCACGGCGGCGGCCAGCCGGGCGGCGTAGTGCGCCAGCGGCTCGGCGGCCGGCTGCGGCGGCAACCAGTTCAGGATGTGCGCTTCACCGGCTAGCTGCCAACGCTGGAATACCCGCTCGTCGGCTCCCAAACCGGGGATAAGGTAGAAGACAGGTGCGGCGGGGGCCCCAGTCACGAATCGAGCCGCACGTACACCCCTTCGAGGTAGAAGATGTTGTGGGGCTGGGGGTCGTCTTCGCCTTCCTCGTCGGCGGGGTAGGTCACGGAGAGCTTGAGGGCCACGCTGGGCAGGGGCACGGGCGGGGCTTCGTCGGAGTTAAATTCGAGCAGGGCGGGCCACTCGCTGGCGGCCAGGGCGTCGGCCACTTCTTCTTGGAGAGTTTCGGCGCGGTCGGCGGTGAGGCGCAGCAGCGTGTCAAGGGACTGAAACGGCAGGGCAAGGTGGAAAAAGTGGGGCTCGTGGTCGAAATCCGTAGTGGCCCACACCGTCACGTCGTCGGTGTTATCGAACACGATGGCCACGACGTACACGTGCTCCACGAAGAAGTCCACGTCGTCGGCGAGGCTGTCACTCAGGAGTTTCATAGATCGCAGATTATGCAGATTTAATGGATTTTCGCAGATTCAACGATTGATTAATCATAACCTTACTTATTGTCGAATTTGTGGTCGCCGCTGCTTTTTTAGATAGGGTTTTGGTTGATAAATCAGTCTCTGAATAAGCGAAATCAGCGTCAATCTGCATAATCTGCGATCTAGTTGCCGATGAACAGCTCCAGCGTAATCTGGTCGGCCAGCAGCTTGCCCGCGTCGGTCAAAGTAAGCACTTCCTGTTGGATGGTGGCCCAGCCCTGGGCCGTGAGAGTAGCCAGGTAAGCTGGGTGGGCCCTGGCTAGGTCGAGGCCCAGGGCGTCACGCAGGTGGGCCAGGTCGCAGCCCCGGGCCGTGCGCAACGTGGTGAGCAGGTACTCGTTGGCCCGGTCGCGGGCCGTTAGCTCCTCCACGGTGGCGGGCACTTCGCCCCGCTCCAGCACCGCGGCCACGTACTGCGGGTTGTTGGCCAGGGTGAACTGGCGGTTGTGGCCGTCGAAGGAATGGGCGCTGGGGCCCACGCCCAGGTAGGGCACGCCGCGCCAGTAGTTGCCGTTGTGGCGCGACTCGCGGCCGAGGCGGCAGAAATTGCTGATTTCGTACTGCCCATAGCCGTGGGCCCCCATTTGAGCCAACAGTAGTTCAAACTGCACGGCCACGAACTCGTCGGGCGGCGCGGCAAACGTGCCCTTGCCCTGGCGGCGGCCCAGCAGCGTGTCGGGCTCGATGGTGAGGGCGTAGGCCGACACGTGGGGCACCTCCAAGGCGAAGGCGTTGGCCAGGTCGGCCTCCCAAATGTGGTGGCCGGGCGCGGGCACGCCGTAAATCAGGTCGATGGACAGGTTTTCAAAGCCCGCGTCCTGGGCGCGGCGCACGGCCGCGGCCGATTCGGGGGCGGTGTGGGCCCGGTTCATCAGGCGCAAGTGCGGCTCGTAGAAGCTTTGCAGGCCGATGCTGAGGCGGTTGACGGCGGTGGCCGCCAGCTCGGCCAGCTTGGGGCCCGTGAGGTCGTCGGGATTGGCTTCGAGCGTAATTTCCGCCCCCGGCGCCACGGCGAAGTGTCGGTGGATGGCTTCGAATATCAACCCTAACTCACTGGCAGTAAGCAAAGATGGCGTGCCGCCGCCGAAGTAAATGGTGTCGAGCGTGGCCTGGGGCCCTAGGTAGTTTTGGCGCAGGGCAATTTCCTGCACCAGGGCGTCTACCAAACGGCTTTTCAGGGCCAGCGAAGTGCTGAAGTGGAAATCGCAGTACGAGCAGGCTTGCTTGCAGAACGGGATGTGGAGGTAGAGGCCGGGCATGGGCGGCAAAACGGGGAAGGCGGCCGTTTTACATTCGGGAAATTAAACGCCGGCTGGCGCGTTATCGTCCCCGAATGTACGTCCGGTTTTTTCTGCGTTTTGGCTGGCTGCTGGGCTGGGCGCTGCTGCTGGGGGCCCCAGCCGCCCACGCCCAGACGCCCACCCTCGACCCCGCCGTGCCCAACCAGCCGGGGCTGGCCTCGCCCCCACTGCCGCCACCCGCCGCCGCGCCCCGGGCCGCCGGGGCCCCCAAGCGGCCGGTGCACCCGCGGGTGCTGCGCCTCGATGCGGCACCCGCCGACCGGGCCCTATTGCGGCGCTACAAGCCCAGGGCCAGCGTACCCGATTCGCTCAGCGCCCTGCGCGAGCTGCGCGATTTGGTGCTAGCGCTGCAAGGCGAATCATACCTCACGGCCTCGGCCGACGAAATAAAGTGGGGCCCCGACACCGTGCGGGCGCGCATTTTTGTGGGCGAGCCATTTCGGTGGGCCTACCTGCGCAACGGCAACCTCGGCGACGGCCTGCTGACGCGCGCCGGCTACCGCGAGCGGTTTTTCCGGCAGGCCCCGTTCCGGCCCGCCGAATGGGCCCAGCTGCAAGAGCGCGTGCTGGCCGAAGCCGAAAACCAGGGCTACCCCTTCGCCACGGTGGGCCTCGACTCGGTGCGGCTGGAGGGCAACAGCATTGCCGGCCGCGTGGTGCTGAAGCGCGGCCGGGCCATTGTGTTCGATTCCATCCAAATTGTGGGAGCCACTAAAACGCGCAAGCGGTTTTTGACCAAGTACTTGCAAATCTTTCCGGGGCAGCCCTACAGCCAGCAGCGGGTGCAGGCCGCCGCCCAGCTCCTGCGCCAGCTCCCCTACCTCAAGCTGCGGGCCGAGCCGGAAGTACGCTTCGCCCGGGGCCGGGCGCGGGTGTATTTGCTGCTCGACGATAGGCCCTCGAACCAGTTCGACGCCATTGTGGGCGTGCTGCCCGGCGCGGGCACGGGCCAGGGCGTGCAGTTCACGGGCGACGTCACCATCAACCTGCGCAACCTGAAGGGCGGCGGCAAGCAGGTGGGCTTGCAGTTTCGCAAGGTCGATGCCTTATCACAGCTACTTGACATCCAATACGTTCACCCCAATTTTTTCGGCACGCCGCTGGAGCTGGCCGGCAGCTTCAACCTGTACAAGCAAACCGACGCCTTCCTGACGGTGCGGCCACGGCTGCAAGTCACCTACCCGTCGGCGCGGGCGGGGCGGGTCACGTTTTTTGTGGAGCAGCGCAACTCGCGGCTGTTTACCGACAGCGCCGCGTCCAGGGCCCTCACGGTGCTGCCCGAAAACATCGATTCGCAGTACACTTCCTACGGCTTGAGCTACGCGTGGAACACGCTGGATGACCTGTTTTTCCCGCACCGCGGCTACCTGCTGAACGGCCAGGCTGCCGTGGGCACCAAAATCATCACCCGCAATCCCGATTTGCGCTCCGACCTGTACGACAGCCTGGCCTTGCGCTCGACGCAAACCACCCTGGCGCTGCGGGCCGAGCGCTACGCCCCCGTGGGCCGGGCGGGGGTGCTGCTGCTGCGCGTGCGCGGCGAGAGCTTGGCCAACCAGCGCCTGTTTCTCAACGAGATGTACCGGCTGGGGGGCCTCAATTCGCTGCGGGGCTTCAACGAAAACCAGTTTTACGCCAGCAGCTACGCCGTGGCCACGGCCGAGTACCGGCAGTTCATCGGGGCCGAATCGTACGTGTTTTTGTTTGCCGACCAGGCGTATTTCCGGCGTGGGGCCGTGGCCAGCCAGGCCGCGGTTACCGACCAGCCCACGGGCTTGGGCGCGGGCCTGAGCTTCCGTACGCCAGCGGGCCTGTTTCAGTTTGTGTATTCGGTGGGGCGTTCGAGCAGCGCCAACCAGAGCTTCGCGCTGGGCAACTCCAAAATCCACTTCGGCATCACCAACCGGTTCTAGGGCCCTGGCCTGCCATGCCGGATATTTTGAGCAAATTACTAGCCATATTGGCCGAATGATGCTATTAGCAAAAGTAATAGCCAGCCATATTGGCCGAAAATAGGGGTGATCGGGGCCCTGGTGGGCTTGGTACGGGCTTTGATAATACCCATGTGCGGCCGACCCTTACATCCGGCCCCTCCGCCATGAAACTCATTAGCTCGAAAATCATCCGTGACTTTGCTCCCCAAATGGACCTGCTCAACACCATCGGTGGGGGCGTGGCCCAGCCTCAGGTGCGCCTCGACAAGCGCGAGCAGGGCGTGATTCTGAAAGTGGCGCTGCCCTCGGCCTCGCCCGATACGTTCCACGTGGCCCTGCACAACCAGCGCCTGACCGTGTATGGCGCTTACCGCCACCAGCCCGACGACGAGCTCTCGGCCCCGCTATTTATGCGCGTGATGGAGCTGCCCGCCAACCTCGACGTGGCCCGCATCGACGCCGTGCAGCACGGCCCCGAACTGCGTGTGCGCATCCCCTACAAACGTACCAACGACGAGCCCCGTGAGCTGGACATCCGCCACGAAGACTAGGCTCCTTTTTATACCGCCGGGACCGACCGGCACCGCCGTCCACCGATAAAGCCGGGACCGACCGGCCGCCTTTCTTATTTTAGAATGCTTTCCCACCGCCCACAGCGGTGGTTTTTTTTGCCCCGCGCCGGGGGCCCTAGGGGCCCCCGGCCCACTAGCCGCTCCAGTCAGCCATCAGCAGTTGCCAGCCAATATTCATTAGATCAGCATTTAAGGCACCAGCACCACCCGCAACTGAAACTCCTGCTCGGCGTTGCCCTCCGCCATCAGGTTGTGGCCGATGATTAGTTGGTACGTCCCGTTTTTTGGGGCCGGTACCGCTACGGTGTTGCCAAGCGGGCCATTTGCCTGGCCGTCAGGGTCGATTATTTGGTTGAACCGGATGTTGCCGCCCTTAACGATCAGTGTAGCCGTGAGCTTGCGCTTGTTTTGAACGGGCACGCGCACGGTTATCTTCTGCCCAAAGCCCTTCACTTTTCCCAGCAGCAGCGCCACGCTGTCGCCGGCCGCCACGGTGAGTGTGGCGCTGCTGTCCGCCCGCGCATCGACGGGTGGAGCCGCGGCGGGTAGGGCCCCCGGGTCAGCCGGGGCGGGGGCACCAGGGGCAGTGCTGCTGGCCGGGGCCGGCGGGGGCGGCGGCGGGCTTTTTTGCGTGGCGGCGGTATCGCACGCCGCGCAGAGCAGGGCCAGGCCGAGGGTGAGCGCC
Source organism: Hymenobacter nivis (assembly GCF_006439025.1). Classification (GTDB taxonomy): domain Bacteria; phylum Bacteroidota; class Bacteroidia; order Cytophagales; family Hymenobacteraceae; genus Hymenobacter; species Hymenobacter nivis_A. Next base: position 43,334 of record NZ_RCYZ01000008.1, read on the forward strand.
GAGGAGAGCAAGGGGCGTATGGTCATAATTTTTCTATTTATAAACCTGTTTAATAATCAGTAGCTGCCAGCCGAGAGGGCCCCGCATTGGCTACCAAGACAAGGCCAACAGCTCAAAACAGCGGGATCAGCAGCACAAAGCTCAGCAATAGCGCCACGTAGAACCAGCGCTGCACCTGCCCGCGGTATTGGCGCGGCACGCGGTTGCTGACGACCATCAGGGCCCCGATGGCCAGGGCCAAGTGCAGCACCACAAAGGCCATGGCCTTCACCCAGTTGCTGACGATGGTGTTGTTCTCCTGGTACTGGTTGCTCTCGCCCAGGCCCACCAGGGCCCAGCGCAGCCCAAAGTAGGCCACGGCCTCGAACGCCACGAACCCGAGCAGGCCAGCTAGCCACGCCGGAAAAACTGTTGTTGGGCGCGCGTCGGCCATGGGAATGGGGCAGGGTGAGGAACGGCGGGAAATTACGGCCGGGGCCGGCCCAGCACCTCGGCGGTGCGGGCGCGCACGTACAGGTCTTCCACTTTGGTGCGGGCCCAAGGTGTGCGCCGCAAAAATACCAGGCTTGACTTGATGCTGGGGTTGACGGCGAAGCAGTTGATGCGCAGGCGTTCATCGAGCCCAGGCCAGCCGTAGGCGGCCAGCAGGTACTCGAGGATGTCGGCGAGCTTCACGCCGTGTAACTCGCGGATGAGGTGGCCCGATTCGTCGCGGGCGTCGGCAGGAAAGGACACGGCGGAAAGCTAAAAAGAAAAGAAACTACGACAAAGTTGGCACAAACCGGGGGGCTTGGGCACGCAACCCGCCCGGGCCGGCGTTATTTTTGGCCATGCCCCGCCTTCGCCCCACGCCGCCCGCGCCCGCCGCGCCCCTGCCCCGCCCCCGGCGGCCGGCGGCGCGCTGGCTGGCGGTGGCCCTGCTGCTAGGCCTGCTGGGCGGGGGCGTGTACTACGCCCGCCACGCGGTGCAGCTCAACCGCTACGCCCGGCGGGCCTGGGCCACGCTCACGCGCAAGGGCCTCACGGGGCGCGAGAAAACGCCGCTGCTGGCCGGCTTTTCGGTGCATGGCATCGACGTATCGGCCTACCAGGGGCGCATCGACTGGACCGAGGTGGCGCGCCACGCAGTGCGCTTTGCCTTCATTAAGGCCAGCGAGGGCGTGCGCCTGCAAGACCCGCGCTTTGCCCGCAATTGGCGGGGGGCGCAGGCGGCGGGCATTTGCCGGGGGGCCTACCACTACTTTTCGCCCAACCGCGGCGGGGCCGAGCAGGCCCGCCTGTTCATCCGCACCGTGCCGTTGCGCCCCGGCGACCTGCCCCCGGTGCTCGACGTGGAAGCCTCCCAGTTCCACGACGTGGCCGTGATGCGGCGCGAGATGGCCACCTGGCTGCGCCTAGTGGAGGCGCACTACGGCGTGCGGCCCATCCTGTACTCCAACCACGGCTTCTACCGCCGCCACCTGGCCGGGCACTTCGACGACTACCCCCTGTGGCTGGCCCACTACGAGGTGGAGCGCCCCACCCTGCCCCCCGGCAAGTGGATCATCTGGCAGCATTCCGACGAGGCCTACGTGCCCGGCATCCGCGGCACCGTCGATTTCAACGTGTTCCAGGGCAGCTACGCGGCGCTGCTGGCCCTGCGCGTGCCGCTCGCTCCGGCCCCAGCGCCGGCCGGGGCCCGCCGCTGAACGGGGACTGGGGCCCCGGCCACGCAAAAAGCCGCCCAGCGGCGCTGCTTGTGCCAAGCAGCGGCTACCGGACGGCTCTCTGGGGCCCCTGGGGGCCAGGCGCTTACATTTTGGGCGCCATCTTGTCCTCTTTCTTCATCATCTTGGCGTCCTTCTTCATCATTTTGTCGTCGCCGGCGTTGTGCTTCATTTTCTTGTCTTCCTTCTTCATCATTTTAGCGTCTTTCCGAGCCATCTTGTCGTCGGTTTGGGCCGAGGCGCTGAAGAACGAGGCGGTGAGGGCGAGGGCTGCTACGAGCCGGAGGGTGGTTTTCATGGGATGCGAAAAAGGGGGTGGTGACGTTATTAAGGGGTAATTTTCCGAAAGGTGGGCCACGGGCCTGAACACAACATGAAGAACTATTTCAACCGCCAAATCATGCACGGGGGCCGGTGGGCCCGCCGCGCCGCGCTGGCCGGGGCCCTGGCCGCGGGGCTGCTGGCCGCGGGCTGCGGCAGCAGCCGGCCGGGTTTCACGCAAACAGGCCAGGGCTCGTACTACGCCAACAAGTTTCGGGGGCGGCCCACGGCCAGCGGGGCCCCCTACCGGCCCAGCAAAATGACGGCCGCCCACAACACGCTGCCCTTCGGCACCCGCATCCGCGTCACGAACGTGCGCAACGGCCGCTCGGTGAAGGTGACCGTGAACGACCGGGGCCCCCACGTGGCCGGCCGCATCGTGGACGTGTCGGGCAAGGCCGCCCGCCGCCTCGACTTGGTGCGGGCCGGCGTGGTGCCCGTGAAGCTCGAAGTCATCAAGGCGGCCCCGCGGGGAGGCGGCCGCTAGCTACTTTTGCCGCCATGAGCCACAACATCCGCAAGAAAGTAACCTGGACGTGCCCCCCCGGCCTGGGCCGTTTCGCCGCCCTCGACCACTGGGTACGCGCCGCCGAAGACGAGGGCTGGTCGGACGCCGAAGTCCAGCAAGTGCTTGACGAGGTGGTGGAAGCCGAAGACGACAAATCCGGCCACGAAGTGCTGGCCTACTACTCGGCCCGCCCGTAGCAGGGGCCCCAAACCCAAACGGGGCCGCCTGGCCACTGGCCAGGCGGCCCCGTGGCCGTATTACGAAGTGCGCGCGGGGGCCCTACTTCTTGTCCTTTTCGCGCTTGGCTTTGGCCTTTTCGAGGGCTTCGTCGCGCTTGGCTTTTTCTTTCTGCTTGCGCTCCAGCTCCTTGGCCATCTTTTCGCGCTTGCCGGGGTACTTGATGTCGTACTGCTGAATCTTCAGGATGCTGTCCTGCTCGGCCATCGTCCGGCGCGTTGTGACGCGGCCCGTGAGCGAGGCCATGTCGCCCTCAGCCATCTGCACGGTGGTGCCGGTAGGCGACGTGACGAGGCCGGTCGGGCTGACGGTGTAGCCGCTGAGCAGCTTTTTATCGGCCGTGAGCGGGTTGGCCAAGCCCTGTTCGGTGAGCACCACGCGGCCGTTCACCATCGCCAGGCCGTCCTTCACACCGGCGCCCGGTGTAGCAGCTAGGCGTGCCCGGGCGGGCACGGCGGCGCGGCGGGGGGGCAACTTGGTTTGGGCCTGGGCTCCGGCGGCGCCCAGCAGCAGGGCCCCAAAAATCACAAATCGGAAAGAGATACGCATAACGGGTAAATTTGAAATAAATTGAATTTAAACAGGGCGGCTTTCGGGGCCCAATAGCTTTGCTTGCGCAAATATATTGGGCCGCCCGGGGCCCCGCCAAACCCTTCTGCAAAACCAATACCAACGGCCCCGGCGCACGGGCAAAAACGCGGAGCGGCTTCCTTACGTTCAATCAGTGCCGGGCTGATTAACGCCGGATTAATTCCCCTCTCCCTCCCATGGCCACGAAAATTTCCGTAGACGAGCTCTACCGTACCTTCCACGAGGAAGTGAACATGACCGCTTCCGAGTTGGAAAAATGGTTGAAAACCGATGAATCGAAGCACGTGGGCCAGGCCGACAACGGCGGCGAAAGCATTGGCCACCAATCCGGGAAGCACATCGTTGATATTTTGCATAAAAAGAAGGCCGACCTTAGCCCCGACGACGAGGCCCACATGCACAAAGTGCATTCTTACATCGCCCGCCACTCGGCCCAGCGCCCCAGCGGCGACGTGGCCCACACCCCCTGGCGCTACTCGCTGATGAACTGGGGCCACGACCCGCTCAAAAAGTAAGCAAGCCAAGGGCGAACCAGTGCGCCGATAACCGCAACTTCACCGCCCGTCCCCGTCATTTGCGGCTTCCCGCACGTGCTTTTCTCATCTTATCAATGGAGTACAAGGATTATTACAAGACGCTGGGCGTGGAGAAAACCGCCACGGCTGAGCAGATAAAGAAGGCGTACCGCAAGCTGGCCCGCCAGCACCACCCCGACGTGAACCCCAACAACCCGGAGTCGGAGCGTAAATTCAAGGAGGCCAACGAGGCCAACGAGGTGCTGAGCGACGCCGACAAGCGCAAGAAATACGACCAGCTGGGGGCCGACTGGCAGCGCTACGAGCAGCAAGGCGCCAGCCGGGGCCCCGCGGGCGGCCGCGGGGCCCCCGGCGGCGGCTTCGACTGGGGCCAGTATGCCCAGGGCGGCGGGGGCGGCAGCCCATTTGGCGACGAGGGCGGTGATTTTTCAGATTTCTTCGGGTCCATTTTTGGCAACATGGGCGGCGGCGGTGGCCGCAGCGCCCGCCCTGGGGCTGGCCAAGACTACCAGGCCGAGCTGGAGCTGAGCCTGGAGGAAGCCTACCAAGGTGGGCCGCGCACCATCACGGTGAACGGCAAGAACCTGCGCCTGACCGTGAAGCCGGGCGTGGCCGACGGCCAAACCATCCGGCTGCGCGGCCAGGGGGGGCCCGGCCGCAACGGGGGCCCCGAAGGGGCCCTGCTCCTCACTTTCCGCCTTGCGCCCGACGCCCGCTACGCCCGCACCGGCAACGACCTGACCCAGGACGTGCCCGTGGACCTGTACACCGCCCTGCTCGGCGGCGAGCAAACCGTGGCCACGCTGGGCAGCCCGGTCAAAATCAAAATCAAGCCCGAAACCCCCAACGGCACCCGCCTGCGCCTGCGCGGCAAGGGCTTCCCGGTGTACGACCAGCCCGGCCAGTTCGGCGACCTCTACCTGCGCCTCACCATTGCCTTGCCCCAGCACCTCACCGACGAGGAAAAGGCGCTGATCGGGCAGCTGGCCGCCCTGCGCGCCCCCGCGGCGTAGCCGCTGCTTTTCTTGCTTTCCGCCTTTTCCCGCCCGCTTATGTTCGTTCTCACTTTCCAGGAATGCGCCGTTCGCTACGGCTTGAACGCCGAGGATTTGCACGGCTTTGTGGCCGTTGGGCTCCTGCGCCCCGCCCCCACCCCCAACGCCGTGGAAATCGACGACGAGCCCGACGAGCTGCTGCCGCGCCTCGCCCGCCTGCACCACGGCCTGGGCTTGCCCCCCGAAGCCCTCGACCTTGTGCTGGCCATGCGCCAGCGCCTGCTGGGCCTGCAAGCCGCCCTGGCCCGCGAAACCTCCCGCGCCCAGCAGCTGGAGCAGTTCCTCCACGGCCGGGGCCCCACGATTGATTTCAGTTAGCAGTTAAGTACTGAGCCATTAGCTGATGGCTAAAGCTACTTGCCAACTGCTTAGGAATTATGTCAGTAGGCCAATAATTAGCCCCAGAAGGGCTGTACAAGTGCGTAAGCCTTACCGCTAATTAAAAAATCAGGCGATGGCCAGGGCCAAGCCAGCACCCACCACGGTGGCGCCCAGCTTGGCCCAATCGAGGCGGTGCTCGGGGCTGGTTTCGAAGAGGATAGTAGTGGAAACGTGCAGGAAATTGCCGGCCACCAGGCCCAGCAGGGCCGCGTAGGCCCCCGGCCCCAGCCGCTCGTTCAGCACCAGGTAGTTGCTGCTCAAGATGCCCACCGGGCCGGCCAGCGCGAAAATCAGCAGCGCGGGCCACGTGCGGCGGGCCGGGCCGGGCCGCTGGTGCAGCAGCGTGGCCAGCGCAAACGCGGCCGGTACGTGGTGCAGCGCCACGCCCGCCACCACGGCGTAGTACGGGGGGCCCACCGCCCCGGCCGCGGCCGGCACCAGAATGCTGCCCTCCAAAAACGAGTGCACCGCCAGGGCCCCCAGCAGCAGCAGCGGCACCCGGCCGGCATGAGCCGAATGGGCATCGGCGGCGTGCACATGGCCGTGCTCGATGCCGTGCGAAAACAGCTCCAGCAGCACCTGCCCGAAGAAGCCGGCCAACACCCAGTAGCCCACCCGGGGGCCCTGGCCCGGCACCAGCTGCCAGGCCTCGGGCAGCAAGTGCGTGACGGTGAGCGTGAACAGGTATGCGCCGCTAAAGGCCAGCAGCGGCTTGAGGGCCGCCCGGCCCAAGGCCGCAGGCAGCCGGCCAGCGGCCCAGCCCGCCCCGAGCACCGTGCTCAGCAAAACAAAAATGGCAATCCACATCCGCAAAAACGCAAAAAAACGGCCGCACCGCAGCCGCACAAAAGCGGCCGCCTGCCCCGCGCCGGTGGGCGGAGCAGGCGGCCGCTGCAAAAATTACCGGGCCAGCGGGCGGCTACTTCTTCTCCGCTGCGGGCTTGTCGCGCGCGTCGCCGTCGGCGGGGGCGGCGTCATTCTTTTTCTCCTCGCCGCTCAGGTTGGTGGCATCGGCCGACATGGCTTCGGCGGCGTTGGGCATAGCGCGCTTATCGAGCTTCTCCGACGAGTTGATGGGCCGCGGGATGGCCCCGCCCTTGGCCGCGTTGGGCATGTCGGCCGAGTCGGAGGCACGCAGCTCGCTGATGCGGGTGCCGGGGGCCACCATGTCCACCGATACTTTTTCGTCGGGGCGCCAGTCGGAGGGCTCGCTGCTGCAAGCGTTCAGGGCAAGGGCGGCGGTGGCCAGGGCCAGGGCCCGGGGGGAGAGGAATTTCATGGGTGAAAAAACAACAATAGCGGTCAGATGGAATGCGTTACGTAGCGGCGGGCGGCGGGGTGGGCCGAGCCGCGCTTTTTTTGGCGGGGCCCCAGTGGGGGCCCTACGCCAGCAGGTTCTTGCGGCGCAGCAGGGCCTCGAACAGCTTGCGGTCGTTGTCGGAGTTGAAGATGCGCTGGGGCAAATGTAAAAACACCGGCACGTCGAACGTGCGGGCCAGCCACAGGCGCCAGCCGGCGGTGTCAGCGGGCGGGTCGCCGGCCTTGAGGTAGAGCAGGTAGGCATCGCCGTCGCGGCGCACCTTGCCGATCATGTCCCAGGTCAGCTGCATGGCTTTTTCCTTGCTCACGCGCAGCAGCAACTGCTTCTGGTCCATCTCAAAGCTCATGCGCTCAAACAGCGGCTTGCTCTGCTCCATCTGCGTCACGCCCGTGACCTGGGCCGAGCGCAGCAGTACAAACGCCAGCGTGAGCACGAAGCTCAGCGCCAGCCACCACCACGAATGCCAGATAATGGCCGGCAGCAGCCCGATGGCAAACGGCACGAGGGCGTACTTCCAGTCTTTGCGCCACACCTCGGCCATGGCCAGCTTGGTGTAGGCGTTGGTGTCGAACTGCGATTTTTTGGTGACGATGGCCAGCGGCGACGGCTGCTGCTGCTGGCGGAAGCCGCCGCCCCCGCCGCGTTGGTTGGGTTGGTTCATGGGTTGTAGTTATCAGTTAATTGTTATCGGGTGGCAGGCGTTGGGGTGAATTGGCAGTAATTAAAAACGTACTAAAAACTGATAACCAACAACTGGCAACTAAAATGCTTTTAGGCTAAGGTCGAGGATGGGGGCCGAGTGCGTGAGGGCCCCCACCGAGATGTAGTCGACGCCGGTGGCGGCTACCGCGGCCAGGGTTTGCTCGGTGATGCCGCCGCTGGCCTCGGTTTCGAAGCGTCCGGCCACCACGGCCACTGCCTCGTGCATCTGGGCGGGCGTCATGTTGTCGAGCATCAAGCGCTGGAAGCCGCCGGCGGCCAGGGCCTGCTGCACCTCTTCCAGGGTGCGGGTTTCGAGCACGATGGGCAGCTGCCGGCCGGTGCGGGCCAAGTAGGCATGCGTGGCGGCCAGGGCCGCGGCCACGCCGCCGGCGTAGTCCACGTGGTTGTCCTTCAGCATTATCATGTCGAAGAGGCCGTAGCGGTGGTTCACGCCGCCGCCGATCAGCACGGCCCACTTCTCGCAGAGGCGGAAGTTGGGGGTGGTTTTGCGGGTGTCGAGCAGGCGGGCCTTGGTGCCGGCCAGCAGCGCGGTGAGTTGCGCCGTGTAGGTGGCAATGCCGCTCATGCGCTGCATGCAGTTGAGCACCAGGCGCTCGGCGGTGAGGATGCTGCGGGCGGGGCCCTCCACCACAAAGGCTACGTCGCCGGGCTGCACGCGGGTACCGTCGGGCAGCGCCTCGCGCACCTGCAACGAGTGGTCCATCGCCGCGAAGATGCGCGGGGCCAGGGCCACGCCGGCCAATACGCCGGTACCTTTCACCAATAAGCGGGCGCGGTTGCGGGCATCGGCCGGAATAGCGGCCAGCGCCGAATGGTCGCCGTCGCCCACGTCTTCGGCCAGCGCCGTGCGGATGAAGGTGGCGAGGGCCTCGTCGGTCAGGTAAGCGGGGAGCGGTTGCACGCCGCAAAGGTACGGGCCCCGCCCTTGCCGCGGAAGCCCGGCCGGGGCCCCCACGCAAAGCCCCGCCGCCTGGCGAGCAGACGGCGGGGCTTCGGCGGAAATAATGAACAGCTATTCCTTGGTAAAATCCAGGTTGTCAATCACCGGGGCCCCACGCGAGGGCTTCAGCTTGACGTAGACGCGGTAGGTGCCGCCGCGGCTGGCGTAGCGCCCCACCGCGTACTGAATGCCCTCGCCGCTGGCCCCCTGGTGAATAAAGTCGAAGCCGGTGGGGCCGTTTTTGGCGAAGAAGTCCTTGAGGACCAGCTCGGCCTGGGTGGCGTTGAAGTTCTGCTTGTCGCCGTCGAAGCTAATCTCGACGGCTGGGGCCAGGTACTGGGCCAGCTCGTGGGCCGAGCCGTTGCGCAGGGCCCCGCGCACGGGCCCCAGGTCGGCCTGGGCCTGGGCGGTAAAGCCCAGTAGCAGCAGCAGCCACGCGGCGGCCAGCGTCCGCAAAAAGAAGGGTTTCATGGTAGAATGTAAAGGACTTATCATCGAAGCGGGGTGTAGCGAAAACAGTGCCAGTTGGGAAGGGGCCCCCAACCAGGGCCCGGTTACGGCCGGCGGCCCGCCCGGGTTGGCGGGCCGGCCGGCAAAAATCTGCCCAAATTTCTGCCCCGCGGCGGCACCACGGCCAACCCTTGCCCCGGCCCCTCGTATCTTTGCGGCATGAACAAACAGGTATTGTTGGTCATTCTGGACGGGTGGGGCCTGACCCAAAACACGACCAATTCGGCCGTTGACCAAGCGCAAACACCCTTTTACCACGAAGTGCTGGCGCGCTACCCGCACAGTACCCTACAAGCTTCGGGCGAAGCCGTGGGCCTGCCCGATGGCCAGATGGGCAACTCGGAAGTGGGCCACATGAACATCGGCGCCGGCCGCGTGGTGGACCAAGAGCTGGTGCGCATCGGCCGCTCCATCCGCGACCGGAAGCTGGGCCAGATGCCGGCCCTGGTGAAAGCCTTCGAGTACGCCCGCACCAACAATAAACCCCTGCACCTCATCGGGTTGCTATCCGACGGCGGTGTGCATTCGCACATCGACCACGTGAAGGCCCTGTGCACCATCGCCCACGAGGCGGGCGTGCCGCGCGTGTTCGTGCACGCCTTCACGGATGGGCGCGACACCGACCCTAAGAGCAGCGTGCGCTACATCAACGACCTGGAGCAGCACGTGGAGCGCACGGGCGCCCGCATTGCCTCGGTGGTGGGCCGCTACTACGCCATGGACCGCGACCAGCGCTGGGAGCGGGTGAAGGTGGCCTACGACCTGCTGGTGAACGGCGTGGGCACGCCCTCACAGAACCTGATTCAAACCATTCAGGAGCAATACAAGGAAGGCGTTACCGACGAGTTCCTGACGCCCATCGTGAAGGTGGGCAGCGACGGCCAGCCGCTGGCTACTATTCAAGAAGACGACGTGGTGCTGTGCTTCAACTTCCGCACCGACCGGGGCCGCGAAATCACGGAGGTGCTGACGCAGCAGGACATGCACGCCTACCAGATGCACCGCCTGAACTTGCACTATCTCACGCTGACGAACTACGACGACAGCTTTGGGGGCGTGACGCCGGTGTTTGAGAAGGACAATTTGAACCGCACGCTGGGTGAGGTGCTGGCCGAGAATGGTAAAACCCAGATTCGCATTGCCGAAACCGAGAAGTATCCGCACGTCACGTTCTTCTTCTCGGGCGGCCGCGAAGTAGAATTCCAGGGCGAAAAGCGCATCATGTGCCCCTCGCCCAAGGTGGCCACCTACGACCTCCAGCCCGAAATGAGCGCCGCCGACCTGCGCGACGCCCTCATCCCGGAGCTGCAAGCCAACACGGCTGATTTTGTGGTGCTGAACTTCGCCAACCCCGACATGGTGGGCCACACCGGCGTGTTTGCGGCCGTGGTGAAGGCCGTGGAGACGACCGACGCCTGCGCCCGCGCCGTGGTGGAGGCCGCCCGCGCCGCCGGCTACGCCAGCATCATCATCGCCGACCACGGCAACGCCGAGTTCATGCGCAACGCCGACGGCTCGCCCAACACGGCCCACACCACCAACTTGGTGCCCTGCATCTTGGTGGACGACAACTACCACGGCACCCTCGCCGATGGCAAGCTGGCCGACCTCGCCCCCACCATTCTGGCGCTGATGGGCGTGCCCCAGCCCGCCGAGATGACTGGCCTGAACCTACTGCGCCCCGCCGAAACGCCGCATGCGTAAGGCTTACGGGGCTTGGCTGGGGGCCCTGCCGCTGCTGCTGGCCGGCTGCGAGGGGCCCCAGGCCGGGGCCCCCGCGGTGGCCGCCCAGCCGCTGTACTTCGACGTGAAGGGTCTGCTCGACCGCCAAATCAAGCAGCTCGACCAGGCCCGCACGGCCACCCTCAAGCGCGTGAGCGTGCGCGGCGGGGCACCCGAAACAGTGCGCGTGCCCGCCGTGAAGTGGGCCGACGAGCTGCAACTGTTTTTTCAGGCCGACATTAACAAGGCGGCGTTGCGCGGGGCCTACGCCGTCGATTCGGCCCGGCTGCCCGACGGGCGGCTGCGCCGCACCTACACCCGCCTGCCCGGCCACGACATTGCTCCGGTGAGCCGGCTGGCCGTGCTCAGCGCCGGGGCCGCCGCCGAGGAAATAACGGCCGACGTGGACCAAAAAAACGCCCTGTACTCGGCCCGCAAGCACTTGCGGCTCGATCTGCGCCAGGGCCTACTCACCGGCTACGCCGTGCAGGGCACCCAAAAGCTGGTGCTGTTCGACACGCTGCGCTACGCGGCGGCCGGGCAGGTGCAGCGCTAATTTTTGGCTATTAGCCGATCATTAATAGCCTCCAAACTATCGAAAGCCATTAATTTATATAAAATTATTGGCGAGAATCAATAGCTGCTGACAACCGAATGGCGGCGTAGGTACCCCTGAATGGAAATGCCACATTTAAGTTTGCACCACCCATTCACCGACCGTTCATGCACCAACATTCTCCTTTCCTGGCTGTCGCCAGCTTTACGTTAGCCTGCGGGCTGCTGAGCTGCCGCCACGACCCCGATCCTTCCCCGGTGCCGGAGCTACCCCAGGCGCAATTCCACGCCGACTTGGCCAAGAGCGGCAGCAGCGCTGCGGGCTTCTTCGTGCTGAGCAGCAGGCCCGTGCGCCAAGCCAATGGTCCCGACGACCGCTTGAACACGTTGGTTCTTCGGCAGCCGGCGAATGGAGTGGCAGATTTTACGTTTGCGCGCGAGATTTTTCCCGACACGTTGTACGTGAGTCTATCATATCAGAACGTACAGGGCCTCGACAACAACGGCATTGCCTTCAAGCCGCCCGTGGCGAGCGATTCAGTGCGCGTCACCCTAACCCTGGACCAGCGCCCCCCAATAACGTTGCGCATCAATGCTGCTACCCTGCAAAACCCGGCCACGCGCTGGACGGATGATAAAGGCGTGGTAAACAGCAGTGTTGAGACGTATATTCTACGTTAGAAACCAGGACCGTGGATCATTAGATCGGGCGCAGCGCTACGCCAAGGACTGCATCCGACTTTTTTAGTAGCGTGTTTCAACTATTAAGCGGTACGCAGGGCTCACATTTTGCGCCAACGCTCCGCTACTCTAGCGAGGCGCCAACAGGCACCCGCGTGGGCGGCCGACGCATCGCAAGGCCCGCCGCAGTGCCTGGTGACGGTCATGGATAGCTGGCAATTGGCGCAGCCGATCACCGTCGGCCTCGCAGATGAGGTAACGCCCCACCAAGGGCACAGAGGCGTGCGGCGCGAACACCTTAGTGCGCCCACTGTCTACGCTGAGGGCCAGCGCCGCTACCCGCGCCGGGGCCCTATTTGTGCTCGTAGGCCCCCACGGTGCGGGCCGGGCGCGGCAGGTTGCGCAGGTCGCGGGCCGGAGCGGAGCCGAAAGCGGGCCCCAGCTTAAGGGCCGGAGAGGTGGCTTGCAGCGAGTAATCGGGCCGGCCGCCGCTGTAGGGCGAGCGCACAAACAGCGGGTCGGTGTTCAGCAGGTTGCCCAGGGCCCCATCGGCGAGGCCCGGCTTGCCGGCGGTGGCGAAAGCAGTGCCGGCGTAAGTAGCGGTGCGTAGCACTGAGTTGCGCACCACCAAGCTGCTGCGGTAATTATCCACGTCGTTGAAGTACAGCTCGTCGGCAATGGCGCCCCACACGATGCTGTTGCGCAGCGTGACTTGCGGCGACGACAGCGTGGTTACGCCGTCGAGCGGCGACTTGTCGGTAAAAGTTAGCGAGGCCGATTTGCGCACCGCCGTGGTGTTGGGGTAGTTGGCCACGGTGCAGAAATTTACGTCGTACACCCCGCCGAAGCCCAGCAGTGCGTACTCGGCGCAGTTGGCAAACAGGCAGTTGGTGGCCTGCACATCGCCGGCAATGCTGATGATGCCGCCGCCGGTATCCAGCGCAATGGGCGTTTGCGCCGCGCCGGCAAACGACACGTTGTTGCCGGAGATGTTCTTTATCGTTGTGTTATCAATGGCCACGTTGGGGTGGGGCCCCGTGGGAGCGGTGTTCAGCAGCAGCAGGCCGTACGTGGCGTTCTTGATTTCGGCGTAGCGGATGCGGTTGCCGCGGCTGGCGCTCGTGAACACGATGCCGCCCCACTGCCCCGGCGTATCGGCGTAGAAATCCTCAAGCCGGTCACCGCCGAAGCGCACGAGGTTGGCGTTGGTATCCTTCACCGTATCGGTGGGCACGAAGGCATTGGGCTCGCTCAAGTCGTTCACCAGCAGCCGCCCATCTACTTGCAGCGTGGCCCCGGCGTGCGAATAAATCCGGGCCCCCTTGGGGATGCGCAGCGTGGCGCCCGAGGCCACGGCCACGCCCACTACCCGGGCCTGCGCGCCGCTGCCGTAGGTGCGGTTGATGATGACGTGCGGCTTGTCGGTCTTCCAGGTAACGTCGCTGGCGATGATGTCGCCGTAGTGGAAGTAGGCGTTCTGTCCGTAGGCTACCAGCTTCACGCTCTGGGCGTTGCCATTGGTGAGGAAGTTGATTTGGTCGGCCACTACAAACTGCTTGGCCGCAGTGGCCGTGCCGTTGTCGCCCACGGTGGCGCGCACCAAGATGAGCAAGCTGTCGTTGCCCCGCACCGTGAGGCCGCTGGCCCCAGTCCCCGCATCGCCGCTGATGATGAGCGCGTACGGGCTGGCACCGGCCACGGCCCCAGCCAAACTAATGTCCGTTTTTAGGGCCCCGCGGTTGCGGTTATACACCCACAGCCGCTTCGTCACGGTGCGCACCGTCGTGAACACGGTATCAAACAGCACCGTGTCCTGCACAAAGCTCAGGCTGCCCGAGGTTTGCACCAGGTCTTCCTTGGGCTCGCAGCCCGGCAGCAGCGCCGACAGGCAGCCGAGCAGAATGAAGGCAAGGAAAAAGTGACGCATTGGGTTGCTTTCAACTATTAATCCGGTCATGCAGGGCGCAGCGAAGCATCTTTCCCGCAGCAGTAATACCAAATACTTGCGCGAGAAAGATGCTTCGCTGCGCCCTGCATGACCGCCTCGTTTTTCCTACTTACTCCTTCTATAACGAACCCGGGGGCCCTAATTACCAACTCCTTACGACACGCCCACTTTCAGGCGCTCGGCGCTTTCGGCGATGCGCAGGTTTTCCACGAAGTCGTCCACGTTGCCGTCCATCACGCTCGGCAGGTTGTGCACGGTGTAGCCGATGCGGTGGTCCGTCACGCGGCCCTGGGGGTAGTTGTAGGTGCGCACCTTATCGCTGCGGTCGCCGCTGCCAATCATGCTCTTGCGGATGGCGCCTTCGGCTTCGTTCTTCTTGGCCAGCTCAATCTCAAAAATGCGCGAGCGCAGCACTTGCAGCGCCTTGTCGAAGTTCTTGAGCTGCGATTTCTGGTCCTGGCACTGGGCCACGAGGCCGGTGGGCAAGTGGGTGAGGCGCACGGCCGAGTAGGTCGTGTTCACCGACTGGCCGCCGGGGCCGCTCGACATGAAGAGGTCCTTGCGGATGTCGTTCATGTCCAGCTCGATGTCGAACTCCTCAGCTTCCGGCATCACCACCACCGAGGCCACGCTGGTATGGATGCGGCCCTGGGTTTCGGTGGCCGGCACGCGCTGCACGCGGTGCACGCCGCTCTCAAACTTGAGCTTGCCGTACACGTCCTCGCCCTTCACGGCCAGAATAATTTCCTTGTAGCCACCGGCCGTGCCCTCCATGGCGTCCACGAGTTCCATTTTCCAGCCCTGCTTTTCGGCGAAGCGCAGGTACATGCGCTGCAAGTCGCCGGCGAAAAGCGCGGCCTCGTCGCCGCCGGCCCCGGCCCGGATTTCCATGATAACGTCCTTCGAATCGTTGGGGTCTTTGGGGATCAGCAAATCTTTAATGGCCGCTTCCAGGCGCTCCTGCTCGGGGCCCAGCTCGTCGAGCTCGGCCTTGGCCATCTCACGGAAATCTTCGTCTTTTTCGGTCGAAATGACTTGGCGGGCGTTTTCTATATTGCTGAGCACCTGCTGGTAGTTGCGGTACTCCACCACGATTTTGCCCAAGTCTTTATACTCTTTGTTCAACGACTTGTAGCGCTTCAGGTCCGACATCACGTCGGGCTGCATCAGCTCCTCGCTCACATCGTTGTACCGCAGGCGGATGGCTTCTAATTTGTCCAGCATTTTGGTGGTCGAAAAAAATAGTCAGTAGTTTGCAAAGATACTGGATTCAAACACTGCCGTTTGGGTCGGGCGTTCCTTTTTCCGCCGTGCGCGGCTGGGGGCCCCGGCCGGCCGGCGCTGCGGGGGCCCGGTGTCGGTTGCCCTGCCCTTTGCCGGCCCATCCACCCGGCCCCACCGCCCAACCGCCACCTTAAAATGCAAGTGCTCAAATTCGGAGGCACGTCCGTAGCCTCCGCGGAAAACATTGAAAAATCGTGCGCCATCGTGCGGGCCGCCCTGGCCCGGGGCCCCGTGGTGATGGTAGTATCGGCCCTGGGGGGCACCACCGACGCCCTCATCGGGGCGGGCCGCGCGGCGGCCAGCGGCGACTACCGCTACCGCGACGCACTGGCCCAGCTGCAACAGCGGCACGTGGCCGCCGCCCAGGCCCTGCTGCCCCCGGCCGCCCAGCCCGACATCACCGACGTGCTCACTCGCGGGTTTTCCGAGCTGCTCCAGCTTTGCGACGGCATTTTTTCGCTCGGCGAGCTGTCCGACCGCACCCTCGACCGACTGATGAGCTACGGCGAGCTGCTCTCGTCGCAGCTGGTGCGCGAGGCCCTGGGGGCCCGCACCGCCGCCGTGTGGGCCGACGCCCGCCAGCTCATCCGCACCAACGCCCGCTTCGGCGCGGCCGAGGTGAACGTGGCCGTCACCCGCGCGCAAGTGCAGGCGTTCAAAAGCGCGCACCCCGGCGAGGTGTGGGTGGTGCCGGGCTTTATTGCGGCCGACGACCAGGGCAACACCACCACGCTGGGCCGCGGCGGCTCCGACTACACGGCCGCCCTGCTGGCCGCCGCGCTGGACGCCGACGTGCTCGAAATCTGGACCGATGTGAGCGGCATGATGACCGCCGACCCGCGCTTAGTGTCGCGGGCGCGGCCCATTGCCGGCATCTCGTACCAGGAGGCAATGGAGCTCTCGCACTTCGGGGCCAAGGTACTGTATTCGCCCACCATTCAGCCGGTTATGGAGCGCGGCATTCCGCTCTGGATCAAAAACACCTTCGCCCCGGCCGACTACGGCACGCTGGTGGAGGTGGCCCCGCCGCCCAGCAGCGAGGTGGTGCGCGGCCTTTCCAGCATCGGCAATTTGTCGCTGCTGAACCTGGAGGGCAGCGGCATGGTGGGCATCCCCGGCTTCTCGAAGCGCCTGTTTGAGGCGCTGGCCCGCGAGCGCATCAACGTGGTGCTCATCACCCAGAGCTCGTCGGAGTACTCGATTTGCGTAGGCGTGGCCGCCGCCGACGTGCCCGGGGCCCAAGCCGCCGTGGACGAAGAGTTTGCCCCCGAAATTGCCAGCGGGCGCATTGCCCCGCTGCGGCCCGAAAACGGGCTGGCCATCGTGGCGCTGGTGGGCGAAAACATGAAGAACCACCCCGGCATCAGCGGGCGCCTGTTCGGGGCCCTGGGGCAGAACGGGGTGAACATCCGGGCCATTGCCCAGGGCTCGTCGGAGCGCAACATCTCCACCGTCATCCGGGCCGCCGACGTGCGCAAAGCCATCAACGTGCTGCACGAAGCCTTCTTCGAGCCAGCCTATAAGCAGGTGAACCTGTACGTATTGGGGCCCGGCAACGTGGGCGGGCGGCTGCTGGCCCAGCTGGCCAAGCAGCAGCAACACTTGCAGCAACAGCTGGGCTTGCAGGTGCGCGTAGTAGCCATTGCCAACCGCCGCCACTGCATCGTGGACGAGAACGGCCTGGACCTGGCCGCTTGGCCCGCCGCGCTGGCCGCCGCGGGGCCCTGCACGTTGGAAGAATTCACCGAGCTCATCGTGAGCCGCAACCTGCGCAATTCCATTCTGGTGGACGTGACGGCCAACCCCGCCGCCGCCGACTACTACGCCGACCTGCTCGCCAAGAGCGTGGCCGTGGTGGCGTGCAACAAGGTAGCTGCGTCGTCGGCCTATGCCAACTACGCCCGCCTCAAGGCGTTGGCGCAGGACTTCAACACCCGCTTCCTGTTCGAAACCAACGTGGGCGCGGGCCTGCCCATCATCGGCACGCTCAACGATTTGACCAGTAGCGGCGACGTGGTGCGGCGCATGGAGGCCGTGCTCTCGGGCACGCTCAACTTCGTGTTCAACAACTACGACGGCTCGCGGCCCTTCGCCGAGGTAGTGCGCCAAGCCCAGGCCGAGGGCTACACCGAGCCCGACCCGCGCCTCGACTTAAGCGGTACCGACGTGGCCCGCAAGATCCTGATCTTGGCCCGCGAGGCCGGCCACCCGCTGGAAATGAGCGACGTGCAAATCGAGTCGTTCCTGCCCGCCTCCTGCCTGGAGGGCGACGTGGAAGCGTTCTACGAGCAGCTGGCTGTGCACGAGGCTCACTTTAGGGCCCTGTATGACGCGGCCACGGCCGAGGGCAAGCGCCTCAAGTTCGTGGCCCGCTTCAACGACGGGGCCGCTGCCGTGGGCTTGCAAGCCGTGTTGCCCAGCCACGACGTGTACGAGTTGCGCGGCAAGGACAACATCGTGCTCTTCTACACCGACCGCTACGCCGAGCAGCCGTTGGTGGTGAAGGGCGCCGGGGCCGGCGCCGAAGTCACCGCCGCCGGAGTGTTCGCGGATATTATTCGCGCCGCCCGGCTGTAGCGCAGACTTTGTAGTCCGCGGCTCTCGCTTCGTCCTAGCGATAATCGTTTAGCGACCGTTCAAAAACGCGGGTCATAAAGTCCGCGCTACCACCTTATGCCCCTCCCCGATTCCGTTCTCGTCCACGCGCCCGCCACCATTGCCAACCTGGGCTGTGGGTTCGACGTGCTGGGCCTGGCCCTGGCCGCCCCCTACGACACGCTGCGCCTGCGCCGCACCGGGGCCCCGGGCCTGAAAATCACCCACCTCGACCACTACAACCTGCCCACCGACCCCGCCCGCAACGTGGCCGGGGCCGCCCTGCTGGCGCTGCTGGAACAGGTGGACGAACCCGTGGGCTTCGAGGTGGAAATCACCAAGGGCATCATGCCCGGCAGTGGCGTGGGCAGCAGCGCGGCCAGCGCCGCCGGGGCCGTGGTGGGGGCCAACGCGCTGCTGGGCAATCGGTTCAGCAAGCTGGAGTTGGTCGATTTTGCGATGGCGGGCGAGGCCGTGGCCAGCGGCGTGCGCCACGCCGACAACATTGCGCCGGCCATTTTTGGGGGCTTCACGCTGGTACGGGCCCTAGTGCCGGTGCTCGACGTGGTGGCCCTGCCGGCCCCGCCGCTGTGGGTGGCCGTGGTGCACCCCCAAATCGAGGTCAAGACCAAGGAGGCCCGCGCCCTGCTGCCCACCACCGTGCCGCTGGGGCTGGCCGTGCGCCAGTGGGCCAACGTGGGCGGCCTGGTGGCCGGCTTCCTCACCGCCGATTACGCCCTGATTGGCCGGGCCCTGGAAGACTACATCGTGGAGCCGGCGCGGGCCCCACTCATCCCCGGGCTGGCCGAGGCGCGGCGGCGGGCCCTGGCGGCCGGGGCCCTGGGCGGCGGCATTTCGGGCTCAGGCCCCTCCATTTTCATGCTGAACCGCGACGGCGAAACCGCCCACGCCGTGGCCGCGGCCCTGGGCAGCGTGTTTGCCGAGCTGGGCATTGCCCACGATTTGCACGTGGGCCGCATTGCCCCGGAAGGCGCCCGCGTGGTGGCCGCATAGCGGCTGTGCAACTACTGATTAACAATTTATTAAGCAAGATAACGACTAGCTTTTAGCTGTACATTCGCAGGCGGCTTGTGTGCCAATACCAGGATTTTTAAGGATTTTTTATTGCCCTAGCTCTCCCCCCGATGCAGTATTACAGCCTCCGCCGCCAGGCCCCCGCGGTCGATTTTCGCACGGCCGCCATCACCGGCCAGGCCCCCGACGGCGGCTTGTACTTCCCGGAAACCATCCCCCAATTCGGGGCCGATTTCCTGCGCGACCTGCCCACGCTGGACCGCGCCGACCTGGCCCTGGCCGTGATGCGCCCCTACGTGGGTGGCACCATTCCCGACGCGGACCTGCGCGAGATTTGCGCCGCGGCCGTCGATTTCCCGTTTCCGCTGGTGCCGGTCAGCCCCGGCATTGCGGCGCTGGAGTTGTTCCACGGGCCCACATTGGCGTTCAAGGACGTGGGGGCCCGGTTCATGAGCCGGTGCCTGGGCTACTTCGCGCAGCGCGGCGACACGCCCCCCGTGACGGTGCTGGTGGCCACCTCCGGCGACACCGGCGGGGCCGTGGCCAGTGGCTTTCTGGGCGTGCCGGGCGTGGAGGTCGTCATCCTCTACCCCAAGGGCAAGGTGAGCCCAGTGCAGGAGCAGCAACTCACCACGCTGGGTCAAAACATTACGGCCCTGGAAGTTAGCGGCACATTCGACGACTGCCAGGCCCTGGTGAAACAAGCCTTCCGCGACCCCGAGCTGGCTGCCCACCGCTTCCTCACCTCGGCCAACTCCATCAACGTGGCGCGCTGGCTGCCCCAGCAGCTGTACTACTGCTTCGCGGCCCAGCAGTGGCCCGCGGGGGCCCAGCCGCCCGTGGTGAGCGTGCCGAGCGGCAACTTCGGCAACATCTGCGCCGGGCTGCTGGCGCGGGCCTCGGGCCTGCCGCTGGGCCACTTCATCGCCGCCTGCAACGCCAACGACCCCGTGCCGCGCTACCTGCGCTCGGGCACCTACGCGGCCCAGGCTGCCGTGGCCACCCACTCCAACGCCATGGACGTGGGCGACCCCAGCAATTTCGTGCGCATTTTGGAGCTGTTCGGCCAAGACCTGGGGGCCCTACGCGGTGCCCTCAGCGCCGAAACCGTGAGCGACCCCGACACGGTGGCCACGGTGCTCCAAGTGTGGTTCGAAAACAGCTATTTGCTTGACCCCCACGCCGCTGTAGCCTACGCCGCCTTGCTCCGCTACCAGGCCGAGCACCCCGACGCCGCAGGCATCTTGCTGGCCACGGCCCACCCCGTGAAGTTCCCCGGCGTGCTGGAGCCCATCATCGGCCAGCCCATCGAACTGCCCGAGGCGGTACTTCATTTGCAAGGCCGCCCCAAGCAAGCCATCCCGATGGACGTGGATTTTGGGGCCCTGAAGGAGTTTTTGCTGCGGTAGCAGGCCACAAAAAACGGGAGACTCGGCCTAGTCAAGTCTCCCGTTTATGCTATTCCTGACTTTCTATTTGGAGGCCAGAATGTCAATCATTTCAATGGCCGGCGGGGTCGAAAAAAGCTCTTCGGCGTTGGCCATGAGGGCGGCGGCGACTTTTCCCCCGAGGTGGGCTTTCCGGCCGGCATCTTCGGCAAACGTGTCGAAAATACCGAATGTGGAGGGCCCCATCTGGATGCCGTACCAGGTCACGGTATCGGGCTCTTCCATCACGAGGGCCAGCCCGCCGCGCAGGAAATCGGCCACGGCCTGCTCTTTTCCGGGCTTGGCTTCAAGCCGTACCAGCAATCCTACTTTTATCATGGTGTGTGGGTTTAGGCGTGAGTCTTCACCTTTGAGCTACGCAAGCACGGCGGCAACCGGATTGTTTCGGGCCGCGCGCTGCCGCGCTGGGCAGCGCTGTTGGGGCCCCACCAAGCCCTACGGCGCCACGGCCCGCACCATGCGCGGCCGGCCAAACATGTCGGCCACGCCGCGCACTTCGGTGTAGCCCTGTGCCACGAGCAGCGCCTCGGTTTCGGCCGATAAGGCTTCGTTGATTTCCAGGTAGAGGCCGCCGCCGGGGCGCAGTAGCGTGCGGCCCAGGGCCCCCAGGCGGCGGTAGAACAACAGTGGGTCGGCGTCGGGCACAAATAGGGCCCCGGCGGGCTCCCATTCCAGCACGTTGGCGCGCATCTGGGCCCGCTCGCTCTCGCGCACGTAGGGCGGGTTGCTCACCAGCACCGCCAGGGCCCCGGGGGCCAGGCCATCGGGCGCTTCTTGCAGAATATCAACTTGTTGGAACTGCACTTGCGGGGCGTAGCGGGCGGCGTTGCGGCGGGCCACGGCCAGGGCTTCGGCCGAAATATCGACGGCCAGCACCTGCGCACGGGGCAGGGCGCGGGCCAGCGCCAGGGCCAGGCAGCCCGAGCCGGTGCCCACGTCGAGCACCGTGGGGCCCCCAGGCCGCTCGGCCGCCACCAGGCGCGCCAGCTCCTCGGTTTCGGGGCGCGGGATGAGGGTGGCGGGCGTCACTTCCAGCTCCATGCCGGCGAAGTGGGCAGTGCCCAGTACGTACTGCACCGGCTCGTGGGCCAGCAGGCGGGCTTCGAGGGCCGGCAGCAGCTGCTGCACGGCCGCCGGCACCGCCTCCTGGGCCCGCATGCGGCGCTGGAGCGGGTCGAGGCCCAGCAGGTGCTCGGCCACCAGCGCGGCGATGGCGGCGGCCTCCGGGGCGGGGTAGGCGGCGGCAAGGGCGAGGGCGAGGTGGTCGGTGAGGGCGCGGGTGGTCATCGGGCAAAGGTGGGGCCCCGGACCAAATCCCGCCTGATTTCCACCCAATTTCACCGCAGCTTTCACCCAAGCTGCGGGGATGAGCCGCTGGCAACTGGCCGCCCAAACCCTGGCGCAGGCGCGCCATGTAACACAGCGGCGCCAACCCTGCGCGGAAATTCGCGCCCCCTGCTGGGCTCGCGCCGCCTGTTTTCCGGCTGGGGCCCCAGCGCGGCCCCACGGCCGTACTTAGCAGGAAATATCGCCGCCCTGCTCATGCAAACGCTTACCCGCCACCAGCCGATTCCGGTGCACCCGTTCGAGCCGGACGAGGCCACCGGGAGCAACCTGTTCAACATCGCGCGCTCGGCGGGCGGCCTGCCCTACGAGGAAAATCTGCTGCTGCCGCACCGCAAGGCCTACTACATGCTGGTGTTTGTGAAGCACAGCCGCGGCCGGCACTGGGTAGATGCCACGCCCTACGAGCGCCAGGACAACGCGCTGTACTTCACCGCGCCCAGCCAAATTCTGGTGAAGGAGGCCGCCACGCCCTTTTGGGGCACCCGCCTCGAATTCACGGACGAATTCCTGGCCTTGCAGCAAAACGCGGCCCTGCGGGAGCTGCCCCTCATCCAAAACCCCCACCGCGGGCACGAGCTGCGGCTCACGGCGGCCGACGAGGCCCTGGTGGAGGAGCTGCTGGCCAAAATTGAGGCCGAGCACCGCCGCCCCGGCGAGTGGCAGCACCGCATGCTCACCGCCTACCTCACCGTGCTGCTCACCTACCTGAGCCGCCTCTACACCGAGCAGTTCACGGGCGCCGAGCCGTCGGCCGACCAGCGCCTGCTGAAAGCCTACCGGGCCAAGGTGGAGGAATGCTTCCGCGAGCTGCACGCCGTGGGGGCCTACGCGGCGCTGTTCCACATTTCGGCGGGCCACCTGAGCGAGGTGGTGAAGGCCCAGAGCGGCAAGCCGGCCATCAAGCACCTGCACGAGCGCCTGGTGCTCGAAGCCAAGCGCCTGCTCCTTTATACGCCGCTCTCGCTCAAGGAGCTGGCCTTCGACCTCGGGTTTGCGGAGGCGTCCTATTTCAACCGCTTCTTCAAGCGCGAAACCGGCGTGACGCCGGCCGAGTACCGCGCCACCATCCGCAAAATGTACCAGTAATGCCGCGGAATGGGTGCCAGCCGCGCCTGGGGGCCCCGGTAATTTTGTGCCGTCGACCAACGAAACAACTGACCACCATTCCTCATGAAGACAGCACTCATCACCGGCGCCAACAAAAGCATTGGCTTTGAAGCGGCCCGGCAGCTCCTCCAGCACGGCTACCACGTGTACCTGGGCAGCCGCGATTTGCAAAACGGCCAGCAGGCCGCCGACCTGCTCAAAGCGGAAGGCCTCGCCGAGGTCGAGCCCATCCAGCTCGATGTAACCGACAGCGCCTCCATCGCCGCCGCCCGGGAGGCCCTGGGCCACAAAACCAGCAGCCTGGACGTGCTCATCAACAACGCCGGCATCCTCGGGAGCACGTCGCAGCCGGCCCTCACCAGCAGCCTCGGCATGATCAAGGAGGTGTTCGAGACGAACGTGTTCGGCGTCATTGCCGTGACGCAGGCCTTCATCGACCTGCTGCGGCAGTCGCCCGCGCCCCGCATCGTGAACGTGACCTCGGGCCTGGGCTCGCTCACGCTCCACAACGACCCGTCGTGGAAATATTACCCGGTGAAGGGCGCCGCCTACCAGCCCTCCAAGGCGGCCCTGAACGCCTACACCATCATGCTGGCCTACGAGCTGCGCGACACGCCCTTTAAGGTGAACGCCGTGGACCCCGGCTACACCGCCACCGACTTCAACCACCACAGCGGCCCCGGCAGCGTGGCCGATGCCGCCGCCCGCCTAGTAAAAGCCGCCCTGCTGGGCCCCGAGGGCCCCACCAGCCAGTTCTTTAGCGACGACAACGCACCCGAAAAGGGCATTAGCCCCTGGTAAAACCCTCGGTCTTCGGCCCGCGGCAACAGCCCGGCCGTCCTGCTTTGCTCGCGCACATGCCCGGGCAAGGCAGGACGGCCGGGCTTGCCGCTTCATACCATTTTCTGACCGGATCGGAAGCGCACGCGCTCATCCGTTGCATGGGGCCTACCGGCCGGCGTAGCAGCCGGCCGCCCCGCGGGGCGGCGGGGCGGTTACTTTTGCAGCATGGCCGACGCACCCTTCCCCAACGCTCCCGACGATGCCTTGTTTATGCGCCGCGCCCTCGATTTGGCACTGCGCGGCACCGGCTACGCCCGGCCCAACCCGCTGGTGGGCTGCGTGATAACGCATCAGGGCCGCATCATTGGCGAGGGCTGGCACGAGCAGTACGGGGGGCCCCACGCCGAGGTAAACGCCGTGGCCAGCGTGGCCGATCAGTCCTTATTAAAGGAGAGCCGCGTGTTTGTGACGCTGGAGCCCTGCGCCCACCACGGCAAAACGCCCCCCTGCGCCGACCTGCTCATCGCCCACGGCGTACCCGAGGTGGTGGTATGCAACGACGACCCGTTTCCGCTGGTGGCGGGCCGCGGCAACGAGAAGCTGCGCGCCGCCGGGGCCCTGGTCAGCACCGGCCTGCTGGCCGCCGAGGGCCGCTGGCTGAACCGGCGCTTCTTCACCTTCCACGAAAAAAAGCGGCCCTACCTGGTGCTGAAGTGGGCCGAGACGGCCGACGGCTTTTTGGCCGGGCGCTACTTCCAGCCGGTGGCCATCAGCGGGCCCCAGGCGCGCATCCTCACCCACCAGTGGCGGGCCGAGGAGCAGGCCATCTTGGTGGGCACCCGCACGGCCCTGCACGACAACCCCCACCTGAACGTGCGCGACTGGCCGGGGCCCGACCCGCTGCGCGTCATCCTCGACAAAAACCTGTGCCTGCCGCCCACCCACCACGTGCTCGACGGCCAGCAGCCTACCCTGTTCTACACCTACCGCCAGCGCCCCGACGCCCCCAACCGCTCCTACGCCACCCTCTCCGAAGCCGACGACCTCATCCCCCAAATCCTGGCCGACCTCTGGCAGCGCCAGGTGCAGTCGGTGCTGGTCGAAGGGGGCCCCACGGTGCTCAACGCTTTGCTGAACGCCGGGCTGTGGGACGAAATCCGCGTCTTCCGCAGCCCCCGCAAGCTGGGGGCGGGCGTGGCCGCCCCACGCCTGGGCCTCAGCGGCTTGCAAAGCGTGGAGGACGTAGGCGACGACCAGCTGTTTCGGTACGTGAACAAGTAGCGCCCGTGGCGTGGACGCTGCGCGTCCGTGCACTAAATGACCAGTTAAACAACTAATAAAAGCATCTAATCACGCGGCCCCGCCGCGTTCACACTCCTTTAATATGGCCGAAACCCTCGCCCTCACCGCCACCACCAAGGCCGCCCGCTACGCCGAGCTGCTGCCCCAAATTACCGCCCTCACCGAAGGCGAGCCCGACCTCACCGCCAACCTGGCCAACACGGCCGCCGCGCTGCGGCAGGCGTTCGGCTTTTTCTGGGTGGGCTTTTACCTGGTGAAGGGCGACGAGCTGGTGCTCGGGCCATTCCAGGGCCCCATTGCCTGCACGCGCATTCGCAAAGGGCGGGGCGTGTGCGGCGGCAGCTGGGCGCAGGCCCGCACCCTGCTCGTACCCGACGTGGAGCAGTTCCCCGGCCACATCGCGTGCAGCTCCGATTCGAAGTCGGAAATCGTGGTGCCCGTCCTCAAAAACGGCGAAGTGGTGGCCGTGCTTGACGTGGACAGCGACCAGCTCAACGACTTCGACGCCGACGACCAAGCCGCCCTGGAGCAGCTGATGCAGCAGGCGGCGCAGTGGTTTTAAGCAGGGCCCCGGGCGGCCCCTTATTGGGGCTTACTACCTAGATTAAATAACTGTTAATCAATTTATAATCATAAACAAAAAGCCTGGGGCGGGGCTTTCGGTGGCGCCCTCCTTCCCAATCCCTTCCCCTATGCGCAAGCCCCTCCTGTTCATTGCCCTGCTGGGCCTGCTGCTAGGCGCCCGGCCAGCGGCCGTGGCCCAGGCCACCAACAAGGACCTGGCCGGCAGCGCCACCCTTTCACCCGAGCACACCACCCTGCTGCGGGCCCTGCAAGCCGCCGGCCTAGCCGATCAGGCCAAAGCCAAGGGGCCCTACACGGTATTCGCGCCCACCAACGAGGCGTTCGATAAGCTGCCCGCCGGCACGCTCGACGACCTGCTGCTGCCGGCCAACAAGCAGCTGCTCAGCAGCATCCTCACTTACCACGTGGTACCCGGCCACTACCCAGCCGCGGCCCTCAAGGACGGGCAGCAGCTCAAAACCGTGCAGGGCGAGCTGCTGACGGTGAAAAAACAGGGCGATAGCATAATGCTCGTGGACGCCAAAGGCGGCTCGGCCACCGTGCAGCAAGCCGACATCGTGGCCACCAACGGCGTCGTGCATTCTATCGACGCGGTGCTGATGCCCAGCAAGTAGCCGCGGGGGCCCCAAAACGCAACCGGCCCGGCTGCTCGATGAGCGGCCGGGCCGGTTGCGTATTATCAGCCAGAAAATTAGGCGCTGAATATTGAGCTATTAGCCAATAGCTTACTATTTAGTCTTTTTCGAACACCTTCACTACGAACACGAAATCTTGCAGCTTCTTGATTTGCTGGGGGCGCGGGGTGCCCGCCAGGCGGTTGGTGTGGGGCAGGTGGTAGGGGGCGGCGGGCTGCTTCTTGGCCAGCGAATCGACGAGGCGCAGCAGCAGCGACGACTTGGTGGCGAAGGCGGCGCTCTGGGCGTCGCTCTGGCGGCCGCTCACCACCCCGATCAGGTTGCCGTGCTCGTCGAGCAGGGGCCCCCCGGAGTTGCCCGGGTTCACCGGAATGCTCACCTGGTAGAAGGCCGTGTCGCCGCCGAAGCCCGAGCGGGCGCTCAGGGCCCCGTCGCCGTACACCATGTCCTCGCGCGGGTAGCCCAGCGTGTACACCCGCTCGCCAAGGTCGGCCTGCCCGGCCTTGAAGGTGTAGGGCAAGCGGCCGAAGCCGTTGAAGTCGCGGTCCTTGATGCGCAGGATGGCCAGGTCGTGGGCCCGGTCCGAGTACACGGTTTCGGCGTGGTAGCGCTGCTGGTCGCGGCCCTCAATCAGCAGCGAATCAGCCCCTTGAATCACGTGGTAGCTCGTCACCAGGTAGCCGTCGGCGGTGAGGGCGAAGCCCGTGCCGCTGAACTTACCGTTGTTGACGGGGGCCCCTGGGGCCCCGCCCGCGCCGCCCACCAGCTGCTGGCGCAGGGCGCGCTGGTTGCTTTGCAGCTTGCTCAGCTCGCGGCGCAGCACCGTGTAGCCGTACATCGAAGGCTTGGTATTGGCGGCGCGCCACCATTCCAGGCCCAGCAGCGAGCCGAACACGGCCAGCACCGCCACCGAAGCGGCCACGCCCACCGTGGCCCGGTGCCCGCTCCAAAACTCGCGCAGTACCCGCTCGGTGCGCGAAATGCGCAGCAGCGGGTTCACGGTGGCGCGCAGGGGCCCCGGGGCTGGTGCATCGGCAACCGGCTGTTTCTCGGTGGCGGCGGCCAGCATTTCGGCGTGCAGGCCGCGCAGCTGCTGGCGCAGGGCCCGGCGCTGGCCCACGGCCCGGAGCGTGCCCGTCAGCTCGCTGAAATCGGCGTAGCGCAGGGCCAGGTCGGGGTCAGCGGCCAGGCGCGCCTCCAAGCCGGTGCGGGCGGGCGGGGCCAGCTCGCCCCGCTCGTAGGCTTCAAACAGGGCGTAGTAGTCGGATTCGGTTTGCATGGCGGAGGCAGCTCTTCAGTTAACAGTGAGCAGGTATCGACGAACCCCGAAAAGGTCTGCTTCTCAACGATAACTGTTCACTATTTACTGGTAACTGTTCACTGAAATTTTAGAGAGGGGCTTCCTTGTAGTGGGCAAAAAAGAGTTTTTTGAGGCGTACGAGGCACTTATATTTTTGATTCTTGGCGTTGTCGGCGTTGGTGTAGCCAAACTCCGCCGTCAGGGCCTGCATGGATTTATCGAGCAGGTAAAAGCCTTCGAGCAGCGAGCGGCACGGCTCGCCGAGGTGGTCGAGGGCCTCGCTCATGGTGGTGAAGCGGCGGTCCTGTTCCTCGGCGGCGAGCAGGTCATCTTCGGCCCCGGTGTGGTGCAGGGGCCCCAGGTCGTCGTCGTCCTGCAAGCGCACGCCGAAGCGGCTTTTGCTGGTGAGGCGCTTGAGCCAGAGGCGGCGGCACACGGCGTAGAGGTAGGTTTTGATCTGGCAGTTGAGCTCGAGCGAGCCGTCGCGCACCTTTTCATAAAACACCATCACGCCTTCCTGGTACACGTCCTGGGCATCGTCGTCCGAGCCGCTGTTTTGCAGCACGAAGTGCGACACCATGGGCCAGTGCAGCCGGTAGAGCTGCGCCAGGGCCCGCTCATCGCCGCTGCGGATGGCGGCAATCAGCGCTTCGTCGGGGGCGGGAACCAAGGGGGTCGAAGAAGAAAAAGAAGAAGAAGAGTCGCCTCTGCTCATTCGCTTTGGGGATTAATACGCGAAAGGGTAGGAAGTAACCCGCCGAAAAAAAAGTTTTGGCGGGCGGGTTACCTTTTACGGAAAGCCGGATAAAGGGCGATTTCCAGTCAAAATCTTTTCAAAAATACCCCAACATGAACAAGCTCGTTAAATTTGCTGCCCTGGGCCTCGCCCTCACCGCTGGTCTGTCGTCGTGCGAGTCGAAGACCGCCGAAACCACCACCACCACCCCGGCTACCACCGAGACCACCACGATGTCTACCACCGACACCACCGCAATGGCTCCTGCTGCTGACGGCGCGATGGCTCCCGCTGCTGGCACCACCACGGCTCCCGCTGACGGCGCTATGGCTCCTGCCGCTACCACCACCACCACCACCGAGGCTCCTAAGTAGTTGCCCGCCGGCCTTCGGGCTGGCTCGTAACCCCCCGGTTGAACAGCCCGGATTTTCCTCACGGAAAGTCCGGGCTGTTTTTTTGTGCCCGGCGCTGCCGCTAAGCCACCAGGGCCAGCAAATCGGCGGCGATGCCGGGCCAGGGCTGGTGCAGGTTGAGGGTGGCCACGCGCACGGGGTGGGGCCCCAGGGTGTAGCGCGCGTCGAGCGGAGGCGCGGCCGCGGCCGGGGCGGCGGGGTACAGCAAAATGCCCTCCAGGGCCTGGCCGGGGGCGGGGGCCTGGTTTTGCAGGTAGGCAAACAGCTGGTAGAGGTGGGGCGCGATGAGGCGCGGGCGGTCGTAGCGCGGGCGCAAGGCGGCGGCGTAGTACTTGGTATCGAGAATAATTTTGCGGGCCGGGCTCTCCAGGGTGGTATCGGTGAGCATAGTGGGCAGCAGGTCGAGGTCGGCGGGCGCGGCGGCCTGCGCCTGCCAGGCAATGGTTTCGGCAAACACCCGGTACTGCCGCTGCTCGCGCCGGTAGAAGTTGCGCACAAACTGCTCGAACAGCCGCGCCATCAGGGGCTCGTCGCGCCGGAAATCGCGCACTCGGCCCCGGCCCGGGGCCCCGGGCGCGGGCAGCGCGTGCCGCCACAGCAGCTCGCACAGGTGCAGGGCAAAGGCGGCCTCGCCCCCCCACCGCAGCCGGTGCAGGGCCCCAAACAGCGCCGCCGACGGCGCATCGGCCGCGCCGACCGGGGCCCCGGGCAGCAGCCGCCGCAAGTGCTGCACCTCGCGCCGCAGCGCCACGGGCAGGGCCGGGCGGGCAGCCAGCGCGCTCAGCGTGGCGGCCAGCAGGCGGGCCAGCGGCGCATCGGGCCCCAGCTCGGCGAAGCGGCACACGGCGCGGCCCTGCGGCAGCAGCCCCCGCGCCAGCGAGGGCCCCAGCTCGACGCGCCCACGCAACGTGCCCAGCACCTCCTCGTGCTCCTCGAAGGCCAGGGGCAAGCCCGTGCGCAGCAGCCGGCGGGTGGCTTGCAGCAGCAGCTGCGTAAGCAGCTCCAGCGGCCGGTGGAAGGGCGCGGGGCCGCCCGGGGCCCCATCGGCCGGTTCGGGCAGGCGGTTCCAGGCGTAGCACAGCAGGTAGTAGAGCGTGGCGAGCGGAACGGTGGGGGCCATGGGGGCGGTGGGAATCGGCGGGGTTACGAGAGGCTATATAAATTCAGAACCGACGCAGGCCGTCTCTTTTCAGCAAAACAAGCCCGGTGACCACCGCTTGGCCTTGCGGCCAGTTAATGCAGAGCAACCAAGTTGGGGTACGCATGGTCACCGGGCAGCACATCTAGCTGGTTTACAGCGTAATAATGCGCACCATTTTGCTTTAAAATCCTGCGTCAGCCTCCGCAGCAGGATAGTCGGCATTTATCCATGAGGCTACGTATTCTTTGGCGATACAATAGGCAATAAACGCTCCACGCAGCGCGTCAGGCCGGTACCCCATCGATATCCGGGCAGCACCGAAGACCTGGGAAATGTTTGAAGCAATTTACTATTTTTCAAATTGACAATAGCTTATTAAACAAGCATATACGACGTAGATGAGCTTATTCTACTCTGTTCGCTGCGTAATTCTCAACTGCCACGTAACCAACGGGCTAGACGAACAAGATAGACTCTGAAAGTAAACGCAAGCGGCGATTTTTGAGTAATGCGGCATAGCCTTGACAGTAGTTATTTTACCAAGGCAGATGCGCAAGTACAGTTTTTCAAAGCGGTAACAAGGCAGCAACTAACCCGCCCAAAAACCAGCCATTTTCTTTAAATACCTTGTTTTCAGCACTTATGAATAGCAGCAACAAACGCCGGCAGCCAGCCTTGGTGCCCGCTCTAGTAGCCACGGCCGTGGTAGGGGCCGCAGCCTTCGCCTATGCCCGGCGCAAAGGCCAAGCTCCACTACCCACGGTGGCGCACGTTGAACTACCGCGCTACGCCGGCAAATGGTACGAGGTGGCCCGCTTACCGGTGTATTTTGAAAAAGATTGCCAGCACGTTACGGCCGAGTATGCGCTACGGCCCGATGGCCGGGTGGAGGTGGTGAACACCTGCCGCAAATGCAGCCTGAACGGCCGGATCAAAAAAGCTACGGCCATCGCCCGCGCGGTGGATGGCACCAACGCGAGGCTCAAAGTGCAGTTTTTCTGGCCTTTTGAGGGCAACTATTGGATTCTGGACCTCGACGAAGCAGACTACCAGTATGCCCTGGTGGGTGAGCCGAGCCGCAAGAATCTTTGGCTGCTGAGCCGCCAGCCGCAGCTAGCCCCCGACGTGCAAGCGCGCCTCATTGCGCGGGCGCGGGCCTTGGGCTTCCCCGTCGAAAAGCTGTATTTCACGCCCCAGCCATCGGCCAGCTAGGCCGTATACGGGCAGCCGAAATTGCGCAATAGCAAGCGCCTCACGTACCGGCGGTTACTTCTAGAAATGTTACTGCTGTACCTCCGGAATATGTGGGCGGCACGGCCCAGGGCCCCACCTCCTACTACTCCAGCATCCCCCGCAACTTGCGGAGCTGGGCGGCGGCCGTGGCGGGCTCGTCGCGCCAGTAGTCGGCCAGCAGGGGCCCTATTTCTTGGTCGACGACGAGGCGCAGCCAGGCTTCGGGCGCGGGCAGCGGGCCGGGCGGCGGCACGAAGTAGCTGTGGCCGATGGCAAACTCGGGGCCCAGGCCGGGGTCGTCGCTTATCGTTTGGTTGAGGGCCCCCAGGCGGGCCGTGAGGCGCTCGGCCAGGGCCCCGGGCACGCCGTGAGCAGCCAGCAGCGCCCGCAGCGGGGCCCCAAACTGCGGCCGCAGCTCCACTACGGCGAAGCGGCGGCGCAGGGCGTAGTCGAGCGGGCTCAGAGAGCGGTCGGCCAGGTTGAGGGTGGCGATAACGAACAAGTTTTCGGGCACGAAGAAGCGCGGGGCCTCGGGCGGTGCGTAGGGCAGGCGCAGAGCGTGGGCAGGGCCCCGCTTGTCGGCCTCCAGCAGGCCCAGCAGCTCGCCGAAAATGCGGGCCACCTGCCCGCGGTTCAGCTCGTCGATGAGCAGCACGTAGGGCCGGGCGGGGTCGGCGGCGGCGCGCTGGCACAGCAGCGGCAGCACCCCCGGCACCAGCCGGAACTGGCCCCGGTCGTCGGGCCGGAAGCCGAGCACGAAGTCCTCATAGCCGTAGCTGGGGTGGAATTGCACCAGTTCTAGGCGGCTTTCGTCGCGGGCTTCCAGCAGCAGCCAGGCCAGGCGGCGGGCCAGGTAGGTTTTGCCCGTGCCCGGGGGCCCTTGCAGCAGCAGGTTGCGGCGGCGGGCCAGGCCGGCGAGGGCGGCATCCAGCTCATCCTCAGCCATATGCAGCTCAGCCAGCGCCTCGGCTTTAGTATAGGGCGCGGCGGGGCCGGCAGGCAGGGCGGGGGGCGCGTAGGGAGCCCCGGGCTCGGCGGCCAGGGCGGAATTGGGCGGGGCGGGGGCCCCCAGGTAGAGGTCGTCGGCCGGCTCAGTAACGTCGGCAGCGGTGCCGGGGGCCAGCACGGGGCGCTTGGTGCTGATGGTGAAGTCGAGGGCTTCGAGCAGGGCGTTGGTGGGGGTGCCGGCGGGGTGGGGCCAGCGAGCGGCGGCGTCGCCGGTGGCCAGGCGGTGGGCCCACTCGGCCACGGCGCGGGGCGGGTAGCGGCGGCTGCGGTACACCAGCTCGTACACGGTGCTGGGCGGCAGCGGGGCCCCAGCCCGGTCGATTTGCCGCAGCGCGCGCAGCACCAGCTCGCGGGTGAGCGGCGGCACAGCGGCAGAAACGGGGGGCTCGGGAGCAGCGGCGGCCATGCGGCAAAGTACGGGCACAAAAAAATCCCGCCGAAAGGGCGGGATTTTTTTGTCAATTAACCGTGAATTGCCAACTGAAAACTACGGGGCTACCGTGAAGGTGCGCGTGACCGAATTGTAAGGCCCTGGGAGCAGGGTGCCGCTGTTGTCGACTAGTTCCAGCTTGACGGTGTTTTCGCCGGCGGGCAGGCCTTCCATCTGGAAGGGGGCCCACTGGTCGATCATGAACTCGGTGCCGTTGATGGTGGCGCGCACCTTGTTGCCGCCCGAGTCGAGGGTGGTGTTCACAAGGTAAAAGTCGAGCATGATTTTCTTGGCGTCGGCGCCCGAGTACGTGTCTTTGGGCCGGCTGTAGAACATATTCGGCTTGTTGACGTCGATAATCGGCTCGGCCGGGGCGGGGCCATTGCCCACGTTGACGATGCGCAGATCGTAGGCGCCGCGGTGCTTCAGGCTCTCGTGGTACGAGCGCGAGAGGAACGAGAGCACCACGTGCTGGCCATCGGCCATGGGCTTGCTAAAGGTGGTTTCGTAGTGGGCGGTGTAGGGCATGTTGTCCACGATGTTGTGGATGTGCTGGCCCTTGGCCGAGTTGGCCATCTGGGCCATCTCGGGGCCCCCGCTCATTTTGGTGAGGATGAAATTGCTAATCTGGTAGTTGAAGCGCACCTCGCCGCTGGGCACAGTGGAGCCCGCCACCGGCGAAATGAGCCGCATCTGGGCCTCTGGGAACTTGGGCGAGTCGCTGAATGGGGTGAGGCGAATGCCGTTTTTCTCCATCGCGTCGGCCTTCATGGCGCTGTTTTGGGCAACGCTGGGCGTGGTGGTGGGCACGTTGCTGTTCGACGCCGCGGCGTCGGTCGACGAGCGGCTGGTGTCGCAGGCCGTGGCGGCAAGCAGGCCCAGGGCCAGCGGCAGGCCGGTGGGCAACCAAGAGACGAAACGGTTTTTCATGAGAATGCGATACGGTGTTTATCAGAAAAGTGCAAAAGGCGAAAGAATGGGCGCGCAATAAGCAATGGCTGCGCGAATAACGCAATACTTTGGCATTCGCAGGCGCAACCGGCCCGAAACCAACGGCCGCCACTGGGGGTTTCCTACCTTGCGGGCCGGTTTTATTCGCCCTGGCGAAGCCGGACCGCTATTTTTCCCATTCGTTTCATTCTCTGATTTTTGGCCATGCAAGACCAGCTCCTGGACCAGATTCCGTCCCTCGACCTCGCCGATTTTCGCTCCGGCGACCCGCAGCGCAAAGCCCGCTTTGTGCAGCAGCTCGGCGAAGCCTACCAAAGCATCGGCTTCGTAGCCCTGAAAAACCACGGCCTCAACGACGCCCAAACCAAGGAGTTGTACGCCAACGTACAGGCGTTTTTCCAGCTGCCCGACGCGGCCAAGCAGGCCTACGAAAAGCCGGAGCTGGCCGGCCAGCGCGGCTACATCAGCAAGGGCAAGGAGCACGCCAAGGGCCGCAACACCGGTGACCTGAAGGAGTTTTACCACGTGGGCCAGGAGGTGGAAGACGCCACCGACCCCGTGGGCCGCGAGTACCCAGCCAACATCTGGCCCACGGAAGTGCCTGGTTTTCACGACAGCACCTTCAACGCCTACCGCACGCTGGAGGCCGCCGGCCAGGACGTGCTCCGCGCCATTGCCCTATATCTGGAGCTGCCCGAAGACTACTTCGACGACAAGGTGCGCCACGGCAACTCCATCCTGCGGCCTATCCACTACTTCCCGATTGAGGACCCCGACGCGGTACCGGCCGACGCCGTGCGCGCCGCCGAGCACGGCGACATCAACCTGATTACCTTGCTGATGGGCGCCAGCGCCGACGGCCTGCAGGTGCTGCGCCGCGACGGCCAGTGGATTGCCATTACGGCCCTACCCGACCAGATTGTGGTGAACGTGGGCGACATGCTCCAGCGCCTCACCAACGGCGTGCTGCGCAGCACCATCCACCGGGTAGTGAACCCGCCGCGCGAGAAAATGAACACCTCGCGCTACAGCATTCCGTTCTTTATGCACCCGCGCTCGGAGATGAGCCTGGCCGCGCTGCCGCACCTCGTGACGGCCGACAACCCCAAGAAAGAAGCCGACATTACGGCCGGTGAATTCTTGAATGAGCGCCTGATTGAACTGGGCCTAAAGAAGAAATAATTATCTTTTTTGTCGTTTTGCAAAAGACCGCCCGGGGCCCCGGGCGGTCTTTTTTTTGCGGGGGCCCATCCGGCCGGCGGCGGGGGGCGGTTATCTTCGGCGCCCGCAATTCCCGCCCGTTCGTGCCGCTGCCGCCCCCCGTTCCCCGTCCGTTTCCGGTCCCGCTGCGGCGGGGCGGCCGCCGCCTGCGCCGGGCCCGCAATTTCGTGTTTCTGAAGGACGTGGCCGCGCTGTCCTGCACCGCTTTTGGGGGCCCCTCGGCGCACCTGGCCATGATGTTCCGGCTGCTGGTAGAGAAGCGCCGCTACCTGAGCGCCGCCGAGCTGCTGGAGCTGCAGGCCCTGTGCGCGCTGCTGCCGGGCCCCACCTCCACCCAAACCGTGACGGTGATTGGCTACCGGCTGGGGGGCCCCAACCTGGCCTACCTCACGCTGCTGGTGTGGGTGCTGCCGGCCACGCTGCTCATGACGCTGGCCGCCCTCACCCTCAGCCGCTTAAACCCCGCCCTGGTGGCGGCGCTGGTGCAGTTTGTGCAGCCCGTGGCGGTGGGCTTCGTGGCGTTTTCGGCCTACCGCATCGGCGAGAAAGTGATTCAGACCAAAACCGCCGTGGGCCTCACCGTGGCCTCGGCCATGCTGGCCTACTTCTTCCAGCTGCCGTGGGTGCTGCCGGTGCTGCTGCTGGCCGGCGGCGCCGTGACGACGGTGCGCTACCGCAAGCACGTCATCGAACCCGAGAAAAAACCGCTGCAAGTGGAGTGGGCCAATTTCTTGCTCTGGCTGGGCATATTGGTGGGCGCGGCGCTGCTGGGGCACTACACGCGCTGGCTGCCGGTGCGCCTGTTCGAGAACTTTTACCGCAACGGCTCCCTGGTGTTTGGGGGCGGGCAGGTGCTGGCCCCGCTGCTGTTTGCCGAGTTCGTCGAGTTCAAGCACTACCTCACGCCGCCCGAGTTTTTGTCGGGCCTGGGCATGGTGCAGCTCGTGCCGGGGCCCAATTTTTCCATCGCCGCCTACATTGGGGCCCTGGCCATGCGGGCGCAAGGCAGCGGCACCGGGGGCCAGGTGCTGGGGGCCCTGGTGGGCACGGCGGGCATCTTCTTACCGGGTACATTCTTGATTTTCTTTGTGTTGCGCTTTTGGGCACGGCTGCGGCAGTACCGCGTGGTGAAGGCCTCGCTAGAAGGCATCAACGCCGTGAGCGCCGGGCTGGTCTGCGCCGCTACGCTACTGCTCTACCACCCCCTCCCCGACCGCCTGCTGGCCCTGCCCGGGCACTGGCACCTGGGCTCCATCACCGCCGTGCCCCTCAACCCGCTGCTGGTGGGCACCACCTTCCTGCTGCTGCTCTGGGAGCGGGTGCCGGCCGTGGTGCTGGTGATGGTGGCGCTGGCCGCCGGGGCCCTGGCGGGGTAGGTCTTTAGTTGTCGGTTGTTAGTTGTTAGGTTTTTACGGCGATTCTAGCAACTAACAACTGACAACTAAAACCCTGGCCGGTGCCAGTGCTGGGTGCCGTCTTCGTCGAGCAGGTTGCCGGCCATGCGCTCGCCCAGCTCGTGGGTGAGCACGGTGAGGCCGGGGCTCCAGCACACTTCCAGGTCGGGCTCGCCCAGGGCCTCAAACTTGGCCCACCACAGGGCTGGCGGGTGGCAGTCGGGGCGGTAGATATTGGCCGTTTCGGCCACCACTACTGCTTTATCGGGGAACATTTGGCGCGCGGCGGCTAGCAGGGCGGGGATGTCGTTATCGAAGTAAATGTTCAGCCCTATCACATCAAGCAAATCGGCGCGGCCCTGCTGCCAGGTGTGGCAGCCGTTGGCCTCGGCCACGGCGTCGGGCCGGCCCAGCACGGTGGCAAAAGGCCGGGCCTGGTCGGCGTAGGGCACGCCGGGATCCCAGCCCCAGGGCTCGCTCATGGCCATGCGGCAGGTGGGGTCGCCGGCTTTGAGGCCCTGGGCAATGGCAATGGTGATGGCGCTGGTCTGGCGGTACACCTCCCACCAGCTGCAGCCGCCGAAAGGCCACTGGCGGCTTTGGGGCGCCGCCACCCAATCGGTCCAGATGCCCAGCTCCACGCCCACGTTGTAGCTGCGAAACGCCCCGCGGTAGCGCAGGGCAATTTGCTGGGCCAAGTCGTGCATCGCGGCCGCGGCCCGGCCGTCCCAAAACATGGCTTCGTCGAGCCACTCCGGCAGGCCGTAGTGGTTGAGCACCAGCTCGACTTGCCCCTGGCCCACGGCCTGCAGCCGATCGAGCCAGCGGTAGTCGGGGGCCCTATTTTCTTCGTCCCACAGCACTGTGTCGCGGAAGCGCGTCAGGCCCATTTGGCGGGCGCGGGCGTAGTGCATCTCCAGGTGCTCGACGTGGCCCGTGGCCCGGGTGTTGGAGAAGTGCAGCGGCTGGCCATCGTCGCCCCGCCCGCGCACCACGCTCCCGTCGAAGCACATACCGTAAATCATGGCATTAGGAATTGGGAAGGATGTGTGCGAAACGGGCAGCTACCGGCAAGGCCGGGGGCCCTAAGCCGGGCCCGCCGGGGCCCCCAGGTAGCGCACCCGCGCCTCCTCCAGGGCCGCCACGATGGCGGCGCGCCGGGCCAGCAACCCCGCCCCCACCGCCGGCGCTTGCCGGAACAGCCGCAGCGCCCGCAGCCGCCGCAGCCGGGCCGCCAGCTCCACGCCGTAGCCCAGGGCGTAGAAGCCGCTGATGGGCAGGCTGATAACGTACAGCGCCGTGAGCCACCAGCGGTGGGTGAGCCAGTGCTGCACGGCGGCGGCTTGCAAGCCATAGAACAGCGGGAATGCCACCAGCCCCACCCCCATCATCACCGCCGCCCGAAACTCGGGCTCAGTGGGCGTCACGCGGCTGGCCACGAGCGACGGCAGCCGGTAGGGCAAGTAGTTGTTCAACACCCCGTAGAGCCACACGGGCAGGCCCAGGGCCAGGTTCACGAGGCCCGCCAGGCGGCCGCGGCGCTGCTCGTCGAGGGCCGCGTCGTCGAGGCCGTGTTGGCGCAAGGCCCCCAGGTAATCAGCGAGTTGGGTGCGCACGGCGGCCAGGCGGGCGGGGTCGTGCTGCTCGAAGTAGGCCACGGCTTGCAGCAGCGTGCGCCCGAGCTGGAAGTTGTCGTAGAGCGTGTCGGGGTCGTCGTCGGGGTTGAGGTGGTCGCCGAAGGTGCGCTCGATTTGTTGGCCCAGGGCATCGCCGGCCGCGTCGCGGCTGATGACGAGGCGCCGCTCCAGCGCCTTGGTGATAGCGGCGGTGAGGGCATCGGCGGCGGCGTCGGGGCTGGCCGCGTAGGCCGCGGCGTAGTCGGCCACCCGGATGGGCGGGGCCACGTTCAGCAGCACGTCGGAGCGGAAGCGCGTAGGGTCAAAGTAATTGATGCCCACCGGCAGCACGTGCAAGCCCAACTTAAAGTTGTGGCGGGCCTCGGCCCCCAGCGCAATGCGGGCGGCGCCGCTCTTGAGCGGGCGCAGTTTGCGCTCGTTGAGGCTGATGCCCTCAGGGAAAATCATGATGGCCCGGCCCTGGCCCAGGTAGTCGTAGCACTTGCCAAAAGCGGCCTCGTTTTGGGCGTGCAGCTCGGCCGCGTTCAGGGCCCGGCCACTGGCGGCGGCGGCGGCCTCGGCGTCTTGCCGGCGGTAGATGGGCAGGCAGTTCACCGACTCGAAGATGGCCTTCGACACCGGGTTTTTGAAGAATGTGCTTTTGGCCAAGAACGCCGCCGGCCGGGGCATATTGGCGGCCACCAGCAGCGGGTCCATCAGGGTATTGGGGTGGTTCACGGCCAGCAGCAAGGGTCCCGGCAGTGCCAGGCGCTTGCGGTGGCGCACCTCGGCGCGCCGAAAAAACACGCGCAGCGACGCCTGCACGATGGGTTTCATAATATGGTAGGCCAGCATAGGCGGCAAAATACGGTGCCGCTCATCAATACGCGGGGCCCGGCCCAGTGGGGGCCCCACGGCACCCGCTGGCCGGCTCCCCTAGAGGGTACCCCGCCCGGTTTTTCGCCAGCTTATGGCCACCAAAACGAGGGCGGGCCGTGGGCGGCCGGCCCGGGGCCCCGGGCCCGGTATGGCCCGGCGGTAGTTACTTGCCAGTCCAAATTCCCTGGCTAGTTTTCCTTTCGTTATGCGCGCTGCTCTGCTTGTTGCTGGTTTGCTATTGGCTGGGGCCCCGCTGCGGGCGCAAACGCCCGGGGGCCCACCGCCCGCTACTGCGCCCGCCGCGGCGGCTACCACGCCCGCTGCGCCCGCCGCCGCGGGGCCCTACGCCGCCCTCAAGAGCGAAGTGGCTACCGCGGTGGCGGCCCACGCGCCCCAGGCCCCGGCCCTCACCGAGCGGCTGTACCGGCTTGCCCCAAACGACGAGCGGGTGTACACCGACCTGATGAGCATTTACGAGGCCGAAAGCGCCGCGCCGGCCCTGCTGGCGTTCTTCAACGGCCGGCTGCCCACGGCTCCGCCCACGCCCAAGGCCCAGGGCTACCTGCACCTATATGCTGGCATCCTCTCCATGCAGCTCGGCCAGCTGGTAGATGCCCGGCCGCACTTCGTGCAAGCCAAAAATCAGCTCCGCAAAGTTCTGAAGCCCACCGACCCGGCCTTCCGCATCATTCAGCAGGGCCTGGGCGAAGGCACGCCGCGCCACTAGGGCCCCGGCAGGCTACGCGGCGGCCAGCACTTCGGGGTCGTTGTGGGCGGGCGAGTTCACGCGCTTCGTGATTTCGTACTCGCGCATGGCGGCTGCGTCGTAGGGCACCAGCAGTTGCTGGTGGGCGGCGGGCCCGAGGCCATCGTCGAGCCAGGCACGCTCGGCCGCGGGGCCCGGCAGGATGACCGGCATGCGGTTGTGCAGGGTGGCCATCAGGGCGTTGGGCTCCGTCGTGACGATGGTGAAGGTGGGGCGCAGCTCGCCGGTGGCGCGGTCAAGCCACTCGTCCCACAGCCCGGCGAAGGCAAACGGCGCCTCATCGCGCAGCAGAATGCGGTGCGGCACCTTGCCCGCGGGCAGCGCCTGCCACTCAAAAAAGCTATCGGCCAGCACCAGGCAGCGCCGCCGCGCCAGCAACTGCCGGAAGCTGGGCTTCTCGGCCAGCGTTTCGGCGCGGGCGTTGATGGGCTTGGGGCCTGCGGCGGGGTCGCGGCTCCAGCTGGGCACCAAGCCCCAGGCCACCAGTTGGATGCGGCCAGGCGCGGCGTTCGTGATGATGGGCAGGCGCTGCGAGGGCGCGGCGTTGTAGGTGGTCGGCGCGGGCGCGTCGAAAGCGGCATCGAAGCGCTTTTCAGCCGATGGCGCGGGGGTGATGAAGGTATAGCGGCCGCACATAATTATTCGAAGCTGGTGGTCCCCGTACAACGCATTTTAGGGCCCCAGGGTGCGGTTTGCGTGGGCATTTCGTCCAAATTGCTGGGTTTTCGGCCAAAGAAAAAAGCTGCCCCGGCGGAGCAGCTTTTTTCTCTGTAAGTCGGTAAAGCTGGTTTTTACGGTTCTTGTGGGGCCCTAAGAACCAGCACTGGCCGGCAGCTTAGGCTTTGTACAGTTTCTCGTAGTACTCCTTGGCCATGCGGGTGCTTTCAAACTCGGGCTCCACGTCGTTCATGGCGGTTTTCACCACTTTCAGGAAGTTTTTGGGCTGGTCGTAGTAGAGCGGCAGCACGTGGTTTTCGAGCACGTCGAGCAAAGCGGTGGCTTCGGCGTCGTCCTTCACGTCCTCGGCCTGGTCCACCGCTACGTGGGGCACAACGAAGCCGTTCTCGCCGTCGCGGATGAACTCCGGAATCCAGCCGTCGGCGATGCTCAGGTTCACCGAAGCATTCATGGCGGCGGTCATGCCGCTGGTGCCGCTGGCCTCGCGCGGGTAGCGGGGCGTGTTCAGCCACACGTCGGAGCCCTTCTTCAACTCAGCCGACAATTCCAGTTCGTAGCCTACGAGCACAGCGCAGTTGGGCAGGTTTTTGGTGCGCGCAATCAGGCTGTTAAACACGCCGATGGCGCCGTGGTCGAGCGGGTACGGCTTGCCGGCCCAAATCATCTGGATGGGATGCTTGGCGTTGGTAGCCAAGGCCACGAAGCGCTCGAAGTGGCGCAGGATCAAGTCGGCGCGCTTGTAGGCGGCGAAGCGGCGGGCCCACACGATGGTCAGCACCTCGGGGTCGAAGATGTTGCCCGTTTGGTCGGCCACCACCTTGAAGAGCGCCTTTTTCAGCTCGCGTTTGCGGGCCAGCAACGCCGCGTCGTCCTTGCTTTTTAGGGCCCCGGCCAGCTGCGGATCGCGCCAGTAGGTGCCGTTCTGGCTGTTGGTGATGGGGATGATGGGGCAGATGCCTTCGTAGTGGCCCCACATTTCGTTGGCCACCTCGCCGTGCACCTTGCTCACGCCGTTGGCGCGGCGCGCGAAGCGCAGGGCCGTGAGGGTGTAGTTGAGCGTGGTGCCGTCGAGGCGGGCCACCCGGCGGATTTCTTCTTCCGGCACGGGCCCGAAGAAGGTCATGTCGGTGAGCAGCTTCATGGGGCGCTCCTCGTTGCCGGCCAGCTCGGGCGTGTGCGTCGTGAAGACGAGGCGCTTCTGCACCTCCTCCAATTTGCGGCCGTGCTTTTCGTAGAGGTAAAACGCCAGCGGCAGACCGTGGCCCTCGTTGAGGTGGTACACGTCGGTTTGGCGGTTCAGCTCGTCGAGCAGCTTGCCGCCGCCCACGCCCAGCAGAATGGCCTGGGCCACGCGGGCCGCCGCATCCGGGTCGTAGAGGTGGTGCGAGATGGTACGCGAGATGTAATCGTTCTCCGGGATGTCGGTGGTCAGGAAGAACATCGGCGCCGTGCCGAACACTTCCGGAGCCAGGTACAGGGCCCGCACGTACACATCGGCGCCGTGAATGGTGATGGGAAACAGCAGCCCCGTGTCTTGCAGGTACGAGTAGCTCTTCTGCGTGTAGTCCACGCGCAGGGTTTGGTCGGGGTTGCGGCCCTGGTCGTAGTAGCCGTAGCTCCACAAAATGCCGATGCCCACCAGGTTCTGCTTCAACTCGTAGGCCGAGCGCATGTGCGAGCCAGCCAGGAAGCCCAGGCCGCCGGAATAAATTTTCAGCGCTTGGTCGAGCGCAAACTCCATCGAGAAGTACGCCGCCGCCTGCTTGTACTTGGCCGCGGGCGCGTAGGGTTTAAACGTGAAAGCCATGAAAGAAGGGCTAAGTGAAGAAGAGGAACGAAGGTAACCGCGGGCCGGGGCCCCACGCGGCCGCAAGGTGCGCACGGCCACGCAAAAAAGAAGCGGCAACCGAACAGAAAGCCGGTTGCCGCTCCATTTATCGCTGCGCGATGGATACTACTATATAAGGAGTGGTTTGCACTGACTGAGGTTAACGCAGCGCTACTTCGCGCACTTGCCCGCCAATGCCCCACACGAGGAGCCAGCGGCGCACGGCCTCGGCCTGGGGCCGCTCGCCGAAAGTGCCCACGAGCACGCGGCTGCGCTGGCGGCCGTCGAGCAGGTCGCTGGCTAACTCTACGTGCACGTTGGGGTCGAGGGCCTGGATTTTGGCCAGCACCATTTGCGCATCGGTCGGCGATTCAAACGCGCCCACCTGTACTTCAAACGTAGCCGCCTGCGGGGCGGCCATGGCGGCGGGCGCAGCGGCCAGCAGGCCGGCGGCGGGCGCCGCCGTGGTGGTGGGCGCTACCACCGGGGCGGGGGCAGCGGCGGGGTCCACGGTGTAGGTCGTGAACGGGGCGTGGGGGTGCGGGTCGCCCAGGCACAGGGCCAGCAGGTTGTCGGGGGCGGCGGTGGGGCCCAGGGGGGTTTCGGGGGCCACTACTTCGGCCACGATGGTGGTGGCGCCCAGCTCCTGGAGGTTCAGCTCGCGGCTCGCCTTCTCGCTCAGGTCGATGATGCGCTGCTTGCGGAAGGGGCCCCGGTCGTTTACGCGCACCACCACCGAGTGGCCGGTGAGCACGCTGGTCACCCGCAGGCGAGTGTTAAAG
Source organism: Hymenobacter nivis (assembly GCF_006439025.1). GTDB lineage: Bacteria > Bacteroidota > Bacteroidia > Cytophagales > Hymenobacteraceae > Hymenobacter > Hymenobacter nivis_A. The sequence continues at coordinate 85,566 of NZ_RCYZ01000008.1, forward strand.
GGCAGGGTTTTGTGGGCGCAGGTGTACTCGAAACGGTCGTAGCGCTCGCCGTTGCCGGTTTCCATGCCCTGGAAATATTTGCCGTACCAGGAGGCCCGGCCGCGCAGCACCATATTGGCGCTGGTTTCGCGGGGCTCCTGCACGTGCTTGCACATGTGGGTGTGGGCGGCGCGCCGCACCCGGGCCGACCGCTTGGTGCGGGCCGAACTGGGCAGGCCCACCAGTAACGATAAGAGTAAAACGAAAGCGGAAGCAGAAGTAGAAATACGAGGTAATTGCATCGATTGCATAAGGTGGTGAATGAGTCAAAATTACCCGCACCACCCAGGGCCTGCTAAGAATTGCAACGCCGCTGCCAAACGGACTAGTCGTAAAATTGTTCTTTTCTTATAAAACTTGCACAAAATTCATCCGTTTACTAAAAAGTAAAACCCGCGTAAGGGCACGGGAAGCCGGCTTTTGAAAAATCCCGTCCACTGGGGGCCCTATATCACGAAATAAGATTATGCGGCGGGTGCAAAATTTTGGCGTCGGCGGCGGCGATTCGTCATTTGCCGGGTTGCGCAGGTCAGCTTTTTTTCGTAATGCCTGAAGTGCCACTTTAAGGCCGCTCCGCCCGGCGCGGGGCCCCGCACCGGGGCCCCCGCCCCTACCTTTGCCCCATGGATTTTGGCCGCCTGCCCGACCTGCGCTACGTCAACTTTGGCCTGCCCCCCGACCACCCCGCCACGGCCCCGCTGCTGGCCCGCGCCCGCCCGGCGCAACCCCAGCCGCCGGCCCTGTACGTGGGCTGCCCCATCTGGACGAACAAGGACTGGCTGGGCTCGTACTTCCCACTCGGCATCAAGGAGCCCGAGTACCTGCACTACTACGCCCGGCAGTTCAACAGCCTCGAGCTAAACACCACCCACTACCGCATTCCCGACGCGCCCACCGTGCGGCGCTGGCGGGCGGCGGTGGGCCCCGGCTTCAAGTTTTGCCCCAAGCTGCCGCGCAGCATCAGCCACGAGCGCGAGCTGTTCCAAACCGACGACCTGGTGGTGCCCTTTTCGCGGGCCATCGAGGAGCTGGGCGAGGCCCTGGGCTGGGCCTTTTTGCAGCTGCCGCCGCACCTGGGCCCCGAGCACCTGCCGCGGCTCGAGCGCTTTTTGCTCGACTGGCCCGCCGCCGTGCCGCTGGCCGTGGAGCTGCGCCACCCCCGCTGGTTTGCCGACCGCGGCCTGGCCGACGCTGTGTTCGCCACGCTGGAAGCCCTGAACAAGACGCTGGTTATCACGGACGTGGCCGGGCGGCGCGACGTGCTGCCCATGCGCCTGACCACGCCCACGGCCTTCGTGCGCTTCAACGGCCACGGCTTGCACAGCACCGACTACCAGCGCGCCGACGCCTGGGCCGAGCGCCTGGCCGCCTGGTACGCCCAGGGCCTGCACTCGGCCTATTTCTTCATCCACCAGCGCGACGTGCGCCACGCCCCCGTCTGGACGCAGCACTTCCTGGCCCGCATGAAGGAGCTGACCGGCATTGCGGTGGCCCCGCCGGCCATCATCCCGCAGGCGGTGCAGGGCAGCTTGTTTTAAAAAGAAAACAGCGGAAAGTCAGTGTCCAAAGGAACATTAATCGCCATTTAACTCTGTTAGTCAATTGATTATCAAAAAAAACGAGTGCGCTTCGTTCTACTTTTTGGACGCGGGCTATGTGGCCGCTGCTGGCCGGCTTGGTGCTGTTGCAAGCGGCGCTCTACAATGGCTTTCCGTTGGTAACCTCCGACACGGGCACATACCTCGTCAGCGCCCTGGACCTAACTGTTCCCATTGACCGGCCCGTAACCTACGGTTTATTTATCCGGGGCACTAGTTTGTTGGTCAGGTCGCTGTGGAGCACTGCCTTTATGCAGTGCTTGCTGCTGGGCGTGCTGCTGCTGCGCTACATCCGCGAGTTTGCGCCGCGGCTGGTGCACCCAGCAGGCCGCCTGGCCCTGCTGGTGCTGGCAGTTTGGGCCACGGGTGCGTCGTGGTTCAGTTCCCAATTGATGCCCGATATCTTCACGGCCATCGGGGTGCTGGCGCTGGGGCTGGTGCTGCTGGACCGCTGCCGCGGCGGTTGGGAGCAAGCGGCCTGGCTGGCAGTAGCCTTACTTGCAGAGTTGGCCCATTCCTCCAACCTACTTATTTTCAATTCAATAGTTGTTCTAACGGGCCTCATTGCGTGGTGGGCCCCAGTAACAGGTCCGGCGCGGTTGCGGCCGGGCCAGTGGGCCCTGGCCTTGGCCGTAATGCTGATGGGCTGGGTGGCGCTGCCCTCGCTACAAGCCGCGCTGGGCGGTGGCTTCACCATTGTGCGGGCCGCACCAGCCTTCCTGATGGCCCGCCTTAGCGAGTCGGGGGTATTGGAGCGCTTCCTTGACCGTGAATGCAGCGGCCCCAACAACTACAGCCTGTGCAAGTACCGCGACAAGCTACCCGACGACGCAATGGGCTTTATGTGGCAAACCGACACGCCTATGCAGTTGGCAGGCGGTATGGAAGCTACCCGCGACGAATATCTCCGCATCATCGGCATTGTGCTACGCTCGCCACGCTACTACCCAGCCCTAGCCTGGACGTCCGTACAGGCTACGCTACGCCAGCTCACGCACGTGAGCGTGGGCGACGGGATTGCTCCATACCGCGAAAACACGGCCCCTTGGTGGCCCATGCGCAGCTACCCTTACGAGTTGAAAGCATACATGTCGTCAATGCAAAGCCACGGACAGCTCAGTTTTGGTGAAATCAACGAGCGGGCTGGGTTGGCCTATTTGCTTGCGGTGGTAGCTGGCTTGAGTGGCCTGGCCAGTCGCGCAGTGCGGCGGCGGCTGGAGCCCGGCGCGGTAGCCTGGCTGGCATTGGTGGGTACAGCGTTGGTAACCAATGCTTTTGCAACAGGGGCGGTGGCCAACGTGTACGACCGCCTACAGGCCCGGGTGGCGTGGCTCCTACCGTTTGCCGTGCTGGTACTGGCCACCGAGCTGCTGCTGGGCCTGTGGGCCGATTGGCGGGCCCGGCCGAAAGCTACGGCCGTAGATTAAGTGGTTAAACTTCCAGCGGCGGCTTGCACAACGAAGGCCCAATCCAGGCCGCGCAAAGTAACGCCGAATCCGCTCCGGCACCCGCGGGAGAGGCCGATGCGCTTGAAGTACTGCTGCAGGTAACAACGGTCCAGCCAGCACGATACCGCAAACGCCTGTTACCTTCACCGCTGACCTTTCCACCCTGCCCTACCCGGCCATGAAAACCCTTTTACTGTGCAGCGCGCTGCTGCTGGCGCTCACCGCCTGCCACAAAGACGCCCCCGAACCGACGCAGCCGGATTATGCCGATTGGTACGCGCTGCGGGCCCCCGACAACCGGGCCGTGGAGGCAGTGGCCGGCGACCTCGACGGGAAGCTGGTCATCACCACGGGCTACGCCGTTTACCAAACCACCGACCGCGGCAAGACGTGGCAGAAAGGCGATTATCAGAATAACCTCAAGCTAGTTGGCTTTGCCTCGCGCCAAGACACGCTCATCAGCTTAGCAGGCGAAGAGCTGGGCTCGCCTAGTGACGTAGCCTATGCCACTAGCCCCAACTATTATAGCCTCGACCAAGGGCTGACTTGGCGGAAGTACCGCGACTGGAGAAGGTATAATACCGAGCTGCGCGTGGCCCGCAACCGCGTAGCCGCGGCGTCGGGCACTGTGTACAACATCGACCTTCTGCTAACGCCCATCACCTCCGTCAGCAGCTACATCGAAACGGTGGGCATCAAAACTACTACGAGCCGCCAGCTGACGCTACCCAACGACCACCAAATCACGAACTTGTATTTCGATGCCAAGTCGCGGTTGTACGTGGCGGCCTCGGCCGCGCTCTGCGGCCGCCGGGATAAATTCGCTTTCTGCGGCGAGCAAAACGGCGTACTCTACGTTTCCAAGCAGCCGCAGCTCTAGCGCTTCCGCCCCATCCGGAGGAGGCCCCGCCCGGGCTTACTGGCGTGCCCCCTCCGGATAGGGGGTGAAGCGTTAGCCGTGGCCCGCGGGTGGGCCAACGGCGGCGTCCGCGCCTTGGTCGAGGCGCGTGAGCCAGCGGTTTATATGGGCTCCTAGGGGCTTGCTAAGGCGCTTTTCGACCAGCGTGTGGATGGCGTAAGCCGCCAATAGGGCCCCAACCAGGGCCCCGCCCAGCAGCGCGTACTTGTTGAGGAACGGGCCGAGGCGGTGAAACGCCACGAAGCCGATGTTGCCGTGGATAAGGTAGAGCGGGTACGTGAGGGCCCCCAGCCGGGCCAGCCAGGGGAAGCGGCCGAAGCTGATTTTGCGGAACGCCACCAGGTAAAACAGCAGGAAAAACGCCGTTACGGCCCCCACGCCCACCTGCCAAGCCGTCGGGTCGTGGAAGTAGGCGGCCACGTCGCCGGCCCGCGCCACGCTGCTGCGCAGCGCCAGCAGGAAGGCCACCGCCAGCAGCACGTAGCGCAGCCAGGTGCGGCCCTGCGGCTGCTGAAGCAAGTAGAACAGCATGCCCGCGATGAAGTACGGGGCGTACTGCGGAAAGAACAAGTAGGCAAATGGGCTGGCCACGGGCGCGGCCCCAGCCAGGTCCACGTACAGCAGCCACAGCAGCAGCACTAGGTCGAGGTGGCGCAGGAGGTGGTAGCCAATCAGCAGGGAGACAAGAAAGTAGAAGGCAATTTCAATCGTCAGCGTCCAGTAAGCCGTGTCGAGGTCGGGCACCCCAAAGAAGCCGTGCAGCATCGTCAGGTTGGCCAGGTACTGGCCCGTGGTGGGGTGCAGGCCGGCGCCCACCGGCCCCCCGGCCGCGCCGGGGCCCCATAGGCGCTCGACCAAAAACGTGAGCGTGCAGGCCGCCCAAAACGCCGGGTACAGGCGCGTGACGCGGGAGAGGAAAAACTGCCGCACGGTTTTGCCCTGGGCGCTGAGCAGCACCACGTAGCCGCTGATGATGAAGAACAACTCGACGCCCAAGTAGCCATACTTAGTGACGCGGCCGATGCCCGCGAACGGCACCGGGCTGTAGTGGTCGGCCATGTAGCCCCGGTACGTGTAGTGGTACAGCACCACGCTCAGCGCCGCCAAAAAGCGCAGCAGGTCAATTTCGTAAAAGCGAAGGGGTAGTTTGCGCGGCTCGGGCTCCATACGTCACGTTGAGGCCCTGTAACGGGCCGTGCCGGACTTTGTTGGCCACGGCGCGGCGGCCCGGGCGCGGTTGGCGGCTCAGGCTGCGGGGCCCGGCGCGGCGGCTTGCAGCAGGGGCCCCAGCACGCCCCACACGTTGGCGGCCAGGCGCTGCTGGCCCTCGGCGTTGGGGTGCACGCCGTCGGCCAGGTTCAAGTCGCGGTGGCCTAGCACGCCCTCGAGCAAAAAGGGCACAAACGCCGCCCCAAACTGCTGGGCCAGCGGCCGGAACACGGCCTTGAACTCGGCCGCGTAGCGCACCAGGCGGTGGTTGCCCAACGGGCTGACATTGAAGGGAAACTCCAGGCCTGCCACCACCAGCTGCGCCGCCGGGTACTGCTGCTGCACGTCCCGCAGAATGGCCTCCAGGTTGGTACTGGTGTCGGGCACGGGCACCCCGCGGATGCCGTCGTTGGCCCCCAGGGCCAGCACAAACACCTCGACGGGCTGGCGGGCCAGCGCCCCGGCCAGGCGGGCGCGCCCACCGGCGCTGGTGTCGCCGCTCACGCCGTAGTTAAGGGCCCGGTAAGGCAGTTCGGCGGCGTCAATTTTTTGCTGAATGAGGGCAGGAAAGCTGGCGGCGGCGGGCAGGCCGTAGCCAGCCGTGAGGCTGTCGCCAAAAAAAAGGATGTTCTTCATAGGTACCCTGCTAACGTACGGGGTCAGTTAGCAGTTATCAGTGAACAAGTATCAGTTATCAATGAGCAGGCAGTGAACAGTTATCAGTTGGCATTTAGCAATGAGCAGTGAACAACAGGGGCCCCAGGGCGTCATGCTACCCGCCGCCTTAGGGGCCCTAGGCCTCACTGCTCACCGCGCTAACTGCTCATTGCTAACTGTACAACCGCTACTTACTGGGCCCCAGCCACTCGAGGGCGAAGAAAAACAGCAACTGCACGGCGTAAAGCAGCGGGGCCAAGGCATTGGCCTTCACGAAGCGGGCGCGGTTGAACAGCATCTGGGCCAGGCAGGCGAGGATGAACCAGTCGCGGAAATTGCGGAACGGGATGACACCCGCCGTCCAGTGCCAGAAGTCGTAGCGGCCAGCGGGCAGTTCCAGGCACAGGTCGAAGCCCACCATCAGCAGGGCCGCCACCAGGGTACGGCCCAGCTCGCCCAGGGGCAGGCGGTGAGCCAGCACGCCGCCCAGGTAGGTCATTATCACCCAGTTGAGGCCGATGAGCGGGGGCACGTCGAGCCACTTGGGGCCCAGCGTGTCGCCGTAGGCGTAGTTGCCGAAGAGCTTGCCCGTGTGCACGCCAATCACCTCGGCCGCGTAGCCGAGCAGGCCCACGGTGAGGCAAAATTGCCAGAATGAGGCGTTGCGCTCCGGCTGAAACGCCAGCAGCAGGCCCGCGCTCAGCAGCAGCGTGAGGGGCGTGAAGCGCAGGTAAAACCCGGGGTCGTGTGAGAAGAGTAGCCCCACCAGCCCCGTGGCGTGGAAGAGCAGCACCAGCCCCTGCGCCACCCGCAGCCGGGTGGTACTGGCCGCCAGCGGCGGAAAAGAATCGGACATCAGCAAAGGGTAGAGATTATGGCGGGCCAGGGCCCCCAGCAAAATTAGCGCAAATGCCGGCCGGTTCGGTTCGGCGGTTGTGGCCGACCTTTGCGGGCATGATCCTCCGCGCCGACCACCTCGTGAAGAAATACAAGGCCCGCACCGTCGTCAACGACATGAGCGTGACCGTGGAACAGGGCGAAATCGTGGGGCTGCTGGGGCCCAACGGCGCCGGCAAAACCACCTGCTTCTACATGATGGTGGGCATGGTGAAGCCCAACGGCGGCCGGATTTATTTGGACGACACGGAGATAACCACCATGCCCATCTACCAGCGGGCGCGCCTCGGGGTGGGCTATCTGGCCCAGGAAGCCAGCGTGTTCCGCGACCTGAGCGTAGAGGAAAACATCCTGGCGGTGCTGGAAATGACCAGCATGCCCAAAAAAGCGCGCCTCGACAAGATGGAGGAGCTGCTCAACGAGTTTAGCCTCACGCACGTGCGCAAAAACCTGGGCAAGGTGCTGAGCGGCGGCGAGCGGCGGCGCACCGAAATTGCCCGCGCCCTAGCCGTCGACCCCAAGTTTGTACTCCTCGACGAGCCGTTTGCCGGCGTCGACCCCATTGCCACGGAGGAAATCCAGGGCATCGTTTCCAAGCTCAAGCACCGCAACATCGGCGTGCTCATCACCGACCACGACGTGAACTCGACCCTCAGCATCGTGGACCGCGCCTACCTACTCTTCGAAGGCAAGCTGCTGAAAGCCGGCACCGCCGAAGACTTGGCCGGCGACGAAACCGTGCGCCGCGTGTACCTGGGCAAAAATTTCGAGCTGAAGCGCAACGTGTAATTTATTGAATGGAGAGGATTAGCAGACGTGAAGATGCAGGAAAACGTGGGGCAACCATGTGGCGCGCAGCGAAGTATTTCTCTGCGTAACTGACTCCAAGTGCTGGCGCAAAAAGACGTCGCGCCGCGCGCAGCATCTCCACTTGGAGGCCCAGAACTTTGCATTTCGCGACGGTCTTATAGCACTTTTGAGTCCCGCAGTTCTCAATTTTCCACATCTTCGCGCTTTCTAACGCCTCACTTTACCCAACACCGTGCTCGACCAGCTCCTGTCCGCCGCCGTGCAGCTTGAGAGCCGCCCCCGGCTGGCGCGGGTGCGGGCCGCGCCACACGCCGTGCAGGCGCGGGTGCTGGCCGAGCTGCTGCGCCGCGCCCGGGGCACCGAGTGGGGCCGCCGCTACGGCTTCGGCGAGGGCCCCGGAGCGGCCGAGTTTGCCCGGCGCGTGCCGGTGAGCACCTACGAGCAGCTCTACCCCGCGCTGGAGCGCGTGCTGCGCGGGGCCCCCGATGTGCTCTGGCCCGGCCGCCCGCAGTGGTTTGCCCAGAGCAGCGGCACTACCAACGCCCGCAGCAAGTTCGTGCCCGTGACGCCCGAGAGCCTGCGCCAGGGCCACTACCGGGCCGGGCGCGACATGCTGGCCCTCAGCACTTTTCTTTATCCAAAGCACCGGCTGCTGGCCGGGCGCACGCTCTCGCTGGGCGGCACGCACGCCCCCAACCCCTTCCGGCCCCAGGAACCGGCCTCGCGGGTGGGCGACGTATCGGCGCTGATTATGCAGCAGCTGCCGGCCTGGGCCGAAAGCCTGCGCACCCCGCCCCTGCCCCTGGCCCTGCTCGGCGAGTGGCAAGACAAAGTGGAGCGCATTGCGCAACACGCGCTGCGCCAGGACGTGCGCGTACTGGCCGGCGTGCCCACCTGGATGCTGCTGCTACTGCGCCGCGTGGTGGAGCTGGCCGGAGCCGCCGACATCACCCAAGTGTGGCCGCACCTGGGGCTGTTCCTGCACGGGGCGGTGGCGTTTGGGCCCTACCGCGAGCTGTTTCGGCAGCTCATCCCGGGGCCCCAAATGCAGTACCTGGAAATCTACAACGCCACCGAGGGCTACTTCGCTTTGCAAGACCAGCCCGACAGCGAGGACCTGCTGCTGCTGCTCGACCACGGCATCTACTACGAATTTTTGCCCGCCGCCCAGTGGGATGCGCCCGACCCCCAGCCCGTGCCGCTGCACGAAGTGGTGCTGGGCCAGCCCTACGCCCTGGTTATCAGCACCAACGCCGGGCTGTGGCGCTACGTGGTGGGCGACACCGTGCGCTTCACCAGCCTGGGGCCCTACCGGCTGCGCATCACCGGGCGCACCAAGCACTTCCTCAATGCCTTTGGCGAGGAAGTGGTGATTGAGAACGCCGAGGCCGCCGTGGCCGCCGCCAGCCTAGCTACCGGCTGCCGCGTGCACGACTTCACGGCCGCGCCGGTGTACTTCAGTGCGGCCCCCGGCGGGCAGGTGCAGCGCGGCGGCCACGAATGGGCCGTAGAGCTGGACCCCGGGGCCCCTGCGCCCGATGCCGCCCGCTTCGTGGCCGTGCTCGACGCCACGCTGCGCCGCGTCAACTCCGACTACGACGCCAAGCGGCACCGCGACCTGGCCCTGGCCCCGCCCCTGCTGCGGGTGCTGCCCCCGGGCACGTTTGCGCGCTGGCTGGCGGGCCAGGGCAAGCTCGGCGGCCAGCACAAAGTACCCCGCTTGCTGAATTCGCGGGCCGTGCTAGAGCAGGTGCTGGCCGTGGCCGCCGGGGCCCCGGCATAGGACAATGCGGTGTTTGCAACCACGCAATCCGAGCTATATATTTGTCCGTAAGTAATTGCCCGACAGGCATTACACTAATGGATATTTTAGGGATTTATTTTTATAATCCAGTTGTCTATTGGACAGCCGGTGCCTAGTTCGGTTATTTTACTTCTTATCCTATCTTCCCTTGCCCACCCTCTCCGCTCCCCGCCCCCCCCGCGATTCGCGCCGCTGGCGCCAGGCCGCCCAGCGCAACCGCCCCGCCGATGGCCTCGAAAACCGTCCTTTTTTATGGGTTCTGGCGGTTACGGTAGCCGTGGTACTGGGCGCCGTCGGCGTGTTGCTCACGCAATCGATGCGCTCCAACGACCTGGCTGACCAGCCCTCGCTCATCGAGCAGCCGCTGTAAATCGGCCCCAGGGCCCCGGCCCGCGCTACTCGTCCAGCAAGCCGCCCACCAGGCCGCCTAGCACGCTGCCGCTCTCCTTGCGGGCATTGCCGCCGCCGGGGGCCAGCGCCTGAATGAGCTTTTTGACGGGCATGGATTGCAGCCACACGCGGCCGGTGCCGCGCAGCGTGGCCAGCAGCAGCCCCTCGCCCCCAAAAATCATCGACTTGAGGCCCCCGGCGCGGGCCACGCTGAAATCGAGCCCCGGCTCGAAGGCCACCACGCAGCCCGTGTCCACGCGCAGCAACTCGTTGTTCAACTGCTTTTCGATGATGGTGCCGCCCGCGTGCACAAAGGCCTTGCCGTCGCCGGTGAGCTTTTGGAGGATGAAGCCCTCGCCGCCGAACAGGCCCGAGCCAAATTTCTGGTTGAAATGCAGGCTCATTTTGGTGCCTTTGGCGGCGGCCAGGAAGCCGTCCTTCTGCACGATGAGGCCCTGGGGCAGGGTGCCCAGGTCGAGGGCGATGATGGTGCCCGGGTACGGGGCTGAAAACGCCACTTTGCTCTTGCCGTAGCTACCGCGGTGCGTGAAGTGCGTGAGAAACAGCGACTCGCCGGTGAGCAGCCGCGTGCCGGCTGAGAACAGCTTGCCCATCAGTCCCTGGTCGGGGGCCGAGCCGTCGCCCATCTTGGTTTCGAAGGCAATGGCTTCCTCCATGTACACCATGGCGCCGGCCTCGGCCACCACGGTTTCGTTGGGGTCCAACTCAATTTCCAGCACCTGGATGTCGGTGCCCAAAATGCGGTAGTCTACGTCGTGCGAAAACATGGCGGCGGGGGCCGGCTGGTGCGCGGCCGGGGCAAATATAGCCGCCGGCCCCGCCCGATGCGGGGGGCCCCGGCGGCGCAATAATCTCCGCCGCCGGCACGTTTCAACTAAAATATTAGTTGTACTTTGCTGCTCCTCTCCACTCCTATTTCCCTGCTCATGCGTTGCCGTAGCCTGCTCTTGCTGAGTTTATTATTGTGCGGCGCGTGCGCCAGCAACCGCCCCGCCGCCAACCGCACCGACCGCCACGGCCGCAGCCAGGGCCGCTGGCGCACCTACTACGACGAGGCCGCCCGCACCCAGCCCTTCACGGCCGGGCGCTACCGCCACGGCCGGCCCGTGGGCACGTTCCGCTACTATGGGCCCACGGGGGCCCTGGCCCAAACCGAACGGTACGGCCGCCAGGGCTTTTGCGAGGTCACGTACTGGTACCCGGGCGGGCAGGTGGAGCGCCGCGGCAAGGCCCAGTGGCTCACCGGCGCCAAGGGCGCCCGCTTTTACTGGTTTGGGCCCTGGACGCGCTACACCGAAACCGGCCAGGTGCGGGCCGTCGAAACCTACACCAACGGCAGCCACACCGCCACCGACCTATACCAGGAAGGCCGCCTCACCACCACCGAAATCTACAAGGACGGCCAACTCGTCGAAACCCGCCCCGTGCAGTAACGCTTTGCTTTACTGGCGCTTATCAAGAGCAGGATGGGTCATGCAATTAGCAGCAAAGAACGGTCGTGCAGAGCGCAGCAAAGCACCTTTTCCGCGCCAGTAATCATTGATTAGTGACGCGGAAAAGGTGCTTCGCTGCGCTCTGCACGACCGTTCTGTTTGAACTGAGCCTAGGCAACCGCTGCGCCCCGGGGCCCTATTCGTCGGCGGCGGGCAGCTCGCTGCGGGTTTCGTCGGCTTCGTCGTCCGCAGTTTTCTTGCGCTTGGCCTCGCGGCTGGTGCGCTTCATAAAGTCCTCGTCGGTTTCTTCGGGCTCGGGGGCCCCGTCTTCGTCTTCGCTTTTCTCACCGAACTGGCCGGCGCGGTCCACCAACTTTTTGTCGCGCACGTGGCGGCCCAAGAACTGGTTGATTTGCTCGATGCTGTAGTTGGAAGTGATTTCGCCCAGCGGGTTCACCCCAATTTCAAAGCCCTCTAGCTCCTTGTGCACGCGGGCTTTCTTGTCGGGGTCGGGGGCCGCTTTCTTGGGCTTGACGGGTTTCTTGGCCATGGTGATTAATCAGTTAGCAGTTAACAGTGAGTAGTTAACAAAGGAAACAGCGGGGCCCCAGCGCCGCCAACTGCTAACGGTTCATTGTTAACTGTTAACCGCAAAAAAGGCCGCGCCGTAGTGCATACGGCGCGGCCTTGGGCAAAGGTTTGGCGGAAGCTACGCGGCGGGGGCCCCCAGGCGCTCCACGGCGGTGCGCAGGCGGCCGGCCACCTCGTCGGTACCGAGGATGATAAGGGTTTCGAAGAGGTCGGGGCCGGCGGCGGCGCCGGTCACGGCCACGCGCAGGGCTTGCAGCACTTGGCCAGGCTTGAGGCCCTGGGCTTCTACGGTTTGGTTGAAGAGATTCTTGAGGCCCTCCGCCGAGGCCGTGGGGGCCCCAGGCAACGCATCGGCGTAAGCGGCGAGGGCGTCGGCCACCTGGGGGTTCCACTTCTTGGCCACCACGGTGGCGTCGTACTCCATCGGGGCATCAAAGAAGTACTTGGCTTCCTGCCAGAAATCCTGCGGGAAGCTCACGCGCTCCTTCATCACGCCCACAATCTGTTCGGCTTTTTCGGGGGTGCAGCTCAGGCCGTGGGCGGCGAGGGCCTCCAGCAGGTAGGGGGCCAGCTCGGCGTTGGGTAGGGCGCGCAGGTAGTGCTCGTTGTACCACTTGGCCTTGTTCTGGTCGAATTTGGCCGGCGACTTGCTCACGCGGTCAATGGCGAAGGCTTCGATCAGCTCGTCCATCGAGAAAATTTCCTGCGCCGTGCCCGGGTTCCAGCCCAAGAAGGCCAGGAAATTCACCAGGGCCTCGGGCAGGTAGCCGTCTTCGCGGTAGCCGCGGCTCACGGTGGGCTCACCGGTTTCGGCGTCCACGCCGTGCCATTCCAGCGGAAACACCGGGAAGCCCAGGCGGTCGCCGTCGCGCTTGCTGAGCTTGCCCGTGCCGTCGGGCTTGAGCAGCAGCGGCAGGTGGGCAAACTGCGGCATGGTGCTTTCCCAGCCCAGGTAGCGGTACAGCAGCACGTGCAGCGGCGCGGAAGGCAGCCACTCCTCGCCCCGGATGACGTGCGAAATGTCCATCAAGTGGTCGTCCACGATGTTGGCCAGGTGGTAGGTCGGCATGCCGTCCGACTTCATCAGCACCTTGTCGTCCACGGCGCTGGAGTGCACCACCACCCACCCGCGGATCATGTCCTGGAAGCGGATTTCCTCCTTGCGGGGCACCTTCAGGCGAATCACGTAGGCCGTGCCCGCGTCGAGCAGGGCCTGCACCTCGTCCTCGGGCAAGGTGAGGGAGTTGCGCATCTGGGTTCGCGTTATGCTGTTGTACTGCGGGTTGGGCACCTTGGCGGCCTGCAGGCGGGCGCGCATGGCGTCCAGTTCCTCGGGCGTGTCGAAGGCGTAGTAGGCGAAGCCGTCGGCGATGAGCTGGTCGGCGTACTGGCGGTACATGGGCTTGCGCTCGCTCTGCTTGTAGGGCGCGTGGGGCCCGCCCACGCCCACGCCCTCGTCAATCACGATGCCGCACCAGGCCAGCGCCTCCAGGATATACTGCTCGGCGCCGGGCACGAAGCGGTTCTGGTCGGTGTCCTCGATGCGCAGAATCATGGTGCCGCCCAGCTTGCGGGCCAGCAGGTAGTTGTACAAAGCGGTGCGCACGCCGCCGATGTGCAGGGGCCCCGTGGGCGAAGGCGCGAAGCGCACCCGAACGTTTCTCTCGGTCATAAGAATGAGCTATTAGCTACCAGCTGTTGGCTGCCAGCTTTTCTCTTGGTAAGCAATAAGTTACGCAGCGGGTAAGGTTGGTTTAAGCTCACCTGCCCACACACGCACTAAATAAAAAGCGCGTTCCGCCACAAAGCCGGAACGCGCCGCAAAGGTAAGGCCGGGGGCCCCGGCTAGCCGCGCCGGCCGCCCACGCGCCACAGCACGAAGCCCAGCAGCGTAATGCCGCCCCGAATGGCCCAGGCCGCGTTGGGGCCCCAGTTATTCATCCAGTCTAAAAAAACGTAGTTCCCGGTGGGGTTAATCATCGGCAGCGCCGTCGCAATAATGCCGACGAATATCAAGAAGAGGCCAAGTTCTTTCATGGAAATCAGGCAAAAAAGGATTTGTAAATGAGCTGGCTATCTAACGCGCTCGGGGCTCTGTTTCGTATCTGCCAGGGCCCCTAAAAGCCGCAGGCCAGGGGCCCCAGGAGCACCGTCAGCGGTTACCGGGCGGCCGGCAAAAGCCGGCTGCCCGGCCCGGCCTGAGCAACCTGGCACCCTACGCGCCGACGGCAATGCAGGAAATTTCCACCTGCACGTCGCGCGGCAGGCGGGCTACTTCCACGGTTTCACGGGCCGGGGCGGTGGCGTCGGCGAAGTACGTGCCGTACACCTGGTTGATGGTGGCGAAGTGCCCCAGGTCTTTCACAAAAATGCTGCACTTTACCACGTCAGTGAGTTGCAAACCCGCCGCGGCCAGCACGGCCGTCAGGTTCTTGAGCACTTGGTGGGTCTGGGCGGCCACGTCGCCGGGCACGAGTTGGCCGGCCGCGTCGAGCGGGATTTGGCCCGACACGTACACGGTATTGCCAGCACGCACGGCCTGGCTGTAGGGCCCAATCGGCGCGGGCGCCTGGTCGGTGAGAATAATCTGGTGGGGCATTTTTTTGGCTGATGGATTAGAATGAAGGCCCGCAAAAGAACGTCATGCTGAGCGCAGCATGACGTTCAAAAAATTACTGTTGCCCCTCAAACCCTACTCTACCGTCACCGACTTGGCCAAATTCCGGGGTTGGTCCACGTTGCAGCCACGCATCACGGCGATGTGGTAGCTCAGCAATTGCAACGGAATAACCGACACCAGCGGCACCAAAGCCTCCGAGGTGTAGGGCACTTCGATGACGAACTCGGCCATGTTGCGGATCACATCGTCGCCCTCCGTCACCACGGCGATGATGCGGCCCTTGCGGGCCTTCACCTCCTGAATGTTGCTCACCACCTTCTCGTAAGAACTGTCGCGGGTGGCGATGACCACCACCGGCATGTTCTCGTCGATAAGGGCGATGGGGCCGTGCTTCATCTCGGCGGCCGGGTAGCCCTCGGCGTGGATATAGCTGATTTCCTTGAGCTTGAGGGCTCCCTCCAGGGCCACCGGAAAGTTGTAGCCGCGGCCCAGGTACAGGAAGTTGGGCACGTCGCAGAACACGGCGGCGATGTTGCGGATCTCGTCGTCCAGCTTCAGGGCCTGCTCCACCTTGGCCGGAATCGTATCCAGCTCCACCATCAGCTCGCGCAACTTGGTGTCGGTGAGGGTGCCGCGCTTCTGGCCCATGAGCATGGCCAGCAGGGTCAGCACCGTTACCTGGGCCGTGAAGGCCTTGGTGCTGGCCACCCCAATTTCGGGGCCCGCGTGGGTGTAGGCGCCGGCGTCGGTAGCGCGGGCAATGCTGCTGCCCACTACGTTGCAGATGCCGAAGATGGTGGCGCCCTTGCTCTTGGCCAGCTCGATGGCGGCCAGGGTATCCGCAGTCTCGCCGCTCTGCGAAATGGCAATCACGATGTCGCGCTCCGTGATGACGGGGTTGCGGTAGCGGAACTCCGAGGCGTACTCCACCTCCACCGGGATGCGGGCCAGGTCCTCCAGCAGGTACTCGGCCACTAGGCCGGCGTGCCAACTCGTGCCGCAGGCCACGACGATGATGCGCTGGGCGTTCACGAACTTCTGCTCGTAGGCCCGGAAGCCGCCCATATTTAGGTGGCCGGCGTTCATTTCCAAGCGCCCGCGCATCGAGTCCATGATGGAGCGCGGCTGCTCGAAAATCTCTTTCAGCATGAAGTGCTCGTAGCCACCCTTCTCGATGCTGTCAAGCTCCATTTCGAGCTTCTGGATGTAGGGCGTCTGCTCCACGTCCTCCTTGCTCCGCAGCTCCAGCCGCCCGTCGCGGATGATGGCAATCTCATAATCATTCACGTACACTACTTCGTTGGTGTACTCGATGATGGGCGTAGCATCGGAGGCGATGAAAAACTCGCCGTCGCCAATGCCAATCACCATCGGCGAGCCCTTGCGGGCGGCAATGAGCTGGTTGGGGGCGTCGCGGCTCATCACCACGATGGCGTAGGCCCCCACCACTTCGTGCAGGGCCAGGCGCACGGCCTCCTCCAGGTTGCAGTGGTTTTGGGTCTGAATCTCCTCAATCAGGTTCACGAATACCTCCGTGTCGGTGTCGGAATGGAACTCGTGGCCCTGCTGCTGCAAGTGCGTTTTCAGGGCCGCGTAGTTCTCAATGATGCCGTTGTGGATGATGGCAATCCGCTCCGAGGTCGAGTAGTGCGGGTGGGCGTTGGTGTCGTTGGGCTCGCCGTGGGTGGCCCAGCGGGTGTGGCCCATGCCCACGCGGGCGTGGGTATCCTTTTCGGCGATGTAGTTTTCCAACTCGGCCACCTTGCCCTTTTTCTTGTACACATTCAGCTCCCCGTCGTTCATCAGGGCCACGCCGGCCGAGTCGTAGCCGCGGTATTCGAGCCGGTGGAGGCCCTTAAGGATAATGGGGCAGGCCTGACGGTGGCCTAAGTATGCAACGATGCCGCACATAGTAGTAAAGCGTTAAATAATTGGAGAAATATTAGAAAAAAAGCCGGCGGCCCATCCAAGGAGAGGACGGGCCGCCGGCACAAAATTTACGTTACGCGCCCCGCACCAGGCGAAGCGTGGGCTGCAGGAAACAGCTTACGTTAAGTACAAATACAGCGCGGTTCACAAGCAATGCAAAGCAATGAAAGGCGAAGCTACTGTTTTTTGGGTATTGGCGGGGCCCCAGGGCCCCGCCCTACGCTACCATTGCCAGGCAAATACCTGACAATCAGCAAATAAAAATATAATATCCTTCTCCGTACGCTACCTTATTATTGCAGCTTACCGGGAGCCGGCTGGGGCCCCGGCCGGCTTAGTTGGCCAGCTCGTTGTAGAGGGCGAGGTAAGAAGAGTGCAAGTTCTCGTCGGTGGCCACTTGGCTTAGCGTTTTGCGCGAGGCATACTCTTGGAACATGCCGTTGAGGTTGTCGGAAAAGTCCTCGTCGGAGCGCACCACAGTGTCGGCGTAGTCCATGCCAATTTTCACGAAGCCGCTGAAGTCGGCCGTTTTCAGGGAGTTCAGCATCTGGTCGTCGATGTCAAGCATCTTCGCTTTCTCCAGAATGTTGCCCTCAAATTTCTCGGGAAACTCGTTGTTGTAGATGGAGAACACTGACTTGGCATCCTTGAACACCGGGTCTTTTTTGTAGGTCGTTTTCAGGTAGAGCGGGATCAGGCCCGTCATCCAATCCGAGCAGTGCACGATGTTGGGCGACCAGCCCAGCTTCTTCACCGTTTCGAGCACGCCCTTGCAGAAGAAGATAGCGCGCTCGTCGTTGTCGGCGTGGAAGTGGTCGTCTTTGTCCACCAGGGCCGATTTGCGGTGGAAATAGTCCTCGTTGTCGATGAAGTACACCTGCAGCTTGGCCGTCGGGATGGAGGCCACTTTGATGACCAGCGGCTTCTCGTCGTCGCCCACGGCAATGTTGATGCCCGAGAGGCGCACTACCTCGTGCAGCCGGTTTTTGCGCTCATTGATGATGCCAAAACGGGGCACGAAAATCCGAATCTCACAACCCATTTCCTGCATGCCCGCGGGCAGACGGCGCAGCAGCTCCGCCACCTTCGTCGTGTTCAGAAAGGGGTCAATTTCGGTGGCCGCGTAAAGGATGCGCAACTTCGACATACAGGTGGATTTAAAGAAAAAATGAAAAGGCCATACGATGGCCGCACAAAATTACACAATTTTGGGCAGAAATTCAACCCCCTCCTTCCCGGGGCTCGGCCAACGGGTCCTTTTCCCATGCAGATATTTTCAACCGTGGCCGAGCTGCGCGCTTTTACCGAGGAGGCCCGCCGCGCCGGCCACCGCCTGGGCCTGGTGCCCACCATGGGGGCCCTGCACGCCGGCCACCTCCAGCTGGTGGCCGCCGCCCGCGCCGAGTGCGACGCCGTGGTGGCCTCCGTGTTCGTCAACCCCACGCAGTTCAACAACCCCGACGACTACCGCCTCTACCCGCGCCTGCCCCAGGCCGACACCGACCTGCTGGCCGCCGCCGGCTGCACCGCCGCCTTCCTGCCCAGCGTGGAGGAAATGTACCCCCAGCCCGCCGCCCTACGCTTCGATTTTGGGGCCCTAGAGCGGGTGATGGAGGGGGCCCAGCGGCCGGGCCACTTCAACGGGGTGGCCACGGTGGTGAGCAAGCTCTTCCACATGGCGCGGCCCCACCGGGCGTATTTTGGGCAGAAGGACTGGCAGCAGGTGGCCATTGTGCGGCAGTTGGTGGCCGATTTGTCGTTTGACCTCGAAATCGTGGCCTTCCCCACGGTGCGCGAGGCCGACGGGCTGGCCATGTCGTCGCGCAACCGCCGCCTGGGCCCCGAAGCCCGCGCCGCCGCGCCGCAGCTGCACCAGGCGCTGGCCGCCGCTGCCGCGCAGGTGCGCCAGGGCGTGCCGCCGGCCAAGGTGCAGGCCCAAGCCGAAGCTGCCCTGGCTGGGGCCCCCGAAATCGGGCTGGAATATTTCGCCGTAGCCGACGCGGCCACCTTGCAGCCACTGGCCGCCTACGCCCCGGGCCGGGCCGTGGTGCTGTGCCTGGCCGCCGAGCTGGGCGGCGTGCGCCTCATCGACAACGTGGTGGTAGACGGCGCGTAAGTGGGCGGGGCCCCACCGGCCGGCGCCGTACCTTTGCGGCCCCAAATCCTACCCTACCGTTCCATTCCAATTTTTCCCGTTTATGGCGATGTACATCGAGGTGATGAAATCCAAAATTCACCGCGTCACAGTCACGCAGGCCGAACTGCACTACGTGGGCAGCGTCACCATCGACGAGGACCTGCTGGACGCGGCTAATATGGTAGAAAACGAGAAAGTGACGGTGGTGAACGTCAACAACGGGGCCCGGTTCGAAACCTACACCATCCGCGGCGAGCGGGGCACGGGCACCCTGTGCCTCAACGGGCCCGCCGCCCGCCAAGTGGCCCTGGGCGACGTGGTCATCATCTTCTCCTACGCCCAAATCGACTTTGCCGAGGCCCGGGCCCACCGCCCCACCGTCATCTTCCCCAACGAGCACAACCGCTTGGTTTAGTGGGTGAATGATTGAATGAGTGAATGAGCAGATGACGGCCGTTTGGGCCCCTGGTTACTCTTTCACCCATTCACTCGTTCGCTCCTGCACCCATTCACTCCTTGATGAAGTCCTTCTTCACCATCCTCAAGTACGCGCTGCTGCTGGCCGTGTCGGGGGCCCTAATGGCCTACGCCGTGCGGGGCCAGAACCTCGAGCGCATCGGCCACTACATCCGCACGGCCAACTACTTCTGGCTGGGCCTTACGCTCGTGCTCTCGGCGCTGGGCTACTTCAGCCGGGCCTACCGCTGGCAGATGCAGCTCACCGCCTCGCAGCACAAAACGCCCTACTGGGATGTGTACCACGCCATGATGGTGGGCTACCTGGCCAACCTGGTGCTGCCGCGCATGGGCGAGGTCATCCGCTGCTCGGTGCTGCGGCGCACCAGCCGCGTGCCGGTGGAGGTGGCCCTGGGCACGGTGGTGGCCGAGCGGGTGATTGACGTGCTGGTGCTGGCCGCGCTGCTGGCCACTACCCTGCTGCTCGATTTCCACACGTTCTGGAACTTCTTGACGGACAAGGTACTGGGCGGGCGCTTCGATGCCCTGGCCCGCAACCGCACGCCCCTGCTGTGGGCCGCCGGCATCGGGGCGCTGCTGCTGGCGCTGGCCGCCGGGGCCCTGGTGCGCAACCTAGAGCGCCTGCGCCAGCACCGCCTCTTTGCCCGGGCCGTGGCCTTTGCCAAGGGCCTGCTGGCGGGCACGTTCAGCATCTGGCGGATGGAGCACAAGGGCGTGTTTCTGGCGCACACGGCCTTCACCTGGGGCGTGTACTTTCTGATGGATTACCTGGCGTTTTTCTGCTTTCCCGCCACCGACCAGCTGGGCCTGCGGGCGGGCCTGGCGGTGCTCACCTTCGGGGCGGTGGGCATGGCCGCACCGGTGGCGGGCGGCATCGGCCCCTTTCACCTCATGGTGCAGAGCACGCTGGTGGCTTACGGCGTGGGCCTCGAAGCCGGCATTGCCTACGCCCTGGTGGTGCACGGGGCCCAAACGCTGCTGGTGGTGCTGCTCGGCGGCATCAGCTTCGCCCTCAGCATGGTGCAGGCCGGGCGCACGGGCCGGGCGGTGGCCGCCAGCGCGGCGTAGGGCCCCCGGCGCAGCGGCGCGGCGCAACCGCCATTTTCCGTTCGCAATTTGGTAACTTTGACGCCCTACTTTTGGCCGCCCCGCCCGCGGGGCGGCTTTCTTTTGCCCCCTTCCCACCCTTTTTATATGGCTGACCTCAATAAAACGCCCAAGACCAGCAAAACCAAGCTGGCCGACGACATCCAGAACGCCGGCAGCGGCAAAACCATCAAGCAGCCCAACGTCAACGACGACAAGCTGACCTCCATCACGGAGATGCGCGAGCAGACCCACGGCCAAACCGGCGTGGCCGTCGACGACGAGCAGCGCCTGCGCAAGGCCTTCGTGGACAAGGACTGGAACGAGATTAAAATCGCCGACAGCTGGCAGATTTTCAAGGTGATGGCCGAGTTTGTGGAGGGCTTCGAGAAAATGTCCAAAATCGGGCCCTGCGTGAGCATCTTCGGCTCGGCCCGCACCCAGCCCGACAACCAGTACTACCAATTGGCCGAGGAAATTGCCTCCAAGCTGGTGCGCCACGGCTACGGCGTCATCACGGGCGGGGGCCCCGGCATCATGGAAGCCGGCAACAAAGGCGCCCGCGCCGAGGGCGGTAAGTCGGTGGGCCTCAACATTGAGCTGCCCTTTGAGCAGAGCCACAACATCTACATCGACCAGGACAAGTGCATCAACTTCGACTACTTCTTTGTGCGCAAGGTGATGTTCGTGAAGTACGCCCAGGCCTTTGTGGGCATGCCCGGCGGCTTCGGCACGCTCGACGAGCTGTTTGAGGCCATCACGCTGATCCAGACCAAGAAAATTGGCCGCTTCCCCATCGTACTGGTAGGCTCGGCCTACTGGAACGGCCTGTTTGAGTGGGTGAAAGACGTGATGCTCAGCCAGGAGCACAACATCTCGCCCGAAGACCTGAACCTGATCCAGATCGTGGACGACGCCAGCGAGGCCGTGAAAATTATCGACGACTTCTACCACAAATACTCGCTCTCGCCGAACTTCTAAATCACTGGTTAGTCGTGATTCACCTTGATTTCGCTGATTTTTTGATTGGCGGCTGTCATCGGTCACTTACTTAGCATTGCCGAAAGCCGGGCCTTGGGGCCCGGCTTTCTTGTTTGTAGCAAGCCCACCTTTGCAACCCCATGCCGCCGTCCCCAAAATCCGACCCATCCGACTTACCCGCTAAATCCGTGCAGGCGGATTACCTCATTGTGGGCGGCGGTGCGGCGGGCCTCAGCCTGGCCTATCACCTCAGCCAGGAGCCGCGGCTGGCCGATAAAACCGTGCTCCTCATCGAGCCCGAAGCCAAGGACCAGAACGACCGCACCTGGTCGTTCTGGACGGCCGAGCCGCACCCGTTCGAGGCCATTGTGGCGCACGAGTGGCACCAGATTGCGTTCCGCAGCCCGGGCTTTGAGCGAGTCATCGACCTGGGGCCCTACCGCTACCAGATGATCCGGGGCTTAGATTTCTACACGTTCGTGCGCCAGGCCCTGGCCGCCAACCCGCGCTTCACGCTGCTGCGCGGCACCGTGGACGAGCTGACGAATACGCCCACCGGGGTGCAAGCCCGCGGCAGCGCCGGCACCGCCACGGCCCGCTATGGCTTCGACAGCCGCCCACCCGACGTGGTGCCGAACCCCGCCAAGCACCGCTACCTGTTGCAGCACTTCGTGGGCTGGGAGGTGGAAACCGACACCGACGCGTTCGACCCGGCCGTGCAGGAATTCATGGATTTCCGGGGGCCCCAGCACCACGAGGCGCGGTTCATCTACGTGCTGCCGTTCGGCCCACGCCGGGCCTTGGTCGAGTACACACTGTTTTCGGAAACGCCGCTGCCCAAGGCGGAGTACGAAGTCCAAATCGTTGATTACCTGGAGAACACGCTCGGTTTGGAGCCCACGCAGTACCGCGTAGTGGCCGAAGAAGCCGGCGCCATCCCGATGACCGACCACCCGCTGCCGGCCCGCGCCGGGGCCCACATCGTGAACCTGGGCACGCGCGGCGGGCGGGCCAAGCCCAGCACGGGCTACGCGTTCCGGCGCATCCAGGCGCAGTCGGCGCGGCTGGTGGCCGCGCTGGCCGCAACGGGCCAATTGCCCGCCGACGTCACCGGCGACCGGTGGCAGTTCCACCTTTTCGACACGCTGCTGCTCGACATCATGCGGCGCCGGGGCGAAACCACGCGCGACATTTTCCAGCAGCTGTTTGCGCGCAACCCCGTGGAGCGCATCTTCCGGTTCTTGGACGAAACCACCAGCTGGGCCGACAACCTGCGGGTGATGAACTCCGTGTCTCCGGGGCCCTTCCTGCGCTCCATTGGGCACGTGCTGCGTGGCCGGCCGGGGCAGCGCTAACGCCAACCGGCCCCCGGCGGCGCACTCGGGTGAGTGCACCGCCGGGGGCCGGTTGGTACTGAGCAACGCGCTATCAATTAGGCTTCGGTTTCGGCAAAAGCTTAGTTGCTAGCGCGCAAATGCGTTAGTATTCGTCCTCGTTGAACATGAAATCCTCCTTGGTGGGGTAGTCGGGCCACACTTCCTCGATGCTCTCGTAGGGCTGGCCGTCGTCTTCCAGGCCCTGGAGGTTTTCCACCACCTCCATGGGCGCGCCCGAGCGGATGGAGAAGTCAATCAATTCGTCTTTGGTGGCGGGCCAAGGGGCATCTTCCAAGTAGGAGGCCAGTTCGAGGGTCCAGTACATAGTAAAAAGGAAATAAAGAGTTGAGCGAAGGTAGTCGCAAAGGCCGAATAAACACACGGGCGCGTTGCGCTTCCGCCAACGTAAACCGCTTTCAAAAGTTAAGCCAATTTGCGGGCTTGCTGGTCAAAAAGTACAATCAAATCGTTTTTAGTGCGCACTTTCCGCTCCAGCGAGCGGATTTTGGTTTGCAGCAGCTGCCGGAATGCCTCGTTGGCAGGCGTGGCGGCCAGGTTGCCAAAGTTGCCGCGCAGCGTTTCCAACTCCTCGGCGTCGGTTTTGAGCAGCTCGCGCAGGGCGGCGGCCCGCAGCTGAGCGCGGCCGCCGGGGGCCCCGCCCTCGGGCGCCACGCGCTTGCGCAGGTGGTACTCCAAGGCGCTTAGCTCGAATACCTTGTCGCAGGCTAGCATGAAGCGCTGCCAGATGCGGTCGGACTCTTCGCCGCGCACGGTGCCCACCTGCTTCCACTCGGTTTGCAGGTTTTTGGCTTGCTGGATGGCTTCCTGCGGGGGCACGGCCAGCAGGGCCTCGGCGCGCTCGGCCAGGGCGCGCTTGCGGCCCAGCAGCTCCTCGGGCGAGCCGGGGGCCCCGGCGTGGGGCCCCGCGGCACGCTGGGCCTCCACGTGCTGCTTAAGGCGCTCGAAAAAGTAGTTGTTGGCCCCGCGGAAGCGCGCCCACAGCTCGGCGGCTTGCTTTTTGGGCAGGTTGCCACCCACCTCGCGCCAGGTTTGCTGGAGCTGCTTGAGCTGGCGCGAGGCCACTTCAAACTGCGTCGATTCCTTGAGCTGTTCGGCTTGCAGCACCAAGTCGCGGTAGCGGTTCACGGCGCGGTTGGCCATGGCCTTTTTATCGGTCTGGAAAGCCCGGCGGCGGTCGAAGAACGCCTGGATAGCGGCCTGGAAGCGCCCCTCCAGCTCGTCGGACAGGGCTTTGTCCACGGGACCGGTTTTGAGCCAGCCCTGGCGCAGGTCCTTCACCTTTTCGCTGGCCGACACCCACTCCACACTCTCGCGCAGGGCCTCAGCTTCTTCCACGAAGCCGATTTTGGTGGCCAGGTTTTTCTCGCGGTTGCGGGCCACGCCCACGGCCACGGCAGCTTCGGCGGCCTCCAGGCGCTGGCGTAGGGCGGCAAAGTCGCCCAGCGCTTCGTAAACCAGGGTTTGCTCCTTCAGGTGCAGCACCTTCATCAGGAAGGAACCCTGGTTGTCGCTGGCCGCCATGCGGTCCAGCAGCTCGTCAACTTTGGCCCGGAAGGCCGCGAAGCGACGGGCGAAGTAAGTGAGGGCGTCGGCGTCCGACTCCTTCACCAGGCCCACGCGGCGGGCGGGCTGGCCCAGCGCGGGGCGCAGCCACACTTCGCCGTCGGCCACGTAGCCGAAGCGCTGCGCGGCAGCCAGCAAGTGGTCGGTTGGTTCCATAAGAAAAGTACAGGCAGGAATTTGAGGCAACAAGAAGGACAGTGGCCGCACGAAAGGGCCAGAAATTACAAGTTTACGCGAAAACGCTCGCCTGGGAAACAGAACTCGCCCCGGCGCAGGGCCCCGGGCGGGCCGGTTTCCCGGGCGGGCTGCCGTTCTTTGTTTTTTCCCGTCCAATTTTTCAGCCCTTCGCCTTTCCCCATGAGCGACCAGACCATCATCTTCAGCATGGCCGGCGTGAGTAAAATTTACCCGCCCCAGAAGCAAGTTCTCAAAAATATTTACCTCTCGTTTTTCTACGGGGCCAAAATCGGCGTGCTCGGCCTTAACGGCTCGGGCAAGTCGAGCCTCTTGAAAATCATCGCCGGCGTCGACAAGCAGTTTCAAGGCGAAGTCGTGTTTTCGCCCGGCTACTCGGTGGGCTACCTGGAGCAGGAGCCCCAGCTCGACCCCGCCAAAACGGTGCGCGAAATTGTGGAGGAGGGCGTGGGCGAAACCGTGGCCCTGCTGAAGGAATACGACGAAATCAACGAAGCCTTCGGGGCCGAAGACGCCGATTTTGACAAGCTGCTCGACCGCCAGGGCCAAGTGCAGGAGCGCCTCGACCAGCTCGACGCCTGGAACCTCGACGCCCGCCTGGAGCGCGCCATGGACGCGCTGCGCACCCCCCCGCAGGACGCCATTGTGGGCACCCTTTCGGGGGGCGAGAAGCGCCGCGTGGCCCTGTGCCGCCTGCTGCTGCGCGAGCCCGACGTGCTGCTACTCGACGAACCCACCAACCACCTCGACGCCGAGAGCGTGCTGTGGCTGGAGCAGCACTTGCAGCAGTACAAAGGCACCGTGATTGCCGTGACCCACGACCGCTACTTCCTCGACAACGTGGCGGGCTGGATCTTGGAGCTGGACCGCGGCTCGGGCATTCCATGGAAGGGCAACTACAGCAGCTGGCTGGAGCAGAAAACCGACCGCATGGCCAAGGAAGAAAACTCGGAAAGCAAGCGCGCCAAAACCCTGCAGCGCGAGCTGGACTGGGTGCGCATGTCGCCCAAGGCCCGCCAGAGCAAGGGCAAGGCCCGCTTGGCCAACTACGAAAAGCTGGCCAGCGAAGAATCCAAGGACAAGGAGCAAAAGCTCGAACTGTTCATCCCCGACGGGCCGCGCCTGGGGGCCCAAGTGATTGAGGCCGAGGGCTTGCGCAAGGCTTTTGGCGACAAGCTGCTGTTTGAAAACCTGAGCTTTTCGCTGCCCCAGGGCGGCATCGTGGGCATCATCGGGCCCAACGGCGCGGGCAAAACCACGCTCTTCCGCATGATTACCGACCAGCTGCAGCCCGACGCGGGCACGTTTGAGGTGGGCCCCACGGTGCAAACGGCCTACATCGACCAGCAGCACGACTCGCTCGACGGCAGCAAGTCGGTGTTCGACACCATCACGGGCGGCACCGAAACCATGCTGCTGGCCGGCCGGCCAGTGAACTCGCGGGCCTACGTGAGCAAGTTCAACTTCGGCGGCGGCGACCAGGAGAAGAAGGTCGGCACGCTGAGCGGCGGCGAGAAAAACCGCGTGCACCTGGCCATGACCCTTAAGCAAGGCGCCAACCTGCTGCTGCTCGACGAGCCCACCAACGACCTGGACGTGAACGCCATCAGGGCCCTGGAGGACGCGCTGGAAAACTTTGCCGGCTGCGCCGTCATCATCAGCCACGACCGCTGGTTCCTCGACCGGCTGGCCACCCACATCCTGGCTTTCGAAGGCGACTCAGAGGTGGTGTGGTTCGAGGGCAACTTCACTGACTACGAGGAAGCTAAGCGCAAGCGCCTCGGCGACGTGGAGCCCAAGCGCGTGCGCTACAAGAAGCTGGGCTAGGGCCTCCGGGGCCCCAGCGCGCCAAGGCAATAGCGCGAACCGCCCGGTTCGCGCTATTCTTTTTTCTTCACCACGCTGATGCTGCCGTCACGCTCCAGGTACACGGCGGCGGTTTGGTCGAGCGCGGCCACGTTGGCGCTTTCGTGCAGGGCTTCGAGCAGGTCTTTTTCGGTGAGGTTGAGCCGGTGCAGCTGGTCGGCGTTGGGGCGGCCCTGCTCGGCCAGCACGTAGGTTTCGCCCTTCACGAGCCGGCCCACCCACCGGCTGCGGTACGCCGCCCACGCCAGCAGCCGGTGCAGCCCCACAAACACCAAGCCGGCGAGCAGCGTGCCGCCGAAGGGCGAGGCCGCCACCACGGCGCGGCTCAGCACGGCCCCGAGCATGATTTTGACCACCATGTCGAAGGCCGTGCTGCTGCCGAACGTGCGGGGCCCCGACAAGCGTAGCAGGGCCAACGCCGCAAAAAAGACGACGACGGCCCGCGTCGTCATTTGCACGGCCGTGATGGTGTGCGAGTCGGCTTGCAAGCCAAATAAGAAATCAACGACGTCGTTCATGGCTGAGGGAAAGGCAATTAGGTCCGCGCCTGGTCCAGCAGGGCGTGGGCGCGCTCGGGGCCAACGCGCCGCAGCACCCGGGTTTCGCCGCCCTTGGCCTCGTTGTAGGAATGAAAGAAGTGCTCGATTTCGTGCAGCAGCTCGGCCGATAGGTCGCTGATGGCGTGCAAGTGCTTGTGCTCGCGCGCGCCGGCGGCCACGGCCAGCAGGCGGTCGTTGCGCTGGGTGGGGCCGTTTTTGTCGTGCTGCTCAATTTCGAAGGCCCCGAGCAGGCGGGCCTCCACCACCACGCCCGGGTAGGCGGGCGCGGCCAGCAACAGGAGCACGTCGAGCGGGTCGCCGTCGGCGGCTTTGGTGGAGGGAATGAACCCGAAATCGTAGGGAAAGCTGTGGCCTTCGGGCAGCACGCCCGCGAGCTTGAACGCGCCCAGCCCGGGGTCGAAATCAAATTTGTTGCGGCTGCCCTTGGGCGTTTCCACCACCACGTGCACGCGGGTGCGGGAGTGGCCCACGCGGGCCGGCAGGTCAATGAGGGAGGGCGGCATGGCAGAAAGTTTCTGCCTTCTACGCCCCCCACCCGCCGCAATGTTATGGTTGTGTTATTAGCGTTGGGCTGGGCCGCGGGCGCCCACGGGGCCCCAAATGCTACGCCGGCACCAGCAGCGCCGCGAACCGGTCGGCCACGCGCCCGAAGCCTTTGGGGCTGGGGTGCAGCTCGTTGGCCCACCAGGTGCGGTAGGGCCCGCCGGTGGGCAGGGTGCCGCGCAGGTCCACGTACTGCACGTGGGCAAATTCGGGCCGGGCCACCACCTCGGCCAGCATCACGTTGAAGGCGTCGATGAGCTGCCGGGCCAAGGCTTTGCGCTGCGCCAGGTCGTGGTAGCCTTTCTGCTCGAAGCCGGGGGCCAGCCACGGGCCGGGCAAGGGGCCCCAGCCGCCCCAGAAGCCGCGGCCATCGGGCACGGGGTAGTCGTAGCCGTGCAGCAGGATGGGCAGCGGCTGGCCCGTGCGCGCCACGCAGATGTGCGTCACGGTGGCCAGGATGTTGACGTAGGCCGCTTGCAGCCGCTCTTCGATGAGGCCCCGGACGATGGTTTCGTTCAGGCCGGGCGCCGCCGATTCGGCGTGGTTCAGCAGCACGTGGAAGTCGGCGCCGGCCACGTCGTTGCCCCCGCCGGACAGCAGGATGGCCCGCGGCAGCACCCCGCGCCGCAGCAGCACGTTCTCGAGGGTGCGGGCAAAGGCCTGGAGCTGGCCGCTTTCGTAGGACATGGCCTCCACAGGGTCGCCCCGGTGCGCCACCGATTCGACCTCGAACCCGTGCTGGTCTTCGAGCTGCTTGAGAATGTCGGTGCCCAGGTAATCGAACCACGAGTCGCCCTCGGCCACCAAGATGCCGGCGCTGGGCTGGCCCCCGAAGGCGGCGACGAACGCCTGCGCCACGGGCGGCAGCGCGGGGCCCGTCGCCCGCATTTCGAGGGGCGCGTTGGCTTGTTTTTTGGCGCGTTTTTTCAGCACCGTCAGCCGGGTTTGCAGGGCTTGGTCGCGCAGTTCCAGCGCTTGCTGGGCCTGGGCAGCGGCGCGCTGCAGGGCGGCGGCCATCACTTTTTTTGTTGCCATGGGGCGTCGAGAACGAATCAATTGCTTTTGGGGTGGGGCCCCGGCGCACCTCCTGGGGCCCCACCCCAAAGGGCTCGGCGGAGTGTTCCGCAAAACACGGCTTTTACCAAATCTTCGGTTCCGCGGTTGCTGAACGTCAGGCCACCACACCGGCGCGCAGGGCCCACGCCACCAGCCCCACCAGCGTGCGGGCCCCCGACTTTTGGAGCAGGGCGCGGCGGTGGCTCTCCACGGTGCGCACGCTCAGGTAGAGGTGGCCGGCAATTTCGCGGTTGCAGTAGTCGTCCACCACGAGGCGCAGCACTTCCAGCTCGCGCGGGCTGAAGGCGGTGGCCACCGCAGGGGCCCGGGACGGGCGCGCGGCGACCGGTGTCGCGGCAAGGCCTGGGGCCCCATCCAGCCACGGGGCCAGGGCGGCGGCCAAGGCCTGGGGCAGCACGTGGCGAGGCAGCACCAGCGCCGGGTGGGGCCCCGCGGGCGGGCGGGGGTGGCGGGCATCGGCCAGCAGCAGCAGGCGCTGGGCGGGGCGCACCTGGCGCACCTGGGCCAGCAAGCGGGGCAGCGCCGGCCCGGGCAGGCCCCCGCCGTCGAGCACCACGGCGCCGAAGGGGCGGCGGGCCACCAGCGCGGCCACCTGGGTGGCATCGGCGGTGAGGGTGAGCAGCAGCTGGGGCCACCGCTGGCGCAACAGCCCCAGCAGGCCTTGCCGGAACAAACTGGGCGCGGCCACGAGCAGCACGGTTGGGGAAGGAGCCGTCATCTCAAGGGCAAGCGGGTGGCGGGGCGGCCGCCGGGCGTTGCCAGCTGGCAGTGCCCAGGGCCCCCGCGGGGTGAAAAGATGACCCAAAATACTAAATATTTATTAACTAATATATATTTAGTATAACTTTATTTTTAGGCCGATTACCACGCTGCTTACTCGCCGGGGCCCGGTACGTGCCAGATTTCGGTGCCCGGCGGCACCGTGGCCAGGGCCCCCAAGTCAATAAGCAGGCCGTAGGAAGTGGCGCCTTCGCGCTCAATCTCCTCCACGGTGGCCGTGCCGGCCGCGCGAGGGCCCCCGGGCAGGCGGGCTTCAATGGGCAAGGAGGTGTGCAGGGCGTGGGCGCGCAGGGCCGCGTCGGGGCCGGCGGGCAGGGCCAGCAGGCCCAGGCCGGGCACGGTCCAAGCGGCGGCTACGCGTAGCAGGAAGGTGGGCGAATCGCTCATACCCGGCCTTAACGGGCGCCAGGGCCCCACCGTTGGCCCATGCAAAAGCCCAGGCCCTGCAGGTGCAGAACCGGGGCTTACCGGAGGCAAAGCCGGCCGCAAAAATTAGCGGCGGCGCATGAAAATCATCACGTAGTAGAGCAGCGTGGCCAGCGAGCTGATGGCCGCCACCACGTAGGTCATGGCCGCCCACCAGAGGGCATCTTTGGCCATGGCGTGCTCCTGCACGGTTACTACGCCGCGCTTGTCCATCCAAGCCAGGGCCCGGCGCGAGGCGTCGAACTCGACGGGCAGCGTAACGAACGAGAACAGGGTGGTGAGCGCAAACAGGGCAATGCCCAGGCCCAGCGGGATGACGCTGGTGCGCAGCATGAAGATGCCGGCCAGCAAAATCCAGGGCATGAAGCGCGACACGGCGCTGAGGGCCGGCACCATGGCCGAGCGGAACTGAAGCATGGAGTAGGCCGTGGCGTGCTGCACGGCGTGGCCGCACTCGTGGGCGGCTACGGCGGCGGCGGCGGCACTGCGCTCGGCGTACACGCCTTCGCTCAGGTTCACGGTTTTAGTGGCGGGGTTGTAGTGGTCGGTGAGGCTGCCCTCGGTGCTCTCGATGCGCACGTCGGTGATGCCGTGGTCGGCCAGCATCAACTCGGCAATCTGGGCCCCGGTGAGGCCCGATTGCAGGCCCACCTGGGCGTACTGCTTGAACTTGCTGCGCAGGCGCCACTGAATGCCCCAGCTCACGAGCATTAGCAGAATGATGAGGAAGTACATGGCAAAAATTGGGTTAGGAAAACAAGGTTTTTAGGGCCCCTGGGGGCCCCAGCGCACGGAGCAAAAGAAGGGCCAATCGGGCTAAGCGCCGCGCCGGATTTTCTCCACGATGCGCGAAGTGCTGTAGCCCGGCACCAGGGGTACGGTCAGGACCTGCCCGCCGTTATTCAACACGAATTCGTGGCCCACAATTCCGTCAATGGCGTAATCGTCGCCCTTCACCAGCACGTCGGGCCGCACCGCCTCGATGAGGGCCCGCGGCGTGGGCTCGCCGAAGAGCACCACGGCATCGACAAAGGCCAGGCTGGCCAGGATGCGGGCCCGGGCCTGCTCGTCTTGCAGCGGCCGGCCGGGCTTGAGGCAGCTCACCGAGGCGTCGGTGTTCAGGCCCACCACCAGGGCCCCGCCCAGGTGGTGGGCCTGCTCCAGGTAATCGACGTGCCCGAGGTGCAGCAAATCGAAGCAGCCGTTGGTGAACACCACGGCCCGGCCGGCGGCGCGCCACTCGGCCAGCTTGGCCGGCAACTGGTCCAGGGTCAGGATTTTATCTTTCGTCCACATGGGTTGAAACATTATTTTTTGAATGGCCTGCCCTCGCTGCTAAGGACGGTCATGCAGAGCGCCGCGAAGCATCTTTACTTGGCCCGTATGGCCTCCACGGGGTCCAAATTGGCGGCGATGATGGCGGGGATGATGCCGGCCAGGATGCCGATGCCCACCGACACGAGCAGGCCCAGCGCCACGTTGCCGCGCGAGAGAAACACCGGCATATAGTCTTGCGGCACCAGCGTGGCCAGCCACACCAGCAGGATGCCCAGCCCGCCGCCGAGCAGGCACAGAAACACGGCCTCGAACAGGAACTGGAAGAGGATGAAGAAGTTCTGGGCCCCCAGCGACTTCTGGATGCCGATGATGCTGGTGCGCTCGCGCACCGACACGAACATGATGTTGGCGATGCCGAAGCCGCCCACCAGGATGGCAAACGAGCCGATGACGGCCCCCGCCACGCCGATGATGTCGAAGAGCTTGCCGATGGCCGAGGCAATCATTTCGGGGCGGTTCAGGGCGAAGTTGTCTTCTTGCCGGGGCTTGAGGCCGCGGATGTTGCGCATCACGCCCTGCATCTCGTACTCCAGGTTGAGCAGGCCAGGGTCATCGTCGCGGCCCTTCACGCCCAGCGAAGGGCTGGGGGCCCCCATGCCGGTGGCGCTCAGGGCAAACAGCTTGGCGAAGGCCCCGTACGGCACCAGGCAGTTGGCGTCGTTGCTGGGCGTGTCGAGCATGTTCTTGCCCTCCTTTTTCATCACCCCGATGACGATGAACTTGGCCCCGCGCACCTTGAACTCCTGGCCCAGGGCGTGGCCCTGGGGGTAGAGGTTTTCGGCGATGGTGGCCCCGATGATGGCCACCGGCCGGCCGTCGTTCATTTCCTGGGGCGTGAAGTAGCGGCCGTCCTCCACGGGCACGTTGCTGATGGCGCGGTACTCGTAGCTCACGCCCTGCAAGGCGCAGTCGGCCACGGAGTTGGGCCCCGCCTTGAGGGTGTTGCCGCCGCTGGCCACGAAGATGGCCACGCCCTTGTTGTTGGGCCCCAGGCGCTTTTGCAGCTCCCGAAACTCGCGCTCGGTGGGCACGGGCCGGTTGAAGTACTTCCACCAGGGCCGGTTGGCGTCGAACTTCCAGGGCCACTTGCCCACGTAAATCACCTTGTCGCCGATGAAGTCCATGCTGTGGCGCACGTTGGCCTCCAGCGAATCGACGACGGCAAACACGGCGATGATGGCGAAAATGCCCACCGTGACGCCCAGCAGCGAGAGCACCGTGCGCAGCACGTTGCTCCGCAGGGCATCCCAGGCAAAACGGAGGCTTTCGAAGGTGAGGCGCAGGGCGAGCATGGGGTAAAGGTAGCGCGGGCGCGAACTGCCGAGGTGGAATTGGACTTATTGGGATGTACTGCCAAGCGGTGCTGGCCCCGCAGGGGCCCTAACGCAACCCGGGCCAGGCAAAAGGACCCGCCCGCCGCATCCAAAAAAAAGCAGTACTTTTGCGTTCCCAAATTTCGTTAACTTCCCCCTAATACTGCCCGGATGGCCATGAAATTGCATGAGTTCAAGTTTGAACTCCCCCAAGAGCTAGTTGCTACGCACCCGGCCCGCAACCGCGACGACAGCCGCCTGATGGTGCTGAACCGCGCCACCGGCACCATCGAGCACCGCAACTTCAAAGATATTCTCGACTATTTCACCGAAGGCGACACCTTCGTGCTCAACGACACCAAGGTTTTTCCGGCCCGCATGTACGGCAACAAGGAAAAGACCGGCGCCACGATTGAGGTGTTTTTGCTGCGCGAGCTGAACAAGGAGCTGCGCCTGTGGGACGTGCTGGTGGACCCGGCCCGGAAAATCCGCGTCGGCAACAAGCTGTACTTCGGCGAGAGCGACATGGTGGCCGAGGTCATCGACAACACCACCTCGCGCGGCCGCACCATCAAGTTTTTGTTCGACGGTTCGGACGAGGATTTCCGCAAGGCCCTCTACGAGCTGGGCGAGACGCCCATCCCGAAGGAGACGCTGAACCGCGAAACCGAGCCCGCCGACAAGGAGCGCTACCAGACCATTTACGCCGAGAACATTGGCGCGGTGGCCGTGCCCGCGGCCGGCCTGCACTTCACCCGCGAGGTGATGAAGCGCATGGAAATCAAGGGCATCGAGACGGCGGCCGTGACGCTGCACGTGGGCCTGGGCACCTTCCGCACGGTGGACGTGGAGGATTTGACCAAGCACAAAACGGACTCCGAGAACTTCATCGTGGGCCCCGAGGCCTGCGCCGTGGTGAACAAGGCGCTGGACGCCAAGAAGCGCGTGTGCGCCATTGGCACCACCACGCTGCGCGCCATGGAATCGTCGGTGTCGGCCAACGCCCGCATGAAGCCCACCCAGGGCTGGAACGACCGGTTCATCTTCCCGCCCTACGAGTTCAAAATCGCCAACTGCCTGCTCACCAACCTCCACCTGCCGGAGAGCACGCTCATCATGATTACGGCTGCCTTCGCCGGCTACCCGCTGCTGATGGAAGCCTACAAGGAAGCCATCAAGGAGAAGTACCGCTTCTTCAGCTACGGCGACGCCATGCTGATTCTGTAAGGGTGAATTTTGATTGAGTGAATGAGTGAAGGCTCGGCTGTGTTTGCGGCCGGGCCTTTTCTTTTGTACTGCGGGCGCTGCGGGTTAGCGCGTGGGGCCCTACCGTTCAGCTCTCAGGCTCGCAACGTTCACGCTACCTACTTCTTACCCTAAATACCCTTATGCCTGCCCCGTTCTCTTCTCAAACCGCCGCGCCGCGCTACGCCATTTTGGTGGCCGGGGGCACGGGCACGCGCATGGGCGCGGGCATGCCCAAGCAGTTTTTGCTGCTGCGCGGGGCCCCGGTGCTGCTGCACACGCTGCGCCGCTTCGCCGAGCCAGGGCTGGCCGTGGCCGAAATTATTGTGGTGCTGCCCGCCGACCAGCTGGCCACCTGGCAGGCCCTGTGCGCCGAGCACGGCGTGGATATTTCGCACCGGCTGGTGGCCGGGGGGCCCACCCGCTGGGCCTCGGTGAAGGCCGGCCTGGGGGCCCTGGCCGGCCACGCCCAGGGCTTGGTGGCCGTGCACGACGGCGTGCGCCCGCTGGTGAGCGCCGCCGTGGTGGCGCGCACCTACGCCGCTGCTGCCCAGCACGCCGCCGCCGCCGCCGCCGTGGCCCCCAAAGACTCGGTGCGCACGCTCTCGCAGCACGGCTCCTCGGCCCTCAACCGCAGCCGCCTGCGCCTGATGCAGACCCCCCAGACCTTCGAAATTGACCTGCTGCGCCGCGCCTACGCCATGCCCGAGTTGCCCACCTTCACCGACGATGCCAGCGTGGTGGACGACCTCTGCCGGGTGGAACTGGTGGAGGGCGACTACCGCAATTTAAAAATCACAACGCCGGAAGATTTGCTGGTGGCCGAGGCGTTGCTGGGGCCCCTAGAATAAAAGGAAATCGCCGTTTTAAACGATTTGTTATCCTGCTTACCCTACCCTCCCATCCCCATACCTTTCTACCCTCCCACCTTCCTACTCCATGACCTACACCCGCCTGCTCTACGACGTGCGCCCCGATGGCGTGGCTACCATTACCCTCAACCGGCCCGAGGTGTTCAATGCCTTCGACGACGCGCTGAGCTACGAGCTGCAAGACGCCTGGAAGCAGGTGGCGCGCGACGCCGCCGTGCGGGCCGTGGTGCTGACCGGGGCCGGCCGGGCCTTTTGCTCGGGGCAGGACTTGAAGGCGGCCAAAGAGGCGGAGGCCGCCGGGGGGGCCCCGCGCTCGTTCCACGACTCGCTGCACCAACGCTACAACCCCATCATCCGGGCCATGCGGGGGCTGCCCAAGCCCATTATCGGGCGGCTGAACGGCGTGGCGGCGGGCGCTGGCTGCTCGCTGGCCCTGGCCTGCGACGCGCTGGTGGCCAGCTCCGAAGCTTCGCTGATCGAGGCGTTTATCAACATCGGGCTGGTGCCCGACTCGGGCTCGTCGTGGTTTTTGCCGCGGCTGGTGGGCACGCTCAAGGCGTTTGAGCTGTGCGCGCTGGGCTCGAAAGTGCCGGCCGAGGAGGCCCTGCGCCTGGGGCTGGTGAACCAAGTGGTG
Organism: Hymenobacter nivis; assembly: GCF_006439025.1. Taxonomy (GTDB): domain Bacteria; phylum Bacteroidota; class Bacteroidia; order Cytophagales; family Hymenobacteraceae; genus Hymenobacter; species Hymenobacter nivis_A. Next base: position 120,421 of record NZ_RCYZ01000008.1, read on the forward strand.
GCCCCCGACCAGCTCGACGACGCCACCTACGCCCTGGCCGCCCGCTACGCCGGGGCCCCCACCCGCAGCATCGGCCTGCTCAAGCAAATGCTGAACAAGGCCGCCACCGCCACCCTCGACGAGGTGCTGGACTACGAGGCTCATTGCCAGGAGTTGGCCGGCGCTACGGCCGACTACCGCGAGGGCGTGGCCGCTTTCGCCGAAAAGCGGAAACCCGTTTTCACCGGGCACTAGCCACTGCGCCGGGGCCCCGGCGGGGGGCCCAAGGGCCCTAGTGGGCGGCCACGGAGTAAGCTCAACCGTTTGACAGGGAGATATTTGCTTCAACTTACGCGCACCGCTGGCGTATAATGGCACTTCCTTGTCCTTTTTTTTCCCTTTCCCATGAACCGCTCCCTCCTGCCCGCCCTCGCCGCCGGCTTGCTCGCCTTTAGTGCTTGCAACAGCGCCGACAAGCCCACCACCGCCAGCCAGCCCGAAACCACGCCGCCCGCCGAAAACGCCGCTCCCCCGATGGCCAACACCACCGATACGGCCGCGACCGCCGGGGCCCCCGGGGCCGCCGCCATGGCCCCCATGAGCGACAACGACTTTATCACTAAAGTGGACGAAGGCGGCCACAATGAGATGGGCCTGAGCAAGGTTGTGCTGACGAAAAACCCGTCGGCTACCGTGAAAGCTTACGCTAACAAAATGATTGCCGACCACACCAAGGCCGGTGCTGAGCTGACGCCCATTGCCAAAGCGCACGGCGTGAAGCTGAAGGGCATGATGGACGCCGAGCACCAAACCATCCGCGAAGCCATGCTGAAAATGTCGGGCCCCGCCCTGGAGAAAAAGTACATGGACCAGATGGTGACCGACCACGACAAGACGGTGGCCCTGTTCCAAAGCGAAATTGCCAACGGCAAGCAGGCCGATACCAAGGCCTTTGCCTCTAAGACGTTGCCCACCATCCAGGCGCACGACACCATGGCTAAGTCTGATGACAAGATGAAGATGTAAGCACCGCGCTTTGCTGTTGCCCCCAGCCGCTGCCCTTTGGGCAGCGGCTTTTTTATGGGGCCAATGTTGCGCGGGGGCCCTACTTTAGCCTATCTGCTTGCCCTTGCTTATGGCCCACCCCGATACCGCCCTGCACCACCACGACCGCACCGAGTTCCAGCTGGAGCGGTTGATTTTGTTCACCGATGCAGTTTTTGCCATTGCCATCACGCTGCTGGCCATTGAGATAAAGGTGCCCGAGCTGCACGAGGTGCACTCGGAAACGGAGGTGGTAAACGCCGTGCTGCACCTGATTCCGCGGTTCGTGGGCTTTTTCGTGGCCTTCTTCGTCATCGCCATCTACTGGGTGGCCCACCACCGCGTGTTCCGCTACGTGTACCAGTACACCAACGGGCTGATTTGGCTGAACGTGCTTTTCCTGCTCAGCATCGTGCTGATGCCGTTCACGGCCGCCTTCCAGGGCGAATACCCCATGCTGAAAACGCCCTGGGTGCTGTACTGCGCCAGTGTGGTGTTCACCGCCCTGATGCAGGTGTGGCTGCAAGCCTACATCCGCAACCCGGCCCACGGCGTCACCCGCCCCGAGCACCAGCACCACCCCGACCTGGACCTGCTACGGCCCCTGGTATCGGTGGCCGCGTTTGTGGCCAGCGCGGTGCTAATGCTGCTGGGCTTCGTCGTGTTGTCGCGGCTGGTTCTCATCGGCATCTTCCCGCTGATGGTGCTCTACGGCCGCCGCCACCGCCGGCTGCTGGCCCAGCACGAGGCGCGCCACGCCCCGGCCGGGGCCCCAGCGCCCGCCGCTTAGCCCGCCACTCGGCAGTCCTCAATCTCGCGGCGGCGCGCCCGGAAGCGCAGCCAGCCCACCAACATGGTGGCGCCCGCCGCGGCCAACGCGCTGTAGCCCAGCCGCCCGCCCCGCTCGGGGTGCAGCTGCAACAGCGCCAGCCCAAACGCCACCAGCGCCAGGCTGGTGCGCACGTACGTGAGCAAGGTGCGCTCGTTGGCCATGCGGGTGCGGAAGGCGGCCAGCTGCTGCTGGTCGTAGTTGGGGCGCGGCTTGGGCGGGGTTGGCAGCATACGGGGCCCTACGCAAGGGCGCACCGGCCGGTTGGCGGGCGTGCCCTCGCGCCCTGGAGCTTACCGGTAGCCGAAGCGGTAGCGCAGCCCGATGCTGGCCCCGCCCTGTAAATCTTCCCGGCCGTCGCGAAAAATGGTGCGCACGTCTTTGTTGAGCACGGCTTCGGCCGTGGCCTGCACCCGGCGGCGGCGGCCAAACCCGTAGCTGGCCGCGTACCCCACGGTGGCGTGAAGGCCAAAGGTGCGGCGTTGAAACCCAAACGTTTCTTTATTGGTAACAATTTGGTTATCAACTAAATATTCCCGGAAATCAACTGCTGACCACACGGGCACCAGGCCCCCTATGGCATCGAACTGCCACCGGTTCAGGAAGGCCGGCGTGAGGGCGTAGCGCACCAGTACGGGCACGGCCACCCCCCGCTCCCGCAGCGTTTGGTTGGCAATGCGGTAGATGCCCCGGGCGTTGTCGAACAAGGTGCCGGGGGGCTCTTCGTTGAGCGTGCCGCCTCCTTGCACCCCCACCTGCACCGCCAGGCGCGGGGCCACGTAGTAGCCCACGTACACGTAGGGCACCGGCCCCGCAGCCACGTATTGGCTGTAAGTGCCGTACCCATCGCGGTAGCTCGTCGGGTAATGAATAATCTGTATTTCGCTGGGCGAAGTTTTAACAATAGGGCCCGAGCTGGGGTAGGGCGTTTGCTCGGAATACTGCGCGCGGTAAAAATACCCCCCTACTTCCACCCCGGCGTAGAACCGGGGCCGCAGCGTAACCGCCTCGTCGGCGGGTGCGAGGCGCTCCGAATAAACCACCGGCGGGGCCCCCAGCACAATTCCCAGGCGCAAGCTGCCGCCCAGGTCTACCCGGCCGAACCCCGACGAGGTTGACGCCAGGCCCGTTATCCCCACGTTGGCATCTACGAAGCCGTAGCGGCCCAGGCGGCGCTGCAACCCGTAGAGCAGCGCCGCATCGAACGCGGCCACGCCCCCGCGGGGGGTGGCAAAGAGGTAGAACGGCGTTTCGTGCGCGTTGCGGCCCAGGCCCGTGCCCACGGCCAGCGATAGGTAGTTGGCCGAGAAGTTGCCGGTGCCGTGGCCCTGGCGCAGGCGGCGCTCCAGGTTGTAGTAGTAGCGGGCCCCCACTTGGGCGCGCACGCTCAGGGCCGGGCGCAGGTCGCCGGCGTTGCCCAGCCGGAAGTGGGTGATGGCCGGGCTTACTTCGCCCAGCACCGACCAGGCCGGGCGGCGCAGCTTGCGCTCGTAGGCTATGTGCAGGCCGTAGCGGGTGTAGTAGTTGTTATCTCCCAAGGAGCGGGCCCCGGGCAGGAAGTTGTTCAGCCCCAGTTTCCACAGGTCGCGTTCTTCGCGCTGCACGCGCAGCGGCGCGTCGGTGGCCGGCGGAATGGCCAGCTCCTCGCTGTACTGCAGGCGGGTGGTGTCGGCGGGCACGGTTTGGGCCCCGGCGCGCAGGGCCGGGCCGGCCAGCAAGCCCGCCCCCAACAGGAGGCGGCCGCAAAAGGAGTAGTGGCAAGGCATGGGCAGCAGGGAGAAGGGTGGCTAAAGGGTGGCCGGCAGCGGCAGGGTTTGCAAAGTCAGGGGGGCGTAGGAGGTGCTGGCGCGCACCAGCGGGCGGGCGTTGGCGTCCGTCGCCAGCGCGGCCCGGCTGGCCGTCCCTTTGCGGGCAGCGGCGTAGGCCGGCGGCACGGTTAGGGCCCCTTCATGGGCGCTGAGCTGATAGGCGAACAGCTCGGGCTGCGGGGCGCTGATGACGACCTCCGTGCGGTCGGCCTCCACCGTGAGGCGGCGCAGGGCGGCCGTGGGCTGGATGCGCACGCTGCCGTAGTAGTTGCGCACAAAGCACTTGCCGCCCAGCCCCAGCAGCTGCACCGCCGATTTGTTGGCCTCGCAGGTGAAGTCGGCTTGCACGTTGGTGGCCGTCAGGTCGGCGTAGCGCACGGTGGCGGCGAGGGTGCCGCGCAGGTTGCGCAGGTTGATTTGTCCGAAGCTCTGCTCCAGCGCCTGCCGGCCGCTCAGGTCGGCCAGCGTGGTTTGGCCGTAGGCGTTGGCCACTTGCAGGGGGTTGCCGGCGGGCATCCACACGGTGTACTCGGCCCGCAGGTCGGCGCGCACGGCGGGGGCCCCGGCGGGCAAGGCGAAGAAGTTCACCAGGTCCAGGGCGTTGCCGTTTTGCTGGAGGCGGTAGCCGGCCACCGGCAGGTCCTGCTCGGCCACGGCCCGCTCGGGGTGCCGGGCGCTGAGGCGCAACGTCACCTGCACGGTGGGCTGGTCCCAGCCGCGCACCAGCACGGTGGCCTTTTCGGCCCGGATGCGCACGGCCATGCCCGGCGGGCAGGGCCAGCTTTGGGCCAGCGTGCGGGCCACCACTTGTACTTTCTGCTGGGCCCGGGCAGCGGGCAGCAGCCCCAATAGGGCCCCCAGCAAAATCACCAGCCACCGCCAGTGCCGCCATAATTCATTCGTAGTGAGCCTCATGATATGAGCAATTGAACCAGTTCGCGGGTGATGCTGGCTTGCAGGCTGACGAGCCGGGCCTGTTCGCGCAGCAGCTCGGGCGAGGCGCCGAAGCGGCGGGTGTCGCGGCGCAGCTGCGCCTGCTGGGTTTCCAGCTCGGTGAGCTGCGTGCGCAGCGAGCGGAACTCGCCCGACTGGCACACCGCCGGCAGCGCCGAGCAGTGCGCGTCGATGAAGGCCCGGCCTTGCCGGTCCAGTGGGTCGGGGCCGGGGGCCGGGGCCGGTGCCGGGGGCCCCATTTCCTCGCTGAACGAAAGCGTTTCGTGCAGCGCCCCCGCCGGGGCCCCCGGGGCCGGCCGCTGCTGCCACCATACTCCCAGCACCAGCAGCACGCTGGCCGCCACGGCCAGCACGCGGCGCACGGTGCGGGCTGGCCACAGGGCCCGCACCACAGCCAGGGGCCCTAACGCAACCGGCACTATATTATTCTGACTTTCAATAGATTCAACAACATGGAGTCGGGCCGCGATGGCGTCCCAGAGCGCCGCGTCGGGCTCGTGCGTGGGCAGCGCGGGCACGGCGCGCGCCAGGGCCTCGTCGGCCGCCAGCTGCGCTGCGATGCGCGGCCAGGTGGCCGGGTCCGGCGCGCGGACCGGCAGGTCGTCGAGGGCCCGCCGGAGGTGCGGGCGGCCGTCTTCGGGCGTGTCGGGGGGCTGGGTCATGTCAGAGGTGCTTTAGTTTTTGTTGCAGCAGGCGCTTGGCGTGGTGGAGCTGCGACTTGCTGGTGCCCTCGCTGATGGCAAGCAGCGCGGCCACCTCGCGGTGGGCGTAGCCTTCCACCTCCACCAGGCAGAACACGGCCCGGTAGCCGGCCGGCAGCTCGCCAATGGCCCGGTCCAGGGCCTCGCCGGTGAGGTTGTCGCGCCAGGCCACCAGCGGCTCGGGGTGGCGGTCGTGGTCGTACGCTTCGGTGCGCTGCGCGTGCCGCAGCGTGCGCAGGGCCCGCCGCACCACAATGGTTTTCACCCAGGCCCCCAGCGTGGACTGCTGCCGGAAGTCGGCCAGGTGCTGGAATACTTCCACGAAGGCGTCTTGCAAGGCATCCTGGGCCAGGTCGTGGTCGCCGCCCAGCAGGCGCAGGGCGGCCGAAAACATGGCCGTTTTGTAGCGCTGGTACAGCTGGTATTGCGCCTGGCGGTCGTGCGCCAAGCAGCCGGCCAGCAGGCGCTGTTCTTCGGGAAGCAAGAAGGGCGGCGAGTCGGGCACGGACCGGTTTTTTATTCGTTGGCCCAAAGTGCCGGGCGGCGCCCGAAAGGTTGGCCGGCCGAGCAATTATTTTTTCCGCCCGGGCCCTAATTAGTACGGCCAAACGCCAAAAAGCCCACTGTGCGTGGCACAATGGGCTTTTTGGCGCTTTACTTAAAAAATGAATACTCCCTATGCCGTGGCGTATTTACTGGTGCGCAGCTCCTCGGCCAGGAAGCGGCTGGTGTGGCCCTTGCCGCTCTTGGCCACCTGCTCGGGCGTGCCCTGGGCCACGATGGTGCCGCCGCCCCCGCCACCCTCAGGACCAATGTCGATGACGTGGTCGGCCACCTTGATCAGGTCCAGGTTGTGCTCGATGATGAGGACGGTGTTGCCCTTGTCGGCCAGCTTTTGGAGCACGGCGGCCAGGTGGTTGATGTCCTCGAAGTGCAGGCCCGTGGTGGGCTCGTCGAGGATGTAAAACGTCTTGCCGGTGTCCTTTTTGCTGAGTTCGGTGGCCAGCTTCACGCGCTGGGCCTCGCCGCCGCTGAGGGTGGTGGCCTGCTGGCCCAAGGTGAGGTAGCCCAGACCCACGTCGTTGAGGGTCTTGATCTTGCGCAAAATCCGGGGCTGGAACTCGAAGAAGTCCACCGCCTTTTCCACCGTCATGTCGAGGATGTCGGTGATGGACTTGCCCTTGAAGCGCACCTCCAGCGTTTCGCGGTTGTAGCGGCGGCCCTTGCAGGTTTCGCAGGGCACGTGCACGTCGGGCAGGAAGTTCATTTCGATGGTGCGGATGCCGGCACCCTCGCAGGTTTCGCAGCGCCCGCCCTTCACGTTGAACGAGAAACGCCCGGGCCCGTAACCGCGGATTTTCGCTTCCGGCATTTCGGAGAACAGGGCCCTGATTTCGGTCATCACCCCGGTATAAGTAGCTGGGTTCGAGCGCGGCGTGCGGCCGATGGGCGACTGGTCGACCTCAATCACCTTGTCCAGCAAGTCCAGCCCCTCGATGCCGCCGTGGGCCAGCGGCTCGCGCTTTGCGTTGAAGAAGTGCTGGTTGAGAATCGGGTACAGCGTGTCGTGGATGAGCGTGCTCTTGCCTGAGCCCGACACGCCGGTCACGGCCACCAGCTTGCCCAGCGGCACCTTCAAAGTCACGTTCTTGAGGTTGTTGCCTTTGGCGCCCTTTAGCACCAGCTCGGTGCCTTCGCCCTTGCGCTTTTTCTTCTGCAGCTCGATGTGCTTTTGGCCGCTGAGATACTGCGAGGTGAGCGAGCCGGAGTTGAAAATCTCTTGCGGGGTGCCGCTGGCCACGATGTGCCCGCCGTGGATGCCCGCGCCGGGCCCAATGTCCAGCACATGGTCGGCGTGCATGATCATGTCCTTGTCGTGCTCCACCACAATCACCGAGTTACCGATGTCGCGCAGGTGCTGCAAGGCCTTAATTAGGCGCTCGTTGTCGCGCTGGTGCAGGCCAATGCTCGGCTCGTCCATGATGTAAAGCACGCCCACGAGCTGGGTGCCGATCTGGGTGGCGAGGCGGATGCGCTGGCTCTCGCCGCCGCTGAGCGTGCGCACCGGGCGGTGCAGGCTGAGGTAGTCCAGGCCCACCTCCAGCAGGAAGCCGATGCGCTTGCGGATTTCCTTCAGCAGCTCGCGGGCAATCACGTTTTGGCGCTCACTCAAGCGGTCTTCCAGGCCCTCAAACCAAGCGGCCAGCTCGGTCAAATCCAGGGTCGAAAGCTCGCCGATGTGCTTGTCGGCCAGCTTGAAGTGCAGGCTTTCCTTCTTGAGGCGGTAGCCGTGGCACTCGGGGCAAGGTTGGGCCTGGGCGTACTGGGCAATCCACTCGCGGATGTTGTCCGACTCCGAATCCATCTGTCGGCGCAGGAACGGGATGAGGCCCTCGAACGGCTCCGAGTACACGGTTTTGCTGTCGTCGGCCTCGTCCTCCGAAATGCCGTGCAGCAGGCGCTGGAGCAACTCCTCGGGCAGCTTTTCGAGCGGCGTGTTCAGGGTGGCCTTGTGCTTTTTGAGGATGAGCTGGAGCTGCTGGAAAATCCAGATATCGCGGTACTCCCCCAGCGGCGCGATGCCGCCGCGGCTGATGCTGAGCTTGCGGTCGGGCAGCACGGCTTCCTCCGTGATTTCCTGCACCTCGCCCAGGCCGTTGCAGGTGGGGCAGGCGCCGTAGGGCGAGTTGAAACTGAACGTGTTAGGCGCCGGGTCGTCGTAGGCGATGCCGGTGGCGGGGTCCATCAGGAAGCGCGAGAAAAATTGCGGCTTGCCCTTCTCGCCCTTGGTTTCGCCCTTCGCGTCGGGGTCGAGCACGAGCATGGTCCCCTTGCCGTGCGTCAGCGCGTTCTGCACCGAGCCGCTAAGGCGGAACCGGTCCTCCTCCTTCACCACGAGCCGGTCGATGACGATTTCGATGTCGTGGATTTTGTAGCGGTCCACCTGCATCTTGGCCGTGATGTCGAGCAGCTCGCCGTCCACGCGCACTTTGGTGAAGCCCAGCTTGGCAATCTTCTGGAAATCCTCGCGGTAGTGGCCCTTACGGCCCTTCACCACGGGCGCCAGCACCACCAGCTTTTTGCCGTCGTAGTGCCGCAGGATGTAGTTGATGATCTGGTCGTCGGACTGCCGGATCATCTTCGCGCCGGTGGCGTAGCTGAAGGCCTCGGCGGTGCGGGCGTAGAGCAGGCGCAGGAAATCGTAGATTTCGGTGATGGTGCCCACCGTGGAGCGCGGGTTGCGCGAGGTGGTCTTCTGCTCGATGCTGATGACCGGCGAGAGGCCCTCAATCTTGTCCACGTCGGGCCGCTCCAGGCCCCCCATGAAGGAGCGGGCGTAGGCCGAGAACGTCTCCATGTAGCGCCGCTGCCCCTCGGCGTAAATCGTGTCGAAGGCCAAGCTGCTCTTGCCCGAGCCCGAAATGCCGGTGAACACCACCAGCCGGTTGCGCGGAATCTGCACGCTCACGTTTTTCAGGTTGTGTTCGCGCGCGCCGTACACCTCGATGAACGGGGCGTCGAAGGGGCGCGGGGCGGGCAGCCCACTGGGGGCCCCAACTGAGGCCTCGCTGGGGCCCCCAGCGGGCGGCAGGGTTTCGGGCGTTTGGTGCTGCAAGGCCACCGCCAAGCCGGCCTCGGTGGGCTGGCTGCCAGGGGCCCCGGCAGTGTTGGTGGCAGCACCTGCTATTTTCTTTTTCAACGAGGCAGCCGCCACTTTGGGAGCTGGGGCAACGGAAGTAGCCGGGTTTTTCTTGGCCATGCGGGCAAATCGGAGGAACAAGCGAAGGTACGCGAACGGCCGGCCAGCGGTGGCAAAAACCTTGATTTTTCTGCACTATTGCGCGGCCGGGCGTAGCGAGCTACAACAGGGCCCCGGCGTGATTAGTGCGCAGCATTTCGATTTCTCTTTATTTGCCCGGCCGGCGCGCCGCTGCTACTTCAGCCGCGCCTTTTTCCACCCAACTTGCGCTGCCCATGTCCCTGCTTCCCCCTGCGCAACAGCGCACCGCCGCATTGAGTGTTTTGCTAGCAGTGGGGCCCCTCCTCGCGCCAGCTCAAAGCACGCCCGCGAAAGGATATGATTTTCTGACCGTTACCGCCATAGAATCGAGCACAAAGTCTTTGGCAAGGCTAATAATTACCCCAGCCTTCCAAGGCAAGACCGAAGTGCAATTGGAAGCTCCCGGGGGCCTTTCCTTCGACAAAAACTTAGCTAAGATTGCGCGCAATACCGAATTAGTTAACCGGCAGCTAACCGATCTGACCGCCGCCGGCTGGGAGTTGGTGCAGGCTTATCCGTTTACTTATTCGCCTGACTTTCCTACCACGCGCTACCTATTTCGCAAAGCCAGAAGCTAAGCGGCCGCGCGCAGCCAATTGGTGCGATTGGCCCGCTTCTCCTTGCCAGAAAAATTACTATTCCGGCTCCCGCTGGGGTCCTGATACGCCGAAGTTTTGGGCCCGTTGGTCGATGGTTTGGGCCCCGGCCGAACGCGGCTGCATAACCTGGCATTTGCCTTGCATCTATTGGGATAGCGCCACCGTTAGCGCTCTGGCTCCTTGCCTTTTTCCTTCTCGTTATGAAACTCCCCAAGTTCATCGGTGCCGCCCTGGTCAGTGCATTTGCCTTGCTGGCCGCCCCGACCGCCCACGCCCAGGTGGGGGTTAGCATCAACATCGGCAACCCGGGTTGGGGGCCCCAGGTGCCCTACGGCACGCAGTACTACTACATCCCCGAAATTGACGGGTACTACGATCTCTACACGCAGCAATACATTGTGTTTCAGGACGGCTACTGGGTGCCACTGCCCGAGCTTTATGGGTACGACCCCTACCAGTTTCACCCCGTCGTGATTGGCTACCGCGGCAACCAGCCCTGGCTGCAAGGCGAGTACTACCACGCCCACTACGCCTACCGGCCCTACGCCCCCTACGGCGGTGGCAGCGGTGGCTACTACGCCGGCCGGCCCGGCTATGGCCGCCCCGGCCTCGTGGTGCGCCCCGGCTACGGCGGTGGCTACGGCAACCGCGGCGGCTACGATAACCACCGCGGGGGCTTTGATAACCGCGGCGGTTTCGACAACCGCGGGGGCTACAGCGGCAACCGCGGCGGCTTCGACAACCGCGGCGGCCAGTACCCCGGCGGCGGCCGCCCCGGCTACAGCAACGGCCCCGGCCCGCAGGGCGGGGCCCCCGGCCGTGGCAACGGCGGCTTTGACCCGGGCCGTGGCAACGGTGGCTTCGACCCAGGCCGCGGCGGCGTGGGCCCGGGGCCCCAGGGCGGGCGCGGCCCTCAGGGCCAGGGCCCGCAGATTGGTGGCGGAAATCCCGGCCGCGGCGACGGTGGCGGCCGGGGGCCCCAGGGCCAGGGCCCACAGGGCGGCGACCGGGGCCCGCGCGGCGGCGGGCCCGGCCTGGATGGTGGCGGAGGCCGGGGCCCCGGCCGCGGGGGCCGCTAAGCTGCGGGGGTTCCACAAACTTTTGGGTTAGGGGCCCCAGGCGACTGGCACCGGATTGTATAAAGGAATATGCTTATTTTGCAATTCCTCTAAATCCCCGGCCATGAATCCTCTGTCACGTTTTCTTCTGACCCTGGCCTTGGGCGGCTGCTTGCTGTTGGGCGCGCGCCCCGCCCGGGGGCAGGTCAACATCACCATCAACCGGCCCACTTGGGGCCCCCAGGTGCCCGCCGGCACGCAGTACTACTACATTCCCGAAATTGACGGCTTCTATGATCTGTATTCCCAGCGGTACATCGTGCGCCGCAACGGGCGCTGGCTGACGCTCGTGGCCTTGTCGGGGTACGACCCGTACTATTTTCACCCGGTGCCGGTAACTTACCGGGGCCGCCGGCCCTGGCGCTACGTGAGCACCTACCGGGCCCGCTACCCCCGACCCGTGCAACCGCCCCGGCCGCCGCGCCCGGTCTACCCCGTTCGGCCGCCGCGGCCCGTAATTCAGCCCCCACGGCCCACACCCCCACGGCCAGCCATTCAACCTCCTCGACCCACCTACTCTCCTCGACCCACCTACCCTACACGGCCCACGCAGCCGCCCCGACCCGTTCAACCTTCACGGCCTACCCAGCCGCCGCGGCCTTAGCATTAGGGGGCGGCAATGGGCTCACTTCTTTCCCTACCCACCGCCATGAGTTCCCGCACCTATTTGCTCGCTTCCGCCTTGTTGGGTGGCTTGTTGCTGGCCGCCGCGCCGGCCGCCCAGGCCCAAGTCAATGTCAACGTCAATGTTGGGCGGCCCGCCTGGGGCCCCGCCGTGCCGCAGGGCGCCCAGTATTATTACATTCCCGAAATCGACGGCTACTACGACCTGTACGCCCAGCAGTACATCGTGCTGCGCAATGGGCAGTGGCTGCCGGTGGCCGCGCTCAGCGGCTACGACCCCTACCAGTTCCACCCGGTGGTGCTCGATTACCGGGGCCGCCAGCCGTGGGCGTACGTGGGGGCCCACCGCGACCGGTACCGCCCGGTGGTGTACCGCCCGGGCCCGCCGCGGGGCCTGCCCCCCGGGCAAGCCAAAAAGCTTTACCGCCAGGGATATTACGACGGCCGCGGCCTGCCGCCCGGGCAAGCCAAAAAGCTTTACCGCGCCGGCTACAACGACGGCCGCAACGATGACCACGGGCACGGGCACGGCCGGGGCCGGGGCCGCGACTAACGCTAACCGTTTGAGTGAAACAAAAAAACCGCCAGAATAGGCGGTTTTTTTGTTTCACTCAATGCCGTGGGACTCTGGCTAGTTGCTGGTTAGGGCCCAGTCCATGCCCTCGTGCACATCGGCCGGGGCGGGCAGCTGGCCTTGCTCCAAGCGCTCGGCGAAGTGGATCATGGCGGCGTCGCGGTTCATGCTGGCGCCGGCGACGATGCGGCCGTCTAGCACGTACAGGGCCAAGAAATCCTGCTTGGCCACGTCGCCGTGGTAGATGATTTCGTCCCACTTTTCGGCGTGGCCGGCATAGCGCAGGCTCTTGCCGTACTGCTGCGTCCAGAAGTACGGGGCGGCGGTGAAGGCCTCCTGCCGGCCCAGCATGTTGCGAGCGGCCGTGCGGCCGTGCTGCTGGGCCACGCGCCAATGCTCAATGCGCGTGGGCACGGCGGGGGCCCCCAACGGAAACCGGGCAATGTCACCGGCGGCGTACACGTTGTCAGCGGCTTGCAGGTAAGTATCCACGGCCAAGCCGCCGTCTTTTTCTAGCGAGAAAGCCTCTTTCAGAAACTCGGTGGCCGGGCGCACGCCCACGCCCAGCACCACGGCGTCGGCGGGCAGCACGCGGCCGGTTTTCAGCTGCACCCCGGTCACGCGGCCGGCTTCGCCCAGCAGGGCCGTTACCTCGGCTTCGGCCTCGAAGTGCACGCCTTTCTCCTCGTGCAGGGCCCGGAACATGGCCCCGATCTCGGGCCCCAGCACCCGGGCGAAAGGCACCTTGTCCTGGGCCACCACCGTTACGACCCGGCCTTCGCCCACGAGGCTGCTGGCCGCTTCCATCCCGATGAAGCTGGAACCGATAACAACCACCTGCTGCGCATCTTTGGTGGCAGCCAGGATGGCGTCGGCATCGGCCTGGGTGCGCAGGGGCAGCACGCCGGCCAGGTCGTGGCCAGGCAACTTGGGCAAGCGGTTGGGGGCCCCACCGGGGGCCAGCAGCAACTGGTCGTAGCGCAGCGGCGGGCGGCCTTCTAGTTGCACTTCCTGCCGCGCCAGGTCGAAGCCGGTGGCGCGGGTATTCAGCTGAAAATCAATACGGTGCTTCTCGTAAAAGTTCGGCTCGCGCAAGGGCAGCGCCGCTGCCTTGGCCTTGCCCGCCAGGTAGGGCTTGCTGAGTTTGGTACGGTCGTAGGGCGCTTTCTCGTCGGCCGACACCAGCACGATTTTCCCCGCAAAGCCCTCGTGGCGCAGCGTTTGGGCCGCGTACTGGCCGGCCGCGCCGCCACCCACCAGCACGAACGTGCGGGCGTCGGCCGGGGCCCCGGGGGCGTCGGCGGGCGGCGTGCCGCCCACTTCGGCCGTGGGCGTGGCGTTGGGGTCGTCGGTGCTGGCGGCGGGCTTTTCGGGCACCAGCACCAGCACCCGCCCGTCAGCCTCGCGCACGGCAAAGGCGGGCAGGTCGTCCAGGGCCGGCGGCTCGCACAAGCTGCCGTCCTTCACCCGGAAGCAGGCGTGGTGCCAGGGGCACACGATTTTGCCGTTTACCAGCTGGCCCTTGGCCAACGGGGCCCCGTAGTGCGGGCAGTGCGCAGCAAAGGCGTGGATTTCACCCTCGTGGCGCACCAGCAGCACTTCGGGGCCCTCGTCGGGCGTGGGGAAGGCCTTCAGCGCGCCTTCGGGCAGGCTGGCGGCATCGGTCAGGTCAATTTCGGGCATGGCGCGGGCGGGGATTGGTTTATCCGTCAACGGGCCAGCCGCGGGCGTGGTTGGCATATAATTTCAGGCTCAATGGCACCCAAGCACCCCGGAGTCCCGCGAGGCCACGGGGCGGGCACAAAAAAAGCGGCCCATCAGGAGCCGCTTTTTCAGGATAAGGCTTGTTTGCCGGGGCCCTAAAACGCCGCGTTTTTGGGGTAGCGGGGGAAGGGAATCACGTCGCGGATGTTGCCCATGCCGGTCACGAACAGCACGAGGCGCTCGAAGCCCAGGCCGAAGCCAGCGTGCGGCACCGTGCCAAAGCGGCGCGTGTCGAGGTACCAGTCCAGCTCGTCGGCGGGCACGTGCATCTCGGCCATGCGGGCCGTCAACTTATCGTAGTCCTCCTCGCGCTGCGAGCCGCCGATGATTTCGCCGATGCCGGGAAATAGCACGTCCATGGCCCGCACCGTGCGCCCGTCGTCGTCCAGCTTCATGTAGAAAGCCTTGATTTCCTTGGGGTAGTTGGTGAGGATGACGGGCTTCTCGAAGTGCTTCTCCACCAGGTAGCGCTCGTGCTCGCTCTGCAAATCGGTGCCCCAATCGACGGGAAACTCGAACTTCTTCTTCGCCGATTTCAGGATTTCCACCGCCTCGGTGTAGGTCAGGCGCTGGAAGGCGTTGTCGGTCACAAAGCGCAGGCGTCCCAGCAACTCTTTGTCGTACTGGTCGTTGAGGAACTGCAGGTCGTCGGCGCACCGCTCCAGGGCGTAGCGCACCAAGTACTGCAAGAAGTCCTCGGCCAGGTCCATGTTTTCCTCCAGCTCGTTGAAGGCAACCTCGGGCTCAATCATCCAAAACTCGGCCAGGTGGCGGGCGGTGTTGGAGTTTTCGGCCCGGAACGTGGGGCCGAACGTGTAGACGCTGCCCAGGGCCGTGGCCGCCAGCTCGCCCTCAAGCTGCCCGCTTACGGTGAGGTTGGTTTGCTTGCCGAAGAAGTCCTGGCTGAAGTCCACCGAGCCGTCGGCGGTGCGGGGCGGGTGCTCGGGCGGCAGCGTGGTCACCCGGAACATCTGGCCCGCGCCCTCGGCGTCGGAGCCGGTGATGATGGGCGTGTGGACGTAGTAAAAGCCGTGGTCGTTGAAGTACTGGTGGATGCCAAACGCCAGCGCGTGCCGGATGCGCAGCACCGCCCCGAACGTGTTGGTACGGGGCCGCAGGTGGGCAATTTCACGCAGGTGCTCCAGCGACGTGGCCTTCTTCTGCAGCGGGTAGGTTTCGGGGTCGGCCTTGCCGAGCACAGTGATTTCCAGGGCCTGAATCTCAACCGCCTGGCCCTTGCCTTGCGAGGCCACCAGCGTGCCCCGGATGGCCACGCTGGCGCCGTTGGCCACGTCCTTCAGGCTCTCCTCGGGGAACAGCTCGGCGTTGGCCACCGCCTGGATGGTGTGGATGGTGGAGCCGTCGTTGACGATGATGAACTGCACGTACTTGTTGCCGCGGCGCGAGCGCACCCAGCCTTTGACGAGCACTTCGCGGTCGAGCTCCTGGCTGGCCAGCAGGCTCTGAACAGTGGACCGTTTGAGGGACATAGTGGTAAAAGAAAGCGGAATACCGGGCAAAGGTAGGGCCCCCGCGGCGGGGCCCTGCTTCATCCGTTGCCGGGGCCCGTGCGTACTTTACCCAGCACCTTCCGCTTATCTCTACCGCTATGCAACGCCTCGATCTAAAACAACTCCTCTCGCAAAAGCTCAGCCCGCAGCAAATCCAGTTCATCAAGCTGCTGCAAATTCCTACCGCTGAGCTGGAAACGCGCATCAAAGAAGAGATGGAGGTGAACCCCGCCCTGGAAGAAGGCGACGCCGACGAGCCCGAGGACCAGGACAGCGGCGACGACGACGACGACCGCGACGACGCGGACGCCGACGACCCGGACGCCGAGTTCGATAGCGACAACAGCACGCTTGACGAAGATTTTGAGGAGCCCGCCGACGTGGACGACTACGACGGGCCCACGGAGGCCCCGCCCGAGCCCGAGCCCACCAAGGAAGAGGGCCCCGACAACGCCGACCTCGACCTGAGCGACTACCTCAACGACGACGAGATTGCGGGCTACAAGATGCAGGGCGACGGCCCCGGCGAGGAGGAGGAGCGCGAAATGCCCCTGGCCGACACCAGTGGCTCGCTTCTGGACGCGCTGCTCGACCAGCTGCACTTCACCCAGCTCGGGGAGCGGGAGGAGGCCATTGGCCAGCAGCTCATTGGCTCGATTGACGGCGACGGCTACATCCGGCGCGACCTGGCGGCCATTGCCAACGACCTGGCGTTTTCGCAGAACCTGGAGGTGGCCGTGCCCGAAATTGAGGCCGTGCTGCGCGTGGTGCAGGGCTTCGACCCCGCCGGCATTGCCGCCCGCGACCTGCCCGAGTGCTTGCTGTTGCAGCTGGAGCGCCGCCCCCAGGACGCGACGACGGAGCACGCCGAGCAAATTATCGGCACGCTGTTCGACGAATTCAGCAAGAAGCACTACGCCCGCATCCAGCAGAAGCTGGACCTGGAGGACGACGAGCTGAAGGAGGCCGTGGGCCTGATTCTCAAGCTAAACCCCAAGCCCGGCGGCGCGGGCCCCACGGGCCCCGGCAAAACGCAGTACCTGATGCCGGACTTCATCCTCACCAACGACAACGGCGAGCTGAGCCTGACCCTGAACGCCCGCAACGCCCCCGAGCTGCGCGTGAGCCCGGCCTACACCGAGATGTTCCGGACCTACGACAAGGCCGCGAAGAAGGACCAGAAGATGAAAGAAGCGGTGTCTTTTGTTAAGCAAAAATTGGATTCTGCCAAGTGGTTCATCGATGCCATCCGGCAGCGGCAGAACACCTTGTTGCGCACCATGAACGCCATTGTGGGCCTGCAGCGCGACTTCTTCATCGAGGGCGACGAAACCAAGCTGCACCCGATGATTTTGAAAGACATTGCCCTGCAAATTGGCATGGACATTAGTACCGTCAGCCGGGTAGCCAACTCTAAGTCAGTGCAAACCGAGTTTGGTATCTATCCGTTAAAATATTTCTTTTCGGAAGGAATCGCCACCGACTCGGGCGAAGACGTGTCGAGCCGCGAGGTGAAAAGCATTCTCAAAGATTTGATCGACAAGGAGAACAAATCGCGCCCGCTGGCCGACGACAAACTAGAGAAGATGCTGAACGCCAGGGGCTACAATATTGCCCGGCGCACGGTGGCCAAGTACCGCGAGCAGCTGAACATCCCGGTGGCACGGCTGCGCAAGGAATTGTAGCCCAGCGAGTGGCCCGGGGGCCCTACATTTACGGTAGCTATTAGTACTTTCCCGCTATGCCCTATCGTTATGGTTGCTGCCTCTTCTCCCCCACCCGCCACGGCTGACACCCTGGCCGAGCTGCGCGCCCAGCTGGCCGCCGAGCGCGCCCACCGCTGCCGGGCCGAGGCCGAGGCCATTCACCTGCGCCTGACGGCCCACTTGGCCGAGCGCAGCTCCAACGCCCTGGTGCGCCTGGGCCCCGAGGGCCAGCTGCAATACGCCAACGACGCCTCGTTTCGGGTGCCCGAACTGGTGGGGGGCCCCGGCACGCCCGTGCGGGAGTGGATGAACGCCACGGCCGCCGAAGTGTGGGGCACCGGCGAATCGAGCGAGCACGAGCTAGCCGTGGCCGGGCACAGCTTCCTGGTCTGCGTGGTGCCGGTGCAGGAGGACGGCGAGACGTACACGCTGTTTTACCTGACGGACGTGACGAAGCTGCGGGCGGCCGAAACCGAGTTGCGCGAGCAGCACACGTTCTACGAAGCCTTGCTCCAGCACATGCCGGCTGCCGTGTCGGTGCTCGACGCCGACCAGCGCCTGACCTACCGCAACCCGGCCGGCAATTCGCTGATTCGCAAGGCCGATCTGGGCGAAACCTTCGCCGAATACTGCCGGGCCAACGGCCTGCCCGGGGCCCTGGCCGAGCGCCGCAAGCGCATGTTTCAGCGGGCCGTGGCCCAGCGCGTGGGCGTGGACTGGGAGGAGGAGTGGCCGGGCGATGGCACTCGCCCCCCCATGCACTGGCTGCGCTCGTACCAGCCGGTTTTTCACGCCGACGGGGCCCTGCGCGTGGTCATCAGCTACGGGCTGGACGTGAGCGGCCGGCGCCAGGCCGAGGCCCAGGCCCGGGCCAGCGAAGCGGCCGTGGAGGCGCAGCAAGCCTTCGTGGCCCAGGTGCTCGACCTCAACCCCAACCTAATTTACGTGCGCAAGCCCCAGGCCGGGGTGGTGTTTCAAAACCGGGCCATGCTGGAACTGCGCCAACTGGTGAAGCAGCTGGCGGGCACGGCCACGGCCACGGCGGCCATCCAGCCCGACGAGCGCACCTCGTTCGACGGGTCGGATAACGAAGTGGTGGCCCTGGGCCGCCCGCTGATGGTGTCGGACCGCCTGACGCTGCCCAACGGCGAGGTGCGCTGGTACCAGTCGATGAAGTGCCCGCTGGTGCAGCCCGACGGCACGGCCCACGTGCTGTGCGTGAGCACCGACATCACGACCCTGAAAGCGGCCCAGCTGGCGGCCGAAGCCGCGGCCACGGCCCGCGAAAACTTCTTGGCCAACATGAGCCACGAGATTCGCACGCCCCTGCACGGGGTGCTGGGCATGGCCGCGCTGCTGGCCAAAACCCCGCTCGCCCCCGATCAGCAGCGCTTCGTGGGCACCATCCAGCACACGGGCCAGCACCTGCTCTCGGTGGTGAACGACGTGCTCGACATGGCCAAGATCACCTCGGGGCAGCTGGAACTCGAGCAAACCGCCTTCAACCTGTGCGAGAGCATGGGCGACGCCGTGCAGCCCTTGGGCATCCTGGCCCAGCAGAAGGGCATCACGGTGGTGGGCACGCGCCTGAGCGCGTCGTGCGAGCACCCCTGGGTGGTGGGCGACCCCTACCGGCTCAACCAGATTTTGCTCAACCTGATGAGCAACGCCATCAAGTTCACCCCCCCCGGGGGCACCATCACGGTGGGCGGCTACTTCCTCTCCGAAACCGACACCACCACCACCACCGAGTTCCGCGTCACCGACACGGGCATCGGCATTGCGCCCGACAAGCTAGAGGCCATCTTCGAGGAATTTACCCAGGCCTACGCCGACACGGCCCGGCACTTTGGGGGCACCGGCCTGGGCCTGAGCATCTGCCGGGCCCTGGTGAAGCAGATGGGCGGGGCCCTGCGCGTGCAGAGCGAAGTGGGCCAGGGCAGCGCCTTTGCCTTCACCATCACGCTGCCCAAGGCCGCCGCCGCCGAGCAGGCCGCCGCCCTGGCCCCGCCGCCCGCCCCCGCCCACGGGGCCATGCGCGGCCGCCGCGTGCTGCTGGCCGAAGACAACCCCGTGAGCGCCGAAGTGGCCCAACTGCTGCTGGCCAGCCACGGCGTGGCCGTGGACGTGGCCGCCAGCGGGGCCGCCGCCCTGGCCCTGTTTGCCGCCCACGCCTACGACGCCGTGCTGATGGACATCCAAATGCCCGGCATGAACGGCCTCGAAGCCACCGCCCGCCTGCGCGCCCACCCCGACCCGGCGCGGGCCGCCACGCCCATCCTAGCCCTCACGGCCAACGCCTTCCGCGCCGATGCCGACAAGTACCGCGCCGCCGGCCTCAACGACACGCTGGCCAAGCCCTATGTAGAAGCCGAGCTGCTGGCCAAGCTGGCCGCCCTGCTCGGCGAGGCCCTGCCCGGCCTGGCCGAAATCGAAACCGGAGCCGAGGCCGAACCCCCGCTGCCCGCCCCCAACGCCGGCCCCGATGGGGAGGGCCCCGGGCCCCTCTTCGACCTGGCCCAGCTGCGCGAAACGGCCCATGGCAGCCTAGTGTTCATCAACCGCATCCTGGCCGCTTTCCACGCCAACATGCCCGGGGCCCTGGCCGAGCTGCGCGCCGCCCAGGCCGCCACCGACCTCACCGTGCTGGCGGCGCTGGCCCACCGCCTGCGGCCCTCGCTCCAGCTGCTGGGGGCCCGGCTGCTGGCCCCGCACCTAGCTGTGCTCGAAGCCCCCGGCGTGGCCTCCGTGGAAGCGCACCGGGCGGCCCGGGCCCTTGCACAGGGCCTGGCCGCCCTGATCCGCCACGTGCCCCAGAGCGTGCCCGCGTAGGGCCCCGGGGCCCGTTCTTTGCCGCTGTGCTACACCTTGTTTCGCGCTACGCGCTGGCGGCCGTTTTCGTGGGGGCGGGCCTGCTGCATTTTTTCAAGCCCGCGCCCTACCTGCGCATCATGCCGCCGGCGCTGCCCGCGCCGCTGGCCCTGGTGTACATCAGCGGCTTTTTTGAAGTAGCGGGCGGGCTGGGGCTGCTGCTGGGGGCCACGCGCTGGGTGGCTGCGCTGGGCCTGGTGCTGCTGCTGGTGGCCGTGTTTCCGGCCAACGTGTACATGGCCCAGCAAGCCGGCCCGATGGGCCTGCCGGCCTGGGCCGCCTGGGGCCGCCTGCCCCTGCAAGCCCTGCTGGTGTGGTGGGCATGGTCGGCCCGGCGCTGAGTTCTACCCCTGCGCAGTGAAATGCAAAATTAAAATCGTTATATTTTTTGATCAATCTTTTCAACTGCAACTCGCCATTTAAAATGGCGTTCAGCTAGGCGGGGCCCTTTGCGCAGGCTTTGGGGCCCCGGAGTTGTCATGCTCTTAAATGCTCTTTCGCAGCACTTGTGGACAATTTTAGTTTTTCCTAGGATTGTTCCTTGGCTGAAATTACAGCACCGGGCGGGGTATCGGGAGGGCTTGGGGCCCTATCTCCCATATTTCGCCGAATAGCAGAATATTCACAAAACATAGTGGGGTGCAGAGGGCTTTAGAAAAAGTCCCGGCCGGGCTGCACGGGGCTTACCTTTCAGAGCGGCCACGTTTTTGAGGGCCCCGGCCGGTTACGTTTTGCCCCCGGCCTGGTCCTTGTTCTCCTTGCTTCCTTCGCCTATGCCTACTTCCCCGCCCTTGCACCGCCTGGTTTACCAAAGTTCGGCCACCGTTTTTCTTAACGAGCACGAGTTGGAAGCGGTGCTCACCAAATCGCGCGCCTGGAACACGGCGCACGGCCTCACGGGCCTGCTGCTGCACTGCGACGGCGGGCTGCTGCAAGTGCTGGAGGGCCCCGCCGACGAGGTGCACGGCATCTTTGCCCGCATCCGCCGCGACGCCCGCCACACGCACGTAACCAAGCTGGCCGACGGCCCCGTGGACCAGCGCTGCTTCGCCCAGTGGTCCATGGGCTTCCAAACCGTCAACTCGGCCTACCTGGCCTCCGTAGCCGGTTATTTCGACCTGACCCAGGCCGCCGCCCTGGCCGACGAAGGCAGCTGCTGCTGCGACCTGCGCCCGCTGGTATTTGATTTTCTGAGCGCGGACTACATCCGGGCGTAAGGCCCCGGGGGCCCTACGCCCAGCGCAAATCCAGCAGGCGCAGCTGCACGTGGCGGCTGCCGCGGTACTCGTTCATTTCCAGGGTGTAGCACACATCAAAGGGGTGGCCTTCGTTGATCTGGGGCAGGTAGCCGGCCAGGCCGAAGCCGATGACCTCCACGGCGGGGCCGGGGGAATCGGCGGCCACGAGGCGGATTTTGAGGTGGCCGTTGCCCACTTCGCGGGCGCTGCCGGGCACGGCCAGCACGCGGGCCGTGGCAAATACCGGGTTGGGGTTGCCGGGCCCGAAGGGCTCCAGGGGCCGCAAATCCTGCAAGAAGCCTTCGGTGATGCGGTCCACGGGCAGCAGGGCGTCAATCTCGACGGGCCGCACCAGGTGGGCCGTGGCCTGGGTGCGGGCCACCACCTCCTCAAACTGCGCCTGGAACGCGGGCACGTTTTCGACCTTCAGGGTGAGGCCGGCGGCGGCGCGGTGGCCGCCGTACTGCTCCAGCAGCGGGGCGCAGGCCTCCAGGGCCGCGTGGATGTCGAAGCCCGCCACCGAGCGCGCCGAGCCCGTGGCCTTGCCGTCGCGCTGCGTGAGGATGACCGTGGGGCGGTAGTACTGGTCGAGGCAGCGCGAGGCCACGATGCCGAGCACGCCCTGGTGCCAATCGGCCTTGTAGAGCACCGTGGCGTGGGCGGCTTGCAGGGCAGGGCTGGCAGCAATCAGGGCCAGGGCCTCCTGGGTGGTGGCCTGGTCGGAGCCGCGGCGCTCCTGGTTCATGCGGTCCACCACTTCGGCGGTGTGGCGGGCCTCCTGCTGGTCGGCGGCCAGCAGCATGGCCACGGCGCGGCGGGCGTCGCCCATGCGGCCGGCGGCGTTGATGCGCGGCGCGAAGCCAAATACCAAGCTACTGAGCGTCAGGGGCCCCTCGCGCAGGGTGGCCAGCTCGCGCAGGGCGGCCAGGCCCGGGCGCAGCAACTGGGCTTCCTCGTTGAAGCGGCGCAGGCCGTGGGCGGCCAGCACGCGGTTCTCGCCCGTCACGGGCACCACGTCGGCGGCAATGCTCACGGTCACCAAATCCAGCAGGTCGTAGAGAAAGGCCGTGTCGCGGCCCAGGCGCTGGCCCAGGCCCTGCATCAGCTTGAAGCCCACGCCGCAGCCCGACAAATCCTTGTAGGGGTAGCAGCAGTCTTCGCGCTTGGGGTCGAGCACGGCCACGGCTTCGGGCAGCTCGTCGCCGGGCAGGTGGTGGTCGCAAATGATGAAATCGACGCCTTTGGCCGCGGCGTAGGCCACCGGCTCCAGGGCCTTGATGCCGCAGTCGAGGGCCACGATCAGGCCGAAGCCTTCGGCGGCGGCCAGGTCCACGGCGGTGTGGCTGATGCCGTAGCCCTCGGTGTAGCGGTCGGGGATGTAGTCGCGCAGGCGCTCGGCCCCGAACAAGGGCGTGAGGTAGCTGATGACCAGCGCCACCGACGTAATGCCGTCCACGTCGTAGTCGCCGAGTACGAGCACCTTTTCGCCGGTTTCCAGGGCCCGCACGAGGCGATCCACGGCCCGGTCCATGTCACGCAGCAAAAACGGATCGGGCAGCTGGCGCAGGTCAGAGTAAATGAATGCGGCGGCAGCTTCGGGGGTGTCGAGGCCGCGCTGCACGAGCAGGGCCCCTACTTCGGGCCCCACGGGCAGGGCCTCGGTGATGGCTGACACCAGCGCCGGGGCGGGGGCCGGCGCAAAGTTCCAGCTTTTGGCGGCGGGGGGCGGCATCAAAGGAAAGGATAGATTAGCGGAAGGAGTATCGGGCGAAAGTACGCCCAAACCCTTGCCCGGGCGGCGGCCGTACCTTTGCCCGGGGCCCCGCCGGCCCCCACCCCCGCCATGTCCAAGCTCCGCGACTTCTACCGCCGTTACCGCCAGTACATCCTCACCGATGGGCTGATGTACGTGGTTTTCATTGTGTTCCTGGGGCTGCTGTTCGTGTTTTTCGGCTGATGGCCGCGCCCCGAGGCCACAGCCAGGGGCTGGCTTTTGGCCGGGCCCGCCCGGGGCCCTACTGCACGCCGTCGCCGCGCAGCTTGCGGAAGCGCTTGCGGGCTTCGGCCACGTAGATGCTGCCGGGGTACTTGGTAAGCACCTGCTCGTAGAGGGCCTGGGCCTTGGGCCGGTCGTGGAGGTCTTCTTCCTGGATGCGGGCCAGCAAAAACAGGGCGTCGTCGCTGAGCACGCCGTTGGCCGGGCCGGCCAGCAGGCGGTCGAGGGTGGCGGTGGCGGCCGGGAAGTCGCCCATGCGCCGCTGCAGCTGGGCCTTGAGGTAGTAGGCGTTGTCGCTCAGCGAGTGGCCGGGGTACTTGGCCAGCAGCGCGTCGAGGCCCGCCACGGCGGCGGGCAGCTTGTTCTGGAACACGAGCTGCTCGGCGGCGGCGTAGTCCTTCAGGGCCAGGCCCAGGGTGTCCTCCACGGTGTTGGTGGCGATGAGCAGCGAGAGCTGCATGGCGTCGTTGGCAATTTCGCGGGTCGTGGCTTCCTTGAGGATGTCCAGGTGGCTCTGGGCCAGCTTAAAGTCGCCGGCGAAGTAGCTCAGGCGGGCGTTGCGCAGCTTGGCCTCGTAGCCCAACGGGGCTTCCTTCTCGGTTTTTTCGACCTGCGAATACAGCAGCGTGGCCTCCCAGGGCTCGGCGCGCAGCAGGTACAGGTCGCCGAGGGTCAGCTTGGCCTCGTCCACCAAGTTGGCAGGGGCCTGGGGCTGGTCCACCACGGCCTGAAGCAGCGTCATGGCCTTGGCCTGGTCACCGAGCTGGAAGGCGTAGAGGTCGGCCAGGCGGCGGCGCACCTGGGCCGCCTCGGGGGCCCTGCCCAGCTCGGCCAGCAGCTGCTCGTACTCGGTGGCCAGGGCCCGCACCTGGGCCTGGTCCACGGGGTAGGTGCTGCGCACCTGGTCTTCGCGGGCGGCCAGCCGGCCCTGCCGGGCCACGTTGTAGAGGGGCCCCGTGCGGTACTCCTTCAGCACGTAGTCGTAGCCGGCCAGGGCGCTTTCGAAGTCCTTGTTTTGCTGGGCGATGGACGCTACTTCCAGCACGCGGCTGCCCTGGGTGCGCCCGCGCCGGTCGAGGGCCCGGGCCTGCATTAGGGCCCCCACGAAGTCGTGGCGCTGCACTTGCAGCCACAGCAGCAGCTCGGCGTAGGCGGCCTGCTCGGGGTGCTGCTGCACGGCGCTGAGCAGCTGCTTTTCGAGGGCGTCAAAGTCCTTTTCCTCCTTCAGCGCGTTCTGGAGCATGTTGCGCACGTAGGGCAGCTGCTGCTCGTCCTGCTGCACCAGGCGCAGGGTTTCGGCCAGCAGCTTGTCCTGCTGCTGGCTTTGGGTGTAGAGCTGGATGAGCTGGGGCCCGTACTCGGTTTCGCTGCGGGCCAGGGCGCGGCCGCGCAGGTAGGTTTTTTCGGCCCAGGCCGGCAGCTCACGCCGGCTAAACTCGGCCGCCACGGGGCCCACCTGGTCGGGCGTCAGCTGGTTCACCACGCGCTGCCACTGCTTGTCGGCCCCGGCAGTTTCGCCGCCGGCTTGCAGGGCCCCCCCCAGGGCCACGCCGTAGGTGGCGTCGGCGGGGTGCAGCTTCACGGCTTTCTTGGCCAGCTTTTCGGCGTCTTTGTAGCGCTTGAGGTCGGTGAGGGCTTGCAGGTAGAGCGGAAACAGCTCGGTGCTGGTTTGCTGCTCCGCGGGCAACCGGTCCAGCAGGAACACGGCTTTCTCCGGCTCGCCGCGGCGGGCGTAGTCCTTTGCTAGGGCGGTGCCGTCGGCGGGGCCCCAGGTTTTGGGGCCCTGGGCGCGGGCCGGGGCGGCGAGCAGCAGGGCCGCGCTCAGCAGCAGGTGGGACGGACGCATGGCAGACGGCAAGAGTGGGTGCAGGGCCCTAACGCCCGGGTTTGGCGGGTTCGTTCAACGGACTAAAGCCAAGCGGCCCAGCACCAGCACGAGTACGATCAGGGCGGCCCCCAGCAGCTCGGTTTTCATGGCGCGCAAGGGCTGCTGCCGCACGTAGCTGCTCAGCAGCACGGCCCCGCCCATGCCCAGCACCAGGGCCAGCGGGTACGTCAGCTGCTTTGCCTCGGCGGGCCACGGGCTGCGCTGCTTGAAAACCAAGGCCAGGGCCAGCCCGGTGGCCACTAGCAGCAAGCCGATGAGGCCGCGCTTGGCAAAAGAAATGGTGGCCTTGGGCTGCATGGCGGCGGAGGGGGTTGATAAGGTTGGCCAGCCAAGGTACAAACTGCCGGCCAGGGCCCCACAAAAAAAGGGCCGCCCCCGGAGGAACGGCCCTTTCGCAACCTTAGCCGAAGCGGCTTAGAAGAACTTCGAGCGATTGTCTTTCACGTTGGCGTGGGCCTTGATGGCCTCGTAGATCAGGCCGTCCTGGCGGCTGCCGCGCTGCTGGGCCAGCTGCTGGCGCACGGCTTTCAGGTCGGCGGCCGCGGCGGCGGGGGCCACGCTCACGGGCTCCACCACCAGCACGCCCTGCTCGCCTTGCAGCGGGGCCGAGTGCTGGCCGGGCTTCAGGCCGAAGGCGGCGCCCACGGCCAGGGGCTCGAAGCCCACGTTGGGCAGTGTGCCCGTGCCCAGGGCCACGCCCTCGGCAGTGCCCACCTGGGCGGTGGGGCCGTAGGCGGCGGCGAGCTGCTCCACGGTGCCAGTTTTGCCGAGCTTGCCCATGATTTGCTGGGCCTTAAGGTCGTTGCGGACCAGGGCCGAGAGCTGGGGCTTGAGGCCGGCCACGGTGGCTTCGCCCTTGGCCTGGGTGCCGGTGAGGGCCGCGATGACGTACTGGTCGCCAATCTCGTACACCTCGCTAACGTCACCGATTTTGGTGTCGCCGCTGGGGCCCGCGCCGTAGGCCCAGCGCACCAGGTCGCGGGCGTTTTGCAGGTTGTTCACGCTGCGGGCGTTGCGGTCGAGGTTGGGGGCCTCCTGCTTTTGCAGGGTCTTGTCCTTGGTGGTCAGCTGGCGGAAGCTGGCCAGGTCGGTGGCCTGGCCCTTGAGCTGCTGGGCGTGGGCGTAGGCGGCCTCGCGGGTGGCGTCGCTGGGCACGATGGCCTTCTTCACCTCGGCCACCTGGTAGGTCTTCGTAGTGGTGGGGGCGGTCACCTTCACCACGTGGTAGCCGAACGAGGTTTCGACCGGTGCGGCCAGCAGGCCCACGGGGGCCCCCAGCACGGCTTTCTCAAACTCGGGCACCATGCGGCCCTTCGTGAACCAGCCCAGGTCACCGCCCTGGTCCTTGGTGCCGTCGGTGCCAAACTGCCGGGCCAGCGCCGCGAAATCGGCCCCGCCCTTGATTTTGTTGATCAGGTCCTGGGCCTTGGCTTTGGCCGCGGCCTTGGCCTGGGGCGTTTGGGCTTCGGGCTTGATGAGGATGTGGCTGGCGCGGGCCGACTGGGGGCCCTCTTTCTCGCCGGTCACTTTGTAGAGCGAGTACGTGCCGTTCTCGGCGTAGGGGCCGTACACCTTGCCTACCGCCAAGGGCATCTGCTTGCGCAGCTCCTCGGGCAGGTCGGCGGGGCTGCGGAAGGCCTTGTTGTAGGGCTGCTCCGAGTTCATTTTCACAAACAGCGAGTCGGCCGGGGCCGAGGCAAACTGCGTGGCCAGGGTGCCGATGGTGCTGCGCACGGCGGCGCTGTCCTCCTTCGAGGCCACCACGGGCACGCTCACGTACTCCACCGAGCGGCCGTCTTCCACCTTGTACTGGCCCTTGTGCTTGTCGAGGTAAGCTTGCAGCTGCTCGTTGGTCACCTTCACGGCCGAGTCGGAAATGCTGGCGTAGGGCACGAACAGGTACTTCACCGTGGCCTTGGCGTTCTGATCGTCGTTGAAGCGCTTGGCTTCGGCGGTGGTCACGTACACCGAATTCTTCAGCAGGCTGTTGTACTTGTTGGCCATGCGGTCGGCGGGCAGATTGGCCTCGAAGTTGCGCCAGGCGGCCTGGCTTTCGGGGGGCAGCTTGTCGAGGTTTTTGAGGTACTCAATGAGCCGCGCCTTGTCGAACTGCCCGGTTTTGGGATCCGTAAAGGCTTGCTTGATGCCGGGGTTAATGTTGTCGCCCTGCACCATGTCCACTAGCTCGTCGTCGCTCACGGCCAGGCCCAGCTTGTCCCACTCAGGCTGGAAAGCCAGGCGGTAGATGGTCTGGTTCCAGGCCTGGTCGCGCAGGTAGGCCAGGGCCTGGTCGTCGGGCGGGCGCTGCTGCTGGGCGGTAAACTGCTGCTTAGCCTGCTCCAGGGCGTTGTTGTAGTCGGCCAGCTCTACTTTCTGGCCGGCCACTTCGCCCACCACCGTGTCGCTGCCGCCGAAGAGCTTGTTCTTGCCGCCCACCAGGTCGCCGCCCACAATGAAGAGCAGCATCCCGATGGCCACCGTGCCCACGGCCCAGCCCGATTTTTCCCGTATCGTGTTGATTAACGCCATGTACTTGTCAAAAGAAAACTAATCGGTTAGAGTCAAAAAGAGGCGCAAAATAACCAGAAATCCCCGGTTTATCCTAGCCGGGGCCCCCTAGCGGCGGCGCGGGGCGGGCTTGCCGCCCTTGGGGGCCCCGCCAGGCTTGCTGCCTTTGGGCGCTTTGGGCGCGGTTTTGGCCGCTTTGGCGGCCTGCTCGGCCAGCTTGGCAGCCACCGTGTCCTTCTGCCGCCAATAAATCAGGGGCATCCAGCAGGCCGAGGCAATCATAAAAATCCAATAGTTGCGGCCCAGGTCGTCGTAGAGCAGCGTTTGGTAGATGCCGATGACCATGGCCACCACGCCCACGGCGAAGAGCACGGTGCGGAGCAGGTCTTTGTCGAATTTCATGGGCAGTGGGGCCCCCTACGGGGCCACGGACTGGTCGATGGCGAACACGCCCTCGGGCTTGGTGATGCGGTAGGAAGAGAAGTTCTGGTTAGCCTTCAGGCCGTAGCCGGTGAGGCGCTCGGTGAGCGTTTCGACCCGCACGAACATGGCCGAATCGGTGTAAATCTGCCCCTTGTTGCGGTCGTAAAACAGCTCTTCGGTGAAGAGCTTTTGTTGCTGGGGCACGTTGGCCACCCGCACGTCGCCGCGCATGGTGAACAGGTTTTTGGCCTGCTCCAGCTTGCCGTAGCGCGCCGTCAGGGTGTTCTCCACCGACTTATCCTTGGCGTAAAAAGTAACGGATACGCCCTTGGTATAGATCACGTCGCCGTTTTCGTAGCGCTGCTCGAGCGGGGCCGTGAGGCGAACTTGGAGCCGGGCCGAGTCGCTGAATAGCTCCAGCACGTTGGTGCTTTCCATGTTGGGGCCCTTGTAAACGAGCGTGGGGCCCACGGCCTTTTGCTCGTCGCAGCCCACCAGCGCCAGCGCCAGCGCCAGCAGGCCACCGGCCAGCCAGCCGGCTGTGGGGCCCCGGCGGCACCCGGGCCGTGCGCGCAGTGCCAGGGCCCCCACGGCTATTGCAGGCGGCGCTTGATGAACCACCGGTTGTTCAGCGTCACGCCAAACGTCATCTTCACGTAGTTTTCCTGCACGTTGCTGGCGCCGGTGCCGGCCGCCAGCAGGTCGGTGTTGCCGCGCATGCCGTAGGTGAAGGCCAGGCTGAACGTGGTGGCTTCGAGGGGCGAGGAGGTGGGCAGCGGGAAGCCGAAGCCCCAGCTTATCGAGCGGTCGTAGAGCGTTTTGCCGGCGGGCTGGTAGGGCAGCTGGGCCACGTTCAGGCCCACGCGGTAGTTCACGCGCTGGAAGTAGTGCTCCACCGAGCCTGGGTCGGGCGTAAACTCGCCGCCCACGCCGATGCGCACGGTGTTGCGCAGCGGCGTAGTAACGACGCCAAAGTTCGAGAACTTCGACCACTGCTGCTGGGCCGCGTCCACGCTGACGCTCCAGTTCTTGTCGTTGTCGAGGCTGATGCCCAGCTGGGCCAGGGCGGGCACCTTCACGGTGCCGTTCACGTCCTCGGTCTGCACGGAGGTGCCGGCGATGGTGGCCCCGTTCACGTCCTGCCGCTCCTGGGTGGTGGTGCGCCGGGCCCCCAGGTTGGCGGGGAAGCTGTACACGCCGGCCAGGTTCATGCGCAGGTCCTTGCCCAGGTTGTGGCGGTAGTGCACCCCGGCCCGGAAGTCGAAGTCGGAGTAGTGCACGTGGCGGCGGTCTTCCGTGGTTTGGCTGGCCGAGCCGTCGGCCAGAACAATGCGGGTGCCAGTGGTTTCGTCTACGGTGCCAAACACGTAGGCCGCTGTGAAGCCCACGTTCAGGTCGCGGGTGACGTGCACGCCCTGGGCCAGGTAGGCCCGCGAGATGCCGCCCGAGCCCGAGTAGCGCGTCAGGGCCGAGTCGCGGGGGGCCCCCACGATGGTGCTGCGCACGTTGGTTTCGTAGTCCACGGTGCTCAGCGGCCGCAGGCCCACGGAGGCAGCCCAGCGGCGCTTCAGGGGCACGGCCAGCGAGAGGTAGCCCAGGGTGGCATTGCCCGCCTTAGTGGAAGCGGCCGCGTTTTTCACCGTTTTGTACTGCCCGCTATACGCCGCTTCGAAGGTGGTGCGGGCCGTGTAGTAAAGCAGGGCCGGGTTCAAGTCGTTCACGTTGATGGCGTTGGGCGCGGCCAGGCCCACGCCGCCCATGCCCTCCTGACGCACGCCGCCGGTGTTGGGGTAGTACTCGCCAATGCCGAGGCGCGAATAGGGCGAGTTGCCCAGGCCCTGCGCCTGCGCCCCGCCGGCCAGCGCCGCCATCCCCCCTGCCAACAGCAACCGCCGGCCCACGTTCTTATTGTTCAACATTATAGGCTAAAATCCGGTAAAGCCCGAGCAGCACCAGTTCGGGCACAACAAAGATAGGGCCTGCCAGC
Organism: Hymenobacter nivis; assembly: GCF_006439025.1. GTDB lineage: Bacteria > Bacteroidota > Bacteroidia > Cytophagales > Hymenobacteraceae > Hymenobacter > Hymenobacter nivis_A. Next base: position 150,324 of record NZ_RCYZ01000008.1, read on the forward strand.
CGGCTGGCTAGCAGGGGGGCATCGCCGCCGGTGAGCAGCACGCCCAGGGAGGGATACTGCTGGCGATAGGCGGCAATCAGGCCGTTGGCTTCGGCAGCGGCCCCGTTTACCACGCCACTCAGCAGGGCCCCCGGGGTAGAGTCGCCCACCAGCGGAACCGTTGCATCGGGGGCGGGCAGCGCCAGCAGCGGCAGGCGGCCGGTGAACTCGTGCAGGGCCCGCAGCCGCATGGCCAGCCCCGGCCCGATGCTGCCGCCGCGGTAGGTGCCGTCGGCCGTCACAAGGTCGCACTTCAGGGCCGTGCCGGCGTCGAGCACCAGTGTATCGCGCCCCGGGCGCAGGGCGGCGGCCCCCACGGCCCCGGCCAGGCGGTCGGCCCCCAGGGTGAGGGGCGTGGCGTAGGCGTTGCGCAGCGGCACGGGCGTGGCGCCCGGCGCAAACAGCAAAATGCGGCCCGGTACCAGGCCCTGCAAGCGCAGGGCCCATCGGGCCGCTTCCTCTGCTACTGACGCAATGAGCAGGTGCTGGGGGCCCCAGCGCCGCACCAGCGCCTCCACCTCGTCAGCCGTGAGGCCGGCGACCATTTCCCGCAGCGCCGCGCCCGCAAAGCAGCCCGCCTTGATGGCGGTGTTGCCGATGTCGAGGACCAGGGTGTGCATGAGTTAAATGAATAAATGGCTGGGGGTTAAATCATTGGCAGTGCAATTGACAATGATTTAACCCCCAGCCATTCAACAATTTACATGAAGTACTTCAGGCGGATAACCTCCTGCTCGCTCAGGAAGCGCCACTTGCCGCGGGGCAGCTCCTTTTTGGTGAGGCCGGCGTACTGCACGCGGTCCAGGGCCACCACGTCGTAGCCCAGGTGTTCGAAAATGCGGCGCACGATGCGGTTGCGCCCGATGTGGATTTCGATGCCCACGAAGTGTGCGTTGCCCGCCACCACGGCCACGTCGTCTACTTCGGCCTTGCCATCTTCCAGTTCGATGCCTTCGCCGATCTTGCGCAGGTCGTCTTCGGTGAGCGGGGTGCTCAGCTCGACCTGGTAGATTTTTTTGTTCTTGTGCGAGGGGTGCGAGAGGCGCTGGGCCACTTCGCCGTCATTCGTGAAGAGCAGCAGGCCGGTGGTGTTGCGGTCGAGGCGGCCCACCGGGAAGATGCGCTCCTTCGAGGCGTTGGCCACCAGCTCCATCACCGTGCGGCGGCCCTCCGGGTCGTCGGTGGTGGTGAGGAAATCCTTGGGCTTGTTCAGCAGCACGTACACCGATTTCTCGCGGTTGAGGTTGGTCTTGCCGTACTGCACCGTGTCGGTGGGCTGCACTTTGTAGCCCATTTCCGTCACCACCTCGCCGTTTACCCGAATTTCGCCGGAAGCAATCAGCGCGTCGGCCTCGCGGCGCGAGCAAATGCCGGCGTTGGCGATGTAGCGGTTCAGGCGCAGCTCGTCGGTGGCAAAGTCCTGGTTTTCCTGGTCGCGGCGGCGCTTGTTGCCGCGGTTCGGGTCGGCCTCGTAGTGCTTGAGGTTTTTGTAGTCGGGGGCCTCGCCGGGCCGCTCGCCGAAGCGGGGCTTATCGGCGCGGTTGGTTTGGATGGTCGTGCCGTAGCCAGTGCCTGAGCGGCGTACACTGCGCTCCTGGGCCTTCAGCTCCTCGCGGCGCTGCGCAAACTTGCCCAGGGCCGGGCGCTCGTCGCCGTCGGGGCGGGCATTGCCCACGCGCACCGCGTCGCGCTCGCCGCCGAAGGCCCGCTTTTCAGCGAAGCCACCCGGCCGCTCGCCGTTGCTGCGCGGGGCAGCTGGGGCCCCGTCGCGCCGGCCAAAAGCACCCGGGGTAAACTTGCGCTCGAAGCCGCCTTCGCCGCCGCGTCCGCCACCGAAGCCCCGGTCGCGGCTGCCGTCCCGGTCGCCGCCCGCGTTGCGGTCATTGCGGTCGGGGCGGCTGCTGCGGTCGTCGCCGCGCTCCTCGCGGGGCTGCGGCGGGTTGGCCTCGAAGGGCCGGGCGGCCCGGATGGGCCGGTTGGGGCCCCGCTCGTCGGCCGAGCGCGGGGCGCTTTCCTCGCGGGGGGTGCTGCGGCCGAAGCCCGTGCCCGTGGTGCTGCGGCTCGCGCCGGCCTCGCCCTCGGGGGCCCCGTAGGGGTTTTGCTTTTGGAATTTTCGGTTGCGCTCGCCTGGCGTGCCACGGGGCACGGCCGGCCGGCCTTCCTGGCGGTAGGGCTGGCCGCTCCAGTTCTCGCGGGGCTGGTAGGGGCGGGCGGGGCGCTCATTGGCCTCGCCGCCGTTGCGGCCGAAGCCTTCGCGGGCGGGCCGCTCGGGGCTGCGCTCGGTGCGGCCGTAGCTGGTGCCGGTGCGCTGCTCTTTGCTGCTGGCGGGGCGCTCGTCGCGCCGGGGGCCCCCGAAGCTGCTGCCACCGCCCTGTCCGTAGGGCCGCCGCTCGGCATCGCCGCCAAACCGCTTGCCACCGCCCCCAAACGAAGGCCGGCTGCCCGCCCCACCCGATTGCTCGCGGCCACCTCCGCCAAACGAGGGCCGCCCGCCGCCGTAGCTGGAGCCACCCGACTGCTCGCGGCTGCCACCGAACGAAGGCCGGCCGCCGCCGTAGCTGCTCCCGCCCGATTGCTCGCGGCCGCTGCCACCGCGCTCACCGCCGCGGCTGCCGCCACCAAAGCCCCCGGGGCCCGTGTTGGGGCGGCGGTCACCGCTGGGCCGGTCGCCCGAAAAAGAGCGCCGCTCGCCGCTGGGCCGGTCGCTGGAAGAAGGGCGGCCGGAGCCGTTGGAACCACCGCCGCGACGGTCGTTCTTGTCTTTCGAAAAATGTTGCTTGCCCATGGGGAACAGTGGCTAAGTGCCGTATCGCTACGGTACGGTTGGTAAGGAATAAATTAATAAAAAAAACAGTCGGTACCGAATAACTGGTGGGTCAGATGCGGGGCCCGGCCGGGCCGGCCGCTCTGATCACCGAATGTATTCAGTACCGACTGCGGGTGCGCTAAGCGCCAGGCGTGGGGGCCTAGTCGCGGCGCGCCATTTTAGCTTCGATGGAGTGCTGGGTGTGGGGCACGGCGCGGAGGCGGTCTTTGGGGATGAGCTTACCCGTGCCGATGCACACGCCGTACGTACCGTTTTTAATGCGGACCTGGGCGTTTTCCAGCTGCTGGATAAACTTCATCTGGCGCGAGGCCAGCTGGTTCATGCTTTCTTTTTCGGCGGTATCGGCACCATCTTCCAGCACCTTGGCCGACGAGGCGGTGTTATCGGTACCCGAGTCGTTGCGGCGGGTCAGCGTTTCTTTAATGAAGGAAAGCTCGCGGCGGGCGGCCACCAGTTTTTCCTGAATGATCTGGTCGAATTCGCTTAAGTCTTCCCGCGAATAGCGGACGTTTGCTTCGGTCATGGTAAAGGAAAGGAATATTCAGAACAAGCGGGCGTACAAACTGTGAGTGGGCAAAGCAACGGCAACGGCTGCTAAATAGTTTACCAGGGGCCCCATCCACTTTGCCGCCGGCAGGTTTCACAGGTCCTTCACCCCGCCCCACAAAGGTAATAAGCGCGTTCCCGTTTCGCCTAACCTTCTCAGAAGCTCAACATTTGGATGGCGGCCACGGCGGCCTCCACGCCCTTGTTACCGAGCTTGCCGCCGGCGCGGTCCTGGGCCTGCTCCAGGGTGTTGGTGGTCACAAGCCCAAAAATTACCGGCTTGTTGTACTTCAGCCCCACCGTGGTGAGGCCCTGGGCCACGGCGTGGTTGATGTAGTCGTCATGCTTGGTTTCTCCCTGGATCACCACGCCCAGGCAGATCACGGCGTCAATTTCTTCGTGCTGGGCCAAAAACTGGGCCCCCAGCGTCAGCTCAAAGCTGCCGGGCACGCTGTTTCGGAAGATGTTCTCGGCCAGGGCCCCGTGCTTCACCAGCGTGTCGTAGGCGCCGGCGCTCAGCGCGTCGGTGATTTCGCGGTTCCAGTCGGCCACCACCAAGCCAAAACGCTTGTCGGTGATATCGATAAAATTAGAAGCGTCGTAGGTACTCAGGTGTTGCAGGGAGGTGGCCATAAAAGCGCTGGTTGAATTTTATATCCGTGGCAGCACGGATTTTTAAGAAGGGTAAAGGTGGGGCCCGGGGGCCCCAGCTGCGGGGCTAAAGACAAAAAATGCGCTTCCCGGTTGGGGAAGCGCATTTGGATTGCAACGTCAGCAGCGGCTATTTCTGCAGCCGGGCCTTGAACTGCCGGGCCTCGGCAACTTCCTGGGCCGCGGGGTAATCGTTGAGAATACGGTCATATGCTTTCATGGCCCCGTCGTTGTCCTTGGCGATTTCCCGGGCCGTGGCTTCCTTCATCAGGTAGCTGGGCGAGAAGTACTCGTTGGCGTTGTGGTCGGCAGCCTTGGCGTAGAGGTCGGCGGCCTCTTTGGGCTTGTTCAACTCCAGCTGCGCGTCGCCCATCAGGGCATACGCGCGGCTCTGCACCAAGTAGTCGTCCGAGCTAAAATCCTCTAGGTAGTCGAGGGCATCCTTGTACTTGCCTTCTTTCAGCGCCGCCACACCTGCGTAGAAGTTGGCCAAGTTGCCAGCCTTCGTGCTACCGTACTCGTTGGCCACCGTGACCAGGCCGGGGGACCGGCCGTCGCCCTTCATAGCTTTCTTCAGCGAGTCTGCCTCCCAGGCATCCACGGCCCGGAACATGGCCGTCTGTGCTTTCTGGGTTTGCTGGCCACGCCAGGTGTAGTAGCCAAACCCGCCGACCACAGCCAGCACCACGGCCGCCAGGATGCCTAGCAGCAAGGTGCGGTTGTTGCGCACGAAATCCTCCGACTCCACAATGCGAGCGGCCAGGGCATCGGGGTCTTCGAGCAACGGGTTCTCCGTGGCGTAGGTTTCGGCCGGGGCCAGCGGGTCGGCGGGCACGGCCGGTTGCACTTGCCCCTGGCGGGCCTGCTGGCTTTTGCCAGTGAACGGGATTTTAGACATGGTAGCCTGAAAGGGACGAATCGGACCCTGCCGGATGAGCAGTTCCTCGGCAGCGCAATTAGTCGTGGATGTAAGGGTAGTCTTCTTGCACGTACACGTCCTTGAACAACTCGTCGGGCGTGGGGTACGGCGAAGCTTCGGCGAAATCGACCGCGGCCTGCACCTCGCCCTTGATGCGCTCATCGATGGCGTTCAGGTCGTCTTCCGTTGCCATCTGGTTTTCCAGGATGGTGTGGCGCACGGCCTCAATGCTGTCTTGGCTGCGCTTTTCCTCCAACTCTTCCTTGGTGCGGTACTTGGCCGGGTCGCTCATCGAGTGGCCCTTGTAGCGGTAGGTGCGAAACTCCAGGAACGTGGGGCCCTCGCCGGCGCGGGCGCGCTCGGCGGCCTGCGCCACGGCGTGGTGCACGTCTTCCACTTGCATGGCGTTCACCGACTGCGAGGGCATGTCGTAGCTCAGGCCCAGCTTGTACAGCTCCGTCACGTTGGACGAGCGCTGCACCGACGTGCCCATGGCGTAGCCGTTGTTCTCTACTACAAAGATGACGGGTAGCTTCCACAGCATGGCCATGTTGAAGGCCTCGTGCAGGGCCCCCTGGCGTACCGCGCCGTCGCCCATGTAGCAGATGCAGAGCTTACCGGTTTTGTTGTACTGCTCGGCAAAGGCAATGCCCGCGGCCATCGGGATCTGGCCGCCCACGATGCCGTGGCCACCCATGAAGCCCGCTTCCTTATCAAACATGTGCATCGAGCCGCCTTTGCCTTTCGAGCAGCCGGTGGCTTTGGCGTACAGCTCGGCCATCACGGCGTTGGGCGAGGTGCCCAAGGCCAGCGGGTGGGCGTGGTCGCGGTAAGCAGTAATGTACTTATCGCCCTTCTCCAGCGCCGACACGGCCCCGGCGACGCACGCCTCCTGGCCAATGTAGAGGTGGCAGAAACCTTTGATTTTTTGCTGGCCATAAAGCTGGCCAGCCTTGTCCTCAAACTTACGCATGAGCTGCATTTGCTCGTACCAGCGCAGGTAGGTTTCCTTGGGGAAGGTGGGGTTGGCCACGGCTTGCGCCTGGGGCTCGGTCCCGCCTTCGGCTTCCACCGGGCGGTCGGGCCCCGGCTTGGCAGCGTCGGGCTGCGGCGCGGTGGCTACTTGCTGGGCTTTGCCATTGCCGTTGGCAGTGGGCGCGCCGGGCGCATTTTTAGGGGCCTCTTTTACTTTCGTATCCGCCATAGCACGTATAGGTTATTCGCGTTGGGAGGGCGAAATTACGTAAAACTGCCCGTACTACCGACAACCCGATGACCTTAGACTCGTTGCAACTGCTTTTTTTCAAGAATTACGAGGCGGCAACGCTGCAATTCTCCCCTGGCCTGAACTGCTTTATCGGCGATAACGGCAGCGGCAAAACCAATTTACTCGACGCCATTCACTATTTATCGCTGACAAAGAGTGCCCTTACGGCTGTCGATGCCAACAGCATTAAGCAAGGCGCTGACTTTTTTGTAGTTAAGGGAAAATTCAGCACTAATGAAGGCTCCGAAGGCGAAACTATCCAGGTCAGCCTGCGCCAAGGGCAGAAAAAGACCCTGACCCACGACAAGCAGCCCTACGAACGCATGGCCGACCACATTGGCCGGTACCCCGCCGTGTTGGTCTCTCCTTACGATACTGACCTCATCCGCGAGGGCAGCGAGGAGCGCCGCAAGTACTTCGACAGCTTGCTCTCGCAATTCGACCATCGGTTCTTAGATGTGCTCATTGCCTATAACGGTTTACTACGCCAGCGCAACGCCCTGTTGAAGCAAGCCGCCGAGCGCCCATCAGCCGGGTTCGACCGCGACTACTTGCTGGCCATCGATGACCAACTCGTCCCGCTGGGCACTGACCTCAGCCAACAGCGGGCCGCGTTCTTGGAGCGCTTCACCCCCATCTTCCAGCAGCACTACCAGCAACTGGCCGACGCACGGGAAGAGATTTCCCTTACGTATAAAAGTCAACTGCTGGAAACCGGGTTTGGTGAACTGCTGCGCCAAAACGAGCGCCGCGACCTGGTGATGCAGCGCACTACCACCGGGGCCCACCGCGACGACTTTGTTTTTTTGATGGACGGCCTGCCGGTCAAAAGCTATGCCTCGCAGGGCCAGCAGAAATCCTACGCTATTGCCCTTAAGCTGGCCCAATTTGAAATACTGACTACCCGGCTGGCCGCGGCGGGCACAGCGGCTGCCAAGCCCCTGCTGCTGCTCGATGACATCTTCGACCGGCTCGACGACAAGCGCATTGCCCGGCTTCTCGAGCTGGTAGCCGATGACACCTTCGGCCAAGTATTTCTGACAGACACCAACCTGGCGCGGACCGATCAGGCGTTATCCAACGTGCGCGGCGACATCCGCCGGTTTCAGGTGCAAGGCGGCACTGCCGCGCAGCTTTAAGCGCAAGCCGCCCCGGGGCCCGTAGTACCTTTGCAGTCTACCCCAGCCACAGGCCGAGCGGAGGCGCCCGTTGTTTTTACGGGGGCCCTCTCCCCTACCGGCTCTGCCGCCCCTCCGTGAAAAAACCAGGCCCCTCCGCATCCTCCCGCCGCAACGACGTCATCGATTTAAAAGATGGCTTGGCAGCCCTCGTAAAAACTTACCGCCTACAAGGCAAGCTGAACGAGGTGACAGTGGTAGCCAGCTGGGAGCGCGTGATGGGGAAACCGGTAGCCCTTAAAACCAAGGAGGTGTACGTGCACCAAGGCAAGCTTTTCGTCCGGCTCACATCGGCACCCTTGAAGCACGAGCTAATGATGGCCAAGACAAAAGTTCTAGAGCTCATCAACACAGAGGTAGGCGAAGCGGTAGTTAAGGAAGTAGTTTTCCTGTAACTGCCGGCTTAATTTATTTTATTGAATTAGCAACAAAATTGTTTCACGTGGAACATTTTTGTTAACGAGGACCGTACACTTTTAGGAGCAGCTCATTGTATGCTTCCAACAAGGCGATGTACTTAGTCTGGAGGGCTAATAACTGCCCAGGAAGGCTATTATCGGCATTAACGGGTGGTGTTACACGTGGTGTAACACTGGTACGATTTGTAACGCTAACCGGCGGTGTTACAAAAGGCAAGGATGATTGTTGCGGAACTGTAAAATCGTTCGCAAAATTGTGTCCGATAACATCGCCGACTCGCTTTACAAAATTGTAGTCTATTGTATCTTCTTTGAATTTACGGTAAATGGTAGGGCGTGTAATGCCCATTTCCTCCACAATGCGTGTGATGGAAATACCGCTGCTTTTGATGGCTTCTTGAAGGATTTCGCCTTGATGTGGCATCTAGATAATGAGTCAGAACGAGTAATACAAAGATGTATCAAATACCGTAACAAAGCAAAAATGTAAGTAGAAATAACTTATGTTACAATTCGTAATAAACAGATTGTGTAATGAACACGGATTGTAATTTAATTACAAAGATGTGTTTTGTATCATAAATTGTAACAAACGGTTTTATTTGTTACAATTCACTTACTGGGCCCCAGAACGGCAAGCAGGCGGTCTGGATAGTCAGTGGTCAAGCCTTCGACGCCCATCGCCAGTAGGCGCTGCATGTCCGCGGGGTCGTTTACAGTCCACGGCACAAGGCCCGTGCCCGGGTACAAACGACGCAGCTCTGCTACCGCGGCCGCAGTGACCGACTCGTAATTTGGGCCGAATACGTCCGGCTGAAAGCCTAGCTCCGCGATGGTGGTGGGCCAGGGTTGGCCGTTCTCGCTGAGCAGGCACAAGGCTAGTCCGGAGCCGAATTGGGCACGGGCTAAGCGCAACACCCGCGGGTCGAAGCACAGCAGGGTGGTGCGGGCCAGCACGCCGGCGGCTACCAGCTCGGCTGCTACCAAGGCCAGAAATTGCGCCGGCTCGGGGTGGTAATGGTTGTCGCCGGCGGGGGTGCACTTTATCTCCACGGAGTAGCGCAGGGGCGGGCAATTGGGCGGGCGGGGCAAGGCTTTGGTAGCGGCCAGCACCTCGCGCAGCAGCGGCTTTGGTGCGGCCGAGGGCTGCTGCGCCGGGAAGCCCTGGTGGGGCTCACTCCCGCAGTCGCACTGCCGGATGGCGGCGTATGGCATCTGGTAGAGGTTGTACTGTCGCTCCTGGGCGGGGGTGATGCAGTGGCCCGCCGCGTCGCGGCACAGGTGAGCGGCCAGCCACGGATCGTGCGACACCACCACTTGGTGGTCGGCCGAAATGACTACATCCATCTCCAACACATCCACGCCCAGGGCGGCAGCGTGGAGGAAACCGGGCAGAGTATTTTCGGGCAGTAGGCCCCGGCAACCCCGGTGCCCGTGCACCTCAGGGGCCCTGGGGGCGGCAGTATTAATGGGGCGGTGGGTTGGTGGCATTGGCAAGGGCTAGCGCGGGATGCGCACTGATAATTGCCGAGCAAAATATTTCGCGCCGGCGGTGGGCACAGGTACTTTTGGGTATCTACTACTAGCGTTGTGGCTCTCCACCATTTCTCATCGATTCCGCGCTTTTATTCGCTTACCCATGAAAAAGCTGTTGTTCTTTATCGTGTTGCTGGCGCTGGCAGCCGGGGCCTATTACTACGTGAAAAGCAAAAAGGATGGCCCAACTGGGGCCCTGGTGCAGGCAGCGGCGGCCGTGCAGGCACACGACGTGGCCAGCTTCGAGAAGTTCGTGGATGTGGGCAGCGTCACTTCCCACTTGGTCGACAACGTGGCCAACCAGGGCTCGCTGCTGACGGCCCTGGTGCCGGGCGGCGGCCTGATGATGGGCGGGGCCCTGCGCCTGCTCAAACCTACCCTGGCCGGCGCGGCCCGCAAGGAAGTGCTACGCTACGTTGAGACGGGCTCGCTGGAAGCGGCGGCAGCAGCCGCACCGAAGCGCGGCGTGAACGTATCCATTCTAGGACTAGCAGGCAAAGTGGTGGGCCCCGACAGCAAGTTTAAGGGCATTAAGTACGCCAACGAGCAGGGCGAGCAGGCGCTGGTAGGCCTTGAGTTTTCGCAGCCGCGCTACGACACCACGATGGTGGTGGAAGTGAAAATGCTGCACCGCGGCGACCACTGGCAGCTGACTGAAATTACGAATACGGGGGAGCTGCTGCGCCGTGCGGCTAGCCTCGAAAAGCGCAAGCAGTTGCAGTAGCCGCGCCACCCCGCGCCAAACGCAAAGGGCCGGCCCGTCGTGATGACGGGCCGGCCCTTTGCGTTTATCCTAACCGGAACGGGCTATTTGCCGCGGCCAGCGAAGAGGTAGTAGATGATCAGGCCGCCCAGGGGGAAAAAGAAGATGATGGCGGCCCAGAGGATTTTCTTGCCAATGTCCCAGGGCTGGCGGAAGACGTCAAGCAGAGCCAATACGTCGAGGGCCAGCAGCACGTAGCCCCAGATGGCCAGGCTACCGCTGTCGTTGTAGCGGCTGCACGAAGTGGCCAGAAGCAGGAAGGGCAACAGCAGCGTGGCGAGGGGCACGCGCGAGGCGACGGAAGAGTTGAAAGTGCGCATCAGAATCAGGTGAAAGTGGTGAATGTGCCCCCTTCTACGCGCTTTAATGAAAATGGGTGTGCAACAATAAGATTCTAATACCTAAACAATTGATTATTAGAATTTTGAATAGATAAATTGCTTCACTTGGATATAAAACTGCGGGGCGGCCGCCGGCAGCAGCGCTGCCATGAGCAATACGCCAAACAGGGCCCCGTAGAAGTGGGCATCGTGGTTGATGTTGTCGCCCTGACGGCGGCCCTGGTACCAGGAGTAGAGCAGGTAGAGCCCCCCGAACAGGAAGGGCTGGATGGGGAACGGGATGGGGAAGATGATGATGCCCCCGCCGCCCGGCGCCACCGGAAACAGCAGGATGCTGGCAAACACCACCGCCGACACGCCGCCCGAGGCCCCCAGGCTGCGGTAGTTGGCGTCGCGGCGGTGGCGGTAGTAGGTGGGCACGTCGGAGAGAATGATGCCGCCCAGGTAGAGCAGCAGGAACCAGCCCAGGCCGGGCAGCTGCCCGAAGTTGCCCGCCAGGGCCCCCAGCACCACCGGGCTGAAGGAGTAAAAGGCGAACATGTTGAAGAGCAAATGGCCCCAGTCGGCGTGCAGAAAGCCAGAGGTGAGGAAGCGGTACCACTGCCCGCGCCGGGCCATGAGCGCCGGCTCCAGAATCCAGGCGTTCATGAATTCGGGCTTCGAAAAAGCGTAGGCCGACACGAGGACCGTGAGGGCAATGAGGACGATGATGGGGTTGAACACGGCGGGTTATTTTTCGCGTTCCATGAGCTGGAGGGCGAGGTGGTGCAGGGGTTGTTTGCGGGCATCGGGGGCCCCCACGCGGGCCAGGTGGTGCAGGGCTTGCTGGAAGTACTCATTGATGAGGGCCTCGGTCTGGGGCCGGATATCCAGCTCGTCGTACACGGCGCGGACAGCGGCTACCTTGGCGTCGGCGTCGGCCACGGGCTGGCCGATGTGCCGGGCCAGCACGGCGCGCTGGGCCGCGCTGGCCTGGGCCTGGGCCGTGAGGAGGAGGTAGGTTTTCTTATCCGACACGATGTCGCCCCCTACGCGCTTCCCAAACGTGGCGGCGTCGCCGTACACGTCGAGCAGGTCGTCGCGCAGCTGGAAAGCCAGGCCAATGTCGGTACCGAACTGGCGTAGGTGCTCGGCATCCTCGGCGGGGGCCCCACCGAGTAGGGCCCCCAGCTCGAGGCAGAAGCCCAGGAGCACGGCCGTCTTCAGGCGAATCATGTCCAGGTACTGTGGGATGCTGACCGTGGCTTCGGTCTCAAAGTTCATGTCCCACTGCTGGCCCTCGCACACCTCGGCGGCCGTCTGGCTAAAGCGGCGCAGCACCACCGGCAGCAGCGCTGGGGCCACGTCGAAGAACAGCTCGTAGGCCCGCACCAGCATCACGTCGCCGCTGAGGATGGCCACGTTGGGGTTCCACTTTTCGTGCACCGTGGGCTGTCCGCGGCGCAGCGGGGCCTGGTCCATCAGGTCGTCGTGCAGCAGGGTGAAGTTGTGGAAGACTTCGGTGGCCAAGGCGGGCTTGGTGACGGGCCCCAGGTCGTCGGTGAAGAGGTGGGCCCCCAGCAGCGTGAGCAACGGCCGGATGCGTTTCCCGCCCAGGCCCATGATGTAGCGGATGGGGTCGTAGAGCGTGTCGGGGGCTTCGCCGTAATGAAGCTCGGCGAGGGCGGCGGTGATGTGAGCGGGGAGGTCCAAGGGTTCTTGCGCGCGAGGTTTCGCAGGGGTTAAAGTGTAGGTTCGCAAAGTTCGTTCTAAAAGAAAGGCCCCGCCGCCAGGAGTGGGCAGCGGGGCTTTTCACGGGCAGTTAGGGCCCCGGCTAGCGGCGGCGGTTGCCGCCCTTAGGGCCCCCTTTCGAACCACCCTTATAGCCGCCGCCCGACTGCTCGCGGTAGCCGCGGGGGGCGTTGCGCTGGGCCTTGCGCTCCTCGGCCTCGCGGCGCTTCACGTCGTCGGGCCGGTTGTCCACAAGGTCGAAGTCGATGGTGCGGTCGAGCAGGTTGGCCGACTTTACCACCACTTCCAGCTCGTCGCCGAACTGGATGATGCGCTTACTGCCGCGGCCCACGATGCGGTAATTGTCCTTGTCCAGCTCGAAGGTGTCGCCTGGAATGTCGCTCAGGCGCACCATGCCTTCGCACTTGTTCGACTCAATCTCAATGTACATGCCGCGCTCCGTGAGGCCCGATACCACGCCCTTGAAGACGTTACCAATCTCGTCGGCCATGAACTCAACTTGCTTGAACTTGATGCTGGCGCGCTCGGCGTTAGCCGCCAGTTTCTCGCGGGCCGACGAATGCTTGCACTCGTCTTCCACGGGCTCCACGGGCACGTTCTTGCCGCCCAGCAGGTAGTGCTCCAGCAGGCGGTGGGCCATCATGTCGGGGTAGCGGCGGATGGGCGAGGTGAAGTGCGAGTAGTGCGCGAACGCCAGGCCGAAGTGGCCCAGCGGCTCGGTCGAGTAAATGGCCTTCGACATGGTGCGGATGGCCAGGCCCTGGAGCACGTTCTGCTCGGGCTTGCCCATCACTTCCTCGCTCAGGGTGTTCAGCTCGGTGCTCACCTTTTTGGGGTTATCCAGCTTGAGGGTGTAGCCAAACTTCTGGGCGAAGAGGGCGAAGTTCTGGAGTCGCTCGGGCTCGGGGGCGTCGTGGGTGCGGTACACCATGGTGTAGCGCGGCTTGGTCTTTTTGAGGTTGAACACGAACTCGGCCACCTTGCGGTTGGCCAGCAGCATGAACTCCTCGATCATCTTGTGCGCGTCCTTGCGCTCCTTCACGTACACGCCGAGCGGCTTGCCATCGGGGGAAAGGCGGAACTTCACCTCCTGGGTTTCGAAGCTGATGGCTCCCTGCTTGAAGCGCTGGGCGTGCAGCTTTTTGGCGATGCCGTTGAGCGTGTTCACCTCTTCGGTGTAGTCGCCTTCGCCGGTTTCGATACGCTCTTGAGCGTCTTCGTACGAGAAGCGACGGTCGGAGTGGATGATGGTTTTGCCGAACCACGACTCATAGAGCTTGCCGTTCTCGTCGAGTTCAAACACGGCCGAAAAGGTCAGCTTATCCTCGTTGGGCCGTAGCGAGCAGAGGCCGTTGGAGAGCCGCTCGGGCAGCATTGGAATCACGCGGTCCACGAGGTACACCGACGTCGCGCGGTGCTTGCCCTCGCGCTCCAGCTCGGTGTTGGGGCGCACATAGTGGGTCACGTCGGCGATGTGGACACCGATTTCCCAGTTGCCGTTTTCCAGCTTTTCGATGGATAACGCATCGTCAAAATCTTTGGCGTCGGCCGGGTCGATGGTGAAGGTGGTGACGTGGCGGAAGTCGCGACGCAAGGCTACTTCCGATTCAGGGATAACGTCGGAAATGGCTTCCGACTCTTCTTCCACCTCCGATGGGAACTCGAACGGCAGCCCGAACTCGGCCATGATGGCGTTAATCTCGGCCTCGTTGCCGCCAGCCTGCCCAAAGTTGCGCACCACCTCGCCCACCGGCTGGCGGTGGCTATCCTCCGGAAACTCGACGATGCGCACGAGCACCTTGTCGCCGTTGCGGGCGTCACCCAAGGAGTGCGGCGGCACGAACACATCAAAGTACATCTTGCGATTGTCGGGCTTCACGAAGCCCAGCGTACCCTGCACTTGCAGGCGGCCCACTACCTCGGGGCGCTGCCGCTTGAGCACCTCCACCACGTCGCCCACCGGCCGGCCGTCACGCGAGCCGCGCATCCGCACCCGCACCACGTCGCCCTGCAAAGCAAACTTGAGCTGATCAGTGAACACCCGAATGTCGTCGGCGTCCTCCGCCTCAGGTATCACAAAAGCGAAGTTGGCCGTGGCCAGATCCACAGTGCCGATGACGGTGTTGGCGTCGCGGCTGGGCCGCGAGTCGCCGCCTACGTAGTCGAAGCCAGCCTCGCGGCGGCGGTGCACGATGGGGTCCTGGCCAAACTCAGCTACTGGCTCGCGGCTCGCAGCACGGCTCGTGGGGGCCCCGGCCTTGGCGGGTTTCTTGCCCTTAGCGGGCTGCTCTGGCACGGGGGCCACCGTGACGTCAGCTAGGCGGTACTCGTCGTTCTGGAGCAGCGTAATGGCCCCGAGCTGGCGCAGCTTCTTGAGGTAGCCGAATATCTCTTCGCGTTGCTGCTTGGTGGTCACGCCCAAGCGGCGCGAGAGCTGGCGGTAGGCCAGCACCTTGTCGGGGTTGTCGATAAAAGCGCGCAGCACCAGCTCTTGGGTGATGGGCGCGGGGGCGGGCTGTTCGCGCTTGGCGCGGGCCGGCCGGGGGGGATTCGTTGGTTCCATTTAAAACGTAGGCCGCCAATAAGTGAATTGAGCCGAGGCGGCGGGCGGAGAAGCCGGACGGGGCCCAGCAGTAGGTGTGTAAAACGCGGCCGTGGCCGCGAGGTTATAAGCGTAGATTTTTAGTTGCTGGTTACCGATTGTCAGTTGCCAGTCGTTGGGGCTGTTCGCTCAAATAAAAGCTAACAACCGACAACTGATAACTACCTAAGCCGCCCGCCCCGCCACAGCCGCCCGGATGTCGGCCAAGCTGTCTTTGGGGATGGCGGCCAGCAGGCCCTGGGTGTAGGCGTGCTGCGGGTGGGCGTAGATGGCGGCGGCCGGGCCGCTCTCCACAATGCGGCCCTGGTGCATCACCAGCAGCCGGTCGCTCATGAAGCGGGCCACCGACAGGTCGTGGGTAATGAAAAGGTAAGTGATGCCGAACTCGCGCTTGAGGTCGTTGAGCAGGTTCAGCACCTGGGCCTGCACCGATACGTCGAGCGCCGACACCGACTCGTCGCACACAATCAGCTTAGGCTGCAGAGCCAGGGCCCTAGCAATGCAGATGCGCTGCCGCTGCCCGCCGCTGAACTCGTGCGGATAGCGCTGGAAGTGCTCCTCGCGCAGTCCCACAATTTGCAGCAGCTCCAGCACCCGCGCCTTTTGCGCGGCCCGGGTGCCTCCCACATCGTGCACCCGCATGGGCTCCCAGATGGCCTCTCCCACCGTCAGCATCGGGTTGAGGGCCGCGTAGGGGTCCTGGAATACCAGCTGGAACTCGCGCCGACGGCGGCGCAATTCCTCAGCCGGTAGCCGGGCCAGGTCGGTGCCTTCAAACAAGATGCGGCCCGCGGTAGGTTCCGTAAGGCGGAGCAGGGCCCGGCCGAGGGTGGTTTTGCCGCAGCCCGACTCCCCCACGAGGCCCACCGTTTCGCCCGGGTGCAGGGTAAAGCTCACGTCGTCTACGGCCCGCACCACAGCTTTTGGCTGAAACCAGCCGCTGCGCACCGGGAAGTGCACCTGCAAGTTCTCGACCTGGAGCAGTGGCTGGGGACCCAAAATGCCCGGCTGAGCGGCCCCGGCGGAGGCCCTAGACAGCGGCGCGGGGCCGGTGGGGGCCCCAGCCGGCGCGGGTTGTTCCACGGTCGTTCGCAGATGTTCCACGGGGAACGTTTTGGTGGTACCGGAATTATCCCGTAACTGCTGGGCCTCGATTTCGGGCGATGAATCCGTAAGTACCTCATCCTCCAAGGACACCACAGGCGCGGGTTGGGCTGTGAGGAGCCCGCTAGCGTCTTCTGCCATGAAATCGGCCACCACGGGGAGCCGTTTTAGGCCCACGGAAAGGCGCGGACGGCACGCTAAAAGGCCTTTTGTGTACGGATGTTGGGGATTTTCAAAAATTTCCAGCACGGGGCCCTGTTCCACGACTTTTCCACGGTACATGACCAATATCCGGTCGGCGATTTCGGCCACCACGCCCAGATCGTGGGTGATGAACAGTACCGCCGTGTCGTGCTGCCGCCGCAGGTCGTCGATCAGGCGCAGCATCTGGGCCTGCACCGTCACGTCGAGGGCCGTGGTGGGCTCGTCGGCAATGAGCAGCGCGGGGCGGCAGGCCATGGCCATGGCAATCATCACGCGCTGCTTTTGGCCACCCGATACCTCGTGCGGGTAGCTGGCGAAGATGCCGGCCGGGCGCGGCAATTGTGCCTCGGTGAACAGCTCGATGGTGCGCGCCTTGGCCTCGGCTTTGTTGAGGGCGGTGTGCAGCAGCAGGGCCTCGGCCACCTGGGCCCCGCAGGTGAGCACCGGATTCAGGGAGGTCATCGGCTCCTGGAAGATCATGCCGATGTCGTTGCCCCGCACTTTTTGCAGCTGCTTTTCGGGCAGGGCCAACAGGTCTACTTCGCCCAGGGCCCCCGACTGAAACACGGCCGAACCCGCTACCAGCCGGCCGGGCGGCATCGGGATCAGCCCCAGCAAGGCCAGCGACGTCACCGATTTGCCCGAGCCCGACTCCCCCACTATCGCCACCGTCTCGCCCCGGCTCAGCTCAAACGACACGCCATCTACGGCCCGGGTGTGGCCGCGGTGGCTGAGGAAATCGAGCGTGAGGTTGGAAACGGTGAGTAGCGGTTGGGGCATGGGCATTGAAAGTGGAGGGCAGCGCAACGAAGGACAGCCGCAAGCAAGAAAAATCCCCGAAGCCTAGGGG
Source organism: Hymenobacter nivis (assembly GCF_006439025.1). Taxonomy (GTDB): domain Bacteria; phylum Bacteroidota; class Bacteroidia; order Cytophagales; family Hymenobacteraceae; genus Hymenobacter; species Hymenobacter nivis_A. The sequence continues at coordinate 167,301 of NZ_RCYZ01000008.1, forward strand.
CCCCGGGGACGTGAAGTTAGTGGGTGGCCGGTGCTTCGGCCGCACCGGGCGCGGGTTGCGGGCTAGCTTCCTCCTGCTGGAAAAACCGGCTTTGATTGAGCAAAATCAAGGCAACGCCAATGAAGATGGACGAGTCGGCGATGTTGAAAATGGGCCACAGCGACACGTATTTTCCGCCCAGCAGCGGCCACGACTGCGGCAAAAAGCCTTCGTAGATGTCGACGTAGATCATGTCAATCACCTGGCCGTGGAACCAGGGCGTGGGGGCCCCAAAGGGCGCGTTCTTGTAGAGCAAGCCATAGAAAATGGAATCGACCAGGTTGCCCACGGCCCCGCCCAGGATGAGCGCCATGCAGGCAATGAAGCCCGCCGCGGCCCGCTCGCGGCACAGCTTCACAATGTACCAGCTCAGGGCCCCCACGGCCAGCAGACGGAAGCCGCTGAGCAGCACCTTGCCGTAGGGCGGCGGCAGCTCCACCCCGAAGGCCATGCCGGGGTTGAGGGTGTAGTGCAGCTTAAGCCAGTGGCCGATGAGCGGGATTTCGCCCGGCATACCGGGCAGCATGTAGGTGTGCACGGCCCACTTCGAGAACTGGTCGAGGCCGATGACCAGCAGGGCCAGCAGGAAGAATTTGAGCGCCGTTTGGGGGCGGGTGGTGCGGGTTGGTTGCATGGCGGCGGGCCGGGAAGTTGCCGGAGCAACGGGGAACCGGCTGATCGGCTTTTTGTACCTTTTATAACTGATTTACTGGCCTTTTGTACAATTAAAGACGAGCTTATTTGGCATTTGTGCGGCGGAAAACCCGCCGGGGTTTTGGGGCCCCGGCGAGTCGTTCAGCCTCAGTTGGTTGCGATTTCGAGGCGCACGGGCACCGCGAAGTCGTCGAATTCGAGCACCGAGCCGCCGCTTACTTCCGGCGCAAAATCGAGGGCCAGGGCCTGCGTTTCGGTGCGGATATAATCGCCGAACGCGGCCACGGCGGCCGCCAGGGCGGGCTCCTGGTCGGCCAGCGTCACGCGGATGCGGTCCTGCACTTCCAGGCCCGAGTCTTTGCGCAGGTTTTGGAGGCGGTTCACCAGCTCGCGGGCGAGGCCTTCCTGGCGCAGCGCGTCGGTCAGGGTCACGTCGAGGGCCACGGTCAGGGGCCCATCGGTGGCCACGAGCCAGCCCGGCAGGTCGTCGGTACGGATTTCCACATCGTCGGGGGCCAGGGTGATGGGCTCACCGTTGACTTCCACGGCGAGGCTTCCCTCCTTCTCCAGCTTGCTGATTTCCGCCGCCGTCATGGCCTGAATCCGGGCCCCCACGGCCTTTAGCCGCGGGCCGTACTGCTGGCCCAGGCGCTTGAAGTTCGGCTTCACCGACTTCACCAGCACGCCGCTCTCATCGTCGAGAAACTCAATGTGCTTGACGTTGATTTCGGCGCAAATCAGGTCTTCCACCAGGCCTACTTGGGCCTTGGTCGTGTCATTCAGCACTGGCACCAGGATGCGCTGCAAGGGCTGGCGCACCTTCAGCACCGACTTCTTGCGCAGCGAGTGCGCCAGCGAACTGATGCGCTGGGCCAGCTCCATGCGCTCCTCCAGGGCCCCGTCGAGGCGGGTGGCGTCGGCCTCGGCCAGCAGCGTGAGGTGCACCGATTCGGGGCCCTGGCCGCCGCTCAGGTTGCGGTAAAGCCACTCGGCGAAGAAGGGCGCGATGGGCGCCATAAGCTGCGAAACGGTGCTCAGGCACTCGTGCAGGGTCTCGTAGGCGCCGCGCTTGTCGGTCGTCAGCTCGCCCTTCCAGAAGCGACGGCGCGAGAGACGCACGTACCAGTTGGAGAGGTGGTCGGTCACGAAGTCCTGGATGGCGCGGGCGGCCTTCGTCGGGTCGTAACTATCGAGCTGCAAGCGCACTTCGGCGATGAGCGACTGGAGCTTGCTGAGAATCCAGCGGTCCAGCTCGCTCAGGTCGGCGTGCGCCACGCGGTTGTTTTCGTCGATTTCAAACCCGTCGAGGTTCGCGTACAGAGCGTAAAACGAGTACGTGTTGAAGAGCGTGCCGAAGAAGCGGCGCTGCACCTCCACCACGCCGGCGGGGTCAAACTTGAGGTTGTCCCACGGTGGCGCGTTGGCGATGAGGTACCAGCGGGTGGCGTCGGGCCCAAACTGCTTGATGGTGGCAAACGGGTCCACGGCGTTGCCGAGGCGCTTGCTCATCTTCTGGCCGTCTTTGGCCAGCACCAAGCCATTGGCAATCACATTTTTAAACGCTACCGAGTCTTCCAGCATCACGGCCAGCGCGTGCAACGTGAAGAACCAGCCGCGGGTTTGGTCCACGCCCTCAGCGATGAAATCGGCGGGGAAATTCTTCGCAAAAACGTCGGCGTTTTCAATCGGGTAGTGCCACTGGGCGTAGGGCACGGCCCCCGAGTCGAACCACACGTCGATGAGGTCCGGCTCGCGGTACATGGGCTGGCCGCTGGGCGAAACGAGGAAAATATCGTCCACGTAGGGCCGGTGCAGGTCAATTTTCTCGCCGTTGGCGTAGGGGTTGTGGGTCATGACTTCGGCCACCACGGCCTTGTCAATCTCCGCCTTCAGCTCGGCGATGCTGCCGATGCAGATTTCCTCGGTGCGGTCCTGGGTGCGCCAGATGGGCAGCGGCGTGCCCCAATAGCGCGAGCGGCTCAGGTTCCAGTCCACCAGGTTTTCCAGCCAGTTGCCGAAGCGGCCGGTGCCGGTGCTTTCGGGCTTCCAGTTGATGGTTTTGTTGAGCTCGATGAGCCGGTCTTTCACCGCCGTGGTTTTGATGAACCACGAATCGAGCGGGTAATAGAGCACCGGCTTGTCGGTGCGCCAGCAGTGCGGGTAGGTGTGCTCGTACTTCTCCACCTTGAAGGCGCGGCTCATTTCCTTGAGGCGGATGCTGAGGTCCACGTCGAGCGAGCGGTAGCCGGCGGCGGTTTCGTCCTGGCCGTCGTAGTTCTTCACGAAGCGGCCGGCAAACTCGCCCATTTGGGGCACGTAGCGGCCCGTGCGGTCCACGATGGGCCCCAGCGTGCCCTCGGCATCCGGCACCATCAGCGCCGGAATGTCCGCCAGCTGCGCCGCCCGGAAGTCGTCGGCGCCAAACGTGGGCGAGATGTGCACGATGCCCGTGCCGTCCTCCGTGGTCACAAAATCGGCGGGAATGACGCGGAAGGCCCGCTCCTCGCCTTCAAACGGCGTGAGGTCGAACAGGCGCTCGTAGGTGATGCCAACAAGGTCAGCGCCAGTAAATTCGCCCTCCAGGCGCCACGGCAGCAGCTTGTGGTCGCCTTCGGCGTAGCCTTCCATCGGCGCCGCGGCACCTTTCTCGCTGAAATACCGGCCCACTAGGGCCCGGGCCAGCACCACGTGGATGGGCTCGAAGGTGTAGGGGTTGAACGTGCTAATGAGCTGGTACGGGATGTTCTTGCCCACCGCCAGGCCCGTGTTGGCGGGCAGCGTCCAGGGCGTGGTCGTCCAGGCCAGGATGAAAACGTCGGCATTAGGGCCCCCAGCGGCGGCGAACAGCTTCTCCGCCACCTCGCCCGGCTTCACCTTAAACTGCGCCACCACCGTCGTATCCTTCACGTCGCGGTAGGTGCCGGGCTGGTTCAGCTCGTGAGAGCTGAGGCCGGTGCCGGCGGCCGGCGAATAGGGCTGGATGGTGTAGCCTTTGTATAGAAAACCCTTGTCGTAGAGCTTCTTGAGCAGAGCCCAGCAGCTCTCGATGTATTCGGGCTCGAAGGTGACGTAGGGATTGTCGAGGTCTACCCAGTAGCCCATTTTCTGGGTCAGGTCGTCCCACTGGGCCTTGAAGCGCATCACGGTTTCGCGGCAGCGCTGGTTGTAGTCCTCAATGCTGATTTTGTGGCCGATGTCCTCCTTCGTGATGCCCAGCTCCTTCTCCACCTGCAGCTCGATGGGCAGGCCGTGGGTGTCCCAGCCGCCCTTGCGGGGCACCTGCTTGCCGAGCATGGTTTGGTAGCGGCAGAAGATGTCCTTCACCGCCCGCGCCATCACGTGGTGGATGCCGGGGGCCCCATTGGCCGACGGGGGCCCCTCGTAGAACACGAACGTGGGCTGGCCTTCGCGGCTGCTCACGCTCTTCTCAAAAATGTGGTTTTCCTGCCACCAGGCCAGCACGTCCTCCCCTACTTTGGCGTAGTCGAGCGGCTGTTTGTATTCGGGGTATTTCATGTTTTGAGCGGTTAGCTAATGGCTGGTAGCTGTTAGCTTTTTTGTTCTTTTTACTTAGTCGTAGGCCGTCGTGCAGCACGCAGCGGAGCACCTTTGCCGCGGCAGCAAACCGTGGTTAGGGCCCCCAGCAAAGCGACTTCGCTGTACCCTGCGTGACGGCCTCTGAGCACAACGTTCTTTTTGAATATTCTATTCAAACCGTTTTCGCCGGCTTGGCGCGCTCCACGCTCAGGCGTTGCAGGTTCTGGTCTATGTCGTCGTCTTCCTCGTGGTAGCTGTCGTCGTAGTGGCGAATGGGGGCCCCGCTGGGGATCGTTTCGTTTTTGGCGTGCTCGAAGGTGACGAGCAGCGCCGGCAGCAGCACCAGGTTTGAGAAGTTGGTGATGAGCAGCGAGGCCCCCATCAGCACGCCCAGGGCCTTGGTGCCCCCAAACTCGCTGAAGGCGAAGATGCTGAAGCCGATAAACAGCACGATGCTGGTGTAGATCATGCTCGTGCCGGCCTCGCTCAGCGTGTTGGTGATGGCCTCGCGCACGGTGCGCCCCGCGATGGCCATCTCCTGCCGGAACTTGGCCAGCAGGTGGATGGAGTTGTCGCCGTCGATGCCCAGCGCAATCACGTAGATCAGGGCTGTGCTGGGCTTGAGGGCAATGCCGATGTAGCCCATGATGCCGGCCGTGAGCGAGAGCGTGACGATGTTGGGCACCAAAGCGTAGAAGATGGTGCGGAACGAGCGGAACAGCAGCAGCACCACCAGCGCCACCAGCCCAAAGGCCCACAGCAGGCTTTCCTGCAGCGTACCGATGACGTACTCGTTGCCCTTGGTGAAAATTACCGTCGTGCCCGTGCGCGTCACCTTCATGCCCGTGCCCTTGAAAATGCGGTCGATAGCGGGCTGGATGCGGCGGTTCACCAGCGTATCGAGCTTGTGCGACCCCACATCGGCTATTTTCAGGCTAATGCGGGCAGTCTGCGATTTACCATCAATGAACGAGCGGATGAGTTTGCTATCGGTGCCCGCGCCAGTGCCCTTGGAGTTGCCCAAGTAGCTCAGGATAAAATTCTTGTCCGAATTGTCGGGCAAGTGGTAGAAGTCCGGGCTACCGTTGTAGAACGCCTGGGTGGCGGCCTTGATGAACGTAACGATGCTGATGGGCGGCGACAGCTCGGGCTGGGCCCGCAGGAAGTTCTCGAACTGGTCGATTTTCTGCAGGTTGGGCAGCTTGAGCAGGCCGTTGGGCTTGCCCGTGTCCACCGCAAACTCCAACGGCATCACCCCGCTGAAGTGGGCCTGGAAGAAGTCCAGGTCGGTATTCACCGAGCTAGACTTGGGCAGGTCGTCCACCATGAACGACACGGCCTCGATCTTGCGGATACCAAAGCCAGCGATGACGATCAGGCCCAGCGCCGCCAGGTACACGGTGCCGCGGCGGTTGAGCACGATGTAATCGAGGAAGTGAATGATGCCCATCAGCGGCTTCGAGTCGAGGTGTTCGAGCTGCTTTTCGGTGGGCGGCGGCAGTAAGGTGAACACCGCCGGAATCATGATAAAGCTGATAACGAAGGCCACGAAAATGTTGATCGTGGCCACCATCCCAAACTGGTAGAGAATGGCGATGTCGGTGAAGGTGAACACCACGAAGCCGATGGCCGTGGTGGTGTTGTTCATGAGGGTGATGAGGCCGATTTTGCGGATTACCCGCGTCATGGCCAGAACCTGGTTGCCCGATTTGCGGTAGTCGTAGTGGTAGCGCGAGAGCAGGTAGGTGCAGTTGGGCACCCCAATCACCACCAAAATGCTCGGAATCAGGCCCGTGAGCAGGTTGATTTTAAAGCCCAGCAGCACGATGCTGGCAATGCACCACACCATAACGATGGCCACCACCAGCAGCGGAAACACCACCGCTGACCACGTGCGGAAGAACAGAAACAGCGTGACGCCCATCACCACTAGCACCAGCAGGGCGAAGAATTTCATCTCGCCGGCCACCTTCGTGGTCATCGTCGAGCGCACGTAGGGCAGGCCCGCGTAGTGCAGCTTAATGCCAGTGGTTTTCTCAAACCGCCCGGCGTGGCCCAGGATGTTGTTCATCACCGCCTGCCGGCGGCTGGAGTTTAGGTAGGCCGGGTCGAGCGTGACGGCCAGCAGCGTAGCTCCGGAGCGAGGCGCAACAATCTGGCCCTTGTAGAACTCGATGCTGTTCACTACCCGCAGCAGCGAATCCAACTCGCGTTGCGAGCGCGGCGGGGCCCTAAACACGGGGGCCGTCACGAACCGCCCCTGGGCCGTATCCTTCTCAATCTGAATGAGGCGCGTGATGCCCAGCACCCCCGACACGCCCTGCACCTTGGCCAGCGTATCGGTGAGGCTTTGGAACTGCGTGAAGTTCTTGAGCTTATATACCGAGCTGTCCTGCATGCCCAGCACGAGGATGTTGCCGTCCTCGCCGAAGGTTTTCTTGAACTGCTGGAAGTACACCATGTCGGGGTCCTTCGGGCTCACCACCTGGGCAAAGTCGTAGGTCATCTCCACGTCCTTGGCCACCCAGGCCATGTACACGGTCGAAACCCCAATCAGGCTCAGCAGCCAGATGCGGTACTTGATGATAAAGAGGGCGATATGTCCCCACATAAGCTTCAGGTTTTAAGACAGGGCCCTCACCGGTTTCTTCCAACGCGGGAAATTACAGCTTCTCAAACACGCGGCGAAAGCTTACAGCCTCCCCAATGTACCCCCGCAACGCGCTGATGGGCATGCGGGTTTGCTCGCGGGTGTCGCGGTGGCGCACGGTCACGGTATCGTCCGCCAGCGTTTGGCCGTCCACCACAATGCAGAAGGGCGTGCCGATCAGGTCCTGGCGGGTGTAGCGCTTGCCGATGGCGTCCTTCTCCTCCACCGTCACGCGGAAGTCAAAGCGCAGGTCGTCAAAGATTTGCTGCGCCTTTTCGGGCATGCCGTCCTTGCGCACCAGCGGGAAAATGGCCGCCTTGATCGGGGCCACCGCCGGGTGCAGCTTCAGGAAGGTGCGGGTCTTGGTTTGCTGGGCTTCCCCCTCGCCTTCGGTGATGGTTTCCTCGGCAAAGGCTTCGCAAAGCGTGGCCAGGAACAGGCGGTCGGCGCCCACCGAGGTTTCCACCACGAAGGGCACGTAGTTGCCGTAGGCCTTGCCGGTGGCGGGGTCGATGTCGGCGTCGAAGTACTGCTGCTTCTTGCGGCTCAGGTTTTGGTGCTGGGTCAGGTCGAAGTCGCCCCGCGAGTGAATGCCCTCCATCTCCTTGAAGCCGAAGGGGAACTCGTACTCAATATCCACGGCCGCCTTGGCGTAGTGGGCCAGCTTGTCGTGGTCGTGGAAGCGCAGCTTGGCGGCGGGCAGGCCCAGGGCCTCGTGGAAGCGGCGGCGGGCGGCCTTCCAGGTGGTGTACCAGTGCTCCTCGGTGCCGGGGCGCACGAAGAACTGCATCTCCATCTGCTCAAACTCGCGCATCCGGAAGATGAACTGCCGGGCCACAATCTCGTTGCGGAACGCCTTGCCAATCTGGGCAATGCCGAACGGCACCTTCTGGCGGGCCGACTTCTGCACGTTCAGAAAATTGACGAAAATGCCCTGGGCCGTTTCGGGCCGCAGGTACACGGGCGGCGCGTCCGAGTCCACGGCCGAGCCCTGGGTCGAAAACATCAGGTTGAACTGGCGCACTTCCGTCCAGTTACCGGTGCCCGACACGGGGCAGGTAATTTGCTCGTCGATAATGAGCTGGCGCACGCCGGCCAAGTCGTTGGCCGTCAGCCGGCGGCCCATCTCGGCGGTGAGGGCGGCGCCGCGGGCGGGGTCGCCGGCTTTTTCGTATTCGGCGGCTTTTTCCTCCAGCAGCACGTCGGCGCGGTAGCGCTTCTTGCTGTCGAGGTTGTCGATGAGCGGGTCGTTGAAGCCCGCCACGTGGCCGCTGGCCTCCCAGGTGCGGGGGTCCATGAAAATGGCGGCGTCGAGGCCCACCACGTTGTCGTGCAGCTGCGTCATGGCCTCCCACCACAGGCGCTTGAGGTTGTTTTTCAGCTCCACGCCGTTGGGGCCGTAGTCGTACACGGCGGCCAGGCCGTCGTAAATCTCGGAGGACTGGAACACGAAGCCGTATTCCTTGGCGTGGGCCACGATGTCTTTCAGCTGGGCCGCGTCGGCGGGGGCAGTGGGGTTGCTCATAAGGGGCAAAGTTAGCGCCTGCTTGTACCTGAATAGGTACAAGCAGGTAGCTGGCCGGCACGCCGAATATTTTCTGGGCCGAAAGCAACCGAACGGCCCCGCGTCGGCTCACTAAAAACTCAGGGCCCCCAGCGCCCTGCCTCTAGGGCCCCTGCCGCCGGCCCAGGTCCCCAAAGCCGCGCAACCCAGCCAGTACTTTTACCAATTATCCATCCCTTCCACGCCTACCTTCTACCATTTTCACATGAAAAAAACCCTGCTCGCCACCGCGCTGCTGGCCATTGCGGCCACCGCGGCCCAGGCCCAAAGTCCCTCGTTCGGCATCAAGGCCGGCGCTTCGCTGACCAATGCGGTTGGGGATGGCGCCGAGGGCTTCGACTTTAAGAACAAGGTTGGTTTCCACGGCGGATTCGTGGCCAACCTGCCGCTCAGCGACGTTTTCTCCATCCAGCCCGAGCTTTTATATTCCATGAAGGGCTATAAAGCCAGTGGAATCGACCCATCTGGTAACCCCTTCAATAACCGGAGGACGCTGCACTACATTGATGTACCCGTGCTGGCGCGCATTAACGCCGGCGGTTTATTCTTCGAAGCAGGGCCCCAGTTTGGTTATTTAGTAGCGGCCAAGTTTGCGCGGGACGGCAACGCTAGTGGCCCAGCCGTTTCTTACAACACCCGCGACGGCTACCGCAAGGTGGACTTTGGCTACGCCGCGGGCCTGGGCTACCAACTGCCCACCGGACCGGGCATCGGCTTGCGCTACAACGGTGGGTTTAAGAATGTCCAAGAATACTACAACGGCCGGGGTATCCGCAACAGCGCCTTCCAGCTGTACCTGACCTACATGTTTGGTGGGAAGTAAACTATACCCAGCATTTTCTCCACGCCTATCCTCTACCCGTTTCGCGTGAAAAAAACCCTGCTCGCCACCGCGCTGCTGGCCGTTACGGCCGCCGCGGCCCAGGCCCAAAGCCCCTCATTTGGCATTAAAGCCGGCGCTTCGCTTACCAATGTGGTTGGCAGTGAAGCACCGGCTTTCGACTTTAAGAATAAGGTTGGTTTCCACGGCGGATTCGTGGCCAACCTGCCACTCAGCGACGGCTTCTCGATTCAGCCCGAGCTACTGTACTCCATGAAGGGATACAAAGTCAGTGGAATCGATCCATTTTCTGGTAACCCCGTTAATAGCCGGGCGACGCTACATTACATTGATGTACCTGTGCTGGCGCGCATTAACGCCGGTGGCTTATTCTTCGAAGCAGGGCCCCAGTTTGGTTACCTGGTAGCGGCCAAGTTTGAACGGGATGGCAACGCCACCACACCCAGCAACTCCCGTAGCAACCGTAAAGACTACAAAACGGTGGACTTTGGCTATGCCGCGGGCCTGGGCTACCAGCTGCCTGCCGGACCGGGCATTGGCTTGCGCTACAACGGCAGCTTCAAAAACGCCACTGATTTCTACATCGGCGAAGGCGTCCGCAACAGCGTCTTTCAGCTGTACCTGACATACATGTTCGGCGGGAAGTAAGCCGCAGCCCTGAACAATAGCAAAAAGCCCGTTTTTTCAGAAAAGACGGGCTTTTTGCTGCCGTTTGGTTTTGGTTCTGCCCGTTGGTCGGGGCTTTTCGACCACAGCAAGGGCGCTGGGGGCCCTATAGCTTCCTCTTCGGGCTCGGCGGGGGCCACAGTCTTTTCCGGTCGAAAGCAACTGAATGGGTAACTATCGGCTCATCGAATACTCATACTTGGGGCCCCGACCTGCTACTTTAGGGCCCCTACTCCCCCTGGACGCTACCCTGTCCTCCTTTCCTTTCTATGAAGCTACCTTACTGCTGGTTGTTACCGGGCTTATGGTTCGGCGCGGGGCCCGTATGTGCCCAAGGGCCGGCCCACGTCACCATCAGCGGCTACGTGCGCGACCGGGCCACGGGCGAAAACCTCATTGGGGTGGCCGTGGTGCAGGCCGGCACCGGCCTGGGCACTGCTACCAACACCTACGGCTTCTACTCCCTCACGCTGCCCACCGCGGGCCTCGACTCGGTGCGGCTGACAACGAGCTACGTGGGCTACGCCCGCGGCCGCTGGGCCGCCCCGGCCACCGGCAGCGCGGGCCACGACTTCCTACTGGCGCCCGCGCCCAACGAGCTGGCCGGCGTGGAAGTGGTGGCCGACCGCCAGGGCGAGGACCGGGGGCCCCATAGTACGCGCATGGGCACCATCAACGTACCCATCGCCCAGATTAAGAGCCTCCCCAAGTTCATGGGCGAAACCGACGTGCTGAAGGTGCTCCAGCTGCTGCCCGGCGTGCAGAGCGGCGGCGAGGGCACCAGCGGCCTGTACGTGCGCGGCGGCTCGCCCGACCAGAACCTGATTTTGCTCGACGGCACGCCGGTGTACAACGCCTCCCACCTGTTCGGCTTCTTCTCGGTCTTCAACGCCGACGCCCTCAACAACGTGGAGCTGATCAAGGGCGGGTTTCCGGCGCGCTACGGCGGGCGGCTCTCGTCGGTGCTCGATATTTCGATGAAGGAGGGCAACGACCAGGCCTTTCACGGCGAGGGGGCCATCGGGCTGGTGGCCTCGCGCATCACGCTGGAGGGCCCCATTAAGAAGGACGTGGCCTCGTTCATCGTCTCGGCCCGGCGCACCTACATCGACGTGGTGGCCCGGCCGTTTGTGAAGCGGCAGCTGGCCAGTGAAAAGCTGGCCGGCACGCTGGGCTACTACTTCTACGACCTCAACGGCAAGCTCAACTGGAAGCTCAGCCGCCGCGACCGCCTGTACCTGAGCGCCTACCGGGGCTCCGACAACTTCTACGCCCACACCCGCGACGCCGACGCTACCCAGGCCACCTACACCCGCTCCGACGTTGACCTCGGCTGGGGCAACCTCACGGGGGCCCTGCGCTGGAACCACGTCGTGAACGACCGGCTGTTTCTGAACACCCACCTCACCTACAGCCAGTACCAGTTCGACGTGGGCCAGGACCGGGAGGACCGTATTGGGGCCCCAGGCCAGGCCGACACCCGAACCACCACCGGTAGCCTGCGCTACTTCTCGAACATCCGCGACTTTAGCTTGAAAACGGACTTCGACTACGCGCCCTCACCCGACCACTACGTGCGGTTTGGGGCCCAGCTCACGCGGCACGCCTTCCGCCCCGGGGCCTTTGCCCAAACCGAGCGCGTGGACACGGCCCGGAGCGGCGCCACCTTGGGCAGCCGCGTGCTGGCCACCGAAAGCGCCCTGTACGTTGAGGACGACTACCGCCTCAGCAACCGGCTGAAGGTGAACGCCGGCTTGCGCCTGAACGGCTACTTCGTGGACGGCAAGGCCTACCCGTCGCTGGAGCCGCGCCTGGCCGCCCGCTTTATGCTCACCGACGAGTGGGCCCTGAAGGCGGCCTACGCCCGCACCACGCAGTTCATCCACCTGCTTACCAACAGCGGCATCGGCCTGCCCACCGACCTATGGGTGCCGGCCACGGCGGCGGTGCGGCCCCAGCTGGCGCACCAAATCAGCCTAGGTGCGGCCCGCACGCTGCGCTACAAAGGCGAGGCGTTTGAGTTCAGCTTTGAGACCTACTACAAGCCCATGCGCAACCTGGTGGAGTACCGCGAGGGGGCCAGCTTCCTGAACACCACCGACAGCGACTGGCAGAGCAAGGTGACCAGCGGCCAGGGCTGGGCCTACGGCGGCGAGCTGTTTTTGCAGAAGAAAACCGGCCGCACCACCGGCTGGCTGGGCTACACCCTGGCCTGGAGCACCCGCCGCTTCCCCGAGCTGAACGGGGGCCGCGCGTTTCCCTACAAGTACGACCGGCGGCACGACATTTCCTTGGTCGTCATCCACCACTTCAGCCCCACCCTCACGCTCTCGGGCACGTGGGTGTACGGCACGGGCAACGCCACCACGCTCGCCTCGGGCCGCTTCCAGACCGACCCCCAGCAGGTTTATAATGACTACGGCGACCGCAACTCGTACCGCATGGCCGCCTACCACCGCTTCGACCTGGACCTGAGCAAAACCAAGAAAAAGCGCTGGGGCGAAATCGTCAACAGCCTCTCCATCTACAACGTGTACAGCCGCAACAACCCCTACTACCTGTACTTCCAGGGGGCTTACTTTAACAACGACGGCACGGTGGCCCGGCCGGCCAGCTACCGCCAGGTGTCGCTGTTTCCCATCATCCCCTCGGTCAGCAAGGCCTTTAAATTTTGAGCGCTGTGAAAAAATCCTTTCTCTGGCTGCCGCTGGCCGCCGCGGGGGCCCTGGCCGGCTGCGAATCGGTGGTGAACGTGGAGCCGCCGGCCCACACGCCCCGGCTGGCCCTCACCTATACCCTGACCAACGGCGTGACCCAGGCCGGCAATTGGAATTTTTACGATGCCCGCGACCTGTACGTGAGCACCAGCCAGGGCGTGCTGGTCACCAAGAATCTGGCGGGCCGCGCCGACGCCACGGTGGAGCTGCGCGACGACGCCGGGCAGGTAGTGGAGCAGTTCCGGGCCAAAAACCGGGCCCCCTACGGCTCCGATAGCCTGCGCGGCTACTACGCGCCCACCCGCGGCTACGTGGGCCAGCCCGGCCAGCGCTACACCCTGCGGGCCAGCGCCCCGGGCGTGGAAACCGTGGAAGCCGCGCTGGCCCTACCGGCCGTGCCCGTACTGGGGGCCGGCAGCTTCGTACCTAACCCGCCCGCGTCGTTTTCACCGTCCGGCAACCGCTTCGGCCGGCTCTCCTTCGCAATAGCCGACGATGCGGCCACCGCCAACTATTACCTGGCCTACGCCCGGGTGCTGGACGCCAACGGCCAGCCCTGGGGCCGCGTATTCCAAGACAACAGCGACCGCGACGACCAAGTGGGCCCCGACGTCAACCTAAACCGCTTCGACCTCTCCGACCCCGGCACCTTTTACCAAACGCTGCCTGTGAGCGACGCCGGCCGCAACGGCCAGCGCCTAGTGTACAGCGGCAAGGTGCGGTACTATTACAGCCCGCCGAGCGGCTTTGGCAATTATCCCAACCCGCCGGCGCCGGCCTTCGTCGAGGTACTGGTGAGCGCCATCCCCGTTGATACGTACAATTACTACCTGTCCGTGCTGCGCTACTACGACACCGAGCAAAGCATCTTTGCCGAGCCCGCGCCGCTGCGTTCCAACGTGCCGGGCGGCTACGGGCTGTTTGCCGGGGCCAGCGACACAGTGCTGCGCATTCCGCTTTAAGTACCATTTGCATTGCGCCTCATGCGCCCCCACAAGCCCGGCTCAGCCGGGCTTTTTGCGTTTGGCCACGGGGCCCCTACCGACACGCATTGCCCCATTCGCTAGGCAATGGGGCATTTGTGGTCACAATTCGGTAACATAGCCGCTGCTTAATACCCCGCTACCTTTGCCCCGAACTGCACTCCGCTTACCCACCAATTTCTTTTTATATGTTTGGATTAGAACCACATGTGTTGCTGCTGCTGGGCGTGTGCCTGCTGGCCGCCTGCGCGTTCGAGTTCGTCAATGGCTTCCACGACACGGCCAATGCCGTGGCGACGGTCATTTATACCAACACGCTGCGGCCCTGGGTGGCCGTGGTCTGGTCGGCATTCTGGAACTTCATCGGCGTGTTTGCCGGCGGCATTGGCGTGGCCATGGGCATCGTGTACCTGCTGCCCGTCGAGAGCCTCGTGGACCAGAACGTGTACCACGGCATTGCCATGGTGGGGGCCCTGATTGTGGCCGCCATCATCTGGAACGTGGGCACCTGGTACTACGGCCTGCCCTCCAGCTCGTCGCACGCCCTCATCGGCTCCATCCTCGGGGTGGGCATCGCCTTTTCGCTGCTGCCGGGCTCCAAGGGCGCGGCCGTGAACTGGAGCAAGGCCGGCGAAACGGGCCTGGCGCTCATTACCAGCCCGGTGCTGGGCTTCACCTTCACCATCGGCATGATGTTCTTGCTCAAGCGCTTCGTAAAGAGCAAGGCCATCTTCAAGGAGCCGCACAAGCGCAAGCCCCCGCCCCTCTGGATCCGGCTGCTGCTGGTGGTTACGTGCACGCTGGTGAGCTTTTTCCACGGCTCCAACGACGGCCAGAAGGGCGTGGGCCTGATCATGCTCATCCTCATCGGCATCGTGCCCACCTTCTACGCCCTCGACCAGAGCAAGAACCCGCTCGATTTGCGCGAGTCGCTGACCAAGATTGAGTTCGTAATGGGCCGCGTGAACCAGGCCGAGCTGAGCCCCGCCGACCAGAAGCTGCTGGCCGAAGTGAACGCCCAGACCGCGAGCCTCGACCGCGTATTTGCCGGCAAAACCGACGTGGCCCAGCTGCCCCAAAACGCCCGCTTCGAAATCCGCCGCGCCATCCTGCTGGCCGCCAACCGCGCCAAATCGCTGCTCGGCTCCGATAAGGTGAGCCTCAGCACCCAGGACCGCGCCACCTACGACGGGGCCATTAAGGAGATGAAAACCTTCACCGACTACGCCCCCTGGTGGGTGCTGCTGGTGGTCTCGCTCTCGCTGGCCTGCGGCACCATGATCGGCTGGCAGCGCATCGTGACCACCATCGGCGAGCGCATCGGCAAGGAGCACCTCAACTACGCCCAGGGCGCCAGCTCCGAGCTGGTGGCCGCCGCCATGATCGGGGCCAGCACGGCCTTCGGCCTGGCTTCGTCCACCACGCACGTGCTCTCCTCGGCCATTGCCGGCAGCATGGTGGCCAACCGCGGCATCAAAAACCTGAACCCCCAGATGGTGCGCAACATCGCCCTGGCCTGGGTGCTCACCGTGCCCGTCACGATGGTGCTCTCCGGGGCCCTGTTCCTGCTCTTCCGCGCCGTGCTGGGGTAAACGTATTCCCACTTGCTGCCCCTTGGGGCCCCTACAACAACGCCCGGCCACTACCAAGTGCGCCGGGCGTTGCTGCGTTCGGGGGGTAGCGGGGGCCCCAGGGGCTACGGGGTGGGCCAGGTTGTTTTCTTGAAGGGCGTGCCCAGCGTGGCCTGCGTGCGCCCCGGGCACGGGTCGTTTACGGGGGTGAACATGACCTCGTCCTTCTTGATTTTGTAGGACCAGGTGCCGGGCGTTTGGGTGTCGCAGGGGCTGCCGCCGCTTATTTTCTGCCACACAAATTGATTGTTGCCCTTCTGCGTGTAGTGCATGGTCTCGGCCACCTGCTTGCTGTCCTTGATGAACATGACCACCGTGTCCTGCTTGAACTGCAACACGATTTCCGTAGGCTCGGGGACGAGGGCGGTGCCGGCCCAGGCGGTGCCGGCCAGCGGCTGCTGGGCCCGGGCGGGCAGGGCCCCGGCGCACGCAAACAGAACGGGCAAACAACAAAGAACTTTTTTCATGGCGAAAGCTGGTTGAATGGTGGCGGTTTGACGAATATATAAAAAAATATATTTGTTTGCACTATCTCCCACCCGCAGCCCCAAGCAAAAGCGGCTGCCCCCGGTCGGGGAGCAGCCGCTTTTGCTTGGGGGGCAAGTACCGGGCCCGACCCGTAATTGCCGCGATAAACGGGCCGTTTTCACCTAGTTATCCACTTATCCACAGCGAAAAAGGGGTATTTTGTGGATAACCCAGGGAACCTATTTGGGCCACTGCACTTCCAGGTCGTCGTTGATGAAGACGCCGAAGTTGACGAATTGAAGCGTTCCCTCGTCGAAGTACAAATCAATCATTGAT
The DNA here is from genome assembly GCF_006439025.1 of Hymenobacter nivis. Lineage (GTDB taxonomy): Bacteria > Bacteroidota > Bacteroidia > Cytophagales > Hymenobacteraceae > Hymenobacter > Hymenobacter nivis_A. The sequence continues at coordinate 183,387 of NZ_RCYZ01000008.1, forward strand.
TGCTCATAGCTCAGACGTACCTCGCCGCCGTCCATGTTCTCCACTTCGGCGTCGGCCACGCCGTTGCGCTGCATCAGGGCCTGGATGGCTTCGAGCGACTTGCCCTGGATGGGCTCGCCGAACAGGCGCATGTTAGGGTTGTCGGTTTCGATGCAGCTCAGGCGGAAGTCGTCCTCGCGGTCGAAGTACAGCGACACGAGGTATTCCTCCTCGTGGTACACCCACTCTTGGTGCTCAAACTCGTCTTCGTCTTCCGATTCCTCGATTTCCTCGGGCTCGCCCACCAGGGTCCGCACCTCATCCATGGTGGCGCCGAAGCGCAGCAGGCCCATGCCGGTGCCCAGGGTAATTTCGTTTTCCTCGATGCTGGAGGGCTGAATGGTTGCCATTGGGCTGATAAGTAAAAGTGATACGCAAAGGTAAGAACGCAGCCGGGGGCCCCGGCGTTGGCCGGGGGCCCGGCTATTTGCCGTAGCGGGCAATGAAGGCCTCTTTCTGGCGCACGTATTCGGGGTGGACTTTGGCCGCGTCCCACTGCCGGCCGAAGATTTCGGCGGCCGCTACCTTGTCGGGGTCGGGGGCGGCGGTGCGGGGCAGCTCGGCGCGGCCGTGGGCCCCGGACTGGCCTTTTTTGTCGGCCGGCACGGGGCCGTCGTACTTCTTGCCGCCGCGGTGGTTGGCGTAGCGCCGGGCCCGGGTGAAGCCCATTTGCAGGAACTTGCGGGCCATGTCGGCCCCCACAAAATCTTCGGCCTTCAAATACGCCTCAAACAGGCCCCAAATAGCTTCTGAGGAAGCCGTGGCCGCCGCCGCGTCTTTGAAGCGCCAGTGGGGCAGAATCTCGCCCTTGTAGGGCTGCACCAGCAGCACGCCCTGCTCGCCGCGCCCCACGCGGTAGAGCTCGGGGTGCTGGCGAAAATCGACGGTGTGGAAATCGAGGGTGTAATCGAACGGCATAACGGGGCCCGGGTGGGGATAAAGTGGATAAGTACGTGGATAACCGCCCGGCGTGGTGCCCCAAGGGGGATAAGGTGAATAACTGTGGGGCCAACCGCCCGGCGGGGGCCCTCGGTGGGGATAAGGTGGATAACCGTGGGGATAACGGGTCGGCTGGGGCCCCGGTGGGAATGCGCGGGGCCCCCGGCTGGCCAGCCCCGGGGCCCCAGCCGGCAAGAGTGGCCCGGGGGCAAGGGCCGGGAGTTTTCCACCTGGATAAACTTTGATTAAATTTTTTTTCAAAAAAACCCTTTCTATTTCCAGTTATTAGGGACGTTAATAAGTGGACAACTCGGTGGGGTTATCCACCGTGCGGATAACTTGTGGGTAAAGCAGGGGTTGTCCACCGGATATCCACCGGCAATGTGGATATCATTCGGCTGTGCATCAGCACGTTGATTGCCTTTTCCACCTATCCCCACGTTCTCCACATACGCACAATCCACCGGGCGGGGCCGCTGGGGATTGGGCATATCTGGTGGGGGAGTTATCCCCGGTTGTCCACCGGCCGCGCGCCCTGTGTGAGGTCCCTCTCCCACCAAATAAAGTTGTGCGCATGTTATCCCCACGCGGCCGGTGGGTTTCCCCCAGGTTATCCACCAAAACAGGGCCCCGGGCAAAGGCATGTGGAAAACCCGGTGGAAAACCGGTGGATTACCGCCCAAAAAGGCCCTCAGTAACTGGAAATAGCCTAAAGTTATCCCCCAATGTGGATTACTCGGGCTAAAATGCGACGGGTTCTTCGATTTCGAAGTTTGAGCGCAGCTGCACCACTTTGGGCAGCAAAACCACCGGCTCGGGGGCCGTAATCAGGTCGGGGTTGCCGCCCTGCCAGCGGCCGTCGCCGTTGGCGTCCACGAGCACGCGCAGGCGGTACTTGCCGGGGGGCACGTGCTCGAAGCGGTACTTGCCCACGGGCGAGGCCAGGGCCTGCACCACCTCGTACTTGTCGTTCAGGAGCTGCAAAACGAAGCTTTTGCGCTCGGTTTTGATGGTGCCGAACAGGGTGCCGTCGGGGTCTACTTCGCCCAGCTCGAAGCGCAGCGGGCGGCGGGGCCAGCGCAGGGCCTGCCCGGTCACGGGCAGCAGGGCGGTGCTGTCAATAACCAGCTCGACGCGGTTTTTGGCTTGGGTGTTCAGCATCACCGTTAGCTCGGTGCGGGCGGCGTTGAAGGTGGCGTCGGCGGGTAGGCGCAGGGGGCGGCGGCGCACCGAGTCCTCCACCAGCGTGCCCACCGGACGGCCGGCCACGGCCAGCATGGGCACCGGGAATTGGAGCCGCACGCGGCCCTGGCGGTACACGCTGCGCGGGTTGCCCTCCACGGTGTAGGCCACGGCCTCGGGGGCCTTGCGGGCGTTGGCCCCGGGCACCGGGAAGCGCACGGCCAGCGTGTCGCGGGCTACGTTGCCGCTGCTGTCGGTGGCCGTGAGCAGGTAGCGGCCATCGGCCAGGCCCGCTGACTTGAAGAGTAGCAAGTTGCGCCCCCCGTCGGTGAGCTGCACGGCCTCGGGGGCGGGGGTGCGGGCGGGGTCCGGGGCGGGCAGCGGGGCCAGGGCGGCGGTGGCCAGCCCCTCGTTGAAGGCGATGCGCAGCGCGGTGGGCCCCGGCGTTTGGGTGGTGAGCAGCGGCGGCCGGCGGTCGGGCCGGGTGAGCTGCAAATCGGCCACGAGGGGCGTGGGGCCCACCGCCACGGGCGCGGGCAGGTAGCCGATGTGCTCGCCCTCGTCGAAGCGGTTGTTGGTGTTCTTGTCCACGAAGGCGTAGAGGCGGTAGGTGCCGGACCGCAGAAAGCCCAGGTTGTAGGCGCCCTTCTTATCGGTGCGGGTGAGGTAGTAGGGCCGGCCGCGGCGCACGCCGGCCGTGTCGGCCAGCCGGAACAGGGCCACGCTGGCCTCGCCGATGGGCTGGGCCGTGAGCAGGTCCGTGACGGTGCCGCGCACCACCCCAGAGTCGAGCACGGCGCCGGTGCTAAAGCTAAGCTGGGCGTTTTTGGCCGGCAGGCTCTCCGTGATGTCCACCACCGCGTTGCGGAAGTTGAAGCTGTAGGTGGTGCTGTCGGCCAGCGGCTTGTCGAACAGCAGCGTGACCGAGTTGCGGTCCTCGCGCAGCTTGTAGTTGTTGTCGGGCGCGAGCTGGGGCGTGATGAGCAGGTTCTTGCTCAGGTCCTTCACCTGTACGTACTCCGAAAATACGAGCCGCACCGACTGCAATTTCACGTTGCGGGCCGCGCTGTCGGGCACGCTGCTGATGAGGCGCGGCGGCGTCACGTCGCGGGGGCCCCCCTGGGGCGGTGCCACGGCCGCGCAGCTCGCCAGGGCCCCCAGGGCCGCCACGGCCAGCCATCGTTCGGCACAAAAAGCCATGTTCTTCGGGTAGTTCAAAGGTGTAAGTTCGGGGCCCTGGCCGGTGCGGCTCAGGCCCGCCCCGCTACGTAGAGCAGGCTCGAATATTGCCCTTCGTGCCGGGCCGCGGCGCGGTTGGAGGCGTAGCCCAGGCGCAGGGCCCGCAGCAGGCGGCCGGCCCCGCCCTCGGCGGGCTCGCTCAGCAGGCTCACGTAGTAGGCGTCGAGGGGCATGGGCAGGGTGGCGCGCAGGGCCAGCTGGTGCTTTTTGAGCAGCCGGGCCATGGTGGCGGGCACGAAGTGGTAGAGGTGGCGGGGCACGTCGTAGGCCGCCCACCGGGCCCCGTAGTGCTGGGCGTCGAAGCTGGCCGCGTTGGGCACGGCGATGAGCAGCACGCCGCCCGGGCGCAGCAGCCGCACGAGCTGGGCCAGGGTCTCGTTCAGGGCGTGCACGTGCTCGAGCACGTGCCAGAGGGTGATGGCGTCGAACGAACCTGCTTCCAAATCGGCCAGGCTACCGGGGCCCCCAATGGGCTGGCCCACGCGCTGGGCGGCGTCGGCGCGGGCAGCATCGTTGGGCTCGAGGCCAGCCACTTGCCAGCCGGCGCCGCGGGCCGCGGCCAGGAAGTGGCCCGTGCCGCAGCCGTAGTCCAGCACGCGGCCGCGCTGCGGGGCGTAGCGGTTCAGCAGGCGCACTTTGCTGCGCATGGTGAACACCCGGGCCAGGCGGTACACCTGGTTCACGAGGCCGGCGGCCCCGCTGTTGTGCGACACGTAGGCCGCCGATTCGTAGTAGCGCCCGATGTCGTCGGGCCCCGGGCGCGGGTTCGTGAACTGAAACCCGCAGGCTGCGCACGCCACCACCGCGAAGCTCTCGTGGCTCACCGTGCGGTCTTCCACCACCAGTTTGTTGCGAAATTCGGTTTTGCCACAAACCGGGCACTTGGCTATTTTCTCGTAATTCACAGGCTGTGCGGATTGGGGCCCTGGTTGCGCAGCACCGGCCGGATTGCTCCGGACCAATGCCGCCGCAACGCAGCGCCTAACGCGGCAAAGGTAAATGGCCGGGCCGGGCGGCCGGGGCCCCACCGTTCGCGGGGGCCCCGGCCGCCCGGCCCGGAAAAGTAAACGCGGCTTAGCGGTTCAGGTACACCATCAGCACCGACACGTCGGCTGGCGAGATGCCGCTGATGCGGCTGGCCTGGCCCAGCGTTTCGGGCTGAATCTTGAGCAGCTTTTCGCGGGCCTCGTGGCTGAGGGCGGGCATGGCGCGGTAGTCGAGCCGGCCCTGAATCACGAAGTTTTCCAGCTCCAGCATGCGGGCGGCCTGCTGCTGCTCCTTCACCAAGTAGCTCTCGTACTTGATGCCGATTACCGCCTGCTCCAGCGCCTCGGCGTCGAAGCCGGCCAGTGCGTCGGCCAGCGCGGGCAGGGCCCCCGTCAGGTCGGCCAGCTCCAGGTTGGGGCGGCGCAGCAGGTTCACGGCGCGGGTGCGCTCGCTGATTTCGGCCGAATTCAGGGCCCCCAGCAGCGGGTTGATGGTAGGGGCCTCGATGGCGAAGTCCTTTAGCAGCTCGGTGGCTTCGGCGGCCTGCGCCTGCTTGCGCTGCACCCGGGCCAGGCGCTCGTCGGAGGCCAGCCCGAGGGCGTGGCCCAAGGGCGTGAGGCGCAGGTCGGCGTTGTCTTGGCGCAACAGCAGGCGGTGCTCGGCGCGGCTCGTGAACATGCGGTAGGGCTCGTCGGTGCCCTTGTTCACGAGGTCGTCAATCAGCACGCCGATGTAGGCCTCGCTGCGCGAAAGCACGAACGGCTCGCGGCCCTGCACCTTGTTGTGGGCGTTGATGCCGGCCATCAGGCCCTGGCAGGCGGCTTCCTCGTAGCCCGTGGTGCCGTTGATCTGGCCCGCGAAGTAGAGGCCCGCCACCTGCTTGGTTTCCAGGGTGGCGCGCAGCTGCGTGGGCGGGAAGTAGTCGTACTCGATGGCGTAGCCGGGCCGGAACATCTTGGCATTTTCAAACCCCGCAATTTCGCGCAGGGCCCTATACTGCACGTCCTCGGGCAGGCTGCTCGAAAAGCCGTTCACGTAGCACTCCACGGTTGACCAACCCTCCGGTTCTACAAAAATCTGGTGGCGGTCCTTGTCGGCGAAGCGGTTGATTTTGTCTTCCACGCTCGGGCAGTACCGGGGCCCCAGGCCCTTGATGCGGCCCTGGAACATGGGCGACTTCTCAAACCCTTCGCGCAAAATGTTGTGCACCCGCTCGTTGGTGTACGTGATGTAGCACGGGCGCTGCTGGGCCAGCGGCTCAGTGTCGAGGTACGAGAACTTGCCGGGCACGGCGTCGCCGGCCTGCACTTCCATTTTGGAATAGTCCAGGCTGCGGCCGTCCACGCGGGGCGGGGTGCCGGTTTTCATGCGCCCGGCCTCGAAGCCCAGCGTCACCAGCTGCTCGGTCAGGCCGCGGCTGCCCTTCTCGGCTGCGCGCCCGCCGCCGAAGTTTTTCTCGCCGATGTGGATGAGCCCGTTCAGGAACGTGCCGTTGGTGAGCACCACTGCGGGGGCCCTAAACTCGATGCCGAGCTGGGTGACGATGCCCGCCACGGCGCCGTTTTCCACCAGCAAGCCCGTGACCGATTCCTGCCAGAAGTCCACGTTCGGGATGCCTTCCAGGGCCAGGCGCCAGGCTTCGGCGAAGCGCATCCGGTCACTCTGCGCGCGCGGGCTCCACATGGCGGGGCCCTTCGAACGGTTCAGCATCCGGAACTGAATCATGGTTTGGTCGGTGACGATGCCGGACTGGCCGCCCAGGGCGTCAATTTCGCGCACAATTTGGCCCTTGGCCACGCCGCCCATGGCCGGGTTGCACGACATCTGGGCGATGGTGTTCAGGTTCATGGTGGCCAGTAGCACCCGCGAGCCCAGGCGGGCGGCGGCGGCGGCGGCTTCGCAGCCGGCATGGCCGGCGCCCACCACAATCACGTCGTATTCGGAAGAAGGAAACATAGCGTTAGCGCGTAAGGTTGTCGCGGTGGGTAAACCCGTGAGTAGCAGGACAACGAAAACCGCCTACAAAGTTCGCCACAAAATGATTAGCGCCGGGGCCCCTGTCAAGGCTGGCCCATTGCCTTGCGCAGGCACACGCTATTTTCTATCCCGGCGTATTGCCCGAAATTTTCGGTGCGGGCGTAGCCGCTTTTCTCGTAGAGCCGAATGGCCGCTGGCTGCCGCTTGCCCGTTTCGAGCACGGCGGCCGGGTAGCCAGCTTCCCGGGCCCGCGCCTCCAACTCAGCCAGTACGGCACCAGCCACGCCCTGCCCGCGGTGCGCCGGCTGCACAAACATGCGCTTGATTTCTACTGCCTCGGCCGTGTACGCTCGGAAGGCCCCGCAGCCCACGGGCCTGCCGCCGAGGTAGGCCACCACCACGGTATCGAGGTAGTCGATGCGGTTGAGCTGCGCGTAGAACACGTGCTCATCGCCGTCGATTTCGGCCAGGTAGCGGTCGAGCAACGCCACCAGCGCCTGGAAATCGGGGTTGTCGGAATTGGTACGGACGAGGCGGAGCATGGCGGGCGCGAACGGTTTGGACGAGTAATTTACCTAGCTAGTGCCGTTGGGCCCCTGGCCAAGCCCTACTCCTCAGTGCCGGCCCCTTCCCGCGCCAGCCAATCGGCCACGATGGCCGCTGATTGCTGCGCCACCACGTCCCAAGAGAACGGCGGCCATTGGCGGCGGTAGCAGTCGAAGACCTCGGTGGCCGCCGGGCAGGCCCACAGCTTGTAGTCGAACTTGGGGTAGCCGTGCACCACGTAGCCGGGGTAGTAATACGTCTTCTGCTGCGCCTGGGCGTGCGCTATTTTCAACAGCATCAAGTACTTGCCCAAGCTATGTTGGCGGTAAGCCGGGTGGTAAAAGTTGACGATGCCGGCGATGCTGTCGGCGCCCTGGTCAAAAATGCCGGCCGCCACCAGCCGGCCGCCGTCGCGCACTTCCACCACGGCCGTGTCAAACACCGAGTGCGCCGTGTCGTCGGCCAGCAACAGCTCAGCCAGGGTAGGCGAAGCTTCAAAATCAAGCGATTGAAAGTACAGGTGGTACAGTTCCTCGTACTCCGCCGTGAGCCGAAACGGCCGCACCGCCACCTCAAATGCCGCATTGCGTCGCAGCAGGTGGCGCTGCTTGGGGCCCCATTGCGCATCGCGCAGCACCACGCGCAGCCAATGCACGGTGTGGAGCTGGCCGTCGTGGGGCAAAAACTGGCAGGTGAACAGGTCCTGCCGCATCCGGTAGTAGCCCAGGCCCAGGTAGTAATCCAGGGCGGGGCCGGGAATTACGAGCGGCATAGTGGGCAAACAAGTGGGCCCGGGGCCCCTAAAAGGTGCGCAGCGCCAAGCAGTGGTCTTCCTTGGCGCGCATGGCCGTTTGGCTCAGCAGGTCCTTGTCATGGTAGCCCAGCAGGTGCAGCACGCCGTGAATCATCACGCGGTGCAGCTCATCGCGGAAGCTGACGCCCAGGTCCTTCGCGTTGTCGGCCACCCGTTCGGTACTGATGAAAATATCGCCTTCCAAAATGTCCGAATCGTCGGCATTATCGAAGGTGATGACGTCGGTGAGCGTATCGTGGTTCAGGTACTCCACGTTCATGCGGTGCAGGTACTCGTCCGAGCAGAAAACGTAGGTGAGCTGCACGATGCGGTGCTCGTGCACAGCGGCTACGCGCTCGATCCAGCCCACCAATTCCTCGGCGTCGGCCAGTTCAAAGTTGGGCGCGTCTTCCACCATAAACTCGATGCCGGGGGCCTCGTGGTGCAGGGGCCCAGGCGGAAACGAAGCAAAGTCGGGCGGCTCTACGGGCGGGGCAGTGTTCACGCGGCGGCGGTGGGGGTGGGCGGTGAGGTTTCGGCGGGGGCCAACTGGAACGTCAGCTCCACGCGGCGGCCTTCGTTGCTGAACTCCACCGCATCAGCCAGGTGGCGGATGAGAAAAATGCCACGACCACCGGGGTTTTCAATGTTTTCGGGGGCCGTCGGGTCGTCCAGGTTCTCGTGGTTGAAGCCCATGCCCTCGTCCTCAATCTCAAACTTGAGCTGGTTGGGCAGCACGTACAGCGAGAGGTATACGTTCTTATCCTTATCGAACTTGTTGCCGTGGCGAATGGCGTTGTTCACCGCCTCGGTCACGGCCACCATGATGTTGCCGTAGATATCGTCCTCTATCTGAAAGGTATCCTTCGAGTTGTCGATGAAGCTCTCCACCACGCGAATGTTCTCGACCAGGGACGGAATCTGGATTTTTACTTGTTTCATAGCATCAAAGTGCAAAGGAGAGCGACAAGCGCTAGGCGGCAAAATTAAAAACTTTAACGATAAGTACAGGGTAGCCAACAGGGGCCCTGCGGTAAATTATTTCATTTTCTGGAAGTACTCCCCCACCTCGCGTTGGTAGTAAGGCGTGAGCGTCGGCGGGTTAGTACGCAAAAGGTCGGTTTGGCGTTGGCCGGAAACTTTGTACTTATCAAAGGCGGGCGGGAACACGGGCGGTTGTGGCTTAGCTGTTTGCGCCTCGCGTTTGGTGTCCTGGTCGCGCTCCCGGGCCGATTTCTCTACCTCCAGCAAGCGGGTCAGAATCTGTTGCTGGCGCAGCAGGGTTTGCTCCGTCAGGCGCTTGTTTACGAGGTCGGTTTCGGTTTGTTCCATTAGTTTCTTCACTTCGCCGCTACCACCCCCTCCCTGCTCTCCTTTGGCATCTTTCTCGCTGGGATTGTTGCCTTTGCCGTCCTTGCCGCCGGGCTTACCACCACCGTCCTTGCCGCTGCCGCCGGGGCCCCCCGGGTTCTGCATCCGGTCGAGCTGCTGCATGGCCTGGCGCAGCATCTGCTGCTGGCCGGCCAGCTTGGCCAGCTCCTGCGACATGGCGCGCCCGGTTTTGCCGCTTTGCGAGAGTTGCTGAATCTGCTGGTTGAGCTGCTGCTGCATTTGGCCCAGGTTGCCGGGGCCTTTGCCCTGGCCCTGCCCTTTGCCCTTGCCCTTGCCTTTTTTGCGGCCGGGCTTGCCCTGGCCGTCCTTGGGGGCCCCTTGCGCCTGCGCCTGGGCCTGCTGCATGTCGTTGAGGGAGCTGCTCAGCATCAGGGCCAAGTTGTTCATGCTGGTCATGGCCTGCTGCTGGGTGGCGGTGGCGCGGTTCACGTCGCGCTGCTGGATGTGGCCCAGGGCCTCGTCCATGCGGCCGTTCATCTCGCCCACTTCGCGGGTCACAAAGCTCTGAATCTTAGGCTCGCGCTTGGCCAGCGCGTACAGCGAGTCCTGGATGATGCGCGAGTCATCACGCAGCTTGCGCTGGGTCTGGCCCAGCTGCACGAAGCGTGGGTCGCTCTGGTCCACGCGGCGGAAATCCTTCATCAGGCTTTCCTGGTCGAAGCTGAGCGTCAGCAGGTTCTTAAGGATGTAGCGCAGGTCGTCGATGTTCTGCTGGGCCTGGTCGCTTTCCTCCTGGTCCATCTGGTCGCGCATCTTCTTGGCCATTTTCTGCATCCGCTGGGCAGCGCTTTTCTGCTTGGCAGCGGCCTTCTGGTTCTGGTTTTTGCCCAGCTGCTGCTGGCCTTCCTCCATGTCCTGGTCGGTTTGCTCTTGCTCGGGCTTTTGTTCGTCGGCCCCGTTCTGGTCACCCATTTCCTTGTCCAGCTGCTTGAGGTCCTGCAAGTCCTTTTTCAGGTCCTCAAACTGCTGCTGGTTCTCGGCCTGGGTTTGCTTGAGCTGCTCCTGCGCTGCTTTTTGCTGCTCCTTCGAGGCCTTATTGTCGGGGTTGTCCTTGTCATTCTGGGCGGTTTTTTCGGCCAGCTTCTGCTCGTCCTCGGCCAGCTTCTCCAGCTTGTCGGCCGTGGCTTCGGCCTTCTGGTCAAACTGCATCTGCTTGAACATCTCCAGGGCCCGGTCCAACTCTTTCTGCAAGGTGTTCTCCTTGTTTTCGAGCTGCTGCATCAGCTTCTGCATTTCGGCGTCGGGCTGCTTTTGCTGCTCCAGCAGCTTTTGCAGCTTGTCGTACAGCTTCTTGGTTTCGGGGTCGAGCAGGTCGGCCATCAGCTTTTTCAGCTCGTCGGCCTTCTTGGCCAGTTCCTCGCTCTTGGGGTCGAGCTGGTCCTGCTTCTGCTGCAACTGCTCGAAGGCCTTCTGCATCTGCTCCACCTGCTGGTTGAGCTGCTGCTTTTGGTCGAGCATGTTTTCGAGCTGCTTGCGGTCCTGGAAGCTCAACTCGCGCTTGGTCTTCAGCTTGTCGGAGGTCTTGGCCAGCTCGCGCTCCAGCTTCTCGCTCTGCTTGGCGGCCTGGCTCATCTGGCTGGCCACGGCCTGCGAGGCGGCGGCCAGCTGCTGCTCCTGCGCGCGGCGGCCGGGCAGCCGAAACTCGGCTGGGCGGGTGCGGGTGGCCTTGGAGCCGTGCAAGCCGTCGTTGTCCCAAGCTTCCACAAAGTATTCGAGGCGGTCGCCGGGCTTCAGGCCCAGGGCCCCAATGTTCCAGGTGTAGCCGTAGGTGCCGGCGCTTTCGCGGGGCAGTGCCAGCGCCACCACCCGCGCCGCGCCGCCGGGGCCCCCGCGGCGCACCGTGTAGTGCAGCAGCAGGCGCGTGAGGCCGTAGTCGTCGCGCACGGTGCCGCCCAGGGCCAGGAAGTTCAGCGAGGCCGTGTCGGAAAACACCTCCAGCGTGAGCGTGGGCGGCGCGTCGGGCACAGCGGTGAGCTGGTAGGCGATGGGGTCGGGGTTGCGGCTGGCCGCGTTTTGCAGCCGCAGCTGGTAGGGCTGCGAGCGCAGCACCTGCCGCGTAGCCACAAAGGCGTCGCCGGCGCGCTGGGCGGCCAGGGTTTCGGCGGGGTTTTCAAACACCAAGGCCAGGGCTTGGGTGGCGGCCGTGGCAAATTCCCAGCGCACGGTGCTGCCCTCGGGTACGGTCAGGTTGCCGCCGTTTTCCACGGTTTCGGGGCCCCGGCCGGTGTAGGCGGGGTAGGTAATGCGCACCTTAAAGTCGCGCAGGCTGGGCCGCTCCCGCACCACCAGCCGGTGCTCGGGCGAGGCAAAGCCGGCGCCGGTGAGCTGGAAGTCCACGTCGGCCTGGGGCTGCTCGAACACGTAGCGGAACTGGTCGGCGTGGCCCGGCACGCGCTGCATTTTGCGCTCGGTTCCGCCGAAGCGCACGCTGGCCTCGGCCGGCAGGGCGCTGCCGGTCACGGTCACCTCCAAGGTGAAATTCTCGCCCCGGAAGGCCATCAGCTGCTTGTTTTTCAGCACGAACTCGAACGGCGCGGGCGGTGAATACGCCCGCTGGTAGTGCCAAATCCGCTCGGTGCCCTGCTTCAAAAAGCTCGGAAACACGGCCAGCGCCAGCCCCAGCAGCGCCAGGGGCCCCAGCGCGTACTTCCACAGCGGGCGGCTTTGCTGCTGAATGTCAATGCCTTCGGCGAAGGAGATTTCGCCGAGCTGGGCGGCACGCTGCTCTAGGCTGGCGGCCACCAGGGCGTTGCCGCGGGCCTGGCCTTGCAGCTGCAGGGCGTTCAGGAGGCGGTCTTGTACCTGCGGGAACAGTTCGCCCACGCGGCGGGCGGCCTGCTCGTCGCTCAGCAGGCGGCGCAAATTGGTGAGGGCCGCCAGCGGCCGCCAAATCCAGCGCGCAAAGGCGTAGGCCGTCAGCCCCAAAAAGCCGAACAGCAGGACCGCCCGCACCGCCGTGGGCAGGTACAGGAAGTACTCAAGCAGGTTGAAGGCCACAAACAGCGTGAGCAGTAACCCGCCCGCCACCAGGGCCCCCCGCACCAACAAATTCAGGTAAAACTTGCGCTTGAAGGCTTCCAGCTCGGCCCGCACCCGCGCCAGCGCCGGGTACTGGTCCGTGCCGGGCGCGTCGCGCTCCACCACTACAGCCATAAGTCAGGTCTTGTCTCCGGGAAAGATACGCACAGCGGGGCGGCGTTAGTTCAATCCGCGGGGCCCCGGCCCTACCCCAGCTCCACCCAGGCCGGGCAGTGGTCGGAGTGCACGGCGTCGGGCAGCAGGCCGGCCGCTGCCAGGCGCGGCGTTAGCGCGTCGTCGGCCAGCCAGTGGTCGAGGCGCCAGCCCACGTTGCGCCCGCGCGAGCCGGCCCGGTAGCTCCACCACGAGTAGTGGCCCGGGGCCCCCGGGTGGTGGTGGCGGAAGGTGTCCACGAAGCCGTCGGCCAGCAGGTCGCGGAACCACTGGCGCTCCTCGGGCGTGTAGCCGGGGCTCTGCTGGTTGGCCTTGGGGTTGTGCAGGTCGATTTCGGTTTGGCAACAGTTGAAGTCGCCGCCGATGAGCAGCGGGGCCCCGCCCGCGGCCCGCAGCCCGGCCACGTAGCGCCGGAAAAAATGCAGCCACTCCACCTTGAAGGCCTGCCGCGCCGGCCCGCTCGTGCCCGACGGCATGTAGGTGTTCAGCACCGAAACGTCGTCAAAATCAAGTCGTAGCACGCGGCCCTCGTCGTCGTAGGCGGGCGTGCCGCAGCCGTGCACCACGGCCACGGGCTTGGTTTTCGAGAATGTGGCCACGCCGCTGTAGCCGGGCTTTTGGGCCGGGTGCAAGTAGGCGTAGTAGCCCAGCGCCTCGAAGCCCGACACGTCCAGGGGCCCCACGCCGGCCTTTATTTCCTGAAGGCACAGCACGTCGGGGTCGGCCTGCTGCACCCAGTCGAGCAGCCCCTTGCTCAGGGCCGAGCGCAGGCCGTTGACGTTGTAAGAAATGATTTTCAAAAGCGAATGAATTGTTAATTATTACTGAGCCAACCGGTTGCCAACCGTTGTCATTCCGAGCGCAGCGAGGAATCTGAGTAATGCTCATTGAATAGCAATTTCAGATTCCTCGCTGCGCTCGGAATGACAACGGTTGGCAACTAATCGTCCAAACTAAAATATTCCAGCATGTGCCACTTCATCATGCGCTCCTGCTCTTTGAGGAAGGCAAAAGGCACTGGGCGCAGCAACTTGTAGTGCGGCCAGCCGTCCTCGTCCACGCGCTCCAGCTCGTAGTGGCCGCTGAGGCTGAAGAGCTTGCAGGTGGCGATGTGCATCAGGTCCTGCTTCTGCTCCTTGGTGAATTCGGCCACGCCCTGCCCCAGCTCCTGCACGCCGATGAGCAGCAGCAGCGCGTTCAGGTCGGGGCGCTTGCCGAAGCGGGTTTCCATCTCGTTGAGCAGCACGTTCCAGCGGTGCTCGAAGTCGGCCTCGGTTTCGAGGTGTTCCGGGCCCGGGTTCAGGTCGTCGCTCATGCGGCGGGGGCCCCGTGGGCGTGCGCGTGGTCGGGCGCGGGCAGGCCCTGGCCAGCTTCCTCCTTTAGGATCTCCCAGTACTCCACCGCCCGGCGGAAGTGCGGGATGACGATGCTGCCCCCGATGAGGTTGGCGATGGCAAACACCTCGTAAATCTCTTCGTCCGAGAGCTTTTCCTCGAAGCACTTGCCCAGGTGGTACTTGATGCAATCGTCGCAGCGCAGCACCATGGAGCAGGCCAGGCCCAGCATTTCCTTGGTCTTCACGTCGAGGGCCCCCGCGGCGTAGGTGTTGGTATCAAGGTTGAAAAAGCGCTTGATTACCTTGTTGTCGGCGGCGAGAATCTTCTCGTTCATCCGCTGGCGGTAGTCGTTGAATTCGGTTACTTGGGACATGGCAGAATTGTCGGTTATTTGTTGTTCGTCCAATCTTTTAGGTAGTCGTCATGCTGACGGAGGAGGCATCTTTTCCCGGTAGGGCTACGCTGCAAGCGTAATGGGATGCTTCCTCCGTCAGCATGACAGCGCCTAGTAACTGAAGCTAAAACACAAATTTACGCCCATGCTCCGCTCCTGGCTGGCCGACTTCGTGGGCCTGGTTTTCCCGCGCCTGTGCCCGGCCTGCCGCGAGCCACTGGCCCGGGGCGAAGCGCACCTCTGCACCAGTTGCCGCGCCGAGCTGCCCTACACCGACTTCCACCGCCTGCCGCCCGAGGCCAACCCGCTGGGCCGCCGCTTCTGGGGCAAGCTGCCCGTGCGCCACGCCCTCAGCTACTTGCAGTTTGTGCGCCAGGGCCGGGTGCAACGGCTGCTGCACGGCCTCAAGTACGGCGGCCAGCGCGACGTGGGCACGGCCCTGGGCCGCCTCTACGGCGCCGAACTGGCCGCCGCGGGCCTCGCGGCCGACTTCGACCTCATCGTGCCCGTGCCGCTGCACCCGCGCAAGCTGGCCAAGCGCGGCTTCAACCAAGCCGAGGTGTTTGCCGAAGGCTTATCGGCCGGCCTGGCTTTGCCCTGGGCCCCGGCCCTGCGCCGCACCGCCCACACGGATACCCAAACCAAAAAGAACCGCGCCGAGCGCTGGGACAACGTGGCCACCGTGTTCGAAGCCGCCGATGCCAGCGCCGTAGCCGGCCGCCGCGTGCTGCTCGTGGACGATGTGCTGACCACCGGCGCCACCCTCGAAGCCTGCGGGGCGGCCTTGCTAGCCGCCGGGGCCCTGGAAATCAGCATTGCCACCATCGCCTGCGCCTAAGTCGCCAGGGGCCCTAAAAAGCAAGAGGCCACTCCCCGCGGGGAGTGGCCTCTTGTGTATTTCAACCGAAACGAATTACTTGTTCGAGCCGGCGTTGATCATGGCGCAGCGGAAGCCGATGGTAGCCGTGGCCGAATCCTGGGCCATGAAGCGGCGGGTGCCGGGCGAGAGCCAGTAGGCCACGTCGCGCCACGAGCCGCCTTTGTACACGCGCACTTTGTCGTCGATCAGCGACTGGTAACCTTTCTTGTCGTACTTGTCGGCGGGGTCAAGCACGCCGTTGCGGCGGAAGGGGTTCAGGTCTTCCACGTCCTGGTACGAGAGGGGGCGGTACACGTCCTGCACCCACTCGTTTACGTTGCCGGCCATGTTGTAGAGGCCGTAGTCGTTGGGCGGGTAGGCATAAATCTGCTCCGTAATCATGGCGCCGTCGTTCAGGCTACCGGCAATGCCGGCGTAGTCGCCGCGGCCACGCTTAAAGTTGGCCAGAAACTGGCCCTGCTTGCGGCCGTAGGCGTTGCGGGTGGTGCGGCCGTCCCAGGGGTAAATGCGTTTTTCTTCCTGGTTCTCGTTGCCCACTTCCTGGGTGCCGATGAGGGCCAGGGCGGCGTACTCCCACTCAGCCTCGGTGGGCAGGCGGTAGTTGGGCAGCGTGTTGCCGTTTTCGATGGAAATGCGGTTCTTGCTATCGGCAGCAGCAGTGCCTTCGGCGGCGGTGTCGCCCTTCTTTTTGCGCGAGAACAAGCCCCCGCCTTTTTTCTTGCTGCTCGATTCGTTTATCTCCCCGGCCAGGCCTTCGTTCACCTTGGCGGTGCGCCAGGTGCAGTAGTCGTTGGCTTGCAGCCAGCTCACGCCCACCACGGGGAAGTAGCGGAAGCCGGGGTAGCGCAGGTAATAAGTCACGTAGGGGTCGTTGAACGACAGGTCGCGGGCCCACACGGTGGTGTCGGGCAGGGCCGACTTATAGAATTCTTCGGCCGAGTCGGTGCGGATATAGTGCAAATATTCCAGCCAGTGAATGTTAGCCACCTCGGCTTCGTCCATATAGAACGAGGCAATGGTGACGGTGCGCTCCATGTTGTCGTGCGAGAGGGTCACGTCCTCCTCCTGGGTGCCCAGTACGGTGCGGCCACCCTCGATGAATACGAGGCCCGGGCCGGCCGGAATGCCCTTGTAGCTGGACACCTGCATGCCCTTTTCCGTGTTGTATTCAACCCCCGTGGTCGACGATTCCTTGCCGGGGTTAGTAGCACTGCGCTGGCCGTCCTTGCAGCTCGCCAGGGCCCCGAGAGCAAGTGCGCCCAGGCATAGATAGTTGGATAATTTCATGACTGGACTAGTTCAACTAGGGGTGAAGAATCGTTATCAGTAGTAATTCGGTTGCAATTTAAATGCAATATTACAAAGAATCTAGAATGCCGGGCAAGGCGCAATAGGATAATTTCTCCGGCGCAGGCGTTGGTAGGCATTTTCGAGCTTGTCAAACGCCCGGATGGCCAAAGTTATTTCGTGGGCCCCACCCAAATTTGCGCTTAAGCTGCTCAGGCCCACGTCGTAGCTATAGCCCAGGCGCAGGCCCCCGGTCTGCACGCCCGCTACCACCGCCAGTACGTGCTGCGGCCCAACGCCGGTGTTGCCGAAAAGGTTGCGGTACACGGCCCCCAGCGTGACGGGCGACGCGGTGAAATACAATCCGGCCTCGACGCGCTGCGAGCCGCCCTGCCGGCTGTAGGCCGCTACGGGCGTATAACTCAGCTCGCGGTCGGCGCGGCCGGGGCCCGGTTTCACGGCAAAAAATTTGTAGCCGCCGCTCACATTCAACAGCAGCGGCAGCTGGCTTTGGCCCCGAAACCCGAGGCTGGGCTGGTTGAGGTGCTGCCCGGCAATGCTCAGCCAGGCCTGGTCGGAATACAGCACCACGCCGGTGCCCACGCTGAGGTAGTTGGTGGGAGCGAAGTCGATGGCCTCGGCCGAGGGGCCCGTGATCTGCCCGTCGGCCGAAATCTGGTCGCCGAACGTGAAGTTGCCGTAGCTCACGCGCTGGCGGCCGTAGCTAGCGCGCAGGCCCCCGCTCAGGGCCACCTGCCGGGTTAGGCGGGTGTGGTAGGCGTACAGGGCCCCCGCCTGGAAGCGGGTATAGCCCACGGCGCCCGCCCGGTCCTGGTCCACGAGCAGGCCGAAGGCGTGGTGCTGGCCGGGCTTGTCGGGCCGCCAGTCGGCCGCGGCTTGGGTCGTCACAAACGAGCCCGCCAGCGTAGGCAGCTGGTTGCGGTAGGCCAGCGTCACGCTGTAGTCGTCGAGCAGGCCGGTGAAGGCCGGGTTGGCGTGCAAGCGCGTGGCGAAGGGCTGCGAAAAGTACACGTCCTGGGCCTGGGCGGCGGGCGCGGCCAGGCCCACGGCCAGCAGCAGCGCCGCGCCGCGCCCCAGCCAGCGGGCCGGGGCCCCGCGCAGTGGTAGAGAGCAGAGCATAAGGGCAGGCAAAACGCAGTTGGGCCCGGTTTTGGTACGGCCGGCCAACGAAAGTACGCCCGGGGGCCCTGCAAATGAACACCCGGGCCCGGCGCTGCCGTTTAAGGCGTGGGCAGCGGTGGCCGTTCTATTTTTGCCCAATTCACTTTAGTACAACTGGCTATGCGGAAGATTCTGATTGGTTTGGGAATAGTGGTGGTGCTGCTGCTGGCGGCCGTGGTGGCCGCGCCGCTCTTGTTTAAAGACAAACTTAGGGCCCTGGCCGACAAGCAGATTGCCCAGCGCGTGCGCGCTACGGTGCAGTACGACCCCGCCAACATCGACGTGAGCGTGCTCCACTCCTTTCCCGACCTGACGCTGGACATCAAGGACTTGCGCGTGATTGGACTCGACTCGTTCCGGCGCGACACGCTGGCCTACCTGCCCGGCCTGCGCGTGGGGCTCGACGTGATGACGGTGCTTAAGGGCCAGGAAATCAAGATCAACAACGTGGAGCTAGACCGGCCCGACATCAGCCTGCGGGTGCTGAAAAGCGGGCTAACCAACTGGGACGTGATGATTTCGGACTCGGCGGCCGCCGCCAAGGGTCAGGACACCAGCCAGGTGCGGCTGGCCATCAAGGGCTGGAAAATGACCGACGGCCACCTGCGCTACGAAGACCTGACGCTGCCCTTCCGCATGGAGGCCCGCCAGGTGAACCACACCGGCAGCGGCGACTTCGCCAGCAACGTGTTCGAGATGACGTCGAAAACGACAGCCGGCCGCCTCGACATGACCTACGGCGGCGTGGCCTACGTGACGGACAAGAAGCTCGACGCCGACGTGACGATGAACATGGACCTGAACAAAAACCTGTACACGTTCAAAGACAATAAGATCAAGCTCAACGACTTTCCGTTCAGCTTTGCTGGGGCCATCGGGCTGCCCAACGCCACGGACATCACCTACGACGTGACGTTTAAGGCCCTGGAGACAGACTTCAAAACGCTACTCAGCCTGGTGCCGGGTGTCTACACCGACAAGTTCAAGAACGTGGAAACCAGCGGCAAGGTGGCCTTCGACGGCTACTACAAGGGCACGCAAAATGCGCTTCGGATGCCCGGCTACGGCGTGAACCTGGCCGTGACCAACGGCCGCTTCAAGTACCCCGACTTGCCGCAGGAAGCCAAGAACATCAACGTGAAGATGGTGGTGGACAACCCCTCGGGCTTCACCAACAACGTGAAAGTGAACGTGTCGCAATTCCACCTCGACCTGGGGCCCAACCCGGTGGACGGCAACGTGACCATCGACGGCCTGGAGCCGATGAAGGTGGACGGCCGCGTGAAGGCCAACGTGAACCTGGCCGAGGCCCTGAAGGTGTACCCCGTGGCCGGCCTAAACATGCGCGGCCAACTGGCGGTGGACGCCACGGGCAAGGGCACGTACTCGAAAACGCAGATGCCGGTGGTGAACGCCGCCATTAAAATGACCAACGGCTACGTGAAGTCGAACAAGTTTCCGGCCCCGATTGAGGACATCAACCTGAGCGGGACGGTGGTGAACACGACGGGTCAGGTGAACGACACCCAGATCAATCTGCCCCAATTCCACATGGTGCTGGAGGGCGAGCCGCTCGATGGGCGCCTCACGGCTCACAACATCAACCAGCCGGTGTTCGATGCCAACGTGAAGGGTACGGTGGACCTGACCAAAATCACCAAGATTTTCCCGCTGGAGGGCATGACCGTGACCGGGCGCGTGAGTGGCAACATCGCCGCCGCCGGCAACATGGCCGACGTGGAAGCCGGCCGCTACCAGAACGTGAAAGCTAGCGGCACGGTGCAGGCCAAGAACGTGACGTACAAGAGCAAAGACCTGCCGCAGGGCGTGAACATCAGCAGCGCAGCGGGCACGTTCAACAACAACCAGATTGTGCTGCAAAACGTGAACGGCACGGCCGGCAGCTCCGACTTTGCGGCCAACGGCACGGTAAGCAACTACTTGGGCTACCTCTTCACGCCGGGCCAGGCGCTGAAAGGCACGATGAACGTGACTTCGCACAACTTCAACGTGAACGAATTTATGGTGGACCCGGTGAGCGAGAAATCAACCGCCACCGGCAAGGGGGCCCCGGCCAAGGCCAACGGCGTGGTGCCGATTCCCAAGTTCTTCGACCTAGTGCTGAACAGCAAGGTGGACAACGTGACCTACGACAACCTGAAGCTGACCAACGCCAGCGGCACAGTAGCGGTGAAGAACGAAGTGGCCACGCTCAAAAATCTGACCTTCAACACGCTGGGGGCCACCTTTGGTACCAACGGCAGCTACAACACCCAGAACCTGGCCCACCCCAAGTTTGACATAGGGCTGAACATCAAGAACTTGGATTTCCAGAACGCCTTCAAGGCCTTCAACACGGTGAAGGCGCTGGTGCCGCTGGCCTCGGCGGTGCAGGGCGTGTTCGGCACCAACTTCAGCGTGAGCGGCGAAATGGGCGAAGACATGCTGCCCAAGCTGAGCTCGCTGAGCGGCAAGGGCTTGTTCGACATTGTGAAAGCCAGCGTGTTGCAGTCGCCGGTGCTTTCGCAGATTTCGAGCTTGACGTCGCTGCCCGAGCTGAAAAACCTGCAAGTGTTGAACCGCATCGTGAACGCCGAAATCGTGAACGGCAACTTCGTGGTGAAGCCGTTTGACCTGGCGGTGGGCGACGTGAAGATGACCATCGGTGGCTCGAACAGCCTGGCGGGCCTGCTCTCCTACGTCACGGCCATCAACGTGCCCACCGGCAAACTGGGCAACGCACTGAGCGGCAAGCTCACGCAGCTCACCGGCGTGCAAAACATTCAGGGCACCGACCGCGTGACGTTGGGCCTGAACATCGGCGGCAACGTGACGAGCCCGGTGGTGAAGCTGACCAGCGGCAGCCTCAAGGACCAGGGCAAAACCATTGTGACCAACGTGGTGAAAACCAAGCTCACCGACGCCCTGCTGGGCCTGGCCACCAAGAACCGGGCAAAAACCGACAGCACTCAGAAAGCCACCGCTACCACCCAGCAAAACTCGCAAGAGCAGCTGAACCTGGAGGTGCAGAAGAAGAAGCTGGAGGCCCAGGAAAAGGCTAAGCAAGCCATCGGCGCGGGCCTCAACAGCTTGTTTGGGGGCCGTAAAAAAACCGCTGCTCCGGCCGACACAGCGAAGAAATAGCCTTCTGAATGCTGTTTTTGGCAGCGTTTTTGTAAAACCCAAACTGAGTGGCCCGGCAATCAATGGATTGTCGGGCCGCATTATTTATTGCCCTCACCTACTTGTAATTGAACATGATAAAATATACTCTTTTCGGATTAGCTGGCACGGCGCTGCTAAGCTTGGGTAGCTGCTCGAAGTCTTCTTCGGACGACGCTGGGACCGATTCGGCCAAACTGGAAGTGCGCCTGACGGATGCGCCCGGCAACTTCAGCGCCGTGGCGCTGGACGTGCGGCAGATTGAAGTGCACTTGAAAGAAGAAAACGACCCCAACGGCTGGCAAACGCTGGCGTTCTCGCCCCAGGTGGTGAACGTGCTCGATTACGTGAACGGCAAGTCGGCCTTGCTGGTGAACACCGACTTCGCGCCCGGTGACTTGAAGGAAATCCGGCTCCTTTTGGGCCCCAACAGCTACGTGGTGGGCACCGACGGCCAGCAGTACGACCTGAAAACGCCCAGTGGCCAAACCTCGGGCGTAAAGCTGAAGCTGGACAAGGTCACGCTCAGGCAGCGCGAGACGTTTCAGTTGCTGCTCGACTTCGACGTGGCCAAGTCCATCGTGGAGCGGGGCAACTGGCGGGCCGGCAACGACAAAAAAGAGCGGTATCTGCTCAAGCCCGTCATCCGGCTAGTGGCCCAAGACCTCAAAGGCGGCCTGCGCGGCACCGTGAACCCGGCCGTGGCCCGGCCGCAGGTGCTGGCCATTCGTTCTTCGGTTGTGGGGCCCGATACCGTGAGCACGTTTGCCGACGCTTCGGGCGCTTTCCAGCTGGGGGCCCTGCCCGCCGGCACGTACCAGGTGCAGTTCTTCCCCACCGTGGCGGCGCCGGCCGGCCAGCCGGCCTACAACAAGGTGGTGCGTGCTGGCGTGACGGTCACCAACGACCAGGTTACCGATTTGGGCGTCACCAAGTTAAATTAAACCGCTGTTTGTCTGTTGTATAAATGTAAAACGGCCACTTCTCGCTAGAGAAGTGGCCGTTTGCGTTGCGAGCCGTGCGGGGGCCCTACGCCAGCTTTTGCACCAGGGCCAGCAGCTCGTGCTGGGTGGTGCGGGTGGCGTCCTGGGCGTACCAGCCGTGGAGCTGGGCGGCCAACTCGGCGAAGGGCGTTTGGCTGGCTTTTAAGTCCTGGAACAACGTTTGGGCCGGGGCCGGGCGGGGGCCCCACACAGCGGCTTCGGTCAGCGCGTCGGCGTGGAGCACGACGGTCATCGGGATGGCACGGCCGCCGTTGGTGAGGTAGCGGTCGATGAGGTCGGGGTGGGCGTCGCGCAGGAAATAGCGGGTAGTAAGGCGGCCGCCGCTGGCCTGCGCCACGGCTTCGATGACGGGCACAATTTGGGCCGCGTCGCCGCACCAGCCTTCGGTGATGACCACCCACACGTATGGCTGGGCAAGGCGTTGCAGCGCTGCTTGCAGCTCGGGCAGCACGGCCACCGTGGGGGCCAGCGCGTTCATGCGGGCTTCGCCTTCCTGGTAATAAGGCCGCATTTTGGCCAGCTGCGGGTCGGGGGCCTGGGCCAGTACGTCGGTGATGTGCTGGCGGTAGGCGGCATATGTGAGGCCGGTGGCCAGTTGGTCGGCGGTGAGAACGGGAGCGGTAGGCATTGGGTTGGGTAAGTCGTGGGGCCCTATAACAACCAACCCGCCGACTGTTCTAGCGTTTCACCGCGGGGCCCCTGCTTACCGCACGCCGCCGCCCAGGGCGCGGTACAGGGCCACGGCTTGCAGCAACTGGGTGCGGCGCAGCTCGGCCAGGCTCAGTTCGGCGTCGAGCACGCTGCGCTGGGCCGTAATTATCTCCAGGTACGTGGCGTAGCCGGTGTATTGCAGCAGGGAAGCGGTTTCAACGGCGCGGCGCAGCACGACTACTTCCTGGCGGCGCAGCACCACGGCACTGTCGTAGTTGGCCACGCCGCGCAGGCTGTTGGTGACCTCGCGCACGCTGGTTTGCAGGATTTTCTGATAGGCAAAGTAGGCTTCGAGGCTGGCCGCCGTGGCGCGGTTGCGCTGGGCGCGCAGGGCGCGGCGGTTGAGGATGGGCGCGCTGAGGCCGCCCAAAATACCCGCCACTATCGAGCTGGGCTCAAACAGAAGCGACGACCGAAAGGCATTGACCCCGGCGTAGGGCGTGAGGGTGAGGGCCGGCAAAAACGCGGCCCGGGCTGCGTCGAGGTCGGCCCCGTTGGCGGCCAGGGTCAGCTCGGCCTGGCGCACGTCGGGGCGGCGCAGCACCAGGCGGGCGGGCATGCCGGCCAATAGGCGGGCGGGCACCTGCACCTCGGCCAATTCGGCGGGCCGCGCAATGCGGCCCGGGTAGCGGCCCAGCAGCTGGTTGAGCTGGTTTTCGGTTTCGACGACGCGCTGCCGGTTTTCGAAGACCAGGCTGCGGGTGCGCAGCAACTGCGCCTGAAACTGTTGCACAGCCAGCTCGGTGGCGCGGCCGGCCAGCTTCTGCACCTTGGTAATCTCGAAGGCCCGCTCTTGTAGCACGAGGTTGCGCTGCAAGGTAGCTAGCTGGTTATCAAGCGTCAGCAGCTCGTAGTAATTGTTGGCTACCTCCGCCACAATACCCGTAACTACGAGCTGCCGGCCCTGCTCCGAGGCCAGCAGGCGGCCCTGGGCGGCGTTGCGCAAGCTGCGCAAGCGGCCCCACAGGTCCACTTCCCAGGTGCTGCGCAGGCCCAGGAAATAGTCGGGCGTGACAGAGGTGGGCACCCGTTGGTTGCCGTCGATATTCTGCGACAAGTTGGTATCGTAGTTGCCCACCCCGGTCATGGTGTAGCGCCCGTAGCGGTCGTAGCCCGCCGAGCCCGTGGCGTTGACGCTGGGCAGCAAGGCGGCGCGGCGCTCCAGCACGTTGGCGCGGGCCTGCTCTACGCGCTGGCTGGCCTGGCGCAGGTCTAGGTTTTGCTGCAAGGCCGTGTCGATGAGGCCGATGAGCGTGCGGTCGGCAAAGAATTTTTGCCACGGCAGGTCGCCGATGCTGGTGCTGTCGCCCGCGGCGGGGTAGCCGTAGGTGCCGGGCAGTGGGGTGGCGGCGGGGTAGTTGCGGGGGGCGGTGGTTTGGCAGGCGCCCAGGGCCAATAGCAGCACGCTGGTCGCGGCGGCAAAAGCTCGCCGGGCGTGGGGCCCTACCCCCGGCTTTTCTCCGCTTAGCGCGCGCAACCCTGCGGGGGAGGGGAGCCGGGCGGCTTTTTGGTTGCTGGAAAAAGAAGAGAAAAGCCTTGCTAAAAACATCAGTATGTAAGTCAAATTCAATAATTGTCAGGCCTCTTCCCCCGCAAAGGAGGGAGTAGGGGCCCAAAGGGTGGGGCCCCCGGGGCCGCCACGCCTAGGCGTGCGCCGCCTCCGCTTCTTCCTCCACGGCTTCGGTCACCGGCTCTTCCTTCTTCTCCACCTTTATCATGCCCGCGAAAATGACGTAGAGCCCCGGCACCAGCAGCAGGCCGAAGGTGGTGCCCAGCAGCATGCCGCCCGCCGCCGCCGTGCCGATGCTGCGGTTGCCCAGGGCCCCCGCGCCGTCGGCCACTACCAGCGGCATCAAACCCAGGATGAAGGCGAACGAGGTCATTAGAATGGGCCGCAGGCGCGAGAGCGTACCCTCGATAACAGCATCGAAAACGGAGGCCCCGGCTCGCCGCCGCTGCTCGGCCACCTCAATGACCAAGATGGCGTTTTTGCCCAGCAACCCGATGAGCATCACCAGCGCCACTTGGGCGTAGATGTTGTTTTCGAGGCCCAGTATTTTTAGGAATAAAAACGCCCCGAAAATGCCCGTGGGCAAGCTCAGCAGCACCGGCAGCGGCAGCAAAAAGCTCTCGTACTGGGCCGCCAAAATGAGGTAGACGAACACGATAACCAGCGCAAAAATGTATATCGCCTGGTCGCCCGACAGCACTTGCTCGCGGGTCATGCCGCTCCACTCAAACGTAAAGCCCTTGGGCAGTACCTTCTTAGCAGTTTCCTCAACGGACTTAATGACGTCGCCGGTGCTGTGGCCGGGCGCGTTTTCGCTGCTCACCATGGCCGAGGTATACATGTTGTAGCGCGTGAGCTGGTCGGGGCCGTACACGCGCTCGAGGCGCACGAAGGTGGAGTAGGGCACGAGCTCGCCGCGGTTGTTCTTGACGTACAGCTTAAGTAGGTCGTCGGGGTTGGTGCGGTACTCGGGGCTGGCCTGCACCATCACCTTATAGAGCTGCCCGAAGCGGATGAAGTTGGAGGCGTAGTAGCTGCCAATCAGCGTTTGCAGGGTGCTCATGGCCTGGTCCACGGTCACGCCTTTTTTGGCGGCCTGCTCCTGGTCCACATGGATGAGGTACTGCGGAAAGCTGGCGTCGTAGTTGGTGAAAGCCGAGCCCACGGCGGGCGTTTTCTCAAGGGCCGTGATAAAGTCTTTGGTGACGTCGGCGGTGCGCTGCAAGTTGCCGGTGCCCGACTTGTCGAGCACGCGCAGCTCGACGCCGCTGGCGTTGCCAAAGCCCGGCACGGCGGGCGGCGGGAAGAATTCGATGGTGGCATCAGAAATGCCTTTCGTCTTTTCGCGCAGCTCCGTAATCAGCTCATCCACCGATTGCTCGCGGCCTTCCCAAGCGGCCAGGTTTATCATGCCCATGCCGTAGGTCGAGCCCGCCACGTCGTTGAGCAGGCTGTAGCCGGCCAGCGTCGAAACTGATTCCACGGGCTTGAGCTTGGCCGCCACCTTCTGAATTTCATCGAGTACTTCCTCGGTGCGCTCCACGGTGGCGCCGGCGGGCGTGGTCACGTTCACGTAAATCATGCCCTGGTCTTCGGTCGGAATGAAGCCGGCGGGCAGAATCTGGCTCGTGCCATACGCCAGCCCAATGAACACCAGCAGGGCCCCTAGGGTAATGACGCGGCGGTTCGCCACCACGCTCAGCACCTTCTTGTAGCCGTTGGCCAGGTTGTCGTAGCGGGCATTAAACCAGTTGAAAAACCGGGCCATCAGCCCTGGGTTCTCGTTGTGCTCCACCGGCTTGAGCAGCAGTGAGCACAAGGCCGGCGTCAAGGTCAGGGCATTGATAGCCGAAATCAAAATAGCCGACGCCAGCGTGAGCGAAAACTGCCGGTAGAACACGCCCACCGGCCCACTCAGGAACGACGTGGGCACGAATACCGCCGTCATTACCAAGGTAATAGCCACGATAGCGCCGCTAATTTCGTGCATGGCCGCGAACGTGGCCTCCCGAGGCGCCAAGTGCTCGTTGTGCATTTTGGCATGCACCGCCTCGACCACCACAATGGCATCATCGACCACGATACCGATGGCGAGCACCAAGGCAAAGAGCGTCAGCAAGTTGATACTGAAGCCCAAAAGGCTCATAATGAACAGCGTGCCGATGAGCGCCACCGGTACCGCCAGCGCCGGGATGAGCGTGGAGCGGAAGTCCTGCAAAAACAGGAACACCACGATGAACACCAGAATAAAGGCCTCCACCAGCGTTTTGAGTACCTCGTGGATACTGGCGTCGAGGAAGCGCGACACGTCGTAGGCGATGCTGTAAGTCATGCCAGGCGGGAAGCTGGTGGCTTTTAGCTCGGCCATGCGCGCCTTTACGCCCGCGATAACCTCGCTGGCGTTGGAGCCGGGGCGCTGCTTGAGCATGATGGCCGCCGAGGGCCGCCCGTCTTCCTTCGACACCATGCCGTAGGTGAGCGAGCCAAATTCAATGTCGGCTACCTGCTTGAGCTTCAGCACCGAGCCATCGGGGTTGGCCCGCAGCACGATGTTGCGGTACTGCTCGGGCTCGAACATTTTACCAGTGTAGCGCAGCACGTATTGCAGGTCGTTGGCCTTGCGGCCCGAGCTTTCGCCCGATTTGCCGGGGGCGGCCTCCACGTTTTCGGCCCGGATGGCGGCCACCACGTCCTCGGTGCCCACGTTGTAGGCAGCCATGCGGTCGGGTTTCAGCCACACGCGCATCGAGTATTCGCGGGCGCCCATAATCTCAGCTAGGCCCACGCCGTTGATGCGCTTGAGCTCCTGCAAGATGTTGATATCAGCGAAGTTATAAATAAACTTCTCGCCCGCCGCCTTGTCAGTGCTCGTGATGTTGAGGTAGAGCAGCATGGAGTTTACCTCCTTTTCGGCCGTCACGCCGGCCTTAATTACCTCCTCAGGCAGCTCGTCAATTACGGTTTGCACGCGGCCCTGCACGGCCACGGCCGCCAGGTCGGGGTCGGTGCCCACCTGAAAAAACACCTCGATGAGCGTGGTGCCGTCGTTGCTGTTTACCGACGTCATCGACGTCATGCCCGGCACACCGTTGATGGCGCGCTCCAGCGGTGTGGCTACGGCCTTGGCGCACACCTCGGCGTTGGCACCCGTGTAGTGCGCCGTCACGGTCACGGAGGGCGGCACGATGTCGGGAAACTGCGTGATGGGCAGCTGAAACAGCGCCAGCCCGCCCAGCAAGGTTATCAGCAAGGAGATAACCAGCGAGAGGACCGGGCGGCGAATGAATATATCGAACATAGGGTAGGTTGCGCGGACTTTGCAGTCCGCGTTTTATAGCATTTGAGAGCAGCTAACAGACTCGTAGACTTGACGTTGGATTTGTGGACTACAAAGCCCGCGCAACAGGGACTAGTGCACTTTTGCCACGGCTGGGGCCTCGGTTTGTTGGGGCACTTCAGCTTTGCGGGGCACCACTTTCATCCCGTCTTTCATCTGCTGCGTGCCTTCGTACACCACGCGCTCGCCGCGCTTCAGGCCGCTTTTTACCACGTAGTCGTCGCCAGTACGGGTACCGGGTATAAAGCTGCGGGTGTGAGCAACATTATTGCTGTCAAGCACATAGACGTAGCTCTTGTCCTGAATCTCAAACACGGCCTTTTGGGGCACCAGCAGCGCGTCATTTACCACGTTGGTGAGGCGCACGCGGCCGGTAGCGCCGTGCTTGAGCAGGTGCTGCGGGTTGTCGAAGCGGGCGCGGAAGGCGATGGAGCCGGTGTTTTCGTCAATCTCGCCCTCCGAGGTCTCGATGTAGCCGGGGTAGGGGTAGCGGCTGCCATCGGCCAGCACCAGCGCGATGGTGTCGGAGCGGCTCTGGTCGGGGTGCTCCTGGCGCAACCGGGTAAGCTCTAGGTACTCGTTTTCAGGCACTTCAAAGTAGACGAGCACCTGGCTCAGGTCCGATACGGTGGTGAGCAGCGTGGTGTCTTCAATAAGGCTACCCACTTTGAGCGGAATGCGGTTGATAATGCCGTCAAAAGGGGCGCGCACCAGGGTGTAGTTGAGGTTGAGGCGGGCGGTGGCTTGGCGGGCGCGGGCCTCGGCCACGTGCGATTGCGCGGTGCGTAGGTTGGCCAGCGCTAAATCGGTTTCAGTTTTGGCGATGATGTTTTTGCCCACCAGTAGCTGCACGCGCCCTAGCTGCACCCGTGCCGAGGCTACCTCGGCTTCGGCGCTGGTTTCAGCGGCTCTGGCGCTGGCCAGTTGGTTTTGGTATTCGCTGGGGTTGATTTGAAACAGGGCCTGGCCCTTCTTCACAAACTTGCCCTCATCCACAAAAATATGGTCGAGGAAGCCGCGCACTTTGGCCCGTACCTCCACGTTGCGCTCGGCTTGAATGTCGGCCACGTGCTCGTGGTAGAGGCGCTGATCGGTGGTGCGCAGGGCCACCACCGGTACCTGGGGGGCCGCGTCGGCCTTGGCGGTTTCGGCCTGGCCCTTGCCGCAGCCGCTTAGCAGCAGCCCGCCAGCCGCGGCTGCCAGGGCAAAAGGACGAAGGAGCACGCGGCGAAATAAGGAATTCATATGAAAAGAAAAATGAGCAAGCAAAAAGTCCCAGGCGGGCTACTGAGCCGAGGCGGTAGTTAGGGCCCTGGGTAGTACGGGCCGCAGGGCCAGCAGGCTGTCTTGGCGCTGGTGTTCGGACTGGCAGCGGGCCAGCATGCGCTGGGTGAGGCGCAAGTCGGCTTCGGTTTCCTGGAGGTCCTCGTAGTCGGCCGTGGCCGGGGCACGGCTGTACAGCAGGAAGCCATTGAGGACCAGCGATAACACCAGGGCCCCCGCCAGCAGCAACGCCAGGAAATTTAACGACCGAAATGGATTGGACATGGGCAAGCGGGGCAGTGTCAACTGCCACAAAGGACCCCCCGCGACATTAAAACGGTATGAGAACCGTATTAGAAAAGATGAAAATGGAGTGAATGCCGGCTCGGCGCTCGGGTAGCCAAATGTCATGCAGACCGCGGGGAAGCAGCCCGCTCGCAGCAATAATCAATGCCGTTGCAACGACGCAAGCGAGCTGCTTCCCCGCGGTCTGCATGACGGGCTCTTTGCCGCTATTTCTTTCCCCTACACCGGCGAGGCCGGCAGCCACACCGTGGCCGCCGTGCCCTGGCCCACGGCCGAGGTCAGTTCCAGCCGGCCCTCGTGGCGGCGCACAATGCGCTGGGTGAGGGGTAGGCCCAGGCCGTAGCCGGGTCGGCCCATGGCCCCAGCGGCGCGGTACAGCGGCTCGTAAATGTGGCTGAGCTCTTCGGGGCTGAGGCCGGGGCCGGCATCGGCCACGCGCACGCGCAGGGTGGCGGGGCCCTCGTAGGCCAGCTCGGCCAGCACGGGGCCGGCCGAGTACTTTGCGGCGTTGTCGAGCAGGTTGAGCAGGGCCGTGGTGAGCAGCTCGGCGTTGCCGGGCAGCATAAACACGTCGGCCTCGGCCTCAGTGGGCAGGGCCCCGAAAGCCAGCCGAAACTCGCGGCCGGGGTACTTGGCGCGGGCAAAATCGAGGGCCTGGCCCAGGCACTCATCGAGGCGCACGGGGCTGAAGGGCGGCAGCGTGCCGTCGGCCTTGGCCAGGGCCAATAGGCTGGCGGTGAGGCCCTGCAAGTGGCGGGCCGCGTCGAGCGAATGGGCCAGGCTTTCGCGGGCGTCGGGCAGGGTGGCGTCGTAGGCCAGGGCCGTTTCGAGGGTGCCGGTGAGGGTGGTGAGGGGCGTGCGCAGCTCGTGCGAGGCGTGGGCCAGGAAGCTTCGCTGCGCCTCAAATGCCTGCTCCAGCCCGGCCAGCATGGTGTTGAAGGTGCGCGCCAGCTGGGCCAGCTCGTCGCGCCCGTTGCCCTCCGACAGCCGCCGGCCCAGGTTGGTGGCTGAGATGCGCCCCGCCTGCCGTCCAATGCGGGCCACCGGAGCCAGCGCCGCCCCCGCAAAGTACCAGCCTGCCAAAATGGTGAGCGCCAGGGCCCCCACATTACCCAGCAGCAATAGCAAGCCCAGTTGGTGCTGCCGCGCCCAGCCCACTTGGTCGTCGGCCGAGACAAAAATGGCGTACCGTGCGCCGTCGTGGTCGTAGGCGCGGCCCACTGCCTCGCGCCGCCCCTCGGCCCGGAAGCTCACCAGCCGGCCCGGTTGCAGGGCCCCCAGCCGCGCTCGGTTGGGGCCCTGGTCAATGTTGTCGGCGCTGCTGTAGCGCAGCGCGCCGCCGGGCCCGTAAATGCTGATTTGCTCTTCGGGCAGCGTCAGCAAATCGCGGCGGCGCAGGCTGCCGAGCTGCCCGGTTTCGAGCTTGCCGGGCCGGATGAGCAGCCGCCCCGCCAGCGTGGCACTGGTGCCCAGCCGGTGCTCAAAGCGCTGCGCCCGCGTGCTGGCATTGAAGTAATAAATGAACGCCGAAAAGCTGACCTGAATCGCCAGTACTACCAGCGTAAAGCGCAGCATCAGCTTATTGCGAATCAGCATGTTATCGTTGCTGGTTTAGAAGCAGTCTTATCATTGTGAGCGCAACGCAGTGGAGCGCGGCAATCTTTCCTTCACGCCCAGGTTAGTCGTAATAACGAAGCGAAGGACTAGGAAGATTGCCGCGCTCCACTGCGCTGCGCTCGCAATGACAAGCCACGCTACCTACTCCTCCCGCATTACGTACCCCATGCCCACCACAGTATGGATGAGCTTGGGCGAAAAATCGCGGTCCAGCTTCTTGCGCAAGTAGCTCACGTACACGTCGATGACGTTGGTAGTGGTGTCAAAGTCCAGGTCCCAGACGCGCTCGGCAATGTCCACGCGCGACACCACGCGGCCGCGGTTGCGCAGCAGGTGCTCCAGCAGCGAGTACTCGCGGGTGGTGAGGGCGATGCGCTGGCCGGCGCGGGCCACCGTTTTGGCGTCGAGGTCGAGCACGAGGTCGGCCATGCGCAGCTCGTGGCGCTCGCCGCCGGCGGCAGCGTAACGCTGCGTAAGGGCCCGGGCGCGCATCAATAATTCCCTGAATTCAAAGGGCTTAACCAAGTAATCATCGGCCCCAGCCGCGAAGCCCGCCTCCTTGTCGTCGAGGCTGTCGAGGGCCGTGAGCAGCAGTACCGGCACCCGCCGGCTGTGCGCCCGAATGCGCCGGCACAACTCCACGCCGCTCACGTAGGGCAGGTTCACGTCGAGTATCACCAAGTCGTAGGGCTGCTGCTCGTAGAGCGACCAGCCCGTGCGCCCGTCGTAGGCCACGGTGAGGTCGTAGCCTTCGTGGGCAAAGCCTTTTTTAACGAACGAGGCCAGCGGCGGCTCGTCTTCGACCAGCAGAATTTTCATGAGAATGGACGTACTGCCCAGCTATACGCAGGGGCCCTAAACGCGAACAGACCACCCCGCAACTAAATGCCAGGTGGCCTGCCAAACTTGTAAAACGGAGTAGCACTCCGTTTTCGCACGAACGACTTGGGGCCCCCGTTTCCGCGCGAACGACTCGTTCGACGGGAAACGGAGTGCCACTCCGTTTTACAGCTGCGGGGTTACCTGGCCGGCCTGCTCGCGGCAGTAGGTGATGAAGTCGGAGTTGACGGGCTCCAGGCCGCCTTCGCGCATCTTCACAGCCACCTGGCCGCGGTGGTAGCTGGCGTGCACTACGCAGTGGGTGAGGATATCGCTCACCTGCGAGTCAAACGCATCGCCTTGGGAATTAGAGTATTGAATGTGGCGGAGCAGCTCGGTTTCGTCGGCGTTGGCGCAGAGGTCGGCAAAGGCCTGCGAGGTTTGCTCGTGCCAGTGGTGCAGGCCGGCCAGGTCGTGCTCCTGCCACACCTTGAGTGGGCTAGCCGTGCCCGAGAGGCGCGCAATCCAGATGGCCTGGGCGTTGATGACGTGGCTGAAGATGCGCAGCGCCGGCTGCGGCGCCTCTTTGCCGGCCGCCACCGACGAGTCGAGGCGACGCAGCAGCGTTTCGTTGGCCCACACGTTGAAAACGCCGAGCTTGGCAATGGTGTTAATCATGCGGTGAATGAATGAGTGGGTAGGTGAATGAGTTAAAGAATGAGCAAAGGAAAGGGACAATCAAACGGCTGATGCAGCGGAACGACGCATTTGCCGGCGGCAAAGAACTTACCATTTACTCATTCGCCCGTTCAATTACTCACCGGGGGTCCTGCCACACCAGCTTCTCGTTGGCCTTGCGCTTCTCGAAGTTGGCGCACTGGCCGTCGCCCTTGCCCGTGATGCCGCCGTCGGGGTGGCACAGCACATTGCCCCGGGTATCGTACACCGTCGATTGCTGGTCGCAGCAGGGGGCCGTCTCCCAGTACACGGTCTGGTCGTTGTACACATAGCGGTAGATGCGGACGACGGGGTACTGCTTGCGGTGGCCGAGCGTTTCGGCAATGCGGGCCTTGAGCCACTGGGGCCGGGCGGTGGTGTCCTCGATGGCCACGCGGGCGGGCACGGCGTCCACGGTGTTGGCCGAGGTGGGGGCGGGTGTGCTGTTTTCGGCGATGCTGTTGCCGTTGGGCTGGGTGGTGGGCGTGCCCACCGTAACGCGGTCGGCCCCGCAGGCGGTGGCCAGCAGCAGCGTGGCGGCAATAAGGGTAGGCAACGGGCGCATAAGAAGGGGTTGGGTGGGGTGGGAAAACGGGCGCGGGGCCCCAAAGGAACGGGCCCCCGGGGCCCCACCCGCCTGCTTACGCCCGAGGTTGGCAATGGTTGGCCCGCGCCGCCGTTCGCCCTACGCCGGGGCCCCAAACACCCGGGGCCCGAACACCAGGGCCCCCACTACCAGGGCCCCCAGGGCGGCCAGCAGCACAGCGCCGGCGGCCACGTCTTTGGCGCGGCCGGCCAGGGCGTGGTAATGGGGCGAGGCCAGGTCGGTGAGGGCCTCGATGGCGGTGTTCACCAGCTCGGCGGCCCACACGCCGGCCACGGCCAGTGCCACCAGGGCCCACTCCAGCCGGGCAATACCGTAGTAGAACCCTAGCCCCACCACCGCCACCGTGGCCGCGGCGTGGAAGCGCAGGTGCAGCTCGGAGCGCAGGGCCGCGCCCACCCCGCGAAACGCGTGGCCGAAGCTGGCCAGGCGCCGCCGCAACACCTTGGCCGAGAGGCCCCGGGGCCGCGGGCTACGCATCGAAGGCGGCAAATACGGAGTGCCGCAGCCCGTCCCACTCGGGCCGGATAATGCTGAAAACCACCGTGTCGCGCCGGTAGCCGTCCGGCAGAACGCGGTGGTGGCGCAGGGTGCCCTCCTCGGTGGCCCCCATGCGGCGCATGGCCTCCTGCGACTGCTGGTTGCGGCTGTCGGTTTCCAGCTCCACGCGCTCCATTTGCAGCGTGCCGAAGGCGTAGCACAGCAGCAGGTGCTTGGCCGCCCGGTTGAGGCCCGTGCGCTGGTACTGGGCCCCCAGCCACGTGTAGCCGATGCTCAGGCGCTGGTTGTCAGGGTCAACGGCGTAGTAGCTGGTGCTGCCCACCAGCCGCCCCGAGGCCCGGTCGATGATCACGAAGGGGTAGCGCTGCCCGGCCTGGCGCGCCTGCTCGGCCGCCGCCATGTAGGCGGCCAGGCTCAGAACATCGCCGGCCCGGGTGATGGTGAACTGCCAGATGCTGTCGTCGAAGGCAACGGTTTTCAGTTCTTCAAAATCGGCGGCTTCGAGGGGGCGCAGGCGCACGCGGCTGTTTTCCAGCACGATGTTCTTGGTATAATCCATAGCCCTGCAAATATGCTGAAATAAAAAGCCGCGCTGGCCGCCGCTAGTTGCCGGCAGCGCAGTGTGCGGCCACGTAGGCCTTGTATTCGGCGTAAGCCGGCTCCTGCACCAGGCTTTTTAGGGCCCGCACGTGCGGGTCGGCCAGGTCGTCGGACTGGCTGCGCAACAGCATAAACCGCAGCCCGGTTTGCAGCGGCGCACAGTCGCCGGCCTCAGCCAGGCCCTTGGTTTTCAGCAAAGAATAATCGAACGCCGCGCGTTCGCTCGCCTGGGAGGTGCGCTGGCCGGGCGGCACCGCTACGAAATAGTGCAAGTGCCCCACTTCGTGGTAGAGCACCACCACCAGCCGGTTGTCGTCGTAGCCCGGCTGCGGCTGCTCCAGAAAGCGCCGGTCGAGCCGCACCGCGCCGTTGCCAAAGGCCGCGGCCGGGCTGCCGAGCGGGCCCGGGTTAGTTACCACCACAAAGCGCCGCAGCAGCGGGTCGTGCTGGCGCACGTCGGCCAGCGCCCGGGTAAACTTGGGGTACTGCCGCGCCGCCTGGGCCAGTACCGCCCGCGCCGTGGCCGAATCGACGGGCACCGCCTGCGCCATCTGCGCCCGGCCGAGCAGGGGCGCGGTAGCCAGCAACAGGACGAGCCACAGAGAAGTGTTCCGCATGAGGAATTCTAAAAAAAACGGCCGGAGCCCAACGCCCAACCGTTCAGGTTAGACGTGGCTCCGGCCGTTAGGTTCAACGGGTTCTGCGCGTGGCGCGGAACGGTGCGTACTTATTTTTTGATTTCGCCCACCATGTCCTCGGGCTTCAGCCACTCGTCGAACTGCTCGGCGGTGAGGTAGCCGAGCTGCAGGGCGGTTTCCTTCAGGGTCGAGCCGTTTTTGTGGGCCGTCTGGGCAATTTCGGCCGCTTTGTAGTAGCCGATGTGCGGGTTGAGGGCCGTGACGAGCATCAGCGATGAATCGACGTGCTTCTTGATGTTGGGCAGGATGGGCGCGATGCCCACGGCGCACTTGTCGGTGAACGACGTGCAGGCGTCGCCAATCAGCCGGGCCGAGTGCAGGAAGTTGTAGATCATCAGCGGCTTGAACACGTTCAGCTCGAAGTGGCCCAGGCTGCCGCCGATGGTAATGGCCACGTCGTTGCCCATCACCTGGGCGGCCACCATCGTCAGGGCCTCGCACTGGGTGGGGTTCACCTTGCCGGGCATGATGCTGGAGCCGGGCTCGTTGTCGGGGATGTGGATTTCGCCGATGCCGGCCCGGGGCCCCGAGCTGAGCATGCGGATGTCGTTGGCGATTTTCATCAGGCTCACGGCCACCGTTTTCAGGGCCCCGTGGGCTTCCACGATGGCGTCGTGCGCGGCCAGGGCTTCAAACTTGTTCTCGGCCGTGACGAACGGCAAGCCGGTGAGGTCGGCAATGTGCTTGGCCACGTTCTCCGAGTAGTTCGGGGGCGTGTTGATGCCCGTGCCCACGGCGGTGCCGCCCAGGGCCAGCTCGCTGAGGTGGGCCAGCGTGTTGTTAATGGCCTTGAGGCCGTGGGTGAGCTGCGACACGTAGCCCGAAAACTCCTGGCCCAGCGTGAGCGGCGTGGCGTCCATGAAGTGGGTGCGGCCGATTTTCACCACGTCCATGAACTCCGTGGACTTGGCCTGCAGCGCGTCGCGCAGCTTGGTGATGCCCGGAATGGTGGTTTCGACCAGGATTTTGTAGGCCGCGATGTGCATCGCCGTCGGGAACGTGTCGTTGCTGCTCTGGCTCTTGTTCACGTCGTCGTTCGGGGCCAGGAACTTCTTCTCGTCGGCGAGCTGGCCGCCGTGCAGCACGTGGCCGCGGTAGGCCACCACCTCGTTCACGTTCATGTTGCTCTGCGTGCCCGAGCCCGTTTGCCACACCACCAGCGGAAACGAATCGGCCAGCTGGCCGTCCAGAATCTCGTCGCACACCCGGCCAATCAGCTCGGCCTTCTCGGCGTCGAGCACGCCCGCGTCGCGGTTGGTAAGGGCGGCGGCCTTCTTGAGGTAGGCAAACGCGCGGATTATTTCCTTGGGCATCTTGTTGATGTCCTGCGCGATGGGGAAGTTCTCGATGCTGCGCTGGGTTTGGGCTCCCCAGTAAGCGTCGGCGGGCACTTGCACGGTGCCCATGGTGTCTTTTTCGGTGCGGAACTGCGTCATGGCCTCGGGGGCGGGGAGTGGAAAGCGTGAGAAAAAATAACCGGCAACGGCCGCAAAAGTAAGCGGGCCGGCCCCCGCGGGCAGCCTTTGGGGCCCCCGGGCCGTACACCCCGCAGTTATCCTTTCTTAATCATTCCCGCGCCATGAGCCAGACCGATCCAACCCCCGACCCGCACACCGAGCCACCCGTACCCGTGCAAGGCGACGGCGTGCCCGATTACAGCGATGTTGAAGTGAAAACCGAAACCGATCTGCCCACGCCCACCAAGCCCGGCGGCAGCGCCACCGAGCCCGAAAGCGGCGGCGGCTACAGCGGCTAGGGCCCCCAGGCTTGCAACTTAGAAACGGCCATTTTGCTGAAATCCACTCAGCAAAATGGCCGTTTCTGATTTGAGTTCTTCGCTAAGTAGAATGTACTTTGGACAACTTCGTCTAATGCTATGAATCCATTTCTCTTTCCTATAAAAATAAATCCGGGTGGTTATCAGAACTGGCGTGTCAGATGGATGCCGCTTTTATTCTGGGTCATAACTATCAACGCCCTCATTACGGCAGCTCTTTACATGAAATAAAGAAATTTTTTATTGGTTTTATTACTTGCGTAGTAGCTTGGTGGGATTGTTATGGGTACCATAAACTACTTGCCGATGCACCTTTCTACTACGCTTTGTTGCGCTGTTTGCATTCTAATAAGCAGCGTTGGGGCCCACGCCCAAACCATCCCGCCGCCCGCCGACGCCAAGCCGCTGCTGGGTTTTGTGCCCGCCGCGGCCGCCGCTGAGTACCAGCGCGAAGCCCAGTTCGACGCCCAGCTCAAGGCCGACAACCTGCGCCAATGGATGAAGCGCATGGCCGCGCACCCGCACCACGTGGGCTCGCCCTACGACAAAGAGAACGCCGACTTCATGGCCGGCCTGTTCAAAAGCTGGGGCTACGACACGCGGATTGACATCTCCTACGTGCTGTTTCCCACGCCCAAGCTGCGCCTGCTGGAGCTGGTGGGTCCCACCAAGTACACCGCCGTGTTGGCCGAAAAGCCGGTGCCGGAGGACGCTACTTCGGGCCAAACCGCCGAGCAGCTGCCCACCTACAACTGCTTCTCGAAGGACGGCGACGTGACCGCCGAGCTGGTGTTCGTGAACTACGGCATCCCCAAAGACTACGAGGAGCTGGCCCGCCGCGGCATCGACGTGAAGGGCAAAATCGTGATTGCCAAGTACGGCGGCTCCTGGCGCGGCATCAAGCCCAAGGTGGCCGCCGAAATGGGCGCCATCGGCTGCCTCATCTACTCCGACCCCAAAGACGACGGCTACGCCCAGGGCGATGTGTACCCCAAGGGCCCCTTCAAGCCCGAGACCGGGGCCCAGCGCGGCTCCGTGCTCGACATGCCCACCTACCCCGGCGACCCGCTCACGCCCGGCTACGGCTCGACCAAAAATGCCAAGCGCCTCGATTACCGCAAGGCGCCCACGCTGACCCAGATTCCGGTGCTGCCCATTTCCTACGGCGACGCCCAGCCGCTGCTCGCCGCCCTGGCCGGGCCCATGGCGCCGGCCGACTGGCGCGGGGCCCTGCCCATTCCGTACCACCTGGGCCCCGGGCCCGCGCGGGTGCACTTGCAGCTGGCCTTCAACTGGAAAACCGAGCCCGTGTACAACGTCATCGCCACCCTCAAGGGCAGCCAGTACCCCGACGAGTGGATTATGCGCGGCAACCACCACGACGCCTGGGTGAACGGCGCCAGCGACCCGCTCAGCGGCATGGTGGCCGAATTGGAAGAGGCCAGGGCCCTGGGCGAGCTGGTGAAAGCCGGCTGGAAGCCCAAGCGCACCATCATGTTTTGCGCCTGGGACGGCGAGGAGCCCGGCCTGCTGGGCTCGACGGAGTGGGCCGAAACCAACGCCGCCGCCATCCAAAAGCACGTGGTGGCCTACCTCAACACCGACAACAGCGACCGCGGCTTCCTGGGCGTGGCCGGCTCGCACACGCTCGAAAAGTTCTTCAACCAAGTGGGGCGCGACGTGCAAGACCCTGAGAAGCATGTGTCCATCATCGAGCGCCGCAAAAGCCTCGACTTGGTGAGCGGCTCGCCCGACGCCCAGAAGGACGCCCGCGACCGGGCCGACCTGCGCATTGGGGCCCTGGGCGCGGGCTCCGACTACTCGCCCTACATTCAGCACCTCGGCATTCCGTCCATCAACGTGGGCTTTGGGGGAGAAGGCGCGGGCGGCGAGTACCACTCCATCTTCGATTCATTCGACGACTTCACCCGCTTCAAAGACCCCACGTTTGCCTACGGCGTGGCCCTGGCCCAAACCATGGGCCGCTGCGTGCTGCGCCTGGCCGACGCCGACGTGCTGCCCTTCGAGTTCCAGAACCTGTCGAACACCGTGGCCAAGTACGGCACCGAGGTGAAGGCCCTGGCCGAAACCATGCGCACCGACACCGAAAAGCAAGCCAAGCTGCTGGCCGACAAGCGCTACGACCTAGTGGCCAACCCCGACCAGCCCCTGCTGCCGCCCAAGGCCCAGGCCGCCGTGCCCTACCTCAACTTCGCGCCCCTCGACAATGCCTTGGCCAAGCTTGAGCAAAGCGCCCAGGCCTACGCCCAAGCCCGCCGGGGCCCTAACAACCTATCGGAAGACCGCAAAAAAGAGCTCGACCAGTTGCTCTACCAAGCTGAGCAGCAGTTGCTCAGCGCCGAAGGCCTGCCCCGCCGCCCCTGGTACCGGCACCAGCTCTACGCGCCTGGCTATTACACCGGCTATGGCGTGAAAACCTTGCCCGGCATCCGCGAGGCCGTGGAAGAGCGCAAGTGGGCCGAGGCCGACGAGCAAATTCGGCGCACCGGCGCCGCCATCGAGCGCCTCGCCACCCAAGTAGACCGCGCCACAGCGGTGGCCGGGCCGGCGCCCGCGCAGTAGCCGGGGCCCCACGCGCCCCAGAACCCCGGATGCTATGTCCACCTTTCGCCTCGCCCTTTTGCCCTTGCTCTTGAATTTTTCCGCGCAGTCTGCCGGGGCCCAAACGGCCGAGGCGAAGCTGCAAGCCCGGGCCCGTGCCCTGCACGAGCGCGCCTTTGTGGTTGATTCGCACCAGGATACGCCGGGCAACCTCATCAAACCCGGCTTCGACCTGGCCCGCGACCACGGGCCGCCGGAAGAAGCCAAGGTGGACTTCCCCAAGCTGCGGCGCGGCGGGGTGGACGCCGCCTTTTGGGCCGTGTACGTGGGGCAGGGGCCCCGCACGCCGGCCGGCTACGCCGCCATCCGGCAGGAAGTGCAGGCCCAGTTCGACGCCATCCACGCGGCCATTCGGCAGCACCCGGCCGAGCTGGCGCTGGCCACCACGCCGGCCGAGGCGCGGCGCATCCGGCGCAGCGGCCAGCGGGCCATCTTCATCGGCATGGAAAACGGCTACCCCGTGGGCCAGGACCTGGCCCTGCTCCAAACCTACTACGGCCAGGGCGCGCGCTACCTCACGCTCTGCCACTCCTCCAACAACGACCTCTGCGACTCGTCCACCGACCCCAAGGGGCCCGAGTGGCAGGGCCTCAGCCCGTTGGGCGAGCAAGCGGTGCGGGAAATGAACCGCTTGGGCATGCTGGTAGACGTGTCGCACACCTCCGACTCGACGTTTTACGACGTGCTGCGGCTGTCCCGCGTGCCCGTCATCGCCTCGCACTCGGGCAGCCGGGTGCTGGCCGACATGGCCCGCAACCTCACCGACGACATGCTACGCGACCTGGCCCGCCACGGCGGCGTGGTGCAGCTCAACCTGTTCAGCCCCTACGTGAAAACGGAGGTGAAAACCCCCGCCCGACAGGCCGTTGAGCAGGCGTTTTGCACCAAGTGGGGCCTCAAAACTTTTCTCAACGTGTACGCCCTGCCCGCCGCCGACCGCACCCAGGCGCTGGCCGAGTACGTGGCCATTGAACGCCAGTACCCCGTGCCGCTGGCCACCGTGGCCGACGCGGCCAACCAAATTGACCACCTGGTGCAAGTGGCGGGCATCGACCACGTGGGCATTGGCTCCGACTTCGATGGCGGCACCGTGCTCGACGGCCTGGCCGACGTGGGCGACTTCCCCAACCTGACCTTGGAGCTGGTGCGCCGCGGCTACACGGCCCGGGCCCTGCGCAAAATCTGGAGTGGCAACCTGTTCCGGGTGATGGACGCCGCGGCCCGCGGCAAAGGCAACCCGTAGCGCAGACTTTGTAGTCCGCATCGCTGAACGGTCGCCGAATGATTATTGGCAGGACGAAGCGAGCAGCGCGGACTCGCAGCGTCCGCGCTACATTCAAATTGAATCTTCAAACCATGAAAAAAACTACCCTTATCCTCTTAGCCGGGTGCCTAGCGCAAGTGGCCCGCGCCCAGCAGGGCCCCGAGCCGATGAAGGTGACCGACTTGCTGAAAATTCAACAGGTGGGCAACGTGACGCTGGCGCGCGACGGCCGCCGGGCAGCCTTCACGGTGCTCAGCGTTGAGCCCGATGAGAAGAACAAGGCCGACTACAAGAACGTGACCCAGCTCTACCAGCTGGGCACCGCGGCGGGGGCCCAACCGCGGCAGCTCACCTTCGCCAAAGAAGGCGCCAGCCAGCCGGCCTGGAGCCCTGATGGCCGCCAGCTGGCCTTCGTGCGGACGGTGGACGACAAGCCGCAGGTATTCGTGATGCCCGCTGATGGTGGCGAAGCCCGCCAGCTCACGCGCTACAAATTCGGCGCTGGGGCCCCCAAGTGGTCGCCCGACGGCCGGCAAATCCTGTTTTCGGCGCCCGTGCCGCTGCGCGAACTGCTGAAGGATTCGGTGCTGAACGCGGCGAAGGCCGTGCCCGGCTGGTCGTTCGAAAAGCCCGGCTTTGCCAAGAACAGCCTGCTGGGTCCCGCCAAGCCCAACGCCGACGGCAACTTGGCCGAAATCCGCGCTTACCTCGACAAAGACGAGGTGGACAAAAAAGCCAAGGTGCTGGACAACTTGAACTTCCAGGACGAGAAGGACGTGTCGGCGGAGCAGAACTTCGCGCAGTTTTTCCTCATCAGCACCACCGACGCCGGGGCCCAACCCGTGGCCGTCACCCACGGCTTCTACCGATTTTCGCAGGCCGAGTTCACGCCCGACGGCCAGCACTTGGTGCTGCTGGCTGCCCTCGACTCGCTGCGCCACCCCGACCGCGCCCAGGAAAACGGCCTGTACCTGACCGACCGCGCCGGCCGCCACCCGCGCCTGCTGCTGGGCCGCGACAGCACCGCGTACTCCGACCCCAAGGTATCGCCCTCGGGCAAGTGGCTGGCGTTTCAGCAGGGCCCCACGGGGCGCGTGGCCGTGCCCACGCTGGCCCTGCTGCCGCTGAACGGCACGGCCAAGGATTTGATTACCATTCCCTTCGATCGCAGCAAGGGTAACCTGGCGTGGAGCAGCGACGAGAAATACGTCTACTTCACGGCCCAGGCCAACGGCGGGGCCCCGCTGTACCGGGCCAACGTGAAAACCCGAAAAATTGAAAAACTCTCGGCCGACGACACCGGCATCCTGAGCTTCGACGTGGCCCAGGGCCGGGTGGTGTACGCCCAAACCGGCGTGCGCAACCCCTCCGATTTGTTCGTGGCCGACGCCGGGCTGCGCCAGGTGCAGCGCGCCGGCACCTTCAACGACTGGGTGAAAAACCGGCAATTGTCCATGCCCGAAAAGCACAGCTTCGTGAACGACAAGGGCTTGACGGTGGAGTACTGGGTGATGAAGCCTACTGCTTACCAGGCCGGCCGTAAATACCCGCTGCTGCTCGACATCCACGGGGGGCCCGCGGCCATGTGGGGCACCGGCGAGGCCAGCATGTGGCACGAGTTCCAGTACTTCGCCGCCCAGGGCTACGGCGTGGTTTACGGCAACCCGCGCGGCTCCGGCGGCTACGGCCAGCAGTTCCTGCGCGCCAACATCAACGACTGGGGCACGGGCCCCAGCGCCGACGTGCTGGGCTACCTCGACAAAACCGTGGCCGAAGGCTGGGCCGACCCGCAGAAGCTGGTCGTGACCGGCGGCTCGTACGCAGGCTACCTCGTGGCGTGGATTGTCGGCCACGACCACCGCTTTCAGGCCGCATGCTCGCAGCGCGGCGTGTACGATTTGGCTACCTTCTTCGGCGAGGGCAACGCGTGGCGCCTGGTGCCCAACTACTTCGGCGGCTACCCCTGGGAGCCGGCGGTGCGCGCCGTGCTCACCCGCGAGTCGCCCATCACCTACGTTCAGGACATCACCACGCCCTACATCATCTTCCACGGCGAGAGCGACCGGCGCACGGGTTTCGTGCAGGGCGAGATGCTGTACCGCAGCCTCAAGGTGCTGGGCCGCCCGGTGGAGTACGTGCGCCACCCCGGCGGCACCCACGAGCTGACCCGCGCCGGCGACAACCGCCAGCGCATCGACCAGATGCTGCGCACCTACGAGTTCTTCGAGCGCTACCTCCACACCAAAGTGGCCGCCGCGCAGTAGCGCCGGGGCCCCACGGCCACCTGCTTTTCCGCTTTTCACCCCTTGCCATGCTTCCCATGAAGTTCCTTTCCACGCTGCGCCGGGCCGCCGGGGCCCTGGGCGCCGCGGCCCTGCTCGCCGCCTGCAACGCACCCGCCGCTACCACCGAAACCAGCGCCGCGGCCGGGGCCCCCAGCGCCTACTTTGCGTCCACCGAAACGGGCGTGAAAACGGGCGGCGTGCAGGTCATTCCCATCAAAACGCCCAAGGGCACGTTCAACGTGTGGACCAAGCGCTTTGGCAACAACCCGAAAATCAAGGTGTTGCTGCTGAACGGGGGCCCCGGCGCCACCCACGAGTACTTCGAGTGCATGGAAAGCTTCCTACCCAAGGAAGGCGTTGAGTTCATCTACTACGACCAGCTCGGCTGCGGCAACTCCGACAACCCGCGCGACACTTCGATGTGGAGCCTGCCGCGCTACGTGGAGGAAGTGGAGCAGGTGCGCCAGGCCCTGAAGCTCGACAGCAGCAACTTATACCTGCTGGGCCACTCTTGGGGCGGCATCCTGGCCGCCGAGTACGCCTTTAAGTACCAGAAAAACCTGAAAGGGCTCATCATCAGCAACATGATGATGAGCTGCCCGGCCTATGGCAAGTACGCCGACGAGGTGCTGGCCAAGCAGATGAAGCCCGAAGTGCTGGCCGAAATCCGCAAAATCGAGGCCGCCAAGGACTTCAGCAACCCGCGCTACATGGGCCTGCTGGAGCCCAATTTCTACGCCCAGCACCTGTGCCGCATCGTGCCCAACCCCGAGCCGGTGACGCGCGCCATGAGCAAAATCAACCAGTCGCTGTACGTTACCATGCAGGGCCCCAGCGAGTTCGGCATATCGGGCAAACTCACGCACTGGGACCGGGTACCCGACTTGCCCAAGCTGGCGGTGCCGTTCCTGTCCATCGGTGGGCAGTACGACACGATGGACCCCGAACACATGCGCATGATTGCCACCAAAGTGCAAAAAGGCGCCGCCCTCATCTGCCCCCAAGGCAGCCACATGAGCATGTACGACGACCAGGAAACGTACATGAAAGGCCTGCTCACCTTCCTCAAGTCGGTGGATAACAAGTCGTTCAAAGCCGGCATGGCCCTATAGCGCTATGTAGCGTGGACTTTGCGAGTTCGCGACGAGCGCAGCGAGTACAACGATTGAACGTGCTATTATCACACTCGCTGCGCTCGTCGCGGACTCGCAAAGTCCACACTACATCCTAAAACACCACGTCTAGCTCCACAGGCAGGGCGGCGCGGCGGCCGCCGGCTACGCCGGGCACCCAGTTGGGGCCCTCGCACACCAGGCGCAGGGCTTCGGCGTCGTAGTCGGCGCGCAGGCCGCGCACCACTTTCATGTTGCTGAATTTGCCGTCGTTGCCCACCGTGAAGCGGACCCGCACGTTGCCTTTCAGGGGCGCTTCGTCCGGCACAAACTCGGCGGCTTCGCGGCGCAGCTGGTCGCGCAGGGGCCCTATACCACCCACCGGCGCGGGCGCCAGTGCCGGCGCGGCGGGCATGGCGCTCTGTGCAGCGCTGTTGGCAGGCGCTACCAACGCCATGCGTTGCGCCACCGCGGTGCTTTCGGTGGGCATGGCGGGCACCACGGCCACACCCGCCACGCGGCCCATCAGGATCCTGGCGGCCGGCGCGGCTGGCCGGGCTTGGCTCATGGCTACTTCGCCAAGCCGCGCAGAATCGGCCGCGGCTTGGGGGGCGGTTGCCATCATTACCGCGGGCGCTGGGGCCCTAGCGGCGGCTACGCCATCGGTGGCTGAGTTGTTCATTACCACAACCTTGTCGCGTTCAGTGTTTGCCAACACCAATTTCTTGGCGGACCGGCGCCTGGGTTCGTAGGCTACCACGGCGTCGGGCCGCGGCTTGGCGGGGGCCGTGGCCACTGTAGGCGCCGAAGCGGCCGGGGCCGTGGCAGCAGGTGGTGGTGGGGCGGGGGGGCCATCCGGTAGTGCGGCCGAATATTCTGCGGCGGCAGATGGCGCGGCCACGGTGGCTACTTCGGCGGGCGCAGCGCGGTGCTGCCATTCCCACAGGCCGCCACCCGCTAGGCCGGCCACCACGACGGCGGCCGCGGCCAGGCGGGGCCAGTGCCAGGCGCCGGCGGCGGGGCGCGGGGCGGCTTCGGCGGCCACGCGGGCGTGCAGGCGGCGGCGCAGGGTGGCCAGGGCTTGGTCGGTGGTGGCGGCGTCGGTTTGGGCAAGGCCGGCGAGCACGTCGGCGCAGCGCGGGCAGTCGAGGGCGTGGGCTTCTACCTGGTGCTGCTGGGTGGGCGCGAGGGTGCCGGCCGCGTACTGGCGCAGGGTATCGGCGGCCGGGTGGGGGCCGAGGGGGGCCGCGAGGGCCGCGCGGAGCAGGTCAGCGGCGGGGGGCATGGGCGGGGGCGGCGGCCGGGGCCGGGTGGTCGGTGAGGAGGCGGCGCAGCGTGCGCTTGCCGTTTTGCAGGTTGCTTTTCACTTGGCCGAGGTCGAGGCTAAGGGCCTCGGCCACTTCTTGGTACGATTTATTTTCGAGAAAAAACAGCTCCAGGCAGCGGCGCTGGCCGTCGGGCAAGTGCGCGAGGGCCTGCTCCATTGCTTGTAGGGTGGTTTCGGTGGCGTCCGCGGCTTCGTCGGCGGCTGCGGCATCGGGGAGATGCCGGGCGGCGGCCAATTCCACATCGGCCGCGTCGGGAAAGCTCACGACCAGGGGCCCCGCGCTGGGGCCGGCGCGCTGGCGGGCGCGCAGCTGCATCAGGCAGTGGTTGCGGGCGGTGGCGTGCAGCCAGGCGGGGAAGTTGTCGGGCGCGTGCTTTTGCAG
The DNA here is from genome assembly GCF_006439025.1 of Hymenobacter nivis. GTDB lineage: Bacteria > Bacteroidota > Bacteroidia > Cytophagales > Hymenobacteraceae > Hymenobacter > Hymenobacter nivis_A. Next base: position 228,371 of record NZ_RCYZ01000008.1, read on the forward strand.
GGCCCCCACCAAGTACTCGAATAGCTGCATGCTGGCGTCCTGGGCGTCCTCGTCGGGCGGGGCTAGGTAGCGGCGGCAGGTGGCAAACACCATCGGCAGGTGCCGGTCGAACAACTCGCCGAGGTCGGCCACGTTGCCACGCAGGCGGTAGCGGGCCAGCAACTCCTGGTCGGAGAGGGGCGCGGCGGCGGCGGGCGGGGAGCGGCGGAAAAACATCGGCAGCGACAAGGTAGCCCAGGGGCCCCTAATTTTTTTGAGTAGCGCGTGTGCAATCCAGCCCGGCGCGGCATCTCCCCAGCAGCTTCCACCGCCTAACCCCTTCACCGCCATGAAAAACTTGCTGTTGCTGCTGCTGCTGGCCGCCGGGGCCCCCGCCCGGGCCCAAACCGCGCCCGCCCCCCTGCCCGCCCCCGTCATCCGCCCCCGCGGCATCGTGCTGATGGACACCACCACCGCCCGGGCCATTGCCATCAGCGGCACTGTGCGCGACGACCGAGGCCAGCCGCTGCCCGGCGCCACGGTGCTCATTAAGGGCACCCAGCGCGGCGCCAGTACCGATGCCCAGGGCCACTACCTGCTGCTGGTGCCCCGCGCCGCGCGGGCTACGTTGGTGTTCAGCTCCGTGGGCTACGCCACCCAGCAGCGCCGCGTGGGCAAGGACGTAGTGATCAACGTGGTAATAAAGCCGGATGCCCAAGCGCTCCAAGAAGTGGTGGTGGACTACGGGGCCCCCAGCCGCGGGTACGTGGCCGGCAGCGCAGCTCCAGCCCTGCAAGGCCGAGCCAGTGGCCTCATGATAACCCACGCCCCCGCGCCCTTGCCCTATTATCGCCCCGCCCGGCCCGAAGCCGGCGCCGGCGATACCTACGCCCACGTGGCCGAAAACGCGTTCCAAGCCGTTCAGAAAGAGCCGCTCAGCACCTTCGCCCTCGACGTGGACAATGCCAGCTACGCCAACGTGCGCCGCTTCCTCACCGAAGGCCAGCTGCCCCCGGCCGACGCCGTGCGAGTGGAAGAAATGCTGAACTACTTCCACTACGACTACCCCGCGCCGCCCCCCGCCAGCCCCGACCCCGTGCGCATCAGCACCGAGCTGGCCGTGTGCCCCTGGAACCCCGCGCACCAGCTGGCGCGCATCGGCATCCGGGCCCGCAGCGTGGAAACCAGCGCCTTACCACCCGCCAACCTGGTGTTTTTGGTGGACGTGTCGGGCTCGATGCAGGGCCCCGACCGCCTCGGCTTGGTGCAGGCCGGCCTGCGCCTGCTCGTGCGCCAGCTGCGGCCCCAAGACCGCGTGGCCTTGGTGGCCTACGCTGGGGCCGCCGGCCTGGTGCTGCCGCCCACGCCCGGCAACCAGCCCGAGGCCATCCTCGGGGCCATCGACCGACTGGAGGCGGGCGGCTCCACGGCCGGCGGCGCGGGCCTGCGCCTGGCCTACGCCACGGCCCGCCAGTACTTTCAGAAGGATGGTAACAACCGCGTGATTTTGGCCACCGACGGCGACTTCAACGTGGGCGAAAGCTCGGACGCGGCGATGGAGCAACTGATTGTGAACGAGCGCGAAAGTGGCGTGTTTCTCACCGTGCTGGGCTGCGGCCGCGGCAACCTGCGCGACGCCCGCATGGAAACCCTGGCCGACAAGGGCAATGGCAACTACGCCTACCTCGACAACCTCGCCGAGGCCCAGCGCGTGCTGGTGGCGCAGTTCGGCGGCACGCTCTTCACGGTGGCCAAGGATGTGAAGTTGCAGGTCGAATTCAACCCCGCCCGCGTGGCCCACTACCGCCTCGTGGGCTACGAAAACCGCCTGCTGGCCGCCGAAGACTTCAACAACGACCGCAAGGACGCCGGCGAGTTGGGCGCGGGCCACACCGTCACGGCCCTCTACGAGCTGGTGCCCACGGGGGCCCCGCAGCCCTTAGTGGACAAGCTCAAGTACCAGCCCGCCCCGGCGCCGCCCGTTACCATGCAGCAGTTCATTACCAACGACGTACTCACCGTGAAGCTGCGCTACAAGCAGCCCCAAGGCGCTAACAGCCAGCTGCTGGTGCAGGTGCTGAACGGCACCGCCGCTCCCGTGGCGCAGGCTTCGGCCGATTTCCGCTTCGCCGCCGCCGTGGCTCAGTTTGGGCTGCTGCTGCGCCAGAGCCCGCAGGCCGGCGCCGCCACTTGGGCCGCCACTGCCGCGCTGGCCGCCGGCGCCCGGGGCCCCGACGCCGATGGCTACCGCGCCGAGCTGGTGCGCCTCGTGGGCCTGGCCCAGGGCCTGGGCGGGGCCGGGGCCCTGGGCGTGCGCTAGGGCGGCCCCGGCCCCGGGGCCCCACCAAAAGGCCCCGCTGCGCTGGCAGCGGGGCCTTGGAGATAAGGCACCCGAATAAAACACGCGAATGGCCGGGCGGCTGGATTCCCGGCGGGTAATGATCGGTACTTATTTCAAAACCGTGCCAGGATGGAGAAAAGGGCCCTGGGGCCCCAGGAGGCGGTTTGGGCCCCCGGCGGTGGGGCCCCGCCGCCGGGGCGGGGCCCGCTGCACTACGCAAAACGCCCCTACCTTTGGCTGAACCCTTCCTGTACTAACTAATTTCCGTTCAGTGTTTTCATCGAAAGTTTTCGGCCCGCTGGCCGCCTGCGCTCTGCTGGCCGCCGCAGCCCTGCCCGCTTGCCAAAACCGCCCCATCGAGGGCGAGAAATCAGCAGTGGAAGCCAACAACGCCACCCCGCCGCCGGTCGTCGATAGCCTCAAAATCAAGCGCTTGACCATGCAGCGCGACTCGCTGAAGGCCGACAGCATTGCCCGCAAAACCGGGCAGCTGCCGGGGGCCATCCTGCCGGGCCACCGCATCGTGGCGTTTTACGGCAACATCCGCTCGAAGGGCATGGGCATTTTGGGCCGCGAGCCCAAGGAGCAGATGATGCGCAAATTCGATAAAGTGCTGGCCGAGTGGCAGGCCGCTGACCCCAGCCTGCCCGTGATGCCGGCGCTGCACAGCGTCACCATCACGGCCCAGGGTGCGGCCGGCTCCGACGGCAAGTACCGCCTGATGAACTCGAAAAGCACCATCGAGGAAACGCGCGCCTGGGCCAAGGAGAAAAACGCCCTCCTGTTCATGGACGTGCAGGTGGGCCTGAGCGACCTGCCCCACGAGCTGCCCAAACTGACGGAATACCTCAAGGACCCGATGGTGCACCTCGGCATCGACCCCGAGTTTGCCATGGCCACGAAGAATGCGCGGCCGGGCAAAAAAATCGGCACCTACGACGCCAAGGACGTGAACTACGCCATCAACTTCCTGGCCCGCATCGTGAGCGAAAACCACCTGCCGCCCAAAATCCTGATGGTGCACCGCTTCACGCAGGGCATGCTCACCAACTACAAAAACATCAAGCTCGACCCGCGCGTGCAGGTGGTGATGGACATGGACGGCTGGGGCAACCCCACCCTCAAGAAGGATTCGTACAAGGCCTACGTGGAGAAGCAGCCCGTGCAGTACGCCGGCTTCAAGCTCTTCTACGAGTACGACATCAAGCCCAAGGGCTCGCACCTGATGACGCCCAAGGAAGTGCTAACCGAGCTGAACCCGGTGCCGCTCTACATCCAGTACCAATAGGGCCCCCGGGGCCCTGCCGCACACACAAAGGGCTTCCCGCTAATTGCGGGAAGCCCTTTTCATATCTTAAGTGAATCGTCACCTAATTAAGCCACGTATAAACGGTGTTACAATTGGCGTGCCACAATTATTAATGGCCGGCGTTTAGGTCCATTTTTTCGCCGGCTTTGGCTCGTTTAATCAGCAGGATAAGCGGCAGGCAAGCAATGAAGAAGAAGCCCAACGTGGTGAATATCTGCGAGTAAGTGATGATGGACACCTGCTTCATCAGCACGCCTTCGAGGGCGGCGTAGGCCTGCTGGCGGGCCTGCTCGGCGGGGAAGCCGCGGTTGATGAAGTTCTGGGTGAAGGCCTGGATGCGCTGCACCGTTTCGGGGTTGTAGAGCGAGATGTTGGGCAGCAGGCCCACGCGGGTGCCGGCGATGCTGCGCTCGAGGTAGGTGCCCACGATGGCCACCCCAAACGAGCCGCCGAGCTGGCGAATCATGCCGGTGAGGCCCGCGGCCTGGCCCGCATCTTTGCCGGCCAGGCCGGCCAGGCTCATGGTGGTGATGGGCAGGAAGATGAGGCCCAGGCCCACGCCGCGCACAATCAGGGGCCAGAAGAAGTCGCTGGTGCCGGCGGTGGGCGAAATCTTGGCGCTCATCCAGAACGTGAAGCCGAAGAAGATGGTGAAGCCCATGGCCAGCAGTATCTTCTGGGGCACGCCGTTTTGCAGCGCCTTGCCGATGACCGGCATCATGAAGCCCGAAGCCAGGGCCCCCGGCAGCAGCAGCAAGCCGGTTTGGGCGGCCGAAAAGCCCAGGATGCGCTGCGTGAAAATGGGCAGCACGAACACCGAGGCAAACAGCCCGAACCCGAGCACGAACGAGAGGAAGGCCCCCACCGCCAGGTTGCGGCTTTTGGTGAGCACCCGCAAATCCACGATGGGCCGGGTGGCCGTGAGCTCGCGCCAGATGAAGCCGATGATGCCCACGGCGGACAGCACGGCGAACAGCACGATGACGCGGCTGTCGAACCAGTCTTCGGTTTCGCCCTGCTCCAGCACGTATTGCAGCGAGCCCACGCCCAAAATCAGCAGCCCGATGCCGGCCCAGTCAATTTTGCTCAGGGGCGTCGGAACGGCGTTGCGGATGCGCTCGGGGTCGCGGATGAATAGGAAGGTGAAGATGCTGGCCAGGATGCCCACCGGCACGTTCACGAAGAAAATCCAAGGCCAGCCGAGGCTGCTGTCCACGATGTAGCCGCCGAGGGTGGGCCCCACGGTGGGCCCGATGATGACGCCCATGCCAAACAGGGCCTGGCCCAGGGCCAGCTGCTTGGGCGGAAACGTATCGACCAAAATGGACTGCGAGGTGGCCATGAGGGCCCCGCCGCCCACGCCCTGGATGAAGCGGAAAGCCACCAGCTCCCAGATGTTGGTGCTCTGCCCGCAGGCCACCGAGGCCAGGGTGAAGATGATGACCGAGGTGAGGAAGTAGTTGCGCCGCCCGAACTGCTCGGCCAGAAAGCCGGTCATCGGAATCACAATTACGTTGGCAATGGCGTAGGAGGCCACTACCCAGCTCACTTCCTGCTGCGTGGCCGAGAGGTTGCCCATCATCTGGGTCAGGGCCACGTTCACGATGCTGGTGTCAATCAGCTCCAGCAACACGCAGAGGACCACCGTCACGACGATGATCCACTTGGTAAATCCGGTTTCCATTCTGTGCTAGGGTAGGAGGATAAGCGGGTAAACGGGAGTTGTCAGCTGTGGACGAGTAGCTTTTGTAAGCCTAATTCTCTCAGCCACGACTAACAACTCACTCATTCACACCTTCCTCGTTCACAATTATTTAACCGCCACGATGGCGTTTACGCTCATGCCGGCGCGCAGCGGGTGCTTGGGGTCTTCCTTGTCGAGCACGATTTTAACGGGCACGCGCTGGGTCACCTTCACGAAGTTGCCGCTGGCGTTGTCGGGGGGCAGCAGGGCGAAGCGGGCCCCCGTGGCGGCCGACAGCGACTCGATGTGGCCCTCAAACTCTTCGTTGGGGTAGGCATCCACTTCAATTTTAGCTTTCTGGCCCACCTGCATGTCTTCGAGCTGGGTTTCCTTGAAGTTGGCGATAACCCAGGTTTTGCCGCTCGATACCAAGCCGATGAGCTGCTGGCCGGGGCCCACCACCTGGCCGGGCTGCACGTTTTTCTTGCTCACGATGCCGTTGGCGGGCGCCACGAGCGTGGTGTAGCTCAGCTGCAGCTTGGCGTTGTCGAGGTCCGACTGGCGCTGCTTCACCACGGCCTGGGCCACGGCAATCTGCTGCTGGGCCGCCGCCACCTGCTGGCGGGCCACCGATACCTGGTCCTGGGCAGTGCTTTGCTGGGCGGCGGTCATTTTCAGGTTGGCCGCTACGGCGTCGTAGTCGCTCTGCGGGATGATGTCGTCTTTGCGAAGCTTCACGCTACGCGCCAAATCCTGCTGCAAGCGCGCCCGGCTGGCGGCGCTCACGCCGATGGTGGTTTGGGCGGTGCGCACGTTGGCCTGGGCCGTGCCCACCCCGGCGCGGGCGGCTACTACCTGGGCCTGGGCCGCCACGAGGGCCGCCTCCATGGCGTTCACGCGCTGCTGGTAGTCCGACTTATCGATGGTAACGAGCGTGTCGCCCTTCTTCACCACTTGGTTGTCATTGACATATACTTTGATGACCGGGCCCCCAACGCGGGGAATAACGGGGTACACGTCGCCTTCCACGGCGGCGTCGTCGGTGCTTTCGTGGGCCTGCGAAAACTGGTAGCGCGTCCAGCCAAAATAGGCACCGGCCAGCAGTACCACGGCCAGGATGACCATCACGAGGGGGTTGCGGCGCTTGGGGGCTTCGAGGGGCTCGGCGACGGCCTCGGGGGCCGCGTCGGGCGCAAAAGTGTCTTGGGGAGCGGTGGAGGTAGCCATTGGGAGATAAACGTTAAACGGTGCGGAAAAGCCTGGTTGAGAAAAGGTTGGGTGGGGCCCCTGGGGGCCCCGGGGCTACGCGGCGGGGGCCCGCACCAGCAGCGTGGGGCAGGGCGCGGTGCGCAGCACCACTTCGGCGGTGTTGCCCATCAAAAAGCGGGTGAGGCCGGTCTGGCCATGCGCCCCGATAACAATTAAGTCGGCGTGGCGGCGGCCGGCTTCGGCCACAATTTCGGGGGCCGCCTCGCCCTGCACCGTGCCTGTGCTCACGTGGGGGGCCCCGGCTTGCTCGGCGGCTAGGCGCAGGCCGGCCAGGCGGTCAGCCCCGGCGGGGGCAGCTGCGTCCTGCGGCTCGCGCACGTGCAGCAGGCGCAGCTCGGCCCCGGTGGCGGCGGCCAGGGCCGCGGCGTAGGCCACCAGCCCCGGCGTCGCGGCCGAAAAGTCAAGCGGGCAGAGGATGGAGGTGAGGATCATTTCTAGATTAAAAATTACGAATTAAAAAGCATGAATCAGGGGCCTGTTGCTGCGTGCGTGGTGCACTAGCAACACTCTCAATTCAGCGTTTTTAATTCCCCTATTGCCAGATTTGCTCGCCGGTGGCGCGGCGCAGCTGGTACTGGCCGAGGGTGTAGTTATACATGGCTTGGGCCCGGGCCAGGCGCGACTGCGCCAGCTGGGTTTCGGCGTCGAGCACGTCGAGGTTTTGGCCCACGCCGTAGCGGTAGCGGCCTTGGGCGCGGGTGAGGGCGTCGGTGGCCTGGGCCACTTGCTGCAGCGCGTTGTCGTAGCGGGCCTTGCTGAATTCCATGTTATTAGCGGCCTGGCGCACGTCGGCGCGGATTTGCTCCTGCGTATCCTGGGTGCGGGCCACGGCGCTGCGGTAGTTGGCGGTGGCCTCCACGCGCTGCTTTTTGTTCTTACCGCCGTCGTAAATGGGCACCGACAGCTGGGCCACCGCCACCGTGTTGAAGCGGATGTCGGTGATGGCCACGTTGGGCAGGATGTAGCCGTTTTTGCCGCCCACTTGGGCCCCCACGCCCAGGCTGGGCATGTTGCTGCGCTCGATGAGCTTGGCTTGCAATTCGGCGGTGGCTTCGGCGTCTTTCGAAAGCTTCACCTCGGGGCGGTTTTGGGCGGCCTTGGCCAGCTCGGCTTCCAGGTCCACGGACTGCGGCTGGTAGTCCAGGCGGCCCTTCACGGGGATATCGGCTTGCTGCGGCTTATGCAGCAGGCGGGCCAGCTGCACCTGTTGGTTACGCAACTGGTTCTGCAAATCGAGCTTGGTGTTTTGGGCCTGCGTGATGCGCACGTCGGTCGTCGTCACGTCAAACTTGGTGCTCACGCCGGCTTCCACCCGCTTCTGCATCTCGTTGCGGTGGGCCACCAGCGAGGCAATCTGCTCGTCCTGCACCAGAATGCTTTCGCGGGCAAACAGGATGTTGTAGTACACCTGCGCGGCGTTGAAGGCCAGGTCGCGCCGGGCCACCACGATGTTGTCTTGGGCGGTTTGCACCTGCGAGCGCGACAAATTGGTCGTCGCCCCGCGCTTGCCAAAGTCCAGCAGCTCGTATTGGGCCGTCAAGTGCGCGTCGAAGTTGTTGTTGGGCACGAACGAGAGTACGTCGTTGCCGAAAGCCACCTTCGACACCGGATCGAGGCGGGTGTAAGTGGCGGTGCCCGTGATCTGGGGCAGGAAGCCGGCCTGCGACTGGGCGAGGCGGCTGCTGGCGGCGTTGGCCAGCTCGGTTAGGTTCGTGATGCCGGGGTTGGCGTCCAGCACGGCCTGCACGGTGCCGCCCAGCGTCAGCGAGTCGCTGGCCAGGCCAATGGCTTGGGCCGAGGCGGGCACACCGGGCTGGTTTTGCGCCAGCACCGGGCTGGCTAACAGCAAAGCGGCCCCCAGCAGCAGCGGCGACCCGGCTAGCCCGGCAGATTTAGATCGTGGAAACATAGAGCAAAAGCGGTAAAGTGTTGCCGCCGCTTTAGCCAAGCCTATGCCACGTCAAAAATGAGTTGCTGCCACCGCCTCAGAGCGTAACAAAAAGTGCCTTGGGGCCCCAGAATCACCGTTTATTAATTAAAATCAGCCTAGCTTAAAACATCAGTCCCCCACAAACGTGTTCCTGTTATATCAGGAATTGCCCACATAACGGTCCTGCTATATCAGGAATGACCACTCCCGACGAAACCCTGTTGCTGCACCTCAACGAAACCATCGCTACCACCCGCGACAAGGAAACGTTGTTCAAAACGGTGACCACCAAGCTGCGGCTCATCTTCCCGTTCGACATCATCGGCATCAGCGTGTTCGACGAGGCCGTGCAAAACAAGCGGCTGTTTTGGCGCGACTACTCCTACGCCCAAGAGCAGGATCCTGCCCTGCCCGTGCCACCCGCTCACTTCACGCCCATCGCAGGCTCGCCTTTCGAAGATGCCCTAGCCAAGGCGCGGGTGCAACTCATCGAGCTGGCCAACCACCTGGACGAGTACCCTGATTTTGAACCGTTTCAACGCATGTACCGACAGGGCATTCGCTACCTCACGCTGGTGCCGCTGCGGTTGGGGGGGCGCCTCACGGGGGCCCTCACGCTGGCCGCCCGCCGCAAGCCGGCCCTGACGGCAGCCGACGAAAGCCTGCTGGAAAAAATTGGTTCGCTGATTGCCGTGGCCGTGGCCAACACGCTGGCCTATGAGGACGTGGCCCGCCGCGAGCGGGAGCGCAGCCTGCAGCTCAACATCAGCAACGCGCTGCTCAGCATCAAGCAGCGCGAGCCGCTGTTCCGGGCCGTGGCCGAGGAGCTGGGCCGGGTGGTGCCGTTCCGGTACTTCGGCATCCGGGTGCAGCGGGCGGGGCAGCCCGACGCCTCCGAGGCCTTCGCCGAGTTTCGGCGCGCCGGCCCCAACGCGCCGCTCGAAACCCTGACCCCCGACCGCCACCAAGACCTCGACGGGAACCACCCGGGGGCCCTGCGCGCCCAACTCGACCAGCTAATGCAGGGCGGCGGGCTGTACGCCGGCGACGAGTTTAGGGCCCTGGCCGTGCGCCACCCGTCCGTGCGCCAGATCTACGACGAGTACGGCATCCGGGCGCTGCTCGTCGTGCCGCTGTGGCAGCGGCCCGACGGCGCCGCCTTGCTCAACCTGGCCAGCACCGACCCCCACGCCTTTGGCCCCGACGACCTGGCCACGGTGCAGGGCCTAGCGCCCCAAATTGCCCTGGCGCTCGACAACCTCTTTGCCTTCGAGCAAATTGAGGCCCTCAAAGCCCAGGTGGAGCAGGAGCGCACCTACCTGATTGACGAAATCAACACCACGGCCACCTTTGACGAGCTAATTGGGCCCAGCGAGGCGCTGCACGCGGTGCAGGTGCGCATTGCCCAGGTGGCTCCCACCGACGCCACCGTGCTGGTGAGCGGCGAAACCGGCACCGGCAAGGAGCTGGTGGCCCGGGCCCTGCACAACGCCTCGCCGCGCCGCAGCCGGGCCCTCATCAAGCTCAACTGCGCCGCCCTGCCGGCCCAGCTCATTGAAAGTGAGCTGTTTGGTCACGAGAAAGGCGCCTTCACCGGGGCGGCCGAGCGGCGCATTGGCAAGTTTGAGCTGGCCGACGGCGGCACCATTTTCCTGGACGAGATTGGCGAATTGCCGCTCGACTTGCAGGCCAAGCTGCTGCGCGTGCTGCAGGAAAAGGAGTTTGAGCGCCTGGGCGGCAGCCGCGTGCTGACGACCGACGCCCGCGTGGTGGCCGCCACCAACCGCGTGCTGGCCGACGAGGTGGCCGCCGGCCGCTTCCGCGCCGACCTGTACTACCGCCTCAATGTGTTTCCCATCACGCTGCCGCCGCTGCGCACCCGGCCCGAAGACGTGGGGCCCCTGCTCCGCCACTCGGTGCAGCGCCTGAGCCAGCGCCTGGCCAAGCCCCTGCGCCCCATCCGCCCCGCCGACCTGGCCGCCCTGCAAGCCTACGCCTGGCCCGGCAACGTGCGCGAGCTGGAGCACTTGGTCGAGCGCGCCCTCATCGTTAGCCAGGGGCCCTATCTGGAATTTGCGGGCCTGCCCGTCCCCGCGGCTGGGGCCCCCGCCAGCGCGCCTGCCACCGAAGCGCCGGCCGACGGCCCCCTGAAAACCTTGCGCGAGCAGGAGCGCGACCACATCATGGCCGCGTTGGGCCGCACCAGCGGGCGCGTAAGTGGGCCCCAAGGCGCGGCGATTATGCTCGACATCAACCCCAAAACCCTGGAGGCCCGCATGAAAAAGCTGGGCATCCGGCGCACCGTGGCGGCGGAGTAGGGGCCCTAGGCCGGTGGCTCGTTGGGCGGGGCGGCGGCGGTACGGGCGGCGCGGTCCACGTCGCCGGTTTCGCGGATGAAGCCGGCCTTGAGGTGTTCGTAGAGCGAGTGCGGATCGACGAGGGCGGCCACGCCCTGGGCCAGCAAGCCGCTGAGCAGCAGCTGGAAAATGGCCGAGTGCCGGTCCGTCATTTCGAGCACCAGAATGGCGGCCGTGAACGGCGAGCGCACCACCCCGGTGAGGAAGCTCACCATGCTCACCAAAATCAGCAGGTTGCGGTCGGCCACGGCCACGTCGAAAATTTGGCAGATGCCGTCGCCCAAGATGGCCCCCGCGCTGAGCGAGGTGGCAAACACGCCGCCCGCCCCGCCGCTGCTGTAGCTGAGGGCCATGCCCGCGAAGCGCACCGGAAACAGGTACCACGGCGTCACGCCGTCGTTTTGGAACAGCAGCCGGTTAATGATGGGCTTGCCCGTGCCCACGCCCTCGCGGCCCACCAGGTAGGCCAGGCCCCCCAGCAGCAGGCCGCAGCCCAGCACCCAGGCCGCCTGCATGGCCAGCGTGGTGAAGCGCTGCCGGTAGCGCCCCAAAAACAGCAGCGCCTTGGCAAACGCCGCCCCCGCCAGCCCGCAGACCAGCGCCACCACCACTACCAGCACCTGCACGCGCACCGTGGCCGGCACCACCCGCGGGAAGCCCAGGTACAAATAGGGCCCCAGAAACGTTTGGGCCGTGAGGCCGGCAATGATAACGGCCGTGAACACCGCCATCCGGAACCGGGCCATGTGCATCTGCGTCAGCTCCTCCACCACAAACACGATGCCCCCCAGCGGCGTGTTAAAAGCCGCGGCCAGGCCCGCCGCGCCGCCCGTCACCAAGGCAATCTGGCGCGAGAGCTGCGGCCAGCCCGCGGGCTGCAACTTGTTGATGGCCCGGAAGATGGCCGCCGATACCTGAATCGTGGGGCCCTCACGGCCAATTACGCCGCCGCCCAGCAGCAGCACCACGCTGCTGAGCACTTTCACAATGGCCACGCGCAAACTCAGCAGGTAGGCCGTGCGGTGGTGCTGGCTGGCGTTGGAGAGCTCGATGCCGGCCATGACCTGCGGAATGCCGCTGCCCCGCGCCGCCGGGGCCCCCTGCCGCACCAGCAGCCACGATACGCCAAAGGCCAACGGCGTGAGCACAAACGCCAGCCACGGCGCCCGCTCCAACCAGGCAAAGCTCATCTGCTCGGCCCAGCCAAATACTTTTTCGTAGCCCACAGCCACCACGCCGGTCAGGATGGAAGCCACCCAAAAAGGGAAGCTTTGGAGGATGAGCCGCCGCACCCGGTCGGTGTAGAACGGGCGGATGATGTGCTGGTCGAGCCAGGCCAGCGCACGGGTGTAGCGGGAAGTGGAATCGGGCATACGAAGAAAAGTAGAGGGGCGCGGGCAAAGGTCGGGGCCCCGCGCTGGGCCAGCGCAGGATAAGTAACCCGCGGCTGGCATTTAGAGTTGAATGGGTAGCATTATTCTTGATTTTCGTCCCGTTATGTCCCTACTTCGCCCCGCTTTCGCCGCCGCGCTGCTCACTTCATTCGCCGCCGCGGCTCAAAACGTGCCGCCCGCCGCCACGCCTTTCCACATGACGGGCAACATTTACCTGCCCAACAAGCTGCCTGCCACCGACGCCCGCGTGGGGGCCCTGAAAGCGCCCGCCGGCTTCACCGTCACCAAGTACGCCGAGGGCCTCGACATGCCCCGGATGCTGGCCCAGGCCCCCAACGGCGACCTCTACGTGACCAACCGCGTGAAGGGCACCGTGACGCTGGTGCGCGACGCCAACCACGACGGCAAGGCCGAGGTGATGCGCCAAGTGGCCCAGAAGCCGCACCTGCACGGCCTGGCCCTGAAGGACAACAAGATGTACTTCACCGCCATCCGCGAAATTTACGTGGCCGACGTGCGGCCCGACGGCAGCCTAAGCGAGCTGAAGGAGCTGTACCACGACCTGCCCGACGCCGGCCAGCACGCCAACCGCGTGCTGCACTTCGGGCCCGACGGCAACCTCTACCTCTCAGTAGGCAGCACTTGCAACGCTTGCGACGAGGACAACCCCGAAAACGCCACCATCATGCGCATCAACACCAACGGCTCGGGCCGCGAGGTGGTGGCCCACGGCCTACGCAACACCATCGGCTTCGACTGGCACCCCGTCACGAAGGAGCTGTTCGGCATGGACCACGGCATCGACTGGCTCGGCGACGAGGACCAGCAGGAGGAGCTGAACCAGATAAAGCCCGGCGCCAACTACGGCTGGCCGTCCATTATCGCCGACGGCAAGCACTACCCCGCCAACAAGCCCAAGAGCGGCGAGAGCTTCGAGGCATTTGACGCCAAAACTGTGCGCCCCCTGCTGCTCTACAAGGCGCACTCAGCGCCGCTGGGCCTGGTGTTCAACCGGGGCCCCCAGTTCCCGAAGGAGTACAAGAACGACGCCTTCGTGACCATGCACGGCTCCTGGAACCGCGCCCAGCCCTCGGGCTACAAGATTGTACGCGTGCACTTTAATGCCCAGGGCCAGCCCGAGAAGTTCGAGGATTTTGTGACCGGTTTCCTGGTTGAAGGCGATAAGTCGGAGTTCGGCCGGCCCTGCGGGCTGGTGCAGGCCAACGACGGCTCGCTGCTGGTGAGCGACGACGACAACGGCGTGATTTACCGCGTGGCCTACGCCGGCAAGAAGTAGGGCCCCGGGCAACTTTTCCGGCCCTTTTCGCCTTATCCTTGCTGAAATAATTAGCAAGAATGGCCAAAGCAAGAACCGTATTTTTCTGCCAGAGCTGCGGCGCGCAGTCGGCCAAATGGATTGGCCGCTGCCCCGCCTGCGGCGAGTGGAATACCTACGTCGAAGAAGTCGTCCAGAAAGAAACCGTGGCCACCACCACGGGCCAGTGGAAGCCCGCCAGCACCGTGCCCGGCGGCAGCCTCACCAAAACTGCCAAGTCGGTGCCCCTCGGCGACATCATTGCCGAAGACGAGCCCCGCATCCTCACCCCTGACGGCGAGCTGAACCGCGTGCTCGGCGGGGGCCTGGTACCGGGCTCCATCGTGCTCATCGGCGGCGAGCCGGGTATCGGCAAGAGCACGCTTATGCTCCAGATTGCGCTGGGCCTACGGCAGTTGCGGGTGCTGTACGTGAGCGGCGAGGAAAGCGAAGCGCAGATAAAAATGCGCGCCGAGCGCCTGGCCGACGGCCAGCACCCGGGCTGCTATATCCTCACCGAAACCAACACCCAGAACATCTTCCGGCAGATCGATCAGGTGAAGCCCAACTTGGTCGTCATCGACTCCATCCAAACCATGCACTCCACGCTGGTGGAGAGCGGCGCGGGCAGCGTGAGCCAAGTGCGCGAGTGCACCGCCGAACTGCTGAAGTACGCCAAGGAAACCAGCGTGCCCGTGCTGCTCATCGGCCACATTACCAAGGACGGTAGCATTGCGGGGCCCAAAATCTTGGAGCACATGGTGGACACCGTGCTCCAGTTTGAGGGCGACCGGCACCTGAGCTACCGCATCCTGCGCACCACTAAAAACCGCTTCGGAAGTACTTCGGAACTAGGTATTTACGAGATGCAGGGCGACGGCCTGCGCCAGGTCAGCAACCCGTCAGAAATCCTGCTTTCGCAGCGCGGCGAAAGCCTGAGCGGCATGGCCATTGGGGCCACGCTGGAAGGCAACCGCCCACTGTTGGTGGAGGTGCAAGCCTTGGTGACGCCCGCCACCTACGGCACGCCGCAGCGCAGCAGCACCGGCTTCGACGCCAAGCGCCTGCAAATGCTGCTGGCCGTGCTCGAAAAGCGTAGCGGCCTGCGCCTGGGCCAGCACGACGTGTTCTTGAACATCGCCGGCGGCCTGCGCCTCGACGACCCGGCCCTCGACGTGGCCGTGTGCGCGGCCGTGGTGTCGTCGCTGCACGACGTGCCTATTGCCGGCGACATTTGCCTGGCCGCCGAGGTGGGCCTGAGCGGCGAAATCCGCGCCGTGAGCCGCCTTGACCAGCGCCTGGCCGAGGCCGAAAAGCTGGGCTTCCGCGAGATGTACGTCTCGCAGTTCAACGGCAAGAACCTGGGGGCCCAGCGCCCGGGCCTGCGGGTGCGCCCGGTGGGCCGGCTCGACGAAGTATTGGACGGTTTGTTCGGTTAGCCGGGGCCCCGGGCGGCCAGGGCATTCCGATTGGATTATAACGAAAAGGTGACCGGGCAAGTATAGAACCAAGAAAAATCGAGCGAGTACGGCAAATTGTATTTTATATGACAGGGCCCCGTATCTTCGATTTGTGAATTGGGTTTTCCCGGGAAATGCATACTTGGCCGTATGGGTTTGTTTCCAGCGAAAGCCCCATTAGAATTGCTCGTTATCTTGGCTATGTTCAATATTTTTACTTCCACGTTCTACCGGTTGCTGGCGCTGCCGCTGCTGCTGAGCCCACTGCTGGGGCAGGCCCAGCAAGCCGCCCCGGACGCCACTGCTTCGGGCCCCGGCACCGCCGTGCTGACGGGCCGCGTGAGCAGCCCCGACGACGACTCGGTGGCCGTGTCGCTGCGCGATAATCCGCTTGATCCTAAGCCCCGCATCGTGCGGGCGGCCCTCAGCGGCAAGGGCGAGTTCCGGCTCTCCATCCCGGTGGCTGGCGCCACCAAGGCCGACCTGGTGTACGGCGACGACGTGGCCGCCCTGTTTCTCGACGCGGGCACCGACCTGGACGTGCGCTTCAAGGGCGACGACATGGCCGGCTCGCTCAAGTTTAAGGCCAACATGCCCGCCGGCGCGGCCAAGGTGCGCGGCGGCGGCGGCACCGACGAGCAGCGCCACCGCCTGCAAGCCGCCAACGCCAACGCCTACCTGGCCGAAGTAGACCAGCAATTTGTGGAAAACGACGGCTTCCAGGTCCTGCCCGACAACGTGCAGCTCTACGAGGCCCCGTTCCTGTCGTTTCTGGAGTACCGCCGCAAGCACGAAAACGAGTTCCTCGAAGAGCGCGCCGATAAGCAGGCCTTCACCGCCGAATTTTATAAATATGCCAAGGCGGAAATTAATTACGCCTACGCCAACGACCGCCTCACCTTCCAGGATCTGCGCGAGCAAGTGGTAAGCACCGAGGGCCGCCTGAAGATGACGCCGACCTACTACGACTTTCTGAAAGACCCGGCCCTCATCAACAACGCCGACGCGGCCCAGAGTGAGCTCTACCACGAGTTTTTGGTGAACTACCTGCACTACGCAACCGCCGCCGCTGGCCACCAGCGCACCGATCCCGACTTCTACACTTCCGCGTTTGCGCTGGCCGGCAAGGAGCTCACGGGGCCCATCCGGGCCATCATCCAGGGGCGGGTGCTGGAGGAGTCGTTCCGCTTTGGCCACGTGAAGCGCTCGGCAACCATGCTGGCCGAGTACCACGCCGCCGACCCCCAGAGCCCGTTCTACCCGTTTCTGCTCGCCGATTTCAATCGGCACAAGGACTTCGCTATTGGGGCCCCCGCCCCCGATTTTCGGCTGCCTACCGTGGCCGGCGACTCGGTGAGCCTGCACAAATACGCGGGCAAGCTGGTGTACCTCAACTTCTGGAAATCGACCAATGGCCTGTGCCTGCGCGACTTGGTGTACGCCCAGGACTTGATTCACCGCTTCGAGAACAAGAACATCGTGTTTATCAACATTGCGCTCGATGAGAACGAAATGGCTTGGCGGCAGTTGGTGAAGTCCAAAAACCTGCCCGGCGTACAGGCACGCATCCCCGGCGGCGGCTTTCGCTCGCCCATTGCCAAAGCCTACGCCGTGCAGGAAGTGCCGGCCTACTTCCTCATTGGCGAAGACGGTACCTTCCTCAACACCAAGCCCAAGCGCCTGAGCAGCCGCGCTGCCATCGACGAAATCAACCAGGCGTTTGGCAAGGCCAGCACCTACACCAGCGCCCTCGAGCCGGCCAAATAGGGCCCCGGGCCCTGCCGCCGCACTGCCTAACTTTGCTTAGACGACGGAAGCCCCGCGCTTCCGTCGTTTTTTTTATCAGTAGGGCCCCGGGGGCCCTGTCGTTCACTTGTCCGGCCCATGCACCCACTCCTCGCCGACAGCCTCAACGTGCTGTCCAAAACCACTCCGCTGCGCCTCTGGAACGCGGCCCAGGTGGTGGGGTCTTACTTGCTGAGCAAGGCCACCGGCCGGGCCCGCCACCGCGGCCTGCCCCTGGCCCTCAGCTTCGAGCCCACCACCAGCTGCAACCTGCGCTGCCCCGAGTGCCCCAGTGGCCTGCGCTCCTTCACGCGGCCCACGGGCATGCTGGCCGATGACCTCTTCAAGAAGACCATTGACGAGGTGGCCAGCCGCCTATGGTACCTCATCTTCTATTTCCAGGGCGAGCCCTACCTGCACCCGCACTTCCTTGAGCTGGTGCAGTACGCGGCCCGCAAGGGCATCTACACCGCCACCAGCACCAACGCCCACTACCTCACCGACCAAAACGCCCGCCGCACCGTGGAAAGCGGCCTCGACCGGCTCATCATCTCGCTCGACGGCACCACCCAGGAGGTGTACCAGCAGTACCGCGTGGGCGGCAAACTGGAGAAGGTGCTCGAAGGCACTCGCAACATCGTGCGCTGGCGCAAAGAGTTGAAATCCAGCACGCCGCGCGTCATTTTCCAGTTCCTGGTGGTGGGCCCCAACGAGCACCAGATTGCCGACGCCCGGGCCCTGGCCGACGCCATGGGCGTGGACGATGTGTGGTTCAAAACCGCGCAGATTTACGACTACCAGCACGGCTCGCCCCTCATCCCCACCATCGACTATTACTCCCGCTACCAGAACAACCACAACGGTACCTGGAGCCTGAAAAACCGCCTCCTCAACCATTGCTGGAAGATGTGGCACTCCTGCGTCATCACCTGGGACGGCCTTGTGGTGCCCTGCTGCTTCGACAAAGACGCCGAGTACCGCCTCGGCGACCTCAAAAACCAGTCCTTCACCAGCCTCTGGCAGGGCAAAAAGTACCAGGGCTTCCGCCAAGCCCTGCTCAAAGGCCGCGACCAAGTAGAAATGTGCCGCAATTGCACCGAGGGCACCAAGGTGTGGGGCTAAAGGAGTTACAAATTAAAAGTGAGGAGCTAAAAAGCATTTGCCTCGATGGCTTGCTTTCTAATTCCTCACTTTTAACTTGTAACTCCCGCCTGAGGTGGGGCCCTACGATTGCCGGCCTTCCTCGCGGCCGGGCTTCACGCTGCCGCTGCCACCAGTGGGGTTGGCAATGGAGTCGCGCATCTCGGTGTCGGCCTGTACGTTGCGCATCTTGTAGTAGTCCATGATGCCGAGGTTGCCGCTGCGGAAGGCTTCGGCGATGGCGCGCGGAATCTCGGCTTCGGCCTCCACCACTTTAGCCTTGGCTTCCTGGGTTTTGGCGCGGTATTCCTGCTCCATGGCCACGGCCATGGCGCGGCGCTCCTCGGCGCGGGCCTCGGCCACGCGCAGGTCGGCGCTGGCCTGGTCGGTCTGGAGTTTGGCCCCGATGTTCTCGCCGATGTCGATGTCGGCAATGTCGATGCTGAGGATTTCGAAGGCCGTGCCGGCGTCCAGGCCCTTGTGCAGCACCAGCTTAGATATTTTATCGGGATTTTCCAGCACTTCCTTGTGCGACACCGAGGAGCCGATGCTGGTCACGATGCCCTCGCCCACACGGGCCAGAATGGTTTCCTCGCCGGCCCCGCCCACCAGTTGCGAGATGTTGGCCCGCACCGTGACGCGGGCAATGACGATGAGCTGGATGCCGTCCTGGGCCACGGCGGCCACGTTGGGCGTATTGATTACCTTGGGATTAACGCTCGTCGTGACGGCCTCGAACACGTTGCGGCCCGCCAAGTCGATGGCCGTGGCTTGCTTAAAATCGAGCGGAATATTGGCCTTATCGGCCGAAATCAGGGCCTTGATGACGCTGGGCACGTTGCCGCCGGCCAAGTAGTGGGTTTCCAGCTCGTCGGCCGTCAGCCGCAGCCCGGCTTTGGTGGAGGTAATCAGGGAGTTAACAATCAGCGAGGGTGGCACCTTGCGCACCCGCATGAAGGCCAGCTGGAGCAGGCTCACCCGCACGCCCGAAAACAGGGCGGTGATCCAGAGGCTGACCGGGAAAAAGTACAGCAGCATCAGCAGCGCCACGGCCGCGACGATGAGGGGCAGGAAAGGGTAATTCATGGCCGTAAGGTAGAACGGAATCCGGGGCCGCCGCCCGGGGCCCTACGCGCCCGCCACCACGATGCGGTTTTGCTCGATGCCGAGCACCCGCACCTCGCGGCCCGCGTCCACAAACTCGCCCCGCGTCACGGCCTCGCGCCGCTCCTCGCCAAAGAGCACCGTGCCCGCCGGCCGCAGCGCCGACAGCGTGCGGCCCAGCGTGCCGGTGGGTACGTCGGCGCGGCGCACGTCCAGTACCGAGGCGTCGTTCACCTCGTTCAGCGCAGCGCGGGCCAGGTTTTTGGGCCGCAGGCCGAGGTAGAGAATCATCCCCGCCAGGGCCCCAGCGCCGGCCAGGGCCACGTTGCCGCTGGGCGTGCCCAGGTCGCGGTAGCCCAGCCACACGCCCCAGGCCAGCAGCCCAAACCCCACAAACCCCACCACCGTGGTGCCGGGAATAAAAATGACTTCGGCGGCGAGAAACAGCAGGCCGAAGAGCAGGAGCAGGGCGATGGTGAGCATGGCGGGAAGGCGTTGGGCCAGCAAAAGGTACGCCCGGGCCGCCGGATGGCAGCCCGGGCGTGCGGGAGTGGGCGGCGCCGGGGGCCCTAGCGGACGGGCGCGGCCTTTGCTTTGGGGCGCGTCAGGAAGGCGTTGAGCCGCCCGCCCGAAGAGGTGACGCCCACAATGTCGAGCAGGTCTTCGAAGTATTCGGCCACGTCGGCCCGGTCGGTGGTGCCGGGCGTGAGGGGCGCGAGGGCAGCCAGGCTGCCGTCCAGCACTTGGAAGTAGGCTTCCTCGGTGGGCCGGCCGCTCATGATTTGCTGGAAGTCATCGGTCGATTCGGCCAGGATGCGCGCCACCTGCGGCCGGTTTTTGAAAGCCGCCAGCTCGCCCACGAGCGGCTGGATGGTTTCCTTCATCTTCACGAGCCGGCGGCTGGCGTCGGTGCGCGTGGGGAGCACGGTGGCGGCCGGCATCGGCGCGGCAATGGCGATGAGGGGCGCGGCGGTAAGGTCGGGTGCGGTGGTGGTTTGGGCGTAGGCTGCCAGGGGCCCCAGCAACAGAAAACAAAGTACAGGTTTGCGCATAACTTGGGAAGAAGGAGAACGAATGAAAAAGGTTAAGGGCCCCGAAATATAAATAATTGCAAGGATAATATAATTGACTTCGGCCAAAGAAAATGAAATGGTAAAGGGCCGGCCCCGAAACAGCGTTTCGGAACCGGCCCTTTATAGGTGCTTCAAAACCAATTAACTGGCTAGTAGGCCCGGGCAAAGTAGGCGCGGCGGGGGCTGGGGGCCCCCGTCACCATGCACGTGCCGTCCTCGTCGGGCTCGGCCAGGGCCAGGCAGCGCACGGTGGCCTTGGTCTCCTCCTTGATGCGCTCCTCGGTTTCGGAGGTGCCGTCGTAGTGGGCCAGCACGAAGCCGCCCTTCTCGTCGAGCACCTGCTTGAACTCGTCGTAGCTGTCCACACGGGTCAGGTGGTCGTCGCGGTAGGCGCGGGCCTTTTGGTAGATGTTGGCCTGGATGTCGTTCAGCAGCTGGTCCACGGCGGCCACGATGTCGGCCAGCGGCAGGGTCATTTTCTGCTTAGTATCGCGGCGGGCAACCTCCACGGTGCCGGCGTCGAGGTCGCGGGCCCCCACGGCCAGGCGCACGGGCACGCCCTTCAGCTCCCACTCGGCAAACTTGAAGCCGGGGCGCTCGGTGTCGCGCGCGTCCACCTTCACCGAAATGCCGCGGGCAATGAGCCCCTGCTGAATGGGCCGGATGCGCTCCATGAGCGCGTCGAGCTCGCCGGTTTTGTAGATGGGCACGATGACGACCTGAATCGGGGCCAGCTTGGGCGGCAGCACCAGGCCCTCGTCGTCGGAGTGGGCCATCACCAGGGCCCCCATCAGGCGGGTGCTCACGCCCCAGCTCGTGCCCCACACGTACTCGCGGGCGCCGTCTTTGGTGGCAAATTGCACGTCGAAGGCTTTAGCAAAGTTCTGGCCCAGGAAGTGGCTGGTGCCGGCTTGCAGGGCCTTGCCGTCCTGCATCAGTGCCTCGATGCAGTACGTGTCTTCGGCCCCGGCGAAGCGCTCGTTGGCAGTTTTCACGCCCTTCACCACCGGCAGGGCCATGTGCTCCTCGGCAAACTCGGCGTACACGTCGAGCATCTGGCGGGTTTCGGCCACGGCCTCCTCGGCGGTGGCGTGGGCGGTGTGCCCCTCCTGCCACAAAAACTCGGCGGTGCGCAGAAACAGGCGGGTGCGCATTTCCCAGCGCACCACGTTGGCCCACTGGTTGATGAGCAGCGGCAGGTCGCGGTAGCTCTGGATCCAGTTCTTGTAGGTGCTCCAGATGATGGCCTCCGAGGTGGGGCGCACCACGAGCTCTTCTTCAAGCTTGGCGGCGGGATCCACGCGCAGTTTGCCGGGGCGGTCGGGGTCGGTTTGGAGGCGGTAGTGCGTGACGACAGCGCACTCCTTGGCGAAACCTTCGGCGTTTTTCTCCTCAGCTTCGAACAAGCTTTTGGGTACGAAGAGCGGGAAGTAGGCATTTTCGTGGCCCGTGCGCTTGAACATATCGTCCAGTTGGCGCTGCATTTTCTCCCAAATGGCGTAGCCGTAGGGCTTGATGACCATGCAGCCGCGCACGGCCGAATTCTCAGCCAGGCCGGCGCGTTTCACTAAGTCATTGTACCAGAGCGAATAATCTTCGGCACGGGTGGGCAACTTTTTGCTCATAATCGGCATCTAAGAGGGTAACCGAAAGGGGCCCTGGAAGTGGTACAACATTTGACCTAACTACCGGGCACCGTTTCGGGGTCAAATTACGTTATTAAACCACAGACCCGAACGGCCCTCCAACCCCCAGGAAATGCACTGGCCGAATTCAGCCAACTCTTTTGGGGATTAGCCGTTGAGAATGAGTCCCGACCCGGGGCTCTTTCATTAGGATTTCGCCCCCGGGGCTGTTACTTTACGTCTAGTCTATTCCGTCTTTTTCTACTCGCTCATGAAAACCCCGCTCACCGCCTATCTGCCTGCTTTGGCGCTTCTTGCGCTGGGCGGGTGCGCCGGCACCACGGCCGTTACCTCGTCGGAGAACGACGGGGTGTATTATTCCTCCAAGGACCACACCACGGCCATTGCTGCGGCGCCCATGCAACGCTACACGCCCGTGCAGCAGGCCCCCTCGCCGGGCTACAGCAGCGCGCCCGTGGCCCCCGCCGCCAACCCCGACGAGGCCACCAACCCCGACTACAACGGCAGTACCGCCGCGGGTGCCACCACTGGCTCCGACGAGTATTACGACGCCAGCACGGCCAACAGCTACGACCCCAACACGTCGCTGTTCAACCAGCCCTACACGGGCCCTGGCATGGGCGGCTACACGCCCAACAGCCCCTACACGTCGCTCGGCTACGGTGGCGCTGACCCCTATTATGGCGGAGGCTACGGTGGCCTTGGCTATGGCGGTGGCCTCGGTTACGGTGGCTACGGTGGGCTGTCGCCCTACAGCTCGTTTTACAGCCCGTTTGGTTTTGGCTACGGCTCGGGGCTGAGCATTGGCTTCGGCTTTGGCCGTCCCTTCGGCTATGGCTACGGTGGTTACGGCTACGATCCTTTTTACAGCCCCTTCTATAGCCCCTTCGGCTACGGTGGGTACGGCCTCGGTTACGGTGGCTATGGCTTGGGCTACGGCCTGGGCGGTTACGGCGGCGGCTACTACGGCTACGGCAACGGTTACCGCCGCAACGTGATTTATACCGGCAATGCTGGCGGCCGCTCCGACTACTACGGTGGCAATGGCAACACCGTGCTGGTGGGGCCCCGGGGCGAGCGCTCGGCGGCAGCCTACGGCGCCCGCCGGCCAGCACCCAACGGCGGCATTGCACCTGCCAACAACCCGGCAGTGGGCGGTGGCCGGGGCACTATGAACAACCCTGGCATGACGCCGGGCGGCGTGACCACCAGCTCCCCGATGGGGGGCCGCTTCGACCGCTCGAACGGGGGCAACGCCGGCCAGTACGCCGCTCCTACCAACATGGACCGCGGGGCCCGCGGTGGCAGCTTCGAGCGGCCCGCTGGCCAGCCGCAGGTGAGCGGCCAACCCCAGCAGGCCCAGCGCCACGGCTTCTTCCGCGACATGTTTAACGCGCCCAGCAACAACGGCATGAACGGGGCCCAGGGCCAGGCCGCCAACGGCAACTACAACCAGCCGCGCCAGCGCTCGTTTGAGCAGCCGCAGCAGCGCTCGTACCAGCAGCCTCAGCAACAACAGCAGCGCTCGTTTGAGCGGCCCCAGTTTTCGCAGCCATCCAATAGCGCGGGTCCGCGCGGCGGGTTTGGCGGCGGTGGCGGCGGGTTTGGTGGCGGCGGCGGTGGCCGCAGCGGTGGCGGCCGCGGCCGGTAGGTAACGACTTGATTAGCTATTTTTTGATATGCTTCCTTTTGCGAGCCGGCCCAACGGCCGGCTCGCTTTTTATTCCCTCTTACCCATGAAAAAACGGATTTTATGGCTTTGCCTGGCCCTCGCAGTGGGGCAGGCCGGCCACGCCTATGCCCAGGGCCCCGACGATGCGCTGCGCTACTCGCGGCTCCAGTTTGGGGGCCCCGCCCGCACCCAGGGCATTGCGGGGGCCAACGTGGCGCTGGGGGCCGACTTCGGCAACCTCACCAGCAACCCCGCCGGCTTGGGTTTCTACCAGAAATCAGAGGTGCACGCCGGCTTGGGTGTGGGCATTGGCAACAGCAACACCTCCTTGAATGGCAGCGGCAAGCTGAGCGACAACGCCAACAGCGTGAACGTGCCCAGTATTGGGCTGGTGCTGGCCACCCGCCGCCCCGACAACGACCAGAGCTACTGGCGCGGCGGCGCGTTTGCCCTGGGCTTTACGCGGCTAGCCGATTACAACGTGGCCTCGAACTATTCGGGGAGTGTGACTGACAACCGCTCGTTTTTTCAGTACTTGCGCGAAGGCGACCCCACGCAGTTTGCCAACGTCAACAGCCAGTACAACAATAACCAGTACACTAACATCGACGGGCTGGCCTACGCGGGCTACCTCACCGATCAGTTGGTAACCAAGCGCAACCAAGGCAACGCCAACGCGCCGGCCGACTCCATCGGCACACGTAACCGCATCGGCAACATTGCCCAGGGCGAGCGAATTGTGTCGTCGGGCTCGATGTCGCAATTTGACCTGGGCTACGGCGGCAACTACCGCGATAAGCTCTACATCGGTGTGGGCGTGGGCGTTGTGAGCAGCAACTACCGGCAGTCGCGCGACTTTACGGAGGAGGAAAACGCACCCTCCACGCCGTTTGCCAACCTGCTTCTGCACGATGAGCTGCACACCACCGGCACCGGCATCAATGGCCGGCTGGGCCTGATTTACCGGGTGGCCAACGCCGTGCGCCTGGGGGCCTCGGTGCAGTCGCCCACCTTCATGCGCATGACGGACACGTACAGCACGTCGCTGAACACCAACTTTACGCCCCAGGGCCAGACGGGTAACAACATCATCAGCAACGTGTTTAACAGCACTGTGCCGGGGGCCTACGATTACACCATCACCACGCCGTTCCGGGCCAACGGGGGCGTGGCGGTCGTCATTGGCAAGTACGGCTTCCTCTCCGGCGACGTGGAGTACGTGGGTTACGGCCAGGCGCGCATCAACAACGACCCGAACGGAGCCAACGGCGACAACAGCTCGTTTGCCGCGCAAAACCAGCGCATCCAGGAGCTGTACCGCAACACGGTCAACTTCCGGGTGGGAGCCGAGGGCCGGTTCGACATCTTCCGGGCCCGCCTGGGCTTCGCCACCTACGGCGACCCCTACAAAACCGCCACTCCCGGCACCAATGGGGCCCAGAACTTCTACACCGCCGGCCTCGGCATTCGGCAAAAGAGCTTGTTCGTGGACCTGGCCGGGGTATACACCACCTTCAACCGCAACTACTCGCCCTACACCCTCAGTAGCGGCCAGGAGCCGGTGGCAATGGTCAACAACACCCGCTTCACGACCAGCATCACGGCGGGGCTGATTTTCTAGCCTATTCTGTATTGATTTTAACGCAAAACGGGGCCCCCGGCAAGTTGCCGGGGGCCCCGTTTGGCGTAGCGTGGGGCCCTCAACTATTTCTGCACCAGCACCTGGCAAGTGATGATGGTGGCCGGCGTGCGCACTAGGTCGGCGATGAGCAGGGCCCCGTACTTCTGGCCCGCCGTGGCCGTGGCGGCGGTGTGGAAGGCGATGACCGCGCCCTTTACCAGCGGCACGGTGCGCAGCGAGTCGCCGCCGGTGGCGGTGCCGCCAGCAAATGTCGAAGCTAGCAACGCATTGGTGGTGAGGGCAATAAAGTCGGTAGCCGTGAGGGCCGTGGCGCGGAGCGCGGTGGTGTGGCGGCTCGTCGTGCTCCAGCCGGTGGTCACGAGGCTATCGGAGCGGGTGGAAACCAGCCGCAGGGTGGGGCCCCGGCTGGTGCACACCAGGTCCACCAGGGCCCGGTTTTCTTGCTTGGTGGCGTTGGTGCCCGCCACCGCAAAGTGCGGCAGGGCCAGGCCCTGCCGCAGGTTCACGTAAGCCAGGGCCTGGCTTTGGGCAGCCGTGAGCGGCGCGCCCGCCCGGCCCACGGGCACGGCCCCAAAGTAGGCGCGGTAGCTGTGCACTACGGCCGTGAGCGAATCGGTGCGGCGCAGCGTCAGGCGGTAGGCGCGGCTGGCGGTGGCCCCCATGGCGTCGGTCACGCTGTACTCCCAGGTATCAACCCCCGAGGCGGTGCGGCGCGTCAGCAGGTTGGTGAAGGCAATGTCTTTGGTGCCCGGGGCCAGCACGGAGTCGAGGTACACCAGGGCAGGGTCGTCGGGGGTGCTGCCCGGCTGGTAGGAGCTGATGGGAAAGGGGTAGAGCACCGGCGTGCGAGTGGGCGACGACGCCAGCGTGATGCGCAGGCGCGCCAGGTCGGGGCCGTTGGCGAGGTCGGCGGTCTGGGCGTAGAGCTTGCTGGCCAGTGTGTCGGCCGTCACGGTGGCCGTGGTGAGCACCGCCGGCGAGCTGCTGACGAAGCGGGAGGCCCCCACGAAGTCGAGGCGCGGCGAAAACACGATTTTGGTGCAGGCCGCGGCCAGCACCAGCACAGGCAAAACGCGGAGAAGAAAGCGCATACGGCAAAGGTACGGGCCGGGGCAGGGCCCCCGGCCAAACAAGCCTGCCAACGGCGGGTTGCTGGGGTATATTGCCCGTTCATTATGGCCACGCTCGTTTCATTTACTTTTGGCCGGCCCGCCCGGCGCGGGGCCCTGCTGCTGGGCCTGCTGGCCGCCGCCGCCTGCCGCCCCGACCAGGTTGAGCACCTCAAAGACCACAAGCGCATCGGCATCGAGGCCGAGAACTGGGTGGTGAAGCGCATCATGCCCGCCGACCTGCTCCACGCCACCCGCTGGGCCGGCGACTCGCTCACGGCCACCGCCGACACGCTGCTGCGGCGCACCCTGGCCCGGGCGCTGGCCACCGGCGGCGTGGCGGGGGCCCTGCCGCTGTGCCGCCCCGAAACCTACCCCGCCATCGATTCGCTGGCCCGCACGCTGCACGCCACCGCCCGCCGCGTGAGCACCCGCCCCCGCGACCCCGCCCACCGCGCCATTCTGCTGGCCGCCGAAATGCAGACCGACACCACCCGCACCCTGCACCGCGAGTCGCCGGAAGTATTCTTCTACCAGCGCCCCATCGTGCTGAGCAATACCCTGTGCTTGCGCTGCCACGGCACCGTGGGCCGCGACATTGCCCCGGCCGACTACGCCCTCATCCAGCAAAAGTACCCGCAGGACCAGGCCACCGGCTACCGCCTGGGCCAGCAAATGGGGGCCTGGCAGCTCAGCCTGGAGCGCGGCGGCGTGGCCGAGTTCTGGACCATGAAGACCCGCAAGAAGTGGAAGGAGCACAAGATGCCCAAGCTGTTCTGAGCCCCGCCGGGGCCCGGCTGGTGCTAGCGCTCAACCGGGTTCATCCAGCAAAAGCCGGCTGGCTGCGCTGGGCGGGTTTCGCTGTTTTGCTGGTGTATTACCCATTGGTCGCGCTCGGCTTGGGGCCCCAGCTGGCGGCAGTGGGCGCGTTTTTATTGTGGGTGGCGGTAATGGCCAAAACAAGGAGTGCTTGGCCTACCGTTGTAAAGGCCGGGCAGTTGCTCTGCTTTGATGAAGCGTTAATGCTGTCAATCGACAAGCAGCAAATCCATTACCCATTGGACTCCGCAACCGTTGTTTTGCTGACGTACCAAGGATTCAAAGGGGAATACCTGGCGCGCACTCGGGCGAGTGGCACCGATAATTTCATTCAAATCGACGACGGGCAAGCCTACCAATTTGCCGTGCTCACGGAGCAAGCCCAACAGCAGTTGCGGACAGAATTGTACCGCTGGTACTTGCGTAAGGTGAAGGTGAAAGAGTACCGCCAGGATGGCCCCACCTTCTTGTTGCACCGCGACTTGAGTTACGAGGAGATACAAGGGTATAAGCGCGAGTTCGGTGTTGGCCTCTACGGATGATACGCGTAGCACCTTCTTCCAAAGTCTTGCTTATACCCTTTGCATCTAATCGCATCTGTAGCCAGGGCCTAGTTCAGCACTGCCTGCTGCTCCAGCAAGTGGCTGGTGAAGCCCTGGCGAACGGCTTCGCAGACGTCGTCTTTGTACTGGCGCTTGCGTAGGGTGCGCTCGCGGCGCTTGCCTTTGATGAGTTCGATGGGCGTTTTGACCAGTGGCAGCCCCAGAAAGAATAGATTTTCTGGCGTGCGCTCAGCCTGGAACGATTCCCAGAACGAATTGTAATCGAAAGTAATGGTGTCGTATAGGCGCTCTTCGGTGCTGATGCCGACTA
Source organism: Hymenobacter nivis (assembly GCF_006439025.1). Lineage (GTDB taxonomy): Bacteria > Bacteroidota > Bacteroidia > Cytophagales > Hymenobacteraceae > Hymenobacter > Hymenobacter nivis_A. The sequence continues at coordinate 256,272 of NZ_RCYZ01000008.1, forward strand.
AGGTGTTGATGTTGAGGGCGGCGGCTACGCCTTGCAGGGCGCTGATGAGCAGGGCCGCGGGGGTAATGTCGTGGCAGCTTTTGGTGCACTGCCGAATGAGCTCAAAGTTGCGCGTGCCTTGGATGCGGCTCACGAACAGCACCTGGGCCTTGGGGCTGCGCACGTACCGGCCCGGGGCCACCACAAACGAAATGTTGTAGAGCGGCACGCCGTTGTGGGCAAAGGTCAGGGCCAGGTCGCCTTCAAAGTCGATGCCACTGGGAAAAGTGAGCTGAATGCTCATCACGCCGTCCTCTGCCCGGCAATCCTGCCAAAGCGGGACGCCGGTGAGCAGCGACGCAAAGAAGCTGCCCTGCACCTGCCGGGCCAGGTAGTCGTAGTGGTTGTACAGGATGCCCAGGCGGGCGTTCCGCGATAGATTGTTAGCCAGGTAGTTGCCCAGGTACTTGTAGCCCAGCCGGGGCTGGTGCTTGACGAGCGCCTGCAGGCTGGGGCTGTTCATGAGCCGGTTGAGCTTGAAGTGCGCCGGCAAATGCAGCACGATGGGCGCGGCGCGCAATCCCGTTTTGAGCGCAAACAGCCCGCCGCGCTCAAGGGCTTCGTTAACCACGCGAACCGTGGTTTGAAAAATCGTCGGTAAGCGAAGAATAGTTGGATTCATTTTTTAAATAATTGAGAGGTAGAGAGGGGAGTTTGAAAGCAGTTGGATTTATCGTTTAGTAAACTAGATAAGCGGAACCGGAAGTGAAACTAATTATTTGATAAAAAATAGTTTAGCTATCCTTTTTTGCTTATATTCAAAACTAGTAGGTTTCTATTATTTAAACAAATGCCAACCCCTCCGGCCCGCGCCGCCCGCCCCAACCTTGGGGCCCGGTTTGGAGTTAATTCGGGCCATGACTGTTGACTCTTCTGCTCCCGTTGTTATCGTTGGGGCCGGCATGGCCGGCCTGGCTTGTGCCACCTGGCTGCACCGCGCCGGCCGCGCCGTGCGCGTGCTCGATGCGGCCGACGCCGTGGGCGGCCGCGTGCGCACCGACGCCACGCCCGATGGCTTCCTGCTCGACCGCGGCTTCCAGGTGCTGCTGACGGACTACCCCGAGGCCCGGCGCGTGTTCGACTACGGGGCCCTCGGCCTGCGGGCGTTTCGCTCGGGGGCCGTCATCCAGCTGCCCGATGGCACCGAAACCACGCTGCAAAACCCATTGCAGCGGCCGCTGGCGGCGTTTTCGGCGCTGGCCTCGCCCATCGGCAGCCTGGCCGATAAGCTGCGCATCCTCGGCCTGGTGCGCCGCGTGCAGCAGCACACGCCGGAGGAGCTGCTGGCCCGCCCGGGCACCGATACGCTGAGCTTCCTGCGCCGCTACGGCTGGAGCGAGGCCATGATCGATAACTTCTTCCGGCCGTTTTTCGGTGGCGTGTTTCTCGACCGCAGCCTGGGCACAGCCAGCAACTTTTTCGAGTTTGTGTTCCAGCAGTTTGTGCGCGGGGAAGCCGCAGTGCCGGCCCTGGGCATGCAGCAGCTGCCCGAGCAGCTGGCCGCCCGCCTGCCGGCCGGCACCGTTCAACTCAACACGGCCGTGGCGGCCCTGGAGGGCCCCTACGTGCGCCTGGCCTCGGGCGAAACGCTGGCCGCTACGGCCGTGGTGCTGGCCGTGGACGGCCCCGCCCTGGCGCGCCTGCTGCCCGCCGCTGGGGCCCCCAGCCCCGGTAGCCGCCTCACCACCAACACGTATTTTGTGGCCGAGGGCCCCGCGCCGGGCCGCGGCGATGGCCTGCTGCGCCTCAACGCCAAGCCGGGGGCTTTGGCTCACAACGTGAGTTTCCCCGCCGATGTGGCCCCGGCCTATGCCCCGGCCGGTAGGGCCCTGGTATCGGTAAGTACCCACGGCGACACCGGCCTCTCGGAGGCGGCGCTGGCCGGGCGCTTGCACGAAGAGCTTATTGCCTGGTTTGGGTCCCCGGCCCGGCAGTGGCGGCACCTGCGCTCCTACCGCATCGCGCACGCGCTGCCCGCCTACCCCGCCGGCCTGCCGGTGCAGCAGCCCCTGCGGCTGGCCGAGGGCCTCTACCGCTGCGGCGACTGGGCCGCCTACCCGTCGCTGAACGCGGCGTTGGCCACCGGCCGCCAGGTGGCAGAGGCCATTATCGCCGGTTGATTAAACTGAAAAAGGGAATGTGCTGCACAGCACATTCCCTTTATTCTGGGTAGCTCGGTTGGGCTACTTGCGCTTTATCTCGTAAATGTGGGCCGAAAGGGGCTCCAGCACTTCGTTGAGGACTTGCAAGGGCTCGCCGCCGTTCAGCAAATCGGTATAGGTATAAGTGGCTTGGGCCGTGTTGGAGATGCCCATGGCCTGGAAGGCGGCGGCCGGGATGGTGAGGCCTGGCTTGTAGGCTTTGTCGGGGCTGAAGTTGACGACCACCAGCAGCTGCTGCTGGTTGGTGTAGCGCAGGTAGGCGTAGAGGTGGCGCTGGTTGTACTGCTTGCCCAGGTTGTTGGCGTCCTGCAATTCGTAGAACCGGCCCCGGCGAATAGCGTCGCTGGTGCTGGATAGCGTGAGCAGGCGCTTGTAGAAGTCGCGCAGCTTGCGCTGCTCCGCGCTCAGCTTGCCGCCGTCGCACTTGCCCTGGTTCAGCCATTTCTGGTGTTCGGGCACGCCCCAGTAGTCGAAAATGGTGGTGCGGCCGTCTTCGCTGCTGAAGCCCTCGCTGCCCCGGCCAGGCTCGCCCACTTCCTGCCCAAAGTACAGCATTACGGGGCCTGAGGCCAGGGTGGCCGTCACGGTCATGGCCGGCACGGCGCGCAGCGGGTCGGTAGAAAAGTCCTTGCTGGCAATGCGTTGCTCGTCGTGGTTCTCCAAAAAGCGCAGCATGTGCGACGAGAACCCGCGGCTTTCCTGCTGCCACACGTGCGTGAGGTCGTCGGTGTTGCCCTCGTTGCGCATCAGCCGGCGCAGGCCATCGTAGAGGCCCACCTTGTCGTAGAGGTAGTCGAAGTGGCCTTTTTCGAGGTAGGTCTTGTACTCCTTGTTGTTGTAGGCTTCACCGATGAACACGAGGCCGGGCTTCACCTTTTTCAGCTCCGGGATGACGTAGGCCCAGAACTCAACGGGCACCATTTCCACCATGTCGCAGCGGAAGCCGTCCACATCTTTCTGGGCCCAGAACACGAGGATGTCGCGCATCTTCTTCCACGTATCGGGCACGGGGCTAAAGTGCATAGCGCGGCCGTGCTGGTAGTCCACACCGTAGTTCAGCTTTACGGTCTCGAACCAGTCGTCGACGCTGGGCGCGGCCGAAAACACGTCGTTGCCAGTGGCCTTGGCAGGGTTTTCGGCGTACTTGCCGTCTTCGCGCGGGCCTTTTAGGGGCCCCAGCGGGTTGTAGCCGGCGGGCACCACAAAGGCCTGGCCGGGCAGGTAGTAGAAGTTGTTCTGGGGCCCAAAAGCCTTGGTTTTATCGTCCGTGGCGCCCAGGTCCACCACGCCCGCGGGCTTGGCGTCCGACTTATAGGAGCGGGCCACGTGGTTGGGCACGAAGTCCATCAGCACCTTCAGGCCGTGGGCGTGGGTGCGCCGGATGAGGGCCTCGTACTCGGCCATGCGGTTGCCCGGCACCACGGCCAGGTCGGGGGCCACGTCGTAGTAGTCTTTGATGGCGTAGGGCGAGCCGGCGCGGCCCTTCACCACGTCGGCATCGTCGGCCGGAATGCCGTGGGCCGAAAAGTCCGTCATGGTGGCGTGCTCAATCACGCCAGTGTACCACACATGGCTAGCGCCCAAGGCTTTAATCTCGTCCAAGGCCTTGTCGGTGATGTCGTTGAACTTGCCGCAGCCGTTCTCGGCCAGGGTGCCGTAGGGCTTGTTCAGGGCCACCTTGTTGCCAAACAGCCGCGTCATCATTTGGTAAATGATGAGCTTGTGGTCCTGGGGCACCTCGTCGGTGGTGTTGGGGTCGGCGGCCAAGGCGGGCGCGGTTAAGTGGGTCGTCGGCACGGAGAAAAGGGGCAAGGAAGGCGCAGCCAGGGTCAGTAAGCCGGCGGCCAGCAACAAATTTTTCATAAGGCAGCAAGTTAAGCAAACGGTCGGTGTGCCGGATTCGCTGCCCACATGGGGCCCCCACTTGCCTCGGTGGGGCCCCACAAAAAAGCGCGGGCCCCGTTGGGGGCCCGCGCCTGTGCAATAGCGGTGCGCTATTGCTTAGTCGTCGTTGCGGCTGATGAGCACCACGGCCACGGCGGCCACGGCGGCAATGCCTAAAATCAGCTGCGTGGAGGTGAACTTTCGGGCGGCTTTGCGGAGCAGGATGCCGCCGTTTTGCAGCAGGTCGTCCATGTGCTCGGTTTTGCCCTGGAACACGTGGTAGGCACTTTCGAAGGTGCGCACGAGGTCTTCAGGCATAATTTTTTCGAGTTGGATGTCGATGTCGTCGGAGGCCATGGGGTTAGGGCAAAACGGGTAGAAGGATCGGGTGAGGCGGCCCGGCGGGGCCCACAATTTCCTTCTACGGGCCCGCCGAACCGGGGTTGTGGCCCTGCTTTATTCCACCACCAGAATGCGCGAGCTGGCCTTGCTGCCCTCGCGCACCTGGCAGTAGTAGGCCCCCGCGGCGAGGCCGGCCAGGTCGAGCGGCAGCTGCTGGGGCCCCGGGGCGTGGAAAAAAAGCACGGCGGTTCATAAGCGCGTGGGAGAGTAGGCGCGGAGTTTTCCTTAAAGATGCTGCAAACGGGTGAAGGTTTAATGATGAAGAAGTTATGAGGAAAACAGAGGCTTTATAAGAGCTAATACTACGGCATGCCGCTGGGTGCTGCTGGCCCTGCCGGGGCCCCTGGCGCGGCTGGCGCGGCGGTTTTTGGGCCCGATGCAATACCTTCGGTGCCGGTCTTTTCCCTTTCCGCCGCCATGAAAAAACACTTCCACTCCCTCGGCGACTGGCGCCGCAACGTGCTGCTGGTGGCCGCCGCCAGCAGCCTCGGCCTCAGCCTGCCCGCCTGCTCGGGCGACGATGGCCGCCGCGCCGACAACAACGGCGCCGATGGCAGCTGGAGCGGCCAAACCTACAGCCAGGGCGTCGTCACGGAAATGACCGAGGTGAAGCCTGGTGAGTGGAAAATCACCGCCGAGCGCCCCGCTGGCAAGGAAGAGGTGGCCGCCGTGCTGCACCACTTCGATGGCAAGGTGGACACGCTCCAGGGCCAGGCCCTGCAACGCCAGATGCAGGACTACAGCCGCCAAAACCCCGAGAACCGTGCCCAAAATTCCGGCCTGATGAACGTGCTTATGTGGAGCGGCATCGGCTACATGGCCGGCCGCTACATGACGCCCAACCCCGGCTATTACGCCAACCCCGGCCTGCTTCAGCAAAACCAAAACTGGCGCGCCAACGTGGCCCGCGAGCGCCAAGACCAGGGCCGCGGCTTTTTCGGCCGGGGCTTCAGCGGGGGCCGCACCTCGGCCAACGCCGGCATCCAGGAAAGCGGCTCCACGGTGCGCTCCTCGCCGCGGCCCAGCTTCCGTAGCAGCGCCCCGGCCGGCCGCAGCAGTGGCTTCGGCAGCCGCGGCGGCTTCCGCGGGTTTGGGGGGTAATGCCGCTGGGGGCCCCGGCTTCGACGTAGTTAGTTAGATGAACGTTACGCCGAGCGCAGCGGACCTCCCGCGTAACTAATTCATTGACTATTGCTGCGGGAGAAATGCTGCGCTCGGCATGGCGTTTCGTTAGAGCATTACAATAAGCCCAATTCTAGGCTCAACTGAAAATGATAAACCTGCTTTCCCTCACCGGCGACGTATCGCCCGCCGTGCGCGCCTTGGGCTGGGATTGGGCCCTGGAAGACGCCTGCCAAAACTACGTGGCCCGCGAAGCCGTGCAGCTCGCCGAGGCCGATGCCGAAACGCTGCTCCAGGCCGCCGACACGCTCTACGACATGCTGGTGGCCGCCATTCCCGACCCCATCCCCGATGCGTTTTTGCAGCAGCTGGCCATCGCGCCCAACCTGTGGGAAGCCGTGCGCCACTCCTGGAACGACGAGCGCCACTGGCACCTCTACGGCCGCTTCGACCTGGCCCTCACCGCCGAGGGCCCCAAGCTGCTAGAATTCAACGCCGACACCGCCACCGGTTTGCCCGAGGCCGCCGTGGTGCAGTGGGCTAGCCTGGTGGCCGCCGGCCAGTCGGGCGACGACCGCCAGGCCAACGGCCTTTTCGAGTGCCTTGAAGACCAGTTTCGCCATTGGCGCGGTCTCAACCACGACCGCCAGGCCACCTTGCTGCTGGTGCACCTGCCCGGCAGCGCTGAGGACGAAGCCAATTGCGGCGTGCTGGCCGAGGCCGTCCGCACCGCCGGCTTCGCCGATACCTACGTGTGCTCGGTGGATGATATGAAGGTGTCGGTGGACGGGGCCGACCGCGGCGTGTGGGCCGAAACCGTGCCCGGGCAGTGGCAGCGGTTCGATTTCCTATTCAAGCTGGTGCCCTGGGAAATCCTGGCCGATGAGGAGCCCGCCCTCACCGCCGACCTTACCCACCTGCTGCTCACCCGCGACGTGGTCATTGCCAACCCGGCCTACGCCCTGCTGTTCCAGAGCAAGGCGCTGCTGGCCCGCCTTTGGGAGGTGTTTCCGCACCACCCGCTGCTACTCGAAGCCAGCCTGGGGCCCCTGCCCGGCCACCACGTGCGCAAGCCGCTGCTGGGCCGTGAGGGCCAAAACGTAATTGAAGTGGGCCCCGACGGCCGCCCCACCGCCGAAGTGCCCGGCGAGTTTGGCGACCAACCCACGCTATACCAGCGGTGGGCCGAGCTGCCCACCGATGCCCAGGGCCGCCGCTACCAGGCCGGCGTATTCTGGGCCGGTGAGGCCTGCGCCATCGGCTTCCGCCGCGAGGCTGGGCTCATCACCAATCTGTCGGAATTCGTACCGCACCTGCTGGTCGAAGGCGCTAATCCTCTGCCTGAATAACGGATTGAACGTGTAACACATGTGCATAAAAAAAGGCCACTCATTGAGTGGCCTTTCTTATGATATATGTTAATTGCTGGGGGCCCCGAATCAGACCTTTAATTGGCAGATTACGGTTTCGCCGCCTTTTACTTTCTGGCCCAACTCCACCTTCACGTCGGCGTCGATGGGCACGAACAAATCGACCCGTGAACCGAACTTGATGAAGCCGAACTCTTCGCCCTGGTTCACTTCATCTCCCTCATTCACGTACCACACAATGCGGCGGGCCATGGCTCCAGCAATCTGCCGGAAGAGTACCAGGGGCCCTGCGTCGCTGGCCACTACCACGGTAGTACGTTCGTTTTGGGTGCTGCTCTTGGGGTGCCAGGCCACCAAGTAGTTGCCGGGGTGGTACTTGAAGTACTTCACCATGCCCGAAATTGGGTTGCGCGTCACGTGCACGTTGATGGGTGACATAAACACGCTGATCTGCTTGCGCATGTCTTCGAAATACTCGGGCTCGTACACGTCCTCAATTACCACCACCTTGCCATCGGCCGGGGCTAGCAGCAGGTCTTCGTGGGTGAAGAGGTGGCGGAACGGGCTGCGGAAAAACTGGAGCAGCGCCAAAAATGCCACCACCGAAACCCCAGCGAAGATGCGGTTGAAGAGCACCGCCCCCCGGTTGAACTGATAAAGGGCCAAATTCAGGGCCAGCAGCACCAAAATGGTTACGAACAGGATGCGGCGGCCTTCTTTGTGTACTTTCATAAATCACTGATTTTGACTGATCGGCCGTGATTCCGCTGCTTCCAACGAGGCTAACCAAGGCAAAAAATAGGGCGGCTGGAAATGGCAGCCAGGACAAATTACGGTCAGAAACAGAAAAAGCACGGACCAAACGGCCCGTGCCTCTTGCTACAACGAAAAACAAGCAATAATGGCTTGCGGAATGGCAACTAATAAAATTGACCGATAAATCAGTGAAATCACGGTTAATCGGTCAAAATCAATGGTTTAGTAGCCGCCGCGGAACTTGTAGGTCTGGGCTACCTTGTCGATGGCCACCACGTAAGCCGCGATGCGCAGCGAGATGTTGTATTTCTGGCTCACGGCGTACACCTTCTCAAAAGCATCGGTCATGATGCGGTCGGCGCGCTCGGTCACCATCTGCTCGGTCCACTTGAAGCCCTGCTTGTTCTGCACCCACTCGAAGTAGCTCACCGTCACGCCGCCCGAGTTGGCCAGAATGTCGGGCACCACCGAAATGCCTTTTTCGTAAATGATGGGGTCGGCCGAGGCAGCCGTGGGGCCGTTGGCGCCTTCCACAATCAGCTTGGCCTTGATGTAGGGAGCGTTGTGCTCGGTGATAACGTCTTCCACCGCGGCGGGCACCAGCACGTCCACATCCGACACGAGCAGCTCGTCGGCGTCCATCGGCACGGCCCCGGCGAAGCCTTCGAGGCGGCCGCCGTGGGCGTTCTTGTAGGCAATGGCCTCGTCGATGTTGATGCCGTTGTCGTTCCAGTAAGCCCCCGAAATATCGCTGATGGCTTTGATTTTCAGGCCCTTGTCAAATAATAGCTTCGAGGCCCACGAGCCCACGTTGCCGAAGCCCTGCACGGCGGCCGAAACTTCCGTGGGCTCCATGCCCAGCTTTTCGAGGGCGGCCAGGGTGGCCACCATCACGCCGCGGCCGGTGGCCTCGGTGCGGCCCAGCGAGCCGCCCATCACCAGGGGCTTGCCCGTGACGACAGCCGACGACGTCATGCCCACGGTCTTCGAAAACTCGTCCATCAGCCAGGCCATCTCGCGGGGGCCCGTGCCCATGTCGGGGGCCGGAATGTCGCGGTCGGGGCCAAACACGTCTTTCAGGGCCAGCGTGTAAGCGCGGGTCATGCGCTCAATCTCGCCGGCGCTCATCGTGGTCGGGTCGCAGATGATGCCACCCTTGGCGCCGCCGTAAGGAATGTCCACCACGGCGCACTTCCAAGTCATCCAGGCCGCCAGGGCCTTCACCTCGTCGAGGTACACGTTCTTATCGTAACGGATGCCGCCCTTCGAGGGCCCCAGAATCGTGTTGTGAATGACGCGGTAGCCCTCGAACACGCGCACCTTGCCGTTGTCCATCGTCACGGGGATGTGCACGATTACCTGCTTGTCCGGGGTTTTGAGGACGTTGTAGGTTTCTTCGTCGAGGCCGAGGATTTCGGCGGCCACATTGAAGCGGGACATCATCGACTCCAGCGGGTTTTCGCGGTCGAGGAGCGGGGCGGGTTCTTTATAAACGGTAGCGGCCATGGTTGATAGGGGGGTTAATAGTAGGAGTGATTGGGTGGGAGGGAACGTTTTGCGGCGCGAAGGTACTGACTCCGGCCCATATACGAACAATTGTTAGTTTCGTGTTGCCCCGGCGGCGCTCCGCAATTACCCCGCCAATAATTGCAGTAGAACTAGCACCGGCAGCACCAGCAGAAAGGCGTCGAAGCGGTCGAGCAGCCCGCCGTGGCCGGGCAGAAACGTGCCCGAATCCTTCACTCCCGCGCTGCGCTTGAGCATCGACTCGGCCAAATCGCCCAGGGGCCCAAACACGGCCACCACGCCCGCCGCCACCAGCCGGTGCGTGAGCGGAATGTCGGGCACGAACTGCCCGAACGCCCAGCCCACCACCAGCGCCAGCAGGGCCCCGCCGGCCCAGCCCTCCCAGGTTTTGCCCGGCGAGATGGTGGGGGCGAGCTTGTGCTTGCCAAAGTTTTTGCCGGCGAAGTAGGCCCCCGTGTCGGCCGCCCACACCAGCAGGATGAGGCAGAACACGTGGCGCGGGTCGTAGCGGCCGCCGTCGAGCGCAATCAGGCTCAAAAAACTCATCGGCAAGCTGATGTAGAGCAGCCCGCCGAGGGTAACGGCGATGTTTTGGAAAGGCTTTTGGTTGCCGGGCCACATCCAGATTTCGCGCAGCCACAGCGCCACCGGCAGCCCTAGGAACAGCAGCAGGAAGTGGAAGGCGCTGCTGCCCACGCCAAAGGCGAGGCCCGCGCTGCCGGCCAAGGAGCCGGCACCGGCCGGCGGCCCGCCAAACGTGCCGAACAAGCTGGGCGCCAGGGCCCGGCCCAGCAGCAGCGAAGCAGTGGTGATGCCGAACAGCCACGTGCCCGCCACGATGCCAATCCACTTGGCCGGTGCGTAGCCCCCGGCCCGCATGATGCGGTAGAACTCCTTGAGCATCACGGCCTGCACCCCGGCAAAAAACAGCCCGAACGAAATAGGGCCCCCGTAGGTGCAGCCGATAAGCAACACTGCCGCAATGCTGCCCCAGACGACGCGCTGGCGCAAATTGCTGCGCACGCGCTTGGTGGGGGGCAGGGCGTCGGCGGGGGGCAGGTCGGGGTTCAAAAGCGGGAGGGAAAGGAGGGCAAGGGAATGAACGCCAAATTACGGCATGGGTTGGCCAGGGCCCACGGCCACGCCCTGGCGGCTGACGGTGCGCATGAGGCGCGGGCTGTCCGGGGCCCCCATGCGCTGGCGCAGGCCCCAGAGCAGCGCGCCGGCCAGCACCGCCGAGGCCACCGCCATTGGCCAGGGCAGCGCCTCGGTGCTGTCGGGGTCGAAGGCCGTGTTCCAGCCGAAGGCGCCGCGCTGCACCAAGTACAGCAGTACCAATTGGAAGGCGTTGTTGGTGAAGTGTGCGGCCATGGGCACCAGGATGTTGCCGCTCCACTCGTATAAGTAGCCCAACACGAGCCCCAGCACGAAGCGCGGCACGAACCCAAAAAACTGGAAGTGGATGGCGCTGAAAATGGCCGCCGCCGCCCACACGCCCGCGTGCCGCGACCCAAACCAGCGCACTAGGTTCTGCTGGATGACGCCCCGGAACACCAGCTCCTCGGCCACGGCCGGCACCACGGCAATGACGAGCACGCCCACCAGCAGCCGGCCCGCGGTGCCGAACTGCGTCAGGAACTTGGTGAGGGCCCCGGCCTGGTCCTCCTTGGCGCGGGCCCACAGCTCAAAATCGTGCAGAAACGCGGGGAAGTGCACATCCGCGTTCCACGCCACCAGCACCGACATGAGTGGCACAATAACCAGGATGAGGGCCCCCGCGGCCAGCGGCCAGCCCGCGCTGCCCAGGCGGCGCGGGGCGAAGTAGCCGGCCCACGGGGCCCCCACCACGGCGGGCATCAGGGCCGCGCCGGCCCCCAGCCCGGCCAGCGACAGGCCCTGCAGCAGCATGAGGGCGGCCCAGCCGTGGGGGCTGCCGGCGGGGTTGGCGCTAATTTGGGCGAAGCCGGCCAGCGAGTAGCCGTACACCTGCGTGGCGAGCACCAGGCCCACAAAGCTGCCCAGGCACAGGCCGGCGAAGGCCAGGCCCACCAGCACCAATATCTGCAAAAGCGGGTGCATGGGGCGGGCGGGGAAACCTTTCATGGCGGCGGGCAAGTTCGGGAGGTCGTAAATTTACCCCAGATTTAATTTAGGCTTGAGCGAGCGTCGTGCTGAGCTGGTCGAAGCAGCTCAGCACGACGTTCAAATCTAATCCCGCTATTCCCGTGGTCAACATAGGTCCCAACATCCAGCTTCCCGATTTTCCGCTTTTGCTCGCGCCCATGGAGGACGTGAGCGACCCGCCCTTCCGCGCCGTGTGCAAGGCCAACGGGGCCGACCTGATGTACACCGAGTTCATTTCGAGCGAGGGCCTCATCCGGGCCGCGGCCAAGAGCCGCAAGAAGCTGGACGTGTTTGATTACGAGCGGCCCATCGGCATCCAGCTCTTCGGCTCCGACGTGGAGACGATGGGCGAGTGCGCCGCCATCAGCACCGAGGCGGGCCCCGACCTCATCGACATCAACTACGGCTGCCCGGTGAAGCAAGTGGCCTGCCGCGGTGCGGGCGCGGCCCTGCTCCAGGACATTCCCAAGATGGTGGCCATGACCGCCGCCGTGGTGCGCCACACCCACCTGCCCGTGACCGTAAAAACTCGCCTGGGCTGGGACGAGGGTACCAAAAACGTAGAAGAAGTGGCTGAACGCCTGCAAGATGTGGGCATTGCCGCCCTCACCGTGCACGGCCGCACCCGCGCCCAGCTCTACAAGGGCGATGCGGACTGGCGCCTCATTGCCAGCATCAAAAACAACCCGCGCATCCACATCCCCATCTTCGGCAACGGCGACATCACGACGCCCGAAAAGGCGCTGGAGTACAAAAACCGCTACGGCGTGGACGGCGTGATGGTGGGCCGCGCCAGCATCGGCTACCCCTGGATTTTCCGCGAAATCAAGCACTACGTGGCCACCGGTACCCTGCTGGCCCCGCCTACCCTGGAGGAGCGCGTGGCCATGTGCCAGATGCACTTCGACCGCAGCGTGGAGTGGAAGGGGCCCCGGGTGGGCATTTTCGAGATGCGCCGCCACTACGCCCACTACTTCCGCGGCCTGGAGGGCGCCAAGGCCTGGCGCACCCGCCTCGTGGAAGCCGAAACGCCCGAGGCGGTGTACGAAATCATGGCCGAAATTGCCCGCAGCGAAGCCGTGCTGGTGGGGGCTTAGTTGTCAGTTAGTTGTTGTCAGTTGTTAGGTGCAGGGGCAAGCATGAGTTATTTGCCATGAATTACGTTCGCAACGGCCGCTGACAACTGACAACGAGCAACGAACAACTAAACGCCTGAATGATTACGATTTACGACCAGAAATCCCGCGTGAAGATCTTGGTGGCCGTGGGGGCCCTGCTCATCGGGGCGGCCACGGTGGTGTACACCAACATCTTGGTGCGGCAGGTGGCGCGGCGCGAGCAGGAGCAGATTCAGCTCTACGCCAAGGCCCAGCGCTACATCGTGAACACGGAGGAGGAGGGCGGCCTCATTTTCGTGCAGGAGCAGATCATCAACGTCAACAAGACGATTCCCATCATCTTCACCAACGAGGCGGGCCTCATCGGCGGGGCCCGCAACGTGGACCTGCCCCCCCACCTGGCCCCGGCCGACTCGGTGGCCCGCCTGCGCCACGAGTTGGCGCTGATGAAGGAGCGCCACCAGCCCATTGTGGTGGAGTACGCCGCCGGGGCCCGCGACTACATCTACTACAACGACTCGCACCTGCTGGCCCAGCTGCGCACCTACCCGCTGGTGCAGCTCGGCGTCATCACCTCGCTGGCCGTGATGGCCTACTTCGCCTTCAGCTACTCCAAGCGCTCCGAGCAAAACCGCGTGTGGGTGGGCCTGGCCAAAGAAACGGCCCACCAGCTGGGCACGCCGCTCAGCAGCCTGGTGGGCTGGCAAAGCTACCTGCGCGAGTCGGAGCGCTTTGCCAACGAGCCCATCATCGAGGAGCTCGGCAAGGACATTCGGCGGCTGGAAATCATCACCGAGCGGTTTTCCAACATCGGCTCGGTGCCGGTGCTCAATGACGAGAACCTGCTGCAAGTGACGCGCAACGCCATCGACTACCTCCAGAGCCGGGTGTCGAAAAAGGTGAAGTTCACCATCGAAACCGACTTGCCGCTCGATACCCCCGCCCGCGTGAACGTGCCGCTGTTTGACTGGGTGGTGGAAAACATTTGCAAAAACGCCGTGGACGCCATGGAGGGCCGCGGCTCCATCACGCTGCACCTGCGCCGCGTGCGGGTGCGCCGCAGCTGGTACCGCCGCGCCGCCCCCGGCCGCCAGGTGGCCGTCGACATCACCGACACGGGCAAGGGCATTCCCAAAAACAAGCTCGAAAGCGTGTTTTTGCCCGGCTTCACCACCAAGCGCCGCGGCTGGGGCCTGGGCCTGGCCCTGGCCAAGCGCATCATCGAAAACTACCACGAGGGCCGGCTCTTCGTGAAGTGGAGCGAGATGGGCCGCGGCACCACGTTCCGCATCGTGCTGAACCAGTGAGCGATAGCCCACGATAAACGATAAAACGGGAAAGATGTGACCGGCGGTTTCGGCGGCCTGGGGCCCATGCGCCTGTGGGGCCCCGGGGCGGGGCGCAGCGCGTGCTCAGGCGTGGGGCCCTGCGTAAAGGTGAGCCAGCAACAACGCAGTTTGGCACAGACTATTGTGGCATTCGGAGAGATTACCAAGATAAAAATTAACTATCCCGGGATGCCGGCGTAAGCTGGCCCATTCCATCAAACCTCGCCACTAAGGCGAGGTATTTTTCCATAAGCAAGCAGTTACTGCCTGCGCATACCGTTCGTTATGAACCCTGATTATCCCACCCAACTGGCACCGGCCTACGCCGCGCCGCACAAACGCATTTCCTGGGGCGCCGTATTTGCCGGGGCCCTGCTGGCCCTGGTTACCCAGCTCGGCCTGGGCCTGCTCGGCGCCGGCATCGGCCTGAGCACCATCGACCCCATGCAGGAGCAAAACCCGGTGAGCGGCCTCGGCACGGGCGCCATCATTTGGTACGGCATCAGCACCCTGGTGGCCCTGTACGTGGGCGGCATGGTGGCCGGCCGCTTAGCCGGGGCCCCGCGCCGCGTGGACGGCCTGCTGCACGGCCTGCTGAGCTGGGGCCTGGTGACGCTCTTCACCTTCTACCTGCTCACCACGGCCGTGGGCGGCATCATTAGCGGCGTGGGCGGCGTGGCCGGCCGGGCCCTCACCGCCGCCGGCAGCGGCATTGCCGCCGTGGCCCCCAGGGCCGGCGAAGCCATCAAAGGCGAGCTGAAAGAGCAGGGCATCGACCTGAACGACGTGAAGCGCGAAGCCCGCGAGCTGCTGAACCAGACCGGCAAAGCTGAGCTCCAGCCCGGGGCCCTCGAAGGCCAGGCCCGTTCCGCCGGCCGCACCGCCAAGGCCGAAGCCGAGCAAAGCGCCTCCAACCCCGAGGGTGCCGGCGATAACTTCGACCAGCTCATCGACAACCTGACCTCGAAAGCCGAAAACATTGGCAACGCCGCCGACCGCGACGCCGCCGTGAACGTGGTGATGAAGCGCACGGGCAAGACCCGCGCCGAATCGGAGCAGATCGTGGATAATTGGATTTCGACCGCTAAGCAGGCCCAGGCCAAGCTGAAGGAAGCCAAGGACGCCGCCGCCCTCAAGGCCCGCGAAGCCGGCGATGCCGCCGCTTCGGGCTTGTCGAAGGCCGCCATTTTCGCCTTCATCGGCATGGTGCTGGGTGCCGCTGCCGCCGGTTTCGGTGGCCGCCAGGCCACGCCCGATGAGCGCTTGGTCGTCCGGGCCTAACGATTTGTAGTTGAACGGCCTCTCCGGCTCGGAGAGGCCGTTTTTTTACGCCCTTTTGGTTCGCTTTCAATTGCTTTCCCTTTTTATTTCATCCTCTTCCCACCCATTTTCTCATGGCTACTTTTTCGTTTTCGCGGCTCTCGGGGCCCTATTTGTCCGCCGCCTTGCTTGGGGCCGCGCTATTTGCCAGCAGCTGCGCCAGCCTCAACCAACAGAAGGAGGAAGGCAAAAACTTTAAGGAGTGCGAGTTCAAGCTGCAATCCATCGAGCAGGCCACGCTTGGTGGCGTGGACGTAACCAACGTGCGCTCGGCGGCCGACCTGAGCGGCGGCGACCGCGCCCGCATCGTGGCCGCCTACGCCACCGGCTCGCTGCCCCTGAACATGCGCGTGAACCTGCAAGTAACCAACCCCAACAATGAGGTGGCAGCCCTCAACGCCTTGGATTACAAGATTATGCTTGACGGCAACGAGGTAGCCACCGGCGCCACCACCCAGCGCATCGAAGTGGGCCCCAACAGCACGGCCATCGCCACGGTGCCCGTGAACGCCGACGTGCGCAAGGCCATTGCCGACGGCGGCCTGGAGTCGGTGGGCAACTTTGCCCTGGGCCTGGCCGACCGCAACCGCCAGCCCACCCGCGTGACGATTGCCATCCGCCCCACCGTGAAGATCTTCGGTACTACCATCAAGCGCCCCGGCTACATCACCGTCGAGAAAGACGTGACGGCCCGCCAGCTCATCAACGAGCGCGCCACCCGCCCCGACTCGCTGCGTGCCCCGCGCCCGTAGGGGCCCCAGCCATACTTGGTAAAAGCAACAGCCGTTCCACTGGCCCAATTGGCTAGCGGAACGGCTGTTGCTTTTTACTGAAAACGGCTAGATAAAAACTAGCGGTTCGTGATTTCTACGTAGGCTTTGCCCGTCACGGGCTGGCCGTTGTGGGTGCCGGTTACGCGGCACATGCCCTCCCAGTAGTACATGGTGAAGGCGTGAAAGAAGCGCAGGGCCAGCTCCTGGTTGGGCACCAGGGGCTCCACGGTGAGGTCGTAGCCCTGGCCGGGTACCTGCACGCGCCACTTGGCGGGGTACTTTTTCTTCGATTTTGGGCTGGTCCAGTACGTGAGGGGCGTGAGCTGGAAATCGGGCCCCGAGAGGTGCAGGTTGCGGCCGCCGTCAGCGCTGAAGGTGCCGTTGTTGAGGTTTTCGCCGGTAGCGTTATTGCGCAGCGTGTTCAGCATCAGCTCCTCGCGGGGCTGGTCGAGCTGGATGCTGAGCCAGTCCCAGCCAATGTCTTTGCTCACGATGGCCGTGCAGTTCCACTGCCGGTCGTACCACAGCTCGCCGGTTACCTGGTGGGTTTTGCCGCCCACCGTGAGGGTGCCGGTGGTGGCCAGGCGCGGGTACGAGTAGTAGCCAGCCACAATGCCCTTGCCGTAGTTCTCGTAGCCCGTGCCGCCGCCGTGCAGCACCGCGGGCCGGGTGGGCACGGTGCTCAGGTTGATGGCGTAGCCCGCGTTTTGCTTGCCCGTGAAGGCCGCTTGCAGCTGGTACTTGCCCTCCTGGCCGTCAAATTTCCAGACCTCATTTCCCTTGTGCTCGCGCAAGCGCACGGGCAGCGAGTCGGTGAGCAGGCGCGGCAGCTTGCCCAGCTTATAGTCGTAACGGAACTGCTGGCCTTTAGGGTCGGTCAGGGCCACGTTCACCATCTGGTAGTCGTCCTTGCCGTCCTTCAGGTTGAAGTGGAAAAACACGTACTCCACGCCAAACTGCTCGCCGGTGGCTTGGTCGGTGAGGTGGCCGGTGAGGTACCACCACTCCAGCGAGTTTTTGGGGTGCACGGCCTCCTCCTGGGGCAGCACGGCGCGGGTGGCGGTGGAGTTGAAGCGGGTAGTCGGGACGGGCTTAAAAGTGGAACACGCGGAAACCAGCAGTAAACCCAGGGCAAAAGTCAGAAATTTCATACCCTGCCAGAAGGCTTTTGGGCCCCGAAAAGTTTGGTCGAAACGGCTGTTTAGCTCCGGCGAAACGGCTGGGTGAGCCAGTATTTGCTCCAGTTGTAAAAGCGGCGCGGGTGCCAAGGCCACGAAGGCGGCGAGGTGAGCGTGGTTTCGCCTAGCTACACTGTATTGAGGGCAAGCGCGACCTCAACAACCGGTACTCCAGTTTTGGCAATAACCGCCATTTGTTTAGTTTCGAAACCAACAAAAGAAGCGGTTATAGTGAAGGAGGACTCTGCCTGTTCCTTCGGCACGGCCAATTGAAAGGTGCCGTCTGCTTTGGTTGAACACCAAATTTTTGTGTCTTTCAGCGAAACGGTAACGCTTGGTAGCCCCTCGTGGGTCGAGCCATCGGTTACCGTGCCTTCAACCAACACCTTCATTTGCAACTGACTGTTGTCCAGCTGAGCTGCTAATGGCGCCCCCGGTGGCCGTAGCTCCGTGGGCACTTGTGCCTGGGCCGCTGCGCCCACGCCTTCCCGCAGTCCCCACACCGCCACGGCTACCGCTAGCCAGGTGCGCCACCGGCTGGGGGCCCCACGGCCAGCGGCACAAGCGGCCGACTGAGCTGGTCGGCATAGAAGCGCCCGCAGGTGCGGCCCGTGGCCTGCTTTAGCATGGCCAGTATCTCGCCGTCGGTTTTCTGGGTGAAGTCCACCACCGTTTTCTGGCAGGCGGCGCAGTGGCGGCCGGGGCCCCGGGGCGTCATGGCGGCCCAGCTTTCGGCGCAGGGCGTGGGGATGTGAACGGTGGTGGGGCGGGGGGCCATATATAATGGAGTAGAAAGTGGTTGCTACCCTGATGCCGGACCCTGCCCGATTGCACACGGGGCCCCAGCAATTACCTGGCAACCCGCCCGGCCAGCCGCCCAAAACCTTGTACCTTAGGCAGCGTTGAATCGGTGTTGCCCGCCCTTGTCCCTGCTCGCTATGGCTCCTTCTTTCCGCATCGCGGCGCTTGCGCTGCTGCTCACGCCTTTCGCGGGCCATGCCCAATCGAGCGGACTCGGGCTGGAAGTGCCGGCTCCGGCGGCGCCCAGCAAGGGGCATTTTCTGGCGGGAGCCTACGCGGCGGGCGGCTACCTGCCGCTGAATACGCCCGCGACCTACGGCTATGGGGTGCAGCCCTACCTGCGCTACCAACTGGGCACGAGTGCCACCGGCCGGCCGCGCCCTTTTGTGCAATACACCTTCGCCCCGTACCAGCTGCAAGCCTACGGCGCGGGGGCCCCCTACGGCCCCGAGGGTGGCGCCCTGCCGGCCAATGCCGGGTTTGCGCCGCTGGCCCTGCGCAACGGGCCGTATAACAATAGTTATAACGGATATAACGGCTACGGGGGCGGCACGGGCACCGTGTCGGTGGGCGTGCCGGTGCGGATTGGCAACGGCTCGGCGGTGCTGAGCGTGGGTGGCAGCGTAGGCCGCAGCGTGCTCAACAGCTTCCTGCGCTGAGGCGGCGGCGGGGCCCCAGCAAACCATAAGCCGCCCGGCGGCCCTATCTTTTGCCCCTCAAACCCGCTCCGCTTGCCCTTCATGCCGTCCGATAACTCCCTTTTTCGCCGCAAAACCATCGCGGCCATCCTCCAAAACCCGCCCGCCGACCACGACGGGCCCGGCGGTGGCCTGGAGCGCCACCTCACCGTGCGCGACCTCACCGGGCTGGGCATTGCGGCCATCATCGGGGCCGGTATTTTCAGCACCATCGGCAAGGCCAGCCTCGACGGGGGCCCCGCCGTGTCGATGCTGTTCGTGTTCACGGCGGTGGCCTGCGCGTTTTCGGCGCTGTGCTACGCCCAGTTCGCGGCCACCATTCCCGTCAGCGGCTCGGCCTACACCTACGCCTACGCCTCGTTCGGCGAGCTGGCTGCCTGGATCATCGGCTGGGCCCTCATCATGGAGTACGCGGTGGGCAACATCGTGGTGGCCATTTCGTGGAGCGACTACTTCACGGGCCTGATGGACGGCATCGGCTGGCACATTCCGGCCTACCTCAGCACCGGGGCCCAGGGGGCCTACCAGGGCTACACCGCCGTAGTAAATATTATAGAAGCCCACCAGCCGCTGGCCCAGGCCACGGCGGCCCAGCTCGAAGGCTACAAAATCTGGAATTCGGCGCCGGTGCTGTTTGGCGACTGGCACTTGGTGGCCGACGTGCCGGCGTTCGGCATCACGGTGCTCATCACGGGGCTCGTCTACGTTGGTATTAAGGAGAGCAAGTACGCTTCCAACCTACTGGTGGTGTTGAAGTTGGTGGTGGTGGCGGTGGTTATTGCCGTGGGCGCCTTTTATATCAAGCCGGCCAACTGGCACCCGTTTGCGCCCCACGGGGTGGGCGGCGTGCTCAAGGGCGTGTCGGCGGTGTTTTTCGCCTACATCGGCTTCGACGCCATTTCCACCACGGCCGAGGAGTGCAAAAACCCCCAGCGCGACCTGCCCCGGGCCATGATGTACGCCCTCATCATTTGCACGGTGCTCTATGTGGTCATCACGCTGGTGCTCACCGGCATGGTGCCCTACACCGAACTGGGCGTGGGCGACCCGCTCTCGTTCGTGTTTGCCCGGGTGGGGCTGCCGCGCCTCTCGGGCCTGGTGGCCGTGAGCGCCGTGTTTGCTATGGCCTCGGTGTTGCTGGTGTTTCAGCTGGGGCAGCCGCGCATCTGGCTCACCATGGCCCGCGACGGCCTGCTGCCCACCGTGTTCACCCGCATCCACCCACGCTTCCACACGCCCTCGTTTGCCACCATCGTCACGGGCATCTTCGTGGGCGTGCCGGCCCTGATTTTGAACATGGACCTAGTGGTGGACCTCACCAGCATCGGCACCCTGTTCGCGTTTGCGCTGGTGTGCGGCGGCATCCTCATCATCGACCCCTACGGCCGCTCCGAGGCCCGCTTCACCGTGCCGTATATCAATGGCAAGTGGCTGGTATTCATTATTCTGCTTATTGGTGGGGCCCTGCTCTGGCGATACAACCAGGCCGAGGTGCGCACCTTCGCCCACATGGCTAGCTTCGGCGAAGGCTACGAGGGCTTCCGCCACCAGATTCCGATGCTCGTGTTCCTGCTGTTTTGCGGGGGTCTGGCGGTAGTATCGTTCCAGAAAAACCTCTCGCTGCTGCCCACCCTGGGCCTGCTCATCAACCTGTATTTGATGACGCAGCTTGGCATCAGCAACTGGGTGCTGTTCTTCGCCTGGCTGCTCATCGGGCTGGTGGTGTACTTCGGCTATGGCCACAAACACTCGCGGCTGAACCAAGCCGCTAACATTTAGGGACCCCGGCGAGGTGGGGGAGGCCGGTACTTTCTGCTACATTGCGGGCCCGGCCCGCTACTGCTCAGCTGCTTTTCCCTTTATGCGCTTCGTTCCGCTTTTCCTCTTGGCCGCCGGCTTCTTGCTGGGGCCCCCGCCCGCCCGCGCCCAGCAGCCCCAGAAACTGTGGTACCGGGCCCCCGCCGCCACCTGGACGGAGGCCCTGCCGGTGGGCAACGGCCGGCTCGGGGCCATGGTGTTTGGGCGGCCGGGCGAAGAGCTGCTCTCGCTCAACGAGAGCAGCCTGTGGTCGGGTGGGCCGGCCAATCTCAACCCCAACCCCACGGCAGCCAGCTACTTGCCCCAGGTGCGGGCGGCGCTTGCGCGCGAAGACTACCAGCAGGCCGAGGCCCTGTGCCGTCAGATGCAGGGCCTCTACACGGAGGCCTACATGCCACTGGGCGACGTGGCCATCAAGCAGTCCTTCGCCGGGGCCCCCACTGATTACTACCGCGACCTGGACCTGGCCGACGCCACGGCCCACACCCAGTTTACGGCGGGCGGCGTGCAGTACAGCCGCGAGGTGCTGGCCTCGGCCCCCGACCAAGTGATTGCGGTGCGGTTCCGAAGCAGCCGCAAGGGCGGGCTCACTTTCGACGTGTCGGCTAATAGCCAGCTGCGCTTTGCCGTGGCCCCGGCCGGGGCCGACGAGCTGGTGCTGCGCGGCCGGGCGCCCGCCCACGCCGACCCCAACTACGTGGATTACAACGCCCAGCCCGTGGTGTACGAGGCACCCGGCGGGTGCCGCGGCATGCGCTTCGAACTGCGCCTGAAGGCCAAGAGCCGGGGCGGCACCGTGGCCACCGACGCCGCCGGCCTGCACGTGCGCGGGGCCACCGAGGCGGTGCTCTACCTCTCGGCCGCCACCAGCTTCAACGGGTACGACAAGTGCCCCGACCGCGACGGCCAAGACGAGGACCGCCGGGCGGCTGGCTACCTGGCCCCGGCGTTTGCCCAGTCGTTTGAGGACCTGCGCCAGCGCCACGTGCGTGACTACCAGCAGTACTTCCGCCGCGTGCGCCTCGACCTGGGCCCCGACCCGGCGGGGGCCCCGCTCGCCACCCTCGAGCGCCTCAAGCGCTACGCCGACGGGGCCCCCGACCCCGCCCTTGAAGCCCTCTACTACCAGTACGGGCGCTATTTGCTGATTGCCTGCTCGCGGCCGGGCGGGCAGGCGGCCAACCTGCAGGGTATTTGGAACAACAGCGTGCGGCCCCCGTGGAGCAGCAACTACACCACCAACATCAACACGGAGATGAATTACTGGCCGGCCGAAACCGCCAACCTCTCCGAGCTGCACGAGCCCCTGCTAGCCCTCGTGCAGACGCTGGCTGTGACCGGGCGCGCCACGGCCCAGAACTTCTACGGAGCCAAGGGCTGGGCCGTGCACCACAACTCCGACATCTGGGCCACGAGCAACCCGGTGGGCGACCTGGGTAAGGGGCAGCCCATGTGGGCCAACTGGAACATGGGCAGCCCCTGGCTGAGCCAGCACCTGTGGGAGCACTACCGCTTTACCAACGACTCTAACTACCTGCGCACCGCGGCCTACCCGATGATGAAGGACGCCGCCCTGTTCTGCCTCGACTACCTGGTGGCCGACAAAAATGGTCTGCTGGTGACCATGCCCTCAACGTCGCCCGAGAACATCTTCATCACCGAAAAAGGCGAAAAGGGCAGTATCTCGGTGGCCTCCACGATGGACATGTCCATCATCCGCGACCTGTTCCGCAACACCATCGAGGCGTCGGAAGCGCTGGGCGTGGACGCCGATTTCCGCCAGCTGCTGGTGGCGCGGCAGGCCCAGCTGTTCCCGTTCCACATCGGCCGCAAGGGCAACCTCCAGGAGTGGTATAAAGACTGGGACGACGCCGAGCCCCACCACCGGCACGTGTCGCACCTGTTTGGGCTGTACCCGGGCCGGCAGATTTCGCCGCTCGGCACGCCCGACCTGGCCGCCGCCGCCCGCCGCACCCTGGAGCTGCGTGGCGACGAAGGCACCGGCTGGAGTTTGGCCTGGAAAATTAACTTCTGGGCCCGCCTGCACGACGGCGACCACGCCCACCTGTTGCTGCGCAACCTGCTGCACCTCACCGGCTTGGCAAACACCCAGTACAACACCGGCGGTGGCAGCTACCCCAACTTGTTCTGCGCCCACCCGCCGTTCCAGATCGACGGCAACTTCGGGGGCACCGCGGGCATCGGCGAAATGCTGCTCCAAAGCCAGGACGGGGCCCTCGACCTGCTGCCCGCCTTGCCTGCTGCCTGGCCCACTGGCCGCGTAACCGGCCTGCGCGCCCGCGGCGGCTTCGAGGTGGACCTGGCCTGGCAAAACGGCAAGCTGCTGGCCGCCACCGTGCGCAGCACCACCGGCACGGCCACCCGCGTGCGCTACGGCAGCAAAGAGGTAGCTGTGCAGCTCCGCCCGGGCCAGTCCCGTAAGCTGGGGTCCTCTTTGTAACCAGCTGTCCGCTAGACAATAACTTTACTGGGTTCGCGCTGGCCCCACGCTGCACTGCTGGGCCCCCAGAGCCTGCGCCTGCACTAAACCCGCCCGCCCTGTGGTTCAGACTAGCTTGCTCACCTTCCGCCTGCACGGCACCATCCCGGCCGCTGCCGCGCGCGAACTGCAAGCTGCCCGGGCCCAGCCCCTGCCCGCCGGCACCAGCCACCACCGGGCCCAAAAGCAGTTCTTCGCCCGCTTCGACGCCGTGCTCGACCGGGGCCCCAGCGGCCCGCGCTTCTTCGAAGACGAGAAAGTCGCCGAAGTGCTGGCCGGTGAAATCCTGATGCTGGCCGAAACTGGCTTCGTCGTGCACGGCTTCGCCATTTTGCCCAACCACGCCCACCTCGTGCTGCACCTGCCGGCCAGCAGCGGCCTATCCTTCGCCAAAGCCCTCGACCTACTCCACCTGCGCACCGGCACCGCCTGCCGCCACCTGCTGCGCCCCAAGCTGCCACCTGAGGCCGAGTTCTGGCAAACCGGCTGGCTCGAAGTGCCGCTGCTCGACGCCGCTGAGCTGGCCGGGGCCCTGGCCTACGTGCACAGCAACGCCCGGGCCGCGGGCCAGCCCGCCCGGTTCCAAGCCTGGCCTTACTTGAATGAGTGAGGAGGAAAACGGGTGCGTAAAAAACCCATAATTAATTTTTTACGCACCCGTTTTCCACCTCACCGCGCCCGGTGGATGATGAACACACCGGCTAAAATAATGGCCATGCCCGCCGCGTGCCACAGGTTGAACGCCTCGCCGTCGAGGGCCCCCAGGCCCAGCGCCACGATGGGGATAAGGTAGGTGCTGGACGAAGCAAACAGGGCCGTAGATTGCTGAAGAAGCTTGTTGAACAGCACCATAGCCACGGCCGTGCTCATGGTAGCCAGCAGGGCTATGTAGCCAAACGCCGCCCAGGCCCCCGGCACCACCGCCAGCTTTTGCACAAAAGCAGTGCCCAGCAGCAGGTAGGCCAGCGCCGGCCCCCCGATGAGCAGCAGCAGCACCGCCGTAACGGTAAGCGGCGGTAACCCGCTTAATTTATATTTTATCACGTTAACGCTCAAGCCATAGCCGGCCGTGGCCACCACAATATAAAGGCCGTACCAGGCATTGCTGGCCCCGGCCGGGGCCGTGGCCGCGCCGGCTCCGCCCAGGCCCATCAGCACCACCGTGCCCAGCAGGCCCAGTCCCACGCCCAGCGTACGGGCCCCCGTGAGACGCTGCCCAAATAGTAGGGCCCCCACCAGCAGCGCAAACACCGCCGTGAGGGCGTTGAGCACGCCCGCCAGCCCCGAGGCCAACCGCGTTTCGGCGTAGGCAAATAGAAAAGCCGGCAGCAGGGTGCCCACTACGCCGCTTAATGCCAGCCACTTGAAGCGGCTGCGCTCCACCCGCCCCACCTGGCGCACGGCAAACGGCAGCAGCAGCAGCGCCGCCACGCTCACGCGGCAGGCCCCCAGTTCCAGGGCCGAAAATACCACCAGCCCCTTCTTCATCAGGATGAACGACGTGCCCCAGATGGTGGCCAGCAGCAGCAGCAGGCCCCAGGCCGCGGCGGGTGCGGCCGGGGGCCCTGGGGCCGGGGGCGTCAGGGGTACTTCGGGGGCCGCGGCCACGGCGGGCGGTACGGAAACGGGGGCGGCCGCCAGCGGCGATGATATGGGCATAGTACAAATGTTCGGTTACCGTTCAACCAGAATATCCGGCGGTTCGCCCGGTAAATAAAGGCGTTGCCGGAGCCGAACCCAACGGGTAATTAAGCTGTTTTAATCTTCGTCAATCCAGCCGTAATTTTGTGGCCCGGTTCCCTCCCGGTTTCCCTATGTCCCACCCGTTTAAGGCCGTCAGCCTCTCGTTCAAAAAAGCCCCCCTCGCCATCCGCGAGCTGCTGGCCTTGGACGAGGCCGCCTGTCGCCGCTTCCTGAATACGCTGCGCCACGAGTTGGGCCTGTCCGACCTGCTTGTGCTCAGCACTTGCAACCGCACCGAAGTGTACTACGCCGCCGACGACGACCGCAGCCGCGACGTCATCCTCGCGCTGGGGGCCCTCAAGGGCCGGCCCGACGTTGGCAACTTCCTGCCGTACTTCGACTTGCTCACCTCGGCCGATGATGCCGTGCAGCATCTGTTCGACGTGGCCATGGGCCTCGACGCCCAGGTGGTGGGCGACTTGCAAATCAGCAACCAGGTAAAGATGGCCTACCAGTGGTCGGCCGACGGCGACGCCGCGGGGCCCTTCCTGCACCGCCTGCTGCACACCATCTTCTTCACCAACAAGCGTGTGCAAACCGAAACGCGCTTCCGCGACGGGGCCGCCTCGATGAGCTACGCCACCGTGGAGCTGGCCGAAGAGCTGACCGCCGACGTGGCCAACCCCCGCGTGCTGGTGGTGGGCCTGGGCGAAATTGGGGCCGATGTGTGCCGCCACTTGGCCGGCAGCAAGTCCTTCGCCAGCGTCACGCTCTGCAACCGCACCCGCAGCAAGGCCGATGCCCTGGCTGAGGAGTGTGGCGGCCTGAAGGTGGTCAACTTCGAGGACCTGACCGGGGCCCTGCGCGACGCCGACGTCATCGTTTCGTCCATCAACCGCAGCGAGCCCTTCTTCACCCCCGAACTGGTGCAGCACCTCGACGTGCTAAGCTTCAAGTTCTTCATCGACCTGAGCGTGCCCCGCAGCATTGCCCCCGACGTGGAACTGGTGCCCGGCGTGCTGGTCTACAACGTCGACACCATCCAGAGCAAGGCTTCCGCGGCCCTCGAAATGCGCCTGGCGTCTGTGCCCCAGGTGCGCGCCATCATCGCCGAGAGCATCGCAGGTATGCAGAGCTGGGCCAAGGAAATGCTGGTGTCGCCCATCATCCAGAAGGTAAAGGCCAGCCTGGAGCAGCTGCGCCTTGAAGAGCTGGACCGCTACCAGAAAAAGGCCACCCCCGCCGAAAGCAAGCTGCTCGACGAGGTGACCCGCTCGCTGATGCAGAAGGTGCTCAAGCAGCAGGTGCTGCACCTCAAAGCCGCCTGCCAGCGCGACGAAGCCGAGGCCGGCCAGCTCATGGAACTGCTCAGCAATTTCTTTGACCTCGAGCGCCAGCCAGTGGCCTAACCAGCCGTCCAAAAAATAATTTATAAAACGCAAAAAGGCCGCCCTAAAGGCGGCCTTTTTGCGTGGAAAAGTAGCGTGGTAGCGCTAAACCTTGCCCGAGTAATCCTCCAGCGTATCGATAACTTTCAGCAGCTGGGGCACGGCCAGCGAGTAGTAAATCTTGGTGCCCACCTTGGTCGATTTTAGCACGCCCCGGTCTTTAAGGGTGATGAGGTGCTGCGAAGCAATGGCCTGCGGCAGGTCCAGGGCTTGATAGATGTCGGTGACGGACAGCTGGTTGTCTTTGCCTTTGCCTTTGCCAAGCAGGTCGACGATGGCTAGGCGCTTGGGATGAGAAAGTACTTTTAGCATGGCCGCGGCGCGGTCCAGTTGCTGCGCTTCAACGCGCGAAAGAAGAGGTTTCATGCAGTAATTTAAAGAGCCTAGTTATTCCACAAATCTAGAATAAGCTTAATACAATATCTTCCGCCAGATGGTTCGGCCGTGGGCGGGTATAACATTTGGGCCCGGGGCCGCTGGGGGCCCCGGCCGGGCGGGCGGGCCTCGGCTCAAGACCAACAGGTCAGCGTTTAGGCCGTACTAGAACTGAGCAGTAACTTATTATTTTATCTTAAAAAAAGTATGGAAATACCCCCCTTCCTGCACCGCGAGGTGTTTGGTAACGAACTGATCGACTACGTGTGGGCCCTGGTGGTGCTAATACTGGGCGCGGGCCTGAACCGCTTGCTCTCGCGCTTGGTCAGCGCCGCGCTCTTCCGTCTCACCAAGCGCTACACGGCCGGCGTGAGCGAAACGGAGCTGCACGACCTGCTCATCCAACCCCTGAGCATCCTGCTGTTTTTGGTGACGTTTTACATCGCTTTTGGCCTTATTCGCTACCCGCTGCCGCTCAAGGGCGTGCCCAGCGTCGACCCCTGGCCCAAGGTGGCGCTGCTGGGCCTGTTCCACTTGGGCGTGATTGCGGCCGTGGTGTGGGGCATCACGCGGCTTGTCGATTTTGCGCTGCTGGTGGTGCAACGCCGCGCTCAGCTAAAGGCCGTGGGCGTCAACCGCCTCGACAGCCAGTTCTTGCCTTTTGCCAAAGATTTGCTTAAGGTATTCGTGGGAGTCATTGGGCTACTAGTGGCCCTGGGCCAAGTATTTGGCGTGAACGTGACGGCTCTGGTTGGGGGTCTGGGCATTGGGGGCCTAGCCGTGGCCTTTGCCGCTAAGGAAAGCCTGGAAAATTTGCTTGCCTCCATCACCATCTTCCTCGACCAGCCCTTTGGCGTAGGCGACCTCGTGACGGCCGGTAATGTGAGCGGTACGGTGGAGAAGATCGGCTTCCGTAGCACTCGCTTGCGCACGGCCGAAAAAAGCTACCTCACCGTGCCCAATAAAAGCATGATTGATAAGCCGTTGGATAACCTCTCGCTGCGCACCGCGCGCCGGGTGGGCTTCACGCTCGTGTTCGACCAGCGCACCACCAGCGCCCAGCTCCACGCCATTATCGACGGTTCCATCGCCGCAATGCAGGCGCATCCGCTCGTGACGAAGGAGGTACAGATGAAATTCAACGCCCTCACGCCCGAGGGCAAGGAGGTGACCGTGCAATACTTCATCGAAACCAGCAACTACGACGAATACCTCGATACCAAGGAAGACCTCAACTACCGCCTCGTGGAAGTGGTGGAAAAGGAAGGCGGCCTGTTTGCCAGCACCACTACCACTACCCTTATCAAACCCTAGGGCCCCCAACCAACAAAAAGCGGCCGCTCCCTAGGGAGCGGCCGCTTTTGCGCTTTATTAAAGTGTGTAGTAGGCCCCAGGGCCCCTGGGGGCCTTAGCGGTTGCCGCCGAAGATGCCGCTGAGCAAGCCGCCCATGCCGCCGCTAAGTAGGCCGCCGAGGCCACTGCCGCCCGCGCTGGCCGGCTGCGAATTAGGCCGGCCGCCCAGCCCGCCCAGTACCGACATCATCGAGCCGAGCCCGCCGCCGCCGATGGCCGAGCCCTGGCTGTTGCCCTGGCCGCCGCCCATTACGCTGCCCAGCAGGCCGCCGAGCATGCCGCCCATGCCGCCCTGGGTTGCCCCGCCGAGCAGGCCGCCCATGCTGCCGCCCATCACGCTGCTCAACAGGCCACCGCCCGACGACTGATTGCTGTTGTTATTGCTGCTCCCGCCGCCCATGCGCGAGATGACCATAGGGGCCACCACGCCGAGCAGGCCCGCCATTAGGGCCCCTTTGGGAATGCCCACGCCGGAGAGTTTGTCGCCAATCTTGTCGAAAAAACCCTCTTTGGCCGGGTCTTGCGGGTCATGCGCCACGGTGTTGGCCTGGTCCACCACCGTTTCCAGGGTTTGCTTCTGGTCGGCGCTGATGCCCAGGTAAGAGGCCATTTTGCTCACCATCGCCTCTTCGTCGTTGGAGTAGGCCCCGTCGGCGCGGGCAAAGCTGATGAGGTCGGTGATGAGCGAAAAGCGCAAATCGCTATTTTTCAGCACGTCCAGGTTCTGCTGGATGGTTTGGTTGTTGGAGGCCGATGCGGCGGCCAGTACTTGCTGGGCCGCGCCGTCCGACAGGCCGGCCTGCTGGGCCAGGGCCTGCAAAAATTCGGTTTCGGGGCCCGAGGCCTGCCGGTCGGCAGTGGCCAGGCTGGCAATGGCGCTCAAATAGGCCGTTTTTTCGGCTTCCGAATAGTCTTTTAAGAGCTGCGTGTCCATGAGCGGTGAAAGGAAGGGAGTAGGCAAAATTGCCGGGTACTTTAACGCAAGCGGGCAGATTACGTTATTAGGGACCAGCACTCAGCGGGAGCGGGCGAAAAAACAGCAAAATTTATCTGACTGAAAATAAATTGATTGTCTGTTATTTTCGGCGATTTAGCCCAGAAATAGGGCCCCTGAAGGCCTGTGGTTTGGGCCGGGCAAAAAAAATCCCCCATCTTTGCAGTCCCAAACAAAAACACCCGGGAGATTAGCTCAGCTGGTTCAGAGCATCTGCCTTACAAGCAGAGGGTCACTGGTTCGAACCCAGTATCTCCCACTCCGGTCGCCTCGGCGGCCACCCCGCCCCCGGGCGGTTTTTCTGGGAGGTTAGCTCAGTTGGTTTAGAGCGCTTGCTTCACACGCCAGAGGTCGAAGGTTCGAATCCTTTACTTCCCACCAGTTTCTGAAACGCCCACTTGGCCCCCCGGCCGGGTGGGCGTTTTGCTTGGGGCCCCGGGCCCAGCTTTTACTTTTGCCCCAATGAGCTACACCCTGCACGAAGTTGATTCGCCGGCCCGGCACCAGCAGTTTCTGGCGGTGCCCGAGCGCCTGCACGGCCACCGCCCGCAGTACATCGGCCCGCTCTACAACGAGGTGGAGGCCGTGTTCGATCCCGCCAAAAACCCCAATCTGGCCACCGGCGAGGCCGTCCGTTGGGTGTTGCTCGACGCCGAGGGCATTGCCGTGGGCCGGGTGGCCGCCTTCCTCAACCGCGAGGCCGTGGACGTGAAAAATTCCGACCTGCCCACCGGCGGCCTGGGCTTTTTTGAGGCCCCCAACGACCCCGTGGCGGCCCGCCACCTCTTCGACGCGGGCCGCGCCTGGCTGGCGGCCCGCGGCATGCAGGCCATGGATGGCCCCATCAACTTCGGCGAGCGCGACCGGTTTTGGGGCGTGCTGATTGACGGGTTTGAGTGGGAGCCCAACTACGGCATGTTCTGGCACCCGCCTTACTACCAGCAACTATTTGAGGATTACGGATTTCAGGTATATTTTAAGCAATACACCTGCGCCCGCCCGGTGCTCACCAAGCTGCACCCCAGCTTTTACCAGCGCCTGGAGAAGTTTGAGGCCGACCCACACTACCGCTTCGACTACGGCCGCAAGGCCGACCCCGAAAAGCTGGCCCAAGACTTCCACCACGTGTACAACCTGGCCTGGGGCCGCCACGCGGGCGTGAAGCCCATGAACCTCGACCAGGCCCGCGACTTGGTTCGCGAAATGAAGCCGGTGCTCGACGAGCGCTTGCTGGCCTTCGCGTACTGCGACGACGAGCCGGTGGCCTTTTTCCTCAGCCTGCCCGAGCTGAACCAGATTTTTAAGCACGTGGGTCGCCGGTTGAACCTGCTGGGCAAGGTGCGCTTCCTGTGGCAGCAGTGGCGCTACGGCCGCAGCCGCGATAAGAAGATGCTCGGCATCATTTACGGCGTTGTGCCCGATCACCAGGGTACGGGCCTTGATTCGGCGCTAATTCTGGATGCGCAAAAGCGCTTCATATCAGGCGGGTACACTGATATTGAGATGAACTGGATCGGCGACTTCAACCCGCGGATGCTGGTGACCACGCGCTCCATCGGGGCCAAAATCCGCAAAACCCACGCCACCTACCGCTTCCTCTTCGACCGCGACCGGCCCTTCGAGCGCAGCCCGATTATCCGCTAAGGCAGCCGCTGGGGGCCCTACTGCCCGGCGGCCGGGGCCCCCAGGGCCCGCAGCTGCGCATCGAGGGCCAGCACTTGGGGCAGCACCAGTTGCACGTCGTCGTTGTGCACCACGTAGTCGGCGCGCTGCTGGCGCTCGGCCTCGCCCAGTTGCTTGCCGATGATGGCTTGCACGTCGGCGGCGGTGCGGTGGGGGTCGCGGCGCAGCACGCGGGCCTCGCGCACGGCCAGCGGCGCGGCCACCGTGATGATGCGGTCGAGCGTCTTGTAAGCGCCCGACTCGAAGAGCAGCGCCGCTTCTTTCAAAACATAGGGGGCCCCGGCGGCTTGCTGCGCGGCGGCCCAGCGGGTAAAGTCCTCGCCTACCCGCGGGTGAACCAGCGCGTTGAGCCGCGCCAGCTGCGCGGGGTCGGCAAATACGGTGCGGGCCAGCGCGGGGCGGTTGAGCTGCCCGGCGGCGGTGTAAGTATCGGGCCCAAAGGTACTTAGCAGCTGCTCGCGCAGCAATGCGTCGTGCTCCATCACCCAGCGGGCGCGCTGGTCGGAGTCGTAGAGTGGAATGCCTAGCAGGCCAAACACGCGGCTCACCACGCTTTTGCCCGACCCAATGCCGCCAGTGATGCCGATGCGTACCATGTGAGTAAGTGGTTGATAGATGCCGCGCTGGCTGAATTATCGGGGCCGCAGCTCGGCGCGCACCTGGGCGGCGGCGGGGCGAACAAGTGCCGGGGCCCGCACTGCAAGCCGCGCCGCGCCGGGGCCCGTGCCCGCGGGCACTGCTACCGGGTAGGGGTTGGGCAGGCGCGCCACCACGCTGGCGGGGCCCCTAAACGTGAGGCTGGTGGGCTCGAAACGGGCCGTGTAGGCGGGGGCGCGGCCCGAGTCGGGGGCGGCCAGGGCCAGCGGCAGCCGCCGCGTGGCGTAGCGGTCGAAGGTCAGGCGCAGGGTGTCGCTGGCCCATTCGTCCACTTGCAAGCCTTCGAGGGCCCGTTGGAGGCTGTGCTGCCAGGTGCTGGCCGACAGGTAGCGGGTGCCGGGGCGGGGCACTGGGTGCAGCTCAGCTGGGTGCAGGCCCATGCCCAGGTTGGCCCGCAGTAGGCGCCAGCCCTGGCCCGTGACGACCACCGGCACGGCGGCCGGCAGGGGCCGCAGCGACACGTAGCGGGCCGTGTCGTAGTGCCAGGCCAAGGGGCAGCTCAGGCGGGTGCTGTAGGTTTTGTTCAGCGCGTTCATTTGCCAAAACAGGCCCGCCGCCAGCAGGCATGCGGCCGCCGCCCGGTAAAACACGGGCTCCTGGCTGATGAAGGGGTGCACCAACCACCGGCCCAACTGGCCGGCCCGTGCCCAGGGCCCCGGCACGCCCTATACGGCGGCCTCGGCCGCCTTGGTGCCCACTTCGCGGGCAATGGCCGAGCGGTCGAAGCGCAGCTTCACGCCGCGGTCCACTTCCACCACCACCGTCTCTTCGGTCAGCTCGATCACCAGCCCGTGCAGGCCGCCGATGGTGACGATGCGCGCGCCCTTGGCCAGGGCCTGCCGGAACTTCTTGGTATCGGCCGAGCGCTTTTGCTGGGGCCGGATCATAAAGAAATACACCACCGCCGCGATGGCAATCGGAAACAGGAACTGGGTGTAATCGGCCGGGGCGGCTTGCAGCAGCAGGGTTAGGAACGTCATATTAGGCGGAGCAAAAAAGCAGAGTTACTGGGCAGCGGTGGCGGCGGTGAGCACGTTGCCCTTGATGGTGATGGTGGTGATGCTGGGCTGGGTGTTGGCCCGCACGTTCACCTGCTTGCTGATGAGGCCCTGCTTGCCGCGGCTGTCGAACTGCACTTGCAGCGTGCCTTTAGCCCCGGGGGCAATGGGCTCCTTGGTCCAGTTGGGGGTGGTGCAGCCGCAGGAGGCAGTGGCATCGGCGATGAGCAGCGGCGACTTGCCGGTGTTAGTGAACTCGAAGGTGTGGTTCACCTTGCTGTCAGCCGCAATGTCTTTGAAATCAAACTCCTGCTCGGTAAAAGTCATCACCGGGGCGTTGGGGTTCGGGGTTTCGCTCTCGCCCACCACGTTGGGGTTGTCCACGGTGGGGTTGGCGGTGGCGTCGGCGGCCTGGTTGGCGGCGGCGTTCATGCCCTGGGTGCCCACATCGGTGCCTTTGTCGCGGTTGCAGGCGGCCAGCAACAGGGCCCCGGCCAGGAGGGAGGTGAATTTCATGTTATTTATCAGTTGTGCGTTGTCGCTTGTCAGTCATTGGTTCTTATCACATCAGAACAATGCTGACAACGAATGACTGACAACTAAAAGTCCTAAAGCTTGTCGATGATGTGCTGGGTGAACTCGCCGGTGGTGGCGTGGCCGCCGAGGTCGCCGGTGCACTGGTCCTGGTGCAGCAGCGTTTCTTCCAAGGCCTTGTCGATGCGGTCGGCCACTACGTGCTCGCTCAGGTGGTGCAGCATCATAATGGCCGAGCGCAGCAGGGCCGTGGGGTTGGCCTTGCCCTGGCCGGCAATGTCGGGGGCCGAGCCGTGCACGGCCTCAAAAATGGCCATCTCGTCGCCGATGTTGGCCCCGGCCACTACGCCCAGGCCGCCCACTAGGCCGGCGCACAGGTCGGAGAGCAGGTCGCCAAACAGGTTGGTGGTCACAATCACGTCGAACTGCTCGGGCTTGCCCACCAGCTGCATGCACATGTTATCGATGATCTTGTCTTCGAAGATGATGTGCGGAAACTCAGCCGCTGCCTCTTTGCAGGCGTTGATCATGATGGTGCCGGCCATCTTGATGATGTTGGCCTTGTGGGCCAGCGTCACCTTCTTGCGGCCGTGGCGGTTGGCGTAGGCAAAGGCGGCGCGGCAGATTTTGCGCGAGCCTTCCACCGTCACGCGGGCGATGGAATCGGCAATGCCCAGGCGCTCGTCGAACACTTCCAGGCCCGAGTACAGGCCCTCGGTGTTCTCGCGAAACAGCACCAAATCAATGCCCTCGTAGCGGGTGTGGATGCCGGGTGTGGTTTTGCTGGGCCGCACGTTCTGGTAGAGGTCGTACTTCTGGCGCAGCGTCACGTTGATGCTGCGGAAGCCCTTGCCCACCGGCGTAGTGATGGGGCCCTTGAGCGCCACCTTATTCTTTTCCAGCGACTTGAGCAGGGCCACCGGAATCAGCTCGCCCGACTGGTCAAACGTGGTTTGGCCGGCGTTCTGCTCTTCCCATTGCACGGGCACTTGGGCGGCGGCAAAAATATCGGTTACGGCTTTGGTGATTTCCGGCCCGATGCCGTCGCCAGGAATGAGGGTTACTAAGTGCATTTTCTCAATGGGTGAATGAGTGAATGGGTGAATGAGTGAAGGAGTGAATGAGTGGTTAGTGAATGAGTGAGTTGGTGAATGGGCGAGGGAGGAAATAGAAATTTCTCCGATCATTCACCCGTTCACTAACTCCCTCATCTACCCATTCGCTCTTTCACTCACGCACCCAGGCACTCACTGAAATTAAGCGCCCTTGCGGGAGTTGATTTGGTTGATGAGCTGGTCCACGTCGCCGAGCAACTGCTCGGCCTTGTCGCGGGCGTCGGAAATGACGCGCTGCCCTTCGGTTTTGGCCGAGGAGGCTCCCAGCTCGCGGCTCGTGACGAGGCCCTCGGCGAGGTCGGCGAGCGTGGCGCGCGACTTTTCGAGCTGGTAGCTCAGCCAAGAGCGGGTTTCGCGGCCCTTTTCGGGGGCGTAGAGCAAGCCGAAGAGGGCCCCGGTGAGGGCGCCGCCCGTGAAACACAGAATGCCGGTGGTGGTTTTGCCAGCCATGGTGCGGGAAAGGAAGGGTGAGAAATGCGGGGTTTTACGAAATATACGGCCGCCAAGATACCCCGTGGCCCCGGCGGGCGCGGGCAGCTACTGGTTGTCGAGCAGGCCGCGGCCCGATTTGCGGATGTCGCCGCTGGCGGCCAGGTCCTGGGCCAGCTTGTCGAGCACGCCGTTCACAAACTGCTTGCTCTTGGGCGTGCTGTAGAGCTTGCTGATTTCGATGTACTCGTTGATGGTCACCTTCACCGGGATGCCGCGGAAGAGCTGCATCTCGCACAGGGCCATCTTGAGGATGATTTTGTCGAGCAGGGCCACGCGGTCTACGTCCCAGTTCTGCACCGAGCCACCGATGAGGCCCTCAAACTTGGCGTCGTCCACCAGCGTCTGCTTGAACAGGGTTTCGGCAAACTCGCGGTCATCGGTCCAGTTGGCGCTCAGGTTCATCAGCTCCTGCTTGTCGGTGGCCGCGTAGGGCAGCATCTTCAGGGTCTTCAGCACCAGGTTGCGCACGATGGGCCGGTTCTCCTCCCAGTTCAGGTCGTCGATTTCCAGCTGGCGCGGCAGCTCCTCGCCCTTGAAGATAAACTCTTTATATAGGAAGCGCAGAAATTCCAGGTCGGCTTCGTACTCGGCCTCCTCGCCGCTGGCGGCCAGGCTGGGGGCCCCAATGGCGGGGGCGGGGGCGTCGTTGGCTTCGCCGGGGCCCTGGGCGTCGGCGTCAGCCGGGCTTTCTGCGTCGGTTTCAGCATCGGCCGTGGCCAGGCCGGCGGCCGACAGTGGCTGGCCTTTGAGGTAGGCCAGCACCGTGGGATGGGTGCTCATCTCGGCGCGCCAGGCGCGGCGCAGGGCCTCCAGCTCCTCAGTACCTAGCCACTGCAGCTTGCGCCGGATGGTGAGGTCTTGGAGCTGCTCGTTGGCCATGAGTTTGGCGATGGCGGCGCTGCCGGCCAGGCGGCTGGTGTCGAGAGCGGTGTCGCGGGGGCCCAGGCGGCGGCGGGCTTCGCGGTCATTTTCCTCCTCCAGCACTTGCAGCAGCGAGGCGGGCAGGTTCAACAGGTGCAGGTACTGGTCGTGGATGCTTTCGGCCCCGGCCAGCAGCTGCCCGCCGAAGAACTTGCCGTCCTTCTTCACCTGGTCTTGGAAGTAGCGGATGGCGTCGTTCAGGGCCAGGTCCACGGCCTTATCGTCCGATTTTTCGGGGGCCTCGTTCGTGCGGTACCACTCGCGGAAGCGAGCCTCGCCCAGCTTGCGCTGGCCCTCTAGCTGGCGGCGGTCGGGGGCCACCTCGGCGTTCAGGTCGGGCTCAAACGCCGCCGCGATGCGGTCCTGGGCCAACCCGAAATCGGCCCCCACGGCCTGGTGGTAGGCGTAGAGGGATTGCATGACTTTGATGCGGAGGAGGCGGCGGTTCAGCATTATATAATAGTAGGCGGTAGTGAAGTAGGCAGTGGGCGGCAACGGGCCCCAGGGCCCCAGTGGGCGCGGGCCGGGCGTAACTTTGCGCCGGGGCGCAGGTTGTGGCCGGGGGCCCCAGCGCGCCGAACCAAGCACTGGCCGGCCCGTTTCAGTAGGGGGCCGGGCCGGCGCGCCGTTCGGCGTTGCGGCCGCAAAAGTACCCCGTTTTTTCCGATCCCGCCCTTTTTTCTGCCCGTCCGTGCGCGCCCTCACCGCTGTCAATCCGTTCATTTACCGCTACAAATGGCACTTCCTCGGGGGCGTGCTCTTCGTGGTGCTGAGCACGCTGCTGACCATTTTTCCGGCCCAGCTCGTGCGCTACGCCTTCGATCTGGTGAGCGAGGGCATCGACCTCTACCACCTCTTCGCCGGTACCCAGGCGCAGGCTGGCGTCTACGATTTATTTGGGCGCAACGTGCTCTTCTACGGCATGCTCATCATCGTGCTGGCGCTGCTGCGGGGCATCTTCCTGTTTTTTATGCGCCAGACGCTCATCGTCATGTCGCGCCTGATTGAGAACGATCAGAAAAACCAGGTGTACCTGCACTACCAGTCGCTGCCGCTCAGCTTCTACCGCCGCCACAGCACCGGCGACCTCATGTCGCGCATCAGCGAAGACGTGGGCCGCGTGCGCATGTACCTGGGCCCCGGCATCATGTACTTCTTGCAGCTCGTGGTGCTGTTCGTGCTCGTCGTGCCGCTCATGCTCATGGTGAACGTCAAGCTCACGCTCTACACGCTGGCCCCGCTGCCGGTGCTCTCGGTCAGCATCTTCTACGTCAACAACTTAATTGAGCGCAAGTCCGACCAAATCCAACGCTCGCTGGCGGCCATGACTACGTTTACCCAGGAGGCCTTCTCAGGCATCCGGGTCTTGAAGTCGTTCTCGCGCCAAGCCGACTCGCACGCGCAATTCACCAAGGCAAGCAACGAGTACAAGGAGAAGTCGCTGAGCCTCAACTTTGTAAACTCGCTGTTTTTTCCGCTCATCCTGTTCCTTGTGGGCCTGAGCACGCTCATCACCGTGTGGGTGGGGGGGCAGGAAGTCATCCGCGGCACCATCACCACGGGCACCATCGCCGAGTTCCTGATCTACGTAAACCTGCTTACCTGGCCAGTGACGGCCCTGGGCTGGACGTCCTCGCTGGTGCAGCGCGCCGAGGCCTCGCAGGCCCGCCTCAACGAGTTCCTGGACGAGAAAACCGACATCGTGTCGCGCCAAAACCTGCAGCACGAAATGCAGGGCGACATCGTGTTTGATAATGTATCCTTCACCTACCCCGACACCGGCATCAAGGCCCTGCACAACGTGAGCTTCCGCATCCGGCCAGGCCAGACGCTGGCCGTCATCGGCAACACCGGCTCGGGCAAGAGCACCATCGCCGCCCTGCTCTGCCGCCTCTACGATGCCACCGCCGGCCAGGTCGAGGTGGATGGCATCGACGTGCGCGACTACGCCCTGGACAACCTGCGCGAGCAAATCGGCTACGTGCCGCAGGACGTGTTCCTATTCTCCGATAGTATTCGGCAAAACATCAACTTCGGCCTCGACCAGCCATCGGAGGAAAAGATGCTGCAAGCCGCCCGCGACGCGGCCGTGTACGACAACATCATGGGCTTCCCCGAAGGCTTCGACACAAAAGTGGGCGAGCGGGGCATTACCCTTTCGGGCGGCCAGAAGCAACGCGTGAGCATGGCCAGGGCCCTGGTGAAGGAGCCCAAAATTCTAATTCTGGACGACTCGCTCTCCGCCGTTGATACCAAGACGGAGAACACTATCCTGGGGGCCCTGCAGCGCATCATGGCCGACCGCACCAGCCTCATCATCTCGCACCGCGTAAGCTCGGTGAAGCTGGCCGACCACATCCTCGTGCTCGACGACGGCACCATCGTGCAGCACGGCACCCACGAAGCCCTCATGGCTGAGCCCGAAGGCCTGTACCGTGCCCTCTACGAGCGCCAGCTGCAAGCCGAGGAGGCATAATGTATAGGCTTGCTTCTAAAATTAAAAAAGCAGACCGTCGGGCAGCGCGCAGTGCCGCCCGATGGTCTGCTTTTTTAGGAACAATTCTTAATCCTTAAAATATGAACCAACGCCTCGCCCACGTCACGGTGCTCGTTCGTAATTACGACGAGGCCATTGCCTTCTACACCAACGTGTTGGGTTTCGTTCTAGTGGCCAATACCGACCTGGGCGGCGGCAAGCGCTGGGTGGTGGTAGCCCCCCAGGGCCCCAGCGCCGGCTGCGGCCTGCTACTAGCCGAGGCCCACACCGATGAGGAGAAGCGCGCCGTGGGCCACCAAGGCGGGGGCCGGGTCTGGCTGTTTCTGCACACCGACGACTTCTGGCACGACTACCCCGTGCTGCAAGCCCGCGGCCTGCGCTTCCTGGAGGTGCCCCGCACGGAGCCCTATGGCCACGTCGCCGTGTTTGAGGACCTGTACGGTAACCGCTGGGACCTACTGGAGCCCTTGGGCGGCTAGTCGCCGAGGTGCACGCGGCGCATGCCCGTGCGCAGGCCGGCCGTGCAGTGCACCACGTAGTAGCCGGCGGGCAGTTGGCTCACGTTCAGCTCAATGGCTTTGGCGCCGGCCATCACGTTGCGGGTGAGCACCGGCCGGCCGGTGGCGTCGTTTACCTCG
The DNA here is from genome assembly GCF_006439025.1 of Hymenobacter nivis. Lineage (GTDB taxonomy): Bacteria > Bacteroidota > Bacteroidia > Cytophagales > Hymenobacteraceae > Hymenobacter > Hymenobacter nivis_A. The sequence continues at coordinate 294,580 of NZ_RCYZ01000008.1, forward strand.
ATGGTGGTGGGGCCGGGCGCGTTGGTGTGCACCGCGAGTTGCCGGGTGGTGGGATTTACCTCGGCCTTGATTTTGAGGGCCGTGGGGTCGGCGGCGGGCGTGGTGGGGGCCAGGGCTACGTGGGCTGCGGCGGGCGCATCGGGGGCGGCGGCCGGGGCGGGGGCTTTAGTGGCGGGCCCTGCGGCGAGGGCCTTGGCCGGGGCTTTTGCTGGGGCAGCTTTAACGGGCGGCTTGGCGGCGGCTTTGGGGGCGGCAGCCTTGGCTTGGGCGCGGGCCCCGGCCGGATGCAGGGCCAAAACCCCGCCGCAGAGGATAAAGAATAGAATTTTCATAACGATAAAAAGAATAAAAAAGTCGGTGGAAAGGGTATGGGTAAAAGTACGTAACGGCCCGCCAATCACCCCTATGCGCGGCCTCAGGGGCCCCCGGCCGGCTGGGACCCCTAAAAAATAATTGGTGGCCGCTTGCACGGGGCCCGGCCAGCGCCTTACCTTTGTCGCTCCAATTACCCATCGGGGTGTAGCGTAGCCTGGTATCGCGCCAGCATGGGGTGCTGGAGGTCGTAGGTTCGAATCCTGCCACTCCGACTTGAAGGGCAGCCGCTCTTGAAAGCCCTCGGACTTTTTGTTCGAGGGCTTTTTTCGGCCGCTTCGGGAATTGGAAATAGAAACGGGAGCCGCCCCATCGGCCCCAGTTTCGGGGTGTAGCGCAGCCCGGTAGCGCGCGTCGTTCGGGACGACGAGGCCGTAGGTTCGAATCCTGCCACCCCGACCCGCCAAAAAGCCCGGCCCTTCTCTCGCAGAAGGGCCGGGCTTTTTTGTGTGCCTTTGCCAGGGGCCCCAGAATGGTTGTGGGTGCGTGGGGGAGGGGCGGAAAACGCGTGGTGCTACGCTACTGCTGCGCCAGCCCCCCGGCCGCGGGCCGCTGGGGGCCTATTTCACACCCACCCACACTTCGGCGGTTTCGCCGGGGCCGAAGCGCTCGAGGTAGAAATTGCGGGGCGTTAGTTTCTGCTCCTTCACCGCGTCGAGGGCGGCGGGGTAGAGCTTGTTGGGCGAGAGCAGGTAGCTGACGCCATCCACGCGGGCCGCCACCACGCGCTGGCCGGCGGGCACCAGGCGGTAGCGCAGGCCGGCGGGCAGGGGGCGCAGCGTGTCGGCCACGGCCAAGCCAATGAAGGCGCGCACGGTGTCGTGGGCCGCTTCGGGGTTGTTGTAGTAGAGGTTAGCGAGGGCAGCGCCGGGCAGGCGGCCCTGGTCGAGCACTTGCTTGGCCCGGCGGAACAGGGGCCCAAACCCGTCGCCCTGGGCCGAGCCGGCGTAGGCTTGCCCGGCCAGAAACACCGGGGCGGTGGTAGTTTCTAAGGCTACGGCGGCGGGCCGGAGGCCGCCGAGCCAAGCATAAGCCCCCACGGCGAACACGCTCAGCAGGATGGCAGCTAGGAAAATGTAGCGGGTCGTCATGCCGCAAAGGTAGCGGGGCGGGGGCCCCGCAACGGGGTTAGTAGCGCAAATCGGGGTGGCCGCAGAGCAGCGGGTCCGCGTCTTCGCCGATGAGGTAGCCGTAGAGGAAAAACGTGGAGGAAGTCGTTTTGGATTGCTGCCCGGGGGCCGTAGTGGTGCCCGAAGGAGCGTAGCCCGCGTCGGCAATGGTATCGAAATGGGCGAGGTATTCCGGTAATTCTCTCATCATGCAAAAAATCTACTCTTTTATTCAAACCGCTGCCTAATTATTCGAGGCTGGGGCCCCCGTTGGATTTTTACCAGACCCCGGTTTCGGCGAGCGGCATTATTGGCGGTCTGAACGGCCGAAAAAATTGGCCCAACGAACCCTGACAGCCGGCGGCTGTTGCTGCGGGGGCGTAGCTTCGCAGCCCGTTTACCATCCCCGCTCCGACCATGGCCTTGCCGATTTCTTTGCCCCCCGGGGCCCCAGCAGCACCGGCCAGCGGCGCGGGCCCCCTCACGGTGGCGGGGGCAGGGCTGGTGGGCTCGCTGCTGGCCCTGTACCTGGCCCGGCGCGGCCACGCGGTGCAGCTGCTCGACCGCCGCCCCGACCTGCGCCTGCGCCAGCGCAGCGAGGGCCGCTCCATCAACCTGGCCCTATCGGACCGCGGCTGGCGGGCCCTGGAGGGCGTGGGCATTGCCGACGACATCCGGCAGGTGAGCATCCCGCTCTACCGCCGCGTGATGCACGACCGCCAGGGCCAGCTCACGGGCCAGCCCTACGGCGCCGCGGGGCAGGCCATTTACTCCGTTAACCGAGACCAGCTCAACCGCACGCTGCTCGACTTGCTGGAGGCCCGGCCCGGCGTGCAGCTGCGCTTCGGCCAGCAATTGCAGCGCCTCGACCTGGCTGGCCGCACCCTGCACCTGCGCGACGTGGCCACCGGCCGCGATTACGCTGAGCCCTACACCGAGCTGTTTGGGGCCGACGGGGCGTTTTCGGCCGTGCGCGGGGCCCTGCAACGCACCGACCGCTACAACTACTCGCAGGACTATTTGGAGTACGGCTACAAGGAGCTAACCATTGAGGCGGGCCCCGACGGCACTTGGGCCCTGGAGAAAAACGCGCTCCACATCTGGCCCCGCGGCCAGTACCTGATGATTGCGCTGCCCAACCTCGACGGCTCGTTCAACGCCACCCTGTTTTTTCCCTACGAGGGCCCCACGAGCTTCGCCGCCCTGCCCGACGCGGCGGCCGTGACGGCCTTTTTCGCCGCCGAGTTTGCCGATGCCGTGCCGCTGATGCCGCGCCTGGCCGAGGAGTTTTTTGCCAACCCCACGGGCTCGCTCGTCACGGTGCGCTGCTTTCCGTGGCACACCGAAGGGGTGCTGCTGCTCGGCGACGCGGCCCACGCCATTGTGCCCTTTTATGGACAGGGCATGAACGTGGGCTTTGAGGATTGCACCGTGCTCGACGGCCTGCTCGATGCCCACGGCGACGATAACTGGCCTGCCGTGGCGGCCGCCTTTGAGCAGCAGCGCAAGCCCAACGCCGACGCCATGGCCGACCTGGCCCTCTACAACTTTGTGGAGATGCGCGACCGGGTGGGCGACCCGCGCTTTTTGCTTCAAAAACGCATCGAGAACAAAATTGCCGCCCTGCACCCCACCCGCTGGGTGCCGCTCTACACGCGCGTTACGTTTTCGCACTTGCCCTACGCCGAGGCCTGGGCCGCCGGCCAGCGCCAAGACGCGGTGATGGCCCAGCTGATGCCTCACATTCAAGACGAAGCCGATTTTGACCGTCCAGCTGTGCAAGCCCGCCTGGCCGAAGAGCTGGCCGCCGCCGGCATATAATGGCTCTGCGGTAAAAAAACAGAAACATCTCTGCCAGTGCCTAGTTTTGCTGGTTCAAAGGCTAACTTGGCTCTGCCAATGCGGCCGCATACCCAGTAGTTTTACCCGCTGCGCTCCCTGTTTATGCTCACTTGCGCCATCATCGACGACGACGAAATCAACCGGCTTACCCTGGAGCACTACGTGAGCCTCACGCCGGGCCTGGAGCTGAAGGCCTCGCTGGCCGACGGCATCGCCGGCCTGGCCTACCTGCGCGAGGGCCACGCCGTGGATTTGCTGTTCCTCGACATTGAGATGCCCCACCTCAACGGCCTGGAGCTGCTGCGCCTGCTGCAAGACCCGCCCGCCGTGGTCATCACCACCGCCCGCAACGACTTTGCCGTCGATGCCTTCGAGCTACAAGTAACTGACTACCTGGTGAAGCCCTTCGAGTACGGCCGCTTCAGCCAGGCCGTGGAGCGCGTGCGCCAGCAGCCCCGGCCCAGCGCCGCCCCGGCGGCTGGGGCCCCCCACCCCGACGCGCCCGCCAACGCCGACGTATTCGTGAAGGTGAATAGCCGCATGGTGCGCATCAATTTTGATGATGTGCTCTACGTGGAGGCTTTGTCCGACTACGTGAATATCGTCACGGCTCAACAGAAGTACATCGTTTATACCACCCTCAAGGCCTTGGAGGCGCGGCTGGCCGTGTTTCCCAACTTCGTGCGCGTGCACCGCAGCTACTTGCTCAACACCCAGCACATTGAATCCATCGAAGACAACACCGCCAACCTGAAGGGCGGCTACTACGTGCCCATCGGCAAGTCGTACCAAGAGAGCTTCTTCAAGGGCTTGTCCAAGATGTAGTTAGGCAGAATGATTGTGCTGGGGGCCCTGGGAGCTGCAAATTTTGCCGCTGCCGGGGCCCCCGCTTTTTAGGGCCCCCGGCAGCGGTGGGGGCCCTAAAAAGCGGGCGGCGCGGCCAACGGCCGGCCCAGCCCCGCCGTACTTTCGTGGACCATGACCGATACCGCCGCTGCCGCCCCCCAGAAGCTTTTCCTGCTCGACGCCTTTGCCCTGATTTACCGCTCGCACTTCGCGTTCAGCAAAAACCCGCGCATCAACTCCAAGGGCCTGAACACGGGGGCCGTGCTGGGCTTCACCAACACGCTGGTGGAGGTGCTGCAAAAGGAGAAGCCCACCCACATCGGCGTGTGCTTCGACGCGGGCAAGACGTTCCGGCACGAGCAATTCCCGGCCTACAAGGCCCAGCGCCAGGCCATGCCCGAAGACATCGGCACCGCCATTCCCTACATCAAGCAAATCATCGAGGCCTTCCACATCCCCATCCTGCTGATGGCGGGCTACGAGGCCGACGACGTGATTGGTACCCTGGCCCAACGCGCCGAGGCCCAGGGGTTTGAGGTGTTCATGATGACGCCCGACAAGGACTACTGCCAGCTGGTTACGGACAACATTAAAATTTACCGGCCCGCTTTCATGGGCAACGCAGCCGAAATCCTGGACGTGGCCCACGTGCTGGCCCGCTTCGAGATAGAGCGCGTGGAGCAGGTGATTGACATCCTGGGTTTGCAGGGCGACGCCTCCGACAACATCCCCGGCATTCCCGGCATCGGCGAGAAAACGGCCAAGACGCTCATCCAGAAGTACGGCTCCGTGGAAAACCTGATTGCTCACGTGGACGAGCTCAAGGGCAAGCAGCAGGAAAACGTGCGCAACTTCGCCGAGCAGGGCCTGCTGAGCAAGGAGCTGGCCACCATCCACGTGAACGTGCCGCTGGAGTTTGAGCCCGACAAGCTGGTGCTCGACGCGCCCGACGAGGCCCGCCTGCGCGTGCTGTTCGACGAGCTGGAGTTCCGGCAGCTGGCCGCCCGCGTGCTGAGCGGGGGCCCCGAGCGCACCCCGGCCGGCGTGGCCAAGCCCGGCACCACCGGGGCCCGGCGGCCCAAGGCAGCGGCCGCCGGCCAGGCCTCGCTCTTCGGCAACCCCGGCGACGAGGCCGTGGCCATCGGGGCAGAGGAGGGCGAAACCGGCCACGGTGGGGCCCCTGGGGGCCCCCGCCGCCGCCTGGAAGACGTGCCCTACCAGTACCACTTGATGGACACGCCGGCGCTTCGGAAGTCGCTGCTGCACTTCCTGCTGCGCCAGGCTGAGGTGAGCTTCGACACCGAAACCACGGGCCTGGATACGATGACGGCACGGCTCGTGGGCCTAAGCTTCTGCTACCGGCCGGGCGAGGCCTACTACGTGCCCGTGCCGGCCGACGACCTGCCCGCCGCCCAGGCCATTGTGGACGAGTTCTGCCCCTTTTTCAGCAACTCCGGCATCCTCAAAATCGGCCAGAACATCAAGTACGACCTCAGCATCCTCAAGCACTACAACGTGGAGGTGGCGGGGCCCCTGTTCGATACCATGCTGGCGCATTACCTCATCGAGCCCGACATGCGCCACAACATGGACGTGCTGGCCGAAACGTACCTGCACTACGCCCCGGTGCCCATCACCGACCTGATCGGTCCCAAGGGCAAGAAGCAAATCACGATGGCCGACATTGCTCCGGCCCTGGTGAAAGACTACGCCTGCGAAGACGCCGACGTGACCCTGCAGCTCAAGCACGTGTTCGAGCCGATGCTGAAAGAGTTGGGCCTGCTGGAGCTGCTGAACACCGTGGAAAACCCGCTGGTGCCGGTGCTCAGCAGCATCGAGTACGAGGGCGTGCGCATCGACTCGGTGGCCATGGGCGAGTACTCGGCCGAGCTGCAAGGCTACGTGCAAGAGCTGGAAACGCAGATTTTCACGGAAGCCGGGCAGGAATTCAACATCGGCTCGCCCAAGCAGCTCGGCGAGGTGTTGTTCGATAAAATGGACATCGGCCGGGGTAAAATCAAGAAAACCAAGACCGGCCAGTACGCTACCGGCGAGGAAATCCTGAGCCAACTCGCGGCCGACAACCCCATCGCCGCCCTCATCCTGGAGTACCGCCAGCTCAGCAAGCTGCGCAGCACCTACGTGGAGGCCCTGCCCCAGCTGGTGAGCGTGGTGGACGGCCGCGTGCACACCAACTTCAACCAGGCCGTGACGGCTACCGGGCGCCTGAGCAGCACCAACCCGAACCTGCAAAACATCCCGATTCGCACCGAAAAGGGCCGCGAAATTCGCAAAGCCTTCGTGCCGCGCGACGACCAGCACCTGCTACTGGCCGCCGACTACTCGCAGGTGGAACTGCGCATCATGGCCGACTTCTCGGGCGACGCGACCATGATCGAAGCCTTCCGCCTGGGCCAGGACGTGCACAGCAGCACGGCCAGTAAGGTATTCCGGGTGCCACTGAGCGAGGTAGACGCCGAGATGCGCCGCAAGGCTAAAACGGTCAACTTCGGCATCATTTACGGCATTTCGGCCTTCGGGCTGGCCCAGCGCATCGGTATCAGCCGCAAGGAAGCTACCGACATCATCGAAACGTACTTCCAGGAATTCCCGTCGGTGAAGCAGTTCATGGACGAGAGCATCAACCGGGCCCGCGAGCTGGAATACGCCGAAACGCTGCTCAAGCGCCGCCGCTACCTGCGCGACATCAACTCGCGCAACGCCACGCTGCGCGGCTACACCGAGCGCAACGCCATCAACGCCCCCATCCAGGGCACCGCCGCCGACATCATCAAGCTGGCGATGATCAACATTTATAACTGGCTGCGCGAGGAGAAGCTCAAAACCCGCATGATTTTGCAGGTGCACGACGAACTTGTCTTCGACGCCGTGCAGGAAGAAGTGGAGTACATCACCCCCAAAATAAAGGAACTGATGACCCAGGCCCTGCTGCTGCCCCGCGGCGTGCCGCTGGAGGTGGAAGTGGGCACCGGCCGCAACTGGCTGCAAGCCCACTAGGGCCCACGTGGGGCCCCTGGCGTTGCACCCCAGGGGCCCCCACTCCCCGCCCCAATCTTAGCTTTGCCGCACACACATACCCTGCGATAAAGCTATGAAATACATTGTACTGTGCCTCTGGATTTTCTGGAGCGCGCTGGGGCCCCTGCGGGCGCAGGGCATCCGGTTTGAGAAGGACTCGCTGACGCAGGTATTTGCCAAAGCCCAGCAGCAAAACAAGCCGGTATTCCTGCTGCTGAGCCCGCCGCCGGCCCCCGCCAACCTGCCGCCGGCGGTGAGGGCGGAGCGGAACAAGTCGGGCCTCAACGCGCCGGCGGTGGCCGACAAGCTCAACCAGGCATTTCTGAGCAAGGAGCTGGTGTTCGGCAGCGCCGAAATGGGGGCGGCCGCGCGCCGCTATAACGTGACGACCTACCCAACCTACCTCTACTTCGGCCCCGATGGCAACCTGCTGTACCGCCGCTTCGGCAATACCAGCAACGAGGAGCAGTACCTCAAAGACGTAGCCGCCGCGCAGCAGGCCCAGCAAGACCCGCAGAACCTGAGCCACTTGGCCGCCGCGTTCCAGCGGGGCGACCGCGACACGGCCGTGCTAAAGCGCTACCTGCTGAAGCGCCGGAGCCTGCGCCTGCCCCCGGAGCCGGCCGTGCTCGATGCCTACGCCCGGCAATTGCCAGCCAAGGCGTTTTATCAGCCGGCGGAGGTGCTGTTTATTTTGGAGAGCGGGCCGGTAGTGGGCGGTTCGGCCTTTCAACTCTCGCACCTGAGCCAGAAGCTGATTGACAGCCTCTACCGGGTATTGCCCTTGCCCCGGCGCGTGGCCATTAATAATCTGATTATCAACACCACCATGGCACAGGCTGCGGCTACCAAAGACCGCAGCACCGCGGAAAGAGGCGCCAACTTTGCCCGCAGCACCTGGACCAATGACTACATCAGCGGGGCGCGCAACTACGACCGCAACATGCTGGCATTCTACCAGAACGTTAAGGACACCACCGCCTACCTGCAGCAAGCCGTGTCCTACTACGAGCGGTACTACTTCAACCTGCCGGCCGATTCGGTAAAAAAAGCGCTGGCGGCGCTCCAGGCTTTTCGCCAGCGCCAGCCCGCGCTGCTGCAGCGGCTCGATTCGGCGGCGCGGCGCGGGCCGGCCGGGGGCCCCCCGCCAGCCGGGGCCCCCGGCCGCATCGTGCGGACGGTTGCCGTGGTGGGCCCGCCCGCGTCTTTCTTGCAGGAGCTGAACAACGGGGCCTGGGCCATTTACCAAACTGGCACCCGCAACAAAAACTACCTCTCGCACGCCGTTGCCTGGAGCAAGCGCACGGTAGACCTGGACCCCGCCGCTTACAACAACGACACGCTGGCCCACCTGCTCTACCGCATCGGCTTCTACGCCGAGGCCGAGGCCCGCCAACAGCGGGCAGTGGAGCTGGCGCGCCAGGAAAAAATAGCGGCCGCTCCCTACCAACAGGTGCTGGACCAGATCCGCAAGCGCACCCTGTAATGAAGTAGGGCCCCCGCCGCCGCTCCGCTCGCATCATACTATAGGTATAGAGCGGGCGGGCCGCCTCACCCATTGCCGCCCGCCCGCCGTATAGCCGGGCTTTCAACCCCTCACTCGAAAGCCATGCTGAACAAAGCCGTTCACACGACAACGCTCCAAAACATTGCCCGCGGGCTTATGGGCACCTTCATGGTGGTGGCCGGTACCGGGCACCTCACCTTCGTGCGGAAGGACTTCCAGGCGCAGGTGCCCGATTTCGTGCCCCAGGACAAAGACACTGTGGTGCTGGAATCGGGGGTGGTGGAAATTGGCCTGGGCTTGGCCTTGCTGCTGCTGAAAGGGAAAAACCGGGTGCGCATGGGCGTGGGCCTGGCCGTGTTCTACACGCTGATTTTCCCCGGCAACCTGCACCAGTACGCCAGCCACCTTTCCGCCTTCGGCCTCGATACTGACAACAAGCGGCTCGGGCGGCTATTTTTCCAGCCTGTGCTGGTGGCCGGGGCCCTGTGGTCCACCGGGGCCCTCAAAGTGCTCATGAAAAAGAAATAGGCCACGCGCCCTCTATCCCGCCCGCCGGCAACCATCGCCCCAGGGCCCCCGCAACCACATGCCTGCAAGCAACCTAACCCCCATGGACCGGCCCAACCAAAAGGGCCTGGTGGCCGAGCTGACCAGCCTGCTCACCAAGGGCAACGCCCACGCCACTTTTGAGGAAGCCTGCGCTGACCTACGGCCGGCGCAGTGGAACCAGCGCGTGCCCGGCGTGCCCTACACCATCTGGCAGCTGGTCGAGCACGTGCGCATCGCCCAGTGGGACATTGTAGAGTTTTGCCTCGAACCCCGGCACGAATCGCCGAAGTGGCCGGAGGGCTACTGGCCCGCCCCCGATGCCACCGCCGACGAAGAACAGTGGCAGGAGGCGCTGGACGGCATTCGGCAGGACCGGCAGCGCTTCCTGCACCTGCTGCATGCCCCCGGCACCAATTTTCTGGCGCCCCTGCCCCACGGCACCGGCCAAACCATCTTGCGCGAAGCCTTCCTCATTGCCGACCACGCTGCCTACCACATCGGCGAAATCATTTTGGTGCGCCGCCTGCTGCACGCTTGGAAGTAAGCGCCGCGCCGGGACCGGCCCTTCTTATAAAAGCAAAGAGCCCGGAACGTCTGACGTTCCGGGCTCTTTGCTTTTATAAGAAGCTTACTTCTTCTGGGTTTTGACGGTCTTGCCCGAAGGCTTGTCCTTCACTTCCTCTTCGTTCTGCTTCTCCTTGTTCTTGGTAGCGGGGTCGGTGTGCTTCGGGGTGCTGGTGGGCGTGGCCATGGCGTGGGGTTTCTTTTAGTAAGGAATGGATGTGCGCCGTGTACGCACGCCGGGGCCCCGGCGTTGGGCGGGGCTAGGGGCGCGGGCTGAGCACGCCGGCGGCCAGCACGCGTAATGCATTGGCTTGGTAGGGGTTGAGTGAGTCGGCGGCCACGCGGCGCATTGCGTCGCGGGCGGCGGCGGGCTGTCGGTTTTGCCAATAAGCCATGCCCAGGTGGTAAAGCGCCCGGCGCGACAGGGGCCCGTCCAGGGCCTCGGCCAGGCGGTGCAGCGGCGGCTGGGCCGATTGGTTATCGCCCGATTGCAGCAGAAATAGGCCGCGGTAGTAGCTCAGCGTGTCGGCCCCCAGCTCGTCGGGCCCTAGGCGGCCCAGCGTGTGCAGGGCGGTGGGGTAGTGGCCGGCGCGGTACTCGGCCAGGGCCTGGGCCAGCAGGGGGCGGTGGCGCTCCTGGGCCGGCGTGAGGCCCAGCGCGGGGTCGAGGCGGTAATAGGCGGCCCAGCCTTCCTCAGGCTGGGTGGCGCGGTTCGTCGTCCAGAGGGCCAAGGCGGTACCCAGCGCCACCAGCAGCGCGGCGGCGGCCCACAGCAGGCTGCGCCGCCGGTGGCGCCGGCCGATGCGCTGGAGCCGGGCCAGCGAGGTGGTGCGCTGGTCGAGGCGGCGGTCGAGCAAGTGCAGGCGCAGGCGCAGCGTGTCGTGGCCGGCGGCCCAGCGCAGGTCGGCGGCAAACTGCTCGTAGGCGGCGTGGGCGGCGGCCAGGTCGGGCTCGTCTAATAAGCGCTGCTCAAACGCTTCCTGGGTCGCCTCGTCCAGGGCCCCGTCGGCGAAGCGCTCCAGCGCGTCGAGGTGCACCCGGAAGCCGTGGGGCGGATTCGTCAAATCTACCAGCCGGCGCAGGCAGGCCCCTTTTTGACGGCGGGCCACGGCGGGGTTGGCAAAGCCCAGCTTGCCGCTCATGCGCCCAAAGTTGTAGCCGTGGAAGTAGAAATACGTCAGCAGCCGCTGGCAATCGGGCCCAAGCTGGTGGAAGTGTACCAGCCGCTGCTGGCGGCGGCTGGCCTCGGCGGCGGGCAACGGAGCGGCCGCGGCGGCCAGCCGCTGCTCGGCCAGCTGGTTCACGTGGGCCGGTACGTCGGGCGGCAGGCGCGTCAGGCGGCCGTCCGATACTTGGTCGTAAAAATCGAGCAGGGCCCCCTGCAGCAGCGCGTGCGCCGCCGGGGCCCCCAGCTGGTGCTGGCGCAGGGCCCAGCGGGCAAACACGTCGCGGCGCTGCTGGTAGAAATCAACAAGAAATTTCTGGTTGCCAACGCGCAAGTGCGTCAGAACCTCGGCAAGTGGCGTAGACATAATAAATAGTATTTAAAAATGATTGATAATGAATAAATCAATCTAATAGTAGGATAAACTAGTATTTTTTAATGAAGGTATGATTTATTTAGAAATTGCCCACCAGCCTCAGTGCCTGCGGGCGGGGCGGCGGGGCCATTGTACCTTTGGCCTATGCAAACCACCGCCCCTGCCCGCCTCCGCGACGCCGCCGTGTTCGGCCTCATCGACCAAGAAAAAACCCGCCAGACCCACGGCCTGGAGCTGATTGCGTCCGAAAACTATGTGTCGGAGCAGGTGATGGCCGCCCAGGGCTCGGTGCTCACCAACAAGTACGCTGAGGGCCTGCCCGGTAAGCGCTACTACGGCGGCTGCGAGATAGTTGACCAAGTAGAACAGTTGGCCATCGACCGCGTGAAGGAGCTTTTCGGCGTGACCTGGGCTAACGTGCAGCCCCACTCCGGGGCCCAGGCCAACGCCGCTGTGATGCTGGCCTGCCTCAACCCCGGCGACAAAATCCTGGGTTTCGACCTCAGCCACGGCGGCCACCTCACCCACGGTTCGCCCGTCAACTTCTCAGGCAAGCTCTACCAGCCCAGCTTTTATGGCGTGGAGCAGGAAACCGGCCTCATCGATTGGCAGAAGGTGAAAGAAACGGCCCGCCGCGAACGGCCCAAGATGATCATCTGCGGCGCCTCGGCCTACTCGCGCGACTGGGATTACAAAACCCTGCGCGAAGCCGCCGACGAGGTAGGGGCCCTATTGCTGGCCGACATCTCGCACCCGTCCGGCCTCATCGCCAAGGGCTTGCTGAACAACCCGTTTCAGCACTGCCACATCGTGACGACGACGACCCACAAAACCCTGCGGGGCCCCCGCGGCGGCCTCATCATGCTGGGCCAAGACTTTGAAAACCCCTTTGGCCTGAAAACGCCCAAGGGCGAAATCCGGCTCATGTCGGCCCTGCTCGATTCGGGCGTATTCCCCGGTACCCAGGGCGGGCCCCTCGAGCACGTCATCGCCGCCAAGGCCGTGGCTTTCGGCGAGGCACTGAGCGACGATTTTACGGACTACGCCAAGCAGGTGGCAGCCAACGCCCAGGCACTGGCCGCCGGTTTCACTGGGCTGGGCTACGACATCATCTCGGGCGGTACCGACAACCACTTGATGCTGATTGACTTACGCTCGAAGGGCCTCACCGGCAAGCTGGCCGAAAACACGCTCATCAAGGCCGACATCACCATTAATAAGAACATGGTGCCGTTCGACGACAAGTCACCGTTCGTAACCAGCGGCATGCGCATCGGCTCGGCCGCCATCACCACCCGCGGCCTGGGCACCGCCGACATGGGCCGCATCGTGGAGCTCATCGACGAGGCCCTGATGCACCACGCCGACGACACCCGCCTCGGCCACGTGCGCCGGCAGGTGAACGCCTGGCTCCAGGATTACCCACTTTTTGCCTAAGCAGTGAACGGGGGCGGGCGCGTCCGGCATTAAGGTATTAGGGCCCCGGGGCGTTAGTCCCAAGCGCGCCTTTTTGTCGTATCTCCCGCAGTTCACTTATCTGCTCATTCACCCCTGCACGCATTGGAAGCGAAAACATCGCTGGGCGACCAGCACGAAATGTCCTTTATCGACCACTTGGAAGCGCTGCGTTGGCACGTTATCCGGGCGGCGATATCGGTGGTGGTTTTTGCCACAATTGCCTTTTTCTCGAAGAATTTCCTCTTCCATACCCTGATTTTGGGGCCCTCGCGCGCCGATTTCTGGACCTACCGGATGTTCTGCCGGCTGGGGGCCCTCTTTGGCTCATCCGAGCCTTGCGCCGACCACGTCAACTTCATCATCCAGAACCGGGAGATGAGTGGGCAGCTCTCCATGCACATCAGCACGTCCGTCATCGCGGGCTGCATCTTGGCCTTTCCCTACCTTTTCTGGGAGCTCTGGCGCTTCATCAAGCCCGGCCTCTACCCACATGAGCGCCAAAACTCGCAGGGGGCCGTGTTCTTCGTGTCGATTCTCTTCATATCGGGTGTGCTATTCGGCTACTACATCGCCGCCCCGATGAGCATCAACTTCCTGGCCGGCTATACCGTCGACGCCAGCATCGAGAACCAGATTGACCTTCAGAGCTACCTGAGCACCCTCACCACCATGACGCTCTCGTGCGGCCTGGTGTTTGAGCTGCCCATGATCGTGTTCTTCTTGGCCAAAGCCGGCATGATTACGCCCGAAATCATGCAGCTCTACCGCAAGCACGCCATTGTGGTTATCTTGGTGCTCGCAGCCATCATCACCCCGCCCGACGTCACGGCCCAAATCATCGTCACCATCCCCATCATGCTGCTCTACGAGCTCAGCATCCACATTGCCCGCGTGGTGCGCCGTGGCGATGCCACCCGCCTCAACGCCAAGCTGGCCCGCCAGCAAGCCGAAGAAGAAGCCCGTACCGCTATCGGCCCGCCCATCAACTAGGGAGCCCGTGCAGGTTTCATCCGGTGGGGCCCCCGCTGCGGTGCCTTTGGGCCCGCGGCGGGGGCCCCGCTTCCTTATTATATAGTATAGTCCCTAACCCATGCGTCCGAACCACCTCACCATCCTGGGGGCCCTAGCTGCCGCCAGTACCTTGGCCGGTTGCCAGCCAACTCTTACCACCACGCCCGTCGAAGCGCCGCCGGCCGCCACTGCACCAGCCCCCGCGCCCCCCACCGGGGCCCCCACCGCCGCAGCCGCGCGTGCGGCCATTGGCCATTACTTGGAAGGTCAGCCCAACGCTCTGCTCTACGTCGTCGATTCGGCCCGTACCATCGACCTCGGTTCTTCTTGGCAGGTATTGGTGCCCCGCACCGACTGGGCCCGCCGTATGCCCAACCGCGCCGCTTTTGAGGTAGATAAGCAAACCGGTAGTGTAAAATCCCTCTTAGTGAAGTAGCCCGGCGCAGTAGCCGCCATTCAGCACCCCAATTCACCCAGCGGTGCCCATTGACGATTTACTTAGTTACCTGAAAATAATGTAGCCGATCATTTTGGTGCCTTATCGGTACAGCCGCAACTGGAAAAGGAGCCACATATTATCAGGTTACTTATAGAGGTTAAGCGCAAGTATTTACATGAATACCTGTAAATCAAGGCTGTAATAGTCTAAAGGTGCTTATCCTTAGGATACGGTGCCAACAGCTGCGTAGCGAATCCCTCTGGATAAAAAAACCATGCCCAGCTTGAATACTCTAGACAATCCGTCTAGGCATCTGCGTTCATCCAAGCACCAAAGGACGCCTCACTGCCACTAGCCCGGAAGCCTTCAGCAGACACTTCCACGATGCTTTCAATATTACGCAAGTTTGCCGACTTCTATCCATCAGCGTATTAGCTACAGCAAGTGTTGTTGTGAGAAAACAAACATTACATATTGTTTGCCAGCTCAAATAATGCGAGTACCTTTGCACTCCCAAACGGGGGAAACGGTATTGGAAAGTAGCAAGTCGCACTTAGTAATACCAAGTCAATCGCTTCAAATGCACGAAGGCGATTTTTATTGAGTTCAAACAAACCCAATAAAAATTTACTTAAAGTTTGTTTAGTTGAGAAAACGCCTTATCTTTGCACTCCCAAAAGGGGGAAAGGGTTAAAAGGCTTCAAAAACAGCCTTGACGACCATACAGAAGTCGCATTTAATTGGAAGCGGCGAAAGATGAAGGTTAGCAGTGAAGAAAATTATTTCTTCTTTCTTGCGACACTTTCAAAAATATTTCTTACCTTTGCACTCCCAATCGAAAAGAGCGGGGATTAGGATAATGAAAACGGGCTGGTTTGCCGGCCCCACGGTTGCTTCAACAGGAAGCGGCGTACGTTCTTTGAATGACGGAAACAGACAAATAGTAAGGGAGCCGGTTGGTTTACCAGCCGGCTCAACCACGAAACGCGTTGAGTGGCCTTGTCCCCGAGTGGGGCGAGGCGTGCACAAGACAGCAGCCTATTTTCGAGTAGGTG
>NZ_RCYZ01000009.1 GCF_006439025.1 Hymenobacter nivis
GTGGTTTGGGCTCCTCCCCGTTCGCTCGCCACTACTTGGGGAATCATTGTTATTTTCTTTTCCTGCAGGTACTTAGATGTTTCAGTTCCCTGCGTTTGCCGCCGCTGGACTAGCCAGTCGGCTCACGACTCTTCCAGTCGCGGGGTTGCCCCATTCGGAAACGCTCGGATCAACGGGTATGTGCCCCTCCCCAAGCCTTATCGCAGCTTATCGCGTCCTTCTTCGCCTCTGAGACCCTAGGCATCCCCCGTGTGCTCTTGCTTACTTCGCTTTCGCAACGTGTTTTCCTAAGAAAACCTGCCGTCCTCCGAAAAGAAACGGGCTCCAGAAAGGAGGTGATCCAGCCGCACCTTCCGGTACGGCTACCTTGTTACGACTTAGCCCTAGTTACCTGTTCTACCCTAACCGGCTTCGTTGCGGAGCACCGGCTTCAGGTCTACCAAACTTCCATGGCTTGACGGGCGGTGTGTACAAGGCCCGGGAACGTATTCACCGCGCCATTGCTGATGCGCGATTACTAGTGATTCCAGCTTCACGGAGTCGAGTTGCAGACTCCGATCCGAACTGAGAACGGCTTTTCGGGATTGGCGCACCATCGCTGGTTGGCAACCCGCTGTACCGTCCATTGTAGCACGTGTGTAGCCCTAGGCGTAAGGGCCATGATGACCTGACGTCGTCCCCGCCTTCCTCACTGCTTGCGCAGGCAGTCTGTCTAGAGTCCCCGGCTTGACCCGCTGGCAACTAAACATAGGGGTTGCGCTCGTTGCGGGACTTAACCCAACACCTCACGGCACGAGCTGACGACGGCCATGCAGCACCTTGCTTTGTGTCCCGAAGGAAAGGTTCGTCTCCGAACCGGTCACGCGCATTCTAGCCTAGGTAAGGTTCCTCGCGTATCATCGAATTAAACCACATGCTCCACCACTTGTGCGGGCCCCCGTCAATTCCTTTGAGTTTCACCCTTGCGGGCGTACTCCCCAGGTGGGATACTTAACGCTTTCGCTAAGCCAGCAACAGTCTATCGCTGCCAGCGAGTATCCATCGTTTACGGCGTGGACTACCAGGGTATCTAATCCTGTTCGCTCCCCACGCTTTCGTGCCTCAGCGTCAGTACCAGCCTAGTCAGCTGCCTTCGCAATCGGTGTTCTGGACGGTATCTATGCATTTCACCGCTACACCGCCCATTCCGCCAACCTCGTCTGGACTCAAGCCGCGCAGTTTCCAGGGCAGTTCCGTTGTTGAGCAACGGGCTTTCACCCCAGACTTACGCGGCCGCCTACGCACCCTTTAAACCCAATAAATCCGGACAACGCTCGCACCCTCCGTATTACCGCGGCTGCTGGCACGGAGTTAGCCGGTGCTTATTCTCCCGGTACCGTCAGAGCCCCTCGCAAGGAACCGGTTCTTCCCGGAAAAAAGCCGTTTACGACCCAGAAGGCCTTCATCCGGCACGCGGCATGGCTGGGTCAGAGTCTCCTCCATTGCCCAATATTCCCTACTGCTGCCTCCCGTAGGAGTCGGGCCCGTATCTCAGTGCCCGTGTGGGGGACCAGCCTCTCAGCTCCCCTAGCCATCGTCGCCTTGGTGGGCCGTTACCCCCCCAACTAGCTAATGGCACGCAGCCCCATCCAAATCCAATAAATCTTTAACAACCAACCGATGCCGGCCCGTTGTCTTATGCGGTATTAATCCGCCTTTCGGCGGGCTATCCCCCAGATTTGGGTAGGTTGGCTACGCGTTACGCACCCGTGCGCCACTATGGTATTGCTACCACCGTTCGACTTGCATGTATTAGGCCTGCCGCTAGCGTTCATCCTGAGCCAGGATCAAACTCTCCATTGTATAATATCCTTCACCTACTCGAAANAGCCATCGTCGCCTTGGTGGGCCGTTACCCCCCCAACTAGCTAATGGCACGCAGCCCCATCCAAATCCAATAAATCTTTAACAACCAACCGATGCCGGCCCGTTGTCTTATGCGGTATTAATCCGCCTTTCGGCGGGCTATCCCCCAGATTTGGGTAGGTTGGCTACGCGTTACGCACCCGTGCGCCACTATGGTATTGCTACCACCGTTCGACTTGCATGTATTAGGCCTGCCGCTAGCGTTCATCCTGAGCCAGGATCAAACTCTCCATTGTATAATATCCTTCACCTACTCGAAAGTAAGCTGCTGTCTTGTGCTAATTCAACTCGTATTGACGAGTTTAAATCAATTTTACGCTTGTTAAATACTCTTCCTAATTACTCGAGAAGAGCTTTACCATTTGTCTTTTCCAAACATTCAAAGAACGTGTGTCGCTTCCATTTGAAACAACAGTGTGACTATTAGCCAAGCCTTTTCTCCATTTCTTTCGATTTGGGAGTGCAAAGGTAATGAGATTTGCTGAATAAACAAGAAAGATAATATTTTTTCTTGTTTGCAGCAGCTTCGGTTTCTATTAAATTGAAGCGGGGTGCAAAGATAATTGCTTTATTTTGTTTTTGCAAGAAAAAGGTGTGATTCTTTTTTCTATTCGCTAGCATTTCCGTTTGAAACGGAGCGGGGTGCAAAACTACAACAACATTACGAGTTATTCAAGCAAGTTATAAAATTTGTCTTTTCCGATGATTTACTTGCCCTCGTCCTATCGATTTGGGAGTGCAAAAGTAGGCATTAGTATTGGGGCTTGCAAGTACGTTTCCATTATTTTGTGAGTACTGCCTTTGTCAGTTTTGCGTTTATATTACTTCTGAATTGAAAGTCAACTCGCTACGGAAGTCGTTTAGGGAAATTTGGTTTACCGAACAGGGACTATGGCATCAAATTCGGAGGGGTCGGGGCGATATGTGCGGGGCCGTAATGCTTCGTATTGACGAATGGTATGGCCTAATTGGGCCAGGAAGGGCAGCCCGATGGTCTCGTATTCGTAGAGGCCGTCGTTAATAACTCCGTCGGAGTTCACGTAGATCACCGCACTCAGTAGGAATTCGGACTGGTGCAGGGAATCGGTGAAGTAAGCGACGTCGGCCAAAAACCCGTGCGACATGCCGACGATATTGTAGATGCTTAAGCCTTGTTCGGCAGGGGAAGTGGGGCTACGGCCGTAGTAGAGGTATTTTTTGTAGGCGTCAAAGTAGCGCTTGGAGGTATACGGGCGGAAACCAGCCTGGTGAGGCGTGGCGTGCAGGTAGTAGCGAAGGAAGGAATAATCGCTGGGGGTGAGGTGTGGGCGAAGGGAATCGGGCACTGACGCGGGAAATAGCAGGGTGCGCAGCAAGGTGCTGATATCAGCCAAGGGCAATTGGTTGGCAGTTGTGAAATCGTAGGGTTGGCGAATGAGGCGGTTACCGCTGCGATAGGCCCGGCCTTTCGATATGGGGCCTAGGGGGCTGGCGTAAGTCCGGGGGTTAATGAGCGCTGGCTGCTTGTAAATGGTATCGCCGTCGAGGGTATGGAAGCTAATGGGGTTGGTGTGACGGTTGGAGGCTGTGTCGCAGGGGGCGAAGCGGCGCGTGATGCGGGCATTGGGAAATCCTAGCTGGGCAAGGCGCTGGTTGAGGGGGCCCTGGCCCAGAAACTCGTAGAGGCGGTTGTAGGCGGTGTTATCACTTACCAGCAGCATGCGCTTGATGTAGTTGCCTACGGTAGCGACTTGGTCGGAATCGGCGGGGGCGGCAAAGGGTACGGCAGTCTGGCAGCGGTAGGCCACTCCCGTGGCCATGATGGTGCGGCGGGTGAGGTCAGGGCGCTGCAGGTTGTTTAGCTTTTCTAGGGCCAACGCAACCACAGGTAGCTTGACTAAGCTGGCGGGGTTGAAGTACTGGCGCGGATTGAGGTGGAAAGTGTGCGGCGTGAAATGCGGAACGTTGCGCGCGTCGCGGTCAATTTGGGTATAGATGATCTGGACCTCGTAGGCGGGGTTGTCGGCAATGCGTGCCAGGCTGGGCGAGGTGCGGAGCAGCGAATCCAGCAGTGGGGAATCGGCCGTGCGCTGCCTGGGGGCCCTAATACTGGGTGCGCGGTTGGCGGGTACGCTTCCCCCCAACGCGGCGACCACTGCCAGGAGCAGCAGTCCTCCTATTATATAGGTATAGGCAGAGCGGGTGGCAGGCGAGGCTTGAGAAATCATGGGCGGGGCAAAAACGACGGGGGCCGCGGTGAGGTCACCACGGCCCCCGAGTTGGGGTTTAGCGAAAGCAGCCTAGTTGCTAACCGGCGTGCGGCGCTGGGCTAGCAGCAGGTTCGAATCGGTCTGGCGCCAGTTGTAGCCCGTGCCGAAGGGCAATGGGCTGGGGCGGTGCAGGCTATCGGTGTAAGCGGCGGTGAGCTGGGGCTGGTAATGCTTGGCGAAAAGGTTGATGGGGCGACGGTATGTGCCGTAGTACGTGAACTGCCAAGCGCTGGCCGGGAAGTATTTCATCGCAATGCCCGAGTCGTCTTGCAGCAAATAATTGCTGCGGGCCAGCACGAGGTTGCGGATTTTTGAGAAATACGCCTTGTGCATGAGGTAGGTGGCCGACTTCACATAGGTGGTGAGGGGCCCCAGGGTGCGCACGTAAGTGAGCAAGGCCGGGTGGGGCGTCAGGCGGGCGTCGCTGATGTCGGCGGAGAAATAGTAAATGGTTTGGGCTTGGCCACTGGCGCTGCGCACCTGGATTTCGGCCCCCGGGATGTTGGGGCGGCCACCGGCGCGGGTGGTATCGGCCGCGCCGGTGGTGAGCTGGCCAGCGGCATCGAGCTGCACAGGGCGCACGGCAAGCACTTGGTGGCCCGTGCGGGCGGCAAATAGCATAATGAGCGGCACTGCCCCGTCGAGCTCCACCGATTTTAGGTCGATGGCCATGTCGTTGGTGCGGAAGAAGCTAAAGTTCAGCACCGACCACAGCGAAGCTTTGATGGCGGGGTACAGCTTGGGATTTTCGAGCGAAGCACGGGCTGGCACGCTGCCCACGGGTTCTAGGCCCACCATGACGTAGGCCTGGCTAGTGGGGAACAGGGTGGCGACGTTGAGAAAATCGGGGCCGCTGAACGGGTAGAAGATGGTGGGGCTGCGGCCCTGCACCGAATCCAGCGCGTGGCTGGCCCACTGCGTCATGCGGGTGGTGTGAGTGCTGGTATACTTCGCCCAGCTTTTGTCCTGGTCTTTGGCAAAGGCTTGGTAGGCGGGGCCCTGGGCGAGGGCAGCTAACTCGGAACTGGCGCGAACGGGCAGGCCGGCGAGGTAGGTGGCTACGTCTTGCACGTAGGCCGTGTCGGCAGGGGCAGCAGTGGCGGCGGGCCGGGCGGCGGGGACCCCAGCCGTATCAGCGGCGGCGGGTGGCGTTTGCGCGGGGGCCCCAGCATTGGGGGTGGCCTTGGTGGTGGCCGAAGTCTCGGTTTTGGTCGTCGATTCGGAGCAGGCCGCCAGGGCCAGCAAGGCGATGGGGAGCAGCCGGAGGGCGGCGTTTCGGAGCAGCATATATATAAGGAGTGAAAACACGGGCCTAACCGGTGCCGGGGCCCCGGTTGGAAGCTGCAAGTTACGGGTTGGACGCAGGCCGGGGCGAGCGGAAGAAACGGGTGGTTACCAGGTACACCACCAGGCCACCGGCCAACGTCAACAGGCCGTAGCGGGATTCCGTGGGCTTGTCGCGCAGGATGAAGGCGAGTGTCCAGCCACTCAGGGCCAGGAAAGCCAGGGGCGTGAAGGGGTAGCCCCAGGCGCGATACGGGCGCAGTAGGTGGGGTTTTCTCCAGCGGAGCACGAACAAGCCCAGCACGGTGAGGAAGGTGAACAGGTTCAGCACGAAGCCGGCGTACACCAGGATTTCCTTGAAACTGGGCCGCAGGATGAACGCCAGCGTAATGCCCGTTTGCAGCAGCAGGGCCCTGACGGGGACGCCGGCGCGGCTTTTGGCGGCGAAAAAGCGCAGGGCCGGCAAATCTTCGCCCATCGCCTGCACGATGCGGGGCCCCGCGAAAATCATCGAGCTGATGGTGGAAACGAGCAGCGCCGCAATGATACCCCCCGCCAGGCGGCCCGCCGGGGCCCCAAACAGCGAAGTTGCCGCCACGAAGCCAACTTCCACCTGGCCCTTCAGCCCGGCCAGCGGCGTGGAGCGGAGGAACACGTAGTTCAGCCCCACATATAATAGAAGCACCACGGCGGTACCGGCCAGCAAAATGCGCGAGAGGTTGCGGCCGGGGTTTTCAATTTCGCCCGTGAGGTAGGCGGCGGCGTTCCATCCCGAGTAGGCGTAGCTCACGTACACCAAACTCACGGCGAAAGCGGGGCTGAGCACGGCCCGCCAGCCAGCGGCATCGGGGGCGTAGGACAGGGGCTGCCCCTCCCCTGCCACCAAACCGGCGCCGATGAAGGCGACCAGTATAGCCACTTTCAGGGCCGTGATGACGATTTGCAGGCGGCTGCCGGCGCGGGTGCTGGTGCCGTGCACCACCGTGAGGGCCAGCACCACGCCCACGCCCAGCAAGCTGGCCCCGGTGATGGTGGTGCCCGCCACCACGGCCTGGCCCAAGCCGGGCCACACGCTTTTGGCGTATTCGCCCAGGGCCAGCGCCGCCAGGGCCGTGGGGGCCGCAAAGCCGACAGTGGCCGACACCCAGCCCGACAAAAAGCCCAGCGCCGGGTGGTAAATCTGCCCCAGGTAGTGGTATTCGCCGCCCGAGCGGGGCATGGCCGCTGCCAGCTCGCCGTAGCTCACGGCCCCGCACAGTGCAATGAGGCCCCCCACCGCCCACAGCATCAGCAGCGCAAAGCCGCTCTGGATGTCGAGCACCTGAAACCCCAGGCTGGTGAAAACGCCCGTGCCCACCATATTGGCCACCACGATGGCCGCTCCGGTCAGGAAACTTATTTTGTATGGTTGACTTTGCACGCCGGCAAATGTCGGGCTTTGAGTCGGCTAAACGAAAAAACGCGCCGAAGCGCGTTTTCTATTGTTCCCAAGACAGGATTTACTATTCCGCTACCACAGCCGCTTTGGGCTTTTTGTAGAGTGGCACGGTGCTGCACGGCTCGCCGTACATAATGCTGCTCGTGACGGGCAACAGCTTTTGCATGATGGCCACGTAGGCGAACGTGGGCACGGGCTTGTCGCCGCAGCCCTTCACCACCACTTTGGCGTCGCGGTAGGTTTCGGCGTCGAGGCCGACAATGGCTTCCTCAAACAACGACTGCTCCAGGGCCCCTAAATCGCCGAACACGTAGCGGTGGGCGTGATTTTGGAGCTTGCTGGCGAGCAGCATGTAGGCCCAGGTGGGCACAATGGCGTCGGCCGAGCAGACGATGGCCACGTTCTGGCCGTCGTACTGGGCCCAGTCGTGGGTCTTGATGAACTCGCGAAAATCCTTTTCACGCAGGATGAGGCCGTGGAACAGATTATCCTTGAGGTCGTAGAGCACCCGCTCGCCGGCGTGAATAAATTCTTCCAGGTTGAGGGTGACGAGGCCGGAGTTGGCGACGCGGTTGACGAAAAGCGGTTCCGTATCCATAAGAAAATATCGAGAGAATAAACTGAAAACAGTGCTTCACAGGGAACAGTTACAGCAGAAAACTAAAACCGGTCAGCAACTATGAAAACCAAGTTTTGTGCACATTGCCAGCAGGAAGCCACCACCCTGTACCGAATCCAAACGCAGGCCGGTGGCAAGGGATGGTTTTTCGTTTGCAAAAACTGTTGCATCGCAGCGAAGTCCCAATTGGGTTACCGCTACGGTGGCACTTGGCAGGGCTACCGGCATTAGCGCAAAAATTTAAGACCGAGGCGCAGTCGTGTACACTTCTTTCAAGTAAAATGGCTCGTAGTAGGCCACGTCCTGAAACGATTGGCGGTAAAAAGCCGCCACGCCCAGGGCCCCCACCGCCACCGCCGACGGCTCGATGCCGTTCAAAAAGCCAATGTTGACCTGCTCCGCCACCAGCGGCCGAAACTTGGCCGCGCCGTTGCCAAAGCATAACACCCGGCGGTGGGCTAATTGTTCGGCCAGGGCCCCGGGCGCGAGGATGAGGGGCGCGGGCGCCAGCACTTCCTGCCCATCGTGGGCATACAAGGCCGTGTACACTTCCATGCGCCGCGCGTCCAGCATCGGGCAAAACAGTGTTTCTTCCGCATCGGCCGTCACGGCGGCTACTTGCGCCGCCAGGGCCCCCAGCGTGCTCACCGCCACCAGCGGGATATCGAGCGCGAAGCACAGGCCCTTGGCCGCCGCCGCCCCAATCCGCAGCCCCGTGTAGGAGCCGGGCCCGTCGCTCACGGCCACGGCAGCGAGGTCGGCCAGGGCGTGGCCGGTATTTGCGAGCAATTGCTCAATTAATACGGTAAGGTGGGTGGAGTGCGACTTTTCCAGCCGCAGCTCGGACTGGCCAATCAGGCGGCCATCGGCCACATCATGCAGCGCGACGGAGCAGACGGGAGAAGAGGTTTCAAGGGAAAGAATCATTGCAACCTATCTATTCACTAAAATTTGGATTGCTCTTTTAGCAAAAAAGCAGGCGCTTTTCAGCGCCTGCTTTCCTACCTAACGCGGTTCAAAACTACTTCGTGCCAGCCGACTTGCGGGCGCTGGCGGCTTGGCCGCTGGGTTTCAGCAGGGCGGCGTAGCGGTTGGGGTCGTTGAGGACGGCCACGGCGGCGAGGATGTTGGGGTCATCGTCGAAGCCGGCTTCGGTGCGGCCCTTCTCGTAATAATAGCGCGACACGATTTCCTGCTCCAGGATTTCCTTGATTTCGGGCTTGAATCGTTGCAAATCGTTGGCCTTGTTAACGACCATTTTGCGGCGCATGGTTTCCAGCTCGGTCTTCACATCGTCGTAGTGCTTTTCCTCCTTCAGCCGCTTGCTGAGGTCGGTCAGCGACTTCTCCGAATCAGTGCTGTAGCTGATGTTTTTGCCTTGGAGGTAGGCCACGAACTTCTGGTACTCGGGGTCCGAAAGCTTGAACTCGCGGGCTGGCGCAATGCTGGCGTGCTCGGACTTGAAGCGGGTAGCGTAGTCGAACAAGTAGCTTTTCTGGAGCAGCAAGCGGGTAATGTCGGCGATTTCGCGGTCGGCTACCTCCACATCGGGGGCCACGCCGCCGCCGTCGTACACGGTGCGGCCGGCGGTGGTTTTGAAGGCAGTGCGCAACGAATCAGGAAATTTACCCAGCGTACCGTCATCGGCGCGGTGGCTGTAATCAATCTCCTGGATGCAACGGCCGCTGGGGATGTAGTACTTAGCAGTGGTCACCTTCAGCTGCGAGTTGTAGCTCAGGGGCCGGGTGGCCTGCACGAGGCCCTTGCCGAAGGTTCGCTCACCCACCAGTACGGCGCGGTCGTAGTCTTGTAGCACGCCCGACACGATTTCCGAGGCCGAGGCCGAGCGGTTGCTCGTGATGATGGCCACCGGAATCTGAATGTCCAGCGGCACATCGAGGGCCTTGTATGTTTTGTTCCACTCCGTCACCTTGCCCTTGGTGCTCACCACGTCCAGGCCCTTGTCAATGAACAGGTTGGAAATATTCACCGCTTCGTTCAGCAGTCCGCCGGGGTTGTCGCGGATGTCAAAGACAATTTTCTTCGCGCCCTGGGCCTTGAGCTTGGTCACGGCGGCGCGCACTTCCTTGCCCGCATCTACGGTGAAGCCCGATAGCTGGAAGTAGCCGACTTCGGGCGAAATCATGCCCACGTAGGGCACATTTTCAACCTGGATTTTATCGCGGGTGATGGCCACTTCCACCGGCTTGTCCTGGCCATAGCGCGTCACGAGCAGCTTCACAACCGACAGGGCTTGGCCTTTGAGCAGCTTGCTGATGTCGGAATTCGACTTCTTTTCGATGACGATGCCGTTGACGCTGATGATTTCATCGCCCGGCAGCAGGCCCGCTTTTTGGGCCGGGTAGCCTTCGTAGGCGCTCTGCACCACGGTTTTGCCGTTGCGCTTCACCGTCAGGATGCCGATGCCGCCGTACTGCCCGGTCGTCATGGTGCGAAAGTCCTCGATGTCGTCCTCCGGGATGTAGTTGGTGTACGGGTCGAGCGATTTCAGCATGGCATCGATGCCCGTCTTCACCAGCTTGCCGGGTTTTATCTCGTCCACGTAGTAGGTGTTCACCTCCCGGAACGTGGTGGCGAAAATGTCGAGGTTCTTAGCAATCTCGAAGTAGCGCTCGTTGTCGGCAGCGCTGCGGAACGAAAACAGGAGCGCGGCGCTGCCAAGCGCGGCACCGGCAAAAAGTTTGTGGCGGAAGGTCATGGAGCGGCGGGGCGAAGGGCGAAGCTACACGGCGGGCGGCGAAGCCGGGCGGGGAACCGCCGTGCCAAGCAAACGATGGAAGGCGGAAATTAATTTTTTTTCCACCAACGGCAACGCACTTTTTTCCTTACCGGTGTAAATAATGCCCAACACCCCCACCGGATGGCCCCCGGGGTGCTCCAGCAGTTGGTACTTATTCAACCGGTACGCCTCCCGAATCAGCCGCTTGAGGCGGTTGCGGTCGACGGCCCGCTTGAAGCCGCGCTTGCTCACGCTGATGAGCACCTGGGGTGGGGCCCCGGTGGGGCCCTCGCTGGGCAGCCACACGATGCGCAGGGGGTAAACGCCAAAAGAGGAACTCTGCTTCCCAAAAAGCTCGTCGATGAGCTTTTTGCGGCACAGGTGTTCCTCTTTCGGGAAAGTATAGCGGCGGGTTGGCACAGCGCCCGGAACCTCACTCCCGGGCCCCTTCTCCGGGAGAGAAGGTGAGCCCAGGGATTGAGTTTGTTCCATAGCTAAGAAGGCCAACAACTGTTAGCCATTAGCTAACAGCCTAGTTACTAGCGCTTGTGACGGCCTTCGTCGGATACGGTGAGGCGCTTGCGGCCTTTGGCGCGGCGGCGGGCCAGCACGTTGCGGCCGTTAACGGATTCCATGCGGTTGCGGAAGCCGTGCTTGTTGCGACGCTTGCGCTGCGAAGGTTGGTAGGTGCGTTTCATGTCAAATCAAGTTTCGAGTTGGGCCGGCAAAGGTACGGGTAAGTGCCAAGATTCGCAAGCCCCCGGGCCACAATTGGTTCCGGCGCAACCGCTTGGCCCCAAGCGGTTGCGCCGGGGGCCCTAATTTGGGTGGCTTCGGATGCCGCTGCTTGCGTATGCAGGGGCCCTAGCTTTGCCTATCCACCCACCCGCCGCCATCCATGGTTCAGTACCGCGTTTCCTACGAAAACCCGCTCACGTTTTACCTGCAAGTGGAAATGACGCTGGCCGTGCCCGCCGGGGGCCCTGCGCCGCTGGCGTTGCAGCTGCCCGCCTGGCGCCCGGGCCGCTACGAGCTGCAAAACTTCGCCCAGAAGATTCAGAAGGTGGAAATAAGCGATGCGGCCACCGGCCATGCCCTACCCTACCGCAAAACCACCAAGGACCGCTGGGAGGTGGCCAACGCGGCGGGCAAGGAGCTGAAAATTAAGTACAACTTCTACGCCCACCAGATGGACGCGGGCGGCTCGTGGCTCGACGAAACGCAGCTCTATCTCAACCCCGTGCAGTGCCTGATGTACGCCGAAGGGCGCGAGCTGGAGGAGTGCGAGCTGGCGCTGGCGTTGCCCGAGGGCTGGCAGCTGGCCTGCGGCCTGCCCCAGGGGGCCCCCAATGTGCTGCAAGCCCAGAACTTCGACCAGCTGGCCGACGCGCCGCTCATCGCCAGCCCCACGCTGGTGCACCAGCAGTACGAGGCCGGGGGCCTGCCCTTCCACGTGTGGGTGCAGGGCGAGGCGCCGCTGCACTGGCCGCGCGTGCTGGCCGATTTTAAGGCGTTTTCGGAAGAGCAGCTGCAGCTGTTTCGGGGCTTTCCGGTGGCGGATTACCACTTCCTGAACCAGCTGCTGCCCTACAAGCACTACCACGGCGTGGAACACCACAACTCAACGGTGATTACGCTGGGGCCCGCCGAGCTGGTGATGACGGAGGCGCTGTACAAGGAGTTTCTGGGCGTGAGCTGCCACGAGCTGTTCCACACCTGGAACATCAAGAGCATCCGGCCCGCCGAGATGCAGCCCTACGACTACGCCCGCGAAAACTATTTCCGCACCTGTTTCATTGCCGAGGGCATCACCACCTATTACGGCGAGTACCTGCTGGCCCGCAGCCGCGTGCGCACGCCAGCGCAGTACTTCGAGGAACTGGGCGCGGTGCTGCACAAGCACTTCGCCGACGCGGGCCCCAACAACCTCTCGCTGGCCGACGCCAGCGTGGACCTGTGGCTCGACGGCTACCGGCCCGGCGTGCCCGACCGCAAGGTGTCGGTGTACCACAAGGGGGCCCTGGCGGCGCTGCTGCTCGACCTCACGCTGCGCCAGCTCTCGGGCCACGCCCGCAGCCTCGACGACGTGATGCGGCGGCTGTACACGGAGTTTGGCCAGACCGGCATTGGCTACACCGAGGCCGACTACATCCGCATTGTGGAGGAGGTGGCCGGACGGAAAATGGGGGCCTACTTCGACAAGTTTATCTACGGAATGGAGCCACTGGCCCCGCCCCTCGACAAAGTACTGCACACCGTGGGCTGCCAACTATTGGTGGCCGAAAATGGCTCGGCCTCCGAAGGGCGCTTCGGCTTCCGCACCGTGGGCCGCAACGAGCGCACGGAGGTCAGCGGCATCTGGCCCGGCTCGCCGGCCGCAGCCGCCCTCACCGTGGACGATGAAATAGTGGCCGTGAACGGCCGCCGCGTGGACCTGAACCTGCAAACCCTGCTCAGCACGGGGGCCCCCAGCTACGAAATCAGCGTGTTTCGCCAGCACCGGCTCGTAACCGTGACGCTGGCCGCGGCGGAGGGCATCAGCTACGGGCCCCGGTACTCGGTGGCCAAGCTGGCCGAGGCCGATACGGCCCAGCGCGAGGGGTTTGCCAAATGGCTGGGCTGGGAGTTCTAACTGAACATCAAAGTAGAGTGCGGGGCTTGCCCCCGCCCGTCGTTGAACAGAACGGTTGAAACAGTGTGAACGGAGGGCGGGGGCAAGCCCCGCACCCTGCTGCGCTTTCGCATTTCACTATTTCAATAGGCAAAACGAATACTAAAAGGCCCCGCTGGATTCGTCCAGCGGGGCCTTTTAGTATTACTACAGAGTACCAGCAACTAGTGGTCTTTGCTGTTGTCGGCGCCCTTTTTCATGGGGCCCTTATTTACCGACATGGGCTTGTTGTTCTGGGGGTTGTTGCGAATATTTTGCACGCCGTGGCCGGCGCTGTTGCCATCGGTGGTGTTGCCGTGGGCCGACACGTCGGTGGTATTGGGGCTTTGCACTTGCGTGCTTTTGCGGCCAGTATTAGCGGCGGGGTTCACTGACGTTTTATCGTTCGTGAGGTCGGTTTCTTTTTTGGATAAGGACATGGCGACGGGGGTTTGCGGTGGGAGATATAAGGTGTACCGGTCTCACCGCAAAAGGGTTGCGCCGCCGGGAGCCCTAGCTGGCGGGCTCCAGGGCCGGCTCCACGCGCACCAGCTCGGCGAATTGAGCTTCGCGAGCTTCAATCTCTCCGGCCGTGAGGTTGAGCAGGCGCTCGGTGCCGAACTTCTCGACGCAGAACGAGGCCATGGCCGAGCCGTGGATAACGGCGCGCTTCATGTTTTCAAAGCTGATGTCGTCGGTGGCGGCCAGGTAGCCGATGAAGCCGCCCGCGAAGGTGTCGCCGGCGCCGGTCGGGTCGAACACTTCTTCCAGCGGCATGGCCGGGGCGTAGAACATCTTGGTTTTGTGGAACAGCAGGGCCCCGTGCTCACCCTTCTTGATGATGAGGTATTTGGGGCCCATGGCCTGAATTTTCTTGGCCGCTTTCACCAGCGAGTGCTCACCGGAAAGCTGGCGCGCCTCCTCATCGTTGATGCTAAGCACGTCCACCATTTCGATGGTGGCCAGCAGCTCTTCCAGGGCCACGTCCATCCAGAAGTTCATCGTGTCCATCACAATCAGCTTGGGCCGGTTGACGAGGCGCTGGATAACGAGGCGCTGCACGGCGGGCGTCAGGTTGCCCAGCATCAGGTACTTGCAGTCCTGATAGCCATCGGGGATGGTGGGATCGAAATCGGCCAGCACGTTCAGCTCGGTGGCCAGGGTTTCGCGCGAGTTGAGGTCTTGCGAGTACTTGCCCGACCAGAAAAACGACTTCTCGCCGGCCTTGATTTGCAGGCCTTCGGTGTCCACGCCGTGCGTTTCGAGCAGCTGAATATCGGACTGGGCGAAATCGTCGCCCACCACGGCCACGATGTTCACGGGCTTGAGCGAGTACGAAGCCGAGAGGCCAATGTATGTAGCGGCCCCACCGACGATTTTATCGGTTTTGCCAAATGGGGTTTCGAGGGCATCGAAGGCAACGGTACCGATGACGAGTAGGCTCATTAGAAAGCGTTTAAAGGAGATGGGATGATTGGGAAGGTTGAGCGGCGGCGGGGGCCCGGGTAATTGGCTGGGGGCCCCACCGGGCTTAAGACACGGCAATAAATAAAAAAGTCCCCGGAATGACTTCCGGGGACTTTTAGCTAAGGGTAAATAATGGGGCTCGAACCCACGACCTCCGGAATCACAATCCGGCGCTCTAACCAGCTGAGCTATATCTACCAGGTGGTTTTTGGTGCTGCAAAGATAGGAAAAGATGCGGTAGCGGGCAAAAAAACTTCGTGCGCACGCCAAATACCCGACCTTTGCGGGATGGAACCCACTGCTGCCCCGTCGTTCAACGATTTCAAACTCAACAAACAATTGCTTACGGCCGTGGCCGAAGCCGGCTTCACCGAGCCCACGCCGGTGCAGGCCCAAACCATTCCGCTGCTGCTGGCCGGGCACGATTTGCTCGGCATTGCCCAGACCGGCACGGGCAAAACGGCCGCCTTCGGCCTGCCCTTGCTGATGAAGGTGAAGTACGCCCAGGGCGTGAACCCGCGGGCCCTGGTGCTGGCCCCCACCCGCGAGCTGGCCATGCAAATTGAGACCCACCTCAAGGCGCTGGCTACGCAGACCGACTTGCGCATTTTTGCCATTTACGGCGGCCTGGGGCCTAAAACCCAGATTGAAACTATTGCCCAGGGCGTGGACATCCTGATTGCCACGCCGGGCCGACTAATGGAGATTTACCTCAAGGGGGCCCTGCTGCTGAAGGACTTGAAGACACTGGTGCTCGACGAGGCCGACAAGATGATGGATATGGGCTTCATGCCCCAGATTCGGCGCATCCTGGAAATCATCCCGCGCAAGCGCCAGAACATCCTATTTTCGGCCACCATGCCCGAGCGGGTGACCTTGCTGAGCGAGGAGTTCCTGGAGTTTCCGGTGCGGGTGGAGGTGACGCCGCCGGCCCAAACAGCCTCCACGGTGACGCAGACGCTGTACCAGGCCCCCAACTTGCTCACCAAGATCAACCTGCTGCACTTTTTACTGCACCGCGACCAGGAAACCATGACGCGCGTGCTGCTCTTCACCCGCACCAAAGAGCACGCCGACCAAGTGGCGCACTTCCTGGAGCGCAAGGCCCCCGCGGGCGAGGTGCGCGTGATCCACGGCAACAAGGGCCAGAACGCGCGCATCAACAGCATGGAATCGTTTCGGGCCGGGGAGGTGCGCTACTTGGTGGCCACCGACGTAGCGGCCCGCGGCATCGACGTGCCGCAGGTGAGCCACGTCATCAACTTCGACGTGCCCATCATCCACGACGACTACGTGCACCGCATCGGGCGCACGGGCCGGGCCCTGCACACGGGCGCGGCCA
The DNA here is from genome assembly GCF_006439025.1 of Hymenobacter nivis. Taxonomy (GTDB): domain Bacteria; phylum Bacteroidota; class Bacteroidia; order Cytophagales; family Hymenobacteraceae; genus Hymenobacter; species Hymenobacter nivis_A. Next base: position 15,695 of record NZ_RCYZ01000009.1, read on the forward strand.
TCACCTTCGCCAACGAGGCCGAGATGGTGCACGTGGCGGAGATTGAGCAGCTCATCAACCAGACCATCGAGCTGGTGCCCCTGCCCGAGGAGGTGAAGGTGGAGGAAACCCCCTTCGAGGAGCAGCAGACCATGAGCCGCGAGCTGGACGACCGCCGCAAGCTGCTCGACCCCGATTTTAAGGGTGCTTTCCACGAGCGCAAGGAGTGGATCAAGCCCGGCGAAACCATCGACAAGCGCACGGGCAAAGTGTTTCAGGCCGGCAAGAAGAAAAGCTCCAAGGGCGCCAAGGCCAACCCCGGCAAAAAGGGCGCCTCCGCCCCCGGCGTGAAAGCCCTGAAGCGCCGCGGCCGGTAGCTTTTCTGCCGCCTTCGGGCCATGCGAAGCAGCTTACAAAAAAAGCTCCCCGGCCGCGGCCGGGGAGCTTTTTTATGCGCCGGGGCCCTACTTATGCTTCGGGCCGGGGCGCGGGCGTGCTGGTGGTCACGTCGCCGATAGTGGTAGTGGCGCGGGAAATGCGCTGGGCAACCGAGGCCACGGGCTCGGCACCTTCGCTGCCAGTGAGCCACTGGTAACTGCCTCCGGCCAGGGCCGCGCCCAGCAGCGGCGCCACCCAAAACAGCCACACCTGCTGCAGCGCCACGCCGCCCAGGATAAGGGCGGGGCCCAACGAGCGGGCCGGGTTTACGGAGGTATTGGTGACGGGAATGCTGAGCAGGTGAATGAGCGTCAGGCCCAGGCCAATGGCGATGGGGCCAAAGCCTTTGGCCGCACGCGAATCGGTGGCCCCCAGGATGATGTAGAGAAAGAGCATGGTGAGCACCGTTTCGGTGACGAAGCAGGCCAGCAGCGAGTACCCGCCAGGCGAAGCCGCGCCGTACCCATTGGCGGCCAGGCCGTTGACGCTAGAGCTATACGTGGGCGAGCCCGACGCAATAACGTAGAGCAGCCCCGCGCCGGCCAGCCCGCCCACCACTTGCGCCGCCCAGTAGGGCAGCAAGAAGCGCCCGCTAAAGCGCCCGCCCAGCCACAACCCCAGGCTAACGGCCGGGTTGAAGTGGCCCCCTGAAATGTGGCCGAACGCAAACGCCATCGTGAGCACCGTCAGGCCAAAGGCCAGCGACACGCCCAGCAGGCCAATGCCCACCTTGGGGAACCCGGCCGCCAGCACGGCGCTGCCGCAGCCCCCCAGCACCAGCCAAAAGGTACCGATAAATTCTACTGCCAGGCGACGCGATAGCGCGGCCTGGACGGGGGCCGGCTCGTCGGGTAGAAAAGCTGTTGCGGTGGGTAAATAAGTTGTGCTCATGGGTGGGACGAAGGGATGAAAATTAGATTTTCGCCCCTATACGCGCCGGCCATTGGCTCGACTAAGTTTCCAGCCGAAACGCAATTGTCTTTTAATGCTGGGCCCCGGGCTAGTGGTGGATGAGGTGGCCGAATTTGATGCTGGCCAGTGTGAGCACGCCGCCCCAAAACACTGCGCTCCAGAGCATATGCAGCAGGATGCGGCCGCGCGGCACGCCCAGCAGCGTGGCGATAACCGTGCCCCCGATGGGCGAGAGCAGCACCGGCGTGAGGAACGCAATACCGCCCATGCCGAAGCGCCGGAACACCTTGATGATGTTGCGCGAACGCGTCGAGAAGATGGGGGCCCGCCGCAGCCGCCGCTGCTGCTGCTTGTGCCGCACCCACACCCGCCCCACGCCCGAGATAATGACCACCGTGGTCATCATGCCCGCAACGGTGAGCAGCAGCGTGAGGGCAAACGGCAGGCCCATCGACACTCCGGCCAGGGGGCCGCCCAAAAACTTCACCATGCTCAGCAGGAACACGGAAGCGTATTTAAAGGCGTGGGGGAGCACGGCAGGGGGTTAGGAGAAACGACGGACGAAAGGCAAAAACCCCGCCAGCAGGTAAAGGTACCCCCGGCGGCGGGCCGGGGCCGGGGCCCTAAATTTTGCTACCGAAGGATAAATCGCCGGCGTCGCCCAGGCCGGGGATGATGTAGGCCTGGTCGTTGAGGCGCTCGTCGATGGCGGCCACCCAGAGCTGGGCTTCGGGAATTTCGCGGGCCACGTAGGCCAGGCCCTCGGGCGAGGCAATGACGGCCGCGATGTGCACCTGCCGCGGCGTGCCGAAGCGCAGCATGGCCCGGTAGGTTTGCACCAGGCTTTTGCCGGTGGCCAGCATGGGGTCGGCCAGGATGAGCACCCGCTCGTCGAGGCTGGGGGCCGAGAGGTAGTCCACCTGCACCGTTACCTGGGCCGTGCCCTCGACGCGGTAGGCCGCCACGAAGGCGCTGGGGCTCTGGTCGAAGTAGTTCAGGAAGCCCTGGTGGAAGGGCAGGCCGGCCCGCAGCACGGTGGCCAGCACGGGGAAATCGTGCAGCAGCTTGCCGGTGGTCTCGGCCAGGGGCGTCTGGATGGTTTTGTCGGTGTAGCTGAGGTGGGCGCTGATGCGGTAGGCGATGATTTCGCCCAGCCGCTGCAGGTTGCGGCGGAAGCGCAGGCTGTCCTTCTGCACCTCGCGGTCGCGCAGCTCGGCCAGGAAATGGTTGGCGATGCTGGGCTCGGCGCACACCTCGTGCACACGGGGGTTAGCCTCAGCGGTGGGAGCAGTTTCGGGGGCGGGAACGGGCGGAATGGCGGCCATGCGGCGGGAAATTTTGGAAAGAAAAAAGCTGGCCGGCCAAGCGCCTACCGCGTCCCGAAGTTGGCACAAAAACCCCCAATGCCCAAAGGCCCCCGCCCGGCGGGCCCCCCAGGCAAGGGCCCCCGCGCTGCCAACGGCCGCTTGCGTAGGTTTGTTAATTAATGGGTGCGGCGCGCAATGACCTTGGCTTTACTGAGTTGATTATTCTATATGAAACAAATCCTTTTACTCCTCGCTACCTATACCTTACCCGCCGGTTTTGCCGCGGCCCAAACGCCGGCCGCCCCGGCTCCCGCCCCGGCCGAAACTGCCCCAGCGCCGGGCAACGAAAAGTCGAACTGGTATATTTTCAACGATACGCTGGCCGCGCCCGGGGCCCCCAAGCCGCGCCCCGCACCGGTGGTGCGCCCGGTGCCCGCCGTGCGCCCGGCCCCGTTGGGGGCCCCGGCGGCACCCGAGGGGCCCCACGGCCCCGTGCCGTTCTACACCCAGGGGGCCCTCTACGTGCCGCTCGATGCAGATACCTACCGGCTCATCGACCGCTACGCCATTAAGTACGGGCCCGACTCGCTGAACGACCCGCACACCAGCGCCCGGCCCTACACCCGCGCCGGCGTGGCTCGGCTGGGCGAGCGGCTGCTCTCGCCCGACAGCGCCGGGGTGGGCCCCGGCACGCTCTCGCGCGCCGACCGCTTCAATGCCCAGTACCTGCTGAAGGACAACTGGATGTACTCGGCGCTGGGCAATGAGCTGAACGAAAGTAAGCAGCCCATCCTCACGTATTTCTACCGCGACCAGACCGACCTCTACCACGTCCAGACCAAGGATTTCACGTTTCGCCTCAACCCCGTGCTGCTGCTGCAAGGCGGCAAGGACAGCGGCAACGGCAGCATTGGCGGCTTGCGCTACGTGAACACGCGGGGCGTTTCGTTCGAGGGCACCGTGGACCAACGGCTGGGCTTCTACGGCTTCTTGACCGATAACCAGATGGCCGTGCCGGGCTGGGTGCAGGCCCAGATTCAGCGCGACAGTAACCCGGGGGGCCCCGTGGCGCCGCATGAGGGCTACACCAAAACGTACAAAACCAGCGGCAGCGCCTACGATTTCTTCACGGCGCGGGGCGGCATCACCTACGCGGCCACCAAGCACATCAACATCCAATTTGCGCACGACCGCAACTTCATCGGCAACGGCTACCGCTCCCTGATTTTATCGGATTACAGCGCGCCGTACTTCTTCCTGAAGTTCAACACCCGCGTCTGGAAATTCAACTACCAAAACACCTTTGCCGAGCTAACGGCCCGCCGCGGCATCTCCAACGCCGACACGCTCTACCCCAAAAAGTACCTGGCCCTGCACCACCTGAGCTTCGACGTGACCAAAAACTTCAACATCGGCGTGTTTGAGTCGGAAGTATCGGGCGGGCCGGGGCGGGGGCTGGAAATCCAGTACCTGAATCCCGTCATCTTTTACCGTGCCATCGAGCAGCAGGTGGGCTCGACGGACAACGCCCTGCTGGGCCTCGACTTTAAGTGGAATATCAAGCACCGCGCCCAGCTCTACGGCCAGCTGGTGCTCGACGAGTTCAAGCTGAGCGAAATCCGGGCCGGCAACGGCTGGTGGAGCAACAAGCAGGCCATCCAAATTGGCGGTAAGCTGATTGATTTGGCCGGGGTGCCCAACCTCGATTTACAGGTGGAAGTCAACTACATCCGCCCCTTCACTTACCAGCACGAAAGCCTCTACACAGCCTACGAGCACTACCTGCAGCCCCTGGCCCACCCCATGGGTGCCAACCTGACGGAGGTGCTCGGCGTGCTCAGCTACCAGCCCCTCCCCCGCCTGAACCTGCTGGCCAAGGCGTTTTACACCAAACAGGGCCTCGACTACACCTATAGCCAGGTAAATCAGCCCACTCCTAACAGTAATTACGGCTCCAACCCGTTGCAGCCCTACAACAACCGCCCGCTGGACGCCAACGGCCAGCTCCGCGAATACGGCTACCGGGTGGGCGGGGGCAACACCAGCCACCTCTTGCACTTTGACTTCACGGCCACGTACCAGCCGCGCCTGAACCTGTTTGTGGACGCCACGCTCATCGTGCGCCACCAGTCCATCAACCAGCCAATTATTTACACTCCCTCCGGGGGCACGCTTGTGGGCAACGGCACCGAGGTGTACCCGTCGGTGGCCGTGCGCTGGAACATTGCCAAGCGCCTGAACGAATTTTAATCGCTGATTGGGCTGATTAGCCGTGATTTCGCTGATTTTTTGATGCTTTATTGTTTGGGAAGGGTGACGCCGGTTAAATCAGTGAAATCACGGTTAACCACGGCTAATCAGTGATTTATGAAGACGTACCTCCGCATTCTGCAATACGCCCGGCCCTGGCTGGCGTTCCTGCCTCAGTACCTGCTTTACACGGTGCTGACCATCTTTTTCAGCATCGGCAACTTCACGCTGATCATTCCGCTGCTCAGCGTGCTGTTCGACAAAACGGGCAAGGTGGGCGCGCAGGCCCCGGCCCACCTGCCCGCCTTCGCGCCCACCATCGATTGGGTGACGCAGACGTTCAACTACTTCTTTGCCGACATCCTGACCGCCTACGGCAAAATGGGGGCCCTGGCTTTTGTATGCGGCGTGGTGGTGGCCTCGGTGCTGCTGAGCAACGTGTTCCGCTACCTCAGCCTGCGGCTGCTGGCCAAGGTGCGGGCCCGCGTCATCCTCAACCTGCGGCGCGACTTGTACTACCGCGTGGTGGGCTTGCAGCTGGGCTTTTTTTCGAGCGAGCGCAAGGGCGATTTGCTCTCGCGCTTCACGGCCGATGTGCAGGAAATCGAAACGTCGGTGGTGAACACCATGACGGCGGTTATTAAGGAGCCGCTCACCATTGTAGCGTATTTCCTGGTGCTGTTCCACATTTCGGCTCCGCTCACCCTGTTCACGCTGGTGCTGCTGCCCATATCGGGCGGCATCATTGCCAGCATTGCCAAACGGCTGCGGCGGCAGGCCGAAATCAGCCAAAGCACGCTGGGCTCGATGATGTCGGTGATTGACGAGACGCTGGGGGGCATCCGGGTCATCAAAGCGTTCAATGCCCAGGCCTACATCAAGGACAAGTTCGACGCGCAGAACGACCAGTACGCCCGCACTTCGCGGCGCATCGACAACACCCGCGACCTGGCCTCGCCGTTCTCCGAGTTCGCCGGCGTATCGGTGGTAGCCGGGCTGCTGTACTTCGGCGGCTCGCTCATTTTGGGCGGCACTTCCACGCTCACCGGCGAGGTGTTCATCGGCTACGTCATCCTATTCTCGCAGGTGCTCACGCCGGCCAAGGCGTTGTCGGGCTCGTTTGGCAACATCCAGCGCGGGCTGGTGGCCGGCGAGCGGGTGCTGCGCATCATCGACACCGAGCCCACCGTGCGCGACCGGCCGGGGGCCCTAACGCTGCCGCCCTTCGAGCGGGAGATTGAGCTGCGCGACGTGCAGTTCAGCTACGGCGATACGCCGGTGCTCCACGACCTGAACCTGACCATCAAGAAGGGCCAGATGGTGGCGCTGGTGGGCCCCAGCGGCGGCGGCAAAAGCACGGTGGCCGACCTGCTGCCGCGCTTCTACGACGCCAGCGGCGGCCAGATTTTCATTGATGGGCACGACGTGCGCGCCTGCACCATCCACTCGGTGCGCGACCAGATGGGCATCGTCACGCAGGAAAGCATCCTGTTCAACGACACGATTTTCAACAACATCCGCTTCAACACCGAGGCCACTGAGGCCGAGGTTATCGAAGCTGCCAAAATCGCCAACGCCCACGAGTTCATCGTGGCCAGCCCCGAGGGCTACCAGACCATGATTGGCGACCGCGGCGGCCGGCTCTCGGGCGGGCAGCGCCAGCGCCTGAGCATCGCGCGCGCCATCCTGCGCAACCCACCCATCCTGATTCTGGACGAGGCCACCTCGGCGCTCGACACCGAGAGCGAGAAGCTGGTGCAGGAGGCCCTGCAACGCCTCATGGCCGCGCGCACCTCGCTCGTCATCGCCCACCGCCTGAGCACCGTGCAGCACGCCGACGAAATCATCGTGCTCCAGCACGGCCGCATTGTGGAGCGCGGCACCCACGCCGAGCTCTCGCGCCGGGCCGGCGGTGTGTACCAGCGCCTTAGCTCGCTGCAAACCAACGCCGCGCTGGTGTAGGGCCCCCGCAGAGCCTATCTTTAGGGCGCGGCCTCTTCCTTCCTCCTTGCTCATGTTTGGCAAAAACACCTCCCGCTGGTTCGGTTTTTTAATCTTGCTGATGCTGGCCCTGCGCTTCGGCTACAAATACTACCGCAGCCAGCAGCGGCCAGCCTACGAAACGCAGATGGAAACGCTCAAGGCCAAAAATCAGGCGCTCCTCCAGGCCATCCGGGCCGACCAGGATGCCCAGCGGGCCGCCGGCCGGGTGCCCATCCGGGCCGATTCGGCCGTCCTGGCCGCCGATTCGGCCCGGCGCGCCGAGTAGCCAGGGGCCCCAAGGGAAGTAATTTGCGGCCTCTTTCCTTCCTCAACCTTTTCTCTTTCTAAACCCCCTTTCCTCATGGTTGCGCTCAAACGTTTCGTTTCGGTCGTGGTGCTGGTGTACCTGCTGCTGGCCCTTCTTTTCCTGCTGGTGCCGGCGGTGCAGCGGTCAGTGTCGGGCTTGGGCTCGGCAGCAGACGAACTCACGCGCGACCGGAATTTCTTCCAGCTGCTGGCCACCATCGGGGCCGTGGTACTGGCCGTGCAGCTACTCGTGGAGAGCCTCGACAGCAGCCTCCTGCGCCGCACCGTGGCCAAGCAGGACGGCCGCATCAACGAGCTGAAAGCCAATCTCTACGACCAGCAGCAGGCCAACCAACAGCGGGCGAACCAGCAGCAGGCCAACCGGCCGGCTGCCTTCGGCGGGGGCCCCGGGGGCCCTATAGGCCCTGGGGCCCCGGGTGGGGGCCCCGGCCACTACGGGGGTCCTACGGCGCCACCCGCGCCGCAGCGGCCCATTTTTCCGCAGCACGACCCCAGCCTGCCCAACACGCCCTCGGCCGAGCGGCCGCCGCTGTAGCTTTCTTCAACCCGTGCCCTCCCCTTTTCGCGTGCCCCACCCCACCACCACTGCCCTTACCGCCACCATCCACGCCGAGCTAGCCGATGCCCGCGCCGTGCTCGACCGCTTCCTGGCCGACGAAACCAACCCGGCGCGCATCGCCGCCACGGCCGAGCTGATGGCGCAGAGCCTCAAGAATGGCGGCAAAATTCTTACCTGCGGCAACGGCGGCAGCCTCTGCGACGCCCAGCACTTCGCCGAAGAGCTCAGCGGCCGCTACCGCGCCGACCGCCGGGCCCTGGCCGCCATTGCCCTCACCGACGCCTCGCACATGACTTGCGTGGCCAACGACTACGGCTTCGAGTTCGTGTTCAGCCGCTTCGTGGAGGCACTGGGCCGGCCCGGCGACGTGCTCCTGGCCCTCAGCACCAGCGGCAACTCGCCCAACGTGCTGCGCGCCGCCGAGGCTGCCAAGGCCCTGGGCATGAAAGTGGTAGCCCTCACCGGCAAAGACGGCGGCGCGCTGGCCGGCATCTGCGACGTGGAAATCAGGGCCCCGCACAGCGGCTACGCCGACCGCATCCAAGAAATCCACATCAAGGTGATTCACATCCTGATCATGCTGATCGAGCAGCTGGTCATCGGTTAGTTTATTTCTATTGGAAAAAGGCGGTCATGCAGAGCGAAGCGAAGCATCTTTCCTGCGGCAGTAATCAATGGTTAGTGACGCTGGAAAGATGCTTCGCTTCGCTCTGCATGACCACCTAATTATTAATTAGCTACTTCTTCAACCTATATTATTAATTACTCATTATGCTAACCAAGACCTTCGGCTCGGCCGTGCAGGGCGTGAATGCTTATACTATTATTATGGAGGTGGTGGTGTCGGCCGGGACGGGCTTTAACGTGGTGGGGCTGCCCGACAACGCCATCAAGGAAAGCCAGCAGCGGATTGAGGCGGCCCTGAAGTTCCGCGGCTACCGCATGCCGCGCACCAAAACCGTGGTGAACATGGCCCCGGCCGACATCCGCAAGGAGGGCGCGGCCTACGACCTGCCCATTGCGCTGGGCATTTTGCACGCCTCGCAGCAGCTGAACACCGAGCGGCTGGGCGACTACGTGATTATGGGCGAAATGTCGCTCGACGGCAAACTGCGGCCCATCAAGGGCGTGCTGCCCATTGCCATTCAGGCCCGCAAGGAGGGCTTCAAGGGCATCATTTTGCCCAAGGAAAACGCCGAGGAAGCGGCCATCGTCAACCACCTCGACGTGCTGGCGGTGGGCAGCATGCAGGAGGCCATCGACTTTCTGGAGGGCCGCGCCGACGTGAAGCCCACGGTGGTGGACACGCGCGACTTGTTTCAGCACGCGGTGAACAAGTACACGGCCGATTTTGCCGACGTGCAGGGCCAAGAAAACATCAAGCGGGCCTTGGAAATTGCCGCCGCCGGGGGCCACAACGTAATTATGATAGGGCCCCCGGGCGCGGGCAAGACCATGCTGGCCAAGCGCCTGCCCAGCATTTTGCCCCCGCTGAGCATGCAGGAGGCCCTGGAAACCACCAAGATCCACTCGGTGGCTGGCAAGCTGGGGCGCGGCGGGCTCCTGAGCACGCGCCCTTTCCAATCACCGCACCACACGATTTCGGACGTGGCCCTGGTGGGCGGGGGCAGCAACCCGCAGCCGGGCGAAATCTCGCTGGCCCACAACGGCGTGCTGTTCCTCGACGAACTGCCCGAGTTCAAGCGCTCGGTGCTGGAGGTGATGCGCCAGCCGCTGGAGGAGCGCCGCGTGACCATCGCCCGGGCCAAGGTCAGCATCGAGTTTCCAGCCAACTTCATGCTCATCGCCAGCATGAACCCTTGTCCTTGTGGCTATTACAACCACCCCGAGAAGGAATGCGTGTGCGGCCCCGGCGTGGTGCAGAAGTACCTGAATAAAGTATCGGGGCCCCTGCTTGACCGCATCGACCTGCACGTGGAAGTGACGCCCGTGACCTTCGACCAGATGACGGAAACCCGCAAGGCCGAAACCAGCGCCGACATCCAGCCCCGCGTGGATGGGGCCCGGCGGGTGCAGGAGGCCCGCTTCAAAGACTTCCCCGACGTGCACTCCAACGCCATGATGCCACCCCAGATGGTGAAGGACATCTGCGAAATCAGCCCCGAAGGCCGCACGCTGCTCAAAACGGCCATGGAGCGCCTCGGCCTGAGCGCCCGCGCCTACGACCGCATCCTGAAAGTGGCCCGCACCATTGCCGACCTCGCCGGCACCGACGAAATTAAAATCCAGCACCTGGCCGAAGCCATTCAGTACCGCAGCCTCGACCGCGAAGGTTGGGCCGGGTAAAAGCCTATGTATGTATAAATCCCTCGTCAAACCCCTGCTGTTCAAGCTCGACGCCGAGCGCGCCCACCACCTCGTGTTCGACAACCTGCGCCGAGCAGCCCGCGTGCCGGGCGTGGGGCCCCTGCTGCGCGGCCTCTACGGCTACCAGCACCCAAGCCTGGAGCGCACGGTATTTGGGCTGAAATTCCCGAACCCGGTGGGCCTAGCGGCGGGCTTCGATAAGAACGCCGCCCTCACTGACGAGCTGGCCACGCTGGGCTTCGGCTTCGTGGAGATTGGGACGGTGACGCCCCGGCCGCAGCCCGGCAACCCCCAACCGCGCCTGTTCCGGCTGCCCGCCGACGGGGCCCTCATCAACCGCATGGGCTTTAACAACGACGGGGCCCCGGTGGTGGCAGCGCGACTGGCGCGGCGGCGCAACCGCCAGCTCATCATCGGCGGCAACATCGGCAAGAACAAGGACACGCCCAACGCCGAAGCAGCCGCCGACTACCTAGCCGCCTACGACGCCCTGGCCGACGTGGTGGACTATTTCGTGGTGAACGTGAGCTCGCCCAACACGCCCGGCCTGCGCGAGCTACAAGAGAAAAAGCCGCTCATTGAGCTGCTTCAGCAGGTGCAGGCCCGCAACCTGGCCCGCCCCGTGCCACGCCCCCTGCTCCTCAAAATTGCCCCCGACCTCACCGACGCGCAGCTCGACGACATCCTCGAAATTGCGCAGGAAACCCAGCTGAGCGGCCTCGTGGCCACCAACACCACCATTGGCCGCGGCGGCCTGCGTACCGAGGCCGGCCATGTGGCGGGCCTGGGCGCGGGGGGCCTCAGCGGGCGGCCGCTGCGCGCACGGGCCACGGAAGTGATCCGCTACCTGCACCAGCGTAGCGCGGGGGCCCTGCCCATCATCGGGGCGGGCGGCATCCACTCGGCAGCCGATGCGCAGGAAAAGTTAGCAGCCGGCGCGTCGCTGATACAGCTTTACACCGGCTTCATTTACGAAGGGCCAGGGCTGGTGAAAAGCATCAATAAGCAGTTAGCAGTGACCCGTTAGCAGTTTAATTGATTGTTTACAGCTAACTGCTCACTGGTCACTGCTACTTGGTTTCCCCGTACCCGGCGCTGCCACCACCAGATGACGGGTACCCCCAGCGCTGTGGGCCACAAGAAGTTGTACGGAAACGGGATAAAGCGCAGGCTGGTAACGGAGAACGCTGACACTGCCGCGATGTATGCCGCCATGAAGCCCGAAATGTGGTTCAGCAGCCACTGGTTTTTGGCCCAGCGGCCGGCCTTGGCGTAGCCCCGCAGCTGCCGTGCCGCCGTGAAGGCCCCCAGGGCCCCAAACACGCCCACGGGAACATTGCCCGCCGCGAAAGCATAGGCCACCGTGCCCGCAAATACCATCAGCCCGGTGCCCGCCACCGCCCAGTCGAAGGCCCCTACGCGGGCATCCCAGGCCAGCGGCTTCAGGAAAAGGGAGCGGTAGCCAAATCCCGCCATGTACAAGCTGAACACCGCCGTGAGCAACAAAAACAGGCTGTGGATGTGCTGGGCCCCAGCAATGGCCGTGGTGCCGGCTACTGCCATCGCCCAAAAAAACACGCGGCCCCAGAGGCGGTGGGCCGCCCCGCCCTTGCGCACCGCCAAGGCCACCGGGGCCACAAAGAACCCAACAACGCCCGCCGTGATGTGCAGGTAGCGGTTGAATTGAAAAAACGTTTCCATAAGGCAATGCCGCCACTGGTGCAGCCGCAGCCGAAAGATGGGAACGCCAGGGAACCCGCCCGGCCTTTTTTTGGCCGAACCGTGTAGAAACCAGCCCCAAGCGGCGCTTGGGGCCCCCGGCGTGCATTGCCCCACCCTACCGGGGCCCCCAGCGCCCGCCCGCGCGGCGCGCCCCCCAGCGCGGGCGGCACCCCGGCTTGGCCACCCTGGGCCGCTGAAATTGTCGGGCGGGTGGGCGGCACCATTAGCCAAGCCGTAGTGTGGGCCTAATGCTTTCAGCACCACGGCGTCAGTAAGAAAATAATTCAGAATTAATTGCGTGAATTAATTCTGAATTATTTGAAGTAGTTATTTTTTATCAAAAAATCGCAACCCTATTAATCACAGATTCGATATAAGACACGTTTTCGGTAGCAGGTTGCCACCGCGGGCAATTATTAATTATTTCTTTTTTTACATTCTTTCAATCATGAAGAAAGTAATTCTCCCCCTCGCCCTCCTTGCCGGCATCGTTGGCACCGCAAATGCCCAGACTGGTATTAAATATGGTGTGAAAGGCGGCTTCAACGGCGCCACTTTTTCGGGCACTGATTCGAAAGGTAGCGAGTACAAAGCTGGGTTTGCCGCTGGGGTATTTGCCAACTTTGGAGTGGCAGATAACTTCTCGATTCAGCCAGAAGTGCTGTACTCGCAGAAAGGCGCTTCGGTTGACAACTTCCAAGGCGTGAGCGGCACGACCTTCAAAAGCACGCTGGGCTACCTCGACGTTCCCATCATGCTCCGCGTGAATGCTGGTGACGCGGGCAAAGGCTTGTTTTTCGAACTGGGCCCCCAGGGCAGCTTTGTGCTGCATAACCGTGATTTCCTCCAAGCCAACGGCAACAAATTCACGGACGAAACCACCACGCGCGACTTGAATAAAGTGATGATTGGTTACGTTGGCGGCATTGGCTACCAGCTCACCAGCGGCTTGAGCCTCGGCTTGCGCTACACCGGCGACTTCTCAAAAGCTTACAAAGACGGCCCTTCGACCACCCTCAAGGCTTCGCCGACCAGCAACGGCTTTCTGGCCAGCAACCCCAGCGTGCACAACTCGGTATTTCAATTCCAAGTGGGCTACGCCTTCGGCGGCAAATAAGCTAACTTGCTAAAACAAAACAAAAGCCCGGCCTTTATATAAGGCCGGGCTTTTGTTTTGAGCCAATAGATTACATTATTATTTATTATTAAGCCATTATAAAAATATTTCATTAAAGCAGTAAAATATTTATCAACTTCATCCGTTACGAAACATTTATTCATTAAAATAAATAACCGTGTTAATACCTAAAAATATAGCACCGTATTTTTACGGCCTACTTATTTTGCACCGAACCAATTTTCATGAAAAAATCAATTCTTACCCTTGCGCTGCTCACCGGCCTCGCCAGCGCGGCCCAGGCCCAGTACCGGGGCCGCGGCGGCAACGTGTCGCTGGGCCTCAAGGCGGGCGCGTCGCTCACCAACTTTGTGGGAGCCGACGCGAAGAATGCTTACACCAATCGCTTTGGTTTCAATGCCGGCATCTTCGCTAACATTGGCCTGACGCGGCTAATTGCCTTTCAGCCCGAAGTGCTGTACTCGCAAAAGGGCGCCAAAACTAATGCGGTGGACAATAAGTACCGCCTGCACTACGTGGATGTGCCCCTGGCGTTCCACGTCAATACCGACGGTTTCTTCTTCGAAGCAGGGCCCCAGGTGGGTTTCCTGGTGGCCGCGAAGTACCAGGATGGCAGTACATCAACCGACATTACGCCCAGCTACAAAAGCATTGATTTTGGCTACCTGGCGGGCCTGGGCTATCAGCTCAAGCACGGCCTGGGTATCGGCCTGCGCTACAACGGGGCGTTCACCAACTTCCCCAAATCTTCGGTAAACGGCAACACGACGGTGCAGCCCCGCGACCGCAACAGCGCGTTTCAACTCTACGCCACGTACTCGTTCAACTAGAAGCCAAGCTATTTAAGGCCGAAAAAGGCCCGGCGTCCTTGCGGATGCCGGGCCTTTTTCGGCTTGTAGCTGGGGGCCCTAGCGCGTTTCCGCGGCGGCGTAGTTGCGGTAGAAGTGCGGGATGGTTTCGATGCCCTTGAGGAAGTTGAACACGCCGAAGTGCTCGTTGGGCGAGTGGATGGCGTCGGAGTCGAGGCCGAAGCCGAGCAGCACCGAATCGATGCCCAGCTCGGACTTGAACATGGCCACGATGGGGATGGAGCCGCCCCCGCGCGTGGGCACCGGGGCCTTGCCGAAGGTAGTTTCCATGGCGGCGGCGGCGGCGCGGTAAGCAGCCGAATCGGTGGGCGTGACGACGGGCTCGCCGCCGTGGTGGGGCCGCACCTGCACCGTAACGCCGGCCGGGGCAATGCGGGTAAAATGCTCCTGAAACAGGGCCGTAATCTCGTCGCTGGTTTGGTTGGGCACGAGGCGCATCGAGATTTTGGCGAAGGCCTTGGAGGCAATAACCGTTTTGGCACCCTCGCCGGTGTAGCCGCCCCAAATGCCGTTCACGTCGAGCGTGGGCCGGATGCTGGTGCGCTCGGGCGTGCTGTAGCCGGCCTCGCCGTAAGCCACGGGCAGGCCGATGCTGGCCTCAAATTCGGCCTCGTTGAAGGGGGCCTTGGCGAGCTCGGCGCGGGCCGCGGGCGTGAGCTCCTCCACGTTGGCGTAGAAAGCGGGGATGGTGATGTGCCCGTTTTCGTCGTGCAAGCTGGCAATCATGGCGCACAGGGCATTGATGGGGTTTTGCACGGCCCCGCCGTAGAGGCCCGAGTGCAGGTCGCGGTTGGGGCCCGTCACCTCTACCTCGTGGTAGCTGAGGCCCCGCAGGCCCACCTCGATGCTGGGCACGTCGTTGGCAATAATGCCGGTATCGGAGAGCAGAATGACGTCGGCTTGCAGCTTCTCTTTGTTGGCCTGCACGAAGAGGGCCAGGTTGTTGGACCCAATTTCCTCCTCGCCCTCAATCATGAATTTAATGTTGCACGGCACGCCGCCCTGGCCGTCGCGCATCATCATCTCGAAGGCCTTAACGTGCATGTAGGCCTGGCCCTTGTCGTCGCAGGCCCCGCGGGCGTAAATCTTGCCGTCCTTGATGACTGGCTCAAACGGCGGCGACTGCCACAGCTCGTAAGGGTCGGCGGGCTGCACGTCGTAGTGGCCGTACACGAGCACCGTGGGCAGGGCGGGGTCGGTGAGGTAGTCGCCGTACACGATGGGGTTGCCGGCGGTTTCGCACAGGGCCACGTTGTTTACGCCGGCTTCCTCGAGGCGGGCCTTGAGAAAATCGGCGGCCCGCCGCACGTCGCCCTGGAACTTGGGGTCGGCCGATACGCTGGGGATGCGCAGCCAGTCGAGCAGCTCATCAAGGAAGCGCTGCTGGTTATCGGCAAGGTAAGAGGCAGCCATAGGATGGGTAATAAGGGTGGGAGGAATCAGTATCAGTAAAAGCTGAATAAACAGTAGTTGCGCCGGCTGGCTTCAAACGACGGGCTTAAAGGACACCACCCAGAGCCGGGCGTTGCGCGTATTCGCGCCGGGTGAGGCGGTATTGGGCCAGGGTGTGGTACTGGCCGTCGCGCTTCACGTGCTCCACCAGCTCGCCCTCCTTCACCATGCCATTCTTCCGCATCACGGCCCCCGAGCCCGGGTTTTGGACGGTGTGGTTGGCCATTATCTTGTTGAGCAGCAGCTCATCGAAGCCGTAGCGCAGCACCGCGGCCAGGGCCTCGGTCATCAGGCCCTGGTTCCAGTAGGGCAGGCCCAGCCAGTAGCCCACCTCGGCGCGGTCGAAACGCGGCTCAATTTTGAGGCCGATGCCGCCGATGAACTCGCCGGTGGCCCGCAGCTCGAGGGCAAACGTGACGCCCGCGCCCAGCTCGTAGGCCTCCCGGGTGATTTTCAGCCAGTTCTGCGCGTAGTCGGGGCGGTACGGGTGCGGCATGTTTAGGGTGTTGCGGGCCACGGCTTCGTCGCTGGCCAACGCCACAATGCGCGGAATGTCGGCATCAGCCAGTTCGCGCAACACCAGGCGCGGGGTTTCGAGGCGGGGGAAAGGGTGCATGGGGCGCGGAAAGTAAGGAGCGGGAAGCAACGGAAGAGTATGGGGTGAAAGCCGGGTAGCGGCGCTGTTTTACTTCATTCCCACCTGCAAGAAAAGCTACCGGGCCCAGGGCATGGGCACGCGGCTCTCGGTGCCGGCGCGCAGCCGCCCGATGTTGGCGCGGTGGGTGTACACGAGCAGCACGGCAATGGCGAAGCCCACCCACAGCAGCAGCGGCTGCGCCGGCCGGAACGCGGGCAGCAGCTGGAGCAGCGCAAAGGCCAGGCCGGCCGTCATGCTGGCCAGCGACACGTAGCGAAACAGCGCCAGCATCGTTAAAAACACCAGCACGCACACGCCCACCGTGGCCGGGGCCAGCGCCAGCATCATACCCAGGATGGTGGCCACGCCCTTGCCACCCCGGAACTGGGCCCACACCGGGTAGATGTGCCCGAGCACCGCCAGGGCCCCCGCGCCCAGCTGCGCGTACAGCAGGGGCCCCGAGCCGTGGGGGGCCACCGCCAGCCACGCGGGCAGGGCCGTGGCCACGTAGCCCTTCAGCACGTCGATGGCCATCACGGCCGAGCCGGCCTTTTTGCCCAACACCCGGAAGGTGTTGGTAGCCCCGGCGTTGCCGGAACCGTGCTGGCGGATGTCGGCCAGGCCGAAAAAGCGGCGGCCCACCCACAGCGCCGTGGGAATGGAACCGAGCAGGTACGCCGCCAGCAGGGCTAGCAGCAGCAAAGGAATATTCATAGCCGGGCAAAGGTACACCGGGGCCCCGGCCGCCGCCGGGGGCCCAAAAAAAGGCCCCACTGCGGGGCAGTGGGGCCTTTTCGGCTGGCTCTATGAATCACCAAAGGGGTCTTCAGTGGCGCCTTTTTTCTTCTTCTTTTTCTTGGGTGCATCGTCCACCGGAGCGTCGGCGGGGGGGGCGTCGGCATCGGCGGCGGCGGCTTGTTCCTTGTCGCGGTCCTTCTTCTTTTTCTTGGCCTCCTTGGCGGGCTCCTCGGCGGGCGCGGCGTCGGCTTGGGCGGCCACGGCGGCATCACGCTTGGCCGGCGCGGGGGCCCCAGCGGCTGGGGCGGCCGGGGCCGGGGCCGCGGGCGTGGCGGCGGTGCCCGTGGCGTCGGCGTCGTCACCCTTAGCCTTTTTCTTCTTCTTAGCCGAGTCCTCGGCCGGCGGCGGGGTGCTGGCGTCGGTGATTTCGCCGCTGCTGAAGGGGTCGTTGTCCTTGGCCTTTTTCTTCTTCTTGCCGTTGTCTGGGGCGGGGGCCGCATCGGCCGCCACGGGTGCCTCGTCGGCCCCGAAGGCATCGTCGCCCTTCTTCTTTTTCTTCTTCTTACCGGTGTCCACTGTGGGCTCCTCGGCCTTGGGCGGGGCGGCGGCGCGGGCAGCCAGCTTGCCGCTCTGGCCCAAGTAGTCCTTCTGGAAGCGGCTGCGGAAGCCGTCCACGTCGCCAAAGTCGCCCAGGAACACGCCGTAGTTCAGGGCCGTGTTGTAGTCGCCTTTTTGGGCCTTGGTGATTTCGCCATCGTAGTTGTCGCTCTGGCTCTTGGTGAGCAGCAGGTTGTTGGCGTACTTGAAGTAGTACCAATCCTGGGGCCCTGCTTCGAGGTAAATCTCCACCTCATCCGTCGAGTTGCTGCGCTTGATTTCGACGTAGCCGTCCACCAGCGCATTCAGGCTCTGCTTGCCCACGCCAGCCACCCCGATTTTGCCCACCGAGTACCAGGCTTTTTTCTTGTCGTTCCAGCGCAGGTTCACGCGGCTCAGCAGCAGGGTGTGGGCCAGCTTGGGGCTGAGCTTGGCCAGCGCCACGGCCTGGCCCTTGTTGCTCAGGTAGCTCTCCACGCCCTTGCTGCCCACAAACTCGCCCAACTTATACAGTTCATTGGGCGAGCCGTCCAGGGCCTCGGGCAAGCCCTTGGTCACGGTCGCCATCTCGGCGCCGAGCACGTCGAGGGCCTTGGCGGGCATCACAATGTCAAGGCCCAGCAAGGCGTCCACCTGGTAGGTGGCGCTGTCGGGGTTGGCCACGCCCACGCCGCTGCCCACCATGCGGTACTCTTTGGTGGACTTAATAAACGTAAGGGGCCCCCGGAAGCCCATCTGGCCCGTCGAGTCCTTGTAGGTCATCACGGCGCCATCGTAGCGGTTGGCGTCGGTCAGGTCGTTGCGCGAGATGGTGAACAGGCCCTGCTTGGCGTCGTAGTGCAGCTTGCCGTCCACGGTAAAGAGCGGCACGTCCGTCTCGTTGGTCTGCGCCGAAGCGTAGAGCGGGTACACGCTGTTCGACTGGTCGGACAGGAATAGGCCGGTTACGAGCGGGGCCCCGTCCTCAGTTTTGGCGTCGCGCAGCGTCAGGGTAATGTTCTTGGGGTCAATGCTATCCTTCACCGGGAACCACTGGGCCCGGGCCAGGTCTTTGCCGAATTGCAGCTGCACTTGGCCGTCGAAAATCAGGCCCCGCTTCTGCGAGTTCAGCTTCACGTCGCCGCGGTAGCCAATGCGCGGCGCCAGCAGAAACTTGGTATTCGTCTGCACCGTGGCCACGGCCACCGTGGGCAGGCCCTGGGCGGGGCCCCCAGCATCGGCCACCGCCTTCTTCTTAAACAGGCCACCGCCCTTGCGCGCCGTGGCCACCGTGGCCGAGTCGCTGGCGAAGTTGGTGAACTTGAGGGCGAACGAGTCGCGCACCGTTTTAAAGCTATACAAGGCATCGCCGGTAAAGGCCTCGCGCGATACCACCTTGATGTTGCCCTTGTAGAGGCGGTGGAACTTGGCCAGCGAGTCGAGCACCACACCCGCGTTGTGCAGGGTCGTGATCTGGGCGTTGGCCAGGATGCTCACCCGGCCCGAATCGGGTACAATCCAGGCGTCGGCGGCGGCAATGTAGGGCACGCCGCCGGCCTGCAGGCGGTAGCGGGCCAGGTCGTACACGCCGGTGGCGGCCCGGAACTTCAGCCCGCGCTGGGCCTCGCCGGTGGCGTAGAAGTACGACTTGGTAGAGTCAGCCCCCGGGGCCACCCGCAGCTGCACTTGCTTCTTCTTAAAGTCCCAGCGCCCACCGCTGAGGGTGGTGCGGAACTGCGAGTACGGCAAATCGATGCTGGCCTTGCTGTCGGGCTCGCGCGCAAAATCGGCGTAGCCCTTCTTCAAATCGTACTGAAACGCCACCTCGTTGGCGGTAAGGGCGGGCTTGTTGGCCTCAGCCGATTTCACGCTCAACGTGGCCTTGCGGCCGCTGTAGCCATCGGTTTTGAAGGTAAAATCGGGCGACTTGATGAACGACTGGGGCCCGTCGAGGCGGCCGTTGCCGCCGGTGCCCTTGGGCGTGAGCAGCGCCTTGCCCCGGAAGCTGTAGGCGTCGTTGGCGTAGAGCTTGATGGGGGCCCCAGTGCCGCGGGGCGTGGTGAGGTACATGGAGTCCGACTTCACCACCCAGTTCATGAGGTAGCCGGGGGGCAGGGCCATGCGCGGCGAGTTGACGCCGGCCGAATTGCGGGCCGCGATTTCGCCGGTCTTGCCCTCCGTCACCACCGAGTCGCGGTAAAACGTGAACCGGTCCGAGGTGAACGTGCCGCTCTGGTACTTCACCGTGCCGTCGGCTTGCAGGCCGCGGCTGTCGAGCTTCACTTTATTGAACACGCGGCCCTTGCCCTTGTAGAGCGGGAAGCCTTCCTTGGGCACGTCGTACACGAAGCCGAGCGAGCCGTCGGGCTGGGGCGTGAGCTTGGTTTTGATGTCGGGGATGACGCCGCCGCTGCGGAACGTGCCGTCGAAGCCAGTGGCCGTCTGGCCCAGGTTGTTAAGCGAGTCGAGGCGGAAGGGCGGGATGTCGAACACCATCGTCGAGTCGTAGGCCCCGCCCAGCACGTCCTGCTTGCCGAAGAATACGCTGGAACCGGTTTTGGAATCGAAGGCCGGGAAGTTAGGCTTTTTCTTGCGGCCCGACTTGTTGCGCGGGTCGTTCAGGAACAGCCGGCCGCTCGATACTTTGCCCCGGTTGGTGAGGGCGAAGTCAAAGTGCTTGCCGTTGTTGCTCTTGCCGGCCACCTTCTTGGGCTGGCTGCGAATCACCATCGAGTCAATCTTGGCCATGTCGACGTAAAATCCGTCGTAATCGAAGGCGAACTCCTTGCCCTTGAAGCGCATGGCCGCCGCCACCACCGTGCCGCTGAACTTGATGTTGCGGTTTTTCTGCACCCGTACCAGGCTGCTATCGGGCCGCACGTACACGGCCAGCGAGTCGTCGGTGAAGTTGAAGCGGTCCACCCCGCGGATGAGCAGCTCGTTATTGGCCAGGTTGAGCGTGGCGTTACGCCCGGCCCCCGACAACGACTTGATGGCCAGGTGGTCGTAGTCTTTGCGGTTGCGGGCCGAGCCCACGTAGTGCAGGCCTTTGGGCAGGATGGTGACGCTGCCGGTGGCCCCGTTCCACTGCACGTAGCCCTCGCGGGCCAGGCCGGCCATTGCGCTGCGCAGGTTGCCCTCGGCCGTGTTCAGGTCGGTGGCCATGTCGGTCACGTTCAGGGTGCGGGCGTTGCCGTGGTCCTGGCTGTAGCCCACCAGCATTTGCAGCGGGTGCAGCCGGTTGATGCTCTTAATCTGCTGGTAGCGCGAGTCGGTATAGAACTCCTGGCTCTCAAAATCAGCCGTTTGCTGGTTCTTAGCCGTCAGCACCGCAAAGTCGATGGTGGGCTGGTGCAGGTCCCAGGTAAGCTGCTCGGAGCGGATTTCGAGCTTGTGGTACGAGTCGTTAAAGGGCGTATTCTTGTAGAGGCCGTCCTCGCGCGAGAGGCGCAGCAGCTGCTTGTCGCGCAGGTAGCGCACCGCCACGCCGGGGTGCGTCAGCGAGTCCTGGCCCTGGTAGATGGTGACGGCGGCGCGGCCGGCGGTAATCACCGAATCGCTGAGAATGTAGGCCCGCGAGGCAGCCCGGAACTTGCGCTGGCCGCCCTCGCTCACCACCAGCGTAGCCAGCGAACCATCGAGGGCGGCGCTCAGCAAGCGGCTGCCGGCCAGCGAGATACCGCCGCGGTAGGCAATGTTGCTGCCCAGGTTTTTCAGGCGGGCATCGTTGGTGAGGGAGATGAAGCGCGGGTAGCCGTTGTCGGCGGCCCCGGCTTTGCGGCGCACGCTGTGGTAGCTCAGGGCCCCCTTCACGGGCGCTTCGAGCAGGGCCTCATAGGTAAGCGTCACGGGCTGGGCCGTGAACTCGGGCTTGCTCAGGTCGAAGTCGAAGCCGCCGAGCACGGCCGTCACGGGGTTGTTCTTAATCGTCCAGTCAAACCGACCGCCGGTGCCCACGAAGCGGCTGGTACCGGGCACCACCGTGCCGCTCACCTGGTGCAGGGCCACCGAGTCGCCGGCCGTGCCCATCACCAGCTCAGCGTCTTTCACCACCAGCACGGCGCCCCGGGTGGGCGGTGGGTAGTAGGCATCGTAGCTGGCGCTGGGCTCGAAGCCGGCGGTACTGGGCGCAAAGTCGGCGGCGTTGGCGGCCGGGGTAGCGGCGGTTTCTGTAGCCGGGGCGGGTGCGGCCTTGGCGGGGGCCCCAGCTTTGGGGGCCGCCTTGGCTACGGCTTTTTTGGCCGGGGCCTTTTTCTTGGCGGGGGCCCCCCAGCCGTCGTCGGCCTTGCCCCAGCCGTCGTCCTTGTCGCCCCAGCCGCTGCTGGCCGCCGGCGACGACCACAGGTCGGACGTATCCCAGCCGCTGCTGGCTTTTTTCTTTTTGGCCACGGGCTTGGCGGCAGCCTTGGGAGCGGCCTTAGCAGCCGGTTTGGCGGCGGGCTTGGCGGCCGGTAGCGGCTCGTCCTTCACCGGCGTGGGGGCCCCAAACTCCAGGTTGGAAACCGGGGCCGCAATGGGCGAATAGGCAAACGAAACGGTGCCACCCGACGCCCGCAGCGAGTTGAAGCCCGAGCGGTACAGGTACCCGCCGTTCAGGAACCGGCTGCTGGAAGTGAGAAACTTATCAGTTTCCGTGGCGGGTTCTTTGTCCAGCGTCTGGGCCAGCACATCGAGGTATTGGTCGAGCTGCGCGGGGCTGAGCTTGGCCGTAGTGGCCGCGCCAATCAGGGCCTTGAAAAACGTTTCAAACTGCGGCCGGGGCCGGAATTTCTTGACCAGCATGGCCTGCGATACCTCCACGATGCGCGCCTGCTGGGGCCCCGTGAAGCTGCCGCCGCCCCACAGCTGCTGGAGTTGGGCCCCCACGGCCTTGGCCGGGGCGTTGTTGGTGCTGGCCAGCATGGCCTGCACGTCCACAATGAATTGGGCAGGCTCGGACGAAAGTTTGCCGCGGGTGGGGCCCGCGGGCGGCGTGGCCGCAGCCTTGGCGGCCGGCACGGCCTGGGCCGCCGCCGGCCGGGTCGCACCCAATACACCGGCCGCCAAGGCGGCCGCAACGAGGAGATATCTCATAGCAATAGCAATCTAAAACCCGCCGCGCCCCAAGGATTGATAGCGCAGGTGCAGCGTCGGGGCTACAATTTCGGAAATTGCCGGGACATCTGCCCCCTGCCCCGGCCCGCCTGCCCGGTACGGCAACGCGCCGCACCGGGAAAAACGTGCCCAGGGCCCTAATTATTATATTTCAATCTCCTTTCTATCAAATATTTAAGTGAATTATCTTGATATGTTATAATTTTCTCACGCTTTTACGAAAAGTGCCGATACCCAGCTCCGCAGCGTGCGGTGGCGCTCGTAAACCAGGCCGTGACGCGTCGCTTCATTCTTTATTTTATCCAAGTCTTCCTCGTAGAAGCCGCTGAACAGGATGGGCTTGCCCACCGGCAGCAGGGCGGCGTAGGCGTGCATGTCTTCGAGCAGCACGTTGCGGTTGATGTTGGCCAAGATGAGGTCGAAGGGCGCTTCGCCGGCCAGCACCTCTACCCCGCCCAGGCGGCACTCGATGGTGCGGCACTGGTTTTCGGCGGCGTTGTCGGCGGCGTTTTCCACGGTCCAGGGCTCCACGTCGACGGCCAGCACCTGGCGGGCCCCCAGCATTTCGGCCATGATGGCCAGGATGCCCGTGCCGCAGCCCATGTCGAGCACGCGCAGCCCGCGGTGGTCGATATAGAGCTGGTTTTCAATCATCAGGGCCGTGGTTTCGTGGTGGCCCGTGCCGAACGACATGCGCGGCATAATCACGATGTCGTAGTCGACGCCCGCGGGCTCGGGGTGGAACGGGGCCCGCACCGACACGCGCTCGGCGATGATGAGCGGCTGGAAGTTTTTCTCCCACTCGGCGTTCCAGTTTTGGCGGGTAATGACGCGGTGCGAGTGGCTCAGCTCGCCCAGGGCCTCGTAGCGGGCCATGATTTCGGCCACGCCGTCGGGGTCGAACGCGGCCTCGGTGGTGTAGGCGCAAAAGCCGGCGTCGTTGTCTTCGAAAGTGTCAAAGCCTACTTCGCCCAGCTCGGCCACCAGGATGTCGGCCAGCTCGCGGGGGGCCTCAACGGTCAGTTCAATAAAATCCATGCGGTAAGAGAAATTAAGAATGAAGAATTAAAAACTAAAAATGAGGGGATTCAAGGCCCGATTTGGCCATTTTTAATTCCTCATCTTTAATTTTCAATTCCTGTTACGGCCGCAAAGGTCGCCGAAAAATCAGGCCCCGATGCCGCGCCACAGCCGGCGGCGCAGGGGCCCGTCGTTGCGCAGCACCGCCCGCACGGGCCACCACGCCGAGGCGGCCAGGGCCAGGGCCAGCGCCACCCGTGCCCACCACCCGGGCAGGAAGTACAGCGCGGCCGCCACCGCCACCGTGGCCAGGCCCATCAGGAAGCTGTTGTTTTTGTTGACGTTGGAAAAATTGATGGCCTTGCTCACCGTTTTGGCCTGGTAGAGGCTGCCCCACAGCCCCAGGCTGCTGAGCGCCAGGCCGTAGAGCGGCACTAGGCCCAGGTAGGGCCACACCGCGCGGGGAAACAGGGCCAGCACCAGCAGCACGCTCAGCAGGCCATCGAGCACCACCACGGGCCCCACCAGCCGCAGGTACAGCCCCAGCACGCGCCGCGTGAGGCCCAGGCGTAGCAACTCGTTGGCTGCCAGCGCCTGCACGAAGCCAAACAGGTTGTTGTTGATGTAGGTGAAGCCGCTGATGCCCGCCAGGCCCAGGTAGAACGTGTACTGCTTGCCGATGCCCAGCCCGTTGGCCAGCTGCCACCGAGCCAGGCCCAGCAGCAGCACCTTCAGGGCCAAGCCCAGCGCCAGCATGGCCCACGTGCGGCGCAGGTAGGCGCGGTGCTCGGGCGGCAGGCGGCGCAGCAGGGCCCCGGCAGG
Source organism: Hymenobacter nivis (assembly GCF_006439025.1). GTDB lineage: Bacteria > Bacteroidota > Bacteroidia > Cytophagales > Hymenobacteraceae > Hymenobacter > Hymenobacter nivis_A. The sequence goes on from NZ_RCYZ01000009.1 coordinate 39,846, forward strand.
GGCGGTGGCGGCAGCCGGAGCTGCAGGTAGGAAGCGGGCGCTGAAATAGGGCCCCAGCCAGGCCAGCTGCGCCGCCCCCAATGCCCACGGCAGCAGGGCCATGCCCAGGCCCAGCGCCGCCGCGTAGGGCGCGCCCGGATGGGCCAGCCACCACAGCATCAGGCCCAGGCTGGCCAGGTGGGCCAGCAGCAGCGGGTGCCGCCAGCGCCCCAGCGCCAGCAGCAGCCGCAGGTTGAAGCTGAACACCGTGGCCCCCAGCACCAGCAGCAGGCTGAAGCCGGTGCTGCCCGCGTGCCGGGGCGCCACGGCCAGCGCCGCCAGCAGCAGCACGAGCAGCATGAGCCGGCGCAGGGTAATGAAATCGAGCAGGAAGGCCGCTACTACGTTCCAGCGGGCCGAAACCGGGAAATGTTCGGGCACCACGCGGGCAACGCGCCGCAGGCCGGGCAAGAAATCGACGAGCAGCGCCGAGGCCAGCAGGGTGGCGTTTAGGGCCAGGAGCAGCTCGTCGATTCGCAGGGCCGCGTCCAGGGCGTGGGCGTGGCCCAGCAGGTAGCCCAGGCCCGCGCCGTAGCCAGCCGTGAGGACCAGCAGCAACAAGATGCCGGCGCGCGAGGCCCCATCGGCGGGCCAAAACAGGGCCCCCAGGCGGTGGCCCAGCAGGTAGGGCAGGAAGTGGCCGAGCCGGCCCGCGGCGGCCGGGGGCCCTAGCGTTGCGCGGTCAGCCATGTCAGGTCCTGGGTGTGGCTGGTGGCGGGGTGCAGCAGCTGGAGCAGGGCATCGCTGAGGGCGGCGCGGTTGCCGTGGGCAAACTCATCCATCGTGCCCCAGAATTTCACTTCGTTCTCGTCAATTACCAGCAAGTGGGTGGCCAGCTGCTCGATGTGGGCCAGGTTGTGCGACGAGATGAAGGCGAGGGCCTGGGGCTGGTAGCTGCGCAGCAGGCCCAGCACGCGGTCGGCGGCAAACACGTCGAGGCCGTTGAAGGGCTCGTCGAGAATCAGCAGCTCGGGGCGGTGCAGCAGGCACGAGGCGATGGCCACGCGCTGCTTCATGCCGGTCGAGAACGTGGCCAGGCGCTTGCGGCGCACGGCCTCGTAGTCTTCCAGCAGGTGGCCCAGCAGGCTGGCAATGCGCGCCTGGGCATCGGGCAGCGCGTAGATGCGGGCCACGAATTGCAGGTACTCCTCGGCCGTGAGTTCCTCCACCAAGTACGCCTGGTTCACCAGCGCCCCCAGGCGGCGCTTCACGGCCACGGGGAAGGTCTCGCCCAGCGCCACGCCGTCGATGAGGAGCTGGCCCTGGCTGGGCAGCAGCACGTTGGTGAGCAGGTTGAAGAGCGTGCTTTTGCCCGCGCCATTGCGCCCCAGCACGCCCACGCACATGCCGGTGCGGGCCGTTAGGCTGACGCCGCGCAGCACGATTTTGGGCCCGAAGGCTTTGGAGACATTACGTAGTTCTAATTCCATCGGCGGCAAAATACGCCCGCCCTGGCGGCCCGGGGCCCCACTTGGGGCCCCACAAAAAAAGCCGCTTCCTGGGGGAAGCGGCTTTTGGCAGGGCGGCGCGGCCAGCGGGCGGCGCTACTGCGTTTTGCAGCCCGCGAAGGAGCGCGCCGGCGTGTAGTGAATCGTGAAATCGGCCAAGCCGCGGGTGGGCGTCACAAACAGCACGTAGTCAGCAAACTCGCGGTTGGGGGCCTCGGCCCACAGCCCGGCCTTGTCGGCAAAGAGCTTGTTGTCTTCTTTGAATACCAGCAAATCGGCGAAGGCTTGGTCGGGCTCCACGTACACGATGCCGAAGCAGCCGGCGCGGCGGCGCGGATCGGTTTCGAGGTAGATGGAACCGAACACCTTGCACGGGTCGATGGAGCCGCTACGGGCCACAAGCACCGGCCGGCTGGCGGCCGGCTTGGGGGCCCCAACGCCTGGCGTGGGCGGGGGCCCCAGCACCAGCAGCGCCGCGCAGAGAAAAGAGAAAAACACGGGCGGGCGGTGGGTTAAAGGACGAAAAAGCTACGGGGCCCTAAAGGCAAAAAGCGGGCCCCGGCACTTAAAACGACCGAACAATAGCCACAAAATCAGCTGCTTTCAGCGAAGCGCCGCCGATGAGGCCGCCGTCCACGTCGGGCTGGCTAAACAGCTCACGGGCGTTCTGGGCATTGGCCGAGCCACCGTAGAGGATGGACACGTCGGTGGCCGCAGCGGCGGTGTAGGCGCGGGCCACCTGCTCGCGGATGAAGGCGTGCACCTCCTGCGCCTGGGCGCTGGTGGCAGTTTTGCCGGTGCCGATGGCCCACACGGGCTCGTAGGCGATGACCACCTGGGCAAACTCCTCGTTGCTGAGGTGGAACAGGCCGTCCTTGAGCTGCTTGGCAATGAAATCGAAGGTTTCGTCGGCCTCACGGGTTTCGAGCGACTCGCCCACGCAGAAGATGGGCTTGAGGCCAGCGGCCAGGGCCGTTTTCAGCTTCTGGCCCAGCAGCGCATCGTCTTCGCGGAAGTGTTGGCGGCGCTCCGAGTGGCCCAGGATCACGTATTCGCAGCCCACCGAAACCAGCATCTTGGCCTCTACTTCGCCGGTGTAGGCGCCGCCCTCCTTATGGTGGGCATTTTGGGCCCCCAGGTGCACAGATCCGCCCTTGGGCAGGTGCTCGCCCACCCCCGACAGGAAGGGGAACGGGGGGCAGACCACCACCACCGGGTCGGTAGGCTTGGCAGCACCCAGCTGGTCCGCGATTTCAGAAATCAACGCGAGGGCCCCGGGGTAGGTGAGGTTCATTTTCCAGTTGCCGGCAACGAATTTTTGACGCATAGCACAAAGTGAAGGTGAGACCCCGCAAAGCTACGCGGCGCGCGCTACGCCGGCTTTTGGCTAGCCGCGGCAGCTTCGGCGGCGGTGCGGCTACGGGCCAGGGCAGCGTTTTGGGCTTCGGCGGCGGCCGTGGCAATCTCCCAGGGCTGCCGGCGGCCACCCACCCGCGACAGCGCAACGCCCCCAATGGCCACTACGGCCGCGCCGGCTAGGGCGGCCCAGCCCAGCTCGGGCACTTCGCGCAGCCGCACCACCCAAATAGCTACCAGGGCCCAGGCCATCACCAGCGGAAAGGCCATTTCCTGAAACACCCGCGCCACAAGCAGCCCCAGGGCCACTACCACCACCAGCAGAACCAGGGCCAGCACGATGGCCCCGCCCTGCACTGGCTGCCACCCCAGTTGCTGCAGCCCAATGGTGACGTTGATGACCGAGGCCACTGAAATCCAGCCCAGGTACAGGGCCACCGGCAGGCTGGCCCAGGCCGGGGCCGCCCCAGCCAGCACCCGCCGCCGGGCCCGTCCGTAGGCGGCAATGAGCGTGCCTAGAATGACCAGCATCACGCCCACGCTGGGCTGAATCAGCTCGTAGGCAAACAGCACCACCCACGCGCCGGTGGCCACGTTGGCCAGGGCCAGGGGCTTGGCAAGCGCGTCGGGCAGCGAGAGCAGGCGCTGAGCCGGCAGTAGCTGCCACACTGCATATACAACTAGGCCTAGAAAAATCAGGCCCCAGATGCTGAATGCGTAGCCCGCCGGCGTCAGCAGCGTCGGGTATTTAGCCGACACGGTGCCCATTGTCTGCCCGTTCAGCGGGTGCGTGTTGGAGTAGTAGTTGAGGAAAATATTGCCAAAAATGGCTGCCGCCGCCAGCCAGCGCCACCCGCGGCCGGTGGCCGAGAGGTTGGGGGCTGCGTAGTGGTCGGGTGGGTGGGAATGGGCGGAGGACATGGCTACAGAGGCAGGGGAAAGGTAATTACGAGCAAAGCAGCACCCCTGGTTTGGTTGGTAACCTAGCCAGCCGGCCAATTCCGCGCCCCACTCTCCGAGTTGCCACTTTTCATCTGCAAGCCTGGCTGCCAAACGAAAAAGCCAGCGGTTTTTGTTAGCGTTGCGTTGCCCGAAGGGGGCCGCAAGGTTAACGGCTCTTCGTTGAAAAACAATTCATCATGAAATATTTCTGTTTCCTCATGGCCGCGCTTCTGGGGCCCCTGCCCTGGGCGGCGGCCCAAACGCCCACCGCGGCACCCTTGCAGCAAACCCTGCGCGCTGGCCGCGACCGGCACCGCTTCCTGCTAATTGGGGCCCCCAGCGCCGATAACCCCGATTTTAAGCGCCAACAGGCCCTGCTCGCCCCCGCCGCCGCCGAGCTGCAAGCGCGCGACATGCAAGCCGTCAGCGTGCTCTATGACCAGCTAAGCCCCGCCGACCGCCAGCTGGCGCAGCGCCTGGGCCTGCGGCCGCCGGCGTTCGGCGTGGTGCTGGTGGGCAAAGACGGCGGGGCTAAGCGCAGTAGCGCCACGCCCCTGACGCCCGACGACCTGTTCGGCACGGTGGACAAAATGCCCATGCGGCGCCAGGAAATGCGCCAGCGCGGCCAGTAGCCAGCTCAGGCCCCGAAATACTGCTCCACCAGTTCGTCGGTCAGTTCGCGCTTGGGAACTTGGCCGTGGGGCGCGGGCGGGAAGGCGCTGCGGCAAAACCCGGCCCGGCGCTGGAAATCGTATAGCGCGTGGCAGTGGCCGTTGATGACGAGCGCGGCCGCCGTTTCCTCTACTGTCCAAAATAACTGAGCCTTCACAGGAATATGTCGGTCGGTTACACTGGCGACATCGTACACATGAAGCGCGTCAAGGATGGTTATTTCGGCTCCCGGCGCCACAGCGTAGAGGTAGCCGGTATCACCGTCATCCTCAAAGACGACGCCTACGCTGCCCTTCGATACGGTGCTATCAAGGAACGTTTCCGTGCCTACCGTGAATTTTATTTCCGCTCCGAGCTGCATAGGGCCCTATACTTTGTCGGCCAGGAAGCGGGCCGTGTGGTTGGTGTCTTTCAGCTTCACCAGGTCCTCGGGCGTGCCCTCGAACAGCAGGTGGCCGCCGTTGAGGCCGCCCTCGGGGCCTAGGTCAATCAGCCAGTCGGCGCACTTGATGATGTCCACGTTGTGCTCGATGATGAGCACCGAGTTGCCCTGCTCAATCAGCGCATTTAGGGCCCCCAGCAGCTTGGCAATGTCGTGGAAGTGCAGGCCGGTGCTGGGCTCGTCGAAGATGAACAAGATCTTATCTTGCTGCAGCGTAGCGCCTTTGGTGAGGAACGAGGCCAGCTTCACGCGCTGGGCCTCGCCGCCGCTCAGCGTGTTGGCCGACTGCCCAAGGCGGATGTAGCCCAGGCCCACGTCTTCCAGCGGCTGGAGGCGCTCGGCCACCTTGGGCTGGCCTTTGAAGAACTGCACGGCGTCGGCCACGGTCAGTTCCAGCACCTCGTCGATGCCCTTGTCCTGGAACTTGATGTCCAGCACGTCCTGCTTGAACTTGCGGCCGCCGCAGCTTTCGCACGTCAGGTAGATGTCGGCCATGAACTGCATCTCAATCTTCACCTGGCCCTCGCCCTGGCACACCTCGCAGCGGCCGCCGTCCACGTTGAACGAGAAGTGCGAGGGCTTGAAGCCCCGCGCCTTGGCCAGCGGCTGGTCCGAAAACAGCGTGCGGATGGCGTCGTAGGCCTTCACGTACGTCACCGGGTTCGAGCGCGACGACTTGCCAATGGGGTTTTGGTCCACGAACTCGACGTGCGACACCTGGCCCTGCACGCCGGTCAGCTTGTCGAACTTGCCGGTGCTTTCGCCCGCGCCGCCGCCCAGCTGCTTCATCAGGGCCGGGGCCAGGATGCGCTTGATGAGCGTGGACTTGCCCGAGCCCGATACGCCCGTCACCACCGTCATCACGCCCAGCGGCACCTTCACGCTCACGTTCTTGAGGTTGTTCTCGCGGGCCCCGGTCAGCTCCAGCGCGTTGCGCCAGGGGCGGCGCACGGCGGGCACGTTCACCGCCAGGGCCCCGCTGAGGTACTTGCCAGTGTAGGTGGCGGTGTCGCGCAGCAGCTCGGGGTACGTGCCCTGGAACATGAGGTGGCCACCGCCGCTGCCCGCCTCGGGGCCGATGTCGATGATTTGGTCGGCGGCCTCCATCATCTTCTCCTCGTGCTCCACCACCACCACCGTGTTGCCCAGCTCCTGCAACGAGCGCAGCACGCCAATCAGCTGCTCAGCGTCTTTGGGGTGCAGGCCGATGCTGGGCTCATCCAGCACGTACATCGAGCCCACCAGCGCCGAGCCCAGCGATGTGGCCAGCGAAATGCGCTGGCTCTCGCCGCCGCTCAGCGTGTTGCTCAAGCGGTTGAGGGTGAGGTAGCCCAGGCCTACGCGGTTGAGATAACCTAAGCGGTTGGTGATTTCCGTGACGAGGCGCTCGGCCACCTTGGCTTCGTGTTCGCTCAGGGCCATGCCGGCGAAGAACTCCAGGGCCCCCGAGATGGGCAGCAGCACCACGTCGGCAATGCTGCGGCCGTCAATTTTCACGTACTGCGCGTCTTTGCGCAGGCGGGTGCCGCGGCAGTCGGGGCACACGGTGCGGCCCCGGTAGCGGCTTTGCAGCACCCGATACTGGATTTTGTGGCTCTGCTCGCTCACCCACTTAAAGTAGGCGTCGAGGCCTTGGAAGTGCTTGTTGCCGGTCCACAGCAGGCGCTGCTCGGCCTCGCTTAGGTCGCTGTAGGGGCGGTGGATGGGGAAGTCGAACCGGATGCCGTTCTTCAGCAGCGGCTTCAGCCACTCGCCCTGCTTTTCGGTGCGCCAGGGCGCAATGGCGCCCTCGTACACGGTCATGCTCTTGTCCGGAATCACCAGGTCCTCGTCGATGCCCAGCACCGAGCCGAAGCCCTCGCAGGTGTGGCACGCCCCGTACGGGTTGTTGAAGGAGAAAAAGTTGACGCTCGGCTCCTCAAACGTCATCCCGTCCAGCTCAAACTTATCGGAAAAGGTGCGCGTCTCGTCGTCGTTCAGGCGCAGGATGCAGGTGCCGTGGCCTTCAAAAAACGCGGTTTGCACCGAGTCTGAGAGGCGAAACAGCAGGTCTTCGTCGCCGGGGTGCAGCACGGCGCGGTCAATCATGATGAACACCTCCCCTTTCGGCTCCGGGGCCCCCACGCTCAGCAGGTCTTCGATGAACGCGGTTTCGCCGCCCACCACCACGCGGCTGTAACCTTTTTGCAGCAGCAAGTCCAGCTCCTTAGTAAGGGTGCGACCGGGGGCCAGCGGCGGCAGCGGGGCCAGCACCGTGGCGCGGGTGCCGTCGGGCAGGGCCCCCAAAAAATCGACCACGTCGGCCACGTTATCCTTTTGCACCTGCGCGCCGCTCACGGGCGAAAACGTGCGCCCCACCCGCGCAAACAGCAGCTTGAGGTAGTCGTAAATCTCGGTGCTGGTGCCCACCGTCGAGCGGTTGTTCTTGATGCTGACCTTCTGCTCGATGGCGATGGCCGGCGAAATGCCGCGGATGTAGTCCACATCGGGCTTGTCCATGCGGCCCAAAAACTGCCGGGCGTAGCTGCTCAGGCTTTCCACGTACATGCGCTGGCCCTCAGCGTACAAGGTATCGAAGGCAAGGCTGGACTTGCCCGAGCCCGAGAGGCCCGTGACGACGATGAACTGGTTGCGGGGCAAGGCCACGCTCAGGTTTTTCAGGTTGTGAACCCGGGCGTTTTTGATGAGGATGAACTCGCGGGGGTCGAGTTGGTCAATCGGGTCGGCCGCGGGGGCGGCCACTTGCAGAGCGTCATTTTTGGGCATAGACAGGCTAACAGCGGGCAGGGGGCAAAAGGTTGCGGGCGCAGGCTGCATTTGGCCCGCCCCGCAAAGGAAGCCCACCGCCGCTGGGCCGCCGCCCAGCGGCCAAATACAGGGCCCCAGCCACCATTCGCCGAGAAATTTCTTAACATTGAAGCGTTTTTTGTATTTTTAAACCCTAAATACCCCCACCATCATTTCTGAGCTAATTTTATTATCATTATTTTATGATTAAATTTATTCTCGCCGCGTTCTTACTTCTTGCTTCGCTGGCGCAGCCATTGCGCGCGGCGGGGCCCCCACCGGCGGGCCCCGCGCCCCTCAACGGCCAGTGGAAGGGGCCCCTGAAGCTGCTCGGCGGCGAGATTACGCTGTACATCACCATCGTGCCGCTCAGCAACGGCACCTACTACGCGGCCCTCGACGCGCCGCAGCAGCGCATCAGCCGCATGCCGGTGGAGGTGGAGCTCAAGGGCGACGACCTTACACTGCGCATCGAGCAGGCCGGCAGCCGCTTCGTGGGTAAGGTGATCGGCGACGGGGCCAGCCTGAGCGGTACCTGGACGCAGCCGGGCCTGACGGCACCGCTCGTGCTGGTGCGCGCCGTGGCCTCGAAGCAGGCCGCCAGCCGCTTGCGTGCTGCCCCGCCCTACCGCGAATCCGACGTCACGTTCCTCAATTCTACCACCCGCAAGCACCTCAGCGGCACCGTGACGGTGCCGGCCGGCGAGGGCCCCTTCCCGGGCGTGGTGCTGCTCTCTGACCTGGGGCCCCAGGGCCGCGACGCCGAAGTATCGGGCTACCACATGTTTGGCCAGCTGGCCGACTACCTCACCCGCCACGGCATTGCCGTGCTGCGCTTCGACGACCGCGGCGTGGGCAAGTCGGAAGGCACCTACGCCACCGCCACCACCGCCGACCTCATGACCGACGCCCAGGCCGCCATGGCCTGCCTGCGCGCCCAGCCCTTGGTGTCGGGCGGGCGGGTGGGCCTGGTGGGGCACGGCGAAGGGGCCAACGTGGCCCTGCTGGCCGCCGGGGCCCCCAGCGGCCGGACGCCGGCATTCGTGGTGTCGCTGGCCGGCTACGGCGAGCCCGGCTCGCTGGTGCTGCGGCACCAGCAGGGCGAAATCATGCGCCTGATTGGGGCCGACCCCAGCCAGGTAAAAGCCGCGCAGGATGCCTTTGAGCGCACGGTGTACCTCATCCGCCAAACGCCCGACAATGCCGTGGCCCGCACCAAGGTTACGGCCCTGCTCGCCGGCGTGAACACTGGCATTGATGCCGGCATGGCCAAGGCCCGGGCGGCGCAGCTCACCTCACCCTGGTCGCGCTATTTCTTTGATTTCGACCCCCAAGTTCGCTTGGCCCAAGTGCAGTGCCCCGTGCTGCTACTCAACGGCACAGAGGACCTGCAAGTGTCGGCGCGCCAGAACATGTCGCCCATGCTCAAGGCGCTGCGCCGCGCCCACCGCCAAGCCACGGCTACGCGCCTCGAAGGCGTGAACCACCTGTTTCAGCCCGAGCTGGAGGAATGGCCCGTGGTGGACGGGGCCCAGCAGCCCACGTTTTCGCCCGAAGCTTTGAAGAATATCCACGATTGGGTGGCGCTCCAAACCAAGCTACCCGGGGCCCCCTTGCCCGTAACCGTGAAGCGCCCCGCCCCGCGCAAGCCCACCCACCCCGCCCGGGCCCGCAGCTAGGGCCCGGCGGCCGTAGTATTGCGGCATGTTTCTATCGCTATTCTTTGACGCTGCCAGGCAGGCCAGCGGGCTCCTAAGCCGGGCGGCGCTGCTGGCCTTGCCCTTTGGGGCTTACGCCCAAAGCCCCGCCAGCCTCACCGGCGACTGGACGGGCACGCTGGGGCCCCTCACCCTCACGGCCCACCTCACCGACCCCGCCGGGGGCCCCTGCACAGCCACGCTCGACGTGCCCTTGCAAAACGCCCGGGGCCTGCCGCTGCAATTCACCGCCCCCACCGCCGACAGCGTGTACCTGCGCTTCCCCCAGGCCAAAGCCTACTTTGCCGGCCGCCGCGCCGCCGCCAGTCAGCAGCTGGTGGGTGAGTGGCACCAGAGCGGCCAGGCCCTGCCCCTCACGCTGGCCCGCGCCGCGGCGGGAGCACCGGCGGGCCCCCGCCGGCCCCAGGCACCCAAGCCGCCGTTCCCGTACCAAGCGGCCGACGTGACTTTTACTAACGCCGCGGCCGGCGTGGTGCTGGCCGGCACCCTCACTACGCCGGCTGGCCCGGGGCCCTTCCCGGCCGTGGTACTGCTGACGGGCTCGGGGCCCGAAGACCGCAACGAAACCCTGTTTGGCCACCAGCCCTTTGCCGTGCTGGCCGACTACCTCAGCCGGCGCGGCATTGCCGTGCTGCGCTTCGACGACCGCGGCGTGGGTCAGTCGGGCGGCTCGCAGGCCACGAGCACCAGCGCCGATTACGCCGCCGATGCCCTAGCGGCGCTGGCCTTCGTGCGAGCCCAGCCCAAAATAGCCCCGGCGCACGTGGGGCTGCTGGGCCACAGCGAGGGCGGCACCGCCGCCATTGCCGCCACCAGCCAGCCCCAGGGCCCCAACTTCCTAGTGCTGCTGGCCGCCCCCGGTCTGCCCGGTAATGAGCTGATTGTGCAGCAAGTACTGGCCTTGAATAAGTTGGCCGGCGCCACCCCGACCCAGTTGCAGAGCACCGAAAAAACGCAGCGCCAGCTGTTGACCATCGTGGAGCAAACGCCCGACGATGCCCAGGCCCGCGCTCAGCTGCGCCCCTTGCTAGGGGCCGGCGGCGCGGCCAGCCCGGGGGCCCTAGCGCAGGCCGACGGGAAAATCAACGTGCTGCTCTCACCCGCTTACCGCCACCTGCTGGCCGACCGCCCCGCCCAAACCCTGCCCCACGTGCACTGCCCGGTGCTGGCCCTAGATGGTATGAAGGACGTGCAAGTAGCCGCCGCCCCCAACCTGGCGGCCCTAGCCCAGGGCCTCAAAGCCGGCGGCAACCGCGACGTGACCACCCAAGCCCTGCCCGGCCTCAACCACCTGTTCCAAACCGCTTCCACCGGGGCCGTCAGCGAGTACGGCACCATTGAAGAGACCTTCGCGCCCAGCGCCTTGCAAATCATCGGCGATTGGGTATCAGCCCACGCCAGCCGCTGAGGGCCCTGGACACTACTAGAACTCTGCTCAATTACCAATGGCGCTATTTGGGGCCCCGCTAACCCAGTAACATTGCAGAGGCTGCGCACCTGCTAAAGCGTCCAGCCATCCTACCCTTCAGTTTTCGCACCTGTTTCGACTGGTGCTCAACCTCTTCGATATGAAACCTTCGCCGCGCCCCCGGCGCTCCTGGGCCGATGCGGGGCCCCTGCGCTGGGCGCGGCGCTACATGGGCTACTCGCGCGCCGAGGCCCGGGGCATGGTGGGGCTGCTGGCCGTGCTGGCCGGGGCCCTGTTGCTGCCGCTGCTCTGGCACCCCGCCCAACCCCAGTACCTGCCCGCCGCCGACCAGCAGCAGCTCGACCAGCTGGCGGCCAACCTGGCCGCCAATAGGGCCCCGGGCCGCACCTACGCCCCGCGCCCCTTCGAGCGGGCCGCGCGCTACCCCGCCGTGGCCCAAGTGCCCCTGGGGCCCTTCGACCCCAACGCCCTCACGGCCGAGGGCTGGGAGGCCCGCGGCGTACCGCACTTCGTGGCCGGGCGCATCGTGAAGTACCGCGACGCGGCGGGCGGCTTCCGCGCCAAGGCGCAGATTAAGAAGATGTACGGGCTGGAAGATTCGGTGTACCAGCGGCTGGCGCCCTTCATGCAGCTGCCCGAGGCGCTGCCAGGCCGCGGCGAGCGGCCGGCCTACGCCGCTGGGGGCCCCAGCAAATTCCCGCCCTTCGCCGACAGCAAATTCCCCAACAAATTTCCCAGCAAGCCCAAGCATCTCCAGCCCTTCGATCTGAACGCAGCCGACACCACGCAACTCATGCAAATCCGCGGCATTGGCGCGGGCCGGGCCAAGTGGGTGGTACAGTACCGCAACCAGCTTGGTGGATACCTGCGGCCCGACCAGCTCGGCGAGATATTCGTGCTGCGCGACGCCCCCGACTTGGTGGACAGCCTGCGCAAGTACACGTTCGTGCGGCCGGGCTTCGCGCCGCAGCTGGTGAACGTCAACACCGCCACGTTCGACGAGCTGTACCTGCACCCCTACATCCGCAAGCCGCTGGCGCGCCTCATCGTGGCCTACCGCAAGCAGCACGGCCCCTACCACAAGCCCGAAGACTTGCAGCAAATCCCGACCCTCAAGCCCGACGACTGGGCCAAGCTGCGGCCCTACGTGCGCTGCGACTAAGGCCCCCAGGGCCCCAGCGGGCGGCTATTTACTGCCCGCGCCCATTTCCAGCTTGCGCAGCTTATCGGCGCGCCAAGCGGTGAAGGCCACGATGCCCATCGTCATGAGGCCGCCAAAAACTACGCTGGGCACGGTGCCCATGGCCTTGGCGGCGGCGCCACTCTCAAAGCTGCCGATTTCGTTGCTGCTACCAATAAAAATGCTATTTACGGCCGACACGCGACCCTTCATGTATTCGGGCGTGTAGGTGTGCACCAAAGTGGAGCGCACAATGACGGACACGGCATCGAACACGCCGGTGAGGAAGAGCAGAAAAAACGAGAGGTAGATGTTGCGCGACAGCGCAAAGGCCACCGTGGCCGCCCCAAAGCCCGCCACGGCCCACAACATTTTGCGGCCCGCACCTTTTTTGAGGGGCGAGAAGGTGAGGAAAATGGCCATCAGCACCGAGCCCACGGCGGGAGCGGCGCGCAGGCTGCCAAACGAGCCGGGGCTGTGCAGCACGTTGGCTGCGAAAAAGGGTAGCAGCGCGACCGCGCCCCCAAAAAGCACCGCAAACATGTCGAGCGACAACGCCGCCAATACCAGCTGATTGCTGAAAATGAACTTGATACCGCTGGTGATACTTTCGGCCAGGCCCAGGCGCTCGCCCTCGATGGGGGGTAGCTCGCGGCTGGCAATACTGACGAAAAACAGCAGCGCCAGCGTTTCCAGCACCGAATCGACGCCGTAGGCAAACTCGATGCCCAGGTACGTGATGAGCAGCCCGCCAATGGCCGGCCCCAGCACCGCCGACGCCTGCCAGGTTGTGGAACTCCAGGTGATGGCGTTGGGCAAGTGGGTGCGGTCGGGCAGCAGCTGCGGCATGAAGGCAAACAGCGCCGGGCTGAGAAACCCGCGCGCAATGCCACTCACGAAAATAACCAGGTACAGCGGCCACACCACGGTGGCGTGCAGGGCCGAGAGGTTGAGGCGGCCGCGTTCCAGCAGCGCCTCTTGCAAGGGGTGGGCCAGCCACCACAGCGTGAAGGCGCACAGCACCAGCACCAGCACCGCCGGCACCACAATGCGCTTGCGGCGCACCGAGTCGGCCACGTGCCCGGCGTAGAGCGACACCGTGATGCTGGGAATGGCCTCGGCCAACCCGATGAGGCCCAGGGCCAGCGGGTCGTTGGTGAGCTTAAAAATCTGCCAAGCCACAACGACGCCCTGAATTTGGGTGGCGATGGAGAACAGGGCGCGCGCCGTAACGTAGCGGCGAAAATCGGGCAGGCGCAGGGCCGCGTAGGGGTCGTGGGGGGCCGCGGGGGCGGCGGGCGAAGCAGGGTCCATACAGAAACGCCGGGCCAGCACGCGCTGCCGGCCCCGCTGGGCAAAGGTAGCCTGCCCCGCGCCGGGTCCATGGTAGCGCTTGCGGTACGCCCCGCCAGCGCTTACATTGCGCAACGCGCCAGCCTTAGCAATGTCCAATCACGGCCTCGACCTCGTGTACCGCCCTGACCTGCCGGCCCTCATTGCCCGCTGGCAGCGCGAAGTCACGCCCCAGGAGCTACAAGCCGGCTACCAGGCCGTACTCGCCGCCGCCGATGCGGCCGGGTGCAGCCGCTGGCTACTCGACCTGCGCCGCCGCGAAGACGTAACGGAACCCGCCGTGAATGCCTGGTTCGGCACCAATTTTGCGCCGGGGCTGCGGGGGCGCTACGGGGCCCCGGTGCGGCTCGCGTTTCTAGTGTCGCCGCTGCGGGCGCGGCAGGCCGTTACGGCCGTGGTTTCGGCCGCCAGCACCGATTGCCGCATCGCCACTTTTACCGACGAGGCCGCCGCCCATTTCTGGCTAGCCCAAGCCGAGGGCTAGGGCCCCGGGCGCACATCGGGCTCCGACGTGAAGTTTTTGGGAAGGTTGCGCCACTTATTGAAAATATTTTGTCATTTTTGCTCCGACTGCCTTGCGCAAGCACCAATTGCGCCGCTAAATTTGGCAACCGCTTGCAACGCTCTACTGGCAACCGGTATCTTCCGTTTTATTTTCTGTAATCTCTTAAGCTGCATACTATCGATTCAAGCTCTACGTTCTCCTTATCCGTAGTCCTTTATGGAATCCATGCAGTTGAGCGATTCCGCGCTCGTTTCGCTTTACCTGGCCGGCCAGGAATCTGCCTTTGCGCTGCTGCTTGAGCGGCACCGAAGCCGCACATTCACGACCATCCTGCTCATTGTCCGCGACGAAGACGCGGCCGAAGATCTTCTCCAAGACGCATTCATTAAAGCCATCCACGTGCTGAAAAGTGGCCGCTACAACGACGAAGGCAAGTTTGGACCCTGGCTGTGCCGCATTGCGCACAACCTGGCCATCGACGCCTTTCGCCGCGGCAAGCGCGCCCCCCACCTCAGCCTCGACGGCGACGGGCCCCTAGCTAACTCACTCGCTCACTCCGAGGAAGGGGCCGACGACGTGCTGGCCCGCGAAGAAACCCACAGCCGCCTGCGGGCGCTCATCCAGGAGCTACCGCCGGCCCAAAAGGAAGTGCTGCTCATGCGCCACTACGGCGACCTGAGCTTCCAAGAGATTGCCGACGCCACCGGGGTAAGCATTAATACGGCCCTTGGCCGGATGCGCTACGCCCTGATAAACCTACGGAAGAAAATGGCCGTAAACCCACCTTACTATGATTCAAACCTTACCCTATACGACCCTACTGCGCTACGTGTACAACGAATTGCCAGCTAGTGCCTTGCCCGAAATAGAAGAAGCCCTCCAGCACGACCCCGAGTTGGCCACAGCCTGCGCCGACCTGTTGCTGGCCCAGCGCACCCTCGAAGGCCTGCGCTGCGAGCCCCGCCCGGCGGTATCAGCCCGCATTTTAGAGTACTCGCGCACCTTTCCGGCCGGTAGTTAGGCCCCGGAATTTCGCCCGACCTTTGCCATCCCAAGCGCTGCCCACCGCAGCGCCTGGGATGGTTTTTTGCTTACCGGCCGCGCCAATCCTTCCTTTATGACCCGTCCCGAGCGGTTTCGCTTCTTCCTCGATTATTTCACCGCCCACTTCCCGGCCCCCGAAACCGAGCTGCTCTACCGCAATCCCTATGAGCTCATCGTGGCCGTGGTGCTGAGCGCTCAGTGCACCGACAAACGCGTGAACCTGGTGATGCCGGCCCTGCTTGCCGCCTTCCCCACCCCCGGGGCCCTGGGCGCGGCGGCGGCCGACGACATTTTTCCTTTTATCCGCAGCGTTTCGTACCCCAACAACAAGGCTAAGCACTTAGCCGGCTTGGGCCGCATGCTGACGGAGGACTTCGGCGGCGAGGTGCCCAGCCAGCTCGACGAGCTACAGCGCTTGCCCGGCGTGGGCCGCAAAACGGCCAACGTGGTGGTATCCGTCATCTACAACCAACCGGCGATGGCCGTCGATACGCACGTGTTCCGGGTGTCGCACCGCCTGGGCCTGGTGCCTAAAACCGCCACCACGCCCCTGGCCGTCGAAAAAGGCTTGGTCCGCCACATCCCCCAGGCCCTTATCCCCAAAGCCCACCACTGGCTGATTCTGCACGGCCGCTACATCTGCGTGGCCCGCAGCCCCAAGTGCGGCATTTGCCCCTTGGCACCCAGCTGTTTATACTTTGAAAAGAACGTGGCCCCGCTGGCAGGCCTCGCCCCAGATAAGGTAGCTAAACCCAAGGCAGCGCAGCCCAAAGCCAGCCCAAAGCCCAAGGCGGCCAAGCCAGGCGCTAGCCCCCAGTAAGCCCGCTGACCGCGCTGGGGGCCCCAGCAGCCGCCCCTACTGCGCGGCGTTTTCCAGCACCCGCTGCACCACCGCGGCCAGCCGTTGCCGGTCAAATGCCTGGGTGGCCAGGGCCCTGCCGCGCTGGCCCGCGGCGTGCAGCTGCGCGGGTTGGGCCAACAGTTCGCGCAGTCGGGCGGCTAGGTGCGGGGCATCGCCGGCCGGGGTGTACCAGCCGCAGCCGTGGGTTTCAAGCAGTGTTTTGGTCCAGCCTTGGTTGGTGACGACCACCGGCGTGCCCACCGCCAACGCATCGTATAGCTTAGCGGGTGAATTGGCGTCGAGCACCGGAAGGCTCAGAAACGACACCAGCGCCACGTCGGCCAAGCCAAACCAGGCAAACACCGCGTGGCGCGGCTGCCCGCCCACCAGCCGGATGCGCCCGGGCCAGCGCGCCGCCGCCGCCGCCACCAGCGGCTCGTGGTAGCCGTGGCCCAAAAACAGCCAGACGGCATCGGGGTCGGCCGCTACCAGCGCTTCGGCCGCCGCCACCAGTGTGGGAATGTCGTTGGCCCGGCCAAAGGTGCCGGCGTATAGCACCACTTTTTTCCCGGCCAGGCCCTGCGCCTGCCGCAGCGCTGCCACGGCCGTGGGCGTGGCGCGGGCGGCCAGGTCGAGGTCGGTGCCGTTGAGCACGGTGGTTACTTTTTCGTCGGCAATGCCCAAGCCCGTCACGTAGCGCGTCATATCGGGCGAGAGCGGCAAAATGTGCTGGGCGCTGTGGTACAGGCGCTTCTCCAGCGCAAACAGCTGCTGGCGGGCCAGGGCCGTGGGCACGGCGCCCATCGCCACCGGAAACGCCGGCCACAAATCCTGTACCTCGAACACCCACGGCACCCGCCGCCAGCGCGCCACCTGCGCAGCCGCCCAAGCCGCCGTCAGCGGCGTGCTGATGCCCCAGATAACGTCGGGCTTCGCCATGCGCAGCCCCGCCCGCACCGCCCACGCCGCGTACTGCGCAAACGCCAGGGCCCTGCGCCCCGGGCCCATCTTATTGTCGTACGGAACGTTGGCTTCACAAATTTCCACCCCGGCCGGCACCCACGGAAACTCCTGCGTTAGCCGCTGCCCGCGCCAGGCGGGCGTGGTGAGCAGCGTTACCCGGTGCGTTTGGGCGATGTGGGCCAGCAATGCGTAGTGCCGGCTAGTAGCAGGGCAGTCTGGGTTGGTGTGGTACTGGCTAAAGACCGCAATGTGCACGGAGGCATTTATAGAGTGAGTCGGTAAATGAGCGAATGAGTGAGCCAGTGAATGAGCGAATGGCTACAAATGAATTACTAATCCATTCCTTCCAACTCACACATTAACCAACTCACTTGCGCTTAGGCCGGTAGTGCGATTCGTTGAGCAGTTCCTGGGCGTTGCGTTTGGCCATGAGTTGGGCCAGGGTCACGTCGGGGTGCTCGTCCATGTACTTGCGCACAATTTGTAAGCCCACCCACTGGCCCACCCGGCCGGGGCAGGTGGCGTCAATCTCGGGCACATTAGGCCGCTCGCCCACGTACTTCTGGATGGTGAAAGGTGTGGTGTTGTACAGCAGGTTTTGCTCCAAGAAGTGGGCCCATATCTTGCCTTCGTTGGCCGTTACGCCCACCACTTCCTTCCCGGTAAAGCCCAACAGCAGCGAATCGGGCGCGCAGGGCAGCACCCGGCCCGCAAAGTACAGCGCCTTGCCGCCACTCACCATCGCGTCGAGCATTGTATTGGCTGTCAGCTCGTGGCGATTGTACTTGGTGGCCACCCGCAGCGCCAGTGAGGGCATCAGGCTGGCCGGGGTGTAGTTGCGCAGAATGTACTTCGGCATTTCCACGGGCCGGAACGTGGCCTTGGGCCCCGCAAACCAATCAAGGCTTAGCACGAGCAAGCTGTCGTTCACAAAAATATCCTTGCCCTCAAACCCGCTCACAAACGTGGCTGCCCGCGGGGCCCTAAACTCCGGAAAATAATACTTCACCCGCCCAAACAGGGCCCCCAGGTCGCGGCCCAACGCGGCGCTGTCGGGGAAGGCGGCGGCCGTTTGCTGCGCCAGCTCGCGCAGGTGCGGCTCGGCGGCCAAGCGGGCCAGGGCGGTGGCCCCAGTGGTATCGGTGGCGGTGCGCCGCTGCAAGTAGAAACGGGCAAACGCCGGGTGCGCGTTCATAAACGCCACCGCGCCGCCGGGGCCCTGAATTTTAAAAAACGCCGCTTCCAGCCGCTGAACCTGTACGGCGGGCATGGGGGCATCGGCAGCGGCATCGGGCCGGCAGCCAGCGGGTTGGCTGCGGCCACAGCCCACTAGGACCAGCCCAGCGGCCAGCAAAACGGACCAGGGCCCTAATTTGGCAATTCTTTTCTTGTCCACGCGTTTCTACTTTCGGGTAAAATTAGCCATAACCCGGGCCCGGGCCCGCACTTACCGCCGCATTCTTTCGCCCCCATCTTATGAAGAAACTATTCCTCGTGCTATCCGCCCTCGTGGCCAGCGCCACGGCCGCTTCGGCCCAAGTCGAAATCGGCGTCAAAGTGTCACCATCCGTCAGCTACCTGCGCGCCGAATCGCCCTCGTCCACCGCCTTTGCCAACGAGAGCAGCAAGTTCAGCTTCGCCGGGGCCCTAATTGTGGATTATTTCTTCGGTGAGAATTATGCCTTCGGCACCGGCCTGGCCCTGACGGGTAAGGGCGGCACTATTTCCTACACTGAACGCAATCCGCTTTCTTCGTCTTCGATTGGCACCCGCGTCAACCAGAAAATTGCCACCCAGTACATCGAGCTTCCCGTTACCCTCAAGCTCTTTACCAACGAGTTGGCCCCCGCCACGCGGCTCTACTTCCAGCTCGGCGGCTCGCTTGCCGCCCCCATCGCTACCCGCATCAACAACGAAAAATTCTACCAGGATCCCTATAATAACAACAACGAAACTAAAGCTTCGGAACACGTTTTCGTGCTCGATGTCAACGCCTTGCTGGGAGCCGGGGTCGAGTACCAGCTGGGCCACAGCACCAAGCTGCTGGCGGGCCTCAGCTACCACCGTGGCCTGGTCAACCTCGACCACTACTTCGAAAAGACCCGGGGCTTCAGCGACGTTGCTATTAAAAACAACGTGTTTGCGCTTGACCTGGGCATGAAGTTCTAATTGCTGATTAGACTGATTAACCGTGATTGCGCTAGTTTTTTAGCTCGTCAAAGTGTGTCAACAAAAAGCCCCGGCTGCAAATTGCAGTCGGGGCTTTTTGATGTGTCAACCTTATTGCCTCAAGAATCAGCGCAATCACGGTTGATAAGTCTAATCAGCGATTTTAGTCGGTGAATTCGATTTCTCGGTCTTGCACTTTGCTCATGGCAGCAGCCATTGAGCGGAGCTGAATTTCTTCACCGCGCTCGTCCTCGATCCGGTAGTCGGTGAGGCCCAAGCTGCTGTCGTTCACCAGCTTCACCCACTTGTAGTACTTCAAGTACCACTTCATTTGGCGCGAAACCAGGCCCTTTGTGTAGTAGGCATACAGGAAGGGGTGCACCGACAGCGTGAGGCCCGATTGGTTCTGGGCCACCAGCAAGTCGTCGATGCTGTTGTCGATATCGTCCGTCACTTGAATGGAGGCTGAGATACGGCCCGTACCACCGCAGGTGGGGCATACCTCACCGGTCACGATGGTTTCGGCTGGCCGCACGCGCTGCCGAGTAATTTGCAGCAGCCCAAACTTAGTAATCGGCAGCACCGTGAATTTGGCCTTGTCGGCCTTCATCACGTCGCGCACGGCGTCCTCCACCTTCTTGCGGCTTTCGGCGGCGCGCATGTCGATGAAGTCCACCACGATGATGCCGCCCATGTCGCGCAAGCGCAACTGCCGAGCCACTTCCTTAGCCGCCAGTAGGTTAATCATCAAAGCCGTGGCTTCCTGATCGTTCTCCTGGTTGCTTTTGCTGCCCGAGTTCACATCGATGACGTGCAGGGCCTCGGTGTGCTCGATAACGAGGTAGCCGCCGCCGGGCACGGTCACGGTCTTGCCAAACAGCGTTTTAAGCTGCTTCTCAATGCCGGTTTGTTCGAAGACTTTGACTTTGGTATTGTGCAGCTTCAGCAGCCCGAGCTTGTCGGGCGCAATCTTCTGCAAGTAGTCGCGCATCTCCTCGTACATGGCCGGGGCATCGACCAGAATGCTGTCGAACGACTCGTTGAGCATGTCGCGCAGCATCGACGACGTGCGCCCCAGCTCGCCCAGCACCTTGTCGTTGGGCTTGGCGGTGCGCAGCGTGGTGTACAGCTGCTCCCACTTGCCCACCATGTCTTGCATGTCCTTGTCCAGCTCAGCCACGTCGCGTCCCTCCGCCACGGTGCGGATGATGACGCCAAAGTTTTCGGGCTTAATACTGGCAATGAGGCGCTTGAGGCGGTCGCGCTCCCCCTTGCTCACAATTTTCTTGCTCACGCTAATCGTGTTCGAAAACGGCATCAGCACAAGGTAACGGCCCGCCATCGAGATGTCGGTACTCACCCGGGGCCCCTTGGTGGAAATGGGCTCCTTGATGACCTGCACCACAATTTGCTGGCCTTTCTTGAACACGCTGTCGGCCTTGCCCACTTTTTCGAGGGGTGGCTCGAAGGTGAACTGGTCGAGGTTGGCTGCGGGGGCCCGGCCGCTTTGCACGCTCCGCGCCCATTTCGTGAACGACGGGTATTGCTCACCCAAGTCGCCGTAATGCAGAAACGCGTCCTTTTCGTAGCCAATGTCCACGAAAGCCGCGTTGAGGCCGGGCATCACCTTTTTCACAGTGCCCAGGAAGATATCGCCCACCGAATAGTTGGTGTCGTTGCGGTCGAAGTGGTACTCAATGAGCCGCTTATCCTGCAACAGCGCAATCCGTTCGCCTTCCTGAGTAGAATTAATGACTAATTCATTACTCAATGTCTTGTTTGGTTAAAGTAGCTCCGAGGGACGGATATATAGCAATACCCTAGAACCAGCAAAAGGGAAGCCAGAACCCAAAGTTCTGACTTCCCTCGCGAGCCACGGGAAAAGCACACACCCGCCGCATCCGGGAGGCTACTGTGAGAGATGGGCAGCCAGCCGGTTCCGAACCGAAACTGCTGGCTACCAAAGCACCCCGAGGGGCGGCTTACTTCTTCTTATGGCGATTCTTGCGCAGGCGCTTCTTGCGCTTGTGAGTGGCAATTTTATGACGTTTACGTTTTTTACCGCAGGGCATATGCTTGTGGGTTAAGTTTTTGGGATTGAATTACAATTATTTCAACTTGGCCAGCTCTTCCTCGACCGATGCGGCCAAGGCGGGGTCGGCACTGAGGCTTTTGGCTGCCGTGAAGGCAGCGCGGGCCTGTTCTTTGGCCCCCGTCCGGGCCGAGGTTACGCCCAGGTAAAACTGGGCATTCACGTTCTTCGGGTTCACCTTCACCAGCTGCTGGAAGCGCTCCACGGCCTTATCGTACTGGTTGCTTTGCACCGCCAGGATGCCCAGGTCGTACAGCGCTTTTTCGTTGTTGGGGTCAGCGGCCAGCACCTCGCGCAACAGCGTTACGCCCTGCACTGGGTTATCAGAGGCCATGTAGGCCATGCCCAAGTTGGTTTTGGCGTCGAGGTTGTTAGGGCTCTTGGCCAGCACCTTGGTATAAAGCTCGCGGGCCTTGCCACCGAGCATTTTGATGCGCTCATCGGAAGAAGCGAAGCTAAACGCCTGGAAATAAGCATCGGCCGCTTGTTGCAACGCCTGGGGCCCCGGCTGCGCTGCGGCCACCTGCTCGTAGTAATAGCCGGCGCTGTCGAAGCGCTGCACGTTCTCGTAGCGGCGGGCCAGCAGCGTGGCCGCCTCGGCCTTTTGGGCCGGGGTACCGGCTTTGGCAAATTGGCCCAGCAAGCGGTTCAGCTCCTGGCGCTGGACCGGGGTAGTGGTGGTGTGGGGCGCGGCGGCCGTGGGGCCCTCCGGGGAGGTAGTGGGCCCGGCCTCGGCCGATACGGGACCCGACGACGCATCGGCTTTGGAGCCGTTGGTGGCTGGGCCGCCACCGTCGCGGTTGGCCGTGCGGGCTGCATCCTTGGTCAGCTCTGCCTTCCCTTCCTTGGGCTTCACAATGCCCTTGGGGAGCACAAACAGGCCCCCGACCAACGCTAATGCGAGGACCAGAACCAGTACTTGGTGAGCGGCGGGACGAGAGGCGGTAGCAGCCATAGAAAATAGCCGGCCGCCGGGCTTCCCATTTTCGGAAAGACACCGGCGGCACAGCCGGTAGTTAGCTAGTAATCAACAACCGAAAGCTAGGCTTTGGCAGCCGTGGTCTTTACTTTCTTGCTGTTTTTGATTTTAGCCACGAAGGTTTTCGAAGGCTTGAAGCTCGGGATGTAGTGCTCCTCGATGATGAGCGACGTGTTTTTCGAAATGTTGCGGGCCACTTTACGAGCACGCTTCTTGTTAACGAAAGAACCGAAGCCACGCACGTAAATGTTGTTGCCCTCGGTCATCGAATCCTTCACCACTTTGAAGAAGGCTTCTACGGTCATCAACACATCTGCTTTCTCGATGCCGGTTTTCTGCGAAATTTCGGCGATTACCTCTGCTTTGGTCACGTTGGTTAGGTACTTAGGGTAAAAAAAATAAGAATCTGGGCAATAAAAACTCCCGCTTTCCGCGTAAGCCCTTGCCCGGTAGGCGATTCGCTTATGAAATCGGGCCACAAAGGTAGCTTCTTTTTTGGTTTTTCCCAATCAACCACCACAATCGGGGCCCTGGCCCAATTTATTCGTCCTCAAAATTTTGGCTATTCTTCCCCGCCAACCTTCCGCTCTGGCCGCCGCCCTGCTGGCCTGGTACCCCCGCCACCACCGCGACTTGCCCTGGCGCCACACCCGCGATCCATACGCCATCTGGCTGTCCGAAGTTATTCTCCAGCAAACCCGCGTGGCGCAGGGCCTACCCTATTACGAGGCCTTTCTGGCGGCCTACCCCACGGTGCAGGCCCTGGCCGGGGCCCCCGAGCAGGAGGTGCTGCGCCTGTGGCAGGGCCTGGGCTACTACTCCCGGGCCCGCAACATGCACCACACGGCCCAGCAAGTGGTGCAGGAGCACGGCGGCCAGTTCCCCACCACCTACGCCAACCTGCTGAAGCTGCGCGGCGTGGGGCCCTACACGGCGGCGGCTATTGCCTCTTTTGCCTTCGGCGAGGCGGTGGCCGTGCTCGACGGCAACGTGTACCGGGTGCTGGCGCGCATTTTCGGGCTGCACTCCGACATTGCCGCGCCGGCTTCGCGCAAGGAGTTCCAAGCGCTGGCCGATCAGCACATTCCGGCCGCCGCGCCCGCCGATTTTAACCAGGCCATCATGGAGTTTGGGGCCCTGCAGTGCACGCCGGCGCGGCCCGACTGCCTGTTTTGCCCCATGCAGCACAGCTGCTGGGCGTTTCAGCACGGGCAGGTGGCGCTGCTGCCGGTGAAGAGCAAGGCCAAGGCGGCGCGCGTGCGCTACCTGCACTACCTGGTGCTGCGCCACGGCGAGGCCATATACTTAAAGAAGCGCGGCGAGAAGGACATCTGGCAGGGCTTGTACGACTTTGCGGTGGTTGAAACCACTGGCTTAGAGCTGGATGCGGCCGAGGTGTTACGCCACGTGGAGGTTTTGGGTGGCCGGCTCGATACCCGCCTCGCAGCCGAGCCGGGGCCCCCACCCCTGCTCAAGCACGTGCTGAGCCACCAGAAGCTGGAGGCGCGCTTCCATACGGTGTGGCTGGCGGGGGCCCTGCCGGCCACGGCCCTGGCCGACACGGGCCTGCGGGCTTATTCGCCAGCCGAAATTGAGGAGTTGCCCAAGCCGCAGCTCATTGCCAATTATTTGGGCAAAAACTAAAACACTATTGCTAATTTATTTGGTAATTTACTTTTTGGTGCGTACTTTTATAGTACCTTAATCTCTGCGAGGTAAAACGCATTTTACCATTTTAACCCCTACCGTCATGGCCGGAGTAAACAAAGTAATTTTAGTAGGCAACTTGGGCAAAGACCCCGAGGTGCGGCACCTGGAAGGCGGCGTGAGCGTGGCGCACTTCACACTCGCCACCAACGAGTATTTCAAGGACAAGCAAGGCACGCGCGTGGAGCGCACCGAGTGGCACAACATATCCGCCTGGCGTGGCCTGGCGGATATGGCCGACAAATTCCTCAAGAAGGGCCAGCAGGTGTACATCGAAGGCAAGCTGCGCACCCGCCAGTATCAGGACAAAGACCAGCAAACCCGCTACATCACCGAAATCATCGCCGACGAGATTTCGATGCTGGGGGCCCGGCCCGGGGGCCCAGCCGGGGCCCCGGCGCCTGCCGAAGCAACTGAGCCCACGGCCAGCCTGCAGCAAGAGCCCGAGCTAGACCGCCTACCTTTCTAGTCTCCTATTTGCAACAATCCTTTCAAGAAGCCCTGGCACTGCGCCGGGGCTTTTTTCGTTGCGGCGGGGCGGGAGTACCTTTGAACGGCGGCGACCATTAATAGCAATCCGTGAAACATTCAACTTTTTTGCCGCGCTTCGCGGGCCGGCTGGCGTGGCTGGGGGCCCTGGCCCTTGGGCTAGCCGCCTGCACGGCCGCGCCCGATTTCACGCCCAAGCCCAAGGGCTACAACCGCATCGTGCTGCCGCCGCACCGCTACCGGGCCCTGCCGGGCAACCACCCCTACTCGTTCGAGTACTCGCAGTCGGCAGTAGTAAAGCGCGACTCGTCGTACATGGCGCAGCCGCACTGGCTGAACATTTACTACCCGCAACTTCACGCCAACGTGCAGATTACGTACATGGACGTGGCCCGCGACCGGCGCCTCTATAATAAGATGATGGAGGACGCCCGCAAGCTCACCGGCAAGCACCAGGTGAAGGCCACGGCCATCGACGAGCGCGTGCTGAAAATGCCCAACGGCATGCGTGCCTCGGTATTTGAGCTGTCGGGCGAGGTGCCGAGCCAGTTTCAGTTTTATACCACCGACAGCACCCGGCACTTTCTGCGCGGGGCCCTGTACTTCCAAACCGCCACCGCCAACGACTCGCTGGCCCCGGTGATTGAGTACGTAAAAACCGACATGGTGCAGATGTTGAATACCTTGAAATACAAGTAGTTATTTGATATTTTCAACCGCCAGTTGGCATTGTTTCGCGCTAATTAATGCCAATATATTCAGCGCGTTTTTGGCCTCGCAAAGGAGCCATCGGCGTGTTAAATAATGCTGTTAACCGTTAAATGAAATGAGTTTCTTTAGTACCCGGCTGGAGTTTTTGCGGGGCGTGGGGGCCCAGCGGGGGCAGCTGCTGGGCAAGGAGCTGGGCCTGTTCACCTACGGCGACCTGATCCAGCGCTACCCGTTCCGGTACCTCGACCGGACGCAGTTTTACAACGTCGTCGATTTGCACGAAGACCTGCCGTATGTGCAGGTGAAGGGTATTTTGCGCAACCGCCAGCTGGTGGGCGAGGGCCCCAAGCAGCGCCTCACGGCCACGCTGAGCGACGCCAGCGGCGACCTGGACTTGGTATGGTTCAAGGGCATTAAGTGGATGCAGCAAATCGTGCAGAACCAGAAGGAATACATCCTGTTTGGCAAGCCCACGATGTTCAACGGGCGGCCCCAGATGGCCCACCCTGAGCTGGAGGAAGTGACCGAAGCCAAGGCGGGCCAGAGCTTCTTGCAGCCGGTGTATAACACTAGCGAAAAGCTCAAAAACTACCACCGCGTGGATAGCAAGGCCATCATGCGCATGGTGGCCGACTTGCTGAAGATTGCGCTGCCCCACGTGACCGAGACGCTCTCGCCGGCCCTCGTGGAGCAGTACGCGCTGATGGGCAAGGCCCAGGCGATGCAGCAGATTCACTTTCCTCAAAACCCGGACCTGCTGGCCGCGGCGCGGTTCCGGCTCAAGTTCGAGGAGCTGTTCTATATCCAGCTCAAGCTGTTGCGCCAGAAGGACCAACGCAAGGTGACGCTGGCCGGACAGATTTTCAACCAAGTGCCCACGCTGGTTGACTTCTACAACAACCACCTCAGCTTCGACCTCACGGGGGCCCAAAAGCGCGTCATCCACGACATCTACAAGGACTTCTGCGCCGGCCAGCAGATGAACCGCTTGCTGCAGGGCGACGTGGGCTCGGGCAAAACCATCGTGGCCTTCATCGCCATGCTAATGGCGGCCGACAACGGGGCCCAAAGCTGCCTGATGGCCCCCACCGAAATCTTGGCCGACCAGCATTACCAGGGCCTCAAGGTGTACGCCGACGCGCTGGGCATTCACCTGGGCAAGCTCACGGGCAGCACCCGCACGGCTCAGCGCCGCGTGCTGCACGAGGAGCTGCGCAACGGCACCATGCACATGCTGGTGGGCACCCACGCGCTGCTGGAGGACGTGGTGCAGTTCCGCAACCTGGGCCTGACAATTATGGACGAGCAGCACCGCTTCGGGGTGGCGCAGCGCTCGAAGCTGTGGCAGAAGAACCCGCACGTTATCCCGCACGTGCTGGTGATGACGGCCACGCCCATCCCGCGCACGCTGGCCATGACGCTGTATGGCGACCTCGACGTGAGCGTGATTGACGAGCTGCCGGCCGGCCGCAAGCCCATTGTGACGGTGCACCGCTACGATGCCAACCGCCTGAAAGTGTTCGAGTTCATCCGGCAGCAGGTACTGCTCGGGCGGCAGGCCTACATTGTATATCCGCTGATTGAAGAGTCGGAAACCCTGGACTACAAGGACCTGACCGACGGCTACGAGAGCGTGACGCGCGCCTTCCCAGAGATGCAGATCAGCATGGTGCACGGGCGCATGAAGCCGGAGGAAAAGGACTTCGAAATGGCCCGCTTCGTGAAGAAGGAAACCCAAATAATGGTGGCCACCACCGTGATTGAGGTGGGCGTGAACGTGCCCAACTCGTCGGTGATGGTGATTGAGTCGGCCGAACGGTTCGGCCTCTCGCAGCTGCACCAGCTGCGGGGCCGCGTGGGCCGCGGCGCCGACCAGAGCTATTGCATCCTCATGTCGGGCTTCAAGCTGAGCAAGGACGCCCGCACCCGCCTCGAAACGATGGTGCGCACCAACAACGGCTTTGAAATTGCTGACATTGACCTGAAGCTTAGGGGCCCGGGCGACCTAATGGGCACCCAGCAAAGCGGCGTGCTCGACCTACTCATCGCCGACCTGGCCAAGGACGGGCGCATCCTCAGCGAGAGCCGCGCCGCCGCGCAGTCGCTGCTGGCGGAAGACCCGGAACTGGCGCGGCCCGAAAACGGCAACATCCGCCACCACATTGACAGCCTACCCGCCACGGCTGTGAACTGGAGCCGCATCAGCTAGGGCGCAGGCCAAAAAAAGCGGCTCCGAAAGAAGCCGCTTTTTTTGGTTAAAACAATGCCAGGGCGCTGGAAAAAGCAGCCTGCTGTGAGCCAGCGGGCTCCGTATGGCGCACCAGCAGCACCGGAGCCCTGTTGGCGGCAGCACGCTGGTTGGCGGGGGCCGTCAGCTCGCCGAAGGTGGTAACGATGACGGGTGGATTGGGGCGCGACCAGCGCCCGATAACCACGAAACTCAGAAGTAGAAAAAGTTTTCCTAAGGTTTTCATAAAGTAGTATGCCTTGCGGCGTGGAAAGAATAGTTCTTGAAATATTTACAATCAATCAATATGTAAACCAATAGGCAACCGTTGCGTTGGCAAGTTACGCCATTTGGTGGGAATGCTTGAACATTGCGATTATGCTTTAAACGGTGCCATTATACGGATGTTTATTTGCGGTAGTTGTGTTTATGCTACCTTTTTGTTACCAATCCAGCGCATACTAACGCCGCACCGTTGCGCTACCCGGGCCGCAAGCAAGCGCTACATTTGGCGTACGGGGTCTCGAGCGCGGCCGACCGTTCCAGTATTAATCTAATTTTCACTAAATGCGATACCATAAAATTGGCACCCTCTTGGCCGCAGCAGGGCTGCTCACGCTCGCGGCCCCCACGTGGGCCCAAAAGGTCAAATCCGTGCCGTTCAGCTACCAGCCTGAGCAGGGCGCTGACCGCTACGACAGCCGCGTACCCGTCAAAACGCTGCCGCTGGCCGATGGCAGCGGCTTCATCATTTTGGCCCACCAGGCCAACGGCGGCTACGCCGTGGAGCGCTACGACCAAGCCCTGAAAAAGCAGTGGGAAGCCGCCCTGCCCGTGGCCCCGGGCGAAACGGTAGAGGCCTTCGCGCTGGGCCCCGAGCAGGCCTGGGTGGTGCTGCACCACAAAGACGAAAGCAGCCAGAACCTGACCGTGCACCCGGTGGGCCTGCGCACCGGCCAGCCGGGGCCCCCAGTGGTGCTGGTGGCAGCCCCCGCCCGCGACCGCCGCCCGGGCGTGGCCATCTCGCCCGATGGCACGCGCCTGCTGGCCTTTGCCTACCAAACCCGGGAGGAACAGATCAGGGCCCTCGACGCGACGCTGTTTGACCAGCAGCTGCGCAAGGTGCTGAGCCGGACGTACGACTTCCGGACCACGCGCGATTTCTTCTCGCCCAACGTGCTGGTGGCCAACGATGGGGCCCAGCTCGTGACGATGCTCAGCGACGGCATGAGCAAGCTGACCGTGCGCCGCTACCCGGCCACGCCCGACGCGCCCACCCAGCCCACGCCGGTGCCGGTGCTGGGCGTGCCGGTGGGCGGCGTGTTCGGGGGCCGCACCATCCGCATCCGCGATGCCCGGTTTAAGCTGCTGCCCGACGGCCAGCTCTACGCCGCCGCCCTGGTATCCGACTACGATTCGGGTGAGCTGACGGGGCTGAAGGTGGTGCGGTTTGATTTCGCCAAGAACGACATCAAGCTGAGCGACGAGGTACCCTTTGACGCAGCCTACCTGACTGCCGTGGGGCAGGCCACCGGGGCCCCAGCGCCCAAGCGGCTGGAAGATATTTACTTGGCCGACTTGCTGCTGACGCCCGAAAAAAACCTGGTGGTGCTGGCCGAGCGCCACTACGAGGAAGGGGGGCCCGAACTGCCCGTGCACGCCCGCGAAATCCACGCCTTTGGCTACAACAGCTTTTCCCGGCCCAGCTGGCACAAGCTGATTGCCAAGGACCAGACGGCTCCGGCCATCGACAGCTACACTGGCATCGGCTTCCGGGCGGCGGTGTTCAACGAAGAAATCCAACTGGTGACGTTGGAGACCCTGGCCGGCAAATCGGACCTATACTTGCGCCACCTGCCGGCATTAAACGGCGTGGCCTCGGCCCCGCAGCGCCTCAAGCTAAACGTGGCCGACGACCAGCAGCTGGCCTACGTGAAGGACTTCACGGCCTGGCTGGGGCCCAAAACCATCATCGGCATCAGCCGCCCCAGCAAGCGCTCCGCCGCCCTGCAGCTCAACCGGGTAGAGCTAAAATAGTGCAACCCGCTAAACGTGAAAAGGGCCGCTCCTGAAACTCAGGAGCGGCCCTTTTCACGTCAAAATTTGCATCAGCAGAGAATCGTCCCCAAAATTCGACGAATCAGCTTTATCTGACAAATCCGAGGCTCGGCACCTAGTAGATGTAGTCGTTGGCCTCGATGAGGCCGGCGGCCACGCGGCGGCGGGCGTCCTTCACGTTGAATAGGTCGGGCTTGGTGAAGCGCTTGAGGCCCATGCTCAGCAGGCGCTGCTCGTCGCCCTCGGTCATGCTGGCAATGGCTTCCTTGCCAGCTTTCTCCACGATGTCGATGGTATCGGAGAGGTACACGCGGGCCATGTCCAGTTCGCGGCTCAGGGCGTCCTCGCCTTTGGTGGCAATTTCCTTCTCCACGCGCAGCAGGGTGCTCTCGGCCACGTAGGTTTTGATGGCCATGTCGGCAATATTGGTCAACACTTCCTGCTCCTTGGCGAGCGAGTTCATGTACTTCTGCACAGCTGTGCCGGCCACCATCAGAATGGCTTTCTTGAGGCCGTCGATGGCTTTTTTCTCGGCGGCGAACGGCGAGTCGTCACTTTCGCCCATGCTCGGAATGGCCAGCAACTCCTGCTGCACGGCCTGGGCAGGGCCCATCAGGTCGATTTCGCCCTTTAGGCCCTTCTTCAAAATCATGTCCACCGCCAGCATACGGTTGATTTCGTTCGTGCCCTCGAAGATGCGGTTGATGCGCGAGTCGCGGTAGGCGCGGTCCATCGGGTAGTCGGCCGAAAAGCCGTAGCCGCCGTAAATCTGCACGCCTTCATCTACCACGTAATCGAGCACTTCCGAGCCTTCCACTTTCAGGATGGCGCACTCCACGGCAAACTCGCGGGCGGCGCCCAGCAGGGCCTCGTTGCTGCCCTTGCCTTCGGCCAGCAGCCGCTGCTCCATGCGGTAGATGTCGTCGCCGGCGCGGTAAATGGCCGATTCCACGGCGTACATGCGGATGGCTTGCTGGGCCAGCTTGTAGCGAATGGCGCCGAACTTGCTGATGGGCAGCTTGAACTGCACCCGTTCGTTGGCGTATTTCACACTGTGAACAGCCGCGCTTTTGGCCCCACCCAGGCAGGCCGCGGCCAGCTTGATGCGGCCGATATTGAGCACGTTGAAGGCGATGAGGTGGCCTTTGCCAATCTCCCCCAGCACGTTCTCCTTAGGCACCAGCGCGTCGCTGAAAAACACCTGCCGCGTGCTGCTGCCTTTGATGCCCATCTTGTGCTCCTCGTTGCCGAGGCTCAGGCCGGGCGTGTCTTTGTCCACGATGAAGCCAGTGAACTGCTCCCCGTCAATTTTGGCAAACACGATGAATACGTCGGCAAAGCCGCCGTTGGTGATCCACATTTTTTGGCCGTTCAGCACGTAGTGAGTGCCTTCGGCATTCATCACGGCCTTGGTTTTGGCTCCCAGCGCATCAGAGCCCGAGCCGGGCTCGGTGAGGCAGTAGGCCCCCATCAGGGTGCCGTCGGTGAGGCCGGGCAGGTATTTCTCCTTCTGCACGTCGTTGCCGAAGTACAGGATGGGCAGCATGGCGATGCCCGTGTGGGCCGCAAAGGCCACCGCAAACGAGTGGCCGCCGCCCACGCCTTCCGTCACGCGCAGCGCCGTGGGGAAGTCCATGTCCAGGCCCCCAAACTGCTCGGGAATGCTCACGCCGAACAGGCCTTGCTGGCCGGCTTTCGCCATCAGGCCGCGCATGAGGCCCTCCTCGTGGTTGTCGAGGCGCTCCAGCAGCGGCGTTACTTCCTGGGCCACAAAGTCCAGGCAGGTCTCGTACATCAGGCGCTGCTCCTCACTGAAATCGGCCGGCGTGAAAACGTCCTGCGCATCGGTCGGCTTGATGATAAATTCGCCGCCCTTCACGACAGCTTTTTGGGATACTTCCATGACGGTTTTAAGTGAGGAGTTGGAGTAGATAGAGAAGGAAAGTGTTAGGCACGCCTACTATATGCAGCAAGTAGGGGCCCTAGGGTTTGGTACTGCAAGATAAACAAAATTTGTTAGGCGTGCCGACTATTTAACCAAAAGAAAACCCCGAATGGTTCGGGGCTTCCTTTTGCTGCGGGGCCCTACTTCAGCAGCTCATAGATGCCGGCGACGCCCTGCCCACCACCTACGCAGGCGGTCACGATGCCATACTTCTGGCCCCGGTCGCGCAACTCGTCGAAGAGTTGGATGGAGAGCTTAGCGCCCGAGCAGCCCAGTGGGTGGCCCAGGGCAATGGCCCCGCCGTTCACGTTCAGCTTTTCGGTATTGATACCCAACTCACGCACCACGGCCAAGCTCTGCGAAGCGAAGGCCTCGTTTAGCTCGAACAGGTCGATGTCCTCCAGCTTCATGCCGGCTTGCTTGAGGGCTTTCGGCACAGCCTTGATAGGCCCCATGCCCATGATGCGCGGGTCGACGCCCTCGGTGGCGTAGGTGACCATGCGGGCAATGGGCTCTAGGTTCAGCTCCTTCACCATCCGCTCGCTCATCACCAGCACGAAGGCCGCGCCATCGGAGGTTTGGGAGGAGTTGCCGGCCGTGACGCTGCCGTTGGCGGCGAACACGGGGCGCAGCTTGGCCAAGGCCTCCAGGGACGTATCGGCGCGGGGGCCCTCGTCGGTGTCCACCACGTAGGAGCGGTTTTTCTTCTTGCCGGTGGCCTGGTCGAGGTAGGTTTCCTCCACCGTGATGGGCACGATGCTCTTGGCAAACTTGCCTTCCTTGATGGCCTTGATGGCCTTCTGGTGCGAGTGGTAGGAAAACTCGTCCTGGTCCTGGCGCGAAATTTTGTAGTCTTGGGCTACTGCTTCGGCCGTTAGGCCCATGCCCATGTAGTAGTCGGGGTGCTCGTTGGCAAGCTTGTAGTTGGGCACGGTTTTCCAGCCCACGGTGGGCACCATACTCATGCTTTCGGTACCCCCGGCGATGATGCACTCGGCCATGCCGGCCGTGATTTTACCCACCGCCATGGCGATGGTTTCCACGCCCGAGCCGCAGTAGCGGTTTACGATAAGGCCCGGCACGTTGATGGGCAGGGCCAGCAGCGAGATGAGGCGGCCCATTTGCAGGCCCTGCTCGGCCTCGGGCACGGCGTTGCCCACAATCACGTCATCGACGCGGCTGGGGTCGAGTGCCGGCACGGAGGCCACGAGGTGCTTGATTACCTCGGCGGCCAGGTCGTCGGGGCGGGTGAAGCGGAACACGCCGCGGGGCGCCTTGCCCACGGCCGTGCGGAAGCCAGCTACGATATATGCAGTATTAGCCATAGTATTGGTTCTGGTTGAATTAGTTACGCAGCGGCTTGCCGGTGGTAAGGATGCTCTGAATCCGCTCCAGCGTCTTGCGCTCGCCGCAGAGGCTGAGGAAAGCGTCGCGCTCCAAGTCCAGCAGGTACTGCTCGCTCACTTCGGTGGGTGCCGACAGGTCACCGCCGCACATCACGTAGGCCAGTTTGTTGGCAATCAGCTCGTCGTGCTTCGAGATGTAGTTGCCCTGCTGCATGGCGTACACGCCGGTGCGGAACATGGCCAGGGCTCCCTTGCCGTGCACCTTCACATTGGTTTTCTGGGTGGGCTGGGTATAACCGGCGTCGGCTAGCTCCAGGGCGGCGGCCTTGGCCTGGGCAATTACGCGACTGCCGTTGACCACGATTTCATCGCCCCGGCGCAAAAAGCCCAGGTCAAACGCCTCCGCCGCTGAGGTCGAAACCTTGGCCGTGCTAATGGTCATGTACGTGTTGCGCAGCAGGTTATATTCGGGCTCACCTTCCTCATATTTGGCGGCGGTGCGCAGCGTCATTTCCTTGGTGCCGCCGCCGCCGGGAATGAGGCCCACGCCAAATTCGACCAGGCCCATGTAGGTTTCGGCCGCAGCTACCACCCGGTCGCAGTGCAGGTTCAGCTCGCAGCCGCCGCCCAGGGCCAGGCCGTGGGGGGCCCCCACCACCGGGATGCTGCTGTAGCGCAGCCGCATCATGGCCTGCTGGAACTGGCTGATCATCAGGTTTAGCTCGTCAAATTCCTGCTCCACAGCCTGCATGTACACCAGGCCCAGGTTGGCCCCGGCGGAGAAGGCGGGCGCGTCGTTGCCCACCACTAGGCCCCGGTAGCCGCCTTCGGCCATCTCGATGCCCTTGAGCAGGCCCTGGATCACGTCCTGGCCCATGGCGTTCATCTTCGAGTGGAACTCCACGTTCAGAATACCGTCGCCGAGGTCGATGACGGAGGCGCCGCTGTTTTTCCACAGCACCTTGCCGCTGGCCCGCAGGTTGTCGAGGATGATGAAATTCTCCACGCCCGGCACCGGCTGGTAACCCTTCGAAGCAATGTCGTAGAACTCGCGCACGCCGGCGGCGCTCACCTTATAGAAGGTGGTGTGGCCGGCGGCCAACATCTCCTCCACCCACGGCGCCACGGTGCGGCCGGCGGCCTGGGCCAGGTCGATGCCAGCCTGCACGCCCAGCGCGTCCCAGGTCTCGTAGGGCCCCAACTCCCAGCCGAAGCCGGCGCGCAGGGCATCGTCAATCTTGTAGAGTTCGTCGGCAATTTCGGGTACGCGGTTGCTCACGTAGGCAAATAGGCTGCCGAAGCTGAGGCGGTAAAACTCGCCGGCCTTGTCCTTGCCGCTTACCAGCACTTTGAAGCGGTCGGCTACCTTGTCGATGGTCTTGGTCAGCTCCAGCGTGGCAAATTTTACCTTTTGGCTGGGCTTGTATTCCAAGGTATTGAGGTCGAGGGCGTGGATTTCCGACTTGCCGCCTTCGCCCTTCACTTTCTTGTAGAAGCCCTGGCCGGTTTTGTCGCCTAGCCACTTGTTCTCGCCCATCTTCTTGACGAAATCGGGCAGCACAAACACGTCCTTGGCCTCGTCGTCGGGCAGGCCTTGGGCCAGGCCATTGGCCACGTTGATGGTCGTATCGAGGCCCACCACGTCGGAAGTGCGCAGCGTGGCCGACTTGGCGTGGCCAATTACGGGGCCCGTCAGCTTGTCGGTTTCCTCCACGCTCAGGCCCAGCTTCTGCATGGTTTGCATAGCGTCGAGCAGGGCAAATACGCCCACGCGGTTGGCGATGAAGCCGGGCGTGTCCTTGGCCAGCACGGTGGTTTTACCCAAGTACAGGTCGCCGTAGTGCAGCAGGAAATCAACCACTTCCGGCTTAGTATCGGGCGTCGGGATAATTTCCAGCAGCTTCAAGTACCGCGGCGGGTTGAAGAAGTGCGTGCCGCAGAAGTGCTGCTTAAAGTCCTCCGAGCGGCCCTCGGCCAGCAGGTGAATAGGAATACCACTGGTGTTACTCGTGATGAGCGTGCCCTTTTTGCGGAACTGCTCCACGCGCTCGTAGAGGCTCTTTTTGATGTCGAGCCGCTCCACCACCACCTCAATCACCCAGTCGCACTGCGCAATTTCCTTCAGGTTGTCGTCGAAGTTGCCGGTTTTGATGCGGCTGGCCTCGCTCTTGCGGTAGAGCGGCGACGGGTTGGCAACGATTGCGGCCTGCAACGCGGCGTTCACGATGCGGTTGCGCACGGCGGGGGCCCCTAATTCCAGGCCCTTGGCCTGCTCGGCGGGCAGCAATTCCTTGGGCGCAATGTCGAGCAGCAGCACCTGCACGCCGATGTTGGCGAAGTGGCAGGCAATGCGCGAGCCCATGACGCCGGAGCCCAAAACGGCTACTTTTTTGATGATTCGTTTCATTCAGTTCACTTGAATGGGTGGGTGGCAACTGCGGGCGGCGGGCCAGGGGCCCTAGGCCGGGTTTTCGTGGCGCAACGGTTTCAGTTCGAAGCCGTCGAACATGGTTTTGCCTTCGATGATGCCCGTGATTTGGGCGGTTACTTTCAGGAACACGTCGAGCTGCGACTGCGGGATTTTCTCCCGGATTTTGGCGTTGAAGTGCCGCACCGTCTGGCGCGAAATCTCTTTTTTCTCCACGCCCAGCGGCGTCAGGAAAATACGCACCGAGCGCTTATCCTGCGTATCGGCCTGCTTGTAAATCAGGCCCTTGTCCTGCATGCTGCGCAAAATGCGCGTGAGGCTACGGGTTTCCAGGCCCAGCAGCGGCGCAATTTTGGTGGCCGGAATGCCGTGCTCCTGGTCGATGTTGAGCAGCACGAAGCCGATGCTGGTCGTGATGTCGTTCTGGGCCGCCTGGGTGTTGTACATCCGCGAAATGGCGTGCCAGGCCACTTTGATGTTGTAATCGACGGTTTCTTCGGGTTTCATGGCGCAGGTTAGTTGCGGTAAACTTACGAAGAAATTTGTTCGGCTTGCATACTACTTTCTGAAAAAACCGGACCAGCGCTGCACCGGGGGCCCCGGCTAGAACAGCCCCTCGATCAGGTCCTTGTTGTTCTCGGCGATGACCTTGCGCTTGACCTTCATGGTGGGCGTCATTTCGCCGGTTTCCACGGTCCAGAGCGCGGGCAGCAGGGCGCTTTTTTTCAGCTGCTCCCACTGCGCGAAACCCTTGTTGCAGCTGGCCACCAGGTCGTGGTAGAGCTTGACTACCTGCTCGTTCTTAACCAGCTCCTCGTTGGGCGCGTCGGGCACGCCGTGGCTTTTGCACCAAGCCTTGAGGTCGGGGAAAGAGGGGACGATGAGGGCGGCGGCGTACTTTTTATCGGCCCCCACCACCATGGCCTGCTCGATGAGCGGGTCTTCTTTGAGCTTGCCCTCAATCACTTGCGGGGCGATGTACTTGCCGCCGCTGGTTTTGAACATCTCCTTTTTGCGGTCGGTAATCTTTAGAAACCGCCCGTTCACCAGCTCACCGATGTCGCCGGTGTGCAGCCAGCCCTCGGCGTCGATGGTTTCGGCCGTGAGCTCGGGCTGGTTGTAGTAACCCTTCATCACGGAGGCCGAGCGGGTGAGAATTTCGCCGTCGGGGGCAATTTTCACCTCCATGTTGTCGATGAGGGGCCCCACGGTACCAATCATGTTGTTTTCGCGCTCGTAGCCGTTCACGGCAATCACGGGCGAGGTTTCCGTCAGGCCGTAGCCCTCCATCACCCGGATGCCGGCCGCCCAGAACACCCGCGCCAGCCGCGGCTGCAGGGCCCCGCCGCCGCTCACGATGCAGCGCAAGTTGCCGCCCAGCGCCTCGCGCCACTTGCTAAAGATCAGCTTATTGGCAATGGCCAGCTCGGTGTTGTACACGAAGCCCTGGTCCTTTTGGGTGTCGTATTTAAGGCCCAGGTCCAGGGCCCAAAAGAAGAGCTTGTGCTTGAGGCCGGTTTGCTCGTGGCCCTTAGCCAGGATGCGGTCGAATACTTTTTCGAGCAGGCGCGGCACGGTGGTGAAGATTTCGGGCTTCACTTCGCGCA
This sequence comes from Hymenobacter nivis, assembly GCF_006439025.1. GTDB lineage: Bacteria > Bacteroidota > Bacteroidia > Cytophagales > Hymenobacteraceae > Hymenobacter > Hymenobacter nivis_A. Next base: position 76,323 of record NZ_RCYZ01000009.1, read on the forward strand.
GGTTTTCGGCCACGGTTTCCAGGCTTTCGGCGTAGTAAATGCTCACGCCGCTCATCAGATAGAGGTACGTGACCATGCGCTCGAAAATGTGGCACAACGGCAGGAAGCTCAGCGCCTTATCCTGGGCACCCACGGGCACGAACTGTTTGGAGTTGCGGTAGTTGCTAAGCAGGTTATCGTGGCTGAGCATCACGCCCTTGGGCTTGCCGGTGGTGCCGCTGGTGTAGATGAGCGTGAGCAGGTCGTCGGGCTCCACGGCGGCTTTCAGGGGCTCGAGGTCGGCGGGGCTGCCCTGCTGGCCCAGCGCCAGCAGCTCGCTGAAGTGCCGGGCCCCGTCCACTTTATCAAACGTGAACACGTTTTCGGCCGGGATGGACAGGCCCGCGGTGGCCTCCTGCACTTTGTGGAACAGCTTGTCGTCGGCCACGAACACGGCCTTCACGCCGGCGTCGGTGAAGATGTATTTGTAATCCTCGACCGTGATGCTGGGGTACATGGGCACGCTGACGGCCCCGAGCTGGGCAATGCCGAAATCGGCCAGCAGCCACTCGGGCCGGTTCATGCTGATGAGGGCCACTTTGTCGCCGCGCTGCAGGCCCAGGGCCCGCAGGCCAAGGCTCACCAGGTTGGCCTGGTCCTGCACCTGCTGGGTGCCAAGGGGAGCCCACTGGCCGTTGATTTTAGCGGCCAGCGCGTCGGTTTTGGCGAACGTAGCGAGCTGGTAGGGCAGGATATCGAAAGAGCGGCGAACGTCCATGAGCGGGTGGGATAAGCGCGGGGGCAGGGAGAAATTGCGGTTAAATAAACGAGCTTTTTTGGCGATGGGCCCCCGGCGGGGCGCAACGGTGGCCGAGGGGCCGTTTTAAATTGCACGGGCCGCCGCGGAAGCATGTAATTTTGCGGCCCTTGCATTTGGTATTTTCATGAATCTGGCCCTGTTTTTTGATCCGCTCGCCGACGACGAGCCCACGGCCACCCCTACCCCGCCCACCGCCCTGGCCGCTTACGCCACGCGCTTCACCGAGGCATTTCCGGACTGGCGCGGGGCCGATTTGGCCATCCTTGGCCTCGACGAGTGGCGCGGGGCCGCCGCCGGGGCCCCACCGGCCGGCCACCACGCCGCCAACCGCGTGCGCGAACGATTTTACCAGCTTCAGAAGGGCACCGGGGCCCTGCGGCTTGTCGATTTGGGTAACCTGCGCCCCGGCCTCAGCCTGGAGGACACCTACCAGCGGCTGCGCGAAATTGTGGCCGCCCTGCTCGAAGCCAACACGGTGCCCGTGCTGCTGGGTGGCTCGCACGACCTCGACTACGGCCAGTTTCTGGCCTACGAAACCCAAGAGCGCCCGGTGAGCTTCGCCATTGTGGACGCCCGGCCCGACATGGCCGAGCCGGGGCCCAACGCGCCGGCCGAAACCAGCCACCTGCGCCGCCTGCTGGTGCACGAGCCCAACTACGTGTTCAGCCTGGCCCACCTGGGGCACCAGCAGTACCTCACCCCGCCCGAGGTGCTGCTGGCCCTCGACAAAATGCACTTTGATACGATGAGCGTGGGGGCCATCCGCACCGACCGGCGGCAGGCCGAGCCGCTGGTGCGCCAGGCCGATTTCCTGAGCATTGACCTGGCCGCCCTGCGCTGGACCGACGCGCCCGGCTACGCCCCGGCCAACCCCTTCGGCCTCAGCGCCGACGACGCCACGCAGCTGTGCTGGTACGCTGGGCACAGCGAGCAGCTCTCGTCGCTGGGCCTCTACGGCTACCGGCCCGAGCACGACCCCCACGGCCTGGCCGCCGCCACGCTGGCCACCATGCTCTGGTACTTTGTGGAGGGCTTTTACCACCGCCGGCCCGAAACGGGCTTCGGCACGTTCCGCTTCCTTACCTACACCGTGGTGCTGCCCGGTAACCCCGACAAGCTGGTGTTTTACAAGTCGCGCCGCGCCGATAAGTGGTGGATGGAGGTGGAAAGCCTCGGCGACAGCACCGTGAAGCGCGTGGTGCCGTGCTCGTACGAAGACTACCTCCACGCCTCGCAGGGCGACCTGCCCGAGCGCTGGATTCGGTTGCAGGCGCTGCTGGGGTAGGCTGAATTTTAGGGCCCCTCGGGGGAATCTCACCTCCGGGGGCCCTAAAACCTGGGGCCCCAGCGCCCCGGCCAACGCCAGCCTCGGCTGCTGCGTTAGCTACCCATGACGAAAGCCGTTTTCATTGCCACCGCTGAGCCCTACAGCGGCAAGTCCCTCGTGGTGCTGGGGCTGGTGAACCTGTTGCTGGGGCAGGCCCGCCGGGTGGGCTACTTCAAACCCATCATCGACAACGACCCGGCGGAGCGCCTCGACTCGCACCTCGATGTGATGGTGCGCCACTTCAAGTTGCCGCTGGCCGTGGCCGACACCTACGCCTACACGCGGCCCGAAGCCCTACGGCTGATGGAGGCCGGCGCGGAGGGAGCCATGATTGACGCCATCATCCGCAAGTTTAAGCGCTGGGAGGACGACTACGACTTCACGGTGGTGGAGGGCAGCGACTTTTTGGGGCCCGGCACGGCCTTCGAGTTCGATGCCAACGTGTCGATTGCCAAGAACCTGGGCGTGCCGGTTATCCTGGTGGTATCGGGCGAGGGCAAAAGCACGGCCCAGATCATCAGCGCGGTGCTGACGCTGCTGCACAACTTCGAGGCCCGCGAGGTGCCGGTGCTGCTGGCGGTGGCCAACCGCGTGCCGCCCGCCCAGGCCGAAGACGTGGGGGCCCTGCTGCGCAGCCAACTGCCGGCCGACGTGCTGCTGGCCGTCATCCCCGAAGATGCTGACCTGCTGCACCCCACTATGCGCGAAATCCAGGCCGGGGTGGGCGGGCGGCTGCTGTTTGGCGCGGCGGGCCTCGGCAACCAGGTAGACAATAACATCATTGGGGCCATGCAGGTACCCAACTTCCTCAACTACCTCACCGATAACGTGCTGATTGTGACGCCCGCCGACCGCGGCGACATCATCCTCTGCGCTTTGCAAGCCCACCAGTCGGCCAACTACCCGCGGGTGGCGGGGATCGTGCTCACGGCCCGCGGCGAGCCCGATGCGGCCGTGATGCGCCTGCTCGAAGGCCTGCCGGGCGTGGTACCCATCTTGGCCGTGGACACCGGCACGTTTGCCACGGCCGCCCGCGTGGGGGCCATCAAGTCGCGCATCACGCCCGATAACCCAAAGAAGATTCAGCTGGCCATCAGCACCTTTGCGCGTTGCGTGGACGTGGGGGCCCTGGAAGAAAAGCTGGCCGGCTTCCAGTCGGTGGGCCTCACGCCGCACATGTTTCAGTACCGGCTGCTGCAATGGGCCAAGCGCCAGCGCCGCCACATTGTGCTGCCCGAGGGCAACGACGACCGGGTGCTGCGGGCCGCCGCGCTGCTGCTCCAGCAAGACATCGTGGACCTGACCATTCTGGGCAACCCCGCCGACGTGGCCGCCTCGGCCAAGCGCCTGGGCATCAGCCTGCCCGCGGGCCACGTGAACATTATCGACCCGGTGGAATCGGCGCATTACGCCGAGTACGTGGAGACGTTTTACGAGCTGCGCAAGGACAAGGGCGTGAACCAGGACATGGCCCGCGACCTGCTGCGCGACGTGTCGTACTTCGGCTCGATGATGGTGTACCAGGGCCACGCCGACGGCATGGTGTCGGGGGCGGTGCACACCACGCAGCACACGATTCGACCGGCCTTGCAGTTCATCAAAACCAAGCCGGGCGTGTCGGTGGTGTCGTCGGTATTTTTCATGTGCCTGCCCGACCGGGTGGCCGTGTTCGGCGACTGCGCCGTGAACCCCAACCCCACGGCCGAGCAACTGGCCGAAATCGCCATTTCCTCGGCCGACAGCAGCCTAGCGTTTGGCATCGAGCCGCGGGTGGCCATGCTCTCGTACTCGTCGGGCACTTCGGGCGCGGGGGCCGAGGTGGAGAAGGTGCGCCAGGCCACCGCGCTGGTGCGCCAAAAGCGCCCCGACCTAAAGGTGGAGGGCCCCATCCAGTACGACGCGGCCGTGGACCCACTGGTGGGCCGCCAGAAGCTGCCCGACTCGGAAGTAGCCGGCCAGGCCAGCGTCTTCATCTTCCCCGACCTGAACACCGGCAACAACACCTACAAGGCCGTGCAGCGCGAAACCGGGGCCCTGGCCATCGGCCCGGTGCTGCAAGGCCTCAATAAGCCCGTGAACGACCTCAGCCGCGGCTGCACCGTGGACGACGTATTTAATACCGTGGTAATTACCGCGATTCAAAGCCAGCAGAGCTGAATGGGGTTTGGCTCATTGGAATAAAGTTAAGACGAGCATGACGGGCTAAATGCGTTCATCATAATACTCTATTCATTACCTCACTGCCTCCTTTCCGCATGAACATTTTCGTCGTCAATTCCGGCAGCAGCTCCCTTAAGTACCAGCTCTTTCGCTGGCCCGACGAGCAGCCGCTGTGCAGCGGGCTGGTGGAGCGCATCGGCTCGGCGCAGGCCGAGATTACGCACCAGGTGGGGCCGGCCGAGCAGCGCCACGCCCTGGCGGTGCCCAGCCACGAGGCCGGCCTGCGCGCGGTGGTGCGCCTGCTCACCGACGGCCCGGGGGCCCTGCTGCCCGACCCCGCGGCGGTGGACGTGGTGGGCCACCGGGTGGTGCACGGCGGCGAGTTTTTTGGCGGGCCTGCGCTGATTGATGCGGCGGTGAAGGCCGAGATCAAGGAGCTGTTTGGGCTGGCCCCGCTGCACAACCCGGCCAACTACCAGGGCATTGAGGTGGCGGAGCGGCTGTTTCCGGGGGCCCGGCAGGTGGCGGTGTTCGACACGGCCTTTCACCAGACGCTGCCCGAATATGCGTTTCGCTACGCCCTGCCCACGGCGCTTTATGCCGAGCAGCGCATCCGCAAGTACGGCTTCCACGGCACCAGCCACCAGTACGTGGCGGGCCAGGCGGCCGCGCACCTGGGCAACCCCGACGCCCGCCTCATCACCATCCACCTCGGCAACGGGTGCAGCATGGCGGCGGTGCGCGGCGGCCGCTCCCTCGATACCAGCATGGGCTTCAGCCCCCTCGCCGGCCTGGTAATGGGCACCCGCTCCGGCGACCTCGACCCCTCGGTGCTGCTGCACCTGCTGGGGCCCCTGGGCTACACGATGGAGCAGGTGAGTACGCTGCTGAACAAGGAAAGCGGCATGCTGGGCCTCGCCGGCTCCAACGACCTGCGCGACGTGGGCCGGGCCTTGGCGGCTGGAGACGCCCGCGCCGCACTGGCCTTGGACATCTACGCCTACCGCATCCGCCAGTACATCGGGGCCTACGCGGCGGTACTCAACGGGCTCGATGCCCTGGTATTCACGGCCGGGGTGGGCGAGAACGACGCCTTGGTGCGGGCCCGCGCTTGCCAAAACCTGGAGTTTTTCGGCCTGGAGCTGGACGCTGCCCGGAACGAGGCCCGCGCCCCGGGCCTGCGCGACATCAGCCACCCGGCGGCGCGGGTCCGGATTCTGGTCATCCCCACCAACGAGGAGCTGGAAATTGCCCGGCAGTGCGCGGCCTTGTAGCGGGGGCCCCGGCGCGCAGGCCGGTGGGCCCCGTGGCGTAGTTTTGGGGCCCCAACCAACCGCGCTGCCCCCACCCATGCTTCCCGAATACACCCGCGGCCAGCTGGCCCTGCGCAACGGCCAGGACCGCGACGAGATTTGGGTGGCCTACCAGGGCCGCATCTACGACGTGGGCAGCTCGCGGCTCTGGAAGCGCGGCAACCACTACGAGCACTGGGCCGGCCAGGACCTGACGCCCGAGCTCGACCGGGACGCCCCCCACAACGCCCTGGTATTCGACAAATTCCCCGTCATTGGGCTCCTGAAATAGCCGGCTCAACCGCGTTGCCAATCCCCAACTGTCAGCCACCAGTCAACCAACCAACCTGACGAGCAGCTGGCAATCAGCAACGATTACCCGCCATAATTCTCTTTGCGATGATGACCACCGAAGCCCCTTCCGAGTTCACCAACCTCGAAACCCTGCCCACCGCCGAACTGCTGGCCGGCATGAACCGCCTCGACCAGACCGTGCCCCAGGCCGTGGCCCGCGCCCTGCCCCAGATAGGGGCCCTGGTGGAGGCCACCGTGGCCCGGCTGCAAGCCGGCGGGCGGCTGTTCTACATCGGGGCGGGCACCAGCGGGCGGCTGGGCGTGGTAGATGCCTCGGAGTGCCCGCCCACGTTTGGCGTGCCGGCCGGGCTGGTGGTGGGCATCATGGCCGGCGGCGACGGGGCCATTCGCCAGGCCGTGGAGGGCGCGGAGGACAACGCCACCCAGGCCTGGGTCGATTTGCAGGCCCACAACGTTAGCGCGAAGGACGTACTGGTGGGGCTGGCCGCCTCGGGCCGCACGCCCTACGTGATTGGGGGCCTGACGGCGGCGCGGGCGGCGGGCCTGGCCACGGGCTGCATCGTGTGCAACGCCGGCTCGGGCGTGGCGGCCGCGGCCGAGTTTCCGGTGGAAGTCGTGACGGGTCCCGAGTTCATCACGGGCAGCACGCGCCTCAAGGCCGGCACCGCCCAGAAGCTGGCCCTCAACATGCTCACCACGGCCACCTTCATCCGCCTGGGCCGGGTGAAGGGCAACAAGATGGTGGACATGCAGCTCTCCAACGAGAAGCTGGTGGAGCGCGGCCAGCGCATGCTGATGGACGAGCTGGGCATCGGCCAGCCCGAGGCGGCCGCCCTGCTGGCCCGCCACGGCAGCGTGCGGGCCGCGCTGGGGGCCCTGGGCAAGGCCTGAGCCCGGGCCGGAACGCACAAATGCCTGCGGAGCGTTGCAGCGAGGGGGCCGGTTTTAGCTGGCCCGGCCGAACCGAATGCGCCCTGGCGCGTTTCTACCTTGCTTTCTACCCCGCTTTGCCATGCACACCATCGAGCCTTTCTATAACTGGATTGACCAGTATTCGGCTGCCGAAGACCCCCAATCGCCCCTCTTTGGGGCCGAGAATAGCCTGGAGCTGTTCACCAACAATATTTACGGCTACCTCATTCACCCCCAATGGGATAGCATGGAATCGGACACGCTGTTCCTGAAAATTCTGTTTGCCGACTACGAAGATGGCGTGGCCGTTATCGAGTTCATCGGCGAGTGGAACGACGCCATTGAGAACGACATCATGCACCTCAAGCGCCACATCGTGGACCCGCTCGTGGCCGAGGGCATCCGCAAGTTCATCCTCATCGGCGAGAACGTATTCAACTTCCACGGCGCCGAGGACGACTACTACGCCGAGTGGTTTGAGGACGTGGAGGACGGCTGGATTGCCGGCGTCAACTTCCAGGACCACGTGCGGCGCGAAATGCACCAGTACAATGTGGATAACTACGTGAACTTCGGGGGGCAACTCGACGATTTGCCCTGGCGCACCCTGGAGCCGCGCCGGCTTTTCGAAGTCGTGGACGGCCTGTTGCAGCGCCGCTTGAATTAGCCAGGTTTCCTAAAAACAGAACAGGGCCCCACAACAACTGTGGGGCCCTGTTCTGTTTTTAATAGCAGCCGAAACCGCAACGCTAGCTCCGGCGGAGCATGTCGGCCACGGCTTCTACCCACTGCGGCTCCGAGTTCAGCGAGGGCACCAGCTGCCAGTGCTCGCCGCCGGCTTCCTCGAACAGCTCCTTGAATTCTTCACCCACCTCGATGGTCGTTTCCAGGCAGTCGGCCACGAAGGCGGGGCTGAAGGCCAGCACGTTTTTGATGCCTTTGGCGGGGAATTCCTTCAGCACCTCGTCGGTGTAGGGTTGCAGCCAAGGATCGCGCAGGCGGCTTTGCAAGCGGCTCTGGAAGCTGACGGTGTACTGCTCGGGCTTCAGGCCCAGGCCCTCCGCTACCAGGCGCGAGGTGGCGAAGCATTGGGCACGGTAGCAGTACTGGTTCTGCTCGGTGAGGGTATCGCAGCAGCTGCCGAAGCGGCAGTAGTTGGTGGGGTCGCCCTTTTTTACGTGGCGCTCCGGAATGCCGTGGTAGCTGAGCACCACGTGGTCGTAGGGCCGCTTGTCCATCTCGGCCCGGCCGCGCGCCACGATGGCGGCAATGAAGCCCGGCTCGGTGGCAAACTGGCTGATGAAGTTGATGCTGGGCACAATCCACCAGTCTTTCACGATGGCCATCACCTTCTCCTGCACCGAGCCCGTGCTGGCCGAAGCGTACTGCGGAAACAGCGGCAGCACCACGATGCGCTCCACGGCGGCGGCGCGCAACTCCTCCAGGGCCCCGGCGATGCTCGGCTTTTGGTAGCGCATGCCGAAGGCCACCAAGTAGCCATCGCCCAGCACCTGCTGCAGCTTCTCCTTCAAATCGAGGCCGTGGAAGAGCAGCGGCGAGCCGCGGTCCGTCCACAGCTCCTTGTAAATCTTGGCCGACTTAGGGGCCCGGAGCGGCACCACCAACCCCTGAAACAGCGGGTAGCGGATGGCGGCCGGCATGTCCACCACGCGGCCGTCGGTGAGGAACTCGTTGAGGTAGCGGCGCACGTCGCTGGTTTCGGGCGAGTCGGGCGTGCCGAGGTTGACTAATAGGACGCCGATGCGGCGGGCGGAGGTAGGCATTTTCTTTTACGCTGGTAGCCGTTGGTTGTTAGCCGCTAGCTTTTTGTGGAGCCCGCGGCCGGGGGCCCCGGACCTGTTTGGCAGGAACTTCCCGTTTAACCAAAAACGCGGCGTTTCGGCCCGGAACTAACGGCAAAAAAAGCTAATAGCGACCGGCTGGCTGCTAATAGCTGAAAGAAGCCGTACCTTTGCGCCCTCATTATCAAATCTATCCCGCTGTGAATCCTGAACTTAAGCCCCACCGGGCCGGCTTTGTAAGCATCATCGGCAAGCCCAACGTGGGCAAGTCGACGCTGATGAACGCCTTGGTCGGCGAGCGGCTCAGCATCGTCACGAGCAAGGCCCAGACCACGCGCCACCGCATCATGGGCATCCTCAACGGTGCCGATTTTCAACTCATCTACTCCGACACGCCCGGCATCATCCAGCCCAAGTACGAGCTGCACAACGCCATGATGTCGTTCGTGTACTCGTCGCTGGAAGACGCCGACGTGGTGCTCTTCGTCACCGACATCTACGAGAAGTACGACGAAGAGCCCGTAGTGGAGCGCCTGCGCAAGATGGAGGACACGCCCATCATCGTGTTGGTCAACAAAATAGACCAGGCCGACCAGGCCGCCGTGGAAGCCAAGCTGGCCTACTGGCAGGAGCAGCTGCCCAACGCCACCGAAGTGCTGCCCATCTCGGCCCTGAACGCCTTCGGCACCGAGCGGGTGCTGGAGTCGGTGCTCGAGAAGCTGCCCGTCCACCCCGAATACTACCCCAAAGACGAACTGACCGATAAGCCGGAGCGCTTTTTTGCCGCCGAAATGGTGCGCGAAAAGATCTTCAAGCTCTACAAAAAGGAGATTCCCTACAGCTGCGAGGTCACCATCGAGGAGTTCAAGGAAGATGAGAACATCATCCACATCCGCGGCGTCATCTTCGTGGAGCGCGCCAGCCAGAAGGGCATCGTCATCGGCAAAGGCGGCGAGGCCCTGAAGAAAGTGGGCACCTGGGCCCGCGAGGACATGGAGAAGTTCTTTAATAAGAAAGTGTTCCTCGAAATGCACGTGAAAGTGAACGAGAACTGGCGCACCGACCCCAAGGCCCTGAGCCGGTTCGGGTACCAATAGCAACTCCTGGGGCCCTAACGCGCTTGCGCTGGGGCGCCCAGCAAACCATCTTCCGACCATCCTTTAATTAAATAACCCCGGGTACTGCCGAAACTGGTCGGGCCGGCGGCTGGGGCCCCCATTTTTATGAGTAATACCATCGCCATTGTGGGGCGGCCCAACGTGGGCAAATCCACCCTTTTCAACCGCCTCGTGGGCCAGCGCAAGGCCATTATGGACAACGAGAGCGGCGTGACGCGCGACCGCCACTACGGCCACGGCGACTGGATCGGCAAGAACTTCACCGTGATTGACACCGGCGGCTACGTGCACGGCTCGGACGATATTTTTGAAGGCGAAATTCGCAAGCAAGTGAAGCTGGCCATCGACGAGGCCGACGTAGTGCTGTTTATGGTGGACGCCGACGCTGGCGTGCACGGCCTCGACGAGGAGTTTGCGCAGGTGCTGCGGCCCTACTTAAAGAAGAAGCCGATTTTGCTGGTGGCCAACAAGGCCGACACCAACGCCCGGGCCCACGCCAGCGGCGAATTTTACGCCCTGGGCATGGGCGACGGCGAAATCTTCGCCATCAGCAGCGCCAACGGCCACGGCACGGGCGAGCTGCTCGACGAAGTAGTGAGCCACTTCCCCGAGGCCGGCGAGGAAGAGCCCGATTCGGGCGTGCCGAAAATTGCCGTGGTGGGCCGCCCCAACGTGGGCAAGTCCAGCTTCGTGAACCTGCTGCTGGGCACCGACCGTAGCATTGTGACCGACATTGCCGGCACCACGCGCGACGCCATTTCGACCCGCTACAACGTGTTCGGCCACGACTTCATCCTCGTGGACACGGCCGGCTTGCGGCGCAAGGCCAAAGTGAGCGAGGACATCGAGTTCTACGCCAACATGCGCAGCCTCAGGGCCTTGGAAGAGTGCGACGTGTGCGTGGTGCTCATCGACGCCACCCGCGGCATCGAGTCGCAGGACGTGAACATCATCGGCCTGGCCGATAAGAACCGCAAGGGCGTCGTGATTCTGGTGAACAAGTGGGACTTGGTGGAGAACAAAGAGACCAACACGACCAAGGAGTTCGAGGAGAAAATCTACTCCAAGCTGGCCCCCATTGCCTACCCGCCCATCGTGTTCATCTCGGTGCTCACGAAGCAGCGCGTGCACAAGGCCATCGAAACGGCCGTGCAGGTGTTTGAAAACAAGCGCCGCAAGATTCCTACTTCGCAGCTCAACGACGTGATGCTGAAGGAGATTGAGCGCTACCCGCCGCCCGCCCTCAAGGGCAAGCTGGTGCGCATCAAGTACGTGACGCAGCTGCCCACGCACAACCCGGTGTTTGCCTTCTTCTGCAACCTGCCGCAGTACGTGCAAGACAGCTACGCGCGCTACCTCGAGAACCGGATGCGCGAGCACTTCGACTTCAAGGGTGTGCCGATTGGCATTGTGTTCCGCAAGAAATAATTTTTTTTCTACAGGGGAGGTTACCTTTTGAGGGGCCGGGTATAAAGCGTCGAATTTGGCACTTGGCCTGGCCAGCTGCTGCGTTTATCAACCCGATTTCACCCTTTTTTAACTTTCTTTTCAAGATGAAAAAATTCCTGTTCCTCGCCCTGGCTGCCGGTTCGCTCTCGTTCACCGCTTGCGACAGCAAGAAAGAAGATGCTATGGAAGCCCAAGGCGACGCCATCAAGGACGCCGGCGAAGCCAAAGCTGATGCCATGGAGAACAAGGCTGATGCCGTTCGTGACTCGGCCGATGCCAAAGGCGAAGCTGTAGGCGACCAGGCCGACAAAATGGACCCGGCCGCTGGCACCACCACCACCACGACCGAGGTGAAAAAGTAATTTCGGCTTTTGCCGGAATTGCAAAAGGCCGCTCCCTTCCGGGAGCGGCCTTTTTTTGCTTTATAGCTTCCGCTTAAATGCTCGTGCGCGTGTAACCACGTGTAAAGGCCGTCATGCTGATCCTGCTAAAGCATCTCTACCACCGACTGATCTATTAATTACTGCCGCAGCAGAGATGCTTCGACAGGCTCAGTATAACGTCTGTTTTAATTATTTATAAAAAGTGCCTAAAGCGGCTCGCCGGCTACTTCGCCCGCTGGTGCCTCGCCCAGGGCCTGGCGCATGGCCGCGGCGTAGGCGGGCGTCAGCAATTCTTCGGCGTAGGCAGGGTAGGCAGCCACGGCCGCCGCGGTGAGCGAGGGGATGAAAACGCTGCGTGCCTCGGCATCGAGTGAGGCCAGGTGCAGCGGCAGCAGCACCCGTTTGGGCCCCGGGCCCCCCACAAATTGAGCGTCGAGGTAGCGAACCTGTTCGGCGTCGGCATCGACGAGCAGTTCCGACACGGTGCCTAGGGCTGTGCCCAGGGCCCCACGCACGGCCCAGCCGCGCACGTCGGGGTAGCCGTCGGCCACTTCAAAATCGGGCAAGTCGCGCAGGCGGCGCAGGTTGATTGCGGGTTCCATACAGAAAAATTAGGAAGCGGGCGGAAGGTTTTCGGCTTGGAGCAGGGCCCCCGCGGCTTGCAGAAAGGCGTGGTTCTGCTGCTGCTCGGCGCCGGCCTCGTCGCGGCCCGAGAGCTGCCCGGCCTGCTGCACCAAGCGCGCGGCCGCCTCGTCCAGGGCCGGGTAAGCGCGCTGCTGCATGGCGCGGAGCAGGTTGGCGGCGGCTACGAGGCCGGGGCGCAGGCTGGCCTGGGCATCGCCATCGGCCAAGCGGGCGGTGGCGCTGGTTAGGTTGTCGCGCTGCTCGCGCACAGCGGGGTCATCGCGCAGGTCGGCGCGGTCGGCTAGCGTGACCAGCTCCGATACCAGTAGCAGCAATTGGCCCTGGGTGGTGCGGGCATCGGGCGCGGCGTTGGGCACGGCAGCCGCGGTATCGGGAGGGGCCAGCGAATCGGTGGGCGCGGCCGGCGGGAGCGCGGCGGGCGCCTCAGTGGCGGGCGGGGCGGGCTCATCGGCCGGCGCGGGGCGCAGGTACCAGTACGCGCCCAAGGTGAGGGCCAGGGCGGCCAGGGCCACCAGCAACCAAGGGCTCAGCGGTTTTTTCTTGCGTTGGATAGGGATTTCGGCCACGGCAGCAGGGGGGGTCAGGGGAAGATTGCGAGCCCTTCAACGCAAAAAAACGCAAACCAGCCGAGCCGCCCGCGCCGCCACCGGCCAGCTGGGGCCCCTGCCTGGCTTGCATGACTTAGAAAAGGCGGTGTTTCCGCACTCTTTGGCAGCCAAGCAGAGCGGCTTCGCCCCCACCTCATCCCTTGGGTTGCCGGTCCTGCAACTGCGAGGGGCCGGGGCGCACCACTTGTGGCGCTGGGCCCCGGGGGCCCCGGCGGGCAGGCAAAGTCTGCGGTTCCTCTATATTGCCTGCTATCCTTCTTCCCGGCTCTGCTTTCCACCCGCCATGCCTACTCCTACCGAGCACATTCTGGCCGACCTCCAGGCCCGGGGCCTACTCCCGCCCGCCCAGGCCGCCGCCCTGGCCAGCTACGAGCACCAACGCCCGTTTTCGCTGCACTACGAGCTGCGGGCCCTGCTTTACCTCGGCGTTACGCTGCTCAGTGGGGGCCTGGGGGTGCTTGTTTACCAGAACATTGATCAGCTTGGGCACGGCGTAATAGTAGCCGGCATAGGAATCCTCACGGTGGTTTGCCTGGGCTATGCCGCCCGGCACCGGCCGGCGTTTACGTGGGGCCAGGCTCCCAGCCCGGGCCTGCTGCCCGAGTACCTGCTGCTGCTCGGCTGCCTGCTGTTTCTGGCGCTGGAGGGCTACTTGCAGGCGCAGTACCAACTGTTTGGCACCCGCTACGGGCTGGCCGCGGCGCTGCCCACGGTGCTGTTTTTCGGCATTGCCTATGGGTTCGACCACCGGGGCGTGCTCTCGCTGGCCATCACGGCGCTGGCTTCGTGGGTGGGCGTGAGCGCAGCCCCGCTGGCCGCCTTCACCCAGTACGATTTTGCGGCCGCGGCCCTGAGCATCCCGGCCGCGGGCTTGGGCCTGGGGCTGCTAGCCGTGGGCCTGTGGTCGGACGTGACGCGGCACAAAGCCCATTTTGCGTTTACTTATATATCACTGGGCGGCAACCTGGCCCTGTTTGCCCTCACTGCCAGCCTGTTTTCGGCCTACAGCTTACCGCACGCCGTGGCCCTGCCGCTGCTGCTGGCCGTGTGCGCCAGCTTGGTGTGGTACGCCCGCCGCAGCCAGTCATACCTGTTCCTGCTGATGGGCGCAGTCTTTGGGTACATTGGCGTCACGTACTTACTATACGAGGTGCTGGGCACAGAAATTGGCTTTTTGGTGGGCACGCTGTACTTCCCGGCCAGCGCCATTGGGGTAGTGATGCTGCTAATCAACATGAAGCGCCTGCTGAATATTACGCCCAAGCCATGAGCTTCAAAGCCTATCCTACCACTTGGGCCCTGCACGAGGCCGTGCGGGCCGCCGCCACGCGCTGGCACCGGCGGCAATTGCTCACCGATGCCCAGCAGGTTGCCATTGAAGCCGCGTACCCGCTTGATTTTTTTCGGCCGGGCTGGCTGTTGCGCCTGGTATTGTTCATTTTCACGGGCATCGGCTGCGCCACGGCCACGGGCTTCTTGCTGATGGCAACGGACACCCTCGACAGCCAGTTTAGCATTGCCACTGGCAGCATAATATGCGCTATTGGCAGCCTGGCAACGCTGGAGCTGACCATTAAAAACACCAAGCCTTACCACGCAGGTTACGACAACGCCCTGCTGTACGCCGCCTTGCTGGCCCTGCTGTTTCTGGGAGCGGAAGCGCTGCAACTCCTCGTGGGCACCCCGGATTTGGGCGACATCACCGACCCGCCGATGCGGCCGCTGCTGCTGTTTGCCGGGGCCCTGCTGGCGGCTGCCACCGTGCGCTACGCCGACCGGGGCGTGGCTGCGGCCGGCTTCGCCACGGGCCTGCTGCTGCTCGCCAACCTGGTGCTGCCGTACGCACTGGGGCGGGCGCTGCTCCCATTTTTGCTGATGCTGGCTGCAGCTGGCACCGGCTGGCTGGTGCGCCACCTGGCCCGGCGGCCCGATTATTTCTACTACCGCACCTGCCTGCAAACTGTGAAAGCCCTGGCGCTGGCCACCTTTTACCTGGGCGGCAACTACCTGGTGGTGCGCGAAGGCAACGCCGCCATCGGCCACTTGCCCGTCGCTCCGCAAATTCCCTTCGCCCCGCTGTTCTACGCCTTCACCGCCTGCATTCCGCTGGCTTATATATACTACGGGCTGCGCCGCCACGACCGTTTGGTGCTGGTAGCGGGCTTGTTGGCGGCGGCTTTTTCTGTGTTTACGCTGCGCTACTACCGCACGCTGCTGCCCCCAGCCGTGGCCGCTACCCTGGCCGGGGCCCTACTACTGGCCGCGGCGGCGGCCGCGCTGCGTTACCTGCGCACCCCGCGCCACGGCCTCACCGAGGCCCCCGGCGATGAAGCCGCCCCGCTCTTTAATCTAGAGTCGCTCGCGGTGGCGCAGTACAACGCGCCAGGCCCAGCCCCGGCGGCCGGCTTCAGCTTTGGGGGCGGCGACTCGGGCGGTGGCGGGGCCACCGGGCAGTTTTGAGGGCTACGCGCCCACCGGCTGGTACAGTTTGGCTAGCTGTGCCACGGCGTAGTCCACCTCGTCGGCGGTGTTCATTTTACTGAGCGAAAAGCGTACCGTGGCCCGGTCGGGGTTGGTGCCCAAGGCCTCTAGCACGTGCGAGCCGGCTTGGGCCCCGCTGGTGCACGCCGAGCCCCCCGAGGCTGATATCTTGCTGATATCGAGGTTAAAGAGCAACATTTCGCTAATGGCCGACGGTGGCAAGCTCACGCTGAGCACCGTGTAAAGGCTCGCGTCGGCCTCAGCCGAGCAGCCGTTAAACTGCACATCGGCCACTTGGGCCCGCAACTGCGCAATGAAGCGGTCTTTCAGCCCCTGCACATGGGCACGGTGGGCCCCCATATCGCGGTAGGCAATCTCCAGAGCCTTGGCTAGGCCCACGATGCCGTACACGTTTTCGGTGCCTGCCCGCACGTTGCGCTCCTGCGAGCCCCCGTGGATGAACGGCACCGACTGCGTTCCCGGCCGGGTGTACAGAAACCCTACCCCTTTAGGCCCGTGGAACTTATGCGCCGAACCAACCAGAAAGTGGTTTTGCAGCGCCTGCACGTTGTGCCGGTAGTGGCCCATCGTCTGCACCGTATCGGTGTGGAAAATGGCGTCGTGCCGGGCGCACAGGGCCCCAATGGCTTCGATGTCGTTGAGGTTACCAATTTCATTGTTGCCGTGCATCAGGCTCACCAGGGTGCGCGGATGCGTAGTCAGTAGCTCGTCGAGGTGCCCCAGGTCGAGGCGGCCCTGGGCATCGTGGCGCACGTAGCTCAGCGCCACCTCGCCGGTTTTAGCCAAGGCTTGCATCGGGTGCAGCACCGCGTGGTGCTCGAGCGGCGACGTAATGGCATGGCGCAGCCCCAGGGCCCGCACGCTGCCGAAGATGGCCGCATTGTCGGCCTCGGTGCCGCCGCTGGTGAAAGAAATTTCGGCCGGGGCCGCCCCGAGCAGGTGGGCCACGGTCTTGCGCGCGTTTTCGAGGGCGGCGCGCACCTGGCGCCCCGGCCCGTGCAAGCTGCTGGGGTTGCCGAAGTGCTGGCCCAAAAAGGGCAGCATGGCCTCCAGCACTTCAGGGTCGAGGGGCGTGGTGGCGGCGTTGTCGAAGTAAGCGTGCATCTGTAAAACGATTAATAGTAATTAATAGTGAGCGGCCGGCGACCAGAAAGCCTGCCCAGGGGCCCCTTGCCGGCCGCCGGCCGCTCGCCAATAATTAATTGCTTAGGCCTTCACGGCAATAATTTCCTTGATGTCCGCAATAATTTTTTGCGCCAGATAGTCGGCCGTGCTATTCGATTCCGACTCGGCGTAGATGCGGATAATGGGCTCGGTGTTGGATTTGCGCAGGTGCACCCATTCTTTATCAAACTCGATTTTAACGCCGTCGATGGTATTCACCGGCTGGTTGGCGTAGCGCTTTTCCATTTGCACCAGCACCTCGTCGGTATCAATTTCTGGGGTCAGCTCGATCTTGTTCTTAGAAATAAAATAACTTGGGTACGACGCCCGCAGTCGCGACGTGGTAAGGCCTGACTTGGCCAAGTGCGTCAGAAACAGCGCAATACCCACCAGCGCGTCGCGCCCGTAGTGCAGCTCTGGGTAAATAATGCCACCGTTGCCCTCGCCGCCAATTACGGCCCCGGTTTCCTTCATTTTGGTCACCACGTTCACCTCGCCCACGGCGGCGGCGGCGTACTGGCCCCCGCGCCGCTCCGTCACGTCGCGCAGGGCCCGGGTGCTGCTCAGGTTGCTCACGGTGTTGCCACCGCCCAAGGCCCCCAGCACGTAGTCGGCCACGGCCACCAGCGTGTATTCTTCGCCAAACATCTCGCCGTTTTCGCTCACCAGGGCTAGGCGGTCCACGTCGGGGTCCACCACGATGCCGAGGTCAAACGAGCCTTTTTCCAGCACCTTGGCAATGTCGCGCAGGTGCTCGGGCAGCGGCTCGGGGTTGTGGGCGAAATCGCCGGTGGGCTCGCAGTGCAGCTTTTCCACAGTCGTCACGCCCAGGGCCGCCAGCAACTTCGGTACGGCAAAGCCCCCCGACGAGTTCACGGCGTCCACTACCACCCGGAAATTGCGGGCCCGCACAGCCGCCACATCCACCAGCGGCAGGGCCACCACAGCCGCAATGTGCTGGGCCAGGAAATCGTCGTCGGTGGTGTACTGCCCCAGCTTGGTAACGGGCGCGAAATCAAAATCCTCGCTTTCGGCAATGGCCAGTACTTGCTGCCCCGCAGCATCGGAAAGAAACTCGCCGTCGGCGTTGAGCAGCTTCAGCGCGTTCCACTGCTTGGGGTTGTGCGAGGCGGTGAGGATTATGCCCCCGGCCGCCTGCTTGGCAGTCACCGCCATCTCCACGGTGGGCGTGGTACTCAGGCCCAGGTCCACCACGTCGAGGCCGAGGCCTTGCAATGTAGCGGCCACCAGCTGGCTCACCACGGCGCCCGAAATGCGGGCGTCGCGGCCGATAACAACCGTGCGCGCCGCCGTGGGCTGCATCATCACCCACGTGCCGTAAGCGGCGGCATATTTTACTACGTCGAGGGGAGTAAGGCCTTGGCCGACCGGGCCGCCGATGGTACCGCGAATGCCGGAGATAGATTTGATGAGCGTCACTGAATTATGAATATAATGGGGCGTAAAAATACGCAACTACGCCGGGTTGGCCCCGGTTCGGGCTATCTTTGAAACGATGGAAAACCACCCGCCTGCCCTTGGGGCCCTGCTGGGGCCCACCCGCCGCCCGGCCCAATTAGCGGCTTTCGGCCGCCTACTCGACGTGCTTGACCGCCTGCGCACCGAATGTCCTTGGGATAAAAAACAAACTTTACAGAGCCTGCGCCACCTCACCATTGAGGAAACGTACGAAATCAGCGACGCCATTCTGCGCGACGACCTGCCCGATTTGAAGAAGGAGTTGGGCGACGTGATGCTGCACCTGCTGTTCTACGCCCGCATCGCCGCCGAGCAGGGCGTGTTCGACATTGCCGACGCCCTCAACGCCCAGTGCGAAAAGCTCATTTTCCGCCACCCGCACATCTACGGCGACGCCCAGGCCGCTGACGAAGCCGCCGTAAAGCGCAACTGGGAGCAGCTAAAGCTGCAAGAGAAGGGCAACGCCGGCGTGCTGAGCGGTGTGCCCGTGTCGCTGCCCGCCCTCGTCAAGGCCATGCGCATCCAGGAAAAAGCGCGCGGGGCCGGCTTTGATTGGGACGAGCCGGCTCAGGTGTGGGCTAAGGTGCAGGAGGAGCTCGGCGAGTTTGGCGATGAGTACGGCCACGGGCAGCCTGACCAAATGCAGGCCGAGCGCGCCGCCAATGAATTCGGCGATCTTTTATTTTCACTCGTCAACTTTGCCCGCTTTGCCGGCATCAACCCTGAGGAAGCCTTGGAGCGTACCAACCGCAAGTTTATCAACCGCTTCCAGCATATGGAAGGAGCTACCGCCACCGCTGGCCACCGCCTCGCCGATTTGTCTTTATCCCAGATGAACGAGTATTGGGAAGCGGCAAAACGCCAGCTGACAGCCCCAGCTATTGCTTCTTCCGCAAAAAAATAGCTTTCTTGCACACCTCAACCGAGTGCTGCAAGGCTGCTCAAACGGTTTTTTCTTTGGCTGCGCCAAAGATTTTGGTTAGGTTTGTCCAGCTGAATAATCGTTTGTCTTACTTCTAGCGTCGGCTCTTTCTCTTCTGTACTTCGTTCCGGGGCCTTCAATCCCTCGTCTGGCTCAGGCAGGTTCGCTTCCATTTTTTTGTTTAGCTCGACTTAGCTTTTTCCTTTTTTTTCTTTAATTTTTACCTCTTCCCAACCCCCCAACCCAAACCTTTCGGAATAATGGAACAGAAAAACGCCCTAAACACGAGCCCCCGGCCCACCACCCCGGCCGCTCCTAAGGCCGCCGAGAAAAGCAGCGGGGGGTCCTCGCTGTTCTCCGTCATCGCAATCATCCTGTGTTTCGTCGTTGCCTACGTCGTTTTCAAATTTGTCCTCGGTAGCGGCAGCAATTTCCAAGGCGGTATCAACACCAACGCCCCCCTCCCAGGCAACATGCTGGGCACGGTATATAGCGGCGGTAACATTGTGCCAATCCTGATTACGCTGTTCCTGTGCGTTATCACTTTCTCGATTGAGCGCCTGTTGACCATTTCGCGCGCCAAAGGTTCGCAGAGCATCGAAGGCTTTGTGCGCACCGTGCGCCAGAAGCTGAACGCTAATGATGTGAACGGAGCCATCGCTGCTTGCGACCAGCAGAAGGGCTCGGTAGCCAACGTGGTGAAAGCCGGCTTGCTGAAATACAAGGAAATGACGACTGAGCGTGGCATGAACAACGACCAGAAGGTGTTGGCCATCCAGAAGGAGATCGAAGAGACCACCGCCCTTGAGTTGCCAATGCTGGAGAAAAACCTGGTGATTATCTCCACCATTGCTTCGGTTGCTACGCTGGTAGGTCTGCTCGGCACGGTGTTCGGTATGATCAGCGCCTTCTCGGCCCTGGCCCAGGCCGGTTCGCCCGACGCCGTGAAACTGGCTAACGGTATCTCGGAAGCTCTGATCAACACGGCTTTCGGTATCGGCACCTCGGCCCTGGCCATCATTGCCTACAACTACTTCACCAGCAAAATTGACGAGCTGACCTACAGCATCGACGAAGCCGGCTTCAGCATTGTGCAAACCTTCGGCCAGCACACCACGACGCAGACGGCTAACGTCTAAGTTGTTGTCAGCCGACGCACTAAAACATAGGGAATGCCGTTTACTACGGCATTCCTTTTTTAACCCCACCGCACAATGCCTAAAGTAAAACCGCACCGCACCTCGCCGTCGCTAGACATGACGCCTATGGTGGACCTGGCTTTTCTGTTGGTGACGTTCTTCATGCTGACGACTAAGTTTTCGCCTGAAGAGACCGTCGTGGTAGATACGCCTACGTCAACGTCGGATATTAAACTGCCGGAAAGCAATGTTATTACGCTGACGATAGACAAGAATAAGCGTGTGTTTCTCGGCGTAGATGATGACAAGACTAAAGTTGCTATGTTGCAAAAGGTTGGCGCTAAGTATGGCGTTACCTTTGATCCTGCCCAAACCCGGGCTTTCGGCAACATGACCAACTTCGGAGTTCCCATCGGCCAACTAGGTTCGTTGTTGAGCATGGATTCTGACGGCCGCAAGGCAGTTGCAAAATCTGAGCCCGGTATTCCCATGGACTCGCTCAATAACCAACTTATTGACTGGGTTCTGGAAGCACGCAAAGCCAACCTGACGCTTTTTCAAAAGCCCACGTACATCGCCATTAAAGGCGATGGCGACGCCGATGTACCGACTGTGCAGAAAGTAATCAAAGTGCTGCAAGAAAAGGATATCAACCGCTTCAACCTCATTACTGACTTGGAGAACAAGCCGGTGGTGGCCAAATAAGGCGGATTACTTAGTAACCCACCCACTGGTACTTAACTAGAAACCATGGCAGAAATACAAGGAAAAGCCGATTCCGGCGGCAAAGGCGGGAAGAAGCGGGCCAAGAAAATGTCGACCAAAATCGACATGACACCGATGGTGGACTTGGCCTTTTTGCTTCTCACCTTCTTCATGCTCACCACCACGTTTGCCAAACCCAACGTGATGCAGTTGACGATGCCGGTGAAGGAGAAAAACGAGGACGAGCAGACCAAGCTCAAGGAATCGGAGGCCTTCACCATCATCATGGGCGAAAACAATAAGGTGTATTACTACGCCGGCATGAACTCAGCCGAAGCTCCCGCTGAGATAAAAGTTACCAATTATGGCTCTAATGGCATCCGCCAGGTTATTCTGGACCGCCAGCGGGTACAGCCCAAAACGGTAATTCTCATAAAACCCGACGATAAAGCTGTGTACAAGAACATGGTTGACATCCTCGACGAGATGAACATCACCAACCAGAAGAAATATGCACTGGTGAGCATTGCCAAGTCCGACCAAGAACTTATTAAGAAATCCGGGCTATGATGAACTCTGCACAAATCGCCCAGTCCAGCTTAGACGACATCGTATTTGAGGGACGTAATAAAAACTACGGTGCCTACGTGTTGCGCCAGCTATACGGACGCAACGTTACACGGTCGCTGATCATTGCGACGGCACTGTTTGCGTTGCTGATAGCTTTCCCGCTCATCGCGCAGTATATCAAAAGCCGTCAGCCGAAGGAGGACCTTAAGAAAAACCTTAAGGAGAACGTGCTAATGGACGCGCCGCCGCTGGACGATACCAAACCCCCGCCCCCGCCCCCGCCCCCCGAGGCTCCCCCACCCCCTCCCCCAAAGCTCACCACCATCAAATTCACCCCCCCGGTGATTAAGAAGGACAATGAGGTGAAGCAGGAGGAAGTGCCCGATCAGGAAGAGCTGAAAGAAAAAACTGTCGCCACGGTAACCGTTAAGGGTAATACTGATGTGCAGGATCTTTCTGCCCTCTCGGGTGACGGTGATAAAGTGGTAGCGGAAGTGGTAGACACCAAGGTGTACCAGTACGTGGAGCAGATGCCGCAACTGCCTGGTGGTGGTGGTAATGCCGCCATCGTAGCCGCCATCCAGAAGTCGACCAAATATCCTCGCATGGCTCAGAACAATGGGGTCGAAGGCCGGATTTTTGTGAGCTTTACGGTGAACGCCGAAGGCGACGTTTCGGATGTGAAAGTAGTAAAGGGCCTAGGATCTGGCTTGGACGAGGAGACGATTCGGGCGGTGAAAACCCTGCCCAAGTTCATCCCCGGCAAGCAAAACGGCCGGGCTGTGAGCGTATCCTTCACAGTGCCGATTACTTTCAAAATACAATAGATTTCGTTGGAGCTTAAGCTCGCAGCATTTCGTAAAACCCCGGACGGAGCAATGGCCCGGCCGGGGTTTTTGCATATTGTAGGTGTCCCCTATTGACTTTTATGGGCCCTGAAACGATTTATAATAGTAATTTTTGATTTCTTTGCACGTTGGCCAGTGAGATCGGAGGATATCAGCCGAACCTTTTGATAAAATAAAACGGTTTTAGCTAACTCCCACCCGGCTTTTGGGGCCGTTTCCAACTTGCTTAATGCTTAATACTCCCAATACTGAAGAGCGCCTTGGAAATAAGCCGCGGCACATTGTGCGCTACTTCATGCTCTTCATGTCGCTGGTGTACATGGGCATGGGGGCCTGGCTGGCCTGGACAGTCAGCCAGCCAGCTAACCCCGTAACCATGCACTTCGCCCAAATTGGCTTAACTGGTAACCGCCTACGGCTATTAGGGCTCGTTTTCGTCATTTACGGT
The DNA here is from genome assembly GCF_006439025.1 of Hymenobacter nivis. Taxonomy (GTDB): domain Bacteria; phylum Bacteroidota; class Bacteroidia; order Cytophagales; family Hymenobacteraceae; genus Hymenobacter; species Hymenobacter nivis_A. The sequence goes on from NZ_RCYZ01000009.1 coordinate 98,910, forward strand.
TTGGTACGCTTTGTGCGAAGCTACCGTGTCAACTTCCGTTCTTCCTCTCTCTCCGACCCCGATGATTTTTCCAATCGCTAAGCCCGTTTACATCTTTACCGCGCTGGCTAGCGGCTGGCTATTGGTAGCCGGCTGCCAATCGAATAGCGAAAACGGCGCCACCGATACTGCCGTCAGCGGCAATGTAAAGGTGGCGGTTGACGAGACTTTTGCTCCTATCCTCCAAGCGCAGGTCGACACATTTGGCAAACTGTATCCGGATGCACACGTTAAGATGCTGTTTGAGCCGGAGGAGAATGTGATGGTGGACCTGATAAATGACAAAGTAAAAGTAGCAGTGGTAGCCCGCGAGCTGAACGCGGAAGAGATTGCCTCCTTTGCCAAGCAAACCATCGTGCCCCGCACCACGCGCATTGGCATTGATGGTCTAGCTATTGTTTTACATCCATCCAATCCGGATTCGCTGCTGACAATCAACCAACTGCGCGATATTTTTACTGGTAAGAGCACAACTTGGAGCCAGATCAGCAACCAAAAAAAGCTGGGCGACATCAACATTGTATTCGATGCCAGCCGTAGCAGTACTGCACGCTTCATGCGCGACTCGCTGGCCAAGGGGGCCCCACTCACCACGCGGGTGTTTGCGGCCTCATCCAATCCCGCTTTGCTTGACTACGTAGCGAATCATCCGAATGCAATTGGTGTAGTAGGGGTGAACTGGATATCTGATCACGACGATCCGGCGGCCATGAAGTTTCTGCAAAAGGTGCACGTGGCCAGTATCACGGACCGGCCCAATCCGCAGCCCGACGATTATATCCAGCCCTACCAAGTCAACCTGGCCCAGAAGACGCCGGAGCAACTAGCTAAGTACCCGGAGCTACAGAATTACCCTTTGCGCCGCAACCTGTATATCATCAGTCGTGAGGCGCGCAGTGGATTAGGCAGCGGTTTTGCTGCGTTTGTCGCTGGCAAAAATGGCCAGTTGATATTTCAAAAATCTGGGCTACTGCCCGCCCAGATGCAAGCGCGTGTTGTGACTACTCCCAAACGTTAGTCGCCGTTCTGCGTAAAATTCATTCAATCTTCTCTTTTCACCATCCCTCCCCCAATGAGTTTCAAGCCCTGGAAACAGCCCCTGCTCGCTGCCGCCGCTTTGGTAGCCGGTACTACGGCGGCCACCGCCCAAACCAATAATGTGCAAACCTTGATTCAGCACGAACGCTTCAACGAGGCCAAGGCCGCGCTGGGCCAAGGCAGCACACCGGAGAATGCTTTCGAACTGGGCCGCATCTATCAGTTCCGGGACATGCCCGATTCTGCGGCTTTCTTTTTTAATAAAGCCAGTGGCAGTTCGCCTTTTGGCCAAGTCGCTGCCGGCCGCGCTTTGCTTGCCAAAGGCCAGATAGCTCCGGCTGATGCGCAATTTGAAGCAGCGGCGAAAGCCACTAAAAATAAAGATGCCAAGGTGCTGACTATGATTGCTCAGGCCTATGCTGAAACATCTGAAGTGAAAAACGTCGATAAAGCCGTGACGTTTGTTAACAGCGCCCAAACTGCAAACAAGGGCAAAGTTGATCCGACGCTGATGCTGGCCCGCGGTCAGATGTATATGAATACCGAGCAGGGCGGTGGCGAAGCTATGAACAGCTTCGACCAAGCCATTGCGGCTAACCCTAGCTACGCGCCGGCCTATTACGAGAAAGGCGTTCTGGACGTGCGCGCCCGCAACTACAACGAGGCCCGCACCAACCTTAACAAAGCCGTTGAGCTGGACCCTAGCTACGCCCCTGCTTACCGCGAGCTAGCCGACATGTACTACTACGCTGGCCAGTACGACCAAGCGCTAAGCACGTTCCAGAAATACGTGGAATTGTCGGAGAAGTCGCCGCGCACTGATGCGCAGTACGCATCTTTCCTGTATCTGACGAAGAAGTATCCGGAAGCGCTTGCAGCTGTAAATACTTCGCTGAAAAGCGACCCGAACAACCTCACTATGAACCGCCTGAAGGCGTACTTGCTATACGAAACCAACGATTACGCTGGGGCCGCTACGGCAATGGACACGTACATGAAGATGGCACCCGCGGGCAAAGTTATCCCCGAGGACTATTCGTACCAGGGTCGCATCCTGGCGCGTGCCGGCCGGCCCGATGAGGGCATTGCCGTGCTGCAAAAGGCGATTACCGCTACGACTGACCCGACTAAGAAGCCGGAATTACAGGACGCTTTGGCTACGGCTTACACTGCCAAAAAAGACTACAACTCGGCCATCGGTGTTTATCAGGCAAAAATCAAGGCCAACCCTGACAAGAGCGACCTAGTAGACGTGTTCCGCTTGGCTTCAGCCTACGATAACGCCAAGAAATACCCTCAGGCCGACAGTGTGTACAACGTTATTCTGACGGCTAAGCCTACTTACGGCCCCGGCATACTGGCCCGTGCCCGCACGAACAACAACATGGATCCGGATTCGAAGAAAGGCTTGGCCAAGCCCTACTACGAAAACTACATTGAGCTGTCGAAAGCAGCCGATGCTGATCCGGCCAAATTTCGCAACGGTTTGATCGAGTCGAACTACTACCTTGGGGTGTACGCTTTGCAGGTAAAGAACGACAAAGCCGGCGCTAGCACTTACTTCCAGCAAGTACTAGCCGTTGATCCGGAAAACAAGGAAGCAAAGAATGCCTTGGAGATCATCAACGCCAAGCCGCGTACTACGACCACCAAGAAAACGACTACGGTTAAAAAGAAGTAATCTCTCTTTAACTAGGTAGCAAATGAAAAGGGCCCCCGCCGCAGCGATGCAGTGGGGGCCCCTTTTTGCTTATTAAGTTTTGCTATTGCTGCGCGGCGTAGGCTTCCCATTTGGCTAGGGCCGCGGCAAAATCGGTGGGCAATGCAGTTTCAAAAAATACCTCTTGGCCAGTAGTAGGCTGCACAAACCCCAGCGACTGGGCGTGCAGGGCCTGCCGCGGGAGCAGTTCAAAGGTGTTCTCAACGAAGGCGCGGTAATTAGCCGTGTTGGGGCCCACCCGGATGCGGTTGCCGCCGTAGGTGGAATCGTTGAACAGCGGGTGGCCCAGGTACTGCATGTGGGCCCTGATTTGGTGCGTACGGCCGGTTTCAAGCACACAGCTGATGAGCGCTACAGGCCCATAGCTGCGGAGCACCTCGTAGTGCGTGACGGCCGCTTTGCCCTGCTCACCGCCCGGGTACACGGCCTGCACCTTACGGTCGCGCACGCTCCGCCCAATGTGGCCCCTTACGGTGCCCTTGGCTTCCTTGGGAGTGCCCCAGACAAGGGCCAGATAGCGCCGCCGGATGGTGTGGTGGAAGAATTGCAGTGAGAGGTGCGTCATAGCAAACTCCGTTTTGCCGATCACCAGCAGCCCCGACGTGTCCTTGTCGATGCGGTGCACCAAGCCCGGGCGAATCTCACCGTTGCGGCCTGTGGGCAGGTCAGCCAAGTGGTGGGCCAGGCCATTGACGAGCGTGCCCTGCCAGTGGCCAAAGGCCGGGTGCACCACCATGCCCGGCGGCTTGTTCACGATGAGCAAGTCAGCGTCTTCATAGGGAATGTCCAGGTCCATCGGTTCGGGCAGTACCTTGCCCGTGCGCGGTGGCTCGGGCAGCGTCACCGTAATGGTATCCAGCGGCTTAATGCGGTAATTGGGCTTTACCACCCGGCCATTCACCTGCACGGCTTCGGCCCGGATGGCTTCCTGCACCTTATTGCGCGAGGTGTTGCCGAGGCGGTGCAGCAAAAACTTGTCAATGCGCAGCAGCTCCTGGCCGCGGTCTACCACAATGCGGTGGTGCTCATACAATTCGTCGCCGCCTTCGGCGTCGTCGGTGTCAATCTCGGGGCCCTGTTCGGCTTCGCTCATGGCAGCAGAAAAATGTTTCAACAAAAAGGCCAGGGCTTGCGCCCTGGCCTTTCGCGTTTGCAAGCAGCAGTTGCTTACTTCTTGCTCTTGGTTTTGGTTTTGGTGCCAGCGGGAGCTGCTACGGGGGCAGCCGGTGCAGCCATGGCGCCCGCAGTCGGACCAGCTTTCAGCGGCACCGGGGCGGTGGGCGTAATGCCCATTTTCTTCAGCACGATTTCCGAGATGTCACCATCCTTGGGGCCATGCAGCAGCGTCGGGGTGTCGCCATCCGAGTTCAGCACATAGGTGTAGCCATTTTCATTGGCCACATCGTCAATCGTCTTTTGCAGCTTGTCGAGGGCCGGGCGCAGCAGGCTCTGCTGCTTCTGCTGCAGCGACTGCTCGGCGCTGCGCTGAAACTCCTGGATGGACTGCTGCAAGCCGGTCAATTCCTTCTCTTTGTCGGCCTTCACCACGTCAGTCATGCCAGCGGCTCCTTGCTGGTAGGCTTTCAGCTTGGTTTCGTACTCGCCGTACTTGCTCTTCATCTGCGCCGCCAACTGCTCGTTGTAAGTCTTCAGGCTCGATTCGATTTGCTTGCTTTCGGGCATCTGGCTCAGCACATACTGCACGCTGGTATAGCCAATTTTAAGCGGGGCCTGGGCTTGGGCGGAGTTAGCGGCCAGGGTGCCAGCGGTCAGCAGAGCGGCGGCCAACGTCAAGCGGAGGGTTTTCACGGGATTCATCAAGGGAAAAGGTTCAGAGAGAGTGTAGATACAAAGGTAGTTATTTTGGGCTCTTCCCCGTTGTGCGCTTGGCTTTGGCCTTAGCGGGCACTTCGGGGGCCCCCGAATCGGATTCGAAAGCGGGGTCGGTGGCGGTCGTTTTGGGCGGCGTCACCGTTTTCACAGGGCCCTTGGGGCCGGGCTGGTTACGGTCTTCGGCGGCCAAGCCCAATTCTTCTAGCACAAATTCGGTGTAGTCGTAAGTCGGATTGGTATAGAGTAAGGTTAGGTCGCCAGCCTTGTCAATGACCATGGCCAACTGCTTCTTCTTAGCCACTTTCTCGATGGCCTCGAACACCTTGTCTTGCACCGGCTTGTTCAACTCCTGGCGCTTTTTAAACAGCTGGCCTTCGTAGCCAAACTGCTTGTTCTGGTAGGCCTTGACTTCCTGCTCTTTCAGCAGAATTTCGTCCTGCCGCTTTTTCTTCATTTGCTCGGTTAGCACCACTTCTTCGTCGTGGTAGGTGCGCTGCAGCCGCTCCAGGTCCTTCTTCTGGGCCTCGATTTCCTTTTGCCAAGTCGTCGACAAGGCGTTGAGTTCCTGCTGCGCCTTGGCAAAGTCGGGCATTTTGGCCATAATGAACTCCGAGTCGACCCACCCGAACTTCTGGGCCCGAGCCCCGGGGCCCCAAAGCAGCAGCCCCGCCAACACGCCCCAAAAAGCTATTCTCATGCGCATCGAACAAAGGAAGCGGCCGCTAAGTGCCCGCCAAACTAGCGGATCTGCTGGCCGATGATGAAGTGAAAGTGGTTGAAATCCTGTTTGGTGTTTACACCCGGCAAGGGTACCACGGCATCGAAACCGTGGCCAAAATCAAACCCTAGCAAACCGAATGCCGACATGAAAATCCGGGCCCCTACGCCTACCGAGCGGTACAACTTATAAGGGTTGTAATTATTGTAGGTATCGAAGGAGTTGCCAGCTTCGGCAAAGCCGAGCACGTACACCGTGGCGGCCGGGTTCAGGCTGACGGGGTAGCGCATCTCAAGCACATACTTGTTGTAAATAATGCCTCCATTTTGCTGTGACTGCGCTGTGGGAATGGCATAAGAGGCGTTCGGGTCATCGTAGCCACGCAAGCCGATGTAGTCGGTGCCCACGATGAAGTTGCCACCGCCGTTGTAGCCAAGGCCGGCACCGCCCATCTTGAAGCGCTCAAACGGTCCGATGTCACGCTTGCCATACGAGCCCAGGAAGCCGAAGTGGGCCCGGGTGTTCAGTACCAGCTTGCCCACAATGGGCGTAAACCACGAAGCATCGAACATCCACTTATGGAATTCCAGCCACTGGTTGGCATCGGGGTGGGCCCCCGGGAAGACGGAGTAGGGTGGCGTCAGGCTCAGGCTCAGGCTCAACGACGATCCCCGGCGCGTGTAGGTCGGGTTGTCGATGCTGTTGCGCGAGAGCGTAGTGTTCAGCGTGATGTTGTTGAAGGTGCCCGTGGCGGCCCCCGAGGTCAGCAGCGAATAGTTTTGCGTCTGGTAGTGGCTGTACGAGAGCGAGTTGCTCAGCGTAAAGTAGTCATCCGGCACACGCAGCTGGCGGCCCAGGCCAACAGTGGCGCTGTTTACCTTAATGAAGCTGCCCGTATTGGCATCAAACGTAGTACCAAGGCGGCTGATGCTCCGGTTCAAGCTGAAAGACAGCGAGTTTGGACGGCGGCCGCCCAGCCAGGGCTCCGTGAAGGAAAGGGAGTAAGCTTGGTACTGGAAGCCGTTGGCCTGCACGTTCAGGGCTAGGCGCTGGCCATCGCCGGCGGGCACGGGCGTCCAATTGCGCAGCGTACCGGCCTTGCGCAGCGAGAAGTTGTTGAACACAAGGCCCACCGTGCCGATGAAGCCGGCGTAGCCGCCCCAGCCGCCCGAAAGCGTCACTTGGTCTGAAGGCTTCTCTACCACCGTGTAGTTGATGTCCACGGTGCCGTCGGCCTGGTTGGGAATGGGGTTGATGCCAACTTTTTCGGGGTCGAAGTAGCCCAGCGTGGCCAGCTCGCGGTTAGAGCGGATGAGTAGTTCGCGGTTGAACTTGTCGCCGGGCAGCGTCCGAATGGCGCGGCGCACCACGTGGTCACTGGTTTTGGTATTGCCCGCGATGTTAATTTCCTTCACGTGGGCCTGCACACCTTCGTTGAGGCGCATTTCGATGTCAATCGAATCGCCCTCTACTTTCTTTTCTACCGGCTCAATCTGGAAGAAAAGATAGCCGTCGTTCATATAAAGCGACGTAACATCTTGGCCCGTAGGATTATAATTCAGGCGCTTATCCAGCGTTTCCTTGCTGTAAGGGCTGCCCGATTTGATGCCCAGCACCCCCGACAGCGTTTTATCGTCGTAGAGGTAGTTGCCGTTCCAAGTGATGTGGCGGAAGTAATACTTGGGGCCCTCGTCCACCTTGATGGTCAGCGCCAGTCCTTTTTCGTCACGAACCAGGGTGTCGCTCACAACAACGGCATCGCGGTAACCCTCAGCGTTGTAGAATTCGATCAGCTTCTTTTTATCCTCTTCGTATTCCGTCCGCTGGAACTTGCCCGAAGTCAAGAACTTATACGGCTTGCGCTCCTTGGTTTTCTTTAGCTTGCCTTTCAGCTTGTAGTCCGAAAAAGCTTTGTTGCCTTCAAACGTTATGTCATGGATGCGGACCTTATTGCCCTTGTCTACATTAATACGTAGGGCCACGCTGTTAGACAACGAGGAGTCCGGCACTTGCAGGATATTAACTTTAGTATCAAGATAACCCTTGTTAACGAAGTACTTACGTACTTGGGTACGAGTGTTATTAAGCAAGGCATCGGTCACCACTTTACCCCGAATCAGGGTAATTTTTTTGGTCAGTTCTTCCGTCTTGCCCTTGCTCATGCCGTCGAAGGTGAATTTAGACAAGCGGGGACGCTCCTTCAGGGTGAAGTCCAGGAAAATCTTGTCGCCTTCGATGCGGGCGATGGTCACGTTCACGTCGCCTAGGATGCCTTGGGCCCAGAGCTTGCGGATAGCCTTGCCAATTTCTTCGCCCGGAATGGTGATGTTATCACCGATCCGCAGTCCCGACAAGCCAACCAGGGTGCTGGGATCGAGGTAGCGAGTGCCGCTCACGGTGATGCCACCCAACACGTATTTTTTGGGTTCATCGACACCTGCCGCCGGGCGCCCGCCCAGATTCTGGGCCTGGGCCGTGCCCAAGCTTGCCACCATCAACCACCCCAGCAGCAGAAACCAAGAAAAATTACGCACTGAAATCATAAATTGAATAAAATACTAGGAGACAGCGATTTGCTCACTGGTTTTGCCAAAGCGCCGCTCGCGCCGCTGATACGCCCGGATGGCGTCCTGTAAATGCTCGCGCCGGAAATCGGGCCACAGCAAATCAGTAATGTAGAGCTCTGTGTAGGCCAACTGCCACAGCATGAAGTTGCTGATGCGCTGCTCGCCACTGGTGCGAATAAGTAATTCAGGATCAGGGATACCCGCTGTGGAGAGGTAGCCGGCGATGCTGGCTTCGTTCACATCGGCGGGCTGCACCTGGCCAGCGGCTACGTCGACCGCCAGGCGGCGCGCCGCCTGGACTAGGTCCCAGCGGCCGCTGTAGCTCAAGGCTAGCACCAACGTCATGCGGGTACCAGCTTTGGTTAGTTCTTGGGCCTCGGCTAGCTCCCGCTGGCAACCTGCTGGCAAACTGCCCGTATCACCAATGGACTGCAGACGGATGCTGTTTTTAAGCAGAATCGGCGTTTCCTGTCGGATGGTGTGCACTAATAGCTGCATCAAGGCCATTACTTCCAGTGCCGGGCGGTTCCAGTTTTCGGTAGAGAAAGCATACAGCGTCAGGTACTTGACTCCAAGCTGCGCAGCTTCCTCTACGGTTTCGCGCACCGCCTTAATGGCGCTTTGGTGCCCGAACACCCGAAGGCCGCCCCGTTGCTTGGCCCAGCGGCCGTTTCCGTCCATAATGACGGCCACGTGCGTGGGAATATTAAGAGAGTCGATTTCGGCCCGGCCGGTCATCGTTGCGGTTTTGATATAAGAGGCTGCAAGGTACGAAGACGGTTGCATCTGCCAGCGCTGGGCCCCCAGTGCAGGGCCCCAGTGCCTTACCATATACAAGAAAAGCCCGCCGGCGTGCTACTATTTAGCACGCCGGCGGGCTTTTTAAGGGGTGGCTGTATTACTTCAGCAGTTGCTTATTGTTTTTGTACTGTGGCGGGCAGTGTATCTTATAAAAGGTGTAGGACACGCTCAGGCCACTGTAGTAATACCAGTCGTTGTCGTGCGGGTTCACCAGCAAAGGGTCTTGGTCGTAGAGATTGTCGAGCTTATCGCTGAATGTTTTGCGCACTCCCACTTCCAAGCCCAGGTTGATGCGCTGCGACAGCGCATACTTCATACCGGCACCCGCCGGGATGGCAATCCCGAAGTGCCCGCCCGAGCGGTCAAAATCGGCCCCCAATACCTGGTTAGTCGTTTGGGTGCGCGTATTGATGTAGTAGCCGCCCACGCCAATGAACAAGTAAGGTGTGAAATGGACTTTCTGCTTACGGGCTCGGTAATCCAGGAAGTTATACTCCATGGCCACGGCGGCTTCCAATACGCTGCCTTTCATGTTGGTGCCCCGGTAGGCTTGCACGGGCGGGGTGCTGCCGCCTTCGCCGGTTACGTTAGCGTCGTCGGCGCGGAGCAGGCCGGCCAAGAAGCTGCCCCGCAACGTTATTGGGGCCGAGACATCGCGCCGGTAGAAGGCCGTGATGGCCGGGCGGTTGTTGCCGAACTGGTACTGCGGCGCGATTTCGCCCCGGTAGTTGGTTACGCCTAAACCCAGGCCCAGCTCGCTGGTAGTTTGGGTTTCAATCTGAGCTTGGGCCGAAGCGCAAAAAAACGCACTCCCCGCTTGCACCAGGCAAACAAGGAGTGCGGAACGAAGTGCATTAACTATCATTAAGCTAAATAAGGCACTAGGCGCCGGCCAGCAGTGGCTGGCCAGGGTAGCTTAGCGGAATTTCGGGTTTTTGATACGGGGCGTCAAGATGTAGTTCAGCGACAAGCCGGTCACCGTGTACCAGTCTGATTTGTTCTGGCCACGCTGAGCGCCAGGCATAAAGCCAGCGAAATCACCCGAGTTGCTCTTGGTTACAGAGCTAGCGGGGTTGGTGCCGCCAAAATAAGCTGCTTGGCCGGTCAGGTTGGCGGCGTAGTTGCTGTTTACATCGTCCAGGTACCCGGTGAAAGTTTTGCGGATGCCGAATTCCAGGCTAGCGTCAAAGTTGCGGTTGATGCGGTAGCGTACGCCGCCACCGAACGGAATGGCGAACTGAGCCCGGCTGTAGTTTACACCTTCGGTAGCCAAGGGCTGCAACGGAACATAGTTACCGTTGGCATCACGGCCTTTCGGGTTATGGTAGAAGCCTGCTACACCAGCGAACACGTACGGCACGAAGTCCGGACGCTTCAGGTAGTTGTTGCGGTTTTGAATAAGGTCGACCACTACTACGCCCGACAGCTCTACGATATCGTTCTGGAAATTGGCGTTGCGGTTGTTACGAAACCGGGCGTTCACATCGGTAGCGCTGGCTGCTGTAGCGTCGTCACCGTTGATGCGGCCGTACGACAGGCCCAGGCGGCCCGATACCCGCGGAAAGAAGCGCCGGGTGAGGGTCACGCCTACGTTGGGACGAGTGTTATTGAATCGGAAACTGGCAAACCCGGTGTTAGGGGCCAAGTCGCCGAAATAGTTCATGGCGTTAATATTGAAGCCAATCGAATTGTACTGCTTGCGCTTGTTGAACTGTTGCGCATCGGCCTGCGAAGAGCCGAGTAGCGCGAGCCCTACTAGCAGAGCAGTGGGATACGTGAAGATATGTTTCATAAGGCAACAAAAGTGAATAGCGTAGATTGAAGGCGAAGCGGAAAAGTACCAATAACGGACTCTCAGGTGTTTACAAAAGTAGAGACTGTTAGGAACTAAAAAAAATTTATGGACAATTTTTAGAGCTATGGTAATTTGTTAACCTAGCACCGAACTAGGGTTTCGGCGGTCAAGCCCCCAGTTCAGTTTGCTTCGGAGCGTACTCAAAAAATTTACATGGTTGAGCTTAACAAGGCGGGCGCAGAAGCTTTCGCGGCGCACAGCCATCTGCACATTAGCGTCGACGGAGATGGAGCGGGAGTCTAGCGAAAGCATGTAATTTGAGCTACGGCCCTCTATTTCAAAGGAAAGCACACTTTGGTTGGACACCACGAGGGGCCGCACGTTCAGATTGTGGGGGCATACGGGCGCGATGATAAAATTGTTGGTTTGTGGAACTAAAACAGGCCCCCCACAACTCAGCGAGTAGCCCGTGGAACCGGTGGGCGTGGCCACCACAAGCCCGTCGGCCCAGTAAGAATTCAGGTACTCGCCGTCGATGTAAGTGTGTACGGCAATCATCGAAGCCGAGTCTCCCTTTAAAATACTAAATTCATTCAGCCCAAAGTTCAACCCCCCGAACACGTCCGGGTCGGTGTCGACGCGGATGAGGCTGCGGTCATCGAACACAAAATGGCCTTTATAAAGGGCATCAATGGCCTGGCCAATGCCGTCGGGGGTGACGGTGGCCAGGAAGCCCAAACGGCCGGTGTGGATGCCCAAAATAGGAATTTGCAGGGCCCCCACGTAAGTCACGGTATCGAGCAGCGTGCCATCGCCGCCAATGCTGAGCACGAAATTGGTACCCCGCAGCGAATCGCCTCGCCGGAAGCTGGTGGTGTTGGCGGGCAGGCGCAGGGTGTTGTCGAGGTAGGTGCGGAAGGATTCCACGATGCGTACTTCGGCGTGGCGGGCGGCCAGGTCGTCGAGCAGGGACTGGATGGCCGGGGCAGCTTCCTCTGCGAAGGGCTTGCCGAGGATGGCGAATTTCATACGGTTAGGAACAGTGGGCGGTGCGAATAACGCACCCGAGGCGGCTTCACGGGACCCGGGGCCCCGGCGGCGGCATTAGATGGGAAAGGTGCTGCGGAAAAAATACCCGGTTTGGCCCAGGCCGTTCAGAGTGTATTCGAGGGTGAACACCCGGTCGTAGTACGTGACCAGGTGCAGGCCGAGGCCGGCAGAGCGCAGCAGGCGGTTGGGCAGTTGGTTGCCGGACGGGGCCCCGGGGGCCACCACGTAGCCGGCGTCGGCAAACAGGTTGAGGTAGGCTACGAGCGGGATGGTGTTGATTTTGGGATTTTTGATACCGGCCAGGTGGATTTCGCTGGCGTTGAAGAGCCGGTAGCTCAGGCCCTGCTGCACGAGGCCATAGTGGCGGCCGTCGACGACGTAGGCGTCGTAGCCGCGCACCAGCGCGTCGTTGCCCAGGGCGCGGGCGTCGGCGTAGGCCAGGGCGCGGGTGAGGCGCATCTGCCCGTTTAGACCGAAGGCGTAGTAGAAGCGGTGGCCCAGCGAGAAGTAGCGGTCGTACACTAGCCGCAGAGTGGTGAGGGCCGGCAGACCAGGATTCAGGAAAACGCGGTGCGCCAGCAGACCCTGGGCAAACTGCCCGGTGAGCGGGTAGGCGAAGGTATTGCGCCGGTTGAAGGTGCTGATGAGGCTGAAATCGAGGAACTCGCGGGCCGTGCGGCCTAGGAAATAGTTGGGGTTGTCGAGGTTCACCGAGTCCAGGATTTGCTCGCGGTGGTACGAGGCATCGAGGGCGGTGAGAAACTGCACAGTGTGGCGCAGGCGCAGGCCCCCCGAGGCGTAGAGCCGCTGAATGGCGTAGGCATCGGCGGGGCGGTAGGCTTGCAGGCGGTCGTCGAAGGTGCGGAAATCGACGGAGCGGCTTTGCGAAAACGAGAAGCCACCGCCCACGCCCACGCGGCGGGTGCGGCCCAGCCCGGGGGCCTCGTAAAATACCTCGTACTTGGGGTTGAAGCCCAACTGCAAATTGGCCGTTAGCTGCTCGTTACGACCCCGGAAGTTGTTGCGCACCAAGTGCAAGCCATAGTCGAGCCGCCGCCAGCGGTCGGGCCGGTCGAGCCACGAGCGGAAGTTGCGGTCGGCGATGGAGAAAATGGGCACCGGAAACGTGTAGAGCCGCTCCTGCACCACAAACAGCACCACCAGCTGGCCGTTGCCCTGGCAGCTGGCCTGCACCAGTACCGTGTGGAAAAGCTGGAGGTTGAACAGGCGGCGGCGGTTGGCTTCGAGACGGGCGGGCAGCTCAGCCAAGTCCAGCGTATCACCCTCGCGGATGTTCAACTCGGCCCGCAGGGTGCGTTCGCGCGTCACGCGGTTGCCCACCAGCAGCACCACCGCCACGCGCCCCCGGGCGGGGGCCCCCGGGCAGGGCAAGATGCGCACCAGCGTATCGGAGGGGGCCACCACGGGGGGCAGGGCGCGGGTGGCGCGCAGGGGCAGCGTATCGGCCGGGGCAGGCCCTAGGCCGGCCAGCCAGCCCAGCAAAAATAATAGTACGCCCAGCACCCGTTGTTCGCTACACGCTCAGGTAGCGCAGCAGGCCATCGTAGCGCTCCTGCTCGTCCTCACTCACTTCGCCGGGCCCGCTAAACTGCGCCGTGACCGCGTAACCGAACCGCTCGAGCGTGGCCACGATGCGGGCCAAATTATCGGTGTTCAGCTTGAGGGTGAGGCGGATGCGGTACGGGTCCAGCTCGTCGGGCACGGTGTGGGCATTCACAATCTTGGCGTTGTTTTCCTCCACGTAGCGGCTGATTTGCGAGAGCGAGTAGTCGCGCTCGGCCATGCTGAGCACGATGATGCCGCCTTGGCCGGGGGCCGAGGCCTGGGGCCCAAAAGCGGCCAGTGCGTCGGCCACCGTCACCACGCCCACGTAGGCGTCGTCATCGTCCACCACCGGCACGAGCTGGAGCTTGTTCTCCACGGCCAGCTCCACCACCCGGAAAAAGTGCTGGTCGGGCCGCACCACGGCCTCGCGGAAGCCCAGGGTAAGCTCCGAGAGCAGCGCGTCGGGGTCGTAGGCGTCGGCCAAGTCGGCCTCGGTCACCAGGCCGCGGTACTGGCGCTCGGCCAGCACTGGCAGCTGGCCCACCCGAAACTCGTCGAGCCACCGGGCAGCTTTGCCCAGCGAGTCGGTACCCTTGAGGGGCGGGATCATTTCGTTGAGTAAATCTTCGGCGAGCATGGCTTGCATGGGGCGGGGCGGAAACACGCGGTGCCGGGGCCGGACGCACGTAGGATGGAAAAACGGGAATAAGGCAACCTGTATTCAGTCGGTAGCAATAATTGGGGAAGCGGAAAGCAAAAAGATAAGTGGGGCCCCTGGAGGCATCCTGGCAAAAATTGCGCCGGGCCGGCGCGTCAGGCCAAAACGGCGGGCTGCGGCGCCGTCTTGCGCAAAAACCGGCGCAAGTAGGCGTTGAAGCCCGCGGGGCGCTCCATCATCGGGGCGTGGCCGCAGTGGTCGAGGAAGGCCAGTTCGGCCGCGGGCAGCAGGCGGGCAAAGTCGTGGGCCACCGGCGGCGGGGTAATGGTGTCGTTCAGGCCCCACACCAGCAGCACCGGCACGTGGATGCGGTGCAGCTCCTTGGTGAGGTTGTGGCGCTGGGCCGAGCGCGCAATGGCGATGATGCGCAGGCACTTGGAATTGGAGTTGGTAATGCGAAAAATCTCATCCACCAGCTCCTTGGTGGCCACGGCAGGGTCGTAGAAGGTGTAGGCCACCCGCTCCTGCACAAAGCCATAGTTACCGCGCTTCGGGAACGAGCCACCCATGCCGTCTTCAAACAAGCCGCTGCTGCCCGTGAGCACCAGCCGGCTCACCCGGTCCGGGTGGTCGAGGGTGTACACTAGGGCCACGTGTCCGCCCAGCGAGTTGCCCAGCACCGTGAAGGCCGCGGGCAGCTCCAGGGCCCCCACGAAGCCCTCCACGTAGCGCGCCAGGCCCGGCACGCCGGCTTGCGCCAGCGGCATCTCGTAGATGGGCAGCAGCGGAATGAGCACGCGGTAGTGTGGCCGAAAGGCGTCCACCACGTCGGCCCAGTTGCTGAGGGCCCCAAACAGGCCGTGCAGCAGGAGCAGCACGGGGCCCTCGCCCTCATCGACGTACTCGTAGCCTTGGCGGTGGTGGGTCTGCAATTCCATGGAAATAATACTAACCGGCCGCGGGGGGTGTGGGTTTCGCAATGTTACAAAACCGGAGCCAATTGGCCAACATTGCCCGGCCGTCGGGCGTGAGCAGTGCTTCGGGGTGAAACTGCACCCCAAACAGCGGCCAAGTGGCGTGGCGCAGGGCCATGAGCTCGGGCGGGCCGGCCCCCCCGGTGGTGCGGGCCAGCGCCACCAGCGCCGGGGGCAGCGGCTCGTGCAGCACCAGTGAGTGGTAGCGCGTGGCGGGCGTGACGGCCGGCAGGCCCGCCGCCAACGCCGCCCCCGGGGCCCACGCCACGTTGGATACCTTGCCGTGCATGGGCCGCGCCGCCCGCCCCAGCCGGGCCCCAAAAAACTCGCCCAGCGCTTGGTGGCCCAGGCATACGCCCAGCATGGGCACAAGCGCATGGTAATGGGCAATGACGGCCGGCATGACGCCCGCCGCCGCCGGCACGCCGGGCCCCGGCGAGAGCACAATGCCAGCCCAATCGGTGCGCTGCAGCTCGGCCAGGGTCACGTCGTTGCGGCGCACCACTACTTGGACCCCCAGCTGGCGCAGGTAGTCGGCCAGGGTGTGGGTGAAGGAATCGAAGTTGTCGAGCAGTAGCAGGGGCACGCTAGTTTGTCGGGTGGGTGAACGCGGTTTTCATGCGCGTGAGCAGGCCCTTGGCCACGGGCAGCACGTAGGCCGTGGTGCGCAGGGCCAGCGGCGTGGCCTGCCGCACCACGGGCAGCACCTGCGAACCGGCCACCACCTGGGGCCCCAGCAGCGGCAGCCCGGCCAGGCCGGTGCCGTGCAGCAGCAGGCTCAGGCCGAGCAGCCACTTGAGTAGGCCCGCGGCCCCGCCCAGCAGGCTGTCCAAAAAGCCCAGCGGGGTGAGGTGCAGGGCCGTCTTCAGCAGGCCGCCCAGCCAGTGCACGCCCCACAGTATCAGCCCAAATACCAGTGCGAACGAAACCAGCGGCAGCAGCCCGTAGGCCTCGCCCACGTAGTGCCGCACCACCGGCACCGTGGCCGTAAGCAGGCTGAGGCCCCCTACCACGGCCAGCACAAACGCCAGCAGCGAGGCCACCTCCAGCACCAGCCCGCGCCGGAACCCCTTCACGGCCCCCACGCCCAGCACCAGCAGCAAAAGCAAGTCGAGGGCCGTCATTTATTCAATGCGTGAATTGGTGAATGAGTTGGCAAATGGGACCGTCATGCTGAACGCAGCGGAGTCGAAGCATAACGGCCCCATTTACTGAGTTATCAATTCCTCACCTATTGGTTGGTGTTGTTGAGCAGGTTGCTCACGACTTGGGAAATCAGTTTACCGTCGGCCTGGCCGCTTAGCTCGCGAGCGGCCACGCCCATCACCTTGCCCAAGTCGGACGGGCCCTGGGCCCCCACGCGCTGGATGATGTGCACGAGGCGCTCGACCAAATCGGCCTCGGTGAGCTGCTGGGGCAGGTATTCTTCGATGACGGCCAGTTCGGCCAGCTCGTTGCTTTCGAGGTCGGAGCGGAACTGCTCTTTGTAGATGGCGGCGGCGTCGCGGCGCTGCTTGGCGGCTTTGTTGAGGAGTTTCAGCTCGGCATCCGGGGTGAGGGCGGCGCCGTGGGCCCCTTCGGCGGTTTCGGCCAGCATGATTTGCGACTTGATGGAGCGCAGGGCAGTGAGGCGCACCTTGTCTTTGGCCAGCATGGCTTGCTTGATGGCGGCGTCGAGGGTTTCTTTGAGGGGCATGGCCGGGGAAGTTGGGGGTAAGGAAAGCGGCAAGCTTGGGGCCTGGGGGCCCCGGCTTGCCGCCGCAAAATTACGCCGCCGCGGGCCGGCCGCGCCTTCAGGCCCCCGCGCCGCCCGCCAGGGCCCCCAGCAGCGCCTGGGGCTGGTCGAGGTACAGCGCCAGGCGGCGCACGGTGCGGCGCGTGCCGTAGGGCCCCGCCACCACCACGGGCGCGGCAAACGTGAGCAGCACGTTGGGGCTGGCTAGCAGCACCTTGGCGGCGTTTAGGGTATCGGGCGCGGGCGCCGGGGCCTCGCGGATGGCCGTGGCCACCACGGCCCCGCGGGGCACCGCCACCTCCCACGCAAAGCCCACCCGCACCACCAGCGCCCGGGGCCCCAGCAACAGCGGGCACAGCCGCACGGCGTGGGTGTGGGCCACCAAAAGCAGCAGCGTATAGCCGCTGGCCAGCGTGAGCCAGTTGGCCGCCGCGGGGTGCCAGTGGCCCACCGCCAGGTGCGCCGCGGCGGTTTCGATGAGCGTGAGGAAGCCCGCTGTAGCCATCAAAGCCACGAAGCCCGACGTGCGGTGGCCGCTGAAGGCAGCGTGGGCCGGGCGCGCCTCCACCGGGGCCCACCAGCCCAGCACGGCGTAGCGCAGCATGTTGGTTTCGGCCACCAAAAAAACGCCCGGCAGGCCCAGCCCCTGCTCCAGGGCCCGGCCCAGGCTGGGGCCCCAGCTCAGGTGCCGCCGGGCGGCGCGGTAGGCCCGCCACAGGCGGCGCGCCCGGGCGGCAGCGGCCAGCAGCGCCGCGCCTTCCAGCAGCGCGGGCAGGAAGGCCAGGGCGCGCAACGGCTGCTGCCGGCTGGCGGGCAGCAGCCAGTACGCCAGCGCTAGGCAGGCCCCCACCGCCGCCCCTACCGTGCTGAGGGGCAAGCCGTAGCGCCGCACCACCAGCCAGTAGAATAGCGCCGGCACCACCACCAGCACATCGAACACCACGGCCGCCGGCAGCGCGGGGTACTGGTAGAACACGGCCCGCGTGGCGATGGCGTGCTCGGTGGCCACGATGGCCAGCGCCAGCCCGGCAAACAGCAGCAGCGGCCGCAGGCGCGGGGCAACGGGCAGGGCGAGGGTCATCAGAAAACGGGCAAAGTGGCAAACGCCGGGGCCGGCCGCCGGTTGTGACGGGACACGGAACGCCCGACCTTCGCGGCCGAGTCGTTTCTCCCGCAATATACCCCGCCCTGCCATGACCAAGCTCAGCGTCAACATCAACAAAATTGCTACCCTGCGCAACGCCCGGGGCCCCCACGCCCGCCCCGATTTGCTGCAAGCCGCCCGCGACATCGAGCGCTTCGGGGCCGAGGGCATCACGGTGCACCCGCGGCCCGACGAGCGCCACATCCGCTACCAGGACGTGCACGACCTGCGCGATATTGTGACCACCGAGCTGAACGTGGAGGGCAACCCCACGCCCGATTTCCTGGCCCTGGTGCGCGCCGTGCGCCCCGCCCAGGTGACGCTGGTGCCCGATGCGCCCGACGCCGTGACGTCCAACGCGGGCTGGGACACGGTGCGGCACCAAGCGTTTCTGCGCGATGTGGTGGCCGAACTGCACGCCCACGGCAGCCGCGTCAGCATTTTCCTCGACACCGACCTGGCCCTCGTGGACGCGGCGGCCACCACCGGCACCGACCGCATCGAGCTCTACACCGAGGCCTACGCCCGGCAGTACGCCGCCGGCCGCGAGGCCGCCGTGGGGCCCTATCGCGCCGCCGCCGCCCACGCCGGCCGCCTGGGCCTAGGCGTGAACGCCGGCCACGACCTCGACCTCGACAACTTGGCCTACTTGCACCAGCAATTGCCCGAGCTCGACGAGGTGAGCATCGGCCACGCCCTGGTGGCCGATGCGCTGTACTTGGGCCTGGAAAACACCGTGCAGCTCTACAAGCGGCAGCTGCGCTAGCCGGGCGCGGGGCCCCAGGCGCGCGGGCCCCGCGCCCGGAAGCCCGCCCGCGGGGCCCCACGGGCGTTAGCGGCTCGCCGTCAATTGCCTGGGGCTTGCTGCGGCAAAAGCAGCGTTTCGCTTACCTTTAGCCAGAGGCGTATTTTTCACATTTCTTCTACCCTTTTTTATGTTGAAACCGCTACTCTTTGCCGCCGCGCCCGCCTGGGTCCGGCGCGGGCTGCTGGCGCTGGCGTTGCTGCCGGCCGTGGGGGCCCAGGCCCAGTCACTGTCGTACCTCCCCGGCGGCGCCGTGAGCGTGGCCGGCACCTACACCGACCTGGGCACGGCGGGCACGGCCATTGCCACGGCCAACGCCGACGACGCCAACTCGGGGGCCCAAAACATTGGGTTTACGTTTAATTTCAACGGCACCGCATTCACGCAGTTTGTGCTGAACACCAACGGCTTCGTGCGGCTAGGAGCCACTGCGCCTTCGACCGGGGCCCTGTTCCTGAGCGAGACGGCGGCCAACGTTGACCCCATCCTCAGCCAAGACCCGGCGGACATCAATATCCTGGCGCCGTTCAACATGGACCTGATGGCGGGCACGGCCGCGGGGGGCACTGAGTACCGGGTGGCCACCACGGGCACGCAGCCCAACCGCGTGTGCACCGTGCAGTGGAAAAACGTGAGCGACAAGGCCGCCGTGGCCGCCACGCAGTACGCCAGCTTCAGCTTCCAGCTCAAGCTGTACGAAGCCGATAACACCATCGATTTCGTGTACGGGCCCACCGTGGCGGGCACGGGCACCCCCGATTTTCGCTACTCGGTGGTGGGCATCAAAGGTTCGGGGCTGGATAACGGCCAAACGGTACTGGCCGAAAAACCAGGCTCGAACCTGCCGTGGTCGGCCACTATGTTCCGCACGGGCTACTACCCTACTACGAACGTTTCCGCGACCACCTTCTCCATCGATTACACCCACAACATTCGCGGCAACGTGCCGGCCGACCTGGGCCGCACGTACCGCTTCACCCAGCTGGGCGTGGTGGTGTACACGCTGGGCACGGTGGCCAGCTACGCCTCGCCGGTGGCCGTGCAGGCCCGGGTCTTCAACAACTCCGCCACCCCGCTCACCAACCTGCCCGTAACGCTGGCCGTGAGCGGGACCACCACGTTCACCAATACCCAGACCGTGGCGTCGCTGGCTGCCGGGGCCTCGGCGCTGGTGACGTTTACCCCCTACCCCCTGTCGGCCACCAGCGGCACCAATACCGTGGCCGTTTCGGTGCCCGCCACGGCCGCAGCACCCACTATTTCGCAAGCCGTCGCGCAGGCAATTTCGCCCACTAACCTGAGCTACCAGGCCCCTAACCTGGACGTTACCAACGGGGTGGGCCTGGCCCAGGCCGGCAATGTGGTGGCCGTGGGCTACCGCACCACTGGGCCAGCGGTGCTCACCACCGTTACCCCCACGTTTTACGGCAGTGGCACGGCGGGCTCGACCTACCAAGTGGTTGTGTACGCCGCGGCCACCGGCGGCCAGCCCGGCGCGGTGCTCTACACCTCGCCCGCACGGCCCCGGCCTTCGGCCAACGCCATCACCCCCGACGCGGTGGCCATTCCGAGCACGCCCGTGAGCGGCAGCTTTTTTGTGGGCGTTAAAACCATTGGGGCCGATAATATCGAGCTGGCCTACCAAGACGAGATTCCGCTCCGGGCAAGCACGTTCTTCCTCAGCACCGACGGCACCACGTGGAGCGACTTGAACGCACAGACCAACATTAGTCCCCGCCTGGCCATCGACGTGACGTTGGGCCCCGGCGCGGCCACCTGCGCCCCCGTAACGGCCCTCACCGCCACGCCCACCGGGGCCACCACCGCCACCGTGGCCTTCACGGCGGGCAGCGGCAACACCAGCTACACCGTGACCTACACGCCCGCCGGGGGTACGGCCCGCACCGTATCGCCAGCCCCCACGGCCTCGCCGGTGCTGCTCACGGGCCTCACTGGGGGCACCGCCTACACGGTATCGGTGGTGGGCAACTGCGGCGGCGGCACGGCCACGGCGGCCACCGCTACCTTCACCACCGGCGTGCCCACGGCCACGCGCAACGCGCTGGGCACCGGCGTGGTGGCCGCGTTTCCCAACCCCGCCAGCCGCGCCTTCACCCTCAGCCTGCCCGCCATAGCCGGGGCCCGCACCGCCGCCGTGGCCCTGTACAATGCCCTCGGCCAGCAGATGCAGGCCCGTACCATCACCCTGGCCCCCGCTGGCACCCAGGCCCTGCTCGACGTGAGTAGCCTGGCCCCCGGCCTCTACACGGTACGCGTGCAGGCCGGCAGCCAATCGGCCAGCTTGCCCGTCACGCTGCAATAGGGCCCTGGGTCATTTAACAAGTAGCAGTTAACATTTAACAGCCGTTCCGCTAGCCAATTAGGCTGGTAGAACGGCTGTTAAATGTTAACTGCTACCTGTTAAATGAAATTAGCTGCTGATGGGCACTTTGCCCAAGATGGCTTCGATTAAATCCTGGGTGCGGATGCCATCGGCCTCGGCCTCGTAGGTGAGCAAGATGCGGTGGTTGAGCACGTCGGCGGCCACGTCCTTGATGTCTTCGGGCAGCACGTAGTCGCGGCCGGCCAGGTAGGCCACGGCCTTGGCGGCGCGGTGCAGGGCAATGCTGGCCCGCGGGCTGGCCCCAAACTGCACGGCCTGCGCGAAGTCGGGCAGGTCGTAGTCAGCCGGGCGGCGGGTGGCAAACACCAACTCGATGATGTACTTCTCGAGCGTTTCGGAAATCTGCACTTGGTTGATTTCCTGTCGGATGCCCTGGATATCGGCCGCCGTCAGCACCGGCTGCACGTCTTCCTGGAAGCTTAGGTTGGCCATGCGGCGCATCACCTCCAGCTCGTCGGCCTTCTTGAGGTAGTCCACGTGCACCTTCAGCATGAAGCGGTCCACCTGGGCCTCGGGCAGCGGGTAGGTGCCCTCCTGCTCCACCGGGTTTTGGGTGGCCAGCACCAGAAAGGGCCGGTCGAGGCGGTAGGTGATTTCGCCGATGGTGACCTGGCCCTCCTGCATGGCTTCGAGCAGGGCGCTCTGCACCTTGGCCGGCGAGCGGTTGATTTCGTCGGCCAGCACAAGGTTGGCGAAGATGGGGCCCTTCTTCACCTCAAACACCGACTGTCCCTGGTTGTAAATCATGGTGCCCACGAGGTCCGACGGCAGCAGGTCGGGCGTGAACTGCACGCGCTGGAAGTGCAGGTTCAGCACCTTGGCCAGGGTGGAAACGGCCAGGGTTTTGGCCAGCCCGGGCACGCCCTCCAGCAAGATGTGGCCGCCCGTGAACAGGCCAATCAGCAGCCGGCCCACCAGCACCTGCTGGCCAATCACCACCTTGCCCATTTCGGTGAACACCCGCTGGATGAGGGCGGGGTAATCGGGCGGCGTGGGGGCAGCGGCGGGGGCAGCGGGCGACATAGGCGGGGGCATGTGAGTGGGGGCGCAAATTACGCCGCCGGCCCGGGGCCCCGGCCGCCCTAGGCGCGCAAGGCCTGAATTTGCTCCGTTAGAACCGCCATCACCCGCAGGCTTTCCTCGCGGGCAGAGGCCTGGTAGGCTTGGGCGGTGGGGCCGTCCTCCGCCTCCCAGGCAGCGAGGGCCCCCAGGGTTTCCAGGCGCGTCACCGAGCTCTCAATGCGGGCGTAGATGGCCTCCCACAGCTGCTGGTTCCAGGTAGGCTGTTGCAGCAGGTGCAGGCGCAGGTCGAGCAGGCCCATCACCACGGTAGCCAAGCGCGCTAACAGCTCCGATTCAGTCTCGCTGAACGTGCGGGCCTCGTGGCCAATCACGCAGAGCACACCGATGGGGTAGCCGGCCTCGGTGCGCAGCGTGTGGCCAGCGTAGAAGCCCAGGTTCAACCGCTTCACTAAGAAGGGGCTAATCAAGTCGCAGGGATGGTCGTGCAGGTTTTCAAAAACGGTGGTTTCCTCGCTTAGCATGGCCACCGAGCACAGGGTTTCGCCCCGGTCCACGCGGTCCATGTCCGGGGGCAACCCGTAGTTGAGGCCCATGCTCACCTCCTCTTCGTCCACAAAAGCCACGATGCCAATGGGCACGTTGAAGAGCTTGGCCGCCAAGCGCACCAGCTCCGAAAACGTTTCGTCCCGCATCGTATTCAGCAGTTGGTAAGGCCGCAACGCCTGCAAGCGCAACGCTTCATCAACAGGCAAAGGCGCAAGAGGAGTTATGTCCATACAATTTTTTCCCGCTAAAGCACAAGGGTGTTACTCAAAGATACATCACTCCCGCCCCAGCCGCCAGCCGCCAGCCGCCAAATAATGCTTTCCCCGCCCGCCGGGGCCCTTTTTTTTAAGCACAAAGCCCCGCTTCCGGGCGGGAAGCGGGGCTTTGCATTGTACCGGAGACGGGGCTCGAACCCGTAAGCCCGTGAAGGCAAGGGATTTTAAGTCCCTCGTGTATACCATTCCACCACTCCGGCATCATCCTTTGTTTTTTACTTCTTGCCACGGTAGTTGTCAGTCAAGGCGTGGCAATTAGGGCAAAGTAACTGCAAATTTGTTAATCGGTGGCCGTTGTTTACGCCATTGGCGTGGTGCAGCACCAGCGGAATCGGCTGTTGCTGCTAGATATTCAAGCCGCATGCTTCGCAGTGATCTGGTTTTACGCCCTCTGCCAGCAACCGCTTTTTCAGGTCATGCGTGAAATTATACGGCGAATTTTCTACCATAATTTCTTCCAGCGCGGCGTTGCGGCCAAAGCTTCGGTAGCGCAGGCCCGTGTTCCAGCCCCAGCAATTTGATACGGGTGTGCACCGTTCTGTAGTTGCCGCCGGCGGGCACCAGGCCGATGCGCCTCAGCACCTGCCGCACCAGCAGGCTCGCGGCTAGCGCTTGCCGGAACTCATTGTCAGTGCTCAGGCATTTGCGGGGGGCGGCCATGGGCGGGGCTAAAACAAAAAAGACGTTGCCGGCGGGCAACGTCTTTTTTCGAACTTGGAGCGGGAGACGAGGTTCGAACTCGCGACCTCGACCTTGGCAAGGTCGCGCTCTACCAACTGAGCTACTCTCGCTTGAGTACCGCTGCGACTAGCGTAGCGGCTAATGGTTTCACAAAGGTAGGGGGATTTTGTCAGGAGGCAAGCCCGGGGCCCAAAAACTTGCCCCTGGCATAGCTTTGGGGCTCATTTTCAGCCTGAAAAATTTATGCGGGGCCCAGCGCCAGCTTCAATTCGTTCAGTTTTAGCAGCGCTTCGATGGGCGTGAGGGTGTTCACGTCGAGGTTTTGGAGCAGCTCGCGCAGGCGTTCCAGGGCCGGGTCGCCGGGCTCAAACATGCTCAGCTGGAGCTGGGGGCGCGGGGCAGTGGCCACCGCCGAGGTGGCGCGGGGCCGGGGCTGGGCCGCCTGGGGCCCCTCCACCGGGGCGACAGCGGGCACGGCGGGGGCCCCTGCGTCGTCGGCGCCGGCGCTGGTGCGCTCCACTTCGAGGTGGTGCATGATTTCGTTGGCCCGCAGCACCACGGCGGTGGGCATGCCGGCCAGCCGCGCCACGTGGATGCCGAAGCTGTGCTCGGAGCCACCGGCCTGCAGCTTGCGCAGGAACAGGATGCGGCCGTCGGCTTCCTTCACGGCCACGTTGTAGTTGCGCACCCGGGGGCAGTCGTCGGCCAGCTGGTTCAGCTCGTGGTAATGGGTGGCAAAGAGGGTTTTGGCCTTGGCTTTGGGGTTGTTGTGCAGGTGCTCGACGATGGCCCAGGCAATGCTGATTCCGTCGTAAGTACTTGTTCCCCTGCCAATTTCGTCCATCAGCACCAAGCTTCTATCCGAGAGGTTGTTGAGGATGGAGGCGGTTTCGGTCATCTCCACCATGAAGGTACTCTCGCCCTTGCTCAGGTTGTCGGAGGCCCCCACGCGGGTAAAAATCTTGTCGATGATGCCCACCGTGGCGCTTTCGGCGGGCACGAAGGAGCCGATTTGGGCCAGCAAGACAATGAGGGCCGTCTGACGCAGCAGGGCCGACTTGCCGGCCATATTGGGGCCCGTAATCACCACAATCTGCTGGTCGGTCTGGTCGAGGCAGATGTCGTTGGGGATGTAGCTTTCGCCGGGCGGCAGCTGGCGCTCAATCACCGGGTGGCGGCCCTGCTTGATGTCGAGCACGGTGCCGTCGTTCACGATGGGGCGCACGTAGCGGTGCTGGCGGGCCGTGAGGGCAAAGCTGGCCAGGCAGTCCATCACGCCGATGGCGCGGGCGTTTTGCTGAATCTGGGGCACGAAGTCAAGCGCGCTCAGCACCAAATCGGTGTAGATGCGCTGCTCAATGACGAACAATTGCTCCTCGGCGTGGAGGATTTTTTCCTCGTAGGTTTTCAGCTCCTCGGTTACGTAGCGCTCGGCGTTCACCAGCGTCTGCTTGCGAATCCATTCGGCGGGCACCTTGTCCTTGTGGGCGTTGGTGACTTCCAGGTAGTAGCCAAACACCTTGTTGTAAGCTACTTTCAGCGACGAGATGCCCGTGTTGCGCTGCTCGCGCACTTGCAGCTGCAAGAGGTAGTCTTTGCCCGAAAACGCCAGCCCGCGCAGCTCGTCCAGCTCCGCGTCCACGCCATCGTTTAGCACGCCGCCCTGGTTGGTGAGCAAGGGCGCATCGGCCTTGATTTTGGCCTGAATCTCTTTGCGCAACGCCAGGCAGGGATTGAGCTGGTCGGCCAGCTTTTCGAGGGCCCGCACGCCGGATGCGGCCAGGCGAGCGCGCATGGGCTCCACGGCCTCCAGGGCCCGGGCCAACTGGAGCAGCTCGCGGGGATTCACGCGACGCACGGCCACTTTGCTGATGAGGCGCTCTAAATCATTGATTTGGCGCAGGTGCTGCGTCAGGTCGGCCAGCAGGTCCTCGTCGGCCACCAGGGCCCCCACGGTGTCGAGGCGGCGCTGGATCTGGCCCGCTTCCTTGAGCGGCAGCACCACCCATTTGCGCAGCAGCCGGGC
This sequence comes from Hymenobacter nivis, assembly GCF_006439025.1. GTDB lineage: Bacteria > Bacteroidota > Bacteroidia > Cytophagales > Hymenobacteraceae > Hymenobacter > Hymenobacter nivis_A. The sequence continues at coordinate 124,308 of NZ_RCYZ01000009.1, forward strand.
CCCCATCGGCGTCAACGTCTGGTCTAATATGTCAATCAGGGGCACGCCGCCGGGGTGCTGGGCCTGAATCAGCTCCAGGTTGCGCACCGTGAAGCGGTCGAGCCACACGTACTTGTCCTCTTCCAGGCGGCCCAGGCTGGCGATGTGGCTGAGGTTGGCGTGCTTGGTTTCGGCCAGGTAGTGCAGGATGCAGCCGGCGGCAATCACGCCCTCCTTCAGGTTATCAACCCCGAAGCCCTTGAGCGAGGTAGTGCGGAAGTGGCGCGTGAGCGTGTCGTGGGCGTAGTCGGGCCCGAACACCCACTCATCCAGCGCATACGTGCAGAAATCGGGGCCGAAGTGCCGCTCAAAATCGCTCCGGTTCTGCTTGCAAAACAGCACCTCGGCGGGCCCGAAGTTTTGCAGCAGCTTGCCGAGGTAGCCGATGTCGCCCTGGGCCACCAGGAACTCGCCGGTGCTGATGTCGAGGAACGAAATACCGGCCTCGGCTTTGCCGAAGTGAATGGCAGCCAGGTAGTTGTTGGCGCGGCGCTCCAGCACGTTGTCGTGCAGGCTCACGCCGGGCGTCACCAGCTCCGTTATTCCTCTTTTGACCAAACCCTTGGCTTGCTTGGGGTCTTCGAGCTGGTCGCAGATGGCCACGCGCTGGCCGGCGCGCACCAGCTTGGGCAGGTACGTGTCGAGCGAGTGATGCGGGAAGCCGGCCAGAGGTACTTCACTGGGCGTGCCGCCCCCGCGCTTGGTGAGGGTGATGTCGAGGATGCGGCTGGCCGTCACGGCGTCCTCGCCGAAGGTTTCGTAAAAATCGCCCACCCGAAACAGCAGCACCGCGCCCGGGTACTGGGTTTTGAGCTGGTAATACTGCTTCATCAGGGGCGTGTCGATCACCGGCGCGGCGGTGAAGTGGTCGGGGCCCACGGACTTGATGACGAATTCTTTTTTGGGAGCGGACAAGGCGAAAAAACCTGGGCGCGAAGCCGGGGCTTCGGGCAGTGTGGAGGCAATGAGGAGCGGGCGGCGGGGGCCCCGGCGGGGCCCCAGGGCCCCTAACGCGGAACGCGCCGCGGCACGTTCCTACCTTTGGCCATGCGAAAACTTACCATGGCCGAGCTGAACCGCGTGGCGGTGGCCGACTTCAAAAGTACGCCCAAAAGCCCCGTGGTTTTGGTGATGGACAACGTGCGCAGCCTGCACAACGTGGGCGCCGTGTTCCGCACCGCCGACGCTTTTGCGCTCGAAAAAATCTGGCTCTGCGGCATCACCGGGCGGCCGCCGCACCGCGAAATCACCAAAACGGCCCTGGGCAGCGAGGCCGCCGTGGCCTGGGAATACGCCCCCGAAACGGCCGACGCCGTGGGGGCCCTAAAAGCGGCTGGTTACCAAGTAGTGGCCGTGGAGCAAACCACGGGCAGCGTGCCGCTGCCGCAGTTTCGGCCCGAGCCGGGCCGGCCGCTGGCCCTGGTGCTGGGCAACGAGGTATTCGGCGTCGACGACGCCGTACTGGCCCTGTGCGACGTGGCCGTGGAAATCCCACAGTTCGGCACCAAGCACTCGCTGAACGTGGGCGTGGCCGCCGGCGTGGTGCTCTGGGACGTACTGGTGAAGCTGGGCGTGGTATAACGCCCCAGCCCGCTTTTCCCCTGCCCTAACCCATGCCCGATTTTCTTCGCTCCGACGACCAGCTGCGTGCCCTGCGCCCCCTGGTGCCCACCGAAACGCCCGCCGACGCGGCCCTCGATACCGTGGGCGACTTCCTGCACGCCACGCTGCGCCCCGTGCTGAAGCTGCAAAATGCGCTGCTGCTGGCCGCCGTGGCCGACTTCGTGCGCGACCACCACATCGCGCTGGCCACCGCCGACGCCCCCACCCAGCAGCGCCTACTGGCCGAACTGCTGGGCCGCAACACCAAGCTGCGCTACACCATCATTGGCTTGGCCACGGCCCTGTTCACGGCCGCCGAATACGCCTACTACCGCACCCAGCGCCCCGAGCTAAACCGGCGCCTGCTGGAGCTGGCCCGGCAGCGGGTGCTGGGCCAGGCGGCGGCCGTGGGGGCCCTGGCCGCGGCCTAACAAAAAAGCGGTGGGGCCCCTGGGGGCCCCACCGCTTTTAGCACTTTTGCCATGCAGGCGCTACTCGTATTCTGAGTTGCGCAGCTGCACGGCGTCCATGTTTTTGCGCATCCGCATGTTCAGCAGCTCCACTACGAGCGAGAAGAACATGGCGAAGTACACATAGCCCTTGGGCACCTCCTGGTGGGCGGCTTCGAGCACCAGCATACCCCCGATCATAATCAAAAAGGCTAGGGCCAGCACTTTAATGCTGGGGTTGCGGTTCACAAAATCGGCCACCACGCCCGAGAAGGCCAGCATGATGCCCATGGCCAGCACCACGGCGGCAATCATCACCAGCACGTTGCTTACCAGGCCCACGGCCGTGAGGATGGAGTCGAAGCTGAACACAATGTCGATGATGACGATTTGCACAATGACGCCCGCCATTGTGGTGCCGGCCTTGCCAGTGCCGGCCGTGTCGTCGTCGTGGCCTTGCAGCTTTTCGTAGATCTCCACGATGCTCTTGTAAAGCAAGAACAAGCCCCCGGCCATCAAAATCAGATCGCGGCCTGTGACGCCGAAGGGGCCCTCTTCCGTCTGAATGGGCAGCGTGAAGAGCGGGGCCCGCAGGCTCACAAGCCACGAAATACTGGTGAGCAAGGCGATGCGGAACACCAGGGCCAACAGCAAGCCAATGGTGCGCCCGCGGGGCTGCTGCTCGCGCGGCAGCAGGTTCACGACGATGGAAATGAAGATGATGTTGTCGATGCCCAGCACGATTTCCATGAACGTGAGGGTCAGCAGGCTAATCCAGGTTTGCAGTTGCCCGAAGGCGGAGAAGTCGTACATAAATCAAATGTGAAGATGCAAGAACGTGAAAATGTGAAAAATGTGACGGCAAGCAGACCAGCTATTTCGCACATTTCACATCGCCTCATTTCACATTTTTAGCTTTTCATGTTTACGAACTGCAGCGGCAAGCCGATGTCGGAGCGGCGCAGCACGGCAATGGCGGCCTGTAAGTCGTCGATTTTTTTGGCCGTAACGCGTACCTGGTCGTCCTGCATTTGGGCCTCTACCTTCACCTTGGCGTCCTTAATGGCCTTGATGATTTTGCGGCCGAAATCTTTGTCCACGCCGGCGCGCACCTTGATGGTTTTTTTGATGAGCTGGCCGCTGGGCTGCTCGTCGGCCGTGAAGTCGAGGCTTGTGCCGTCGATGCCCTGCTTCACCACGCGGCCCAGCAAAATATCTTCGAGGGCCTTCACGCGCATCGAGTTTTCGGAGGACAGCAGGATGGTGTTTTCTTTCTTGTTGAGCTCGATGCCGCCTTTGGTGTCGCGCAGGTCGTAGCGGGTAAGAAGTTCTTTTTGGGCCGTATTCACCGCGTTTTCGAGGGTTTGCGGGTCTACTTTGCTCACGATATCGAAGGATGCCATGTCGGAATTTTAAATTAAAGTACGGATGAAGCGGCCGCCACCCGGCGCGAAGATAGCCGGGGCCCGGGTGCTTCTTTGCGCCCAGCCCCGGGGCTCCGGCCGGCCGAAACGGCCTTGTAGTACGCGCCGGGCCGCCGGGCGTTGCCCGCGCCGCCGGGGCCCCGGCGGTTGTTGCTTACCTTCCGCCCCATGCCTCCCCTCCCCGACCTGGCCGCCATGGTGGCCGTGTACAACCAAATCAACCGCTACGGCCGCGCCAACGGCATGGTGCTGGCCGTGCCGGGCCCCGGCCAGGCCGACTACCGGATGCGCGTGCTTCCCGAGCATTTGTCGTCACCGAACACGTGCCACGGCGGCGTGCTGGCCGGCCTCATGGACGCGGCCCTCGGCGCGGCGGCCCTCACGCTGGCCTTCACCACCCAGGAACTGGTGGCTACCGTCGAGTTTAAGATGAACTACTTGCACCCCGTGCACCTGCACGACGAGCTGCGCGCCGAAGGCCGCGTGGAGCACACCGGCCAGCGCCTGCTGGTGAGCAGCTGCGTGGTATACCGGGTGGTGGCCGGGGCCCCCGATGTGGCCGTGGCCCGCGGCCTGGGCACCTTCAACCGCTACCCGGCCAGCAAGCGCGACTTTGCCGATCTGCTCCGGGGCCCCCAATCCGACCACATTCGGTAGCCCGCGGCGGGGGCGCCAAAAGAAAAAGCGCCGCGGGGGCCCCGCGGCGCTTTTACATATTTATACCAAACTGGCTTACAGCTCAACGGGCACCGTTTGCAGATCGGGCTCGGATTCGGGCTCGTAGTCGTCGGTTTCCGACAGCTGGGGGGCCGTTACCTTGCGCACGTTGCGGGCGCAGTCCTCGTCGCGGTGGTTGCGGCCCACCGTGAACTCCACCCAGTCGCCCTCGCGCAGGTCGTTGAAGTCGCCCTCGGTGAGGTCGGCGTAGCTGAAGAACAAATTGTTGGGCGGCATCACCACGAAGCCGAAGCCGTTTTTCAGGTTCTTGATGGTGCTCATGCCGGTGGTACCCACGGGGCCCGCGGCGGTGGGGCCGTTGGGGCGGGCGGGCTTGGGGGCGGCGGTGGCGGCAGCCATGGTGCTGGGGGCAAACGCGGCCGGCTCCGACTGGCTCACGAACAGGGCCTCCACTACTTCGTCCTGTGCGGTCAGGCCGCGGTCAATCACGGCGTGCATGGCCACGGGGTAGGTCACCTGCTCCAGCAGCTGCTGCGAGGCGCGCGTCACGCGGGTTTCGCCCTTGAAGTCTTCGTACTTGAAGTCCCAGTTCAGCAGCATCACGCGGGTGCCCACGGTGTTGAGCTTGCGGATGAGGGGCACGTAGTCCGAGTCGCCGGCGATGAGCACCACCACGTCGAGGGTTTTGTGCAGGGCCAGCTCCAGGGCCTCCAGCGATAGCCACACGTCGATGCCCTTTTCCTGCAAGCGGCCGTCGCGGGTTTTCAGGGGCATGTAGTGGGTGCTCACGCCCAGGTTCATCAAAATATCGTCGAGCAGGCGGTCGTGAAACAGGCGGTCTTTGTCGCGGGCCTCGGTGGCCGAGAGGCGGCCTCGGAAGAAGTGCGCGTCGGTAATCTGCGCCAGGCGCACATCTACGTCCTCTTCCTCGGCCACCTGGTGGCGGATAAACTCGTGCAGGCCTTCGAGGCTGATGCGCGCCTTCCGCTCGTGCTGGAAATAGTAATAGTCGCTGATTTTTAAAAAATAATTGCCGTCGTAAAACACGCCGACGCGAATCAGGGGGCTATTCATCTGGTTCATGCGGATGGGGTAGTAAAATATTAGTAAATGAGAGACGTTTTAGGTGAGACAGGCGGACAGGGCCCCGCTGCGCGGGCCAAAGCGGCGGCGCGGAACGGAGCGGGTCAGGAGTGGGTGGGGGAGAGCCGGCGGCCGAGAACCGGGCCGGCTGGGGGCCCCAGCGGGCCATTAATTAATAGTTATAGTGACTAATTAAGCGTGGCCCGGGCCAGCAGAACCAATTAATAACGAAGAAATAACGTATAAATCGGCAATTGCCTCCCGCCCCTTCCGCACATATCCGCTGCGAAGCTAATAGCCCTTGCCGACTAATGCAACCGATTGCCGGTTTCTTTTACACCCGAAGCACAGAAAATAGCAGCTAAAATCCTATTTTGCCCATTATCAGGCCCAGCACCAGCAGCGCGTAGCCAGCGCAAATACTTACTTCGAGCACGTTGCCGGCGGCCGAGCCCGTGCGGATAAGTGGTACTTTAAAGGCATAGTTGAGCAGCGGAAACAGCCAGCGCACGCCCGCTTTGGTGAGGGTGTCGGCCACGAGGTGCGAGGCGTAGCCGGTGCCCGCAAACAGGGCCACGCCGCGCCAGCCCAGGTGGTGCTCGGCCAGGTAGCCGATGTAGGTCCAGAAGGCAGTGGCCCAGATGGTGTGCGTCCAGGAGCGGTGGCTGGTGAAGGGCGCCAGGGCGATGAACGCGCCCAGCAAGCTCAGCCACACCTGCCCGGCGTAGAGGCCCGCCACGCCCGTGCCCAACCCCGTGAAGAGCAGCGCTAGCCGCCGCGTGGAGCCCCCCTGCAAGCCCGCCCCCAGCAGCGCAAAGCCCAGGGCAATAAGGTAGTACAAGCGCTGCCCGCCGCCCACGTGCAGGTGCAAATAGCTATAGGTAGCAATGACCAGCGCCGCCGCCACGAAGGCCCAGCGCACGTAGTGCTGCGCAAAGCCCAGGCGCTGGCTCAGGCGGCTTTCGGGGTGGTCGAGGTCGGGGGCCAGGGCCGAGAAGCCAGCCAGGGCCACGCCGGCCAGCGACGCCGGCACGCCCGGAACCAGCCCGGCGATGGCCACGCCCGTAATCAGGCCGATGGCTAGATGAGAAGATCCGCGCACTAAAAATTGACTAACAATAAAAGGGGCGCAAAGCTACGCGGCCCGCCCGCGGGGGCCCCGGAAACCTTCGTTGGGCCCCGGGTGTATTGAAGGGGCCAGCCCGGCCGGAACGCGTTCCGGCCGGGCTGCTGTACGTGTTTTCGCCTAGCCCCGCCCGTTGTGCAAGTAGTTGACTTTCTGCGTTTATACCGCCTCTCGCCCGAAATCCAAACCCTGGCGGCCCGCCTGCGCGAGGCCGCCAAGCCGGCCCCCGGTGGTGTGCGCCTGCACCTGCGCGGCCTGGTGGGCAGCCAAGACGCGGTGGTGGCCGCCGCGGCCGCCAACCCCCAGCACGCCCACGTGTTTGTGCTGCACGACAAAGAGGAAGCAGCTTATTTCTTGGCCGATTTGCAGCACTTGCTGCCCGAGGGCAGCGAGGCGCTGCTGTTCCCCAGCTCGTACAAGCGGCCCTACCAGTTCGACGAAACCGAGAATGCCAACGTGCTGATGCGCGCCGAGGCCCTGAACCGCCTCAACACGGTGCGCGGCGGCGCGGCGGGCCAGGGCGTTTTCATCGCTACGTACCCGGAGGCCCTGACGGAGAAGGTCATCAACCGCCAGAGCCTGGTAAAGAACACGTTCACGGCCAAGACGGGCGACAAGCTGGACGTGAATTTCTTGGGCGAACTGCTGGGCGAGTACGATTTTGAGAAGACGGATTTTGTGTACGAAGCCGGCCAATACGCCGTGCGCGGCGGCATCGTGGACGTGTTCAGCTACGCCAACGACCTGCCGTTTCGGCTGGAATTGTTCGGCGACGAGATTGAGAGCATCCGCACGTTCAACCCCGAAACGCAGCTCTCGGTGGAACCGCGGCCGCAGGTGAGCATCATTCCGAACGTGCAAACCAAGCTGTTGCAGGAAAAGCGGGAGGCATTTTTTGAGTTTTTGCCCCCCACAGCCTGCCTGTGGGTGAAGGACGTGCGCCAGACGCTGGACGTGGTGGCGGACTTGTTTGAGAAGGCAGAAACCAACTTCCAGGCGATGCTGGGCGAGGGCGGCGGGATGCAGATTGTGAGCAAGCCGGCCGACTTGTTCGAGTCGGGCAAGAACTTCAAGAAGTCGCTCGACGGGTTTGCGGTGGTGGAGTTTGGCAAGCGGTTCCACTTCAAGAACGCCGATTCGTTTCAGTTTGCGGCCAAGCCGCAGCCGAGCTTTAATAAGGAATTCCCGCGCATGGCGAAGAATCTGCGCGAGAACCAGGTGCGCGACTTCACCACGATAATTGCCGCCGATACGGTGCGGCAGGCCGACCGGCTGCGCACCATTTTCGACGAGATTGACAACAACGTGCAGTTCCAGCACCTGCTGCTGGCCCTGCGCGAGGGCTACGTAGACGAGCAGATGGGCCTGGCCGTGTACACCGACCACCAGCTGTTTGAGCGCTACTACAGGGCCCAGGAAACCAAGAAGTTCTCGAAGAAAAAAGCGCTGACGCTGCGCGAGCTGAAGACCTTGCAGCCCGGCGACTACGTGACGCACCAAGACTACGGCATTGCCCGGTTCGCGGGCCTGACGCAGGTGGACATCAACGGGCAGATTCAGGAGGCCATCCGGCTGGTGTACCGCGACGACGACGTGCTGACGGTGAGCATCCACGCGCTGCACAAAATTGCCAAGTACAGCGGCGCCGAGGGGGCCCCACCGAGCATGAGCAAGCTGGGCTCGCCGGAGTGGGAGAACAAGAAGCGGGCAGTCAAGAAGAAAGTGAAGGACATTGCGGCCGACCTTATCCGACTGTATGCCAAGCGGAAGACGGCCCCGGGCTTCGCGTTTTCGGCTGATGGCTTCATGCAGGCCGAGTTGGAATCGAGCTTCATTTACGAGGACACACCCGACCAGGCCAAGGCCACCGAGGACGTGAAGCACGACATGCAGCAGCCCCACCCGATGGACCGCTTGGTGTGCGGCGACGTGGGCTTCGGCAAGACGGAAGTGGCGATTCGGGCGGCGTTCAAGGCCGTGGCCGATGGCAAGCAGGCGGCGGTGCTGGTACCGACGACCATTTTGGCGATGCAGCACTACAAGACGTTCCGCGACCGGCTGGCCACGCTGCCCGTGACGGTGGAGTACGTGAACCGCTTCAAAACCACGAAGCAGATCAAGGAAACCTTGCAGCGCGTGGCGGAGGGTAAAACCGACATCCTCATCGGCACGCACCGGCTCACCAATAAGGACATTGTTTTCAAGGACCTCGGGCTGCTCATCATCGACGAAGAGCAAAAGTTTGGTGTGAAGACCAAGGACAAGCTCAAGGAACTGAAGGTGAACGTGGACACGCTCACGCTTTCGGCCACACCGATTCCGCGGACGCTGCACTTTTCGCTGATGGGGGCCCGGGACTTGAGCGTGATTGCCACGCCGCCGCCCAACCGCCAGCCGGTGCAAACCGAGTTGCACGTGTTCGACGAGCTCATCATCCGCGATGCGGTGGCACGCGAGCTGAAGCGCGGCGGGCAGGTGTTTTTCGTGCACAACCGCATCAAGGACATAGAGGAAGTGGCGGGCATGATCCTGCGCCTCGTGCCCGACGCCAAGATTACCTACGCCCACGGCCAGATGGAGGGCGACATGCTTGAAAAGCGCATGATGAAATTTGTGGAGGGCGAGTACGACGTGTTGGTGAGCACGAGCATCATCGAGAGCGGGCTCGACATTCCGAACGCCAACACCATCATCATCAACCGCGCGCACCTGGCCGGCCTCAGCGACTTGCACCAGATGCGGGGCCGCGTGGGCCGCTCCAACCGCAAGGCGTACTGCTACTTGCTAACGCCGCCCGTGGCCAACCTGCCCGCCGACGCCCGCAAGCGCCTGAGCACGCTGGAGGAGTTTTCGGACCTCGGCGCGGGCTTCAACGTGGCCATGCGCGACCTCGACATTCGGGGGGCCGGCAACCTGCTGGGCGGCGAGCAGAGCGGCTTCATCAACGACCTGGGCTACGAAACCTACCACCAGATATTGGACGAGGCGGTGCGTGAACTCAAGGAAACCGAGTTTAAAGACCTGTTCCTGGGCGACTCGAACCAGCGCTTGCAAGCTGCCGCCGGGGCCGCCCGCAACCACGAGTGCAGCGTGGAAACCGACCGCCAAGTGCTGATACCGGACCGCTACGTGAGCAACGTGTCGGAGCGATTGCAGCTGTACGCCAAGCTCGACCGGGCCGAGAAGCCCGAGGCCCTGCGCAAGCTGCTGGCCAGTATGGTGGACCGCTTCGGGCCCCTACCGGCCGAGGTGGAGCAGCTGGCCGACTTGGTGCGGCTGCGCTGGCAGGCCGGCCGCCTGGGCTTTGCCAAGCTCACGCTGAAGCGAGACACGCTGAAAGGCTACCTGCCCGCGGGCCCCGACCACCAGGCGTACTTCCAGGGCGACCAGTTTGGCGACATCCTCAACTACGTGCAGACCCACGCCCGAAGCGCCAGCATGAAGGAACGTAAAGAGCAGCTGGTGATTACGTTCGAAGAAGTGAAGTCCATCCCGCAGGCCAAAAAGGTACTGGCCGAGCTCGGCAGTGCCGAACTGGTGGAGGCGTAGTGCTTGCGAAAGACGTGAAATGAAGGGCCTGGGGGCCCAACGCGGCGGCCGGAACGCCGTAAGCTTAGCTAAGATTTTCGCATTCCCACGCTCCTATTTTTTATGAAAAAGGTCCTTCTTTTAGCCGCCCTGGCGGCCAGCATTACCGCGGCATCGGCCCAGTCGGGCAAGCCCGCCGGCACCACCAGCAAGCCCAAAGGCGATAATTCCTACGGGCAGCCTTCGGCGTCTACCGCTGCGCCCAACGGCCCGGTAAACGCCGGCGTAAAGCCCGGCCAGAAAGTGAACACGGCCCCCGCCACGGGCGCTAACCGCGCCTCACGTTCCAGCTCCACCACCAAGGCAGCCAACCAGGGCACGGCCACGGCCAGCGATGCGCCGCAGTCGATGCACAAGAACGCCGCCGTGAAGCCCGGCGCGAAGAAATAATCTTCGGCAACGCCCCAAAAGAAAAGGCCCTGCGCACGTGCGCAGGGCCTTTTCTTTTGGGGCCCGGGGCGGCGCTACTTGCCTTGCACCGTTACGGTGGCGGTGCCGCGCACGGGCTGGCCCGCGGCCGTGACGCCCTCGACGGTGGCGCGGAACGTACCGCTCACGTCGGCCGTGAAGAAAGTGAGCGAGGCCTCGCCGGCGGCGTTGGTGCGCGCCGTGGGGTTCCAGTAGAGCGACGTGCGGCGCGGGTCGGGGCCCGGGGCGGTGAGCGTAGGGGCCCCGTAGCGGGGCGCGTAGAACTCGCGGGCCTGGTAGTAGCCGGGCAGCCGCACGGTGGCAATGCCCGGGGCGGGACCCTTGTCGGCACCCTTGTATTTGGGGTCGGCGCGCTTGGTGTAGATGGCGATGACGCCACCGCTACTACCAAAAATAGCGGCTTCGTTGCCCTTGAATACCTCCACCGATTGGATATCGGTCGATACGAGGGTGTTAATCACGTCGGCGTCTACCCGCTGGCCGTCGAGGATGAACTGCGGCGTGCCCTGGTTGCGGATTTGGATGGACATGTTGGGCGGGCTGCCGCTGATGGTGAGGCCGGCCACGCGCCCTTGCAGCACCTGCAGCACGCTCAGGCCCGACTGCGCCGTCGGGTTGCTGGCAAAGTCCACCACGGTGCCGCCCGTAGCTCCGTAGAGGCGGCGGGGGTCGTCGGCGGGCACAGCTACGCGCTTGGCGGTCACGGCCACGTTGTCGAGCAAAATGTTGCGGGCCACCATGCCGGCGGGGTGCCGCGAGGGGTCCATTTCGTGCTCGTCGGCCTGCTGCTGGCGGCTGCGCTTCACGTAGTCGGTGATGGCCGCGGGCGGGGTGGGCAGCGGCGGCAGCCGCAGCTTCTCCACCGACGGGCCGGTGTCGGGCCGGATCACGACGTTGGAGCCGCCCTGCGCGCGCCGGGCCTGCAAGGTTACGATGGCGGTGTCACGCCCATCAAAGCCCACGAAGCGGAAGCGGCCGGCGGCGTTGGTGACGCCCGTGGTGACCTGCCGGACGGGCCGGCTTTCGATGAACGTGAGCTGGCTGTTGGGAATGGGGCGGTAGCCGTGCTCGCTCAGCACCTGCCCGCCCAGCGCCAGGGCCTGGTCGGCGGGGTATTCGAGGTACACGGCCTGGCCGCTCACCACGTTTTTCCACACGAAGCGCCGCCAGCCCTGCGTGAGCAGCAGGTCGTCGAGGGCGCCGGCGGTGGCCGCGGTGGGGTTTTGGAAGTAGTAGCCGGGGCCCTCCACGTAGCCCGCCAGGTCGGAGGTGAGCAGCAGGTTCGAGGCCACGGTTTCGGCCGTGGGGTCGAGGTTGGCCGAAGCCGCGTCCACCACCGACACCGAGAAGTTGGTGCCGGCCAGGGGTTGGCCGGCAGCGTCGGCCACCTTCACCTTCAGCTGCACCGGGGCCCGCAGGCCGTAGGGGGTGGTTTGGCTGGGCGTGAGGGCGGCGGGCAGGGCAGCCAGCCCGTTTTGCACGAAGGCCAGGCGCTCGGCCTGCGGCGTGCCCTGCCCATCGACCAGCGTAAGGTGCAGGATGCCGTTGGGGTAGCGGGCCTTGGCCACCTTCCAAGTAGCGGGGGCCGTGCCGATGGGCCGCGGGGCCATGTACACCAAAAAGCCGCGCACCTCCGTCAGCAGCATTACCGGGCCGGGGGCGGGGGCCCCGGCGGGGCCCTGGTAGCGGGCCTCCACGGTGTAGTCGGGGCCGGCGTCGATTACGTGCAGGGCGTAGCCGCTGGCTTGCACGGCGGGCAGGGCGTAGTCGGCGGTGCCGCCGCCGGGCAGGGCCACCCGGGCGCGGTAGTGCTGGCCGGCGGCGGGCGTGAGGGCGAAGTGCCCCATGCCCAGGTGCGTGGTGGCAAAATTGGCCACCACGGCCACGTTGCGGTCGTCCATTATCTGGGCCTTCACGTTCACGCCGCGGCCGTTGGCGTCCACGGCTTTGCAGGCCACCACGGCGGGCAGGCCGGCCACCAGGGCCCCGCCCTCGGGGAAGAACTGCACGTCGGGCCGGCCGGCGGGCAGGGCGGCGGTGCCGGCGGCGGCGCGGCGCAGGGTGGGCGGCGGCGGGGCGTTGGCGGTGTAGGGCGAAGCGGCCCACACCTGCAAGCGCCGGTTGAACACGAACTCGTCGCCGGCGTTGCGCATCCAGTTGGTGTAGGCGCGCAACTGGTAGGTGCCGGCGGCCAGCGTGTCGGCCACGTCGAGGTCGCCGTAGGCGCGGCCGCCCTGCAGGCGCAGGGTGCGCTGGGCCACTATTTTCTGCTCCGGCGACACTAAGTCAACGTACAGCACCTTGCTCAGCGAGTCGGCCTGGTGGCGCAGGCCGTCTACCACGTAGGCGCTGAACCAGATGGTTTCGCCGGTGGCGTACACCGGCTTGTCGAGGTGCAGGTAGGCTTTTTCGGGCAGCACGGTGGCGTAGTACTCGCTCACCTGGCGGGCCAGCCGCTGCAGGATGCTCTCATCAGCCGGGCGGGGCCGGGCGGCCCCCAGCGCCAGTAGGCCGCCGCCCGCGAGCAGCGCCAGGGCCCCATTCCGGGAAAAATTTGCGTTCATGGGGGAAAGCTAGTGAGGAATCGGGCCGCTGGCCCCAAACAGGGCCCCCGGCCAGGTGGCGAAAAAGTGAAGCCCCCGGGGCCCCCAACGCCAAACGGGCCCCGCCAGTGCTGGCGGGGCCCGTTATTTTAGCAGCTGCTGAAGACTCAGGCGGCGGTTCAGCACGGGTTGGTCCAGCGCCAAGAATTATAACGTCCTAGTCGCAGCCGTCGGGGCCGCAGGCGGGGCCGTCGGCCTGGCCGGCCACGGCCACCAGCTGGGACTTGGCGGCCTGGGCTTCGTCCCACACTTTGCCCAGCACCTCGGCAAACAGCTCGGCCGGTTGGGCCCCCGATACGGCGTATTTGTCTTCGAACACAAAGAACGGCACGCCGCGCACCCCAATCTGCTGGGCCTGGTACTCGTCGTAGCGCACGGCTTCGGCGTAGGTGCCGGCGGCCAGCGCCTGGCGGATTTCGGCGGCGTCGAGGCCCACTTCAGCACCCAGTTCAACCAAGGTTTCGAGGTCGTTCAGGTCGCGGCCCTGGGTGTAGTAGGCGGCCATAAGGCGCTCCTTGGTGGCGTCTTGGCGGCCGTGGTGGGCCCCCAGGTGCACGAGCTGGTGGGCCAGAAACGTGTTGGCCGGCACGGCGCGCTCGAAGTCGTAGGCCAGGCCCACTTCCTGGGCGATGCCGGTCATGTGGTCGTTCATGCGGCGGCCCTCGGCGGGCGACACGCCTTTTTTAGCGGCCAGAGAGTCGTGGATGCTTTGGCCGGGCACGGGCTGGAAGTCTGGCGTCAGCTCGAAGCTGCGCCACACCACTTCCACCGCCTCGGGGTGGCCAAATTGCCGGAGGCCGTCTTCAAACCGGCGCTTGCCGATGTAGCAAAACGGGCACACCACGTCGGACCAGATTTCAACTTTCATAACGCTTATAGAATTTCAGATGCAACAAAAAACCGCCCCCAGCGGCGCTGGTGGGCGGCGATTGCCGGCATAACACGCGAGGCCCGGCCGAATGTTCGGCCGGGGGCCCCACCGATTAAATCTTGGCGGCAGCCTTGCGGCCTTTCAGGTTTTTCTTGGCGCCGTCGAGCTGAAGCTCCAGGGCCTTGAGGCGGTCTTTCTCGGTGTCCACCAAACGCTTCTGGGTGTCCACTTGGTCTTGCAGTTGCTGGGCCTGCCGGGCTTGCTCGGCAATGTACGGGTCGCTGGAATTGACGCCGCTGACGCCACGCGAGCAGCTGGCCAACGAGAGGCTTATAACGGCGGCGGCGGCTACTGAAGTAGCGAGTGATTTGATAGACATGTAAATGGAAAAAAGTAAAAAATGGGTTGGAATAGAATACTGAACGTCGGATAAAAACGGGTATTTCAGCATGGTAGCAATGCCGTGGCTCATTGCTATCGTGCCCATTTTTACGGATTTAATTGCGGCAACGTTGCACAAATCACTTTATTAATTGGATTTTATTAGCCGGTAAAAAGCTGGCTGCTGGGTGGCAACCCGTGGCTTTGGGGCCCCCGTGCCCACCTGAACGGCCAGCGCCGGGGCTTGCTGGCGTTGGGCCCCAGGGCTGCCGGGCCAGGGCCCCGGCGCGGTAACCCTGGGGCCCCAAACTGGGTTAAATACGCTGGGGCCCTAGGGGGCCTTTTGCATTTTCTACCTACCGCACTTCACCATGGAATTTCAAGAATTGGGCGCCTCGGGCGTCAAGGTTTCGCGCATCACGTTTGGCAGCTGGGCGGCCGGCGGCTGGATGTGGGGCGGCACCGAGCAGAACGACGCCGTGGGCGCCATCCACGCCAGCTACGAGCTGGGGGTGACCAGCATCGACACGGCGCCCATTTACGGGCAGGGCCTGAGCGAGCAGATTGTGGGCGAGGCCATAAAAAGCCTGCCGCGCGACAAGGTGCAGGTGCTCACCAAGTTCGGCATGCGCTGGGACTTGAACAAGGGCGACTTCGCCATGAAAACCAAGGACAACGCGGGCCACGACCTCGACGTGTACAAGTACGCCAGCCGCGACAGCATCATCAAGGAGTGCGAGGACAGCCTCCAGCGCCTGGGCACCGATTACATTGACCTCTACCAGCAGCACTGGCCCGACACCACCACGCCGATCGACGAAACGATGGAGGCCGTGCAGCGCCTCATCGAGCAGGGCAAAGTGCGCGCCGCGGGCGTGAGCAACTACTCGGTGGCGCAGATGGAAGAAGCCGAGAAAACCATCCAGCTGGCTTCCAACCAGGTGCCGTACAGCATGCTGAAGCGCGACATTGAGAAGGACGTGGTGCCGTATTGCCAGGCCAACAACAAGGGCATCTTGGTGTACAGCCCCTTGCAGCTGGGCCTGCTGACGGGCAAGATGAAGCCCGGCCAGCACTTCGACGCCAGCGACCTGCGCAGCACCAACAAGCTGTTCCAGCCTGAGAGCGTGGCCCGCGTGAACGAGTTTCTGAACAAGATTCGGCCCCTGGCCGAAACCAAAGGTGCCACCCTCGGCCAACTCGTGCTGCGCTGGACGCTGGCGCAGCCCGGCATCACGGTGGCGCTGGTGGGGGCCCGCAACCCCGAGCAGGCTGTGCAAAACGCCCGGGCCATCGACGTGCAACTGAGCTTCGAAGAAATCGACTTCATCAACAAGCAGTTGCGAGCCTTGGCCGAGGCCCCGGCCGCGGCGTAGGCATGCGCCCAATTGGGGCCCCCGGGCAGCGGTGCTGCGCCTGGGGGCCCTAGTTTGGAAGCAGTGTGGAACTTGGCTGGCACTGCGCAGGCAGTTGGTACTATTTCGTTGCAGATAAGTATATTTACCGTAATGCTTACTCTGGCTTCTAATTATTAGTACCGCTTCGTGAGTTCTGCGCCACCCCAGCCTTATGTTTCGTGGACGGATGCTGCCCTGCTGGACGCCTTGGCCACGGGTAGCCGGGGGGCCTTCGCCGCGCTCTACGAGCGGCACTGGCAGCGGGTGTTCGACCTGGCCCACCGCAAGCTGAAATCGCGGGAAGCGGCCGAAGAGGTGGTGCAAGAGTTGTTTGCTGCCCTTTGGCACAAGCGGCAGACGCAAAGTATTGCGCAGCTGGACCACTACTTGCTGGCCGCCACCAGCCACCGGGTGATTGGCTACATCCGCGCCCACCGGGTGCGCGCCCACTACGCCGACTACTGCCGCACCCTGCCCGGCGAGGCCACCCGCGAAACCGAAGAAGCCCTGGCCGTGGCCGACCTATCGGCCGCCTTGCAGCGGGGCGTGGAGCAGCTGCCCGAGAAGTCGCGCGAGGTGTTCCAGCTGAGCCGCCTGGAGCACCGCTCGGTGGCGGAAATAGCCACCCGCCTGCACGTCACGCCCAAGGCCGTGGAGTACCACCTCACAAAATCGCTGAAGCTCTTGCGCACTTACCTGCGGGAATTCACGGTGGCGGTGCTGCCGCTTTTGCTTTTTATGCGCTGATAGCCAGGGGCCCTATCCCTGCCCCAGATAATTATTTAAAAAAAATCGGGCATCCCTTTAGGGGTAGGTCCGAGGCGGGCGTCTTTCCCTTTAGACCCCCACCTCGGACCCATAGCCATGACGGAAGCTGCCTTTGAAGAAATGCTCCAGCGCTACCTCGACGGCACCAGCCGGCCGGGCGAGCGGGAGCTGGTGGCGCGGTGGAGCAACCAGCTGGGGGCCCCCCAGGACATCGTTCTTTCGGCGGCTGAGCGCGAGCAAGTGCGTGCGGCCATGTGGCACCAAGTAGAGCGCCTCACCTTGGACGCTGGCGAAAAGCCGGCGGCCCGCAGCCGCATTTTGGGGCCCCCGGCCGCCTTCTGGCAGGCACCGGTGCTGCGCTGGGCCGCCGCCGCGGTGCTCGTGCTAGGGGGCGCGGGAGCCCTGGCCCTGCTGCGCCAAGCGCCGGCGGCCACCCACACGCCGGCCATTGCTTGGGTGTGGCAGCGCAACGCCGGGCCGCAGGTGCAGCTGCTGCGGCTGGCCGATAGCAGCCGCGTGGCCCTCTCGCCGGGCAGCAGCCTCCAGTACCGGCCCGGCCTGGCCGGGGCCCGCCGCGAGGTGCGGTTGAAGGGCGAAGCCTTCTTCCAAGTGGCCAAAAACCCGGCCCGGCCCTTTCTGGTGTACACCGACCAGCTGGTGACCACGGTGCTGGGCACCAGCTTCCGGGTGAAGGCCTACGCGGGCCGCAACAACGAGGTGGCCGTGCGGGAGGGGCGCGTGTCGGTGCAGGTGCGCCGGGGGGCCGACCTGCGCGCCACCCCGGTGCAGCCCGCCGCCGGGGGCGTGGTGCTGCTGCCCAACCAGCAGGTGGTTTTCGCGGCGCTGGACCCGCACCCGCTGCGCAAGAATCTGGTAGCCAACCCCGTAATAGTGGTCCCGCAGGCGTTCACATTCACCAAGCAGCCCGTGGCCAAAGTGCTGCAGGCGCTGGAAAAAGCCTACGGCGTGGACATCCTCTACGACGCCAACAAGGTGGCCAACTGCACCATCACGGTCACCTTCTACCAGGAGTCGCTCTACGAAAAGCTCGACCTGCTGAGCAAAGCCCTGGGGGCCCACTACGCCCCCATCGACGATGCCCGCATTCAATTTGATACCAACGGCTGCGCGCCCTAGGGCCCCACGGGCTACCCCGCCGGGGGGCACACGCACGCAACCGGTCCCGCCTTCTTTCTTCTCCCCATTTCCACGCAATCGTTTTCTGCGCATGAAAAACCAAGTACTTTTTTCGCGGCGTTTCGGGCAGCCGCTGCGAATATTGGCGCTCCAGTCGGCCCTGGCCCTGCCGCTGACGGCCGTGGCCTTCACCCCGCCCGTGATGGCCCAGCAGGGGCTGCTCGAACGCCACGTGACGCTCCAGGCCGAGGCGCAGACCATCGAATCGGTGCTGAGCACCCTTGAACAGCAGCTGGCGGTGCACTTCGTGTACAGCCCGCAGCTCATCGGCTCGGAGCGGCGCGTGACGCTGCGCGTAACGGACCAGCCGCTACAGCAGGTGCTGAGCGAGCTGCTGGCGCCGCGCAAGGCCCAGTTTGAGGTGCGCAAAAACCGGGTGATTCTCAGCCAGGCGGGCCCCGGCAGCGCCGCCGCCAACGTGCCGGTGGCGGGCCGCGTAACGCAGGACAAAGGCCAGGGCCTGCCCGGGGTCACCATCGTGGTGAAGGGCACCACCCAGGGCACCACCACCGACGCCGACGGCAACTTCTCGCTGTCGGTGCCCGAGGGCAGCGTGTTGCAGTTCAGCTACATCGGCTTCAACCCCCAGGAGGTAACGGTGCGCGAGGCCAACCCCGCGCTGCAAATTGCCATGCAGGAAAACAGCCAGTCGCTTGATAACGTTATCGTTGTCGGCTACGGCAGCCTCGACAAGAAGGAGGTAACCAGCACCATCACCCACATCGACAGCAAGGAGCTGCTGACGGTGGCGGCCATCAACCCGCTCACGGCGCTGCAAGGCAAGGTGGCCGGCCTCACCATCGCCAACGGCTCGGCCGGCGACCCCAACTCGCAGCCCAGCGTGCAGCTCCGCGGCGTGTCGTCGCGCAGCGCCGGCCTGGGGCCCCTCATCGTCATCAACGGCGTGCCGGGGGGCAACCTGGAAAACATCAACCAGAACGACATCGCCTCCATCGACGTGCTGAAGGGCGGCGCGGCGTCGGCCATTTACGGCACCCGCGGCAGCAACGGCGTGATTGTGGTGACCACCAAGAAGGGCAGCAAGGAAACCCAGCTCGACTACAGCACCTACGCCTCGTTCAACTACGCGACGCTGCAACCTAAGGTGCTCTCCCCCGAGGACTTCCTGGCCCAGAAGCGCGGCACGGATTTCGGCGCGCAAACGAACTGGCTGAAGGAGATTTCCCGCAGCTACGCTTTCGCGCAGAAGCACACCCTCACCGCGTCGGGGGGCTCGGAAAACAGTAACTACCGGGCCACGTTCGATTACCGCAACGCCAACGGCATTGATGTGCGCTCGGGCCGGCAGGAATACGGGGCCCGCATTTCGCTCAACCACACGGCCCCCAGCAAGCTCTACTCCATCGGCCTGAACTTTGCGCCCCGCTACATCAACGCCCGCAACGCCGACTACGCCAGCTTCGAGCAGGCGCTCACGCTGAACCCCACCATCCCGGTGCGGGACCCCGCCAACCCGACGCTCTATTACAACATCCGCACCGGCTTCGACGGCCCGTTCAACCCCGCCGAGCGCCTGCAAACGGAGCTGAACGGCACGGAAGGCAAAATCCTGAACTTCGACGCCAATTTCAAGCTGAACATCCTGCCCACGCTGACCACCCAGGTGACGTACGGGCAGTTTACCAGCGACTACTTCGACTTCGAGTTCCGGCCCTCCACCTCCACGTTTGCCAAGCAAAACGAGGGGGGCATGAACTCGGCCCGGCGCAACTACAACCGCAGCGACCAGCGCAGCCTGGAGTGGATCGGCAACTACACGCTCGACAAAAAAGACCACTCTTTGCAGGTGCTGGGGGGCTACTCGTACCAGTATTTCGTGTCGGAGGGCAGCGGCATCTACAACCGTAATTTCCCGTCCGACGCCTTCACCTACAACAACATCGGCACCGGCCTCTACGGGCAGGTGGCCGGGCGCACCGACGGCAGCAGCTACAAGAACGACTCGCGGCTGATTGCCTTTTTCGGGCGCGTCAACTACTCCTTCAAGAACCGCTACCTGTTCTCGGCCAGCTTGCGGCGCGAGGGCTCGTCGAAGTTTGGCACCGACAACAAGTGGGGCAACTTCCCGGCCGTGTCCGTGGGCTGGCGCATCAGCCAGGAACCCTTCATGGCCAACCAGCAGTGGATTAATGACCTGAAGCTGCGGGCCGACTACGGCGTGACCGGCAACCAGGATTTCGGCAACTACCTGTCCCAGAACCTCTACGGCGGCTTCGGCTACTACCTGCTCAACGGTACCTATTACCAGGTGTACGGCCCCACCCAAAACCTCAACGCCGACCTGCGCTGGGAGGAAGCCCAGAGCCTGAACATCGGGGTGGACTTTGCCCTGTTCAACAGCAAGCTCACCGGCAGCGTTAACTACTACTCGCGCCGCAACAAGGACCTGCTCGGCAACTACGCTGTGCCCATTCCGCCCAACACGCAGGGCAGCACGTTTGCCAACGTCGGCACCCTGGACAACTCGGGCGTGGAAGTGCAGCTCAACGCGCCCATCATCAGCAAGCCCAATTTCCGGTACGACATTTCCTTTGCCGGCGCCACCAACGGCAACAACTTCGTTTCCTTCTCCAACGACACCTACCAGGGCCAGACGTTCATCGACGTGGTGGGCCTGCCTTCGCCGGGCTCGCCGGGCAACGCGCAGCGCATCCAGGAGGGCCAGCGCATCGGCACGTTCTACATGCTGAAGTCGGCCGGCGTTGATGACCAGGGCCGCTTGCTGGTGTACGCCAAGGACGGCAGCACCGTCGTAGGCAACCAGGCCACCCTGGCCGACCGGCAAGTGGTGGGCAACGGCCTGCCCAAGTACACGCTCAGCCTGGGCAACACGTTTACTTACAAGAACTTTGACGCCTCCGTTTTCATTCGCAGCGTACTCGGGTTCGATGCCTTCAACACCCGGGCCTTCTACCTGGGCACGCCCGCTACGCAGTCCGAAGCCAACGTGCTGACCTCCGCTTACGATGGCAGCAAGTACTCCAAGCTCACCAACACCGCCACCGCCAACGTGCTCTCGGATTACTTCCTGGAAAAGGGCGACTTCGTGAAGCTCGACAACGTGAGCCTGGGGTACACCGTCAAGCTTGCTTCGAAGTACGCCCGTTCGCTGCGCCTCTACGCGGCGGCCAAGAACGTGCTGACGGTGACGAGCTACACCGGCGGCGACCCCGACATCCTGCCCATCAACGGGCTGTACCCGGGCATCAACGGCAACCGCCAGTACTATCCCGCTACTACGCAGGTCCTGTTCGGCCTCCAGCTGGGTCTGTAATCTTATCCCACCCTCGCCATTATGACTTCTCTTAAAACATACGCCCGCCTCTCGCTGGCCTTGGTGCTGGCCGGGCTGAGCAGCTGCACTAACCTGGACGAAACGCTCTACGACCGCATCACGCCCGACAACTTCCTGCGCACCAAGGACGACGTGTACCGCGACTTCCTGCGCACCTTCGAGCACGGCTACAACACTATTCAGGGCTCGCCCTTCCAGCTCCAGGAGCTGGGCGCCGACCAACTGATGACCCCCAACCGCGAGGGCGACTGGTTTGACGGCGGGCAGTACGCCCGGGCCCACTACCACACCTGGACGGTGCAGGAGGGCTACATCAACGACACGTGGAACCTGATGTACCAGGGCATCACGCTGGATACCAACTCCCTCGAAGACATTCAGGCCATCGACCCGGCCCAGTTCAACATGACCGTGGCCGAGCAAAACCAGCTGATTGCCGAGCTGCGCGTGATGCGGGCCTGGTACTACGTGCGCTTGCTCGACCTGTTCCGCAACGTGCAGATTATCACCAAGGTAAAGGGCGAAGTAAAGGGCCCCGACCAATCGACGCCCCAGGAAACGTTTGCCTTCATTGAAAAGGAGCTGAAGGAGTCGCTGCCGGCGCTGCTGGCCAAGGGCGACCCGGGCACGGACCAGTTCCAGGGGCGCTGGACCAAGGCGGGCGCGGCGGCCCTGCTGGCCCGCCTCTACCTGAACGCCAACGTCTACATCGGGCAAGACCACTACCCCGACTGCGCCGCGCTGTGCCAGGACGTTATCAGCGGCAAGTACGGCCCCTACGCCGCGGCCAGCCGCTGGGACGCGCCCTTCGACTGGAACAACGACCAGTCGTCGGAAACCATCTTCGCCTTTCCGGGCTCGTTTGGCCGCTCGCACTGGCAGTACGAGGGCGGCATGTACTTCTGGATGCTGCCGCCCAACGTGCCCATCAACTACATCGGCTTCACCGATTTTGGGGGTGGCAACTCGCGCTACGCGCTTCAGCCGGGCCGCGACGTGGATAACAACTTGTACAATTTTGTGGACGGCCGGCCCTTCGTCAAGTTTCAGAAGTACGCCGACGACGTGCGCCTGAAAACTTACAAGAACCTGGGCAACAGCACCCGCGAGGGCATGTTTTTGCAAGGCTATTTGATCAACCTCAACGGCCGCGACACCATTAAGAGCACCCGCGGCTACAACCTGTACCTGCGCGACCAGGTGGGCCTGTTCAAGTACACGAAGCCGGGCCAGGTGCTGGCCAACAAAACGTCGGACATGAACAATGCCGACTCCAACTCGGGGATTCCGCTGGTGAAATACCCTTTCTACCCGTCTTCCGACCCCAACAAGATTGAGGCCGACTACGCCGAGGTGCGCGTGGCCGAGGTGTACTACATGCTGGCCGAGTGCAAGCTGCGGGCCGGCGACCGGGCCACCGCGGCCCAGTTGCTGAACACGGTGCGCCGCCGCAACTACCCCGCCAACTCGCCGAGCCTGTACGCCACCGGCGGCGCCACCCTCACCGAGCAGGAAATGCTGGACGAGTGGGGCCGCGAATTCATCGGCGAAGGTCGCCGCCGCATCGACCTCATCCGCTTTGGCCGCTACAACAGCGGGGTTTGGTGGGACAAAAAGGCCGACACCGACGACCACACCAAAATCTTCCCCATCCCGCTGAATGCGCTGAACACCTCGCCGCAGCTCAAGCAAAACCCCGGCTACTAAGCGCTTAGCCATTGGCTGATGCTCTTGACATTAGGCAGTTACACACGAACCACTAGCTGCTTAATTAGAACCAAGTACCCCGGGGCCCCGCCGCGGCGGGGGCCCCGGGGCCGGACCTACGAAAAGGCGCTGCTATTTTTAGCAGCGCCTTTTCTTTGTTGCCATGTCCGTCGCCGCCTCGTTCAGTGCCGTGCTGGAGCCCGGGGGCCCCAGCTTCATGCCCACCCAAGTGGTGGTGGTGCCCGAGGCCGTGCGCGCCGCTTTGGGCCCCGGCACGAAGCGCGTGGTGTGCACCATCGGCGGGCACACCGAGCGGCTGGGACTGCTGCCGCGGGAAGGCGGCGGGCGCTACCTGCTGCTGCGCAAGGACTTGTGCGCGCAGCTGGGCCTGCAAATCGGGCAAGAAATTACCCTGAGCTTGGCGCCCGACCCCGACCCGGACCGCATCGACCTGCCCGATGAGCTGGCCGAAGCCCTGGCGGCCTGGCCCGAAGCCGAGGCGGCGTTCCAGGCCCACAGCGGGGCCCACAAGCGCGCCATGGCCCGCCACGTGGCCACCGCCAAAGCGGCCGACACCCGCGCCCGCCGCGCCGTGCAGCTGGCCGAGCGCCTGGCGCGGGGGGCCCACCCGTTTCGGGCCGGGGGCTGAACTGCGGGCCGGGCCGGTACTTTTGCCCCCATGCCCCTGCCCTACCGCCGCCTCGTCGTCAAAATCGGTTCCAACGTCCTCACCCAGCCCAACGGCCTGCCCGACCTCGACCGCCTCACCGAACTGGTGGCGCAGGTGGCCGCGCTGCACGCCAAGGGCCTGGAGGTCATCGTGGTATCGTCGGGGGCCGTGGCGGCGGGGCGCAGCCTGCTCACGCTGCCGCCCAAAACCGACGCCGTGCGCAGCCGCCAGGTGCTGGCCGCCCTGGGCCAGGTGAAGCTGCTGGGCCTGTACGCCGAGCGCCTGGCCACCCACGGCCTGCTGGGGGCCCAGGTGCTGGTGACGAAGGAAGATTTCCGCGACCGCCAGCACTACCAGAACATGCAGAACTGCTTCCTGGAGCTACTCCAGCAGCATGTGGTGCCCATCGTGAACGAGAACGACGTGGTGGCCGTCACGGAGCTGATGTTCACCGACAACGACGAGCTGGCCGGCCTCATCGCCGCGCAGCTCAACGCCGATGCGCTGATTATTCTCAGCAACGTGGACGGGATTTTTGACGGCGACCCGGCCGCGCCCGGTTCGCAGGTTATCCGCGAGATTGCGCCCGGGGCCACGGGCTTCGCCGATTTTGTGACCACGCAACGCTCGCAGTTCGGGCGGGGCGGCATGCTTACCAAGTGCCACATGGCCCATAAGGTGGCCAAGCTGGGCATTAGTGTGCACATTGCCAACGGCAAAACCGCCGGCATCCTGCCCGCCGTGCTGGCCGAAACCGCCGTCAACACCTGGTTCCGGCCGGGCAAAACGGCCTCGGGCCGGAAGAAGTGGCTGGCCCACGCCCAGGCCGCGGCCCAGGCCGTGGTGCGCGTGAACGCCGGGGCCCGCGCCGCCCTCACCGCCGCGGGCCACGCCAGCAGCCTGCTACCGGTGGGCGTGGTGGCCGTCGAGGGCACGTTCCAGAAGGGCGACATCGTGCGCCTCACCGACGACGCCACTGGCCAGCCCTTCGCCTTGGGCATCGCCGAGTACGGCTCGGAGAAGGCCCTGGAGTGGCTGGGCCAGCAGCACCAGCGCGCCCTGGTGCACTACGACTACCTGTTCCTGAACCCCGACGCTTGAGTAATTTCCAGGTTAGCGCACGGGCAGGCCCGTACACTAACCTGAATACCGCCTTGGGGCCCCGGCCGTCGCCTAGGCGGAGGCCCGGGCCGGGGGGGGGGCGGGTGGCATCCGCGTTATTTGCAAGGCTTTTGCCCTACCGCCCATGACGACGACTGCCACCGCCACCGACTACGCCGCCCTTTTCACGGCCACCCAGCAGGCCAGCTACGCGCTGGGGGCCCTGGCGCCCGCCGCCACCGATGCGCTGCTGCGCGACCTGGCCGCCGCCGTGCGCGCGGAAACGCCGTTTTTGCTGGCCGAAAATGCCCGCGACCTGGCCCTCATGCCCGCGGAGAACCCGAACCACGACCGCCTGCGCCTCACCGCTGAGCGCCTGGCCGGCATCGCCACCGATTTGGAGAATGTAGCTGCCCTGCCCTCGCCCCTCGGCCAGGCGCTCAGCGACAAGACGTTGCCCAACGGCCTGCACCTGCGCAAGGTGCGCGTGCCGCTGGGCGTGGTCGGCATCATCTACGAGGCGCGGCCCAACGTCACGTTCGACAGCATGGCCCTGTGCCTGAAAACCGGCAACGCCTGCCTGCTCAAGGGCGGCTCCGACGCCGCTTATTCCAACGCGGCGGCGCTGGCCGTGGCGGGGCCCGTGCTGGAGCGCCACGGCCTGCCGCGGACCGTGGCCACGCTGCTGCCGCCCGAGCGTGCTGCCACCGAGGCCCTGCTCGGGGCCGTGGGCTTCGTGGACGTGGTGATTCCGCGCGGCAGCCAGGGGCTGATTGACTACGTGCGGCAGCACGCCAAGGTGCCGGTCATCGAAACCGGGGCGGGCGTGGTGCATACCTACTTCGACGAAAGCGGCGACTTGGCCAAGGGCGCGGCCATTGTGGCCAATGCCAAAACCCGCCGCGTGAGCGTGTGCAACTCGCTCGACTGCTTGCTGATAAATGAGCACCGGTTGGCCGACTTGCCTGCGCTGGCGGCCCCGCTGGCCGCGGCCGGGGTGGAGGTGTTTGCCGATGCGCCGGCCCTGGGGGCCCTGGCCGGCCACTACCCCGCCGCCCTGCTGGCCCCGGCCGACGAGGCGCACTTCGGCACCGAGTTTTTGGCGCTGCGCATGGCCATCAAAACGGTGCCCGACCTGGCGGGGGCCCTGGCCCACATTGCCCGCCACGGCTCGCGCCACAGCGAAGCCATTATTTCCGAAACGGCGGCCCACATCGACACGTTTTTGCAGCGCGTGGACGCGGCCGCGGTGTACGCCAACGCCTCCACGGCCTTCACCGACGGCGCTCAGTTTGGGCTGGGGGCGGAAATCGGCATCAGCACCCAGAAGCTGCACGCCCGGGGCCCCATGGGCTTGGAGGAACTGACCAGCTACAAATGGCTGGTGCGCGGCGACGGCCAGGTGCGGCTGGGGTGAGCCGCGGACGCTACTCCATTAAGTGGATGGTCACCACTTTGCCGTCGGCGTCGGCCATGAATTTGCACTCCTCAAACTTGGGGGCCGAAAGCTTGGGGCGCACGTTGTTGGAAAACGCGTAGGGCTCGGTGGGGATACCCAGCAGGTTTTTGTCGAGCTTGGCGTTGTTGTTCACGTCCTGGGTGAGGGCCACGGCCCACTCGCCCTTGGCCAAGTCCACGGGTACCGAGATTTCGTGCTGGCCGTTGGGCTTCACCTCCAGCCGAAACGCCTGCTGGCCGTGCTTGAGGAAGGATTCGGCGCTGTGGTAGAAATTCAGCCGCACCACCGACTCGGTGGACACCAGGCCTACCACCACCACCGTGACCGCCGCCGTGGCGGGGCCCGGGGCGGCCACCGGGCCGGCGGGCCCCGCTACGCAATTGCCGCCAACCAAAAACGAGAAAAACAGTAAAGCCTTCATAGCAAGCACAATTAATCAGCACGGTGCGGCTGTAACGCCGCCCGGCGCCGAAAGAGTTCGGCCTTGGGGGCCCCAGGCCGCGCCCTTTGGCAATCTTTACGGCATGGATGGACTGACGAAAATTGACGATTTGGGCCAGCCGCGGGTGGTCATTGTGGGGGGTGGTTTCGGGGGGTTGGCGCTGGCGCAATCCTTGGCCAATGTGCCGGTGCAGGTGGTCCTCATCGACAAGCACAACTACCACGCTTTCCAACCGCTGCTGTACCAAGTAGCTACGGCTGGGCTGGCGGCCGACAACATCGTGGCCCCGTTCCGCAAGGCGCTGGGCAAGCAGAAGAACTTTTACTTCCGCCTGGCCGAGGTGCAGTCCATCGACGCCACGGCCCAGGTGGTGGAAACCACCATCGGCCTGCTGCGCTACGACTACCTAGTGCTGGCCACCGGCGCCACCAGCAACTTTTTTGGCGATGCGGTGATGGAGCAGAATGCCGTGACGCTGAAGAGCGTGAGCGACGCCCTGGAACTACGCAACACGCTGCTGGCCAACTTCGAGCAAGCCCTGCAGCTCGGCGACCGGGAGCAGCTCAACAGCCTGCTCGACTTCGTGATTGTGGGCGGGGGCCCCACGGGCGTGGAAATGGCCGGGGCCCTGAGCGAGCTGCGCGCCCACGTGTTTCCGCAGGACTACCGCGAGCTGGACCTCAAGCAGATGGACATCCACCTGGTGCAGAGCGGGCCGGTGCTGCTCAAGGGCATGTCGGCCAAGGCCTCGGCGCAGTCGCTGGCCGATTTGAAGGCCATGGGCGTGGAGGTGTGGCTGGATGCGAAAGTGAAGTCGTACGACGGCTACACGGCCACCCTCAGCACCGGCCAAAAGCTCATCACGCGCACGCTTATTTGGGCGGCGGGCGTAACGGGGGCCCCCGTGGCCGGCCTCGACCCGGCCAGCATGGGCCCCGGCAAGCGCTACTTCGTGGACGAGCACAACCGCGTGGCGGGCTACGAGAATGTGTTTGCCCTCGGCGACATTGCCCTGATGAAAACCACCGCCCACCCCGACGGCCACCCCCAGGTGGCGCAGCCGGCCTTGCAGCAGGGCCGCCTGCTGGGCCGCAACATCGCCCGCCTGCTGGGCGGCGAGCTGATGCAGCCCTTCCACTACGACGACAAAGGCAGCATGGCCACCATCGGCCGCAACCGGGCCGTGGCCGACGTGAAGTTTTTCGGCCACGAGTTCCACCTGAGCGGCCTGCTGGCGTGGCTGGCCTGGAGCCTGGTGCACGTGCTGGCCCTGGTGAACTACCGCAGCCGCATCGCCGTGGCCTTCACCTGGGCCTGGAACTACTGGAGCCGCGACAAAGGCCTGCGCTACATCATCGGGCGCATCAAGCCGTTGCTGGGCGGCAGCGTCGACACGCCCGCGGGCAAGGCTATTGTATAATGTCAGGTTTTAATTCTAACGTGCAATATGTATCTTTCATCGCGTAACCCACCCCACTCACCGTTTTCCCACCCTTTTTCCTGACGGATGAACGCTACGTCCGGCTTGGTTTAAATTAAATCATGGATTATTCTAGCAATTCGGACGCTGCCCAGCGCAGCCACGTCACCGTTACGGGCGCGGGCCCGGGGGCCCCGGCCATAGTTTTTCTGCACGGCCTCGGGGCCGACCAGGGCACGTGGCGGCTGCTGGCCCCGGCCTTCGAGGACGACTACCAGGTGGTGCGCCTCGACTTGGTGGGGGCCGGGCAGGCCGATGCCGACGCCTACGACCGGGTGCGCCACGGCTCGCTGCGCGGCCACGCCGATGACCTGCTGGCCGTACTGCGCGAGCTGGACCTGCGCGACGTGGTGTTTGTGGGCCATTCCGTGAGCTCGATGATCGGGGTGCTAGCCGCCATCAAGGAGCCGGCACGCTTTGGCCGGCTAGTGCTGCTGGCCCCTTCGCCGCGCTTCGTGAGCGCCGACGGCTACGCCGGGGCCTTCGCCCAGGCCGACATGGACGAGCTGCTGGCGGCCATGGACGGCAACTTCCCCGGCTGGGTGGACGGGGTGGCCCCGCTGATGGTGGGCCGCGACCAGCCCGAGCTGACGATGGAGCTCACCAACAGCTTCCTGCAGACCAACCCCGAGCTGGCCCGGCACTTTGCCCGCGTCACCTTCCTCTGCGACCACCGCCTCGACCTGCCCTTTCTAACCACGCCCACCCTCATTTTGCAGTGCGCCCGCGACGTGATTGCGCCCCTGGCCGTGGGCCATTACCTGCACGAGCAGCTGTCTGACAGCCAGTTGGGCATCATCGACACGCCCGGCCACTGCGCCCACCTCACGGCCCCGGCCGATACGCTGGCCGCCATCCGGCGCTTTTTGCCCGCCCCCGAGGCCGTGCTGGCCTAGCCCGCGGCCCCGCCCGTGGGGGCCCTACTTGCGCCGCCGACGGATTCCTGGGAATCGGTCGGCGGCGTTTTTGCGTAAAATTGCGCCTATGAAAGACCTGCTGCCCGCCCCCGCCGACTACCGCCTTGAAGGCCGCGTGTGGGTGCAGGGGCCCCACGACCGTTTCCTCGGCATTGGCCGGCTCGAGCTGCTGGTGCAAATCCAGGCCACGGGCTCCATCTCGCGGGCCGCAGCGGCCATGGGCATGTCCTACAAGCGCGCCTGGGACCTGGTGCACTCCATGAACACCCAGGCCCGCACGCCGCTGGTGGCCACCCAAACCGGCGGCAAGAGTGGCGGCGGGGCCCTGCTCACCCCCGCCGGGGCCCAGGCCGTGGCCGAGTTCCAAGACGTACAGGCCCGCTTCCGCGCCTTCTTGGCCGACGAAACCCAGCGGCTGGCCGGGCAATAGTGTTTGGGGGTAAGAAAAGCCGCCGCTGCGCTGGCCGGCACGGCAAACAATTCGGCATCCCAAACGTTATATTCGCCAAAATATAGCCGATGGGTTCCTTTGAATTCCTTTCGGCTGTGACGAATGCGACGCATCGTAGCCGTTATATTTTGTAAAATACAACCCGTTGGAATTGTCCTTTATCAACTTGTATGGTGCATAAACTACGCTCGTTGCGGGGCGCGGCGGCGGCGGCCGTGGCCCTCGAAGTACTCGCTTCCCACGCCGCCGCAGCCCAGGGGGCCCCGCGCCGCGCCGCCCAGCGCGATACCTCGAAGGTGGACCTGAGCGAGGTGGTGGTGGCCGCCTCGCGGGTGGAGGAAAGCATCTTGCAGTCGCCGGTGACGGTGGAAAAAATCAACCCCCGGGCCCTGCGGCTCACGCCGGCCCCGTCGTTTTTCGACGCCATCGAGTACCTCAAGGGCGTGCAGGTGCTCACGCCCAGCCTGGGCTTCAAGGTCATCAACGCCCGGGGCTTCACCAACACCACCAACGTGCGCTTTGCGCAGCTCGTGGACGGCGTGGACAACCAGGCGCCGCACATCGGGGGCCCCATCGGCAACGTGCTGGGGCCCAGCGACCTTGATATACTGGCGGTGGAAGTGGTGCCAGGCACGGCCTCGGCCCTGTACGGGCTCAACGCCATCAACGGGCTGGCCAACTTTAGCACCCGCAACCCATTCAAGTTCCAGGGTCTGAGCGTGCAGCAAAAAACGGGCGTCAACCACGTGAACGACGCCAACGTGGGGGCCAAAGCGTATTCCGAAACCAGCGTGCGCTTTGCCAAAGTGCTGTCGGACCGGTGGGCCTTCAAAATAAACGGCACCTACCTGCGCGGCTACGACTGGGTGGCCAACGACCAGACCGAGCTGAACCCCAACGGCAACGCCACCACCGGCCTGTTCGGGGCCCAAAATCCGGCCCAGGACCAGGTGAACCGCTACGGCAACGAGTCGTCGGACCGCAGCACGCTCACGCTCGGCGGCAAGCAGTACTCGGTGGCCCGCACCGGCTACAATGAGCAGGACGTGACCCGCTACGACCTGCGCACGCTGAAGGGCGACCTGGCCCTGCACCGCAAGCTGGGGCCCCAGTCGGAGCTGAGCTACACCTACCGGGTGGCCAGCTTCGACAACGTGTACCAGCGCTCGAACCGCTTCCGGCTGCAAGGCTACCTCTTGCAGCAGCACGCCTTGCAACTGATGGGCCCCGTGGTGCAGGCCCGCGCCTACTTCACGCAAGAAACTACCGGCCAGAGTTATAACCTGCGCTCGGCGGCCGAAAACCTGGACCGCAGCTACAAGCCCGACGCCGCCTGGAACCAGGACTTCACCAGCGCCTGGAACGCGGCCACCGCCGCCGGCCAGCCCGTGGCCCAGGCCCTGGCCAGCGCCCGCACCGCCGCCGACGCCGGCCGCTACCAGCCTGGCACGGCGGCGTTCGACCAGAAGCTGAAGGACCTGGAGAACATCAACAACTGGGACGTGGGCGCGGCCCTGCGCGTGCGCGCCCACCTGGCCCACGCCGAGGCCCAGGTGAACATCGGCGAGGCCCTGCGCCGCGGTGGCGCCGCCCTGCCGGCGGCCCTCGACCTACTAGCCGGCGCCGACCACCGCAGCTACATCGTGGTGCCCGACGGCAACTACTTCATCAACCCCGCCCCGGGCCAAGACCCGCTCACCAGCGACCTAGTGTACAGCAAAACCGGCGGCTTCGTACAGGCCGGGGCCCACTTGCTGGCCGACAAGCTGCGCCTGACGGCCACGCTGCGGGTGGACAAAAACGACTACTTCAGCGCCAAGTTCAACCCCCGGCTCACGGCGGTGTACTCGCCCACGCAGCGCCACAACTTCCGCCTCAGCTACCAGAGCGGCTACCGGTTCCCGAGCCTGTTCGAGGGCTTCAGCAACGTGAACAGCGGCCAGGTGAAGCGCATCGGCGGGCTGCGGGTGATGAGCGACGGCGTGTTTGAGAACAGCTATCTGCGCACGAGCATCGACGCCTTCAACACCGCCGTAACGGCCAACGTGAACGCCAACGCCTCGGCCCAAACCGCGGCCCAGAAGCGCGCCGCGGCCATATTGGCCAACCAGAACTTGCTGGTGAAGAACCCCTATACCTACATCAAACCCGAGTACATCCGCTCGCTCGAGCTGGGCTACAAGGCTGCACTGGGCCCCGGCGGCCGCCTGCAGGCCGACGTGGATTTCTACTACAACTCGTACCGCGACTTCATTGCCCAGGTGGAAGCCTACGTGCCCCAAACCACCGCCGGCGCGGCCCTGGCCACCGGCACCGACCTCAACACCATCGCCACGGCCCTGAACGCCCGCACCGGCCAGGCCCGCTACCGCCTCTGGACGAACTCGCAGAGCCAGGTGTACAACTACGGCGGCTCGCTGGGCCTGCGCTACGAGGTGGCCAGCGGCTACCTCGTGGGCGCCAACACCACCTATACCCGTCTCGACCGCACCGAGAACGGCGACGGCCTCGAAGACGGCTTCAACACCCCGCGCTGGGCCTACAACCTGAGCCTGGGCAACGAGCGAGCCGTCGGCAACTTCGGCTTCGGCCTCAACTACCGCTGGCAGCAGCACTACTACTCGCAAACGTTTTTGGTGAACGGCGACGTGCCCGCTTACAACTCGCTCGATGCGCAAGTGACCTACGCCGTGCCCGCGCCCAACCTGCGCTTCAAGCTGGGCGCCAGCAACGTGCTGAACAATTACTACGTGACCTACCTCGGGGGCCCCAGCGTGGGCGGCCTGTATTATTTGGCCGTCACGTACAGCGTGAAGTAGCGCGTGTAGCGTGGACTTTGTAGTCCGCGGCGCTGCCCGGTCGCCCAACGGTTACCGGCAGGACGAAGCGAAAGGCGCAGAATACAAAATCCGCGCTACACGCCCTAACCCGGGCAGATAATGGACGGGTAGATGTGCTCTTTGCCCCGCACCAGGGAGGGGCGCTTGGCCTTGCCCTTGGCCCCGCCGCCGCGGAAGCTGATGGTCCAGATGCTGTCAAAATCGTCGTCGGGCCAGTCCAGCTTGATTTTGATGCCCAGCTTTTTAGCGATTTCCAGGATGCTGTGGTGCTCCCATACCAGCAGCACCGTGCCGCGCTGGTGCCGCAGCTGCTTGGCGAGGCCCTTGGCGTTGTCGGTGGCGTAGTCGCTGTTGATGGTCAGGTTGTGGCGCACGGCGTAGGGCATCACGGTTTGCAGCATTCGGACGGTGGTCGTGTCCTTGCCGTCGGTGCCGATGAGCGGCACATAGGTGAAGTCGGGCGGGGCCATCAGCAGCTTGTCGAGCACGGCGGGCAGGGCCAGGGCCCTGTTCAGGCCGGCGCACGAGAGGTTGTCGCCCTCCGCCGGCTTCTCGCCGTGGCGGATGATGACGACGCGTAGCACGGGTACCTTGGCCGGGGCCGGCTCCTTCGGCGCGAAGGGGCCGAGCAGGTAGAGGAGGTACAGGCGGGCTTTGTCGGTCTCGGTAAGTTCGGGCATGTGGCCTGAAACGGAAAACCCCAACCGTTGGCGCACAACGAAGCAAAATTTCCGGCCCGCCCGGGGCCCCCGGCGCGGCCGGCGCTACCTTGCCCCCGCACCG
This sequence comes from Hymenobacter nivis, assembly GCF_006439025.1. Taxonomy (GTDB): domain Bacteria; phylum Bacteroidota; class Bacteroidia; order Cytophagales; family Hymenobacteraceae; genus Hymenobacter; species Hymenobacter nivis_A. The sequence continues at coordinate 157,109 of NZ_RCYZ01000009.1, forward strand.
CGCCAGCCCTCGCCCCATGCCGTTCCGCCGTCCCCTGGCCGCCGCCCTCCTCGCCCTACTGGCCGGCTGCCAAGCCCGGAAACCAGCACCAGCAGCCGCGCAACTAGGGCCCCCAGCAGCGGCACCGCGGCCGGCGGTGGACACGAGCCGCGTGGCGATTTTCCTTTATGATAAGGAGCGGGACCGGTATATTTTTCAAAACGCAGGGCCGGTGAAGGCTACGGTGCTATCAGCGGTAGAATTTGCAATTGTGGACTCTTTGCTCATAGCATGCATTAAAGACCATAATCAAGCGCAGGCTGTTGAGCTTGAGGACATGAGGAAGGCCGTGTACAAAGAATATCCTAAGGTGCAGTTGCACGAGGAACGGTACCTTATCAATCTGGCTAACTACAAGCGCCAATTGGTTGCGGTTACCAATGCAAAAGGCGAGAAAACCGTATGGATCAATTGCTTCTGCCGCGATGACAACCAGGCGTCTTGGCGCCAGCACATAGTTTCTGTGGACGATGGCGGAAATTGTTATTTCAATATCAAGCTTAATCTGACTCGACGTACCTGGTATGACATGATGGTCAACGGAGTTGCTTAATTTATAGTGGCCTTCCTTTAATCGACCACTCCCGCCTTTTCCGCCGCCGCGGGGGCCCTGCTGCCCAGCAGCAACAGGCCCACGGCCACCACCACCAGGGCCCCACCGCCGAGCATGGGCCAGCTGAGTTGCTCGCCGCCGAAGGCCCAGCCCAGGCCCACGGCCACCACCGGGTTCACGAAGGCGTAGGTACCGGCCAAGGCGGGCGTCACGGCTTGCAGCAGCCACACGTAGGCCGTGTAGGCCACCAGCGAGCCAAACGTAACCAGGTACGCAAAGGCCCACCACGACTTGGCGCTGACGGCCGCTAAATCAAGGTGTTGGGCTTCGCCGCGGGCCAGGCCCAGCACCACCATCACCAGGCCCCCGCACAGCATTTGCATGCCGCCGGCCACGAAGGGCGAGGCCGCCGCCGGCCGCCGCTTGCCGTAGAGCGAGCCAATGGCCCACACCAGCGCCGCCACCAGCACGCAGCCGATGCCCAGGGCCTCATGGCCGGGCTGAGCCACCGCGCCGCCCGCCCCGGCCGAGGCCCGCGCCAGCAAGTACACACCCGCCAGCCCGAGGCCCAGGCCCAGCGCCGCCAGCGGCGTGGGCCGCCCCGATACCCCGCTGGCCCAGCCCAGCAGCGCCAGCAGCATGGGCACGCTGGCCACCAGCAACGCCGCCAGCCCCGACGAAATATATTGCTCGCCCAGCGTCACGCCGCCGTTGCCGAAGGTGAGCAGGCAGATGCCGATCAGCAGGGCCCGGCCCCAGCTGGCGCGCGGCGGCGCCGGGGCCCCGCGCAGGCGCATGGCGCCGTAGAGCAGGGCCCCGGCCAGCGCGTAGCGGGTGCCCGCCATCAGCAGCGGCGGCAGGCTTTCGATGGCGAACCGGATGCCCAAATACGTGGAGCCCCAGATGAGGTACACCAGGGCAAAAGCAGTGACGAGGGCCGCGCGCGACGGCGCGGAAGGAGTAGAAACGAGCATAGAATGCAGCCATCGGCCGCTGAAAGTGAGGCCGTAAAAGTCGCATTTTTCCGCGCCGCGCCGCGCTGCGGGGGCCCCGGCTACCGCTGGCTGGCCGGCCGGAAGTCGGGGTTGAAGTACAGGCTTACCTGCACCGTGCGGTTGTCTTCGTACACGACGTTGTCGTCGTGCGACACCACTTGGTTGAGGTAGCTGGCCTCCACGGCCAGGGCCGCGGTGAGCCGGTAGCCCAGGCCCCCGTAGAGGCGGTTCTGGTTGAAAAAATTGGGCGCATTGTGGCCGTAGCTGACGAAGATTTCGTCCGACGCCAGCGCGTACAGGGCCCCGGGCTCAATTTTGGTTCGGTTGAGGGGAAATTTCAATTGCAGCCGGTAGCGCGAGCGGTGCTGGAAATCGAACTTCGCCTGGCCCTCCGGCCGCAGCCAGCGCTGGTCCTGGATGTAGCGATGAGCCAGCGCCAGGCGGCCGGCCGCTTGGTCAATTTCGACCTTCTCGTAGAGGCGCCGCTCGCCGGTGCGGCCCGGGTCGGGGTAGTCGCCGTAGGGCAGCGAGAGCAGGTAGGTGTAGCCCGCCGTCAGCAGCACCTTCTCCGACGCCGCGTAGTTGACGCCCGTGCGGTAGAAGTACTGTTGCGGGTCTTGCAAGCCGTTGGTGCGGCGGTACTGGAACTCGGTGTGCAGGCCCCAGCGCCGGTACACGTTGGCGTCAGAAAAGTAGCACAGCCACACGTTGCGGTTGGTGTCCCAGACGCGGGCCGGGGCCGGGCTGCCTGGCTGGGCCTGCGCAGCGCCCACCGCCAGCGCACCTGCCAACAGGAAAAAGAGGAAAAATCGCTTCACCCCCGCCCTAACGTAAGAAGAGGCCCCGGGGCTGGCCGGGGCCCTAATTTGTGGGCGCGGCTCTGCGTGCGGCTCAGTTCTTGGCGCCACAGTCGGCGCAGAATTTCTGGTCGGGTTTCAGGCCCGTGCCGCAGCCGGTGCAAAACCGGCCCGGGGCCTGGGCCGCGGCGCTGGGGGCCCCGCAGCTGGGGCAAAACTTCTGGCCCGCGGCCAGTTTGGCCTGGCAATTGGCGCACTGCACCAGCGGAGTGCGGCCCAGGAAATCAAGGTTTTGGGTGTAGTCCTGGGCGCGGGTTTTGGTGTGGATTTGCTCGCGGGTGGCCAGGGCCTGCTGGGCGCGCAGCTCCTCCTGCTCGTCGGGCGCGCAGTCTTCGCAAAGGCCGGCGCTGCCGTTCCAGCACACGTCGGGGCACACCCAGTGGCCGCAGCGCGTGCACTGCTTGAAGTAGGTTTTGCCCTCCGCCACGGCCGTTTCCAGGGCCCCGTCGTGGGCCTTGCCCCCGATGGCCCGCTGGATATGGTAGGCCGCGTTTTCGGCCCCGCTCAGGCCCCCAAAAAAGCTGCTGGCCGCCTGCAACAGCCCCCCGGCAATGCCGATGGCGTTGGGCTGGAACCGCGACATGTACCCGTTGCGGCACTTGTCGCAGTGGAACTTGAACTGGTAGCCCTTGTCGGTAGAAAGGTCGTCGTAGTTGGCAACGAACTGCAGCATGGTGCTCATGGCGGTCGGGAAAGGATGGCGCGGGCAAAAGTAAGGCAAGCACCGATAGCCATATAGCCAGCCTTCGATTTTACTGGCCCGGCCGTTTTGCGGCCTGGGGCCCCGGGCCAGCCCCGTAGCCGGCGCGCACCACTAAGTACCCCAAGGCCCGTTTGAATTGCGTAACTTCGCTGCATGCCCGAACACCACACCCTCGAAGACTTTTACCGCGTCAAGGCCAACTGGATGCCCGAAAACCTGCGGCAGGACATCGGCCACTTCAACGTGTTTCGGCTCGACGACTTTGTGGGGCCCGCAGCGCAGTCCTTGCCCTACAGCCGCAAGGATTTTTACAAAATCAACTTCGTGGTGGGCCAGAGCACGTACCACTACGCCGACAAAAGCGTGGTGATTGAGGACAACGCCCTGCTCTTTGCCAACCCCTTGGTGCCCTACGACTGGGAGCCGCGCAACGAGCAGCAGAGCGGGTTTTTCTGCATTTTCACGGAGCATTTTTTGCAGCAGCACGGGGGCCTCAAGCCGACCAATTTCTCGGTGTTTCAGCCCGACGGCCAGCCCATCTACTTCCTCACCGATGCCCAGCAGGCCCACGTGCGGCAGCTGTTCCAGAAGATGTTTGCCGAGCTGGACTCCGACTACGTTTACAAGTACGACTTGCTGCGCGGCTACGTATGGGAGCTGATTCACAGCGCTATGAAGCTGCAGCCGGCCACCACGCTCTACCGCGAGAGCAACGCCGCCACGCGCATTGCTTCGCTTTTTACCGAGCTGCTGGCCCGGCAGTTCCCCATCGAGGTGCAGGGGCAGCGGGTGAAGCTGCGCACCGCCCAGGACTTTGCCCACCAGCTGGCCGTGCACACCAACCACCTCAACCGCGCCCTGAAGGAAGTGACCGGCAAAACCACCACTCAGCTCCTGGCCGAGCGCCTCGTGCAGGAGGCCCAAGCCCTGCTCAAGCACACCGACTGGCCGGTGGGCCTCATCGGCTACGGCCTGGGGTTTGAAGAGCCGGCGCACTTCAACAACTTCTTTAAAAAGCACACCGGCCAAACGCCCACGGCCGTACGGGCTGTTTGATTTCCGTAAGCATTGGTTTGATTGGGGCAAACGGGCCGGCTGGGGGCACTTCTACTTTTGTGGTGTACTAAAAGCCTTTTCGCATGACCCCTTCAAATAAAAAAACCTGGTTTGTTACCGGGGCCTCCAAGGGCCTGGGCCTGCTGCTGGTGCAGCAACTGCTGGCGCAAGGCTACGCGGTGGCCGCCACCTCGCGCAACGCCGACGACCTGCGCCGCGCCGTGGGGCCCCCGTCCGACCGCTTCTTGCCGTTGCAAATGAACCTGGCCGACGAAGCCAGCGTGGGCCACGCCATCCAGGCCACAGTGGCCGCCTTCGGCCGCCTCGACGTGGTGGTGAACAACGCCGGCTACGGCCTCCTCGGCAGCCTCGAAGAGCTGACCGACGCCGAAACGCGGCAGAACTTCGACGTGAACGTGTTCGGCCTGCTCAACGTGCTGCGGCAGGCCACGCCGCAGCTGCGCGCCCAGCAAAGCGGCTTGGTATTCAACCTGTCATCCATCGGCGGTTTTGCGGGCACTTTCCCAGGCTTTGGGGTGTACTGCGCCACCAAATTTGCCGTAACGGGCCTCACGGAAGCCTATGCCGCCGAAGTGGCCCGCTTCGGCATCAAGGCCACCGTGGTGCTGCCCGGCTATTTCCGCACCGAGTTCCTCTCGGCCGGCTCGATGGGCACGCCACAGCACCCCATTGCGGCCTACCAGGAAGTGCGCGACACGCAGGCCGCGCACCAGGAGCAGATCAACGGCCAGCAGCCCGGCGACCCCGCCAAGGCCGTGGCCCTGCTCATCGAAGTGAGCGAGGCCGCCGAGCCGCCGCTGCACCTGTTCCTCGGCACCGATGCCTACCAACTGGCCGAGCAGCAAATCGCCGCCGTGCAGCACGACATGCAGCAGTGGCAGCCCCAAGCCACCGCCACCGATTTCAGCAGCTAAGCCCTCGGTGATGTTAGCGCAACAAAAAGGCCCGCCGGTATGGCGGGCCTTTTTGTTGCATTTGATAACCGATGGTGCGTTCGAAACTTATCAGGGGCCCAAACCGGGTAGGTGATTCAGGGCCCCTGGCGTCCAGGCTAGAAGGTGTAGCGCAGGCTCAGGGCAGCGTCGTTGTAGAAGCCAGTGTAGCCGTTGAACACCTCGAAAAACGGCTTGTAGTCGATACCGACGACGAAGGGCAGATCTTCCAGCTTGTATTCCAGGCCCAAAATAAGGTCGGCTCCGAAGGCGATGTAGTTCGCATTATCGTTGCGGTAGCCGTACGATGTAAGGTAATAAGCGTTTTTATGGCCCCGGTAGTAGCGGGCGTCTTCAAAATAGTAGCGGCCTTGGTAAGACCCGACGTGGAAGCCCGCGCCGTAGTAAAACTGCAAGCCCTTGGCGCCGGAAATGGCCTTGTGCTTTTCGCCCAGCAAGGTTAGGCGCGCGCCGTGCGCTTGGTACTCTGTCGTGACCAGCCCTTCGATGGCCACCCCGTTTTTACCACTCAGGAAGTGTTTGATGGTAAGCCCCGACGAGTAGCCGCCGCCCCGCAGCCCGATGCCCGTGCCATAGCTCGAACCACCGCCACTGCCACCGCTGCGGCTCTTTTTCTTGGTTTGGGCTTGCGCCAACAAGCCCGGTAGCAGCAACAGGACAAAAAGAATAGTAAACTGTAATCGTTTCATAATAAAAGAATAGGATGGCAGTAAAATTTGCACAAAACTAAGCCCACACCCTGGAGTTCTTTGGTTTGGCAACGATTTGGCCCGGGGCTGCTCCGCTAGCGCATTCATCCGCTGTTCACATAGCAATTATTTGTTGGATGCTGGCAAGTAGGGCCCCGGCAGCTTGGCGGCGGCGCGCCACGTGTTGCCGGCGCCAACCGCTACATGGCCAACCATTTAGACAAAAAGCCCCGCCAGAAACTGGCGGGGCCCTAAATATTTTTGTGGCTAAGCACAATCAAACCCGTCAACCGTTGCTTTAACGGCACCTTTTGCAGGTGCTCGGGCGCTTAGGATGCCGCATACTTCAGCTCCCCAGTCCCCACGCGCAGCGTCACGCCGGCTTCGGCGGTGAGGTGGCCGGCCACTTGGGCGTCGTAGCCGCTGGCCTGCAGGGCGGCCACCACGGCGGCGGCGCTGGCTTCTTCGGTCACGACGAGCATGCCGGTGCCCATGTTCCAGTAGAGGTAGGCAGTTTCGGGGCTGATGCCGCCCACTTCGCACAGGCGCTGCATGGCGGGCAGCGGCTCGAATAAGTTGTCGAGCAGGGCCCCCAGGCCGTTTTTCAGCACGCGCTGGAAGTTGTCGGCCACGCCGCCGCCGGTGATGTGGGCCACGCCGTGCAGCGGCAAGCCGGCGTCGAGCAGGGCCGCGATGCCGGGCGAGTAGATGAGCGAGGGCGCCAGCATGGCGTCGCCCCAGGTGGGGAACTCGGCGGCGTCGGGGCCGTCGTAGGGGGCCTCGTGCCAGTTGTCGCCGAACAGCTTTTGCAGGGTTTTGCGGGCCAGCGAGTAGCCGTTGGAGCGGAACGAGGGCGAGCGCAGGGCCACCACGGCGTGGCCGGCCTGGGCGGTTTTGCCGCTCAGGGGCTGGGCCAGGCTGGGGTGCAGCACGCCGACGGCCGTGGAGCACCAGTTGAAGTTCATTTGGGCCCCGGCCCAGCCGCCGATGCGGTTGCCCAGCTCGGCAATTTCGCCGCCCGTGATGGCGATTTTGGCGAAGTTGGCCGCGTCGTGCAGGCCGCGCATCAGCTGGTCCACCACGCCGTAGTCAAGGTGGTTCACGTCGATGATGTTCGAGAGGTTGGTGGGCACGAAGCCGGCGGCGATGAGGTCGTCGGCCGTCATGGCGATGAGGTCGTAGCCCAGCGTGTCGTAGCGGTTCAGGCGCTCGGCCACCTCAATCTTGGTTCCGATGCCGTCGGAGCTGATGCCCAGGCGCTCGGCCCCGAACCGGATTTCGTTCGAAAAGCCGCCGTCCAAATCCTGGGCGGGCTCGCCGGGCAGGCCGGTGCGGTTGGCGAAGGTTTTTTTGGCCCAGCCGTAGGCGTTGCGCGAGGCGGCGTTGCCTTCTTCGATGGAGTAGCCGGCGGGGTTTTCGGGGGCAGAAGTAGCCATAAGAGCTGTCGTCCTGAGCGCAACGAAGTGGAGCGAAGGAACTTCGCGCCGTTGCGCTTTCGGCATTGGTTTACTGCGGGTTGTGCAATCGTCCTTGGTTCCTTCGCTCCACTTCGTTGCGCTCAGGATGACACCGTGTTAAGTTAACCGTTGGGCCTGGGGCCCTAAAAACCTAGTGTTCCGTGGGCTCGGGGGCCTTGGCGCTCACCGATAGGCTGGCGGCTTTCTTGCCCTTCTTGTCGCCGCGGTGGCTCTGGCGCTCCTCCTGCACGTGGCGCAGGTAGTGGGTCACGTCGCCGGTGGGGTACTTGCCCGAGAAGCAGGCGAAGCACGAGCCGCCGTGGCCGCGCTCCTCGGCGAAGAGCTGCTCCAGGTCGGCCAGGTCCTGGTAAATGACCTTATCGGCTTCGATGTAGCGGCAGATTTCGTCCTCCGAGTAGTTGGCCGCAATCAGCTCGGTGCTCATGGCCATGTCGATGCCGTAGATGCAGGGCGACACGATGGGCGGCGCGCTCGAAATGAAGTACACCTCCAGGGCCCCCGCCTCGCGCAGCAGCCGCACGATGCGCCGCGACGTGGTGCCGCGCACGATGCTGTCGTCCACGACGGCCACCTTTTTGCCGCGCACAAACTCGCGGATGGGGTTGAGCTTTTTCTTCACCACGTCCTCGCGCCCGGCCTGGGTGGGCACGATGAAGGAGCGGCCCATGTGGTTGTTTTTCACCAGGGCCCGGCGGTAGGGCACGCCGATGGCCTCGGCCAGGCCGGAGGCGGCGAAATAGCCGCTGCTGGGCACGTCAATCACCATGTCGGGCTTCAGGCCGGCGTCGGCCACCTTGCGGGCCAGCAGCTTGCCCAGGCGCACCCGCTCGCGGGCCACCAGGCGGCCATGGATCACAGAGTCTTCGCGGGCGAAGTAAATCTGCTCGAAGGCGCAGAAGTTCTTGGGCAGCGCGTAGGGGTTTTTGTAGTGCACCTGGAAGTTGTTGTCGATGAAAATGGCCTGGCCGGGGCCCACATTTTCCACAAATTCAAAGTCCAGGTAATCAAAGCACGTGCTCTCCGACACGAAGGCGAACACGGGGCCCTCGGGCGTGTCGCGGCGGCCCAGCACCAGCGGCCGGATGCCCAGCGGGTCGGTGAAGGCCAGTAGACCGTGCCCGGCAATCATGGTGATGGTGGCGTACGCGCCTTCCACCAGCGCCTGGGTGGTTTCCACGGCGTCGAAAATGTCCACCACGCTCAGGTGGTCCAGGTCCTTCACGCGCAGCTCCGAGGCGAAGGTGTACATGATGAGTTCCAGGTCGTTGGTGGTTTTGGGCAGCACATGGTAGTGGTCGTGCAGGCGCTTGGCCACGTCGCGGAAGTTGATGACGTTGCCGTTGTGCACCATCGCCAGCCCGAACGGGTAGCTGGTGGTGAAGGGCTGGGCCAGGTCCGAATCGTTGGCGCCCTGCGTGGTGTAGCGCACGTGCCCGATGCCGGTGTGGCCCTTCAGCTTTTTCACGTGCTTGGGCTTGAACACGTCGTTCACCAGGCCCTGCCCCTTGCAGAGGTGAAAGGACTCGTCGAACGTGGCGATGCCGGCTGCGTCCTGCCCCCGGTGCTGGAGGGCAGTGAGGCCGATAATCATGTCGCCCACCACGTTGTCGGGGCCGTGGAAACCTACAATACCGCACATAATCCGTTGGGTTTATCTAGAAACTAAAAAGCAAAATTAAGGAATAGCGGTGGGTTGGGTGGGCGGAAGAGCGTTGGCAACCAATAAAAATAGCCCTTCTCAGGGCCCAGTTTTAATTAAATCCGCCAGCGCCCGGGCGTACAGCTCGTGCTCCACGGCCAGGCCGCGGCGCTCCACTTCGGCCAGGGTGTCGGCCCCACGCAAGTCCACCGCTTGCTGGGCGAGGATGGGGCCCGTGTCGAGACCTTCGTCCACGAGGTGCACGGTGATTTTGGTCGCCGGCAGGCGGTTGTCGAAGGCCCATTCGTAGGCGTGCAGGCCCTGGTGCTGGTGGGTGTCGGCGGGGTGGATGTTGAGGATGCGGCCCGCAAACGGCTGGATGAAGGCCGGCGACAGGATGCGCATGTAGCCGGCCAGCACCACAAAATCGGGCCGGTACTGCTGGAGCAGCGCGGCGGCTTCGGCGTCGAACTCGGCCCGCTTGCGGCCCTGACTGGGCAGCGCCGCCGTGGGGCAGCCCAGGGCCCCGGCGGCTTCGAGGCCGGGCGCGTCGGGCTTATTGCTGAACACCACCACTACCTCGGCCAGCTCGCGCAAAACTCCGGTTTGGGTGGCGCGCACCACGGCCAGCATGTTGGAGCCGCGGCCCGAGAGCAGGATGGCCAGGCGCGCCTTGGCGGGCGCCCCGGGCCCGGGGGCCCCGGCGGGGCCCGCGGGCGCCGGGCGGCTGTCGTACTGCGGCGGGGTCGTCGTCATGGCAGCGGGTTCAAGCTTCAATTTACGGCGCGTTGGGTGAAATCCGGCGCCGGGCGCTGGGCAATGTCGGGCCGCACGTACTTGTCCTGGAATTCGACGAGCGCCGCGGCCTCGTAGGCGCGGGCCGTGGCGGCGGCCAGCGTGGGGCCCTGGGCGCTGAGCACCAGCACCCGCCCGCCGCTGGTAACCAACTGGCCATCAGCGTTCCGCTTGGTGGCGCCGTGGTACGCCGCCACGCCGTCCGGCAAGTTTTCCAGCCCCGTGATGGGGAAGCCCGTGGGGAAGCCGCCGGCTGGGTAGCCGCCCGAGGCCAGTACCACGCCCACGAACGCGCCCGGCCGCTGCCGCACCACCTGGCGCGCCAAGCCGCCGTCGAGCGTCGCCTCGATCAGCGCCAGCAGGCTGCTGTCCATGGCGGGCAGCAGCACTTCGGCCTCGGGGTCGCCGAGGCGCACGTTGTACTCCAGCAATTTGGGCCCCGTGGGCGTCAGCATGATGCCGAAGTACAAGAAGCCGCGGAACTCGAATTGCTCGTTTTGCAGCCCCCGCAGGGTGGGCTCGATGATGTCGCGCCGGATGTCGGCCAGCACGTTGTCGTCGGCAAACGGCACGGGGCAGTAGGCGCCCATGCCGCCGGTGTTGGGGCCCTCGTCATTGGCCAGCAGCTGCTTGTGGTCCTGCGAGGTGGCCAGCAGCTTCATCTCGTGGCCGTCGGTGAGGCCGATGATGCTGATTTCGGGGCCCGTCAGCTTTTCCTCTAGCAAGAACGAATACCAGCCGGTATAGTGCGCTTGCAAGTCGTCGAGCGCCGCCTCGGCTTCGGCCGGCGAACTGCAGACGTACACGCCCTTGCCGGCGGCCAGGCCGTCGTACTTCACCACCACCTGGCCACCCAGCTCGGCGGCTTTGGCACGGGCGGCAGCCACCTCGTCGCTGCGGAACGGCCAGGCCTGGGCCGTGGCCACGCCGTGGCGCCGCATAAAGTCCTTGCTCCACACCTTGGAGCTTTCCAGCAGGGCCCCCGCCTTGGTCGGCCCAAACACTTTGATGTCGGAGCCGGCGAAGTAGTCGGCCACGCCGGCGGCCAGCGGCGCCTCGGGGCCCACCACAATCAGTTGCACGCCCTGGTGGCGGGCATAGGCTTCCAGCGCCGCAAAGTCGAGCGGGTCGAGCCCGGGGTGGCTGTTGGGGATGCCGGCGTTGCCGGGCACCACTTGCACCGACGCGCCGTCACTGGTCAGCTTGGCGGCCATGGCGTGCTCGCGGGCCCCGGAACCGAGGAGAATGATGGGTTTCAAAGGCTATTGGTATTTAAAAACTGTCTTAAAACGCTTTCTCCTCAATCTCCGCTGAGTCAGCAATTATTACCAGATTATCTTTCTAATGGGGCTCGTTAGAGTTTCCGAAAGGGTCCAAAGATTGGCTTTGGTGGTGGCAATGTCCTGGCGCAACTGCTCGCGCAACCGTGGTGTGTTGAGGGCCCTAAGGGCGGCCTGGGCGGCGGTCGAAGTGCACCACGGTTAGGTTGGGTGCGTCCGAAGGCATGGCGACCGACGAATTCAAGTTCGCAGCCAGCTCGGCATAACCCTTCCACGGCGGGCACATCACGCGGCCAACCTAAGCGTCCTTCATGATGCCGGCTTGCACCAGGTTGGCCACCAGGCGGGCACGGGCATCCTGGCGGTCCGAGCCGGGGGCCCCGGCTTCGGCAGTTTCCGCCGTGGGCAGGGCCTGGCCAGTGATGCGCTGGTAGATGTCGAGGTAGCGGCGGCTGGCTTCCTGGGTCACTTCCGGGGTGAGGGCGCGGGGGTACTGGCCATCTTTCTTGTTGGCAATCAGCCACTGGCGCACGTACTCTTTGTCCATCTGCGTAGCAGTGAGCGGGTTGGCCGCGTAGTCGTCGGCCGCCCAGAAGCGCGACGAGTCCGGCGTGTGCATCTCGTCGATGAGAATCAGCTGGCCATCGAGCAAACCAAACTCGTACTTAGTATCAACAAGGATGATGCCCTTTTCGGCCAGCATCTGAGAGCCTAAAGCGAACAGCGCCAGCGACTTCTCGCCCATCTGGTCGTACAGTTCCTTGCTCACCCAGCCCTCGCTCACGAGGTTTTCGGGGGTAATTTCGCGGTCGGACTCCTCCTTGGTAGTAGGCGTCAGGATGGGCTGCGGAAACGCCTGGTTTTGGGTCAGGCCGTCGGGCACCGTCACGCCCGAAAACGTGCGCTGGCCGGCCTGGTAGCCGCGCCACATCGAGCCCGTCAGGTACTGGCGTACAACCATTTCCACCTTAATTGGCTGCGCTTCCTTCACCAGCATGGCGTTGGCGTCCACCAGCTTCAGCACGTGGTTGGGGATGATGTGCGCGGTTTTGGCAAACCAAAAATCCGCCAGGCCGTTCAGCACCGCACCCTTGTGCGGGATGGCCGTTTCAAGCACCGAATCGAACGCCGAAAGGCGGTCCGTCACAACGATGAGGCGGTCGCCCGACGGGGCCCGGAGGCTGTCGCGGACTTTGCCGCGGTGCAGCAGTTGGAGCTGGGGGGTATCGAAAGACGAAAGAGTGTTCATGGAGACTTAGCTGGCCAAAACTGAATGCTTTTGAGCGATGTGCTCCACAATATTTCTAAAAATCCGCAGCCCCTCTCCCTCTTCCGGGGCCCCCGGGTTTTGGCGGCGGCGGCGGGCCCAGTCGGGGTGGTTGAAAGCTGACAGGAACGCCTCGGGGTGCGGCATCAGGCCGAACACCTGCCCGGTGGGGTCGGTGAGGCCCGCGCAGTTGAGGTCGGCGCCGTTGGGGTTGTGCGGGTACTCGCTGGTGCCGTCGCCGGCCGCGTCGATGTAGGAAAGGCAGTTCAGGCCGGCTGCTTCCAGGGCCCCGCGAGTGGCGGCGTCGGGCACCACGAGGCGGCCTTCGCCGTGGCGCACGGGCACCTCCAGCACATCGAGGCCTTTGAGGAAGGGCGTGGTGGTGCGCGGGTGCACGCGCAGCCGCACCCAGCGGTCTTCGTAGCGGCCCGAGGCGTTGTGCGTCAGCGTCACTTCGGGCGTCACGTCGCCGCCCAGGTTGGGCAGAAGGCCCAGCTTCACCAGCACCTGGAAGCCGTTGCAGATGCCGAGCACGAACTTGCCGTCGGCCACGAACTGCTTGATGTCATCGAGTAGCGTGCGGCCCCCGGGGCCCGTCTGGCGGTAGCGCAGCTTGTTGGCCAGCACCACGCCCGAGCCCAGGTCGTCGCCAAACGAGAACCCGCCGGGGAACGTTAGCACGTCGAAATCGTGGATGCTTACCGCGCCGTGCAGCACCTGGTTGAGGTGCACAATGGTGGCTTGGGCCCCAGCGAGCCGGTAAGCGGCCGCAATTTCCTCTTCGCAGTTGATGCCGAAGCCGGTGAGCACGAGGGCCCGCACGGCGCTATCTTGTGCCGATAATTGAACTTTATGTACTAGCTCCTGCGAGTCTTGTGCCATCTGATTTGGGTTTTGGGCCGAAGCGCCAGCAGTTTGTGCCATTAGTGCCCGGTCGTCTCGCCGAAGCCGGCAAGCTCGTCCACTCCAAGCAATTGATTAACAGGCCCGTTTGACCAGGTGTGCCGCAGCTCAGTAGTGGGGGCCCCAATGACCGTTTGGCCGGCGTGGCGCACGGCCAGCTGGCCGTCGTCCGTCACGGTGCCCAGGCGCGTGGCGCGGCCGCCCAGCAGCGCCTCGAACGCCACCACATCGGCCGGGGCCACGGTGGCCACGAAGCGCGAGTGCGACTCCGAGAACAGCTGCGCGGCCAGGCTCAGCCCAGTTGCGGGCAGCTCCACCGAAGCACCGCAGCCGTAGCCGAACGTGGCTTCGGCCAGCGCCACGGCGAGGCCGCCGTCGCTCAGGTCGTGGCACGACTGAATCAGGGCCCCGTCGTTGGCCTGGCCGATGAGCGTGTACAGCGCCTTGGCTTCGGCAAACCGCACCTGGGGCACCTGGGCCCCCAGCTCGCCGTGCAGGGCGTAGAACTCAGAGCCGCCCAGCTCGTCGTAGGTTTCGCCCAGCAGGTACACCACATCGCCCGGCTCCTTGAAGTCGGAGGTGATGGCGCGGCGCACGTCTTCCATCTTGGCCGTCATCGAGTAGAGGACGGTAGGCGGCACGGAAATCTTCACGCCGTCGGCCTTGAAGTCGTTCTTCATGCTGTCCTTGCCGCTCGTGAGCGGGATGCAGTAGGCGGCCGTGGCGTCGCGCAGGGCCTCGCACATCTGCACCAGCTTGGCCAGCTTCTGCTTTCCGTCGGGGTTGATGGCGGGATCGTACACCGAGTCGGGCACGCAGAAGTTGTCGTTCACCGACCAGAAAATGCCGTCGCCGGGCGTGAGGTTGGGCAGCTTGCCGCCCACGGCGATGATCTGGCGCACGGCCTCGTCGAACGAGCCGGCCGACATCTGGTAGGCGTCAAGGTCGCCGTAGCGGGGCAAAATGCCGTTGCTCACGGCCACGCCCTCCCAGCTCTCAAAGTTGAAGCGCACCACGGCCGCGTCCTGCGGAGCCTGGCCGGTGGCGCCCATCAGCGGCTTCACAATGGTGCGGCCCTTTACCTCGTGGTCGTACTGCCGGATGACGGCCTCGCGCGAGCAGATGTTTAGGGCCCCCAGCAGCTGGCGCAGCGTGTCGGTGTAGTCGGTTTGAGCCGGAATGGCCGGCTCGGTGGCCACGGGTTTCTCGTACTCGGCCGCCAGCGTTTTGCGCGGCACGCCGTCGTGCAGAAACTCCAGCGCCAGGCGCGCCACGGGCTGCCCGTCGAAGTTCACGTCCAGCGAGCCGTCGTTGGTGAAGTGGCCGATGTCGGTCAGCTCCACTTCCATTTCCTGGCCCAGCGCCAGCAGCTCGGCCATGCGGCCGGGCTCCACCACCAGCGTGAACCGCTCCTGCGATTCGCTCACAAAAATCTCCCAGGGCCGCAGGCCGGGGTACTTCAGCGGCACTTTTTCCAGCTCTACCACGGCGCCTCCGCTGATGCCGGCCAGCTCGCCCACCGAGGACGACAGGCCGCCCGCGCCGTTGTCGGTGCTGCACTTGAGCAGGCCCCGGCGGGCGGCGAGAAGCAGGAAATCCATCGCCAGCTTTTGGGTGATGGGCGAGCCGATTTGTACGGCCGTGGCGGGGGCGCTTTCGTCGAGTTCGATGCTGGAGAACGTGGCGCCGTGGATGCCGTCTTTGCCCACGCGGCCGCCGGCCATCACAATCCGGTCGCCGGCGTCAATCTTTTTCTCCCACGAGTCGAGGCCCGCGAACTGCATGGGCATCACGGCGCCGGTGCCGCAGTACACAAGCGGCTTGCCGCGGTAGCGGTCGTCGAACACGATGGCGCCGTTCACCGTCGGCACGCCCGACTTGTTGCCGCCGTCCTCGATGCCCTTGCGCACACCTTCCAGAATTCGGCGCGGGTGCAGCTGGCCGGTCAGCAGGGGCCCGTCGTAGTCGGGGTTGCCGAAGCAGAGCACGTTGGTGTTGAACAGCAGCCGGGCCCCGCCGATGCCGGTGGCCAGCGGGTCGCGGTTATTGCCCAAAATGCCGGTAATGGCCCCGCCGTACGGGTCGATGGCCGAGGGCGAGTTGTGCGTTTCCACCTTCCACACAAACAGCGAGTCGGCGTTGATGCGCACAGCCCCCGCGTTGTCGCTGAATACTTTAACGAGCCAGTCGTTGCCGTTGGCCCGCAGCTGGCGGTCCACTTCCGAGGTGGCGTCCTTGATGTAGGTTTTGAAAAGCGAGTCAATCTGCTTCTCCTCCCCCGTCGCCAAATCGCGGTAGTTGATGACGGCGCTGAACTCCTTGTGCTTGCAGTGCTCCGACCACGTTTGGGCGATGATTTCCAATTCGCAATCGGTGGGGTCGGCGGGCAGGCCCTGGGCGCGGCGCGTGGCCTGCGTGTCGGCCGCGGCGTAGTAGTCGCGCACGGCGCGCATTTCCTCCAGGTTCAGCGCGTAGATGTTGTCCTTCGAGAGCTGCACCAGCGCCCCGTCGCTGAGGCCGGTGAGCGAAATCGTCTCCGTAATGGCCTCCGCGCCGCCGCCGGGCCGCGGCGTGTAGTCGCGAATGCCGTCGGCCACGCGCCCCACCTCGAAGCGGTTGATCATCTTGTTGCCCAGCAGTTCCTCGGCCAGGCGGCGCAGGTCGGCGGTGGGCAAGTCGTTTTCGAGCAAGTACAGGCGCTTGCTGAAAATGTGCTGCGTGTGCGTGTCCAGCGGCTCGTTGAGGAAGTCGGCCAGCGCGTTCTGGGCGCTGGTGCCTTCGTCGTCCGTCACGCCGGGGCCCCGGGCCACCAGGATATAAGCAGCGAAGCCGGGCACGGGGGCCACGGCTTCGTTTAGGGTTACGTCGTGCAGCACCGGGTCGGCGAGGCAGCGGGTGGCAAAGGCGCGCAACTGCTCCGTGCTCAGGGCCCCGTAGCGCACCGTGTAGCGGGCGGCGGTGCGCACGCGGCCGGTGGCCAGGCCCAGGTGGCGCGCCGCGGCGGCCGCCACCCGGTGGCCGTCGCCGTCGTGCTGGCCCGGCTTGAGGGTGAGTTGGATGGTATGGGTGGTCGGTTCCAGATCCGTCAAAGTCATAAGTCCTCGCTAAAAAGCTGCCTTCCTAATCAGTGTTTTCAAGCGGCTTTCTCGGGCCGGCTGCCCGGCTTCACGGCCGGCACCCCGGCCAAATGCGCCGGAATGTGGTCGGCGTCAAACACGGCGGCGTTTACCGCCAACAGCGCAAAGTTCGGGAACGGAAGCTTCACCGCACCACCCGTCCGGTCAATTAATGAAGCCACTGCCAAAACTTCCACCCCCATTTCGGCCAAAACCCGCGCCACTTCCAGCGTGCTCTTGCCGGTCGTAACTACGTCTTCCGCAATGATTACCCGCTCGCCCGGGCGCAGCGTAAAGCCGCGCCGCAAGGTCATTTCGCCCTGCGCGTCGCGCTCCGTAAAAAGTGAGGGCACGCCCAGCTGGCGGGCCAGCTCGTAGCTCACCACCACGCCGCCCATGGCGGGGCCCACCACAGTATCGGGCACCAGGCCGGCGGCGCGCAGCTGCGCGGCCAGCACGGCCATGGCCGGCGCCGCCAGCTCGGGCCGCCGCAAAAAGCGGGCACACTGCACATACGTATCCGAGTGCAAGCCCGACGACAACTTGAAGTGGCCGGTCAGCAGCGCGTCTTCCCGGCGCAGTTGCGCTTCCAAGATGGTGGCTACTTCGGCAGCGGGCAGGTCGGGGGTGAGGGTTGGGGTCATTTTAGTGTAATTTTTTATTGCCGCTTTATTATTGTCTCTTAACTGTCATGCTGAGCCTGCGAAGCATCTTATCACGCTTAGGAAATCGTGCAGCGGTGAAAAGATGCTTCGCAGGCTCAGCATGACGGATACTCATTAAGCAATCAAGATTTTACTAAGCGAAATTCATTGATCTGGTCGCGCAATTCCTGCGCCGCTTTCCCAGCGTCGGGCGCTTGCCAAATGCTGCGCGAGGCATTGATGAGCACGCCGCTGCCGTCTTTGCGCAGGCCGGCTTTAAGCGTAGCGGCCAGGTCACCGCCCTGGGCCCCAATGCCGGGTACCAAGAACCACTGCCGTGGGCAAGCGGCCCGCACCCGGGCCATGGCCGTGGGCTCGGTGGCACCCACCACGAGGCCGATAATGGCCTCAGGCAGTTCCTCGTCGAGCTGCCGGGCCACCTGGGCGGCCAGGTCGCTGAGGTGGCCGCCGTGGGCCAGGGCCTGGTCTTGCAGGTTGTGGGCGGGCTTGTTGGAAGTTTTGGCCAGCGAGAACACCAGCTTGCCGGGCCGGGCGAAGGGCCGGATGGCGTCGTCGCCCATGTAGGGGTTCACGGTCACGCCGTGGGCCCCCACCACGTCGTAGGCGAAGCGGGCGTAGTGGTCGGCCGTGTTGGCGATGTCGCCAAACTTGCCGTCCAGTATCACCGGAATATCGGCGGGAATGCTCTGGATGGTGCTTTTCAGCAGCGCTACACCATCTTCCCGACTCAGGAAAAACGCTAGATTCGGCTTGAAAGCCGCCGCGTAGGCGTGGGTTTCGGCTACCACCTGGCGCAGGCGCACCGCCACTTCGGCGTCTGTGCCAATGGGATCGAGGCCTACGCAGAGCAGCGAGTTGGCCGAATGAACACGGGTAATCAGTTGTTGCATAAGAGCGCGGGCACCGGGGGCCCACGGGTAAAACGAGTTGGTAATTTGAGCGCGCCGTCGGGCGGCGGCACGGCCCGCTGGGGGCCTTAAAAGCAAAGCCGCCCGGCTTGCACCGGGCGGCTCGTCAGGCCCCCATCGCTCCCACCGTGCGGGGCCCGTTGGGAAAGGCCACGAAGCCCCGTGCCACGGCCAGCGGCAACGCAGCAGCGGCTACTTTCGGGGCGGGTGGGTTAGTATTCAAAAGAGAGGAAATGAGGGGCCTGGGCAACTTCTTTTGATTAGAAACCGCGCGGGGCGGGCATAAAAAAACCGTCTCGGAAAACCGAAACGGCAGCGGAGTAAACAGCAGAAAAAGTAGAAGAGCCGCCCAAGGCAATGACCGTTTGGGCCTCTCGCAGAATGCTTTGCAGCTTCGTTCCACGCTCCATTGGGTGATGATTGGGGCGAATCATGCTGCAAAATTAAGCCAATTTTATGCCCGGTAATTGCTCGGCCGAATTAATTTTTTATTTCGTCACAAATTCAATTCGCATTGGGGCCCCAAATCGTGTCAATTAATGCCAACCCAGTTTGCGGCCGCGGTAGACACCCAGCCTTTTTTGGGGGCCCCGCGACTGGTTGCTCCACCGGGGGCCCTGGCCGCACCTTTAGCGCTTTGTTTTGCCCCGGGCTCCGGCCCGGCAGCGCGCCAAACGCACGGGGCCCGGCCAACAATTAAGTCGGCCGGGCCCCGTGGCTTTTTATATAGTCCGGCGGGGCTACTGGGCCACCACCAGGCGCTGGGTGGCTACGCGGTTGCCCGCCGCGTCGCGCACCACCACGTGGTAGAGGCCGGTGGGCAGCGTGGGCAACGTGGCCACGGCGCCGGCTTCGGCGGCCAAGGGCACCTGGCGCACGAGCTGGCCCATTTCCGAGTACACGGAGGCGCTGACGGCCCCAGCGCCTTCGTAGCGCAGGCTCACGGGGGCCGAAGCCAGCGCGGGGTTGGGGTACACTTGCAGGCCGCTGCTGGCCAGGGCGCCACCGGCCAAAGCTACCACGGGCGAATAGGCAATTGTGCCATCCACATCAACCTGGCGCAGGCGGTAGTACAGCGTCGTGCTGCCCATTGCCGCGGCGCTGGCATCGGTGTACTGGTAGCGGTGGGCCTCCGAACTGTTGCCAGCGGCGGCCACCTGGCCCACGGCCTGGAACTCGGCGGCGCTGCCACCGCGGCGCTCTATTACAAACTGGCTGCTGTTGTGCTCCGAGGCCGTGGCCCAGGCCAGGTTGGCGCCGGTAGCGGTGCGGCGGCCAGTGAAGTCGGTCAGCACCACGGGCAGGGGGGCGACAAACACCACGGGCAGCACTGCCTGCGGATCATCGGCAAAGGCGTTGAACACCTTCATGCCGCTCAGGGCGGTCACGCCACCGACCACGTCGAGCCGCACCGAAGAGAAGGACTTGGTCGTGAGGAACGAAACTTCGGTGCGGCCATTTGGCAGCAAGCCAATCGAAAGCAAGTCGCTGGCCGCAGCGCTTTCCACCAATTTCCCAGCTGCGTCGTAGGTCGACAAAGTGAGATTTTTCAACACGCTAACGTCGAGCAGGGCCCCGGTTAGCAGACCAGCACCCGGCCCGACCACCATACCAGCGCGGTTGCCGGCCAGGCCGTTACCGTTGAGGTCAACTTTCAGAAACTGACTGTTGCCCACGCCCAGTACAGTGGCAAACTGTGCAAAATCGTTGGGGTTGGCACTGGCAGCGTTTTCAGGATTCGCAACCGCAGCGAGGTCAACGCACACAATAGCAACGCAAACCCGGCTAGCGGCACTGCCAGTAGCGCGGTTGGTGGTAGTAGTAAAATCCGAGATTACCTGCTTGGCTTGGCCAAAGGCACGTGGCTCCAGGCCAAAGCCGTAGTACAGCTGCATGTTGTCGAGCACCGAGACCGTCGACGTGCGCTCGATGCTTACGGCATCGAACGGCAGCGTGGTGGGGAAGCCCACCCGCGTTTGGCCACCGGGCAGCACATTCAGTTGCAGCAGGCTAGCGTCGGTGTTGGTTTCTTGGGGTACGCCGTTCAGGAACGTGCGGATACGCACGCCGCTCAGCACGTTGGCGTCCAGCAAGCCGGCGTTGCCCACCATGAAGCCGGCGTAGTACCCAGCCGGCGAGGCGGGGCCCTCCAGCTTCACGCGCAGCGTAGGGGGGCAGCTTACTGTAGCGAAGCTGCCGAAAGTGGCGTAGTTGGTCAGGTCCATGTCCACGGCCCGGTCCGGGTTGCCCACGCTGGAATTAACGCACGCCTGCACCAGCTTATTACCGTCGAGTTTGTAGGCCGTACTGCTGTATTTGGTATCGTTGGGGGTGGCGAAGCGCGAGAGGGCCCCCAGGAGCGGCACCTGCGAAGCGCCAACGACCCCGTAGGCATTGTACACGTTGGTTTTGAAGTTCAGATTGGCAGCGTTGGCGATGGTCACCTCCACGGCGTCAAACGGCTTGATGGTCACGAAATCGACTGGCGTGGGGTCGCTGCCGGCGCCGAGCAAATTGGTCTGGAGCAGCGTGGCGTCCACCACGTGGCTTTCCTGGAGCACACCGCCAAGGTAGGTGCGCATGGTGGTTGCGCCCAGTGCCGACCCGCCGATGCCCGACGTATTGGCGAGCAGCATACCGGCCCGGTAACCAGCCGGGGCGGGCCCACCAACCAGCGGCAGGCGCAGCGTCACCGGGTTGCCGGTATCGGTGGTTACGACCGCCGCAATGGCGGCTCCGCTGGTACCGAGGGAAATGCTACCGCCCCCGGTGAGCACCGGCGAAGCGGGGTAGAGGGCCCCCGTCGAGCCCTTAGAATAATAGGCCCGTGGCAGTACGGTTTGGGCCAGGCTGCCTGCAACAGCGACCAGCAGCAGGATGAGGACACACACCAACCGCTGGAAAGTACGGGCGAACGTCAGGTTAGAATAATACATGATTGGGCAGGAGGGTAGTAGTGAGTCGATAGAAGTTATTCTGATTGGCATCACTCTTTACAATCGACTATCCATTTTTCAATTAATTATCTATATTATTGTTAATCATTGGTTTAAATAAAAAATTGTTCGCACAAATCGTATTTTAGGTTCCATTGTGGGATTTATATTCCTAAATTGGGAATGCGAATACTGCGATATGGAAAATAAATTTTCATTTTCGCAATCCAATAGCTTAATTTTACCGTAGCTAGGGGGTTTATCCGTATTTACCATAAAATTTACAGGCTCCCATAAAATATAATTATTTTTATAAAATCTCCTATTTTATCGCGTTGATAGGCAAATTTTGGGCCCCTGCGCTTCGTCTGATATTCCTTGTGTCTGTATGGAAGCACCTCTTCCTTTAAGTATATTTATTGTAGAAGATAATGAGTGGTACGGCGAGTTGCTGCTCCACCAACTGGGCCGCAACCCCGACCACCACGTGCAGCGCTTCGGCACGGCCCGCGAGTGCCTGGCCCAAATGGCTAGGGAGGTGCCCGACGTCATCACGCTGGATTACTCGCTACCCGATGCCGACGGTGAGCACACGCTGCGCCAACTGCGCGAGCGGGCCCCGCAAGCGGCCATCGTGGTCATTTCGGGGCAGGAGGACGTGGCCACCGCCGTGGCCCTGCTGCGCCTGGGGGCCCACGACTACCTCGTGAAGGACGCTTCAACCGGCGAGCGGCTGTGGACGCTGCTGGGCCAGGTGCGCCAGCAAGTGCGCCTGCGCCGCGAAAATGAGCAGCTCCGCCAGCAGCTCGACGCCCGCAGCGCCGGGGCCACCTCGCCCATCCTGGGCACGCACCCCAGCATGCTGCGCCTGCAGGAGCTCATCAGCAAGGCGGCGCGCACCACCATCACGGTGAGCGTGAGCGGCGAAACCGGTACCGGCAAGGAGCTGGTGGCCCAGGCTATTCACGCGCGCTCGGAGCGGGCGGGCCGGCCATTTGTAGCCGTCAACATGGCCGCCATCCCGCGCGAGCTACTTGAGAGCGAGCTGTTTGGGCACGAAAAGGGGGCCTTTACGGGGGCCGTGGCGCGGCGGGTGGGCCGCTTCGAGGAGGCCGACGGCGGCACGCTGTTTCTCGACGAGGTGGCCGACCTGGAGCTGGGCCTGCAAGCCAAGCTGCTGCGGGTACTTCAGGAGCGCGAGCTGGTGCGGGTGGGCGGCCGCCAGCGCGTGGCCTTCGATGTGCGCCTAGTGGTGGCCACCCACCACGACCTGCTGACCGAGGTGCGGGCCGGGCGCTTCCGCGAAGACCTGTACTACCGCCTGCTGGGCCTGCCCATTGCCCTGCCGCCGCTGCGCGAGCGGGGCCCCGACGTGCTGCTGCTGGCCGAGGCCTTTGTGCAAACGTTTTGCCAGCGCAACAACCTGCCCCCGCGCCACTTCGGCGACGATGCCCAGCAGCGGCTGCTGGCCCACCCCTTCCCCGGCAACGTGCGCGAGCTGAAGGCGGTGGTGGAACTGGCCGCCGTGCTAGCCGAGGGCGACCTCATCCGCAGCCCCGACCTGTCGCTGCGGGGCCCCGCCCCGGCGGCCGGCAACGAGGGCCCGCGCACGCTACGCGAGGAAACCATCCGGCTCGTGCAGGAATGCCTTGATGTGATGGGTGGCGATGTGCTGGCCACCGCCGACCGCCTGGGGGTGGGCAAGTCCACCATTTACCGCATGATCAAGCAGCGCCACGTGAACGTGCGCTGAACTGGCGGCGACCCACAATTTTGTATTACCTTAGCCAGGCCCTAATCTTATACCGGTTCAGGACAACTTAATGCCGGGGCCCCGGGTTATATAGCCAATCTAAACTGGTGCCGCGCGGGGCCAGTGGTTTATTCTTACTATTTCATTCATTGCCGTTATGTTGACCCTCGTATTAGGCTTACTGGGCGCTGCCGCCCTCGTTGCCCGCCGTGCTGCCCAAGCCGCCCAACCCAAGCTGATCCCCGTACCGGTACGGAGCAAGTAAACGCTGACCGACTACCCTTTAAATAGAAAAAGCAGCCCGCGGGCTGCTTTTTTATTGCCTCTGCCACACGAAAACCGAGGCGTTGCCGTTGAAATCGTTAGCGGATGACAAGCTTACTCATTTGGTTAACTCCGCTGCCTTCCAGCTTCACATAGTATAGGCCGTTGGCAAAGCCCCTCATGTCAAGCACTTTGGTAGCGCGGTTATTAAGGTCGGTCACGGTTTCGTGGTACACTACGGAGCCAATTACGTTCAGTACCTGCAATTCGAAGCGGCGGCCTTCTTGGCCGTTAATGGTAAGCTGCACCAAGCCGGGGTTAGTGGGGTTTGGGTACAATACCAATGTTTTATCATCGGTGCCGGGGCGCGTTTGCTGCACAGCGGTATGCTGGGCCTCGATAGGCCGGGCCGGGGCAACTGGAGCAAACCCGCTAGCTAGGCCAGCAGTGGCCAGGGCCAAGGCAAAGGAAAGAGCAAGTAGGCGTGGCATCATACAAAAAGTCAGGGTAGCAAATCGGCCCGAATGCGGTGGAGGACGCACGAGCTGATGGAGTTAACGGTGGGAATTAAATTTGGTTGACAAAGATAATTCCTAATCTCTATGTTATTGATGAAAAAGTTGTTATTACCGATGGAATCAAACCTTTTCAGGTTTGCCAGCTATTATTCATCGACTAACTAGTACTTAGCAAATAGTAAAGTGGACGTCCTCATTATTGGCGGGGGCCTGGCTGGACTGGCGGCGGCCCTCGACCTGGCCGGGCGCGGCCACGCCGTAGCCCTGGCCGAGCGCCGGCCCTACCCTTTCCACCGCGTGTGCGGCGAATACGTCAGCAACGAGGTGCTCCCGTACTTGGCCCGGCTCGGGGCCGATCCGGCGCCGCTGGGCGTGGCCGACATCCGGCGGTTCGAGCTATCGTCGCCGGCCGGGCGCGTGCTGCGCAGCCCCCTGGACCTGGGCGGTTTCGGAGTGAGCCGCTATGCGCTGGACGAGTTTCTGTACCGGCGGGCGCTGGCGGCGGGCGTACAGTTTTACTTGCCCGCTACGGTGGCCAGCGTGGCGTTCGACGCCGCGGCGGGGCGCCACGCGGTGGCCCTGGCCGACGGCCGCACCCTGGCCCCGCGCGTGGTGCTGGGGGCCTACGGCAAGCGCGCCAACCTGGACCGCCAGCTCGACCGACCGTTTTTTCGGCAGCGCTCGCCCTACCTCGGGGTGAAGTACCACCTGCGCCTGCCGGGCCACGCCCGCGACGTGATTGCGCTGCACAATTTTCGCGATGGCTACGCGGGCATTTCGGCCATCGAGGACGGCAAGCTATGCTTCTGCTACCTCACCACGCGCACCAATTTGAAGGCCCACGGCGGCACCATTTCGGCCATGGAAAAAGCGGTGCTGCACCGCAATCCGCACCTGCGCGCCATCTTCCACGAAGCCGAATTCCTGTACCCGCAGCCGGAGGTGATCAACGAGATTTCCTTCGCCCCGAAGCAACCCGTGGAGCAGCACGTGCTGATGTGCGGCGACGCGGCCGGCCTCATCACCCCCTTGTGCGGCAACGGCATGGCCATGGCCCTGCACGGTGGGGCCCTAGCCAGCGCCGCGGCCCACGATTTTTTGATCGAAAAAACCAGCCGCACGCAGATGGAGGCGGCCTACGCTGGGGCCTGGCGGGCGCAGTTTGGGGCCCGGCTGCGGGTGGGGCGCGCCGTGCAGGGCCTATTTGGAGGGCCCGTGCTAAGCGAGGCCGTGGTGGGGGCCCTGGCCCACTGGCCGGGCGCGGTGCAGGCCCTGATGCGGCGCACCCACGGGGCCCCGTTCTAAGGAAAGCGCGGAGTGGGCCCGGCGGCCAAAATCTTTTGCCCCCGTGCGCCACGTATTTTGCGTAAAATACGCTTAATGACCAGCTACCTAGGGGCCATCGGCACCGCTAATCCGCCGCACTGCCTTGGGCAGCAGCAAATTGCCGATTTCATGGCCCAGGCCCTCGAATTCGGGGCCGACGATACCCGCCGGCTGCGGGCCCTATACCGCGTGTCGGGCATCGGGCACCGCTATTCGGTGCTGCCCGACTACGGCCGCGCCAACGGCGACTACACTTTCTTCCCCAACACGCCCGGCCTGGAGCCTTTTCCCAGCGTGGGGCAGCGCATGGCCGTGTACCGCCGCGAGGCCCTGCCGCTGGCCTTGGCCGCCGTAGCCGACTGCCGCCGCCAGGTGCCGAGCCTGGATTTGGCCACCGTCACACACCTCGTCACGGTGAGTTGCACGGGCATGTACGCCCCAGGGCTCGACATTGAGCTGGTGCAGGCCCTGGGGCTGCCGGCTTCGGTGCAGCGCACCTGCGTGAACTTCATGGGCTGCTACGCGGCCGTGAATGCCCTGAAGCTGGCCGACGCCGCCTGCCGCGCCAACCCCGCCGCCCGCGTGCTGGTGGTGAGCGTGGAGCTGTGCACGCTGCACTTCCAAAAGAGCGCCGAGGACGACCACTTGGTGAGCAACGCGCTGTTTGGCGACGGCGCGGCGGCCTGCCTGGTGCAGGGCCGGCCGCTGCCCGACGGGGCCCCTAGCCTGGCCCTCACGGCGTTTCACTGCGGCCTGGAACCCGACGGGCACGCCGACATGGCCTGGCACATCAACGACTTCGGGTTTGAAATGACGCTGAGCAGCTACGTGCCCAAGCTTATTCAACGCGGCATTGGGCGGCTGACGGAGCAGTTGCTGGAGCACTTGCCGGTACGGCGCGCGGACATCCACCACTTCGCCATTCACCCCGGCGGGCGCAAGATTCTGGAAACCATCGAGCAAGCCCTGGACCTGAGCCACGACGACAACCGCTATGCCTACCGCGTGCTGCGCGACTACGGCAACATGTCGTCGGCCACGGTGCTGTTTGTGCTGCGCGACGTGCTGGCCGCCGCCACGCCCGCCGACCACGGGGCCCCGGTGCTCAGCTTCGCCTTCGGCCCCGGCCTCACGCTGGAAGCCATGTTGCTGGAGATTTCAGTTGACAATCAGGGGTTGATGGTCAACCAAGAAGAGGCCGTCCATTCGATGAAAGGTGAGCCAGTTACCGGCGCGTTCGTGGCTGCTGAGTAGCAAAAGTGCGTGTTAAATGATACCTGTTAAATGCTAAATAACCGCGCGCCGGGGCCCGAGCTGATGGACGACCTGACGCTGGCCTCGGACGACTTGCGCCGCAACCTCGACGAGCTGGAAGTCATCAACACGTGGCTGGGCGGCTACCGGCCGGTGCTGGACGCGCTGGCTCGGCTGCGGCCGCGCTTTCCCCAGGGCCGGGCCCTGCGCGTGGCCGACCTGGGCAGCGGCGGCGGCGATACGTTGCGCCACGTGGCCCGCTGGGCCCGCCGCCACGGCATAGCGGTGGAGTTGGTCGGCATTGACGCCAACGCTTTTATGCTGGACTATGCCCGCGCCAAAAGCCAGGATTACCCCGAAATCAGCTACCAGCAGTTCGATATTTTCTCGGCTGAATTTCAGGCCCAGCCCTTCGATGTGCTGACGTGCAGCCTGTTCTGCCACCACTTCACCGATGACGAGCTGGGGGCCCTGCTGCGGCAATGGGCCCGGCAGGCGCGGGTGGCCGTGGTCATCAACGACCTGCACCGGCACTGGCTGGCCTACGGCAGCATTTGGGCCCTGACGCGGCTGCTCGGCGGCTCGTACCTGGTGCGGCACGACGCGCCGCTGTCGGTGGCCCGCGCCTTTCGGCGCGCCGATTGGGCGCGGCTGCTGGCGCGGGCGGGCCTCACGCAGTACGAGCTGCGCTGGCGCTGGGCGTTTCGGTGGCAGCTGATTATTTGGCCCGCTGGGGGCCCCGGCGGGCGCTAGGGACGGGGGCCGGGGCGGCCAGGGGCACGGCCACGGCGTAGAGCACCCGAACCAGTTGGCCGTTTTTGAGCCGGCCCGGGGCGAAGCGGGGCAGCCGGCGCACGGCGGCCAGCACGGCCGCGTCGCAACGTTCGTCCAGCCCCTGCACCACGTAGGCGCCGGTGGGCGTGCCGGTAATTTCGACAGTGAAGGCCACCACGACGCGCCCGGCCCGGCAGGCGGGCCCGGCGGGCAACATAAGCCGCTGCCGGATGGCCGCCACCACGGCCGCGGCGCCGCCCCCGCCGGGCGGTTGAGGCATTTGCGCTGCCCCGGTGTAGGTCTGCTGACCCGGGGCCCAGCCGTCGTCAATGTCTAGGGTGCTGAACCGGTTAAGGGTTTCTCGCCGCAGGTCCTCCACGCTTGCTTCGCTGCCGGTGTAGGGAAAGCTGATTTTCAGAAATTTGCGTACCGGCGCGGCTTGGCCCTGGGCATTGCGGGCGGGCGTCCAGGCGGGTAGGGCGCGCACCAGGCGCAGGGCAGCCGTATCGCAGACCGGGCTCAGGGGCAAGGCCACGGCGGCGTTGCGTACGCGGCCGTCGGTGCCCACCACGCAGTCAATTCCCACGTCGCCCCAGCGGCTGTGGTTTTGCACCTCGGCCGGCAGGCGCAGGTTTTGACTGACGTATTCATCAAGCCCCGGCGCGGGAAATTCGGCCGGCTGGGCCATTTCCGAATCGGAGTACACGTGCGTGGGGCTCACGACCGTAACCAGAAAATCCATGGCCGCGGCCGCGGGCTGGCCCTTGTGCTGGTTGGGGGCAAAGCGGGGCAGCTGGCCCACGGCGGCGGCCACGGCGGCATCGGCCGCGGGGCTCAGGCTGTTGGCTAGGCGCACGCTATAGGGTACGCCGCTGGGCCCCACGGTGAGGTGCACCAGCACTTGGCCTTCTACTTTGCCGCTGCGCACCTCGGCCGGCACCACCAGCGCGCGTTGCACGGCCTCGGCGGCGGCCCGGAAGCGGGCGGCGTAGGTGGGGTCGTCGAGCTGCTGCGAAAACCCTTGCATGATTTCGACCACTTGGGCCGAGTCGGGCCGCGGGGCCTGTGGCAAGGGGTAGCCGGAGGGCCCCAGGTGCAACTCGCCCGGGGCGTATACGTGCCGGGGCCCCACGAACGGGATGCCTAACTCGAAACGCTGCTCGATGGGCGTGCCGTTGCGCGTGGCGGGGGTGAAGCGGGGCAGCTGAGCCACAGCCGCCAGCACCGCCGCGTCCACGCCTGGGCTGATTCCCTTCACCATCTTAGCGTCGTGCACCGCCCCGTCGGGCCCCACCGCGAAGGCCACGCGCACATAGCCGTCGGCTGCGCTGGCCGGCAGCACCAGCGCGCGCTGAATCTGGTGGATGACGTCGGTTTGGCTGCCCTGGCTGCCGGGCAGGCGCGGCATTTCGTAGTGCACCTCCGGGCCGTCGCCGCCCAGCGTGTATTGCATCATAAATTGAGCCCGCGCCGCCGGGCCCGTGGCCAGCAGCAGGACCCCCAGGGCCCCAGTGCGCCGGCAGAAAGACAAGAAATTAAGCACGGTGCAAGCTAGCAGCGGCCGCGCTTATTGGGGGCCCTTTTCCGCGGGGCCCCGCCCGTCAGGCAGCGCAACAGTACGTCGCGGCGCCGCCCACCGGTAGCCGGGGCTACTCCGTTGCCGACCGCTAGAAGCCCACAGACACTGTGAACGACACCGACACCAGCCGCCCGTTTTGCCTGCCGGGCAGGAAGCGCGGCAGCTGGCGCGTGGCCGCCAGTAGGGCCGCTTCGCAGTCTCCCCCCACCCCGCGCACTATTTTGGCGTCCGTCACGGTGCCGTCGGGCCGCACAATGAACGACACGAAGACGCGGCCGGCACAAGCCGCAGCCGGCCGCACCGCCCGCTCGCGGATGGCCGCCTCAATGGCGCCGAGGCCGCCACCGCCGGGCAGCTCCGGCATCCGCTCCACGTAGGTGTACACCTTGTCCTCCTCCACCTCGGGGGCCGCGGGGGCGGCGGGCGGCGGCAGGGCCACGTCGGCGTACGTGCGCACGGCAATGGCGTGGCCGTCGGCGTTGCGGGCGGGGGCCCAGGCGGGCATGGCGCGCACGAGGCGCAGGGCTTCTTCGTCGCAGCTGGCGCACAGGTGCTGCGTTACCTGGGCCTCGCGCACCCGGCCGTCCACGCCCACTACGAAGCTGACGCCGACGCGGCCGTTCAGGTTTTCTTTGGTCACCACGGGCGGCAGCCGCAGGTTTTGGCGCAGGTACGCGCCGAGCCCCGGGGCAGGAAATTTGGGCGCGTAGGCCACGGCCACGTCGTTGGCCCCGAACACGTGGCCGGGGCCCAGCAGCGGCACCTGCAGGGCGAGGCTCACCGCTACCGGCTGGCCGTTTTGGCGGCCGGGCACGAAGCGCGGCAGCTGGCCCACCGCCGCTAGCACCGCCGCGTCGGCCGCGGGGCTCAGGCCGCGGGTAATTTGGGCGGCGCGCACCCGCCCGTTGCGGCCCACCACGAACGACACGCCCACGGGGCCCTCCACGCGGCCGGCGCGCACCTCGGCCGGCAGCACCGCGTTGCGCTGAATCAGCTGCACCAGCTCGACGGCCCCGCTCTCGCGGGGCAGCCGCGGCATCTGCTCCACGTAGGTGTACACCCGGGTAGTGTCGTCGGGCACCACTTCCGGCACGGGGGCCCCAGCCGGCGGGGCGTCGCGCCGGGCCTGCTCCAGCTCCTCGGGCCGCGGGAAAACGATGGTGCGCCGCAGCCACACGGCCACCGGCTTGTCTTCGTACGTGCCGGGCCGGAAGACGGGCAGGCGGGCCAGGGTTTGCAAAGCGGCGCGGTTGTAGGGCAGCCCACTGCCGGGGCCCACCAGCGCGTCCACCACGTGGCCAGTGACATCCACGGTGAAAATGACTTCTACTTGGGAGCGGCCGGGGTTGGCGCCAAGCGAGCCCGCCGGCGGCAACACCAAGCGGCGCTCCAGGGCGGCCTCGATGCTTTCGCCGCTGGGCAGGCGGGGCGAGGCCCACGCGCCCCGCTCGCCGATGGGCCAGCCGGGGGGCGGGCGCAGGCCATCCAGGGCTTTGGCGCCGAACTGGTAGGGCCCCAGGGCTCCCACCCCGAGGGTGTAGTACACGCCCACGGCTTCGCCCTCCTGCCGGGCCGGCACGAAGCGCGGCAGCTTGGCCACCGCCGCCCGCACAGCCAGCTCAAAATCGGGGCCCAACGCGGTGAGCACCTGCACGCGGCCTACGCGGCCGGTGGCCCCCACCACAAACGTCACCAGGGCCCCGTCGGTAGCTTTGGGGGGCGGGGCCCCGGCCTTGGGGCGGTACACCAGCCGCTGCTGCACGGCGGCCTGCACGGCCTCGCGGTAGCCGGGGCCGGTGGGCAGGGCGGGCATTTGCGCGGCCTCGGTGTAGATGAGGGGCAGCGGCTCCTCGCCGGGCAGCCCCTGGCCGGCGGCGGCCAGGGCGCCCAAAATCATCCAACCCCACCCCAGCCAGCGCAACAGCAGCGAAACAATCATGCCGCAAGCTAGCGGTGAACGACGCGCTTAAAACCGCTTTTGCTTTTGGGCCGGTTATTGGCCGCGCTTTGGGCTTAGCCCCGCCGCCGCGGCCATCGGCTAAAAAGTAATCGGCACGGTGAGGACGACCGAAACGGGCCGTCTGTTTTGCCGACCGGGGCTAAAGCGCGGCAGCTGGCGGACGGCCGCCAGCACGGCTTCGTCGCAGCTGGCGGCTAGTCCTTTGATGATTTTAGCCTCGCGCACCACCCCGCTGGGCCCCACCACGAACGAGACGAATACCTTGCCGCCGCAGCCACCCGTGGGCGCCACCCGCGCCTGAATAGCCGCCATAATGGCCGCGTTGCTGCCGCCGCCCGGTAGCTGCGGCATCTGCTCGACGTAGGTGTACACACTGGACGAGTCGCGCGTGGGCGCGACGCGCACGGCGTTGGGCATAGTTTGGGCCGCAGCGGTACCGGTGGCGGCCAGTAGCACGCTGGCGGCCAGCGCCCAGCGGCGCGATGAGGGAAAGAAAGTCATGCCGCAAGGTAGGCAGCCGGCGGCGCAGAGGCCACCCCGAACGGCCGCCACCGCCGGGCCGCTGGGGGCCCTAACTGGTCCGCTTTTTCAAAGCCATTTTCAGTCCCACAGGCCGGCGGCCACGCGGAAGGTATTGGCGTGGGCTTCCACGATGTCGGCGATGCGGGCCGAGTAGCCACCGCCCATGCACACCACCACGGGCAGGCCGCGGGCGTGGCAGAGGCCGAGTACCAGGGCGTCGCGCTGGCGGCAGCCTTCGCGGCTCAGGGCCAGGTAGCCGAGCTTGTCGGTGGCCAGCACGTCCACGCCGGCCAGGTAAAAGATGAAGTCGGGGCGCACGCGGTCCACCAGGGGCCCCAGGGTGGCGGCCAGCAGCGCCAGGTACTCGGCGTCGGCGGTGCCGTCGGGCAGGGGCTGGTCGAGGTCGGAGGTTTCCTTGCGGCCGGGGTAGTTGCGGGCCCCGTGCACCGAGTAGGTGAACACGCGCGGCTCGTGCTGGAAAATGGCGGCCGTGCCGTTGCCCTGGTGCACGTCCAGGTCCACAATCAGCACCTGCTTGGCCAGGCCGTTGGCCAGCAGCCAGGCGGCGGCGGCGGCCTGGTCGTTGAGCAGGCAAAAGCCCTCGCCCCGGGCCCGGAAGGCGTGGTGGGTGCCGCCAGCAATGTTGAACGCCGCGCCGTGCACCAGGGCCCGCCGGGCGCACTCGATGGTGCCGCCGAGGATGGTGATTTCGCGCCTGAACAGCTCCGGCGACCACGGGAAACCGGTCACGCGCTCCTCCTGCCGCGTGAGCTGGCCGAGGCGCAGGCGCTGGTAATAGTCGGCGTCGTGCACCCGCAAAATATCTTCGTCGGGCGGGGGCGCGGGCACGAAAAAATCGGCGGCCGTGGCCGTGCCCTCGTGCAGCAATTGCTCGGGCAGCAGCTCGTACTTCAGCATCGGGAAGCGGTGGGCGGCCGGCAGCGGGTGGGCGTAGCTGGGGGCAAAGGCAATGGGCAGCATCGAAGCTAATTATTGGTTGTCAGGCGTTTGCTGCCATTTGGGCGGATAGTGACCAGCATTTACGCACAAGTAAACAGCTCCTGCTTTTGGCACAGCTGCTTGCCATTAAGAACAAAAGCCATCCGCTAATGGCCCGGCACCGAGCTGCGCCTGGCCCCGGGGGCCCTAAAAAGCAAAACGCCTCCCCGCGCGGCGGGAAGGCGTTTTGTGAGGCATACTGGGCTCGAACCAGTGACCCCCACCGTGTCAGGGTGGTACTCTGAACCAACTGAGCTAATACCCCAAAGATGCCCGCGCCGGGGGCGGCGGGCCGGGCAAAGGTAGCACTGGCCGGCGGATTTTTGGGCCCCGGGGCCCCAGGTGGGCAACTTTCTGCCCGCGGCAAAGTATAGGGCATCGTCGATACCCGATGTGAGCCCCGGCGGGGCCGCCGTTTTCTACCCCCCTTTCTATTTTTTCTTTATTTATGAAAAATCTTCTCCTCACGCTTATGCTGGGCGCTGCGGCGGCCCCGGCGGCTATGGCCCAGGCACGCGCCGGCGGCAACATGTCTTCGAAAGATTACACCGGCGGCGCCGTCACCGACTCGCGCAACACCGGCTTCGGCATCAAGGGCGGCTACAACCTGACCAACCTCTACGGCAGCGGCAAGGGCCTGCTCAACCCCGACTACCTCAACGCTTTCCACGGCGGCATCTACGGCCAGTTCGGCTTCAACCAGGTGTCGTCCGTTCAGGTCGAGCTGCTGTACACCCGCAAGGGCTACACCGCCAACTTTGCCGGCGGCGCCTACAACGAGAGCCAGCGCACCACCCGCCTGAATTACTTGCAGTTGCCCATTTTGTACGTGGCCAACTTCACCAAAAACCTGAGCTTCCACATCGGGCCCCAAGTGTCGCTGCTGACCAACGCCCGGGTGTACGACCAAGACATTGCCCTCTCCAACGGCGGCTTCAACACGCTCGACTACGGCGCGGTGGCCGGCTTTGAGGGCCGCGTGGGCCCCGCCCGCATCGGCGTGCGCTACGACCTGGGCCTGGGCAACGTGTACAAGGACGGCGTATCGATAAAATACGGCAACAACACCGTGGCCAACCTGACCAACACCAACTTGCACAACCAAACCTTCCAAGTGTACTTGGGCATTGGCTTCACCCAATAGGCCCGCTGGGGCCCTGCCGCCGCCTGCCCGCGCGCCCCGTTGGGGTGGCCGCCGGGCAGGCGGCTTTTTTATCTTCTCACCATGCCTGTCCTTGATCCCAACGTCCTGTACGCGGCCCGCGGGCTGATTGTGGGCCGGGGCCTGGCCGTGCTCGCCGCCTGGGTCATCGCCAACCTGGCGGGCAGCGGCTACGCCGTGGCCCACACCGACCGCCGCACCGAGGCCCACCACTTCCACTTCATGAACGTGGCCTGGGCCCTGGTAAACGCCGGCATTGCGGCCTGGGGCATCGTGATGTTGCGCCGCCTGCCGCCGCCCGGCTGGTCGCTGGCCGATGAGGCGGGGGCCCACCGCCACGACGAAACCCTATTCCTCATCAACACCGGGCTCGACGTGCTTTACATCGCCGTGGGCCTCTGGCTGCGCCGCCGGGCCGCCGATCCCGAGGCTGGCAACTCCGTCCGGCTGGCCGGCTTTGGCCGCTCGGTGCTGCTGCAAGGCGGCTTTTTATTCGTGTTTGACCTGGCCGTAACCGGCCTGCTGCACTTGGCCGGGGCCCCACTGCGCGCCGCCGGGCTGCTGTAGCGCGGGTTGTAGCGCGAGCTTTATAGTCCGGCGTCGCCCGCTTCCTCTTGGCGGTCAATGCTGTACGGTTACCGGGCAGCGACGCGGACTACGAAGTCCACGCTAGGTTTAGCCGGTCTGCTGCTTGGCTACAACAGGGCAGCAACGCGGACTCGCAGCGTCCAGGCTACACGCAAAACGGCCCGCTACTGCGAAGTAGCGGGCCGTTTTACTTTTAACGGAAAGCCTTGGGGGCCCTAGCTGCGCGGGGCGTGCTGGCCTTCGAGGATTTCCTCCACAATTTTCTTGTTGAAGGCGGGGAGGTCGTCGGGCTTGCGGCTGGTGATGAGGCCTTTATCGGTCACTACTTCCGAGTCTTCCCAGTGGGCACCGGCGTTTTTAAGGTCGGTTTGGAGGCTGGGCCAGCTGGTCATTTTCTTGCCGCGCACCACGTCGGCCTCGATCAGCGTCCAGGGCCCGTGGCAGATGGCGGCCACCACTTTGCCCGAGCCGGCAAACTCGCGCACGAAGCTCACCACGTCTTTATTCACGCGCAGGAGGTCGGGGTTCATCTGGCCGCCGGGCAGCACCAGGGCGTCGTAATCGGCCGGCTTCACGTCGCCAATCACTTTATCGACGCTCACTTTATCGCCCCAGTCGTTGTTGGGGCCGTCCCAGCCTTTGATGGAGCCGCTTTTGAGGGAAATAACTTCCACCTCGGCACCTTCGCCCTTGAGGTATTTCTGGGGTTCGGTGAGTTCTACTTGTTCGAAGCCGTCGGTGGCAATGATGGCAATTTTCTTGCCTTTGAGCTTATCGCTGCTGAAGATTGACATGGGAGGGAAGGGTGAAGCGGGCCGGGGAAATTCCCGGCCCGCCCCCTTGCTTACGCCCGGCGCGGGCCCCGGGTTGTGGGGCCCCGGGGGCCCTACTCGGCCCCGCGGCGCAGCTGCTTCAGCTCCTGGCGCACGGCCTTCACTCGGTCGTCGAAGCCATCGGGGTCGTACTCAATCCCTTCCACGTCCACTTGGTCGAGCAAGTCCATCAGCTCGTCGGAGTGGTCGAGGCGGGTGCCAGCGGGCATCTTCACAAACGTCATTTCCGACCACAGCAGCGCCAGCAGGCGCTGGCCGTCGCCGGCGCGCATCTGCATCTCCACCACCAAGTTGGAGTTGTCGAAGTGGATAAGCTGGGTGCGGATGAGCACCTCCACGCCCTGGCGCGCGGGCTTGAGGTAGCTGATGTGGTGCTTGGTGATGACCCAGGCCGCGTGCTGCTCGCGGGCCAGCTCGCCCATGTTCAGGGCGTAGTGCTGGGCCACTTGGTCTTCGCGGGCGTTGAGGAAGTAGTCGAGGTAGCGGGCGTTGTTGAGGTGGCCCAGCATGTCGCAGTCCTGGAAGTGGACGCGGTGGCGGGTTTCGGGGGTGCGGACGAGGGCAGGCATGGCGCAAAAGTAGCGCCGGGGCCCCCAGCGCCCCAAACTACTCGGCACGCCTACTACTTTGCCCAAAAATGCCTACCTTTTCCAAACCGTTGCCGCTCCTACCCTTCTGCCCGATGTTTGACCTTACCCCCGCCCGCGCCGCCGTGGTTTGCGCCGTGGCCGACACCCTGCTGCCGCCCGCCCCCGGCCTGCCGGCCGGCTCCGAGGGCATTGACCTGGCGCAGTTTACGGCCGCCGTGCGGGCCCAGCCCGCCGGGGCCCAGGCCGAGTTTGGGCAGCTGCTCGATTTGCTGAATCAGCCCGTGGTGGGCCTCACCTGGCTGGGGCCCCTGCGGTCGTTTGCGCAGCTGAGCGCGGCCCAGCGCGAGCAGCTGCTGCAGCGCTGGGCGGCCTCGCGCCTGCCGCCGCTGCGCAAGGGGTTTCAGGCGCTGCGCAAGCTGTGCTTGTTTTTGTATTACGGCGGCAGCAAGCCCGGCCGCCCCGCCGCCTGGGACGCCCTGGACTACCCCGGCCCCGCCGACGCGCCCGCCGACACGGCCCGCCCCCTCGAAACCCTGCGGCCCCGCGTGGATACTACGTACTGGTGCGACGTGCTGGTGGTGGGCTCCGGGGCGGGCGGCGGCGTGGTGGCCGGCGAACTGGCCGCCGCGGGCTTCGACGTGCTGGTGCTTGAAAAGGGCCCTTACTACCACGGGCGCGACTTCACGCAGCGCGAAACCGACATGCTGGGGGCCCTGTACGACGCCCGCGGCACCCTCGGCACCCAGGATGGCGGCGTGGGCATCCTGGCCGGCTCGTGCCTGGGCGGCGGCACCACCGTGAACTGGGCCGGGGCCTTCCGCACCCCCGACTACGTGCTGGAAGAGTGGGCCCGCGAGCACCAGGCGCCCCACTTCGCGGGCCCTGGCTTCCAGCAAAGCCTTGATGCTGTGAGCGAAGCCCTGGGCGTGAATACCGACTACGCCCGCCACAACGGCCAGAACCAGGCCCTGTGGGACGGCTCGCAGCGCCTGGGCCAGGACGTGCACCTGATTCCGCGCAACGAGCGGAACGTGGACGCCTCCGACGCCCACTTTAGGGCCCTGGGGTACTCGTCGCTCGGCGATGGGCACGGCCACAAGCAGGGCACCCTGAACACCTACCTGCCCCTGGCCGCCCGCCACGGGGCCCGCCTGCTGGCCGATGCCCGCGTTGGGCGCATCACCCGGGCCCAGGGCCGCGCCGCCGGGGCCGAGGCCGTGTACGCCCCCGCCGACGGACCCGCCGTGCGCGTGCAGGTGCGGGCCCGCTGCGTGGTGGTGGCCGCCGGGGCCATCCAGACGCCGGCGCTGCTGCTGCGCTCGGGCCTGCGCCACCCCCACCTGGGCCGCCACCTGCACCTGCACCCCACCCTCATCATCGCCGCGCACTACCCCTGGCCCATGCACTCGTGGCACGGCCCCAGCATGAGCGTGGTGAACGACGCCCACACCCGCCGGCACGGCACCAACTTCGGCGTGAAGCTCGAAACGCCCCCCACCCACCCCGGCCTGCTCAGCACGGTGCTGCCCTGGCTGAGCGGGGCCCAGCACCGCGAACTAATGGCCGGGGCCGCCCACTTGGGCTCGTTCATCGCCCTCACCCGCGACCGCGACGGCGGCC
This sequence comes from Hymenobacter nivis, assembly GCF_006439025.1. Classification (GTDB taxonomy): domain Bacteria; phylum Bacteroidota; class Bacteroidia; order Cytophagales; family Hymenobacteraceae; genus Hymenobacter; species Hymenobacter nivis_A. The sequence goes on from NZ_RCYZ01000009.1 coordinate 193,704, forward strand.
GCGTGCGCGTGGACCGGCACGGGGCCCCGCTGATTGATTACACTTTGTCGGATTTCGACCGGGGCAACCTGCTGGCCGGGGTGCGGGCGGCGGCCGAAATCCACGCCGCCGCTGGGGCCCACACCATTTATTTGCCCCACGGCACGCTGCCCACCTTGCAGGCCGCCAACGGGGCCCTGCGCCACCCCGAGCGGCTGGCCCAGCTGCCGCACCTGGGCTGGCGGCCCAACCAGTTTGGCCTCTACAGCGCCCACCAGATGAGCACGGCGCGCATGGGCGGCGACGCCGCCACCCACCCCGTGCGCGTAACTGGCGAAACCGTGGAGCTGCCCGGCCTGTACGTGGCCGACGGCGCAGCCTTCCCGGCCTGCTCGGGCGTGAACCCCATGCTCACCATCATGGCCCTGGCCCACCACACGGCCCAGGGGCTCAAGGCCAGCCTGGGGGCCCCAGCCGACCAGCTCGGCACCACCGCGCAGCGCGTAGTAGCTTAGGGCCAGCATCCTATAAACACGCACCAATGACGAAGCGCCCGCCCTGGCCCTACCTGCTGTTGCTGCCGCTGCTGGTGGTGCTGGTGTTTGGCAACTGCGGCGGCGGGGTGCGCAACGTCCTCAGCACCACGGATGGCAACACCTACCAGCGGCTGCGCGCCATTCTGGTGCAGGAGCGCACCAACCGGGCGGCGGTGCGGCACGCGCTCCGCGGCAAAAACCGCCGCTTCGCCAACAGCCGCATTGATTCCGTCAAAGCAGCCCGCCTCGACAGTCTTTTCCGCCGCGACTACTTTGGCTACCTGCAGGATAAATACACGCATCGCCGCCGCAAACTGGAGCGGCAAGCGCTGCGCACCAACAACCGGGCGCTGATTCCCGCCATCCGCATCCCCCTCAACACGCACTGAAACTGCGCCCGACAGCCACGGGGCCCAAGTTTGCGTATGCCAGCAGTCAACCCGCTTACTTTCCCATGCGATTTCCTGCTTTGCGCCCCCTGCTGGCTGCCGTGTTGCTCCTAGCCTCCAGCTGCTCCGTGTTTCACAAGCGCGCCAAGGGCCCCGCTCCGGTAACCGAAGCGGCTGCCGCGCCCGCCGCTGCGCCCACGCCCGTTACCGCCGCCCGCGACTTGGCCGATGCCATGGCCACCGTGCTCAAGCTCACCCCCGAGCAGACCGGCCGCATCCGCACCGTGCTCAACGGCACCGTGGAGCAGGTCAACGCCGCCAGGGCGCAGCACCCCGCCCAATCGCCCGAGCTGGCCGCCGCCCTCAAGCGCATCAACGTCACGTCGCAAACCCAGCTCCAGCAAATCATGGGCCCCGCCAAGTACCGCGATTTCAAGGCCAAGCAAGCCCAAGTGCAAGCCGAAATGGCTCGGCCGTAGCCGCGTGTGCGGCAACTGGGGCCTTACAGGGGCGTAGGCGTCGCGCGCAGCGGGGCTACGTCCGTGTCGTCGTACAGCTCGGCCAGGGGCAGGCTTAGGCCCAAATCCGGGATTTCGAGCACGTCGGCCGGCTCGCTCAGCAGCGTGTAAATCCATTGCCCGGCTTCGTTGCGCCGGAACCACTCGACCACCCAAGCGGTCTGCGACACCAGCAAGTAATGGCGCAGGCTGGCGAGTTTCTGGTACTGTTTAAATTTTTCTGTGCGGTCGTATTCGGCGGTGGAGGGCGATAAAACCTCCACGATTAACACGGGTTGGCGAATCAGGTACGGGTCGCGGCGGTCGGCCGGGTCGCAGCTCACCATGACGTCGGGGTAGGTATAGAATACCTTTTCCTGCACCGCTAAGCGCATATTCTCATCAAATATTCGGCAGCCCCGTTGCCGAGCCCCCAGCCGCAAGGCTGCTACCATATTCCCTTTTATCAGGTTGTGCGAGGCACTAGCTCCCGCCATAGCGAATATTTCGCCGTCGAAGTATTCGTGGCGCACCTCGCTTTTCTCCTCCAGAGCCAGGTATTCTTCCGGCGTGTAGCGGCGCGTTTGCCGTTCGGCGTGTCCCATAATTATTGTAATTGATCCGTCAAAGCTAAGTTTCCCAGGGGCCCCAGGGGCCCTACAGGTAGGCCAGCAGCCAGCCAATCAGGCGCTTCACGCGGCCGGTGTAGGGCGGGTACATGGCCTTGAGGGCAGTGAAGCCCACGCGCTGTTGCAGCACGCCCTTCTCGTTGCTGAACGCCAGGAAGCCCGCGTGGCCGTGCGACTTGCCCAGGCCGGAGGTGCCCACGCCGCCAAACGGCAGGTCGGGGTGGGCCAGGTGCAGGATGGTTTCGTTCACGGCCGCGCCGCCGGCCGCCACGGTGCCGAGCAGGTAGCGGCGGTTGGCCGGGCTGCTGCTGAATACATACTGGGCCAGCGGCTTGGGCCGGGCGTTCACGTAGGCCGCCGCCTCGGGCAGCTCATCAAAGGGCAGCACGGGCAGCAGGGGCCCAAAAATCTCTTCTTCGAGCACGCCCGCCCCGGCGGGCACGCCGGTGAGCACGGTGGGTGCAAGGTAGCACTCGGCGGCGTCGAAGGTGCCGCCGGTGGCCACGGTGGCGCCGCGGGTCTGGGCATCTTCCAGCAGCCCGGCCAGGCGGTGGAAGTGGTGCGGGTTGACCACCCGGGCGTAGGCTTCGGAGGCCTTGACGCCGGCCCCGGCGGGGTTGTAAAAGCGGCCGATGGCGGCCTTGATTTCCTCCACCAGGGGCCCCAGCACGGGGCGCTGCACGAGCAGGTAGTCGGGGGCCACGCAGGTTTGGCCGGCGTTGAGGAACTTGCCCCACACGATTTTCTCGGCGGCGTCGCGCAGGTTGGCGGTGGCGTCCACTATCGCCGGGCTCTTGCCGCCCAGCTCCAGGGTGAGGCCGCTGAGGTGCTCGGCGGCGGCGCGCATCACAATTTTGCCCACCGCGGGCGAGCCGGTGAAGAAAATATGGTCCCAGGGCAGGCGCAGCAGGTCGGTGGCTACGTCCTTGTCGCCCTCCACCACCAGCACCTCGTCGGGCCGAAACAGCTCCTCCACCATGCGCCGCAGCAGGGCGGCGGTGGCGGGCGTTTGCTCGGCGGGCTTGATCAGCACGGCGTTGCCGGCGGCAATGGCTGAGACCAGCGGGCTCACGGCCAGGTAAAACGGGTAGTTCCAGGGCGCGATGATGAGGGCCACGCCCTTGGGCTCGACCTGCACCCAGCCGCGGGTGCCGGCCAGGGCCAGCGGCGTGCCCACGCGGCGCGGGGCCAGCCACTTTTTGAGGTGCGCCGCGGTGTGCTTGAGCTCAATCTGGGCGGCCCAGATTTCGGTGATGTCGGTTTCCGATGGCGGCTTGCGAAAATCGGCGTACAGCGCCTCCTGGATGGCCGTGCGGTTGGTCGTCAGCCAGTCGCCCAGCCGGCGCAGGCGGGTGCGGCGGGCAGCCACTTCTTCCTGGCGCAGGGCGGGGGCCCGGCGGCGCAGCGCCTCAAACGGAGCTTGGTACGGGTTGGGGGCGGTAGCGGGCGCAGGTGGGGCAGTGGTGGGGCTCATGCAGGCAATGTGGGGGGCGGTAACCGGGGCCGGGGCCCCTCGCTGAAAGGTACGCCGGGGCCCGCCCACCCACCAAAAGGCCGGCTAGTGTTATGCGCATGTTATCTTTGCACCGGCCGGGGCCCCGGCGGCCGGCGGCGGGCCGCCACGTTTTATTTGCCCGGTTTTTTATTCTATTGCTTTAGCTATTACCATGTTACTACGCTACCCGCATCGGCGGGGGCCGTGGCAGCTCCTGGCGCTGCCGTTGACCTTGCTGTTTGCCCTGGGCCCGGCCGCCGCCGCGCCCGCCCCGCGCCCCGACTCGGTGGCCGCCCCCCGCCCCGCCGCTCTGGCCGATACCATTCGCCCCGCCACCACTACTACTGCCGCCGCCGTGGGGGCCCCCGCCGATTCGGTGGCCGCCGCCCGGCCCCGCCACGCCCGCCGCACCGACTATACGGTGGCCCCGGGCGTGACCTGGCATTATGAGAAGCCGCGGCCGTTTCAGTGGCTCTACCACATCCCGCGCGACGTGGCCGAGATGCCGGGCTACGCCTTCAAGAAGAAAAACGTGCCCCTGCTGGCGGGCATCGTGGGCAGCAGCGTCGTGCTGTTTGCCTTCGACCAGGGCATCATCGACGGGGTGCAGCGCGGCGGCCGCGGCTTGGGCATCACGGCCGAGGACAAGCAGCGCAACCTCTTCCGCCTGCCCTTCCACATCGGCAGCATCAACCTGCCCATCGAGTACAACGCGCCCGACAACTTCAACACGTCCTTGTACTTCCTCGGCGATGGCTGGACGCACCTCACCATTGCCAGTAGCTTCTTGGCCTACGGCATTTTTGGGCACGACAATAGGGCCCTGCAAACCTCCAGCCAGCTCGGCGAGGCCATCCTCACCACCGGCCTGGCCACGCAGCTCATCAAGCACCTCACCGGCCGCCAGAGCCCCAATGTCTCGACCCAGCCCCGGGGCAAATGGGACCTGCTGCCCAGCTACAACGACTACCAAAATGCCGTGCCCCAGCACGACGCCTTTCCCACCGGGCACCTGGCCACGGCCATGGCCACGGTCACGGTCATCGCCGAAAACTACCCCGAGTACCGCTTCATCCGCCCCGTGGGCTACGGCTTGATGACGGTGCTCGGCGCGGCCATGCTCAACAACGGTGTGCACTGGGCCTCCGACTACCCGCTGGGCATTGCCCTGGGCTACGGCTTCGCCAAAATTGCGGTGGCCCACGGCCGCACCCGCGTCAGCCCGGCCACGGGCCTGGCCCTGCCCCGGCCCTGGTACCGGCAGGCGCAGCCCGCGCCGTTCGTGTACGGGCCCTTCACCGGGGCCAGCCTCACCTGGCGCTGGTAGCGGCGGCGGGAGTTAGCCAATTAACGCAAAAAGCCCTTTCCCATGCGGGAAAGGGCTTTTTTTGGATCCTGGGGCCCTAAAACAAGCCTTTCTTAACGGTGCGGTGGCCGTTTTTGTCGAACTTGACGATGGTGCCATCGGCGCGCTTGATTTTTAGCGAGCCGTCGAAGTTGCGCTTGATTTTCACGCCGTTGGCGTACTTCACTTTCTGGAACGTCACCTTGGCCCCGCGGGACCGGTAGCGGCCGCGGGTGGCAGGCGGCGGGGTGGCGCTGGGCACCGCCAGGGCCACCGGGCGGGCGGCCACGGGCGCTACGGCACCGGTGCGCACCGGCGCGTAGTAGGCCGCCTGGTGGCGGGCGTACACTTGGTACTGGTGGGGGGTGAAGGCCGTTTGCAGGCGGCGGCTGGTTTGGGCGTTGGCGGCGCGCACGGCGGCGGCCTCGCCAGTGGTATCGGCGGCGTATTGGGCGGCGTAGCCCTGCAGGGTGCGGCCCCGGGCGTAGTACTCGTTGCGGATGCGCGTGAGCAGGGCGGGGTCGGTGATTTGCAGGTCGCGGGCCACGCGCACGGCCATCACGTCGGCGTCGTTGCGCAGCTGCAGGGTGTCGAGGGCCGACACGGCGGCGGCCGGGGGCCCCGTGGTGGGCAGGTAAGCGGAGGTAGCGGCCGTGTTTTCGGCCTCCTTTTCCTGGGTGCAGGCCCCAGCGGCCAGCGCTACCGCGGCCAGCAAGGCCACTATTCTAACGGTCATAGGTACAGCGAGTAAAATCAGGTGGCCAAGGCATTGCGCTCGCCGGGGCCCTGGGGGTCCCGGCGCGGCGGCCGGCCGGCAGGGCCCCCAGGCAAATTGCGGCCCAAAAAAAAGTCCTTCCCCAATCGAGGAAGGACTTTTGGTGCTGCGCGGCGCGAGTGTGCCGCAACGGGCAGGGCTTAGAACAAGCCTTTTTTCACGGTGCGGTGGCCGTCTTCGTCAATTTTGATTTTGGTACCGTCGGCGCGCTTGATTTTCAACGAGCCGTCGTCGCTGCGCTTGATTTTAGCGCCGTTCTGGTACTTCACCTTGCCTTCGTCGTCGCTGTTCTCGAGCTTTTTGATGCCCGAACCCTGGCCCACGCGGGCACCCAGGCTAGCCTTGGTGTCGGTGGCGCGGGCGGCGGCGAGGGTTGCGGCCGAGTAGGGCCCGCCGTAGTAGCTACCGGCGTTGGTGGAGTAGGTCACGTACTGGGGCTCCGACACGGCGGCTTTCACGGCAGTACTGGTCTGGTCATTGGCGGCCTTAATGGCGGCGTAGCGGCCGGTGGTATCGGTGGTATAGCGCGTTTCAATAGCTTGCAGCGCACGGCCGCGGGTGTAGTAGATGGGCTGCAGCTTGCGGGGCAAGGCCGTATCGGCGGGGTTGAGCTCGGCGGCCACGCGGTTGGCGAGGCTCAGGGCCGGGGTGCGGTAGGCCATCGTGTCCACGGTGGTGGTTACCGAGGTGCTGTCGCCGCCGGTGGCGACGGTAGTGGTGGCGCTGGTGTCGGTTTTCTCTTGCGAGCAGGAAGCGGTGGCGAGTGCCGCGGCGGCCAGCAGGCCTAGGAGTTTGGTGTTCATAAATGCAAAGATTAAGAAATATAAAACTGCTCTTTTCAGTTTTACGAAACCAATACGGCCGGGCCCGGGGCAGGGTTGCCCAGGCCCGGCCGTACCGGACACTTAACGCTTGCTGCTTAGGCGTTCACCACCGAGCCGCCGTTGGGATGCAGCGTTTGGCCCGAGAAGTACGAAGCGTCTTCCGAGGCCAGGAACACGTAGGCCGGGGCCACTTCCGAAGGCTGGCCGGCGCGGCCCATGGGCACATCGTGGCCAAACAGGGGCAGCTTGAGGAAGCCCACCGCCGTCACAAACGGCGTCCAGATGGGGCCCGGGGCCACCGAGTTTACCCGAATGCCTTTCGACACGAGCTGCAGCGACAAGGCACGCGTGAAGGCCGTGATGGCACCCTTCGTGGAGGTGTAGTCGAGCAGCAGCTCGTTGCCCTTGTAGCCGTTCACCGATGCTGTGTTGATGATGGAGTCGCCCTCCTTAAGGTGCGGCAGCGCGGCGCGCGAAATGCGAAACATGGCGATGATGTTCAGGTCGAAGATGCTGGTCAGCTCCTCGTCCTTGATGTCGGCCAGCGAGTCGTGCCAGTTCTGCTCGGCGGCATTGTTCACCAGCACGTTCAGCCCGCCCAGCTCAGCCACGGTGCGGTCCACAATTTCTTGGCAGAAGGACGGCACTTTCAAATCGCCGGGCAGCAGCAGGCAGCGGCGGCCTTCTGCCTGCACCAACTGCTGCACTTTCTCGGCGTCTTCCTGCTCGGTGGGGAAGTAGCAAATGGCCACGTCGGCACCTTCGCGGGCAAAGTGCACGGCCACGGCCCGGCCGATGCCCGAGTCGCCGCCCGTGATCAGGGCCACCTTGCCCTTGAGCTTGTCGGCCCCTTTGTAGCCTTCGCGGATGAATTCCGGGGCAGGGGTCATTTTGGCCTCAATGCCGGGGTGGCCGGCGCCGGCGTCTTGCTTCTGGGGCGGGAAAATGGTGGGCTTATCAGACATGATGAGATTTTAAAAGGAAAGTCGATTGGCTGTGCTAACGGCCAGCGGCACGGTGGGGTTAGCGCCAGCGCCAGTTTTCTAGCTTGAACCATAGCAAGATCCAAGTATTAGGGCTTCCGTATAATAGCAGCTCCGGGGCCCTGGGTTCATCTTTTCCATACCTCCGCCTTTTTAAACTTACGCCGCCCAACAGCCTCCAAGGTCCACACCGTCGCTACCCGCCCCCATTTTTTGCCATGAAAGCAGTTGAAATAGTTGTTGTGGGCGGCTGCCACGTGCTGGGCTGGCCCCAGAGCAAGGACCGGCCCTTCCCCACGCTGCTCAGCGAGCTGCTGGGCGGCACAATTGTGGGCCGGGTGCCTCACCTGCGGCTCTCGCACCTGGCGGGGGGCCTGGCCGCCGTGGACGAGCTGCACCCTACGCACGCCGTGTTTCAGCTGGGCAACTACGAGTTCACCGGCTACCTCAAAAGCCTGGTGCACCAGTACAACCGCCTATTCGACACCCGGCTGGTGGAGGAGAAGCTCGGGCACTACGCCGAGGAAGCCCACGCCGAAACAGCCCGCGGCGAATCCCCGGGGCCCCACCGCCCGGGGCCGGCTGGGCCGGCCCACTACGCCCGCGTGGGCGCGGCGGGGGCCCTCATTGCGGGGCTGTGGCTGTTTTCGCGCCGGTACCGCGCCAGCTTCCGCAGCCTGGCGGCCTGCGCCCGGCAGCACCCGGGCACGTCGTTCGTCTTCCTCTCGCCCCTGCCCTGCCTCGCGCCGGCCGACAACACCTTGCGGCGCTTTGGGGGATGGCTGTTGCGCCGCCGGCTGCCCGAGTTGCCCAACGTGCACTGGCTCGACTCGCATCAGCTGCTAGGCGCCGAAGCCGAGTTGTTCGTCGATGCGGCGCACCTCAACCAGCGCGCCCACCAGGCCCTGGCCTACGGGCTGGCCGCGGCCATCCTGGGCCACGCCGACGGCTGGTTCTGAGCGAAAGTGTGGGGCGGGGGCCCGACTTTTGTGACCTACTCACTTTGCTTTGCCCCTTTTGGATACTCTGCCCGCTCCCCCGTTCCTGCCACCCGCTGCACCGGTTTTGCCACACCGGCATTTTGTGCTGCACAAGCCTTATGGGTGCCTCAGCCAGTTCCGCAGCGAGTTTAAGGGCGAGCGGAACAAGCAGTTCCTGGGGGCCCTGCACGACTTCCCGCCCGGCACCATGGCCATCGGCCGCCTCGACGAGGCCAGCGAGGGCCTGCTGCTGCTCACTACGGACGGGGCCCTGAGCGCGCAGGTGCGCAGCCCCGGCGTGGAAAAAGAGTACTACGCCCAGGTGGACGGCCTCGTGACGGACGAGGCCCTGGCCCAGCTGCAGGCCGGCTTCGCGCTGCGCGCGGCCGACGGCGCCGCCTACCACACGGCCCCCTGCCAGGCACGCCGGCTGACCACGGCCCCGCCCTTTGCCCCGCGCACCCGCAAAATCCGCGACGAGCGGCACGGGCCCACCAGCTGGCTAGCCATCGTGCTCACGGAGGGCAAGTTCCGGCAGGTGCGCAAGATGACGGCCGCCGTGGGTTTGCCCACCCTGCGCCTGGTGCGCGTGCGCGTGGGCGGCGTGTGGCTCGGCGACCTGGCCCCCGGCGAGGCGCGCGAGGTGGCGGCCTTCGCCGGGTGCGGCGGCTAGGGCCCCGGGGTTTTAAGCTGACTACTTTTTTCGTAACTTTCGCCTTTCGGCGGAATCTAATTAGCCGCTTTAACCTTTTCGCTTTGGCTAGGCCAAGCAGCTACGTCGAACTAACAACAACCCATGGGAAGAGCACAAGAAACGTTCGGTAAAAAAGAGAACGAGAAAAAGCGGCTAAAAAAGAAAAACGATAAAGAAGAAAAGCGCGAGCAGCGCAAGGCCAACGCCAAGCCCGGCCAGAGCCTGGACGAGATGCTGGCCTACGTGGACGAGAACGGTAACATCTCCACCACCCCGCCCGACCCGACCAAGAAGCGCGTCATCAAGGACGAGGACGTGCGCATTTCCATTGCCAAGCAAGAGGATATGGAGCCGGAAGACGTGGTGCGCCTCGGCACCGTGGCCTTCTTCAACGACTCGAAGGGCTACGGCTTCATCAAGGATTCGCAGACCCAGGAAAGCATCTTTGTGCACGCCAACGGCTTGGCCGGGGGCCCCATTAAAGAGGGCGACCGGGTGAACTTCGAGGTGGAAATGGGCCAGAAGGGCCCCACTGCCGTGCGCGTGAAGGCAGCCGCAGCCACCCCGCCGCCGGCCCCCGCCGCTGCTAAGTAATACGCCCTGATTTATACGAAAAGCGGCCGCCACTCCTAGGAGTGGCGGCCGCTTTTGCGTGTGGGGCCCCGGGGCTTAGTTGTCCATGCGGGCGCGCTCGGCTTCGGTGCCGGTGTCGCGGCGCTGGCTGGCCTTCACGTTCTTGTTGCCGAATTTGTAGCTGAAGCCGAGCTTGACGAAGCGGCTTTCGACCTTGGTGACGTTGGTGGAGTTGACGCCGCCGGCGAGCACGTCGAAGCGGGTTTGCCGGGTGTTGAAGAGGTCGGTGACGTTGAGCGTGAGCGTGCCGGTGCCGTGCAGCACCGTTTTGGACACCCCGGCGCTGCTCACAAAGCTGGCCCGCATGGCCACCCCGCCAAAGGTCATCGGCGACATGTACTGGGCGGCTACTTCGGCCTTGAAGCCGTAGGGCAGCGAGAGGGTGTGGTTGGTTGAGAGCATGGCGGCGGGGCGGGCGCTGTTCAGGCCGAGGGCCCCGGGGCCGGCGTTCACCTTGGCGTACACCACGCCCAGGGTGGTCACGGTCTGCCACTTGTCGTTCAGCAGGGGCTTCATCAGGGTCACGGTGGCGTTCAGCTCGCTGGCGCTGCGGAAGTTCTGGTAGGAGTTGACCACGATTTGGGTGGCGTCGTCCTTGGTGTACGTGTCGATGAGCACGTCGGTGTGGTAGCCGTAGCTAACGGCCGTGGAGAGCAGGCTGCCGTAGGTGTGCGTCAGCTCGAAGTTGTGCGAGAACGAGGGGCGGATGTTGGGGTTGCCCTGGCTGTAGCGGTAGGGGCTGAGGTAGGTGACGAAGGGGTTGACGATGCCGAACTGGAAGCGGTCGATTTTGCGGCGGTAGGCAAAGCCAAGCTGCACTTTTTCGGACTGGTTGTACTGCACCGATGCGCTGGGAAACAGGTTGAAGTAGTGGCGCGCGGTGGTTTGGTCCATCGTGAGCGAAGTGCCGGTGGTGTTGGTTTGCTCGGCGCGCAGGCCCACTTGGGCTTCCACTTTCTGCACCGTGCGGCTGAAGGTGGCGTAGGCGGCGTTGATGTTTTCGCGGTAAATGAAGTGGTTGGTTTTGCCCAGGTCGGGGGCCCAGGGCTGGCCGGCGGGGGCCTGCTCCCAGCGGATGTCGTTGTCGGTGGTGGTGACGACGGTTTTCAGGCCGGCTTCGAGCGTGCCGCCGTAAAGCGGCTGGGCGTAGTCGGCCGACAAGGACTTGACTGAGTTGCGGGCCGGCGAGTTGTCGCGCAGCAGGTCGGCCGGGCCGGTGGGGGCCCCGGCGGCGTCGAGGGCGGTGGTGGCGTAGTCGTTGCGCCAGTTCTTGGCGTAGCCGAAGTAGTCGGCGTTCAGGCGCAGCGTTTTCTCGGGAGCCCCGAGGGTGGTTTTGTAGTAGGCGTTCACGGCGGGGCTGAAGAACTGGGCCTTGCCGGCCGTGGCCACCGCCGCGCCCGACTGCGGGGCCCCGGCGGGGCCGTTGAGCAGGGCCAGGTTGTCGGCGGTGCGGGTGCGCTCGTTGTACATGCCCTTCACCAGCACGCCCACCGAGGCGGTTTTGCTCAGGTTGTAGTCGAAGCCCAGCTTGGCGGAGTTGTTGCGGTTGCGGCGCAGCTCAAGGCCATTTTCGGCGATTTGCACTTCCGGGGTGGCGGCGCGCACGGCGCTGGTGGCGATGTAGGCTTGGTTGTCGAGGCGGTCGTAGCTGCCGTACACGTTCAGCGGCTCGGTGCGGTGGTTGAGGCTGAGGCCGGCGTTGGCGCGGCCGTAGCGGCCGGCGCCGGCGCCCAGCGTGGCGGTGCCGTTGGTGCCCAGCTTCAGGCTTTTGGTGGTTATCAGGTTGATGACGGCCCCGCCCTTGGCGTCGTACTTGGCCGAAGGGTTGGCGATGATTTCCACCTTGTCGAGCGAGTTGGCGGGCAGCGCGGCCAGCATGTTTTTCAGCTCCTCGCCGCTCAGGTTGGTGTACTTGCCGTCGAGCAGCACCTCCACCGATTTGCCGCGCAGCGAATAGCCGCCGCCCTGCTCCAGCACGCCGGGGGCCCGGCCGAGCACGTCGGCCGCAGAGCCGCCGGTGGCGATGGGGCTGGCGGCCACGTTCAGCACCAGCTTGCCGGCCTGCTGCTCGATGAAGGGCTTGGCGGCCGTCACCTTCACTTCGCCCAGAGCGTGGCGGTCGGGGGCAAGCGCCACGGCCACGGCGGCGGGGGCCCCGGCGCCCACCAGCACCGCTACGGGGGCCCCGGTGCGGTAGCCCAGGTAGCGCAGCACCAGCGTGTACGGCCCGGCCGGCACCCCAGCGAAGCGGAAGGCGCCGCGCTCGTTGGCCACGGTGCTCAGCGGGTTTTTGGGATCGGCGACGGGCAGCAGCACAGCGGTGGCGAAGGCCAGCGGCTGGCGCGACACGCTGTCGGTGGCGGTGCCAGCGAGGGCCCCGAGGCTAGCAGCGGCGGGGGCCCCGGCGGGGGTTTGTGCGGTAGCAGGAGTGGCGGCGGCCAGGGTACCGGCGAGTAACAGGGCGGAGAATACGTTTTTCATGGCGGCAGCGGTGGAGGAGTTGCGAGGGAAGGTTGGCCCGGCCGTGTTCGGCGGGGAGTGGGACAAAGCAACGGCGGCCATTCGCCCATTTTTCGCGTTTTTCGACCACGCCAGGCCCGGTTTCGACCAAGCGGGGGGGCCAGTTTTTTGGTCGAAAAAATTGCCCGGTTGGTCGAAAACCGCCCGGCCCGGTGCGGCCCCGGGGCCCAAAACCCGCCACCTTCGCCCCATGCAAACCGACCCCGCCGACCGGCCCAGCCGCTTCCCCCTCGCCTTCGAAGCCCTGATTTGGCTGAGCTACGTGGGCCTCTACAAGTACTCCGTGTACCTCAGCGGCGTAAAAATTCCGGCTGAGCGCAGCAACTTCCCCTACCCGCACTTGGCCCTATTCGCCGTCCTGGCCACGCTCTACGTGGTGCCGTACTACCGCTGGCTGGTACCGCGGCTGCTGCGCCAGCGGCGGTACTGGTGGCTACTGGGCACCACGCTGGTGTACTTCTGGTACGCCGAGAAGTGGAACTTTCAGTTAACCAGGCTGCTGTTTTTGAAACTGGCCAAGCTGGGGTGGGGCAACTTGGCCACCCTCCCGACTTGGTCGAATATTGAACTGAAGTTGACGGACTTAATCGCCTTCAGCTGCGTGGCATTCGTAGCCTACGCCTTTGAGCAGGAAACGCGCCGCCGGCGCATCGAGCGCGACCACCTGGCCTTGCAAATGGACCAGCTTAAGGCCCAGCTCCAGCCGCACTTCCTGTTCAATACCCTCAACAGCATCTATGGCCTGAGCCTGGCCGGCTCGCCCGAAACGCCGCGCTTCATCCTGCTTCTCTCGGAGCTGATGCGCTACGTGCTCTACGACAGCGGCAAGGACGACATTGCGCTGGTGGAGGAAGTGGCGTTCCTGGAGAATTACTTCGAGATGGAGCAGCGCAAGTACGCCGGGGCCCGCATTCGGTTCGCCGCCGGGGGCCCCGGGCTAGGGGCCCTGCGCGTGCCGCCGCTGCTACTGCTGCCGCTGGTGGAAAACAGCTTCAAGCACGGCCGCCACCACTTCGCCGACGGCGCCAGCGTGGAGGCCACCCTAATGGCGGGCCCCGACACGCTGCACTTCGTCATCGAAAACGACGTGCTGCCCCCCGCCCCGCCCGCCGCCCCGGGGGCCCCACGCCGCGGCGGCATCGGGCTGGTCAACATCCGCCAGCGCTTGCAGCTCTACTACCCGGGGGCCCACGAGCTGCTGCTCTCCGAGCACAACGGCCGCTACCGGGCCGAGCTTACTTTGCGCCTGCCGCCGCTTTAGGGGCAGTTTTGAGTTGTCAGTTGTTCGTTGTCAGTTATTAGAAAATTGGCCGACAACTGACAACGAACAACTGGCAACGAACAACCGACAACGAACCATGACCTCCCCTACCCTTCGCTGCCTTGTGGTGGACGACGAGCCGCTGGCCCACCAGGTGCTCGCCCAGTTCATCGGCCAAACGCCCGGCCTGGCGCTGGCCGGCGCCTGCCGCCACGCCATGGAGGCGCACGAGCACCTTACGCAGCACCCCGTCGACCTGCTGTTTCTCGACATTGAGATGCCGCTGATGAACGGGCTGAGCTTCCTGCGCACGCTCAAGCACCCGCCCAAAACCATCCTCACCACCGCCTACCGCGAGTACGCCTACGACGGCTACGAGCTGGCCGTGCTTGACTACCTGCTCAAGCCTTTCAGCTATGAGCGGTTTTTGAAGGCCGTGGCCCGCGCCCAGCCCGCCCCGCCCGCCGCCCCCGAGGAGGCCCACGTGCTGGTGAAGGACGCCCGCGGCCTGCTGAAGGTGCCCCACCGCGACATCCTCTACGTGGAGGGCTGCAAGGATTACGTGAAGCTGGTGACGGCCGCCAAAACCCACCTGCTGCACGAAACCATGAAGGAAATGGCCGAAACCCTGGGCGGCCGGTTCGTGCGCGTGCACCGTTCGTTCATCGTGGCCGGGGCCCACATCAAGCTGCTGCAGCCCGAGCAAGTGGTGCTGGCCGACGGCAGCGTGCTGCCCATCGGCAGCTCCTACAAGCCCGATTTGCTGGCCTGGTTCAAGAAGTAACCTGGGGCCCCAGGGGCGCGGTAGGCGCAGATGGGCCGCGGTGCGAAGCGGTGCCGAGGAGCCCGCTAAACTTCGCAAAACTCGGGCAGAAAATATTTTCCGGGCCCCTGTAACGCCGGGGGCCCCGGGGCGGTAACCAGCGCCAAAGCCTCTCCCCACACCTCACCTATCAGCTCCCTCCGCATGGCTACTTCTTCCCTCACTCGCCTCTTTAGCACGGCCGTGGCCGTGGCCCTGGCCACCACCGGCGCGCTGGCCCAGCAGCGGCAGGCGCGCCCGGTAGGCGGCAGCTTCGAGCAAGTCGAGTCTAGCGGCGGCATCGACGTATACCTCACGCAGGGCCCCACGGCGGCCGTGGCGGTGGAGGCCATCCCCGAGGCGCTGCCCCACATCGTGACGGAGGTGCGCAACGGCACGCTGTCCATTCACTGGGAAAAGGATTTCTCGTGGCAGAAAATGGCTTCGATGGGCGGCCTTGGGGGCCGGCAGCGCAGCATCAAGGTGTACGTTACGGCCCCGCGCCTCACGGGCCTCTCGCTGAGCGGCGGGGCCGACGCCCACGGCCAAACCCCGCTCACGGCCGACGACTTCAGCATCCGGGCCAGCGGCGGCTCCGACGTGACGCTGGCCTTGCAGGCCAAAACAGTGCGCGCCGAGTCGTCGGGCGGCTCCGACGTGACGCTGACCGGCAAGGTGGAGCGGCAGGACATGCGCTTCAGCGGCGGCTCCGACTACCACGGCTTCGGCCTGCAAAGCACCACGGCCACCATCAACGCCAGCGGCGGCTCCGACGCCGACGTGTGGGTGGACGGCGAGCTGACCGCCAACGCCTCGGGCGGCTCCGACCTGCACTACAAGGGCAACGGCCGCCTCACCAACCCCCGCCACGGCGACGACGACGACATCAAGCACGTGCGCTAAAAACCTGTTTTTCTGATTTTTCTGCAAAAAGTAACCTCACAAAAAGGCCGCCCTGCTGTACTCAGCAAGGCGGCCTTTTTGCATTCCGTAGCTCGCCGCCGGATGGGGCCCCGCGGTGCTACAGCCGCACGTTGAAGGCCAATGTTTGCACCACTACGCGCTGCAGGTAGCTGCTGTAGGCGATGCGCACGCCAGCCTCGACGGGCGTGCGCAGGTGGAAGACGTTGAAGAGGGCCAGCAGGTCGGCGCCGCCGTTGCGGAAGTCCTGGTAAGCGCGGGTGCGCACGGGCACGCCGTTCACGGGCACCGTGACGAGGCTACTGCCGCGGGCCACGTCGGCAAACACGTCGGCCCGCAGGCGCTGCACGTACAGCACCCGGCCCACCGACCAGTGCACGAAGGCCAGGGGCAGGTTGTAGTCGGCGCTGGCGGCGGCGAGGCGGTCGAAGCTGATATAGCTGGTTTCGGCCCGCGGGTACGAAATGGCGGCCGCGAAATTGTACTGGTTTTGCTGCTGGTACTGGTAGCCGGCGCGCAGGCGCAGGGCGTGGTGGGCGGCCAGGCCGGGCAGGTACACCGCCGCCTGGGCCCCTACCTGGTTGGCCTGCAAGGCCGTGCCGAAAGGCGTGGTGCGGTAGGTGGCCAGCAGCGTGGCCCCGCCGCGGGGCGCCACGTCGCGGGCGCTTTGCTTGAGCTGGCTCGCGTAGGAGAGGTAGGTTTGGAGGGCGTGCAGCGGCGTAGTGGGGCCCGTTTCGTCGCGGTTGCGCAGGGTAGCGGGGTAGTTGTACACCCGCTCGTGCAGGTAGTAGGCCCCCAGCGTGAGGGCCTGTAAGTACTTCGAGCGGGTGAGCACCAGCGGCACGCGCACGCCGGCCAGCACCCGGGCGTATTGCCAGCGGGCCGGGCGCAGGCTGTCGAGCGGCGCGGCCCGGTCGAAATAGCGCGTGGAATTGCGCCCGCCGTAGCTCGCCTCCACGTCCAGCACCGGGAAGCGGCCCTGGTAGCTCAGGGCCCCGGTGCCGGCGAAGGTGCGCTCCGTTTGGTCATAGCTCAGGCCAGCGAAGGCTTGGGTGGTGCTCAAGAAATCCTGCGAGCGCACGCCCACGCTCACCGCATTGCCGGCCGGGCTCTGCACCACCCCGTAGCCGAACACCCGGAACGCGTGCGCCAGCGGCGAATACCGCCGCACGCCGTAGCGAGGGCCCCCCGCCGAATCGGGCGCGGCCAGCAGCGCCGCGATGCGGGGCCCCGCGGGCTCGCCGGCGGCCAGCTTGGTGGCGTAGGGGTCGGCGGGCGCGTCGCGAGTGGCGGGGGCCCCCAGAGCGGTCCAAGTGGCGGGGTCGAGGGGAATTTCGACGACGCGGGCGCCGGTGGCGCGGTAGTCGTGGAAAGCCAGGGTACGGCCGTCGGGGCTCACGGCGGCGTGGTAGGCGCCGTAGATAGGCCTGGTTACCTGATACGTAAGGCCATTGCGCAGGCTCACGGCGAAGATGTTGTCTATGCCCGTTTGCGGCGAGTTGTAGAGCACGTAGTCACCCCAGGGCTGCGGGTTGGTCAGGTTCACGTTGGCCACCGGCAGCAGGTTTTGGACCTGGCCGGTGGCGGGGTCGAGCAGCTGCAAGGTTTTGCCGGCGGCGCTCAGGGCCACGGCCACAATGCGGCCGTCGGCCAGCAGGCGCGGCTGCTGGTAGAAGTCGTTGCGCGGGTTGGGCAGGGTTTGGAGCACGGCCCCGGTGGCGGCGTTCAGCAGCACCAGCTCGTGGTGGTAGGCGGGGGTGGTTTGCACGGCCACAATGCGGCGGCCGTCGGGCGCGAGGGTGGCGGCGGCGTAGCGGGTGCGGTGCGTGAGGCGGCGCGCGCGGCCGGTTTTCAGGTCCAGCACTTTCAGCTCGGAATACACTTGCTGCCCCCAGCGCGGCTGCTGCCGAAACTCGGGCCACACCGCCTTCTCGCCACCCGCCGACAGCTGCTCGGGAATGTTGACGAGCCCCGGCGTGAACACCCGCCGCTCGCGCCCGTGGCGGCCCAGCAGCACCAGCTGCGCAATGTCGCCGAGGCCGCTTTTCAGGGCCAGTACAGTGCTATCAGTCACGTACTGCGGGTATTGGTATTGCGTGAACACGCGCGTATCGGCCTGCCCAGCCAGCGCGCGCACCGGCGTGGGCGCGGGCCGGGCCGCCTGCTCGGCCCGCCAGGTCGAGTCGAGGTCGGCCATGGTGCGGGCGTACAGGGCCTCCACCCGCAGGCCGGTGGTGCGGCGGATGCCATTCGAGAACGAGAATGGGTAGAACGGGAAGCGGTAGTACTCGTCCAGCACGCGGGCCCAGGCATCGGGGCCCCGGTGGGTTTTCAGGTACGAGGTCATGAAATACCCCAGCACGTACCAGTCGGGCACATAGTCGCGCAGCGAGCCGCTCACCGCTTTCTGGTAATTGTACCGCCGGCCGCTCAGCAAGTTGGCACGCAGGCCCACCCCGAAGTACGGGATACGGCCGCGGCCGCTGCGGGTGAGGGCCGTTTCGGTGCCCACGGCGTCGCCCTCAAAAAACCACTGCGGCACGCCCACCGCCGCCACGCCCAGGGCCCCGTCGCCGAGCAAGGGCCCCAGCACGCGCCCCACGCCCTGCCGCGCCTTATCGAACTGGTTCACGTGCCGGAACTCGTGCACCACCAGCCCGTCGAGCCAGTCCACGGTGCCCAGGTTCTGCCCCTGCTCGGGGGTGGTAAAAAACTCGGCGTGCCGCGGCAAAAACGTCACGAACCCGTTGCTCACGGTGGTTTGGTTTTGCAGCACCACCGCCAGGGGCCGGGCCTGCACGCCCAGCGTGGCCCCGTCGGGCCCGTGCACGGCCTCCAGGCGGCCGGCCGTGCGCTGCGCCGCCGAGTCGAGCCCCACCGGGTACAGCACCCGGAAATGCGGCGTGCGCACTTCGCGCCAGCGCAAATCGGGCGGGTTTTGGCTGATAACGGGCAGGCTTTGGGCCCCCGCGGCCCCGGCAAATAACGCGGCCCCCAGGGCCCCCAGCAACAAACGACGCATCATGCAGCAAAGGCGGGCCGGCCGTTGGCCCCGCGCCACGGCCCCGCCCGGCAAGCTACTTACATTCGGTGGGTTGCCACTGCGGATGGGCCAGGCCGTGCAACGGTTTGGCAGGGCCCCGGCTCTTATATTCAACTTCTTCTACCATTCTAGTTCTGCCGTATGCGCCCACGCTTACTTCTCGCCTTAGCCGGTGCCGCCGGCACGCTGCTGAGCTGCAAACACGACGCCGACCTGACACCGCTGTGCTACGCGGGCACGGTGGTGGGCGGTTCCTGCTACGACGGCCTGCTGATCGACGTGGACCCGGCCTACCCCATCGGCAACCCCACCAGCTCGTCTAGTGGCGCTTTCTTGGGCCGAAACGTCATCGCGGTCCGCTACCCAGCAACGGTGACCCCCGTCAATACTGCCACCGGCCAGCGCGTGTACTTCACCTACACGAACGCCACCGACCAGCCAGTCGGCGCAGTGTGCCTGGCCTACGACCCTGTAAAACCAACGGTGCCCCACCTGGTGCTCACCACGGCCTCGGCCACGCCTTGCACGGCACCTTAGGAAGCTTTCGGTCCATCCCTCCTGCTATCCCCGCTTCTTGTCCATGCGCTTACCTCTACTACTTTCTACTCTCGCGTTCAGTGCTTTGGCCGGCTGCAAGCACGATGCCGATGCGCCGCAGTGCTACGCGGGCACCGTGTTGGGGGCCAGTTGCTACGACGGCCTCATCATCAGCGTGGACGCGCAGTACCCGATTGGGCAGCCCGCCGACTACGGGTTTGCGCCCGGCGATTCCACCCGGCTTAGCTACCAGAACGTTATTGGGGCCCTCAACAGCAACGAGTTGGCTCAATTCAACAAGCCGGGGCAACGCATCTATTTCACCTGCACCGGCGACACGCAGGGGTTCAGCAACTTCGGCTTTTGCAACCACATGGGCATTGCCCTGCTTAAGCACCACGTGGTGCTCACCAGCTTTTCGGCCTCGCCCTGTGGGCCCGCGGGGCGGTAGCCAGGGGCCCCTACCGGGCCATTTGCAGCCAGGCGCGGGCCGTGGGCTCGTTGCTGAACATGCGCAGCTCGAAGCTGCCGGCCACGCCACTGATGAGGGCCTCGGCCGAGAGGGCGGCGAACGACTCGGGGCTGACGATGTGGGCGCAGTGCGTGAGGCCGGCGGCAATGGCGCGGGGCGTCCAGTCTTGGGCCAGCCAATCCACGGCGTGGTCCCAGGGGCCCAGCACGGCGGTATTGTCGTTCAGCAAGCGCGGGCAGCGGTGCCGGGCAATGATTTCCAGGCCCGCGTTGGACGCCGCGACGATGCCCCCGCGGGTTTGGTAGCCAAACCATTGCTGGTGCACCAGCCGGTTGACCGCGTCGTATTCGGCGGTAAAAATGACTTTACCAAAAACGTTTTTTATCTCTGTTTTCATGCGGGCCGCCGAAAGAAGCGGTAACCGTACAAAGGTAGCCGCGGGGAAAACGGCTGCCCCTGGGGCCCCGGCGAGTGCCGGGCCCCAATAGCCAGACGCACCGCTTTCCTCGGCTAAAGCATTCAAAACTAAAAGAGTAGCGCGCCTTAAAACGCCGAACGCGGCGGCCCGGGAGGGGCCGCCGCGTTCGGGGCGTGCGTGGTGCCGGGGGCCCTACGCCACCAGCAGGTCCTTGTCGGGCACGCTCTGGTCTTTGAGGGTGGCGGTGCCGCGCTCCTTGCGCATGATGCGCGAGTAGAGGCTGATTTCCTGGTCGAACAGGAACTGGAAGAAGAGCTTGGTGTAGCTGGTGTGGGCCAGCAGCGGCTCGTAGAACTCGGGCGCTACCTGCTTGAGCTTGGGCAGGTTGTTCCACGGAATGCTGGGCATGTCGTGGTGCTCGTTGTGGAAGCCCACGTTCAGGTTCACGCCGTTCAGGCGGCCGTAGTAGGAGTAGGTTTCCTGCGAGTCGCTCAGGGTGAGGTAGTGCTCCTGGATCCAACGGGCCCCGAGCGGGTGCAGGCCCACCGAAAACCAGAAGCTGAGGAACAAGTACAGCAGGGCCGTCCAGCCAAAGAAGTACACAATGGCCACGTCGAAGGCGATTTGCGCCACGATGTTGGCCGCCACGTAGCGGTCCACGGTGGCAATTTCGCGGCAGCGAATGGTGCGGATGAGCTGAAACACGGGGAAGAAAAACAGCCAGATGGCCTTGCCGATGCTGTAGTTTTTGATCAGCTTGGCCTCGTACCAGTCGGGCAGGTCGGCGTCCAGTTCGTGCACGCCCTGGAAGACGTGGTGCTTGATGTGGAAATTCTTGAAGCTGATGGCCGTGGGGAAAATCGAGGGGAAGTTGGCCAGGATGCCCGTGGCCACGTTCTTCCACAAGCCCTTGAACACCAAGTTGTGGGCTGCCTCGTGAATGACCACAAACAGCGTGTGCGAGAAAAATGCGCCCACCAAATAGGCCGCCGGAATGGTCCAGTACCAAGCCTGGTCGCGCAGGAAATAGGCGATGAGCACTTGCGCCGCCACGCAGCCCACCCCGATGAGGAAGGTGGCGGGGTTGCGGGTCATGAGTTGCTTCACCTCGGGGTGGGCCCGCACGATCTGGCGGGTGCGCACGCGGTGTGGCTCGGTGGCGGTGGCCACGGTAAAAGTGGTGGGGGCGGTAGCCATGCGGGTGGAGGGGGGCGCAGCCGGAATTGGCCGTACGCAACAGGACCTCAAAGCTACACCAAATAGGCTCCTCCGTGGGGCCGTAGGGCCCCGGGCGCCCTACGGCCGCGGGGCCACTTGCAGGGCCCCGCGGCCCAGCACCGGCTGCCCGCCCACCGACACGCCCTGCGCCACGAGCTGGAAGCGCCCGGCCGCGTCGGCGGTGTAGAAAGTGAGTTCGGCCTCGCCGGCGGCGTTGGTGCGCACGTCGGGGTTCCAGTACAGGGTGCGGCGGCGCGGGTCGGCGGGCGCGGCAGCGGGCTGGGGCCGGTCGTAGCGGGGCTGGTAGAACTGCCGCGGGCAGGCGTAGCCGTTCGAGTACACGGCCAGGATGCCCGGCGCCAGCTCCATGGACGGCTGGTAGCTAGGGGCCCCGCGGCGGGTGTACACGGCGATGACGCCCCCGGCCCCCCGCGTTCCGTAAATCGCGGCTTCGGCCCCCTTCAGCACCTCGATGGTTTCCACGTCGCGGGCCGGAAAAAAGGACAGCACGTCCTGGTCCACGGGCAGGCCGTCGAGCACAAACAGCGGCCGGTTGCTGCCCTGAATGGACGAGGGCCCCCGGATTTGGACCACCATGTTGGGCTCGGCCCCGGTCACGTTCACGCCCGGAATCCGGCCCTGGAGCACCTGGAACAGCGTCAGGTTGGACACGGCCATGAAAGCGGGGTCGTCGAGCCGCAGCACGGTGGCATTGAGCGGGTTGTAGATGCGGCGGCTGTCCATCACCACCGCTTTTCTACCCCGCACGCTCACGTTGCCCAGCAAAATCGTTTTGGCCGTGTCGCGGCGGAAGCGGCGGTCGGCCGCCACCTGGGCCTGGGCGCCGCGCAGGGCCCCGGCCTCGGCGGGCGTGGGCAGGCGGGGCAGCGGTGGCAGGGCCCCGGCGGCCACGGGCGGGCCGGCGTCGAGGCGCAGCACCACGTTGGCGCCGCCGCGGGCGGTGCGGGCTTGCAGCGTGAAGCGGGCGGTATCGGCGCAGCCGCCCAGGCCATTAAACAGGAAGCGGCCCTGGTCGTCGGTGGTGGCGGGCAGCACCAGGCGGCGGGGCTGGCCGCGCAACAGCACCAGCCGGGCGTTGGGTACGGGCTTGCCGCCGGGCGTAAGCACTTGCCCCCGCAGGCCCAGCGACTGCGCGGCCCCGAACGGGCGCGGCGGCGCCTGGCCGGCCAGCACGTCCTGCCAGGCAAAGCGGCGCCAGCCCTGCGTCAGCAGCAGGGCGTCGAGGGCCCCGGCGGTGGCGGCGGTGGGGTTTTCAAAATAATAACCCGGGTCTTCCACGTAGCCCACCAGGTCGGAGGTCAGCAGCAGGCTCGTGGCAATGGTTTCGGCGGCAGTGGGGGCCCCGGCGGCATCGGCCACGGCCACCGACAGGTGGGTGGCGCCCACCGGCTGGCCGGCGGCGTCGGTCACGGCCACGCGCAGGCGCACCGCCTCGCGGGGGCCGTAGGCGGGGCGGTCGGGGGCCAGGGCCACGCGCAGCGGGGCGGCCTCGGGGGCGAAGGCCAGGCGCTCGGCCTGGGGCACGCCCGCGCCGTCAAACACCGTGAAGTGCACGATGCCGGCCGCAAACTTGGCCCGCGGAATGCGCACCATGAACTCGTCTTGGCCCGCCACGGTGCCCTGCCCGAGGTAGCCAATGGCGCCCCGCACCTGGCCCAGCAGCAGCACCTGCCCGCCGGGGGCCCCGCGCTGCCGGATGCTCACGCGGTAGGCGTTGGGCTCGGGCGTCACGCGTAAGGCGTAGCCGCTGGCACGGGCCGCGGGCAGCGGCACCACCAGCGGCTTGCCTTCGGGCGGGGCCACCACGGCGCGGTAGCGCTGGCCGGGCTGCGGCGTCAGTTGGAAAGTGCCCATGCCCAGGTGCGCGCTGCGGAACGTGGCCACGGGCTGGTCCTGGGCGTCGAGCACCTGGCCCGTCACCTCCAGGCCGCGCCCGGCGTAGTCTACGGCCTTGAAGGCTATGGTGCTCTCCAGGCCCGCCACCAGGCTGCCGCCCTCGGGGAAGAACTGCACATCGGGCGGGGCCCCCAGGCGGCGGGCCTCGGTGCGGGCGGCCGCGGCCGTGGCGCGCTCGTCGGCCCGGGCGTCGGGGGCCCCGGGGCCCTCGGCGGCGGGGCTGGCGGCGGGCCACACGTGCAGGCGGCGCTGGTAGAAGTAATCGGGGCCGGCGTTGCGCATCCAGTCGGTGTAGGCGCGCAGCTGGTAGGTGCCGGGGGCCAGCGTATCGGGCAGGGCCAGGGCCCCAGGGGCGCGGCCGCCGGCCAGGTGCAGGGCCTGGCGCAGCACCACCCGGCGCTGGGCCGATACCAGCTCGACGTGCAGCACCTGGCTCAGCGAGTCGGGCCGGTGCTGCTCGCCGTCCACGAGGTAGGCCCCGTACCACACGGTTTCGCCGGCGGCGTAGCCGTCCTGGTCGAGGTGCAGGTAGGCTTTTTCGGGCCGGGCGGCGGCGTAGTACAGCTGCACGCCCTGCACCAGGCGGCGAACTACCTCGTCGGGGCCCCCAGCGGCGGGGCGCAGGGCGGCCGTGCCCAGGCCCAGCAAACCCAGGCCGGCCAGGGCGTACCAACGAAAACGATGCGGCACCGGGTAGGGCGTGGGCATGGCGGGAGGCGGTAAGGTGGAAGGAAAGGAAGCCGGGGCGGGGCCCCGGGCCAAAAGGTAACGCTAGATACGAACAGCCACTGCATGGTTTGTGGGGCCCCGCCCCGCCCGGCGCTCACCCCCTGCAAATTACCGCGCTGCGGGAGCCTATTCGGCCAGCTTTTTGTTAAAGATGAGCACCCGCACCAGGGGCCCTGTAAGGTTCGCCGCGCGGGGCCGTCTACCGGGCCGGGCCCCTCTCCCATCCGGCGGGGCCCGCCGTTGCGTACTTCAGCTTTCACTTCGATTATCTCCATGAAAAACCTATTGCAACTCGCCGCTGGCCTGGCCTTGCTGGCCGGCGCCACCGCCTGCGGCTCGCCCCAGGCCCAGGCGCAGGCCAAGCCCGGCACCCCCACGCGCTCCACCGCCGGCTTCGCCCCGGCCAACGCCGCCGGGCTGGCGCAGGCCACCTTCGCCGGGGGCTGCTTCTGGGCGCAGGAGGAAGCCTTTGAGCAGCTCAAGGGCGTGAAGCAGGTGGTGAGCGGCTACACCGGCGGCACCGTGGCCCACCCCACCTACGAGCAGGTGGCGGGCCAGGAAACGGGCCACACCGAGGCCGTCGACATTTACTACGACCCCAAGCAGATCAGCTACCAGCAGCTGGCCGACGTGTTCTTCACTGCCTCGCACGACCCCACGCAGCTCAACCGCCAGGGCCCCGACACGGGCCCCGAGTACCGCTCGGCCGTGTTTTACCGCACCCCGGCCGAGAAGAAAGTGCTCGAAACGACCATCGCCAAGGTGAACGGCTCGAAGGAGTACGACGGCAAAATCGTGACCCAGGTGGTGCCGCTCCAGCAGTTTTGGCCCGCCGAGGGCTACCACCAGGGCTACTACCGCCTGCACCCCGACAACCCCTACATCGAAAACGTGTCGGCCCACAAGGTGGAGCACGTTCAGAAGCTGTTCCCCAACTTGCTCAAGCCGGTGCTGTAGGGCCCCCGGCCGGCCGGCGGGTGCCCCGCCCCGCCCAAGCTAGGCAATTAGATTTTTAACTTTTAATACCCTTCCCTCGGCGCTTCGTGCCGGAGGCGGGCAATAAGCTGAAGCTTGGGCTGTTGGGCCCCGGCCCCGCCGCGAAGCAAAAAGCCTCTGGCCCCACGGCCAGGGGCTTTTTTTTGCACTCTGGCGTGAGGCTTTGCGGCCGGCGGTTACCTTTGGGCCCCGCCCTTCATTCTGCCCGCCGCATGCCCCCTGCCCCTGCGCCCGCTCCTGGGTTCGATTTCCAGCTGGTTTTTGCCGCCCTGCCCACGCCCCACGCGCTGCTGGGCCCCAGCGGCCAGGTGCTGGTGCTGAACGACGCCCTGCTGGCCCTGCTGCCCGGCCCGGCGGGCACCCGCCTGCCGGGCCGCCCCCTGGCCGAGCTGCTGCACGCCTGCGCGGCCGCCGAGGCCCTGCTGCCCCCCGCCGCCGACTGGCCCTCCGCCCTGGCCCGGGCCCTGGCCACGGGCCAGGCCGAGGTGCTCACGCCCGCCCCCCAGCGCGCCGCCCCCGGGGCCCGCTACTGGCAGGCCACGCTCCGGGCCATTCCGGCCTACCGCCGCTCGCCCCCGGGCCTGCTGCTGGGCCTGCTCGACGTGACCGATGCGCTCCAGCCCGCCGACCCCCACTCGCTGCAAAGCCAGGCCCGCTTGCGCATTTTTGCCGAGCACCTACCCCAGCAGATGTGGACGGCCATGGCCGACGGCCGCCTGGAATTTTTCAACGAGCGCACGGCCGAGTTTTTGGGCGAAGACGTGGGCAACGGGGGCCCCACCGACTGGCGGCGCGCCGTGCACCCCGACGACCAGGAAGCGGCGCAGGCCCGCTGGCGGCAGGCCGTGGCCCAGGGCACCCCGTTTGAGGTGGAGGTGCGCCTGCTGCGCCACGACGGGGCCTACCGCTGGGTGCTGGCCCAAGCCGAGGCCGCCCGCGACGCCCAGGGCCGCGTGCTGCGCTGGTACGGCACCAACACCGACATTCACCCCCTGCGCACCCTGACGCGCCAGCTGGTGCGCCGCGAGCAGGAGTTCCGCTTCCTCGTCGAGCACCTGCCGCACTTGGTGTGGGCCGCCACCGCCGACGGCCGCCTCACCTTCGTCAACCAGCACTGGGTGGCCTACACCGGCTTGGCCCTCGACCAGGCCCAGGAGGGCTGGGGCCAGCTGCTGCCCCCCGAAGACCGCCCCGTGGCCCTGCAGGCCCTGGCCGCCCACTGGGCCAGCGGCCGCGCCTTCGAGCTGCACACCCGCCTGCGCGAGGCCAGCACCGGCGAGTACCGCTGGTTTGTGCACCGCGGCGAGCCCCTCTACGACAGCCGGGGCCAGTTTGTGCGCTGGTACGGCACCAGCACCGACGTGGACGACGCCGTGCGCACCCAGGGCCTGCTGGAGGAGCAAAACCAGCGCCTGACCCGCGCTAACCAGGACTTCGACAACTTCGTGTACGCCGCCAGCCACGACCTCAAGCAGCCCATCAACAACATGGCCGGCATCTTTGAGGAGCTCACCCGCACGGCTTATTTCCGCGACCCCGAGGCCGTGCAGCTGGTGGCCTACTTCGAGCGGGCCCTAACCCAGATTTACGGCACCATCGACGACCTCACGGCCGTGGTGCAGCTCCAGCGCCCGCAGCCCGCCCCGCCCGAGGCCGTGGCCCTGGCCCCGCTGGTGCACGCCATTGTGCACGGCGTGCAGGCCCAGGCCCTCCGCCTGCGGGCCGACATTAGCGTTGACGTAACCCGGTGCCCTTCGGTGCTTTACGTGCGCTCCCACTTGCAGAGCCTGCTCTCCAACCTGCTCGGCAACGCCCTGAAGTACGCCGCCCCCGGCCGCCCGCCCCGCATTTCAATAAGTGCCGTGCCTGACGCCAAAACCGGCCGCCCCGTGCTCACGGTGCAGGACAATGGCCTGGGCATCGACCTCGACCGGTTTGGGCCCCAGCTCTTCCAGCAGTTTGCCCGCTTCCACGCCCACATCGACGGCACGGGCATGGGCCTCTACCTCGTCAACCGCATCGTGGAAAGCCACGGCGGCCGCCTCGAAGTAGCCAGCGTGGTGGACGCCGGCACCACGTTCACGCTGTATTTGTAGCAGGCCCCTAGCTTTTGGTTGATGGCTTTTAACTTAAGAGCAGCGGCGTTTAGGGCCCTGGGGACTAAGGCGCCGGCAGCAGTTGGAGCCCCGCAAGGCCACGGTGCCGCGCGCCATGAAGCGCGGCGTTCTTTTTCGTGCGGTTCTTCTTTTGGGAACAACTCTAGCGGCTAATGACTTTTTGGGGCCCCAACCGTTCCCAATTTCCCGCCGCTACCCATCCGCCCACCCCCATGCTTGCCTCCAAACTGCCCGACGTGGGCACCAGCGTCTTCACCCGCATGACCCTGCTGGCCCAGGAAACCGGGGCCCTCAACCTGGCCCAAGGCTTTCCCGACTACGCCCCGCCGCAGGCTTTGCGCGAGGCCCTGGCCCGCCACGCCCTCTCGCCCGACGGCCACCAGTACGCGGCCATGCCGGGACTGCCGCGGCTGCGGGCCGCCATTGCCGCGCAGGTGGGCCGCCTGCGCCCGGGGGCCCTGGCGCCCGACCCCGACGCGGAAATTACCGTGACGGCCGGCGCCACGGAGGCGCTGTACGCGGTGCTGGCGGCCGTGGTGCGGCCCGGCGACGAGGTGCTGGTGTTCGAGCCGGCCTACGATTTGTACGGGCCCGCCATCCGGCTGCAGGGCGGCGTGCCGCGCTACGTGCGCCTGCCCGCCCCCAGCTTCCGGCCCGATTGGGACGCGGTGCGGGCGGCCTTTTCGGCCCGCACCCGGCTGGTGCTCGTGAACTCGCCGCACAACCCCAGCGGGGCCGTGTTTTCGGCCGAGGACTGGGACGCGCTGGCCGACCTCGTGGACGGCACCGACGCGCTGGTGCTCAGCGACGAAGTATATGAGCACCTGGTGTTTGATGGGGCCCCGGCGCGCAGCGCGCGGCAGCACCCGGGCCTGCGCGGGCGCAGCTTCGTGCTCTCCTCGTTTGGCAAAACCTACCACGCCACGGGCTGGAAGGTGGGCTACTGCGTGGCCCCGCCGGCCCTCACGCGCGAGCTGCGCCGGGTGCACCAGTTCGTCACGTTCAGCGTGAGCACGCCCACCCAGCTCGCCCTGGCCGACGCCCTGGAGGCCGACGCCACCGACGCCCACGCCCGCGGCCTGGCCGACTTCTACCAAGCCAAGCGCGACCTGTTCCGGGGCTTGCTGGCCGACACTGGTTGGGAGCTACTGGCCGTGCCGGGCGGCTACTTCCAGCTGGCGGGCTACGAAGCGTTTTCCGGGGCCCCGGATGTGGAGTTTGCCGAGGAGCTGGCCCGGCGCTGGGGCGTGGCCGTGGTGCCGGTATCCGCGTTTTACCACGACGGCTACGACCCGGGCCTGGTGCGCTTCTGCTTTGCCAAAGAGGCCCCCACGCTAGAAGCCGCCGCCGAGCGGCTGCGCCAAGCGCCCAACTAGGGGCCTTGTAGGGCGAGGCGTAACCTCGTCCCCCACGGGCGCTACCCCCGCACCACCGCCGCGCGGAGTGGCGCGGGCTTTTTGGCCTTGTGGCGGCGGCCCCACCACAGCAGCGTGCCGGTGACGGGCAAGCTGGCCGAAATTAGGCTGATGAGGAAGGCGACGATTTTGCCGCCCAGGCCCAGGATTTGGCCGGTGTGCAGGTCGTAGTTCAGGTCGCCGAGCTTCTTGCCGGGGCTTTTGGTAGCGTGGGGCAGGGCCCCCAGCAGCTGGCCCGACACGGGGTGGAAGTAGTACTCATCGCGGTGGTAGTAGTGCAGCGCCTTTTGGTAGGTGAGGCAGTACAAGGGCTGCTTGGGGTCGTTAGCCGGCCCAACCATCACCATGTCGGCGGTGGGCGACTGGCGGCGCACTTGGGCGTAGGCCACGTCCACCAGCGGCTGGGCGGGGGCCAGGGCGGCGGCCAGCGTGTCCACGCGGGGCGGGGTTTCTTCCTGGGGGTAGTGGTGGCCGGCGTTGGCCAGGGTGCTGGCCGCTTGCAGCCACGAGCCGAAGCTCATGAACAGCCCGCTGAGGGCGATGACGAACGCGCCCGCCGCCACGTAGAAGCCCAGCACCTGGTGCAGGTCGTAGTTCAGGCGGCGCCACTTGCTGCCCCACTTGATGGTGAGGCGCTGCTTGCGCTCCTGCCGGCGCTTGGGCCACCACAGCACCAGGCCGGTAACCAGCATGACCAGGAAAATGGCGACGGCCACACCCACAATCCACTCGCCCACGGCTATCGGCAGCAGTAGGTACATGTGCAGGGCCTGCACGATGCTGAAGAAGTCGGTGCGCAGGTTCTGCTCGTGCAGCAACTGGCCGGTGTAGGGGTTCAGCGAGGCCATGTAGCTACCCCCGGCCGGGTCGGAGAAATACACCGTGGTCGAGCGGCCCGGCCCGTAGTAGGTGGTGTACAGCGGCGTGGCGCCGGGGTGCTGCGCCACGGTGGCCGCGTGCAGGCGCGAGGGCGGCAGCGGGGCCCCGTGGGCCGGCGCCGCCACCAGCCGCCAGGGCTCAACGGCGTCCCGGATTTCGTCCTGAAACGTGAAAATAGCCCCCGTCAAACTCACCACGAAAACGACCAGCCCCGAGCCGAGGCCCAGCCACAAGTGCAGTTTACCAATGGCTTGCTTAAGGGTCATGGCGAGGAGGTTTTGGTGAGGTAGCTTGGACTCTGCGAGTCCGAGCGTGAGCGCAGCGAGCAGTTACGGCTGCGCGGGTATTAAACAACTATTCGTCAACCAAGCGATTTGCAGACGCGGGATGCTCGCTGTGCTCACGCTCGGACTCGCAGCGTCCAAACTACAATTGCTATTAGAACTTGAACGCTACCTGGCCGATGATGCTGCGCAGCTTCTGCGGGTTCATCGAGCCGTAGCCGATCCAGTAGTGCTGGTCGGTGAGGTTGTCCATCTTCACGGAGAGGCGGTAGCGGGGCTGGTCGTAGAAGGCGCTGGCGTTCAGCACCACGTAGCTGGGCAGCGTGAACTGGCCGGCGTTGGCGTCGTTCACCACCATGTTGTCGCTGGCGTAGTTGCCGCCGGCGCCCAGGCCCAGGCCCTTGAGCGGGCCGTTGGGCAGGCGGTAGCTCAGCCACAGGTTGGCCAGCACGGGCGAGCCGGCGGTGCCGGGGCGGCGGCCCTCGGTGGCGGGCACGTCGTTGGTGAGTTCGGCGTGGTTGTAAGCAAAGCCAGCCACCACGTTGAGGCCCGGCAAGGGGTTGATGACCACGTCGGCCTCCACGCCGCGGCTCACCTGCTCGCCGCTTTGCACCTGGGCAAACAGGGCGGCGCCGCGCGGGTTGGAGTCGGTGCGCAGCACGTTCTGCACCCGGATGTCGTACACGCTCAGCGTGGCCGAGAAGCGGCCGCCCAGGCGGTCAAACTTCACGCCGGCCTCCACCTGGTTGGCGTGCTCCAGCTTGGCCGTGATGGGCGAAGTCAGGGCATCGGTGGCGGCGTCGTAGCCGAAGTAGGTGCCGCGGTTGGCGAAGGAATTCTGGTAGTTGGCGAACACCGAGAGCTGCGACGGCACCAGCTGGTACACGGCCCCGAACTTGGGCGAGGCCGCCGTTTGGTTGTAGCCGGCGTTGGCCCCGTCGGCGCCCTTATTGGCGAAGCGGTCCACGCGCACGGCAGCCAGCACGCTGAGGCGGTCGGTCAGGTTCAGCACGTCCGAGAGGAAGGCGCTGTAGGTATTCGTTTCGTTAAAAGCCGGGTACGTGTAGCCGGGAGGGCCGGCGGCGTAGAGCTGGGTCATGTTGGCCCCGTTGAAGGTGCCGTAGTCGTAGGTGGGCGAGTTGATGGGCACCTTGGCGTAGGTGCTGCCGAAGAAGAACTGGTCGTTGCGCACGTGCAGGAAATCGAAGCCCAGCACCACGCGGTTGCGCAGGCGGCCGAGCTGGAAGTCGCCGTTGAAGAGCTGCTGCACCTGCACCAGGTGGGCGCGGCTGTCGCGGGTCGACTGATCTGACTGGAGAAGCGAATCCTGGCCGATGCCCTTGCCGTTGCCCACAATGCCGATGTAGGGCCCAAAGCCGTCGGAGTGGCTGCTGCTGGAGGCGAAGTTGGTGGACGAGCGCAGGGTGGGCGAAATCTGGTAGTTCACCTGCCCAAACAGATTGGTGGCCCGGCTGGCCGTCCACAGCCCCGGCCCGCTGTAGGCCTTGCGGTAGTCGATGGGGGCCTGGTCGGCGCGGTCGAAGCCCAGTTGGCTGACGGCCGAGTTGGGGAAGAAGAAGGTGCGCCCGGTGGCCGTGTTGCGCTGAAACTCGCCGTCGAGCGTGATGCTCAGCTTCTCGGTGGGCCGGATGGTGAGGGTGGGGGCCAGCGCGTAGGTGCGGCTGAAGCCCACGTCCTGGAAGCTACCCTCGTAGTTCCAGGCCCCGTTCACGCGGAACAAGACGGTTTTGGCCGGGTTCAGCGGCGTGTTCACGTCCACGGCCACGCGGTTGAAGTTGTAGCTGCCGGCCGAGTAGTTCACCTCGCCCCCGAAGTGGTCGTAGGCCTTTTTGGTGACGCGGTTCAGCAAGCCGCCGTAGGAGGTGAGGGCGCTGCCGTAGAGCGTGCCCGAGGGCCCCTTGATGACTTCGAGCTTCTCGAGGTTGGCGGCGTCGATGGTGGTGGCCACGTTGCCCACCAGGCCGTTGCGCAGCTGGCTCTGCGTTACGAAGCCGCGCATGGTGTAGTAGCTGCCGCCGTCGCCGGAGCGGCCCGTCGATTCCCACATGCGCTGGATGCCGGGCACGTTGCGGGTGGCGTCGTCGGCCGTGAATACGAGCTGCTCGGTGAGCAGCTCCTTGGTCACGGTGTTGTACACCTGCGGGTTCTCCACGTTTTTGAGCGGCATCTTGGCCACGTCCTCGCTGTTGGTGCGGCTGAACTTGTTGGTGCGCCCGCCGCTCACCACCACTTCCTGGAGCTGCTGGGCGTTTTCGGCCAGCATAAAGTCGGCGGAAACCGACGCCTCCCCGGGGCCTAAATTCACGGTTTTCTCTTCGGCCTTCAGCCCCACCGCCGAAATGACCAGCGTGTAGTTGCCGGGCCGCAGGCGGTCAAGCACGTACTCGCCCTGGGCGTTGGTGATGGCCCCCTGGCCCCGGCCTTTCAAGCCCACCGTCACGGCCTGGGCGGGTTGGCCATCGGACGTGGTAACGCGGCCCCGGATGGCGGCCGCTTGCTGCGCCTGGGCGGTGAAGGCGGAGCCGGCAAACGCGGTGGCCAAGCCCAGGAGTCGAAGATTTTGCAAAACGTAGCTCTTTAGAATTAATCCAGATTTGATGCAAAGGAACGCAACGAATTCCTTATTTAGAATTAATCCAGCGAATAAAATTGTTCGAGTCGGCAGCTTTAGGTGCCTTGGGGGCCTTAAAGCCTGCGGCCCGGCCATACCTTGGGGCCCCGGCGGCGCCCGGCGCGGCGCCATGTACCGCCAAGCTGTGCTTGGCCTTGCCCAAGGGCAGCATTGGCAAGGCCAAGCACAGCTTGGCGGTACATGGCGCTTCGGCGTTTTGGCTAAGACAAAGGGCGTTTCGGTTAAGCCGGCGGTTTGCCACGCGGTGACCTTTGCAGGGTCATTAACCAGAAAATAACCGCTTATGAAAGCCGTAAGAATTCACGCCTTTGGGGGCCCGGACGTGTTGCAGCTAGAAGACATTGCGCGCCCAGTACCGGCGGCCAATGAAATCCTCGTCAGGGTGCACGCCAGCGGCGTGAACCCGGTGGACTGGGTGATTCGGGAAGGGGGCCCCGAGCCGATGCGGGCCTACCTGACCTTGCCAATGACGCTGGGCTGGGACGCGGCCGGCACCGTGGAGGCGCTGGGCAGCGCGGCCACCGGCTTCCAGGTTGGCGACGCCGTGTACGGCGTGCCCAACTTCCCCGGCAACGGCAGCTACGCCGAGTACTGCGCGGCCAAGGCCAGCCAGTTTGCCCGCAAGCCCGCCAGCCTCGGCTTCGTGGAGGCGGCGGGCGTGCCGCTGGCCGGCCTCACGGCCTGGACGGGCCTCTTCGGGCACGGCCAGCTGCGGCCCGGCCAGCGCGTGCTGATTCAGGGCGCTTCGGGCGGGGTGGGCAGCTTCGCCGTGCAGTTTGCCAAGGCCAAGGGGGCCTACGTCATCGGCACCGCCTCGGCCGGCAACCTGGACTACCTCCGGCAGCTGGGGGCCGACGAAGCCCTCGACTACCGGAACCAGCCGTGGGCGGCGCTGGCCGGCAGCGTGGACGTGGTGCTCGAAGCCTCGCCGCTGCGCGACAACGCCGCGCGGGCGCAGGCCGTGGGGGCCCTAAAGGCGGGCGGCGTCTTCGTCAGCGTCAACACCGATTTTCCCTTCGACGAGGCCGTGATGGGGGCCCTGGCCCGGCAGCAGGCCACGGGCACGCTGGCCGCCAACGAGCCCCGGCGCGACTGGCTGGAAGAAATTGCGCAGCTGATTGACGCCGGCCGGGTGAAAGTACTGGTCAGCAAGGTGTATCCGCTGGCGGAGGTGGCCGCCGCTCACCGCGAAAGCCAGACCTGGCACGTGCGGGGCAAGCTGGTGCTGGAAATACATAAAGACGACGAGCCGGCATGAGGCGCTTCACCACCATCAGCGAGTTCCACGACTTTGTGCAGCTGCCCAAGCCCCAGCACCCGCTCTTCAGCGTGGTGGATGTGGGCACCGTGCCGCACCGCTACGGCGCGGAGCCCACGGGCATGGTCTTCGATTTTTACTCCATCTCCGTGAAGCGGATGCGCAACGTGAGCGTGAAATACGGGCAGCAGCCGTTCGACTTCAACGAGGGCATCATGTCCTTCATGGCCCCCCAGCAGGTGTTCAGCATGGCGGTGGCCGACCAGGCTGCGGAGGTGGAAAAATCGGGGTGGGTGATTTACATCCACCCCGATTTCCTGTGGAATACGCCGCTGGCCAAAACCATCCAGCAGTACGATTTCTGGGATTATTCGCTCAACGAAGGCTTGTTTCTGTCGGCCAAAGAAGAAGCCACGGTCACGGCCATCATCGGGGCCATCGAGCAGGAGTACCAGTCCACCATCGACCGGTTCAGCAAGCAAATCATCGTCTCGCACGTGGCGAACTTGCTGCACTACGCCGACCGGTTTTACCAGCGCCAGTTCATCACCCGGGAGAAAACCAACCACCAGGTGCTGGAGCAGGTTGAAGCCTTGCTGCACGCCTACTTCAACCGCAACGACCTGGCGGAAAGCGGCCTGCCCAGCGTGCAGTACGTGGCCGAGCAGCTGCACCTCTCGCCCAAGTACCTGGGCAACCTGCTGCGCACCCTCACCGGGCAAAACACCCAGCAGCACATCCACGCCCAGCTGATTGCCAAAGCCAAGGAGAAATTATCGACCACGAACCTGACGGTGAGCGAAATTGCCTACGCGCTGGGCTTCGAGCACTTGCCCTCCTTCAGCAAGCTGTTCAAGACGAAAACGAAGCTGTCGCCGCTGGAGTTTAGGGCGTCTTTCAACTGATGCCCGGGGGCACCCGGGGCCCCGGGGCTTGGCGTGGTTGGCCGCCCGCTGCAACGCCGGGGCGATTCGGCCGGGGACCAGGCCCGTTCTTTGCCCACCCGCCATCCGCCCCCTGCCCCATCCCATGCCGAACGACCTCACCGTAACCCTCGTCCAGGCCGATTTGCACTGGCACGACCCGGCCGCCAACCGCGCGATGTTTGACGAGCTGCTGGGGCCCCTACCCGCGCCCACCGACCTGGTGGTGCTGCCCGAAATGTTCACCACCGGCTTCAGCATGGACGCCGCCGGCCAGGCCGAAACCATGCAGGGCCCCACCGTGGCCTGGCTGCGCGCCACCGCCGCCCGCCTGGATGCCGTGGTCACGGGCAGCGTCATCATCCGCGACGGCGAGCATTTCCACAACCGCTTGCTGTGGGTGCGGCCCGACGGTACGCTAGCGCACTACGACAAGCGCCACCTGTTCACCTTCGCCGGCGAGCACCGTACCTACGCCGCCGGCCTGGGGGCCCCGCTGGTGGAAGAATGGCGCGGCTGGCGCATCTGCCCGCTCATTTGCTACGACCTGCGCTTCCCCGTGTGGAGCCGCAACCCCGCCGCTGCGCCCTACGACCTGCTGCTGTACGTGGCCAATTGGCCCGCCGTGCGCCGGGGCCCCTGGCAGGTGCTGCTGCAAGCCCGCGCCATCGAAAACGTGGCCTACGTGGCCGGCGTGAACCGCATCGGCACCGACGGCCTCGGCCACGCCTACGCCGGCGACTCGGCCCTGCTGAACATGCGCGGCGAGTACCTGGCCGCACCCAGCGACGCCGTGGGCTGCACCACGCGCACGTTGATTTGGAATGAGTTGCAAGATTTCCGGGCGAAGTTTCCGGCTTTGCAGGACGGGGATGAGTTCACGCTGGCCGGGCGGTAGCGTGCGTTGGGGGATTTAGGTGCTGTGAACGTTCCGCTTGGGGGTGCGCGGTCACTTGTACGGCCTTTTACTGAACCTCCCCAACGACGGAAACCCGTTGTCGGAAAATAGCTCATTGATGAAGGTCGGGTAGCTTTAAATTTTTTAGGTTCTATGAATTCAGTCAAATCCCCAGCGCGAGGGTCCTACGACGGGTGGGCAGCGAAGCTATTTGTCTTGCTGCTAGCAGTTGGGGTCGTGAGCAGCGTTCACGACCGATCCTACTTTATGTATGAATCCGGGCACGGGCTTTTCAATTTCCTGTTGGCAACCGTAGTGACTTTTTTCCTAGTGGCCGCTTACTACATCCAGCAAGGCCGTACCTGGGCAAAGATCGTGGTAGGATTGTATCTGACGTTTGCTTACGGACGCTTTTTTGTGTTTTATATCCGAAACGGGTATAATGGAATGGAAATCCGTAGCAACGAGTTTACGTTTGCCTTGCAGGTGCTGCAATGGGTCCTTGTAGCAGCGGTTTTGGTCCTGTTAATACTAAGTCTAGCACGTTCATCACAGCCTACATAACCCTCCTTCAACTGAACAGGCGTTATCTGGCTTATTCGGACCGGTTACCTTTGTCGGCATGGGGCACTACACCGACGCACCGGAGGATAATTTACTCGGCTTGACCGACAAAGCCGCATTAAACGAACAGGAAGCGCTGGGCGTGGCCCGGGTTGAACGCTATCTGCTCGAAGACTTCGACTACCCGGCCGACCTCTCGGTGGGCTTGTTGCAGGACCTGCACCGGCGCGCCTTTGGCCACCTCTACGACTGGGCCGGGCGCTGGCGCACGCAGGTGCCCAACGTGGGCGCGTACCTGCCGCCCCCGGCGAACCGCGTGCCGCAGCTGCTCTACGAATTCATCGATGAGGTGCGCCACCGGCAAACCCGCTTGTCCGACGTGTCCACCGAAGCAGACGTGGCCGCTTTGCTGGCCTATGCGCACCACCGGCTCGTGGCCATTCACCCCTTCACCAACGGCAACGGCCGGACCGCGCGCTTGTTCACCAACCTGCTGGCGTACAATTACGGCTACCAGGACGTGGTCTTGTATCAGCGCGAAAACGGCGCGGGGCGCGCGCAGTACTTGCACGCCATTCGGCAGGCCGATGCCCACGCGTTGGGGCCACTGCAGGCGCTAATCAGCGCCCAGCTGCGCCCGCTGGGGGCGTAGGGGCCGTTTGCTCGTACAGCGCCTCCAGCCGCGCCAGCGAGACGGTCTGGTCCTCCAACGCCATCGAGGCGTAGACCGCGCGCACGACCATGGCCTTGACCACGGCGGGGTCCTGCAACTGACGGTAGCGTTCGCGGAGTTTCATGGCAAAGGGGGGTTTACCCAGGTAGAAGCCCAAAGGTACGGGCGGCGTTCCGGCGCCGCATTGTTCGATCCGCACGGGGGTTATTCTCCGCACCCTATGCGGAGAATAACCCCCGTGCGGATCGAACTGAAATTAGCTTTGGGATTACGGATGGCACACCCGTTGGCCTTCGGCATGGCTTAGCGTAGGGGTAGAAAAAAGCCGTTTAAGCCAGCGCCTGGTGTAGCTCCGCGGCCAGCGTGCGCACCAACTCGGCCGCCGGTAGGGCCCGCGTGCGCCCCACGCCCGTCCCAGCCCATTGCACGGCAAAGCCCGGTTCGCCCGCCTGCTGGGCCGCGGCGACCAAGGCCTTGCCCGCCTGATAGGCCCGCGAATAAGCCGCTACCGGCGGCCGGCCCCACTGGTCAACATCGGCCATAAAGCGGTTCACGAGGCCCCGGGCGGGCCGGCCGGAAATAACGGCCGTGAGGGCCGTAGGCAGGGGCGGTCGGTGCAGCAGCGCCGCCCGGTACGCCGGGGAAGCGGCGGATTCGGGGCAGGCCGCGAAGGCCGTGCCGAGTTGCCCGGCCACGGCCCCGGCGCGCAACGCCGCCGCCAAATCGGCCCCGTCCATGAGCCCGCCCGCCGCGATAACGGGCAGGCGGGTTTGCTGCACCACCTGCCGGGTCAGGTCCAGAGTGGAGATATTGGGCTCAATGGCAGCGTCAAACGTGCCCCGGTGCCCGCCCGCTTCCACGCCCTGCGCCACCAGCACGTCCACCCCAGCCGCTTCGGCGGCCTGCGCCTCGGCCGGGGACGTCACACAGGCCAGCAGCAGGGCGCCCGTAGGACGCAGGGCCGCCAGTTGCGCCGCCGTGGGCAAGCCAAAGTGGAAGCTGATGACGCGGGGCCGCGCCTGTACCAACACCCCCAGCAGCGCCGCATCCGTTCGAAAGCTGGGGTAGACTTCCCACAACTGTGCCGGGGGCGGGCTGTGCAGCGCCGCAAAAAAGGGCGCTAGGTAGCCCAGCCACTGTGCGTCGCGTATCGGGTCCGCCGGGCTGGGCTGGTGACAGAACACGTTGACGTTAATCGGCCGGCTCGTCGCCGCCGCCAGCGCCGCGAGTTGTTGGGCGAGGACCTCGGGCTGGGGCACGGCGGCGGCGGCCAGCGAGCCCAGGGCTCCGGCCTCCGATACGGCCACGGCCAGGACCGGCGTCGAGACGCCCGCCATCGGGGCCTGGATGATGGGGTACGACAGGCCGAGGCGTTCACAAAAAGGATTCATCGCAGCAGGGTTGGGGCATAGCCGGAAGTAACGGGGATGGGTGGGGCGCGTTACCGGACCAACGTCGCCGAACTGAATTCCTTATTTAGCTTTTCGGCTGGGCGCTGGCTTTTTTGCTTGGGGGCGGCTGGTGTACACGGCGACGCCCCGCAAGCGCAGGTACTTGTACAACGTAACCTTGGAAATGCGCAGGCTCTCGGCAATGTCGCGCACGCTCAGCCGCTGCTCCTGGTAGAGGGTCGCCGCCACGATGGCCGTGCGCTCGGCTTCGGGCGAGAGGCCGGGTTTGCGCCCGCCGATGCGCCCCCGGGCACGGGCGGCGGCCAAGCCCGCGCAGGTGCGCTCGCGGATGAGCTCGCGCTCGAACTCGGCCAGGGAAGCGAACAGGTTCAGCACCAGCCGGCCCTGGGCCGAGGCCGTGCTGATGGCGTCGGTGAGCGAGACCAGGTCCACGCCCCGGCCCTGCAGGTCGGCCACCAGCTCGAGCAGGTGCTTGAGCGAGCGGCCGAGCCGGTCGAGTTTGTAGATGCAAAGCGTGTCGCCTTTGCGCAACGTGAGCAGCAGCTTTTCCAGCTCGGCGCGCGTGGCCAGCGCGCCGGAGGCCTTCTCTTGGTAAATCACTTCGCAGCCGGCTTGCGTGAGGGCGTCGAGCTGCAGTTCCAGGTTCTGGTCACGGGTGGAGACCCGGGCGTAGCCAATCTTCATCGCACAGGGAATGAGGTACACGAAACTCATCCTAAGGTACGGTTTCCTGTACTTAGTTAATTGAACCAGTTTCTTTTACCGCTTTCCGGCATAGCAAAGCGATAATGAGGCAAACCGAGGTAAACCGTGCGGTTCAGTGAAAGGAGCGTTTTGTATTATTGGGACGGGGCAATACTCTGCCCTTGCTGCGTTTACTTCGGGTAGTTAGCGAACCCATCAAGTTGTGTGCAATGCATAATTCTCCGTTCCTTGCGCTTGCCCTTATCGTGTGTTCTGCCGGGTTGACAAGGTGTTCCCACACGACCGACACCCCCACAGGTAACTTTGGACAGCCCCCGCAACTGCATCTAAAACAGCCGCTAAATGCGCCGTCCAGCCAAGTCTTGTTGCACCAATTTGCGGCCGCTCATGCCCGCGCGGACAGCTTGGTGCGGCTGCTGGTCACCATTGGCCCCGACCGACGGGTCTACCCAAGCCAATTAGCCGAATTAATTGCGTATCAGCGGTTCATTACGGGAGACTTGGAAATCGGCCCGAAGCAAGCGGTTGGCGTTGCCGTGGGATCTGGCGTTAAGCAAAAAGACGCAAAGGTTGGCTTCTACGCGGGCGGCTTTACGCCCGACACCTTGACCAGATTGCAACAAGCAAGTGCTTATTATCAAGAGGTTATTGCCAACCCAAGAACTTGCTACTGGCTTGTGCAGAACGATTGCAACGGCTGTGTTGGGTTAAAAGTTAACGCCGCCAACGGCCACGTATTCGAACAGGGCAAGATCACATTTATGTACTGATGCCCTTCCGATGGTTTGGGTCCAACCAAACGGCCGGAAGCTAAACGGAGCCTTACTTTGTCTCTATGTCTTGGATTCCGCGTCTGCTTCCGGTAGTTGGACTTCTGTGCGTAGCATGCCGGGAAGCACCTGAACGCTCCCAAGCGCAGCGAACCAGCGCACGGCCCGTGCCCCGAAACGGATGTAAGCAAACGGTGGTCAACGACGCCTTATCTAACAACTTAGTCGATACGCGGGGCATAGCCCGCTTTGGCTTGCGGCACGTCGCCCCCCGTGGCTATGCCTTGCGCTACATCACGGAACCGAACCGGCAAGACCTGGCCGTGGTCGATACGGTGTACACCCTGCGCGCGGGCAACAGCGAGCTGGTATTTGGGGGCATCACCCCATTAAA
Organism: Hymenobacter nivis; assembly: GCF_006439025.1. Classification (GTDB taxonomy): domain Bacteria; phylum Bacteroidota; class Bacteroidia; order Cytophagales; family Hymenobacteraceae; genus Hymenobacter; species Hymenobacter nivis_A. The sequence continues at coordinate 233,242 of NZ_RCYZ01000009.1, forward strand.
TCCCACCCATTCGACGCCGTACTGGATAGCCGCAACCGTGCGGGACCGCTCGCTCGTGGTGTACCCGGGCGTGGAAGTGGGCATGTCCAAAGCCGCCTTTCTGCGCTTGGTTGGGGCTCCGTCCACGCCGTGCGACACTGTCGAGGTCGTGCCCAGTGAACAAAATGCCAGTCACTGTTTCATTTTTGCCCACGATACCCTGACCGTCATGTGGCTCTATTCAGGAGACGAATAATACAGCGTTCATTGAAACGGTAAGTCCGCATCCACCGCTCGCTTGAAACCGATGCCATTGAAGCCTACAGCGGCCGTGGGTTGGACATGTACCGCTTCGGAGAAGAGTCAATATTTGTCTCGGAAGCCCTGAAGGAGGCATTCAAAGAGGTCAGTCCGCAGGGATTGCGCTTCAGTTTGGGATTCTCGGAGTTCGCTGCCTAAGTAGACTCTCTAATTCAAGAAAACGGTCGGAAGGTAAACGCGCTCCGTTCAGTTGAAGGAG